>NZ_JADBEK010000001.1:0-9000000 GCF_014873145.1 Nonomuraea angiospora | reverse complement strand
CGGCTTCCGCGACGAGCACGGATACATCCACCATCGCGGGCGGTTGAAGGACATGGTGCGCAGGGGTGGCGAGAACATCTCGTGCGCCGAGGTCGAGGGCGTGCTCGCCGAGCACCCCGCGGTCCTCCAGGCCGCCCTGGTGCCCATCCCCGACGACCTGTTCGGAGAGCTGCCCAAGGCGTTCGTCCAGCTCCGCCCGGGGCACGCCCCCGACGCCGAGACGGCCGGGAGCATCGTCGCCCACGCCAGGGAGCGGCTGGCCCGCTTCAAGATCCCGGAGTACGTGGAGTTCGTGGCGGAGTTCACGCTCACCCCGTCGTCCCGCATCGAGAAGCGCCACCTCCTCTCCCCAGAACGAGACCAGCGCGCCACCCCTGCCATCGCCATCCCCAAGGAGAGATCATGATCGAAGTGACCGACCGCGACGGGGTGGCCGTCATCACGCTCGCGCGCCCGGAGAAGCTCAACGCCCTCACCGCGGGCATGCGCCGCGACCTGGCGGCCGCCGTCCGCGCGTGCGGCGAGGACGTCAGGGGCATCGTGGTCACCGGCACCGGCCGGGCGTTCTCGGCGGGTGAGGACATCCACGAGGCCGCCGGCAAGTCGCTGGTCGAGGAGGTGGAGCTCTTCCACGACATGACCAGGGCGGTGCTGGAGACGCGGATCCCGGTCGTGGCGGCGGTCAACGGCCTGGCCGTGGGCGGGGCCGCCGAGTGGACGCTGTGCTTCGACACCCGCCTCGGCACCCCGGCGACCGAGTACTTCCTGCCGGAGAACCACATCGGCCTGTCCGTCTCGAACGCCGCCAGCCACCTGCTCCCCCGCCTGGTGGGCGCCAAGGCGCTGAGGCTGGTGCTCGACTCGACCCGGATGACCGCCGAGCAGGCCCTGGCCACGGGCCTGCTGGACGAGATCGTCCCCCAGGAGCGGCTGCTGGACGCCGCGATCGACCGCGTACGCCACTGGACCCGGCCGGGCACGGCCACGGCGGTCCACCTGGCGCTCCTGCGGCCGTCCATGGACGAGGTCGAGCGTGCCTTCGCGAGGGAGACGGAGGCAGCCAGGCAGGTCGAGGAATCGGGCATCGCCCAGGAGGGCATGTCCCGCTTCGTCAACCGGGCTAGGCGATGACGATCGCCACCACCAGCAGGACCACGGCCGCCACCAGCACCGCGATGGAGTCGTAGGACCACGTGACCCTGGCCGGCGCCGCCTCTTCCTCGCGGCGCCTGGCCGACTCGGCGCGGTCGCGGATCTGGTCGCCCACCCAGTCGGCGTGCGTCTTGCCCGCGAACGCCTCCACGGCCGCCTGCTCGGCCTTCGACAGCGTGGGCTCGGTGCTGAAGCGCCCGCGCTGCTGCCTGGGCGCCCCGCGCCGCTGCGCCCTGGCCCGCTCCCGGGCGCTGCTCATCGGCGTCCACAACCGCAGCACCCGTTCCTCGCCGTACTCGACGTTGATCGAGTGGGAGACCGTCACGTCCTCGATCGAGGCCCACGGCAGGGACGTCGTGCGCAGCGGGTTGCGCCCGATCAGCCCCGCCTCCGTGAACACGGTGGCGGGGCGCATCGCGATCACGTAGACCAGCGCGGTCAGCGCGCCGAGCACGGCCAGTGCCACCAGCGACGACTTGCCGGTGTAGTGGGCGATCAGGTCCCAGACGTTGAACGCGACGAAGGCCAGCCACACCCAGGCGAGCACGAACGCGGTCTTGGACCGGTAGGTCTGCTTCACGACTGCCACTTGAGCTGCGCGAACCCCGGCTTGATCACGCCGTTGATCAGCGCCAGCCGCTCGTCGAACGGCAGGAACGCCGACTTCATCGCGTTGACCGTGAACCACTGCAGGTCGTCCCAGCCGTAGCCGAACGCCTCCACCAGCTTGGCGAACTCCTGCGACACGCTCGTCGAGCTCATCAGCCGGTTGTCGGTGTTGACCGTGACCCTGAAGTGCAGCCGCCGCAGCAGGCCGATGGGGTGCTGGGCGATCGACGGGGCGGCCCCGGTCTGCAGGTTGGAGGTGGGGCACATCTCCAGCGGGATGCGCTTGTCACGCACGTAGGCGGCCAGCCGGCCCAGCTTGGCGGAGCCGTCCTCGGACACGGAGATGTCGTCGATGATCCGTACGCCGTGGCCGAGCCGGTCGGCGCCGCACCACTGGATCGCCTGCCAGATCGACGGCAGCCCGAACGCCTCGCCCGCGTGGATGGTGAAGTGCGCGTTCTCCCGCTGGAGGTATTCGAACGCGTCGAGATGCCGCGTGGGCGGGTAGCCCGCCTCGGCCCCCGCGATGTCGAAGCCCACCACGCCCACGTCGCGATAGCGCACGGCCAACTCGGCGATCTCCATGGACCGCGCCTGGTGCCGCATGGCCGTCAGCAGCGTGCCGACCCGGATGCCGCGCCCCTCCGAGCCCTGCCTGAACCCTTCGAGCACCGCCTCGACCACCTGGTCGAGGCTCAGCCCGCGCGTGGTGTGCTGCTCGGGCGCGTATCGCACCTCGGCGTAGACCACGCCGTCGGCCGCGAGGTCCTGAGCGCACTCGGCGGCCACGCGGACGAGCGACTCGCGCGTCTGCATGACCCCCACGGTGTGGGCGAACGTCTCCAGGTAGCGCTCGAGCGAGCCGGAGTCGGCCGCCTCCTCGAACCATCGGCGCAGGCGGTCGGGATCGTCAGTGGGCAGCCGATCGTAGCCGGTCTCCCTGGCCAGCTCGACGATCGTCTCGGCGCGGAGCCCGCCGTCGAGGTGATCGTGCAGCAGCACCTTGGGAGCCCGCCGGATCTCGTCAAGCGTGGGACTCATCTGGCCATGATAGGGCGTCCTTCGCGTACGGCTCAGTCACGCCCTGCGCTCTCGGCGGAGAAGGCCGGCAGGCACACCGCGATGTACTCGGCACCCTCCGGACCTGCGCTGTAACGGACCTTCTCCCCCGGCATGGTCACCACCGACTGCCCGGCCGCGACCTCCGTCGTGCCCTCGGCGTGCTCCACCATCACCAGGCCGCGCAGCACCACCGTGTACTCGGCGAACTGCGGCCGCTGAGGCGGCTCGTCCCAGCCGGGCGGGGCGGTCATGTGCGCTATGGAGATCCCGTCGTCGCCGCTGCTGACGCGGCCGATGTGCTCGTCGATGAGCTTGCCGCCCGGTACGGGTATGCGGGCCGGGCCCTCGATCTTTCTCACCACGACGTCAGTGTGCCACGTCGATGATCAGGCGGCTGGGACCGCCCTGCTCCTTGACCCGGAACGCGGCCTTCCTGGCCAGCACCAGGCCGATGCCGACGCGTCCCTCGAAGTCGCCGGTCCTGACGACGTCGGTGAGGCTGAGCAGGCCGGTGGAGAAGACGGGACCGCCGCTCCAGGTGAGCCTGCCCTTCGCGTCGTGGGCGTTCGCCGGCATGAGCGTGACCTGCAGGTACGCGCCGCCGCTGACGTCCATGGGCTTGCCCGAGCCGTCCTCGACGAATTGGTCCACCCACTCGACGTCGTAGCCGGGGACCTTGCCCTTGAGGTCGATGACCAGGCGGTCGTACGTGCCGTGACCGGCGAACCGCACGCCCGTGACGACGGCGGGCTCGATCCCGTCGCGCCGCACGTCCACCTCGGCGGTGCTCGTCGGCGCGCCGGGCTCCGGCCGGTCCGTCCGGGTGGCGGCGGGCTGCTGCGGCAGGGCGGTCTGAACGGTCTGACCGCAGGCGGCGAGCAGGGCCAGGCAGGCGAGCGAGGCGAGAACCCGGGAGCCCGCTCGCGGGGATGACGGGCGCATACCTCCAAGATGCCCGGCCCGCCGGTCCCGCATGCGACCGGGCTTCCGCCCTGCCCAGTACCCTGATCACCCCACGAGGAGTTATATACGTGAAAAAGTCTGGCGATTTATCGATCTTTCTGGCCAACTACTCGCCGTCGTTCGCGCGGACCGCGTACCTGCTGACGGGTGACGCGGACCGGGCCCGCGAGCTGGCGGTCGAGGCGCTGGTCACGGCCTGCCGCCGCTGGTCCACCATCCGCTGGGGCCAGCCGGCCGTGACGGTGCTGCGGGAGCTGTACGCGCGCTTCCTGGCCGCCGCGCCGCCGCCCGCACCCGAGGGGCACGCGCTGGCCACGCTGCCGCCCACGGGGCGAGCCGTGCTCGTGGCGCGCTACCACGACGCGCTGCCGCCGGAGCAGGTCGCCATGGTGACGGGCCTGTGGACCGCCGCCCTGGACGAGGAGGCGCACCAGGCCCTGGTTCTCCTCCGGGCCGCGCACCCCGAGCTCTTCACCCGGAACGAAACGCCGGACCCGCCCGACGCCCCGCGCCCGGAGCCGGACGACACCCCGTCCCAGGTGCCGGGCGACGCCCCGTCCCAGATGCCGGGCGACACCCCGTCCCCGGAGCGAGGCGACGCCCCGCCTCCGGAGCCGAGTGCTGCCCCGCCTCCCGAGCCGGAGGGCGACGCGCCTCCGAAGCCAGAGGGCGACGCACCTCCGAAGCCAGAGGGCGACGCATCTCCGAAGCCGGAAGGTGACGCACCTCCGAAGCCGGAGGGTGACGTGCGGGAGGCGGCGGACCAGGCGCCGTGGGTCGCCCCGGAGGATCCGCCGGCCGCCGCTCAGGAGCCGGAGCCCGCCCTGTGGACGATCCCCACCCAGGGATCGGACGCCGACGAGCCCGGCCTGCGTGCCGCCCTGGTCCGCATCGCGGCCGGCATGCCCCACACCAACCTCTCCGAGCCCGTCCTGACCCGAATCGGCAGGCGGCGCAGGACCCGCGTCACCCTGTGGGCGGCCGCGTCGGCGGGGGCCGTCGGCGCGTTCGCGGCCCTGGTCGTGATCGCGGTGAGCACCCTGGCGGGCAACCTGGAGAGGGCGGCCGATGACAGCGGCACCACCCGCACGCCACCGGACGAGGTCCCCATGGCGATACCGGACAAGCTGGACGACCCCATCCGGTACGCGTACACGGGCTACTGCGAGGGCGCCGCCTCCGACTCCGGCGACCCGAAACCCTGCGGCCAGTGGCGGCTGACGGCCCTGTCGGGCAAGGAGTGGCGGCTGCACACCGCGCGGGCCGGCTACGACGAGGAAACGCTCATCGCCCTGCCCCTCGCCATCAGCCAGGACGGCCACCGCCTGGCCTACCGGCACCGCGACGGCTCGTACGTCGTGCACGACCTGCCGACGGGCGTCGTCAAGAAGATCGACATCGAGCACGAGGAGACGCTCCCGCACCTCACCTCCTCGCCCAGCGGCCGGTACTTCGCCCTCGACTTCGGCGCCGCCGACGGCGCGATGCTCGACTTCGACACCGGCGCGACCCAGCACGTCAGCGGAACCAAGCTCAAGATCCTGGCCGTGGGGAACGACGGCACGCGGGTGGTCAGCGACGAGGTGGACGTGAACAACGTACCGGGCCACGCGTCGGTCGCCACCCTCACACTCCAGGGCGCGAAGGGCCGCACGCGCGGCTACCGCGTCGACCCCGGCCTCCTCGAGTACGGCGCCGCCCTCTCCCCGGACGGCCGCACGCTCGCCCTGGTGTCGGCCGACGAGCGGCTCGTCACCATGAACGCCCGCACCGGCCGCGTCTCCGGCTCCCGCACGGCGCTCGACGACTACGGGGTGATCGCGGTCGAGCGCTGGCTCAGCGCCGACGAGGTCCTCGTACGCCAGCCCGACGAGGACGACGAGGACGCCTACCTGACCAAGGTCGACGTCCGGTCGGGAAAGAGCGAGGAGTACGGCGGCGAGGAGTGGACCGGCTACGACTCCCCGCTCGGCGCCCTGAGATGACGAGAAGGGCCCCGCCGGGACGACGGAGCCCTTCTGCGACGACGCCGCCGGTCAGACCGTCTCGTAGACCTTGACGCTCTCGCTCTCGACGGCCTGGGCCTTGCGGGCGCGCAGCCCGGTCGCCGAGATCGCCAGCCCGACCAGGGCCAGCACCAGCGAGACCACGATCGCCGAGCGCAGCGAGCCGATCGAGAGCGTCTCGCCGCCGCCCGCGGTGAGCACGGCGGTGACCACGGCCAGCACGATCGCGCCGCCCACCTGGCCGGAGGTGTTGAGCAGCCCGGAGGCCAGCCCTTGCTCGTCGTCGTCCACGCCGGTGGTGGCCTGGATGTTCAGGGAGGGGAACGACAGCGCGAACGCGATGCCCATCAGGATCATGCCCGGGATCACCATGCCGCCCAGGCTGGGGGTGCGGTCGATGCCGAGGAACATCGCGTACCCGCCGGCCAGCGCGGCGGAGCCGATGACGATCAGCTTGCCGGTGCCGAACCTGTCGGCGAAGTCGCCCATCTTGGTCGAGGTGAGCGCGACCAGCAGGCCGGCGGGCAGGAACGCCAGGGCGGTGCCGAGGGCCGACCAGCCGAGGAGATTCTGGAAGTACTGCATCGCCACGAACTGGAAGGCCACGTACGAGCCCATGAGGATGAGCAGCCCCAGGTTGGCGCGGACGATGTGGCCGGAGCGCAGGATGCCGAGGCGCACCAGCGGGTGCTTCATCCGCCGCTCGGTGAAGACGAACAGGCCGATCAACACGGCCACCGCCACCAGCGAGCCGATGGTCTGCAGCGAGGTCCAGCCGGCCTCGGGCGCCTGCACGACCGTGAACACCAGCAGCAGCATGGAGGCGGTGATCAGCACGGCGCCGATCAGGTCGTGACCGCCTTCGGCCCGCTCGTCACGGCCGCGCAGCACCCGCGGCGCGACCAGCAGCGCGAGCAGTGCCACGGGAACCGGCATCAGCAGCGTCCAGCGCCAGCCGATCTCGGTGAGCAGGCCGGACAGCACGAGGCCCAGCGAGTAGCCGCTGGCGCCGGAGGCGGTGAAGATGCTCAACGCCTTGTTGCGCTCCGGCCCCTCGGGAAAAGTCGTCGTGATGATCGACAAAGCCGCGGGTGCGGTGAACGCGGCGGCCACACCCTTGACGAACCGGGCCGCGATCAGCAACCCGCCGTCGTCCACAATGCCACCGAGCAACGACGCCACGGCGAAGACACCCAGAGCGACCAGGAACACCCTGCGCCGCCCGAGCAGGTCGGCGGTCCTGCCCCCGAGCAAAAGAAGACCGCCGTAGCCGAGCACGTAGCCGCTGACCACCCACTGCAGAGATGAGGTACTCAGGCCCAGGTCGTGCTGAATGGCGGGCAGGGCGACACCGACCATCGAGACGTCAAGGGCGTCAAGGAAGATCACTGCGCAGAGCACGGCGAGCGCGCCCCAACGGGATGAGGAAGAGGACATGGAAGAGAACGATACATGCAGGCGCATCTAATGCAAACGCATTTAATGCCGTTGCATAAGTTTTAGCGAAGTGGTAACCTCCGCGACATGGACGAGGAGTTCGTGGTCGACACCTGGCATTACGTCCTGGCGAAGCACGCCAAGGCCATGTGCGCCCTGGAGCGCGAGCTGGGGGATCGACATGGGCTGGGGCCCAGCGAGTTCGAGGTGCTCGACCGGATCGTCCATCATGATCGGAAGCTGCGCATCCAGGAGCTCTGCGACGAGGTCCACCTGAGCCAGAGCGCCCTGTCCCGGGTGGTGGCCCGCCTGGAGAAGGCCGCGCTCGTCTCACGCGGGGTCTGCGACGCGGACCGGCGCGGCGTGTTCGTGTGCATCACGGACGCGGGCCGCGCCCGCCACGCCGAGGCCCTCCCCACCCAGCGCGCCGTCCTCTCGGAAATCTTCTCCGACGCCCCGGCCCTGGCCCGCTGACACCCGCCCGAGGCCCTGAGCACCCCTGCGCCCTTCCCCGGCCCGCGACGACCCCGCCGACCGCGGCCGACGTCCTTCGGGTGCCGCGCGAGAAGCCGGGATACGGTACGACGCCCCGTAGCGCCCCGCCCCGAGGGACCCCAGCCCGCGACGGCAAGACAGCCCCGCCGACCGTGGCTGATGTCCCTTGGGAGGGGTTGGATACGCGGCGCGGCACGCTACGGCAAGGCCGCCTCGACGGCGGGGCGTCCTTGGGGGCGGGGCCGGTCAGGGGGCGGTGATGCGGTCGATGACCAGGGGCAGGTGTTCCTCGCCCGCCGAGCCCACCGCGTAGCCGCCCTCCAGCGCCTCCAGCGCGCGCTCGAACCGAGCCGTCTCGTCCGCGTGCAGCGTCATCAGCGGCTGCCCCGCCCGCACCAGGTCTCCGGGCTTGGCGTGCAGGGTGATCCCGGCCCCGAACGACACCGGGTCCTCCTTACGCGCCCGTCCGGCGCCCAGGCGCCAGGCGGCCAGGCCCACGGCGTACGCGTCCAGCCGGGTCACCACCCCAGACGCGGGCGCCTCCACGGTCAGGGTCTCCGCCGCCCGGGGCAGCAGCGCGTCCGGGTCGCCGCCCTGCGCCGCGATCATCCGCCGCCACGCGTCCATGGCCGACCCGTCGGCGAGGGCCTTGGCGGGGTCCTTTCCGGACGGCACCCCGGCCGCCTCCAGCATCTCGCGCGCCAGCCGTACCGTCAGCTCCACCACGTCGGCGGGCCCGCCGCCGGCGAGCACCTCGACCGACTCCGCGACCTCCAGCGCGTTCCCTACGGCCAGGCCCAGCGGCCGGTCCATCGCGGTCAGCAGGGCCACGGTGCGCACCCCGGCGTCCGTGCCCAGGGCCACCATGGTCTCGGCCAGTTCGCGAGCCGCCGAAGGGGTCTTCATGAACGCGCCCGAGCCCACCTTCACGTCGAGGACCAGCGAGCCGGTACCCTCGGCGATCTTCTTGGACATGATCGACGAGGCGATCAGCGGGATCGACTCGACGGTGCCGGTGACGTCGCGCAGCGCGTACAGCTTCTTGTCGGCGGGTGCCAACCCCGACCCGGCCGCGCACACGACCGCGCCCGCCGAGCGCAGGACCTGCAGCATCTCGCCGTTGGAGAGCGAGGCCCGCCAGCCGGGGATCGACTCGAGCTTGTCGAGCGTGCCACCGGTGTGCCCGAGCCCGCGACCAGAGAGCTGCGGTACGTACGCCCCGCACGCCGCCACCAGGGGCGCCAGCGGCAGCGTGATCTTGTCGCCGACGCCGCCGGTCGAGTGCTTGTCGGCGGTGGGCCGGTCGAGCGCGGACCAGTCCATGCGCTCGCCCGAGCGGATCATGGCCTGGGTCCAGTCGGCGATCTCCCGGCGGTCCATGCCGTTCAGCAGGATGGCCATGGCCAGCGCCGACATCTGCTCGTCGGCCACGACGCCGCGCGTGTAGGAGTCGATCACCCAGTCGATCTGGGCCGTGGTCAGCTCGCCGCCGTCACGCTTGGCGCGGATGACCTCGATCGCGTCCATTCAGGCGCTCCGGCTGAGGTCCTGGGGGCCGAACGCGTACGGCAGGATCTCCGCCATCCGCTTCGGCCCGTCCACGGTCTCGACCAGCAGGTCCTCGCCACCGAACTCGTACAGCAGCTGGCGGCAGCGCCCGCACGGCATCAGCAGCTCACCGTGCCCGTCCACGCAGGTGAAGGCCACCAGCCGGCCGCCGCCCGTCGCCTGCAGCGCCGACACCAGGCCGCACTCTGCGCACAGGCCCAGGCCGTAGGAGGCGTTCTCGACGTTGCAGCCCGTGACGACCCGCCCGTCGTCCACCAGCGCCGCCGCGCCCACGGGGAACTTCGAGTACGGCGCGTACGCGTTGTGCATGGCCTGCGTGGCCTCGAAACGCAGGCCGTCCCAGTTGATGGTGCTCAATGTTGTTCTCCCCGGCGGTAGCGCACGCCGTCGGCCTTGGGCATTCGCAGCCGCTGCGAAGCCACCAGGAGCACGAGCAGCGTGAGCACGTGTGGTGTCATGTAGACGAACTCGTTCGGCAACTGGTCGACGGTCAGCCAGAGCCAGAAGAGCACGATCATGCCCGCGGCGGCGACCGCCATCAGCGTATATTCCCTGACGCCCCTGGCCGCGAGCTCGGCGGGCCGGCCGGGCGACAACATCCGGCGGACCTTCATGACCAGGTAGATGAGCAGCAGCACGGCGGCGAACAGGAAGAACGAGGTGATGGCCCCGGTGCTGCGCAGCTGGAGCCCGCTGGCGTAGCCGAACAGCGAGGAGCCGATGGCGAGCCCGCCCGGACGCCAGTTGCCGAAGATCATGGCCGCCAGGCCGATGAAGCCGCGCCCCTGCGTCTGGCCCTCGACGTACTTGTTGGAGACGAAGACCAGGAACACGCCGCCGAGCCCGGCGAACGCGCCGGACATGACGACCGCGAGGTACTTGATCCGGTAGACGTTCACGCCCAGCGACTCGGCCGCCCACGGGTTCTCGCCCGCCGAGCGCAGGCGCAGCCCGAACGCGGTGTGCCAGAGCACGAAGAAGGTCACGGGCAGCAGCAGGACCGCCAGGACGACCAGCACGTTCACGTCGTGCGTGAGCCCGCGCAGGATGCCCGCCAGGTCCGAGAGGAGGAACCAGTGGGTCCCTTCCAGCCTGCCCAGGAGGTCCGGCCCGTCGGAGAGCAGTGGCAGGCTGACCGACGGCGCCGGCGAGGTGATCGCGGGCGAGCCGGTGAAGCCCGCGCCGGCGTCCGCCGCGGCGGTGCCGTCCTTGTAGAACACTTCCGACAGGAAGCGGGTGACGCCGGGGCCGAGCAGGTTGATCGCGACGCCGCTGACGATGTGGTCGACGCCGAACGTCACGGTCGCGACGGCGTGGAGGAGGCCGCCGAGCGCGCCGCCGAGCAGCCCGGCCAGCAGCGCGGCCCAGGCGCCCCACTGGTAGCCGGCCCAGCCGGCGAACCAGGTGCCGAGCACCATCATGCCTTCGAGGCCGATGTTGACCACGCCGGCCCGCTCGGCCCACAGGCCGCCGAGACCGGCCAGGCCGATCGGCACCGCGAGCAGCAGGGCCGCGGCGAACGTGCCGGACGAGGTGATGTCGTTCTGGCCGGACGCGACGCGTACCAGCGACATCAGCAGGATGAGCGCGGCGACTCCGACGAGCGTCAGGTGGTACTTGCTTAGCCTGGTCATGCTGCCACCTCAACCGGGGTCTTGCTGCTGAGCTGCTGGGCGGCCCGGCGCTCCTCGAGTCTGAGCGCGAGCCGGTTCGTCACCTCGTTGGCCACGACGACCAGCAGGACGGTGACGCCCTGGATGATCGTGATGACGGACGGCGGGACGTTCGCGATCTGCAGCGGGCCCTGCGCCCGGTCGAGGAAGGCGAACAGCAGCGCGGCGACCGCGATGCCGACGGGCTTGTTCCTGCCGAGCAGCGCCACCGCGATGCCGAGGAAGCCCAGGCCGGGGGTGAAGTTGGAGTTGAAGGCGCCCTTGTCGCCGAGGAGCTCGGGCAGGCCGATGAGCCCGGCGATCGCGCCGGACAGCACCATCGCCGCGATGACCATCGTCTTGGGGTTCACGCCGGAGGCGAGCGCGGCCGGGCCGTTGAGGCCGCTGGCCTTGACGCTGAAGCCGAACCGGGTCCGCTCCAGCAGCACCCAGATCACCACGCCGAGCACGATCGCCACGATCAGGAAGCCCCACAGGCCGCCGCCGCGCGTGGGCGGGAGCAGGCCGAACCCGTCGAACAGGAAGTTCAGGTTGGGGAACATCGCCGACTCGGGCAGCTGCGGCGTGGTCGTGGTGAGCTGGCCCGCGGCGCGCTGGCCCGCGAAGGGGCCGCGGACGAGGTAGGCGGCCAGGTTGATCGCGACGTAGTTCAGCATGATCGTGGCGATGACCTCGTTCACGCCCCTGGTCACCTTCATGACCGCGGGGATCAGCGCGTAGAGGCCGCCGACGGCCGCGGCGACCACGATGATCACCGCGATCTGGATCGGCGCGGGCGCCTCGAACGTCGAGCCCACGAACGCCGCGACGATGGCCGCGAGCCGGTACTGGCCCTCCACGCCGATGTTGAAGAGGTTCATGCGGAAGCCGACGGCCACCGCGAGACCGGCGATGAACAGGGGCACGGCCCGGTTGAGGAAGGCCGCGATGCCGTTGGAGACGGCCCGCGGCGTCGCGCCGAAGTCGAAGAAGGCGGCGAACGCGTCGAGCGGGCTGGCGCCCGCCGCGATGATCGCCACGCTGGAGATCGCGATCGCGAGGACGATGGCGACGACGGCGCCCGCCACGGTGAGCAGCGCCCGGTTGAGCCCGGCGGGCATCACGTCTCCTCAGTGCCGGCGATGGCGCCGGTCATGTAGCCGCCCAGCCGCTCGGGCGTGATGTCGGAAGGGTCGAGCGTGGCCACGAGCCGCCCGCGGTAGATCACCCTGAGCGTGTCGGACAGGCCGATCAGCTCGTCGAGGTCGGCGGAGATGAGCAACACGGCCAGCCCGGCGGCCCTGGCATCGCGCAGGTGGTCCCAGATGGCGGCCTGCGCGCCGACGTCCACGCCTCTGGTCGGGTGGGCGGCGATGAGGAACCTCGGCTCGCCGCTCATCTCGCGGCCCACGATCAGCTTCTGCTGGTTGCCGCCCGACAGGGCCAGGGCCAGCGTGTCGACGCCGGGCGTGCGTACGTCGTAGTCCTTGACGATGCGCTCGGTGTCGGCCTTCGAGGCCCGCCGGTTGATCCAGATGCCGCTGCGCGCGGGCTTCCTGGTCTGGTGGCCGAGCACGCGGTTCTCCCACAGCGAGGCCTCCAGCAGCAGGCCCTGCCGGTGCCGGTCCTCCGGGATGTAGCCGATGCCGGACTCTCTGCGCTTGAGCGTGGACCATTGGCTGATGTCCTGGCCGTCCAGCTCGATGCTGCCGTGCGCGGGCCGGATGCCCATGATCGCCTCGATCAGCTCGGACTGGCCGTTGCCCTCGACCCCGGCGATGCCGAGGATCTCGCCCCGGTGGATCTCGAACGACACGTCGTCGAGGAGCAGCCGTTTGCCTTCTTCGCGCAGCTTGGCCGGGTCGGCGGCGGCGTGGTAGCCCTCGGCCTCCATGGTGACCTGGGCGACCCGCAGCGCCACGACGTCGGTCACCGTGGACTCGCGGGTCTCGGGCGTGGGCAGCTCGCTGCCGACCATCAGCTCGGCGAGCTGGCGCGCCGTGACGTCGCCGGGGTCCACGCTCGCGACCGTGGTGCCGCGCCGGATCACGGTGATCGCGTCGGCGATGCCGAGCACCTCGTCGAGCTTGTGGGAGATGAAGATGACGGTCAGACCGTCGGCCTTGAGCTCGCGCAGGTTCTGGAAGAGCTCCTCGACCTCCTGCGGCACGAGCACGGCCGTCGGCTCGTCGAGGATGAGGATGCGCGCGCCTCGGTAGAGGACCTTGAGGATCTCGACGCGCTGGCGGTCGCCGACGCCGAGGTCCTCCACGAGCTTGTCGGGGTCGACCCGCAGGCCGTGGCTGTCGGCCAGCTCGGTGATGCGTTTCCGGGCGGAGGCCGTGTCGAGCATGCCGATCTTCTTCGGCTCGGCGCCGAGGATGATGTTCTCGAGCACGGTGAGGTTGTCGGCCAGCATGAAGTGCTGGTGGACCATGCCGATGCCGACGTCGATGGCGTCGCTCGGCGTACGGAAACTGACCTCGGCGCCGTTGATCCTGATGGTGCCCTCGTCCGGCTTCTGCATGCCGTAAAGGATCTTCATCAGCGTTGACTTGCCCGCGCCGTTCTCCCCGACGATGGCGTGCACCGTCCCTGGTTCGACGGTGATGCGGATGTCATGGTTCGCGACGACACCGGGGAAACGCTTGGTGATGCCCTCCAGCTCTACAGCGGGTTTCGCCGTGGCCAGGGTGTCAGCACTCATTTCGCCTCTCCTAGCGGGGGGCGGGGGATAGACAGAAGGCCCGAAGTGGGGACTCCGGGCCCTCAGCTGTCACTCCTACCCCGATTACGGCTTCGACGGAACCGTGATTTTGCCGTCGACGATGTCCTTCTTGGCCGCGTCGAGCTTGTCCTTGATGTCGTCGATCTCGCCGCCGGTGGTGGACAGGCCCACGCCGTCGACCTTGAGGTCGTACGTGATGTTGGAGCCGCCCTTGGCGCCGCCCTGGAAGGCCTTGATGAACTCGAACACGCCGACGTCGACGCGCTTGAGCATCGAGGTCATGATGACGCCCTGCAGGTCGGTCTCCTTGACCGTCTGGCGCTGGTCGGAGTCGACGCCGATGGCCTTCTTCTTGGCCGCGGCAGCCGCCTGGAACACGCCCAGGCCGGAGTCGCCGGAGGCGTGGTAGACGATGTCGGCGCCGTCCTGGTACATCTTCTCGGCCGCGACCTTGCCCTTGTCGGGGGCCTTGAAGCCGGTGAAGTCACCGTCGGGGGTGAGGTACTTGATGTCGATCTTGGCGTCCGGCTTGACCGACTTCACGCCGGCCACGAAGCCCGCCTCGAACTTCTTGATCAGGTCGTTCTCGACGCCGCCGACGAAGCCCACGTGGTTGGACTTGGACTTGGTGGCCGCCGCGACGCCCGCCAGGTAGGAGCCCTGCTCCTCGGCGAACAGCAGGCCGGTCACGTTGGGCCCGTTGGAGGCGGAGTCGACCACCGCGAACTGGATGTCGGGATACTCGGCCGCCGTCTTCTTGATGTCGTCGCCGTACGCGAAGCCGACGCCGATGATCGGGTTGTAACCCGCGTCGGCGAGCTGGCGCAGCAGGTCGCCACGGTTGGAGCCGTCGGCCGCCGGGCTCAGCTCCTTGATGTCGGCGCTGAGGTCCGTCTTGGCCTTCTCCAGACCGGCGTAGGCCGCGTCGTTGAAGGACTTGTCGCCCCGGCCGCCGACGTCGAACGCCAGTCCGACCTTGAGCGCGCCCTTGGACGCCTCACTGCTCGCGCCGGCGCTGCTCGGCGCCTCGCTGGCCGTGGTGCCCCCGCCACCGCCGCCACAGGCGGCAACTGCCATGAGCATGACCCCGGCTACCGAGCCGATCGCCATCCTGTTGAATCGCTTGCCGAGCAAGGCGACTCCCTTCCCTTTCCCCGTCGTCTTCGCCGCTGTCGATACTTCATCGCACGCGCGAAGCACGTACGGCACCTGCACGGAAGATAGTTGCTTGACCAGGGCGAACCAAACCAGCGCACAGGGTCGCAACCGCTCCGTTATCGACATCACTCGCGTCCGTGACCTGAAGGACGAATCGGGAGCAATCCACGATACACGGAAGGTTTTGCCCAACTTTGACCCCTTGTGCCGGCGCGGATCATGACGGAGATTCCGACAGACGGTGGAAACCTGATCCCGGAGCCCATATGCATCCTTGGAAGGCCCTGACCGTGCTGCTGGCCGCACTGCTCGTGGTGGCCCTGAGTGGAACCACGCCCGCGACGGCCGACGCGCCGGCCATCAAGATCGAGAACAACGCCACCCAGCCCGTCTTCTCCCGCGCGGACGCCGTCAAACAGACGGTGTTCGTCGAGGTCGAGGGCACCGACAGCGACAACGACGGCAAGCCCGACCGGGTCGCCGTCGACATCCTGCGCCCCAAGGAGACCGACCAGGGGCTGAAGGTCCCGGTCATCATGGAGGCCAGCCCGTACTACGCCGGCGGCAACGACGTCCCCAACCACCCCGTGGACGTGGACGCGAACGGCATCCCGCTGCCCGCCCTCGCCGACGCCAGGAACAAGCTGGCCGCCGAGCCCTTCGACAGCTACTACGACAACTACTTCCTGCCCCGCGGGTACGCCATCGCGCTGGTGGAGAACCTCGGCAGCGGCCGCGCCACCGGCTGCCCCACCTCCGGCGACCGCAACGAGACGGCCGGCCCGAAGGCCGCGATCGACTGGCTGAACGGCCGCGCCAAGGGCTTCGACGCCGGCGGCAACCCGGTCGAGGCCACCTGGTCGACCGGCAAGGTCGGCATGATCGGCGTCTCCTACAACGGCACGCTGCCCAACGCGGTCGCCACGACCGGCGTCGAGGGACTCAAGACGATCGTGCCGATCGCCTCGATCTCCAGCTGGTACGACTACTACCGCGCCAACGGCGGCGTGCTCGCACCCGGCGGCTTCCAGGGCGAGGACCTCGACGTGCTCGCCAAGTACGTGCTGACCAGGCAGGACGGCCAGGCCGCCTGCGGTGCCCTGGTCGACGGGATCACCACGGCCCAGGACCGGATCACCGGCGACTACAGCGCGATGTGGGACGCCCGCAACTACCTGAACGACGTCGGCAAGGTCAAGGCCAGCGTCTTCCTGGTGCACGGGCTCAACGACTGGAACGTCAAGACCAAGCAGTTCGCCCAGTGGTGGTACGCCCTGGCCAAGCGGCACGTGCCGCGCAAGATCTGGCTGCACCAGGGCACCCACATGAACCCCTTCAACCTGCGCACGGCCGAGTGGCTGCGCCAGCTGCACGGCTGGTTCGACTACTGGCTGTACGGGATCGACTCGGGCATCATGCGCGAGCCGCAGGCCGACGTGGAGATCGCGCCCGGCCAGTGGGGCCGGCACGCCTCATGGCCGCTGCCCGGCGCGGCCACGGTGCCGCTCTGGCTGGGCTCGGGCTCGAAGCTGGGCCTGCTCCCCAGCCCGCGCTCGGCCAGGGAGTCGTTCACGGACCAGAAGACCAGGACGGCCGAGCAGCTGGTGGAGGCCACGGGCTCGGATCCGAACCGGCTGGCGTACGTGACCGGCGACCTGCCCGCCGACGTGCGGATCTCCGGCACCCCGACGGTGTCGGTGCGGGCCTCGCTGAAGGACGGCGCCTCGCCGTACCTGACGGCCCTGCTGGTGGACTACGGCACGGACGTCCGCGCCAACGGCTCCCTGGTCTCGACCGGCCAGTCCTACTGCTACGGCGAGGGCGTCCCGGGTGACACGGGCTGCACGACCCTCAGGACGCTCGGCACCGCCGCCACCCCGTACAAGATCGTCACCAGGGGCTGGCTGGACGTCCGCAACCGGCACCGCGCGGACCGGACCGAGGCCCTGCGGCCGGGCAAGGAGTACACCTTCACGTGGGACTTCCAGCCGACGGACTACCTGTTCAAGAAGGGCCACCGGCTGGGCCTCGTGATCATCTCGACCGACTTCGACTACACCCTGCGCTACCCGCCGGGCACGAAGATCACGGTCTCGCCCGGGCAGTCGTCGCTGCGACTGCCCGTGGTCTTCGGCAAGCTGCTGCAGTGACTAGGCCATCGCGGTGCTGGTGACCGTGTCGAGCGGGCCGACCTCCCACAGCGCGGTCAGCGCCGTGGCGGCCATGACGCGCACGCCCATCGCGATCGCCTTCTCGTCGACGTCGAAGGTGCCCTGGTGGATGTCGTACGTCATGCCGTCGGGCGAGCGCGTGCCCAGGCGGGCGAACGCGCCGGGGATCGACTCGAGGTACCACGCGAAGTCCTCGCCGCCGAGTGACTGCTGGGTCGGGACCACCGCGCCCGCGCCCAGCACGCGCTCGGCGGCCTCGGCCAGCATCTCGACGCTGACCTCGTCGTTGACCACCGGCGGCACGCCGCGCGTGTAGTCCATCTCGGCCTCCACGCCGTAGGCGCCGGCCACCGACTCCAGCAGCGACTTGATCAGGTCGGGCGCGGCGTGCCAGGCGGCCTCGTCGAGGCAGCGGACCGTCCCGGCGGCCACGCCGTCGTCGGGGATCGCGTTGGCCGCCGTGCCGGCCTCGACCTTGCCCCAGACCAGGCTCAGCGAGGAGCGCGGGTCGACCCGGCGCGACAGGCCGGCGGGCAGCTCGGTCAGGATCTTGGCCAGGGCGAAGACCAGGTCGGCGGTCAGGTGGGGGCGGGCGGTGTGCCCGCCGGGGCCCGACACCCTGATGACCAGCTTGTCGCAGGCCGAGGTGATCGGGCCGGCCTTCAGCCCGACCTGGCCGACGTCCACGCGCGGGTCGCAGTGGAGTCCGAAGATGCGGTCGACGCCGCTGATGCCGCCCTGGGCCATGACCTCGAGCGCGCCGCCGGGCAGCTCCTCGGCGGGCTGGAAGATCAGGCGCACCCGGCCGGGCAGCAGGCCGGCGGCGGCCTGCTGGGCGAGGAAGAGCGAGGTGCCGAGCAGCACCGTGGTGTGCACGTCATGGCCGCACGCGTGGCAGACACCGGCCACGGTGGAGCGGTAGGGCACGTCCTTCTCGTCCTGCAGCGGCAGCGCGTCGATGTCGGCGCGCAGCGCGACGGTCGGGCCGTCACCGCTGCCGACCTCGCAGATCAGCCCGGTGCCGCGCGGGAGCACCGAGGGGGTCAACCCGGCGGCGGTGAGCCGCTCGGCGATCCGCTGCGTCGTGCGATATTCCGCGAAGGCCAACTCTGGGTGCATGTGGAGGTCGCGGCGGAACGCCACGAGATCCTGCTCGGTCTCCGCCAGGAACGCGTCGAGTTCCCCCCGAAGCTCACGTCCCCGCATATGTCACCGTCCCGTCCATGCCGCGCGCCCGAATATGTCTGACCACCACGGCTCATCCGCTGTGAAAGCTCGTCATCCCGCCGTGGCCCCCCGGTCGAGCGGCCACTCGGCGAATCAAAAAACACACCCTCTGGTCGGGGTGCGCGAGATCGTCAGCGTGAGCTTTGCGTTCGTCGGTCGCGAGCGCCGCTGCAGCCCGGGAGCACAGCGGTCGGCCGTGAGCCCGATGGCGATGCTTCGACTTTATCGCCCTCGCGCGAGTTCGCGGTGACAGATACTCCAAAAGTTCCTGCGAGCATGTCCGTAACCCCAGGTGGTCACGGCGTGTGAACGTTCAGGTGATCCGGAAATGGTCACAACGGATCAGTAGATCATGACCCGATGCTCCCAGTTCAAACGTGGTCGGCGATTACGAATCCTGTCACCTTCTGTCATGGTCATGACACTTCGGCGCTGGCTGCATTTGAGAAGAATGCGTGTTTCACTCGCAATATGATCACTAATATCCCGTTCGGGGAGAAGTATGCTGGGTTGAGCATCTTCAAGCCGAGCGAGGGGACCCTGGTGGTCGTACCCTCGCTCTCCCTTCCGCAGGATGAGCTCCGCCGCATCACGGGGGCCAGATCCTACGAGGAACGGCTGCTGTTCCTGCTGCTCACGCTCCGCGAGCCCGGGGTCAAGGTGGTCTACCTCTCCTCCGCGCCCATCGATCCCGACATCATCGACTACTACTTCGCGTTCCTGCCGGATCCGGATGACGCGGCCAAACGGCTCACGCTGATCAGCCTCGACGATCCTTGGTCTCAGCCGCTGACCAAGGCCCTGCTCGCCCGGCCGGACGCGCTGGAGCAAGTGCGCGCGGCCATCGAGGGCGACGCCTGGCTGGTGCCGTTCGTCCTGAGCGAGCTCGAGGAGGAGCTCGCCTCGTTACTCAACGTCCCCCTCTACGGACCGGCCACCGCCCTGGCCTATTACGGCTCCAAGAGCGGGGCGCGCGAGGTCGGCCACGAGGCGGGCGTGCCGATGCCGCGGGGCTTCGGCGACGTCCGGCACGTGCTGGAGATCGAGGAGGCGATCGAGGCCCTGCCGGGCGAGCGGGTGATGGTCAAGCTGAACGACAGCTACTCCGGGCTCGGCAACGCGATCGTCACCAAGGCCGACAGGTCCCTGACCAGCTTCTCGGCCTCCGGGGAGACCTGGGCCAACTTCACCGCGAAGATCAGGGACCGGGGGGCGGTGGTCGAGGAGTTCATCGAGCATAGGCCGCTGTACTACCCGAGCGCGCTGGCCTGCATCACGCCGGGCGGCACCGCGCAGGTGCTGGCCACGCACGACCAGGTGCTCGGCGGGCCCAACGGCCACGTCTACCAGGGCTGCACGTTCCCCGCGGCGCCCGAGTACCGGGCCGAGGTGGGCGCGTCCGCCGAGCGGATCGCCCAGGTCCTCGCCGATCGGGGCGTGGTGGGGATATTCGGCATGGACTTCTTCGCGCTGAAGGCCGACGCCGGGTACGCGGCGCTGCTGTGCGAGATCAATCTGCGGATCGGCGGCACCACGCATCCGCTCGGCGCCGCCGTGCTGACGACCGGGGCCACGTACGATCCGGCCACCGGCCTCCTCATGTCCGGAAATCAGCCGAAGTTCTACACCGCGACCGACAATTGCTCCTCGTCCTGCCTGCGCGGGCGCAGCCCCGGCGAGGTCGTGCGCATGGCCGACCGGCTCGGAATCGGGTTCGACGCGGAACGGCGTACCGGGAACGTCTTCCACCTGCTCGGGGCCGTCCCCGAGCACGGGAAGCTGGGCTTCACCTCGATCGGCGACTCCCGGGAGGAGGCGGACGAGCTGCACGCCCTCACCCGGCGGCTCCTGTGCGGCCCGTGACCTCCTTCTCGCGACTCCCGCGCAACCCCCGCCAGCCGATGATCCCCAGCACGACGGCGAGGATGATGTTCACCGCGATCAGGATCCCGTGCACCACGTAGAAGCTGGTCGGATGCCCGTCGGCCAAGTTAAACCCGAGGTTCACCCACTCGAAGATCATGAATGCGCCGAGAATGATGAGGAATCCGGCGATCTTTCGTGACATGAGCGCCTCTCTAGTATCGAAGGTGGATCAACGGGGGATGTGTCGCCACATGGGCATTCACTCGAAGCTACGCTGAGATCGCCATGTGGACGAAACTCGTGCCGGTCACGGCACTCATCGCCTCGGTCTCGCTCACCGGCGGGACCGCATATGCCGCTCCGACGACACCGGTCGGGGGTGAGGCGCTGGGCAGCCGCGGCCTGGTGACGCCCGAGGGCGTCAAGGAACCGCCCAAGACCCAGGCTACGTCGTACGTCATCGCGGACGCGGACACGGGCGAGGTGCTCGCCGCCAAGGACCCTCACGGGCGCTACCTGCCGGCCAGCACGCTCAAGACGCTGACCGCGCTCACGCTCATTCCCAAGCTCGACAAGGACCGCAGGATCCGGCCCAGCGAGAACGCCTGCAACCAGGAGGGCACGGCGGTCGGCCTGTCGGTCAAGGCGACGTACAAGGTCGACGACCTGTTCAGGGCGCTGATGATGTCGTCGGGGAACGACGCGGCCATGGCCCTGGCCGAGACGAACGGCGGCGTCGCCAAGACCATGAGCGACATGAACGCCGTGGCCAAGCGGCTGCAGGCGTACGACACCGTGGCCAAGACGCCCAGCGGGCTGGACAAGCCGGGGCAGAGCAGCTCGGCGTACGACCTGGCGCTGATCGCCCGCGCCGGCCTCGCCAATCCCGCTTTCCGCGGATATATCAGTACGAAGACCTCCAAGTTCCCCGCGCCCAAGGGCTACTACGAGATCAGCAACCACAACAAGCTGCTCTGGCGCTACAAGGGCATGATCGGCATCAAGAACGGCTGGACCTCGAAGGCCCTGGGCAGCTTCGTCGGCGCGGCCAGCCGCGACGGGCACACGATCGTCGTGAGCATCATGCGGCACGAGGGCTACTTCTGGGAGGAGGTGGCCAAGCTGCTCGACTGGGGCTTCTCGGTCAGGGGCAAGGTCCAGCCGGTCGGCCGGCTCGTGGACCCGCTCCCCGAGGTCCAGGCCGCCCCGCGCTCCTCCGCCCCGCCGGCCTCCAAGGTCACGCCCGCGGCCCAGCCGCCGCTGCTGGACACGGCCGCCTCCAAGCAGACCGACTCCACCAGGACGATCGGGTCCGTGGTGATCGGCGGGGGGCTGCTGTTCGGGCTGGTCTGGCTCGGATTCGGCATCCGCCGCCGGCGCGGCCGCTCAGGCTCCTGACTGACGCGCCCGCGCCGCCTCAGGCTCCTGACTGACGCGCCCGTGCGACCTCAGGCTCCTGACCTGACGTGCCCGCGCGGCCCCCGCTCAGGCTCCTGACGTGCCCTCGCGCAGGGCCCAGGCGTCCGGGTTCGCGTACGGGACCGGGGTCGGAGAGGGCGGCGGGCAGCGGCCGGCGGTGGCCGTCCAGGCGGCGACGTAGAGCACGAGCCTGGCCGAGAAGTTGATCCAGACGAGCAACCCGACGATGACGGCGAACGTCCCGTAGACCGGGTTGCTCAGCGTCTGCCCGAGCAGCAGCGTCGCCGCCTGCTTGAGCGCCCCGAAACCGATCGCGCCCAGCAGCGCCCCCCTGGCGATCAGCCGGAACGGCCGGGTCGGCCGGTCCACCCACCCGAGCAGGATGAGGAACAGCAGCCAGTCGGCCCCCACGCTCGCCACCACGCCCGCCAGCCGCAGCCCCCAGGTGGCCGGCGCCGACTCGCTCCCGAAGACGAACTGCATGACCTTGTCCGTGGCCGTGGTGGCGAACCCGGCGACCAGCACGGACACGATCATCGTGGTCCCGATCAGGATGATCGAGGCCAGGTCGCGCAGCTTGCCGACGAGGAAGTTGAGCGGCGGCGCGGTGGTCATCGACATCTCGCGCAGAGCCCCGCGCAGCGCGTCCAGCGCGCCGAGCCCGGCGTAGAGCAGACCGAGCAGACCGACGATCCCGGCCGTCTGCCTGGCGGTGGCGATGGCGTCGAGGTTGAGCTGGGTGGCGATGCCGGGCAGCCGCTCGACGATGGCCTTCTCCAGCGCGTCCCTGGTGGCCTCGCTGGTCGCCACCACGAACCCGAGCACCGCGTACGAGAGCGCCACGAGCGGGAAGAACGACAGGAACGCGTAGTAGGTGACGGCGCCCGCGAGCGTGTCGCCGGACTGGTGCTGGTAACGCCGCACCGCCCTGATCAGGTGGTCCAGCGCCGGACGCCGTTCCCGCCAGCGGGTCACCTTGCGGCGACCCCAGGCCCTGACCGCCTCGATCCGCTTCACCACGCTCGCCATCACGCGCCTCCTGGGGACCCACTACCCCGGCGCCGGGGCGACGATCAGGGGTTCGCCACCATATCCGCCGATTCGATCAGCGTGGAGAGGACCGCCGCCACGTCGTGGTGGAGCAGCCGCCCGTCACGCTTGACCACCCGGCCCCCGACCAGCACGGTGTCCACGGCGCTGGTGTCGGCGTTGAGCACGACGGCGCCGATCGGGTCGTGCGCCGCCGCCATGCCGAGCGTGTCCGTACGCAGCAGCACGACGTCGGCCTGCTTGCCCGGCCGCAGCGAGCCGATGACGTCCGCGAGGCCCAGCACCTGGGCGCCCTCGATGGTGGCCATGCGCAGCGCGTCGCGGGTGGTGAAGCCCATCCCGGCGCCGTCGGGGCGGCCGCGTTCGAGCAGGTGAACCGTACGCATCAGGCTGAACATGTCCCCCGGCGCGCAGACCACGGTGTCCGCGCCGAGACCCGTCGGGATCCCCGCGGCCCTCAGCCGGCCGGTGGCGGGGTAGCCGAGGCCCAGATTCATCTCGTCCACGGGGGCGAGCGAGGCGGTGCCGCCGGCGGCCGCGATGCGCCGGAGCGCCTCGTCGGTGTAGTGCAGCGCGTGCACGAAGGTCGTGGGGGTGGCCAGGAGGCCGTTCGCCTCCAGGAACGCGAGCCCGCGCTCGGCGCTCTCCGCGCCGTGGCCGCCGAGGTGCGCGGTGACGGGAAGGCCGAGCTCGGCCGCCACGCGCCACTCCTCGAGCGAGCGCTCCTCCCCCACGATCTCCGGGCCGAGCGCCGCGACCACCATCGTGACCAGCCCGGACGCGCAGAAGAGCGTGTCGTGGACGCGCCGGGTCTCCTTGGTCAGCTCGCCGGAGTCGCCGCCGTAGCAGTAGCCGAACACGGCCCGGATGCCCGACTCGCCCAGCCCCCGTACGGCCGCGTCGGTATGGTCCGGGCTGAACTGGACGTGCGACCAGTCGAGCAGCGTGGTGATGCCCGCGTCCAGGCACTCCAGCGCGCCCGCGAGGTTGCCCGCGTAGACGTCCTGGGGGCGGTGGCGGGGGGCGAGCTCGGTGAGGACCCGCCGCAGGTACGTGTCGAACGTGATGTCGGGCGCGACGGCCCTGATGCCCGCCTGCCAGGTGTGGCGGTGGGTGTCGACGAACCCGGGGAGCACGATCCGCCCGGTCGCGTCGATCACCTCCGCGCCCGCGACCTCCGGCAGGCCGGGGCCCACTTCGGCGATGAGGCCGTCCTCGATCCGCACGTCCACCTGGCCCAGCACGACGGGGTCGGGCTCGGTGTCCACGACGACGCCGTTCCTGATCAAGATCGTAGATGTCATAGCCAAAAGCTTAATGAGAAGCTTTTTTGAAAGCAATATTGCGACAGGTATCCTCGATGGCGTGAACCACGATGAGGTCGACGCGCTGGTCCCCCGCTGGAAGGACGCGGGCCTGTCGCCGTCCCTCATCGCCGCCCTGGAGCTCAGCAAGCGGGCGGCGCGGCTCCACCTGATGTTCGACAAGGTGATCAAGGCCGAGCTGGCCGAGCTGGGGCTGACGTACGCCGAGTTCGACGTGCTGGCCGCGCTGAGCCGGGCGCCGGCGTACCGGATGAAGCCGAGCGAGCTGTCGAAGGCGCTGTTCCTGACGTCAGGCGGGATCAGCAACGTGCTGCAGCGACTGGCGGCGGCGGGATACGTCGAGCGCGAGGCCAACGCGGGCGACGCGCGCAGCCGCTGGGTGCAGCTCACGGAGGAGGGACAGCGCATGGCGGAGGCCGCGCTGGTGGCCTCGGGGCGGGCGCACGAGGAGGTGGCGGGCGGGATCCCGGACGAGGTCGTGCGCGAGGCGGCCGACGCGCTGCGCGGGGTCCTCTCCCGCGTCGGCCGCCGCCGCTACCGCTGACCCCGCGTCCGCCACCGCCGACCCCACGTCGGCCTCCCCCGCCACCGCCGACCCCACGTCGGCCTCCCCCGCCACCACCGACCTCGCGTCGGCCGCCGCCACCGCCGACTCCCCGCTATGAGGCGCTCTCCCGCAGCCCGTGGCGGGCCGCCCAACCGGCGATCGCGGCGGCGATGGCCTCGGGGCGGTCCTCGGTGACGTGATGGCCGGCCGGGCCGCAGTGCTCGACCTCCAGGGCGGCCATGTTCGCGGCGCACCAGGCGGCCACCTCCGGCCCGATCAGCAGCGTCGGGGAGGAGTCGAAGGTCAGCAGCAGCTTGGGCACGTCAGCGCTGGCCCCGAGCCACTTCCCGTAACCCTCGACCCGCTCGGCCACGTCGGCGGGCTCGCCGTCCAGCGGCAGGGACCGCGCCCACTCCAGCAGCGGCCGCCGGCTCTCCCTGGTGGGGTACGGCGCCCGGTACGGCTCCTTCTCCTCCTCGCTCAGGCTCGTCAGCACGCCGCCCGAGAACGCCGTCTCCACGAGGAAGTTCTGGTCGAGCGCCAGCGCCTCCCCCTGGGCGCTCCGCAGCGTCTCGGCGCGGGCCCGCGGGGCCTCACCCAGGTCGCTCCAGCTCATCGTGCGGACGATGGACTCCATGAAGGCCACCCCCCGGACCCGCTCCGGGTGGCGGGCGGCCCAGTCGAACGCCAGCGCGCCACCCCAGTCGTGCCCGACGAGCACCACCTCGTCCAGCCCGAGCGCGTCGAACCACGCGTCGAGGTAACGGGCGTGGTCACCGAACCGGTAGGGAATGTCCGGCTTCCCCGAGCGCCCCATGCCGATCAGGTCGGGGGCGAGCAGGCGGCCGTCCAGCCCCGGCAGCACCTTCCGCCACGCGTGCGACGAGGCGGGATTCCCGTGCAGGAACACGATGGGCAGGCCGGAAGCGCCGGAGTCCTCGAAGTACATGGTCGAGTCGAGCACGTCGATCGTCGGCATGACGGTTCTCATTTCGGTTTCGTAAGTGCGACTAACGTTTATGGCACTAACGAACGTACATCGTTAGTGCCACTAACGCAAGGGGCTATGATCGGAAGCATGACGGACGACCTCAGGGCCACCCCCGCAGCGCTGCGGCTCCTGCCCAGCCGGACGCTGTCGCTGGTCGCGATGCACGCCGACCGGCTGGTGAACGAGGGCCTGGCCGCCGTCGACGCCCGCAAGTGGCACTACGCGGCGCTCGTCGCGCTCCGCGAGTCTGGCCCGGTGAGCCAGGCCGAGCTGAGCAGGCGCACCGGCATCTACCGCAGCGACATGGTCGCCGTCATCAACGAGCTCGCGGAGCGCGGCTTCGTCGAGCGCGCCCCCGACCCCGCCGACCGCCGCCGCAACGTCATCACCATCACCCCCGAGGGCACCCAGCAGGTACGGCGGCTGCACACGCTCATCGCGAGCCTTCAGGACGAGCTGTTCGCCCCTTTGAGCCAGCCGGAACGTGAGCAATTGTCAGGTCTGCTGACCCGCCTCCTGGAGCATCACGGGCGCTCCGGCAGCTCCTCTGAGCAGGGCTGAATCCAGGACAGGCGATCTCCTGGAGCCCTAGCCTGTGGGATGTCGGGACCCACCCAGGAGGCCGCACGTCCATGTCCGAAATAGCCACCGGGCAGATGATCAGGCTGCAGCGCGAACGAAGGGGCATGAGCACCACCGCGCTGGCGACCCAGTCCGGCTGCACCCCGAGACACATCGAGCTGATCGAGCACGGCAAGCGAACCCCCTCGCTCCCCCTGCTGCGGGAGATCGCCAAAGTGCTGGGCGTACGCACCGCCGTGCTCTTGGGGGAGACCCCGCGCGACTCGCACGAACCCAGCCGGCCGCAGATCAGCGACATCGAGCGGGCGTTGTTCACGTGGCGCTCGCTGGAGCCCGACATCGAGCCGCCCGACGCCGACCAGCTCTCCGAACGGGTGGCCTCGGCCCGCAACGCCTGGTTCACCTCGGCGCACCGCTACTCGATCCTGATGGCGTCCCTGCCGTCCCTGATCTCCGACGCCGAGAACCTCGCGCTCGAGGACACGCCGCAGGCCCACAGCGTCGCGTCCGACGCGTACATGCTGGCCAGGGGCGTGCTCAAGCACCTGCGGCGGGTCGATCTCGCGCATCTGGCCGCCGACCGGGCCATGCGGTTCGCCGAGGAGTCGGGGGATCCGCTGATCCGGGCGTGGGCGTACTGGAGTCTGGGGCAGTCGATGTTGTCGGACGACATGCACCAGATCGCGTACGACGTCGGCCGGCGCGGCATCGAGATGCTGGAGCCCCACGTCGCCGACGGCGACGACCGCCACGTGAAGGCGCTCGGCGCGCTGCACCTGCTGACCGCGATCGGCGCGGCGCGCGGGGGCGACGACGACGAGGCCAGGGAGATCGTCCGCGGGCCCGCGGCGCGGCTCGCGCAGCGCGTCGAAGACGGGGCCGACGTCTACGACCTGGCCTTCTTCGGGCCGACCAACGTCGCCATCCACATGGCCAGCATCGAGAACGACGTGGGGCGCCCGGAGGCGGTGCTGCAGATCGCCGACGACATCGACCTGCGGCGCACCCCGTCCATCGAGCGGCGCGCCACCCACCTCAGCCAGGTCGCCCGCGCCTGCGAGGACGTGGGCGACGACGCCGCCAGCCTGCTGCATCTCCTGCGGATCGAGCGCGAATGCCCGGAGGAGCTGGATCACAAGCTGCTGCTCAGGGAGATGGTGCGGTCCCTGGCGCGGCGCGCGCGGCCGTCGTGGGCGCCGGAGGTCCGCTACCTGGCCGAGCGCCACGGCATCGCGAACTGAGAGTTCGGGCCGGACGAACGGGGAGTTCTGTGGCCCGAGTTCGTCACGGAACGGGGTGCGGGTGACACTCTGCGTTCATGACCATAGCGCCGAGTGCCGAGTTCGTCATGGAACGACTGCTTCAGGAGGCGACGCGGGAGTTCCCCGGGTGGTCGTTCCAGCGGGATCGCTCAGGCTGGACCGCCACCCACGGGGACACCCGCCTCACCCGCCCCAGCCTCGCGGCCCTGCGCGCCCTGCTCCGCCTGCACCGGGGCACCCGCAGGGACTGACCGGGGAACGTCAGCCCCCGGCGGGGACTCGGCGACCCTGACACCTCAGGGGCGCTTGCGACAGCCGCCTGGCGGGGCTTACCGCTCGGGGGGCCGAGTCGCCCGCGCCGAGCACTCTGGATGGGTGGGGGCGGTGGGTCAGGTGCTGATGGTGGCGACGGGTTCGAGGCCGTAGGTTCGGGCGTAGCCGTTCTCGGTGCCGACGAGGAGGTCGACGACCTCGAAGTAGCGGTCCCAGAACGGGGTTTCGCGCAGTGCGTCGACGAGGAGCTGGTAGGCGTGGTGGTCTTCGGCTTCCCACACCCAGACGTCGGTGACGCGCGCGGAGTAGAACTCCGTGTCGTAGAAGCGTGACCGGACGCCGGTGGTCCTGGCCTCGATGGCCGGCAGGACCTGGGTGGTGAAGGCGTCCACGCGTTCCTGGACGCTCAGGGCGAGCCACTCGGGTGTGGTCTTGACCAGCATGAACGCCGTGACCGGCGGTTCGGTCTGCTCAGCGGGCATCAGGGGCCTCCAAGGTGGCAGGTGGTCTTGGTTCGCCGGCTTCTGGGTGCCGGACTTCAGGAGAGGACGGCGGGCTTGAGGGTCTGGGCGCACCACTGCTCGAAGCTGGTGGGGGAGGTCGTGTCCGGGGTACGGGCGACACCGGCGTCGAGACCCTCGTCCTTGGCCCGCTTCATGTCGACGAGGCCCTGGACGAATGCCTCGTTGAGGCCGTACCCGACGAGGGTGGTGTACAGCTCGTCGAGCGGCTGGCGCTCGTAGCGGACGGGGCGGCCGAGCTGTTCGGTCATGATGCGGGCGAGGTCGTTGGGGGAAAGGTCCTGCGGCCCGAGGACCGGGACGCTGCCGGTGCCGGTCCACGAGCGGTCCAGCAGCAGGCCGGCGGCGGCGGCCGCGAGGTCGGCGACGGCGACCAAGGGGGCCTTGCGGTCGGCGTCGACGGTGTCGGTGAAGACGCCCTTCTCGCGGATCGAGTCGGACTCCTCCAGGAGGTTCTCGAAAAAGGACGGGCTGGCCAGGGCCCGGTAGGCGACGCCGGTGCCGGCGATGAGGTCGTCCATGGCGAGGGAGGCGGTGACGAGCCCGGCCCGGTCGGCGAGCGGGGTGCCGCGGCCGAGCGCGGAGACGCCGACGACATGACCGACGCCGTGGGCGGCGAGCGCCTTGGCGGCGGGGCGGGTGAAACCGCTGAAGGCGTCCTGCGGGGTCAGGGAGGCGTCCGGCGGGACGAGCCAGAAGACGGCGTCCGCGCCCTCGAAGGCCCGGTCGAGGACCTCGGCTTCCGCGTGCGAGCCGGTGACCACCTCGACGCGTCCGCGCGCCGCGTCCGGAAGCCGGGCGGGATCGCGCACGATCACGCGCAGTTCCTCGCCCGCGGCGGGGGCGGCCTCCAGGAGCCGGGAGAGCAGGTGACGGCCGATGTTCCCGGTGGGAGCGGTAATGACGATCATGAAAACCTCGCAGGTCGTGCCGGTCCGGTACGCCCTTTATCGTGCTGAGAATCTTCGTGCTGCCACAATGGGAACTTCGGCACGGAATCATTGACTGAAATGGAATAATGCTGGTGAGCAGCCCGGATCCGGTCATCGACGCCAATCTCGCCATCGCGCTGGATGCTCTGCTGGCCGAGCACAGCGTGACCCGCGCCGCCGCACGTCTGCACACCTCGCCCGCCGCCATGAGCCGCACCCTCGCCCGTCTGCGCCGCATCCTCCAGGACCCCCTCCTGGTCCGGGCCGGACAGACCATGGTTCCCACCCCACGCGCCCAGGCCCTGCGCGAGGAGGCCGCCGCAGTGGTACGCAGCCTCGGAGCGCTGCTCAGCCCCGGCGCGAGCGTCGACCCCGCCGGCCTCCGCAGCACCTTCACCCTGCAAGCCGCCGACCTGGTCGGCGCGGCACTGGCCCCCGGACTGCTGCGACTGGCCCAGCGGGAGGCGCCGGGGGTCTCGTTCCGGATCCGGGCCGAAGAGCTGGAGGCCGGACCCGCCCTGCGCGACGGCCGGATCGACCTGGAGATCGGATCCATCGACCACGTGGACCCGGAAACCCAGGTCGAAGAGCTGGTCAGCCTCCGAATGGTGGCGGCCGTCCGGCCCGGCCATCCGCTCACCGAAGGACCGCTGACCCCGGCCCGGCTTGCTGCCGCCCAACACGTCGCGGTCAGCCGCCGCGGCCGGTTCACCGGCCCCCTCGACACCGCCCTGGCCGAGCAGAACCTCCACCGGCGGGTCAGCGTCGTCCTGCCCAGCCACCTGGCCGCGATGACCCTCGCCGCCCGCAGCGACGTCGTCTGCCTCGTACCTGCCGCGCTTCCCGGCGCCGCCCCCTCGCCCCTCACCCACGACGCCGGCGCCCTCGGACTGCGCCTCCTCGACATCCCCCTGGCACTGCCACCGCTGACCATCGGCATGGCCTGGCACCCCCGGCACACAGCCGACGGAGCCCACCGCTGGCTCCGCGACGCCGTCCGCCGGACTCTCCGCACACCGGCAGCAGCTTCTGAGATCACCGTGGCGGACGCGACCGACCCCGAGTAGCACGACACCGCGCTGGGGTGCTCGTGGTGTCAAGACGGCCGGGTCGGCTCCGACCTTCTCGTGACGGCGCCGGACGGCGGCGCCGCTGGATCGAAGGAAGGCTCGCGATGGGCAAGGTAGTGCTGGATGTGTCGATGTCCCTGGACGGGTTCACGGCGGGAGCGAACGTCCGGAAGGAGGAGCCCATGGGGGACGGCGGCGAACGGCTGCACGAGTGGATGGCCGGGGAAGGACCGGACAGCGAGGTCGACCTCGGCATCCGCCGGCAGGTGGACGCGGCGGCAGGAGCCGCCGTCATCGGACGGCGCACCTTCGACCTCGGCCTGGTCCCGTGGGGCGGCACACCATGGCCCGGCGTCCCGAGCTTCGTGGTCACCCACCGCACCAGGGAGGACCTCCTCGGCGACAACGGCGGGACGTTCGCCTTCGACGGGCTGGAGGCCGCGGTCCGACGCGCCAAGGACGCCGCCGGGGACAAGGACGTCCTGGTGCTGGGTGCGGACGTCGCCCGGCAGTTGCTCGGGGCGGGCCTGCTGGACGAGGTATGGCTCCACCTCGTCCCCTTGCTGATGGGGGCGGGCACGCCGCTGTTCGGCGGGGAGCGGGCCGAGCTGGTCCAGGAGGGGAAACCCGTCACGGGGGCCGCGGCGGTGACCCACCTGCGCTACCGCGTCCTGAAGCCCTGACGCCCCTGACGGTCGCCGCCTGGCGAGGACCGCTCCGGGGGGCGGCCACGGCGACGACGACAGGGCCTTGCCGTACATTCTCATCGCCCTTCTTGCCCAGGCCCTCGGACACCCGGCTGTGGTGGCGCCGGGGCGGGCGGGGCCGGACGGCGACCTCTAGGACCAAAGGTCCAGTGCCGTAGTCCTCGCGAAGGAGCCGCCGATCCATACTTCCGCCCGATTCACACCTGTCCGGCGGCCGTCGAAGATCAGAACATGCGAAGACTCAGCGCATTGTTGATCGGACTCATCGCCTCGATCTCCTTAATCACACCCGGCGCGACCGCCACCACGCAGGCCGCGCAGCCACGGGACACGATCTCGTGGGTGCCGTGCCCGGAGGAGCCGGCCGTCGAATGCGGGACGCTCACCGTGCCCATCGACTGGAGCCGGCCGTCGAACGGCACGTTCGAGGTGGGTGTCGCCCGCCGCAAGGCCACCGATCCCGCCGCCAGGGTCGGCGCGCTCGTGCTGGGAGCGGGCGGCCCCGGCGGATCGGGGGTGGGGCTGGTCCTCGGCAGCCCGGAAATGCTCAGCCCCGAGATCCTGCGCCGCTTCGACATCGTGGGCCTCGACCCGCGGGGCACCAACCGCAGCCACCCCGTGGTCTGTTCCACGGACCTGATGACTCAGGCCCCGGACCCGCTCATGAAGAGCCAGGCCGACTTCGACAGGATGCTGGCCTTCAACGACCGCCTGCGGGCCGACTGCCGGGCGCGTACCGGCCCGCTGTTCGACCACGTCGACTCGCTCAGCACCGCGGCCGACCTCGACGCCTTCCGCGCCGCGCTCGGCGAGGACAAGCTGACCTACTGGGGCGGCTCCTACGGCACCCTCCTCGGCCAGTTGTACGCCGAGCGCTACCCGTCGCGGGTCCGCGCCTTCGTGCTCGACAGCACGATGGACCACAGCCTGGGCACGCAGGGCTTCATGGACACGGAGACCTGGGGCGCGCAGGACGCCTTCAACGAGTTCGTGGCCTGGTGCGAACGCGACAACCGCTGCCTCCAGCATGGAAAGGACCTCAGGTCGATCTGGCGGGGGCTGCTGGACCGGGCCGACCGCGGCGAACTCCCCATGCCGGGTGACCCGGACACGCGGCTGACCGCCTTCCAGCTCATCAGCTCCGCTTCGGGCGCCTTCTACGATCCGGCCAACTGGCTGCCGCTCTCCCAGCTGATCACCGACCTTGAGTCCGGGCGGACACCGCGCGCGGACGCGCTGCCTCTGGCGATCGGCCGGACTCAGGCGCAGGAGGTCAGCCCCAACCCGTTCCAGATCTTCTGCCTGGACTTCCGGCTGCCCGTACGCGACTACCGCGAGTTCAGCAAGCACCTGCGCCGCCTGGCGAAGATCGCGCCCGACATGCGTTACAGCCCGCTGGCGATCGGCCCGGTCGTCTCGTGCCTCGGCCAACCGGACCCGATCCCCAACCCGCAGCACCGGCTGAAGGTGCGTACGGGCACCCCGCTGCTGGTCCTCAATTCCCTGCACGACCCGGCCACCGTCTACCCGTGGGCGCTCAGCACGACCCAGCAGCTGGGCCGGTCGGGCCGGCTGCTCACGTACGAGGGCTGGGGCCACATCGTCTACGGACGCGGAGCCTGCGCCACGGAGGCCGCCGACGCGTACCTGATCTCGCGGACCCTCCCGGCGCCGGGGGCCCGCTGCCCGGCCGTCCCGCCCGCCGAGGTCCGGACGTTCAGGGAGCCCGTCACTCCGCTGCCCGGCACACCGGGCTGGATGCTCTCCTTCCGTTGATCACTTGATGAGGGGTGGCTCGTACACGTACGAGCCACCCCGCTGTCGACTATTGGCCGGCGACCTGGTGGTACGAGAGCTCATAGAGGTGCCCGCCTTTGATCAGGATCGAAATCTCCACCGGTCGCTGGAAGTCGCTGTAGACGACCCGGAATTGCCGGAAAACCGGTACATCGGCCGGCAGGTCCAGGCCCTCTACTTCGTTCACGGTGGGTTGCCGGACAGAGATGCGATCATCGAAATACCGCTCAGGAAACCCAAGGTCCGCCAGGACCTGTGGCGCGCCACCGCGGATCTTCTTGCGGCTTGCCAGAGGGCTCCCAGCGGCGATGTCCACGGGATAGTACGACCACGAGAGCTCAACGGGCTCGCCGTCATGCAGCAGCAGCCGATGACGCATGATGACGCCGCCACCGGGAGACATCGCGAATGCCGCGGCGACATCGTTGGGCGGCTCCACCTCGCCGACGTCGAGCAGTTCGTAACTGTAGCCACGCGGGCCCGGAGACTTGTACGTGGTGGCTTCGACAACGAATTGCCGTCCCTCTCGGACGAACACCCCTTTGCCAGCATGGCCGCGTACGAATCCCTCGTCCTTCAGTGATTGAAGGGCGCGTTGAATCGTCGCGTTGGCCGCCTCGAAACGCGCAACCAGGTGGGGTGTCGAAGGAAGTCGCTCGCCCGGCTTCAGCGCGCCGGACATGATCTCGGCTCGCAGCTCCGCAGCGATCTGCTGATGACGAGGACGTGGGTCCGGGCGCCTTGCCAAGTGTCAGATCTCCTCGTTAATGATCATTCTGTAGCGAAGCTCACGCCCGTCGGCGACCATCGTCATGACGGTGGCCTCGATCGGCATTCCAGTGTCCGTGCGCAACACTCTAGTGAGGACCATCACCCAGTCTTCCGGCTGGATATCAAGCGCATCCTGTTCAGGCTTGGTCGAAGGACGGGCCGTTACCGACTCCTCAGCCGTATGGGGCCGGTGACCGAGTTCGGCCAGCGCGGTGAGGGCCCCGCCTGGAATCTTGCGCTCTTCGGCCAGCCGCGTGCCACGGGCGATCGACGCCGGATAATAGGAGTCGGCCAATTCCGTCGGCCGGCCGTCGAGGAGTACCAGCCTCCGCCGGATGACCGCCGTCCCCTCGGGACCGAGGTCGAGCACCTCTGCCACTTCGCGGGGAGGGCTCGCCTCTTCCACGCCGCGCAAACGGTTCGTACCGACGTGACCATGCGCGGCCGCCTCCTCCGTCCAGGCATCCGCTTCGCCGGGCCGCCGCGGCCTTACGTAAGGGGTGGAGACGCTGGCCCAGCCTGTGTCTGGCATGTGCTCCTCCATCAAGACGAAAAGGACCACCAGCACGCCACTGTCCGATTCGTACGTGGCGCCTGGATCAAAGCGTACTCAGGTCAGCCCCAACTCTACCTTGCCGCCTTTCGGGAATGGCATTAAGGTTGACTCGGGCCGCCAAGGCTTGAATCCCAGGCCCCGATCAGGAATCGAGGTCCACATAGTGATGGCTTGTCTTTACCGCACCGGCAGGCAGGCGACCGGATGGCTGATGCTATGACGGACACCGAGCCGGACGGCGTCATTCCTCCGGCGCATCAGAACATGCGCCAGGTCGTCGCGCAGGCGGCACTCCTGCAGGACTGGACAGGTCGCCAGCTTTCGACCCTGAGAAACACCTATCCGGCATGGGACATCGGACGCGAGCGTGATGTGTCCGGCCAGATGTGGTGGACCGCAAGGCTGCGCCAGCAGCTCAGCCTCGACATGGTGGCAGCTGGGGTGCTGCAGACCGTCCAGCAGCCGGACGCCATTGCACTCGCGGCAACACTGGCCTGGCAGACGGCTTTCTTGCAATACGCTCGGGCCCGCGTCGCACCACGGTGAGCATGCTGGTCCGAGGAGCCTAAAGCCAAAGATCCGGCCTTGCGTAAGGAAGCCGTCTCTCGGCCTCATAGGCCCGGCAAGAAGAGATCCCAACGGACTCTATGGGTCAGAGCCCAGACACTATGAGCCGGCGCGGCGGTGCTTCCCTTCGACCGGTCTCATCGCCGCGCCACAAGATCCCCGACAGTCCTCCGGGGTGCTGCTGGCCCCACCCGTCCGGGTCGGGCGGGGTTACTCTTCTGCCGCCACCGAACTGACGCGGCCTCCGAAATGACGTCTTTTGGCGCGCCCCTGACGCCCGACCGAGCCCTGCGGCGGTGTCCATACCTCCGGCGTCCGCCGCCACGCCACAGAACTGATGCACCATGCACCGCTGGAACCCGCACATCCCTCACAGCCCACAACTCCGAGTGCGCCAGACCTCCTGTTGCGGCGAATACGAACTCGCCTCCGAGGGAGGCCAGTACTTCGTCCTTCGGCCGACCGTGGATGGCGGTTACGAGGAGGCCACAAGAGACCTGTTCGCTCGCGCTGCGCGGGTGTTCACCGGACTCGCCTCCCAACACCGATGCCGAAGACGTCCGTGAGCCGGTCGGAGCGGCCCGAAAATACGCGGCGCTTCAGCCGGACCTACGCCGGACCATCACGACCCAGCCGCTGGCCGCCGATCTCCTCGGCCGCTTGCTGATCCTCCACACGGCCATCGATCCAGCTTTCGGCTGGTCGAGCGCGAAGCGCTCCCGGCGAAGACCTTTGGCCCGGGGCGGGCTCCAGCGGGCCCACCCGGTAACCGGGCAACGGGTGGGTGGCGCCGCGTGACCTACGGCGTGGGGAGGAAGCCGACCTTGTCGCGGACCTCGGCCATCGTCTGCCTGGCCACCGCCGCCGCGCGCTCGGCGCCGATGGCGAGGAGGCGGTCGAGCTCGGCCTCGTCCGACAGCAGCTTCTCCGTGCGCTCCCTGATGGGCGTGAACGTGTCCGCCACCGCCTCCGCCACGTCCTTCTTGAACGTGCCGTAGCCCTGCCCCTCGTAGCGGGCCACGAGGTCAGGGATGGGGGTGCCGGTCAGGGCCGACTGGATGCGGAGCAGGTTGGAGATGCCCGGCTTGTTCTCCTCGTCGAACAGGACCTCCGAGCCCGTGTCCGTGACCGCGCGCATGACCTTCTTGCGCAGCGGGCCGGGCTGCTCGAGGACGTCGAGGATGCCGGCGGGGCTCGAGGAGGACTTCGACATCTTCGCCGTGGGGTCCTGGAGGTCGGTGATCTTCTCGACCTCCTTGAGGATGTACGGCTCGGGCAGCGTGAAGGTGTCGCCGAAGCGGTGGTTGAAGCGCTGGCCCAGGTCGCGGGTGAGCTCCAGGTGCTGCTTCTGGTCGGCGCCCACCGGGACCCGGTTGGCCTGGTAGAGCAGGATGTCGGCGGCCTGGAGGATCGGGTAGGTGAACAGGCCGACGCTGGCCGCGCTCTCCCCGAACTTGGCCGACTTGTCCTTGAACTGGGTCATCCGCCCCGCCTCGCCCATGCCGGTGAGGCAGATCAGGATCCAGGCGAGCTCGGTGTGCTCGCGCACGTGCGACTGCACGAAGATCGTGGACCGCTCCGGGTCGAGGCCCGCGGCGAAGAGCTGGGCGGCGGCGACGCGGGTGCGGCGGCGCAGCGCGGCGGGCTCGGTCGGCACGGTGATCGCGTGGAGATCGACCACGCAGTAGAAGGCGTCGTGGGTCTCCTGCAGAGCGACCCACTGCCGGACGGCACCCAGGTAGTTGCCCAGGTGGAAGGAGTCCGCTGTGGGCTGGATGCCGGAGAGTACACGAGGTCTGGCCATAGCACGCAATTGTGTCAGGAATCTTGCTCGGGCGGCGACTCGGCCGCTGGGCCGCGTTTCACTCTCACCCTCGCGATACGGCGTCCGTCCAACTCTGTGACAGTCATCTCAAAACCCGATATTTCCACCTTTTCCCCTACAACCGGCACATGCCCCAGCATTGCCATTACAAATCCGGCAAGGGTCTCATAAGGACCGTCCGGCAGCCGGATGCCGGTCTCGGTGGCGAAGTCGTTGAGGTTCGTGAGGCCGTCGATCTCGCTCTCGCCGGCGGGCAGGATCACGATGTCCTCCTCCTCGTCGTACTCGTCCCGGATGTCCCCGATCAACTCCTCGACCAGATCCTCCAGGGTCACGATGCCCGCCGTGCCGCCGTACTCGTCCACCACGATCGCCAGGTGCTGGCCCTCGTCGCGCATCTCGTTCAGCGTGCTGAGCAGCCGCTTGGAGGCGGGCACGAACTTGGCCGGCCGGATCGGCACCACCGCGCTGATCGGCTCGGTCCGCCCGTTGAGCTCGGGGTCCAGCAGGTCCCGTACGTGTACGAACCCGATGACCTCGTCGTACGTCTCCCGATAGACGGGGAAGCGCGAGTGCGGCAGCCCCGCCGCGAGCCGGGCCGCCGCGTCCAGCGGCGTGTCGGCGTCCATGAACTCGACCTCGGTACGCGGCAGCATCACCTCCCTGAGCTGCCGTTTCCCGGCCGCGAACACCTCGCCGATCAGCTTGCGCTCGTCGGCGGTGAGGTCGGTGTGCCCGACCACCATGTCACGCAGCTCCTCGGTGGTGACCTCTTCGCGGTCAGCCTCCGGATTGCCCCCGAGCAGCCGGACCACGAGGTCGGTGGACTTCGACAACATCCAGATGATCGGCCGCGACAGGGACGCGATCCGGTCGAGGAACGGCGCCACGTACAGGGAGAGCCCCTCGGCCCGCTGCAGCGCCAGGCGCTTGGGCGCCAGCTCGCCGAGCACGAGCGACACGTACGAGATCGCCAGCGTCACCAGCACGAGCCCGAGCACGGGGGCGACGGCCTGGGGCACCTGCCAGCGCTCCAGCACGGGCACGAGCTGCGCGGCCAGCCGGTCGGCCCCGAACGCGGCCGACAGCATGGTGGCGACGGTGACGCCGATCTGTACGGCGGACAGGAAGCGGTTGGGGTCGTGGGCGAGCTTGGCCACCCGCTCGCCGCGGCGGCCGCGCTGGGAGAGCTTGCGGACCTGGCTTTCCCGGAGGGAGACCATGGCGATTTCGGCGGCGGCGAAGAACCCCCCGATCAGGATGAACACCAGAACCAGGGCGATGTTGGCCGCGAGGGTGTCAAACATGGTGGTTGGCAGCGTACTCGGCGGACTTCGCGCGTATGCTGGGCGGCGAGCCGTACAAAATCCAACATATTTGAACAGGAGTACACATGAGGCTATTGGTCACCGGGGGTGCCGGATACGTCGGCAGTGTCGTGGCGGCGCAGCTCGTCGAGGCAGGGCACGAGGTGACCGTACTCGACGACCTGTCAACCGGGCATCAGGACGCAGTGCCGGAAGGTGCCCGATTTGTCCAAAAAAGCATCACCGAGGCACACGACGTGCTCGACGGCATGGACGCGGTCCTGCACTTCGCGGCCAAGTCACTGGTGGGCGAGTCGGTGGAGAAGCCGGGCCTCTACTGGGCCCACAACCTCGGCGGCACGCTGGCCCTGCTCGACGCCATGCGGGACAAGGGGGTGAGCAGGATCGTGTTCTCCTCGACCGCGGCCACGTACGGGGAGCCCGAGCGCTCCCCCATCGAGGAGGACGACCCCACGCGCCCGACCAACCCCTACGGCGCCTCCAAGCTGGCCGTCGACACCGCGCTGAGCGCGTTCGCGGGGATCCGCGGGCTGGGCGCGGTGAGCCTGCGCTACTTCAACGTGGCCGGCGCCTATGGCCGCTACCGCGAGCGGCACACGATCGAGACCCACCTCATCCCGAACGTCCTGAAGGTCGCGACCGGCGAGCGCGAGTCCGTGAGCGTCTTCGGCACCGACTACCCGACGCCCGACGGCACCTGCGTGCGCGACTACGTCCACGTGTCCGACCTGTCGCGGGCGCATCTGCTGGCGCTGGAGGCCGTCACGCCGGGCGAGCACAAGATCTACAACCTGGGCAGCGGCACCGGCTTCTCCGTGCAGGAGGTGATCTCGGTCTGCCGCGAGGTCACCGGGCACGAGATCCCGGCCGTGGTCGGGGACCGGCGCCCCGGCGATCCCGCCGTGCTGGTCGCCTCGTCCGCCAGGATCCAGCGCGAGCTCGGCTGGAAGGCCGAACGGCCCGCGCTGCGCGACATCGTCTCCGACGCGTGGGAGGCGCTTTCCGCAAACGCGTGATACGGCGCCGCAAAATGTGCTGTGATATCGAAATGTGAGGAACTTTTCACCAAGGGTCACGAAGCTGCTCTTCGGTGTCCTCATCGTGACGGGTAGCCTTCTGGCCGCCGCGGGCGTGATCTTCGCCACCCCGCCGGCCGTCCCCGCCGTGCAGCCCGTGCCCTGTCCGCCCTGAAGCCCCCCGCGCGAGGCGGGGGGCCGGGCCGGTCGTCAGATGAGGCCGAGCTCCTTGACCGCGTCGCGCTCCTCCTCCAGCTCGCGCACGCTGGCGTCGATCCGGTCGCGGGAGAACGCGTCGATCTCGAGACCCTGGATGATCTCGAACTTGCCGTTGGCCGCACGCACGGGGAACGACGAGATGAGCCCCTCGGGAACGCCGTAGGAGCCGTCGGAGACGACGGCCGCGGAGGTCCACTCGGCGCCGTTGACCCAGTCGTAGACGTGGTCGATCGCCGCGTTGGCGGCCGAGGCGGCCGAGGAGGCGCCGCGGGCCTCGATGATGGCGGCGCCGCGCTTGGCCACCGTCGGGATGAACGTCTCGCGCAGCCACTCGCCGTCGACCTGCTCGGCCGCGATCTTGCCGCCCACCTCGGCGTGGAACAGGTCGGGGTACTGCGTCGCGGAGTGGTTGCCCCAGATCGTCATCTTCTTGATCTCGGTGACCGGCACCTGGAGCTTGGCGGCCAGCTGGGACAGCGCGCGGTTGTGGTCGAGCCGGGTCATCGCGGTGAAGCGGTCGGCGGGCACGTCGGGCGCGTTCTGCTGGGCGATGAGCGCGTTGGTGTTGGCCGGGTTGCCCACGACCAGGACCTTGATGTCGTCGGCGGCGTGGTCGTTGATCGCCTTGCCCTGGGGGCCGAAGATGCCGCCGTTGGCGCCGAGCAGGTCGCCGCGCTCCATGCCGGCCTTGCGCGGCATGGCGCCGACCAGCAGCGCGACGTTGGCGCCGGCGAAGGCGACGTTGGGGTCGTCGGTGATCTCGATGCCGGACAGCAGCGGGAACGCGCAGTCGTCGAGCTCCATCGCGGTGCCCTCGGCCGCCTTCACCGCCGCCGGGATCTCCAGCAGGCTGAGCTTGACCGGGACGTCGGCGCCGAGCAGCTGCCCCGAGGCGATGCGGAACAGCAGTGCGTAGCCGATCTGACCGGCCGCTCCGGTGACGGTTACCTTGACCGGCCCGTTGGCTGACGACGCCATGGCCTTCCCCTCACTCGCAGGATATTGGTTGACTTTGGGATGCTACCTGCTCGTCATCCGCAGGTTTCCATCGCGGGCACCTTCTGCTCCGGATCGAATTCGACCTTGGCGAAGTACTTGCTCAGAAGCTGCTTCATGAAGCCCGTGCTATAGAGGTCGGCGATGACCGCCTTGACCGCCTTGCAGGTCTTCACGTCGCCGTTCTTGATGCCGACGGCGTACCGCTCGTTGTTGAACTTGGCGCCGAGGATCTTGTAGCGCATGTTCTCGCGGGCGGCGAACCCGGCCAGGATCAGGTCGTCGCCGGGGACCGCGTCCACCTTGCCGTCCCTGAGCAGCTGCATGCAGACGGCGTAGTCGCCGGCCGAGACCGGCTCGACCTTCACCTTCTCCTGCACCTCGCGGACGGACGGGCTGTCGGGCGCGCAGAGCTTCTTGCCCTCCAGGTCGTCCACGGAGTCGATGCCGCTGCCCGCGCGCACGAGGACGTCGTGGTGCGCCACATAGTACGGCCCCGCGAACTGGGTCTCGGAATTGTCGACGGAGTAGGTGGCCACCACCAGGTCGACGCTGCCCTCGGCCAGCGCGTCGTCCCGGTCGCCCCTGCTGACCTTGACCAGCGCGGTGTCCTTGGCTCCTAACTCGGCGGCGATGCGCTTGGCGACCTCGATGTCGAAGCCCTGGAAGTCGTCACCGTTCTGCAGCGCGATGCCGGGCAGGTCGCCCTTGACGCCGATCACGATCTTCCCGGTCTGCGCCACTTTGTCGACCACCGTGGCGAACGCGGTCGAGGGAGTCTTCTGCCCGACGGTCTCCGTGGGCTCGGGCCCCTCCCGGAACGCCAGCGGCCAGCCGCCGTTCATCGCGAGCGCGATGGCGGCGGAGGCGAGCAGGACGACGGCGGTGCCCACCGCGATCCACACCCTCGCGCGGCGCGAGCGCCCGGGCGGGGAGGGATCAGTCAGCGGGTACGGCGCCCCGCCCCCCTCCGGCGGCACCGTCGTCGCGGGTGACGCCGTCGCGGACGGCGCCGTGGGCGGCGTCGTCGCGGGGGGCATCGTCGTGGGCGGCAGCGTCGCGGGGGACGCCGCCGTGGGGGGCGGTGTCGTCGCGGACGGCGCCGTCGTGGGTTTCGGCCGCGGCAGGTCCGTGATCGACCCCGCCGACACCCTGCTGAACGGCGTCGTGTCGTCGCTGGCCACCTGCACGCCCCGGGTGAGCACCGCCGTGGACGCCCCCACCGTGGACGGCTGCCCGAGCAGCCGCAGCAGGATCTGGTCGGCGGACGGCCGGTCGGCCGGGGACTTGGACAGCGCGGAGCGCACCACGCCCTGCAGCGGCTCCGGCATCATGCCGACGTCGACCTCGTGGTTGAGGATCCGGTTGAGCACCACGGCGATGGACTTGCCCTCGAACGCGGGCTTCCCCGTGGCCGCGAACGCGATGGTGGCGCCCCAGGAGAACACGTCCGTGTAGGGCCCGACGTCGTCGCCCGCGATCTGCTCGGGCGCCATGTAGGCGGGGGTGCCGATGGCCCGGCTGGTGATCGTGCCGGTGGAGTCGATGATCCGGGCGATGCCGAAGTCCACCACGCGCGGCCCGTCGGCGGCGATCAGCACGTTGTCGGGCTTGAAGTCCCGGTGGACGATCGAGGCGTGGTGGATCGCGGTGAGCGCGGTCGCCGTGCCGATGGCCAGCCGGTCGAGCACCGTGCCGCTGAGGGGCCCGTCGGTCTCGATGATGTCCCTGAGCGCCCGGCCGTCGATGTACTCGCTGGCGATGTACGGCGTGTTGCCGTCGAGATCGGCCTCCATCACCCTGGCCGTACAGAACGACGCCACCCGCTTGGCCGCCTTCAGCTCCCTGGCGAAACGCGACCTCGCGATCGTGTCACCGGTGAACTTGACGTGCAGCAGCTTGATCGCCGCCTGCTCCCCGTCGTCGTTGACGCCCAGGTAAACGATGCCCTGACCGCCTTCCCCGATCCGTCCGGACAGCCGGAAGGACCCCAGCTGGGTGGGATCGCCGGCGACCAACGGCGAGATTTGCGGCATTCGTCATCCCCACGTGTGCTAACCCCATCGACGCAAACTTTACGACGTTCAGCAACTCCTCAGGGATCCGTTAAGCGTTCGTGACGTCACGGTTTTACCGGTGTGGAGTTGCGCGTGCGGGCCGTCGAGGGAAGGCTCTGGATCATGGAGCGCCCCTACGACATCGTACTTTTCGGAGCGAGCGGCTTCACCGGCGCGCTCACGGCCGCCTACCTGTCGCAGGCCGCCGGACCCGGCACGCGCTGGGCGCTGGCCGGGCGCGACCGCGCCAAGCTGGAGCGGCTGGGGCTCGACGTACCGATCCTGCTCGCCGACGCCACGGACCCCGCCTCGGTGGCCGCGCTGGCCCGCCGGACGCGCGTCCTGGCCACGACGGTCGGCCCCTACGTGGCGTACGGGGAGCCGCTGGTGGCCGCGTGCGCCGAGGCCGGCACGCACTACCTGGACCTGACGGGCGAGCCCGAGTTCGTGGACCTGGTCTACGTGCGCTACCACGACCGGGCGGCCAGGAACGGCGCCAAGCTGGTGCACGCCTGCGGCTTCGACTCCATCCCGTACGACCTGGGCGTGCTCCACACCGTCACCCACCTCCCCGAGGGCGTCCCGCTCAGGGTGAGCGGCTTCCTGCGGGCGAGGATGACCCCGTCGGGCGGCACCCTGGCCACGATGATGTCCATCCTCGGCCGCGCCCGCCAGGCGGTCCAGCAGGGCACGCAGCGCCGCTCCGCCGAGCCCCGGCCCGCCGGCCGCAGGGTGAGCTCGCTGCCCGGCGGCGTGCGCTACGTGGGCGGCTGGGCGCTCCCGATGCCGAGCCTCGACCCGTTCGTCGTCGGCTACTCGGCCCGCCTCCTCGACCGCTACGGCCCCGACTTCACCTACCGCCAGCACTACGCCGTCCGCACCCTCCCCGAGGCCCTGGCCACCGTGACGGCCGCCGGCGCCTTCGCCGCGCTCGCCCAGCTCCCGCCCGTACGCGGCTGGATCCAGGACCGGCTGAAGCCCGGCGAGGGCCCGTCGGCCGAGCGCCGCGCCCGGAACTGGTTCAAGGTCACGTTCCTGGGCGAGGGCGGGGGCGAGCGCGTGGTCACGGAGGTCGCGGGCGGCGACCCGGGCTACGGCGCGACGGCCAGGATGTTCGCGGAGTCGGCCCTCTGCCTCGCCTTCGACGACCTCCCCGACCGCGCCGGCCAGCTCACGACGGCCTCGGCCATGGGCCTGCCCCTCATCGACCGCCTGCGCGCGGCGGGCATCTCCTTCGTCAGAAAGCGGTGACGCGGCAAGCGGACTCGATCGAGGAGGTGTGTCAGGGCCTCGGCAGTGGTGCGCCCCCTCCACTGCTCCGTCTCCCTTCGTTGGACCTCCAGTGCGATCTGCACCTCGACACGCCGCCGACCGGCCTCATCCTGGGACGTCCTGCTGGAGCCACCGCTCGCGTCGTGCGACAGGCGGGGGACGATCGCCCCGCTCGTCCAGGTGGACCCTGCGACGAGCACCGCGAGCCGCGCCAGGAGCCAGCGTCCGCAGGCGATCCGGCGCACCGTGCCCGCGCGCGGATCCAGGCGCACCCAGACTTCATCGGAAATCACTCGAGCCCCTTTTTGGCGATTCCGCATTCTGCTACTTTTCCGCACGCGGGGAAGACGACTCTTGTTGCTGACCGTTTTCCTGGTGTTTCTGTTACTGGTGACACCGGTGGCCGCCGCGGCCGCCAACTCACCTCCGCACCGCGTGGAAGCGGACCGATTCGGACACCGCCAAATGGTGGACATCACCGCGTTCAACAGCCCTCACATACTGCGATATCTCCAGGTGACGCGGCGATACCGCTGGATGGGCACGGGCGCGGGACTGGCCACGGGGGCTTTCAGCGCGTCATCCGGCTCATTGTTTCTGGCTCCTTACTTCGTGCCGGCCGGCTGGCTCCTGGGGATCATGGCCGGCGAAATCGCATTCGGCCACCCACGGAGCGTAATTCGGCGCTCGCCGGAAATACGGCTGGTCCCGCCGCCGCTCGCCGCGACCTGGCTGATCTGCGCCGCCCTCTCCTGCGGAGTCGCCTTCAGCACGATCGAACGGTCCTTTTCCGCTCACCGTCTGGTCGCCCAAGGGCAAGGTGGTCGGACGCTTCACGTTGCCCGGCAACCTGGCGGCGAGCGCCGTGCCGTCGCCGTCCGGGCGCACGACGGCCACGCTCGCCCGCGAGGTCACGCCGGACGGCGTCGCCGGGCACGGCATGGTGCTCACCGACACCTCAACCGGCAGGCCGGCGCGCACCGTCGCGCCGCGGCTGCCGGCGGGCCGGCAGGCGCGGACCGTCCTGCGCTGGGACGGCGAGGACGCCGTCGTCGTGCGGACCTCCGGTCCCCGTGACGAGAGCGCGCACCACGTCGTGGACCTCGCCACCGGGGCGGCGCGGCCACTCGACGTACGCATGAGTGACGTGGCCGACCAGCTCCTGCGGCCCGCCGAGCTGGGAGTGGTCCTCGGGAAGGTCCGTCAGTAGGGCAGGCCCCACTTGGTGAAGGTCTTGCGCAGGTACGGGTTCTTGAACTTCGGGTACGCCACGGTCCGCACGTCCCCGTCCGAGGTGTAGCGCATGTCCGGGTTGTTCTTGAGCCAGTCCAGCCACGCCTCCGAGCAGAACTGCTTGCAGTCGCCCTTCTTCTCCATGACCTTGATCCGCGGGATCCCCGGCGGTTCGAACGCCTTGCTGAACGGCGCCGGCGCGGGCGTGTAACCGGCTAGGAACGCGCCCAGGTGGTTGTAGGACTTGCCGTGCATGGACCAGTCCTTGTTGCTCGGCTGGTTGCCGTACGGCAGGGCGATCGTGGTGGGGTGGACGCCGGAGAGGGAGGCGATCTGCTCGGCGATCGAGCTGATCTGCTCGTCGACCTCCTTGTGCGAGCGTCCGCGCAGGTTGATGTGGTCGCGGGTGTGGTTGCCGATCTCGAAGCCGTTGTCCTTGAGCCAGCCCAGCATCTGGGCCTGCTCCTCGCGTACGGTCTTGCCGAACATGTCGCGGGTCACGTAGAAGGTGGCCTTCGCCGGGAAGCCCGGGTTCTTGGCCGCCACGTCCTTGAGGATGGCGACGGCGGTGTTCGGGGCGGGGACGCCCACCTCGTTGAGCGTCAGCTGTGACGGCGAGGAGTCGTCGAAGGTCAGCACCACCGGGTGCTTGCCCGCCGGAATGTCGATCTTCCCGGCCACCATCTCGGCGGCGGTGATCGGCACGTACCCCTCCCTGGCCAGCCGCTCCAGATCCGCGCGGAACTGCTGCGGCGTCCGGTCGTCCGTCGAGCCCGGCTTGTCGATCACCCGGTGGAACATCAGCACCGGGATCTGCCCCAGTTCGTTCGCCTTGACCTCGGCGGCGCGCTTGACCCTGGCGGCCTGGGCCGCCTTGAGCTTGGCGGCGGCGTCGACCTTGGTGTCGGCCATCTTGACGGTGGCGGGCTGCGAGTCGCAGCCGCTCAGGAGGGCGGCGGCGGCCAACAGCCCCACTCCACTGAAAATACGCAGTCGCATCCGAACCCCCCGAGACGCGCACGACTGTTACGAGAGGGCTCTTACCCAGCTGATCAACTACGCCACGCCGCGTCACCGTCAAGAGATGGTCTGGGAAGCGGACACGCGAAAGGGCCGCCCTCGGGCGGCCCTTTACGCCGAAACGGTCAAACTGCCATCTTCTTCTTGAGGTTCTCGTCCAGCGCCGCCAGGAAGTCCTGGGTGGTGAGCCACTTGGCGTCGCCGCCGACCAGGAGCGCCAGGTCCTTGGTCATCTGGCCGCCCTCGACGGTCTCGATGCAGACCTCCTCCAGCCTGTTGGCGAAGTCGGTCACGGCGGGGGTGTTGTCGAGCTTGCCCCGGTGGGCCAGGCCGCGCGTCCACGCGAAGATCGAGGCGATGGGGTTGGTGGAGGTGGGGTTGCCCTTCTGGTGCTCGCGGTAGTGGCGAGTCACGGTGCCGTGCGCGGCCTCGGCCTCGACGGTCCTGCCGTCGGGGGTCATCAGGACCGAGGTCATCAGGCCGAGGGAGCCGAAGCCCTGGGCCACCGTGTCGGACTGCACGTCGCCGTCGTAGTTCTTCGCGGCCCAGACGTAGCCGCCCTCCCACTTCATCGCCGCGGCGACCATGTCGTCGATGAGGCGGTGCTCGTACGTGAGACCGGCCTGCTCGAAGTCGGCCTTGAACTCGCTCTCGTAGACCTCGGCGAAGATGTCCTTGAAGCGGCCGTCGTACGCCTTGAGGATCGTGTTCTTCGTCGACAGGTAGACCGGGTAGTTGCGGGCCAGGCCGTAGCGCATCGACGCGCGGGCGAAGTCGCGGATCGACTCGTCCAGGTTGTACATCGCCAGCGCGACGCCGCTGCCGGGGAAGTCGTACACGTCGAGCTCGATCGGCTCGGAGCCGTCCTTCGGCGTGTAGGTCAGGGTCAGCGTGCCCTCGCCGGGGATCTTCAGGTCCGTGGCGCGGTACTGGTCACCGAACGCGTGACGGCCGACGACGATCGGCTTGGTCCAGCCGGGGACCAGACGCGGCACGTTCGACATGATGATCGGCTCGCGGAAGATCACGCCGCCGAGGATGTTGCGGATGGTCCCGTTGGGGGACTTCCACATCTTCTTGAGACCGAACTCCTCGACGCGCGCCTCGTCCGGGGTGATGGTGGCGCATTTCACACCGACGCCGTACTTCTTGATGGCGTTCGCGGCGTCGATGGTGACCTGGTCGTCCGTCTCGTCCCGGTACTGGATGCCGAGGTCGTAGTACTTCAGGTCGACGTCGAGGTAGGGAAGGATCAGCTGGTCCTTGATGAACTGCCAGATGATCCGGGTCATCTCGTCGCCGTCAAGCTCGACGACCGGACCCTCCACCTTGATCTTGGGCATGCGAATGGTTCCCCTTCAATGTTTTGATGCGTTGAGGCTATCGGACCGTCCGGTCATCAGGCGAAAAGGGACAGTATCAACGCTTTGAGCTCGTTGTTGTAGAGCAGGAGCGAGGTCAGGACCAGCACGAACCCGAACCCGACCAGCGTGATGACGTCGACCTTCTTGCTGCGGATGGACAGTTGCCCACCGTAACCGGCGAAGCGGAGGGCGGCGGCGATCATGATGGCGGCCCCCAGCGTGAACCCGCCCCAGCGCGGGTCCACGAAAAAGATCACGAGCACGCCGATGACCGCACCCGCCAGAATCAGCGGGTACGGCCCCCAGCTCTCACGCTCAGTCCCGTCGCTCAACGTGCCTGCTCACAGTCGCATTCGCTGCGGGCCTCCGTTGGCATCGCGCCTCGCTCTCTCCGGCCCAGGCTCATCGCTCGTCTAGTGGCTTCCACTTCTGATCGGTCTCACCGATGTACTCACTGTCGGGCCGGATCAGCCTATTGTCTGCGTGCTGCTCTATGACATGGGCAGTCCAGCCAGACATACGGCTGATCGAGAAGACCGGCGTGAAAAGGTCGGTCGGGATCCCGAGATAGTGGTAGACCGAAGCCGCGTAGAAGTCGACATTGGGGTAGAGGCCCTTCGTCTCGAAGACGACCTCCTCCATCTCCTTGGACATCCGGTAGTAGGTGTCGTCGCCGCCGGCCTCGGCGAGCTCGGCGGACATCTTACGCAGATGGGTCGCACGCGGGTCCTCGGTCTTGTAGACGCGGTGACCGAACCCCATGATCTTCTCGTGGGCCGCCAGCTTGTCGCGTACGACCTGGGCCACCTGGCCCGGCGGGATCGACTCCAGCAGCTTCATGACCTGCTCGTTCGCCCCGCCGTGCAGGGGGCCCTTGAGGGTGCCGATGGCGGCGACGATCGCGGAGTGCATGTCCGAGAGGGTCGCGGCGCAGACGCGGGCGGCGAACGTGGAGGCGTTCATGGTGTGGTCGGCGTGCAGCACCAGGCACTCGTCGAAGATCTCGACCGCGCGGGGATCGGGGACGCGGCCGGTGACCTCGTGCAGGAAGTTCGCGGCGATGCTGAGCGACGGGTCGGGCTCGGGAACGCTCCCGCCGGTGCGGGCGGCGTGGTAGCGGGCGACCAGCAGCGGCTGCTGCGCGGTCAGCCGGGCCGCCTTGCGCAGGTTGGCGTCGGGGGCGATGGAGTCCTTGTCCGGGTCGTCGGCGCCGGACAGCGAGACCAGGCTGCGCAGCGCCTCCATCGGTTTCTGCTTCTCGGCGATCTCGGCGATGTTCGCGGAAGCCAGTGCGCCCAGGTCACGGCCCTGCGCCAGCTCGTCGACGTACGCGTCGAGCTCGGACCGGTTGGGCAGCTTGCCACGCTGGAGCAGGTGTGCGGTCTCCTCGAACGTCGCGCGACCGGCCAGGTCGTGGATGTCGTATCCACGGTAGAAGAGCCGGCCGGCCTTTCCGTCAATGTCGCTCAGCGCTGTGGACGCGGCAACGACATCGGCCAGGCCTTTCGTGGGCTTGTCCGCCATGAGTGTTTCCTCCGCTTATCTTCGTCCGAAGTCTACCCGTGAGCAGGCAAAACCGGCCTCAAAGGTCCAGACCAATTTCACGCCGGATTCTCCTTTCGGCAAAGGCGATTCCGCATCCCCTCGTTTGGGTAAGCCGGAGCTGTAGTAATAGTTACGGCGGGCTACCTGGGGAGGAACTGCCGTGCTCCAGGTGGAGGCGTGCCGTTCATACGCTGCCTCACAAGGGGAGGAACCGCCAGTGGAGGGGCCGTTCATACGCATCGAGGACACTGGCGAGGTGGTCCCGTTGCGCCCCGAGATCACGACGGTCGGGAGGGGCCGGGGAGTCGACATCCGGCTCACCGATCCCAGCGTGTCTCGACTCCATGCCGAGTTCGTCAGACGAGGACCCTACCTGTACGTCGTCGACCTGGGGCTGTCCAGGAACGGCACGCGGGTGAACGGCAGGCCGATCGCCCGGAGGGTCCTTGACGACGGCGACGTCGTCTCCTTCGGCGCGGCGCGGGGTCGCATCGGTGGAGTCCCCCGTGAGGACTTCACCCCCGAGGTCGAGCTGCGCAGGGCGGCGGCGCCCGAGCTGACCAGGCGCGAGGTCGACGTGCTGACCTCGCTCTGCAGGCCGGCGCTGTCGGACGAGGCGTTCGTCGCCCCGGCGACCGCGCGCGAGATCGCCGACGACCTGGTCGTGACCGAGGCCGCGGTCAAGCAGCATCTGCTGCGGCTCTACCAGAAGTTCAGGATCCCCGAGGGCACCAACCGGCGCACGCGCCTGGCCAACGAGGTCGTCGCGCTCGGTCTGGTCCGGCCGACCCCCGTGGTGCCGCCGCAGCGCTCGACGGGCACCCCCGCTGAGCAGCCGTCGGCGGCTGGGCGAAGGGCTTCCTGACGACGGTTCTTGGGGCCTGATCGCGACCGGGGCTTCGGCGAGGGGTTCCGGCAGCGTCGGAACCCGAGCGTCAGCGTGCCCGCGACCCACGGGAAACGGGCACGTCGCCGGCCAGGAAACCGGCCGGCGACGCGCATCCGCGAAGCATGCTGTCAGATCACCCTGAAGCCGTTGCTCGGCTTGCTGGTCCGGTTGGCCCGGTCCACCGCGACCACGTAGTAGTGATCGCCGCGCTTCCCGTCCGGGTCCGTCCAGCGGACCTGCCGGTCGCCGGGCACGACCGCGACCAGGTGGCGGGCGTCGGCGAAGTCGCGCGAGGACGCCTGCCCGCCGAAGCGGAAGATCGCGAACTGGAACGGCTCGTCCCTGCCGGTGGCCACCGCGCGCACCTCGACCCCGCCGGGCTTGCGCAGCGCGTACGCCAGGACCGGCCGGCGCGGCGGCTCGCCGCCGGCCAACCGCGGGAGCACGGGCGCCAGCGCGGGCCGCTGGTAGTGGTCGTTGACGGCGGTCGTGATGGAGCCGATCCGGTCGACCTTGACGTCGTTGGCGTTGTACCAGATGTCGCCGCTGATCTCGGGGTGGTCCCGGTTGAGCGTCAGGTGGGCGGACAGCTCGCCGGGGGCCTGCCACTGGGCCGCCTGGGCCGGGTCGCCCGCCTTGTAGGCGGCCTGGCCGATCCACAGCAGCGTGTTCGTGCCGCTCGCCACGTCGGACCACCAGGGCACGAGCTTGGAGTAGTCGGCCGGCGGCTGCCCCATGTACCAGTAGAGCTGGGGCGCGATGTAGTCGAGCCAGCCCTTCTTGACCCAGCCGCGGGTGTCGGCGTGCAGGCTGTCGTACGACTGGCCGCCGTTGGTGTCCGAGCCGAGCGGGTCGGAGGCCTTGTTGCGCCAGATGCCGGACGGGCTGATCCCCCACGCGATCTCCGGCTTGGCCGCCAGGACGCGCTGCTGCATCTCCTGCACCATCAGGTCGACGTTGTTGCGCCGCCAGGTGGCCAGGTCGGGGAAGCCGGCGCCGTACTTGGCGAAGGTGGCGCTGTCGTCGAAAGCCGTGGTGTTGGTGGGGTAGAAGTAGTCGTCGAAGTGCAGGCCGTCGATGTCGTAGCGGGTGATCGCGTCCATCATCGCGTCCTGGCAGAACTTCCGCACTTCCGGCAGGCCCGGGTTGTAGTACAGCTTGCCGCCGAACGGCAGGATCCAGTCGGGGTGCTTGCGCCCGGGGTGGTCGGGGTGCAGCTTGGCGGGGTCGGCCTGCATCGAGACGCGGTACGGGTTGAACCAGGCGTGGAAGGCCAGGCCGCGCTTGTGCGTCTCCTCCACGGCGAAGCCGAGCGGGTCGTAGCCAGGGTCCTGACCTTGGGTTCCGGTCAGATACTGTGACCAGGGCTCGAACGGTGACGGCCAGAACGCGTCCGCGGTCGGCCTGATCTGCACGAACACCGAGTTGAGCTTGCGCTGCACGGCCACGTCCAGCCAGGCGACGAACTCGGCCTTCTGCTCGTCGGCGGTCAGCCCTGGCTTCGACGGCCAGTTGATGTTGACCACCGAGGCGATCCACATACCGCGCATCTGACGCAACGGCGGCACGTAGTCCTGCGCGAAGGCAGGCATCGGAACGGCGGTAGCGGCGGCGGCGAGGGCGAGGCCCTTCAAGAGAGTCCGTCTGCTCGGCATGGGGGGTGGCCTCTCGGAAAGTGGTTGTATCGAAGGCGACGATGACAGAAAATTACCTTCAGATCAACAACCGTGAAGGAAAGTGCCGATGAGTGGTGACCTGTCCAGACTGGCGATGACAGTGTTGCACCCAGGGTACGAGGGGACCTCGGTCCCCGACTGGCTGCGCCGCGCGCTGGGTGAGGGTCTGGGCGGGGTTGTCCTGTTCGCCCGTAACGTCATAGATGCACAGCTCGTACGGCATTTGCGCGCCGAAAACCCGGACACCGTCGTCGCGATCGACGAGGAGGGCGGCGCGGTCACCCGGCTGGAGGTGCCGGCCGGCAGCTCTTTCCCCGGCAACCGGGCCCTGGGCGTGGTGGACGACGTGACGCTCACCGAACGCGTGGGCCGCCAGATCGGCCGGATGCTCGGCGAGCTGGACATCACGCTCGACTACGCGCCCGACGCCGACGTGAACTCCAACCCGGCCAACCCGGTCATCGGCATCCGCTCCTTCGGCCCCACGCCCGACCTGGTCTCCCGGCACACGGTCGCGTACGTGAACGGCGTCCAGGGCGCGGGCGTGGCCGCGTGCGCCAAGCACTTCCCCGGCCACGGCGACACCGTCACCGACTCCCACCTGGCGCTGCCCACCGTGCACGCCTCGCGCGAGGTGCTCTTCGCGCGCGACCTGCCGCCGTTCCGGGCCGCGATCGCCGGCGGGGTGCGTTCGATCATGTCGGGCCACCTGCTCGTCCCCGCGCTCGATCCGTCGATGCCGGCGACGCTGAGCCGTACCGCCATGACCGAGCTCCTGAGGGGCGAGCTCGGCTTCGATGGGATGCTCGTCACCGACGCGATCGAGATGCAGGCGGTGGCCGCCATGTTCACGCCGGGCGAGATCGCGGTGCGGGCCCTGGGCGCGGGCGTGGACGCCATCTGCGTGGGGCTGGCCACCGAGCAGAGCCTGCACGCGATGCGCGACACGATCGTGGCCGCCGTACGCGCCGGAGAGCTGCCCGAGGAGCGGCTCGCGGAGGCGGCCGCGCGGGTGCTCGCGCTCTCCCAGTGGTACGCGGCGCAGGCGGCGCTGCGCGACAAGGCCCGGGGCGACGTGGACGAGGGCGTGGGCCTGGAGGCGGCCAGGGCGGCGCTGACCACCTCCGGCACCGCCAGGCTCGACCGCGCCCCGCTGGTGGTCGAGGTCAACACCCGCTTCAGCAAGGCCGTGGACCCCTCGACGCCGACCGGCATCACGGCGGCGCTCACCTCCCTGCTGCCGAACACGGCCCGGCTGCAGCTCGAACCCATGGGCGACCTGCCGGACCTGGCCTCCGACGGGCGGCCGGTCGTGCTGGTGGTGCACGACGCCGCCCGGTACGACTGGGTGCGTTCGACGGTGGCCAAGGCGCTGGCGGCGCGGCCCGACGTGATCGTGGTGGACACCGGCGTGCCGGCGCCCCCGGGCGAGGCCGTCCACGTGGCCACGCACGGCATCTCCCGCGTGTCCGCGCAGGCGGCGGCAGAATGGCTGACCCAGTGACCGCCGAACCCGCGAACCCGGTCGCCGCCGTACGCGCCGTCCTGCCCTCGCTGACCCCGGCGGCGCAGGCCATCGCCCGCATCATCCTGGACGACCCCGGGCTGGTGGTGCGCAGCACGATCACCGAGTTCAGCGCGGTCTCCGGGACGAGCGAGGCCACCATCGTGCGCACGGCCCGGGCCCTCGGGTTCGCGGGATACTCGCAGATGCGCTTCGCCCTGGCGGCGGCCGTGGCCAAGGAGCCGGAGCGGCTGGTGCCCGGCGACCTCGGGCCCGACGACCCGCTGACCGACGTGATCGCCAAGGTCGCCAGGGCCGAGTCGGAGGCGCTGGCCGACACCGCCGCGCAGCTCGACCCCGACCAGCTGGGCGACGTGGTGAAGGCCATCTCGGTGGCGCGGCGGGTGGACGTGTACGGAGTGGCGGCCTCGGGGCTGGTGGCGGCGGACATGTCGCAGAAGCTGCTGCGGATCGGGCTGTCCAGCCATCCGTTCAGCGACGCGCACCTGGCTCTGACCAGCGCGGCACTGCTCCGGCAAGGCGACGTGGTGGTGGCGATCAGCTGCAGCGGCGAGACGCCCGACGTGCTGGTGCCCGCCCGCACGGCGGCCGACACCGGGGCGCTGGTCGTGGGCATCACCAACAACCCGCGCTCGTCGCTGGCGGAGCTGGCCGATCACACGCTGGTGTCGGCCGGGCGGGAGACGGCGTTCCGGCCCGGGGCGCTGGCGAGCCGGATCAGCCAGTTGCTGATCGTGGACTGCATCTTCGTGGGGCTGGCGCAGCGGACGTACGACACGGCGGACGCGGCCATCCGCGCCACCCGGGACGCCACGGACCGCTACCGCAACCGCTGACCTCGAACACCGCGCACGGCCCAGCACCGCTCCTTCGGCCCGCCGACCCCGGAGCAACCACCGACGTCTGTTGCCGTCCTTTGGGAAGAGAGGGTCGGCCCATGGCTGTGCCCGCACCTCATCGGCCGTCGCTGGGTGCCGCCCCTTGGAGGAAAGGGGCGCGACCGTCGTCGGAGGGGCGGCAGTCGCCGTCGGGAGGGGCGGCGGTCGTCGTCAAAAGGGGCGGTGGTCAGGCGCGGGCGACCGACAGGGCGGCCAGGTCGGCCTCGATCTTGGCGGCCGTGGCCAGCAGCGGCGGCAGGAGGTCGCGGCGGGCCGCCTGCAGCGTCGTACGGCTGGCGTGGGTCGAGACGTTCACGGCGGCCACCGTCCGTCCCGAACGGTCGCGGATCGGCGCGGCGATCGAGCGCAGCCCCTCCTCCAGCTCCTGGTCCACCATCGCCCAGCCCCGCCCGCGCACCTTGCCCAGCTCCGCCCGCAACGCGGCGGGCAGCACGATCGTGTGCGAGGTGAGGCGGCGCAACGGGGCCCGCTCCAGGTACGCCTCCAGCTCCGCCGGAGGGAGGCCGGCCAGCAGGACCCGCCCCATCGACGTGCAGTAGGCGGGGAACCGGGTCCCGATGCTGATCGTCACCCGCATGATCCGGGCCGTCGCCACCCGGGCCACGTAGACGACGTCCTCCCCGTCCAGCACCGCCACCGAGGCCGATTCGCGCACCTCGGCCGCCAGGCGTTCCAGGTGCGGGTCGGCGACCTCGGGCAGCGACAGGCTCGACAGGTACGCGTACCCCAGCTCCAGCACCCGGGGCGTGAGCGAGAACAGCCGCCCGTCGCTGCGCACGTACCCCAGGTCTTCGAGCGTGAGCAGGAATCGCCTGGCCGCGGCCCTGCTGAGGCCGGTCGCGCGGGCCACCTGGCTGAGCGTCAGCTCAGGGTCGGTGGCGCTGAACGCCCGGATGACCGCGAGCCCCCGGGCCAGCGACTGCACATGATCAACCATCGTGATCCCCTTGACACGGGCCGGTAAGAGCGTAGTTTCCGCGATACGGGGTTGTTCGGTCAGAGAATACATGTGCGCATCGCGAACAAATAGGAGCGCTCAGATGCGTCGCCGGGGCTGCTGCCGGTCAGTGGGGGCGAGGTGCGGGTGGACGACGTGCCCGTGACCGGGCCGCCGCCGCGGATGGCCGTGGTGTTCCAGGAGTACGCGCAGGGCGGTGGCGTACCAGCCGCAGGTGTTGCTGATGGACGAGCCGTTCGCCGCCGTGGACGCCCAGACCCGGGCGGACCTGGAGGACCTGATCCTGCGGCTGTGGCGGGACCTGGAGGTGACCACGCTGTTCGTCACCCACGACATCGACGAGGCCGTTTACCTGGGGCAGCGCGTGATCGTGCTGTGCTCGTCGCCGACCGTGATCCTGGAGGACCTGAAGGTGGACCTGCCGTCCGAACGCGACCAGCTGACGACCCGTTCGCTGCCCCGCTTCGACAAGCTGCGCGGGCACGTCTACCGGCAGATCCAGCGGGCAAGGGAGCGGCGATGACCACTGTCAGGGACGCCACGTTCGACGTGCTCAGGCGGTACGGGCTGACCACGGTCTTCGGCAACCCCGGCTCCACCGAGGTGACCCTGCTGACCGGGCTCCCGGACGACCTGCGGTTCGTGCTCGCGCTCCACGAGGGGTCCGTGGTGGGGATGGCCACGGGGTGGGCGATCGGGCACGAGGCGCCCGCGCTGGCCGTGCTGCACACCACGGCCGGGCTGGGGAACGCGGTGGGCGCCATCGCCACCGCCCGGGTGAACCGGGTGCCGCTGGTGATCCTGGTCGGGCAGCAGGACCGGCGGCATCTGGCGCTGGAGCCGTTCCTGACCGGGCACCTGAGCGGGCTGGCCGGGGACTACCCGGTGCGGGTGGACCAGCCGGTACGGGCGCAGGACGTGCCCGGGGCGGTGGCCCGGGCCTTTCACGAGGCGACGACCTTCCGCGGGCCCGCGCTGGTCGTGGTGCCGATGGACGACTGGGAGGCGCCCTTCTCGGGGGAGACGGTGGCGGCGCCCGTACGGATGGTGCGGCCCGCCGGCGTCTCGGACGACGACCTCGCGCCGCTGGTGCAGCTGCTGTCGGCGGCCCGCTCGCCGGCGATCGTCGCAGGCGCCGGCGCGGGGGCCGGCACGGGCGCGGGGGCCGGCGCGGGCGCGGGGGCTGGGTGGGACGCGCTGGTCGCGCTGGCCGAGCGGCTCGGGTGTCCCGTGTTCCAGGAGTCGTTCGGGGGGCGGGCCGGGTTCCCGCAGGACCATCCGCAGTACGCGGGGGTGCTGCCCGCCGACCGGGTACGGCTGCGGGAGGCGCTGGCGGGGCACGACGTGGTGCTGGCGGTGGGGGCTCCGGTCTTCCGGCAGTACCCGTACGCGCCCGGTCCCCTGGTGGCGGCGGGGACGTCGGTCGCGGTGATCACGGACGACCCGGCCGAGGCGCATCGCAGCCCGGCCGACCTGGCCTACCTCGCCTCGCCCCCGGCCGTCTGCGCCCGGCTGACCGCTCTGCTGCCCCCATCGTCACCGGCCGCGGAACGGGCTCCCGCCGAACTACCGGCCGCAGGACAGGCTCCCGCCTCGGACATCCCCGAACCACCGGCCGCGGAACGGGCTCCCACGCCGGACATTCCCGAACTACCGCCCACTGGACGGCCGTTGCGGGCGGCGCACGTGCTGCGCGAGCTGGCGCGGCGCCTGCCCGCCGACACCGTGCTCGTCGAGGAGACCCCCTCCTCCCGCCCCGACCTGCACCGGCTCGTGCCCGCCAGGACCCCGCTCGGCTTCCTGTCGGCCGCCATGGGCGGGCTCGGGTTCGCCGTGCCCGCCGCGGTGGGCCTGCGGATGGCGCTCCCCGACCGGCCCGTGGTCGCCGTCGTGGGCGACGGGTCCGCCCTGTACGGCGTGCACGCCCTCTGGAGCGCCACGCACTACCGGGTGGGCGCGCTGTTCGTCGTGCTCACCAACGGCCGGTACGCGATCATGGACCGGCTGGCCGACAAGCAGGGCGGCAAGGCGCCGTGGCCGCCGTTCACCGAGGTGGACATGGGCGGCCTGGCCAGGTCCCTGGGCTGCCCCGCCAGGCGGGTGGACTCGTACGACGAGCTGAGGGCGGCCCTCGACGAGGTGCTGCCGTCGCTCGCGGCCCGTGAGGAGCCCCTGCTGCTCGGCGTGACCGTGACCGTGGATCCGGACTTCCAGCCTTAGGAGGCTCACCATGACGTTCCTCGACCCCAAGATCTGGACGGGCTCGATCTTCGACGGCGGATGGACGGCCTCGCGCGCCGGTGACGTGCCCGTCATCGAGCCCGCCACCGGCGACGAACTCGGCCGCGCGGGCACCGCCGGCGCCGACGACGTGGCGGCCGCCGCCGTACGGGCCCGGTCGGAGCAGCGGGCGTGGGCCGCCACCCCGTACGAGGAGCGGGCGGCGCTGCTGCGGCGGGCCGGACGGCTGTTCGAGGAGCACGCGCAGGAGATCCAGGACTGGATCGTCAGGGAGTCCGGCGGCGTGCCGGGCAAGGCGGGGTTCGAGACGCACGTGGCGGCGCAGGAGTGCTACGAGGCGGCGGCGCTGGCCTCGCAACCCCTGGGAGAGGTGCTGCCGACGGCCCGCAGGCGGCTCAGCTTCGCCCGCCGGGTGCCGGTCGGGGTGGTGGGGGTGATCGCGCCGTTCAACTTCCCGCTGATCCTGGGCATCCGGTCGGTCGCCCCGGCCCTGGCGCTGGGGAACGCGGTGGTGTTCAAGCCGGACCAGCGTACGGCCGTGTGCGGCGGCTTCTCGATCGCGCGCGTCTTCGAGGAGGCCGGGCTGCCGAGCGGGCTCCTGCACGTGCTGCCCGGCGGCCCCGAGGCCGGTCAGGCGCTGGTCGCCGACCCGAACATCCCCGTGATCTCCTTCACCGGCTCCACCGCCACCGGGCGCAAGGTGGGCGAGGCGGCGGCCCGCCTGCTCAAGCGAGTCCACCTGGAGCTGGGCGGGAACTCGGCGCTGGTCGTCTTCGACGACGCCGACCTCGGGGCCGCCGCGTCGGCGGGCGCGTGGGCGTCCTTCTTCCACCAGGGGCAGATCTGCATGACCTCGGGGCGGCACCTCGTGCACGAGGCCGTGGCCGAGGAGTACGTCGAGCGCCTGGCCGCCAAGGCCACAGGCCTACCGGTGGGCGACCCCGCCACCGGCCAGGTCGCGCTCGGGCCCCTGATCGACGCCGGGCAGCGCGACCGGGTACACCAGCTGGTCACCGCGAGCGTCTCCGCCGGGGCCCGGCTCGCCGCCGGGGGGACGTACGAGGGGCTGTTCTACCGGCCGACCGTACTGGCCGAGGTGCCGGTGAGCGCGCCGGCGTACGCGGAGGAGGTGTTCGGGCCGGTGGCGCCGGTGACGACGTTCGCCACGCTGGAGGAGGCGGCGGCGCTGGCCGCGGACTCGGAGTACGGCCTGTCGCTGGGCGTTCTCACGCGGGACGTGATGAAGGGGATGGCGCTGGCCGACCTGGTGCCGACGGGGATCGTGCACATCAACGACCAGACCGTGGACGACGAGGCCGTGGCGCCGTTCGGCGGGGTGGGGGCCTCGGGGACGGGGGCGCGCTTCGGCGGCACCGGGGCGAACGTCGACGCCTTCACCGAGACGCAGTGGGTCACCATGCAGGGGGACATCGCCACGTACCCGTTCTAGGGGACGGCCCGCACGGGGCGCCGCGGGCGAGCGGCGCTCCGCGCTTCCGGCGGCCTGCGCTTGAGACACGGCCTGCGCTTGAGACGGCCCTTCAGGCGCGGCGCGCTCAGTCAGCGACTCATTGGGCTCCGCGCCTCATTGAGCTCAGCAGCTCATTGGGCTCAGCGGCTCATTGGCTCCGCGCCTCATTGGGCTCAGCGGCTCATTGGCTCCGCGCCTCATTGGGCTCAGCGGCTCATTGGGCGCGTTCGGCCGCCTCGACCACGTTGGACAGCAGCAGGGCGCGGGTCATGGGCCCGACGCCACCCGGGTTGGGCGTCAGGAACCCCGCTACCTCCGCCACGTCCAGCGCCACGTCACCGGCGATCTTGCCGTTGACCCGGGAGACCCCCACGTCGAGGACGGCCGCGCCGGGCTTGACCATGTCACGGGTGATCAGGTCGGGTACGCCCGCCGCCGCCACCACGATGTCCGCCCGGCGAACGTGCCCGGCCAGGTCCTGGGTGCCGGTGTGGCAGAGGGTCACGGTCGCGTTCTCGCTGCGGCGGGTGAGCAGGAGGCCCAGCGAACGGCCCACCGTGATGCCGCGCCCGACCACGGCCACCTCGGCGCCCTTGATCGGCACGCCGTACTCCTGCAGGAGCAGCACGATGCCGTGCGGGGTGCACGGGAGCGGGGCGTCGACCATGTGGACGAGGCGGCCCAGGTTGATCGGGTGGAGGCCGTCGGCGTCCTTGGCCGGGTCCATGCGCTCGAGCAGGGCCATCGCGTCGAGGTGCCTGGGGAGGGGGAGCTGGACGATGTAGCCGGTGCACTCGGGTGAGGCGTTGAGCTCGTCGATGGCCGCCTCGACCTCGGCCTGGGTGGCGCTGGCCGGGAGGTCGACGCGGATGGAGGCGATGCCCACCTCCGCGCAGTCACGGTGCTTGCCCGCGACGTAGATCTGGCTGCCGGGGTCGTCACCCACGAGGACGGTGCCCAGGCCGGGCGTGATGCCGCGTTCCTTGAGCGCGGCCACTCGGGTCGTGAGGTCTGCCTTTATCTTGGCGGCGGTCGCCTTGCCGTCGAGTTTCACTGCGCTCATGCGGCAATCCTTCCATGTCCCTCCGGCCCCTCGACACGCCACTCCCGACAGCAGTCACCCGCCCTTTACCGATGCTTTGGAGAGCTCGTCCCCGGCCGCCCCCTGCCGGCAGACCGCTCTCTGCGTCCGAGGCACGAACACCCACAAGTTATCCACAGACACCAGGCAGTCGGCCCCAGTTATCCACAGGCAATCGTTGACATCGTTGTCATTGATCTTGGAAGGGCTTAGTGTTGCGGGCGCCAGCAACATGCTCACGGAGGTCGGAGGTCCCCTTGCCGTTCCGCCTGATGAAATCCACCGGCCTCAGCTCCCCCCACCTCCCCCTGCACTCCCTGACCCAAGCCAACCTCCCGCAGTCCCATCAGAACCAAGAAGCCCCCGACCGCCTACTCACCACAGCACCTCGAATCACCCCCATGCCCCTCCACTGAGCCGAGGTGGAGTGACGCTGCTGGATGCCGCGCGCCGGAGAGCCTTCGCGCGGTGGCTGGATGACATGCGCGCCAAGAAGGTAGAACTCGTGCCCGGACTGGAACACCCTGGCGATCCCCGCCAGCCCGACAAACACCACAAACATTGATGAACTACGTACTTGCCATCGACATCGGAGGAACCAAGCTCGCCGCCGCACTGGTGGACGAGGAAGGTTCCGTGTTGCGTTCCGGCACCCGGCCTACGCCGCGCACGGACGTCATGTCCGCCCTGACGGCCCTCATCACGGAAGTGACCGAAGGCGGCCCACCGCCGGAAGCCGTCGGGATCGGATGCGCCGGACCGCTGGACCTGGCCGCCGGAACGGTGAGCCCGGTGAACATGCCCAGCTGGCGCGGATTCCCCTTGCGCGAGGAGGTGCGGAAGCTGACAGGGCTGCCCACCGTGCTCGCCGGCGACGCACAGTGCTTCGCGCTCGGCGAGCACTGGTTGGGAGCAGGACGCGACAGTACGTCCCTGCTCGGAATCGTCGTGTCCACCGGGATCGGCGGTGGATTGGTGATCGACGGCATGCCGCTCCTGGGACCGACCGGGAATGCCGGACATGTCGGTCACATGTCCATCGACCCCAACGGCGAGCGGTGCGAGTGCGGCGGCCGGGGCTGTGTCGAGCGCTACGCCAGCGGACCCAACCTCGCCCGCTGGGCCTTGGACAACGGGTGGTCCCCCGCGCTCAATGGATCGGAGGAGAAGGCGGACGCCCGAGCGCTCGCCAGGGACGCGGCGGCGGGTGATCCGGCCGCGGTGGCGGCGTTCGAACGCGGTGCGCGGGCGCTGGCCGGAATGATCGCCTCCACGGCGGCCGCGGTCGAGATCACCACCGTGGTCATCGGGGGTGGCGTGTCGGCGGCCGGGAAGGTGCTGTTCGATCCGTTGGAGCGCATCCTCGATGACGTGGCCGGGCTGGCGTTCGTCCGGGCGGTGCAGGTCCAGCAGAGCACGCTTGGCGTGGATGCGGCCCTGGCGGGAGCAGCCCGTTTGGCGTCCATGGCCCGTTAGGCGGCCCTTGAGCGTCTCCTACCGGTACGCGATCCATCTATCGATGGCGTACCGGTAGGAGGCGCTGGACGAAGGATGTCCTGGGGACATCGACTTCGGCTCCAGCGAAGCTCGCTCCCCGGGCTGGGTCATCCGGAGAAAAGTCCACGGCGCAGGGAAGGAGCGGCGTCGGACGAAGTGTCGCGGGGGTGTCGCAATACCTGGCGCAGCGTGCCGACCGTAGGAGCCCGCGCGTGGCACCCTCTCCCCTGTCGGGACACCTCCGCGAGGTGTCAGCCGAGCCGTACGACCTGTGTTGATGGTGGTCGGAGCCGCGCATGGAATCGTGCGCCCGATCCGCGGCCTGCGCAGGTGCCACACGTGTACGCGCACAGGCGTCACGGCGTCATCGCCGGCTGGCCGGTCGGCCGACTGCAGGCGGAGCGCCCTGGCCTCAGGAGTCGAGTCCGCGCGTGGGACCGTGACAACGTCGTGCGTGACGAAGCTCGCCCGTATTGTCATCGTGATGTGCTTGGCGTCGAGGGAGAGCCCCATGGCGGTGTCATGCAGTCCCTAGGCCCTCCTGGATGGGTTTCCGCACGAGGGCAGCGCCGATCGTCTCGGGCTGGATCGACTGGTCTTTCTCATCCAGATATTCCCGCAGGCCCTTGTCGAGCAGCTCCGCTACCTGACAGCAATTCCCGGGCTGCCAGGATTTCGGAAGTGCGGATTTATCGGGTACTTTTCCTACATTTCGACTTCATCGCCGAGACGCAAGTCTGCCGCGGGGATACGGAACTCCACCATGTACGGCAGCGTATGAGCATGTCACTGTGGGTACAAGGCCCAAGGCTCTACGCGAGGAGGGTGCATAGACATGACTCCCGGTTGCGGGAACTGCGACTGCGCTGACGTGCTGTACCAAGGAACCCCACCCCGCTGGACGGTGCTGCACATCGAGTAAGCGCCAAAAAAGCAGAAAAGGGTCCGGTCCGCCGTGATTACGGCGGACCGATCCGCATTTCGAACAACTCCGCAAAGAGGGCGATCCGCATGCGCACGGTTGGAATCTTGTAACGCAGGTCGCAGCGGGCAGCGATGTGCGTTTACGTCGGGCCACCCTCGTTGGAGTTGCCATGTCTCACCAGTACGGCCCCCCGCAAGGACCGCCCTACGGCGGCTACCCGCCACAGGGTCCACCACCCGGGCATGGCTACGGGTATCCGCACCCACCTCCCCGGCCGCGGAAGACGCACACGGGGCTGAAGGTGGTCGGCGGCATCGTCGGCGGTGTCTTCGTGCTCTTCCTGGTGTTCGCCGTGGTCGGAATGCTCATCGGGCCGGGCGGGCGATCCGCGAACGGGCGCGACCGGCTCGTGGTCGCTGAGCAGACGCCGACCAGTTCCACCGGCCAGGAGGAGACGTCGGCACCGGCCGCCCAGGAGGAGCCCGCGCCGACGCCGACCCCGTCGCCGACCGTGGCGAAGCCGCGCACCTATCGGGGTGCCGGGGACAAGGTGCTCAAGGTCGAAGAGACCGAGAACATCCTGCTGGCGACGCTCACACACCAGGGAGGGGCGAACTTCATCGTCAACCCGATCGACCCGGGCGGCGCCGAGCAGGCGTCGATCGTGAACGAGATCGGCGCCTACAACGGCACGGTCATCGTCAACGAAGACCACGGCAAGGTGCTGCGCGGCTTCAAGATCAAGGCGGACGGGGCCTGGACGCTCACGTTGAAGCCGCTGACGATGGCCCGGGAGTGGGGCGGTGACCGCATCTCCGGGCGCGGCGATGAAGTGCTCCTGCTGTCTCCGGCCGCCTCCGGCCTGACCACCGTGAAGGCCGACCACTCCGGGAGCAGCAACTTCATCGTGACCTCCTACGCGGAGCAGTCACGGGAGAATCTGGTGAACGAGATCGGCTCATACCGCGGCGAAGTGCTGCTACCGGATGGAACGGTCCTGGTGACGGTGCACGCGGACGGACGGTGGACCTTCACCAAGAGCTGAGCCGGGCGGTAGGACGGGACCACCCCAGGAGAGCGGTCAAGGTGTGTTGGCGACTTGGAATCCGATTTCCCGCCGAGCGCTTCGGCGAGCGTGGGCGGCGTCACCCCGGTGCCGGGAGCACCGGAGAAGGCGAAGGCGGGCCCGTCGGCGGTCGCGAGCCGGCCGGGAACCGTCCCGGCAAGGCTGCTGGAGGCGGCGGCGACCATGCTGGGGGCGATCCTGGCGATGGCGTCGACCGCGCTGGATGCGGCATCGGGCTGGGCTCCGGCCCCTGTCGGCTGAAGCGTCCGTGGCCCTTCGCGGCTGGATCCTGTGCTGCCGCAGTCAGGGATGGGGTGCTCAGTTCTGAACGGCGGGGGGCGGCGCCGTCACTGGGCGCTCGGGCGAGAAACGTGCACCGAAGGGAAGCGCCGACCGCCCTCAACCCTGGGGGTGGAACGGTGGGTTACTCGCGTTCGGCGGCCTGGGCTTCGCGGCGTTCGATGATCCGGCGGGTGATCGGGATGATCTCCACCACGCGGCTGCCGAGGTAAGCCCCGATCACGGCGAGCACCAGGAGGACGAAGGGGCTGGCGGCAACGCCGTTCATGGTGACGAAGACCTGCAGGATCAACTCGAGCAAGAGGGGCTCCGGGGGAATGGGTGAGGTAGGAGTGGCACTCAGGGTAACCGGAGCCGGCGTGTGCTCGCCCCTGAAACGGCCAAACGGCAACATGATCGTCTATGCCGCTCTTTAGCGGACGATTGCGACGGCCTGCGCCGGATGAGGTGTTCGGGGCCTGAGTGGTGCAACGGCCCGCCGTGCGGGGCAAGGCACCTTGGGGGCGTAGCGGTCCGCGTTGCCGAAGGCGGTGTGCGCGTTGCCGAAGGCGGCGTGCGTGTTGGCCAGGCACAGGAAGCGCGGCGCCCGAGCGCAGGAGGCGCGGTGTTCGTGTGCGGCCCCGGGCGGTGGGGGCAGGGTTGGAGGAGGGCCAGAGGGGGTTCTGGCCCTGAGGTGGGTGAAGGGGCGGGTCGCCGAGGGTGGTTAGTGGAAGAAGTGGCGGGTGCCGGTGAAGTAGAGCGTGATGCCGGCCTTTTCGGCGGCCTCGATGACGAGTTCGTCCCGGATCGAGCCGCCGGGCTCCACGATGAACCGGACGCCCGCGTCGATCAGCACCTGCGCCCCGTCCGGGAACGGGAAGTACGCGTCCGAGGCCGCGACCGCCCCCTTCGCGCGCTCGCCCGCCCTGGAGACCGCCAGGCGGCACGAGTCGACCCGGTTGACCTGGCCCATGCCCACGCCCACCGTCGCCCCGTCGCTGGCCAGCAGGATGGCGTTGGACTTGACCGAGCGGCAGGCGCGCCAGGCGAACTCCAGGTCCGCCAGTTGCTCGGGCGAGGCCGGGGTGCCGGTCTTGAGCTCCCACTGCGCGGCCGAGTCGCCGGACGCGTCCACCTTGTCCACGGACTGCGCCAGGACGCCGCCGTCGATCTCGCGCAGCTCCACCTGCCGCGACGGCCCCTCCGGGCACTGCAGCAGGCGCAGGCTCTTCTTGGCCCGCAGGACCTCCAGCGCCTCCGCCGCGTAGGACGGCGCGATGACGACCTCGGTGAAGATGTCGGCGATCTGCCGGGCCAGCTCGGCCGTGACCTCGCGGTTGACGGCGATCACGCCGCCGTACGCCGAGACGGGGTCGCACGCGTGCGCCTTGCGGTGGGCCTCGGCCACGTCGGCGCCGATGGCGATGCCGCACGGGTTCTGGTGCTTGATGATGGCCACGCACGGCTCGCTGAAGTCCCAGGCGGCCCGCCAGGCGGCGTCGGAGTCGAGGTAGTTGTTGTACGACATCTCCTTGCCGTGCAGCTGCTCGGCGTTGGCCAGCCCGCTCGTGCCGGCCGTGTAGAGGGCGGCGCTCTGGTGCGGGTTCTCGCCGTAGCGGAGCGTGGCCTTGCGCTCGTACGTCGCCCCCGTGAACGCCGGGAACCGGTCCTCCCCGTACGTCCCCGCGAACCAGTTGGCCACCGCCACGTCGTACGAGGCCGTGTGCGCGTACGCGATGCCCGCCAGCCGCCTGCGCTCCTCCAGCGTGAAGCCGCCCTCGGCCAGCGCGTTGAGCACGTCGCCGTAGAAACCCGGGTCGACCACGACGGCGCAGGTGTTGTGGTTCTTGGCGGCGCCGCGGATCATGGCGGGCCCGCCGATGTCGATCTGCTCGACGCACTCCTCGTCGGACGCGCCGGAGGCCACCGTCTCCTGGAACGGGTAGAGGTTGACCACGACGAGCTGGAACGGGTCGATCTCCAGCTCCTCCAGCTGGGCCACGTGGTGCGGCTTGGTGACGTCGGCCAGCAGGCCGGCGTGCACGCGCGGGTGCAGGGTCTTGACCCGCCCGTCCAGGCACTCCGGGAACCCGGTGAGCTGCTCGACCTTGGTCACCGGGATCCCGAACGACGAGATCGCGGCGGCCGTGCCACCGGTCGAGACGATCTCCACCCCGGCGCCGTCGAGGGCTCTGGCCAGCTCCTCGAGCCCGGACTTGTCGTAAACAGCGATCAGCGCGCGCCGGATGGCGATGCGTGTCACGTGGATTCCCCTCCTGTTAGGTTGCCGATGCGGACCTGACGTCCGCTGACCGTCCAGCCCTCGCGAGCCATCCGGCCGACGATCTCGACGAGCAGGCGCCGCTCCACGGTCTTGATGCGCTCGTGCAGGACCGCCTCGTCGTCATCCGGGAGTACGGGCACCGCCTCCTGGGCGACGATCGGCCCGGTGTCGACGCCGGAGTCGGCCAGCATCACCGTGCAGCCGCTCACCTTGACCCCGTGGGCGAGCGCGTCCCGCACGCCGTGCGCGCCGGGGAACGACGGCAGCAGCGCCGGGTGCGTGTTCAGCACGGGAAAGGCGTCGAGGGTCGGCGGACCCAGAATTTTCATGAAACCCGCCGACACCACCAGGTCAGGCTCGTACGCTGCGATTCTGGCCGCGATGGCGGCATCCCATTCCGCCCGCGTCGCATAATCGCCCAATTTTTCAACAAAAGTTGGGACTTGTGCCCTCGTCGCCCTGGCCAGCCCTTCGATCCCATCCCTGTCCGCACCGACCGCGACCACCCGGGCCCCGTACGACGGGTCGGCAGAAGCGTCCAGCAGGGCCTGTAGGTTGGTTCCAGAGCCGGAGACGAGGACGACGAGCCGCCCAGCCTTAGACACGCACACTCCAATGAGGAAACAGGGTGGGGGTGCCAGAGTATCTGTTCCTCGCCCGGCGACGCAGAGGAGGTCAGGTGTCGACACCGGTGCAGGCACCGGCAGGCCAGCAGCCCGCCGATTCGGCGGGTCGCCGAGCGATCTGGTTGTCCATCGCAGCGCTGGCCATGACGTTCATGTTGCCGCTCGCGGGCCTGGTCATGGCGCTGTTCGCGCTCGTGGCGGGGATCCGGGCGCTGCCGCAGCTGAAGGCCGCGGGCCGGTCCACAGGCATCGCCGTCGGCGGCATCACGATCTCCTCGATCGCGCTGGCGCTGTCGGCCATGGCCACGGGAATGCAGCTGTACCTGATGGACGAATACTCGGCCTACCAGGAGTGCATGAAGGGCGCGGGCACCGTTTCGGCGCAGGGCGAGTGCTTCACGCAGTTCAGGGACGCGGCCCAGCGCAAGCTGCCCGCCGACGTGCTGCAGTTGCTCGGCACCGTGCAGCCCTGAGCCGACGCCGGACGCGGATCAGTCGCGGTCCCAGGCGTACGGGTCGAGGTAGATGACGTGGCCGCCGCGGTCGTCCGACTCGTCCACGATGTCCTTGCGGGGCGGGCGGTCCGGCTCCGGCAGGCGCGGGCGGGCCTGGGCCAGCGTCTCGGCCTCGGCTGAGGCGTGCTCGTCCTGCCAGTCGTCCCTGATGACCGGGATCTCCTGGGTGTCGGCCTCGGTGGCGTCCATCCAGTGGCCGGGCAGCGGGCGCGGGTCCGACTCGGCCAGCCCGACCTTGCTCGCCGCCTTGGCGATGGCGGCCCCCGCCTTGCGTACGGGGGCGGCCGCCTTGTCGAGCGGCGTACGGGCGCGCTTGTTGAGCAGCAGCAGGTTGGCCACGCCGGCGGAGATGCCCGCGGCCACGCCGACCTCCACCGCGACGGAGAGCGCCACCTCCCAGGGCGAGGGCCCGATCGTGGCCAGCCGCCCGCCGCCGATGGGCCCGCCGGACAGCGCCGCCAGCAGCCCCGCCACGAGCCCGGTGACGACCCCGCTGAGGAACCCCCACAGCGGCGCCGCCTCATAGGAGGGCGACGGCGAGATCCGGGCCACCATGACCCCCGCGACGGCCCCCGCCGCGAACGGCACCGCGACCACCGCCATCATCCACCCCGGCACGGGCCCGCTCTCCGGCAACGCCCCCAGCAGCGGCAGGCTCGGCACCGTGCCGAGCTGCACCCCCGTGGGCGCGACCAGGGTGTCGGCGCCGATCGCGAACCCGGGCCCGGCGATGTAGGAGGAGGCCCAGACGACGGCGTTGAGCAGGTAGAGGAGCTGCAGCAGCAACAGCAGCACGCCGCCGACGAGCCCCGGCGAGAGCACGTCGGACAGCTCCTTGACCTGCCCGAAGTTCACCACGACGGCGACCAGCACCAGCGCGAGCCCGGCCACGAGCAGCACCGCCGTGGCGACCGCCGTGGCGACGGTGAGCGCGCGCACCCGCTCGGGCAGCAGCCGCAGCATCACCCGCCAGGGCCCGATCATCCGCGCCGTGGCCAGCGACCCCGCCAGGAACGCCAGCACGAAGTGGCTGAGCAGCGCCTCGCCGATGAACGGCTGCGTGATCTCGTTGCTCGCCGCGAGCGCGATCAACCCCGCGAGCAGCGCGTACGGCGCCGCCAGCGACACCCCGGCCTGGACGACCACGGCGAGCTGGGCGCGGCGACGGGCCCCGGCCTGCTCCTTGGGGCTGTTCTTCGGCAGCCGGGCGGGCAGCCGCAGCCGCAGGTCGGCGTCGCGGGCCATCCACCGCCCGGCGCGGTAGAGGAGCACGGCGGGCAGCACGATCAGCCCCAGCGGCAGCAGCCCGACCCGCCCGCCCTGGATCGCGAACCCGGCGTGGTGCGCGGCCAGCCAGAGCTGCGCCGCCGTGCGGAACACGCCCGGCAGCCCCGTGCCCAGCGTGCCGCGCGGCGCGGCGATCCAGCCGACGAGGGTGAGGGTGGTGAGCGCGGCCAGGCCGACGCCCAGCGTGGCGGCGGCGGCCAGCATCCCGGACACGGGGAGCGGCCGCCTCGTCTCGTCGTCGTCGCCTGAGCTCCCGGGGAGCTTGCCCAGCATCGACCGGGGGGCAGCACGCAACTGGTCGAGAATCGCCGTCACAGTAGGCGATTTTCTCAAGGTTTCCCGACCGGCGCTTGGTTGACGCGCCGCCGCCCATCCACTTTGTGACGTCGAATTACACCTGATTTGTCCTCCTGGCCCCGGGTCGGCCACGGAGACGGCCCACGGGGCGGCGTAACGGCGGCCGGCCCCGCGCACCTCGTGACCGTCTCCCTGGACGGGGGCCGGCCACGTGCGGCGGGTGGGTCGCCCGCCGTAAGCGTAAAGGGTGGGGAAGGGAAAGCCCCGTGCGGGGAGAACCGCACGGGGCTTTCGGAAAACGGAAACCCGCTGGTCAGCGCGCCTGCATGATCTCGCGCATGAGGCGGGCGGTCTCGGAGGGGGTCTTGCCGACGCGGACGCCGACCTTCTCCAGGGCCTCCTTCTTGGCCTGGGCGGTGCCCGCGGAGCCCGACACGATGGCGCCGGCGTGGCCCATGGTCTTGCCCTCGGGCGCGGTGAAGCCCGCGACGTAGGCCACGACCGGCTTGGTGACGTGCTGCTCGATGTAGGCGGCGGCCCGCTCCTCGGCGTCGCCGCCGATCTCGCCGATCATGACGATCGCGTCGGTGCCCGGGTCGTCCTGGAACGCCTGGAGCGCGTCGATGTGGGTCGTGCCGATGACAGGGTCGCCACCGATGCCCACAGCGGTCGAGAAGCCGAAGTCACGCAGCTCGTACATCAGCTGGTACGTCAGCGTGCCCGACTTCGAGACCAGGCCGATGCGGCCCGCGGTGGTGATGTCGGCCGGGATGATGCCCGCGTTGGAGGCACCGGGAGAGGCGATGCCGGGGCAGTTGGGGCCGATGATGCGGGTCTTGTTGCCCTTGGAGACGGCGTACGCCCAGAAGGCGGTGCTGTCGTGGACCGGGACGCCCTCGGTGATCACCACGCACAGCGGGATCTCGGCGTCGATGGCCTCGATGACCGCGTCCTTGGTGAACGCCGGCGGCACGAACACGACCGACACGTCGGCGCCGGTCTTCTCCATGGCGTCCTTGACCGTCCCGAACACCGGCAGGCCCTCGTGCGTGATGCCGGCCTTGCGGGCGTTCACGCCGCCGACGACGCGGGCGCCGGAGGCGAGCATGCGGCGAGTGTGCTTGGTGCCCTCGCCACCGGTCATGCCCTGAACGATGATCTTGCTGTTCTCAGTCAACCAGATGGCCATGGGTCACGCACCTACCGCAGCGAGCTCGGCGGCACGCTTGGCCGCGTCGTCCATCGTGTCTACCAGCTCGACCCGCGGGAGCGCGGCGTCGGCCAGGATCTGCCGCCCGAGCTGGGCGTTGTTGCCGTCGAGGCGGACCACGAGCGGGTGGGTCACGGTCTCGCCGCGGCTCTCCAGCAGCTTGAACGCCGAGACGATGCCGTTGGCGACGGCGTCGCAGGCGGTGATGCCGCCGAAGACGTTCACGAAGATGGACTTGACGCTCGGGTCGGAGAGGATGATCTCCAGGCCCGCGGCCATGACCTCGGCCGAGGCGCCGCCGCCGATGTCGAGGAAGTTCGCGGGGGACGGCTTGCCGGGGAACTGCTCGCCCGCGTAGGCCACCACGTCGAGCGTGGACATGACCAGGCCCGCGCCGTTGCCGATGATGCCGACGTCGCCGTCGAGCTTGACGTAGTTGAGGTCCTTCTCCTTGGCCTTGGCCTCGAGGGGGTCCTCGGCCGCCTTGTCGGCGAGCGCCTCGTGGTCGGCCTGGCGGAAGCCGGCGTTGTCGTCGAGCGTGACCTTGCCGTCGAGGGCCTTGACCTGGCCGTCGGCCGACAGGATCATCGGGTTGACCTCGACGAGCGTGGCGTCCTCGTCGACGAAGCAGCACCAGAGCTTCTCGATGAGGTCGGCGGCGCCGTCGAGCGCCTTCTCCGGCAGGCCACCGGCCACCGCGATCTCGCGGGCCTTCGCGCGGTCGATGCCGGTCAGCGCCGAGACCGGCACCTTGGCGACCTTCTCGGGCGCGGTGTGGGCGACCTCTTCGATGTCCATGCCGCCCGCGGCGGAGCAGATGGCGAGGAAGGTACGGTTGGCGCGGTCGAGCAGGAAGGAGAAGTAATACTCCTCCGCGATCGCACTGGCCTCCTCGACGAGGACCTTGTGGACCGTGTGGCCCTTGATGTCCATGCCGAGGATGGCTTCGGCCTTGGTCACGGCGTCGGCCGCGTCGTCGGCCACCTTGACGCCTCCGGCTTTGCCTCGGCCACCGGTCTTGACCTGGGCCTTGACGACAACGCGGCCGGTCAGCTCCTCGGCGGCCGACCGCACCTCCTCCACGTTGTGTGCGACGATGCCGCGTGGCACCGGGATGCCGTAGTCGGCGAAGAGCTCCTTCGCCTGATGTTCGAACAGGTCCACGAGGGTCCGTCCTCTTCCGTTTGGTCGCTCGCCCTCTGTCGGGTTCGCGCCCTGCTTTTCCGACTGATGTTCGACGGCCCGGGCAACTGCGCTGACGGTCGCGTCCGCTCACCGCTCGTTGGCATCGTGCCTCGCTCTCTCACGGCGAGCTCCTACGCTCAGGGGTGCGTGCCGGGCGTTTCCGCCGGTAAAGCCTAGCCCGAAGCTTGACCTGCCCAGGTCATGGGGGCATGGTTCTTCCGCTCTGTGACGGTCATCTCACTTCTCCAGGACGGACCCTGCACGAAAATGCACCGTTTCGGCATCGCGTGACCGGGTTGTCGATATATGGTCGTGATCTTCTATTGGCAGGATTCTGCTCCCTCTCCTTTTGAATCGAACGGGGAAATCGTATGAAGCGAATTCTCGCGGGCTTGGCGTTAACCACCGCTGCCGCGCTCGTTACCGCCACACCTGCCGCGCAGGCCGCGCCGGTGGACCCGGTGAAGGCGCTCAAGAAGCAGTTCGTCGCGGGGCACGGGGTACGGATCTCGGAGAAGACCCGGATGTCCGTGGACGGCAAGAGCATGGGCGTCAGCACGACGCTCGGCTCTTTCGAGTTCGGCAAGTCGGGAATCGTCGCCAGCGATGTCCGGACCCGCAGGTCCGGCAGCGACAAGAGCCTCGCGGCCGCGTTCGCCCCGCCGCGCATCATCACCGTCGGTGGCTACAGCTACGTCCAGGGCGGGCTGTTCACCGAGGACCTGCCCGAGGGCAAGAAGTGGATTCGTTACGGCGGTGGCGAGGCGACCGGCGGCACCTTCAACCAGATCCTCGACGTCTTCGAGCCGAAGGTGCTCAAGACGCTGGTGTCGCGTGCCAAGAGCTTCAAGGGCGGCACCTACAAGGGCGCCCTCACCTACAGCGAACTGGCCAAGGTCTACGGGCAGAAGCTGTCCGGCACGATCGGCAAGATCAAGATCGACTACGCGCTGAAGGTCAACTCCAAGGGTCTGGTCACCACGCTCAACTCGGGCTGGAGCCTGGACTTCGGCGTCCTGGGCAAGACCCGCTCCGAGACCGAGACCCGGTACCTTGGGTGGGGATCCAAGGTCAAGATCAAGGCTCCGGCCGAGGACCTGTGGGTCGACGTGGACGACCTCGGTGAGGACAGCGACGTTCCGCAGGAGATCCCGAACAACTCCCTGAACTCGCTCGCCAACTAGCACTAGTTCTTTCTCTGCCTCCTTCCGCCCGCGGGGCGGGAGGAGGCTTTCTCCTCTTCAAGGATGCGCATGAAGCGAGTTCTGGCGGCGGCGGTGGCCGCCGCGGCCCTGCTCACCGCCGCACCGGCACAGGCGGCAACCCCTGATCCGGTGAAGGCGCTGAAGAAGCAGCTCGTGCCCGGGCACGGCGTGAAGGTCTCCGAATTGTCCCGATCGATGGGCAAGGGGAAGAAGCCGACCGCCCTCCGTGTGACCGGCACCTTCGAGTTCGGCGCGTCAGGGGTCGTCGCCTCCGATGTGATCCTGCGCGGGAGCTTCCTGAAGCCCTCAGAGAAGATCGACTTCCGCGCGGTGACCGTCGGGAACCAGGCTTACGTCCAGAGCGAGGCTTTGACGAAGACTCTGCCCGAGGGCAAGACCTGGCTGCTTATGGGCGATGCGAGTAGGGCGAGCGGCACCTTTCACCCCCTCGACATCTTCCAGCCTGCCCAGTTGAAGGGCCTGCTCTCTCACGCGAAGTCCAGCACGGGTCGCCTCTACAGAGGCACACTCACCACCAAACAGACGGCCAAGCTCAGAGGGCTCTATTTCGGCCCTTCGGTGGACTATCGGCTGAGCGTCGACTCCACCGGCCTGCCCAGCCGCTTCTTCACCGGCGTGAAAAGCTCTTCAAGTTCGGAAACGGTTGACACCCGCTACAGCGACTGGGGTCACAAGGTGACGATCAAGGCTCCGCCCGAGGAGCTGGTGATCAGCTCCGAAGAGCTCAATCGGCAGGCCCTCGACGAGATGCTGCAGGAACTGCAGGAATTCCAGCTCATTCCGAACGAGGCGCTCGCCTCCCGGTAGGCGGTCCTCGGCCCGAGCGCGGCGTGCGTCCTGGTGGTCAGCCCGGCCGCGATCGGGCTCGTGGACGTCTAGAACCGCGCGACCCGGGACCACCAGGACGCAGGTCTACCCGAGCCGGGACTCCCGCAGGCCCGCCCATTCGAGCGAATGCCTGATGCCCTCCTCGACGGAGTAGCGGGCCTGCCAGTCCAGCAGGCTGCGGGCGCGGTCGCTGCGGGTGTAGGCGCCGGCCACGTCGCCGGGGCGCGGGTCGGTCTCGACGACCTCGATCGGGCGGTCGACGACCCGGTTGAACGCCTCGGCCAACTCCCGGACGGTGGTGCCGGCGCCGGTGCCCAGGTTGATCACGTCGACGTCCAGCCCGTCGAACCGCCGCAGCGCCGCCACGTGCGCCGTCGCCAGGTCCCAGACGTGAACGTAGTCGCGGATGCCCGTGCCGTCCCTGGTCGGGTAGCCGGTGCCGGTGATCCGGAAGGGGACGCCTTCCTCGTACGCCTCGATCATCTTGCCGAGGGCGTGGCTGGGCCGCCGCAACTGCAGACCGGTGCGCATCTCGGGGTCGGCGCCGATCGGGTTGAAGTAGCGCAGGGAGAGGATCTTGATCGGGCGGCCTGCGGCGATGTCGGCGAACATGGCCTCGCAGACCGCCTTGGTCCGCGCGTACGGGCTCTGGGGGTCGAGGGGGGAGTCCTCGGTCACCGTGTGGTCGTCGCCCGTGCGGTAGATGGACGCGGAGGAGCTGAAGATCATCCGGGTGCAGCCGTTGCGGATCAGATGATCGACGAACTCGAGGCTCTTGGTGACGTTCGCACGGTAGTAGCCAATGGGGTCGGCGACGGAGTCGGGGACCACGATGAACGCGGCACAGTGGACTACGGCCTCAATATCCGGATATTCGGCAAATATCTTGTCAATCAGTGGGCCGTCGCTGATATCCCCTTCATAGAACGCCCGCCCCTTCGCGAACTCGCGCCTGCCCGTGATGAGGTTGTCGAGAATGACGGGCTCGATCCCGGCATCGAGGCACGCCGACGCGACCGTGCTCCCGATATATCCCGCCCCGCCAGTAATCAATACTCGCATCCCAGCACCGTACCTATGGACTGAGCACAAGTGGCACGTGCTCAGCCGAACGCTCCGAACGGTGTTGAGCGTTCTGGTCGCCCGCGTACGCGCCGTGTCCGGGCGGCACGGATCGTGTCCGTGGTCCGGGGATGCGGGGGGGTCCCTCACGCCCACGGGTTTCCGGTTCGGCCTGGATGGTCCGATGCCCCTGCTCATCGCTCCGGTGAACAGGGGGCGGTGCCGTCCGACGCCGGATCGGGTGCCCTTGGGCGCGTCTGCCGATCGCCACCGCGATCCCGGTGGCGTCGGCCATCGAGGTCAGCCGGGCCCGAAGCTTGCTCGTGGGCAGGCCGGAGATGAGCCGGCGGAAGCGTTTGCGGCGGCCGTGCTTCTCCCGGGTCTTCTCCGCGGCGAAGTCGAGGTCTTCGATGGCGATGGCTTTCACGCCGCACGTGCGTGCCCAGTGCAGCAGCCGGGTCAGCGCGTGGCGGACCTGCGCGTCACGATGCATGGCGTTGCTGGACAGGTCGTAGCAGAAGCGTCGGGGGTTGCCGATCGGGTTGCCGTGGACATCCAGGCGCCAGGCGGCCAGGTGGTCGGCATTGGTGTCCACCCCGATCACCCCTGCGGCGAGCGCAGCCGAGAGGGGCACGGCCGGCGGCGCAGGGATCTGCCAAGAGGCGGTGATGTACCAGCGTCCTCGTTGTGTGTCCAGGTGGATGCGGTAGGCCACGGCCCGGTTGGCCTCGATGCGATCGGCCCACTCGGTGCCGCGGTGGGTGAAGGCCACCCGGCAGGCGAGCACGTAGCGGCCGTGCGGCGCGTTTGCGTGGTGTCAGCGGTGTGGGCAGTCTGATCGACACCCGGCCGTCGGGGGTGATGCGGATGGTCTCGTTTCCGTAGCGTTTGCCGGACTCGCCATCGGCGGCCAGGAACCAGCGCTCGGCCTGCCACCACTGCCGCCACTCGGCCTCGGTGAGCCCGGCGGCCTCCAGATGGTGCCGGGCACGTGCGAGGCGTTTGCCGCCCCGCACCACGCGCACCCGCCCGGCCTGTTGATCAGCCTTCCGACGGGCGAGCCGGTCGGTCAGCACGCCCAGACGGCGGGACTTGACGAACCACTCCTGCGCCGAACGGTAGCCGGCCGGCTCCTTGCGAGTGCCCTTCTTTCCGACGGGCAGGGACAGCCGGCGGGTTATCACAGCGATGGCGGCATGGAGGTCGCGGATGTGGCCGGCCTGGCAGCGGCGCGCCAGCGCCCACTGATCGTGCGACGCTTTGGTGATGGCCCCGGCCCAGCGCGCCGACGAGTGGGCGGTCAACTCGCGTTTGCGGGCCGCCCAGGTGACGACGCAGTGGGCCAACCCGTCGGCGCATCGGCTTTTCAGGTCGGCGGATGCCAGTGCACCCAGATGCGCGCCGACCAGGCGCAGCACCTGCTCGCCTGCGGGGGTGAGGTGCTTGAGCCGATCGCGGACGGCGACACCGGACGGGCCGGGCACCACGAATGCGGGAGCGATCGGACACAGCTCAGCCATGCTCGCCGACCTCCGCCATGATGCCGACGTGATCCACGGCCGGCCGCCGAGGGCACCACACGGCCGACGCCTGTGGATCGCAGTCGAACGGGCACGCCGGCATGACTGGCACTCGCCCCCTCCAGATTTTCACGTTGCGTGGCCACAACGATACCAATCGTTGACATTGCCGGATGGAACATGTGCGCGATACGGGCCGGCAGATGCGCAGCGCATCTCCACGGCCCTGCCGCTCACACCCATGCCAAAACTGCGCCCCGAGCCCTCAGACCGCTCCTATAACGAACGTCCACAGCGCGGCGCAGGAGTCCCACAGTCATCAGCACAGGCACGCCCCGGTGCCACAGCCGAACTCGCCACCGCGCCACATCCGCCACCGCACCCCGGCCACATCTTCTGGGCTTGTTGGGTTTGGCGTTGGCGTGCGACATTTCCTGATATGGGCAGAGACGTGCCAAGCGTCATCTTCAGCCGGGACGACCGACGCAAATATCGGGAAAAGGTGTATCGATGCCTCGACGTCTTCGCCCAGATGTTGCGCGAGTCCCGCTTTGAGTTCGAACGTCCCCTTGCCGGCCTGGAGATCGAGCTCAACATCGTGGACGCGTACGGCGAGGCGGCCATGCGCAACGCCCAGGTCCTCGCCGCGATCGAGCAGCCGGACTGGGCGACGGAGCTCGGGCAGTTCAACATCGAGATCAACATCGAGCCGCAGGAACTGGGCGGCGACGGCGCGCTCCGCCTGGAGGACGACGTCAGGGCACGGCTCAACCACGCCGAGGAACGCGCCCGCTCCCAGGACGGCCACCTCGTACTCATCGGCATCCTGCCCACCCTGCGCGAGCAGGACATCGGCGAGGGCACTCTCTCCGCGAACCCCCGCTACCGCCTGCTCAACGAGCAGATCTTCGCGGCCAGGGGCGAGGACCTGCACCTGGCCATCGAGGGCGTCGAGCGCCTGGACACCCACGCGGACAGCGTCGCCCCCGAGGCCGCGTGCACGAGCGTGCAGTTGCATCTGCAGGTCAGCCCCGACGCGTTCGCCTCGCACTGGAACGCGGCCCAGGCCATCGCCGGCCCTCAGGTCGCGGTGGCGGCCAACTCCCCGTACCTGTTCGGCAAGGAACTGCACCGCGAGACCAGGATCACCCTGTTCGAGCAGGCCACGGACACGCGGCCGGCCGAGTTGAAGGCGCAGGGCGTGCGGCCGAGGGTGTGGTTCGGAGAGCGGTGGATCACGAGTGTCTTCGACCTGTTCGAGGAGAACGTCAGCTATTACCCGGCCCTGCTGCCCCTGTGCGAGGACGAGGACCCCCGTACCGAGCTCGAACAGGGCCGCATCCCCCACCTGCACGAGCTGACCCTGCACAACGGCACGATCTACCGGTGGAACCGGCCGGTGTACGCGGTGGTGGACGGGGTGCCGCACCTGCGCGTGGAGAACCGCGTGCTGCCCGCCGGGCCCACCGTGGCCGACATCGCGGCGAACGCGGCGTTCTACTACGGGTTGATGCGCATGCTGCCGTACGCCGAGCGGCCGATCTGGAGTCAGATGTCGTTCCAGGCGGCGGAGGACAACCTCGGCGCGGCGGCCCGGCACGGGCTGGAGGCGCGGCTGTACTGGCCGGGCATGGGTGAGGTGCCGGCGGCGGAGCTGATCCTGCGCCGCCTGCTGCCCATGGCGCGCGAGGGGCTGGCCAGGTGGGGCGTGGACGGTCCCGTGGCCGACCGGCTGCTCGGCATCATCGAGGGGCGCTGCCTGACCGGCCGTACGGGGGCGAGCTGGCAGGTGGAACGCGTACGCGCGCATGAAAGGAGCTCCGGGGACCGGCACGAGGCGCTGCGGTCCATGACGCTCGACTACATCGAGCGGATGCACTCCAATGAGCCCGTGCACACTTGGGACGTATGAAGCCCGTGAAGCGCATCCTGGTCCTCGCCCTCATCCTCCTGCTCGGCGCCTGCGGCCTCGGCGGGCGGCCGTCCATGGACACCCAGGGGGCCGACTCGTTCGAGGACGATGTGCGGGCCGCCCGTACGCTGACGGAGGCGTTCTGGACGCAGCAGTTCCAGCAGAGCGGGCGGACTTATCGGCCTATCGCCGGCTTCGTCCCCTACTCCGGGAACTCCGGACCCAGCTGCGGCAACGAGCCCGCCGTACCGAACAACGCCTTCTACTGCCCCATCGGCCACTTCATCGCCTTTGACCAGACCTGGATGGAATCGCTCTGGAACGAGATGGGCGACGGGTCGGTCTATGTGATCATCCCCCACGAGTTCGGGCACGCGATCCAGGCCCAGCTCCAGACGGACTTCCAGCTCAACGTACAAATGGAGCTCCAGGCCGACTGTTACGCGGGCGGGACCCTCTCGGCGCTCGTACGCTCGGGCGCGCTCGACGCGGAGCCGGGCGACGAGGACGAGCTGCTCATGAGCCTGGAGGCGGCGGGCGACCCGACGGACGACTGGCTGAACCCGTCGGCTCACGGGACGGCCGAGCAGCGCCAGACGTCGTTCGCGACCGGCTACAGGGACGGCGTGAACGCGTGCTGACCGTGGGTGTACGCGAGGACGCGGAGTAGGACTCCAGGATGTATACGCGGGTCAACCGAGAGGATGATGTAACCGATCATGGTCTCGTTCTACCGTTGACCCATGCCATTGGAGGAGATCGGCTGGCTGCGAAGGGGTGCGTGCAGATCCAGCGACCCTGACCTCTTCTTCCCCCTCGCCCCCACGCCCTTGCAGGAGGCCCGCGCCAAAGCGGTCTGCGCGCGCTGCCAGGTCATCGAGGAGTGCCGCGCGTACGCGTTACGTTCGGGCGAGTCGGAGGGCATCTGGGGCGGCCTCACCCCGGAGGAGCGCCGCCGCAGTCGCTTCCCCACAGGCTGGCGCCGCCCAGCCGCCTCCTGACACCAACCGACCGACCGCACGGGCGAACCCAGCGGCGCACGCGAAGCCGACGAAGCGGACAGCGCAAGCGGCACGGGCCAAGCAAGCGGCACGGGCGAAGCAAGCGGCACGGGCCAAGCAAGCGGCACGGGCCAAGCGGACGGCGCAAGCGGAGCGGGCGAAGTAGGCGACACGGACGGCGCAAGCAGCCCGAGCGAAGCGCAGCACTGGCGACGCAAGCGGAGCGGCCAGCACGAGCGGAGCGGGGCGAAGCGGGCGGTACTGGCGGCGCAAGCGGAGCGGGGCGAAGCGGGCGGTACTGGCGGCGCAAGCGGTGCAGGCGGCGCCGGGAAAGCAGGCGGCGCGGGCGGCGCAAGCGGAGCGGCAGGCGCAGCCGAAGCAGGCGGCGCGGGCGGCGCAAGCGGTGCGGGGCGAAGCGGGCGGGCGGCGCGGGCGGCGCAAGCGGAGCGGACGAAACCAGCGGCGCTAGCGGAGCGGAGGGGGCAAACGGAGCAGGCGGCGCTGGCGGCGCAAGCGGAGCGGCAGGCGCAGCCGAAGCAGGCGGTGCAGCCGAAGCCGGCGGCACGGGCGAAGCAGGCGGCGCTGGCGGCGCATGGGGAAGTCGGCGGCGGGGGGCGAAGATGGGGTGAGCGACGTAGCCTGGCAAGGTGTTGCTCCGCTCGATCGCGATCCTCGCCGCAGCCAACCTCCTGAACAACAAGGTGGCCCCCCGCCTAGCCCCCCTGACCTCGGCCGCCGCGACCGCCGCCCTGGTGGCGACGGCCCGCGGGTCCGGCCTGTCGTGGAAGGAGCTCGGGTTCGAGCACGGCCGGCGCGGCGCCGTGGCGGGAGGCGCGCTGGCGGCCGCGGTGGCGGCCGTTTACGCCGTCGGCATCGCCAACCCCCGCACCAGGCAGCTCTTCCGCGACGAGCGCGCCCTGTCGCTGTCGCGCGCCCGCGTCCTGGAGGAGGCCCTGCTCCAGGTCCCGCTGGGCACGGTCCTGCTGGAGGAGGTGGGTTTCCGGGGCGCCCTGTACGCGATGCTGCGCAAGGATCACGGCACGGTGGCCGCCACGGCGATCTCGTCGTCCCTGTTCGGCCTCTGGCACATCCTCCCGGCCATCGACATGGCCCACGCCAACCCGGCCCTCGGCGCCCTGACGTCGGCCGATTCCCCGGGCCGCCTGGACACGGCGCGGGTGGTGGCGGGGAGCGTGGTGTCCACGGCGGCGGCCGGGGTGCTGTTCTGCGAGCTACGGCGCCGCGGCGGCCTCCTGACCCCGGCCATGCTGCACCTGGCCACCAATTCCTTCGGCTACCTCTTCGCCCGCCTCGCCGCCAAGCGAAAGTGACTGAACGTGAGAATTCCCGGCGTGCTGGTGGATCTCTGATCAGCCGGGGATGAGGATTCCTGACCCGGAGGGTAAGATCCTTCACCTTCGGATGGATCGTTCCACACACACCCCACCTCGGTGCTTTAACGTCTCCAAGGCGCGCTTCCCTAGGGCGGGAAATGCGTATATCAAGATCAGGAGTTCTGATATACGATGGAGGCACGGAGGTGGTGTTGCATGCGTACGGTAATCGACATCGACAAGGAGCTACTGGAAGTAGCCCAGCACGAGTTGGGGACTTCGACCATGAAGGAGACGGTCAACGCAGCCCTGGAGGAGATCGCCGAAAGGGCAAAGCGTCGCGAAGCGTTCGAATACTGGCGCACCCGGGACAATTCCGATCTTCTGGACCCGGAGATCATGAAGCATGCGTGGTAGCCACCGGCGTGGTCTACCTCATCGACAAGAGCGCGCTGGCACGCATGCCGCACCCGGCGGTCCACCGCGCACTCGAGCCGCTCATGCTCGACAAGATGCTGGCCATCTGTGAGGTCACGCAGCTCGAGGTCCTCTTCAGCGCGCGTGACCCGGCGGGCTACGAGCGCGACGCCCACTACCTGCGCGAGGGCTTCCGCCTCCTGTCGATCCACGAGAAGGAGGTGGCCGCCCGGGCGCTGGACGTCCAGGCGATCCTCGCGCGCAAATCGCACCACCGGGCCGTCGGACCGAGCGATCTGCTGATCGCCGCCTGTGCTGAGGTGCACGGAGCCACGATCCTGCATTACGACCGGGACTTCGACGTCATCTCCGAGGTCACCGGCCAGCCCTCGCTCTGGGTCGTGTCCCCTGGGTCCGTGTCCTAGGAAGGGTCAGCCCGTGGGGACGACCTGGAAGGCCTCCGCGTAGTGGCCCGAGGGGAAGCCGGCCTGGTCGGCCCAGGCGGCGAAGCGGGTCTTGATGAAGTCGACGAAGCCTTCCACGTGGGCGACCTGGCTCACATGTGACTGCAAGGCCGCGAGCTTGCGGTCCATGGCCTCGGTGACGTCCACCCAGTGGTTGGGGGTCGAGCCACCCGTCAGCCAGACCTCGCGCACGGTCCACGCCTCCAGGCCCTCCTCCAGCACCAGCTCGGGGAAGGCGTAGGGGTTGCGGGCGTCCGGGTAGACGGCGTCCAGGGCGGAACCGCCCACCGCGCGGTGGTCGGGGTGGCTGGGGGCGACGTTGAGGTAGTTGCGATCGGGGTGGTGGGTGATGACCAGGTCCGGCCGGACCTGGCGGATCACGCGGGAGATGTCGCGCCTCAGCTCGATCGAGGGCACCACGAGCCCGTCTTTGTAGCCGAGGAACCGCACGTCGGTGACGCCGACCGCCTTGGCGGCGGCCCGCTGCTCGGTCCTGCGGAGCTCGGCCATGCCGGAGTTGTCCAGCGTACGTTCGTTGCCGCCCGCGTCGCCATCCGTCACCAGCAGGTACGTGACCTCGACGCCCTTGTCGACGAACAGCGCCACGCTCCCCGCCGCGCCGAAGTCGACGTCGTCCGGATGGGCGGTCACCACGAGGACCCGGTTGATCTCGGCTTCCGGCAGCATGGCTCCCCTTTCTGATGTTCTACGAAAAGACAACCGGCCCCCCGCCGAAGGCATTCCGGGCGCCGATTGTCGGTGGGGCGTCTTAACCTAGGTAGGTGCCGACCCAAGTCTCTGTTGACCACCCTCTGCTCGACGGCCTCAACCCTCAGCAGCGCGAGGCCGTGATCCATCATGGCAGTCCGCTGCTCATCGTGGCGGGGGCGGGCTCCGGCAAGACGCGGGTGCTCACGCATCGCATCGCGTACCTGCTGGCCGAGCGGGAGGTGCACCCGGGCGAGATCCTGGCGATCACCTTCACCAACAAGGCCGCCCGCGAGATGAAGGAGCGCATCGACAAGCTGGTCGGCCCGCGGTCCAGGGCGATGTGGGTGATGACGTTCCACAGCGCCTGCATGCGCATCCTGCGGCGGGAGGCCAAGCGGCTGGGGTTCCCGTCGAGCTTCTCGATCTATGACCAGGCCGACTCGCAGCGGCTCATGGCCATGGTCTGCAGGGAGATGGAGCTCGATCCCAAGCGTTACCCGCCGCGCTCCTTCTCGGCCCAGGTCAGCAACTTCAAGAACGAGCTGATCGACTACGAGACCGCGCTCGACAAGGCGGGCTCGCATCTGGAGAAGACGCTGGCGGAGGCGTACAAGGCCTATCAGCTCAAGCTGACCGAGGCCGGCGCGATGGACTTCGACGACATCATCATGAACACGGTGACGTTGTTCCAGCTCTTCCCCGACGTGGCCGAGCACTACCGGATGCGGTTCAGGCACGTGCTGGTCGACGAATACCAGGACACCAACCACGCCCAATACATCCTGATCAGGGAGCTGGTCGGGCATCCCGAGCTGCGCACGACCGACGGCGAGCTGGTCCGGACGGGCGCCGACATGTCCGAGCTGTGCGTGGTGGGCGACGCCGACCAGTCCATCTACGCCTTCCGCGGCGCGACGATCCGCAACATCCTGGAGTTCGAGCGCGACTACCCCGACGCGCGCACCATCCTGCTGGAGCAGAACTACCGCTCCACCCAGAACATTTTGGCCGCCGCCAACGCGGTCATCGCGCGCAACGAGTCGCGCAAGCCCAAGAACCTCTGGTCCGACCAGGGCGACGGGCCCAAGATCGTGGGATATGTCGCCGACAACGAGCACGACGAGGCCATGTTCGTGGCCCAGGAGGTCGACCGGCTCAGCGACGAGGAAGGCGTCAAGCCGGGCGAGGTGGCCGTCTTCTACCGCACCAACGCGGCCTCCCGCGTGTTCGAGGAGATCTTCATCCGCACCGGGCTGCCGTACAAGGTGGTCGGGGGCGTGCGCTTCTACGAGCGCAAGGAGGTCAAGGACCTGCTGGCCTACCTGCGGGTGCTGGCCAACCCGGCCGACGTGGTCTCGCTGCGCCGCATCCTCAACGTGCCCAAGCGCGGCATCGGCGACCGCGCCGAGGCGATGGTCGAGGCGCTGTCGTCGCGCGAGCGCATCTCGTTCTGGGACGCGCTGCGCAGGGCCGACGAGGCGTACGGGATGGCCACGCGCTCGCTCAACGCCGTACGCGAGTTCGTCGCGCTGGTCGAGGAGCTGATCGCCAAGGCCGAGGGCATGCCGCCGTCGGCGCTGGCCGAGGAGGTGCTGGTGGCCACCGGCTACCGCGCCGAGCTGGAGGCGTCGGAGGACCCGCAGGACGAGTCGCGCCTGGAAAACCTCAACGAGCTCATCTCCGTCGCCTCCGAGTTCGAGGAGGCAAATCCGGAGGGGACGCTGGTGGAGTTCCTGGAGCAGGTGTCGCTCGTGGCCGACGCCGACCAGATCCCCGAGGCCGACGGCGGGCAGGGGGTCGTCACGCTGATGACCCTGCACACGGCCAAGGGGCTGGAGTTCCCCGTCGTCTTCCTGACGGCCATGGAGGACGGGGTGTTCCCGCACATCCGCTCGCTCGGGGAGCCCAAGGAGCTGGAGGAGGAGCGGCGGCTGGCGTACGTGGGGATCACCAGGGCGCAGCAGCGGCTCTACATCACGCGGGCGGCCGTGCGCAGCTCCTGGGGGGCGCCGTCGTTCAACCCGGCCTCGCGGTTCGTGAACGAGGTGCCGGGGCAGCTCATCGACTGGCGTACGGATCCGGAGAAGTCCGCCTGGAGCGCGGCCACCCGCAAGGAGCCCGCCGCCCGCCCCGCGCCCGCCAAGAGCGGCGGGCGGAAGGTGCCTTCGCTGGCGCCCGGCGACCGGGTGACGCATGACGCGTTCGGGCTGGGCACGGTGGTGTCCGTGGACGGGGTGGCGGAGAAGACCAAGGTCAAGATCGACTTCGGCAGCGGCGGGGAGAAGACGCTGCTGCTGGCGTACGCGCCCATCGACAAGCTCTGACCGGCCCCTGACGGACTGAGGGCCGCTCTCCCTGGTCTGGGGAGAGCGGCCCTGATGGCGTTATTACGGGGTCAGCCCTTCAGGGCGCTGCCCTTCTTCCACTGGGTCCAGTTCAGCTGCCAGTAGCTCCAGCCGTTGTTCCACTGCAGCTTGCGCTTCGTACCGGTGATCTTGACGACGTCGCCGCGCTGGGCGATGCCGTAGAACCACTTGGCCCCGGCGGGGGTGGCCCGCACGCAGCCGTGGCTCTGGTTGGAGCGGCCGAGGAACTGGTAGTAGCCGGCGCTCTGGTGGACGTACTCACCGCTGTCGGAGATGCGGACCGCCCACGGGATCTCCTCCTTGTAGTAGCGCGGGTCCTTGGGATCCGTCACGCCCATCCAGGAGGAGGTCATGGTCTCCACGGCCTTCTTGCCCATGGTGAGGTGAACGCCGCTGGTGGTGAGGTAGACGTCCACGCCGTTCCTGATCAGCCCGCCCCTGCCTGCGCTGATCGGGATCTTCTTGGCCAGCTTGCCGTCGCGGTAGACCTTCATCTGGTGGTTCCGGGTGTTGACCACGGAGATCTGCGACGTGCCGACGGCGAAGCGGCGGGAGACGTCCTTGGCACCGGTGTTGCCGGGGAGCTGCGACAGGCGGGCGGTGAAGAGGACCTTCTGGTGAGGCTTCCAGTACGTCTTCGTCCGGTAGATGACCTTGCGCGCCGACACCCAGCGCCAGGCGCCGTCGACCGGCTTCTCCGCCTCCACCTCCAGCAGCGCCTCCACGGCCGCCCGGTCCTTCACGTCGCGGTCGAACGTGACGATGATCGGGAAGCCGACGCCTACCTTCTCCGTCTTCTCCCCCATCGGGGTTATGTCGGCTATATCGAGCTTGACCTTCTTTTCCGGCTTAGCCGGGTCGGTGACCTGCACCGGGGCCGTGACGCTCGCCGCGCCGGCGGCCCGGACCACCGAGGCTTGCTGCGTTTGGGGAACGTGGACGCTCTCCGCCGCACAGGCCGTCATGGCGGCCAATGCGACCAGGGCCGGCAGCATCCGGGGGACGCGATTCAAGGGGGCTACTCCTGGGCTATGTGCTTTTTCTCCTTTATGTGTGACAACTGAGGCGGGAGTTTTGTGGGCGTACCAGTGATAACTATCCCGTAACGTTCCAAACCGGCACGGATGAACCCCCATCCCAGGGGGAAACCACGCCCCCGCTTCCGCCAGCGCTGCCGGATTTAGGAGTATGGGGAGGGTGCCCGGGGCGGCGTCAGGCACAGCGGGGTGCACGGGAGGCACGGGCCGCCGGGGGGCACGGGCGGCGGAGTGCGCGGGGCTGGCGGATGGGGATGGCTGGCGGGACGTTGAGGTGCTGGGGATGGCTGTGGGAGCGCCGTTGAGGAACCGCCGTGATGAGGAACCGCCGTGATGAGGGGCCGCCGTCAGGGTGCCAGGTGAGGGGCGCCACGGTGAGGGGCGCTGCGGTGAGGGGCGCTGCGGTGAGAAGGTCGCCGGATGAGGCTGGCCGCGTGAGACCGACCGTGGTGGGAGGCCGTGGTGGGGGGCCGTGGCGGGAGGAGGCGGGCCGCGCTGGGTGGAGGGGGTGAGGGGTGGAGAAGGTGAAGGGCGGCCCTGGTGAGGAGTCGAGGAAGTGCCGGCCGGGTGCGGGCTCGTGCCGTGCCGGACGACTTAGCGAGCGCGGGGCGTCAGACGAGGCGGCGGGCGGTGGCCCAGCGGGATAGTTCGTGGCGATTGGAGAGCTGGAGCTTGCGCAGGACCGACGAGACGTGGGTTTCCACGGTCTTGACGGAGATGAAGAGCTCCTTGGCGATCTCCTTGTACGCGTACCCCCGCGCGATCAAGCGCAGCACCTCGCGCTCGCGCTGCGTCAGAGAATCCAGCTCCGGATCGATGGACGGCGCTTCCGACGAGGCGAAGGCGTCCAGGACGAACCCGGCCAGCCGTGGCGAGAAGACCGCGTCCCCTTCGGCCACCCGGCGGATGGCGTCCGTCAGCTCCTTGCCGCTGATGTTCTTGGTCACGTAGCCCCGCGCCCCGCCCCGGATCACGCCGATGACGTCCTCGGCGGCGTCCGAGACCGACAGGGCGAGGAAACGCACCTGGGAGCCCGCGCCCAGGACCCGGCGCAGCACCTCCTGGCCCCCGCCGCCCGGCATGTGCACGTCCAGCAGGACCACGTCGGGCTGGTGCTCCGCGATCGCCTTGACGGCCGTCTCCACGTCCTCGGCCTCGCCCACCACCTCGATCGAGTCGCCCAGCTCGGCGCGTACGCCGGAGCGGAACAGCCGGTGATCGTCGACGATCAACACGCGCGTCATGCCTTCTCCACCTTCATGGTCAACATCACTTCCGTGCCCTCACCGACGGAGGTGCGTACCCGGGCCGTGCCTCCGTGGCGTTCCATTCTCCCGATGATGGACTCCCTGATGCCCATCCTGTCGAGTGGCACGGCATCGAGGTCGAACCCCTTGCCACGATCCTTCACGAAAATCGTGACCTCTTCACCCTCTACTTCGGCATAGACGGAAATGGCCGGGCTCTCAGAGTATTTGGCCGCGTTGACCATCGCCTGCCGGGCCGCCTTGAGCTGGGCGGCCAGCTTACCCACCGGGTCCAGGGCGATGTCCCCCACGCAGACGACCTCGATGGGCACCCCGTGGGCGTCCTCCTCCTCGGCCGCGATCCTGCGTACGGCGGCCGCCACGGTGGCGTCGGCGTCCTGGGCGGGCTGGTAGAGCCAGTTGCGCAGGTCGCGCTCCTGGGAGCGGGCCAGCCGGGTGACCTCGCGCGGATCGTGCGCGACGCGCTGGATGAGGGTGAGCGTGTGCAGCACCGAGTCGTGCACCATGGCGGCCACCTCGGCGCGTTCCTCCTGCCTGATGCGCTCGCGCCGCTCCAACTGCAGCTCTTTCCACAGGCCGGCGAGCCAGGGCGCGCAGATGACGGCCAGGCCGCCGACCACCACGACGGTGAACATCAGACCGGGTTTGGCCTGGTTCAGCTCGCCCTCGGCGTACAGGAAGCCCGCCGCGCCGATCACCACGAGCGTCACGCCGAGCAGCGTGCGAACCCGGTTCTTCCTGATGCTCGTGGTGGCGCCCTGGACCCAGCTCTTGCGGCGCTCCGGATCGGCCTGCTGCCAGAGGATCAGCGCTCCGATCCCGCCCACGGCGAACGGAAGCATGCCGATCCCGCCCTGGGACGCCCCCGTGAGCCAGCCGAACGCGAACAGCGCCACCCCGATCGCGCTGAACGCGGCCAGCTGGCTCCAGTCCCGCTGCGGCGGCTGGCCCTCGTACGGTTGCCGTGGTGTGACCATCCACAACACGGCGTACGCCACCATGCCGACCCCGTCCACCACGCTGAGCAGCACGAACATCAGCCTGATCACCACGGGATCGAGCGAGAGCTGTGCCGCGAGCCCCTGGGCGACGCCGCCCAGCAGGCGGCCCTCCATGGGGCGCATCAGGCGCCGATAGGGCGCGTCGCCGGTCGGCTCGGCGAGAGTCTTCTGGTCAGCCATAACATCGCCATAGTCACATGTCGGGGGCACTTCGGGCATCAGGGAACAACCCCCGGGTCGGGTCAGGGGTCTCCCGGATGCGAGCACATCACATGTAGGTCCACGATGGTGACATGACAGAAGCTCCGCCCAAGGAACCGGCCGCCCCGCCCCGGTCGCTGCGACGCAGCAGCGAGGGGCGCTTCCTCATGGGCGTCTGTTCCGGTCTCGGGCGGCACACCGGCGTCGACCCCGTGGTGTTCCGCGTGGGTTTCGCCATGCTTCTGCTCGGCTCCGGCATCGGCCTGTTCCTCTATCTCGCGGCGTTCCTGCTGATGAAGGAGCCGAACGGCAGGCCGGGGATCATCGAGCAGTGGACGCGCCGCGACTTCGACGCCGAGACCGTGATGGCGTTGCTGACGGCGGTGATGGCGTTCGGGCTGGCGCTCAACCTGGCGACGGTGTGGCTCGACACCGGCACCCTGGTGGTGTGCGTCCTGCTCGCCGTCTCGCTGCTCGCGGCCCACTCCAGCGGGGTGGACCTGCTGGGGCTGGCCCGCTCGATGCCCGAACGGCTGAGCAGGAGGCAGACGACCGCGGCTCCCGAGGCCCCGCCGGTCAGGCCCACGCCCCCCACGGGACCGCCGCCGGTCAGGCCCACGCCCGCAGCGGGACCGTCGCCGGTCGCCACACCCGCAGCGGCCCCGCCGCCGGTCGCCACGCCCTCAGCGGCGCCACCGCCGGTCCAGGAGCCCGCCGCCTCCGAGCCGGTGCGGGAGACGGTCGTCCCGGAGCCGATCCAGGAAGCTGTTCAGGAGACGGCCAGGGACGTCGCCGAGGAACGGGGGCCGGAGCCGCCGACGCGGGCGAACGAGGCCGCGCCGCCCGCCCCCGCCGGTCGACCCGTGCCCGCCGATGAGCCCCCGTCCGCCCGTGAGCCCGCGTCCGCCGGCGAGGACACCAAGGTCACCGCCGAGCACCGGGTCCCGTCGTACCAGCCGCAGCCCAGAACCCGCCTCGACTACACCCCCTACGGCGAGCCGTTCGCGCCGAAGGGCCCCTACCAGCCGCTCGACCCCGCCAAGCGGGCAGCGGGCTACTCCCCGTACGACCCCGTCCTGTACGGCCAACCGGTCCCCAAGAAGGAGCGGAAGCCGCGCCCCAAGTCGTTCATCGGCGCCATCACCATCCTGCTGGCAATCATCATTGGAGGGATCGTCGTGGCGGTCCAAGCCAGGTCGGCCGCAGGAGTGAGCCCGACCATCGTCGGCGGCGCCGTGCTCATCACGATCGGCGCCGGGCTGCTGGTCGCCGCCTGGTGGGGCCGCGGGGCCGGGCTGGTGGCCACGGGGACGCTGGTGGCGGTCATCGTGGCCCTGGGCTTCGTGCTCGGGGGCATCCCCAGGAACATCGGCGAGTCGAACTGGGTGCCGACCAGCGTGAGTCAGTCGAGCATGCTGTACGACGTCGGAGTCGGCGACGGGCGGCTGGACCTGTCGGAGCTGAAGCTGGAGCCGGGCGCCGAGGTGACGTTCAACGCGGCGGTGACGATGGGCGAGCTGATGGTGATCGTGCCGCCGACGGCCAGGATCGAGGTGCACGCCGCCAACAAGGTCGGCGACATCAAGCTCGATCATTCGGTCAGGGGCGGCGTGGACGTGCGGTACGACAAGGTGCTGGAGCCCGAGGTGAAGCCCGACGGCAAGGTCTCGACCATCGTCCTCAACCTGCGGGGCGGGCTCGGGGACATGGAGGTGCGGCGTGCCGCGTGAGGTCGAACGGCCGCGACGCCTGCGAGGGAGCGCCGTCGCCTGGACTGAGGAGCGGCGGGAGCGTAGCGACCAGAGCGACGAGGGAAGGCGACGGCTTGAAGCGACCGAGCCGCCGAACGGAGTGAGGCAATGAGCAGGCACCGGACCGACTGGATGGCCCTGCTCAGCGGTGTGCTCTTCGTGGTTCTGGGCATTCTCATAGTGACACGCGCGATCACGGATCCGCTGGTCCTGATCGGGGTATTGGTGCTGGGATTGGCGTTCGCGGGGCTGGTGGCGATCATCGCCAGGGTGGTTCGCGGTAAGTAACCCTTGACCGGGAAAAACACCGGCGTAGGTTCGGGTGTGTCCGCCAATCCCCTGCTCCTGAGGGAGGACGTATGCCCCGAATCACCGTCACCGTCGACGGGATCAAGTACGAGGAGGACGTGGAGCCGCGACTCCTGCTCGTACATCTGCTACGAGAGCGGCTGGGCAAGACCGGCACCCCCGTCGGGTGCGACACCAGCAACTGCGGCGCCTGCACGGTCATGCTCGACGGCACGAGCGTGAAGAGCTGTTCCGTGCTCGCCGTGCAGGCCGACGGCTGCGAGGTCGTCACGATCGAGGGCCTGGGCGTCAACGGGTCGATGCACCCGATGCAGCGGGCCTTCCACGAAGAACACGCGCTGCAGTGCGGTTACTGCACGCCCGGCATGGTCATGGCCGCGATAGACCTCCTCAGGGAGGATCCCGAGCCGTCGGAGGAGGCGATCAGGCAGGGCCTGGAGGGCAATCTCTGCCGCTGCACCGGCTACTGCAACATCGTCAAGGCCGTGCGCCGGGGCGCGCAGGAGATGGGGCGGGCGGTGACGACGCCATGAGCGAGATCGACACCGGCATGGTCGCCGAGCAGATAGAGCAGAGCGATCAGATCAACGAGCCCGCGGGCACGTCAGAGGTCGGCAGGCCGCGTCGGCGCAAGGAGGACGCACGGCTCCTGACGGGGCGCACGCAGTGGACGGACAACCTCTCCCGCCCGGGGATGCTGCAGGTGATGTTCCTGCGCAGCCCGATGGCACACGCGCGGATCACCAGGGTCGACGTCTCGGGGGCGCGTGAGCTGCCCGGGGTCGTGGCGGCCTTCAGCGGCCAGGACTTCGCCGCCGAGCAGGGCAGCCTGCCGTGCGCGTGGCCGGTAAGCGAGGACATCGTCATCCCCGACCACCCGCCGATGGCGGTGTCCGAGGTCAGGTACGTCGGCGAGGCCGTGGCCTGCGTGATCGCGACCGACCGCTACCGCGCCGCCGACGCGCTCGAGGCCATCGACATCGAGTACGAGCCGCTGCCCGCGGTCCTCGACATGAACGAGGCGCTGGCGGACGGCAGCCCGAAGGTCCACGAGGCGGGCAACAAGGCGTTCAGCGTCAAGATCAACTCCGGTGACATCGACGCCGCGTTCAGGGACGCCCCCGTCGTCATCGACCGGACCTACATCCAGCAGCGGCTCATCCCGAGCGCGATGGAGCCGCGGGCGGTCCTGGCCGACACCGACGGCGACGCGTTCACGATCTCGTCGTCCACGCAGATCCCGCACGTCCTGCGGGTCATGCTGGCCGTGGTGACCGGCATCCCCGAGCACAAGCTCCGCGTGATCGCCCCCGACGTGGGCGGCGGGTTCGGCTCGAAGCTGCAGGTCACCGCGGAAGAGGTGCTCTGCCTGCTGCTGGCCCGCAAGCTCGGCAGGCCGGTCAAGTGGACCGAGTCCCGCTCCGAGGGCAACCTGACCGTGCACCACGGCCGCGACCAGATCCAGCACATCCGGCTGGCCGCCGAGGCCGACGGGCGCATCCGCGGGCTGCAGGTCGACCTGCTGGCCGACATGGGCGCGTACCTGATGCTGGTCACGCCGGGCATCCCGCTGCTCGGCGCGTCGATGTTCAACGCGATCTACAAGATGGACGCGTACGAGTTCGGCTGCACGGGCGTGTTCACCACCAAGATGCCCACGGACGCCTACCGGGGCGCGGGGCGGCCGGAGGCCACGTTCGGCATCGAGCGGGTGATGGACGAGCTGGCCGCCGAGCTCAAGATGGACCCGGTGGAGGTGCGCCGGCGCAACTGGATCAAGCACGACGAGTTCCCGTACACCACCATTTCCGGCCTGACGTACGACTCGGGCAACTACGAGGCGGCCACGGACAGGGCGCTGGCCCTGTTCGGCTACGACAAGCTGCGCGCGGAGCAGGCCGACCGGCGCGACCGGGGCGACCCGGTGCAGCTCGGCATCGGCGTCAGCACGTACACGGAGATGTGCGGCCTGGCCCCGTCCAGGATGCTCGGCGAGGCCAACTACGGCGCCGGCGGCTGGGAGCACGGCTCGGTGCGCATGCTGCCCACGGGCAAGGTCGAGGTCATCACCGGCACCTCGCCGCACGGGCAGGGCCACGTGACGTCGTGGAGCCAGATCGCGGCGGACGCGCTCGGCGTGCCGTTCGACGACGTCACGGTGCTGCACGGCGACACGGCCATCGCGCACAAGGGCATGGACACCTACGGCTCGCGCTCGCTCGTCGTCGGCGGCATCGCCGTGCTGAAGGCGTGCGAGAAGGTCAAGGACAAGGCCCGCAAGCTCGCCGCGCACGTGCTCGAATGCTCGCCCGAGGACCTGGAGTACGCGGCCGGGGCGTTCAAGGTGCGGGGCACGGACACGCAGAAGACCATCCAGGAGCTGGCCTACGCCGCGTTCACGGCGCACGACCTGCCGGAGGGCGTGGAGGCGCGGCTCGACTCCGACGCCACGTTCGACCCGGAGAACTACTCCTTCCCGCACGGCACCCACCTGTGCGCGGTGGAGGTGGACACCGAGACGGGCATGGTGAAGATCCGCTCGTACGTGGCGGTCGACGACGTCGGCAAGGTCGTCAACCCGCTGATCGTCGAGGGCCAGGTACACGGCGGCATCGCCCAGGGGATCGCGCAGGCGCTGTTCGAGGAGGCCGTCTACGACGCCGAGGGCAACCTGCTGACCACGACGATGGCCGACTACCTGCTGCCGTCGGCGGCGGACCTGCCGGCGTTCCAGCTCGACCGGACCGAGTCCCCGGCGACCAGCAACCCGCTGGGCGTCAAGGGCGTGGGCGAGGCGGGCACGATCGCCTCGACCCCGGCCGTCGTGAACGCCATCGTGGACGCCCTGCGCCCGCGCGGCATCCACGACGTGCGGATGCCGTGCACGCCCGAGCGCGTCTGGAGAGCCCTGCAGGATGGGGCGCTGGAAGGAGTTCGGCGATGATCCCCGCGCAGTTCGACTACGTGCGGCCGGGTTCGCTGGCGGAGGCCTGCCAGGAGCTCGCCTCCGACGAGGACGCCAAGGTCCTGGCGGGCGGGCAGTCGCTGCTGCCGCTGATGCGGCTGCGGATGGCGTACCCGTCGAAGCTGGTCGACATCGGCCGGCTGCCCGACCTGAAGGGCGTGCACGACCGCGGCGACCACGTCTTCATCGGCGCGATGACCACGCACGACGAGGTCCTGCACTCCGGCGTCGTCCGGGCCGACTGCCCGCTGCTCGCGCTGGCCACGGCGCAGGTGGCGGATCCGGCGATCAGGCACCGCGGCACGTTCGGCGGCTCGCTGGCCCACGCGGACCCGGCGGGCGACCTGCCCGCCGTGGTGCTGGCGCTGGAGGGCGTGTTCGTGGCCAGGTCACAGGAGGGCGAGCGGGAGATCCCGGCCGCCGAGTTCTTCGTCGACTACTGGGAGTCGTCGCTGGGGCCGGGCGAGATCCTGGTCGGGGTGCGGCTCCCGAAGCTGGGCGCCGGCTGGGGCTTCCACTACGAGAAGTTCCACCGGACCGCCCAGGCGTGGGCGATCGTCGGCGTGGCCGCCGCCGTCAGGCGCTCCAACGGCTCGATCGCCGAGGCCAGGATCGGGCTGACGAACATGGGCTCGACGCCGCTGCGCGCCCGCGCCGCCGAGTCCGCCCTGGAGGGCGTGGAGCTGGGCGACCAGCTGCGCCAGGCGTGCGAGGAGGCGGCGGCCGGCACCTCGCCGCCGTCCGACCTGCACGCGCAGCCGGACTATCGGCGGCATCTGGCCAGGGTCCTGACCCACCGCGCGGTACGCACGGCGGCCGGAGCTCCCTGACCACGGAGGTGGGAGGGGGCGCCTCTTCCGGGGCGCCCCCGCCCCGACGTAGTGTCGCAACCAGCGGGAAAAGGAGCGGATCGATGGCGATGCGGTTCGAGCACGAATTCACTGTTCCAGTTCCGATCGAGCAGGCGTGGGCGGTGCTGCTCGACGTCGAGCGGGTCGCGCCGTGCCTGCCGGGGGCGACGCTGGACATCTTCGAGGGTGACGAGTTCACCGGCAGGATGAAGGTCAAGGTCGGCCCGATCGTGGTGACCTACAAGGGCTCGGCCAGGTTCGAGGACGTCGACAAGGACACCTACACGCTCACCATCCAGGCGTCCGGCAAGGAGGCCCGGGGCTCCGGCACGGCCTCGGCCACGGTCAAGGCGCGGTTGGCGCCGGCCGAGGAGGCCACGAAGGTGAGCGTCGAGACGTCGTTCAACGTGACCGGCCGGCCCGCCCAGTTCGGGCGCGGCGTGATGGCCGAGGTCGGCGGCAGGCTCGTCGAGAAGTTCGCGGCCAACCTGGCCGAGCTGCTGTCCGAGCCCACGGTGGAGCAGGTCGCCGCCGCGCCGGGCCCAGAGGAGAAACGGCACGAGGAGGAGCGGCACCTGACCGCGGTGCCGGCGCCGCCAGAGCCGGAGGCGCGGCCCGCGGGCACCACCCGCACGTCGCGCACGGCCGACGAGGAGGCGCTGGACCTGCTGGAGATCGCCGGGCAGCCGCTGCTGAAGCGCCTGGCGCCCGTCGCGGGCGCGCTCGTGGCGCTGCTGGCCATCGTGTGGGTGATCCGCCGGCTGCGGCGCTGATCGCCTGAAGGGCTGATTTTCAGCAAATACTCCATCAAGTCCGGACACTTCGCCCTAGCTGGGGGAAGTCCCATTTCCGCAGGTGGTCGTACCAGCGGGGGGACGTGGGATGCCGGACTGCACCGTGGTCGTGATCTCCTACAACGACGCGGCCCGCCTGCCCAGGGCCGTGCGTTCGGTGCTCGGGCAGTCCCTGCGCGACCTCGAAGTGATCATCGTGGACGACGCGAGCACGGACGGCACGCCGGAGGTGGCCGCCCGGCTCATGGACAGCGATCCGCGGGTGCTCTACCTGCGCAGGCAGGTCAACAGCGGGGGCTGCGGCGCGCCCAGGAACGACGGGCTCGACGCCGCGGCCGCGCCGTACGTCATGTTCCTCGACAGCGACGACGAGCTGCCCAGGCACGCCTGCAAGAGCCTGCTCACCGAGATCGAGCGGACCGGGGCCGACTTCGTGTCGGGGCAGATCTCGCGGCTGTTCGAGTCGACCGGGCGGCTGAGACCCTACTATCCCGAGCTGTTCGCCAGGCGGAGGGTGGTGGAGGGCATCCGCCAGGAGCCCGACCTGTTCCTCGACTGCTTCAGCACGAACAAGCTCTACGACGTGGGCCGGCTGCGGGACCACGCGCTGCGCTTCCCCGAGGACATCCACTACGAGGACCACGTCTTCTCGACCGGGCTGTACGCGCTCTCGCGCAGGTTCGCGATCGTGCCGTGGACGGTCTACCTCTGGCACCGGGCGGCGACGAACGACTCGATCTCGCTGAGCGTCGACGATCTGGAGAACGTGCGGCAGCGGGTCATCGCGGCCCGGCTGAGCGACGACGTCCTGCGCGCCCACGGGGCCGGGGACCTGGTGCCCCAGCGGCAGCGCCGGTTCGTGCGCCAGGACCTGCGGGTCTACCTCAACCCGCTGCCGGCGCGGGACCTGGTGTGGGTCAAGGAGTTCGCCGCGATGGTCCGGCCGTACATGGAGGAGATGCCCCGCTGGGTGCTGGAGGAGCTGGAGCCGCTGGAGCGGGTCTGCTGCCAGCTCATCCTCGACGACCGGGCCGAGGACCTGCGGGTGGCCGCGGCCTCGCTGACCGGGCCGAGGGCCGCCCCGAGGTCGGCGGTGCGGTTGAACGGGCGCACGTACTGGGGGACGACGGTCTCGCCCGGCCTGGACATCACGAAGCTGCGGCTGGCCGAGCTGCCCTTCTCCGAGTCCAGGCTGCGGCACGAGCTGACGGAGATCATCTCGGACGGCGAGCGGGTGCGGATGACCGTGCGCACGTACGACCCGTTCGGGGCGCTGCCGCTGGACTGGACGGCGGCCCTGGAGCTCGGATCCCAAAAAATCACGATAAAGCCGCAGCCGTCCGGCGGCGGAGGGTACGTCACCGACGTCGTCTGCAAGCCCACGGGCAGGTGCGAGCCGCGCATCGTCTTCACCAGGACCTCCGACGGGCACACCACGGCCGACCGCATCCTCGCCGACCCGGGGCTGCGGCCCGTCGAGCTGCCGGGGTGCACGGTGAAGGCCGAGGGGTGCGCCGCGTACCTGTGCGTGCGCCCCGACTCCGTCACCCGCTCGGTGGCGCGGCGGGTCAAGCAGGCGCTGATGAGCCGGCTCAGCACGCCGGCGAACAAGCTGCGGGCCTACAAGCTGCTCATCAAGGTGGTGCCGCCCCGGCAGAACCTCGCCCTGTTCGAGTCCGACGTCGGCAAGGGCTACAGCGGCAGCCCCCGGGCCATCTACGAGGAGCTGCGCCGCCGCAACCTGCCGATCGACGTGGTCTGGTCGGTGGCCAGGGGCCGCCGGAACTTCCCGCCCGACGCGCGGCTCGTCCGGCGCGGAAGCTGGGCCTACGTCTGGACGATGGCCAGGGCCGGGATCTGGGTGGACAGCCACGGCTTCCCGCTGGACTACCCCAAGCCGCACGGCACCCGTTACCTGCAGACCTGGCACGGGCAGGGGATCAAGTCGATCGGGTTCGACGCGCCCGACCTGCGTACCGACTTCGACGGTCCGCGGGCGCAGTGGCGGGCCGCGGTCGCGCGGTGGGACGCGCTGATCTCGCCGAGCGCCGAGTTCTCGCGGGTGTTCCTGCCGTCCAACGGCTACGCGGGCAAGGTCTACCGGTGCGGGACGCCGCGGTGCGACGCGCTGGTGCGGGCCGAGCCGGCCGGTGACGTGCTGGAGCGGCTGGAGATCCCACCCGGCCGAAAAATCCTGCTTTATGCGCCTACGTACAGGGACAGCGCCAAAGGCAGCGGCCAGTCCGTACGGGTGGATCTGGAGCTGCTGGCCGACGAGCTGGCCCGGGAGTGGGTGGTGATCCTGCGTACGCACCCGGTCGAGCGCTACACCCCGCCCGAGCACCTCAGGCACTTCGTCCGTGACGCCGGGTCGTACCCCGAGATCAACGACCTGATGCTGGCCTCGGACGCGCTGCTGACGGACTACTCCTCGGTGATGTGCGACTACGCGCTCACCGGCAAGCCGATGCTGTTCTACATCGACGACTGGGACGACTACCGGCTGGCCGAGCGCGGCGTGTACCACGACCTGCCCGCCATCGCGCCGGGCCCGTGCGTGTCGACCACCGCCGAGCTGGTGGAGGCGATCAGGCGGCTGCCCGACCTGCACGCCGCCTACGCCGGCCGGTACGCGGCCTTCCGCGACCTATGGTGCGCCGACGAGCGCGGCGACGCGGCCGCCCGGATCGTGGACGACTTCTTCCGGAAAGGTGCGCGATGAGCGTCGTCTTCGCCTGCGTGGACGCCGACACGCTCGGCGGCGTCCAGCGGGTGACGCACACCCTCGCCCAGGGGCTGGCCGGGCGCGGCCACGAGGTGCACGTCATCGGGCTGCACCGGGCGGCGGCACCGTTCCGGTACGTGGAGCGCCCGCTCTACCACCACCACGTGATCAGCCGGCGGCCGATGCGGTCGCAGGGCCTCCTGGCCCGCAGGAGAGCCGGCCGGCGGCTGAAGGAGCTGCTCAGGCAGATCAGGCCCGGCTACGCCGTCATGACCTCGCCGGCCGCGGTGACCCGGGTGTCGGGGCTGCTGCCCGCGGCGTTCCGGCCGATCGGGCAGTATCACGGCTCGTACGACCACGCCCGCGGCTGCTGGCACCTCGGCTCCATCAAGCGGCACTACCCCGGGCTCGACCAGGCGGTCTTCCTCAGCGAGGACGACGCCCGCCTCTTCTCCGAGCACGCGCTGCTGCCCAACGCCTGGGCCCTGCCGAACCCCCTGGCCCACTGGCCGGAGGAGCTCGCCACGCTCGACGCGCCCCGCGTCCTCGGCGTGGGCCGGCTGGAAGGGGTCAAGCGGTTCGACCGGCTGATCAGCGCGTTCGCCCGCTCGGGCGCGCCGCGCCCGTGGGAGCTGCACCTGATCGGCGACGGCAGCGAGCTGGACCGGCTGCGCGAGCACGCGCGCGGGGAGGGCGTCGGCGACCGCGTGGTCTTCAAGGGGCTGGTGCCGGGCGACCGGATGCCCGCCGAATACCTGAACGCCTCCGTCCTGGGCCTGACCAGCGGGCACGAGGGGCTGCCCGTCGTGCTGCTGGAGTCGGCCGCGCACGGGGTGCCGTCGGTGGCGTTCGACGTGTCGGGCGGCGTGCGCACCGCCGGGTCCCTGCTGGTGCCGCCGGGGGACGTGGACGCGTTCGCGGCCGCGCTGGGCGGGCTGGTCGCCTCCCGGGAGGAGCGGCGGCGGCTGGGGGCCGACGCCCGCGCACGGGCCGAGGCGTTCCGCCTCGACCACGTGCTCGACGGCTGGGAGCGGCTGTTCGCCCACATCCGGCGCTAGACGGCGCCGGACGGCGTTTTCAGACCGGCTCGGCCAGCTCCGCGCGCTGCTGTGGGATGCCTGCCAGGGACCGCTGGCGCGCGGTCAGCATCGCGGCCACCGGGCTCGGCTCGCGCAGCCGGTTGAACCGGTCGCGCATCTGCTTGCGCATGCGGCTGGCCTTGCGCTTCTGCATGGTCTTCTGGCAGGCGGTCACGTGCTCCTTGGCCGGCTTGGGCGCGCCGGTCAGCTCGTACCCCATGGACTCCAGGCGGTCGCCGAGCATGTGCTCGCACAGCGCGATCTCCCAGTCGTCCAGCCGGTTCGCCCAGCTCCCGACGCGGGTGCGGATGACCTCGCCGTGCGTGTTGCTGTGCCAGACCTTGTGCTGCGGCACCGCCACGCTGGCCGCCTCGCGCGGGGAGACCATCGAGACCGAGAACTCCTCGTCGAGGAAGTGGCAGAGCTTCTTCAGCTCGGTCATCGGGTCGTCGGTGAGGTCCTCGTACCGCAGCTCGTAGTACGTGTCCTCGCCCAGCGTGCGCTTGAGCCGGCCGCCCGCGTCGATGGCCTCGGCCCAGGTGGCGACCGCGTGGAAGGAGTCCAGCGTGTACCAGGGCATCTCCTTCAGCGAGGCCACGCAGTCGCGGCCGTCCCTGATGAGGTGGATGAACTGGGCGTCGGGGAAGAGCCTGAGCAGCAGGTCGACCTGCTTGACGTAGCTGGGCCGCTTGTCGCCCCAGCGGACCTTGTCGAACCGGTCGGCGTACATGCGGAAGGCCGTCCCGATCACCGATCCCAGCGAGCCGGGGCCCTCCACGGCCTGCCTGACGAAGTCGTCCTTGTCGATCTTGAGCTCGCGGAACTTCGTGCTGCGGTCGGTCGCGATCCACTGCGCCAGCGCGCGGCGGCGGGAGACGATCCGAAGGTCGCCCCACGTCCTGCGGCGGAAGTAGGCGGGAATGAGGAACCGCGTCTCCGGCGGCACCGCCATGCGGGGGTGCGAGTGGAGCATGAGCTGGAGCATCGTGGTGCCGGACCGCGGACATCCAATGACGAAGACTGGCCGGTCGGACATTTCGTAGTAACCCCCGAAAACTAGACGAGAACGTGCTCTCGGCTCTCCTGAGAGGAGGGCACGCCGTGCCTGCGCGTGAAGCGCCACAACCGGTAGACAAGGAAGACCTCGTTGACCAGCAGCAGCACCCCGGCCACCGCGGCGAGCGGGATCAGCGCCCATGCCCCCGCAAGGGGCGCGACCACGAACACCGCGGCGTGAAACTCGATGCCGCTGATCAGGTGCGAGCGGACCCGGTGCCGGGCCAGGAACCTGTTGAACCGCCTGGGGAAGCTGCGCGGCCGGCGTGCCCTCGGGACGAGCGCCACCCGCTCGAGCGAGTCGATATCCTCATCGGACTCGGGCTCCGGCTCGCGCTCCCCCCGCTCCTCCCTGACGGCCTCGCGGACGCGCTTCATCTGCGGCGCGTTGACGTACCGGAAGAGGTCCAGTACGGCCACCGCCGCCCCGAGCACGACGTAGCGCACATCCGAGGTGAGGGCGTACTGCCCGTATGCCAGCCCCCCGGCACACAGGACCACCCTGACCCGGTCCCCCACGTAGTCGAGCCAGAGGCCGAACGGCGTGCCCGTGCCCTTCAGGCGGGCGATTTTGCCGTCCACGCAGTCGATCATGAAGCTGAGATAGAAGACCACGGCGCCCGCTACGTGGTGGTTCAGGGCGAAACAGGTGGCCGACACCGCACCGAGGACCAGCGAGATCACGGTGAGGGCGTTGGGTGTCAGGTGGGTGTGGTTGGCGATGGGAAGGGCGACCCGGCAGGCGACCGGATCCACGAAATAGACGGTCCACCAGGAATCTCTCCGCTTGCGTGTCTCGAAGACGTCATCGAGCGAATAGGTCCTCATGGACTCCAGCATGACCACGCGACGCGCCCGATCGATTACTCTCTGGAACTACTGGGTGATGTCCATGCCGCTTCTTGACCAACCCGGCACGGAAAACCGCCACGCGGAGTTCGCGTCCCCATCCCTGAACCAGCTCTTGAGCACGAGGCCGCGGGTCTCGGCGCGCACCATGAGCCGCCAGGTCGGCCCCCCGCCTTCGAGCCGCTTGGGGTCGAAGGCCACAGAGACGCCGTGGCGGCCGGCGCGCCGCACCTCCAGCGGCACCCGGCGGCGGCCGTCGCTGAGCCACAGGTTGACCTTGCCGACCTTGCGGTCCACCCGGTGGATCGCCACCTGCCCGCGAAGGCGGTATTCGGACCCGGTCCACGCGCACTCCTCGACCCTGGCGACCAGCTTGAGCTCGTCGCGGGCGTCGAACACCTCGTCGGGGATCCGGAGCCGGCGGCGCTTGCGGAAGAAGGGATAGTCGCCGTACCAGTTGGTGACGCGCAGCCCCCGCGGCACGATGCGGGTGCCGTCCTCGCAGGTGCGCCGGAACTCGCGCACCTTGCGCAGCTCGGCCACCAGGCCGCGCCTGAGCAGGTGCAGCTCCAGGCGGCGCAGCGAGGGCGCGGTGGCCAGCGCCTTCGGGCTCAGCGTGGCCAGCCACGCGTCGGCCAGCTCCAGCAGCGCCCCCGCCTCGTCGCTGCCCTCCAGCGCCTGGAACAGGAACACGATGTCCTTCTCCAGCACCAGCGCGTCGAAGCCGGCGAGCAGCTCGGGCGCCCGCTCGTCGAGGAAGGAGCGGACCGAGCGGATGGCGGCCAGCCGGTCCCACAGGTTGGGCAGCTCGGCCCGGCGCTGCGTGATCGAGGTCTCCCCCGCGTCCCGCTTGCGCCAGTGGTAGACCACGTCGCCGACCATGTCGACGCTGCCCGCCAGGACGTGCGCCTGCATGGCGACGGGCACATCCTCGTAGATTCCGGCGGGGAAGGCCAGCGCGTTGCGCTCCCAGAAGTCGCGCCGGTAGACCTTGTTCCACACCGTGCGATCCCTGACCAGCACCTGCTTGTCGGTGATGTGCGTGCACAGCTCCGGCCGCCTGAACGCCCTCTCGTGCAGGATCGACTCCTCCAGCACGCCGTCCACGAGCCGGGCCACCGCGCCGCACGCCAGGTCGGAGCCGGTCTCCGCGAGCGTGCCGACGAGCCGCTCGTACGCCTCCGGCGGCACGACGTCGTCGCTGTCGGCGAAGGCGAGATAGGTGCCGCGGGCCTGGCGGATCCCCACGTTGCGCGCGGGACCCGGGCCCAGGTTGTCGCGCTGGTCGATGAGGGCGAAGCGGCCGTCGCGCGCGACGAAGTCGGCGGCGACGCGCCGGCTGCCGTCGCCGGAGCCGTCGTTGACCAGGATGACCTCGATGTCGTCCAGGGTCTGGGCGGCCAGCGACTTCAGGCATTCCGTGATGTACGGCTCGACGTTGTAGATCGGGACGACCACGCTGAGCAGGGGGATCATCCGATTTGCTCCTTGGCTCTCGGGATGTGGGTTCGAGGGCAGCATGCCTTGACCACTCCGTGGATTCCGTGTCCCTGATCAGCTCTTTACCGGACGCATAATCGGCTACGTTGAGCAATTGATTGGACACCAAAAGTAGGGGGAGCGGTGCTGAGAAGCGTCGAGGACAAAGATCTGCCGTCCATGCGGCGATGGCGCAACCACCCACGCGTACGAGCGGCCAGCTTCGCCACGCACGAGATCGCGGAGGACGAGCACGCCCAGTGGTGGGAGGCCACCCGGGCCGACGCGCGCAAGCGCGTGCTGATCTACGAGCACGAAGGAAACCCCGCGGGCGTGGTGACCTTCTTCGGCCTGTCGTCCGAGAGCGCCTCGTGGGGCTTCTACCTGGACCTGGAGGGGCTGGAGCAGTCGGGGGAGCTGCTGCGGGCCTGGATCGGCCTGGAGCGGGCGGCGATCGACCACGCCTTCGGGACGCTCGGCCTGACGACGTTGCGCGGGGAGGTGCTGGCCTGCAACGAGGCGGTCAGGCGGCTGCACCGGCGGTTCGGCTTCCTGGAGGTGGGGGCCTACCTGCGGGACGTCGACGGCGAGTCCCGCGACGTCGTGGCCATCCGGCTCGTGAAGGAGCGGTCATGATCTCCATCGAGGGGCGGCCGATCGGGCGGAACGACCCGCCGTTCGTCGTCGCCGAGCTGTCCGGCAACCACAACGGGAGCCTGGAGCGGGCCCTGGCCATCGTGGACGCGGCGGCGGCGGCCGGGGCGCACGCGGTGAAGCTGCAGACCTACCGGCCCGACACGCTGACCATCGACTGCGACGGGCCCTCCTTCCGCGTGGGCGACGGGCACGGCCTGTGGGGCGGCGAGAGCCTCTACCGGCTCTTCCAGCGCGCCCACACGCCGTGGGAGTGGCACCAGCCGATCTTCGAGCGGGCGCGCGAGCACGGGCTCACCGCGTTCTCCACACCCTTCGATCCCACGGCGGTCGAGTTCCTGGAGAAGCTGGAGGTGCCGGCGTACAAGATCGCCTCGTCGGAGATCGTGGACCTGCCGCTGATCAGGCTCGTGGCCGCCACCGGCAAGCCGGTGATCATCTCCACCGGGATGGCGTCGCTCGGCGAGATCGACGCCGCGCTGGCCGCCGCCCGGGAGTCGGGCTGCACGCAGCTGGCCCTGCTGTCCTGCACGGCCAGCTATCCCGCTCCCCCCGACGAGAGCAACCTGCGGTCGCTGATGGCGCTGGCCGCGCTCACCGGCGTGGAGGTCGGGCTCTCCGACCACACGCCCGGGATCGGGGTGCCGCTGGCCGCGGTGGCGCTGGGGGCGTGCCTGATCGAGAAGCACGTCACCCTGTCGCGCGCCGACGGCGGGGTGGACTCGGCCTTCTCGCTGGAGCCGGACGAGCTGGCGGCGCTGGTGGTGGAGAGCCGGCGGGCATGGCTGGCGCTGGGAGAGGTGATGATCGGGCCCCGGCCGTCCGAGCTCGAAGGGCTGCGCTTCCGCCGGTCGCTCTACGTGGTGCGGGACGTGCGCAAGGGCGACGTGGTGACCCCGGAGAACGTACGGTCGATCCGGCCGGCGGGCGGCCTGCCCCCAGACGCGGCCACGGTGGTCATGGGGCGCCAGTTCACCAAGGACGCAGCCTACGGCACGCCGCTCACCTGGGATCTGATCTAAGGAGCGCGTCGGCGACGCGTTCCCTGCCCTTGCCGTCCACGAGGCCGCGGCCCCGCCGCCCGTGCTCCTCGCGGGCGGCGGGGTCGGCGAGCAGGCGGGCGAGCACGCCGACCGCCGCGGCGTCGGCCGCGCGCCCGAGCCCGGCCGCGACGCCCCGGCCGACGAGCTCCTCGTAGCCGATGAGCTGGTTGTCCGCCACCCAGGTCAGGGCGGTGGGGACGCCGAGGTGGAGCAGCTCCCAGACGGCCGAGCCGGCGGCGGTGACCACCAGGTCGGCCCCGGCCATGAGCTCGGGCAGCCGATCCGTCGGCGGGACCACGGTGATCGGCCCGCCCGCCTCGAAGGGCATGGGGCTCCCGAACAGCGTGGGGCTGATCACCGTCGCCTCGAACGGCACCCCGGTCGCCAGGAGCGCCCCGGCCCAGGCGGGGGCGACGCCGGCGCTGTCGGTGCCGCCGAAGAAGCACAGCACGCGCGGCACCGGCCCCGACGGCCGCGCCCGCCCGCGCCCGCGGACGCTGTCGCGCAGGAGCACGTAACGCGCCCCGGCCAGGCGCCGGTCGGGCACGGGGAAGGGGCGGCGCTCCGCGCCGAGGTTCTGGTCCAGGTAGAGATCGGCCTCCTGGCCCAGCGGGTCGCCGTCCACGATCGCGAGCACCGCCAGGCCCGCTTTCCGCAGCGCCGCCCCCGTCCCCTCCGGCAGCTCGTACGAGTCGAGGACCGCGGCGTTCAGCCGGAGCTCCCGGGCCAGCGCCGCCAGCCGGGCCGGCTCCTCGGGGGCGGGCACCAGCGGTAGCCCGCGCTCGCGCAGCTGGGCCCGCGCCCAGGCGGACCCGCGCACCTCGCCCAGGAAGGTCACCTCGACGCCCCGCGCGCGCAGCTCCTCGGCCAGCGCCACGCACCGCACCAGGTGGCCGACCCCGCTACGCACCCCGGCGTCACACCGGAAGCCGACCCGGATCACGCGTCCTGGAGCTCCTTCTGCTGGACATGGGCGTTGAGCCCGCAGACCTCGGGGCGCTCCCGCAGCCAGCTCACCAGCGTCCCGAACGGCACGCACCGGTCGCCGAGACCGTCCACCACCCGGGAGATTAGCCGCCAGTCGTCCTCGGTGTCGAGCGTCACCCGCAGGTCGCCGGCGACCGGCTGGTAGGCCAGCCCGAGCAGCCGCGCGTCGTCCGGATGCGAGTAGACGTAGGAGGTCACGTGGGTGCGGTGGAAATCGGCGGCCTCGGCGTCGGCCCGCTCCAGCGCGCCCCTGCCCACGATCTCCACGTCGAGCCCGCGCGGCAGCGTCCGCGTCAGAGCGGTGCTCAGGTAGTCGAGCCCGCGCACCGCGCGGAACACCAGCGCCGCCTCCCTGATCACGGCCGGGTCCAGCAGCGGGCAGTCCGCCGTGAACCTCATCATCGCGTCCCACCGCCGCCCCGCCAGCGCCTCCACGAACCTCGTCAGCACGTCGTCCACCGGGCCCCGGTGCCAGGCCACGCCGAGCCGGCGGCACTCGGCCACGACCGCGTCGTCGGCCTGCTCCGTCGTGGTGGCCACCACGAGCTCGTCGAGCGCGCCCGCCTCGCGGGCGGCGCGGACCACCCATTCCAGCACCGACCGGCCGCCCAGCTCCCGGAGCACCTTGCCCGGCAGGCGTGTCGAGCCCATCCGTGCCTGAACAATCCCGACAATGCGCACCGATGCCCCAATCCCCCGTGTGACAGTGTGTCGCTGATCGATCGCGCTATGCTACCGCCCTGCTCGAACGACTACTGCGCGTAAGCGCGAACCCAGGGGGCCACGTGAGCATTCTCAGTGGATCGTCGATTCTGATCACCGGAGGCACGGGGTCCTTCGGCAAGGCGTTCATCCGCAACGCACTCGACTCGCTGGGGGTGCGGCGCCTGGTGGTCTTCTCCCGCGACGAGCTCAAGCAGTACGAGACCAGGCAGCTCTTCGGCGACGACGAGCGCCTGCGCTGGTTCATCGGCGACGTCAGGGACCGCGACCGGCTGTCCCGCGCCATGCACGGCGTCGACTACGTGGTCCACGCGGCCGCGCTCAAGCAGGTGGACACGGCCGAGTACAACCCGTTCGAGTACGTCCGCACCAACGTCGCGGGGTCACAGAACGTGGTGGAGGCCGCGATCGACAGCGGCGTGCGCAAGGTGGTCGCGCTCTCCACCGACAAGGCCTCCAGCCCGATCAACCTGTACGGGGCCACGAAGCTGGTCGCCGACAAGCTCTTCGTCTCCGCCAACCACTACGCCGCCGCCCACGAGACCCGCTTCTCCGTCGTCCGCTACGGCAACGTCGTCGGCAGCCGGGGCTCGGTGGTGCCGCTCTTCCTGCGCCTGGCCGAGCAGGGCGCCAGCCTGCCGATCACCGACAAGCGCATGACCAGGTTCTGGATCACACTCGAGCGGGCCGTCCAGTTCGTGGTGGACTCGTTCGACCTGATGCGGGGCGGCGAGCTCTACGTGCCGCGCCTGCCGAGCATGCGCATCACCGACCTGGCCGAGGCGCTGGCGCCGAGCAGCCCGATCTACGAGATCGGCATCAGGCCCGGCGAGAAGCTGCACGAGGAGATGATCGGGCCGGACGACGGCCGCAGGACGCTGCGCCTGGCCGACCGCTACATCGTCCAGCCGACGATCGCGACCTGGGGCTACACGCCGCCGCAGACCGGCGAGCCGCTGCCCGAGGGCTTCTCCTACCGCTCCGACACCAACGACGAATGGCTCTCGGTGGACGACCTGCGCGCCATGGTGGCCCGCTGATGCTCCCCTACGGACGGCAGTCGATCATCGAGTCCGACATCGAGGCGGTCGCCGAGGTGCTGCGCGGCGACTGGCTGACCACCGGGCCCGCGGTCGGCAGGTTCGAGGCGGAGCTGGCCCGCTGGACCGGCGGCGTGCCGTGCGTCGCGGTCACGTCGGGGACCGCCGCGCTGCACGTCGCCTACGTGGCGGCCGAGGTGCGGGCAGGTGACGAGGTGGTCACCTCGCCCCTGACGTTCGTGGCGACGGCCGCCACGGCCGCGCTGCTGGGCGCGCGGGTGGTCTTCGCCGACGTGCAGCCCGACACGGGCAACCTCGACCCCGACGCCGTCGCCGCCCTGGTCACCCCGAGGACGCGGGTCGTCACGGCCGTGGACTACGCGGGCCATCCCGCCGACTACGACGAGCTGCGGGCGGTCGCCGACCGGGCCGGGGCGGTGCTGATGGCCGACTCGGCGCACTCGATCGGGGGCGCGTACAAGGACCGGCCCGTGGGGGCGGCGGCCGACCTGACGACCTTCTCGTTCTTCCCGACCAAGACCGTGACCACGGCGGAGGGCGGGGCGGTGGCGGCGGCCGACCCCGAGCGGTTCCGGCGGGCCGCCCGCTTCAGGAACCACGGCCTGGTCAGGGAGCCCGCCGACCAGCGTGAGCCGGACGTGGGCGGGTGGCACCAGGAGGTGCACGAGTTCGGGCTGAACTACCGGCTGCCCGACGTGCTGTGCGCGCTGGGCGTCAGCCAGCTCCGGCGGCTGGAGCGCTTCCGCGAGCGGCGCCGCGAGCTCGTCGCGCGCTACAACGCGCTGCTGCGCGACGTGCCGGGGCTGACCCTGCCGGCGCAGCGCGCGTACGTGCGGCCGAGCTGGCACCTCTACCCGGTCCGGGTCCGCGACGGCCGGCGGCGCGAGGTCTACGAACGCATGCGCGCTGCCGGCATCGGCGTGCAGGTCAACTACCTGCCGGCGTACTGGCACCCGGTGTTCGAGGACCTCGGCTACCGGCGTGGGCTCTGCCCGCGGGCGGAGGCGTACTACGCCGAGGAGCTGTCGCTGCCGCTGTTCCCCGACCTGACCGACGACCAGCAGGACCGGGTCGCGGAGACCCTGGCGGCCGTCCTGCGCTAGCGCTCCGCCAGCAGCAGGCAGCCGTCCTCGCCCCGGTCGACGAGGAAGCGCCTGGCCGCGACGGTCGCGATCGGCCGCTGCCCGGTGCGCACCAGCGGGCGGATGGGTGTGCCCTGGTCGATGACGACCTCCCACCACGACTCGTGGCCGATGCTCTCGTCGATGTCGGCCAGCGGCACCCGCGCGTGGAAGTCGCGCCCCGCCAGCGCCACCGGGAAGTACATCTCCTCGCCGTCGCTCCTGCGCCGCAGCCGCAGCACCGGCTCGCCGTCGCCGATGTCGCTGATCTCCCCCGAGAACACCAGGTCGCCGCCGTCCACCCGGCACTCCCCGATGGTCGCCCGCGCCTTGCGCAGGCGCAGGCCCCAGGCGCCCTTGGCGCTGCGGATCGGCACCAGCCACACCCCCGACCTGCGCCTCGGCGCCGGAATCAGGGGCGGCGACCAGCGCGGCCCGGCCACCCGGCCGTCGAGCCGCAGCCCATGCCCCCTGAGCTGCACGCGCAGGTCCCATCGGCCGCGCCGGGCGAGGTGCGCGGGCGTCAGCACGGCCGGGTCGAACGCGAAGCGGAACGGGAACGCGTGCTCCGGCAGCGCGCCGCCGTCTTCCTGCACCACGTTCTCCCAGGTGGGCGCGCTCTCCTCGTCGGACAGCGGGATGGTCGCGCCGGTCCTGCGCTCCTCCAGCCAGACCCGCACCCGCATGCGGCGCAGCTCCCCCACGTCGAACCGGCCCACCGCCACCCGGCCCGCGCCGCAGAGCACGCTGTCGCGCCAGTCGAGGTCGACCAGCCGGGCTACCAGGGCCAGCTCGCCGGAGACCTCCGACAGGTGCGGCGGCATCGACGGGTGCCTGGCGTACCAGCGCCTGCGCAGCAGCCCGGCCGCGCCGACGCGCGGCTGCAGCTGCCCGCAGCGGTCCTGGGTGAACACGTACGCCAGCTCGCCCAGGCGCCGCTGGTGCAGCAGGTGGACCTGGAGGCGCTGGGCGAACGGGATGCTGTGCCAGGCCTCGCGCGACACGCCGTCGAGATAGCGGACGATCATGTCGAGCAGGGCCGGGTCCGCCGTCGTGCCCATGGCGGCCATGGCCTCCACGGCCACGGCCATGTCGATGTCCAGCGTGTCGCGGTCGAAGTCCGGCTTGAGCGCCGGCGCCCCGCGGCCCAGCAGGGAGGCGGTCTGCAGCACCGACAGGAGCCGGTCGCGCAGGTTGTCGGGCTCCAGGCAGCGCTGGGTGATCGAGCTGCCCGGCTCGTCGCGCTGCCGCCAGTGGTAGACGATCGAGGCCAGCACGTCCACCGACCGCGCTCCCACGTGGGCCGCCATCGCGACGGGCTGGTCCTCGTACATGCGCTCAGGGAAGCTCAGGCCGAGCCGCTCCCAGAAGGAGCGGCGGTAGACCTTGTTCCACAACATGCGGTCGCGGATCAGCAGCGGGTGTCGGGTGATGTGGGTGCTCTTCAGGGGCTTGGCGAACGCCTCCCGGTGGGCCCATGACGGGATGAGCTGGTTGCGGTAGAGCCGCATGACGTTGCCGCAGGCCAGGTCGGAGCCGGTGGACTCGAGCGAGGTCACCAGGCGTTTGAACGCGTCGCGCGGCACGGTGTCGTCACCGTCCACGAAGGCCAGGTAGCGGCCGGTCGCCCGGCGTACGCCCACGTTGCGGGCGCGGCCCACGCCCATGTTGCGCTGTCTGATGAGGCTGACCCGGCCGTCGTCCGCCTGCCTGGCCTCGACGACCGCAGGGCCGTCGTCGAGGCTGCCGTCGTCGACGCAGATCACCTCCAGGTCGCCCAGCGTCTGGGCGGCGATGGAGTCCAGGCAGGGTCCGATGTACTTCTCGACGTTGTAGAACGGAACGATCACCGAAAGAACCGGCACACCTATTCCTCTTCCTTTCGTCCTACGTCCTTCTTGCTGCACGTGTCAGCCGGACAGGAGGCGGATGACCTTGCGGGCGACCCTGCGGGGGCGCGCCAGGCGGCGGGAGAGGCGATATCCGAGCGTCCTGCGGAAGGCGCTGGCCTTGCGCTGGGTCCTGCGCAGCTTGGCCTTCGCCCTGACCAGCTCGCGTTCGCGGTAGGAGAGCTTGGTCTCCAGGCGCGAGATCCTGGCCAGCGCCGCGGTGAGCTGGTCGGCCAGGCGGTCACGGGCGCCCAGCAGGTCCCGGTAGGTGGGCGCGTGCTCCGCCACCTCGGCGGGGCAGCCCAGCTCGGCGTCCAGCTTGCGGGCGCGGTCGAGGTCGCCCTGGTCGCAGGGGCGCTCGGCCATGCCGCACAGGGTCAGCGCGAGCTGGTCGGCCTCCAGCGGCCACGGCCACGGATGGTGGTGACCGGCCGCCAGCAGCCTGACCGCGAACCGCCACAGGATCCGGCACAGGACGACTTTCGGGCCGGGCGGGGTGGACGGGCCGGCGGCAGGGCTGATGGCCGCGAACCGCTCGCCGTCGTACACCAGGCTGTCGGTCGCGGCCGTCACGTCGCCGCCCGCCTCCAGCCATTCGGCCAGCCGGGCCAGCAGCTCGCGCACGGTCCTGACGTCCTCGCGGGCGCACGCCTCGACGAGGATCTCCTCGACGACCCGGCCGGCCGGGATCGGCAGCTCCTCGCCGTCCGGCAGCCGCCTGGCGCCGCCGCCGGTGAGCTCGTACAGGGCGGAGCCCTCCTCGACCAGCCCCAGCGGCAGCTCCACGGGATCATCATCGTCCGAAGCGGCGGTGGCCACGGCCAGCCAGAGCGGCGCGAGCTCCTCACCCAGGCCGTGCCGGAACACCAGGCGGGTCAGCCGGAGCGGGTCGGCCACCAGCATGCGGTCGCCGCCACGCGCGCTCAGCGGGAACGTGAGGGCGTCCGGCAGGTCGGCGGCCAGCGCCTCGCGGGACAGCAGCGCCCGGGGCGCCTGCCTGCCCGGATACGCCGCGTAGCACCGCCGCACGCGCAGCCCCGCCGACTCCAGCCCGCGGTCGAGCGCCTCCGGGCCGCTGGGGTAGCTCGGGTCGAAGCCGTGCGGCGCCCACTGGTCGTCGCCGCCCTCCCGGTCCGCGGGCCTGGCCTCCAGGAACCGATCGACGCCCAGGTCGTTGCGTACGCCGAGCACCAGCCGCCCCCCGGGCGCGACCAGCCCGGCCAGCGCCGCCAGCGACTCGCTCCACGCCGCCGCCGGGGCCTCGGCGGAGTGCGTGCGCAGCAGCCCGTCGAGCGCGAGCACCAGGTCGTACGGCCGCTCCGCGGCGAACACCTCCAGCCGCCCGCAGAACACCGCCAGCCCCGGGTGCCGTTCGCCCAGGGCGCAGGCGTCAGGGTAGGAGCGCAGCAGCACGGCCGCCGACGGGGCCCGCGCGACCACGTCGTCCACCAGCACCTGCGGATGCGGGCCGACCAGCAGCACCCGGCCGCTGTCGGGGACGAGCCGGCCGACCAGCTCCAGCGCCGCGCCCCGCCAGTCCGTTATGCCGCCCATGTTGGACATGTCGGACCACAGCAGCATCTCCCCGCCGATCAACCGAACGTTCTCGGGCGCCTCCCCGGTGATCACGTGCGCGCCCCCCGTTTCCATCCGAACATTCGCCGTAGCTCCTCCGGTGTCGCCTGATAGTCGAATCCCAGCTCGCGCCGCGCCACCTCCGACGCCAGCTCGGGGTCGACGCGCGTGCCGTGCAGCTCCGGCCAGAGCCGCATGCGGCGCGCCGTCCCCCCGTACTCGGGACGCTCGTCCTCGAACTGCATCGGATCCCCGTACACCGCCACCTCGCATCCCACCGAGGCGCCGTAGAACAGCGCGCTGCCGAGCCGGTTGGAGGCCACCCTGCGGTGGCGTCGCAACTGGACCAGCTGCTTGCGCAGGAAGTCGCGTCCCTTTCCCTCCCACCGGGAGCCGCGCTCGCCATGGCAGATGACCCGGAATCCCCTCGATTCGTACGCTCGCCGAATGTCCGGATTCGCGAATTCCAGCCAATAAAGGCAGACCGTGACCGGACCGGTCTCGACATTTCGGATTTCGTCGGCCAACCGGGCATGGTCACCACTGACGGAATGCTTTTCCCAGCCATGAAAGGGATACCAGATCGTACCCTTGCGTTCAGGGACCACGCCCAGCTCAGGCTCCAGATGAAGAAGGTAGATCCACGGCGCGCCGATGAGGTAGTGCCCCCTGCGGCCCATCGACCAGCCTCGGCGACGTAGCACGTCAGACCAGATGAAACGGGGATATCCGGGGCTGCACCAGTGGTCGTTGGGCGGAAATCCGTGGAGATAGTTCCATCCGTGCTGGAGGAAGCCCTGGATGCGTTTAGGCGTCTCATCCGGCAGGCCACAGTATCGGCCGATTATGCGAGAGTGCCCGTACCAGTGATTGGATTCGTCCATCATTTCCCCCGTACGGTGGACCGTGTCCCGTCCGACATTCCCAGCCCTCAACGGGTGCCACGCCTCGTTATACGGTTCCATTACCCGAGAGGGGGCCTTGGTTTTCTCCTGGCTCGCAATTCCCGCTACACTACGTCGTGGCTTGAGGACAGAGAGTGAGTGATCATGAGTCATCTCGACCGCCTGCGGGCCGTCTTCCGCAGTGCGCTCAACCTTCCGGCCGACGCCGACGTCGACGGGCTCGAATACCGCGCCATCCCCCAGTGGGACTCACTGGCCCACATGGCGTTGATCGCCGCGATGGAGGACGAGTTCTCCGTCATGATCGACACCGACGAGATGATCGACATGAGCTCGTTCGCCGAGGCGGCCGGGCTGCTGGAGAAGCATGGCATCGGCGCCGCCGCCCTCTGAGGCCAGGGTCGTCCTCGTCACGGGCTCGACGGCGGGCATCGGCCGGGCCGTCGCGCTCACGCTGGCCGGGGCGGGCCACGACGTGGTGCTCCACGGCCGCGACGAGGAGCGCGCCGCGAAGGCCGCCGCCGAGGTCGCGGAGGAGACCGGCGGGGTGACCGCCTCGGTCGCCTGCGACGTCGGCGACCCCGCCGCCGTCTCGGCCGTGATGCGGCAGATCTACCAGCGCCACGGCCGCCTCGACGCCCTCGTGATCAATGCCGGCATCCACGCGGCCGGCCCGCTCGGCATGGCCCACCACGACACGGTCGAGCGGCTCTTCCAGGTCAACGCGGTCGGCGCGACGTACACGCTGCAGTCAGCGCTCAGGCTGCTGCGGCGGGGCGGCTCCCCCGCGGTGGTCCTGGTCTCCTCGATGATGGGCCGCATGGGCGGCGCGGGTCAGGCGGTCTACTCCGCCACCAAGGCGTCCGTGATCGGCCTCACCAAGGCCGCCGCCAAGGAGCTGGGGCCCGCCGGGATCCGGATCAACGCCGTGGCCCCCGGCTACATCCAGACCGACATGCTCGCCACGCTCGACAAGGAGAGCCGGGCGGCCACGGTCGCCGCGACCCCGCTCGGGCGGCTCGGCACGCCCGCCGACGTCGCCCGCGTGACCGCGTTCCTGCTCTCGCCCGAGGCGGGTTTCGTCACCGGCCAGATCATCGGCGTCGACGGCGGGCTGGTGCTGTGATGTTCCCCCACCCACAGGCCCGGCTCGTCGTCGCGGGAGAGGCGGCGGGCCTCGGCGGCGACGAGCTGGCCGGCCATGTCGCGCGCACCGCGGAGGCCCTGACCCGGCTGCGGCCCGGCCCGCTGTTCTGCGGCATGCGCAACAACCTCACGTCCGTCCTGCGCTACCTCGCCGCCTGGCGGTCGGGCCGGCCGATCGCGCTGCTCGACCCCGACCTGACTCCCGGGGCGCTGGCCGAGCTGGTGGCCCGGTTCCGGCCGGCGGCGCTGCTCGGGTTCACGCACGCGGCCGACGGCTCGCCGCCGCCGCGCCGCGACGCGCCCGAGCCGCACCCCGACCTCGCCGTGCTCCTCGCCACCTCGGGCTCGACCGGCAACCCCAAGCTCGTACGCCTGTCGCGCCAGGCCGTGCTGGCCAACGCCACCGCCATCGCCACGGCCCTGGCCATCGTCCCCGACGAGATCGCGCCCACCAGCCTGCCGCTCCACTACAGCTACGGGCTGTCCGTGCTCAACAGCCATCTGGTCGCCGGGGCGACGGTGATACTGACGGAGGCGGGGCTGCTGGAGCGCTCGTTCTGGACCCATCTGGACGCCCACCGGTGCACGTCGCTGGCCGCCGTCCCCTACCAGTACGAGATGCTGCGGCGGCTGCGTTACGACCGCTCCGAGCACCCCGCGCTCGCCACCCTGACGCAGGCCGGCGGGCGGCTCGGCCAGGACCTGGTCCAGGAGTTCGCGGGCCAGGCCGACCGGTTCTTCGTGATGTACGGGCAGACCGAGGCCACGGCCCGGATCGCCGTCCTGCCGCCCGACCGGCTGGCCGACAAACCGGGATCCGCCGGGCCGGCCATCCCCGGCGGGCGGCTGAGCATCGACGAGGGCGAGGTCGTCTACCACGGGCCCAACGTCATGATGGGCTACGCCGAGACGGCCGCCGACCTGGCCAGGGGCGACGACCTGGGCGGGGTGCTGCGCACCGGCGACCTGGGCCGGCTCGACTCCGAGGGCTTCCTCTACCTCACCGGGCGGCTCAAGCGCATCGCCAAGATCTTCGGCGTGCGGGTCAACCTCGACGACGTCGAGCGCCTGCTGCGCGGCTCCGTCCCGGTGGCGGCGACCAGCGGCGACGACCGCGTGACCGTGTGGGCCGAGGGCCTCGACGCGGCCGGCCGCGCGGGCCTGGCCCGCAGGCTCGGCGCCGAGCTGCGGGTCCATTGGAGCGGGTTCGACGTGCGGGCCGTCGACAGCCTCCCGCTCCTGGCCACCGGCAAGATCGACTACCGCGCCCTGGAGTCACGCACATGAGCGTTCTCAGTCCGGCGGAGGGTGGCGGATGAGCGTCTTCAGTCCGGCCGAGCCCGAGCGGATGCGGGTTTTCACTCTGGCGGAGCCCCAGCGGGAGGTGGCGCTGGTGAGCGAGCTGGCGGCGCTGACCGAGCGGCATCGGCGGGCGTGCGCCCCCTACCGGCGGGTGCTCGACGCCATTCAGGCCGGCCCCCCGTACGAGCGGCTCGCGGACCTGCCCTGGCTGCCGGTGCGGCTGTTCAAGACGCACGAGCTGCGCAGCGTGCCCGAGGACCAGGTGTTCAGGGTGCTGACCTCCAGCGGGACCACCGGGCAGCGGCCCAGCCGGGTCTACCTCGACCGCGAGGCCGCCGCGGCGCAGCCGCGGATGCTGGCGGCCACGCTCAGGGAGGTGCTGGGCGGGCGGCGGCTGCCGATGCTGGTCGTGGACAGCCGCTCGGTCGTCCGCGACCCCACGCTGAGCGCCCGCGGGGCCGGGGTGCTCGGGATGATGAACTTCGGCAGGGACCACACGTTCGTGCTCGACGAGCGGGGCCGGGTGGACGCCGAGGCGGTCAAGGGGTTCCTGGCCCGCCACGGCGGCGAGCGGTTCCTGATCTTCGGGTTCACCTTCATGGTCTGGCTCTACCTGCGCGACCTCGGCGCTGACCTGTCGCAGGGGACGCTGGTCCACTCCGGCGGCTGGAAACGGCTGGCCGAGCAGGCGGTCGACAACGCCGAGTTCCGGCGGCGGCTGGCGGCCGAGTGCGGGCTGACCCGGGTGCACAACTTCTACGGGATGGTCGAGCAGATCGGGACCGTCTTCCTGGAGGGGCCCGACGGCGACGGGCTCTACTGCCCCGACTTCGCCGATGTCGTGGTCCGCGATCCGGAGACCTGGCAGGAGGTCCCCGTCGGCGAGCCGGGGCTGATCGAGGTCGTCAGCACGCTGCCCACGTCCTACCCGGGCCACGTCCTGCTGACCGAGGACCTGGGCGTGGTGCGCGGCGTCGACGACGGGTGCTGGCCGGGCAAGCGGTTCGAGGTGCTGGGCAGGCTGCCCAGGGCCGAGGCGCGCGGCTGCAGCGACACGATGGGGCGGTCCTGATGCTGGACGACCCGAAGCTCGACGTGCGCTTCCCCGCCGCCCCGCCGGCGCCCGCCGAGGACCTGCTCGGTGAGCTGCGCGGCGGGCTCGACGTGGGCGACGAGCGGGTGCGCGAGTTCCTGTCGGCCTTCGGCAAGCTGCTGCTGCGGCCCGCGCTGGCGCGGCGCCACCCCGAGCTGGGCTCGCTCGGCTTCTTCCTGCGCCCCAGCGAGCTGGCCCGCACCGTCGACGGCCTGGCCAACGAGCACGTACGCGTCCCGCGCGGCATGGTCTTCCACATCCCGCCGGCCAACGTCGACACCGTCTTCGTCTACTCCTGGGCCCTGTCGGCGCTGATGGGAAACCGCAACATCGTGCGTCTCTCGCCGCGCTCCGGCGCGGTCGCCGAGGTCATCCTGGAGACGCTGCACGACGCGCTGACCGACGCCGACCCCGTCATAGCGGCGACCCAGCGCATCGTCTCCTACGGCCGCAGCGACAGCGTCACCGCCGCGCTCTCGGCGGCCTGCGACCTGCGGGTGGTGTGGGGCGGCGACCGCACCGTGCAGGAGATGCGGCGGCACCCGCTCGCCCCGCACGCCCGCGACCTGGTCTTCCCCGACCGCTCCTCGTTCGCCGTCGTGGGGGCGGCGGCCTGGCTGTGCGCGCCCAGGGCCGCGCGGGTCACCGTGGCCGAGGGCTTCGTCAACGACACCTACTGGTTCGACCAGGCCGCCTGCTCCTCGCCCAGGACGGTGTTCTGGGTCGGCGCGGAGGGCGACTGCGACACGGCGCGGGCCGACTTCTGCGAGCACGTGTCACGCGTGGTCGCGGTCCGCGGGTGGGGCGTCGACGCCGCGATGGCCGTGGAGAAGCGGGTCTCCACCTACGGCCTGGCCGCCGACGGGCTGGCGGAGAGCATCGAGTTCCGGGGCAACGCGCTGGCCAACGTCACGCTGTCGGCCGCCGCCGCCGCGCCCAGGCAGTGGCTGGGCGCCGGGACGTTCGCGCACGCCAGGCTCGGCTCGCTGGCCGAGCTGGGCTCGCTGGTCGAGCGGCGCGACCAGACGATGACGCACTTCGGATTCGCCAGGGCCGAGCTGGAGCAGCTGGCCAGAGAGCTGGGCGGGCGCGGGGTCGATCGCATGGTGCCGATCGGGAGCGCGCTGAGCTTCCATCGGGTGTGGGACGGGTTCGATCTCCCGGCCGAGTTCACGCGACTGGTGACCGTGATCAGATGACGTTCGCGCCACCCGCGGCCTCGCCCGCCCGGCGGCCGGCTCCGTCCAGGCGGTGGCTCGGGTGGTTGCCCGCGGGGGTCGTGTGCGCCGGTGCCGTGGTGGTGTTCCTGTGGTGCGGGGTCTCCGCCCGTGACCTGGCCGTATTCGCGGCCTACCTCGGGGCCGGGGTGGCGCTGCCGGGGACGCTGCTGTGGCGGGCGCTCACCGGCGGCGGGAGGTCGACGGCGGAGGACGTCGCGGCGGGGCTGGCGCTGGGGTACGCGGTCGAGGTCCTGGCCTATCTCCCGGCCAGGGCGGCCGGGGCGCCGCTGCTCGTGCTGGCGCCGTCGGCGGGGGTGCTCTGCGCGTTCGCCTGCGTGCCCCGGCTGCGGCGGCACTGGCGGAGCGGGGCCGAAAGGGAGCGCGTGCCCGCGTGGAGCGCGTGGATGCTGGCGGCGGGCGTGGCCTACCTGATCGCGTGGAGCACGGTCAACCTCTACCGCCTGCCGGTCTCCGCCGCGTACGTGGACCTGCCCTACCACCTGGCGCTGGTCGGCGAGGTCAAGCACCACGTGCCGCCCACGCTGCCGTCCGTGCTGGGCGAGCGGCTGTCCTACCACTGGTTCGTCTACGCCGAGCTGGCCGCCACGAGCTGGGTGACCGGGATCGAGCCGGTGACGCTGGTCTACCGGCTGGCCACGCTGCCGATGACGGCGGCCATGGTGGTGCTGGTCGCGGTGCTCGGGCGGCGGCTGGGCGGGAGCTGGGGGGCCGGGGTCGCGGCGGCCGGGGTCGCGTACCTGCTGCTGGGTCCGGTCCTTCAGGAGGACGTGGTCTTCACGACGCGGCCGATGTTCACCGCCTGGGCCAGCCCGACGCAGACCTTCGGGGCGCTGCTGTTCGCGCCCGTGGTGCTGCTGCTGACCGGCGGGCGGCTGCTGACCGGCGGGCGGGGGTGCTGGGCGGCACTGGTCGTGCTGCTGCTGGCGCTGACCGGGGCGAAGGCCACGTTCCTGCCGTTGCTGCTCGCGGGGCTGCTGGTCGTGGTGGCCGTGCGGTGGGCGGTGGAGCGGCGGGTGCCGGGCGCGTGGCTCGGCGCGGCCGGGATCACGCTGGCGTGCCTGCTGGTCGCGCAGTTCGTGGTGTTCGGGCGGGGGTCCCAGGGGACGACGATCGCGCCGTTCGCGGCGATGCGGGGGCTCTGGGGGCTGGTGACGGGTGTGGCGGCGCCCGAGCTGGCCGCCGTGCCGGTGACGCCGTTGCTGGTCCTGACCGTCGTGCACCTGTTCTGCCTGCTCTGCGTGTGGGGCGGGGTGGCGGCGCTGGGCCGGCGGGCGCTGGAGCCGTCCATGTCGCTGCTGCTCGGCATGGGGGCGGCGGGGGTCGGCGCGGCGGTGGTGCTCGGGCACCCGTCGGACTCGCAGCTCTACTTCCTGGAGAGCGTCCGGCCCTACCTGTCGATCGCCGCGGTGTGCGGGGTGGCCGGGCGGCGGGTGCCGTGGGGCCTGGTGGCGGCGGGGGCGGGGGTCGCGCTGCTCGCCGCGTGGATCGGGGTGCCCGGGGACGCGGCGGTGCGGGCGGTGGTGCCGTACCTGGTGCTCGGGGTGGTGGCGGCGGCGGTGCTGCTGTGGCGGCGCGGAGCCGTGCTGGCGGTGGTGGCGCTGCTGGCGGGATACGCGGTGCCGGCCTCCGCGCGCGAGCTGGTCCTGCGGGTGGTGCCCGAGGGCCGCGAGACGGAGATCCCGGCGGGGGCGCTGAGGGCGGGGCGGTGGTTGCGCGAGCACTCCTCGCCCGGCGACGTGGTGGCCACCGACCTGCACTGCCGCCCCGTCGAAGCGCCCGGGTGCGACAGCCGGCACTACTGGGTGTCGGGGTTCACCGAGCGGCGGGTGCTGGTCGAGGGATGGGCGTACGCCGAGAGCACGCTGGCGCGGGCCGAGCTGTTCGTCTCGCCGTATCTCCAGGTGCCCTTCGCGGATCCCGTACGGCTGGCGGCGAACGACGCGGCCTTCCGAACGCCGACGGCGGAGAACGTCCGGCGCCTCGCCGAGGTCTACGGCGTCAAGTGGCTCTTCACCGGGATGAACCCGGAATTGGGGAAATACGCGCGACTGCGCTTCCGCAATTCGTCCTTCTCCGTTTATCGGCTCACCGCCCGGTAAAGGTCTCTCCCCCTCACGGAATGCTGCGAAGAAACGGCCCGCGCCACGCTGGACGGCCCCAGGAACATTTCCATGGACGTACGGCCACCGATCAGGATCAGGGACTCCCATGAAAACGCGTGCCGCGACGGAGCCGAGCCCCCGCGTTCTCGACACCACGGCCCGGCCGGCGAGCGTCGACATCGTCATCCCCGTGCTCAACGAGGAACGCGCCCTGCCCGGCTGCGTCCGCACGCTGGCCCGCTTCCTCGGCGACGGCTTCCCGCTGCCGTGGCGCATCACGATCGTCGACAACGGCAGCACCGACGCCACCTGGCCGGTCGCCAACGAGCTGGCCGGGCAGTTCGAGCGCGTACACGCCCGCCGGCTCGACATCCGGGGCCGGGGCGCGGCGCTGCGCGCGGCCTGGCAGGACAGCCCCGCCGACATCGTGGCGTACATGGACGTCGACCTGTCCACCGGCCTCGGCGCCCTGTTCCCGCTGGTCGCCTCGGTGGCCGGCGGCCACTCCGAGATCGCGATCGGCACGCGGCTCGCGCGCGGCGCGCGCACCCGCCGCTCGCTGCGCCGCGAGGTGGTGTCGCGCGCCTACAACGCCCTGCTCAGGTACGGCTTCGGCGTCCGCTTCAGCGACGCCCAGTGCGGCTTCAAGGCGGCCAGGGCCGACGTGGTCAGGCCGCTGATGGCCAAGGTCGAGGACGACTCGTGGTTCTTCGACACCGAGCTGCTCCTGCTGGCCGAGCACAACGGGCTGCGCGTGCACGAGGTGCCCGTGGACTGGATCGAGGACACCGACTCTCGCGTGAAGATCGTCAGGACGGCCGTCGACGACCTGAAGGGGCTGGCCCGGGTCGCCTGGTCGATGTCGATGGGCCGGGCCCGCGTCGAGGTGGCGCGGCCCGAGCTGAGGCCCACGCATCCGGACGCGGTCGTGGCGCGGCCCCGCGCGGTGACGATGGCGAAATTCACGTCGTTCGCCGTGACAGGCATTGTTTCCGCGATTCTGTACGCGCTCATTTATCTGCCGCTGCGCGATGTATGGTCTCCGGCGGTGACGAATTTCGCCGCGCTCGTCCTCGCCGGGGTCGTCCACACCGAGGCGAACCGCCGCTGGACATTCCACCGGCGCACCGCCGTGCACGTGCGGGCGGCGGCGCTTTTCCTGGCCCACTACGCCCTCACCACCATGGCCGTGCTCGCGCTGCCCCGCGGCGCCGGGCGGCTGACGGAGGTCAGCGCGGTCGCCGGCACGTACTGCCTGCTCACCTTGATCCGCTTCACCGCCCTGGACCGCTGGGCCTTCTCCCGTACGAGGAACTGATCGATGGAAACCACTGAGATCCGCCGCCTGATCGCGCTCGAGGACACCCACTGGTGGTACCGCGAGCGCCGGGCCATCCTGCGCAGGGAGCTGCGCGGGCTGGGCCGTCCCGGGCGGGCGCTGGACATCGGCGCCGCCGGCGGCGGGAACACCAGAGTGCTGGTCGAGGCGGGCTGGGAGGCGACCGCGAGCGACTCGTGCGCGACGGCGGTCGAGGTGGCCAGGCAGCGCGGGCTCAAGGCCGTGCGCGCCGACGCGCGGGCGCTGCCGTTCGAGCCGGGGAGCCTGGACCTGGTGACCGCGTTCGACGTGCTGGAGCACGTTCGCGAGGACCACCTGGTCGTGGAGGAGATCGCCAGGGTGCTGGCGCCCGGGGGGCACGCGCTGATCGCGGTCCCGTGCGACATGGCGCTGTGGTCGGCCCACGACGACGCGGTGGGGCACGTGCGCCGCTACGCCCGCGAGTCGCTGACCGTCGTGGTGCAGCAGGCCGGGCTGAAGGTCGATCGCGTCTGGAGCTGGAACGTGCTGCTCCGCCCCCTCGTCGCTCGCCACCGGCGCCGCTCCAGGGGCAGCGACCTGCGGAAGATGCCGCTCCTGGTCAACGCGGGGCTGTCGGCGGTCGTGCGGGCCGAGCGGTATCTGCCGGTCAAGTCGCTCAAGGGCGTCACGCTGTTCCTGCGGGCCCGGCTCGGGCGATGAGCGTGTTCAGACCGAGACGTGGGGGTGTTCCACGGTGTGCGCGCATTGGCCCTAGGCTGTGATCCGTGGTGATTCATGCCCTGCTGGCGGCCGCGCTGGCCACGACCTCGCTGCCCGCCCAGGCGGCGACGGTCGACTGTGACCGGGTCAAGTGCCTGGCGCTGACGTTCGACGACGGCCCGGGCGAGGGCACCCCGACCCTGCTCAAGCTTCTCAAGCGGGAGGGGGTCAAGGCCACGTTCTTCCTGGTCGGCAAGCAGGTGGAGCAGCGGCCGCAGATCGCCAGGCAGACGCTGGCGCAGGGACACGCGATCGGCAACCACACCTGGTCGCACGCCTCCCTGCCGACGCTGCTCGACGAGCAGATCCTCGACGAGCTCAAGACCACGCAGGACGCCATCCAGCAGGCCACGGGGCTGCGGCCGACGATGTTCCGCCCGCCGTACGGGCACACCGACGACCGCGTGCTGGGCCTGGCCGACCAGGTGGAGCTCGGGCAGGTGCTCTGGACCGGCACGACGCTCGACTGGAAGCTGCGTGACGCCAAGAAGATCAAGGCCGCCGTCCTCAGGCTGGCCAAGCGCGACGGAGTGATTCTCATGCACGACACGGTCCCGGCGACCGTGAAGGCCATGCCCACCATCCTCAAGGAGCTCAAGAAGCAGGGCTACCACCTCGTCACGGTGCCTACCCTGCTACGCGGCAAGAAGCTTGAGCCCGGAGTGAGCTACCCCTGACCGGCCATGGCCACCGCGAAGCCAAAGCCGTGGGTCGCGATCCCGACCTTCCTGATCATTCAGGCCGTCCTCGCCTGCTGGTGGGCGGCCTTCTACCCCGGGCTGTTCAGCCGCGACTCGGTCCTCTACCTCAGCCACACCGTCGTCGGCCCCTGGGTGAGCGACCACTCGGTGCTCTACGACGCGCTGCTGTCGCTGAGCTTCACCAAGACGGGTGACCTGGGCGCGGTCACGTTCGCGCAGACCACCGCCATGGCGGCGGCGCTGACGTACCTGGCGCAGTCGCTCAAGGCGCTCGGCGCGCCACGACTGCCGACCACGCTCGTGGCCATGCTCATGCCGCTGGCGCCGCCCGTGGGCGCGTTCTCGGTGACGCTGTGGAAGGACGTGCCGTTCACGATCTGCGCGATCGCCGTCGCGGGCGTGTGCGCGCGGATCGCGGCCAGGCGCGCCGTCACCGTGCCCACCCTCGTCGGGCTCGGGCTGCTCTTCACGGCATTGGGGCTGTTCCGGGCGAACGGCTTCCTCGTCGTGGGCGTCGCCGTCCTCGCGCTGCTGGTGATCGTCACGACCATGCGCGTACGGCTGCTGCTCGCCGGCACCTTCGCCGCGGCCCTGCCGCTCGTGCTCACGAACGTCGTCTTCCCGCAGTTCGGCATCATGGCCCCCGCCAAGACGTACGTGTACCACACGGCCTTCGGCGACATCGCGGTGGCGTACCGGGACCGTCCCGAGCTGTTCACCGAGCAGGACAAGGCGTTGATGGCCACCGTGGCGCCGCTGACGCGGTGGTGGGACGGCGGGACCTGCTACACGATCAACCCGCTGATCTGGCGGCGGGACTTCAGCTGGCCGCAGGCCGACGCGCACGCCTCCGAACTGCTCGACCTGTGGAAACGGCTGCTCATCTCCGAACCCCGCATGATCGTCGACACCCGGCTGTGCCGGGGGGCGATCGCGTGGCGGCCCGTGCAGGACGAGTTCGCCGTCGGGGGGATGACGTACCGGTTCTCGCTGCGGCCCAACGCCGACACCTACGTGGGGCCGAACAAGGTGCCCGACTTCCCCGGGCGGTGGGTCTTCTCGCTGCGGCCGCAGTCGTGGGAGCTGAACCAGGTGGCCGATCCGTGGCTGACCGGGGCGCTGGCACCGCAGTACGACTGGGTGCTGTGGCGGGGGGCGTTGTGGGCTTACGTGTCGTACCTGGCCGTGGCGCTGGGGGCGCTGGCTCTGCGGAACCGGTACGTGCTGGGGGTGGCGGCCGTGGTGGCCGGGCAGCAGCTCACGGTGCTGGCCAACATCTCGGCGCAGGACTTCCGGTACATGGCCACGCCCATCTTCGTGGGGGTGCTTCTGGTGCCGTTGCTGTTGGGGGGCGTGGGGCGGTTGGTGGTGGTTTCGGTACGGGGGGCCGGGCGCGCGCTGCGCCGCAAGCCCGCTGAGCCTCGGCTCCCGCTGACGCAGCCCGCCGCGCCCTCACCCGCTTCGGACGGCGCTTCCGCCGCCGCGCCCGAGCCGGATGCGCCGTCGGCGGATGTGCCTTCGGCTCGCGGGCACGCTGGTCGCTCGCCCGAGCCGGGAGCCGTGGACGAGTCGGGAGCCCCCGGGCAGCCGAGCGAGCCGGGTGGCCCCGGTCACCCCGGTGGCCCTGGTGGACCCGGCGACTCCGGTGGGTCCGGCGACTCCGGTAGGTCCGGCGACTCCGGTAGGCCAGGTGGTTCCAGTGGGTCCGCTGGCCCCGGTGGGGCGGTTGGGCCAGAGGGCGATCGGGAGTAGGCCGGATCGGGAGTAGGCCGGTGGGGCGGGCTCAGACGGTGGCGGGGACCCGTCCAGGAGCGGGGACGGAGCCCGGCGTCTCCTGTGCGGCCTGGCGGGCGTCGTACCGCTCCCGGGAGGCGGCCACGCACGTGCTGTGCTTCCGCGACCAGTTGGTGAGCGTCAGCATGGCCTCGTACAGCTCCAGCGCCATCGGCGTGGCCTGGTACTCGACCTTGGGCGGCACCGTCGGATAGACCGTGCGCTCCAGCAGCCCGTCGCGCTCCAGGTTGCGCAGGGTGAGGGTGAGCATGCGGCGGCTGATGCCCTCGATCTCCCGCTCCAGCTCCGTGAACCTCCTCGGCCCGCGGGCGGTCACCACGACGATCTGGATGGCCCACTTCCCGGCGATCTTGTCCAGGATCTCGCGCGGCGGGATGGGGCAGAAGCCCTGCTCGATCATCGCCTGCGCGTCGTCCAGCGTCCTGAGCTGCTCTGGTACAGCGGTGTTCCTCTGGGACATGAAAGTGCCTTCTTCCGGTCGACCTCGATGGTCACACATCATGGCCACTGTTACAAATCGTTCCCTTAGGAAGACTTGGTCATGAAGAACAAATGGGCCGCTTTCTCGCTACTGGCCACCACCCAGTTCGTGCTGATCCTGGATTCTACGATCGTGGGCATCGCGATGCCGCACATGGGTCGTGAGCTGGGCATGAACGCCCAGGACCTGTCGTGGACGACGACGGCGTACTCGCTGGTGTTCGGCGGGTTGCTGCTGCTCGGCGGGCGCCTGTCCGACTACGTGGGCAGGCGCCGGATCTTCATCGCCGGGATGCTGCTGTTCGGCGCGGTGTCCCTGATCGGCGGCGTGGCCGCGTCCGGCGGGCCGCTGATCGCCGTACGGGCCGTGCAGGGGCTGGCCAGCGCCCTGGTGGCGCCCGCCGGGATGTCGCTGGTGATGACGATCTTCAAGGGCGACCCGGCGCTCAACAAGGCGATGGGGCTGTGGGGCGCCGTCGGCGGCATGGGCGCCTCGGCCGGGCTGGTGCTCGGCGGCCTGCTCACCGACTGGTTCGGCTGGCGATCCGTGTTCCTGGTGAACGCGCCCATCGGGCTGGGCGTCGCCGCGCTGGCGCTCGTACTGCTGCCCGCCGCGCGCTCCGCCGAACGGGCCCGCGGCTTCGACGTGACCGGCGCCGTCACCTCGACCGCCGGGCTGGGCCTGCTCATCTACGCCCTGGTGGACGCGGCGGAGGCGGGCTGGACCTCGGCCAGGACGCTCGGCGTCGGCGCCCTCGCGATCGCCCTCATCGTCGCCTTCCTCGCCGTCGAGCACCGCTCGGCCAACCCGCTCGTCCCCCTGAACGTCTTCCGCAGGCGCACGCTCCGCGCGGGCAACGTGATCATGTTCCTGGTGGCCATGGCGATGCAGCCGGTGGCCTTCCTGCTCAGCCTCTACACCCAGCTCGTGCTCGGCTACAGCGCCACCCTGTCGGGCCTGGCGACGCTGGCGATCCCCGCGACGATCGCGCTGACCGCCTCGTTCCTCGGCGGACGCGTGCTGACCAGGTACGGCCTGCGCACGACGGCGGCCGCCGGCATGGCCTTCATCCTGGTGGGCGCGGCGCTCTACCTGCGGGTGGGGGTGCAGGGCGACTACCTGCTGGTCCTGCTTCCCTCCGAGCTGCTGACCGGCTTCGGCTTCGGCCTCCTGATCGGCGCGGTGACCGTCGCCGCCACCTCGGACGCCTCACCGGAGGAGTCGGGGATGGTGTCGGGCCTGTTCAACGTGACGACGCAGGTGGGCATCTCGGTCGGCATCGCGGTGCTGGTGGCCATCGCGGCCGGCGTCGCGGGCGGCTCCCCCGCGCCGGAGGCGCTGGTGTCGGGGTACCGGATGGCGTTCCTGGGCTCGACCGTACTGTCCGCGATCGGCCTGGTGGCGGCGCTCACGATGCTCCCCAGGCCCGCCAGGGATCGGGAGCCGGTGGCGGTGTCCGCCTGACCGCCCCGCCTCGAACAGGCCGGTTCCCACGCGGAACCGGCCTGTCTGCGTTCCGGGCTCAGGCTGCCATCGGCGCGAAGAGGTCGGCTTCGGCTTCGGCGGATGCCGGAAGCTCGAACCAGATGGCCTTGCCGCGCGGGGTGGGGGTGCCGCCCCAGGAGCCGGAGAGCGTGTCGACCAGGAAGAGCCCGCGTCCGCGCTCGGCGTCGAGGTCGACGGTGCGCATGGTGGGCATTTGGGGGTCTTCGTCTTCGACTTCGCAGCGCAGCGAGCCGTTCTCGGCGGAGAGGCCGAGACGGACCTGGCCGTGGGCGTGGTCCAGCGCGTTGGCGACCAGTTCGCTGACGAGCAGCTCCGCGATTTCGATCCGGTCGTCGAAGCCCCAGTCGGTGAGCTTGTCGCGGGTCAACCGGCGTGCGGTGCGCACCGAGCCGAGGTCGGCCGACAGCCACCACGAGGCCGTGCGGCGTGTTGCCGGGCTCTGGCCGGTGGCCGTCGTGTAGATGCTGGTCCGCGAAACGCTGTTCATTGCCCTTGCACCCCGTCTGGCAGCTGAGGTGGCTGCCGTCCGGTTCCCTTCGGCCCTCTCTTCGGGTGAGCGTGGATTGCTCACACCACGAGCATGCCTCGGCGAGCTACCTGGATAAGAGGTGAAAAATCCCCATATAGGCACCTAATCGGGACTACGTAGGTACCTACCGGATGCTCTGGACGGCCTGAGCATCCGCACCTTCCGGTGCGCCGCTACCAGCCGCCGTTGTGGAGTTGGCCGCGCACCGCGCCGCCGGGGAACTCCGCGGTGTGCAGGTTGACGTACCAGCCCTTGGGGTTGCGCCTGATTCCGTCGGCGACCTTGGCCGAGGCGGTGCCGGTGCCGGCGATGCCGTTGACGCCGGGCGGCAGGCCGTTCTCGGCGGCGAAGAAGTCCACGACCACCGGGCCGTTCTTGCCCTTGACGCCGCGGTGGACGTGGCCGTTCGTCGGCGGGGCGACGCGGTTCCAGGCGGTGGCGAAGTGGACCTTGGTGCCCTTCACCCAGACGAGCCACGCGGCCCGCCCGTCCTTGTCGCCGACCTTGGTGCCGGGCGCGGGCACTTCCTGGCGGCCGTCGGCCAGCGTGGTGAGCGTGTGGTGGGACGAGCCGGCGGCCAGCACCGAGTTGAGCGAAACGGGGCGTACCCGGTGCAGCTGGGCGCGGACGGCGCCGCCGGGGAACTCGCCCGTGTGCAGGTTGGCGTACCAGCCCTTGGGGTTGTTCGCGATCCTGGCGAGCAGGCCCGAGTCCTTGACCGTGACGGTGCCCTTGACGGCGCTGAGCGAGGCGGGCAGCGCCGCGCCGAAGAACGGGATCTTGACGTCGCCGTTCTTGCCGGCCTTGCCCCGGTGGATGTGGAACGCGGTCGGCGCGGCCACCTTCTGCCACCGGATCGCGTAGTCGACCTGCTGTCCGTGGATGCGGAACACGGCGATCGCGCCGCCGTCGCGGTCACCCACCTTCGCGCCGGGGGCGGGCACCTCGTTCTTGCCCAGCAGCGTCGCCGCCAGATAGACGTCGGTGCTCGACCGCGTGTCCGCCTGTGCCATGGCCGGGAGGGCGGAGGCGGCGATCAGCGCGGTGGCGAGCGCGAGGCCGGAGGCGGTGAGGATGCGCTTCGTCATGATTGACCCTTTCAGTTGCCTCAAGGTGAGGCTGGGAGCGGTGTTCGACGCCCGGTTGTACGACCCGCGTCTCGCGCCGGGTTCAATCCGCGAATGTGTATAAATACGCATTCGCGCTGGTAGGAGGCGGTCTGGCGGCCCCTGCCGGGCGCATGCCGGTGAACCCTCCCGTGAGCACCCCCGTACCTGTCGAAGATCGGACTTTCCTTGCCCACGACAAAACCGGAGGGAGTGGTCGCATGTGGAGTCCATCGGGGGAACGACGATTCAGGCCGTGGTTGGGGGCGGCTTGCCTGAGCGGAGGCGTCGCGCTCGTCCTGTCTGGCTCTCCGCCGTACGAGCGGACCGGGACGGTGGATCTCTATCTGAGCACGGTCGCGGCTGAGGGCATCGTCTGCCCGAACGTGGCGGAGAAACTGCCCGACGTCCCGGCCGCCGCCAAGGCCGAGGTCGACCGCAACCTCGCCCAACTCGACAAACAACTCCAGGAGGCCAACGACCGGCTCGCCACCTCGGCAGGAGAAGGAGGCCCCAACTTCATCCAGAACGCCATCCTCGGCCCACTCACCGACAAACGCGCCGCCGCCATCGACCGCATCTCCATAGCCATCGGACGCGTCGCCGAACGCCCCACCGGCCTCGACGACCTCGCCGGCTGCTCGCTCGGCGATTCCACCGCGCCGCCTCAGGAGGCCACCCCCACCGACCAGGCCACCCCTGGCCCATCGGACCAAGCCACCCCGTCCGACCAAGTCACCCCACCGGAACAGACCACCGCACCCCCGGCGACCGGGTCCGCCACGCCCGACCCCGGCGGTGGTCAGAGCGCGGATCCGGCCGCGCAGACCATCGTCTGCCCGAACGTGGCCGACAAACTGCCCGACGTCCCGGCCGCCGCCAAGGCCGAGGTCGACCGCAACCTCGCCCAGCTCGACAAACAACTCCAGGAGGCCAACGACCGGCTCGCCACCTCGGCAGGAGAAGGAGGCCCCAACTTCATCCAGAACGCCATCCTCGGCCCACTCACCGACAAACGCGCCGCCGCCATCGACCGCATCTCCATAGCCATCGGACGCGTCGCCGAACGCCCCACCGGGCTCGACGACCTCGCCGGCTGCTCGCTCGGCGACGCCCAGAACCCGGCGGAGGCCGGGCTGTCGGCCGACGACTTCGTCGACATCCGTGACGTCCCCAAGGCGGAGCAGCCGCAGGCAGGCGAGAACGCCTCCACCGGCACGTACGCCTCCCAATGCGGCACCAACCGCGAGGGTCACTCCAACACCGACAACCTCATCCTCGCCCCGGGCATGTCGGACGGGGCCCAGCTCAGGCAGGACTACGTGGGCAACACGTCCACGGACGCGTTCTCGACCAACGAGAGCCTGGCCGCCGCGGACACCACCTGCCGCACCGGCGACGACCGGTCCGCCTACTTCTGGCCGACCCTGCGCGTACGCGGATCCGACGACGCATCCGCGGCCGGGGGCGACACGAACAACGCCGGCACCCCCGTACAGCCGACGTCGGTGAAGCTGGAGTACCGCGGCAACCTCACCTCGGAGGTGACGGCGGCGCCGCGGTTCCTCAGGATGGTCTCCGGCGACGCCAGGGCGGCCACCAACGGCGCTGAGAACGCCCGCCCGACGTTCACCTGCACGGGCTTCACCGACCGGCTGACCGACAAGTATCCGATCTGCCCCTCCGGCAGCGACCTGGTCCGCGTCTTCGACATGCCGAGCTGCTGGGACGGCCAGAACCTCGACAGCGCCGACCACCGCACGCACCTCGTCTTCCCTGACGAGACCGGCGCCTGCCCCAGCGGCACCGAGGCCGTGCCGCAGCTGCGGATGACGCTGACCTACGACGACGTGCCCGCCTCGGGAGACGTCCCCTACGCGGTGGACGGGTTCGCGAGCGAGCAGAACGACCCGAGCACCGACCACGCCGGCGCCATCGGCGTGATGTCGCAGCGGCTCATGAACACCGTCGTCCGCTGCGTCAACAGCGGCAAGGACTGCTGACACCGACAGCATCGAGTCCGGCCTGTGGGGAAGCAGGTCAGCATGGCTCGGAGCAGCGCGTCGGCGGGTGACCGCCGATGGAGTTCGAGACGCTGGTGAAGGCCGCCCAGTGGGCCGGGGTGGAAGATCCCCGGCTGCTGGCGGCCCTCGCCACCACACCGCGCGACCGGTTCGTGCCGCCGCGTCACGTCGGCCGCGCCCCTTTCGACGAACCGATCCCGATCGGCCACGGCCAGCCCACCTCGCAGCCGTCCCTGATCGCGCAGATGATCGACGCCCTGCGGCTGTCGGGCGCGGAGACGGTCCTGGAGATCGGCACCGGGTACGGCTACCAGACCGCCCTGCTCGCCCGCATGGCCCGCCGCGTGTACTCGATGGAACGCCACGCCGACCTGGCCCGGCACGCGCGGGCCAACCTCGCCGCGGCCGGGGTGAGCGGCGCCGAGGTGCTCGTCGGCGACGGCACTGCCGGCCTGCCCGAGCACGCGCCCTTCGAGGCCGTCGTCGTGTCCGCCACGGCCCGTACGGTGCCCGCCCCGCTCGCCGAGCAACTCGCCGAGGGCGGGCGGCTGGTCATGCCGATCCACGAGGAGCTGGGTGAGACCGTCGTGCTCTTCGGCAAGCGGCACGGCCGCCTGGTCCAGGAGCGCCTGCTGACGCCCGCCCGGTTCGTCCCCCTGATCGGCGAACACGCGGACGACCCACCCTGCCGGTGAATACGTCACGACGCGAATGCCGGTAAATGTGCGAGTCAGCGAAAACGCCGCGCGCTCGTGGCAGCTTCGGACGACTTGCAGGCATATATCGGCATCAAGGGGGTTCTGTCGCGGCTGCGCCCTCTCGACCGCTACGGTATGGGGCTGAGCACCGCCTCCAAAGGCGGCGACCTCGGACGATCAGCGAAGATCAGGGGAACATTTCGAGGGAAGTTGAAGTAACGACTGCGGCGTCGCCGCGTCCCCCTACTCTTGCCGGGATCCCGGCATGCCCGCTTTGAGGGCTTTGTGCTGGATCGCCATTCGGGCGATCGGGATGGGACCAATCAGCACCGCCCTCCAGCGGCCCATGATCTTGCAATAACCCCCGTAATCCTTCAAACAGGCATGGATTCCGATTTATCATGACTTATCAGTCTTACCCGTTAGACCAGCCGATTCCGGCTCAGCCGCCTACGCCGGACGCTCCCCCGGCCGAGCCCGTCAAGGCGACGACAGAGGCCGAGGAGGACAGCGGCGGCGTCCTCGACGTACTCGAGAAGATCGGCTCGGTGGTGGTGCCGGCCGGTGTCACGCTGTACGCGCTGCTCTACATGGGCTTCAAGGAGATGTACAGCGTCTTCGGCATCACGCCCGAGCAGGCCGGCATGGACCAGTCCGTGCTCTTCGGGCGGCTCCTGGGCACCCTGCTGCCGCTGGTGCTGATCAGCGCCTCGTTCATCGGCCTGGTCATCGGACTGGGCTGGCTGCTCGACCTCATCACCCGCGGCTGGGCCGGGCGCGTGTTCCAGGCCGTCCGCAAGCGCCCGTGGATCGTCGCCGTGATGGCCGCGATCTGGGCCGGTCTGTCCTACCTGGGCTTCCTCTACTACGTGTACACCGCCTCGGGAGAGCACCTGGGGGGCGGTGAGGTCGTCTTCGCGATCCTGCTGGGCTTCCTGGCCTACGTGGTGCCCTTCCGGCTGCTGCGCCGCAGGTCGATCGGCCGCGCCGGGATGAAGGTCCTGATCGGCGCCTTCACGGGGGTCGGGCTGGGATACCTGCTCATCATCCAGATGGTCTTCGGCGCCGTGCAGGTGCAGGAGACCGGGCAGGCCAACGCCCTGCTCGACAGCCTCGGCTTCCAGGACCAGTGGGCCAGGCTCCAGGACAGCAGCGGCAAGACGCTCTACGACGGGCGCTGGATGATGCTGCTGGGCGAGTTCGAGGGCGGATACGCCTTCTACGACTGCGACAAGCTGATGACCTTCCGCAAGTTCTCGGAGAGCACGATCCTGATCGACATCCAGCTCGACCCCGACCGGGAAAAGGGCTTCACCTGCGGCACGCTCGCCGACAAGGACAAGAAGACCGGCTGACCCCGGAACCCCCGTCCTGTACGGCGGGCGCCGCCGCCGTACAGGACATTTCCCCAAACCCCGTTACGACGCGGTCACGAGGGGTTAAAGTCCAACCCACTCGCGGGCGCAGGGAATGACGAGGATGGGGGCCGAAGTGGCTCAGCACCTGAACGCGGCGCTGGCGGAGCTGGTGATCCTCCGTCGGTTCCGCCGGAGGAAGGTCCGCTTCGGCCGCCGGACCGGGCCTCTGGTCTTTCAGCTCGAACCCCCGGACGACCACGCGGACGACCACGCGGCCGGTCTCGAGGCGATCCGGTCGTGGCCCGCGGAGTACTACGAAGAGTATTCGAGCGTCCTGCCGATCAACGAGCCGTGCAAAGCGCCGCCGAACGCCGGCCTGTCGCAGTTCGCGGCGGAACTGCGGGCCGTCGCGCACAGGTTGTCGCGTCCCGCCTACCGGCTTCCCCTCGTCTTCCCCCGCTTCGAGGCCGCGTACGCGCTCGTGGACTGGGATCTCCGCGACCCGGAGCAGAAGCGCCTCGCCGAGCTGGGCGAACTGGACGCCGAGCTGGAGGAGAAGGTCAAGCAGGCGATCGACAGGGCCCGCCAGAAGATCCTTCGCGAGGTCCGCAAGGCGATCAAGAAGGTCGTCACCAACTCCTACCTCGGAAACCTGGCGAGCGGCATCGTCGGCCTGGTGATCGGCATATTCGGCGCTTTCCGGGTCCGCGCCCACTGGACCCTGCGCTGGTACCGGAAGAAGGCGTTCAGACGGCCGCTGGGGACCACCGAGGAGCTCGTCAGGGAGCTGCGCCGGCTGCTGATCGAACCGGGCGACGAGCCGTCCGGGAACCACGTGGACGAGAAGGAGCTCCTGCTCGTCAAGGCCCTGCTGGCGGACATCGACGCGCACCACGGGCTTCTCCGCCGGCTCAACCGGGTGCGCCGTCCCGTCATCCTCCTGCCCGACGTCGACCTCGTCCCGGCGCGGCGCAAGATCAGGGACACCCTCCTCGCCGCCTACGATCACGGATCCCGCGGCCTGCGCGTCCATCCCGTCGTCGTGGCGACCTCGGCGCGGGGCGGAGCACCGGTCGCGAGAGGGGCCAACCCGGCCGTCTCTCCGGGCGAACTCGCCAAGGAGATCCCGGCGCTGTTCGCCCGGCGGAAAGAGGCCATCGAGAACATCATCGCCGGCGGCGCCGAGCAGGTGCCCAGCCGGCTGCTGCCGGTCACCCTGGGATCAGGTCCGGCGCCGAAGCCGCCCCGCAGGGGGCCGGGGCCGCTGACCCTCACCACCGAGATGTCCGCTCTCGCGGGCGTGCTGGTTTTCCTGGCGTACGCGGTCATACTCCCGCCGCCGGAGCCCGCGAGCTGCGGCGAAGGGCTCGTGGTGATGGGCGGCGACTGCATCGGCGTGTCGGACGGCACCGGCGTGCTCATGCCGGAGCTCGACGGCATGCCGGCGGTCTTCGCGCGCATCGAGGCGGAGAACAACCGGATCGCGGCGAAAGCGTACGCCACCGTGGCATTGATGATCCCCCTGCAGTCGGACATCCCGGCCGTGCGCCGGCAGATCCTGAGCGAGGTGCAGGGCGCCTACCTGGCCCAGCTGCAGGCCAACGCCCCCGACGCGGCGAAGCCTCCGATCCGCCTCGTCCTCGCCAACCCCGGCCGTGACTACCGGTACTGGCAGCGGACCGTGAACTACCTCACCGAGAGGGAGCCGCGGCTCCGCGTCGTGGCCGGGTTCAACCTCAGCCTGACCAGCACGTGGGACGCGATGCACCACCTGACGAAGGACCTGGGCATCCCCGTCGTCGCCGGCCTGGTCACCTCGAGCGATTTCGCCAATCCGGAGACCCAGGACCGCACTCGGGACCCGTTCCCCGGCCTGGCCCGCGTGGTCTCGACCACCAAAGAGCAGGCCGAGGCGCTGCTCAAGTCCGACCCGAAGCTGGCGGGCGCCGAGAGCGCGCTCGTCGCGGACACCCGGCCCCTGGACAACTACGACAAGTCGCTGCGCGACGCCTTCACCGAGGCCCGGAAGGGCAAGAAGGGCACCGGGGTCCAGGACATGACGTACGAGTCACCCGGCCTCGAGGAGCCCGGCCGCACGCCGAACCGGTTCCAGGACTTCGCCTTGAACATCTGCCAGTCGAACGCCCGTTTCGTCTATTTCGCCGGCCGCGCCTACCATCTGAAGCTCTTCGTCAAGACGCTGGCGAACACCTACTGCTCCGGCAAGAAGTCGTACACCGTGATCACCGGCTCCGACGCGACGACCCTCGACAGCCGCCTGGACGCCGAGGACCTCGAACTCATCCGGGGCGACCCGGGCGGCGGCAGGCCCTCCGTGTCCGTCGAGTACGCCGCCCCCGCCCACCCCGGCGCCTGGAACGTCGAGGTGGAGAAGTGGTGGCGGAAGAACACCCGCGAAGGCTCCAAGCCGAAGCGGGAAGACCTCCCGCGCTATCTCGCCGAGCCTCAGGAGTCCCTGGCACGACTCCAGCGCCTCATCGCCACCGCCAAGATCGGCCCTGTGGCACTCGAGGACGGGCGTACGATCGTCACCCACGACGTGGTCCTGACCGCCTACCGGGCCCTGGCGAAGGCGGTCGCGATCAGCGCCACCGAGGTCCCTACCCGGCAGGACGTCAAGGACGTCCTCGCCGACCTGCACGCCGCCTACCGGATTCAGGGCGCGAGCGGCCTGATCTGCCTGACCGGCGCGGGCAACCCGTACGACAAGGCCCTGCCGGTCGTCCGCCTGGACCCGGCCTCGGGAAAGCTGACGTTCAAGGGCGTCGCCTGGCCGGAGGGGAAGCCTCCGAACAACAACTGCGTCGTGCCCCAGTAAGGCACTTTCGTCCCAGAAAGCCTCCCCAGCCCCTGCCGTGGGCTGCCTACGTACGTGAAATAGGTACCTATACGGGGAGTTTTCACCTCTTCCTGCGGCACCTCACTGAGGCATTCTCGATGGTGTGAGCAACCCAGGCTCACTGAACGAAAGGCAAGGAAGAGGACCCGCTCGGGGTAGGAAATGAACAGGCTTTCGATGAGCAGCTTCCTGACTGCGGTGACCGGCCGCCGCCAGACCACGTGCCGCACGGCCTCGTGGTGGCTCTCGCCTGAGCTCGCCTCGGTGTGCGCCGCCCGCCGGCTGACCCGTGAGAAGCTCGCCCATTGGGGCCTCGACGACCAGGTGGAGACGGCGGAGCTGCTCGTCAGCGAGCTGGTCGGCAACGCGGTGGAGCACGCGTACGGGCCGGTCCGCCTCAGCTTCTCCGCCGAGGACGGCCTGCTGCGCTGCGAGGTCGAGGACGAGAACCCCGACCTGCCGCACCTGCGCGTCGTCGACGCGGACGCGGAGAGCGGGCGCGGGCTGTTCCTCGTCGACGTGCTGTCCTGCTGCTGGGGCGGCGAGCGTACGGCGCGCGGCAAGGCCATCTGGTTCGAGCTGCCGGCGTGCGACCGCACCGAGACCGGCACCCCCATCGGCGCCCTCGCCCCGGTCGCCGCCTGAGCCCCGAAAACCTCCCGAGCCCCCGAGCCCTTTCGCCCCGGCTAGCGACCCGCTGCTACTCCCACTCGATGGTGCCCGGAGGCTTGCTCGTCACGTCGAGCACCACCCGGTTGACCTCCCGGACCTCGTTGGTGATCCGGGTCGAGATGCGCGACAGCACGTCGTAGGGCACCCGAGCCCAGTCGGCCGTCATCGCGTCCTCGGACGTCACCGGCCGCAGCACCACCGGGTGCCCGTACGTGCGCCCGTCCCCCTGCACCCCCACCGACCGCACATCGGCCAGCAGCACCACCGGGCACTGCCAGATCTGCCGGTCGAGGCCGGCCCGGGACAGCTCCTCGCGGGCGATCGCGTCGGCCTCGCGCAGCAGGTCCAGGCGCTCGCGGGTGACCTCGCCCACGATGCGGATCCCGAGGCCGGGGCCCGGGAAGGGCTGGCGCCAGACCATCGCGGACGGGAGCCCCAGCTCCTCGCCCGCCCGGCGCACCTCGTCCTTGAAGAGCGCGCGCAGCGGCTCGACGAGCTTGAACTGGAGGTCGTCGGGCAGGCCGCCGACATTGTGGTGGGACTTGATGTTGGCGGTGCCGGTGCCGCCGCCCGACTCCACCACGTCGGGGTAGAGCGTGCCCTGGACCAGGAACTCCACCGGCCCGTCGGCCATGATGGCGCGCTGCTCGTCCTCGAAGACGCGGATGAACTCGCGGCCGATGATCTTCCGCTTCTCCTCCGGGTCGGAGACGCCCTCCAGCGCCTTCAGGAAGCGGTCGGCGGCGTCGACCACGCGCAGCTTCACGCCCGTGACGGCCACGAAGTCGCGCTCCACCTGCTCGGCCTCGCCCTTGCGCAGCAGGCCGTGGTCGACGAAGACGCAGGTCAGCCGGTCACCGATGGCGCGCTGGACGATCGCGGCGGCCACCGCGGAGTCGACGCCGCCGGACAGGGCGCAGATCGCGCGGCCGTCGCCGACCTGGCGGCGCACGGCGTCGATGGAGTCTTCGACGATGTTGAGCATGGTCCACGACGGACGGCAGCCGGCGGCGTCGAGGAAGTGCTTGAGCACCACCTGGCCGTGCTCGGAGTGGAGCACCTCCGGGTGGAACTGCACGCCGTAGAGGCCGCGCGCGGGGTGCTCGAAGGCGGCGACCGGGGTCTCGCCCGTCGAGGCGGTCACCGTGAAGCCCTCGGGGGCGGCGGCGACGCTGTCGCCGTGTGACATCCAGACCGTCTGGGCGGCCGGCAGCCCGGCGAAGATCACACCCTCGTTGAGCACCTCCAGCGCGGTGCCGCCGTACTCGGCCACGCCCGTGCGGGCCACCTCGCCGCCCAGCGCCTGCGCCATGGCCTGGAAGCCGTAGCAGATGCCGAACGTGGGCACACCCGTCTCGAACAGCCCGTGCGGCACCGGCGGGGCGCCTTCGGCGTAGACCGAGGAGGGGCCGCCGGACAGGATGATCGCCTTGGGGTTCTTGGCCATCATCTCCTCGACCGGCATGGTCGAGGGCACGATCTCGGAGTAGACGTGGCACTCGCGCACACGCCTGGCGATGAGCTGCGCGTACTGTGCGCCGAAGTCGACCACCAGCACTGTGTCGAATTCAGACACCGTGAGAACCCCCCAAAGGCGAAATGCGGTGACTACAGTCTATCGGCCTCGTGCATTACGCCTGGCCTGCCACCGGCACTCGTGCTAACACAGAACAATGGATCTTGCCTGGCCGGTGACCGCGTGGGCCCTGTGGGCCGCCACGCTGGCCGCCGCCTTCAAGGTGTCCAGCCGCGACCGCCCGCGGGCGGCGCCGCGACACGAGGCGCCACCGGCCGTCGTCGAGCTGTTACGCGGCATGCGGGCCCAGGAGGTGTTCCACTCGGCGCTGTTCGAGCTGGCCGGGCGCGGGTGGCTGACGATCGAGGACGATCGCCTCTCGCCGGCGCCCCTGAGGCAGGAGCCGCTCCTCCCGTACGAGCGATGGGTCCTGGAACGGGTGGTCGCCCGCCTGGCGGGCAAGCCGTACGCGCCCGTCATGGCGGTCATGCCCGAAGGGTCCGAGCTGGACGGCGGCCTGATCCCGCTGGTCCGGCAGACCGCCATCGATCTGGGCCTGGCGCGGCGGCGCTGGCCGACCATGATCGTTCCGGTGCTCCTGGCCGCCGGGCTGTTCATCCCCTGGTACGCCACCATCTCCGCGGCCGGGCTGTCGTGGCCGGGGATGATCGCGACGATGGTCTCGTTCGTGGCCGGGGTGGGGCTGCTCATGGCGGGGCGGGGGTTCCTGCTGACCCCGGCCGGGCGGGAGGTCGCCGGGCCGGAGGCCGAGCCGACGGACCCCGGGCAGGAGTGGATCTTCACGGGCAGCGGCTGGCACGGCGCCGAGATCGAGCCGCCCGGGTCCGCCGCGCCGGGCCCCAAGCGGCAGGAGGTCTCCGGTTACGTCGTCAAGCACTGGGCCGTCGCCGACCCGGACCCCGGGACGGCGAGCGGCAGGTGCGCCTACTACGTGGCCGTGCACGACGGCAGCTCGGAGAAGGCCAGGTCGTTCCTGGTCACGCAGGGCCTCTACCAGGACGTGCTGCCAGGCGACCACGTCCGGCTGCTGGTCAGGCCGCACAGCGGCACGGTGGTGCGGGTGCTGGCCCACGAACGTCACTGGTAGGGCGGCAGGTTCCCGGTGAGCAGGGTCTCGGTCTGCAGGCGCAGCCGGGCGGCGTACCGGGGATCGGTCAGCACCAGGAACCGCTCCTCGCGGATGGCCGCCACGACCAGGCCGGCCACCTCGGCCGGCTCGATGCCGCGCTCGGCCGCCCGGCCGACCCGTTCCCGCGCGTCCACCTCGTCCTGGGTGGGGGTGGCGACCGGCCCGGCCGGGCGGACGCGCTCGGAGTCGGCGATGCGGGTCCTGACCGCGCCGGGGCAGAGCGCGGTCACCCGGAGTTTGGCGCCCGTGGCGGCCAGGTCTTCGGCCAGGGCCTGGGAGGCGGCCATCGCGGCGTGTTTGGTGACCGCGTACCCGCCCGATCCCGGCGTGGTGAACAGCCCGGCCACCGACACCGTGTTGACGATGTGCCCCTCGGTGTCCTGCTCGATCATGCGCGGGACGAACGCGTGGATGCCGTGGAGCACGCCCCACAGGTTCACGCCCAGCAGCCAGGTGAAGTCCTCCTCGCCGCGGGTCCACATGCGGCCGCCCTGGAAGACGCCGGCGTTGTTGCAGAGGACGTGCACGGCGCCGAGCTCGCCGAAGCAGCGGTCGGCCAGGTGCCGTACGGCCGCCGCGTCGGAGACGTCGGTGACCTGCGTGAGCACCTTGCCGTCGCCTGCCTGGCGGGCCGTCTCGGCGAGGCTGCCGGGATCGACGTCGGCGAGCATCAGCGTCATGCCCTCGGCCGCGAACCTGAGCGCCAGCGCCCGCCCGATGCCGCTGGCCGCGCCGGTCACCACGGCGACCTTGCCTGAGAGCTCCCGCACAGGATCATCCTCCCCTCGCTCGTGATCGACGCTACCCGACCTGCCGCCGCCGACCCAGGGCCGTGCGCGGACTCCGGCTGAGATCTAGAGGATGCGGTCGATCAGGCCCAGGGGCGGCGAGCCGAGGTCGAGCAGGGCCTTGTGGTAGCGCTGCAGGCTGAAGTCCGCGCCCCACTCCGCCCGCGCCCGCTCCCGCAGGTCGAGGATGAGCAGCTTGCCCCAGGTGTAACGCCCGTACGTCGGGTCGAACGTCGCCCGCCTGGCCTCCGACAGCGCGGCCGGCCCGGCCAGGTGCGTGTCGGACTCGAAGCGCCTGGCGCCCTCCTCGACCGTCAGCTGCCCGGTGTGCACGCCGATCGCGCAGGCCAGCCGGGTGACGCGGAGCAGCGCCTCCACCCAGACACCGATCTCGAACCGCGGGTCGTCCGGCTCGAAGCCCTCCTCCACGCACAGCTCCTCGGCGTAGTGCGCCCACCCCTCGATGAAGGCGAGGGACTGCAGGAGCCTGCGCACGTCCGACCCGGCCCGCCGCAGGGCGCGGGCGTGCGAGAAGTGGCCGGGCGCGACCTCGTGCACGTTGATCGCCGGCAGCGTCGCGTGGCTGAAGACCTCCAGCCACTCCTCCTGGTCCTGCTTCGGCCAGGACGGGTCCGGCGGCGTGATGTAGTACCAGGACGGGCCCTCGGGCTCGCCGGGCGAGTTCCACGCCATCATGGCCATCGCCCAGCGGCGCGACTCGGGCGCCAGCCCCACCAGGCACTCGCCGTCGTGGTAGGGCACGAGGTCCTTCTCGCGGGTGAACGCGATGGCCTTCTCCGTGCCGATCCGCGCCGCCTCGATGACCCCGTCGGGGTCGGGATGGTCCTTGACCAGCTCACGTACCACGTCCAGCGGCGCCCGGTCCCGCTCCCCCAGCTTGGCGCAGGACTCGGCGAGCAGGCCCATCAGCCGGTCCCGCTCGGCGTCGGCCCGCTCGGCGAGCCTGCCCAGGTCGACGGGCAGCCCCTCGGCCGTGCCCATGAGCCTGGCCAGCGCCTCGCCGCCGAGCGCCGCGTCGGGGTCGCCCTCGGCCGCGGCCCGCTCGACGTGCGCCACGAGCAGGCTGTGCGCCTTGAGCGCGGCCTCGTCGGTGACCCCGGCGGCCAGTCCCTTGGTCGCGGCGAGCAGGGACTGCGCGACGGGGGCCGGGACCTGGTCGAGCGAGGCGATCGCCTGGTCCACCGCCTCGGGCCAGAGCGCGAGATGGGCCGCCTTGGCCGCCTCGCGCTCCTCCTCGGGGGCGTAGTCGCGGTCGTAGCAGGCGAGGTCGAGGTTCGAGAGGTGGATCAGCGGGTTCTTGCGATGCAGCTCCAGCTCGCCGAACTGAGTGCGCAGGCTCTCCTCGAACACCTGTAGGTGCTCGGCGTCGTGCGCGTCCGCGGGCAGCGGCCCCTCGCCGAGCCGCGCCAGCCCGGACCGCACGCCCGCGGGCGAGAGGTCCTGGATCCGGCCGTCGTACTCGTGCCTGCCGCCGCCCTCGCGCGCCTCGGCCACGATCAGGTCGGTGATGGCTCGCAGCCTGGCGTCAAGTTCTGTCATGCGGCCGACGCTAGCGCACACCTTTCGCCCTATTTTATACAAGCGCGTACCGGTCGGCCGTAATGTGAGAATGTTTCTCATGGCCCTCAAGATCACGACGCTCGCGGAGCGTCCGGAGTTCGCGCCGTCGCTGTTCGAGATGGACCATACGTGGCACGATTTCGTGCTCGAGGATCCGATCGCGGACCTGTTCTATCCGTTCGCCACCACGACCTACGCCGACTACGTGCTCGTGGCCGACTCCGAGGAGGAGCCGGGACGGCTGGCGGCGCGGGCGTGCATGATGCCGTTCCTCTCCAGCGGCCCCGAGCTGCCCGACGACGGGTGGGACGGCGTGATCAGGTACGGCTGGCTGGCCCGCGAGCGCGGCGAGCAGCCTGACAGCATCTCCGCCCTGGAGATCTCCGTCCGCCGCGACCTCCAGGGGACGGGGCTGTCCTCCCTGATGCTCGCCGCCATGCGCGAGCGCGCCGCCGGCCTCGGCTACCGCGAGCTGGTGGCGCCGGTCAGGCCCAACAACAAGCACCTCGAACCGCGCACCCCCATGGCCGAGTACGCCTTCAGGACCCGCGCCGACGGCCTGCCCCATGACGCCTGGTTACGCGTGCACGTGCGGGCGGGCGGGAAGATCGTCAAGGTGGCGCCGCGCTCGATGGTCGTCTCGGGCACGCTGGCGGAGTGGCGGCAGTGGACGGACCTGCCGTTCGACCGGCCGGGCCCGGTGGAGGTGCCCGGCGCGCTCACCCCGGTGCACTGCGACGTGGAGCAGGACCACGCCGTCTACGTCGAGCCCAACGTCTGGGTCAGCCACCCTCTGGTCTGAGGTCGAGCCCGACGTCCGGGTCAGCCACCCTCTGGTCTGAGGTCGAGCCCGACGTCCGGGTCAGCCACCCTCTGGCCTGAGGTCGAGCCCGACGTCCGGGTCAGCCACCCTCTGGCCTGAGGTCGAGCCCGACGTCCGGGTCAGCCACCCTCTGGCCTGAGCGCGACCCGGCGCCGCAGCTCATCGGCGTACGGCCCGGCGTCCAGCCCCTTGGCGGCGGCCCACGCCTCATCGTGATAAGTCGCCAGATGCCGGTCGGCGGCATCGCCGACCAGCGACACCACGGTGCCGCTCTCGCCCCTGGCCCGCATGCGCTCGACCAGCTCCAGCGCCGCCCAGAGCGCCGTGCCCGACGAGCCGCCCACCGCGAGCCCCGTGACCGCCCTGAGGTGCCGGGCCGCCGCCACGCTCGCCGCGTCGGGCACCGGGATGACGAGGTCGACGAGGTCGGGCCGGAACCCCGGCTCGACGCGGGGCCGCCCGATGCCCTCGATCCGCGACGGCATCCCGGTCGCGTAGTCGGGCACGTCGAGCGTCCATCCCGGGAAATATGCCGAATTATCGGGATCGGCCACCGCGACCCGGCAGGGAACGTCGTGCTCGCGGACCCACCGCCCGAGCGTGGCGGAGGTGGCCCCCGTGCCCGCGCCCGTCACCACCCAGTCGGGCCGCACCTGGGCGAACAGCTCCTCCCCCAGGTCGTGCTCGGCCGCCCGGCCGAACTGGTCGAGGAAATGGCCCGGGATCCCGCGCGCCGCGTCGTAGATCGCCAGTGGCGGCGTCACGAACCTGCACTCCCCGCCCAGCGCCTCCACCGCCCTGGCCCGCGCCTGGCTGCGCTCGCCCGGCATGACCACGATGTACGGCAGCCCGAGCCGCCGGGCGAACCAGGCCTGCGCGACGGCCGCGTTGCCGCCCGTGGCCTCCACCACGGTCGTGCCCTCGCCCACCAGCCCGTCGAGGACGGCCTGCCGGAACAGCGCCCTGGCATGCCGGTGCCGCAGGCTCCCGGTCGGCTGCGCGGACTCGTCCTTCAGCAGCAGCCTGATCCCGGGCGCCTGGACCGGGAAGTCGATCAGCGGGGTGGGCTCCCCCGCCGCCAGCACGTCGAGGGCGCGCGCGTTCCAGCTCACGGCTCCACCCTGCCAGGCCGGGCCCGGCCGGGGCGACGCCGTTCGCCACGAGCCGACCGATCCAGCGCGCGGCGGATGGGGGTGCCGCCGCCCGGATCGGGCGGTCAGGGGATCTGGGTGCTTTCGCCCGGAGCCAGCAGCCGGAGCCGGTCGCCGAACCCGGCGAACGCCTTCTCCACGGTCTCCCGCCCCTGCGTGAAATGCGCCCAGTGCTCGAAGTGCAGCGGCACCACGTGCCTGGCCCCCAGGATCTCGGCCGCCGTCACGGCGTCGTCGCTGGTCAGCGTCAGGTAGCCGTCCACCAGCGGCGTACGCGCCCCGCCCGCGAACAGCAGCGCGACGTCCACGGGGCCGAACCGCCCGGCGACCTCCCGTACGACGTCCAGCGAGGCGTTGTCCCCGCTCACGTAGACGGTCGGCAGCCCGTCACCCCCGAGCACGAACCCGGTCACCTCGCCCACCAAATGCTCGGTCCCGTCGGGCCCGTGCTGGGCGGGGACGCCGGTCACCCGCAGCCCGTCGCCCACCGTGACGGACGTCCAGTTGGGCAGCGCCCGCACGGAGGCCCCCAGCCGCCCGGCCGCCGACCCGGTGGAGAGCACCAGCGGAACGGACGCCAGGTAGTCCCGCCCGGCCCTGTCGAGGTTGTCCGGGTGCTGGTCGTGGGAGAGCAGCACCGCGTCCACGGCCCCGAGCCCCTCCGCCCCGAGGGCGGGGCCCTCGGTCTTGGTGAGCGCCCTGTTCCCGATCGGGTAGTCGCCGGGCGGGTCGAACGTGGGATCGGTCAGCAGGCGCACCCCGCCGAGCTCCAGGACCGCCGTCGGCCCTCCGAGATAACGAATCTCCATGAAAACCAAGGACACCGGCTCAGGACCGCTTATTCCGCGGGGAACCCCCTGATGATCCGCCCGGTCGGCCGGTGGCAGAGCGCGCGGAAGTCGGCCTCGTCCATCCCGATCCGCCCGCTCAGGTACTGCTGGACCAGCCCCTGGCGCTCGACGTGATCGTCATCGCCGTCTCCAGCGGATCGTCCTCGCGCAGCCGCCCCGTACGCATGCCCTCCTCCACGAGCCCGGCGACGACGCTTGACGGCGGCCCCTGCCCGTCACGGAAGTCCTCAGGGAACCGCCACGCCCCCGCCCAGGCGTCGGGAGACGAGGAACCGGTACAGGTGGCGGCTGCCGAGCGCGAAGCCGAGAAAGTCGTCGAGCGCCGCCGCCATCCGCTCCTCCAGCCCGCCGGAGGAGACGCGACCGGTCCAGGCGGCGGCCAGCACTGCGATCGCTCCCGTATACAGCGTAGACACCTACGGCTTCTCCAGGACCAGCGGCTGCTCCGGCCGTACGGCCACCGGAACCCCACCGTCGGCCCCGCCGCGCCGTCGCGACCGCACCCACCGGTACGCCGCCTTCACCACCCGTCCGGCCCGCTGATACGTGGCCCCCCTGACGAACAGCAGGTCAGAGGTGATCATGATGAGCGAGAACGACGACAGCCCCATGAACAGGCCGATCCCCAGGTGCATCCCGGTCACGGCGACCAGCCCCAGCCGCCTGCTGATCGGGTTGAGCATCAGCAGCGGGAAGGCCACCTGCACGAGCACGGCGGCGTACGTGCCGGCCGTCACGAACAGATCGTTCTCGTACACGAGCCGGCTCAGCCACGGGAACGGCTGGAACTCCTCGACCTGGAGCGTGTAGTAGAGCGCGGTCCCCTCCTGCCACATCTCGCCGCGCACCTTGAGCAGCCCGGCGTTCATGTAGAGGATGCTGACCTGCAGCAGGCACGCCAGCAGGGCACTGTTGTGCAACACCGTGACCAGCCGCCACCGCACGCTGTCCGGGGCGGGAACCCACCCCTTGCGCGCCAGCCGCCGCGCGTCCAGCGACCACCGCCCCGAGAGCTGGGCGAAACACGCGTAGATCAGCACGAGCTGCATGATGTTGTCGCCGCCGTCGAGGATCCACGGCTCCCGCTCGTGCCACGACCACACCATGACGGCGAGCAGCGGCGTGACGAACCGCGTGCGCCACCCGACGACGAACGCCACGACGATCACGATGAACAGGTGGTAGACCACTTCGAAGTACGGACCCGAATCCGAGAACGCGAAGACCGAGAACGTCTCGTCCCCGGCGAGGTCCTCCTTCAGCAGCTTCGGCGTCCAGGGCGACTCCGGCCCCCACAGCACCCGCCGATCAACGTAGTTGACCAGCAGATGCGCCAGCAGCACCAGCCCGTAGCCGATGCGCAGCACCGCGAGCCCGTACAACCCGTACCGGACCCCGCTGACCCGCTCCAGCAGCTCCCACCCGCGCCCGGCCAGCTCCCGAGCCCGCTCCCGGCCCCGCTCCCGCACCTGCGCCGTCACGCCGCTCATTCGTGCGAGTCTCATTCGTGCGCGTCCTTCCACAGCCGTACGGCCTCAGCGCTCACCGGCGCCGGCGCCCACCACGGAAAGTCCCCGTAGGTCTTGTCGATCTCGGCGTCCTGGTCCTCCCAGCGCGGAATCACCTGATCGCTCACCCGCACCTGCACCGCCGTCACCCCGTCACCCCACTTGGCCCGCGCCGCCAGCGTCGCGATGACCGTCATGTGCTGGATCGCCTGCGCCTGGAACTCCTTGTCCGGCTCCTCCGCGGGCTCCTCCTCGGCTTCTTCCTCCTCCTCGGTCCCCTCCGGCATCACCGGCTCGACGTCCGCATCCGTCATCATCTGCCGCGCCCCACCGACCAGCCGCGCCACCCGGGAGGCGAACAGCGTCCCGCGGGCCTTGTCCAGCTCGGGCTCGATGATGTCGATGTAGCCGGTGTGCCGCTCCCAACCGCTCGGATCCTTGACCTTGGCACGGACGAGGACGCGCGGGTTGTAGTCAATGGGGTCGGGGGCGAACAGCTCCCAGTTCTGGCCGAAGTAGGGGTCGATGTATGCGTCGACCACCGAGGAGGTGCGGTCGTAGACCGGGTTCCAGGGGGCGACGTAAAGAAAGGTCACCGCGAAGTGAAAGGCCAGGACCAGCCCACATGCGAAACATCCGCCGACGACTGCTCCCCGTCTCCAGCCGGATAAGGCGGATAGACCCTTCCGCCCTCCGCGCGCCGCAGCGCCTTCGTCACTGAACTGTTCGGACATCACACTCTCTCATGCGGCGCCGGCCTTCTTTGAAGGGCAGGCGAATGACGCAGGAATTGCGGTTCCCCTGGAGCCCTTATTGAGGTGCCGCAAGCTTCTCTGCCTTGACACCAGTGATCAGACGTTCCAGCCCTTCGTCCATCCTGCCGACCCGGAAGGCCCAACCACTGAGCAGATACATTATCCCCTCCTCATCGATAGCAAGGAAGAATTACCCGCCGAGCTCACCGACCGGGCAGAACCTGCGGAAGAACATCGCTGACAGCTCCGAGAACCTGCCTTTTTCTCCTCTCGTCAGCTCCGGGTCGATTTCAAACGGCTCGCGAGCAACCGTTATCCCGGGCCCTCTGACATCCACCCTCAGGCCGCCGAACTCGCAGAGGAATTTCTCCGCCGCAGCATGCCAATCAAACATGGGCATGGACGCCTGCCAGGGTTCGATGTCGATCCGCCTGCCGGGGAACCAGCCGGAGCGACGCAATACCTGTTCCACCTCTGGCATGAACTTCAATGCCTCACCTCGCCTTACATCCGAGGCTGCCGTAGTAGCGTTTCGCAACGCTCCGGGCAATCACGGGAAGCTTTCGAACTGCCGGCGATGGACGTTCGAGACGGCACTCTCCTGAAGCCCGATCTTGCCTGCGCTCTTCAATCCCAGAAGGCTCTGCCGAAGGGCGCGATAGTCAGCCTCCGCAGGAATGTCGATCGCAAGGAGCGACGAGAAACGGCCCGACTCCCACGTGCATCCCGCAGCGCTCACCAACTCCTGGACTTCGGCCCGCACGTCCACACCCGTCAAGATCACGCGAACCGCCGAATGCTCGGACTCCGAGATCAGCCTCTCGAACACCAACTCCCGCCGGCCATGGTCGGGGCGCACACGAACTATATCGCCGTAGGCGATCTCGCTCGCGAATAAGGGAGTGTTGACTATCTTGACCGCATACTTGATGTCCACCTTCTCACCCCAGAAGCGCTCAACGGAAACCGGCGGCCAATCCCCCGCCTCCTCCAAGTCGGAGGCTATCTAGAACAGCTTCCGCCGCTCGGCGGGCGGAGGGGCCATCGGCATCAGACGATCTCGCCGCGGCGGAGATCCAGGAGATCCGGGGCGCGCGCGACGAGTTCGCCTTCGAACGCCGGGTAGCCGAATTTCTCGATGTACCGAATCTCCATAGCTCCGACTGGCACCAGCCATACCACCGCGACATGGCAATCGTTCTCCACCACAACCGATTTGAACGGGGGATCGAAGTACACCGGTAGTGCAGCATAGAGCCCCACCATGGCACTATCGGGACGCAACGGTCCGGGCAGCCGCACGACCTCGCCACGCAGGATCGCGGTTTCCTCGCGCAGCAGACGTGCGGCCAGCGCGGTCAGAGCGCTCGGCAGGGAGTCATCGGTGTCATCCCGTTGATATTCGCACGCGATCAACTCCATATGCAGCCCTCGTGGAGCGGATCGCGACTGCAGCGGTACATTGCTCAGACCGATCGAGGCGTAAGAGACCACTCCCTGCAATTGCCCGTTGGCGAAGCGAGCGATGGAGAGGGACCCGCCCTCCGGCAATCCGGCAATCCGCCGGCCACCCTCCATCACCCCAAGTCGCCGTTCCAGATGATCGATCAGAATCGGCATTCAACCAGCCTTTTAATAGTCACTCCTGTTGCCCGCTCCACGGTTGCATGGAATGCATTCGGGTCTTACACCCCTTTGGTACTCATCGATGACTTCCTCGCGGGTCACCTCGGGGTCGAACTGCCTATTGCTCCACGACTTGTCGTGACCGAGATCTCCAGGGTTCTGGCCTGGGCCAGGAGAGCGGTGGATCTCACCGAGACACTTGGGGCCTTGCCTGGCACACAAGACACCGCCGGAGGGGCCAGGCGGAGCGTCGCTCCAGGCATCATTGACGGTGTCCACTCGGAAGTTCGGGCGGCTTGTCGTGTAGCCGGACTCGTTCGTACCACGGAGCTTACCGTCCTCATCGAGTTCGCCCGGCTTGATCCTTTCGGGGTCGCAGGCGAACTGCCCCCGCTCGTTGCGACGATCGCCGCGACCGGGATTGGCGTTGTGGACAAGTACATCCGAGTCTCCCGCGACGACGTAGTACGTGCTGAAGTCGTCAACGGTCAGGTTGTGGACGCGCTGTGAGACAGTGCGCTTCTCGACAGCCTTGATCTGTACGTACGTGCCTGCCGAGGTCTGCAGCCACGTCCCGGGCTGGAGCTTTCCTGCGCTGACCCAACGGCTCAGCTCCGGCACCCAGAACGGATGTGCCTCCGTCGCGGTGATCACGTCGGCGCCGGTCTCTGAAGCACCTCTCGTGGCCTGAAGCGTGATGTCCACCAGCGTCTTCGTGCCAACGCTCGTGATCAGGGCGGTGACGGGCCTGGGCTCGACCCTGCCGGTGACCGGATCCGCGGCCATGACCTCGTCGCCTGTCCTGATGAGCTCGATGGGCTTGCGGGAGCCATCGGCCAAGAGGATCAGCGTTCCCGGCACGAAACTGCTGGGACCACCGCAGGTGGTGCCCTCGTAACCGGGGACGTCCACGGGCAGATCTGGAGCGACCTCCTCGATGACCTCGTCGACGACCTCGTCTATGACGTCCTCGGTGATCTCCTCGACCACATCTTTGACGCAGGAGCGCAGGCTGCGGCAGGAGATGTCGACGTCCCACTCGTCGGCGGGGACGCCCCAGTCCATGCCGGTGCTGACCGCCGCCTCGTCGAGGATCGTGTCGACGACGGCTTCCTTGACCTTGCTGCTGCCCTTCCCGGCCTTCTTGACCGACTTCGCCGCCTTCTTCACCGACTTGGCGGCCTTGCCGGACTTCTTGACCACCTTCTTCGCTGACTTGGTGACCTTCTTGGCCGCCTTGCCCGCCTGCTTGCCGGCCTGCTTGACCGACTTGGTGACCTTCTTCGCCGCCTTGCCGACCTGCTTGACCGCCTTCTTGGCGGCCTTGCCCGCCTTCTTGGCGATCTGCTTCACGGCCTTCTTGGCGACCTGTTTGACGGTGCGCTTGCCCGCCTGCTTGGCGACCTGTTTGACCGTGCGCTTGCCTGCCTGCTTGACGACCTTCTTGCCGCCCTGTTTCACCGCTTGCCTGCCGCCTTGCTTGACGGCTTGCTTGCCGCCCTGCTTGGCCACCTGCTTGACGGACTGCTTGGCGACCTGTTTCACCGACTGCTTCGCGACCTGCTTGACGGCCTGCTTGGCGATCACTCGGGAGACCACGCGGACCGCGGCCGTCCTGATCGCCGCCTGGGCCGCCACCCGGACCGCCATGAACAGGAGGGGGAGGCAGAAGGGGCAGTTGCCGGAGGGGTCGGTGTAGCCGAGCGGGTTGCCGCTGGCGTAGGTGTAGCGGTTGAGGTTGATCGACGGGTACGGGTTGATCGTCCAGTCGTCGCGGGAGGCGAAGCCGCCGGTGCCCGGGATGTACCAGCGGGAGGCCATGTTGACCTTGCCGGTGACCGGGTCGGTGTACTCGCCCTGGTAGCCGAGGCGGCGCTTGGTGCCGACGCTGGCCACGACCTCGCCGAACGGGTTGTAGGCGGTGGAGTCCACGACCGCGTCGCCGGAGAAGGTGGCGACCACGTCGTCGTGCTGGTCGTTCATGATGCCCAGCCGGACGCCGTTCTCCTCCAGGCCGACGAGGTTGCCGTCGGCGTCGCGGCCGAACCTGGCCTTGACCGTGCCGGCCTGGTCGGTGACCGCGATGATGTCGTTCTCGATGCCGGCGTAGACGAAGCGCTCCTCGACGCCGCCCTGGGTCCTGGTGTTCAGGCGGCCCAGGTTGTCGTAGGTGTAGGTGGCGTCGCCGTCGGAGACGAGCTGGTCGTAGGCGTCGAACTTGAGTTGCTTGGTCACCCCGCCGGTGGTCTCGGTGGCCAGGGTGCCGCGTGGCGTGTAGGTGTAGTCGGTGCCGTTGCCCGACAGCAGCCGGTTGCGCTCGTCGTAGGCGAAGGTCTTGTCGCCCACCTTGGTCCGGTTGCCGGAGTCGTCCCACTCGTACGTGGTCTTGGTGCCGTCCGGGGCGATCCAGGACGTCATCCGGTCGGACTGGTCGTAGGTGTAGGCGTTGGTGCCCGCGCCCGCCAAGCCCTCGGTGGTCTTCGACTTGAGGTTGTCGTTCTTGTCCCAGTCGTAGGCGATCTTCGAGAGCTGGTTGCCGGCCGCGTTCTGCAGGATGTGGCTGGTGATCCGGTCCAGGTCGTCGTAGCCGAACTCCTGCTTGCCGCCCGGGTTGGCCGAGGTCAGCGTCTTGAGGCGGTCGGCGGTGTCGTAGCCGTAAGTGAGGGTGCGGCCGCTGACCGGCTCGGTAAGGGTCTCCAGGCGGTCGGCGGCGTCCCAGCCGTAGACGGTGGCGCCGTTGATGTCCTCCTGCTTGGTCGGGTTTCCGTACGCGTCGTAGGTGAACGCCGCGGTCTGCTTGCCGGCCTTGGCCACCTTGGTGAGCAGGCCGCGGTCGTTGTACTCGAGGGTGTAGTCGCCGAGGGTCGTGCTGCGGCCCATCCGGTCGTAGCCGAAGGTCCATTCGGGGGTGGCGGCCTCGGCGTTCGAGCCGTTCTCCCGCGCCAGGCGGCCGAGCTGGTCGTACTCGTTGTCGATGCGCACGCCGCCCGGCTGTAGCGCGGCCAGCATCTTGCCGCCCGCGTCGTAGACGAAGGTCCAGGTGCGGTCGGCCTCGTTCGGGTGGGCGGTGGTGGCCGGCTCGATCGTCTTCTCGGTCAGCCCGAGGCTGTTGTACGTGGTCCACGTCGTGTTGCCACGACCGTCGGTGGTGCGGGTCAGCCCGCCGGTCGCGTCGTACCCGTACGTCGTCTTGATCGTCTTGCCGTCGGAGACCGGCTCGGTCAGCTCGGTCAGCAGGTCCGTGGCGTCGTAGACGCTGCGGATGGTGTGCCCCTCGGGCGAGGTCTCGGACGTCTCGTTGCCGGCGAGGTCGTAGCCGAAGGTCGTGGTCCGCAGCTCCTTGCCGGTGCTGTCGGTCTCCTTGACCGCGATCTGCCGGCCCGCCAGGTCGTACTCGTTGATGGTGGAGTTGTTCAGCGGGTTGGTGACCTTGGTGGAGCGTCCGGCCAGGTCGTACTCGTAGGTGGTGGCGTTCCCGGCCGGGTCGGTCTCCTTGGTGATCTCCCCATCCGCGTTCACCTCCCACGTGGTGGTCCGGCCCAGCGGCCCGATCTCCTTGGTCCGCGCCCCGGCGTCGTTGTACTCCAGGTTGGTGATGTACGCGTCCAGGCTGGGCTTGCGCTCGATGACCGTGGCGGTGATCGCCCGGCCGAGGTCGTCGTAGGTGTTCTGGACGCGCGCACCGGTCGGGTCCACGGCGGCGAGCAGCTCACCGCCCAGGTCGTACTCGTACACCCACTGGCCGGCCGGCTGGCCCGTGACCGCGGGTTCGGTGACCCGGACCCGGTTGCCCAGGGCGTCGTACTCGGTGGTCCAGGTGGAGCCGCGGGCGTCGGTGAAGCTGGTCACCTGCCCCATGGGGTTGTAGGCGTAGATCTCCTTCGGCGTGAGCGTGCCGCCGCCCGGCTGCTGGTACTGGGGCTGGCTGACGGACACCAGCCGCCCGAGCCGGTCGAAGACCGAGGTGGTGATGTCACCGGCCTCATCCATCTCGTGCGTCCGGTTGCCCGCGGTGTCGTAGCCGATCCGGGTGGTGGGACGCTCGTTCTTGGCCGCAGCGCCGTAAGTCTCGACCTTGACCTCAGGCGCCTTCACCTCCGCGAGCCGGCCGGCCGCGTCATAGCGGTAGTGCGTGGTGAACGCGGCCGCCTCGGCGCCCGCGGCGGCGCCGCGCGGATCCGTCCGCTCCTGGATGAGGCCGCGCTCGTCCCGCTTGACGCTGATGGTGACGTCCTGGTCGCCGTTCTCCACGGTCTGCCGGACGAGGAGATCGTCGTCGTTGTAGACGTATCCGATCGTCTCGGTGCGGCTGGTTCCGGCCGCCGTCCGGGTGACCTTGGTGACGTTGTCGTTGGCGTCGTAGACGTAGGCGGTCTTGCGGGCCAGCTTCTCCGGGTCGAAGGTCTGCGAGGTGAGCCGGTCGGCGGCGTCGAACTCGTAGTCGGTGCGTTCGATGCCGCCCCCGCCGTCCACCCGGACGACGTTCCCGGACGGGTCGTAGGTGTTGGACTCGAGGATCACGTCACGCGGCGTGGTGGAGCCGTTGAGTTTCACGTCGTCGGCGATGACCTGCGAGAGCGAGTCGTCGGCGAAGTACGTGTAGCTGATCTTGCGCCCCATCGCGTCCGCGTGGGACGCCATGCGGCCCTCCGGGTCGTAGGCGTACGACTCGAGGACGACGTCCGTGGCCGGCTGCGGTGCGACCGGGCTGCCGGTCCAGCCCTTGAGCGTGCGGGTGGCCAGCTCGCCGCGCGGCGTGTAGCCGAACTCGTACCGGTTGCCCAGCTCGTCCACCAGGCTCGTACGGTCGCCCAGCCCGTTCCAGGTGTAGGTGATCTTCCCGTTCTCGGGGCCGGTCATGGTCTCGACCTGGCCGAACCCGTCGTAGGTGTAGGTGATCGTGCGCGCCGGGTCGCCGCCGGTGAGGTCGGCGGCGGTCTCGGTCAGCGTGTTGCCGTCGAGGTCGTAGGTGTAGGTCACCTGGGAGGTGTGGGTGACGCCGGTGACCTCGTTCTTGATGCCGGGCCCCTTGTGCGTGAGCACGCGGTTCATGGCGTCGTAGGTGAACGTCGAGGTCACGCCGTCGGGGTTGGCCGAGGAGATCTCGGTCTTGGTGCGGACGCGGCCGACGGCGTCGTGCGTGAACTTGGTGATCAGCCCGGCGGGCGTCTCGACCTGGGCGAGGTCGCCGGAGGCGGTGTAGGCGTAGGTGGTGGCCTTGCCCTTGTAGTCGGTCTCCGACTTGGCCAGGCCGGCCGGGGTCGTGCCGCCGCCGACGGCCGCTTCGGTGCCGTCGGTGTAGACCGTCTCGGTCTTCCGTCCTTGGGGGAAGTCGCTGGTCGGCGGGGTGGTCTCGGCGACCTCCTCGCCGTAGGAGTTGAAGGTCCAGGTGGTGGCGTACCGCTCGTCGTCCCTGGAGGACGAGCGCCCGTCACGGTGCACGATCACCTGGTCGTTGCGCGGGTCGAAGAGGTCGTCGACCTTCAGGTAGTAGTCGAAGTACTCCGTGAAGCAGCTCTTCGCGTCGCGGCAGGTCTTCTTGGCGATCATGTTGCCGCGCACGTCCCAGAACAGGTCGGCGCCGTTGCCGTTGCGGTCGACCACCTTGGTCAGGAAGCCGCCCACGTCGTAGCTGTAGCGGGTCACGTGGCCGAGCTGGTCGGTACGCGAGATGGTGCGGTAGCCGCGCATCGGGTCGTCGGCGTAGACCAGCGTCTTGCCGTTGGGGTCGGTGACCGTGGTGGCCGCCACCCGCAGCGTGGTGGACTCCAGGGTGTAGTTCGGGGCCGACAGCTTCCACTGTCCGCCGTTGTCGTCGGTGTGGGTGGTCAGCCGGCCGCCGTCGGCGGCGTAGGCGTTCTCGGCCCACACCCGGCCGGACGGCTGCACGATCTTGGCGAGCTGCGGCTGCGCCAGCCGGGCCGCGTAGTGGGTGCGGACCAGGCCCAGCCCCATCGGCTTGCCGTACAGGGCCACCTCGTCGATGTCGCCGGCGAACGGGAACGCCGCCGTGCTCGACGTGGTGGCCGGCCAGGCCGAGGAGGCGAAGCCGTGGCCGATCCGGGTCTCCCACTGGTCGAGGTGGGTGATGTTGCGGTCACCGCCCCCGATCTGGCCGCTGAGCGTGCCCACGACCTGGCCGTCCAGGAAGAGCGTCTGCGTGTTCTCCGCGCCGGACAGCACCACGTGGTGCCAGTTGCCGTCGTTCACCGCGGCGGCCGAGGTGATCGGCTCCGGCTTGCCGGTGTAGAACTGGCCGCGCAGCTTGCCGTCCGTACCCACGTACAGGGCGGGGGTGAAGGCGGTCGGCGTGTTGGTGGCCGAGTTCTGGTAGCCGATGATCGTGCCTGAGCCGGTCGTCTTGAACCAGGCCTCGACCGCGAGGCTGCCGCCCCGGCCACTGATCGTCGCCGAGGGCAGCGAGACGTACGTCGAGTTCGCGGCGCCCTTGAACCGCATGGCGGTGTCCGAGGAGCCGCCGAGCGCGCCCGGTACGCCCGCGACCAGGTCGCCGCCGGGGCCGGTCAGCTTGGCGTCATCGGTGCCCATGTTCCAGGCGGTGGCGCTGGCCACCTTGGTGCCGGTCGCGGTGCCGCTCTCGCCCAGCCGCCAGTAGCTGACCGGGTTGGAGTCCAGCGTGATGCTGCGATAGCGGGAGGCGTCGGTGTAGCTGTAGGTGGTGCAGGCGGTGCCGGCTCCCGGCGGGCACACCTTGGCGAGCTTGTCGCCGTCGTACTGATAGGTCCAGGTGATCGGCGAGCCGTCCACGGGGTCGGTGGACACGCTGGTCACGTGGTTGCCGGTCCAGGTGAACGCCAGCGACCTGCCGCCGGTCGCCGTGGCCTTGGCCAGCTTGCCGTCGGCCCCGTACTCCAGATCCTGGGTGCGGTTGCGGCTGTCGGTCAGCCTGGTCAGCCGGCCCTCGGAGTCGAACCAGTAGGAGGTGGACGACTTGTCCATCAGCCGCCAGCCGCCGTCGACCTTCGCCATCGTCGCGTGCGTGCCCGCGGGCGGCGCGTACGTGCCGTCGCCCTTGGCGGCGAACCGCACCTGCCGGCCGTCCGGGTAGGTCACCAGCACCGTCGCGCTCTGCGGCTCGTTCTCCAGCCGCATGTCCCACCGCGTCGTCCAGCCCGCGCCGAACGCCTGGTCGGTGCGAGGGTCAAGGCTGTTGTACGTCCGGGTCACCGACAGCGGCACCCCGGCCACCGGCACGGTGATGTCCGTGGTCGTGTGCGTGTAGTTGCCGGACACGTGGTTGAACTCACGGCCGTTGGTGCCCGAGGTGAGCAGCGCGTTGATGGTGCCCTGCTCCGGCGTGGGCGTGAACGCGCGCCACGACGAGGTGACCGTGCTGCCGTTGGCGGTCGCGCTGACGTACCAGTAGTACGTCTCGCCCCACTTCAGCTTGTTCGCGGGCACCTTGAAGCTGCCCGCCGTGCTCCACTCCTTGGACGCCTCGCACCAGGTCCAGTTCGGCTGCGTCCCCGCGCACACCTGGAACCAGTACTTGACCTCGGCCTCGTTCAGCGGCTGCGCGTGCGCCGACACCACCGGCGTCAGCGTGCCGACCTGGCTGTTGTTGTCGGGCGAGAACGTCTTGAACGGCAGCGCGCTCACCTTCGACGACACCCAGTCCGACCAGGGCCCGGTGACGCTGCTGGTGGTGACCGCGCGCACCCGCCAGCGAATCTGCCAGCCGTCCTTGAGCTTGCTCGCCGGCACCACCGTCCACGCGCGGGTGCCGGAGGCGTACGAGGTCGTGCCGGTGCCGGCGTAGATCTGGCCCGTGCCCTGCGCCGGCACGGCCGGATCGTGCTCGATCTCCATGCCCAGGTAGGAGCGCCGGTTCTGCGGATCGGTGACCGAGGCGTACAGCCACGGCGTCAGCGACCCGGCGGTCCAGGAGGCGGTGCCGCGCGTGCCGGGGCTCATCCCCAGGTCCTCGACGGAGGGCCGCTTCAGGTCCACCTTGGCGGAGACCCACTCCGACCAGGGGCCTACGAGGGAGCCCGTCTCGGCGCGCACGCGCCAGCGGATCAACCACTGATCCTGCAGTTTGGCGGACGGCACCTGCAGGTATGCCCGGGTGCCTGGAGCGACTGCCGTGCTGGTCCTGGCGGTCCAGATCTGGCCGGAGCCCTGGCTCGGCACCGAGGGGTCGTGCTCGACCTCGGCCCGCAGGTAGGCGTTGCGGTTCTCCGGATCCGTGACCGTCGCGTACAGGTTGGGAGTCAGCGACGCCAGCGTCCACACACCGGACTCCGCGGTGCCCGGTGTCGCTCCGAGCCCGGCGACCGACCCCTTCTTCAGGTCGATCTTGGCCGATTGCCAGTCCGTCCAGGGGCCGTTGACGCCCGACGTGGTCCGGCCGCGCACGCGCCAGCGGATCAGCCAGCCGTCCTGCAGCTTGGCCGTCGGTACTTGGATCCAGGCGTTCGAGCCCGAGGCGTAGGAAGTCGTGGCGGTGGCGGAGTGGATCAGGCCGGTGCCCTGTGCGGGCGCGTTGGGGTCATGTTCGATCTCGACGCCCAGGTAGGAGGCCCGGCTGTCGGGGTCGGTCACCTTGGCGTACACCCACGGCGTCACCGACGACGCCGTCCACGAACCATCGCCCTGGGTGCCCGGCGTCAGGCCGGGGGCGGTGATGGCCGGCTTGCCGATGTCCACTCTGGCGGTCTGCCAGTCGGTCCAGTTGCCGGTGGTGCGACCGGTGACGCTGCGCACCCGCCAGCGCACCAGCCAGCCGTCCTGCAGCTTCGCCGACGGCACCTGAACCCAGGTGTTGGAGCCGGAGGGGTAGGAGGTGGTGCCCGTGCCGGACCAGATCACTCCCGCGCCCTGCCCCGGTACCGAGGGATCGTGCTCGACCTCGGCCGACAGGAGGGACGCGGCGCCGCCAGGATCGGTCACCTTCAAGTAGAAGGAGGGGGTGAGCGTGGAGAACGTCCACAGTCCGGAGCCCTGGGTCGCGGGCAGAGCACCCAGCCCTGTTCCGGCCGGCTTGCTCACCTCGATCTTGCCCGTCTGCCACTGCGACCAGGGGCCGCTCGTGCCGTCGGCGGTGGCGCGCACCCGCCAGCGGATCAGCCAGCCGTCCTGCAATCTCCCGGACGGCACGGACAAGCTGTACGCACTGGATCCCGAAGTGAAGGACGTGACGTCGGTGCCCGACCAGATCCGCCCGCTGCCCTGGCTCGGCACCGAGGGATCGTGCTCGACCTCGGCCGTGAACAGCATCCGGCGGTCTTCGGGGTCGGTCACCACCGCCGTGAAGTACGGCGTCGTGCTGGAGAACGTCCACAGACCGGAGCTGAGCGTCCCCGTGTACGCGCCCAGACTGGCCACCGTCGGCTTGCTCAGGTCGATCTTGCCCGTCTGCCACTCCGACCAGGGGCCGCTCGTGCCGTCGGCGGTGGCGCGCACCCGCCAGCGGATCAACCAGCCGTCCTGCAATCTCCCGGACGGCACGGACAAGCTGTACGCCCTGGATCCCGAAGTGAAGGACGTGACGTCGGTCCCCGACCAGATCCGCCCGGAACCCTGACCGGCGGGAGCCGCGGGATCGTGCTCGACCTCGGCCGTGAACAGCATCCGACGGTCTTCGGGGTCGGTCACCACCGCGGTGAAGTACGGCGTCGTGCTGGTGAACGTCCACGAACTCGAACCGAGCGTCCCCGCGTACGCGCCCAGGCTCGCCACGGTCGGCTTATTCGTGTCGATCTTGCTCGTCTGCCACTCGGACCAAGGCCCCGCGACAGAGCCGTACTGCGCGCGCACCCGCCAGCGGATCAACCAGCCGTCCTGCAACTTCCCGGACGGCACGGACAAGCTGTACGCCCTGGATCCCGAAGGGAAGGACGTGACGTCGGTCCCCGACCAGATCCGCCCGGAACCCTGACCGGCGGGAGCCGCGGGATCGTGCTCGACCTCGGCCGCCAACTGCACGGAACGGCCTTCGGGGTCGGTCACCACCGCCGTGAAGTACGGCGTCGCACTGGAGAACGTCCACAGGCCGGAGCTGAGCGTCCCCGTGTATCCGCCCAGCTCCGACACGGTCGGCTTGCTGGTGTCGATCCTGCCCGTCTGCCACTCCGACCAGGGGCCCAAGACGGAGCCGTACTCGGCGCGCACCCGCCAGCGGATCAGCCATCCGTCCTGCAGCTTCCCTGACGGCACTGTCTTGCTGTACGCCCTCGTCCCCGAACCGAAGGACACGATGTCCTTGTCCGTCCAGATCTGACCGGAGCCCTGGCTCGGCACCGAGGGATCGTGCTCGACCTCGGCTCGCAGGTTGACACTGCGATCTTCGGGATCGCTCACCACCGCCGTGAAGTACGGCGTCGTGCTGGAGAACGTCCACAGGCCCGAGTTGAGCGTCCCCGCGTACGCGTCCAGGCTGGACACCGTCGGCTTGCTCAGGTCAATCTTGCCGGCCTGCCAGTCCGACCAGGGACCGGCCACACCGCCGGCCACCGCCCGCACCCGCCAGCGGATCTGCCACCCGTCCTGCAGCTTCCCGGACGGCACGCTGAGGCTGTACGCCCTCGAGCCTGAGGGGAAGGACACGTTGTCCTGCCCGGACCAGATCAGGCCGAAGCCTTGACCGGCGGCAGAGGGATCGTGCTCGACCTCCGCCCCCAGGCTCATCGAGCGGCCGTCCGGATCGGTGACCAGGGCCGTGAAGTACGGCGTGGCGTCGGAGAACCACCACATCCCTCCGCTGGCCACCCCGGTGGAGGACAGTGCTGAGACTGTCGGCTTGCTCGTATCGATCTTGCCGGCCTGCCACTCGGACCAGGGCCCGGCGACGGAGCCGTATTCGGCGCGTACCCGCCAGCGGATCAGCCACCCGTCCTGCAGCTTCCCTGACGGCACGGTCAGGCTGTACGCCCTCGAACCTGGGGCGAAGGACACGTTGTCCCGCCCGGACCAGATCAGGCCCGAGCCCTGGCCGCCGGCGCTCGGGTCGTGCTCGACCTCGGCCTTGAACAGCACGGAACGGCCTTCAGGGTCGTTCACCAGGGCCGTGAAGTACGGCGTCGTGCTGGAGAACGTCCACAGGCCCGAGTTGAGCGTCCCCGTGTACGCGCCCAGGCTGGACACCGTCGGCTTGCTGACGTCGATCTTCCCCGCCTGCCAGGACGACCATGCCCCCGCCGTCCCGCTCGAAAGGCCCCGCACGCGCCAGCGGATCAGCCACCCGTCCTGCAGCTTCCCTGAGGGCACGAACGGGCTGTAGACCCGCGTCCCCGACGACGAATGGCTCGTCTCCTGCCCCGACCAGATCAGCCCTGTGCCCTGGGCGGGAACGGAGGGGTCATGCTCGATCTCGACGCCCAGCGTGACTGCGTTCCCGCTCGGCTCGGTCACCACCGCGGAGAAGTACGGGGTCGTATTGCTGAACGTCCAAATGCCTGAACTGAGTTTTCCGGAGGAGGACACGGAAGACACCGTGGGCGCCGCCGCGGTGACGGCGAATGCGGTGTGCGCGGCGCCCGACACCCGGGTCACCGCCTTTTTGACCGGCGGCGGGACAATCTGCCATGCGGCCGGTTTCACCATCGGCGGCCGGCCGACACCCTTCGGCTTTTCATTTGTGTCCGGCGCGTCGCTCTTCGGTGCGTCGGGAGTATCGCTCTGCGGCAGCGGCGGCGGCTGTTTGAGCCCTCCGGTGGCGGGCTCGTCGGTCAATTCGAAGCGTTTCTCGGGCGGCAGCGCCCCCTTGGGGCGTTTGCCGTTCCCCGGCCCTGCGGGCCCGTCCGGCCCAACGTCCGAGCGGGTGGCGTCGGCCCCCACCTGGTGCGGGAGGTTCTTCGCGGTCCCCTGCTGCTGCTCGGGGAGCACCGGAGCCACGGGCGTGACGTCGGCGGCCACGGGAAGCGCGTCAAGCTGGAGCAATCCTGGAAGTAGTGCGATGACCAGAACCGCGGCTAAGCGAATAATCCAGCGAGAAGGTCCTGATAAGCCCAGCCCAAAACCACAGGAGCGCACGCGACCACCCTCCGAACACCCAAAGAAAAAGGCTCCGAAAAACTCCGGCTGCCGCAGGCGCCCGGAGAACGATCAAGTACCAAACGACCAGAAAATTAGCAGGAGATCTTCAGGCTTCATAGTGTGACCTTGATCACACTATAAAATGTAGATAAAATCTAGACGGACGGGCCCCTCGGCACATCGCGAGTTACTTGATCCGTAGCCTTCTCATCACTTTCAGTGCGCCCGCCAGAATGTCCGCCCATTTCTCGTACGGCACCCCGGCCGGCGGCTCGAACCCCAGCCGGCCCGCCTGCGAGGCCACCGTCCTGGCCTCCGTGTAGCGCAGCAGCCCCTCGACCCCGTGCCTGCGGCCGAGCCCCGACGCCTTCACTCCGCCCATCGGGGCGTCATAGGACGCGTACGCGGAGGCGTAGCCCTCGTTGATGTTGACCGTCCCGGCGTTGACCCGGGCGGCCAGACGGCGGGCGCGGGCCGGGCTGGAGGTCCAGATGGAGGCGTTGAGTCCATAAACGGTGTCGTTGGCCAGCTCGACCGCCTCGTCCTCGGTGGAGAAGGGGTAGAGCGCCACCACGGGGCCGAACGTCTCGTTGCGGCACAGCTCCATGTCCTCAGCGACCCCGGTGAGCACGGTCGGCTCGTAGAACAGCGGGCCGAGGTCGGGCCTGGGCCTGCCGCCGGTCAGCACCTTCGCTCCCTTGGCCACGGCGTCGTCCACGTGCGCGGTGACGGCGTCGAGCTGGCGGCGGGAGGTGAGCGAGCCCATCTGCACGGTCCAGTCGTGCCCGGCACCGAGCTTGAGCGCGCGGGTCTCGCGGACGAAGCGCTCGGTGAAGGCGTCGAAGACGGGCGCGTGCACGTACAGGCGCTCGATCGACAGGCAGAGCTGGCCGGCGTTGGTGAAGCAGGCGCGCAGGGCGCCCTGCACGGCCACGTCGAGGTCGGCGTCGTCGAGCACGATCATCGGGTTCTTGCCGCCGAGCTCCAGCGAGCAGCCGATGAGCCGCTTGGCCGCCTCCTCGGCGATCTTCCTGCCGGCGCGGGTGGAACCGGTGAAGACGACGTAGTCGGCGTGGTCGAGCAGCGCGTCGCCGATCTCGGCCGGCTCGCCGAGCACGACCTGCCAGATCTCGCGCGGCATGCCCAGCTCGGCCAGCAGGTCGATGGTCCAGAGCGTGGACTGGGCGGTCTGCGTGTCCGGCTTGTGCACGATCGCGTTGCCGGCCAGCAGCGCGGGCACCGCGTCGGTGACGCCCAGCGCGAGCGGGTAGTTCCACGGGGAGATCAGCGCGACCACGCCCTTGGGCCGGCGCAGCTCCACGACGCGGGTGGCGCCGGGGAAGACGCCCTTGCGGGCGCGCGGCGCGAGCAGGCCGGGCGCCCGGCGGGCGTAGTGGAGCGCGCAGCCCGCGACGTCGAGCACCTCCTCGAAGGCGTGCTTGCGGGCCTTGCCCGTCTCGTCCTGGACAATGTCGAGGATCTCGGCGCGCCGGTCGAGGATCGCGTCGTGCAGCCGCAGGAACGGTCTCGCCCGCTCCGCCACGGGCCTGCGCGCCCACTCGGCCTGGGCGGCCCTGGCCTTCTCGTAGGCCCTGCGGACGTCGTCGACGTCCGAGACGGGCAGCTCAGCGAGGGTTTCGCCGGTGAAGGGGGCGAAGATGTGCCGTGTCCTACCGCTGGACGTCACGTGCATGCCAGAAGGATATTCAGCCTGGCTACCCACGGGTAGTTTTTGCGGATTCACGCCGTAGCGACAGAATCCCTACATGGCAACCTTCGCTCCGCTACGCCCCGGAGATCCACAGCGGCTGGGGGGCCTGGATCTCCTCGGCCGGCTCGGCGAGGGCGGTCAGGGCGTCGTCTACCTCGCCAAAGGCCCCGACGACTCCCGCGTGGCCGTCAAGTGGCTGCGGCCCGATCTGTCGGGCGACCAGGTGAGCGCCGAGAGGTTCATGCGCGAGGTCGAGGTGGCCCAGCAGGTGGCGCCGTTCTGCACCGCCGCCGTCCTCGGCACCGGGGTCGAGCAGGATCGGCCGTACATCGTCAGCGAGTTCATCGAGGGGCCCTCGCTGCACCGGGTCGTGCAGGAGGACGGGCCGCGTACGGGCACCGTCCTGCACCGCCTGGCCATCGGCACTGCCACCGCGCTGGCCGCCATCCACCAGGCCGGCATCGTCCACCGCGACTTCAAGCCGGCCAACGTGATCATCGGCGTCGACGGGCCCCGGGTGATCGACTTCGGCATCGCCAGGGCGCTGAACGCCACCTCCACGATCAGCAGCATGGTCGTGGGCACGCCGGCGTACATGTCGCCCGAGCAGATCATGGGGCACACGGTCGGCCCGGCCGCCGACATGTTCTCGTGGGCGAGCGCGATGGTCTTCGCCGCCTCGGGGCAGGCGCCGTTCGGCAGCGACACGATGCCCGCGGTGATCAACCGCGTCCTCAACCAGCATCCCGACCTGGGCATGCTCGACGGCCAGCTGCGTGACGTGGTGGCCGCCTGCCTGTCCAAGGACCCCGCGCAGCGGCCGTCGGCCGAGCAGGTCATCATGCAGTTGCTGCGGCACCCGGCGCCGGGCGCCACGCCCAGCTCCGGGCCGCAGCCCACGCCCGGCTCCGGCATCCTCGCGCAGGCCGCCGCCGAGGCCGCCCCCGCGCCGTCGTCGCCCTTCGCGTCGCCCTCGGGACCGCTGGGCCCGCACTCGGGACCGGTGGCCCCCCGTCCTGGGCCGCATCCGGGCCCGTACTCCGGGCCGCCGTCCGGGCCAATGCCGGGTCCGCCGCCGGGGCCCGCGTCGGGCCCCGGCCCGTACCCGGGGCCCGGCGGGCACTCCGGCCCCATCCCGCACACCGGCTCCGTCGCCCCGTCCCCCCAGCCGCCGTGGCAGCCTCCCGGGCCCTACTCCCAGCCCACGCACCCGAGCTGGGCCGACCAGCGGCCGCCGAAGAAGAGCAGGGCGCCGCTGGTCGCCGGCATCACGGTGGCGGTCGCGCTGCTGATCCTGGCCGGTGTGGTCGTGTACGTCCAGGCCGACAAGGCGACGATGGCCGGCCCGGTCAACACCCCGGCGCCGACTTCGAGGCAGACCAGGGCGGCCGCCCCCACCGGGCAGGCCGTGCCGAGGCCGGGCATCAAGAAGGCGCTCCCCGGCGCGAAGATCTCCCTCTACGAGGACCCGGGCGACGCGATCGTGCTGACCTCCTACGAGATCTACGACAAGAAGAAGGACGACTGGATCGACTACGCCAGGGGATCGCTGCGCGGCTCGTTCACGAAGTACGCCGCCAACTGGGAGTCGAGGGTCTCCCCCGACGGCCGCTACCTCGCCGAGAGGGGCAGCAAATACAGCTCCGACGACTTCGACTTCATCGTCCTCACCGACCGGCAGACCGGCGACCGTTCGACGATCAAGACTGTCAAGGAGCCTCTGATCAGCAGCATCAGGGCGTGGTCGAGGGACGGCTCCAAGATCCTGCTCAACACCCAGCGCAAGGTCGGAAGCAAGTGGCTCTACCTGGGCTTCGTCATCGTGGACGTGGCCGGCAAGAAGGCCACCCAGGTCGACGTCAGCGACACCTCCGTACGCCAGACGGCCTTCGGCTTCGACGGCGCCGAGGACGGCGCCGTGAACGTCTACGGCGACGAGAAGAACCGCAGCCTGCGCTTCTACAACGCTCTGGGCAAGGCCACGCACTCGGCGAACGAGATCGGCACGCTGTCCGCCGGCACGCAGGACATCTTCTCGCCCTCCGGCAAGGCGTTCGTCACGAACTGCCCCAACGGCGGCGACGGCGACCACTGCATCTGGGACACCCGGTCGGGCGAGCGCCTGCGTAAGTTCTCCTCCCAGTGCGACAAGGTCCTCGGCTTCTACGACGAGACCCACCTCTACTGCTGGGAGCAGGACAACGGCGCCGACGACGAGATCCAGGTGGTCGACTTCACCGGGAAGCTCGTGCGCAAGCTGCTCGAGGTGCCCGACGACATCGACTTCAGCCCGGTCTTCACCGTCAACCCGAACAAGCGCTCCTGAACCATCCGCCCGGGGCAGCCGTCATGAGGGCATGAAGACGCTGATCCGCACGGCCGCGACCGTCGCGGCGCTGGCGACGGCCGCGGTCGCCTGCACCTCCACGACCGCCGGCACGCCGCCGAAGCCCAGGGCGAGCTCGCTCGGCGCGATCCGCCTGGTGGCCTACACCGGCTGCGACGACCTGCTGTCCGGGCTGCGCGAGCACGCCGCTCAGCGCGTCACCCCGTGGGGGTTCGACAACGTGATGCCCCTCGCGTACATGGAGGACTCCGCCCGCTCGGTCACCGCGAACGCCAAGACGAGCACCCCCGAGCACTCCACGACCAACGTGCACGAGGCCGGGGTGGACGAGCCCGACGTGGTCAAGACCGACGGCGACCGGGTCATCACCGTCAAGGACGGCGTCCTGCGGATCATCGACACCGCCACCAGGAAGGTCACCGGCTCGCTCAAGCTGACGGAGGGCGAGAACGGGCCCGGCGTGCCCGCCGACCTGCTGGTCTCGGGCGACCGCGCGCTCGTGCTGATGCGCGGCGGCGACATCATGTACAAGCGGATGGCCGGCTTCGCCCCGCAGGGCGACACGAGGTACGTGCTGGTCGACCTGTCGGGCGCGCCCAAGGTGCTGAGCACGATCAAGCCGCAGGGCTCGTACGTGGACGCCAGGATGGTCGGCTCCACGGTCAGGCTGGTCACCCGCAGCCAGCCGGACATCGCCTTCCCCGAGTTCAAGGAGGACGTCTCCGAGGCCGAGCGCGTCAAGCGCAACCAGGCCGTGGTCCGGCAGGCGCCGGCGGACGCCTGGCTCCCCAAGATCGAGATCACCGACGCGTCCGGCGCCGTCAGGAAGGACTCGGTGAAGTGCGAGCGGATCAGCCACCCGGCCGACTACACCGGCACCTCGCTGCTGACCGTGCACACCATCGACCTGGCGCAGGGCGTGACCGCCGCGGGCACCGACCCGATCAGCCTGGCGGCCGACGGCGACATCGTGTACGGCACCGGCAGCAGCCTCTACGTGGCCAGCAACCCGCGCTGGTGGATGCCGGTGGTGATCAGCGAACCGGCGGTGGAGACCCCGGCGACCACCCCGTCCTCCGGAGAGGCCGCCCCGGCCGTGGAGCCCACGCCCACGGACCCCCCGGTGCCGGACACCCCGACGCCCAGCCCGGAGCCGACGATCCCGCCTGAGGAGACCGAGGTCCACCGGTTCGACATCGGCTCGCCCGGCGCACCCTCCTACGTGGCCTCGGGCAAGGTCCCCGGCCGGCTGCTGAACCAGTACTCGCTGTCGGAGTACGACGGCCACCTGCGCGTCGCCACCACGCTCACCTCCCCTGACGGCAAGAACAGCTCCAGCGCCGTCTACGTGCTCAAGGCCGACACCCTGGCCAGGACCGGCGAGGTCGGCGGCCTCGGCGAGGGCGAGCGGATCTACTCGGTCAGGTTCATCGGCCCGGTCGGCTACTGCGTCACGTTCAGGCAGGTCGACCCGCTCTATACGCTCGACCTGCGCGACGCGGCGGCACCCAAGGTGACGGGCGAGCTGAAGATCACCGGCTACTCCGCGTACCTGCACCCCGGCGCCGAGGGCCGGCTGATCGGCATCGGCCAGGAGGCCAGCGAGAAGGGCAGGACGCTGGGCACGCAGGTCTCGCTGTTCGACGTGAGCGATCCGGCCGGTCCGCGCAGGCTGTCGCAACTGTTCCAGAAGGACTCGGGCTCGACGGCCGAGTGGGACCCGCACGCGTTCCTGTACTGGCCCAAGACCGGCCTGGCGGTGATCCCGCTGACTCAGCAGACCGAGTCGGGCGGGCTCGTCCTGAAGATCGACGACTCGGGCGTGACCAAGCTCGGCATGATCAAGCACCCGGGCAAGGACGAGTACCAGGCCGGGATCCAGCGGGCGCTGGTCATCGGCGACTCGATCTGGACGCTCTCGTACGACGGCATCCAGGTCAACGACGCCGCCACGCTGGCACAACAGGCGTGGATCCCACTTCGGTGACCCCCAAACCTACTGATTTCGTATGAAATTTGCACCTTCTCCCCAATAGACAGACGCCCCACAGCTGATGAAAACTTTACTAACCATGTAATGTCGGACTCAGCGGATTTGTCATGACATGAGTCTCCTGAGTCCGCGACACAGGAAGGGCTCACGCCGATGCGAACACGCACCCCCCTGCTCGCATTGCTCGTCAGCGCCGTGGCGTTAGCCATGGCGCCGCCGCCCGCCGCCGCCGCAGCGCAAGACGCCCAGGCGGCGGAAGGGACGTACATCGTCGAACTCAAGCCGACCACGCGGGCGGGGCTCCGCAGCGCGGCCCAGGACCAGGTGTCCCAGGCCGGCGGTCAGCTCGTCGGCGTCTACGAGCACGCGTTCAAGGGCTACACCGCCCGCCTGAGCGCGAGCGCGGCCGAGCAGCTCAAGCGGAACCCGAACGTCCTCAGCGTCGAGCCCGACGCCGAGGTGACCGCCTTCGCGCAGACCACGCCCACCGGCGTACGGCGCATCTTCGGTCCCAGCAACCCGAACCTGGACATCGACGGCACCGATGACGTGCGCATCAACACGGACGTCGCCGTCATCGACACCGGCGTCGACTACACCCACCCCGACCTGAACGTGGTCGCCCGCGCCAACTGCGTGTCCGGCGTCTGCACGAACAACGCCGGCGTCGACGACAACGGCCACGGCTCGCACGTCGCGGGCATCGTCGGCGCGATCGACAACTCCATCGGCTCGGTCGGCGTCGCCCCCGGCGCCCGCATCCACGCCGTGAAGGTGCTCAACTCGGCCGGCTCGGGCACCCTGTCCGCGATCGCCGCCGGCATCGACTGGGTGGTGGCCCGCGCCTCCACCATCGAGGTCATCAACCTGAGCCTGGGCTGCAGCGGCTGCACCAGCAGCGCGATCAGCAACGCGATCACCAATGCCGTCAACGCCGGCATCGTGGTCGTGGTGGCCGCGGGCAACAGCCACGCGAACACGTCCTCGTTCTTCCCCGCCAACCACCCCGACGTGGTCACCGTCTCGGCGCTGACCGACAACGACGGCCTGGCCGGCGGCGCGGGCGGCAGCACGCTCTCGTGCCGCAGCGAGACCGACCAGGACGACACCTCGGCGTTCTACTCCAACTACGGCTCCACCGTCGAGATCACCGCACCCGGCACCTGCATCTACTCGACGTGGATGAACGGCGGCTACAACACGATCAGCGGCACCTCGATGGCCAGCCCTCACGTGGCGGGCGCGGCCGGCATCCTCACCGCGGGCACCCGCAAGCCGACGACCAGGGCGGGCTCGCTGGCCGTACGGACCAAGCTGATCTCCACCGGTAACTCCAACTGGACCGACGACTCCGGCGACGGCGTCAAGGAGCCCCTGCTCGACGTGCACGACGCCACGCAGTACTGACAGACCACCCTGGATAGGGGCGGTACGCGGATCCCGCAGCGCCGCGTGCCGCCCCCTCCCTTTACCGCGCCTCGGCCAGCTCGCGGGCGATGTCCAGGTGGCCCGCGTGGCGCATGTACTCCTCCAGGACGTGGAACATGATCCACGCCAGCGTCGGCGGCTCCTCGGGCGGCTGGAACCGGCCGATCCGCGAGGCCACGTCGGACAGGCCCGCTCCCGCCACCGCCTGCCTGGACCGCTCGCACTGCGCCAGGTAGAAGTCCTTGATCTCCTCGAACGACTCGTCCGCGACGAGCAGGTCGTCCTCGTCGCGGTCACTCCACGGGTCCTCCACCTGCTCGCCCGCGAAGTCCCAGACGAACCAGCGCCGCTCCATGTACGCCAGGTGCTTGAGCATCGACACCGGCGTCCACCCGGACGGCACCCGGCTCACCCCGGGCTCGGGGAACCCGTCCAGCTTGCGCAGGATCTCCTCGCGGTAGTGGTCGAGGTAGCCTTCCAGCAGCTCGCGGGGATCGGACAACTGCTTGGAAGGTTCACTCATGACTGCTCCGGGGGCACGACGGGGACGATCTCCGGCGCGCCGAGCCTGATCGCGTCGGCCTCCTGGTCGGAGACCTGCTCCTGCGAGCGGCGCTCGGCCTCGACACGCTTCGTGTAGTATTCCACCTCCCTTTTCACCTGCTCGCTGTCCCAGCCGAGCGGCCCGGCCATCAGCTCGGCGGCCTCCTGCGCCACGGCCAGGCCGCGGTGAAAGGTCTCGATCGAGATGCGCGTACGCCGGGTCAGCACGTCGTTGAGATGCCTGGCCCCCTCGTGGGTGGCGGCGTAGACGATCTCGGCGCGCAGATAGTCGTCGGCCCCCGACAGCGGCCTGCCCAGCGACGGCTCGCGCTCGACCAGCTCCAGCACCTCGTCGATCATCGAGCCGTAGCGCTGCAGCAGGTGCTCGATCCTGGCCACGTGCAGCCCGGAGGTGTGGGCGATGCGGTGCCTGGAGTTCCACAGCGCCTGGAAGCCCTCGGCGCCGGCGAGCGGGATGCGGTCGGTGCAGGAGCGCGGCACCCGCTGGTCGAGCCCGTGCGCCACCGCGTCCACCGCGTCCTTGGCCATGACCCGGTAGGTCGTGTACTTGCCGCCGGCGATCATGACCAGGCCCGGCACCGGGTGCGCCACCACGTGCTCCCTGGACAGCTTGGAGGTCTCCTCCGACTCGCCCGACAGCAGCGGGCGCAGCCCCGCGTAGACGCCTTCGACGTCGTCGTGGTTCAGGGGCACGGACAGCACGGAGTTGACGTGGTCGAGCAGGTAGTCGATGTCCGCGCGGGAGGCGGCGGGGTGGCTCTTGTCGAGCGTCCACTCGGTGTCGGTGGTGCCGATGATCCAGTGGCGGCCCCAGGGGATCACGAAGAGCACGGACTTCTCCGTGCGCAGGATGATCCCGGTCAGCGAGTGGATCCGGTCCCGCGGGACCACGAGGTGGATGCCCTTGGACGCGCGTACGTGGATCTGGCCCCGGCCTCCGACCAGCTCCTGGATGTCGTCGGTCCAGACGCCGGTGGCGTTCACCACCTGCTGGGCGCGTACGTCCAGCTCGTCGCCCAGCTCCAGGTCGCGCACGCGTACGCCGGTGACCCGCTCGCCCTCCCGCAGGAACCCCAGCGCCTGCGCCCGCGGCGCGATCTGCGCGCCGTAGGTGGCGGCGGTGCGCAGCAGGCTCACCACGTAGCGGGCGTCGTCCACCTGCGCGTCCCAGTACTGGACGGCGCCCGTGAGAGCGGACTTCTTGAGCGCAGGGGCCAGCCGCAGCGCCCGCGACCTGGACAGGTGCCGGTGGCCCGGCACGCCGCGGGTGGTCCCGGCCGCGGCGCCGAGCGTGTCGTAGAGCGCCACGCCCGCGCCGACGTAGACCCGCTCCCACACGTAGTGGGTCAGCGGGAAGAGGAACGGCACCGGCTTGACCAGGTGCGGGGCGATCCGCTGCAGCAGCAGCGCCCGCTCCCGCAGGGCCTCGCGCACCAGCTCGAAGTTGAGCTGCTCCAGGTAGCGCAGGCCCCCGTGGATGAGCTTGGAGGAGCGCGAGGAGGTGCCGGAGGCGAAGTCCCTGGCCTCCACCAGGGCCACGTCGAGCCCTCTGGTCGCGGCGTCGAGCGCGATCCCGGCGCCCACGATGCCGCCGCCGACCACGACCACGTCGAAGTCCTGCCCGGCCATGCGCTCCAAGGCCGCGGTCCGCTCCGCCGGCCCTAGCTGAGCCACGCACCTTCCCGGCGTCATATCTCCCCCTGATACGGCTTTGTCGCCTGCGCCTCGATACCTACCCTCAGGGCAGTCAGGGTGTAACGCCGCGGGGGGTCAGGCGCGGATGACCTTCACGCCCGCCTCCGTCAGCTCCCCGGCCAGCGCGTCGGAGAGCCGGGCGTCGGTGACCAGCGTGTCGATCTGCCCGATCGGGCAGATCCGGGAGAAGGCCCGCTTCCCGATCTTGGAGGAGTCGGCCACCACGACCACGTGCGCGGCCCGGCTGATCAGCAGGTGATTGACGCTGGCCTCCCCCTCGTGGTGGGCCGACGCGCCGAGCTCGACGTCGAGCGCGTCCACCCCGAGGAACGCCACGTCCAGCGTCACCTGCTCCAGCACCCCGGTGGCCAGCGGCCCGATGAGCTCGTACGACTGCTGCCTGGCCACCCCGCCGGTCACCACGATCTTGACGTGCTGGCGGACGGTCAGCTCGGAGGCGATGTTCAGCGCGTTCGTGACGATCGTGAACCCGCTCTCCAGCGTGGACAGCGTGGCGAGCGTGCGGGCCAGCTCCGAGGTGGTCGTGCCGCCGTTGAGCCCCACCACGGCGCCGGGCGTCACCAGCTCGGCCGCCGCCGTCGCGATGCGGTGCTTCTCGTCGGCGTGCCTGGCGGTCTTGTAGCGCAGCGGCAGGTCGTAGCTCACGCTCTGCGCGACCGCCCCGCCCCGCGTGCGCATCAGCATCTGCTGCTGGGCCAGCTGGTCGAAGTCCCGCCTGATCGTCGCCGTGGAGACGCCCAGCGCCTGGCTGGCCTCCTCCACCGACAGCCTGCCTTCCTGGGCCACCAGCTCGAGGATGGCGTTCCAGCGGTCGTAGCGGGACACAAGGCCTCCTAGGCGATGGGGACAAGGGCAAGCGTGGCACAACCAGCCAGGCCAGGGCCAACAGTGTCCATTAATGCACTTTCCTGGTATAAAACCAGCAGAAACAATCAAACGCCGGGGAGGCAAGTGGTGACCACCCACACCGAGGCCGAGATCGCGTCCCAGCCGTCGTGCTGGCGCCGCGCCGTCGCGAGCGTTCCCGCCGACGCGCTGCCGCGCGAGGGCGAGCGGGTCGCCGTGGTGGGGTGCGGGACGTCGTGGTTCATCGCGATGGCGTACGCCGCCCTGCGCGAGCGCGCCGGGCACGGCGAGACCGACGCCTTCGCCGCCTCCGAGGCCCCGATCGGGCGCTCGTACGACCGCGTGCTCGCGCTGACCCGTTCCGGCACCACGACCGAGGTGCTGGAGCTGCTGGACAGGACGACCACCAGGACCACGGCCATCACCGCCGACCCCGATACGCCGATCATGACGGCCGCCGACGAGGTCGTCGTGCTCGACTACGCCGACGAGCGGTCGGTCGTGCAGACCAGGTTCGCGACCACGCAGCTGGCCCTGCTGCGGGCCAGCCTCGGCGAGGACCTCACCCAGGCCGTCGAGGACGCCGAGGCGGCCGTGGCCGCGCCGCTGCCCGACGAGCTGGTGCGGGCCGAGCAGTTCAGCTTCCTCGGCACCGGCTGGTCGGTCGGCCTGGCGCAGGAGGCGGCGCTGAAGATGCGCGAGGCGTCCCGCTCGTGGACGGAGGCGTACCCGGCGATGGAGTACCGGCACGGCCCGATCAGCATCGCCGCCCCCGGGCGCGTGACGTGGATGCTCGGCACCGCGCCCGAGGGCCTGCGCGCGCAGGTCGAGGAGACCGGCGGGACGTTCTTCGAGACCGCGCTCGACCCCATGGCCGAGCTGATCCGCGCCCAGCGGGTGGCCGTCGCCCGCGCCTTCGCCCAAGGGCTGAACCCGGACGAGCCCATGCACCTCACGCGATCTGTGATCCTTTCTTCATGAGCCTTACTCTTGCCGACGCCAGGATCGTGACCCCCGAGGGGGTCCACGAGGGGTGGCTGACCATCGAAGACGGCCGCATCACGCATGTCGGCCGGGGATCGGCCCCAGGTCAGGGCCTGAGCGTGGGCGGGCGGCACGTCATCCCGGGGTTCGTGGACATCCACAACCACGGGGGCGCGGGCGGCTCGTTCCCGACCGGCGAGCAGGACAAGGCGCGCGAGGCGGTCGAGCTGCACCGCCGCCACGGCACCACCACGACGATGGCCAGCCTGGTCACCGACTCGATCGACGGGCTGACCAGGGCCGTGGCGGCGCTGGCCGAGCTGTGCGAGGAGGGGCTGCTGGCCGGCGTCCACCTCGAAGGCCCCTACATCGCCAAGGCCCGCTGCGGCGCGCACGACCCGACGCTGCTGCGGGAGCCGTCCCGGCAGGAGCTCTCGGAGCTGCTGAAGGCCGGGCGCGGGCACGTCCGCATGGTGACCGTCGCGGCCGAGCTGCCCGGCGCGCTCGACTTCATCCGCATGGCCGCCGCCGAGGGCGTGATCGCGGCCGTGGGGCACAGCGACGCCGACTACGAGACGACGATCGAGGGCATCGAGGCGGGCGCGAGCGTGGCCACCCACCTCTACAACGCGATGCCGCCGCTGGGCCACCGCGCGCCCGGCCCGGTGGCCGCGCTGCTCGACGACGAGCGGGTGACGGTCGAGCTGATCAACGACGGCGTGCACGTGCATCCGGCCATGCTGCGCCTGGCGTACGAGGTGGCGGGTCCCGGCCGGACGGCGCTGATCACCGACGCGATGTCGGCCACCGGGCTCGGCGACGGCGACTACGTGCTCGGCCCCATGCGGGTGCGGGTGGAGGACGGCGTGGCCAGGCTGGTCGAGGGCGGCTCGATCGCGGGGTCCACGCTGACCATGGACGTCGCGTTCCGGCGCAGCGTCCAGGAGGTCGGGATGTCGCTGCCCGACGCGGTCCAGGTGGCCTCCCTGACGCCCGCGAGGGTGCTGGGCCTCGCCGACCGGATCGGCTCGATCGCCGTGGGCAAGGCGGCCGACCTGGTGGTGCTGTCCGACTCGCTGGAGGTGGCCGGGGTGATGAAGGACGGCGTCTGGATCACGGAGCCCTGATGATCCTCACCGTGACGCTCAACGCCGCCCTCGACGTGACCTACCAGGTCCCCGACGTCGACTGGGACGGGGTCAACCGGGTCAGCGCGGTGCACCGGCGCGCCGGCGGCAAGGGCGTCAACGTCGCCCGCGTCCTGGCCACGCTGGGCCAGGACGTGCTGGTCACGGGGCTCGCGGGCGGCCCCACCGGGCGGGCGATCGAGCACGACCTGCGGGCGGCCGGCCTGCCCGCCGCCCTGCACCCCGTCGCCGCCGACTCCCGCACGACGCTGGTCGTCTCGGAGCAGGCGGGCCCGCGTACCGCGCTGTTCAACGAGCCCGGCCCGGAGGTCACGCCCACCGAGCTGGCGGGCTTCGTCCGGCATTACGAATCGCTCCTCGACGCCGCCGGCGCGGTCGTCATCTCGGGCAGCCTCCCGCGCGGCGTCCCCGCCGAGACCTACGCCACGCTGGCGGCCGTCGCCGCCGAGAAGGGGGTCCCGGCCATCGTGGACGCCGACGGCGACCCGCTCCGCCACGCTCCCAAGGGCCGTCCCTCCGTGGTCAAGCCCAACCGGGAGGAGCTGGCCAGGGCCGTCCCCGGCGGCAGCCCGGCCGAGGGCGCGCAGGCGCTGCGCAGCCAGGGCGCCGGGGCCGTGGTGGTGTCCATGGGCGCCGACGGGCTGCTGGCGGTCACCGACGAGGGCACCTTCACCGCGCGCATGCCGTACACCGTGCGGGGTAATCCGACGGGGGCGGGCGACTCGCTGGTCGCCGGGCTCGCGCTGGGCCTGGTGGAGTCGGCGTCGTGGCCCGACAGCCTCAGGCGGGCCGCGGCGCTCGGCGCGGCCGCCGTGGCCGCGCCCGTGGCCGGCGACTTCGACCCCGACGTCTACGCCGACATACACCCCCAGATCATCATCACGTAAGGAGCACGCCATGCCCCTCGCCGCCATCGGCGACATCGTCCGCCAGTCGCCCGCCGGGGTGGGCGCCTTCAACGTGATCCAGCTAGAGCACGCCACCGCCATCGTGGCCGGCGCCGAGGCCCTGGGCCTGCCGGTCGTGCTGCAGATCAGCGAAAACTGCGTGCGCTACCACGGCGCGCTGGAGCCCGTCGCGCTGGCCTCGCTGGCCGTGGCCAGGCGGGCCGAGGTGCCGGTCGCGGTCCACCTCGACCACGCCACCGACCGCGCGCTCGTGGAGGAGGCGGTGAAGCTGGGGCTGGGCTCGGTGATGTACGACGCCTCCGCCCTGCCCGACGACGAGAACGTGCGCACGACCGCCGAGGTGGTGGCGTGGTGCCACGAGCGCGGCGTGTGGGTGGAGGCCGAGCTGGGCGAGGTCGGGGGCAAGGACGGCGTGCACGCGCCCGGCGCGCGCACCAAGCCCCACGAGGCGGTCGACTACGTGGCCAAGACCGGCGTCGACGCCCTGGCCGTGGCCGTGGGCACCTCGCACGCCATGACGACCAAGGACGCGGTGCTGGACCTGGGGCTCATCGCCGAGCTGCGGGCCGCGGTGCCGGTGCCGCTGGTGCTGCACGGCTCGTCGGGGGTGCCGGACGACGTGCTGCGCGAGGCCGTGCGGACCGGCATGAAGAAGATCAACATCGCGACCCACCTGAACAAGGCGTTCACCGGCGCGGTGCGCGACTACCTGGCCCACGACGAGCGCGTGGTCGACTCCCGCAAATATCTCAAGGCCGGGCGGGACGCGGTGGCCAGGGAGGTCAGCCACCTCCTGGGCGTCCTCACGGGGTGAGCTGTTTGCGCATCATGACCGCCGAGCGGCCTTCGACGCCCATGCGGCCGGTCTCGACGTAGCCGAGCGACTCGTACAGCGCGATGTTGGTGGTCATCCTGGTGTTGGTGTAGAGGCGCAGCGCGGGCAGCCCCAGCCGGCGCGCCTCCTCCTCGGCGTACGCCATCAGCGCCCGGCCGAGCCCCTTGCCCTGGCGGTCGGGCGCTACGGCGACGTTCTCCACGAGCAGGACCCCGTCCTCGGGGACGAGCACGATGAGCGCGTCGAGCTCGTCGGTGACGTGCACCCGGCCGGCCGCGATGAGCGCGCCGTAGTCGGCCTCCATCGGCAGCGGCCGCATGCCGACGACCTCGATCCAGGGCGAGTACGCGTCGTGGACCAGCCGCTCCACGGCCGCCTTGTCGGGGTGATCCGCCAGTCTCATGCGCCCAATGTTGCCAGCACGCGTTCGACCTGTCGCTCGAAGGTGCCCGGCGGATTGCGCGGGTGCTCGTGCGAGAGCAGGAACAGCCAGACGAGCGCGTGCAGCTTGCGGCACTCGCGCATCCGCCGCTCCTCCGGCGGGCTCAGCTCGAACCGGTGCGCGATCTCCACCTCGCCGTCCACCCACATCGACACGTGCTCGGCCACCTCGGCCAGCTCGAACGCCACGTCGCTGCGGCCCGAGTCCTCGAAGTCGACGATGCGGACGCGGGTGCCGTTCCACAGGAAGTTCGCCAGGTTGCCGTCGCCCGCCCCGAACGCCGGCGTGACCCCCGACTCGCCCGGCGACCAGCTCCGCAGCCACCGCGTGCCCTCCTTGACCGCCCGGTCCGCCAGCGACTGCCTGGGCTGCCAGCTCGCGCCGCGCCGTCCGGCCCAGTCGGCGAGCGCCTCCAGCTGCCACGGGCGCAGCGGAACGGCCTGGAGCACGTGCGGCGGCACCGCGGCGTGCAGCTCGGTGAGCGCCTCGACCAGGGCCGCGACGTGCACGGCCGTCGCGAGCAGCCCGCGCAGCGACACCCCGTCGATCCGGGACATCGTCACCACGCCGTCCTCGTAGCCGATCGGCTCGGGGGCCAGGCCGGGGGCGTGCTCGGCCAGCAGGTTCAGCGCGCGCCACTCGCGCTCGGCCGCGCCGGGCTTGCTGTCCATGTAACGCTTGATGACGACGTCGCCGGCGAAGGCCAGCTCGTGCGTGTGGCGTAGGTCGGCCATGCCCGCATGCTAGGGCACCAACCGCTCAACGGCGCTGGTCACGAGCTTGTGGATCTCCTCTTCGCCGAGCATGTCGGGCAGCGTGAGTCGCTCGACGACCAGCCAGTTCATGGCGAGGTAGAGCAGCACCACGCTCGTCTCGTCGCCGGGGAGGCCCGATTCGAGGTGGTTGCGCACGTTCGCGTCCACGTCGGCGCGGATCCGCTCGGTCAGCACGGCCCTCAGCGCCGGCCGCCGGGTGGCCTCCAGGCGCAGCTCCAGCAGCGCCAGATAGCCCGATCTGTACGACGCCACGCGATCGACCACCTCGTGCATCAGCGCGACCAGCCGGTCGCGGTCACGCGGCCCGCTCAGGTGGGCGGCGGTCATGGCGGGGTCTGGCTGCAGCAGCTCGTAGATCCGGCCGCCGGCCTGGGTGAACAGCTCGTCGCGGCTGGGGAAGTAGTTGGACGCGGTGCCCGGCGGCACCTCCGCCTGCTTGTCCACCGCCCTGAACGTCAGCCCGCGGGCCCCTTCCCTGGCCAGCACCTCGATCGCGGCATCGACCAGCGCCGCCCGCCTGGCGACGTTCTGCCTGACCACGTTGACACCACTCCATCTGTAGTACTACGGTTAAACCACTTCAGTCATAGTACTACGGATGGAGTCCTTTTGCGGAAGCTCGTGTATTTCGTCGCCACCTCCATCGACGGCTACATCGCGGGGCCGAACGGCGAGTTCGACTTCTACCCGTGGGCCGACGACATGATGGCCGACATCAACGCCCGTTACCCCGAGACCGTCCCCACCCACCTCCGCGCCATGATCGGCCTCGACGCGCCCAACCAGCGCTTCGACACGGTGCTGATGGGCCGCGGCACCTACCAGATCGACAAGGCCGTGACCAGCCCGTACGCCCACCTGCGGCAGTACGTCGTGTCCAGCACCATGAAGATCGAGGACCCGGCCGTCGAGCTGGTCACCGGCGACCCGCTCGGCCTGGTGCGCCGGCTCAAGCAGGAGGACGGCCTGGACATCTACCTCTGCGGGGGCGGCAAGCTGGCCGGCGCCCTGCTGCCGGAGATCGACGAGATGATCGTCAAGTGCTACCCGGTGGTGGCCGGGGCGGGCATCTCGGCGTTCGACGGCGAGTTCCGGCCGACCGTGTTCACGCTGACCGGCTCGAAGACATATGGCAACGGGGCGGTGGTCATGACGTACGCCCGCCAGTGATCAGCCGCCTGCGCAGGAAGTCCCGTTCCATCTCGTTGCCCGCCCGCGCGGCCGCGGCCTCGTACGCCGCCGCGGCCTCCTCCTCGCGCCCGAGCCGGCGCAGCAGGTCGGCCCGCACCGCGTGGAACATGTAGTACTCGTCGGGCCCCTTGAGCAGCCCCAGCGCCGCCTCGGGCCCCTCCACCTCGGCCACCGCCACCGCCCGGTGCACCGCCACGACCGGGCCCGGATCGAGCCGCGCCAGCAGGTCGTACAGCCGAACGATCTGTCCCCAGTCGGTGTCCTTCGCGCTCGCCGCGTCGCTGTGCACGGCGTTGATCGCGGCCTGGATCTGGTACGGGCCGGGCTCGTCGCGCCGCAGGCACCGCCGTACGAGCTCCTGGCCCTCCGCGATGAGCCCGCGGTCCCACAGCCCACGGTCCTGCTCCCCCAGCAGCACCAGCTCGCCCTGCTCGGAGGTACGGGCGGCGCGGCGCGACTCGATCAGCAGCATCAGCGCCAGCAGCCCCATGGCCTCGGGCTCGTCCGGCATGAGCTCGACCAGCAACCGCCCGAGCCGGACGGCCTCGGCGCACAGGTCCGCGCGGACGGCCGTGTACCCCTCGTTGAAGATCAGGTAGACCACGGCCAGCACCGCGCGCAGGCGTTCGGGCAGATCGGCCTGGGCCGGGATCCGGTACGGGATCCCGGCGGCCCGGATCTTGCTCTTCGCCCGCACCAGCCGCTGCGCCAGCGTCGCCTCGGGCACCAGGAACGCGCGGGCGATCTCCGCCGTCGTCAGCCCGCCGAGCAGCCGCAGCGTGAGAGCCACCCGCGCGTGGACGGCCAGCGCGGGGTGGCAGCAGGTGAAGATCAGCCGCAGCCGGTCGTCCTGGACGGGCCCCACGTCCACGGGCTCGTCCTGGACGTGCAGGAGCGCGGCCTGCGCGTGCTTGCCAGGCCGCGCCGACTCCCTGCGCAACCGGTCGATGGCCCGGTTGCGCGCCGTCGTGATGATCCACCCGGCCGGGCTCGGCGGCACGCCGGCGGACGGCCACTGCCGCACCGCCACGCTGAACGCCTCCTGCACCGCCTCCTCGGCGACGTCGATGTCACCGAAGACCCGCACGAGCACGGCGACGGACCTGCCGTACTCCTCGCGGAACACCCGCTCGACCGCGGTCTCCGGCATGGGCGTCAGCGCTGGATCGGCGCCACCACGACCTCGACGCGCTGGAACTCCTTGATGTCGGAGTAGCCGGTGGAGGCCATGGTCCGCTTGAGCGCGCCCATCAGGTTCATCGAGCCGTCGGCCACGCTCGACGGCCCGTGCAGGATCTGCTCCAGCGTGCCGACCGTCCCGAACTCCACCCGCCGGCCACGCGGCAGGTCGGGGTGGTGCGCCTCCGAACCCCAGTGGAACCCGTGGCCCGGCGCCTCGGCGGCCCTGGCCAGCGGCGAGCCCACCATCACGGCGTCGGCCCCGCAGGCGATCGCCTTGGCGATGTCACCGGAGGTGCCCATGCCGCCGTCGGCGATCACGTGCACGTAGCGCCCGCCGGACTCGTCCATGTAGTCGCGCCGCGCCGCCGCCACGTCGGAGATCGCCGTGGCCATCGGCACGGCCACGCCCAGCACGTTGCGCGTCGTGTGCGAGGCGCCGCCGCCGAAGCCCACCAGCACGCCCGCCGCGCCGGTGCGCATCAGGTGCAGGGCCGCCGTGTAGGTGGCGCAGCCGCCCACGATGACCGGCACGTCCAGCTCGTAGATGAACTGCTTGAGGTTGAGCGGCTCGGCCCGGCCCGAGACGTGCTCGGCCGACACCGTGGTGCCGCGGATGACGAAGATGTCGACACCCGCGTCGATCACGGCCTTGTGGTACTGGACCGTGCGCTGCGGCGACAGCCGCACGGCGGTGGTCACGCCGGAGGCCCGGATCTCCTCGATCCTGCGGCCGATCAGGTCTTCCTTGATCGGCGCCGCGTAGATCTCCTGGAGCCGCCTGGTGGCCGCCTCCGCGTCGAGCGCGGCGCACTCCTCCAGCAGAGACGACGGGTCCTCGTAGCGCGTCCAGAGCCCTTCGAGGTCGAGCGGCGCGAGGCCGCCGAGCCGGCCGATCTCGATCGCGGTCGCCGGGGACACCACGCTGTCCATGGGCGCGACCACTACCGGCAGCTCGAACCGGTAGGCGTCGATCTGCCAGGCGATCGAGACCTCCTCCGGGTCCCGGGTGCGCCGCGAGGGAACCAGGCCGATCTCGTCAAGCGAGTATGCCCGCCGTCCGGCCTTGCCCCGGCCGATCTCCACCTGCTGAGTCATGAACTTACCTTCTGTGATAGTTCGGAGCTTCCACGGTCATCTGGATGTCGTGGGGGTGGCTCTCCTTGAGGCCCGCCGCCGTGATCGGCATGAGCTCGCAGTCGGTGTGCATCTGCGTGATCGTGCGGCAGCCGGCGTACCACATGCCCTGGCGCAGGCCCCCGACGAGCTGGTGGGCGACGGCCGCGACCGGGCCGCGGTAGGGCACCTGACCCTCGATGCCCTCGGGGATGTACTTGTCGTCGCCGCCGACGTCGGCCTGGGCGTAGCGGTCCTTGCTGAAGGAGGTGCCGCCGCGCTCGCGGTTGCGCACCGCGCCGAGCGAGCCCATGCCCCGGTACGACTTGAACTGCTTGCCGTTGATGAAGATCAGCTCACCGGGCGACTCCTCGCAGCCGGCGAGCAGCGAGCCCAGCATGACCGTGTCGGCGCCAGCCGCGATGGCCTTGACGATGTCGCCGGAGTACTGCAGGCCGCCGTCGCCGATGACCGGCACGCCGGCGGGCCCACACGCCCTGGACGCCTCGTAGATGGCCGTGACCTGCGGCGCGCCGACCCCGGCCACCACCCGCGTGGTGCAGATCGAGCCGGGCCCGACGCCCACCTTGACCGCGTCCGCGCCCGCGTCGACCAGCATCTGCGCCCCGGCCCTGGTCGCGATGTTGCCCGCGACGACCTGCACCTTGCTGTTGGCCTTGATCTTGGCGACCATGTCGGCCAGGCCCTTGGAGTGACCGTGGGCCACGTCGACGACCACCACGTCGACGCCGGCCTCGATCAGCGCCTTGGCCCGCAGCTCGGCGTCGCCACCGACGCCGACGGCAGCCCCCACGATCAGCCGGCCGTCGGCGTCCTTGGTGGACAGCGGGTACTGCTCGCTCTTGGTGAAGTCCTTGACCGTGACCAGGCCGCGCAGCCTGCCGTCGGCGTCGACCAGCGGCAGCTTCTCGATCTTGTTGCGGCGGAGGAGGGCGAACGCCTCGTCACGCGAGACCCCGACCGGGGCGGTGACGAGCGGCATCTTGGTCATGACCTCGCGCACGGCGCGGGACTGGTCGGTCTCGAAGCGCATGTCGCGGTTGGTCACGATGCCGAGCAGCGTGCCGTCCACGTCCGTCACGGGCACACCCGAGATCCGGTACGTCGCGCAGAGCTTCTCCACGTCGGCCAGCGTGTTGTCGGGGCTGCAAGTCACCGGGTTGGTGACCATGCCGGCCTCGGACCGCTTGACCAGGTCGGCCTGCTGGGCCTGCTCCTCGACCGACAGGTTGCGGTGCAGGATGCCGATGCCGCCCTGGCGGGCCATGGCGACCGCCATGCGGGCCTCGGTGACGGTGTCCATGGCCGCGGAGACCAGCGGGATGGACAGCGTGATGCCACGTGACAACCGGGCCCTGGTATCGGCCTCGCCTGGCTGGAGGTCTGAATAGGCGGGCACCAGCAGCACGTCATCGAAGGTCAGTCCTGTCTCGGTGAACTTGGACATGCTGCGGCCCCCTCTTGCCGTTGCTCTGATTGAGCCAAGTCTAGGGCCTGCCTCCAAACTGCGCCGCAGCACCCACACCCGCCGCGCGCGCACCCTCAAGAGTCTCTGCAACGGCGATGCCGGGAGCACGATGACCCCCACGGTCCGTCGTACTCCCGGCATCGAAAAGTGCCGAGGCACGGGACGGTCGGTGATCCGTCCCGTGCCTCGGCCACCGGCATCCGGGTCAAGGCGACGCTTGGCGCCACCGAACCCCCCTCCGCGTCCTGATGGCCCGCTGTCGCCTCAGCCCTCGCAGGATGCCGACGCTAGGTAAAGCCTGCGTTACGGAACGGAACAACGCAATGTGAAAACGTGCAATTGCACGAAGTTGCACGACGCGCTCCGACCAGTCATCGCAACGGGGGGACACGAGCGTAATGCGGGGTTATCCTCACGGCACGCCCGTGTCCCCCCGACGGAGCCGCCCATAATGCGCAACGAGCCCCGTACCATGCCTGATCCTTTCGAGACGCTGGGCCTCGACCCGACGCAGACCGCGCTCTACACCGCGGTGCTGCGCCTGCACCGCGCGACCCGCACCGATCTCGCGCAGGCCATGGACGGTCCCGTCGAGAAGGTCGGCCGGCAGCTCGACGACCTCGTCAAGCTGGGCGTGATCGACGAGCAGTCGGGGGAATACCTGGCCAGGCACCCGGCGGCGGCCCTCGGCAGGGTGATCGCCGATCGGCTCGACCGGCTGGCGGAGGAGAGCCGCAGGATCGACTCGGCGCTCGGCTCGATCCGGTCATTGATCCGCGACTACGACGTCGGCCGCGACTACCAGAGCGGCACCTTCACGGTGGAGATGGTCAACGGGGCGGACGTGATGTACGAGAGCGTCGTCGGCATAGCCGTGCAGTCTCCGCCGATGGAATTATTGACCGCCGTTCCCGATGAACGCACGATGATCGATTTCGCGCGCAAATTCGCGGAACTATGGATTGACGCGCAAGAACGAAAGATTCTCACGGTTCACGCGATCATCCCCGTTTCGACTCTGGCTCTGCCGGGCGTACGCGACCAGCTCACCCGGGTGCTGGAGACGGGCGGCAAGGTACGCACGCTGGACCGGGTGCCGAGCTGGTTCATGACCGCGGGGCCCGAGGTCGCGGGCCTGCCTCCGTACTGGGGCGGCAACCTGCCGGACCACGCGTACAACTTCTATCTGATACGCACGCCGATCGTCGTGGGCATGCTCCGCACGTTGTTCAGGGAGCTGTGGGCCCGGGCCGTGCCCCTGCCGTGGGGCCGCCGGAGTGACGGCATGGTCCAGGTCCTCCGCCTGGCCGCCCAGGGCATGTGCGACGACTCCATAGCCCGCCAGCTGGGCGTATCGGTGCGAACGGTCCGGGCGAGGTTCGCGGACGCCATGTCCGAGCTGGGCGCCCAGTCGCGTTTCCACGCGGGCGTGGAGGCCGCCAGGCGCGGATGGCTGAGGTAATGTCCACCGCTCGGGCCGCTTCGGTCATATGGTGGGAAGGTGCTGGAAGACGTCCCCCGCGACCCGTTCGCGGACGACCCGAACGACCCTTCCTCGGCGATGGGCGCCCTCGACGACGCCGAGCCACTCAGCGCGGCCGAACGTGACGAGGCCATCACGGACCTCGCCGACGTCGAGGTCTTCCGCTCCCTGCTCGAACCGCAGGGGGTGCTGGGCCTCGTACTCGACTGCCCTGAATGCGGCGAGCAGCACTTCTTCGACTGGGAGCTGCTGCGCGGCAACCTACGACAAATGATCGAGAAAGGCCAGCCACAGGTCCACGAGCCGGCCTTTCACCCGGACCCCGCCGACTACGTCAGCTGGGAGTACGCCAGAGGCTACGTCGACGGCGTCATCGACACGGAGGAACGCCGCTGACCGACATCATCGAGCAGCACGGCCAGCAACCGCGCGGCCGGATCGCCTGAGTCAGGCCTCTCTCCACGACCGAGCGCATCGAGCAGCGCGTCGGTCTCTTCCTCTGGCGTCAAGCCGACTCCAGCTCCGCCATCTGCCTCAACCTCGCAAGCGCCCGATGCTGAGCGACACGAACCGCACCCGGTGACATACCGAGTACATTACCGGTCTCCTCAGCAGACAACCCCGACACCACCCGCAACAGCAGCAACTCGCGCTGATTCTCGGGCAATCTGGCCAGGAGCCTGCGCGCGTGCTCGACCTCGATGTAGCGGACCACGGTCTCCTCGGGCCCCGGCCCGTCGTCCGGCCCATCGGGCAGATCCTGAGTCGGTACGGCCGAGCGCACGGAACTCCGTAGCGCGTCGGCCACTTTGTGCGAGGCGATCCCGAACACGAAGGAGGCGAACGGCCGCCCCATGTCGCGGTATCGCGGCAGCGCGGACAGGACCGCGATGCACACCTCCTGGGCTACGTCATCGGCAATGTGATATTGCCCTGAAACCCTGCCCAGCCGGGCGCGGCAATACCGCACCACCATCGGACGCAACTCACCGAGCAGGGATTCGATCGCACTGCGATCTCCCTGCACGGCGAGGCTCGTCAGTTCCCTAAGGTCGGAGTCATCCGTCCGTGCCGGAAGTCTCGACGCGAGCCTTACCCCAATTTTGGCGTCGGCGACGCTTCCCTCGCTCACGATAGGCATGATGCCCGCACTGATCCGGCCTGTCGTCATGGCGAACGGCTACGGATTGGTCACATTGAAGCGACGATAACGGGCAGTAATCAAATGACCACACTAAGGCTTAACTAGTGACATAATGTTTCATCCCATAACCTGGAATGCACGACAATTGTCAGATCGCGGACGCTTATCACCCACTGCCGGTTTACTCCAATAATCCACCTTTTCCACCCACTTCCCCCCAACCGCCCACCCAGGGCTCCCTGGAAGCCCAAGGCGGCCCGGCCCTCGCATCCGCGACGCGCTCCGCGCTATGCAGCGCTCGGGCAGCGCCCTGCGGGGGCAAGCCCCCACACCCCCAGGCGGGGCCCCGCCGGTCCCCGCACCCCTCGGACACGACCCCGATCACCACAGCCGACCACCGGCCGTTTCGGCGGAGAGCAGCCATCACGGCGAGCGCGACCGCTCGACTCCACGGCTGGCCGGGCCCAGCCAACAAGGCCCCCCAAACCGGCCGAGGGCGAGGGACGTAAGCGCTGAAGGAGCCCTGCACGCCACCCAGGCCGGGCTCTCCACGCATCCGGGCCGCCCGCGAGCCGAAGACCGCGGCCTTTTCCATGCCACCGACGCTCGCCGGCTCCTCGGCGAGCACCTGGGCCGGGCCGAGCGTGATCGTGACGAGATCGCGGAGCGGGCCGTAAAAGGGGGCGCTCCGGTTGGCGCTCACCGGCTTGGTACCGAGCACCGAAGACTCCCGCCCGTTCGAGCCGCACCGCAACGGCGACGCCGACCTTCAGAAGGCGGTGGATCAGGGGAACGACCGATGAGACGATCATGGCCGCGAACGCGTAAATGGAGGCATTGATGCGTACATTTCGGACGTTTACCGCGGCCGCCGGAGCGATCCTGGCCGTGGCGCTCAGCGCGTCACCCGCGGCGGCCGCACAGGCGCCCACGTACGTCTTCCACACGCAGACCCTGTGGAAGTCGATCCCCGCCACCGGATCGCAGGGAGCCACCTGCTACCGGCTGCCGGCGGTCGTGAAGACCAGCAACGACGTGCTGCTCGCCTTCGCCGAGCGGCGCAACCAGAACAACTGCGCCGACCACGGCGCGTTCGACGTCGTCATGCGGCGCTCGACCGACAACGGCCTCACCTGGGAGGCGAGCAGGGTCGTCCTGCCGAGTACGGCCGGAGCGGCCCTGCAGGGGAACGCGACCGTGGTCGCCGACTCCACCGGGCCGGTGTTCCTGTTCACCACCTCGGAGCCGACCGCGTCCCAGACCACGCCGCGTACGCCGAAGGTCCAGGTCAGCAGCGACGACGGCGTCACCTGGTCGAGCCCGAAGGACCTGTCGGGCGTCATCAAGGCGCCCGCGGGCGCCGGGGACTGGTTCGCCACGGGGCCGGGGCACGGCATCCAGCTGACCCAGCCGGCCCACGACGGCCGCCTGGTGGTGCCGGTCTACTTCGCTGTGGGCGACACGCAGAGCGTACGGCTGATCTACAGCGACGACCACGGCGCGACCTGGCAGATCGGCGCGACCGCGACCTACGACAAGTCGGTGCTGAAGCTGGGCGAGCAGACCCTCGTCGAGCGGACCGACGGCAGCATCCTCGTGATCGCCCGCAACGGCGCCGTGCCCGACGACCAGACCTCCTTACGCGGCCTGGCCCGGGGCGTCAGCACGGACGGGGGCCAGTCGTTCGACGGCGACTTCCGGGCCGACGGCGCGATCATCGCCCCGCCCACCCATCCGGCCCTGCTGCGCCAGCGGGACAAGGCCCCCTACACCCGGATCCTGCTCTCGGCGCCCGCCACGCGGAAGACCGACAACAACCCGGTGGGCATGAACGTGCGCTCATCCTTCGACGAGGGCGCGACCTGGCGGAACTATGACAACTCCACCAACAACGCAGGAGTCAGGATCGACGGCGACCACGCCGGATATTCCGACATGGCGCTCCTCGGCAACGGCGCGATCGGCGTCCTGTACGAGGCGGGCGTGAACCGCTTCCGGGACGAGATCCGCTGGAACTGGTTCTGGGAGAGCGCGATCGGCCTGCGCTGAGCCGTCCCCGGAACGCCGAACGGCCCGCAACCCTTTCGGGTGCGGGCCGTGACGAGAGAAGAGACGGGTCAGTGGCCGTGGCCGTGACCGTGGCCCGCGCCGGCGGCCGGAGCCTCCTCCTCGGGCTTGTCCACCACGAGCGCCTCGGTCGTGAGGAGCATGCCCGCGATCGACGCGGCGTTCTGGACGGCCGAACGCGTGACCTTGACCGGGTCGATGACGCCCTGCGCGATCAGGTCGCCGTATTCGCCGGTCGCGGCGTTGAGGCCGTGGCCGGCCTCCAGCTCGGCGACCTTGTGCGTCACCACGTAGCCCTCGAGACCGGCGTTCTCGGCGATCCAGCGGGCCGGCTCGACCAGGGCGCGGCGCACGACGCCGACACCCGTGGCCTCGTCGCCCGTCAGGCCGAGGTCGTCGAGAGTCTTGGAGACGTGGATCAGCGCGGAGCCACCGCCGGAGACGATGCCCTCCTCGATCGCGGCGCGCGTCGCGGAGATCGCGTCCTCGAGGCGGTGCTTCTTCTCCTTCAGCTCCACCTCGGTGGCGGCGCCGACGCGCAGCACGCACACACCGCCGGCGAGCTTGGCCAGGCGCTCCTGCAGCTTCTCGCGGTCCCAGTCGGAGTCGGACTGCTCGATGGCGAGCCTGATCTCCTTGACGCGGTCCTCGATGGCCTGCGCGTCACCGGCGCCGTCGACGATGGTGGTGTTGTCCTTGGTGACGACGACGCGGCGGGCCGTGCCGAGCACCTCGAGACCGACGTGCTCCAGCTTGAGGCCGACCTCCTCGCTGACGACCTGGCCACCGGTGAGGATGGCGATGTCCTGCAGCATGGCCTTGCGGCGGTCGCCGAAGCCCGGGGCCTTGACGGCCACGGAGGTGAAGGTGCCGCGGATCTTGTTGGTGACCAGGACGGCCAGGGCCTCGCCCTCGACGTCCTCGGCGATCACGAGGAGCGGCTTCTTCGTCTGGGCGATCTTCTCCAGCAGCGGCAGGAAGTCCGCGATGGAGGCGATCTTGCCCTGGTTGATCAGGATGTAGGCGTCCTCGAGGACCGACTCCATCCGCTCGGGGTCGGTCACCATGTACTGCGACACGTAGCCCTTGTCGAACTGCATGCCCTCGGTGAACTCGAGCTCCATGCCCATGGCGTTGGACTCTTCGACGGTGAGGACACCGTCCTTGCCCACCTTGTCGAACGCCTCGGCGATCAGGTCGCCGATCTGCGCGTCCTGAGCGGAGATCGTGGCGACGTTGGCGATCTCCTTCTTGTCGGCGACCTCACGCGCGCTGTCGAGCAGCTTGTCGCTGATCGCCTTGGCGGCCTTGTCGATGCCGCGCTTGAGCGACAGCGGCGAGGCGCCGGCGGCCACGTTGCGCAGGCCCTCGCGGACCATGGCCTGGGCCAGCACGGTGGCGGTGGTGGTGCCGTCACCCGCGATGTCGTTGGTCTTGGTGGCAACTTCCTTGGCGAGCTGGGCGCCGAGGTTTTCGTAGCGCTCTTCCAGCTCGATCTCACGAGCGATGGTCACACCGTCGTTCGTGATCGTCGGCGCACCGAACTTCTTGTCGATGACGACGTTGCGGCCGCGCGGGCCGAGGGTTACCTTCACGGCGTCGGCGAGGGCGTTCACACCGCGCTCGAGCGCGCGGCGGGCGTCCTCGTCGAACTCCAGGATCTTCGCCATTGCTTGAAAGTCCTCTCCTAGCGTCGAAAGCCCCGGCCGCCCTCAAGAGCGCCCGGGGCTCGACACATCCGGCTTACTTCTCGATGATCGCGAGAACGTCGCGGGCGGAGAGCACGAGGTACTCCTCGCCGCCGTACTTGACCTCGGTGCCGCCGTACTTGCTGTAGAGGACGATGTCGCCCTCAGAGACGTCGAGCGGAATCCGCTTGTCGCCGTCCTCGTCCCAGTTGCCCGGGCCCACCGCGAGGACCTTGCCCTCCTGCGGCTTCTCCTTGGCGGTGTCAGGGATGACCAGGCCGGAAGCGGTGGTCTGCTCGGCCTCAAGCGGCTGAACCACAATGCGGTCGCCGAGCGGCTTAACGGGAACCTTGGTGGCGGTCGTCACGATCGGACCTCCCCTTCAGATTTGAATGATCTAGAAGAGGCGACCAGCTGGGCCTGCCGTCGCGGGTGTCAGACCTGCCTCGTCGCACGTTGGCACTCTCAAGGGGAGAGTGCCAACAGGAAACATATGCAAGAGGGGCTTGACAGTCAACACGAACGCGTCTGCTGAGAGCGATCAGACTGAATCCGCCCCCTCTGGATACGGTACGCCCATGGTCCGACCGCGTGGGACGTGGCGCTAACGTCGGGTGATGTGGACCTTGACGCCTTCGACGAGCTGCTGACACCGCGCGGGCAGCGCGCGCTCGCGGAGGCCGTGGAGCTGGTGGGCACGGATCCGGTGGCCGCCGCCACCAGGCTGCGCAGGACGTACGACGCCGCGCTCACCTCGGCGGCGCTCACCCAGGCGGGGCTGCGGGAGCGCGCCAGGGCCAAGTTCGGCGAGGACGCGGGGCGGATGTACTTCACGCCGCACGGCCTGGAGCAGTCCACGCGTACGGAGGTCGCCGAGCACCGCGCCCGCCACCTGACCGAGCCACGACCGGGCACGCCGCCCCCCGCAGACACGCCACCCGCAGACGCGCTCCTCACAGACGCGCCCCCTGCGGATGTGCCCCCGCACGGGCCGGGTGCGCCCCCGCACGGGCTCGGCCTCACGGACGCGCCCCTGCGGGGGTTGAGGGTCGTGGACGCCTGCTGCGGCATCGGCGGCGACTTCCTGGCGCTGGCCCGCGCCGGCTGCGCCGTGGCCGCCGTGGACACCGATCCGCTGACCGTCGCCGTGGCCAGGGCCAACGCCGACGCGCTCGGGCTGGGCGACAGGGTGACGGTGTCGGTCGGGGACGCGGCCGAGGTCCGGCCGGAGGAGTACGACGTGCTCTTCGCCGACCCGGCCAGGCGGACGAGCCGGGGCAGGACGTTCGACCCCATGGCCTACTCCCCGCCCTGGCCGGTGGTGCTGGACCTGCTCTCCAGAGCCTCCCGGGCGTGCGTCAAGGTCGCCCCGGGCATCCCGTACGAGTTCATCCCCGAAGGCGCCGAGGCCGAGTGGGTCTCGTACAAGGGCGAGGTCAAGGAGGCCGCCCTCTGGACCGGCCAGGAGGGAGCGGGGCGCCGCGCCATCCTGCTGCCCGGCGGCCACACGCTGACCGCCACGGGAGCAGAGGCCACGGTCGGCCCGGCCGGCAGGTACGTCTACGAGCCGGACGGCGCGGCCATCCGGGCCCACCTCGTGGGCGAGGTGTCGGAAATCGTGAACGGACGCCTGCTCGACCCGATGATCGCCTACATCACCGGTGACGACCCGATCGACACCCCATGGGCGTCCAGATATGAAATAGAGGACGTTCTCCCCTTTTCAGGGAAAAAGCTGCGCGCCGCCCTCCGAGAGCGACGAGTTGGAAATGTCACCATCAAGAAGCGCGGCTCCGCAGTGGACATCGAGCGCCTTCGCTCAGATCTCCGCCTAAATGGCGAAAAATCGGCAACTATCATTCTTACACGGATCCTCGATAAGCCATCGGTCATCATCTGCGACACCTCTCCACCTGCCTGAACCGGTCATTGTGCCGTTAACCTCGATCTTTCACTTCGCCCCTCACGGACCTTGATCGAGAGGCTAAGGTGGGCGGTCGGGAGTTCTCCCCTGATGCGGTTTTCCGCGTTCCCGCTCGCATATCTGAAAATCGACCTATATCCCACCGCTGCGCGGCAGACCGTCGGCGAGCCAAAGGAGCTTTCGGTGGACCATTCCAACCACACCACCCTTCTCCAGGCAGGAGGCCAGTCCGGCATCTCCGAGAGGATGCGGGACCTGCTGGCGCGCGCCTCGCAGGATCATGTGTACGAGCAGCGCACGCAGGGGGCCGTGCTGGACGAGATCCGCCAGCGGCTCGAAGGCATGGAGTGGCTGCTGCGCGAGGTGCGCGAGCGCGAGCTCGGCGGCCTCAGCGGCACGCTGCAGGCGGTCAGCGGGCGGCTCGACGACATCACCGCCAAGCCGCCGATGTGGGCGGAGGGGCTGGCTCAGCACGTCGAGGCGGTACGCGACCACGTGGACGCCGTCGGGGAGCGGATCGGGGACGTGGACGCCCGCGTCGCCCCGGTGGCCGACCTGCCCGGCCTGCGGGCCGACCTGGGCACCATGGGCGAGGGCGTGGACGAGGCGCTCAGCCGCCTGCAGACGGTGCTCGACACCACGGACGGCCTCACGAAGGGGATGTCCGACTTCGCCGCCACGCTGGCCACGCTCAACAGCAGCATGGAGGCCGCCGCGAGCCGCTTCACCAGGCTCGACAAGTCGATGGCCGACCTGAGCACCCGCACCGACCGGGTCGAGGTCGCGGTGGGCGACCTGTCGGAGCACCTCACCGCCCGGCTGAGCGCGCAGGACAAGCAGCTCGCCGTCCGGATGGACGAGACGGACCAGCGGCTGACCACGCGGCTCGACCAGGCCGACCAGCGCCTCACGGCCCGGCTCGACGACACCGACCAGCGGCTCTCCGACCGCCTCGACGAGACCGAGCAGGGGCTGACGGCCCGGCTCGACGAAGCCGACCAGCGCCTCACGGCCCGCCTGGACGACACCGACCAGCGGCTGACGGCCCGCCTCGGCGAGAGCGACCAGCGGCTGACGGCTCGCCTCGACCAGACCGAAGAGCGGCTCTCCGACCGGCTCGACGAGACCGACCAGCGGCTGTCCGACCGCCTCGACCAGACCGGCCTGCGGCTGACCGCCCGGATGGACGAGACCGACCAGCGCCTGGCCACCAGCCTCGTCGAGGCGGACGAGCGGCTGGCCAGCCGCCTCAAGGAGTCCGACGAGCAGCTCGGCAGCCGCCTGTCCGACGTCGAGCTGCGCCTGGCCACCAGGCTCGACGAGGCCGACCGGCACCTCGCCGTCCAGCTCGGCGAGAGCGAGCAGCGCCTGAGCGCCCGCCTCAGCGGCGTGGACGCCCGGCTCGACCGGGTCGAGGGCCGGCTCACGGGGCTCGACTCGAGGCTCACCGGGTTCGACAGCCGCCTGGAGTCCGCCGACGAGTGCCTGGCCGACATCGACACCAGGCTCGACGGCCTCGACGGCAGGATGGCCGGCGTCGACAAGCGGCTCCTGTCCGTGGACAACCAGCTCGGCGGCGTGGACAAGCGCCTGGGCACGGTGGACGGCCACCTGGGCCGCCACGACGACAGGTTCGACGCGCTCGACGTACGCATCGACGCCCGTTTCGGCGCCCTCGACGAGCGCATGGCCGCCTCCGACCAGCGCCTCGGCGAGCTGTCCACGCGCAACGAGGGCCGCTTCAACAAGCTCGACACCCAGATCGACTCCGTCGACGAGCGCCTGGGCGAGGCCGAGGAGCACCTGAGCAGCCGGTTCGACGGCCTCGACACCCGCTTCAACGGCCTCGACACCCACCTCAACGGCCTGGCCACCCGCGCCGAGCAGGCCAGCGCCCACCTGGAGTCCGTCGACGACCGCATCGAGACCGTCAGCGAGCGCGTGGGCCGCCTCCCCGAGGCCCTGGCGGGTCAGAGCGAGCTGCTCCAGGCGCACGCCGGAGAGCAGGCCGAGCGCCTGACCGCCGCCGCGAGCGCGCTCACCGAGCTCGTCACGGCGCGTCCCGACCGCGACCAGCTCACGGAGACGGTCACCGGCATCGTCCAGCCCGCGACCGACGACCTCACCAAGCGCCTGGGCGCCCTGGAGGAGACCATGCTGGCCCTGGCCGAGGCCCTCCTGCGCCCCACCCGGGCCAAGGACTGAGCCCCCGGGGCCAAAGGGCTGACACTCGTCAGGACCGAGGACCGAGGACCGAGGACCGGTGTCCGGGGCCGTGCCGTCATCGACAGCACGGCCCTCACACGTGGACGGTCGTGATCGGCAGCGACGAGTCGGCGGGGATCTCCAGCGTCGACGGCGTGATCCCGGCCGCGACCAGGTCGGAGCCCAGGGCGGCGACCATCGCGCCGTTGTCGGTGCACAGCCCGGGACGGGGCACACGCAGCCGTACGCCGGCCGCGTCGCACCGCTCCTGGGCCAGCGCGCGCAGCCGCGAGTTGGCCGCCACGCCACCCCCGATCAGCAGGTCGTGCACGTCGTACTTCCGGCACGCCTGAAGCGCCTTGCGGGTCAGCACGTCGACCACGGCCTCCTGGAACGAGGCGGCCACGTCGGGCACGTGGATCGACTCCCCGGACGCCTCGCGGGCCTCGACCCAGCGCGCCACGGCCGTCTTGAGCCCGGAGAAGGAGAAGTCGAGCGTCCCGTCGTCGATCTTGCCGCGCGGGAACGTGATCGCCGCGCCCGAGCCGTCGCGCGCGGCCCGGTCGATGTGCGGCCCGCCGGGGAACGGCAGCCCCAGCACCCGCGCGACCTTGTCGAACGCCTCGCCGGCCGCGTCGTCTACCGTCGAGCCGAGCGAGATCACGTCCGAGGCCACGTCGGGCACGAGCAGCAGCGAGGAGTGGCCACCCGACACGAGCAGGGCGATGCACGGCTTGGGCAGCGGCCCGTGTTCGAGCTGGTCGACGGCCACGTGGGCGGCCAGGTGGTTGACGCCGTAGAGGGGCACGCCGAGGCCCAGCGCGTAGGACTTGGCGGCGGCCACGCCCACCAGCAGCGCCCCCGCCAGCCCCGGGCCGGCGGTGACGGCGATGGCGTCGATGTCGGAGAACTTCAGGCCGGCCGCGGCCAGCGCGGCCTCCACGGTCGGCGTCATGGCCTCCAGGTGGGCGCGCGAGGCCACCTCGGGCACCACGCCGCCGTAGCGGGCGTGCTCGTCCATGCTGGAGGCGATCGTGTTGGCCAGCAGGGCGTGGCCCCTGACGATGCCGATGCCGGTCTCGTCGCAGGAGGTCTCGATGCCCAGGACCAGCGGTTCGTCAGTCATCAAGATTCCTTCTCATCATGATCGCGTCGGTGCCGTCGTCGTAGTAGCGGCGGCGGGTGCCGATCTCCTCGAACCCGTAATGCCGGTAGACGCCCTGCGCGCGCGGGTTGTCGGCGCGTACTTCCAGGAAGATCTCCCGCGCTCCCCTGCGGCCCGCCTCGGCCAGCAGCTCGGTCAGCAGGGCGCCGCCGATGCCGGTGCCCTGGTGCTTCTCCAGCACCGCGATGGTCTGCACGTCGGCCTGGTCGGAGGCGGAGGCGAGCCCGGCGTAGCCGATGATCTCGCCGTCCACGAGGGCCACCACGTAGTGGCGCGAGCGCGGCATGTCGGCCAGCTCGCCGCGCATCATGCCCTCGCTCCACGCGTCGAGCGGGAAAGTGGCCCGCTCGATCGACATGACCGCCGGCAGGTCGGCCTCGGTCATCGGCCGGAGGTTCACGCCGTCACCCGCTTGGGCGCCCCGGGCACGACGGCGTCGGGTCTGCGCAGGTAGATCGGGCGGGGCGGGTCGAGCAGCGTGCCCTGGGCGAGCCGCTCGGCCGCGAGCGCGGCCAGGGCCCCGGCGTAGGGGTAGGGGGGCGCGTCGCTCTCGCCGAGGATCTCGGTGTAGAGCCCGGCGCCGGCGCCCACGACCGGCAGCCCGTCCACGGGCACGTCGGCGGGACGGTCGACGAAGGGCCCGTCGAGCCGGGTGCGCATGTCGGCGTAGCGCGCCCAGAACACCTCTTTGCGCCGCGCGTCGGTGGCCACCAGGAACGGCTCGGCGAGCCCGCTGCCGTAGGCGACGGCGTCGAGCGTGCAGATGCCGTACGCGGGGACGCCCAGCGTGGTGGCGAGCCCCTGCGCGGTCATCAGCCCGACGCGCAGCCCGGTGTAGGGGCCGGGGCCGCTGCCCGCCACGACGGCGGTCACGTCGCGCAGCGCGGCGCCCGCCTCGGCCAGCACGTGTTGGATGGTGGGGACGAGCAGCTCGCCGTGACGCCGGGCGTCGATCGTCGTGTGCTCGGCGAGCACCCGCCCTCCGTCGTGGAGCGCGGCGGTGACGGCGGGTGTCGCGGTATCAAAGGCCAGGACCAGCACGGCTGTCTAGCCTACCCGCCGTACGGCCCGCCGCCTCCAAAAGTCAAGACCAGCCCGTACGACGCTTGAGCCAGTCGAGCGCGACCACCCCCTGCGCCCGCTGGAACGCCCTGACCGTGGGCAGTCCCGGCGGGTCCGGCAGGCGGCCGTGACGGACGAAGTAGCCGCAGAGCCCGGCGACGAACGCGGTCACCGCGGGGTCGGGATCGGTGAACAGCTCGTGCGGCATCGGCCCGCCCTGCATGCCGACCGACGGCAGCATGGCCACCAGATCGACCCAGGGCGCGCCCACGCAGGCCCACGGCCAGTCGACGACGTAGACGCGCTCGCCGCTGAGCAGGATGTTGTCGGCCCGCAGGTCGCGGTGGAGCAGGGTGTCGCCGGCCGCCGCCGCGGCCCAGCCGGACTCGAGCTCGGCCAGCTCGTCGAGGTGGCGCAGCGCCCACGGGTCGAGCCCGGCGGTGTCCTCCTCCAGCAGGCGGCGCCAGCCGCGGAACGACGAGTCGAGAGCCTCGGCTATGGGCGGCGCGGCGATCGGGGCGGGGGTGAGCTCGGCCGACATCCGCCTGACGGCGCCGAGCACCCGGTCGAGCTGGTCCCGCCGCCAGGGCAGCTCGGGAGACGCCCCCTCGACGTCCTCGAAGACCAGCGCGACCCACCCCTCCAGCTCGAAGCCGGTCAGCAGCCTGGGCGCGGGCACGGAGTCCGGCAGCGCGGCGGCGATCTCCAGCTCGGCGCGGTAGAGGCGGACGCTGTCGGCGTTCGGTTCGGGGCCGATGGCCTTGACGAAGGCGCGCCTGCCGTTGTCCGCGCGCAGGCGGACCGCGGCCGCCGGCGAGAAGCCGCCGGGCTGGGTGACCGCCTCGGCCACGCGCGCCCCGAGGAAGTCCTCGACCGCCGCGCGCACCTGCGGGTGCACGGACTCCCAGGGCAGGCGTACGCCCGACGCGGGCGGGCTGGTGTTCACACTCACTCGTCCATGATCCTGGACGAGGGGAAAGGGAGCGCAAACCGTTTTTCAGGCGCGGGAGGCGTACACGATGATGTTGTCCAGGTATTCGCCCTTGGCGTAGTCGAACTTGCCGCCGCAGGTGACCAGCTTGAGCCCGTCCTCCAGGTAGACGCGCCTGGTGGGGAAGCTGTCCTTGTGCACCTGCTCGATGTGGTCGACCTTGAAGCTCACGACCTTGCCGTCACTGCGCTCGACCTTGACGGTCTCGCCCTTGCGTAACTGCCTGAGCTTGTAGAACACGGCGGGGGCGGTCTTGGTGTCGACGTGGCCGATGATCACCGAGGCGCCCTTCTCGCCGGGCACGGCGCTGCCGGTGTACCAGCCGGCCACCTTCGGCTTCTCGTACGGGGGCAGCTCGACCTCGCCGTCCTTCGACAACCCGAGCTTCATGAGCGGTGCGTCGACGTCGATCGAGGGGATGTCGATGCTCTCGGGCACGATCGACGCGGTGGGCGTGGTGCCGGTCTGCATGCCCTTGCCGAACGCGACCAGCAGCAGGCCCGTTGCGGCGCCGGCGAGCACCACCCGTCCAGGGCGGGCCATCGCTACGCCTTGCGGCGCTTGACCGCGAAGCCGATGCCCGCGACCAGGGCGAGGCCGACCAGCACGCCCGCGGGGCCGAACGGGATCGAGGAGTCGTCGCTCGCGTCCATCCCGTACGTGCCGCCGCCGCCCGCCTTGGGCGCCTTGCTCGGCACGGTGGACGGCACGGCCTCTTCCGCGGCGACCCTGAGGGTGGCGCGGCCCATGTCGTTGGTGCCGTCGCACTTGACGTCGACGCGGTAGGAGCCGCGCCGGACCGTTCCCGAGACCTGCGCCTCGCCGCGCACCCAGGGCGAGCCGTTGGCGGGCGTGGCGGTCGCGGTGGGGGTCGCCGAGGCCCCGGCGACCGGGTTGAGCACGACGCCGTTGACGAACGCCCGCGAGGTCCCGGTGCCGGTGTGCGCCGGGCCGCCGGTCGGCACGGGGCAGTTGGCCAGGATCCACACCTTGGAGGTCTCCCCCGCGGTGACGCGGTCGGGGTTGAGCTGGACCGAGATGGTCTGCCTGGTGGTCGTGGGCCGCGGGCTGCCCGTGGCGGTCGCGGTCGGGGCGGCGGTGCCGCTGGCTGTGGTGGTGGGCGTGGCTGTGCCTGTTGGATTTGTCTCGGCTGAGGCCGTGCAGCCGGTCAGACCGACCATGACGATGGCTCCCGCATACGCGACTCGCCTGACCCTGAGCACCGGCCGCACCCCACTCCGCCGTCCTACGACCCAGCATCCATCAGAAATATGGATGTCGCCCCTCCTGATACCCAGAAAATCTGGGCCAATCCCTGACCAACGATCATGATTTATATCTTTGGCCTGGTACGTCAAGGGTGCCAGTATTGCCGAAAATTGACGGCGGTTTTAGTCTTCTACCGGCTCAGACGGCGTGTCGGCCCATCGCGGACCCACGCCGCGCAGGGTGACAAGGCGGGCCTCCTCGCCCGCCTCGCGGTCGATGTGGATCTCCAGCCGGTCCTCGGCCAGCCCCTCGACCAGCCCCTCGCCCCACTCCACGACGGTGACGGAGTCTTCCAGGGAGGCGTCCAGGTCGAGGTCGTCGACCTCCAGGTCGCCGCCGAGCCGGTAGGCGTCCACGTGCACGAGCGGCGGCCCCTGGCGCAGCGACGGGTGCACCCGGGCGATCACGAACGTGGGCGAGGTGATCGGGCCGCGTACTTTGAGCCCTTCGGCGATGCCCTGCACCAGCGTGGTCTTGCCGGCGCCGAGCGCGCCCGACAGGACGAGCAGGTCTCCGGCGCGCAGCAGCCCGGCCAGGCGGGCGCCGTAGGCGCGCATGTCCTCGGCGGTCGCGAGCCTCACTGCATCTCCACCCTTTTGATCAGGTCGCGCAGCGCGTCGTTGACGGCGCCCGGCCGCTCCAGCTGGATGAGGTGGGAGGTGTCGGGCACCTCGGTGAACTGCGCCTTGGGCAGCGCGGCGGCGATGGCCCTGCTGTGCTCGGGCGGGGTGAGCCAGTCGCGCTCGCCCACCATGATCGCGGTCGGCACCGGGTCGAGGACGTCGAGCGCGGAGAGCTTGTCGTGGTTCATCAGCGCGGGGTAGAAGTCGGCGACCACCTCGGTCGGCGTGGCCCTGATCATCGACTCGGCGAAGTCGACCACGGTCGGGCTGACGTTCTTGGAGTCGCCGAAGCCCATGTAGCGGGTCATCAGGAACGCGATGTCGCTGCCCGCGCTGCGGGTGCGGTCGACCAGGGCGCCGCCCTTGCCCAGGATCGAGACCGTGGACGGGGCGATCTTGTGCACCGCCTTGGACACCATCGCGGGCAGGCCCAGCGTGAGCTCGGCCAGCTTGCCCGCCGAGGTCGCGATGAGCGCCACGCCGCGGATCTTGTCCGCGAACAGCTCGGGGTGGCTGTCGGCCAGCGCCATGATCGTCATGCCGCCCATGGAGTGGCCCACCAGCACGCACGGGCCCGGCACGAACCGCTCGATCACCTCGGCCAGGTCGGCGCCCAGCCGGTCGATCGTGCTGCCGTCGGCGCCCGCGCGCTGCGAGCGCCCGTGCGAGCGCTGGTCCCACAGCACCAGGCGGTAGTTTTCGCGCAGATCCTTGCGCTGGTAGTGCCAGGACTCCAGGCTGAGGCAGTAGCCGTGACAGAAGACGACGGTCAGCTCGGCATCTTCTGGCCCGTCGATCTCGACGTGCAGCGCCTTCTCGTCGGAGGTGACGAGCGTGCGCTCCCTGCCCCGCAGCTCGCCGAACGGCTCGCTGGCCTCGGTGTCGGGGCGCAGCCTGATCCGGCCGACCGCGTACCGCTTGGCCAGCGCCGCCGCCGCGACGCCGGCGGAAGCCGCACCGACGAGCGCGCCGGCGATGCCTACCCTGCGCCGTGTTGTCGTCGTCATCTCCCCGATCCTTCTCCGCTCATGCCGGCCGCGAGGTGCCCGTCGTCACCCCGAGCGCCTGTGCTCGTGGACCCGCGGCACGCGCGACCCGATCCTGGTCACGATCTCATGCGTGATCGTGCCGAGAGTATCCGCCCACTCCTGAGCGGTCGGCTCGCCCCCGTCACCGGGCCCGAACAGCACGACCTCGTCGCCCGCCGACAGGGCGTCGTCGCCCATGTCGATCATGAACTGGTCCATGCACACCCGGCCCGCGATCAACCTGCGCCGCCCGCCGGCCAGCACCTCGGCACGCCCCGTCGCGTGCCTGAGGATCCCGTCGGCGTATCCGAGCGGCACGAGGCCGAGCGTGGTCTCGCGGTCGGTGACGTACAGGTGAGCGTATGACACGCCCGAGCCCTGCGGAACCCGCTTGACCAGCCCGGCCTGCGCCACGAGCGTCATCGCGGGCCTGAGCCCGAAGTCGCCCAGCTCGGGGATGGGGCTCAGGCCGTACATCGCGATGCCGGGCCTGACCAGGTCGTAGCGGGCCTCGGGAAGCGTCACGGTGGCCGCGGAGTTGGCCAGGTGCCTGATCACGTGGGAGCCCGCAGCGCCGGCCCGCTCGGCCAGCTTCAGCGCCGTGCGGTAGGCCTCCTGCTGCTGCTCGATCGACGGGTGGCCGGGGATGTCGGCGCAGGCGAGGTGGGACCAGAGGCCGACGATCTCGACGACGCCCTCGGCCTGGAGCTTCAGCGCCGCGTCGACGAGCCCCTGCCAGGCGGCCAGCGGCGAGCCGCCCCTGCTCATGCCGGTGTCGGCCTCCAGGTGGAGCCTGGCCGTGCGCCCCGTGCGGCGGGCGGCGGCCTCGATCTCGCCGAGCAGCCCCGCGTCGGAGGCCGACAGCTCGATGTCCTTGTCCAGAGCCTCGTCCAGCGGCTCGCCCGGGGTGATGAGCCACGACAGGATCGGCGCGGTCACCCCGCCCGCGCGCAGCTCGAGCGCCTCCCGGACGAACGCGGTGCCCAGCCGGCTCGCGCCTCCCTCGATCACGGCCTCGGACGCCGGCACCAGCCCGTGCCCGTACGCGTCGGCCTTGACGGCGCCCATCAGCTCCGCACCGCCGGCCCGCTCCTTGAGCAGGGCCACGTTGTGCCTGATCGCGGCCAGATCGACCCGCGCCTGCGCCGGTGTGGCCATCGAGGAGTACATCCCTCCAGTGTGGCAGCTCACGCGGGTGGTCGAGCGCGATTTCCGCCCCCGCCCCTACGACGAGCGGCCCCCGCCGGTCACCGCGCGGATGGCGGCCGGCACCGCCGCGGCCACGTCGGCCGCGGTCAGCGGCGCTCCCTCTGCGGCCCGCCGCCCGGCGAGCCCGTGCAGGAACGCCCCGCAGGACGCCGCGTCGTAGCAGCTCAGCCCCTGGGCGAGCAGCGCCCCTGCCACTCCCGCCAGCACGTCGCCGGTCCCCCCGGTGGCCAGCCAGGACGTGCCCGTGACGTTGACCCGGACCGGCCGCGACTCCTCGGCCACCACCGTGGTGGAGCCCTTGAGCAGCACGGTGACGCCCAGCTCGGCCGCGGCCCGGCGGACGTGTTCCAGCCGGGCGGCCTCGATGTCCTCCCGGTCGGCGCGGATGAGCCGCGCCAGCTCGCCGGCGTGCGGCGTGATCAGGACGGGCGCCGACCGCCGCAGCAGCCCGCGGTCGCGGGCCACCAGCGTCAGCGCGTCGGCGTCGATCAGCACGGGCACGCCGGAGGCCAGCACCTGGGCGGCCACCTCGTGCGCCCACTCCCCGGTGCCCAGCCCCGGCCCGAGCACCCACGCCTGCACCCGGCCCACGTCGTCGATGGAGGGCCGCTCCAGCTCGGTGACCACGGCCTCCGGCCAGTGCGCGCGCACCTGGGCGACCGGCGCGCCGGTCCCCGCGTACCGCACCATGCCGGCCCCCGCCCGCAACGCGCCGCCCACCGCGAGCACGGCGGCGCCGGTGAACAGGTCGCTGCCCGCGGCGACGCCCAGCACGCCCCTGCGGTACTTGTCGGACTCGTTGCCGGGCCGCGGCAGCAGGACGTCCACGTCGCCGCCGGTCAGCGCCGCGACGTCGGGATCGGGCAGGTGGGCGCCGAGCCCGATGTCCACCAGCTCGACCGTCCCCGCGTACTCGGCGCCGGGGTCGACGAGCAGGCCCGTCTTGTACGCCCCCATGGTCACGGTCACCCGGGCCCGCACCGCCGGGCCCTCCACCCGGCCGCTGCTCGCGTCCACGCCGCTCGGCACGTCCACCGCGACGATCGGCCCGCGGGCCGCGTTCGCCTCCTCGACGAGGGTCCTGTACGGCTCCCGCAGCGCCCCTGAGGCCCCGATCCCGACGAGCCCGTCGACGATCAGGTCCGCGCGCTCCAGGGCGTCACGCTCGACGACCCGCCCGCCGGCCTGCCTGAGCGCGGCGAGCCCGGCCTCGTGCGTCCTGGACCCGGCCAGGACGGCGCCCACCCACGCCCCGCGCCTGGCCAGCCGCTCGCCGGCGTAGAGCGCGTCACCGCCGTTGTCGCCGCTGCCGACGAGGAGCACGACGCGTTTGCCGTAGACCCTGCCCAGGAGGTCGGCGCAGACGGCGGCGAGCCCGGTGGCGGCCCGCTGCATGAGCGTGCCCTCGGGCAGCCGCGCCATCAGCTCGTGCTCGGCGCCCCGGATCTGGTCGGCGGTGTAGGCAGTCCTCATGGCCTCAGAAGCTATCCCTCCGCGATCACATAGGCCACGGCCACGCCCGCGTCGTGGCTGAGCGAGACGTGCCAGCGCTTGACCCCGAGGTCGTAGGCGACCTCCGCGGCCTTGCCGGTGATCCGCAGCTCGGGCTTGCCCCGCTCGTCGCGGCGCACCTCGGCCTCCAGGTGGGCCAGCCCCCTGGGCGCGCCGAGCGCCTTGGCCACGGCCTCCTTGGCGGCGAACCTGGCGGCCAGAGACCGCACCGGCAGCTCCATCTCGGCCTCGGTGAACAGCCGCTCCTTGAGCTGCGGCGTGCGCTCCAGCGCCGCCTCGAAGCGGTCGATGTCCACGACGTCAACGCCGATGCCAAGGATCATGACCCCAGCGTACTCAGAACAGCCCGCGCTCCCACGGACCCCAGATCGCGAATGACCTGCCCTGTTTCGCCTGGACGTTGACGTACAGGGTGTGGCCGCCGGGCCCGAACGTCGAGCCCGCGAACTCCGCACCCGGGTCGTCGGGGATCGGCTCCAGGCGGCAGAAGTCGAAGATCTGGCCCGACTTCGTGAGCCCGCGCAGGTAGTTGTCGCCGTCGCCGTCCTCGCACAGCACGAGCGTGCCGCGCCTGCTGGCCGTCACGTTGTCGGGCAGGTCGAGCACCGCCGAGCGCGGCGACTCGTAGGCGAGCCTGAGCCGCCCGCTCCACGTCTCGTACGCCCACACCTGCCCCCGACCCTTGCCGAACCCGGAGGGCGGCGTGTCGCCGGGCGCGGTGGCCCCGCCCTGGGTGGAGACGAAGTACACGACCCCCTGGTGGAAGACGGACCCCTCCAGCCGGGAGAAGATCGCCGCGCCCGCCTCGCGCCCCTGCCTGCCCACGGCCTGGACGGCGTCGTCGTAGGCGGGCCTGCCGGTGAAGGCCGGGTCGGGGTCCTCGATGTCCACCCAGACGGTCTCGTACGTGGCCCCGGGCTGCTGCCCCACGGACAGGTCCTTGCGCTTGGCGCCCTTGACGCCCAGCATCTGCAGCCGCCCGCCGTCGAGCAGCCGCCCGGCCTGGACGGGGTGCTTCGGCGGCAGGTAGCGGTAGAAGCCGGAGGGGAAGGAGAAGTTGTCCTCGGTCAGGTAGAGCGCGCCCGTGGAGGGGTCGAAGGCCACCGACTCGTGCGGGAACCGGCCGGCCGACCTGATCGGCCTGGCGGTCGCGGCGCGGTTGACCGGCACCTCGAAGATGTAGCCGTGCTTGCGCGTTAGCTTGGCGTTGTCGCCGCCGGAGAAGTCGTCGGCCACGTCGGGGCCGTTGACCGTCTCCTCGCAGCTCACCCAGGCCCGCCACGCCATGGGGCCGCCCGAGCAGTTCATCATGGTGCCGTTGAGCGAGGGGCCGGCCTGGATCACCTCTCCGTAGCGCGTGACGCGCAGGGTGGAGGTGCCGCCCCCGGCCATCGGGTCGTACGCCTTGGCCTTGTCGCCGAACGCGCCGACGGGGCCGTTGACCTCGTGGTTGCGGATCAGGATCGCGCTGTCCTTGGGGCCGGAGAAGGCCGCCATGCCGTCGTGCCTGCCCGGCACGGCCGACCCGTCGCTGAACTTCTCGCCGGCGGCGCTGAACGAGCGATATCTGAACCCCTCGGGCAGGTGCAGCCGCACCTTCCCGTCGCGCAGGTCGGGCACGGCCTTCAGCCGGCCGTAACCCCCCTGCACCGGCTTGACGCCCCCTTGCGCTCCCGCGCACGCGACCCCGGCGAAGGGGCCCGCGACGGCGATCACGTTCGTGATGAAGCGACGACGGTCCATCAGACCTCCCAGCCCTGCACAGTAGCCGCCGACGAATGTTCATACGCGTGATTCGGCAAGACGGATCTTCCTTCCCCGAACTGAGTCTCGGTAATCCCACGTGTTTATCCACAGGCTGTGGATCTCGCTGCGCGCACCCGGCCATGATCCGGTTTGCCGCTCATCGCTACGCTGCCTAGGTGAACAACGGCTACGTGGAACTGAGCAGGGAGCAGTGGAGCGAGCTCCGCAAGAACACGCCCTTGACTCTCACCGCAGACGAGCTGGAAGAGCTTCGCGGCGTCGACGACCCCATCGATCTCACTGAAGTCACCGACATCTATCTCCCCCTGACCCGGCTGCTGAACCTGCATTTCACCGGGTCGAAGGAGCGCAGCAGCGTGCTGAGCGCGTTCCTCGGGCATCCCGAGCAGCGCATTCCGTACATCCTGGGCATCGCGGGCAGCGTCGCGGTCGGCAAGTCGACGACGGCGCGGCTCCTGCACACCCTGCTGGCCCGCTGGCCCGAGCACCCGCACGTGGAGCTGATCACCACCGACAGCTTCCTCTACCCGAACGCGGTGCTGGAGGCCAAGGGGATCATGCAGCGCAAGGGCTTCCCTGAGAGCTATGACCGCAGGGCGCTGGTCAGGTTCGTGGCGGAGGTGAAGGCCGGGGCGGCGGAGGTGCGCGCGCCGATCTACAGCCACCTGGAGTACGACATCGTCCCCGGCGCAAGCCAAGTCGTGAAAAGTCCGGATATCTTGATCATCGAGGGGCTCAACGTCCTCCAGCCGGCCCCGCCCACGTCCCTCGCGGTCAACGACTACTTCGACTTCTCCATCTACGTGGACGCCAAGGTCGAGGACATCCGCACCTGGTACGTCGACCGCTTCCACAAGCTCCGCCGCACCGCCTTCGAGGACCCGAAGTCGTACTTCCGGTACATCGCGGAGCTCTCCTACGAGGAGGCCACGGCCTTCGCGGTCAACGTCTGGCGCGACATCAACGAGCGCAACCTGGTCGAGAACATCGCCCCCACAAGGGGCCGGGCCGACCTCGTGCTCAAGAAGGGCGCCGACCACTCGGTACGGCGGGTACGGCTCCGCCAGACCTGAGCACCTCCTCGAACAGGTAACGGGCGAACCTGCCCCCGCACTCCTGGTCGTCCACCGCGGCGAACCAGCACTCCTCACCATGGTCGTGACATCGGTATCGGATCATGCGCGTCAGCCTCACGCACCTGTGTCAAAACACCATCAACGTCCGATAGACGACAATGGCCTCTGTGCTACATCTGCGACTGATCAGCCCGCCCGCGCGGACCGACGAGGCGACGACGGTGCTGGAGGACTGCCCGGGCGTCACCAACATCGTCGTCCTGCCGGGCGTGGCCCGCGAGCCGGCGGGCGACGTGATCCTCTGCGACGCGGCGCGCGAGTCGGCCAACGAGGTGCTGGACCGGCTCAAGTGGCTGGAGACCGAGGGCTCCATCGCCATCGAGCAGGTCGATCTGTCGCTGTCCAGGGTCGCCACCGACGCGGTCGAGGAGGCGCCCGGCGATCCCGACGACGCCGTGGTCTGGGAGGAGCTCGCGCACCGGGTGCACGCCGACTCCCGCATGACGTGGGCGTACCTTGCCTTCCTGGCCATCGCCACGCAGCTCGCGGGCATCGGCATCCTGCAGAACTCCCCCATCCTGATCGTCGGCGCGATGGTGCTCGGGCCGGAGTTCGGGGCGGTCGCGGCCATCTGCTTCGGCCTGCTGCGCGGCACCTGGCACCTGGTCATCACCTCGCTGAAGACGCTGGTCATCGGGTTCACGGTGGCGATCGCGATCACCTTCGCCTGCGCGCTCGTCTCGAACTGGCTGGGCTGGATCGACGTCGGCAACCTCACCACGAACGCGGAGGTCCAGTTCATCGTCAAGCCGGACCGGTGGTCGTTCATCGTGGCGCTGCTCGCGGGCGCGGCGGGGGTGCTGTCGGTCACGGCGGGCAAGTCGTCGGCCCTGGTCGGCGTCTTCATCTCGGTCACCACGGTGCCCGCGGCCGGCTACGTCGCCGTCGCGCTGGCGCTGGGCCACTGGGCAGAGGTCTACGCCTCGGTCTCGCAGCTCGCCGTCAACATCCTCGGCATGGTCATCGCGGGCACGGCCACGCTGCTGGTCCAGCGGAAATTCTGGCCTCAAGTAGGACGGCGTTCATCCGTCTGAACGAGGCGGCGGCCCGGCCCCGCCGGGTACGGTCGGGCACATGCACATCCTCGCCACCGAGGGGCTGACCAAACGCTTCCCCACCGTCACCGCGGTCGACCAGCTCACGGTCGCCGTGGGGCCCGGCGTCACCGGTCTGGTGGGGGCGAACGGCGCGGGCAAGTCGACGCTGCTCAAGATCCTGCTCGGCCTGCTGCCGCCCACCGGCGGCGCGGCCAAGGTGCTCGATCTGGACGTGACCGCGCAGGGCGCCGAGATCCGCCGGCTCGTCGGCTACATGCCCGAGCACGAATGCCTCCCGCCCGACGTCTCTGCCACCGAGCTGGTCGTCCACCTCGCACAGATGTCCGGCCTGCCGCGCACCGCCGCGCGCGAGCGGGCCGCCGACGTGCTGCGCCACGTGGGCCTGGCCGAAGAGCGCTACCGTGCCGTCGGGGGCTACTCCACGGGCATGAAGCAGCGCGTCAAGCTGGCCCAGGCCCTGGTACACGACCCCAAGCTGGTCTTCCTGGACGAGCCCACCAACGGCCTCGACCCGCGCGGCCGCGACGAGATGCTGACGCTGATCAGGCGCATCGGCACCGAGTTCGGCATCAGCGTGCTGGTCACCTCCCACCTGCTGGGCGAGCTGGAGCGCATCTGCGACCACGTGATCGTCATCGACTCCGGGCGGCTGCTGCGCTCGTCCGCGATCGGCGAGTTCACCCAGGCCACGCAGAGCGTCACGGTCGAGGTCGAGGAGGGGCTGGAGCCGCTGGCCGCCCGGCTGGCCGAGACCGGGCAGACGGTCTCGCAGCAGGGCCGCCTGCTGGTGGTCAAGGTCCTCGGGCCCGAGACGTACGACGCGATCCGGGACGCCGCCGTCGAGCTGGACCTCTGCCTCATCCGCCTCGAACAGGGACGTCACCGCATCGAGGACGTCTTCAGGGAGGAGGTGGCGGGTGTCTGAGATCTACGACATCGGCTACCGCCACTACGACGGGCCGCGGCTCGGCCGCGCCTACTCGACCCGGGCGCTGACCGTCCACAGCCTGCGCGGCATCTTCGGCCTCGGGCGCACGGCCCGCAGCAAGATCATGCCGTTCTCCCTCTTCGTCATCATGCTCCTGCCCGCGGTCGTGGCCGTCGCCACGATGGCCCTGGCCAAGCAGCGCATCCTCCCCTACAGCGGCTTCGCCGTCATCATGCAGGCCGTCGTCGCGGTCTTCCTGGCCGCGCAGGCGCCCACCGTGGTCGCGCCCGACCTGCGCTACCGCGTGCTGCCGCTCTACCTGTCGCGTCCCGTCTCGATCGCCGAGTACGTGGGCGCCAAGGTCACGGCGATGACCGCGGCGCTCTTCCTGCTGGTGGCGGTGCCCCTGACGGTGATCTACGCCGGCGAGCTGGTGGTGGACATGCCCGGGCCGCCGGCCACCGGCGAATACCTCGGCTCCGTCCTCATGGCCCTGCTGCTGGCCGTGCTGCTGTCGTCGTTCGGGCTGGCGCTGGCCTCGTTCACGCCGCGGCGCGGGCTCGGGGTGGCCTCCGTGATCGCCGTCTACCTGCTGTCGTGGGCATCGGTCCCGCTGATCTACGGGTCCCTCTACACCTCGGGCAACGAGGCCGCCGCCGCCTGGGCCTGGCTGGCCAACCCGTTCTTCCTGGTGGACTCCGTACAGTCCTGGCTGTTCGACACCCCGCCGCACATCCCCGAAGGGGACTATCCGAGCGGCCCCGCCTCGGCCGCGATCTTCGTGGTGCTGGTGGCGCTCGCCCTGGGCGCCCTCGCGCTGCGCTACAGGAAGGCGGCCGCGCGGTGAAGGTCGAGCTGTCTCAGGTTTCCCGCTGGTACGGCAACGTGGTGGCGGTCAACGACGTCACCATGACGATCGGCCCCGGCGTCACGGGCCTGCTCGGCCCCAACGGGGCGGGCAAGTCCACACTCCTGCACATGATGGCGGGCTTCCTGGCGCCGTCCAGCGGGTCGGTCACGCTGGACGGCCAGCAGGTCTGGAAGAACCACCACATTTACCGAAACATCGGCCTGGTCCCGGAGCGGGAGGGCGTGTATGGCTTCCTCACCGGCTGGCAGTTCGTCCTGTCGGCCGCCCGCCTCCACGGGCTGGGCGACCCGGTCGAGGCGGCCCGCAAGGCTCTGGCCACGGTCGAGATGGAGGAGCCCAAGGACCGGCGCGTGGAGACGTACTCCAAGGGCATGCGCCAGCGCGTCAAGGTGGCCGCGGCGCTCGTCCACGATCCGCCCGTGCTCCTGCTCGACGAGCCGTTCAACGGTATGGACCCGCGCCAGCGCCTCCACCTCATGGACCTGATCCGCGCCATGGGCACGGCGGGCAAGACGATCCTGTTCAGCTCCCACATCCTGGAGGAGGTCGAACGGGTCGCCCAGCACATCGAGGTGCTGGTGGCGGGCCGGCACGCGGCGTCGGGCAACTTCCGCGAGATCCGGCGCCTGATGACCGACCGGCCGCACCTGTTCGTGATCCGTTCGAGCGACGACAGGAAGCTCGCCGCCGCCCTCATCCGCGACCACTCGACGGGCGGCATCACCCTCCGCCCCGACGGCCTGGAGGTCCAGGCCGCCGAGTTCCGCCGCTTCACCTGGCTCCTGCCCCGGGTGGCCCAGGCGGAGGGCGTACACCTGCACCAGGTCTCCCCGGCGGACGAGGACCTGGAGAGCGTCTTCTCCTACCTCATCACCAGGAGCACCTGATGAACACAGTGGTTGCGGGCATCACCTACCGGGCCTTGCTCGGGCGACGCCGTATCATCCTGCTCCTGCTGCTGCCGCTCGCCCTGATCGGGCTGGCCGTGCTCTTCCGCGTGCTCGGCGGGGGCGACCAGAGCGCGGCCGTGGAGCTGATGCAGAAGTTCGCCATCGGCACCATGCTCCCCCTGCTGGGCCTGATCGCCGGCACGGGCGTCATCGCCCCGGAGATCGACGACGGCACGATCATCCACCTGATGTCCAAGCCGATCTCCCGCCCGGTCATCGTCCGGACGAAGTTCCTGGTGGCGGCCTCGCTGATGGCCGTGTTCGGCGCCGTGCCCACCTACGTGGCGGCCTGGATCCTGGCCGGCAACGAGGACGGCATCGCCCCGGGCTTCGCGCTGGGAGCGCTGGTGGCCGGCATCGCGTACGCCGCCGTCTTCCTCCTCCTGGGCGTCGTCACCCGGCACGCGGTCACGATCGGCATCATCTACGCCCTCGTCTGGGAGAGCGTGGTGGGCGGCTTCATCGAGGGCGCCCGCAAGTTCTCGATCCAGCAGTGGGGCCAGACGATAGCCAAGCAGATCTCCGACTCCGCCTTCGTCGAGGCGGACGTCGCCCTGAGCTTCGCCGTACCCGCCCTGATCGTCGTCACGGTGGTCGGCGTCTTCTGGGCGGGGCAGCGGCTGCGGGTCTTCTCGCTCACCGGGGACGAATGAACGAACGGCCCGCGGGGTTCCCCCCGCGGGCCGTTCGCGAAGCGTCGCTCAGACGCAGGCCGTGCGGACCACGTCGGCGAGGCGGCCGGCCACCTGGGTGGCGTGCTCCTCCGACGCGGCCTCGACCATGACCCGGATCATCGGCTCGGTGCCGCTCGGCCTGATCAGGACCCGGCCCGTCTCCCCCAGCTCGACCTCCGCCTCGGCGACGGCGGCCAGCAGCTCGGGGGCGGCGGCCTTGCCCTTGTCCACGTCCTTGACGTTGATCAGGATCTGCGGCAGCGGCGTCATCACCGCGGCCAGCTCCTTCAGCGGCACACCTGACCTGGCCACCACGCCCAGCAGGTGGAGCGAGGTGAGCAGACCGTCGCCGGTGGTGGCGTGGTCGAGCATGATGACGTGGCCCGACTGCTCCCCGCCCAGGTTGAAGCCGTCGGACTTCATCCGCTCCAGCACGTAGCGGTCGCCCACCGCGGTCTCCACCACGGTGATGCCCGCCTCGCGCATGGCCAGCTTGAAGCCCAGGTTGGACATCACGGTCGCCACCACGGTGTCCTTGGCCAGCAGGCCGTCGCCGTGCATGGCGGCGGCGAGGATGGCCATGATGTGGTCGCCGTCGACGATCGCGCCCGTGTGGTCGATCGCCAGGCAGCGGTCGGCGTCGCCGTCGTAGGCCACGCCCAGGTCCGCCCCGCGCGACACGACGACCTGCGCGAGCTTGTCCAGGTGGGTGGAGCCGTGGCCGGCGTTGATGTTGAGGCCGTCGGGCCTGGCGCCGATGGCCTCGACCCTGGCGCCCGCCCGCACCAGCGCCTCCGGGGCCACCATGTGGGCGGCGCCGTGGGCGCAGTCGACCACGATGTTCAGCCCGTCGAGCGTGGACTTCATCGTGGTCAGCAGATGGGAGACGTACCGGTTGGCCTCACCGTAGGCGTCCCGCACCCGGCCCACTGCCGAGCCGACGGGAAAGCTCCAGTCCTCGCCCAGCCGCCGTTCGATCTCGTCCTCGACCGCGTCGGACAGCTTGAAGCCGCCGCGGGCCAGGAACTTGATGCCGTTGTCCGGCGCCGGGTTGTGCGAGGCCGACAGCATGACGCCGAGATCGGCGCCCAGCGCGGCGGTGAGGTGGGCGACGGCGGGAGTGGGCAGTACGCCGAGGCGCAGCACGTCCACACCGGACGCCGCGAGGCCGGCGACCACCGCGGCCTCGAGAAACTCTCCCGAGGCGCGAGGGTCCCGGCCCACGACCGCCACCGGCCTGCTCTTGCGGCCGGCAGCGGCGAACGCGCCCGCATCGCCGAGGACGTGAGCCGCCGCGACCGAGAGGTCCATGGCGAGCTGCGCCGTGAGGTCGCGACCGGCGACCCCACGCACCCCGTCGGTGCCGAAAAGGCGCGCCAATTTAGCGCTTGCTGTACTGCGGAGCCTTGCGGGCCTTCTTGAGGCCGTACTTCTTCCGCTCCGTGGCGCGGGCGTCACGGGTGAGGAAGCCGGCCTTCTTCAGCGGCGGCCGGTTGACCTCGACGTCCAGGATCGCCAGGGCGCGGGACAGGCCCATGCGCAGCGCGCCGGCCTGGCCGGTCACGCCGCCGCCGTCGATGCGCGCGATGACGTCGAACGCCTCCTCGGCGCCGAGCACCACGAAGGGCTCGTTGACGATCTGCTGGTGGACCTTGTTCGGGAAGTAAGCGTCCAGCGAACGACCGTTGATCGTCCACTTGCCGGTGCCGGGGACGATGCGCACGCGGGCGATCGCCTCCTTGCGGCGGCCGGTGCCGTACGAGTTGCCCGTGGTGACGGGCTTACGCACGGGCGCGTCGGCGCTGGCGGCGGACTCGGTGGTGTACTCGGACGGGAAGTCCTCGCTGGAGAGGTCCTCCAGCTCGGCCTCGACGACGGCCGTCTCGACACCAGTGGGCTCAGCCACGGTTCTCCTCTAAATCTTTCGTACTACTACTGGGCGATCTGGGTGATCTCGAACGGCACCGGCTGCTGGGCCTGGTGCGGGTGCTCGGAACCCGCGTAGACCTTCAGCTTCTTCGCCATCTTCCGGCCGAGGGAGTTCTTCGGAAGCATGCCCTTGACGGCCTTCTCGACGGCCTTGTCGGGCCGCTTCTCCATGAGCTCGCCATAGCTGACGGAACGCAGACCGCCCGGGTAGCCCGAGTGGCGGTACGCCTTCTTCTGCTCAAGCTTGTTGCCACTGAGCGCGATCTTGTCCGCGTTGATGATGATGACGAAGTCACCGGTGTCGACGTGGGGAGCGAAGATCGGCTTGTGCTTGCCGCGGAGCAGGGTCGCGACGTGGCTGGCCAGCCGGCCCAGCACGACATCGGTCGCGTCGATGACGTACCACTGACGCTGGACGTCGGCGGGCTTCGGTGAGTACGTGCGCACGGTCGTAGCCTTCTTTATGCTCGCGTCTTCGGCGCTGTCGGATGCGACAGCTACATTTGGTCGGTCGGTGCGGGCACACGACGGCCCGGACCTTCCGTCTCCTCATCACGGGAGATGACGCCGGACGCGCCGCGCATTGGTCTCACGGACCTATGCACACAACGAACCTAAGCTACCCGCCCAAAGGCGCGCAGGTCAAAACGACCAGTAGCCCTGAGCGAGTTTACCCGAACGCAGAACGGTTCGGTTTCGTTTCCCTGGGACCTCTTCATTCCCAGTACCAGACATCCCTATCGTTAGCGGCGGTATGCGGCAGAACTCTCACTCCCGGCCAACCCAGCGGGGCGCTCGGCGCCGGAATCACCTGGGGGTGCTGGCCTGCCTCATGACCGTGCTCTTCACGGGGATGCTGCTCGGCCGGCTCACCGACGACGCCGAGCCGACCCCCCAGGTCTATCTCAACGAGACCGCTCCGCCCGCGGCGGCCACCGCCAACCCCGCGCCGACGACGGCCAGGAAGGCGCAGCAGCAGGCCGAGATGATCCCCAGGGAGATCACGACCAAGACCCTGCCCCGCGGCCGGGCCACCCCCAAGGCGACCCGATCGCCCGACGGCCAGATCGCCGGGTTCAACACCCAGGACAACCCGGCGATGCTCAGCGACGGCAGCAGCGGCGTGCAGATCATGCCCGGACTGGCCGCCAAGGTCGTCTCGCTGACCAACTCCGCCAGGTCCCGCCACGGCTGCGGGGCGCTCAGGGTGGACTCCGGCCTGTCCAGCTCCGCGCGTACGCACTCGCTGGAGATGGCCCAGACCGGGCAGCTCGCGCACACGTCCCCCGACGGCTCGTCGCCGTGGGACCGGATGGAGCGCGCGGGATACCGCTGGGGCGCCGCCGAGAACATCGGCGCCGGGTACAGCACCCCCGAAGAGGCGGTGACCGGCTGGCTCGACAGCCCCGACCACCGCAAGAACATCCTCGACTGCGGTCTGAAGGCCATCGGGGTGGGCGTCGCGTCCGGCCCGGACGGGCCATGGTGGACCCAGGACTTCGGAACCCGATGACGCGCATCACGGTAATGTCGCCGCATGGCTTTTCCCGAAGGACGTGAAAACAGCGCCCCCTATGGCATGGGGAGTGTCTTCCAGCCTGCGGGCAGACGCCGAGCTCCGAACGGTCCCGGCGGTCCGGACGGCCCCGATGGTCCGGGCGGCCCGGGTGGATCAGGCGGGCCGGGTGGACCGGGCGGGCCGGGTGGACCGGGTGGACCGGGCTTTTTCGGCGCCCCCAACGGCCCTGGCGGTCCTGGTCCCGGTGGCCCTGGCGGTCCCGGTCCCGGCGGCCCCGGTCCCGGCGGCCCTGGTCCCGGCGGCCCCGGTCCCGGCGGCTCTGGCGGCCGTGGTCCTGGCGGCCCCGGTGGTCCCGGCCCGGGTGGTCCCGGTGGCCCCGGCGGTTCCGGCGGCTCCGGCTTTTTCGGCGGCCCGAGCGGACCGGACGGCCCCGGTGGACCTGGTGGGCCCGGTGGACCTGGTGGGCCCGGAGGCCCTGACGGCCCGAACGGTCCCGACGCTTCCGGCGACGGCGGCGACCCTCCGCGCCGCTCCCGCCGTGCCCGCAAGGAACGCGCAGCCGACGACTCCGAGCTGGAGAGCAAGTCCGACAGCGCGCCGCAGAGCTCCGACAGGGCGCCGCAGAGCAGGGTCGGCTGGAGCCCCTACGACGAGGGCCCGCGCTCGCGCGCCCCGCTGTGGTTCGCCATCGGCGGCATAGCCGTGCTCGGCCTGCTCGGCGGTGGCCTCGCGTTGATGTGGAACGCCGACAAGCCCGTCACGGCCCAGACCACGACCCCTCGCATGACCGCGCCGCCGCTCCCGTCGGCCCCGCCCGGCAAGTACGGCTTCGCGGCCGAACGCTCCACCGACCCCGAGCCGATCACGGTCAAGGAGATCTTCGGCAAGACGAAGAAGATCACGATCGCGGGCCGGTCGTACGAGATGACCGTCACCAGCAAGGACAAGAAGTGCTCTGACGGCGCCCTGGGCGACGCCCTGAAGAAGGCGCTCAAGGACGGCAAGTGCAACCAGCTCGTACGCGCCAGCTTCCGCGACAAGGCCGGCAAGATCATCGGCACGGTCGGCGTGGCCAACCTCAAGACCAGCAAGTGGGCGTCCAAGGTGGCCAAGGCCGGCAGCACCGCCAACTACGTGAAGCCGCTGGCGGGCAAGGACAGTGTCACCAAACAGCTCGGCTCGGGCGCGGGCGGCGCCAGGATCTGGACGCACGGCCACTACGCGATCATGGTCTGGTTCCAGAACAAGGACGGTACGAAGCCGGACAAGAAGGGCTCCAAGCAGATCTTCTCCGCCATCGACGACATCACCAAGGCGACGGTGTTCAAGGCTCTGGACAACCGCTCGGTCACCGGAAGCCCCCTCTAGCGAAACCGGCTTCTTATTCGATAGACCCCCAAACGGGATGCCGGATCCCACCGGGAACGCTCATACCGACATAACGATCTCGCTACTCTCGCTAGGCTCGCCCTATGCGTGGCCAGGAACCCGGGTCTGAGCACGATCGCAGGGAAGCCGACGGATCGGCCGCACCAGCGACGCCACCGCCGAGCTTCGGCCAGACCAGCGGGCGAGACGTACCACCGGCGTTCGCCCCCGCCGACGAGGAGGTGCGCGGCTCCTCCGGCGACGCGGCGCACGGCCCTGCCGACGCGCCGCCCGCCCCGCCGGGCGAGGCGGCGAACGCCGTCCCCACCTTCCCAGGAACGCCGCCCGACTCCGGGACGCCGCCCGACTCCGGGACGCCGCCCGACTCCGGGACGCTGCCCGACGTTCCCACCTTCCCGGAGACGCCGCACGACTCCGGGGCGCGGCCCGACGTTCCCGTCTTCCGGGGACCGCCGCCCGACTCCGGAACGCGGCCGGCCGGCGTTCCCGCCTTCCCGGGACCGCCGCCCGACCCCGGCGAGCCGCCCGGCGTCCAGCCGTGGGAGGTGGCGGGCGACGACGCCGCGCCGTACGACTGGTACGACGACGAGTCCGAGCCCACCCGCCCGGGCGGCCTGCGCCCGCCGCACCCGGTCGCCGAGGCGGAGGACCCCGACCAGACGCTCATCGGCCGATCGCGGCCCACGCTGGGCGAGCAGCTGCGGGCCGAACAGGTGCGGGCCGTCCGCCCCTGGGACGAGCCGGAGCCCCGCGCCTGGCCCGCCGAACCGGCCGCGCCCGGCGGCCCGTCATGGGAGCCGCCACCGGCGTTCACCGCCGCCGCCGCGGGCATGCCGGTGTGGCCCGCGCCCCCCGGCGACCCGAACGCCATGCCGCCCTGGCCCGCCGCAACGGGCGAGCTGGTGGCCGAGCCCGACAACGACGAGCCGGGCTCCCCCTACGACCCCAACGCCACCCAGCCGGAGGGCCTCACCCGCCCGGCCCACTACTTCGACCCGGAGGCGGCCCGCCGGGAGGCCGCCCAGCAGGCGGAGGGCAGGCCCCAGCCCGCGTCCATCGCCGACCAGGACACCCCTCCCGACGGCTTCCTGGCGGCCCCGATCGCCACGCCGGAGGAGGACCTCACCGAACCGGCGCTCGACTCCTTCGCCCCGAAGCCCGCCGACCCCGCCGAAACCGGCGCCCCGCCGCTCTCACTGTCCGACCCGGCCAACCCGTCGGCCCGCCCGCCCGAGCCCGGCGACGTGCCCGTCTGGCCCCCTAACTCACCATCCGAGGCCAAGCTGCCCGATCTCCCGTTCTCCAGGGACACCTGGGGACAGAAGCCCGCCGCCCCGCTCAGCCGGCCCCAGGCCGGCAGCCCGGCGTTCCCGCCTGGAGCGTTCAAACAGGCCCCGTTCCAGACTCCGCCCCCGCCTCCCGCCCCACCCGGCAAGAGCAAGCGGGCCCTGCTCGTCACGCTGGGCGCGCTGGCCCTGGCCGGGGTCGCGACCGGCGGCTTCTTCGCCTACCAGGCGGTCACCTCCCCGACGCCCACCACGGCCGCCACCCGGCCCACCGCGTCGAGCGAGCCCAGCTCGGGGACGCCCGCCGCCGCGGCGCCCTCCGACGCCCCCGACGGCACGTCCATCCTCAACTCCGAGCAGACCGACCCGCAGAAGCTGTCGCTCTCGGAGGCGTTCCCGAAGAAGAAGGTGAGCGCGGCGGGCACCACGTTCACCAGGGTCAAGGCGGCCGTCGAGACGAGCTGCGACAAGGCCGCCACCGGGGAGTTCGCGGACGCGCTGAAAGAGCAGAAGTGCAGCCGCGTGCTCAGGGCCACCTACGTGGACAGCAAGCGCCGCTACGCGGTCACCACGGGCATAGCGGTCCTGCCGGACAAGGACGCGGCCATCATCGCCGACCAGTCCAAGAACCTCGCACGCAACGTCTGGTTCCGCCCGCTCCCCGGCTCCGACGGCTCGGGCGGCGAGCGCGTGAACATCGCCGGCGGCTACGCGGCCGGTCTGGTGTGGGGCCGCTACATCGTCTTCAGCTACGCCACCTACGCCGACGGGCACACCCCCGAGTCCAAGGAGAAGACGCTGCCCAAGGTCAGCGGGGCGTTCCGCGACCAGACCTCACTCGTCCTCGAGCGCCGCGCCACCAAGGGCTGACGGCGTCGGCTGGAGGGCGGCGGTGCGCACTCGCCGCGTGGCACTGGCCCGCGCGGCGAGCTCCGGCTCCGCCGGGTAGCCCACCTCCTCCAGGCACAGCCCGTGCGCGGGCGCGACGTGCACCCCCGAGTCCCGTACGGCCCGCGCCAGCACCTGGCCGGGCCACTCCACCGGCCGGCTGCCGTCGCCGGCCGCCAGCAGCGACCCGACCAGCGCCCGCACCATCGAGTGGCAGAACGCGTCGGCCACGACGGTCGCCACCAGCACCCCGTCGGGCTCGCGCGCCCAGTCCAGCCGCTGCAGCTCCCTGATCGTGGTCGCGCCCTCGCGCTTCTTGCAGAACGCCGCGAAGTCGTGCTCCCCGAGCAGCCGCGCCGCCGCCGCGTTGAGCGCGCCGACGTCCAGCGACCGGTTGTGCCAGACCACCTCGCGCCGCCGCAGCGGGTCCACTCCGCCCACCGCGTCGCTCACCCGGTACGCGTACCGCCGGAACATCGCCGAGAAACGCGCGTCGAAGCCCTCAGGAGCCACGCAGACCCGATGAACCCGCACATCCGGGGTCAGGACCCCGCCCAGGCGCCTGACAAGCGCAGCGAGCCGCTCGTGGACGTCCAGGGGCCCTCTGTTGCCGTCGAGCTCGGCCAGCGACGCGTCGGGCACGTCCACGTGGGCCACCTGGCCGCGCGCGTGGACGCCGGCGTCGGTGCGGCCGGCCACGGTCAGCATCGCGGGCTCGCCGAGGCGCAGGATCCTGCCGAGCGCCTGCTCGATCTCGCCCTGGACGGTCCGGCGTCCCGGCTGCCTGGCCCATCCGGAGAAGTCGGTCCCGTCGTACGCGAGGTCGAGGCGGAGCCGTACCACGATGATCCTCCTTCAACTGAAAACGGACCCGCACCCCGCAGGGGGTCCGGGCCCGTCTCGTCCGACCTGAAAGATCAGGCCTCGTCCTTCTTCGCCTCAGCCTCGGCGGCCGGGGCCTCCGCGGCGGGGGTCTCCTCGGCGGCGGCCTCGGGGGCCTCGCTCTCCTCGGCCTTGGGAGCCTCGGTCTCCTCCGCGGCGGGCGCCGGAGCCGCGGCGGCGGCCGGGGCCTCGGTGCGGCGGGTCGTGACGCCGTTCAGCGGCTCGGTCACCAGCTCGATGACCGCCATCGGGGCGTTGTCGCCCTTACGCGGACCGACCTTGGTGATCCGGGTGTAGCCACCGGGACGCTCGGCGAACGTCGTCGCGATCTCGGTGAAGAGGTGGTGTACGACGCCCTTGTCCTTGACGACCGTCAGGACCTGGCGACGGTTGTGGATGTCGCCCTTCTTCGCCTTGGTGATCAGGCGCTCCGCCACCGGGCGCAGGCGCTTGGCCTTGGCGACCGTCGTGCGGATCTTGCCGTGGCGGAACAGATCGGTGGCCAGGTTGGCCAGGATCAGCCGCTCGTGCGCCGGGCTGCCGCCAAGACGTGCACCCTTGGTGGGCTTGGGCATTTCATTCTCCTTGTGGTTAACCCGCCCCGGCCGTACCAGGTACCGGAGTCGGGCCGGCGCCGCGTCGGCGCGGCGCCGTTACGTTCACCCGCGTCCCCCGCGCGGGCCTGAGCCCGCCGGAGAGCCTTCGTTCCCCGCGCCTTCCCGAGGGACGCGCGGGGACCGCGGAAGTGTCAGTACTGCTCGGTCTCGACGTAAGCGCTGTCGTCGTCGTCGTAGCCGCCGCCGGCCACCGCGCTCGGGTCGAACCCGGGCGGGGAGTCCTTGAGCGCCAGCGACATCTCGTGCAGCTTCTGCTTGACCTCTTCGATCGACTTGGCGCCGAAGTTGCGGATGTCCAGCAGGTCCTGCTCGCTGCGCGCGACGAGCTCACCCACGGTGTGGATGCCCTCGCGCTTGAGGCAGTTGTAGGAGCGAACGGTGAGGTTGAGCTCCTCGATCGGCAGCGCCAGGTCGGCGGCCAGGGCGGCGTCGGTCGGCGACGGGCCGATGTCGATGCCCTCGGCCTCGACGTTGAGCTCGCGGGCCAGGCCGAAGAGCTCGACGAGGGTCTTACCGGCGGAGGCCACCGCGTCGCGGGGCTTCATGGCCGGCTTGGTCTCGACGTCGAGGATGAGACGGTCGAAGTCGGTGCGCTGCTCGACTCGGGTCGCCTCGACCTTGTAGGTGACCTTGAGCACCGGGGAGTAGATCGAGTCGATCGGAATGCGACCGATCTCCTGGCCCGGCTGCTTGTTCTGGGCGGCGGAGACGTAGCCGCGACCGCGCTCGACGGTCAGCTCCATCTCCAGCTTCGCCTTGCCGTTGAGCGTGGCGATGCGCAGCTCGGGGTTGTGCACCTCGACACCGGCCGGCGGCGCGATGTCGGCGGCGGTGACCTCACCCGGGCCCTGCTTGCGCAGGTACATCACGACCGGCTCGTCGTGCTCGGAGGAGACGACGAGCTCCTTGAGGTTGAGGATGATGTCGGTGACGTCTTCCTTGACCCCGGGAACGGTCGAGAACTCGTGCAGGACGCCCTCGATCCGGATGCTCGTCACGGCCGCGCCCGGAATGGACGACAGCAGCGTGCGGCGGAGCGAGTTGCCGATGGTGTAGCCGAAGCCCGGCTCCAGCGGCTCGATGACGAACCGGGACCGGGTGTCGTCGATCGACTCTTCGAGAAGAGTCGGGCGCTGAGCGATCAGCATGTGGGGTCTCCCCTTTTTCGTGTGGCGCCCGCCATATGACGCCACTCCGATAAACAGCGTAGTTGAGGTGCGGAGACCCGCACCTCAACTCAGGCTCACTTCGAGTAGTACTCGACGATGAGCTGCTCCTGGACCTGGGTGTCGATCTGCTGGCGAACCGGCAGCTGGTGAACCAGGACGCGGAGCTTCTCGGGCACGACGCCGAGCCACGCGGGAACGGTGCGCTCGCCCGCGGTCGCCCTGGCGACCTCGTAGGGCAGAAGGTTGCGCTTGTTCTCGCGGACCTCGATGATGTCGTGCTCGCGAATGCGGTAGGACGGGATGTCGACCTTCTTGCCGTTCACCAGGATGTGGCCGTGGCGCACCTGCTGGCGGGCGGCGTCGCGCGACTGGGCGAACCCGGCGCGGTAGACGACGTTGTCGAGACGGCTCTCCAGGATCTGGAGCAGCGCCTCACCGGTCTTGCCGGTCTTGCGGGTGGCTTCCTCGTAGTAGTTGTGGAACTGCTTCTCGAGGACGCCGTAGATGCGGCGGGTCTTCTGCTTCTCACGAAGCTGAAGCTGGTACTCGGACTCCTTGGGACGTCCGCGGCCGTGCTCACCCGGCGGGTAAGGACGGATCTCGATGGGGCACTTGGCAGACTCGCACTTGCTGCCCTTGAGGAAGAGCTTGGTCTTCTCGCGACGGCAGAGCTTGCAGTCGGCGCCCGTGTAACGAGCCATTTCTCAGTATCTCCTGGGCTTGTTCAGACGCGGCGGCGCTTCGGCGGCCGGCAACCGTTGTGCGGGACCGGGGTGACGTCCTGGATCGAGCCCACCTCGAGGCCGGTGGCCTGGAGGGAGCGGATCGCGGTCTCACGGCCGGAGCCGGGACCCTTGACGAAGACGTCCACCTTGCGCATGCCGTGCTCCATGGCGCGGCGAGCGGCGTTTTCCGCGGCCATCTGGGCGGCGAACGGGGTGGACTTACGGGAGCCCTTGAAACCCACGTGGCCGGCGCTGGCCCAGGAGATCACGTTCCCGTTGGGGTCCGTGATCGAGACGATGGTGTTGTTGAACGTGCTCTTGATGTGGGCGTGCCCGTGAGCGACGTTCTTCTTTTCCTTGCGGCGCACCTTCTTCGGGGCGCCCTGACGGCTCTTAGGAGGCATTGTTTGCCATTACTCCTGAGGTCTTCGGTCCGCGGCTGTGGACTACTTCTTACCGGGCTTCTTCTTGCCGGCCACGGTCTTCTTCTTGCCCTTGCGGGTGCGCGCGTTGGTCTGCGTGCGCTGGCCGTGGACGGGCAGGCCCTTGCGGTGCCGGATGCCCTGGTAGCAACCGATTTCGATCTTGCGACGAATGTCGGCCTGGACCTCGCGGCGCAGGTCACCCTCGATCTTGAAGTTCGCCTCGATGTAGTCACGCATCGGGACGAGCTCGGTGTCGGAGAGCTGGTGCACGCGGAGGTCGCCGCTGACACCGGTGGCCTGGAGGATCTCCTGGGCGCGGGTGCGGCCGATTCCGTAGATGTAGGTGAGAGCGATCTCCAGCCGCTTCTCGCGGGGGAGGTCGACGCCAACCAGGCGAGCCATGGTCGGGCATTCTCCTTCTTTGTGGCGGAGGTCTTGCGCCGCACTACCCCTCCCCATGCCCGGGGTGAGGGCCCCGGCCTCCGACCGGGGGTCTCCCGAGCGGTTCGGACCTTTCGAAAAAGGGCCCGCCTGCTCGGGTGTGGGACGCGATTACTGACTCAGGCTCCTCATGCGTCGAGCCCGCTCCCTCAATCGGGGCGGACTCGGAGGAGCCTTGCGGCGACTAGCCCTGGCGCTGCTTGTGGCGCAGGTTGTCGCAGATCACCATGACGCGACCGTGCCGGCGGATCACCTTGCACTTGTCGCAGATCTTCTTGACGCTCGGCTTTACCTTCATTGTCCTTCGTGATTCCTCAGACGTCTTACTTGTATCGGTAGACGATCCGCCCACGACTCAGGTCGTAGGGGCTCAGTTCAACGACTACCCGGTCGTCCGGCAGAATCCGGATGTAGTGCATCCGCATTCGCCCGCTGATATGGGCCAGGACCTTATGGCCGTTGTCGAGCTGCACCCGGAACATGGCGTTCGGGAGCGACTCGACCACAGTGCCCTCGATCTCGATGGCGCCGTCTTTCTTGGCCAAGATTCCTCGCGTTTCACTGATCGATCGTCTGAGGCTCCGGTTCACTAAGCAGCCGCGACCTCACGCTTCGAAGAGAGCGGCGACCGGCAAAGGCCGCCGACGCGTGATAAGTCATAGTGAGCCGACTAAGGAGTGTACGACACCTGAGCCTAAAACGCGAAACGCGTGCCAGGTGTCCTGACACAACCACGGACGAGTCTACCCCACGTTCACCGGCTCTCAGACCTTCCCGGGAAAGCGGAAGGCCCGCCGAGGGAGAGATCCCCGGCGGGCCCTGTTCCAGTGGGCGAGGTCCTAGTAGATGCGGTGCGCCGGACCGCAGTACGTGAACGGGCCGCCCCAGCAGGTGTAGGTGTACAGCTTCTTGATGCCGAACTTCGACCAGGTCGCCTGGTAGGAGCCGTCCCAGCCCTGGACGAACTTGTGCCAGCTGCCGCCGGAGTAGTACTTGAACCACACGTACCCCTTCTTCGGCGTGGACTCCTTGCCGTACCAGTGGGTGTAGACCTTGCCGTTCTGCTTCCAGGTCTTGCCGTAGGTGAAGGCCTTGTGGTTGCTGGAGTAGTACTTGCCCCAGCTGCTGATCGACGTGACCGTCGACTGGGTGGCGGTGGCCGCCTGGGCGGCGGGGGCGACGGCGAGCCCGGTGAGGGCGATCGAGCCGGCGAGAGCGGTGGCCGCCAGGATCTTGCGCATTTCGGTTCCTCCGTGAGTCGTGCTTCCCGACACAGCTCACGTTAGGAATCCAGCTATATCCGTACTGCGCACGAATGCACACAGTGCACTAGTGCACACAGCCCTACTTGTTCTTCTTGTTCTTCTTGGGCTTGTCGGGCGGCGGGCTGCCGAAGACGGTGCTGATCAGCAGGATGACGCCCCACGGGCCCATGACCCACAGCGGCCAGGGGTAGATCAGGTCCCCGGACGTGATGCTCACGATCAGCCAGATCACCCAGTTGATGCCGCTGGCCGACGCCCAGGCGCCCCAGGCCGCCCGCATGCCGGGATGCAGGCCGGTGCGCCGTGCGGGGCTCTGTGGCACCGTGGCGGGCGCGTTGCGCAGGTCCACGTCAGGCAGGTCGACCGTCAGCCTGGCCAGCTCTCCGTACGTCCTGCTCTTGTAGAGCTGCTCGAGCCGCTCGTTGAACTCGTCCATCGTGATGCGGCCCTGCGCGGTGTGCTCGCGGAGGATGGCGGCGACGCGGTCGCGGTCGGCGTCGGAGGCTCGCATCTCGGGGCTGTTCGCCATCCCACCCACTCCCGGGGGTCAGTTCTGCGGTTGGGTAAGGCGCTCTTTCCCGCCGTCCAGGGCGGTCAGCACCCAAGGACCATTATGTGTCACGGCGACACTGTGCTCGAAATGCGCGGAGTGCTTGCCGTCGACCGTCACGACGGTCCACTCGTCGGCCAGCACGCGGGTGCGCTCGGTGCCCAGGTTCACCATGGGCTCGATGGCCACGCACATGCCCTCTTCCAGCGCCGGGCCCCGGCCGGGCCGGCCGTGGTTGGCGATCCACGGGTCCATGTGCATCTCGGTGCCGATGCCGTGGCCGCCGTACTCCGGGGGGATGCCGAAGCGGCCCTGCGACTTGACGTACCGCTCCACCTCGTAGCCGATGTCGGACAGGTGGCGGCCGACCCGCAGCGCCGCGATGCCGCGCCACATGGCCTCCTCGGTGACCCGCATCAGCTCGGTCAGCTTCGGGTCCACCTCGCCGACCGGGACCGTCACGGCCGAGTCGCCGTGCCAGCCGTCCAGGATCGCGCCGCAGTCGATGGAGATGATGTCGCCCTCGCGCAGCTTCCTCGCGTCGGTCGGGATGCCGTGCACCACCTCGTCGTTCACCGACGCGCAGATCGTCGCCGGGAAGCCCTGGTAGCCCTTGAACGACGGGATCGCGCCCTCGTCCCTGATCGCCTTCTCGGCGATGACGTCGAGGTCGAGCGGCGTCATGCCCGGCTCGACCGAGCGCTTCAGCAGGTCGAGCGTGCGCCCGACCACCAGGCCCGCCGCCCGCATCTTCTCCAGCTGCTCCGGCGACTTGATCTGGATGCCGTGCCTGTTCCTTTTGAACATCTTCTGCCCCCCTGGGTCTTCAACGGGCCACAATGGGGGCCCAATTCCCCCCACAATAGCCGCGAGGTGGCACGGAAACCCGTGCCACCTCCGCAAATCGCTCGTAAGTGGAGCTATCCCATGAACGGGCGGATCGCCTCCATAGCCCGCTGGGTGACCTCCTCGACCGGGCCCGTGGCGTCGACTCCCACGAGAATGTCCTCGTCGGCGTAGTAGGAGACCAGCGGCGCCGTCTGCTCCTGGTAGACCTCCAGGCGGTGCCTGACGGTCTCCTCCTTGTCGTCGTCACGCTGGAAGAGCGCGCCCCCGCACGCGTCGCACTTGTCGTCCTTCTTGTCGTCGAACTCGACGTGCCAGATGCGGCCGCACTGGCTGCAGGTGCGCCGGCCGGCCAGTCGCCTGACCACCTCGTCGTCGTCGACGACGAGCTCGAGTACGAGGTCGAGCGCCTGGCCCCAGTCCTTGAGCATGTCGCGCAGGATCTCCGCCTGTGCGACGTTCCTCGGGAAGCCGTCGAGCAGGAACCCGTCCTGCGCGTCGTCCTCGGACAGACGGTCACGGACCATGGCGATGGTGACCTCGTCGGGCACCAGATCACCACGGTCCATGTACGTCTTGGCCAGCTTGCCAAGATCCGTGCCCCCCGAGACGTTGGCACGGAAGATGTCACCTGTCGAGATCTTCGGGATGGACAGGTTAGATGCGATGTACTGGGCCTGTGTCCCCTTACCCGCTCCGGGGGGCCCGACCAGAACGAGACGCACTACCGCAGGAAACCTTCGTAGTTACGCTGCTGGAGCTGGCTCTCGATCTGCTTAACGGTGTCAAGGCCGACGCCTACCATGATCAGAATACTCGTCCCTCCGAACGGGAAGTTCTGGCTCGCACCGGACACCGCCAGCGCGACGATCGGGACCATGGCGATCAGACCCAGATAGAGCGAGCCCGGCGCGGTCAGACGAGTGAGCACGAAGTTCAGGTATTCAGCCGTCGGCCTGCCAGGACGGATGCCCGGAATGAAACCACCGTACTTCTTCATGTTGTCGGCGACTTCAGTGGGGTTGAACGTAATCGACACGTAGAAGTACGTGAAGAAGATGATCAGCAGGAAGAACGTGGCCATGTAGATCGGCGTGTCGCCCGTGGCCAGGTTCTGCGAGATCCAGCGGATGAACGCGTTGTCCGTGGTCTGGAAGAGCGACGTCAGCAGCTGCGGCAGGTAGAGCAGCGAGGACGCGAAGATGACCGGGATGATGCCGGCCTGGTTGACCTTCAGCGGAATGTAGGTGGACGTGCCGCCGTACATCCTGCGCCCGACCATCCGCTTGGCGTACTGGACCGGGATGCGCCGCTGCGCCTGCTCGACGAAGACCACCGCGGCGATCATGAAGACACCGACGACCATGACGACCGTGAAGGTGAACTTGTTCGCCTGGAAGATGTTGGCCAGCTCGGACGGGAAGACCGCGACGACCTGCGTGAAGATCAGGATGGACATGCCGTTGCCGACGCCGCGGTCGGTGATGAGCTCACCGAGCCACATGATCACCGACGTACCGGCGGTCATGATGACCACCATCGTCACGATCTGGAAGATGTTGTCGGGGTTGAGCAGCACGTCCTGCTGGCAGTTCGGGAAAAGCTGCCCGGTGCGGGCCAGGGCGATGAAGGCGGTCGACTGCAGGACGGCGAGACCGATGGTCAGATAACGCGTATACTGCGTGATCTTGGTCTGACCGGCCTGGCCCTCCTTCTTCAGCGCCTCAAGTCGCGGAATGACGACGACGAGCAGTTGGAGAATGATGCTCGCGGTGATGTACGGCATGATGCCCAGCGCGAACACCGACAGCTTCAGGAGCGCACCACCGCTGAAAAGCTGCACCATCCCGTAGATGTTGCCGGCGGCTCCGTTACGGGCCTGCTCGAAACAGGCCGCGAGGTTCTGGACGTGAACTCCCGGAGTCGGAAGAACCGAGCCGAGACGGAAAAGCGCGATGATGCCCAGGGTGAAGAGCAACTTCTTGCGCAGGTCCGGTGTCCGGAACGCCCGGGTAAACGCGGTCAGCACGGTCCCTCCTGCGCGCCTTTACGGCGGTGTGAGTATGCGATGGTGCGGGGATCTGCCATGTGTGTCTCAGGTCAAACGAGTCGGTCAGAAGCCTGCCGTCTCGCGAACTCTAACGCACTACGGGCGTGGGGGCATTTGTCAAAGCCCCCACGCCTCGTAATAGCTCTTACAGCTCGGTAACGGAGCCACCCGCAGCGGCGATCTTCTCCTTCGCGGCGGACGAGAAGGCGTGAGCCTGAACGTTCACCGAGACGGAGATCTCGCCGGTGCCGAGCACCTTCACGAGCTGGTTCTTGCGGACAGCCCCCTTGGCGACCAGCGCCTCGACGGTGACCTCGCCACCCTCGGGGAACAGCTCACCGAGCTTGTCCAGGTTGACGACCTGGTAGGTCGTCTTGAACAGCGCGTTGGAGAAGCCCTTGAGCTTCGGCAGACGCCTCTGCAGCGGCACCTGGCCACCCTCGAAGCCGAGGGGAACCGTCGTACGGGCGTGGCTGCCCTTGGTGCCGCGACCGGCCGTCTTGCCCTTCGACGCCTCGCCGCGACCCTTGCGGATCTTGGCCTTGTTGGCGCCGGGAGCGGGACGCAGGTCGTGAATCTTGAGCGGAGCCTTGTCAGTCATGACTAGTCGACCTCTTCCACCTCGACGAGGTGCGTCACCACGGAGACCATCCCGCGAATCTCGGGCCGGTCCTCCTTGACGACGACGTCGCCGATTCGCTTCAGGCCAAGCGAACGCAGCGAGTCACGCTGGTTCTGCTTGCCACCGATCTTCGAGCGAACCTGAGTGATCTTCAGGCGTGCCATGACTAGCTCACCGCCTTCGCGGCCGCCGCCTCGGCGAGACCCTCGCGCTGAGCCTTCAGCATCCGGGCCGGGGCGACGTCCTCGATCGGCAGGCCACGGCGGGCGGCGATCTCCTCAGGGCGCGAGAGGCCCTTCAGAGCCGCCACGGTGGCGTGCACGATGTTGATCGGGTTGTCGGAGCCGAGCGACTTCGACAGCACGTCGTGGATGCCGGCGCACTCCAGCACCGCACGCACCGGGCCACCGGCGATGACGCCGGTACCGGCCGAGGCCGGACGCAGGAAGACGACACCGGCCGCCTCCTCGCCCTGCACGGTGTGCGGGATGGTGCCCTGGATCCGAGGCACCTTGAAGAAGTGCTTCTTCGCCTCTTCGACGCCCTTGGCGATGGCCGCGGGCACTTCCTTGGCCTTGCCGTAGCCGACGCCGACCAGGCCGTTGCCGTCACCGACGACGACGAGGGCGGTGAAGCTGAAGCGACGACCACCCTTCACGACCTTGGCCACTCGGTTGATCTTCACTACGCGCTCGATGTACGAGACGCCCTTGTCGGCGGCGCCACCGCGGCGATCGTCACGACGGTCCCGCCGCTCGCCACCGGTGCCGCCACCGCGACGCGGAGCTGCAGCCATCAGTGGTTCCTCTTCTCAGTTGCCATCAGAATTCGAGCCCGCCTTCGCGGGCGCTGTCCGCCAGAGCCGCGATGCGGCCGGCGTAGCGGTTGCCACCGCGGTCGAAGACGACCTTGGTGATCCCGGCTTCCTTGGCCCGCTGAGCGAGGAGCTCGCCGACCTTCTTCGCCTTCTCGGTCTTGTCCGCCTCCAGCGTGCGCAGTGCGGCGTCCATGGTGGACGCGCTCACCAGCGTGTGGCCGACGGAGTCGTCCACGATCTGGACGAACATGTGACGAGTCGAGCGGTTGACGACCAGGCGCGGACGCTCTGCCGTACCGACGACGAACTTGCGGACGCGGCGGTGACGGCGGGCCCGCGAGACGGTGCGGGCAGCCGTGTGCTTGCTGAACGCAGTCTTCGGAGCCATGCCTACTTACCAGCCTTTCCGACCTTGCGGCGGATCTGTTCGCCCTGGTAGCGCACGCCCTTGCCCTTGTACGGGTCAGGCTTGCGCAACTTGCGGATGTTGGCCGCGACCTCGCCGACCTTCTGCTTGTCGATGCCGTCCACGTGGAACAGGGTCGGCTTCTCGACGCGGAAGGTGACGCCCTCGGGGGCGTCCACGATGACCGGGTGACTGAAGCCCAGCGAGAACTCCAGCTGCGTCGGGCCCTTGGCCTGGACGCGGTAACCGACGCCGACGATCTCCAGGGACTTGGAGTAACCCTGGGTGACGCCCTGCACCATGTTGGCGATCAGCGTCCGGGACAGGCCGTGCAGCGCACGGACCTTGTTCTCGTCGTTGGGCCGGGAGACGGCGATGGCGCCGTCGTCGTCGCGAGCGACCGTGATGGGCTCGGCGACCTTGTGACTGAGCGTGCCCTTCGGGCCCTTGACCTGGACATCCTGGCCGGCGATCGTGATGTCTACGCCGCTGGGCACAGGGATGGGCAGCCGTCCGATTCTCGACATGCTGTGTTCCTCCCCTCTACCAGACGTAGGCGAGGACTTCCCCGCCCACGCCACGCTTGCCGGCCTGCTTGTCGGTCATGAGACCGGCGGACGTCGAGATGATCGCGACGCCCAGTCCGCCCAGGACTCGAGGCAGGTTGTCCTTCTTTGCATAAACCCGCAGACCGGGCTTGGAAACCCGGCGCAGGCCCGCGAGCGACCGCTCACGGGTAGGCCCGAACTTGAGCTCCACCACGAGGTTCTTGCCAACCTTGGCGTCTTCGACGGTCCAAGCCTGGATGTAACCCTCCTGCTGGAGGATCTCGGCGATGTGCGCCTTGATCTTCGAGTACGGCATCGTCACGCTGTCGTGGTACGCCGAATTCGCGTTACGCAGACGTGTGAGCATGTCTGCGATCGGGTCGGTCATCGTCATGGCCAGTGGCCTTCCTCGCCGCGGTTTCCAGTCGGCCAAGCAGCGCTCTGCCGGTGGACCTTCGGCGCGGTCATGGACGCTCCTCGGGAGCGTCCGGGTCTTCTTCTGAAAATATGATCACCCAGGGGCGGCCCAGAGGCCGCCCCTAAGGTTACCTACCAGCTCGACTTGGTGATGCCGGGCAGCTCGCCCCGGTGCGCCATCTCGCGGAAGCACACGCGGCAGAGCCCGAACTTGCGGTAGACGGCGCGCGGCCGGCCACAACGCGAGCAACGGGTGTACGCCCGGACCTCGAACTTCTGCTTGCGCCCCGCCTTGGCGATCAGCGACTTCTTCGCCATTGGATCAGGCCTCCTTGAACGGGAAGCCGAGGAGCTTCAGCAGCGCCCGGCCCTGGTCGTCGTTCTTCGCCGTGGTCACGATCGTGATGTCCATGCCCCGCGGCCGGTCGACCTTGTCCTGGTCGACCTCGTGGAACATGACCTGCTCGGTCAGACCGAACGTGTAGTTGCCGTTGCCGTCGAACTGCTTGGGCGAAAGGCCGCGGAAGTCCCGGATACGGGGCAGGGCCAGCGCCAGCAGCCGGTCGAGGAACTCCCACATGCGGTCGCCGCGCAGCGTGACGTGAGCGCCGATCGGCATGCCCTCGCGCAGCTTGAACTGCGCGATGGACTTGCGCGCCCGGACGACGGCCGGCTTCTGGCCGGTGATCGCGGTGAGGTCGCGGACGGCACCCTCGATGAGCTTCGAGTCGCGAGCCGCCTCGCCGACGCCCATGTTGACCTTGATCTTGGTCAGCGCCGGGATCTGCATGACGTTCTCGATGCCGAACTGCTCGCGAAGCTGGGCCGCGATCTCCTCGCGGTACTTCGTCTTGAGTCGCGGCGTCGGACGCTCGGTCTCAGTGGTCGTCGCAGTCATCAGCTGTCCTCACCCGTCTCGTCGGCCTTCTTCTCGTCGGCCTTCTTCTCGGCGGGCTTCTCGTCCTTGAGCTTCTTCACGTTCGAGACGTGGATGGGGCCCTCCATGGTCTGCACGCCGCCGGTCTTGGCGCCGCGCGGACCCTGGTGGGTCTCCTTGGAGTGCTTCTTGATCATGTTGACGCCCTCGACCACCACACGGTCCTCGTGCGGGAGCGTGGCGATGACGTGACCCTTGGCACCCTTGTCCTTGCCGGCGATGACCTGGACCAGGTCACCCTTCTTCACATGCAGCTTCGGCATTACAGCACCTCCGGGGCGAGCGAGATGATGCGCATGAACTTCTTGTCGCGCAGCTCGCGGCCGACCGGGCCGAAGATACGAGTGCCACGAGGGTCACCGCTGTCCTTGATGATGACGGCGGCGTTCTCGTCGAAGCGGATGTAGGAGCCGTCGGGCCGGCGGCGCTCCTTGACCGTGCGGACGATGACGGCCTTGACCACGTCGCCCTTCTTGACGCCCGTGCTGCCCGGCAGCGCGTCCTTGACAGTGGCGACGATGATGTCGCCGATACCGGCGTAGCGTCGGCCCGAGCCACCGAGAACGCGGATGCAAAGGATCTCCTTCGCGCCCGTGTTGTCGGCGACCTTGAGCCGCGACTCCTGCTGGATCACGTTGAACTCCTGTTAGTCGCGCCGGTTCTCATCTCTGAGCCTGGCGGAACCGTCGTTGTCTTGTTCCCACGGCCACAACGCCCGTAGGCGCCGCACCGCAGGCGACGCGAGACCACATGTGGCCCCGCGTCCTTGGACGCCGTCATGGGGGCTCTCAGAGCCCCCACGAGGCGCGGTATATGTCGAGAGGGAGAGTTACTTCGCCTTCTCGAGGATCTCCACGACCCTCCACCGCTTGGTGGCGGAGAGGGGGCGGGTCTCCATGAGCAGCACGCGGTCGCCGACGCCGCAGGCGTTGGCCTCGTCGTGTGCCTTGTACTTGGTCGTACGGCGGATGACCTTGCCGTACAGACGGTGCTTGACGCGGTCCTCGACGGCGACGACGACGGTCTTGTCCATCTTGTCGCTCACCACGAGGCCCTCACGGACCTTGCGGAAGTTCCGCTGCTCGTTCGTCTCAGTGGTCTCGGTCTCAGCCATCGCTCGTCTCCTTCTCGACCGTGACGATGCCCAGCTCGCGCTCGCGCATCACGGTGTAGATACGGGCGATCTCGCGGCGGACGGCGCGCAGCCGCCCGTGGCTCTCCAACTGACCGGTCGCCGCCTGGAAGCGGAGGTTGAACAGCTCCTCCTTGGCCTCCTTCAGCTTCTGGACGAGGGTGTCCTCGTCCTCGAGCCGCAGCTCGCCGGCGGTCAGGCCCTTAGCCATCACGCCTCACCCACTTCACGCTTAACGATCTTGCACTTCATCGGGAGCTTGTGGATCGCGCGCTGAAGCGCTTCGCGGGCGATCGGCTCCGCCACGCCGGACAGCTCGAACATCACGCGTCCGGGCTTGACGTTGGCGATCCACCACTCCGGCGAACCCTTACCGGAACCCATGCGGGTCTCGGCAGGCTTCTTGGTGAGCGGACGGTCGGGGTAGATGTTGATCCACACCTTGCCGCCACGGCGGATGTGACGGGTCATGGCGATACGAGCGGACTCGATCTGACGGTTGGTCACGTAGGAGTGCTCAACCGCCTGGATGCCGAACTCGCCGAACGTGACCCTGGTGCCGCCCTTGGCGGCTCCGCTGCGGTCAGGCCGGTGCTGCTTGCGGTGCTTGACCCTGCGCGGGATCAGCATGGTCAGCTCCCTTCAGCACCCGGCTGCGCAGCCGGGCCGGTCTCGGGGGCAGCCTGCGAGGCCGCCTCGGTGCGGGGGGCGCGGTCGCCACGGCCGCCGCCACGACGGGGGCGGTCGCCGCCACCACGACGCGGACGGTCGCCGCCGCCACCACGACGGTCGTCACGCTCGCGACGCTGGCCGGCACGAGCGCCGGCGGCGGCCGCCTCGCGCTCGGCGCGGCTGGTCGGAGCCTCGCCCTTGTAGATCCAGACCTTCACGCCGATGCGGCCGAAGGTGGTGCGGGCCTCGTAGAAGCCGTAGTCGATGTCCGCGCGGAGGGTGTGCAGCGGCACGCGGCCCTCACGGTAGAACTCCGACCGGGACATCTCGGCGCCGCCCAGACGACCGGAGCACTGGACACGGATGCCCTTGGCGCCGGACTTCATGGCCGACTGCATCGCCTTGCGCATGGCGCGGCGGAACGAGACACGGCTGGACAGCTGCTCGGCGACGCCCTGCGCGACGAGCTGCGCGTCGATCTCCGGGTTCTTGACCTCGAGGATGTTGAGCTGGACCTGCTTCTTGGTCAGCTTCTCCAGGTCGCCACGGATACGGTCCGCCTCGGCGCCGCGGCGGCCGATCACGATGCCGGGACGCGCGGTGTGGATGTCCACCTGCACGCGGTCCGTCGTGCGCTCGATCTCGACCTTGGAGATGCCGGCCCGCTCCATGCCCTTCTGCAGCATGCGGCGGATCGCCACGTCCTCGGCGACGTACGACTTGTACAGCTTGTCGGCGTACCACCGGCTCTTGAAGTCGGTCGTGATGCCGAGGCGGAACCCGTGCGGGTTAACCTTCTGGCCCACTATCGGGTCCTTCCCTTCGGCTCGCGGGACTCCACGATCACAGTGATGTGGCTCGTCCGCTTGTTGATCCGATAGGCACGACCCTGGGCACGCGGGCGGAACCGCTTCAGCGTCGGGCCCTCGTCGACCCACGCCCGGCTGACGACGAGCGTCTGCGGGTCGAGGTCGAAGTTGTGCTCAGCGTTCGCCATGGCGCTGCTGAGCACCTTGTAGATCGGCTCGCTCGCCGATTGGGGAGCGAACTGCAGCACGGCCTGCGCCTCCGAAGCGGGCAGCCCGCGAATGAGGTCCACCACGCGGCGGGCCTTCTGGGGCGTGACACGGACGAACCGCGCCTGAGCCCTGGCTTCCATCGCTTTCTCCTACTTCCGGGACGCTTACCGCCGGCTGCGGCGGTCTTCCTTGACGTGGCTGCGGAAGGTCCGCGTGGGGGCGAACTCTCCCAGCTTGTGACCGATCATCGACTCGGTGACGAAAACCGGGACGTGCTTGCGGCCGTCGTGCACGGCGATCGTGTGCCCGAGCATGTCGGGAACGATCATGGAGCGCCGCGACCACGTCTTGATGACGTTCTTGGTGCCCTTCTCGTTCTGGACGTCGACCTTCTTCTGAAGGTGACCGTCCACGAAGGGACCCTTCTTAAGGCTACGTGGCATTTCGGCTGCTCCTACCGCTTCTTCCTCTTGCTCCGACGACGGATGATCAGTCGGTCGCTGGCCTTGTTGGCCTGGCGGGTGCGCCCCTCGGGCTTGCCCTTCGGGTTCACCGGGTGGCGACCACCGGAGGTCTTGCCCTCACCACCACCGTGCGGGTGGTCGACGGGGTTCATCGCGACACCGCGGACGGTGGGGCGCTTGCCCTTCCACCGCATACGGCCGGCCTTGCCCCAGTTGATGTTGGCCTGCTCGGCGTTGCCGACCTGGCCCACCGTCGCCCGGCAGCGCACGTCGACCATGCGCATTTCGCCGGACGGCATACGCAGCGTGGCGTACTGGCCTTCCTTGGCGAGCAGCTGGATCTGTGCGCCCGCGGAACGGCCGAGCTTGGCGCCGCCGCCCGGACGGAGCTCCACCGCGTGGATGAAGGTACCGGTCGGGATGTTGCGCAGCGGCAGGCAGTTGCCCGGCTTGATGTCGGCAGCGGGGCCGTTCTCGATACGGTCGCCCTGCTTGATGCCGGTCGGCGCGATGATGTAGCGCTTCTCACCGTCGGCGTAGTGGAGCAGAGCGATGTTGGCGGTGCGGTTGGGGTCGTACTCGATGTGAGCGACCTTGGCCGGAATGCCGTCCTTGTCATGCCTACGGAAGTCGATGATCCGGTAGGCGCGCTTGTGACCGCCGCCCTGGTGGCGGGCGGTGACCCGGCCGTGTACGTTACGGCCGCCCTTGCTGTGAAGGGGCGCAAGCAGCGACTTCTCGGGCGTGCTGCGGGTGATCTCGGAGAAGTCCGAGACACTCGACCCGCGGCGACCCGGGGTCGTCGGCTTGTACTTACGGATGCCCATCTTTTTCGTTCATCCTTCGTCGGTTACATGGGTGAGCCCGCCGCGCGAAAGCGCGGCGGTCTCGACCCCGCGCGGGCCGTGCGGCCCGCACTCACTTCTATGGCGCTGCTAGCCGATCTGACCGAAGATGTCGATCCGATCGCCCTCGACCAGGCTCACGATCGCGCGCTTGGTGTCGGGACGCTTGCCGAAACCGGTACGGGTGCGCTTGCGCTTGCCCTGCCGGTTGATCGTGTTCACGCTGGTGACCTTGACCCCGAAGATCTGCTCGACGGCGATCTTGACCTGGGTCTTGTTCGCGGTCTTCTTCACCAGGAACGTGTACTTGTTGTTCTCATCGATCAGGCCGTAGCTCTTCTCAGAGACGACCGGCTTGATGATGATGTCGCGCGGGTCGGCGATCTTCTCCATCAGGCCTCTTCCTTCCCGCTGTCGCTCAGGCGGGCGACGACCTGGTCATACGCCTCCTGCGTGAAGACCACGTCGTCCGCCACGAGCACGTCGTACGTGTTGAGCTGCCCCGCGTCCAGCAGGTGGACCTCGGGAGCGTTACGCAGGCTCAGCCACGTCAGCTCGTCGGCCTCGTCGACCACGACGAGGACGCGCGGAGCCTGGGTGACCTTGCGCAGCGCCTCGAGAGCGGCCTTGGTCTTGGGCGTCTCACCCGCGAGCAGCGAGCTGACCACGTGGACGCGGCCGCCGCCGGCCCGGTCGGAGAGGGCGCCACGCAGGGCGGCGGCCTTCATCTTCTTGGGCGTGCGCTGCGAGTAGTCGCGCGGCACGGGGCCGTGGACGGTGCCACCGCCGGTGAACTGCGGCGCGCGGGTCGAGCCCTGACGGGCGCGGCCGGTGCCCTTCTGGCGGTACGGCTTCTTGCCGCCGCCGGAGACCTCACCGCGGGTCTTGGCCTTGTGGGTGCCCTGCCGGCGAGCGGCGAGCTGGGCCACGACCACCTGGTGGATCAGCGGCACGTTGACCTTGGCGCCGAAGATGTTCTCGGGCAGGTCGACGGTGCCGGCCTTCGCGCCACTGGCGTCGAGGACGTCAATAGTGGTGCTCACTTGGCAGCCCCCTTCTTGGCAGAGGTGCGAACGAGGACCAGGCTTCCGTTGGCGCCGGGGATCGCACCCTTGATCAGGATGAGGCCCTTCTCGGCGTCCACGGAGTGAACCTTGAGGCTCTGCACAGTGGTGCGGACGTTACCCATCCGACCAGCCATGCGCAGACCCTTGAAAACGCGGCCCGGGGTGGCGCAGCCACCGATGGAACCCGGCGAACGGTGCTTGCGCTGCGTACCGTGCGACGCGCCCAGACCACCGAAGCCGTGCCGCTTCATGACACCGGCGAAGCCCTTGCCCTTGCTCTTGCCCGTCACGTCGACGAACTGGCCGGCCTCGAAGGTGTCGGCCAGCAGCTCCTGGCCCAGGGTGTAGTCGCTCGCGTCGTCGGTGCGGATCTCCGCGAAGTAACGGCGCGGGGTGATGTCGTGCTTACGCAGGTAGTCGCCGAGCGGCTTGTTGACCTTCCGGGGGTCGACCTGCCCGAAGCCGAGCTGGATGGCGGAGTAGCCGTCCTTGTCGGCGGTGCGGACCCGGGTCACCACGCACGGACCGGCCTCGACCACGGTCACCGGCACCAGCCGGTTGTCCGCGTCGAAGACCTGGGTCATGCCGAGCTTCTTGCCCAGGACGCCCTTGATCGTCTTAGCCATGTCAGTGCGTTCCCTCAGAGCTTGATCGAAATGTCGACACCCGCGGGGAGGTCGAGCCGCATGAGCGAGTCAACCGTCTTGGGGGTCGGGTCGATGATGTCAATCAGCCGCTTGTGCGTGCGCATCTCGAAGTGCTCGCGGCTGTCCTTGTACTTGTGCGGCGAGCGGATGACGCAGTACACGTTCTTCTCGGTCGGCAGCGGCACCGGGCCCGCGACCTTCGCGCCAGTCCGCGTCACCGTCTCGACGATCTTCTTGGCCGAGCTGTCGATGACCTCGTGGTCATAGGCCTTAAGCCGGATGCGGATCTTCTGTCCCGCCATAGTGGCCTCGGTGTCCTTCGCTGTCGTCTGAAAAAGTATCGTGCGGCCTGTTGCCGCTGTATTGGTGCAGGTCCAAGCCTGCTAGACCCCACGAGGCAGACGCAGTCGATCTGCCTTTTCTTCCGTGATCCGGCAGTGACTTCGGTCATATTTCCTCGGCCGAAGCGACTGCTGGATCACGGCCTCTACATGAGGTCCCTAACGTGGTTCGGCGGTCGGCTCCGAGTCCGGGGCCGACCGCCGCCCCGACGGTCTAGCTACTTGATGATCTTCGTGACCCGACCGGCGCCGACGGTGCGGCCACCCTCACGGATCGCGAACTTGAGGCCTTCCTCCATGGCGATGGGCTGGATCAGCTCAACGCGCATCTCGGTGTTGTCGCCCGGCATGACCATCTCCGTGCCCTCGGGGAGGTTCACGACACCGGTCACGTCAGTCGTACGGAAGTAGAACTGCGGGCGGTAGTTGTTGAAGAACGGCGTGTGGCGGCCGCCCTCGTCCTTGGACAGGATGTAGACCTGGCCGTTGAACTCGGTGTGCGGGGTGGTCGTGCCCGGCTTGATGATGCACTGGCCGCGCTCGACGTCGTCGCGCTTGATACCACGGAGCAGCAGGGCGGCGTTGTCGCCCGCGTGACCCTCGTCGAGCATCTTGTTGAACATCTCGATGCTGGTGACGGTGGTGGTCGTCTTCTCCGGCTTGATGCCGATGATGTCGACCTGCTCGTTGATCTTGACGACACCGCGCTCGATACGGCCGGTGACGACCGTACCGCGACCGGTGATCGAGAAGACGTCCTCGACCGGCATGAGGAACGGCTTGTCCGTCTCACGCGGCGGCTCGGGCACGTTCTCGTCGACGGCGTTCATCAGCTCGATGATGCTGTCGGCCCACTTCTGGTCGCCCTCGAGAGCCTTGAGAGCGGAGACGCGGACGACGGGCAGGTCGTCGCCGGGGAACTCCTGAGCGGAGAGGAGCTCACGGACCTCCAGCTCGACGAGCTCGAGGATCTCCTCGTCGTCGACCATGTCGGCCTTGTTGAGGGCCACGACGATGTAGGGGACGCCGACCTGGCGGGCCAGGAGGACGTGCTCCTTCGTCTGCGGCATCGGGCCGTCGGTGGCGGCGACCACGAGGATGGCGCCGTCCATCTGGGCAGCACCGGTGATCATGTTCTTCACGTAGTCGGCGTGACCGGGGCAGTCAACGTGAGCGTAGTGACGCTTCTCGGTCTGGTACTCGACGTGCGCGATGGAGATCGTAATGCCGCGAGCCTTCTCCTCGGGCGCCTTGTCGATCTTGTCGAACGGGGTCGCCTTGTTCAGCTCGGGGAAACGGTCGTGAAGCACCTTGGTGATCGCCGCGGTCAGCGTGGTCTTGCCGTGGTCGATGTGTCCAATGGTGCCGATGTTCATGTGCGGCTTAGTCCGCTCGAACTTGGCCTTGCCCACTGGTTCTCTCCTTGAGAATCTGACTGACTTTCGTCTACACACTCGGGCCCGGGAACTCCCGAACCCCTTGGCGGTGGGGTGGCTCTCACCACCCCACCAGGGACCAGGACTATTCGCCCCGGGCCTTCGCGACGATCTCCTTGGCGATGCCCGGGGGCACCTCCGAGTAGGAGTCGAACTGCATGCTGTAGCTCGCGCGCCCCTGCGTCTTGCTACGCAGGTCACCCACGTAGCCGAACATCTCAGACAGCGGCACGAGCGCCGTGACGACACGGGCGCCGGCCCGCTCGTCCATAGACTGGATCTGTCCGCGGCGACCGTTGAGGTCACCGATGACATCACCCATGTAGTCCTCGGGCGTGGTGACCTCGACGGCCATCATCGGCTCGAGAAGCACTGCGTCGGCCTTGCGCGCGGCCTCCTTGAAGGCCATCGAGCCGGCGATCTTGAACGCCATTTCCGAGGAGTCGACGTCGTGCGCGGCACCGTCGACGAGCGTCACCTTCACGCCCACCATCGGGTAGCCGGCCAGCACGCCGAACTCGGCGGCCTCCTGGGCGCCCGCGTCGACCGACGGGATGTACTCCCTCGGGACACGACCACCCGTGACCTTGTTCTCGAACTCGTAGCCGTCGTTGCCCTCACCCAGCGGCTCGAGGTTGATGATCACCCGCGCGAACTGACCGGAACCACCGGTCTGCTTCTTGTGGGTGTAGTCGAGCTTCTCCACCTTGCGGCGGATGGTCTCGCGGTAGGCCACCTGCGGGCGGCCGACGTTGGCCTCGACCTTGAACTCGCGACGCATACGGTCGACGAGGATCTCCAGGTGAAGCTCGCCCATGCCCCAGATGACCGTCTGACCGGTCTCCTCGTCGCGGCGAACCTGGAAGGACGGGTCCTCCTCGGCCAGCCGCTGGATGGCGGTCGACAGCTTCTCCTGGTCGCCCTTGGTCTTGGGCTCGATGGCGACGTTGATGACCGGAGCCGGGAACGTCATCGACTCGAGCACGACCTGGTTGGACGGGTCGGACAGGGTGTCGCCGGTCGTGGTGTCCTTCAGACCCATGACCGCGACGATCTGGCCGGCAATCGCCGTCGGGCGCTCCTCGCGCTTGTTGGCGTGCATCTGGTAGATCTTGCCGATCCGCTCCTTCTTACCCTTCACAGAGTTGACGACCTGTGAACCGGTCTCGAGCGTGCCCGAGTAGATGCGGATGTAGGTGAGCTTGCCCAGGTGCGGGTCGCTGGCGATCTTGAAGGCCAGAGCGGAGAACGGCTCGCTCGGGTCCGCGTGACGCTCGATGACCTTGTCCTCGTGGCCGACCGCGTGACCCTTGAAGGCCGGGATGTCGGTCGGGGCGGGGAGGAAGGCGACGATCGCGTCGAGCAGGGGCTGCACGCCCTTGTTCTTGAACGCGGTGCCGCAGAGCACCGGGTTGATGGCGCTGGACAGCGTGGCGCGGCGGATGGCCGCGACCAGCTGCTCCTCGGTGGGCTCGACGCCCTCGAGGAAGAGCTCCATCAGCTCGTCGTCGTTCTCGGCGACGGTCTCGACCAGCTTGTCACGCCACTCGCGCGCCGCCTCGGCGTGGTCGGCCGGGATGTCGACGGTGTCGTACATCTCGCCCTTGGCCGCCTCGGCGCTCCAGAGGTAACCCTTCATCTTGATGAGGTCGATGACGCCCTTGAAGTCGGCCTCAACGCCCCACGGAAGCTGGATGACAGCCGGGGTCGCGCCCAGACGGCTGATCATCATGTCGACGCAGCGGTGGAACTCCGCGCCGACACGGTCCATCTTGTTGACGAAGCAGATCCGGGGGACGTCGTAGCGGTCAGCCTGGCGCCACACCGTCTCCGACTGCGGCTCGACACCCGCGACGCCGTCGAACACGGCGACGGCACCGTCGAGGACGCGGAGCGAGCGCTCCACCTCAATGGTGAAGTCGACGTGACCCGGGGTGTCGATGATGTTGATGGTGTGACCGATCCACTCACAGGTGGTCGCGGCAGACGTGATCGTGATGCCGCGCTCCTGCTCCTGCTCCATCCAGTCCATCGTGGCAGCGCCCTCGTGGACCTCACCGATCTTGTAGTTGATACCGGTGTAGAACAGGATGCGCTCGGTCGTGGTGGTCTTGCCCGCGTCGATATGGGCCATGATCCCGATGTTTCGGACCTTGGCCAGGTCAAGAGCGGTCGTGGTGGCCACTTCTCTCGCGTCCTCGTCGTCTCGTCGAACCCGCCGGGGTTACCAGCGGTAGTGGGCGAAGGCCTTGTTGGACTCGGCCATCTTGTGGGTGTCCTCGCGCTTCTTGACACTCGCCCCAAGGCCGTTGCTGGCGTCGAGGAGCTCGTTCATGAGGCGCTCGGTCATGGTCTTCTCGCGGCGGGCGCGGGAGTACTGCACCAGCCAGCGCAGGGCCAGGGTGGTGCTGCGCGCGGCGCGCACCTCGACCGGCACCTGGTACGTGGCGCCACCGACGCGGCGGCTGCGAACCTCGAGGGTCGGCTTGACGTTGTCGAGCGCGCGCTTCAGGGTGACGACCGGGTCGTTGCCGGTCTTCTCCCTGCAGCCCTCGAGTGCGCCGTACACGATGGACTGCGCGATGGAGCGCTTGCCGTCGAGAAGCACCTTGTTGATCAGGGCGGTCACCAGGGGCGAGCTGTAAACCGGGTCAGACATGAGCTGACGACGGCCAGGAGAACCCTTGCGAGGCATTGTTAGCTCTTCTCCTTCTTCGCGCCGTAGCGGCTGCGGGCCTGCTTGCGGTTGCGGACACCCTGGGTGTCCAGCGAGCCGCGGATGATCTTGTAGCGAACACCGGGCAGGTCCTTCACACGACCGCCACGCACGAGCACGATGGAGTGCTCCTGCAGGTTGTGACCCACACCCGGGATGTAGGCCGTGACCTCGATGCCGTTCGTGAGGCGAACGCGGGCCACCTTGCGCAGGGCCGAGTTGGGCTTCTTCGGGGTCGTGGTGTAAACGCGCTGGCACACGCCGCGCCGCTGCGGACTCCCCTTGAGGGCAGGAGTCTTGGTCTTCGAGACCTTGTCCTGCCGGCCCTTGCGGACCAACTGCTGAATAGTGGGCACTGCCACTCCGTTTCGTGCCTTGGCCGGTGTTTCGTCAGTTGTGATGCATTTCGCAGGTGCTGCCGGTGTCATGACCTGCTGATTTTCCTTGTCTCGGTGCCCCCGCGCTCGGGCGTGTCGCGCTATTCACGCAGACGTCCCGCGAGGTTTACGAGCCAGGAAGCCGTCCCGCGCCCGTAACGAGCGCACGGTCGAGAGCCCGCCAGAGACGGGCACGAAGCTCAAGACTACCCAGGCCTCTGCGACACGTCAAAGCGGCGCGGCAAAGCGGACAAGCCTTGCCACTCCAGGACGCCGAGACCGTTTTCATCAGTGCTCGGCTACTGCTCCGCGTCCATGATATCGGGATGGGGAGGCGAACTGTGACGGGTTCGCAAGGACTGCCAGGGCAGCCGTTTGCATGGCGGTGACGCCTGGCCTCGCGTGCGCACGGGATCGGGGCGGAACGTCCCGCTATGCGGGCGTACGGTGGTACCGGGCCCACTTACCAGTAAACGGAGGGCGCCCCGATAGAGGGGGGAAGCCCTTGCAGGCCGAGCCGCCGGGGACGGCGACGACCGCGCCGAGCGCGGCCTCGTCGGCCCGGCGTACCAGGGCGGTGGCGGCGGGGTCGTCCACGCCGGGCGACACCCTGGAGACCACGATGACGCCGGCTCCCGCCGTCTCCCGCCGTCTCCTCCGCCGGCCGCGCGACGCAGGCGACGGCCCGGATCACCGTCTCCTCCTCCGACCGCGCGACGCGAGCGACGGCCCGGGTGACCGTCTCCTCCGCCGGCCGCGCGACGCGAGCAACCCAGGTCACCGTCTCCTCCGTCGCGGCCCTGACCGTGAGGTCCGCCTCGGCGAGGGTGGGGACGACGTTCGCGCGATCAGGATTTGTCACCATCTTCTGGGCTCGGTGTACCTCGTTCCGGATATCGCCGGATCAGGTCGACCAGCAGCGACCCCAGCTCGCTCAGCGCGCTGAGCACGGCCTTCTCCGCAGCCAGACGGGCCCCGGCGGCGCTGCGCACACCATACGCGGCCTGCCCGGGTCGCCGTCCTGCCCCACGCCAGTCGCCCACACGCTGGGGATGCCGTGCTCCACCGTCGTGTCGTACAGCTCGACCCGGTAGCCGGTCTCCGCGGTGATCGCGGCGGCCTGGAGCGGGATGGTGCGATCCCGTGCCGCGCCGGGATCGATCCGCGGCACCGGGAGCCGCTCGTACCAGGTCATGAGGAACCCGTCCCCCTCGACCGTCTCCAGCAGCTTGTAGAGCAGGGCCTCGCCATGCTGCCGCCGAGCACGCACCCGTTCGAGATCACGAACAGGAACGCCCGCTCCTACCCCCGTACGTAGTAATAGGCCAGGCTCTCCGGCGCGAGGATCGGCGCGCGCCGGCCGAAGGAGTGCCCCCACACCCAGTCGCAGACGGCGTCCTCGGTGAACGGCCGGAACGCGAACCCGTCCGTCTCATAGGACGAGGTGTCGTGCTCGCCCAGCGTTCGCGGGTCGAGCGCGTCCGCGGCCACCTCCGTGTAGGAGGCCCGCGCTCGGCCGACACGTCCCTGACCCGGTAGCCGGGAGGTCGCGGGGCGGCCCTGACCGGTAGCCGGGAGGTCGCGGGGCGGCGCCGGGCTCGAAGACGGCGGACGCGCGGTCGTCGTCCGGCAGATCGCCGCAGTCGGTGGGGCTCCGGCAGCCCGATCACGTCCAGCAACGCCGCCCACCGCGCGCTCGCGTCGTCGGTCGCCCTCGCGCCGCCCCGTCCACGGGCGGCAGCGGCCCACCGAACCCGGCCAACGCCGCGCGGTGGTCCAGCAACCCCGCGACCAGCGCCTCCTCGGGTCGAATAACCCGCGGCGGCCCCGGTGGCGTGCAGATCCAGGAACACCGCGCGGGCGGGGCAGCAGCACCTCATCGCCCTCGACGAGGTCACGGCCGCGCACGACGCCTCACCCCCTCCCGCCGCGACGTCGCCCACCAGCGGGTCGCCCATCAGCGGGTCGCCCATCAGCGGGTCGTCCAGGAGGCCGTCACCCGACCGCTCCCCCGCGCCCGGATCCGCCGGGAAGCCGCCGACGGGTTCTCCCGCGCCGGTCAGCGGCGTCGCCTCGGCCGTGACCAGGCGACGGGATCGAGGGCGAGCAGCCCGTGCACGATCAGAGCCTTCAGCGCCGCCCGGTATCGCGCGGCGGCGAAGTCCGCCCCCCACTCCGCTCGCCCGCACCCGCGCCCCCAAGTGCCCCCATCGGGTCGGCCGCCATGGTCACCGACACGTGCAGCGGTAGCTGCCCGTACTCCCCTTCCTCGATCTCCGCGAACACCCCCGTCCGCGAGTCCATCAACCTGGCCGCCCGCCGCGAGAACTCCTTCTCCCCGAGCGGCCCCGCGCTCGCCCCCCGTGCCGGGCGGCAGCGCCGACAGGTGCGGCAGGAAGGGGTGCGTACGCGTGCCGCACCCGTCCAGATCCACCACGTGCAGGCACGGACCGCCGGACACCCGGGGTGTTCCGGACAGGTAGCGCCCAGGTTTGGCACCACCTGCTCGGCGACCACGTCAGCGGCGACGGGCGACACGGAGACGTGCCCGGCGGCAGGCGGGACGACCTCCATGGCCGCCAGCCGCCGCCAGCCGCCGCCAGCCGCCGCCACCCGGGCGCCCACGGCGGGACGTCGCGCCCGACGACGCCGGTCTCGCTCCACCACGCCTCGCCCTCGCGCAGCAGCACGTGCGCGATGGGCAGGCCGCGTTCGGCGCTCAGCCGGTCGAGGCGCCCGGCTGCGGCCAGCCCCTCCACGTCGGCCGATCGCGTACGCCGGACCCTGGACGTCACCAGGAGCCTGCTCCTGCGATCCGGCTACAAGCGGACCACGATGGACGAGAGCGCCCGGCGGGCGGACATCGGCAAGGACACTATTTATCTCAGCTGGGACACGAAAGACGATCTCATAAGAACGCTCGTCATTCAGGAAATTATCGGAGTCTGCCAGGGTATTTCGCGGATAACGGTGCTTCATTCTCCCGTCGCGCGACTCTCAGAGCTCTCTCGCGAGCTATTCACCCTCGCGTTCAAGTATCCACTCTTCCGAGCACTCTACACCTATGACAAGGAAACGCTCGGAAGAGCCCGCGACGATCCTCAGCTCGGCTTCCAGTGTTATCGCTTCACCACGTTCACGCCATTTCGCGATTATCTCCGGATGCTCCATGAGAGCCGGACCCGTCCCACGGTTTCGCGCTCGACGCCCTGCTTTCCGGTTTCATCAAACTTCATCTGCACGCCGAGATCGCCCGAGGCGCGACCCGGTCTGGCGGCCCACCCTGACAGCCTGGCCAGCCTCATCAGCAGCTCTTTCGAGTCCGCCGACCAGGTCCCGATCGGAGAACTGACCGACCCCCGTCCGCCGCACCGTCGAGATCTTCCACGGCGCCGCCGCGAAATATCGGGTGAAACTCATTCCCCAGCCCCCGGCCGCCTCCGCCTGGCTCGAAAATCGGTGAGTTCGCGGGCAGGCGGCAGCGAACCTCGACCACGGTCTCGGGTGAGGTCTGTGCGGCGCGGCCTGGTCAGGCGGATGGTTGCAGGGTGACGGTCTTGCCGGTGAGGCGTTCGAGCTGGCGAATGAGATCGCGTTCGCGGCGCTGGGTGGCGATACGGGATTGATAGAAGTCAGGGCCGAGGTCGTGGTAGCGGGCGTCAGGGTCGGACAGCAGATGCCAGACGATCGTCAAAACAGAGTTGCCAAGGGCGACGATCGCCCGTTTTCGACCGCGCCGTCTAGACAGGCGCCGGTAGCGCTCGCCCAAGAAAGTACTGGATCGGGACGTGACCGCGACGATCTCGGCCAGGGTGGCGGCGAGCCAGGGATTGCCCTTGCCGGTGGAGCCGCCTTTCTTCTTGCCGGCGGAGTTGTTGTCGATGGGCGCGAACTTGGCCCAGGACACCAGATGGCCGGCGGTGGGAAAGCGGCTCATATCGATGCCGATTTCGGCGATGAGCTCCTGGGCGGCGATGGCACCGACACCGATGATCTCATCGAGCTGGGCGACCGCAGCGGCGTAAGGAGCGATCTGGTCCTCGATCCGGCGGGAGACGGCCTCGATTCGGGCAGACAGGTCGTCAATGCGGTCGGTCATCATCTGGCAGAGGAAGCCGTGCTCGTCGCTGAAGTGGCCGGTGAGCGCCTCCTGCAGGACCGTGATCTTGGAGCGCGTCGGGCCGCGTGCCATCTGCGCAAGCGTCTTGGGATCGCGCTGGCCATCGATCAGCGCCTGCAACATCTCACGCCCGGAGACGCCGAACACGTCGCTGATCACGCTGGACAGCTTGATCTGCGCATCCTCCAGCAGCTTCTCCACACGCTGCTTCTCGCGGCTGCGTTCGCGGACCAAGCTGCGCCGATAGCGGGTCAGATCGCGCAGCTGCCGGATCGGCTTGGGATGGACCAAGCTGGGCCGGCACATGCCCCGCTCGACCACCTTGGCCAGCCAGACCGCATCCAGTTTGTCGGTCTTCGGGCGGCCGGGCACGTTCTTGACGTGCTTGGCGTTCAGCAGCCAGCAGGTGAAGCCTTCCGCCTCCAGCAGGTAGTAGACCGGCTTCCTGTAGTCCGAGGTGGCCTCCATCGCCACCAAGCTCACGCTCTGGCAGCGCAGCCAATCGGCTAACGCGAGCAGGGAGGCGGTCAACGTGGTGAACTCCCGCACCTCCTGCCGACGCCGTCCGGGCTTGTCCTCGCTCGGGACGCGCACGCACACGACCACGCCGCTCTTGCCAATGTCGATCGCGGCGACCCGCTCCACGAACTCCACCGGCTCGTTCGTCTCCTGCACCTATCTCCCTCGCTCCCGCGTACTAGCTGCCAGAAGCGGTTGCCCGGGGAGCCGGTAGGGGAAGTCAAGAGCCGGGCTCTCGTGCTCGAAGCGACAATCCAGGGCCCCTAAAGGTGGCTCCCGGCGTCAGACTGAAAACCGGCCTCGACCAGGCACCAGGCGGAGACGACGTCGGCGGGCAACCACGCCCGATTTTCCCGCCCGCAGGGCGTGCGCGCAGCCACATCAAAGACTGAGAAGCAAATTGTGAACGAGACCCACGTCCCGCCGGACCCGACAATGACAATGCCCGGTCGACTCCCGGCCGCGTATCAAGGACGGCGGCAAGGCCCTCCTCAAGTGGCTCGGCACGATGCGGGACGAACAACCGGTCTGACGCGACACATTCGGCATCTTCCATGTTTTCCTTCATGCGGCCGTACACCGGGCATGTCGAACGACCCGCAGAAGCACCGAAAACTCCGCAAACTCATCAGCCAGGCGTTCACCTCGAAAATGTCGTCGGACATGGTGCCGCGGATCGCCGAGCTCACCACGGCGCTGCTGGACGAGATCGACGAGGACGAGTTCGACCTGGTCGAGAAGATCGCGCGCCCGCTGCCCGTGATGGTCATCGCCGAGCTGCCCGGCATCCCGATCCACGACCGCGAGCTCTGAACGAGGTCATCCAAGATGAAGATGTGGCGATGTAAGAAGACCCCAGCAGCATGAAACTATCGGGGTATTGCTGTGCAGGTCGGCGGCTTGGGGTCGCCTTGTCGGGATAGGGCGTATGACCTCTCGGGTTCCGGGTCTCCTTTGGCGTGTCCAGAAGTGACGGAAGCGAGTGAGGGGGCCTGAGTGCCCTGCGGCGGTCAGGACTTGTGAACCATGACGATGAGGTCCGCGAGGGTGCCGTCCGCTTCGGTGACCGCCCCGGCAAGGGTTTCGGTGGAGGCGAAACCCTCGGAGCCATAGAGGGCTCGGGCACGGTGATTGTGCGCCTTCACGTCCAGCCAGATCCGATGGGTGCCGTGGTGCTGGTAGGCCCGTGTGAGGGCGGCTCTGAGCAGGTGCGCCCCAGGCGTGCACGGCGCTGAGTCGGAGCGATCGCCACCCGGCGCAGCTCGATGCCGTCGCTGGCGTGCAGGCCCGCGAGCACGGCGAATCCCACGAGGTCTTCGCCGCGCTTGGCCACGATGTGCTCCTGGTGGGGATCGGCCAGAGCGTCAGTGTGCCAGGCGACTCCGATCTCGCCGAGCCAGACCGACGTGTCGGCGTCGGCTTCCCAACTACCCAGACGCCCACGAGACCGGCTTCACCAACACCAACATCGACCTGATCGTCGGCTTCCTGGGGCAGAGCGGCCAGGAGGTCACCGACTCGGTCCGCACGGCCCTGACCCTGCCCATCAACCACTTCTCGATCTACCCCTACCGGGCCGGCCCCGGCACGGTGCCGCGCAAGCAGGTCCACCGAGGCGCCCAGCTGGACCTCAACCTCCAGCTCCAGGCGTACGGCATTGCCAGGGACGCCACCCCGAAGCCCCCTACGACCACCACCGACCACGCACGGACACAACTCACCCCTGGCTGCTACGAGGCGACGCCACGCGGCCCAGCAGGGCTAGACGGGACGTAGGGGGCCGCACAAGCAGGGGCGGTGGCACAGCGGCGGCGCAGTGGGCGGCACGGCGCGCCGAGGGGCGCCAGGGCGGCACGGCGAGTGGTGCCGGGGGCGGCGCACAGCGGCCACCAGGCACCAGGCACCAGGCACCAGGCACCAGGCACCAGGCAGGCTACAGCGCTGCCAGTGCGGCACGAGTCGGCACCACCGCCAAGCAGCGCTGGCGCGGCCAGGCGCGGCATGCGGCCGATGTGGCCTACGCCCCGTATGCGGTGGGAGCGCGACATGCGGCAGGTGCGTGCCATGGCCCGACCTGCGGCGAGTGCACGCCATACGACCGACTGCGGCCGACGTGCGGCCAGCGCGCGACCTGCGCGCGACCTGCGCGGATGCACGGCGTGCGGCGTGCGGCGTGCGGCGTGCGGCGTGCGGCCTGCGGCGTGCGGCCTGCGGCCTGCGGCGTGCGATTGAGGTGCGGCCTGCGGTTGGCGTGCGGAGGGCGCACATATATGCGGCCCGCGCGGCGGGATGCCGACGTGCAGCGGATCTCGGCATGAGGGCCTATGCGCGGCAGTTGCGCGGAGTGTGTGCGACGCGCCCGGCGTTAGGTAGGCGCTCACTGCGCGGCGGCTGCGCACCATGCGGCCCATGCACGGCGGGCCCACGTCATGCCACCAGAGCCCGGTTCTGCGGCGGCTGCGCGCCATGTGGCCCGTGCACGGCGGGCCACGCCATGCCACCAGTGCGCGGCCTGCGGCGGGAGCGCGAAGTGCGGCGGGCGCTCGCCATGCGTCGGTGTGCGGCGGGCACCCGACAGGCGGTGTGCGGCGGTGTACGGTGGGTGCCCGACGTGCGGCGAGTGGGGTGGGAGCCACGGAGCAGGTCAAACGGGCGCCGTTGCGGCGGGCAACCGGTGAAGAGTCAGAGGCCGTCTCCTGGAGGGCCATCAGCCCCGTACGGCGAGTGGCGCCCACCGTGCCCCGCCGTACAAGCTGATCCTCAAGCCACCGCGCCCTGCCGCACCGGATGATCCTGAGCCACCGCACCCCGCCGCACCGAATGAGCCTGAGCCACCGCACCAGCTGATCGTGGAAAGCAGCGCGCCCGGACCCCGAAATCGGGAGCCCGGGCGCGTCACCCAGTGACTAGAAGAACATCACCGGTTGTACTGACCGAAGTCGTACTCCTCCAGCGGAACCGCCTCGCCGCTGCCAGTCCCGAAGGTGTAGTCGGCGGCAGAGCCGTCGTAACCACCCACGGTGTACATGGCCGCCTTGGCCTCCTCGGTCGGCTCCACCCGGATGTTGCGGTACTGCGGCATGCCCGTACCGGCCGGGATGAGCTTACCGATGATGACGTTCTCCTTCAGGCCCAGCAGCGAGTCGGACTTGGCGTGGATCGCCGCGTCCGTCAGCACCCTGGTCGTCTCCTGGAAGGAGGCCGCCGACAGCCACGACTCGGTGGCCAGCGACGCCTTGGTGATGCCCATGAGGACCGGACGGCCGGCGGCCGGCGAGCCGCCCTCCGCCACCGTCTCGCGGTTCATCTGCTCGAAGCGCGGCCGCTCCACGAGCTCGCCGGGCAGCAGGTCGGTGTCACCGGACTCGAGCACGTTCACGCGCTTGAGCATCTGCCGCACGATGATCTCGATGTGCTTGTCGTGGATCGACACACCCTGCGACCGGTAGACCTGCTGGACCTCCGCCACCAGGTGCAGCTGCACGGCCCGCGGGCCGAGGATGCGCAGCACCTCGTTGGGGTTGACCGCACCGGCGACGAGCTGCTGGCCGACCGTGATCCGCTGGCCGTCCTGCACGAGCAGGCGCGAACGCATCGACACCGGGTAGGCGATCTCCTCCGAGCCGTCGTCCGGAGTGATGACGATCTTCCTGGTCTTGTCGGTCTCGTCGATGCGAGCCCGGCCCTCGGCCTCGGAGATCGGGGCGACACCCTTGGGGATGCGCGCCTCGAACAGCTCCGTGACACGGGGCAGACCGTGGGTGATGTCGGCGCCGGCCACACCACCGGTGTGGAACGTACGCATGGTCAGCTGCGTGCCCGGCTCACCGATCGACTGGGCGGCGATGATGCCGACCGCCTCGCCGACGTCCACGAGCTTGCCGGTGGCCAGCGAACGGCCGTAGCAGGTCGCGCAGACACCGATCTTGGCCTCGCAGACGAGCGCGCTGCGGGTGCGAACGGTCTCGATGCCGGCCTGGACCAGCGCGGTGACGTGGTTGTCGTTGATGTCGACACCCGCCGCCGCGATGACCTTGCCGTCGACCTCGACGTCCTCGGCCAGGATGCGGCCGTGCACGTTGGACTCGGCGTTCTCGGCCTTGACCAGGTTGCCCGACGCGTCGCGCTCGCCGACGTGCAGCGGGACGGCGCGGTCGGTGCCGCAGTCGATCTCGCGCACGATGACGTCCTGCGCCACGTCCACCAGACGACGGGTCAGGTAGCCCGAGTCGGCGGTACGCAGGGCGGTGTCGGCCAGACCCTTCCGCTGACCGTGGGTGGAGATGAAGTATTCCAGCACCGACAGGCCCTCGCGGAACGAGGCCTTGATCGGCCGCGGGATCGTCTCACCCTTGGTGTTGGACACCAGGCCGCGGATGCCGGCGATCTGCCGGACCTGCATCTTGTTACCACGGGCACCGGAGTTGACCATCATCCAGACCGGGTTGGTCGCCGGGAAGGCGTTGACCATGTCGGTCTCGACGTCGGCCGTCGCGTGCGTCCAGATCTCGATGAGCTCCTGACGGCGCTCCTCGTCGGTGATCAGACCGCGCTCGTACTCCCGCTGGACCTTGTCGGCCCGGCGCTCGTAGTTTTCCATGATGTCGGTCTTGTTCGGCGGCGCGACGACGTCCTCGATCGAGATCGTGACACCGGAGCGCGTCGCCCAGCGGAAGCCGGCGTCCTTGAGCGCGTCGAGCGAAGCGGCGACCTCGATCTTGGGGTAGGTCTCCGCCAGCTCGTTCACGATCGTGGACAGCTGCTTCTTGCCGACCTGGAAGTCGACGAACGGGTAGCTGTCGGGCAGCGTCAGGTTGAACAGGCACCGGCCGAACGTGGTCTCCAGCCGGATCGGGTCACCCTGCTCCCAGCCCTCGGGCGCAACCCAGTCGCGCGGCGGCAGGATGTCCTTCAACCGGATCTGGATCTTCGCCTGAATCTCCAGCTCGCGGCGGTCGAAGGCCATCTGCGCCTCGGCGATCGAGCCGAACACGCGGCCCTCGCCGATCGCGCCTTCCTTCTGGGTGGTCAGCCAGTAGAGGCCGATGACCATGTCCTGGGTGGGCATCGTCACGGGCTTGCCGTCGGCCGGCTTGAGGATGTTGTTGGTCGAGAGCATCAGGATGCGTGCCTCGGCCTGGGCCTCAGCCGACAGCGGCAGGTGCACGGCCATCTGGTCGCCGTCGAAGTCCGCGTTGAACGCGGTGCAGACGAGCGGGTGGATCTGGATGGCCTTGCCCTCGACCAGCTGCGGCTCGAACGCCTGGATGCCCAGACGGTGGAGCGTCGGAGCGCGGTTGAGCAGCACCGGGTGCTCGGTGATGACCTCTTCGAGCACGTCCCACACCACGGGCCGGGCGCGCTCGACCATGCGCTTGGCCGACTTGATGTTCTGGGCGTGGTTGAGGTCGACCAGCCGCTTCATCACGAACGGCTTGAACAGCTCCAGCGCCATCTGCTTGGGCAGGCCGCACTGGTGCAGCTTGAGCTGCGGGCCGACGACGATGACCGAACGGCCGGAGTAGTCGACTCGCTTGCCCAGCAGGTTTTGCCGGAAACGACCCTGCTTACCCTTGAGCATGTCGCTCAGGGACTTCAGCGGCCTGTTGCCGGGACCGGTGACCGGGCGACCGCGACGGCCGTTGTCGAACAGCGCGTCGACGGCCTCCTGCAGCATCCGCTTCTCGTTGTTCACGATGATCTCGGGCGCGCCGAGGTCGAGAAGCCTCTTGAGGCGGTTGTTGCGGTTGATGACCCGGCGGTAGAGGTCGTTGAGGTCGGAGGTCGCGAACCGGCCACCGTCGAGCTGCACCATCGGGCGCAGGTCCGGCGGGATGACCGGGATGCAGTCGAGCACCATGCCGCGCGGCGAGTTGGTCGTGTTGAGGAACGCCGACACGACCTTGAGCCGCTTGAGGGCACGGGCCTTCTTCTGGCCCTTGCCGCTGCGGATGGTCTCGCGCAGGTTTTCGGCCTCGGCGTCGAGGTCGAAGCTGATCAGGCGGTCCTGGATCGCCTGCGCGCCCATGCCGCCCTTGAAGTAGCGGCCGAAGCGGTCACGCATCTCGCGGTAGAGCAGCTCGTCGCCCTCGAGGTCCTGGACCTTGAGGTTCTTGAAGCGGCTCCAGACCTCCTCGAGCCGGTCCAGCTCGCGCTGGGCCCGGTCGCGGAGCTGACGCATCTCGCGCTCGGCGCCCTCGCGGACCTTGCGGCGCTGGTCGCCCTTGGCACCGGCGGCCTCGAGCTCGGCCAGGTCGGCCTCGAGCTTCTTCTGCCGGGCCTCGACGTCGGCGTCACGGCGCTGCTCGATGTGCTGCCGCTCGACGGAGATCTTCGCCTCCAGCGAGGGCAGGTCACGCTCACGCATCTCGGTGTCGACATGTGTGATCATGTAGGCCGCGAAGTAGATGACCTTCTCCAGGTCCTTCGGGGCCAGGTCGAGCAGGTAGCCGAGGCGCGACGGGACGCCCTTGAAGTACCAGATGTGCGTGACCGGCGCGGCCAGCTCGATGTGGCCCATCCGCTCACGACGCACCTTGGCGCGAGTCACCTCGACGCCACAGCGCTCACAGATGATGCCCTTGAAGCGGACGCGCTTGTACTTGCCGCAGTAGCACTCCCAGTCGCGGGTCGGACCGAAGATCTTCTCGCAGAAGAGCCCGTCCTTTTCCGGCTTGAGGGTGCGGTAGTTGATGGTCTCGGGCTTCTTGACCTCGCCGTGCGACCACTGACGGATGTCGTCGGCCGTCGCGAGGCCGATCCTGAGCTCGTCGAAGAAGTTGACGTCCAGCATTTTGTGCGATCTCCCCCTCAGACTTCTTCCACGCTGCTCGGCTCACGCCGGGACAGATCGATGCCGAGCTCTTCCGCCGCGCGGAAGACGTCCTCGTCGGTGTCACGCATCTCGATGGACATGCCGTCGCTGGAGAGCACCTCGACGTTGAGGCACAGCGACTGCATTTCCTTGATGAGGACCTTGAAGGACTCCGGAATGCCCGGCTCGGGAATGTTCTCGCCCTTGACGATGGCCTCGTAGACCTTCACCCGGCCGAGAACGTCGTCGGACTTGATGGTCAGCAGCTCCTGCAGGGCGTAGGCGGCGCCATACGCCTCCAGCGCCCACACCTCCATCTCACCGAAGCGCTGGCCACCGAACTGCGCCTTACCACCCAGCGGCTGCTGGGTGATCATCGAGTACGGGCCCGTCGAACGCGCGTGAATCTTGTCGTCGACCAGGTGCAGCAGCTTGAGAATGTAGATGTAGCCGACCGAGATCGGATACGGGAACGGCTCACCGGAACGACCGTCGAACAGCTGGGCCTTGCCCGTCGCCTGCACCATCCGGTCACCGTCGCGGTTGGCGATGGTGTTGTCGAGGAGACCGACGATCTCCTCCTCGTGGGCGCCGTCGAAGACCGGCGTGGCCATGTTGGTGCGCGGGGCCACCTTCTCGAAGCCCTTGTCGCGCAGCCGCTCGGCCCAGGCCTCCTCGATGCCGGAGATGTCCCAGCCGCGGGCGGCGATCCACCCCAGATGGGTCTCCAGCACCTGGCCGACGTTCATCCGGCCGGGCACGCCCAGCGGGTTGAGGATGATGTCGACCGGCGTGCCGTCCTCCAGGAACGGCATGTCCTCCACGGGCAGGATCTTGGAGATGACGCCCTTGTTGCCGTGCCGGCCGGCCAGCTTGTCGCCGTCGGTGATCTTACGCTTCTGGGCCACGTAGACGCGGACCAGCTCGTTGACGCCCGGCGGCAGCTCGTCGCCCTCCTCGCGGGAGAACACGCGTACGCCGATGACCTTGCCCTGCTCGCCGTGCGGCACCTTCAGCGAGGTGTCACGCACTTCGCGGGCCTTCTCACCGAAGATCGCGCGCAGCAGCCGCTCCTCCGGCGTCAGCTCGGTCTCTCCCTTGGGCGTGACCTTGCCGACCAGGATGTCACCGGGGACGACCTCGGCGCCGATGCGGATGATGCCGCGCTCGTCGAGGTCGGCCAGGACCTCCTCGGAGACGTTCGGGATGTCCCGGGTGATCTCCTCGGGGCCCAGCTTGGTGTCGCGGGCGTCGACCTCGTGCTCCTCGATGTGGATCGAGGACAGCACGTCGTCCTGCACCAGTCGCTGGGACAGGATGATCGCGTCTTCGTAGTTGTGGCCCTCCCACGGCATGAACGCCACCAGGAGGTTCTTGCCCAGCGCCATCTCGCCCTTGTCGGTGCAGGGGCCGTCGGCGATGACCTGGTTGACCTCCACCCGGTCGCCCTCGGCGACGATGGGCTTCTGGTTGAACGAGGTGCCCTGGTTGGAGCGCTTGAACTTGGCGACACGGTAGGTGGTGCGCGTGCCGTCGTCGTTCATGACGGTGACGTAGTCGGCGGAGACCTCCTCGACCACACCGGCCTTCTCGGCGCTGATGACGTCGCCGGCGTCGGTCGCGGCACGGTATTCCATGCCGGTGCCGACCAGCGGCGCCTCGCTCTTCAGCAGCGGCACGGACTGCCTCTGCATGTTGGAGCCCATGAGCGCGCGGTTGGCGTCGTCGTGCTCGAGGAAGGGGATCATCGCGGTGGCGACCGACACCATCTGGCGCGGCGACACGTCGATGTAGTCGACCTCCTCGGCCCGCATGAGCTCGGTCTCGCCGCCCTTGGTGCGGACCAGGACGCGGGGCTCGGCGAACGAACCGTCCGCGTTGAGCACCGTGTTGGCCTGCGCCTTGACGTAGCGGTCTTCCTCGTCGGCGGTGAGGTAGTCGATCTGGTCGGTCACCTTGCCGTCGACGACCTTGCGGTAAGGCGTCTCGACGAACCCGAAGGCGTTGATCCGGCCGTAGGAGGCCAGCGAGCCGATGAGGCCGATGTTGGGGCCTTCAGGGGTCTCGATGGGGCACATCCGGCCGTAGTGGGACGGGTGCACGTCACGGACCTCGAAGCCGGCCCGCTCACGGGACAGACCACCGGGACCCAGCGCGGACAGACGCCGCTTGTGCGTCAGGCCGGCCAGCGGGTTGGTCTGGTCCATGAACTGCGACAGCTGCGAGGTGCCGAAGAACTCCTTGATCGACGCCACGACCGGGCGGATGTTGATCAGGGTCTGCGGCGTGATCGCCTCGACGTCCTGCGTGGTCATGCGCTCGCGCACGACGCGCTCCATGCGGGCCAGGCCCAGGCGGACCTGGTTCTGGATGAGCTCGCCGACACTGCGCAGACGACGGTTGCCGAAGTGGTCGATGTCGTCGACCTCGACGATGATCTCGCGGTCGTTGGCGCCCGGCATCGACTCCTCGCCCGCGTGCAGGCGGACGATGTACTCGATCGTGGCGACGATGTCGTCCTCGGTCAGGGTGCCCTGCGAGATCTCCGAGTCAACACCCAGCTTCTTGTTGATCTTGTAACGACCGACCTTGGCCAGGTCGTACCGCTTGGGGTTGAAGTAGAGGTTCTCCAGCAGGGTCTGCGCCGACTCCTTGGTCGGCGGCTCGCCCGGCCGCAGCTTGCGGTAGATGTCCAGCAGCGCGTCATCCTGGCCGGCCGTGTGGTCCTTCTCCAGGGTGGCCCGCATCGACTCGTACTGGCCGAACTTCTCGAGGATCTGCTCGCTGGTCCAGCCCAGCGCCTTGAGCAGCACCGTGACGGCCTGCTTGCGCTTGCGGTCGATGCGCACACCGACGCTGTCGCGCTTGTCGATCTCGAACTCCAGCCAGGCACCCCGCGACGGGATGACCTTGCAGCCGAACAGGTCCTTGTCGGACGTCTTGTCGACATTGCGTTCGAAGTAGACACCGGGCGAACGGACCAGCTGCGAGACCACGACCCGCTCGGTGCCGTTGATGATGAACGTGCCCTTCGGCGTCATGAGCGGGAAATCGCCCATGAACACCGTCTGGCTCTTGATCTCACCGGTGGTGTTATTGATGAACTCCGCCGTCACGAACATCGGGGCGGAGAAGGTCATGTCCTTGTCTTTGCACTCATCTACTGAGTACTTCGGCGGCTCGAATCGGTGGTCGCGGAACGACAAGGACATGGTCCCCGAGAAGTCCTCGATCGGACTGATCTCTTCGAAGATCTCTTCGAGGCCCGACTGAGTCGGGACGTCCTTGCGCCCGGCCTGGCGAGCCGCCTCTACCCGGGCCTTCCACTTCTCGTTTCCGAGCAACCAGTCGAACGACTCTGTCTGCAGAGCGAGAAGGTCAGGAACTTCGAGGGGCTCCTGGATGCGCGCGAATGACACGCGACGGGGACCAGCGGGTACGGCGGAGGCGTTGCGCGAGGCTGCCAACAGATGTCCTTCCGAGGGCTCGCGGCGGACTGACTACACGCACGCCAGACAACCTCGCAACGTGAGCAAGCGGAGCGGGTCGTCAAAGGGCAGCGCAAAGGGGCAGTGTAGCCGAACGGCACACGCCTGTCCACTTCGCTCTCGCTGCATGCTCCACGTTGGTCGCAGCATCGCCCGTTCAGGCGGAAACGTCAAGCCCACAAGCCCGACTTTTAGCCGACTAGGGGCCCGGACGCTGGGTTTTCTCCCCTGTGTGACCGGGCGCCTACCGCCAGGCCCCAAGACGATACCCGCGAACGGGGGCGGTTAACGCTCCGTCACACCGGGGGCCGAACCCATGCCGACAACCGGTGTAGCTGTGACTGAGTTACCCGCTCCAATGGCTTCGCTAAACCTGATTTTTGGTAACAATTGAACGAAGCGGCGCGCCCGAGGCTCAGGCGGTCCCCAGCAGGGTCGACAGGTCGGCCACCAGCCAGCGAGATCCTTGCCGGACCATGACGAACCTGGCGCGGTTCTGGGTGAACTGTTGCTGTGGCGCGGCCTCGCCCGGAACGTTCTTGACCATACCCGTGTTCACGAACAGCAGAACCTCTACGCGATCGGGCTCCGCCCGCTCGACCGCCGCCCCCGCCACGGCCACGGTCTGCACGATCTTCTGCGCCTTGGCCCTGGACACCAGGGACGTGGTCAGGTCCTTGTAGTGCTTGGTCAGCTCCCCGGTCGTGTGCGTCCCCGCCCGGGCCAGATCCTCCTCCACCGTCCGGTAGTCGTAGGAGAGCAGGTCGGGCGCCACCTCCTTGGCCTCCGCCATGGCCTGCGTCCCGGCCGCGTCGGCCGCGCGCAGGTCGCGCAGGTTGAACCACATCGTGGGCACCAGTACGCCGGCCACCACCACGAGGATCCCCAGCAGCACGATCGTGACCGTCCTCACCTGGCCCTCCACCGCCTCATGAGACCTGCACCGCCTTGGACACCAGCCAGGCGCCGCCGACCTTGGCCAGCTCCATCGACCACCGGTAGTACCGCTCCTGCGGCGGGCTCTTGGAGCCCTCCCAGCGGATCTCCACGTCGGCCACGACCAGCACCTTGGCCGTGGTGCCCGCCAAGGAGGCCAGCCCCGTCGCGCGCAGCACGCCGTGCTGGACGACCTTGTTCTCGACCGTGGTGGACTTGAGCTTGGCCGCGTTGGCCTCGTACTCCGCCCTGGCCGGCCCGGTCGAGGTGTCGAGGATGCGCCTGATGTCGGCGTCGACGGTCTTGTAGTCGAGCGAGACCAGGTTTTTCGCGTGGGTCCCCGCCGCCAGGAGCGCCGCCTGCTTGTCGCCTGCCCTGCCCTGCTCCTCGCGCGCCTGCGCGGCGATCCACACGCCCGTGCCGACCAGCACCGCGAGCACTCCGCTGAGCGCGGCGATCAGGATGCGGGCGGGCCGGGCGGCAAGTCCTGCCACGTCACTCACCCCTTCCCCAGCCGGTCGCCGGATCATAACCCCCGGCTCCGCGCCGGAGCCCCCGAACCAACCGAGACGGTAGAAGAGGTGGCACAAACCGGGGCAACGAGCCAGGATCTCCCCGATATGCCCTCAGGCGGCCCTCAGCGGCCCGCTGAGGGCCTGACACCGTCCCACCGGCCCGAAAGACCGAGGACTCACTGGACGCCGTGGAGGTGGGCGTTCACGAGGCGGGGATACTCCTCCAGCCAGTTACGCCCGCGTTCGTCCACGAACGACCCCTGCGGCGGGATCACGCCGTTGGCCGCCAGCCACGCCCCCGGCGCTCGCTGCGAACGACGGAGCCTGTTGCCGGTCGGCATGAGCTGCGGCGGGATCGGCGGCAGCACGCCGGGGTCGAGCCCCAGCTGGGCCTCGGCCTCCAGCTCGGAGAGGTCCTTCTCCTCCGACATGCCGATGGGCCCGTGCCTCCTGGCGTTGAGGAACTGCCGCACCACCGGCTCGTCGCTCGACAGCAGCATCTCGCGCGGGCCGAACATGACCAGCTCGCGCCTGAACAGCATCCCGATGCTGTCGGGGACCGTACGGGCGGTGTTGATGTCGTGCGTCACGATCAGGAACGTCGCCTCGATCTCGGCGTTGAGGTCGACGATGGTCTGATTGAGCAGCGCGGTGCGGACCGGGTCGAGGCCGGAGTCGGGCTCGTCGAACAGGATGATCTCCGGATCCAGCACCAGCGCCCTGGCCAGCCCGGCGCGCTTGCGCATGCCGCCGGAGATCTCGCCGGGCAGCTTGGACTCCGCGCCCACCAGGCCGACCAGCTCCACCTTCTCCATCACGATCTGGCGGATCTGCGACTCGGTCTTCTTGGTGTGCTCGCGCAGCGGGAAGGCGATGTTGTCGTAGAGGTTGAGCGAGCCGAACAGCGCCCCGTCCTGGAACAGCACGCCGAACAGCCGGCGCAGCTCGTAGAGCTTGTTCTCGTTGCAGTTGGCCAGGTCGTAGCCGTCGATCCAGATGTGGCCGCGATCGGGCCGCAGCAGGCCCACCAGCGTCTTGAGGAAGACCGACTTCCCGGTGCCCGGGGGGCCCAGCAGGACGGAGATCTCGCCCGCGGGGAGCGTGAGCGAGACGTCCTCCCAGATGACCTGCCGGCCGAACGACTTGGTCAGCCCGTCGACCACGACCTCGACTCCCACTGGACACCTTCCGATCGCAGGCAGTATTCAGGGGCCTCTCCACCGTAACGGCGGCCGACCGGATTGGAACCCGTTCCAATAACTTGTTACGGCGCGGTTATGAGCCCTCCGGGCCGGCGAGCGCCTGCAGGCCGGGCCGCAGCAGCCGCGCGATCTCCTCCTGCGGAACCCCGCGCAGCTCGTCGAGGTCGAGCAGCTGATGCCCGACGGTCACGCCGAGCATGATCATCATCATCAGCGCCGCCCGCAGCCTCGCGTCCTCGCCCGGTACGACCTGGGCCAGCCGGTCGATCTGCGCACCCAGCACCTTGCGCGCCGAGACGGCCGCCTCCGGGTGCGTGAGCATGGACCGCATCATGGCCAGCGAGCTCTGCGGCAGCTCGCCCAGCTTCAGGCCGAGCGTGCCGAGCACCTGCTCGACCACCTCGTCGGCGCCCGGCTCGCCGTGCGCGACCGGCGTCGCCTGCACGGCCCGCTGGAAGAGCTCCTGCTTGCTGCCGAAGTACTGCATGACCAGGGCGGGATCGACCTCGGCCCGCCCGGCGATGGCCCTGATGGTGGCCCGCTCGAACCCCACCTCGGCGAACAGCGCCCGGGCGGACGCCAGGATCCTCTCCTCGCTCCTGCGCCGCCGCTCGGCCCGCGGAAGCCCCTTCTCGACCACGCCCCGACTCTACATGCGTTGACCGACCTCCCTCCTTCGCTCTACGCTCGTTGAGTCAACGCCTGTTGAGTGAAACGGGAGGGATCCCCCATGTCCATCGAAGAGATCGTCACCGCCTACCACGCGGCCATGCTCCACAAGTCCGCCGACGAACTGGCCGACCTCTACGCGGAGGACGCGCTGCACGAGTTCCCGTTCGGGGGGCTGGCGCCGTTCAAGGGGAGGGAGGAGATCCGCGCCGCATACCGGGCGATGTGGGGCGCGCTGCCGTTCAAGCCCGACGAGGTACGGCGCGTCTCGCTCCACCAGGCGACCGACCCGGAGGTCGTGCTGGTGGAGCAGGACACGTTCGTCACGGTCGCCGGGCAGTCGATCACCGTCCCGGGCCTCCTCGTGCTCAGGATCAGGGACGGCCGGATCATCCACACCCGGGACTACATGGACACCGGCGCCGTCACCCAGGTCCGCGCCGCCGCCGCCTCCCTCACGGCCGGGTGAGGTCGAAGACCGTCGTCCCCCCGACGGTGGTGGCGGTGAAGCTCTCCTGCACCCAGGCCGCGATCCTGGCCGCGTCGTCGCTGCCGCCCGTGCCGCGAGCGCCCATCCCCATCCCCGTGCCGATGAAGTAATGGATCTTCTTCTCGGCGACGTACTGCTTGAACCGCTCGAACGTCGGCGCGGGGTCGGTGCCGTTGAAGCCGCCCACCGCCATCACCGGCTGTCCGGCGGCGAGCTGGTAGCCGGCCGCGTTGTTGGAGCCCACCGTCGCCGCCACCCACGTGTACGCGGAGGCGTCCGTCTTCAGCAGCGCGGTCAGCTCGGCGGCCGGAGTGCCCGCGTTGAGCAGCCCGCCCATGCCGCCACGCCCCATCCCCCGGCCACCGGGCGGCGCCTGGAACGCCTGACCGCCCGGCGACCAGCCGTTCCCGGGCATCCCGCGGAACTGCCGGCCGCCACCTGCGGGCCCGCCGGCCCTGAACCCGCCGAACCCCCTGCCGAAGCCACCGGTGGAGGGTCCGGCCGTCGGGATGGCCCCGGTGTGCGCGGACGCGGCCGTGTCCACCGCGTACGCCGCCGGACCCGCCAAGGACGCCAGGCACGCCACCACGGCGACGGCCACCACGACCAGGGCCCGCCGCGCGAACAACATCGCCAGGGCCGCCCCCAGCCCCGCCACCAGCACGACCACGCCCAGCCAGGAGTTCCACTCCGCGCTGCGCGACAGCAGCACGTACGACCACACGGCCGTCCCCGCCGTGATCACCGCCAGCGCCCGGTACGCCCGCCGCTCCCACAGGACGGCCGCCCCCATGCCCACGAGCACCGCGATCGCCGGAGCCAGGGCGACGGTGTAGTACGCGTGGAAGATGCCCTGCATCAGGCTGAAGACCAGCCCGGTCACGATCAGCCAGCTCCCCCAGACCCAGACGGCGGCCCGGACCGGATCGACCCGCGGCGCCCGCCGGGTCACCCACGTGACGGCGGCCAGCAGCACCAGCGCCGCCGGAAGCAGCCAGGAGATCTGCCCGCCCGCCTCGGTGTCGAACAGCCGCAGCCACCCGGCCTGCTGGTTCAGGTTGCCCAGCCCGCCGTAGTCACCGCCGTTGAGCCGCCCGATCCCGTTGTAGCCGAGCGCCAGCTCCAGCACGCTGTTGGTCTGGGAACCCCCGATGTACGGCCGCTCGGAGGCCGGCACCAGCGCCACCGCCAGCACCCACCACCCGGCCGAGACCACCATGGCCACACCCGCCAGCGACAACTGCCACATCCGCCGCCAGAACGGCACCGGCGCCGTGACGAGATAGACCAGGGCGAACCCCGGCAGCACCAGGAACGCCTGCAACATCTTCGCCAGGAACGCGAACCCGATCGCCGTCCCCGCCAGCACCAGCCACCGCGTAGCCCCGCGTTCCTGCGCCCGCACCACGCAGTACCCGGCGGCCGTCAGCAGCAGCACCAGCAGCGCGTCGGGGTTGTTGAACCTGAACATCAACACGGCCACCGGCGTCAACGCCATCGCGACCCCGGCCAGCAGCCCGGCCCACACGTTGGTCAACCTGCGCACGGACGCGTACACCAGCGCCACCGTGCCCACGCCCATGAGCGCCTGAGGAATGAGAACGGCCCAGGAATCGAGCCCGAACAACCGCACGCTGAGCGCCATCGGCCACAAGGAGGCGGGCGTCTTGTCGACGGTTATCGCGTTCGCGGCGTCGGAGGACCCGAAGAAGAACGCGGTCCAGCTCCGGCTGCCCGCCTGGACGGCCGCCGAATAGAACGAATTCGCCCATCCGGAGGCGCCGAGACCCCAGATGTAGAGCACTCCGGTGCCTATGAGCAGGGCGGTCAGCGCCCAACGGGACTTCGCATCGGTAACCACAGCTCGCACGCTAGGCAAGCCGCTTCGCGGCGCGATGAGACGGACATGAGAATCTCCTGAGCGAGGCCGCTCAGGGCACGAAAAAGGGGCGGCGGACATCCGGCACCAGGATGTCCCCGCCCCTTTTCAGCGAACAGAAACCGTCTTACTTGACGGTCACGGTGGCGCCGGCGCCCTCGAGGGCAGCCTTGGCCTTCTCCGCCTGCTCCTTGTTGACCTTGCCGTCGAAGACGGGCTTGGGAGCGCCGTCCACCAGGTCCTTGGCCTCCTTGAGGCCCAGGGACGTGAGGGCGCGGATCTCCTTGATGACCTGGATCTTCTTGTCGCCGGCGGCCTCGAGGATGACGTCGAACTCGTCCTGCTCCTCGGCGGCCGGAGCCTCGGCGCCACCACCGGCGACGGGGGCGGCGGCGACCGCGACGGGGGCGGCGGCCTTGACGTCGAAGACCTCTTCGAACTGCTTCACGAACTCGGACAGCTCGAGGAGGGTCATCTCCTTGAACGCGTCGAGCAGCTCGTCGGTGCTGAGCTTCGCCATGATGCTTTTTCCTTACGTTCGGGACTTGCTGAAACTAGAAACGGGACCGCGGGTGTTGCGGCAACCCCCGTGCTACTCGCCCGGCTCTTCGCGCTTCGCGCGCAGGGCTTCGGCCAGCTGAGCCATCTGCGTGGGCAGCGCGGCGAACACAGCAGCGGCAGCGCTCTGCTTCGCCTTGAGCGCGCCAGCAAGCTTCGCGAGGAGGACCTCGCGGGACTCGAGGTCGGCGAGCTTGGTGATCTCGGTGGCGTCGAGCGTCTTGCCCTCGAGGACACCGCCCTTGATCACCAGAAGGGGATTGGCCTTGGCGAAGTCACGCAGACCCTTGGCGGCCTCGACAACGTCGCCGTTGACGAAGGCGATCGCGGTCGGACCGGTGAGCAGGTCATCCAGACCAGAGAAACCGGCCTCGGTGGCCGCGATCTTGGTCAGGGTGTTCTTCGCCACGGCGAACTTCGCATTCTCACCGAGAGACTTACGCAGCTCCTTGAGCTGCGCGACGGTGAGACCGCGGTACTCGGTCAGAACGGCGGCAGCGCTGCCCTCGAACTCACTCTTGAGCTCGGCAACCGCTGTCGCCTTATCCGCCCTCGCCATGGGCCTCCTTCCAGATGTGCCACCGGCGAAGGCCCTGAAAATGAGAACAGCCCCGGGCGCAGGGCGCACACGGGGCTCACGCACATGGGTCACACCATGTGGGAAACTCGCATCACACCTGCGCGGGCCGTCCACATGATGTGGATCCTTCGGTCGCCAGGCATTGAGGCACCTGACGACGACCGGCGGTCTTCGGCAACGACCAGAGTACGGCCTGGCCGCCGAGTTTCCAAATCGTTCTCAGTTGGTCGTGCCCTTGGGGATGTCTCCGACCTGGTCAGCGGGCGGGGTCTCGATGGTGACCGGCTCGTTGAAGCCCTTGAAGAGCAGGGTGGCGTCGAGCGTGGTGCCCTCCTTGGAGCCGTTCAGCGCGAGCTTGCGCGGCAGGCCGTCGGAGGCCACCCAGATGTCGAACTTGACGTCCTTGAGCTCCGCCAGGTTCGTACGCGCCTGCTCCTGCTGGTCGGCGGGGAGCAGCTGCACGGCCGCGTCCACCGGGAACGTGCCGGCGTAGTGCGTGGTGTCCGTGCCGTTGACGCTCTCGTTGCCGGCCGACTTCACGTCCTTCGAAGCCGTGACGAGCTTGGTCACGTTGCCCAGGTCGAACTGCTGGATCTTGCTCAGGTAGTCGTTCACCTGCGAGGAGTCGCCCATCTCGCTGAGCGGCACCTTGATCCAGGGCTTGGTCGCGCCCACGAGGTCCTTGAGCGCCTCCACCTTGACGTAGACGGTGTCGCCCTGCAGCACGGCGCGCACGCCGCCCGGCAGGCTCCTGCCGCCCATGTCGACGGTGTCCAGGGTGAGGTCCACGGCGAGCTGGGGCTTGCTCTGGTAGAGCATGCGCCCCTGCACCTTGCCCGAGCCCTCCTGCGAGTGGGTGACGTTCACCACGGCGTCGACCGTGTAGCTGCTGACCTCGGCCGTCTTCTGCGCGGCCTGCGCGAGCACCTCAGAGGCGGCCAGGTTGACCTGGATGGGCTGGGCGTTCGATCCACAACCGGCGACCGCCGCCACGACGAGCGCGGCACCGGCCGCGGTGAGTCCTATCGTGCGCTTCAGCATGTCTTGACCCTACTTTTAAGTAGCATCGCCGTAGCGACTTCCCCTTACAAATAAGGGAAAACCCAGGGTTATCCCCCACACCCCTCACACATTCCCTGCACAATCCGACTCAGCCCAGGTCCCGCACGCCCGGACTCCTCGGACGCACGACGGGCCCCGGATCCGCACCACGTCCACCGCGCGGGGCCGAACGCCCTGACGCGGCCGCGCACGGCGCTGTCGCCTGCGCTCGGGCGGCGGCTGGGACCGTGATCGCGAGGGCGAGGGCTGTGACGGCGGCCTGCCACCCGCGCCGGGCCTGGCGCCCTGATGCGGCTTGCAGGCGGCTTCGAGACGGCCGCGCTCGGGCGGTGGTGTGGGGCCGTGATCGCGAGACTCGTAACGGCCCTCAGCCTCGCGCGCAGGCAGCCCCAAGCGAGAGCCGGGCGCCGTGAGGCGGGCGCGCACAGCGCTGCCGGCGGCGGGCGGCGGGCGGGGCCGTGATCACGGAGGCGAGGGTCGTGGTGGGCTTCCGAGAGGGCGCAGATCCGAGCGCCCGGTCTCGTCGCCGCAAGGAGGCGGTTCCGTACGGCGGGACGGTGGTCACGGCCCGCCCCGGGCAGCCACGGCCAGCCGTGGGAAAAAGAAAGAGCCCCGCCCGGAACTGGGCGAGGCTCGATCAGAGGAACGCTTAAGCGTCGAGCTCAGCGGTGAGGCCGCGCGTGACGTTCGGGTCGACCGGGACGCCGGGGCCCATGGTCGTGGAGAACGTGACCTTCTTCAGGTAGCGCCCCTTGGCCGCGGACGGCTTGAGACGCAGCACCTCGTCAAGGGCGGCGGCGTAGTTCTCGATGAGCTGGCGCTCGGGGAACGACGTCTTGCCGATGATGAAGTGGAGGTTGGCCTGGCGGTCGGTGCGGAACTCGATCTTGCCGCCCTTGATCTCCGTGACGGCCTTGGCGACGTCGGGCGTCACCGTGCCGGTCTTGGGGTTGGGCATGAGACCACGCGGACCGAGCACGCGACCCAGGCGACCCACCTTGCCCATCAGGTCGGGCGTGGCCACCACGGCGTCGAACTCGTTGAGCCGGTTGCCCTTGGAGATCTCGTCGATCAGCTCGTCGGCGCCGACGATGTCGGCGCCCGCCTCGCGGGCCGCCTCGGCACGCTCACCGGTCGCGAAGACCAGGACCCGGGCGGTCTTGCCGGTGCCGTGCGGGAGGTTGACCGTGCCGCGCACGATCTGGTCGGCCTTACGAGGGTCGACGCCCAGCCGCAGCGCGACCTCGACGGTGGCGTCGAACTTGGTGGTCGACGTCTCCTTGGCCAGCTTCGCTGCCTCGACGGGCGTGTAGAGCTTGTCGCGGTCGACCTTGCCGGCCGCGTCTTTGTGCGCCTTGCTGCGCTTCATTGCTGAACTCCTAGTGGTACGCGGGCCCGAGGGCCCTCCCACGATGTCTGGGAAAGGGTGTTACTCGGCGACGGTGATGCCCATCGACCGGGCGGTGCCGGCGATGATCTTCTCGGCCGCCTCGATGTCGTTGGCGTTGAGGTCGGGCATCTTCGTCTCGGCGATGCTGCGCAGCTGCTCGCGGCTGAGCTTGCCCACCTTGTCGCGGTGCGGGACCGCGCTGCCCTTGTCGAGACCGAGGGCCTTCTTGATCAGCTCGGGCGCCGGCGGCGTCTTCGTGATGAAGGTGAAGCTGCGGTCTTCGAAAATGGTGATCTCAACGGGGATGATGTTGCCCCGCTGGGCCTCCGTCGCAGCGTTGTACTGCTTGACGAAGTCCATGATGTTGACGCCGTGGGGACCGAGCGCGGTACCCACCGGCGGCGCCGGGGTGGCCTGTCCAGCGGGGAGCTGGACCTTCACCAGAGCGGCGATTTTCTTCTTCGGAGGCATTTGTCCTTCTCCGGGTCCTGATTGCGATGCCTGTCAGGGCCAACGGATTGCAGCCCTGACACGTCAGCGGCCGCCCTCGCGATCAGGCGGCCGACCGAACGTCTCAGTGTATGTGATTGTCCTAGATCTTCGAGACCTGGTTGAACGAGAGCTCGACCGGGGTCTCGCGGCCGAAGATCGAGACGAGCACCTTGAGCTTCTGCGACTCGGGGCTGATCTCGCTCACCGAGGCGGGCAGCGTGGCGAACGGGCCGTCCATGACCGTGACGGACTCGCCGATCTCGAACTCGACCGAAGGGCCGGCGCTCGCCTTGGCCGTGGCCTTCTTGGTCTCCTCGGTCGGCTCGGGCGCCAGCAGCTTGGCGACCTCGTCGAGGCTGAGCGGGCTCGGCTTGTTGGACAGGCCGACGAAGCCGGTCACACCGGGCGTGTTACGCACGGCGGCCCAGGACTCGTCGGTCAGCTCCATGCGCACCAGCACGTAGCCGGGCAGCACGCGCTCCTTGACCGGCACCTTCTTGCCGCTCTTGAACTCCTGGACGGTGTGCGTCGGCACCTCGACCTGGTAGATGTAGTCCTCCATGTTGAGCGACACGTTGCGGCTCTCGATGTTGGACTTCACGCGATTCTCGTAACCGGCGTAGGAGTGGATGACGTACCACTCACCGGGAAGGCCGCGCAGCGAGCTCTTGAACTCTTCGACGGGATCGACGTCGGGAAGAACCGTCTCGTCCTCGACGTCGGAAGCCTCGGCTGCCTCGTCGCCCTCCGCGACCTCGGCCTCCTCCTGGAGCTCCTCCTCGGAGGACTCCTCAGTGGCCTCTTCCAGCTCGTCGTCCCACTCCTCGCGGGACTCGCCGGCCGGAACTGAAGACTCGGACACGGTGACTCTTCCTCTTTCGTCGTATCGAACTGGCGACTCCGTCACTGTCACCGGCGGGGCCTGGATCAGCTGCCGCCGAAGACCTTGAGGACTGCCCATCCCAGGGCGCTGTCGAGCCCGTAGACGATCGCCACCATGATCAGAACGAATACCAGAACGACCGTGGTGTAGGTGATGAGATCCTTGCGTGTCGGCCAGATGACCTTGCGGAGCTCGTTGACGACCTGCCGATAGAAAAGGGCAGGCGAAGTGCGCGTCTTCTTCTCGCCACTCGGCTTGTCTGCGGTCTCGCCGCGCGTGTCGATCGCCACAGTCCTCACCTGAAATCTGTCGTATCCAACGCAGTTTTGCGGCGCGCTTACACGCCCATTATTGCGCGGACCGCACTCGCAGGGCACGAGGGACTCGAACCCCCAACCGCCGGTTTTGGAGACCGGTGCGCTACCAATTGCGCCAGTGCCCTATGTCGCTAGACCAGACTACCCTGATCGACCCACTGCCTGGACCGAACCGCTCGCCGACATGCTGTGCGGAAGGACCGATCGAAAGCATACGGGTGATTGCCGGGTACGTCGAACCGAATCCCGATCGCCCAGGTCATTGCGCACATGCGACCATGGAACCATGTCCACCCGACCCCGCGTCTCCGCGAGAATCTCCGCCATTTCCGAGTCCGCCACGCTCGCCGTGGACGCCAAGGCCAAGGCGATGAAGGCCGCCGGGCGCCCCGTCATCGGCTTCGGCGCGGGCGAGCCCGACTTCCCGACGCCCGGCTACATCGTCGAGGCGGCGGTCCAGGCCGCCCGCGAGCCGCGCTTCCACAAGTACACGCCGGCGGGCGGGCTGCCCGAGCTCAAGCAGGCCATCGCCGACAAGACCCGGCGCGACTCCGGCTACGCGGTCGAGGCGTCGCAGGTGCTGGTCACCAACGGCGGCAAGCAGGCGGTCTACGAGGCGTTCGCGACGCTGCTCGACCCGGGCGACGAGGTTCTGGTCGTGGCGCCCTACTGGACCACCTACCCCGAGGCGATCAAGCTGGCCGGCGGCGTGCAGGTCGACGTCGTGACCGACGAGTCCACCGGCTACCTGGCGAGCGTCGAGCAGCTGGAGGCCGCACGCACCGAGCGGACCAAGGTCCTGCTGTTCGTCTCGCCGTCCAACCCGACGGGCGCCGTCTACTCCCGCGAGCAGACGGAGGCGATCGGCCGCTGGGCGGCCGAGCACGGCCTGTGGGTCGTCACCGACGAGATCTACGAGCACCTCGTGTACGGCGGCGCCGAGTTCACCAGCATCGCCACGGCCGTGCCCGAGCTGGGCGACCGGGTCGTGATCCTCAACGGCGTGGCCAAGACCTACGCGATGACCGGCTGGCGCGTGGGCTGGCTGATCGGCCCCTCCGACGTCGTCAAGGCGGCCACCAACCTGCAGTCCCACGCCACCTCCAACGTCGCCAACGTCTCCCAGGCGGCCGCGCTGGCCGCCGTGTCCGGCGACCTGTCGGCGGTGGCGGAGATGCGCGCGGCGTTCGACCGGCGCCGCCAGACGATGGTCCGGATGCTCAACGAGATCCCGGGCGTGTTCTGCCCGGAACCGAAGGGGGCGTTCTACGCGTACCCGTCGGTCAAGGACCTGATCGGCAAGGAGCTGCGCGGCCGGCGGCCGCAGTCGTCCGGCGAGCTGGCCGAGCTGATCCTGGAGGAGGCCGAGGTGGCGGTGGTGCCGGGCGAGGCGTTCGGCACGCCGGGCTACTTCCGCCTGTCCTACGCGCTGGGCGACGACGACCTGGTCGAGGGCGTCAGCCGGATGGCCAAGCTGCTGTCGGAGGCGCGCTAGCCGTTCAGCGCGCCTGGTTCAGGGCCACAGCCGTTCAGGGCGTCTGGTTCAGGGCGACGCGGGCGGCGACGTATTTGATCTGGGCGGCCAGGCCGGGCGTCGCGGCGATGTAGATCGCGGTGCCCGGCCGCTCCAGCCACATGAAGTTGCGCACGCCGGTGCGCGTGTTCCAGCGCAGCGCCGGCATGCCCTTGTACGCCGTCAGCGACGACCTGGCGACCAGCGTGACGAACTCCTCGGCGGTCCGCGCCCCGCACACGACGCCGACGTACAGCTGCTCGTCCTCCCGCCGCCAGATCACGCCCTTGACCTCCAGCGGGCGGGTGAGCGACCCCAGTCGGCCGAACGAGCCCGCCCTGGTCAGCCCCTCGGGCATGGCGGGCAGCCCCACCCTGGTCTGGCCGCAGGACAGCGCGACGCCCCTGTGCGGGACCTGCTCGGCCGGCGGCGGCGAGGCGATCGCCTCGGGCGCGGGCAGCACGTCGTCCGCGCCGCACCCGCTCAGCGCGAACATGAGGAGCACCGCTGCCAGACGCCGCATCGACCCCCCAAGAAACGCACGGAAAAGGCTCCTAGTCTCCTACAGGACTCTTGACTGAGGCAGCAATTGCCACGAGTTCGCCACCGAGGGAATCGCTGACCCGGATCCACGCCCCCGTGCCCGCGCGCTCCATCCAGACGATCTCCCGGCCGCCGTTCGGGTGCCTGCCGACCACCGCGGGCCTGCCGCGCACGGTGACGGGGCGGGCGTCGAGCAGGGCGGCCTTCCTGGTGTAGCTCACCCAGTCGGCGGCGGGCTCGACCTGGGCCTCCACGAACCGCCGGGCGTCGCCGAACCTGGCCCACGACCCCTTCGGCTTGACGGATCCCCCGTCGCTGCGCTCCAGCCCCGCGGGGAGGTAGGTGAGCCAGAGATCGTCGGAGACCACCCCGAGGGTGGCCTCGGCGACGGGGGCCCCGACCATGACAGGGCCCTCCACAGGGGCCGGGCGCGGACGCCCGAACCCCGAGGAGAACAGCGTGTAGATGATCAGAGATGTCGCCGCGAACGCCAGCGCCGTGAGCGCCGCGCGGCCTCCCTGCCCGATGCCGGCAGGCCCCTCAGGGATCATGCAAGGTTGATCCCCCGTTCGGGCTCATCCGTACCGCGGGTTCAGCCGGTCGCGCGGATGGCTTCCGCGATCTTCCTGGCCTCGGCGGGGCCGTCCACGTCCTTGACGTAGTCGGGACTGAAGCAGACCTCGACCGCGAGCCCGTCGCGCAGCTTCCAGGAGATCGTGAGCGTGCCCTCCGAGCCGTCCGTCATGATCCCGCCGCCCTCGCCGAGCGTCGCCAGGCGCGCCTTCCTGCCGCCGACGTCCACGGTCTCGGCGCCGGCCTTGGGGAAGCGGGCGAGGGCGCTCTTGGCGGCCTCTCCCTCGTACACGATCACCTGTACGGAGTAGTGCCCCGGCTCGTTGCCCGGCTTGTCATAGGTGGTGGTGAAACTGTGCTTGCCGAACCCGTCCTTGCCCGACCACTTGCCCCATTCGAGCCCTTCCGGCAGGTAATCCAGGCGGATGCCGCCGAACTCCCGCCCGTCGCCCAGATCGCCCAGGTCCTGCGGCATCGTGACGGGCGGCGGCTCCAGGGTGAGCTCGACATGGCTGCCGGGCGCCACCTGCTCCCCGGCGGCAGGCTTCTGCCCGATCACCCGGTTGTCCCGCACCTCCGTCGCCGCCACGTCGGCCAGCAGCCCGGCCGCGCGCAGGAGGGACGCCGCCTCGGTGGCGGGCTTGCCCGTCACGTCCGGCACGGTCACGTCGTCGCGCACCACGGCCCGGTCCTGACCGGTCGCGGCCTGCCCACCGGCGGGTTCCCCGGAGTTCAGTGCCACGGGCACGGCCACCGCCACGGCCGCCGTGACGAGCGCCGCGCCCGCCACCCGGAAGCGGAGCACGCGGGAGCGGTTGCGGCGCCGTACGGACCTGCCCAGGTCCGGCGGGGCCTGCACGTCGGCGACGTGGGCCGCCATGGCGTCCGCGAGGTCGTCCTCGATCCTCATCTGGTCACTTCCTTTGCGACATTCATGTTTTCGCGGATCCTGGCGAGCCCCCGCGCCGCCTGGCTCTTCACGGTCCCGGCCGAGCAGCCCAGCAGGGCCGCGGTGTCCCCTTCCGACTGGTCCTCCCAGTAGCGCAGGACGAGCACGGCCCGCATCTTGGGCGGCAGCCTGCGCAGCTCCCTGATGAGCGCGTGGCGCAGGTCGAGGTCGGGGGCGTCGGCGGCGGTCTCCGGCGGCCGGGCGAAGGTGATCTCCTGCACGATCTTGCGCCGCCGCGCCTTGCTGATCGCCGCGTTCACGACGACCTTGCGCGCGTACGCCTCCGGGTTGTCGCGCCTGATCCGCGGCCAGTGCCGGTAGACCTTCTCCAGCGCGTGCTGCACCAGGTCCTCGGCGTCGTGCTCGGTCGCTCCGCAGACCAGGATCGCGGTGCGCAGCAGCGAGGTGCTCCGGGCGGCCAGGAACTCGTCGAAGGCCGCCTCATCGTCATCTGTCATGAGCGAAGGTCCCCTTTCGCCCTCCCCAACGCGCGAAGCGGTCCCGGGGTTGAGTGGCAAGATATGCAAATGGCAAGGCCCCTGAACACGCTGCCCAAGGCGCATCTTCACCTGCACTTCACCGGATCGATGCGGCATTCCACGCTTATCGAGCTGGCCAGGGAGCAGGGGCTGCACCTGCCGGACGCGCTGGAGGAGGACTGGCCGCCCAAGCTGCGGGCCACCGACGAGCGCGGGTGGTTCAGGTTCCAGCGGCTGTACGACATCGCCAGGTCCGTGCTGACCCGCCCGGAGCACGTCTACCGGCTGCTACGCGAGACGGCCGAGGACGAGGCGGCGGCCGGGTCCCGGTGGCTGGAGATCCAGGTGGACCCGTCGGGGTACGCGCAGCGGTTCGGCGGGCTGACGGCGACGCTGGAGCTGACGCTGGACGCGGCGCGCCTGGCGGCCGAGCACGCGGGGATCGGGATCGCGGTGGTCGTGGCGGCCAACAGGACCCGCCACCCGCTCGACGCCAACACGCTGGCCCGGCTCGCCACCCAGTACGCCGGCAAGGGCGTGGTGGGGTTCGGGCTGTCCAACGACGAGCGGCGGGGCGCGGCCAGGGACTTCGAGCGGGCGTTCAGGATCGCCAAGCGGGGCGGGCTGCTGTCCGTGCCGCACGGGGGCGAGCTGCTGGGCCCGCGCAGCGTGGCGCAGTGCGTGGACGACCTGGACGCGGACCGGGTCGGGCACGGGGTGCGGGCGGCGGAGGACGAGCGGCTCATGCACCGGCTGGCCGACCGGCAGATCTGCTGCGAGGTCTGCCCCACCTCCAACGTGGGCCTGGGCGTGGCCGAGCGGGCCGCCGACGTGCCGCTGCGGCGGCTGTTCGACGCGGGCGTGCCGATCGCCCTGGGGTCCGACGACCCGCTGCTGTTCGGCGCGCGGCTGCTGAGCCAGTACGAGCTGACCAGGGACGTCTACGGTTTCAGCGACGCGGAGCTGGCCGAGCTGGCCCGCCAGTCCCTGCGCGCCTCCGCGGCTCCCGAGCCGGTGCGCAAGGAGCTGCTCGCGGGCGTGGACGAGTGGCTGACGGGCTCAGCCGAGTGACGCGGCGACGCGGACGGCCTCTTCCTTGGTCTTGACGCCTTCCAGGCGGTAGTTCAGGGCGTCCTGCTGCCAGATGAGGGTGGGGCCGGCCTGGCGCAGGGGGATCTCGGTGCCGTCCTGGCGGGTGAGGTAGCCGAGCGGGTGCGCCCCCTGGATCCACCAGGCCTGGTAGGGGCCGACCTTGGCGTAGTCGGGCCAGGGCGGGCCGAGCTTCTTGAACAGCACCGGGTCGAGGCCGCCGTCGAACTGGTCGAGCCGGACGCCGCCCGGCCAGAACATCGACACGACGCGGCCCCTGTCGGACACCGTGGTGCGCTCGGGCTCCCCCAGCGCCTTCGGCGTCCTGACCGGGAACTTCGCCTCGGCTTTCAGGCCGTCCTGGTCCACGGTGTGCTCGTACGGCAGGGGCGTGACGCTGATGACGGGCTTGGGCTGCGCGTCGCCGACCCGGAGCTCGATCCCGGCGAAGCGCAGGATCCGTACCACCGCCGCCCGCCCCTGGGGGGTCGCGGCCGTGATCGCGATGACGACGAGGACGACGGCCGTGACGACCTTCCACCTCGCGCGCCGGCGGCGCCGCGCCGGGGGGTGAGACCGGAGGGGATCGGGCGCCTCACCGTGAGCGTCCTCCAGGCGGGCGCGTACGGCCGCGGCCACGTCGGAGGGCGGCGGGCCGGAGGGGACGTCGAGGAGGTCGCCGAGCGCCAGGAGTTCGGCCTCCAGGTCGTCGGAAGGCTCACGCGAGTTCATTGCCCACCTCCTCCCTCAGCCGGGCCAGCCCCCGATGCGTGCTGGACTTGACGGTGCCCACGGGCCAGTCGAGCACCTGCGCCGTCTCCGCCTCGGTCAGCTGTAAGAAGTACCGGCAGACGACGGCCTGGCGTTCCCGCTCGGGCAGCCGGCGTACCGCCTCCAGCAGGCGCGAGCGCCGGTCGCCGGCCACCGCGGTGCCCTCGGGGTCGTCGGGCGCGGCCGCGGACGTCGTGGCGCTCAACCGTAAGGCCAGCTCGGAGCGGCGGCCCCGCGAGCGGGTCAGGTTGTGGGTCTCGTTGGCCACGATCCGCAGCAGCCACGGGCGGAACGGCGAGCTCCTGCGGAAACCCGGCAGGTGCCGGTACGCCTTGACGAACGCCTCCTGCACGACGTCCTCGGCCTCGTCCCCCGCCCCCAGCATGAAAGCGGTACGGTGGGCGAGCGCGCTGTAGCGGGCGACCAGCACCTCATAGGCGGCTTGGTCACCGGCGAGCGAGCGCTCGATCGCCTCGTCGTCGTTCATGGCGAGTCAGATTCCACCCCATTCGAGGCGCCCCGGGGAAGGGTCTTTCGCGTATCGGGTGAACGTCACCAGTGATCGGGGCATTAGACTCGGGCAATCCATGAGCCCCCCGAGAAGGAACGGGACTATGTCTGGGTATGACCGTGTAGTGCAACCGGCGGCCGGTGACGAGGCCCTGGAGAACCACCTGGGTGGGGACGAGGCCAAGAACTATCGGCAGTACGAGCTGGACATGGTCGCCCCGCATGTCGGCCGTTCGATGCTGGAGATCGGCTCGGGCCTCGGCCACTTCGCCGAGCAGTTCCTGCCGCGGCTCGACAGGCTGGTCGTGAGTGACTTCGACCCCTACTGCGTCGAGCAGCTGGAAAAGCGGTTCGCGGGCCGCGACGACATCGACGTCCTGCAGTTCGGGCTGCCGACCGACATCCCCCTTGAGGACAAGGTCGACACCGTCGTCATGATGAACGTCCTGGAGCACATCGAGGAGGACGCCGAGGCGCTGCGCTCGCTGGCCCGGGTCACGCTGCCGGGCGGGCGGATCATCATCTGGGTGCCCGGCTACATGCAGCTCTACGGAGACTTCGACCGCAAGGTGGGCCACGTCCAGCGCTACACGCCCAAGACGCTCGGCGCGACGGTCGCCAAGGCGGGCCTGGACGTCGAGGTGCTCAAGCCGATCAACTTCCTGGGCGGCATCGCCTGGTGGGCCGCCGTGCGCCGGGGCGGCGTCGGCTACCCCGACCCGCGCCTGGTCAAGATCTACGACCGTACGGTGGTCCCGACGACCCGCTTCATCGAGCGGTTCATCAGGCCACCGTTCGGCCAGACGGTCTTCTGCGTGGCACGGGTGCCCCAGCCCAAGGCGTAGGCGCTACTTGATCGACCCGGCCGTGAGGCCGCCCACCACCTTCCGCTCGATCAGCGCGAAGAGGATGATCACGGGGATGGTGGCGATCACCGACCCGGCGAACAGGTTCTGCCAGTCCACCTGGTACTGACCGATGAACGAGTTGAGCGCCACCGTGAGCGGCTGGTTCTCCGGCGTGGTGGTCAGGGTCAGGGCGACCACGAACTCGTTCCAGGCGGCGATGAAGGTGAAGATCAGCGCCGTGATGACGCCGGGCATGGCCAGCGGCAGCGTGATCCTGAACAGCGCACCGAAGCGCCCGTTCCCGTCGATGAACGCCGCCTCCTCCAGCTCGCGCGGGATCGAGGCGAAGTACGCGTTCAGGATCCACACCGCGAACGCCAGGTTGAACCCGCCGTTCACGAGGATCAGCGACCAGATCGAGTCCACCAGCCCGAACTGGTAGAACTCGCGGTAGATGCCGACCAGCATGGCCGTGGGCTGGAACATCTGGGTGATCAGCACGAGGATCAGGAACGCCGTGCGCCCCCTGAAGTGGTGCCGGGCCGAGTAGTACGCGGCCGGCAGCGCCACCAGGAGCACCAGCACGGTCGAGCCGCCGGCGACCTTGAGCGTCACCCACAGGTTGCCGGCCAGGCCGCTGGTCCAGAAGTTGGCGAGGTTGGACCACACCCACTCCTTCGGCCAGAACGACACCTCGCGCAGCGACTCCTGCGAGCGCAGCGAGGTGAGCAGCATCACCACGTACGGGAACAGGAAGACGAACGCGACGACGTACGCGGCGGCCGCGACGAGCACGGTCTTGAGCTTCGGCATGCCGCGCCGCGGCGCCGGCCTGACGTGGGGGCGCGGCCGGGTGGCCTGCGACGGCAGGGTCTTGATCGCCATCACGCCACCTCCTTGTTCCAGCGGGAGACCTTGAGGAAGATCGCGGTCAGGATGATCACCATGCCGAAGTTGACGACGGACATGGCCGCCGACTCGCCGATGTTCGAGCCCTTGAGGATGAACATGAGGATCGTCGAGGTGGCCGTGGAGTAGCCGGGCTGGCCGTGCGTCATGGCCCAGATGATCGGGAAGCTGTTGAAGACGTTCATGACGTTGATGAGCGCCGCCACCGTGAGCGCGGGCCGCAGCAGCGGCAGCGTGATCGACCAGTACGTCCGCAGCCGGCCGGCTCCGTCCATCTTGGCCGCCTCATAGACGTCGGCGGGGATCGTCGCCAGCCCGGCCAGCAGCGCGTACGTGGTGAACGGCACCGACACGAAGACGGCCACGAACACCAGCCACGGCATCGCGGTGGAGGCGTCGCCGAGCTGGTCGGCCGAGGCCCCGCCCATCGCGTCGATCAGCCCCAGCTTCAGCCGGATCTGGTTGATCACGCCGACCTCGGGGTCGAGCATCCACTTGAAGATGATCGCCGTCATCAGCACCGACGCGGCCCACGGCGCGATCAGCGCCCACCGGGCCGCCTTGCGCAGCGGGAAGTTCTGGTTGAACAGCTGGGCGAGGGCCAGCGAGATCAGCACGGTGAGCGCGACGACCGCGACCACCCAGATCACGCTGCGGACCATGATGTCGGCGAAGTCCTTCTCGGCGAACAGCTTCTCGTAGTTCGCCAAGCCGTTGCCTCCCTGGACCACCCCGAAGCGGCTGATCTTGAGGAACGACGACCTGATCATCTCGATCACGGGCCAGAGCACGACCAGCGCGATCAGCACCACGGCGGGCCCGACCCACGCGAGGGGCTCCAGGGCGCGCAACCTTCTCATGAGCAACCTTCCAAGACGGTGCGGCCGGCACCGCTGAGAGCGCCGGCCGCACGGGCCCCCGACCTGTCAGCCGGCCGCTTCGGCGGTCTTCTGCAGCTCACCGAGGACCTTGGCCGGGTCGTCCTTGACGGCCCCGCCGATGGTCTGCTTGATCGCCGGGTTCACCTCGGCCCACTTGGGGTCCTGGAAGGGGTAGAAGCTGGCGTTGGGCAGCGCGTCGAGGAACGGCTTGAGCTTCTCGTCGCCCGACAGCTTCTGGATGCCGCCGTTGGTGACGGGCAGCAGCTTGTACGTGTCGGAGATCTTCTGGGCGGCGCTGCCGGTGTAGAAGAAGTCGAAGAACTTCTTGATCTCGGCGGCGTGGCCGTTCTTGTTGAACGCCATGATCCAGTCCATGACGCCGAGCGTGGTGTCGAGCGGGCCGCTCTTGCCGGGGATCGGCGCGACGCCGTAGTTCTTCAGCCCGGCCGCGTCGAAGATCGGGATGGACATGGGGCCGCCGTTGACCATGCCGACCTTGCCCGCGCCGAAGTCCTCCCAGACCGTCTTGCGGTCCTTGGTGCCCGGGTTGGGGGTGGTCAGGCCCGCGTCGACCAGGCCCTTCATGTACGTGAACGTCTCGACGTTCTGCGGCGAGTTGATCGCCCACTTGCCGGAGGCGTCCTTGTAGCCGCCGCCGTTGCCCAGCATCCACAGGAACGACTCGCCCTGGGCCTCCTCCTGGCCGAGCGGCAGGCCGAACGGCTGCGTGACGCCGGCCTTCTTCAGCTTCTCGGCGTCGGCCTTGAGCTCGTCCCACGTCTTCGGCGGCTCGGCGATGCCGGCCTTCTGGAACAGGTCCTTGTTGTAGAACAGCGCCCGCGCGGAGGAGACGAACGGGATGCCGTACGCGGTGCCGTCGACCTTGCCGAACTCGGCGAACTTCTGCAGCATGTCGCCCGAGACGTTCGGCGACAGCACCTCGTCCACCTTGTAGAGCAGCCCGTCCTTGACGAAGCCGGAGTAGTCGCCGGTCTGCAGGATGTCGGGCACCTGGCCGTTCTGGACCATGGTGGCGACCTGCTTGTCGATGTCGTTCCAGTTGATGACCTGGACGTCGACCTTGATGTTCGGGTTGGCGGCCTGGAACTCGTCCACGACGCCCTTCCAGAACGTCTCGCCCGAGTTCGGCTTGCCGGGGCCGTCGCCGTAGTCGGCGGCGACCATCTTCAGGGTGACCTGCCCGCCGCCCGACGCCTGCGTGTTGCCCCCGCCGTCGCCGGAGCCGCCGGAACCGCCGGAGCCGCAGCCGGCCAGGACCAGCATCGTGGCAAGGCCGAGAGCGGCGCCGCCCACAAGCTTCATGTTCACTGGAGATACCGCCTTCTCGTCGGACGGGTGCTGGTCCGTACCAGCCAACGGACCCCGTCCTGGGGGATGGGGCACGCGAGCGTGGAGCTCGACGCGTTTGCGCCAGCGTAAGCCCGGATCTGCGAGCCGGTCTATACCGGCTCGTATCAGTTTGAAAACGCTAAGACCCGAAAAACCTCACAACCGGTCTAGACCGGGCGTCAGAGGATCTTTCTCCGGATACTCTCCCCACCCTGCGGCGTGCCGATCCACGGGCCCTCGATGGAGGGGTCGAGGATGCCTTCCTCGACGAACCCGTAGCGGCCGTCGAGCACGTAGCCGGCCAGGCGCACGTCACCCGCGTCGCTGTTGTCCCAGAGCCGGGCGAACAGCGCGTCCACGCGGCGTCGTGCCTGGTGGCAGAAGGTGTCGGCGAGCTCGTACGGCCGCCGCCCGAGGTCCCTGGAGTCCTCCTCCGCCTTGACGCACACGGCGGTCATGGCGAACAGCTCGGCCCCGATGTCCACGAGCCTGCCGAGGAACGACTGCTTGTGCTCCAGCCGGCCCTGCCAGCGGGACATGCCGTAGAAGGTGGACCGGGCCAGCTTGCGGCTGGTCCGCTCCACGAAGCGCAGGTGCGTGGCCAGCGGGCCGAAGTCGGCGTACGACGCGGGCAGGTTGCCGGTGCCGGCCACCAGCGTGGGCAGCCACCTGGCGTAGAAGCCGCCGGCCCGGCGCAGGGCCTGGGCGCGTTCCTGGCGGGAGGCGTCGGGGTTGATCAGCTCCCCGGCGGCCGACAGGTGGGCGTCCACCGCCTCGCGGGTGATCATCAGCCGCATGATCTCGGAGGAGCCCTCGAAGATGCGGTTGATGCGGGAGTCGCGCAGCATCTGCTCGGCGGGCACGCCGCGCTCGCCGCGCGCCACGAGCGACTCGGCGGTCTCGTAGCCGCGCCCGCCCCTGATCTGGACCAGCTCGTCGATCACCTGGTACGACAGCTCCGACGCGTACAGCTTGGCCAGCGCCGCCTCGATCCTGATGTCGTTGCGCCGGTCGTCGGCCAGGCGGCTGGTGAGCTCGCAGAGGGCTTCGAGCGCGTACGCGCTCGCCGCGATGAACGCGATCTTCGTGGCCACGGCCTCGTGCTCGCCGACCCTGCGCCCCCACTGCACGCGCTCGTTGCCCCACTCGCGGGCGATCTTGAGTGCCCACTTGGCGTTGCCCGCGCAGGTGGCCGGCAGCGACAGGCGGCCGGTGTTCAGCGTGGTCAGGGCGATCTTCAGGCCCTGTCCCTCGCGCCCGATCAGGTTTTTGGCAGGCACCCTGACCTGGGAGAACTCGGTGACCCCATTCTCGATGCCGCGCAGCCCCATGAAGCCGTTGCGTCGCTTGACCGTGATGCCGGGAGTGTCGGCCTCGACCACGAACGCGCTGATCTTCTTGCCGGTCCTGGCCATGACCACCAGGAGATCGGCGACGACACCGTTCGTCGTCCACAGTTTGACGCCGTCGAGCACGTAGTCGTCGCCGTCGCGCACGGCGGTGGTGGACAGGCGGGCCGGGTCGGAGCCCACGTCGGGCTCGGTCAGCAGGAACGCTGAGATCTCGCCCGCCGCGCACCTCGGCAGGAACTCCCGCTTCTGCTCCTCGGTGCCGAACAGCTTGATCGGCTGCGGCACCCCGATCGACTGGTGCGCCGACAGCAGCGTGGCCAGCGCCGGGCAGTACGAGCCGACGAGCATGAGGGTGCGGCAGTAGTACAGGTAGGGCAGCCCGAGCCCGCCGTACGCCTCGCCGATCGTGATGCCGAAGGCCCCGAGCGCCGCCAGCCCCTTGACCACCTCGTCGGGCACCTGCGCGGTCCGCTCGATGAGCGCGGGATCGACGTGGGCGTCCAGGTAGCGCCGCACCGCCCTGACGAACTCCTCACCCCGCTTGGTCGCCTCGTCGGACAGCGTCGGCACGGGGTACACGAGATCCAGCCGGTAGTCGCCGAGGAAGAGCTGCTTGGCGAAGCTGGGCCGCGTCCACTCCTTCTCGCGGGCCTGCTCGCCGACCTCCCTGGACTCCGCGTACTTGGCGTGCTCGGTCATAGCACCTCCCGACGATCCGCCGTCCTGTGCTAGGAGTACTGCCCGCCTGACGGCGCCTCATCGCCTGATTCTGTACGAACGACGAACATTCGCTTTCAGAGCCCCGACCGCGACCAAGGCGAGCACGGCGGGCACCACGAGATAGCCGCCGCAGAACGCCAGCGCCACGAACGACAGCCCGGCGCCCACCACGGCCGTGTTCCGGTGCCGCCCCGCGGGCAGCATCCGCACCGCCGCCACCACGCCCGCCGCCGTGACCGCGGCCAGGCAGGCCGAGGTGGCCCGCATGAGCAGGTCCAGGTCCACCGCCCACACCAGCACGGGCACGCTGAGCACGGCGAGCAGCCCCAGGCTCCGGTACGGCGTCTCGCCCGGCGCCCCGCCCTTGGCGAACCAGCCCGGCAGCGCCCCGTCCCTGGCCATGGCCGCGCCCAGCCGGGAGGCCCCCGCGAGGTAGGTGTTGACCGCGCCGAAGGTCAGCAGCACCGCCACCACCCCGGTGACGGGCCGCGCGGCGGGGCCGATGCCGGTCTCCAGCATCGCGGTGAGCGGCACGCCGGTCATGCCGGGGCCGAGCACGCCGACGGAGGTGACCGACACGCCCACGTACAGGATCCCGATCACGACGAGCGCCACCGCGGTGGCCCTGACCAGGCCGTTCCCCTTTCCGGCGAACTCGGCCGACAGGTGGCTGGCCGCCTCCCAGCCGACGAAGGCGAACAGCAGCACGCCGGCCGCGTCCGCCACGCCCGCGGCGCCGTACGGGGCGAAGGGGGTGAAGTTGCCCGGGTCGGCGTGCGGCGCGGCGGTGACCACGGCCGTGGCCAGGAGCGCGACGAGCAGGACGACGAGGCCGATCTGCAGCCCTCCCGAGGCGCGCAGCCCGGCGGCGTTGGCGGCGAAGGCGGCCCCCAGGATCAGGCAGGCGGCCAGGGTGGCGTCCATGCCCAGCGTGGCCTCGACGTACTGGCCGCCGACCAGCGCGCCGGCGACGGTGCCGATGGGGACGGCGCCGTAGAACCACCAGCCGACCACGGCGGAGGCGTGCCGGCCGAACGCGAGCCCGGCGAAGCTCGCCACTCCCCCGCCGTCGGGGTACCTGGCGCCGAGCGCGGCGAAGGTCAGCGCGACGGGCACGCTCAGCGCGATCAGCCCGGCCCAGGCCAGCACGGACGCGGGCCCCGCGGCATCGGCGGCGAGGTGCGGCAGCACCAGCATCCCCGGCCCCAGGACCGCCCCGACCAGCAGTGCCGTGCCGTGTGCTGCGCCTATGCGATGTTCCGACATGCCGCCGAAAGTAATGCACCCATTCGGCGCCAACCCCCGCGAGCCGAACGAATGGCCGGAACCGCATGAGACCATCCAGCCATGGACGAACTTGATTCGGAGATCGTGCGCCTGCTCCAAACGGATGCGCGGCAGTCCAACCGGGAGCTGGCCCGGCAGCTCGGCGTCGCGCCCTCCACCTGTCTGGAGCGGGTCAGGTCGCTCACCCGGCGCGGCGTGATCCGCGGCTACCACGCCGAGATCGACCCGGCCGCGCTCAACCGGAGCGTGCAGGCCATGGTCTCGGTCCAGGTACGGCCGCTGAGCCGGGCGGTGATCAACGCGTTCAAGTCGTCGGCGGCGGCGATGCCGGAGGTGCTCAGCGTGTTCGTGCTGGCGGGCGGGGACGACTTCCTGCTGCACGTGGCGGTGCAGGACCTGGACCACCTGCACTCGTTCCTGCTCGACCGGCTGAGCAAGCGCAAGGAGATCGTCGGCTTCCGCACGTCGGTGATCTTCCAGCAGGTCCACAACACCGTCCCGGAGCGCCTGACCTGACTTTCGTCAGGGGTGGTACTGGACGGTCGGCCGATCCGGAGGACGGGGGTGACTTCCTAGGTTTCTCTCCGTGATAGCAGTGAAGTCCCTCCTGATCGGCCTCTCGACGGCGCTGACCCTCGCGCCCGCCCCGCAGCCGACCTCCCAGTCCATCGACGCCTACCTGCGCCAGGCCATGGACTCCACCGGCCTGCCCGGCATGTCCGTGGTCGTGACGCACAACGGCGAGGTCGTGCACGCGGCCGGCTACGGCCACGACTCCGAGGGGCGTCCCGTCACCGCGAACACCCCGATGCGCGTCGCCTCGGTCAGCAAGTCGTTCACCGCGATGGCCGTGATGACGCTCGTGGAGCGCGGCAAGATCAATCTGGACGGGCCGGTGGCCGCGCAGCTGCCGGGGTTCAGGATGGCGGACCCGCGCGCGGCGGCGATCACCGTACGGCAGCTGCTGAACCAGACCTCCGGCCTGTCGGACACGACGGTCGACATCGCCGCGGTGGAGGGCGCCACCTCGCTGGCCGACTACACCTCCCGGCTGTCCGGCTCCGAGCTGCGCGCCGCCCCCGGCACCCGCTGGGAGTACTGCAACGTCAACTACGACCTGGCCGCCCGGCTGGTCGAGGTGGCCTCCGGGCAGCCGTTCGGCGACTACCTGCGGGAGCGGGTGTTCGGCCCGCTGGGCATGAAGTCCAGCGCCGTCAGCGACCAGGTCGTCCGGCCGGCCGACGGCTACAACTCGATCTTCGGCGCCTGGCTCCCGCGACCCGAGCTGTCCGGCTTCCTCAACGACAGCGGCTCGGGCGGGGTGATCACCACGGCCGCCGACATGGGCAAGTGGCTGATCGCGCAGTCGGGCGACGGGCGCCCGCTGGTCAAGCGGGAGAGCCTGGACGCCATGCACACGCCCGGCAAGATCCGCGACTACGGCATGGGCTGGGGCGTCGAGCGGGAGACCGGCCAGCTCGTGCACTCGGGGAACCTGTTCACGTACAACGCCGTCGAGGCTGTCTCGCCCAAGACCGGCTACGGCTTCGCCGTCATGGCGAACGGGGCGGCGCTGACCGACGACACCTACACCGTCATGCAGGGACTGACCGCCCTGAGCGAGGGCCACGCCCCTGAGGTGCCCGGAGGCGACCGGCAGCTGTTCGAGCTGGTGCTGGGCGTGCTCGCGGCGGCCGCGGCGGGCCTCGGCGTCCTGGGCGTGCTGCGCGCCCGGCGCTGGGCGGCCCGGCGCGCGGGCAAGCGGGTCTGGTGGCGACTGGTGCCGGTGCTGCTGCCCGTGGCCGTGCTGGCGGCCTATCCGGACCTGATCTCGTTCCTCATGAACGGGCGGGCGGTGACGTGGGCCCAGCTCACCTACTTCGCCGCGCCCCTGTCGATCACGCTGCTGGTGGCGGCGCTGTCGGGGGCGGCGGTGGCGGTGTCCCGGCTGATGGCCGCCCGGCGTTAATTCGGTTGCACGGGATTACGGCCGGCCCGTACTGTCATGGACATGCGCCTTTACCTGTGATTCACCGCTGCTCAGCAGCGAGACAGCCCGTCATCCGTCCAGACGCGGCTTGCCGACCGGCCTCGATGAGCCGCGTCGTGAATCTGTGTAAAGGAGCTCCCTCATGCGAGTCCGTTCATCCCGGAAAAAGAACCTTCCCGGATTGCCCGTGACGCGGCCGATGCCCAAGATGCCGCAACGGCCGATCATGCCGCCCCGGCGCATCCCGCCGAAGGGCCGCTAGACAACTACCAGGATGGTAGTTAGGCGAGCGCCGCCTCCACCGTACGCCAGGAGGCGGCGCTCGCGCTTTTCATGCCTTTCAGAGGCTTTTTAGAGGCGCTCGATGATGGTCACGTTGGCCTGGCCGCCGCCCTCGCACATCGTCTGCAGCCCGTACCGGCCGCCCGTGCGCTCGAGCTCGTGCAGGAGCTTGGTCATCAGGATCGCGCCCGTGCCGCCGAGCGGGTGGCCGAGCGCGATGGCGCCGCCGTTCGGGTTGACCTTGACCGGGTCGGCGCCGAGCTCGTGCGTCCAGGCCAGCGGCACCGGCGCGAACGCCTCGTTGATCTCCACCACGTCGATGTCGTCGATCGACATGCCGGCCTTCTCCAGCGCCCGCCGCGTGGCGGGGATCGGCGCGGTCAGCATGTAGACCGGGTCGTCGCCCATGAGGGCGAGCTGGTGGATGCGGGCCCGCGGCGTCAGGCCGTGGTCCCTGACCGCCTGCTCCGAGGCGATCAGCACCGCGCCGGAGCCGTCGGAGATCTGCGAGGAGGTGGCGGCGGTGATCTGGCCGCCCTCCTTCAGGGTCTTGAGCGTGGCCATCTTCTCCAGGGTCGTGTCGGCCCGCGGCCCCTCGTCGTCCTCGACGCCGTTGACGGGGGCGATCTGGTCCTTGAAGTAGCCGTTGGCGATGGCCTTGGCGGCGCGCTGGTGGGACTCGAGCGCGAACCGCTCCAGCGTCTCCCGCGTGTAGCCCCACTTCTCGCACATCAGCTCCGCGCCGCGGAACTGCGAGATCTCCTGCTTGCCGTACCGTTCGACCCACTTCTCGCCGAACGGGAAGGGCATGCCCTTCTCCAGCGCGGCCGTGATCGACGAGCCCATCGGCACGATGCTCATCGACTCCACGCCGCCGGCCACGACCAGGTCCTGGGTGCCGGACATCACGCCCTGGGCGGCGAAGTGGATCGACTGCTGCGAGGAGCCGCACTGCCGGTCGATCGTGACACCGGCGGTGGTCTCCGGCAGGCCCGCCGACAGCCAGGCGTTCCGCGCGATGTCCATGCTCTGGGGGCCGAACTGCATGACGCACCCCATGATGACGTCCTCGACCGCCGCGGGGTCGACACCCGTGCGGTCGATCAGCGCCTTCAGCGTGTGCGCGGCCAGGTCAGTGGGGTGGACGGTGGAAAGGCCGCCCTTCTTCTTGCCGACCGGGGTGCGGACCGCCCCGACGATGTACGCCTCTGCCACAGTGCCTCCTGGAAACCGAGCATTATTCGGTTACTAGGGGCAGACTACAACAGAATGAGGTTCTACTCACGCGTGGGCGGGACCAGCTCCTCCGCCGCGTCGATCCGGAACCGCCAGCGGTCCACGACCAGCCCGTTCAGCGCCTCGGCCAGCTCCAGGGCGAGCGCGCCCAGCTTGGCGGGCTCGTCGCCGCGCAACTCGATCGCGGTCAGCTCGACGGCGAAGGGCAGGAGCTCCTGCACGGCGGGCGGCTGCCCCTTCTCCGGGACGAGCACGGCCCTGATGTCACCGGCCCTGAACGCGAACTCGTCCTCCTCGTCCTGCTCCAGCAGCGGCGCCAGCTCCTCGGCGGTCGGCCGCGTGGGAAGGATGACGGCCGGCCCGCTCTCCTCCTCGTCGGCCGGGTCGCTCACCTCGCCCCGGCACACCGCCAGCCCCTTGAGCCGGAAGGCCAGGCCCTCGGCGAGATAGCGGTCGAAGAAGTTCAGCGGCAGCGGCCCCTCGGCGGCCACCCTGACCGCCCACACCTTCTCCAGCTCGCCACCGGTCAGCTCGGGCTCGGCCTCCACGGGCGCGTACACCCGCACGTCGGTGGCCACGATGTCGTCGCCGTCCTTCTTCGCCCCGGGGTCGGCGAGCCGCACGATGCGCAGCAGCTCGGCCGGATCCGGCTTGGCGGGCAGGGCCGCCGTCGGGCCGGTACGCAGTCTCCGCTTGGCCATCCAGCCCATAGCCCGCCTCCGCGCTTGTCAGCTTCGATAGGAGCTCGTCATCGTCGCATAGACGATGACGTTGTCGTCATAGTGGCCGATCGTGCGATCGTAGGCCCCACCGCAGGTGATCAGGTGCAGTTGAGCGTTCTCCTGCGGCCCGTAGACGCGCTGGGTCGGGAACGTCTTCTTGCTCGCCTGCTCGATGCCGCCCACGGTGAACACCGCGGTCGTCTTGTCCTGGCGCTGGATCTCGATGGTGTCGCCGTTCTTGAGCTCGGGCAGCCTGCTGAACACGGCGCTGCGCGTCCTGGTGTCCTTGTGCCCGAGGATCACGGCCGGCCCCGCCTCACCCGGGGTGGACATGTTCCGGTACCACCCGGCCAGGTTGGGGTTCTCCGACGGGGGCACCTCGATCGTCCCGTCCTTCCTCAGCCCGACGGACATGATCGGCGCGTTGATCCCGAGCCTCTTGATCACGATCCGCTTGGGCGTGGACGGCAGCATGGGGGGCGCGGGGTTGATCTGCGGCAGCGGCGGCGGCACGTCGGGGGCCGCCTGGAAGAGCGCCTGCTCGGGCTGCCCGGTGGCCTTCCCGTCCGGCTGCGCCTGCAGCTTCAGGGTCTCCCGGTTGCTGCTCGCGAGGCCGTACTCCTGGGGGGAGTTCAACACGATCAGCAGCCCGGCCACGACGGTGACGACGCCGGCGATGGCCGCCCCGATGAGCACGGTCCTGAGCGCCGCACTCCCCCTGTCCGCGGGCGGCGGCACCTGCCCGCCACCGCCGCCGCCGTACGGATAGTGCCCCGACATGCCCGTCAGCCCCTGGTGGCGTTACGGCGCCGCATGACCAGCCCGCCGACGGCCGCCGCGCCCACCAGCGCGGTGCCGGTCAGGATGAACATCCGCCCGTCGGGCCCCGCCTCACCGCCACCACCGGTGTCGGCCCCGGCCTTGGGGGTCTTCGACTTCTTGGTGGAGGGGGTGACCGTCACTGTCGCGGTGCTGGTCTTGGTGGGCTTGGGGCTGGAGGTCGTGTTGGTCGGGGTGGGGGAGGTGGTCGGGGTGCCGGTCGAGGAGCCCACCTGGAAGGTGTACGTCTTGAGGCCCGTCGTGGGGGCCAGGCACTTGATCGCAGGCGAGGACGCCGAGGTGCCGAAGGCCAGGTCGCCGGCGGTCAGCGTCACGGTGCCCGTGGTGGTGGGCTTGATCTTGACGGTGACGCTGGTGGGAAGCGTGATGGCCTGGCCGATGGTGACCGTGCCCAGCGTCGCCTCCCCGGTGGCGGTGGCGGGGGCTCCCGCGCCGGTCGCCTTGACGGTGACGAACATCTTGGGGCTGGTGGTGGGGAAGCCGGTGGGGGCCTTCAGCGTTTGGCCGGTGGACTGGATGACTCCGGCCCAGGTGATCGAGGCGTCGGCGTTGGCCGTGGCGCTGGTGGGCGGCGTCATGGTGACCTTGATGTCGACGTCGGCCGGGTAGTCGGCGTCGCCGCCGCCGCTGGCGACGTCGCAGTCATACTCGACGACGTCATCGGTCCCGCCACCTCCACCACCGGTCTGGACAGGGACCGAGATGCTGGTGGGCGTCGCCGACACATAGGTGCAGGTGGTTGCCTCGCCGGCCACGGTGATGGTCAGCACAGTCGTGCTGGCGGTCGTCACCGGAGCCAGGACCAGATTGCCGCCAGTGGTGGCAGTCACGTTGACCGAGCCCGTCATCTCCGGCGGCGTATACGTCTGGCCGGTCGTTACTGCGGTGGTCACCGTGCCGCTGCCGCTGCCCTTCAGCGGTGTCGGCGTGCCTCCCGTCACCGTGAGGTCGCCACCGCTGGTCGTGACCGACGCCTGGGCGGCAATCGCCTTCGTCGCCGTGATCGGGGGGAAGGTCCACTTGATCGACGCCGCTTTGGAGGGCTCGACCGAGGTGGGCGCGGTGACCGTAACTTGCACCGACTCGGCGGCCAGGTAGCCGCCGGTGCACTTGTATGTAACTTTCAGCGGGTCGACGGCGGCGGCCTGGGCCGGGGACGACAGGGCTAACACCGAACCGACAAAGAGGACCAGCGTGCTCACGAGCCCCAGGGCCGACGTCTTATGGGCGAGGCGGCGCCACGCCTGGGACATAAGCACGGGTCCATCTCCGTTCAAGCCAAGTTTCAACAGTCGTGCCAGAATTCCAGCCGTTGGTCACGGTTAGGTTGAGATCCTACGAACTCACCCTGTCAAGTTCCCGTAAACCGCCAAAACCCTAGCCCTTCTTCTTGGACAACGTGGCGTAAACGACGATGTTGTCCGTGTAGCTGTGCGCCGTCTTGTTGAAGACCCCGCCGCACGTGACCAGCCGCAACTGGGCGTTGGTCGTGTTCCCGTACACCCTCGACGTCGGGAACGACGACTTGCTCGCCTGCTCGATCCCGCTCACCGTGAACCGCGTGACCTTGCCGTCCGACCGGTACACGTAGATCTGGTCGCCCTTGGCCAGCTCCCGGAGGCGGTCGAAGACGGCCGGGCCCTTGCGGGTGCTCACGTGGCCGTTGATGACCGAGGGGCCGAGCTCGCCGGGCACTGGGGAGCCCTTGTACCAGCCCGTCTGGTTGGGCCTGGTCAGGGGCGGGGTGCCGAGCTTGCCCTTGCTGTCCACGGTGACGGCCCCGATGGGCGCGTTCACCTTGAGCTTGGGGATCTTGATGCGGGTGGGCCTGGGCCGGGTGGACTTGGCCTTGGCCGAGGGGATCGGGGACACGACCGGGACCGCCGGGAGCGGAGGCGGCGCGTCCAGGCGGGCCGGGGTCAGGGGGACGCCCTTGCCGCCGGGGCCCACGGTGGGCGGGAGCACGAACGCGCCCGCGTTCGCCACCTCCATCTGCGTGGGCGTGTCCTGGGCCGCCGCCAGCGAGCCCGAGGCGTCCTCCGTGGTGGTGGGCCACAGCGAGAGCATGCCCACCATGACCAGGCCGACGCCGCCCAGCGAGCCGGCGATCAGCAGTCCGGGCAGCGCCCGCTGCATTGGTGTCTGGTCGGTCATCAGTGCGCTCCTCCCGCGTGCGCGGCCCTGCGCCGGCGCAGCAGCAATCCGCCGCCCGCGCCGCCGATCACCAGCGCGGCCATCAGCCCGTACGGTCTGTCCTCGCGATCCGGCGCCTCACCGCTGTCCACGCCGCCCTTGGGGGTGTTGGCGACCTGAGCCCGGTAGTACTTGGTCGCGGTCGGCCCGGTGGCCTTGGGCGTGGCCGTGGCCGAGCTGGTGCCGGTGGCACTGGGGACCACGATCACCCGCCCGAGGCCGATGTCGGTGGTCCGGTTGTTCGGGGTGGTGTGGGTCCCGGTGGGCGTCGGGTTGGTCGGGTTGGTCGTCGGGCTGACGGTGGGGCTGACAGTCGGGCTGACGGTGGGGCTCGGCGACTGCGTGACGGTGGGGCCCGACTTGTCCCGTACGGTCACCACGACCGACACCGGCGAGCTGGCCAGATTGCACTTCGCGCCGTGGTAGCCGGTGGGGGTCTTGGACGTGTTGGTGGTCACGCGGAAGGCGTCCAGCCAGGCCAGCTTGTTCGAGGCGTTCTCGATCTTGATCTTGTGCTGGCCGTACGTCAGCGGCGCGGACGTCCACAGCGTCTGCCCGCCGTCCATGTCGTCGTTGACCGGCACGTCGTCGTCGGAGCGGGAGGGGTCGACCCTGGCCCGCTTCACGCCGTCGATGTAGATGTCGACCGGCCCCGCGTCCTTGTCGGTCGGCCCGATGTACTCCACCCCGGTCCCGATGAAGGTCAGCTCGGCGGAGGCGTTGATCTGGTCGGTCTGGTGCAGGTCGTTGTGCACGTGGTTCTCGGAGCCGGGGCGGTCGTCCAGCGAGATCCAGCTGCCGCTGTAGACGATCCCCATGTCGGAGGGGTTGTCGGCGTCGTCGCCGTCGTTGACCACCACGCTGCCGTCCGGCGGGGTGAAGTCCAGCTCGATGTCCTTGGGCGTGACCGTGATGGTGCCCGGCTTGTCGGTCAGGCCGGGGTCGTTCATGGTCGCGGGGAGGGACAGGTGGCTGTCGGGGCGCAGCGCCTTCTCGGGGTCGGCGCTGCCCCTGGGCTGCAGGATGCCCTGCCAGCTGCTGGTGAGCTGCACGTTGCCGGTGCCGTGCACCTGGCCACCGGGGGGGAAGTAGCCGGGCGACTGCAACCGGCTGTCGTTGGCGTAGTGCAGCTTCCAGGTGAAGTTGAGCGGGTCTCCGACGACCAGGTCCGTCGCGAAGGTGAGGTTGGTCTTCAGCCGGACGGGACCGTGCCTGACGATGCTGTTGGGGCCGGACGCCACGCAGTCGTACTCGACGACGAGGTCGGCCGGCGCGGCGGCTGCCGGCGTACCCGGCAACACCACGATTGCTAAAGCCGCCACCGATCCGACCGATGCGGCGATCAACGCCTTGCGCCACCGACTCACGGGAGACTCCGATCACGCCACAAATAGACCGAGGGTAGATCTTAGAGTCGAAAACACCCCCAACACATGCCGATTGCCGCAACGTCCGGCACTTGTGATGAACCCGTGTCCACAGGTATCCGCCGCACCGGGAAAGCGGGTATACCTGCCAGTAACAGAACTCTATTCGGGAGGACCCTATGCGGCGAGACCTCTTCGACGAGGAGCACCTGCTCTTCCGCGAGACCGTGCGCGAGTTCATGGCCCGCGAGGTCGTGCCGCACCACGCCCAGTGGGAGAAGGACGGCATCGTCCCGCGCGAGGTCTGGAAGAAGGCGGGAGAGGTCGGGATGTTCGGGTTCTCGGTGCCCGAGGAGTACGGCGGGGCCGGGGTCAAGGACTTCCGGTACAACGCCGTGATCGTCGAGGAGATCATCCGGCACGGCGCCTCCGGGCTGGGGTTCTCGTTGCACAACGACGTCATGGCGCCGTACCTGGTGGATCTGACGGACGACGAGCAGAAGCAGCGGTGGCTGCCGGGCTTCGCGAGCGGGGAGCTGATCAGCGCCATCGCGATGAGCGAGCCGGGGGCCGGCAGCGATCTACAGGGGATCAGGACCACGGCCCTGCGCGAGGGTGACCACTACCTGGTCAACGGGCAGAAGACGTTCATCACTAACGGCATCAACGCCGACCTGGTCGTGGTCGTGGCCAAGACCGACCCCGACGCGGGCGCCCGCGGGACCACGCTGATCGTGGTCGAGCGCGGCATGGACGGGTTCGAGCGGGGGCGCAATCTCGAGAAGATCGGGATGAAGGCCCAGGACACGGCCGAACTGTTCTTCGAGAACGTCCGCGTGCCCGTCGCCAACCGCCTGGGCCCGCGCGACGGCGAGGGCTTCTTCCAGCTCATGAACAACCTCCCGCAGGAGCGCCTGTCGATCGCCGTGGGGGCGGTGGCGGCGGCGGAGGCCGTGCTGGAGGAGACCATCGAGTACTGCAGGACCCGGCAGGCCTTCGGGCGGAACATCGGCTCGTTCCAGAACACCCGGTTCGTGCTGGCGGAGCTGGCCACCGAGACCGAGATCGCCCGCCACTACGTGGACAAGTGCATCCTGGCGCTCAACGCCGGGCAGCTCGACGCGGTGGACGCGGCCAAGGCCAAGTGGTGGACCACCGAGCTGCAGACCAAGGTCATCGACCGCTGCCTCCAGCTCCACGGCGGGTACGGCTACATGATGGAGTACCCGGTCGCCAAGGCGTGGCTCGACAGCCGGGTGCAGACGATCTACGGCGGCACCACCGAGATCATGAAGGAGATCATCGGCCGGTCCTTCGGATTCTGACCGCGCGAGGACTGTGGCCGCGCGGGAAGGCGGTCCGCGCCCCATACTGGACAGCATGGACGGCGGCCTGATCCTCCTGGCTTTCCTGGCGTTGCTGTTCGCCTGGGGCCTCAACCGCGTGCGCCGGGCGATCCGTCTGGGGCCGGTGGGCTACGGCGGCGTGATGATCGTGTTCATCATCGTCATGCTCCTCCTCTGGGGCCAGACCAAGACCTAACCGGGCAGACCCTCGACGAAGCGGGTGAGCAGCCGGGCGAACTCCGCCCGGTCCTGCTCCGGCCACTCCTCCATGACCGCCGCGAACGCCGCCTGCCTGGCCCGATGGGCCTGCTCCAGCGCCGCCTGCCCGGCCTCGGTCAGCACCAGCCACGACTTGCGCCCGTCGGCCTGATCGGCCTCCCGCCTGACGAGGCCCGCCGTCACGGCCGCCGCCACCAGCCGGCTGGCCCTCGGCTGATCGACGCTGAGCGCCTGCGCGACCGTGGACACGGTCACGGACCCGTCGCCGCCCTCGATGACGTCGAGCACCTCGTACTCCGGCCCCACGGCGCCGTGCTGCCGCGCCAGTGCCCGCCGGCTCTGCCGCCGCCTGATCGCGACCATCGCGCGCTCGACCGCGGCAATATACTTGTCTTCGTACATGTTGTTGTTATCCTACATTCATGGACAAACCCATCGGCCACTGGCTGAAGCAGCTCGACAACCTGCTGGAGGACGCCATGGACCAGGCGCTCCAGACCACCACCCGCCGGGAGTGGCAGGTGCTCAACCGGGCGGCCCAGGAAAGCACGGACGCCATGCCGTTCACCGGCGTGGACGAGGCCGTGGAGCGGCTCACCGCCAAGGGCTGGCTGGCCGACGGCGAGCTCACCGACGCGGGCAGGGCCGCGCACGGCGAGATCTCCGAGAAGGTCGGTCAGTTCAGGCAACAGGTACTCGAAGGCGTGAGCTCGCAGGAGTACCTGGCCACTGTCGACGTGCTCCGCCGCATGTCCGCGAATCTCACGAAATAGCGCTGGCTTCCATGATGACGCGGGCGACGAGATCGGGGTCGTCGCTCATCGGCACGTGACCGCAACCCTTCAACAGCTTGACCCGCTGCCCCGACCAGCGGGCCGCGCGCACGGCCTGGCGGCGCAGCAGGAGCCGGTCGTGCTCGCCCCACGCGATCGTGATGGGCGACTTCGGCGGGGCGGGCGGCATCAGGCCGGCGAACGACTCCAGCGTCTCGTCGAAGCCGTTCGCCCAGGCCAGCGCCTGCGTGGCCGCGACCTGCGCGGTGGCGGAGAGCCTGGAGGGGTGGGCGACCAGGATCCCGGTCGAGACGGCCCGCAGCAGCGGGTGCTCGGCGGCCCTGGCGGCATGCCTGGAGGGGATCGACCGGGCCGAGGCACGCAGGGCGCGCAGCACGGACTGGCAGTAGAGCAGCTCGGGCCGGGACCAGAAGCCGACCGGCGACAGCGCGGTGGCCGAGCGTACGACGCCGCGCGAGGCCAGCTCCAGCGCGATGTAGCCGCCGAGCGAGTTGCCCGCCACGTGCGGCTCGCGCACGCCGAGCACCGCGCAGAACGACTCGACCGCGTCGGCCAGCGACTCCGCGGTGTAGGTGACGCCGTCGGGCAGGCCCGGGGATCTGCCGAAGCCGGGCAGGTCGAGCGCGATCACCGTACGCGCGGCCGCCAGGCGGTCCAGCACCGGCAACCACGCCTGCCAGTGATGGCCGATCCCGTGGATGAGGATCAGCGGCGCGCCGGTGCCCCGTCGTTCGAAGGCCAGCTCCATATGGCCAGCTAACCACTCACCTGCCGCGAGTGGGAATCTCGAACCAGACGGCTTTGCCTTCCCTGGTAGGACGCGATCCCCAGCGCCTGGCCAGCTGGTCGACGAGGTAGAGGCCGCGCCCGCCCTCGTCGTTCTCCCCCGCGCTGCGGATGCGCGGCAGGCGCAGGTCCTGGTCGAAGACCTCGACCCAGACCGCCTCCTCGCCCCTGCGCAGCCTCAGCGTGAACTCCTTGTCGCCGACCACCTCGTCCTCGAAGCCCGGCATGTCCCAGGACTCGTCGAACGGCAGCGGCGGCCCCTCCACGACCAGCTCCCTGCGGGGCACGGTGGCGGTGGCGGCGTGGAGCACGACGTTGGTCACGACCTCGGAGACGAGCAGGCAGGCCAGCTCGGCCCGCTCCTCGGGCACGTTCCAGCTCGAGAACGCCTCCGACGCCATGCGGCGCGCCTCGCCCACCATGATCGGCTGGGCGGGGAAGGTGCGCTCCTCGACGTCGAGGTCGACGTCGCTGGAGCGGACGACCAGGATCGCCATGTCGTCGTCGATCTCGCCGGGCACGGCCACCGTGGCGGCGTCGGCGATGCGCTCGACTTCGGCGCCGGACATCTTTGCGAGCTTGTCGCAGAGCACGCCGAGCGTCTCTTCCTCGCTCGGCACCTGGCTGTCGCGGGCCGGGCGGCGATCGACCAGGCCGTCGGTGTAGAGCAGCAGCGCCGCGCCCGGCGGCAGCGTGCGCGTCTCCTCCTTGTAGACCAGGTCGGCGTGCAGGCCCTTGGCGTGGACGCCGAGCGGCTGGCCGACCTCCTCGATGTCGAGCTCCACGCACTGGCCGTCGACCAGCAGCAGCGGCGGCGCGTGGCCCGCGTTGGCGAAGGACAGCTGGCGCGACCAGGCGTCGTAGACCAGATATTGGCAGGTCACGATGGGCGGGATGCTGACCTCGGTGCCGTTGTCGTCGTGCTCGGGGGTGGCGATGATGCGGGTCCACTCGTCGAGCCTGGCCAGGATGTCGGCCGGCGACTTGTCGTCCTGAGCGAAGGCCCGCAGCGCGGCCCTGAGCTGGCCCATGATGGCCGCCGCCTTGGCGCCCCGGCCCTCGACGTCGCCGATCACGATGCCGACGCGGCCGGCCGAGAGCGGGATCACGTCGTACCAGTCGCCGCCGACCTGGGTCTGGATGCCCTGGCCGTGGGAGGCGAGCGGGGCCGCCGGGTAGTAGCGCACCGCGATCTGCAGCCCGTCGAGCTGCGGCAGCGCCCGGGGCAGCAGGTATTTCTGGAACGACTCCGCCGTGTGGCGCTCCTCCTCGAACAGCAGCGCGTTGTCGATGGCGAGCGCGACCCGGGTGGCGATGGCGCCGACGAAGTCGCGGTCGAAGGCGTCGTAGTGGGGGCTGCGCCGGTCGGTGAGGTTGGACAGGCCCAGATACATCAGCCCGAGCGTCTCGCCGCGCACCAGCAGGGGGGCGACGATGGCGGAGGTCATGCCGATCTCGCCGCACAGGCGGGCGCTGCCCTCGCTGGTGGCCGGGTAGCTGCTGGTGGCGAAGCTCTCGACCAGGATCGTCTCCTGGCGGCGCAGCGCCGTGTCGGCGTAGTGACCGGAGGGATAGCGGATCTCCGCGCCCACCGGCTTCCAGGTGCCCGACGGCGGCGTCCATCCCTGGACGTGCTGGGAGACCCGGCGCACGAGCCGGTCGCCCTCCATCAGCTCGATGAAGCAGTGGTCGGCGAACTGGGGCACCAGCATCTCGGCGACCCGCTTGAGCGTCTCCTCGACGTAGAGGGAGCCCGCCAGCCGCTCGCCGATGCGCTCCAGCAGGCCGAAGCGGTCCTTCTCCCGCTCGTTGCTGCGCAGCGCCTCGCGGGCCATGATGACGATGCCCGTCACCGAGCCCGAGGAGTGGCGCAGCGGCACGGCCTGGGCGCGTACGTAGACGATGGTCCCGTCGCCGCGCCTGACGTCGAACGTGCCCTCCCACACGCCGCCCTTGAGCACGTGCTTGGCCAGCTCGACGGCCAGCGGGTGGTCCTTCTCCATGATCCCGAGGGACAGGACCGACGCGTCACGCGAAGGTGACTTGCCCTGACGGCCGAAGAGCTTCTCGGCGAAGGGGTTCCAGTAGAGGAGATTGCTGAAACGGTCGGTGACGATCACCGCCATCTCAGCGTGATCGAGCACAGATCCGGCACCAAGGTGATCAGCCGTTTCCTGTGACAGATCCCCCCATCGATTCATCCGGAGACCACTCCTTGGGGTGGCATGCACGCAAAGTGGACCACGGGCGCTCCTGCAACAGTCTTGGCCAGAGGGGAGTGGAGGGCCTCCCAGGAGGGATTCAACCAAGCCGCTGCGCGCGCGTCAGCGCTTGGAGACAAAAACGTGCGCGGCGACATCACGCGGAAGCTCCGCGGGAGTGTCGTTCGCGTCACCGTCACCTGTCACCCGCACACCGTCGTCGCTCGCCGCGAGCGTCACCTCGCGTCCGGGTTGTATCCCAACTTGCTTGAGTTTAAGCATCACAGCAGGATCGCTTTGCACTTGTTCGCTAATTCGACGCACGACGACCGGCGTGTCCCTCGGCCCCGCCAGGTCTGACATCGATGTCAGCACCCCGGCGCCGCCCTCGGGGGGCTCCTTGGCGCCCAGCTCCGCGAGCCCGGGGATGGGGTTTCCGTGCGGGCAGACGGTGGGGTTGTCGAGCAGGGTCACCAGGCGGGCCTCGACCGACTCCGACATGACGTGCTCCCAGCGGCACGCCTCGATGTGCACCTCTTCCCAGGGCAGGCCGATCACCTGGGTGAGCAGGCACTCGGCCAGCCGGTGCTTGCGCATGACCCGCGTGGCCAGCGTGCGGCCCAGGTCAGTCATGGACAGGTGGCGGTCGCCCTCGACGCGGACGAGGCCGTCACGCTCCATGCGGGCGACGGTCTGGCTCACGGTGGGGCCGCTCTGCTGCAGGCGCTCCGCGATGCGGGCGCGGAGGGGGACGATGCCCTCCTCCTCGAGCTCGTAAATCGTGCGGAGGTACATCTCCGTGGTGTCGATCAGGCCGTGTGCGGTCAAGGCAGTCCTCCCAATCAAATGTTACGCCGGTCGTGGCGGGGACTGGGCCCGTCCGCAGCGGGCACAGAAGTCACAGGAACCCTATTGGGAGAACGACCGACGATGGTTAAGGACGGAAACAAAGGAGCGGCCGAGTTCCTTCCCGACCAGCTCGATCTCGACTCGCTGCGGCGCGCGGCCGCCGGCTGCCAGGGCTGCGGGCTCTACGCGAACGCCACCCAGACCGTTTTCGGCGAGGGTCCGCAGCGGGCCAGGTTCATGCTCGTGGGAGAGGAACCCGGAGATCAGGAGGACCGGCAGGGACACCCGTTCGTGGGCCCGGCCGGCCGCATTCTGGACAAAGGATTGGAAGAGGCGGGAATCGAGCGGGAGGACGTTTACGTCACCAACGCCGTCAAGCATTTCTCCTTCGTCCTTCGCGGCAAGCGGCGGATCCACCAGAAGCCGACGGCCGGCGAGATCGACGCCTGCCATCCGTGGCTCGACGCGGAGCTGACCCTCGTGCGGCCGGAGGTGATCGTGGTGCTCGGGGCGACGGCGGCCAGGGCGCTGCTCGGCCGGGAGTTCAGGGTGACGCACTACCGGGGCGAGCCGGTGCCGCTCGGCGACGCGCTGGCCGTGGCGACCGTCCACCCGTCCGCCGTGCTGCGGGCGCCCGACAGGGACCAGGCGTACGCGGGCTTCCTGGCCGACCTGAAGGTGGCCGCCCAGGTCGTCTGACCTCTGATCTTTAACGAGCCCGGTAATTGCGGAAGGCGGGCACGGACAGGCCGACGACCAGCACCGTGACGGCACAGGCGATGCCGCCGCCCACCCAGGCCCCGCTCACCCCGAGCGTCGTCGCCATCGCGCCGGCCCGCAGCTCGCCCAGGCGCGGCCCGCCCGCCACGACCACCATGAACGCCCCCTGCAGCCGCCCCCGCATCTCGTCGGGCGCGTACAGCTGCAGGATGGACTGCCGCCACACCGACGAGATCACGTCCGCCACCCCGCCCACGGCCATGAACGCCACCACCAGCCAGAGCTCGCCCGCCAGCCCGGCGGCGGCCACGGCCAGGCCCCAGACGGCGATCACGACGACGAGCGCGACCCCCTGCCGCGAGACCCGCCCCACCCAGCCGGAGAACAGCGCCCCGGCCACCGAGCCGATGGCCATGGCGGAGGTCATCCAGCCGAGCGCGATCGTCGAGCCGCCGAACCTGTCATCGGTCAGCTCCGGGAAGAGGGCGCGCGGCAGGGCGAACACCATCGCGATGATGTCCACCACGAACGACATCAGCAGCACCGGGCTCCTGACGATGAAGCTGAGCCCTTCCAGCACCGCCCCGGCACCCGGACGTCGCACTTCGCCCAATGGGGGCAGTGAGGGCAGTCTGAGGGCCGCGTAGAGGCTCGCGGTGAAGAGCAGGGCGTCCATCGCGTACGTCGCCGCGAACCCGCCCGAGCTGAGCGCGACCGCGCCGATCATCGGGCCCACGACCGCGCCGATGCTGAAGACGAGCGAGTTGAGCGCGTTCGCGGCGGGCACCAGCTCCTTGTCCAGGATCCTGGGGATGATCGCGCCCCTGGTCGGGCTGGTGATCGCGAAGCCGGTGGCGTTCAGGGCGACCGCACCGAAGATCAGGTAGACGTTCCCCAGGCCGAGCAGCGCCTGCCCGAGGATGAGGAGCGTCGCCGACCACGCGATGAGCGAGCCGGCGATGAGCAGCTTGCGCCGGTCCACGGCGTCGGCGACCGCCCCTCCCCACAGGCCGAAGACGATCAGCGGGATCAGGTTGGCCATCCCCAGCAGCCCCACGTACAGCGAGGAGTGGGTGAGGTCCCAGACCTGCTTGCCCACGGCCACGACGGTCGCCCCGACGCCGACGTGAGAGACGGCCTGGCCGAGCCAGAGCCGCCGGTACTCGGGTACGCCAAGTGGCCGGGTGTCTACAAGATGACGCTTGACCAGTTCCGCGATCGCCACTCCATGAACATTAAGGTGCCAGCCTTTCCAGGGCCCAACCGGGTCTTGTCCGCCGATAACGGAGCCTGTCGTGCATCCGGTCGAGTTGTCCCTGCCAGAACTCCATCTCGATCGGATAGACCCGGAAACCTCCCCAGAAGTCGGGCACCGGCGGACTCTCCGGCCAGCGTTCGGCCAGCTCGGCGTAGCGCTCGTCCAGTTCCTCCCTTGACCGCACGACGGCCGACTGCCGCGACGCCCAGGCGCCGATGCGCGAGCCGTACGGGCGCGAGTTGTAGTACTCGGCCGACTCCTCGTGGGAGATCCGCGTCACGGTGCCCTCGATGCGTACCTGGCGGCGGATCGGATGCCAGGGGAACAGCAGTGACGCACGGGGGTTCTCGGCCAGGTCGCGGCCCTTGCGCGACTCGTAGTTGGTGTAGAAGACGAAGCCGCGTTCGTCATAGCCCTTCAGCAGGACCGTCCTGGCGCTCGGGCGGCCGCCGGACGAGGCGGTGGCCAGGACCATGGCGTTGGGTTCGGGCAGGCCGGACTCGAGCGCGTCCTGGAGCCAGAAGGTGAACTGCTCCATGGGGTCGGACGCGAGGTCGGATTCGAGCAGCGGCCGGCCCTCGTACGTTCGGCGTAGCCCCGCCAGCACGGGCGGGCGCGGGGTGGCATCCACGAGACGGTATTCTTGCGCGCTTGTGTGGTAGATCCCATGCAACCCCCCTCACCAGCGGGTTTGGCCTTACGGCGGGTCCCGAGACCGAGCACGACCTGGGAAGGGGTTAAATTGACCCGCCGGTATCTCGACATCAAGGCATTGCCCAAACATGGCAAGGGAAAGGGAGGCGGCCGAGTATGTCCGACTTCAAACCCGGGCTCGAAGGCGTCGTAGCTTTCGAGACCGAGATCGCGGAACCGGACAAAGAAGGGGGCGCCCTTCGATACCGGGGCGTCGACATTGAGGAACTGGTCGGCCGTGTCCCGTTCGGGGCTGTCTGGGGCCTGCTGGTCGACAACAAGTTCCAGCCGGGCCTGCCCCCGGCGGAGCCGTACCCCATCCCTGTCCACTCCGGTGACATCCGCGTAGACGTGCAGAGCGCCCTGGCCATGCTGGCTCCGGCCTACGGCTTCAAGCCCCTGCTCGACATCAGTGACGAGGAGGCCCGCGACCAGCTCGCCCGCGCCTCCGTCATGGCCCTCTCCTTCGTCGCGCAGTCCGCGCGCGGCCTCGGCCTGCCCATGGTGCCGCAGAGCCGGGTCGACGAGGCCGAGACCATCGTCGAACGTTTCATGATCCGCTGGCGCGGTGAGCCTGATCCCAAGCACGTCAAGGCCATCGACGCTTACTGGACCTCCGCCGCCGAGCACGGCATGAACGCCTCCACGTTCACCGCCCGCGTCATCGCCTCCACCGGGGCCGACGTGGCGGCCGCGCTCTCCGGCGCCGTCGGCGCCATGTCGGGCCCGCTGCACGGCGGCGCCCCGGCCCGCGTCCTGCACATGATCGAGGGCGTCGAGCAGCTCGGCGACGCCAAGAAGTACGTCCAGAGCGAGCTCGACAAGGGCAACCGGCTCATGGGCTTCGGGCACCGCGTCTACCGCGCCGAGGACCCGCGTGCCCGCGTGCTCCGCCGCACCGCCAAGGAGCTCGACGCCCCCCGCTACGAGGTCGCCGCGGCGCTGGAGCAGGCCGCGCTGGACGAGCTGCACGCCCGCAAGCCCGACCGGGTGCTGGCCACCAACGTCGAATACTGGGCGGCCGTGGTCCTGGACTTCGCCGAGGTGCCCTCCCACATGTTCACCTCGATGTTCACCTGCGCCCGCACGGCCGGCTGGGCCGCGCACGTCCTGGAGCAGAAGCTCACGGGCCGCCTCGTGCGCCCGAGCGCCAACTACGTCGGCCCCGCCTCGCGTCCCCTGAGCGACGTCCCCGGCGCCGCCGAGGTCACCGGCAAGAACTGACGGGATCGGCCCCGGAGCCTCAGCCGAACGAGCACTTCACCTCAAGTTCGGCGGTGCCCGGGGCCTTTTCGTCGACCGTGCAGCTCCCCCGCGGCACCGGACCGTTGTCGGAGGAACCCGCGGCGGGGTCCGTGGAGAACAGCCAGAGCCCCCGAGGGAGCGCGGCGTGCGACTCCGCGTCCTCCGAGAAGTAGAACTTCCCGCTCGCACCCTGGATGAGGCCGCCCACGCCGAGCCCACGCAGGTTGTACGCGACGCTCTCGGCGATGTTGACCGACTCGTCGACGTCCGAGGCCTTGATCTTGTTGATCGCCGACGTGACGGCCAGCAGCGCGTCGTAGCCCATCCACGCGTGCACGCGTGACACGCCCGTCGCCTTGACGCTCGCGATCCAGTTCTCGATCTCCGTCTGGGTACGGTTGCCGCCCTGCCCCTGTCGCATGTCGTTGAGCGCCACGAACGAGATCGCCGGCTTGTTGGTGAAGTCCTCCTTGACCAGGAGCTGCGCCAGTTTCTCGGTGACGTCGTCGCCCGCCAGGATCTGCACCTTGGCCGCGCACTGGTGCTCACGGGTGTCGGCGACGGTGTTCAGGAAGGTGGCCCGGCCGGTGTAGAGCAGCACCTCCGCGCCGTCCTGGCAGGCCAGATCGACCTTGCTGGCCAGCTCGTCCTGGTTGGCGAACGGGTACTGCCCGGCGGACGCGTACGGGCCCTTGGCCAGCCCGTCCGCGAGGTCCCTGCTGTAGAGCTCGTGGTCCTCCGCGTCACGCTCGACCAGGACGGCGACCCGCCGCGGAGCGACCGGCTTGCCTCCGGGGAGCCCGTGCGCGAGCCACAGCTCGAACGCCCGCGCCTGCGCGGAGTTGGGAGCCGCCATGCGGAAGAAGTACGGCGAGGGACGGCCGTGGTAGACCAGCGGCGTCAGGTCGGCCGAATTCGTGGTGCTGAGTATCGGGATGTGCGCGTCGCTGAGCACTCGTATGGCGTCCTGCGTCTCGGTCCTGCTCCACGCGAGCCCGATCACGCCGGCCACGTCCGGGTCGCCGGCGGCGCGCTGCCTGATCATCCTGGCGGCGAACTCGGCGTGCCGGAAGTACTGCCCGCTGTTGGCCAGCTCCACCTTGATCTGCCAGCTGCCGAGCCGGTTGTAGGCCCCCTGGCGGGCCGCGATGCCGGACAGTTCGCCGGCCGAGCCGCCCGTCTGGTCGTCGCCCGGGTGCGACGTGGTGAGCACGCCGAGATAGAAGACCGTGATGACCCGCTGTCTCGTGTCGATGGCCTCGTTCTGCTGCTTGATCCGCTCGAGGATGGGCATGAGGGACGGGTCGGGGGCGATCTCGGCGAGGTTGTCGCTCAGGCCGACGCACTGTTGCTCGGCCCACGTCATGCCGGGGCCGCAGCCGAACCAGTTGCTGCCGTAGACGTACAGCGGCGGGGCCAGCAGCAGCGCCACCATCGCGAGCCAGTAGCCGACGGCACGGGCCTTGACCCCCCTCAGCCGCGGCTTGTAGGTGTCCGTCAGCACCAGCTTGTCGCCGGCGAGGCGCAGCCGCGGCTCCGGCCCGCGCAGCGCCACGCGCGAGCGCCAGTCCTCGACGTCCTCGCCGATGCTCCGCGGCTCCCGGTCGGCCGGCGGCGGCACCGGCTGCCCCGGGCCATCGACGATCACCAGCAGCGGCGGCACGATGTTCGTCTCGTACCGGACCTCATCGAGAACCCGCAGGAACCGCGCGTGGACCGGATCACCCTCGTCGAGCACCAGCAGCGCGTACAGCCCGCGCCCCCAGCTCGGCCACGGGATCCGCGGCCACTTGCGGTACGCCTGGCGCAGGTCCTCCAGCATCGCGTAGACCAGCAGCTTCTCGATCTCCGGCTCTGACGCGCTCATCAGCTGCAGCGCGTACCTGGGGCGGCTCTCGCCGGCGGCGCGCCGCAGGTCCTTGTACTGGTGGCGGCGGAACCACCGGGAGAAGGCCGTGCCGCGGATGAAGCGCACCGCCTGTAATGCGATCGCGCCGACGCCCAGCAGCAATGCGAGCAGGCCGGGCGCCAGCGGGATCAGGTCGGTGATCCCGGTGTCCAGCCACCAGGCGACCACAGTGGCGACCGGCACGAAGAAGACCGCGGCCCGCACGAGGAAGTCGCCCGCCGCCCACCGCTTGCGGCTGTCGGCCCGCAGGCTGGGGCGCACCCCGAACCTGGCGCTGAAGCGATGCTTGAGCTCCTCCTGCCCGGGCCGCGAGTCAGGGGATGGCGGCCACTTGACCTTCGGCCACTGCTCCGGCTTCTTGTCGCGCTGGGCCCGGGCCCACAACACGAACTCCGTCAGCGGGAAGCGTGGCGCGGGCAGCAGGGTGTTGCCGACCGTGTTGCCTCCGAGGGCGCCGTTGGCTCCGGCCAGCGCGTCCACGAGCTCGACCAGCGATTTGTTCGCGCTTTTCTCCGGCCTCGCGTACGGCAGGCGTCCCTTGAACCGCTCCGCCAGCTGCGCGGCCACACCGGCCCGCGCCCCGGTGACGACCAGCACGGGCAGCGGGAGGTCGCGCCAGAAGGGCCGCCGCAGCAGACCCTCCACCACCTCTCGCGAATCCTGTTCAGAGGGCATGGCGCCACCGTCGCTCTCACGTCACGAACATGGCAGGTCCCCGTATCTCTCCATTCTGCGGCATTGCGATCTTTTGGCTGTGGAATTCTTCTCAGATCCCGCCCCGGTCCCTTGTCAGTCCCGCGGGATCAGTACCCTGGTCAGGTGGCTGACATCGTGATTCCCGCTGACATCAAGCCCGCCGACGGCCGCTTCGGCTGCGGGCCCTCGAAGGTACGCACCGAGCAACTGGCCGCGCTCGCCGCCTCCGGCGCGAGCCTCATGGGCACCTCCCACCGCCAGAAGCCGGTCAAGAACCTGGTCGGCCGCGTACGCTCCGGGCTCGCCGACCTGTTCTCGCTGCCCGAGGGCTACCAGGTCGTGCTGGGCAACGGCGGCACCACCGCGTTCTGGGACATCGCCGCCTTCGGGCTGATCCGCGACAGGTCGCAGCACCTGTCGTTCGGCGAGTTCTCCTCGAAGTTCGCGACGGTAGCCAAGAAGGCCCCGTGGCTGGGCGAGCCGAGCGTCATCAAGTCCGAGGTCGGCACCTACCCGACGGCCGTGGCCGAGGAGGGCGTGGACGTCTACGCGCTCACCCACAACGAGACCTCGACCGGCGTCGCCATGCCCATCAAGCGCGTGGGCTCCGATGACTCGCTGGTGCTCGTGGACGCCACCTCCGGCGCCGGCGGCCTGCCCGTCGACATCGCCGAGACCGACGTCTACTACTTCGCCCCGCAGAAGAGCTTCGCCTCCGACGGCGGCCTGTGGATCGCGATCATGTCGCCGCGGGCGCTGGCCAGGGTCGAGGAGATCGCCGCGACCGGCCGTTACGTGCCGGAGTTCTTCAGCCTGCCGGTCGCGATCGACAACTCCGCGAAGGACCAGACCTACAACACCCCGGCCGTGGCCACGCTGTTCCTGCTGGCCGACCAGCTCGACTGGATGAACTCCAAGGGCGGCCTGGCCTGGACCACCGCCCGCACGGCCGAGTCCAGCCAGCGCCTCTACACGTGGGCGGAGAAGTCGGCGTTCGCCACGCCGTTCGCCGCTCCGGAGTTCCGCTCCCAGGTGGTCGGCACGATCGACTTCGCCGAGTCCGTCGACGCCGCCGCCGTGGCCAAGGTGCTGCGCGCCAACGGCATCGTCGACACCGAGCCCTACCGCAAGCTGGGCCGCAACCAGCTGCGCGTGGCGATGTTCCCGGCCATCGACCCGGCCGACATCGAGGCGCTGACGGTCTGCGTCGACTACGTGGTCGAGCGCCTCTGACGGCGTGACAGCTCTTCCATGAGGGCGAGCGCGTCCTCCTCCTCGACGCCCTGCGCGAACCTGGCCAGCACCGGCAACCTGTCGGGGCTGGCCGAGAGCGCTTCGAGCATGAGGTCGGCGACGTGCTCGTCCCTCGACTTGACCGCGGCGTAGCGGAACGCGTTGCGGTACGGCGTACGTTCGAGCAGGCCCTTCTTCACCAGCCGCTCGGCCACGGTCTGCACCGTCGTGTACGCCAGTTCGCGCTCCTCGTTGAGCCGGACCAGCAGCTCCCTGACGCGCATCGCTTTCCCGGCATCCCACAGCACGTCCATGATCGCGCGTTCCAGGGACCCCAGGTTCGCCAACTGACCCAATCCTCCCGGCTCGATTAGTAGGAAACATTGTTGCCCGAAAAAGTCAGATCCGGCCAGGGAATCTCACGCCCGAAGAGCCTCGGCTATCTGATGTTCGCCAGCCGCTGGCTCCAGGTCCCGCTCTACCTGGGCCTCATCGTGGCCCAGGCGGTGTACGTCTGGCAGTTCGCGCTGGAGCTCTGGCACCTGATCGAGACGGTGTTCCTGCACACCGCGCCGGTCACCGCGGCGACGCCGTCGCCCGAGGTCGTGGTCATGCTCACGGTCCTGGCGCTGATCGACGTGGTGATGATCTCCAACCTGCTGATCATGGTGATCATCGGCGGTTACGAGACGTTCGTCTCGCGCATCAACCTCAACGACCACCCCGACGAGCCCGAGTGGCTCTCCCACGTCAACGCGAACGTGCTGAAGGTCAAGCTGGCCACGGCCATCATCGGCATCTCCTCGGTGCACCTGCTGCAGACGTTCATCAGGGCTCAGTCGACGCCCAACGACAAGATCATGTGGCAGACGATCATGCACCTGGCCTTCGTGGCCTCGGCCATCGGCCTCGCCTACATCGACCGCCTGCTGTCCACCTCCCCGGCGGAGCACACGCGGTCACATCTCTGAGGCTCAGTACGCCGGGATCTCGCGGCGCTTGCGGCGCAGCACCCAGCCTGCCACCACGCCGCCGATGAGCCCGAACAGGTGGCCCTGCCAGGAGATGCCCTGCTGGTTGGGCAGCAGCCCCGCCAGGATCCCCCAGTACGCGAAGCCCACGCCGGCGGCGATGACGATGTCGAGCAGCCTGCGGTCGAACAGGCCGCGGGCCAGGATGTACCCGAAGTAGCCGAAGATCAGGCCGCTGGCGCCGACCGTGTAGACGTTGGGGCTGGTCAGCCAGGTGCCGAAGCCGCCGATGAGGATGATCAGCACGCTGGCCCACAGGAACTTGCGCAGGTCACGCAGGCCGGCCAGGAAGCCGAGGACCAGCAGCGGCAGCGAGTTGGCCATGAGATGGCCGAAGCCGCCGTGCAGGAACGGGGCGAACAGGATGCCGATCAGGCCGTCGGGCTCCCATCCGATGATGCCGAACTCGCGGTCGAGCCTGCCGTTCAGCACGAAGTCGAAGCCCTCGACGACCCACATCACGACCAGCATGGCGACCACGACGGCGAGCGCGCTCAGCGCACCGGACAGGAGCGCCCCGGCGCCACGCTTGGCCGACTCGAACCTGTGACCCGAATAGTCGCTCATGCGCTCTCCCGGTACGTTGCCTTCTCTTTCTTTACCGTAGCCAGGAACACTTATGCACGCGCTAAAAGCCGTCCCTGACCGCACGCAGGCATCCGCAGGAGCGGGCTGAGGTCCTTTGGGGGGAGGAATGGCAGGGCAAGCGGGCCGCCCCGGCGGCGCTTGGGGAGGGTGACGAAAAGGCGGAGCCGTGGGGTGGCTCGGGCGGGAGGGCGGTGGGGTGGGCTCTCCCGCCCGTGAGGGGCCTGGCGTCGGGCGGTTACTCGCCCGTCCAGCGAGGGGCGCGCTTCTCGGCGAAGGCGGCCGCGCCCTCCATGGCGTCCTTCGAGCCGAACACCGGCCCGACGATCGCCCCCTGCTTGGCGAACATCTCCTCCAGCGACCAGTCCTGCGACTCGATGATCACCTTCTTGGTCGCGGCGAGCGCCAGCGGCGCGTTGGCAGCGATCTTGCGAGCCAGCTCCAGCGCGCCCTCCAGCGCCCGCCCCGGCTCGGTGATCCGGTTGACCAGCCCGAGCTCGTACAGCCGCGCCGCCGGATAGTGGTCGCCGGTCAGGGCGATCTCCATGGCCACGTGGTACGGGATCCGGCGCGGCAGCCGCATGACGCCGCCCGCGCCCGCCACCAGCCCGCGCTTGGGCTCCGGCAGGCCGAACTTGGCCTCCGACGAGGCCACGATGACGTCGCACGACAGCGCCAGCTCGAACCCGCCCGCGAGCGCGTAGCCCTCCACGGCGGCCACCAGCGGCTTCTTCGGCGGCGACTCGGCGAGCCCGCCGAAGCCGCGCCCCTCGACCACCGGGAAGTCGCCGGACAGGAACCCCTTGAGGTCCATGCCCGCGGAGAAGGTGCCACCGGCACCGGTCAGGACATAGGTGGAAATGTCGGGGCGGGCGTCGAGCGCGTCCAGCGCCTCGGCGATCCCCCGCGCCACCGCCCCATTCACGGCATTCCGCGCTTTAGGGCGATTTATCGTGATTACGGCGACGTTCTCGGATTCCTCGACGAGCACTTCGTCAGACAACGAGACCTCACTTGGGCTGGAAGCGGATGCCGCCGTCGAAGCGGATGACCTCGGCGTTCATGTAGTCGTTCTGGATCAGCGAGTGCACCAGGTGCGCGAACTCGTCGGCCCGCCCCATGCGCTTGGGGAACACCACCGGCGCCACGAGCTTGGCCTTGAACTCCTCCGAGTTCGCCGTGAAGCCGTAGATGGGCGTGTCGATGATGCCCGGGCAGATCGTGTTCACCCGCACGCCGATCGCGGCCAGGTCGCGCGCCGCGGGCACCGTCATGCCCACGATGCCGCCCTTGGAGGCGGAGTACGCCAGCTGCCCCGTCTGGCCCTCCAGCGCCGCCACGGAGGCCGTGTTGATCACCACGCCCCGCTGCCCGTCCGCGTCGGCCGGCTCCGTCTTGGCGATCGCCGCGGCGCCGATGCGCATGAGGTTGAACGTGCCGATCAGGTTGACCTCGATGACCTTGCGGTACGTGGCCGGGTTGTGCGGGCTGCCGTCACGGTTGACCGTGCGCTCGGCCCAGCCGATGCCGGCGCTGTTGACCACCACGCGCAGCGGCTTGCCGGTGGCCACCGCGGCGTCCACGGCGGCCTGCACCTGCTCGTCGTCCGACACGTCGGTCTTGACGAACACCCCGCCGATCTCGTCGGCGACGGTCTTGCCGCGCTCCTCGTTGAGGTCGGCGACGACGACCGTGGCGCCCGCGCGGGCCAGCTCGCGGGCCGTGGCCTCGCCGAGGCCGCTGGCGCCGCCGGAGATGATTGCTGCAGATCCGTTCACGTCCATATCCCGGACCCTAACCCGCCGACCGAATGAAGTTCTACTCGGGGGGCGTCAAATCTCACCCACAGCGCTGTCGACGTCGGAATAGACCTTGATGCGCCGGTCCAGCCCCGTCGTACGGAGAATGCGCGCCACGGGCGCCTGGGGCGCCGCCAGGGACACGCCGCCGCCCTCGCCCGTCGCCAGCCGCCAGGCCTCGATCAGCACCGACAGGCCGCTGGAGTCCATGAACGACAGCTGCTGCAGGTCGAGCACCAGCCTGGCGCTGTCCTGCTTGATCGCGTCACGCACCTCGTCGCGCAGGAACGGTGCGGTGAACAGGTCGAGCTCTCCCTCAACGGCCACCACCACGGCATCGCCAAGGGCGTGTCGCGCAAGCCGCAGCTTCATTTGGCCCCTCCTCGATGAGCCACTGTACTTCGACATCCCCGGGTCCCGGGCATGCACAAACTATGAAGAGGCGGACGGGAGGCGGATAAATTCCCTCACACCGCAGGGATCGCGAATCCGTATGGCAGCTCCAGGCGGTGCTCGGCCAGCAGTTCCGCGTCCGAGAGCAGCTCACGCGTGGGCCCGTCGGCGGCGATCACGCCGCCGGAAAGGATCAGCGAACGTTCGCACAATTCCAGCGCGTACGGAAGGTCGTGCGTGACCATGAGCACCGTCACGTCGAGCGAGCGCAGGATCTCGGCCAGCTCCCTGCGGGCGGCCGGGTCGAGGTTGGAGGAGGGCTCGTCGAGCACCAGGATCTCCGGCGCCATGGCCAGCACGGTCGCCACCGCCACCCGGCGCCGCTGCCCGAACGACAGGTGATGCGGCGGCCGGTCGATGGCCTCCAGCATGCCGACCCGCTCCAGGGCGTCCTTGACCACGCGGTTGAGGTCCTCGCCCCGCACGCCCGCGTTGGCCGGGCCGAAGGCGACGTCGTCCCGGACCGTGGGCATGAAGAGCTGGTCGTCCGGGTCCTGGAAGACCAGGCCGACGCGCTGCCTGACCTCCTTGAGCGTGTCCTTGCGCACCGGCGTGCCGGCCACGGTGACAGTGCCGTGGCCCGGGGTGAGAATGCCGTTGAGATGCATGACGAGGGTGGTCTTGCCGGCGCCGTTCGGGCCGAGCAGGGCCACGCGCTCGCCGCGGCCGATCGACAGGTCCACGCCGAACAACGCCTGCGTGCCGTCGGGATAGGCGTAGGCGAGTTGCCGGACGTCGAGAGAGTTCACCACGAAAGTCCCCATACTGCGAGGGCCGCGGCCGGCAGAGCCAGAGCGATGCCCCATTGACGTACAGATGCCGAAATATCTTGGATCATCGGCATCGTGCCGGTGTATCCCCTGCTGAGCATGGCCAGATGCACGCGCTCGCCCCGCTCGTACGAACGGATGAACAGCGCCCCGGCGGACCGGGCGATCACCGGGACGTGCCGCAGATCACGCGCCACGAACCCGCGCGACTCCCTGGCCACCCGCATCCGCCGCATCTCGTCCACGATCACGTCCATGTACCTCAGCATGAACATGGCGATCTGCACCAGCAGGGCCGGCAGCCGCAGCCGCTGGGCGCCGATCAGGATCACCCGCGGCTCGGTGGTGGCCGCGAGCAGGATGGAGGCGATCACGCCGAGCGTGGCCTTGGCCAGGATGTTCCAGGCGGCCCAGAGGCCGGGCACGCTCAGCGAGACCCCGAGGACCGTGGTCCGATCCCCCAGCCCGATGACCGGGATGAGGAAGGCGAACAGCACGAAGGGCACCTCGATCACCATCCGCCGCAGCACGTACGGCAGCGGCACCCGCGCGGCCACCGCCACGGCCCCCAGCAGGGCGGCGTAGAGCGCGAACGCCCAGAACCTTTCCCTAGGCGTGGCCACCACGACGATCGCGAAGGCGAAGACGGCCAGCAGCTTGCACTGCGGCGGCAGCCGGTGCACGACCGAGTCGCCCGGCAGGTAGAGCTGGTGATGGTGCCCCGCGCCCACGCGTCACACCTTGGCCGCGTCGCGGCCGCGGGCGGCGTACGCCACGGCCCCGGCGATGAGCAGCACGAGCCCGACGCCGATGATCCCGGCCACGCCGACGGGGATGCCGCCCACCTCGCCGTAGTCGGCCAGCCCCCACGTCACCAGGTGGTCGGTCGCCTGGCCGAGGAAGCCCTTGTTCTCGGCGACCGCCTCCAGCCCGTCGGGCGAGGACGAGGCGAAGAACGACACCACCCCGGCCAGGACCAGCGTCAGGCCGACCCCTCCGAGCAGGAACGGCTTGAGCCTGCCGGGCGCGGCGGCCGGCTCCTGCCCGCCCACGGTGGTGCTCGTGCCCTCGGCGCCGCGTAGGACCAGGGGTTTGGCCAGGCCGCGGGCGCCGTACACGAGGTCGGGCCGCACGGCCAGGACCGCGCTGACGGTCACGGCCGTGATCAGCGCCTCGCCGATGCCGATGAGGACGTGCACGCCTCCCATGGCCGCCGCCACCGCGCCCACCTCGATCGGCGCGGTCCCCCCGATCCAGAACAGCAGCGTGAACGCCAGCGCGGAGGCCGGCACCGAGACCAGCGCCGCCAGGAACGCCGCCACCGCCACGCGTCCCCTGGACAGCCCGGTCACCAGCCGGAAGACTCCCCAGCCGACCAGCACGGTGACGATGCCCATGATCGTGATGTTGATGCCGAGCGCGGTCAGCCCGCCGTCGGCGAAGAACACGCCCTGCACGAGGAGGACCACGGCCATACACAGCACGCCCGTGTACGGCCCGACGAGTATCGCGGCCAGCGCACCGCCCAGCAGGTGACCGCTGGTGCCGGCGGCGACGGGGAAGTTGAGCATCTGGACGGCGAAGATGAAGGCCGCGACGAGCCCGGCCATGGGAGCGGTCCGGTCGTCGAGCTCGCGCCGGGCGCCGCGCAGGCAGACGGTGACCCCGGCCGCCGCCACCACCCCGGCCGAGACGGATGTCGCCGCATTGAAGAAGCCATCTGGTACGTGCACGGCACACCTCCTGCAAGAGCAAACGGTCCTACTTTAGGACATCGTCTTGCACCTGCATATGGATGGCATTAGCGCATGATTCTCCTGATGATCATCCTGGCCGTGAGCCGCCGCACCACGGTGCTCAGCCGGCCCTTGCCCGACGTCGCGTACGGCCGCACGCTCCTGAGCACGGCCGCGGCCCACCACCGGCGCGGCGCCGCCACCGTCTCGGCGTCGGTCTCGATCCTGAACCGCGCGGGCGGCCCGCCCAGGTCCAGCTCCAGGTACGCGTCCCAGGTGCCGGGCGGCAGCCAGCCCACCCCGAGCCTGGCCACGAAACCGCCGCCGGGCAGCGCCACGGCGGGCTCGGCCCGCTCACGGCCGCTGCGCCGCTCGCGCCAGACGACCCGCTTGACCGCCGAGGCGGCGGGGGCGGCGCCCGCGACGCGGACCTCGCCGTCGACGAGCAGCCGGTGCCCCAGCGCCCACCTCGTCCTGATGAGCCGCACCGAGCCGGGAACCCCGACCACGTGGCCGCCGACGTCAATGCTGAGGTTGCCGTTGTCCCTGGTGAAGTACGGCAGCGCGACGGCGTCGCCGATCAGCCGGGGCGGCGGGCGGTTGACGCCACTGTCGCGTTCGGCCCCGAGCCTGCCGAGCCGCACCACGCCTTCGACCTCGACGGCCACCCGCAGGTCCCAGATCCCCGAGCCGAGCGCGGGCACTTCCACCCGCGCGGTGAAGTCGCCCCCCTTGTGCTCGGCCTGGACGACCACCTCGGCGGCCGGGTCGTGCCGCGCGCGCAGCACCACGGCCAGGCCGTCGTCCCCGCCGATGCCGTCGAGCCCGGCCGACCCCGTCACCACGAGGGTGTCGCCGTCCCAGCTCAGCCCGGTCAGCCTGCGCCGCACGGCGGCGTTCTCGATGCGGGCCAGGCGCACGAGGCGGTCGATGTCGTCGAGCGCCGCCACCCGCTGCCTGTCGACGCCGTCGAGCAGGTCGTGGACGCCGGGGGTGTACCACTCGTCGCACAGGGCGGCCACCTCCCGCGCGATGTCCTTGCGCCGCACGTCGTCGCTCTCCAGGAACACCTGCCCGAGCTGGGCGAACACGTCCAGCCTGAAGTGCCGGCGCAGCAGGTGGTCGCGGAGCGGGCCGGGCTCGACGTGCCGGGCCATGAGCCGGATCGGCGCCCTGATCATGGCCAGCCAGGCGAGCGGGTCCCTGCTGTCGCGCTGCTGCATGATGCTGGTGCCGTCGGGCCTGGACACGAGGTGGTAGCAGTCGTAGTCGGCCACGACGGAGACGGTCCCGGCGTGGCAGTAGGCGTGGACGGTGAAGAGGATGTCCTCGCCCACGAGCATGCCCTCGCCGAACCTGATGCGGTGGCGTTCGAGCAACTCCCTCCTGAACAGCTTGAAGCAGCACAGGCTGTTGTAGACGTTGCTGTCGCCGATGGTCACCCGGTCGGCGCTCTGCTGGAACATCGACGTCGGCACCCGCCTGCCATGGCCGACGATCTTGCCGAGGACGATGTCGGAGCCGTTCCTGTCGGCCATGGCGACCATGCGCTCCAGCGCCTCGGGGCCGAGGTAGTCGTCGGCGTCGCAGAAGAACACGTACCGGCCGGAGGCGTGCTCGATGCCGATGTTGCGCGGCCGGCCCGCGCCGCCGCTGCCGTCGATGTGGACGACCTTGACGCTGGCCCGGTGATAGGCGGCGTAGAGGTCGAGGAGCTCGGCGCTGCCGTCGGTGGAGCCGTCGTCGACGACGACGATCTCCTTCTTCACGCGCTGCACGAGCGCGGAGGTGAGACATCTGTCGAGGTAGGCCCGGCAGTTGTGGGCAGGGATGACGACGCTCACATCGACCGCGTCGTCACCGTTCCCCGTTGCAGACATCGCCACCACCGCCACCACTAGAGAGAGTCACGTTGCGCTGCCGTATCGCTTCAGTATGTGACGAGCCCCGGCCTCCGCGAGGGCCGATCGTATGTCTTCATCCCCGGCTTTTGCAGCCAACGGAGATATACGGCATTCCACCAATAGGCCCTGGCAGTACCACATTTATCCTGCGACCGAATGCGTTTCAGGAATGAGGTTTTCCTACCGAGGAATAGAAACCTCTCCGCCAGGATCATTCAGCCACCCCCGGACCTCGCCCGGTGATCCTCTCCAGGGGCTTGCGCGTCTACAGTTAGGCAACCTTGACCGGGAGGTGGCGGCAAATGGCATCGGATCTCCGCAGGCGGGCGTCGGACGACTCGCCCGTGCACTCTGCTGAGTTCATCGTCTCCGCGGCTCGCTTGGAAGAGCTGCATCAGTGCTCCGCCGTGCTTCGCCGTACGAGGTTGCGCGCCGAGGAGATCGTGGACGAGGCACGGACCTTGCTGGCGGAGGCCGAGCAACGCGGCGACACCGGCCGCGTCCTGGAGCTGCGCGCCCAGCTCGAACAGGCGCGCGGGCTGTACGGCAAGGTGCTGAACGCCTACGTGACGATCTGTCGCAAGATCGCCGAAGAGCGTCAGGCCATCCTGCAGGAGCAGTTGGGGTTGTCAGGTGCGTCCTGACGGGCTAGTGTCAGGGCATGCCTGACGACTGGAAGGACAAGATCCGCTGCTCTTTCTGCCACAAGAAGAGCGCGGAGGTGAAGAAGATGATTGCCGGTCCCGGTGTGCACATTTGTGACCAATGCATCGAACTGTGCAATGAAATCCTCGCGCAGGAGCGCCTCGCCACCTCTACCGAGCCCCGTCTCCCGATGTGGGAGTCCATGACAGAGGAGCAAATACTCGAGCATCTTCCGAAAATCGCCGCCGTGCAGGCACAGGTGGACGACAACCTGCGCGACTGGGTGGCCCACCTTCGCGGCAGGGACGTCAGCTGGGAACGCATCGGCGTCTCGCTCGGCATGACGCGGCAGTCCGCGTGGGAACGGTTCAGGAGCGAGACCTGACAGGTGAACCGTTGTGACGTGTGGGACGTCTTATGGTCAGGGAGGCCCGACATGCGCGTCCTACACGGGCTCACGGCGCCCGATCTGGAGGAGCTCCAGCTTGAGCTGCTCCTGATCCTGGCGCTGCACGAAGAGGCAGAGCAGCTCACTGCCCAATGAACGGGCTCCAGCTCCCCGGCGTGCCGGGGAGCTGGAGCAGGGGGCCGGCTTGCCACCCGTCAGTCGGCCCGGCTCCTGGCGCGGAAGGCGGCCGTCTTGACGCGGTTCTGGCAGGCCGTGGAGCAGAACCTCCGGGTGCCGTTGCGCGAGACGTCCACGTAGACCCGGTCGCAGTGCGGCGCGGTGCAGACCCCCAGGCGGTCGCTGAACTCGCTGCCCAGCACGATCGCCAGCCCGGTGGCACAGCTCGCCGCCCACTCGCCCGCCAGCGTGCCGCCCGGGCCGTGGAAGTGCAGGTGCCAGGGCTCGCCGTCGTGCCGCTCCAGCATCGGCCTGGCGTGACTCTCCTCCAGCAGTGCGTTGACCTCGGTGGCGGCGGCGTCGATGTCGTCGGCGGCCACGGCGGCGAAGACCGTGCGCAGGCGGGCGGCCACCTCGGCCAGCTCGGCGCCTTCCGCGTCGGTGACCTCGCGGTGATCGGGATAGACCGTACGCAGGCTCTCGGCGGCGGCGACACCGGGGGCGTTCGGCGCCGGATAAGCGCGTCCCCGCTGCTCGCCGGGGGTCAGCGCGTTGACGAGGGCCACCGTGGTTCTGACCACGCCATCCGTGTGACTGTTGTAATCCAATTGACCGGTTACACCTTCATGTTCTAGCTTGTAACTGCCCAAAGCATAAATGACAGTCACAAGGAGACGTACGTGCTCACTCACGATGCCGCATCGCAGTGGCTCGCGCGCTGGGACCGCCAGCAGGAGGGCTACCTCCCCGACCGCGAGGAGCGCTTCACCGCCCTGATCGACGCCGTGGAGGCGCTGAACCGGCCGGATCCGGTGGTGATCGACCTGGGGTGCGGCCCCGGCTCCCTGTCGGCCCGGCTGCTCGACCGCCTGCCCGAGGCGAGGGTGATCTCGGTGGACGCCGACCCGCTGCTGCTCGGGCTCGGGCGGGCCGCGTACCCGCAACTGACGTTCGTCTCGGCGGACCTGCGTACCGGCGGCTGGACGGAGCTGCTCGGGCTGGAGGGGCCCGCCGACGCCGCGATCAGCACGACGGCGCTGCACTGGATCTCCGCCGCCGACCTCAAGGGCGTGTACGGCGAGGTGGCGAGCGTGCTGCGGCCCGGCGGGCTGCTGCTCAACGGCGACCACATGGACACCGACGACACCGCCCCCACCCTGTCCCGCCTTGAGCGCGCGGTCCACGACAGGGAGACGGAGCGGGCGTTCGGCGCGAACCCGCCGGAGGACTGGCGGGCCTGGTGGGACGCGATCGAGGCGGACCCGGCCTTCGCCGAGCTCAACGAGGCGCGCCGCACCACGGCCGGGGCCTCGCACCACGGCTCGGAGTCGCACCTGCTCTCGCATCACGTCGAGGCGCTCCGGGAGGCCGGGTTCGCGGAGGTCGGCACGCTCTGGCAGCGGGGGAACAACCGCCTGCTGTGCGCCGTACGGAGCTGACCCCTATACGACTAACCAAGCGCTTGCTACGCTCCGCCCATGATGTCCACGGTTGTCTGGGGCACGGGCAACGTCGGCCGCGCGGCCATCCGTGCGGTCGAGGCCCATCCGGGGCTGAAGCTCACAGCCGTACTCGTCCACGATCCGGACAAGGTCGGCAAGGACGCCGGCGACCTCGGCGGGCTCGGCCACGAGCTCGGGGTCGCCGCCACCGACGACGTCGACGCCGTGCTGGGCGCGAGCCCCCGCGCGGTGGTCTACGCCGCCTCCGGCGACCTGCGCCCCCAGGAGGCGCTCGCCGACGTGACCAGGGCGATCCGAGCCGGAGCCGTCGTCGTCACCCCCTCCCTCTACGCGCTCTACGACCAGCGCAACGCCCCGCCCGAGCTGCGTGAGCCGGTGCTGGCCGCCATCGGCGAGGGCGGCGGCTCGCTGTTCGTGTCGGGCATCGATCCCGGCTGGGGCAACGACGTGCTGCCGTTGCTGGTCAGCGGGCTCGGCTCCGCCATCGACGCGATCCGCTGCCAGGAGATCTTCGACTACTCCACGTACGACCAGCCCGACTCCGTCCGCTACCTGGTCGGCATGGGCCAGCCGATGGACTACGAGCCGCCGATGATCGCGCCGACCGTCCCGACCATGGTGTGGGGCGGCCAGGTACGGCTGATGGCCAGGGCGCTCGGCGTCGAGCTCGACGAGCTCCGCGAGACCTGTGAGCGGCGCGCGCTCGACGCCACGGTGGGCGAGTTCGAGGCGGGGACGCAGGGCGCGGTGCGGTTCGAGGTGCAGGGCGTCGTCGGGGGCGAGCCCCGCATCGTCGTCGAGCACGTCACCCGCATCCACCCCTCCTGCGCGCCCGACTGGCCGATGCCTCCGAACGGCGTGGGCGCACACCGCGTGATCATCGAGGGCCGGCCGCGCATCGAGGTCACGGTGGAGGCCACGGACGAGGGCGGCAACCTGTCCGCCGGAGGGAACGCCACCGCGGTCGCCCGCCTGGTGGGCGCCATCGACTGGCTCGCGGACGCCGGACCCGGTCTGTACGACGCGCTCGACGTCCCCCTGCGACCCGGCAGACTCGGAGGAGAACGACCGTGAACATCGACATTCCCGCAGGCAAGGACCCGATCTCGTACGTGTGGGGCGAGATGGTCCCCGGCATCGGGATCGCCGCCTCGAAGTTCTCGATGTCGGTCTACACCCACACGACCCTCGGACTGCGCGAGTTCGAGGCCGCGCGGCTGCGGATCGCGCAGATCAACGGGTGCGCCTTCTGCCTCGACTGGCGTACGGAACGGGACGGGCAGAAGGTCGAGGACACCTTCGACGACGCGGTCACGCAGTGGCGCACGACCGACGCGTTCGACGACCGCACCCGCCTGGCGGCCGAGTACGCCGAGCGGTACGCCCTGGACCACCACGGCCTGGACGAGGAGTTCTGGGCTCGGATGACGGCGCACTACAGCCAGCTCGAGATCGTGGAGCTGAGCATGTGCCTCGGCTCGTGGCTGGCGTTCGGCCGCCTCAACCACGTCCTGGGCCTCGACACCGCATGCACGCTGACCGGCGGCTCATCGCCCACCCCCCGATTATGAGAAGTGAGGGACCGCATGCGCAGCACCGGAAAGACCTCGACCTCCGACCTCTCCCGCCGCGGCTTCCTCATCGGGACCGGGTCCCTCCTGGGCGCGGCGGCCCTCGGCCGGCCGGCCGCCGCCGCTGCCGGTCCGATCGCCGACGGGGCCCACGTGCCGGCCCTCGTCATCGGCACCGGGTACGGCGGCTCCGTGGCCGCCCTGCGCCTGGCCCAGGCGGGTGTCGACGTCCACATGATCGAGATGGGCATGGCCTGGGACACCCCCAGCTCCGACGGCAAGATCTTCTGCAACACGCTCCAGCCGGACAACCGCTCCTACTGGCTCCGCACCCGGACGAAAGCCCCGCTCAACTACTTCCTCGGCTTCCCCATCGACCGGGACATCACCCGCTACACCGGCGTGCTGGACGCCGAGGAGTTCAGCGGCATCACCGTCTACCAGGGCCGCGGCGTCGGCGGCGGCTCGCTGGTGAACGGCGGCATGGCCGTCACCCCCAAGCGCGAGAACTTCGCCGCCATCCTCCCCTCGGTGAACCCCGCCGAGATGTACGACACCTACTACCCCCGCGCGAACTCCGGCCTCGGCGTCGGCACCGTGGACCCCGCCTGGTTCGACTCCACCGACTGCTACCAGTACGCCCGCGTGGGCCGCAAGCACGCGCAGCGCTCCGGCTTCCCGTTCACCTTCGTGCCGGACGTGTACGACTGGGACTACATGAAGCAGGAGGCCGCCGGCACGGTCACCAAGTCGGCCCTGGCCGGCGAGATCCTTTACGGCAACAACTACGGCAAGAAATCCCTGCAGAAGACGTACCTCGCCCGGGCCGCGGCCACCGGCAGGGTCACCGTCTCCCCCTTGCACCGGGTGGCCTCGGTCGTTCCCGCGTCCGGCGGCGCCTACACGGTGACCATCGAGCAGCTGAACACGAGCGGCGACACCACGGCCACCAAGACCGTGACCGCGGACCGGGTGTTCTTCGCGGCCGGCAGCGTCGGCACCAGCAAGTTACTGGTCAGGCTGAAGGCCACCGGCGCGCTGCCCAACCTGAACGGCGAGATCGGCAAGGGCTGGGGCGACAACGGCAACGTCATGTGCGGTCGCGCCAACCACCTCTGGGACCCGACCGGATCGCTCCAGTCGTCCATCCCGTGCAGCGGCATCGACAACTGGGCCGCGGGCGGCGCCTTCGCGGAGATCGCCCCGCTCCCCACCGGGATCGAGACCTTCGCGTCGTTCTATCTCTCCATCACCAAGAACCCGAACCGCGCCCAGTTCACCTGGAACGCCGCGACGGGAAAGGTGGAGCTGAACTGGCAGACGGCCTGGAAACAACCGGCCATCGACATGGCGAAGACCATTTTCGACAAAATCAACGCGAAAGAGGGGACGATTTACCGGACCGATTTGTTCGGCCTCTACAAGATCTGGGGCGACCATCTGACGTACCACCCGCTCGGGGGCGCGGTCCTGAACAAGGCGACCGACAATTACGGGCGGCTGACCGCCTACCCCGGCCTGTACGTCATCGACGGGGCGCTGATCCCGGGCAACACCAGCGTCAACCCGTTCGTCACCATCACGGCCCTGGCCGAGCGGAACATCGAGAAAATCATCGCCACCGACCTGTGAAAGAATTGAGGCCCGCATCTCTGCGGGCCTCAATCCGGGCGTCGTGTCATCGCTTGGATCAATGATGACGTCGGTCACCCGAGATCGTCAAGGTAATCCCAAGCCGCGGCATGGAAACCGCAGCCTTTCCCGCCGATATTTTCCCTTATATCGCCGCCCGGGGCGCCTATGGTGGAATGAAAGCCGCTGAGGAGGCTGCGATGAGAGAGCACTTCGTCTGGGTGACGACGCGCCGCATCAGGCCGGGGGCGCTGGAGGAGTTCGAGAGGGCCTGGCGCCCGGACCCGTACCCGGAGGGCCTGCGCCACGCGTACGCGTACTGGTCGGAGGACGGGCAGGAGATCACCGGGGTGTCGTTCTGGGACTCGAAGGAGGCCTGCGACTCCTGGCGGAGCTCCGAGGCCGAGAACCGGCGCCGCGAGATCATGAGCCCTTACGTCCTCGAGGAGCGCGAAGGCTTCTACCAGGGCCGCGAACTCGGCGTCCCCGTACGGTGAACCACCGGCCCGCCGCCCCGGCGGGCCATCACTGGGCTCGGCGGGTCGTCACTAGACTCGGCCCGTGTCGAGACGACAGGAGATCGCCGACGCGGCGATCCGGCTCCTCGCCGCGGAGGGCATGCGCGGCCTGACCCACCGCGCCGTCGACCGGGTGGCCGAGCTGCCGGAAGGCTCGACCTCCTACTACTTCAGGACCCGGCAGGCGCTGCTCCAGGCGACGGTCGAGCGGCTCGCCGACCACACCGCCGCCGACCTGGCCGCGCTGCAGGAGCGAGCGCCGTCCATGACCGGCGCGGACGACCTGGTCGAGGCCGCGGCCTGGCTCCTCGGGCAGTGGCTCACGACCAGCCGCGACCGCCAGCTCGCCAGGTACGAGCTGTCCCTGGAGGCCACGAGACGGCCCGAGCTGCGGGAGGTACTCCTGGCCGGCGGCGCTCGCGTGCGGGCCCTGATCACCCGCCTGCTGGCCGACTCCGGCGTGCCCGACGCGGACCTGTGGGCCCGCGACCTCATCGCGTACGGCGACGGCCTGCTCCTCGACCACCTGCTCAGCGACCCGGGCGAACTCCCCGACCTGCGCCCCAAGATCCGCGCGCTGCTCGCCACCGTCGGCGAGGGCTGAAATCAGGACCGCCACGCTCCCTCGCTACTCTACATTCGTAGAGGCTCTATAGGTGTAGAGGAGTAAGAGCGTGACCATCACCTTCCCCACAAAACGCCCGACCCCGTTCGACCCTCCGCTAGAGCTGCGCCAGTGGCGCGAGGAGGCGCCCATCCAGCCCATGCGCTACCCCGACGGTCACGACGGCTGGCTGGTGACCGGCCACGCGGCGGCCCGGGCGGTGCTGGCCGACGCCCGGTTCAGCAGCCGCCTGGAGCACCTGCGCTGGCCCGTCGCCTGGGAGGGGATCGACCTGGCGAGCTTCGTCCAGCCGCCCGGCTTCTTCTTGCAGCTGGACCCGCCCGACCACACCCGCTTGCGCCGCCGGCTCACCGCCCAGTTCACCGTGCGCAGGCTGCAGGCCCTGGAGCCGCGGATCGCCCAGATCACCGCCGAGACGCTCGACGCCATGGAAGGCGGCGGCGCGCCCGCCGACCTGGTGCGCGAGTTCGCCCTGCCGGTCCCGTCCCTGGTGATCTGCGAGCTGCTGGGCGTGCCGCCCGCCGATCGCGCACGGTTCCAGCACGACTCCGCCACGGTCCTGCGCGACGGATCGACCAAGGAGGAGGTCGCCGGCGCGGCGGCCTCCCTGTTCGGCTACCTGTACGAGCTCACGGCGGCCAAACAGGCACACCCGGCGAACGACCTGCTCTCCGGCCTCGTCACCGGTGGCGAGCTGACGCTGGAGGAGATCACCGGGATCGGCCTGCTGCTCCTGGTGGCCGGTCACGAGACCACGGCGTCCATGCTCGGCCTGGGCGCGTACGTCCTCCTGGAGAACCCGGACCAGCTCGCCGCGCTGCGCGGGAACCCGGCCCTGATGGAGGGCGCGGTCGAGGAGCTGCTGCGATACCTCTCGGTCCCGCACCTCGGGCCGATGCGGGCCGCGCTGGAGGACGTGGAGATCGCCGGCCGGACCATCAGGAAGGGCCAGGTGGTGACGTTGTCGATCCCGGCCGCCAACCGCGACCCCGAGCGGTTCCCGGATCCCGAGACCCTCGACGTCACCCGTCCGTCCTCGACCGGGCACCTGGCCTTCGGCCACGGCATCCACCAGTGCCTGGGCCAGCAGCTGGCCAGGCTCGAGATGCGCATCGCGTACCGGGCGCTGTTCGAGCGCTTCCCCGCCCTGCGGCTGGCAGTGCCGCCGGAGGAGGTGCCCATGCGTACGAACATGACCATCTACGGCGTACACCGGCTCCCCGTCACCTGGTGAATCCCCGGCCTATGGGCACAGCGCGGAGGTCAGCAGGGCCACGGCCGCCTTCTCGGGATCCCCCGAGTACGGGGTCATCGACAGAGCCACCTGCCGCGACCCGTCGGCCGAGCTGAACGCCACCGTGAGGTAGCCCGGGGCGCCCCCGCCGTGCCCCCACGCGGTGCCGCACGGCAATGGCGCCGGCTCCAGGCCCAGCCCGTACGCCTTGTTGGTCATGCCGGGGTCCTGCATCTCCTTCACCAGGGCAGCGGGGAGCAGCCTGCCCTGGAACAGGGCGCGGTAGAACCGGTTGAGGTCCTCCGTCGTGGAGATGATCTCACCGGCCGCACCGGCGATCGTGGGATTGAACCGGGTGACGTCAACCGGGACGACCTTGCCCCCCTTCCTGACCGGCACGTACGCGTGGGCGTGCGGCCCGGGGACCTCCGGCGAGGCGCCCGGCACGCGGGTGTGCACCATGCCGAGCGGCCGCAGGATCCGCTCTCTGACCTCCGTCGCGTACGGCCTGCCGGTGACGCGCTCGATCAGCAGGCCGAGCACGATGTAGTTGGTGTTGGAATAGCTGTATTTGTCCCCGGGCGGGAATTCGCGCGGGAGCCTCCGCACCCTGTCCACCAGCTCCTCCCCCGTCCAGGAGCGGAAGCGCTCCTTGGGGATGCCCGCCTCGTCGAACATGTCCGTCGTGTACTCGGGCAGGCCGCTGGTGTGCTGGAGCAGGTGCCTGATCGTGGTGTCGGCCCCCTTGTCCACGAGCCCGGGTAACCACTGCTCCACGCTGTCGGACAGCTCCAGCCTGCCCTCGCCGACGAGCTGGAGCACCACGGTCGCCGTGAACGACTTGGTCACGCTCCCCACCCGGAACCGCCCGTCCACGGGAGCCGCCTGGCCCTTGCCGATCCTCGCCCGGCCGCTGGTGCCGCGCCAGGTCCTGCTCCCGTCGCGTACTTCGGCGATCGCCCCGACCGCGCCGGCATCGACGATCCTGTCCAGCATCGCCTGCAGATCCGCCCGACCACGAGGACCCACCGTCCCGGCGACGGCGGGCGCCGCCGCCACCGCCGTGACCAGACCCGCCGCGACGACCACGCTGACGTACTTCTTCCCCTTCACGTCGCCCTCCTCCCGGAGCCCGCCTCTCGGCCTCCGCCCCATCAAGATCGGCCATGGCGGGGTGGTACGGCATCGGAGAAGGCACCCGCGGAAACCCTGATGTCGGCCGGCGGTCTCCCCCTCGGGAAGTAGGCCATTCGGCCACCCTCAGCGGCTGGAGGCGTCCGGGGGCGGCTGCTCGGCGGGAAGAGGATCGCGCTGAGCAGGTACGGCGCGCGGCCCGGCGCGGGAGCGTTGCCGACCCGCTCCCGCAGCACCGTGAGCAGATCGGTGAGCATCTCGGCGAGCTCGTCCGGGCTGAGCCACAGCGTGCCCTGCCGGTAGGACACCGAGTCGGCGACCGGGCCGGCGCCGTCGCAGTCCAGGGACGAGCCGGGGTTCATGGCCCAGACGCCCGTCTTCCTGACCGAACCGGTGACCCCAAAGGGGGCAACGCGCTGGCTCAGGCCATCTCGTGAGGCACGTACCCTCCCGAGGTCAGCACGCGCCGCGGGCCCCTCGATCGCCAGGCGGTCACCACCGACCGCACAAGTGCGTCCGAGACGCCCTGGCTGGTGTCCAGCTCGTAGTCGTACGGACCGAACGTGTGGATCCCGTCAACCTCGACGTGCCCCCGCCCCTCCCCGATATGGCGGTCCCCGCGCTCGCGTTCTCGCCGGTCGATTTCCCCAAGGTCGCAATGCACCCCGACAAGAAACACATCGAAACCCGCCAGCAGCTGTGACAGTTCTTCACGCCAGGCCGGGAATTCGATGATGTGCTCCACGATGAGGTCGTTACCCGCGCTCGCGAGGGCGGGCAGGCACCGGTGAAAGCCTTTGAAGAAGCGCGGCCGCATCTCGTACCACCACGAGAAGGGGCCCTCGGGGTCACGCCGCTCCGGGAGCATGCCGCTCTCCACGAACTGATCGGAAGAGACATAGAGAAACGGCTCATCGAGTGAGCGCTGTAGCGCCTTGGCCAGGGTCGACTTCCCGGAGCTGGAGGCCCCGTTGAGAATGATGACGCGTCCTGGGCCTCGAGCCGGTGGAGTGGGTTCCATGCTCACACCATGGCAGAGCTCCGGAACCATCCGCAGATATTGCCCTCTCGTGCGGCTGTGACGCTCACCGACGCCGACATGGCCACTCTGCTCGCCCCCGCCGGCCTGCGCTTCATCAAGCGGATGAACCAGGAGGACGTCCGGCTGCCTCCGCTGCCACCGGGACACTCAGCCGCGAGCGCGGGCCCCGAGCACGGCCGGTTCGACTCCCGTCCGGACGAGATACCCGATGTCGACGACACCCTGACAAGGTCAATGCGGGCTGGTTCCGGACGGCGGCCGAATATGGGCTCTTCGCATGATGCTGAACACCACTGTCTGGGGCAACGGCACAATCAGCACCATCGTCATACGCCCCCACGACGACTCTCCGCAGACCACACGTTGACCATCAGACCGCTAAGACGACTTGTCGGGCTTGTGGGCCAGGAAGAAGGCTTGCCGGCCTGAGCGTGGCCTCTCGCTCTCGTCAGGCTCGCGGATCAGCTGGGCGTCCAGGACCAGCCCGGCACTGCCCAGCAGCTCGGCGATGCGCTCCGGGGGCATCCAGTAGACATCGAGCGAGATCTCATGGCCGTAGCCTCTGGGCAGGTGGCGACGCTCGTCACCGACCTTGAACGCGATCAGGAAACGGCCGCCCGGCGCCAGCACCCGATGGATCTCGGCGAACACCGTCGGCAACACCTCTGGCGGGGTGTGGACCGTCGAGTACCACGCGACGGCACCGCCGACGGCCTCGTCCGCCAGGTCCAAAGCGGTCATCGACCCCTCTTCGAACCGCAGATCCGGATAGCTCCGGCGCGCGACAGCGATCATCTTCGGCGACAGATCGATGCCGAAGGCGTTCACCCCGAGAGACTGCAGATGGGCGGTGACGCGCCCCGGGCCGCAGCCGAGATCGGCGACCTCCCCGGCCTCCGGCGCCCGCACGTATTCGGCGAACGCCGCCAGCATGGCGCGATCGAGCGGCTTGGTATCGAGTTCGTCCCTGAGGAGCTCGGCGTAGTCGACAGCGACGGTGTCGTAGGCCACTTGGGTGGCATGCAGGTAGGCGGACTCAGTCATGCCCAAGGACGATAACCCCGTCGGCGGCACCCAGCCAGCCGGCTTGGACCGGCACCCACGACCGCGAGGTGGTGCCGGGCGTGCCGTGAAATGCCCAGATGACCCCGCCACTCGCACCTCGAACCGGCTTCATCGCGTCACCCCCAGGCACGGTCGATCGCAGCGTCCACAAGGTGTGGATTGACCCCCGGAAACGAACCGTCACCGAACAGGATCCGCGCCGCCACGGCACGACCGGCACGACCACGCAGCACGCCCACCGCCGCCTCCGCCACGGCGCGGGATCGGATACCGCCGAACACCCGGCGCAACAACAGCCGGCCTCGGAACCGGCTCCGCAACGCGCCCCCGTCGTACAGGCTCAACATGCGCTGATCGCGAGTGCGCAGGTACCCGGCGGCGACCGCCGCGGCCAGTTCGGACATGCGTAAGCACGGGTCCAGCCCACCGGCCGTCAGCGGCGACACCGCGCCCGCCGCGTCTCCGACGAGCAGCCCGGCGGGGCACGCCAACCGACGCAGCACACCGCCGACCGGGATCGGACCACCTCGGCGCTCGACCGGCCCGGTCGGCGCCGCCCGGCCGGGCGCGTCCGCGGCGAAGGCGTCCAGCAGGTGACGGATGCCGGCGCGCATCGCTCCCGGATATCCCGCGACGCCGACATGCGCGTGCCGGCCGTCGTCGATGACCCACCCCAGGTACCCCGGAGCGACCCGAGGGTCCAGCACACAGTGAAAAGCGGGGGCGCTCGTGCCTGACGCGATCGGGTGGACGATCTCCGCACCGACCAAGAAGCGCCGGTTGACATCAAGACCGAGATCACGCGCCACCCGGGAGCGGGCACCGTCCGCGCCGACGATGAACCGGGCCCTCACCGGCTCGGCACCCTCGAACTGCACAGATCCCATCGACGCGCCGACGTACCGTACGCCCAGGAGGACCCGCGCCCCGGCCGACTCCGCCGCCCGGCGCGCGTGCTCATAGACGCCCGCCATGTCAGCCACGCGGTACTCGTCCCGCTCACTGGTCAGCCGGATCGGCGCCCGCCGCGACGGCGGATACAGCAGGACGTCCCGTACACCGGGCCCGAGCAGCTGGTCCGGCAGGTCGAAGTCGTCAAGGGTACGACGCACGAAGATCCCGGTCGTACGGATGCCCGCCGACAGCGACCTGCGCCGGTCGACCACCATCACATCCAGCTCTCGCAGCGCGAGCAGCCGAGCCGTACGCAGACCGGCCAGTCCCGCTCCCACGACCAGTACATCCACTGTCCGCATATCCAGCGACGCTAAGGGCGATGCGCCATCTGCGGGAGCATCTGCACTCGACCCGCCCAGTACCTCTACACCGTCACCACACTCGGGACCCGCGGACCGCTCCGCCGCTCTCGCCGACAGGTGACTGCCTTGACGGTGGTCGTCACAGCCCCATTCTGATGGACCGGCTCCGGGTCGCACGCCGGCCACCCGGAGCCGTTCTGAAGTGCCGCTAAATTGTCAGCTTGTCGAGGATGGCGGCCACCTCTCCGGCCCTGAACACGAATCCCACATGTGATGTGTCCAAGGTGTGAACGTCGTACGGATTGTCAGGCGTCAGGGCGTTCGCTTCGGCGATCAGCCTGTCCTGCATGGCCACCGGGAGGGACCGGTCTTCGGTGAGGCGAATGTAGGTGCGAGCGATCGTGCCCCAGGTGTCGGCCTGCACCCGGGCGTTGGCCATCATCACCGCTATCGATTCGTCCGGCTGCAGGATGTTGAGGAAGGCCCGGAACTGTTCGTCGCTGACATCCGCCATGGTCGCCGCCTTGAGAGCGGCGAGCAGTGCCGGGTCGGCGGTGCGGTAGTTGGCCCGGCCGGCACCGAGTTGAGACGGGTCTCCGACGTTGAGGGCGTAGAGCGGGGCCATCAGGTTGTCGGCGAACTCGGGCTCCTGCATGTATTCGATCGGGTTCGACCGTTGCACGCACGACCACGCGGAGATGTATACGAGCCGGCTCACCAGCTCAGGGATCGTGTTGCCGACCCCGGTGATGGTCGTACCTCCGAGGCTGGCGCCCACCAGCACCACCGGCCCGTGTTCCGCCAGGCGGCGGACTACGTCGACGACCAGGTCGACGTTGTCCTGCAGGGTGACCCCGCCCAATGTGGACGGCTCGACCGCCCACGCGTCGAGGTCCTGCGGCGCCTGGTAGGCGACCGGGTATTGCGCGTCGAGGCCATGTCCTGGGAGATCGACGGCGTAGCTGCGGTGACCGAGCAACGCCAGTTCGCGCTGGACGGGAGCCCACATGAAGGAACTCGAGCCGGAACCGTGAACGAGCACGAACGTCGGGGCGGCACCGGACGCGGGTCCAGAGATCGATGAGTTGTTTGAGGTGGATGGCATACGGAACAGTCCGTTCGGATTGAGGCATGGCAACATGCCTGATGTCAGGGGCGACGCGGGGCCGCTGGTGATGGGAGTGGCTGGGCCGACCTGCCCATGAGCTCGCACAGGTCCGGCGATGACACAGGCAGTCGGAACTCGCCGGCGGCGCTGTTTCAGCCCGTGATGGCTACCAAGGACAGAAGGCAACAGGGCGGCCGGCGGCCATACGGAGTCGACGGGTCAGGTCGAGCGGAACCCGGACGGTGTGCGGTTTCCAGATCGCAGCACCTACTGGCGGGCTCGCCTCAACTGCCGCTGGTCGCTGAGCGACCGGCGGAGCACACCGTCTTAGAAAGTCCGCAGACGGACGAACATGTAGACCATGGTCCGTGACCCTAACAGGTGTCGGCGTTGCGAGCACGGCCGGGAAGGCGAAGGGGCGGCCAGGACGCCCGGCCGTCGTCAAGGCCCTGGGCGTCCCGCAGTCCCCACGACCAGTACTGTCCGCATATCCAGCGACGGTACGGGCGATGCGCCACCTGCGGGACCGTCTGCACGCGACCCGCCCAGTGCCTCTACACCGCCACCACCTGCCGCTACATCAGGCGCGGGGCTCGTTGAACCAGCGCCCAGCCGAGGGCAGAAGGAGCAGAACGATGACGGCCCAAGTGAGTAGCTGAGAGCCGAATATCGCCTTCCACGTCACAGTGGAGAAGAGCGCCGAGTCGAGGACGGTGGCGCCGATCACCAGCAACTGCGCGGCGACGATCGCCCAGCGTAAGTACCTCCGGCGGCTCGACCATCGGCTCAACAACCACCCGAGAAGAGCGGATCTTCCTGCGGCGTAGATCAGGGCAGGCAGGATGCCCGAATCGAAGGTGGAGAAAAAGCCCACGAGCGTGAGCGCCAGGCCCACGAGGCAGAAAGCCGCGTCGAGCGTGATGATGAACTGAGCCGCCTTGATGGTGCCCGGCATCGCGGGTGCCTTGACGGTGTTGGCCACAGCCCCATTCTCCCCACCCGGCGGCGGCCCCGGGAGCTCACGCCGCTCTTGTTCCGCAGGACGGTTAGGGGTAGATAGACGGTGCTCCGGCGCCACCGCCAGAATGCCGACCATGACTCCCGACGACTTCTGGGCGATTCTCGCAGGATGCCCGCCGCCGACAGGCCCTGACGACTACTGCGACGAACTGATCTCAACGCTCAGCCGGCTGTCCCCGCCGGATATTGTCGCATTCGACGGCCAGACTTCGGCGACGTCGAGGAAATGAGCCGCCGCTATCCTCGCTTGTCGGCGTTGCTCGATGAGGCCGATGCGCTCGCCTGAGGGCGACGCCAAGAGCGCCTCCGGCGGGGGCGCTCCGGCTCCGAGAGCCGGCCGAGCAGGTGCGTGTGTATTCTGCCGCCATGCTGCCTGGCTTCGACTACCATCCGGATCCGCTCAGCACGGGGTCGGTGAAGGCCTCCGATGCGGCATGCGCGTGTTGCGGTCAACGGCGAGGCTACGTGTACACGGGACCGGTCTACTGCGTCGAGACCCTTGAGAGCGAACCATGCCCCTGGTGCATTGCCGACGGGAGCCTGGCAGCCCGCTATGACGCCGAACTCGTAGACGTCTGCGACGCCCCCGCCAACGTGCCGAAAGACACGATCGAGACCGTCAGCCGGAGAACCCCTGGCTTCTCTGGGTGGCAGCAGGAACGCTGGCTGTTCCACTGCGGTGACGGCGCCGCGTTCCTTGGGCCGATCGGGGCGCCGGAGTTGGCGGCCTTCCCGGATGCGCGGGAAATGCTTCGTTTTGAGCACTCCACCGGCGGATGGTCGCCCGAGCAGGTGGACGACTTCCTCGCGGCCCTCGACAAGGATGGCAATCCCACGGCCTACCTGTTCAAGTGCCGAAAATGCGGATCTCATTTGGCATACGCCGATTTCACCTAGATCGCTCGACACCTCACCGTGCCCTGCGCCTCATCTCACCTTGTGCAGGAAGAGCGCGGCAAGCCGGGGAGCACGGCGTCGGATCTCCTCCGGGTTCGAAAGGTCCCACGGTTCGCCGGCCGGGCTGCGGGGCGCGTCCCTCATTTGCGGGGTGGGCGGGGCGGAGAACCCTCCACCCGTGGGATGGGCCCCACTCATGCACCCCGGCACGCTCGATCGGGACAACGAACCCGATCGGAACGGACGATCAAGGTGCCTGACGGTTCCTCTCACGAGTTGGTGTATCTGGCCCGGTATCTCGACGGCGCGCTGATCCTGCCCGGCGATCCGGGCTGGGATGCCGGGCGCTCTGCCTGGCAACTGGCCGTGGATCACCGGAGCTGTTCTGGGCCATCCGCGGTGGCGACGGCAGCTTCGCGGTGGTCACCGAGCTGAAGTTCGGCCTGTTCCCCATCTCCGAGGTGCACGCGGGCGCCATGTACTGGCCGCTGGAGCGGGCCGGCAGGCCTCCGGATCCGGGTCAACGCCATCGCTCCCGGCTATATCCAGACGCCAGGCACGGATGGTCTGATCGGCGAGGACCTGGATGCCCAGCGGCGAATGAAGGCGGCCTTCGCCGGGCCAATCCCCCTTGGCCGCATGGGCGATCCCGACGAGGTCGCCGCCGCGGCGGTCTTCTTGGCCTGCGACCAGGGCTCGTTCACCACCGGCGCCGAGCTTTTCGTCGACGGCGGCCTGGCCCAGGTCTGAAAGCCGCAAAGCGAGGAGGCGGCGGAAAATACGAGAGCGGCGCAAGGAGTATCCCGCCCGCCTTCATCGGGAACTGTCACCACGGGGATGCACAGATTGTTATAAGAAATCCCTTATCTCGCCAACACCACCCTCTTACTCTTTTCCCTGCTATATCCCCCGAGCAAGGAAACCGATGAAACTCTTCTTCGCAGGCCTCGCGGCAACGGCCGCGACCGTGTGCACGGTGGCCGTACCCGCTCAGGCGGCCTCTGTCGCATCCGTGCAGGCCGCCCCGGTGAACCCGGTGAAAGCCCTGAAAGCCCAACTGGTCCCGGGCAAAGGCGTGAAGATCACCGAATCAAGCGGCATCACTCTCGATTTCACCGCCGACGACCAGGCAATGCAGGTACAGGTGAACACCCACACGGCCGGCACCCTGGCTTTCGGCAAAGGCAACGTAGCGGCTGCTGACCTGCGTGTTCGCATGTCCTCACGCCAGAAAGAGTCCAACTCTCCCTACCGCGTCATCGCCGAGGGCAGAAACGCCTACGTGACCAACGCCGGCATCGCCAAGGCGCTGCCTTCCGGTCTTTCCTGGATCCGGTCGAAGACCAGCGCGCGCGAAAACACCCTGCTCAACAGCGGCGTCACTCCGGCAGAACTGCAGTTCATGGTGGACAATGCGTCAGAAGTAGCGACCGGCCACTATAAGGGCACCGCCACACTCGCCGACTTCCGGCACGACAAGTCCGCCGGGGAAGGCGACGTCGAGTTTCACCTGTACTTCGATGCACGCAACCTGCTCACCCGCTCGGTCGTCGACACGACGACCTACCCGGATGACGACACCTCAGCCTATGACCAGATGGCCTTCCACACCGATACCAGGTATTCGGGCTGGGGCGCCAAGGTGAAGATCGCCGCACCGGCGGCCGGCAAGGTCATCAGCGAGAAGAAGCTCGACCCGAAGACCCGCAAGGCCGTCATAAAGGCCGGCTATCCGGAGAGCGGCCCCTTCTGACCCGCGCCAAGAAGGGACCGCCGACGGGGCCCGCGTAGCTCGGTGGCGCCCGGGCCGTAGGACCACCAAGGCCGGCCTGCCTAGCCGATCTCGACCGTCCGTGCCCATGAAGGCGGCGTGTCCGGCACGTAGTCGGGATCGCTCTCGTACGACCGCTTGGGCCGGGAGAACAGCCCCACCACCATGCGGGACGCCGGCCGTTCCCGCGGCCACGGGGTCTGTCCGTCGGTCAGGACCACGATGACGTTCGGCCGCGGGCTCGCCCGCAGCGCCTTGGCGATGCCCGCACGCAGGTCCGTGCCGCCGCCGCCCACCAGCGTCATCCCTTCGGCCCGGCACAGCGGTTGCGCGACCCGGGCCGCCGCGTCGCAGGACAGGACGCTGACCAGGTCGCGCCGGCCGCCCACGGCGCGGACGATCGCGGCGACCTCCAGCAACGCGCTCCCCAGCTCGGCGTCGCTGACCGACGCGGAGGTGTCGATGACCACGCTGATCCGCGGCGGCCTGCGCCGCAGGCTCGGCAGGATGACGCCGGGCAGGCCGGCCGAGCGCCGCGGCGGCCTGCCGTAGGTGTAGTCCTCGCCCACGCCGGGTCCTGACACCGCCGAGCGGATGGCCGTGCCGAGCAGTTCCCGCCACGGCTGCGGCGGGTGGAAGGCCTCCTCCGCCCACCGTCGCCATCCCTTCGGCACGTTCCCCGGATGGGCGTTTATGCCCTGCGCCACCCGGAACCGGACCGCCTCCCGCTCGTGGTCACTGAGCCCGTTCGCGCCCTCCGGCCCGAGATCCCACTCCCGCTCGAGTCCGTCGGCGCCGCTGCCGCAGTCCAGCCAGACCAGATCCTGCATGTACGGCCCGAGCCGGAACTGGCGCAGATAGTCCTCCATGAGCTCGCCTTCGCGCAGCCCCAGCATCTTCGGTTGGACGGCGCCATCAGGCCAGGCCAGCCCGTCACCGTACACGTCGTCGTTGATCTCGAAGTCGGCGGCGATGTTCATCCGCAGCCGCTCTCCCCGTCCCGTCAGCTCCTGCTGCCGGGCGACCCGGTCGCTGCGGCCGTGATGGTCGCGCAGCAGGTGGGAGACCTCGTGCACCCACACGCTCGCCAGCTCCTCGACAGGGGTTCGTGCGACGAACGCCGGTGAGACATAACATCGCCAGTGCCGGTCCACGGCCATCGTGGGCACGTACCGCGACTCCACCGGGTGCAGCGCGAACAGCGCCGTCGCCAGATAGGGCCGGGCCCGCGCGGCGTACAGCCGGGCGGTGAAGAGCTTCTCGAGGTCCATCAGCCCGCCACCCGCGCCGCGACCTCATCCGCCTTCCTGCCCAAGGAGACCACCCCGGCGAGCCGCTCGATCGCGGCCGGGACCTTCCAGTCCGGGCGGCGCAGCGCGGCGAGCGTGGAGGCGGGCACGACCACCAGGTCCGGGGCGCCGGTCTCCAGCGCTCGCACCAGCAGCGCCCATGCCGCGTCCCACCGCTCCTTCTCCGGCCGCTTCCGCACGGCCGCGACCACACCGTCGAGTACGGCCTGGCGCAGGTCACCCCGCTGGGGCAGCTCGGCCGTCGCCGGGTCGGCCAGCAGCGCCTCGGGGTCGGGGAGGTCCATCCGATCCATGGCGGCAAGCAGCTCCAGCCCAGGCCCGTCCCCCACCGTGCCCCTGACCAGCATGGACAGCGCGTCCTTGGACGCGTCGGCCGCGGTGGCGAAGGCGGTCAGGCACAACGCCATCTCCCAGCTGCGAGGTGAGGGCCACGGGCCGCCCCGGTGTGCCTCGTTGTTCGGCAGCCGGTGGACGAGATCGGGGCGGGCGGTGAGCAGCCCGCACACCGCGCGCCGGGCGAACGTCACCGCCTCGGGCAGCCGCTCCGGGTCGAGCCACGGCAGGCTCGCGCGCGGCCAGGTCCCGCCGAGGCCGCGTACGACGACATCGTGATCGTGACGCCATTGCAGGTGGACGAACCGGTTCGCGAGCGGCGGGCTCAGCTCCCAGCCATCAGCGGCGGAGGAACGCGGGTTGGCCGCCGCCACGATCCGGACACCTGCCGGGAGCCGCAGGGCCCCGACCCGCCGTTCCAGGACCAGGCGGAGCAGGGCGGCCTGTACGGCGGGCGGCGCCGTGGACAGCTCGTCCAGGAAGAGCAGTCCCCGGCCCCCGCGAGCCAGGCGTACGGCCCAGTCCGGCGGCGCCATCGGGACGCCCTGCGCGGCAGGGTCGTCACCGACCACCGGCAGGCCGGAGAAGTCGGACGGCTCGTGCACGCTCGCGATCACCGTCGTGAGCGGCAGGTCGAGCGCCTCGGCGAGTTGCTGCAGCGCCGCGGTCTTGCCGATCCCCGGCTCCCCCCACAGCAGGACGGGCAGGTCGGCCGCCACGGCCAGGGTCAGGGCCTCCAACTGCGTGTCGGTACGTGGCTCCGTGGTGGTGTCGCGGAGCAGGGACAGCAGATCGCCGGCGACTTCAAGGCGCGAGGCGTGAACGGACGAAAGCATGATGAATCACCTTGGAGGTCTAGGAAAGAGTCAGCGGTGTGTGGCGTGGCGCGGGCGCGCCCGGCCTTTACGGGAGCGGCGGTCCGGTCGCTCGGCCGGCCCCGGCTCCGGCCCGAGCCCGGCGCGGAACAGCCCGTGGTCGATCCGCCGCAGCGCCGCCTCCTCGAGCACGTCGCGCAGCGCGCCCTCGGGCAGCCGCGCACCAGGTCCGAGGAGACCGTCGAGGGTGGCCTGAGCACCGGCGGCGTCGCCGTGCTCCAGCCGCGCGCGGACGTCGAGGAGGCACTCCGGGGAACGGTGGGCCTCCTCGATCAGCCGCAAACAGGGCAACGGGGTGCCGGTCAACTCGGCCAGCAGCTTCTCGCGCCGGATCTCGGCCGGGTCGTGATCGAGGGCGACCAGCACGCCGTTCACGAGCGCGATCCTGTGCCAGGCGCCGCGGCACTCGACCATGCGCGGCCCGTTCTCGCCCTGGTGGCCGGATGGCTTGGCGTCCGGCGAATGCCCTGGTACGAGCGCCGCCGCGACGAGCGGGTGCAGCCTGCCGGCCTCGATCAGCCCGGCACGCAGCAACGCCAGGTCGGGCAGCACCCAGGTCGCCGCATCAGGCAAGATCGGCGGCGGCGCGGGGCCTTCGTCGCCGACCTGGGACGCGCCCACGTCGAGGAGCAGCTGTCGCCGCCCGCCGACGCGGACGGCGACCGTACCCGCGTCCTGCCCCTCGGCGCCGAGCAGCAACCGGGCCTCGGCCGGCCACCGATCGACGGCCCAGCCCCGTGCGTGCGGCGCCGTCTCGGAACGTGTACGCAGCTCACCGGCCCTGCGCGCATCCCACAAGTGGCGATGCAGGTCGAGGCGGAAGCGTCGGTTCGGATGGGGATGGGGGTGCGGATGCGGCCCGGACCGGGAGCCGTCCCAGAGCGCCAGGCTGATCCGCTGACCGGCATCCGCCCAGGCCGGCGGGGTTCTGGCCACGAGGTGAACCGTGTCGTCGCCCTCGCGGTACCGGGCCAGCGAGAAGGTCAGGCCCGGACGTATCAGACCGTTGGGGGCGATCCTCGGCATGTGCCAGCGCAGCAGGTCAGGTGCCAGATGGCGGAGGTCGGTGCGGAGGTGGGTGGCCAGTTCCTGGCCGTGGAGGCGCGCTATGTGGCGCAGGTTGAGATCGACGTCCACGTGTGCTGCCGCACACGCTGCTGCCCAATCTCCGGTGGTACGGCGGGCGGTCGCTGACTCGATCATGGAGGGCGGCACGGCGAACTCGCGCACGCGCAGCCAGAGAGTAAGGCGGGGATCCTCGTTCGAGGTCGAGTGCGGCATCAGCACTCACCTTGCGTGAACGGGGCCCCCAATCTGATGTAGGAGGTATTCATCGTGATCAGCGTAGCGTCTTCCGCTCCGCGCGAGAAGAGCGGCTCCGGCAGGAATGGCCGGCCACCCGCACCACCTGCACGGGAAACGGCTCGATGGAGGCACGTCAACGCCCCGATAAGTACTGGCTGAATTCCCGCTCCATGAGATCCCAGAACGATCTGAACCGCAACTCCCCCGGATGCCACGTCGCGAAATCCCAGGCCTCCCATTCGCCATCCGGCCCGACCACGTACGGGTTGAGAAGATAGACCTGCCCCTCGATGTACTCGGCGATGAACAGGCTGTCCGACACGGACTCCCGCCCCTGCGGTCCGGAAGGGCCGTCCAGCTCATCCCAGATCTGGCCGAGCTCCGGGTCAACGTCACGGGTCCAGCCGACCTCGGCTGTCGTCAGCAACCGGAGAGTCGCGTGGCTGTACTCATCCCAGCCATTGGTGACCTGGAGAAACTCCCGGTAACTCGGCGGCAGCCGCATGCCGAGACGTTCCTCAAGCTGCTCGATCTCGGCCTGCGCGGCCCCTGGTGCGCCGAGCCAGGAAGCACGGCCGAATCCATCGTCGAACTGCGCCTGGTGGGGCGGAAGAGAAGCCCTGAACTGCGCGAAGTACTCCTGAGCGCTGTCGTTCACGGCGCGGAGACGGTCCAGCCAGGGGTAACGGGGCGACGAAGCCATGGCCGCGACCTTAGCCATCACTTCCGACAATTCCGCCGATGTATTGCGGGCCAGTTCGAGTGAGGTGGTGCTCGATCCGCATCCGCATCCGCATCGGCCGGTCGGCCTGGAGCGCGGTGACCTGGCCGCGGGGGCATTCATCGGCGGCCGCCGGCGTTACTCTGGCCAGATGCCTTACCGGGAACTCCCGACCCCTGCCTTACCTGAGCTGTCAGCATTGTGGTGGTCGCGTTGGCCGGACAGTCCGCCCATCGGCTATGAACTCCGCTGCCCTACGGACTGCTGGGTGCGCTTTCACAGCCTGCCGGAATCCAAGCGGTACGCCGACACCGCCGCTGAATACGAGATTCTGCTCAACCGCTACAACACTGTGCTCACCGAGTTGTTCGCCGGCCAACCCGTCTACGTCGTGACCATGAGCCTCGTCCCCGACGAAGGCATCGAGGTGTGGTCCTCCACCGATCCGCACGCCCTCAATCCCGGCTCACGCCCGTGGATGAGGCTCCGCGAAGATGAGGACTCCGATCCCGGCGGAACCCTGCACCTACACGTCAGCGAGCAGCGCTGGAAGTCACGAATCCTGGACCCCCTGCTGCGGGCGGTCGCCGATGACGAATGCGCCGGCGTCATCATCATGGACACCGACCTGCGACGCCTCTACCTTCCCTACGACGGCGGTGCCGACGTCATCCTCGCCGGTCCCCAAGAACGGGACGCCCTGAAGAACGCTCATGCCGACTGGCTCTCCACACACCCGCTCGGACTCTGATTCCCAACAACTCCGCCGAATGCGCATGATCTGGACCCGGCTCACCTTTCGGTCGACGTACCGTGTCAGGCCGGTGGCGCCAGGCGTTGTCACGCCCGCTCTGGGGTACGTGATACGTCCGCGGCGTCCTCGGCCTCCCAGCGCAGCAGGTCGCCCGGCTGGCACTGGAGCACCTCGCAGAGCGCGGCGAGCGTCGTGAAGCGCACCGCCTTGGCGCGGCCGTTCTTGAGTACCGCCAGGTTGGCGGGCGTGATCCCCACGCGGTCCGCGAGCTCGCCCACGGACATCTTCCGCCTGGCCAGCATCACGTCGATGTCGACGGCGATCGGCATCAGATCACCTCGTCCAGCTCGGCCTGCATCTGCGCCGCTTCGACGTCGCGGGCGACGGCCTGGGCGAGCAGCATCCGCAGCACGAACACGATGAGCGCGACCCCCAGGATGGCCACGCCGATCCCGCCCATGATGAGGGTGACACCCGGGTCGTCCCGCTGACCGGGCGCGTTGAGGATCGTGACCGCGAACCACAGGAGGGCAGCCGCCACGATCGCGCCGATCACGGCGTCCACGTACCGGAAGGCGGCGTGGGAGAACACGGTCCCGCGTCGCACCATCGCCACCAGCCGCCACACGCTGACCAGGGCGACCTGGGCCGACACCATGCCCAGGATCGTGATCACGCGCATCGCGGTCAGCGGGAGCGACCCGTCCTCCGGGTCGCTCCCGCTGACCAACACCCACGCCGTCAACGCCTGTACGAACACGGTGCCGGCGAGCACCACCACGAGCACGGCGCGCAGCGCACGCACTGCCAGATTCCCCATGACCCGCCCCTTCCATCGAGTTACGATGAGAATCTATCGAATCTCGATAGGTGAAGCAAGGGCTGGAGCGGAGAGTGACCTTCCGATCACGGCAGTCGATCACCCCGACAGGCGTAGAGCTCGGCGGCGAGCGGGTTACGCCGACAAGACGGGGCAAGGCGGTCGGCGATAACAACTTTGGGCGAAGAATCCTCATCTAACGCGCCGTGGACGCACTGAGCGCGGGGGATCCGCAGCACATCGGGGATTACTGGCTCGCCGGACGCCTCGGCTCGGGCGGCCAGGGAGTCGTGTACGAGGCCTACGACCCCGAGGGACACAGGGTCGCCATCAAGGTGCTGCACGCGTCGGACAACAACGGCAGCCGCGACCGCTTCGCCAAGGAGGCGACCGCGGCCGGCAGGGTGGCCTCGTTCTGCACGGCCCGGGTGCTCGCCGCCGACCTGGAGGCGAGCAAGCCGTACATCGTCTCGGAGTACGTGGCGGGGCCGAGCCTGCGCAAGGCCGTGATGGAGGGGCGTACGTTCACCGAGGACGACCTCCACCGGCTGGCGACCGCGATCGCCACCGCACTGACCGCGATCCACGACGCGGGCGTCATCCACCGCGACCTGAAGCCGGACAACGTGCTGCTCGGCCCGGACGGCCCGCGCGTGATCGACTTCGGCATCGCCCGCACCATGGACATGTCGCTGACGAAGACGGGGGAGGTCTCGGGCACGCCCAGCTACATGGCGCCCGAGGTGTTCATCGGGGAGCGCGCGGGGGCGCCCGCCGACGTGTTCGCGTGGGGGGCTGTCATGGTGTTCGCCGCCACGGGGCAGGACCCGTTCAAGGCGGAGACCCTGGGCGGCATGATGCACCAGGTGCTGTCCTCCGCACCGGATCTGCGGGGGTTGCCGCCGCGGCTGGCCCCGCTGGTGGCGGCCGCGATGGCGAAGGATCCCGCCGCCCGGCCCGCGGCACGCGACCTGCTGCTCGCGCTGGTCAGCGGCAACGCCGCCGACACCAAGGGCCTGCTGGCCGCGGGCAGCCGCTCGGCGCAGGGCGTACACGGGCTCGACCAGGGTGACCCCGCGCTGGGGACGATCGCGGAGGACGCCTACGCGGCGCTCACGCCAGAGGAGCGCGAGCTGGCCGCCGAGGTGTTCCTGCGGATGGTGACCGTGGGTGAGGACGGGTACGAGAGCGGGCGGCGGGCCTCGCACGAGGAGCTGTACGGCGGGCGTCCGGAGCGCGAGGCGGCGGCGGTCGAGCGGATCCTGCGGGCGTTCTCGTACGTGGTGACCACGAAGGACACCTCGGTCGCGCTGTCCAGGCCCGCGCTGCTGAGGGCCTGGCCGCGGTTACGCATGTGGGTCGACGCCGATCGCGACGGCCTGGCCGTACTGGGCCAGGTCTCCGCGGCGGCACGGCACTGGGCCGACAACGGCAGACGGGACGGCGACCTGCTCCAGGGCAGCCGTCTGGAGCAGGTGCTCAGCTGGGCGGCGACCGGCCGCCGTCACGTGACGCTCACCCCCGCCGAGCGGGACTTCCTGCGGGCAGGCACCGAACTGACCAGGAAGCGAACCCGTCGCAGGACGCTGACCACGATCGCGCTGGCCGGGCTGCTGGTCGTGGCCATGGTCGCCGGAGGGCTGGCCGTCTATCAGCGGCAGCAGGCCACCGAACAGCGCGACATCCTCACCGCCAAGCAGGTGGCGACGGAGGCCGACCGGATGCGCACGACCGACCCGGTCAAGGCGATGCTGCTGAGCGTGGCCGCCTGGCGGGTCTCACCGCAGTTGGAGACCCGATCCAGTCTCATCGCCTCCCTGCAGCAGCAGGAGACGGCGGTCTTCCGCGATCCCCCGGTCAAGGGCATCGCCCATCGCGCCCTCAGTCATGACGGCCGCACCCTCGTCAGCGTCAGCGAGGCCGGCGTGAACGTCTACGACGTCCGCACCGGCAAGCGCACCGGTGGCTGGGCCGGGCTGAGGCTGAAGGACGAGACTTTCCAGGAGCCGGCGCTCAACAAGAGCGGCCGCCTGCTCGCCCTGACCATCGGTTCAGAGCTCGGCGTCTGGGACCTCGCCTCGGGCAAGCAACTGGTGCGGCGCTCCCTGCCGGAACGCGGCGGGTTCAGCGCGATCTGGGGTGAGCACGAATCCATCCTCACCGTGATGTACCAAGGCGAAATCGTCTACCTGTTGGACGTGGCGACCGGCAAGCAGTTCGGCAAGACTCCGTACACGGACGGCAGCATGGTCCCGTCGCAGCCTCCGCTCGTCGATCCGACAGGCGAACACCTGCTGCTGACGGGTGGGCGCTTCGACGAGCTGGCGCTGCCGGGCTGGACCCCGGAGCGGCGCCTGGCGCCCTGCCGGATTCACTCGGACGTGGCGGCTTTCACCCCGGACGGCAAGACCATCGCCTGTGCGAACGCCACGATCGCGCTCGTCGACGCGGCGACCGGTCGTGAGCGCAAAGAGGGCGATGACGACTGGGCCTGCGACATCTGCACCAAGTCCGGGGCCCGGCTGCGCTTCAGCCAGGACGGCGGCTACCTGGCCGCCTTCGCTGAACGCGAGCTGCGCGTGTGGAAGGTCGCCGGCCGGAAGCCGATCCTCACCTACCGGGCCGAGGACGAACTGACCGACCTTCGGTTCGGCCCCGACGGCAAAACCCTGCGCTACCTCTACGACAACATGGTCATCAGCCTCGACCTGTCGCCGAGAGCCGACGCCACCCATGTCCGGAAGGGAGTGGCGAAACTCAGTCCCGCAGGACGGTGGGTGGCGATGGAGGATCCCGATCAGAACCGCCTCGGGCTCTGGGACCTGCGCGGCCGCAAGGAGGTGGCGACGTTCCCGCTCGGCGAATTCGGAGCATGGGGATTCGACCGGACCGGCACACGCATGCTCATCGCCGACATCAAGAGCGTGCGGCTGATCGACCTCGCGACACGCGAGAAGCTCTGGCAGATCTCCACACCCCACACGAACACGAACAACCCCGGGCGTGCCGACTTCAGCCAGGACGGCAGGACGATCGCGCTCACACTCCAGCCATCCTCCCAGGAGGGCAGCTTCCGGCTACTCGTGCTGGACTCCGCCAGTGGGCGCGTCCTGCGCACGTTCAGCTCGCAGATCGACGGCGGGCCGTACACGCCGGACGGACGCCTCGCCTCGACCTTCGGAAGGTTCATCGACCTCACCGCCGGCAGGCCGGTCGACGCGGCCTTCGACGTCGTACGCGGTGCCTCGGCACTGGCCGTCAGCGACCAGGGGCGGCTGGCGTTCAGCGCCGGTCCGGCCGGCCGCATCGCGATGTGGACGGTCCAGGGGCCGGACCAGATCACGCCGGTTCTGCGCGGTACGACGGGTGAGATCGCGGAACTGGCCTTCTCCCCGAAGGGCGATCTCCTCGCCAGCGTGACCACGGACGGCATCCTCCAGGTCTGGGACGTCAACGCCATGCGGCGGCTCGGCGGCGCGTTCAACCTGCACGGCTCCCAGATCACCTCGCTCGCCTTCAGCCCGGACGACTCCACCCTCTATGCCGCCGACTGGGGCTCCGTCCACGAGATCCCGATCGGTGCCGAGCGGATCGTCCAGGACGTGTGCCGCCGTGCCGGGCACACTCTCTCCCCGGCCGACTGGGCCGCCTTCCTCAAGGACGTGCCCTACCGCGACATCTGCCCGACCAGTCAGCCCTAGTGAGCCGGTCTTGAGTTCGACGGCCCGGCGGAACTCGTCCGACTCCGCCGGACCGAATCGTATGATCCGTTTCATGCCGATCCCCCGAGCGGTCGCCGTGGTCGTCGACGGTGTCCGCGTCCTGGTCATCAAGCGGTTCCTCCGGCGCGGCCCTGGCGTCACCTGCGTCATGTGCGACGCCGGAGGCTGGGAAGGGCCGGCATGCCCCGGGCACCACTACGCGGTCCTTCCCGGAGGCCATGTGGAGGACGGCGAGTCACCAGAGACCGCGGCGGTTCGCGAACTCCACGAGGAGACGACTCTCACCGGGACGATCGACCGGCTGCTCTTCGCCGGCTCACACAATGGCCGGCCGGCCTTCTACTTCCTCATGCGTGACGTCAACGGCGCCCCGTTGCTCTCCGGCGAGGAGGCCACGGAACACGGACCGAACAACAGTTTTGAGCTCAGATGGGCGACGGCCGCCGAGTTCGAGCAGCTGAACCTGTACCCCGTGGATGTGCGCGGGCCACTCACGGAGCTGCTTCGCAGCTGACCCCTTATGCGCCGAGGCGAGCACGCCGGCAATCCAAGGGCCCATGCCCGCGACGTTCGCACAGGCTCCATAGACGCCGGCAACCGATTGAAGATCGGAAAGCGCAAGGCCCCTGACAGCGTAATACCTGCTCAGGGGCCTTCAGCTTGTAGAGCCGACGAGGGAAATCGAACCCCAGACCTTCTGTTTACAAGGGCAGGGCGGGCGCCTCGCCAGTTACCTCCGGCCGGTGACGCCTGAGTGTGAGAGATGAGGTTGCCGCCTCACCGGCAAGAACACCCCCGCATGGCGCGGCACCTGAACTCGGGTCAGGCGGGATCGAACGCCCGCCTATCCGCCGCAGTTACCCCAGCTCTGACGTCCGCCCCGTGCCACGGCCGGGTCGTGCCCGAGTGGCTTGATCGTGCCCCAGAACTTCACGCAGGCCTGCTTGGCCCAGTACTTCACCGGTCCGGCATAGTACTTGAAATTGCCGCTGTCCCGGCGCACGGTCGGGCTCTGCTTCGTGTCCTTGATCGCCTTGGGCATGACGGTGAGCTCGGCGCTCACCGGAGTCTTCGTACCGGTGAAGCTTGACTTGATCGTGACCACGCAGTTCTGCTGGGTCCTGCTGTTGTAGAGCAGGTAGACCGTGCCGTACCGGCGTCCGCTGGGTGTCGTGACGGCCTTCGTACCGCCGGTGACGCGGCCGAAACCCGCCCCGCAGATGCCCTCTGGGCTCTGGGCGGCAGCGTTCGCTGGAGTCGCCAAGACGCCGCTCAGGCACAGTGCCGTCGTGAAGAGGATGGCCTTGCGAGGAACTCGCACGTGATGTCCCTTCGATTTGACTGAAGATCTAGACAAGCATGCCCGAAATTTGGTTAATGGTCCACCTTTATGGGCCTATAAGGTCACCGCTTAGGGATGAGTTCGTTACCCACGGTTACGCGCTCTGGGAGAGCCTGCCTGAGGGGAGCCGTCCGACAGCCGACTCCTGACTTCCCTCTGGCGGCGAGAAGCACTGCCATCCTCCCCTCGCCTTCGTCGCCGACCTGTTGCGCGGCCACCTCAAGGCGATCGGATCGCGCCGGCGCAAGCTGCCTGCGGGGAAGATCGCGGTCATCGTGCTCGCCGTGCTGCGCCATGACCAAAATCGCCAGACAGGGCGGCGAGGTCGTGCTGATCTACGGCACCCTGATCCGCACGGAGCGCCGCAGCGGGAAAGACAACCGCAAGAACTACTCGGGCGAGCATAAAACCCACGGCATACTGAGCCGCCCAGTTCCCGGGGATGCGCTTGGGCTGCTCAGTGCCGAGAATGGCCCGCCACATCCACGCCACGACCCTGATCCTGGCCGGCGTCCCCGTCCACGTCGTGGCGGCCCGCCTCGGCCGCGCCGATCCCGCCATCACGCTCCGGGTCTACGCGCACGTCATCACCAAGCAAGCGGCGACCGCCGCGGACGTCTTCGCCGAAGCACTCAGAAGCACCGCCTGATGTCACGCACAAAGCGGGCTCTCCACCTTTGGAAGGGCCCTCTTTTCTATTGTCCGGGCCACTCAGCAAGGATCTCGATACCGATCACACGCCCATCGGCATCGAGGTCCAAGTTGACCATCGCTTCATCCATCGTGACCGTCCTCGCGACCCCACCCTCGGCGATCGGACCTCGCAGGTAGACGTACGCAGCTTTGGCCTCAGGATCGTAGGTCCATGTACCCGGGTGCTCTTCCAGAGCCACGAGATCTCCCGTTAGCAAGATCGCGATATTGTCCTGACAAACAGGAAGCCCCTGACGGCGAATCGCCTGTTCAGGGGCTTCCTGTTGCAGAGCCGACGAGGGGAATCGAACCCCTGACCTTCTGTTTACAAGACAGATGCTCTGCCGATTGAGCTACGTCGGCGCGGCCTACCAGTGTAGACGCTAGAGGCGCCTGTGACGAGCGACTTCGTACAGCGCCACTCCGGCCGCCACTCCCGCGTTGAGCGACTCCGCGGCCGCCTGCATCGGGATCCGGGTCACCACGTCGCACTGCTCCCGGACAAGCCGCGAAAGCCCCTTGCCCTCCGAGCCCACGACCACCACCAGCGGCTCGGCGAGCAGGTCGACGTCGCCGATGTCGGTCTCGCCGGCGCCGTCGAGGCCGATGACGAACAGGCCCGCTTCGCGGTACTCCCGCAGCGCCGCCGTCAAGTTGGCCGCGCGGGCCACGCGCATGGTGGCGAGGGTGCCCGCGGAGGTCTTCCAGGCCCCGCCCGTGACCCCGGCCGAGCGGCGGGAGGGGATGAGGAGGCCGTGGGCGCCGAAGGCGGTGGCCGAGCGGGCGATGGCGCCGAGGTTGCGCGGGTCGGTGACCGAGTCGAGGGCCACGATCAGCGGGACCTCGGCCGCGTCCTGCGCGAGCTCCACGAGGTCGGACGGGTGCGCGTAGTCGTACGCCGGGATCTGGAGCGCGACGCCCTGGTGGACGGCGCCCTCCGTCAGGCGGTCGAGCTTGTCGCGGGAGACTTCGAGCAGGGCGATGCCGCGCTCGGCCGCGATCCTGATGGAGTCGCGTACGCGGTCGTCGTTGTCGACGCGCTGGGCGACGTAGAGGGCGTTGGACGGGACGCCCGCCTGCAGGGCCTCGAGGACGGGGTTGCGGCCGCCGATGTACTCGGGCGCGTCCTCGGAGCGCCGCTGCCGCGCCGGAGCGGGACGTCGGGCGCCGCCGCGGTCCTCGCGGGCGATGCGCTCGGTGCGGGCCTTCTCCTTGTACCAATGCCGCATTTCGGCAGGCGGAGTCGCGCCCTTGCCCTCGAGCGACCGGCGGCCCTGCCCTCCGGCGCCTTTGGACGGGCCCTTTTTCTTCGCGGGCCTGCCCGAAGCCCTACCGCCTGCTGCCATGCCAACAAGGGTACTCGGACCGCCGGGCGCCTTATCCCACACCGGGAATGCCGCGTTCCTCCGGGGCCGGGATGCGGAAGATTCCGTACAGAACGCCCAGTGCCGCCGGACGCTCCGTCGCCGCCGCAGCCTGATCGAACGACCCCAGCGGAGAACGTCAGATTCTCGCACTACGGGCGATGCGATACAGCACGTTCGGACGCAGTGGCCCTTCGGGCTCGGTGGGGTCGTCGAAGTCGTCGGCCGGGTCCCGGGTCATGCCGATCCGGCGCATCACTGCCTGGGAACGAAGGTTGGTGGCCGTTGTGACAGCGAGGATCTCAGGAAGCTCAAGAGCGTCAAAGCCATGGGCCAGAACTGTCAGCGCAGCCTCGGTAGCGTAGCCCTGGCCCCAGGCCGAACGGGCGAGCCGCCAGCCGATCTCCACTCCTGTGAACGGCATGTAGTCGTCCACTTCATCCAAGCCTGCGAAGCCGATGAACTCGCCCGTGGCCTCCACCTCAACCGCCCACCACCCGTAGCCTCGCTGGTCGAACTCGGCCTGAAAGCGCGACACGGAGGCCTCGCTCTGTTCGCGGGTAAGCAGGTCGCCCAAGTGCTCCCGGACCTCGGGATCGGCATTCATCGCCGCCCACGGTTCAAGGTCGGAGTCACGCCATCGGCGCAAGATGAGGCGATCGGTACGCAGTTCGGCCATGTTGCCCAGCCAACATGAGCTCTGGCCCCGAGACAAACCACTTTTCTTCCGCATGACACCCGGGTTGCGCGGCCGGCGTCTTGGCGGAGGCCAGGCTTTCGCGGCAGTGGCGGCCCCGTGCACACCGCACAGGACCACCGCTGCCACCGAACGCCCGGCTAGCGGGTGAGCTCCCAGCGGGCCCCGTGCGGGGTGTCCTCCACCGTGATCCCCGCCGCCGCCAGCTGGTTTCTGATCGCGTCCGCCGCCGCGTAGTCCTTGCGCTCCCTGGCCGCCTTGCGCTGTTCGAGTGCGACCGCCACCAGCGCGTCCACCACCGGTGAGAGGTCCGAGCCGGCGCCCCGCCACTGCGGTGAGCGGGGGTCGAGGCCCAGGACGTCCAGCATGTTCTGCGTCTCGGCGAGCAGCCGGGCCACGGCCTCCTTGTCGCCGCGCGACAGCGCCACGTTGCCCTCGCGCACCACCTCGTGCACGACCGCCAGCGCCTGCGGCGTGCCGAGGTCGTCGTCGAGGGCGTCCACGAACGCCTGCGGCAGCGGCGCGTCCGCGTCGACGTCGTGGATGACCTCGGCGGCGCGCGTGACGAAGCCCTCGATGCGCTGGTACGCGGCGGCCGCCTCCAGCAGGGCCTCCTCGGAGTAGTCGATCGAGGAGCGGTAGTGCGGCGCCGCCAGGTAGTAGCGCAGCTCCACCGGCCGGACCTTCTGCACCATCTCGGGGATCAGCAGCGAGTTTCCGAGCGACTTGCTCATCTTCTCCGCGCCGATCTTGAGCATGCCGTTGTGCATCCAGTAGTGCGCGAACCCGTCGCCCGCCGCCTGGGACTGGGCGATCTCGTTCTCGTGGTGCGGGAAGATCAGGTCGATCCCGCCGCCGTGGATGTCGAAGGCCGGGCCGAGGTATTTGGTCGCCATGGCCGAGCACTCCAGGTGCCAGCCGGGGCGGCCGGGACCCCAAGGGGTCGGCCAGGTCGGCTCGCCCGGCTTCTCCCCCTTCCACAGGGCGAAGTCGCGGGGGTCGCGCTTGCAGGACTCGTCGTCGGTGTCGGCCGCGGCCCGCATGTTGTCGAGCTTCTGGTTGGACAGCGCGCCGTAGCGATCGGCGTAGGACTGCACGTCGAAGTAGACGTCACCGCCGGAGGCGTACGCGTGGCCGCGGGCGATCAGCCGCTCCATCAGCGTGATCATCTCGGGCACGTGACCCGTGGCGCGCGGCTCGACGGTCGGCGGGAGGCAGCCGAGCGTGTCGTACGCCCAGGTGAAGGCACGCTGGTTGCGCTCGGCCACGACGAACCAGGGCACGCCCTCCTCGGCCGCCACCCTGATGATCTTGTCGTCGATGTCGGTGACGTTGCGGCAGAACGCCACGTCATAGCCGGATCGTGTCAGCCAGCGCCGGAGCACGTCGAAGTTCACGCCCGAGCGGATGTGCCCGATGTGCGGAGGAGCCTGCACGGTCGCCCCACACAGGTAAATCGACGCCCGGCCGGCTTCGACCGGAACGAATTCACGGATGGCGCGCGTGCTGGTGTCGTAGATGTGCAGGCTCACGAAGGCAAGGCTAACGCCTCAGAGGGCTGGTCACGCCGATAAATCCCGCCGTCACGTCGATAAATCAGCCTCGCAACGTCACTCTGTCCGGCGAGATCCGTACGATTACTCGCTCGACGCCCGGTTTGTCCTCCCATGGGAGCCCTCGGTACTTGTGCGAGAGCTCCTGAATGAGCGCCCCTTCCGGGTCGGGCGTGATGGTCACGCGCCCGCGCACCTCCAGATACCTGTACGGATTCTCCGGATCGATGACGAGCAGGCTCGTCCGCGGGTCACGTTCGAAATTCCGCGGCTTCCTGCGCCCCCGCACGGTCGAGAACAGCACGTCGTCGCCGTCCGTGCGTACCCACACGACCGTCGACTGCGGCCCGCCGTCGGGGTTGAGGCTGGTCACCGTCGCATAATTCGGGGCATCCAAGAGTTTGCGCGCATCTTCCGACAGCTCGGCCATGAATCTCCCTTGATCGGTCCTGACCCTCATTCTTCTGTAGGCTCGAACCGCCATGGACGTGACTCCCCCCTCTATGCTGCGCCGCCTGGGCATCGCCCTGGCCGGGCTCGCGGTCGCCGCCCTGACCGGGGCCGCGTGTGCGCTCTCCTTCGACGACCTGCGCGCGCTGGCCATCACCGGCGAGGCGCGCCAGGATCTCGCCTTCCTCTATCCGGCGGCCTTAGACGCGCTCCTGGTGATCGCGCTGCTCGACGTGCTGCTGCTGCGCTCCGCGCGGCTGCTGGTACGCGTGCAGGCGGCGTTCGTGCTGGTCGTGCTCATCGTCGCGGCAGCGGCGGCCAACGTGGCGACGGCGGTGCGGTTCGCGTTCGACGTGCGCGCGACGGCCGTGGGCGTGGCCCTGGCTCCCTGGGTCATGCTGGCCGTGGCGCTGTGGCTCTGGCTGCTGCTGATCAAGCACGTGCAGGCGCATCAGGCGGAGAGCACGGAGACCGCGGCCGAGCAGGACATCGTCCCCTTCCATCCGGATCCGGAGCGGCCGCCCGTCGAGATCTACTCGGAACGGCTCTCCGAGACGCCGCGACCGGCACCGCCGGTCCAGGAAGAAGCCCCCGAGCCCGCCCAGGAAGCCCCCAGACCCGTCCAGGAAGCTCCCAGGCCCGTCCAGGAGGTCGCCGAGGCCCCTGCCGAGGTCCCGGTGGCGGCGCAGGTGGCGGAGTGGCCCGTGCAGAACGAAGAAGCGCCGGAGCGCCGCCCCACGCGCCCCGTCCGCTGGGGCGACCGGATCAAGCCGACCGACGTCCTGGTCCACCCGCGCGTCGACGAGAAGGACGTGGACACCCAGCCGCAACCCGTGATCGAGGACGACGTACCGGATCCAGGGCACGGCCCCGAGCTGGCCGACAACCTGGAGCGGCCGCGGGAGGACGAGTTAGAGGACACCGCCCCGCACCCGGTGATCCACGACGACGACGCACCGGCCCCCGCCGAACGCCTCCGCAGCACCCCGCGTCCCCCCGAAGACTGACCCCGAAGACTGAGCCGTAAGACGTGAGAGGGCCCGCCCGGGCAGATCCCGGGCGGGCCTCATCTATTTCTGTCTAGACGCTGGAGCCGCGGCGGAGCCCGGCGACCAGGCCGACGCCGACGATGGCCAGCACCACCTGCATCACCAGCTCGATCCAGTCGATGCCGGGGGTCGTCGCGACGCCGAGCACCTGAGCGATCAGCGTGCCTAGCAGGGCGGCCACGATGCCGACGACGATGGTGAGGATCCAGCCGATGGCCTGCCTGCCGGGGAGCAGGAGGCGACCGATTGCGCCAATCACGGCGCCGATCACGATGGCGCCAAGGATGGACTCGATAGTCATGGTTCGAAACCTCCCCGTGAGGGTGAGCGGTTCACTCCCACGGGATGCTCGCTACCCGATCTACCGCTTTTATGCGTGGACTTTACGAATGCGCAGGTCAGGTGGGTGTTCCACGCGTACGCCCGCTGCGCCCCGGGCTGAAGCGGGTCACGAGGAGCACACCGATGATCGCCAGCACGAGCTGGAGTATGTGCTCGATCCAGTCGATCCCCCGCGTGTCGGCCACGCCCGCGGCCTGCGCGATCAGCGTTCCGATCAGGGCTGCCACGATGCCGACGATGAGCGTCAGCCCGATGGACATGTTCTGCCTGCCAGGAACGATCAGCCTGGCAAGGGCGCCGACGATGGCGCCGATGATTATCGCGGAAACTATCGCGCCGATCATGTGCTGCTCCCCCCGAACGTCCACATGTCGTGGGGACACATACCCTCAGAGCAGGCAAAACAACCAAAAAGGGGAGGCGGCGGTCCGTACCGCGCCAGTGACGAACCGCCGCCTCCTGATACAGCGGGCTTCGCGAAGACCCGCCGGGACACCCTCACGCATCCATACGTAAGACGCCCGGCGTTCAGGAAAGGTTGACGACCAGGGCCGTCGCGACGGCCGCGATGCCCTCTCCCCGCCCGGTCAGCCCGAGTCCGTCGGTGGTGGTGGCCGACACGCTCACAGGCGCGCCCACAGCGGCGCTGAGCGCCTTTTCGGCCTCGGTACGGCGCGGCGCCAGCTTGGGCCGGTTGCCGATCACCTGAATGGCCACGTTGCCGATCTCATAGCCCGCGGCACGCACCTGCCGCGCGGTCTCCTCCAGCAGCGCGACGCCCGGGGCACCCGCCCAGCGCGGGTCCGCGGTCCCGAACAGCTGCCCGAGATCGCCCAGGCCGGCCGCCGACAGCAGCGCGTCACACGCCGCATGAGCGGCCGCGTCGCCGTCCGAATGGCCCTCGAGCCCGGTTTCGCCCGGCCAGTGCAGGCCGGCGAGGTTGAGCTCGCGCCCCGAGGATCCTGAAGCGAACGGGTGGACGTCGACTCCGACGCCCACCCGTGGAAGATTGGTGTTCAGGAGTTGAGAACCTCGTCGAGCAGGGCCTCAGCCTTGTCCTCGTTGGTCTTCTCCGCCAGGGCAAGCTCACTGACCAGGATCTGACGCGCCTTGGCGAGCATGCGCTTCTCGCCCGCGGACAGGCCGCGCTCGCGGTCTCTCCGCCAAAGGTCCCGAACGACTTCGGCGACCTTGTTCACATCGCCGGAGGCGAGCTTCTCCAGATTGGCCTTGTAGCGACGAGACCAGTTGGTCGGCTCTTCCGTGTGCGGCATCCGCAGGACATCGAAAACCCGCTCAAGGCCTTCCTGGCCGACAACATCGCGCACACCGACGAGTTCTGCGTTTTCGGCTGGCACCTGGACGGTAAGGTCGCCCTTGTCGACCTTGAGCACCAGGTAGGTCTTTTCCTCACCCTTGATGGATCGCTTCGTGATTGCTTCGATCCGAGCAGCCCCATGGTGGGGGTAGACGACTGTGTCGCCGACCTGGAAAGTCATGTGACAAGTACCCCTTCCGCTGTACTCCAGGGTACCACGCATCCACAGCCTCCCGGAACAGTGAAATCCTCATAACTGCAGGTCAAGGCCGCATATTGGGGCTTGACAAGTGCTCAACTCTATGTCTGGCATTTCCGGACATAGCGAATGACCTGCGGGGGCGTGGATATGACCATGGATTCGGATGGATATGGTGGGCGCTGCACATCACGCATGCGCGCCACCTGCGCTTAGCGCATGCGCGAGCCCTCCGCAAGACCAAGGAGAACCCGCCCGTGACCAGCCGTCGCTGGATTGTCGTCGCCGCCGCGTTCTTGGCAGCCCCCTTGCTGGCGGGCTGCGGGGCTGGATTCGACGCCACCACCAACAAGCCGTACGCGCCCAACGAGGCACAGGCATTGATCGAGAACGGTGCTTACGGCACGCGCGGCATTCAGATCCCGCAGGCGTTCATTCTCGGGCCCGACTCCGGTGCGCAGCTCGCCTGGCGCGGCTCCGCCCCGATCTACCTGAACATCCTCAACACCGCCGGCACGCCCGACACCCTCGAGGCGGTCTCCGCCGGGACCATGGGGACGGTCAAGGTCACGGCCCCGATCCAGCTCCCGAGCCACCAGCTCGTGAACACCGGCAAGCCCACCCCTCAGATCATGCTCGAGGCGATCCCCAAGAGCCTCAGGGGCGGCGAGAGCATCAAGCTGGACCTCCAGTTCGCCAACGCCGGGATCGTGTCCTTGAACGTCCCTGTGGTGACGCGCAGCCGCGAGTTCAAGGACTACCCGCCGGCGCCGAACGCCACCGCGGCCCCCACGCCCACCCCGACGCCGTCCGCGTCGGCCTCCGAAGAAGCCCACTGACCCCTTTCCGAAAACGCCGAAACCCTTGTTCCGGTACGCGACCCGTACCGGAACAAGGGTTTTCTACTCTTCGGTGGCGTCGAACTTGTAGCCCAGGCCGCGCACGGTGAGGATGCAGCGCGGGTTGGACGGGTCGGACTCGATCTTGGCGCGCAGGCGCTTGACATGGACGTCGAGAGTCTTGGTGTCGCCCACGTAATCGGCGCCCCATACGCGGTCGATGAGCTGGCCACGGGTCAGTACACGCCCCGCGTTGCGCAGCAGCACCTCCAGGAGCTCGAACTCCTTCAGCGGCAGCTGCACCTGCTCGCCGCGCACGGCGACGACGTGGCGGTCGACGTCCATGCGCACGGGCCCGACGGCCAGCACCGCCGTCTCCAGCTCCTCCGTCACGTCGCCCTGGCGGCGCAGGACCGCGCGGATGCGGGCCACCAGCTCGCGCGACGAGAACGGCTTGGTGACGTAGTCGTCGGCGCCCAGCTCCAGGCCCACGACCTTGTCGATCTCGCTGTCCTTGGCCGTCAGCATGATCACTGGCACCTTGGAGCGCTGCCTGAGGGAGCGGCACACCTCCGTACCGGGCAGACCCGGAAGCATCAGGTCGAGCAGCACCAGATCTGCTCCGTTGCGGTCGAACGTCTCGAGCGCCTCGGGCCCGGTCGCCGCGACCGACACCTCGAAACCCTCTTTACGGAGCATGTAGGACAGGGCGTCGGAGAAGGACTCCTCGTCTTCGACGACAAGTACGCGGGTCATTGGGCTGTCTCCAGGGGAATCGAGGGTGGTACTGCCACCGCCGTGCCGCCGAAGGCGGGCAGGCGGAGCGTGAAGGTGGAGCCGGACCCTTCCTTGCTCCAGACGGACACTTCGCCGGCGTGCGCGGCGGCGACGTGCTTGACGATGGCCAGGCCGAGCCCGGTGCCGCCGGTCGCCCGCGACCTGGCCGCGTCGACGCGGAAGAACCGCTCGAAGATGCGCTCCAGCGCCTCCTCCGGGATGCCGATGCCCTGGTCGCTGACGCTGATCTCCACCGAGTCGCCGGCGGGCCGCACGCTGACCACGACCCGGGTGTGCTCCGGACTGTACGCGACGGCATTGTCGATCAGATTGCGCAACGCCGTCACGAGCAGTTCGTCGTCACCCCAGATGCGCAGGCCCTCGGTGCCGCCGGAGACGAGCGTGATGTCCTTGGCGACGGCCTTGGTGTTGCAGTGGTCGATGGCGTCGTGGATGGACTCGTCGATCGAGACCTGTCCGGGGGTGGGGATGGGCTCGGCGCCCTGGATCCTGCTGAGTGTGATCAGGTCTTGGATGAGGTAGTTGAGCCGGGCGGCCTCGAGCTGCATGCGCCCGGCGAAGCGGCCGACCGCCTCGGGGTCGTCGGCGGCGTCCTGGATGGTCTCCGCCAGCAGGCTCATGGCGCCCACCGGGGTCTTCAGCTCGTGGCTGACGTTCGCGACGAAGTCACGGCGTACGGCCTCGACCCTGCGGCGCTCGGTCTGGTCCTCCGCGAGCACCAGGACCTGGCCGTGCGAGCCGAGCGGAGCCACGCGTACCGCGAAGTTCGTGGTCTCCTGGCCGAACTTGTGCCCTGCGACGTCGATCTCGCTCTCGCGGATCTCGCCGTCACGGCGTACCTGCCGGGCCAGCGCCAGCAACTCGGCGGCCATCAGCCGGTCACCCTTGACCAGCCCGAACGCCCGCGCGGCCGAGCTGGCGCGCAGCACCTTGTCGTGCGCGTCGAGCACCACGGCGGAGGAGGGAAGCACGGCCAGCACGGACGCCACGCCCTGCGGCAGCGCGCTCCCGGTCTGCGTGCCGTCCTCCATGACAACGCGTTTCGGAGCCTCGATCTGGTTTCGGTAGAACAGGACCGCCAGGGCGCCCACGACGAACCCGGCCAGGGCCGCGAAGCTCATGGCCATCTCACTCATGCCTTCGATGGTAGGTGGCCTTTTCCTAGGGGCAGACCCTCTCATCAGGGGTGGAAGGCCCCTTTCCCGGAAAGTTCATCTGACGGTAGGAGTTCGTTCATCGTCAGGCACGTACGGTGACCACATGCGCGACGCGTACCATGAAGAACTTGATTCGCTGACCGACAGGCTGGTCGAAATGACCAGGCTTGTCCGCTCGGCCATTTCCCGTGCGACCACGGCCCTCCTCGACGCCGACCTTCAGCTCGCCGAGAGTGTCATTTCCCGGGACGAGGAAGTGAACGCGACGTTCGCCGAGATCGAAGCGTCGATCTTCGACCTGATGGCCCGGCAGCAGCCGGTGGCCGTGGATCTGCGAATGGTCATCACGGCGCTGCGCATGGGCACCGACCTGGAGCGCATGGGCGACCTCGCCGTCCACGTCGCCAAGGTCGCCCGCCTGCGCCACCCCGAGTCGGCGATCCCGGCCGAGGTGCGCTCGACCATCGTGGAGATGGGGCAGATCGCCGAGAACCTCGTCACCAAGACCGGCAGCTGCATCGCCTCGCGGGACGTGGACTCGGCGCTGGAGCTGGAGCAGGACGACGACGCGATGGACCGGCTGCACCGGCGGCTGTTCCGGAACATCCTGTCCAAGGACTGGGAGCACGGGGTGGAGCCGGCGATCGACATCACGTTGATCGGGCGCTATTACGAGCGGTACGCGGACCACGCGGTACGGGTGGCGGCGGACGTCGTCTACCTGGTCACGGGAGCGCGACCCAGCTGACAGCAAGGCCTTCCACTCCCGGGGCGCTTCGCGCTCTGGGTTCCAGACAGCGTCTCCCAGGGGGCTTTCGCCCCCTTCGACCCCCGAAAGGCGCGCTTCGCGGGAATGGGCTCAGGCTGTGTCGTGTGGGGGCACGCCCCCACACCCCCGGCGAGGGGACTCCCGTCCCCTCGCGCTCCCCGGGTGTCGGCCATCGTGCGACCAGGCATGGCAGGCCGTGTCACAGCCGCGAGACGGCATCCCAGAGCCAGTCACACGTCACCTGACAGGCTGGAGATCAACACCTCCAGTCGCCGATGCCGTTCCATAGTCGAGTGGGCTTTGAGCGTGCATGCCATGGAGCTGGCCCCACCCCGGGGTTCAGCCGAGGTAACAGGAATTCTGGCCACAGTGTGGCGATCAGTTGCTCGTGCCGAGCGATGAGCTGCCGGTCGGCGAACACCAGCAGCTCTCTCGAATGCAGCAGCACCTTCACCTGCCGCCCGATGAACGCCACCGGCACCGAATAGCGGTTGAAGCGGACGTTGATCTGTTCTCTGAACTTTCACTTGGTGTCATCGCAGGGCCGCCGCGAAGACCAGGCGGTTGGCGCTGGTGTAGGCGTGTTCACGTTCGGACCAAGCGATGCGGGAGGTGATTTGTTCGGGGCTGGCCGGACAATTGCCGGGGTCGGTCAGGCGTTCTGTCCAGAAACGGGCATTACGGGATTGGCGATCGAGGATCGCATCGGGGACATCAGCACGGCGCGCCGCAGGGAGTCCGTAGGCATCGGCGAGTACCCGCACCTGGGCGGCTTGCGCGGTGGCCGGCGGCGCGGTGGTCTTGGAGGAGATGCACCACGTCCAGGCCATGTATCCGAGGTCCTCGAGCGGATCGCCCGGGGCAGCGGTGTCGAAATCGATGAAGGCGACTGGTAGCCCGGCGCGGAACACCGTGTTGTTGGGTCCAGGGTCGTGGTGGCAGACGACAGGGTGCTCCCCGGTGAGTCCGCTGTCGCGGGTGGCGTCGTGCAACGAGCGAAGAAGCTCCCCGGCTGAAGCGACCTGAGCGTCGCTCCAGCGCTGGAACCTGTCCGCCACCCAGCCGGGCAGGTAGCTGAAAATATCGCGATCGGCTTCGTCCCGTCCGAGGTAGCGCGGCGCTCCCGTGAACTGGCGTCGCTCAAGGTGTGTGAGCAGTTGAGCGACGAAGGCGGAGGAGGCCGTGGCGGGCCGCCGAACGGTATCGGCGACACGGACGACGCCTGGGGTGATGCGTCCTCCGGTCAGGGGAACTTCAACGGGGACGTGCCGCATGAGGGGAGTTGTCCTTTCAGTGCCTGGAGTGCGTGGGACAGTATTGAGGCCGCTGATCGCGGGGATGCCGAGATGTTCCGAAGAGCGAGAGCCGCTCCGCCTGCCGCCTCAGTACTGTGACTTCGCATGACCGACACCGAGATCGAGATCACCGCGGACCTGGTCCGCGACCTGCTGCAGGAGCAACATCCAGACCTTGCGGGGCTGACCATCCGTGAGGTGGCGGGCGGCTGGGGCAACCAAATGTGGCGCCTCGGGGACGAGTTGGTCGTACGCATGCAGCGCATGGACCCCACCCCGGAGCTCCAGCTCAAGGAGCGGCGGTGGCTACCCCTGCTGGCCCCGCGCCTGCCGCTCCCGGTGCCCCTCCCGGTGCGGTTCGGCGAACCGTCCGAGCGCTTCCCCAAGCACTGGACCGTGATGACGTGGGTTCCCGGCGAGCCGCTGGACCACGGCTCGATCAGCCGCGGCGCCCACGCGGCCGACACGCTGGCGGCCTTCCTCCGGGCGCTCCACATGGAGGCGCCCGCCGAGGCCCCGGCCAGTTCGGACTTCGGCGCTCACCCCAAGAGGTGCACGGGCGGCTTCGAGCAGTTCTTGCAGGCCATCGACCCCGAAGCCGTCGGCGATGTCCGCGCCGTCCGGGCCGTCTGGACCGATGCCGTCGCGGCCCCCGAGTGGGAGGGCCCGCCGATGTGGGTGCACGGCGACCTCCATCCCGCGAATGTCGTCGTCTCGGACGGAACGCTCTCGGGCGTGATCGATTTCGGCGCCTTGTTCGCCGGCGATCCGGCGTGGGACCTCGCCGCCGCGTGGGTGCTGCTCCCCGCGGGCACGGCCGCACGGTTCTTCGACATGTACGGCCATGCGGACGAGGCGGCGATCCGGCGCGCCCGCGGGCTGGCCGCCATGAAGAGCCTCTTCCTGATGCTCATGGGGCAGAACGGAGATCGAGGCCTTCCCGGCGGCAAGCCGAACTGGGGACCGGCAGGCCGGGCGGCACTTGATCGTGTTCTGAAGGGCGTTTGACGCGCCTTCTCCAGAGGAACGCCGCCGCTACGTTGGTTCCCCTGCCGCACGACCCACAGCGCGGTCAGCACTCGGAGGACGAGCTCAGGACGTGTCGTAGACGGGAAACAGCTCGGGGATCTCGGACGGGTCGCGGTCGAGGAGCTCTTCGAGTTCGTCGGGCTCGATCTTCAGATGATCCGCGTCCGGGTACGCGGTGTGCTCCAGCCCCGGCCGGCACAGCCAGTAGCCCTCGTCGTCGCGGTAGTAGTCGAACGGCAGGCCGGCCGCATGAAGCCGCCGAGGGAGCCGCCACTCCCGCTCATCGGACACCCGCAGGTGCGGTAGCCGCTCGCGCAGCGCCGGCACCACTTCGTGGTAGGCGTGATCGGACAATGGGTTGCCGGTCAGGTCCAGTTCCCGGAAATCACGCCCGTCCGTGGCCAGCACATCCAGCTCCGCTATCGCGTTGTTGCGCGCTCTCAATCTCCTGAGCCTGGGCAGCTCTGCGACGACCGTCAGATCGGACACCGCGCTGACCTTGACCCCCAGCAGGGTGATCGGCATGCCGGCCAGTGGTTTCAGGTCGCGGCCGCCGTAACCGATCAGGTGCAGCACGCGTAACCCGGTGAGCCGGGGCACGTCGCTGATGTCGGTCGCGCTCAGCACGGCCAGCGCTTTCACGGCGGCCAGATCCTGCTCGGTGAACGGCGGATCCCGCTGGAGCTGAAGCTGGATCGCCCGCTCGACGGCCGGGTCGGTAATAGGCATCGGGTCAGATCTCTCCATCCGAAGTCTTCACTGCGGCCCGAAGCCGGAGGTGACCATGGGCCCACCGCACCGAACCACGAGGGCTCAATTGCTGCTCGGCGGCCAGCTGCCCCAGGAAGGACCCGATCCGCTCTCCTCGCTGTACTGCTGCGCCTTGGTCACGCAGTCAGGGCAGATGGGTTCGTCGGCGGACCTGGCCACGGCTTCCGGTTTGGCCGGCCGAAGAGAGCCCAGGACCGTGATCCCTGGCGGCATACGGGTCTCGGGGTCGATCAGGAGAGTGGTGACTTCTTTCGGGTCGAAGCTGAATGTGCGCTTGCACGCATAGCATCGGCCGGTCGTCTCGCGATGTTCGCTCATGCCCGTCCCCTCCTACCGGCACGCTACCTCTCGCCGTGAAGGGTCCGTGATCCCGTCCACTCAGCAGACCGGGACAGGGCCGAGGCTCCCGCACGTCAAGCCCTTGCGTCCGCGGGAGCAAGGGGCAACCCGTCATCGATGCTGGGCGGGCCCAGGACAGGGGAGCGCGAGGGGACTGGAGTCCCCTCGCCGGGGGTGTGGGGGCGTGCCCCCACACGACACAGCCTGAGCCCATTCGCGCGAAGCGCGCCTTTCGGGGGTCGAAGGGGGCGAAAGCCCCCTGTGAGGCGCTGTGTGGAACCCCGAGCGCGAAGCGCCACGGAGTGGAGGGCCTTGCTGGCAGGCCCCGGGCGCGAAGCGCTCGCGGGTGGAAGGCCGGGTCAGCGGCCCTGGTTGGCGACGGCTTCGATGGCGGCCTTGGCGGCGTCCGGGTCGAGGTATTCGCCGCCCGGCCGCCGGGGCCGGAAGTCGGAGTCCAGCTCGTACAGCAGCGGAATCCCCGTAGGGATGTTGAGGCCCGCGATCTCCTCGTCGCCGACCCCGTCCAGGTGCTTGACCAGGGCCCGCAGGGAGTTGCCGTGGGCGGCCACCAGGACCGTGCGGCCGGCCGACAGGTCGGGGACGATCGAGTCGTACCAGTACGGGAGCATGCGGTCGACCACGTCCTTCAGGCACTCCGTACGGGGCATGAGCTCCGGGGGAAGCAGGGCGTAGCGGGGGTCGCCGGCCTGGGAGAACTCGTCGTCGTCCGCGATCGGGGGCGGCGGCACGTCGTAGGAGCGGCGCCACAGCATGAACTGCTCGTCGCCGAACTCCTCGCGCGTCTGGGCCTTGTTCTTGCCCTGGAGGGCGCCGTAGTGGCGCTCGTTGAGGCGCCAGCTCCGCTTCACCGGCAGCCAGAGCAGGTCGGCCTCCGCCAGCGCGAGCTGGGCCGTCTGGATGGCCCGGGTCAGCAGGCTGGTGTGGACGATGTCCGGGCGCAGTCCGGCGTCCTGGAGGAGCTTGCCGCCGCGGCGGGCCTCGTCCTCACCCTTGGCCGAGAGGCTCACGTCCACCCAGCCGGTGAACAGGCCCTTCGCGTTCCAGTCACTCTCGCCGTGCCTAAGCAGCACCAAAGTCGCCATATCGCCAATCCTATGGTCCGGGATCAGCGGTCCGGGTCGGCGAAGCGGGCGAACGCCTGCAGGTTGGCCAGCGACTCCCCGCGCTTGGCCCGCCATTCCCACTCGCGCCTGATCGACGAGGCGAACCCCAGCTCCAGCGCCCGGTCGAACCAGTCGTCCGAGTACGTCAGCACGCACCCCAGCAGCCGGTCCACCTCCGCCTCCGAGACGGCGGCCGGCGGCACCCGGCCCACGAGGTAGACGTCCCCCACGGGGTCGAGGGAGAAGTGCACGCCGTACATCGAGCCGTTCTTGCCGAGCAGCCAGCGGTAGAACTCGGCGTGGTTCTCGTCCGGCTGGCGGCAGAAGAACGCCTCGACGTGCAGCGCCCGCTCCCCCACGATCAGCCACGTCATGGTGGCGAGCTTGTGCTGTCCGGGCAGTTTGACCAGGAACGCGCCCGGCCGCGGCTCGTCGTAGGTGACGTCCGCGGCCTTGAGCGCGGCTTCGACGACATCGCGCATGCCGACAAGGATAGAAGGCCCCCAGAACAAAAGTCGGGCTGGAAGAGAGCTAGAAGTTCAGGGCGATGGGCGTTTTGTGGAGGTTCGCGATGGCGCCCGCGTACACGTCCACCAGGCGGGACGCGGTCGCCTGCCAGCCGAAGGCCGCCGCGTGCGTGCGGGCGCCCGCCGACATCGAGTCGCGCCAGCGCGGCGAGACGAGGAAGCGGCGCAGCGCCTGCGCCCACTGCGCCGGGTCGTGGCCGTCCACGAGGAGGCCCGACACCCCGTCCCGCACGGCGGTGCGCAGCCCGCCCACGGCGGCGGCCGCCACGGGCGTGCCGCAGGCCTGGGACTCCAGGGCGACGAGGCCGAACGACTCGCTGTACGAGGGCACGACCGTCACCGAGGCCGCCCGGTACCAGTCGGCCAGCTCCTCCTGCGGGGCCGGGGGCACGAGGCGGACGACGTCCGGGATGCCGAGTTCGGCGGCCAGTTCGGTGAGCAGGGACGGCCTGGCCAGGCCGTTGCCCGAGGGCCCGCCGACGCAGACCACGACCAGGCGCTCGCGCAGCGACGGGTCGTCGATGAGCATCCTGGAGGCGGCGCGCAGCAGCACGTCGGGGGCCTTGAGCGGCTGGATGCGGCCCACGAAGAGCAGGACGTGCGCGTCCTGCGGCAGGCCGAGCCGCCGTCGCGCGGCGCCCTGGGAGGCGGGCTGGAAGACGGTGAGGTTGACGCCGGGGTTCACGACGGCGACGCGCTCCTCGACGGCGCCGTACAGGTCGATCAGCTCGCGCGCCTCGTCGACGGTGTTGGCCACGAGGCGGTCGGCGACCTGCACGACCTGCTCCTCGCCGACCACGCGGGCCTTGGGCTCCGGCTTGTCGCCCTGGGCGAGCAGGAGGTTCTTGACCTTGGCCATGGTGTGCATGGTGTGCACGAGCGGCACGCCCCAGCGCTCCTTGGCCAGCCAGCCGACCTGGCCGGAGAGCCAGTAGTGGGAGTGGATGACGTCGTAGCGGCCCGGGTCGTACATGGCCTCGGTCCGCAGCACCCCGGACAGGAAGGCGCAGAGCTGGCTCGGGAGCTCGCTGCGCTCCATCTCCTCGTACGGTCCCGCGGTGAGGTGGCGGACGAGGACGCCTGGGGCGAGTTCGGTCACGGGCGGGAGATCGCGGGCGGTGGCCCGGGTGAAGATCTCCACTTCCACGCCGAGGTGAGCCAGCCGCTTGGCCGACTCCACGATGTACACGTTCATGCCTCCGGCGTCGCCCGTTCCGGGCTGGTCCAGGGGCGATGTGTGCATGCTGATGGTCGCGACCCGGCTGACCCGTCGTCGCCTCACTCGACACCACCTCCAGACGGCTTACAACCATCCAGAATTTTGCGACATTCCCGACACATGGTCATAACTGGGTATTTAGGGCGGTCGTCAACGTCCCCAGCAGGGCTGGCAGGATGAGGGGCATGCGGAGAACGGCTGTGGTGACCGGGGCGAGCAGCGGGATCGGGGAGGCGACCGCACGGCGGCTCGCCGCCGAGGGTTTCGAGGTGGTGGCGGGCGCGCGGCGGCGCGAGCGGCTCGACAAGCTCGCCGCGGAGGTGCCCTCGATCAGGCCGGTGACGCTGGACGTGACCTCCCAGGAGTCGGTCGACGCGCTGGCGGCCTCGCTCGAACGGTGCGACGTGCTGGTCAACAACGCCGGTGGCGCCCTCGGCCTCGAAACGGTCGCGGAGGGGCACCTGGACGACTGGCAGCAGATGTACGACGTCAACGTGCTCGGCTCGCTGCGCATGACCAAGGCGCTCGTGCCCAGGCTCGTCGAGTCCGGCGACGGCGTGCTGGTGATGGTGACCTCTACGGCGGGCCTGGTGGCGTACGAGGGCGGCGGCGGCTACGTCGCGGCCAAGCACGCGCAGAAGTCGATGGTCGAGACGCTCCGCCTGGAGCTGGTCGGCCAGCCGGTGCGGATCGTGGAGATCGCGCCGGGCATGGTGCAGAGCGAGGGGTTCGCGGTCACCCGGTTCCGCGGGGACGAGACGGCCGCGGCGCGCGTCTACGAGGGCGTGCCCGGCCCGCTGACCTCCGAGGACGTGGCCGACGCGATCGCCTGGTGCGTGACCCGCCCCGCCCACGTGAACATCGACCGCATGATCATCCGCCCGCGGGCCCAGGCCGCCCAGCACAGGGTGCACCGCATCAGTGGCTAGACCGGCCGGGGCCGCCAAGGCGGGGGGCAGACCGGTCGGCGCCATCACCAGGGGCACGACCGGGCACAACCGGCTGCGGCGCGCCGACCGGTGGATCGCCGCCGCGCACGGCCGGCTGCTGCGGGCCGCCGAGCGCCCCCTCGTGGTGGATCTCGGGTACGGCGCGTCGCACACCACGACGCTGGAGCTGTTCACCCGCCTGCGCCGGGTGGCTCCCGCCGTCGAGGTGGTCGGGATCGAGATCGACCCGGCGAGGGTGGCGGTGGCCAAGCCGTACGAGCGGGAGGGCCTGAGCTTCCGGCTGGGCGGCTTCGAGCTGCCCGTCCCGCGCCCGCCGACGCTGGTGCGGGCCTTCAACGTCCTCAGGCAGTACGGCGAGGCCGAGGCGTGGCACTACTGGGACGTGCTCAGAGACCGGCTGGCCCCCGGCGGTGTCCTGGTCGAGGGGACCTCGTCCGAGAACGGGCGGCGCGCGGTCTGGGTGGGGCTGTCTCCGGAAGGGCCCCAGACGATCACGTTCTCGGCCCGTTTCGATGCCTTCGAGCGGCCTTCTGATCTGGCCGACCGGCTGCCGAAGACCCTCATCCACCGGAATGTGCCGGGCGAGCGGATTCATGCGTTCCTGAGCGACTTCGACCACGCCTGGGCGGTGAGCGCGCCGTACGGGGTCCATGGGCTGCGGCAGCGGTGGCTGGCCTCCGTGCGCGCGCTGTCGGGCGCCTGGCCCGTCGTCAGGCGGCCGCCGTTGGGCGGCCCGGCCCGGTGGCGGCTCGGCGAGCTGACCCTCCCGTTCTCGGCGGTGGATCCCCGCGCTCAGAGCCGCGCCTCGAACACGGCGTAGGCCGCGCTGTCGAACAGCACGAAGCGGACGTCCTCCACGGACGTGTCCGCCTGCCGGACCGTGTCCAGGGCGATCCGCGCGGCGTCGTCCATGGGCCAGCCGTAGATCCCGGTCGAGATCGCGGGGAAGGCCACCGACCTGGCCTCCAGGGAGTCGGCCACCCGCAGCGACTCCCGGTAGCAGGAGGCCAGCAGCTCCGAACGGTCCACCGACATGGAGTACACCGGCCCGACCGTGTGGATCACCCACTTCGCGGGCATGCGCCCGGCCGTCGTCGCGACCGCCTGTCCGGTGGGCAGCCCCTTGCCGTAGTGGCCGGCACGCAGCTTCCGGCACTCCTCGAGGATCTCCGGGCCGCCACGGCGGTGAATGGCGCCGTCCACGCCTCCGCCGCCCATGAGGGAGGAGTTGGCGGCGTTCACGACCGCGTCCGCCGATTGCTCGGTGATGTCGCCTTTCACCAAAGTGATGCGCATCTCACCGAGGTTGGCATCAACGGCCGCCCCGCGCCAGCGCCGCGGTCCCTCTGCCGGCCGTGCGCACGGCCGGCAGGACGAGCGCGGGCAGCGGCAGGAGCATGATCACGGCACCGGCCAGGCGCTGGTCGGCGAGGACGCCGGGGGCGCCGGACGGGGCCGCGAGGGAGATCCAGTCGGCCGCGACCGGGGGCGCGAGCAGCAGGTACGTCCCGACGGCGAGGTGGGTCAGGGTCACGGCCGCCAGCAGGCGGGCGCGCTCGCCCCCCGCCACCGGGTCCGCCCCGGTCAGGACGCCGAACACCAGCAGGCCGAGGCCGAAGAACAGGAGCTCGGTGAGCAGGTGTGGGGCGTAGCCGGACAGCGACCACGACAACCAGGGCGTGCCGTAGAGGAGGACGAACGCCCCGAAGTAGACGGCGGGATGTGCCAGGAACCGGAACCGGCCCGGGACGGTGAACGGGGCGCCCAGGCAGAGCAGGAGCGGGGCGACGACGGTGAGCACCGTGTGCTGGACCGAATGGACCGACAGCATCGTCCGCGCGTAGCTCCCGACGCCGCCGAGCAGCACCAGTGCCGTCAGCGCCAGTCCCGCGTACCAGGCGATCGCGCGGCCGGCGGGCCAGGAGGCGGCCCTGCGCGCGCTGACCGCGTAGGCGACCGCGGGCAGCATCAGGAGGATCAGGAGGGTCGGGTCCAGGCGGATCTCGGTGATCAGCGCGCCCGGGGTGAAGGGGGCGAGCGCGTATTCCAGGGCGGACTGGTCGTGGCCGCCGCCGCCGGGCGGTGGCGGCGTGCGGGACAGGCCGATGGCCAGCCCGACGGCCGCCGCCATCACGATCACCTCGCCGGTGGCCAGGCGGACGAAGGTCCGGCGTACGGACCGGTCGGCGATGCCCGCGACCGTGCGGCGGCGGTGAGTCCAGCCGAACAGGCCCAGGAGCACGAGGGCGGCGGTCTTGGCCAGCAGGAGCTGCCCGTACGCGCTCTGCCAGAGGTCGGAAGGGGCGCTGAGCCGTACCCAGGCACTGGCCACGCCCGAGAGGGCCACGGCGGCGAAGCAGCACAGGGCGAGCGCGCTGAACCTGGGCAGCACCGCCAGCAGCTCCGGGGACCGGCGGAAGTGGACGAGCACCGCCACCAGGCCGCCGACCCAGACCGAGACCGACACCAGGTGCGACATGAGGGCGGAGACGGCGATGTCGTGGTCGCCCGCGGAGGCGGCATGCCCGACGTAGGCGGGCGGCAGCAGCCCGAACACGGCGACCGCCAGCCGGACCGCCGCGGGCAGCCGCCAGGTGAGGCCCGCGACGACGGTGGCGGCCAGCACCACGAGCAGGGCCTGGGTCTGCAGGATGGAGGTGCCGAACTCCAGCAGATCGGGCGAGGCGAGCAGGTCGCCGGCGGGCAGCGGGATGAGGTTGGACAGGGTGAGCACGTAGCTGAGCGCCGTCGCCAGGGCCCAGCCGAGCGCCCACCAGCCGGCCGCGCGGCGGCAGGAGCGGGACTCGGGCGAGGAGGCGGGGGCCAGGAGGGCGGCGGTGAGCGTTCCGACGCAACCGACCGCGCACACGTCGAAGCAGAACCGGGCCAGCGGCAGCCCCCACTCGGTGAACGGCCCGGCCGTGGGCAGCCCGGGCAGCTCCGGCTTGATGGCCCCGCCGAACCGCAGGACGACGACCAGCACCACGACGCCGGCCGCCACCGCCGCGCCGGCGTAGGCCCTGGCCGGCCTGCCCTCCGCGACCAGCGGGAACGCCCTGGCCACGGGTCAGCCCGCTTGCTTGGCGATCTCGGCCAGCTCCGCCTTCTGAGCCGTGATGATCTTGTCTGCCAGCTCGAGCGTGGGCCCGTGCTTGCCCGACTTCTTGACGGTCTCGGCCATCATCACGCCGTGCTCCAGATGCCCCGACAGCGCCGTCAGCCACTCCTTGTCGAAGCCGGCGCCGGCCTTCAGCTCCGAGCCCATCCGGTCGGTCGGCTCCGGCGGCACCGTCTCCTTCCAGGACTCCAGCCACGACGTCATCATGTCGATGTCCGCCTTCTCCTCCGCGATGAGCTTGGTGCTCAGGTCACGGACATACGGGGACTTTCCGCTCTTGGCCGCCACCTCGGCGAGCTGGATCGTCTGCTGATGATGCGTGATCATCTCCTGGCTGAAGGCCACGTCCGCCTGAACGTGGGTCGACGTGCTGTCCGCCGAGGCCGCGCACCCGGCCGCCAGCACCAGACCGAGCAGGGCAACAACCGCTGTACTCCAACGCATGCACGGAGATACGCACGACACGGAGACACGGTTCACACTCCCCGAATGCCAGCTCGACAGGTTGTAGAGCTACCCTGAAGGGCGTGAAGGGTCTTGGCGAGCTTGAGCGCAGCATCATGGACATCCTCTGGGCGGAGAACGGCGCGCTGACCGCCCGCGAGGTCGGCAGGCTCATCGCCGACCGCGACCTTGCCCCCACCACGGTCATGACCGTGCTCGACCGCCTCACCCGCAAGGGCTTCCTCGAGCGCACTCGGGACGGGCGCGCATGGAGATATGAACCGGCCGAAAGCCGCGACGCGTACATCGCCGAGCTTATGCTGGAAGCCTTGGACATGACGGGCGACCGATCGGCCGCCCTGACTCGCTTCGCCCAGGCCGTGTCGGGCTCGGAGGCGGAGATCCTGCGCAGAGCCCTTACGGAGCTGGAGGAAGAGTGATCACGGCAGCGGCGCTGGCAGCGCTCGCCACGGCGTGCGCGGTTGGCTCCTGGCGTTTCACGACTGCCCGGTGGACCTCGCGCGCTCCCCGGCTGGCCATCATCGTCTGGCAGTCCCTGGGCGTGTCCTGGGGCCTGGCCACCACCGGCGCCATGCTCGCCTACGCGGTCCAGCCGTACGGCGAGGGGGTGCTGCCCGGCCTGTACGCGTTCGCGCGGGGGGAGGCGCCGCAGGAGGCGTGGGACCCGCTGCACGTGCTGGCCCTGATCGCGGGGCTCACCGCCCTGACCGTGCTGATCGCGGTGCTGCTCACCGCGGGTGCGCAGGCGCTGCGCGCACGCCGCCGGCACCGCATGCTGCTCGCGCTGATCTCCCACGACGACCCCGGCGTGCCCGGGGTGCGGGTGCTCGCCCACCCCGGCGCCGCCGCGTACTGCGTGCCCGGCCTGCGCTCGCAGGTCGTGGTGAGCGAGGGCGCGCTCAAGCTGCTGTCGGAGGACGAGATGGCCGCCGTGCTCGCGCACGAGGCCGCGCACGTGCGCGAGCGCCACGACCTGGTGCTGCTGCCGTTCGCCGCGCTGCGCAGGGCGCTGCCCTGGTCGAAGGTGGTGGCCGACGCGCAGGCGCAGGTGGAGCTGCTCATCGAGATGGCCGCCGACGACCGCGCCCGGCGCTACTGCTCGCCGCGCAGGCTGGCGACGGCGCTGCTCAGGTTCGGTACGGCGGGTGCCATGCCGACCCCTCACGGCATGCTCGGCGTGCACGCCAAGCACGTCATGGCCAGGGTCGACCGCCTGATCAAGCCGGGTCCCGAGCTGGCCGCCCCGGTGCGCTACGGCTACATCGCACTGTCTGTGACGTTGGTCACCTCCGCGCCTCTTCTGTGGGTCTTCCAGCTCTGACGTGCTTGCTGGTGTTAACCACCTCGTTTGCAATTGCAAGCACTACGGGGCAGACTATGAGGCATGGCACTACCCAAGGTCGACTCGATCGGTGAATACATCCGCGAGCAAAGGCAGCAGGCGAAGATCTCGCTGCGCCAGCTCGCGGCGGCGGCAGGGGTCTCCAACCCCTACCTGAGCCAGATCGAGCGTGGGCTGCGCAAGCCGAGCGCGGAGATCCTCAACCAGATCGCCAAGGGTCTGCGCATCTCCTCGCAGGCGCTCTACGTGCAGGCGGGCCTCATCGAGGACCGCGAGCCGCCAAGCGACGTCATCACGGCGATCAGGGCCGACACGCACCTCACCGAGCGGCAACGCCAGGTGCTGATTGATATCTATGAGTCGTTCCGTAAGGAGAAGCGCGCCGAAGACGAGCAGACCTCCCAGAATGCTCGCCCTCGGCACGGCTCCGGATCGGACGACGAACCGCTGCCAGAGGAGTTTCTCGCCGCTCTTGAGCCCTATACGGCGACCTCCGGCAACGGCAACGTCACCCAGGAAACCAAGGAAGGTTAACCCATGACGCTCGCAACCGAGGTCAAGAAGCTTACGGAGTCCAAGCCGTTCTACGCCGTCGCGGGTGTCGGCGACTTCGCGGTCGAGAAGCTCCGCGAGCTGCCCGAGCAGCTGCAGAAGCTGCAGTCGCGCCGCACCGAGCTGACCAAGGATCTGCCGGAGATGGCCCGCGTGTACGCCGGCAAGGCCGAGAGCTTCGCCAAGGAGTTCCCGGAGAAGGCCCGCGGCTACGCCGACCAGCTCGCCGGCAGGGCCACCGAGGCCTACGAGGACTTCGCCACGCGCGGCCGCCGGGTCGTCAGCAAGACGAGCGGCGACGCCGCGCTGGAGCTCAAGGAGGTGTCGCAGGCCGCCAAGCCCGCCACCCCCGCCAGGAAGCCCCGCACCACCAGGGCCAAGGCTTGAGTTGACGCGAAAGCCCGTCTCCCGAGGGAGGCGGGCTTTCCGCTTTGGGGTGCCCGTCTGTCAGGGTCGCCTATTAGGCTGAAGCCGATTTCATTGCGGCGTGGTGCGGAGCCAACAACATGAATTTGATCAACAGTGTCCTCAATCTCCTCTTCCTGGTGCTCGCCGCCGTCATCTTCGGCATGTCGGCCTACGCGCTCGTCCACGCGCTGCGCGTGCCGACCGGCGCTTTCGTCTCGGCGGGCAAGCTGCAGAAGAACATCTGGCTGCTGATCCTGGCGCTGGCGACGCTGTTCTCGGTGGGCGGCGCCTGGAGCTACTTCATCGATTTCCTCATCGTCGGCGGCGCCGGGTTCATCGGCCTGGGCGCGCTGGGCTTCTTCTCGATCGTGGCCGCCATCGCCGCCACGATCTACATCGTGGACGTCAAGCCGGCGGTGAAGGGCATGGGCGGGCGGGGCAACAACGGTCCCTACGGCCCCTGGTGATCGACCCGGGCGTTAGGCTGCCGACATGACCTACGACCTCCACGGGCGCACGCGGCGGCTTGAACTGTCCGACCAGGTTCTCCGCGACTTCGAGGCCGTCGTGCTGGACGCGACGCCCGAGGGGATCGTGCTGGACAGGTCGGCGTTCTACCCGGGTGGCGGCGGCCAGCCGGCCGATCAAGGAGTGCTGATCTGGCAGGGCGTCGAGACGCGCGTCGTGGGGGTGCGCAAGGGTGACGACCTGCAGCTGATCCCGGCCGAGGGCGATCCGGTCCCGCCGGTGGGCACCGTGGTCCGGGCGGCGGTGGCCGACGAGCGGCGCTCGGCCCTCATGCGTACGCACTCGGGGCTCCACGTGCTGTGCGGGGTGGTGTTCAGGGACTACGGCTGCCTCGTCACCGGCGGCAACATGGACGAGCTCAGCGCGCGGATGGACTTCGACCTGCCCGAGGTGCCCGCCGGGTTCAAGGAGGCCGTCGAGGACGCCTGCAACGCCGAGATCGCCGCCGACCGGCGCATCGACGTACGCGTCCTGCCGCGCGAGGAGGCGTTCGAGATCCCCGACATCATCCGCACGGCCACCAACCTGGTCCCGGAGACCGTCCAGGACGTGCGGATCGTCGACATCGTGGGCCTCGACACCCAGGCCGACGGCGGCACCCACGTGGCCTCCACCAAGCAGATCGGCCGCATCAAGGTGGCCAAGATCGAGAGCAAGGGCCGCGGCTTCCGCCGGCTGCGCATCCAGATCTGCGACTAGTCGATCACCTTGGCCAGGCCGTCGAGCAGCGGGCCGAGCCCGAACTCGAAGAGCCGGTCCAGGTCGAGGTCGAAGTCGCCGTCCAGCTCCGCCACGACCCCGGCGAAGGCGCGATAGTCGCCGGACTCGGCGATCCAGCGCAGGTGCTCCTCCTGCCCGGCCATGAACTCCTCGGCGCTGAGCCCCGTGGCGGCCTGGGCCTGCCGCTCCAGCTCCAGGTTGGCGGCGATGCCCTGCACGTAGCTGTAGAGCAGGGTGTGGACGTGCATCTTGGCCGTGGCGTCGAGCCTCGTGCCCGCCAGCGCGGCCATGACCCATTCCGTGTGCCTGAGCAGGCCGGCCGAGGGCGTCGGCCTGGTCAGCGAGGTGACGCCGGCCATCCACGGGTGCGCGCGGTAGCCGGCCCACTGGAGGCGCGCCGACACCTCCAGCCTGGCCCGCCAGCCGTCCGGGGGCTCCTCGGGCAGCGGGAACTCGTCGATGACGGCTGAGATCATCAGCAGCACCAGGTCGTCCTTGCCGCCCACGTGGCGGTAGAGGGACATGGTGGCCATGCCGAGCCGGTCGGCGACGCGGCGCATGGTCAGCTCGGGCAGTCCCTCGGCGTCGGCGATCTCGACGGCGGCCCGTACGATGCGCTCCCGCGTCATCTCGTTTCCTGAAATATCCGGCCGCCGGGCCGCCGCCCTGCCCCCGCGCGGCTCCGCCACGATCGTCCCCACGCGCGGCTCGGCGACCACCACGCCCTCCTGGGCCAGGAGGGCGAGCGCTTTGGCGGCGGTGGCCAGGGCGACCCCCCGGTCCCTGGCGAGCTGCCTGGTGGACGGGACGCGGTCTCCCGGGCGGAGCCGGCCGTCGGCTATGCGGCGCTTGATGTCGGCGACGATCTCGGCGTAGGGGGCTGCCATCCCATCCTCCTGTACTAGTACAGATCTTCCCATCTTACCCTTGTGAGCTGCTGTCCGTACTGCGTACATTCAGCGTACAACGTCAACTTCGGCAGACAAGGAGCAGATCATGAAGGTGCTCATCTCGGGCGCGAGCGTCGGCGGCCCCGTCCTGGCGTACTGGCTGCGGCGGCACGGGTACGAGACCACGCTCGTCGAGCGGGCCCCGGCCCCGCGCAAGGGCGGTCAGGCCATCGACATCAGGGGCGCCGCGCTGGACGTGGTCGCGAAGATGGGCGTCATCGAGCAGATCAGGGCCCTGCGGACGACCATGCGCGGCATGTCCATGGTGGACGGCGACGGCACCGAGCTCATGCGCAGCTACGAGGAGACGGTCAGCGGCGGCCGGTTCGACAGCCCGGACATCGAGATCATGCGCGACGACCTGACCGCCATCCTCACCTCGGCCTCGGGCGCCGAGTACGTGTACGGCGACTCGATCGCCACCCTCGACCAGGACGCCGACGGCGTGGACGTGACGTTCGAGAGCGGCGGCCGGGGGCGCTACGACTACGTGTTCGGCGCCGACGGCCTGCACTCCAACGTGCGCAGGCTCGCCTTCGGCCCGGAGGCGCAGTTCCTCAACCACCTCGGCACGTACGTCTCGATCTTCACCGCCGACAACTTCCTCGGCCTGGACCACTGGCAGACCTGGTTCCGCGAGGGCGACACGGGAGGCGCCCTCTTCAGCGACCGGGACGCCACCGTGATGCGGGTCAACCTGGGCTTCGGCGCGGATCCGATCGACTACGACCACCGCGACGTCGAGCAGCAGAAGCGCCTGATCCAGGAGCACTGCTCGGGGCTGCGCTGGGAGGTGCCCAAGCTGCTGGAGGCCATGTGGAAGGCCGACGACTTCTACTTCGACGCCATGGCCCAGGTCACGATGGAGCGCTGGTCGAAGGGCCGGGTCGCGCTGGTCGGCGACGCGGGCTACTGCCCCTCGCCGCTGTCGGGGCAGGGCACCAGCCTGGCGCTGGTGGGGGCGTACGTGCTGGCGCAGGAGCTCGGCCGGGACCCGATCGGGGCCTTCGACCGGTACGAGGAGCGCCTGCGCCCGTACGTCGCGCGGAACCAGGCGCTCGCCCTCGAGAACCCCGGCCAGGGCGCCTCGCCGGAGAGCGTTCAGCGGGCGGCAACCAGCATCACGCTGGACTGACAGTCACGAACCGATACGATTTGCCGCCATGGGTACCAGACTCACGATCGCCGCGCTCGGAGCCGCCGCTCTGACGCTGACCGCCGCACCCGCGTACGCGGCGGGCGCCGGGATCACGGACGAGGTGACGATGACCCTCGGCAAGAACGGCACCCTGCACGTGGTCGAGAAGATCAGCGGGGCGTCGGGTGAGCTCAAGCGGACGTTCATCACCAGGACGCGGTACGACGACGGCAACGACCGCCTCTACCAGATCTCGAACGTCAAGGGCGGCACCCTCGCCGGCGACGTGCTCACCGTGAAGGGCGACGGAACGGTCGAGTACGACGTCAAGGGGGCGGTGACCACCTCGGGCGGTGTCGAGGAGCTGCGCTGGTTCGCCGTGAACGGCTGGAACCAGCAGGTCGCCAAGGCGACGGTCAAGGTGAACGGCCCCGGGCAGGTCCAGAACCTGTCCTGCTTCGCCGGCGAGCTGACCTCGGCCATCGGCTGCACCTCGGCCTCCATGGACCACTCGGCCACGCAGGCCGACTTCGAGCAGGAGAACATCGCCCCCGGCCAGGCCCTGACCGTGGTCATCGGATACCCCAAGGGGTCCAGCTCCGGCACCCCCATCCTGGAGCAGCGCTTCTCGCTGGCCTCGGCGTTCACCCTGAACACCGTCACCGGCGGCGCCCTGGCCGGCCTGCTGGTGCTGCTGCTCGGCGGTGTCGTCCTGCTCTACTGGACGCGCGGCCGGGACGCCAGGGCCGCCGGCCACGCGCAGGGCCCGGTCGATCCGGTGCAGAACGGCCACTTCTCCCCGCCCGACGGCGTGCGGCCCGGCCAGATCGGCACCCTGGTGGACGAACAGGCCGACGTGGTCGACGTGACCGCGACGATCGTCGACCTCGCGGTCCGCGGCTACCTGCGGATCGACGAGCAGCCGCGCCAGACGTACGACGCGCCCGACTGGATGCTGGTCAGGCTGCCGAACGCGCCGGTCAACGCGCTGCTGCCGTACGAGCGCGCCCTGTACGACGCCATCTTCGACGGGCGGGACGCGGTGCTGCTGTCGCAGCTGTCCGGCTCGTTCGCGGCCCACCTGGGCAAGGTGCGCGACGCTCTCTACGCCGACGTGGTCAAGCAGGGCTGGTTCGCCCGCCGGCCCGACACCGAGCGCACCAGGTGGACGACGATCGGCGTGGTGCTCATCGCGGTCGGCGTGCTGGCCACGGCGGGGCTGGCCTGGTTCACCACGTACGGGCTGCTGGGTCTGGCCGTCATCATCGCGGGCGGCGCGCTGGCCGTCGGCGGGCAGTACATGCCGGCCAAGACGGCCAAGGGCTCGGCGGCGCTGGCGCACACGATGGGCTTCCGGCAGTACCTGTTCTCCGGCGAGCTGGGGGACGTGCCGGAGCAGCACCGGGTGGAGCTGTTCTCCCGGTACCTGCCCTACGCGGTGATCTTCGACGGGGTGGAGCACTGGTCGCGGGTGGTGGCCTCGGTCACGGGCAACGGCCACCAGTCCGACAACCTGTACTGGTACCACGGCCCCGCGGAGTGGGACCTGTCCAAGTTCGCCGGGTCGATGCGGACGTTCACCACGACGACCTCGGGGGCCATCTCCGCCACCCGCCAGTTCCGCACCCTCTAACGGAACCGGAGCTCACCCACCGGCCGCCCGCCGCCGAGCACCGGCGGGGCGGCCAGCTCGGCCAGCTCGGGCGCGTCCAGGCCCAGCGAGCGCAGGGCCGCCACCGTGGCCGGGACGCGGGCGCGTTGCGACCCGTCCTCGATCTTGACGGTGCCCGCGCGCCCGTCCTCGAACACGAACGCGTCGAACGCCTCCGCCCCCGCCTTCAGCATGAGCCCGGGCAGCGCGCGCATCAGCTTGGCCTCGGGGCGGTCGGTGCCCGAGGTCCACTCGGGGTGGGTGCTCATCGCCTCGAAGATCTTGCGCTCGTACGAGTCGGGGGACGACATCGGGAACGCCCTGAACGCCTTCGTCACGCCGAGCATCGACACGAAGAACAGCGGCGCCCCGCACCCGTCCACCCCGGAGGCCGCCACCCGCTCCCCCGTCAGGTCCTCCACGGTCTCGCGGATCGCCCGCTGGAGCGGGTGCCTGGGCTCGAGGTAGGACTCGGTGGGCCAGTCGTTCAGCACGCAGGTGGCCAGCATGGCGGCGTGCTTGCCCGAGCAGTTCATGTAGACGCGGCCGGATTCCGTGACACTCCGGTCGAACGGGTAGTCCTCGGGGCACTGCAGCGCCGGCTCCTCCAGCCCCGCGCCCGCGAGGATCTTCCTGACGCCGTCCACGTGGAACGGCTCGCCCGAGTGCGAGGCGCAGGCCAGCGCCAGCAGCTCACCCTCCAGCTCCAGCCCGGAACGGAGCATGCCGAGCGCCTGGAGCGGCTTCATCGACGACCGTGGCGACGCGGGAACGTGCACCGCGCCCTTCGCCTCGACCGGGCGCCCTTCGGCGTCCACGGTCAGCATGCGGACCTGATGCGTGGACTCCACGAACCCGGACCAGACAACTTCCACAATCATCGACATATCCCTTCCCCTATGGGCTTGAGTCTACGAACCCTGCTTCCTGGTCCAGAATGGGTTGCCATGCGAGCAGTGGTGCAGAGAGTGAGTTCGGCGTCGGTCGTGGTCGACGGTCAGACGGTCGGGGCCATCGACGAGCCCGGCCTGCTGGTGCTGGTGGGCGTCACCCACACGGACACGCGGGCCGAGGCCGCCAAACTCGCCGCCAAGCTCTGGGGCCTGCGCATCCTGCACGGCGAGAAGTCCTGCTCGGACGTGTCGGCGCCGCTCCTGGTGATCAGCCAGTTCACCCTGTACGGGGACGCCCGCAAGGGACGGCGGCCGACGTGGCAGGCCGCCGCCCCGGGGCCGGTCGCGGAGCCGCTGGTGGAGGCGGTGGTGGAGGAGCTGCGGGAGCTGGGGGCGCACGTGGAGACGGGCGTCTTCGGCGCCGACATGAAGGTGTCGCTCGTCAACGACGGCCCGATCACCCTCGTCCTCGACTTCTGACCGCCCGCGCGCCGTCCGCCAGGAGCGCCCTCAGCGGATGCGGCGGCGGAGGGCCGGGTCGATGGAGACGTTGCGTCCCGCGTCCGGCGGCACGATGACCTCCTGCGCCGCCGCCACCCCACCGGCCAGCAGCGGCGCGTCCACCGGCACCGTCCGCTTGACCACCGCCAGCGCGATCGGCCCGAGCTCGTGGTGCCGGGCGGCCGACCCGACCACACCGATCTCCTGGCTCTCGAAGATCACCGGGTCACCGTGCGCCGGCAGCGTGTCGACACTGCCGTCGAGGTGCAGGAACACCAGGCGGCGCGGCGGGTGCCCGAGGTTGTGCACCCGGGCGACCGTCTCCTGGCCGCGGTAGCACCCCTTGCTCAGGTGTACGGCCGCGCCGATCCAGCCCACCTCATGGGGGATCGTCTTGTGGTCGGTGTCGAACCCCAGCCGCGGCCGGTGCGCCTCGATCCGCAGCGCCTCGTACGCCCACAGCCCCGCCAACGGCTTGCCCAGGTGGTCGGGCAGCTCGGCGCGCGGCACCAGGAAGTCCTCCGTGGCCGTGGACAGCACGGCCAGGTCGTCGGCCCGCGACACCTCGACCCGCAGCATGAACCGCATCCGGTCGAGATAGTCGATCAGGCTCTGCGCGGTGCCCGGCTCGACGTGGGCCAGCAGGCTCTCACCGTCGTCGACGAGCGTCAGGTGGTGCAGCACGTGGCCCTGGAGGTCGAGATCGAGCGTCTGTGTCCACTCGCCCGGCCGCAGGGTGTCAAGCTTCTGCGAGGTCAGGTCGTTGAGCCATTTCAGCCGGTCGACGCCGGAGATGCGGACCACCTCACGGTTGCTGCGGTCGACGACCGCCTCACCCTTGGCCAGCGCGCGCTGCTCGGCGAACAGGTCGCCGTAGTGCGCGGCTACGTCGGAATCCGGCCCATCGGCCGCGACGGCACCGGGGAGATCGAGCAGAGGGCTACGCATGCCCTCCAGGTTATCGGCACTCACGGCAACGCCCGAAAGCGCCCGCCCGCCGGGGCCGTGAACCTGTCTCCTGCCCGCTACCGGCAGTTGCGGCACCGGCCGAAGACGGTCAGATGGTGTACGTCCGCCACGAACCCCAGCTCCTCGTCCAGCCCCTTGACCAGCCCGTCCGCGAGCTCGGGCCGTACCTCGAACACCTCGTCGCACCCCCGGCACACCAGGTGCACGTGATCGGCCTCGGCGGCCAGGTGATAGGTCGGCGCACCGTGCCCCAGATGCGTGTGGGTCACCATGCCGAGCTCTTCGAGCAGCTCCAGCGTCCGGTAGACCGTGGAGATGTTCACGCCACGCGCGGTCTCGCGGACCTTGACGCAGATCTCCTCGGGCGTGGCGTGCTCCAACGTCTTGACCGCCTCAAGGACGAGCTGGCGCTGCGGGGTGACCCGGTAGCCCTTGGCGCGGAGTTCCTCATGCCACTGCGTCTCCGTCATGCCCTGAGTGTACGGCGCGAGGATATTCACTTGCCCCTTTTGAGCAGGAGCGCATAGCGTCTTTGGTACGCGGAAAGGAGGTGGTCCAAGCAATGGTGAATCATAGTTGGGCTAGCGAGGTGGTTGTCCGCTAAGTCGCGGACTGTTGTCTCGTGACGTATGCGAATACGAGGCAACCACCGGGGCCCCATGGCAGCCGGAGGGCGGGATCCAGATCCCGTCTTTGGTCCATCCGGCCCACCTGCCGAGCAGGTGGAGTACGCCTGGGGCCCTTCTTCATTCTCCGCTCGGGAAGCCGAGCACCATCGGGGTGACCCTGCTTCAGTGCTCGCCCCGCGCCGCGATGCCGAGCTTCTCGCACGCGTCCCGGTAGAGCCGCACCACGGCCTTACGCACCTGGGCCCGCTCGGTGAGCGTCTCCCCCCAGGGCACCCGCACCCGCTCCCCGCCGTCGACCACGAACTCGATCGCCTCGGCATCCACGTCACTCGTCACCGCCGAGGTGGCGTCGGGCCGGCCGCCGAGCGCCCGCACGATGATCAGCGAGTCGCCGGCGTGGTCGTCGTTCATGTGACGCTTGATCGCCTCGACGGCGTCAGCGGTGAAGGGCGTGCTCATATCGGCTCAAGCTACCTTCTTCAGCTCCGCCGACATGTGGTCCGTGAGCGGGTGACCCACGGCCGCCATCTCGTACGCCCACATCAGGTTGCCGTTGACCAACCCGTACAGCCGGTGCCCCGCCGTGTACTCCTTGGCGGAGCCGGTGCGGGCCACGACGTCCGTCCGCAGCTCGATCTTGTGGAAGACGACCTCGCCGATGTAGATCTCGACGATCCCGGTCGGGTGGGCGAGCACCACCTCGATCTGCCTGTCGGGCTGCGGGCGCCAGTATCCCGACTCGGTGGCCAGCGGCTTGACCCGGTTGCCGTCCTGGTCGAGCAGCCAGGTGCGGCTCACGTAGCTCAGGAACGGCTTCCCGTTGTGCCCGAACTCGATCTCCTGCCCGAAGTTGAAGCTCTCGATCGTCGGGTAGCCGCCCACGCCGGCGCCTTCCCACCGGCCGAGCAGGAACGCGATGGGCTCCAGGTCGGGGTGCACCTCAGGTTCTTCCATGCTCCCCAAGCGTAGTGCTCCTGGCTCGCCGTACGGACTCGGTCTACAGCTCGTCGGAGTCCTTCGCCGGGAGGCGGGGCGCGTTAGGGTGACGGTATGGAACGATCACTGGTGATCAAGGTGACCGCCGGGGCAGATGCCCCTGAGCGGTGCAACCAGGCGTTCAACGTCGCGGCCGCCGCGCTCGCGAGTGGTGTGCCCGTTTCGCTGTGGCTGACCGGCGAGGCGTCGTGGTTCGCGCTGCCGGGCAGGGCCAAGGAGTTCAGCCTGCCGCACGCCGCGCCGCTCGCCGACCTCCTCGACGCCGTGCTGGCGGCGGGGCGCGTGACACTCTGCACCCAGTGCGCGGCCCGGAGGGGCATCACCGTGGATGACCTCATCGACGGGGTCCGCATCGCGGGCGCGCCGGCGTTCGTCGAGGAAGTGGTCAGGGAAGGCGCCCAGGCGCTGGTCTACTGAGCTTTCGGGCTCATAGGCCGGTGGGGTGGCGGTCGCGTACGGCGTTGAGGTCGACGTTCTGCTCCAGCAGCGCCTTCGCCGCGCACAGGACGATCGTGAAGCCGCCGGTCGAACCCCCCACGTGCGCCACCACCTCGTCGCCGGACCCGGCGAGCCCGCTCTCTGTGACCTCGACGAACGTGGCGTCCTGTCCGTACGGGGTGAAGCGGAACTCGACGGTCAGCGGGTGGTCGTCGTTCCACTGGAAGAGGAGCCTGCGCCCCTCCTCCACCTCCATGACCAGCACCTCCGTGGAGACCCCGTACATCTCCCACGTCCACCGGAGCCGCGCGCTCGGCGTCATCCTGCCGGTGCTCCTGGTGAACCAGAACCTGGTCGTGACCTCCGGGTCCGCGAACGCCCTGAAGACCTCGGCGGGCGGCCTGCGGATGAGCATCGCCGTCCGCACGTCGGGGATCTTCGTGAGTGTGAGCGTGTCACCGGCCATGGTCAGGCCCCCTTCTCGTCCTGCGGCTCCAAGCGAGCCGTTTCGCCGGTTTCCAGCAGGGTCTTGAGGTTGGAGAGCAGTGCGGGCCAGCCCTGGCTGACCGACTCTCGTACGCCGCTGCCGGGCTCGAAGCCGCTGTGCACGATGGTCAGCTTGACCATCTCCCCTGCCTGCTCGAGGTCGAAGGTCACCTTGGACCTGGGCTCCGCGGCCGCCCGGGCCACTTGTTCGTCGCTCAGGCCGACGGCCTTGGCGAACTCCGGCGTGAAGGTGTGCCAGGAGTAGGCCAGGCGGCGGTGGGGATCGGACTCGAGGACGACCTGCTCCGGGTCCTCGATCGTGATGCCGCCCTGCTTCCAGGCCATCGTCGAGCCCACCTGCCAGTCGGACTCGAGCTCGACGCCCCAGTAGCGCAGGGTGAAGGCGGGCTCGGTCAGCGCCTGCCAGAGCCGCTCCGGGGTGGTCCTGATGTAGGTCGTGTAGACGAAATCGTTGCTGGTCATGGGGCTCTCCAAAGCCGTCTTGAGGTCGGCGAGCGCGCCGGCTCGCCGGCGGTCGTACTGGTTGATCCAGCGCTCGGCGATGGCGTTGATCGGCACGGCGTTGAGGTAGTGCAGCTTCTCCCGGCCGCGCCACATCGTGGTCACCAGGTTGGCCGCCTCCAGCACGGCCAGGTGCTTGCTGACCGACTGCCTGGCCATGTCCAGGCCCGCGCACAGCTCGCGCAGGGTCTGCCCGTTGCGGGTGTTGAGGCTGTCGAGCAGCCTGCGGCGGCTGGGGTCGGCCAGCGCCTTGAACACCTCGTCCATTTGGTCCATTTACCGCCATCCGAACATGCAGCCTAGTGGCTGCATGTTCAACGATAGGCAGCCGGATGGCTGCATGTCAATCGGCGCCGGGCGACCGCGGCCCCGTTCGGGTGGGCGGAGACGGGGTGCCTAGGATCGGGGGTCGATCGACGAGGCGGGGGTGGAGATGGCCGGCGCGCTGGCGGAGGGTGAGTGGGAATCGCATCGCTCCGCGGTCTTCGGGGCGGCCTACCGGATCCTCGGCACCGTGGCCGAGGCCGAGGACGTGACGCAGGAGGTCTGGTTGCGCGCCGTCGCCGCCGACCTGTCCGAGGTGCGGGATCTGCGGGCCTGGCTGGTGACCGTCGCCGCCCGGACCTCCTACAACGTGCTGCAGTCGGCCCGCGTCCGGCGCGAGTCCTACGTCGGGCCCTGGCTGCCCGAACCGCTGCTGACCGGGCCCGACGCCGCCGCCCAGGTGCTCATGGACGAGTCGGTGAGCACCGCGATGCTGGTGGTCATGGAGACGCTCACCCCGGCCGAACGCGTCGCGCTGGTGCTGCACGACGTCTTCGACTTCCCGTTCGCCCGGATCGCCGAGGTGCTCGACAGCACGCCCGCCGCCGGCCGCAAGCTCGCCTCCCGCGCGCGGGCGCGGGTCGCGGCGGTCCAGGAGCGGCCCCGGGCGTCCAGGGCCGAGACCGAACGTCTGCTCAGGGCGTTCAAGGCGGCCGCCGACGCGGGTGACATAGCGGGGCTGGTCGAGCTGCTGGACCCCGAGGCCGTGTACGTCGCCGACGGCGGCGGCGAGGTGACCGCGGCGCGCAGGCCGGTCCTGGGCGCCGAGCGGATCGCCCTGCTGGCGGTCAGGCAGATCGAGCTCAGGCGGCCCGACGCGTTCGAGGTCATCGAGGTGAACGGGCAACCGGCCCTGGCGACCTACCACGGCGGCGACCTGGTCTGGCTCGACACCGTGGAGATCGCCGGGGGGCGGATCACGATGTTCAGGCGGTTGGTCAATCCGGTGAAGCTGGCCCGCGTCGGTCACATCTGACCCCGCCGTCTTGTCTCCCTGCCGACCGGCCCCCGATCCCCCGGGGGCGAGGCGGAGAGAGGACGGGACAGTGGCACACGTTGTGATCATCGGAGGCGGTTTCGCGGGGGTGTGGAGCGCGGCGGGAGCGGCGCTGGCGCGCGAGGCGGCGTCAGTGCAGGGGGCGGCACCGGCGGGCGGCGCGACGGGCGGCGCGACGGGCGGCGCGACGGGCGGCGCGACGGGCGGGGCGGCGGGCGGGGCGGCGGGCCTGCGCATCACGCTCATCTCGCCGAACGAGCACCTGGTGCTGCGGCCCCGCCTGTACGAGCCGGAGCCGGACCTGGCCAAGGTGGAGCTCGGCAGGATCCTCGGGCCGATCGGCGTCGAGCACCTGCGGGCCTCGGTGGTCACGATCGACACCGGCCGCCGCGTAGTGGTGACCGACGGCCCGGAGATCGGCCATGACCGCCGCGCAGTGACGGCCGGAGCCCCGGAGATCGGCCATGACCGCCGCGCAGTGGCGGCCGGAGGCCGGGAGGTCGGCTACGACCGGCTGGTGCTGGCGGCGGGCAGCAGGCTCGTCCGGCCCGAGGGACTGCCCGGCGCCGGGCGGCTCTTCGACATCGACACCCTGGACGGCGCCCGGCGGCTCGCCGGCCACCTGCGCGACCGCGAGGATTACCGCGCCGTGGTCGTCGGGGCCGGGTTCGTGGGCCTGGAGGCCGCGACCGAGCTGGCCGCCCGGGGCCGGGTGCTGCTGGTGGACCGCGCACAGGTGGTCGGGGACCGGCTCGGCCCGGGCCCGCGCGCGGAGATCGAGGCGGCGCTGGACCGGCTGGGCGTCGAACGCCGCCTCGGCACGACGGTGACGGAGGTCGGCGACGGGTACGCCGTCCTGTCCGACGGCACCCGGGTCGAGGCGGACGCGGTGGTCTGGTCGGTCGGGATGCGGGCCAGCGAGCTCACCCGGCAGATCTCCGACGACCTCGACCACCTCGGCCGGGTGCCGGTGGACCGGCACCTGCGCGCCCTTCCGGAGGTGTTCGCCGCCGGGGACACGGCCGCCGCGGCGTTCGACGCCGAGCACACGGTGATGCAGGCCTGCCAGCATGCCACCCCGCTCGGCAAGGTCGCCGGGTACAACGCGGCCGCCGACCTGCTCGGCGTGCCGCCGCGCGACTTCACCCCCGGCCCGTACGTCACCTGCCTGGACCTCGGCGGCGCCGGCGGGATCTTCACCCGGGGGTGGGACCGCCGGGTGCTGGCCTCGGGGGCCGCGGGCAAGGAGATCAAGCAGCGGATCAACGAGCGCATCCACCCGCCGGTCGACGACGCCGCCAAGATCCTCGCCGCCGCCGACCAGGTCTATCTGGACTTGCCCTTCTTCCCCACCGACGAGGAGAGCGTTCAGCCGGGCAGGACGGCGGCCAGGCGCTCCTGGCGCAGGGCGTCGTAGCGGGAGTTGTCGAGGGGCGCCAGGTCGCCCACCCGCCACGACAGCAGCAGGTCGGCCAGGGCCGGGTTGCGGGCCAGGGCGGGCCCGTGGAGGTAGGTGCCCACCACGTGGCCCGCGTAGCAGCCCTCGAAGCCGTCTCCGTTGCCCACCCCGACGAGGGTCCGGGACAGGGGCTTGACGCCGGGGCCCAGGTGGGTGATGCCCATGTGGTTCTCGAAGCCGGTCAGGGTGGGGAGGTTGAGTGCCGCGTCCACCTCGGCGGCCAGCTCGCCGACCGCCCGGGCGGGACCGCGGGAGCTGGCGATGTCCAGCAGCCCGATCCCGTCCACCGGCTGGCCCTCCTCGCCCCCGAACGTGCTGCCCATGATCTGGTATCCGGCGCACACCGCCAGCAGGGCGGCGCCGCGGGCGACGGCGCGGTGGAGGCCGCCGTCGCGGCGCAGGCGTTCGGCGGCCAGGATCTGGGGGCGGTCCTCGCCACCGCCGATGAGGTAGATGTCGCCCGAATCCGGCACCGGGTCCGCCGAGCGCACGTGGATCGTCTCGGTCGGGATCCCCCGGCGGTTGGCGCGCTGCTCCAGGACGAGCGCGTTGCCCTGGTCCCCGTACGTGCTCAGCAGGTCAGGATAGATCCAGACGATGCAAAGGGCGCTGTCAGACGGCACGGCCGAACTCCGTTCGGATCTGCTGGAAGGCGGTGTAGTTGGCGATGACGTCGACCCGGCCGGGAGGCTGCATGGCCAGCGCCTCCGTGAACGAGCCGCACAGCGTGAACGGCACGTCCGCCACGTCGAGCCGGAGCGCCAGGTCGAGACGGCGCTCGCCCGTCACGAAGACGGGGCGCCCGCGCAGGATGCGGTAGTCGACGTCCCACAGCCAGGAGGTGTCGCGCCCGTCGGGGCCGTTGGCGTTGACCGAGAGGATGATCGGCAGCCGCGGGTCGGCCACGTCGAACGCCTCCAGCCACCCCGCCGGGTTCTTCGCCAGCAGCAGCCGCGCGTGGCGGCCGTCGCGCTCGACCGTGGTGTAGCGGCCGGCCACCGAGGTGACCTGGCGCAGCCGCGGCAGCGCCCGCTCCACCGGCACCCCGAACGCCTCGGCCACCGCCAGCGCCATCACCGCGTTGGACCGGTTGGCCAGGCCCGGCAGCTGGATGTCGAGCTGCCACCGCTGCCCGCGCGGATCGACGGCCACCTCGTCGTCGATCGCCCACTGCGGCTCCGGCCGGTGGAACGTGCACTCCTTGCACGCCCAGTCGGCGTCCTTACGGTCCAGCGGGCCGCCGCACTCGGGGCAGCACCAGGAGTCTTCCTTCCACCGCTGGCCGCCGGAGACCCAGGTGACCTTGGCGGCCGTGGAGGCGCCCCAGGTCACGAGCGGGTCGTCGCAGTTGGCGATGACGTGGGTGGGCTTGCCGGACAGCGCCCTGCGCCACTTCTGCGCGAGCAGCCAGATCTCGGCGGCGCGGTCCATCTGGTCGCGGCTGAGGTTCATCAGGCACACGACGCCCGCGCCGGTGGTGTCGAGGACCTCCGGCAGGTATTTCTCGTCCACTTCGAGCACGCCGTACGGGGCGCTCTTGTTCTGGGAGAGCGCCGAGACGTGGCCGGCGGGCATGTTGGCGCCCAGCGCGTTGGTGGCGACGTCGCCGAGCTCGAGGAGCGCCGAAGTGATCAGCCGCGTGGTGGTGGTCTTGCCGTTGGTGGCGCTGACCAGGGCCAGCTTGCGGTCGCGGGCCAGCTTGCGCAGGAGGTCGGGCTCAAGCAGCAGGCCCACTCGCCCACCGATCACCGAGCCGTCCCCGCGCCCGGTCATCTTGGACAGCGTCGCGGCACTGCGGCCCAGGGCGCTGGCGAGCTGGGCCCGCAGAGGAAGCTGGGTCATGCCCAAGGATCCTAGTCGGCATTGGCCGATAGTCTGGAGACGCACACGAAAACGCGGCCCGGTCGGTAGCCCGGGCGAAGCTTCACCGTATCCGCCCTTCCATGGGATGTCCGGTGTGCCGGAAAGCGGCCTCGACAGGCCGTCATTTCGGCATACACGCATGGAGGGCGACGTGGTGACGATGTCGGTCTATCTGGATGGGCCGTTCTGGGTCGGCGTGCTCGAGATCGTCGAGGACGGCACGGTGCGGGCGACCCGTTTCACGCTCGGGTCCGAGCCCACCGATCCGGAGTTGTACGAGTTCCTGCGGCGGCACGGCGTCGCGCTGCTCGAACGGGCGGCCTCCTCGCCTCCCGTCCCTTCGGAGGGGCGGGAGGCCAAGCGGGTCAACCCCAAGCGGGCCGCGAAACTGGCGGCCCGGGCGGCGGCCGGGGTGTCCCGCCGGAGCACGGCCTCCCAGGAGGCGCTGCGGCTGGAGCTGGAGAGCCGGAAGGCCGAGGCGGCGGACGACCGGCGGGCCCGGCGGCGGGAGGCTGCGGAGCACAGGCGGGCGGTGGCCCGCCGCAAGCGCCTCGAACGCCGCCGCGACCGCTGAGACCCGCCGCCGTCATCGCCGAGACCCGCCGCCGCGACCGCTGACACCCCGCCACCGTCATCGCCGAGCCCACCGCCGCAACGGCTGACACCCGCAGGTCAGGACGGGGAGGGGGCGGCGTCGGCGAAGGCGATCTCCGGGGCGCCGCCGTGGTCGAACGGCAGGACGAAGCGGCGTGGCCACGACAGCACGCCCTCCAGCCACCCCGCCCCCATCGTCTGCCCGACGTGCCGCAGCCGCGCCGACGACTCGATCCCGATCGCCACCGTGGTGATGTCCCGCTGCACGCTCTCGTTCTCGTCGTCCCCCAGGATGACCCGCCAGGCCAGCGCCCGGTTCCGGTCCACCTCCATCGACAGCGGGTGGTGCCGCAGAGCCTTGGCACGGTGGCCGAGCAGTTCGGTGTGGACGAGGTCGGGGTTGGCGCCGTTGCCGTTGGAGGGCTGGCGGAACAGGGCGTACTCCATGGGCGGCGCCGGGCTGCGCAGGTTGGGGGCCGGGTGGCCGTACGGGAAGAGCCTGTCCACCTCGTGCAGCCACCGGACCTGCGGGATCACCCACGACGCCCCCGGCCGCTCCCCGCCGCCCTCGAGCCCGGCGAGCAGCCGCGTGGCGGTCTCGGCGGCCTTCTCGGTGAGCAGGGCGGGGTCGAACCAGCTGCGCAGCGACCAGGCACGCCGCTGCACCGAGCGTTCGATCAGGGTCGCCAGCAGGCACTCCCCGCGCCGCGCCGGCAGCTCGCTCCAGGCGGCGCCCAGGGCGCGCGGCACGCCGGGCAGCGGCCGGTTGCTGACGAAGGCGAGCACGACCGTGTCGCACCAGATGCGCAGCCAGGCCCACTCGGGGGCGTCGGCGAGCACGTCGGCCTCGCGCAGCTCCACCAGCGTGCACGCCTGCCCGGTGCGGCAGGACGCGCCGCACGCCGCCGACCGGCGGCCGCGGATGGGCGGCGGCGGGCCGGGCAGCACCTTCTCGCGGGCCTCCCCCAGCGGTACGCGGACCCGCAGCGGCCGGTCCATCCCGTCGGCGAAGACCGCGGCCGAGCCCGGCTGCAGGGAGACCACGTGGCGGGACTGCTCGTCGCTGAGGTTCATGGCGGCGCCGACGAGCTTCCTGTCGTCCTCGGCCGGGAGCCGGTGAACGACCTTCAGCGCGGTGTTCTTGACGACGTCGGAGACGAGCTTGGTCGGGATCTGCTCCGCCACCACGATGCCCTCGCCGTACGCGCGGATCTCCGCCAGCAGCCCGGCCAGCAGCTCCACCGCGTGCGTGGAGGCCCGGCCGTGGCCGCGGTCGCGCAGCAGCCGGTGCGCCTCCTCGATCACGATGACGTGGCGCAGCTCGTGGGACTTCTCCCGGCGGGCCCGCATGCGCAGGTGCTCGACGATCCGGATGATGAGCGTGCCCATGAGGAACGCCTTGTCCTCGTCGTTGGCCACGTCCTCGATCGCCAGCACGACGTCCCGCTCCAGCAGGCCGCCGATGTCGGCGGGGTGGCCGCCCTCGAAGAAGCGCCCCGCCGAGCCGACCCGCAGGGACCGCAGCCGTAGCGAGATGAAGCCCTCCACGTCGGCCTGGACCTCGCGGCCGTAGCCGATCTCCTTGATCACGTCCATGGCGTGCTGCTGGAGCTGTTCGAGGGTCGGGACGCTGGGCGGGACGTTGGAGCCCGGCACGGCGCCGCCGGTGACGACGTCCCAGCCGGTGGCCTCGTAGACGCGCTGCAGCGCCAGCGACATGATCTGCGGGAACGGCTCCTCGGCGTCGAAGGCCGCCATGAACAGCGCCCTGACCATGTCGATGTGGGCCTGGACGGGGTAGCCGGGCTCGGGTTCGAGCGGGTTGACGCTGAACGGCACGCCGTCCGGCGCCGACGGGTTGATGACGGTGATCGGGTCGTCGAGGCGCCCGGCCATGGCGGCGTACTCGGACTTGGCGGGCTCGATGGCCAGCCACGGGATGCGGGCCCGGCTGAGCTGCTCCAGCAGGTGGCGCACCGTCTGCGACTTGCCCGAGCCGGTGGCCCCGGTGACGAACGCGTGCCGGTTGAGCGTGGCCAGCGGCACCCGGAACGTCCCGACGCCCCTGTCCTGCCCGTCGAGGATCTCGCCCAGCTCCAGCTCGCCGCCGTCGGCCTCGGACGTCACGTCGAAGAAGCCGGATTCGAGCACGCGTACCCCGGGGACCTCCCGCCTGGGCAGCCCGGCCAGCGCCGCCAGAGCCCCGGCGGTGGCGGCGAACGGGGCGGCGGCGCCGTCGGCCGGGTCCTGCATGGTCATGGCGAGGGCCTCCGGCAGGCCGTAGGCGGCGCCGTGCGAGCTGCGCAGCCGGTACGGGTGATGGCTCATCTCGACCGACCCGACCAGCACCGGAGCGATCTGCCGCAGCTCCTCGGCGGTGGCGCCCCCGGCCAGCACGCGAACGTTCCAGAGCCCCGCCTCCCTGAAGGCGTCCAGCTCCTGCATGCGCCGCTCGGCCCGCTCGGCGTCGAAACGGGAGCGCTCGGAGGCGTCCCCGTACTGCCTGAGCACGTTGAGCTGGGTACGCAGGTGCGCCACCTCGGCGTCGAGCAGGTCGGTCGGCTCGGCCACCACCAGCCAGGCGAAGGGCCGCGACATGAGCGTCACCAGCGTCGACTCGAACAACGTCGGCCGCCTGAGCTCGTCCGGGTCGAACTCGCGCCCCTTGTTCCCCAGCGGCGGCGCCTGGCGGCCCGGGCACGGCGTCCACACCAGGTCCGCCAGATCGGCGAGGTACTCCTCGTCGAGCTGGACCCCGCGCGCCCCGCCCGGGAACAGCAGCGGCTGCGGCCCGCTCGGGCGGCCGGGCGCGTCGGTGGACCTGCGCGGCTGGCGCGGCGGCGACAGCGGCCCGGCATTGGTGATGAGCTCGAGCGGCGCGCCGGATCCCCGCGACAGCCACCCGATGACGAACGGCCGGTCGCGTTGCGCCGCCGACAGCACCGCGGGCAGCACGGTGACGAAATCCCACTCCGCCGACGAGCTTCGCGAGGGTGCTGCGATCGACTGGATTCGATACCAAGGCCCACTCAGCGACACACTCGGCTGCATTTCATTCCCCCACAGACGGTTCTTTGTTAAATTCCGCCAACCGTCAGCTCGTCACGTTGACATTGACCATGTCATTGCCTGCCCTTGCGCCAGTCCAGGCGTGGCGGTGGTGGTCCGAGGTTCGGTGGGGGCTCCCCGTCGGTGCCCTGTGCCTTGGGGTCGAGCGAGAGCACGGCCTCGCGTACGTCCTCCAGTTCGCCGAGCGTGGTCTTGGGGAAGGTCAGGATGGCGGGGTTGGCGTCGGCGAGGCGTACGCGCCTGCCCTGGGCCGTGGCGTCGGTGACGATCACGGAGGTCGTGGGGAGCTGCTGGAGCTGGTGCGGCTCGACGAGGAACTCGCGCGAGCGCTGCAGCACCCGCTCCTTCTCGGAGATCTTGTCGGCGGTCCTGCCCCACTCGGTGGACTCGGTGATGTCGCCGGCCAGATCCGCGAGGTTCTCGTCGCGGTCCCCCATGTCGTCCTCGTCCACCTGGGAGATCGTGGAGGTGTAGCCGCCGTCGAGCCCAGGCAGCGAGTCGCTGATCGTCTCGGTGAGCTGGGCCAGCTCCAGCCGGTGCTCGGTGCCGACGTGCTCGCTGGCGACGCGCGCGTCCTCGGCGTTGCCCAGCCGCATGAACGCCACCGCCGCGTGCCCCCTGCCGAGCCGCTCCCGCACCGTGGGGGTCAAAGACCGATAAGTCAGGACCAGTCCGGTACGGGAGGTCTCGCAGGCGTCCATCAGCCGGTCGAGCACGTCGCCCCTGAGCTTGTCCGCGCCCGCCACGATGATCGTGTGGTACCAGGGCCGGTCCGAGGCCGGGGACTGGCGCAGGATGTGGGTGAGCGCGGTGGCCACGTACGTGCCGAGCACCCGGTTGCCGAAGGCGCCCGCCTGCCGGTCCATGCTCACCACCCGCAGCCGCGCGGGCGGCAGCCGTACGGCCTCCGTGCCGAGCGTCTCCAGCTTGCGCAGCTGCGACTCCAGCGCCCAGGCCCGCTCGATCACCACCCGCTCGCTCACCCCGCGGCCGAACAACGTGCCGATGCGCTCCAGCTGGGTGGCCGTGATCAGCCCGAACCTCAGGTCGTCGCGCGGGTCGCCCACCTGCGCGAGCGCCCGCAGCGCGGCCGTGACCTGGCTGATCGTGGCGTTCTCGCCGAGCACTTCGAGCACCCGCTCCAGGATCGCGTTGTCGAAGCTGAGGTCGCGCGTGGTGCGGTGCTCCTCGCTCACGCTCACCACGTGCGCCAGCACGTCCGCGAACGCCTCCGGCTTGAGCGTGGCGCCCAGGTCGAGCTTGGGCAGATCGACCGGCAGCACCCAGACCAGCGGGTCGTCGCCACCCTTTCTGGCCAGCTCGATCAGGTCCTTGGCGATCGCGCCCTCGGACAGGTCGAGCACGGTAAGGTGGCCGCCGCTGTAGAGGCGCGTGGCGCCGAGCAGCGTGATGAGCGCCGACCAGCCGGGGAGCGTGCCGCCCGCCACGTCGATGCGGTCGATCTCGTCCGGTACGGCGACCGCGTACCACGAGAGCTGCCGGTCGTGGCGTTCCTTGGAGTCCTGCCACTCCCGGTAGCGCTTGGCATGCTCCTCCTGAGCGCGGAACAGCTCCTTGTCACGTTCCTCGCGCCGGCGCTCGTCCCTGGCCTGCTGCTCCAGCACGCGGTACTTCACCGCCCGGTCGCCCTGCAACAGCGCGTAACTGCAGATGCCCGCCACGCCTCCGGCGGCGGTGATCCCGGCGATCGCGAACGGCCACGCGAGGTAGCCCCCGATGCCCGCAGCCAGGATGAGCACGGCCAGCATCAGCATGAGCGTCCGCACGAGCCGCACGGGCTTGTTGAGCATGTCCTCCTGGAGCCGCTCGCGGCGCAGCAGGTTGGGGTCGACGGGGCCGGGCGAGTCGGCGGGCTCCTCGAGCGGGGAGGGGCGCTTGGGCGGCGGGCCAGGGTCGGAGTGCAGCAGGATGTACTGCCAGCCCAGGTAGATGCGGTCCGCCTGGAGCTGGGCATGCTCGGGATGCACGTCCGTCACGTGACCCTCCGGCCGCCGATATGTCGTTAGGAGTAAGGGCCAACCCTTTCCGCTCCGTGACAGCGTATGAGCTTCGAGGCCCGTAGCGGCAGGGTTTCTCGGCAATTCTCCCAGTCCGATGGGAGTATTGCGGCAGATGGGACAAGCGAGACCTACTACCATCCTTACCCATGACGGAACCCTCCGGCGCAAGCAGTGACAAGCCCAGACGCCCGGTAGTGGTGCCCGCCATCGCCCTGGTGGCATTCACCGCCGTCGGCATCACCGCTCTCCTGGGCGGGCTGAGCGAGGCCCCCGAGGAGCCCGAGGCGCTGGGCCCGGGCTCGGTGCTCGATCAGGGCCTGTACGCCACCAAGTTCGTCGAGTCGCGCGTGACGGTGGAGCGGGCCGAGTCGCAGTTCGACGAGGACAAGCGGTTCGTGGAGCTGGTCTTCGAGGTCACCAACAAGGGCGACCAGACCTACCAGGTCGGACTGCCCCCGGCGAAGCTGGAACAGGCCTTCACGAGCGATTCCTTCGCCGGCTCCCTGGTCAAGATCACTCCCGCCTTCCCCCAGGACGCGGGGCCGTTCACCTTCGCCCAGGCCAAGGGGGGCGAGACCCGCCAGCTGCACCCGGGGGTGACCAGCCAGGTCATCCTCCGTTACCGGCTCAAGGACGATGAGCAGCCGCCGGAGAAGATCACGATGGACGTGGCGTCGTTCGAGTACGAGCCCGAGTGGAACACCAACGTCCCGCGCTGGCAGATGGTCGCCAACGAGGACCTCGACACCATGAAGTTCTATCCCGAGATCAAGGCGCGGGTGACTCTTGCGGTCAAGAAGGGTGACGCAACGTGACCGCCACGCAGCAAAGATCAACTGCCGTGGGCGGTCGCCGCGGCAGGAGGGCGGACCGGGGACCGGGGATCGGCACCCGGCTGCTCAACGGCGCTGTCGGGCTGGTGCTGCTGGGCGGCGCCGTCTGGCTGCAGACCCTGCACATGGCCGAGGGCGAGATCACCGACCCGATCACGTACACGGGCGCCAAGGGCGAGGTGGTGGACGCCCGCCGGTTCTCCCTGCGGCTCGACTCGTTCACTGCCGCGAAGTCGATCCAGAGCGGCAGCCAGACGATCGGGACCGACAACCTCTTCCTCGTCGTCAACGTCACGGCCAAGTCCAGCCTCAAGCCCTATCACCTGCGCCAGCCGGAGCTGCTGACCGCCGACGGGAAGAGGTTCGACGCCACCGACCGGGTGCGCAGCGACCTCACGATGGCCATGTCTTGGGTGCAGCCGGACATCTGGAAGAGCGGGCGCTTCTTCTTCGAGGTGCCGTCGTCCGCGCTGGCGGGGGCGCATGTCGTGTTCGGGCTGGGCAAGGAGGTCATCGTGGAGCCGTACAAGCCGGAGGTCGAGGTGGATCTCGGCCTGGACGACGAGGGCGCGCGCAAGCTCGCGGCCTCGCCTCAGGACGTCTACTCGACCGACCAGAAGTGATCGCACGATGAGCACGAACGAGCGCGACTGGTTCGCACCCAGGAACGACCCGCGGCGCGAGGACGATCCGCCCCCGCCGCCGCCCAGCCAGGAGCCGCCGCCGGGGCTCGGCGCCCACTCCGGCCGCGGCGCCCCGCCGCCCGGGCAGGGGCGGCACTCCGGGCACGGCCTGCCTGCCGAGCGCGACCCGCGCCTCGATCAGGACCTGCTCGGCGAGGAGACGGCGCCGGTCCCCCGAGTGCCGTCCGCGGGCGACCTGCCCGGCCGTGGCGGCCGTGGAACGCCGCCTCCGGGCTACGACGCGCCGGAGGGGCGGCCGAGCGGGCCGCAGGAGGCGATGGGCTGGCCGGACGCGCCCCGGGAGCCGATGGGCCGCCCCAGCCCGCCGCAGGAGGCACTGGAGTGGCCCAGCGCGCCCCAGGGCCCCGCATACCCCCAGAGCCCAGCCCGCGGGCAGGGCCCGGCACACGCAGGAGGCCCGGCGCAGGAGCGAGGCCGGGCGCAGGAGCAAGGCCCGGCACACGCGCGTGGCCCAGCACAAGAGCAAGGCCCGGCACACGCCCGAGGCCCGGCGCAAGAGCAAGGCCCGGCACACGCGCGTGGACCGGCGCACGGTCAGGGACCGACGCACTCGCAGGGCCCCGCACACGCGCAGGGCCCGGCGCAGCGGCCGGGGCTGCCTCCTCGCCCTGTCCCGCAGCAGCCCCGCGCCCGGCACGCCGCCCACGGCGACCAGCAGGTGTGGCCCCCGGCCCCCCGCGAGCCCGTAGGCGGCACCACGCAGCCCCTGCCGGCCGTCCCGGCCGCCATCCCCGTGTCGCCGCCGCAGGGCCCCGGCACGCCCCTCCCGCGCCGGCAGAGTCCCGAGCCGGAACCCGCGGCCCACCCTGTGCCCGGCCCGGAGCCGGAGGCCCCGCAGGAGGCCCCGCCGGGGCCGGGGCGGGCCGCCGCCCCGGCAGGACGCAAGAAGCGCACGGTGCTGGTCGCCGTGGCCGCCGTCGTCGTGTCGCTGGTCACCATGGGCGCCCAGTCGTACGACGGTTACCTCTTCTACGAGAAGACCACCACGAAGGAGACCAAGGAGACCGTCGTCCCCGCCGGCCAGGCGGCCACGGTGAAGAACATCGAGTGGCGGGCCACGGTCACCCGCATCAAGATGCCCGACAACCTCCCGTACGGCCCCGAGGTGGCCGCGCTGAGGGTGGACATCACCAAGAAGGTCCTCGACGAGGGCAGCGCCACCAAGACCGCCCTGTTCGAGGAGGCCAAGCTGGAGGACCGCGCCGGCCGCAGCTGGGTCGTGAACGTCGTCCCGGACACCGACCAGCCGACGGACCGGCTGGAGGTCGGCAAGGAGTACAAGATCCTGGCCGCGGCGGTGGTGCCGACCGCGGTGGCGGACGAGGTCGAGCTGTCCTTCAGACCGAGCAACTACCGTTCGGACACGCCCACGGCGGACCTCTTCAAGCGGGACACCGCGAGCAATCTGGAGGGCAACGTCGACGTCCTGCGGTTCAGGCGGCGCTGAGCGGTCGCGGCCCGCGACCGCTCAGGCTCAGACGTCGTCGAACGGCTCGCCCCTGAGCCGTGCCCTGGTGGCCGCGAGGTCGTACGTGGCCGCCAGCAGCGCCATCGTGAGCACGGCCACGATCATCTCGCGCAGGAAGCTCAGCGGCGGCCCCTGGAACGACCACACCCATTCCCGCTCGGTGCCGATGAGCCACCGCAGCCCCCGCTCGGCGTACTCCCCGCCGACCAGCAGGCCCACGTAGCACAGGCACATCATGCCGAACAGCGGCAGGCCGGCCTTGACCACCATCCGCAGGGAGTTGGCCAGCGGCAGCCAGCGGTCCCTGAACCCGCCGGTGAGCTGGTCGAACGACTTCTGCGTGAGGTCGTGGGTGCCCTCCAGCCGGTCCACGCCCCGCTCCAGGCGGGTGCCCCTGACCAGGGCGCGGGTCTCGTCGGAGTAGGAGCCGAAGACGAGCATCGCCACGGTGAGCCAGGCCAGCGGGACGGCCACGGCGTCGAGGAAGTACGGCCAGGCGTCGCCGAGGAAGCCGGTGACGCTCTCCCACAGCGGCACGTTCTTCTGCGCCTCGGCCCAGAGCTCCTCCGTGCCGGCCACCACGTTGCGGTGCTCGACCCAGTCGGTGCGCGCGGTGCCGATGTAGAGGGTGGCGTTCAGGCCGTAGAAGACGAAGGCGAACTCCGAGAAGGCCGCGCAGAAGCCGTAGAACTTGCCGTTGCCTTCGGTCTTCTCCAGGAGCTTGGCGAACAGCATCTTCAGCCCGAACATGACGGCCATCGCCCCCAGCGACACCCGCCAGTCGAGGTCCGTGAGCCCGTGGCCGACCTGGGACCGCTCCCCGAAGAAGGCCGCTCCCGTCAGGTCGTAGATGTGGTGGTTGATATCCATCTGGTAGACGTCCCTGGCGTCCTCCGTCTGGAACCCCCACGCCAGGTAGAGCACGGCGAAGGCCGGGGCCACCCGGTCGAGCACCCGGAAGAAGCGCTCGTCCTGCATCCCCTCCTCGGTCTTGGCGCGCATCTCCCACAGCGCGTTGCGCAGCGAGTAGAGCATGCCGGCGGTGACCGTCATCGCCGACAGAATGATCAACGTGAGCAGCGTCATCACGAGGACCAGGCGGATCTGCCGGTAGTCGCCGTAGGCGACCTCGGTGGCGGCGTAGAGCAGGACGAAGCGGGTCAGCTGACCGGCGGCGTACCAGAGGATCAGCGGCAGGGCGCACTTGCCCGCCAGCCGTAGGGCGTGCAAGGGCAGCGAGTACGGCGACGGCATCCCCTGAGTCGGCGTAGGCCCAGGTCGGGGAGGTGCCGCCACACCTGTCGAACCGGACATCTGCAGAATCGTATCGGTCTGTCCCATGTGTCGCAGCAGCAACCCCGGAAAGCGCGACGCTCCGCCCTGCCAGTGCGGGTGTGGTCCCCGGGCAGTGACAAAAGAATTATCGGCGGGGAAATGGCGGTTCCGGAGCGGTGCGCGTGCGATTGCTCTATGGAGCCGCGGCCCGCACTCGACGCCGATCCCCACGTCGTGGGAGATCGCCTCCGGCGGCTGCGGCACGAGCGCGGCGTGTCGCTGTCGGAGCTCGCCAAGCACGCGGGCATCGACAGGGAGACCCTGTCGGACGTCGAGACCGGCAAGGTCGACGCGACGGCGGAGACGCTCTGGGCGATCACCGCGCAGCTCGGGGTGCCGATCGGGGCGATACTCGACGCGCCGTCCGAGCCGCAGATCATGCGGGGCAGGGCGATGGAGGCGGAGCTGCTGGAGGTGTTCGAGGACGACCGGGTCACGTACGAGCTCTACCGGGTGACCGTCCCGCCGGGCCTCACCCAGACCTCGCCCGCCCACCACGAGGGCGTGAGCGAGCACGTCACGGTCTTCACGGGCACGCTCAGCGCGGGCCCCATGCGCGAACCGCTCACGGCGGGGCCGGGCGACCACATCTCGTGGCTCTCCGACGTGCCGCACGGCTACCGCGCGCACGGCCCCGACGTCGTACGCGCCACGCTCCTCATGCGCTACCCGATCAAGCCCTAGGCACTGGCGGGCCGGCACGTGCGGCACGGCCGGTAGCCGGCGGCCCTGGCCTGGGCGATGGTGCGGAAGCCGTGCCGGTGCCGCGGCGTGATGCGCCGGGCGTTGTGGCAGGTCGGGAAGCACACCACCCCGGTGGTGTCGCTGGCCAGGTAGAACACCCGGTCCCCCGCCAGCTCCCGCACCCGCTCCAGGTCGGCGCCCTCGGCCAGCAGCAGCCGCTCCTTGGCCGCCGAGCCGAACACGTAGTCGCCCGCGACGCCGTCCGACCGGGTGACGCGGTGGCACGGGATCAGCAGCGGCACGGGGTTGCGGCCGAGCGCCGTCCCCACCGCCCGCACCGCCCTGGGCCGGCCGATCCGCTCCGCGATCCACGAGTACGGCCTGACCTCGCCGCGCGGGATCGTACGGACCGTCTCCAGCACGTCGCGCTGGAAGTCGCTCATCCCGCGCAGGTCCAGCCGCAGCCGGCCCAGGCGCCCCGTGCGCAGCGCGGTCAGCAGCCCGGCGGGCGGGCGTTCGGCGGGCAGCAGCGGGCGGGCGAAGCGCTCCCTGAACGCCTCGGCGAACCCGTCTCCCGGACGCACGTAGGCCACGCCCTGGTCGGTGAACGCGACCCGCAGCTCCCCGATCGGGCTCGGGACGCCCACCCAGCGGGCCGCGATCCGGTCGAGCAGTCCATCGGGCGCGTCGGCGGCCAGCGCCGCCAGCCCGGCCAGCAGTGGATCGTGGGTCATCGGACACCTCCCAGTGCGCGCAGCCGCCGCAGTCCCCGCGACACGTGCGACTTGACCGTGCCCTGGGGGATCCTGAGCACGGTGGCGATCTCGCTGACCGGCAGGTCGACGACGTGCCTGAGCACGACCGCGACCCGCTGCTCCTCGGGCAGCAGGCCCAGGAGCCCGGCCAGCTCGTCGCCGGTCTCGCGGCGCACCGCGGCCTCCTCGACGTCCTGGCCGGGGTCGACTTCCTCGATCGGCTGGTCCCGCAGCTCCGGTGGCGGCTTGCGGGACCTGGTCCTGGCGCAGTTGCGCCAGATGTTCATCAGGATCGTCATCAGCCAGGCCCGCGTCTGGAGCGTGGCGATGCGGTCGCGCTCGTATCCGGCCAGCGCCCGGTACGCGCGCAGGAACGTCTCCGCGGTGAGATCCTCGGCGTCGGCCCAGCGCCCGCTCAGCCGCAGCGCTGTCGAGAAGACCAGGCCGCGGTAGGCGCCGTACAGCTCGGCGAACCCCTCGTCGAGGTCGTCGAGCAGCGCCTTGCGCACCGGGTCGGGACAGTCGGTTTCTCTCACAGGGGTCATAACACCGCCGTGCCCGGATCCGTTGCACCGAAAAGACCCGCGTCCGGACCGGACGCGGGTCTTCTACCTGGGCGGACTCAGACGGCGACCGCGAGCGAGGAGACCTCGCCCAGCTTCGCCTCGACCTTGATGTCCCGGGTGACGCCGCCGCCCGCGATGATGCGGACGGTCCAGTCGCCGGGAGCGGCGAAGAAGCGGAAGACGCCCTCGTCGGACACCACGACTTCGCCGGTGAACTCGCCGGAGTGGTCGAGCAGCCGCGCGTACGCCGTGCCGGCGCCGGTCACCACGCCCTGGATCACGGCCTGGGTGGACAGGTCGATCCCGGCGGGCAGAGTGATCGTCTGCTCCGGCGCTCCGCAACCCTGTGCAGTAGTCATCAGCGGGCCTCCCCCAGCTCGATCGGCACGCCCACGAGCGAGCCGTATTCGGTCCACGAACCGTCGTAGTTCTTCACGTTGTCCTGCTCGAGCAGCTCGTGCAGCACGAACCAGGTGTGCGCCGAACGCTCGCCGATGCGGCAGTAGGCGATGGTGTCCTTGCCGAAGTCGACCCCGGCCTCGCTGTAGAGCGTGCGCAGGTCGTCGTCGGACTTGAACGTGCCGTCGTCGTTGGCGGCCTTGGACCACGGGATGTTGCGGGCGGTGGGCACGTGGCCGGCGCGCTGCGCCTGCTCCTGCGGGAGGTGCGCGGGAGCGAGCAGCTTGCCGGTGAACTCGTCGGGCGAGCGCACGTCTACCAGGTTGAGCTTGCTGATGGCGCCGACCACGTCGTCGCGGAAGGCGCGGATCTTGGTGTCCTGCTCCTGCGCCACGTACTGCGTCTTGGCCCGCTCCGGCACGTCCTTGACCAGCTCGCGGGAGTCGAGCTCCCACTTCTTGCGCCCGCCGTCGAGCAGCTTGACGTTGGAGTGGCCGTAGAGCTTGAAGTACCAGTACGCGTAGGCGGCGAACCAGTTGTTGTTGCCGCCGTAGAGCACGACGGTGTCATCGTTGGAGATGCCGCGGTCGGACAGCAGGGCCTCGAAACCGGTCTTGTCCACGAAGTCGCGGCGCACCGGGTCCTGCAGGTCCTGCCGCCAGTCGACCTTCACGGCGCCACGGATGTGGCCCTTGTCGTAGGCGCTGACGTCTTCGTCGACCTCGACGAGGACGACTCCGGGCGTGTCGAGGTTGGCCTCGACCCAGTCGGCGTCCACCAGGGCGGCGGAGCGGCTCATTTGGAAACCTCCATGTTGGCGGCGGGCAGTAGACGGCGGATGAGCAGGTACGTTTCGCAGCCAAGGCAGAATCCGAAGGCTGCGTTGAGGAAAGCGGCGAGGAGAGCCGCGGCCGTGGCCACGAGGGCCAGCGGCGTGATCCCGGTGAGATATCCGACCAGGCCCGCGATCGCGAAGACCAACCCCACCGCCTGCGCGAACTTGGGCGGGCGGGCGTCCTCGGTCTCCTTCGGGGCGCTCTTGACGAGCGCCTTGAAGAGCATCGTGTACGGCGAGCGCGACACGACTCCGAGTGCGAAGACCATCGCCTGGACGGCGAGCAGCCAGGCACTCCCCGTCACCAGGACGAGGGCGAGGACCAGGGTGGTGATGGCCGCGCCGAAGCGCAGCGCTCTAGGATCGGCACGCATCGCGGGATGCTCCTGAAGGGTCGACGGGGCGGACCGGATGTCCGCGGGATCGTCCTCAGGCAGCGCGACAGAGCGCGGTGGTCACGCGGCAGAAATCAACCGCGCGCCGCTTCGTCAGCAGCTCTGTCGATGGGTTCATAGCGACGACACTACTCGGCGTCTCGTCATCTGTCACATCTCGTCCGGTTGGTGAGACGATTCGTGAGACGGCGGCGGCGGCACGGCGGCGGCGAGGGCCGCCAGGACGTCCGCCTTGCGGGGCAGGCCGGCGGCCCTTTTCACGATCCTTCCGCTGGTGTCGAGCACGAGGACCGTCGGCGTGCGCATGATGTCCAGCCGCCGTACGAGGTCCAGCCGGGACTCGGCGTCGATCTCGACGTGGGTCACCCCCGGCACGATCCCGCTGACGTCGGAGAGAATCCTCCTGGTCGCCCGGCACGGCTGGCAGAACGCGGTGGAGAACTGCACCAGCGTCGCCCGCTCCCCCAGGCCGGCGCCGAGGTCGGCCTCGGACAACCGGTCGCCACCCGTGTCACGCACCCGTCCGTCGCGGCGCAGGCGAACCACCCCGATCACAGAGCCGAGCGCCAGAGTCGCCAGCGCCACCCACCAACCAGTCATCTCCCGATGCAACCACGCGCAGCCGCGTTTACTTCCGCACCGGGATCCTGATCAGCACCTTCTCCTTCCGGTCGACCACGTAGAACGCGGTGATCTCGGACATGGGCAGCGTCGTCGACCGCTTGAACTCGGCCTTGTCCAGGTACGCCGCGCGGCTGACCGTCCAGCTCTCCGTCAGCTCGTGCCGCCCTCCGGCGGCCACGACGAGCAGGCGGCAGGTCGTGTCGACGGGCACGCCCCGCACGCTCACGTACAGGTCCGTGCCGCTGTCGCCGGGGTAGGCCGACACGGTGGCGGAGTATTTCTCGTCCCTGTTCACGCCGGAGAACTTCAGGTTCTCGGCCATCTTGAACGGCGACGCGGACGGCGCCTTGCTCGGCCGTTTGGCCTGCGCCGACGGCTCGGCCAGGCGGTTCAGCGACGGCTGTTCGGCGTCCGAGGCCGAGTCCCGCATCGTCTCCGGCTCCTGGGTGGACATGGGAGCCGCCACCCCGGTCGCCGCCTGCTGCTGAGTGCCGCTGTTCACGACCGACACGATCGTGCCGCCCAGCCCCAGCAGCGCGACGGAGGCGGCCGCCACCAGCAGCAGCCGGCCGCGCCTGTTGCGTTTGGCGCTGGCGTTCAGCAGCCGGTCGAGCACCTGCCGCGGCGGGCTCGCCACCAGCTCCACGTCTCGTTCGGACACCTTGCCAAGAAAGGAGGCCACGCCTTCGAGGTCGAGCAGCTCGCGGCCGCACTCCTCGCAGGTCGCCAGGTGGTTGTCGATCTCCAGCGCCTCGTCGGGGTCGAGCGCGCCCAGCGCGTGCGCGCCCAGGGCGAGCCTTACCTCCTCGCACGTCATCATGGCGCCAACCCCCGCTCCTCGAGGGCCAGTTTGAGCGCCCGCAACGCGTAGTAGGTGCGCGATTTGACCGTGCCCGGCGGTATGCCCAGCGTCGCCGACGCCTCCTTCACCGATCGCCCCCGATAGTAGACCTCCAGCAGCACCTCACGGTGCTCCTGCCTGAGCGCGGCCAGCGCCTCGGCCACCGCCCACGACTCGACGGCGCGCTCCAGGTCGTCGTCGGCCGGCATGACGGCCAGCGCCTCGTCCCCGGTCTCCTGCGGTCTGGCCTTCTTGGCCCGATGCTGGTCGACGACGAGGTTGCGGGCCACCGTGAACAGCCACGCCCGCACCGGCCGGCCCGAGAGGGCGTCGGGATGTCGCCAGGCCCGCAACAGGGTCTCCTGCACGACATCCTCCGCCCGCCCGGAATCACCGGTCAGCCGCAGGACGTAGCCGTAGAGTGGCCCGGCATGCTCGTCGAAGAGGGTCCTCACGAGTTCCTCATCCGCGGTGCCGGCTGCGCTCACACCCTCTTGACGTACGTCGGGCCGGACCGGTTCAGCCTCATCCACGGATCGGCACGTCAGACGCTTCGGCCGAGAACTCCAATCCTTCGGGCACGCTCTTGACCCCGGTCACCTTCACGTCGAAGGGCAGCTTGCCCTTGAACGGGATCGTGTAGGAGACGAGCGAGGCGAGCTGGTCGGGCACGCCCTCGATCTTCTCGGCCTGGATCTTGATGCCGCCGTCGGCCAGCTCCACCCGCATCTCGGCGTTGAACTTCACCTTCTGCACCCCGACCGTCACCTCGCCCGACGCCGTGAGCCGGTCGCCGTTGCCGCCGATCTTGACGCCGCGGGGGGCGTACTTGTCGATCGTCGCCCTGGTCAGGGTGCCGCTGACGGTCACGCGTCCGGCCTGGACGTTGGCTCTGTTCTGCAGGACGTCCGCCAGGGGGGCCGTCACGTCATAGGCGGCGCCCCGGAGGTTCTTGATCGGCACGCCACCGTAGGTGAACGTGCCGAGATCGAACCGTACCTCCGGATAGTGCCCCGAGATGGCCTGCGTGAGAAAAGGGATGCCCTCAATTGTCACGGTCGGCTTGTCGGAGAGGTCGGTCGCGGCCGCGATCCGGTTGGACAGATCGCGCTCCACGCCCGCCACGGCGACCCGGTCGACGGCGACAAGGAGAATGACCAGCACGATCAGGAAAATGATCAGCTTCCGCATGGGGCTCCCTGTCTGTGGCGGGGGTCAAGAGCCTATCGACTGGCCTCACTCATTCCCCCAAGGAAGGCCCCGTCACCCGCCGGCGAACGGCGGCAGCACCTCCACGGTCGCCCCGTCGGCGAGAACGACCTGGTCATGAGGGCGTTTGCCGACCGGGGCGCCGTCCACGAGGAACGAGCAACGCCTCACCACGCGTGCCAGATCGGCATGATTTTGTGTGATTTTCGTCATGAGTTCACCAAGAGTGACCGCGTCGAACGGCTCCTCGGCCACTCCGGCCGCTTCCTTCGCCGCAGCCCAATAACGTACCTTTCCCGTGGCCATGGGCCCCTCACAATCGCTTTCTGGTCTATTGTGCGACGCCCTTAACAAGGTTGTTTCGGGAGACGCGCTGTTCACCTGCTGGACGCGCCATGGACGCGACTTACTCGTGGGATATCCTCACCTACGGGACCTGGGCGATGAAGCCCCCGGGTCCTTGCGTGTTTGAGGAGGCCGTAATGAGCAACCTGCTCCTGCTGACCAACGCCCTCGAGCCGTCCGCCGAGGTGCTCCCGGCGCTGGGCCTGCTGCTCCACTCGGTCCGGGTCTCGCCCGCGGAGGCGTCCGCGCTGATCGACACGCCTCCGGCCGACGCGGTCCTCGTCGACGCGCGGAAGGAGCTCGTGCAGGCCAAGAGCCTGTGCCGGCTGATCCGCACGACCGGCATCGACTGCCCGCTGTTGGTGATCGTCACCGAGGGCGGGCTGGCCGCGATGACGGCCGAGTGGGGCGTGGACGACGTGCTGCTCGACAGCGCGGGCCCGGCGGAGGTGGAGGCGCGCCTGCGCATGGCCACGGGCCGCATCTCGCAGGCCGCCACGGAGGAGGTGCCCGACGAGATCCGCAGCGGCGACCTGTCGATCGACGAGGCCACCTACACCGCGCGGCTGCGCGGCCGGGTGCTCGACCTCACCTTCAAGGAGTTCGAGCTGCTGAAATACCTCGCCCAGCACCCGGGCCGGGTCTTCACCCGCGCCCAGTTGCTGCAGGAGGTCTGGGGTTACGACTACTTCGGCGGCACCAGGACGGTCGACGTCCACGTGCGGCGCCTGCGCGCCAAGCTCGGCACCGAGTACGAATCCCTCATCGGAACGGTCCGCAACGTCGGCTACCGCTTCGTCCCCGACCGGCAGGACACCGCCGCCGTCTGATCGTTGACAGAGGCGCCCGCCGATGTGACAAATAGTCGTTGAGGCTGTTTCACATCTGTCATACGAGGACACCGCCGTCCCCAGATTGGTGGTGTCGGGGTGGGTCTGTTCCGGTCGTTGGTGGACGAGGGCGCCAGGCCCCGCGTCTTCCGGCGTAACACGACCATCTGCTCGCCGTTACGGCCCGCCCACCAGGTTTACCTCATCGACCACGGCTACGCCCGCGAATACACCCCCGCGGGCGATCGTGAGGCCATTCACGACCTGCGCGGCGCCGGCGACCTCGTCGGCGAGCTCGCCTTCTGGAACCCCGCCGAGCGCGCCAAGGTGGACGCGCTGACCGAGGTTCGGGCCTGGCCCATCGACATGCGCCGGCTGCGCGAGCACGCCGCCGCCGTCCCGGCCGTGGCCACGGCGCTGGTGCAGGAGCTGTTCGCCAGGAACGTGGCCGCCCGCAGGCACGAGTCGCTGGCCCGCGCCCCCGTCGCCGCCCGGCTGGCCGTGTGGCTGCTGCACCTGGACGAGCGTTACGCGCTGGGCTCGGAGTCCGCGCCGCCGCTGTCCATGGAGACGCTGGCCGACCTCGTCGGCAGCTCCCCCGACGTGGTGCAGCGCCGGCTCACGGAGTGGGTCCAGCGGGGCTGGCTGGTACGGCCCGGCTACCGGCGGCTGCGCGTCGAGGACCCGTCCGCGCTGCGCGACCTGGCGGGCGGCTGGGAGCACCTGTCGGAGCCGTGGCAGGGACGGGTGACGCCGTTCCTGACCAGGCCGGGGGCGCTCGCGGAGCCGCTGCCCCTCGGTGAGGTGCCGAAGCCGCGCCAGCTCCCCGCCGACGTGCCCGACTTCACCGGACGCCAGCAGAGCCTGGACCTGCTCACCGCCTGGCTGGAGCGGCCCAGGCGGACGAACACCATGATCGTGCAGGGCCTGCCGGGCGTGGGCAAGACCGCGCTGGTGACGCACTGGGGGCACCTGCAGGCGGGCCGGTTCCCCGACGGCCAGATCGTGATCGACCTGCGCGGGCAGTCGCCGAGCCAGCCGCCGATGACCCCGGCCGAGGCGCTCGGCCAGATCCTGCGCTCGCTCGGGGTCGGCGAGCACATGCCCGCCGACGACGAGGCCGAGCTGACGCTGCTCTACCGCAGCAGGATCGCCGGGCGCAGGCTGCTGCTCATCCTCGACAACGCCGCCGACCCGGCGCAGGTGCGGGCGCTGCTGCCGGGCGGCAAGGACTGCGTGGTGCTGGTGACCAGCCGCACGCGGATGGCGCCGCTGCGGGCCACCGGGCACGCCGACCTCATGGACCTGCAGGTGCTCGACCCGGGCAACGCGGTGGCGCTGCTGGTGGCCGTGCTCGGGGAGCACTCGCCGCGGGCCGCCGACCGGGACGCGCTGGCCGAGCTGGCCAGGGTGTGCTCGTACCACCCGTTCGCGCTGCGGATCTCGGCGGCCAAGCTGGCCGAGAACCCCGGGCTGAGCGTGCAGAAGCGGGTCGAGGAGCTGCGCAGGCCGGGCACGCTCCTGGTGGGCGATCCGGAGGAGGCGTTCAGGTCGGCGCTGGACCTGGCGTACGAGTCGCTGAGCCCGGGGCAGCGGCGGGCGTTCCGGCACGTGGGGCTGCTGCCGGGCCGGGACTTCACGCCCGAGGTGCTGGCCGCGGCGCTCGGCGTCGCGGTCAGCGAGGCCGTGGTGGCGGTGGAGGGGCTGCACCGGGCGTATCTCGTCGAGCCGCTGGCCGGGCCGCGCTACCGGGTGCACGACCTGGTCAAGCGGCTGGCCAGGGAGCTGGGCAGGCACGCCGAGGCAGGCGTGCGGGAGGCCAGGGCGCGGCTGCTCGACCACTACCTGGCGGTGGCGACCGACCCCGCGACGGCGCCCGAGTGGTTCGAGGCCGAGCGGCGCTCGCTGGTCTCGGCCGTGCGGCTGGCCGAGGAGAGCGGCGCCCAGGGGATGGCGTGGCGGCTGGCCGAGGCCGTGTTCGAGCCGTTCAGGAAGCTGCGGTACAACGAGATCAACCTGGAGATCCAGCAGGCCGGGCTGACCGCGGCGATGCAGGTGAGCAACCGGCGGGCGATCGCGCGCATGCGCAGCAACCTGGGCTCGATCCACCGGGACATCGGGCCCTCGACGCTCGCGGCCAGGTTCATCGGGGAGGCGCTGGAGGAGTTCGCCTCGCTCGGCGACGCCGAGGGGCGGGCCCGCGCTCTCAACGACCTGGCCGAGGTCCACAACATCGCGGGCCACAACGAGGAGGCCCTGCGGTGCGCGGGCGAGGCGCTCGGCCTCTACCGCGAGATCGGCGACCTGGCCGGGGTGGCGAGCTGCCTGCACACGCTCTCGCGGCTGCACCTGTCCCAGGAGCGCTACGAGCCGGCGTTGCAGCACGCGGGCCAGGCCCTGAAGGTACGCGAGGAGCTCGGCGACCGCCGGGGCACGGCGCAGAGCCTGATCATCCTCGCCACCGTGCGGCGGGACCTGGGCGAGCCGAACGCGGCGCTGTCCGAGGGCCTGGAGGCGCTGTCGATCTGCCACGAGCTGGGCGACGAGCACGCCGAGGCCGAGACGCTGCTCTGCCTGGCCGAGATCTACGACCTGCTGCGGCTGCCGCACGACGCGCAGCGGGACGCCGAGCGGGCCCTGGCCGGGTACACGGCGACGGGCGACCAGCACGGCTGCGGGCGCGCCCTGTGCGCGCTCGGCCGGATCGCGCGCAACGGCTCCCGGTACGACGAGGCGCTCTCCTACTACGAGCAGGCGCTGGCCGTGCAGGTGGAGCTCCACCACGAGCCGGGCCGGGCGGAGACGCTCGGGGACATCGGGCTGGTGCACTGGCGGCTGGCGGACTACCTGCGGGCCGACGACTACCTCAACCAGGCGCTGGCGATCAGCCGGATGATCCGCGACGAGCCGGTGGAGGCGCGCATGCTCAACCGGCTCGCCAGGGTGCGGCGGCGGCAGGGGCTGCCGCACGTGGCGTTCGTGTACGCGCTCGAAGCCCTGGACATCGTGCAGGGCATGGGCAACCGGCGGGCCGAGGCGGACGTGCAGGAGACGCTGGCGAACACGTACCTGTCGCTGGGGCAGCACCAGCCCGCGCTGCGGGCGGCCAAGGCGTCACTGGCGATCAGGGAGGAGCTGCGGGACAACCGGGCCAGCGCGCTGCTGTCGATGGCGCAGGCGCTGCACACGGCGGGCGAGCCGCAGGAGGCGCTGAAGCTCGCGTGGGAGACGGTCGAGCTGCAGAACGAGACCGGCACGAAGGACCGGTGGGCGGCGGCGCTCACGACGCTGGCCATGGTGCTGCTGGACCTCGGCCTGGCCGGGGAGGCACTGGTCCACGCGCGCCAGGCCAGGGACGTCCACCTGGAGTGCGGGACCAGGCGGGACCTGGGGTGCGCGCTGCGGGCGCTGGGGCTGATCTCGGCCAGGCTGGGGAACCGGGGCGCGGCCGGCGGCTATCTGCGGGAGGCGCTGCGGCTGCTGGAGGAGGTGGGGGACGTCTTCGAGGTACGGCGGGTGTCGGAGGACCTCCGCGAGCTGGGGACCAGCCCCACGACCTGAAATATCGCTAAAAGTCGTGAATTCTCGGTGGTGAGGTCGCAGATCTGCTCCGGAAATTTCCGTTAGCTGGTGCTACCAGCTACTCCAACGGGGGTGATCCGGATGCTCAAGAACCATCTGCGTCGAGACCTTCAGTGGCTCAAGCGCCAGGCGCGCAAGGACAGGCGGATCACCGTGGTCCTGCTCACCGGCGTGTCGGCCGCCTGGGTCCGCCAGCTCCCGCCGTCGGACCTTCTGGGCGGCTCCCCGATCCTGCTGGCCCTCTCGCTGGGGCTGCTCGGCGGGTCGGGGGCGGCCTGGCTGATGTCGGCGTACTTCGTCACCAGGACCCTCAAGGCGCGCAGGGAGCCCGCGGAGGAGCTCCGGTGGATCTCCAGGATCAGCCGGGGCAAGGAGTGGGCCTTCTGCTCGCTGAGCGCTTACGTGGCCTGGCACCTGCTGCAGTTCGTCACGGCGGTGGTGCTGGGCTGAACAGGACGGCGGCGGGGTGCCACCCACGAATGGGGCCTGGTGGCACCCCGCTGTCACGCCCGGGTCAGCCGGGCCGCTTCCAGCGCCTTGACGTGGATGCTCGAGTCCGCGAGCACGAACTGCACGATCTCCGCGGTGTCCAGCTCGGCCAGGCCGAAATCGACGTCGGCGTGGGCGTCGCACCAGTCGACGATCCGGCGGGGGTCGGCGAGCGGGCCGGCGAAGTGGACGAGGCTGACGTACCAGCGGTCGCGTACGCGTCCGTGCTCCAGGTCCCGCACGCCGCGCGCGGCCATCGCGCGCGCGAACCGCTCCCACAGCCTGACCAGCGTGTCGTCCTCGGGATGGCCGCAGACCAGGACGCCGCCGGGATGCGGGCTCACGCCCGCCAGCCGCACCCGCGCGGGCCGGACGCCCTGCGCCGCCTCGGCCAGGGCGTCCCGGTAGACCGCGCGGAGCGGGTCGCCGGCCGGGATCCGGTCGCGGTAGGGCTCCAGGGACCTGAGCGTGACGTGCAGGGTCCGCCTCCCGTGCACCCAGTGCCCCGGCGCCTCGATGGTCCCGGCCAGCGCCGCCAGCCGGTCCAGCACCTCGCCCGAGGGGCGGAGCACGGCCGCCGCTCCCCACCGCCTCGCGCCCTCCACCATGGGACTGTCGTGGGTCGCCCGGCCCGCCAGCAGAGCCGCCCGCCCCTCGCTCCGGAAGTCGGCGAAATCGGACATCCGTGCAGTATGCCTGATCCCGCCACGGATAGAGCGGGGCTTGTGCGGGCAGTGGCAGATCGACGGAGGGAGGTGGGGCACGTGTCCGGCGATCTGGTGGTTCCTGACGGCGCTCATGGAGTGGTGGTGTTCGCGCACGGCAGCGGCAGCAGCCGGCTCAGCCCGCGCAACCGCTACGTGGCCGGGGCGCTCAACAAGGCGGGGCTGGGCACGCTGCTGTTCGACCTGCTCACGCCGCAGGAGGAGGCCGACAGGGCGAACGTCTTCGACATCGCGCTCCTGGCCGAGCGGCTGCTGGAACGTACGCGATGGCTGCGCGAGCAGGAGGACGCGGCGGGGCTGCCCATCGGCTACTTCGGGGCCAGCACCGGCGCGGCGGCGGCGCTGTGGGCGGCGGCCGAGCCGGACAACGCGGTCTCCGCGATCGTCTCGCGCGGCGGGCGGCCCGACCTGGCGGGGCCTCGGCTCGCGGCGGTCCGCGCGCCCACGCTGCTCATCGTGGGCGGCCGGGATCCGATCGTGGTGAAGCTGAACGAGGAGGCCCAGCAGCGCCTGCACGCCGAGAGCCGCATCACCGTCGTGCCCGGGGCCACCCACCTGTTCGAGGAGCCCGGCGCGCTGGAGACCGTGGCCGAGCACGCCAGGAACTGGTTCACCACTCACTTCAGGGGTACCGCATGACCGGATTCAGATGGTCGGCCGTCTGCCTGGACGCGCTCGACGCGCCGACGCTGGCCGCCTTCTACCGCGAGCTGCTCGGCTGGCGGGTCAAGGAAGACGAGCCCGAGTGGGTGCTGCTCGCCCCGCCAGAAGGCGGCCCCGGGCTGGCCTTCCAGAGCGATCCCGGCTTCGTCCGCCCGGTCTGGCCCACCTCGCCCGGCGAGCAGGGGATGATGATGCACCTGGACATCGAGGTCGACGATCTCGACGCGAGCAGCGCCCGCGCCGTCGAGCTGGGCGCGGCCATGGCCGATTTCCAGCCACAGGATGACGTACGCGTGCATTTCGACCCGTCCGGGCACCCGTTCTGCCTCTGGGTGAGCGGGTAAGCCAGACCGATACGTAGCGGGAGCGGCCAATTACGTTGCCGTGATCCACTCTTTGTGAAAACGTCGAATGGTGGTCGAGGTCCCGCCGCTTCTCGAGCTGTCCGGCCTCGCCTGGCAGGCGCACGGCACGCGCCGCGCCCTCGCGCCCGATCCCCTGACGGTCGGCCCGGGGCGCACCGCCGTGGTGGTGGCCGCCGGCTGCGCCGAGGCCGACGCGTTCACCGACATCCTGGTCGGCCTGGAGATGCCCGACGACGGCCAGATCCGCATCCACGGCCAGGAGATCACCATGCGGCTGCCGGCCGAGCGCGAGATCGGGCTGATCCCGGCCGGGGCGGGCCTGCTGCCGCACCTGACCGTCGAGCAGAACCTCGCGCTGACCGCCCGCGACGACCAGGCGTCCCCGCCCATCCGCGGCATGGTCGCCTATATGGCCAAGAAGACCGACATCCAGGGCTTCCTGCGGTCGCGGCCGCACGAGCTGGCCCACGACGAGCGGCTGCACGTGGCGCTGGCGCGGGCCCTGTGCCGGCGGACGGCGGTCAAGGTGATGGTGGTCGAGGACCGCACGGGCTGCGGGCCCTGCCACGCGGCCGTGAGCGCGGCGCTGGGCACCGACCCCAGCCTGGCCGTGCTGGTCGTCACCGACGACCGGACCAGGGTGGCCAGCCTCGCCTCCCCCTCGCGCTTCTGGGAGATCGCCGATGCCCCTGACCCGTAGAACGCTGCTGGCCGCGCTGCCCGCGGCGGCCCTCGCCGGCTGCGCCCGCGAGCGGCCGCTGCAGGTGGCGGTGGTGTGGAGCGGCGACGAGCTGCGGCGCTTCCTCGGCGTGGTCAAGGAGTACGGGCGCCCGGTCCACGTCTTCTCGGCGGGCGACAACATCGCCGCCGTGCTGCGCGGCCCCGCGGAGGAGGTCATACCGGACGTGGCCGTGATCCCGAGGCTGGGCCTGCTCTTCGATCCGACGATCGGGCCGCGCATCCGGCCCTGGACGGGCGACCACCGGCAGCAGGAGTTCTGGCGGGGGCTCGTGACGCCGCCCGGGAGCCACGAGGAGCTGGGCGCCTGGTTCAAGCTCGCGCACAAGTCGCTCGTCTGGCACCGGGCCGGGGAGTACACGCCGCCCGCCGACCTGACCTCCTGGCAGCCCACCCCGGGCAGCGTGGCGATCGGGGCGGCCGACGGGTGGGTGCTCAGCGACTGGTTCGAGAACGTGCTGCTCGCCTTCGCCCCCGAGGTCTACGGCGGCCTCTTCCCGCCCGGGCTGCCGGGCAACCCCGACTGGTGGAGCGCGCCGCAGGTCGCGGACGCGCTGGAGCTGCTCGGCACGATCTGGCGCGGCGCGTTCACCCCCGAGCAGGCCCGGCGGGCGCTCACCATGCAGTTCCACGACTCGATCTTCGACGTCTTCGCCTACCGCACCGCGGCCGTGGTGGCCGCCCCCGACTTCGCCCTGCCCGTCATCGAGCACTACGGCGGCAAGGGCGTCGCGGCGCACTTCCGCTTCCCCGCCTACGGGAGCAACCCGGCCCCGCTGGTCGTCGGCGGCGACGTGGCGGTGACGATGCGGGACGGGCCGGCGCACGCGGTCGAGTTCGTCAACTGGCTGACCAGGCCGCGGGCGAGCGGCGAGCACGACGCGCTGACCGGCTGGATCGCCGACGGCGGCTTCCTGACGCCGTTCACGCCGCCCTCCCACGAGCTGCTGCGCGGCCCCGCCCAGGAGCTCAACGCCGCCGACAACGCCCACTACGACCTGTCCGACCGGCTCATCGGCGGCCTGGAGGGCGGCGACGGGCGCGGGCTGTGGCGGGTGCTCACCGAGCTGTTCACCGACGTCGCCGCCAACGAGGTCGATCCCGCCACGGCCGCGGGCGCGGCCCGCGACAAGCTGGTCGCGGGCAGCAAGGAGGGAGCCCTGTGAGCCGGCGCGACGCCTTCCTGTTCGAGGCCGCCACGCACCACGACGCCAGGATCCCGCTGGTCCGGCACGGGATCGGCCGCCTGCGCGCCTCGCTCTACCTCCTCCTGGCGGTCCTGCTGTCGGCGGGCGTCATCCTGGTCCCGCTCTGCGCGACGGTGGTGTTCAGCCTCTCGGCCGGGCCCGGCGCGTACGACGTGCTGCTCGACGGCCGGGTGCTCCAGTCGCTCGGCAACTCGTTCATGTGGCTGGTGCTGGCCGTGGTCGTGTGCGCCGTGGGCCTCGGCCTGGCCTGGCTGGCCAGGAACGCCGGCCCGGTGCTCGGCGGCGTGCTGCGCTTCCTGCTGGTGCTGCCGGCCGCGGTGTCCCCGCTCACCACGGGCGCGATCTTCCGGCTGATGTTCGACACCAACCCGCGCCGCGGCCTGGTCAACGCCCTGTTCGGCACGGAGGTGGCCTTTCTCGGCCCCGTGTGGATCTGGGTGGTGTTCGGGCTGGCGCTGGTCTGGCAGTGGGCCGGGGTCGCGTTCCTGGTCTTCCACGAGGCGCTGGCGCGGCTGCCCACCAACCTGCTGCGGATGGCCAGGGCGTTCGGCGTCGGGCGGCGGCGCAGGCTCTGGTCCGTCGTGGTCCCGGCGCTCGCCGGGCCGGCCGCGCTGGCGTACCTGTTCGCGCTGGCGGCGGCGGCCCGGGTCTTCGACGTGGTGCTGATGGGCGCGCCCGGGTCGATGCAGGCCGAGGTCGAGGGCGGCGGGCTGTTCTGGTGGCGCCACCACGGCGACCTGGGCGACACGCGGGCCTCCGCGCTCTCCGTGGGGCTGTCGGCGCTCGTGGCCGTGATGGCGGTGCCCGCCCTGTTCGGGCTGCGCGGGCGGGTGACCTGGGCCGAGCCGGTGGTCCCGCCGCCGCCCAGGAAGGGCTGGCGGATCTGGCTGCTGTGCGCGGCCGTGTCGGTGCTCTGGGTGGTGCCGTTCCTGGTGCTCGTGCTGACCTCGCTGCGCGACCCGGTCGCCGCGGCGCTGTCCGGGTGGTGGGGCGGCGGTCCCTGGACGCTGGGCTCGTACACGGAGGCGCTGGCCGACGGCGGGTTCACCGGTGCGCTCGGCACCACGTTCCTGCGGGCCGTCGTGGTGGTGTGCCTGGTGCTGCTGGCCGCCGTGCCGGCCGCTTATGTGCTGGCGCACGAGCACCTGCTGCCGCGCCGGGCCTGGCGGCCGGTGCTGCTGGTCGCGGTGGCCCTGGCCGTGCTGCCGCCGCAGGCGTTCGCGGTGCCGCTGGAGCGCTGGCTCAGCCCGGTCGTCGGCACCGCTCCGGCGCTGGCCATCGTGCACGCGGCGCTGGTGATCCCGCTGGCGGTGCTGGTGCTCCACAACGCGTTCGTCCGCGTGCCGGCCCCCATGCTGGCGCGGGGCCGCTGGGAGCTGTTCCACGTCGTACGCGAGGCGCGCCCGGCCCTGGTGCTGGCCGCGGTCCTGGCGTTCGTCCTGGTCTGGAACGACACGGTCGTCGGCCTGCTGCTCAACTGGCCGTCGGGCGACCACCTGCCGCTGATCCTGCTGGAGCAGGCCCGCCACTTCATGAGCGCGGCCGGGCCGCTGGCGGCGCAGTCGGTGATCGCGACCGCGGTGCCCGTGCTGCTGGTGGTCGTCACCGGGCGCTGGCTGTACCGGGGGCTGACGCGAGGGGTGCGCCCATGACGGATATCTCGCGAAAGGACCGGCTGCGCTTCCGCCTGTCCCAGCTCTCCCGGCAGGCCGGGGCGCACCTGCCCGAGCTGGGGCTCGGCGGGCTGCTGACCGTGGGCGGCACGGTCCTGTTGCTGCAGGAGAAGCTGATCGAGCGGGTGACGGAGTGGCTGCCCCCCTGGCTGCTCGTCATCCTGATCCTCTCGCTGCCGATCGTGGCCGGCTGGTTCACCCATTTCGTACGCAGCCGCCGCAAGGCCCCGCCCCAGCCGGTCTTCCAACGCCTGCCCTTCCCCGACAGGATCGACGGGCTGGTCGGCAGGGACGCCGAGATCCAGCAGGTCAAGGAGCGCGCGAAGGAGCGCGGGATCGTCGTCGTGCAGGGCGCGATGGGCATGGGCACGTCCTCGGTGGCGACCCTGGCCACATGGGACCTGACCGCGGACGCCCGCAAGCAGCGCTACGCCGACCTGCGCGGCCCCGACAGGGACCACGCGGAGACGCCGCTGAGCGTGGCCCAGCGGGTCCTGCGCACCCTCGACCGGCCGCCCGGCGCGATCCAGGAGCCGGAGGACGCCACCGCGCAGGTGATCGACGCGCTCACCGGCACGGACCGGGTGCTCCTGCTGGACAACGTCAGCACCTGGAGCCAGATCGCCTGGCTCCCGCCCCGGGTGCCGGGCGCGCACATCGTGGTGGCGGGCACGTTCACCGACGAGCTGCCGCAGCACATCGAGCCGATCCAGCTCGGCCCGCTCGCGCCCGAGGCCGGGCAGGCGCTGCTGGCCCGCCACATCGGCGACGAGCGCGTCAACCGCGACCCGAAGGCGCTCGGACTGCTGGTGGACGCCTGTCTGGGCAGCCCGCTGGAGATCGTCAGGATCGGCCGCTGGCTGGCCCGCAACCCCGGCGTCGCGCTGCAGTCCCTGGTCGACGACCTGCGTAACCTGTCGGTCGTCAAGACCCTCGACTTCGTGCTCAACCTCAGCGTCAGGCAGCTCAGGCCGACGGCCAAGCAGCTGTTCGTCCTGCTGGCTGGCCTGCCGATCGCCGAGGTGGACCACCGGGCGGCGGCCGCGCTGCTCGGCGTGCCCTCCGCCGCCGACGCGATCGGGGAGCTGGCCGACCTGGGCCTGGTGGAGAACGTACGGATGACGCGCGTCAGGGTGACCGGCGCGTTCCCCAGCGGCACGCCCGGACCGCCTCCCTCGCCGAAGGACGCCGCGGCCTGGCGGCGGCTGGTCGAGCACTTCGCCGACGAGGCCGACTCGTTCGCCGCGCTGTTACCCGGCGAGGAGGCCCGCGCCTGGTTCGCGATCGAGGACAGGGTGCTGCTGGAGGTGCTGGCGCACGGGAGCCCCGTGCCCAAGACCGCCCGGGCGCTGGCGCGCATCGCGGACGGGCTGGAGACCTGGTTCCGGCTCGAACAGCGGCACGAGGACCGGCTGCGGGCCGCCAAGGCGCTGGCCGAGGCGGCCAAGGCGCTGCGCGACGAGCACGTGCAGGCCACGGCCGAGCTGCGCCAGTGCGCGATCCTGCTCACCTGGGGCGACCCGACCACCGCGCGCCAGCACTTCAACCGGGCGGCCAGGCTGCGGGTCAGGGTGGAGTCGTGGCCCGCCGAGCTGCACCTGGAGCACGCTGCCATCCTGCTGGCCGCCGGCGACGAGTTCACCGCCGTCGAGTCGGCGCTCGTGCGCTACGGCCAGGCGCTGTCCGGCGGCGACCTGGCCGGGCACTCGCTCCGGCTGATCAACGTGGCCGCGCTGCTGCTGCGCAAGGGGCAGACGCTCGACGGCGACGGGCGCGACCTCGAGGCGCGCCGCCTGTACGACGACGCCCGCATCGTGCTGTTCGAGTCGCTCGACCTGGCCACGCGGGCCGAGGACGACGGCGCGGCGGCGCACGCGCAGGAGCTGCTCGCGCTCGCGCACCACTATCTGGGGCTGCGCTTCGACGCCAGGTCCAACCTGAAGGATGCCGAGCGGCTCTACGCGGAGACCGCGGACGAGATCGGGCGGGCCCGCTGCCTCGTACAGCGGGCCGGGGTGCTGCTGGAGGAGCCCGATCACCGTCCCGAGGACGTCGTCGCGCTGCTGGAGGAGGCCGAGCCGCGGCTTCCCCCCACGGGGGTGAGCACGGCGCTGGCCCACCTCCACCTGGCCCGGCTGCGGGCCGGGAACGCCGCCGGCCACCGCGACGCGGGGCTGGCGGCGCTCTCCCCCTGGGACGGGATCGCGGAGCCCCGGCAGGTCCGCGAGCTGCGCGCGAGCCTGTCGGGGCTGTGAGCTCACACCTGGATCGTGGCCAGGGTCCTGCCGTCGAAGGTCTCGACCGTGAAGTGGTTCAGCTCGGACTCCGGGAGGCTGGTGCCGCCGTGCAGCAGCAGGGGGTCGGGGGCCCCGGGCACGCCGTACCCCTTGTCCGGCACGCCCCAGCTCGCCACCACCTCGGAGCGGCCGTCGTTGCCCACCGCCATGAGGCGGCACTGCAGCGGGCCCTTGACGCCCTTGAGCTCCAGCGCGACGTGGGTGCCCCAGCCCTTGTCCTCCAGCCCGACGAGAGCGGACACACCGGTGCTCTTGTCGGTGGCGGAGTAGGTGTGGCCGGTCATGAGGAGCGCGCGGGCCGGGCTGTGGATGCTGTCGGGGTTCGGGCCGCCGGTGACCGAGCTGACGGCGAGGAAGACGCCGGCCGCGACGAGCACGCAGGCCGCGGCGGACATGAACGTGCGGTAGAGGCCCCGGCGGCGGCGTTCGGTGGCGGCGCGGCGCACCAGGAGCGATTCGACCTCGGGGTCGGGCGGGCTGGGCAGGAGGTCGTCCGGGTGGACGGTCTTGATCAGCTCCCCCATCTCGGCGAACGCCCCGGCCTCCTCCGCGCAGCTCGGGCAGCCCCTCAGGTGGCGCTCGAACTCGGCCTTCTCCTCCCCGCGGAGCAGGCCGAGCGCGTACGCGGCCACGTCTTCGTGACGCACCTCGGTCATGAGCGCGTCACCCCCCTTTCCTCGTGACGCATCTCCATCATGAGCGCGTCACCCCCCTCTCGCGGTGGCTCGAAGTGACGCGCCTCCCTCGTCATGGCAACGTCACCCCCCTTTCGGCGTGGCTCTCGTCGTGACGCGCCTCCCACGTCATGGCAGCGTCACCCCCCTTTCCTCCAGCGCCACGCGTAACGCGCGCATGGCGTAGTACACGCGGGACTTCACGGTGCCCACGGGCACCCCGATGATCTCCGCCGCCTCCTGGACCGTGCGGTCCAGGAGGAACGTCTCCGTGAGCACCTGCCGATGGGCCGGTGAGAGCGACATCATCGCGTCGGTGACGACGATCTCGCGTAACAGCTGGTCGTCCTCCGCGGCCACCGAGTTGAGGCGTTCCGGGACGTCCTCGACGGTGTCGAGCGGGCGCGAGCCGGAGCGGCGCCGGTTGTCGATGACCACGCGGCGGGCGACGGTGGCCAGCCAGGGCATCAGGGAGCCGGAGTCGGTACGCAGGTCGGGGAGGTTGCGCCAGGCGCGTACCAGGGTCTCCTGCACGACGTCCTCGGCCCAGCGCCGATCGCCACCCGTCAGCCGGACGGCGAAGGCCATCAGGGGGGCGCCGTATTCGCGGTACAGGGCTCGGACCATGGCCTCGTCGGTCACGCGGTGATTCACCCGCGACTCCTCGCGCTGCGGATACCAGGAAATATCCCGCCGATATTGGAATCATCACTCTAGCCACCGGAGGGGGCCAGACGCTGGCAGTTTGCCCTTCTCACCGCTTCGCTGGATTTACCGGTTAAATCATGCCTTGCCCACCTGCGGCGCCTCCCGCGAACCGATGACTCAGTGATCTTCGGGCTCGACGGTGAACAGCTCGTAGCTGTGGCCGTTGGGGTCGCGCACGTACACGCCGCGGCCGCCCGCCAGCCGGTTGATCTCGCGGTCCCAGCCGTTCATCGGGCCGGAGCCGTACTCGATCGCCGGGTCGTCCCCGAGCCGCTCCATGACCGCGTCGAAGGTGTCGTCGTCGACCAGGAAGGCGTAGTGGCCGGGCTGGGGCGCGCGGCGGTCGTCGAAGTCGAGCGTGAGGTCCTCGTTGACGCTGACGGGCGCGAACGGCCCGGCGGGCGGGCCGACCCGCAGCCCCAGCAGGCCGGCGAAGAACGCCGCCGCCGCCTCGCGGTCGGCGGCGGGGACGATCAGGTGGTTCATGACGATGGTCATGACGGTATCCCTTCCGAAAAGATGTGTGTGAAACGCACACAATCATACGTGCGTATCGCATGCAACCTGCCGTAGGGTGAGGGCATGAGCGAGGAGACCGACGGGGGACCGGCGCTGTTCCACCTGGTGCGCTTCTGGTCCCGCCGGTGGGCCGGGCGGGCGTCGGAAGAGCTGACCGGGGAGCCGCGTCACGTGCAGCACATCCTGGTGGTGGAGGCCGTGCACACGAACGCGCGCCCCGACGGGGAGGCGCCCGAGCCGCCCACCGTCGGCACCGTCGCGCACCAGCTCGGCCTCGATCATTCGGGCGCCAGCCGCATGGTCAGGGACGCCGTCGAGGCCGGCTATCTCGCCCGCGACACCTCCGAGCGCGACCGGCGCCGCGCCTGCCTGCGGCTCACGGAGAGCGGCCACGCGCTGCTGGCCGGGGCCAGGCAGTGGCAGCGCCGGGCCTTCGAGGAGCTGACCGCCTCCTGGGACGAGCGCGACCGGCGGCAGTTCGCGGCCTACCTGAGCCGGCTGGCCGACGACCTCGGCGCCTGACCCCCGGCGGTCTCAGGCGTCGCCCGCCTCCATCAGCCGGTCGAGCCGGAGGCCGAGGTCGATCATGTCGCAGCGCAGCGAGTCGATCTTCCCGAGCAGGTCCGCCTGAACGGCCTTGTAGTTCTCGCTCAGCTGCACCCGGACCCCGGCGACCTCGACGATCAGAGCCTCGAAGTCCTGGCCCACCTCGGTGCGGACGTCCGCGATCTCGGCCCTCAGCTCGGACACGCCGATCGACACCTGCGCGACGAGGGCCGGCAGCTCGGACCGGTACGGGCCGGCCTGGGCCGGGACGATGTCGTCGTGCCGCGGGCTTCGGTTGGAGCGCAGGGCCGCTTCGAGGGTTTCCACCCGGAGCTTCAGGTCGAGGATCTCCGCCTCTACGTTCACGCACACCTACCTTCGCTGCGGCCGGAAGGGATCCCGGCCCGTGGCCAGGGCCCTTGCTTTGTGTGAGCACATGATGGCAAGCCGTTCATGATCAGGAGCGATCGATCGTCGAAGCGGGTACGGATTTTTCTCCGAAGGCAGGCGTGCCGTCCTCCCGGGACGTGCAGATTCGACCCCGGGCCGGATGACGTTCGCCGGTCCGCGGGTGCCGTGTCCCCGTCCGCAATGGTGACGGCCATCGCGTGAACGCTCCCGCGAAAGAGCCACGCTTCACGTTTCGCGGAAGAACTGGCGATGGCCGCAGGGACAGTTTGCTGGCTGGCCGATCGCCGGTGAAGTCCCATCGCGATCGGTGACTCCTACTTGTTGGGAGGGGAGCCGGATGACCGTACTTTCGGCCGGTGCGGCGGGCGGGCGGCGGCTCCTAGCCTGGGCGTGTGCGGGTGCTGGAGTGGCGGGCCGGGGTCGCGGCCGACGTGGCAATCGGCGCGGTGTCCGCGGCGGTGCTCGCCTTCTACTGCTACCGGATCGGCGCGAGCTGGGGTGGCGCGTACTGGGTGCTCGGGTGCGCCGCCGGGGCGGCGGTCTGCGCGCTCGCGCTCGTGCGCCGGCGCGACCGGTTGTGGACGGCGGTCACGGGGCTGGGCGTCGCGGCGGCCGCCGTCGTGGCCGCCCGGGTGGCCCACCTGCCCGCCGAGCCCGGCCCCGGCGTGACCTTCGGGCTGTCCGTGCTCGTCGGGTCCGCCGTCCGGGTGCTCGCTCCCCGCCCGGCCTGCGCCGTCGCCGGTGGCGGGCTCGTGGTGGTGGCGGCGGCCCTCGCCGTCGGCTCCCAGCCGGCCGTGGGGACCATGAGCGCCGCGGGCTGGGCGGGCGCCGTCGTGGCCGGGCTGTGGCCTCGGCTGCTGGCCGGCCGCCGCCGGGCCGTCGAGGAGCGCGTACGCCGTGGGGAGCGCATGGAGCTGGCCAGGGAGCTGCACGACGTCGTCGCCCACCACGTCACGTGCGTCGTGCTCCAGGCGCAGACCGCGCGGTTGCTCGCGCGCAAGCAGCCGGAGCGGCTGGAGACCTCGCTGGCGGACATCGAGGCGGCCGGCTCCGACGCCCTGGCCGCCACCCGCCGCGTCGTCGGCCTGCTCCGCGACCCGGCCCGGGGCCTGCCCTCCCTCGACGGCCTCGACGAGCTGGTCAGGCGCTTCGGCGGCCACGGACCCGCCGTACGGCTGCGGCTGCCCGAGGGCGAGGACACCTCGCTCTGGCCGCCCGAGGTGGCCACCACCGTCTACCGGATCGTGCAGGAGTCGCTGACGAACGTCTCCCGCCACGCCCCGCAGGCCCGCTCGGTCACCGTCACCGTCACGCGGGCCCGGAGCTCGGTCACCGTCGAGGTCGCGGACGACGCCCCGCCCGCCCTGGCCCGCCGGCTTCGACGCGTCGGACATGGGGGATACGGCCTGGTCGGGATGCGCGAACGCGTCGAGGCCCTGGGCGGGACGCTGCGCGCGGGCCCGCGCCCCGGCGCCGGCTGGTCCGTGGCCGCCACCCTCCCCGTCCCGGCGCGGGAGCAGCCATGAGCGCCGCGGGCATCACCGTCCTGCTGGCCGACGACCAGGCGATGATCCGTGACTGCCTGCGCCTCATCCTGGAGGACCAGCCCGACATCAGCGTCGTCGCCGAGGCCGCCGACGGCGCCGAGGCGGTCGCCCTGGCCCGCCGGCTGCGCCCCGACGTGTGCCTCGTGGACATCCAGATGCCCGGGCTCGACGGCATCGAGGTCACGCGGGCCCTCGCGGGGCCGCAGGTCGCCGAGCCGCTGCGGGTGGTCGTCGTCACCACCTTCGACCTCGACGAGTACGTCCACGGCGCTCTGCGCGGCGGGGCGGTCGGCTTCGTGCTGAAGGACGTCGGCCCCGACCTGCTCGTCGAGGCGGTCCGGGCCGCGAACGCCGGCGACGCCCTGATCTCCCCCTCGCTCACCCTCCGGCTGCTGCGCCACCTCACGGCCACCGCCGCCCCGGCCGGGCGCGCGCCCGCGCAGCCGCTGTCGGAGCGGGAGTTCGAGGTGGTCCGGGCCGTGGCCAGGGGCCGCACCAACCAGGAGATCGCCGCCGAGCTCTTCATCTCGCTGAGCACCGTCAAAGGGCACGTGTCCGGCATCATGACCAAGCTCGGCCTGCGCAACCGGGTCGAGATCGTCGCCTGGGCCTGGGAGCACCGCCTGGTCGACTGAGCCGCTACGGATCCGCCAGACCGCCCTGGGCCCGCAGCTCCCTGCGCGACGGGAGGCCCAGCTTGCGCAGCGCGCTGGAGACGTGGCTCTCCACCGTCCGCCTCGACAGGAACAGCTCGGTGGCGATCTCCTGGTTCGTCTTGCCCTCCGCCGCCAGCAGGGCCACCTCCCGTTCCCGTGACGACAGCGTCTGCCCGTGGGACGGCCGTCCGCCCCGCCACGGGTAAGGGATCGGCACGCCGTTCTGCCGCATGATCCGGCTGATCCGGGCGAGGTCCCGGTCGGCCCCCATCGCCGCGTACAGGCGCAGCGCCGCTTCGAGCGCAGGACCGCCGTCGCCCGTGCCGCGTTCGCAGCGCCATCGGCCCAGGCGCTCCGCCGCCTGGGCCTCCTCGTAGCGCAGCCCGGCCTCCTGAAGGGTGGTACGCGCCGCGTCGAGCAGTCCGTCGGCCTCCGGCCGGTCCTGGGAGACGACGGCGCGGGCGGTCAGGAGCGCTGCCCGCGCGATCGGGGCGTCGGCGCCTTCGAGGCCGGTGCCCAGCTCGTCCACGAGCTCCACGGTCCCTGCCGTCCTGCCGAGCGCGTCCACCAGGCACAGGACGGTCTCCGCGCCCCACACCCAGTTCCCCTTGGCCCGTACGAGGGACAGCGCGGCGGTGGCGTGCTCGGCGGCCCCGGCGACGTCGTCCAGGGTCAGCAGGAGGCGGGAGAGCGTCATCTTGGCGGGGATGAGCGGCCAGACGGCGCCGGCCCGTTCCGCGACGGCGATCACCTCGCCCAGGCACGCCACGGCCTCCTCGGCCGGACCCGTCGCCGCCAGCAGCGCGCCGAGCAGCAGCCCCGCCTCCATCGACGCGGCCGGGAAGGCGGCCCAGCCGGGTGTGCCGCCCAGGCGGCGGACCCGGGCCTCCAGGCCGTCCCAGCGTCCCGCCGCCCGGTCGACCGCGGCCGACACCAGCTCCACGACCTCGGCGACCCGCAGGTACTCGGCCTGGCCGGCCACCCGGCGCCCCTCCGCCAGCAGGGCCTCGGCGCGTTCCAGGCGGCCGATGTGCAGCGCGCCCTGGGCCCAGTTGAGGCAGGCGCGGGCGTGTTCCCTGGGCACGCCGCGGAGCCGGTCGTCACGCAGCAGGTCGTCGATGAGCCGCCCGCTCTCCGGGTCCCCCTGCTCCAGCAGCAGGGAGGCCCGCGCGATGCGTACCGCGATGTCCACGTCGGGGTCGCCGCTGCGGCGGGCGGCCTCCCCCGCCTCGTCGCACCGCGCGGCGTGCTCGCTCACGTGCCGGTCCACGACGGTCTCGGGCGCGGCGAGCACGGCCAGCGCGCGCCCGAGCAGCGCGGGCCGGTCGCCGAGGTCGCCGACCGCGCGCTCGATCTGCAGATGGCCGGCCCGTGCCTCCCCCTGCTGGCGCAGCAGCCGGCCGAGCGCGAAGCGCAGCTCGCCGCGCAGGTGGGCGGGCAGCGGCTCGGTGGCGAGAAGGCGTTCGAGCATCGGTACGGCCTCCGCGTGGGCCAGGCCGTCCACCGCCACCCGGCCCAGCTTGACGGCCAGCCGCACCCGCGTCTCCCGGGGCAGCGAGCCGACCTCCAGCGCCTGGAGCAGGAATCGGGCCGCCGTGGCGTCGTTCCCGTGGGACAGGGCGGTGCCGGCCGCGGCCTCCGCGTTCGCCACGAACTCCTCGGTACGCCCCGCGAGCCGGAAATGGTGGGCCAGCCGGGCCACCGGCCTGGGACCCGGCCCGCTCTCCAGTGCCTGCGCGGTCCTGAGGTGCAGCCACCGCCGCTCCGGCGCGGTCACGGACTCGTACACGATCTGCCGCGCCAGCGCGTGCCTGAACCGGGACTGCCCGTCCTCCTCGTGCAGCAGCCCCATGGCCTGCGCCGAGGCGAGGGCCTTGGCGATCTCCAGGGGGCCGCGGCCCGTGACCTCCGCGAGCACCCGGTCGTCGGGCGTCGTGCCGATGACCGCGGCGGCCCCGAGGATCTCCCGTGCGGCGCCGTCCAGGGAGGACAGGCGCTGCAACACCACGTCGCGCAGCACGGTCGGGACGGCCAGGGCGGACAGGACGTCGGGGCGTCCGGGGATCTCGCCGGCGGGCAGCCGCTCCAGCAGCGTGCGGAGCACCTCCTCCACGACGAACGGGATGCCCCCGGTCTTCTCGTAGAGCAGGGCCGCGAACGTACGGGGGAGTTCGGCCTTCAGGATGCTCCGCGCGAGCTCCTCCACCTCGGGCGGGCTCAGCGGGACCAGGGTGAGCACCCGCGCCGGGCCGGACGGCGCGCGGGCGAAGGCCTCACGGATCGGCAGCGACCCCGACCCGGTGCGGACGGTGAGGATCACCGCGACGTCGCGTGGCTGGTGGGCGGCGAGGAAGGCCAGGAAGTCGTGCGTGCCGCCGTCGGCCCAGTGCACGTCCTCCAGGACGAGCACCAGCGGGCTCAGGTGGTCGAGCAGGGCCACGGCCGCCCTGAACACCCGGTGCCGCTCGGCCCGCTGATCCGGTAACGGGGGCAGCGGCGGCGGCAGGTGCCCGGCTAGTTCGGGCAGGAGCGGCGCGAGCGCTCCCACCACCGGGCCGGCCGGCCGGGACGCGATCAGATCGCCCGCCAGGCGGAAGGCGTCGAGCAAAGGGGACAGCGGCAGGGGCTCCTGGAGCTGCTCGCACTGCCCCACGAGCCGGCGCGCCCCGGACGCGGACAGCAGCTCCCCCACCAGGCGGCTCTTCCCGATGCCGGCCTCCCCCTCGACGATGGCGAGCGAGGGCGGGGCTGCGATGACGGTACGGAGGAGGGAGAGCTCGGAGCCGCGTCCGATGAGCACGTCGGAGAGGGAACCCGAGGGGGCGACGCGGGGCATGCGGCCACCCCCTACCTGCCCTAATGGCGATATATCAGAGGAAAACAGGCTACCTGATCTCCTTCTCGCGATAGATGCCACCCAAAAATCCGTATTCGGTACGGATGCCGCCCCCCGGCCGTCCTCATTAGCCTCAGCGATCGTTCCGCGTGATCAGCGGGCGATGCACAGAGGGGCGATGATGGACCTGTCCGAACCTACGCGTGGCCGCCGCTTACTCATAGCGGCGACCGCGCTGATCGCGGTGGCCTGGCCGGGCGTGGCCGAGGCGGAGCCCGCGCCCGAAGAGCAGAAGACCTACATCGTGCAGATGGCGGCGGACCCCGTCGCCACCTACGAGGGCGACGTGGCCGGGCTGTCCACCACCAGACCCGCGCAGGGCGAGAAGATCGACCCGGGCTCGGCCGACGTGACCAGGTACGTGGACCACCTGCGCGGCCGGCACGACGCCGCGCTCAAGAAGGTCGGCGGCGGCAGGAAGCTCTACGAGTACGTCTACTCGTACGGCGGCTTCGCGGCCAAGCTGACCGACTCGCAGGCCAGGGAGCTGCGGGCGATGCCCGACGTCGTGGCCGTGACCGAGGACAGGAAGGTGACGGTCCAGACGTCCTCGACGCCGCACTTCCTGGGCCTCGACGCCCGCGGCGGCCTCTGGGAGCAGCTCGGCGGCCCCACCGGCGGCCGGCACGGCAAGGGCGCCGGCGACGGCCTGGTCATCGGCGTGATCGACACCGGGGTCACGCCGTCCAGCAAGAGCTTCGCCAACCCCGACGGCAGCGGCAGGCCGTACAAGCCGATCCGCGGCTTCCACGGCGCGTGCCCCCAGACGAGTCCGGCGGTCTGCAACGGCAAGGTGGTCGCGGCGCGGCACTTCGACGCGGCCTGGGGCGGCGACGCGGCCGTGCGGGAACTGCTGCCGTGGGAGTTCACCTCGCCGGTCGACTACAACGGGCACGGCACGCACACGGCCTCGACTGCGGCCGGCAACCACGCCGTCCCCGCGACCGGTCCGGCGGCGGCGTTCGGCGCGATCAGCGGCATGGCGCCGCGCGCCCGGGTGGCCGTCTACAAGGCGCTCTGGTCGGCGCAGGACTCCTCGACGGCCAACGGCTACTACTCCGACCTCGTCGCCGCCATCGACCAGGCGGTCGCGGACGGCGTGGACGTCATCAACTACTCGGTCTCGGGCACGAGCACGGACTTCCTCGACCCGGCGGAGATGGCGTTCCTGGCGGCCGCGCGGGCGGGCATCTTCGTCTCGGCCTCCGCCGGCAACGACGGCCCCGCCGCCTCCACCGTCAACCACCCCTCCCCTTGGGTGGCCACGGTCGCGGCGGGCACGCACAACCGCGGCACGCAGGGCTCGATGACGCTCGGGAACGGCACGGCGTACAGCGGGGCCTCGCTGGCTACGGCCAAGGCCGGCCCGGCACCGCTCGTCGACTCCACCGCCGTCGGGCTGCCCGGCGCCGACCCGGCCATGGTGGCCCAGTGCTACGCCGCCAGGAACAACGACGGCAAACCGGTCCTCGATCCGGCCAAGGTGAAGGGCAAGATCGTCATCTGCGACCGCGGGGTGACGCCGCGCGCCGACAAGAGCCTGGCCGTGGCCGAGGCGGGCGGCGTCGGCACGGTCCTCGTGAACGTCGACGAGAACTCCCTCAACGCCGACTTCCACTCCATCCCCACCGTGCACCTCGCGGTGAAGGACCGGCAGGCGGTCAAGGACTACGCCGCCACGAGCGGCGCGACGGCCACGATCGACCAGGCGAGGATCACCGACGACGTCCCGGCTCCCTACCTGGCCGCCTTCTCCTCCCGGGGCCCGCTCAGCGCGGGCGGCGGTGACCTGCTCAAGCCCGACCTGACCGCTCCCGGGCAGGACATCCTGGCCGCGACGGCGCCGCCGGGCAACAACGGGGCCGAGTTCGGGCTGTCCAGCGGGACGTCCATGTCCGCCCCGCACGTCGCCGGGCTCGCCGCGCTGCTGAAGGACCTGCACCCGAGCTGGTCGCCGATGGCCGTCAAGTCGGCCCTGATGACCAGCGGCACCGACGTCCTGGACGGGCCCGGCACCGACCCGAAGGTGATCTTCGGCCAGGGCGCCGGCCACGTCGCCCCCAACAGCGCCGCCGACCCCGGGCTCGTCTACGACAGCGGAGTAAAGGACTGGACGGCGTTCCTCTGCGGGACGACCACGGGCATCGATCGGAAGGTGTGCGACGCGCTGAAGGAGCGGGGCCACTCGCTGGACCCCAGTGACTTCAACGGCCCGTCCATCTCGGTGGGCCGGCTGCCCGGAACGCAGACCGTGACGCGCTCGGTGACCAACGTCGGCGGCTCGACCTCCACGTACACGGCCTCCACCTCAGGACTGGCCGGGATCACGGCCAAGGTCACGCCGAGCCGGCTCACGGTGCGGCCGGGGCAGACGAAGTCGTTCACGGTCACGTTCACGCGGACCACGGCCCCGATGAACGCCTACACGGGCGGGCAGCTCACGTGGAAGGACGGGCGGCACAGCGTACGCGTGCCCGTCCTCGTGCGGCCGGTGCCCGAGACCTGGTCGGCCACGTACGGGGCCGCGGGCGGCGCGGACTCCGCCGAGTTCATCGCGCTCGATCCCAAGGGCAAGCGGGTGTACGTGACGGGCGCCAGCTTCGGGACGTCCCCCGGCGCGCTCAGCCCGAGCATCGCCACCGTCGCCTACGACGCGGCCACCGGCGCGCAACTGTGGAGCAAGGGCTACAAGGGCCCCGCGGGGACGTACGACGAGCCGGCGGCGATCGTGATGAGCCCCGACGGGAGCAAGCTCTTCGTCACCGGCATCAGCGCGGGCACCGACACCGGCAACGACGCAGTCACCATCGCGTACGACACCGCCTCGGGCGCGGAGCTCTGGGTCGCCCGGCACACCGGGCCCGGCAACCTGTCGGACTTCGCCAACGCGGTCGCGGTCAGCCCCGACGGGAAGAGCGTCTACGCCACCGGCATGAGCACGCTGGCCGAGGGCGGCAAGGACGACTACTTCGTCGTCGCGTACAACGCCGGCAACGGGGAGCGCACCTGGCTGCGGCACTATGACGGGCCCGGGGGCGGCACCGACGACGCGCGGGAGATCGAGGTGACCCCGGACGGGTCCAGGCTCTTCGTCACCGGCCAGAGCCAGGGTGTCCCCGGCACGGGCTTCTCCGACTGGGGCACCGTGGCGTTCGCCACGGCCACCGGCGAACAGCTCTGGGCCGCCCGGCACAACGGCCCCGCGAACGGCATGGACATCCCCTCCGGCATGGCCGTGGACGACAAGTCCGTCTACGTCACCGGATCCAGCGAGGGCAAGGGCACGCAGACCGACCTCGTCACGGTCGCCTACGACGTCGCCACCGGCAAGGAGCTCTGGACGGACCGCTACGACGGGCCGGCGCACGGCAGCGACACCCCGCACGCCATCATCCTCGCCGCCGGCAGGCTCTACGTGACCGGCAACACGGAGGGAGAGGGCACGCGGTCCGACTTCACCACGGTCGCCTACGACCCGGGCACGGGTCAGCGGGCGTGGGTGCAGCGCCGCGACGGGCAGGGGAAGGGCGAGGACTACGCCTGGGACGTCGCCGCCACCCCGGACGGCTCCAGGGTCGTCATCACCGGCGAGAGCTCCGACTCCGAGGACGGTGTCGGCGGGAGTGACTACGTGACGGTCGCGTACGACTCGGCCACTGGGCAGGAGGTGTGGACGGGGCGCTACGACGGGGCGGCCGGGGCGCAGGACCGCTCGCACGCGCTGGCGGTGGACGCGGCGGCCGGCATCCGCATCTTCGTCACCGGGGCGACGGCTACGGCCGGGAGCACCTCGGGCTCGATGGAGATCGACTTCGGTACGGTGGCCTACTTCAACCCCTGGAAGCAACCCTGACCCGCGGAGGGGGCCTTCACCCCGAAGGCCCCCTCCCACACTCGGACCGGCACCTCGCCGCGCCGCGAGCCTAAGGTGTACGGGTGCGTCGCATCCTCGTCGTGGGCATCACAGGGGCGGGCAAGTCCACCATGGCACGCTCGCTGAGCAGTCGGCTCGCCGTGCCCTACCACGAGATGGATGATCTCTTCTTCGCCGGCCCCGGCTGGGCCGAGAACGAACGGTTCGCCGCCCAGGTCACCGAGATCACCCGGTCGCCCGCCTGGGTCTTCGACTCGTTCGGCTATCCGGAGGTCCGTGATCTGCTGTGGGAGCGTGCTGACACCGTCGTGTGGCTGGACTACCCCCGGCGGGTCATCATGCCCCGGATCCTGCGGCGGTCGCTGCGCAGGACGCTCCTCCGCGAGTCGATCTTCAACGGCAACCGGGAGACCGTCGCGGAATGGTTCCGGCGGGATCATCCCGCCTGGTGGGCGTGGTCCCAGCACGCGGCGCGACGAGCGGACATCCAGCGACGCGTCCACGATCCACGCTTTGCTCCTTTGCACGTTCTTCGCTTCACCACCGTCCGCTCGTCCGCCACCTGGCTCAGTTCGGTGGGTGAGCCTTCCTGAACCGCCGTCTGTCAGCGGCGGCGTCAGGACGGCGACGGTCCGGCATCAGCGCGGTCGGCGATGCTCTGGACATCGAAAGAAACACCGCACAGGAGCACATCATGCAGAAGTTCGACACCCCCGCCGCGATCTCCGCCGTCCTGGACATCCCCGCGGGACGCCTGCAGTTCATCGCCGCCGACCAGGCCGAGACCACGGTCGAGGTCCGGCCCACGAACGCCTCGAAGAGCCGTGACGTGAAGGCGGCCGAGCAGACCACGGTCGCATTCGCCGACGGCGTCCTGCGCATCGAGACTTCCGCGGCCAAGAACCAGTACCTCGGCCCGTCCGGATCCATCGACGTGACGGTCAAGCTGCCCGCCGGCTCCCGCGTCGAGGCGAAGAGCGCCAGTGCCGAGCTCCGGACCGCCGGCCGCCTCGGCGACGTCGCCTTCGAGGGCGCGTACCGCCAGATCACGCTCGAGGAGACCGCGAGCCTGCGCCTCACCGCGACCGACGGCGACGTCGAGGTCGGCCGCCTCGGCGGCCCCGCCGAGATCAGCACCGCCCGCGGCGACATCCACATCGCCGAGGCCACCGGCGGCAAGGTCGTGCTCCGCACCGAGTCTGGCGACATCTCGATCGCCGCCGCCGCCGGCGTCTCGGCCGCCCTGGACGCCGGTACCAGCTACGGCCGCATCACGAACACCCTCAAGAACGACGGCACCGCCGAGCTCGACATCCACGCCACCACCTCCAACGGCGACATCACCGCCCGCAGCCTGTGACCCACAGGCGGGCCGGCTCAGCCGAACAGCGACAGCTCTATGGAGTCGGCCAGGGCCCGGTAGCCCGCGTCGTTGCCGTGCAGCTGGTCGCCGGCGTGGAAGTCCTCCCTGATCCGGCTAGGGCGGTCCGGGTCGCGCCAGACGGCGTCGAAGTCCAGCACGGCGTCGAAGGCGCCGCCGGTGCGGATCCACTCGTTGACCGCCTGGCGTGCGCTCTCACCCTCCGGGGTGTAGATCTCCGCGCCCTCGTAGGGCGCGATCGTGGTGGCGTAGACCCGCACGCCGCGCTCGTGCGCCCGGGCGATCAGCTGGCGGTAGCCCGCGATGACATCGTCCGCCGTCACCGGGGCGCCAGGGAACATCTTCAGGAAATCGGCCAGAGGACCGTCGTCGTCCCGCGGGGCGAAGGAGATGCCGAGGTCGTTGCCGCCTACGGAGAGCACCACGTAGCCGAGGCCGGGCGTCGCCAGCACGTCACGGTCGAAGCGGGCCAGGGCGGCGGCACCGATGCCGTCGTTGAGCAGCCGGTTGCCGCTGATGCCCTGGTTGGAGACGTAGCCGGCGGCCACGCCCCGCTCGGCGAGACGCTCGGCCAGCAGCTCCGGCCAGCAGCTCCGGCCAGCTGTGGTTGGCGTCCGGGGTCGAGCCGGCGCCGTCGGCGCGGGAGTCGCCCACCACGACGACCGTCTTGGCCGGGGAGTCGGGGAGCAGCTCGACGGCGGAGATCAGGGCCCGCACCGGCAGAACCTCCGCGTCCTCCGGCAGGGTGAGGGCGCCGACGGCGTCGCCCGGGATCGTCCAGCCGGTCTGCAGGGCGGGGTCGTGGCAGGTGCAGGTCTCCACGCTCCCCGGCAGGTAGAGGCTGATGGACAGCTTGGCGAGGGCGGGCAGGGGCAGGTCGACCGGATCGCTGAGGATCGGCGCGCCCGCCGGGACGGTGACGGCCGACGCGCCGGAGAAGGTCAGCACGCGCTCGTTGCCCGGCCGCACACCACCGCCGGGCGCCGCGAGGCCCACCCGCGCCGCGCCGATGGTGAAGGGCGCGGTCCCGAACTCGTTGGTGAAGCGGACGCGCACCCGGCGCCCGCCACCGCTGATACGCACCACCTGGCGCAGGGTCACGTCGGCGAGGGGCGGGTGGCCATCCAGCGAGCCGAGCCCGTCGTGCGCCGCCTGGGGCGAGGCGCCCCAGCTCCGGACCCAGCCGCCGGCGTTGTCGGTCTCGATCATCTGCTGCCTCCGTTGTTCGAGATGGTGGTACGGCATGCGAAGACTGAGGCGGGTCGCTGACACGGGGCGAATACGGCGCTGACACGGCTGCCCTGTTTCGAGGTCTTGCGGGGGAACACGCGAAGATTGGGGAATGGACGGGGATGCACGGCTTCGCGTCACGCTGCTCGGCGCGTTTCAGGTGTCTCGCGGTGACACCGTCCTGCCCGTTCTGGGCGCGCGGTTGCGGGGCCTGCTCGTCCGGCTGGCGCTCGCCGGTGGCCGCGCGGTGGAGCCGGGCGTACTGGTCGACGCGATCTGGGCGGAGGAGCCGCCGTCCGGCCCCGGCCCCGCCCTGCAGACCCTCGTCTCCCGCCTGCGCCGCGCCCTCACTCCGGCCGACGCGGCCGGCGGCGTGGTCGTGCAGGTCACGGGCGGCTACCGGCTGGCGGTGAACGCGGCCGACGTGGACGCGCTGCATTTCGAACAGCTCACCACTGCCGGTCGGGAGAGGCTGCGGGCAGATGACCCCGAGGCCGCGGGCGCCTCGCTCGCCGAGGCCGTGGCGTTGTGGGGCGACCGTCCTGGCGCCGAACCCGCACTCATCGCCGCGGTCGCGCCCACGGTGGCGACCCGGCTGGCACAGGTGTCGATCGAGGCGGTCGCCGACCTCGCCAACGCCGAGTTGTCGCTGGGGCGGGCCGAGGTGGCCGCTGCCCGGCTGACCGGGTTGCTGGCCGAGCACCCGGTCCACGAGCGGGCGGCCGCGCTGCTGATGGACGCGCTCGCCGCCCAGGGGCGTCAGGCCGAGGCGCTGGCCGTCTACGAGCGGGTCCGCCACACCCTGGCCGACGTCCTCGGCGCCGACCCGGGCACCGCCCTGCGGGAACGCCATCTGCGCCTGCTACGCCCCGACCAGCCCGTCCTGGCGCGAGACGCCTCGGCTGCAGGCACTGCGTCCAGGAGCCCGGCGGGCGCGAACGCCAAGAACGGGAGCGCTGCGGGCGCGGACACCGGGGGCGGGAGCGCTGCGGCCGTGGCCGGGCGGGATGCCGGGTGGCGGGTGGCCACCGAGCCCGGCCTGATCCGGCCGGCCAACCTGCCCGCGCCGCTGACCAGCTTCATCGGCCGCGACGACGACCTCACGCGCATCGGCGCCCTGCTCGCCACCGGACGCCTGGTCACCGTCCTCGGCCCCGGCGGCGCCGGGAAGACCCGGCTCGCGCTGGAGGCCGCCCGCCGCCACCAGCACGAATACCGCGACGGCGGCTGGCTTATTGACCTCGCGCCCGTCACCGAACCGGCGAAGATCGCCACGGCCGTACTCGCCGGGACCGGGCTCCGGGGCGGCGCGATGCTCGACGCCCGCAAGCGGGTCGAGGGTGACGAGCTGGACGTCCTCGTCGGCGAGCTCGGCGGCCGGGAGGGCCTGCTGCTGGTCGACAACTGCGAGCACCTGATCGACGCCGTGGCCCACCTGGTCGCGTCGCTGCTGCCCCGCTGCCCCGGGCTGCGCGTGCTCGCCACCAGCCGCGAACCTCTCGCGGTCGACGGCGAGGCGCTCGTGCCGTTGGCCCCGCTCGCGCTGCCCGACCCGGACGACAGCGTCGAACAGGCCCGGACGGCGGCCTCGGTACGCCTGTTCACCGAGCGGGCCGCGGCCGTGCGACCCGGTTTCGACGTCGACGAGACCACGCTGCCCGACGTGGTGCGCGTGGTGCACGGCCTGGACGGCATGCCGCTGGCCCTCGAGCTGGCCGCCGCCCGGTTGCGTACGATGTCGCTGCCCGACCTGGCCGACGGGCTCTCCGACCGGTTCCGGCTGCTCACCACCGGCAGCCGCACCGCGCCGCCCCGGCACCGTACCCTGCGCGCGGTCATCGCCTGGAGCTGGGAGCTGCTCGACGAGCACGAACGCACCGTCGCGGAACGGATCTCCATCCTGGCCGGCGGCGTCACCACCGCCTCGGCCACCGCCGTCTGCGCCGGCACCGCCGTACCCGCCGCCGAGATCCCCGAACTGCTCGCCACCCTCGTCGACCGGTCGCTGCTGCAGCTCGCGCCCGACACCGGCCGCTATCGCATGCTCGAAACCATCCGCGAGTACGGCGCCGACCGCCTGACCGACACCGGCGACCTCGGCACGGCCCGCGCCCTGGCCGCCGCCCACTTCACCGAGCTGATGGCCCGCCACGACCCTCAGCTGCGCGGGCCCGGCCAGCTGACGGCCATGAAGGTCATCGGCTCCGAGTACGACAACACGCTCGCCGCCCTGCGCCACCTGTGCGCCACCCACGACTCTCCCGGCGCGACCGCCCTCGCCCTCACCCTGGCCTGGTACTGGCAGATGTCCGGCCGCCACCTCGACGCCGCCTACTGGCTGGGCGAGACCCTGGCGATACCCGGCGGCGGGCCGACGCCCGAGCGCGACTGCGCCCGAGCCGCCTACCTGCTCAGCCGGGCGGACATCCTGTCGGGGATCACCGCCGGGGAAGCCGCGGACGACCGGGCGGAGATGCGCGGGCTGGCCGACCGCCTGCTCGCGCATCCGGAGCTGCCGGGCCACTACCGGGTGTTCGGCCCGATCCTGCTCTTCCTGGAGGAGGAGCAGGCCGCGCTCGCGATCTTCCAGCGCCTGGCCGACGGCAACGACGGGTGGCTGTCCGGGCTGGCCCACATGTTCCAGGCCGAGATCGCCGAGAACGCGGGCGCGCTCGACCGGACGCGGGTCCATGTGAAGGCGGCCCTGGCCCGCTTCCGGCAGGCCGGCGACCGTTGGGGCCAGGCCGCCACGCTGTCGATGCGCGCCCGGCTGCGGCGGTACGACGACCTCGACGGCGCGCTGGCCGACCTGCGCGAGGCCCGGAGGCTGGCGGGCGAGTTCGGCACGCTCAGCCTCGGCGACCAGCTCTACAGCGACCTGCGCTGGATCGACGTGCACCTCCGGCGCGGCGACACCGGCCGGGCGATGGCGATGATCGACTCCGCCCGGGAGCGGGCGGTGCACGCGTCCTCGGCGGAGCTGCTGGTCCTGGTCGACGCATGGGAGGCCGGCCTCCGGGTGCGGCTCGGCGACCTGGACAGGGCGGGCGACCTGCTCGACGACGCCGAACGGGGTCTGCTCGGCGGCACCGCGTTCCCCGCGGACCACGCCCGGACGCTGGTCGGCAGCGCACGGGCCGCGCTGTGCCTGGCGCTGGGCGACCTGCCCGGCGCGGACAAGGGGCTGCGGGAGGCGTACGCGGCCGCGCTGGCGACCCGCGAACTGCCGGTCCTGTCGCTGGTGACGGTGAACACGGCCGCGCTCGCCGAGGCGCGCGGGCGGCGGCACAAGTCGGCCGTGCTGCTCGGTGCCGCCGCCCGGCTGCGGGGCGCGCACGACCACACCGATCCGCAGGTCCGCGAGCTCACCCGCCGGGGGCAGGCCGCGCTGGGCGGACAAGGGTTCGCCGCGGCGTACGCGAAAGGCTGGGAGCTGGACGCGCAGACGGCCGTGACCACAGCCGACCCGGCCCGGCCGAAGTACGGCGCGACGTAGCGTCCGGCCCCCGTCCACCCCAAAGCCCCCGGCCGAAGTACGACGGGACGCAGGCGTCTGGGCCCCGCCGTCCACCACCAGAAGGACCACGGAGGCGCCATTCGAGGAGTCGAAGATCCTCGCGCCCGCCGGGCTGATCCCCACCCGCGAGGAACGGGAGAAGACGGCCGGCTAGAAGGCGTCGATGACGCGGCCCAACGTGGTGTTCAGCTCGGCGAGGCCGTCCTCGCCGAGCAGGGCCGCGAGGCGTCGTTCGACGTCGTCGATCGCGGTGTAGCCGACCCTCAGCGCCTCGTCGCCACGCTCGGTGAACTCGATGAGCTTGGCGCGGCGATCGGCCGGATCGGGCACCCGGCGCAGGTAGCCCAGCTCCTCGAGGTCGTCGACCAGCGCCCCCATCGCCTGCGGGGTCATCTGCGCCTTCTCCGCGAGCCTGCTCAGGCGGATGCCGTCGTGCTCCATGTGGAAGAACACCGCCGAGTGCGCCGGCCGGATGCGGGCGTCGTACGTCCTGCCGGCGTCGAGCACGACATCCTGCAGCCGCAGGTACGCCTCATAGAGCAGGGCAATGACGTGCGGTGGATGTGTGGCGGCCAAGCCCCTTCTCCAATCGCCCAGGAAGCCTTATATTAAGGCCACCTTAGCAATGGGAGGGTGCGATGAACCAGGAAGAGATCTGGGCCGCCCTCGAGATCGAGCGGCGCGGCGTGGCCGACCTGCTCGGCTCGCTGCCCCCGGACGACTGGGAGCGGCCCTCGCTCTGCGAGGGCTGGCGGATCCGCGACGTGGCCGCCCACCTCGCGCTCGCCACCAGGGTGAGCGTCCCGCGGGCGATGGTGGACTTCGTCCGGGCGCGCGGGAGCTTCAATCGTTTCGTCCACGACACGGCGGTACGTCACGCCAGGCTGCCGGTCGGCGAGCTCGTCGCGCAGGTACGCGAGTCGGCCACCTCGCACCGCCGGGCGCCGACGACCAAGCCACTCGACCCGCTCTTCGACGTGCTGGTCCACGCCCAGGACATCGCCGTGCCGCTCGGCCTCGACCGGGCCATGCCGCTGGAGGCGGCCCGCGCCTGCGCCGCGCACATCTGGGAGCGCGGCTTCCCCTTCCATCCGCAGCGGCGCCTGCGCGGGCTGCGGCTCGTGGCCACGGACGTGGACTGGTCGGCGGGCGAGGGGGACGTGGTCGAAGGGCCCGTACAGGCGCTGCTCCTGCTGCTCAGCGGGCGGCCGGCCGCGCTGCCCGGCCTGCGGGGAGCTACAGGCGCAGCTCGGGCGGGAATCCGGTCCACCTGAGCTCGGGCGGCAGGTGGGCCATGTCGTTGAAGAAGAGCACGGAGGACGGGCGGTCCGGCGAATATCGGATGACGGTCAGGGCGGCGTTGCAGTGGTTGATCCCGAGCCAGCGCCAGCCGGGGGCGTCCAGGGCGGCGCGGACGAGCCAGCCGATCAGGAAGTTGTGCGTGACGACGAGCTCGTGACGCGGCTCCTCCACCGGACCGGTGAACAGCTCCTCGGCCTGGCGGGCGAGCCGCGCGCCGCCGTCGGCCGGGAAGCCGGCGAGGAAGCCGAGCAACCGGTCCGCGTGCTCAGAGGGCAGCTCTTCCTTCGCCGGCACGTACGGGAGGTAGTCCCCGGCCGCCTCCGAGACGCGCACGGGCACGCCGGGAAGGTGCTCGGCGATCAGGCGCGCGGTCTGGGCGGCCCTCGGGAGCGGGCCGTGGTGGACGGCGGAGAGGGGGACGTCCTTCAGCCGCTCGCCGAGCAGCGCGGCCTGGCGGCGGCCGTTCGCGGTCAGGCCGCTCTCGTCCGGCGTGGCCTCGCCGTGGCGGGTGAGGTAGAGGTAGCGAGTCATCGGGCTCCAGTTGTTGACCTCGGACACACGTCATGGGCATCGTAGGGCGGGTGGCCGGCGATGAGACACGTGACGGGGTGGCGCTCACCAACCTCGACCAGCCCCTGTTCGACGGGGCCGGCGCGACCAAGCGCGACCTGGTCGACTACCTCGACGCGGTCGCCGACCGGATCCTCCCGGTGCTGCGCGACCGCGCGCTCTCGGTCATCCGCGTACGGCCGGGGCAGGAGCCGTTCATGCAGAAGAACCTGCCCAAGTACGCCCCCGAATGGGTGCAGTCGGTCTCCGTGTGGGCCGAGGCGTCGCGCCGGCAGGTGACGTACGCGCTCTGCAACGACCGCAGGACGCTGCTGTGGTTCGCCAACCAGCGGGCCGTGGAGTACCACCCGGGGCTGTTCGTGGGCTCCCATCCCACCCACATGATCCTCGACCTCGACCCGCCCGACGGCAGCGACGCCTTCGAGCTGGCCGTGCGCGGGGCCTTCCTGGTGCGCCAGGCCCTCGACGAGGCCGGGCTGGCGGGCGCGGTGAAGACCAGCGGGGCGAAGGGCGTGCACGTGTTCGTGCCCGTGGCCGAGGGGACGGGCATGGAGGACCTCGCCGCGGCCACCCGCGCGCTGGCGGCCCGGGCCGAGCGGGTGGACCCGGCGCTGGCCACCACGGCGTTCATCCGCGAGGACCGCGCGGGCAAGGTGTTCATCGACTCGACCAGGGCGGGCGGGGCCACGGTGGCGGCCGCCTACAGCCCTCGCGTACGCCCCGGCGCGCCCGTGTCGTTCCCCGTGGCGTGGGAGTCGCTCGATCAGGTCGTGCCCGCCGACTTCACCGTGCACACGGCGGCCGGGCTGCTCAAGGACGCGGACCCGTGGGCGGAGTCCATGCCCGAGCCGCAGCGGCTGCCCGCCGACCTGGTCGAGGAGGGGCACACGATCCCGGTCGCCCGCGTACAGGCGATGCACGAGGGCAAGCGGCGCGCCCGCGCCCGCCGCGCCGAGTGACCTCATCCGGATATGTCCGGATATTGACGCCCGAGTGGGCCTTCTCAGTGATCCTCTGCCGGGTTACGTTCGCGTGGCGGCTCGAGGGAATCATCGCATTCGTCCACCAGGGGAACCCTTATGCGTCGAATCGCCATCGCACTGATCACCGCACTAGCCCTACCGCTGGCTCTGACCACCCCGGCCAACGCCGGCGGCCTTGACGACCTCTTCGCCAAACTGCTCGTCAAGCAGGTGAAGGGCCCGAACGCCAAGAAGCACCTCGCCGCCCTCCAGGCGATCGCCGACGCCAACGGCGGCACCCGCGCCGCGGGCACCCCCGGCTACAACGCCTCCCGCGACTACGTGGCAGGCAAACTACGCAAGGCCGGATACAAGGTCACGCTCCAGCCGATCGACTTCGTCCAGAGCTGGGCCGAGAACTCCCCGCCCACGCTCAGCCTCACCGCGCCGAGCTCCAAGACGTACGCGCCGAACGACGACTTCTTCTCCTTCGAGCCCTCCCCCGCCGGTGACGTGACCGCGCAGGTCCAGGCCGTGGACCTGACCCTGCCGCCGACCCCCACACCGACCTCGACCAGCGGCTGCGAAGCGTCCGACTTCGACGGGTTCGTGGCCGGGCGGATCGCGCTCATCCAGCGCGGCACGTGCGCCTTCGCCCTGAAGATCCGCAACGCGGGACGCGCCGGGGCCTCCGGGATCATCGTGTTCAACGAGGGCCAGCCGGGCCGGACCGACGCGTACCCGCTGGACATCGGCGAGTGGCGGGCCGGGGTCCCGATGGTCTTCGCCGACTTCGCGGTCGGCAACGAGCTGGCGGCCACGGCCGGGGCGACCGTACGGCTCAAGGTCGACTCCACCCTCGTGCTCGGCACCAACGACAACGTGATCGCGGAGTCCCGCTTCGGCGACCCGCGCAACGTGGTGATGGCCGGCGCCCACCTCGACAGCGTGCCCGCCGGTCCCGGCATCAACGACAACGGCTCGGGCACCGCGTCCATCCTGGAGGTCGCCGAGGAGATGGCGCTCTATCCGGTGAAGAACAAGGTGCGCTTCGGCTTCTGGGCGGGCGAGGAGATCGGGCTGCTCGGGTCCGACCAGTACGTCGCGTCGCTGCCGGAGACGCAGCGCGACCGGATCCGGGTCTACCTGAACTTCGACATGGTGGCCTCGCCCAACTACGCGTACAAGCTGTATGACGGGGACAACTCCGACAACGAGGGCTCCCCGGCCGGGCCGCCCGGATCGGCACAGATCGAGAAGCAACTCGAAGCCTTCTACGGCTCGCGCAACCTGCCCACCGTCGGCACCGACTTCGACGGGCGCTCCGACTACGGCCCGTTCATCGACGCCGGCATCCCGGCGGGCGGGATCTTCACCGGCGCCGAGGGCATCAAGACGCCCGAGGAGGCGGCGCTGTTCGGCGGCACGGCGGGGGTCGCGTACGACGCCTGCTACCACCAGGCATGCGACACGATCGCCAACATCGACGACACCGCGCTGGACGTGGACCTGGACGCGATCGCGGACTCCGTCGCCCGCTTCGCCTTCAACCTGCGCTCCATCCCGCCGCGAACGGCCCCCGCGACGGCACCCCTGGCCGCGAAGTCGGCCGCCTGACGGCTCCACACCGGGTGGGCGGCCGACTTGGCGGCCGCCCACCCGGGCACCACCTTGGCACCTCGGCACCTTCGCACCACGGCACCACGGCACCACGGCACCACGGCACCACCTCGACACCTTCGCACCACGGCACCACGGCACCACCGGTTCCAATGAGCACCACCGGTTCCAACGAGCACCACCGGTTCCAACGAGCACCATCTCGGGATCTCCCACCCTCGACCTCGGATGGAGGCGCCGCAATGCGATCGATCATCGTCGCGGCAACAGCGTTATCCCTGGCCATCACCGCCCTGACGGCCGTGCCGGCGCAGGCCGCAGCAGCCCCGGACATCTCCCTCACCAACGTCAAGGCCCACCTCACCCAGCTCCAGTCCATCGCCACCGCCAACGGCGGCAACCGCGCACACGGCCGCCCGGGCTACCTGGCCTCCGCGAACTACGTACGCGGCCAGCTGGACGCCGCAGGCTTCACCACCACGCTCCAGTCGTTCACCTACAACGGCGCCACCGGCTACAACGTCATCGCCGACTGGCCCGGCGGGGACCCCAACGACATCCTCATGGTCGGCGCGCACCTCGACAGCGTCACCGCCGGTCCCGGCATCAACGACAACGGCTCGGGCAGCGCGTCCATCCTGGAGACCGCGCTCGAAGTGTCGCGCCAGGCTCTCCAGCCGGCCAAGCACCTGCGCTTCGCCTGGTGGGGCGCGGAGGAGCTGGGGCTGCGCGGGTCGCAGTTCTACGTGAACAACCTGGCGGCCGCGGACCGCGCACGGATCAAGGGGTACCTGAACTTCGACATGGTCGGCTCCCCGAACCCCGGATACTTCGTGTACGACGGCGACAACTCGGACGGCACCGGCTCCGGTCCCGGCCCGACCGGATCCGCGGAGCTGGAGAAGGTCATCCAGGACTACTTCACGTCGATCGGCGTGCCGACCCGGGGCACCGACTTCGACGGCCGCTCCGACTACGGCCCGTTCATCGCGGTCGGCATCCCGGCGGGCGGCACGTTCACGGGCGCGGAGGGCATCAAGAGCTCGGCCCAGGCCACGCTGTGGGGCGGCACCGCCGGTCAGGCGTTCGACGCCTGCTACCACCGCTCGTGCGACACCACTTCCAACATCAACGACACCGCGCTCGACCGGAACGCCGACGCGATCGCGTACTCGGTGTGGACGATCGCCACCGCCGTACCGCCCGTGGTGGTCTGGCAGGACACGTTCGAGACGGCCAACGGCTGGACGGTCAACCCGTCGAGCACCGACACCGCCACCACCGGACAGTGGGAGCGCGGCGACCCCGAGGCCACCACCTCCAGCGGCGCCAAGCAGCTCGGCACCACGGTCAGCGGCACGAACGACCTGGTCACGGGCCGCCTGGCGGGCTCGGCCGCCGGTGACTACGACCTCGACGGCGGCGTCTCCTCGATCCAGTCGCCCCCGATCACGCTCCCGTCCACGGGTCCGCTGAACCTGTCGTTCTCGTGGTACCTGGCGCACGGCTCGAACGCCTCCAGCGCCGACTACTTCCGGGTCCGCGTGGTCGGCAGCACCACCACCACGGTCCTGAACCAGGCGGGCGCCGCCACCAACCGCGACGGCGCCTGGACCACGGCCACGGCCAGCCTGAACGCGTTCGCGGGCCAGACGGTCCGCATCCTCATCGACGCCGCCGACGCCTCGGGCGCCTCCCTGGTGGAGGCCGGCGTGGACGACGTCAAGATCACCCGCTAACCCGCACGAAGGGCCGGGCCGCGACGGCCCGGCCCTGCCCCCCTCGCCTGCCGGGCTCCACGGCCCGGCCTTCAGCTCTCTCGCGGGCCGGGCCCCGCGGCCCGGCCTTCAGCTCCCTCGCGGGCCGGACCGCACCGGAACCGGTCCGCGACGCCGGCGGATCAGGCGGCCTCGGCGGTCCGGTCCGTACGCAGCGCCGCCACGACCTTCTCCGGCTCATCGGCGAAGAACCGGATGGACGTGGCCTCCCCCCGGCTGCCGAACGGCCGCACGAAGGCCACCGGCTCGCTCAGCTCCACCGTCACGTTCGTCTGCGACGAGACCGCCACGCTGAGCCGCCCGTCCTTGACGATGACCATGCCGCTCTCGTTGTAGTTGCGACTGGCCCGCACGGCGACGATCCGCTCGACCGGTACGCGTACGTCGAAATACACGCCGAACCGGATGCGCAACTCGTCCGGGGTGATGACGTGCGGCCTCGTGGCGCAGGCGGCGGCCAGCATGACCCCGAACAGCAGCCCGTACACGTCGGCGATCAGCACCGCGAACCGCAGCCACGCCGGCACGTCGAGCGCGACCAGCAGCAGATCGACCACCACGGTCTCGACCGCCATCGCGAACAGCATCAGCGACAGCATGAACGTCTGCGCCTTCGTGTATGTCACGACGGTCGCCCCGTCCGGCACGCCATCACGACGCCTGATGATCCACTGCCCGATGGCCAGCAGTCCTTTCAGCTCGAACAGCACGATCCGCAGCGCGGCTCTGACCATCGGTCCCCTCACTTTCAGCTCTCTCGGGCCGGTCGCCCCTGATTAGACACGTTGACGTCGCGTCAAGGTCAACCCGAGGCGGCCACGTCAGGCGCCCGGTGCGGCGACGGCGTCGGGCGGGAGGCGGCGGGAGAGGCGCAGGAGGGTGAGGCTCGCCAGCGCGAGCAGGACGGTGAGGGTGCCCCACAGCAGCACGGGCGCGGCGCCCAGCAGGGCCGAGAAGGCGGCCGGGGCGACGACGTTGCCGATGGCCCAGGTCTGCTGGTGGATGGCGAGGTAACGGCCGCGCAGGGCGGGCGGTGCCGTCGCCGCGGCCAGGGCCCAGGACGGGGTGGCGTGCATCAGCTCGCCCCCCGTGAAGACGAGGGTGGCCGTCACCAGGGCGATGACGCGCGGGGGTCCCGGGGGAAACGCGGCCGCCGCGGCGTACGCGACGCACGACACGATCAGGACCGCCCCGCCGAGGGCCATGGCGTGGGTACGGCGGGCGGCGCGCTGCCGTCGCCGGACCGCGAGCTGGCCCACGGCCACCAGGATCGTGTTGAGCGTGTACAGCAGGCCCAGCAACCAGTCGGGGGCGCCGAGCACGGTGACGGCGTACACCGGCAGCGCGACAGGTAGGACCAGGCGCGTCAGCGTGAACGCCTGCTCGGCCGCCACCAGCCCGAGGAACGGCCGATCCGCCAGCACCCGCCGGTACCCGCCCCGCTCCGAAGGCGCCGGCTCCACCGGTGCGCGCCGCCCCGACAGGACCAGACAGCCGGTGGCCACCGCGAAGCTGGCCGCGTTGACCGAGGCGATGATCACGAAGCCGGTCGTGCCGCCCAGCGACACCACCCCCGCCGACAGCAGCCCGCCCAGGCCGAACGCGACGTTCCTGGCGGTCGACATCAGCGCGTACAGCCGGTCCCGGTCCGCGCCCGCGGCCAGGACCGAGATGTAGCCACCGGAGGCGGGATAGTAGGCCCGATCCCCGAACGCGACCACCGCCGCGACCACGATCAGCGCGGCGAAGCCGTCCACGAACGGGTACGCGGCGAAGCCCAGCCCGCGCAGCACGTACGTACCGATCAGCACCCGCCGTGCGTCGAACCGGTCGATGAGCACGCCGGCCACCGGATTGGCGGCCAGCCCCACCGCGGCCGCGGCCGTCACCCCCAGCCCGACCACGGTCATGGGCAGGCCCGTGACCCTGTGGAGGAACAGCAAGGTGAGCGGGTAATACAGGCCGCTGCCCAGGGCGTCCACGAACATCCCGACGAGAAACGGCCGCACGCCGGACTGGCGCTGCGCGGAGGTGATCGACATGAGCAGGAGTATCAGCACGCGCGAGAGCCGTACCGGATCGGCCGCACGCCCTAGACGTTCTACGCCGATGGTCCTAGCACCCGGGTGAGCGCTGCGGCGATCCACGTAAAAGGCCAGGTCAGGAACCGTGCGACACGCTCTCCGGGCGAATGGGGCCTATCGCTCGCGGGTATCGGTCGCATGCATCTCCGGCAACACCACCAGGCCTGAAAGGGAGTCAGATGACCACGACCGCAGAGCGTACCGAGACCTCCGAGCAGCGCGGCACCGAAGAGCGGGAGGCGTTCGAGTCGCTGATGTTCGCCGCACTCGCGGCCCGCCGCGAGGAGGGCACCGAGATGGGCATCGAGCACCCGCTGCTGATGGCGATGCTCATGCGCCACCGCAAGGAAGGCGGCATGAGCATGATCGAGCATCCCCTCCTGCTCGCCATGCTCATGCGCCGCCGCGAGGAAGGCACCGAGATGGGCATCGAGCACCCGCTCCTCCTCGCCATGCTGATGCGCCGCCGCAAGGAGAGCGGCACGAGCATGATCGAGCACCCCCTCCTGCTCGCCATGCTCATGCGCCGCCGCGCGGAAGGCGAAGAGACCGGCATCGAGCACCCGCTGATGCTGGCGATGCTCATGCGCCGCCGCAGGGAGAGCGGGATGAACATCATCGAGCACCCCCTCCTGCTCGCCGCGCTCATGCGCCGCCGCGCGGAAGGCGAAGAGACCGGCATCGAGCACCCGCTGATGCTGGCCGCCCTTGCGTCCCGATAACCGCCCGACAGCCGCCCGACCACCGCGCCGAATCACCGCGCCCGATCACCGCGCCCGCCGGCCCGCAAGGAAGAACGCCGTCTCCTGGTTTCCCGGCAAGGGGAAATCGGGAGACGGCTCACACCGACCGTAAAGGAGCACCTCATGGCGCCGGAGCAAACCGGTAACTCATCCGAGCACAACCCTCTGGAGTCCATGATCGACGACCTCATCCGCGACATCCTCAGCGAGTCCGGCCAGACCACCAAGGCCCGTACCCGGGGCGGGGATCCCATGGCGAGCCTGATCGAATCGGCCCTGTCGTCGACCTCGCGTACGGCGTCGAAGGCGTCGCCGATGGAACGGCTCCTGCTCACGCAGGTGTTGTCGTCCGCGCTGGCGGACGCCCTCGCGCCGGCACTGGCAGAGGTCCTGGCACCCGAGATCATGAAGTCCCTGGAGCACCATCTGTCTCCCGGTCCGACCAGCGGCATGACTTCGACGCGCAGCCCCGCCAAAGGGGGAGCGGCGAGCAGAAGAAAGACCTGAGTCTCCGGCCGCGGCGACAGGGCCCGGCCGCCGTCCGGCAGCAGCCCCGCGACGGCGGCCGGGCCCTGCCGCCTGACCGACTGGGGCACTCGCCGCGCCCCGCCGCCCGACCGACCGGGGCACCCGCGGGCCCGGCTGCCTGACCGATTGGGGCACCCGCCGCGCGCCCGGCTGCCCGACCGACCGCGGCACCTGCCCGAAATCAGGGCCTGGGCGGCTTATGGTGGACGCTGATCAGGTGGAATCATCGGCGCATGAACGCTGACGTCATCGTCGTCGGGGCCGGGCTGGCCGGTCTGGTGGCGACCTGCGAACTGACCTCCCGGGGCAAGAAGGTCGCCGTGCTCGACCAGGAGAACGCCGCCAACCTGGGCGGCCAGGCCTTCTGGTCGTTCGGGGGGCTGTTCCTCGTCGACTCCCCGCAGCAGCGGCGGATGGGTGTGAAGGACTCCTTCGAGCTGGCCTGGAACGACTGGCAGGGCAGCGCCCAGTTCGACCGCCTGGACGACGAGGACTCCTGGGCCGTGCGGTGGGCGCGGGCCTACGTCGAGTTCGCCGCCGGGGAGAAGCGGGCCTGGCTGGACGGGCTGGGCATCAAGTTCCTGCCCACGGTCGGCTGGGCGGAGCGGGGCGACCTGCGCGCGGACGGGCACGGCAACTCCGTGCCGCGCTTCCACGTCACCTGGGGGACGGGGCCGGGGGTGCTGAAGCCGTTCGTCCGCATGGTCCGGCAGGCGGCCGACAGCGGGCTGGTCACCTTCCACCACCGCCACCAGGTGGACGAGCTGATCGTCAGCGGCGGCGCCGTACAGGGCGTGCGGGGCACGCTGCTGGCCGAGGACGACTCGCCGCGAGGGGTGGCCTCCAACCGCGACAGGATCGGCGAGTTCGAGCTGACGGCGCCGGCGGTGATCATCACCAGCGGCGGCATCGGCGGCAACCACGACCTGGTGCGCCGCTACTGGCCGGAGCGGATGGGCAACGCGCCGGAGAGCATGGTCACGGGCGTGCCGGCGTACGTGGACGGCCGGATGCTCGACATCAGCTCCGAGGCCGGGGTACGGCTGGTCAACCGCGACCGCATGTGGCACTACACGGAGGGCCTGCGCAACTGGGACCCGATCTGGCCGGGTCACGGCATCCGGATCCTGCCCGGTCCCTCCTCGATGTGGTTCGACGCGCTGGGGCGGCGGTTGCCCGACCCCTGCCTGCCCGGCTACGACACGCTGAGCACCCTGCGCCACCTGCGCGGCACCGGCCACGACCACTCCTGGTTCGTGCTCACCCAGAAGATCATCGAGAAGGAGTTCGCCCTGTCGGGCTCCGAACAGAACCCCGACATCACCGGCAACGACCGCAAGGCGTTCCTCCGGGAGCGCCTCCTCGGGAAGGGCGCCCCGGCCCCGGTGGAGGCGTTCAAGCGCAACGGCGCCGACTTCGTCGTGGCCGGCACCTTGGACGAACTGGTCGCCAAGATGAACCAGCTGACGCTCGAACCCCTGCTCGACGCCGACCTCGTGCGCCGCCAGATCGAGGCCCGCGACCTGCAGGTGGCCAACCCGTTCAGCAAGGACTCCCAGGTCCAGGGCATCCGCAACGCCCGCCGCTATCTCGGCGACAAGCTGGGCCGGACCGTCGCCCCGCACCGGATCCTCGATCCCGCCGCCGGGCCGCTGATCGGGGTCATGCTCCACGTGCTCACGCGCAAGACGCTCGGCGGCATCCAGACCGACCTCGACTCCCGCGCCCTGGGGCCGGACGGCGAGCCCGTGGACGGCCTGTTCGCGGCGGGTGAGATCGCGGGCTTCGGGGGTGGCGGCGTCCACGGCTACAACGCCCTCGAAGGCACCTTCCTCGGCGGCTGCCTCTTCTCCGGCCGCCAGGCCGGCCGCGCCGCGGCACGCTGACCTATCTCCACAGGCAGTCGTGGCGCGGCAAGGCACGCTGACCCTATTTCCACAGGCAGTCGTGGCGCGGCAAGGCACGCTGACCCTATTTCCACAGGTAGTCGTGGCGCGGCGAGGCCCGGCCGACGAGGACGCCGCCGTCGCGGACCTGCCACTCCTGCTGCCCCTCGACCTCGTGGAACACGAGGAAGAGACCGCAGACGCAGTCACCGTCCGCGTCGGGCGGCAGGGCGGCGATCCGGCGGATCAGCGCGAGAACCTCGCCGGCGTGGCTCTCGCGCACGGCACGCGCGTAGCAGGCGGCATCGAGCCAGCCCCCTTCGGGGAAGGCCCAGCCCTCCGGCTCGCCCTGCCGGATGATCCGCTCAACCTCGGCCCGTTGACCGGAGAACTCCAGCCAGCCGCGTATGTAGACCCACGTACCCATAACGACATGATGGCTTGCGGGAAGTCGAGAGCATTTGTCGGAATTGCCTGCGGCGGCCACCCCCGGACGGCAGACTGTTGCCCGCGGCCATCACGAGCCTTTCTCCGTTCTCTGACGAGAGCCCGCGGAGAGGGCCGGGGTGGCCGTCACCATTTCCCGGACACCCTCAGCTCAGCAGCCGCGCCTCCACCTCCGGGGCGAGGCCGACGCTCGGCCGGTCCGGGCGCATCGGGGGCCGGCCGCCGATGCTCCGCAGCCACTCCCACGTATCGGCCACCGTCTCCTCCAGCGGACGGCACCGCAGGCCCGCCGCCACCGCCTTGGACACGTCGCCCCCCTGCAAGAAGTCGTAGTCCTCGCCCATCAGCCAGATCGGCAGGTCCGTCCACGGTTGCACGCCCGCCGCCAGGATCCGCTCGGCCGCCACCCAGCGCAGCTCGGCGTCCGATCCGGTCACCTTGACGCAGGTCTCCAGGAGCTGCCTCATCGTCGCGAATGCCGGCGGGCTCACCACGTCATAGGCCCCGCCGAGCCCGCGCTCGGCCGCCGCCAGGCACCAGACGGCCACGTCCCGGGCGTCGATGTACTGCAGGCCGAGGTCGCGCGGCTCCGGGGCGAGCACCGGGCCGCCGCGGGCGATCCGGCTCAGCCACCAGGGCAGGCGCCCGATGTTCTCGTAAGGGCCCAGGATCAGGCCCGCGCGAGCCAGCAGCGCCCTGTCCCCGAACGCCGCGACCGCCGCGAGCTCCGCCCCCGCCTTGTCCTTGGCGTAGTCGCCGTCGCCGTCGTCCGCCGCCACCGCCACGACCGGGGCGCTCTCGTCCGCGCCGAACGGCACCGGCCGTGCGTACACCGACCGGCTGGACACGTAGACGTAACGGCCGGCCCGGTCGGCCAGGAGCGAGGCGGCCTCGCCGACCGCGGCCCGCGCCCAGGACCAGGTGTCGACCACCACGTCCCACTCCCCGCGCTCCAGCGCCGCCAGACCGCCGGGAGCCGTGCGGTCACCGCGTAACGCCGTCACGCCGGCCCGCGGCTCGTGGGTGCCGCGGTTGAACGTCGTCACCTCCCAGCCGAGCGCCACCGCCTCGTCCACGAACGCCCGCCCCACGAACTCCGTGCCGCCCAGCACCAAAAGCTTCATGGCATCCACCCTGGCCCGCCGGGTTCGGGCGCGGTAGGTCTGCACGCCCTCAGCGGAATCGCCACCAGCGAAAGCCCATCTCGGGCGCACAACCGGCCATGTTGCGAGGGCCGTGCGCGGGTAAATGTCACAGACAGTGACGCAGTTGCGACCGGATGGGATGGTGAGACGGCTGTTTCCACGCTCGATCCGCGCACGGCTGACCACGGTCGCGACCTTGATAGCAGCCGTGGTCTTCACCGCGAGCGCCGCCATCACGCTCGCCACCGTCCCCGAAAACCTGCGCGGCATGGTCCAGGCGAGGGTCGAGCTGGCCGTACGGCGGGTCGCCGCCGAGGCGCGTGCCGGGAGCCTGCCGCGGGTGCTGGAGACGCCGTCCCGCGTCCACATCCTCCAGGTGGTCACGACGGACGGCAGAATGCTCGCGAGCAGCCCCGGCCTGGCCCAGGGCCTGCGGCTGACGGACCTCAAGCCCACCTGGCCCGACACCATCCGCTTCGCCGAGCGCACCGGTTCGCGCAGCCCCGACGAGCCCGAGACCCACTACCTCGTCATGGCCATGTCGGTGCTGACCCCTGAGGGCCCTGCGACGGTCTACGGGGCGTCCTCGCTGACCGACGTGGACCGGGCCCTCAGATGGATATATGTCCTGGTGTTCATTGGCACTCCGCTCGTCCTGGTGAGCGTGGCGGGCATCACCTGGATCACGGTCGGGTCCGCGTTGCGCCCCGTCGAACGCATCCGTGCCGAACTGGCCGAGATCACCGGTCAGGACCTCACCAGGCGCGTGCCGGTGCCCGACACCGGCGACGAGATCACCGACCTGGCCACCACCACCAACGACACCCTCGACCGCCTCGAACGCTCCGCCGAGACCCAGCGCCGCTTCGTCGCCGACGCCTCCCACGAGCTGCGCAGCCCCATCTCGGCCCTGCGCACCCAGCTGGAGGTGGCCCACGCCTACCCGGACGATACGGACTGGCGGGCCACCGGCGAGCAGGCGCTGATCGCCGCCGACCGCCTGGCCGGCATCATCGACGAGCTGCTGATGCTGGCCCGGCTGGACGCCGGCGCGGCCGGCGAGCGCCGCGTGGTGGACCTGGCCCGCGTGGCGATGGACCAAGTCCGCCGCCGCGAGGGCGACCGGGTGCCCATCATCCCCGACGTGTGCGCCGCGGCGCCCGTCCACGGTTCCTTCATACAGCTCGACCGCCTGCTGACCAACCTGCTCGACAACGCCACCCGGCACGCCGCCACCCGGATCGACCTGGAGGTGGCGGTAGAGGGCGACAAGGTGATCGTCACGGTGACCGACGACGGCGACGGCATCCCGCCGCAGGACAGGGAGCGGGTCTTCGAACGCTTCACCCGCCTGGCCCCCGCCAGGGCCAAGGACAAGGGCGGCAGCGGCCTCGGCCTGGCCCTGTCCCGCGACATCGCCATGGCCCACTCCGGCACCCTCACCCTCGCCGACCACTTCCCCGGGGCCCGCTTCGTCGTCGTGCTCCCCCTTTACGGGGAGCCGTGATCGGTCGCGCTCTGCCGTAGGCTCGCGCCCATGGATCTGCGCCAGCTCGCCGCCGAGATCGAACCCATTTCCAGCCAGTACGCGGACAAGCTCGGCATCGAGCGTGACGACACCTGGTTCCTGCTCAAGCTCCAGGAGGAGCTCGGCGAGCTGACCCAGGCGTTCCTCATGCGCTCGGGCCGGGCCAGGACCAAGGGGCGCACGGCCGACGAACTGGACGCGGGCTTCCGGGAGGAGCTGGCCGACGTGCTGTGCCACGTGGTTCTCATGGCCCACCATCACGGGGTGGACCTGGAGGCGGAGGTGGCGCGCAAGTGGCTGGCCTGGAAGCGCTGATGGGGGCGCGCAAGTGGCTGGCCTGGAAGCGCTGATGGGGGCGCCGTAACGGCGGCCGGCCCCGTGCGGGTCAGCGGGCGTCACCCTGGAGGCCCCTCGCCACGTGCGGCGGGTGGGGCCGCCCGTGCTCTGCCGTACAAGCTGAAAAAGCCCCGCCACGTACGGCGGGAAACGCTCCGCGCGGAGAAGAACGGGCCCGTGGAGAAGAACGGACCCGTGGAGAAGAACGGACCCGTGGAGAAGAACGGGCCCGCGAAAAAAGGTCGGCCCGCCCGAGAGGAAACGGGCGGGCCGGAGGGAAACAGGGATCAGTCGACGACGGTGATCCGGTTGGTGGCCGGCGGGGCGATGGGGTTGTCCCTGCCGAGCTGCTCGACGAAGGCGTCGATGTCCAGCGGCCCGCTCCACAGGTCGGTGCCGTCCTTGAAGGCGGCGAAGGCGTCGCCGCCGCCCACGAGGAAGTTGTTCGCGGCGACCCGGATCGACTGTGTGTCCGTCACCGGCGCCCCGTCGATCTTGATGTCCGACACCTTGGAGCCCCAGGCGGCGCTCCGGCTGTAGGTGTAGGTGAGGTTCGACGACGGCTGCAGGATCTTGGTGAACGGCTGGTTGTTGGGCCCGCCGGTGAACTGCTGCTCGAGCACCGTCTTGAGCTGGGCGCCCGTGAGCGTGACGACCTGCATGAGGTTGTTGAACGGCTGCACGGTGAACGCCTCGCCATACGTGACGACCCCGTCGCCCTCGTTCGCCGGGGACGTCGTGTACGTCAGGGACGCCCGCACCCCGCCCGGGTTCATCAGGGCGATCTGGGCGTTGCCGCCGGTCTTCGTGGCGGCCAGCTGGCCGTCGGCGATGAGGTCGCCGAGCGCGGACTCGCCGGACGGCGCGGCCGTGTTCGTGATGTCGGCGGTGATCTTGCCGACCGGCTTGTTGGCGACGGGGGCGACGCGGTCCTTCCACGTCTGCACGAACGCCGAAATTTCGGGATCCGGGGTGACTGTGCGGGTCACGACGTGATTGTCCGCGACGACCGAGGCGCGGTCGATGTCCCGCGTCTTGACGTTCACGTTCAGGTCCACCTGCGTGATGACCCGCCCGAACGAGCCGCCCTGCGAGTAGACGCGGTCGTTGCCCGCCGGGTCCTTGACCTTGCACAGGTACGCCTGGTGAGAGTGCCCGCTGAGCACGATGTCGATCTCCGGGTCCACCTGCGTGGCGATGCGGTTGCCCGCCCCCGGGACGGCGCTGCAGGCGTCGGGCGACTGGCCGGCGTTCACCTGGTCACCCTCGTGCACCAGGACGACCTGCGCCTTCACCCCGACGAGCTTGAGCAGCTTCGAGGCGACGTTCGCGGCCTTCACCTCGTCCACGAACTTGAGGTCCTTGATGCCCTCGGCCGTGACGATGTTCGGCGTGGTCTGCGTGACGAGGCCGATGAAGCCGATCGGCACGCCGTTCATCCACTTGATGCTGACCGGCGGCAGCGCGGGCACGCCCCAGTCCGACAGGACCTGCTTGACCTGCGCCGAGTTCGAGCCGCCGAGGGCGGCGAGCGCGTCGGTCTTCTCGTTGCGGTTCTTGAACAGGACGTTCGCGCCCACGTAGTCGAACTGCGCGCCCTTCCACGGCCCGGCGGGCGAGCAGCCGTCCACCGGGTGGCAGCCGCCCTTCATGATGCGCCGCAGCTCGGTGTAGCCCTCGTCGAACTCGTGGTTGCCCACCGCGGCCACCTTGAGCCCCAGCTTGCCCATGAACTCGACCGACGGCTCGTCGTGATAGGCCGCCGAGATCAGCGGCGTCGCCCCGATGAGGTCGCCCTGGGCCACGGCGATGGTGTTCTTGTCGGCCAGGGCCTTCATGTGGGTGGCGACGTACGCGGCGCCACCGGCGTCCACGGTCTGGCCGTTCTCGTCCACCATGCGGCCGGAGGATCCGGTGGGGGGTTCGAGGTTGCCGTGGAAGTCGTTGAGCGCGAGCAGCCGTACGGGCACCGTACGAGGGGCTTTGCTCGCGTCCGCCGGGAGCGTGGCGAGCATGACCGCACCCGAGGCGACGGCTCCGGCCAGCGCCAGCCGGAGGAAGGAACGAGACGTCATGGCCCTAGACGTTACGGCGGGAACCTATGCAGCCAATGTCGCAAAGGTAACGATTTGTCAGGTTGTCACATGGCGTTATTTGCCAGTCATACGCCTAGAGTTCGTTCTGTGAGCGAAGGATGGGATTGGCGCCAGGTGATCGCTCACAGCGAAGGAGGGCCTGTGGGCGAGCATGTGAAGATCAGGGAACGGCTCGACGACACCGAGGTCGCCGCGGTGCTCGACCTGGTGGAGGCGGCGACGGAGGCCGACGGCGTCCGCCCGCTCAACGAGCACGTGATGCTCCATCTCCGCTACGGCGGCGATCCGCAGGCCCGGTCCCTGCTCCTGGAGACGGACGGCACGCTCGTGGGCTACGCCCACATCGACCCGACGGACGAGGTCGAGGGGCCGAGCGCCGAGCTCGTCATCCACCCCGCCCACCGCCGCCAAGGGCACGGCGCGCGCCTGCTGAGCGCGGTCGTGGAGCTGGCGGACGGGCGGCCGCGCCTGTGGGCGCACGGCGACCACGCGGGCGCCGGGGCGCTGGCGGCCACGTTCGGCTTCGAGCGGGTGCGCTCGCTCTGGCAGATGCGCCGCTCCCTCTTCGCCCCTCTTGAGGCTTCCGCCCTGCCCGACGGGGTCGTGCTGCGCACGTTCGTACCGGGTCAGGACGAGGAGGCCTGGCTCAAGGTCAACGCCGCCGCCTTCGCCCACCACCCCGAGCAGGGCGCCTGGACGATGGACGACCTGATCCGCCGCGAGGAGGAGCCCTGGTTCGACCCTGAGGGGTTCTTCCTGGCCTTCCGCGGCGACCGGCTGGCCGGCTTCCACTGGACGAAGATCCACGGCTCCTCCTCCCACGGCCACGAGCCCCTGGGAGAGGTCTACGTCGTGGGCGTCGACCCCACGCAGCAGGGCACCGGCCTGGGCCGGACGCTGACCCTGGCCGGGCTGTGCCACCTGCGCTCGCGTGGCCTCGCCCAGGCGATGCTGTACGTGGACGAGGCCAACACGGCGGCGATCAGGTTGTACGAGTCCCTCGGCTTCAACCGCTGGGACGTGGACGTGATGTACGCGCCCGCCGAGGAGGCGGCTACTCCACGATCGCGTGAAGGATGAAGTAGGAGACGGCGGCCACCAGGGCGGCGGCCGGGATGGTCAGGATCCACGCGGTCACGATGTTCCCGGCGATCCCCCACCGCACGGCGCTGAGCCGCTTGGTGGCCCCCACACCCATGATCGCCGTGGTGATCGTGTGCGTGGTGGAGATCGGCGCCCCGAACCCGATGGCCGCCCCGTACAGGACCGTCGCCGCCGCCGACTCCGCGGCGAAGCCCTGGGGCGGGTCGAGCGCGATGATGCGCCGGCCGAGCGTACGCATGATGCGCCAGCCGCCCGCGTACGTCCCCAGTGAGATCGCCCCGGCGGCGGCCAGGATGACCCACTGCGGGATGGGGTCGGACGGGTTGGCGAACCCGCCGACGGTGAGCGCCAGGAAGATGACACCCATGGTCTTCTGCGCGTCCTGCAGCCCGTGCCCGAGCGCCATGGCGGCGGCCGAGACGGTCTGCGCGTAGCGGAAGCCGCGGTTGGTCTTGCCCGGCTGGCTGTTGCGGAAGATCCAGTAAATTGCGATCATGATCAAGGCCGCCAGGGTGAACCCGATCAGCGGCGAGAGCACCATCGGGATGACGACCTTGTCGACCACGCCGTCCCAGTGCACCACGCTGGCCGAGGCCAGGGCGGAGCCCACCAGGCCGCCGATGAGCGCGTGACTGGAGGAGGAGGGCAGGCCGAAGTACCACGTGATCAGGTTCCAGGAGATCGCGCCGATGAGCGCCGCGGCGACGACGACCAGCCCGTGGGGGCCGTTCGGAGCGTCGATGATCCCCTTGCCGACCGTCTGCGCGACCTGGGTGCCCAGGTGGGCGCCGATGAAGTTCATGGCCGCGGCCATGAACAGCGCGGCCCTGGGGGTCAGGGCCCGGGTCGAGACGGAGGTTGCGATGGCGTTCGCCGCGTCATGGAACCCGTTGGTGTAGTCGAATACCAAAGAGATGACGACCACGCCGATGACGAGGGCGAGCGTGAGGTCCACTACTGGGCCTAGCTTTCCTTGACCGCGATCGACTCGACGGTGTTGGCCACGTGCTCGAAGGCGTCGGCCGCCTCTTCGAGGGCGTCGACGACCTCCTTCATCTTCATGACGGTGAGCGCGTCGTACTCACCGCTGAACAGCTTGGCCAGAAGCCTGCGGTAGACCTGGTCACCCTGGTTCTCCAGGCGGTTGACCTCGATCCAGTACTCGTTGAGGTTCTTCATGGACCGCAGCCGCGGCATCGCCTCGGCGGTCAGCTCGGCGGCCCGCTCCAGCACCTCGACCTGCCTGACCACGTCTTTCGGCAGGTGGTCGAGCTGGTAGAGGACGATGAGGTCGGAGGCCGCCTCCATGGCGTCCATCACGTCGTCGAGGTTGGACGCGAGGCGATAGATGTCCTCGCGGTCGAACGGAGTGATAAAGCTCTCATTCAGCCGGTTCATGATCGCATGGGTGCGTTCGTCCCCGGCGTGCTCGCAAGCACGCATCTTCTCGGCCAGGGCCTCCCTGTCCGATCCGTCACTAATGATCTCTACCAGCAAACGGGATGCGGTGACCAGGTTGTTCGCGGAGTCTGCGAACAGGTCGTAGTAGCTGTCCTCACGTGGCGTGAGACGCAGGCGCACGTCGTTCTCCAGATGTGCGGGGATGGTCCGTGGAAAGGGTACGGGCTACCAGGCGAAATGCGAACTTCATGTCCCCTTCTCCTACTGGTTACCCTGCGTATGTTGTGCAACACCCGGGACAGAGGGTACTTTGATGTCTTTTTTGTCACCTTACCGGGGGACCGATATCAAACCTTGGTCCGATGGAAGTCCCGGAACGACCTCGACGGCGTCGGCCCCCGCTGCCCCTGATACCGCGACCCATACTTCTCGGACCCGTACGGATGCTCGGCGGGCGAGCTGAGCCTGAACACGCACAACTGCCCGATCTTCATCCCCGGCCACAGCTTGATCGGCAAGGTGGCCACGTTCGACAGCTCCAACGTCACATGCCCGCTGAACCCCGGGTCGATGAACCCCGCAGTCGAATGCGTCAGCAACCCGAGCCGCCCCAGCGAACTCTTCCCCTCCAGCCGCGACGCCAGATCATCCGGCAGCGTCACCACCTCATAGGTGGAGGCCAGCACGAACTCCCCCGGATGCAGGATGAACGGCTCATCACCGTCGGGCTCGACCATCCGCGTCAGATCCGGCTGCTCCACCGAGGGGTCGATGTGCGGGTACCGGTGGTTCTCGAACACCCGAAAAAACCGGTCAAGCCGTACGTCGATGCTGGAGGGCTGGATCATGTCGCGGTCGAACGGATCAAGCCCGAGCCGGCCGACTTCGATCTCGGCAAGGATGTCACGGTCAGATAGCAGCACGGTGAGCAACCTACCGCCCGATCGGAAACTCTGCGGGGTTGGGATTGCTGTTGTACGCCAAGTTTCCGCTACAGTGGGGGACGCGGCTTCGGGTCGCACGCGGGTGTAGTTCAATGGCAGAACATCAGCTTCCCAAGCTGACAGCGCGGGTTCGATTCCCGTCACCCGCTCTCAGTATGAAAAGCCAGGCCAGGGATGGGTTCCCCGCCTGGCTTTGATCGTTTCTAGGGTTGTATGGGGTTGAGGCCCTCCCTGCCCCGGAAAGATCTGGCCGAGCGTGGTCGCCTGTGTTTTCGACGAGCATGATGATGGTCGTCTGATCTTGCAACGAGGATCGACGACCCGGCGGTTGAGCGTGCCCCTGGGGCATGAGCTGGGCTCGATCCAGGACGATCCGGCGCGACATCAGAGGAGGACCTGGGCATGGCCTGGAGCACGCGACAGCTCGCCGACCTCGCCGGCACCACCGTCAAGACGGTGCGGCACTATCACCGAATGGGGCTGCTCAAGCTGCCCGACCGAGCGCCCAACGGGTACAAGCAGTATCAGACGACGCACTTCGTCCGGCTGCTTCAGATCAAGCGGCTGACCGAGCTCGGACTGTCGCTCGCCCAGATCCGAGCGATGGGGAGTGCGGACGAGGAGCCCGACGAAGCCATCCGCGTGCTCGACGCCGAACTGGCAGGCACGATCGAGCGCCTGCAACGGATCCGCGCGGAGTTGGCGGTCATCCTCGAGTACCGGGTCCCCCTGGACACCCCGGTGCCGTTCGGCCCGGTCGCCGAAGGACTGTCGGAGCGGGACCGAGCCTTGCTGACCGTGTTCTCGGGGGTACTCAAGGACGACGCGCTCGACGACCTCCGTCAGCTGATGACAGAGGTCACCGAGGGCAAGGCCGAGGACGAGTTCTACCACCTCCCAGCGGACACCGACGACGCGACGATCGAGGCCGTCGCGCGCCATCTGGCCGAGTCGATCCGGCGGAGCCAGGCCCGGTTCCCCTGGATGGCGGACCCCGGCGCCGCGGCGACGCACAGCCCGGGCTTCACCGAGGCCGCGATCGGGTCCGCTTTCGCCGAGCTGTTCAACACCGCCCAGCTGAAGGCACTCGCTCGCGCCCAAGCGCTGATCGAGGAGACGGAGCCGCCAGGGCGGCGGGAACCGTGAACCTCTTCAAGCCCCTCCAGGCTCACGTGGAGTGCCCGTCCTTCTCCTACAGCCGGTGATCGTCGCGCTCGCCGGTGCCATCAACGCACCAGGACCGCGTACGGCCACGCAGCGGTAAGAGGCGATCGACCCCGTCCCCGACAAGATCGCGGCACTCATGCGTGAGATCTCGACCGTGGGGAGGCTCGTCGAACGGCTCAGTATCCGATGCCTTGGTACAGCAAGCCCGCACTGTTGTGGACGACGTGGATGACCACGGCCGGCCAGATCGAGCCGGAGAATCGGAACAGCAGCCCGGCGCCGAGCCCGACGACGAACGCGATCGGCATGATGCTGTTGACGCCGTGCGCGACGGCGAAGACCGCCGCGCTCACGATCACGCCGACCCAGGTGCCCCAGCGGAACAGGAAGCTCGCGAACACGCCGCGGAACAGGACCTCCTCGCCGAAGGGCGTCAGCAGGCCGCCGAGCACGATCGTCACCACGAGGGAGAGCGCGCCCGCGCGCGCAGCGTCGCGATAGCCCTCCTGGAGGCTCTCCGACCCGGGGAAGAACGGGTCGAAGATCGCCGAGATCGGCCAGCTGAGCGCGAAGCACGCGAGGCCGATCGCGATGGCCGCGAGCAGCCAACCGGGATGAACGCGCCGCATCCCGAACGGGCGGACGTCGCGGATGCGGATGAGCACGGCGACGGCGAACGCTCCGAGCGGCGCGAGGCCCGAGACAAGGAAGTTCGCCTGGCCGGGCGAGACCGGGGAGCCGGCCGGCAGCAGGTAGGCGATCGTCGCCCCGACCCCGTACAGGATCGCGGCCGCGAGCACGGCGACGCCGAGCTCGGGCCAGCCTGGCCGCGCGGGCGTGCGGCGGCTCTGGTTCATGGGGACTTCATTCACGGCGTTCATGGCAACGAGTCTCATCCGTGCCCTAAGGGCATGGTCAAACTGACGGTCCCCGCCATGGAAGTGGGCTTACATCGACCGCATGGGCGTTGCTGTGCTTGGCGCCTGCTTGCGGCTGAACTCCGGCCCCAGTCTCGCGCCCGCTGGTGGTCGCAGCCAAAAGCAATGAGATCCCCGCGTTCACGCTCTTGCTGTCCAGGCTCGACCTCACCAGCGTGGTCAGCACCGCCGACGCCCTGCACACCCAGCACGAGCACGCCCGGCAGATCGTCGCGGCCGGAGGGCACTACCTGTTCATCGTCACGGACAACCAGTCCGCGCTGCTGCGCCGGCTCAAGGCTCTGCCCTGACGCGAGGCCATCCTCAACGACCGCATCGACGAGACCGGGCACGGCCACCGCGAGATCCGCCGCCTGAAGATCTGCGCCGTCCGCCCGGGCCTGCCCTTCCCCCATGCCGCCCAGGCCATCCAGATCAAACGCCGCCGCACCGACCACACCACCGGCAGACGGGGCTTCCCCCTGGCTGAGCGGAGCCCTCGGCGAGGTCGGCATCGGTGTCGCACGCACCGACACCTTCCTGGGCTCGCGATATCGCAGAATCGCCAAACGAAGAGGAAAACGCCGAGCTTTGGTCGCCGTCAGCAACTCCGTCCTCACCATCGCATGGCATCCGCTATCCGACCCCGACGCCCACTTTCACGACCTCGGCGCGGGCTTCTACGAATCCCGCCTTAACAAAGACCGCAGAACCCGCACTCTCATGCGCCAGCTCGAACAGCTCACAGGCCAGCAGGTCACCCTGGGCGCCGCCGTTGCCTGAACCGAGTAACGTCCGCTGAGCCACGGTCGTTGATCAGTGGTCGGGGTTCGCTGCCGCGTGCTCCTGCGGCTCCGATTTTCGAATCAGAGCACGAGCTCTTGGAACTGCTGTCCGAGAGCACGGACGTGCCCCCGAGGCCGAGCAAGCCGAACGAGTGATCGCTGAGGCGTTCGATGCCTGGAACAGGTGCCGAACACCAAGAACGCCTGCGAGCTGACCGGGATCTCCCGGGCGCCGCTGCACTCGGCAGCGCACCCCCGGCCTCGACCGGCCGGCCCGCCCGCACCGCGGCCCACCCCGCCCGACGCGTTGTCACGCGCCGAGCGGCATGAGGTGCTGGAGACGCTCAACTCCTACCGGTTCATTGACAAGGCGCCGCGGGTATGGGCGACGTTGCTGGACGAGGGCGTCTATCTGTGCAGCATCTCCACGATGTACCGGCTGCTGCGCGCCGAGGACGGCGTGCGCGAACGTCGCGCCCAGGCCCGCCACCCACCCAAGACCGTCCCCGAACTGTTAGCCGACGTCCCAACCGCGTGTGGGCCTGGAACATCACCGAACCCCGCGGTCCGGGCTACGCGATCATCGACATCTACAGCCGCTACGTCGTCGGCTGGATGGTGTTCCGACTTCCCCGGCTTCGGCTCCGTCGAGGATGCCCGACTGTTCTGCCAGGAGTTCTATGCCTGGTACAACCACGAGCACCATCACTCCGGGGTCGGCTGTCACCGCCCGGTTGACGTGCACTACGGCCGCGCTGTCGCCGTCCGCGATCGGTGGGCCGTCATCCTGGCCGCCGCTCAAGCCGCTCACCCTGGACGCCACGCCACCGGCGGCACCCCCACCCCGCCCGATCTGTCTGGTCCCGGGTGGATCAACAAGCCCAAGAACGAGAACCAGAAGGACACCACAGAGAAGCCGACACAGAATTAGCCAAACTTAACTGCCTTGATCGAATTGACAGGTTCCGCCCATGTTGTGAGGTGGAGTCGGGGCGACAGCCGTGCAATTAGCGTGCAATTAGACAGGGTGACGAGGGGGCAACCACGGTCACTCACGACCAGTCGAACCCCCAGCTCAGCCGTCTCACCTGCCGTGCTCGATGCACTTCCCAAGCTGACAGCGCGGGTTCGATTCCCGTCACCCGCTCCACACACGAAAAGTGCTGTTCGGCATGCCGGATCGTCTACTCCTCGAACCAGGCCACCAAGCGGACAGCATCGTCTCCGTGAACATGCGCGAGCGTACGCATGACTGCCCATACTCCATGCCAGAGGCTGTCAGGCGGTACAGCACGACGGCGCGTGGCACGCTCAACACGGAAGACGGTGTCTCTGTCCCTCCACTCGGTGCCTTCATCCCACAGCACAGCAACCTGATAAGGGTCGACCGTCAAGGTATCCACGCCACTTACCCGAGCGAATCTGCGGCTCCATACCGAGCGGTAAACGAGTTCCAGGCTTTGATCTGGAAGCTGCCGGTACTGGGCTATGTTGGTCGGATGAAGGGCGGGTTCATCCCAGTCGATCGCGGTGACCTCATCCCAGTTCAACCACGTGACACCGAAGGCGGCTTTCCCCCATTCCGCCAAACCCGCTTTGGTGCTCTCCGACGCATCCCGGGGGAGCCCGCGATCGGCCGCTATCGGTCGCCAGTGGCCTGAGCTGCGAACCCCGAAGAGACAATCGAAGGCCTCGTAGTCTCTGCCAACCAACATCTTCAGCGAGATAGCCGCGCACCAAGCGGTCTCGCCGACATCGAGACCGGGAGTCCATGTGCGGCACTCGATGAATCCGTGGATGTCGGTTCCCATGCCGAGATCTTCTTGTCCATGCGGAGGCGCTGTCCAACCCTTTGTGATCGCGAGTCACTCGCCGGTAGGGCCGTAGATGAGTGAGGTAGATGCCCGAGCAGAGCGAGTGGAGTTCGTGCAGGCCGCCGGGCCGTGCCCGCTGCGTGCCCGTTCGGACGGCGATCCACGGAGAGTCGCGGGGGCTCACGGTCACTCGACAGGCGTATACCCAGGTCAGCGTTTCCCCTGGTCGGAGGCCATGATCCTGAAAGAGTTCCCAAGCTGACAGCGCGGGTTCGATTCCCGTCACCCGCTCTCATAGCGGAAGCCCAGGGAGACCGATGGATTCGGTACCTGGGCTTTGATCTTGTCTAGGGTATTTGATCTCTGCGTGCCATTAGCGTGCCATTAGGGCTCCCGGTCATCCGGCGGGCACCAGCAGGCCAGGCGGATTGTCGTCATCCTCGTCGCGCGCCAGTTCGTGCCCGATGAGGTGCTTGTCGATCGCTTCGTGATCAGTTTGTCGGCTCCACGGACGGCGTGCTGGTAGATCATCGCGGCCTGAACGTTGTCGTGCCCCATGCGCGCCATGAGGTCCTTGAGACCCGCGCCCGAGTCGGCCGATCGCCCGCACGGCCTTCATCCAGCCGGAGAGCTTGTTGAACCCACTCCGACGCATCGGGCCACCCTTGATCCCGGCGAAGATCAGCGCTCCTGCCTCGGGCTTCACGTAGAGCCGCAGGTGCTCTCTCAGGGCCGGGATGATCGCTTGCGGGATGCCGACGATTCGCTTGCCCAGCCGGAAGAGGTCGGCCACGAACCGGGCGGTGAAGATGACCAGAGTGATGATGGCCGGGGTCTGCAGCACGGCCGGTTTTAAGACCACCGCCGTGTCGGGGGTGGTGGAGACGATGCGGTGCGGCTCGTCGCCGGGCATCCTCTTGAACATTAGGGTGAAGTCCTTCGAAGCATGTCGTGTGTGTGCGGAAGACCGAGGGGCCGCCGGGAGTTGCCGCTTCCTGCGGCCCCACTGAACATCAGGCCGCCTCGCCAGCGGTGGCCTTGTCTGTCTGGCCGGAGTGCAGCCGCTCGCAGTCGGCCAGGTACCGAGCGGCGGCGTTGAAGATCTCGCGAGCAACGGTCAGGTCGTCATCGGTCACCGACCCCGAGATCGAGACGGTCACCGAGGCGTCCGAGGTGTCCAGGTCGAAGCAGGGCTTGCCGCTCTCCCCGAGCCAGGCGCGCGCCCGCAGCTCCGCCGAGCAGAAGGCGACGCTGACCCTCGACGGCTGACCGGGACGCATGGAAACGGTGACATAGGTGTACGGGCTGAGCGTCATCGACCAGCCACCCCCAGCCCGTTCGGGAGACCGTGGAACATACTCTCCACCGCACCCGCGAACAAGGCGGCCTCCCGCGCCAGACTCCGAGCGAACTCGACGTCGTCGAGAGTGACGTGATCGTTGGCCGATATGGTGACGAGCACCTGTGTGCCGCCGAAGACGAGCCCCAGGACCGGCGACTGCTGCGGATACGGATGGTTCCGCACGTCAGCGCCCCGGCCGACCTTGAGGTTGATCGTGCTGGCCGGACGCGCCTTACGCCGCCCCATCACGCCGCGTCCTTGGCAGTGGCTGTCGCCTTACCGGCCGGACGAGGAGCACGCATCTCGCGAACCTTGATCGAGTACGCCAGCCGCCCGGCCTGGTTGACGTACGGCGTTGCGGTCATGTGGTCGAACTCGACCGGCGTGAACGGCAGTCCGGCCATCGGAGCCGGAGGAACCGGCTGCGTCGGGCTGAGGATCTTGACGGAGACGGTCTTCTGAGCCGCCTTGAGCGACGGGTCCGCGTCCATGACGCTGACCTGCCAGACGAGCTCTCCGCTCTGCTTGTCGCGGGTCTGGACGAAGCGTCCGTTGGTCGAGGCGTCGAAGTCCTTGACGGGCTCGACCTCGCCCACGATGTAGCAGCCGTGCGGGAAGACCATGTCGAACGTGACGGGGATGGGACCTTGCAGTGCCATGAGGCTGATCCTAGCTAGTCGTCTTGTCGCTAACTCGTCTTGTCGAGTTGCCGTGACGGTTCCCAGCTTTTCGGTGCTCGACAACACAAGTTCGCAAGTTTTCTTAGAACCACTTGGCCCGACGGCGGACGAATCGGCAGAATTCTGGACGACTTCGAGTCTGGAGGCTCTATGAAGCGGTTCGTCGTTACCGTGACGGTGGTGTTGTTAGCCATGACCGCGCTCCCGGCGAGCGCTGAGGCTGCCGATCCTGTGTCCGCGTTGAAGGCTCAGCTGTCCAAGTACAGAGGAGTCACGATCGTAGAGAGAGGTACCAAACCCACCAAGAAGATTGTTGGCATCCGAGCGAAAGTCCTGGTGAAGCTCGATCGGTCAGGCCGCCCGGTCGCCTCGGACCGCACCCTCATGACCCTCGGATACGAGGACATACCTCAGCATCACAGGGACATCATCGTTGATGGTCGAATGTACTACTGGGGCCGCATATTTAACGATGGAAGCCCGGTACTGCCCGAAGGTAAGCAGTGGGTTTTGAGGAACGACAAAGTTCAGCCTGCGGTCGGCTTCCTGCAGATGGTGAACGTACTCGAGCCTGCCACCTTGGGTGCGTTGCTCAAGTCGACTACCACGGTTCGCCGCGGTAAAGGCGAGACTCTGTACTCTGGAGCGGTTTCGCTCGGCGAGATATACAAAGTCTCCTCATCGCTTCGCGCGGATTATCCCAAAGGCTTCGACTACAAGACGGTCGTACTCAACTGGCGGCTATCCACCGACTCCAAGGGACTGGTCCGCCGATTGGTGACCTCTGAGAAGAACAGTGATTCAACCGACCTCATCTTCGACACTCGTTTTTCCGACTGGCGTCCAGAGGTAACTATCCAGGCTCCCCCAGCCAACGAAGTCGCTAACGAGCGCGAAGTCGGGTACGAGTAGGTCTGGTTGCGCGCGGAGGCTTCGCCTACAGCGAGTAGGAGTCCTCCAACTCATGGAGGTCGCCTGGAAGGACGAGGTCTACCACCAGCACGGGCCGCCCACCACCGTTGAAGATGCTCGCAAGCACCCCGAGGACCGCCGAAGACTTAGGAATCTGCAACGCCTTCGACTCGTCGGCCGAGGGGTGACGAGCGCTCAGCCTTTCAACGACGTGTTGCAGTTTGAGTCCCTTGCTCGCCCGGAAATGTTGCCTGATGCCGGCGGTGAGCAGTTGCGCCTCGCCGAGTTGTGTCCCCTCGGCCTGCTGCGCGGGACACCACATGGTGAACAGGTCGGTTGGCCGGTCATCATCACGGAAGAGAACACGGCGCCGTACTACCGTTGACCCTTCCGGCACGTCCAACAGCTTCGCGACCGCAGCAGTAGCCGTTAGTGGTCCAGCATCGATGATCGTGCAGTTCTCGTCGGCTTCCACCCGGTCCAGGACAGCTCGGCCCGGACGAGGGGTTTGGCTGGACGCGCCCGGTGGGGCAGCCTTCACGAAGGACCCCTTGCCATGCTCACGTTCGATGACCCCACGGAGCTGAAGAACCTGGAGGGCACGGACGACTGTCGGACGGCTCACCTTGAAGTCTCGAACAAGCTGCGTCTCCGACGGCAGCAGGGACCCGGGCGGATAGGTCCCGTCCGCGATCTTCTGCCTGATCGTCTGCACGATCTGGGCGTACTTCGGTGGCGCGAACTCTTCAGACGACATGACGACCATCCAACAACTCGACTTGTCGTAAAGCCTAGTTCGAGTTGGACAGCCTGTCTCCCCCAAAGCACGGGAAGGTACGAACTGGTGGAAGGACCGTCTCGCTGCGCATCAGAAAGTCCCTCCTCCAACCCCCTAGACGCGACGAAGGGCGCCCCTGAACTTCACCCAGCGCCACGCCCACTAAAGAGCCCCACCGTCGAGAAGGGCATTCCAGACACCTAGAGCTTCCTTGGCCCGCCAGCGATACGTCTCGTGGACCGTCTGCACCACCCCGTCGCGTCGCTCAGTCCGACGGAGATAGAGGAGGCCAGCCTCACGACACAGCTCATAAGCCGTGTCCTCGCACCCGCATGTGTACTCGACCACACGCGGGGGACCCTGCTCCTTTGCGACCTCCTGCCAGACCAAGCGCATGTGATCGGGTCGAGGCGGAGCAACATGAGGCGCAAAGCAGCCAGCGTAGATGTTCACAGCAGCGCACCCGCCTGCCCCGTTCCGCTGCACCGCCAGCAGTCATCCCGGCGTCGGTCATCGACAGTGGCATCGCCCGAGTTCTCGGCCGCCACAACGCCTCGGCGGAGGCTGACGTATTTCCAGCCCCGACCGGAGCAGGAGTCGCATGGCGCAGTCATGTAACGAGGGTTGCCCGAGAGACTGTCACGTCTCGATCGCCCGCGAGTACCGTCTGTGATCGACTCGTCTCCGTTCGTCTCTTCTTTGTCTCGTCCGAGCCCGTCTCTGTCGCTAACCTGGGCCTGTATGGCACCCCAGCCCGAGGCGCGGATCATGACTGACCAGCCGATCCTGTTGAAGATCCTTCTGACGCAACGCCACTGGCAGACCTACAGCACGTTCTGTAAGGAGTACGACAAAGCCGCCAAGAAGGTGGACCCGTCGTTGCAGGGTGGTTGGCCGAGCCGTGCGCAGCTCCATCGATGGCTGACAGGCGAACTCAAGGGCTTGCCCTACTCGGGCCACTGCCGCGTCTTGGAAGCGATGTTCCCGGGGAAGTCCGCACGTGAGCTGTTCTCCACGGGCGCCGTCGAAGTCCCACGCCGAGGACAGAGCCAGAGCCAGCCCGAAGCGCCGGCCCCGAGGTTGCGGCCTGCGCGATGCCGCAGATGGCCGACGTAACCGCGGTCTTCAGCAGCCGCTCCGCCTTCTCATCCGCTTATCCCCCATCGGCGATGTTCGACAGCGCGAAGGAGATCAGCGCGGCGGGACTGTCGCTCAACATCATCTGCCAGAGCCACCCCGACCATCAGCTCAGGCGCCTGCTGGACTCCGGCACCCGCATCCGCTGCCTCTTCCTCGACCCCAAAGGCCAGGCGATCCGCGCCCGCGAAGCAGAAGAGCGCTACACCGACAACACTCTGACGACCCTCACAGCACTTAACATCACCATGCTGACCAGGCTGCGCGATCGACTCGACACCGCGTCGGCCCAGCGCCTCGAACTCCACGTCTACGACGAGACGATCCGCTTCAACCTGCTGATCGTTGACCGGGCGCTCTGCGTGGTCCAGCCGTATCTACCGCAGTCCCGCGGAGTCGACTCGCCAACCTTCGTGATCAAAGACAACACCGCCGCGGAGGGGTTGTTCCCCGTCTTCGACCAGGTGTTCAGGGATATGTGGGAGCGGAGCAAACCTGTATGACCATCGACGCCCGAACGCTTCTCCCCATCGCCGAACGCGCCGTATCAATCGCCAGCGACATCATCAGAACCAAGACTCCCGGTGTCGTCACCGCCAAAGGTGACCGTGACATGGCGACAGAAGTGGACTACGCCGTAGAACACGCCGTACGCGAATTCCTGTCGCGAGAGACACCTGAGATCGGGTTCCTCGGTGAAGAAGAGGGCGTCAGCCGCATGGGTGACGGCCTGATGTGGGCACTCGACCCGCTGGACGGAACAGCCAACTTCCTGCACGGCATCCCACTGTGCGGGGTATCTCTCGGGCTGATCGACAAGGACATGCCCACGCTCGGAGTCATCGATCTCCCGTTCCTCGATATCCGCTATACAGCAGCCGAAGGGGCAGGTGCTCAAGCCAACGGATCCGACATTCGAGTGAGCGATGCCCGCGAGTTGGAAACCGCCATCGTGGCCATCGGCGACTATGCCGTGGGCACGAATGCCCACGAACGGAACCGGCCCCGTCTCGCCCTGACCCAGGAACTGGCCGCACGCGTCCAACGCATACGGATGTTCGGCTCAGCCGCGATCGATCTCGCCTGGGTCGCAGACGGCAAGATCGACGCCAACATCATGCTCACCAACAACCCATGGGACACCGCCGCCGGCGTCATCATCGCCCGCGAAGCCGGAGCCGCGGTCGTCGACCTCGACGGCAGCCCCCACAGCATGAGCGCCCACGCAACCATCGCCGCAAGCCCGAAACTCATAGCCGATCTCATCGAACTCATCACCGAGGCCTGCAAGGCCGCCAGGCACAACCAGCGCACTGCCGAATAGTTCTTGTAGGTATCAAGCGGCGACGCTCCGCGCCGCCGGCGCGGCCCTGCGCTCGGCCGCACGCTGCGCGTGCGGCCTGGGGGCCGTTCTCGCGCGCGCCGTGCTCGGGCCGCGCATGGACGGATGAAGCCGCCCAGTCCCACGATCTCCAAGCCGAGCAATCCATACTCGTAACCGCTATCTGAGACCGAAGTGCTTGATGGCTAGCTTCGCGACTGCGGCCGCCGACAGCTCGGTATTGTCGATCCGCAAGTAGTCGGCCCGATCCGTGAACTCGCCATTCGAGTTCAGCTGGTACTTGGCGTCCATCTCCAGAAGGTTTCGCCGCGACCAGTCGAGATCACGTTTCGACGGCTTCTCAGCCAGGCGAAGCTCCCCCTTGTTCCGCTCCAGACGCACCTCCTGGCTCGCGGACAGCTCCAGATAGAAAACCCGTCCTTCCCTGTTACGGAACGGAGCAGCGTAACGCTCCAGCTCAGCCTCATCTGCAGGATCGTCGAACGCCCACACGAACGTGAAGATCAGACCAGCCAGATCGCTAGCGGCCACCTCCTCAAAGACCCGTCGTCTGAACTCGCCAACGAGACGCACGTAAGGCTCGCTGCCGAACTCGAAAAACCGCAGCACCGGCTCGATAGCCAAATGGTTGTGAAAGACCTTCATCCCGGTCAGCTGTGCGATCTCATAGGCGACCGCCATCTTGCCAACCGCTGGAGGTCCAACAATGCACAACAGCGTAGGACCGTTCAACTCCGCAACCTCGCCCACCGTGGCAACCTAGACAACTCACCCAGCTCCAGCAACCATATTTTCTCGTCGAACAGCGTGAGCCATACGCATGAGTGACAGCACAAACAAAGCCTCCGGCGGGGGCGCTCCGGCTCCGGGATGATCACCATCCGCAAGGCCCGGGCCCGGGCAGGAAGATCTTCGGTTGTGATGACAACTTCGACAAGACGAGTTAGCGAATCGCTTTGGGAGCGTCAGCCGTTCTGGGAGGGCAGAACAGGAGATTGTCGTACAAGGTGGCTACGGTTCGGGGCGTGACGTATCCCGAGGTCATCCCGATTTCATACGAGCCCGCCTACCACACCGACAGCATCGGCCAGTGGTGCGATGGCCAGTTCCTTGGCGGGGTCGTAGCCGCCTTCCGGGAGGACTACTCAATGACCGAGGATTGGTTGTCACATAAGCGGTGGTACGCCATCCTCCACCGCTTCAGCCCTGATGGCAGCTACCTTGACTCGCGCATCGAGTGCACCTGAGCCGACGACAGGCACAGGGAGTCGGTAGATGCCGCGGTCCAGCGACTGAGCGAATGGCTCGCCGAACTCCCCTGACCTCGAGTTCGGCGACATCGCCATTCGTCCGTTTCGGCTGGCTTTGTCGGCACCTCTTTACGGCGTGCTGATAGATCGCCGCCGCAAGCACGTTGTCGTGTCCCATCGGGTTATCAGGTCCTTGAGCCTCGCGCCCGACTCGGCCCCATGTTCCCGGCGTGACGCAGATCACGGAAGTGCAGGCCAGGCATGCCCATGTCCCTGACCACGTCAACCCAGCTCGTATGCGTGTTGACCGATGCGCCCGCAACGGTCCGCCCTTCGCGCCGGGGAAGAGCAGCGCCCCCGGCTCGATGCCGACGTAGGTGCTCAGGTGCTCTGGAAGCGCGGGATGCTCGCTTGCGGGATGCCGACCCGCGCCCGTCCCACCTCCACGGTCAACCGGCCACCCTGACCTGCCTCGGCTTTCCCAGCTCAGGACCGCGTAGCCGGTCCCCACCGACAGCGCGAGATTCGGTTTCCGTCGCCCGCTCCAAACTCGAAGGCCCAAATCCGGAGTCGAATCCTCACCCGGACCTTGATCATTTAGGCGAGCTTGTCGATCCCACGTCGTGAGCGTTCTCAGAAGCGGCGCATACTGGAGGGAATGAAGTCAGCAAGCGGCCAGTCCCGCCCTCACCTGTCCACAAGTCCCTTCAAACCTCCGCCACCCGCCCCGCCTGCCGAGCGGTTCAGCGTGAACGACCAGGTGACCCACGACCGGTATGGCCTTGGTGTCGTCATCGGTGTAGAAGACGAGGTCGCCGTGGTCGTCGATTTCGGATCACGGCAGGAACGAATCACGACACCATTCAACAAGCTGTACAAACTCTGAGATCACTGCACCGCGGGGAAGCACACAGCGTGGCGCCTCTCAAGCGGACGATCACGAACTGACCGGGGCGGATCTGAACAGCCAGGGTCCCGACGAGCAGCCGCGCGAACGGCTCTGAACAGGGCTTGGCAGGCCCAGCTCTCGTGGGTGCGTGAAGGATGTCACCCTTCCTCTGTAGTCTCTAGAGGAAGGGAAGGAAGCGGGCATGACCGCACAGCCGCAGGAATTCATCTCCGTCGGCTCGCCTCTGCCTGAGAAGAACCTGCGGGCCATCCGTGCCGCGCTGGTCGTCCCGGAAGATCGCGAGGCTTTCGATGCCGGGCTCAAGGCTGTGCTCGACGAGGTCAGGGTGACCCTGGATCTTGGAGCGCTGAACGCTTTCGTGCACCGCTGGTGGATCTCCGCGTGTGACACCGCAAAGGATCCCGAAGGACGCCGGCAGATGCACGTCCTTGCCCAGCAGGCCTTGGCCGGCGAACCGGTTCCTCAGGGGAGGCCATGGCGAGAGATCCTTGCTGCTCGTGGGATCGATGTCTAGGTGTTCAACCTCATCATCGACCCCGTAGCCGAGGAACAGATCTCCGCGCTACCCGATCACGCACTGCATCCGCTCCCGGATCTGTTTGCGCTGCTGGAGACCGCTCCTTGGAAGCTGACGGCGCAGGTTCGATTCCCGTCACCCGCTCCACAGCAGAAAGCCCAGGTCGACCGGAATTTTCAAGATCTGGGCTTTGATCTTGTTCGAGCCTATTGGTCTTAGCGTGCCATTTGGGCCGCTGATCATCCAGCGGGTACCAGAACGCCAGGCGGGTCTGATAGATCATCGCGACGCGCACGCCGTCATGGCCCATCCGAACCATCAGGTCCTTGAGCCCCGTACCCGGCTCCGCCGCGATCGTGTTCTCCGCGTGGTGGAGGTCGTGCGGATGGAGCCTCGGCACCCCGATGGCCCGTACGCATACGTCCAACCGCTCACCTTGTAGAACCCGCTCGCCGCATCGGGCCGCCCTTGACCCCCGCGAAGACGAGCGCATCGTCCTCCCGCTTCACATAGATCCTCATGTACCCGCGCCTGCGGGATACTTGGGCGGCCCGAGGACCATCTCCCGACCCCGGCGCCTCGGCAAGGACCAGACGTTGGTCCTGGAGTTCGCCGCGAACGAGGATGACGCCCCGGAGGAGCGGAACGTCCTGTGGCGGCTTGCGGGGCATCTGATCATCCGCCCGGTCGGGCCATGCACCGCCATCGACGACACGGTGTGGAACAACGGCCGGAGCCGAACCTGCGCAGGACCGCACCCTCCACCCGTGACAACGTCCTGTCATAGCGGAACGCCCCGGCGTTCGGTGCGCTCTACGACCTCGCTGAGGACGCCGCCTTCGGGCTATTCCGACAGCGCGCCGAATACGTAGGTTCCGGGAGCGTCCGGGTCGTCGCCGGCCCAGAACTCCGTCCAGTGGATGCGAAACTCATCGCGGGTGAGGTGGCCGTCACCGTCCAGGTCGAGGCGCGGGAAGATCTCATCGGTCGCCGCGGGCGCCCCGTTCCACGTCTCGATGAGCGCGCCGTACTCCGAGCAGGAGATGAGGCCGTCGCCATTGAAGTCGATGGCCTCGAACATCGCGTCGGCCGTGCCGGAGACCGCGTCGGCCATGTCACCGAGTCCTTCCACGACGCGAAGCACCTCGTCGAGGGAGACGGCATCATCGCCACCAGGGTCGGAGGCCGCCCGGAGCACCGGCCACCAACCGGTCATGATGGAGGCCAGTCGCTCTGGGTCGACGGACCCGCCGACGGCCGTCCAGCGGTGGGCGAGCGCCTGGAAGTCGGCTTGGGTCAGTCGGCCGTCGCCGTCCACATCCATCGCCCGGAAGACTCCGCCGACCTTTCTACGCTGGAACTCACTGGCCACATCCGCCTCCGCTCTTCGGGAGACTCAATGTTTTCGATAGATCACTAATCGTGACTATACTCATTTGAGTGACGAAACTGTTACGTAGCGTGGAGGCTCTGGTTCGTGACCTAGGAAATGCTCATCCGGAGGACGGAGTCAGGGAGGACCAGAGAACTGCCTCGGCCGCCCCGAGAGCACGTGCGGTCGATCGCGCCACAGCCACCTTGCGGCCGACTACGGGTCCGCGATCGGCCTTGATCAGCCTGTCCTCCACAGCCGTGTTGAAGATGGCCTTCAGGAGCCGGTACGCCTTCGCCACTTCCGGACGCGAGCCACCTCGACCGCGGGCGCTCATCGACCCACGCCTCGCCGCACTTTTAGCGACTTTCCCGAGAGGCGGGTCCAGCCAGTCGCCGGCCAGCAGTTCGGCCTCTTTGTTGGTCAGCCAGATCTCCGCGTCCTTCTTGGTGGAGAACGTGTGCGGCGCGGTGCGATCCACTCCGTCAGGGCTGGGATAGCTCCTCGGCTCCACAATCCCGGGTGCTGAGTTGGAGCCGGACGAGCGCCTCATTAATTGATCTTGGACCGGGCCGGTGCAGGGTTCGAGCCACCCATAGGGAGGATAGGGAACATTGATGATCCTCCCCCGGCTCCAGCCGGCCCGCTGCCGCTCCGCGGTCGGGTCAACGGCAGACCGGATGGAGACCGGGAAGGCTTGAGGCTGGTCGCCAATCTCCGATGGCACAATCAAGGCACACGACACCGCCGACGCATCATTCCTGATTACCGAACCACCATCGAGCGTCCGGAATTGTGTTCGCCCAAGCATCGAGAGCCGATTCCGCTTCCGGAAGGAAGGTTGATTCGGGAAGCGTCAGCACGGCCAAGCGCCGGTCGTGAGGCCATTCAGCTATGCCCTTGAATCGCTGAGCCAGATTCGAGAGAGTCTGCAGTCCGGCGTCAGGCAAAGGCCCCATGGCGGCCGCCTGAACGCAGTGCTGGCCGCCCTTGAGTTCCACTACGAATCGGCCATCAGGCGAACGCCGGATGATGTCACCTACCGCACAGCCGAGAGCGAGACCAGGACTTCCAAGCAGCTCATAACGATCATTACCGAGCCTGGCCGCAGGCAGGACTTCGAACACGGGCTTCCCGGACGGACTGAGATCTACGAACAAACTGACATGACCCTCGGGAGCCGAAGGTGGGAGAGGGCGTGACACACCCCCATCGTGTCAGACGCGCCTCCGGGGCGATCGGACTAAGCACATACCTTGACAGCCCGCGTCGTTCCCACTGCATGCCCGTACGGTCGGCGGCCCACAGGGAATCACGGTCGCTCGACCCGCATACGCCAGGTCAGCGTTCCCCTGCTCAGACGCCACAATCTCGAAAGAGTTCCCAAGCTGACAGCGCGGGTTCGATTCTCGTCACCCGCTCTCCGTCCGAGAGGCCCAGGTAGGCCGATGGATTCAGCGCCCAGGCTTTGATCTTGTCTAGAGTTGTCGATCTCTGCGTGCCATTAGAGGGAGAGGCGTCCTTGGTCGAGCACTGCTGCGAGTCGATGGTTCGACAGGTAACTCGGAACTGCGGGCGGCATCCGGATCGCTCCTGCTGCCCAGACATGCTGATCAGTTTCGATGAGCGGTTCGTCGAGTACGGCTTGCTGGTCCATGATGGCGGCAGCTCCTCCGTCATCATCTCGTTCTGTCCCTGGTGTGGGACACGGCTGCCCGACTCTCGTCGAGACCGGTGGTTCGATGAGCTGGAGGCGCTTGGGATCGACCCAGGGGACGACGAGATCCCGATCGAATACCGCGATGGACGCTGGCTGCAGTCCTGATCTCGTGAACCAGGGAAGAATCTCATTCTCCTCACGGCGGTCAGGGCGACAGGTCCGTCCCATACGCGTCATGAGGTCAAGACCGCCGCGATCATGTTGCCAGCGTGACGGAGATGCGCCGGTCGGCATGAGCCCCATCCCCAAGCTCTTCAACAGCGGTTACACGCCCGGATCAACCATCTTTACCACCCGGTCGGCCTCGACATCGAACCCAAGATCTGGACGACCAGGAGATCCCTCCGCGCTCATCAACACGGACTTCCCGAGACGCCGTCCGATCACGCAGAGGACATCCACCAGGACGTCCAATCGCTCCTGCCCCTGCAACTCTCTGAGATCGACATCGAAGTCGATGGACTCAGTCTGATACATCCGGAAGATCATCAGCACTTCGGGAATCGGCCAGACTCTCAGCTCGGGCGTGACCCTCAGCTCAGGCGCGCCGGCGCCGTAGGCGGCCGCCGCCATGTCAGCCGCCGAAGAAAACTCCATCGGCTCGCCACCTACCGAGTAGGCGTACTGCCAACCCTGCGCCCGAACGAGATCCAGCAGCACCTGCCAGTCCTCGACAGTCGTCCCCTCTACAACCACGTCAGGCAACGCTCCGTTGAACTCAGGGTCGAAGAGAACCTTAACGTCATCCCACAACAAGTCAGGCACAGCACTCAGCATCCCTTGAGAACTCGCCTCCAAGCGGGGTTTCTGACTCTGAGATGGTCAGCGCGCGAGCCTGAGGTTCGTAGATGGCAAGGGGCGGAACTGATCATCCCGCCCAGTAGCGTCGCTGTGCCGCATCACCGAACTCGACGTCCAGGCGCCGCACTGTCGCCTGGTGCCAGGCTAGTCGGCTGCTCTGGTGTCACCGGACAACGCTAGGGTGACGCCGTGATCAGCAAACCGCCCGGATTACCGTTTCTGATCGTCTTCTCGGCCGTGGCCACTGTCATCTTGATACGGGCTAGCTACCCGTACTGGGACAAGTTCGAGATGTTTCTCCTCGCGATCCCTGTCGGCGCGCTTCTGCTCGCCCACTGGGCGATCCGGATGGTGTGGGCCGAGCACAAGGGGACTTTGGCACAGGACCTGAAGTACCGGTGGGTCTTGCCCTTCGTTGTCGCAGGCGGCGTCATGCTCGCGCTCGTCACGGACGCGCCGTTCTGGATTCGCTTCACACTCTCCGAGACAAGCATGGAGGCCTACGCCAAAGCCGTGGCCGTGAGTCCCAGCGGCAAAGAGCCCTGCCAATGGGCAGGCCTGTACCGCGTGTGCGACGGAACGCAGTACCACGACGGCGTCACCGGGGAAGGACTCCCCGGCAGTGCGCAGTTCGGTGTACGGGACTGGTTTCTTGGCGACGACAAAGGTTTCATCTGGCTGCCCACCGGCGAGCCAAACGATATAGCCGGAAAGTACGGCGAGAGCTACAGCTACTTGAAGGGCCGTTGGTACAGCTACAAAGGCGGGTGAGTGGTTGGCTTCCCATGCATGCGGTGCTCAGGCCCAAAACTGGATCTGCAACAGTTCGCCGTGGCATTACGACGCCGTGCTCATCCAACTCGCTGGCTGAGCGCCGTACCGACGCTCAGGTGCCAGAGCGCAGTTGCTCCTCGGCCGACTCCACCGTCTCGCAGAATCTGAGCGGCCGGTCCAGCCTTGTCTGTCGGCAGTGCGCCAGCAGGTCGGCGGGAGCTGCCGCGACGACCAATGCTCCGCCGCCTGTCATCACCCGCTTCGCGCTCGACAGAATCGCTCCGATGGTCCAGCTGTCCCAAGAGGCAACGCCAGCAAGGTCGAGGACCAGATAAGGCGGATCGGGGATGGGCAGCGCCGCCATCGCATCGCGAAGACGAGACCCTAAGCGAGCATCGCGGGAGAACTCACCGCTCACGTGCAGGACCGCATACCAATCGTGCAGCGCCCCATGAATTTGCAGCGCAGCGCCAGGTTGCTCGCTCATGCTGCAACCCCCGTCTCTGCCGATTGCCCTCCATTCTGCCTCCCGGAGGGCTTTTACTTCGGGATGATCGCCGTGGTGGAGGCAGGGCGGTGGGTAGCTGAAGTGGAGGCCTGATCATCCCGCCCGGCGTCGACCCGGGAGAGGGCGAGCAGACCAGAGGTCAAGGTCGTTGCCCGGGCGTGGTGCCCTGGTCGGGGTTGATGAACATGGGTTTCGTCGTGTTCATGCCATCGAGTGCGCCTGGTAGTACGGCTACTGCCGACTCGGTCGGGATCGCAAGTGCAAGGTCCGCCCGGCCGTCCTTGCGATCGGCGCGAGGCCCATCAAGTGCTCATGGGAGTGCACGCTGCAGTGTTGTCGATGGCATGAAGTCAGGCAACCGAAATTGCGGCGTATGGCTCATCAAGGTGGCGGCTGAGTCGGAGTGTTTTGGGTCTGTGCCGCCGCGGCCGGTTGGAGGCGGTGCGGTGCGGCTCATCGCCAAAGATCCTCTTGGAACAGTACGCTGGAGCCCTTCCAACCATGTCGCGTGAGTGGAAGACCGGAGCCGCGGGAAGTTGTTGCTTCCTGCGGCTCCCGCTTTTTCAGGGGTCCTGGGTAACGCGTGCTCGGCAGGCGGAATGGGAGATTGTCGTACGGGCTGGTTACTGTTCGGGGCGTGACGTATCCCGAGGTCATCCCGATTTCGTACGAGCCCGACTATCACACCGACCGCATCGGCCAGTGGCGCGATGGTCAGTTCCTTGGCGGGGTTGTTCCTGCCTTTCGGGAGGGCTACTCGAGAACAGAGGATTGGTTGTCCCACAAGCGGTGGTACGCCGTTCTTCATCGCTTCAGCCCTGAAGGTCACTACCTTGACTCGCGCGTCGAATGCACCGGGGCCGATGACAGGCACAGGGAGTCGGTGGACGCCGCCGATCGGCGGCTGGGCGAATGGCTTGCGGAGTTGCCCGGCCTCGAGTTCGGCGACATCGCCATTCGTCCGTTTCGGCTGGAGTTCGATGGCGTGGTGTTCGGGCTGATCCTGGAAGATCATGAGGGCGAGGAGTGCGCGGAGCTTTATCCCAACCACCTTGGGTTCTATGCACCATGGGACGGCCTCTATGACACCTGATCGGCCGGTGCAGATCGCCGGCCATCTGCCCCTGGGGGACGCGCTCGCCAGCACCCCGAGAGCCGGAGTGGGCTGGAGTTCGGCCCCGGCGGCCGACTATGTGTGGCTGGCGGAGGAGTGCACCGGTGGCGATGGTGAGGCGGGGCTGTGCCTGACCTTCGTGCGGGGGTTGCCTCCCGACGCAGTCTTTCGGCGGATCGGGGCCGCCCCTGGGGTTGCCGGCGGGTTCCCGATCGCAGCCTATGCCGTGCAGAGCGGGACCGTTCTCGAGTACGGATGGGCGTGGATGTCATGGGAGCAGCGTGTTTCCTTGTCCGTCGGCACCGCCGTGGCCACCGTGCTCGTTGACCTCAAGCACGATTACTTCTTCTATCTCGTCGACGGCCGGCTGATCAGCTCATTCAGCTGGTACGCCTACTCCCTTCGAGACGGTCTCGACCCTGATCCGCTCCTGGCCGACGTACACGAGTTGGGGCTTGACCTCGACGATCTCACCGAACAACCCCTGCCAAGCGCGCTTGCGCTGGCGGAGCGGGCCACCGGAGTGCGGCTGCACCGTGCCGACTTCATCAGACCTTCGCTGGTCGGCTCGTTTGGTCAGGCCGGCAAACCCTGACAGCAAGGTCCTTCACGGCTTCGGCGGCGAAGGCGCAGGTGCTTCGGTTCTGGAGTGAGGGTCAAGGGTGCGCGCGTCGCCGGGGCGGCGAAGAGCGTGGAGGGGGAGCCGAGGGGCCTTGCTCGATCGAGCGGCGGCTCCGAGGGGGCTGGTCGGCGGGGAGGTCGCTCGTCGCCTTGCAGGCCGTGTGGCGGGTCAGGCCATTCGCCACGTTCGTAGGGGTTTGTTCTGCGGGCGTCCGGGGATGCCGGGGCGTTGCTGCCAGGGGCGGGGTCCGTCGGGCGGGCGGTGGGCGACGTCCAGGGCGTCCAGGCGGGCGTAGTGTGCCGCGTTCATCCAGTGCTCGAAGTCGTCGAAGTCGCGTTCATTGGGAGCCGGCAGGTCCGACCAGGCCACGTCGGGAGCCGGCAGGTCCGACCAGGCCACGTCGGTGAACGCGACCACCCAGGGAAACGCCTGGTAGTCCACTCGCCCGCGATTTTCGGCGACTTCTGTCCACAGGTTGGCCTGGGTGCCGATGACGCGGGCCGCGTGACCCATTCCGACCGGCCGGGGCGGTACGGGCTCGAACCGGTAGACGTCATCCAGCGTGTGCACCCATCCGAGAGAAAGGCGGCCGGCCCGGTAGAGATATTTACTGGAAATTTCGCCGCCGGACCGCGAACCTGGCGAGCAGCCAACAAGGCCAGTGTCCGAACATCTGGAAGGCGTACCCGATGACGCAGACCTCCCAAGAGCATCCGGACCTGTTGGATAAGGGGCATCCTTTCCGGCAGTGGAAGACGTGGCGGATCCCCGGCACCACGTTCACCCTCACCGGTTACTCCCGGGCGAACGACAAGACCTTCTTTCACATACCGGAGCTGCGATGCGCCCTCGACGCCGGATTATGTGAAGGGCGGCAGCCCGAGACGGTCTTCCTGACGCACACGCACCACGACCACGCCAAGGATCTCGACTACCTCGCCTCCAGGCCGTCCGGTGCCGACATCTACCTGCCGGCCGAGGCGCTGCCGTATGTGGAGGCTTTCCTGCGCGCGTCCTCCGAGCTGAATCACGCGGCGCCGTACGATCCGGCATTGGCCCCGGCCTACCGTCTTCACGGCGTGCGGCAGGACGACGAATTCGTTTTCGGCTCCCGTGGCCACCACGTGCGCGTGGTGAGATGCGAGCACAAGGTGCCCTGCGTGGGCTACGCGTTCAGCGAGAACGTCAAGGAACTGCTGCCCGAGTTCCAGGACCTGCGGGACGAACTGGTTCGGGAAGGACGCGGCGCGGCGTTCGGCCGGATCATGGCCGAGAAGCGGCGAGAAGGCGTGGAGGTCGACCGGCAGGTACGCCGTCCTCTTTTCGCCTTCCTCGGCGATACGCATGTGTCGGTGTTCGAGCGGAACCCCTGGCTGTTCACCTATCCGGTCATCATCACCGAGTGCACCTTTCTCCACGACAGCGAGCTGGCTCGCGCCGATCGGGTCGGGCACACGGTGTGGAGCCGGCTCAAACCCGTGATCGAGGCGCACCCGGACACGCTGTTCGTGCTGACCCATTTCAGCCTGCGCCATTCCGATCAGGAGGTGGTCACCTTCTTTCAGCGAGAGCGGGAACGGGGACGGCACGACAACGTCGTGGTGTGGGCGCATGCGGAAAGCCACCTGCCCGAGCAGCACCAGCACGAGCGCTCGACGGAGACGATGTCCATATAGCCGGCCGGCCGAAGGGCGCGCACGATAAGAGACGGTGCAAAGGACCGGTGGAGAGGACGGGGTTGTGGGGCTGCCTGCGGACAATCATGTTCACAGCGAGTGGTCGTGGGATGCGCCGGGCGGGTCGATGGAGCGGACCTGCGCGCGGGCGGTGGAGTCAGGGCTGCCCGCGGTCGCGTTCACCGAGCACGTGGACTTCACGGCCTCGGTGGTCCATGCCGACGACCTCGACGAATACGCGCAGCTAAAGCCGTTCGTCACGCCGGCTGGAACGCCGGCCGGGACGCTGACGGGGACGCTGGCTCCGCCGCGATTCGATTCCGAGGGATATCTGGAGTGCGTGCGGCGCTGCCGCGATCGGTTTCCGGGCCTGCGCATCATCACCGGGGTGGAATTGGGCGAACCGCATTGGTACGCCGACGAGGTCGCGAACCTGCTCGACGCCGGGCAGTTCGACCGGGTGCTCGGTTCGCTGCACTGCCTGCCGGTGGGGCGGCAGTTCTCCGAACCGCCATACCTGTACCGTCAGCGGCCGGCCGCGGAGGTGGTCCGGGACTACCTGGCCGAGATCCCTCGCCTGATCAAGAGCTCGGACGCCTTCACGGTGCTCGCCCACATCGACTACCCGCTTCGCTACTGGCCTGCGCAGGCCGGGCCGTACGATCCGAACGCGTTCCAGGACGAGTTCCGTCATGCCTTGCGCGTGCTCGCCGACAGCGGCCGGGCTCTGGAGGTCAACACGCGGGGGCCGCTCCATCCCGAGATCGTCCGCTGGTGGCGCGACGAAGGCGGGGACGCGGTCGCCTTCGGCAGCGATGCCCACGACCCGACCGGGATCGCGCACCGCTTCGACGAGGCGACGGCCATGGTCGAGGCGCAGGGTTTCCGGCCCGGCCGTCACCCCCATGACTTCTGGACGCGTACGGGCTGACCGATGGTCAATTCGTGGTGAAGTACTCCGCCACGATCCGCGTGTGCAGCGGGAACGCCAGTTCCCGCGGCTCGTCGATCACCAGCCACTCCGTCGTTTCGGCCGTGGCCGTCACCGGCGGGAGGGCGGCCGAGCTCGTACGCGGCCCCAACCCGAAGATCAGCACCGTGCCGTCGGGAGCGCTGAGCACGTCGAACAGCCGGACGTCGGCCGCCTCGACGAGGATGCCCGTCTCCTCCCGAAGCTCCCGAGCGGCCGCCTGCTGCCAGGATTCGCCCAGGTCGATGAAGCCGCCGGGCAGGGCGAGCTCCCCGCGATGCGGCTCGACGTCACGGCGGATCACGAGCAGCCCCTCGTCCACCGGCAGCACCATCACGGCGACGGGCAGCGGGTTGAGGTAGCTGGTGTTGCCGCAGCCGGCGCAGGTCCGCGGCCACTCCTGGTCCGGGACGTACGCCGTGCCGCAGAAGGAGCAGTGCGAGTTTCTGGTCGTCACGATCACGAGGCTAACGCTGTGACCGTGGCCTTCGGGGTTCGGAGGCCACGGCACTCCAGGAGGCGGCGACGAGCGGGTCAGTCCCGGTGTGCGGGCAGTCGAGGTCGTTCGCCGGTCCAGCCGATCGCCTGGTACGAGGTGGAGACACGGCATGGCGTCCCTTCTTTCAGGTACACCCGATCCCCTTCGCGGCCGCGTGGCGGAGACGGCGCTAGGGCGGTGAGCCGGTCGCGCGCTGGAAGGCGCTGAGCACGCGGGCGGTCGGGTCCGGCGCCCCCTCGTCTCTGAGGCGGTCGGTGAGGAGGAAACCGGTCAGCTCGAACCCGGCGGCGTGCTCGTCCTCGCCCAGGAAGAAGACCCCGCCGGCGGCGTCAGGGTCCCAGCCACGCCTCAGCGCATGGTCGATGACCTCCCGCACGTCCTTCGGGGTCGGGTAGGAGTTGTCGCTCGCGCAGCCCCACGGCAGGACCGCCGTCGACAGCAGGTCCGCCTGGAGCACGCGGCTGTTCTTCCCGGCGCCCCAGACCCGCAGGCGGACGCACCTGTGGCAGTCGCGCCCGCCGGACACGTGGTGGAGCTCGCCCTTCCACACGAACTCCCGCCCGCCCGCGAGCAACCTCCGCAACCTCGCCCTCATGGTGCCCACCCCGCCTTCCCAGCCTGCGCCGAAGCCTAGCCTGGGGGCGGGGAGCGGCCGGTGATGAGGTCCGGTGTTCGGCGCGGCCCGTTGGCGGTCAGCCTTCGAAACGGATCGTCGCCCCCTGGTCGGTGATCGAGAGCACGCGGAAGTTGAGGGTGCGCTTTTTCCCGTGCCGGAACTCCCCTCTGGCGCCCTCCCCCAGGGACGAGCTGAGGCCGGGGGCGCGCACGACGACCATGTCCTGGTCGAAGATGCCGCCCACGTGCTGCTTGGAGACGTACACCCTGCCGAGGCCGTACGTGCTGGAGACGCGGAAGCTCACGGCCCTCGTGAACGTGAACTTACACTTCCCGTCGTAGCAGGCCCGCAGGTTCGGTCCGGCAGCAGCAGCGGCCGGGACCGGCGTCGCGACCAGCGCGCAGGCGAGGGTCAGGGCGGTGATGGCCTTCAGGGGGTGCATGGTCTCCCTTTCGTCGGCTGTTGCGGCCCGGTACGCCGTGCTCACGTGGCCCGGCCGCAGGGGGTAAGACCTTTCTACAGGCCACGCGTCGGGAGGGGTCCCGAGCGGAGGTGCTAACTCGGGCGGGCGAGGTCGTACGCGGCGGCCGACAGGGAGATGACGATGAACAGCAGGATCACCAGCAGGCCGTGACGGAAGGCGGTCGCCCAGTCCGTGCCGAGCGCGCCGAAGAAGGTGGAGCCGGCCGTCGCGATGCCGATCGCCGAGCCCAGCCGCTGGCCCGTCTGCAGGACCCCCGCCGCGCTCCCGCCGCCCTCGGGCGGCACCTCCGACAGGGTGATGGCCTGGTTGGGTGAGATGACCAGGCCGCTGCCGATGCCCGCGACCAGCAGGGGCAGGGCGGTGGCCAGGCCCGCGCCGGGTCCGGGCACCAGCGCGGTGGCGGCCATGGTCGCCGACAGGCCGGCGATCACCGTGAGCAGGCCGATGACCACCACGCGGCGCCCCGCGCGGGACACCACCCGCCCGCCCACCACGCTGGCCGAGGCCGAGCCGAGGGCGAACGGCGTGATCGACAGGCCCGCCAGCAGGGGGCTGTAATGGAGGCCGCTCTGCAGGTACAGGGTGAAGATGAAGAAGATGCCGGTGAACCCGGCGAAGTAGAACAGCCCAATGGCCGTGCCGAGGCGATAGGAGCGTTTCCTGAACAGCGCCAGGTCCACGAGAGGCTCGCGGCGGTAGAACCGCTCCCACGTCACGAAACCGCCCAGGATCAGGAGCGAGGCGGGGATGATCAGCCATTTGGCGTTCCCCTCCCACTGGTGGCGCTGGATGAAGGGCAGCAGCAGGCCCGCCACCCCGACGCCCAGGAGGAGCACGCCCACCGGGTCCATGCTCTCGGGCCGCCGCGACACGTCCTGCCGCGGGGCCGGCAGGACCCGCCAGGCCAGCGGCAGCAGGGCCAGTCCGATCGGCACGTTCACCAGGAACACCCACCGCCACCCCAGCTCGGGCCCGGACAGGGTGACGAGGGCGCCGCCGATCAGCGGCCCGGCGGCCGTGGACAGGCCGATGGTGGCGCCCAGCGCGCCGAACGCCCGGCCCCGCTCGTGCCGCTCGAACATCTGCTGGATCAGCCCCGACACCTGCGGGTTCACCGTCCCGGCCGCCATGCCCTGCACGAGCCTGGCCGCGATCAGCACCTTCATGTCCCAGGCGAAGCCGCACGCCGCGCTGGCGAGCGTGAACAGCGCCACGCCCCACATGAACAGCGTCCTGCGGCTCCTGGCGTCCCCCATGCGCCCGGCCGGGACCAGCAGCAGGCCGAACGTCAGCGCGTAGCCGGAGACCGTCCACTGCAGGCCGTCCTCCGTCGCCTGCAGGCCGGCGCGGATCGACGGCAGCGCCACGTTGACGATGCTCACGTCCAGACCCGTCATGAACGCCGACACCAGGCACACGCCCAGTGCCTGCCGCCGCCTGCCGAACCCGGTCTCCGCGCTCATGCCATCCAGATTGTCATCGCCCCTCCAAGGGTTCTCTTACCGGGTATGGGGCGAGTAACGTCCGATCATGGACACGATGACCGTCGAGCAGAACGGCATCAACGCGGTCCCCGAGGCCGAGCGGCGCGGCCGGCCGGGGGATCTCTTCTGGCCGTGGGCCGGCTCCAACCTCTCCCTGTTCGGTGTCGCCTTCGGCGTCTACATGGTCGGTCTCGGCCTGGGCGTGATCCCCGCGATCGTCGCCGGGGCGGTCGGGTACGCGCTGTCGTTCCTGCTGGTGGGCCTGGTCGCGGTCGCGGGGACGCGGTCGGGCGTGCCGACGATGACGCTGGGGCGGGCGCCGTTCGGCTACCAGGGGAACAAGCTGCCCGCCGTCTTCTCCTACATCTCGAACGTCGGCTGGGAGATCGTGCTCGTCACGCTCTCCGCGCAGAGCGGCGCGGCGATCCTGGGGCGGCTCGCGCCCGGCGTCCCCGCCACCACGGCCACCGCCGTGTGCTTCGCCGTCGCGGCCGTCGTGGTGATCGCGGTCGGCGTGTACGGCCACGCCCTGATCATGGCGGTCCAGCGGTACCTGACGTACGCGTTCGTCGTGCTGACCGTCGTCTACATGGCCCTCATGCTGCCGAAGCTCGGCGGGTCGCTGAACGGCGGCGCGGGCCCCGGCGAGTGGGTCGGCGGGGTCGTCTTCGCCATGACGCTGCTGGGCCTGGGCTGGGTCAACTGCGGCGCCGACTACTCCCGCTACCTGCCCGCGAACTCCCGGGCGAGATCGGTGGCGCTGTGGACGACGCTGGGGGGCGCGGTGCCGCCCATGGTGCTGCTCGTGTTCGGCGTGCTGCTGACGGGCGGCGACCCCAACCTGGCCAAGACCGCCGGGGGCGACCCGGTGGGCGCGCTGGCCCAGGCGCTGCCGACCTGGTTCTTACTGCCGTACCTGCTGACCGCCATCGGCGGCTTCCTGGCCGGGGCGATCATGGACATCTACTCGTCCGGGCTGTCGATGCTGGCGCTCGGCGTGCCGGTCAGGCGGCACTACGCGGTGCTGATCGACGGCCTGCTCATGGTGCTCGGCGGCTACTACCTGCTGTTCGTGTCCAGCAGCTTCCTCGCCACCTTCCAGGCGTTCCTGGCGATCATCGGGGTCGTGATGGCGGCCTGGGTGGCGATCTTCCTGGTGGACATGTGGCGGCTGCGCGCGGGCGGCAGGTCGTACGACGAGCGGCTGCTGCGGCCGGGCGCGCCCGCGCTCAACTGGGCCGGACTGGTGTCGCTGGTCGTGGCCTCGGTCGTGGGCCTCGGGCTGATCACGTCGAGCGACCCGAACATCGCCAGGATCGTCGGCTTCCTGATGAGTGACGGGATGAAGGCGGGCACGTTCGCCGGGGCGAACATCGGCGTGGTCATCGCCCTCGTGCTGGCCGGGCTGCTGTACCTCCTGATCACCACCTTCGCCGGGCGGCGCCGCGAGGCGTGACGGCGCCGGATCCTGAGGTTACTCTTGGTGAGTAATGATGGACATTCCGTCGCGGTTGCTGCGGTGGGCGGTGCATGCCACGGCCTGCGGGCTTCTCGTGCCCGCCGCGGTGAGCTCGCTGCGCGAGGACCGGGTGGCCGTGGCCGTCGGGGGGCTCGTGCTCGGCGTCGCCTATGCCGCCGGTCCGATGATGTCCGGGGTCCGGCGGGGCGTGTGGCTCGGGCTCGTGACGGCCGGATGGGTGGTGCTGGCGGTGGCGGCGCCGCCGTTCGTGTGGCTGGCGTTCCCGCTGCTGTTCGCGTACCTGGACGTGCTGCCGCTGTGGGGGGCGATGTTCGGGGTGGCGGTGCTGACCTCGGCGGCGATCCTGGCGGCGGTGTGGCACGCCGGTGAGCTGACCCTGCCGCTGGTGCTCGGGCCGAGCGTCGGGGCCGCGGTGGTGACGATGCTGGCGCTGGCCTGCAAGGCGTTGGCCTGCAAGGCGCTGCGCCGCGAGGTCGAACGGCCCGAGCAGGAGTCCCCGATCAGGCCGTGACGATGGCTCGGCGAAGGATCAGGCCGTGACGATGGCGAAGTCGGGTGTCGCGTGGTCGAGGACCGCGACCAGCCGCTGCAGCGCCCCCGTGTCCCCCTCGCGCTCCACGCCCCCGACGCCCTTGCCCGCCAGCAGCCCGACGAGCTGGTCCTTGGTCAGCCGGAGCGTCAGGTCGGCGCTCTCGTCCGCGGGGTCGCGCTGCTGGATGAGCGCGCCGTTCGAGAGCGTCGTACGGTACCGCTCCCCCAGGTCGGTCAGGTGCCAGTCGATCGACAGCCGCTCGTGCCAGGCGCGCGGCCCGTCCACGCGGATGGCGAGCGAGTCGAAGATCTGCTCCACGGACAGCGCGGCGAGCAGGTCGAGCGAGGTGGTGGTGTCCACGGCGGCGGGCACGATGCCGTCGGACAGCTCCAGGGCGCCCATGAGGTAGAAGTTGCGCCACACGGCGTTCTCGGCGCCGTGGCCGAGCCGGGTGTAGACCTCGGCGAGCAGGTCGCGGGCCTCCTTGTTGCCCTCGTCGGCGAAGACGGCGTGGTTGAGCAGCTGGGCGGCGAAGCGCAGGTCGTTCTCGCCGATGTAGCGCCTGGCGAACGCGACCACGGCCGAGCCGCCGCCCAGGCAGTCGACGTACCGGACGGCGCTCTCCCTCGGCGGGTGCTCCCACAGGTGCGCCGGGTTCCCGTCGAACCACCCCAGGTAGCGCTGGTAGACGGCCTTGACGTTGTGGCTGACCGAGCCGTAGTAGCCGTGCGTGTGCCAGGCCTGCTCCAGTTCGGGCGGCATGTGCATGGCCTCGGCGATCTCGGGCCCGGTCAGGCCCTTGTTGAGCAGCCGCAGCGTCTGGTCGTGCAGGTACGCGTACATGTCCCGCTGCTGTTCGAGGAAGCGGACGATGCCGCCGCGGCCCCAGGTGGGCCAGTGGTGCGAGGCGAAGGCGACCTCGGCGCGGTCGGCGAACAGCGTGACGGTCTCGTTCAGGTAGCGCGCCCAGGCGCGGGCGTCGCGGACCTTGGCGCCGCGCAGGGTGACGATGTTGTGCTGGTTGTGCGTGGCGTTCTCGGCCAGGCACAGGGCGCGCCGGTCGGGGAAGAGGAAGTTCATCTCGGCGGGGGCCTCGGTGCCGGGCGTGAGCTGGAAGAGCATCCGGATCCCGTCGACGGTCTCCTCCTGGCCGGTACGGGTGATCTCCGTCGTGGGCGGGATGAGCGACACGGTGCCCGTCGAGGTGGTCATGCCGAGGCCGCAGCCGATCTGGCCCTCGGGCGAGCGGGGCAGGGCGGGGCCGTACATGTAGACGGCCCGGCGGGTCATGGCGGGGCCCGCGTAGACGTTCTCCGACACCGCGTGCTCCATGAACCCCTCCGGGGCCAGGATCGGCACGCCGCCGCCGGTGACGCCGCGTACGCCGCCGAAGTGGTCGACGTGCGAGTGCGTGTAGACCACGCCGGTGACCGGGCGGTCGCCGCGGTGCTCGCGGTAGAGCCGGAGCGCGGCGGCGGCGCACTCCGTGGAGATCAGCGGGTCGATCACGAGGACGCCGCGCTCGCCCTCGACCAAAGTCATGTTCGACAGGTCCAGGCCGCGTACCTGGTAGACCCCCTCGGTGACCTCGTACAGACCTTGCCTGGCGCACAGCTGGCCCTGCCGCCAGAGGCTGGGGTGGGCCGTCGCCGGGCACTCCCCCTGGAGGAAGTCGTAGGAGTCGTTGTCCCAGATGACCCGGCCGTCCGCAGTCTGGATCACTGCCGGGCTCAGCTTCGCGATGAACCCGCGGTCCGCGTCCGCGAAGTCGTCCTTGTCATGAAATGGAAGGTCTGCCATGCCTAGCCGAGTGCCCAGGAATCACTTCACATAGCTCAATAAACACCCCTAATAGCATGAATCTAGGGCAATAAGGACAGGACCGGCCCGGCTTCTCGACGCCGTGTGATTGGCTGGGCGGATGGAAGCGTGCGTGTTCGACCTCGATGGCGTGCTGGTGGACTCCGAACCCGTGTGGGAGGAGGTGCGCCGGGCGTTCGTCGCCGAACACGGCGGCACCTGGCAGCCCGACACGCAGTCCAGGCTCATGGGCATGAGCACCGGGGAGTGGGCCGCGTACCTGCACTCGCTGGGGGTGTCGATGCCTCCCGACGAGATCGCGCGGGGCGTGGTGGACCAGATGGCCGCCCGCTACCGCGACGGGGTGCCGCTGATGCCCGGGGCGGTGGAGACGGTGCGGCGGCTGTCCGACGCCGTCACGCTGGGGCTGGCCAGCTCGTCCCCGCGCACGCTGATCGACGTGGTGCTGGACGCGGCCGAGCTCAAGGAGTGCTTCGCGGCCACGGTCTCGACCGAGGAGGTCGAGCGCGGCAAGCCGGCGCCCGACGGGTATCTGGAGGCCGCCCGGCGGATCGGGGCGGACCCGCGCAAGTGCGTGGCGGTGGAGGACTCGAGCAACGGGCTGCGTTCGGCGCACGCGGCGGGCATGCGCGTGATCGCCGTGCCGCACCCGCACTACCCGCCCGCTCCCGACGCGCTGGCGCTGGCCTGGCGGGTCCTGCCCGGCCTCGACGAGCTGACCGCCGATCTGCTGCTCGCCTGACCGGACCCCCGGGTCGCTCACGCGAACGCCGAGGTCGGGTGGCTATGCTTACGGAATCGTGCGAGACATCACGGTTTTCAGCGGAAGCGCCCATCCTGAGCTGGCTGAAGAGATCTGCCGGCAGCTGGGCACGCCACTCCACCCGGTGCGCATCGAGCGCTTCGCCAACGACGTCCTCGAAGTGCAGCTCCAGGCCAACTGCCGTGAACGCGACGTGTTCCTCATCCAGCCGCTCGTGCCGCCCGTGCAGGAGCATCTGGTCGAGCTGCTGCTGATGCTGGACGCGGCGCGGGGCGCGTCCGCCGCGCGGACCACCGTCGTCCTTCCGCATTACGCCTATGCCAGATCGGACAAGAAGGACGCCCCGCGCATCTCGATCGGCGCGCGGCTGGTCGCCGACCTGATGGTGGCCGCGGGCGCCAGCCGGGTGCTGGCGATGACGCTGCACTCGCCGCAGGTGCACGGCTTCTTCAGCGTCCCCGTCGACCACCTGCACGCGCTGCGCGAGCTGGCCGCGCACTTCCGCCAGTACGACCTGTCGAACACGGTCGTCGTCTCCCCCGACCTCGGCAACGCCAAGGAGGCCGCCCACTTCGCCCGCCTGCTCGGCACGGGCGTCGCCATGGGCGCCAAGCAGCGCTTCAGCGACGACCGCGTGGTGATCAGCTCCGTGATCGGCGACGTCACGGGCAAGGACGTGATCATCCTGGACGACGAGATCGCCAAGGGCAGCACGGTCATCGAACTGCTCGACCGGCTGCGGGAGCGCGGGGCCCGCTCGGTGCGGGTGGCCTGCACGCACGGGCTGTTCGCGGGCGGGGCGGTGGAGCGGCTGAGCGCGCTGCCGGAGGTCGAGGAGATCGTCTGCACCAACACGGTGCCGTCGCCCAAGCCCAGCGACAAGCTCACCGTGCTGTCGATCGCGCCCGCTCTGGCCGAGGCCATGCGCCGCATCCACGACGGGGAGTCGGTGAGCGCGCTGTTCAACGCGTCCTGAGGAAGTGACCGGAGCCGCGGGGACCCGCTGTGATCTGCGCGGCTTTCCCACTCGGCGGTTTATCGATCATAGTTGCCAGTATGCACGCGGCGACCGAACGACTGCTGAGCGACTTTCTCCGGGGCGTCGAACCGGCCGTGCCCTTGGTCGCCTTATGGGCGCACGGTTCGCTCGCCACCGATGACTACCAGCCCGGCCGCAGCGACCTGGATCTGATCGCGGTCGTCGACGCGCCGGTGACGATGGAGCAGTGGCGCCGGATCAAGGCCGTCCACCGGGGGCTCGACGGGCCGCTGGCCGCGCGGCTGCACTGCTCGTACCTGGCCAGGCAGGAGCTGGCCGAGCCCTCGGCCGAGCACGTGACCTGGGCGCACGAGCGCATCTTCCGCCGTCCCGTCAGCGCGGTCACCCGCCGCGAGCTGCACGAAGCGCCTTTGGAGCTGTACGGCCCGCCGCCCGCCGAGCTGCTGCCGCCGGTGTCGGACGAGGAGCTGACCGACTTCGTACGCGGTGACCTGCGCGACTACTGGCTCGTCAAGACGCGGGCCCGGCGGCGCTGGCTGCGTGACATCTGGGTGGACCTGGGCCTGCTCACGGTCGCCCGGGCCACGGTCACGCTGCGCGAAGGGCGGATGATCAGCAAGCGGGAGGCCCTCGACGTGCTCGCCGAGCTGGGGGCGCCCGAGAGCGTGGTGGCCGACATCCGGGCGCGCAGGTACGGCACGCCGCGGCCGGTGCTGAGCCGGTTCAGGAGGGGGCGGCTGGCCCGCGCGTTCGTCAGGTCGGCCATCAGGAAGGCCCTGACCTGAGGGTCGCCGTGAGCTCGGCCAGCGCCCGCGTGATCTGCTCCGGGGTCAGGCCGAGCACCGCGCGCTGGTAGCCGTACACCTCGGGGGCCAGCGGCGCGAGCAGGACGTCCACCAGCGCGTCGGGGTCCGGGGTGCGGGCCGCGACCAGGAGCGCGCGCACGTGCGCCCGCCAGAAGCCGTACGCGCCCGTCTCGAAGCGCGAGCGGCCCACTTCCGAGCCGAGGACCAGGTGCCGGTGGTCCTCCAGCAGGCGCACCATCGCGGCGTAGAAGGCGGCGAGCCGCTCGCCGGGCGGCGCTCCCGGGCCGAGCGGCGGGTCTCCGCGCAGCAGCCGCTCCTGGAGCGCCCGCTCGTGCTCGTCGAGGAGCGCGACGGCGATCGACGCCCGGTCGGGGTAGCGGCGGTAGAGCGTGCCCCGGCCCACCCCGGCCTTCTTGGCGATGTCGTCCATCGTCACGTCCTGCGGGAGCCGCTCCGCGAAGAGCTGCGCGGCCGCCTCCAGGATGCGCGCGCGGTTCCGCGCGGCGTCGGCTCTCTCCATGCGTCCCATTGTATGTGGACACGGCGTCCGGTTATATTGAAGTGGACAGCGTGTCCACTTCAGGGAGAGACCATGTTGCTGCATCTGGACGCGAGCGCGCGCCGGGCGTCGTCGTTCTCGCGAAGGTTGTCCGCCGTGTACGCCGACACGTGGCGGGCGGCGCACCCCGATCGCCCGTACGCGTACCGGGACCTGGCCGCGCAGCCGGTGCCGCACATCGGCGAGGCGTGGACCGAGCTCTGCGACCACCTCCTCGAACACAAGATCACCGACATTTCGCGATATCGGGAGGCGGTGCGGACGCCCGCCCAGCGGCAGGCGTGGGCCGTCGTGGAGCCGCTGCTCGACGAGGTGGTGGCGGCCGAGGTGATCCTGATCGGCACGCCCATGTACAACTACTCGATCCCCTCCTCACTCAAGGCCTGGCTCGACCAGATCACGTTCCCGAAGATGTCGCTCGAAGGCCGCTCGTTCGTGGTGACGAGCGCGCGGGGCGGCGCGTACGGGCCGGGCACGCCCCGCGAGCCCTACGACCACCAGGAGCGCTACCTGCGCGACTTCTTCAAGGGGCACTTCAGGGTCGAGGACGTGACGTTCATCCACGCGGAGCTGGTCAACGCGCGGCTCGATCCGGCCCTGGCGGACCTGCGCGACAGGCACGAGGAGTCCCTGGCGGCGGCGCTCAAGGAGGCGGCCCGGTGAACTGGCTCGTCCTGCTCCTCGCCGGCCTCGTCGAAGTGGCGTGGTCGCAGAGCATCAAGCCGACGCACAACTTCACCCGGCCGGTGCCGACGCTCGTGAGCCTCGTCCTGATGGCCGCCGCCGTCTGGCTGCTGTCCCAGGCGATGAACACGCTGCCCGTCGGCACCGCGTACGCCGTCTTCACGGGCATCGGCGCGGTCGGCGCGATCACCCTGGGCATCGCGCTCAACGACGACCCCGTCTCGGTCGGCAGGATGGCGGCGCTCGCCCTGATTGTCGGAGGGATAGTGTTGGCGCGAGTTACCACCTAAACCAGAGGAAGGGCGGCAAATGGGGGAAATCAGGCAGTCCTATCTGGTGGCCGCGACGTCCGCGGTGTCCCTGCTGCGCCATCCCGCCGTGGCGGCGGCCTGGGACAAGCCGAGCGCGCTGACCGAGTTCAGCGTCGCGGGGCTGGCCGGGCACCTGGCCCACCAGCTCGTCCGCGTCCGTGACGTCCTCGCGCCCGACGGCGTGGCCGGCGAGCCGGTCGAGCTCCTGGAGCACTACTCGAGGTCGCCGTGGGTGCAGGCGGGGCTCGACCACGAGAGCAACGTGAGCATCAGGCGCGGCGGCCAGGCCGCCGCCGCCGACGGGCCCGCGGCGCTGGCCGACCGGACGCAGGCGCTGCTCGACGCGCTGACCGCCGCCCTGGCCGCCGAACCCGGCGACCGGGTCGTGGGCCTGCCGTGGGCGGGGTGGTCGCTGCGGCTCGACGACTTCCTGCTCACGCGGCTCGTGGAGCTGGTCGTGCACTCGGACGACCTGGCGGCGAGCGTGGGGCTGGACACGCCGGAGCTGCCGTCCTCGATCATCGACCCCGTGGTCGAACTGCTGGCCCGGCTGGCCGTCCACCGGCACGGGGCCACGGCGGTCATCCGCACGCTCAGCCGCACCGAACGCGCCCCCGCCACCATCAGCGCCTTCTGACCGTCTCGTCAGGAGGTGAATGAGCGGAGGGCTGCGACGACCTCGCGGCCCGACAGGGCGCCGGCCGGGTCGAGGAGCCACTGCGACAGGAAACCCGTCAGCAGCGCCTGGTAGAGCGCCCCCGCCAGCCGCTCGCGCTCCGGATCGCCCCCCAGCTCCACCCCCTCGAACAGCTCGGCCAGCCCCAGCCGCGCCTCCCCCGTGGCCTGCACCAGCTGCTCGCGCACCTCCGGCAGGTGGTCGATCTGCCCCAGCAGCTCGAACTGCGTCAGCCACAGCGGCCGCAGGCGGGTGAACGACTCCACCACCCGGTCCCAGGCCGTCTCGAACCGCTCCAGCGGCGTGGCGTCCGGCTGGACGTCGGCCGTCAGGGTCGCCGCCAGGTCGTCCCCCCACTCCCGCATCGCCTCGAAGAGCGCCTCGTTCATCAGCGCCTCCTTCGACTTGAAGTGGTAACCGATGCCCGCCAGGCTCACCCCGGACGCGTTGGCGATGTCGCGCGCCGTCGTACGCGAGTAGCCCTTCTCGATCAGGCACCGCTTGGCCCCGGCCAGCAGATCTTCCCTGTTTCCCATGCCCGGAGCCTAGCACAACTGTCTTGAAATTTTGTCCTAGACAAGCGTCTGAGACATCTGTACCGTCTGGGGCATGACGAAGAGCATCCTCATCTCAGGGGCGAGCATCGCCGGCACCGCGACCGCGTACTGGCTCAGGCGGCACGGCTTCGACGTGACCGTGGTCGAGCGGGCCCCCGCGATCCGCGAGGGCGGCTACAAGGTGGACATCCGGGGCGCGGCCCTCCGGGTCGTCGAGCGCATGGGCCTCATGGAGGCGGTCCGCGCGGCGAGCACGGACATGCGGATCGCCACCCACTACGACGCCAGGGGCAGGAAGGTCGCGACCATGGACGCCGACCTGTTCGGCGGGCGCACGGGCGACGACGCCGAGATCATGCGCGGCGACCTCAACGAGCTCCTGTACGACCTCACCCGCCACGACGTCGACTACGTCTTCGGTGACTCGGTCACGGACATCGCGGAGGACGGCACGGTGACGTTCGAGCGCTCGGCGCCCCGCAGGTTCGACCTGGTCGTCGGGGCCGACGGCGCGCACTCCAACACCAGGAGGATCGCCTTCGGCGAGGAGTCCCAGTACGCCCGCGACCTCGGCTACTACATCTCCATCTGCACCGTCCCCAACACCCTGGGCCTGGACCGCGAGGAGGCCGTGCACGCGGCCCCGGGCCGGACCGCGAACGTCTACAGCACCCGCCAGGACACCCGCGCCAAGGCGCTGTTCATGTGGTCGTCCGAGCCGCTGGCCTACGATCACCGCGACGTCGAGGGCCAGAAGGACCTGCTGGTGAAGGCCATGGCGGGGGTGGGCTGGGAGGTGCCCGCGCTGCTGGAGTCCGTACGCGACGCCAAGGACTTCTACTTCGACTCGGTCACCCAGATCCACCTGGACAGCTGGTCCAAGGGGCGCGTCGTGCTGGTGGGCGACGCGGCGTACTGCGCCTCGCCGGCCTCCGGGCAGGGCACGAGCCTGGCGCTCGTGGGCGCGTACGTGCTGGCCGGCGAGCTGGCCGGCGGTGGCGGGGCGGAGGGCTACGAGCGCGAGATGCGCGAGTTCGTCGAGGCCAACCAGGCGCTCGGGCCGGCCAACGTCAAGGGCATGGTGATCGGCTCGCCCGTGGCCATCTGGTTCCAGACCAGGATGCTCAGGCTGCTCCCGCACCTGCCCGGCCGCGACCGGATGATCGACAGGATCGCCGGCCCCATCCACCGCGCCGCGAACGCCATCTCGCTCAAGAACTACTCGGAATGAAGCGTTCCGTTCTGCTACACTAAGAGCAGAACGTTCCGTTCCAAAGAAAAAGGGGTTCGCCATGACCATCCTCGTCACCGGAGCCACCGGGACCGTCGGCCGTCTCGTCGTCGAGGAGCTCCTCGCGGCCGGGCAGCACGTACGCGCCCTGACCCGGAACCCCGCCAAGGCCGGACTCCCCGAGAGCGTCGAGGTCGTCGCCGGTGACCTCGCCCGGCCCGAGACGCTGAAGGACGCCTTCGAGGGCGTCACCGGCGCGCACCTCATCAACTTCGCGGGCGACGACTACGCGCCCCTGCCGGACGGCGCCGCGATCGTGGAGCTGGCCGTCAAGGCGGGCGTGCGGCGGGTCACCGTGCTGGGCGGCCGCGAGGACGGCCCGCTCGAGCAGGCGCTGGCCGCGACCGAGGTGGAGTGGACGCTGCTGCACCCGGTCGAGTTCATGTCCAACACGCTGCGCTGGTGGGCGCAGACCGTGAAGACGGAAGGCGTCATCAAGGAGCCGTTCGGCGACCGGCTGAGCGCCCTCGTGCACGAGCGCGACATCGCCGCCGTGGCCGCGACGGTGCTGGTCGAGGGCGGCCACGGCGGCAGGACGTACGTGCTGACGGGTCCCGAGGCGATCACGCTCAGGCAGAAGGTCGAGATCCTGGGCACCTCGATCGGCAGCCGCGTCGAGTACGTGGAGCTGACCGTGGACGAGGCGCGGGCCAAGTGGGCCGCCGACGGCATGGGCGAGCAGACCATCGAGTTCCTTGTCCACGCCCTGGGCGACACCCCGGAGGTCGGCTACACGGTGGTCCCGACCGTGCGCGAGATCACCGGCCGGGACGCGCGCAGCTTCGCTCAGTGGGCCTCGGAGAACGCCGACGCGTTCCGGGCGTGATCGGTGACCTCGGGATAAGCCTCGACCGGGGTCCGCTTACCGAGCAGGTGCAGGTCGAGGAAGCCGACCAGGTGAGCGCGGGTGATCCGCAGCGCCCGCGCGCCGTCCAGCTCCTGCGCGGGCAGGCCGAGCGCCGGCCTGAGCACGGCGTAGTCCACGAACGCCGAGTGGTCGGTCCCCGCCACCGTGATCCAGCGCTTCCAGCCCTTCAGATTGGTCCAGGCCCTGTCCCAGGAGCCGTAGCCGGGGGCGTGCCCCGGCGCCCCGACCAGCATGAACGGCCGGTCGAGCGGCTCGTCCAGCGCGAACGTGCCGTCCAGGTTGACGCCGGCCTTGATCCGGGTGTCGGCCAGCATGGTCTGGGCGGTGGCGTACCCGCCCATGGAGTGGCCGACCATGGCGATCCTCGACCGGTCGATCGCCTTGCCCCACCGGCCCCTGACCAGCTCGCCGAGCACGAACCGCACGTCCTTGACCCGGCTCGCGGCCACCTTGACGTTGTCTTGGCCCTTCACGCAGGCCAGGCAGGTGGTGGTCCGGCCGTCGGGGAACGTGGTCGCGACCGACTCGTACGTGTGCTCCACCGCCGCCACCAGGTATCCCCTGCTCGCCAGCTCCTCGGCCAGCGAGGTCAGGGTGGCGCGCGGGAAGGAGAAGCCCGGCGACATGACGACCAGGGGCAGCCTGCCCCCTCTCACGGGGGCGTCGAGCCTGGCGTACGTCCTGGTCTTCGTGAGCGCGTCCGGGGAGACGTCCGGGAAGCCCTTCACGATGGCGGCCGACTCCTGGGGCGTCACGTACGGCGCGGGCCGCCCCGCGGCCTTCCTGGCCGGGTACCAGAGCGAGACCATCAGCTCGCGCCGGGACGCCTCGGGGTTCCAGGGGTCGGGGCGGCTCGAGTCCACCAGGTGCAGGCTGGTCGTGCCGACGGGCCGCGGCCCGGTCGGCTTCGGAAGGGCAAGGTCGGCCGCCTGCGCCGGTGCTGCTCCGGCGAGGACGGCCAGGGACGTCACGACTGTCGCGAGGGTTTTACGCATGGGCCCAGGCTGGTGCCGGGGGCCGCCGCCCGGGACGCCCCGATCGTCGATCGGCTGTTGCTACTTTCGTCGTAATGTCCCTTTCCGGGTGGCCCCTACGCTGTGAGGCATGCGGTTCGTGCTGCTCGGCGCAGGTGTGTTCGCGGCCTCGCTGCTCGTGGTGAACGGGCAGATCGGGGTGCCGTCGAGCCTGCCGTTCCCGGTGCTCGTCGCGGTCGCCGCGGTCGCGGGCCTGGCCGCCTGGCAGGCGCGGCGGTCCTGGTGGCCGCTGGCCGCGGTGGGCGCCGCCGGCTACGTGTGGCTGGTGATGTGGCCGCCGCTGCTGGTGGCCTGCTACTACGCGGGCCTGGCCCTGAGCGGGCGGCGCCTGGCCGCGTACCTCGGGGGCTGCCTGGCCGTGTGCGGGATCGCCGCGCTGGCGGGCGCGGGGCGCGGCGGCCCGTACGAGCTGATGACCGCCACCACGGGCAACGCGCTGATCCTGGCGCTGGCCGTGATCGGGCTGCCGCTGGCGCTCGGCCTCCTGGTGCGCACCCGCCGGGAAGCGGCCAGGGAGCGCGCGGAGCGCCGCGAGCACGAGCACGTCATGCGGGCCGAACGGGCCAGGGCGCAGGAGCGGGCCAGGATCGCCAGGGAGATGCACGACGTGGTCGCGCACCGGGTCTCGCTCATGGTGCTGCACGCGGGCGCGCTGGAGATGCGGGCGTCCGACGAGGAGACGGAGCGGGCCGCCGCCCTGATCGGCGGGATCGGGCGGGAGGCGCTGGCGAACCTGCGCGACGTGCTCGGCGTCCTGCGCACGCCCGAGAACTCCCAGCGCCGGCCGCCGCCCGCCCTGGGGGACCTCGACCGGCTGCTCGACCAGTCCCGCGCCCTGGGCATCGCGGTGGCCAGGCACGACGAGGGCGAGGCGCGGCCGGTCGAGCCGGCCGTGGAGCGGACGGCGTACCGGGTGGTCCAGGAGGCGCTCACCAACGTGCACAAGCACGCGGGCGACGCCGCCACGGACGTGCTCATCCGCTACGGGCCCGGGGAGCTGGAGGTGGAGGTGCGCAACCAGGCGCCGGGGTCGCCGCCCGAGGAGCTGCCCGGCGCGGGCTGGGGCCTGGTGGGGCTGCGGGAACGGGTGGAGCTGCTCGGCGGCACGCTCCGTACCAGCGCCCAGGACGGCGGCGGCTTCCTCGTGAGCGCCAGGATCCCGGCATGATCAGGGTGCTCGTCGTGGACGACGAGGAGCTCGTCCGTTCGGGGCTGCGGCTGATCCTGGAGGCGGCGGGCGACATCGCGATCGCCGGTGAGGCCCGCGACGGCGCGGAGGCCGTCTCCGCCGTGCGGCGGCTGCGGCCCGAGGTCGTGCTGATGGACGTCCGCATGCCGGGCATGGACGGCCTGACCGCCGCCGCGCGGCTCCTGTCCGAGCCGGACGCGCCCAAGCTGATCATGCTGACCACGTTCGACCTGGACGAGTACGTGCACGAGGCGCTGCGCCTGGGCGCGGTCGGGTTCCTGCTCAAGGACACCCCGCCGAGAGAGCTGGCCGCCGCCGTCCGCACGGTCGCCGGCGGCCAGGCCATGCTCTCGCCCTCGGTCACCAGGCGCCTGATCGCCTCGTACGCGAACCGGGCCCCCTCCCGCGCCGAGGTGGCGCGCAGGCAGCTCGACCGGCTCACCGGGCGGGAGGAGGACGTGATCAGGGCCGTCGCCCGCGGCCTGTCCAACGCCGAGATCGGCCGCGAGCTACGCCTGACGGAGGCGACGGTGAAGGCGCACGTCAGCCGCATGCTGGCCAAGCTGGGCCTGGCCAACCGCGTCCAGGCCGCCATCCTGGTCCACGACGCCGACCTGGGCTAGGCGCCGGCGGCGTCCGCGTAGTAGCAGGCCGCCTGGGCCCCGGGCACGGCCGGCAGGATGTCCAGCAGCTCCGACCGGCACCTGCCGTCCACCCCCGCCTCGGCCGCCTTCCCGGAGGCCAGCACCTGGCAGCGGGCGTGGAAGCGGCACCCGCCCGGGATCCGGGTCGGGTCCGGCGGCTCGCCGGTCAGCACCACCCGCTCGGGAGACTCCGGCAGCACCGACATCAGGGCCTGCGTGTACGGGTGCCGCGGCGCGGTCAGCACCTGCTCCACCGGCCCCGACTCGACGATCCGGCCCAGGTACATGACCGCCACCCGGTCGGCGATGTTCCAGGCCAGGCCCAGGTCGTGGGTGACGACCAGGGCCGACAGCCCCAGCTCGTCGCGCAGCCGCAGCATCAGGGCCAGGATCTCGCCGCGCACGGAGGCGTCCAGCGAGGCCACCGGCTCGTCGGCGATCAGCACCTTCGGGTTGAGCGCCAGCGCCCCGGCGATCACCACGCGCTGCCGCTGCCCGCCGGACAGCTCGTGCGGGTAGCGCAGGAAGAACCGGTCCGGCGGCCGCAGCCCCGCCCTGGACAGGGCCTCGGCCACGACCTCCCGCTCGTCCGGCAGGCCGTGGATGCGCGGCCCCTCGGCGACCGCCTCATAGACGGTGTGCCTGGGGTTGAGCGAGCCGGTCGGGTCCTGCAGCACGAGCTGCACCTGCCTGCGGTACGCCTTGAGCGCCCTGGAGCCGTAGTCCAGGGCGGCGCCGCCGTAGCGGACCTCGCCCGAGGTGGGGCGTTCGAGGCCGAGCAGCGTGCGCGCCAGCGTGGTCTTGCCGCAGCCCGACTCGCCGACCAGGGCCACGATCTCGCCCTCGCCGACGGCCAGGTTCACGCCGTCCACGGCCTTGGCGCGGCGGCCCCGCGAGGGGAACTCCACGCGCAGGTCGCGGGCCTCCAGCAGGCTCGGCCGGGCCGTGGAGACCGCCTCGGCGGTGGTCTGCGTCTCGGTCATGAGGCCCCCTCCTTCTCGCGTACGTGCACGCAAGCGGCGGTACGGCGCTCACCCGCGGGCCACAGGTCCACGTCCAGCGTGGCGCATTCGTCCAGCGCGACCGGGCAGCGCGGGTGGAACGAGCAGCCGCCCGGGAGCTGCATCGGGTCGGGCGGGTCGCCCCCGAGACCCTTCGGCGCCAGCCGCGAGGCCGGGTCGCCCACCGTGGGGAACGCCGCCGCCAGCGCCCGGCTGTAGGGGTGCTTGGCGTCGTGGAACACCTCGGCGGACGGGCCGTACTCGACGACGCGGCCCGCGTACATGACCGCGAGCCGGCCGCACACGTCCGCCAGCACCGACAGGTCGTGCGAGATCATGATCAGCGAGATGTCGTGCTCGGCGACCAGCTCCTTGATCAGCGACAGGACCTGGGCCTGCACCATCACGTCGAGCGCGGTGGTCGGCTCGTCGGCGATGATCAGCCGGGGCGAGCAGGCCAGCGCCATCGCGATCATCACGCGCTGCCGCTGCCCGCCGGACAGCTCGTGCGGGTAGCTGCGGGCCCGCCAGGAGGGCAGGCCGACCTGTTCGAGCAGCTCGGCCACGCGCTTGCGGGCGGCCTCCGGCTTGGCCAGGCCGTGGACGAGCAGCGGCTCGGCGATCTGGTCGCCGATCCTGCGCACCGGGTTGAGCCCGTGCTGCGCGCCCTGGAACACGATCGAGGCCTCGGCCCACCGTACGGCGCGCATGCGGCCCCACTTCATGGTGAGCACGTCCTCGCCGTCGAGCAGGATCCGGCCATCGACGCGCGCGTCGCGGGGCAGGAGCCGCATCAGCGCCATGGCCAACGTCGATTTGCCGGATCCCGACTCGCCGGCGACTCCGAGTGCCGCTCCGGAGTCGAGTTTCAGCGACACACCGCGTACGGCGGGCACCTCGCCCGAGGCGATGCGGTACGTCACCGACACGTCGTCGAGTTCAAGGAGACTCATGCCGCCCTCCTGAGCCGCGGGTTCAGCACGGCCTCCAGCGCCCGCCCGACCAGGGTGAACGCCATGACGACGGCCAGGATGGCGAGACCGGGGATGAGGATGTACCACCACGCGCCATGCGTGGCCGCGCCGTAGTCGTAGGAGGAGCGCAGCATGGTCCCCCATGACGTCTTGTTCGCGCTCGCGCCCAGGAAGGCCAGCGTGGACTCGGTGACGATCGCGCTGGCCACCTCCAGCGTGGTGCTGGCCAGCAGCAGCGGCGCCACGTTGGGGAGCACGTGCCGGGTGGTGATGTGCCAGTGCCCGCCGCCGAGCGCCTTCGACCGCTCGATGTACGGCCTGGCCTCCACGGCGAGCGTCTGCGCCCTGATCAGGCGGGCGGTGGACGGCCAGGAGGTGACCGCGATCGCCATGATGACCGTGAACGTGGTGCCGCCCAGGATGGCCGCCAGCACCAGTGCGGTCACCAGCGAGGGCAGCACCAGGAACCAGTCCGTGACCCGCATGAGCGCGCCGCCGGCCCAGCCGCGGAAGTGCCCCGCGGCGATGCCGATGACCGTGCCGATCACGATGCTGAGCAGGGCGGCCAGGAAGCCGATGAGCAGCGACGTGCGCGAGCCCCACCAGACCATCAGCAGGATCGAGCGGCCGGACTCGTCGGTCCCGAAGGGGAAGTCCAGGCTCGGCGCGGCGAATTCGGGCCCGGGGGCGTCGACGACACTGGTCACGCCCTCGTCGATGAACAGCGGCGCGATCAGCGCGAGCACCACGGCGACGAGCAGGACCACCATCCCGGCGACGCCTGCTCTGTGGGTGCGGAAGTCGGCCCAGAACCGGCTCAGGACGAGCCGCCGGCGGGCCGCGGCGACGCTGGTCATGCCGACCTCACTCTCGGGTCGAGCATGTGGTAGACCACGTCGGCCAGCGTGTTCATGACGATCACGGACACGGTGATCAGCAGGAACGTCCCTTGCATGAGGGTGAAGTCAGGCACCTTGATCGCACGGTAGAACAGCTGACCCAGGCCGGGCCAGGTGTAGATCGTCTCCACGGTGACCGCGCCGCCGACCACGAAGCCGATGCGCATGAAGACCAGCGTCACCGTGGGCAGCAGCGCGTTGGGCACCGCGTGGCGGCGCCGGACCTCGTCGTCGCGGAGCCCCTTGGCCCTGGCGACGGTCACGTAGTCCTGGCTGACCTCCTCCAGCAGCGAGGAGCGCATGATCAGCAGGTACTGGGCGTAGACCACGCCCACCAGGGTCAGGCACGGCAGGACCATGTGCGAGGCCACATCCAGCACGTACGCGAAGCCGTCCGGCGCGTCCACGCTCTCGATGCCCCTGAACGGGAACAGGCCGGGAATGGGCCCGATGCCGACGCCGAGCACCATCATCAACAGCAGTCCGAGCCAGAAGGTGGGCACCGACCAGAGCACCAGCGAGACGCCGGTGGAGAAGCGGTCGAACCTGGTGCCCGGCCGCCATCCGGACCGCGTGCCCTGCCAGATCCCGAGGCTGACGGCGATGACCAGGCCCGTGCCCGCGAGGAGCAGCGTCGGGCCGATGCGCTCGCCGATCAGGTCCAGGACCGGCCGCTTGTACTCGTAGGACGTGCCCAGGTCGAGCCTGAGCGTGTTGCCCACGAAGTCGAAGAACTGCTGGAGCACCGGCTTGTCCAGGCCGAGCCGGTGGCGTTCGAGGTTGAGCTGGTCCGGCGTCATGTTGCGGCCCTGCGCGAGGTTGCGCACCGGGTCGCCGGGCAGCAGCCGGAACACGAAGAACGTCCCGACGATCACCATGGCGATGCTGAACAACGCCCCACCGGCCTTGGACAGCGCGTACTGCAGCGTGCCGCGGCCGGTGGAGCGCTCGTCACCAGGGCCCGCCGCCTGGACGGCGGGCTCTGCTGCTTCTAGCGGAGTGGTCATTCGCGCTCGTCGGCGACGCTCTTACGCCGCCTGCTCAGGAGGAAGCCCGCCAGTCCGAGGACCACGACGCCGCCCACGATGCCGGCGATGAGGCCGGTGTTGGAGCCGCCGCCGCCGCTGCCGCCGCTCGCCGCCGCGGCCTTGACGTCCACGGTGTAGAACGGCCAGTAGCCGCTGCCGCCGTACAGGAGGCCCTTGTCCTCGGGGATCGGGGTGATGCTGGTGATCCGGTCCTTGCGGTAGCCCTCGAGGTCGTTGTTGTAGTAGATCGCGATGACCGGGGCCTCGGTGTAGAGCCGCTCCTGCATCTTCTTGATGGTCTCGGCGCGCTTGGGCCGGTCGAGCTCCTGCAGCTGCTCCTTGTAGAGCTTCTCGAAGGTCTCGTCGCAGAAGAACGACTCGGTGCCGCCGCCCTCGCCGCCGGGGGCCGGCCTGCGGCTGCACAGGTGCGTGGCCAGGACCTCCTCGGGGTCCGGGTTGACCGACCAGCCGCTGATCGCGATGTCGAAGAGGCCGGTGACGCCCGTCTCCTCGGTGAACTTGCTGGAGTCGAGCTTCTTGGTCGTCAGCGTGATGCCGATCTCCTTGAAGAAGCCCGTCAGGTATTCGGCGAGCTTGTCCTCGATCGGGGTGTCGGTGTGGATGCTGAAGCGGAACTCCAGCTTGCGCTTGCCGTCGGGCATCGTGCGGACGCCGTCGGAGCCCTTCTTGTAGCCGGCGTCGTCGAGGATCTTGTTGGCCTTGGCGGGGTCGTAGGTGACCTTCTCGTCGCCCGTGGCCTCCCAGAAGAAGTCCTTGTACATCGGCGGGATGATCGAGCCGTCGGCGGGCTTGGCCAGCCCGTTCTGGACCTCGGCGACCAGCTTCTGCTTGTCGATGGCGTAGTGCAGCGCCTGGCGGACCTTGACGTCCTTCAGCGCCGGGTGACCGTCACCGACGGGCTTGTCGTCGGTGGTGGTGGCGCCGTGGTTGATCTGCAGGTACGCCGCGCGGCGGCCCTGGGTGTTCCACGCCTCGATGTTCGGGTCGTTCTGGATGGCCTGGAACTCCGGCGGGTTCATCCGGCCGAGCAGGTCGATGTCGCCGTTCTTGAGACCGGCGACGGCGGCCTGCGGGTTGTCGTAGAAGATGACCTGCAGCTCGTCGATCTTGGGCTTGCCCCGCCAGTAGTTGGGGTTGGCCTGCAGCTTGACGTACTGGTCCTTCTTGTGCTCGATCGCGATGTACGGGCCGCTGGTGACGGCCGGGTACTTCTCGGCGTCGTAGTTGGCCATGTCGGTGACCGACTCCCAGACATGCTTGGGCATGATCGGGATCGGGTTGTCCAGCATGGACGCCTGCGGCGACTTGAGCTTGATCGTCAGGTCCTGGCCGCTGGCGGTGACGCTCTCGAAGTTCTCGACCGCCGGGCCGTTGGCCGTCTTGGCGGCCTCGTCCGTCATGATCTTGTTGAACGTCCAGGCCGCGTCGTCGGCCGTGACCGGCTTGCCGTCCGACCACTTGGTCGCACGGATCTTGAACGTCCACGTGAGCCCGTCGGGCGACGTGGTCCACGACTCGGCCAGGTCGGCGCTGGGCTGCAGCGTCTTGGAGTCGGGCACCGTGAGGAAGCCGTACATCCAGCGGTGGATCGACGTCGAGACCAGGCGGACGGCCAGGAACGGGTTCATCGAGTCCATCGACTGGGTGGCCCCGACGCGCAGTACCTTCTTCCCCGCCGCGGGCTCCTGGGCATGGGCGGCTGTCGCGCCCTGACCCGCAACTAACAGCGCGACACCCAGCGCTGCCAGGCGCGCGATCCATTTCCTCATATGTGCCTCACCTTCAGGCGGGGGTTTTCCTGTGTAGAGAAAGGCACACCATAGAGAGTCCGCGTGTCAACGCGCTGCGGAAAATTGTTTCATTCTCGTTTCCTTTTGCGGTGTAAATTTTCAGTCCCCTTGGGGCTGCCGTGATGCGGCACCCCCAAGGGGACGATGAGGCATCCTACGGGGCGATCAGTGGCAGCCGCCGGAGCCGCAGCACGAGCCGCCCTCCGCCTGCGGCAGCAGCTCGATCGTCCCGGCGAGCTCGTAGCCGGCCTCCACCACCGCCGCGTCGATCAGCCCGCGGTCGATCGGCGCCTCGCTCGTGACGGTCACGGCCTTGGCCGACAGGTCCACCTGGACCCCGCTGACGCCCGCGACCTTGCCGACCTCCTCGGCCACGGCGCTCACGCAGTGACCGCAGGTCATGCCCTCAACCTGGTACGTCGTGACGGTCATGCCCCACTCCTCCACTCCCTTGATCCTTGGCCGCCACTATACCCCCTAGGGGTAAAGGTGCATACTACGGCCGCGCCCGGAAAGGGGGAAAGGAAGCACTCGACCCAAGGGAGGTCACATGTTGGACGGCAAGATCATCGCGTTCCTCGTCGCGCCCGAGGGAGTGGAGCAGGTGGAGCTCACGGAGCCGTGGAAGGCGGTCAAGCAGGCGGGCGGCACGCCCAAGCTCGTCTCCACCAAGCAGGGCCAGGTCCAGGCGTTCCACCACCTGGACAAGGGCGACCGGTTCGCCGTGGACGCCACGGTGGAGGACGCCGACCCGGCCTCGTTCGACGGCCTCGTGCTCCCCGGAGGCGTCGCGAACCCCGACTTCCTGCGGATGGACCCGCAGGCCGTCCGGTTCGCCCGCGCCTTCTTCGACCTGGGCAAGCCCGTGGCCGCCATCTGCCACGCGCCCTGGACGCTGATCGAGGCGGACGTCGTGCGCGGCCGTACGATCACGTCCTGGCCGAGCCTGCGGACCGACCTGCGCAACGCGGGGGCGACGTGGGTGGATCAGGAGGTCGTGATCTGCACGTCAGGGCCCAACACCCTGGTCAGCAGCCGCAAGCCCGACGACCTCAAGGCCTTCTGCCAGGCCGCTACCGACGCGTTCACGGAGTAGCCGCGCCCTGGAGCAGGCTCTCGGCCAGGCCCCTGACCGCGGACTTGAGCCGCGCCGCCCCGCCGTCCGCCATGACGTGCCGGGCCAGGTCGGCGTCGAAGCAGCCCAGCAGCGCGTGGGCGGCGAACTCCGCGTCCAGGCCGCCTTCCGGTCGGGCCTCGGCGATCAGGTTCGTCACGTGCGCGTGCCAGCGCAGGTAGGTCGGGTCGCGGTACTTGTCCTCCGCGCAGGCCCGCTCGTGCGCGGCGAAGAGCGCCAGGTTGCGCTCGGCCAGCTCGCACAGCTCGTCCAGGAAGGCCGGCAGCCGGTCCTCGGGCGGCGTGCCGGGCCCGAGCGCGGAGCCGGGCGTCTCGATGGCCAGCGCCAGCGCGGCGGCCCGCTCGGCGAGCAGCTCCTGGAACAGCCCGGTACGGCTGCCGAAGCGCCGGAACAGCGTGCCCTTGCCGACCCCCGCCGCCGCGGCCACCCGGTCGAGGGAGATGTGCTCGGCGCCGTGGGCGGCGAGCAGCTCCTCCGTGGCCCGCAGGATCGCCTCCCGATTACGGGTCGCGTCTGACCGCACCGGCCTTACCTCCTCTTGCAAGCGGACCGTCGGTCCTCATACTATCCCTCCCATCGAAGCGGACCGGCAGTCCGCATCTTGACGCCAGGGAGGATGAGCATGCGCGCTTTGGTCGTGGGCCCAGGGGCCGAGGGCCGCTTCGCGGAGGTGCCCGAACCCGTGCCGGGGCCCGGGCAGGCGCTCGTCGAGGTCCGTCAGGCGTCCGTCAACTTCAGCGACCTGCGGCACATGGGCCGCCTGCCGGAGGGCACCGTGCTCGGCTACGACGCCGCCGGGGTCGTCCTGCGCGCCGCCGAGGACGGCACGGGACCGCGCGAAGGGGCGCGGGTGGCGGCGTTCGGGGCGGGCGCGTGGGCCGAGCGGGCGGCGTTCGACACCGGCTCGATCGCGGTGGTGCCCGACGGGGTGGACCTGGTACGGGCCGCCGCGCTCCCGATGGCCGGCCTCACGGCGCTGCGTTCGCTGCGGGCCGCCGGACCCGCGCCGGGCTCGCGCGTCCTGGTGACCGGGGCGTCGGGGGCCGTGGGACGGCTGGCCGTGCAGCTGGCCCAGCGCGCGGGCGCCCACGTCATCGCCTCGGTCAGCAGGCCGGAACGCGCGGCGCGGCTGGCGGCCGGCCTCGGCGCGGCCGCCGACGTCGTGGCGGGCCGGGACGGCGTGGAACCGGTCGACGTCGCGGTGGGCCGGGACGGCGTGGAGCGGGTCGACGTCATGGTGGGCCTGGACGGGGTGGAGCCGGTCGACGTCGTGATCGAGACGGTCGGCGGGCCGGCGCTCGTCGCCGCCTGGGCCCTGCTGAGGCCCGGCGGCAACCTCCAGAGCGTCGGCTGGGCCTGCGGGCAGCCCGCCGTCTTCCCCCCGAACTCGACCTTCTCCCTGGGCCCGGCCAGGTCCCTCAACTCCTTCGGCGACGTGACGGCCCCCGCCGACGATCTCGCGCACCTGCTCGCCCTGGTGGCGGCGGGCGAGGTCTCCGTCGAGATCGGCCTGAACGGCTCGTGGGAGGACCTGGACGCCGCGAAGACCGCCCAGCTCGGCGGTTCCCTCACCGGGAAGATCGTCCTGGCGGTTGGCCGGACACCCTGACGCGCCCGAAACCCACCTGTAACGCCTTGTCCTCGCCAAAGAAATGGTCTAGATGTAGTCCAAATGGAGCGTCCTCCGCGCCCCCCAGGGAGACCTCAATGACCACTGAAGAGGATTCCAGGCGACTCGCCGAGCTCGGCTACAAGCAGGAGCTGGCCCGCACCTGGAGCGGTTTCTCCAACTTCGCCATCTCCTTCTCGATCATCTCCATCCTCGCCGGCTGCTTCACCACCTTCGGACAGGCCTGGAACTACGGCGGCCCGATCGCCATCTCCTGGGGCTGGCCGCTGATCTCCGCGTTCATCCTGATCATCGGTTTCTGCATGTCGGAGCTGGTGTCGGCGTACCCGACGGCAGGCGGCATCTACTGGTGGGCCGCCACGCTGGGCAAGCCGATCCACGGCTGGTTCACCGGCTGGCTCAACCTGATCGGCCTCATCGCCGTCACCGCGTCGGTCGACTACGGCTGCGCCACGTTCCTCAACACCACGCTCAAGCTGCTCACCGACGGCGCGTGGGAAGCCACGCTGCCCCAGGCGTTCCTGCTGTTCGTGATCATCCTCGTGGCCCACGCGCTGATCAACATCTACAGCCACAAGCTCATCTCGCTGCTGCAGAACGTCTCGGTCTGGTGGCACGTCGCGGGCGCCGCGATCGTGGTCGGGATCCTGATCTTCGCGCCCGACCACCACCAGTCGCTCGGCTTCGTCTTCGGCGGCACGAACAACAACTCCGGCTTCGGCGCGGGCTCCGACGGGCTGTCGTTCTGGTTCTACGTGCTGCCGCTCGGCTTCCTGCTGACCCAGTACACGATCACCGGCTTCGACGCCTGCGCGCACGTGTCGGAGGAGACCCAGGGCGCGGCCAGGACCGCCGCCCGGGGGCTGTGGCAGTCGATCTTCTACTCGGCGATCGGCGGCTGGATCCTGCTGCTGTCGTTCCTGTTCGCGGCCACGAACGTGGACGAGATCAACAAGCAGGGCGGCTTCGTGGGGGCCATCTTCGAGACCGCGCTCTCCGCCCCGCTGGCCACCGCGGTGTTCGCGATCTCCACGATCGGCCAGTTCTTCTGCGGGATGAGCTGCGTGACGTCGATGTCGCGCATGACGTACGCGTTCTCCCGCGACCGCGGCGTGCCCGGCTGGCGGCTGTGGTCGAAGGTGGACCGCAACCGCACCCCGGTCAACGCGATCATCGGCGGCTGCGTCGTGGCCGCCCTGATCACCTTGCCCGCCCTCTACGCGCCTCCCGGGCTGACCACGCCGGTCGCGTTCCTCGCCGTCGTGTCGATCGCGGTCGTCGGCCTCTATCTGGCCTTCCTCATCCCGATCTGGCTCCGGCTGCGCGCGGGCGACGCCTTCAGGCCGGGCCCGTGGACGCTCGGCCGCAAGTACAAGGTCCTGTGCTGGATCGCCTGCGTCGAGATCGTCGTCGTCTCGATCTACTTCATCATGCCGATCTCGCCCGCCGGCGTGCCCGGCAACGAGGCCTTCACCTGGACCTCGGTCAACTACGCCCCGATCGCGGTCGGGGTGGTGCTGGTCGGCATCGCCCTGTGGTGGGCGCTGTCGGCCAAGCACTGGTTCACCGGCCCCCGCCGCACGATCGACGAGGTCCCGATCTCCTGACCCGGCAGGCGGGTACGGCCTCCGCGGCCGTACCCGCCTGCTAGCAAACTGCTAGCATTTCCTTCATGGCAACGCTCTACATCCGCGATGTCCCCGAGCCTGTGGCCGAGTCGTTGAAGGAGCGGGCGGCCGAGGCAGGCATGTCTCTCTCGGCTTACGTCGCACGGGAGCTGGCGGACATCGCCGCCAGGCCGACCAATGCCGAAATAGTCAAGCGGCTCAAGTCTCGGGATCGATCCCAAGGGCCGTCCACCGCCGACATCCTCGACGCCGTCCACGAGGGCAGGCGGTGATCGTCATCGACTCGTCCGCGATGGTCGAGGCATTGGCGGGACGCGCGGCGGATGCCGAGCTCATCGACGCCCTCCAGGCGAGCATCCACGCCCCTCACCTGCTCGATGTCGAGGTGCTCTCGACCCTGCGGGGCCTCGCGCTCGGCGGCAGGCTCAGCACGGCCGCGGCGGAGCAGGCACGAGCCGATTACCTCGCGCTGCGGATCGCCCGCTACGAGATCAAGGGCATCGCGGAGCGCGTCTGGGAGCTGCGGCACAATTACACGTCGTACGACGCCTCCTACCTTGCGCTCGCCGAAGCACTCGAGACGCCGCTCTATACGTGCGACGCCAAACTCGACGGTGGCGGGCATGATGCCGACGTGCAGGTCTTTCCACGCAGCTGAAAGATCGCTCAGGACGCTTCGAAGGCGGCGGCCACGGCCGTGCGGACCTCGTCCATCGAGGCCGTGCCCAGCTCCCGCTTGAGCGAGGTCATGTCCACGTCGGGCATCCCGCAGGCGACCGCCCAGTTCCACGGCTCCAGGTCACCGTCCACGTTGAGCGCGAACCCGTGGCTCGTGACGCCCCGGCTCTGCCGCATCCCGATCGAGATGATCTTGCGGCCGGTCTCGGCGGTCCAGACGCCGGTCAGCAGCTCCGAGCCCGGCGGCGTGTCACGGCGCTCGGCGGGCAGCCCCAGCTTGCCCAGCGCCTCCACCAGCCGCAGCTCCACCTCGCGCACGTAGTCGACGATGCCCTGATCCTCGGCGAGCTTGACGATCAGGTAGCCGACAAGCTGGCCCGGCCCGTGGTAGGTGAGCTGGCCGCCCCGCCCGGTCTCCATGACGGGGATGCCGCGCTCGGGGGCGGGCAGGTGGGACATCGGCGTGCGGCGCCCGATCGTGTAGACCGACGGGTGGCTGAGCAGCCACAGCGTGTCCGGCCGTTCGTCCCGCTGGCGCTGCCCGACGAGGTCGGTCATGCGCTCCATCGCGGCGTCGTAGTCGACGAGTTCGTCCTGGACGAGTGTCAGCGGCCTTGCCCTCATCCTTCGAGGATAAGCCGCGTCCCGGGCATCGGCGCATGCGCCCCGAGCCGCCGTCGCGGGCCCGCCGCGTGCAGGATCCGCGCACCCTCGCGGACCTGAGCGGCGGGCGGCCGGCCGGCGCCCGGCGCGGGCGTCACGCCGCCGAGCGGTAGCCCCGCGGCTCCTCCGGGACGAGGATCCACATGGCGACGTAGACGACCCACAGCGGCCCGGGGATGAGCGACAGCAGCAGCCACAGGATGCGGACGAGAGTGGGCGGCAGGCCCATCTTGTCGGCGAGACCGCCGCAGACGCCGGCCAGAATCCTGTGCTCTCGTGAGCGGTACATGATGTTTCCTCCGTGTGTGACGACCTACCTGTCCAACGGACGGCCAAGCCGTCGGACTCCCGTCAGGAACCCTGAGAAAACCCTGTAAGGGTCAGCCATTCGTGTGCCATGCCCAGATGTCGGCTGGTCAGTCCCCGTAGCGGGTCCACGTGGACGAGCAGGAAGTCGGCCAGACCCTGATGCACCCTGAGATACTCCTCGTCCTCCGCCCACACCTGGTCGTCGAACCAGACGAACGGCCGCCGGCCAACGTAGCGGGCCACGTGCGACGTCTTGAACATCTCCCCGCGCTCCGAGACGACGTCCGGGCTCACGGGGATGACGGGCAGCGAGGGCAGGCCGATCCTGGGAGCGATCCATTCGTTGGCGTGCTGCTCCCACGTCGTCGCCCAGACCAGCTCGGAGCCGGTCGCCAGGGCCAGGTCGAGGAGCCGGCGGCCGTGGCGCGGGTTGAGGTGCACGGTGTAGACGTCGCCGTCGATCGTGCACCGGTAGCGCCGGAAGTCCGGAGTGGGCCGGCCCATCGGGTTGAGCACGCCGTCCACGTCCAGCAGCAGCAGTGGTTTCATCCGGCCCGGTACTCCTGCGGGCTGACGCCCCGTACGCGCTTGAAGGCCGCGCTGAGCGCGAACGGGCTCCCGTACCCGACCTTCCTGGCCACCGAGCCGATCGTCGCGTCCGGCTCCCGCAGCAGGTCGGCGGCCAGCGCCAGGCGCCAGTCCGTGAGGAAGGACATCGGCGGCTCTCCGACCAGGTCGGTGAAGCGCCTGGCCAGCGACGCCCTGGACACGCCCACCTCGGTGGCCAGGGCGGCGACCGTCCACGGGTGCGCCGGGTTGTTCTGCAGCAGGCGCATGGCCCGGCCCACCACCGGGTCGCCCATCGCGCGGTACCAGGCGGGCGCCTCCTTCGCGTGAGCGGCGAACCACGAGCGCAGCACCGCGATGAGCAGCAGGTCGAGCAGCCGGTCGAGGACCGCCTCCTGGCCCGGCTCGTCCTTGACGATCTCGGCGCCGAGCAGCGAGATGATCGGGTCGCCCGGCCGGGTGAGCAGCTGCGGCAGCGCGTCCAGCAGCCGCCTGCTGACCTCGCCCTCCAGGTTGTACGTGCCGGTGAGCAGCACGGTGCCCCCCGACGGGTCGTTCCCCCACGTGCGCACGCCCATGGACATGGTGCCGTAGGGCGACCCGCCGTCGATCGTGCGGCACTCCTGGCCGGGGAGGATGACGACCTGCGGCTTGAGGCCGGGCTCCGAGGCCACCGTGTACGGCCGCGGCCCCCGGGCGATCGCGACCTCCCCCGGCGACAGGCGCACCGGCTCGCCCGAGTCGAACGCGATCCACGACTCCCCGCGCACCTGCGCGATCAACGACAGCGGGGCCTCGTCCTGGATGCGCATCGACCAGGGCGGATCCAGGATCGAGCGGAGCAGGAAGGCGCCACGGGCCCGCGGGCCGTCCAGGAGCGCCGCCAGCTGGTCCATGGGTTAGACGATCGCATATGCCATTGCGCTTCTCAACCATGGAGAGTCTTATGGGTATGGCGGCTTACTAGACATATGACGATTCTGGTTCTGGGCGGCACGGGCAAGACCGGCCGCCGTGTGGTCGACCGCCTCAACGCTCTCGGACTGCCCGTGCGGATCGGGTCCCGCCCCCTCTTCGACTGGCAGGACCGCTCCACGTGGCCGGCGGCCCTCGACGGCGTGACGGCCGTCTACATCGCTTACGTCCCCGACCTGGCCTTCCCCGGCGCGTACGAGGACGTCAAGGCGTTCACGGAGCTGGCCGTGAGCGGCGGCGTACGGCGGCTGGTCCTGCTGTCCGGGCGGGGCGAGCCGGAGGCGGAGGCCAGCGAGCGGACCGTGCGGGAGTCCGGGGCCGAGTGGACGATCGTCCGCTGCAGCTGGTTCATGCAGAACTTCAGCGAGGGCTTCTTCTACGACCAGGTGCTCGAAGGCGTCGTCGCGCTGCCGGTCGCCGACGTGCCCGAGCCGTTCGTGGACGTGAACGACATCGCCGACGTGGCCGCCGCCGCGCTCAGCCGGGACGGCCACGCCGGCAGGCTCTACGAGCTCACCGGGCCGCGGCTGCTGACGTTCGCGCAGGCGGCCGAGGAGCTGTCCAGGGCCACCGGCAGGGAGATCTCGTTCGTGCGGGTGACGCCGGAGGAGTACGTGGCCGCGGCCGTCAAGGACGGCGTGCCCGAGGAGGAGGCCGCGGGCCTGGCCGCGCTGTTCACCGGCATCCTGGACGGCCGCAACGCCTCCGTGGCGGACGGCGTGCGCCAGGCGCTCGGCCGCCCGGCCCGCGACTTCACCGACTACGCCGAGGCCGCCGCCGCGATGTGGCAGCGCCTCTGAGATCTCACGGGGTCGGTGCTCCTCGTGGCCGTACGGGACTCTGTACGCGACGCGAGCAACTCACCGGCCCCGGCATCCGCTAGCCTCACCCTCGTCACTCCCGCGTTCTCGGAAGGTTGTCGTCGTGATCGGCTGGCTAGAAGCGGTGGTTCTGGGGTTGGTCCAGGGGCTCACGGAGTTCCTGCCGATCTCCTCCAGCGCCCACATCCGGGTGGTCTCCGCCATCGCCGGCTGGCAGGACCCAGGCGCGGCGTTCACCGCCGTCATCCAGATCGGCACCGAGCTGGCCGTGCTGATCTATTTCCGCAAGGAGATCTGGGAGATCATCTCGACCTGGACCAGATCCCTGTTCAACAGGGACCTGCGCGGCCACTGGGCCGCGCGCATGGGGTGGTACATCATCGTCGGCTCGCTGCCGATCGTGGTGCTCGGGGTGACGTTCAAGGACCAGATCGAGACCGTCTTCCGCGACCTGCGCCTGGTGGGCACGACGCTGATCGTCTTCGCCCTCCTCCTCTGGTTCGCCGACCGCACCGCCCGCAACAAGCTCACGCTGGAGAAGCACCTCAGCTTCACCCACGCCATCGTGTACGGCTTCGCCCAGGCGCTCGCCCTGATCCCCGGCGTGTCCCGCTCGGGCGGCACCACGACCGCCGGCCTGCTGCTCGACTACCGCCGTGAGGACGCCGCCAAATACTCGTTCCTGCTGGCCATCCCCGCCGTGCTGGGCTCGGGCGTCTACGAGCTGCGCGAGATCGGCAAGGGCCCGGCCCCCGAGTGGGGGCCGACGATCCTCGCCACGGTGATCTCGTTCGTCGTCGGATACCTGGCCGTGGCCTGGTTCCTGCGTTACATCAGCACCCACCGCTTCACCGGCTTCGTGATCTACCGGATCGTCCTGGGCTTCTTCCTCATCCTCGCGGTCACCGCGGGCTGGATCCCGGCCCTAGGCTGACACGAGGGCCGGAGCCGGATAGTACGCCGCCCACGCCTCGTCGCCCATGCGCAGGATCTTCAACCCGGTCCAGCCCAGGGCGGCGACGGGCAGGATCCAGAACGCCACGGTCAGGGGCCCGTACGGGATGGGGAACGAGACGACGTAGCCGGTGAAGACGAGCAGCGGCACCCACCAGCCGACGAAGCCCGCCCGCCACACGGCCGCGGTCAGCAGCGGCAGGCCGAGGATGGCGAAGAACATCCACGGCATCTGGAAGCCGATGATGACGCCGGGCAGGTTCAGCATCTCGTCGAGGATCCGCTGGGCCTCCTCCGGCGGGTGGTGCTGTCCCAGCCACCACTCGACGGGGTCCATCATGAGCAGCGCGGACATCGAGAGATAGCCGATCACCGTCATCCCCGCCGCCACGTGGCCGAGCCGCGTGGCCCTGCGCCGGGTGAGATGGGCCAGGCCGAGCGCGGCCACGGCCATGAGCATCCAGCTCCAGTGGTAGAGCGCGGACTCGGTCTGGGCCAGCGCGGGGTTCGCGCCGTAGCTGACCGCCTCCCGGTCGTCGCCCCAGGTGCCGGGATCGACGACGACGGCGACGGCCTGGAGCAGCGGGGCCACGATGAGCAGTACGCCCGCCGCGATGCGCCGAAAGGTCACCTGGTCGTTCAACATGCCGACGACGGTAGGCGCCGCGCCCGCCGCCCGTCGTCCGCCTGCGGACCGACCTGGCGTCCCCTATGGGGCGGAGAAGATCACGTCGGCCGGAGGGTCCGGGGGTAGCGGCTGCACAGGGCGAAGACGACGGCGAAGAGGGTCCAGGCGGCGACGTACGCGACGGGGTGGGCCCAGGCGTCGCCGACGAGGTCGCTCAGCGCGGCGCGGCCCTCGAAGTAGAGCGCCAGGCCCGCCACCGCGCCGGGGATCGCGCCCCACCAGCGCTGCCACCACACCTCGTGGACGACCACCTCGAACACGACGAGGGCGATCGGGCCGAACAGCAGCCACTTCAGCCCGGGCGGCTGGGACAGCAACGCGCTGAGCGCCATGACCGCCACCGCCGACGCGGCCGTCAGGAGCACCACGGCCCCGAAGGGCGCGGGCTCGTTCCGGGGGTCGATGTCTTCGGACATGATCACCATTCTGGCCGACGGCGCGCTACCCGACGGACACGCCCTCCTTCGGGGACAGCGCCGCCGGGCGGTAGGTGGCCAGCGTGAACAGCAGCGCCACCAGCCCGAACGCGGTGGCCAGCACGATCACGCCCGTCCTGCCGTACCAGTCGAGCGTCGCGCCGCCGGCCAGCCCGGCCAGGAACAGCCCCACGTACTGGGCGGACGACAGCAGCCCCAGGCCGATCGGCACGTTGCCGGGCACCACGGAGACGGTCCTGAACTGCTGGGCGGGGGCCACCAGCCAGCCGAGCGCGCCCCACAGGAACGCCCACACCAGGGCGACGGGCAGGGCCAGGTTCGCGACGGGGATGAGGGCCAGGAACACGGTACTCGCACCCAGGGCGAGCAGCACCATCCTGCGCGGCCCGTACAGGTCGGTGAAGCGCCCGCCGAGCTGGTTGCCCACGATGCCGCCGATGCCCCACGCCCACAGCACGGCGGGCAGCGGCAGGTCGATCAGCGACCCGATGTAGGTGTAGGCGGTGAACGCCGCCGCGAACATCAGCAGCTGCGTCACCAGCACCGCCAGCACCTGCCGGTCGCCCAGCGGCGCGAGACGCTCCCGCAGCCGCCCCGACGTCGGGATCCTGACGTCCGGCACCACCGTCGCGACCCAGGCGAACCCGACCACGCCCAGCCCCGCCACCAGCCAGAGCGTGGACCGCCAGCCCGAGACCGAGCCCAGCCAGGTGCCCAGGGGCACGCCGATCGCGTTCGCGACCGTCATCCCGCCCATCACCAGCGCGAGCGCGCGACCGCGCCGCTCGGGCTCGGTCAGCGCGTTCGCCACGCCGGACGCGGTCGGCGTGAACATCGCCGCCCCCGCCGCCGCGACCACCCGGGTGGCCATGACCAGCGGGTACGTCGGAGCCAGCGCGGTCAGGACGTTGCCCAGCACGAACACGCCAAGGGCCACCAGCAGCAGCGTCCTGCGCGACAGGCGGGCGGTCAGGGCGGCGAGGACGGGCGACAGCAGCGCGTACGCCAGCGCGAAGACGGTCATGAGCTGCCCCGCCGCGGAGGACGAGATCCCCAGGTCCTTCGAGATGGGCGGTAAGAGCCCGGCGGTCACGAACATGCCCGTACCGACGGCGAAATTTCCGGCAGCAAGCGGGTAGAGCCGCGAAGTCATGGGGCCTCCACAAAAAAGTTGGACACGCATCAAACTGACCTATAGTTGGATTGTTGTCAAACAATAAAACGAAGGTAGGGTTTGACCATGCGCCTGCTACCTCACCCGGCTACGGAGGACATCGAGCTCACCGAGGTCCTGCGGGCGCTGTCCGACCCCGTCCGCCTGGAGATCGTCGTCCGGCTCGCCCTGAGCGGCGTGATGAACTGCGGCGAGGCGGGCGACCACCTGGGCGTGCACAAGTCGACGGCCTCGCACCACTACCGGACGCTGCGCGAGGCGGGCGTGGTGATGACCAAGCAGGAGGGACGGCTGAAGTTCATGAGCCTGCGCCGCGACGACCTCGAGTCCCGCTTCCCCGGCCTGCTCGACTCCGTCCTGTCCGCCGCCGGGATCCCGAGCACCGTTCTCGGCCCGGCCGCCGACGTCCCCGCCCCGCGTTGATGCGCCACGACTCGCTGCCCATCCGGCACGTCCTGCCCGGCCTGCTCGCCGCGCTCGACCGGCACGGCAGCGCGGTGCTCACGGCCCCGCCCGGCACGGGCAAGACGACGGTCGTGCCCCTGGCCCTGGCCGAGGCGGGCATGCGGGTGCTGGTCGCCGAGCCGCGGCGGCTGGCCGTGCGCGCGGCGGCCAGGCGGATGGGCGTGAGCTACACGATCAGGGGCGAGCGCCACACGGGCGCCAACCCGATGGTCGAGGTCGTCACCACCGGCGTCCTGCTCCAGCGCCTCCAGCGCGACCAGGAGCTGGCCGGGGTAGACGCGGTCGTGCTCGACGAGTGCCACGAGCGGCACCTGGACGCGGACGCCTCCCTGGCGTTCCTCCTGGACGTACGCGACACGCTCCGGCCCGACCTGCGCCTGCTGGCCACCTCGGCGACCGCCGACGCCGAGCCGTGGTCCCGGCTGATCGGCGGCCCGATCGTCGCGGCCACCGGCGCCGCGTACCCCGTCGAAACGGTGTGGGCCCCGCCTGCCCGCCCGGTCGCCCCGCCGCACGGCCTGCGCGTCGACCCGGCGCTGCTGGCCCACGTGGCCTCGGTGGTCCGCAGGGCGCTGGCGGAGCGGGCGGGCGACGTGCTGTGCTTCCTGCCCGGCGTGGCCGAGATCGCCAGGGTCGCCGGGATGCTCGACGGCGTGACGGTGCTCCAGGTGCACGGGCAGGCCCCGGCCCACGTCCAGGACGCCGTGCTCGCGCCGGGCCCGGCCCGCAGGGTGGTGCTGGCCACGTCGGTCGCCGAGTCGAGCCTGACCGTGCCCGGCGTCCGGGTGGTGGTCGACTCCGGCCTGGCCCGCGAGCCCCGTACCGACCACGCCCGCGGCCTGGGCTCCCTCACCACGGTCAGGGTCTCGAAGGCGTCGGCCGGCCAGCGCGCGGGCCGGGCCGGGCGGGAGGCGGAGGGCACGGTCTACCGCTGCTGGTCGGCGGCCGACCACGACCGGCTCGCCGACCACGCGCGGCCGGAGATCGCGCTCGCGGACCTGACGGGGTTCGCGTTGCAGGCGGCCTGCTGGGGCGCGCCCGACGCGTCGGGCCTGGCCCTGCTGGACCCGCCGCCGCCCGCCGCGATGTCCGCCGCCACCCGCACCCTGGAGGCGCTGGGCGCGCTGGACCCGGCCTCGCGGGTGACCGAGCGCGGGCGCCGGATGGCGCTCGCGGGCGTCCACCCCCGCCTGGCCAGGGCCCTGCTCGACCTCGGCCCTGGCGCGGCCGAGGTGGTGGCCCTGCTGTCGGAGCAGTTGCCGCGCGACGCGGGCGACGACCTGGTGGAGGTCTGGCGCGCGGCCCGCCGGGGCGGCACCGGCTTCGCCGCCCGCTGGCGCCAGGAGACCAGGCGCCTCCAGCGGAGCGCCGGCTCGGGCCGCCCGGACCTGCCCGGCGACACCCTGGCCGGGACGGCGGTGGCGCTGGCGTTCCCCGAGCGGGTGGCGCGCAGGCGGGGCGGCGGCTACCTCATGGCCTCCGGCACGCAGGCCCAGCTCCCGGAGGGGTCCAGGCTGCACACCGCCGAGTGGCTGGCCATCGCGGTCGCCGACCGGCAGGCGGGCTCGGCGTCGGCCCGCATCAGGCAGGCCGTGGAGATCGACGAGGAGACCGCCAGGCTGGCGCACCCCACCACCACGCAGGACGAGATCGCGTGGCACGTCCCTCCGGGCGAGCGGCGCGGCGACGTGCTCGCCCGCCGGGTCGAGCGCCTGGGCGCGATCGAGCTGTCCGCCGCCCCGCTCAAGGATGCCGACGTCCGCGAGGCCGTCCTGCACGGCCTGCGCACCGAGCCCGACGTCCTGACCTGGACGAAGCAGGCCAAGGAGCTGCGGGACCGCCTGGCCTTCTGCCACCGCGCCATCGGCGCCCCCTGGCCCGCGACGGACGCGCTCATCGACCTGGCCGACCAGTGGCTGGAGCCCGAGCTGTCCAGGGCCCGCCGCCGGGCCGACCTGGAGCGCATAGACGTGGCCGCCGCGCTGAAGCGCCTGATCCCCTGGAGCGAGCGGCTGGAGCGGGCGGCCCCCGAACGCATCGAGGTCCCCAGCGGCTCCCACATCCGCGTCGACTACTCCGGCGACCGGCCGGTGCTGGCGGTGAAGCTGCAGGAGCTGTTCGGCTGGCAGGAGACGCCCGAGATCTCCGGCGTGCCCGTGCTGGTGCACCTGCTCTCCCCGGCGGGCCGGCCGGTGGCCGTCACCGCGGACCTGGCGTCGTTCTGGCGCGAGGGCTACCGTTCGGTACGTGCGGAGCTGCGCGGCCGCTACCCCAGGCACCCCTGGCCGGAGGACCCGCTGACCGCGCCTCCCACCCGCCGCGCCAAGGAGAGGCGATCCTGACCGTCGCCCCCGCTACGCGTCCGGGGCGAGATCGTCCAGGGTCGGGTTCTCCAGGACGGGGAAGCGCTCGACCCCCACGCCCACGTCCTTGAACCCGCTCGACGTGGCCACGCACACGACGGGCCCGTCGAAGTCCCGCCGCAGCTTCCGGTGTCCCGCGAGCCCCGCCGCGCCCGACAGCTCCTGCCACAGCCCCTGCCGGGCCAGGTCCCGCTGCGCCGCCCGCAGCTCCTCGTCGGTCACGAGCAGCGCCTCGCCGCCGCTGTCACGCACGGCCACCACCCCGCGGTGCCCGCCGACCTGCCCGGCGATGCCGTACGCGTCGCTGGCCGCCAGCTCGACGATCGCGGCGGGGGCGCCGGTGGCCAGCGCCCGCGCGTGGGGCCCGCCGGCCGCCGTCTCGCAGGAGAACATCCGCGGCACGGCCTCGGTCAACCCCAGCAGCCGCAGCTCCACGAACCCCTTCCACATCCCGTAGAGCAGCTCGGCGTACCCGGTGGGGGTGAAGACGGCCGCGGGCACGCCTCCGAGCTGGAGGAACAGCTCGTAGGCGATCGTCTTGTAGCCCTCGGGCCCGAACGGGTGCCCGGTGTGGGTCACCGTCTGGTTGCTGACCGGGTGGTAGCCGAGCCGGTCGACGACCTCGCGCAGCAGCGGCCAGCGCGCCTCGGCGGGCACGGAGACGACCTTGGCCCCGTACGCGCGCGCGAACGCCTGCACGGCGGGCGGCGAATCCGCCGAGGTCAGCACGATGGCGGGCAGCCCGGCCCGGGCGGCGTAGGCGGCGGCCGAGGCCCCGTGGTTGCCGGAGGAGGCCACGACCACGCCGGGCGCGCCCGAGGCGACGGCGGCGCTGACCGTGACCCGGTTGAGGCGGTCCTTGTGCGACCAGGTCGGGTTGCGGGACTCGTCCTTGACGTAGATCCCGTCGAACTCCACCAGCGGCGTCCCGCCCTCTCCCAGCGTGGGCGCCTCCAGCGGCGGCAGCAGCGGCGACCAGCGCGCGAGGTCCGTGCCCGGCTCCTGCTCGAACAGGCGCGGGTCCACCCGCGCGTAGTCGTAGGTGATCTCCAGCGGATAGGCGATCTCGTCCGTGCTGGTCCGGGGACAACCCCGCGTCAGCGGCGGGAACAGCGGGAACTCGGCCGAGGGGTCACCCAGCGAGCGCTGGCGGAGGGCAAGGGAGGGTCCGTTCACGTGTATCGACCCTATCGGGCCGCCCCTATCTACCCGCGCCGCCAGGATGCAGACTCTAGTCATGTTGTGGGCAGGCAGGTCCGCTGTCGAGATCGCGACGGCCGTCCGGCGTGGGGACGTCACGGCCGCGACCGTCGTCGAGGAGCACCTTCACGCCATCTCGGAGCGGGATTCCAGAGTAGGGGCGTTCCGGCGGGTCAGGGAGCAGGCCGTGGAGGAGGCGCAGGCCGTGCAGAAACGGCGCGACCTGGCGGAGCTGCCGCTGGCCGGCGTGCCGGTGGCGGTGAAGGACAACCTGGAGGTCGCGGGCGAGGCCACCCGCGGCGGGTCCGCGGTCACGGCGGACGTGCCCGCGCCGCGGGACCACGTGACGGTGGCGCGTCTGCGGGCCGCCGGCGCGGTGGTCGTCGGCCTGACGAACCTGCCCGAGCTGGGGCTCGTCGCGCTCGGCGACAGCGCGTACGGCATCGTCCGCAACCCCTGGAACCCGGCCAGGACGGCCGGCGGGTCGTCGTCGGGCAGCGCCGCGGCCGTGGCGGCGGGCATGGTGCCACTGGCGCTGGGCAACGACGGCATGGGCTCGCTGCGCATCCCGGCCGCCTGCTGCGGCGTGCTGGCCGTCAAGCCCGGCACCGGGCTCGTGCCGCCGCCCACCGACCACTGGGACGGGCTGACGGAGAACGGCCCCCTGGCGACGACCGCGTCCGACCTGGCGCTGGCCCTGTCCGTGCTGGCCGCCGACCCGGCGCTCGCCGAGTCCTGGCGCGGCGGCCGGCGGGTCGAGCCGCGGCCGCCCATGCTGCGCTCGGTCTGGGCGGACGACGACGAGATCTGGGAGCCGCAGCCGCCCCAGGACAGCCCCGAGCCGTTCGACCTGCGGGTGGCGTACGCGCCCCAGCCGCTCCCCGCCGGCCTGCCCATGGACAAGGAGTTCCAGGCCGCGGTGCGCGGGGCGGCGGAGACGCTGCGCCAGGCCGGGCACACGGTGGTCGAGCACCGCGACAGGCTGCCCGCCTGGCTCGGCCCCGCCACGATCGCCACCTGGCTCACCAGGGCCGCCGCGTCGGCCGACGGCCTCGACCGGCGCCGGCTCGAACGCCGCACCCGCGGGCTCGCCCGCGCGGGCCGGGTGCTCGCCGCCCTCAAGCTCGACGGCGTGCGCGGCCGGGAGCGCTGGAGCGGTTACGGGGCCGACCAGTGGTTCGGGGACGCCGACGTGCTGATCACGCCCGCCCTGGCCGCCGTCCCGCCGAAGGCCGAGCGCTGGGGCGAGCGCGGCTTCGTCCGCAACGCGCTGACCAACGTCAGGTACGCCCCCGCCACCGGCCCCTGGAACATGTGCGGCTGGCCCGCCATCACGGTCCCCCTGGCCACGCACTCCACCGCGCTGCCCATCGGCGTCCAGATCGTCGCCCCGCCCGGCGGCGAACCCCACCTCCTCGGCCTGGCCGCCCAGCTCCAGGCCGCCCATCCTCCGGTCAGGCCGCCCGGCTTCGCGTTCTGAGCCGCCGTTCCGAGTCACTGTTCCGAGTCACTGTTCTGAGTCACTGAGGGTGCACCTGACAGGTGTACCTCCAACGGGGCGCTGGCCGGCGTGCGGGCCGTGCCGCAGCCTGGTCCGCATGAACACACGTGAATGGCTCGTGCTCGTCACGCTGTGCGGCGCGACGTTCATGACAGGTCTGGATTATTCGATCATCACGGTCGCGCTCCCCGAGCTCGGCCGCGATCTGGGTTTCGCCACGCGGGGCGACCTGCAGTGGGTGGTGACGGCCTGCCTGCTGCCGACGGCCGCGTTGATGCCGCTGTTCGGGCGGGTGTCGGACGTGGTGGGGCGGCGCAGGCTGTTCGCGGCCGGCGTGACGGCGTTCACCGGGTTCTCCCTGCTGGCGGCCCTGGCTCCGGTGCCCGGGGTGCTGGTCGGCGCCAGAGCCGGGCAGGGCGTGGCGGCGGCCATGATCGGCCCGACCGCGCTGGCCCTCATGACCACGGCCTTCGCCGAGGGCCCGAAGCGTACGAGGGCGATGGGCGTCAACGGGGCGCTGCTCTCGCTCGGCTTCGTGGCCGGGACCATCGGCGGCGGCCTGGTCACCAGCGGGCTGAGCTGGCGCTGGACCATGCTCATCCTGGTGGGGATCGGCGTGGTCGTGCTGGTGGGCGCGCTCGCCGTGCTCCCCGGCGACTCCGGCGGGAGCGCCGTCCGGCTGGACGTGCCGGGGGCCGTGCTGGCGAGCGGCGGGCTGTTCTCCCTGGTCTACGGCATTTCTACGCTCACGTGGGTCGGCGTCGCGGCGGCCGTGCTGCTGCTGGGGGCGTTCCTCACGGTTGAGGCCAGGCACGCCGCCCCGCTGGTGCCGCCGCGGCTGCTGCGCCGGCCCACGGTGAAGTGGGGGATGGCGGTGGCGCTGGTGACGTTCGGCATGTGCGGCGGGGCGACGCTGCTGCTGAGCGTCTACATGCAGGACGTGCTCGGCTGGTCCGCGCTGCGGACGGGGCTCGGGTTCCTCGGCGAGGGCGTGGCCGCCCTGGTCGCGGGCGGCCTTGCGGCCCGGCTGATCGGCGCGTACGGCGCCCCGGCGACCGTGGCGGCCGGCCTGACCACGCAGGCCGTGGGGACGGCGGCGATGGTGTTCCTGCCCGCCTCGGGAGGGCTGGGGGTGCTCCTGGCCACCTCGGCGGCGATGGGCTTCGGTCACGTGCTGACCGTGGTGGCCGCGATCACGACGATCACGTCCGGGCTCGCCCCGGCCGACCAGGGGGTGGCGGGCAGCCTCGCGCAGATGCCCACGTTCGTCGGGGCGATCGGGGTGGCCGGGCTGACCGCCGTCGCGTCGGCGTACGCCGAGCTGCTGGCGGGCCTGCACGCGGCGTTCGTGGTGGCGGGGGCGGTCGCCCTGCTCGGGGCGGCCGGGGGCGCCCTGCTGCTGCGCCGTGCTACCCCTGCCGCAGCAGCCGTCTGAGCGGCTCCTCCGAGCCGGGCTCGGGCTGGAAGAGCACCACGCCCTGGCCCTCGTCATCGGGCGTACGCAGCAGCTCGGCGGTGAGCGTGACGACGCCGAGCTCGGGGTGGCGGTAGCCGCGCGAGATGGAGGCGCAGTTGCTCACCGGATGCCGCGTCCACATGGCCCTGAACTCGGCGCTCCCGGCCGCCAGCTCCTCCACCAGCGCCCGCAGCCCCTCGTCGCCGGGGAACTTGCCGAGCGACACCTGAAGGTAGGCGATGTCGTCCAGGGCCTTGCTCTCCCAGTCGACGTAGAGCTCGCGGGAGCGGGGGTCGAGGAAGTCCATGCGGGCGAAGTTGGGGCGCGGCTCGCGCTCCGGCGCGTCGAAGTCCAGGTGCGGGGTGAACAGCGCGTGCGCGAGCCGGTTCCAGGCCAGCACGTCGGCGCGCCGGCCCACCGCCCAGGCCGGCACCTCGGTGAACGACTCCACCATGCGCCTGATCCCGGGCCTGAGCAGCTCAGGCCCGACCGGCGGGCGGGACCGGACGGCGCGGGCCAGGCGGTGCAGGTGGGCCCGCTCGTCGTCGTCCAGCCGCAGCGCGCGGGCGAGGGCGTCGAGCACCTCGTCGGAGACGTTCGGACTCTGCCCCTGCTCCAGCCGGGTGTAGTAGCCGACGCTCAGGCCCGCCAGCGGCGCCAGCTCCTCCCTGCGCAGCCCTGCCACGCGCCGGTGGCGCACCCCCGGCCCGAGCCCCACGTCCTGGGGCTGGAGCCGGGCGCGCCGGGCCCGGAGGAACTCACCGAGACTCATCGAAGTGCCGCGTTCACACCCCGACCGGATGCCAGACGGTCTTGGTCTCCAGGAACCGCGTCATCCGGCCGGTCCCAGGATCGGCCGCCCAGTCCTGCCGGGAGGGGCGCAGGACGCGCTTGAGGTTCTCCGCCGCCTCCTGCTCGCAGCTCAGCGCCAGGTCGGCGTCCTCGACCCCGGTCAGGTCGAGCCCGTTGACGTCCATGTGCGCCGCCAGCCAGGGCGCCAGCTCGGCCTGGTGCCCGGTGAGGACGTTGACCACGCCTCCGGGCAGGTCGGACGTGGCCAGCACCTCCGCCAGCGTGATCGACGCGAGCGGCGCGCGCTCGGACGCCACGACGACGCACGTGTTGCCGGTCACGATCACGGGCGCGACCACCGACACCAGCCCGAGCAGCGGATCGGCGGGCGCGATCACGGCCACCACGCCGGTCGGCTCGGGCGTGGACAGGTTGAAGTACGGGCCCGCGACCGGGTTGGACGTCCCGTGCACGGCGGCGATCTTGTCGGACCACCCCGCGTACCAGACGAGCCGGTCGATCGCGGCGTCCACCTGCTCCAGCGCCGCCTTCTTGCCGCCGCCGAGCTCCTCGGCGAACTGGGCGCGGCGGCCCTCCAGCATCTCGGCGACCCGGTAGAGGATCTGGCCCCGGTTGTAGGCGGTGGCGCCCGACCAGCCGGGGAACGCCTTGCGCGCGGCCACCACGGCGTCGCGGGCGTCCTTGCGCGAGGCGCGGGACGCGTTGGCGAGGAATTCGCCCTTGGCCGAGGTCACGGGGTAGGACCTCCCACTCTCCGAGCGCGGGAACGCCCCTCCGATGAACAGCTTGTAGGTCTTTCTGACGGACAACCTACTCATCGCCCCGCCCCCTCCACGTGGACTCCTGCGACATCTGGACCGGCACGAAGACCTGGCCGCACCGGCTCACGCCGCAGCGGTGGGCGTACCAGCCGGTGCGTACGGGCCTCCCGGACCTGGCGAAGGCGTGACCCCTGGTGGCCTGCGCCCGCCGCCTGGCGCGGCGGGGACGGCGATGCTCACACGTCAAGGTAGGCCTCCAATCCGTGCAGGCCGCCTTCGCGGCCGTATCCGGACTCCTTGTAACCGCCGAACGGCGAGGCCGGGTCGAACTTGTTGAACGTGTTGGCCCACACCACCCCCGCCCGCAACCGGTCAGCCATCCACAGGATCCGCGACCCCTTCTCCGTCCAGATCCCCGCCGACAACCCGTACGGCGTGTTGTTGGCCTTCTCCACCGCCTCGGCGGGGGTGCGGAACGTCAGCACGGACAGCACGGGCCCGAAGATCTCGTCCCGGGCGATCGTGTGCGACTGCGCCACCCCGGTGAAGATCGTGGGCGGGAACCAGAACCCCCGCTCGGGCAGCTCACACGCCGGCGACCACCGCTCGGCGCCCTCCGACTCCCCGACCGCCGACAGCTCGCGGATCTTGGCCAGCTGCTCGGCCGAGTTGATCGCGCCCACGTCGGTGTTCTTGTCCAGCGGGTCACCCACCCGCAGCGTGCCCAGCCGCCGCTTCAACGACGCCAGCAGCTCCTCCTGGACCGACTCCTGCACCAGCAGCCGCGACCCGGCGCAGCACACGTGACCCTGGTTGAAGAAGATCCCATTCACGATCCCCTCCACCGCCTGGTCGATCGCGGCGTCCTCGAACACGATGTTGGCCGCCTTGCCGCCCAGCTCCAAGGTCAGCTTCTTGCCGGTGCCCGCCACGGCCCTGGCGATGATCCGGCCGACCTCGGTCGAGCCGGTGAAGGCCACCTTGTCCACCTCCGGGTGGCCCACCACGGCCGCGCCGGTCTCGCCCGCGCCGGTCACGATGTTCACCACCCCCGGCGGCAGCTCGGCCTGCCGGCAGATGTCGGCGAACCACAACGCGCTCAGCGGCGTCGTCTCGGCCGGCTTGAGCACCACCGTGTTCCCGCACGCCAACGCCGGCGCGATCTTCCAGGCCAGCATCAGCAGCGGGAAGTTCCACGGGATCACCTGCCCCGCCACGCCCAGCGGCTTCGTGCCGAACCCGGCGTACTCCAGCTTGTCGGCCCAGCCCGCGTAGTAGAAGAAGTGCGCCGCCACCAGCGGCACATCCACATCGCGCGACTCGCGGATCGGCTTGCCGTTGTCGAGCGACTCCAGCACCGCCAGCTCACGCGCCCGCTCCTGGATGATCCGCGCGATGCGGAACAGGTACTTGGCCCGCTCCGCGCCCGGCAGCGCCGACCAGCCGCCGAACGCCTTGCGCGCGGCTCGCACCGCCCGGTCCACGTCGTCGGCCGAGGCGGTGGCGACCTCGGCCAGCGTCTCCTCGGTGGCCGGGTTGACCGTCTTGAACGGGGCGCCGGAGCCGTCGACGAACTCGCCGTCGATGAACAGCCCGTACGACGCCTTGATGTCGACCAGGTCACGCGACTCGGGCGCGGGGGCGTACTCGAAGATCGCCATCATCAGTCCAGGGTGAAGTAGTCGGGGCCGGCATACCGGCCGGTGGCCAGCTTCTGGCGCTGCATCAGCAGATCGTTCAGCAGCGAGGAGGCGCCCAGCCGGAACCAGTCCGGCGACAGCCAGTCATCGCCGGCCGTCTCGTGCACCAGCACCAGGTTCTTGATGGCGTCCTTGGTGGTGCGGATGCCGCCCGCGGGCTTCACGCCCACCTGCCGGCCGGTCGCGTCACGGAAGTCACGCACCGCCTCCAGCATGATCAGCGTCACCGGCAGCGTCGCGGCCGGGGACACCTTGCCCGTGGAGGTCTTGATGAAGTCGGCGCCGGCCAGCATCGCCAGCCAGGACGCGCGCCGCACGTTGTCGTAGGCGGCCAGCTCGCCGGTCTCCAGGATCACCTTGAGATGCGCCGGGCCGCACGCGGCCTTGACCGCCACGATCTCCTCGAACACCTTCAGGTACCGGCCGGACAGGAACGCGCCCCGGTCGATCACCATGTCGATCTCGTCGGCGCCCGCCGCCACCGCCAGCGCGGTGTCGCTCACCTTGACCTCCAGCGAGGAACGGCCGCTGGGGAAGGCGGTGGCGACCGAGGCCACCTTGACGCCGGTCCCGGCCAGCGCCTGGACGGCGACCTCGACCAGGTCAGGGTAGACGCACACGGCGGCCACCCGGGGTGCGCCGCCGCCGGGGTGGACGGCCTTGGTGCACATCGCCCGCACCTTGCCGGCCGTGTCGGCTCCTTCGAGGGTGGTCAGGTCGACCATGGAGATGGCCAGGTCGATGGCCTGCGCCTTGGCGGTGGTCTTGATCGAACGGGTGCCGAGCATCGCCGCCCGCTGGTCCGCGCCGACCCGGTCAACGCCGGGCAGGCCGTGCAGGAAAGCTCGCAACGCCGAGTCGGACGAGGCGACGTCCGCGAGCGAGGTAGTCACAGTTGACACCAACACAGCATCGCCGACCAGGGCCGTGAGCTCCAAACCGGACCGCCTTAGGCGATCGGACCAGGGGTCTTAGGCATGCCGTACGCGTCGGCGTACCAGAGATAAGGCATCCACCCGATGTGGCAGGCAGGGCCTTAGACCGAGTCTTAAAGGTGTCAGGAAGAAGCACGAAATTTCAGGAGACACACCATGCACCCCGAGATCGAGTACGAGCTCATGAAGAACCACGCGAGCGAGCTCCGCAAGGCCGCCGCCGAACACCGGCGGGTACGCGAGGCCGAGCGGGCGAACAAGTCCGAGCGCCGCTCGGTCTTCGGCAAGCTCCGTTTCTCATGACCATCCCACGAGAGCCCGGCCACCACCTCCCTCGTGGCCGGGCCTCGAAACCCCCGTAAAGGGACCACCATAAAAGCGTCGAAAGCAATCGATCGGGCATGCAATGCTGGATGACATGCGGGGACGTTCTGTCAGTCCCGTCTTCGTCGGGCGGGAAGAGGAGCTGGCGGCTCTGTCTGAAAGCTTCGACGAGGCACGAAAGGGCAGGGTGACAGCCGTCCTGCTCGGCGGCGAGGCCGGGGTCGGCAAGACCAGGCTCGTCCAGCGCTTCGCCGAGCAGTGCCAGGCCTGCGGCGCCCACGTGCTGTTCGGCGGCTGCGTGGAGCTGTCCACGGAGGGTCTGGCCTACGCGCCGTTCACCGCCGCGCTGCGGCAGCTCGTCAGGGAGCAGGGTCCCGCGGCCGTCGCCGGGCTGCTCCCGGACGGCGCCGAGCGCGATCTCGCGCGGCTGCTGCCCGAGTTCGGCGAGCCGAGCGGCGACGGCGAGACCGACACCGGCCGCGCCCGGCTCTTCGAGCAGTTCCTCACCCTCCTCGAACGCCTGGCGCTCGCCCGCCCCACCGTCCTCGTCATCGAGGACATCCACTGGGCCGACAGGTCCAGCCGCGACCTCATCGCCTTCCTCAGCCGCAACCTGCACGCCCCGCAGGTGCTGATCGTCATGACCTACCGCTCCGACGACCTGCACCGCCAGCATCCGCTCCGGCCGGTGCTGGCCGAGCTGGGCCGGGTGAGCGGTGTGCACCGGCTCGACCTGCCCCGCCTGTCGCGGGACGAGGTCGCCCAGCAGATGGCCGGCATCCTCGGCGAGGTCCCGCAGTACGCCAAGGTCCAGAAGGTCTACGAGCGCAGCGAGGGCATCCCGCTGTTCGTGGAGGCCATGCTGGAGGGCGAGGACTGCGCGTTCCCCGAATCCATGCAGGACCTCATCCTCAACTCCGTCGAACGGCTCCCCGAGGAGACCCAGCGCCTGCTGCGCGTCGCCGCCGCCGGCGGCATCCGGGTCAGCCACAAGCTGCTGGCCGCCGTGAGCGGCCTGTCCGACGTCGAGCTGGAGACCGCGCTGCGCCCCGCCATCGCGGGCAACGTCCTGCAGATCGCCGACAACCGCGCCTACGTCTTCAGGCACTCGCTCATCCGCGAGGCCGTGCACGACGAGCTGCTGCCCGGCGAGCACCAGCGGCTGCACGCCAGGTTCGCCGAAGAGATCTCCAAGGACCGCGGGCTGGTCCCGCCGGGGCGCGCCGCCGTCGAGCTGGCACACCACTGGTACGGCGCCCGCAACGACACCTGGGCGCTGATCTCCGCCTGGGAGGCGGCGCAGAAGTCGTTCAAGGCGTTCGCCTACACCGAGGCCGTCCCGCTGCTCGAACGCGTCCTCATGCTGTGGGAGCGCGTGCCCGACGCGGCCTCGCTCATCGACGCCGACCACACCGCCGTCCTCGAACGCGCCTCGGAGGCCGCCAACGCCGGAGGCGAGGCCGACAAGGGCGCCAAGTTCGTCAAGGCCGCGCTGGCGGAGCTGGACGAGGCCAAGGAGCCCGGCCGCGTCGCGCAGCTCATCGTGCGGCGGGTGGGGTTCAAGAACTCCAAGGGGCAGCTCGGCGTCATCGAGGACCTCCGGCACGCGCTGCGGCTCGTGCCCGAGAACGGCGCCGACCGCGCCGAAGTGGTCTCGGTGCTGAGCCGCCACCTCATGTTGCGGGGCGAGATCGCCGAGGCGGGCGAGCTGATCACCGAAGGGCTGCGCCTGGCCAGGGAGCTCGGCGACGGTTGCCTCGAAGCCGACCTGTTGATGAACCGGGCGCTGGGCCACTCCCTCAACGGCGAGAACGAGTCCACGATCCTCCTGAACGAGCAGGCGCTGCAGATCGGCACGGCGGCGGGGTCCGCCCGCCTGATCACCAGGGCGGTCGGCAACAACATCGACGCGCTGATCGACATGGGCCGCCACGAGGAGGCGCTGCGCCTGGCCGAGCACGGCTGGGAGCTCGCCAAGAAGTACGGCAGGCTGCGCGGCAGCGGGCTGTTCATCAAGAACAACTGGGCCGAGGCGCTGGAGGCGATCGGCCGCTGGGACGAAGCCATCGAGATCATCGAAGGCGCGCTCGGTCACGGCCCCGTCCTGCGCCACAGGTACGCGCTCCTGCGCGTCCGCGCCGACATCGCCCTGGCCAGGGGCGAGCTGCAACTGGTCGAGGGCATCCTGTCCGAGGTCGGCGTGCTGAAGGACCGGCCCGAGGAGTTCGTCCAGGACATCATCAACAACGCCCGCCTGCACATCGGCTGGCACCTGACGAAGGGCGAGCCGGGGGCCGCGCTCAGCGTGGCCGAACGCGTGCTCTCGCACCACAAGCAGTCCAGCAAGGCCATGCTCAGCTGGCGGCTGCTCTCGCTGCTCCGCACGGTCTGCGACGCCGCCGAGACCACCGAGCCCGAACGGGCCGCCGCGGTGCGCGAGCTGGCCGCGGAGGTGGCGGCCGAGCTGTCGGTCATCGGGCCGGTCGTGGAGGCGTACCGGCTGTCCTACACCGGCGACTTCGACGCCGCCGCGGCGGCCTGGGAGCGGCTCAACCGCCCGCACAACCAGGCCAAGGCCCTGCTGCGGGCGGCCACCGCGGCCGCGCGCGGGGGCGACCGGGAGGGGGCGGCGGCCCGGCTGAAGGTGGCGCTCCCGCTGGCCCAGGCGCTGCGCGCGACGCCGCTGATCGAGGAGATCGAGGTGCTGTCGCGCCGGGTGGGCGGGGTTCAGCCCGCCCAGGAGCCGTCCGAACTGCTGACGCCGCGCGAGCTGGAGGTGCTGCGGCTGGTGACCCAGGGCAGGACCAACCGGGACATCGCGGCCGAGCTGTTCATCTCGGCGAAGACGGTGAGCGTCCACGTGTCCAACATCCTGGCCAAGCTCGGCGTCACCACCCGCGGCGAGGCCGCCGCCGCGGCCCACCGCCTCTCGCTGCTCTCCCCCAATTAAAGGAGCGCTTCCGCCAGGAGGATCACGCCGAAGACCGCGAACGCCGCCGCGGCGCCGTACCGGATCATCTTCTCCGGCAGGTGCTTGCCCAGCAGCCGTCCCACCAGGATCGCCAGCGCGTCCGCCGCCACCATGCCGACGGTCGAGCCGATCCAGGTGCCGAGCCAGCCGTGCTGCGTGGCCAGCGTGATGGTGGCCAGCATCGTCTTGTCGCCCAGCTCGCTCAGGAAGAACGCCACGGTCACCGCGATCAGGGCGTTCCTGGTGGTGCGCTGGGCCTTCTTCGACTCGTCCTCGGTCAGCTCGTCCCCGCGCAGCGTCCACGCGGCGAACCCGAGGAAGGCCAGCCCCGCCACCACCGAGATGGCCGTCGTCGGCAACGCGTCACCGATCAGGCCGCCCACGGCGACGCTGACCAGGTGCACGACGGTCGTGGCGATCGTGATGCCCGCGAGCACGGGCCAGGTCTTGAAACGGGTCGCGAACGTCATCGCCATGAGCTGACTCTTGTCGCCGAGCTCGGCCACGAAGATGACGGCGAGACTGATCCAGAACGCTTCCAACGGTCCCCTTCCGCGCGACCGAGCCGGAAGCGGCGACCCGGGGAGTTTCGGGCACGACTTCGGCCCGGCAGCGTCTCATTGCACAACTGCCAGGCCGAAGGTCTCGTCCGCCCGTATGAGGCCCGCGTGACCGGGCGCGATGAAGCGCCAGTGTGTCGATCACACGATTGGGACTACTCCCCTTCGGAAATTCCGAACAACCATAACAGCCCGCGAGCGGGACTTATTCCGCGAGGTCTTCCGTGAGGTCTTCCCCGAGGTCTTCCCCGAGGTCTTCCGCGAGGTCGCAGCCGACGAGCACGGGCTCGTTGACCAGCGTGACCCCGAACTTCTCCCGCACCCCGTCCCGGACCTCCCTGGCCAGCGCGAGCAGGTCGCCGGTGGTGGCGACCCCGTCGGGGTTGGTCAGCGCGAGCGTGTGCTTGGTGGAGATGCGTACGGGCCCGCGCGCGTACCCCTTCGGGTAGCCCGCCTGCTCGATCAGCCACGCGGCGGGCACCTTGACCGATCCGCCGGGCAGCTCCCAGCGCGGATGCCCCGGGGCGCGGGAGGCCAGCTCCGCGGCCTCCTCGGGCGTGAGGATCGGGTTGGTGAAGAACGAGCCGGCGCTGCGGGTGTCGGGATCGTCCGGGTCGAGCACCATGCCCTTGCCTCGCCGCAGCGCCAGCACGGCCTCACGGGCCCGCGCGAGCGGCACCCTGCCGCCGGCCTCCGCGTCCAGCCTGCCGGCCAGCTCCGCGTACGCCAGCGGGCCGGACATTTCCGAAATATCCAGCGCGTACGTCACCGCGAGCACCACATGCCGCGCCAGGTCGCGCTTGAAGGCGCTGTCACGGTAGGAGAACCCGCACTGCCGCGCCTCCAGATCCACCACCTGCCTGGTGCGGCGGTCGTAGGCCCGCACGCACCGGATGGTCTGGGACACCTCCTGCCCGTACGCGCCGACGTTCTGGATGGGCGTCGAGCCGACCAGCCCGGGGATGCCCGACATGCACTCGATGCCCGACCAGCCCTCGGCCACGGCGCGGGCGACCAGCGAATCCCAGTCCTCCCCCGCCTCGACCGTGACCAGCATCTGCTCGCCGTCGCGCGAGACGGTCACGCCCTGGGTCGAGACCTTGACCACCAGCCCGTCGAAGCCCTCGTCGGACACCACGACGTTGCTGCCCCCGCCGAGCACCAGCGTGGGCAGCCCCTTCATGTCGGCCTCGGCCACCAGGGACACGAGGTGCTCCGCCGTGGTCGCCTCGGCGAAGTCGCGGGCGGGGCCGCCTAGGCGCAGCGTGGTGTACGGCGCGAGCATCTCCATGGGCCACTAGCTTATGAGGTGCCCAGTATGCGCAGCACGCGGTCAAAGTTCCGCCGGGACTCCCGTGCGTCGTAGTCGGGGTCCACGTCGTGCGATCCCAGCCGCACCGCGGGCAGCGGCGCCTCGGGCACGACCAGCTCTCTGCGCCCTTGCTGGAGAGGACCTTGCTGGAGGGACCCTTCCTGAGGGGGCCTTCCCTGGAGGGCGAGGGAGAGCGCCAGATCGGCGTTCCTGCCGTAGCCGGCGTCCTCGGGCAGGGCTCCGAGCGCCGGGCCCCGACGGACGGCCATGAGCTCCCCCGTCAGCGCCCGCACCCTCCTGGGCCCAGCCGTACCAGGCTCCGGCTCCACCACCCGGCCCAGCTCCGCCACATCGGCCGACCCCGCCGCCCGGCCCGGCCCCACCGCTTGGCCCGGCTCCACCGCTTGGCCCGGCTCCGCCGCCCGGCCCGGCCCCACCGCTTGCCCCGGCCCCACCGCTTGGCCCGGCTCCGCCCTATCGCTCGGCCCCGCCCCATCGCTCGGCCCCGCCCCATGGCCCGGCCCCACCGCAGGGCCCGCCCCCGCCAGACGGCCGGGCTCCGCCACACGGCCGGGCTCCGCCACACGGCCGGGCTCCGCCACACGGCCGGGCTCCGCCACACGGCCGGGCTCCGGCTCCCCGTCCGGGAAGTCCACGCCCCGCCACCCGGCCGCCACGGCGCCCTCCGCGATGGCCGCGACCAGCGGGGTCAGCGCGTCGCCGGAGAGCTCGACGTTCGTGTCCATGAGCACGTGCACGTCCGACTCGTCGAGCCGCAGCAGCTTGGCGCGGCATTCACCCCAGGTCGCCGTGCCCCCGCGCCAGTGCGGCTCCTCGGCCACGTGCCACACGGCGATCCGGTCCGGATGCCGGTCGGCCAGCTCGTCCAGCACCTCACCGGCGCCGTCGACGTCGCCGAGATCGAGGGCGAGCACGCGCGCGTTCGTGTGCTCGACGATCGATCCCACGCTCTTCCTGACGTCCTCCGGCCAGCCGTCGACCAGCAGGCTCACGCTGACGGTGACGTCCTTGGTCTCCGTACGCTGGCGTTCCAGCTTCACGCCCAGCTCGTCGAGACGGTTGGTGGCCAGCGAGCTGTCCCAGACCCGCTGGGCATGCAGCATGGTGTCACCCGTGTCGTCACCACGTTGCCCGGGATCGCCGGAGAACCCCAGCTCGGCAGCGGGATCAAGCCGAGCATGCGCCCCAGCCCCGCTCGCCGTGGCCTCCGCACCGCCCGCACCGGCTCCGGCCGCCTCGGCCTTCGAGCCGCCCGCACCAGCTCCGGCCCCCTCGGGCTTCGCACCGGCCGCACCAGCTCCGGTGCCCTCGGGCTTCGAGCCGGCCGTACCGACCTCGGCCGCCTCGACCTGCGTGCCGGCCGTGCCGGTTTCGGTGCCGCCCGCGGTGTCCCGTCCGGTGCCGGAGCTGCCCGCCACCTTCTCGACCCGCGCCGGCCGAAGGTGGGCGGGCGGCTTGGCATCGGTCACAGCGGAAACGGGGATCGATCGAACTGTGGGCCAAACTCGTCGCGCAGCTTCGTTCATAGACGTCACGCGTACCCGAGACCCGCCCGAAATATCACCCGACCGGCCGCCGTGTCAGGACAGCTGGACCACCGCGCGGGCCTTGGAGAGCACCTTCTGATCGCCCGACCTGGCGGTGAGCCCGATGACCACCCGCTTGTCCTCCAGTTTCTCCTCCACCACCCCGCTGACCGAGACCGTCGCCCCCTGATCGTCGTCGGGAACGACCACCATCGACGAGAACCGCACCCCGAAGTCCACCACCGCCCCGGGGTCCCCGGCCCAGTCCGTGACGAACCGCCCGGCCTGCGCCATCGTGTACATCCCATGCGCGATCACGTCGGGCAGCCCCACCATCTTGGCGAACCGCTCGTTCCAGTGGATCTGGTTGAAGTCCCCGGAAGCCCCGGCGTACATCACCAGGTTGAGCCGGCGCACGTTGTAGTCGACCACCGGGATCTCCTGCCCGACCTCGACCTCGTCGTACTTCACCGTGGCGGTCATCTCAACCGGCCCCTCCGCGCTCGACGATCGTGTTGTAGGTGACGCAGACCGGCTCGCCGTCGACGGTCGTCACTTCGCTCCTGACCGTCAGCAACTCGTTCCGCCCGGCCGTGCGGATGTCGGTGATCGTCGCGGTCGTGACGAGCTGGTCGCCGGCGCAGACCTGCCGGACGTACTCGAAGCGCTGCTCGCCGTGGACGACCATGGCGAGGTTCAGCCCGAGATCGGGATCGACGAGCGCCTCGCCCCCGCTCTGCAGGCTGAACACGATGGGGAACGTGGGCGGCGCGATCACATCGGGGTATCCGGCGGCCTGGGCTGCCTCTTTGTCCCGGTAGAGCGGGTTGTTGTCACCGATCGCGGCGGCGAACTCCCTGATCTTCACCCGGCTGACCTCGTACGGCGCGCTGGGCGAATAGGTCCTGCCCACGAAGTCTCGGTTCAAGGCCATCAGTGCTCCCTCGCATGTCACCAACCGAGCGCTGCTGAGGCAGACGGTAACAGAACAAGGTTCGGCTGTCGCCGGTGATTATCTTGATTTTGCCCCGTGAACTTTCCCTCCGCCCGGCCCTTCCAAAACCCAAGCCATAAACACCGCCCCTGCGCGGCATCCCCAATGCCGAGCACCCCACGGCCCTCCCGATGCCGACCCCGAGACGGCACCAGTCCCGGCACCGGCCACGACACCGGTAACCGCACCGGCCGACCCGCACACGGCCGACACCGTAAGGGCACCGCCCACCGCTCCTTCGGAACCGGCCACCGTCTCCGACACCGCCGCCCTCAAGAGGCCAGCCAGTCACGCCCACGACGCCCGCAGGCCCCCGTGGGCCGCCATAGACCCCACGGGCTGCCATAGACCCTCAGAGGACGCCCATAGACCCCATGGACCGGCCAACGACCCGCATGAACCGGCCGCAGACCTTCAGGGGCCAGCCACAGACCACCCAGGGGGCCGACCAAATGCCCAAGGGCCGCGACCAAAGACCCTCAGACCTTCATGGAGCGACCACAGACTCTCAAGGCCCGGCCACCGTCACGTTGCGCGCTTTTCGCCTGAGTGGCAACCGGAGCCCCGACGGCGGCGACGCGCCTAGTCGAGACCGACACCTACATCGACCGACCCCAGGCCGCCGACAGCCAGCCAGCCATGCGCCGCCACCCATCCGCCAGCCACCTGATCCGCGGGCCGCCACCCATCCACCAGCCACCACTCATCCGCGAGCCAGCCATCATCAGCGTCGAGAGAGGACCCTGGGGCCGGTGTGGAACTGCTGGAACCCTGTGCAGACGCGACGAACCGGCGCCCTGTGGTAGGACGCCGGTTGCGCGATATGACGAAATGTGGGGCAGAAGCCCTGCCCGGGAGACCTAGCGGGTCTCGCGGTGCGCGCGGTGGCAGCGGCAGTTGGGGCAGTACTTCTTCAGCTCAAGCCGATCCGGGTCGTTGCGCCGGTTCTTCCGCGTGATGTAGTTGCGGTGCTTGCACTCCTGGCAGGCCAGCGTGATCTTCGGCCTAACGTCGGTGGCAGCCACTTGGGAGTGCCTTTCTACGTTCGGGACATGGACACGCCCGTACCCAGGCCTGTTGACCTGGGAGTGGGCAGTAGCGGAGGCCGGACTTGAACCGGCGACACAACGATTATGAGCCGTTTGCTCTGCCTGACTGAGCTACTCCGCCTTTGAGCCGGTAACGACCCCGGCCCGTAGAGGATACCCGACGCAGCGAGCACATTCGTAACTCGCCCGATCGGGTGGGGTGCTCCCAGTATGCCTCAGGAACCCCCGACAACCGAAATCCATTACCAATCGGCGATGCTCGCCCCCGAACAGCCGACTCCACGTGAAGATCAAGCAGTGGAGGAAGCAAGCGTAGCAGCGACCGGCGCGAGGCGCACAACCCCTGAGAGCCCTTGGATCTCGCCGTGGCGCACGTGATCTCACCAGCCCGCGCAGCCGTAAGGGCCGTACCTTTTGGGCATGAGCTTCGTGGGCACCCCTCGGCCGCGTCCGCGCTGGCACCACGCGCACACGGATCTGGAGAACTTCGCGATCGTGAGCTACCGGGTGGACGCCGACGCGCTCGCCCGGCACCTGCCCGAGGACTTCGCACCCATGGAGGCGGCCTTCGGGGACGGCCCCGGAGCCCTGGTCTCCGCCGTCGCCTTCCGCGACCGGGACTTCCACTTCCGGTTCCTGCCGCAGGCGTCGATCAACTGCGGGCAGATCAACTACCGGGCCTACGTCACCGCGTACGGCAAGGCGGGGGTCTGGTTCTTCGGCACCCGCCTGGACCACCCCGTCGTGGCGATCCCGCAGCACCTGTGGGGCATGCCGTGGCGCCGCGACCACATCCGCATCGAGGCCGACTGGCTGGGCACGCCGGCCCGCTGGCGCCTGGAGTCCGCGGACGGCCGGTGCGAGGCGGTCGAACTCCCGCAGGCTCCGGCGCTGCTGGACGGCTTCACGAACGATTCGGACTGGCTGGAGCAACTCACCCACCCGATCCAGGGCTGGTACCGGCGCAGAGACGGCAGGGTGGGCGCCTACAGCATCTGGCACCCGGTCATGCGACCCCGGCACCTGGAGGCCGCCTTCGCCAGATTCCCCTTCTTCGAGCGCCTGGGGCTGATCACGCCGGACACGCCCCCGCACTCGATCCTGGCGCAGGCCCGGATCCCCTTCGACATCCACACGCCACCGTGGCGCTTCCACCCGGACGAGCGACCCGGCCGTCGGCCGTAGAGCGAGCCCAGCCACCGCAAGGCGAGCACGCTTCGGAGGGACAGGACCGCACCGCTGGCGGTCAGGCGGAGCGGCGCAGGGCGAGCGGCCCCGCAAGACGAGCACGCTCCCGCAAGGCGGAGCGACTCCCGTAGGGCAGGCGCGGCCCCGTAGGGCAGGCGCGGCCCCGCAGGGCAGGCGCGGCCCCGCAGGACAGGCGCGGCCCCGCAGGACAGGCGCGGCCCCGCAGGACAGGCGCGGCCCCGCAGGACAGGCGCGGCACCACGGAATGGGCACACTCCGCAGGGCGAGCCGCCTCCTCACGGCGTGCTCGGCATCGCAGGGTGGACGCGGAATCGCAGGGCAAGCGCAGCCCCGTAGCGCAGGCGCGGCACCGCGAAATGAGCGCGCCTCCGCAGAGCAGGCGGGCGGCGCAGAGGGCGCGGGCGGCGCATGGGGCGGGCGGCGCATGGGGCGGGCTTCAACGCACCCTCGCAAGGCAGGCGGGGTGTGTGGAGGAGGGTGGGTTGAGGACGGCGGGGGGCAGAGGGCGTAGCGGCCCGGGAGGTGGCAACCCGGGGGTGACGGCACGAGGGGGTGACGGCCCGGCGGGTGGCCGGACAGCGGGTGACAGGGGGCGTCGTGGCCGGACAGCGGGTGGCCGGACAGCGGGTGACAGGGGGCGTCGTGGCCGGACAGCGGATGGCCGGACAGCGGGTGACCGGACAGCGGGTGACCGGACAGCGGGTGACCGGACAGCGGGTGACCGGACAGCGGGTGACCGGACAGCGGGTGACCGGACAGCGGGTGGCGGCCCGGGGGGTGGTGTCAGGGCGGCGGCGGCCCAGGGGGTGTCAGGGGGCGGTGGTTAAGGGTGGGTTTATCGGCACTCGCGTGGTGGAGTTGCCAGAAACGCGAAACGCCCGGCCCCGCGAGCTGGCGGGTCGGGCGTTGTGGTTGTTCAGAGCGAGAGCCCCCAAACGGAATCGAACCGTTGACCTTCTCCTTACCATGGAGACGCTCTGCCGACTGAGCTATAGGGGCCTGTCCGGCGCTGCGGACAGGTGTAACCATACACGGCACTCAGCGATGATGCGAACTCGTTCGGGCCTCCGCGCGCTCTTCCGTCCGCCGCCACGTCGGCAGTTCGATGACCTCGCACAGGTCGGCCAGGTCGACGTGGCCGGCCACCTCCGCCACAGAGGTGCAGTCGGCGACCACCCACCCGTGGCGGAGCACCCGCAGCAACTGCTGACCGCCCCGCACCACGCCTACGACCTCGTAGCCGTCGAGGCCGACCCATCGCCTGTCCATAGCGGCACACAGTAGCCGCCGGGTCTCTCAATTTTTGCCATGCCACACGCGTTACAGGCCATACCGAATCAGTTCAGAGCCGGTAGAAACCCAAGAAGTCCTTCCGGCGGGCAATGTCGTCCACGCGCACCACTGCCCCGGTCTCGGGCGCGTTCATCATCTTCCCGTTGCCGAGATATATGCCTACGTGATGGGTTTTGGGGGCTTTTTTCGTGATTTTTCCGAAGAACACCAGGTCCCCCGGCATGGCCACCTGGACCCGCCGCATCCGCCGTACGTGATCGTCGGTGTTCCCAGGCCCCAGCACGTCCGACCCGCTGGCCAGCGCGTACACCCATCGCGCGAACCCCGAGCAGTCGAGCCCGCGCGTCCGGGCGGCCGGGCAGGGCTGGATCTTCCCCCGGTATCCCTTGCAGGTCCCCTTCGACGGGCCGGGCTCCTCGGCGTGACCGCCTCCCCACGAGTAGACGATCCGGCGCTGCTCGATCTCGTACGCGATCCGCACGACGTTCTCCGGCACGTACAGCCCGAGCGGCACGGAGGCCGTGGCGACCAGCAGGACCAGCGCCGCCGCCCCTGCTGCCAGCCGCCACCGCCTCATACCGTCCCCGCCCCCGACAAGCTCCATGGCCCCTTGGAGTCATCCTGCCTCATGGGATTTACGGCGCCCGGCGGCCCCAGCCGCTTCCAGGCTTCCGGGGTTCCAGGGCTCCGGGGCTCCGGGGCTCCAGGGCTCCGGGGCTTCGGGGCGGGTGTCAGCGGGTCTTGAGGGTCAGTTTCACGGAGCCCACGGTGACGTAGAGGCCGACCGTGCCCTTCGACCTGGACGGCTTCGTGGTGATCGTGAACGTCGTCTTCTGTCCCCGCGTCAGCTCACCCACCTGGCACAGCACCGCCGTGCCGCTGAACTTGCACCCGGGCGCCTTCACCACGCGCTGCCCGCCGAACGCCCGCCCCGACACCTTGACGTCCTTGACGGGGTGCGGGCCGGTGTTCGAGACGGTGACCGTGTACGTCTTACGGTTGCGGGCCGCGCCCGAGACCGTCACCTCGGCCGGCGGGTTGGCCAGCTCCTTGAGCTGGGACTCGGAGCCGTTGAACGAGTTCTGCCCACCGGCCAGCGTGCCCTTCTCCGCCGACTGCCAGAACGTGTGCCGCTTCCAGCCCTTCGGCAGCTCACCGGGGTCAGCGCCCCAGCGGGCGAGCCAGAGCGGGTTGGACTTGAACTTGTCGGAGTTCCCCGTACAGGTCTGCCACCAGCTCGTGGTGGTGTAGATGATCGCGCGGCGGCCGGTGGCCTCGTGGTACTTCTTCGTGAAGTCCTTGATCCAGTTGACCATGTCCTCGGCGGACAGGTCGTAGCAGTTGTTCTTGCCGTTCTTGTCCTTGTACGGGTTGTCCTCGATATCGAGCACTCCGGGCAGCGTTTGACCGTCGCTGATCCAGTTGCCGCCGTTCTGCAGGAAATAGTCGGCCTGAGCCGTCCCGTCGGATTCGTGTGGTTGCGCAAAGTGATATGCGCCCCGGATCAGCCCGGCCCCCGCGGCGCCGCCGTACTGGGCGTCGAAACTGGGGTTGCGGTAGTTCGTCCCCTCGGTGGCCTGGACGAACGCGAACTTCGCACCCCCGGAGGCCACGCTTCCCCAGTCGACCTCGCCCGTCCAGTTACTGACGTCGACCCCGGGCACACCGTCGGCCGCCTCCGCGACTCCACCCATGCCTAAGGCAGCAATTACCGCAATTACCCACAGACTTTTCACGCGGGAGATCATTGCGGAGCCTGACACAATCCCGCAAGTCCCGAAATATCGACTGTTTTTGAGGTATCAACCCAATAGATCGTCCCCACTCCCAGGGGCCGCGCCCCCGCCGCCCATTCCGCCCAGCGCTCGTCCCCGAGCCGGGTCTCGCCGTGGATCGCGTGCCGCACCCGCCGTTCGTACCGGTGCCTGGCCAGCTCCGGCGGCACCGCGCACCAGACCTCGCGCACCTCCGCCCGGGCCTCGACCCCGGCCCGCTCGAGTCCGGCGAGCACCAGCGGCCGCGTCGGCGCCAGCCAGGGGCTCTCCAGCACCGCGCCCCGCCCGGCGCTCGCCAGCAGCGTCCACATGCTCTCCCCGGCGGCCGCCCCCAGCCGCCTGCTCCACTCCCGCTCGCCCACCCCGGGCGGCCGTTCGAGCATGTCGGCCAGCGTCTCCTTGAGGTCGTCCTTGCTGAAGACCGGCAGACCGAGCGCCCGCCCCAGCGCTCGCGCGACCGTGGTCTTCCCGGCCCCCGGCAACCCGTTCACCAACACCACCATCCGGCACACGATCAGCCATGCTGCCAGCCCCGGCCGGAAATCTTCGGAACAGCCGGAAAACCGCACCTCAGCGCCCCGAAATCCACCGTCACGGGCCGCCTTCAGAAAAGGCGTTTCCGCAGGTGAGAGCCCTTTATGAACGTGACATTCACGTTTGCCAAACCGGATTGAACCTGCACAAACTTGATCCGATCCTCAATCGCGCCCCCGACCAGGGGTTATTTCGCCATGCCCGGAGAGGCCGACCATGATCCATACCCGGGGACTGACCCGTGTGTTCAAAGTCAAGAAGGAGCGGGTGGAAGCCGTACGCGGCATCGACCTGGAGGTGGAGGCCGGCCAGCTCGTCGCCTTCCTGGGGCCCAACGGCGCGGGCAAGTCCACCACCCTGCGCATGCTCACGACCCTCCTGCCGCCCACCTCGGGCACCGCCATGGTGGCGGGCCACGACGTGGCCAAGGACCCGGCGGGCGTGCGCGCCCGTATCGGCTACGTGGGCCAGCGCAACAGCGCGGGCGAGAACTTCCTCGTCCGCGACGAGCTGGTCACCCAGGGCCGCTGCTACGGACTGGACGCCAGGCAGGCGAGCGCCCGCGCCGAGGAGCTGCTCGACCTGCTCGACCTCAGAGCGCTGGCCAAGCGGCGCCCCGGCACGCTCTCGGGCGGCCAGCGCCGCCGCCTGGACATCGCGCTCGGCCTCATCCACCGACCCGGCCTGCTCTTCCTCGACGAGCCCTCGACCGGTCTCGACCCGAAGAGCCGCGCCGACATCTGGCAGCACATCCTCCGGCTGCGGGAGACGTACGGGACGACGCTGTTCCTGACCACCCACTACCTGGAGGAAGCCGACAACATGGCCGAACGCGTGGTGATCATCGACAACGGCCGGATCATCGCGGACGGCACCGCCGAGCAGCTCAAGAACGACCTCGCCGGCGACCACATCACGATCACCACCAGCACGGAGGAGGAGGCGCGCAGGGCCGCGGAGCTCGGCGGCGGGGGCGCCGCCGACGGGACCACCGTGCGCCTGCGCGTCCCCAACGCGGCCGCCGCGCTCCCCGACTACCTCAGAACCCTGGACGGCTCCGGCATCAAGGTCACCACCGCCGAGACCATCCGTCCGACGCTCGACGACGTGTTCCTCGCTCTTACCGGGAGAAGCCTCACCGATGACGACATTCTTTCGTGACACCGCCACCGTCTTCTCGCGCGAGTTCAGGCCGGTCCTGCGCGACTCGGTCGGGCTGCTGTTCGAGATGGGGCAGCCGCTGCTGTTCCTGTTCCTGTTCGGGTCGCTGCTGGACGGGGCGGTCGGGTCGTCGTGGCAGTGGTTCGTGCCGGGGATCCTGGTCATGATGTGCCTGACGGGCCCCATGTCCTCCGGCTACACCCTGCTGGTCGAGCTGATCGGCGGCTCGCTGGAGCGCCTGATGGTCACCCCGCTGAACCGTACGGCGATGCTGGTGGGCCGGACGATGAAGACCATGATCGTGCTGCTGGCCCAGGCCGTCCTGATCATCGTGCTGGCCGTCCCCCTGGGCTTCGAGCTGTATCCGGCGGGCGTCCTGGCGGGCCTGGCGCAGCTCGTCGTCTTCGGCGTCGGCCTGGGCTCGCTGTCGTTCGTGCTGGCCATCAAGTCGGCGCCCAGCGGCACGCTCTTCTACGTCGTCAGCCAGTCGGTCATGTTCCCCCTGCTCCTCCTCTCGGGGGTGCTGCTGCCCATGGAGACGGCTCCGGCGTGGCTGCGGGCGGTCGGGTACGCGAATCCGGTCACGTACATCGTCGAAGCCCAGCGAGCCCTCTTCTCCGGAAACCTGACAAGCCCCTCGATCCTTTACGGGACCGCCGCCGCCTGCGCGATAGCCGCGATCGGCCTGTATCTGGGCAACCGGGCCATGCGCCGGGGTGTCTGAGACCCTTGAGGGATGACTCATCTGACGGTCCCCTGGATCCCCGTACGCCATCGCCTGGACGTGATCCTGTCCCCGGCCCTCCCGCCTGTGGACAAGACCACGTCGGCGTTCGCGTTCGTCTCGGACCAGACCGGCAGAACGCTCATGACGTGCGTGGACGAGGAGGGCCGCGGGTGGGACATCCCCGGCGGCCACCTCGAACCGGGCGAGACGGCCCTCGACGCCGCGGCGAGGGAGCTGTACGAGGAGACGGGCCTGCGCCTGCCGGCCACCGCGCTGTCCGCCTTCGCCTGGCAGCGCATCGAGCTCCTGGACGCGGCCCCGGCCGGCTACCGCTACCCGCCGCTGACGTACATGGTGATGTTCAGGGCCCGGCTCCCGCATCCCGGCCGGCCGACCCATCCGCCGGCCGGCTCGGAGAGCACCAGGGCGGACTGGCTCTCACCATCGGAGATCGCCCGCGTCTGCCCTGATCGCACCTGGTTGTCGCTTCTGGAGGGCCCGAGCCCGCAATAGCTATTCGGGCGCGCATTTAGCCCGCATTTCATGATGCCACGACGCATACGATTTGCCAGAATTAATCGCATATGAGGCAGGGGAGGAGATCTTTCAGCGCCGGTATAACGTTCTTCATTCGAGGTGTGGCAGGACAACACTCGGCACGGATTCGACCCGGTCCTCATGGCAGGCCGGCGTGTATAAACAGCATGCACCCACGATGAGGACCGAGAGCAGCGAGACGTCGGAGCATCCCCGCCCCCTACTCCACGTGCCCCCTTATCCCCCAGGGCCAGGAGAATGACCATGATGCGTGAGTCCACCGGCAAGGACACCAGGCACGAGCAGGAGAGGAGCAACAACAACGGCAATTTCGTCCGGCTGTCCGTCAATCTGAGCCACGAAACCGCGCACACGTTCAAGGCACTGGCCGACCGCAAGGGCCTGTCGTTCACCGAGGCGATCCGCCGCGCCATCACCATCTGGAAATTCGTCGAGGACCAGCTCGCGCAGGGCCATGAGCTGGCCATCGTGGAATCCGATGGAAATCCGCGGAGAATACTGTTCCTCTGATCAGCCGTTTATCAGGACCCCCCGTACGTTCCGGCTTCTCGCACTCCCGGGCCCCTATGACGGAAGGGGCTCCCGGGTGAAGCTCGCGCGGTAGGCCGTGGGAGTGAGGCCGACCCGGCTGACCAGGTGTTTGCGGAGGGAGTCGGCGCTGCCCAGGCCGCTGCGCCCGGCCACCTGGTCCATCGGCAGCCCGGTGGTCTCCAGCAGTTCCCTGGCCCGGTCGACGCGCCGGTGCAGCAGCCACTGCAGCGGGCTCAGCCCGGTCTCCGCGTGGAAGCGCCTGGTCAGGGTGCGCACGCTGATCCTGGCGTGGCGGGCCAGGTCGGCCAGGGTGAGCGGGCGGTCGAGGTGCTCCAGCGCCCAGGCCCGGGTGGGGGCGAGCGAGGTGCCGCGCTCGGGAGGCAGCGGGGTCTCGATGAACTGGGCCTGCCCGCCCGGCCGTACGGGAGAGACGACCGCGAGCCGCGCGGCCGTGTTGGCCACCGCCGCCCCGTAGTCGAGCCTGATCAGGTGCAGGCACAGGTCGATGGCGGCCGCGGCGCCCGCCGAGGTGAAGACGCCGTCGTCCTCGACGAACAGGACGTCGGGCCGCACCTCGATCGCCGGGAAGCGGGCGGCGAGGTCGCCGGCCAGCCCCCAGTGGGTGGTGGCGCGGCGCCCGTCGAGCAGACCGGCCTGGGCCAGCACGAACGCGCCCGTGCACAGCGAGGCGATCCGCGCGCCGCCGGCCGCGGCCTTCCGCAGGGCGTCGAGGACCTCCGGAGGAGCCTGCTCGCCGCCGCTGCCGACCGCGATCACCGTGTCGGCGTCCTCCAGCGTCTCCAGGCCGTGCGTCACCACCACGTCGGGGCCCCCGACGGTCGGCACGGGGCCGGGTCGCGCCGTGCAGACGCGTACGTCGTAGTGCGGAACGCTGTTGAACACCATGAGCGGGATCGAGACGTCGAACCCCAGCACGGGAGGGACGATCACTGCGGCGAGGCGGTGCATGGCCAGATCCTCCGGATAGTTGGCATTCCGGCCACTATGCCACGAGGCCACAGGTCGGCACGGTGGTCATCATGAAATTTCATGTGATCGTGGGTCGCGGGGCCACCGCGTCGAAGACCGCTCTGCTGCTGGCCGAGGACGGCGAGCGGGTACGGATGATCAGCCGCACGGGCGGCGGGCCCGACCACCGGCTCGTCGAGAGGGTCGCCGCGGACGCGACCGACACCGACCGGCTCACCGAGCTGGCCGAAGGGGCGGACACGCTGTTCACCACCGCCGTGCCGCCCTATCACACCTGGCCCGAGCGGTTGCCGATCCTGTCGGCGTCGCTGCTCACCGCGGTGCGGCGGACGGGGGCCGCGTACGTCATGCTCGGCAACATCTACGGCTACGGGCCGGTGGACGGGCCGATCACGCCCCACTTCCCGCTGGCGGCGACCGGGCCCAAGGGGCGGGCCAGGGCGCGGGCGTGGGAGGAGGCCGCCGCCTCGGGGGTGAAGGTCACCGAGGTGCGGGCCGGCCAGTTCTACGGCGCCGGCGCCTTCTCGGTGTTCAGCCTCCTGGTGCAGCGGCCCGTGCTGGAAGGCAGGCTCGCCCTGGTGCCGCAGGAACTCGACGTTCCGCACAGTTACTCGGCGATCGACGACACCGCGCGCACGCTGGTCGCGGCGAGCCGCGAGGAGCAGGCGTACGGCAGGGCCTGGCACGTGCCCACCGCGACCCTGTCGGTGCGGGAACTGGCCCGGCGGCTCGCGGACCTCGCGGGAGCGCCGGCGCCGCGGCTGGAGGTGATGACGGAGCGCGACCTGACCCTGCTCGGGATCACCGATCCGCTGTGGGCGGAGATGCACGAAGTGCTCACCAAGCCGGGCCACCCGCTGGTCCTCGACTTCTCCGAGACCGAGAAGATCCTCGGCGTCGGCGCCACGCCGGTCGATGACGTGCTCCGGCAACTGATCTAGCGTCGGGAGACCTCCGGCTCGTTGAGGCGGTTGCTGAAGCGGGCGAGCATGGCGGTCTGGGTCGTCTCGGGGAACAGCCGGGCGATCAGCGGCGGGACGCGCCAGTTCGCGGGGTTGCGCCTGGCCAGCCGGGAGACCAGGGAGATGTACGGGTAGCGCAGCTTCTCGTAGGCGCGCAGCCGTACCGCCGGATCGTCGCCGCCCTGGGCGAGCTCGCGCCCGAGCACCCACGCGTCCTCGAGGGTCTGGTTGGCGCCCTGCCCCAGGGTGGGCGGCATGATGTGGGCCGAGTCGCCGACCAGGGTGATCCGCCCCTTGCCCCACGCCGGGCGCACCTTGGTCCAATGGTGGCCGAAGAACTCGAGGTCGTCCTCGGTCGCGCCGGCCAGCACCTCGGGGACGGGTGACGCCCAGTGCCCGAACCGGCGCCTCAGCTCGGCCAGCGGCGCGGCCGGTCGCGGATCGGCGGGCGACCAGCGCACGTCGAACCACCACTGCAGCAGGCCGTCACCGGCCGGCATGAGCCCGCACGCGCCCTCGCGCCCCGAGATGATGAGGTGCCGGTTCGTGTCGGCGAGATCGATGTCGATCCGGCTGAGTCCCTGCCAGGTGCCGAAGGTCGCCGGCCGTACGGCACCGTCGCCCCACAGGTGGCGCCGTACGACGGAGTGGTGGCCGTCGGCTCCGATGAGCAGGTCTCCCCTGTCCGTCGAGCCGTCGCTGAAGGTCGCCGTCACCTGGCCGTCGCCCTGGATCACGCCCCGGCAGGCCAGGCCGTGGCGGACGAGGTCGCCCGGCAGCCCGTCGGCCAGGCGCTCCAGCAGGTGGCGGCGGGGGATCGCCCTGGTCTCGAAGCCGAAGCGGCCTGCCGCGTGGGCGATGTCCATGCTGGTGCGCAGCCGGCCGCCGGCGGTCAGCGCGTCGATCCGGTCGATGCGGGCGCCGACGCCGTCGAGGCCGATGCCGAGGTCGTTCAGCACGGCGTTGCCGTTGCTCCAGATGAGCATCGCCTTGCCGCCCGTCCGCCGGGCCGGAGCCTGTTCGTAGACCCGCACCTGGTGACCGGCGGCCAGCAGCTCACGCGCGACGGCCAAGCCGCCCACCCCGGCGCCTATGACGAGAACATCCATATATCCTCCAAAGCGGAGTATCTTCGATTCGAAGATACTCCGGGGTGGAGTAGGTTAGTGAGGTGGCCCACGGACATCCAGATGACGTCTTCCGCGAGTTCCTGGTCGCGGTCCTCCTGCACAACGAGGCGGTCGCCGACCGGCTCGGCCTGCAACCCGTCGACGTCGCCGCCGCCATCCTGCTGGAGACGCGCGGACCGCTCGCCGTGGGGGCGATCTCCGAGGAGCTGGGGCTGCCGTCCGCCTCGACGACCCGGCTGATCGACAGGCTGGAGAAGGCGGGGTACGTCCGGAGGACGCGCGGCGAACGCGATCGGCGCACGGTCACCGTCGAGCTGGTCGAGGGCGGTCTGGACGACTACAACGCCGCCTGCGAGGCGTCGAGGCGGCACCTGGCGGCGATCAGCGCGCACTACGAGCCGGAGCAGGCGATGGTGATGCTGGACATGTTCAGCCGCGTCACCGAGGCCTACCGATGCGCCACCAAGGAAGTACGGGGGTGAACCCCAGGGCGCTCACGCCGCGCCGAGCCGGACCTCCGCCACCGGTCGCCAGTCCCATGCCGTCTCCGGGCCGTCCTGGTCGACGACGTGGATGCTGCGGATGGTCACCTCCCGCTCCGGAAGCCGCTCCCCGAGCGCGTCGATGATGGGCGCCGCCGGGCCGTCCGCGTTGCTGTAGGCCACGGTGACGTGCGGCAGCCACGTGTCGTGGGCGAGCACGCCGTCACGGCCCGTGGCCGCCCGCGTGGCGAACCGCGCCGCTTCGAGCAGCGGCCGCAGCCGCTCGGCCGGCCGTGCCTCCAGCACGACCGCCTCGGGGTGGTAGAGCACGCGCCCCAGCGTGACCGTGATCGGCTCGACCCGCGCGAGCTGGCCCGCCGCCTCCTCGGCCATCACGGTCACCTGACGCTCGGTGATCTCGTGCGTGTATCCGGCGACGAACGTGGTGAGGTGGATGAACCGGCGCGGCACCAGATCGAGCCCGGGCAGGCCGGCCAGCCGGTCGTGCGCCTCCTCCACGATGGCCCGCGCCTGTGGGTCCTCCCCCAGCAGGACGTGCCAGTAGAGCCGGCCCTGCCCCGGCGGCAGCATGAGCGATCGTCGCCGCTCCCAGCGATTCGCCATGCGCGTCGGAAGCGGGCTCACGCGTCCTCCTCGGTGGGCACGGGCAGCTGTTCTGCTCACGCAGCGTGGTCACGATATCCGACTCGGTGAGCCGTGGTCACGAGGGGAACCGCGGGACAGCCGCACGTAGGCGCGGTCGTCGAAACTGTCGGCGCCGGCGGCCACCGCCTTGGTGGCCGCCGGTTCCATGATGCGCAGCCGATCGGCCCGTAACGACGCCTGGAGCTCCGCTTCGGCTGCCGCGAGGGTCCGCGCCGGGCCGAGGTAGCCGTCCGACGCCAGCACCACCTCGTCCACGTCGTCCGCCAGCACGAACGTCTCCACGAACCGCTCCGGGACCGGCCGCCCGTCCAGCACGCCAAACCCGAAAGGACCGGCTTCGTCCCGGTTGGCCAGCACAGCCTGGCGCTCCAGCACCGGCCGGATCAGTGCCCGCCCCGGATCGGTGGCCGCCAGGTCCTCCGGGCGCTCTCCTTGCAGCAGCAGGCAGTGCAGGTAGGCGGCCCGGGCGCCGGCCAGCACCGTGTCGATCAGCTTCCCGCCGGGGTGCCGATGCCACCCGCCGTCATGGTGGCCCAGGGCGACGTGGACGTCGCCCACGCGCCACGCCAGCCGCCGGCGCGGCCACGCCACCGCCGCGACGGCGGCCGGCGCGAGAAGGTCGTCGTCGGCGACGGACCACTTGCGGCGCAGCTCCATGAGGTCCGCCGAGACGGCCGCGACCGCCTCCGCCACGGTGGCGCCGGACGGCAGGGTGGCCAGGGTCTGCGCGACGCTGTCGGCGGCCAGGGCCCCGCCGCTCGCCCCGCCGTAGTCGCGGCCGGACTTGTCGGTGACGCCGTCGATCACCGCCGCGCAGCGGACGCCGCCGCCGTCCTCGAGGACGACCACCCGGTCCTCGCCGGGCCCCGCGCCCTTCGGCCGCACCGCGCGCTCGGCCACCCGCCAGCCCGCCACGAGAGCCGCCGCCGGCTCAGGTCGTACGGAGCAGGGAGACGAGATCGTCCCACCGGGCCATGAGCAGGCCCAGCACGGCGCCGAAGACGCCGACGATCGCGACGATGCCCGGATCGAAGGAGCCGTTCACCAGGGAGGCGACCAGCCCGAGCAGCGCCACCGCGATGAGGATGCCGTTGCGGGCCACGTGCGCCATGCTCAGGGGCGTCGTGGAGGCGCCGAAGCAGCGGCAGGGAACGGCGGCGCCCCTGCGTACCACCGTGACGACGGCGACGGTGAGGCAGCCGAGCAGCCCCGCCGCGAGCACGAACGACGCCGATCCGGCCCAGCGAAGGGGCACCGCGGCCAGGACGATGACACCGGCCTCGGCCACCGCCGTCGCCGTCGCGGCCGCCGGCGCCCTGGCCTTGTCGATCACTGCCATCGCCCTGATCGACTGGACGAACTCGCTCCAGGCCCGGCGGCTGGAGACCTTGCTCGCCAACGCGAGGACGAACACCGTGAGCAGCAGCAGTCTGCTCGCCACATCGACGTACTGCATAGATCGCAACCTGCCACGGCCGCGCAAATCCGGCAAGAGCCCCGCTGCGTTACTCTCGAAGATCCACGAGCAAGGGGTGGACCGTCGTGCTGATCCGGTTACTCGGCCCGGTGGAGGTGGAGCGCTCGGGGCAGACCTGGCCCGTACGCCCTCCGCAGGTCGCGCTCGCCCTCGCCGCGCTCGCGTGGGAGGTCGGCCGGGTCGTGCCGGTGGACACGCTCCTCGCCCGGGTCTGGGGCGAGCAGGTACCGCCCGGCGCGCGGCGCACCCTGTACACGATCATCACCCGCATCCGGCGCGACGTGCTCGCGGATGAGGGCGCGGTCGTCCGCCGGCTCGGGGGTTACCTGCTCGATGTGGACGAGTCCGCGGTGGACGTGCCGCGCTTCCGCGACCTGGCCGACCAGGCGATGGCCGTGCCGGACCCGATGCCGCCGCTGGGCGCGGCGCTGGCCCTGCCGCACGGCTACCGCACGCTGCTGAGCCGTGGATTCCCCCAGGACCCGGACGACGAGCAGGACAACGCCGGCTCCGGAGTGCTGCTCTCCGGCGGGCAGTGGCAGCGGCTGGCGCTGGCCAGGGCGTTCCTGCGCCGCGACCGGGACCTGATGATCCTCGACGAGCCCAGCGCCGGCCTGGACCCCGAGGCCGAGTACGAGGTGCACGGCCGGCTCGCCACGCTGAGGTCGGGGCGGACCAGCGTGGTCATCACCCATCGGCTCGGCGGGATCCGCACGGCCGACCGGATCGTGGTGCTGACCGACGGCGTCGTCACGGAGCAGGGCACGCATGCCGCCCTGCTGGCCGAGGGCGGCACGTACGCCGAGTTGTTCGCCCGGCAGGCGACCCTCTACCGGGACGACGTGGAGCTGTCGCGGTGACCGGCTACCGGGACGACGTGGAGCTGTCGCGGTGACCGGCGCGATCGTCGTGCTGGCGGCCGTCGGCGTCGCTCTCGCCGTTCTCCGGGTGCGCCGGCGGTACCTGGTGGTGACCGTCCAGGGGGAGAGCATGCTGCCGGCGTACCGGCCGGGTGAGCGCGTCCTCGTACGGCGGACGCCGCCGGGATCGCTGCGCCCCGGGCAGGTCGTCGTGCTGAGCGGCTTCGCCCACGCCCGGCCGGGCGAGCGCCGGCGGGAACGGCACCAGCAGCTGGGCGCAGGCCCGGGCTGGATCATCAAGCGGGTCGCGGCCGTCCCGGGTGACCCGATCCCGCGCGACACCGTCCCCGCGCTGCGGGGCGAGCCGGGCACGCGGGTGCCGGCCGGACGCCTGGTGGTGCTGGGCGACAACCCGGACCATTCGCTCGACTCCCGGCAGTCCGGCTACCTGGCGGCGGACCGCCTGTTCGGCGTGGTGCTGCGCAAGGTCGATCAGCCGAGGTCGGCGCCCTCGCGGTAGCCGCTGGCCTGGGTGGCGAACAGGTGGGCGTACCGGCCGCCCAGCGCGATCAACTCGTCGTGGGCGCCCCGCTCGATGATCCGGCCCTCGCCGAGCACCACGATCAGGTCGGCGTCGCGGACCGCTCCGAGCCGGTGCGAGACCAGCAGGCTGGTGTTGCCCGCGCGATGCTCGCGCAGCCGCCGGTGCACCTCGTACTCGGCCTGCGCGTCCAGGCCGGAGCTGGGCTCGTCGAGGATGAGCAGGTCGCGGCGCTCGCGCACCAGCGCGCGGGCCAGGGCCAGGCGCTGCCACTGGCCCCCGGAGAGCGTCACGCCCGCCTGGGGGTCGTCGTCGTCCTCGGGGCCGAAGAAGACGCGGCTCAGCATGGTGTCGTAGCCCCGGGGCAGCGCCTGGACGGTTTCGTGCGCGCCCGCCAGCTCGGCGGCGGCCCGGAGCCTGGCGCGGTCGGACATCGCCTCGACCTCGCCCACCCCGATGTTCTCCGCCGCGGTCAGGTCGTAGCTCATGTAGTCCTGGAAGAGCACGCCCATCCTGGCGCGCAGCTCGGCGGGCGGCACGTCGCGGATGTCGATGCCGTCCCAGAGGATGGCGCCGCGCGTCGGGTCGTAGAAGCGGCACAGCAGCTTGATCAGCGTGCTCTTGCCGGCCCCGTTGAGCCCGACCAGCGCGACCGAGGCGCCGTGGGGGATCGTCAGGTTCACCCCGCGCAGCACCCAGGGATGGCTCTCGTCGTACCGGAACCACACGTCGCGCAGCTCGATGCCGCGGCGCAGCGCGGGCAGGCGCTCCGGTCCGGCGGGCGTGGGCAGGTCGCCGGGCAGCGACATCACCCGTTCGTGGTGGGCGAACAGGAGCAGCGCCTGGCGGGCGTTCGCGGCGTTGTCCACGGTGGCGGTCAGCGCGGCCTGCGTGCCCGCCACGGCGGCGGCGAACGCGGTCACGTCGCCGAGGGTGAGCCGGCCGTCCAGGGCGGAGTACACCGCCCAGAGCAGCCCGGCGCCGCTGACCGCGGCGGAGAGCGCCGCGAGCGCCGACTGCGTGAGCGCCTCCCGCCGGTCCAGCCGCCGCTCCCCCGCCTGCAGGACGGCCAGCTCGCCGAGCACCCGGCGCTTGAGGAAGTCGCCCAGCCCGAAGAGCCGGACCTCCTTGGCGGCCTCCACGTCGGTGATCAGGGAGGAGTAGAAGATCTGCCGCCGGGCCGCGGCGGACTGCCCGGCGATCATCTTGATCCGCCGCTTCTCCAGGGACATCCGCGCCGCGAGGACGGGCAGCGCCGCGAGCGCCACCAGTCCCGCCATGAGCGGGCTCAGCACGGCGAGGGCGGTGAGGAGCCCGGCCAGGGCGATGACGTTGCGCCCCAGGTCGAACAGGCCCGAGGTGATCGGCCCCATCGCGTTGCCCGTCGCCTGCGCCGCCATGCGCAGCTCGTCCAGGAACACCGGATTCTCGAACCGCGACAGGCCGTGGAACGTGTTCACCCGTGTGTACAGGCGATCCTGCAGCAGCAGGTCCAGCCGGCGGTCCGTCTCGCCCCGCAGATAGCCGGTCAGCTGCGGCAGCACCCCGGCGACCAGCCCCAGCACGACGAGGCCGGCGACCGGGGCGAGCACGCGTTCCGGCCGGCCCGCCGCCAGCCCGTCGACGAGCGTCTTGGTCGCCCACACGGTGGCCGAGGGCAGCAGTCCGGCCAGGACGGTGGCGACCAGCTGGGACGCCGCCAGCACCGGCCCGGCCCGCCAGCACAGCAGCGCCAGGGTGGCGGCGCGACGGGTCACGTGGCCGGCGCCATGGCGGCCAGGTCGGTCAGGTCCGTGTCCGCGGCCACGACCTTGCCGTCCTGGTCGGTCCTCAGGAACGTGGGGAAGGCGTGGATGTCGAGAGCCCGCACGATGCGCTGCGCGTCCTCGCCCGTGACGACGCTCGCCACGCCGCCCACCACCTCGACCAGGTCCGCGGCCTCGTCGGCGGCGCCGGAGACGACCGCCAGGGCGTTCTGCCCCTCGGCCTGCGCGGCGAACTGCGGCGCGCGCTCGTGGCAGGTGTCGCAGCCGACGTCGAAGAAGCCCACGAGCCGCGCTCCCGCCACGTCCTGCGGCAGCGTGCGCCCGACCAGCACGCGGGGGTCGTACGGCATGAGCGTCGACGTCCCCGCGAGGCGCTCCAGCTCGGCGGTGTGCTCGCGCAGCCGGCGCAGCACGCCCAGGGTGAGCACCAGGTCCAGCAGGCACAGCAGGCCGACCAGCACGACGGCGACGATCAGGATGGTCATCGGACAACCCCTCTTCAGGCGGTCAACAGCTCCAACAGGTCGGACCGGTGGCGGAGGTGGCCGCCACCGGTCCGCGCGCACTACCTAGCCGCCGCAGACCCTGAAGGCGTAGCAGGACCCGCAGCGGGTGGTGCCGCCGGCGGTCGTGCAGATCTTCCTGAAGTCGGAACGCTCCCTGCAGTAGCAGTGCACGTACCACTCGGCGGCCGCCTTGGCGGACGCCTTCGGCACGAGCCTGTCGAGAATCCTGTCGCCGAGCTTGCCCAAGACAGACGTCATGTTCGCTCCTTGTATAGCGATGCGGTCAGGCCGAAACGCTATTTGGGGGAGATACAGCGACCGATACAGCCGCGCTACACCTGGGCGGTGAGCAGCCTTTCCAGCACCGGGTCGAGGCGCATCGCCGGATCCGCGAACAGCTCCTCGGCCCGCCGGGCGTCCCCCGCGGCACGCGGGTCGCCCGACGCCGTCCAGGCCCTGGCGAGCTGGCGGGTGCAGGCGGCGTAGCCGTACGCGTCGCCGATCTGGGCGGTCACCTCCAGGGCCCTGACCAGGTCGCGCTCGGCCGCGGCGAGGGCGCCCTGCCGCAGCCGGATCTCGGACCTGCTCAGCAGCACCTCCCACTCGTCCTCCCGGTTGCCGGTCTCCTCGCAGCGGGCCAGCGCCTCGTCCATCGCGGCCAGCGCCTCGTCCCGCCGGTCGAGCAGGCAGTAGGCGCGGCCGAGCGCCGCCAGCGTGATGCTCTCGCCGTTCAGGTCGCGATCGGCGCGGCGGACGGCCAGGCACCGTTCGAAGCGGTCCACCGCCTCGGCGTCCCTGCCCAGCTGGAGCAGGAGCTCGCCCAGGTTGTGGCCGACCAGCCCGACCCGCCTGGACCCGTGCGTCTTGAGCAGCCGCAGGCTGGCGCTGATGTGGCCGAGTGCCGCGTCGAGGTCGCCGGTCTGCATGTGCAGCCAGCCGAGGTTGTGCAGCGCCATCCCTTCCTCCTCGCGGTTGCCCAGGTCGCGCCAGAGCTCGAGCGCGCGCCGCAGGTGGCCGTCGGCCGCCTCCCTCTGGCCGGCCCGCCATTCCAGCAGCCCCAGGGTCGCGAGCGTGGACGCCTCCGCGCCGCGGTCGCCGTCGCGCCGCGCCACCTCGATGGCCAGCCGCGCGATGGTCTCCAGCTCGCGCCAGTAGCCGCCCTTCATCACCGTGGCCTTGACCAGGGTCATCAGCTCGATGGCGAAGCGCGCCACGTCCGGCTGCCCGCGCGCGGCCTGGACGGCGGCCGCGACGAGGCAGCGCAGCTCCGTGTCGAGCCACCGCACGGCCGCGGCGGGGTCGGGCAGCACCAGGCCGGGATCGCGCCGGCGCTCCCCGCTCCCGGCTCGCAGGTGCGGCTGCAGCAGGTCGCGCAACTGGCGGCAGAGGCCGAGGTACCAGTCCAGGGCCCGCCGCACGGCCAGGTCCAGGTCCGCCGGCGGGTCGTGGGAGGCGGCCAGCTCCGCCGCGAAGAGCCGCAGCAGGTCGTGCGTGCGGAACCGGCTCTCGCCGACCGGCTCGATCAGTCGTGCCTCGACCAGCTCGTCGAGCACGGCCTCGGCGGCCTTCAGGTCGGCGTCGGCCAGCGCGGCGACAAGCTCGACGCCCACCTCCGGCACCTCCAGCACGCCGAACAGGCGGAAGACGGTCCTCGCGGCGCTCGTCAGGGTCGCGTAGCCGACCTCGAAGCAGGAGCGGACGCGCAGGTCGGCCGCCTGCAGCTCGTCCAGGCGCCGCCGCTGGTTGCTCAGGCGCTCGTTGAAGGCCGCGAGCGACCAGTCCGGCCGGCCCGCGAGGCGGGCGCCGGCGATGCGCAGCGCCAGCGGATGGTGGCAGCACCAGCGCGCGATCTCGGCCGCCGCCTCCTTCTCGGCGGCCACGCGCGCCTGGCCGGCCAGCAGCGCCAGCATCCGTACCGACTGCTCCTCGTCGAACATGCTCACGGCGACCGGTACGGCGTCCAGCGTGGTCAAAGCCGACCGGCTGGTGACCAGGGCCGCGCAGCCACCGCCCGCCGGCAGCAGGGGAGCCACCTGGGCGGCGCCGACCGCGTTGTCCAGGACGACCAGGACGCGCCGGTCGGCCAGCACCGACTGGTAGAGGGCGGCCGCCTCCGCCGGCGCCGCGGGCACCTCGCCCGGAGGCACCCCCAGGGCGCGCAGGAAGCGGCCGAGCACCTCGTCGGGGCGCAACGGCGACAGGCTCGGCGTCGATCCCTGCAGGTCGGCGTAGAGGTGGCCGTCGGGGTACCGGTCGGCGACGCCGTACGCCGCCTTCATGGCGAGCGTCGACTTGCCGATCCCGCCGGGGCCGTGCAGCGCCAGCACGGGCGGCCCCGCGCCGGCGCCCAGCACGGCGTGGATGCGGGCGAGCTCGGCCGACCGGCCCACGAACACGCTCGGCGCGCGCGGCAGCTGGCGCGGCCGGGGCCGCCCGTCGTCGGCGGGGGCCTCCTCCTCCGACAGCAGGGCCGGGTCCCTGCGCAGGATCAGCTGGTGCAGTCTGCGCAGGTCAGGCCCGGGATCGATGCCCAGCTCGTCGGCGAGGACCTTCCGGGCGGCCCCGAACGCGTCCAGCGCGCCGACCACGTCGCCGCTCTGGTACAGGGCCACCATGAGCTGGCCGTGCAGCCGCTCGCGCAGCGGATACTGCCCGATCACCTCGCGCAGCCGCTTGGCCGCCGTCGCGTGCCTGCCCAGGGCGAGCTGGATGTCCGCGTGCTCCTCCACCACGCTCAGGTAGTGGTCGGTGAGGCGCGCGACCACCTCCCGCAGCGTCGGCCCCAGCGGCACGTCCTCGGCCGCCATCCCCTGCCACAGCGCGAGGGCCCGGGTGTAGGAGTCGAGGGCGGTGCTGAGATCGCGCCTGCCCAGCGCCTGGCGGGCGTGCGCGGTCAGCGCCTCGAACTGGAAGAGGTCGAACTCCTCGGGCTCGACCCGCAGCAGGTAGCCGGCGTCCGAGGTCACCAGCCGCTCCACGGACGGGTCGGCCGCGGGGGGCATCAGCTTGCGCAACTGCATGAGGTACGTACGCAGGTTCGCCACCGCGGAGCGGGGCGGCTGGTCGTCCCAGACCTCCGCCACCAGCGACCGGATCGGGACGACGTGGCCCGCGCGGGCGAGCAGCATGGCGAGGACGGTCCGCTGCTTGGGCGCCGTGATCCTCGCCCCTCCCGCCGGCGAGTCGTCGCCCTCGATCCGCAGCGGTCCGAGCATCCGGAACTTCACGTCCCGCCGCCTACAGGGCAGCCCCGCCCAAGCGGCGCAGCGCGACCCCGAGCAGGCGATCGGCCGGGAAGAAACCGCGCTGCCGCGAGTCGACGCTGTGGGGGTTGTCGCCGTAGACCACCAGCGCACCAGCGGGCACCCGCTCCGCGGCGTCCTCCACGTCCGGCGGCACCGGGTCGCCCGGCAGGGCGACGGCGCGCTTGATGTTCCAGCGGGTGCCGTCCAGGCCCGCTCGCGGGTCGGACGGGGGTTCGAGCACCACGACGTCGCCCCTGGCCACCTGGCCGATCCGGCGCCGCCTGACCAGCACCCGGTCGCCGTCGTGCAAGGTCGGCGCCATGCTCGTCCCCTCGACGGTGACCACCACGTAGCGCCGGCGGGCCACCAAGGCGCCGGCCGCCGCCGCGAGCACACCGGCGAGCAATCCCATGCTGATCAGCTTCATCCGCTTTTCCACCGTCGGCCCCTGGGAAATATTGATCTTTGTCCGGCTGAGGATCGCCGTTGCCTCCGCGCGCTGTCAACCGTTCCCGATCATGGGGCTACCCGGCCGGACGGGGCACCACGACGATCTGATCGTCGTCTTCGTAGATCACTTTGCCGGGGTCGGCCGATTCCAGCCGCACGCACTCCACGCCGTGCGCGGCGAGGATCGCGAGGTAACCCGGCACCCGCTCCATCAGATGACGAGCCGACGGCTTGAACCAGGCCGCGGCTCCCGGGTTGAGCTCACGGTCATAGACGGTGGGGTCCACGCTCGCGGGATCGGTGAAGTTCGCCTCGTACCAGTCGTTGTTGCCGCGCCTGAACACCTCCTCTCCGGGGGACAGCAGCCCTTGCGCGGCCAGGTTGTTGACGAGGCCGAACACGCCGGGATACGTCCCTCTCGCGTTCGGCGTGGGGCTCTGGAACCGTACGTACATCAGCGCTCCTTGGGGAAATGACCGATGACCCCGATACTGATTCCCGGAAAAAGGCGCGGGCCCTCAGGAGGGATCAAGTGGAAGCCAAGGGCCAGACGGCCGAGATCATGATCGCTGAGGCGCGCAAGGCGTTATGGGTGATGGTCGGGGCGCTGGCCGTCATCTGGACGATCCAGATCGCCAACTGGGCGTCGGGCTACACGCTGAGCTACGAGTACGGGATCCAGGCGTGGAACCCCGGCAGCCTGCCCGACATCGTCTCGGCGCCGTTTTTGCACTGGAGCTGGGCGCACATCGAGGCGAACTCGGGGCCGCTGTTCATCTTCGGCTTCCTGTCCGCCTATCGGGGCGTGCGCAAGTTCCTCAGCGTGACCGGGCTCATCATCCTGGTCAGCGGTCTCGGCGCCTGGTTCACCGCCAGCCCCGAGGCCACCGGGGCGGGCGCGAGCGGCGTCGTCTTCGGCTACTTCGGCTACATCCTGGTGCGCGGCGCGTTCGACCGGCATCTCATCGACATCGTGGTGGGCGTGGTCATGGCCCTGTGCTTCGCCTACCAGTTCGCCGGCCTGCTGCCCCAGGAGGGGATCGGCTGGCAGGCTCACCTGTTCGGCTTCCTCGGCGGCGTGGCGGGTGGCTGGATATTGCGCGAACGCGCCCGGTCCCGGCGTACGCCGTCGTCCTCGCCCCCACCTCAGCAGAGCCCTCGGAGCGCGCTGCTGAAGGAACTGGACGATCTCGGGCTGTGACAGCTCCTATCCTGAGCCGATGAACGTCGAGTTCAGCAGTGAGATGTGGTTCTGGAGGGGGCCTGCGCCCTGGCACTTCGTCACCGTCCCGGACGAGGAGTGCCGCGATCTGGAGACGACCGCCGCCGCGGTGAGCTATGGCTGGGGCATGATCCCGGTCACGGCCCAGATACGGGAGACCCGGTGGAAGACGTCGCTGTTCCCGAAGGACGGGCGCTACATCGTGCCGGTGAAGGCGGGGGTGCGCAAGGCCGAGGGGCTCGACGTGGGGGACGTGGTGACCGTTCGCCTGACCGTTGACGTCTGACACACCGAGGCTACTATTGCGAACCAATTGCAATAGCTAGGAGTGTGCATATGATCCGACGGTCGTTGTTCCTGCACGCGCCGATCCGGCGTACTCCGCGAGTGATGCTGGAGCAGATGCTGGCGCTCGTGGACGACGACACCCCGCCGGACGGTCCTGACGGCCCCGTGGCCGTGCTGGAGCGGCGGCTGTCCGAGCTCCTCGGCAAGGAAAGCGCGCTGTTCTTCCCCAGCGGGACGATGGCCCAGCAGGTCGCCCTGCGCCTGCACGCCGACCGGCGCGGGCGCCGGACCTTCGCCGTGCACCCGCAGTCGCATCTCGACGTCTGGGAGGAGCAGGGCTACAACGCCGTCCACGGCCTGCGGATGCGCCGCACCGGCGACCTGCACGAGCTGATGACCACCGACGATCTCCGGGCCATCGGCGAGCCGCTCGCGGCGGTCGTCTGGGAGTTGCCGCAGCGCGACCTCGGCGGCCTGCTTCCGGAATGGCAGGACCTGGGCGAGCAGGTCGCCCTCGTACGGGCCACCGGCGCCGCCGCGCACCTGGACGGCGCCCGGTTGTGGGAGGCCCAGACGTACTATCGCCGGCCGTTCGACGAGATCGCCGCCCTGTTCGACACGGTCTACGTCTCGCTCTACAAGAGCCTGCAAGGCGTACGGGGCGCCGTGCTCGCCGCCGACACCGCCACGGTGGACGCCGCCCGGGTGTGGCGCCAGCGACTCGGCGGCGGCATCCGCGACGCCTGGCCGCTCGCCCTGGCCGCCCTCGTCGGCCTCGACACCCTGGCCGCACGCATGCCCGCCTACCGCGAGCACGCCGTCGCCATCGCGGCGGCCGTCAACGCCGACGGCGCCGCCCGCGCCTACCCCGATCCCCCGCAGACGCCGCTGTTCCACATCCACCTGCCGGCTCCCCGGCGCGCGGTCGAGCGGGCCGGCGAGGAGATCCTCGCCGAACACGGCGTCCAGCTCTGGGGGCGGGTCCGCTCCGCGACCGACCCGGGCCGGTGCAGCTTCGAGATCAGCGTCGGCGACAACGCCATGGAGTTCGCCCCCGGCGAGGTGGTCGCCCTCATCCACGAGGTGCTCGCCCGCGCCACCGCGTGACCCTGGGCGTGTGGCGGGCGGGGATCGGCGGTGAACCGGATGTAACCGGCGGCGGTCGGTCGTTGTGACATCCGCGTAACGCCTGTTTCTTACGTTTTGCGCGTTGGACTGCCCGGTGCGGCTGCGACGCGCCCGCTGATGGGAACGTCGTTCAGGCCCTGTCGAAGGGGAAGGGCCGATGACGGCGACAGACCCGAGCAACGCCATCACGCGCGTGAAGACCGTCTGCTCCTACTGCGGCGTAGGGTGCGGGATCGTCCTGGACGTGGCCCAGGGCGAGGACGGGCGGCGCCGGGTGGTCAAGGTCGCCGGCGACAAGAGCCATCCCGCCAACGCCGGCCGCCTCTGCACCAAGGGCGCCACGAGCGCTGACATGCTCGCCGCCCCGGGCCGGCTGGAGCGCGCGCTCGTCCGGCCCGCCAGGGGCGTGCAGCCAGAGGAGAGCGGCGTCGACGCGGCGATCACGGCGACCGCCCGGCGGCTGCGCGCGATCCTGGACGAGCACGGGCCCGACGCCCTGTCGTTCTACGTCTCCGGGCAGCTGACGCTGGAGGCCCAGTACCTGGCCAACAAGCTGGCCAAGGGGTTCGTCGGCACCAACCAGATCGAGTCGAACTCGCGGCTGTGCATGGCCAGCGCGGGCAGCGGCTACAAGCTGTCGCTGGGCTCGGACGGCCCGCCCGGCTCGTACGAGGACTTCGAGCGCGCCGAGGTGTTCTTCGTCATCGGCGCGAACATGGCCGACTGCCACCCCATCCTGTTCCTGCGCATGATGGACCGGGTCAAGGCCGGCGCCAAGCTGATCGTGGTGGACCCGCGGCGCACCGCCACCGCCGCCAAGGCCGACCTGTTCCTGCAGATCCGGCCCGGCACGGACCTGGCCCTGCTCAACGGGCTGCTGCACCTGCTGGTGGAGAACGGGCACGTGGACGAGGAGTTCGTCGCCGAGCACACCCGCGGCTGGGAGGCGATGCCGGAGTTCCTGCTCGACTACCCGCCCGCCAGGGTCGCCGAGCTCACCGGCATCCCCGAGGCCGACCTGCGCCAGGCCGCCCAGTGGATCGGCGCGGCCGGCGAGTGGATGAGCTGCTGGACGATGGGGCTCAACCAGAGCACCCACGGCACCTGGAACACCAACGCGCTGTGCAACCTGCACCTGGCCACGGGCGCGATCTGCCGCCCGGGCAGCGGCCCGTTCTCGCTGACCGGCCAGCCGAACGCGATGGGCGGCCGCGAGATGGGCTACATGGGCCCCGGCCTGCCCGGCCAGCGCTCGGTGCTGGTGGAGCAGGACCGCCGGTTCGTCGAGGACCTGTGGGGCATCGCGCCCGGCACGCTGCGCACCGACGTCGGGCAGGGCACGATCGAGATGTTCTCCCGGATGGCCGAGGGCGAGATCAAGGCGTGCTGGATCATCTGCACCAACCCCGTGGCCAGCGTCGCCAACCGCAGGACCGTGATCGCGGGCCTGGAGGCCGCCGAGTTCGTGGTGACGCAGGACGTCTTCGCGGCCACCGAGACCAACGCCTACGCCGACGTGGTCCTGCCCGCCGCCCTGTGGGCCGAGACCGAAGGCGTGATGATCAACTCCGAGCGCAACCTCACCCTGCTCCGGCAGGCCGTCGAGCCGGCCGGCGAGGCGCTGCCCGACTGGATGATCATCGCCCGGGTCGCGTGCGAGATGGGGTTCGAGGACGGCTTCTCCTATGCGAGCGCGGAGGAGGTGTTCGAGGAGATCAAGCGGGCCTGGAACCCGGCGACCGGGTACGACCTGCGCGGCGTGACGTACGACCGGCTGCGCGAGACCCCCGTGCAGTGGCCCGCCCCGCCCGGCTCCGGCGAGCGCAACCCGGTCCGCTACCTCAACGACGGCCGCAGCCAGGCGACGCTCACGCGCGAGGACGGCAGCGGCCCGCGGCTGGCCTTCGCCACCCCCGACGGCCGCGCCGTCTTCTTCCCGCGTCCGCACCTGCCCGCCGCCGAGCTGCCCGACGACACCTTCCCGTACGTGCTCAACACCGGCCGGGTGCAGCACCAGTGGCACACGCTCACCAAGACGGCCAAGATCGCGAAGCTGAACAGGCTCAACCCCGGCCCGTTCGTGGAGATCAACCCGGCCGACGCCGCCGAGCACGGCATCGGCGAGGGCGACCTCGTGGCGGTCTCCTCCCGGCGCGGGCGGGCCGTGTTGCCGGCGGTGGTGACGGACCGGGTGATGCCGGGCAACCTGTTCGCGCCGTTCCACTGGAACGATCTCTTCGGCGAGTACCTCAGCGTCAACGCCGTCACCAGCGACGCCGTCGATCCCATCTCCTTCCAGCCCGAGCTGAAGGTGTGCGCCGTCTCCCTCGTCAAGGTCGCCCCGGACCGCACCACGGCGACTCCCACCACCGATGAGGGGGTGCGGACGCCGGTCGCCGTCGGCGCGCTGCACGACCTGTTCGGGCTCGCCGACATGACCCCGCCGGAGCTCTCCCCGTCGGAACGCCGCTATCTGTCCGGATTCCTGTCCGGCCTGGCGAGCGCCCCGCTCGACGGGGCTGACGTACCGGTGCTGCCGGGTCACGCTCCCTTCGCGCCGGACCACGCGCTGTGGGTGAACGGGGCGCTGGCCGGCGCCTTCTCCCGCATCGTCCTCCCGGCGCACAAGCCCACCGAACCGGCGGCCCCGGCGGCCCCGGCGCGCGAGATCGTCATCCTGTGGGCTTCGCAAACGGGCAACGCCGAGGAGTTCGCCGCGGCCAGCGCCGAGCGGCTGGCGGGCGCCGGCCGCAGCGCCCGGCTGGTCAGCATGGACGACTGCGCCCCGCAGGCCCTGGCGCCGGACGCGGACCTGCTGATCATCTCCAGCACGTTCGGCGACGGCGAGGCCCCCGACAACGGCGCCGCGTTCTGGGAGGCGCTCGCCGAGCCCGGAGCGCCGCGGCTCGACGGCATGCGCTATGCCGTCCTCGCCTTCGGCGACTCCAGCTACGACGACTTCTGCGGCCACGGCCGGCGCCTCGACCAGCGCCTGGAGGAGCTCGGCGCGCTGCGCCTCGCGCCACGCGTGGACTGCGAGCCGGACGAGCACGAACGCGCCCTGGACTGGCTTGACCAGCTCCTGTCCACCCTCGCCGATCCCGGACCGGGGCGGAGCGAACCGAAGACGGCCACGCCGGCCGGCACCCGCGCCACCCCCTTCACCGCGACGCTGACGGCGAACAGGCTGCTCAGCCTGCCGGGCTCGGCCAAGGAGGTTCGCCAGTTCACCTTCGACACCGGCGGCGAGCTGACCTACCGGGCGGGCGACGCCCTCGGCGTGCTGCCCGTCAACAGCCTGGACCTGGTCATGGAATGGCTGGCCGGCACCGGCCTCAGCCCCGCCGACACCGTCGAGCTGCCCGGCCTGGGGACGCTGCCGCTCCGCGAGGCCCTGCACCGCCACCTCGACATCACCAGGATCACCCCTGGCCTGCTGAAGTTCGTCGCCGAACGCACCCGCGACCGCGACCTCGCCCGGCTCCTGCGCCCCGGCAACAAGGGCGAGCTGGACAAATGGGCGTGGGGTCGCCAGGCCGTGGACGTGCTCGCCGAGCTCCCCGTACGCGCCACGGCCCAGGAGTGGGCCGACGTGCTCAAACGGCTCCAACCGCGCCTGTACTCCATCTCCTCCAGCCCGCTCACCAGCCCCGACCGGATCAGCCTGACGGTCTCGGTGGTGCGCTTCCGCAACCCGCGCGGCACGACGCGGGGCGGCGCCTGCTCGGCGTACCTGGCCGACAGCCCGGAGCAGACCACCGTTCCGGTGCACGTCCAGCCGACCAAGCACTTCCGGCCACCCGCCGACCCCAGCGCTCCCATGGTGATGATCGGTCCCGGCACCGGCGTGGCCCCCTTCCTCGGCTTCCTCGACGAGCGCCGGGCCCTCGGCCACCACGGCCGCAACTGGCTCTTCTTCGGCGAGCAGCGCCGCACCACCGACTTCTACTACCGCGACGAACTGGCCGCGCTGCACGACGACGGCCTGCTGACCCGCCTGGACCTGGCCTTCTCCCGCGACCAGCGGGCCAAGGTCTATGTGCAGGACCGGATGCGCGAGCACGGCGTGCAGCTGTGGAGCTGGCTGCAGGAGGGCGCGCACGTGTACGTGTGCGGCGACGCCGCCCGGATGGCCAAGGACGTCGACCAGACCCTTCGCGACATCGCGGCCCGCCACGGCGGCCTGGCTCCCGACGACGCCACCGCGTACGTCAAGCAGCTGGCCGCGGCGAAACGCTACGTGCGCGACGTGTACTGAAAGCGACGCCGCGCCAGGTCACCGACCTCAGGGTGTGCGCCGCCGACCGTTTGTGGAGCTGGCGTTCATGCCGGGTAGGCGTGGGTCTCGCCGGCCTTGACCGAGGCCCAGATCTGCAGGCCCGGGGTCAGGTCGAGGTCGGCCAGGGCGGCCGGGGTGATGTCGGCGAAGGCGGTGATGGGGCCGCCGAGGTGGACCCGTACGTTGTCTCCGTGCCGTTCGATGCCCTCGATGCGCGCCTGCCACAGGTTGCGCGGGCTCCCGTCCGGGCGGGTCCGGTAGAGGGCCACGGCGGCGGGCGGGAAGGCGACGAACGCGGGCCCGTCGAGCCGTTCGGAGGTGTGCAGCAGCAGCTCGCCGGCCTTGACCCGGGATCCGTCGGCCACCCCGCGATACAGGTTGAGCCCGACCAGCCGGGCGACGTAGTCGGTACGCGGGTGGCGGGCGACCTCGGCCGGGGTGCCCTGCTGGACGACGGCGCCGTTCTCGATGACGATCAGCCGGTCCGCCAGCACCATCGCATCCAGCGGATCGTGGGTGACCAGGACGGTCGCGCCGTCGAAGTCGGCCAGATGGCGGCGCAGCTGGGAGCGGATCTCCAGCCGGGTGTGGGCGTCCAGCGCGGCCAGCGGCTCGTCCAGCAGCAGCAGGCCGGGCCGTACGGCCAGCGCCCGCGCCAGCGCGACCCGCTGGGCCTGGCCGCCGGAGAGCTGGCGCGGCTTGGCGGCGGCCCGGTCGGCCAGGCCGACCCGCTCCAGCAGGGCGGCGGCCGTGCGGCGGGCCTCGGCCTTGGGGACGCCCTGGCAGCGCGGCCCGAAGGCGACGTTGTCGAGCGCCGTCAGGTGCGGGAAGAGCAGGTAGTCCTGGAAGACCATGCCGATCGGGCGCTGCTCGGCGGCCAGCGGGTGCAGGTCGCGGCCGTCCAGGACGATCTCGCCGCCGGACAGCGCGGTGAGCCCGGCCAGGGCGCGCAGCGCGGTGGTCTTGCCCGCGCCGTTGGGGCCGAGCAGCGCCACGACCTCGCCCGCGGCCACCTCGAACGCGATGTCGAGAGTGAAGGCGGACCGGCTGACCACCAGACGGGCCCGCAGCGTCATGGGCTGCTCACCCACCGATCGCGCAGGCTGGCCAGGATGATCACGGAGACCGCCAGCAGGACGAGGCTGAGCACGATCGCCGCCTCCGGCTCGGTCTCCAGGGCCAGGTAGACGGCCAGCGGCATCGTACGGGTGGTGCCCGGGAAGTTCCCCGCGAACGTGATCGTCGCGCCGAACTCCCCCAGCGCCCGCGCCCAGCACAACACCGCCCCGGCCACCACGCCCGGCGCGATCAGCGGCAGCGTAACCCGCCGGAACACCGTCCACCGCGAGGCCCCCAGCGTGGCCGCCGCCTCCTCGAAGCGCCGGTCGGCGCCGCGCAGCGCCCCCTCCACGCTGATCACCAGGAACGGCATCGCCACGAACGCCTCCGCGACGACCACCCCCGCCGTGGTGAACGGCAGCGTGATCCCCAGCGACGACTCCAGCCACTGCCCGACCAGCCCGCGCCGCCCCAGCACCAGCAGCAGCGCCACACCGCCCACCACCGGCGGCAGCACCAGCGGCACGGTCACCAGCGCCCGCACCACCCGCCGGCCCGGGAAGTCCACCCTCGCCAGCAGCCACGCCAGCGGCACCCCGAACACCAGGCACAGGGCCGTCGCGATGGTCGCGCACACCAGCGACAGCCGCAACGCCTCCAGCACCTGCGGCTCGGCCAGCCGCTCCAGCAGCGTGGACCAGGGCGCGCGGACCAGCAGCCCGGCCAGCGGCAGCACCAGGAAGGCCAGGCCCACCAGCGCGGGCACGACCAGCATCCACGGCAGCCGCCCGGAAGCCTGACGAGCCGGACGACCGGCGGACCCGACTTTCAGGTCCGCCCGGTCGGCGCGCCCGGGATCGGTCATGCGGATGGGCTGCCGGCCACGCGCTCGTGACCGGGGATCTCGACGACGACGTTGGTGGACTTGATCACGGCGACCGCCACCACCCCGGCCTCCAGGCCGAGCTCGTCGGCGGCCTGGCGGCTCATCAGCGACACCACGCGGAACGGCCCGGCGGCGATCTCCACCTGCGCCATCACCGCGTCCCGGATCACCTCGGTCACGATCCCCCGGAAGCGGTTACGCGCCGACGAACGGCTGCCGCTCTCGATCTCCTCGACCTGGGCCCGGGCGAAGGCGGCCAGGTCGGTGCCGTTCACCTGCCGATGACCGTGCTCGTCCCGCTCGGCCGGCAGCCGCCCCGCGTCCACCCACCGGCGGACGGTGTCGGCGCTGACCCCGAGCAGCGCCGCGGCCTCGCTGATCCGGAACGTCGTCATAGGCCCTCACCATACCTTCGCAGATTCGAGCCGAAGTACGGTTCAGCCCTGGCATCCACCGGCTGAGCTGTCAGGGGAGCATCGAGCGATGAGAAGAAGGGAAAGGGGAGTGCCCGCGCCTTTCCACTCTCAACGTATAGCGCACCGGGGGGCTTGCCACAAGACCCGGGTCATGCCGCAGAATCATCCGCCGAGGCCAGAACCTGCGGAAATGGGGGACGCGAAGTGCGTGTGGTGTTGTCGACGTACGGATCGCGCGGGGACGTCGAACCGATGGCGGCACTCGCGGTGCGGTTGCGGGAGCTCGGCGCTGAGGTGCGGGTGTGCGCGCCGCCGGACGAGGAGTTCGCGCAGCGGTTGGCCGGGGTCGGCGTGGAGCTGGTGCCGGTCGGACCGTCGGCGCGTGCGCTGACGACCGCGGCGCCGGCGCCGTCGTCCCTGCCCCAGCGCGCGGCCGAGTTGATCGCGGGCCAGTTCGAGGCGGTCACCGCGGCGGCCGAGGGATGTGACGTGCTGGTGGCGACCGGCATGATGCCGGCCGCCGCCGGTGCGCGGTCGGTGGCCGAGAAGCTGGGCATCCGCTCCGTGTCCGTGACCTTCCAGCAGCTCACCCTGCCGTCGCCGCACCGCCGGCCGCTGGCCTATCCGGGCCGGCCGTTCCCGCCGGAGGTGACCGACAACCGGGTGCTGTGGGACCTGGACGCCCAGAGCATCGACGCGCTGTTCGGCGCGGCGCTCAACACCAACCGGGCGTCGATCGGCCTGCCGCCGGTGGACAACGTCCGCGACTACGTCATCGGCGACCAGCCGTGGCTGGCGACGGACCCGGCCCTGGACCCGTGGCAGGACGGGCCGGAGCTCGACGTCGTACAGACCGGCGCGTGGATCCTGCCGGACAATCGCCCGCTCCCGGCCGAGCTGGTGGCGTTCCTGGAGGCCGGCGAACCACCGGTGTACGTGGGCTTCGGCAGCATGCCCATGCACGCTTCCCAGGACGCCGCCCGGGTGGCCATCGAGGCGGTCCGGGCGCAGGGCCGTCGCACGATCATCAAGAGCGGCTGGGCCGACCTGGCTCTGATCGACGACCGGGACGACTGTTTCGTCGTCGGCGAGGTCAACCAGCAGGCGCTGTTCGGCCGGGTGGCCGCGGTCGTCCACCACGGCGGCGCGGGCACCACGACGACGGCCGCACGGGCCGGCGCGCCCCAGGTGGTGGTGCCCCAGGCGGCGGACCAGCCGTACTGGGGCGGTCGGGTGGCCGACCTGGGCATCGGCGCGGCGCACGACGGTCCGGCTCCGACCGCCGGGTCCCTGTCGGCCGCGCTCAAAACGGCTCTGGCCCCCGAGACCCGCGTACGGGCGGCCGACGTGGCCGGCACGATCCGCACCGACGGGGCAGAGGTGGCCGCGAGGCTGCTGCTCGACGTGGTCAGCCGGGAAAGGCCGTCCTCGTCCGTGTGAATCACCCGCCGACCTTCGCAAGCGACCTCACATCGGAGCTGATGACTTGAATCCCCTGACCACCGGCGTGTTCGACCTGCCCGAGCATCTCGCCCCCAAGGCCGACCCGGCGCTGATCGCCGGCGACGAGCGGCACTTCGCGGCCATCGCGGAGAGCCTTGAGCAGTCGATCTCGGAGCTGTCCGGCCGCCTCGACGCCGAGCGCAGGGCGCCCGGCGGAAAGGGGCGGGCGGCGCTGGACCGGGACCTGGAGATCCACCGGCTGTCCGCTCGCCTGCGCGCGCTGCGTCGCTTCGGTCTGGACCTGTGCCTCGGGCACATGGTCAGCGCGGACGACCCCGAGCCGGTCTACATCGGACGGCTCGGCCTCACGGACAGCGAGGGCCGCCGGCTGCTGCTCGACTGGCGTTCCCCCGCGGCCGAGCCGTTCTTCGGAGCCACCCACGGCAACCCGATGGGGCTGGCGAGCCGCCGCAGGTACCGCTGGACCCGCGGCCGGATCAGCGACTACTGGGACGAGGTGTTCACCTCGGACGGGTTCGACGGGCACCAAGCCGCGCTCGACGACCAGTCCGCCTTCATCGCCAGCCTGGGCGGCAGCCGGTCGCCGCGGATGCGGGACGTGCTCGGCACCATCCAGGCCGACCAGGACGCCATCATCCGCGCGGGATCCGGCGGCGCCCTCGTCGTCGACGGCGGTCCGGGCACGGGCAAGACCGTCGTCGCCCTGCACCGCTCCGCGTACCTCCTCTACTCCGACCCTCGCCTCGGTCACCGCCGGGGCGGCGTGCTGTTCGTCGGTCCGCACCAGCCGTACCTGGCCTACGTCGCCGACGTCCTCCCCAGCCTCGGCGAGGAGGGCGTGCAGACCTGCACCCTGCGGGACCTCGTCGCCGAGGGGGCCACGGCGGCGCTCGAGACCGACCCGGACGTGGCCCGCCTGAAGTCGTCCGCGAACCTGGTCAAGGCGATCGAGCCGGCCGTCAGGTTCTACGAGAACCCGCCCGCCAAGGGCATGACGGTCACAACCCCCTGGTCCGACATCTGGCTGGGCCCCGAGGACTGGGCCGAGGCGTTCGAGGCGGCCGAGCCCGGCACCCCGCACAACGAGGCGCGCGACCAGATCTGGCAGGAACTGCTCACGATCCTGGCGGACAAGCACGACGCCGAGGAGGACATCTCGGCTGACCTGCTCCGCAAGTCGCTGCTGCGGAACAGGGAGCTGCTCACGACCTTCAACCGCGCCTGGCCGCTGATCGAAGCGGCCGACCTCGTCGGAGACCTGTGGTCGGTGCCCGCCTACCTGCGGATGTGCGCCCCCTGGCTCAGCGCCGACGAGATCCGGCGGTTGCAGCGCGCGGACGCCCAGGCCTGGACGGTGTCCGACCTGCCGCTCCTGGACGCGGCGCGGCAGCGGCTCGGCGATCCGGAGGCGGCGCGGCTCAAGCGGCGGCAGGAAGCCTCCGTCGCCGCCGAACGCGAGCGCATGGCCCGGGTCGTCGACGACCTGCTCGAAGCCGATGACGACGGTGAGGGCGCGGTGACGATGCTGCGCGGCCAGGACCTGCGGGACGCCCTGGTCGACGAGACCGCATCGCCCGGCGCCGAACCCGACCAGCTCGCCGGCCCGTTCGCCCACATCGTCGTGGACGAGGCCCAGGAGCTGACCGACGCGGAGTGGCAGATGCTGCTGCTGCGGTGCCCGTCCCGGAGCTTCACCATCGTCGGGGACCGGGCCCAGGCCAGGCACGGGTTCACGGAGTCGTGGCAGGAACGGCTGGAGCGGGTCGGGCTCGACCGGATCAAGCTGGCGTCCCTGAGCATCAACTACCGCACACCGGAAGCGATCATGACGGAGGCCGAGCCGGTCATCCGGGCCGCTCTCCCGGACGCCAACGTGCCGACCTCCATCCGCAGCACCGACGTCCCCGTCGTACACGGGTCCGTCGCGGAGCTGGACTCGATCCTCGACACCTGGCTCGCCGCGCACGCCGACGGGATCGCCTGCGTGATCGGCGACCCCGCGTTCCAGGGGACGTCCCGCGTCCGGTCGCTGACACCGGAGCTGTCGAAGGGGCTCGAGTTCGACCTCGTCGTGCTCATCGACCCGGAGGCGTTCGGCGAGGGCATCGAGGGGGCGGTCGACCGTTATGTGGCGATGACCCGGGCGACTCAGCAACTGGTCATCCTCACGAGCTCCTGAGCCAGGTTGCCGCTCAGGTGAAGGCGGTGACGCCTTCGTACGCGCCTCGGCGTGCTGCCCGGCCGGTCACCTCGTACTCCAGGAGCAGCATGCCGTTCGGCGTGGCCTCGTGGTGGAGCAGGCGGAGATCGGACGGGGCGCCCGCGCCGGTCAGCAGCCGTCGGCCGGTCCGGAGGACGGCGGGGGCGAGCACGAGGCGGAGCGTGTCGATCAGGCCGGCCGCCAGCAGTGAGTCGCCGAGGCGGGCGCTGCCGTGGATCTGGAGTTCGCGGCCCGGCCGTGCCTTGAGTTCGGTGACCGCCTGGACCGGGTCGCCCTTGAGGACGGTCGTGGGGTTCCAGGTCCCTTCGGTGAGGGTGTTCGTCACGACGTACTTCGGCAGGGTGTTCATCCGCTCGGTGAACGGGTCGGCCGGGTCGGTGATCTCCGGCCAGTCGCGGGCGAACGCCTCGTAGGTCCGCCGTCCGAGCAGCAGGCCGTCGGCGAGGTCGAGCCAGCCGGAGACGCGCTGGACGAACGTCCCGTCCATGTGAGGGACGAGCCAGCCGCCGCGGGTGAATCCGTCGCTGGTGTCCTCCTCCGGCGAGCCGGGTCCCTGGCTGACCCCGTCGAGGGTGAGGAACTCTGTGAGAGTGATCTTCATTGCCCGCCCTCGGTGAGCGCGGCCAGCTGGGCGGTGACCGTCCCCCAGCCCTCGGCGAAGCCGAGCTTCTCGTGATGGGCGCGGGCCTCGGGGTCGCCGTGCCGGACGACGATCCGGTAGTCCGTGCCGTCCGGGTGGTCGTTCAGCGTGATCGTGGCGGTCATCGCGACCGGGGCGGGGCTCGCGGGCCGCCACGCGCTGTCGATCGCGTTGGTGAACACGATCCGCTCAAGCTCGTCCACGGCGAGGAAGCACGCGTCCAGGTGCGGGACGAACTCGGCCCCGCCGTCGCTCAGCCGCGCCACGAACGCCCCGCCGGGCCGCAGGTCCAGGCGGTCCACCCGGCAGCGGGACGGAGCCGGGACCCACCACCGCTCAAGCCGGGACGGGTCCGTCCAGGCCCTCCACACGGTCGCGCGCGGGGCGCGGATGATCCGCTCCAGAGCGAGGTCGAGATCGGGGTTCACTACTGGTTCTCCTCGGGGTCGGTGACGAACTGTTCGAGGCGGTCGGTGCGCGCCTCCCAGATCCGGCGCTGCTCGGCGAGCCAATCGTCGACCAGGGCGAGCCGCTCGCGGTTGAGCACGCAGGTGCGCACCCGGCCGGACTTGACCGTGCGGATGAGCCCGTTCGACTCGAGCGTGCGCACATGCTTCATGAACGAGGGGAGGGTCATCGGGAACTCGCGGGCGAGGTCACCGACGCTCGTGGGCCCGTGGCCGAGGCGCCGGACGACGGCGCGCCGGGTGGGGTCGGCGAGGGCGACGAACACCCCGTCGAGCTGCGCCGAATACTGTGCCATGCGGCTAAGTATGGCCGTCCCGCAATAGTTAGCGCAAGGGCTAAGTATCGAGCATGCCGCTCCGGAGGACTGACATCGCGCGTCCGCGCGCTCCTAGGCTGCTCGCCATGGACGACAACGGTGGAACATTTCTCCGAGCGGCGGACATCACCGCTGCGCTGGACACGGTGCTCACCGCCCTGCGAGCCGCGGGTGCCGACATCACTTACCGCCTTGGGGGCACGAGCGCAGCTCTCCTCCAGGGGGTTCGGCTTCCTGTCGGGGACATCGACCTCCTGGTGGCGCGGCGGGAGGAGGTGGACGCGTTCGGTGCCGCGCTCGCCTCGTTCCCCTGCCTCTATGCCGCCTCGTGGATCCCGGCGTCCTCGCAGTACTTCGCCAGGTACGAGGTGCACGGGGTCAAGGTGGAGCTGAGCACCGTCGAGAGGCAGGCCGACTCCGACGCCTTGGAATGCGTCGGTCGCGGCCCATGGCAGCACTACGTGTGGATCGCATGTGGCTCGCACCAGGTTCCTGCGGTCCGGCTGGAACTACGGCTGGCGACGGAACTCGTACGGGACCGGGCCGACCGTTACGAGCCCCTCCTCGACCACATGAGCGCGCACGGGTGCGATGTCGAGCTGTTGCGGCGGGCCATGAGGGGCCAGGAGCTGCCGGCGGAACGGCAACGCCTGGTCTGGGATCGCCTCGCCCCCTCAACCTGATGCGGCCTGCGCGGCGCCGACCTCGCGTACGGACGGCGGCTTCCCGGGCTGCTCCCAGGTGACGGGCAGCTCGTGGACGCCGTAGATGCTCATGTCACCCCGGAACCGGATCTCCTCCAGCGGCACGGCCGGCCGCAGGGTGGGCAGGCGGCGCAGCAGGGTGAGCAGCACGATCTCGAGTTCGGCGCGGGCGAGGGTCTGGCCGAGGCACTGGTGCACGCCGTAGCCGAAGGCCATGTGGCCTCGGGAGTTGCGCTCGATGTCGAGGATGTCGGGGTTGTCGAGGAAGGCCGGGTCGCGGTTGGCGGCGGGGAGGTTCATGATCAGCCCTTCGCCCGCCCTGACGAGCGTGCCGCCGACCTCGATGTCCTCCTTGGCCACCCGGGCGACGAGACTGTGCACGATCGTCAGGTATCGCAGCAGCTCTTCGACCGCGCCCGACACCACCTTGGGGTCGTCGGCGTCACGGATCCGGGCCAGGAGCGCGGGGTTCTCCAGCAGGGCCAGCGTGCCGAGGCCGATCATGTCGGCGGTGGTCTCGTGGCCGGCGCTGAGCAGGATGAAGCTGTTCATCACGATGGTCTCGCGGGTCAGCTCCCCGGTCGGGAGGTACTCCTGGATGAGGCGGCTCATCAGGACACCGGTGATCTCCTGGAAGAAGCCGTGGTCGGAGTACGGGACGCCGAGCAGCAGAGAGATGGACCCGGACGGCGACGGCTGGCGGCGCTACCTCGCGCTCGTCCTCGACGGCCTGTCACCCTCTGAGCGCCATCCCCGGGACGGCGGGCCACTGACGCTCGCATTCTCCGCACCGCGGATGCGCCCGGATTCAGGCACTGACCGGGCTTTGCCTGAACGACATACAGGCCGCGTACGACGCCCAGCCCGGCGAACCGGACAATTTGCACGAAATGCCAGCATTCCCCATGCCGGCCGTGCCCACTTCGGCAGTCTCACGGCTTGACCGGCGGCGTCGGGCCACCCGGCGGGTGCCGGTGCCCGAAGTCGGCGCCCCCTCACCCCGGTCTCAAACGGCCGCGTAATCGCCGGCTCGCAGATACGCGCGCGGTTACGCGGGACGACCGGCGGCCCGGGCGTCGGCGAAAGTTAATTAGCCGGGACCGGCGTCATGGCATGTCTCACCACACGCAAAGAAACGCCAAAATATTCGCTCGACGATCCCCTCTTTAAAGGTATTGAATTTGACGGGTTATTGGAGTTCATTGAGGTGAATGAGATAATCCTTGCGGGTATGTACGCTTCTGTCTGAATGCCTACCGAGATGTGGGCGTCGGATTTCGCGTCGATTTATCCATGAATGGAAACGAGAGCACGTGAATACTGAAATTCGGCAAATGCCGACATCGCGCAACAGGCGTATCGCGAAGCTGGCTCTGGCCGCTGCCGCCACCGGCCTCATGTTCGTTCCGCTCAGCCAGGTAGCGGCGAGCGCGAGCGCGGGCGCCAGAGCCGGGTTCGTCCCCACGCAGAAGCCGGCCGCGGGCTGCGCCAGCGAGTGGGGCGTGTGCGATGTCCTCTGGTGGGGTCGTGACGAGAAGTCCGAGCACGAAGAGAAGTTCGAGCACCGCAAGAAGTTCGACCACGACAAGTTCGACCACGACGAGAAGTTCGACCACGACGAGTTCGAGGACGAGAAGAAGTTCGACCACGACGAGTTCGACCACGACAACAAGTTCGACCACGACGAGAACGAGCACGAGAAGAAGTTCGAGCGCGACAAGAAGTTCGAGCGCGAGAACAAGTTCGACCGCGACAGGTTCGAGCGCGAGAAGAAGTTCGAGCACGACGAGGACGAGCGCGACAAGAAGTTCGAGCACGAAGAGTCCGAGCGTGACGAGAAGTTCGACCGCGACAAGGCCGACCGCGAGAAGAAGTTCGACCGGGACAAGAAGTTCGACCGCTTCAAGTTCGACCACGTCAAGATCGACCACCTGAAGTTCGACCACGACAAGAAGTCGGACCGGGAGAAGAAGTTCGACCGCGACAAGTTCGAGCAGGAGAAGAAGTTCAAGCACGACGAGGACGAGCGCGACAAGAAGTTCGAGCACGAAGAGTCCGAGCGTGACAAGAAGTTCGAGCGCGACGAGAACGAGCACGAGAAGAAGTTCGAGCGCGAGAAGAAGTTCGACCGTGAGAAGAAGTTTGACCACGACCGGAAGTTCGACCACGACCGGAAGTTCGACCACCACCACGAGTGGTAGTCCTGACGCACAGTACGAACTGAGGTGAGAAGGCCCGGGGACGAGGTCGGCGACGACGCCCTCCCCCGCGGCCGGGGGCATCCCCTGGCACCGCGATCGGCGATTGAGTCGAAATCGCTCTCGGCCGCCCGAAAAGGCGGATGACAAATGCCGTGGCAAATCATCTTGCCACGGCATTTGTCGCGATCGGTGGGTTCGGAGCCGGTGAAGGAAACGCGGTGAGCGGCCGATGGCCCCCGTCAAGCGCTCAGCGACGCTCACGGAACTCCGGGCTGCATCCCCGGCGGCCAGGCGGCGCGTGGAGACGGCACTCCCCCTGACTCCTCCGACGCCCTCCGCTGCGACCCCTGCTCGCCCACCTCCCCGAACGGGCAGCGGCGCGCGATTCCCTGCAGGGAATCGCGTGAGCGCAACGGAATCCGCACACTGCTGTGCATGAGCAACCCACTCGACATCAAGCAATGGGCCGACCGATACGTCGCCCAGTGGAACGAACCCGATCCGGCGGCGCGGGCCGCGCTCATCCGCGAAGTGTGGGCGCTTGACGGGGTCCAGGTGCTGGTCGACCCGCCGCAGGAGATCCGTGAGGCCGCCGCGGGGCTGGCGTTTCCGGTGCCGCCGCTGGAAGTCCGGGGCCACGACGCCTTGAACGCCAGGGTGACCCGTGCGTACGAGATGTTCGTCGCGTCGGGCGAACACGTCTTCGAGTGCGCCGAAGAGGCGGCCCTCCTGCTGCCCAACGTGCTCGGCATCCGGTGGTCGATGGTGTCGACCAGCACGGGACAGGCCGTCGGCGGCGGCCTGGACATCCTCGCCCTGGACAGCGAGGGCCGGATCCGTACCGACCACCAGTTCATCGGAGCGAATTGATGCGCTTCACCAGGATTGTCCGCAAGGAGGACGGCGGATCGGCGTTCGAGGACGGCGAGATCGCACTGGAACACCGGCAGGTGGCCGACGGGGTGCCGGCCATGGCCGTCGGTGAGCTGCCGTCGAGAGATGGCGTACGGTTCCTGCGCAGTGCCGCGTTCGACAGCACCGCGCACCCGGCGCCACGTGAGCAGTGGGTGGTGATGCTGCGCGGCATGATCGAGGTGACGGTCAGCGACGGCGGCCGGCGTCGCTTCGGCCCCGGCGACCTCGTCCTCGCCGCCGACACCACAGGAATGGGGCACGTCACGACCGGCGTCGGCGACCCGCCGTTCGAGGCGCTGTTCATCCCCGTCTGACCACCGACGCGAACGCCGGCCAGGTCCTGGTGGAAGCGTGCCTGCCGTACGGGGTCCTCGGCGTTGGCCCCGGCGAACTCGGAGATCGTGATCGTCCAGCGGACGAAGTCGGCCCTGCGTTCCGGCGAGATGCCGAGCAGCCCCGCGAGCGTGGCGACCGTCAGCGGCGAGGCGAACCCGTCCACCGCCTCACCACTGCCCCCGGCCAGCGGCTTCCTGACGGTCTCGGCGATGGAGGGCTCCAGGGCCGAGACCGCGCGGGGCGTGAAAACCCTGGCCACCAGGCGGCGTAGCTCGTGATGGCGGGGCGGATCCAGGGACGGCAGGCTGCGCAACACGGGATTGTCGTGGTGAGGCGCCGGCTGCGCGCCGTGGGTCAGCTCATTGGATGATCTTCTATAGATCGAAGTATTCACTGTATATAGTTACAGCGTGTTCACGCTCCAATCCCTGCTGGACCGCGCCTCGCTGGAGCTCCGTCTGCTGGTGCCCGGCCGGCCGGGCGCGTTGGACGCGCCCGTCGCGTGGGTGCACAACACCGAGCTGCCCGACCCTTCGCACTACGTACGCGAAGGAGAGATCGTGCTGACCAATGGGTTGTGGCTCGAACGGGTGCCTCCCGCGCAGTTCGTGACGAACGTCAAGAAGGCCAAGGCCAGTGGCATCGTGTTCGGCCTGCGCGCGGAGCTGCCGGACACTCCCGGCGCGCTGGTCGAAGCCTGCCGCCAAGAGGAGCTGCCGCTGCTGGAGATCTCCGTCGCGGTGCCGTTCACCGCGGTCTCGCAGGCCATGGCCGACATGCTGGCCGACGAACGCAAGCAGTCGCTGGTCGGCATGGTGCGCCGGGGAGACGCTCTGGCCACGGCGATCTCCCGGGGCGCCGGCGCCTCCGGCGTGCTCGACATCCTGCGCCGTGAGCATGACCTGCCCCTGGCGGTGGTCGACCGGATGGCGCGTTCCCTCGCGGTGGCCGGCGCGAGCCTGGACGGCGAACAGCTGCACGCCGTGGCCACGGCACTGGCCAAGAAGCCTCCGGCGCTGGAGGTGGAGCTGGGAGATCTGGGGCACGCGGCGCTGTTCCCGGTGGGCGCCGTCGGCGACATCGACGCGGCTCTCATCTGCCTGCGCCCGTTGCGCGAGCTCGCGACGCCCGAGCGGCAGGCGCTGGAGCAGACGGCTCGCTTCCTCAGCCTGGAGGTGGCCAAGCAGCAGGCGGTGCAGGCGATCGAGATGCGCTTCGCCAGCGAGCTCCTGGAGATGGTCCTTTCGGGAGGCTGGCGAGCGGCGGAGGTTCCTGGGCGGCTCCGCGCGTTCGGCGTGGATCCGGGCGGTCCGCTGGCCGTGTGCGCCGTGGCGTTCGCGGACGGCGGTGCCGCGACGATGCACGGGCTCGCGGAGGTGATCGTGGAGTTCTTCGCCGTCGAGGGAGTTCCGGCAGTCGTGGCCGGCGGCACGCAGGACGTCGTCGCCGTCCTGCCCTGGCGCCATCCCGAGCACGAGCTGCCGGTGCTCGCCGAGCGCCTGGCGCGGGGCATCGAGCGGCGCTTCCCCGGGCTGCGGCCGGTCGTCGGCCTGGGAGGGCTGGCGGCGCACGCGGCCGAGCTGCGCCCTCAGCTCCTGCAGTCCAGGGAGGCGTGCCGGGTCCTGCGGCGCACCCGCACGGGTCCTTCCGTACGGGCCTTCGCCGAGCTGGGCACGCACCGGCTGCTCCTCGGGCTGCTCGACGCCGAGACCCTGAACGAGTTCGCCGGCAAGATCCTCGGCCCGATGAAGGACCATGACGCGCGGCGGGGCGGGGAGCTGGAGCTGACGTTGCGGACGTTCCTCGATCATGACGGGCAGTGGGCGGCGACGGCCGGGGCACTGCACGTCCACGTCAACACCCTGCGCAACCGGCTGGCCAAGATCGCCGAGCTCACCGGCAGAGACGTGGGACGCACGGAGGACCGGGTCGATCTGTTCCTGGCACTGACCGTCGAGGCGATGGACCGGGCCCGGTCCGGGTAGAACGTCCGGATCGGGCTCACTCCGGGTAGACGTCCGGATCCACCGCCGGTGGGCGGGGCCGGCGCACGGTCAGGGCGGCGTCCCCGGCCGCCCGCTCGGCCACGTCACGGCAGCGGGCGAAGGACACGTCCGCGCAGCTCCGCGCGTACTCCAGGAACTGCCGCAACGCCAGCGCACGGCCGGGCCGGCCGGACAGGAACGGGTGAACGCACAGGTTGAACAGGCCGCCGTAATGGCGCATCCCGTCGAGTTCGGCCCGCCACAGCTCCAGCACCTTCACCGGAGACTCGATGACGGAGCCGACATGGGGTGCGGGCAGGAACGCGTACTGCTCCCAGTCGTCGAGCGACCAGTGGACGGGCAGCTCGACGATCTCGCCTGCGGGCGTGACCACTTTGTACGGCTTGTCGTCCCCCATGAGAGAGGAGTCGTAGCGCAGGCCGTGCTCCGCGACCAGCTCGGCCGTCAGCCAGGACGCTTCCCACAGCGCCGCGCGGTGCCCGCGGATCTCGATGCCCTGGCTGTCGAAGACCGCCAGCGCGCGCTCGAAGTCCGCGCGCTCCTCCTCGGCGGTCATCGACGTGGGCGGCCGGTGGCTGTAGGAGTGGTGCGCCACCTCGTGGCCCCGCTCGACGATCGACGGCGCGAGTGCGGGGCGGTGCTCGGCGACCCAGCCGGGCACGAAGAACGTGGCGGGGACGTCCAGCTCGTCCAGGAGGTCGAGAATGCGGGGCAGGCCGACCTCGGGACCGTACGCCTGGTGGGACATCGTGCTCGCGTGCTCGGCGAAGCCGCGGCCCTGCGCGAGCACAGGGGTCTCCGCGTCCACGTCGAAGGTGAGCGCCACGACCGCGGCGGACCGGCCCCGCCAGCCGCCGCCGATCTCGCCCGCCTGCTCGGCTCGCCGGGGCGCGCTCAAGCCGGCACTCCGGCCGCCGGTCGCCACAGGCGGGCGTTGCTCAGCGTCGCCATGGGCTCCAGCAGCCGGCGATCGAAGGCCGCCATGGGCAGCCCCTGGGCCAGGCGCCGCGGGAAGTCCGGGTTGGCGAGCGCTCCCCGTCCGAGGGTCAGTACGTCCGCGTGACCGTCCTGCAGCACCATGGCCGCCCGGGCGACGTCGTGCATGCCGCCATTGGCCAGCACGGGCAGCCCGGTCACCCTCCGGGCCAGGCCCGTGATCGTCACCTGCCCGTCCAGGGTCGCGGTCTCCACCCAGTCCCGTCCTTCGCTGGCGATGTGCAGGTAGCTCGCCCCCGCTTCGGCGAGCGCGGCGAAGATGGTCTCCGCTTCCCTGGAGCCGCCCGCCCATCTGTGGGTGAAGTCGTTGACCTTGCCCTGCGACAAGCGGATCCCCACGCAGAAACGCGGACCGACCTCCGCGCGGATGGCGGAGACGATCTCTGCCGCGAGTCGTACCCGGTTGGCGACCGTGCCACCATAGCGATCGTCGCGCCGGTTGGTGTAGTCGGTCAGGAACTGGTCCACGAGGTAACCGTTGGCGCCGTGCACCTCGACCCCGTCGAAGCCGGCCCGCCGGGCGCGCACGGCCGACGTCACGAAGCCGTCCACCACCTGGGCGATGTCGTCCTGGCTCATCGCGCGGGGCGTCGGCCAGGGGCCGTACCCGCCGTACTCCGGCATCTTCTGCCCGCGCGGCAGCACGGCCGACGGCGCCGCCGTGTCGTCGCGGTAACGGTTGCCCTGCGACAGCGCGCCCGCGTGCATGAGCTGAAGGATCATCGGCGCTCCGGCGTCGCGCACCTGGCCGGTGATGTCCCGCCAGGCGGCCTCGTGGCCGTCGGTGACGATGCCGGGCTGGTTGGCGTACCCCTGGCTGTAGCGCATATCGGTGTAGGTTCCCTCGGTCAGGACGAGGGAGAAACCGCCGCGGGCGAAAGCCGCGTAGTAGTCCGCCATCTCGGCCGTCGGCGTTCCGTCGACGGCGGCGGACACCCTGGTCATGGGCGAGACGGCCAGCCGGTTGGCGAGGTGGAGATCGCCGATGCGGTCCGGTCGCAGGGCGGGGTGCTGGACATCGTTCATCGTTCACTTACTCCTTGACGTACTTGTGTCGTTCTGACCGTTGAGGAGATCGATCGCCAACGGCGTCGGCTTGTGCCCATTGATCCCGACCAGGTCCTGCGGACAGGCCGAGACCACGACCACGCAGTCCATGGCCGCCTCCAACGTGATCGCGTCGTTCGGGCGGCTGATCGAGTTCAGCCAGCTCAGCCGGCCGTCGTCCGCCACGGGGATCCTCATGAACACGTTGACGGGCTGCGGGGTGACCGGCACGGCGAGACCGAGTCCGGCCATGCTCTTGGCCAGGTTGTCCGCGCACGACGCGTGGAACCCCGGCACGCCCAGAGCCCGATAACGGGCCGGGTCGCAGGCGGCGATGAGCATGTCATGCCATCCAGGGGAGGTGTCCTCCACCAGGGTGAGGATGGGCCTGCGCCGGTCGGTGACGAACTGCTCGCCGATCGCCGGGAACAGGCGGCCGGTGGCGGTTCGGGTGTGCGACGCGCTGAGGTGCTCGTTCACGTCGTCCGCGGCGAACGCGAACACGTCGCCGACCTGACCTCCCTCGAGGTCGGTGACCCGTACGCGCTGACCGGTCCTGACCTTTACCGCCCGTCCTTCGGTGGCGGGCACGATAACTCGCATACGGACAGCCAACCAGCCGCCACACGGGCAGGCTATGGAGATTCCTCCTGCGTTCGCCACCTGCAGTAGATGAACCTACATCCGGCGAGGTCACATCGACGTGGCGAAGGTCTTCGCCTCCATCACGTGCCCGCACTCGTCACGGGGTCAGGGGCGCATGCGCCGGGCTTCGGCCTCTTTGCCTTGTTGGCCGACGGCTCGGCGTAGGGCGTAGGCGGCAGCTATGAGCGCGAAGCCGAACCAGATGGACGGCAGATACCAGCCACCCCGCGGCAGCCTCTCGAAAACGACAATAAGGAAACCCTCGTTTCCCAGCACTCTGCCCAGAGCGTTCACCAGTACGTTCACCATCCCGCCGATGATCAGAAACCCGATCACGGCCTGAGTGAACCGGCGCCCAGGCCACTTGCCCGTCAGTGCCACGAGCAGCGCGGGAAATGCGAATATCATCAGCGTGGACTCGATAATCGCCAGCCAAATCAGCGTATTCCCGCCGAACGCCACCGAGGCGAGGGCGGAGAACCCCAAACCGGCGTCCGAGCTGGTGATCTCGCAGTAGCCGGGGGTCACCCTGGCCCAACCGCACGGGGAATACATCGTCGGAAGCAGCGCCAACACACCACTAATCAGTCGCCATAAACCCTGTCGCATATCCCACCCCACATATGTTGATCACGGCGAACAAGGAGTATGCCACAGTAACTGGCGCGCGTTAAGTGCGGCAGTTATAGCGAGGTCGGCGCCGGTCGGGCCCGCCTCGGGCGAGCCGGCGGATCCTGGCAGCACGCCGCAGAAACGCCGAAGAAACAGACTGCGTGCTTGCATCCCCTCGCAGACTTTCCTCGCGAAAGGATTTCCATGGCGTTGTCGCATCCCTCGCCCGACCACGGCCCTTCGCGCCGCTCCGCCCTCGGATTCATGAGCGCGGTCCCGCTGGCGGCCGGTGGCCTGCTGGCCTCGCAGGAAACCGCCGAGGCGAACACCGACCTCTCCTCAGGCTCTGGCCGCATCCCCAAGGACCTGCGTCCCGGAGGCGCCTTCGACCGGCACATCAAAGAACTGGCGGACAAGGACCAGTTTTCCGGCACCGTGATGATCGCATACCGCGGCCGCCAGGTCCTGGCCCGCGCCTACGGCTGGGCGGACAAGGAAGGCAGGATCCCCAACAAGATCGACACCATCTACGCTCTGGCTTCGTCCTCCAAACCGTTCACCGGCCTGGCTGTCGTGCAGCTCGCCCAGCAGGGCAAGCTCAAGTTCTACGACCTGGTGAGCAAGCATCTGGACGGCCTGCCGGCGGAGATGGCCGAACGCATCACCGTGCATCATCTCCTCACCCACACCAGCGGCCTGGGTGACGCCCGGCGCCCAGGCGAGAATCCGCCGCCGGAGCAGATCCACAACAGCTACGAGCAGCAGATGGCAGACTTCTGGGCGAACCTGAAGACCTTCGAGCTGGAATTCGCCCCCGGGACGAAAAAGGCCTACAGCAGCATGGGCTACACGCTGCTCGGCGAACTCGTTGCGAAGGTCTCCGGCACGTCGTTCCAGGACTACGTCCGCCAGAACATCTTCCTCCCGGCCGGCATGGAGGATTCCGCCTACTACGACCGCCGCCGGTGGCTGACCGACAAGCGCATCGCCCATCCGTACATGCATCAAAAGGACGGCACGCGCGTGGACGCCGTCCGCAACCTCGACAAGGGCTCCGTCTACGGCGACGCCGGCCAAGGCAGCAACTCCGCCCGGGGATGGATGGGAACAGGCGGCGGCAACGGCTTCGCCACCGCACCGGACCTCGTACGCTTCGCGATCGCGCTGCAAGGCGGCAAGCTCACCGCCCGGCCCTACACCGAGTTGTATGTGAACGGAAAGATCTCCGCCAAGCCCCTGAAGGAGGACACCTCCGGCAACTCCCTTCGCGGAGAGGGCTTCCAGGCGTACGGGCCAGTGGCCGCCACCTTCAACAACCAGCGCATCATCACCCACGGAGGCGGCGCAGGCGGCATATCGACGAGCTGGTCCATCTACCTCGACACGAACTGGACGGCCGTCATTCTGAGCAACTACGACCTGCAGAGCATCGAGCCGATCATCGACCTGGAACGACGCCTGATCACCGGCGCCTAGCCGCCGAAGCCGGCTCGGCCAGCGTCATCGGGGGTACAGTCCACCGCCCCGGCACCCGGCGGCCCCCGCACACAAGAGACGCGATCCAGCGCCTGCTCCATCCCCATCCCCATGCCCGACAGCCTCGCGCTTCCGACACTCCTCGGGGGGCGACATGAAAGTTTCACGCCGCATTGACACCCGGAAAGCGCTTTCCTACGGTGTGGGTCACCCCCCAACGCGGAGGTGTCCGTTCATGTGAGCGGTGCGCATTCGCTGCCGGCTCCGGCCTTCACCGTGCCGTCGAAGGCCGGAGCCGGGCCTCAGCGGCCGACCTGACCCTGCAACAAGCCCGATGCCGCGGCAGCAGGACCGCGACAGCGACCGCGCAGAGAAAATCGCACCCGTTGTTCGAAGGAGAAGGTGAAGGTGAACCGAGGATGAGACGAGCAGTCGCGTTGCGACTCCAGGTGGTGCTGGCCGCGGTGGCCATCGCGGCCGCCGCCGGTGTGGCCTTACCCGTACTGCAGGCATCAGCGGCGGCCGGCAGCGCCAGCGGTTACGCGAGCGCCAACGGCGGGACCACCGGTGGAGCAGGCGGACAGACGGTGAGAGCCACCACGGGGACCGCGATTCATACGGCCTTGTGCAACCGGGCCAGCAGCAGCACCCCGATCATCATCGAGGTCTCAGGGACCATCAACCACGGCAACACCACCAAGGTCTCGGGCGGAAGCTGCAACACCGCCGCCGACGTGATCGAACTCAAGCAGATCAGCAACGTCACGATCATCGGGGTCGGCGGCGGAGCCGTCTTCGACCAGTTGGGCATCCACATCCGCGAAGCCCGCAACATCATCATCCGCAACGTGACCGTCCGCAACGTCAAGAAGTCTGGCTCACCCACGTCCAACGGCGGTGACGCCATCGGCATGGAGAGCAGCGTCCGCAACGTCTGGGTCGATCATGTCACCCTGGAAGCCTCGGGCGGGGAGGCAGAAGGCTTCGACGGCCTCTTCGACATGAAGAACGACACCCAGTACGTGACCCTGTCCTACAGCATCCTGCGCAACTCCGGCCGCGGCGGGCTCATCGGATCCAGCGAGAGCGACCGCTCGAACGGCTACATCACCTTCCACCACAACCTGTACGAGAACATCGACTCCCGTACACCCCTGCTGCGTGGCGGCATCGCCCACATCTACAACAACTCCTACGTGAGCCTCCACGAGTCGGGCATCAACTCCCGGGCCGGCGCTCGCGCCAAAGTGGAGAACAACTACTTCAAGAACTCCAAGGACGTCCTGGGCACCTTCTACACCAGCGAGGCCGGCTACTGGCAGGTCAGCGGCAACATCTTCGACAACGTGACCTGGTCCGCCCCGGGCAGCGAGAACAACCCCGCCGGCCCCAACCCGCAATCCAACACCAGCGTCAGCGTCCCCTACTCCTACAGCCTCGACGGGGCGAGCTGCGTGCCGAGCCTCGTCCTCCAGACGGCCGGCGCCAACAAGGGTCTCCAGGAGTCGAACGGCAGCTGCACGCCGCAGACCCCGCCGGCCACACCGACACCGACCATCAGCCCCACGCCGACACCCACCCCTCCGCCCGGCGGGTCCAACCTCAGCATCGGAGCCGGCTCCGACGGTTCCAGCAAGGCCGACGGGACCAGCTACGGCAACGTGCGGGACGGCAACCTGAGCACCTTCTGGTCGCCGGCCGGCTCGACCGGTGACATCTCGATCAAGTGGGGCTCCGCCACGACGGTCTCCAGGGTCGTCATCCGTGAGGCGTCGGGGGCCGAGGGCGGCATCGGAGCCTGGCAGCTCATCAACGCCGGCACCGGAGCGGTCCTGAAGTCCGGCAGCGGGGCGGGCTCCATCACCTTCACGCCGACCTCACTAAGCAAGATCACCTTCAGGATCACCGGCTCGGCGAGCACCCCGAAGGTCGCCGAGTTCGAGACCTACGCGGGGTAGCGGCCGCTTCGCCCCATCCATCCGCGAGGACGTACAGAACCCTGATCACCTCGGCCCACATCGCACCAAGATCCGCCACGCTTGATCACTTGGGAACGCAAGAGGAACGATCAGTCCTAGCCACCCAGTGAACTCCGTGGACAGCCGGACACAACACAAGGGGCCCGTCACCACGTTTCCGCTGGCGACGGGCCTCTTCCCGCTGCTGTGGCAGATGCAATAATCCAGGGACTCTCGGGTCCGTACGGCGGATAGCCGGGGAAGTGCGCGCGCAACTCCTCATAGAAGGCGACGACTCGCTCATCAAGCTCGCCTTCGACATGGCGTCGTGCGGAACTACAACGATCCAACATCTGGCCGGCCGTCTCGGCATCGACAGGGCCACTCATGCCGAGGACCGCAAGGTCGTAGCTCATGAACCATCATCACATTCTTGATCGCTAGGCATATGCGAGTCACGTTGTAAGGCGCGGCTGTCCGGTCGTCTCCCATGGGGCCGGCGGCATGAGTGCCAGAGCGTGACAGGCAAGCACTCTCAAGCGCTGCCATGTGGGATGGCTCTGCAACCCCTCGGCGCTCCAGGGCTGCGGGCCCTCGTCTGTCAGTTCAGCGGTGAGCCGGTCGATCTCGTCGAGAAGTCCCGACAGTTCATCGCTGATCCACCCCGCTTCCCGAGGCATCCAGGACACCCCGTACGCGTGATCGAAATCGAGGGCCAGCTCGTCAGGGTGCATGGCCGATCCGAGCCAGGCGACCTGATCGGCGGCAGGCCAGGCCAGATGCTTCAAAGCGTCACGCAGAAGTCTCCATGCTCCCCTGAGCATGGCCTCGTCCTCGCTCAGCTGCGCCATGGGTTCATTCTGTCGCGCGACGCGCACAGCCGCCGGGCTGATCATCCCGGGTTGCGCGTGGCGATCATCCCGGAGCTGGAGCGCCCCGCCGGAGGCATGGCTTCTTTCGGCACTTGGGCTCAGACGGCACACCCTCATATGCGATCGTCATGGTTATGCCATCGACCAGAAAGGGCCATGCCGCGTAGGCGCCCTTCCGAGGTCCGTACGCGAGGATCGGCGTGCGGGACCCACAGAGCTTTGATCCATCATGTTCCCGGGCGTGGCCGCCGTCCTATGGCCGCGGTGATCGCCCTCGAACACACCCGCATGTGGCCGGGGACGGTGGCGGCAGCCCTGGTTGCTTGGCCGCATCTGTATGCTCTGGTCCTGCCCATAGACTCGTACTACCTCCGTCGAACTTCGCCAATGCCGCCCACTTCACCCGACTCCGATTGGGCATGGTGGCAACGACGTCTCCGGAGTGAGGATCGGAGCGAGTAGAGACGGACGTCGACAGCGCGCTCGGGCGGCGTGGCAACCCCGGTCGGCGCGTTCGGTTGGTACGGCGAGGCTGGCGTGCGGCGGCCGGCCCGATGTCCCGCTGTCGTCCGGGACCGGCCCTCAGGCCGCGCGCCCGGACGGCGGGCTGGGGTGCGGCGGCGCGCCGGGGCCGGTCAGCCGCGGGCGAGGACGGCGCGGGCGGCCGCGAGCTGCCGATCCTTGGTCTCCTGAAGCGCATGGAACTCGGCGGGGTGAGCTGCGACGGCATCGTCCTGGATGCGTTTCTCCACGGCGGACCAGATGGAGACGAGGTCGGTCTGCGCCTTGCACTCCACGTCCGCCTGCGCCACGCGGATCTCCTCCTGGGAGGCGGGGCCGCCCTTCATCCACCGCCGGTCGGTGATGGCGGCGAGCGGGTCGGCGTACTGCAGGCCCTGCTCCCGCATGCACGTGCTCCAGGCCCGGAAGACCTGGACGACCTCCGGATCCCCCTGAGACCGCTCGAAGGTCTCCGAGATGAGCCTGTTGAACAGGGCCTCGTCGACCTGCGGGGTGCCCTGTTCCAGGTGGTGCCGCGCCTGTTCCAGGCAGCCGTCCTTCTCGCCGTACGCGGCCTGCCGTTCCTTCGCCGACAGGCTTCGCATACGGCCGGCACGTGCGGCGACGCGCCGGGCCACGGTAGGGCGGTCCGGCGGGTTGTGATAGCCGAAGAGGCGAGCGATCTCCGGTTCGACGACACCGTAGCGGCGGCGGTTGGCCGGCTCCACGTCCTCCGCCGCGCTCTGCGGCAGCACCTCCCACGCCATGCCCCGCCGCCGCATGCAGTCGCGGATGAGGAGCTCTTCGGCGCCCTCAAGGATGCCGATGTCTGACGGGGACAGGTTGTACCGGTCGAAGGGGATCGAGAGCTCGCGCGCCTCCACCCCCGGCGTCGGTACCAGAACCCGCGGCTCCGTCGCCGCCGCCGTCGAACAGGCGGCTGTCGCCACGGTCAGGAGCACCCCGACCGCTCCCCGCAGCCGAACAGACACGCTGATTCCTCCGATCGGCCACGGGGCGGGGTACCGAACTCGATGTCCTGCGAGCGGTTCAGGGCCTTACGGCCTGACGTACCTGATGGAGCTGGTCTTGTTGTCGAACCCGTTGTTCGTCAGGTCGCCGTCCGAGGAACTCGGCTTTGCCGCGTAGCCGTACGCGCCGGAGCAGTTGGCGGAGTTGTAGAACTGCACCCTGGCGGCGGTGTTGTTCCGCATGGAGCTCGCCTTGTTGTTCACTTTGAGCACGTTGTAGCACAGGCCCCAGCCCTCGAACATGAACTCCTCTTCTGCGCCTTTGAACTTGTCGTGCTCGTACAGGCAGAGGTCCAGCTCGCAGGAACTCACCTCCGGGTCCGCCTCGGCCTGCGCAGTGGAGCCGACCCCCACCAGGCTGACCAGGGCCAGCGCCACCACACCGGCGCTGCGCACCCTCGCTCGCTTCATGCACACCTCATTCTCGCGGAGCCGAAATCGTTGTGATCATAGTCAGGTACATGCCGGAAAATTCCACGAATTCGGTTAAGTGGGGAGCATGCGCCGCGCTAGCACTCCAGCCGCGCCTAGCGATCTTCGAGGTGCTGCCGCTGGTAGTCCCACCTCCTGTGCACGGCCAACGGTCACCCCACGGGTGTGCGGGGAGCCCCCTCCCAGGCAGTCACCAACTGGGTCACCTTCACGTGGAGGTGGCCCTACCTACACGCGTTATGGCCGGGAACGCACGCCTGGCACCCACGCCTGTGGGGGTGATCCGGCGCCGGCAGCGGCCCAGGCGAGAACGGTCTCCCGGTCACCACGCCCGTCTTGATCCTTGAGAACGCAATGGCAACGATCAACCGTAGTTCGCCATTGCCGGCCGTAGACGGCCGGACACAAAGCGAGAGGCCCGTCACCGAATTTCAGCTGGTGACGGGCCTCTTCCGCTGATGTGGCAGGATGCCTACGGCATCATCCCGCGCATTCCGGACCTGGGTCTTACTCCCGCATATTGGCGGCCTACACTCACAGGAGCTCAGCCCCCACGCGTCTGCCCCAGGATCGCCGATCCAGGGGCGACGGGGTCTTCACTGGTGAGCAGCACCCAAACGCCTTCGGCGTACTCCTGGCGAGAGATCCTGCCGTCGCCGTCGGTGTCCAGTTGGGCGAAAGCACCCTCGGCCACCTCGTGGGGGATACCCATTGCGCCGAAGAAGCGATCGAGTTCCGGCGCTGAGATGAACCCGTCTTCGTCGGTGTCGGCGGCGTCGAAGGCGGCGCACGACAGCGCGCTGGTCATCTGCTGGAACTGCGGATGGCTCGCGACCAAGTGGTCCACCGCCTGGGCGAATTCCGCCTCGCTCACCGCGGCATCGCCATCGAGGTCGGCGTCCTCACGGATGCGTTCCCACCAGTCGGCGCACAACTGCTGAATGGCCTGATGCTGACGCGAGCCCGGGTCAGGGGCCACCGCGGCACACGCCTTGTCCGCGATGCGCTTGAAGTCATCGGCAGCGATCTGCCCGTCGCCCGTGCTGTCAAGCAGAGCGAACAGGGCAGCGATGTTGGACTCGTGCAGAGAGCGGGTCACAGGAGTACCTCCCGGATCGAACGGCGTGAATCACGACCGATCCCTAAGTATCCGAATGACTCCGCTCAGTGACAGATGGCGTCAGGGTAGCGACGCGGCAACACTAATGTGCCTTGAGAGACCGCATGGGAGCAGTACGCCGGTGTTCGCGAAAGAACGGCCTCCGGGAGGGTGTCGACCCCCGGATCACCAGAACGGGCGACTATGGGTGTCAAGCCACGTGGATCGTCAGTCACGCCTCAGCACTCGGCATCATCACCCATGACCCCGAATCATCGGCCGATGCCGCCGGGGATGCGACGCGATGACACCCCAAGCGACCGTTCCCGATGAGATCACCAAAGGTATCGACACGTACCACGACGCCCACACCGCCGTTCGGACGGTACCGAGGTCCGCGATCGTTATGGCCTGATCCCATCGCAGGTCCCAGCCTGCGTGATCAGCCGGTCGCGCCGAGAAGGCCCTGGAACGTTTCTTGCACGCGCGCAACGACCGGACACAAGCCACGATCGCCCCCGGAGCCTGCGGATCAGCCACGTTCCCCCGGTGAGCCAAGGCAAGGAACGAACCCTGGATCGTCGATCGCCCCAAGCAGGTATGGCGGCCAGCCATGCAGTGGCGATCGTGAGGGCTGCATCTGCGGGGCAGCGCGGCACCGCCGGCCTGAGCATTCGGTCAGGGGTCCATGGTGAAGCCAGTCGGAGGCGGTCGCTCACAGCCGTGGTCGCGTGGCGCGGCTGCTGCACTTTGCTGCTGCTCGTGATGACCGTAGGGCGACAGCGTGTCGGTCACTTTCTCGCTATAGAGACTGTTCTCCGCAAGAAGAAAGCAGCGATCAACGTGGTTGCCCCTGCGGCGATCAAGACGGTAGCGGGAATCTGAACAAGGTTTCGAACATCCTTGCATCTGTCCCTGTAGTCCATTTCTTCTACTGCCAAGTCACGAGTCTCATCCGTTAAGTAATCGGGGAGAGAGGCAGTAATGAATGCAGAACCACAAGCCTCACCTTCCGAAGTAACAGGCATCAGGCCAGCAAGTACGCCTGAGCCGATCAGCAAGAAGGCGACGAACGCGAGGAGCTTGGCGGCCATAAGTACTCCTTGGGTAGGTTCATCCGCGCCTGATCATTCCAGGCCAATCCTTGGCCCGGAAGTCTGGGCGGGCGGTGCGGACGTCGGGCCGATTCTGTGGAGGTCGCGTCGCCGTATCGAACCGTTGCGGTGGTGCAGGGTCTGAGAGCATGCGGTATGTAGTCTCTCGGGGCCGTCGATGCAGCCGGAACCCGGCGAAGGCGAGTCCCGCCAGTCGTTTGCGTTCGCCAATCTCGGCGCACGCGGCGCGTCAGCCCGCCCTCACAGCATCGAGGCAGCACTACCCCCGACGTCACCGAAGCCGCCGCACTCCCCGGGTAAGCCCGATGATCTTCAGCGCGTATTCAGCGTAGCCACCCATGGCGGACCGGCGTGAACCGTAGACAGCTGGACACAACGAAGGGCCCGTCACCACGTTTCCGCTGGTGACGGACCTCTTCCCGCTGGTGTGGCAGGGGCGAGGTTCGAACTTGCTTTCAAGATCATGTAGCTCGATTGAGCCTGAGTTCCAGTGGCTTCCGCTGGCCACCGGCGGAACAGGCGCGCAACGGGCACGGCGCATCTCGGACTCTCTGCCGGCTTATGTTGGTGACCGCCCGAAGGTCGTGAAGCATCTTAGAACCAGAACATAAGGTGTCGCCGTGAATATGATCGAGTTCCGCGTTGTAGGGCCGGTCCCCCCGAGCGCCTATCCGCACATGGACATCCTGATCGACGGCATCAATCTCATCGAACTCGCACGCGTCGTCGAACTACCACTGGCCCCCAACCCAAGCATCGCGGGGGCCTATGCGGGACTACTGGAGCGGGACGTGATCTGCTGGCCAAGCACCCATTTCCTCGGAGCACCCCACCTCCAGTGGTTTTCCGAAGGAGAGACGGTGCTGCTGGGCTGCGAATGCGGCGAGTGGGGATGTTGGCCGTTGACCGCGCAGGTCGAGGTAACCGAGCAGACCGTCACTTGGTCTGGGTTCCGTAACGGCCACCGTCCCAACTGGGATCTCAGGGCGCTTGGTCCTTTTGTCTTCGACAGACGGCAGTACGAGGCGGCTCTCCGCAGAACCGCCGCCTCCCCGAAGCTTTCTTGACCGCGAGCTCACTGTGTAGCTCCCAGCAGCTGGAGCGTCCCGCCAGGGGTGGCTAGCGATTCATGACGCGCAAGCGCAGGTCCCTTGCCCGGTCATCCCGTCCACGGTCGTCACACCGAGGAGGAAACGGGTCGGGAATTCCGGCTCATGATCCTCTGACCTGCTCCGGCTCTGGTCAAATACCTGACGACCCTGACCTGCTACCTGGGACGAAGCGATACCGGCACGCACCGTCCTCATGATCATTGCACGTATATTGCACGCCGACCGCTGGGTCGGAACAGCCACGAGTGGACGCGTGACCGAGCCTCACCTGTCGTCTTACGCCGCGTCTTCTCCTGAAGGACGTGTGGTCTCCCCGAGAAACAGCCCGCAGACCAGGGCCGTGAGCATGAAGCCGACCACCACGGGGACCGCTATCAGCATGCAGAACGCGAGAGTGTCATTGGACACCCAGGAGTCATATTCCGGCTGGATGATGACGACCGCCAACATGGCGAAAGGGGCTACCAGACCAACGACCGGCCAGTAGGGCAGGCGGGCCAGCCACGCGGCCACCATGCTGAGAGGGAAGGGCGCCAGCGCGAACGCCATCGCCAGCTTGAGCTCGGAATCCGAGTCGGTGGTCGGCCAGGAGAGGAGTAGCAGTAGTAAGACCGCCACTGCGGACCCTGCCAGGGCCGATCTCAATAAGAGACGCACACCTGTGATTGTGGCGGATCAGGGGCAGGCCGGTCGTTTTGGGGAACTTCTCTGCTGATGTTAATCACGGTCGAGTTCGTGCATCATCGATATCGCGCGAAGATCTCGCTTGCCTGGGTTCATGCGGTAGGTAACACTGCAGCGTGCACTCCGAAGAGCAAGCCAAACAGGTGGTCGACGAGTTGAGTGGCCGTATCTACACGGCATTGCGCGACGGGGGCCTCAACGCCGAACCCGTTCTCGAGCTGGCCTCCTTGCTGGAGGAGTGGGGTGTGTGCACTCCGGCTACGCGGGAACTCCTCGATCGCTCCCCTGCCCATCTGACTACGGAGGACCTGACTCGCCTGGGCGAGAGCCTTCTCGGCGAGATCAACTTCGAGCCGACCTTCGCCCTCGAGCCCCGTCTGTGGGCGACGCTGGAGCACTCGTTAGAGGTCGTGGAGCGTGACGTTCGCTCCGGAGGAATCATCGGCACGCTCAGCTTGGTCACCTACGACTGGGACTGCAGCGGTCATGCTTGGGTGGAGTTCCAGGGTGGTTCCCATGGCAACGGCATCCCGCCCATCGCGGGAAACGACGCTCAGGGGGCGCTCGCGGAGGTCGCCGATGCCGTCCAAGAAACGATCATGGAACTGATCTGGAAGGTCTGGCCTGTCTGTGCCACGCACGATCGTGGCTTGCGTGCCGAGCTGGACCGTGGGATCGCCGTTTGGCGGTGCACGGGCGGCGGAACGCATACCGTCGCGCCAGTCGGTGAGCTGTCTTGATCGTGTTGCCACCTTCGGCGTCTGGACGGGATGTTGACTAGCCGGGGATCCACCAGCAGTAGAGCAGTTGGTCGCGCTCCTTGGCTCTCCGCGCCACCCCAACGAACTCCTTGACCAGATCGAGCACGTGGTCACCGTCGACGCTGGAGAGATGTTCCTTCATCCATTGCCGGGCCACTTCGGCTAGTCGGGCATCATCGACCTCGGCGAGTGCGTCGCGTGCGTTCACCGAGAGTTCCACGATCTCGGGCCCCTCCTTATAGGGAGAGTCTTCCGGCAGGGCCAGCCATTCGTCTTCGGTCTTTGGCGCCCCTTCGGGTGGCGGGTACAAGGTGACGGTCTCGACCAGGTCGTTCGAGTAGGGGACGCCCTTGATGACGGCCACGAGGTCGCCGAGGCATCCGGTCGGATCGATCCACTTGGTTTCCACAACGTCGAACGCTGGAGCGTCAGGGAGGGGTTTGGCCGATGCCCGTAGCTCGTTCGGTCGCCAAGTTGCGGTGGCACGATCGGGGGCGCGGTAGTAGTCGTGCATGGCGCTCATGCGGGCGCTCCTACGGACGAGGGCATGATCGTGGATCGGGGCCATGACAGGCTGCGGGTGCACGGATGCGGGGGGAAGTACGGGCAGGCGGCCGCTATCCGGTGAGCCGGTGCTGAGGAACGAAGCGCCGGATCGTCGATCGCCTCCGGCCAACGAAGGAGGCCGGTCCACACGTGGCGATCGTAGGGCTGAATCCGTGCGGCGGCGTGGCGCTGGGGCGGCGAGTTCGCTCGGGTCGGCGGGGGTGGCGGTCGGCGTGGCGGCCCGTGCTGCTGCCGCCCGCTCAAGCACCGCGGACGGGATGACGTCCGGCCCGTGCCCATCCCGCCCATCCTGGTCAAGATCCTCCGCGACCACATCGCCGAATTCGGGATGGGCCGCTCGGCCTGCGAAAACAGCCTCGAGATCATTGCGCTTATATTGCGCGATGCAGAGGCAGGCACGATCGCCCCGTCATGCCGTCAGCCTCGATCCCACCAACGCGCGATTTCAAGATCCAGTAGACGTCTTGAGCGTCTTCACCTGCTGGTCTTACCGTCGTGGCCATGCGACAGATCGATGACCCGGACGTGCTCAAGGTCTTCACCAGCCGGTTTCGGATGAAACTCTTCAGCCTCCTCTTCCGGATTGGCCCGGTCACGGTAAGCGAGCTCGCCAGACGGATGAATGCCGACCCCGGCCAGGTCAGCTATCACCTGCGGCAAATGCAGAAACATGGCTTGATCGAGGACGTGCCGGAGCTGGCCCGGGACAGCCGGGAACGCTGGGTGCGGGCAGCTATGGGCGGGTGGGCATTGGTGAGAGACTTCGAAGCCCCGGAAGCCAGAGCCGCGGTGCAGGCGTGGACCTCACAGTGGGTGATCGACCAGTTCGAGCGGCTGCGCGACTTCCAACGCACTCACATGACGTTTCCCGAGGACTGGCGCAACGCGGCCTTCGGAGGCAGCCACCACCTAAGGCTCACCAAGGGTGAGCTCGCACAGCTCGCCGACCAGCTCTATGCCGTATTGCAGCCGTGGCGCGAGCTGACCAAATCGCGTGTCGAATCGAGCGAGGCTGTGCCGGATACTCGCCCGATTTTCATCTTCTACCACGCATTCCCCGAAGAACCCTGAGGAGCCTTCCGTGTATGCCATGCATGAGGAGCTGGCCCGCGCCTACCTCGCCGAGCAGCGAGCCGAGGCCGCACGGTTACGCATGATCCCGCCGCGCTCGCGCCGGCCTGTTCTTCTGCGCCTCCGCGGCCGGTTCGCGATCACCCTCCGCCGCCTCGCCGACCACCTCGAACCTGCCTGACATGGTGCGCCCCAACGCACTTCACCGTCACTGCGGAAGGCGAATCCCACTGCTGCGGCGAACTCTTCGCCTCCACATGGGCAAGCACATTCTTCGAGGTCAGCGTCATTCACACAGCCGGCACTGTCGGCGATATATGAGGCGTCCCCGCATGCGACGCAAATACGTTGTACGCAACCTTCAATGTCATCGGCCATGGCGCTGAAGTAATTGCCAGCACGTCCGACGCACACCGCCTCGCTCACTTGCTGGACGTTGGCGCGACCACCGGCAAACGGCCGCTCAGAGCCGCCTGCGGCTGCATGGCCCCGAAACGCAGAAGAGGCCCCGAAGGGCCTCTGAGCTGCGCTTACTGCGTGTGGCAGGCGCAACGGCCAAGCACGCCGGCACTCCCCGGTAGCGGCTGCGTCTAACGTGCCGCCGGAAAGCGCGCGGGGCGGGAGCCTGTCGGTGGTAGCTCCGCTCCGCAGTTGTCGCCAAAGTGTTGACTGTCATCCGACCTGGGCGGGTCCCTGGGTGCCTGCCGGAGGTGTGTTCGGGCCCCCGGGGACGTGGCTGCGCAGGAGGTGAACGCCCACCGCGATGATCCAGCCAAAGCCGGTCAGCAGGGAGAGGTGTTCGAGCAGGCCCGCGGGAGCCGGGCGCCACACGCTCAGGACGTCGAGGCGGTAGGCGATTCCGGCGGCGAAGGCGAAGGCGATGATCAGGGCGCCGGACAGGCGCGAGTAGACGGCCCAGGCGCGACTCTGCTGTCCCAAGCGCCGGGCCAGCACGAACGCGGCGGCGCTTAACCCGGCGAACAGGGCGAAGCCGGCCGCCTGGTGGATGAGGCCGCTGGTGGTGAGCGCGCCGGTTGCCGGGGCGGGTTGCCCGGGCGGGTAGCCCAGCGCTGGATCGGTGGGCACCAGCCCGGCCACGATCATCCCGGTCGCCACGGCCGCGAGCAGTGCCGGTATCCAGGTGGCGCCGCGGCCGCCACGCAGAGTTCGGCGCAGCCCGGCCGCGAAGGCCAGCAGGAGCAGCCCGCCCAGCACGAAGTTGGCCGTCTGCAGCCAAGCACGTTCGCCGGTGCCAAGCTGGCTGGCACCGTGGTGCCAGAGGCTGTAGCCGGGGCGGGTGGCGCCGTCGGCCCACAACAGCACCGGTACGAGCACACCGGCGGCGACGCCGCTGCCGAGTAGCACCGTGAGAGTACGCGTGGCCATAGGAAAGTCCTCCCGTTTCTCCGCGACCGCAGGTCACGGGCCGACCAGACTTCCCGGCTCACCAACAGCACGCCCCACGGGTGGGGCGTATCCTTGATCAATACATGAATTTTAGCGCATACTAAAATAGCTGCAAGAGGAGGCGGATCGGGCGTGACTGAGCAAGAGCAACTGCTGGAGTGGGTAGAGCGGGTCGCCATGTACCTGGCGCGCGACGGGGTGCCGCCGATCGCCGGGCGGGTGCTGGGCTGGCTGATGGTCTGCGATCCACCCGAGCAGTCCGCCGGGCAGATCAGCGACGCCATCGGCGCCAGCCGCGCCTCGCTGACCTCGAACCTGCGGCTCCTGACCAGCATGGGCTTCCTCGACTGGCGGACCCGGCCAGGCGAGCGGACCGTCTACTACCGGATGGCCGAGGACGCTTGGACGGTTGTGGTGCGCCGGCAGGTCGCCGGGATCGCCGCGTTCTTGGACATCACCCGGGATGGGCTGGCGCTGACCGGCCAGCAGGAGGGACGGATGCGTCAGGCGCACGCCACGTTCGAGTGGATGGCCAAGGTGTTCGATGACGCCCCACCGCCACCATCGCAGGCACGGGCCGATCGGAGGGATGAGGCATGACGCGACGGCCCGCAGCGGCGCAGACCGCGCTCGGCCCCATGATGATCGCCGCCGCCGAGCAGTACGAGCCACCCGGCCGACGCCTGATCGATGACGGGCTGGCGATCGGTCTGCTGCCCGTGAGCCTGCGCGCAGCCGTCCGGGCATGCCGATGGCCTGCCGTGCGCCGATGGATGATCGCAGCATCGGATAAACGCGCACCGGGGATCTGGGGCGCCGTGCTGTGCCGCAAGCGTTACGCCGACGACCAGGCCACTGAGGCCTTCCAGGCCGGGATCACGCAGGTGGTGGTGCTCGGGGCGGGGCTGGACACCCGTGCCTGCCGGCTGACGCCGTCCGGCGGGCGCGCCTATGAGCTGGACCTGCCGGCGAACGTCGAGGACAAGCGGCAGCGGCTGCAGACGCTGTCCGGCGCCGTGCCGGAACACGTGCGGCTGATCGGTGTCGACTTCGAGATCGACGATCTGGGCGGGGTGCTGGCCGAGCACGGGTTCCAGACCGGCAGGCCGGTGGTGTTCGTGTGGGAGGCGGTCACGCAGTACCTGACCGAGGAGGGGGTTCGCGCCACCTTGGCGTTCTTGTCCCAGGCCGCGGCAGGCAGCCGGCTGCTGTTCACCTACGTGCTGCGGGATTTCCTGGACGGTGGCGGCCACGGGGCTACGGCGCTGTATGAGGAGTTCGTGGTCAAGCGGCGGCTGTGGCGGTTCGGCCTGGCTCCGGGCGAGGTCAGCGGCCTGCTGGCGAGCTATGGCTGGGTGGAGCGTGAGCAGGTCGGCGCCGCCGAATATCAGGCCCGATACCTGGAGCCGGCGGGCCGTGAGCTGCCGGTGTCCGACCTCGAACGATTCGTCTACGCCGAGAAGCGGTAGCCGCGCTCAGCCTGCGGCGAGGAAATCACGGATCTTCGCGGCGATGTGGGGATAGTCAGGGCCAAACCAGATCAGGTGACTGTCGGCCCGGGTGTCCGCCAGTTCGGCATTCGGTATCGCCGCTGCCGAGAATTCGGCATGAGCGAAGGGCGCTGACCGATCGTTGCGGGTGGCGATGACCAGCGTGGGCTGGCTGACCTGCCCGGCGCAGTGAGCATGTCGGCGACGAAGCCGCTTCCGGAGCGCATCACGGTGAACAGTCCGGCGGATCAGCCCCGGCACGGTCACTCCTGTCGGTGCATCTTGCGGGTGACGATCCCGTACCAGGCCGGGACCTCACGCTCGTCATCGAACCAGCGCGCCACCACGATGTCGGTCGAGGAGTGCAGCAGAATCGAGGCCACGATGGTCACCGCGACGAGCTGGAACACCTGCTCGGCGGGCGCGATGCCGGAGCCGAGCACGAGCAGCCCGTACACGACGGAGGCGAAGCCCTTGGGGCCGAACCAGGCCACCGCCGCTTGCTCGCGCACCGACAGCCCCGATCGCAGGAACGACAGCCAGATGGCCGCCGGCCGGGCGAGCACGAGGGCGAGGATCGCGAACAGCCATCCCTGCCAACCGACCGACCCGAGCAGGGACGGGGTGATGAGCGCGCCGAATACCAGCAGCGCGGCCAGCTTGAAAACTTCGGCGATGAGCTCGCCGAAGTGCTCGAACGACTCGCGCTGCCGCTGCCCGATGGTGGCGACGGTGATGCCGGCGAAGAAGGCGGCCAGGAACAGGTTGCCGTGTGTGGCCTTGCCGACGGCGAGCACGAGCAGGCCGATGGCCAGGGCGTTGAGCGGCTCGTACTGCGTCGAGGCGGAGAACCAGCGCGTCTGCTCCAGCTTGATCGCCGCCCAGGGGATGACGACTCCGATGAGCACGCCAAGGCCGAGCTCCAGGCTGAGCTCACCCAGGTGCAGGTTCTGCGCTCCGGAGGCGATGGCAAGGAAGAGAATGACGAACGGCAGCGCGAGCCCGTCGTTGACACCCGACTCAACGTTGAGCAGCTGCCGCAGCCGGGGTGGCACCTTCTCGTTGCCGACCAGGGCGGCCGCGAAGACCGGGTCGGTGGGCGCCAGGATGGCACCGATCAGCAGAGATTCGACCCAGCCCAGCCCCACCAGGTAGTGCGCACCCACGGCGGTGATGACCAGGGTGAGCGGCAGTCCCCAGCCGAGCGCCCGCCCCGGCAGTCTCCAGGCGCTGCGCAGCTCCGGCCAGCCCACCCGCATGCCGTCGGTGAACAGCACGGTGAACAGAGCCAGCTCGGCCAGCGTCGCCACCAGCTCGTCGCCCGGCTTGAGCGAGACCACGCCCAACACCCCGTCGCCGAGGACGAACCCGGCCACCAGGAACAGCGCGGCCGTGGACAGGATGGTGCGGTGGGCCAGGCTGGACAGCAGCACAGCCAGCAGCAGCACGCCCGCGAACGCCGTCAGTGACGCGCTCATCAAGGGCACCGCGAAGAACACATCATGGAACGCCTCCGGTCGGTCCAGCTACCGCGATCTTGCCGACCAGACTTCCCGGCGCACCGACGCTCACCTTAGCAGCGGCCGTGTCAAGCGAACAGACGGATTCTTGACGGCGCAGACGGCCGCCTTCACGGTGAACGGGGCGGTGAGCTGCCGATCCGCTCGCGGCGATCTTGACAGGCCTTGATACGTTGTCTACAGGTGAGCCGGGAAGTCTGGTCGGCACGTTCTGTCCCCGTTGAGCGAAGGATGTGCCGGTGCGCGCCCGAGAGTTGCTTACCGACTTCCCTACGGTCCGCCTGGATTCTCCCGTGGTCGACGCGGCCAGGTTGCTGGCCGAGCAGGATCTGCCGGGTCTCATCGTGGTCGACGGCGAAGACTCGCCGGTCACGATCCTGCCCGGCACGCAGGTGCTGCGTCTGGCCGTGCCCGGCTACTGCCAGGACGATCCGGCGCTGGCGCGGGTGGTGGACGAGGCACACGCCGACGCCTTCCTGCGCGAGCTGCACGGCCGTACCGTACGCGACGCCCTGCCACGGCAGCCACGCGAGCTCCCGGTCACCGACCCTGAGGCGACCGTGTTGGAACTGGCCGCGCTGATGGCGCGCACCCACAGCCCGCTGGTCGCCGTCGTCGACGAGCACCGGCGGCTGATGGGGGCGGTGACGCTGCAGGCACTGCTGGACCGGATGCTCCCGGTATGAGCGTGCTCGCGTGGGTGAGCGTGGCGGTCTTCCTGGTCGCGTACGCACTGATCGCCACCGAGAAGGTCCACCGGGTCGCGGCCGCGCTCGGCGGGGCGGGGATCATGCTGCTGATCCATGCCACCAAGGGCGAGGCGGCGTTCTTCTCCCGGCATGCGGGGATCGACTGGAACGTCATCTTCCTCCTGCTGGGCATGATGATCATCGTCGGTGTCCTCAAGCAGACCGGCGTCTTCGAATACCTCGCCATCTGGGCCGCCAAACGTGCCCGGGGCCGGCCGTTCCGGCTGATGGTGCTGCTGGTGCTGATCACCGCGGCGGCCTCGGCGCTGCTGGACAACGTGACCACCGTGCTGCTGATCGCTCCGGTGACGTTCCTGGTGTGCGAACGGCTCGCCGTCAACCCGGCGCCCTTCCTGATCGCCGAGGCGATGGCCTCCAACATCGGCGGCGCTGCCACCCTGGTCGGCGACCCGCCGAACATCATCATCGCCAGCCGCGGGGGTCTGACCTTCAACGACTTCCTTGCCCACATGGCCCCGATGGTCGTCGTCCTGACGGCGGTGTTCGTGGGATTGTGCTGGCTGATGTTCGGCCGGTCGTTCCGCTACGACCCCGAACGCGCCGAGTCCATCATGGCGCTGGACGAGAGGGAGGCGATCGCCGACCGGCGGCTGCTGTGGCAGTCGCTGGCCGTGCTCGCCCTGGTGATGGCCGCGTTCGTGCTGCACCCGGTGCTGCACTACGAGCCCTCGGTGGTCGCGCTGCTGGGCGCGGGCGTGCTGGTGGCCGCGACCAAGGTGACCACCGAAGAGGCCATCGCCGAGGTCGAGTGGCCCACGCTGGTATTCTTCGCCGGTCTGTTCGTCATGGTCGGCGCCCTGGTCGAGACCGGCGTCATCAAGGAACTGTCACGGGCCGCCGTCTCGGCCACCAGCGGGCAACCGGAGGCCACCGCCCTGGGACTGCTGGGCGTCTCAGCCGCGCTGTCGGCCATCGTGGACAACATCCCCTACGTCGCCACGATGAGCCCCATCGTGGAGCAACTCGTCCAGGCCAACGGTGGGCACGACGTGCTGTGGTGGGCGCTGGCCTTCGGCGCCGACCTCGGCGGCAACGCCACCGCGGTCGGCGCCGCGGCCAACGTCGTCGTGCTCGGCATCGCCGCCCGCAACGGCACGCCGATCAGCTTCTGGCAGTTCACCAAGTACGGCCTGATCGTCACGGCGGTCACCGTCGCCCTGGTCGCCCCGTACCTGTGGCTGCGCTACCTCCTCTGACCATCCGCGACGCTGCTGTGGCCCGCCATCATCTCGGTCGCCGCCGGCCTGGCGCTGCACGCCTGGATCAAGCTGAAGCAAGCCGCCCTCCTCTGGACACATCGGAGTAGTTGCGGGATTATATTTACGATCCCGTTTCGTTAATAAAATGAAGGCTGATCATGGAGACCGATGTTCTGGTGGTCGGCGCGGGGCCCGTGGGCCTGGCGCTGGCGTGCGCGTTGCGGCAGCACGGCGTCTCGGTGCGCGTGATCGACAAGGCCGAGGGGCCGGCCACCACGTCCCGGGCGAACTTCGTGCACGCCCGCGGCTCGGAGGTGCTGGACCGGCTGGATGCTCTCGGCGATCTGCCGGAGGAGTCGGTGCGGGCCATGACCATCACCTCGTACGCGGGGGACCGCCCGATGATGAAGATCCGGTTCGGCGACCCGGGGCTGGGCACTGCGGCTGCGCCGATGGTGATCTCTCAGGCCAGGGTCGAGGCGCGGCTGCGTGAGCGGCTTGCCGGGCTGGGCAGGCAGCCGGAATGGGACAAGAGACTGACCGCCTTGGGTCAGGACACGGCTGGGGTCACCGCGGCGCTGGCCGATGGGAGTACCGTACGGGCGGGCTGGCTGGTGGGCTGTGACGGGAGCGCCAGCGCGGTTCGCAGGCTGGCGGGGATCCGGTTTCCCGGGGTGAAGGTCAGTGAGCGATTTCTGCTGGTCGACGGCCGCCTCGACCCCGAGCTGGACCGGTCGGGCACCAGCGGCTGGACGCACCCCGACGGCGTGCTGGGCGCCATGCCGATGCCAGGTGATCAGTGGCGGCTGCTCGCCTACGACGCCACCTTCCGCGACGACAAGCCCGGCGAGGAACAGATCGCCGAACGCATGCGACGCATCCTGCCCGAACGCACCGGCCTGACCGGCCTGCGTCTGCACGACGTCACCTGGGCGTCTTTGTTCAGCGTCCACCGGCGGCTGGCCGATACTTACCGCGACGGGCGCATCCTGCTGGCCGGGGATGCCGCACACGTGCACGCTCCGTTCGGCGGGCAGGGCATGCTGACCGGGCTCGGCGACGCCGAGAACCTCGCCTGGAAGCTGGCCCTGGTCGTGCAGGGGCTGGCCGCAGAGCGCCTGCTCGACACCTACCAGGCCGAACGCCGCCCGCTGGCCACCCAGGTCTTGCGCGGCAGCACCGCCGCCACCAAGGTCAACATCGCCGGCAGCCCGCTCGGCCGCTTCCTGCGCGACCAGGTGCTGATGCGGGTGTTCAACCAGGCATGGATCCAGCGCTGGACCACGTACACGACCTCCCAGCTCTGGGTGAGCTACCGGCGTGGCCCGCTCGGTGGGCGCGGTCGCAAGCCCCGCCCCGGCGACCGCATCGGTGACCTGGCCTGCGAACGCCCCGGCGGCAGCCGCACACGCTTGCACGCCGAGCTGCGCGGGAAGTGGGCCGTGCTCGGCGATCAGGCCGCCTTCGAGGCAGCCCGGCAGCGGCTCGGCGACCAGGTGGTCAGCCTCCGCGCCGCAGGGCCCGCGAGCGGGCTCGCCATGCTCGTCCGCCCGGACGCCCACCTGGCCTGCAAGGGCGGCCCCGCCGAGCTCGCCCGCTGGCTGGACGGAGCCCTCGGATGACCACCACCCGAGGGCGCGGGCGCCCGCGCGACCCCGAGACCGACACCGCGATCCTGAACGCCGCGCTGGAGCTGTTCGTCGAACGCGGCGTCGAGGGCACCAGCATCGAACAGGTCGCCAAGCGCGCCGGGGTGGGCAAGCTGACCGTCTACCGCCGCTGGAGCACCAAAGAGGACCTGCTCGCCCAGGCCATCGAACGGTGGGTCAGCGACGAGGTGACGCCGTCGGCCGCCGACGTCTACGCCCTGCCGCCACAGGCCATCGTCGAACACATCCTTCCCGCAGCGGCCGAGATGGCCGCGAGCCCCGACTTCCGCGCGCTGGTCGCCCGCATCATGGGCTCCGCCGTGAGCCATCCTTCGCTGATGGCCGTCTACTGGAGGCACTACATCCTGCCCCGCCGCGAGCTGGCCGCCGCGATGCTCCGGCGCGCCCAGCAGGACGGCATGGTGGCACCCGACGCCGACCTGGACGTGCTGATCGACATGATGGCCGGGGCGGTGACCTATCGCGTGCTGCAGCCGGATCCGCCGGACGCCGCCGAGATGCTGCGCTACCTCACCGCCGTCTACCGCCAGGCCGGCTTGTATCCGCCCGCCCAGCAGACGCACCCATGACAGCAACCTCTCCTGAGCCCGGAGGCCGGGGTGCTTTCCCCTCTTCACCGGCAGTCAGGGTGCTGCGGGCGAAGAACCAGGGCTGCCGGCAGCGGTCAGGGATCCCATCGTAGTCGAAGTCGGCGGTCTCGGCCTGGCCGGTGTTCTGGCCCGCCGTCACCTCGACCGTCAACGTCGTCATGGTCATCATCAGCGGATTCCTCTGGACGCTGCTCGTCCCGGAGATGCCGCTCGCCCGCAGCTGGTCGCTGGTGTTGCTGGCGGCCTATGCCACCTGCTGCTCATCTGACTGCGCATGCCGGCTTGCGTGATCTGGGACCCGCCGAACGCACAACGCTCAGCTCGCCCGAACACGTACCGGCAAAGCGGTCAGCGCCCGCCTCAAGCCGGGCTGCCAACCGATCCGGTCGGCAGGGACAGCCAGCTCCAGCCCCGGCAAGCGGCGCAGGAGGGTGGTGAGCGCGATCTGCGTCTCGGTCCGGGCCAGTGCGGCGCCGAGGCAGTAGTGGATGCCGTGGCCAAAGCCCAGGTGCGGGTTGTCCGCCCGGTATGGGTCGAGGACCTGCGGCCGGTCGAAGCGGCGCGGATCGCGGTTGGCCGCCGCGTACACCACCTGCACGGCCTCACCCGCGCCGATGGTGACGCCGCCGAGCTCGACCGGTTCGAGCGCGTAGCGCAGGACGGCGATCTCGGCGGGACCGCTGTAGCGCAGGAACTCCTCCACCGCGCGAGCGATGTCATCGTCGCCGAGTTTCAGCGACCGGGTGAGGATCAGGTGGACGCTCTGGCTGATGAGGCCGACCGTGGTCTCGTGGCCGGCGATCAGGATGCTGATGGACAACGCGATCAGCTCCTGCTCGCTGAGCCGGTCACCATCGTCGTCCCTCACTGTGATGAGCGCCGACAGCAGGTCATCGCCGCCCTGGCCCGTCTTGTGGGCGATGAGCCGGGCCATGTACGCCACGAGCCCGCGTGCCCCGGCCGCGATCCGGGCCGGGTCCGGGGCGGTCAGGTCGCCGGCCCACGCCCGCCAGGTGTCGCGATCTTCCATCGGCACGCCGAGCAGTTCACAGATGACCTGGATCGGCATTGGGTAGGCGAAGCGCTCGATGAGGTCGAATTGCTCCGGCAGGCCGTCCAGCAACTCCTCGGCGATCTGCTGGATACGCGGGCGCAGCCGCTCGATGCGGCGAGCGGTGAACGCCCGCGACACCAGCCGCCGCAGCCGGGTGTGGTCCGGCGGGTCGTAGGCGCCGAGCGTGCGCAGCAGGTACGGGGCCACGTCGTCGGGCAGACCGGCGGTTGCGGCCAGGTCGAAGGTGGCCTGTTTGGCCGGGTCGCTGCTGAAGCGCGGGTCGGTCAGCACGAGGAGGCTCTCGGCGTGGCCGGTGACCAGCCAGACGGGGCTGCCGTCCAGATACACGCCGCGGCTGACCGGCCCGTCGGCAGCAAGGGCAACCAGAAACGCGTCCCGGTCGACCGCGGTAGGCAGGTCACGGAGGTGGTTCTTGGTCATGACAACGACTCCAGATCGACGAAGGTGGTCGCCATCCTGATGCCAGTGGCGGCCAGGCGGATGGCGGTGGCAAGGGTGCCGGAGGCGGGATGCCGCTGGGGCTGGGGCGGTACGGCCACGCCGACCGCGTGCGTGCGACTCGGGCCCCGATTCAGCGTGGCCACCTCATCGCCACGCTCAAGCGAGACGTCCACGAGGGCGCGGCCGACGTGATGGACCGCGCCGAGGGTGAGCAGGTTCATGACATCCCTGACAGGACGGGAAGCCAGATGGCCGAGGGGTGGTCCGGGTCGTGGAAGATCTCGTGGCTGGACGGGCGCAGATCGCGTGCCGTGGCGAGGGGGTCGCCGGTGCCGGTGCTGCGGCCGAAGCGGGGATGGGCGCCGCCGGCGACCTGCAACCGGATCCGGTGGCCACGCGCGAAGCGGTGAGCCAGCGGCCACAGTTCGATGTCGGCGACCCGGACGTCGCCCGGCTCGCTGAGGCGGACGATGCCGTCGCACAGGTTGGTCGAACGGCCACGGGGTGACACATCGCACAAGCGGGTGAAGTAGTCGGCGTGCGGGATGGACGAGCGGGCGTGCAAGCGTGCTCTCACCGGGCCGATGACGTCGATGTCATGTGGCAGCGGGTCGGAGGTGAAGGTGAGAACGTCCGCTCTGACCTCGATGCGGCGGTTGTCGTTGCGGCCGGCGGACAGGCCGACCGCGGTGCCGCCGATCGTGGGGGTGGGGTCGCCGGGGTCGTAGCGGTAGCGGCTGGGCGGCATGCCGTCCGTGGCGGCTTCGTTGCCGAGTCGTCCGCCGGGGTGCAGGTGCCAGGGGGTCGGCTCATGCGGGGGCGGCCATTCGGGCAGGTCCTCCCAGCGGCCCGCACCCGTCATGTACAACCGCACCCCTGATGGTGGCTGTCTGCCGAGCAGAGCCGCGTCCAATGCGGCCAGCGCGTCGCGCATGCCGTGGCGGGTGTAGAGGCCCCTGCCGTGTCCCCATGGTCCGATCAGCAGCCGGACCTGGCGTCCCGTGGCTCGCAGCGCGGCGTAGTCGGCGAGCATGCCGGGCAGGAAGAAGTCGTCCCAGCCGCCTTGCAGGTGCGCGGTGGGCGGCATGCGGGCGACGTTCGCGCGGTGGTCCATGCGGGACCAATAGGGGTCGTCCGGGCCGTGTTCGATCCATTCGTGGAACCAGGGGACGCGGTGTCCGGTCAGCGCGAGGTCGGCCTCATTCAGGGGGAGCGTCAGGGTGGCCCGCATCAGTTTGCGGGCTGCGGTGGCCATGGCCGGCAGTTGGCGGATGGTGGAGTAGTCGCCGGTGAACATCCGGTCCACGATCTGGACCCAGCCCAGGGCGTTGCCCAGCGCGAAGGCGCCGCCCGGGTACATGAAGCGGTGTGCGAACTCCGCTGGGGCGTCCTGGATGAGGGCGATCTTCCATTCGGGGATGTCGCGGGCGGCCAGCTCCCACTGGGTGTAGCCGAGGTAGCTGGCTCCCCACGTGGCCAGCCGGTCGCCGAACCAGGGCTGGGCGCGCAGCCAGGTGAGCGTTCCGTCGGCGTCGGCGGGGTCGATGGTGAAGCCGTCGAAGCGTCCGGCTGATCCGGCCGTTCCGCGCAGGCTCTGATAGAGCACCTGGTAGCCGCGTTCGGCCAGCAGTGCCGGCATGCGGTCCAGGGCGTTGCCTCGGCCGTACGGGCTGCGCAGCAGGACCAGCGGCGGCCGCTCGACGTCGGCGGGGAAGTGGCGGTCGGCCAGCAGGCGCACACCGTCGGCTGCGGGGATCTCCAGGTCGCGCTGTACGCGTACCCGATGCCGGTGCTCGGGACGGACGTCGAACAAGCGGCTGAGAAGAGTCATCGGGATCGCCTTCCAGGGTCGGCAGTGGTGTTCGCCGACCAGGCTTCCCGGCACTCCATCGCGCTCCTGACGGAGGTTGATACCAGGAATATAGCGAAAGTTCGGAAATTTCTGAAGTCCACATGGCTTCGCTATGCTGCCCGGAGGAGGTGACCGGGTGAGCGATCAGGAACGGTGGCAGGCCGCCGAACGGCTGGCACTGGTGCTGACCGAGGGCGGCCTGCAACGCATGTCGGCGCGGGCCCTGGCGGTCTTCCTGTTCACCGACGCCGAGACCGCCACCATGGGCGATATCGCCGACCGGCTCGGCGTCAGCGCGGGATCGGTGTCCGGCGCGGTCAAGGCCCTGCTGTCGGTCGGTCTCATCGAACGCCTGCCCGCGCCCGGCAGCCGCCGCGAGCACTACCGGCTACGCGACGACGCCTGGGCCACCCTGTTCTCCACCCAGAACACCGTCGTCAACGTCATGCTGCAGGCCGCCGAGACCGGCATCGCCGCCACCGCCTCCGGCGACCTGGCCCACGCACGGCTGACGCGGATGCGCGACTTCTACGAATTCCTGCTGGGTGAACTGCCCGGCCTGCTGCGCCGCTGGGAAGAGAAACACGCACCGCGCTGAGCATGCCTCCCAACACCGGCGTCACCAGGCCCGCGCCCACGTGACCGGGACAGCGAATCGCACTGTCCGGCAGGGTTCGGCAGGGATAACCTGACGTCAGGTGAGCCGGGAAGCCTGGTCGGCATGTCCAGTCCGTTCGAGACAAGGATGTGCCCGTGCGCCCCCGAATCCCGCCATCTGATGGCGCCAGATCTGAACCTGCGTCCCCACCCCCGACCCGCGCGACCGCGCCGGTCATCGACATCGCCCACCTGAGCAAGCGCTATCGCGACGTGACGGCCGTCGACGACGTCACCCTGCACGTGCGGGCGGGACAGATCTACGCCCTGCTCGGCCTCAACGGCGCCGGCAAGACGACCCTCATCCGCATGCTGCTCGGCATGATCGCCCCCACCGCCGGGACGGTGCACGTCCTGGGCGCCGGCCTCTCGGCGGGCGACCGCACCGCCTGGGCGAGGGTGGGCTACCTGGTGGAGGCAGCCACCGCCTACCCGGAGCTGACCGTACGGGAGAACCTGGAGGTGGTCCGCCGGCTGCGCCGCCTGCCCGGCGCCGCCGACGACATCATCGAACGCCTGGCGCTGGCCCCCTACGCCGAGCGCCGCGCCCGTACCCTGTCGCTCGGCAACCTGCAACGCCTGGCCCTGGCCAGGGCCCTTCTCCATGCCCCCGACCTGCTCATCCTCGACGAACCCGTCAACGGCCTTGACCCCGCCGGCGTCGCCGAGATCCGCGCCCTGCTCGCCGACCTCGCCCAACAGCACGGCACCACCGTGTTCCTGTCCAGTCACCTGCTGGCCGAGGTCGCCCGCCTGGCCACCCGCATCGGGATTCTTCACCACGGCCGCCTCATCGGCGAACACGACGCCGACCAACTGGACCGCCACCGCCGCCGCCACCTGCGCCTGACCACCCGCGACGACGACGCCGCCCGCACGGTGCTGCACGCGCACGGCTACCACCCCGCACCCGCCGCACCGGGCGGGCTCCTGCTCACCGACGAGCGCGCCCTCGCCCGGCCCGACCAGGTCGCCACCGTGCTGGTGCACGGCGGAGTGCCGCCCACCGAGCTTCACCTGGAGGAAGAAGACCTGGAGACCTACTTCCTGCGCACGATCCGACAGACAGCGCCCGCCGAACAGCCCGGCCAGATCGCCGAGGAGGGGACCCGGGATGCGTGAGGCACTGTGGGCCGAACTGCTCAAGGTGCGGCGCAGCCGCCTGCCCTGGATCACCGCGCTGGCCTTCACCCTCGCCGCGATGGTGTGCGGCATGTTCATGTTCATCCTGGCCGACCCCGCCCGTGCCCGAGCGCTGGGGCTACTTGGCGACAAAGCTCAACTGTCGGGCGCCAGCGCCGACTGGCCCGGCTACCTCGCCCTGCTCGCCCAAGCCGGCGCGGTGGGCGGCGGCGGCGTCTACGGGCTCATCGCCATCTGGCTGTTCGGCCGCGAATTCAGCGACCACACCGCCACCGACCTGCTCGCCCTGCCCACCTCCCGCACCGCCATCGTGACCGCCAAGTTCGCCGTCGCCGCCGTCTGGGCGCTGCTGCTGGCCATCCTGCTGGCCGGTCTCGGCCTGCTCATCGGCGCCCTTCTCGGCCTGCCCGCCTGGTCCGCCCCCATCGCCGTTGCAGGTGTCGGGCGCATCCTGGCCGCTACCGCGCTGGCCGCCCTGACCACCACGCCCCTGGCCCTGACCGCCAGCATGGGCCGCGGCTACCTGGCCGCCGTCGGCGCCCTGTTCGGCCTCATGTTCTGCGCCCAGGTGATCGCCGCGCTCGGCTACGGAGCCTACTTCCCGTGGTCAGTGCCCGGCCTGTACGCCGGCATCGCCGGCGAGAACCAGGACCCGCCGGGCCTTATCGGTCTCCTGCTGGTTGCAGCCACCGGCTCGGCCGGAGGCATCACGACCGCCTTCTGGTGGAACCGCGCCGACCACACCCGATAACGCCGCCGCAGCGGCCTGTAGCGAAATTCCCGCTACAGGCCGCCCACCAGGCGCTGGAAGACGCCAGCGGTGCTCGCTGGAGGGTCGTTCGATGTATCTCGGGGTGACGCCGCTTGCAAGGAAGGCGGGCAGGGCGATGCCGCGCTCGGCCAGGTGCGGGATCAGGTCGTTGACCGGTACATACCGTGCTGAGCCAAGACCTCGCGCGTCCACCACGGGTACGGCGTGAGTGCGATCGGAACCTGTCCAAGAGGTTCACTTGGTGCTCCCCGTGAGTGCCGCCTGGGCGGTCATGATCCGCTGGCCTTGATCCTTTGGGCTTGATCCTTTGGGAACGCATTGGGAACGCATTGGGAACGATCAACCGTAGCCCGCCAGTGTCCGCCGTAGCCAGCCGGATGCAAAGCGAGAGGCCCGTCACCGCGTTTCCACTGGTGACGGGCCTCTTCCCGCTGGTGTGGCAGGTGCAAGGTTCGAACTTGCGTAGGCTGAGCCGACGGTTTTACAGACCGCTCCCTTTGGCCACTCGGGCAACCTGCCTTGCCATCCGCTCTCGCGGCGACAGATAGAAGGATAGCGGACTTCCGAGGTGTACGTGACAACGGTTGGGTACGCGCCTGATCTCCGTTCGGTGCCGCGCCGAAACGGGTGGAGAGGGGCGCGAATCTGGGCGGTTCTCCGTACGGGGAGCGGTGTCCTGCGCGGCGGGCCGATGCTGGCTAGGCTCGTGCGCTGGGTCCGCGCGTTTCGCGTACGCCGGGGAAGCAGGATCCGGGTAGTGCTTTCGCCGCTGAGAGGATGAGTGTTTTGGCCGATTCGTCTTTCGACATCGTGAGCAAGATCGACCGGCAGGAGGTCGACAACGCTCTGAACCAGACGGTCAAGGAGATCGGGCACCGCTTCGACTTCAAGGGTACGGGGGCCGCGATCAGCTGGTCAGGGCAGAACGACATCGAGATCAAGGCGAACAGCGAGGAGCGGGCGAATGCCGCTCTCGACGTGTTCAAGGAGAAGGTGGTCAAGCGGGGCCTCTCGCTGAAGATCCTCGACGCGGGTGAGCCCAAGCTGTCGGGCAAGGAGTACCGGATGCTGGTCAGCCTGAAGGAAGGCATCGACCAGGAGAACGCGAAGAAGCTCTCCAAGCTGATTCGCGACGAGGGGCCGAAGGGGGTCAAGGCGCAGATTCAGGGCGAGGAGCTTCGGGTCAGCTCGAAGAAGAAGGACGACCTTCAGGACGTCATCTCCCTTCTGAAGGGCAAGGATCTGGACATCGCCCTCCAGTTCGTGAACTACCGCTAGCGGGGCCTAATTCAGGCCTTTGAACTGGCGTTCCAGCGTTCCGCAGGGCTCGGAGGGCACATCCGGGGCACACGGTCGAGCGCGCTGTCCGCGAGGGCACGCGTCTTCTCCTGTGCCTCGGGCCGCTCCCCCACATGTACGCGTCCTCGGTGTTGAGAGCGAGTTACACGGCCGTGGTCGAGGTGCCCTTGTGGATCAGCGATCAGCGGCGCCTAGCCGAAGGCGCCGTGGACGATGCAGGCCAGCCTGGGGCGAGGTGCCCACTGCGCGGACCGCCAGCGCCCATATGCGCGACGATGCCGCTGCGCAAGCGACTGGAGCCGCCGGCCCGCACCGTTCCGCCCGTTGATCTTGCCGATCTCTCGGCGGATGGGGCCACACGCCGGCCAGGCGAATTCCCGCCGGCCGTTGGTCTGTGCGACGGTGCCGTCAGGGCATGGCCGGTGGTGCAGGGGTAGGTGCACGCGGTCAGACGCCCGGAAGGGGGCCGAGGTCGTCGTCGCGTCCGGCCTGCAGGCGCGGCCACTGGGCGGTCGGGCGGCCGTCGAGCTGGAACTGGCCGCCCTTGGAGCCCCAGCGCTGCGGCCAGCCTTCCGGAGAGTCCTCCCAGTCTTCTTGCCGGCCGTAGACGGTGCGATCCAGCAGTCCGTACGACGGTGCCATCGCTTCGTTGCCGCGGCCGGTGGTCCAGTAGGTCTCAAACACCTGGTCACCGTCGCGCAGGTAGCAGGCCAGGATGCCGAAGTGCCGACCGGCGATCAGCCGGTCCACGGAGTCCTGCGGCACCGAGTACCAGGGAACGGGGTAGCCCATGAAGTCGCGGTAGCGCGAGGCCTCCTCGTAGGGCCCCGCGGCCAAGACCGCGTAGCTGACGTCGCGGGAGTGCAGGTAGGCCAGCTCGGTGACGTGCGAGGTGCTGAAGGTGCAGCCTTCGCACTGCTCGGCGGCGGGCCGGCCGGAGTGCCACATGTGGTAGTAGGCGATCAGCTGGGACCGGCCGGCGAACAGGTCGATCAGCGGCACTGGCCCGTCCGCCCCGATCAGCGGGGTCTGTGGATCGACCTTGACCATCGGCAGGCGGCGGCGGACGGCGGCGATCGCGTCGCCCTCGCGGGTGTGGGCCTTTTCCCGGGCCCGAAGCCGGTCGAGTTCGGCCTGGAACGCGGCCCGGTCGGCGACCGGGGGCTTGGCCGCGTCGCCGAGCGGCGAAACGGAAGGTTCGGTGAGCCGGCTGGTCATGGCGAGAGCCTTTCTCGTGAACGGGGTGATTCCTATTTCAGGGCGTCTGCAGCTCAGTTTGTTCAAAATTCGCCAGGCGAACAGATGCATATGTCACCGTGCAGGCGAGAAGTTTCGCCGGCGCAGGCCTCCTCCGGCGCGCCGGGTGACCAGGCCGCGCCCGCGCTGGCGGTGACGATCGCCCGGGCGGTCTCCACGCCCATCGCCTGGCCGGTTCCGATGGGGATGGCGGCTCTAATCCAAGAGCAGTTGACCCTTGATGTAGGTCCTGCCGGGCAGCCGAGCGCGGTTCGTCGGCGAGGTCTCCACGTTTGACGGTCTTTGGGTCGTTGACTCATATACCGGAGACCTTGTGTCGATCGTCGACGCGGCGCCCCATCTTCTGATTCCGTCCCCTTGGCCCCGTTTTCGCTGGCCAGGGCTCTTCGGCGGCCTCCATCCGGGAGTTCGGTCTTACTCCCGGGGAGTAAGAATTTGAGTACCGGTATGAAGGAACCACTGCCTGACTACGGGCATCTGTACAGAGGTTGAAAAACTGTCCGTCACTGATTACTCACTCAGTGAGACCCTGGATGGAGTCAACCACAAGGGAGTACTCCCTCTGCCGTAAGGGTGGAACAGTGGACGTAGAAGCACGCCTTCTCGACCTGATGTCACGGATGCAGGCGCTCGAAGCGGGCACGCACACCAGTGACGCCCGCAAGGCCACAACGGCCGAAGTCGCCCAGATAAGGGCCGACATCGCCGAGTTCCGTATTGAGGTCAGCCAGGATCTCGCAGCTCTCGGCGACGAGATGGCCGGGCTTCGGCGGCACTTGAACGAGTACCTCAGTTCCGTCCAATCCAAGGCCAAGTTCCAGCCGGGGTCCCTCTAGCCCGAGCTCATCGATCCCTGGAGAGCAAAGGCTCAGCCGAATCCGCCGATATGCTCGCGGCGGCTCAGGCTGAGCCCGACGCCCCGCCGGACCTGCGTGGTGTGGACGTGGATGAGTATGTCGGGGCTCGATCGTAAGCTCGGTGAATGTGACGAAGATCCCCCTGCGCCGCATTACGGCGCGCGCCCTGCCCATTGATGATCAAGATCGGGTCCTCCTGCTCCATGGTTTTGACCCGGCCAGGCCCGATGAGCCGTTCTGGTACACGATCGGCGGGGCGGCGGAGGATGGCGAGACGTTGCCGGAGGCGGCGGTGCGGGAGTTGTTCGAAGAGGTCGGGATCCGGGCGAACGCGGACGAGCTCAGCGGGCCGTACGGGAACAGCGTGATCGAGTTCAACTGGTCCGAGTACGCCATCACGCAGGATCAGACGTTCTTCGCGATCTGGGTGGGGGCCGATGCGGTCGTGTCGTTCGATCACATGGAGCAGGTCGAGAAGGACACGACGATGGCTTATCGGTGGTGGAGCGCGGAGGAGCTCGAGAGCACGGAGGAGGACTTCTTCCCGACCGATCTCGCGTCCATCCTGCGCGAGATCACTGGGGGCGGAGGATCCGCGTAGCGCCGGCGATCAGCGCCGTGGCCAGGATCCAGCCGGAGACGATCAGCCCGTACGCGAGCCACTGCGTCCACCCGCCCGGGTCGAACAGCTCTCGTTGCCCGAATGCGGGGATCGGGAGCAGAAGGTCGAAGGTGTAGGCGAAGGCGTTGAAATCGGGGCTCTCGGTGGGTTTGAGCGCTCTCGGGGAGTTGATGGCGAAGACGACCGTACCGATCGCCAGGAGCAGGGTGAACCACATGCCCGCCAGCCAGGGGCGGTAGCCGTACCCGACCGCGACGTCGAGCAGCCGCCCCCACGCGCGGCTTCCGAGGCCCTGCGTCTGCCGGCGGGCGCGGAGTTTGGCGAGCTGGGTGCGCCGGGCGAGCGCGTCGTTGCCGTCACTGAGGAACCAGGCGGCGAGTTGCTCGTACGGCTGCGGCCTGAACCCCTCCGGATCCCGGGTCACCCAGTCGATTCGGCGGGTTACGCCGGAGCCGCGCAGGCGGTCGTAGGTGAGGCCGTTCAGGCGTAGTTTCTCGGGCCAGGTGTCCGGATTGTCGTGCAGGGTGCCGAGGGTCGTGTGTGCGAGGGTGACGACGCCTTCGATGGGCTCTGCGGGCTTCAGGTAGAGCTCGCGGAGTTCCATGTGGCTTGCATGGAGGGCGTAGCGGGTGTCCGGGCTTCGGATGATCCCGTCGAGCGAGAGCGTCCCGTTGATTCGCGCTCCGCGTAACCGTACGCAGCCCGATGCCAGGAATCCGTCGGTGCAGCGCATGGTGTCCTCGACGGTCATGTTGTCGGCGACGAGGGCCTGCTTGCCGGGATTGCGGAGGGTTGCGCCGTCCAGGAAGAGTCCGCCGTTGAGGCGGGCGCCGACCAGGCCGATTGCTCCGGTGAAGTCGGCGTTGCGCATGTACGTGCCGGAGTCCACGACGACGGCGTTGGCGTAGAGGGCCCATCCCTCGTCGTCGTCGGCCGTCACCTTGGTGCCGCCCAGCCACAGCCCGCTCTCGAACTGGGACCGGCTCAGGCCGACGGTGCCGGTGACGATCGAGCCGGACAGGCTGAGGTGGCCGGCCACCCGCATGCCGCCGCCGCTGAGGCCCGGGAGGTGGCAGTCGGTCAGGCGTACGGTGCGGGTGGTGGAACCGGTGAAACGGATGGGTTCGTCCAGGTGACAGCCGATCAGGTTGAGCTCGTACGGGATCGTGCCGCCGACGATCGCGAGCCTGCCGGTGATCCGGGCGCCGCGCAGCCGTACCGCCGGGACCGAGCCGGTGCCTGTGTCGCGGGCGCCGAGGAGCAACTGGGCGATCACTTCGGCTCTGATCGAACGTTCGGGCCCCCACGTGTGGCCGTCCGTGGGGGCGTTCGCGCCGGCCGTGCGGGGCCTGCCGATCTTGAACGGGCCCAGCTCGACGGTCTGCCCGGTGGGGAACGCGTTCCAGAGCCTGCGCTCCGCCTTGGTTAATCGGCGCATGGGTCAGCGGCGGTAGCCGGCCATCCGCTCGAGGCGGGCGACCCGCTCGGACGTGGGCGGATGCGTGGAGAACAGGCGGCCGAAGCCCGAGCCGCTGAACGGGTTCGCGATCATCATGTGGGAGGCCGACGTGAGGCGACTGTTCTCGGGGAGCGGAAGCCTGCGGGCGCCCATCTCGATCTTGCGGAGCGCCGAGGCCAGGGCGAGCGGGTCACCCGTCAACCTGGCGCCCGATTCGTCGGCCTGGAACTCTCTGGTCCGGGATATCGCCATCTGCACCATCCCGGCCGCCACCGGTCCGAGCACCATCATCAGCAGCGCGCCCACGAAGCCCGGCCCCTCGTCATCGTCCGAGCCACCGAAGAACACGGCCACATAACTGATCCAGGTGATCATCGTGGCCAGCGCGCCGGCGACGGAGGAGATGAGGATGTCCCGGTTGTACACGTGTGACAGCTCGTGCCCGATCACTCCGCGCAGCTCGGCCTCGTCGAGCAGCTTGGTCAGGCCGTACGTCACGCACACCGCGGCCTGGCGAGGGCTTCTGCCGGTCGCGAACGCGTTCGGTTGCACCGTCGGCGAGATGTACAGGCGCGGCATCGGCTGGCGAGCCTCGGTGGAGAGCTCTCGTACGATCCGGTAGAGCGTGGGCTGCTCCACCTCGCTGACCGGCCTGGCACGCATGGCCGACAGGGCGATGCGGTCGGAGAAGAAGTAGGCGACTCCGTTGCTCGCCAGGGCGAGCACGAGCGCGATCTGCACACCGGCGCCGCCGCCCAACCACGCGCCCACCGCGACAATCAGCGCCGACAGGCCGCCCAGCAGGATGGCCGTGCGCAGACCGTTGTGGTGCAAGGTTTCCCCCCTTCGTGGTCTGGGTCCACCTCCTCCAACGACCACGACCCGGTGCTTCGTTCCCCAGCCGCTCCCCGGTGTGCTCAGCCGCGGGCGGAGCGCGACTTTCTTCTTACCCATGGCCCGTCTCTCAACCGAAGGCGGACAGTGAAGTCATGTCCAGGACCAGTTGGGGGGCGATCGAGAACAGCACGGCGACTGCCACCGCGAGGCCGATGGCCAGCCACGTCGTGGGCATCGGGCGGTGCCGGGCGAGCACCGGTGCCGTGGGAGGGGTGAAGAGCCGCGCGGTCCAGACGGCGTAGTAGTAGAGGCCGATCACGGTGTTGACGGCCATGATCAGGGCCAGCCAGCCCGAGCCGCCCTCCACGATCTCGCGGAAGACGAACACCTTGGCGAAGAGCCCGGCCAGGCCTGGTGGCAGGCCGGCCAGGCAGACCAGGCAGAACGCCAGCGCGAGCCCCGCGGCGGGGCGCCGGAACACCAGTCCCCGGTAGTCGTCGAGCTCGTTGCGGGTGGCGGTCCTGGAGACGAGCAGGACCACCGCGAACGCGCCGAGGTTCATGGCGGCGTAGATGACCAGGTACGCGGTGGAGGTGCCGACCACGCCGGGCCCGACTCCGGCCGGGAACGCGCCGGAACCGGCCGGAAAAGCGCCGGTCCCGGCTGGGAATGCGGCGGTTCCGGCTGGGAATGCAGCGGTTCCGGCTGGGAATGCAGCGGTTCGCCCGGCGAGCCGGGGCGTGATGCCCTGGGCCGCCACCGCCAGCGGCGCCAGGATGTAGCCGGACTGCGCGACGGAGGACCAGGCCAGCAGGCGTACGGCGGAGCGTTGACGCATGGCGAGCAGGTTGCCCGCGGTCATGGTCAGCGCGGCGATGATCCCGACGATGGGCGCCCACGTGGCGGCCTGCCCGGACAGCCCGGCGACCAGGACGAGGATCAATCCGGCGAACCCGGCCGCCTTGGAGATCACCGAGAGCAGCGCGGCCACAGGGACCGGGGCGCCCTGGTAGACGTCGGCCGCCCAGGAGTGGAACGGCACCGCGGCGATCTTGAAGGCGAACCCCGCCACCACGAGCACGACTCCGACCGAGACGACGGCGGGCAGACTCTGGGCCGCCGGCAAAGTCGTGCTCTCCGCCAACCCCGGCGCCGGGGTCTGACCGCTGAACACAGCCGCCAGGCGGGACAGGTAGACCGTGCCCGCGACGCCGTACAGAAGCGAGACGCCGAACAACATGACGGCCGTCGACACCACCGACACCACGAAGAGCTTCACGGCGGCCTCGGAGGCCCGGCCGTCGTAGCGCTTCATGGCGGTGAGGGCGAAGACCGGAAGCGAGACCAGCTCGAGCGCCACCACGAGCATGATCAGGTCTCGGGAGGCGGGCAGGGTCACCGCGCCGACAAGAGTGCAAAGGAGGAGGAAGTACCACTCACCCACTGGGATGCCGCCGGCCGCTAGCTCGGTCATCGACATCAGCACGACCACCACGGCCGCGACCAGCACCACGCCCGCGAACACCAGCGTGAACCCGTCCGCCACGAATGAGCACAGCCTGGCGGGTCCGGCGAGGTCGGCCGGGACACAGAAGGTCGATTGCGGCGGACCTCCCCTGATCGCCTGGGCGACGACGAAGGCCAGCGCGACCAGGACGCCTGCCAGGGTGACAAGTCCCAGCACGGGCTTCGTACGAGGGCGGGCCGGGAGGAAGGCGTCCAGCATCAGCACCAGACCGGCCACCAGGGCCAGCGCCAGTGGGGGCGCGATCACGAAGTAGTCGATCTGCTGGATCATGAGACGGCTCCCAGCAGGGTCTGCACGGCCGGTGTGGTGAGCGACAGGAGGAGGCCGGGCCAGAGCCCGAAGAGCAGGATCAGGACCATCAGCGGCGTCCATGCCAGCAGTTCGTAACTCCTGAGGTCGTCTGCCACCTGCTGCCCTGGTGCGCCGGTAGTCCGCTGAGGGCCGCCGGGAGATTCGGCAGCGCCCAGGAGGGCGCCGCCGCTCAAGGGCCCGGAGTCTTCCAGGTACGCGTCGTCACCGGACGATGCGGCGTGGTCCGGAGGGGTGCCGGGTTCGGTGGGGTTTGGGGGCTTGTTCTGGCCGCTGTAGGGCTCCGGTCTCGGGGGTGGCTGCAGGGTGGCGGTCGCCGAGCGTCTTGCCGTCGAGCCGAGAGGTACGACGGGACGCTCGTCCGGTGTGACGCCTTCCCGCTCGTCCAAGCGGGGGCGCCCGTGGGTCACGCGGGACAACATGACCAGGAAGTACGCGGCCGTCAGGACCGCCCCCAGACCCCCGATCGCCATGTACGTCAGGAACAGCGCTCGGGGCAGCCCGTGCGCCGGCTGGAAGGCCCCGAACAGCGCCAGCATCTCCCCCCAGAACCCGGCCAGTCCCGGCAGCCCCAGTGAGGCGATCGACGCGAAGGTGAGCAACGAGCCCAGCCGCGGCAGCGTCGCCAGCATGCCGCCGCCCAGCGAAGGCATGTCTGCGGTGTGGTAGCGGTCCTTGATCGCCCCGGCCAGGAAGAACAGCAGGCCGGTGATGAGGCCGTGGGCGACGTTCGCGAAGAGGGCGCCGTTGATGCCGACCGGGGTCAGCGTGGCGAACCCCAGCAGGACGAAGCCCATGTGGCCGACGGACGAGTAGGCGATCATGCGTTTGAGGTCGCGCTGGGCGAGACAGGCCAGAGCGCCATAAATGATGCCCACCACGGCGAACGCACCGAGCCACGGCGCGACCGCCATCGCACCCTCGGGAAGGACGGGAATGGCGATCCTGGCGAAACCGTACGTGCCCATCTTCAGCAGCACCCCGGCGAGCAGCACCGAGCCGACGGTGGGAGCCTCGGTGTGGGCGTCGGGCAGCCAGGTGTGCAAAGGCCACATGGGGGTCTTCACCGCCAGCCCGATGCCGATCGCCACGAACGCCAGGATCTGCACGGATCTCGCCATGCCGGCGCCATGGGCCGCGCTGAGGGCCTCGATGTCGAGCGTGCCGGTCTGGGCCCATACGAGCAGCAGGCCGAGCAGCATCACGACCGAGCCGAGCAGCGTGTACAGGATGAACTTGACCGACGCCGCCCGGCGACCCTCGCCACCCCAGATGCCGATCATGAAGTACATCGGGATGAGGACGATCTCGAAGAACACGAAGAAGAGCAGCAGATCGAGGGCCAGGAACGTACCGATCATGCCCACTTCGAGCACCAGCAGCGTGAACACCAGGGCCCTCGGCCGCGCCCCCACGAACCCCGTCCGCGCGGCGCCCCAGCACAGGTAGACGAAGCACAGGAACGTCAGGAGCGCCGTCAGCACGATCAGCGGCAGCGAGATCCCGTCGACGCCGAGGTGGAAGCGGAGCCCCAGCCCGGGGATCCACGCCCGGTCGACCTCGAACTGCGGCCGCGCGCCCCGCGAGTAGTCGAACGTCGCCGCCATCAGCGCGGCCAGTGCCAACGTCAGGCCGGACAGGGTCAGTCCGTACGTGTGCAGCAGCGGGCGCAGCCGGTGTGGCGCGAGGAGGAGCAGGAGGGCGCCGAGCAGCGGCACGGCCAGCAGCGCGACGGAGAGCCAGGCCATCATGCGAACACCACCGCCCCCACCGCGATCAGCAGGACACCGGCCAGCACGCCGCTTACGTAGAGCTGGACATTGCCGTTCTGGGCCAGTCGCAGCACTCCGGACAATCCGCGCGCCGACCTTCCGGACGCGCGCACCGCCCCGTCCACGACCACGTCGTCCGTCCGCACCACGAGCCTGGCCAGGGCCAGGATCGGGCGTACGAACAGTGCGGCGTAGAGGCCGTCCACGTAGAACGCCCGCTCGCACGGCCCCCGCAACGGCCCCAGCAGGCGGGCAGGGTCGGCGATCGGGTCGATGCGCCAGAACGCGTACACCGTCCCGGCGCCGAGCGCGGCGAGCACGACGCTGACGACGGCGACACCGAGGTCCAGGTGCAGTTCTCCGGCGAAGCCCAGCAGCAGGGCTGGGACGGCGAGGACGATGACAGGAACGAGCATCGTACGGGGGGCCTCGGTGATGTCCACGACGTGGGCCGTGCCCGGCTCCGGCTCGGGGAGCGCTACGGCCCGCGCCTGGCCGAAGAACGTGCGTAGCCAGGCTCTGGTGGCGTACGCGCCGGTGACGGCCACGGTCGCGAGCGCGCAGCCGTACAGGAGGAGCGCGGCCGCGTCCGTCAGCCCACCGGTGGACAGCGCGCGGTCCATGGCCAGCAGGATGCCGTCCTTGCTGAAGAAGCCGCTGGCCGGAGGGATGCCCATCAAGGCGGCGAAACCTATCGTCATCGTCACGAACGTCACCGGCAGCTCGCGCCGCAGACCGCCCATCTGGGTCATCAGGTTGGAGCCGACGTGGTGGATCACCGCACCCGCGCACAGGAACAGCAGGGCCTTGAACGCGCCGTGAGTCAGCAGGTGGAAGATGGCCGCCGTGTCGGAGCCCGCGGCCAGGCCGCCTGCCATGTACGCGAGCTGGCTGATCGTGGAGTAGGCGAGCACGCGTTTCAGGTCGTCCTGGGCCAACGCGGCCAGCGCGGAGCCCAGCATGCCCAGGGCCGCGACGACGGCCAGCACGTCGAGCGTGGGCCGGGCCGCGAGGAACGCGGGGAACAGCCTGGCCACGATGAAGATCCCGGCGGCGACCATGGTGGCGGCGTGGATCAGGGCGCTGATCGGCGTGGGGCCCGCCATGGCGTCAGGGAGCCACGTGTGCAGCGGGACCTGGGCGCTCTTGCCTGCTACCCCGGCCAGCAGGAGCATCGTGGCGGTCACGAGGGTGGCCGAGGACATCTCCGGCACTTTGCCCAGCACGTCGCTGATGCGGAAACTGCCTGCCGCGAGACCGAGCACGAAGATGCCGAAGAGGAAGCCGACGTCGCCCAGGCGGGTGACGAGGAATGCTTTGACCGCCGCGCGTGAATTGCTCCGGTCTTCCCACCAGTGGCCGATGAGGAGGTACGAGCAGAGGCCCATGATCTCCCAGCCCACGTAGAGGACCAGGAGGTCGCCCGCATAGACCACCAGGAGCATGGCGCTGGTGAAGAGGCTGATGAACGCGCTGTAGGAGGGGTAGCGCGGGTCGTCCTTGAGGTAGCCGACGGAGTAGACCTGTACGGCCAGGGCGACGAGGGTGACCAGGACGCCGAGGATGCTCGACAGGTTGTCGGCCTGGAGGGTGAGCGTGATCGGGATGCTGCCGGTGACGATGGTGCCGTACGTCTGGCCTGTGGGTGGGGAGATGGTCGCGCCGTGCAGGTAGGCGACGCCCGGGCCCCAGGCGAGCCAGCCCGCCAGGATCGCTGAGAGCGCGGTGGGGAGGATCGCGATCCAGGCTGCCCGGGTGTTGGCTCGCTGGGCCGCCGCTTTGATTGCCTCAGTTGTCCCGGCAGTCCCGACTGTCCCGGCGGCCTTGGCTGTCCTGACGGTCTTGGCTGTCTTGGTGTCGCGCTCGGACGTCGTGGCCTCTAGCGCGGAGGTCGCGGTTTCTGTCGCGGCGGCTGTGGGCTTGGGGCTTGATGTCTTGGTTCCGGAGGCGGGCGTCGTCCTGCCGAGGTGGCCGGCTGGGGTGCCTGGGCTGGGCGTCTTGGGCTGCGGCGCCGCGTTGGCCCCTCTTGTAGTGGAGGGGGTGGTTGGGCGCTGGTGCGGCCAGCGGGAGAGCAGGAGGCCTGCCGCGGCGGCGACGAAGGGCAGGAGCACGGCGATGAGCGGGAATGTCGTCACGGCGTGCCACCTCGCTTGACGGGGTGCTCGCCCCCACGGCCGCCTTCGGTCTCCGACTGCCCTGCCCGGTCGGCATCGCTTGTCCCGTCCGAGTCGTCTGAGGCTTCTCGGGGCGCCTGAGCCGACTGGGCGTGGCGGTGCTCGTTGGGGTCGGCGGTGGCGGGCGGATGGCCTTTGGCGGGCTCAACCGTGTTGGCGAGCTGGGCGGTATCGGGCTGGGCGGGATCGGGCTCGGTTGGGCCGGACGAGACGGGATCGGACGCGGCGGGGTGGGACGGGACGGGATCGGAGGCGGCCGGACCGGAGGCGGCCGGACCGGAGGCGGCCGGACCGGAGGCGGCCGGACCGGAGGCGGCCGGACCGGAGGCGGCCGGACCGGAGGCGGCCGGACCGGAGGCGGCCGGACCGGAGGCGGCCGGACCGGAGGCGGCCGGACCGGAGGCGGCCGGATCGGGGGCGGTGGAGCGAGGCGTAGTGGGGTCAGGCGTCCTGGGGTCAAGTGGGTGTTCCGGGGCGAGGGCGTGGGCTCGTACCGGTGTTGTTGCTGAGTGCGCGGCCTCCTCGGCGGGATCGTTGGGGATGCCCGTGATCGCCGGCGTTTCTGAGAGCTCGTCGGTGGGTTCGGCGAGGTCGCGGAGGTGGTCGATGTCGACGGTGCGGCGGTTGCGGTAGAGCGCCAGCACGATCGCGAGGCCCAGGCCCACCTCGGCGGCCGCGATGACGATGACGAACAAGGTGAGGACCTGGCCGCTGTGCAGGCGGTCGGCCAGCCACACGTCGAACGCCACCAGGTTGAGGTTGACGGCGTTGAGCATCAGCTCGACCGACATCAGCACGAGAATCGTGTTGCGACGGACGAGCACGCCATAGACGCCGATGGAGAACAGGAGGGCGGAGACCACGGCCGGGTAGACGATGTGCACTAATGACCCCCGGTCTGATCGGGCGGCAGATTACCCCCGGTCGGGTCGGGCACCGAGTCGTCCCGGATGTCGGGGGGTGACGGGCTGGTCTCCGGCCGGGTGGGCGAGCTTGTGGCGCTCGTCTGGTCGGGTGGTCTGTTGTCCCCCGTTTGATCGGATGGCGAGCCGCCGGGGATGTCCGTACGGGACAGGACGATGGCGCCGATCAGGGCCGCGAGCAGGAGTACGGACAGCGCCTCGAACGGGAGCACCCAGGTGGCGAACACACTGGCGCCCAGCTCCTTCGCGGCTCCATGGCCTGGGGTCAACGGTGTATAGGCGGTGTGGAATCCGTCGATCACCACCGTGACGAGAATGGCCGCGGTCGCCACCGCCACCAGGGCTGCGACCAGGCGGTTGCCGCTGTCCAGGTCTGTGGAGCGGCCGATGGGGGCCCGGGTGAGCATGATGCCGAACAGCATCAGCACGACCACCGCGCCCACGTAGATCAGCACCTGGACCCAGGCCACGAACTCGGCGGTCAGCACGAGATAGCAGCCCGCCAGGGCGCCGAAGGACACCACGAGCCAGAGGGCGGCGTGGACGAGTTGTTTGGTCGTGACGACAAGCAGCGCCGATCCAACCGCTACCGCGCCCAGCAGCAAGAAGACGATCTCTTGCCCGGTGGGTGACAGGTAGGAGGGCACCGCCTCGGTCACGACTCCTCCTCGGACTCCCTTGTCTCGTCAGGACCGAGCCGCCCGGGTGGTCGGATGGACCGTGGATCGGCCATCCTGCGCCTGCGGGGGCTCGCGGCAGAAGTTTGCTCGTCCGGCTCGGGCTTCGGTTGCGGGACGCCCGAGGCTGTGGACAACTTTTCTTGGGATGGCTGTCCTGTGGATGAGGCCTGTCCCTGGGATGGCTCGGTCGCGGAGGGACCGGTCTCGCCGACCTCCGTGGGAGACGAGGTGGTGGCCCCCGTCGAGGAGGACGCGCTGGTCGTCGGCGCGACGTCTGCCGTGTTGTCTTCCTCCGTTGTGGGGGCTGGGGCTTTCTCGTCTTCTCCTGCGGGGCGAGATGTGATCGTCTGGCCCTCTTCCGGGGGGAAGGCGGAGCTCGGCGCGTCGGCGCTCGTGTTACCTGGTGCGGTGGAAGAGGTCGGGGTGTCGTCCTTGGCGCGGGAGGGGAGGGCGCCTGGAGGGCGGATCCCCCGTACGTTCTGGATGGGTCGGCGTTGGCGTCCGCCTGGCGCGCGTGACGGAGCAGCGGTGGCAGGGCTTGATCCGGGCGCGCCTGCGGTGGGCTCCCCAGCCTGGGCGTCGGGGCTGGGCGTCGTCCCTGCGGTGTCCGGGCCCATGCCTGGGGTGTCCAGCTCCGTGCCTGGGGTGCCGGATTCGGGCATCGTCCCGGATTCGCCGGCTCCGGGCCTTGCCCCGGGGACACGGGCCTCAGACGTTGTTCCGGGGGCTCCTGCCTCAGACGTTGTTCGGGGGGCTCCTGCCTCGGAGGTTGTTCCGGGGGCTCCTGGCCGGCGCTCTGCTGTGGTTGTGGACTGGGGGCCTTTTGCTCCTGTTGCGGGCTGTGTGTCCGGCGCTTCGGGGGCGGGGCTTGTCGCGTCTGCTCCCGCTGCCGGCCCGGTCTTCGGTGTGTCTGTGGAGGGGCTGGCTGCCGTACCTCTGCGCTGGGGTGGTTCCGCTGTGCGTGCCGTACGGGCGGCGGGACGGCGGGGGGCGGCGGTGAGCTCCTTCGGGGGCTCGGCGCCCGGGTCGTGGGCCGGAGGCGGGGGGACGGTCTGGGTCCAGGCGGCCAGCTTGTCCTTTTCGTGGAGGAGGTTGCGGATGTCGCCTTCCGCGTACTCGAACTCCGGAGACCAGAAGAGGGCGTCGAACGGGCAGACCTCGATGCATATCCCGCAGTACATGCACAGGCTGAAGTCGATGGCGAAGCGGTCGAGGACGTTCCGCTGGCGGGGGCGGCCGCCCTCGGGGGCCGGGATCGTCTCCTTGTGGGAGTCGATGTAGATGCACCAGTCGGGGCACTCCCGGGCACAGAGCATGCAAGAGGTGCAGTTCTCCTCGACCAGGGCGATGACGCCACGGCTGCGGGGCGGGAGGGCAGGCTGGACCTCGGGATACTGCTGCGTCACCGATTTGCGCAGCATGTGGCGAAGGGTGATGGACAGCCCCTTTGCTAGCCCGACTCCTGGTATCCGCCCCATGCTTCAATATCATGACGCAATTGGTCCCGCAGGCAAATGAGCGGGGACAGGGTCCCCGGTTTTCCACAGCCGTCCACAGGTTGACGGGGAGTTATCCACAAGCTGTGTGCATGCCCGGTATGAACCGTGCCGGGGCGATAGTCTCTCGGCCATGCAGCAGAGCCATCAGGTCCGTCCCGGTGGCGGGGCCTGGGCGGCCGCCGTCGTCTGGGCCTGCCTGCCCCTGTTCACGTGCGGGCTGGCGACCCCGTTCACCATCGGGTTCGCCGCGTTCTGGCTGCGGAGCATCTGGCAGGTCTTCGCGGCGTCCGCGTATCTGGTCTGCATCGGCTCGTTCGTGATCTCGGCGCTGGCGTACGACACCTTTGAAGACATCCCCGATCCACTGGCCGCGCTGGTCTCGGTGGGTCTGTTCATCAGCTGGCTCGGCGGGGCCATTCACTCGGGATTCCTGGTGCCGATCATGGTGCGGGCGCGGCTTCGGCCGCCGCCCCAGAGGCCGGTGCATCCGCAGCACACGGATCTGCACCAGAGGACGACCTCGCCCTCCCATCACCATGGGCATCAGGAGCCCGGCCCCTATCAGCGGCATCCCCGACCTGCTGAGGCGCACCGACCGCGTCCCGCTTCGGCGGAGACGTACCAGCGGCGTCCCGACTTCGCCGACACTCATCCGCCAGGTCACGGCCCTGCTGAGAACTACCGGCGGCGTACGACCGAGCCCCAGTCGCGCCCGCGGCGTCCCGGAGAGCCTGAGTGGATCGGGCACTATCGGGTGCTCCAGTCGCTCGGCCGCGGTGGGCAGGGCGCGGTTTACCTGGCCATGGCGCCCAACGGGACGCGGGTGGCAGTGAAGGTCCTGCATGATCTCGTCGATGAGATGGCGCGGGCCAGGTTCGCGCGGGAGGTGGACGCGGCGCGGCGGGTGGCGACGTTTTCCACAGCCCGTGTGCTCGACGTGAACATCTCCGGGCAGCACGCCTACATTGTCAGCGAATACGTGGAGGGGCCCTCGCTGGAGCAGCTCGTCAAGAAGCACGGGCCGCGTGATGAGGACAGTCTGACCAGACTGGCGTTATCCACAGCCGGAGCGCTGGCGGCTATCCACAAGGCGGGGATCGTGCATCGTGATTTCAAGCCGAGCAATGTGTTGATCGGGAATGACGGGCCCAGGGTGATCGACTTCGGGATCGCCCGGGCACTGGATCAAGTGACGATGACGTCGGGGAAGATGGTCGGGACGCCGCCGTACATGTCGCCTGAGCAGCTGACCGGGGAGGCCGTGGGGCCGGCTTCCGATGTGTTCAGCTGGGCTGTGACGATCATGTTCGCGGCTACGGGGCGGCCGGCCTTCGGGGAGGACACCGTGCCTGCCGTGTTCAACCGGGTGCTCACGCTTCATCCGGACTTGTCGCCGTTACCGTCTGCTTTGCGGGGGGTTGTGGGGTCTTGTCTTAACAAGCGGCCGGAGGATCGGCCTTCGGCATCTGATGTGATGCTGGCGATCGTGCATTGAGTTATCGCCGCCCAGGGTGGCCTCCGGGCTCCTGATCTTGGGCGGGATGGGTTTTGTCGGTTGCTGTGTGACGCGCTTGGGCGTCGCTGCCCTGGAGTTGCGAGGGGGCGGCTTGGCCTGGTGGAGCTGCTGATCTGGAGTCGTCGAGGGGCTTGGCGTGTCTCGGGCTGCTGCCCCGGAGTTGCAAGGGTGTGGCTTGGCCTAGTGGAGCTGCTGCCCCGGAGTTGCAAGGGTGCGGCTTGGCCTAGTGGAGCTGCTGTCCCGGAGTTGTCCGGGGTGGCTTGGCGTGACTCGGGCCGCTGCCCCGGAGTCGCGAGGGGGTGGCTTCGCCTGGTGGAGCTGCTACCCCGGAGTTGTCCAGGGCGGCTTGGCGTGACTCGAGCTGCTGTCCCGGAGTTGCGAGGGTGTGGCTTCGCCTGGTGGAGCTGCTGTCCCGGAGTTCGAGGGTCGGATTGGCGTCTCTGGGGCTGCTGAGCCTGGCGGGCGTCAGGGGGTGGCTTCCTTGGTGGTTCTGGTGAGGTTGAGGTACTCCTCGCGGGAGATGCGGTGTACGGCGAGGGAGAGGTTGTGGCGTTTCGTGAAGGTGTGGGCGTGTTTGGGGAGCCAGTGGCCCGGGAGGTGGTAAAGGGGGCTCCCGGCCACGTCGAGGATGAAGAGGCCGGTGAGGCTGTCGTACTGATAGAGGAGCAAGCTGAAGGCTTCGCGTGGGGATGCGCCGATTTGCCGGGTGGCCGTGAGCTCCGTGCCGTGGAAGATCTGGAGTTTGCCGGAGGAATTTGCTTTGAGGTACGGTCCGCCGCGGCCCGCTGAGGGCAGGAGGGTGCCCCTGCGTACCTGCCAGCGGTTTGTTCGGCCGAAGACGGGACGTAGGACCAGCAGCGCGGGGCTGAAGGCGACCATCAGCCATTTCGATTCGAATATTTCTAGCAGGAAGCGGCCGAGTGACGAGACGGCGCGCCAGGCGGCCCACATTCCCAGGGACGCGAGGTAGGCCATGAGGGCCATGCCTGCGATTCCCGCGCAAATGGCCAGCGGCTTGTGCCATTTGCGCGGGAATAACGGCCGGAGGCCGCGTAGGCGTTGCCAGCCGGGGGCGCGGCTTGCCAGGACCGCGCGTACGCGGGCCGGTGGGTAGGAGCGGGCGTCCAGCAACGGAATGCCTGCCCTGTGCGCGAAAAGGTCGAGGTCGGGCTTGTGCCACTCGCCCGGCAGGTCCAGCAGGACCAGGCCGTCCGCGTCCAGGGCTGCTATGCCTTGCACGAGTTGGAGCTGGCCGGTTTTGGCGGTGACCTGCCGGCAGTTGTAGTGGTAGAGACTTGCGGGTGTCACGCGTACGGAATGGCCTGAAGCATTGTCGGTGACGACCAAGGTTCGGCCGTGTGATGTCAGAACGGTTTCCGGGCGGAGTTCGCCCTCTGTCGCGCCTGAGATCGGGACAAGATGGTCCACCGTCATACCCCCCAAGGCCCCTTGCCCAGGTACGACGAATAAAGCGAACCTAAAGTTTCGATTCTAGACGAGAACCTTGATGATGCCGGTCAGGGCCAGTTGGCCCAGGGCCAGGGGGACCAGGACGGCCCAGGCGAGCTTTTGGAGCTGGTCCTCGCGCAGCCGGGGGAACGTGACGCGCAGCCAGATCACCACGAACGACAGCGCGAAGACCTTGATCAGAGTCCACAGCCAGCCGGGGAGGAACGGGCCGTGCCAGCCGCCAAGGAACAGGACGGTGGTCAGGAACGACAGGACCACGATCCCGACGTACTCGGAGAGCATGAACAGCGCGAAGCGCATGCCCGTGTACTCGGTCATCGGGCCCATGATGATCTCGGACTCGGCGATCGGCATGTCGAACGGGGGTCGGCGCAGCTCGGCGAGCCCCGCGAGGAAGAAGACGACGCCGCCGACGGCCTGCCACGGCAGCCACCACCACTGCCACGCCTCGACGATGCCGGGGATCGACAGCGTGCCCGCGGCCATGGCGACGGAGGAGGCCGCCAGGACCAGCGGCAGCTCGTACGACATGAGCTGGGCGGCCGAACGCATGCCGCCGAGTACCGAGTATTTGTTGGCCGAGGCCCACCCGGCCATGATCGAGCCGAGGACGCCGACGCCCATGACGGCGAGGACGAAGAAGAGGCCGAGGTCGAGGTTCACGGCCACGCGGCCCCGGTCGATGGGGATGGCGATCAGTACGACGAGGTACGGGACGAGCGCCACGCCGGGGGCGATCATGAAAATGCGGCGGTCGGCCGCGGCCGGGATGACGTCCTCCTTCTGCGCGAACTTCACCCCGTCGGCGATGAGCTGCGCCCAGCCGTGGAAACGGCCCGCGTACATGGGGCCCAGCCGCGACTGCATGTGAGCCATGACCTTGTGCTCGGTCTGGCCGACGATCAGCGGCAGAACCAGGAACACGATGAGGATGACGACGAAGCTCAGCACCACTTCAAGCATCGGGCGGCCCCCAGTCGGCTGGAACTCCTGGCGGAAGCGTCTTGCGGCGGCTCGGTGCGCCATGTCCCGATTCGCCGGGCTCCTTGGCGCCGGGCCACGGCTTGGCCACGCGGGCGGCGAGGATGAAATCCTTGCGGAGCGGGTGGCCCTCGAACCCGTCGGGCAGGAGGAGGGGCACGAGGTAGGGGTGGTCGTCGAAGATCACGCCGAACATCTCGTACGTCTCGCGCTCGTGCCAGTTCGCGCCCCGGTAGACGCCTACCGCGGTGGGGAGGTGGGGGTCTTCGCGGGGTACGCGGGTGCGGAGGAGCAGGCCTGCTCCGGCGGTCAAGTTGTAGACGTGGGCCACGACGAGGAAGGCGTCTGGTGGGTCGTCCACGCCGGTCAGCCAGTCGAAGAACGCGTAGCCGAGGTCGTCTCGAACGAACGTCAGGAGCTCGATCCAGTCGGTGGGGGGCACGTCGATCGTGGTGTCGCCGTAGGACTCGGAGATCTCGGCGCGGTCCCCGAACCGGGCCTCCACCTGGGCAAGACCGCCAGGGAGGCCGGTGGTGTCGGATGGCTGATGCGGTGTCGGCTGGGTCGGCTGGTGGGTGCCGTCGTCCGTCGGTTGGGTGGATGGGCGGGGGTCGGGCTGCTCGGACGGCTGTGCGGGCGGGCGGGTTTCGCGCTGCTCGGATGACTGTGCGGGCGGACGAGTCCCGGACTGCTCGGACGAGTGGATTCCGGACCCCTCGGACGGCTGTGCGGGTGGGCCGGTCTCGGGCTGCTCGGACGACTGTGCGGGCGGGCGAGCCCCTGCCTGCTCGGACGGCTGTGCGGGCGGGCGAGTCCCGGACTGCTCGGACGAGTGAGTTCCGGACCCCTCGGACGGCTGTGCGGGTGGGCGGGTCTCGGGGTGCTCGGGTGGCTGCCGGTCGTGGGGGTTGGAGGCGTTCGAGGGCTCGGAGGTGTTGTCTGGGCGGTCCGGAGTTCCCTCGGTGGTCACGCGTCCTCCCCGTGGGAGCGGGACCACACGTACCGGTCGCTGAGCTTCTCGTCGGCGATCTTCTCCTGGAGCTTCATGATCCCGTACAGGAGGGCCTCTGGGCGCGGCGGGCAGCCGGGGACGTACACGTCGACGGGGATGATCTGGTCCACGCCGTTGGTCACGCAGTAGGAGTCCCAGTAGGGGCCGCCGGAGTTGGAGCAGGCTCCGAACGAGATCACGTATTTGGGGTCGGGCATCTGCTCGTAGAGCCGCTTGACGGCCGGGGCCATTTTGTCGGTGACCGTGCCGGAGACGATCATCAGGTCGGCCTGGCGCGGGCCGTTCGCGAACGGGATCACGCCGAAACGGATGAAGTCGTGCCTGCTCATCGACGTCGCGATGAACTCGATGGCGCAGCAGGCCAGCCCGAAGTTGAACACCCACAGTGAGTAGCGCCGGCCCCAGTTGAGCACGAAGCGCATCGGCTTGGGCGCCAACCTGGAGATCGGGCCCACGGTGGGCATCGGGAGGTCTGTTGCTGCCATGTTGACCATTCTTGCGCGGATCGCAGGTCAGGCAAAGGAATCTTCGGTTGGGGGGTGGTTGGGGAGTTCTTGGCTTGGTGGGGCTGTCGCGGTTTTTCGGGGGTCTTCGTGATGCGGAGGACACCGTGTTGGCGCGGCCGTCTCGGCCTCCGCGCGCTGATCAGGTCGAGCAGGGTGGGCGGAGTGGGTGGAGCTGACTTATCGGCGGGCGGAGGGCTCGACGCTGACGGGAAGCGGACGGTGCTGGGCTTCTAGCGGGGTCGCGAGTGGGGCAAGGCTCTCTCGGGGCGGGCATCGGGCAAGACGAGGCGGGGAGTGCGGGCCGGGCTGGCGCAGGATCGCGGGCGGGGCATCCGGCAAGACCGGGGTGCAGGGGGGCGGGCCAGGGCTTGCGCAGGCATGGGGCGGGCTGGTGTGGGGACGTGGATTCCGCGGGCGCGGGAGCGCGCAGGACGCGGGAGCGCGCAGGACGCGGGAGCGCGCAGAGCGCGGGCGCAGAGCGCGGGCGCAGAGCGCGGGCGCAGAGCGCGGGCGCAGAGCGCGGGCGCAGAGCGCGGGCGCAGCAGAGGCTCGGCTACGGCAGGGGGAGACAATGCGGGGTCGCGGGGCGGGGGCCCGGAGCGGAAGCGGGAGTGGGGCGCCAGGGAGGGAACGCGGGCGCAGGCGGTGGCAGGCGGGCGCAGGCGGGCGCAGGCGGTGGCAGGCGGGCGCAGGCGGTGGGAGGCGCCAAGGGGATGGAGGCGCGAAGGTGGGGTGGAGGTTAAGGCAGGTGAGGTGGGAGTTAACACCGGGGTGCAGGTAAAAGTGAACACAGGGTGAAGGTAAAAGTGGGAGGTCGAGGTGAGGGGATGGCGCAAGTCGAGACGACGTCGAGGGCCCTGTCAGCTCGGTCAGGTCCAGGTGAGTACGCGCTTGCGCCAGGCGTACAGGATGCCGAGGGCGATGAAGCCCAGGAAGACGAACATCTCCACGAGCGTCGTCAGCCCGTAGCCCGGTGCGTCGAAGACCGTGGCCCAGGGGAACAGGAAGACGGCGTCCACCGCGAACACCACATACAGGTACGTGAAGACGTAGTAGCGGACCTGCGACTGCGCCCATCCCTCCCCGACCGGGTCGACCCCGCACTCGTACGTCGTCAGCTTGTCCGGGGTTGGGCGGGTCGGGCGGAGGAGGCGGTTGGCCATCAGGGCGCCGGCCACGATGGCGACGCCGATGGCGAGCAGTGCGGCGACGAGCACGTAGGACTCGAAGTAGCCCTCCATGAGTGAGATCGTAACCCGGGATCCCCATCACGAACCGGATCAAAGCTCAGGAATCCCCCACAAACCCCGATCAATGAGTCACAAGCGCCCGTAGGGCCAGGCAGGCGGGTACCCGCGCCGGTCAAAGGCTCGGGCGTGATCACGTCAAGACGGGGTAAATAGCAAGATCAGCCCCATACCCTGACATTCATGCACAAATTGCGATTCTTTTCCGGAATCGCTCTGCTGGCCCTCTCGGCGACCGCCTGCGGTCTGGCGGCCGCGTCCCCCGAGAGGGGCGTCGTGGTCCCGGCAGAGCCGACGATGATCGACTTTGTCGACCCGGCGGCCGTTGCCGGCCTGTCCACCAGGACGCTCACCGACGGCCACTACGCCGGCAGCCGATATGTGCACATCAGCTACCCCGAGTTCCGGAACGCCCCCGCGCTCAACCGCGCCCTGCGCGCCGAGGCCGAGCGGAAGTGGCGGGACTTCGGCGGGCGGACCAAAGGCCGCGCCGCCTACCAGCGGCCCGAGTTGAACGTGGACTGGCAGCTCGCCGCCGCCTCCGCCCAGGCGATCGCGGTACGGCTGCGCACGGGCGAGTTCCAGGGCGCGGGCTGGGCCTACTCAACACATACGTACTGGTTCGACCGGCGCAGCGGGAAGGTCGCGGAGTCGGCCGGGCTGCTCGACGGCGAGCACGCCCTGCGGCAGCTCTCCCAGCTGGTGCGCGAGCAGCTCAAGGGGCGCGGGTCGCAGGTCGAGCGGGAGGAGGTCACCGCCGCGGGCGACCGGTTCGACTCGATGGCGTTCAACCGGGGCGGGGATCTGGTGGTCGAGTTCGACGACTGCCAGATCGGGCCGTGCTCGCTGGGGCGGCTGGCCGTGGCGATCCCGATGGAGCGGGTACGTCCGCTGCTGTCCGAGTTCGGGCGGCGGGCGCAGGACAGCGTTCGGGAAGCGGCCAGGAGCGCGCAGGACAAGGTGCGGGACAGCGTGCGGGAGGCGGCGGCGAAGAGGGCGCCGTCGGAGAGCCCGGAGGCCGTCAGCAACCAGGCGGGGACCGTGGACTGCGCCAAGGCCAAGTGTGTGGCGCTGACGTTCGACGACGGCCCCGGACCCTATACGGCGAAATTGCTGGACATCTTGCGGAAAGACCAGGCGAGGGTGACGTTCTTCGTGGTCGGCTCCAACGCCGCCGCCCAGCCCGACCTGGTCAAGAGGATGAGCGCCGAAGGGCACCTCGTCGGGAACCACACCTGGGACCACAAGGACCTGTCGAAACAGGCGACGAGCAGGATCACCGACTCGCTCGCGCGCACCGAGGACGCGGTCACGACCGCCATCGGGCAGCGGCCGACGCTCGCGCGCTCGCCGTACGGGACCGCGAGCCAGGCCGTGCGCGACGTCGCGGCCGAGCTGGGGCTGGCCCTGGTCGACTGGGACGTCGACGTCAAGGATCTCTTCGCAGATAAAGCGGGCGACATCGCAGACCTTGCCGTGCGCAAGGCGCATCCAGGTGCGATCATTCTCATGCACGACATCCACCGGGAAACCGTTGACGCCGTTCCGGACATCCTCAAACGGCTGCGCGGGAAGGGTTACAGCTTCGTCACCGTTCCTGAGTTGTACGGCTCGGCAGGGATGCAGGCCGGACACCTGTACCGGTCGGGGAGCGAGCTGCCGGGTAAGCGCCCCCTGACGTAGGACACGTATTGGGGGGACGTATAGTTGGCGCTCGTGACCCGAACCGTTCTGTACGCCCGCCTGCATGTGGACCTCTGCAGGCTCGCGTCCGGGCTGTGTCGTCGTTCTCCCACCTCACCCTGACTTTGACCGCGTTTACCCGCTATGCGCGGGATGCAAACGCGTGACCTTCCGAGGATCTAGCATGGATACAGAGAACGCGCCCCGGGCGACCGCGCCTCGGGCGTCGAGGAGGACTGAGCCGTGACCCAGCGCAGCGAGGGCACCAATGAGCACAGTCGAGTTCCGTTCACAGCACTGACGAGGGAGGCGCTGTGAACAAGCAGGTCCAGCAACTCGACCGCGTGATCATCAGATTCGCCGGAGACTCCGGCGACGGCATGCAGCTCACCGGCGACCGCTTCACCGCGGGCACGGCGGAGTTCGGCAACGACCTGTCGACGCTCCCCAACTTCCCCGCCGAGATCCGCGCGCCCGCAGGCACCTTGCCGGGTGTGTCGAGCTTCCAGCTCCACTTCGCCGACCACGACATTCTCACGCCCGGCGACGCGCCGAACGTGCTCGTGGCCATGAACCCGGCCGCCCTCAAGGCCAACCTGGGCGACCTGCCCAGAGGCGCGGACATCATCGCCAACACCGACGAGTTCACCAAGCGCAACCTGCAGAAGGTCGGCTACGACGCCAACCCGCTGGAGGACGACTCGCTCAGCGAGTGGCGCGTGCACGCGGTGCCGCTGACCTCGCTCACCGTCAAGGCCCTCGAGGGCTTCGAGCTGTCCAAGAAGGACGCCGAGCGGTCGAAGAACATGTTCGCGCTGGGCCTGCTCAGCTGGCTCTACCACCGGCCGACCGAGCACACGGTCAAGTTCCTCGAGCAGAAGTTCGCGAAGAAGCCGGACATCGCCAAGGCCAACATCGCCGCCTTCCAGGCGGGCTGGAACTACGGCGAGACCACCGAGTCGTTCTCCGTCTCCTACGAGGTCAAGCCCGCCCAGCTCGCCCCCGGCGTCTATCGCAACATCTCCGGCAACCAGGCCCTCGCGTACGGCCTGATCGCCGCCAGCGTGCAGTCCAAGCTGCCGCTGTTCCTGGGCTCCTACCCGATCACCCCGGCCAGCGACATCCTGCACGAGCTGAGCAAGCACAAGCGGTTCGGCATCCGCACCTTCCAGGCGGAGGACGAGATCGCGGGCGTCGGCGCGGCGCTCGGGGCCGCGTTCGGCGGAGCGCTCGGCGTGACCACCACGTCCGGTCCGGGTGTGGCGCTGAAGGCGGAGACCGTCGGCCTGGCGGTCACCACGGAGCTGCCACTGATCATCGTGGACGTGCAGCGCGCGGGGCCGAGCACCGGCATGCCGACCAAGACCGAGCAGACCGACCTGCTCATGGCCATGTTCGGCCGCAACGGCGAGTCCCCGGTGCCGATCGTGGCGCCGATGTCGCCGAGCGACTGCTTCGACGCCGCCATCGAGGCCGCCCGGATCGCGGTCAAGTACCGCACCCCGGTCATGCTGCTCTCGGACGGCTACCTGGCCAACGGCTCGGAGCCCTGGCGCCTGCCCGAAGTTTCCGACTTGCCGGATATTTCGCAGCCCTTCACCGAGGCCCCCAACGGCGCCGACGGCGAGTTCCTGCCGTACAAGCGTGACACCGAGACGCTGGCCCGCCCGTGGGCCATCCCCGGCACGGCCGGCCTCGAGCACCGCATCGGCGGCATCGAGAAGGCCGACGGCACCGGCAACATCTCCTACGACCCGAACAACCACGACCTGATGGTCCGCACGCGTGCCGCGAAGATCAACGGCATCGACGTGCCGGAGCTGGCGGTCGACGACCCCGACGGCGACGCGAAGGTGCTGGTCATCGGCTGGGGCTCGACGTACGGGCCGATCGCCGCGGCCGTCCGCCGCATCAGGAGGAACGGCGGCAAGGTGGCCCAGGCCCACCTGCGCCACCTCAACCCGCTGCCGGCCAACACCGGCGAGGTGCTCAAGAGCTACGACAAGGTGCTGCTGCCCGAGATCAACCTCGGCCAGCTCGCGCTGCTGCTGCGGGCCCGCTACCTCGTCGACGTGATCAGCTACAACCGTGTGCGCGGGCTCCCGTTCAAGGCCGAGGAGCTGGCCGGAGTCATCCAGGACGTGATCGACAGTGACTGAGCTCGTTAACGGGAAGGGCCTGTCGCTCATCCCCAAGACCGACGCCAAGCAGACCCTGAAGGACTTCAAGTCCGACCAGGAGGTCCGCTGGTGCCCCGGCTGCGGCGACTACGCCATCCTGGCCGCGGTGCAGAGCTTCCTGCCGGAGCTGGGGCTCAAGCGCGAGAACATCGTGTTCGTGTCGGGCATCGGCTGCTCGTCGCGGTTCCCGTACTACCTCAACACGTACGGTTTCCACTCGATCCACGGTCGCGCGCCCGCCATCGCGACGGGGCTGGCCGCCTCCCGGCCCGACCTGTCGGTGTGGGTGATCACCGGTGACGGCGACGCGCTGTCGATCGGCGGCAACCACCTGATCCACGCGCTGCGCCGCAACGTCAACCTGAACATCCTGCTGTTCAACAACCGGATCTACGGGCTGACCAAGGGCCAGTACTCGCCCACCTCCGAGGTCGGCAAGATCACCAAGTCGACGCCGATGGGCTCGCTGGACAAGCCGTTCAACCCGATCTCGCTGGCCCTCGGCGCCGAGGCGTCGTTCGTGGCCCGCACCATCGACTCCGACCGCAAGCACCTGCAGTCGGTGCTGCGCGAGGCCACCGCGCACCGCGGCACGTCGCTGGTGGAGATCTACCAGAACTGCAACATCTTCAACGACAACGCCTTCGAGCAGCTCAAGGACCCCGAGGTCCGCGACGACATCACGCTGCGCCTGGAGCACGGACAGCCGATCGTGAGCGCTTCCAAGGCCGTCGTGCGGGCGGCCAACGGCGGCATCGAGGTGGTGGCGCGCGACGGCGTGAGCGAGGACCAGATCCTCGTGCACGACGCGCACTCCCCCGACCCGTCGGTGGCCTTCGCACTCAGCAGGCTGGACGAGCCGGCGTTCGAGCACGTGCCGATCGGCATCTTCCGGCAGGTCGACCGGCCGGCGTACGACGTGCTGATGGCCGGGCAGCTCGAGGAGGCCGTGGCGCAGAAGGGCCCCGGCGACCTGAGCGAGCTGCTCCTGGGTGGAGACACCTGGCGCATCGGCTAGTTGATGGTTAGATGGAGCCGTCGGTGTGACGGCTCCATCTCCCACGGAGGTCAATCCACGATGCTGCATTGGCCGGAGACCGTGGTGCTCGTGACAGGGGCGGCCGGATTCATCGGCTCACACCTGGTGACGCGCTTACGAGCGCTCGGCGCCCAGGTGCACGCCGTCAGCCGCCGCCCCCAACAGGCTCGCCATGGCGAGACCTGGCACGTAACGAGCCTGAGCGACGCCGACGCGACGACGCGGCTCTTCCGGTCGGTACGGCCGACGCTCCTGTTCCACCTCGCCGGCGAGGTCACCGGATCGAGAGGTGACGAGGTCCTCCGCGCCACCCTGGAGAGCAACGTCATCGGCGGGGTCAACGTGCTGGCCGCCGCGCACGAACGCGGGATCAAGACCGTCTTCACCGGCTCCATCGAGGAGCCGCGCCCGGGCAACGACCAGGCGCCGCCGTCGTCGGCGTACGCGATGTCCAAGTGGGCCGCCACCGGCTACGCGCAGCTCTACCACCGGCTCTGGGACCTGCCCGTCACCGTCCTGCGCCCCAGCATGGTCTACGGGCCCGCCCAGCCCGACACCACCAAGCTCGTGCCGTACGTGACGCTCTGCCTGCTGCGGGGCCAGCACCCCCGGCTCACCAAGGCCGCCAAGCTCGCCGACTGGATCTACGTGGACGATGTCGTCGACGCGTTCGTCCTGGCGGGCGAAACAGACAAAGCCATCGGACACACGCTGGATATCGGCACCGGCGTCAAGACCCCGGCCCATGAGGTCGTCGAGCGGATTTATCGGATCACCGGCACGGACACGCGACCCGAATTCGGCGCCGCCCCTGATCGCCCGCACGATATTACGCAGGTCGGCGACATAGCACCGGCCGCGGACCGGCTCGGCTGGCGTCCTGTCACGGAATTGGACGAAGGGTTGCGCCGAACTGTCGATTGGTACGCGTCGCAAGAATGTCACAAAGAATCGCACGCTTAGCCCGGCCGGCATAATTCTGCGAGCATAGGGGTACTTGTCTGGCCCGAGGAGCGCCTTTATGAGCCGTCTTAATGCCCTGCGCAGCCGTTTCGTGGACGCTCCGGACTCGCTGGGGGCCAAGGCGCGGGCGCGAAGGTGGCAATGGTTCGCCGACCGGTTCCCCGACCTCGACCAGATGAACGTGCTCGACCTCGGCGGCACGGCCGGGGCCTGGATGCGCGCCCCGGTCAGGCCGGCCCACGTACACATCGTCAACCTCGAGCAGCCGCCCACCGACCTGCCGGGATGGCTGCGGGCCGATGTCGCCGACGCCTGCGACCTGCCGGCCGCGATCCGTGGCGCGCGCTATGACCTGGTCTTCTCCAACGCGGTCATCGAACACGTCGGCGGGCACCAGCGCCGGCAGCGCTTCGCCGACACCGTCCACGAGATGGCCGAGCGGCACTGGGTGCAGACGCCCTACCGCTATTTCCCGGTCGAGCCGCACTTCCTGTTCCCGGGGTTCCAGTTCCTGCCGCTCGCCGCGCGGACGACGATCCTGCGCCGCTGGCCGCTCGTCCACACCCCGACCTCCGACCGCGACGCCGCCCGGATGATCGCCATGGAGGTCGAACTGCTGAGCGTGACCGAGATGCGGCACTACTTCCCCAAGTCCCAGATCCGCTTCGAGCGGCTGGCCGGGCTGGTGAAGTCGGTCATCGCGATCCGCAGCTAGTCCGCGGCCAGCACGCTCGCGCCTCCGCTCTCCCAGGTGTTGCCCTTCCAGACGTTGCCCGGCCCGTTGGAGTCCCAGTACGACACCGGGCCGGCGGAGCCGCCCTTCGGCCACACCCTGCGGCTGAAGACGTTGTCGATCACCTTGATGTTCGAGGACAGACCCTTCCTGCCGGCGCCCGCGTAGAGCGACCAGCCGCCCCCGGCCAGCAGGTTGCCCTGCACGGTGACGTTGCGGGTCACGCCGAAGTCCTGGAAGAGCGCTATCGCGCCCGTCTGGTCGAGCGTGTTGATCACGGTGTTGCGCCGGATGATCAGCTCGGTGCCGGCGGCGGCGGTGCCGGTGGACATGATCATGTCGGTGTGGTCGCCGGAGTAGTACTTCGGGTCGTGCACGTACGAGTCCTCGACCAGGCCCTGGTCGGTGAGGATGCCGTTGGAGATCGTGTGGATGTCCACCCGGCGCACCGTGATCATCTTGCCCTGGTTGAGGATGCCGAACTGGGTGCGCTGCTTGCCGTTGCCGAAGATCTCGCTGTCCTCGACCTTGAGGCCCGAGAAGCCCTCGCGCTGGAGGATGCCCCAGTAGTCGGTCTGCCCGCGCACCCGGGTGTTGCGGATGGTCACGTTGTCGGCCTCGACCGTGATGTCGCCGGTGACGTCCCAGCCGTCGATGACCTTGCCGTCCTCCTTGATGACGATCGAGCCGGTCTTGCGGACCAGCTCGGTGCCCTCGGGGACGCCCGTGTTCCCCGGTCCGGGCCAGCCACCGCTCGGCGGCGGGGCGGTCGTCGGCGTCTTCGTCGGAGTGGGAGTGGAAGTACGAGGGGGCGTCTGCGTGGGGGTGCCGGGAAGCGTCCTGGTGGGAGTCGCGGTCGGCGTCGGGGTCCGCGTCACCGTTGGAGTCGCGGTCGGGGTCCGGGTCCGGGTCGGCGTCACCGTCGGAGTCGCGGGAGGAGGAGTCGGCGTCGTAGAAGGAGTCGGCGTGGCGGGAGGAGTCGGCGTGGCAGGAGGAGGGGTGGGCGTCACGGGAGGAGGGGTGGGCGTCCTCGTCCTCGTCGGCCTCGGCGTCGGTGAGGAGATCAGGGTCGGCGTCTTGATGGGCGTCACGGCCGGAGCTTCGGAATCGCCGGGCGCCGGCGTCTCCGTCGGCCTGCGCGTCGGCCGCGAGGTCGGCTTCTTGGTAGGCCGGGGCCACCACCAATGCCCCTTGGTCTTCCGCGGCCGCGGGCTCTCGGTGGTGGGACGCGGCCGGGACTTCTGACCGGCCGCGGCCCGCGGTGACGCCGAAGCCCGTGCCCCGCTCGCGTCCGTCAGCACCGCCTGCGGCTTCAGCACATCAGAGGCGATGACGCCGTACCCGCCTGCCAGCACCGCCACGGCGGAGACACCGGCCAGGGATAACCACCCGGTCCGCCTCTTACTTCGAGTACCCCGCCGATGCCTGGACACAGGTGACTCCTTCCGATCACGGCCACATCGAGTCCCCAAGGGGAGAGAGTAACCATGCCGGAAGCACTAAGAGGGGCTTTTTGCCGAAAAGGACTCCTTTACCCCTCAATTCCCAGAAAGCTCAGCTTTCTCAATGATCAGCATTGATCACAAAAAAGGCCGTCATCCCGGACTTACCGCACCACCGTTTTCCCAGGTGTTACTGTGCCACGTATTTCCGGGCCCGTCCTTATCCCAATATGAAACCGGCCCTGCAGACCCGCCCTTCGGCCACACCCTGCGGCTGAAGACGTTGCCGATCACCTTGATGTTCGACGAGGTGCCCTTGGCCCCGGCTCCCGCGTACAGCGACCAGCCACCCCCGGCCAGCAGGTTGCCCTCCACCGTCACGTTCTTGACCACGCCGAAGTCCTGGAACAGCGCGATCGCGCCCGTCTGGTCCAGCGTGTTGATCACCGTGTTGCGCCGGATGATCAGCTCGGTGCCGGGGGCGGGCGGGCCGGTCGACATGATCATGTCGGTGTGGTCGCCGGAGTAGTACTTCGGGTCGTGCACGTACGAGTCCTCGACCAGGCCCTGCTGGGTCAGGATGCCGTTGGAGATCGTGTGGATGTCCACCCGGCGCACCGTGATCATCTTGCCCTGGTTGAGGATGCCGAACTGGGTCCGCTCCTTGCCGTTGCCGAAGATCTCGCTGTCCTCGACCTTCAGCCCGGTGCGCCCCTCGCGCTGGAGGATCCCCCACCAGCCCTTGGTGCCGCGCACGCGCGTGTTGCGGATGGTCACGTCGTCGGCCTCGACCGTGATGTAGCCGGTCACCTCGACGCCGTCGATGACGGTGCCGTTCTTGGTCACCCGGATGGACCCGGATTCGCGCAGCGGCACGTTGCTGGGCACGCCCGTGTTGTCCGGCCCCGGCCAGCTCCGCTCGGCCGGGTTCAGCGGCGGGGCCGAGGCGGACGTGGTCGGGGTCGTGGCGAGCGACTGGGTGGCGAGCGGCTTGTCCTGGGCGCCGCCGTTCTGGCACCCGGTCAGCAGCACGACCAGGCCCAGGCCGAGACACCAGCCTATGGCGGACGGCCTCACTAGGCGGTGGGCTTCCGGCCGCCGACGAGGTCGGCCAGCGCGGGTGGCGTCCAGCGCTTGGCGACCTGGCGCAGGTTGCTCTTCCACGCCTCGCCGGGCCGCTGCTTGAACAGCGTGGTGTGCTCGTCGGTGGTCTCGTCCTCGGGCCGGCCGTTGGAGTAGTAGTACAGCGCCATCGAGCGCCGGGCCCGGTCCGGCGGGCAGGTGAGCGGGTCCGGATGCCCGTGGTTGGCGTCATCGGTCGTGGCGAACACCACGAACCGGTTGAAGACCGGGAGGATCTTGCCCTCGCACTCGGTCATGTCCTTGTTCCACAGCTGCAGGTGCCCGCCGTAGCTCTCCTCCCAGTCCTTGTTGAGGTAGAGCAGGCCGTTGAGCCGGCGGTCGAGGTTGAGCTTGCGGCTCTTGTTGAAGTCGGCGTGCACCTTGAGGAAGCCGCCCGGCCGGATCTGGTGCAGGCCGCCGCCCTCGAAGTGCGGGTCGGAGACGAGCTGCGTGATGCCGGTCAGCCGTTCGAGGAACTGGACGAACACCCCGCTGTTGAACTCCGCCAGCAGGTGCCGGGTGGCCGGCCCCATGCGCTCGGTGTCGGCCAGCGCCAGCTTCACCTCGCGCGCGGTGTCGAACCGCTGCCAGGTGGCGTCCCGCGGCTCGGGGAACTCGTCGAGGACGGGCTCCAGCACCTCGGGCGGCAGGAAGTCGTCGATGACCACGTGGCGGAACGGCGAGGCCGTACGGAACTGCTCGGAATACTTGTCCGCCAGCGGGAAGAGGTCATCCCGGCGGAAGGTGAAAGCCTGCAGATCCTGCATGAAATGTGTCTCCGTCTCTACGACACCGCGGCCCCTACCCCCCTCATCGCCTCAGCGGTGTCAGCTGTTACCTGTAACGCTCCAATCCTGGGGCGCGATGGGGACATGTGAAGCCCGGCTGCCCCCGAGTCGCGATCGTGATCGTGACCTACAACAGCGCTCCGGTCCTCGGCGGTTGCCTGGCCTCTCTGCCCGAGGGCGCCGATGGGGTGGATCTCGCCGCCGTCGTCGTGGCGGACAACGCCTCCAAGGACGACTCGCTCCGCATCGCGGAACAGGCCGCCGGCCTGCCCATGCGTCCCGTGCGAGTGGGCAGGAACGCCGGGTACGCGGCGGCGATCAACGCCGGGATCGCGGCGCTCGACCTCCACGAGCTCGACGCGGTCTTCGTGATGAACCCCGACTGCCGCCTGCGCCCCGGCTCGCTGGCCGTGCTGAGCCGGGCCCTCGGCCGTCCGGGCACCGGCATCGCCGTCCCCCGGCTGATCAGCACCGAGGGCGTGCTCCACCACTCGCTCCGCCGCACGCCGGCCGTACGCCGCGCGCTGGCCGAGGCGCTGCTCGGCGGGAACCTGGCGGGCCGCGTCGGCACGCTGGGCGAGATGATCGTCGATCCCGGCCGCTACGAACGGCCGGGCCCCGCCGACTGGGCCACCGGGGCCGCCATGCTCATCTCCGCCGCGGCGCTCACCGAGGTCGGCCCGTGGGACGAGTCCTTCCTGCTCTACAGCGAGGAGACCGAGTACGCGCTGCGGGCCGCCGACAAGGGCTGGAGCCTCTGGTACGAGCCCGCCGCCGTGGTCGAGCACATCGGCGGCGAGGCGAAGACCAGCCCGATGCTGGCCGCGCTGCTCACGGTCAACCGCGTGCGGCTGTTCCGGCGGCGCAGGGGCAGGATCGCGAGCGCGGGCTTCTATCTCGCCGTCCTGCTCGGCGAGGCCATGCGGGCCGCCGCGGGCCGCCGCACGGCCAGAGCGTCGGTCGTGGTCCTCCTGCGGCCCTCCCGCCGGCTGCGGACCCTACCCGGATGAGAGGAACACCATGAGAGTCGAGCATCTGGAGCTCGAAGGCGTGCTGCTGTTCGTGCCGACGCCCAGCCACGACGACCGGGGCTTGTTCACCAGGACCTTCGACGCCGCGATCGCCGCCGAGCACGGGCTGGACCACACCGCGTTCGTCCAGGACAGCCAGTCGCGCTCGCGCCTGGGCACGATCAGGGGGATGCACGGCCGCTCGGGCCGGGGCGAGGCCAAGCTGGTACGGGCCGCGCACGGCGCGGTGCTCGACCTCCTGGTGGACGCGCGGCCGGGGTCGCCGACGTTCGGCTCCCACGTCACCGTCCGGCTCGACGACGTGTCGTTCGCGCACCTCTACGTGCCGCCGGGCATCCTGCACGGCTACCAGGCGCTGACCGAGCACGCCGACGTCTGCTACCGCATCGACCGGGAGCACGACCCCGCCGAGGACCTGGCCGTCCGCTACGACGACCCCGACCTCGCGCTGCCCTGGCCGTTGCCGGTCACCGCCATCAGCGAGCGCGACAGGTCGGCGGGCTCGTGGAAGGAGCTCAGGAGCATCCTGTCCGCCTGATCCCGGCGCTCCAGCCGCAGCAGCGCCCCCGCCGCGCCGACCAGCAGGAACATCACGCTGGTGATGCCGGGGAAGGAGAGCAGGTCGAAGGTGGCCGCTCCCAGCAGCGGGATCACCAGGCAGGCGGCGATGGTCAGGCCCAGGTTGCGGACGTTCGGATCGGAGCTCAGCCGGCGGACCCAGAGCGCCACGACGATCCCGCACCCGATCACGCCGACGAACCCCAGCACCCCGAGCACCCCGGTCTCGACCAGTGACAGCAGGTACTGGTTGTCGAACACCTGATGCTTGAACGGGTACCAGGTGCCGAGCCCCCGGCCGAAGATCGGGCTCTTGTCGACCTCCCGCATCGCGAACGGGTAGTCGTGGGTGCGGTAGATGATGCTGCTGTCCTCGCCGGCGCCGGCGAACAGGTTGTAGAACGTGCCGATCAGGCCCGGCGCCAGGACCTTCATGAAGCCCAGGAACACCACGAACGCGCCGATGGTGACGATCCGGCGCCGGTTGGACCAGCCGAGCAGCAGGATCAGCCCCGCCCCCGCCAGGCCGAGCACGGCGGTCCTGGAGACCGAGAACATCAGGCCGGCCGCGATGATGACGGCGCAGATCCACCAGCGGTTCGCGGCCTGGCCGCGGCTGCGCGCCTGGAAGCCGAGATGCGCGGCCAGCGGCAGCAGCATCGCCGACAGCGCGCCGAACTCGATCGGGTGCCCGAGCGTGCCGGCGACGCGGCGCAGGTCCGATCGGGAGATCACGGTCGGCACCTCCTCGACGGAGGAGTGGCGCAGCCCGGGGATCTGCATGTACTTGGTGAGGTCGAAGTCGAGCCTGAACTGCAGCAGGGCGACGATCGCCGCGAACGTGCCGCCGATCACGACCGCCTTGAGCACGAAGTCGAGGCGCTCGCGGCTGTCGATGCCGTCGCAGACCATCAGCAGCAGGCTCACGTAGCCCGCGTAGAGCACGAACGTGTGGTCGGAGAGGTTCAGCTCGTCGGACGGCAGGTACAGGTAGGTCGTGTACCCGTAGATCGCCAGCAGGATCATGCCGTACACGAAGATCGCGGTGCGGACCGGGTTGCCGCCCTTGGCGACGCCGGTCGTACTGATCATCTGCGCGCACACCCACACCAGGCCCAGCACCAGAGCCATGATCTCGGCGGGCGTGAGCGACAGCGGAAGCCCGGCCACCGCCAGGCGGGCCGGGAGCATCAGCAGGACCACGACGAAGAAGCAGACCAGCGTGGCGCCGTCGGCGCGCCGGAGCGGCCGCTGGACCAGGTCGGCCGCGGTCATCCTTCGCGTCCAGCCAGCGAGCGCGTGCCGTTGCTCGCGACGGGCTCGTAGAGCCCGAGCTCGGGCGGCATGGGGCGGCGCGCCTGGCGACGGCGGGCGAAGCTCTCGGCCGCGAAGGCGGCGAACAGGCTCATGAAGAACGCCAGCGCACCGGTGACCACCGCGCTGCGCATCCGGCTGCCCTTCTTCTCGTCGGGCTGGGTGGGCGGCACCACGACGGTGGCGCTCACGTAGGTGGTGGGCGGCGCCTTGACCTGCTGCTGGCGGGCGCGCAGCTCCTGCTTGGCCAGCTCGGTGACCTTCACGACGATGCCGTGGGCCAGCTCGGCGGTCGGCGCCTCGCAGGTGATGACGATGAACGGGGTCGCCGGCATCATCTCGGGGTTGGTGCCGCCGCTGGTGATCTTGAGCGTGACGTCGCCGCCGATCGGCGCGCCGACCTTGGCGACCGCCTCAGGGGTGTTCAGCGCCTGGATGAGGATCGACGAGGTCATGCTCAGCCCCTGGTCGAAGGAGACCAGCGGGTTGGTGCGCGGGTTGGGGAACTTGGGGTCGCTCGGCACGCTGCCGCCGGTGACCGGCAGGGTGAGCACGAGCGCCGAGCTGGAGATGAAGGTCTTGGGCGCCACGGCGAAGACGCCGACGGCTCCCACGATCGTGAGCAGGAAGGCCGGAATCGTCACGTACCACCGCTTGAACAGAACGGTCGCCGTCGCCCAGAAGTCCATGCGCGGGCCTCATCCCTCGCCGTTGTCCTGGGCGGCCTTGCCGGGCCAGGGCACGGGCGAGAGAGACTCGCCGCGATAGGCCGGGAACTCCATGGTGGAGGAGCTGTCCTCGTCGAGGTCCACGGGCACCGGCTCCGGCGCTTCGACCGGCTCCGGGGCCGCGATAGGAGCGGCCACCGGGACCGCCGGAGGCGCCGGGGGCGCCGGGGGCTCCGGCTGCTTGGGGGCGCGCCTGGTCACCACGCCGTAGGCGATGCCGAGGCCCAGGAACAGGCAGAGCACGGCGCCGCCGATCCCCCCCTGCCAGTTCACGCTGTAGTCGGCCTCGGGGGTGGACGGCGGCACGATGTCGGTGGAGGTGATGAAGGTGTTCGGCGGAGCGCCGAGCGCCTTCTGCCATTTGAACAGCTCGGTCGCCACGCGCTCGCGCGCCGCCATCAGCACGGCCGTGGCCTGCCGCGGGGACTCGCTGTCGACCCTGATGTAGATGTAGGGACCGTTGATGTCCAGGACGTTGGGGTTGGAGCGCCCGTCGTCGATCGTGATCTCCGTCGGGCCGTCCTTGGGCGCGCCGAGCTGCGTCCAGACGTCCTGCGTGTTCATCGACAGGATGACGATGCTCGCCCCGGTCTTCAGGGCGTCGTTGAAGGAGAGGAAGGGGTTGGTGAGTCCCTGCTTGGTCCTGTCGGAGGGGACGGTGCCCCCGTTCACCGGGGTGGCCAGCACCAGGGAGACGTCCGTCGTGTAGTGCGCCGGAATGACCGCGTACACCACCACGCCCACCAGGATCGAGAGACAGACCAGTGGCGGGCCTATGAGAACTCGGCGGAGAAGACCAAGGATCGCCTTCCAGAACTCCATTTTGGTACGTTCCCCCGCATCAGCAATGCTTGCTCTATAGCGGACCATCGCCCATTCGCGGCCAGACGTTACATCTCCGTAGAACGGTTACACCGCGCGTAGCCGGAGCGATAGACCTACCGACTACGGCGACGGGGGCTTCGGTGGGGATGACGGTAGAGCGTCCGGCGACGCGGCGCAGGCTGGCCGGGCTCGACGGCTTACGGGGGCTGGCGGCGTTGTTCGTCGTCCTTCACCATTGCTGGCTCCTGTCCTTCCCCGGGTTCCCGGTCAACGACGCGCCCTGGTGGACGGGATGGCTGCTCTACGGCCACTTCGCGGTCGTGGTGTTCATCGTGCTGTCCGGCTTCTCGCTGGCGATCTCGCCCGCCCGGTCCGGCTGGCAGCTGGGCGGCATCCCCACGTTCCTCAACCGCCGCGCCTGGCGCATCCTGCCGCCCTACTGGGCGGCGCTGGCGTTCAGCCTGGTGATCGCGTGGGCGGTCATCCCGCAGCCCGGTCAGCAGCCGCCCACCGGGCACTCGGTCGTCATCTACGGGCTCCTCCTGCAGGACGTCTTCGGCTCCCCCAGCCCCAACGGGGCCCTGTGGTCGATCGCCGTCGAGGCGCAGCTCTACCTGGTGTTCCCGCTGATGCTGCTGGTCCTGCGCAAGCTGGGCGCGGCGGTGATGCTCGGCGCGGTGACCCTGATCGTCGTGGCGGTGGGGGCGCTGGCGCCCTCCGTGCCGGCCGTGGACCTGCTGATGCGGCTGACCCCGCAGTTCGCCGCGCTCTTCGCCATGGGCACGGTCTGCGCCGGCGTCGTGCGCGCGCAGGAGCGTACGGAGCGCCTGCCCTGGCACTGGTTCGCGGCGGCGGCCGCGGTCCCGGTGCTCCTGCTGATCGTGGTCGCCGGGCCGGTCTGGGTGGTCGCCAACTTCTTCTGGGTGGATCTCGCGGTCGGCCCGGCCGCCGGGTTGTTGCTGACGGGCGTGGCGACGGGCAAACCGGTCTGGCTGGTACGGCTGCTCGACACGCGTCCGCTCCGGCGGCTGGGCTCCTTCTCCTACAGCCTCTACCTGATCCACTCGCCGCTCGTCGTCATGATCAACCGGCTGGTCGTGGCTCCGCACGTGCCACCGGGCATGCCTGCCTTTCTCCTCACGCTCGCCCTGGCAGTGCCGGTGAGCGTGGGGACGGCGTGGTTGTTCGCCTCGGTCTTCGAGTTGCCCTTCCAGCGGCACCGGAGCTGGAGGGGCCTGCGCGACGCCGTACGCGCGCGGTTGGTCAGGTGAGCTTGGCCAGCGCCTCGGCCTCGTACGCCGCCGCGAGCTCCTCCGGGATGCGCGTCAGGTCGTCGGCCCGGTAGAAGTCGCGCAGGGTGGTGCCGCGGCAGGCGGCGTCCACGTTGGGCGCCGCCGCGCGGGAGCGGACGTCGTCGATGTGGACGGTGCGGAAGTCGATGCTGAAGCGGGTCCTGCCGGAGGTGTTGGTGACGGTGGAGTGCAGGTGCGCCCCGGAGAACAGCAGCATGCCGCCCGGCTCCGGCACCAGCCGGAGCTCGGTTTCGAGGTCGAGCGCCTCCTCCGGCTTGGGCTGCTCCCGGGTGTCGGTGTAGATGTGCTGGGCGGCCGTGGGCCGGCTCACGGCGGTCCACTCCGCGTAGTCGTAGCGGCCGCTGCCGTTGCGCACGGGGCGGTCGAAGTACTGCGGGTGCAGGGCGAAGACGTTCTCCGGGACCACCTCGTAGATCGGGATCCACCAGTTGACCTGGCAGAACGGCGCGGCGTACCAGCAGTCGCGATGAGCGTGGTAGGCGTAGGAGATGCCGGAGTCGAGGTAGTGGTCCGCGGTGGAGGTGCGCAGCCTCGGCACGTCGAAGTAGGTCTTGTCCAGCGCCATGCCCAGCTCGTCGAGCAGGGTGACGAGGAGCTTCTTGCTGGTGGGGTGGTGGATGAAGCGCGGCTTGAGGTCCGCGAGCAGTGCCGCGAACTCCTCCACCGGCATCTCGTGCTGGGCGGTCTGGGGGTCGCGGCCCTCGAACGCCTCCTCGATCAACTCGCGGGCGAACTCGATCAGCTTGGTCGAGGCAGGCGTCGCGGAGTAGAGGAAGAGGTCTCCCTGGAACAGCATTTTGCGCCGGACATCATCGTTGATTCGGCTATTTGCCAATAAAACGGACATAGCGAGATTTTCCCCCTCGCGTGGTTCTTTTCCCTTCTCTCGCCTTGGCCCGCATCTTCGTTACAGGGAGTCGGAGGGGTTACAGAGGCAACTGTGTCTGCGTGTCCGGCCTGCCCACGTAGACCGAATAGTCGGGGTGGTCGAAGCGGTGCAGCGCCTGGATGTTGTCGTTCCAGGGGGCGGGAACCGGGCGCTTGTGCCGCAGCCCGTTGATCGGCGCCAGCTTCATCAACTCGTTCTCCTCGTTGAACTCCCGGATCGCGCTGAGCTCGCCGACGAAGTCGTTGTGGATGATCTGGTCGTCGTCGCCGACCGTGTCGTCGAGGTAGCAGAACACGCGGGGCAGGAAGTACTTGTGGTCGCCCTTGAACAGCCGCAGCGCCGCGGCGGTCGAGGAGTAGAAGTCCACGTCGATGGAGACGAACCCGATCGGCGCCGGACGCTCGCCGTCGAGGAACTCGCCGACCGTGTCCTCGATGTTGCCCAGGATCAGGCTCGCCTCTCCCAGCCGGGCCCGCAGGGCGTCGACGTCCATGACGAAGTCGCCCTCGCGCCAGATGTAGGGCAGGTCCCGGTAGTCGGTGGGTTTGGGCAGCCCGGCGCCGGTGTCGAAGCCGTAGACGTCGATCTTCACGCCCGACGCGGCCGACGCCAGCGCCGCCATGCGGTTGAGCTCCACCATGCCCGCGCCGCCCGCGACACCGAACTCGACCACGCTGATCCGGCCGACGCCGAGGCGCCTGGCCAGCTCGGCCGCCTGCTGCACGCCGTAGGCGTAGTGCGGCCTCGGGTAGAGGTCGAGCGAGCAGCGCAGCTCGTACGAGCCGAACGGCAGGCGCCGCATGGCGGCCAGCAGGATCCGGCCCGGCTGCATGAGCAGCCGCACGATGCGGATCAACACGAGGAGATCACCCTTTCGAGGAGACGAGTCGGGCGGCCAACCCGGCGAGTTTGCGGCTGCGGTGCGTCAGCATCTGGTGCTGCCGGCGGTAGTAGGTACGCAGCAGCACGGCGTGGGCACGGTTGCGTTGCTCCGTGGACAGCTCCATGAGCCGCACGGCTCGGTACATCGCCCGGAACTGCAGCGTGGTGGCGAAATGCGCGGTCCAGGCCGGCACGCCGAGCGCCGCGGCGATCCCGGGCAGGCGCCGCTCGCGCAGGTTGCGGTGGGCGAGCGTCTCCGGCACGTGACCCCAGGGCGCGGTCAGCGCGAGCATGGTGGCGTAGACCTCGTCCTCGCGGATCATCAGCGGCCGGGGCACGGCTGCCACCTGCTCCCGCCGCATCAGGCCGTAGAGGGGGTCGAGCCCGTGGTGCTGGGTGGTGACGACGTCCCACAGCTCGTCCAGGCGGTCGATGGGGTCGTCGGAGAGCATCTGGGTGCCGCGGTAGCGGGGCTGGTGGACCGTCCCGTCCGCCCCGGTGTAGCTGACGTCCGAGGTGACCAGGATGAGCCGCTCATCGGCCAGGAACGGCTCCAGGGTCCGCGAGACGTAGCGCGGTTCGAGCAGGTCGTCGTCGCCCATCCAGCGGAAGAACTCCCCCCGCGCCCGCCGTAACACCTCCACGAAGTTCCCCACCACGTGCAGGTCGCGCGGCTGCCGGTAGTAGGCGATGCGGCCGTCCTGCCTGGCCAGCTCACGGCAGAGCTCCTCCGTGCCGTCGGTGGAGGCGTTGTCCGAGATCACCACCTCGATCTCGGCGTGGTCCTGGGCGAGCGCCGAGCGCACGGCCGCCTCCAGGCGGTCCGCACCGTTGCGGACCGGGATTCCGATGGACACCAGCATCGCTTCTCCTCGAGGTCATCGCGCGCGGGCGGGAAGCAGCCGCACCAGGCGATCGCTCACAATGTGGAACTGGTCGCGGGTCACCACGACCAGCACGTAGGCCAGCAGGCCGCCACCGCCCGCCACGATGAGCTGGACCAGGGGGCTCCCCTGGGTCAGCAGCGCGAGGCCCAGCATGACGGCCGCGCACACCAGCGCTCCCGCCGCCGGGCGGACGAGACCCGGCAGGGCCGGGGCGAGCCGGACCCCGGCCCGCTGCACGGCGAGCACGGCGAGCGGGAGGGCGACTAACACGGCGGCGGCCGCCTGCCCGACCGCGGCGCCGCGGATGCCGTCGAGATGCGTGCCGACGATGACCGCCGGGATCATCGCCGCCGCGTGCCCGAGGTTCATCCAGACCGTCGAGCGGGTGGCGCCCTGCCCGTTCAGGATGTCGAGGGCGAAGGAGGTGAGCATGCGCACCACCATCAGGACCGCCAGGAACCGCAGCACGCCGGCGGCCAGCTCCCACTTCGGGCCGTAGATGAAGATGATCAACGGGTGCGCGAGCAGCGCCATGAAGACGGCCAGCGGCAGCACCATGGCGATGAGCAGCGGCACGGTCCGCTGCACGCCGAGCGACAGGGACTCCTCGTCGCGCTCGGCCAACCGGGAGAAGCCGGCGATCGACACCATGCGGATGGCGCTGCCGATGATGCCGGGCACCCAGCTCGACACGTTGAAGGCCATCAGGTAGAAGCCCAGCCACGCGTCGCCCATGATGTTGCCGACGATGATGTAGCCCACGTTGAGCAGCATGATCTCCAGCGCGATCCCCGCCGCCGAGGGGATGCCGAACCGCAGCAGCTTGGCCGCGATCTGCCGGTCGAACCCGAACCGGTAGGGCAGGCGCGCGTAGAGCAGCATGAAGACGCCGGTGACCACGGCGCCCGCGAGCTGCCCCCAGGCGAAGCTGTAGGCGCCCGCCCCGTTGACCGCCAGGACGATCGCCACGGGGGCGTTGACCAGGAAGCCGGCGAGGACCGCCTTGGCGTTCTTGCCCGTGCGGAACCAGCGCAACAGGGCAGCGCTGCGCACCGCGGTGACCGCCTCGACCAGGATGACCGCGGTGAGGATGCGCACCACGGACGTGGCCTCCGCGCTGCCCGCCAGCGCCGAGAAGTACGGCGCCCCGACCCAGAAGATCCCGTACAGGCCCAGTGCGGAGATCATGGTCAGGGTCGTCGCCGTGGGCGCGATGTCCTCCAGCCGCCCGCGCCACTGCACGACGGCCGACATGACGCCGACGTCCTTGACCACCATGACGAACTGGGTGGCCGCGAGCGCGACGGCGTAGATGCCGAAGTCCTCCGGTGCGAGGAGCCTGGCCAGGATCAGGCCGAGGATGAACGAGCCCGCGCGGGTGACCAGTGTGCCGAGAAAACTCCACACGGCCCCTCGGCCCGCTTTACGCCCGATGTCACTGATGTCCGGGCCCGGTTGCTCTGCCATGCCGGCCTTCCCTAGCTAGGCTCGCTGATCCGCTCCAGCCAGATCTCCCGCCAGAACGGGACGAACGCGCGGGGGCAGTTGGACTTGTAGACGCCGTCGCAGATGATGCCTTCGAGCGCGATGCAGGGGTTCTTCATCTCCAGCATCTCGCCCGTCTTCTCGTCGATGCAGCGCTCGACGCGGGCGCTCACGCGGGCGACGCGGCCGCACGAACGCGCCATGTCCTCCTCGAAGCCCAGCCCGCGGTTGAACCCCTTGGTGTTCAGCGTGGCGATGATCTCGTCCCTGGACTTGATCCGCACCAGCTCGCCCGGCTGGAGGTCGGTGGTGCCCGTCGGCGTGCGGCCGGTGTGCGGGCCCGGCCGTACGAAGCCCCAGGCCAGGCCGCCCTTGATGCGCAGCCACTTCGGGAACTTCCTGGACAGGCGCTGGTAGCGGTTGAACAGCCCGAACAGGAGCGTGCGCAGGGTCGAGCCGACCCCGGCGTTGCCCACCTGGATGTCGGTGACGTACTGCCTCATGTCACGGAACGGGAGCTGTTCCGGGGCGGCGCGCAGCAGCTCCGTGGCCTGGCAGCGGAAGCGTTCCTCGCCCTCAGGCCCCGGCTCCCTCCGGGTGTTGACCTCCAGGACCGGCAGCAGCGGCCGCTCGGGGCGGATGGCCGGATCCGAGGTGGGCGGCCCGTCCACCCGCTTGAGCCAGGCGGTCTTCCAGTAGAGCAGGCAGGCGGTCTGGCAGCCGCCGTGGGCGGAGCCGTCGCAGCGGGAGCCCGTCAGATGGACGGCGTCCTCCATGCGCCGCATCCCGGTCCTGGTCATCGTGTCGCAGAGCTTGTTGGCCACCTTGTGAACGGTGAGCCGCCGGCCGCAGTACCGCAGCATCTCCGGCATGAAAGGGAGGCTGTCCAGCTCTCCCTTGTCATCGAGCGTGGCGAGGATCTCCTCAGCGCTGAGGACCTCGACCGCGTCGCCGACTTTCAGCGCCAGGTTCAACCCATCCACTCCTTCACCAGGCCCGCGTTCTGCAGGGCGTGAGCCGCGTCCGCTATTGCCTGGAACGGCAGGTTCGACCGTTCCGCGATGTCCAGGAGACTGTTCAGCCCGTCGGAAAGGCTCAACACCCACAACATCGCCATCTGCGCTTGCTTCGTGTCACTGCGCCCGCCGAGTGACCCGTACAGGCCCCGGGCCCCGAGCTGGGGCTCGCCGTACGGGCTGAGGTTCTGGTAGCGGCGGTTGCCCTCCAGAACCCGCACGGCCGTCCACAGCGTCTCAAGGGTGTCCTCCATCGCCTCGGGAAGCACGAAGTCGGGATTGTCGGCCGAGGTGTGATATTCCGGGTATCCGCTGTACGGCGTCCTGGTCAGCGAGCCGACGGCGAGGTTGAACCCCGGCGAGCAGTACTGCCGCTCGTCGTAGCCGTACGGTGAGAAGTCCAGGACGGTGTGCGGCCGGTCCTTCAGCACGTGCGCGAAGACCTGGTCGATCTCGGCGTCGCCGCGCCTGCTGCGCTTGTAGGTGATCGTGCCGCTGTCCCCCGCGCAGGCCAGCGTCACGCCGTGCCTGATCCGGTCGGTGCGCTCCCGGTTCAGGGCGAGCCAGGTGATCGCGCCGATGGTGCCGGGCGCGAAGATGAACCGGTAGGTGTACCAGGGGTCGGACAGCCGCTGCGCCAGGGCGACGGCCACCGCCACGCCCGCCAGGTTGTCGTTGGCCAGCGAGGGATGACAGACGTGGCAGGAGATCAGCACCTCCTCGGAGCTGCTGCCGCGGACCACGTGCTCGCCGTAGGTCAGGTGCCCGTCGGCCAGCGTGGAGTCGATTTTGACCTCGTACGGGCCGCCGGCCATGCCGTCCAGGGTGTCCTGGCTCAGGCAGAAGCCCCAGGTCTCGGCGTAGTAGCTGGTCCGGTACGGGATCAGGTCCGGCTGCTCGGGCAGGGTGTGCAGGTGCCCGCGCAGCTCCTCCAGGGACATCGTGGCCTCGACCGGCACGCTGTACCCCACGACGTGCAGGTTGGAGTCCTGGAAGTCGACCACCCTGTGGCCCGCGGCGTCCTTGATGTAGGCGTCGCGGATGTTCCACTCCCGGGGGATCGTCCAGTCGAGGACCTTGGTCCCGGTCGGCACCTGGGTGATCTCCAGCGGGATCGACTCGCCGATGATCTCCAGGGTCCGCCGCAGCCCGTCGCCGGTGATGCTGCGGCACAGCGGGTAGAGCCGCCGTACCAGGTCGTGCATCTCCTCGCCGGTCATGGCCGCAGGGTGTCGTCGACGGTGCCGGCCTCGCGCCGGTCGGCGAGCCGGGCCAGCCTGGTGAAGCGGCGCTCGAAGTCCTGCTTCGTCAGGCCGTGCTCGCGGTAGGCGTCGATCAGCTCCACCGCGCCCGCCTTGACCGTCCAGCGCGCCTCGTAGCCCAGCGCGGCCCTGATCCGCGAGAAGTCGACGCGGTAGGAGCGGGGATCGGATCCCGTCTCTCCGGTGATGGTCAGCGTCGATCCGGGCACCGCGGCGACGACCTCGGCCGCGATCTCGGCGACGGTCACGTTGTTGACCTCGGTGCCCACGTTGAAGGCCGTCGCGTGTACGGCTTCGCGGGGCGCGACGAGGGCGGCGGCGAAGGCGTCGGCGATGTCCCTGGCGTGGACCAGCGGGCGCCAGGGCGTGCCGTCGGACAGCACCCGGACCTCGCCGGTCAGGTGCGCGTGGCCCACCAGGTTGTTCAGCACGATGTCGGCGCGCAGCCTCGGGGAGAACCCGAAGGCGGTGGCGTTGCGCAGGAACACCGGCGTGAAGTCGTCGTCGGCCAGCGTGATCAGGTCGTCCTCGACCCGCACCTTGGACTCGGCGTACGGCGTCACCGGCCGCAGCGGCGCGTCCTCGGCCAGCAGTTCCTCGCCGCCGGACGCGCCGTAGACCGAGCAGGTGGAGGCGTACAGGAAGCGGCGCACGCCCGCCTCCTTGGCCAGCCTGGCCAGCCGGACCGAGGCGTGGTGGTTGATGTCGTAGGTCAGGCCGGGCGCGAGCGCGCCGAGCGGGTCGTTGGACAGCGCGGCCAGATGGATCACCGCGTCGAATCCCGCCACGTGCTCGGGACCCGCGTCACGCAGGTCCACCGCGTGCGTCTCGACCGCGTCGGGCGCGGGGCCGAGCAGGCAGTCGGCGAACAGGCCGGAGTCCAGGCCGGCCACCTCGTGCCCGGCCTCGGCCAGCATGGGGGCCATCACGCTGCCCAGGTAGCCCTGGTGGCCGGTGAGAAGTACCCGCATCAGTTCTCCAGATCGACGATGAGCTTGGCAACGTGGAACGCCTCGGCATAGCGCGCATGGCACTCGATGCCGCGGATGCGGGCCAGGCCCAGGAACGCCTCGCGGTCGTACCAGGGCCGGTGCCGCTGGGAGGCGTAGTGGTGCTGGAGCAGATCGACCTTCAGCTCCGCCACCTCCTCCGTCAGCGGCTGGAAAACGGCGGGCGCGGCGAGGTCGCCGTCCCATTTGACGATCTCGTAGCCGAGCGTCAGGTGGTCGCGGAAGGCCGTGGGCACCAGCTTGGCCAGCCCGCGGTGGTCCTGGTGGGCGTCGCCGCGCCAGGGCGCGAAGATCAGGCCGGGGTCGGTACGGGCGCGCAGCTCCTCCACCGCGGCCTTGGCCTCCTCCCACCTGGCCGGCAGGTAGCCGTCGGGCAGCTTCAGCACGGTGACGCGCAGGTCCGCGCCCGGGCAGAAGTCCGCCAGCGCCGCGCGCTCCTCGTCCTCGCGCTCGGTGCCGCCGCCGGACAGCACCAGCGCGTCCACGCGGAGGCCGGGGCGGGCGGCGCAGACGGTCAGCAGGCTGCCGCCCGCTCCGATCGCCAGGTCGTCACAGTGCGCGGCGAGCGCCACGACGCCGTCGAGCCGCCCCGCGCGCAGGCCGATCACCGGGACCGTTCCCAAAGGGCCCACGGGCGCTCGCCCCGGGAGTAGGCCTCGTCCAGCTCCATCCGCTGGTTCACGGTGTCGGTCGGCCGCCAGTAGCCGCGGTGCGGGTAGGCCAGCAGGCGTCCGCGCTTGGCCAGCTCCACGCAGCCGTCGGCGACCAGGTCGCCGTTCTCCGGGATGTGCTCGAAGACCTCCTGGGTCAGCACGAAGTAGCCGCCGTTGACCCACACCGGCATCTCGCTGACCGGCGAGATGCCGCCGATCAGGCCGTTCTCGCCCACGTCCACGCAGTGGAAGGTCTGGGACGGCGGCACGACCATCATCGAGGCGGCCGCGCCCGACTCGACGAAGCGGTCGACGATGTCGGGCAGCGGCGCGTCGGTGAGCACGTCCGCGTAGTTCGCCAGGAACACCTCGTCGCCGTCCAGGTGGTGACGGACGCGGCGCAGCCGTTCGCCGATCGGGGAGTTGGTCCCGGTCTGCACGAACGAGATGGACCAGTCGGAGATGTCGCTCGACAGCAGCTCGACCTTGCCGCCGCGTAAGACGAAGTCGTTGGACGTGGCTTCCTGGTAGCCGAGGAAGAAGTCCTTGATGTGGTGGGCGCCGTAGCCCAGGCACAGGATGAACTCCTTGTGCCCGAAGTGCGCGTAGTACCGCATGACGTGCCAGAGCAGCGGCCGCGGGCCGACGAGCGCCATGGGCTTGGGCACCTCGCCCGGCACGCCCGTTCGCATGCGCGTGCCGAAGCCTCCACAGAACAGGACAACCTTCACACGACCTCCAGGTGTGGGATCGGGAAGACCAGCCGGCCTCCCCATTCGTGCACATAGGAGAGCTGAGCGGTGAGCTCTTCGCGCAGGTTCCACGGCAGGACCAGCACATAGTCCGGGCGATCTCGGGCGATGCGCTCCGGAGCGGCGATGGGGATCCGGGTGCCCGGAGTGAATCTGCCGTGCTTGTAGGGGTTGCGGTCAACCGTGTAGGCCAGCAGGTCCTGGCGGATGCCGCAGTGGTTGAGGAGCGTGTTGCCCTTTCCCGGCGCGCCGTAGCCGACGACCGTCCTGCCTTCTTCCGCGGCGTCGATCAGGAAGCGGAGCAGGTCGCGGCGGACGCGTGCGACCCGGTCGGCGAACCCGGCGTAGCCGGACAGGTCATGGAGTCCGGCCGCCTTCTCCCGCGCGAGCACGTCGAGCACCCGGTCGGACGGGCTCCCCGACGGCCGGGCCCACAGCCGGATGGATCCGCCGTGGGTGGGCAGCAGCTCGACGTCCACCAGCGTCAGCCCGCCGGAGGCCAGCGCCCGCTGCGCGGAGGCGACCGTGTAGTACTGGAAGTGCTCGTGATAGATCGTGTCGTACTGGTTCAGCTCCATGAGCGTCAGCAGGTGCTGGACCTCGATCGACACCCACCCGTCGTCGGCCACCAGGGCGCGCAGGCCCTCGGTGAAGCCGACCACGTCGGGGATGTGCGCGTAGACGTTGTTGGCCACGACCAGGTCGGCCGGCCCGTGCTCGGCCCGCACCGCGGCGCCCGTCTCCGGCGTCAGGAACGCGGTGAGCGTCGGCACGCCCTTGTCCTTGGCCGCCTGTCCCACATTGGCCGACGGCTCGATGCCCAGGCACCTGATGCCGCGCTCGACGACGTGCTGCAACAGGTAGCCGTCGTTGCTGGCCACCTCGGCCACGAACGACGGCTTCAAACGTTCCACAGCGGAGTCGACGAACTGCCGTGCGTGTTCCACCCATGAGGCGGAATAAGAGGCAAAGTAGGCGTATTCGGTGAAAGTTTCTTCCGGTGTGATGAGCGGCGGTATCTGCGCCAGCCAGCAACTGGTGCAGACCCGAAGGTGAAGTGGATAAGTGAGCTCGGGCTCGTCGAGCTGTTCCGCGGTGAGGAAGAGCTCACAGGGCGGAGTCGCCCCGAGATCCACCACACCGACCAGGTCGGCCGAACCACATAGCCGGCACGATGTCCTCAACAATGGGCCCCACCCGAAAATGACAAGATTTCCCCCTATGGCAAACCCACTTCCGTACTTCGGCGGGGCGCCAAGGAGTGTTACAAGTATCTTCATGAAGCACCTGAGCATCAGTGGAGCACTTGTCTACACCCCCCGCATCCACAGCGATCCGCGGGGCGACTTCCTGGAAAGTTTCCGCGCCGCCGACCTGCGGGAGGCGCTGGGGCAATCGATGGACCTCGCGCAGGTGAACTGTTCGGTCTCCAGACGCGGCGTGCTGCGCGGCGTCCACTTCGCCGACGTCCCGCCGGGCCAGGCCAAATACGTCATGTGCGTCTCCGGCGAGGTGCTGGACGTCGTCGTGGACGTGCGCGTCGGCTCGCCCACCTTCGGCCAGTGGGAGGCGGTGCGGCTGAACGACGTCTCGCGCTGCGGGGTCTACCTCTCCGAGGGCCTGGGGCACGCCTTCATGGCGCTCAGCGAGTCGGCCACCGTCCTCTACCTCTGCTCCACCACCTACGACCCGGCGCGCGAGCACGGCGTCCACCCGCTGGACCCGGATCTCGGCATCGAATGGCCGCTCGACGGGGAGCCCGTCCTGTCGGCCAAGGACGCCGCGGCGCCCACGCTCAAGCAGGCTCAGGAAGCAGGGATACTCCCCTCGTGGTGAGCGTCGTGATACCGGCCCACAACGAGGCCAAGGTGATCGGCCGCCTGCTGGACGGCCTCCTCCGGGAGGCCGCGCCCGGCGAGTTCGACGTCGTCGTGGTGGCCAACGGCTGCACCGACGGCACGGCCGCCGCGGCGCAGCCGTACGACGTCCGCGTCCTGTCGACGCCGGTCCCCTCCAAGCGCGAGGCGCTGCGGCTGGGCGACGAGGCGGCACGCGGGTATCCCCGGCTGTACGTGGACGCCGACATCGAGCTGAGCACCGCCTCCGTCCGCGCGCTGGCCGAGGTGCTGGCCGCGCCGGACGGGCCGCTCGCCGCCGCGCCCGAGCGGGAGCTGGCGCTGGCCGGTCGCCCGTGGCCGATCCGGGCCTACTACGCGATCTGGACGCGGCTGCCGCACGTGCGCGCCGGGCTGTTCGGCCGGGGCGTCATCGCGGTGAACGACGCGGGCAACGCGCGGATCCGCGCCCTGCCGCCGGCGATGGCCGACGATCTGGCCGCGTCGCTGGCGTTCTCGCCGGACGAGCGCGTGATCGTGGCCGGCGCGCGGGCGGTGATCCAGACCCCGCGTACCGTCGCCGACCTGATGCGCCGCCGGGTGCGGGCCACGACCAGCGTGAGCGAGCTGGAGCAGACCTCGGCCACGGCCGGGGAGCGCACGGGCCTGCGGGACCTGCTGGCCATCGTGGCCGGGGACCCGCGCCTGGTGGGCGCGGCGGTCGTCTTCGTCATGGTGGCAGTGCTGGCCAGGCGGCGAGCCGCCCGCGCGGTCCGCGCGGGCGACTACACCACCTGGCTGCGTGACGAGAGCAGCCGGGATTAGCCGACCGGCGTGTTCATGTCGGCGGTGATCTCGGCCGCGGTGAGTGCCTTGTTGTAGACGCGGACCTCGTCGATGAGGCCGCTGAAGTACTCACCCGAACCGCTGTTGCCGCCGATCCGCAGCGGACTCGTCCCGGTACGCAGGTTGCCACCGGTCGGATTGGTGGCCACCTGCGTGCCGTTCACGAACATCCGCAACGTCGAGCCGTCATAGGTCGCCGCCACATGACTCCAGGTGTTCAACGGGAGATTGCTCGCCGCCGGAGCGTTGGCCCCCGACGAGGTGTAGATGAAGGCCCCCGGGCCGCTGCTCCCGCTGCCCATGATCGCGTAGGCCAGGTCGGCGCCGAACTCCTTCATCAGCACCGTCCGCCACCCCGAGACGTTGTCCGGCCGCACCCACGCCTCCACCGTCATCCCGCCGGTCAGCCGGAGCGACGCGGAGTCGGCCACCGTCACCCAGCTCGACGTGCCGTTGAACGACAGCGCCTGGCCGTACTTGCCGGCCGACCAGGTCGCCGCGGTGGCCGTGCCGTGGTTGCCGTTGCCGGAGGCGTCGGCGACGGCGGTGCCGTTGCCCGCGTTCATCCCGTAGGCGGCCACCAGCCCGCTGACCGTGGGCGGCTGGGTCACGACGGCCGACGCCTCGCCGGACGGCGGGCTGGTGTTGCTGGACCCGTCGAAGGCCACGACGCGGTAGTAGTACGTGCCCGCCGCGACGCCCGCGTCGGTGAACGAGGTGCTCGCGGTCGAGCCCACCTGGTTGGCGCCGGACGGGGTGAACCCGGCGGTGGCGGACCTGTGGACGGTGTACCCGGTCACCCCCACGTTGTCGGTCGAGGCCGCCCAGGTCAGCTGGGCGCTGCCCGGCCCGCCGGTCGCCGCCAGTGAGCCCGGCGCGGTGGGCGCCTGGGTGTCGGGCGGTCCCTGCTGGCCGACGGGGGTGTTCATGTCGGTGGTGATCTGTGCCGCGGTGAGCGCCTTGTTGTAGACGCGGACCTCGTCGATGAGACCGCTGAAGTACTCACCGGAGCCGCTGTTGCCGCCGATCCGCAACGGGCTCGTCCCGGTACGCAGGTTGCCACCCGTCGGGTTCGTGGCCACCTGCGTGCCGTTCACGAACATCCGCAACGTCGACCCGTCATAGGTCGCCGCCACATGACTCCAGGTGTTCAACGGGAGATTGCTCGCCGCCGGAGCATTGGCCCCCGACGACGTGTAGATGAACGCCGCCGGGCCACTGCCGCCACTGCCCATGATCGCGTAGGCCAGGTCGGCGCCGAACTCCTTCATCAGCACCGTCCGCCACCCGGAGACGCTCGTGGGCCGTACCCACGCCTCCAGGGTCATCCCGCCGGTCAGCCGGAGCGACGCGGAGTCGGCCACGGTCACCCAGCTCGACGTGCCGTTGAACGACAGCGCCTGGCCGTACTTGCCGGTCACGCTCCACGCGGTGTTCGCGGCCGTGCCGTTGTTGCCCTTGCCCGAGGCGTCGGCGACGGCCGTACCGCCGCCCTCGTCCATCGCGTAGGCGGCCACCAGGCCGTCCGGCGCCTGTGAGCGCTGGTAGGTCGCGGTGTAGGTCGCCGCGGTGGCGGGCGCGGTGAGGTTGTGGCCGGCCGCGCCGCCGTCGGACCAGGAGGTGAACGTGTGGCTGAAGCCGTCGGCGCTCTGCGGCGAGGGCGCGGAGACCGAGTTGTGGGAGCCCACGATCACCGTCCGGGTGAAGGGGGCGACGGTCTGCTCGCTGTTGAAGCCGAGCTGCAGCCCGGCGGGCGCGGTCTGGAAGGTCAGGTTCACCGTCTTCGGCTGGAGTGTCACGCTCTTGGTGTCGGTGAGGCCGTGCGCGTCCGTCACGGTCAGCCTGAGCTCCAGGTGAGCGGGGTATTCGTGGTCCGGGGCGGCGAAGGACCCGCTCGCGCCGGTGAACGTGGTGATCTCGTGCTCGTGGCAGGTGCCGGGGCAGTGATGCATGATCAGCTTCCAGGACATCCGCGCCCCCGGGATCGTGCCGTCCTGGGCGTCCGTGCCCGTGCCGGAGAACGCGATCGTGTCCCCGACCGCCCAGGTGAGGGCGGCCGACGGGGAGTTGATGGTCGCGGTCGGCGCCGTGTTGCTCACGTTGATCGTGACGGTGGCATCCCCCAGGCCGCCGCGCCCGTCGTCGGCGCGCAGCTTCACCACGTAGGAGCCCGGCTGGGTGTAGGTGAAGGACGGGGTGGCGGAGGTGGAGTCGTCGAAGTCGCCGTCGCCGTCCAGGTCCCACCGGAAGGTGAGCGGGTCGCCGTCGGCGTCCGCCGATCCGGCGGAGGTGAAGTTCACCGCGAGCGGCGCGCTGCCGGAGGTGGCACTAGCGCCGATGACCGCGCTCGGCGGGGCGTTGTTGTAGAGGTAGCGGATGACCTGCCCGTTGCTGAAGTCTACCGCGAAGAGGTCTCCGCCGGGGCCGGTCTGCAGCTCCACGGCGGGCATGCCCGAGTCGAACGCGGTGATGGTGGCCGGGTCGGGCAGGCCGTTCGCCCCCTTGGTCATGACCCAGACGCACGATCGGCTGTAGTCGGAGAAGAACATCGCGCCGTCGTAGGCGTCGGGGTAGGGGCCGCCGTTGTAGAAGGCCACGCCGCTGGAGGAGGAGCCGCCGGACGGGCACGGGTCGTTAGGCGCGGGCCTGGAGCCGTGGTTCCAGGCGAAGTACGGCTGGGCGTGCGCCGCGGCGCCCTCCGCGTAGAGGTTCTCGCAGAGGGTCAGGTTGAGGTTGTCGTAGCCGCCCTGCCTGGCGGCGCCCTCGTAGCAGGGCCAGCCGAAGTTCTTCACCGGGCCGGTGGGGTCGGCGATCCGGTTGATCTCCTCCCACGTGTTCCAGCCGACTTCACCGGCCCAGACCTCGCCGGTGCCCGGCCGGATGGTGAAGCGGAACGGGTTGCGCTGGCCGTAGGCGATGATCCTGGCCACGTTGGGGTCGCTGCTGCCGGCGTTGGGGTTGCCGGGGGCGGCCGCGCCGGTGTCCGGGTTGATCCTGATGACGGTGCCGTTGAGTGCCGCGGGGTCACCGCCGGTGCGCGGGTCCTGCGAGCGCAGCGCGCCGCCCTCGGCGGCCGGCGGGGTGAGCGCCGTGCCGACCGGCGACGGCGGGTCGCCGCACGGGTTGTCCGGGGTGACGTCGGAGCTGGTCAGGTTGTCCTGGCCGTAGTCGGCGAAGTTGAAGCTGGCACCGTCGCCGCCGCTGGCGTAGAGCATGCCGTCGGGGCCGAACTTGAGGTCGCCGACGGAGTGGCTGGGGTGCTGCTGGCACCAGTCGGTGATCAGCGGGGTCTCGACAACCGAGCCGCCCGAGGGCGCCAGCGAGGATAAGCGCCCGGTGATGAGGCAGCCGTCCCCGGTGGGGCCGGGCGGGGTCGGGCAGGGGTCGGCGCTCACGCCCGCCGTGCCCCAGCGCGGCGCGGTGCCACCGGGCACCGCGTCGTAGGCGTACAGGACGTAGATGCGCGGGTCGGCCGGGAAGTTCGGGTGCAGGGCCATGCCGAGCAGCCCGCGGTCCCAGAAGTTGTGCACCTGCGTGCGCAGGTCGGCGTAGATCGCCGGCGTGGTGTCGGTGATCGAGTCGAAGACCTTGATCAGGCCGCTCTTCTCGGCGACGAACACCCGGCCGTCCGAGGCGAACTCGATGTTGGTCGGGTTGGTCAGTCCGCTGAAGACGACCTGTCTCTGGAAGCTGCCCGGCAGCGCCTGCGCCGCGGACGGCGCGATGAGCGTCAGGCCGGTGGTGAGCAGCAGGACGGAAAGGAGCGCATGGCGAAGCCGCCTCAACACGAGAACCCCCTTGAGCCGAAACTCCCCCGAGCCCTGAACTCGATCTATCGCACCGAATCAGGGAGAAGTCACGAGGTCTGTCCACAAGTGGACAGCCACGCATAAAGCAACCACCCCAGCTCGTACGGCCGGCACTCCCGATCGACGGCCACCGGCGGATAGATCCGGTCCAGCACGCCGAGCCGCATCCCCTGACGCACCCCCGTCGCCGCGGCCCGCACCCCGCGCACCAGCTTGCGGGGATCCGCCCTGGCCTCCTTGCGCCAGGTCAGAGCGAGCTCTTCGAGCACGAAGGCGGGCCGCTCGATCATCCAGTCGAGCCCCTTGGAGATCTCCGCCACGTAGGCGGTGCCCCCCGCGTCTGCCAGGTCGAGCAGCGCCATCGGCCCCATCGACAGCTGGTGGACGCTGTAGACCGGATAGCCCTCGACCACCGACCCGGTACGGGCGTCGTAGTGCCACCACCACTCCCCCTGCGGGCCCTGCGCGCGGCAGATGCCCTCCGCCACCTGCTCGGCCGCGCGCAGCGCCTCGGCGTCGCCGGTGGCGGCGTGCAGCCTGGCCAGCGCCTGCAGCGGGTAGACCTGGTCGGCGAAGCAGCCCACGTGGGCGCGGTACCGGGGGACCAGCGGCCCCTTCCCGAGCGCGTGCGGGTAGAGCCGGTTGCCCCGCAGCCCTGCCAGCAGCCGCTCGCGGGCGCGCTCGGCCCGGCCGTCGGTCACGCCGGCCGCGACCAGGGCGGCCAGCGCCCACGCCGCCTCGACGGTGTGGATCTGGGCGCCCGTGTCGAGCTCCGCGAGCCGGCTCAGCGCCAGGTCCAGATCGGCGTGTCCGGCCTCCGCAGCCGCCCAGCAGATCAGCGCGGCGTCGCCGGCCCCCGTCACCTCCGGCAGCCGTTTGATCAGGTTGCCCACCAGGTCGAGGAGGCTGTCACCGGCCAGGGCCGCCCGCTGCCGCTGCTCCGTCAGGGTCCCCACGCCGAGCGCGACGATCGCCGAGTAGCGGATGCTGCGCCCTTCCGGCGCCGCCGTCCACGTCCCGTCGGCGTTCTGGCGTCCGCGGCGGGTGAACACGAACTCGCCGTCGGCGTAGCCCGGCGGCAGCCCGCGCACGGACAGGTCCACCATGCCCGTCACGAAGTCCTGATGTCCGGAGCTCAGCAGAGCGATCCGGTGATCCGTCACGTCGTCTCCTCGATCCTGCGTTTGACACCGGCCCGCTCCCGGAGCACCAGGAGCAGGAATCTGCCGTTGGTCCGCACGTAGCGCGGACCGAGCCGCAACGGCTCCTGCAGCATGCGGTAGAGCCATTCCAGGCCCAGGCGCTGCCAGCGCAGCGGCGCCCTGCGGGTGTGCCCGGCCAGCACGTCGAACGAGCCGCCCACGCCGTGGATGATCCGCGCCCGGGTGCTCTCGCCCCACTCGCGGATGAAGATCTCCTTCTTCGGCGAGGTGATGCCCAGGAACAGCAGGTCGGCTCGGGATTCGGCGATCTCGGCGGCGACCTCGGCCGAGTCCTCCACCGCGAAGTATCCGTTGCGCGAACCGGCGATGCCCAGCCCGGGAAAGCGCAGCCGTACCTCCGCCAGCACCCCGGCCAGCACCTCGTCGGTCGCGCCGAGGAAATAGGCGCGGTAGCCGCGCCGGTGCCCCTCGGCCATCAGCTCCGTGAACAGGTCGATGCCCGCGACCCGCTCGGGAAGCCGGTGACCGAGCATCCGCGCCGCCCAGACCACCGACTGCCCGTCTGCCAGCACGAGATCGCTGTCGACCACGGACTGCCGTAATGCGGCGTCCGTCCGCATGTTGACCACCTTGGCGGCGTTCACCACGCCGATGGTGAGTCTCCTGTTCTCCGAGACCGCCGCCACGCACCGCGCGATCACCTGGCGCATGGTGAGGGCGTCCAGTGTGGTGCCGAGTATCGTCTTCCTGGAGGCCTGCTCCGGCAACCTCGTCATCCATCCCCCTGGGTGTCCATGACATATCGGTTCCGGCTCCGGAAACGTGACATCACGGAAGGACCAGCTCGGTGAGCGTCGCGCGATGGTCCGTCCTGGGCATCCGCAGGGTCCGGAAGCTCCGGATCGCGATCCGGGGGTCGGCCAGCACGTGATCGATGGCCACCTTCGGGAACAACCGCGACTGTTCGTAGTAGGGCCAGGTCATGGACAGCCCCTGGCCGGTGACGTGGGCGGCGTCCCGGTAGCCGGTGGCGATCAGGTCGCGCAGCACCGCGTGGTCCAGGGTGGAGTTGAAGTCCCCGGCCAGCACGCGCAGGCGCCCTCCGGCAGGTGGCAGCGCCCGGATGCTCGACGCCCAGCACGCCGTACGCCAGCCCTCGGAGGGCGCGCACGCGTGGACCGCGACGAGGTCCACCTCCCGCCCGCCCGGCAGGGTGACGACGGCGGGAAGGTGGCGCGGGCTCTCCACGAAGGCGGGGGCCGCGATCGGCGCGTCCCCCGGCCGCAGCGGGTAGCGCGAGTAGATCGCCGCGCCCTGGGAGTCCTCCCCCGGCAAGACGATCTTGTACGGCAGCAGCCGCCCCAGCCCGAGCTCCTCCACCCGTTCCCGCATCAGGTCGGTGAACTCCAGCAGGTGCAGCACGTCAGGCCGCTCGCGCTCGACCGCGTCGACCAGATCGGGCGGCAGCACGGAAGAGTGCAGCAGGTTGACGGCCATCACCCGCAGCACCGGACCGCCGGCGGGCGGGTTGCCCTCCGGGATCGCCCGCGGCAGCACGATGACCGCGAAGGCGACGGCCACGACGAGCGCGGCCGCCACCAGCGCCCCGGAGCGCAGGTAGATCGCGAACCCCAGCGGCACCAGAGCGAGCACGGCCGCGTACGGAGTGAACGACACCAGCTGCGACCAGACGAACTTCGGCTCCCAGCCGCACAGGCGCAGGCCCGCCCACCCGGCCAGGCCCGCCACCATGAGCCACAGCACCGAGTCCTTCAGACGACGCTGCACCGACGCCCACGCATCAGCACCGGCCAGGCCGCGTGCAGCGCCGTGCGCCAGTGCCGGATCGGCTCCCCCTTCGTGTGCGCGAGCACGCTGTAGGCCGGCCGCTTGGCCGGGCGGGGGAAGGCCTCGCTGGTCACGGGGTGTACGCGGTCCGGGTCGGCGCCGAGCAGGCCGAAGATCTCCTTGGCGAACCCGCACCAGGTGGTCTCGCCCGCGCTGGTGCCGTGGTAGACGCCCGGCGGCAGGTCGGAGCGGGCCAGCCGGACGAGGTAGTCCGCCAGGTCGGCCGCCCAGGTCGGCTGGCCGTGCTGGTCGTCGACCACGTCGACCGTGGGCCGCTCGTCCGCCAGCCGGATCATGGTCCGCACGAAGTTCGCGCCGCCCGCGCCGTAGAGCCAGGCGCTGCGCACCACGTAGTGCCCGTGCTCCAGCGCCGCGTACTCCCCGGCGAGCTTGGTCCGCCCGTACGCGTTGATCGGCCCCGTCGGCGCGTCCTCCGCGTACGGCACCACGCCGTCCCCGTCGAAGACGTAGTCGGTGGAGACGTGCACCAGCCGCGCCGCCGCCAGGTCGCAGGCCTCGGCCAGCCAGCGCACGGCATGCCCGTTGACCGCCAGCGCCTCCGCCTCGCCGGCCTCGGCGTCGTCCACCGCGGTCCAGCCGGCGCAGTTGATCACGACTCTCGGCCGGTAGGCGGACACGAAGTCCCGCACCGCGCGCCTGTCGCGCAGGTCCAGCTCGGCCCGGCCGAGCGCGAGCACCGGCTCCCCGGTCAATGCCGCCCTGTCCAGGACGTCGGCGGCGAGCATGCCGCCGGCGCCCGTGATGAGCCACCTCATGCCGCCTCCCGGCACAGCCGATCGATCACGAGGTCCACCAGTCCCGGTGCTCGGCGTACCAGCGGACGGTCTCCTTCAGCCCCTGCTCGAACGGGATCTCCGGCCGGTAGCCGAGCGCCCGCAGCTTCGCGTCGTCCATCGAGTACCTGCGGTCGTGGCCCTTGCGGTCCTCGACGTACTCGACCGCGTCCCAGCCCCTGCCGCAGGCCTGGAGCAGGCGGCCGGTCAGCTCCTTGTTGGTCAGCTCGGCCGTGCCCGCGATGTTGTAGACCTCGCCCGGCTCGCCCTTCTCGGCGACCAGCCGGATGCCGGCGCAGTGGTCGGCGACGTGGATCCAGTCGCGGACGTTGCCGCCGTCGCCGTACAGGGGGACCTTCCGGCCGCGCATCAGGTTCGTCAGGAACAGCGGGATGAGTTTCTCCGGGTACTGTCTCGGCCCGTAGTTGTTGCCGCACCTGGTGATCGAGACGTTCAGGCCGTAGGTGATCGCGTAGGCCCGGGCGATCAGGTCGCCGGCGGCCTTCGACGCCGCGTACGGCGAGCGCGGGCGCAGCGGCGCGTCCTCGTCCCACGAGCCGATGTCGATCGACCCGTACACCTCGTCGGTCGACACCTGGACCACCTTCGGCACCCCGGCCTCCAGGCACGCCTGGAGGAGGGTCTGGGTGCCCAGCGCGTTGGTGCGCATGAACTCGGCCGCGCCCTCGATCGACCGGTCCACGTGCGACTCGGCCGCGAAGTTCACGACGAGGTCGTGGCCGGGGACGACGCGCCTGAGCAGCTCGGCGTCGCAGATGTCCCCGTGTACGAACTCGTGGCGCGCTCCTTCGAGGTTGGCCCGGTTGCCGGCATACGTGAGCTTGTCCAGCACCGTGACGTACATGTCGTGCAGATTGCGGACGAAGTGCGAGCCGATGAAGCCCGCACCGCCCGTCACCAGGATCCGGGTCATGAACTGATCTGTACCTTGCTGTGATCGCCCAGCACGAGACGGTGGGCTCTGGGCGTGTTGGGTGCCGGGGTGACCTCGACGTCGTGGCCGATCAGCGACGACTCGATGCGGCCGACCCCGGCGATGGAGGCCCTGGGCAGCACGATCGAATACTCGATCTCGCTGCCGGTGACGGCGCAGTCGGCGCCGATGGAGGTGAAGGGGCCGACGTAGCTGTCACGGATCCGCGCGCCGTGACCGATGATCACCGGGCCGACGATCCTGGACCGCTCGACCACGGCCCCCTCCGCGACGACCACCCGGCCCACCAGCTCGCTGGCGTCGTCCACGTGCCCGCGTACGCTGGGCTCGACCGACTCCAGGACCAGCCGGTTGACCTCCAGCATGTCGGTGACGTTGCCGGTGTCCTTCCAGTAGCCGGAGATCACCGAGGACTCGACGCGCAGCCCCGCCTCGATCAGCCACTGGATCGCGTCGGTGATCTCCAGCTCGCCCCGCCACGACGGCTTGAGCTCGGCCACCGCCGCGTGGACGGCCGGGCTGAACAGGTAGACGCCGACCAGCGCCAGGTCGCTCTTGGGGCGGGCGGGCTTCTCCTCCAGGCCGATCACCCGGCCGGCGGCGTCGAGCTCGGCCACCCCGAACTGGCGCGGGTCGCCGACCCTGGTCAGCATGATCTGAGCGGCGGGCCGCTCGCGGGCGAACCTGTCCACCAGGTCGTTGATGCCGCCCACGACGAAGTTGTCGCCCAGGTACATGACGAAGTCCTCGTCGCCCAGGAACTCCCTGGCGATCAGCACACCGTGCGCGAGCCCGAGCGGGGCCTCCTGCCGCAGGTAGGTGACCTGCAGCCCGAAGGCCGAGCCGTCCCCCACGGCGGACTCGATCTCCGCATGGGTGTCGCCGACCACCAGGCCGAGCTCCCTGATGCCCGCCGCCGCGATCGCCTCCAGCCCGTAGAAGAGGACCGGCTTGTTCGCGACCGGCACCAGTTGCTTGGCCGAGGTGTGCGTGATGGGCCGGAGCCGTGTGCCCGACCCGCCGGCGAGCACGAGTGCTTTCACCGCTAGTAAGCCCCTTCTCCACGGGTGACGACGGACCAGGTCTTCCAGAGGATCTGCAGGTCGAGGATGAGCGACCAGTTCTCCACGTACCGCAGGTCGAGGCGTACGGACTCCTCCCAGCTCAGGTCGGAGCGGCCGCTGACCTGCCAGAGCCCGGTCATGCCCGGTTTGACCACCAGCCGGCGGCGGACGTCGGCGCCGTACTGGCCCACCTCCTCCGGCAGCGGCGGGCGGGGGCCGACCAGGGACATCTCTCCTCGGAGCACGTTCAGCAGCTGGGGCAGCTCGTCGAGCGAGTATTTCCGCAGGAAAGCGCCTACCCGAGTGATTCTTGGATCGTTCCTAATCTTGAAGAGCACGCCGTCGAACTCGTTCGAGTCCAGAAGCGCGCTCTTGAGCCGCTCCGCATCAACCACCATCGTACGAAATTTCACGACATGGAACTCTTTGCCGCCTTTGCCCACCCTCACCTGGTGGAACAGCGCGGGCCCCTGGCTGGTGAGGCGGATCACCAGCGCGATGGCCAGCAGCGGCAGCGCCAGGAGCAGCAGGGCGGTCGCCGCCACCAGGCGGTCGAAGACGGTCTTCGCGACCTGCTTGGTGCCGTCGAACTCGGGGTGCTCCAGGTGCAGGAGCGGCATCCCCGCGACCGGCCTGATGCTGATGCGCGGCCCGGCCACGTCCATGAGCGCGGGGGCCACGAAGAGGTCGGTGCGCGCGGTCTCCAGGCTCCAGGCCAGCCGGCGCAGCGCGGCCCCGTCCAGCTCCGGGCAGGCCAGCACGGCCACGGCGTCGGCCCGCACGCGCTCGACCACCTCGGCCACGTCGCCGAAGGAGCCGAGCACGGGGATGCCGTCGAGGTCGATGTCCAGCGCGCTGTCCATCGCACTGTGGGGAAGGCAGGCTCCCACCACCTGCATCCCGTGGTGCGGCTGCCGCCTGAACTGCATCACCAGGTCGAGGATCGACTCCCGGTGCCCGACCGCGATCACCTGGCGCATGTAGTCGCCGACCGCTCTCCTGCGGTGGAGACGCTTACGCATCCGGTAGCGGAAGTACAGCGTGGACAGCAGCGCCAGCGGCAGCATCGCCATCACGAAGCTGCGCGCGACCGCGGTCTGCGTCGCATAGGCCAGGATGGCGACGGTCGCCATCAGGCCGACGCCGCCGTTGAAGACGGCCTTGAACTCGTCCGTTCCCTCGCCGTTGGCGCGCTGCCGGTACGCGCCGCCCATCATGAGCGCGACGGGCCAGGCGACGATCAGGCCGAGTCCGAGCATGAACTCGATCCACGGTATGAACACCCCGGCGACGAGCCGGATGCCCAGCACGCAGACGCATGCCAGCAGTGCGCAGGTCGTGTCCCCGCCTAACAGGAGCCGCAGGTACGCGCGCGTCCAGATGCTCGACGCGCGGCGTGGCACGGCCCCGAGGAGCACGACAGCGGACTCCCCAGTCCCCACCCTCATAGCACCACCCTGAGAAACTTTTGTGCACCGCGATAACAGGACGTTCCTTGAACCACATGGGTTGACATGTCCCACGCACAATCAAGGGCGGCGGCCCCCACTAAAGAGTAAAGATCGATTCCGGTACGGGGAATAACGTCCAATGTCCACAATCGGACGAGGGCTCAGCAACAGAAGGGCTTGACGGAACGATCCATAAGTGCAGCGTTCTGGCTGGCAAAATGTGCGGTTTACGGGGGTATTTCGGCAGGTTGCGGCTGAATCAAGCCGCTAGTCGTACTCCAGATCCGGCAATGCGGACGGCGGGTCAGGACTGCGCCAGACGACCACAACCCCGTCACCCGTGGAGTCGGCGGCCAGGGCCAGCCGATCGAGGTCGAAGTCGGGCAGATAGCGCAGCCGCGCCAGGAAGGTGGCGTCCGTGGCCGAACGCGGCACGACACAGCCCTCGCCGTCGCGGTCGAGCAGGATGTAGAGGACGTCCTCCCCGGCCTCGGTGACGACACGGACCTCCACCACGTCCTCCCAGGCGAGGGCCTCGACGCTACCGTCCGCGTAGTGACGGGTGACGCCCTCTTCCGTGACATATACGTAGGAGTCCGGCATCGGATTGCCGTGCATGGGCGCGATTCTTGCGAGTTCAGGGGCTGTCCCGCAAGGGTTCGCACACAATGGTGCGGTTGACCCCCTCAGTGACCGCCCCACGAGTGGCTGAGATGCGCGGCCACCGCCGCCCTGGCCGCGTCCGGTGGGCCGTCGGCGATGGCGTCGAGCAGCTCGCGATGCTCGCGCACCAAAACGTCCCGGTCCGTGTAGACCTCCCGGAGCCGCACCAGCCCGAGCCGCGTCTCCGCCGCCAGGACTCCGTAGAGCCGTTCGAGCCGGGGGCTGCCCACCGCCTCGATCAGCGCCTGGTGCATCGCCATGTGCTCGGCCACGCTCTCCGACCAGGGCGCGTCGGCGGGCAGGGCCGCCATCCGGTGCAGCGCGGCCTCCGCCCCGGGGACCCGCTGCCCGGCCACGGCCTGCGCCATGAGGTCTTCGAGCGGCCTGCGCACGTACATGAGATCGTCGAGGTCCGAAAGCGTCACCTCGGGGACATAAGCGCTGCGGTTGCGCTCGCGTCTCAGCAGCCCCTCGTGGACGAGGCTCGCCAGCGCTTCGCGCACGGTCGGCCTGGCGACGCCGTACGAGGCGGCGATCTCCTGCTCGGGCAGCGGGGTGCCGGGCGGGATCTCGCCGGACAGCACCCTGCTGCGCAGGGAGTCGGCGAGCGCGCCGACGGTGGAGACGGGTCTGAGCGGCAACGTCACGGCTGCGACTCTAGCTCCCTTTCCGGCACGGGCTCTTGGTCGCGTGCTTTCTCCGGGATCGCCACGGCCACCAGGCTCAGCGCGAGGAGCACCAGGCCCGCGATCGAGATCGGGGCCAGCCGCTCGCCGAGCACCACCAGGCCGAGCAGCGCCGCGACCGCCGGCTCCGCCAGGGCCAGCGTGGCGGCCGTGGCCACCGGCGTGGTCCGCAGGCCCCTGCCGTACAGGAAGTAGGACAGGGCCGTGGTGCCGAGGCCCAGGTAGAGGACGGCGAGCAGCCCGCGCGGCTCGCTCATCCAGGCGAGCCCGTTCGCCAGGAGGACGGGCAGCATGATGAGCGCCGCACCGCCGAACATGACCCCCATGACGGCGTTGGACTCGGCCCCGCGGCCGATCGCCCGCGCGGCCATGACCGCGTAGAAGGCGTAGAGCAGGCCGCCGAGCAGCGCGAACAGCACCCCCGAGACCGTCTGCCCGCCGGCCTCGGCCCCGCCGCCCACGATGAGCGCGGCGCACCCGCAGATGGCCGCGGCGGTCGCCGCGGCCCACCGCGCGGTCGGCCGGTGACCGTGGAGGAGCCAGGACAGCAGCCCCGTGAAGACGGGCCCGCTCCCGATCGCCACCACGGTGCCGATGGCGACCCCCGTGCGGGCGACGGCGGCGAAGAAGCAGAGCTGGTACGCGGCGACCGCGACGGCGGCCAGCAGCAGGCTCGGCCTGATCGCCTTCCTGACGCCGGCCCCGGCCACGAGCGCGAGCGCCGTCCCCCCGATGACCAGCCGTGCGGCGGCCAGTGCGACGGAGTCGGCGGAGACGAGCAGTCCTGCCGTCCCGGCCGTGCCCCAGAGCACGGAGGCAGCGACAACGGCGGGTGGTCCGTTTCTCATGCCCACCATTGTCTGACAGTTAGACAATTTCGTCCAGTTGCTGGTCGATCAGCCGTCCCGCCGGGGCCACCACCTCCCCCGCGTAGTCGTCCAGCACGGCCAGGGCGTCACGGAGGTCCGGCACGCTCTTGCGCGGGAGCTCGAACAGCGGCTCGTCCTCCGCGGTGATCGACCCCTCGATGTGGAAGGCGCCGGCGAAGACGGTGATGGAGACCTCGAAACGGACCTCGCGGCCATCGGGCAGCGTGAGGCCGGTGCCGACGCGGGCGCCGGCGGGCGGGAGGAAATAGGAGAAGGGCTCGCTTCTGGCGAACGGGTGACGTAATTCCGCGAGCATCCCTGACGCCCGGCTCAGGGCTTCCAGGAGACCGGCTGCGGCCAGACTCTCGCTGTCCACCAAGAAAGGGTAGATCAGCGGGGCGGTACGTGGCCACGGGTCAGCTGTGCGTGACGGTCACCGAGCAGCGAGGAAGACGGCGATCGGCGGGCCGGTCACGGGGCCGGGAAGGTGGCGATCGGGGGGCCGGTCACGGGGCCGGGAAGGCGGCGATCGGGGGGCCGGTCACGGGGCCGGGAAGGCGGCGATCGGGGGGCCGGTCACGGGGCCGGGAAGGCGGCGATCGGGGGGCCGGTCACGGGGCCGGGAAGGCGGCGATCGGGGGGTCGGTCGCCAGGCGGACGTGGCGTTCCACCTCCTGGCGTTCGCCGCGCTGGACGCCCTCCGGCCGGAACCCGGCCTTCGCGGCGACCCGGCACGACGCCGGGTTGTCGACGTGATGCTCCAGCTCCAGCCGGCAGAGCCCCAGCTCGCCGAACGCCCACCGGGCCAGCTCCCCGGTGGCCGCCGCGGCGATGCCCCGACCCCTGGCCTCGGGCACGACCCAGTAGGACACCCAGCCGCTGTCGTGGTCGTCGAGGCGGGACACCGCGACGTTTCCGACCACCTGCTCGCCCTCGGGGCCCTCGATCGTGATGGCGAACGCGTGGCCCACCCCGCGCCAGGCGGCGATCCACCCGGAGGCGTCCTTGAGCGTGACGACGGGCCAGGACGCCTGGGTCCGGAGGTCCGGCGCCCGGAAGGCCCTCAGCACGACCGGCGCGTCGTCCGCGCGCCACTCCCGCAACCGCACGTGCACAGCGCCCACAATGCCCGAGATTACCCGGAATGCACCTATAACGCGCCCTGCCCGATTTGATGCGCGGCCTCGAACTCGGCCACCATCGCCTTCGGCGCGGTCAGGCACCAGGCCTCGGCCACCAGCTCGAACAGCTCGTCAGAGTCGATCTTGTCGAGGTGCACGACCACCCAGCCGAACCGCCCGGCCGTGAACTGCACCTCGAACACGTCGGGCCGCTCGGCCACCAGCGCGATCTGCTCCTCGATCGTGGCCTTGAGCCCGACGGTCTCGGTCGCCTCCCACAGGTAGCCGAAGCCCTTGTCGCGGACCTTGAGCCCGATCCACTCGCCACCGTGGCTCATGTGGACCCCGGGCAACTCGTCCAGCAACTGGAGGAACTCATCGACGCTCACACCCATGCCCGCCTGTGTACCAGACCCGACCGACAGTTCCGGCAGCGACGCCGGAGCCCGCTAACGTGAGACCGGTGGCCGACACACGTACCAAACTGCTCGAAGCCGCGCTGGAGACGCTCAAGGAGCACGGCATCGCCGGCGTCTCCGCCCGGACGATCGCCGCGGCGGCGGGGGTCAACCAGGCCCTCGTCTTCTACCACTTCGGCAGCGTCGACCAGCTCCTCGCGGACGCCGTCGAGCACGGCTCCCGGCAGCGCGTCGCCCTCTACCGCGCCCGCTTCGCCGCCGTCACCACCCTCCGCGAGCTCCTCGACCTCGGCCGCGCGCTGCACGCGGAGGAACGGGCGGAAGGCACCGTCGCCGCCCTCGCCCAGGTCCTCGCGGGCGGCCAGACCGACCCCAAGCTCGCACCGGCCACCGCCACCGGCCTCAACCTGTGGATCGAGGAGGTCGAGCAGGCGCTGGGGAGGGTGCTGGCCAGGTCGCCGCTGGCGGAGTTCGTGGACGTGACGGGCCTGGCCAAGGCCACGGCGGCGGCGTTCGTGGGCCTGGAGCTCTACGAAGGAGTGGACCCGGACGGCGCGAACCAGGCGTTCGACGCCCTGGAGAGCCTGGCGGGCCTGGTGGCGGCCCTGGAGGACATGGGCCCCCTCGTACGCCGCGCCGCCCGGGCCAAGCTGCGCCGTCACTCGTAGTAGCGCACCTCCACGACGTTGCCGTCAGGGTCGGGGAAGAACATCGTCTCGGGGGCGATGCCCTGGGCGCCGAAGGAGTTGACGCCGGAGCCCGTGATCTCGACCCCGTGCCGCTTCAGCCGGACCTGCAGCTCGTCGAAATCCTCCTTTCCGACGGCCAGGCAGAAGTGGTTGATCGGATGCCCGGTGCTGCCCTTGACCCCGGTGCCCTCGTCCACCCCCATGGAGGCCTCGTACGCCATCAGGTCGAGGATGGTCTCGGCCGAGACCCGTACACTCGGAAACGCCGCCTTTCCCTCGCGAAACTCCTCGGCCCGCACCCCGGGCAGGCCGATAACCTGCTCGTAGAAATGCAGGGAATCGAGCTGGTCGGAGACCCAGCAGACGAGATGGTCGAGCCGCACGTCCATGCATACCTCCGTTTTCTGCCGCCCGAATCCCCCTGTCCACCTGTGGTTTCATGGTTGGACGGTGATTCAGCGGCCGGCATCGGCCTGCGCCGTACTCATTTCATAATGAAAGATCCGGATGACAGCGAAGTAAACACGGCAGGTCCGGCGGCAGCCGCGCCTCGCCAATTGCGAAATGCGAATCCGGCGCGGTGATCAAGCCTCGACTATCCTCACCTCGGGGAGCTGGTTCCGCGGGAGGTCGCCGGTGAGTGCTGAAGGTCTTACGCGGGCCAGGTTCCGCCTTCTCGGACCGGTGGAGCTCCAGACCGGGAGCGGATCCGTCGTCCTGACCGGCAAGCAGGGGGCGTTGCTGACGATCCTGCTGCTGAGCGCCAACCGCGTGGTGTCGGTCCAGCGGCTGGCGGAGTCGCTGTGGGGCGAACCGCTGCCGAGTTCCCCTTCCTCGCGCGTCAGGATGCTGATCTCCGACCTCAGGAAGACGTGCGCCGCCGCGGGGGACGAGCTGATCCGCACGCAGCGGCCCGGGTACGTCGTGCGGCTGGCACCCGGCCAGCTCGACCTGTCCAGGTTCCTCGACGGGGTGGCGCGGGCCCGCAAGGCGGCGGCCGCGGGCGACCCGGAGACCGCGGTGACCCGCTACGACGAGGCGCTGAGCCTCTGGCACGGGGCGCCGCTGGTGGGGATCGACGGCTCCTTCGTCCAGGCGGAAGTGGCCAGGCTGGAGGAGCTGCGGCTGGAAGCGGTGGAGGAGCGGGGCTCGGCCATGCTCGCGGCGGGCAGGCACGCCGAAGCCGTCACCGAGCTGACCGCGGTCGTCGCGGACCATCCCCTGCGCGAGTCGGCACACGGCCAGCTCATGCTCGCGCTGCACCGCAGCGGCAGGCGCGCCGACGCCCTGGCGGTCTACCGGAGACTGCGCGAACGGATCACCGAGGAGCTGGGGCTGGAGCCCGAAAACGGGCTGCAACAGCTCCACCAGCGGATCCTCACCTCCGACAGCACGCCCGAACCCCAGCCGCGTCCGGCGGCCTCGCCGATCCCCCGGCAGCTACCCGCCCCGCCACCGCACTTCGTCGGCCGCGAGCGCGAGCGCGCCGAGCTGGACCGCCTCGCCCGCGACCGGACCAGGAACAGCGTGGCCATCGCCGCGATCAGCGCCACCGGGGGAATGGGGAAGACCTCGCTGGCCCTGCACTGGGCCCACGACACCATCGACCTCTTCCCCGACGGCCAGCTCTACGTCAACCTCCACGGGTTCGACCCGGGCAGCGACCCCCTGCCGGCCCATGTGGCGCTGCGCCATTTCCTCGGCTCCCTCGGTGTCCCGGCGGCGGCCGTCCCGGCCGGGGAGGAGGCCCAGGCCGGGCTCTACCGGTCGCTGGTCGCCGACCGCCGCCTGCTCGTCGTCCTCGACAACGCCCGCGACGTGGCCCAGGTCGAGCCGCTGCTGCCCGGCAGCCCCGGCTGCGTCGTCGTGGTCACCAGCCGCAACCGCCTCCCGGGCCTGAACGCCACCCGCGGCGCGAGCCTGATCGGCCTGGACGCCCTCACGCCCGCCGAGACGCGCCGCCTGCTCGGCCGGCACCTGGGCGAGTCGAGGCTCGGCGCGGACCCCGACAGCGCGGCCGCCCTCGTCGAGCACAGCGGCGGCCTCCCCCTGGCGATCAGCGTGCTCTCCGCGCGCGCGGCCATGCACCCCGGCTTTCCCCTGTCGGTCCTCGCCGAGGAGCTGAGCAGCCCCGCCACCCGCCTCGACGCCCTGCAGACCGGTGACCTGAACGCGGACCTGCGGGCCGCGTTCAAGTCCTCGTACGAGGCACTCCACCCCGGCACCGCCCGGCTGTTCGCGCTGCTGGGACTGGCGCCGTGGCCGGACATCAGCCTGCGGTCGGCCGCCGCGCTCGCCGGCCTGCCCGACTCCCGCACCAGGGTGTCGCTGCGGCGCCTCGAAGCCGCCAACCTGATCCAGCAGCACCGCCCCGGGCACTACCGCACGCATGACCTGGTCCGCCTCTACTCCGCCGAACGCGCGCAGTCCGATCTGCCCGAGCAGGAGCGGGTGGAGGCGCTGACCCGCCTGGTCGACGCCTACGTGGTCACCGCGTGCGCCGGCGACCGGCTGCTCAACCCCAACCGTCCCTTCGCCGCGCGGATCTCCGGCGAGGCCGGGCGGATCTCCGGCGAGGCCGGGCGGGAGGAGTTCGAGGACGCGGCGTCGGCCTGGGCGTGGTTCGAGGACGAGCAGTCCAGCCTCATCGCCGTTCAGCGGCACGCCGAAAGGCTGGGCCTGGACGCGGCCGTCTGGCGGCTGGCGTGGGCCATGGACACGTACCACAAGCGGTGCCAGCACGAGCTGCGTATCCAGTCCTGGGAGACGGCCCTGGCCGCCGCCGAGCGGCTGGGGCGGCCGGTCCCCCGGGCCTTCGCCCATTGGTACCTGGGGTACGCCTACGCGCAGGACTCCCGGGCCGACGACGGCCTGGAGCACCTGCTGCTCGCGTTCAAGCTGTTCGAGCAGGAGGAGGACCTCGCCGGGCAGGCGCACACCAGCCACACGCTCGGGTTCTGCTGGCTGGAGCTGGGCGCGCCCGAGCGCGCGCTCCCGCACGTCGAGAACGCCCTGCGCCTGCAGCGCGAGCTCCGGGACCCCCTCTGGGAGGCCAACGCGCTCAGCGCCGCCGGCTGGTGCCACGCCAAGCTGGGCCGTCACCCGCAGGCGCGGTCGTACTGCGAGCAGGCTCTGGAGCTGTTCCAGAAGCACGAGGACCTGAACGGCGAATCCGCCACCCTCGACAGCCTCGGCTACATCGCCCACCGGACGGGGCAGCATGATGAGGCGCTCGGCTACTACGACCGGTGCCTCGACCTGCGCGAGCAGCTCGGCAACGCCTACCAGGGCGCCGACACCCTCGTCCGCATCGGCGACCTCCACCACGAGACGGGCCGGCCCGCCGCCGCCCGCGACGCCTGGCAGCGGGCGCTCGATCTCTACCACAAGCAGCACCGCGCGCTCGAAGCCGGCAACGTCCAGGAGAAGCTCAGGCGCCTTGCCGCACCGCCTTCCGCTCCAGCCGGACCCTCAGGTCACGCGGCACCAGCAGACCGCTGAAGTCGGGCACCATCTCCGTCTCCCGCGTCCGCGCCAGGCTCATGCCGCTGACCAGCCAGGCCGTCGCCAGGGTCAGCTGCATCATGCCGAGCTGGGTCCCCACGCACACCCTCGGCCCGGCGCCGAAGGGCAGATAGGTGTGCCTGACGGGCGCGACGTGGGGCTCCAGCCACCGTTCCGGCACCAGCCGGTCCGGGTCGGACCACCAGCGCGGGTCGCGATGCAGCCGGTACAGGCTGAACAGCACCTGATCCCCCGCCTTGAGACGCCACCCGTCGAGCTCGGTCCCGTGACGTACGGTCCTGCCGATCAGCCAGGTCGGCGGCCAGAGCCTGAGCACCTCCTTGACGAACGCCTCGGTGTACGGCAGGTCCCCCATGACCGGGACCTCGCCGGCCGACGCGGCCTCGGCCTCCAGCCGGGCCAGCACGTCGGGCCGGGTGCTGAGCTCGTACACGATCCAGGTGAGCGCGGCGGCCGGGACGCCCAGCGCGGCCAGCATGATCCCGCGCAGGAACCGCTCGATCTGCAGGTCGGACAGCTGCTGATCGCCCGGGGCGAGGAGCACGCCGAGGAGATCCTGCGCGGCGGCGGAGTCCCCGGCCGACCGGCGGCGGCGCACGATGTCGGTCATGAGCGCCAGGAGCCGCTTGCGGGAGCGGGCGAAGCGCCGCACCTTGCGCGACGGCCACCACGGCGGCAGCTGCAGGGAGTCGCGCGACAGGGGGTCGATGGCGGCGACGTTCTCGGCCAGCGTCTCCGGGACGCCTGCCGCGTCCGCGCTCAGGCAGAAGTCGGCGGTCGCCCGGCCGGAGAAGTCGGCCATCGTGGCGAGCACGTCAATCTCCCCGTCACCGACGGTCTTGAGGAAGATCTCCCGCAGCCGTTCGGCGTGCGCCTGCGCCACCCTCCGGTGCAGCCCCTGCCAGCCCGCGCGGCGGGTCGTCGTCCACAGCTCGGCGTCGGCCGCCATCCGCTCGGTGTCCACGCTTCCCGCCAGCGGCGAATTCTCGGCCAGGAAGTCTCTGTTGGTCCTGGTGAGCAACGCATGCACCTGATCCGGTGAGGACACCACGATGGTGCGGGCGTCGAACGAGAAGACGTCCCCGTATTCACGGTGACACCGCTCCAGGAAGCCGTTCCTGTCCTGGTCGTACTCCTCGGTGTTGCCGAACAACCAGTGCCCTCGGGGCCCGGGGGGCCGCTCCGAACCAGGTGCATGCGTCACTCGTCGGCCCTCTTAGTTGAAGAAGTTCCAGTAGGTGTACATGCCTCCCATGCGGACCCGGCCCACGAGGCGGACGGCTGCGTGTCGGATGTGCTTCATGCGTAACCTCCGTAGCGCGAATGTCGTCACTGACCACGATCGATCACGGGGCGCATGATCTCCGCATGAAAACCGCCTGCGTCAGCACCGCCTCGCCACCTGGAGCGATCCACGATGAAGAGCCGGCGAGTCGGGGGTTACACGATCTTGACGGGAAGATTACAGACATGCCTAACATGTATGTAGGCGGCGCCCGGCCGCCGCGATCGGCCCGTGGCGCCGGAAGGACACGCGCATGCAGGACCCCCCGAGCTCCGAACCCTGGCGGCAGTGGCACGACGGGCTTGAGCTGGACCGATCATGGCCATCGCCTGAGCGCGGGATAGTCGTCGACCGGGCGGAGCTCAAGAAGCGCTCGAAGCAGATGGTCATCGACGCCCTCGGCGCGAAGACCTCCGTCAGCGACGGCACGCATTCGGACCGCATGCCGAGCTCGGCCTTCGGGCACTACGTCTGGGGGACCGACTTCGGCGCCTACTCCCCCGTCGCGGTCATGCGCACCGATCTGGACGGCGCATGGACGTCCGCCGACAAGATGATGACCGCGCTCAACCGGAAGTTCTCCGGCCTCAAGGAACGGTCAGAGGCGTTCCACGAGTCGTACGAGGGCTTCGGCCAGCTGGTGTACGTCGCCGCCATGAACTACGACACGGCCGAGGGCATCCTCCACCGCCGTCTGGACAAGCTGCGGAAAGCCGTCCACGGCCAGCGGGATCCGGGTCACTCCCGGCCTCCGTCCGACACCGAGCCGTGGCGCGAGGAGGACGTCTCGGCCAACAGCGCGGCCGGCATCAGGAAGTTCTTCGACCGGAGCCATCCGGAACGCCTGCTGGACCTCGGCGTGGTGCTCCACGACTTCGCCGGCCGGATGGCCGGCGCGGCGGCCGCGATCGAGGGGCACTCGAAGGGGTTGGCCCAGGTGTGGGGCAGCGAGGCGGCGGAGCTGTGCCAGCAGGCGCTCAGGATGCTGCACGCCAGCTCGAAGACGCTCGCCTACGACGCGGGCCGGACGGGCGACGTGCTCCTGACGTTCGGCGAGCTCTACTGGCGATACAAGGAAAACTGCGCCAAGGCCGTCGGCGACTTCGAGATCGACGACCTGTGGGAGTGGGCCGGCGGCGAGGACGACGAGGACGACGACCGCGCCCGCCAGTATCTGCGCGAGTTCAACCAGAACATGGGCGTCTGCTACGACCTGATCCCCGCGGACGCCGAGCTGCTGCTGCCCCAGATCGCCTACGTCGAATACGTCGACCTTTATCACGACGAACAGGGCACGTACTTCGACCGCCTGGAGAAGGACGAGCCGTTCTCCTGGCTGTTCGACAACCCCTGGAAGGAGTCGTTCCAGGACCCGATCCTGCCCAAGGAGTCAGCGACCGAGATCCTCGAGACGCAGTTGCGGGAGCCCTATTCGCACTGGTCGCAGTGAGCCCACGCTCGACAACACTTTGAGTAATGATATAGTCACGCTCAGCTATGAAAGTCGTCAGCGGATTGCCGCGTCACGTCGCTTGCGTGATGGATGGAAACGGGCGGTGGGCCGCGCAGCGATCGCTGCCGCGCACCGCGGGCCACGAGGCGGCGGAGGCCGCCGTCATCGACATCATCGAGGAGGCCCGCTCGGCCGGCATCAGGTGGTTGAGCCTGTACGCCTTCTCCACCGAAAACTGGCGCAGGCCGGCGGGCGAGGTCGACATCCTGATGAGGCTCGTGCGCCGGGCCATCCGCAAGCACGCGCCGGCGTTGCACGCGCGGGGCGTCCGGTGCAGGTTCCTGGGCATGTCGGATCCGCGGATCCCGCCGACCCTGGTCCGGGACATCACCGACCTGATGACGCTCACCAGCGACAACAGGCAGATGACGCTGACGGTCGCCTTCGACCACGGAGGGCGCCGCGACATCGTGGAGGCCGCCCGCTCGCTGATCCGCGCCGACGTGCCGGCCGAGCAGGTCACCGAGGCCACCTTCGCCCGGCATCTCCCCTACTCCGACACGCCGGACGTGGACCTGGTCATCCGCACCTCCGGAGAGCAGCGCATCTCCAACTTCATGCTCTGGCAGGTGGCCTACGCCGAATGGGTCTTCCCGCAGGTGCTGTGGCCGGACTTCCGCGCGACCCACCTCTGGGAATGCCTTGACGCCTACCGATCGCGCCAGCGCCGGTTCGGCGACGTCCGCCAGTCGAGCGCCACCACGGGAGAGGAACCTCGATGAGCCAGAGCACCGCGGAGCAGGCCGTGGACGCCTTCGGGCCGGACTCGATGCTGCGCCGCCTCGTCAACGACGCGCGGTGGGGCCTCGCGGTGACCCGCGCCACGGTCCTGGAGGCCGCGCACCCGCAGATCGGCGCCGCGCTGATCGAAAACTCGTCGTTCGTGACGCATCCGTGGCGGCGGCTGCGCAACACGTTGGTGAGCATGCAGCGCGTGCTCGACCCCGACCAGCACGTTCGCACCCGGGAGGCGACCCGCCTCAACCGCCTGCACGCCCGCATCTCGGGCACCGACCCGCAGGGCCGCCACTACGACGGCACGGACGCCGGGGCACGCGCCTGGGTGGTGGCGACCCTGTTCGAGTCGACGGTGACGATGTACCGGCTGAGCGGCGAGTCGCTCGACCGGCCCGCGCTGGAGCAGCTCTACGCCGAGTTCCGCGCGTTCCTGGCCCTGATCGAGGGCGACAGCGACCAGCTCCCCGCCACCTTGCTGGAGTTCTGGGCCTACTACGACGACATGATCACCCACCGCCTGGAGAGCACCGAGGCCGTGCGGGTCATCCTCTACCGGCTCTTCGCCAACGTGCCCGCGCCGCCCCTGCTGCGCAACCATCCCGCGGTGTGGGCCGCGGGCCGGAGCGTGGCGGGCCCGGTGGCCGCCGCGATCACCATCGCGTCGCTGCCGGAGCCCTTCTGCCGCCGGGTCGCCCTGCCCGACCTCCCCGGTGCGCGGACGCTCATGCACGGGGCCTACCTCACCGCCGGCTTCGCCAGCCGCGTGCTCCCGGACGGCTGGGTGGACGTCAACTCGCTCGTGAGCCTGCTGGATCCCAGCCACACCGGTGGTTCCGGACCATGGCAGACCGTACGCCGCAAGGCCGGCCAGGCCGCGGCCCTGGTCAGGCTCGTCACCCCGGCCCCCGACGACGTCAGCCCGACCACCCGCTCGGCCGACCGGTTCTTCGCCGAGGTCCTGGACCAGACGGGCGACGGCTACCTCACCTGGCCCGACCTGGCGGCCATGGCAAGAGAGCTCGCCACCCGGCTCGACCTGGACGAGCAGGACGAGGAGCGGCTCTACGACGCCTACGCCGCCTGGTGGCGGGAGCTGCAGACCAATCTCGACGCCGACGACGACGGGCGCGTCACCCGGCAGGAATACGCCGCCACGGCCGTCTCTCTGCCCGGCGCAGGGCTGATCAAGGTCGCCGACGTGCTGTTCGACGTCACGGACGCCGACGACGACCAGGCGATCGACGCGCAGGAGTTCCAGAGCCTGTTCCGCACGGCCTTCCGCCGCGATCTGACCGGCGGAGCCGACGCCTACTCGCGCAGCGCCTTCGTCAGGCAGTTCCTGTCCTTCATGTCGGGGCAGCAGCACTCGGTCGCGTACGACTCCCTCCTGTCCTAGCTGACGCGGCCGCCCTCCGGCTTCTCGATCAGCGGCGGAACAGGACGTCGAGTTCGCTGAAGTCCAGTGAGCCGTCCAGCGCCGTGAGACCGCCCGTGCCCAGCAGCTCCGCTGCGGCCCTCCGGGTCGCGGCGTAGGCGGCCTGGGCCAGGCCGGTGCCCAGGCTGACCCGGCGTACCCCGGCCTGCGCGAGCTCGCTGACGCTCGGTCCGCCCGCGACGGCCATCGCGTTGACCGGCAGCGGCGATGCCGCGCAGAGGGTGTTCAGCGTGTCCAGGTCGAGCAGGCCCGGGACGAAGATGCCGTCGGCTCCCGCCTCCGCGTAGGCCTCCGCACGCTCCAGCACCTCGCCCAACCGCCCGTCCGCCGCACCGATCCCGAACAGGAAGACGTCGGTACGGGCGTTGACGAACAGCTCCGGCAGGGCCGCGGCGGCCGCGGCCTCCCTGGCGGCGCGCAGCCTGGCACTCTGCTCGGCCACGTCGAACAGAGGACCGCCGACGGCCGTGGAGTCCTCCAGATTGACGCCCACCGCCCCGGCCTCGACCACCGCCCGCACGGTCGCGGCGACATCCGCCGGGTCCGGCCCGTACCCTCCCTCCACGTCCACCGTCACCGGCACGTCGACGGAGTCCACGATGCGCCGCGCGGCCTGCGCCATCTCGTCCCGGCTCAGCCGCTGCCCGTCCCCGCGGCCCAGCGACCACGAGACGCCACCGCTGGTCGTGGCGATCGCCGTGGCGCCGGCCGCGGCGATGACGGCCGCACTGGCGGCGTCCCAGGCATTGGGCAGCACCAGCACGGGCTCGGTGCTCAGGGCACGGAACAGCCGGGCCTTCCGCTGGGTCGCGGCATCGGCGGAGGAGGAGATGTCAACGGACATGTACGTGACTGCCTTTCGGGTCGTCCTGCTTCCGGGATACTGCTGGGCAGCGGGTCGAGGATCCACTGATTAAGCTCAGACCGAATCAAGGAGGGCGATATGAAGGCGCGGCTCGCGTTCTCGGTGAACGATCTGGCCGAGACCCGCTTCGCCGTCTCGCCCATGTGGGAAGTCGTCACCAGCTTCAGGGCGCTGGCCGCCACCGTGGCGCCGCGCCCGCTGCGCGGCTGGGCCGACCAGGTACGCCCCCGGCTCGCCGCCGCGGGCCTCGATCGCGGCTGGCTGGCCGACATGATCCCGCCCAGCGGCCACCTCCCCGACTTCCTCAACCCGACGCCGACCGCCCCCTCGCCCGGCCTCTCCGACGAGCTGGCCGCCATCGAGGCCACCGACCCCGAGCAGGTACGGCGGGACGTCGATCACCTGGCCGCCGAGCGCGAAGGAGCTCTTCCCTCCCGGCTGCGCAGCCTTCACCGCACCCCGCGGAGCTGCCTGCCCCGGATCGTGGCGGAGATCGAGGTCTACTGGGGCCTGGCGATAGCGCCCTACTGGGCCAGGATCCGCTCGGTCCTGGAGGCGGACATCTTCCACCGGGGCCGCCAGGTGGCCGAGCAGGGCACGGCCCAGGCGCTGGACGAGCTGCACCACACGGTGCGCTGGGCCGGCGGCAGCCTCCATCTGACAGAGCGGCACTGCGCCATCACCAGGATCGAGACCGGAGCCGGGCTGCTCCTGGTGCCGTCGGTCTTCGCCTGGCCGCGGGTGCTGACCCGGTCCGTCGAGTCCGAACCACCGCAGCTGGCCTACCCGGCGCGCGGCATCGGCCTGTTGTGGGAGCGCCGGACACGTACGCAGCTGGAAGCCCTTACCGCCGTGATCGGCCGTTCCCGGGCATCGATCCTGGCCGGACTGGACACGCCCGCCTCGACCACCGAGCTCGCCCAACGCTCGGGCCTGTCCGCGGCGGCGGTGTCCCAGCACCTCACCGCCCTGCGGGCCGCCGGCCTGACCAGCACCCACCGGGCGGGCCGCTCGGTCCTCTACGCCCGCACCGCCCTCGCCGACGCCCTGCTCACCGCGCAGGCCTGAACCCCTGCGGCGTGCGCAGATACCGCCACCCCAGGACCCCGTACCAGATCATGACGGGCAGGTCGAGCGCGTACCCGAGCTGTTCCAGCGCCCCCGTGGGGCCGCCGGTTCCGGTCGTCCACGGAAGCACGACCGCGGCCAGGCCGCTGAGCGCGGCGATCAAGCCGGTGACACGAAGCCCGGCGGGCGTCGGGATGCCCGCCGCGCCGGCGGCTGTGGCGGCGACCCACAGCAGCCCGGCCAGATTGACCGCCCACGTGGCGGTGAGCAGGACGGCCGAGGCCGCCGCGGTGACCTCACCGGCACCGGCGAGCAGCTCCTCCTGCCTGCCCGTGCCGTCGTTCCACCCTCAGCGGGGATGGTCCGAGCCGGACAGGACCTGTTCGGCTGGCTGCACCGCCACCGCCTGGCTGTCACCGGCCCCACCCTGGAAGAGCACCTCATCGACGCCGACGGCGCCCACGCCATCGTCCTCGAGGTCCCCGTGAGCCCCCGACAGGGCGCCCGCACCGCCTGACCGTCCCTCGCCGGACGTCCGGCCGACCGGGCAGGGCCACGCCCGTGCCTCCGTAGGAACGGGACGCCCGCCGGCCCGCGCGTACTGTCGATCTACCACGACCACGCCAGGATCGCCTCCTCCTACTCCTCGGCAGATCCCGCCGACGGGTGACACGTCGACGCCTCGCCCAGGCCGGGACCTCTCGTGCCGGTAGGACTAAAGGGCGTTGGAGAGGTTGATCCGGATCTCCGTGTTGCGGTATCCGGCGCGCAGGAACGCGGCCGCCATCGGCGCGTTGCCCACGTCGGTGGAGGCGGTGATGCGCGGCTCTCCGTTGGCCGCGTGCATGCGGGTGATCTCGGCGAGTACCTCGTCCACGTATCCGCGCCCCCGGAACTCCGGGACCACCCCGAGATACCCCACGTTCACGCTGTACGGCGTCGCCGAGGGGATCGCCATGCCTGCCACCTCGCCCTCGTGCGTATAGGCGATCCGCCACCACTCCCGCTTGCCCGGCGCTCCGAGATAGAAGTCCATCTCTTCGCGCGCGGTCGCGTCCACGCCCTTGGCCGCCACGCTCGTCCGGGTCTGGAAGTCCAGGCTGCCCTCGGCGATTCTCGTGAACACCGCCAGGAACTCCTCATCGGACGCCTCGGCGAACCGCAGCACCCCGGTCGCCGGGGGCACCCCGTCGGCCGGCGCCCACTCGAACTGCAGCCGCTCCACCTCCCGGGTGAGGCCGGCCGCGTGCGCTGCCGCCCGCCGCCATTCCACGGCCGCCGAGGTGGCCGGATCGTCGCGCCAGCCGCCGGCCGCCTTGATCGCGTACTGCACCGGCCGCGGGAACACCGCCAGTGCGGCCCTGATCAGCTCGGCGGCGACGGCGGTGCGCTCCCCCACCGCGGGATCCACGTCGAGGCAGTCGAGCGCGACCGGGTGCGCGCTGTCCCTCGGCCCCCACCACAGCGCCCGTCCCACGACCCGGTCGCCGACCTTGGCGATCCACGTCCACTCCGGCCGGTACATGTTCTCGGCCAGTTCTGCGAGGTAACGGTCGGCGGGGATCCAGCCGACGGGCTCGGTCACGACCCACGCGGTCACACGGTCGAGGTCCGCAGGGACGATCGCACGGTAGGAAATCACCGGAAGAGGTTAGCGAACCTTTGTCCCTTCCGTGGGCTGATGTCCGATGCCGGCGAAGCTGCCGCCACGCCTTGGGTAGCGGTTCGCCTCCCGCAATGGTTCCGGAAACTTCCACCCGGCCCTCGCACAGTGTCAGACAGGGACCACCTGCCCTGCTTCCCGCGCAGTTTGCTCTTGTCGTGCGCGTCAGACGTCAGAACGATGGCAGGGCGTACCGAGCGCAGCGCGGCGGCCGCCACCACAGCGTCGATGGCCTACTTGTGACCATGCAGGCTGGCATCCCGAAGAAGCACCTCGCAGCCGTCGAGATCGGGCAGCGTCCCGGTAGTACGTCAAGGACGAGCGGATGTTGGCCGCCACGGTGCCGCACCCGCTGCCCGACCTCACGCCCGGTGGAGTCGCGCGAAGCCGCTGAGGCGCTACATAGGGAGTTGATCCGCCTGGGCATCGCGAGCGACGTGCATGACGGCTATCGACAGCCACGCCCTGTACGGAGCGCCCGTGCGACCGCTACCGATGTGCGAGTGGTCCATCAGGTTCCGACCCACGGCCCCCAGAGCCCCCTGCCTGCGTCAGCCTGATGTCGATGATCCCAGCCGGATACGGAGATCAATCCGGCGATGGCGATCGTGGGCCGCTCCGAAGTATGGCGCTCGAACCTGCGCCATCAGACTGCGGGCGGCTTGGCCGTTCCCGCCGGGATCGGCCCCAGGCCGCAGCCCGGCGGAGAGGGCGGCTCGCAGCGCCGACGCCTTGACCATGTAGGGAAAGTTGTCGCCGTGGCTCTAGCGACCGCCAACCCAACCCGGGGGTAGATGGTTCGGCCTTCGAGTCCACCACCATCGGGTCTCGGTCCCCTCTGAAAGGGGCCGCCAGTACCGTGCGAGCTCAGCGCCACCGTCCTCATGCGTCACGGCGCGATAGCGCTCGTCGAGGCGATTCAGCGTGCTGGTGAGCTTCGTGCGAGCCATCCCCTGCAGAGCCTCGCAGTACTCCTCCAGACCATCCCGAACGGTCAGGTCATTGAGGTACTCGTAGACCGGGTAAAAGACCTCGCCAGGCCACCCTTCCATGTCGTGGATCAAATCCTCCCACCACTTGAGTGAGGAAAGAACGCCATAGATCGGCTCCTTGGCCTGCGCCGCATGTTCGGGCAGGATGCTCTCCTTCTCCACGGCGAGGCGCTGAAGATCGAGGACACTGATCATCTGACGTTCGTCGGGAGTGAGACTTCCGGCCAGAGCCTGCGTCTCACTCTCACGCCGCGTACCGCGAGTCATCGCTCCCCCTCGGTGGATGTCAGGCCGACCGGGCAGGAGACGCCCGCAGCGGCCGTTCGGGATCTTGAACACGTACTGCTGGCGGTAGCGCTTCGCTTCGGGCAATAGATGTACGGCCTAATGAGACTTGGATCGGTACTCAGCCCACAAGTCGACAGCCTCTTGCAGATCAAGAGCGGCAACGTCCTCGCGGGCCATCCCGGCCGTGTAGATCAACCGATCCGCGAGCCAGTCTGGAACCGGCTCTCTAGGGGGTGCTTTCTCCACCCGAATGTGATCGGTCAGCGCGCCAAGACGCTCGATCACCTGACTGAGCTGGACGATCTCAGGACGGTCGGTGCCCGCCTCGTGGACCCTCGCCGTCGCCTCGGCGTACACTTCCGCGTCGGCCCGCTCACCGACAGCCCACACCTCACAGATCTCCACCGACTTGTCCTCAGTGATGCGGTAGATGACACGCCAGATGTTACGACCGACCACCAGCTTCCGGAATCCGGTCAGTTCCCCGCCGAGTGGGTAACCAGCCTCAGGGTTGTCCAGCAGGAGAAGAATCTTCTTGAGCACCCTGGGTACTGCGTCTGGGCCGATGCGTCGGAGGTCATCCACCGCCGGCGCCGTGAAGACGATGTCGGACACGTTTACTCGTCGTCTGGGATGGCGGCCAGGGACTCACGAGTATGACCGAAAGCAGCGAGTACCTCATCGAGCGAGACTCGCTCCCCCGTGTCCGTGACCGATCGGGTAAGCACGAGCGCCAGATCACGAAGATCGGCCGCCGCCTCCTCCAACTCGTTGAGTCGGCGGATGCTCACCACGGCCGCCACCGGCTGATGCCGGCGGGTGACCACCAGATCGGTTCCCTGCTCCGCATCAGCCACCAGGCGGGCGACCCCTCTCTGGGCCGCTTCTGTGACGCTCAGTTCAGTAGCGTCGTGCAGAGCAGTCATACATCAACTGTATATCTTTCTGCACAGAATCGCGATTCATGAGCGAGCACAGGCTCACGCCGCACCTGGCTCAGCCGCCCAATCGACCTAACAAAGTTGCTCTCAGAGGAGCACCGCCTGGACGCGCCACCGCCGGATGACCCATTCGGCCACCAGCAGATTGATCACCCACGCGGCGCCCATGAGCAACGCCCTGGGGAGCCCGCTCGGCGCCCCGAGGATGACAATCCAGGGCAACTGGGTGAGCGCCTGCGTGCCGGCCCCCATGCCGATGGCATAACCCCGGACCATCCAGGCCCGATGCCCGGCAACGTCCCGCCGCCGGATCGCGACGAACCCGAGCACGATCGAAACGGCCATCACCCCACCGAACACGAGCCTGAAGCCGAGCAGGAGACCGCCGTCCCCGGGATGGCTATGGAATAGCGCCATCCACATACCTGTGAGCGCCGCGAGAAGCCCGAAGCCGACGAGCAGCCGCCCAGCTCTCCGATGCCAGCCGTTTCTGCGACGCCGCAATCGAGGGACGAACTGAAAGGCCCCCAGGATGCTGTACGCACTGACGCTGACAATGTGCAGCCCCAGGGGCAGAGGCGCCGCCAGGGCCGCGGTCTCCGGCATGATCACGGGACCACCGGCCAATTCAGTCATGCGTAGGGCACCTGCGATCAGGGGAATGAGACTGAGGGCGATCAACCCGGCAGGGACCTGCCACCCACCCCGCACACGGCCGCGCGGCGAACGCGCGGATCGTACTGCCATGCTCTCGTCGGTCATGTCCTGATGGTGACGGCCGACGCCATGGGAATTCTTCAGCCGAAGAGCCCGACCCGAGTCGTCCGATTGACCACCGATCAGTCGTACTTTCGGCTGAAGATCGCCACGATTGGCAGTCTCAGGCCCCGACCACCTTCACGGTCTTCCCGCATGGCGTTTTCCACGTCCAGCAGCCGTCCAGAACACAAGACGCCGCCGGACCGCCGGACCGCCCGCAAGAATCTCACCCAGTGAGGATGCAGCGTGGATCAGAGGCGGCCGATCACGCCTCACCGGACGTCAGTCCGACCGGGCAGGAGACCCCAGTACCGCCGATTCCGCAGTACCCATTGGGCACTTTGTACAGGTACTGCTGGTGATAATCCTCCGCATAGTAGAACGGGCCCGCGGGGGCCAGCTCTGTGGTGATCTCGCCGTAGCCCGACTGCTTCAGGACCCGCTCGTACGCGTCCCGCGACGCCTCCGCGGCCTTCTGCTGCTCCGGTGAGTGGTAGTAGATCGCCGACCGGTACTGCGTGCCCACGTCGTTGCCCTGGCGCATCCCCTGGGTCGGGTCGTGGGCCTCCCAGAAGACCTTCAGGAGCTCCTCGTACGACACCTTCGCCGGGTCGAAGGCCACCCTGACGGCCTCGGTGTGACCCGTGAGGCCGCTGCAGACCTCCTCGTACGTCGGGTTGGGCGTGTAGCCGCCCTGGTATCCGACCGCCGTCGTGACCACCCCGGGCGTCTGCCAGAACTTGCGCTCCGCGCCCCAGAAGCAGCCGAGGCCGAAGTCGGCGATCTCGAGGCCCTCGGGCGGGGTGAGGGGGGCGTCGAGGACCGCGTGGCGCGACGGGATCGGCATGGGGTCCGGGCGGCCGGGGAGGGCGTCCTCGGGTCGGACCATCGATGTCTTGTTGCCGCCGAACAGCCAGCCCATGGCACTACCTCCAGTAGGTCTCGTCCCAGAGTACATAGGGCCTAACGCTTTAGGAGCTCTACACATTTCCGTATAGTGAGAGGCGTTTGTGTTTAAAGGTGGTAATGGCCGAAGATGGGGTTCATGCCTGACCTTCGGCGCGGTGTCTTGTTCGGGATCGCCGCCTACACGATGTGGGGACTGTTCCCCCTCTACTGGCCGCTCCTCAAGCCTTCCGGAGCCGTTGAGATCCTCGCCCACCGGATGGTGTGGTCGCTGGTCGCCGTCGCGGCCGCGCTGGCGGTGCGCAGGCACTGGGCCTGGTTCCGGCCGCTGCTCAAGCAGCCCATGAAGCTGGGGCTGCTGGTGCTGGCGGCCATGGTCGTGACCCTCAACTGGGGCACGTACATCTACGCCGTCAACAGCGGTCACGTCGTCGAGGGCGCCCTCGGTTACTTCATCAACCCGCTCGTCAACGTGGTGTTCGGGGTGGTGCTGCTGCGGGAGCGGCTGCGGCCGATGCAGTGGGTGGCCGTCGGGTTCGGGGCCCTGGCGGTGCTGGTGCTGACGTTCGACTACGGGCGGCTGCCGTGGATCGCGCTGACGCTGGCCGTGAGCTTCGGCGTGTACGGGCTGCTGAAGAAGCGGGCCAACGTGCCGGCCACCGAGGGCCTCGCGATCGAGACCCTGGTGCTGATCCTCCCCGCGCTCGGCTACATCTTCTTCCTGCAGACCGGCGGGCAGGGGACGTTCGCCGACCACGGCCTCGCGCACGCCCTGCTGCTGGTCGGCGGCGGGATCGGCACCGCCATCCCGCTGATCTGCTTCGGGGCGGCGGCCATCCGGGTGCCGCTCAGCACCATGGGGCTGCTGCAGTACATCGCGCCGGTCCTGCAGTTCGCGTGCGGTGTGCTGATCGCCAAGGAGACCATGCCGTCCAGCCGGTGGATCGGCTTCTCGATCGTCTGGCTGGCCCTGGCGATCTTCACGTACGACGGCTTGAGGACGGCTCGCGCCTCGAAGCGGGTCAGGAAATCAGCCGGAACGCTGGACCACGTAGTCACATAGCGCCAAAAATGCGGACCTGGCGGGGATGTCGGGAAGGCCGGAGATGTCGGCACGGGCGCGGTCCACCCAGGCTTCCAGCTCGGCCCGGGCCTGGGCCATCGCCGGGTCGGCGCGGAGCAGGGTCAGCGCCTCCTCCACATCCTCCTCGGCCACCGGACCCGCCAGCAGCTCGCGCAGCCGCGACGGCTCCTCCGACGCCAGAGCGTACAGAACCGGCAGGGTCCTGATCCCCTCCCGCAGGTCGGTCCCCGGCGTCTTGCCCGACTGGGCGCCGGACGAGGCCACGTCCAGCAGGTCGTCACCGAGCTGCCAGGCCACGCCGATGGCCTCGCAGGCGCGGCTGAGCCGCTCCTCGACGTCCGCGGGCGCGCCGGACAGCAGCGCGCCGAAGCGGCCGGAGGCGGCGATCAGGGAGCCCGTCTTGTCGGCGAGCACGCTCAGGTAGTGGCCGATCGGGTCCTCGCCGTCGCGCGGGCCGACGGTCTCGCGGATCTGCCCCTGGACGAGGCGGGAGAACGTCTGGGCCTGGATGCGGATCAGCTCGGGACCGAGGTCCGCGAGGAGGTCGGACGCCTGGGCGAACAGATAGTCGCCGGTGAGGATGGCCACGGTGTTGTCCCACCGGGCGTTGGCCGACGGGGAGCCCCGGCGGACCGGGGCCTCATCCATGACGTCGTCGTGGTAGAGCGAGCCCAGGTGGGTCAGCTCGATCACCACCGCGCCGGGCACGACCCCCGGCGCGGACGGGTCGCCGAACTGCGCGGCCAGCAGCACCATCAGCGTACGGAACCGCTTGCCGCCGGCCTCGATGAGGTGCTTGGACGCCTCCGTGACGAAGGCGTCCTCGCTCTCCACCGACGAACGCAGGAGCTTCTCGACCGCGGCCAGTCCGGTGGCCACGTCCTGCGCCAGCCGTTCGTCCTCGATGGGAAGGTCAACCACGGGAGGCGCAGACATACGAGATTCCCCTTATCTGATGAACAGGCTGTGTGCGGCGTCGTTGGCGACACCGAGCACGGACTCCGGGTAGAGCCCCACTCCTACGGTAACCAGCAACGAAACGGCGATGACCGCCACGGTCCCCATACTGGGCACCGCGATCGCCGGGCCGTCGGCCGCCGGCTCGCTGAAGAACATCAGCACGATCACGCGGACGTAGAAGAACGCGGCGATGGCCGAGGCCACCACGCCCACCACGACCAGGCCGGCCATCCAGCCGCCCATCGAGTCGCCGGGCTGCGTGCCGCTGTTCAGAGCGGCGGCGAAGACGGCGTACTTGCCGAAGAAGCCGCTCGTCAGCGGGATGCCGGCGAAGGCCAGCAGGAAGAAGGCGAACACCCCGGCCAGCACCGGCGCGCGCTTGCCGAGCCCGGCCCAGCGCGACAGGTGCCCGGCCTCGCCGCCCGGGTCGCGTATGAGCGTGACCACCGCGAACGCGCCGACCGTCGTGATGCCGTAGACCGCCAGGTAGAACAGGATCGCCTTCAGGGAGACCGCGTTCTGCTCGGCGGAGCCGAACGTGGCCATCACGCCGACGAGCAGGAAGCCCGCGTGCGCGATGGACGAGTACGCCAGCATCCGCTTGATCTCGGTCTGCGTGATCGCCAGGATCGAGCCGACGATCATGGTCAGGGCGGCGACGCCCCAGATGATCGGCCGCCAGTTCCAGTCGAGGTTCCCCAGACCCACCCAGAACACCCGCAGCACGGCGCCCATGGCCGCGACCAGCGTGCCGGAGGCCATGAGGGCGGTGATGGGCGTCGGGGCGCCCTGATAGACGTCCGGCTTCCAGGCGTGGAACGGCGCCGCACCGATCTTGAACAGCAGGCCCACGCCGAGCAGCGCGAGGCCGAGCATCAGGATCGGGTCGAGCGAGGCGCTCCTGCCCATGGCCTCGTTGATGCCCGGCAGCGAGACGGTGCCGGCGAAGCCGTACACCATCGCGGTGCCGTACAGGAAGAAGGCCGAGGAGAACGCGCCCAGCAGGAAGTACTTCATGGACGCCTCCTGCGAGAGCAGGCGGCGCCGGCGGGCCAGGCCGCACAGCAGGTAGAGCGGCAGCGACATGACCTCGAGGCCCACGAACATCATCAGCAGGTCGTGGGCGGCCGGGAAGAGCAGCATGCCGCCGACCGCGAACAGCACCAGCGGGTACACCTCGGTGTGCCCGCCGCCCGCGGCCTCGGCCTCCTCCTCGTCGGCGCTGCCGGGCACGGCCGCGGCCGACGCGACGAAGTGGCCCTCGTCGTTGATCAGCAGCACGCACACGAACGACAGGACGAGGATGACGCCCCAGATGAACAGCGCGGGCCCGTCCACCGCGACCGCGCCCATGGCGACCGGCGCGGTGGGCACGTTGCCGCGCAGCACCTGCACGAGCACCAGGGCGAACGCGCCGAACAGGCTCAGCAGGGTGAGCGGGACGTGGATCGACTTACGCAGGTATCGGGGCGCGAACGCCTCGACGAGCACTCCGATGACGGCCGCGCCGAACACCACCAGCAGCGGCGCCAGCGTGCCGTACTCGATCGTCGGCGCTGGGATGGAGTTCACTGACCTGTCCCCTTCTCAGCGATGGTGGAGGTGGGCACCTTCACGTTGGTCAGCGTCTGGTGCACCGACGGGTTGATCACGTCGAGCAGCGGCTTGGGGAAGAAGCCGAAGCCGATGATCAGGGCGACCAGCGGGGCCAGCACCCAGATCTCGCGCGCGTTCAGGTCCTTGAACGCCTTGACCGGCTCGGCCGTCGGCCCGTTCATGGTCCGCTGGACCATCCACAGGATGTAGACGGCCGCGAGGATGACCGCCACCGCGGCGACCACCGCGGCCACCGTCAGGGCGCCCGACCCGTGGGCCTGGCTGGAGTACGTGCCGATCATGACCATGAACTCGCTCACGAACGAGGAGAGCCCCGGCAGCGAGAGACCGGCCAGACCGGCGACCAGGAAGAAGCCCGCGAGCACCGGCGCGACGCTCTGCACGCCTCCGTAGTCCCCGATGAACGGCGAGCCGCGCCTGGCGATGAGGAAGCCCGCGGCCAGGAACAGCGCGCCGGTGGCGAAGCCGTGGTTGACCATGTAGAGGGCCGCGCCGGACTGCGCGACCGACGACATGGCGAACACGCCGAGCACGATGAACCCGAAGTGCGAGATCGACGTGTACGCGATGAGGCGCTTCATGTCGGTCTGCCCGATGGCCACGATGGCGCCGTAGATGATGCTGATGACCGCCAGTACGACGATCGGCATCGTGAACGCCTTGGCCGCGTCGGGGAACAGCTCCAGGCAGAAGCGGAGCATCCCGAACGTGCCGACCTTGTCCAGCACGCCCACCAGCAGCACAGCGGCGCCGGCCGGAGCCTGCGCGGCCGCGTCGGGCAGCCAGGTGTGCACCGGCCAGAGCGGCGCCTTGATCGCGAAGGCGATGAAGAAGCCCGCGAACAGCCACTTCTGCATGGCCGGGTCCTGCACGACCCCGATCAGCTCGGGGAACATGAAGGTCTTGCTGCCGCCGACCACGTAGAGCCCGATGACCGCGACCAGCATGAGCAGGCCGCCGAACAGCGAGTACAGCAGGAACTTGACGGCCGCGTAGGACCGCTGGGCGCCGCCGTACGACCCGATCATGAAGTACATCGGGATCAGCATGGCTTCGAAGAACACGTAGAAGAGGAAGATGTCGGTCGCCGCGAAGACGCCGATCATCATCGTCTCGAGCACGAGCAGCAGCGAGAAGTACGTCTTCACCGACCGCTTGGGCGTGATGAGCGTGCCGTCGGCGGTCTTGACGCCGTCGGCGTCGTGCCAGGAGGCCAGCACCACGATCGGCACCAGCACCACCGAGAGCGCGATCAGCACGAGCGCGACGCCGTCCACGCCGACCCCGAACTTCACGCCGAAGCTCGGGATCCAGTTGTACTCGGCGGTGAACTGGAAGCGCGGACCGGTCGGCTTGAACCCGGCGGCCATGACACCCGTGAGGACCAGCGTCAGCAGCGAGACCAGCAGGGTGACCTGCTTGGCCAGCTTGTCACTGCCCTTGGGAAGCAGGGCCACCACGATGGCGCCCACCACGGGCACCGCCATGAGTATCGGAAGCCAGGGTGACATCAGAGGTTCCCAACGAGGAGCAGGGCGCCGGTCAGCAGGGCGGCACCGATGAAGATGGACAGCGCGTACGTTCTGGCGAAGCCCGTCTGGAGCCTCCGCATGCGCCCCGAGGTGCCCCCGATGCCCGCGGCCAGGCCGTTGACCAGCCCGTCGATGCCCCGGTTGTCGAAGAACACCGCGATGCGGGTCAGCCACTGGCCGGGGCGCATGAAGAGCGACTCGTTGATCGCGTCGCCGTAGAGGTCACGGCGGGCGAACGTGGTGAGGAACGACCCGCGCGGCTGCACGGCGGGCACCTCGGCCCGGCCGTACCTCATCCAGGCGAAGGCGGCGCCGACCGCGACGAGCGCGAGCGTGGCCAGACCAGGCGTGCTGGTGAACACGAACTCCGGCGCGGGGCCCTCGCCACCGACAGCGGGCTGCAGGAAGTGGTACAGGGTCCCGTTCAGCACCAGGTAGCCGCCCAGCCCGATCGAGCCGATCGACAGGATGATCAGCGGCCAGGTCATGACGGCCGGCGACTCGTGCGGGTGGGCGTCCTCCGCCCAGCGCTTCTCGCCGAAGAAGGTCATGAAGACCATCCGCGACATGTAGAAGCCGGTGATGCCCGCGCCGAGCACGGCCAGCCAGCCCAGCACCGGCTGGTGGTGCACCGCGGTCTCGATGATGCCGTCCTTGGTGAAGTAGCCGGACAGCAGCGGGAACCCGATGATCGCCAGGTAGCCGATGAAGAACGTGTAGAAGGTGACAGGCATGTACTTGCGCAGCCCGCCGAACTTCCGCATGTTCACCTCGTCGTTCATGCCGTGCATGACCGAACCGGCGCCGAGGAACATGTTGGCCTTGAAGAAGCCGTGCGTGATCAGGTGGCCGATCGCGAACGCGTACCCCGCGGGGCCGAGGCCCGCGCCGAGCATCATGTAGCCGATCTGCGACATCGTCGAACCGGCCAGGCCCTTCTTGATGTCGTCCTTGGCGCAACCGATGATCGCACCGGCGAGCAGCGTGGCCGCGCCGACGATGGCGACGGCGAGCGCCGCGCCCGAGCCCTCGGGGAAGAAGAACGCCCCCGAGCGGACCACCAGGTAGACGCCGGCGGTGACCATGGTCGCGGCGTGGATCAGGGCCGACACGGGGGTCGGGCCCTCCATGGCGTCCAGGAGCCAGGACTGCAGCGGGAGCTGGGCGGACTTGCCGCACGCGCCGAGGAGCAGCAGCAGGCCGATGGCCAGCATGGTGCCGCTCTCCTGGCCCGGCGTGATCTGCTCGCCGAGCGTCTTGAAGGTCAGCGTGCCGAACGTGGTCCAGATGAGGAACATGCCGACCAGCAGGCCGAAGTCACCGACGCGGTTGACGACGAACGCCTTCTTCGCCGCGACCGCCGCCGACGGCTTGAACTGCCAGAACCCGATCAGCAGGTACGACGCCAGACCGACGCCCTCCCAGCCGATGAACAGGCCCACGTAGTTGTCGGACAGCACCAGCAGGAGCATCGCGGAGACGAACAGGTTCAGGTATCCGAAGAACCTGCGCCGGTGCTCGTCGTGCGACATGTAGCCGATCGAGTAGATGTGGATCAGCGAACCCACACCGGTGATCAACAGCGCGAAGCTGATCGACAGCGGGTCGATCAGCAGCCCCATCTTCACCATGCCGGGGATGAAGTCGTAGAGCTCGACCGCCCGCCGGCGCTGTTCGTCCCCGAACCCGATGAGCTCGAAGAACGCCAGCACCGCCACGACGAACGAGGCGAGGGACATGGCCACGCCCAGCAGATGGCCCCAGCGGTTGGTGAACCGGCCCAGCACCAGCAGGATGGCCGCCCCCACGAGAGGGAGGGCGATCATCAGCCAGGAGACCCCGATCACGCCGCCGGTGTGCTGGACGATCTCAACAGGAGATTCCACCAGTCACCTCTTAGTACTTCAGCAGGTTCGCGTCGTCGACGGACGCGGACCTGCGGGTTCGGAAGATCGTCACGATGATCGCCAGGCCGACCACGACCTCGGCCGCGGCCACCACCATCACGAAGAACGCGATGATCTGGCCTTCCAGGTTGCCGACCTGCCTGGAGAAGGTGACGAAGGCGAGGTTGCAGGCGTTGAGCATGAGCTCCACGCACATGAACACCACGATGGCGTTGCGCCGGATCAGCACGCCCAGAGCGCCGATGGCGAACAGCAGGCCGGACAGGACGAGGTAGTGCGTCGTCACTTGGTCACCTCATTGTTCTGCTCGCTGTCATCCCGCTCGCCGTCCCGCTCGATGGCGCGCTCCTCGGCGTCTTCCTCGGCCGTGTGCTTGATGGCCTCGGCGAGCTTCGGGTCGGCCGGCAGGTGGTCGTGCTCCACGTCGTAGCGGGCGATGTAGCGGTTGACCGAGGTCGGGGCGACCGACCCGTCGGGCAGCAGCGCAGGCATGTCGATGGCGTTGCTCCTGGCGTAGGTGCCGGGGCCCGGCAGCGGCGACGGCTGGTCGCCGAGGAACCTGGCGCGGGCCAGGTCCTTCTGCGTCGGCTTGTCGGTGAGCCGCTCGCGGTGCGCCAGCACCATCGCGCCCAGCGCCGCCGTGATCAGCAGCGCGGAGGTGATCTCGAACGCGAAGACGTACTTGGTGAACAGCAGCAGCGCGATCGAGCGGATGTAGCCGCCCTGCGCCGTGGCCTGCGCCAGCCCCGCCTGGTCGGCGAAGATCGCGTTGCCGAAGGCCAGGATGATCAACACCAGGAAGCCGAGGGCCGCGAGGGTGGCCCAGACGCGCTGGCCCTTCAGCGTCTCGACGAAGGAGTCGGAGGAGTCGACGCCCACCAGCATGAGCACGAACAGGAACAGCATCATGATGGCGCCGGTGTAGACGATGATCTGCACCGCGGCCAGGAAGGGCGCGTCCTGCACGGCGTACAGGACCGCGAGGCTGAGCATCACCGTGCCGAGCATCAGCGCGGAGTACACGGCCTTCCTGTTGAAGACCATGCCGAGCGCGGCGCCGACGGACACGACGGCGAGCACCCAGAAAGTGATGGTCTCACCCATTGGTCCGCCCCAGCCGGTAGTAGTCCTCTTCGGTCTCACCGAGCCGCATGGGGTGCGGCGGCTGCTCCATGCCCTGCGTCAGCGGCGCGAGGAGCATCTCCTTGGTGAAGATGAGGCTCTCTCGGGAGGTGTCGGCGAGCTCGTACTCGTTGGTCATGGTGAGCGCCCGGGTCGGGCAGGCCTCGATGCACAGACCGCAGAGGATGCACCGCAGATAGTTGATCTGGTACGTGCGCCCGTAACGCTCACCCGGCGAGAACCGCTCCTCGTCGGTGTTGTCCGCGCCCTCGACGTAGATCGCGTCGGCCGGACACGCCCAGGCGCACAGCTCGCAGCCGACGCACTTCTCCAGCCCGTCAGGCCAGCGGTTGAGCTGGTGACGCCCGTGGAAGCGAGGAGCCGTCGGCTTCTTCTCCTCCGGGTAGTTCGTCGTGACGGGCTTCTTGAACATCGTGTGGAAGGTGACCCCGAAGCCCTTGACGGGGTTCAGCCAATCAGTTAGTCCCACTGGGAATCTCCTTGTGCTGCACCCCGTGGTAGTGCGGCAGATCGAGCGGCGGCACCGGGAAGCCACCTGCCGTCGGCTCTTCGGACAGTTCCTCGAACTCGGCTTCGACCTGGGCCTTCCGGTCCTCCTTGCGCCGCTGGTTGACGGTGTCGAACCGCATCCAGATGGCCAGCCCACCGATCACGATGACCCCGGTCACCCCGAGGGCGATCATCCGGGACTCCTCGTTGAGCATCACGCTGCGCACGCCGGCCACGAGCATGATCCACGCCAGGTTGACGGGGATCAGCACCTTCCAGCCCAGCGACATGAGCTGGTCGTAGCGCACGCGCGGCAGCGAGGCCCGCACCCAGATGATGAAGCTGAAGGTGAGCACGAACTTGACGAGGAACCACAGCACCGGCCAGTAGCCCTGGTTGGCGCCCTCCCACCAGGAGATCGGGATCGGCGCCCGCCAGCCGCCGAGGAACAACGTCACGGCGATGCCCGAGGCGGTGAAGGTGTGCAGGTATTCGCCCATCATGATCAGGGCGAACTTCAGCGACGAGGAGTATTCGGTCTGGAAGCCTCCGACCAGCTCGCCCTCGCCTTCGGGCAGGTCGAACGGGATGCGCGCGGCCTCGCCGAACATGCAGATCACGTAGATCACGAACGACGGGATCAGCAGGAACACGAACCAGGTCTGCCCCTGCGCGTTGACGATCTCCGAGGTGGACAGCGTCCCGGCGAACAGGAAGATGGCCACGAACGACAGGCCCATGGCGATCTCGTACGAGACCACCTGCGCCGCGCTTCTGAGACCGCCCAGCAGCGCGTACGGCGAGCGCGACGACCAACCGGCCAGCACCACGCCGTAGACCGACACCGCGCCCATGGCGAGCATGAACAGCACCGCCACCGGCAGGTCGACCAGCTGCAGCGGCGTCTGCACGCCGAACAGGTTGACCATCCCCGCGAACGGCACGATCGAGAAGGCCAGGAAGGCCGGGATCACCATGATGACCGGGGCCAGCAGGTAGAGCACCTTGTCCACGGTCCGCGGGAAGATGTCCTCCTTCAGACCCATCTTCAGGCCGTCGGCCACCGATTGCAGGAGGCCGAACTTTCCGGCCCGGTTGGGGCCGTACCGGTTCTGCATCCTGGAGATCAGCTTGCGCTCGAACCAGACGCCGAACAGGATGCCCAGCATCAGGAAGGCGAACAGCAGCACGGCCTTGATGATCGTGATCCACAGCGGGTCCTTGCCGAAGTCGGCGAGGGTGGGATCGGCCGCGAGAACGTGGGTCATGAGGCGCTCCCGATGGTGACGATGTCGCCGGCCACCGCGTGCAGGTCACGGGTGACCGAGCAGCCGCCGGAGTTCGCAGGCACCCAGACGACCCGGTCCGGCAGATCGGCGACGCGCACGGGCAGGGTGACGCTGTCGCCCACGACGAGCTTGTCGCCGTCCGCGACGCCGAGCTCGGCCGCCGTGCTCTCGGAGACCAGCGCCTCGGCGGCGCGGGCGGTGCCCGCCAGGTACGGCTCGCCGTCCTGCAGCCTGCCCTCGTCGAGCAGCAGGTGCCAGGTCGCCAGCAGCGCCTCGCCGGCCGCCGGGGCGCCCTGGGCGCGGGTGGCGGTGTGCGGGGCGGTGACGCGGCTGCCGCGCCAGGCGCCCAGGCCGGACAGCTCCCGCCGGGCGGCCTTGGCGTCCGGCAGGCCCAGGTGGACGTCCATCCGGTCGGCCAGGTTGCCGATCACGGCCAGGTCGCTCTGCAGGCCGGGCACCTTCAGCGGCGCCTCGAACGAGCGGCCCCTGCCCTCCCAGTTGACGAACGTGCCGCCCTTCTCCTGCACCGCGGCGACGGGCAGGACCACGTCGGCGCGGTCGGTGACGGCGCTGGCGCGGATCTCCAGGCTGACGATGAACGGCGTGTGCTCGAGCGCGTCGAGCGCCGCCACGGGGTCGGCCAGGTCGTAGGGGTCGACGCCGGCCACGACCAGCGCGTCCAGCTCGCCGGCGCGGGCGGCCTCCAGGATGCCGGTCGTGTCGCGGCCGGGGGTGGCGGGCAGCGAGGCCACGTTCCACGCCCTGGCCACCTCGGCCCTGGCGGACTCGTCGTCGACCGGGCGGCCGATCGGCAGCAGGTTGGGCAGCGCGCCGGCCTCGACCGCGCCGCGCTCGCCGGCCCTGCGCGGCACCCAGGCGAGCCTGGCGCCGGAGGCGTTGGCGAGCCGCACCACGGCGGACAGCGCGCCGGGCACGGTGGCCAGGCGCTCGCCGGCGAGCACGATCGCGCCCTCGGCGAGGGTGCCGACCAGGTCGCCGATCGCGTCGGCCTCGGCGCCGGGCGCGGTGCGGATGAGCGTGCCGCCCATCTTGGCCAGGCCGGGCGAGGCGAACGGGGCGATCGAGGTGACCTTGAGGCCCTTCTTCTGCCACGCCTTGCGCAGGCGCAGGAAGACGATCGGCGACTCCTCCTCGGGCTCGAACCCGACGAGCAGCACGTGGGGGGCGTTCTCGAGGTCGGTGTAGCTGACCTCGATGCCCTTGCCGGCCACCGCGTGGGCCAGGAACTGCGCCTCCTCGGCGGAGTGCGGCCGGGCGCGGAAGTCGATGTCGTTGCTGGCCAGGGCCAGGCGGGCGAACTTGGCGTACGCGTACGAGTCCTCGACCGTGACCCGGCCGCCGACCAGCACGCCGGCCTTGCCGCGGGCCTTGGCCAGGCCCGCGGCGGCCACCGCCAGCGCCTCCGGCCACGAGGCGGGCACGAGCACGCCCTCCTCGTTGCGGACCAGCGGCGTCTTCAGCCGGTCGGGCTGCTGGGCGTAGGTGAAGGCCCAGCGGCCCTTGTCGCAGTTCCACTCCTCGTTGACCTGCGGGTCGTTGCCCGCCAGGCGGCGGGTGACCCGGCCGCGCCGGTGGTCGGTGCGCTGGGCGCAACCGGCGGCGCAGTGCTCGCACGCGCTCGGCGTGGAGACCAGGTCGAACGGGCGGGCCCGGAACCGGTAGGCGGCGCCGGTCAGCGCGCCGACCGGGCAGATCTGCACCGTGTTGCCGGAGAAGTAGGAGTTGAACGGCTTGCCCTCGGCGGTGCGCACCTGCTCCTTGGCCCCGCGCTCGAAGAACTCGATGAGCGGGTCGCCGGCGATCTGGTCGGAGAAGCGGATGCACCGGGCGCACTGGACGCAGCGCTCGCGGTCGAGCAGCACCTGCGTGGACAGCGGCAGCGGCTTGGGGAAGGTCCGCTTCTGCTCCTGGAACCTGGACTCGCCCTGGCCGTTGGACATGGCCTGGTTCTGCAGGGGGCACTCGCCGCCCTTGTCGCAGACCGGGCAGTCGAGCGGGTGGTTCATGAGCAGCAGCTCCATGGCCCCGCGCTGCGCCTTCTCGGCGACCGGCGAGGTGAGCTGGGTCTGCACGACCATGCCCTCGGCGACCTCGATCGCGCACGACGGCTGCGGCTTGGGGAAGCCGCGGCCGTTGCCCGCGTCGGGGATGTCGACCAGGCACTGGCGGCAGTTGGCCGCCGGGTCGAGCAGCGGGTGGTCGCAGAACCTGGGGATCTGGATGCCCAGGAGCTCGGCGGCCCTGATGATCAAGGTGCCCTTGGGCACGCTGACCTGGAACCCGTCGATGGTCAGGGTCACCAGGTTCGTCTCGGTCTCTACGACTGTCACTGCTCACCCCAGAGAGTGGACTTCTTCGGGTCGAACGGACAGCCGCCGATCTCGAAGTGCTTGAGGTACTCCTCGCGGAAGTACTTCACCGAGGAGTGGATCGGGCTGGTCGCGCCGTCGCCCAGAGCGCAGAACGAGCGTCCGAGGATGTTGTCCGCGATGTCGGTGATCGTGGTCAGGTCCTCCTCGGTGCCCTGGCCCTTCTCCAGGCGCTTGAGCACCTGCTTGAGCCAGTACGTGCCCTCGCGGCAGGGCGTGCACTTGCCGCAGGACTCGTGGGCGTAGAACTCGGTCCAGCGCAGCACCGTGCGGACCACGCAGGTGGTCTCGTCGAAGATCTGCAGGGCGCGGGTGCCGAGCATGGAGCCCTTGGCGCCGACCGCCTCGAAGTCGAGCGGCACGTCGAGGTGCTCGTCGGTGAAGATCGGCGTGGAGGAGCCGCCCGGGGTCCAGAACTTGATCTCGTGGCCGGCCCTGATGCCGCCCGCCATGTCGAGGAGCTCGCGCAGCGTGATGCCGAGCGGCGCCTCGTACTGGCCGGGCCGGGTGACGTGGCCGCTCAGCGAGAAGATGCCGAAGCCCTTGGACTTCTCGGTGCCCATCCCGGCGAACCAGTCGGCGCCGTTGCCGATGATGGAGGGAACACTGGCGATCGACTCGACGTTGTTCACCACAGTCGGCGAGGCGTACAGGCCCGCCACGGCGGGGAACGGGGGCTTGAGTCGCGGTTGACCTCTGAAGCCCTCCAGCGAGTCGAGCAGCGCCGTCTCCTCGCCGCAGATGTACGCGCCGGCGCCGCTGTGCACGACCAGCTCGAGGTCGTAGCCGGAGCCGAGGATGTCGGTGCCGAGGTAGCCCTTCTCGTACGCCTCCCGCACGGCCGCGTGCAGCCGCCGGATCACGTGGAGCACCTCGCCGCGCACGTAGATGAAGGCGTGGTTGGCCCGGATCGCGTAGGACGTGATGATGATGCCCTCGACCAGCGCGTGCGGGTTGGCCATCATCAGCGGGATGTCCTTGCAGGTGCCCGGCTCCGACTCGTCGGCGTTGACGACGAGATAGTGCGGCTTGCCGTCGCCCTGCGGGATGAAGCCCCACTTCATGCCGGTGGGGAAGCCCGCGCCGCCACGGCCGCGCAGGCCCGAGTCCTTGACGGCCTGGATGACGGCGTCGGGGTCCATCGCCAGCGCCTTCTTCGCCGCCTCGTACTCGCCGTAGACGTCGAGGGTGAAGGAGTTGGGCTGGTCCCAGTTCGCGGTCAGGACCGGTGTCAAAGTCGTGCTCATGCCTCGGGGGCCTTCCATCCGTTGGCCTTGGCGACCTTCAGGCCCTCCAGCGAGGCGCCGGCGGCCGACGGGCCGTCAGCGGCCAGGTCGTCGGGCAGGCCGGCGAGCACGCGCGAGGCGTCCTTGAAGCTGCAGAGCTTCTTCGGGCCGCGGGTCGGCCGCACGTCCTTGCCGTCACGCAGGTCGTCGACGAGCTGCTTGGCCGACTCGGGGGTCTGGTTGTCGAAGAACTCCCAGTTGACCATCATGACGGGGGCGAAGTCGCAGGCCGCGTTGCACTCGAGGCGCTCCAGCGAGATCTTGCCGTCGGAGGTCGTCTCCTCGTGGCCGACGCCGACGTGCTCGGTCAGCTCGTCCCAGATCTGGTCGCCGCCCATGACCGCGCACAGCGCGTTGATGCACACGCCGACGTGATAGTCGCCGGCGGGCTTGCGCTTGTACATCGTGTAGAAGGTCGCGACGCCGGTGACCTCGGCCTTGCTGATGCCCAGCATCTCCGCGCAGAACTCCTGCCCGTCGTCGGAGACGTAGCCGTCCTCCGACTGCACGAGGTGGAGCAGCGGCAGCAGTGCGGAGCGCGTCTTCGGGTAACGCCCGATGATCTCCTTGGCGTCCCGCTCCAGACGCTCCCGGATCTCCGGTGAATAAGTCACCGGTCCACACCTCCCATGACAGGGTCGATAGAAGCCACCGCGGCGATCACGTCGGCGACCTGGCCGCCCTCTGCCATCGCGGGGAAACCCTGCAGGTTGCAGAAGGACGGCTCGCGGAAGTGCACGCGGTAGGGGCGGGTGCCGCCGTCGCTGACCACGTGGGCGCCGAGCTCGCCCTTGGGCGACTCGATGCTGGCGTACGCCTGCCCGGCCGGCACCCGGAAGCCCTCGGTCACCAGCTTGAAGTGGTGAATGAGCGCTTCCATCGAGGTGCCCATGATGTGGGCGATGTGGTCGGGCGAGTTGCCGAACCCGTCGGGGCCGAGCGCGAGCTGCGCGGGCCAGCCGATCTTCTTGTCCTCGATCATCACCGGGTCGCCCTTGAGCGGGCCGGCGATGCGGTCGAGCGCCTGCTCAACGATCTTGAGGGACTCTTCCATCTCCTTCATGCGCACGAGGTAGCGCGAGTAGACGTCACAGCCGCGCTCGGTGGCGACGTCGAACTCGTACGTCTCGTAGCCGCAGTAGGGCTGCGACTTGCGCAGGTCCCACGGGAGGCCGGCGGCGCGCATGATCGGGCCGGTGATGCCCAGGGCCATGCAGCCGGTCAAGTCGAGGTAGGCCACGTCCTGGGTGCGGCGCACGTAGACCGGGTTGGCGTCGAGGAGCTTGCGGATGTCCTTGATCCGCTTGGGCATCTCCTTGAGGAACTCGCCGACCTTGTCGACCGCGCCCGCGGGCAGGTCGACGCTCACGCCGCCCGGCCTGATGTAGGCGTGGTTCATCCGCAGACCGGTGATGTACTCGAAGAGATCCATGATCATCTCGCGGTCGCGATAGCCGAAGAGGAACGGCGTGGTCGCGCCCAGCTCCATGCCGAACGTGCCCATCGCGACCAGGTGCGAGGAGATCCGGTTGAGCTCCATCATCATCACGCGGATGGCCTGCGCCCGGTCCGGGATGCGGTCCTCGATGCCGAGCAGCTTCTCCACGCCCAGGCAGTAGGCGGTCTCGTTGAAGATCGGCGAGAGGTAGTCCATGCGGGTCACGAACGTGGTGCCCTGGGTCCACGTCCGGTATTCCATGTTCTTCTCGATGCCGGTGTGCAGGTAGCCGATGACGCTGCGCGCCTCGGTCACCGTCTCGCCGTCGAGGGTCAGGACCAGGCGGAGCACGCCGTGCGTGGACGGGTGCTGCGGCCCCATGTTGACGACCAGGCGCTCTTCTTCGGTGTCACGCGCTCCGGTGACGACCTCGTCCCAGTCGCCGCCGTTGACCGAATAGACCTTGCCCTCGGTCGCCTCGTCATAAGCGGTGCTCACGAGTAGCTCCTCCTCTGGTCGGGCGCGGGGATGGTGGCGCCGCGGTATTCGACCGGGATGCCGCCGAGCGGGTAGTCCTTGCGCTGCGGGTGGCCGTCCCAGTCGTCCGGCATCATGATCCGGGTGAGCGCGGGGTGACCGTCGAAGATGATCCCGAAGAAGTCGTACGCCTCACGCTCATGCCAGTCGTGACCAGGGTAAACGCCCACGGTCGATGGAATGTGCGGGTCGGAGTCGGGGGCGCTGGCCTCGACGCGTACGCGGCGGTTGTAGGTGATCGAGCACAGGTGGATGACCGCGTGCAGCTCCTCGCCCGTCAGGTGCGGGTAGTGCACGCCGGTGACGCCCAGCGAGAGCTCGAAGCGCAGGGCCGGGTCGTCGCGCAGCTTCTGGACGACCTCGACCAACCGCTCCCGCTTGACGTGCAGGGTCAGCTCACCGCGGTCGACGACCACGCGCTCGATGGCGTCGTCGAGGGCCAGGCCGTCGACGACCTCGTCGAAGTAGCCGCCGTACGGGCGGGGCGTGGACAGCTGCGGCGCCCGGCGCACGACGAGGCCGCCGTAGCCGGAGGTGTCGCCGGAGTCCTGGGCGCCGAACATGCCGTGCCGGGCGATCGGCGCCTCGGGGACGGCGGGAACCGCGGCCTCGGGGGTCTCACCGCTTTCCGGGCTGCCGGGGAGGTTGTCGGGCGAGGTCACTTCGAGGCTCCCTGGTCGATCAGCGGCAGCGGCCGCAGCGCCTGCAGCTCGAGCTCCTCGATCTGCTTGGCGCGGTGGGCGCCGAACTTCATGTTCTGGATCTTGTCGTGCAGCTTCACGATCGCGTCGATCAGCATCTCGGGCCGCGGCGGGCAGCCCGGCAGGTAGATGTCGACGGGCACGACGTGGTCGACGCCCTGCACGATCGCGTAGTTGTTGAACATGCCGCCGCTGGAGGCGCACACACCCATGGAGATGACCCACTTCGGCTCGGCCATCTGGTCGTAGATCTGCCGCAGCACGGGCGCCATCTTCTGCGAGACGCGGCCGGCGACGATCATGAGGTCGGCCTGGCGAGGAGACGCCGAAGCGCGCTCCATGCCGAAGCGCGCCAGGTCGTAGTGGGGGCCGCCGGTGGCCATCAGCTCGATGGCACAGCACGCGAGGCCGAATGTGGCGGGCCACACGGAGTTCTTGCGCGCCCATCCGGCGGCCGCCTCGACCGTGCTGAGGATGAACCCGCTGGGGAGTTTCTCTTCAAGTCCCATTTTCAGTCCCAGTCCAGACCCTTGCGGCGCCACACGTACGCATAGGCGACGAGCACGGTGACGATGAACAGCACCATCTCCACGAGCGCGAACAGCCCCAGGCCGGAGCTGAGCACCTGGCCGGCGTCGTTCGTCTGCGGCGCGAACGAGACCGCCCATGGGTAGAGGAAGATGATCTCGATGTCGAACACGATGAAGAGCATCGCGGTGACCATGTACTTGAGCGGGAACCGTCCACCACCGACGGGCTGGGGCGTCGGCTCGATGCCGCATTCATAGGCGTCAAGCTTGGCGCGGTTCCAGCGCTTGGGGCCGGTGAAGGGAGCGATGGCGACCGAGAAGATCGCGAAGCCCCCCGCGAGAACGGCGAGCACCAGGATGGGCACGTAAAGGTCCATCGCTACGCCTCCTCCGGAGTCGCCGCGCGCGCGGGCGCGCAGCCGGATCTGTCAATTCTGAGATTCATGCTGGTGGCGCGACCTTCGAGAGAGCGTTAATGATCATGTCTGACGCATCGCCTCGCCGGTCGGTGAGATTACCAAGGAGTTTGATGGCGAAGCGCATCAGCCTCGGGTGAGGCAGACCGTGCCTGGTGCCGAAGCCCATCACGCCCGGCTTTCCGATGAGCTCGACGAACAGCCTGCCCAGGGTGAAGTAGCCGCCGTAGGCGTCCTTCAGCACCTGAGGATAGGTCCTCAGAGTGCGTTCCTGCTCCGCGGGGGTGGTGCCCCTGAGGGCCTTGGCGATGACCTCCGCGGCTATCTCGCCGGTCTCCATGGCGTAGGCGATGCCCTCGCCGTTGAACGGGTTGATGGACCCGCCCGAGTCGCCCACGAGCACCAGGCCCCGCGTGTAGTGCGGCTGCCGGTTGAAGGCCATGGGGAGCGCGGCGCCGCGAATGGGGGCCGTCATGTTCTCCTCGGTGAACTCCCACTCGGGAGGCATGGCCTTGCACCAGGTCCGCAGCAGGTCCCGGTAGTCGATGTTCTTGAACTGCGCGCTGGTGTTGAGCAGCCCGAGACCCACGTTGGCGGTGCCGTCGCCGACGCCGAAGATCCAGCCGTAGCCGGGCAGCAGCTTCTCCTGCGCCCACAGCTCCAGCCAGATCTCGAGGTAGTCGTCGTCGTGGCGCGGGCTCTCGAAGTACGTCCGCACCGCCACGCCCATCGGGCGGTCCTCGCGCTTGTGCAGCCCCATGCCCAGGGCCAGCCGGGTGCTGTTGCCGTCGGCGGCCACCACCACGCGGCTGCGGTATTCGCGGCCGTCCTTGGTCGTCACGCCGACGATGTGGCCGCTGCGGTCGTCGAGGACGGGCCCCGTGACGGTCACGCCCTCCATCAGGCGCACGCCGTTCTTGACCGCGTTGGCGGCGACGATCTGGTCGAAGTCCTGGCGGGTGCGCACGAGGCCGAAGTCGGGGAAGCGCTCGAGCTGGGGCCAGTCGAGGTCGAAGCGGTGGCCGCCGCCGACGACGCGCAGCCCCTTGTTCCTGATCCAGCCGGGAGCGTCGATGTCGACGCCCATGTTGAGCAGCTGCTTGACCGCCCGCGGCGTCAGCCCGTCGCCGCAGACCTTCTCGCGGGGGAACCTGGTCTTCTCCAGGAGCAGCACGTCGAGCCCGGCCTGAGCGAGGTAAAAGGCGGCTGCGGAACCGGCGGGACCGGCGCCGACGACGATGACGTCAGCGTCAGCCTTCGTGGCTGTTGGCACGGTCACTGTCCTGTCCTACACGCTCGAAGGCCTCGGGGGTGTGCTGCCTTCGTTCCTTTGTGAACCCCTTCACAAACTTGTCGGCCCGCAGTCTACTGCTTTTCCAGTACATAGTGGCAGTCGGGGTGCTGTTCTGTGATCCAAGAGGAACGGTGTGTCGCGTGTGGTCTCACGCCGGCTTGAACCCTCTGTGCAGGGCGACGATGCCCATCGTGAGATTGCGCCAGGCGACCCGCTCCCAGCCGGCGTCCTGAATGGTCCGGGCCAGCGTGCGCTGGTCGGGCCAATCCCGGATCGACTCCGCCAGATATTCATAGGAATCGTCATTCGAGCCGAACACCTTGGCCACTTTTGGCAGCAGCTTCATCAGATATTCGCGGTAGACGAGATCGAAGGGCCCGTACTTCACGTGGGAGAACTCCAAGATCACCAACCGGCCGCCCGGCCTGGTCACGCGCAGCATCTCCCGCAGCGCCTGCTCGGTGTCGTGGACGTTGCGCAGCGCCACCGAGATCGTCACCGCGTCGAACACGTCGTCGGCGAACGGCAGCCGCAGCGCGTCGCCCGCGATGAAGGGCACCCCGTCACCCGACAGCGCGTTGCCGCCGTGGCGGCGCACGCCGGTGCGGAGCATGCCCAGCGAGAAGTCGGACGCGATGGCCCGCGCGCCCAGCGTGGTGAACGCGTCGGTGGACGTGCCGGTGCCGGCGCCCAGGTCGAGCACGAGCTCCCCGGGGCCCGCGTCGACGGCCGCGGCCACCGCCTTGCGCCACATCCTGACCTGCCCGAGGGAGATCACGTCATTGACCAGGTCGTAGCGCCGGGCGGTGCGATCGAACATCGCGGCGACCTCGTCCGGCTGTTTGTCCAACTGAGCGCGCGTCATAGCCCAAGACTATGGGGTGCCTTCCAGGCCCATACCCGGGGCCATGAACACGACATTTAACGGAAAGTAGCAGCGAGACTACTGAACGTCTGCTAAAACTTGGCGAATGCTTGCCCGTGTCGCCCTTGCGGCGCTCATCGCCTCGGCTCCCACGGCGCATTTCCGCGTCGTCTCGGCCGACCCGGTAGACAGCACTCCCCACGTGCTCGACGGCATCGTCAACGCGATCACGGTCGTCGGCGACACCGTCGTGGTCGGCGGCTCCTTCAGCGAGGTGAGCGACGCCGCCCGCACCACCGCCTACCCGCGCTCCAACCTCTTCGCCTACAGCCTGACCACGGGACGGGTCCTGCCGGACTTCGCGCCGGTCGTCCCGGGCCCCGTGTACGGCCTGGCCGCCGGCGACCAGGGCACCGTCTACGTCGGCGGCGAGTTCATCGGCGTCAACGACTCGCCCGCCAGGTCGCTGGCCAGGCTCAAGCTCTCCGACGGCTCGCTGGTGACCGGCTTCGCGCCGCGCATCGGCGGCGGCATGGTCTCGACGCTGGCCAGGCAGGGCTCCAAGCTCTACGTGGGCGGCGACTTCACCAGCCCGCGCACCGCGCTGGCCAGGATCGACGCGACGACGGGCGCGGCCGACCCGGCGTTCGGCATCACGCCCGGCGGCTCGCTCACGCCCAGCGTGAAGGTCTACGCGATCGCCGCCACCCGCTACCGGCTCCTCGTGGACGGCTCGTTCACCACGCTCGACGGCCGGTCCAGGCCGCAGCTCGGGCTCATCGACATCAGCGGCCCCACCGCCAGGCTCGCACCGTGGCGGACCGAGGCGTACGCGCGCCCGTGCATGAGCGCGTTCCCCTCGTACGTGCGCGGCCTGGACTTCTCACCCGACGGCCGCTATTTCGCGGTCGTCACCACCGGCGGGCCCAAGGGCGGGATGTGCGACACGGCCGCCAGGTTCGAGACCTACACCAAGGGCGCCACCATCAAGCCGACCTGGGTGAACGCCACCGGAGGCGACTCGCTCTACGCGGTTTCCGTGACGGGCGCGGCGGTCTACGTCGGCGGGCATCAGCGCTGGCTGAACAATCCGCAGGGGCGGGACTCCGCCGGCCCCGGAGCGGTCTCACGCCCGGGGATCGGCGCCATTCATCCGACTACGGGAATGGCCCTCAGTTGGAATCCCACACGGGAGCGCGGCATCGGCGTGAAGGCGTTTTACGCGCATCGCAGTGGACTACTTGTCGGTAGCGACACAACCCGACTCGGACGGGAGTACCATGCCCGGATTGGCATGTTCCCCCTGCCCTAGTCGTCTTGCGGCTTCGGCCGGTCGATCTTGTTGCTGATGCGCTCACTCACGGCATCACGCTGCTTGCTGAGCAGGACGTAGCTCGCTATGCCGCTGATCAAGAAAGACGCGGCGATCAGCGCCAGCGGGTTTTGCAGGCCGAGCAGCCACAGCACCCCGAGAGTGACCACAAAGATGCCGATGCGCGACAGTGTGTAAACGAGAACAGGAGGCACAGGTTCGAGGTTACTCGGACCCGTGGACCGGTCGCTCTTCGCATCGAACGCGAGCGATGCTACTGTTCCCAGTCAGGGAGTTTCGTAAAGAAACACCCACGAGAGCCCCAAAGAGGCTCTATCATATAACAATCGGGCAGTCAGCTGATAACAACCCGTGATCTTTGCAGAAAACCACGGATAAATCAGGCTTCGCTCGACACACTGGTTACCTGTCCGCCCGCTGGCAGGAAGCGGGATGCGAGGGGGAGAGATTGGTGGAGAGTAGCAGCGAGCGTCTGCTGACCCCAGGAGAGGTTGCCGCCCTCTTCCGGGTAGACCCAAAGACGGTTACACGCTGGGCTGCGGCAGGCCGCATCAGCAGTATCCGCACCCCCGGAGGGCACCGGCGGTTCCGCGAGTCGGAAGTGCACGCCCTTCTACGTGGCGAGGACGTTTTGACGGCCGACAGGCCGGCAGGTGAGTCCCCGCGCGTCTGACCGTGCAGACGGTGATCCTGCGACGGCAGGATCACCGCCGGCGCGACCACTGTTCGCGTGCTTTCGGCCCACACTTCCGTCCGGCAGCATGAGGCGGCGCCAACCGCCGACCGTGGTTGGCGCCTGTCTGGTCGCTCAGGCGTCCTCCTGCCGCGCCTTGAAGGCCAGGAACTCACGCTCCAGTTCGTCGTTCTCCTTCTCCCACTGGTTGCGGCGCTCGGCCAGCTCCTCCTCCGTCAGCGCCTCCGGCAACCACTGGTCGTAGTCGGGATCACCGGGCTGCACCTCGACGTACGCGTTCCCGATCAGACGCCCGTCTTCGCTGGTCAGGCTCTGCGGCACGCGCAGGGTCCCGTCCGCGAGCCGGATGACGTACATGTCCGATCACCTAGATTCCGTAGCGCCGGTTGAAGAAGAGCATGATGTCCAGCGCCATCCGCGTGTCTCCCCCGAGCATGTCCACGAGGGCCGGACGCTGGCGGGAGGCGATGGCGGCGAAGGCGTCGGCGAAGAACTCCTTGCGGCCGAGCCCTCCGCCCTGGCGGTGGAAGGTCGAGGCCAGCAGCGGCATGGCCGTGTCGTAGAGGCGGACGAACTCGGGGGAGTCGGAGACCCAGCCGCCGTACGCCGAGTCGATGTCGTCGATGGCGTGGCCGACCTCGTGCATCATCACGTCCGGGGTCGGTGACGGGCGGTCACCCACGACGATCTTGCGGTCGCCGTACGCGCCCGCGCAGATGTCCCAGGTGGCGCGGCCCGACGGGAGCGGGGCGCCGCGTAAGTAGCCCATGTCGTCGAGGTCCGGGACGCCGCCGCGGCCGACGTAGATGCCCTCCAGCCCGGCCGCGAGCTTCTCCTTCAGCCGCTCCGGCAGGCGGGCGAGGCTCTCCACGGCGCGTACGACGTCCGCCGACGGCGGGCCCTGCCTGGCGTCCCACTGGCGGTGCAGGATGGACTCCAGCTTGCCGCAGTGGCGCAGGCCGTCGCCCATGGACGGGATGCCGGGCCGGTTGGGCTGGGCCCTGGGCTGGTCGTCGAGCTCGAAGTCGTACCAGGTGTAGCGGGGGCGTTCGACCACGGCCGCGGGGAGTCGCTCGCCACGCTCGCGCAACGAGAACCCGTCCCAGCTCGTCTCGGAGGGCCGTCGTACCTCGTCGCCCGGCCACGCCATCCGCTCACCTCGCTCGTCACCCGGCCATCTCGTCCCCTCGCGCTCTGCGGCTCGCCCAGGCCGGCCTCTGGGCATGTCGGGCCCCCGCCCCCTGTTCTTGCGTGCCTTGGCGTCCGCGCGGCTCTCAAAGGGCTTCTCACGGGCGTTGAACCAGACGGAGCGCTCCGCGTCGGGGGGAGCCTCGCCGCGCCGCGAGAAAAGGTACGACCCGCGCCGCCACCAACGGCCGCGCCGATGCCGGCCCTTGTCACCAGACGCCTTGGAGTCAGAAAAGGCCATCGCACCTCTCAACGCCCGTGGAGTCCGGCTGCTTCGCCGCATCGGCCTCCACGGTACGACGCATGTCTTCCCCTAGTCACCTGAAATGGGACATCGGGAAGCACGATCACGTCGCGGATGGCTTACAGTTCAGGAATGGCAGGTGTACTGATCGGCCTGGCGCTGCTGGTCTTCTGGCTCTTCTCGCTGTTCGACGTGGTCACCGCACCGGAAGATGAGGTTCGGAACGTACCAAAGGCCCTGTGGATCCTGATCGTCGTCCTGATCCCGGTGCTCGGCGGTCTGGTGTGGATGGCGCGCGGCCGCCCGCGGGCCCCGCGCGCCGCGTGGCCGGTGCCCCCGGGTCCGGGCATGCCGAAGGGGCCGGACGACGACCCCGACTTCCTGCGCGACCTCGACCGCCGCATGCGCGGCGACGACGTCTGAGCCGATCAGACGTCGGCGTAGCTGTGCAGGCCGCTGATGAAGATGTTGACGCCGATCAGGTTGAACATCAGGCAGGCGAACGCCACGAGCTGCACGATCGTCGCGGCCCTGCCCCGCCAGCCGGCCGTCACCTTGGCGTGCAGGTAGGCGGCGTAGGCCACCCAGGTGATGAACGACCAGACCTCCTTGGGGTCCCAGCCCCAGTAGCGGCCCCACGCCCGGTCGGCCCAGAGCGCGCCCGCGATCACCGCGAACGTCCACAGCGGGAACGAGAACACGATCGCCCGGTGCGCCACCCGCTCCAGGTCGGCCCGCGAGGGCAGGCGTGACATCCCGTCGCCGCGCACCAGGTAGAGGACCCCGGCGACGCCGGCCAGCGTGAACAGGCCGCTGGCGATGATCGCGGCGGTGACGTGGATGGCGATCCAGTACGAGTCCAGCGCGGGCACGACGGGCCCGGCCGCCGTGTAGAAGAACTTGACCGCCATGCCGAGCCCGAGCGCCGCCGTGATCATCACGAAGGCGCCGAGGAAGCGCACGTTGTAGCGGATCTGGGTGCCGAGGAACGCGGTCACGGCGGCGAAGCAGATGGCCACCACGAACTCGTACATGTTGCCCCACGGCCACCGGTCCACGGCCATGCCGCGGGTGGCGATGGCGGCGAAGTTGGCCGCCCAGCCGACCCAGGCGAGCACCAGGGCCACCTTGCCGGCCCTGAGCCCCCCGCCCGACGGCTCCTTGGTCTGCGGGCTGGCGACAGTGTCATCGACTGGGCCGTCGACCGGGGGCGCCGCGTCGGCCCCGCCCGCTCCGACCGCGACCGGCTGCTTGGCCTCGGACCGCTCGACGGCGGCCGCCCTGTCCGGCCGGGACCTGCCGAAGGCCAGCTCGATCGCGAACCCGACCATGGCGAGGAAGTACAGCACAACGGCGGCGACGACGAAAAGGTCGCTCAGCTCCGCGAGTTGCTCAGCGGACATCCTTTTCTCCTGCGGATAGAACCTTGACGATCTCGGCGAACTCCTCGGCGAAGCCCGCCGCGGAGCCTTCTGTACGGGTCAGGCCGCCCACCTCGACCACGCCGCTCCCGATCCGCACGAACACCCTGCGGCGGCGGATCATCAGGGACAGCGCGATGGCGACGACGGCCGTGGCAGCGGCGAACAGCACCGGCATGCGACCGGGGTCGTAGGCCGTCTGAAGCGTGATCCACTGCTTGACCCCGGTGAACTCCAGCTTGCCCGCCCCCTTGGGCAGGTCGATCGACTGGCCGACGGCGAGCGGCTTGGGCACGCTCTTGCCCATGATCAGCGGGGTGAGCTTCTTCATGAGCTCGGGCGGCGCGAGCTCGTAGACCGACCGCGGCTGGCCGGAGCGCAGCCCCAGGTCGCCGGTGAAGGCCCCTATGAGCTGCACCTCGGGGTTCAGCTCGCCGGGGAAGGCCGAGGCGTACGTGCCGTCCGTGAGCGGCACGCTGGTGGGCAGGAACTGCAGCAGGAACCCGAGCTGCGACGGCTGCGCGTCGGGCACCTTGACCACGCATCCCGAGGTCATCGTGGCCTTGGCCTCGATGAGGCACGGCACCGGGCCCTCGAAGGCGACCTGCCCCTTGCCGTCGGTGACCTTGAAGACGGGGGCGTAGCCGTTGCCGATCAGGTAGGTCTGCGTGCCGTTGATCTCCAGCGGGTCGTTGACCTTGAGGTCGTACGCGCGGGCGGGCGACCCCGGCGAGTCGTTGACCTTCAGGCGGGCCGTGTAGTCGAGCGCCTGGCCCCGCTTCTCCCCCGTCACCTGGTAGGCGACCTTGAAGTCCTCCAGCTGGAAGGAGAACGGCTCCAGCGACTCGGCCGAGACCTGGCTGCCGGGGATGAACCGGTCGTAGGCGGCCACCGTGTTGGCGAACCCGTCGCCCTCGACGACCAGGACGTTGCCGCGGTAGCCGAACAGGGAGCCGAAGCCGACCGCGAGCAGGATGGCCAGCAGGGCGACGTGGAAGAAGAGGTTTCCGGTCTCGCGCAGATAGCCTTTCTCGGCCGACACCCACCCGTCGCCGGTCACGACGCGGAAGCGCAGCTTGCGCAGCCGCGCGGCGGCCTCGCCGGCGTCCAGGTCGCTCTCGAACGAGGCGGAGTGGGGCAGGCGCGACAGGCGCTTGGGCGCGGCCGGCGGCTTGCGGCGCAGCTCGCGCACGTAGGTGGCGGCGCGCGGGACGACGCAGCCGATCAGCGAGGTGAACAGCAGCAGGTAGATCGCCGCGAACCAGACCGAGGTGAACACCTCGAAGAGCTGGAACCTGTCGTACCACTCGGCCAGCGTGGGGCTCTGCTGGTAGAGCTGTGCCACCTTGTCGGGGTCGACGCCGCGCTGCGGCACCAGCGAGCCCGGCACCGAGGCGAGCGCGAGCAGGAAGAGCAGGATCAGCGCCGTCTTCATCGAGGTGAGCGTGCGCCAGCCCCACCGCAGCCAGGCGACCGGCCCGAACCCCGCCTGCTGCGGCGTCCGCTCCTTCTCCAGCTCCTTGACGCTCATCAGATCACCGGCACGAATCCGCCGATGAGGCCCTGCATGGCAGCGATCATCTCTCCCCACAGCCCGGTCACGAGCAGCACCCCGACGGCCACCATCATGCCGCCGCCGATCCTGGTGATCAGGCGCGAGTGCTTGCGGATGGCCCGGAACGTGCGCAGGGCCCTGCTGTACGCGAGCGCCGCCACCACGAACGGCAGCCCGAGGCCGAGCGCGTACGCGACGGCCAGGAGGGCGCCACGCGCGGCGCTGCCCTCGTTGAGCCCGAGCGCCAGCACGACGGCCAGCGTGGGCCCGATGCACGGCGTCCACCCCAGCCCGAACACCACGCCGAGCAGCGGCGCCCCGGCGAGGCCCGCCGCGGGCACCTTGTGGATGCGCACGTCACGCATCAGCCCGGGGACGAGCCCCAGGAACGCGAGCCCGAGCAGGATGGTCAGCACCCCGAGCACCCGGGTGATGATCTCGACGTGGCCCAGCACGACCGAGCCGAGCCCGCCGAACAGCGCCCCGCTGAGCACGAACACCAGCCCGAACCCGGCCACGAACAGCACCGCCCCCAGCACCAGCCGCCCCCGCTTCGGGTCGGCGCTCATGCCGGTCACGTACGACAGGTAGCCCGGCACCAGCGGCAGCACGCACGGCGACAGGAACGACACGACCCCGGCCAGCACCGCGATCGGCACCGCGAGCAGCAGCGAGCCCGAGGCCACGACGTCACTCATCGCGCACCTTGGTCACGGTGTTGAGCAGGTCGGTGTACTTGACCGCGCCGAGCGCCCTGGCGGCGATCCTGCCCTGCTTGTCGATGATCAGCGTGGACGGGATGGCCGCGGGCGGCACCGTGCCCTGGAAGGCCAGCGCGACCTTGCCCGGCTGGTCGAAGATGTGCGGGTAGCCGGTCTTCTCGGTGCGCTCGAACGCCAGCGCGTCGGCCTGGCGGTCCTTGAAGTCGACGCCGATGAACTCCACGCCGCCGGCCTTGGTCTTGGCCGCGACCTCCTTGAGCACCGGCGCCTCCGCCCGGCACGGCCCGCACCACGACGCCCAGAAGTTGATCACCACGACCTTGCCCTTGTGCGCGGCCAGCGAGGCGGTGGACCCGTCGAGGGTCGGCCCCTCGACCGCGGGCGCGGCCTTGCGCTCTCCGGCGTCGAACACCTGCATCTTCCCGTCACCGGCGACGAAACGGGTGTCGCCGGCCTGCGGCTGGCCGCCCTGGTTGCCCGCGCAGCCGGCGACCAGCAGGCCCAGGAGGAGGAGAGAGATGGACTTGGCGCGCACGGAGGAAGATCTCCTTGTACTACAACCGGTAGAGCTTGCAACTCTACCGGCGAGCCCCCTCGCTCCGGACATCAGGCCCCGGGAACGGACGGACCGGACTGAAGCGACCCGGCGGGCTCGCTGTAGCCGATGCTCACGAGGCGGTCGCCGTCGAAGGAGAGCGTGGTGAGGCTGGCCAGCGCGCACTGCCTGCGCCGCGGGTCGTGCCAGAGCCGGCGGCCCTCGGCGGCCGACCTGATCGTCCAGATGGGGAGCTGGTGGCTGACGAGCACCACCTCGTGCCCGCGCGCCGCCGCCCTGGCGTCGTCGATCACCGACTTCATGCGCCGGACGATCGACGGGTACGCCTCGCCCCAGGACGGGCGCAGCGGGTTCCAGAAATAGCGGTAGTTGCGCGGGTTTCGCAGGATTGCCAGGCCCTGGCCGACCGGGCGGCCCTGGAGCAGGTTGCCCGCCTCGATCAGGCGCTCGTCCTGGACGATGTCGAGGCCGAGCTTCTCGGCGAGGGGCGCCGCGGTCTCGAGGGCGCGCTCGAGCGGGGAGCTGTAGATGGCGACGATGTCGCGGCCGCCCACGGCCTTGGCGACCGTCTCGGCCATGAGCTTTCCCGTCTCGGACAGGTGGTAGCCCGGGAGCCTGCCGTACAGGACGCCGGCGGGATTGTGCACCTCGCCGTGGCGCAGCAGGTGGACGACGGTGGATTCTGCCATGGTGTGCCACAGCCTATCCGCTCCCCCTCTATGAGCAGCGTGAGGCCCGGCGGCTCAGTTGACGGCCCAGGCGTTCTCCTGCTTCCTGCTCGCCTCGGCCAGCGCCTCCACCATGGCCCTGATCGCGGGACGGCGGGCCGCGTCCGTGCGCCACACGGCGTAGATGCGCCGCGTCTGGCGTGGCCTGATCGGCACGAGCCGCACGCCGTCCGGCACGCAGTCCCGGCCGAGCCGCGGCACGATCGCGCACCCCAGCCCGCCCGCCACCAGCGCGAGCTGGGTCGGGTACTCGTCGGCCATGCACGCGATCACGGGCTCAACCGAGGCGTTGCGCAGGGTGAAGACGAGCCAGTCGTGGCAGACGGTGCCGGGCGAGCCGCTGATCCAATGGTCGTCGCGTAGCTGGGCGAGCTCCAGCTCCCTGCCGTGGGCCAGCGGGTGGTCGGCGGGCACCGCGATGTCGGCCACGTCGTCGAGCAGCGTGGCCCTGGACAGGCCCTCGGGCAGGGCCATGGGCCGGTTGAGCCAGTCCTGGATGACGCCCAGGTCCAGCTCGCCCCTGGACACCTCGCGCACCACCCGCTCCGGCTCGCGCTCGCTGAGCTGGACCCACAGGTCGGGGTGGCGCTCCCGGAGCGAGACGAGCGCGCCGGGCATGAGGCCGCGGGCGGCGGTGGGGAAGGCCGCGATGTTCAGCCGGCCGACGACCTCGCCGCGCAGCGCCTCGAAGTCCGCCTCGGCGGTCTCGACCAGGGCGAGGATGCGCTCGGCGTGCTCGGCCAGGAGGCCGGCCGCGTCCGTGAGGCGCACGCCGCGCCCGTTGCGCTCCATGAGCCGGGCGCCGGTCTCGCGCTCCAGCTTGGCGATCTGCTGGGAGACCGCCGAGGGCGTGACCATGAGGGCGTCGGCCGCCGCGCCGACCGACCCGTAGACATGCACCGCATGAAGGGCCTTGAGCCGGTTCAAGTCCAACATGTAAGTCATCCTAAATGGTTTAGCGTAGAAAGTCTCGCTTGTCGTTGAATGTGTAGCGGATGAAAATAGATGCATGAGAATCCTTAAGACGAAGAAGCAGCAGCCGAGCTCCGCGTCCTACCTCAAGGTGCTGGCCGAGCAGGCGCGCGAGCAGCGCATCCGCTACCAGAAGCCCGCTCGCTGAGTGAGACCCCGCCACCTCGCCCTCGCCATCGGCTTGGCAGCCGTGTGGGGCTTCAACTTCGTAGTGATGCAGGCCGGCCTGCGGCACTTCCCGCCGCTGCTGTACGCGGGCATCAGGTTCGCCCTCGCGGCGTTCCCCGCCCTGCTGTTCGCCGGCCGCCCGGGAGTCCCGTGGCGCTGGGTCGCGGGGGTGGCGGCCACCATCGGGGTCGGCCAGTTCGGATTCCTGCTCGTGGGCATGCGAGCGGGCATGCCGGCCGGACTGACCTCACTAATTAGCAACCCAATGGGAAACCTGCTCATCAGCCTGCCGCCCTACCGTCGCGCCTGGTCAAGGCCGTAGCGGCAGTCCATTTCGCAGATTTCCCATTGTCAGGCCATCTTCACCGTGTTGTTCGCGGTGACGCTGCTCAAGGAGCGGCTCACCGCCCGCCGCGTGCTCGGGCTGGGCGTCGCCTTCGGCGGCCTGGCCCTGGTCGCGCTCGACTTCGGAGTGTCGGGCCCCTTCGGGGCCTTCGCCCTCTGTCTGGCCGCGGCGGCCGCCTGGGGCCTCGGCAACGTGGTTCAGCGCAAGGCCGCGCCGCCCGACTCGTTCCGCTTCATGGTCTGGGTGAGCGCCTTCTCCGCGATCCCGCTCCTGCTCCTGTCCCTCTGGCTGGAGGGCGCGCCGGTGCTGGACCCGGCCGCTGAGGGGTGGCTCTCGCTGCTGTACGTGGCGTTCGTCTCCACGCTCGGCGGCTTCGGCGTCTGGGGCTGGCTCCTGCGCCGGTACGACGCCTCCACGGTGGCGCCGTACACGCTGCTGGTGCCGGTGTTCGGCATGTCGTCGGCGGCGCTGGTGACCGGCGAGCCGATCTCCTGGCTGAAGCTGGTGGCGGCGGCCCTGGTCATCTCGGGCGTCCTGTACGCGGGCACGAAGCCCCGCCGGGCACTCGCCGCCACCACCCCTTAGAGCGCGGCGGCAGCCGCCTTCGCCGCCGCCGGCAGCGCCTCGGCCACGCGGCCCAGCGCCTCCTCGTCGTGGGAGGCCGACAGGAACCAGGCCTCGTACGCCGACGGCGGCAGATAGACGCCCTGGTCGAGCATCGCGTGGAAGAACGCGGTGAACGCGGCGGTGTTCTGCGTCTTGGCCTCGGCGAAGTTCGTCACCTCGGCGTCCGTGAAGAAGATCGAGAACAGGTTGCCCGCCCGCTGCAGCCGGTGCGGCACCCCGGCGGCCGACAGCGCCTCCGAGGCCGCGTCGCCGACGGCGAGGGCTGCGGCGTCCACCCGCTCGTAGGCCACGTCGTCCAGGGCGCGCAGCGTGGCCAGGCCGGCCGCGCAGGCCAGCGGGTTACCCGACAGCGTGCCCGCCTGGTAGACGGGCCCCTCGGGCGCGAGCAGGGCCATCACCTCGGCCCGTCCGCCGAAGGCCGCGGCGGGCAGGCCGCCGCCCATGACCTTCCCGAACGTCATCAGGTCGGCCTCCACCGGCTGCAGGCCGTACCAGCCCGCGGGCGAGACGCGGAACCCCGTCAGCACCTCGTCGACGATGAGCAGCGCGCCGTGGGCCGTGCACAGCTCGCGCAGGCGCGCGTTGAACCCGTCCTTCGGCGGGACGATCCCCATGTTCGCCGGGCAGGCCTCCGTGATCACGCACGCGACCTCGACCTCGGCGAAAGCCGCCTCGACGGCCTCGATCGAGTTGTACGGCAGCACGATCGTGTCCGCCGCCGACGCCCCGGTCACGCCCGGCGTGTCGGGCAGCCCGAACGTCGCCACCCCGGACCCGGCCGCGGCCAGCAGCGCGTCGACGTGCCCGTGGTAGCACCCGGCGAACTTGATCACCTTCGACCGCCCGGTGAACCCCCTGGCCAGCCGCACCGCGCTCATCGTCGCCTCGGTGCCCGAGCTGACCAGCCGCACCTTCTCGACCGGCGCCACCCTGGCCACGATCTCCTCGGCCAGCTCCACCTCGCCGGGGGTGGCGGTGCCGTAGGAGAACCCGTTGGCCACCGCCCCGGACACGGCCTCGACGACCGCGGGGTGCCGGTGCCCGAGGATCATGGGGCCCCAGGAGCACACCAGGTCGACGTACCGGTTGCCGTCGGCGTCGGTGATGTAGGGGCCCTGGCCGGAGACCATGAAGCGCGGCGTCCCGCCGACCGCGCCGAACGCACGCACCGGCGAGTTGACACCCCCGGGCACGATCCGGCGGGCGCGGGCGAACAGGTCCTCGGAGTTCTGTGTACGGCTCACCCGACCCAGGTTAGCCGGGACAGCCCCCGGCTCCCCGGCCGGGAGTTATAGTGGCCATGTATGAAACCTTTAAGGGTTATCAACATTAGGAGGAAGCGTGTCAGTCACCCAGATCGACATTGATGACAACGCCCTCAAAGAGGCCATGCGCATGATGGGGACGACGACGAAGAAGGACACCGTCAACCTCGCCCTCCGGGAGTATGTCGCACGGGTAAAGCGGATCGAGGCGCTGGAGAGGCTCGCCGCCCGCGCCCAGCGTGGCGAGTTCGACGAGGCCGCGGCCGCTCACCAGGCGGCGAAGGCGGCCTGGAAACAGGCCATCACCTGATGTATCTCATCGACACCTCGGCGCTGTGGTACATCCTGCGAAACGCAGACGTGCTCGAGAAGTGGGGCGACCGCATCACCACGCAGCCGCTGCGGATCTGCGAGCCGACCAGAACGGAGTTTCTCTACTCGGCCACCGGCCCTGCCCACAGGGACGAACTGGAGGAGGACCTCAACTCCCTCTGCGAGCTCGCGCCCGTCCCGAAATCCGCCTGGCGGTGGGTGGAGAACGCGCAGTACAAGCTGACACAGCACGGCCAACACCGCTCGGCGGGAGTAGTCGATCTGCTTTTGTGCGCCACCGCCGTGCACCACGGGCTCACGGTGCTGCACGTCGACGATGACTTCGCCACGGTGGCGAAGGTCATGGCGGAAGTGGACCAGCGCGACATCCGCCGGTTCTGATCTCAGTCGGCCAGCCACTCCAGGATGCGCAGCGGGTCCGGCAGCGGCTGGCCGTTCGGGGGCCGGAGCCAGGAGACGGGCTGCCCCGTGGGGAGGGTCGACGGGGGCGCGAGGACGTAGCTGTCGCGGCAGTGCCACCTCAGCCCCGGCGTGTCGTCGATCGTGGCGGGGTCGCAGTCGAGCTGGCACGACCACCACTCGTCCTCGTCCTCCGGGTTGCCCCGCGTGGCCACGTAAAACAAGACCCGGTCGCCGTTGGCGGCGACCGGGCCCGGGTGTGCTCCGGCGTTGTCGATCCTGGTGAGGGCCGACAGGCCGAGGGCGAGCGGTACGTCGAAGACGTCGAACACGCGTCCGGTGGGCAGGATCACGTTGGCCTCGGGCTCGGCCTGCCACCAGCGCGTCAGCAGCGCCGTGTCCGTCGTGGCCTGCAGATTCCAGGCGGGCGAGAGCGGATGGGCACCCGGGTCGGGACAGCCGAGGCGGTCGCAGGAGCAGGCGCGCGGCCCGTGACGCAGCGGATAGGCGCCCGGCACGACGGGCCAGCCCATGGCGGCGTATTCGAGCACGGTGCCGATGCGCGTCGGCCGCGACCGTTTTCTGGTACGCCGAGCCAGTGGTACCCCCACCATTGGTGTCTCCCGTCGAGTCCCCAGTGCCTGAAGAGGTCCCGGCTCCGGGCAGTCATACGCGCCACGCGGGACACACCAGCACTTGTTATCGCACTCTAACGCACAGGCCTCAGGAGTTGACGGGAAACCCCCTCGTTAGAGCCTCCGTGCCACTTCCGTCGCCCAGTACGTGAGGATCTGGTCGGCCCCGGCGCGCTTGATCGCGACCAGCGATTCCGTGATCATGCGGTCCCGGTCCACCCAGCCGTTGGCGGCGGCCGCCTCGATCATGGCGTACTCGCCGCTCACCTGGTACGCCGCCACCGGGACGTCCACCTCGTCACGCACGCGGGTGATGACGTCGAGGTAGGCCAGCGCCGGCTTGACCATGACGGCGTCGGCGCCCTCGGCCAGGTCGAGCCGGACCTCGCGCAGCGCCTCCTCCACCAGCCCGGCGGGGTCCTGCTGGTGGGTGCTGCGGTCACCGAACTGCGGCGCGCACTCGGCGGCCTCGCGGAACGGCCCGAAGAAGGCGGACGCGTACTTCACCGAATAGGCCAAGATCGGGACGTTTCCATAGCCGGCCCCGTCCAGGGCCGAGCGGATCGCTCCCACCTGGCCGTCCATCATCCCGCTCGGCGCCACCATCTGCGCCCCCGCGGCGGCCTGGGCCACCGCGATCGAGGCGTAGCGCTCCAGCGTGGCGTCGTTGTCCACGTCGCCGGACGGGGTGAGGATCCCGCAGTGCCCGTGGTCGGTGAACTCGTCGAGGCAGGTGTCGGCCATGACCACGACCGCGTCGCCGACCTCGGCGTTCACCTCACGCAACGCCACCTGCAGGATCCCGTCGGGATCGTCGGCGGCCGAGCCCCGCGCGTCCTTCACCGCGGGGATCCCGAACAGGATGATCCCGCCGACGCCCGCCTCCGCCGCCTCGTGCGCGGCCTTGCGCAGCGAGTCGCGGGTGTGCTGGAAGACGCCCGGCATCGAGGCCACGGGGTGCGGCTCGGCGATGCCCTCCTTGACGAACGCGGGCAGGATCAGGTCAGCGGCGTGCAACCTGGTGCCCGCCACCATCCGACGCAGGGCGGGGCTGCGACGCAGCCGCCGCGGCCGGGCCACAGGGTACTGCGCGGTCATACGCCACTCCTCAATCGCGAGAACGCGAAGACTAGGAATTCACCTGGCTCTTCTCCTGGCGCCCCGGCGGTTCTGCGACGGCCGGCGCGGGGTGTCGCCCGCCGCCAGCGCCGCCTGGCGCTGCTTGGCCCCGTATTCGGCCACCGCGGCGGCCAGGGCGGAGGCCGACGGCTTGTCGGCCATCACGTCCACCCGGAGCCCGAACTCCTCGGCCGTCTTGGCCGTCTGCGGCCCGATGACCGCGATCACCGTGACGTTGTGCGGCTTGCCCGCGATGCCCACCAGGTTGCGCACGGTGGAGGAGGACGTGAAGAGCACGGCGTCGAAGCCGCCGCCCTTGATCGCCTCGCGGATGGGCGCGGGCGGCGGCGCGGCCCGCACGGTGCGGTACGCGGTGACGTCGTCGCACTCCCAGCCCAGCTCGGTGAGCCCGGCCACCAGCGTGTCGGTGGAGATGTCGGCCCGCGGCAGCAGCACCCGGTTGATCGGGTCGAGCATCGAGTCGTACGGCGGCCACTCGGCCACCAGCCCCTCGGAGGACTGCTCCCCCGACGGCAGCAGGTCGGGCTTGACCCCGAACTCGACCAGGGCCAGCGCGGTCGCGTCGCCCACGGCCGCCACCTTGAGCCCGGCGAAGGCCCGCGCGTCGAGGCCGTATTCCTCGAACTTCTCGCGCACCGCCTTGACCGCGTTGGCGCTGGTGAAGGCCACCCACTCGTAGCGGCCCGTGACGAGCCCCTTGATGGCGCGGTCCATCTGCTGCGGCGTGCGGGGCGGCTCGACAGAGATGGTCGGCACCTCCTCGGGCACCGCGCCGTAGGCGACGAGCTGCTCGGACAGGCTGCGCGACTGCTCCTTGGTGCGGGGCACCAGCACCCGCCAGCCGAACAGCGGCTTGGTCTCGAACCACGACAGCTTGTCACGCAGGCCCACGGCCTCGCCGACCACGATGAGCGCCGGCTCGGTGAACCCGGCGTGCTTGAGGTCGGGCTGGAGCCGGCCGAGCGAGGACACGACGGTGTACTGCTCGGTGGTGGTGCCGGCGCTGCTGACCGCGACGGGCGTGGTGTCGGGCTTGCCGCCCGCGATGAGCGCCTTGCCGATGGCCACCGCGTCGCCGATGCCGTTGTAGATCACCAGAGTGCCGGGGCAGGCGGCGTGCGAGGCCCAGTCCTGCTCCTGCGCGGCGTCCACGATCCGGAACTCGGGGACGGAGCTCGCGGCCGGGATGCCCGCGTAGGTGAGCACGGCGGTCGCGGGCGGCACGCCGGGAACGATCTCGAAGTCCACCTCCGCCGCGGCGCAGGCCGCGACCTCCTCGGTGATCGAGGAGAACAGCATCGGGTCGCCCTCGCACAGGCGCACGACGAGCTGCCCGTGTTTGGCCCGCTTGACCAGGTCGTCCTCCACGACCTCGACGCCTTCGCGGCAGTGGCGCAGCAGCGGGCGGTGTGCTTCGTCGTCGCCGAGCACCACGGCGTCGGCCTTGGCTAGCAACTCGGCGGCGCGGAGCGTGAGCAGGTTGGGATCGCCGGGTCCCGCGCCCACGAAGGCGACGAATCCGGAGGTTGGACTATCGGAGCTCAATGGGAATGCTCCCCCATCAATCTGTCGGCTCCTTCGGCGATCATCTCGGCCGCCAGGAGGCGGCCCAGGTTCGCGGCCTCCGAAGGAGATCCGGCGGCGGACTTGCGGACCGCCTCGCGGCCGTCGATGGAGACGACCACGGCGGTCAGGTTCAGAGTGTGCCCGTCATCGGCCGCGAAAGCACCCACCGGTGCGGCGCAACCAGCCTCGAGAGCCGCCAGCACGGCTCGCTCGGCGGCCACCGCGGAGCGCGTGCGCGGGTCGTCGAGAACACTCAGGAACTCGATGAGGTCGGTCCTGTCGGACCTGCACTCCACGGCCAGCGCGCCCTGACCGGGAGCCGGCAGCAACTCCTCCACCTCGAAGATCTGTGCGATTTCGGCGTCGCGGCCGATCCTGGTCAGGCCGGCCGAGGCCAGCACGACCGCGTCGAGCTCACCTGAGGTTACCTTGCCGATACGCGTGTCGGCGTTGCCGCGGATCGGGACGTACTCCAGGTCGGGCCGGAGGGCGCTCAGCATGGCGATCCGGCGCGGCGATCCGGTGCCGACCCGGGCGCCGGGCGCGAGGTCGGCGAACTTGTGCGGGCCGACCAGGGCGTCGCGGTGGTCGTGCCGGGCCGGGATCGCCGCCAGCGTGAAGCGCGGGTCCTGCTTGGTCGGCAGGTCCTTCAGCGAGTGGACGGCGAAGTCGACCTCGTCCTCCATGAGCTTGTCGCGCAGCGCGCTGACGAACACTCCCGTGCCGCCGAGCTGCGCGAGGTGCGCCTTGGTGACGTCGCCGAACGTCGTGACGCCCACCAGTTCGACCGCGCGCCCGGTGAGGCGCGTGTAGTCGTCGGCCACCATCTGGGACTGCGTGGTGGCCATCAGGCTCCGGCGCGTCCCCAGCCGCAGAGCTCCCGACATCACAGCTCCACCTCCCTCACGGCCTCGGGCATCTTCGGATCGAGATTGAACAGCTCACGCAGCGCTTCCGCGTAATGATCGCCGCCTGGGCAGGTGGCGAGTTGCTTGACACGCACGGTGGGCTCGTGGAGCAGCTTGTCGACGACCCGCTGCACGGTCATGGCGACCTCGTCGCGCGCCTTCTCGTCGAGGTCGGGCACCCGCATGAGCAGGCGGCCGAGCTCCGACTCGACCACGCTCGCCGCCTTGCTGCGCAGCGCCACCACGGTCGGGGTGACCCTGGCGGCCCGCTCCGCGTCGAGGTAGGCGCGCAGCTCCTCGGCCACGAGCGCGCGGACGGACTCGACGGCGTCGCCGCCGCGGGAGCCGATCCCGGACTCCTGGATGGTCTCCAGATCCACCAGCGTGACGCCGGGCACGGCCCGCACGCCCGGGTCGATGTCGTGCGGCAGGGCCAGGTCCAGCAGGAACGCGGGCCGGCTCAGCATGCCGGGGGTGATGACGTGCCGCCCGGCGCCCGTGCAGGTGATGACGATGTCGGCCTCGGCCAGCTCGTCGGCCACGGCGGCGAAGCCCACCGCCCGGCCGCCGACGGACTCGGCCAGCCGCGCGCCGCGCTCGTACGTACGGTTGGCCACGACGATGTCGGTGACCCCGGCGCGCGCCAGCGTGACGGCGGCCAGCGAGCTCATGGAGCCGGCCCCGACCACCAGCGCCCGCCGCCCGGCCAGGTCGCCCGCCAGCGCCAGGCCGGCGGAGACGAGGGAGGCGCCCGCCTTGTCGATGCCGGTCTCGTGGTGCGCCCGCTTGCCGACCCGCAGCGCCTGCTGGACCAGCTCGTTGAGGGTGGCGCCGACGGTGCCGTGGCGCTGACCCAGCTTGAGCGCCTGGCGGACCTGGCCGAGGATCTGGCCTTCGCCCACGACCATGGAGTCGAGCCCGCACACCATGGAGAACAGGTGCTCGACGGCCCGCTCCTCGTAGTGCACGTAGAGGTGCGGGGTCAGCTCCTCGACCGGGACCCCCGAGTGGACGCCGAGCAGGCCGGTGACGGCGGTGACGGCGGCGTGGAAGCGGTCGACCGTGACGTAGACCTCGACCCTGTTGCAGGTCGAGACCACCATGGCCTCCGCGACGCAGGGATCCTGCTGCACGTCGTACAGGAGTTTGGCGAGCGCGTCGCCCGTGACCGAGACGCGCTCCAAAAGCGCCACCGGAGCGGTCCGGTGGCTGAGTCCGATAGCCAGAACACTCATTGACTGTCCACCGCCATGAGTGGCCCCCCAGCCTTGCGTTGCTCGTGGAACGCGAGAATCTGCAGTTCGATAGATAGGTCGACCTTACGGACATCGACGCTGTCCGGGACGGAAAGCACAACTGGGGCGAAGTTCAGGATGCTGGTCACACCCACGGAAATCACACGATCGCACACTTCCTGCGCCGCTGCCGCCGGTGTCGCCAGTACCACGATCGAGACTCCACGCCGTTTGATGACGGCTTCCAGTTCGTCGATGTGCTCAACATTCAACCCCGCGATGGTGTCGCCCACGACTTCGGGGTCGGCGTCCACGAGCGCCGCGACCCGGAAGCCCCTGGAGACGAAACCGCCGTAGTTGGCCAGCGCGCGGCCGAGGTTACCGACTCCGACGATCGCGACCGCCCAGTCTTGCGTCAGGCCGAGCTCGCGGGAGATCTGGTAGACGAGGTACTCGACGTCATAGCCTACGCCGCGCGTGCCGTACGAGCCGAGGTGTGACAGATCCTTGCGGAGCTTGGCCGAGTTGACGCCGGCGGCGACGGCCAGGTCCTCGGAGCTGACGGTCGCGATGCCCCGCTCGGCCATCCCGTGCAGCGCCCGGAGGTACAACGGAAGCCTGGCGACCGTCGCCTCGGGAATGCCGCGGTCACGGGGCTGGGACGGGCTCTTCACGTGCCGGAGCTCCAGGGGACGGGCGGTGTGGGGACCGCGTGAACGGAATCGAACCGTCTTTCAGGTTAATCCCTTTGTGAACCGATGCACAAAGTCGCGACGGTAGCGTGTGCCTATGCATCGCATCACGTTGCTCGGGAAGCCCGGCTGTCACCTGTGTGAGGACGCGCGAGAGATCATCGCCAAGGTGGCGGGCGAGCTCGGGGTGCCGTGGGAGGAGATCAGCATCGAGTCCTCCGAGGAGCTTCAGGAGAAGTACTGGGAGATGATCCCGGTCACGCTGATCGACGGCGTGCAGCACGACTTCTGGCGGGTCGACGAGACCCGGCTGCGGGCGGCCCTCAGTACATAGCCGTCGGGAGCGGCACCACCTTCGCGGCGTTGACGTTGAGCTCGATGACGTTGGTGGCCAGCACCATCGCCTGCCGCTCGTTGAGGAACCTCTCGACGTGGGGCTGGCGCTGGTGGTCGCGGTAGGCGACCTCGTCGCGGTAGAGCTCGTAGACGATGCGCTGCAGGGGGGCCGACTTGACCGCGTGGCAGGCGTACACGAGCGTGTCGGGCTCGCCGCGGCGCACGGCCTCGACGGTCGCCTCGGCCAGCCGGTCGAACGCCTCCCCGGCCCCGTCCATGATCGTGAAGACGGTGAGCAGACCGTAGATGGTCGGTGAGAGCTTGCCGGAGCCGGGCTGCTGTTGCTGCTGCTGTTGTTGCTGTGGGGCGGGCGAGAACAGCTCGGCGCCCGGGTAGACCGCGCCGGTCCCCGGCATCGCGAAGTCGGGGCGCTGGGGCGGCGCGGCGGGCGGCGCGCCGTTCATGATGTAGCCGGTCGAGGGCCCCGAGTCGGGCGGCGGCGCCATCCGCGCGGCGTAGTCGACCCCCTGGTCGCCCGCCCGGTATTCGGCCACCAGATCGCCCAGGCCCGACGACCTGCGCGGGGGGGAGGGCGGAAGCCCGGGACCGCCGGGAACGGGCTCAGGCACGCCCCTGGGACCCGGCGGGGGCGGCATGGGCGCCTCGTCGCGGAACATGGGGCGCTCGTCGTGGTGCTGCGCGCGCTCCTCGCGGCGCTGAGAGCGCTCGTCCCGGCGCGAAGGGCGCTCGTCGCGGTCGGAGTCGAAGTCGTCCTCGTCGTCGTCCTCGTACGGCGCCAGGGGCCGCAGCACGGTGTACCAGACGGCCGCGGCGGCGACGGCGAGCAGCGCCGTGGTGAACAGCGCCGGCACCGTGAACCTCATCGCGCCCACGAGCGCCATCCCCGAGGGGACGATGACCGCCGCCGCGTGCAGGTTGTCGGTGTCGTACTCGTCGCCCTGGCGCCACTTGAGGCCCGCCACCACGAGCATGCCGAGCATGATCAGGACGTCGACGACGTGTACGCCGAGCAGCAGCTTGTCGGGGATGATCGCCCAGAAGTTGGCGGCCGGCGGCAGCGACTTGCCCAGGTCCTCGCTCTTGAGCGGGTCGAAGACGAGGATGGCCACCGACACGATCGTCAGGGCGATGCCGCCCAGCCATGCGAGGAACCTCGGCGGCACCTTCTCCGCCAGCAGCTGGACCATGCCGACGGCCAGCCAGAGCGGCGCCAGCAGCGATCCGGTGATCTGGTAGATCCGGAACGTGACCGAGCCGAACCCGAAGACGTAGCCGATGCCGATCACGGCCAGTGACAGGCAAAGAGACACGACTGCAACGGTCCAGGCGATCAACCACCCCTCGGGCTCGTCGCGAAGTCGTTGAATCAGGGCGCCCACCGCGATCGCGGCCAGGAGCGCACCGGCGAAGGCTATGACGGCAACGAGGATCTCCATGATGACTCCAATGCTGCCGGACGAACCTCCCAGACCGGTAGCCGAAGAGGGAACGGGTCGGGAGACACGGTATCTGCCGATTACGCCTAGTCATGCCAGCAAGCTGTGGATTGTGGAATTTCCGGTTGATTTCTAGAGTGTTCGAGCACGCCGCACCCCTTACCCCTAGGGATACCGGATGCCTGACTCGTCACCGTTCGCCGGGCTGCTTGCGCCAGCGGTCGCTGTGCCTGCCCGGACGGGCGAGCCCGCCGTGCGCGAAGAAGTGCCCGACGACATCCGCACGCTGGTGCTGCATGCCAAAAGTGGCTGCACCGATTCCTTTGGCACGCTCTACGACCGGTATGTGGATCTCGTCTATCGCTACATCTACTTCCGGGTGGGATCGCACCAATTAGCCGAGGACCTCACCAGCGAAACCTTCCTGCGCGCGCTGCGCAGGATCGGCGATTTCACGTGGCAGGGACGCGACTTCGGCGCGTGGCTCGTGACCATCGCCAGAAATCTGGTCACCGACCACTTCAAGTCCGGTCGCTACCGGCTGGAGATCCCGACGGGCGAGATCGTCGACGTGCCTCTCGACGGCTCGCACATCCCTGAGAACGCCGTGGTCAACGCCATCATCAACGACAGGGTGCTGCGTGCCGTACGAGATCTCAATCCCGAGCAGCAGGAGTGTGTGGTCCTGCGCTTCTTGCACGGCCTCTCGCTCGCGGAAACCGCGCTGATCATGGGGAAGAAGAGTGGAGCGATCAAAGCGCTGCAGTTCCGCGCCGTCCGGGCGCTGGCCAGGGCACTTAAGCACGACCTGGCGTAACTTCCCCCATCCGCACCTCGTTAGTCAGATGTCACTGCCGGATCAGTCAGGGAGCTGTCATGGGTAGGGCGCGCAGGGAGCGGGAGCTCGTGCTCGAGCATCTCGCGGAGCTGCGCACCCTGCCGCTCGGGGGCATGCCCGAGCCCGCCTTCCGCGAGCGGCTGCGCGCGGAGCTCCTGTCCGGCGCGCTCCTGGACACGCCCGAGCCGCAGGCGCCCGCCCGCCGCCGTCCGGCGCGCCGGCGGCCGCTGCTGTCGCAGCTGGCCACGCTGGGGCTGGCGGCGGTCATGATGATCTCCTCCTTCGCCACGTACCAGTCGGTGCCGGGAGACTCCCTCTACCCGCTCAAGCGCGCCGCGGAGAGCACCCTCGTACGCCTCAGCAGCGACGACGCCGAACGCGGCGAGCGCGAGCTCGCCTCGGCCAAGACCCGGGCCCAGGAGGTCGCCACCCTGCTCGGCTCGGCCGAGGGCGGCCCGCTGGTCGGCAGGACGCTGAAGGACATGGAGGAGTCGACGCGCTCGGGCATCAGCAGGCTGGAGCGGGCGGAGCCGCGCTCCCCTAAGATCAAGACCTTCGCCCGCGACCAGAAGAAGGTGGTCGGGCCGATACTCAAGCAGCTCGACGACTCACAACTTGCCCAGGCGGAGGGATACCTTGACTACATCGAGGGTCTGGTCGCGCCTGACTAGGAAAGTAAGCTGAGCGCCATGTGGCGGCTAATTCGACGAGGACACGAGGTGGCGCCCGAGGTCGCCGGCGAGGCCGCGGCGCAGGCGGCGGCCACCGTCGCCCCGGTCGAGCCGGACCTGCAGGCGGCGGCGTTCTTCGACGTCGACAACACGATGATGCGCGGGGCCTCGATCTACCACTTCGCCAGGGGGCTGGCGACGCGGGGCATGTTCACGACGTCCGACCTGATGAAGTTCGCAGTCGGGCAGGCCGTGTTCAGGCTGCGCGGCAACGAGAACCCCGAGCACATCGCGGTCGCCAGGGAGACGGCGCTGGCGTTCGTGGCGGGGGCCAAGGTCGACGACGTCGTACACCTCGGCGAGGAGATCTACGACGAGGTCATGGCCGACCGCATCTGGGGCGGCACCCGTTCCCTCGCCCAGAGCCACCTGGACGCGGGCCAGCGCGTCTGGCTCGTCACCGCCACCCCCGTGGAGCTGGCCCGCGTCATCGCGCAGCGGCTCGGCCTGACCGGCGCCCTCGGCACGGTCGCGGAGACCCGCGACGGGATCTACACGGGGCGCCTGGTGGGCGACCTCCTGCACGGCCCCGCCAAGGCGGAGGCGGTGCGGGCCCTGGCCCGCCGCGAGGGGCTCGACCTGACCCGCTGCACGGCCTACAGCGACTCGGCCAACGACCTGCCCATGCTGTCGCTGGTGGGCTCGGCGGTGGCCATCAACCCGGACAGCGAGCTGCGCGAGCACGCCAGGAAGCACGACTGGCCCATCAAGGACTTCCGCACCGGCCGCAAGGCGACCCTGACGGCCCTGCCCATCGCGGCCGGCGTGGGCGCCATAGCCGGCGGCATCGCCGCCGGCATCGCGCTCCGCCGCCACTATCGCAACTCGATCTAGTTCTTTTACGGCGGAGCACGGGCGGCTCCACCCGCCGCACGGGGTCGGCCCCTGTCCAGGGGGACGCTTACGAGGTGTGCGGGGCCGGGCGCCGTTACGGCGAGTCGTTACCCTCCGAGGCGCTTGAAGAGCTTGGCCGCGTCCGGTTGTTTCCACTGCAGGCGGTTCTTGTCCTCCGGATGCGGCTCCCATGGGACCGTCGTGAAGTCCAGCTTGGTGCCCGACAACTCGGTGGCCAGCTCGTACATCGACTCCAGGTTCAGATCGGTCTTGACCGACCTGCGCACCTCCTCCAGGAACGGCTTGAGCCGCTCGGGTGAGGACAACCCCGACCGGGCCTTCTTCAACATCGCCAGCACGAGGGTCTGCTGCCGCTGCATCCGCTGGACGTCCGACCCGTCGCCGTAGCGCCGCAGCCGCACGTAGCCCAGCGCCTTCTCCCCGTTCAGCAGGTGCTTGCCGGCCGGCAGCCTGAGCTTGGACGCCTTGTCGTCCACGGGCCTGGGCAGCGAGACCTCGACGCCCCCCAGCGCGTCCACCATGCCCTTGAAGCCCGCGAAGTCCACCTCCACCGAGTGCTGGATCCGCAGCCCGGTCAGAGATTCCAGAGTGCGCTTGAGACAGCCGGCCCCGCCGGTGTCGTACGCGGAGTTGATCTGGCCGAACCTCGCGGGCGACGAGCCGCAGCGCGGGATCTGGACCATCGAGTCGCGCGGGACGCTGACGACGGTGGCGCGGCCGCGGTCGGCCGGGACGTTGACGATCATGATGGTGTCGGAGCGCTTGCCGCCGCCGCCGTCCTGCCTGGCCAACTGGGGGCCGTACTTGGCGTTGCCGTCGCCCTGGCGGGTATCGGAGCCGATCACCAGCACGTTCCGCGTGCCGCTCATGTCCACGGCCTGCGAACCGGCGGGCGGCGCGGCCGTGTGGCGGCCGCTGACGAGCACGGCGGGCACGGCGACGGCGCCGGCCGTGGCCACCGCGACGAGCCCCGCCGTCCACCAGCCGGCCCACCGGCGGCGGGGACGCGCGCGCAGCAGGCGCTCGCGCTGGCGGACGAGCGTCGCGGGCGGCTCGTGCCCGATCCTCTCCCCGAGGTCCCGGAGCAGCTTCAGGTCGTCCATCGTCACTCCTCCTCCATGGGGTTGGTGTCGCCGAGCGCGGCCCGCACCTTCCGCCTGCCCCTGTTGAGGCGGGAGCGCACGGTCCCGATGGGGATGCCGAGCGCCCGCCCGACCTCCTCGTACGTGAGATCGCCCCAGGCGATGAGCAGCAGCACGTCCCGATCTTTGGCGGGCAGCGCCGCGAGGGCCCCGGCCAGTTCGGCGCGGACGGCCTGGGCGGTGACCCCGGCGGCCACCCGGTCCGCGGGCGACTCCACGTGGGAGTCGACAGGGGCGCGCAGGAGGGCCCGGTAGCGGGCCGCCTCCTTGCGGTGGTGGCGGGAGATGAGCTTGGTGAGGATGCCGAAGAGCCACGGCCGGGCGTCCGGGTACGCCAGGTCGTAGCTCTTCCTGCGGGAGAAGGCGACCAGGAACGTCTCACCGACGAGGTCCTCAGCCGGCTCGGGGCCGAGGCGTTTGGAGACGTACCGGTAGAGCATCGCGGAGTAGCGGTCGAAGAGCTCGGCGAACGCCTCAGGTTCGGTCCACGAGGCGCTCACGAGCTCCGCATCCGCTCCCCTGGTGGCGGGTTGAGTGATCATCTCCGCCCTTCTGTGGGGGATCGGTCACGGATGTCTCGCCACAACCCGCCTGAAGGGTTCACGGCGGGCCGCGTTCAGCGGTCCGCCGCAAGCAGCGATCTCGCGCTCACACTTCTTTGAGCTGACCGCCGTCGATCACGAACTCGGCGCCGGTGGTGCTGCCGGAGCGCGGCGACGCGAGCAGGGCGACCGCGTCGGCGATCTCCTGCGGGTGGATGAGCCGCCCCGTGACCATCTTCATCGAGGCCGGCGCGACCTCGTTGATCACGCTCTCCTTGTCGGAGCCCGCCATCCCCGCGAAGACCTCGGCCGCGCCGCCCTCCTTGGTCCACCAGTCCGTCAGCACCGCGCCGGGCATCACCGTGTTGACCCTGACGCCCTGGGGCCCGTACTCCTCCGAGAGGGACTTGGTGAGCTGGTTGATGGCCGCCTTGGCGGCGCCGTAGTCGACGTTCACGGGGCCGGCCTGCCTGCTCATGGTGGAGGACACGTTGACGATCGAGCCTGCGCCCCGCTCCTGCATGACGGGCAGGGCCGCCCGGATCATGCGTACGACCGCGAACAGGTTGAACTCGAACATGGCCGCCCAGTCCTCGTCGGAGGGCGTCAGGAACCCGGCACGCGGCAGCGTCGCCCCGGGCGGCGGGCCGCCGGCGTTGTTGACCAGGATGTCCACCCCGCCGAACTCCTCCACGGCCCGCGCCACGACCCGCGCGGGCGCCTCGGGGTCCATCAGGTCGACGGGCACGTGCACGACCTTGTCGGGCCACTCGTCCGCACGGGTCCGCGAGGCCGCCACGACGTGGGCGCCCTCCTCGGCCAGGGTGGTGGCCACGGCCAGTCCGATGCCCTTGGACGCGCCGGTGACGACGGCGACGCGGCCGGAAAGCTGAAGATCCATGGGATTCCTCACGATGTTCGGTGACTTTGTCGTCCGTCGAACACCGGAGGCGCCCCGTGGGTTGCACAGCAGGTTTCACACGAAGGGCGGAAAGGCGTGTCCCCGGCGCAGCCGCAGCTCGTTGAGCAGCTGCTGGATGACCTCGCGTACGTGGTCGGTGAGGTTGAAGACCAGCATCGGGTCGTCGGCCGCGGACGGCTCGTACTCGTCGGTGCGGATCGGCTCGCCGAACTCGATCATCCACTTGGACGGCAGCGGCACCAGCCCGAGCGGCCCGAGCAGCGGGAAGAACGGCGTGATCGGCAGGTAGGGCAGCCCGAGCATCCTGGCCAGGAACTTCAGGTCGCCGACCTTGGGATAGATCTCCTCGGCCCCGACGATCGCGGTGGGCACGATCGGCACCCCCGCGCGGATGGCCGAGGCCACGAAGCCGCCGCGGCCGAACCGCTGCAGCCGGTAGCGGTCGCCGAACGACTTGCCGACGCCCTTGAAGCCCTCGGGGAACACCCCGACCAGCTCGCCCTTGCGCAGCAGCCGGTCGGCGTCCTCGGGGCAGGCCAGCGTGTGGCCGGTCTTGCGGGCCAGGTGGCTGAGCACCGGGAGCTGGTAGACCAGGTCGGCGCCGAGCAGCCGCAGCGGCCGGCGCGCCTCGTCGTGCAGGGCCACCTGCAGCATCAGCGCGTCGAGCGGCAGCGTGCCCGAGTGGTTGGCGACGACCAGCGCCCCGCCCTCGTCGGGGATGTTCTTCAGCTCGACCGTCTCCACCCTGAACCAGTCGGTGTAGAGCGGCCTGATCAGCTCCAGGACCACCTTGTCGGTCAGCTCGGCGTCGTAGCCGAACTCGTCGACCTCGTAGTCGCCCTCGACGCGCCTGCGCAGGAAGGCCAGCAGCCTGGCCACCCGATCGGGCTCCTCGAACGACGGCGCCGCGCTGATCGGGATCACCACGGCGTCCTCATGCTCCTGGGGAACGCTCAACTCAGCACACCTCCGAGCGGGTGCAGGCCGTGCGAGCGCAAGAAGTCGTCGAACGCCGCCCCGGTCGTGAACTTGGGCTTCCATCCGAGCGCCGCCTCCAGCGCGGAGGTGTCGACCGCGCGGCCATGGCACATCAGCCTGACCTGCTCGGGCGAGTATTCGACCAGCCCGATCCTGCGTACGGCGTTGCCCAGCACCTTGAACGCGGGCGAGGGCAGCGGCATCGAGGGCCGGCCCGCCCGCCTGGCGCACTGCGACAGCAGCAGCACGCCTGCCCCGGCCACGTTGAACGTGCCGGGGTGGTCTTCCGTCGCCATCCGGCGCAACACCTCGACCGCGTCGTCCTCGTGGATGAACTGCAGTCGCGGGTCGAAGCCGAACACGGTCGGCAGCACCGGCTGGGTGAAGTAACGGGTCAGCGGCGAGTCGACGCCGGGACCCATGAAGTTGGCGAAGCGCAGCATCGACACCGTCACGTCGGGACGTCGCCGGGCGAAGCCCCGGACGTAGCCCTCGACCTCGACCGCGTCCTTGGCGTAGCCGTGGGTGGGGCCGTCGTGGGGCTCCAGGTCCTCGGTGAACACCGCGGGATCCCGCGGCGACGAGCCGTAGACGGCGGTGGTGGAGCGGACCACCACGCGCCGCACGGTCGCCGACCGCTGGCAGGCACCGAGCAGTTGCATGGTGCCGATCACGTTGTGCTCTTTCATGGCGGCCCTGCCACCGCTCCTCGAGGGAGCGCTGACCAGGCTCATGTGCACAACGGTGTCGATGTCGGCAGCCGCGATCACCTGAGCGATGTCAGGGCTGCGCAAATCCACCCGGACGAACTCAGTCCGGCCGAGAGAGATGCCGCCGTCCCGCGTGAGCCGGGGGGGCGGCACGGTGTCAACTCCAATGACGCGGCTGATGTCCGGGTCGGACGAAAGTAGGCTCGCCACCCGGGCGCCGATATGGCGCGAGACCCCGGTGACCAGCACGGTGTGGGTCATCAGCGCCTCGCAGCTGCGTAAGTTACTTCTTGTTACGCCGCTGGATGCGCGTCTTCTTGAGCAGCTTGCGGTGCTTCTTCTTAGCCATCCGCTTGCGGCGCTTCTTGATCACAGAGCCCACGGGACCCCCAGGTACTGATAGCAAGTCTGACCGGAGTGCGAGCGCACACCGGCTCACAGACTACCGGCGATCGACGGTGGATCGCCCCACCGGGGGGTGAGAGCCCGGTCGCGCCTTCCGGCGGCCGGGCCCCTCCCGGGACAGCTTTCACGACATTCACGACATGACGGGTCACATCGCTACTTCAGCCTGCCTCGATGTAGGCCTCCCGCAGATAGTCGTGTACCGCCTGCTCAGGCACCCTGAACGACCGGCCGACACGGATGGCCGGCAACTCGCCAGAGTGGACGAGCCGGTACACCGTCATCTTGGACACCCTCATGACCGTCGCCACTTCCGCGACGGTCAGGAACTTCACCTCGCTGAGAGGTCTTTCGCCTGCACCCATCGGACGCCTCTTCCGCACGTGTTTCCGGGTTATCCCCACTGGTGCCATTGCTCACGCACGTGTACTGCCGTCAGCGTAAGTCGGGACTCCGGGTGCGCAAACCCCCTAGTTTCTCAGTCGCCGGAGCCGCCTGTCAGCCGAACCAGCGAAATCGCTGGTGAGCAGCCGGGCAGAGCACCTCACCTGGACGTTGGAACTGTCCAAGTTGCCACACATAAGAGTCGCCGGAGCCCCATCAAAAGTTGGCAAAGGGACAGCGAGCCTCTTGGAATGCAGGCGCGAAAAGACGGTATCGGGAGGGCCGAATTCGACTCAAAGGGCTCGTGAGACCTGAGTGACGATCCGCTCCGTAAGCGGAGCGTAAAAGCGCGGTAGCACATTGTCATCGAGCGGTACGACCACGTCAATCTTTCCTTCGGCCTCGCCGAGGAAGAGTCCGGGGTCGTTGCTGTCGGCGAACGCCACCGTGTGCGCACCGGCCTCTCCCGCCGCTCCCGCCCAGCCGTGGTCGGCGATCACGAGGTCCGGAAGCTCCCCGCCGAGCTCGTCGATCATGTGACACATGGGCGTGGCGTCGTGGGTGTGCACGAACGCGCCCCGGTCGTCGAGCATGGCGACGTCCTGCAAGTAGCGGATCTTCCGCCGACGCCCGAAATTGGCCCCGGAGTACGACCATCCCTCGCCCGGCGCGATCAGCTCGGCCCCGCGCTCGGCGCACAGCCGCGCCAGCGGCAGGTGCACGGCGAGCAGCCCGGTCGGGTGCCCGGTGGCGAGCAGGACGCGCGGGTTCTCCCGGGACAGCACGGCGGCGATGGACTCGGCCATGTCGTCGAGCGCGTCGATCGTCAGGTCGGGGTCGATGGTGTCCTGGCCCCAGCGGTGGTCGGGGTCGGGGACCACGCCGGCCGACTTGGCCATCAGCGCCAGGATGTCGCGGTACGACCACGGCTGGTCGAAGGTCAGGCCCAGCTTGTAGTGCGGGTCGCCGTTGGCGAGCGAACTGTAGTGGTCGAGGTTGTTCTCTCGGGGGGTCGCGACGTCGCCGGCTATTCGAGTCTGGACAAGGTGCTCTCGTAGTTGGTCGCGGCTAAGCACAGCAATTTCCTCGTTAGGGCATCGGATCGAGGCCGTGCAGGGGGAACACCGCATGTCGGGTCGCCATGACAGCACGGTCAATGGGGTCCGCTGGGTCATAACCACCGGAGATGTCACGAAATTCCGGATTGCGACCATCGGTCATCGTGAGCGGTGGCGTCTCGCCCGTACGTTCCCTGACGAACTGGCGCCAGCTCTCGCTCGTCGGCGTGGCCGGATCGACCGGATGACCGGCCAGCTCGGCGATGAGGTGGGTCCACGCCCGCGGCACCACCTGCACCAGCTCGTAACCGCCGCCGCCGGTGGCGATCCACCGGCCGCCGGCGCACTCGTGGGCCAGGCGGTGCAGGGCGGCGTACGCGGCCCGCTGGCCGTCGACGCTGAGCATCAGGTTGGCCAGGGGGTCGAGCGCGTGGCTGTCGCAGCCGTGCTGGGTGACCAGGATCTCCGGCCTGAACTCGCGCAGCAGCGGCGGCACGACCGCGTGGAAGGCCCGCAGCCACCCCGAGTCGCCGGTCCCCGCCGGGAGGGCGACGTTGACGGACGTGCCCTCCGCCCCTGTCTCCTCCGGGAAGCCGGTGCCGGGGAACAGCGTGCGCGGGCTCTCGTGCAGGCTGATCGTCAGGACCCTGGGGTCGTCGTAGAAGGCAGCCTGGACACCGTCGCCGTGGTGGACGTCCACGTCCACGTACGCGATCCGGCCGGCCCCCTGCCTGAGCAGCCACGCGATGGCCAGCGCTGGGTCGTTGTAGACGCAGAAGCCGCTGGCCGAGGCCGCCATCGCGTGGTGCAGGCCGCCCGCGACGTTGACCGCGTGCTCGGCCGTCCCCTCCCAGACCGCGCGGGCGGCGGCCAGTGAGGCGCCGGCGATCAGCGCGGAGGCTTCGTGCACGCCCTGGAACGCGGGGTTGTCCGACGTGCCGAGCCCGGCGGCGAGGTCGGGCCGCCCGGCGGCGGAGACGCGCTTGACCGCCTCGATGTAGCCGCTCGTGTGGACCATGGCCAGCTCGGCGTCCGTCGCGGGCTCGCAGCCGGCCAGCTCGACCTTGTCGAGCACGCCGAGCGAGCGGGCGAGCGCCATGGTCAGCTCGACGCGCACGGGGGCGAGCGGGTGGCTCGGGCCGAAGTTGTAGGAGGTGAGAGCGTCGTCCCAGATCACCCGCGCCGACCGGCTCATCCCAACCCCTCGTGTTCATGGCCTCTGCTCCGCAGAGGCGGGCTCGGTCGCTCCGAGCCGTTGCCTTCCCTCGTCGCTCTGGTCGCTGCGCTCCCGCCACTCCTCAGTCCAGGCAACGGCGCTCCCTCACCTGTTCATGGCCTCCACTTCGTGGAGGCGGCTCGGTCGCTGGGGAGCCGTCGCCTTCCCTCGTCGCTCTGGTCGCTGCGCTCCCGCCGCTCCTCAGTCCAGGCGACGGCGCTCCCTCGCATCCTAGGGGCCGACGTTACCGCAGCGCAGACGCGTCGCTGTAGGCAGTGATCCGCAAATTTCGTGACTTAGTGTCTTGAGCGTGCGGCGAACCTTCCTCAAGATCGTGCGCTTCTTCAGACGTCCCAGGGTCTTCGACACGACGCTGGTGGTGGTGCTCTCCCTTCCCGGTCTGATCGCGCTGCTCTACACGCTGCCCCGGGGCGACCTGGAAACCGTCCGGGGCGTGGCGTCCTACCTGGCGGGCATGCCGCTCCTGCTCATGCGCCGCCGCAGGCCGCTCCTCACCGTCGCCCTGGTGACCGTGGTGGACGTCGTGAGCATCGCGACCGGAACGTCCCTGAACACCGGCGTGGCCTCGTCCATCGCGCTCTACAGCGTGGGCCGCTACACCGCCGGCCGCACGACCGCGATCGCGACGGTGGCGGTGTTCGCCGGGTATTCGACGGCGGCGGAAGTGCTCAGGCAGCTCACCGGCGGCTGGGTGATCTCCCTGTTCTCCGTCGGCGTGCCCGTGGGGATCGGGCTGATCGTCCGGCTCAGGACCGAGCTCGCCGAGCGCGGCCGGCGCGAGGCCGCCGACGCGGCCGTGCACGCCGAGCGGCGGCGCATCGCCAGGGAGCTGCACGACGTGGTCGCCCACCACATCACCGTCATCAACGCCCTGGTCGGCGGCGCGCGGGCGACGCTGCCGCCCGAGCAGGAGGTCACCAGGAACGCGCTGGAGAGCGCCGAGCAGACCGCCCGGCAGGCGATGTCGGAGATGCGCCGCCTGCTGGACGTGCTCAGGGCCGACGGCAGCGAGGGCCCGGACGCCGCGACGGGGGTGGGAGCGGACCGGCTACCCTCCTTGATCAAGGAGGCGAAGTCGGCGGGGCTGCCCGCCATCCTGGTCGTGACGGGTGAGCCCGTCGCCCTGCCCGCGACCGTCGACCACGCCGTCTACCGGATCGTGCAGGAGGCGCTGACCAACACCCGCAAGCACGCGACCAGCGCCAGGGCGAGCGTGCGGCTGGTGTACGAGCCCCGGGCCGTGGAGGTCGAGGTGGTGGACGACGGACTGGCGGCCGGCGGCGGCACGCCGGGCTTCGGGCTGGGCGGCATGGCCGAGCGGGTGGCGTTATGCGGCGGCCAGCTCTCGACCGGGCCCCGCCCAGAAGGAGGCTTCCGCGTGCACGCCCGCATCCCCCTGGAGACGCCGTGAAGATCAAGGTACTGCTGGCCGACGACCACGAGCTGGTCCGCAAGGGCTTCCGGCTGATGCTCGACGCGCAGCCCGACCTCGGCGTGGTCGGCGAGGCCGCGGACGGGGCCGAGGCGGTGGAGCTGTGCCGACGGCTGCGGCCCGACGTGGTGCTGATGGACCTGCACATGCCGGGCCTCGACGGGGTGCGCGCGACCGAGCTGATCACCGCGGAGCTGCCGGAGGTGCGGGTGCTCGCGCTGAGCACGTTCGACCTGGACGAGAACGTGGTCGCGGCGCTCAGGGCGGGCGCCGGCGGGTTCCTGCCCAAGGACGTCTCCCCCGAGGAGCTCATCGAGGGCGTACGCGTGGTGCACCGGGGCGAGTCGGCCGTCGCGCCGCGCCTGCTGACCCGCTTGATCGGCACGTTCGTCCACGCGTCCCGGCCGAGGCCGGTCCCCGCCGAGCTGGACGGGCTGACCGATCGCGAGCGGGAGGTCCTCGTGCTGATCGCCCGCGGCAGGTCCAACTCCGAGATCGCCCAGGGCCTGTCCGTCTCCCCCTCGACCGTCAAGAACCACGTGACGAGCCTGTTCGCCAAGATCGGCGTCAGGGACCGGGCGCAGGCCGTGATCGTGGCATATGAGGCGGCGCTGATCCGCCCAGGAGAGTAGGACCACGCTCCCAGACCCCCTCGCCGCAGACGGTTCCCGGGCAGGAGGAAACCGGGCGCGGGCGACGGCACGCTGGGATCATGAGCGCGATACGAGCCACGAACCTGAGCAAGCGCTACGGCGGCACCGCGGCCGTCTCAGACCTGTCCTTCGACGTCGAGCCGGGCCAGGTGACCGGCTTCCTGGGGCCGAACGGGGCCGGCAAATCGACGACCATGCGCATGATCCTCGGGCTCGACCGGCCTTCCGGCGGCTCGGTGCTCGTGGACGGCCGGTCGTACGGGGAGCTGAGACATCCGCTGCGCAAGGTGGGCGCGCTGCTGGACGCCAAGGCCGTGCACGGCGGGCGCAGCGCGCACAACCACCTGCTGGCCATCGCGCAGAGCAACGGCATCCCCGCGAGCCGCGTCAACGAGGTGCTGGAGGCGGTGGGCCTGCGCGAGGTGGCCAGGCGGCGGGTCGGCGGCTTCTCGCTGGGCATGTCGCAGCGGCTGGGCATCGCCGCGGCGCTGCTCGGCGACCCGGAGATCCTGATCTTCGACGAGCCGGTCAACGGGCTCGACCCGGACGGCATCCTGTGGATCCGCACGTTCATGCGCAAGCTGGCCGCCGAGGGCAGGACCGTGTTCGTCTCCAGCCACCTCATGAGCGAGATGGCGCAGACGGCCGACCACCTGATCGTGATCGGCAGGGGGCGGCTCATCGCCGACACGAGCGTGCAGGAGTTCATCGGGCGCAGCTCGCAGGGGTACGTACGGGTCCGCTCGCCCCGCCTGGCCGAGGTGGCCGAGCTGGTCAAGGTCGGCGAGCTGCACCCCGACCACCTGCGCGTGACCGCGATGAGCACGCTCGAGATCGGCACCGTCACCGCGCGGGCCGGCATCCCGCTGGAGGAGCTGACGTTCGTGCAGCCCTCGCTCGAAGCGGCCTACATGGAGCTCACCAAGGACAGCCTGGAGTTCTCGTCATGATCGACATCCTCAGGTCCGAATGGACCAAGATCCGCTCGGTCCGCTCCACGGTGTGGACGCTGGCCATCACCGCGCTGCTGATGCTGGGCATGGCCACGCTCATGAGCGTGGCCGCGAAGAACTCGGGCGACGGGCCGATCCCCGCATCGGCGGCGATCATGATGGGGCTGGTCGGCACCATGTTCGCCTCGGTGTCCATGGCCACGCTGGGCGTGCTGGTCATCTCCAGCGAATACCGCACGGGCGGCATCCGCACGTCGCTGATGGCCGTGCCCAAGCGCATGAGCCTGCTGACCGGCAAGATCGTGGTGTTCACGGCAGTGTCCCTGGTCGTCACCACGGTCGCCTCGGCGGCCTCGCTCCTCGTCAGCCTGATGGTCACCCAGCCGCTGTCGCTGGAGACGGGCCAGGTGGCGCAGGCCGTGCTCGGGGGCGGCCTCTACCTGACCGCGTGCGGGCTGTTCGGGCTGGGGCTGGGCACGCTCGTCCGGCACACGCCCGGCGCGATCGTCTCGGCCATCGCGCTGATGCTGGTCCTGCCGCAGGTGACGACCATGCTGCCCGGCCAGTGGGGCAAGACCGTGTCCGACTACTTCACCACCAACGCGGGCTCCCAGATCGTGATGCCCCGGGGCGGCAGCTCGCTCGGCCCGTGGGACGGGCTCGGCGTCTACCTCGCCTGGGTCGTGATCGCCATGATCGCGGGGGCCGTCCTGATGCAGAAGCGGGACGCCTGAGATCACTCGGCACGGAGGGCGACCACGGGGTCCAGCCGGCCCGCCCTCCGCGCCGGCGCCACGCCGAAGAACACCCCGACCACCGCCGACACCCCGAACGCCAGCGCGATCGACCACCACGTGATCGACGCCGGCACCTCGGTGAACGCCGCGATGCCCAGCGCGCCGCCCACCCCGAGCACGATCCCGGCGAGCCCGCCGATCGTGGTCAGCAGCACCGCCTCGATGAGGAACTGGGCCAGGATGTCGCGCTGCCTGGCCCCCAGCGCCTTGCGCAGCCCGATCTCCCGGGTGCGCTCGCGGACGCTGACCAGCATGATGTTCGACACGCCCACGCCGCCGACCAGCAGCGAGATGCCCGCGATGGCGGCCAGCACGCCGGTGAGCATGCCGAGCACGCTGCCGATCGTGCCGAGCAGCGCGGTCTGCGTGACCGCCGAGAACTGCTCGCCCGGATACCGCGCCCGCAGCGCCGCGGTCACCTTCTCCGACAGCGGATCGATCTCGTCGGGCCCGGACGCGCCGACCGCCAGCCCGTTGATCCGCTCGATCCCGAGCAGCCGCTGCGCCGTCGTCACCGGGATGTGGATCTCCTGGTCGCGCGAGAGCCCGAACGTCTGCCCGATCTCGGCGTACACGCCCACCACCCGGAACCTGGCCCCGGCCACCGTCACCTGCCGCCCGATCGGGTCCAGGTCGCCGAACAGCCGGTCGGCCACCTCCGAGCCGAGCACCGCCACCCTGCGCCGGGTGTCCACGTCGGTCTCGCTCAGCGGACGGCCCTTGTCCAGGGGGCGGTCGAAGATGTTGACGAGGTTCTGGTCGGTGCCGATCACCGTGACGAACGCCTCGGCCCGGCCGACGCGTACGGTCTCGCCCGACTGCAGCGAGACCGTCACCTTCGACGGGTCGCCCACCACGCGCCGCAGGTAGGCGACGTCGGCCAGGCCCAGCTTGCTCTGTGTCGGGGCGGCGCCGAGGCTGATGCGGCCGGGGACGACGAGGATGATGTTCGTGCCGAGGCCCGAGATCTGCTTCTCGATCTCGTCCTTCGCCCCCGTGCCGATGGCCACCAGGATCACCACGGCCAGCACGCCGATGATCACGCCCAGCATGGTCAGCGCGCTGCGCAGCCGGTTCACCCGCAGCGCTTCGAGCGCCATCGCCAGCGCCTCACCTGTGTTCATGGCCTCACTCCGTTCGGCGCGCTCGGTCGCCTTCGTGCCGCCGCCTTCCCTCGTCGCTCCGGTCGCTTCGCTCCCTGCGCTCCTCAGTCCAGGCGGCGGCGCTCCCTCGCGGCCTCACGCTGTGTCCCTTTCGATCGCCCCGTCCCGTACGTGGATCTGCCGCCGGGCGTGGGCGGCGACGTCCGGCTCGTGCGTGACGAGCACCACCGCCACCCCGCCCTCACCGTTGAGGCGGTCGAGGATGGCCATGACCTCGGCCCCGTTGGCGGTGTCGAGGTTGCCCGTGGGCTCGTCGGCCAGCAGCACCTTGGGCTCCCCGACCAGCGCCCTGGCGATGGCCACGCGCTGCTGCTCGCCGCCCGACATCTGGGACGGCCGGTGCTCCATCCGGTGCCCGAGCCCGACCGCCTCCAGCGCCGTACGGGCCCGCGCGCGCCGCTCGGCCCGGCCGACCCCCCGGTAGACCAGCGGCAGCGCCACGTTGTCCAGCGCCGACGTCCTGGCCAGCAGGTGGAAGGACTGGAAGACGAAGCCGATGGTCTTGTTGCGCAGCTCGGCCAGCTCGGTGTCGGACAGTCCGGAGATCTCCACCCCGTTGACCTTGAGCACGCCCGAGCTGGGGCGGTCGAGGCAGCCGAGCAGGTGCATGAGCGTCGACTTGCCGGACCCGGACGGCCCGACGATGGCGGCGAACTCGCCCTGGTCGATCCGGAGCGACACGCCGCGCAGCGCCTCCACGGCCACGCCGTCGAGCTGGTAGCGCCGGGTGAGGTTCACCGCCTCGATGGCGGCCGTCATGGGATCCGCTGCCCTTGCCGTACGGAGTCCGCGCCCTTGACCACGATCCGGTCGCCCACGGACAGCCCGCTCAGCACCTCGACCACCGCGTCCCCCTGGGCCCCCAGCTTGACCACGCGGCGCTCCGCCGCGCCGTTCCTGATCGCCCAGACCACGCTCTCGCGCCCGCTGGAGACGATCGCCGAGGCCGGGGCCGAGACGGCGGAGGGCGACTCGCGCACGGTCAGCCGCGTGACGGCGCTCATGCCCGGCTTGGGCGTGGGCGCCTTGGAGCCGTCGTCGAAGGCGCCGGGCCCGAGCGTGAGCCGCACCGGGTAGCTGACGCCGCCCGTGGTGCCCTCCATGGGGGTGACGCCGATGCCGGTCACCACGGCCGTGTACGTGGCACCCGGCACCGCGTCCAGCTCGACGCCCGCCCGCACGCCCTTCTTGACCAGCAGCACGTCGGTCTCGTCGACGTCGGCGTCCAGGGTGAGCTCGGAGACGTCGGTGACGGTGACGACGGCGTCGCCCGCCGAGACGGGGACGCCCGCCGCGACCGGGCTGCCGGAGGTGGAGCCGCCCGTCGAGGGCAGGGACGGGAGCTGCTGCCCGCCGCCGGGGAGCCGGCTGAGCAGCCCTTCGACGCCGGCCCCGGCCCCGCCGCCGCCCGAGGCGCGGCCGAGCGTGACGACGCCGCCGAACGGCGCCTTGATCGTGAGCGACCTGACCGTGCTCTCCGCCGCCTTGACCGCGGCCTTGGCCTGCGACTTCGAGGCCGCCTGCAGCGAGGCCATGGAGCGGGACAGCCCGCCGGTCACGCCGGACAGCACGCCGCTGATGGAGCGGTTGAGCTGGGCGGTGATCGAGGCCAGGGCCCTGGTCTGCGCCTTGTGCTGGGCCTGGGCGAGGTCGATGGCGTTCAGGAGCTGCCGGCGCGTCCTCGCGTCATCGACCTTCTTCGCCTCCTTGCGGGCCCTGGCGAAGTGGGCGGCCACCTTGCGGTCGAACGCCCGGGTGTCGAACGACGGGAGCCGGACCTCCGGCGTGCCGAAGCTCGCGGGGGTGGCCGCCTCGGCGGCCTGGCGGGCCTGCCTGAGCTGGCTCCGCGCCTGGGGCGAGCTGATCCTGACCAGGATCTGGCCCTTGCGCACGCGGTCGCCCTCGCGGACGTACAGCTTGGCGATCGTGCCCTGGGCGGGCGAGCGCAGTGTCGCGGAGGCACGCGCGCCGATCGTGGCGGGGGCCTCCACGACCTCCGTGACCGGGCCCCGGCCGACCTCGCCGACCTGGACCGCGGACGGCTTCTCGGAGGTGCAGCCGGCCAGTGCGAAAAGGACGAGCAGCGGCGCGATGCCGCGACGTAACGTCACCCGACCCATCGTAGGAGCGAGGCCGGCCGATCTCTCAGCCGGAGGCGAGCTGGCGCCCCCGGTCGCGGGCGGCCTCGATCGCGGCCAGGAACGCGGCCCGCACGCTGTGCCGCTCCAGCTCCGCGATGGCGGCGATGGTCGTGCCGCCCGGCGAGGTGACGGCCTCGCGCAGGATCACCGGGTGCTCACCCGAGTCGCGCAGCATCACGGCGGCCCCGACGATCGACTGGGTGACCATGTCGAGCGCGGCGGCCCGCGGCATGCCGAGCAGGATGCCCGCGTCGACCATGGCCTCGACCAGGTAGAAGAAGTAGGCCGGGCCGCTGCCGGACAGGGCGGTGGCGGCGTCCTGCTGGGACTCGGGGATGCGCAGCACCTTGCCGACCGGGCTGAGCAGGCCCTCGGTGCGCTTGAGGTGCTCCTCGCCCGCGTGGGCGCCCGCCGAGATCACGCTCATCGCCTCGTCGAACCTGATCGGCGTGTTGGACATCACCCGGACCACGGGCACGTCCACCCCGAGCCGCTGCTCCACGAACGCCGTCGTGATGCCCGCCGCGGCGGTGATCACGAGCCGGTCGGCGGGCACGTACGGGGCGATCTCGGCCAGCAGGGTGGCCATGTCCTGCGGCTTGACGGCCAGGATGAGGGTGTCGGCGACCTTGGCGGCCTCGGAGTTGGAGACGGTGCGCACGCCGTACGTCTCGCGCAGCGCCTGCGCCCGCTCGGCCCGGCGGCTGGTCGCCATGATGTCGCCGGGCTTGAACCCGGCGCGCAGCAGACCGGACAGCAGGGCCTCGCCCATCTTGCCCGTGCCCAGAATCGCAATCATTGGGGCAGCTTACCGTCGGCTCACCAGCGACCTGAGGAAGAAGGCCAGGTTGCGGGGGCGCTCGGCCAGGCGGCGCATGAGGTAGGGGTACCAGTCGGAGCCGTAGGGGAGGTAGACGCGCATCCTGGCGCCCTGCCCGGCCAGGCGGAGCTGCTCGTCGGGGCGCACTCCGTAGAGCATCTGGTGCTCGAAGCCGGTCGCGTCGCGGCCCTCCAGGACGGCCAGCGTGGAGGCGATCCGCACGAGCCTGGGGTCGTGGGTGGCGACCATGGGGTAGCCGGTGCCGGCCATCAGGACCCGCAGGCACCGTACGAAGGAGCGGTCGATGTCGGCGGGCCTGGTGTAGGCCCCCGGAGCGGTGTACGCGCCCTTGCACAGGCGCACCCGGACCCCGCCGAGCTTCTCGCAGCGATCCAGCGAGTCCGGCAGGTACGCCTGCACCACCACGCCCACGTCGGGATGGTCCTTGCGCAGCGCGGCGTGCACGGAGTGCAGGCCCGGGATCGTGTCGTGCTCCTCGGCGTCGAGCGTCACCGTGACGTTCGCGGCCGCGGCGGCCCGGCAGATCGCGGCGGCGTGGTCGAGCGCGAGCGGCTCCGACAGCCGCAGCCCGAGCGCCGTCAGCTTGACCGACACGTCGGCGCCGGCGGGCAGCAGGGCCAGCAGCCGCAAATACTCGGCGACCCCCTCCTCGGCCTGCCTCTGGTCGGTCACCTCCTCGCCGAGATGGTCGACGGTGACCAGCAGCCCCTTGCGGGTCAGCTCGCCGATCACCTCGCCCACGTCGTCGGCGACATAGCGCCCGACCACGCCCGCGGTCAGCGGCGACGTCGAGATGAGGCGCTCGGCACGTTCGCTCTTGGAGATGGCCAAAAGGGCCTGACGAAGCACGTGAACCACACTAGACCGGGGCATGATGAACCGCGGAACACTCTTGTCCGTCGAATGGGTATGCGTGCAATGACTGCGACTCTCCTGGCCGGTTGTCTGGTGCTCGCGACGAGTTGCGGCGGGGCGGCGCCCGCCGAGCGGGCCTCCACGGCGGTCCCGGCCAAACCGCCCGCCGTGGCCGAGCCGGTCACCACCACCCCCACGACGAGCCCCAAGCAGGGCCCCCAGCCGGTCAAGCCGACCGGCAACGCCATCAACGTCCACAAGGTCCGCTGGACCAAGGCCAAGGCGGTGTCCAAGCGGAAGGTCCAGCTCACCTGGTGGTCGGGCGTCGCCCCGTGCACGGTGCTGGACCGCGTCAAGGTCAAGGAGACCTCCAAGCGCGTCACGATCACCCTGTACGAGGGCACCGCGCCCAAGGCCAGGAACGTGTCCTGCATCATGATCGCGATCGAGAAGACCACGACGGTCACGCTCAAGAAGCCGCTCGGCAAGCGCCAGGTCGTCGACGGCGCCAGGTAGCCCGCCCCATGCGAACGCCCCGGCCCTGCCGCCGGGGCGTCTTCGCGTCCAGGAACCTTCCGCGGATCCGTCCCCGTTAGAGGGAATGCCGACGCGCTCACGAGGGTTGAGTCGAGTAGGCTCAAGTCGTTTGACAAAGACGACCGGCATTCGTACGTTGAGTCCACACGACTCAACTTTGACTACAAGGACGTACTCATGGCACGTGCGGTAGGTATCGACCTTGGGACGACCAACTCCGTCGTCTCGATCCTCGAGGGCGGTGAGCCCACCGTCATCGCCAACGCGCAGGGCTCGCGGACCACGCCGTCCGTGGTCGCCTTCGCGAAGAACGGCGAGGTCCTCGTCGGTGAGGTCGCCAAGCGGCAGGCCGTCACAAATGTGGACCGGACGATCCGATCGGTCAAGCGGGAGATGGGCACCAACTGGTCCCAGGAGATCGACGGCAAGAAGTTCTCGCCCCAGCAGATCAGCGCCTTCGTCCTGCAGAAGCTGAAGCAGGACGCGGAGGCCTACCTCGGCGAGAAGATCACCGACGCGGTGGTCACCGTCCCCGCCTACTTCAACGACGCCCAGCGCCAGGCCACCAAGGAGGCCGGCACGGTGGCGGGGCTCAACGTGCTCCGGATCATCAACGAGCCGACCGCCGCGGCCCTCGCCTACGGGCTCGACAAGGAGCAGGACCAGACCATCCTGGTCTTCGACCTCGGTGGCGGCACCTTCGACGTGTCGCTGCTCGACGTCGGCCAGGAGGACGGCCACGGCTTCGTCGAGGTCAAGGCCACCTCCGGTGACAACCACCTCGGTGGTGACGACTGGGACCAGCGCGTCGTCGACGAGCTCGTCAAGCGCTTCCAGAACGCGCACGGCGTCGACCTGTCCAAGGACAAGATGGCGCTCCAGCGCCTGCGCGAGGCGGCCGAGAAGGCCAAGATCGAGCTGTCCAGCCAGTCCGAGACCAACATCAACCTGCCCTACATCACGGCTTCGTCCGAGGGCCCGCTGCACCTCGACGAGAAGCTGACGCGCTCGGAGTTCCAGCGGCTGACGGCCGACCTGCTCGAGCGGACCAAGGGCCCGTTCCACCAGGTCATCAAGGACGCCGGCATCAAGGTCTCCGACATCGCCCACGTGGTGCTCGTCGGCGGCTCGACCCGCATGCCCGCCGTGACCGAGCTGGTCAGGGAGCTGACCGGCGGCAAGGAGCCCAACAAGGGCGTCAACCCGGACGAGGTCGTCGCCATCGGCGCCGCCCTGCAGGCCGGCGTGCTCAAGGGTGAGGTCAAGGACGTCCTGCTGCTCGACGTGACCCCGCTGTCGCTGGGCATCGAGACCAAGGGCGGCATCTTCACCAAGATCATCGAGCGCAACACGACGATCCCGACCAAGCGCTCCGAGGTCTTCACCACGGCCGAGGACAACCAGCCGTCGGTGCAGATCCAGGTCTTCCAGGGTGAGCGCGAGATCGCCTCGTACAACAAGAAGCTGGCGACCTTCGAGCTGACCGGCATCGCGCCGGCGCCGCGCGGCATCCCGCAGATCGAGGTCACCTTCGACATCGACGCCAACGGCATCGTCAACGTCTCCGCCAAGGACCTGGGCACGGGCAAGGAGCAGTCGATGACGATCACCGGCGGCTCCGCGCTGCCGAAGGACGACATCGAGCGGATGATGCGCGAGGCCGAGTCGTACGCCGAGGAGGACAAGAAGCGCCGCGAGGAGGCCGAGGTCCGCAACAACGCGGACGGGCTCGCCTACCAGACGGAGAAGTTCCTCCGCGAGAACGACGACAAGGTCCCCGGCGACATCAAGACCGAGGTCAACGACGCCCTGTCCGAGCTGAAGAAGGCTCTGGAGGGCACCGACACCGACGTCATCCGCACCTCCGCGGAGAAGCTCGCCACGGTGAGCCAGAAGATGGGTTCGGCGATCTACGCCGCGAGCCAGGGCCAGCAGGCCGGTGCCGAGGGTGCCCCGCAGGGCGCCGCCGCCGGTGACGGCCAGAAGGCCGACGAGGACGTGGTCGAGGCCGAGATCGTCGACGACGAGCCGAAGAAGGACAAGTGATGCCGCCGCGTGACAACGGGCATGACGAGCCGGTGATCCACGACAACCGCAAGATCGACCCGGAGACGGGGCAGGTCAGGGATGCCACCGTCGCCGACCAGGCGGCCCAGCCGCCGGCGGCGGAGGCCCTCGCCAACGGCGAGCTGGAGGCCCAGCTCGCCGAGCGGACCGCGGACCTGCAGCGCCTCCAGGCCGAATACGTGAACTACCGCAGGCGGGTCGAGCGCGACCGGGCCGCGGTCAGGGAACAGGCTGTCGCGGGCGCGCTGGTGGAGCTCCTGCCCGTGCTCGACGACATCGGCCGCGCCCGCGACCACGGCGAGCTCACCGGGGGCTTCGCGAAGGTGGCCGAGTCGCTGGAGGCGGCCCTCACCAAGCTGGGCCTCAGCGCCTTCGGGCAGAAGGGCGAGCCGTTCGACCCGACCGTCCACGAGGCGCTGATGCACAGCTACTCATCCGACGTCACCGAGCCGACCGCGATCGAGGTGCTGCAGCCTGGATACCGGATGGGTGACAGGGTGCTGCGCCCGGCGCGGGTGGCCGTCGCGGAGCCCGAGGACGCCACCCCCGCGTCCAATGACGACGACGAAAACTGACAAGAGGACGAAGGGCCGTAGATGAGCACCAAGGACTACCTGGAGAAGGACTACTACGCCGTCCTTGGTGTGCCCAAGACCGCCACCGCCGAAGAGATCAAGAAGGCCTACCGGAAGCTGGCCAGGCAGTACCACCCCGACACCAACCAGGGTGACGTGACCAAGGAGACCAAGTTCAAGGAGGTCTCCGAGGCTTACGACGTCCTGTCCGACACCAAGCGCCGCAAGGAATACGACGAGGCGCGCACGCTGTTCGGGTCCGGGGTGGGCGGCCAGCGGCCCGGTGGTGGCGGTTTCCCGTTCGACTTCGGCGACCTGTTCGGGGGCACCGGGCAGAGCACCGGAGGCGGTGCGGGCGAGCGGCTCGGCGACCTGTTCGGCGGGCTGTTCAACCGCAGCGGCGGCACCACCCGTACGACCACCACGACCAGGCCGAGGCGTGGCCAGGACATCGAGTCCGAGGTCACGCTGACGTTCACCGAGGCGGTCGAGGGCACCACGGTGTCGCTCAGGCTGACCAGCTCGGCCGCCTGCGCCGCGTGCACCGGCACCGGCGCCAAGGCGGGCACGACCCCCAGGGTCTGCCCGACCTGCGAGGGCACGGGCGCGGCCAGCCGAAACCTGGGCAACTTCGCCTTCTCCGAACCCTGCCGCGACTGCAAGGGCCGCGGGCTGATCGTGGACGACCCCTGCCCCGTGTGCGAGGGCAGCGGCCGGGCCAAGAGCACCCGCACCATCCAGGCCCGCATCCCCGCCGGCGTGGCCGACGGCCAGCGGGTCAAGCTCAAGGCCAAGGGTGCGCCGGGCGAGAACGGCGGACCCGCCGGCGACCTCTACATCCTCACGCACGTCAAGCCGCACGCCGTCTTCGGACGGTCGGGTGACAACCTGACGATCACCGTGCCGGTGACGTTCACCGAGGCGGCGCTCGGCGCGGAGATCAAGGTGCCGACCCTCAAGGGCATGCCGGTCACGCTGCGCATTCCCACGGGCACGCCCAACGGGCGCACGTTCCGCGTGCGCGGCAGGGGCGTGACCCGCAAAGACGGCACCAAGGGAGACCTGCTGGCCACGGTCGAGGTGGTGGTGCCGAAGACGCTCGACGACAAGTCACGTGAGCTCCTCAGCGAGTTCAACACCGCGACCGCGGGCGAAGACCCGCGCGCTGAGCTGATTCAGCGAGCCAGAAGCGAGTAGCCGATGGACGCCAACTATTTCGACCTGTCAGATGACACACCTGTTTACGTGATCTCGGTGGCCGCGCAGCTGTCGGGGCTCCACCCGCAGACGCTGCGCCAGTACGACCGGCTGGGCCTGGTCAGTCCTGGCCGCACGGCGGGGCGCGGCCGCCTCTATTCGACCCGCGACATCATCCAGCTGCGCGAGGTGCAGCGGCTCTCCCAGGAGGAGGGCATCAACCTCGCGGGCATCAAGCGGATCCTCGAACTCGAGAACGAAGCTCTGCGGCTGCGTGAGGAGGTTCACCGCCTGCGTGCCGAGATGCGCATGGTCAGAGCGTTGATCCGATATGAGCTGCCACCGGGGGCATAGAAAGAATGGACTACAAGCTCACCCAGAAGAGCCAGGAGGCGCTCTCGGGTGCCATGCGGCGTGCCGCCGCGGAGGGCAACCCTGAGATCGCCCCGGCTCACCTGCTGACCACCCTGCTCTCCCAGACGGGCGGCACCGCCGCACCCCTGCTCGAAGCCGTCGGCGCCGACTGGCGCACGCTGCGGGCGCGGGCCGAGGAGCAGCTCGCGGCGCTGCCGAAGGCGCAGGGTGCGACGGTGGGGGCGCCGTCGAGCTCCCGCCAGCTCCTCACCGTGCTCAACACCGCCGCCCAGCACGCCAACCGGCTCGAAGACCTCTACGTCTCCACCGAGCACCTCCTGGTCGGCCTGGCCGCCGACGGCGGCCCGATGGCCGAGCTGCTCAAGGCGCAGGGCGCGACGCCGCAGGCGCTGCTCGACGCGTTCGAGAAGGTACGCGGGCACGCCCGCGTCACCAGCGAGACCCCTGAGGACACCTACCAGGCGCTGGAGAAGTACGGCGTCGACCTGACCGAGCGCGCCCGCGCCGGCAAGCTCGACCCCGTCATCGGCCGCGACTCCGAGATCCGCCGCGTCGTCCAGGTGCTCAGCCGGCGCACCAAGAACAACCCGGTGCTCATCGGCGAGCCCGGCGTCGGCAAGACCGCGGTCGTCGAGGGCCTCGCCCAGCGCATCGTGGCCGGCGACGTGCCCGAGTCGCTGCGCAACAAGCGGCTGATCTCGCTCGACCTGGGCGCGATGGTGGCCGGCGCGAAATACCGCGGCGAGTTCGAGGAGCGGCTCAAGGCCGTGCTCTCCGAGATCAAGGAGAGCGACGGGCAGATCGTGACGTTCATCGACGAGCTGCACACCGTCGTCGGCGCCGGGGCCGCCGAGGGCGCGATGGACGCGGGCAACATGCTCAAGCCGATGCTGGCCCGCGGCGAGCTGCGCATGATCGGCGCGACCACGCTCGACGAATACCGCGAGCGCATCGAGAAGGACCCGGCGCTGGAGCGCCGCTTCCAGCAGGTCTACGTGGGCGAGCCCTCGGTCGAGGACACGATCGCGATCCTGCGCGGGCTCAAGAGCCGCTACGAGGCCCATCACCAGGTGCAGATCGCCGACAGCGCGCTGGTGGCCGCCGCCGCGCTGTCCGACCGCTACATCACCAACCGCTTCCTCCCCGACAAGGCCATCGACCTGGTCGACGAGGCCGCCTCGCGGCTGCGCATGGAGATCGACTCCCGTCCCGTGGAGATCGACCAGCTCCAGCGCAACGTCGACCGGATGAAGATGGAGGAGCTGGCCCTGTCCAAGGAGACCGACGAGGCCTCCGTCCAGCGGCTCGAACGCCTCCGCAAGGAGCTGGCCGACCGCCAGGAGGAGCTCAACGCCCTCGTCGGCCGCTGGGAGCACGAGAAGGCCGGGCTCAACAAGGTCGGCGAGCTGAAGAAGCAGCTCGACGAGGCGCGCGGCGCCGCCGAGCGGGCGCAGCGCGACGGCGACTTCGAGGCCGCCTCCAGGCTCATGTACGCCGAGGTGCCCCGGCTTGAGCAGGCGCTGAAGGCCGCCTCCGACGCCGCGCCGCCCGACAACGCCATGGTCAAGGAGGAGGTCGGGGCCGACGACATCGCCGAGGTGATCTCGTCGTGGACCGGCATCCCCGCGGGGCGGCTCCTGGAGGCCGAGACGGCCAAGCTGCTGCGCATGGAGGACGAGCTGGGCAGGCGGCTGATCGGGCAGCAGAAGGCCGTACAGGCCGTCTCCGACGCCGTACGCCGCAGCCGGGCGGGCATCGCCGACATCGACCGGCCGACGGGCTCGTTCCTGTTCCTCGGGCCCACGGGCGTGGGCAAGACCGAGCTGGCCAAGGCGCTGGCGGAGTTCCTGTTCGACGACGAGCGGGCGATGACCCGGATCGACATGAGCGAATACTCCGAGAAGCACAGCGTGGCCAGGCTCGTCGGCGCGCCTCCCGGCTATGTCGGATACGAGGAGGGCGGCCAGCTCACCGAGGCCGTCCGGCGGCGTCCGTACACGGTCGTGCTGCTGGACGAGGTCGAGAAGGCCCATCCCGAGGTCTTCGACATCCTCCTCCAGGTGCTCGACGACGGGCGGCTGACCGACGGGCAGGGTCGCACGGTCGACTTCCGCAACACGATCCTGATCCTCACCTCCAACATCGGGTCGCAGTTCCTCATCGACCCCAAGCTGGAGAACGGCGCCAAGCGCGAGGCCGTCATGGGGGCGGTGCGGAGCTCGTTCAAGCCGGAGTTCCTCAACCGGCTCGACGATGTGATCCTCTTCGACGCGCTGGGCACGGAGGAGCTGGCCCAGATCGTCGACCTGCAGGTCGAGCGGCTGGCGCGGCGCCTGGCCGACCGCCGGCTGACGCTGGAGGTCACGCCCGCCGCCCGCGAGTGGCTGGCGCTGACGGGCTTCGACCCGCTGTACGGCGCCCGTCCGCTGCGCCGCCTGGTCCAGTCCGCCATCGGCGACAAGCTGGCCAAGGCCGTGCTGTCGGGCGAGGTCGTGGACGGCGACAAGGTCAAGGTCGACCTCGGGGACGACGAACTCCTCATCCAGCGCGCCTGACGGCGTTCCTTCGGAGCCCGGGGACCCTGCGCGGGTCCCCGGGCTCCGTCGTCTTTCGTTGTGCTTGCGGCACGTGGTGGCCCTGGCCGGCGTGTCATGGCCCCGGCCCGGCCGCCTTGTGATGCCGCTGTGTACAGGCTTGGTTATCGTCTGTGTTCAGGATAGCTAAGGTTCCGGTCCCCGTCACCGCATCCATCCGTGGCCTGAAGACCACGGCTTTCTACGGATCCTTTGGTAAGGTCCGGTCCACTCTTCGGGCAAGCCGCATTCCTAGGGCCGAATGTGTGACTACGTTCAGCGTTCGTCGGATCACCGAAACGATCAGGGACGTGAAGTGTCATCTCAGAAGATCCGGAGCATCCTCGCGGTGGCCACTCTGACCGCGGGCATCACCTGGCTGGCCGCGACCCCCTCGACGGCCGGCTCCTGCAACGGCGGGGAGCCCGCCCTGCTGTCACCCAAGTCGGTCGCCACGTACTGTGAGGAGCGCGCCCAGGTCCGCCTGGAGGACGCCGGCTCCCGCGGCGGCAAGCTGGTCACCACCGAGAGCAACAAGCTCGCCATGGCGGCCGGGGAGATGGCCCGCCGGCTCGGCCTGACCGGGCTGGCCACCGGCCGCGAGGCGCTCGGCATCGCCGACCTGGGCGGGCTGGCGGCGAACTGGGGCATGCCCGCGCTGTTCTCGGCCTCGCCCGCGCCGTACCCCGTGGTGCCGCGTACGGGCTCGATGAAGGATCTGGCGACCATGGCCGCGGTGCCCGCGCTGCCCGCCCTCCCTGAGCTGCCGCAGACGCCGCTGGTGGCCAAGCTGCCCGCCGAGATGCCGCTCGGGAACGCCGCTCCGTACCAGAACCGCATCGCGGGCTCCCCCGTCGAGTCGCCGCTGGACCTGAAGGAGCCGGTCGCGGAGGTCGGGTCCCAGGTGGTCGACATCCTGCTGCCCAAGGCGGTGCAGAGCGTCGAGGGCACCTCGATGCTGCCGGGCGGGCAGCCCGCGGTGGACGGGTTCACGGGGCTGGCGCGGGAGCTGGGGCTGCGCTGATTCCACCCGGTCCCCTGACCGGAGGGGCCGCGGATCGTACCCACCGCGGCCTCTCCACCTCCCTCCCCGGGCACGACGAAGCCGTCGTCCCGCCCGGCCACCCACAGGCGTCGCACCCCTGACCGGGTCAGCCGGAGACGCGACCCACGGGACGCGAGTCGCTCGCAGACTCGGCCGAGCCGCCCTGCGCCACGCCACCAAGCCGCGCCTCAGTCGCCCCAAGGCTCTGGGCCGCCCCGAGGGTCGAAGCGGACCGGGAACCGAGCCAGCCCAGGGGCCCCGCGAGCCGAGGAGCCTTGCCAGCCCAGGAGCCGCGCCGGCCGAGGAGCCTGGCCGCCCCAAGCACCGCGCCACCGACCCGTGCCGGCCGAGGAGCCTGGCGGCCCTGCAGCGCCGCACCTCCGACCCGCGCCTTAAGTCGCCCCAAGGACCTGGGCCGCTCCGGGGAGTCGAAGCGGCCCGGGAGGCGGACCGGGCCGGCTGCAGAGGCGTCTCAGGGGGCCCTGAGCCGTCCTGAGAGCCGGGAAGGCTCCGGGTGGGCCGGTGGGTCGGGTGGTCAGCGGGCGAGGGCGTCCAGTTCGTCCTCAGGGAGCCCGAGGTCGACCCGGATGCGGTAGCGGGTGCGCAGGAGCGCCCCCTGCTCCGGATCGTTCTCGTCGCATCCCAGGACCGCCTGGGTGGCCCATTCGAGCCCTCCCTGGAGGTCCCCGTAGGCGACCAGCGTCTCGGCGATCGTGTGAGCGGTCGCCGTGGAGACGCCGCCCTCCGCGCGTATCGTCTCGATGACCTCCCTGGCCTCATCGGGCCGGTCGAGTTCGAAGAGCGTGTCGGCGATGCCGGCGCGGGGGTCGAAGCCCGCCTCGCCACCGTCCTCGACCGCGCGCTGGAAACACTCCATAGCGCGCGCCGGCTGGCCTGCCGCCCGCCATTCTTCGGCAGCGAGGACCAGGATGGACGCCCTGGAGACGTCGCCCGACGAATAGCCGAGGGCGACGTCGTATAGCCGACTGGCCAAGGAACTGTGGTCGTCGGCCAATAGGGCCTGCTCAAGCAGACGATCAAGGTGCTCACGGGTCACATGCGCCACACCGCGAGACTACCGAGCCGGTCGGCGCTTTGCCCGGTCAATGCGCATCGCCGGTCAGTCACAAATTCGGTAACGCCGCGTCCAATAGTGCTGACTCTGAGCGTGTTCACCCAGGTGACAGGGCATATACGGGTCGCTTTGCTGCTTACGCGAGCAAGGGGGCTGTGATGGGCGTGTCCAAGCAGATGACCTTCACGCTGGCCTGCGTCGTCGTGCTGGCGGCCCTCGTCCCCGGTGTGGCGGGCTATTTGTCGGCCCGATTGGAGGCCATCGAATCCGCGGAGCGCAACTTGCATGCCCTGGAGGCAAGGTTGCATATCCGCGAGGCAAGGGAAGCCCGTCCCGCCTCGCTGTCGTCACCGTGCCTGCGGACGCCGGCCACCCCGCGGTTCCAGCAGGTGCCCGCGATCGCCCTCGGCGAACGCGGGAAGCGGGTGCCTGCCTGGCTGGAGGGCCTGATCAAGGAAGTGGCGGACTTCAGACCGGACTGACTCCAGTCCGGATCGACTTGGCCTGACTGACCTCAGGCCGATTAGCTCCAGGCCTGCGGGCCGGACCAGCTGCGGGCCGGACCAGCTGCGGGCCGGACCAGCTTCAGGCCGGACCAGCTTCAGGCCGGACCAGCGGACCGGCCAGGACCTAGCGGACCGGCCAGGACCGCAGCTGGCGCAGCAGGAAGCCCCGGATCAGCTGTTTGGCCGCGTCGACGATCTCCGGCGAGCCCTTGGGATCGCGGCGGAAGGCCAGCTTGAGCACGGCGTCGCCCGCCTCGACCGCCACCAGCACGGCCAGGTCGAGCTCCGGGCTGTCGGCCAGCCCGAACTCCTTGAGCAGCAACCCCCGCAACCGACCCGCGATCACGGTGTTGTTGTCGGAGTCGGAGTCGAGCAGGTTGAGGTCGACGGCGTCGCCGAAGTGGAGGCTCTTGAAGCCGGGGACCGTCCTGTGCATGTCGACGTACTCGTCGATGATCGCGTCGATGGCCTCCCACCAGCCGCGATATTCCTCCGTCAGGAACCTGCGATCGACCCTGCGCACGAACTCCTCGACGTTGCGCCGGGTGAGCTCCTGCGTGACGGCCCGCTTGTCGGGGAAGAACTGGTAGATCGACCCGATCGCGACCCCTGCCCGCTCGGCGATGCGAGTGGTGGACAGGGCCTCGTATCCGGTCTCGTCGAGTAGCTCGGCGCACGCGTCGAGCATCCGCTCCACGCGGCGTGCGCTGCGGCGCTGAGCCGGCTGGCGCCTGAGTGCTCTGGACTGGGCACAATCATCATCGAGTTGCGGCGAGGACACGCAATCATCTTCTCCCGGATGGGCGATCGTTACCTGCCAATTCCTGGATTTCTTATGGTTCCGCTCCAACGTGCGAGCGCGCGCATCGTTCCAGGCGAAATCCTGGAAAGGGCATACCCGATTTTCCCCTCCAGGTTGACCGGCACGACGGCCTGATTCCGATGCACGGCCCGCAGAATGTGGGCGGCCACCCGCTCGGCGGGATAACCGCGCCGCGCCAGGCCCCGTACGGCCTCCTCGCGCAGGTCAGCGCCCACGTACGTGGCGTTGCGCGCGATCGGCGTCGAGACGAACCCCGGGCAGACGGCGCTCACCCCGATCCCATGCCCGGCCAGCTCGGCCCTGAGGCAGTCGCTGAGCATCTTCACGGCCGCCTTGGAGGCCGAGTACGCGGGCAGCAGCCGGGACGGCGCGAACGCGGCCAGAGAGGCGACGTTGACGATGTGTCCGCCTTCGCCGCGTTCGACCATGGCGGCGCAGAAGAGCCGGCATCCGTGGATGACGCCCCACAGATTGACGTCGATGGTCCTGCGCCAGTCGTCCACCGTATGATCAAGAAAAGACCCAGCGATGACGATCCCGGCATTGTTCACCACAATGTCCGGCACTCCATATTGAGCGATGATATTTCGCGAGAAATCTTCCATTTGGTCGATATTCGATACATCGACCTGCGCGGCGTGCCCCGTACCCCCGAGGTCCTTGGCAATGGCGTCGGCGGCCCGCCCCGCGGCGTCGGCGTCGATGTCCGCGCACACCACCTCGGCGCCATGGGCCGCGAACGCCCGCGCCGTCGCCAGCCCGATCCCGGACCCCGCCCCGGTGACCACCACCAACTGCCCCTCGAAGGCCCGCCGCTCCCATCGCACGGCCGGGGCAGCGGACGTGGCGGAGACAGCGGACCCGGCGGCGGACTCGGGTGCGGCGGGGGCGTTGGAGGCGGCGGACGCAGCGGAAGCGGCGGCGGGCGCGTTGGAGGCGGCGAAGGTCGCTGAGGTGGTGGGCGCGGCGGGGGCGGGCTCGGCGGACTGGGCGAACTCGGCTATCAGGCGGGCCACCACCTCGGGACGGCTCCGGTGCGCCCAGTGCCCGGCCGCCACCTTGCGGTGCCGGAGCCTGGGCACCCACTGCCCGATCGACGCCAGCAGCGCCGGGGTCACGAAGGCGTCCCGCGTGGCCTCGATGATCTGCACAGGCACGTCGCCGACGCCCGGATCGCCGTCCGTGCCCATGTTCCGCCGGTACATCCAGAGCCCGTTGCGCCCGTCCCTGGCCAGCGTCGGCGCCGGATGCCCGGGCCGGGGCGAGATGCCCTCGCGCCGCAGCGTACGGGAGATGACCCCCGGCATGACCGAGCCCCACGCCAGCTCCGGCACCACCGGAACCTGAAATGCCCCGATATACCAGGACTTGATGCGCTGCACCGCGACGTCCCGCCGCCGCCCGTGCCGCAGGAAATGAGCGGTCTGCCGCAGCCCCGGCCCGCCCAGGCTCGTGAAGGACGCGATCCGTTCCCGGAGCCCGGCCCGCCCGAGAGCCTCCCAGCCCTGGAGCGACCCCCAGTCGTGCCCCACGAGATGCACCCGAGAAGCACCCTGGGCGTCGATCACCGCGCCGAGGTCGGCGACCAGGTGGTCGAAGCCGTAGTCGCGGCGGTCGCGCGGCGCCGTGGACTCCCCCGCCCCGCGCACGTCGTACCGGACGACGTGGTAGCGGTCGCGCAGGAGCGTGGCCACCTCGTTCCAGACGCGGTGCGTGTCGGGGTAGCCGTGGAGGAGCAGCACTGTCGGGTTCGCCGGGTCGCCTTCCTCGAAGACCGCCAGGCGCACGTCACCGGACTCGACCCATCGCATCGCGACCTCCTATTGGACGGATCGTCAAATAGCTTAGATCCCTCAGGGGCGTGCGGCCAGCCCGGCGCAGGAGCGCAGCGCCTTCCAGTCCGCGACCGCCTGGGTCCGCGCGGGCCCCGTCATGGGGACGGGCACACCCCCTTGGATGGTGGCCGGGGTCCAGCTGTCCTTGAGCACCTTCCGTCCGTTGATGGTCAGCGTCAGGACGCCGGTCCGGCCCGTGGTGCCGGGGGTGGAGTTGTAGAAGACGAAGTTGCCCATGCCGTAGTTGACGTACGCGTTGTCCAGGTACCCGGATCCGAGCAGGATGTGCGCGTGCCCGCCGACCACCACATCGGCGCCCGCCTTGACCAGTTTGGGGGCCAGCGAGAGCTGCGCCGGGTTCGGGCACTTCTGCATCTCGGTACCCCAGTGCAGGTGGACGATCACGGTGTCGGAGTTCTTCCGCGCCTGCCGCACGGCCCGCAGCAGGCTGGCCTCGTCCTTGGCCGAGGCCAGTCCGCCCTGGTCGGCGGTGGCCGTCCACGACTGGATGAACTCCGCGTCCAGCACCTGCGTGGCCCCGATGATGGCCACGCGGTTGCCGTTCACGGTCCTGCGGAACGGCTTGTACGCCTGCGCCGCGTCCTTCCCGATCCCCACCACGGGGAACTTGCTGCTCCTGATCGCCTCCAGCGTGTCCGTCAGCCCGGTCTCCATGTAGTCCATGCCGTGGTTGTTGGCCATGGAGACGACGTCGACCCCGGCGGCCTTCAACGCGGTGAAGGCGGTCGGCGGCGCCCGGAAGGTGAACTGCTTCCCCGGCGCGGGCGTCCCGCCGGTGGTGATCGCCGTCTCCAGGTTCACCATGGATAAGTCGGACTTGCGCAGCACGCTCGCGATCGGCCCGAGCGCCGTGCGCGGGCTGGCCAGCCGTCCCCGCAGCATCCCCTCGAAGTGCACGTCCCCACCGAAAGAGATCGTGAACGGCTGCCGCTTCGGCTTGGGCTTGGCCGTCGGCGACTCGGCCACCTGCTGCTCCGCCGGCTTGCTCTGCGGCACTTTCTCGGGGGCCGATGAGCAGGCCACCAAGGACGCGGCGACAGCGAACAACGGGAGGGCACGGGGGAGTCTCATCTGCCGCCACTTCCGCTCGAATCCGGTCTTTTAGGGATTGAGCATGCCATGTAGGGCGGATTACCGCGCAGGCTCCCCCTTCTCCAGCAACGTGCGCATCGCCTCCCGGGTCGCGTCGTCCATCGGCGTGTACACGACCAACCGGATCTCGGCCACGGCCGTGAGGCTGGTCGTGCTGAAGCGCAGCTCCCCCAGCTCCACGTGCTTGAACCGCTTCACCCTCGGCCCCGGCTCCGCCACGTCCTGCCTGGCCCACAACCGCGCGAACTCGGCGCTCTCCGAGCTGAGCCGGCGTACGAAGTCCTGCCAGCACGGGTCGTCCACGTGGCGGCTGTAGGCGCCTCTGAACACCGCCACGGCCCGCGCGAGCTCCTGGTCGCGGTTGAGCAGCAGGGTCGTGGCGGTGGGGGTGAGGCAGGTGTGCCAGAGCGAGTTCCGCTCGCCCTCCGGCGCGCTGACCATCTCGGGGAACAGGGCGGCGTAGGCGGCGTTCCAGGCCAGGGCGTCGCACCGGCTGTTGGTCACGACGGCGGGCATGTCGCCGAGCCGGTCGAGGATCTGCCGCATCTCGGGCGTCACCTGGCCGGAGTCGGTGTCGGCCGGGGTCTGCGCCTGCCCCGCCAGCCGGTAGAGGTGCTGGCGCTCGGCGGCGTCGAGCCTGAGCGTACGGGCGATCGCGTCCAGCACCTGGGTGCTGGCGTTGATCGGGCGGCCCTGCTCCAGCCACGTGTACCAGGTCACGCCGACGCCCGCGAGCTGGGCGACCTCCTCGCGCCGCAGGCCGGGCGTCCGCCTGCGCGGTCCCGGCGCGAGGTCGACCATCTCGGGGGTGATCCGCTCGCGACGCGTACGCAGGAACGCCGACAGGTCGGCGCGCTTTGCCTCTGCCACACTCATATCTCCACCATGGGGACGGCTTAGCCAGTTACCACCAATACCAGTATAAGTGGGCTCTCGTTACTGGTACTGGATCCCCGGCAGACTGCTAGACATGACGCAAACTGCCGCTATTTCCCCCTCTGTGGACACCAAACCACAGGAAGGGACCCGGGCCAGCGGCCTGCTCCTTGCGATCATCCTCGTGGGGCAGTTCCTGGCCATCCTGAACGTCAACATCGTCAACGTGGCCACCCCGACCATCGAGTCCGACCTGCACTCCTCAGGCGCCGGGCTGCAGATGATCGTCGCCGGATACACCATTGTCTATGCCGTCCTGTTGATCACCGGAGCCAGGGTCGGCGACCTGTTCGGCTACCGCAACGCGTTCTTGGGCGGGCTGGCGCTGTTCACGGTGACCACGCTCGGCGCGGGCCTGGCGCCCTCGACGGGCTGGCTGGTGGCCGCCCGCCTGCTGCAGGGCGCCGGGGCGGCGATGATGATGCCGCAGGTCCTGACGTTGATCCAGCGCAACTACCACGGCGCGGCCCGAGGCCGGGCGATGGGTCTGTGGTCGCTGGTGATCAGCGGTGGCATCGTGATCGGCCAGGCTTTCGGCGGGATCCTGCTGGGCCTCGGCGCGGGCTGGCGCGTGGTGTTCCTGGTGCTGGTGCCGATCGGCGCGCTGCTGCTGGCGGCCGGGATGAAGGTGCTGCCCGCCGACCAGGGCGGAGGCCGGACGGGCCTCGACCCGTGGGGCCTGGTGTCCCTGTCCGCGGCCGTGCTCCTGCTCGTCGTGCCGCTGGTCCTGGGCCGCGAGCTCGGCTGGCCGGCGTGGGGCTGGATCTCGATGGCGCTGAGCGTGGTGACGTTCTTCGCGTTCGTCCGCATCGAGCGCTGGGTGACGGCCCGCGGCGGGCGTCCCCTGGTGGACGCGCGGGTGCTGCGCGCGCCCGGCATGCGGCCGGGGCTGGCGATCCTGCTGTTCGGCCCGGCGACCTGGGGCGCGTTCCTGTTCACCTCGGCCCTGCACCTGCAGGGTGAGCTGCACCTGACGCCGCTGGCCTCCGGCATGATGCTGGTGCCGTGCGCGCTGGCCTTCGGCCTCGTCGGGCTCCTCTGGCCGCGCCTGCCGCTCCGCCTGCAGCGCCCGCTGGTGCCCTTCGGCTACGTGGTGGCCGCGCCCGCCTACCTCGGACTGGGCCTCGCCGCCGGCGGCGGCCTCCCGTACGCGGTCATGAGCGCCCTCGTCGGCGCCGGGCTCGGCGTGCAGGTCGCGGTGACGAACATGGCGACCGAGCAGGTCGACGACGCCTACGCGGCGGACGCGAGCGGCGCGCTGCTCACCGTGATGCAGCTCGGCCAGGTGATCGGCGTCTCCACGGTCGGAACGCTGTTCATCACGCTGAGCCAGGGCCACGGCACGGTGTCCGCCTCGCTGGTCTCCTCCATCGCCATGGCGGGCCTCGCCGTGGTCGCGGGGCTGAGCTCGCTCTTCCTCGTACGACGCCGCGTGCCGGCCCGCGCCTGAGTGCTTCCGGCGGCCCGCGTCCTTCTGGGACGCGGGCCGTTCGCGTGTCACCGTAGGCGCATGGCCCCCCGTGACCAACAGCGCACGTCACGCTTCCTGGCGTTACTGCTGATCCTGATCGCGCTGGCCTGCGCCGCCGCGACGCTGCTCTCGCCTCTTCTGCTGGACCTCCTCGTGCCCGCGGGCTCGCGATGGCAGCAATTGAGTGACATCGGCCAGACATACGGGGCGGCGTCCGCGGTGCTCTCCGCCTTCGCGCTCGTGGCCATCGGCCTGTCTCTTTTTCTGCAGGCCAGAGAAATGCGATTTTCCCGCCAGGACGCGGAACGTTCCCATCATTTCCAGCTCATGCAGCTGCTGATAGAGAATCCTGCGCTGAGCCGCGGGCTCGGCATCCCCCGAACCGGGCTCGATCCTCAGGTGCACGTCTATCTCAATTTGTTGCTGTCCTACTGGGAGATGCTTTTCATCACGGGCGAGATGCCGGAGTCCGTCCTGGTGCAATACGCGCGCGCGGAATTCTTCGGCACGCAGGCCGGGAAGAATTTCTGGGAGGGCACCCGCGAGCACCGGCGCCTGGTGGCGAAAAGCCGGCAGGCCGAGCGATTCGTCTCGATAATCGACCTCGCGTGGCAGCAGAGCGGCTCAGCGGAGACGCCGGTGCGAGGCTCCTCACCCCGCCCGATCGCGGTGGGCGCAGCCGCCGCGGTGGCGGTCGTCGGGGCGGGGATCGCCTGGCTCATCTTGGGGAGAAAGAGGCGCGACACCGGTTGATCAACATGGCGGGGAGTGTGCCATGATGTGCGGGTCTTCCGTGCTCGATCCTGCAGGGAGAGCTGGAAAGTCTCCGGAGGTCGCGCCTCCACTCGAACGGCCCTGAGTGTTGCTGCTACCAACCCGCAGGGCCGTTCGTCATGCGCCGGCCGCCAAGGCGGTCAGGTCGAACTCGCCCTCGCGGACGCCGGCCGTGAAGGCGGCCCACTCGGCCGGAGTGAAGACCAGGACGGGCCCGTCCTGCTCCTTGCTGTCCCTCAGCGCGACGTTGCCGTCGGCCAAGGGGGCAACCTCAACGCACGTCGCCGCACCGTTGCAGAAGGTGCTCTTCCGCCAGGCTGCCGTCGTAGTGTGGATGTACATTTTCTCCCCAAATGCGCAAAAGGGGCCCCATTGCCCCCTTTGGAGTTTCATCGTCAACGTCGCCAAAGCATAGCTTTACGTTGTATAAGGACTCGTGATTCGTCCTCATCCAAGGCTTCCGACCGGATGTGGTCGAAGGCCGTCTCGTATCCAGCTACTCGTTCGAGGTCTTCGACGAAGTGAGCAGTATACAGCTGTTCCAGGTATACAACATCATCAAATGCGGAAAACTTCAGATGGATAAACGCACCGGTGTTAACCGGATGAAGCGAGTCCATGGTGAGGACTTGGACACTGACGTGCGGCAGAAGTGAGACCTCCAGAAGATGCTCCATCTGCTCACGCATCACCGCCGGCTCACCGAACTTCCGCGTAAGCGCCGACTCGTCGAGCACCACATTGAGAATGCACGCGTCGGCCCTGTGAAGCACACGTTGCTGTCTGTCCAGCCGGGCCTCGACCCGGCTCCTGACACCGCTGTGCGTGATGCGCGCGATGCCGCGAGTCGCCAGGATCACTTCTCTGGCGTAGTCCTCGGTCTGCAGCAGGCCGGGCACGACCTGGGGTTCCCAGTTGCGCTGGTGCGTGGCCTCTGCCTCCAGCCCGAGGAATCTTGTGTACTCCTCAGGCAGGGCGTCTTCGTAATCTTCCCACCACCCGCGCTGCTCCGCGTCCCGCAACAGGCCGAAGAGCTCGTCAAGTTTCGGCCCATCGAGATGGTAGAGCCCCGCCATGGCCTTGATGTCGTCGGCGCTCGGCATGGTCTTGGCCGCCTCGATGCGGCTGACCTTGCTGGCGGACCAGCCGAGCTCCTTGGCCGCTCTGGCACCGGTGAGCGATCGTCGCTCCCGGAGAAGGCGCAGCTCCTGGCCCAGCCGGAGCCTGCGTACTGTCGGACTGCCCTGCTGCGATGGCACCGTCCACTCTCCTTGTCGGGAATGAAGGTGTAGCGGGAAGGGGGCGTTTGGGCCCGGCTTTCTGGGGCCGTTCGCGCTCAATCTTACACTGCAAGTTGCACGCGGCCTGTCGCACAGCCTTGCCAGAAGGCTTTCACGGGGAGAGCCTAGGGGCAAGACAAACTCCACGTAGGGGTGGGATGCGGGCGGAACTTCTCCTGCCAGGGGGTCGGCACGACAGTTCCGGTGCAAGTTGCACAGCAATCGTGAAGAAAATTAAATCTTCCCTTGCTGAATGCCTTGCAGCATCGAGGACCTCGGGGGACGATCGGTTACAGGAGGGTTCTCGAGTGTGAGGAGGCCGGACATGACGACACGGCCGTACGCACTGAACCTTCCGCCCTCGATCGCGCGGCCCCGCCCGGGTCGCCTCTCCGGCAACGTCGCCGCCCCGGATACGAAACTCCGCCCCAGGGAGGCCACTTGCCGGAAGGACTTCGGAATCGCCTGAAGAACTCAGCGAGAGTCCGCTCATTCGAGCCTGGAAAAAACCGGGCCGCGGCTGACCACCAGCGCGCCGCATTCGGGCTGCCACCCTGCGGCGAGACCGGTCATCAGCCGTCGGTCCGGCGAAGAAGCCACCTCTGAAAATGCCGCGAAAGGGGTCTTCTCATGTACTCACAAGGTACCAAGGGACTCGCCCGAATCAAGTGCCGGATCCGAGAGCTTATGGCTTGGGCCGATCGCGAGATCTGCATGGAGCCCGACGAGTTCGCCCACCACGTCGGATGGACCGTGAGCAGGACCGGGTTCGGCTCGCGTCGCTACCGCGACCCACGCTTCGACCAGCTCAGCGTGCCACACCGCGTGACCGAGGAGGTGTCCTGACGTGCCGAGGAACCCGCGCAACCAGATCTACCCCGCCAACGAGGACCTTCCCGGCGCCGGGCGCGGCGGGCCGCTGGTCAGGCTGTGGCGGATCCGTACCGAGCTGATGCTGCTCGCCGCGCTGGCGCTGCTCACGCTCACCCTGCTGGAGGCCACCCAGGAGGGCCGGTGGTGGCCGTTCGTCCTGCTGACGAGCGCCGTCTCGGTGCCGGCCGCCACCAGAAGCGGGCGCAACTGGGTGAGCGCGCACTTCTGGTGCGTGGTCTCCAGGCACCGCCTGCACCGGGTCTGCCTGGAGACCACGATGCACACCAGGGCCGGGCGGATCCCGCTGGTGCTCTGGATCACGCCGACCACCACGGGCGAGAAGGCCCTGATCATGACCAGGGCCGGCATCTCGGCCGAGGAGTTCGAGGCGTACAGCGAGGAGATCGCGGCCGCCTGCTGGGCCAGGAGCGCGAACGTCTACCGGCACCGGCGCCGGGCGCAGTTCGTGATCGTGGAGATCGTCAGGCGCGACGAGGTCCCGGGGGCGACCTCTCCCGGACTCGACCGGCTGTACGGCAGACGGGCCTGGATCTCGCTGAGACCCGACCTCGAGGAGCCGCCTGATCTGCGCGCACCGGTCGCGCTGGCGAAGGCGGGCTGAGGACCTGGGGGAATCCGGGACATTTCCCCGGGTGGGAAGCCCCGGAGACCGCGGGGGCTCCGGGGCTTCCCCATGCGCGCGGTACGGGCCAAGATGAGTTCAGCTGGCGAACTCAGGAGTCGTGATGACGTCGACCGTCCACCGGACCTGTCCCCTCTGCGAGGCCGTCTGCGGCCTGACGCTCACCCTCGACGAGGGCGGGCACGTGACCAGCGTCCGCGGTGACAAGGACGATCCGTTCAGCAAGGGGTTCATCTGCCCGAAGGGGGCCAGCCTCGGCCGGCTCGACGAGGACCCCGACCGGCTGCGCAAGCCGCTGATCAGGGAGGGCGACCTGTGGCGCGAGGTCGGCTGGGAGGAGGCGTTCGCCGCCGTCAAGGAGGGCCTCGACCGGGTCGCCGACCGCCGGTCCGCCGCGATCTACCTCGGCAACCCGAACGCCCACAGCATGGCGGGCGCCCTGTACGGCGCGCCCCTGATCAAGGCGCTCGGCACCCGCAACGTCTACTCCGCCAGCACCGCCGACCAGATGCCCAAGCACGTCGCGAGCGGGCTCATGTTCGGGCACCCGCTGGCCATCCCGGTCCCCGACCTGGACAGGACCGACTACCTGCTGATGCTCGGGGCCAACCCGCTGGAGTCCAACGGCTCGCTCTGCACGGCGCCGGACTTCCCCGGGCGGCTGAAGGCCCTGCGCGGCCGCGGCGGCCGGCTCGTCGTGGTCGACCCGCGGCGTACGCGCACCGCCGCGCTGGCCGACGAGCACGTCTTCGTCCGCCCGGGGACGGACGCCTACTTGCTGTTCGGGATCGTCCACACGTTGTTCGCCGAGGACCTCGTGACACTGTCGCACCAGGTCAACGGGGTCGCCGAGGTGCGCGAGGCGGCCAAGCACTTCCCGCCGGAGGCGGTCTCCGGGCGCACCGGCGTGCCCGCCGAGGTGATCGTGCGGCTGGCCAGGGAGCTGGCGGGAGCCCGTACGGCCGCCGTCTACGCCAGGATCGGCACCTGCACGGCCGAGTTCGGCACGCTGGCGCAGTGGCTCGTGGACGTCCTCAACGTGCTCACCGGCAACCTCGACCGGCCGGGCGGCGCCATGTTCCCCAAGCCCGCGACCGAGTTCGGCGCGCGGCGAGGGAGTGCCGCCGCCTGGAGGAGCGGCGGGAGCGAAGCGACCAGAGCGGGGGAAGGCGGCGGCATCCGGGCGACCGAGCCCGCCTCACGAAGTGAGGCCATGAACACGCGGCCGTACCAGGTGGGCAGGTGGAGGAGCCGCGTCAGAGGGTTGCCGGAGAGCAACGGCGAGCTGCCGGTGGCCACGCTCGCCGACGAGATCGAGACGCCCGGCGAGGGGCAGGTCACGTTCCTGATCACGGTGGCGGGCAACCCCGTGCTGTCGGCGCCCCACGGGGCCAGGCTCGACGCGGCCTTCGGGCGGCTCGACTTCATGGTGAGCGTGGACCCGTACCTCAACGAGACCACCAGGCACGCGAACGTCATCCTCCCGCCGCCGCGGATGCTGCAGTCGGGCCACTACGACTTCGCGCTGCTCGGGTTCGCGGTCCGCAACTACGCCCGCTACTCGCCGCCGCTGCTGCCGCTGGACGGGCGGCCCTCCGAGGCCCAGATCCTGGCCAGGCTGGCCATGATCGCCTCGGGCCTGGAGGGGGACCTGGACGAGTTCGTGATCGGCGAGATGCTGCGCAAGGCCACCGAGACGCCCGGCTCCGGGGTCGAGGGGCGGGACGTGGCCGGGCTGCGCGCCGAGCTGGAGGGCGAGACGGGCGGCGAGCGCCGGCTGGACCTCATGCTCAAGCTCGGCCCCTACGGCGAGTGGGCCGGCAAGGGCGACCTGTCGCTGCGCAAGCTGCTCGACCACCCGCACGGCCTGGACCTCGGCCCGCTGGAGCCCCGGCTCGGCGAGGTGCTGAAGACGGCCTCGGGCCTGATCGAGCTGGCGCCGCCGCAGATCATCGAGGACGTGGAACGGCTGCGCGGCAGGCTGGAGGAGGACCCGCCGGAGATCGTCCTGATCGGGCGGCGCCACCTGCGCTCCAACAACAGCTGGCTGCACAACGTGGGCCCGCTGGTCGGCGGCAGCAACACCTGCACCCTGCAGATCAACCCGGCCGACGTGACCAGGCTCGGGCTCGACGGCGAGGCGGTGGTCCGCTCCGCGAAGGGGCAGCTCACGGTGCCGCTCGAACCCACCGACACGATCATGCCGGGCGTGGTCAGCCTGCCGCACGGCTGGGGCCACGCGGGCAGCTCACAGAGCGTGGCGGCCGAGCACGCGGGGGTCAGCGTCAACACGCTCACGGACGAATCCACCATCGACGTACTGAGTGGTAACGCAGTGTTCAACGGAGTTCCGGTCACGATTTCACCAACCGGGGTGATCACCGCACAATAGGGTGTCGCGCGTGACTATCGCGCCAGAAGAGGACCGCCTGAACGCCCAGATCGCCTTCGCCATCGAGATCGACAAGTTGAAGCGGATCATCCGCCGCAACCATTTGATGGACGGCTCGCGGCGGGAGAACACCGCCGAGCACTCCTGGTACGTGGGCACGTTGGCGATGATCCTCGGCGAGCATGCCCCACCTGGAACGGACCTCCAACGGGTGGTGGCCATGTTGCTCGTGCACGACCTGGTCGAGATCGACGCCGGCGACACGTTCATCTATGACCCCGTGGAGGTGGCCGCGCAGGCCGGCGCCGAGCGCGCCGCCGCCGACCGCATCTTCGGCCTGCTGCCCGCCGACCAGGGGCAGTGGCTGCGGGAGCTGTGGGACGAGTTCGAGGCCAGGAAGACGCCGGAGGCCAGGTTCGCCAAGGCGCTCGACCGTTTCTCCCCGATCCTCGCCAACCACCTCACCGAAGGTGGCACGTGGCCGCTGTTCAAGGTCAAGGCCGCGCAGGTCAGGGAGAAAGTGCGGATCATCGAGGAGGGTTCGCCGTCCCTCGGCGCGTACGCGCTGGAGCTGGTCGAACTCTCGGTGGCCAGGGGACACCTGTCCGAGTGATCCCCACATGGGCGGGGTAGGGGACTTGTCGTGAAAGAGGAAGTGCGAGCGAAACGTCGGCCGTTGCGGGGTTTGGCCGGGCCGGTTGCTCTCGCCGACCGGCTGGAGAAGTCCAAGGCCCTGGACACGCCGATCAGAGTGCTGGCCAAGACCGTACGCCAGCGCATCCGCCCCGGCCGGCTGCGTGACCTGCTGCACGGCGTGCCCACGGGCAAGCCGCTGCACCCGCCGCTGGCCACGGTCAGCCTGGGCTGCTGGCTGTCGGCGGCGGTGCTGGACCTGACCGACGGCGACCCGCGGGCCTCGCGCGTGCTGCTGGCCACGGGCATCGCCAACGCGCTGCCCACGGCGGCGGCCGGGCTGACCGACTGGTCCTCTCTCCACCGCGAGCAGCAGCGCGTGGGCTTCGTCCACATGGTGTCGAACGTGGCCGCGCTGGGCCTGTTCTCCGGCTCCTTGCTGGCCCGGGTACGCGGGCGCGAGCAGCTGGGCCGCACCCTGACCCTGGCCGGGCTCGGCCTGGCCGGGCTCGGCGGCTATCTCGGCGGCCACATGGCCTACCGGCAGGCGGCCGGGGCCAACCACGCCCCGCAGATCGCCCACCTGGTGCCGCTGGGCTGGCACGACCTGTGCCTGCTCAGGGACCTGCCGGAGGGCCGGCCCGTCGCGCGGCGGCTCGGCTACATCCAGCTCTTCGTGCTGCGCCAGGGCGAGGCCGTCACCGTGCTCGCCGACCGCTGCCCGCACCTGGCCGGCCCGCTGCACCAGGGCAGGCTGGTCATGGAGAACGGCGAGGCGTGCGTGGTCTGCCCGTGGCACGGCAGCACGTTCAGGCTGGCCGACGGCTCGGTGCGGCACGGTCCGGCGACCGCCCCCGCGCCCATGTTCGAGACGCGGATCCGTCGTGACGGCACGCTCCAGGTGCGGCCGGGGTTGACCTGAAGTTCGCTTGAGGTTCTACCGTCGGCCCCATGAGCACGATTCTGGTGACCGGCGCGACCGGCAATGTTGGCAGGCATGTGGTGTCCCAGCTCGCGGGAGCGGGGCTGGAGGTGCGGGCCCTCGTCAGGGACCCGGGGCGGGCGAGGCTGCCCGAGCGCGTGGAGGTGGTGCGCGGCGACCTGTCCGCGCCCAGGACGCTGGAGCCCGCGCTGAAAGGCGTGGAGAGCGTGTTCCTGCTGTGGCCGCGTTTCACCGCGGACGGCGCCGCGGAGGTGGTCACGGCCGTCGCGGAGCACGCGCGGCGGGTGGTCTACCTGTCGGCCAACGTGGCGGACGAGCCGGTGACGCACTACCACGAGGTCGAGCGGCTGATCCGGAACTCGGGGCTGGGGTGGACGTTCCTGCGGCCCGGCGGCTTCGCGACGAACACGCTGGGCTGGGCCGGGCAGATCAGGCAGGGCGTGGTGCGCTGGCCGTACGGGCAGGCTTCGAGGTCCCTGATCCACGAGCGGGACATCGCGGCCGTGGCCACGCACGTGCTCACCTCGGCGGGCCACAACGGCGCCACGTACGTGCTGACCGGCCCCGAGCTGCTCACCCAGGCGGAGCAGGTGCGCGTGATCGGCGCGGCGACCGGGCGCGAGGTGCGCTGGGAGGAGCAGCCGCCGGAGGAGGCCCGCGAGCAGCTCATGGCCGCCTGGGGGGACGCGGCCTTCGTCGAGAGCGCGCTGAAGGCGTGGGCGAGCTTCGTGACGGCTCCCGAGCAGCCCACCGACACCGTGGAGCGGCTGCTCGGCAGGCCCGCGCTGACATTCGGCCAGTGGGCGGAGGATCACGTGGCCGACTTCAGCTGACCTCGTCCGCGGGGTGCTCCACGAGGGCCAGGATGCGGCTGGACATGAACCTGGCCGTCCGCACCGGCGTGCCGCTGCGGGTGACCTCGCTCACCTCGACGAGCCCCCGCCTCGTGGTCACGTCGACCCGCCGCCCGGCGCGAGTGGCCCTGATCTCGTACGTACGCGGGGTGCCTCCGGCATCGATGACGATCTCTACCCAGTCGCCCTTCATGTACTAATTCATACCCGCGAACGCGAGACCCTATCCGTACACCAGTACGAAAATCGCCGCAATACCGACGCAGACGATGATTCCCCGGAGCACGGGCACCGGGATGCGCCGCCCCACCCTGGCGCCCAGGAAGCCGCCCGCCACCGCGCCCAGGGCCACCCCCGCCACGGCGAGCCAGTTCACGTCCGCGACCACGATGAACAGCGCGGCGGCCACCGCGTTGACGATCAGCGCGAGGACGTTCTTGGCCGCGTTCACCCGCTGGAGGTGGTCGTCGAGGAAGCTGCCGAGCAGCCCGATCAGCAGCACGCCCTGGGCGGCGCCGAAGTACCCGCCGTAGATCCCGGCGGCCAGCACGCCGAACCACAGCTCCAGCCCACCGTGCGGGTGCGCGTGCTCGCGCCGCTCGGCCAGCCACCGGTTGAGCCTGGGCTGCACCAGGACCAGCACGCAGGCCAGCGCGATCAGCGCGATGACGACGACCTGGAACACCGACGGGTCCAGGAACAGCAGCAGGATCCCGCCGGCCAGCGCGCCCAGGGCCGAGGCCAGGCCCAGGCGCAGGAGGCGTTCGCGCTGGCCCCGGAGCTCGGGGCGGTAGCCGTACGCGGCGGTGAACGAGCCCGGCACGAGCCCGATGGTGTTGGAGACGTTGGCGGTGACGGGATCGATGCCGATCGCCAGCAGCGTGGGGAACGTGATCAGGGACCCGGACCCGACGACCGCGTTGATCGCGCCGGCCACCAGCCCGGCCACGCAGACCGCGGCCAGTTCCCACCCCGTCACGAGCCCTCCTTACGTATCCGGGCTCTTAGGGGGTGTGAAGAGGCCGCCCAGATTCTCCAGAACTTTGCCCATTTCTGATGGGACGATCCAGATTTTATTGGCGTCGCCCTTGGCGATCTCCGGCAGGGTCTGCAGGTACTGGTAGGCGAGCAGGTGCTGGTCGGGCCGTCCCTCGTGGATGGCCCTGAACACCATGCCGATCGCGTCCGCCTGGCCCTTGGCCCGCATGGCCTGGGCCTCGGCCTCCGCCTGCGCGCGCAGCACGGCCGCCTCCGCCTCGCCGCGAGCCCGCAGCACGGCCGCCTGCTTCTCGCCCTCCGCCTGCAGGATCGCCGCCTGGCGCTGGCCCTCGGCGGTCAGCACGGCGGCGCGCTTGTCGCGGTCGGCGCGCATCTGCTTCTCCATCGAGTCCTGGATGGAGGAGGGCGGGTCGATGGCCTTGAGCTCGACCCTGTTGACCCGGATGCCCCACTTGCCCGTCGCCTCGTCGAGCACGCCGCGCAGCGCGGTGTTGATGTCCTCGCGCGAGGTCAGCGTGCGCTCCAGGTCCATGCCGCCGACCACGTTGCGCAGCGTCGTGACCGTGAGCTGCTCGACGCCGGTCAGGAAGTTCGCGATCTCGTACGTGGCCGCCTTCGGATTGGTGACCTGGAAATAGATGACGGTGTCGATGGACACGACCAGGTTGTCGGAGGTGATCACCGGCTGCGGAGGGAAGGAGACCACCTGCTCCCGCAGGTCGATCAGGTCCTTGATGCGGTCGATGAACGGCACCACGAGGTTGAGGCCCGGGGTCAGCGTCCGGTGGTAGCGCCCCAGGCGTTCGATGATGGCGGCCGTGGCCTGGGGGATGATGCGGACCGTGCGGGCCACTCCGAAGCCCACGGCCGCGACCACGACAAGGGCGACGATGAGCTGCTCGACGGACATGGCGACGCTCCGGAGTCGAGGGGACCGACTCCGTAGATCCTATTTCCTTTCCGCTTTCGGCGGCTTTTATGTGGATAAATAGGGGGATTAGTAGGCGCGCGCGTACCAGCGTCCCTCGGCGCTGCGCTCCAGCGAGAGCGGCACCCCGAACGTCTGCGACAGGTTGTCGGGCGTCATCACGTGCTCCAGCGGCCCCTGGGCCACCACCGAGCCGTGCCTCAGCAGCAGCCCGTGCGTGAACCCGCTCGGCACCTCTTCCACGTGGTGCGTCACCAGCATGAGCGTCGGCGAGCGGAAGTCGCCCGCGAGCACCGAGAGCCGGCGCACCAGGTCTTCGCGCCCGCCCAGGTCGAGCCCGGCGGCGGGCTCGTCGAGCAGCAGCATCTCGGGGTCGGGCATGAGGGCGCGGGCGATCTGCACCCGCTTGCGCTCCCCCTCCGACAGCGTGCCGAACCGCCGCCTGATCAGATGGGCCGCGCCCATCATGTCGATCAGCTCGACCGCCCTGGTCACGTCGTTGGAGTCGTACTCCTCCGTCCAGCGGCCCATGATCCCGTACGAGGCGGTCAGCACGAGGTCGATGACCTTCTCCTCCGGCGGGATGCGCTCGGCCAGCGCGGAGCTCGCCAGCCCGATCCGCGGGCGCAGATCGAAGACGTCCGCCTGTCCCAGCCGCTCCCCGAGCACCTCGACCACGCCCTCGCTCGGGTAGAGCAACGTGGCCGCGACCTGCAGCAACGTGGTCTTGCCCGCGCCGTTGGGGCCGACGACGACCCAACGCTCATCGGCGTTGACCGTCCAGTCGATGCCGCGCAGCAGGGCCGCTCCGTCCCGCCTGACGGCGACGTCCTGGAGCCGCAGCACCTGACCACCCATCCCCGATACCTCCTTAGGAGTCACGCTCGGGACAAACCTATTGCAGGGCGAGCGCTTATCGTGGATCGGTGCGCCCTGAATCGCCTGTCTGTCCCTCCCTGGTCGCCTGGGGCAACGCGTGGCTCGCCGGTCACGTCGGTCTCGACGAGGCGGCTGACCACGTGGAAGCCGCCGGCGGTCCCACCGTCGCCGGCGACGTCCCGTTGCGTAAATACCTCGCAAACCTGCGCTCCGACGGCCTGCGCGAGTTCCGGCTCGCGCTGCCCGCGCCCGGCGATCCGCTGGGGCTGTCGGGGCCCGCCGCGTTCAACTCGGCCGCGGTGGACGCCGGCCAGGCCGCCATCGCGGTGCTCGACGGCCGCAACCTCGGTCTGGTGCCGGCGCCCGACCTGCGCGGGTCGTCCTATGTCGGGGTACGCCTGGAGATCCACGACTCCGGGCCCGTACGCCATGATCTGCCGTCGCTGTCGGAGGCCGAACGCGAGCTGTCGGAGGCCATGCGCTTGGCCACCGACGCCCTGTCCGGCGTCGAAGGCCCCGCGCAGTCCCGCCCCTCGGCCGTCGGGCACCGGGGCGGCGAGCTGGCGCCCGGCTACCCCGGGCGGGCGCACCGCGTCTCCACTCTCGCCACGCGGCTGGCCACCGTGGTGCGGCTGGCCGACGAGCGCGGGCTCACGTCGGGGCAGATCGCCGCCCGCGCCACGGCCCTGCGCGACCTGGACCGGGCGGTACGCCGCGCGCTCGTGGCCGCCCATCATGCGATTTTCGAACCGCTCAGGAGCACGTAGCCGGCCCGCTAAGAGCTGCTCGCGATCTTCCACAGCCTGACCACCTTGTCCTTGCCCGCGGACACGATGGCCGCGTTCCCGTCGAGTGGGACGATGCCCACGGCGTACACGCCCTTCTTGTGTGCCTTGACCGGTTTGCCGAGCGTCTTGCGGGTCTCGGGGTCCCAGAGCCTGATCGTGCCGTCGGTGCTGCCGGACAGCAGCACCGTGCGGCCGTCGAGGGTGCCGAAGGAGAGCGAGTAAACGATCTTCTTGTGGCCGGAGAGGGTGGCGACGGTCTTGCGGCTCTTCGCATCCCAGATCCTGATTTTTCCGTCTTTACCGCCAGATGCCACGACCGTCTTCCCGCCCACCTTGCCGACCGCGACCGAGTACACGCCCCTGGAATGCCCCTTGTACGCCTTCCCGTACGCCTTGCGCCGGGCCATGTCCCACATGCGCACCGTCTCGTCCTCGCTGGCCGAGACGGCCACGGCCCGGTCGCCTAGGTGGGTGGCGCTGAGCCAGTTGACCGGCTTGCGGTGGGCCCTGATGATCTTGCCGGTGGACTTGCGCTTCTTCAGGTCCCAGAACCTCAGATAGCCGTCGGCGTCGCCGGTCACCGCGACGTACTTGCCCTTCACCTTGGTGACGGCGACCGCGTAGACGGCGTCGCCGTGCCAGCCGAGCACCTTGCCCTTGTGGGTCTTGAGGTTCCACAGGCGTACGCTGCCGTCGTACCCGCCGGAGACGGCCATGGGGGTCTTGCCGACCATCACGCAGGCGACGGCGTACACCTCCTCGCTGTGGCCCTTCATCGTGGCCAGCGACTTGTGCCTGGCCAGGTCCCACAGCCGCACCCGGCCGTCCTGCCCGCCGGTGACCAGCCACGTCTTGCCGCCCGCGGAGATCGCGGAGATCGTCTGGACGCCCTTGGTGTGCCCCTTGAACGACTTCCCGTCCTGCTTGCCGAGGACGGGGACGACCTTCCGCGTGGGGGTCGGGGTGGGCGTGATCTGGCTGGGCGTCGGCGTCGGGATCGGGGTCTCGGCCTGCGTCAGTGCCTGTGTCTGGGCCGGGGCCGCGCTCGCGGAGGTGGTCGTCTGGGCCGCTTTCCCGCCGGTCGGCTCGCCGGCGCCGAACATCTTCGGCCCGAAGTACAGCACGCTCCCGGCCAGGGCGAGCGCCACGACCAGCGTGCCGGAGACCATGGCGGCCCGCCTGCGCCTGGCGTTGACCTCGTCGGGCCGCTCCTCGATGGGCGCATGCTTGAAGAACGCGTCGTTGTCCCCCCGCCCACCGGCCTCCCCCACCGCCGGAGGCTTCTGGGACGGGGACTGCCGGGACGGGGCCTGCTGAGACGTGGGCGCCTGTTCCTGCCCTCGCCCCTGGCGCCCTTGCCCTTGCCCCTGGCCTTGGCCCGGCACCGACGGCGCCCGCCCGGGCGGTCCCTCACCGCCCGCAACCCCCTCCGGCCCCGGCTCCACCGGGCCGGGTATCGATGGACGGGGCGTGGCGTTCATCGGATAGGGCGGCGGCACCTGCGACGGACCCGACGGAGGCTGCTGCCGAGGCACATAAGGCACACCCCGCGCCGCACCCCCGTGCTGCGGCCCGCCACCCTGCCCGGACACGCCACCGTGCCCAGGGGCACCGCCCCACCTCGGCCCGCCACCCTGTTGCGGCGGCACGTAGGGCGTCGCAGGGCCCTGGGGCGGCGCGTACGCCTCCCCCGACGGGTTCGCCCACCCGTACCCGCCGGGAGGGGCGGACGCCGCCGGCCCGCTGGGGTTCGCCCAGCCGGCGGCGGGCGCGGGCGGGTCCGGCGGGGTCTGCTCGGCCGCGAGTTGCGAGCCCGTGTTGAGCGCGTCCTCGGGCCGCGGCGGCTCTCCCTCGTTCGCCAGCAGCGCGAACAGCACGTCGGCCGCCGCCGGCCGCTCATCGGCCCGCTTGCGCAGGCACGAGCGCACGATCGGCCGCAGGGTCTCGGGCAGCGCCGAGAGGTCGGGCTCCTCGTGCATCACCCGGTAGACGACCGCGGGCAGGCTGTCCTGGCCGAACGCGGGCCGCCCCGTGGCCGCGAACACCATGGTCAGGCCCCAGCTGAACATGTCGCTGGCCGGCCCCACCCGCTCGGCCGAGATCTGCTCGGGCGACATGTACGCGGGCGTCCCCACGACCCCGCTGCTGATCGTCATGGCCGAGTCCAGCGCCCGCGCGATGCCGAAGTCGATCACCCGCGGCCCGTCCGGGCCGAGCAGCACGTTGCTGGGCTTGAAGTCGCGGTGCACGATCCCGGCGCGGTGGATGGCGGCCAGCGCGGTGACCGTTCCGACGGCCAGGCGGTAGAGCGCGCCGCCCGTACGAGGCCCGTCCCGCTGCACCACCGCCTGCAGGGAGATCCCGTCCACCAGCTCGCTGACGATGTACGGATGCTCGCCGTCCATGTGAGCCCCCAGCACCTGCGCGGTGCAGAACTGGGCCACCCGCCGCGCGGCCGCCACCTCGCGCAGGAAGCGTTCGGAGTCCAGCCCGGGCTTGTCCAGCCGGGTGTTCAGCAGCTTGATCGCCACGCGCCGCCCGTCGGGCGACTCGCCCTCGAAAACGATCCCCTGCGCCCCCTTGCCCAAGCGGCCGAGCAGCCGGTATTCGCCCAGTGTTCGCGGATCGGTCGGCTGTAAGGGGTGCGTTTCCGGCACCTGGCCCTCCCCGTTGTGCTAGACCCCCGTTCACAAGTGGGATAAGCGCGGGCAAACACCCACAAAACACCCCAAGTTACGAAAGATCATCGCTCTTTGCGAAAAATTTGCCCTACGCAATAATCGTGGAGATGATCGGGGATTTCCAGCACCGTACGGGGAGCCGTCATATGCGCAGAAGCTTCAGCCTGTTCTTAGCCGGCGGTCTGGCCGCCGCGCCGCTGGCCGTACCCGCCCCGGCGAGTGCCACCCCCGCCGCCGCCCCCACCACGGCGGCGGTCGCCCAGCTGAAGCCGTACTCCAGCTTCAAGATCTCCGTCAAGCACAGCGGCCGCACCAAGCGCGGCGGCAAGATCACATACTACGTCCGCGCGAAGAACCTGGGCCCCTACTACGCCGACTACTACTGGATGGGCGGCGAGGTGCCCAAGGGCGTCGTGCCCACGCTGCGCTGGGGCGCCGCGAAGGGCACCAAGTGCACCTGGGAGGGCCGCTGGTTCTGGTGCTGGGGCCCGCTGCGGCTGGAGAAGGGCAAGACCGACTGGCTCAACTTCCAGGTGACGCTGAAGAAGGGCACCAAGGGCACGGCCACGGCCCGGGTCGGCGTGATGTCGTTCGACGTCGACCAGGGCATGGAGAACATCGACGAGGAAGAACTCAAGCGCCTCGGCATCAAGGGCTACTACTGGCTCAAGAAGGTCAACACCAGGATCGTCTCCCCGCCGCGCCGGCCGGGCCGGAGCTGGACGCCGCCTCCGCCGGTCAAGACGTACAACCCGCCCGCCAGCCACGAGGAGAGCAACAAGAAGAAGGACACCTGACCGCTCCCTCGGACGAGGTCGTGAGCACTACCCCAGGCCGTGCCGTACGGCGTACAGCGCGGCCTGGGTGCGGTCCTGGACGCCCAGCTTCATCAGCACGTTGGAGACGTGGGTCTTGACCGTCTTCTCCGCGACGGCCAGGCTCCTCGCGATCTCCCGGTTGGACCGGCCGGCCGCGATGAGCGCGAGCACCTCGCGCTCGCGGTCGGTCAGCGGCGCCGGTGGCGGCCCGTCCGGCGCCGACAGCATCGCCTCGGCGGCCTCGGGCGCCAGTAACACCTGACCTCCGTGCACGGTCCGCACGGCCTGCACCAGCGCGGTCGGATCGACGTCCTTGTAGAGGAACCCCGACGCCCCCGCCCGCATGGCCGGGCCGACGTCGGACCGGTCGCTCACCGAGGTCAGCACGACCACCCTGGTCGCCGACCCGGCCAGCCGTTCGAGCGTGCCGAGCCCGTCGAGCACCGGCATCTTCAGGTCCAGCAGCAGCACGTCGGGCGACAGCTCCCCGACCAGCTCGACGGCCTGCGCCCCGTCACCCGCCTCGCCGACGACCGTGATGTCGTCCTGCAGGTCGAGGAACGTACGCAGCCCCTGCCGCACCACCGGATGATCGTCGGCGATCAGCACCCGGATCAAACGCCCACCTCCACACATACCGTGGTCCCCCGGCCGTGGGCCGAGTCGACGGTCATGACCCCGCCCACGGACTCCGCCCTGTCGCGCATCGACACCAGGCCCAGGCCGCGCGACTCGGCCTGCTCGAAGCCGTTGCCGTCGTCGCGCACGATCAACACCAGCTTGCCGTCCGCGAACGCCAGGCGCACGGAGACGCTCGTGGCCTCCGCGTGCCTGAGCGCGTTGTGCAGCGCCTCCTGGGCCACTCTGAGCACCGCCACCTCGACCGCCGGGTCGACCGGCGGCAGCTCGACGCACTCGAACGTGACCAGTGACGGGTGGAGCCGGTCCAGTAGCCGCACGTGCTTGCGCAGCGTCTCGGCCAGGCCGTGCCGGTCGAGCTCGGCCGGCCGCAGCTCGACGATCACCGCCCGCAGCTCGGACAGGGCCTCCCCGGCCAGGCGCTGGACGCGTTCGAGCTCGGCGGCGGCCTTCTCGGGCGCCCGGTCGAGCATGGCGGAGGCGGCCTGCGCGGTGAGCCTGAGCGAGAACAGCTTCTGCGTCACGGCGTCGTGCAGCTCGCGGGCCACCCGGTTGCGCTCCTCCAGCATGGCCAGCTCGCGCCCGCGCTCATAGAGCCTGGCGTTGGTCAGCGCGATGGCCGCGTGCGCGGCGAACAGCGTCAGCAGCTCCTGGTCGTCCTGCGTGAAGCCGCCCGGCGTGCGCTTGTTGGCCAGGAAGATGATGCCGAGCACCTGGTCGCCGTCGCGGATCGGGACGCCTAGGAAGTCCTTCATCACCGGGTGGGCCTTAGGCCACCACTCGAACCTCGGGTCCTTGCGCAGGTCGGGCAGCCTGACCGGGCTCCCCTCGCGGAGCATCGCGCCGAGCATGCCATGCTGCCGGGGCAGCGGCCCGATCGCGTCCCACTGCTTGTCGGTGATGCCCTCGGCGACGAACTCGCCGAACGACCCCTCGTCGTCGGGCACGCCGAGCGCGGCGTAGCGGGCGTCGAGCAGCCGTTGCGCCGAGCGTACGATGACCTGCAGCACCTCGCGGACCGACAGATGGCGGGTGACCGCGAGCACCGCGGAGCTCACCGCCTGCAGGATCTCGTCTCGGTCGGAGGTCACGGGACCCAGCTTATGGTCCTAGGACGATGTGCCCAGGCGGCGGCGGGACTTCGGCCCGATGTGCGCCGCCCGCGGCGTTCCTAACGTCGGCACCATGACGAACACCGCACTCATCACCGGCGCTTCCCGCGGTCTCGGACTCGCCCTGGCGAGGTCTCTGGCGGACGCCGGCTGGAACCTCGTGCTCACCGCCCGCGGCGCGGAGGACCTGGAGCGGGCCGCGGCCGAGCTGGGCGCCACCGCGATCCCCGGCGACGTGACGGAGCCCGCGCACGTCGAGCGGCTGGCCCGGGCGGCGCCCGAGCTGGACCTGCTGGTCAACAACGCCAGCGACCTCGGCGTGACGCCACTGCCGCCGCTGGCCGGCTACCCGCTGGAGGCGTTCAGGGTGCTGCTGGAGACCAACGTCACCGCCCCGCTCGCGCTGATCCAGGCCACGCTGCCCGCCCTGCGCGCGGCGGGCGGGGCCGTCGTGAACATCACCTCGGACGCCGCCACGGGCGCGTACGAGGGCTGGGGCGGCTACGGCGCCACCAAGGCGGCCTTGGAGCAGCTCTCCAACGTGTTGTCGGCCGAGGAGCCCGCGATCCGGGTCTGGTGGGCCGACCCCGGCGAGATGAACACCCGCATGCTCGCCGACGCCGTGGGCGCCGACGAGGCCGCGGGCGCCACCGACCCCGCCAAGGTGGCCGCCGCGCTGCACGACCTGGTGCGGTCCCGTCCGGCCAGCGGCAAAGTGAGCCTGCAATGACCGTCGCGCTCGACTTCGCGCTGCCGCCGGGCCTGTCGGCGAGCGAGCCGCCCGAGGCGCGGGGGATGTCCAGGGACGCGGTACGCCTGATGGTCTCGCGCGGCGACCTCGCCCCCTCGCACCACCACTTCGCCGACCTGCCGGGGCTGCTCGACCCCGGTGACCTGATCGTCGTGAACAACTCGGCGACCCTGCCCGCGGCCGTCCGGCTCGACCGGCTGGCCGTGCACTTCTCCACCGCGAGGGAGGACGGCACCTGGCTCGTCGAGCTGCGCCGCCGTACCGCCACCGCCTCCGAGCCCTACGGCGGGGGCGAGCCCGGCGAGTGGCTGCCGCTGCCGGGGCGGGCCACGCTGCGGCTGATCGAACGGGAGACGCCGCGCCTGTGGCGGGCGTCGCTGGATCGGGAGGTGGAGCCGTACCTGCGGGCGCACGGGGCGCCGATCCGCTACTCGTACGTGAGCGCGGACTGGCCGATCGAGGCGTACCAGACCGTGTTCGCGACCGTGCCGGGGAGCGCGGAGATGCCGAGCGCGGCACGGCCGTTCACCGCGGAGCTGGTGACGGCGCTCGTGGCGCGCGGGATCGGGATCGCGCCGATCACCCTGCACACGGGGGTGGCCTCGCCGGAGAAGGACGAGCCGCCCTACGCCGAGCGGTACGAGGTGCCGGCGGCCACGGCGCGGCTGGTCAACCTGGCGCTCGAGAGCGGCAACCGGGTGGTGGCGGCGGGCACGACCGTCGTACGGGCCCTGGAGACGGCCGTGGGGACGGACGGGCTGGTCGGCGGGGCCACCGGGTGGACCAGGCACATCGTCACGCCCCGGAGCGGCGTACGGGCCGTCACGGGACTGATCACCGGGCTGCACGAGCCGCGCTCCAGCCACCTGCTCATGCTGAGCGCGATCGCGGGCGAGAGGGCGCTCGCGCGGGCGTACGGGGAGGCGCTACAGAACGCATATCTATGGCACGAGTTCGGTGACACGCACTTGATTCTGAAGAAATAGTCTTTACATAGATTTTGCCAACATGATAGGAACAGCGGGCATTTACGGGGGCTTCAACTGTGTACGCCTCCCCGTGACCACTTCCTCACCGGAGACGTTTAATGCGTAACCTGACCAAGGCCGCGTCGCTGGCATTGCTGGCGGCGGCCCTGCTTGTCCCGGCTGTTCCGGCTTCCGCTTCCGCCACGACGGCCGCCGGCGAGCCGTTCTCGGCCTTCGCCGTCAACGTGAAGACCGCGAAGACCGCCAAGGCCGGCGGCAAGCTCAACTTCAGCATCGTCGCCACCAACAAGGGGCCCTACCAGGCCGACGCCTACTTCGTCGGCGGCGAGTTCCCCAAGGGGGTCGACCTTAAGCGGATCATGTACCGCACGAGCGTCAAGGGCACCGAGTGCGGGCTCGAGGGCCGCGCGTTCTTCTGCTTCGTGCCCAAGATCCTGGAGAAGGGTGACTCCATCGCCCTGGTCTTCGAGACCAAGCTCAAGAAGACCGCGACGGGCACGCAGACCGCCAAGCTCGGCGTGGTCTCCTACGACGTCCAGACGGGCATGGACAACATGAGCAAGGAAGAGCTCGACCGGCTCGGCATCCCCGAGCACGGCTACGTGAAGACGGTCAAGACCAAGATCGTCCGCTAGTACGTCCGGTGGAACGTTTCGAGACGCCGGGACCCTACCCCCGCTGAACGTTCCCCGCAGCGTCCGATGGAACGTTACCGGCCACTCGAATATTGGCCGGATGTCCACAGGACGTTCACCGCAGTGTCACCCGGTAGGACGATCACGGCTGCGCCCGCGCCCGAATGCCCGCCCTGCTTCGCGAGCATCGGGCCGGGCGCAGTACCGTGGCTGGATGTGGACCAGCGCAGCCTCCTGATCACCCTGACCGGCCCCGACCGGCCCGGCGTCACCTCGCGGCTTTTCTCCGTTCTGTCCGCCTTTCCAGTGACTGTGGCGGACATCGAACAGGTCGTCATTCGCGGCCGGCTCACCCTCGGCGTGCTCGTCACGTACGCCGGCGGCCCCCCGACGGGCACCGGCACGACCCTCGGCGCCATGTGGACCGCGGTCGAGCGGGTGGCCGAGGACCTCGGCATGGAGGTGGAGCTCTCCACCGGCTCCCAGGCCAAGGAGCAGCGCCGCCGCGGCCGCCTGTCGGTCAGCGTGCTGGGCGCCACGCTCCAGCCCGCCGCCATCGCGGGCATCGCCGGACGCATCGCCGCCGCCGGCGCGAACATCGACCGCATCGAACGCCTCGCCCAATGGCCCGTCACCTGCATCGAGCTGTCCGTCTCCGGCGCCGACCCCAGCTCGCTGCGGGTCGAGCTGGCGGCCGAGGCGGCCGTCCAAGCGGTGGACGTGGCCGTGCAGCGCACCGGCCTGTCGCGGCGCGCCAAGCGGCTGATCGTCATGGACGTCGACTCGACCCTCATCCAGGGCGAGGTCATCGAGCTGCTCGCGGCCCACGCCGGCTGCCTGGACGAGGTCGCCAAGGTCACCGAGCAGGCCATGCGCGGCGAGCTCGACTTCGCCGAGTCGCTGCGGCGCCGGGTGGCGCTGCTGGAGGGGCTGCCGGCCGAGGTGTTCGAGGCGGTGCGCAAGGAGGTCGTGCTCACGCCCGGCGCCCGCACCCTGGTTCGCACGCTCAAGCGGCTCGACTACCGCTTCGCCATCGTCAGCGGCGGGTTCACGCAGATCACCGACGGGCTGGTGGAAGAGCTCGGGATCGACTACTCGGCGGCGAACGTCCTCGAGGTCATCGACGGCCGGCTGACCGGCCGCGTCGTGGGCGAGATCGTGGACCGGCCGGGCAAGGCGCGGGCGCTGGAGCGGTTCGCGAAGGAGGCCGGCCTGCCGATCTCGCAGACGGTGGCCATCGGCGACGGGGCCAACGACCTCGACATGATCGCCGTGGCCGGGCTGGGGGTGGCGTTCAACGCCAAGCCGGTGGTACGGCAGGCGGCCGACACGGCGGTCAACACTCCCTACCTCGACTCGATCCTCTACCTGCTGGGGATCTCCAGGGACGAGGTGGAGGCGGCGGACGCGGAGGACGGCGCCACCCTCACCGCGGGCTGACCGCCACCGCCCATCCTGGGGCCCCAGGATGGGCTCTCTGACCCTCCGGACCGGTACGCGTCCCTGGGGGAGCCTCGGCCCTCTTCCGGCGCTTCCGTGCCACTCAGGGCCCTCCGCGCCCATTGGGACCTCGGCCTCCTCGCGAGCCTCAGCGCCCTGGACACCTCGCTGGACCTCCGCCCCTCAGCCTCGGCGCCCTGGACGTCTCCGCGCCCGTTGAGCCTCCGCCACCTCAGGAGCCTCGGCGCCCTGGACACCTCCGCGCCCGTGGGACCTCGCCTTCTCAGGACCTCTGCTCCCATCGGGACCTCTGCCCTTCCTCGGAGCCTCCGCGCTCCTCTGAGGTCTCCATGCCCCTCGAATCCTTTGGGGCGCCTTCATTTCAGTGCTCGTGGGGCTCCTTAGGGTCCCAGAGCGTTACCAAGCGCCCCTCACCCATCCAGAGCTCATCCCAGTCAGACTCCACCTCGATCACCGCGAACGCGCCCGGCCGGAACACGTAGTCCCCTCCGGCCAGCCCCACGGCCAGCTCATGCACCCCCGGGTTGTGCCCGCACAGCACCACGGTGCTCACCTCGGGATCGACCCGGCGGACCAGCTCCAGCAGCTCATCGGGATACGCCTCGTAGATGTCGCGCTCATAACTGATCTCCGCCTCGGGAAAGGCGATCTCGGCGGTGCTCCTGGTCCTCAGCGCCGGCGAGCACAGCACGACCTCCGGGTCGAGCCCGGCGGCCCGTATCTCGTCGCCCGCCCGCTTGGCGTCCCGCTCGCCCCTCCCGGTCAGCGGCCGCTCCCGATCGGCCAGCCCGGGCACGTGGGCCGCCTTCGCATGCCGCAGCACAATCAAGGTCCGCACCAGATCACCCCGTCCTCGAAGCCCAGACGGCCAGCCCGACGATCACGGCCAGGATGACGAGCATCACCAGCAGAATCAGGCCCAGGGTCTTGCCACCACTGGGCTGCTTGTCACCTTTCACGTCGCCCAGTTTCCCACCGGACCACCCCGCCTCCACGTCCGCCTTCACCCTCCCCTCCCCACCCCATCGCCCACGTCCCAATGAGGCGGCGGTGCTTTGGGGCGCCAACGTCGGCGTGGGATCGGGCGGGCGTCGCCCGACGCAGAAGCCGACGACCAGCGGCCCCGGATGCCAATGCCGGGAAGAGCCTGGAAAGACGAGACGCCCGCCCCTACGCAGCAGGGCGGGCGTCTCTCCAGGGTATTGCGGTGTTATGAGGCCACGGGCTGGTGCTCGCGGTTGTCGTTGTTGGCCGGTTCGGTGGTCACGGAGCGCCGCTTGGACACCACGATGGCCCCGACCACCACGGCCACCGCCACCACCGTGACGCCGATCCGCAGGGCCGGGTTGCCCGCATACTGCACGACCGCGGGCGCGACCAGCAGCGCCACCAGGTTCATCACCTTGATCAGCGGGTTGATGGCAGGCCCGGCCGTGTCCTTGAACGGGTCGCCGACCGTGTCGCCGATGACGGTGGCGGCGTGCGCCTCAGAGCCCTTGCCGCCGTGGTGACCGTCCTCCACCAGCTTCTTGGCGTTGTCCCAGGCGCCACCGGAGTTCGACAGGAAGACGGCCATCAGCGTGCCGCACGCGATGGCCCCCGCGAGGAAGGCGCCCAGCGGCGCGTACCCGAGGGCGAACCCGACCGCGATCGGCGTCATGACCGCCAGCAGACCGGGCGTGGCCAGCTCGCGGAGCGAGTCACGGGTGCAGATGTCCACGACCCGGCCGTACTCCGGCTTCTCCGTGCCGTCCATGATGCCCGGCTTGTTGCGGAACTGGTCGCGTACCTCGAAGACCACGCGCATCGCGGCCCGTCCGACCGCCATGATCGCGAGCCCCGAGAAGAGGAACACGACCGCGGCCCCGATGACCAGGCCGACCAGGACGTTCGGCTGGTCGACGCTGAGGCTGAAGGTGGAGAACGCGCCGAGCGCGGACTTCACCGCCCCGCCCGCCTCGGCCAGCGCGCTCTCCACCGCGGTGCGGAAGGCGCCGAACAGCGCGGTCGCCGCCAGCACGGCCGTGGCGATCGCGATGCCCTTGGTGATGGCCTTGGTGGTGTTGCCGACCGCGTCCAGGCTGGTGAGGACGCGGGCGCCCTCGCCCTCGACGTCGCCCGACATCTCGGCGATGCCCTGGGCGTTGTCGGAGACCGGCCCGAACGTGTCCATGGAGACGATGACGCCGACCGTGGTCAGCAGGCCGGTGCCCGCCAGCGCCACCGCGAACAGCGCGATCGTCACGTTCCCGAACCCGAGCAGGAACGCGCCGTAGACCGCGCCGCCGATGACCAGGGCGGAGTAGACGGCCGACTCCAGGCCGACGCTGATGCCGGCCAGGATGACGGTGGCCGGGCCGGTGGCCGAGCTCTCGCCGATCTCGCGTACGGGACGGCGGTTGGTCTCGGTGAAGTAGCCGGTCAGCAGCTGGATGGCGCTGGCCAGCACCAGGCCGATGAGCACCGCGCCGATGGCGATGAACCGCGGGTCGGCGTCGGACTGCACGGTGGCGCCGGTCAGGCCGCTGAAGCTGTCGGGCAGATACAGGAACGCGGCCACGGCGACGAGCACCGCGGAGATCGCGGCCGAGATGAAGAAGCTGCGGTTGATCGCCGACATGCCGTTGCGGTCGCGGTCGCGCATCCCGGTGACGAAGATGCCGATGATCGCCGTGATCACGCCGACCATGGGGACGATCAGGGGGAAGACCAGCCCCTGCTCGCCGAAGGCCACCTTGCCCAGGATGAGGCTGGCGACCAGCATGACCGCGTACGACTCGAACAGGTCGGCCGCCATGCCCGCGCAGTCACCGACGTTGTCGCCCACGTTGTCGGCGATGGTCGCGGCGTTGCGCGGGTCGTCCTCAGGGATGCCCTGCTCGACCTTGCCGACCAGGTCGGCGCCGACGTCGGCGGCCTTGGTGAAGATGCCGCCGCCGACTCGCATGAACATCGCGAGCAGCGCCGCCCCGAACCCGAATCCCTCGAGCACACCGGGGGCGTTGCCCTGGTAGATGAACACGACCACGGCCGCGCCGAACAGGCCGAGGCCGACGGTGAACATACCGGCCACACCGCCGGTACGGAACGCGATGCGCATGGCGCGCTTCTCGCCCGATTCGTTGGCCGCGGCGGCGACACGGACATTTCCGCGCACGGCCAGCCACATGCCCATGAACCCGGTCAGCGCGGAGAAAACCGCCCCGACCACGAAGAAGATCGAACGCCCGACGACTACTTCCGTTTCCCCCGGTAGCAGGAGCAACAGGATAGGTATTGCGACGACGAAGATCGCCAATGTGCGAAACTGGCGCCCTAGATAGGCGGCGGCGCCTTCTTGTACGGCACGCGCGATGTTCTGCATGCGCTCCGTGCCTTGGCCGGCGGACAGCACTTCGCGCACCAGGCCGCCTGCGACGGCTAGTGCGATCAGTGCGACCGCGGCGACCACGATCACGATGGTGAGATTGTTTCCACTCAGGGCCAGATTTGACGCTGGCTCCGCTGCCAGCATGTGCCTGCTCATCGTTCTCCTCGGCAAGACCGGTCGTCCTGCCCGGGCGGTGCTGCAGTTTTCCTCGGCGGGTGTTGCGGCACCATCCGGGTTGTGGGTGCCGCTTCCGGTTGAATCCGCGTTCCGCCGGATCACCTTGGCCGGTGCCGGGAGTCTACGCAGGCACTGAACGGATATGAAGGCTCTCGAGGTGGCTAATTGTGCGCGCGTCCAGTAATCCCCTGACAGCGGGCCGGTTTGCGGCCTGACAGGCGAAATTTCCCCGGGTTTACGGTCATGAAAACCTCCGGATAGTGCCGGACCGAAACTTGGCCCGCCTGGAGCGATGCTGGAGGGACCAGAGAGGCGGAACCCGACCACCGGAACGATCGCCCACGATCCTCCCAGCCGCCCACCACCGCCACCCGACCACGGCACCGCCACCCAGGACACGACACGCGGTGCCCCACCCGCGCCTACCTCACCGGGCCCCCGTGGCTATGGCCACATCGGACGCCCACCCACGCCGCGGACCGCCCCTCATCCGACGACCGGAACACCCATCGCCTCCGGCGACACAGCCTCCTCGAACGCCCTTCCGCGCGCGCAGGCGTACGTCATCCGACGACCGGAACGCCCATCGTCCCCGGCGACACGACCCCGTCAGACGACCTTCCACACCGAGGACCGCACATCGTCCGACGACCGGAACGCCCGTCGGTGCCGTCGACACGGCCCCATCGGACACTCATCCACGCCGCGGACCGCACCTCATCCGCACTCGCCGCGCCGCTCGCCTCGCAGACCCGCAACCCACTCGCCTGCCGCCCGACCGCCCCATGCCTCAGACCCGCAACGCCATTGGCCTGCCACGGGACCGCCAGCCTCACAGACCCGCATGCCGCTCGCCCCATAGACCCGCGACACCGGCGCGCCTACAGACCCGCAACGCCACTCGCATGCCGCCCGACCGCCCCACGCCTCACAGACCCGCAACGCCACTCGCATGCCACAGGACCGCCAGCCTCACAGACCCGCATGCCGCTCGCCTCACAGACCCGCAACGCCGCGCGCCTCACAGACCCGCATGCCGCGCGACCGCCCCACCACGAAACCGCCCACTCCGCGAGCCCGCCTGACCGCCGCTCCACCAGCCCGCCTGACCGCCCGCCGCGCCGCCCGCCCCGTAGCCCGCCTGATGACCGGCCGAGCCCGCCCGCCCCGCGAGTTCGCCTGGCCGCCCACCGAGCCCGTCCGCCCCCGCTTGCCCCATGCGACAGTCCACCCACGGACTCCCTTTGCCCCTCGGGGCACCCATAGGGCTGTGCGCCCCGCGAAGCCGCCCTCGCCCAGTGCGACCGCCCGCCCACGAACCTCGTTCGCCCGTCGGGGTCATCCGTTGGGCCCACTTCGCTACACGAACCCCCGTTCACCCCCTGGGCCAGCGGAAGGCGGGAACCACGGTGCCCGTGCGCCGTTACGGCGGCCAGGCACGCGCGGGTCAGCGGGCGTCTCCCTGGAGGCGCTCAGCCACGTGCGGCGGGTGGTGCCGCCCGTGCTCCGCCGTACAAGATGGGGTTTTTAAGCACAGAACGACCGCACGCCGAGCGCCACGAAGGGACGCCCGGCGGAGCGAGGCGGGACGGCGGAGCCGGCTCAGACCTTGGCGGCCGCGGGCCAGCTCATGCGGATGTTCGTGCCCTTCGGGCTGGGGAAGACCTCCACGTCGTCGGCCAGGCCCTCGATGACCGCGAGGCCGAAGCCCGACATGAACGAGTCAGAGAGCATGCCCAGATCGAGGGGCTGCTCCTGCTTGATCTCATCGCTGGGGGCCTGGTCGCTGACAGTGACTTCGAAACGCCCGGAGTCGTCACGCAGCTCGATGCGGATGGGCTCGCCCGGACAGTGAACGCGGTGCGCCTCGACTGCCCGGGAGCAGGCCTCACCCACAGCGAGCCTTACCTCGTCCAGCAGGGACTCCTCCACGCCGGTGCGGCGAGCGATCGCCGTCGCCACCAGCCGCGCGGTCCGCACATGGGCGGGAAGAGCGCTGAACGTCAGCTCGACGGTAGCCATGCTACTTGTCTTTGCCGTGAGCTTCCTTGGCCTCGTCGACCGAAGCGTAGATCCCGAAGACCTTGGTCAGACCGGTAATCCGGAAGATCTTCAGGATGCGCTCCTGGGTGCAGACCAGCTCGAGCGAGCCGTCGTGCGCACGCACCCGCTTGAGCCCCCCGACCAGGACGCCAAGGCCCGTGGAGTCGAGGAAGTCCACCTTCTCCATGTTGACGAGCAGGTGGAAGTTGCCCTTGTTCACCAGGTCGATGAGGAGCTCACGCAATCTCGGCGCCGTGTAGACATCGATCTCACCCTCGACCTCCACGATGGTGAGTCGGTCTTCGGTGCGGTGATCCAACTTCAGATCCACAGATCCTCCAGCGCCTCGCCTGCGAAACTACTCTCTTGGGACTGGCAATCTGGAGCGTGGCCCCAGATCGTCCGACCCTGACGCGCGGCATTCAACCATGCGTCTGGCTTGTGTCTATACGAAATCACGATTCCCGGCGACTTTGCCCATCGATGCAAGACTGGAAACAGTGACTTCCTCCGCATCCTCCCCACAACAGGCGGGTCCACTCCTCCGCCACCTGCTCGGTGTTCCCGCACGTCATGAGCGTGTCACCCATGTGGAGCATGTTCCAGCACGTCGGGCGGGTCAAGCGGGATGGCCCAAGTGGACGCCAGAAGTACTTGTTACGCGCTTGGCGAACCGCGGGGTGACAGGACTCTGGCCTCACCAGTACGAGGCCGCCGACCTGGCATTCCGTGGCCGAAACGTGATCATCTCAACGGGTACGGCGTCCGGGAAGTCGCTGGCGTACCTCACTCCCGCCGTCGCCTCCTGCCTCGACGGCGGCACGATCCTGTACCTGACCCCGACCAAGGCCCTGGCCGCCGACCAGCTGCGCGGCCTGCGCGAGCTGCGCATCACCCAGCTCCGCGCGGCCTGCTTTGACGGCGACACGCCGTTCGAGGAACGTACGTGGGTGCGCAAGCACGCCAACTACGTCCTTACCAATCCGGACATGCTGCACCGCAGCATCCTCCCCCGCCACGCCCAGTGGTCCTCGTTCTTCCGCCGGTTGCGCATGGTCGTCGTCGACGAGTGCCACGGCTACCGCGGCGTCTTCGGCTCCCACGTCGCCCAGATCCTGCGCCGCCTGCGCCGCGTCTGCGCCCGTTACGGCTCGCGCCCCACGTTCCTGCTCGCCTCGGCGACCGCCAGCGAGCCGGGCGCGTTCGGGATGAGGCTGACGGGGCTTGAGATGGACGAGGTGACCGTGGACGCCTCACCCAAGGGTTCCACCACCATCGCGCTGTGGGAGCCGCCCCTGACCGAGCTACGGGGCGAGGGAGGGGCCCCTGTACGGCGTACGGCCACGGCAGAGGCGGCGGATCTGCTGGCGGACCTCGTCCTGGCCGACGTCCGCACGCTCGCCTTCGTACGTTCCCGCCGCGGCGCCGAAACAGTCGCCCTGACGGCCCGCGCCAAGCTCGCCGACGTAGCCTTCTCCCTCTCCACCCGCCACCCCCGCCCCGCAACCCGCCACCAGCCGAACACAACCGGCACGCCCCCGCTGGAAACCAACCCCACCTCCAGCCACCAGCCACGCACAGCCGAACAGGCCACCACCCCCCAGCCAGCCCCCCTGAACCCAGCCCCCACCCTCAACCACCAACCAGGCACGGCCGAGCCCACCAGCGCCACCCCGCCGACCTCCCCCGAACCAGCCCCCACCACCAGCCGCCAGTCGCCAACCGAACCAGGCGGGACGACCCAGGCCACCCTGCTGGAAACGGACCGCCAACCCGGCACAGAGGAGCCGGCGGACCCCGCCACGCCGGAACCATCCCGAACCACCAGCGGGCTCTCCACGACGGACCCGGCGGCCTGCGCCTCAGAGCACACGGGCCCGACGATCGAGCCGGCCTCGGAGAGCTCCCTCACCTGGGCGCTCCCGGACGCCCCCGCCCAGCCGGACTGGAGCGACCTCCCCGACAAGATCGCCGCCTACCGCGCCGGATACCTCGCCGAAGACCGCAGGCTCCTGGAGAAGGCCCTCCGCTCAGGCACGATCATGGGCCTGGCCACCACCAACGCCCTCGAACTGGGCGTGGACGTCTCAGGCCTGGACGCCGTGCTGATCGCGGGCTGGCCCGGCACCCGCGCCTCCCTCTGGCAGCAGGCGGGCCGGGCGGGCCGCGACGGCCAGGACGCGCTCGCCGTGCTGATCGCCAGGGACGACCCCTTGGACACCTACCTCGTCCACCACCCCCAGGCCCTGTTCGGCCAGCCCGTGGAGGCGATCGTCCTCGACCCCGACAACCCGTACGTCCTGGGCCCCCACCTCTGCGCCGCGGCCGCCGAGATCCCGCTGACCGACGACGACCTGCCCATCTTCGGCACCACCACCTCAACGGTCCTCGATGACCTGGTCTCCCAGGGGCTGCTCAGGAGGCGGCCCGCCGGCTGGTTCTGGACCAAGCGGGAGCGTGCCACCGACCTCGCCGACATCCGAGGCGGCGGAGGCGCCCCCATCCAGGTCGTGGAGTCGTCCACCGGGCGCCTCCTGGGCAGCGTGGACGAGCCGTCCGCGCACACGACGGTGCACACGGGCGCGGTCTACATCCATCAGGGCGAGACCTTCCTGGTTGAGCTTCTGGACCTGGAGGCCGGGGTCGCCCTGGTGTCCAGCGCGACCCCGGATTTCACGACGTTCGCTCGCGACATCACCGACATTTCCATCCTCGCCACCCAGCGCTCCCATCCCCTGGGCCCCGGCACGCTCCACTTCGGCGAGGTGGAGGTGACCCGGCAAGTGGTCTCCTACCTCAAGAGACGCCTCCAATCGGGCGAGATGCTCGGCGACGAGCCCCTGGACCTGCCACCCCGCACTCTCCGCACCCGCGCCGTCTGGTGGACGCTCCCCGCCTCGGCGGTCGCGCCGCTCGCCGAGGCGGGCATCGACCTCGGCGGCGCCGCCCACGCCGCCGAACACGCCTCCATCGGTCTGCTCCCCCTCTTCGCCACCTGCGACCGCTGGGACATCGGCGGCGTCTCCACCGAACTTCACGCCGACACGGGGCTGCTCACCGTCTTCGTGTACGACGGCCACGAGGGCGGGGCGGGTTTCGCCGAACGCGGCTACGCCCGCGCGGCCGACTGGCTGACCGCCACCCGCGAAGCCATAACCTCATGTGAATGCGAACGAGGCTGCCCCTCCTGCATTCAATCCCCGAAATGCGGCAACGGCAACGAGCCTCTCGACAAACGAGGCGCCGTCCGCCTCCTCAACACACTGCTGTCTTCTCAGTAAGACGCCCCGGCATCCACACAACAACTGCCACCGAGCGCGGCGCTCAGCGACTATTCTCCGCGCGAGCGGCACCCGCCGCCCGTAAATACCGGCCCGCTGGACCCGCCATCCCGAACACTCCGGACCCCGCTCCACCTGCACTGTCGCACGCCAACCCAGACCTCGGACCCGGTTGATCGATGAGCCGACTCAAATAGCCGATTCAGCTTTCGCCATCTCTATGCCGAGGTCCCACAAAAGCGCGTTCCTCGCCTTCGCCCTTGTTGTCATCGTCGCCGGACCAGAAATCGGCCGCCCCCGGCTGAGGGCGTTCCCAGAATCCGCTGTCCTCCATTGACCGGGGAGACGGCGGCAGATAATCGTCCCAACGATCCTCCATCCGCACGGCGGGCCGGACGGGCGATGCTTCGGCCTCGGGGACATCCGTGACCGCGGAACTGAGCAAGGTGATGCGAACGGGCCCCTGGCGGGTTTCCGGCACGTCTCGCACTTCCTCCACCCCTAACGTGCCGCGGGCCTCCTCACGCTTCCGGTCGAGTGCGGGCGGCGCCGGCGACTGTTCCGGAGCAGCCTCGTCGAAATTCTCCGCGGACACCGGCCGTTGAGCCCGGGACTGATCGGGAACCCGAGTCTTGGCGACGGCCAGGATCACGGCGGGCCGCCGCCGGGGCGGAGCCGTGGTGACCGAAACGCTTTCGTTCGCATGGGCGGTCTGCACCCCGCCGACCGGCGACGTGCTCACACCCGTGGCCGCTGTGGCCGGTCCAGGCGCGGAGCTCTCGCCCGTGGCGAGTGCCCGCCGTCGCGCCCAGGCCCCCGCATGGGCGCCGAACAGCAGCAGGAGGACGCCCGCTGCGACGTAGAGGCCGTACTGGCCGAGGTTCCCGATCGGCGACTCGCTCGACTGCGCCTTCACGTCGGGCTGGACGGAAGCGGTGTCCGCGCCGCCCTTTGCGTCGGATGGGCGCAGACCACCCGTTTCGTCGGTCGTGGGGATCGGCAGGTTCCCGTTCGGATCGGCGTCGGGTATTTCCGGAAGCTTGGCTGTCGTTCGCTTGTGCGTCGTCGGTTTCGTCGTCGGCAGGGTCTGTCTCTTGGCGGGCAGTGTGGGGAGCGGGTCGACGTTCTTGGTGGTCTTCGGGGTCCGGGTGCCGCCGGTCTTCTTCTTCGTCGGCGTGGGCGTCGGCGCGGCGGGGAAGGCGACGTACGCGGCGGCCGAACTGCCCGACCCGATCGACCCGCCGTCGCCGTCACCCCTGAACGCCTTGACCGTGAACCCCACCTTCTGGCCCTTCGCCCTGGCCGGCACGGCGAGCACCGCCCGGCATGTGGACCCGGCGCACGCACTGTCGGCGGGCAGCCTTCCCACGATGCCGGACTGGCTGTTGGAGACCTCGTACGACTGCAGGTCGGGCTCCGAGCCCTTGCTCCAGGTCAGCTGGACCTTGGCGCTGCCCTGCCGGGTCGCGTTCACGTTGCCCGGCGCCTCGGGCGGCCGACGGAGCTTGAACGCACTGCTCGCGTACTGGCTCCCCGTGATCTCTCCCTTGAGGGTCACGGTGAAGGTCCCGTTCGGGGCGTTGCCGGCGTCGAACGTGCCGGAGATCGTCTGGTTCGCTCCCCCTCCGGCGACCTTCCGACTGGGCGTGGAGGGCCCCTCGACGTAGAGCCCCATGTTCAGCTGCATCACGCCCGTGTGCGCGGAAACGGTCACGGACGAGCTCGAAAGCACCTGGCCGTCAGCGGGCGAGGTGATCTGCCCGGACGTGTCGGCCCGCCAAGTCACCGCGGCGGCCTGAGCGGTCCCGCCAAGCGCGATGGAGCCGGCCACGATCATCCCTGTGGCCACCACTCTGCCGACTACCGTCACGACGCTTCCCTCCATCGAGAGCCTCGCGCCGCCTGACCACCCGGGGGCGTTCACGCGACGACCGGAAGTGCAGTCCGCCCGGCCGATACGGTCACCGACCGTCCCCGGACCCGCACCCTAGCGACTTCGCTCCGGCGCTCACGGGCGCCCTGTCACATTCGGCATGGACCGAGGGTAAGCGGAACCTTACGGTAGATACACGACTCTTGGACACCATGTCTAAGAGGTCGTGACTGGATTGCGACCTAGCCCCGCAAACCCCTAGTGCCCCAGCCTTTTCGGCCGCTCATTCGATTCATTCGCCGCGTTTCATGTCAACCGAAATGTCGCCATTCACCACATTTACGCCACAGCGACCATGCCACCCATTCGCCCGCAAAACACATGCGGTCGGCCACTCCCATGAGGGCAGCGCAACGCAGGACCATTCGCCTGAAGCGGACCTCAGACCGGAGGGCCGAGATCGATCTCGACCTTCACCACCTGCCTCCCAGCCGCCCCGATCCCCCCTTCCGCGCCCCATGCCCAGTCGCCGACTCCCTCCTGGTCATCAGTTCCACGCAAGCACCCCATCCCTCACCGTCGGCTCCGCACCCGCCGGACGCCTTCTCCGTCAACTCCCCACCGACCAAAGTCCCTGGTCATCAATTCCCCACCACTGGCCTTCTTCGCCATCCACTCCCACCCACCGGAGCCGTTCACCCTCCGCTCCCGACCCACCAGAGCCGTTCACCCTCCGCTCCCGACCCACCAGAGTCCCTCACGTCCCTCACCATCGACTCCCCCACCGGAGTCCCTCACCATCGACTCCCACTCCAACCCGCCTCACCCTTTGCCACCAGATCCTCGGTAACGAGAGCTCCGGCGGGGTCGCCGATCTACGCTTCGGGGCCGTGGCTGAAACCAAGCGCGGCGGGTCCTTCTACGACGCGCCCCAAGTCGTCGAGCGGTACTTCGGCCATCGGCATAGTGGTGTGTCGAGCCCCAACCATGTGATGGAGGAACCGGCTTTCCTGGCGGAACTTGGTGAGGTCGCAGGGCTCCGGGTGTTGGATCTCGGATGCGGGGATGCGGCCATCGGACAAGTCCTGTTGGATGCCGGCTGTCGTAGCTACCTGGGATTGGACGGCTCGGCGGCGATGGTCGAGGCTGCCAATGCGGCGTTATGCGAAACGGCCGGCCGCGTCGAGATGGTCGATATCGAGGACTTCTCCGCTCCACCCTCTTCGTTCGACCTGATTGTTTCGAGATTGGCGTTTCACTATGTCAAAGATATCGAGACGGTGCTGGCCGCCCTCCATAGATGCCTCTCGCCCGGCGGACGCATCGTCTTCACGGTCGTTCATCCGGTTCTGACCTCGCACGACTCCGGTGCGCGGGAGAAGCGAACGTCTTGGGTTGTTGATGACTACTTTGTCCAAGGGCCGCGGGAAAGAGAATGGATCGGTGGAACCGTCACGTGGTTTCACCGCACTATAGAGGATTATGTTGTGGCACTCACGAGGTCAGGGTTTGCGCTGAGCTCGCTGCGCGAGTGTGCACCTTGCGAGGATCGTTTCAACGGGGATGCCGATGAGCTGGCGCGCCGGCGTCGCGTTCCGTTATTTCTGTTGCTTTCCGGCATGCGCGCTTGACGACCACGAGTGTACGGCCCAGTCGACGATTCAAGGGCCCCTTTCCGCTGGACCGGCCCGAGATCTGGCCGTCAGCGTGCGGGAGCCCAATATCGGTAGCGAGATCGACAGCGAGGTCCAAACATCGGCGATTTCGTCAGTGATTTTGCATTGGGTCAGCTTCACGCCGTTCTGGCCGGCCAGGGCGGCTGCTCGGGCGCAGGCAGTCTCGGGATTCATTATCGCTAGCTTGGCTGCGGCAAGGGCGCTCAGGTCGGCAGCGCTGTGGACGCGATGGCGTGCCACGCGCACCGAGCCCAGCGTGGCGAACGCTGTGGCCACCGCCATCAGAAGACCCATGAGAGCTACCCCCCAGAGTGTTGCTGAGCCTTTTTCCTTAGTATTGATGTGGACCTCCTCACCTGCCGAGCTCGTGCGCCTGTGGTTACGGGGGATATCCGGGCTCGGTGTCGGCGATGGCCGTCGCGGATATTTGTACTGCGGGCAATGATTGGCCCCAGGGTGGTCGTACTTCTACGGTGATCTGAACCTTTGTGGTTTCTATGTCGCGGGTTACGGCTACCTTCGCCCCGGGGCGGGCTGCCGTGCGGGCACGGGTGATGACCTGGTCAAGGGGCTCACCCCTGGCCGCGGCTCGTGCGGCGGCGCGGGCCACGTCCACGCACTCGAGCTGGACGCTGACAGCTTGGACGGCCCACAGCGCGGCCGCGAGCACGACCATGAGCGCGGGCAGCACCGCGGCGGTCTCGGCCGTGACCGAGCCCCGCGATGCCGACCGCTTCCTGCCCAGGGGGGTCCGCGCTTGGCGGACGGTCATCCGGTGGCGGTGTTGAGTGCTCGATCGACGAGGGTCTTCAGCATTTCCTGGACTTCGGGACTGCTCACCACCTTGAACAAAAGCGCGGCGAAGGCGCAGGCCGCAATCGTGCCTACTGCATATTCGGCTGTGGACATGCCACGCTCACGATTGACCGTCGCGTAATGAAGCCATTTGCTGGGTCGCGCTGTAGCGGGGCTGGTGGTACGCCCGGTCGGGACCGACTCGGGTGATCCGTTTTGTACCCTCGCGGCAATCTTGGGCGGCGTCGAGGTTTCCTTTTGAGACTTGATCGAGGTTTCCCTTTGGGGCCCGGCGGTGTGAGTAGTGGCTTCTGCGGCGGTGTTGAGGACTGACGGGGCGCTTCGGGCGATGTGGGTGCGGCTGAGCGAGAACTTGCCGGCTGTTTTGTTGCTCGATGTGGTGTGACTGAGTGCTGGGGTGGCTTTGATGTCGTCTGGCATGGTGGCGGGACTGTGCATCGTGCCTCCAGGTGGTGCTCGGAGCCGGGTCTTGTCCGGCGGGAGTCCTTAGGTTGGCGGAAGCCGGGTCGCCGGAGAGGGGCCGAACGGCGTTCTGTGGATGGACGAGATCGCGCAGCCCAACGTTGTGGATACAGCGTCTCGAAGCGGATCGGGGCATGGGCTTGGGGCCCCGGAGACCGCCATTGGGACCTGGAGGTCGCGTAGAGGGCTGGGAGATGGCGTTGCGGCGGAGAGGGCCCAGGCACCGGGTTGCGCGCTCGGAGGCGGCGATACCTGTGCTCAGTTGCGACTCTGTCTGAGCCCGGAGGCGGCGTCGGCGCTGCCCCGCCCGAAGGCCCCGCTGCCCGGGCCGAAGACCGCGCTGCCCCGCCCGAAGGCCGCGCTGCCCGAGCCAGAGGCCGCACTGCCCCGCCCGAAGGCCCCGCTGCCTGGCTCCGGCCCAGGGTTGCCGGGGCTCGCACACGGTGTTACCTGGGCCGGAAGAGGCACTGTCCGAACTCGGAGGCGGCGCTGCCCGGGCCGGAGGCCGCATGGCCGGAAGCGGCACTGCCTGGACTCCAACCCGGGGTTGCCTGGGCCCGCACGCGGTGTTGCCCGGGCCGGACGAGGCACTGTCCGGACTCGAAGGCTGCGCTGCTTGGACTCGGGCCCGGCGCTCGTGGGCTCAGAGGCGGAGTTGTCTCGTCAAAGCGGCATTGGTACACGCGCACCAGGAATGAGTTGCTTGATCTGAGGGGTGTTAATGCGCACAAAGCAGCGACGCAAAAGGCCCGATAGACCATAGTCTGCTAGAGGTGGCGCTAAGTACACAGAAGGCGATATAGAGGACGCGAGAAGCGTCGTTGTGCCCTTATGCTGGGTCGGATGCACCGTTTCCGCCTACCATGGGCCCATTTGCGTCCGCATCTACGGTGCCCGATCATCCCCTGCGGGAGCAACAACATCAGCTTGCGTATGAAGAACTTCACTCTTGCTACAAGTGATGATGGCTGCCCTGCGCGTGGACTTTCTGTCATCGTGTTCTTACGCAGCCAAATCCGGCCCGTCACCAGACCCTACAATCCGTCTGAGCTGGCACAAAGGCAGGAATTCATGGACCTAGAGGCACAAATCCTCGAGTTGCTGTTGCACCTCCGCACGCTCAAAGCGGGCCAGTGCCGCAGCAACGATGGCACGGCGACCAACATGGCCCAGTTGAAGGCCGAGATCAGCGAGGTCCAGATCGAGATAAGGCAAGACCTCGCCGCTCTTGGCGGCGAGGGAGACGAGGTCGCAGCCCTTCGACGGCATATGAACGAGCACTTCGCATCCCACCGACCACGATGTTGTAAAGACCCCGATCACGATCGAGCGGAGTGATCCGCCGACGACTCAAGCTGAAGCGCTCACCGAACCATGCACGCGGTTTGGACTGATCTCTCCGGTCTGCACCAAAAGCTCAGGACGTGCCCGATAGAGGGGTGGTGGCGTTCGTCGGCTGCCCATTTGGTGGCGGGCCGGCCGGGAAGGACGCTTCGGCGGTCGTTGCCTCGAAGGGGCTCGATGCCGGTGGGAGTGCGAGGCGAACTAGAGTGGTCGTTTTGCCTGAATGGCCCTGTGTTCCTCGATCGCGCGGCTCGGTGCCGCGGCCGCAGGTATCGCCCTGATTGGTGGTCATCGCCCCCGTCGTCCGGGGGAGCTCGCTGTATGGGCTTCTATCGGTGCGCTGGGTGGGCCTGGTGTTGAGGGCTGTTTTTGCGATCCCGGGTTTGGCGAGGGTGGTCCTTCCGCTCTAAGTAACCAGTTTGTTCGGGGAATGCAGAAGGTTCAGGGAATGATGATTGTGGAGGCCAGGCCGGCTATTACGGGGATGATTCCCAGCAGGACGAATGCCGGGAGGAAGCAGAGGCCGAGCGGGGCTACTGCCTTTACGCCGACGCTTCTGGCTGAGGCGACGGAATCGGCTCTGGCGGCTTCGCGGGCGTCGTCGGCCAGGCGGGTAAGGACGTCCGCTACCGGTGCGCCGCTTTGAGCCGCTCGGCTCATGGCGCGGGAGAGTTGGGCCGTGGATGGGTCCTTGGCGAGCGCGGCCCAGGTGGGGTCGGGGTCGGCGCCCAGGCGTAGTTGGGTGCTGACCCATTTCAGCCGCTGGCCGAGGGGCCCGCCGATCGCGTTGGCTGCGATTTCCGTGGCGTCGCTCACTGGGCGGCCGGCGAGCAGGCATGCGGTCATCAAGTCCGCGGCGAATGGGAGGTCGGCCGAGATTCGGCGGCGGTCGTGGTGGGTTTGCTGGGGTTGTTTCTTGTGGAGGAAGGCTGCGGCGGCTGGGGTGATCAGGAGGCCGGCGATGGTTCCGGGGATGCCGCCGATCAGGAGGGCAGTGAACAGGCCGGTGCAGGTGGCGATGGTGATCGTCTTGCGGGTGATGCCGGTGGGTGGGGAATCTTGCCAGAGTGGCTCGTCACTGCGGGATTGCGTTTGCTGGTTTGGATGTGGCTGTTGAGGGTGCGGATTGGATGGCGGGCGTAGTTGGGAGAGGCGCTCTGCCGGGGTTCGGGGAGAGAGCCATAGCCATGTAGCCAGGCCGACGAGGAAGGCAGAGAGCCATTCGAGCATTGGCGAGGTCCGATCGGTTCAGTGTGGGGTTGCTTGGTGAGCGGCGCGTTTGGTGAGTGGATGGGCATTTAGTGGGTGGATGGGCGTTAGTGGGTGGCCGGCTTGGTGGGTAGTGCCTTTGGTGGCTGGTGAGCCTGTGGGTGGCCGCCCTGGCGGGTGGCGTGCCTGACGGATCTTGCCTGCGTGGCCGGCGTGGCCGGGTTTCCGGCGTGGCCGGCGTGGCCGGTCTAGCGGGTGGCGGGCCTACCGGCGGTATTTGGCGGTGAGTGGAGGACGGGGGGCATGGCGGGTGTGGCAGCGTGGCGTTACCTGGCTGGCGGCCGTGGGTTGCGCGGCGGGTGTGGCGGCGTGGCGGTAGGTGGCGGCCGTGGGAAGTTGGCCTGTGTGGCGTCGTGGCGCTAAGTGGCGGCGTGGGAAGTGTGGCCGGGGCGGCGTGGCGGTAGCTGACGGGTGGGTGGCCGCCGTGGGCGGCATGGCCCTGGGCATGTGGTGGACGCGTGGCTGGCGTGGCGGTGTGGCTTTTGTGGCGGACGTGTCGTCGTGGCCACTGTGACCGGCGTGGCCGCTGTGGTGGCTGGCAAGCCGGAGGGTGGCTGACACGGGTGGCGGGCTTGGTGGGGTGGCTGCGATTTGGTGGCTGGCGGGCTGAAGGTCGCAGGCCTGGCGGATGGCGGGCCTGGCCGGTGGCTGCGGTTGGCGACTGCGCGGTCTGAGTGGCGCGCTTGATGGGGCGGGCGTTCTGCTCGGGCCGGTTTCAGCTGGGTGGAAGCTGTGTGGGTGGTTGCAAGTGGGTCGAGAGTCGGAGCGGCTGTAGACATCGCACGGGAGCCGCGCCATGGCGGATTGCACAGCCGATTGGCGGTTCTGAAGGGGTGAAGGTGCTGTGGGACTGGCGGTCCGGTCCCCGATGGTGGTGCTGTGTGGGTGGGTTGGGGTTCGGGGTTGTGCGTGGGCTGCTCTCTTGGGATTGGGGCGGTGGTTAGGTTTGCGCTTGGGTGGCCATGTGGTTGGTCCACCACAGGCCGCAGGCGTCGAGGGCGATGCCTGCTATCAGGCACATGAGGCCGGGGAGACTGCCCAGGAGGAAGTCCAGCGGGTGCATGTTGAGGGCGGCGGCCATGAGGAGGCCGAGGGCCGGCAGTACGGCCAGGAGGCGGGCTGTGGTGCGGGGGCCCGCGAGTTGGGCGGCGACGTCCTGGCGGTGGGTTTGGGCTGCGCGTAGCGTGCTCGCGACTCGCTCGACCAATACGGCCAGGCCCGCGCCTACTGTGACGCCTACTTCCCAGCAGGCCGCCAGTTGGCGGAGGCCCTCGCCGCCCTGGGGCGGGGCCGATGCGGTGAGGGCCGCGGAGACGTCGCCGCCGTCTCTTGCGGCGGCGACGACCGGACGCAGGGTTTCTGCGGCTGGGAAGTCCACTGAGGCGATTGCCCTGGTCAGGGCCTCTCCTGGGGTGCGGCCGGCCGACAGCTCTGCCGACAGGGACTGGCATAGCTCGATTGATGCGTGGCGCCAGTGCTGCGCGCGGCGGGCGGCGGTGGGGCGAGTGAGGCGGGTGGTGAGGGATGTCCGGCTGTATTTGCTCCTGCCTGTCACTAGCCTCGCCAGGCGGGTGGTGGGGGTGTCCGGGGCTGTCCACAGCCATACGGCGCAGGCTGTGGACAGTGTTGCTATGAGGGCGCCGGTCATGGCGTGGCCTTTGTGCTGGGAATCATGGCTGGGCTCTTTTGGAGAGGGCGTCGTAGGCAGGGCCGGGTTGGGAGTTGCCCCTCGCGTCGAAGGTCAGGGCCGGGATCGACTCGACGAAGCCGGCTGACGTTCTGGAGAGCAGGCAGATCTCGGCTATGCGGCGTCGGCCGTCCGGGCGGCCGCGGGTCAGGTGAATGACCGCGTCGAGCGCCGCGGCCAGCTGGCTGTGTACGGCTTCCCTGGTCAGCCCTGCTGCGCAGCCCAGTGCTTCCAGGCGAGGGGGTACGTCGGCGGCGGTGTTGGCGTGAAGCGTGCCGCAGCCGCCTTCGTGGCCCGTGTTGAGGGCGGCCAGCAGGTCCACCACCTCGCTGCCTCTGACCTCCCCGACCACCAAACGGTCCGGGCGCATGCGCAGCGCTTGGCGTACCAGGTCGCGCAGGCTCACGCCGCCCGCGCCTTCGAGGTTCGCCGGGCGGGTTTCCAGGCGGACGATGTGGGGGTGGAGGGGGCGGAGCTCGGCTGAGTCCTCTACCAGGAGCAGGCGTTCTGCCGGGTCGGCGAGCGAGAGCAGGGCGGACAGGAGGGTCGTCTTGCCGGTGCCTGTGCCGCCCGTCACCAGGAATGCCAGCCTGGCGGTCACCATGGCTGTCAGCACCGGGATGGCAAATGGGGTGATCGTGCCCGCCGACACCAGGTCGTCCAGGGTGAACGTACGGCGCGGCGGTAGGCGTAGCGACACGCAGGTGCCACCGGACGCCACCGGCGGAAGCACGGCGTGGAGGCGGACGCCGCCGGCGAGTCTCGCGTCCACGTACGGGGAGGCGTCGTCGAGCCTCCTGCCAGCGACGGACGCCAGGCGCTGGGCCAGCCGGCGTACGGCCCCGTCGTCCGCGAAGGTCACAGAGGTACGGCGTAAGCCGCCGCCATCGTCTATCCATACCTCGCGCGGGCCGTTGACCAGGACGTCTGTCACGTCTGGCCGGGCCAGGAGCGGCTCCAGAGGGCCGGCACCCATGAGGTCGGCGCAGAGTGCCCTGGCCACCGCGAGGATCTCCGCGTCGCCGTACACGGATTTCTCGGCTCGCAGGGCCACTGCCACCTGGGCGGCGCTGGGCTCTACGCCCGCTCTGGCGAGGCGTACGCGGACCGCTTCGACCAGTTCCTGGGACACGGCACCAGCGGGAGCCGGCGGTTGCGGGGCGCTCATGCCGGGAGGAGGTCTCGTAGGAGAGTGCCGCACAGGGCGCCCATCACCGTGCGGGGGCCCAGCTTGGGCAGCTCGCCCCGGTTGAGGGTGGCGGTGAGTCTCGGCTGGTCGGGCAGGGTGCCGGCGGACGGGATGCCCAGGGCGCCCGCGGCCATGTCGTCGTCCACCACGCCCGGGCGGAGGATGGCGCGGATGTCCGAGGTGTGTTTGCGGGTCTCGCCCAGCACCTGTACGGCCGAGAGAATGCCGCGTACGTCGGCCGTGGCGACCATCAACGTGGTCTTCGCTCTGGTGAGGGCCTCGATCGCGGCTGGGTCGAGGTGGCGGGGGAGGTCGACGACTATCAGGTCGAAGCCTCGCTGGCCTGCCTCGAGGACGGAGCGCATGGCCTGGGCGGGGATCGCCGCCACCTCCCCTCTGTGGAAGGAGAGGACCGCCAGGTCGCCGAACGACGGCAGCGCGGCCTGAAGTGCGCTGGAGTTGATCCGGCCCTCTCTGGCGACCAGGTCTCCCCAGCGGGCGCCCGATGCCTCCTCGTGGCCCAGCAGTGCGTCTATGCCGCCGCCCAGCGGGTCGGCGTCCACCAGCAAGGTCCGGAGGTGGTCACCCGAGGCTCGCAGGGACAGGCACGCCGACAGCACGCTCGCGCCTGCCCCGCCTCGGCCGCCGATCACACAGACTACGGATCCTGAGCGGGGGTCGGGCTCCATGGCGTCCGCCAGCCGCTCCACCAGGTGGCGCTCGTCGTTGGGGAGGGTCACGACGGCCTGGGCGCCCACGGCCACGCATTTTCGCCAGGTGTCCGGGTCGTCGGGGGCCCGGGTCACGAGGAGGACCTGGTCTCGGGTGGGGGGTGAGCTCGCGGCCACGGCGTCTGCCTGGTCGGCGCCTACCGCTATCAGCGGGGCCAGGTTCCAGAACGGGCGGGCGTGGGCGGGGACGTGGGCCACGTCGAGTTGGGCGCCTGCGGCGGCGGCTATGCGGACCAGGTCGTCGAGCAGGGCGTGGTCTTCGGTGATGACGAGGGGGCGGTGCATTCCAGTCGGCCTCTCGGGGGTGGGTTGGGGTGGGGTGGGTGTTGGGAGGCCAACCTTGCTGGAGGTGGGTGGGTTGGGGAGAGGGTGAACGGGGTTCTGGGGATTGTTGGGTGGGGGTTGTGGTGGGCCTGTGGATAACTGCCTGCGCGCGGGAGGGCGCACGGGGCTGTGGTGGCGCTGCTGTCGTGGGGTGCCGCGGGCTGGAGGTAAGTGCAGCGGTCGAGTCGCGGCAACGACGGCGGCGGGGCATACGAATGCGGCGGGGTGGTTGGGTGCCGCTGCAGTGGAGGGCGTGTGGTGGCGAAGAGCGCTCGGCGAGGTGCGCCGTCAGGGCGCGGTGGCGGGGAGCGCTTGCCGGGGAGTGCTTGGCGGGAGGCGCGCTGACGAAGCCCCGTAGCGAAGAGCGCTTGGCCAGGGGCGGCAGGTGAGGCCGCGATAGGGGGGCGCTTGGCGAGGAGTGCACCGTGGGGAGGGAGCCGCGGGGGAAGCGCTCGGTGAGAGGCGTGTCGTGGGAAAGCGCCGTAGCTGGGGGCCGAGGGAAGGCGCCGTAGCTGGCGGCCGTGGGAGGGCTGGCTAGCGGCCGCGGGAAGGCGCCGTGGCTGGCGGCCCCGGGAAGGCACCGTGGCTGAGGGCCGAGGGAAGGCGGCGTAGCTGGCGGCCGCGGGGAGGGCTGGCTGGCAGCCGCGGGAAAGCGCCGTAGTGGCGGCCGTGGGAGGGCGTGGCGGGTTGGGTGGGCTTCTGGAGGATGCGCGTGTACGGAGCTTGGGGCGGAAAAGGGGCGACCCCCGCCGGGGGGGAGAGCGGGGGTCGCCTGATCGGTCCGGCTCCGGGGGGGTAGAGCCGGTCCCGTTTCAGAAGAAAGCTTTCATCACTTCACCAGAGCCTGGCAAGGGACTGGCAAAGCGGCCCCGTGCACGATCGCTCCAGTTTCGGGCGATACCCCCGTATGCTGCCCGATGGACTCGAGTTTCGTCGAGGAGCAATCTCGCATTTTCGCCAAGTTTTTTGTCTGCGCCATAACGATCACATAAAGACAGTCACTCTCTGTAGTCATCACAGGTTGGTAACCAGATCACACAGGGTGGCGGTGGCGAGGTATGCCAGGAGCCCCCTCATAGGCGGGTAAAGGTCTTGGTCCGAGGGCTTCCCATCAGGGCGGATCCGACGTAGAAAGGTGTCACGGACCCCTAGTCCGGGCGCATCAGCCGGGTACCCACGCGCGACCAGCCGCGGGAGGCGCGTCGTGACGGGCTTGACCCGTTCCGACGAATAGAGGTGCACGCTTGGTAACCCGGTGTGATGCGCAAGCAGACGGCGTCTCTTGACTGAGACGCCGTCAGCTATGTCGGCGCCCCGGCCCAACGCCCCCACCTGCGACTCCGCCGCCGCGGCCTCAGCCTCGTTGCATCGCCTCGCAGATGGCGGTCGCCTCGCGCACTCCCAGACTTACTGCGGAGGCACACTGTTGTACCCACTGGGCGACGCCCTCCGGGGTCCCGCCCAGGTACGCGCCCAACCCCCCGGCGTACGCGGACTGCTCCAGGTGCCCGACCTCCACGGCCACGAGGGACTTCGGGTCCAGGCCGTACTCGACCAGGGTCAGGCGCTCGGCCGCGCGCGCCACGATCCCGTCCGCCGCGCCGAAGGGACGCAGTACGGCCAGCTCGGCGTGTACGACGGCGGCCAGCACGATCGCGGGCGCCTTCGTGGGCCGTTCGAGCAGCCCGAGCAGCCCCTCCATGCGCGTCGCCGTCTCCGAGGCGCCCGGCGCGGGACCCAGCCCCAGCGGGTCCGGCGCCTCGTCGGCCGCCCGCGGACGGCCCAGGGCGGACTGCGGCGCCAGGCCGGCGGCGGCCACCGTGTGCAGGCGGGCCAGCACCTGCCGCGGCGCCGTCCGCCACATCGAGCCCAGCCGGCCCAGCTCCGCCGACGCCCGCAGGGCTCCCTGGACCAGCGGGTCGTGGACCTCGTCCCGGCGCAGGGCGTCGAGGGACACGTCCACGCCTTCCAGGGCCGCCGAGGCCCGGGCGCCGCGCAGGGACGACTCCGTCGAGACGGCCGGGCTGGCCCGGCGCAGGACTCGATGGCGGTACAGCCGGTCGACGGCCTGCCTGGCGGAGTCGACCGCCTCGGGGACGCCGGGGAACTCCGCGATGACAGCCAGTGGGTCACTCACGGAAACCGACCTTACCGGCGGGTACGACCGCTCTCGCTCCACCGGGTGACGACCGTACCAGCGCCCCGGCAGCAAGGCGGCGCGCGCTCAAAAGCCGGAAATCCCCAGGCGCCGAATATGCGGAACCCTTTATGGGTCCCCGCCAGATTTCAGGATGACAACGTTTCAATAGCGGTTGTCATGCGACCTGATAAGCGAAGCCCCTCGGTACAGACCTGTCTAGACCTCTTGTGTGCGGAGGCTGTGAGCTGGTGAAGTGGGACACGACCTATCCAATCTGGCCATAGAAGGAGCACGAGGTGGCCCCCGAGACCCCGGGCAACGAGACCCAGGCGCTGTCCAACCTGCTACAGGAGAATCGCCGGTTCGCACCGCCGGCTGACCTGGCGGCGGCCGCGAACGTGACCGCCGCCGCATATGCCGAGGCCGCCGCCGACCGTCTCGCCTTCTGGGAGCGTGCGGCCGACAGGCTGGCGTGGGCCAAACGGTGGGAGACGACCCTCGAGTGGAACGCCCCCTTCGCCAAGTGGTTCGTCGGCGGCGAGCTCAACGTGGCCTACAACTGCGTCGACCGCCACGTCGAGGAGGGCCGCGGCGACAAGGTCGCCTACTACTGGGAGGGTGAGCCCGAGGGCGACAGCCGTACGCTGACCTACAGCGACCTCCAGCGCGAGGTCAGCAAGGCCGCCAACGCCCTCCAGGAGCTGGGCGTCGGCAAGGGCGACCGGGTGGCCGTCTACATGCCGATGATCCCCGAGCTGCCGATCGCGATGCTGGCCTGCGCCCGCATCGGGGCGATCCACTCGGTGGTGTTCGGCGGCTTCTCGGCCACGGCGCTGAAGAGCCGGATCGACGACGCCGACGCCAAGCTCGTCATCACCGCCGACGGCGGCTACCGCAGGGGCAACCCGTCGGCGCTCAAGCCCACGGTGGACGAGGCCGTCGCCGAGTGCCCGCAGGTCGAGAAGGTCATCGTCGTACGCCGTACCGGCCAGGACGTCGCCTTCGGCGAGAAGGACGTCTGGTGGCACGACCTGGTCGACCGGCAGAGCGACCAGCACACCGCCGAGCCCCACGACGCCGAGGACCCGCTGTACATCCTCTACACCAGCGGCACCACCGGCAGGCCCAAGGGCATCCTGCACACCACCGGCGGCTACCTCACCCAGACCGCCTGGACGCACCACGCGGTCTTCGACCTCAAGCCCGACACCGACATCTACTGGTGCACGGCCGACATCGGCTGGGTGACCGGCCACTCCTACATCGTGTACGGCCCCCTCGCCAACGGCGCCACCAGCGTCATCTACGAGGGCACCCCCGACACCCCGCACCGCGGCCGGTTCTGGGAGGTCGTGCAGAAGTACAAGGTCACGATCCTCTACACGGCGCCCACCGCGATCCGGACGTTCATGAAGTGGGGCGACGACATCCCCGCGAAGTTCGACATGTCCAGCCTGCGCATCCTGGGCTCCGTGGGTGAGCCGATCAACCCCGAGGCGTACGTCTGGTACCGCGAGCACATCGGCGGCGAGCGCTGCCCCGTGGTCGACACCTGGTGGCAGACGGAGACCGGCGCCATCATGATCAGCCCGCTGCCCGGCGTCACCGCGGGCAAGCCGGGCGCCGCGATGCGCCCGCTGCCCGGCATCGCCGCCGACGTGGTGGACGACCAGGGCAACAGCGTCCCCGACGGGGGCGGCGGCTTCCTCGTCGTACGCGAGCCGTGGCCGTCGATGCTCCGCACGATCTGGGGCGACGACCAGCGCTACATCGACACGTACTGGAGCAGGTTCGAGGGGATGTACTTCCCCGGCGACGGCGCCAAGAAGGACGACGACGGCGACCTGTGGCTGCTCGGCCGCGTGGACGACGTCATGCTCGTCTCCGGCCACAACATCTCCACCACGGAGGTGGAGAGCGCGCTGGTCAGCCACCCGAAGGTGGCCGAGGCGGCGGTGGTCGGCGCGACCGACCCGGTCACCGGCCAGGCGATCGTGTCGTTCGTGATCCTGCGCGGCTCGGCGGAGGAGAGCGACGACATCGCCGCCGAACTGCGCAACCACGTGGCCAAGACCCTGGGCCCGATCGCCAAGCCGCGCCAGATCCTGGTCGTGCCGGAGCTGCCCAAGACCCGCTCCGGCAAGATCATGCGCCGCCTCCTGCGCGACGTGGCCGAGAACCGCAGCATCGGCGACGTCACCACGCTGGCCGACAGCACGGTGATGAACCTGATCTCGGAGAAGCTCCCGTCCGCCAAGTCCGAGGACTGATCCCACCCCCCAGGCGCATGTCCCGAAATATGGGGACATGCGCCTGGCTCCTGAGAGCCTGGGGCGAAGCCCGGCGCACCCGATGCGGGCGCTATCTTGTTCGATCGGGTAGTTCTGGGATAGCGGGACTCGCGCTCGACAAGTTTCGGCGTGTTCGGGGCGCCTGGCTGTCAGCGCGGCTCGGCCTGGCGAAACTGTCGGAAGAGCTCCTGGCGGCGGTGCCGCTTCACACGGTACGCGAGCGTCGCATCGCGCTGGATGATGTTTGACACGGCCGCCAGGCCTCGATAGGAGACGTTCATGCCGCAGACTCCCGAGGAAGAATCCCTGGGCTCGCTGGTCGCCCAGGCGAGCAGTCAGATCTCGGACCTGGTCCGCTCGGAGATCGAGCTGGCCAAGGCCGAGTTCAGGTTCGACGCCAAGCGGGTCGGCACGGCCGGCGGCCTGTTCGCCGCCGCCGCCTTCATGGCGCACCTGTGCCTGATCCTCGCCTCATTCACGATCGCGTTCGTGCTGGCGCAGTGGCTGCCCAATTGGCTCGCCTTCCTCATCGTGACCGTGTTCTACCTGGTGGTGGCGGGTCTGCTGGTGTTCATCGGAGTCAGGCGGCTCAAGGGGCTGGCCGGGATGAAGCGCACCGCCAGGTCGATCAAGGGGCTCAAGGAGATCGCCACGCCCGAGGACGAGACGCTGCCCGCGGTTCGTCCCGATCGTGAGCCGGTGACACGTGATGGCACCTGACGAGTCGGTCGTCGAGATCGAGGGGCCCTGGACGCACCGCGCGGTCCACGCGGGCGGCACCCGCTTCCACGTCGTCGAGGCGGGCGAAGGGCCGCTGGTGCTGCTGCTGCACGGGTTCCCGCAGTTCTGGTGGACGTGGCGCAACCAGCTCGTCTCGCTGCCGAAGGCGGGCTACCGGGCGGTCGCGGCCGATCTGCGCGGCTACGGCGGCAGCGACAAGCCGCCGCGCGGCTACGACCTGCCCACGCTGGCCGCCGACGCGACCGGCCTGATCAGGGCGCTGGGCGAGACCGGGGCGATCGTGGTGGGGCACGACTGGGGCGGGCTGCTGGCCTGGACCATGGCCGTGCTCGATCCCAAGTGCGTGCACCGGCTGGTCGCCGTGTCCGCGCCGCATCCGCTGCGCCTGCGCAAGGCGCTGCTGACCGACCCGTTCGGCCAGCTCAGGGCCAGCCGGCAGGCGCTGGGCCACCAGCTGCCGCTGCTGCCCGAGCACCGGCTCAGGCGCCGCGAAGGGGCCCTGGTGGGCCGGTTGCTCGACGACTGGTCGCGGCCCGGCTGGCCCGATGCCGAGACCGCGCGCACATACCGTGAGGCGTTCCGCATCCCCGCCGTGGCACACTGCGCGCTGGAGTATCACCGCTGGTTCGGCCGCTCCCAGCTGCGCCCGGACGGCCGCCGCTACGCCAGGGCCATGCGCACCGCGGTCGAGGCCCCCACGCTCCACCTGCACGGGGCGCTCGACCCGCGCGCCCTGCCGCGTACGGCGCACGGCTCGGGCCGCTACGTGGCGGCCCCGTACCGGTGGCGGCTGCTCGAAGGAGCCGGCCACTTCCCCCATGAGGAGATCCCCGACGTGTTCGACACCGAGTTGCTCGGCTGGCTGGCCGATCCGGAGCCCGAACGATGAGAGACCGCGATCCCGAGGGCAGGCCGCGTAACGCCAGGCCGCGCGACGCGTACGGCAGGCCGCTCCCCTACGGCGAACCCGGCGTGCCCCGGGTCCCCGACGACTACGCCCCCACCACCGAGCAGGCCCTGGCCGACGCCCGCGGCTTCCTCGGCGAGGGCCTGCCGTTCAACGCGCACGAGGTGTTCGAGGGCCGCTGGAAATGCGCGCCGGAGGACGAGCGCGAGCTGTGGCAGGGCCTCGCTCAGATCTGCGTCGGGCTGACGCACCTGCAGCGCGGCAACGGGCGCGGGGCGCTGACCCTCTTCGGCCGCGGCGCGGCCAGGGTCCAGGGGTACGGCGGCGCGTACGACGCGGTCGGCAAGGCGGCCTCGGGCTTCGGGCAGGACAGCGACCCCGACGAGGCCATCGCCTCGATCCTGGACAAGCTGCCCGGCTGAGGGCCGGGCGTCAGTCGCACTTCTGGGTGCTGGCCGGGGTCGTGTCGTCGCGGCCCTGGGCCGCGTCGGGGGCGACCTCCTCGGCCGTCAGGACGTAGCCGGTCTCCTCTTCGTTGATCGCGGCGGCGAAGATCACGCCGTAGACCCGGCCGTCCACCGTGAGCAGCGGGCCGCCCGAGTTTCCGGGCAGCACCTTCCCGCGGATCGCGTAGACCTTGCGCCTGACCGTGGCGTCGCGGTAGATGTCGGGCGCCTCGGCCTCGAGCTGGCCGCCGATCCTGGCCGGCTCCGCGGTGAACCCCTTGCTCTTGGGGAACCCGGCGATGATGGCGCTGTCGCCGCGCGAGCCGTCGCCGTCGAAGGAGAGCTGCGGCAGGTCGAGGCCGGGCACGTAGAGGATGGCGATGTCGCGGCGCGGGTTGTAGCGCACGACGGTGGCCGCGTGGGGCGTGTTGGTGGAGTCGATGACCTGCAGGTCACGGGTCACGCCGGCGACCACGTGGGCGTTGGTCATGATCCGGCCGGGGGCGTAGACGAAGCCGGTGCCCTCGATGTGCTTGTTGCAGCTCTCCGCGTTGCCCTGGACCTTGACGATGGCCCGCCGGGCCCGGCTCAGCTTGGAGCCCTGCAGCACGCTCTGGTCGGGCGGCGGCACGTCGATGATCGTGCCCCCGCCGATGGCGTCGAAGACCGGCGGGAACTCCGACCGGTCGACGAACTTCTTGAACGGCTGCTGCCAGTTGCGCGCGGCCTGCGGGATCACGTCGTCGACGGTGGTCAGCAGCGCGGAGTTCTTCACCTGGTCGACGAGGGGGCTGAAGGCCGTGGAGACGATCAACGAGCCGATCAGCCAGGCGATCACCAGCACGGACAGCGCGCTGGAGAACGTGCCGCCGACCGCGTCTGCGACCTTGGCGGGCTCCCACGTGACGTGGCTGCGCACGACGGCGCCGAGCGTCGAGGACGCGAACTGGCCGATGGTGGCGGCCAGGAAGACGATCACGATGGCCAGCAGCGCCTGCGGGGTGTCGCCGCTGACCAGGGCCTTGGAGATCGGTGGCGCGATGAAGACGCCCAGCACGGCCCCGCCGACGAACCCCACGAAGCTCATCGCCCCGATGATGAAGCCCTGCCGGTAACCCGAGACGCCGAAGGCGATCACGAGGCCGATCAAGATGAGGTCAAGCAGATCACCGCGCACGCTTCAAAGCTAACCAGGGATACGGTCAAGTGTGCACGTCTTCCGCCAGGACGGCGTCACCGCGTGGCTACCTTGAGCGGTATGCCGTCGGCCGAGGGAACAGTGCGCGATCTCATCGAGGCAGCTCTGTGCGACACCGACCCCGACGGCCCCCTGCGCTGGCACGTGATCTCCGTGCTGCGTCAGCGCGGTGATCTGGAGTCCTTCATCGAGGCGCGCCGGCTGTGCGCCGCGGACACCGTGGCCGAGCGGCTGCTCGGCGTGGACATCATGGGGATGCTGCGGCCGTTCGTGGACCGCACTCTGCCGGTGCTGCGCTACCTGGCGGCCAGCGAGGACGACGCCATGGTGCTCTACTCGGTGCTGATCGCGTTCGGGCACCTGGCCGACCCGCGGTCGCTGCCGTCCGTGATCGAGCTGGCGGGCCACGAGGACGCGAGGGTGCGCTACGGCGCGGCGTACGCGCTGCAGCACGTGCTCGGCGATCCCCCCGACCGGGCCGGCCTGGAGACGCTGCGCGCGCTGGCGGCCGACAGCGACAAGGACGTGGCCGGCTGGGCCTCCCTGGGCGTGGCCCTGCGCTCGGCCCGCTAACCCCTCGACGCCAGGTCGATCACTTCCTGCGGGAGGTCCTCCACCTGCGCGGAGTCCCACGGGCGCTCCAGCCCGCCCGCGCGCAGCACGGTGTCGAGCACCATCGCGGTGAACCCCCACACCAGCATCCCCCGCACCCGGAACGCCGGCCCCGCCGTCCCGCGCGGATGCCGCAGCGTGACCCGGTTGGCGGGATCGACCAGCTCGGCGATCGGCACCCGCTCCACGGACTCCACCTCGTGCGGCGAGGCCGCGTGCACGGCCGACGGCTCGCGCCACCAGGCGATCACGGGCGTGACCCGGTTGTCGCTGTGGCCGAGGTACAGCTCGGGCATCGTGCACAGCACGTGGACGCCCGCGGGATCGACCCCGGTCTCCTCCTCGGCCTCGCGCAGCGCCGCCGCGACGGGCCCGCCGTCGTCGGGGTCGACGCCGCCGCCGGGGAAGGCGGGCTGGCCCGGGTGCCTGCGCCCGCGCGTGCTGCGCTGGATGAGCAGGACGTCGGGGCCGAGCGGCCCCTCGCCGAACAGCATCAGCACCGCCGCGGCCCGGCCGCTCCCGTTGGGAGGCGTCCACCATCCCGGTACGTCGAAGCGCTGAGCCTGCGCCGCCAGTCGGTCGAGCCAGTCGGGCACTTGGGTCACGCATCCTCCAACACGCCGGGCCTCCGGGGACTTCCCGCGATCACGAGAAGGGGCCGGACCTGACGAGCTTCTCGGCCTCGGCCGCCGCCGTGGGGCCGGTGCCGTACGACGGGCAGAGCGCGGCCAGCGGGCACACGCCGCACGCGGGCCGGCGCGCGTGGCAGATGCGGCGGCCGTGCCAGATCACCCGATGGGAGAAGATCGTCCACTCGCGTTTGGGCAGCAGCTCCCCCACGACGTGCTCGATCTTGACGGGGTCGGTCTCCTCCGTCCAGCCGAAACGCCGTACCAGCCGCTGGAAGTGGGTGTCGACGGTGAGGCCCGGCACGTCGAACGCGTTGCCCAGCACCACGTTGGCGGTCTTGCGGCCCACGCCGGGCAGGGTGACCAGGTCCTTCAGCTTGCCGGGCACCTCGCCGCCGTACTTCTCGCAGACCGCCTGTGCCATGCCGATGATGCTGTTGGTCTTCGCGCGGAAGAAGCCGGTCGAGCGGATGATCTCTTCCATCTCGGACCGGTCGGCGGCGGCGTAGTCCTCCACTGTCGGATATTTCGCGAACAGGACGGGGGTGACCATGTTGACCCGCTTGTCCGTGCACTGGGCGGAGAGGATGGTCGCGACCAGGAGTTCTAACGGGTTGCCGAAGTCGAGCTCGCAGTGGGCCTCTGGATAGGTGTCCGCGAGGATGCGGTTGATCTTGCGGGCCCGCCGTACCAATGCGAGCCGGGTCTCCGGCTTGCGCCCCGCCGCGTTCGTGGCCATGCCGCAAGACTAGAAGCTTCCGCGAACCGTTGAACCCAGGACCGCCTTCTCGCGTACAAGGGGGCGACACGGGAGGCGGTGGCCATGAGCGGTCAGGGTGCGGTGCTGTCGGACTTCGTGCGTACATCGGGGCCTTTGCGGGGGCAGGCGCTGCATCGCCTGGCCCTGGCCTGCGCCTCCGCGGTGGCCAAGCTGCACGCCCGCGGCAACGTGGGGCTCCGGCTCAGCCACAAGAGCGTCGCGCTCGGCGCCCACGGCCAGGTGCTGATCGGCTGGCAGCCCGGCGTCACGCCGGGCTCGGCGGCCGACGACGTGCTGGCCTGGGCCGACCTGGTGGTCTTCGCGGCCACGGGCCGCACGGACGGCGACCCCGCCGTCCTGCCTCCCGCGCTGCACCTGGCGGTACGGCAGTGCCGCCAGGCCGACCCCACGGCCCGCCCGCGCGCGGCCGACGTGCTCCGCGTGCTGCTCGGCCAGTCGGTGGCGGCCGCGGTGGCCTCCGTGGACGGCCTTCTCGCCTCCTGAGACTCTTCTGCGGCACAGGGGAGGGTCGATAGCCCCTGAAATCAGGGCATCAGGTACCTTTCCCCTGGATACGACTCATCCGACAAGCGCAGAACACTCCAGCATTCCCATAACCTGTGTGTGCCACGCAGAGTGGGGTGAGTCACAATGGCAGCAGAGGAGGCAGAGTGAACACCGAAGATGTGCTGGGCAAGGCCCCCCTGTTCGCCGCGCTGGACCGCGAGAGCGCCGCGGCGCTGCGTACGAGCATCACGGAGGTCCAGCTCTCCAAGGGACAGACGCTCTTCCACGAGAACGAGACCGGCGACCGGCTCTACGTCGTGCTGGAAGGCAAGATCAAGCTGTCCCGCACCTCGCCCGACGGACGGGAAAACCTGCTGAGCGTGCTCGGGCCGAGCGAGATGTTCGGCGAGCTGTCGCTGTTCGACCCGCGGCCGCGTACGGCCTCTGCGACGGCGCTGACCGACGTGCGGCTGGCCGGGCTCGGCCACGACGACCTGCGCCCCTGGCTGACCGGCCGCCCCGAGGTGGCGCTCCACCTGCTGCGCGCGCTCGCCCAGCGGCTGCGCCGCACCAACGACGTGCTGGCCGACCTGGTCTTCACCGACGTGCCCGGGCGCGTGGCCAAGCAGCTGCTCGACCTGGCCGAGCGGTTCGGCACCAAGACGGACGACGGCCTGCGGGTGCACCACGACCTGACGCAGGAGGAGCTGGCCCAGCTCGTCGGCGCCTCGCGCGAGACGGTCAACAAGGCGCTGGCCGACTTCGCCCAGCGCGGCTGGCTGCGGATCGAGGCCAAGGCCGTGGTCATCCTCGACATGGACCGGCTCTACAACCGGTCCAGGTAGTCGAGCTGGGCCACGACCGACATCTCGGCGGCGGCCCAGAGGGAGCGGTCGACGTCGGCGTACACGATCTTGACGATCTCGCGCGGCGTGCTCGCGCCCTGGGCGCGCGCCGCCCTGATCTGGTCGAGGCGCCGGCGCCGGTGGGCGATGTAGCCGTCCAGCGCGGCGATCGGGTCGGGCAGCACGGGGCCGTGGCCGGGCAGCAGCGCCCGCGCCTCCAGGCCCTCCGCGGCCGCCCTGAGCCGGTCGAGGCTGCGGAGATAGTCGGCCAGGCCGCCGTCGCGGGCGATGATCGTGGTGCCCCTGCCGAGCACGGTGTCGCCGGTCAGCATCGCGCGGTCCTGCGGCAGCCAGAAGCAGAGCGAGTCGAACGAGTGGCCCGGCGTGCCGTACACGTGGATCTCCAGCCCCGCCACGGTCACCACGTCGCCGTCGGCGAGCCCCTCCTCGCCCAGCCGGTGCCGCGGGTCGAGCGCCCGGACGGGGGCGCGCACCATCTCGGCGAAGCGCCTGGCGCCGCCGCTGTGGTCGAAGTGCCCGTGGGTCAGCAGGATCTCGGTGACGCGCCGCTCCCCGAGGTGATCGCGTACGCGGCGCAGATGCGCCTCGTCCTCCGGCCCCGGATCCACCACCACCACGTCGTCCCCGCCGATGACCCAGGTGTTGGTGCCGTCGAGCGTCATGGCGGACGGGTTGGGCGCGAGCAGGTTCTCGGCGTGCTCGGTACGGGAGCCGTCGGGCGTCCCGATCGGGATGTGCAGGCCGCTCACCGGGTCACCAGCCGCATCTCGCCCTGGATCTCCACGGCCTTCGGCATGATCGGCACGATCTCCCTGCGCTCGGCCAGGATCCCCGCCACGCCGTCGTGGGCCGCCAGCTCGCTCAGCGTGTGGTACGTCGGCGGCATCAGGAAGATCTCCCCCCGGTGCGCCAGCTCGATCGCCTCCGCGGGGCGCTTCCAGGCCACCTGGTCGGCCTCACCGCCGACGTCCCGGGTGCGCTGGCCCTCGGGGAGCACGGCGACGAAGAACCGCGTGTCGAAGCGCCTGTGCTCGATCTCCGGGGTGATCCAGTGGGCCCACGGTTTGAGCAGGTCGGACCGGAGCACCAGGCCGCGCCTGGCGAGGAAGTCGGCGAAGCCCAGGCTCCTGTCGATCAGCGCCAGCCGGTCGGACTCCCAGTCGTCGCCCGTCGTGTCGGCGACCACGGAATCGGGCCCTGGACCGGCCAGCAGCACGCCGGACTCCTCGAACGTCTCGCGTACGGCCGCGCACACCAGCCCGCGCGCGACCTGCTCGCTCGCGTTGAAGACCGTGCCCCACTCGGCCGGTGACGGGCCGGCCCAGGCGACGGCCTGGTCGGTGTCGCGGACGTCCACCGAGCCGCCGGGGAAGACGTACGCGCCCGCCGCGAAGGCCATCGTGGCCTTGCGCCGCAGCAGGTACGCTTCCGGTCCTTCCCGCAGAATCACGACCGTGGCGGCGTCGCGGGCCGGGACCGGCTCGACCCGCCCCGCGAGGAGGTCCCGCGCCCGCGCGGCTAGCTCGGCTGGAAGCAGCAATCCGGTCACATCGGTCATAGTGCCTCAGGCTACTTCGGCGATCAGCTCCACTTCCACAGGTGCGTCCAGCGGGAGGACGGCCACGCCCACGGCGCTGCGGGCATGCCTGCCCGGCTCGCCCAGCACCTCGGCGAGCAGCTCGCTGGCGCCGTTGCCGACCTTGGGCTGCTCGGTGAAGGACGGTTCGCTGGCCACGAACACCACGACCTTCACGATCCGCACGACCTTCTGCAGGTCGCCCACCTCGGCCTTCAGGGCGGCAAGCGCGTTGAGCGCGCAGATGCGGGCCTGCTCCGCGCCCTCCTCGGTGGTCAGGTCGGCCCCGAGCTTGCCGGTCCGCTGCAGCTTGCCGTCGACGAACGGCACCTGGCCGGAGGTGTAGACGAGGTTGCCCGTGCGCACGGCCGGCACGTAGGCGCCCGCCGGCGCCGCCACCTCGGGCAGCGTCAGGCCGAGCTCGGCGATCTTCTGCTCGGGGGTCACTGCTTCTCCCTCTTGAAGTAGGCGACGAGCTGCTCGGGCGTGGCACCCTGAACGATCTGGACCAGCTCCCAGCCGTCGGAGCCGAAGTTGTCCAGGATCATCTTGGTGTTGTGGATCAGCACCGGGGCGGTGAGGTACTCCCATTTCTTCATGAAGGTCAGCTTCTCACAAGAAACCCGCCCGCCGGCCTGCCTTGTGCCTGCTCAGACGGTGGTCGCCGGCAAGTTCCCGGCCGAGGTGTGAGCAATCTCAAAGGGTGGTCGTCGGCTTCCGGCAAATGACCCTTCGGTAGCCTCGAATGGTGGACTCTCCGGACACGGATTGGGCCGGCGTGCGGCTGCACGTGGTCACCGGCAAGGGCGGCACCGGCAAGACGACCGTGGCCGCCGCGCTCGCGCTCGCGCTGGCCGCGGGCGGTCGCAAGGTGCTCCTCGTCGAGGTCGAGGGCAGGCAGGGCATCGCGCAGATCTTCGACCTGCCGCCGCTGCCCTACGAGGAGCGCAAGATCGCCGTGGCGCCCTCCGGCGGCGACGTGTACGCGCTGGCCGTCGATCCCGAGGAGGCCATGCTCGAGTACATGGAGATGTTCTACGGGATGCGGCGAGCGGGCCGGGCGCTGACCAAGATGGGCGTCGTCGACTTCGCCACCACCGTGGCCCCCGGCTTCCGCGACGTGCTCGTCACGGGCAAGACGACCGAGGCGGTGCGCAGGCGGGGCAAGAACGGCCGCAGGATCTACGACGCGGTCGTGCTCGACGCGCCCCCCACGGGCCGCATCACGCGCTTCCTGAACGTCACCCAGGAGGTGGCGGGCCTGGCCAAGGTCGGGCCGATCAAGAACCACTCCGAGCTGGTCAACGGGGTCGTGAAATCGCCGGAGACGGCGGTGCACTTCGTGACGCTGCTGGAGGAGATGCCCGTGCAGGAGACGCTCGACGGCATCTCCGAATTGCGTTCGGCCGGGCTTCCCGCGGGCGGAATTTTCGTCAATATGGTGCGTGAATCACTGATCCCACAGGCCGCTCTTGACACGGCTGTCAAAGGCCGTTTCGATCCCGGGGAGCTCGTGCTCGGACTCAAGGCCGCCGGGGTGGCCGACGGGGCGGAGGCGACGAGGATCGCCGAGGCGCTCGCCGAGGAGATCTCCGAGCACGCCCGCCGCACCGAGCTGGAGCGCGCCGAGCGCGAGTCGCTGGGCGAGGCCGGGCTGAAGAGCTACGAGCTGCCGCTGCTGGCCGACGGCGTCGACCTGGCCGGCCTGTACGAGCTGGCAGAGAGCATGCGCACCCAAGGAGCAGCGTGAAGAAGCCCGCCGCACTCGACATCGACGCGATACTCGACGACTCCGGCACCAGGATCATCGTCTGCTGCGGAGCCGGCGGGGTGGGCAAGACCACGACCGCCGCGGCGCTCGGGCTGCGGGCCGCCGAACGCGGCAGGTGCGCCGTCGTCCTCACCGTGGACCCCGCGCGCCGGCTGGCCCAGTCGATGGGGCTGACCGAGCTCGACAACACCCCGCGCCTGGTCAGCTCGCCCGAGGGCGGCGGCCAGCTCTACGCCATGATGCTCGACATGAAGCGCACGTTCGACGAGATCATCGAGGCGCACGCCGATCCGGTGCGTGCCGGACAGATCCTGTCGAACCCCTTCTACCAGTCCCTCTCCTCCAGCTTCTCCGGCACGCAGGAGTACATGGCCATGGAGAAGCTTGGCCAGCTGCGCCGGTCGGACGAGTGGGACCTGATCATCGTGGACACGCCGCCGTCGAGGTCCGCGCTCGACTTCCTCGACGCGCCCGAGCGGCTCGGGCGCTTCCTCGACGGACGGTTCATCCGGCTGCTGACGGCACCGGCCAAGGCCGGAGGACGCAGCGCCTTCCGGCTGCTCAACGCCGGGTTCGGGTTGATGGCCGGAGCGATGACCAAACTGCTGGGCGCGCAGGTGATCAAGGATCTGCAGACGTTCGTGTCCGCGCTCGACGCCGTCTTCGGCGGCTTCAGGCAGCGGGCCGAGATGACGTACCAGCTGCTGCAGGCCCCCGGGACGGCCTTCCTCGTGGTGGCCGCGCCCGAGCGGGACGCCATGCGGGAGGCGTCCTACTTCGTCGAAAGGCTCGCCGAAGAGCGCATGCCACTGGCCGGCCTGGTGGTCAACCGCGTGCACATGTCACCCGCCTCGGTCCTCTCGGCCGCCCGTAGCGCCGCGGCCGCGGAGGACCTGGAGGCGCGGGGTGAGCATGAGCTGACCGCCGCCGTGCTGCGGCTGCACGCCGGGCGAATGCAGCTCACCGCTCGCGAGCACCGCGAGCAGGAGCATTTCGTCTCGGCCCACCCCACGGTGCCCGTGGTGCAGGTTCGCGCCATGTCCGAGGACGTCCACGATCTCACTGGTCTGCGGCAGATCGGGGACTTGCTGGCGAGCGCATGAAAGTACGGCCGGCGGACGGCGCCGGCCGTACTACGGCTCGCCGGGCTTGGTTCAGCCCGCGATCAGCTCGTTGGTTCGTTCGTACTCTTCCTTGGCCGACTCGAGCAGGTCTCGCCACGAGTCCACGTCAGGCCGCCGTCGAAGCAGCGCACGCCGTTCGCGTTCGGTCATACCGCCCCACACCCCGAACTCGATGCGGTTGTCCAGCGCATCGGCGAGGCATTCAGTACGGACCGGGCAGCCCCGGCAGATGAGCTTGGCTCTGTTCTGCGCGGCGCCCTGCACGAACAGGGCATCCGGATCCGCACCCTTACAGGCGGCACGGGAGGTCCAATCCGTGATCCACATTGTTCGACCCCACTCCCCTTAGGTGGTCAGTCGTCATTTGGGGCCGACGGGCGCGGGCGCCGAGCCTCCGTATTCAGTTGCCGCAGAGGAGAACGTACGCAACTTCACGTTCGGGCCGACAGACCCCAGAGGACCAATTTCTCGCGGCCATCTTGACCGGGAATGACTAGTCACCCCCGTCAGTCAAGGCGAAATGGTGTCGTGCTACCGATTCGGTCAGTCTTTCCACGTACTCTTGGTAGCGTGCAAGCGCAGCGCAAAGATCGTTCCAACCCCGTCCTCAGCATCCTGCGTCTGATCATCGCCGGATCGGTCGCCGGGGTGCTCGCCGCGGCCGTGGCCCTGCCTGCGGTGGGAGGGGCGGGGATCTCCACGAAGAGCGCTGTGGAAAGCCTCAATCTCAAGCCCGAAGAGCTCGACGAACCCCCTCTTCCCGAACGCACCGTCCTCAAGGACGCCAACGGCAAGCAGTTCGCCCAGTTCTACTTTGAGAACCGGCAGTCTGTCCGCCTTGACCAGGTCGCCCCGATCATGCAGACCGCGCTGATCGCGATCGAGGACTTCCGTTTTTACCAGCACGGGCCGATCGATGTTGAAGGAACGGCCAGAGCGCTCGTGAAGAATTTGTCGGGCGGCGGCGTGATGCAGGGCGGCTCGTCGATCACCCAGCAGTACGTCAAGCAGGTGCTGGTCAACAAGGCCGAGACGCCCGAGGAGCAGGCGGCGGCCATCGCCCCGACGCTCTCCCGCAAGCTGTCCGAGCTGCGTAACGCGATGGCGATCGAGAAGAAGTACTCGAAGAACCAGATTCTCGAGAAATATCTGAACATCGCCTACTTCGGCGCGGGCGCCCACGGCATCCAGGCCGCGGCCCGGCGCTTCTTCGACAAGCCCGCCTCCGAGCTCAACCTCGCCGAGAGCGCCACCCTGGCCGGCGCCGTCCAGAATCCCGCCCGCACCGACCCGAGCGTCGGCCCCGAGTCGCGGGCCCGGCTGCTGCAGCGGCGCAACATCGTGCTCGACCGGATGGCCGAGATCGGCAAGATCTCGCAGCAGGAGGCCGCCGAGGCCAAGGCGAAGAAGCTGGGCTGGAAGAACATCAAGGCGCCCGGCGGCTGCGAGGCCAGCAAATTTCCGTACTTCTGCCTCTACGTCCAGTACGAGATCCTCAACAACGAGGACTTCGGCAAGAACCAGGACGAGCGCAAGAAGCTGCTCCAGCGGGGCGGCCTGACGATCAAGACCACGATCGACCCGAAGATGCAGGCCGCCGCCGACAAGGCGATCAAGAAGTACGTCTCCAGGAAGGACAAGCCCGTGGCCTCGCAGGCCATGGTCGTTCCCGGCACCGGCGAGATCAAGGCCATGGCCGCCTCGCGGAAGTTCGGCGGGAGCAAGAAGAAGAACGAGATGAGCTACAACGTCGTGGCCGACGCGGCGCACGGCGGCGGTCGCGGGTTCCAGCAGGGCTCGACGGCCAAGGTCTACACGCTGGCCGCGGCGCTGGAGGAGGGCCTGAAGTACGGCGACGGCTTCCCGTCGCCCGCGGGCTACCAGGCGAGCGGCTACAGCACGTTCAAGGACTGCAAGGGCAACAACGTCGGCGACCCGTCCCACACCGTGCACAACTCCAGCGAGGGCGGCGGCGGCTTCAAGACGCTGCAGACCGGCACCTGGGGCTCGGTCAACACGTTCTTCCTCAAGCTGGAGGAGAAGGTCGGGCTCTGCAGCGTGGTCAAGATGGCCAAGAAGCTCGGGGTCAAGCGGGCCGACGGGCAGAAGCTGTCGGAGGTGGAGACGTTCACGCTGGGGGTCAACGAGGTCGACCCCGTGACGATCGCCAGCTCGTACGCCGTCTTCGCCTCGCGCGGGCAATACTGCAAGCCGCTGGCGATCACGGAGATCAAGGACAGGAACGGCAAGGCGAAGCAGTACAAGCCGAAGTGCTCCCAGGTCCTGGAGGAGGAGGTCGCCGACGCGGTCAGCGGCATCCTGTCCGGCGTGTTCACCAAGGGCACGATGCAGGAGGTGGGCGGCATCGGGCGCGACGCGGCCGGCAAGACGGGCACGACCGACAACTACGCCTCGGCCTGGTTCGCCGGTTACACCCCCAACATGTCGTCGGCCGTCAGCCTGGGCGACCCGCGCGGCACCAAGGGCAACGAGCTGATCGGGGTCACCATCGGGGGTCGCTACTACTCGTACGTGTACGGGGCCTCCATTTCCGGGCGGATCTGGAAAGACGCGATGCTGACCGCGCTGAAGGGGGTCGAGGCGGCGGAGTTCAAGCCGGTGGACCAGTCGCGGTTCGGCGGGTGCACGGAGAACTGCGCGCCGAAGAAGCCCGAGAAGAAGGACAAGGACGAGGAAGGGCCGCCCACCGACGGGGACGGCGACCCGTTCGACATCTTCAACCCGCAGAACGGGGACCGTGGGGACGGGCCGGGCAACGGCCGTGGCAACGGCCGCGGCCGCTGACCCCAAGGCCCGCTTCGGGTTCCCGCCCTCTGACGGCCCGGCCCCCCACTCCGGCCGCGCCGCCGCCTGACGGCCTGAGGCTCGCTCCGGCCCCCGCCGCTACCCCTGGGCGGCGGGGACCCGTTTCCGGCCCGCTGAGACGCCTCCAGGCCCTTCTGGGGGCGTCCTAGCGCAAGGGGTGATGAGACAGCCGGCCAGCGGGCGACGGAACAACACCCGGGAGGCTCTACCCCGCCAGTCGGGCGCGGACGGCGGCGGCCACGCGGCCGCCCTCGGCCCGCCCGGCGACCTTCGGGTTGACCGCCTTCATGACCTGCCCCATGGCCTGCGGCCCGGCGGCGCCCGTCTCCGCGATGGCGGCGTCGACGAGGGCGCCCAGCTCCTCGTCGCTGAGCTGCGCCGGCAGGTACTCCTCCAGCACCGCCTGCTCGTCCAGCTCGGCCTGCGCCTGCTCGGCCCGCCCCGCGTTACCGAACGCCTCGGCGGCCTCCTTGCGCTTCTTGGCCTCCTTGGTCAGCACCTTGATGACCTCGTCGTCGGTCAGCTCCCGAGCCTCCTTGCCGGCGACCTCCTCGACGTTCACCGCGGCCAGTGCCATCCGAATCGTCCGGAGACGTACCTCGTCCCGGCTCTTAAGCGAGGCCGTCAGATCGGCCTTCAGCTTGTCCTTCAATGCGCTCATGCGCTCCATCTTGCCGTCTGCGCGGACTCCGGACGCCGCGCGCCCGATGTCGGGCATCATGAGAAGGTGAGGAAAGCCGTCGCAGTGCCCTTGTCCATGCTCGGTCTCGGCCTGGCCGGGCTGGGTTACGCCTCTGTCGTGGAGCGCAACTGGTTCCGGCTGCGCCGCTTCGACGTGCCGGTGCTGGAGCGCGGTCAGCGTCCCGTACGCATTCTCCACCTGTCCGACCTGCATCTGACGCCGCGCCGCACGATGCTGATCAACTGGGTCCGCTCCCTGGGCCCGCTGAAGCCGGACCTGGTGGTCAACACCGGCGACTCGATCGCGCACCCGGACGCCGTCCCCTCGCTCCTGCACGCCCTGGAGCCCCTGCTGTCGCGTCCGGGCCTGTTCGTCTACGGCTCCAACGACCTGTACGCGCCCAAGCCCAAAAACCCGGTCCGCTACCTCTGGCGCACCTCCAAGAACGACCGCCGCCAGCACGTGCCCTCCCTGCCCTGGGAGGAGCTGGGGGCCGGCATGGCGGCCGAGGGCTGGCTCGACATGAACAACACCACGGCCCGCATCAAGGTGGGCGACCTCGACGTGGCGGTGGCGGGCATCCACGACTCCCACATCAACCGCGACCGCTACGACCTCGTCGCCGGCCCGGCCCCCGCCGACGCCGACCTCCGGCTGGGCGTCATGCACTCTCCCGAGCCCCGCAACATGACCCGCTTCGCCGCGGACGGCTACCAGTTCCTGCTGGCCGGCCACACCCACGGCGGCCAGCTCTGCATCCCGTTCTACGGCGCCCTGGTGACCAACTGCGGCATCGACCGGGCCCGCGTCAAGGGCCTGAGCCGCCACGACGACGCCTGGCTCCACGTCTCGGCCGGCCTCGGCACCTCCCCTTACGCCCCCGCCCGCTTCGCCTGCTTCCCGGAGGCGTCACTGCTTACCCTCGTTCCTCGCCGTTGACACGGTCACAAGTACCTTGGGAGTCCGCTAGACTTTTCCAAGCACGCGCAAGACGGCGTGCGCCGGGGTGTAGCGCAGCTTGGCAGCGCGCTTCGTTCGGGACGAAGAGGTCGTGGGTTCAAATCCCGCCACCCCGACACGGTAGTTACAGGTCAAGGGCCTGATCACTGGAGACAGTGGTCAGGCCCTTGACCGTTTGACCGTCATTTGGCCGTCCGTCCGAACGGCGCCAGGGGTCACCGGCGGGTTCGAACGAGTTCTCCTGGAACCATGATCAGCCGACTCCACTCAGGAGGACGAGCAACAGCAGGCCGCCGCCCCCTGCTGCCACAGCGGACTCGCTGACCCGACGCTCATGGGGGCGGATGAAGCTCCCATTCCGGTAGTGGACCTGCTCATGCGTCGTTGTCTACACGGTGTCGGTCGGCGAACTCAGACGGTGCGAACGCAGGCGCACTGGCCTGCCGCGAGCGTGCCCTCCGCAGCCTCTGCGGCTTCACGCGTGGTGACTTCGGTCCTGGCGGAGGCAACCGCCGCCGCGGTGCGGGCTCCGGCCTCGGCCTTCCTGATGCGTGGCCGGACCGCCACTGCCGCACGCCCTCCGACCCCGGCCTTCTCCTCGCGCGGCCAGACCACCAGTGCCGTGACAGCTCCGATTACCGCCAGGCCCGCCAGCACGGTCCAGGTGATCGTGAAGCCTGCCTGCGTGGCGACCCAGCCGGCGATGGGATAGGTGACCAACCAGGCCAGGTGGGACAGCGAGAACTGGGCGGCGAAGACCTCGGGAATTCCGGCGGGATCGACCGCCCGGCGAAGCACCCGCCCGGTCGGCGTGACGATCAGCGCCATCCCACCGCCGATCGCCACCCAGATCACCACGGTCGGCAGTGATGCGGCGACGCTCGCCGCGGACATGGTGACCGCCGCGCCGACCGCCGATACCAGCACGGCGGCACCGATCAGCATCACGAACCGGTCCGCCACCCGGTCCAGGACGCGCGGGAGGACGAGGGCCACCAGCAGCGTCCCCGTTCCGGACGCGGCGAGCACCCAGGCGACGTCGGATTGGGCTCCGCCGAGAACGTCGCGGACGTAGTTCACGGTGTTGACGACCACGATGGAGCCGACGGCGGCGACCACGAGGTTCAGTGCCATGACACCGCGCAGACTCGGGGTGGCCGCGAAAGTGCGGATCCCCGCCACGGCCCGGTCCCAGGCGCTCGTACGCGAACTGGGGCGCGCGTTGGGGATGCGCGTGGACAGGACCAGCAGCGCGGACACGGCGAACCCGACGGAGGTGCCGATGAACAGCAGGTTGAACGACATGAAGGTGAGCGCCACAGCCGCGAGCACGGGGCTCAACAGGCTCTCCATGGTGTAGGCCACCTGCGATGCGGACAGGGCGCGGGTGTAGTCGGCCTCCTTGGTCACGATGTCGGGGATGACCGCCTGAAACGTCGGGGTGAATGCCGCTGACGCGGTCTGGAGAGCCCCGATCAGGACGTAGATGTGCCACACCTCGGTGACGAACGGCAGCGCGATCACCACCAGAGCGCGCACCACGTCGAGGATCGTGAGAAACCAGCGTCTGGGCAGCCGATCGACGTACGCGGCCGCGAGCGGTGCGACGACCACGTACGCGACCATCTTGATCGTCAGCGCGGTGGCGAGAACCGCACCGGCACGCGGACCTGCGAGCTCGTACGCGAGCAGCCCCAGCGCGACGGTGGCCAGACCGGTACCGAACAACGCGATGACTTGAGCGCTGAACAGCCGCCGGTAGTCGCGAATCGCGAACAATCCCATGTCCGTCTCCTCCCGGGCAACCGCAGTCACCATCAAGCGCCGAACAGATACCCCTTAGGGGTATGGCGTCGGGAGTTTTGTATACCAGGGTGGGGTATATGTCAATCTATGAATTCGAGCTCGGCAAGTGCGCCACGCCGCCGTAGAGCTGGCGTACGCCCGCCATGGTGCGCGCATGCATGGCGTGCGCTGGTGCCCAAAGCCAGGGACGGGCGAGTGGAGGGCACTATCGTGGCGGCCTGTCTGCGGTTGCGGCCTGACCACGGGGCGGATGCGGTCACGGCCTCGACCAGGACGGCGCTGCGCGGCCTGGCCCGCCGTCATCGGCACCTGAGCGAGGAGATCGCCGAGTTGGACGACCAGCTCGCCCCGCTGGTCACCGCAAGCGGGGCGTTCCCGAGCACTATGTCGCTGTCGCCGGCTCAGGATTGCGACGATCTCCTCGGGGAAACATGGCCGCGGGGACGAGGGCGAGCAGCACCAGGGCCAGGGCCCAGCCGAACGTGACGCCGAACGCCGGCGCGGGACCGGCCTGGGCGCCGGCGAGCCGGTTCTCCAGCACGATCAGGAAGATCGCGGTACCCACTGATCCGCCGATCCGGTTGAGGACGTTCAAGGCGCTCGCGGCGCGCGGTGTCTCCCGTTGGTCGACCGACGCGTAGGCGGCTCCCATCGTCGGACCCATCACGCTGCCGAGCCCCAGCCCCTGGACCACCAAGGAGACGGTGAGTGACCACGCGGCCGGCCCGGCGCTCGCCTGGGTGAAGACGACCGTTCCCACGGCCATGAGCAGGAGGCCGGTGAGCACGACGGTGCGCGCTCCGTGGCGCTGGGCGAGCCGTCCCGCGGCGAACGCGCCGATGGCGGCGCCGATCGCCTGTGGGATGAGGAGCAGCCCGGTGCGGAACGCGTCCGTGTGATGAACCTGCTGGTAGAAGAGCGGCAGCAGGACCATGGAGCTGTAGAGTGCGGCGCCGAGCAGGAACGAGGTCGCAGTCGCGGCAGCGAAGCCGCGGCGGGCGAACAGCCGCACGTCGATCATCGCCGCGTCGCCGGCCCGCAGCGCGTGGAGGACGTAGCCGCCGATCAGGAGCAGCCCGGCGCCGAGGACGGCGGTGACGATGGGCGCTCCCGGTCCGCCGCCTTCGCCCGCCAGGGACAAGCCGTAGATCACGGCAGCCGCACCGGGACACAGCAGGAGCAGGCCGAGCACGTCGAGCGGACGGACGGCGTCCCGTTCGGCGCCGTCGGCGGGCAGCAGGCGTGCGGCGAGCGGGAGTACGGTCAGGCAGATGGGCAGGTTGACGTAGAAGATCCAACGCCAGTCCAGGCTCTGCACGACCAGCCCGCCGAGGACCGGCCCGAGGACCGGTGCGAACATCGCCGGGATCGACAGCAGCCCGAGGACTCGGCCTGCCTGGGACGGCCCGGCTGCTCGTGCCACGATCGCCTGCGAGATGGGGTTCATCAGACCGCCGCCCAGCGCCTGGAGCAGCCGGAAGCCGATGAGTGCGGGAAGCGACCAGGCGAGGCCGCACAGGGCCGAGCCCACCGTGAACAACGCCACAGCGCTGATCCACATCCGCTTGGCGCCGTAGCGCTCGCTCAGCCAGCCCGACAGCGGCATCACCATGGCGATCGCCAGCAGGTATCCGGTCGCCACCCACTGGACGTCGGCCAGCGAGGCGTGGAAGTGGGCGGTCATGGCTTGCGTCGCGACCCCGACGGCCGTCGCGTCCACGGTGGCCAGGATGGGAGCGGCGATCAGGACGAGCCCTATGCGGGTCAGCCGGGGGTCGAGCTTTTCGCGCGTCGACGGGTGCGTGTCCGCGGCCATTGTCACCCTCTCGCCGTGATTAGTTAGGTCGGACCTAAATATAGGTCGGACACTTTATTAGGTCAAACATAATTTTGGGTCCGTCCTTGCGACCGTGGGTAGCATGAGGTCATGAGCGTGCGAGCCGAGGGGTTGCGCGAGGTCAAGAAACGCCGGACGCGTCAGATGATCTCTGACGTCGCGACCCAGCTGTTCAAGGAGCGCGGCTTCGACAAGGTGACGATCGCCGAGGTCGCGAGTGCCGCGGGCGTGGCCAAGATGACGGTCACCAACCACTTCCCGCTCAAGGAGGACCTCGTCCTCGACATGCACGAGGAACACGTCAGCGCGCTCGCCCGGGCGGTCGGGCAGCGCGCCCCGGGCGAGTCCGCCCTGGCCGCCATGCGCCGCGACTATCTCGAACGCGTGCGCCGCCGCGACCCGCTCATCCCCGACGACGACATGGACTGGCAGCGCCTGGTGCGCGATACTCCGGCGCTTCGCGCCCGCCTCCGGCAGATCCACGAGCAGGCCGAGCACGCGCTGGCGGCCGTGCTGGCGGACGAGACCGGCGACGCGGGCATCACGCCCAAACTCGCCGCCGCCCAGCTCGCCGCCGTGGACCGGCTGCTGTTCTTCGAAGGCCAGCGCCTGGTCCTCGACGGCGTGAGCTCCGAGGAGATCTACACCATCCTCGCCGAGACCGCCGACCACGCCTTCGGCCTGCTCGAACCCGCCCTGGGCGGCTACGCCCGCCGTTGAACCCGCGCACCAGCGGCCGGACGGCCACGCGGCCGCCGGTGCGCCAGGCCCATGCCTCGGGTTCGCGCTCACCCGAGAGTGCTCTGCTTACTGGTCCTTGGTCCGCATGGGGCCGCCCACCGCCAGGCCGGATAGGCGCCGAACACCACCCCGGCCAGACCGGCGAGTGCGACCGTCATCGCGGGCCCCGCCCACGTGGCCACCACCCCGCCCGCCAAAACCCCCAGCCCCTGTACGGTGATGAGCCCGGAGGACAGCACGCCCATCCCCTGAGCGCGCGAACCGTCCGGGAGAATCCGCACGAACAAGGCGCCCACCTGCATCTGGCAGCAGATCGACAGAGCACCCGACAGTCCGAACAAGACCGCGGACACGGCCAGGCCGGGGCTGAGCACGCACAACATCAACGGCACGCCCGTCAGCAGTGCCAGCGCGCCCAGCGTCCTGCTCCTCATCGTCTCGGGGACGTACCGGCCGAAGACGAAGGCGCCGATCACGCAGCCGATCGGGTCCGCCGCCATGATCACGCCCACTGCCACCGCCGAGCTGACGTTCAACGCGTCCGCGTAGGGAGCAGCCAGGCCCTCCGGCACGATGTAGAAGCCGGCCAGCCAGCTCAGCGCCGTCAGCGACCGCAGCCGTGGATCCCGCCATACGGCGGCCAACCCGAACCCGCCGGTCGTCATCCTGCGCCGTACCCGCTCGCCTGCCGCCGCGCGCCGGCGCCGCAGCCCGAACCGCACCAGGAGAGCCGACATCATGAACGTCAGCGCGTCGATGACCAGTCCCGTGGCCGACGTGAGCCCTTGAGCCAGCAGGCCGCCGCCGAGGAAGCCGGCGATCTGGGCAGATTGACTGCTGATCTGCCGGATGGACAGGCCCAGGACGTACCTCTCGCCCTTGAGCACGTCGGCATAACCGATGTGATCGCGTCCAACGTGCGCGCCGCCCGCCAGGCCCGCCGTTGGACGCTGGACGAGATGGCAAGCCGCAGCGGTCTGAGCCGGCGTGCCATTGTCCAGATGGGGCCGAGCCGCCCAACGTGCTGGAACTGTGGGACTGGACGATGTTCCCCGGTGAGTCGCACAGCAGCGAAGCGCACACCGCGGGCACCATCGAACACCTCCTCATGATCAGCGGAGAGATCCGCCTCCACGCCGGGGACCAAGAGCTGGACCTGGCCCCCGGAGACGCGGTGAGCTTCAGCGGCGACCAACCGCACACGTACGCGAACGTGTCAGCGCCCGGCGGCCCGGCCCGGTTCACTCTCAGCGTGTTGCAGCCAGGCGTAGGGCTATGACCGCCCGTAGGGCAGAGGGCGGCAAGCACGCGGCGGCCAGGCGTTGACGGATATGTGAATGAGTTATATGAACGAGTCATGTGTTCTCGAACTGCCAACCTCCTGGGGGCCCTCGGCATCGCTCTCGCCGATGCGCAGACCGCCGAGCTGACGGCGTCGTCCGGCCTCGCGCCCACCGACGCGGCGGCGCTCAACGCGGTCGGCGTGGCGCCCGGATGCAGCATCCGGGCGGTGCGGGTCGCTCTCGGCATCACGCACCCCGGCACCGTGCGCACCATCGACCGCCTCGCCGCCGCCGGGCTCGTGGAGCGCCGCGCCGGCGTGGACGGCCGTACGGTCTCCCTGCACCTCACGGCGGCGGGTACGGAGGTGTGGCAGCGGCAGACCGACGCCCGCCTCGGCCGGCTGGAGCGGACGATCGCGCAGCTGGCGCCCGATGAGCGCGCGGACGTCGAGCGGATCGTCTCGGCGCTCCTCACCGCGATCACCGGTGACGAGGAGTCGGCAGAACGGATCTGCCGGCTGTGCGATGAGCACCGCTGCCCGCAGGACCGGTGCCCCGTCACCCTCGCGATCGCCCCGAGCACATGAAGGCCGGCGGGCCGCTCCTGATGGTGGCGAGCGCCGCGACATGGGCGGCCGGGCTGGTCCTCACGAAGGCCACACTCGACGTCACCGGGGCGGCGCCCGGCTCGGTGCTGGTGGTCCAGCTGATCGCCTCCGTCGGCGCGCTCGCCGCCGCGTGCGCGGTCACCGGCGCCTCGCTCAGGGGTGCGTGGCGGCCCGGTTGGGTCGGCCTGCTCGAGCCCGGGATCGCCTACCAGTTAGGACTTGCCGGGCTCGCGCTCACCAGCGCCGCCAACGCGAGCGTGCTGGGGAGCCTCGAGCCGGTGATGGTGCCGCTCATCGCCTGGGCCCTGCTGCGGGAGCGACCGCACTGGCGGCTCGTCGTCGTCATCGCCGGCGCGACGGCGGGCTCGGCGCTGGTGTCGTTCTCAGCGGGCGGAGGCGCCGGGTCGTGGGCGGGCGACGGCCTTGTCGTCGCGAGCGTCGTCGCGGCCGCGTTCTACGTGGTGGTGGCCTCCAGACAGGTCACCGCCATCGCACCGCTTCCTGCGGCGCTCACGCAGCAGGTGTGGGCCCTGGGGTTCGTGATCGTCTGCCAGTTCGTGCTGGCCGGCCCGCTGCGGCTCTCGGTGACGCCGACCCAGCTGCTGCTGGCCGGCGCGGCCGGCATCCTCAACTACGCGTTGCCGTTCTGGCTGTACCTCACCGCCCTCAGGAGGATGCCGGTGGCGCGCGCGGCCGGCTACCTCACGCTGATCCCGGTGTTCGGGGTGCTGGGCGCGGTGCTCGTGCTGGGAGAGCAGGTGACGTGGCTGGACCTCGCCGGGGGCGCGCTCGTGGTCGGCAGCCTGGTCGCCGACGCGCGGACCGCCCCGGCGAGCGACCTTGTGCTCAAGAGAGAGGAAGTCCGATGACCACCTACGGGATCTACGTCTTCGACGGGGTTCAGGAGCTCGACTTCGTCGGCCCTTGGGAGGTGTTCCACGGGTCCTCCCGGCGCCGGGGCCGCGTCGACACGGTCGTGCTCATCGCGGAGGGGCCCGGCCTCATTCGCTGCGCCAACGGCATGCGGGTGATGCCCGACCACACCCTGGCCGACCACCCACCGCTGGACGTGCTCCTGGTCCCGGGCGGCGCCCATTCGCGGATCGAGGCGGGAATGCGGAACCCCGCGATCACGGACTGGATCAAGACCACGGCCGCGAAGGTCGAGTGGGTCACGAGCGTGTGCACCGGCGCGTTCCTCATGCGCGCCGCAGGGGTGTCGCGCGGCCGGCGGGTGGCCACGGAACGAGCCCTCGAGGACGAGTTGGAGCGACTTGGGGACCTCACGGTGGTACGTGACGCCCGGTACGTGGTGGACGGCAACCTGGTGTCCAGCCAGGGCGTGTCCGCGGGGATCGACATGGCGTTGTGGCTCGTGGGGCGCATCCACGGCCGCGACCATGCCCGCGCTGTCCGGAACGCGATCCAGTACGAGCCCGCCCCGCCGTACCTCGCCGACGAACCTGGCTGCGGCTAGATCGCGGCGCGCCGACCGGGCGTCGGGACACGGCCGCCGTCGCGGGGCGGACCTCGTGCTACGCCTACGCCGGCGGATCTCCCAGAAGGGCTTCGGCTACGGCGGTGCGGGCGTACAGGACGTATCTGCCCGTGCGGTGGGCTGAGCACAGTCCCGCCCTGTGGAGCGCGGTGAGGTGCTGGTTGACGCCGGGCTGGGAGAGGCCGACGCGCTGGGCCAGGTCGCGCGTGGAGGTGGGCTGGTCGAGCTCGGCCAGCAGGCGGGCGCGGGTCTGGCCGAGTACGGCGGCCAGCGCCTCCGGCGGGTCCATCCGGCGGCGTTCCCAGAGCGTGGCGATGCCGCGCGGCGCGTAGCGGACGGTGGGCTGGTAGGGCGGGGTGGTGACGGAGAAGATCCTGGGCCAGACGAACACGCACGGCACCAGCAGCAGCCCGAGGCCGCGCAGCGACCGGGTGCCCGTGACCTGGCGGTGCCGGATGCGCATCGTCCCGTCCTGCCAGGTCACAGCGTCATCGAGATCGGCCAGCATGCGCCCGGCACCGCCGGCGGCCAGCAACCTGGCGCGGTAGAGGATCTCGCCCTCGAGCAGGGACCTGATCGCCGGCCAGTACGGAAGCAGCGCCGCCCGCCAGTAGTTCTCCACCTCCTCCGCCAGCCGCTCCAGGCCCTTTTCCGGGTCGTCGTAGAGGTCCTGCACCCGTTTCGTACGTGGACCGGGGATCTCGTCCAGATCCGAGCGGACCCGATCGGCCGCGCCTCGCATGGTGGCGAGTTCGAGTTCCAGGTCCGGTATGGAAGTGGACGGCGGGGTGCAGGTGAAGCCCGCGATCGTGGCGGTCGGCACCGGCACGAGGTCGGACAGCAGCCGCCAGTCGACCTGCTGGAGCCTGCGGCGTACCTGGTCGGCCCAGGGGCGCAGAAGCGGGTGCGACCGCGGGTCCTTCACCACCCGGACGCTCGCGACGACCTCGCCCAGGGGAGAGATGGCGAAGCGGATGTTGGCGACGTCGTGAGCCGTGAACGTCAGGTTCAGGGTCATTGGATTTGCTCGTCACTTAATCGATGGCCTCTTCAGGCCACATTTCAGCACCCTTGCGGGCATGTCAACAACAGTGATGGACCAGCCGCCGCTGCTGCGGATGCGCGGGTTCCGCAACCTCTTCGTCGCCCGCGCGGTGAGCGAGCTCGGCAGTCAGGTCAGCTATGTCGCGCTTCCGCTGCTCGCGGTCACCGTGCTGGGAGCGGGGGCCGGCGAGGTCGGCCTGCTGTCGGCACTCGGCACGATCACGGTGCTGGCGCTGGGCCTGCCCGCCGGGGCGTGGGTGGACCGGGTCAGGCGGCGGCCGGTGATGATCGTCACCGACGTCGTACGGGCGGGTGTCCTGTTTTCGGTACCGCTGGCGTGGTGGGCGGGGTCGCTGTCCATGGGGCAGCTGTACGCGGTGGCGGTGCTGATGGGGGCGGGGACGCTGCTGTTCGACGTGGCGTCGATGAGTCTCGTGCCGGGACTGGTGGGGCGCGAACGGCTGACGTCCGCGAACTCGCTGCTGGTCGCGACGGGAGCGGGGTCTGATATCGCCGGACGGAGCACGGCCGGGGTGCTGGTGCAGCTCATCGGCGCGCCACTGGCGGTGCTGGTGGACGCGCTGAGCTACCTGTGGTCGGCCGCCTGGCTCCGCGGCGTCCCCGAGCCGCCGCCGGTGGCGGCCTCGCCGGCCCGGGAGCCCGTCCGGCGGCAGATCGTGGCGGGGGTGCGCTTCCTGTTCGGGAACGCGGTGCTGGTGGCGGCCCTGATCCAGGGGACGCTGGCGAACCTGGCGTTCCCTCTGTGCTCGGTACTGCTGCCGGTCCTCCTGGTCGGCCAGCTCGGCTATCCGGAGTGGGTGCTCGGCGCGTACCTGGCCGTCGGAGGCCTCGGAGCGCTGGCCGGCTCGTCCGCCGCCCACGCGATCGCCCGCCGCCTGGGCACCGGACGGGCCACCTGGCTCGCCGGCCTGGCCACCGCGCCCGCCTCGCTGCTGATCCCGTTCCTGGGCCGGGGGCCGTGGCTGTGGGCGGCAGCGGCAGGATGGTTCGTGCTGACGTTCCGCACCGGGGTCAACAACGTGCTGCTGACCAGCCTGCGGCAACGGGTCACGCCCGATGACATGCTCGGCAGGATGACGGCCACGATGCGTCTGCTCCTGATGGGCGCGGTCGGGGTGGGCGGCCTGCTGGCGGGCGCGCTCGGCGAGGTGTGGGGCGTGCGCTCCGCGCTGTGGCTCGGCGCCGTGATCATGGCCGTGAGCTGGGTCCCGTTCCTCTTCTCACGGCTGCGTCACGAGCCCTGAGCCGGTGCGCCAGGCGACCGCGGGGCCGGGCAGTGGTCCTACACGCGCACGGACGAGAACGGGCGGGTGCACCGGGTGGACGGCTGCGACCTGTACGAGTTCGACGGCGACCGGATCCGGGTCAAGAACGCCTACCGCAAGGTCGACGGAGACATCGGCCAGGCATGAGCAGGCCTGCGCCGGCCGAGGATCCTTCCCCGGAAGAGCTCACATAGCCGAAAAGCCCCCCGACTCATGGGGTCACTACGGACACAGGAGCAGCCTTGCCGCACGGGCAGCAGCCAGAGCCGGAAACCGCCTTCGGACTATTGGGCGCGATGGAGGTGACCAGGCGGGGACGACGAATCCTCGTCCCCGCGGCCAAGCAGAGAATCCTGCTGGCCACCCTCCTGCTCCACCCGAACCAGCCCGTTTCCACAGAGCTGATGATCAATCACATCTGGCACAGTGACACACCGGGCAATGTGCGGGCGACCCTGCACACCCATGTCGCCAGGCTGCGCCGCGTCCTCGGTGATCACACGGACGACACCCAGCTGATCCGCACCTGCCAGGATGGATACCTGATCCAGGCCGGCGATGACGAGGTGGACGTCAGCCGGTTCCACGGTCTCGTTCGCAGTGCCCAGAGAGCGACCGAAGCACGAGCGGAGGCCGCCCTGCTGCGCGACGCGCTCGATCTGTGGCGCGGACCTGCGCTGGCCGACGTGCCGTCGGAGTCGTTGCACCGCGAGTACGCCGGACGCCTCACCGAGGACCGCGTGCAGTCGCTGGAGCGCTCGTTCGACCTGGATCTTCAGGCTGGTCTGCACCGGCAGATCGTCGCCGATCTGCGATCCGCCATCGCCGTGTACCCCCTGCGGGAACGGCTTTGGGAGCAGCTCATGCTCGCCCTGTACCGGGGCGGCCGGCAGGGCGAGGCGCTGCAGGCTTACCTCACGGTCGCCGACCTGCTGGCGGAGGAGCTGGGCATTGACCCGGGGGACGAGCTGCGCCGGCTGCACCGGTCCATCCTCGCCGCCGACCCCGGACTGATGCCGCAGGTGAGCGTTCCATCAGCCGGTGCCGGCCTCGACGGGCAGCACGATTCCGTGGCGGTACGCCCGCGGCAGCTACCGTGCGACATCGCCGCGTTCACCGGCCGTGCCGACGAGCTGCGAACCTTGGACGGCCTGGTGCGACCCGACGAGAGCGAGGCGACGCGACTGGTCAGGATCGCGGTGATCACCGGCACCGCGGGCGTGGGCAAGACCGCCCTGGCCGTCCACTGGGGTCACCGAATGGTCCGGTCCTTCCCCGACGGCCAGCTGTACGTGAACCTGCGCGGCTTCGGCCCAGGCAGCCCGCTGGAGCCCGCGACCGCGTTGGAGGTGCTGCTCAAGGGCTTGGACGTCGCCGCTGAGAGGATCCCGGCGGAGCTGGACGCCCGCTCGGCGCTGCTGCGCAGCTTGCTGGCGAATCGTCGCATGCTGATCGTGCTGGACAACGCGCGCGACGTCTCCCAGGTGCGCGCGCTCCTGCCCAGCTCGGACTGCGTCGTGCTGATCACCAGCCGCGACCAACTACGCGGCATGTCCATGCACGGCGACACCTCGCACGTGACGCTCAGCGTCTTCTCCCCGCAGGAGTCCACGGCGCTGCTCACCTCGATACTCGGCCCCGACCAGGCGCAGGCGGAGCGGGAGGCGATAGCGGAGCTCGGACGGCTGTGCGCTCATCTTCCGCTGGCGCTGCGGATCGCGATGGCCAACGTCATGCTGGACCGGCACCAGAGCGTGGCGGAATACGTCGGCGAGATGCGCCGAGGCGACCGGCTCGCCGCGCTGCGCATCGACGGCGACGAGCAGAACGCCGTTCGCGGAACGCTGGGCCTGTCCTACGCCGCCCTGACTCCGGACGAGCGTCTCCTTTTCCGGCTGCTCGGCCTCGTACCTGGGCCGGACGTCACCGTCGAATGCGCCGCCGCCCTGCGCGGGTCCACCATCGATCAGGCCGGACGCCAGTTGACCCGGCTCGCCACCGCCCACCTGATCGATCAGCACGCGCCTGGCCGCTACCGCTTTCACGACCTGCTGCGCCTGTTCGCCGCCGACCGCGCCCACGCGGAGGAAAGCCCAGAAAGCGTAGAAGAGACCAGGCAGAGGCTATACGACTGGTATTTACGCAGTACCCGCGCCGCGGCCAGGCGGTTGTACCCCGGCTGTGTCCTGTTGCCGCCGGCCGCTGACTCCGGCGTGGCACCGGTCTCCTTCGACGACCCCGCCTCGGCGGCGGACTGGCTGGCGGCCGAGCATCGCAACCTCGTGGCGGCCATCCACCAAGCGGCACTGTCCGGCCCGCGCCGGTCCGCGTGGCTGCTGACCGACGCGTTGCGCGGCCACTTCCGTACCGGCGGACGCACCACCGACTGGCTGTCGTGCGCGCACGTGGCCGTGACCGCCGCCGAGGAAGAACAGGACGTCGAGGGCATGGCGGCAGCGTTACTGACGTTGGCGGATGTCGAGGATGCCGCCCCGCCGGAAGTCGATCAGAGCGATCCGGGAGTGGCCCACCCCCAGTCGGGCCGCCTGGACGAGGCGAACCGGGCGATGAGGCGTGGCCGCGAGAGTGAGGGCCGCCTCGCCGGGTCGGCCCGGTCGAGGTGGTCGAGGTGAGGGGAGGGCTCCGCGTCCTCGCCCCGCATGCCGCCGGCGCGTCCATACGCGCGTTCCATGCCGTCGGCATTCGTCCACGCTGCGGATCCGGCCCGCGTCAGCAGCACGAAAGAGAAGAGACAGCGGAGTCTGTCAGGCTCTTGACCGCTCGCGAGGCTCCGGAGAGCCACAGGGAATTTCCTACGGCAGGAGAATTCGTCAGATGAGAGGGGCATTGGCCGGCGTGTTGTGCGCGGCGGTTTTGTCAATCGGCGGTCTGAGCGCGTGTAGCGCAAGCGTCGATATCGGCGGCGACACGAGCGCGACAGTGGCGAAGTCCGCGATGGAGCAGCAAATCAGTGACCAGTTGGCGAAAGCCGTCGGTCAACGGCCGAAAGCTGTGGTGTGCCCGAGTGACATGAAGGCAACGAAAGGCGTCACCCTGAAATGTCAGCTCGAGGCCGAGGACGGCACCAAATTCGGTGTCACCGCCACGATCAAGTCCACGGAGGGAAGACAGGTGCGATTCGACATCAAGGTCGACGACCAGCCGGCGACCGGCTCTTGACTGCTGTCGAAGGGAGAATCATGGGAGCAGACGCAACCGAGACGAACATGGCGCTGATGCGCCGAGCGTACGAGATGCTGGAGAGCCACGACCTTGAGAGATGCGCGGAGCTTCTGACCGAGAACTTCGTCGCCCACGTCCCCGGGGTGGCCGGCCCCCTTCACGGACGGGAGATCTGGGCGAGGGGCGCCGAGACCATGCGGGACGCGTTCCCTGACATGCGCATCGATGTCCAGCACATGTTCGGAGCGGATGACAAGGTGGCAGTGATCGTCCACTTCAAGGGCACGCACCAAGGGTCCTTCAACGGAGTGGAAGCCACCCGTCGCCCGGTCAGCTTCCGGAGTGTCGAGATATACCGGATAGAAGCCGGCAAGATAGCCGAGGAGTGGGTAGCGCCCGACATCATGGGGCTCATGGCGCAGATAAGGCCGGCGGAGGCGGACAGAGCCGGGCCGGGGCAGTGGGGAGATTCGCTCCAGCGCTGACGTGCTGGGGGCCGGGGAACCGGAACGACGGCAAGCTCGCGCGGCGCCGCCCCCTGAAGCACGTCATCACGAACGGTCCGCCGGTCTGATCAGCAAACCCGTGACCGAGACGGACGCCTCGAGATCGCTGCGGCAGGAGTCATGCGGCGCGCAGAGGGGCCACCGCTGCGGCGATGCGCGCCAGCCGGCCTCCCTGATATCGCGCGGCCGCCAGCAGTTCCTTACTCGGCTCGCCCTCGCCGGAGACGTTGCTCAGCCCGTAGGGGTTTCCGCCGGCCGCGTGGATGACGTCATAGTCGACATAACCGGTGGGGACGATGATCGAGCCCCAGTGGTAGGCCACGTTGTAAAGAGACAGCAGGGTGGACTCCTGTCCCCCGTGCCGTTCGCCCGTGCTGGTGAATGCGGTGAACGGCTTGCCGGCGAGATGACCCGCCTCCCAGATGCCTCCCGTCGTGTCGAGGAAGGTCTTGAGTTGCGCGGCGATGCTGCCGTACCGGGTCGGGGTGCCGATGCCGTAGCCGTCGGCCCAGATCAGGTCGTCAAGGGTGGCGACCGGCACGTCCGCGGTCACGTCCAGGTGCGCACGCCAGTCGGGGTTGCGGTCGATCGCCCGGTCCGGGGCCGTCTCCGCGGTCCGCAGCAGGCGCACCTCGGCGTCGGCCTCTTGCGCGCCCTCAGCCAGGGCCTTGGCCGTGGCGTGGACGTTGCCTGTCGCCGAGTAGTAGACGACCGCGATGCGCGAGATCATGACTGCGCCTCCCCGCTGCCGTAGGGGCGAGTGATCACTTCGAGGTTGTGCCCGTCCGGGTCGGCGAAGTACATCCCGCGGCCACCGTCGTTCCTGTTGATCTTGCCCGCCTCTTGGTGACCGGGATCGGCGTAGTACGTGATGCCCCGGGCGCGCAAGCGGTCCCATACGGCGTCGAACTCCGCCTCCGATATCAGGAATGCGTAGTGCTGTGAAAGCACCGGCCCGTCGGTGGCGAAGAAGTCAAGGCTGACGCCATTGGACGTCTCGACCACCGCAAAGGGGCCGAACTCCGAAGGCTGCGGCAGCCCCAGGACCTCGGCGAGAAAGGCCGCCGATTGATCCTTGTCACGCGCCGCCACCACCGTGTGGTTGAACTCGATTGCCATGTGACCTCCCAAATGAATTGGCTGGACAAGCCAATCTTCGACAGTTCCGGGAATACCGATCAAGAACACATCTCTTCGCCCACCGGGTAGCCTGGCTACATGATCGAGGGAATCGAACTGCGGGAAATCCGCACATTCCTTGCGGTCGCCGATGAGTTGCACTTCGGCCGTGCGGCCGAGCGGGTCGGTCTCACGTCCTCTCGGGTGAGCCAGTCCATCCGTTCCTTGGAATCACGCATCGGCGGGGCTTTGTTCGATCGCACCAGCCGCCGTGTCGCTCTGACCCCACTGGGCCGGCAGCTTCGCGACCACCTGCAGCCGGCACACGACGCACTCGCGGCAGCGCTCACCGCAGCGCGTGAGACGGCCCGTGGCGTGGCCGGAACGATTCACCTGGGAATGTTCAACCCGCCGATATACGCCGGCCCCCACATCACCCGTATCGTCCGCACCTTCGAGACCCGCTACCCGAATTGCACGGTGCTCCTGCGCGACGTCCCGTTCGAGGCGCAACTCGACTGGCTGCGATCCGGCGCCGGGGACGCGCTCGTCATCCGCCTGCCCAACTCCGCCTCGGACCTGACCATCGGCCCCACCATGACCGACGAGAAACGGGTGCTCGCGATAGCCGCCGACCACCCCCTCGCCGGCCGCGGCCAGGCGGACGCCGAAGACCTCGGCGATCTCATGATGATCGACATCGCCACTGTGCCCCGCGAGCTGATGAACGCCTTCCTCCCGCCCCTCACCCCGTCAGGACGGCCGATCCCGCGCCTCGAGGTGCACCGCTTGACCGAGATCCTTCCCCTCATCGCCCTCGGAGCGGCCGCGCACGCCACCGTGCGCTCCTTCGCCGAGCACTACCGCTATCCGAGCGTGGCCTACATCCCCGTCACAGGGCTCCCCCGCTCACGTACCGCGCTCGCATGGCTCACCAGGAGGACCACGGCCCGGATCATCGCCCTGGCGCAGACCGCCGAGAACGTCCTCGCCGCTGTACGGAAACGCGATTGACCCGCCCGGGCTCACAACACCCGCTTGGCGTACGGCAGCGCCCGGGCGACCGCCGCCGCGCCCCAGCACAGCGGGAGCGAGAGGAGCGATGCGAGGGCGAATTTCTCCAGCGGCCCGCCGGGGACACCCGACAACTGGACGGATACGGCGACGAGCACGATCGCGTGGAAGACATAGACGGCGTAGGCGTTACCGGACAGGAATCGGCCGAAAGGTGTGGGTGGCCCGGCGAGGCGGCGGCTGAACAGGCCGAGGATGCCCAGTGACATGCCGGCGCAGAACACGCCGTCAAAGACACCGTGCGCCACCTGGGCCGGCAACGATGCGTTCGGCGTACCCAGTGCGACCGGAAGGAGCGTCACGGCCGCCAGCGCGGCGGCGGCGAATCCCCAGCGCGTGGCCCGTGCCGATATGGTGGTCAGCCACCCGCGCCGGTAGGCGAGCACTCCCGCGACGAACATGCAGACGTACTGCGGCAGGTATTCCGGCACCGGAAGCTGCAGCACCGGGATGCGCTCGACAGGCTGCCACACCCGCCACACCACGCCGAACACCGCGAGCAACGCGGCGAAGCCGACGACGGCGGGCGCCCGCAGGCGGGTCGTGCGGGGCCGCCGCTGCGCGGACCTCAGTGCCCGGATCGCCGCGTACGCCGCCACGAAGACCAGCAGGGTCGCCAGGAACCACGCCGGCCCCTGCTCCAGCTCACGGATGTAGAAGTCGACGAAGGTGATGGGCCCTCGATCGGCTTCCCACCGGAACAGCGGCAGCTTGGCGAGCGGGACGACGACGAAGACGGTGACGAGCAGGGGGATCCCCAATCTGAGCGCGCGCTCGGCGAGGAACCGGCCCGCTCCCTTGCGATCGTGAGCTCCGGGTACGAAGTAGGCGGAGATCAGGAAGAACAGGCCCATGAAGTACGTCTGGTTGAGCAGCAGGAACAGGTCCAGCAGTCGCCCCCACTCGTTCGCCGGCGGGGGCGGTGTCCTCATGGTCGGCTCGTGGTAGTACCACAGGGCGAAGCTCCCGTACGTCAGGGCGACATGGTGCAGGACGACGAGCACGGTGAGCAGCACGCGGACGCGGTCGACGAAGTACAGGCGTCCGGCCGCGGGGGTGGCGTCGTCGACGGTGAGGTGACCGGCTGTCATGGCCTCGCTCCTCGGTTCCTCGTTCGGTCAGGTCGTGACGTCACGCTAGGAATGAGCCGAGCCCTGGGGTAATGGGCCTTGCCTCCGGTTTGAATGGGGGTTGGCACCCATACCGATGAAGTCCGCGACCTGGTTTCCTCACCTTGAGGTCCATGCCACAGCGCTGCGCGGGACGCAGAATCGAGGAGTCGATCGGATGGGACGGCCGGGGACGCGTGAGGCGGAAGGTGGCGGAAGGTTGCGCACGTATGCGATCGCCCCCGTACGGTGCCTGGCGCTGGCCGGGCTGGCCGCGCTGGGATGGCCGCTACTGGCCGCCGTCTTCGTGGGATCGCACCTCGGGCTGCCCTCCCCCGCCTTTTTCGTCGAGCAGGCCCGCCGTCTGCCGGCGCTCGCCCGGCGGCTGGCCGGACGCTGGGGCGGGCTGGAGATCTCCCCGCCTTACCGTCCGGCTCCCCCGCCGCCCAGGCGCGACGCCGACGGCTGGTACCGCGACGGTGACGACCTGTTCCGCTCCGCGTTCCTTCCTGGTTACGTCATGAAGATGCGGTGGATCTTCCGCGACCCTGCGACCTGGCGTGACCTGTACTGGATGGCGGTGAATCCGGTGGTCGGCGGTTTGCCGGTCGTCGTGCCACCGGCCCTGACGGCCGGCGGCATCGCGATGATCTGGCTGCGCCACCCGGTCCTCGGCGGGGCGGCTGTGCTGCTCGGGATCGCCATGGGGCCGGTGATGGTGCGCTTCCATGCCCGCTGGAGCCGGGTGCTCCTCGCGCCGGCGCCGCGGGAAGGGCGGGGCGGGTCGGCGGCGGTCCTCGTCCCGCGACTGGTGGCCGGGGCGCGACTGTGCGCGAGCGTGGGACTGGCAGTGGCGGCGGCGGCGCCGGCGCTGGCTCACGTGGCGGCGATCGTGGTGACGGCCATGCGACTGTGGCCCGATGCGGTGCTGGCCGCGCGCCGTTTCGTGTCCTGGCGTCGAACTCTGATCGGCGATTGGACGGGCGTACGGATCGTCTCACCGTACCTGGACGAACCGCCGATGCCCGCGCCGAACCCCGACGGTTCCTACCGGACGGGGTGGGGCGAGTTCGGCACGGTACACCGGAGACGGGAATCGGCCGTCCGCGCGCAGCGGTGGCGGTGGACCGTTCGCGATCCCGCCTCTTGGCGCGATCTCGCGTGGTTGTCCCTGGAGGTTCCCGTCGCCGCCATGCTGTACGCCGTGCCAGCCGCGCTGATCATCGGCGGGTTCGTGGCGTGCTGCTGGCTGTGGGTGTGGATCAAAGCGCTCGGCCTGGTCGGCGCGAGCATCGGCTGGTCGCCCGACGACACGCTCTGGGCCGCCGTGCCGGCACTGGCCGGCCTCCCGGCTCCGGTCGCCGGCCTGGTGGCCGCGGCGCTCGGCATCGCGGTGGCTCCCGCGCTCCTGCGCTGCCATGCCCGTCTGAGCCGGTCGTTGCTGGGTCCCACGAGAACGGCCGTGCTGACGCGGCGGGTCGGCGCGCTGGCCAGCAGCCGTACCCGGATCAGCGACGCGCAGGCCGCCGAGCTGCGCCGGATCGAGCGCGACCTGCACGACGGCGCCCAGGCCAGGTGGATCGCGGTGGGGATGCAGCTGGGGGCGGTCGAGCAGCTCATCAGCGCCGACCCGGAGGCCGCCAAGGCCATGATCGCCCGCGCCAAGGACGTGTCGGTGACCGCGCTCGCCGAGCTGCGCGAACTCATCCGTGGCATCTACCCCCCGGTGCTCGCCGATCGGGGGCTCGCGGACGCCGTACGCACTCTGGCGCTGGATGCCCCGCTGGAGGCGGAGGTCCTGGTGGACATGGCAGGCCAGGTGCCGCCTCCGATCGAGGCGGCGGTCTACTTCGCGGTGTCCGAGCTGCTGACCAATGTCGCCAAGCATGCCGCCGCGTCGAAGGTGTCGGTGGAGCTGCGCCATGAGGGCGGTCTCCTGACGACCACCGTCACCGACGACGGGCTCGGCGGCGCGACGGCCGGGCGCGGTGGCGGGCTGCACGGCATCCGACGCCGCCTCGACGGGTTCGACGGCGTCCTCGTCATCTCGAGCCCGCCGGGCGGACCCACCGTAGCTACCTTGGAGATTCCATGCGCGTTGTCCTCGCCGAGGACGTCTACCTTCTCCGAGAAGGGCTCACGCACCTTCTGAGGGCCCACGGCATCGACATCGTGGCCGCGGTGGACACCGGTGACGAGCTACTGGACGCCCTCGCCGGCCACCGGCCCGACCTTGCGATCGTGGACGTGCGGCTGCCACCCGGCTACACGGACGAGGGCGTGCGGGCCGCCGTGGAGGCCCGCAAGCGCCATCCTGGATTCCCCGTACTCGTCCTGTCCCAGTACGTCGAGCAGATCTACGCCCGAGAGCTCCTGGCCGATGGCGCCGGCGGCGTCGGCTACCTGCTCAAGGATCGGGTCTTCGACACCGGTCACTTCGTCGACGCGCTTCGCAGGGTCGCGGCCGGGGGCACCGCCATGGACCCTGAGGTGATCTCCAAGCTGCTCGGCGGCACGTCACCACAGCACCCGCTCGCTCTGCTGACCCCGCGCGAACGCGACGTGCTCCAGCTCATGGCGCAGGGACGCTCCAACGCCGCCATCGCCGGGCAGCTGTTCGTCAGCGAGGGAACCGTCGGCAAGCACATCGCCGCCATCTTCACCAAGCTCGACATCGAAGCCACCACCGACACCAACCGCCGCGTGCTGGCCGTGCTCGCGTACCTCAACCAGGGCTGACCCTGGGGCGGGCTCAAGCTGGGCGCCGGCCACGGCCATCGCGGGCCGACCTGGCTGCGCCCCATCCACCGTAGAGGCAGTCGTGCCGGCCGGTCTGTCAGGCAGGCCCCGAGGACGATGACAGGCGGCCACGCCGCTTGGCTTGCCGGATGTAGGCGAGCGTGAGATTGCTTGCTCGGCTGGTATGCCGTGACCGCGGTACTCGCGGTCACTGGAGTTGGGGCAGGAACCTACGGCGGGCGAGGGCGGCCGTTGTCTTGGCGACGAGCACGGCGATGAACGCTGTGATCGCGAGCAGTACGACCCAGGCCCACACCGTGTATCCGACGGGTCTTCCGTATTTGATCCAGTGCAGGGCAAAGGTGGCGACGGCGGCGTAGGGGAACGCGAACGACCAGAACGCGGGGCCGAACGCCAGCCGGCGGTACACGGGGATCAACCGGAGCTGGACGATGACGGCGAGCGCGGTGAAGCCGCCGAACACCAGGGCGACGGCGTCGAACCTGTCGTGCGTGATGACCAGGTAGGCGAGGCCGGCGAGAGCGGGCGGCGCGATCTCGATGGCCAGGGTGGGCAGCAGTGGCGCGGGCAGCCGGGGGCGGAACATCAGCCTGAACAGCCATCGGCCGGCGGTGAGAGCGTGCGGCACCAGCCACACGACGGCGGTGACGATGAACAGGACGTCGGCCACCAGTCCGGGCACCACCCCCAGCATCGCCGCATACCCCCAGCAGGTGGCCAGACCAGCCAACCCGTAGGAGATCCCGAACATGTTCGGGGTGATCCCGACCTGACGCTGAACTGTTCGCGTGTTCATCGAGCCCCCACCGCGAATACCGGCGGCTGCGCGCCCTCTGCGAATTCGCTGACGCTGACCATGGTCGTCTGGATGACGTCATGGATCCTGTCCTCTGGAGGTTCGACCTACCCTGAGAACCCATGCCCATGTCACATGCGTGATCCATGCCGAACAAGATCAGACAGCCACCGGGCTCCTCCGCTCAGGTCCGTGCAATGAGGTGGTCCCAGAGCATGTTGGTAAAAACATGACCGAAACCCCCATGTCCGCCGGCGAACTGCTGGAGATCGCCGACGCCCTCCTCCCCGGCCGCTCCCTTGACGCCGCCCGCATCACCGAGGGCAATCTTCATCACGTCGTGCTCGTCCCGGGCACAGCGGCCGTACGAGTGAGCAAGCGGCCGTCGTCGGCGGAGGAGATGCCGCGCCGCATGGAGGTGTTGCGGGAGATCGCGGACGCCGGGCTGCCCTTCGCGGTGCCGGAGCCGCTCACTCCCGTGACCCGGTTCGGTGAGCGCGCGGCGGTCGCCGTTTCGTGGATCCACGGGGAGGAGCAGCCCGAGGGGCAGGGCGACCCGGATCAGATCGGAAAGCTGCTGCGTGCCGTGCGCGAGGTCCCCGTCACGCCGCGCCTGAGGCAACTGCTCAACGCCCCCAGGGAGAAGGGCTGGGCCGAGGTTCTGGCCGGGCAGGTGGTGCCGCGCCTGCCGGACAGGTGGCGGGACGAGTGCCGCAGGCGCCTGGAGGCGGCGGCGGCTCTGGAAGCCGTACCGGATGCGCTGGTCCATGGCGACCTGGGCGGCGCCAACGTGCACTGGGGCCGGGACGGCAGGTTGGTCGGCGTCCTCGACTGGGACCAGGCCCATCTGTTCGATCCCGCCGTCGACGCGGCCCTGATGGCCTGGCACGGCTGGGACACCGTCAGGCTGGCCGTGGACCCCGAGACCTACCGGCGCGCCCGCGCCTACGACGCGCCGTTCGGGGTCGGGCATCTCGTCGGGATCCTCGACGGCCGTCCGCTGACGAACGTCGACGGGTACGTGCGCAGCATCGTCGCCTGGCTCGATTCGTCTTCCTAACAGTCTGTGATTTTGCGGTCACCATAGGGTCTCTTGGTACGGTGAGTACGTACAAGTCGTCCAAGGAGAACTCAAGTGCCGGCCGGACCCGACCCCCGCGCGTTGTACGAACGCGTCGCGGACACCCTGCGCACGTCGATAGAGCGAGGCGAACTGGCACCAGGAGACACGGTGCCACCAGAGCAGGAATTGGCAGACAGACATGGCGTGTCGCGTCAGACGGTGCGACAGGCGTTGCAACAGCTCACCAACGAGGGGCTGCTCAGCAGCGGGCGGGGCCGCGGCCGTACCGTGCGCTCGCAGACGCGCCTGCGCTGGCGCCTGTCCCACTTCGAGCGCCGGGCGAGCCACCGTGCCGACGCGGACGCGTGGGCGGCCGAGGTCCAGGACCAGGGCCGCGTCCCCCTGCAGGAAGTGAGCGTCGGCCTGGAGATCCCGCCGAAAGCGGTGGCCGAACGCCTCGATCTCGACCCCGACCAGGACATTGTCGTGGTCCGGCGCAGGGTGCGGTACGTGGACGACCTTCCCTTCCAGCTGGCCGACAGCTACTTCCCGGAAGACCTGGCCAGAGGGACGGCGCTGATGCGGCCGAAGAACGTGAGCGCCCCCGGCGGCCTGCTCGCGTCCATCGGTCACCCCCAGCGACGGCTGGTGGACGAGATCCAGGTCCGGATGCCCACCAGGGACGAGTCCGCCCGGCTGGGGCTGCCTGCGGGCACGCCGGTGGCCGAGCACATGCGCACCGGCTATGACGCCGAAGGCCGGCCGGTGCGCGTGATGGTCACGGTCGCGCCCGGAGACCGGCACACGCTCGTCTACGAACTCGATGCCTCATGACCATGGCCGAGGCCGTGGACCTTTTCCACGGCGACCCCATGACGCAACCGCTGACCTACCCGGGACGCGCCCCTGCCACCTCCGGCGTGCTGATGGACGGCGCGTACCTGCAGTTGGGCTTAGAGGAGTCCGCCCCGGCGGACGACTGGCAGGCCGGAGACGAGACGCTGGGCGAGCTCCTGGCGCGCCTCGGCCGCTCCCCCATGTCGGAGCGCCACCCGGTCGTCGCCGTGGGCTCCAACGCCTCACCCGGCCAGCTGCGCCGCAAGTTCGCCGGCCGCGGGATCCCGCCGGTCATCCCCATGACGCCGGCCGAGGTGGACGGCCTCGCTCCGGGCGTCTCCGCGCACGTCAACCGGTGGGGCTACGTGCCGGCCGTGCCGGTGGAGGCCCCGGGCGAGACCTCGCGGCTCTTCGTGCTCTGGCTCGACGAACGCGAGCTGGCCGTGCTCGACCTCACCGAGCCGAACTACTGGCGTCGCCGCCTGCCCGCCGAGCGCCACCCCGTGACGCTCGACTCCGGAGGCCCGCTCCCGTCCTGTTTCGTCTATGTGGGCAGGCATGGGTGTCTGGTGGACGAGACCGGCGAGGCCAGACGGCTCGCGGATCAGCGGGCGCTGATCCAGTGCCTTCTGGACGAGTCGCCTGAGCTGCGCCGGCTGTGCGGGAGCACGCCCGAGGAGTTCGTCGTCTCCGTACGGGACGAGGCGCTCCGTGACACGATCTACCGGCTCTTCCCGGCAGAGCGACGCACGATGTCCCAGCCTGCCCTGGTGGACCTGCCGTCACGTTAGCCAGCAGGTGATCTGTGCCCGAGCACCGTCGCCGCGACGGAGCCTGGCAGCGGTATGGGGCTCAGTCCTCTGTGGGGACCTCGTCGCGCATGCCGGGCAGGATCATCGGCAGCTGCTGCGTGCCGACGGCGCCAGGGAGTTTCTGGCTTTCTCTGAAGTCGCGCAGTCTGCGCCGGCGACGGTCGCGTTCGTGGGTGAGCCACTCCCTGCCCTCCGCGGACACCGCCTCCAGGATCCTGAGTGCTCCAGTCACGCCCGAGACGTCGAGCGCGAGGGCGTACAGGTAATTGATGTTCTCCTGGACGCGGTCGATCAGGCCCTCCTCGTAGTTGTCCATGAGGACCTCGATGGAGGAGGCATTGACAAGCGAGAGCTGGAAGGCCCGTCTGAAGACCAGGTTCGGCTGCTCGTACGGGCGGATCTTGTCGCGGGTCATCACCTGCCGGCGACCGTGTTCGAAGCGCACGCTCGCCTCTACGACCCTTGCCGAGGCGATCATCTCGTACCTGAATGTGGTGCGCTCCTCGTCGTGCGTGGTGGCCGTGGCGAAGTCGAGTCTGACGGTGACCTGCCGCACGCCGCCCTCGGTGAGCAGGAAGAGCAGCACCTTGTAGGCCGAGTAGCGAAGCGGACCGTACCGGACGCGGGCGCGCAGGCAGGGGTCATCGGCCTCGGTCAGTGTGAGGTGCGCGATGACGTCGCGGTTGCTCAGGCCGTAGTCCTTCAGGGCCTGCGACTTGATCATCATCTTGTCGTAATCCAGCCACGCGGCCATCTCGCTGTCGGTGGGCCGGTCGGCCAGCACGCCGGACCAGCGCTCGTACTCCTGCTGCTCGGCGATGAACCGCCGGTGCAACTCCTCGTTGTCGCGCGGATGGCGGATGACCGCCGCGAGATAGTCGAACGTGTCGGACCAGGCCATAGCCGCGGCCAGGCCCAGCAGAAGACTGACTCCGAGCATGCCGAGGAAGCTGGCGGTCGCCGTGCCGACGAGCGCGATCAGCCCGGCGAGCACCAGTGCTGCGTTTCCCGCCACGACGGCGGCCGGTGGGCCGCTGGGAGTCAGCTGGACGCCGTCGTGGAATTGCTGCGCAGCGTTCCTTGCGTACCACTTGATGAGCCACCTGATCGGGCCCACCGACTGCTGGTCACCGCCGTACAGGTGGAGCAGGTCGGCCGCCAGCGCCGCCCGCACCGGCGTGCTGGCCCACTGCCACTGCCGTGCCGCAACAGGATCGGACGGCCCCGACTTGTCGAACCAGCGGTCAACGCTGGCCGAGACCTCCGCGCCGAAGCCCGCGTGCCGCCACGTCGGCGGTGGGCGCTTGTCCGTGGAGCGCTGTGGCAGGCCGACCTTGAAGGTGGCGATCAACCAGGCGCCGGCCAGCGCGAGGACGACGGCCAGGCCGATGGGGCTGTCCGCTGCCATGAGGCCGACCATCCAGACAACCCCCAGCCCGCCGAGCACGGCGCCGCTGATGACCTTGAACCGCTTGCCGGGTTCCAGCACGGGCCTGGGCCGCACGATCTTCCTGGGCGGCTCGGGGACGGGTTCGAAGAACTTCCAGACCCGGTGCCGACGACGACCACTGACGCGCATCTCCTTCACATGGTCTCTCTCCAGGGCTTCGATCCGATCCTGGATCCACCCGCCCATGACCATTTCGAGGTGGCGGTGAATCTCGTCCTGCCGCTCCCTCGGCAGCGCCTGGTACGCCTCGATCGCGGCGGACATGCGCTTGTCGTCGAGCGGTTCAGAATCGTCCTCGGCGATACAGTGAGTAAGTTCGGTCACTACCTCGAACGCCTGCCGCCATGGGTCGCGCGGGAACTTCACGGCCATTGCACCGGCGGCCGCCAGATGGGCGAACTCGGGCTCCCCGAGATGGTCCAGCGTGCGATCGCTCAGCGTCGCCAGGACCCAGTAATAGGCCACTTCGTTGGACTCGTGACCGTGCATCGCCGCTTCCTCGATCAGCTGCTCCGCCCTACGGGGCATGTCTCCGTTGAGATAGGCGAGCCCGACCTGGTATTTACGCTGCGGAGGATCACTCGGAGCCACCGTATATATGGTGACATTTCCATTTAAATAGCCTATTTGCGCATCAACATGCGCATCGTCCATAGCGACGTTGGTGGCGCCGTGCCAGCCGCCGTTCATCGGTTCAGCCCCTGGCCCACCGCGAGGACGACGGCGGCGATCGACGCCAGGTCGGCGACGTCGCCGAGCAGGCCCCGCACTTTCTTCAGCGCGAGCACCATTTTCCCGTGGCGCTCCTGCCCCCCGCGCCTGAGATAGGCGTCGACCTCGGCCAATTCGGCCTCCGCCGCCTCGTGGACCTCGGCCTCAAGGGCTCCCGACGCGACCGATCGGCGCATTGCCGCACGCAGCTCGGCCACCCTGACCTGTAGATCATCCTCACGGGGTGGCGCGGATCCGACGGTGACATTCCCCACGACCTTGCCGATCTGTGCGCCGACGCGAGCGTTGCCCTCGGCGACGTTCTTATACCGCTCCGACATCGGCTACCTCCCAGCCTCGTTCATCGACTCTGTATGTCGATGAACCCATCGAACAAAAGGAGCTGTACGGGCCTTGCAAACTGGTTACGAGGAATCTCAGCCAGTTGTTCACGGCGTCAGGGGCTCGTCGGACGCCTCAAAGCGCGGAGATGACGGATGACACGTACGAGGCCAGCTCGGCGACGTCGCCGAGCAGGCCCCGCAGTCTCTTGAGCGCGATCCTCGCCTTTTCCGTGCCGTGCCCGGCGCGCTCCGACAGGTACGCGGTGGCGACGGCGATCTCTTCCTCCGCCGCGGCGAAGGTGACCTCGTCCAACTCGTGGGCCTTCAGCGCCCTTCTGAGCTTGTCGCGAAGCTCCATGAGCTGGGCCGCAGGATCGAGAACACCCCCGGATGCCTGCGGGATCAAGATGTCGCCGTAGATGTTCGCCGCCTGCACGCCCACGTGCGCGTGGCCGCGGGCGATGATCCGCACGCTCTCGGCCCTACCGTTCCCCGCCGCATCGGCAGATCGCCGGTGGTGCGGCTCCAGAGCCAGTTCCTGGGCGAGGGCGATGGCGAACGCCGCCGCGTTGGCCACCGCCCTCACCTGCCAGTCGGCTCCGTCGCTGGTCACTTTGGTGCCGTCCGCCCGATCGCTGATGCCCCGCACCACTACCGTGGGCAGCGACCTGTTGAGATGGCCGGCCTGCGACACACCGGCGGCTTCCATCTCGATGGCGAGCGCGTCGTTGTACGTCTGGCGGACCCATTGGGCGTGCGCGGAGATCCTGGAGTCCTGCACCACCTCGCCGGCCGCGATGGGCCCGAAGCGCACCTTCGGCACGGCTGCCCCTTCGGGCAGGCGCCGGCTCCAGGATCCGCTCCTGTAGAGGTGGCGGGCGATCTGATCCGGCTCGTGCGCGATCTCCCAGACGCGCGGGCGCGCTTTGAACCCGTCGTCCTCGCTGGTGCCGCCGTGGTACGCGTACACGTGAGTCGCGACCACCACGTCGCCCAGGCCGACGTCGGGCCAGAGGGCCCCGGCCACGCCCACGAACAGCAGGGCGTACGGGGCGAACTCCGCGATAGCCCGCTCGGCGAGCACCGCGGCGGGATGGTTTCCCTTGCCGACCAGTCCCAAGGCCACCTGGCACCCGCCACCCGCGATCGTGCCGACCTCGAACCGCGTGCCGGCGGAATGGCGATGCGGCCGCGGATCGGCCACGTGCCTCAGGACGGCCTGATACTCCAGGTCCAGTGCGGTGAGGATCGCGATGGGACGCTCGTTCATGCCTGCCCGCCTCCCTCGGCTGGGGTCTGAACCGCCGAGCCGCCCTGCGGCATGACATGGGCCGAACGGACCATGGGGGGATTCAGCATTTGGACCGGACCCGCTCTGAAGAGCCGGGCGGGGCGGCCGTTCGCCGTACGCCGCATCGGGCCGTCCGCGACGATGAAGCCACGTGAGCCCTGCACCTTGCGGTAGAAGTTCCGGGGATCCAGCCGGATCCCCCACACTGCCTCGTACACCTGCTGGAGCTCCGAGATGGTGAACGTCTCGCCGCAGAACGCGGTGGCGAGCGCGGTGTACTCGAGCTTGGTGCGCGCGCGTTCGACGCCGTCGGACATGATCTGCCTGTGGTCGAACGCCAGCTCCACGCCGGAGGACAAGGCGTCCTCCACCGGAGTCCAGCAGGCGCCGGCCGCGTCGGTCCCGGCGACGGGCTCCGGCAGGCGCGGCGCGATGGCGAGGTGGGCGATGGACACGACGCGACCTCTGGGGTCGCGCCCCGGCTCGCCGTACACCCCCAGCGTCTCCAGATGCACGTCGACCAGCCCGGCCTCCTCGGACAGCTCCCGCCGCGCCGCCTCCTCGATGCCCTCGTGCTCGTCGCGCAGAAATCCTCCCGGCAGGGCGAGCGCGCCCCTGTAGGGCTCGATCCCGCGTTCGACGAGCAGTACGTGGAGGCGTGCGTCACGGAGGGTCAAGATCACAAGATCGACCGCGAGCAGGACGGCCGGCGGCTCCCATTGTTCGGCGTGCATGAGGACACCATAGCTTTTTGTCAGATCGACAGGAAGTCTTGGAGGGCATCGATTCCCACGGACAGTAATGGCCTGATCTCAGCCATGAGCGGCCGTGGCGCGGCACGAACAGCCTTCAAGATCTGTAGGATGCCGCCGGAGCTTCGGCTCGCTCGACGTGCTCGACCTGAGCGACAACCACATCACCGTGGTTCCCGAATGGTTCGGCGCGGACAACGAGTTGTGGGAGCTGCCGGAAAGCCTGGCGGGCCTGAGTTCGCTGGAGGAGCTGGACGCCTCCGGCAACAACCTGGGCGAGGTGCAGGAATGGGCGCTGCACCTGGTCGAGGAGGAAGAGGGGAGCTAGGGGGCGTCGACTCGCCAGGCGAGCACGCGGCCGTAGTGGGACTGGCCGTACACGTGCAGGCTCCCGCGGACGGTCGTCGCGGCGACCGAGCGGACCGGGCGGGCGAACGCGCCCAGGACGGCGAGGCGGCGCTGGGAGACGGGGTCCCAGAGGGTCACCGTGCCGTCCTCGGTCCCGGTCACCAGCAGGGCCCGGTCCCCGTGCTCGATCAGGCTCAGGCAGGTGACGGTCGAGGTGTGCGGTATCCACTCGCGGCGTTCCCAGGCGGCGGTGTCCCACAGGTGTACGTACTTCCCGCTGCCGACGGCGAGCACGTCGCGGTCGGCGATGCGGCCCATGGCCAGCCCCTCGCCGGTGTCGTCCACGTCGAGCACCTGGAGGTGGCGGCCGGTCAGCGGGTGCCAGAGATCCACCTCGTTGTCGCGCCGGGTGGCCAGCACCGGCCGGTCCCCGGCCCGGCCGAAGGCGCTCTCGCTCAGCGCGAACCCCCACCTGGGCAGCCTGGCCACGCGTTCCTGCGTGACCGGGTCCCACACCTCGGCTCCGGCCGCGAGCAGCACGCGGCCGTCGGCCTCGCCGAAGGCGAGGGCGGTGGGTGAGGAGTGGTCGAGGGTGCCGAAGGTGACCCGGCCGCCCGTGGCGTCGTCCTTGCGCGCGATCCCGCGGATCTTGCTCAGCGGCTGCCACAGCATGGTGCCGTAGGCGGCGCAGCCGCTGCTCGCGAGGTACGGCCGACCGGCCACGTTCCCGGCCGCGAGCCCGCGGCAGCAGTGGTCGTACGGCGAGAGGTCGCAGTCGTGGCCGCGGCCGCTCTGGCGGCAGCCCACCGAGCCGATCTTCTCTCCGCTCGCCGCGTCCACGACGAGCACGGTGTCACTGTGCGTGCCGACGGCCAGGGCGGGCGCGCCCTGCGCCGTGGTGAACAGCGCCAGCCCCGAGCCGCCGTAGCCGATCCGCCGGTGCTCGTGCGGCGTCCGCGCGTCCCAGAGCTGGACCGTCCCGTCGAGCCCGGCCGTGGCCAGGCAGAGGCCGCCCTCCAGGCTCCCGAACGCGGCGGACGTGATCAGGCGGGTGTCGGCGTCCAGGTAGACGTCCGTCCTGCCGCCCAGGTACGTGATCACGGCCTGCGCGGGCCGTTCCCAGGCCCGGCCGGTGTCGGTGTGGTTCGCCACGAGCATCACGTTCTGCCCGGCATGGGTGGTCATGGCCACCGGACCCTGGTCGCGGTCGAACCCCCGGCCGCGGGCCCGGTCGGCGAGGTTCTGCAGGTTCAGGTAGACGGCCTCGCGGCTCTGCACCGTGTAGTCCGGCGGGTGTTCGATCCGGACCACCACCCCGATCTCGGGCCGCCCGTTCCACTGGCCCACGAGCAGGGGCGGAGCGAACCCCTCGTTCTCCAGGTCCGGCCAGACCTCGCTCAGTCCGGCGCTGCCCAGCCGCTCGCCGGTGGCCGGGTCCCACACGTACAGCGCGTCGTAGCCCAGAGAGGCCAGCACCGCCCGCTCGCCCAGCTTCGCCACCGCGAGGTCGAGCACCGTTTCGTCCCACTCCGCACGCAGCTCACGTACGAGCTCGCCGGTGACCGGGTCCAGCAGGTCGACGCGCCCGTCATGGTCGGCGGCCAGGATCTCGTCATCGTCGTAGCCGATCGCCACGGCGAGCAGCACCCGCCCGCCCTCGGCCGCGACGAAGGCCAGGGCCGACGGGTGGCCCGCGGCCGTCTCGCGGGCGAACCCGCGCGCTCCGGTGAGCGGGTCCCAGGTACGGATGGTGCCGTCGTGATCGCCGCCGGCCAGCAGCGGGCGGCCGTCCACCACGCCGAACGCCAAGGCGCGGACGCTCGCCGTGAGGCCCTCCAGATCGGGCCCCGACTGGTCGAACGCGTCGCGCAGCCGTACCACATGATCGTCGCCGCCGCTGGCCACGAACGTACGGCCCCCGAACTCGCCCACCGCCACCGCCCGGACCGGGCCGTCGTGCCGGGCCGGGCACACGTGGAAGGCCGTGGGCCGCTCGCCGGTCTCCCACGCCAGGGCCCAGATGCCCGGCCCTGCCTCAGCCAGTGCCGCCAGGGCCTCCGGCTCCTCGGCCGCGGCGGTCGCGCGCAGGAACTCGAGCCGTTCGGGACCGGGGAGAGCGAGGAGCCGCGGGAGCGCCCGGCGGCAAGCGCGCAGGACGGCCGGTGGCCAGGGCCCGCGGAGCGCGCCGCGCAGGAGCTCCGCCTCGTGCAGTGCGGTGAGATCGAGCGGCATCGGCGCTGCTCCTCTCCTCGCGCTCGGTCAGAACCTAGTGATCGTGATCGCTGAGACGCGGCGCGCTTCGCCAAATCGTGATCCGGCCGGCCGGGAGGAGGGATATATTCTAAAATTCCTTAGAATGTGAGAAGGAGTGGTCATGTCCTACCCCGAGCCCCGTTACCTGGCAGAGGCCGGCGAGCACAGTGGCGTCCTGCGCACGGCGGACACCCCGACCGACCTGTCGATGGCCAGCGGCACGCAGGTGCACTACCTCGGCACGGGCGGCTCGACGAACGGCGCGTTCGGCCTGTACCGGTGGGAGATGGGCCCGCGCCCGTCCGGTCCCGGCGCGCACTTCCACCGCACGATGACCGAATCGTTCTACGTGCTGTCCGGCACCATCCGGCTCTTCAACGGCGAGAAGTGGGCCGAGGGGAGGCCCGGCGACTTCCTGTTCGTCCCCGAGGGCGGTGTGCACGCCTTCCGCAACGAGTCGGGCGAGCCTGCCTCGATGCTGATCCTCTTCACCCCGGGCGCGCCCCGCGAGGCGTACTTCGAGGAGCTCGCCGACATCTCCAACACCGGGCGGCAGCTCGGCCCCGAGGAGTGGACCGAGCTGTTCCTGCGTCACGACCAGTACATGGTCTGATGTCCGAGTCCCCGGAGGAGCCGATCTACCAGCAGCTGGCCCGCATCGGCAAGGCCCTGGCCAGCCCGGTGCGGCTGCGCCTGCTGGACGTGCTCGGCCAGCGCGAGCACACGGTCGAGGAGCTGGCCCAGGCGGCGGGGGTGCCGCTCAAGAACACCTCCGCCCAGCTCCAGCAGCTTCGGGCCGTCCACCTGGTGACCAGCAGGAAGGAGGGCCAGCGGGTCTACTACCGGCTGGCGGACGAGCGGGTGTCGCGGTTCCTGGCGGAGCTGCGGGGGTTCGCGGAGGAGCGGCTGGCCGAGCTGCGCGACGCCGTACGGGCGCGGCTCGGGCCCCTTGAGGGTGTGACCGCCGACGAGCTGGCCTCCCGCCTGGCCGATCCCGGGACGCTGGTCGTGGACGTGCGCCCGGCCGCCGACTACGCGGCCGGGCACGTGCCGGGGGCGATCTCCCTGCCCATGGCCGAGCTGCGCGAACGCCTGGACGAGCTGCCCGGGGAGAGGCAGATCGTGGCGTACTGCGGCGGGCCGTACTGCGCGGTGTCCTCGGAGGCCGTCCGCGTCCTGCGCGAGCACGGCCACGCGGCCCACCCCCTCGACGGCGGCTACCTGGGCTGGCAACAGCGGTGAAGCGCGATAAGGCCGTAGCGAGGCCCGGTAAGGCCCACCGCCCAGGGCATCGACCCGGGCCAGGAGCTGTACCTGCCGGCCGAGATGCTGCGCCGGCAGAACGAGGCCAAGCGCGCCATTTGCACCGATCTGGCCGCCTCGGTCTCCCGCGGCGAGAACCGCGTCCTGGAGAACGCCTCGCACGGCTGGATCCACGTCGAAGGGGCCGACGCCGTCCTCCAGGGCATCCAGGACCTGATCGAGAAGGTCTGAACCATCACTGCGCCTCGTGCGGCAGCTCCTCGGGACGCCCGTGTAATCGCCCGAGCATCACGGGGGCACGGCGCGGGTCCGCCCGCATCAGGCGATGCCGGCGGCGGGCACCGCGCACGTACCCCCAGGCGCAGCCCACGAGCGCCACGGCGGTGAACGCGGCCAGCCGGAGCAGGTCGTCGGCGCCGAAGGCCAGTTGGCCTTGGGGATGCGCCAGAAAGCCCGTTGCGAAACACCACGACATCGCGCCCGTCGCCAGCGCGGCGAAATAGCGCCGCGCCCAGGCGCCGAACACAGCGACCGCCACCGCCATGACGATGATGCGTGCCGCTGCCTCGGAGAAAGCCAGCGCGGCGACGACGCAAGCGCCGACCGCCCACACGAACCCGGCGGGAAGCAGCATCTCCACAGGACGCCCGCGCATCGACCATCCTCTCTGTGGCAGCAATTTCATAAAACCCGCCCGGGCCCGCGGGGGCGAGATCTACTCCGGCATTACTTCGCGCTGACCACAGCCGTCGACGCGTTGTTCACGCGGTGCGGCGACCGGTCAGGCCACGTGCTTCGCGGGCCCGGCCATCGTGCCCGCCGGGTCGATGAGGAGGCCGATGACGTCGAGCCCGGCGATCATGGAGCGCAGCGCCGGCACCGTGAGCAGCACCGACGGCTGCTCCACCCCGAGGACGTCGGCCAGCTTGAGCGCCGAGGTGAACGCGACCGCCGTCCGCCTGCCCGAGGCCGTGCGGAACAGCCGCAGGGCCGAGGCACACGTGCCCACCCTGACGGGGACGAACAATCGGGGCTCTGACATCTGCTTCCTTCCAGCGAGAAGTCGTACGCAGCAGACGCTAGAACCGCCACCGGCGACATTGCTCGACCGATACGCATTCCAGACGCACGCCTGACGCCCCGTTGACACCACCGCGCCAGTCGAGGTCACGGCACGAAGCGGTAGCCCATCCCGGGCTCGGTGATCAGGTGGGCGGGGTGGGCCGGGTCGCGTTCGAGCTTGCGGCGCAGCTGGGCCATGTACTGGCGCAGGTACTGCGTCTCCTTGACGAACTTGGCGCCCCACACCTCGGTGAGGATGTGCCGCTGGCTGATCAGCTTGCCGGGATGGCGCAGCAGCATCTCCAGGATCTGCCACTCGGTCGGGGTCAGGCGCACGTCGCCGGTGACGGTCTTGCCGGCCAGGTCGACCACGTGGTCGCCGAGCTGGATGAGGGCCGGCTCCGCCTCCTGGATGGCCGTGCGGCGGGTGACGGCGCGCACCCTGGCCAGCAGCTCGTCGATGCCGAAGGGCTTGGTGACGTAGTCGTCGGCGCCCGCGTCCAGGGCCTCGATCTTGTCCTGGTTGCCGGCCCGCCCGGACAGCACGATGATCGGGATGGCGGTCCAGCCGCGCAGGCCGTGGATGACGTCGACACCGTCCAGGTCGGGCAGGCCCAGGTCGAGGATGACCAGGTCCGGCGGCAGGTCGACGGCCGCGCGCAGGGCCGCGGCGCCGTCGGCGGCGACGTCCACGTCGTAGTGGCGGGCGACGAGGTTGATGCGCAGCGCGCGCAGGATCTGGGGCTCGTCGTCGACGACGAGGATGCGGGTCACGCCGGCACCGCCCGCGACGAGACGGGCATGGTCAGGATCATGGTGAGACCTCCCCCTGGTGTCTCTTCCGGTACGAGGGTGCCGCCCATCGCCTCGGCCAGGCCGCGCGAGAGCGCCAGCCCGAGGCCGACGCCCGAGTGGTTGTCGCGGTCGCCGAGCCGCTGGAACGGCTGGAAGACGCGGTCGTGCGCCTCGGGCGGGATGCCGGGGCCGCGGTCGATGACGCGGATCTCGACGTGCTCCCCGTGCCGGCTCGCGGTGACCAGCACCGGCTCGTCCGGCGGGCTGTAGCGGACCGCGTTCGACATGAGGTTGACCAGGACGCGTTCGAGCAGGGCGGGGTCGGCGACGATCTCCGGCAGCTCGATGGAGACGTCCCCCTCGATGCGGTCGCGCACCGGGCCGAGGTCGTCGACCGCGCGGGGGACGACCTCCTCCAGCGCGACCGGCTCCGGGGTCAGGCCGAGCACGCCGGCCTGCAGGCGGCTCATGTCCAGCAGGTTCGCCACCAGGCGGTCCAGCTTGTCCAGCGACTCCTTCGCGGTGTCGACCAGCTCGGCCCGGTCGTGGTCGCTCCAGTCCACGTCGGTGTTGCCCAGGCTCTCCACGGCCGCCTTGGCCGAGGCGAGCGGCGTACGCAGGTCATGGCTGACGGCGGCGAGCAGCGCCGTGCGCATCCGGTCGGCCTCGGCCAGCGGGCGGGCCCGCTCCGCCGCCTCCTGCAGGCGCTCCTGCCGCAGCGCGACGGCGGCCTCCGCGGCGAACGACTCCAGCACCGTACGGTCGGCGGCGTCCATCGGCCCGCCCCTGGCAGCCAGGATCATGTCGTCGTCGATGACCACGTCGGTGTCCGACTGTCCCGGGCAGGTGGGCGGGGCGCCGCCGGAGGTGGCCACGATCCGCCAGGCGTCCGGGTCAGACCGGTGGTCCGGCGTGCGGCCGGCGCCGGGCCGGCGTTCCAGCAGGGTCACCGAGGTGAAGCCGAACGTCTCGCGCATCCGTTCCATCAGGGACGGCACCGCGGCCTCGCCGCGCAGCACGTGCCCGGCCAGCGTGGCCAGCAGCTCGGCGTCCGCGCTCGCGCGGGCGGCCTGCCTGGTACGGCGGGCGGCGAGGTCCACGATCGAGCTGACCGCCACCGCGACCAGCACGAACACGACCAGCGCGAACAGGTTCTCCGGATCGTTGATGGTGAACTCGCCGATCGGCGGCGTGAAATACCAGTTGAGCAGCAGCGATCCCCCGATGGCGGCGGTGATGGCCGGCCACATGCCACCGGCCAGCGCGACCCCGACGGTCAGGCAGAGGAAGAACAGGATCTCGCTGGGCAGCGACAGCACGTCCCTGAACGGCGCGAGCAGGGCCGTCAGCAGCGGCATCCCGGCGACCGCCAGCGCCCAGCCGGTCAGGCGGCGCTTCCTGGTGAGCGCGGCCCGCGTGCGCGCGGGCCGGCGGCGGCCCTTCTTGGCCTCGTCGTGCGTGATCATGTGGACGTCGATGGAGCCCGACCGCGCCGTGGTCTCCACGCCGACGCCCCGGGAGAAGATCTGCGCGAAGCGGCCTCTCCTGGACGCTCCGAGGACCAGCTGCGTGGCGTTGACGCCGCGGGCGAAGTCGAGCAGCGCCTGGGGGATGTCGTCGCCGACGACCTGGTGGTAGGTGCCGCCCATGCTCTCGACCAGCGTCCGCTGGCGGGCCAGCCCGGCCGGATCGGCCCCGGTCAGCCCGTCGGCGCTGGTGACGTGGACGGCCAGCAGGTCGGCGCCCTTGGTGCGGGCGGCGATGCGGGCCGCCCGGCGTACCAGCGTGTCGCCCTCGGGGCCGCCGGTCAGGGCCACCACGACCCGCTCGCGCGCCTCCCAGGTGGTGGCGATGCCGTGCTCGGCGCGGTAGCGGTCGAGCTGGTCGTCGACCTTCCCTGCGACCCACAGCAGGGCCAGTTCGCGCAGGGCGGTGAGGTTGCCGACGCGGAAGTAGTTCGACAGCGCGGCGTCGACCTTGGCGGGGGCGTAGACGTTGCCGTGGGCCATGCGGCGGCGCAGCGCCTCCGGTGACATGTCGACCAGCTCGACCTGGTCGGCGCGGCGCACCACCTCGTCGGGGACGGTCTCGCGCTGCGGGACGCCGGTGATCTCCTGGACGACATCGTTGACGGACTCCAGGTGCTGGATGTTGACCGTCGAGATGACGTCGATCCCGGCGTCCAGGATGTCGTCGATGTCCTGCCAGCGCTTGACGTTCTTCGAGCCGGGCACGTTGGTGTGGGCCAGCTCGTCGATCAGCGCCGCCTTGGGGGCGCGGGCGATCACCGCGTCGGCGTCGAGCTCGGTGAACGTCGCGCCCCGGTGCGTCATCGTCCGGCGCGGGATCACCTCCATGCCGTCCAGCAGGGCCGCGGTCCGGGCGCGGCCGTGGGTCTCGACGAAGCCCACGACCACGTCCCGGCCGCGCTCCATGCCGCGACGGCCCTCGCTGAGCATCGCGTACGTCTTGCCGACCCCGGGCGCCGCCCCGAGGTAGACCCGCAGGCGGCCCCGGCTCATGACCGGTCCAGCGCCAGGTTGAGTTCGAGCACGTTGACGGCGGGTTCGCCCATGAAGCCGAGCACCCGGCCGGTCGTGTTCTCGTCGATAAGCGCCTTGACCCTGTCGAGGGGCAGGCCGCGTTCCCTGGCCACGCGGGGCGCCTGGAGCTCGGCGTAGGCGACGGAGATGTGCGGGTCGAGGCCGGAGCCGCTGGCGGTCACCGCGTCGGGGGGCACCGGCACCTTGCCCACCTCGCCGCGCACGGGCACGGTCCGGCCGGCGGCGTAGTCCTCGCCGGGCTTGGCGCACTCCACCTTCAGCCCCTGGTAGGTGGCGACGAAGGGGGCGGCGGGGCAGGCCTGGTTGACGCTGACCGCCCTGCCGGGGAAGACCTTCAGCACCGCGCCGACCCCGTCAGGGGTGCAGTACGGGCGGGCGCCGCTGACGCCCTCCAGCTCGCCGACCACCTTGGACCGGGCGCACACCTGCGTCAGCAGCGACTGCCTGCCCTCGGCGCCCGGCACCGGCAGCACATCGACGACGTCCTCGGGGCCCAGGTTGCTCGCCCCGGTCGAGGTCGGGTCGTAGCCGTCGCCGGCGGCCGACGGGCGGGACTGGAAGTACTTCTTCACCGGGTTGCCGCCGGCGTCGGTGAAGGACTGGCCGATGATCGCGCTGCCGGCCCGCCCGATCGAGCCGTTGGCCTTGCCGTTGAACAGCGCCTGCGCGATCCCGGTGGTGGCCAGCGGGTAGATCAGGCCGAGCAGCACGGTCAGGACGGCCACGGCCCTGATCGCGGCCAGATGCCGGCGCAGCCAGCTGGGTAGACGGTCCATTACGACATCCCCGGAAGAAACTGAATGAACAGGTCGATGATCTTGATGCCGGCGAACGGCGCGACGATGCCGCCCAGGCCGTAGACGTAGAGGTTGCGCGAGAGCAGCTTGGAGGCGCTGGAGGGCCGGTACCGGACGCCGCGCAGCGCCAGCGGGATCAGCGCGATGATGACCAGGGCGTTGAACACGACCGCGGACAGGATCGCCGACTGCGGGCTGGCCAGGCGCATGACGTTCAGGGCGTCCAGGCCCGGGTAGACGGCCGCGAACATGGCCGGGATGATCGCGAAGTACTTCGCGATGTCGTTGGCGATGGAGAACGTGGTCAGCGCGCCGCGGGTGATGAGCAGCTGCTTGCCGATCTCGACGATCTCGATCAGCTTGGTCGGGTTGGAGTCGAGGTCCACCATGTTCCCGGCCTCCTTGGCGGCCGAGGTGCCGGTGTTCATCGCCACGCCGACGTCCGACTGGGCCAGGGCGGGGGCGTCGTTGGTGCCGTCGCCGGTCATCGCGACCAGGCGGCCGCCCTGCTGCTCCTTCCTGATCAGGGCGAGCTTGTCCTCGGGGGTGGCCTCGGCCAGGAAGTCGTCCACGCCGGCCTCGTCCGCGATGGCCTTGGCGGTCAGCGGGTTGTCGCCGGTGATCATGACGGTGCGGATGCCCATGCGGCGCATCTCGTCGAAGCGTTCGCGCATGCCCTGCTTGACCACGTCCTTGAGGTGGATGACCCCGAGCACGCGGCCCTTCTCCGCGACGACCAGCGGGGTGCCGCCGGAGCCGGAGATGCCGTCCACGATGTGCCCGACCTCGTCGGTGGGGTGGCCGCCCCGGTCGCGGACCCACTTCATCACCGCGGTCGCCGCGCCCTTGCGGACCTGCCGCTCGCCCAGGTTGACCCCGGACATGCGGGTCTGGGCGGTGAACTGCACCCATTCGGCGCCGTGGATCTCCCGCTCGCGCAGGCCGTAGCGCTGCTTGGCGAAGACGACGATCGAGCGGCCCTCGGGGGTCTCGTCGGCCAGGCTGGACAGCTGCGCGGCCTCGGCGAGCTCGGCCTCGGTGACGCCCTCCACGGGGACGAACTCCGACGCCTGCCGGTTTCCCAGGGTGATCGTGCCGGTCTTGTCCAGCAGCAGCGTGGACACGTCGCCGGCGGCCTCGACCGCGCGCCCGCTCATCGCCAGCACGTTGCGCTGGACCAGGCGGTCCATGCCCGCGATGCCGATGGCCGACAGCAGCGCGCCGATCGTGGTCGGGATCAGGCACACCAGCAGCGACACCAGCACCACGCCGGCGACGCCGTCGGAGGTGAGCGCGAGCGAGTCGGGCACGCCCGGGTTGGTGAGCTTGGAGTAGATGGCCAGCGGCTGCATGGTGACGGTGGCCACCAGGAAGATGATCGTCAGGGCCGCCAGCAGGATGTTGAGGGCGATCTCGTTCGGCGTCTTCTGCCGGTTCGCCCCCTCGACCAGGGCGATCATGCGGTCGATGAAGCTCTCGCCGGGCTTCTGGGTGATCTGGACGACGATCCGGTCGGACAGCACCCTGGTGCCGCCCGTGACCGCCGAACGGTCGCCGCCGGACTCGCGGATCACCGGGGCGGATTCGCCGGTGATGGCCGACTCGTCCACCGAGGCGATGCCCTCGACCACGTCGCCGTCGCCGGGGATGGTCTCCCCGGCCTCGACGATCACGAAGTCGCCCTGCCGCAGCTCGGGCGCCGCGACCACGTCCCAGTCCGCGGACGCGCGGCTCCTGAGGCGGCGGGCCTGAGTGTCGGTCTTGGCCTTGCGCAACGTGGCCGCCTGCGCCTTGCCGCGTCCCTCGGCGACGGCCTCGGCCAGGTTGGCGAAGACGGCGGTCAGCCAGAGCCAGACCACGATGGCCCAGGCGAAGAACGAGGGGTCGAGGATCGCCAGCACCGTGGTGAACACGGCGCCGACCTCGACGATGAACATCACCGGGTTACGCCACAGCGTCGCCGGGTTGAGCTTCTTCAACGCGTCCGGCAGCGACGTCAGCAGCTGTTTCGGGTCGAGCAGACCGCCGCCCACGCGGCCGTTCCGCTCCGCCTTCTTGAGCGCGGGGGATGACATGTCAGGACAGTCCTTCTGCGATGGGGCCGAGCGCGAGCGCCGGGAGGAAGGTGAGGGCGACCAGGATGATCGTCACGCCGACGACCATGCCGACGAACTGCGGCCGGTGCGTCGGCAGCGTGCCGGCGCTCTCGGGGACCGGCGCCTGCGCGGCCAGCGAACCGGCCAGCGCCAGCACCAGGATGATCGGCAGGAACCGGCCGAAGGCCATGCACAGGCCGAGCGCCACGTCGTACCAGGGGGTGTTGACGGTGATCCCGGCGAAGGCGGACCCGTTGTTGTTGGAGGCGCTGGTGAACGCGTACAGCACTTCGGACAGGCCGTGCGGGCCCGAGTTCAGCATGCTCGCCCGCTGCTGCGCCGAGCCCATGGCGGACGCCGTGCCGATCAGCACCAGCACCGGCGTGACCAGGAAGTACAGCGAGGCCAGCTTGATCTCGCGGGAGCCGATCTTCTTGCCCAGGTATTCGGGGGTGCGGCCGACCATCAGGCCCGCCACGAACACCGTGATCACGGCCAGGATCAGCATGCCGTACAGGCCCGAGCCGACCCCGCCGGGCGCGACCTCGCCCAGCATCATGTTGAACAGCGTCATCATGCCGCCGAACGGCGTGTAGGAGTCGTGGAACGAGTTCACCGCGCCGGTGCTGGTCAGCGTGGTGGCGGCGGCGAAGGTGGCGGAGTTGGAGACGCCGAAGCGGACCTCCTTGCCCTCCATCGCCGCCCCGGCGGCCTGCGGCACGGTCGCGTGCCCGCCCAGCTCGAAGACGTTGGTGAGCAGCACGCTGGCCAGCGCGATCACGCCCATCACGGCGAGGATCGCGTACCCCTGCCGGACCTGCCCGACCATCTTGCCGAAGGTGCGCGTCAGCGTGAACGGGATCACCAGGATCAGGAAGATCTCCAGCCAGTTCGTCCAGGTGGTGGCGTTCTCGAACGGGTGGGACGAGTTGGCGTTGTAGAAGCCGCCGCCGTTGGTGCCCAGCTCCTTGATGACCTCCTGCGAGGCCACCGGGCCGCCGGTGATCGACTGGGTGTGGCCGGTCAGCGTGGTGACCTCGTGCGGGCCGGAGAAGTTCTGGATCAGCCCGCCGGCCACCAGGACGAGGGCGCCGACGAAGGCGATCGGCAGCAGGATCCGCAGCGAACCGCGGACCAGGTCCACCCAGAAGTTGCCGATGGTGTCGGAGCTGCGCCGGGCGAACCCGCGCACCAGGGCGATGGCCACGGCCATGCCCACCGACGCCGACACGAAGTTCTGCACCGCCAGCGCGGCCATCTGGGTCAGGTGGCCCATCGTGGACTCGCCGGAGTAGGCCTGCCAGTTGGTGTTGGTGACGAAGCTGACCGCCGTGTTCCAGGCGATGTGGTCGGTGACCGGCTTCATCCCGACGCTGAGCGGCAGCTTGTCCTGCAGCCGCTGCACGGCGTACACGAAGAGGATCGAGATCAGCGAGAACGCCAGCAGGCTGCGCGCGTAGACGCCCCAGCTCTGCTCGGCGTCCGCGCGCACCCCGAGCAACCGGTAGATCACGCGCTCGACGGCGTTGTGCCTGGCGCTCGAGTAGACCCGGTACATGTAGTCGCCGAACGGCTTGTGCACGAGGGCCAGAGCGGCGATCAGGGAGGCGATGAAGATCATCCCTGCGGCGGTCGTGCTCATCAGAAGCGCTCCGGGAACAGCAGGGCCACGACCATGAAGATCACCAGCCCGGCGACCACGGCCAGGCCGGCGGCGTTGACAGCACTCACAGGTGCTCCACCGCCTTGACGACCAGCCCGAAGATCACGAAGATCGCGATCGTCAGGGCGACGAAGATGACGTCGGCCATCCCCACTCCTCAACTCCGGAACCTGTTTCCCACCGCCCGAGATGAGCGGCTCTTGAGCAAGGAAAACCCGGAAATAAGCCCGTTTTGCCGTTCTTGACGGGTTTCATACGGCGGGGGGTTGATTCTTGACGTGATCCGTACACGACCCCCGCGGTCAGCCCACGTGGACGCGCGGCCGCAGCTGAGGGTCCGGCTCGGCCTGGCGCAGCACCTCCCTGGTCACCGGCGGCACGTCACCGCCGCCGAAGACCAGGTACCGCAGCATCGCCACGACCGGAGTGCCCTCGGTCCAGTGGAAGTAGATGTGCGGCACGGAGCCGGTGCGGTCGCGCATATGCAGCAGCAGCGCGGCCAGCGCGTTCGGCACCGCGGAGGTCTCGACCGACAGGATCTTGTGGCCGAACCGCTCCTCGCCTCTGACGTGCAGCTCCGACTCGAACTCCGAGGCGTCCGGCACCGTCGCCTCCACGAACAGGACGGGCTCCGCGGGACGCAGCCGGTGAGTGAGCCACGCCTCGCGCAGCTTGTCGTTGTACTCGGCCTGGTCCCGCTGGTGCGGCTCGTTGGCGATCACGTGGATCTCGCCGCACGCCGCCTCGTTGACGAACTGCTCGGCCAGCGGGTCCAGGTGCACCGCCGTGACCCGCAGCTCGGTGGAGCGGGTGGCGCGGGAGATCACCGAGAGGCCGACGATGCTCGCGACGAAGAACGAGGCGATCTTGACGCCGTCCGGCCGCTCGATGACGTTGTCGATCAGGGTGTAGGCCAGGACGAAGGAGATGAGCGCGAACCCGACCATGGCCTTGTGCTCGCCCCGTTTTCCCGCCGACAACGTCACCGCGACCGCGGCCGAGAGCATGAGCACGAGCACGCCGGTGGCGTACGCGCCGCCCTGGGCGTTCACGTCGGCGTCGAAGGCGATCGTGATGGCGAACGCGATGACCGAGAACACCAGCACCAGCGGCCGGATCGCGCCCGTCCACTCCGGCGCCATGCCGTACCGGGGCAGGTAGCGCGGCACCAGGTTGATCAGCCCGGCCATCGCCGAGGCCCCGGCGAACCACAGGATGGCGATCGTGGAGACGTCGTACACGGTGCCGAACCAGTTGCCCAGATATTCGTGCGCCAGGTAGGCCAGCGCCCGGCCGTTCGCCTTGCCGCCCTCCGCGAACTCCCGGTGCGGGATGAGCACGGTGGTGACGAAGCTGGAGAGGATCAGGAAGACGCTCATGATCAGCGCGGCGGTGGTGAGCATCCGCCTGGCGCCCTTGATCCGCTCCTTGATCTCGCCCTTGACCACCGGCATCACCGCGACGCCGGTCTCGAACCCGGACAGGCCCAGCGCCAGCTTCGGCATGACCACCAGAGACAGGCCGATCATGGCCAGCGGGCTGGAGAAGTCCAGGCTCAGCGCGCGTTTCCAGTCGACGACCACCTGCGGGGCCTCCAGCACGTGCGCGAGGGCCGTCGCGACCACGACCGCGTTCAGCGCCAGGTAGACGAAGACGAGCACCACGGCGATGCCGATCGCCTCGGTGAAGCCCATCAGGAACACGCCGCCGAGCAGGGCGAGCAGCACGAGCGTCACGATGACCCGCTGGCCGGCCAGGAAGGCCGGCGCGAACGGGTTCTCCAGGATGTGCGCGGTCGCGTCCGCCGCCGACAGCGTCATCGTGATCACGAAGTCGGTGGCCGCGAAGCCGAGCAGGGCCAGCACGAACAGCTTGCCCCACCACTGCGGCGCCAGCTTCTCCAGCATCGCGATCGAGCCCTGCCCGTACGGGCTCTCGACCGCGACCCTGCGGTAGACCGGCAGCGCCCCCAGCAGCGTGAGCGCCACCAGGAACAACGTGGCCAGCGGCGAGAGCAGCCCGGCCGCCAGCGCCGCGATGCCCGGCTGGTAGCCCAGCGTGGAGAAGTAGTCCACGCCGGTCAGGCACATCACCCGCCACCACGGGTGCTTCACATGGGGGCCGTGCTCGATCTGCTTCCGGTCGGTCTGCAAACCCTCCAGCAACCAGGAACGCAGCGTCCCTTCCGTGGGGGCCGGCTTTTTCGCCAGCACCATAACGGTCACCCCAGTTTTCGCATTTTCGGCCCGGCCATAAAGAGATGCCCGATTCGTGACGAGATCATGCCGAGCCGGTGATCACGTCTCTGGTTGGGCAGGCCGCTGACCAGCAGAGTTGCATCCAGTCGATGTGAAGGAGTCGTCATGGGTGCCCTGCTCCAGCGCCGGGACTTTCGGAAGACCACGTCCGCGTGGCATGGTCCGCTCAGCTACTGCGCGGCGGCGATGGCGGTGCTGGCCGTCGGCTGCGCGATCGGGCTCGCGGTGGACGGGCGGACGCTGATGGGCCACGGGGTGTGGCTCAAGCCGATCAAGTTCGCGATCTCCCTCGGGCTCTACGCGCTCACGCTGGCCTGGATGATCGGCCAGGCTCAGCGGTGGCGGCGGACGCTGTGGTGGCTGGGCACGGTGACCGTGGGCGGCTTCCTCCTCCCGGAGATCACGGCCATCACCTTCCAGGCGGCCCGGGGCGTGCGCAGCCACTTCAACTTCGCCACCGGGCTGGACGAGACGGTCTTCATGATCATGGGTGGCGCCGCGTACCTGGGCTGGCTGCTGACCTTCGGGATGGGGATCCTCCTGGTGGCGCAGCGCCGCCTGGACCGGGCGATGGCGTGGGCGATCCCGCTGGGGCTGGCCATCTCGCTCGCCGGCATGTCCGTCGGCTACCTGATGACCGCTCCCACCCCCGACCAGGCGGAGGGGCTGGCCAGGGGGCTGAGCCTGACCACGATCGGCGCGCACAGTGTCGGCGCGCCCGACGGCGGCGCCGGCGTGCCGGTCACCGGGTGGGAGAGCGGCGCGGGCGACCTGCGGGTGGCGCACTTCGTCGGGCTGCACGCCCTGCAGGTGCTCCCGCTGGTCGCGATCGGCCTGCGCCTGCTCGCCCGGCGCTTCCGGGCCCTCGCGGGCGCCGGCGCCCGTACCGCGCTGGTGGTCGTCGCCGCCTTCGGGTACGCGGGGCTCACCGGGCTGGTGCTGTGGCAGGCGCAGCGCGGGCAGGCCCTCGTCCACCCCGACGCGTTGACGCTCGGCGCCGCCGCCGCTCTCGCCGGCCTGGTGTCGGCCTGCGCGGCCGCGGTCCTGGCCGGCTCCGCCCGCGGGCCCAGGACGTCGGCCGGGCGGCAGGTTGCCGCCGCTCCGGTCGGGACCTCCGCCTGAGGCCCGGCATCCGGCGTCTCCTAGGCTGCTCGGGTGCACAAGCGGGCGATGCTGATCGTAGTCGTGGTGTTCGCGGGCTTCGCGAGCGTCTATGCGGCCGCCGGCTCGCCCCTGGCGCCGGCCGTGTTCGGGGTGCAGGTCGCCTTCGCCCGGTGGCGGTCGTGGTGGCTGGTCCCCCTCCAGGCCGTCCTGGCGTACGGGTCGGTCCTGCTGACCGGCTCCTCCGTCGGCGTGCTCGGCTTCGTCGGCGGGACGTTGCTGCTGACCCGGCTGTGGCCGCTCGCCCTGGCGGTGGCGGCGAGCGCCGCGCTGCTCGGCCCCGCCGACCCGGTGATCAGCATGGTGCTGATCTCCCTGGTCGTCTACGGCCTGACGAGAATGATCGACCGGATCGACGAGGTGAACGCGGCCAGGCTCGCCCTGGCGGTGACGGCGGCGGCCGAGGAGCGGCTGCGCATCGCCGCCGAGCTGAGCGCGGGCCTGGGCAGGGCGCTGGCCGCCATCGCCGACGGCGCCCGGAGGGGCGACCCCGACGTGGAGACCGCCCGCCGCTCGCTGGCCGAGGCCAGGGCGGCGGCGGCGAGCTACCGGGCCATGTCCCTGGCCCCCGAGACCACCACCGCCAAGGCCATGCTGACCGCCGCGGGCGTCACCGTGGACGTGCGCATCGGGCACGCCGAGCCGCTGGGTCCCGCGGGAGCGCTCCTGGCGGCGGTGCTCCGGGAGGCCGTGACGGAGATCGTACGGCGGCGCACGGCCACCACCTGCCGCATCGAGACCTTCACGGAGGCGGGCACGGTACGGCTGCGCGTCTCCCACGACGGCGCCCGCACGGCCGGCGACGAGAGCCTGGGCGACCTGCCGGCCCAGGTCGAGGCGGCCGGCGGCACGCTCGCCGTCGGGCTCACCGACGACGCCCTGGTGACGGTGGAGGCGAGGCTGCCCGCCACGGTCACCGAGCCCGTCCCCGACACGGGCGGCAGCGTGCTGCCGATGGCGCTGCTGGCGGCCGTGCTGGTGGGGTTCTCGGCCAAGGCGCTGCTGGTGGCCGGCTCGCTGTGGCCGGCGGTCCCGCTGGCCGTCATCGTCTTCATGCAGCTGCGATCGGTCGAGGGGCGGCACCCGGTGGCGCTGTCGATCATGGCGGTGCTGACGTTCGCGCCGATCCCGCTGTTCGGGCAGACGTGGCTGGGAGTGGCGGGATTCCTGGCGGGGCCGATCCTGCTGGCCTTCCCGTGGGCGGCGGCGCTGCCGCTGGTGGCGGCCATCGTCGCGGTGGTGGCGGCGGCCGGCGTGCTGCTCGGCCTGCCGGTCCCGGTGACCGTCAACTACGCGATCAGCACGGTCGTGACCGGCCTGGTCGTGTACGGGCTGCTCAAGCTCGCCCAGCTGGCCAGGGAGCTGCACGAGTCGCGGGACGGCCCGGCCCGCGCGGCCGTCGTCGAGGAACGCCTGCGTGCCGCCCGTGACCTGCACGACCTCCTCGGGCACACCCTGGCGGCGATCCTGCTCAAGTGCGAGCTCGCCCGCCGCCTCGACGCCGAACGGGCGCGCAAGGAGCTGGACGACGTCCTGTCGATGACCGAGCAGGCGATGCGGGACCTGCGGACGGTGTCGGGCGGGCACCGGGAGCTGTCCCTGGTCACCGAGGCGGAGTCGGCCCGTGCGCTGCTGGCGACCGCGGGCATCGACGTCCAGCTCGACCTCGGCCACGACCCCCTCGGCGGGGAGGCCGACACCACGCTCGGCATCGTGCTCAGGGAGGCCGTCACCAACGTCCTGCGGCACAGCTCGGCCCGCCGCTGCACGATCACGACGTCCGTACGGGGCGGCGCCGTACGGCTGAGCGTGCGCAACGACGGGGCACACGCGGCGGAGGGACGCCGCGGCTCGGCCGGGATCGGCAACCTCACCACCCGGCTGACGGCGCTCGACGGGCGGCTGGCGGTGTCCCGGCAGGACGACTGCTTCGAGCTGACCGCCACGGTCCCGATCTAGATCCAGCCCGCCTCGGTGGCGATGCGCACGGCGTCGGTGCGGTTGCGGGCGTTGAGCTTGGCGACGATCGCGGTGATGTAGTTGCGGACGGTCCCCGCGCTCAGGAAGAGCCGGTCCGCGATCTCGGTCGCCTCGGCGCCCGCCGCGACCAGCCGCAGGACGTCGGCCTCGCGCGAGGTGAGGGGGTTGTCGGCCAGGTTCCACGCGGTGCTGGCGAGCGAGGGGTCCAGAACCCGTTCGCCCCGCGCCACCTTCCTGATCGCGCCCGTCAGCTCCTCCGGCGAGGCGGTCTTCAGGATGAAGCCGTCCACCTGGGAGGCGAGCGCGCGGCGCAGGTGGCCCGGCTTGCCGTGGCCGGTGAGCATGAGCGTGCGGCAGCCCGGCAGCTTCGCGCGCAGCTCGCCGGCGGCGTCGAGGCCGTCGATCGTGCCGGGCATGTCGACGTCCAGGACGGCCACGTCCGGCTGGTGGACCAGGGCGGCGGAGACCACCGCGTCCCCGGACTCGACCGCGTGGACCACCTCGATGTCGGGCTCGATGCTGATCAGGGTCACGAGCGCTTCCCTGATGACGTGCTGGTCCTCGGCCAGGAGAATGCGGATCACCTGACCATTATGTCCGGATCATGATGAGGTCATGGCGGGGTGGTGACCGGCTCTCTGGTGGCGGAAAGCGCAGATCAGCAGGCTTGAACCATGACAGAGGCAGTGCGGTTGGACGCGGTGAGCAAGGTGTATGGAAGGGGCCGGAGCGCGGTGGCGGCCCTTCGCGAGGTGTCGATCGCCATCCCCCGGGGCACCTTCACCGCCGTCATGGGCCCCTCGGGCTCGGGCAAGAGCACGTTCCTGCACTGCGCGGCCGGGCTCGACGTCCCCAGCTCGGGATCGGTGCGGCTGGGCGGCACCGACCTGGCGGGCATGGACGAGAACGCGCTGACCGAGCTCCGGCGGCGGCGCGTCGGCTTCGTGTTCCAGGCCTTCAACCTGGTCTCCGCACTGACCGTGACGGAGAACATCACGTTGCCGCTCATGCTGGCCGGCACCCGGATCGACCAGGGCTGGCTGCGGGAGGTCGTGCACAGGGTGGGCCTCGACGGCCGCGCCGGGCACCGCCCGGCCGAGCTCTCCGGCGGCCAGCAGCAGCGCGTGGCGATCGCCAGGGCGCTGGTGACCAGGCCGGAGGTGGTGTTCGGCGACGAGCCGACCGGCGCGCTGGACACGATGACCGCGCGCGACGTGCTGACCCTCCTGCGGGAGGTGGTCTCCGGGCTGGGCCAGACCGTGGTGATGGTGACCCACGACCCGGTGGCGGCCTCGTACGCCGACAACGTGCTGTTCCTGGCCGACGGCCGGATCGTGGACGCGATGGCCGCTCCCACCGCCGAGAAGGTGGCCGGGCGCATGACCGGGCTGGGGGCGTGGAACTGATGATCTCCTTCGCGTTGAGGATGCTCCGCCACCGCAAGGCCGGGTTCGCCGGCGCGTTCGTGGCCCTGCTGTGCGCGGCGGCGCTGGTGACCGCGTGCGGGATGCTGCTGGAGACGGGCCTGCGCGGCGGGGTGGCTCCCGAGAGGTACGCCGGCGCCCCCGTGATCGTGGCGGGCGACCAGTACGTCCGGCAGACCAAGGAGAGCGGCAAGGAGAAGGCCAAGCTCCTGTCCGAGCGCAGGTGGATCCCGGCCTCCCTGGCGCAGGACCTCGCCCGCGTGCCCGGCGTGACCAAGGTGGTCACGGAGGTGACCTTTCCCTACGCCGGGTTCACCGCCCACGGCTGGGAGTCGGCCGCGCTCACCCCGTTCACGCTGGCCGAGGGGCGCGCCCCCAAGGCCGCGGACGAGGTGGTGGTGGACGCCCGCCACGCCGGCCGGGCCATCCCCGGCCACCGCGTGGTGGGGGTGACCGCGCAGGCGCTGCCCGGCCAGGACACGATCTTCTTCGCCACCGGCGAGGCCCGCCGCCTGGCCGGGCGCGACGGCCTGGTGACGGCGATCGGCGTCTGGTCCGGGGTCGAGGTCGCCGTCAAGGGCGCCGTGGCCTACACCGGCGACGAGCGCGGCGCGGTCGAGTTCCCCGGGGCGGAGAACTCCCGGGTCAGGCTCATCAGCCTGGGCGGCGCCCTCGGCGGCACCTCGCTGCTGGTGGCGATCCTCGTCGTGGTGGGCACGTTCGCCCTGTCCATGCAGCAGCGCCGGCGTGAGATCGCCCTGCTGCGGGCCGTCGGCGCCCTGCCCGGACAGGTCAGGAGGCTCGTCGGCGGCGAGGCCCTGCTCATCGGCGCGGTCGCCGGGGCGCTCGGCTCCGGGGCCGGGATCGCGCTCGGGTTCTGGCTGCGGTCCAGGTTCGTCGATCTGGGCGCGATGCCGGCGAACCTGCGGCTGGTGGTCAGCCCGTTCCCCTCGATCGTCGCGGTGCTGACCACGCTGGTGGCCGCGTGGGTGGCGGCGCGCGTCTCGGCCCGCCGTACGGCGCGGATCAGGCCGGTGGAGGCGCTGGGAGAGACGGCGATGCCCGCCGCCGGGATCCCGCCGGTGCGGCTGGTCGCGGGCCTGCTCGCCCTGGCCGGCGGCGTGGTCCTGACGATCGTGCTGTCCGGCCTGAACACGGAGGCGGCCTCCAGCCCGGTCACCATGCTGACCGCGCTGGTGTGGACGATCTCGGTCGCCCTGCTCGGGCCGCTGGTCGCGCGGGCGGTGACCGCGCTGCCGCTGCGCGCCCCCGGCGTGGCCGGCTACCTCGCGCGCAAGAGCCTGCGGGCCGGCACCGGCCGGCTGGCCTCGGTGATCGTGCCGTTGACCCTGATGACGGCGATGACGTGCACGATCCTGTTCGTGCAGACCACCATGGGACACGCCGCGCAGGGCGAGCTGAGCGCGGGCGTCAGGGCCGACCACGTGCTCGGGCCCGGCGCCTCCGCCGCCGCCGCGCGCCAGGTGCCCGGCGTGCGTGCCGTCACGGAGGTGCTGCGCACGTCGGTCAGGATCGATCTCGAGAAGTACGCCGTCCAGGCCGTCACGCCCGGCGGCCTGGAGCGGACGATGGATCTGGGCGTGGTGGCGGGCTCGCTGGACGGGCTCGGCGGCACGTCGGCGGCGATCAGCCGCACCGCCGCCGACCGCCTGGACGCCGGCGTGGGAGACCGGCTCGGGCTGGTGCTCGGCGACGGCACCCCCGCCGAGGTGCGGGTCGTCGCGATCTACGCCCGCGGCCTGGGCTTCGGCGACCTGACCCTCTCCCGGGAGCTCGTCGCGGGCCACGTGGACGACCCCCGGGGCACCGTCCTGGTCTCCGGCGGGGACCGCGAGGCGCTCCGGCGGGCGTCCGGCGCGCCGGTGCTCGACGGGGCCGGGACGGCGCAGGTGGACAGCCCCAACGCGGCGGTCACGTACGTCGCCATGGGCCTGATCATCGCCTTCTGCGCGATCGCCGTGGTCAACACGCTGGCCATGTCCACCCTGGCCAGGTCCAGGGAGCTCGCCCTGCTGCGGGTGGTGGGCACGACGCGGCGGCAGGCGGCGCGGATGCTGCGCGCGGAGACGCTGACGGCGACGGTCGTGGCGGTGGCGCTCGGGACGGCGATCTCGCTGGTGACGCTGGCCGCCTTCAGCGCGGGGATGACGGGGTCGGCGCTGCCGTACGTGCCGCCGGGCGCGTACCTCGCGGTGGTCGCCGCCGTGGCGGCGCTGGCGCTGGCGGCCACGGCCGTCCCGGGCAGGTTCGCGCTGAGCTCCCGTCCGGCGGACACGCTCGCGGCGCGCGAGTGACGAGGCTGGGGTCTCAGTCGGCCAGCCAGCGGAGCCAGCCGCCGTGCATCGCGGAGAACGCGACGGGACGCCCGTCGAGCGCGAGCGCGTAGGTGAGGACGTCCGCCGGCGGCCGCTCGCGGAGACGCGCGTCCACGCCCGGCAGGACGCCCGGGTCCTCCTGGGCGATCCAGTGGCCGCCGAGCCGTCGGACCTGCTCCACGAACGTGGCGCGCCCGTCGTCCGGCACGTAATAGAGGACCGCGGTGTGGTAGACGACGAGCGTGGCATGCGCGGGCGCCTCGGCGGCCACCTCGCCGAGACGCGCGTTGAGGTCTCCCCGCACGATGCGGGGCGGATCCCGGCGCGCCAGCTCGACGGCGGTGTCCAGGCGCCGCAGACGGTCGTGCTGTCCGGGCCAGACCAGCGTCCGGAGCCACCGGACGTCGTCGGGGTCGGTGACGTCGAGGGGGTTGAGGTCGATGCCGGCCCGCCACGCGACGGTCACCGCGCCCGGCTCGGGGAAACGCGACTCGCCCTCGGTGCGGCAGCGCAGCCGCAACGGGCTGTCCACTTCCCCGGCCAGGCGTCCGTCGTAGTCGTAGCCGTAGCGATCGGGCAGCAGGCACAGGCCGGCCGACGCGCCGACCTCCAGCAGCGCCAGCGGCTGCGGGAGGGAGGCGAGCAGGGGGTAGAGCGCGGCGCACCGGGCCGCCTCGTTGGTCTGGGTACGGCGGGCGAGCATCGTGGCGACGACCGCGTCGCGGTGGTCGAGCACGGACCGGCGGAACTCCTGGTAGCCGGCGGGCGTCCCCGCGACGTACCGGGCCGCGGCGAACAGCAGGTTGGGCTGCCGTTTTACCGGCGGGAGGCCGGACAGCAGCGCGATCAGGTCGGGGTCGTCCGCCACCCCGGAGGCGAGCTGCTCGTAGAGCGGCGACGAGCCGCGGGCCTCCCTCGACGCGAAGCGCCGGTACTGTTCCGCGGTCGTCGACTCCATGATCGACACCCTAACGAAGCGTCAGGTAGGCCAGACATCCGATGTCGTCAAGGGCTTGTTCGAGACGGCAGACTTAGAGCTCGGGAGGATGTGAACAGTGGACGACATCACGACGGAGCGGCGGAGCACGATGGCCGACATCGCGGCCCAAGCCGGCGTCTCGGTCTCGACCGTGTCCAAGGTGCTGCACGGGAGGTCGGATGTCTCCGCGAAGACCAGGGGCAAGGTCCAGCGGCTGCTCGGCCAGCACGGCTACACGCTGCCCGGCCGCTACGAGCACCCCGGCGGCCTGATCGAGTTCGTCATCAACGAGCTGGACAACCCCTGGGCGGTGGAGCTGATCCGCGGCGCCGAGGAGGCGCTGCAGGCCGAGGGCATGGGCCTGGTCGTCTCGGCCGTCCACAAGCGGAGCAACCTGGCCCGCCAGTGGCTCGACGACCTCGGCACGCGCGGCTCGCTCGGCGCGATCCTGGTCATCTCCGAGCTCTCGGCCGACCAGGAGCGCGAGCTGCGGCGGCTGGGCATCCCGTTCGTGGTGGTGCAGCCGTCGGTGGACGAGGGCCCCGACGTGCCGTCGGTCGGCTCGACCAGCTGGAACGGCGGCTTCACCGCGACCAGGCACCTGATCGGGCTCGGCCACCGGCGGATCGCGATGATCACCGGCCCCGCGCACCGGCTGACCTCGCGGGCCCGGCTCGACGGCTACCGCGCCGCGCTCGACCAGGTGGGCATCGAGGTCGACCCCGCCCTGGTCCGGCACGGCGACTACACCCACGAGCCGGCCTACCACCACGCCCTGGAGCTGCTGGACCTGCCCGACCGCCCCACGGCCGTCTTCGCGGGCAACGACATCCAGGCGCTGGCGACGTACCGGGCGGCCCACGCGCGCGGCCTGCGCGTGCCGGAGGACCTGAGCGTGGTCGGGTTCGACGACCTGTCCTTCGCCCAGTGGGTCACCCCCACGCTGACCACCGTGCGCCAGCCCCTGGCCAACATGGCGGCCATGGCCGCCCGCATGCTGATCCAGCTCATCAACGGCCAGGAGCCCGAGACGCCGCGGGTCGAGCTGGCGACCAGCCTGGTGATCCGCGAGAGCACCGCGCCGGCGCCTGCGTAGGGCCCGTCAGAAAAAAGAGAAGATCCGATGTCTGGTCTGTCGATCCGGCCCGGGGGAGTTCGACGCGTTGGCGAGAGACCTCTCAGGAAGGAAACGCCATGCAGAAGATCACCACGTTCCTCTGGTTCGACGACCAGGCCGAGGAGGCCGCCGGGTTCTACACCTCGCTGTTCAAGGACTCGCGCGTCCTCGAGGTCACGCCAGGGCCCACCGGGGCGGCCATGGTGGTGACGTTCGAGCTGGCCGGGCAGCGGTTCATCGCGCTGAACGGCGGCCCGGAGTTCAAGTTCACCGAGGCCATTTCGCTCTACGTCGACTGCGACTCGCAGGAGGAGGTCGACGAGCTGTGGGCGAAGCTCACCGAGGGCGGCGAGGAGTCACAGTGCGGCTGGCTGAAGGACAGGTACGGCCTGTCCTGGCAGATCATCCCGCGCCGGCTCCAGGAGCTGATCGGCGACCCCGACCCGGAGCGGGCGCAGCGCGCCGTCAAGGCCATGCTGGGCATGGGGAAGATCGACGTCCAGGGCCTGGAGGACGCGGCCGACGGCTAGGAGGAGCGGGTGGGCGGGCCGTCCGGTCCGCCCACCGCCGGGAAAATGCGGTGCGGCCGGGCGATCGCTGAAGTAGCGTCGGCGGCCATGAGCCTCCCGCGCGTACGCCCTCCCGCCGTGGCCGACGAACGCACCCAGCTCGTCGGCTGGCTCGACCTGCAGCGCGCGCTCGTGCGCTGGAAATGCGAGGGCCTGCCGGAGGAGGACGCCCACCGGCCGGTCCTGCCGACCTCGCCGCTCATGACGGTGGCGGGCCTGGTCTCCCACATGCGCTGGACCGAGCACTGCTGGTTCGAGGTCCTCTTCCTGGGTCGCGACTCGGCCCTCAACCCGCAGTTCGACGAGCAGGCGGAGGACGCCGACATGCGGGTCGAGGGCGTCCCGCTGGCCCGGCTCCTCGACGAGTACGAGCAGCAGTGCGCGATCTCCAACGAGATCGTCGCCGCCCACTCGTTCGACGACGTGGGCGAGTTCCCCGGCTTCAGCTCGGGCGCCGCCACGCTGCGCTGGATCCTGATCCACATGGTCGAGGAGACCGCCAGGCACGTCGGCCACCTCGACACGGTCAGGGAGCTGCTCGACGGCGCCAAGGGCTACTACTGAGCCAGCGGCTTCTCGTAGCAGCGGGTCAGCGGGGCGTCCACGTACTTGCCGTACGGCTCGATCGGCCGGTACGCGCACCGCTCGTACAGCGCGATGGCCTCGGGCTGCCGCAGCCCGGTGGCCAGCCGCAGCCTCCGGTAGCCCAGATCCCACGCCAGCCCCTCCAGCGCGCCCAGGATCGACGTGGCGATGCCGCGCCCGCGATACTCGGGCAGCACGAACATCCGCTTGAGCTCCCCGGTGAGGTCGTCCACGGGCTGCACGGCGCCGCAGCCGACGGCCCGGCCGTCCACCGACGCCACGAGGAACCTCGCGCCGTCCTTGACCTGCGAGCGCCCCTCGGGCCCGTAACGCGCCACCAGCTCCGCGAACGCCGCGTCGAGCAGCTCGGCCAGCTCGCCGTCCCCGGCGGCCCGCTCTTCGATCAGCATGCGGATATGGTAGGGATCGCCCCTTACAGGCCGAGCATCTGGGCGGGCTCGGCGATGACCTGCTGGATGATCAGCCCCGCCGCGCCCAGCACGGCGGCGTCCGCGCCGATGCCCGAGACCACGAGGGCGGGCGGCGTGCCTCGCATGTGGCCCAGCCGGGTGCCCAGCCCCTCCGCCACCGGCCCTTCGAGCCAGGGGAAGAGCGGCGCGTAGATCCCGCCGAGCACGATCCGGCCCGGGTCGAGCAGGTGGACGGCCGAGGTGAGCGCCACGCCGAGCGCGTGCCCGGCCCGCCCGCACGCCTCCAGCGCCCGGGGCTCCCCCGACTCCAGCCGCGTGACCAGCTCGGACACCGAGGGCAGCGCCCCCAGCAGGGCGTCCTGCCCGGCGTACACCTCCAGGCAGCCCCGCCCGCCGCACCTGCACGCGGGCCCGTCGGGCACGACGACCACGTGGCCCAGCTCGCCCGCCAGCCCGAACGTGCCCCTGAACACGGTGCCGCCCACCACGAGCCCGGCCCCGATGCCGATCTCACCGGACACGTAGAGGAAGTCCGTCTCCCGCGAGCCGAACCACAGCTCGCCGAGCGCCGCCAGGTTCGCCTCGTTGTCGATGGCGAAGGGCAGGTCCACGAGGTCCGGCACGCGTACGTCCCGCCAGCCCAGGTGCGGCGCGTTACGCAGCACCTCGCCCTCGACGGTGCCGGGCACGGCCAGGGCCGCGCCGATGACCCGCAGCCCGGCCAGCTCGGCCTCGGCCGTCGTCTCCTTCACCAGGTCGCGCAGGCTCCCGAGGATGTCCACGGGGTCGGAGTTGCGGTTGTCGGCAGGCCGGGTACGGCGCAGCCGCACGGCGCGGGTGAGATCGACGACGCACGCGGCCAGGTAGTCGATGTTGATCTCCAGCCCCAGCGTGGCGACCCGGTCGCCGCTCAGGCTCACCGCCACGCCCGGCCGCCCCCGCTCGCCGCCCCGCACGGCCCCGCCCTCGGCGACCGCTCCCGCCTCGATCAGGTCGGAGACCAGGCTGGACACGGTGGTCTTGGTGAGCCCCGTCATCTCGGCGAGCGCGGCGCGGGTGTGAGGTCCTGATCGGTGGATGGCACCCAGGACTACGGCCAGGTTACGGGCGCGCATGGAATCATGCCGGACCCCTCTTGACGCCGCCATGCCTGCCTCCTCAGGATTATGTACAGATTATGGACTAAACCGAGGAGCAGCCCCAAATGACAGATTTCATCCCGACCCCGACCGACAAGTTCACCTTCGGCCTCTGGACGGTCGGCTGGCAGGCGCGCGACCCCTTCGGCGACGCCTCGCGGGCGCCGCTCGACCCGGTGGAGAGCGTCCACAGGCTCTCGGAGCTGGGAGCGTACGGCGTCACGTTCCACGACGACGACCTGCTCGCCGTCGAGCCCGACCGGGACAAGGCCATCGCCGCGTTCAGGAAGGCCCTGGACGAGACCGGCATGAAGGTCCCGATGGCCACCACGAACCTGTTCACCCACCCGGTCTTCAAGGACGGCGCGTTCACCAGCAACGACCGCGACGTCCGCCGGTACGCGCTGCGCAAGGTGATCAGGAACATCGACCTGGCCGCCTCGCTCGGCGCCAAGACGTACGTGTGCTGGGGCGGCCGCGAGGGCTCCGAGTCGGACTCGGCCAAGGACGTCAAGGCCGCGCTCGACCGCTACAAGGAGGGCCTGGACACGCTCTGCTCGTACGTCCGCGAGCGCGGCTACGACCTCCGCTTCGCCCTCGAGCCCAAGCCGAACGAGCCCCGCGGCGACATCCTCCTGCCCACGATCGGCCACGCCCTGGCGCTGATCAACGAGCTGGAGCACCCTGAGATGGTGGGCCTCAACCCCGAGGTCGGCCACGAGCAGATGGCCGGGCTCAACTTCGTGCACGGCATCGCCCAGGCGCTGTGGCACGGCAAGCTCTTCCACATCGACCTCAACGGCCAGCACGGCCCCAAGTACGACCAGGACCTGATCTTCGGCCACGGCGACCTCAAGAGCGCCTTCTTCCTGGTCGACCTGCTGGAGAACGGCGGCTACGACGGCCCCCGCCACTTCGACTACAAGCCGCTGCGCACCGAGGACGCCCAGGACGTGTGGGACTCGGCGGCGGCGAACATGCGCACCTACCTGATCCTCAAGGAGAAGTCGCGGGCCTTCCGCGCCGACCCCGAGGTGCAGGAGGCCCTGCGCGCCTCCCGCGTGGACGAGCTCGCCCAGCCTACGCTTGCGCCGGGCGAGACCTGGGCAGACCTGGCCAAGGACGACTTCGACCCCGAGGTGGCCGCCGCCCGCGGCTTCCACTTCACCCGGCTCAACCAGCTCGCGCTCGAGCACCTCCTGGGGGTACGCGGATGACGAAACCCATCAGTGTCCAGCTCTACACCGTCAGGGACGCGCTGGCGGCCGACCGCGACACGGTGCTGAGCCGGATCGCGGAGATCGGTTACCGGTCCGTCGAGCCCTACGACCCCACGACCGACCCCAAGGGCTTCCGCGAGGTCGTGGACGACCTGGGGCTGACGGTGTCGAGCACGCACGCGTACGCGCTGCTCAGCAAGGAGCCGGCGGAGGTCTTCGACGCCATCGCCACGGTCGGCACCGACCTGGTGATCATCCCCGGCGGCATCGAGCACGAGGAGTTCACCACGCGCGACGGCCTGTCGCGCACGGCCGATCTGCTGAACGGCTTCGCCGAGCAGGCCGCCCGGTACGGGATGCGGATCGGCTACCACAACCACTGGTGGGAGATCGAGCCCGAGATCGACGGCCGGCACGCCATCGAGGTGCTGGCCGACCTGCTCGCTCCCGAGGTGTTCCTGGAGATCGACACCTACTGGGCGGCGGTGGGCGGCGCGGACGTTCCCGCCCTGCTCGGCCGCCTCTCCGAGCGCGTCCTGGCGCTGCACGTCAAGGACGGCCCGGTGGTCAAGGGCGAGCCGCACACCGCGGTGGGCCGCGGGGTCATGCCGGTGCCCGAGATCCTCGACGCCGCGCCCGACGCCTGGCGCATCGTCGAGCTCGACGAGTGCGCGACCGACATCTTCGCCGCTCTCGCGGACAGCCACGCCTACCTCACCTCCCTGGAGGGCTCTTGAGCAACGGCCCCATCGGCGTCGCCCTCGTCGGCGCCGGGAACATCAGTGGCCAATACCTCCGCAACCTCACCTCCTTCCCCGACGTCCGCGTGCTGGGCCTCGCGGACATCGACACCGAGCGGGCCGCCGCGGTCGCGGCCGAGCACGGCGTCCCCGTGTCGGGCACCCTCGCCACCGTCCTGGCGGTGCCCGAGGTCGAGATCGTCGTCAACCTCACCGTCCCGTCCGCGCACGCGGCAGTCGCGCTGGAGTCGCTGCGCGCCGGCAAGCACGTGTACGGCGAGAAGCCGCTGGCCATGAACGTGGACGAGGCCGCCAAGGTCGTGGCCGAGGCCGCCAACCTGGGCCTGCGGGTCGGCGGCGCCCCCGACACGTTCCTGGGCGCCGGGCTCCAGTCGGCTCTGCACGCCCTGCGCTCCGGGCTCATCGGGGAGCCGGTCGCCGTCACGTCCGCCATCCAGAACCTGGGGCCGGAGTCCTGGCACCCCAACCCCGAGTTCTTCTACCAGCCGGGCGGCGGCCCGCTCTTCGACCTCGGCCCCTACTACCTGACCGCCCTGGTCTCGCTGCTCGGGCCCGTCACCCGGGTCGCGGCCGACACCCGCAAGGCGCGGCCGCACCGCGTCGTCGGCTCGGGGCCCAAGGAGGGCCTGGTCTTCCCCGTGGACGTCCCGACGCACGTCAACGCGCTGCTGGACTTCCCGGGGACGGCGACGGCGACGGCCACGTTCAGCTTCGACTCGCCCGTCCCCCGCCGGATGATCGAGATCATCGGCACCGAGGGCGCGCTGTCCCTCCCCGACCCGAACACCTTCGAGGGCCCGCTGCTGGCCCGGGGACCGCGCGACGCGGACTGGCGCGAGCTGCCGGTGTCGGGCACCACGGCCGGGCGCGGCATCGGCGTGCTCGACCTGGCCAGGTCGCTCCGGGCGGGCACGGGGCACCGGGCGTCCGGGGAGCTGGCGTACCACGTGCTCGAGCTCATGTGCGTCATCTCGGAGTCCGGCGAGCGCGGGGAATTCCTGCCCATCACCTCCACCACGACCGCTCCGGACCCGCTGCCCGCCGACTGGGACCCGCACGCGGCGACCCTCTAGCGACCCCGCCGTCCGCCCACCCGCCGCCCCGGCGCCGGGTGGGCGGAGCTGCGACACGGCGGGTTTGGTTGGTAACGCGTTGGCTTGGGCGGCGCGGAGCCGCAAGAATGGCGCGATGGCGGAAAGTGCCGAGACCGACTGGGTCTCCAGGTTCGCGGACGAGGTCATCACCGAGGCCGAGCGGCGCGCGCCCGGCAAACCGATCGTCTGCGCCTCGGGCCTGAGCCCGTCGGGCCCGATCCACCTGGGCAACCTGCGCGAGGTCATGACCCCCCACCTGGTCGCCGACGAGATCCGGCGGCGCGGCGTCGAGTGCGTGCACCTGCTGTCCTGGGACGACTACGACCGCTTCCGCAGGGTGCCCGCGGGCGTCGACCCGTCGTGGGCCGAGCACATCGGCAAGCCGCTGACCTCGGTGCCCGCCCCTCCCGGGAGCTCGCATGCCAACTGGGCCGAGCACTTCAAGGCGCCCATGATCCAGGCTCTGGAGGAGCTGGGCGTCGAATACCGCGGCATCAGCCAGACCGAGCAGTACACGCGCGGCGCCTACCGCGAGCAGATCCTGCTCGCCGTGCGCGAGCGCGCGAAGATCGACGCCGTGCTCTCCCGCTACCGGTCGAAGCAGGTGGAGGAGTACTTTCCGTACAAGCCGTACTGCGACCTGTGCGAGCGTGACCTGACGACGGTCACCGCGTACGACGACGCGACCACCGAGCTGGCCTACACCTGCGAGTGCGGCTTCGGCGAGACCGTGCGCCTGGCCGAGCACGACCGCGGCAAGCTCGTCTGGAAGGTCGACTGGCCGATGCGCTGGGCCTACGAGGGCGTGGTCTTCGAGCCGTCGGGGGTCGATCACCACTCTCCCGGCTCGGCGTGGATCGTCGGCGGCCAGATCGTGGGCGAGGTGTTCGGCGGCCGGCAGCCGATCGGCCCCATGTACGCGTTCGTCGGCATCACCGGCATGGCCAAGATGAGCAGCTCCAAGGGCGACGTGCCGACTCCGGCCGACGCGCTGGAGATCATGGAGGCGCCGGTGCTGCGCTGGTTGTACGCCCGCCGCAAGCCCGCCCAGTCCTTCAAGATCGCCTTCGACCAGGAGATCCAGCGGCTCTACGACGAGTGGGACGCCCTGAGCCGCAAGATCGCGGAGGGCCAGGGCCAGCCCGCCGAGCTGGCCGCGTACAGGAGGGCGGTGGGCACGGCCACGGGCCCGCTGCCCGCCACCCCGCACCCGGTCCCCTACCGGACGCTGGCCTCCATCGTGGACGTCACGACCGGCGACGCCGAGCAGACCCTGCGGATCCTGCGCGACCTCGACGCGATCGGGACGCTCGACGAGGCCCGCCCCCGCCTGGACCGGGCGCAGCGCTGGGTCGACGCCCACGTGCCCGCCGACGAGCGCACGCGCGTGCGCGAGGAGCCGGACGAGGAGCTGCTCGACTCGCTCGGCCAGGACGAGCGCGAGTCGCTGCGGCTGCTGTCCGACGGCCTGGACGACTGGTCGCTGGACAGCCTCACCACGCTCGTCTACGGCGTGCCGAAGCTCCAGGCGGGCCTGCCGGCCGACGCCAAGGCGACGCCCGAGCTGAAGGTGGCGCAGCGGGCCTTCTTCGCCCTGCTCTACCGGCTGCTGGTCGGCCGCGACACCGGCCCCAGGCTGCCCACGCTGCTGCTGTCCATAGGCGCCGACCGGGTGCGCAAGCTGGTCGGCACGTGAACGGCGCCGTCCTGATCACCGGCGTCTCGGCGGCCGGCAAGTCCACCGTGGCGCAGGCGCTGGCCGAGCGGCTGCCGCGCTCCGCCCACGTGCGCGGCGACACGTTCCGGCGCATGGTCGTGGGCGGCCGCGCCGAGATGACCCCCGGCCTCGGCGGCGAGGCGGTCCGCCAGCTGCACCTGCGTCACCGGATAGCGGCGAACACCGCGGATCTCTATTTCGAGGCCGGATTCACACCAATAGTCCAGGACGTTATTCTTGGCCCGGACTTGGAACGGTTTACGAAATTGATTCATACTCGTCCCCTTCATGTAATCGTCCTGGCGCCAGATCCGGATGAAGTGGAGCGCCGCGAACGCGCCCGCCCCAAGGTCGGCTACGGCTCCGACTGGACGATTGCCCAGCTGGACGGGTCATTGCGCACCGAGACGCCACGCATCGGCCTGTGGCTGGACACCACGCGCCAGACCCCCGAAGAGACCGTCGACGAGATCATCGAGAGGGCCGCGGAGGCACTGGTCCGATAAATGACGGACCAATGCAAGGCAGCGTCAAGTGACTTGCATGTGCGGGGAGTCATCTTGATTCCATGAACAAGCAGCCTTTCGCCGCCGGCGTCAGTGTCAGCGTCATCGTCCCCGCGATGAACGAGGCCGAGAACCTTCCCCACGTCTTCGCGACGCTGCCCGACTGGATCGACGAGGTGATCCTGGTCGACGGCAACTCGACCGACGACACCGTCGCCGTCGCGCGCAGGCTGCGCCCCGACCTCCGGGTCGTCGTGCAGAGCCGGCGCGGCAAGGGCAACGCCCTCATCGAGGGCTTCCAGGCCGCCCGCGGCGACATCATCGTCATGATCGACGCCGACGGCTCGACCGACGGCCGGGAGATCCACTCCTTCGTCTCCACCCTCCTCAACGGCGCCGACTTCGCCAAGGGCTCCAGGTACGCCCCTGGTGGCGGCTCGGACGACCTCAGTCCGATCCGCTCGCTCGGCAACAAGGTCCTCACCGGGATGACCAACCTGCTCTACGGCACCCGCTACACGGACCTCTGCTACGGCTACAACGCCTTCTGGGCCCGTCACCTCGACTCCCTCGAGCTCGACTGCGACGGCTTCGAGATCGAGACCCTGATGAACGTCCGCGCCGCCCAGGCCGGCCTCATCATCCACGAGGTCCCCAGCCACGAGCGCTCCCGCATCCACGGCGTGAGCAACCTCAACGCGGTGCGCGACGGCTGGCGCGTGCTCAAGACGATCATGCGGGAGCGTACGCGGGGAGCAGGCGTGCCGGCGCAGACCCAGGTCGCCCTCGCAAAGTGACATCCTTGGACAATGCGCTACATAGTGATCGGGGCCGGAGCAGTCGGCGGAACCATCGGTGCCCGCCTCCACCAAGGCGGGCACGACGTTCTCCTCGTCGCGAGAGGCGCCCACTACGAGGCACTCAAGCGTGACGGCCTGCGCCTGATCACCCCCGAATCCACCGAGACCCTCGATATCCCCGCCGCCGACGGCCCCGTCCCCGCGCGTGAGGACGACGTGCTGATCCTGGCCACCAAGTCCCAGGACACCGTCTCCGCGCTGGCCGGCTGGCCCTCCGACCTTCCCGTGGCCTGCGCCCAGAACGGCGTCGCCAACGAGCGCATGGTCCTGCGGCGGTTCGACCGCGTTTACGGCATCTGCGTGTGGCTGCCGGCCCAGCATCTGGAGCCCGGCGTCGTCGCCGCGTACGGTCACCCGTACTCGGGCCTGCTCCACGTCGGACGTTATCCCCAGGGTGTGGACGACCTCGCCGAGCGGATCGCCGGCGACCTCGGCAAGCACGGCCTGGTGGGCCTGACCCAGACCGACGTCATGCGCTGGAAGCACGGCAAGCTGCTCAGCAACCTGGGCAACGCCGTGGAGGCGCTCGTGGGCCACGCTCCCGGCAGGGAGAAGGTGGTCGAGGCGGCCAGGGCCGAGGCCAGGGCGCTGCTCGACCGGGCCGGGATCACGTACTCCACGCCGGAGGAAGAGGCGAGCCTGCGCGGCAACCAGGTGGACGTCCGGCACATCGAGGGCATCGTCCGCGGCGGCGGGTCGTCGTGGCAGAGCCTGGCCAGGGGCAGCGGCTCCATCGAGGCCGACTACCTCAACGGCGAGATCGTGCTGCTCGGCCGCCTGCACGGCGTGCCCACCCCGGTCAACGAGGTGCTGCGGCGCGAGGCCAACACGTTCGCGCAGGAGAAGCGGCCGCCCGGCTCGATGCCGCTGGAGACTTTGCAGGCCCTCATCGACGGGCGTTGCGCAGCCTGATCCCGCTGAACTCCAGCGTGCTGGCGATCACCTCGTCCCAGAACGGCCACAGGCTGGGCAGCACCCTGAGCTGGATCCCCGCCTCCTCGTGCAGCTCGAACAGGTCGCCCACGCGTTCCGGCGGGCCGAGCGGGATCACGGCGACCGTGGACACCACGGCGGACGGCGGGTCGCCGATGGGCGCGAAGCCGTCCGCGGGCAGCCGGTAGGCGTACAGCCGGACCTCTCTGATCGCCTGGAGCCAGCCGTACTCGATGGCGTGGACCCGCTGGCCACACCCCGCGCCGACGATCCGGGCCGTGTCCTCCTTGGTGGTGCGCGGCCCGACCCAGGCCATGGCCCGCGGGCAGGCGCGCGGGAACCAGTAGTCGGGGCAGCGGTCGTGATCGACGGCCCACACGTACGACTCTTTCAAGCTCGACGTCGGCGCCACGTGCGGGACGAACCGCTCGATCGTCGGGTCCTCGGAGAAGTGGAGCACCTGCCCCGGCTCTGGTCTCATGACGGCAATCGTTGCGCATACCTCATCCCCGACAGGGCAGGGGAATCGGGCTCTTACGACAAGGGGTGAGTTGGATGATTCTGCTTGGAGTGCTCTTGGTCCTCCTCGCCGGCAGCGCGGTGGCCATCGTCCTGACCGAGGAGAGCGCCAGGTACATCCTGTTCGGGTACACCTTCGAGCCCAACCAGGTGGAGATGTTCCTGGCGGGAGCGGCCACCGCGGCCGTCCTGCTGCTGGGCCTCTGGCTGATCGGCTCGGGCTCGCGCAGGTCCGCCAGGCGCCGCCGCCGGTTGCTGGGCGCCAGGGCCGAGGCCACCGACCGGGTGGCCCAGCTGGAGAACGAGAAGCGCGAGCTGGAGAAGCGCCTGCGGCACTCCCCCGAGCCGGGCGACCGACTGGTCGCGCGCGACTCGGAGGAAGCCACGCGGTGACTCACTGGCGCGAGGGCACCAGCTTGCCCTCGCGCCAGAGCGCGAACCCCGTGATGAGGGCGCCGAGCCCTTCCCAGAGCCCGACGCCGAAGAACTTGGCCGGCGCGGCCCCCGTCACCACCAGCGTGGTGAAGACGGCGAACGTCACGAGCCTGAACGGCACCGTCCACCGGAAGAACGGCGTGTAGTCGTTAGAAGCCGCAAAAACGTAATAAACGCCCATGTTCACCGCCGCCATCGACGAGGCGGCCATATAGACCAGCGTGTAGTCCCCGGCGGGACGGACATCGAGCACCTCGAAACCCAGCATGGCCAGCAGCGAGTCGGGTGAGACCAACCCGAGCAGGCCGAGCACGAAGGCGAGGAATCCGAAGACCGCGATGGTCCAGCCGGAGAAAGAACGCGGAAGACGCACAGAAATCCTTCCAAAGGGGGGTGTACTCTGCGAGGCGATCTCATCTTGCACCCGGAGGTCGCATGCCCCCCACGCGTGGTCGCCCCATCGCCGTGAAACTACTCGTCCTCCTGTTCGTCCCGCTGCTGTCCCTCGTGGGCCTGTGGGCGTTCGCCGCGGGCCTGACCGGCGGCGACGGCATGCGCCTGCTGTCGATCAAGGACTTGGCGACCAACCTGGCCGACCCGTCCGAGCGCGTCAACATCGAGCTGCAGGACGAGCGGCTGTTCTCCGTGGAGTTCCTGGTCAGCGGCCAGGGCGCCGCCAAGATGGCCAAGCAGCGCGGCGAGACGGACAAGGCCGTGACGGCGTTCCGCACGCTCGCCAAGAACCAGCGTGACCTGTCACCGGAGATGACCGCGCAGCTCGCCGCGCTGAACAGCAAGCTCGACCAGCTCACCGAGGTCCGCCGCGAGGTGGACGGCGCGACCGTGGCGCCGCTCGACGTGATCGACGGCTACAGCCAGATCGTGGACGCGTCCTTCCGCATGTACGACGCCATGGTGCTGGTGCCCGACATGGCCCTCTACAAGCAGGCCAGGGCGGTGACCATGCTGGGCGAGGCCAAGGACGTGCTGTCCAGGGAGCGGGCGCTGGTCGCGATCGTGCTGGCCAAGGGCCGGGTGGAGCCGAGGGAGCACGAGGCGTTCACGGGGATGGTGGCCACCAGGCGGCTGCTGTTCTCGCAGGCGCTCTCGCATCTCGACCGCGGCCTGCGCGGCCCGTACGCGCGGCTGGCCGAATCACCGGTCTACAAGGAGTTCCTGGACGCCGAGGATGCCATCCGCGGCCAGGCGGCCACCAACGGCCTGCCCGTCACGGCCGCCACCTGGCCCGTCGACGGCCAGAACCTGTGGGCGGCGGTCGAGCGCAACCAGGCCCTGGCCGTCAAGAGCCTGGTGAACCGGGTGACGCCGACGGCCATCGGCATGCTGATCAAGATCGGGGTCGCGGGTGGCGTCGGCCTGATCGCCGTCATCGCGTCGATCATTCTCTCGCTGCGCTTCCGCAAGCGGCTGGTGCGCGAGCTGGCCGGGCTCCGCGACGCCGCCACCGAGCTGGCCGAGGTGCGGCTGGCCGGCCTGGTCAAGCGGCTGCGCACGAACACGGCCCCGCCCACCGCCGACGAGGTCGCCCCGATCGAGGTCAAGTCTCAGACCTCCGAAGTACGCGACATCGTCCAGGCGTTCAACGACGTGCAGTCCACGGCCGTCGCGGCCGCGGTGAGCCAGGCCCGGCTCCGGCACGGCGTCAGCCAGGTCTTCGTCAACCTGGCCAGGCGCAACCAGTCGCTGCTGCACCGGCAGCTGCTCCAGCTCGACAGCATGGAGCGGGCGACGGAGGAGCCCGAGGTCCTGGCGGACCTGTTCAAGCTCGACCACCTCACCACGCGCATGCGCAGGCACGCCGAGAGCCTCATCATCCTGTCGGACCAGGCGCCCGGCCGCGGCTGGCGCAACCCGGTGCCGATCCTCGACGTGCTGCGGGCGGCCGTGGCGGAGGTCGAGGAGTACGAGCGGGTCGAGATCCTCCAGCCGCCGCCGGTCGCGCTGCTCGGCGCGGTGGTCACGGACGTGGCCCACCTAATGGCCGAGCTGATCGAGAACGCCACCCTCTTCTCGCCGCCCCAGACCAGGGTGGACCTGCGGACCTCGACCACCCCGCACGGGCTGATGATCGAGGTCGAGGACCGCGGTCTCGGCCTGGTCAGGGCCGAGCTGGACGAGCTCAACGAGCGGCTGGCGAAGATGCCGGAGTTCGACCTGGCGCAGAGCGACCGGCTCGGCCTGTTCGTGGTGAGCAGGCTCGCGGCCAGGCACGGCATCAGGGTCACTCTCGCACCCTCCCCGTACGGCGGCCTGACCGCGATGGCCTCCCTGCCCTCGTCGCTCCTGGCCGATCAGCCGGTCATGAGCGGGCGGTCATGAGCGGGCGGTAGCCCCTACGGCACGACCTGGAGCAGCGCCTGGTTCTTGGCCTTGGGCGGCTCGGCCAGCCGCTGGAGCTCGTTGCCCGCGCTGTCGAACACGACCAGCGTGTTGTGCGCGTGGGCGGCCGCGTGGGCGGCGGCCGCGTGCCCCGGCTGCGTGCGCGGGGCGGCCATCCGCATCACGAGACGGCCGTCCGGCAGGTAGTACGCGCCGATCGCGTCGCCCTTGGCGGGCAGCTTCAGCCTCTTGCCCGACGGGATCCCGAGGATGACCGGCTTGAACGTGGTGGGCCAGGTCCTGGCGGCGGGCGCCTGCGCGCCCTCGGGGAACGCCACGACCGCCTTGGTGCCGTCGGGCGACAGGCTCTGCACGTGGGTGATGGACTTGACGCCCTTGACGACGACGGTCTTGCCCGTCTTGGCGTCGAGCCGGTGGAGCCCGTCACCGGTGCTGGTGTAGCCGGCGAGGTAGCGCCCGTTCCCCGACCAGGCGAGGTGGCAGACGCCCTTGGACACGCCCAGCTTGCGCGGGGCGTTGCTGCCGTCGGCCCGGACGGCGTTGATGGTGCCGTCGGCGCTCGGGTAGGCCACCTTGGTCGAGTCGGCGGACCAGACCGGGGTGAGACACGGCGTGCTGCCCTGGAGACCGCTGACGATCGTCCTGGTCTTGCCGCGCTCCCTGATGTTGAGGTTGCCGCTCTCGGTAATCCAGGCGACCTTGGTGCCGTCGGGCGACGCGGCGAACTGCGCGGCTCCGAAGCTGGCGAGCGGGTGCCACTCGCCGGCGGCCGTGTATCGGCTGAGCTGGTTGCCTGCCGCCGCGTAGACCGCGGCCCCGGACAGATCAGGCGTGGGCGCCGCCCACGCCGCCGACGGGACTACCAGAGCGGCGCCGAGTGCGACACCGGTCACAACGCGTATCTTCATGGCTACCCATCGTGCCGGGAAAACCTCACAGACGCAGGAACGGCTCGCCGAAGTGAGCGGTCGCCAGAATCGCTCGCTCGCCCCTGAGCGCCGTGAGCACCTCCGTCCGCGTGCGCGCGGCCGCCTCCTGATCGTCGTCGTAGGCGTACCGGATGGCCGGGTCGTCGAGCTGCACCGGGTGGAGCACGAGGTCGCCGGTCATGGCCACGTCGCCGACCCTGGCGATCTGGTGGCCCAGCGTGTGCCCGGGCGCGTGCTGCACGTGGACGCCAGGCGAGACCTCGGCGTGGCCCTCGACGACGTGCAGCTGCCCCTTGATCGGGGTGAGGAGCCGGTCGAGCACGGCGCCCTGGGCGGCGTCCACCTCGGCCTGCTGGAGGACGTACCGGGCGTTCTCGAACGCGGGCCTGCCCTCGGCCACCACGCCGCTGGCGTGGTCGCTGTGCAGGTGCGTCAGGACGACGGTGCCGATCTCGGCGGGCGAGACACCCGCGGCGGCCAGCTCGCCGGCCAGGGTGCCGGGAACGGGGGCCCAGCTCGCGGCCGGTGAGTCTTCGTCACCGATGCCGGTGTCGACGAGGGTCAGCCGACCGGCCGCGTCGCGGATCAGGTAGCAGTGGAAGTGCAGGACCCAGGGCTCGTCCTGGAGCCCGGAACCGGGGAACATCTCGGCGAGCGGGCGGCGGATCGCCGCTCCCATGGGACCTACGGCGTCGCAGAGCGGCGTCACCTCGACGCCGGACACTGTTATTGAGGTATGCGGCACTCGCCCAGATTAAGCGGCTACGGCTACCTGCTCGCGCGGAACGAACTCGTTCTCGATGTCGGCCGCGTAGACGGCGCGGCAGCAGTGCGCGCACCTGTACATGATCGGGCCCTCGTCGAGCTCGTGGTGGCACCGCGGGCAGTGGTTGACGGTCTTCATGGTGCTCCCCCAAGGAGTTTTCTGTTGGTTCCATGGAACCCTCACCGAGTTGCAGGGGTCCTGCATGTCACTTGACACGATGGCGCTGCTTCGACGGGGGCCCTATGCCCTCCGGCACACCGGGTGCGGTAATTTTCCTCGCAGTACGGTGCCGAGAAGAACATTGTCACGTCCCCCTGCCCGCGTCCGTGGGAGAAACTCCGAGAACGGTCCGGGAATAGCCCAAGAGGGCTAGGCGTTTACTGGGCCAGATGGTGTGGTATCTTGCCACCAGGCGTCGAGCTTCGGCTCCGCCGGTCTTCATCTGAGTCTCGCCCCGGTTCTCTCCAGGGGCCCGGCTTCCTTCTTTCCGCACCGCGCCCGACCGCTTCCGGGCTGATCCGGCGCATTCCCCCAAAGGGGTTTCACCATGTCTGTACACATTCCTGAGCAGCGTGCGGACGTGCCCGTCCGCCAGGTCGAGGGCCTCCTGGACGTACGCGAGAAATCCGCGTTCCTCCGGGCCGGGCACCTCCCCGGACCCGGCGACGTGCGCCTCACGCCCGACAAGGTACGGCAGTTCGACCTGCGGCCCGGCGATCACGTCGTCGCGTCGTTCGCCGGCAACAAGCTCGTCGGCGTCACCTCGGTCAACGGCGCCGCGCAGTGGCGCGACCGGCCAGGGTTCGCCGAGCTGACACCCGTACATCCGACCGAGCGGCTCAACATCGAGACCGAGTCGCTCAGCACGCGCGTCATCGACCTCTTCGCGCCCATCGGCAAGGGGCAGCGCGGCCTCATCGTGGCACCGCCCAAGGCCGGCAAGACCATGGTCCTGCAGGCGCTGGCCGCCGGGATCACCCGCAACCACCCGGAGGTGCACCTCATGGTCCTCCTCGTGGGCGAGCGGCCCGAGGAGGTCACCGAGATGCGCGCCACGATCTCCGGCGAGATCTTCTCCTCCACCTTCGACCACCCCGACCGCGACCACACCGCCGTCGCCGAGCTCGCCATCGAACGCGCCAAGCGGCTCGTCGAGTCCGGCCAGGACGTCGTGCTGCTGCTCGACTCGCTGACGCGGCTGGGGCGGGCGTACAACAACCTGGCGCCCGGCGGCGGCCGGGTCCTCACCGGCGGCATCGACGCCGGGGCCCTGTACCCGCCCAAGCGCTTCTTCGGCGCCGCCCGCAACGTCGAGGGCGGCGGCTCCCTCACCATCCTCGCCACCGCGCTGGTGGACACGGGGTCGCGGATGGACAACAACCTGTACGAGGAGTTCAAGGGGACGGGGAACATGGAGCTGCACCTCGTCCGCGAGCTCGCGGAGCGGCGGCTCTTCCCGGCCGTGGACCTGGACGCCTCGGGGACGCGGCGGGAGGAGATCCTGCTGCACACGGAGGAGCGGCAGGCGGTGTGGCGGCTGCGGCGCATGCTCACCGCCCTGGAGAAGCGGCAGGGCCTCGAGATCCTCGTCGACAGGCTCCGCTCCACCCCCTCCAACGCCGCCTTCCTCCTCGAGGCCGCCACCGCCGCCTGACCCCCGCAGTCCACCTCTTCTCATCAAGCCCGCCCCCAAGGGACGCACGGCGCCCAGCCTCCCGCCGACGCGCGAGCACATCCCTTGGCACGCCACCTCGCAGCCCGCGCCGCCCTCCTGGGACGCAAGCCACCACCCGACGCACACTCCGCTCGGCGGCGCTACGCCTCACCCTGCGCGCCCCTCAAAGGACGCACGCCACCCCACAACGCCGGCGCCCCTTCAGGCACGCACGCCACCGCTCGATCCAGGGCGGCACGGGGACGCCCACGTCAGGAGCCCAGCCCCGTGTGACGCCCGCCCCGTGGAAAGGGTTCCCGGGTGGTAGGACGAGAATGGGCGGCATGCTGGCCGATATCGTCGAATACCTAGCGTGCCCCGTCTGCCGAGCCACCCTCCGGCTCGACGCCGGCGCGCTGCGGTGCGCCCAAGGGCACGCCTTCGACGTCGCCAAGCAGGGCTACGTAAGTCTCCTGATCGGCAACAAACCCCCGGGAACCGCCGACAGCCCCGAGATGGTGGCAGCGCGGGCGCGATTTCTCGATGCGGGCCACTACGCACCACTGCACGACGCAGTAGCAGAAACCGTACGAAAGTACGCGTACAACAAGAACGTTCCAGCAGAACATGAGGACTCCACCGAAACGAATGACGGCACGGGGCTGAGGGCGTACCGTGGGGCGGGAGTGGAGGCCGGTTACGGCGCTGGATCAACGGATCCCGCGTACGTGCCGGAAATCGACGGCGATCGTCGCGCGGAGGGCAGGGCCGCGCCGTTGATCGTCGACGCAGGCGCGGGCACCGGGCACTACCTGGCGGCCGTGTTGGACGCGGTGAACGATGGCATCGGGATGGCGTTCGATGTGTCGAAGCACGCTGTGCGCCGGGCGGCGCGGGTGCATCCCAGGGCAGGGGCGTTCGTGGCCGACGTGTGGCGTCCGCTCCCCATCAGGGATGGGGTGGCCGATGTGGTGATGGACGTGTTCGCGCCCAGGAACGGGCCCGAGTTCAGGCGGATCCTGCGGGCCGGCGGCGTCGCGGTGGTCGTGACCCCGGCGGCGCGGCATCTGAGCCCGCTGGTCGAGGAGCTCGGGCTGCTCTCCGTGGACGAGGAGAAGGAGCGCCGGCTGGCGCGGAGCCTGGAGGGCTTCGCCGAGGTGGAGCGACGTTCGGTCGAGTTCGAGATGGAGCTGGGGCATGACGACATCGCCCAGGTGGTCGGGATGGGCCCGAGTGCGTGGCATACCGACACAGCCGAGCTTGACAGGCGAATAGCGGGATTTATCTCCCGAAATGTCATGAACGGACAGCAAAAAGTAGTAACGCACGCCGCGTTTCACGTGTCTATCTTCGAGCCCGTACCCCGATCAAGACCCGTATCTTGACGGGCATGTGGGACTGGTGTTACTGATGGGGCATTTAGTCCGAAATTCCCCCACATTCTCCGAGTTTTTCCCCGGCACACGCGCAATACTGGACGGCATCCCGCGCCCGGAGGCACGGGACATCAATGGGAGGGGGCGCACCGGATGAAGGCGGAGGAACGCTGGCAGGCCAGGTTCCGCGCGTCGCGCATGACGCTGCCGTCCTGGGCGCGCCAGGCCCCCAACCGCTCCATCTACCGCTCCAACGCCACCGGCACCTGGGAGGTCTACGCCTGGGAGCGCGTCACCGGCGCCGTCCGCCAGGTCACCGACCGCCCGAAGGGCACCGCGTACGCCGCCATCGACCCCACGGGCCAGTGGATCTACTGGTTCGCCGACACCGACGGCGACGAGTTCGGCGTGTGGTGGCGCCAGCCGTTCGCCGGTGGCCCCAACGAGCCGGTCGCCCCCGACCTGCCGCCGGGCCAGCCCGGCGGCATCGCCCTGTCCACGACGGGCGTCGCGGCGATCAGCATGGCCAGCGAGGGCACGTTCAGGATCCATGTCGTCCGCGTCGGCGGCCCGGCGACGCTCCTGTACGAGCACACCGAGGCCGCCTGGGTGGCCGACATGTCCCTCGACGGCTCGCTCATCGCGATCAACCACGGCGAGTACGGCGACTTCCGCCACCCCGCGCTCCGCGTCGTCCGCCCGAGCGGCGAGACGGTGGGCGAGCTGTACGACGGGCCCACCAAGGGCGTCACCGGCCTGCACTTCGCCCCCGTCGTCGGCGACCGCCGCCTGCTGGCCCTGCACGAGCGCCGCCAGCGCCACGAGCCCCTGGTCTGGGACCCGGTGAGCGGCGAGCAGCGCGAGATCTGGCTGAGGGACCCCGGCGACCTGAACGCCGAGTGGTACGACGACGGCCGCGGCCTGCTCATTCTGCGCGACAACCGCGCCCGCACGTACCTGCACCGCTACGACCTCGCGGGCGGCGGCCTGACGCTCATCGACACGCCGCACGGCGTGATCGACGAGGCGGCGCCCCGGCCCGGCGGCCACGTCGAATACTCCTGGTCCAGTGCCTCGCGCCCGCCGGTCATCCGCTCCAGCAGCGGCCAGGTCGTGGTCAACCCCGGCGGCCCGCCCGCCCCGCCGAGCGTCCCCGTCGAGGACATCGACGTCGAGGGCGAGGGCGGCCGCATCCACGCGCTGGTCTCCAAGCCCGAGACGGGCGTCGCCCCCTACCCGGCCGTCTTCCTGCTGCACGGCGGCCCGACGGCGCACGACCGCGACGCGTTCTCGCCGGAGGTCGCGGCCTGGGTGGACGCGGGGTTCGCGGTGGTGCGGGTCAACTACCGGGGCTCGACCGGGTACGGCTCCGCCTGGCGCGACGCGCTGCACGGCGACGTCGGGCACATCGAGCTGGCCGACGTGGCCGCCGTACGCCAGGTCGTGGTCGACCGCGGCATCGCCGACCCCAACCGGATCGTGCTGGCCGGCGCGGCCTGGGGCGGCTATCTCACGCTGCTCGGCCTCGGCACCCAGCCGGAGCTGTGGGCGGCCGGCATCGCGGCGGTGCCGATCGCCTGCCACCAGACCTCGTACGAGGACGAGGCGGAGAGCCTGCGCGCCTACCACCGCGCGCTGCTCGGCGGCTCACCCGACGAGCAGCCGGAGCAGTACGCGGCCAGCTCCCCCATCACCTACGTCGACCAGGTCAAGAGCCCGCTGCTGATCCTCGCGGGCGAGAACGACTCGCGCTGCCCGCTGCGCCAGATCGAGAAGTACGTGGCCAAGCTGGCCGAACACGGACGCGAGCACGAGGTCTACATGTACGACGCCATCGGCGGCTCGCTCGTGGTGGCGGAGCGGATCGCGCAGACCGCGCTCCAGCTCGACTTCGCCAGGAAGCACCTGCATCACAGTGACATTTGACACACTATAAAAAGTTCGCTGACCGATCGACTTGACCGTCGGACTCTCCCGGTGACAGCATGTGGCGACGCTGTCACAGGGAGGCGTTGTTGAGCGGATTAGCGGGCGCGCAGCACCACGATGGCCAGGTCGTCCTGGCTCGGCTCCGAGGCGAAGTCGGCGGCGCCCCTGCGGATGCGCTCGGCCACGGCCCTGGCCGACAGCCCGGCGCATTCGGCCAGCAGCTTGGCCAGCCCGCCGTCGTCGTCGAGCAGCCGGCCGCCCGAGCGCCGCTCCGTCACCCCGTCGGTCACCGCCAGCAGCACGTCGCCGTGCTCCAGGTGCACCGTGTCGGCCTCGAACATGACCTCGTGGAAGACCCCCAGCAGCGACTGCGGCGTGGTCACGGCCTCCACCTTGCCGCTCGGCTTGAGCCGCAGCGCCTCGGGGTGCCCGGCCGAGACCAGGCGCACCTCCAGCCCGGTCGAGACGGGCGTGATGTCGCCGTGCAGCAGAGTGAGAAACCTGGCGCGCTCGCCCTCCTCCAGGATCGCCTGGTTGAGCCGCCCGAGCACGGCGGCGACGCCATAGCCCTCGCGGGCCAGCAGCCGCAGCGTGTGGCGGGCGAGCCCGGTCACGGCGGCGGCCTCGGGGCCGGTGCCGCACACGTCGCCGATCGCGAACCGCCACGAGTCGTCGCCCGCCTTGAACAGGTCGTAGAAGTCGCCGCCGACCTCGTTGGTCTCGCCGGCGGGCTCGTAGATGACGCCGTAGTCGAGCCCCGGGACCTCGGGCTCGTTGGGCGGCAGCAGGCTGCGCTGGAGCGCCCGGTTGGCGGCGGCCTGCTGGGCGTAGAGCCGGGCGTTGTCCATGGCCAGCGCGGCACGCCTGCTGATGTCCTCGGCGAACTGGATGACGTCGTCGGGGAAGCGGTCGGGCCGGCCCAGGCACATCATGCCGAGCCCGCGCCCGCGCGCCGTGAGCGGCACCGCGAGCACCTGCGAGTCGGCCAGGTGGACGGTCGAGGTGACCCTGGCGTCGGCGGCGGCGACGTCCATGTCGGCGAGCTGCTCCCGCAGCCCGTCGATCCTGGCCTCGTCGGCGTGCCAGAGATAGACCAGCCGCATCGGACCGGTGGAGCCGTCGGAGGTGTAGACGGCGCACCAGCTGGACAAACGCGGCACTACGACTTGGGCGATGATGGCAGGTACCATGTCCGGGTCGAGCGTGCCCGCGAGCAGATCGCTCGCATCGGCGAGGAAGCCCAGCCAGTGTGGCCCTCGGGCGCTCTCCTCCAACCATTCGGCTGCCACCCTGTCCGGAGAGCCAGGTAGCGTGAGCCTAGCCCAATGGACACGGGACTCGCCCGTGAAGGTGACTCCCCACTCTTCGACATTCGCGGAAGGAGCTTTCGGATCGCCCTGTGAGAGGCTGCGCTGCCTCAGTTCTACCTGTACGCCATCCCCGAGATGCTTCCAGATCACCTCAAACGGCTCGTCAGCGACCTGCTCGGCGAGATCCCCCGCGACTTGTTCGGCGGTATGGAGCACGCCACCGGTGGCCCACGCGGTCATCACTTCGCGCGTGAACCTCATCGCAGCCGTCACAGCGGTATCGCCCGGCGCGAACGTCGCAGCGAGCACCGCATGGGGAGAAGCAGTCATCCCACCGTGCCTACCACACTTCCAGCTGACTTGGGGTAAATCCAAGGACAGGACTACGAGCTACTCATCGTGACAGACTTGAATCACTCGCCGGAGCCCGCCGCGAGTGAAGGAGGCCCCATGACCACGGCCAAGGCCGCGCCAAGCCCGGAGGAGAGGACCTACACCGAGTCGGATCTCATTCCCATCCTCGAGACTCTTTTCTCCTGGCGGGACGGTGATTTCCGGCGTCGTGTCCCCCACGCGCCTCCCGGGATCCTCAGCGAGGTCCGGCTGCTGCTCAACGAAGTGGCCGACCGCCGCGAACACCTGGCCAACGAGCTGGTGCGCGTTCGTAAAGAGGTCGTCAGGGAGGGCCGGTTCGGCGAGCGGCTGACGCCCGGGCCGGGCGTCGGCGCGTGGGCGGAGAGCGTCGAGTCGGTCAACCAGCTGATCGACGCCCTGGTGAGCCCCGTGAGCGGCGCGGCCGACGTGATCGACGCGGTCGCCAAGGGCGACCTGTCACGCCGGATCGACCTCGACCGCTCCGCCAGGGGCGAGGTGCGCCGCCTGGGCAAGGCCATCAACGGCATGGTCGACCAGCTCGCGCTGTTCAACAGCGAGGTGACCAGGGTGGCGCGCGAGGCCGGCACCGAGGGCCGGCTGGGCGGCAGCGCCAACCTGCGCGGCATGTCGGGGAGCTGGCGCGACCTCACCGAGGCCGTCAACACGATGTCGTCCCGCGTGGCCGCGCAGGTGCGCGACATCGCGGTCGTGACCACCGCGGTGGCCAAGGGCGACCTGAGCCGCAAGGTGACGGTCGACGCCGTGGGCGAGATGTTCGAGCTGAAGAACACCGTCAACACGATGGTCGACCAGCTGTCCGGCTTCGCCGAGGAGGTCACCCGGGTCGCCCGCGAGGTGGGCACCGAGGGCCAGCTCGGCGGCCAGGCCCAGGTGACAGGCGTCTCGGGCGTCTGGAAGGACCTCACCGACAACGTCAACTTCATGGCCAACAACCTGACCTCCCAGGTGCGCAGCATCGCGACCGTGGCGACGGCGGTGGCCCAGGGCAACCTGTCGAAGAAGATCACCGTCGATGCCGAGGGCGAGATCCTCCAGCTCAAGGACACCCTCAACACGATGGTGGACCAGCTGTCCTCCTTCGCCGACGAGGTCACCCGGGTCGCCCGCGAGGTGGGCACCGAGGGCAAGCTGGGTGGCCGGGCCGAGGTGAAGGGCGTGTCCGGGGTCTGGAAGGACCTGACGGACAACGTCAACTCGATGGCCAACAACCTGACCTATCAGGTGCGCAACATCGCCCAGGTGACCACCGCCGTGGCCAACGGCGACCTCACCCGCAAGATCGACGTGGACGCCCAGGGCGAGATCCTCGAGCTCAAGTCGACCATGAACACGATGGTGGAGCAGCTGTCGTCGTTCGCCTCCGAGGTGACCCGAGTCGCCCGGGAGGTGGGCACCGAGGGCCAGCTGGGCGGCCAGGCCCAGGTGCGCGGCGTGTCCGGGGTCTGGAAGGACCTCACCGACAACGTCAACTTCATGGCCAACAACCTGACCTCCCAGGTGCGCCAGATCGCGGCCGTGTCGTCGGCGGTGGCCCAGGGCGACCTGTCGAAGAAGATCACCGTCGACGCGCAGGGCGAGATCCTCCAGCTCAAGGACACCCTCAACACGATGGTGGACCAGCTGTCCTCCTTCGCCGACGAGGTCACCCGAGTGGCGCGCGAGGTGGGCACGCAGGGCCAGCTCGGCGGACAGGCCCGGGTGACCGGCGTCTCGGGCGTCTGGAAGGACCTCACCGACAACGTCAACTTCATGGCCAACAACCTGACCTCGCAGGTGCGTAACATCGCCGAGGTCACCACGGCCGTGGCCAACGGCGACCTCACCCGCAAGATCGACGTGGACGCCCAGGGCGAGATCCTGGCCCTGAAGACCACCATCAACCGCATGGTGGACCAGCTGTCCTCGTTCGCCTCCGAGGTGACCCGAGTCGCCCGAGAGGTGGGCTCCGAGGGGCAGCTGGGCGGCCAGGCCCGGGTCGAGGGCGTCGAGGGCACGTGGAAGCGGCTCACCGAGAGCGTCAACGAGCTGGCCGGCAACCTCACCACGCAGGTGCGCGCCATCGCCACCGTCACCAGCGCCGTGGCCCGGGGCGACCTGACCCGCTCGATCGCCGTCGAGGCGCAGGGCGAGCTGGCGGAGCTGAAGGACAACATCAACTCGATGGTGGCCAACCTCCGCGAGACCACCCAGGCCAACCAGGAGCAGGACTGGCTCAAGTCCAACCTGGCCCGCATCTCCCGGCTCATGCAGGGCCACCGCGACCTGCTCGAGGTGGCCAAGCTGACGATGAGCGAGCTGACGCCGCTGGTCTCGGCCCGCTACGGCGCCTTCTACAGCATCGACCCCGAGGGCGACCACGAGCTGATCCTGATCGGCGGGTACGGCGTGCGCCCCGGCCAGGGCCCGCGCCAGCGCTTCGCGATCGGCGAGGGCATCGTCGGCCAGGCGGCGGCCGAGGGCCGGCACATCATGCTCGACGACGTGCCGCCGCAGTTCATCACCATCGACAGCGGGCTCAGCCAGTCCACGCCCGCGCAGATCGTGGTGCTGCCGATCCTGTTCGAGAGCCGGGTGCTCGGCGTGCTCGAGCTGGCCTCGTTCACGCCGTTCGGCGAGGTGCACCTCGACTTCCTGCGCCAGCTCGTCGAGACCATCGGTGTCACGATGAACACGATCATCGCCAACTCCCGCACCGAAGACCTGCTCACCGAGTCGCAGCGGCTCACCAGGGAGCTCCAGGAGCGCTCCGACGAGCTGCAGCGCCAGCAGGAGGAGCTGCGCAGGTCCAACGCCGAGCTGGAGGACAAGGCGGCGCTGCTGGCCAAGCAGAACCGCGCGATCGAGATCCAGAACTTCCAGATCGAGCAGGCCCGCCGCACGCTGGAGGAGCGCGCCGAGCAGCTCGCGGTCTCCTCGCGCTACAAGTCCGAGTTCCTCGCGAACATGTCCCACGAGCTGCGCACGCCGCTCAACAGCCTGCTGGTGCTGGCCAAGCTGCTGACCGAGAACGCCGAGGGCAACCTGACCTCGCAGCAGGTGGAGTTCGCCCGTACGATCCACAGCGCGGGCTCGTCGCTGCTCCAGCTCATCAACGACATGCTCGACCTGTCCAAGGTCGAGGCGGGCCGGATGGACATCCACCCGATCCAGGTGTCGCTGCCGAAGATGGTCGACCTGCTGGAGGCGGCGTTCACGCCGCTGGCGCAGGACAAGGGGCTGTCGTTCAGCGTCGACGTCGAGTCCGACGTGCCGAAGGAGCTGCGCGCCGACGAGCAGCGCCTGCAGCAGGTGCTGCGCAACCTGCTCTCCAACGCGGTGAAGTTCACGCCGCGGGGCGAGGTGAAGCTGCGCGTCGCGATGGCCCCGCCCGGGGTCGACTACGACGACGACACCCTGCACGGCGCCGACGACCTGCTCGCCTTCCAGGTGATCGACACCGGCATCGGCATCGCGCCCGACAAGCGCGACGTCATCTTCGAGGCGTTCAGACAGGCCGACGGCACGACGAGCCGCAAGTACGGCGGCACGGGCCTGGGCCTGGCGATCTGCCGCGACATCGCCAGGCTGCTCGGCGGCGAGATCCACGTGGACAGCGAGCTGGGCAAGGGCAGCACGTTCACGCTCTACCTGCCGGCCTCCTACACCGGCCCGCTGGCCGCCACCGACGGCGGCGTGGCCCGCCGCCAGCTGATGACGGCGCCGGCGGAGGAGTCGGCCGCCGCGGTCGCGCCCGAGCCGCCGCTGCCGCTCGACCTGCCGATGCCGGAGCTGGTCGAGCCGGTGGAGACGCCGGTCCAGTGGCAGGGCGACGACCCGCTCAGCGGTGCCAAGATCCTCATCGTGGACGACGACATCCGTAACGTGTTCGCGTTGACCAGCGTCCTGGAACGACACGGTTCCACGGTCGTCTACGCTGAAAACGGTCGGGAGGGGATCGAGCAGCTCGAACGAAACGAGGACGTCGCGCTCGTGCTGATGGACATCATGATGCCGGAGATGGACGGCTGGGCCACCACCTCCGCCATCCGGCGCATGCCTCAGTTCGCCGACCTGCCGATCATCGCGTTGACCGCCAAGGTCATGCGGGGCGATCGCGAGAAGAGCATCGCCTCCGGCGCGTCCGACTACGTCCCCAAGCCGGTGGACGTGGACCGTCTGCTCGAACGCCTGCGCGGCTGGCTGAGCCGCGGGCGCGGGTCCATGTCCGACTCGTCAGCCTCAGCAGCCGAAGGGTCGTGATCGATGCCGGATCGCGCCAAGATTCTCCTCGTTGACGACCGCGAGGAGAACCTGATCGCCCTCGAAGCCATCCTCTCCTCGCTCGACCTGGTGCCGGTGCGTGCCAGATCGGGCGAGGAGGCCCTCAAGGCGTTGCTCAACACCGAGTTCGCCTTGATCCTGCTGGACGTGCGCATGCCCGGCATGGACGGCTTCGAGACGGCCGCGCACATCAAGCGGCGGGAGCGGACCAGGAACATCCCGATCATCTTCCTGACCGTGGTGGACAGCGCGCCCGACTACGCCTTCCGCGGCTACGCGGCCGGCGCGGTCGACTACCTGACCAAGCCGTTCGACCCGTGGGTGCTGCGGGCGAAGGTGTCGGTGTTCACGGAGCTGTACAACATGAACAAGCGGCTGGCCGAGCAGGCGTCCCTGCTCCGCGACCGCGTCAGCGGCGAACTGCCGCCTGGGGTCGGCGACCACGCCTCGGTGCTGCCCGAGCTGTCGCGGCGGCTGACGGCGGTGGAGGACGAGCTGGCGCGGGTGCGGGAGCTGGCCCGCAAGTCCCAGGACCCGGCCCTCTCCGTCCCCCTGTCCGACCTCACGGACCGCCTCAACCACCTCCGCGCCGGCTTCGACGCCATCTCCTGACCCTGACCCTGCCCCTGCCTCCCGACCGACGTCGGCTCACACGCCAAGCACCGCCCCGGAACACCGCACCGCCGCCTCCGCTTCTCAAGCGCCGCGTCGGCGAGCGGCCGGACGGCGCGGCCCGGCCCAACGCGAACGGCGCTCAGAGCGGGCCAGAATCACGGGCGGGCCGGGTGCCGCAGGCGCGTCGCCGCTAGGGACGGGCCAGCGCTGGGGACGGGCGTTGCTGGAGGCGGGCCGGTGCTGGGGCGTGAGGATCGGTGGCGGAGGCGGCCGTGCGTGGCGAGGCGTTGGTGCGTGGGAGCGGCCACGGAGCGGCTCGGCCAGGAGGCCGGAGCGGTCGCGTAACGGGAAGCCCAGTTGCCAGGATTTCTGTAGTGGGAAGTGCTGCGGCCGGAAAGCTCCATGCCGGAAGGTCACGTGGGTGAGCGAGGCGGGAGCCGTGGGCTGGCCGGCGGGGGCGGGTGGCGAAGCGGGAGTGGGTAAGGCTGGCCGGTGAGGTGGGGAAGTGGCCGGTGGGGCGGGGTGGCTGGGGGGTGGGTCAGTGGCGGGCGCGTTCCAAGGCGTCCCAGAAGCCGCGTCTCAGCGCATGCCGTACCTCGTCGTGCAGCAGGAAGTCGATCGGCAGGGAAGACCCCTGCAGCAACCGCGCCTCCAGGTCCGAAGGCATTCGCGGCTTGCGCGCCAGCACCGCCTCCAGCCACAGCGCGGGCGCGTCGCGCGCCACGGACTCGCCGAAGTCGTGCCCCTCCCGGTGGGCGGACTTGACCGCGTCCGCCAGCGTGGTGGCGCCGGCGGTGGCCGCGGACGGCGGGGTGACGGGCGCGGGCTGCGGCCCCGTGTACGGCCCCAGCTGGGCGGGCTGGTAGGTGCCGCTGGACGACGGGCTGGCGAACTGCCCGGTGCTGGGCGACTGCGACTGCGACTGGATGGGCCCGGTGGCCGGGGCGGCCGGTGGCGCCGGCGTGGCCGGCGGCTGCTCGGGCTGGTAGCTGGCGTACGTCGGCAGCACGGGCGGCGTGGACGACTGCCCGCGCCCGGAGGAGGACCCGTTGGACGAGGACGGCGTCGAGGAGGAGCCGGCGGCGTGGCTGCCGCTGGACGGCGGCAGCGGGGGCAGCGACGAGGGCAGGGATGGGGGCAGCGACGGCTGGGCGGGCGGCAGCGAATGGGCGGCCTGCCCGTTGCTGACCGGCTGGTGCCCGTTGGACGACTCGGTGATGCCCGCCACGAGGCTGACGTAGGGGCGCAGGTGGACGGCGCCCAGCTCGACCAGGTCGTCGCACTCCTGGCGCAGCGACCGCGACACGGCCCAGCCGCCGTCGGCCGCGATGTGGATCACGCTGACCCTGATGCCGAGGTCCTGCGCGTCGCACACGACCTGGGCCAGGTCCTCGTCCCCGCTCACGACCACCGCGTCGCAGATGGCGTTGTTGCGGGCGAGCGTCATGAGGTCGCGGTGGACCTGGGCGTCGACGCCTTCGCGCCGGCCCGGCCGGATGCGCGACAGCCTGAGCTTGAGGCCCGGTATGTCGGCCAACGCGTCGTGCTCCGGCGTGCGACGGCCTTCGACCGTCGCCTCGTACCAGTAGCACCTCAGCAGCGGCAGGCCGGTGCGCTCGCGCGACAGGCTGGTCATCAGCTGGAGCAGCCCCGGGTAGTCCCAGGCAACCGCTTCGCGATGACGCGTGCCGTGCACGGCCATCGCGCCATCGGCCAGCAGATAGCCGGCGTCCACGAACAGCGCACAGCGATCCACTTAGCACCGCCCCTTTCCTGGTGGTCCGTCCTGGCTGGCTCTGCACCGTCAGAGACCGGACTCGGCGGCCCTCTCTCAGGGTAATGAAAGCTGGTGATCGCGCGGGGGTTAATCCCGACGATTCGGCATCGCCCCGCTGCCACCCCTGACCATTCAGGCAGACCGTACCAGTTTGTCCCGTTAACGGTCATGATCGTGCGCGGACGCTCAACGCGGCCACCCCGAACAGCACGACGTCCTTGTCCGTCGCGATCGTCAGCCCCGGATCCGCCCCGAGTTCGGCCCCGACCGTGTCGACGTCGACGCCGAACGTCATCTCCGCCGCGCCGGTCGAGGATTCGTCGAAGACGTTGGAGGCGTCCCGATCGCCGCCCTCGGGGGCGATCGCGCCGGACCCGAGCGAGACCTTGTCGCCCTTGAGGTCGGCGTCCCCCTCCCACGTCACCAGCTCGACCCTGGCGGGCGAGGCGGCCGGGCTCAGCCCGCCGAGCGGGATGCGCACCCGCCGCGCCGGCCCGCCGACCACGGTGGCCGCGTCGAGGACCATGGCCTGGCTGTACGGCTCCGCGGGATCCGTGACGATCAGCACCAGGCTCCATCCGGCGTGCCGGGACACCCCTTCTTCCATGGGCATGTCGGCCGCCCACCACGTTCCGTTCCGCTGCGAGGCGGCGGCCAGCTCGCTGACGTCGGCGTACGCCTGGTAGACGGGCCCCGACGGCAGCTCGCGGAGCGCCACGTCGTCGGGTTTGACCAGCGTGTACTGGCGCCGCCCCGGAGGCCTGACCTTGATGGGCCCGGCCGTCGTCGCGCTCGCGGACCAGTAGAGGCCGGCCCACACGACCTTGCTCCCCTTGGGCAGGCTCAGCTCGGCCCCGCTGGACGCGCCGGTGCCGGAGCTGTCGTCCTGGTCGAGCGCGGTCATCGGCCAGAGGTCGTTGTCGCGCTGGCCGCGCTGGCGCGACCTGGCCTCCGCGCAACCCGACCCCGTCTCGGGGCAGGTCAGCAGCGAGTTGCCGATCGCCCTGACGGCCACCTTCCCGTCGGTGGCGAACCTGGCGGGCGCCCCGGTCGTCCGTACGCCGTCCTCCGCCTGCGCCGTGACGCGCAGCGGGCCCGAGTCGACCCGGACGGCCGGGCCCGCGCCCTGCGGCGCCTGCGCCGCCACGCGTACCCGCAGGAACAGCGCCGTGCCCTGCCCCGCCGCCAGGGGCGCCCTGGCGCACCGCGCGTCGTGCCCCGAGGGGCGGCACGCCCACCCGTCCGCGGCGCGCACGGTGTCGTGGTCGTCGTGCCGGGCGGGCGGGACGAGCGTCACGCCGGAGGGCAGGTCCACGAGCGCCGTCAGCTCCTCGCTGGGCGCCTCGCCGTAGTTGCGCAGGCGCAGGCCGACGATGCCGGGCCGGGCTCGTACGAGCGACCCCAGCGCCTCGACGGTGGCACGCAGCCGCGCCTTGCCCGGCTCCTTGATCTTGGCCGGGCTCCTGGCCGGCGGCCGGACCCGCGCGGGCTCCTCGCTCTGCAAGGGCACGGGCACGGGCGCCGGCATCGGCTCGCCCGCGAACGGCGGCGGCCCCGCGACCGGCACGGCGGCGGTGGGCCTCGAGATCGGCTTCTCGTCGGTGAACAGCAGCAGCCCGGCCGCCACGGCCACCGTGACGGCCATGCTGCCGGCCATCGCGGCCTGCTGGCGCCTGGGCCCCCGCCACAGCCGGCCGAACCTCCGCAGCAGCCCGCCCGCGCCGCCGCCGCCGAACCTTCGCAGCAGCCCGCTCGCCCCGCGGCCGCCCGCGGCCGACTTCGCCAGCGTCGCTGCGTACCCGCCGAAGATCGGCCCCGCGACCAGCGGGCCGACCATGACGCGCAGCCCGCGGTTGACGTCGGTCAGCTCCAGCAGGACCCCGTTGCACTCCTCGCAGGCGCCCACATGCTCGTCGACCTCCTTGGCGTCGCGCCTGGTCAGCCCGTCGCGGACGTACGCGCCCATCTTGCCGAGGACGGGCCGGCAGTCGTGCTTGGGCGGCGAGCCCAGGTGGATCTGCAGGTACGCCTGCCGCAGCCCCTCCCTCGCCCGGTACGCCAGCGCCGCCGCGCCGTTGGGCGACAGGCCCAGCAGCGGCGCCACCTCGGCCGGCCTGCACCTTTCGACCTCGGTGTGCCAGAGCACCGCCCGCCACCGCTCGGGCAGCGACAGGAACGCCTTGGCGATCAGCGACTTCTCGAGCCCCACGAGCGCCGGATCGACGAACGGCACCCCCGGGTCGTACTCCTCGATCTCGCCCGTGGTCACCTGGTGGCTCTCGATCCTGGAGCGGTCGTGAACCGTGCGCCGCACCACGGTCAGCAGATAGGTACGGAAGCCGGACTCGGGGCCGCCGCCCCTGCCGACCAGGCCGAGGATCTTCGTGAACGACTCCGCGACCACGTCCTCGACCTCGGTGCGCCTGACGAGCTGCCTGGCCAGCGCGCGGGCGGCCGCGACGTGGCGCTCGTAGAGCTTTCCGTAGGCGGCGGCGTTGCCCGCTCTCACCTGCTGGAGAAGCTCTGCGTCGCTTTGCGGAGTTCCGACACCCATAGTGACCTCTCGATTACACGGGGTTGTCTCGCGCATTCATTCCGCACTCCCCGTCGGCACTAAACCGCGCCCGCGCCTTTACCTTCGGAAGGTTTGAGGCCGCCGCGACGGGTCCCGCGGCCGGAGCCATAAGCTTGGGCGCATGACGGATCGCGACAACCTGCTGGCCGAGATCAAGAGCAAGGCCGTCGTCCACGGCAAGGTCACCCTCTCCTCCGGCATGGAGGCCGACTTCTACCTCGACCTGCGCCGCATCACCCTCGACGGCGTGGCCGCGCCGCTCGTCGGCCGGGTGATGCTCGACCTGACGGCCGACCTGGAGTTCGACGCGGTGGGCGGGCTCACGCTGGGGGCCGACCCGGTCGCGGGCGCGATGCTGCACGCGGCGGCGGCGCGCGGGCGCACGCTCGACGCGTTCGTGGTGCGCAAGGCGCAGAAGCAGCACGGCATGCAGCGCCGGATCGAGGGGCCCGAGGTGAAGGGGCGGCGGGTGCTGGCCGTCGAGGACACCTCCACGACGGGCTCCTCGCCGCTGACGGCCGTGGAGGCGCTGCGCGAGGCGGGGGCCGAGGTGGTGGCCGTGGCCACGATCGTCGACCGGGGCGCGCGGGAGCGCATCACCGGCGAGGGCCTGGAGTACCGCTCGGTCTTCACCCTCGACGACCTCGGGCTCTGAGACTCTCGGGACACCGCCGTCGTCAGGCGCCGGACGCCTTGGCGGTGAACGCCTCGCGCGCGCCGGCCTTCCCCTGCTCGCGCGGCTTGCCGTTCTCGGTGACGCGGACGGTGCCCGCGTCGCTGAGCACGACGTCGAGCTCCGGCTCGTAGTAGCTGACCTCCTCGCCCCGGCTCATCTCGCGATACTGCAGCACGTCGCCGCCCGGCACGCGTACGGTGACGATGGGGCAGGTGTCGGCCACGCACTCGATGTGCACGGTCGGCACCCGCGCGGTGGTCTCCGCGGCGGGGCCGGGCGTGACGGCCGAGGCGCGCTCGCGTTCGGGCGGCGTCGCGCCGAACGAGCCGAACAGCGCGCGGCCGCCGATGACCAGCAGCGTCACCACGGCGCCCGCGGCGAGGACGGCGAGCGCCAAGCGGGCGACGCCCATCGGATCTGACCTGTGGCGTCCCACAGGGGGAGCGTACCCCGGGTAACCCCCGGGTTTCGGCTCAGAACTGGCTGTCGGTCGGCACGCGGTGGTGTTTGCCGTTGGGCTCGGGAAGGTTCTTGTGCTCCCTGCGCTTCTTGATCACCTCGACGATGATCGGGATCAGCGAGATGAACACGATGACGAAGACGCCCGGCAGGATGTACCTGTCGATCTGCTTGGGGTCGACCTTGCTGCCGAGGAAGTGACCGAGCAGCAGCAGGCCCTCGACCCAGACGACGCCGCCGACGACGTTCCACAGGAAGAAACGCTTGGCCGGCATCTCCAGCACGCCCGCGACGGGATTCATGAACGTGCGCACGATCGGCACGAACCTGGCCAGGATCACCGCCCTGGCCGGACCGAACTTCTGGAAGAACTCCTCGGCCCTGACGACGTGCTCCCTCTTGAACAAGCGCGAATCAGGTTTGTCGAAGAGCCTGCGACCGAACCTGGCCCCCAGGAAATGCCCGAGTTGGGCGCCGGCAATGGCGCACAGGGGCGTGCCGATCAACAGGACGGGAAAGGAGAGCGGCTCGATGTTCATTCCCGCGGCCACCGAGGCCGAGCTGAAAATCCCCGCGGCCACCAGCAGCGAGTCGCCGGGGAGGAAGAACCCGAGCAGCAAGCCCGTTTCGGCGAAGATGATGGCGAGAACGCCGATCGTCGCGAAAGCCCCCAACACGGTCAGCCACCACGTCGGGTCGAGGAGATTCCAGAGCCAGTCCACGCCGAGAGCCTACCTGTAGAGGCGACAAACGCGTTGTGTCTACCACACGGGGTAGTGAGTCGGGATACTGGGCCTGCGCGAAGCCGTTACTTCTCAGGGAGATGAATCATGCCTATTGCGACTCCAGAGGTCTACGCTGAGATGCTCGACCGGGCCAAGGCCGGCGGATTCGCCTACCCGGCGATCAACGTGACCTCATCGCAGACGCTGAACGCCGCTCTGCGGGGCTTCGCCGAGGCCGAGAGCGACGGCATCGTCCAGGTCTCCACGGGCGGCGCCGAGTTCCTGTCCGGCGCGACCGTCAAGGACATGGTCACGGGGGCCACGGCGCTGGCCGAGTACGCGCGGGTGGTGGCCGCCAAATATCCCGTGACGGTGGCGCTGCACACCGACCACTGCCCGAAGGACAAGCTCGACGGCTTCATGAGGCCGCTGCTCGACATCTCCCTGGAACGGGTCTCCAAGGGCCTCGACCCGCTCTTCCAGTCCCACATGTGGGACGGCTCCGCCGTGCCGCTGGAGGAGAACCTGGAGATCGCCAAGGAGCTCCTGGAGAAGTCCGCCAGGGCGCGGATCATCATGGAGATGGAGATCGGCGTCGTCGGCGGCGAGGAGGACGGCGTCGTCGGCGAGATCAACGAGAAGCTCTACACGACCCCCGAGGACGCGCTGGCCACCGCGGAGGCCGTCGGGATCGGCGAGAAGGGCCGCTACCTGCTGGCCGCCACGTTCGGCAACGTCCACGGCGTCTACAAGCCGGGCCACGTCAAGCTGCGCCCGGGCGTGCTGAAGGACATCCAGGAGGCGGTCGCGGCCAAGTACGGCAAGGACAAGCCGTTCGACCTGGTCTTCCACGGCGGCTCCGGCTCGTCGCTGGAGGAGATCCACGAGGCGATCTCGTACGGCGTCGTCAAGATGAACATCGACACCGACACCCAGTACGCCTTCACCAGGCCGATCGCGGACCACATGTTCCGCAACTACGACGGCGTGCTCAAGGTCGACGGCGACGTGGGCAACAAGAAGACGTACGACCCGCGCTCCTACGGCAAGAGCGCCGAGGCCGGCATGGCCAAGCGCGTCGTGGAGGCGTGCGAGAACCTCAAGAGCGCTGGGACGAAGATCTCCTAGCCAGTTTCGGGGCCCGGCGGGTATGACTTGTCCTATGGATAACCTTCTCGCCGGGCCGCCCCCGACTCAACTGCCGGATCTGCCCGAGGCCAGGGAGGCGCTCGAATCCGGAGCCAAGGCCGCGGACGTGGCCGCCCGTTTCCCCGCCTTCCCGGCGGCCTGGGCAACGCTCGCGGAAGAGTACTTCGCACAAGGGCACGCCGTCACTTCCTACGCCTTCGCCCGCACGGGCTACCATCGCGGGCTCGACGCGCTGCGGCGCAACGGCTGGAAGGGACACGGGCCCATCCCCTGGGAGCACGAGCCCAACCGGGGCTTCCTGCGCTGCCTGTACGCCCTGTCCAGGGCCGCCCAGGCGATCGGCGAGAAGGACGAGGCCGAACGATGCATACAGTTCCTCAAGGACAGCACCGAGACGGGCTACGAGGCGCTCACCAAGGGTTAGTGCTCGCTGTCTTGGGACGAATAGGCACGTTCGGGTAGTCTCTCTACGCAAGAGCCCCTGTCGCGCTTGCGCCAGGGGTTTTCGTTTTGTGCACGGGAGACTGAACCATGCCGGCTGCCGTTCTCGTAGGCGCCCAGTGGGGCGATGAGGGCAAGGGCAAGGCCACCGACCTGCTCGGTGGCGACGTCGACTACGTCGTCCGCTATCAGGGTGGCAACAACGCGGGACACACCGTGGTCATCGGGGACCAGAAATACGCGTTGCACCTTCTACCGACGGGAATCCTGTCGCCCGACGTGGTCCCCGTGATCGGCAACGGCGTGGTCATCGACCCCGGCGTGCTGCTGAGCGAGATCGACGGGCTCGCCGCGCGCGGCATCTCCGCCGAGCGCCTGCTGATCTCCTCGAACGCGCACCTGATCATGCCGCACCACAAGGCCCTGGACAAGGTCACCGAGCGCTACCTCGGCAAGGCCAGGATCGGCACCACGGGCCGCGGCATCGGGCCGGCGTACGGCGACAAGATCGCCCGCATGGGCGTGCGCGTCCAGGACCTGCTCGACCCCGGCATCCTGGCCAAGAAGATCGAGGTCGCGCTGGGCGAGAAGAACCAGGTGCTGACCAAGGTCTACAACCGGCGCGGCATCGAGCCCGCGGCGGTCCTGGAGGAGTACCTCGCCTACGCCGAGCGCCTCAAGCCGCACATCGCCGACACCTCGCTGGTGCTCTCCAAGGCGCTGGACGAGGGCAAGTTCGTGCTGCTGGAGGGCGGCCAGGGCACGCTGCTGGACATCGACCACGGCACCTACCCCTTCGTCACGTCCTCCTCGCCGACCTCCGGGGGCGCCTGCGCCGGGGCCGGGATCCCGCCGAACCGCCTCACCAAGATCATCGGCATCCTCAAGGCGTACACGACCCGGGTCGGCTCCGGCCCCTTCCCGACCGAGCTCACCGACGAGGTCGGCGAGTGGCTGCGCCAGACGGGCGGCGAGTACGGCGTCACCACGGGCCGCAACCGGCGCTGCGGCTGGTTCGACGCGGTCATCGCCCGCTACGCGACCAGGATCAACGGCATCACCGACTACTTCCTCACCAAGCTGGACGTGCTGTCGGGCCTGGAGCGGATCCCGGTGTGCGTCGCGTACGACGTGGACGGGGTGCGGCACGACGAGATCCCGATGACGCAGACGGACTTCCACCACGCCGTGCCGGTCTACGAAGAGCTGCCGGGGTGGCAGGAGGACATCACGAGCGCGAAGTCGTTCGACGACCTGCCGCCGAACGCGCAGGCGTACGTGCGGGCGCTGGAGGAGATGAGCGGCGCCCCGATCTCGGCCATCGGCGTGGGCCCCGGCCGCGACCAGACCGTGGTGGTGCGCTCGCTCGTCTGAGCGCGCCCAGGGGCGCCGGACCCCCGGCGCCCCGCGAGGCGGGTGATGCCTCGGCCTGCCTGGCCTCATATGGTTGGGGTATGCCTCGTTTCCGCCACATCCTGGACACCATGGCCGCCTACAAGCCGGGCAAGGTCGTAGCGGCCCCCGACGGCCGGTCGTACAAGCTGTCCTCCAACGAATCCCCGTACGACCCGCTGCCGTCCGTGGTCGAGGCGATCGCCGAGGGGGCGCGGCAGATCAACCGCTACCCCGACCCCGGCGCCGTCGGGCTGACGGAGGCCATCGCGGAGCGGTTCGGGGTGCCGGCCGACAACATCGCGCTCGGCGCGGGGTCGGTCACGGTGGCGCAGCAGCTGTTCGAGTCGATCGGGGAGCCCGGGGTCGAGGTCGTCTACGCGTGGCGGTCGTTCGAGGCGTACCCGCTGCTGGCCGACCTCGCCGGCGTGAAGTCGGTCATGGTGCCGCTGGCGGGGGAGGACCACGACCTGGACGCCATGGCGGAGGCGATCAACGAGCGCACGCGCATGGTGTTCGTGTGCAACCCGAACAACCCGACCGGCACCTCGATCCGCCGGGGGGCGCTGGAAGCGTTCCTGGACCGGGTGCCCGAGCACGTGCTGGTGGTGCTGGACGAGGCCTACCGCGAGTACGTGCGCGACGAGGACGTCCCCGACGGCCTCACCCTCTACCGCGACCGGCCGAACGTCTGCGTGCTGCGCACGTTCTCCAAGGCGTACGGGCTGGCGGGCCTGCGGGTCGGCTACCTGGTCGCGCACGAGCCGGTGGCGACGGCGATCCGCAAGACGATCATCCCGTTCGCGGTCAACCACCTCGCCCAGGTCGCGGCCATCGCCTCGCTCAAGGCCGAGGACGAGCTGCTGGAGCGGGTCGAGCACGTGGTCAAGGAGCGTACGAGGGTCCGCGAGGCGCTGATCGCCCAGGGCTGGACGGTGCCGCCCACCGAGGCCAACTTCGTCTGGCTCAGGCTCGGCGAGCGCACCCTCGACTTCGCGGCCGCCTGCGCCGTGGAGGGGGTGGCGGTGCGGCCGTTCGCCGGGGAGGGCGCGCGGGTGTCCATCGGCTCCCCCGAGGCGAACGACGCGTTCCTCACCGCCGCCGCTGCCTTCCGCGGCTGATCAGCGGTTGGCCTGCCAGTTGAGGTAGGCGACCGACAGCAGCGTGGAGCCGTACTGCGACTGGACTGCGTGGTCGGCGTAGACCGCCAGCGCGTGCGTGAACAGGGCCGGGTCCCACTGGGCCACCGGCATGTAGCGCGGCGCCTGGAGGTACTGCCCGGCGGCGGCCAGGCCGCCGGTGCCGTCCACTCGCAGGAACGTCGTCGCCACGCCGTTGTCGGTGGTGGCCATGTTCTTGGTGTAGCTGCGGGCGAAGCGGCCCATGTCGGCGTCGGTGAAGGCGAGGCCGAACCGGTGCGCCGCGGCGGCGAACTCGACGTCGATGCCGCCGTGGCTGAGGTCCTCGATCTGCTGCCCGCCCTTGGGCGGCGTGCCGTAGGACGGGGTCCACTCGGAGACGCCGTCGGCCTTGGTGTAGCCGCTGTAGAGCTTGCCGAAGCCGGGCCAGTACGGCCAGTGGTAGGCGTCCTTGTCGTTGGTCCGCAGGTCGCGGGCGAACGTGGCGGCGAGCCGGCGGGTGCGGTCGCGGTAGAACGGGTCGCGGGTCGCCGCCGCCAGCTCCGCGTACGTCTGGCCGAGGGCGACGCTCTGGTTGATCGGCTGTTCGACGCCGTCGTAGGGCACGGGCATGCCCTTGGGCCAGATGTAGTAGCCGTCGGCCACCCACTCGGGGTCGTGCACGGCCGCGGCGTCCCGGCACGCCTTGAGGTATTCGGCGGCCTTGGCCCGGTAGCGGGCGTTACGCAAGAGGCGCGGGTCGCGGCGGACGATCCGGACGAACGACGCGAGCGGGTAGGTGATCATGCCGGTGTGCACCGAGAAGATCACCGGCGCGGCGGCCAGCTTGAACGTCCCGAGCGCCGGCGTCGCCGCCCCCGCCGGCGAGCGGCGCAGGTCCTTGGCCGTCACCATGGTCGGCGACGGGTAGGCGTCGAGGATCCGCTTCACCGCGTAGTCCGGGCTGGCGGGGTCCATCGTCAGGTCGGTGAAGGTGGACACCTTGCTCTTGACGGGGTTGCTCACCTCGAGCGTGAACCGCCCGTCCGAGGTGCCCGCCCGTACCGTTGCCACCGCGTCGTTGACGTTCGTGAGCGCGCTGCGCACCTCCAGGAGCGGCTGCCCCGACGCGTCGAGCAGGCTCACGCCGCCCGCGCTGTAGACGATGCTGCGCCAGGCGGGCAGCGACAGGCCGCGGTAGTCGGTGACGCCGCGCTCGGAGTCGCGGTTGGCCAGCACGAGGTCGGCGTTGTGGATGAGCCGGTCCAGGTAGGCAGTGGCGTGGTAGGCCTCGTACATCCTGATGTAGGCGGCCATCACGTAGGAGGCGCCCCAGCCGAGGCCGCCCGCCTCGTTGGTGTCGGTGGGCTGGCCGGCGTTGCCGCTCTCGTGGAACACCTTGTCGAACAGGTCGAACGTCTCGCGCGTGGTGTAGTCGTAGCCTGCCGCGGCGCGGGCCGTGCCGGGCAGTGCTGCCAGGGCGCCGAGGGAGAGCGCGCCCACGCCGAATTGGCGGCGAGTAAGCATGGTGAACCTTTCGACGAGCGAGCGGGCGGCGTCAGCTCTTGACCGCGCCGCGCATGCCTTCGAGGACGTGTCGTTGCATGATCATGAAGAAGACGACCACGGGCAGGATCGAGATGATCGTGCCCGCCGCCAGGCTGCGGATGTCGGTGCCGGTGATCCCGGCCAGGTAGGCGATCCCCAGCGAGATGGGATAGAGGGAGGAGTCCTTCAGCACGACCATCGGCCAGATGAAGCTGTTCCAGACCGAGATGAAGCCGAAGACGCCGAGGATCGCCAGGGTGGGGCGGGCGGCCGGCAGCATGACGTGCCAGAAGATGCGCAGCTCGTGGCAGCCGTCGGTCCTGGCGGCGTCCACGATCTCGCGCGGCACCCCGGCGAAGGTCTGCCGGAGCAGGAAGATCCCGAACGCCGACAGCAGGCCGGGCAGGATCACGCCCAGGTAGCTGTCGGCCATCCCGATCTGGGAGACCACCAGGAACCTCGGCAGCAGCATCACCTCGCCGGGCAGGAACATGGTGGCGAGGATCGCGAAGAAGATCAGGCTCCGCCCGCGGAAGACCAGCTGCGCCAGCGGGTACGCGCACAGCGCCGACACCAGGATGTAGAGCGGCACCATCACGGCCACGAGGAACGCGGAGTTGAGCAGGTAGCGCGGGAACGGGATGGCCGTCCACGCCTCCTTGGCCCAGGTGAGCACCGGGGGCCGGGGGATGATGTCCGGCGGGAAGGAGAAGACGGCCTGGCCGGCCGGCTTCAACGCCGCCGACAGCAGGATGAGAAAGGGGCCGACGAACGCCAGGGCGATCGCGGTGAGCAGCACGTACATCCCCGCGCGGCGGATCCACCGGTTCAACGGGTCTCCCTCCTTCCGCTGGTGAGCCGGTAGTTGAGCAGGGCCATCACGATCAGCAGGACCCACAGGACGAGGCCGACGGCGCTGGCGTAGCCCATGTCGTACTTCTCGAACGCCTCGGCCCAGATGTAGTAGCCGAGCATCAGGGTGGCGTCCTGCGGGCCACCCTTGGTCATCACGAAGACGGTCGTGAACGCCTGCATCGCGTCGAGCATGGCCATGGTGACGGTGACCGCGATGTAGGGGACCATCAGCGGGACGGTGATGCGCCGCATCCGGTGCCAGCCGTTGGCGCCGTCTATCCTGGCGGCCTCGTAGAGCTCCGACGGGATCGTCTGGAGGCCGGCGAGGTAGACCATCATGTAGACGCCCATGTTCTTCCAGCCCTCGACCAGGATCAGCGCGGGCAGCGCCCAGACGGGGTCGAGGAGGTACTGGATGGGCTCGTCCAGGATGCCCAGGCCGGTGAGCAGCCAGTTGACCACGCCCTGCTGGTGGAAGACGTAGTTCCAGGCCACCGCGACCGCGACCATCGAGGTCACGACCGGCAGGTAGTAGAGCATCCGGAACGTCCTGATGCCGGGCAGCTTCTGGTTCACCAGCACGGCCAGCGGCAGCGGGAGCACGACGAGCAGCGGGAACAGGCCCACGAGGAACACCAGCGAGTTGCGCAGGGCGGTCCAGAACCTGGCGTCCCCGAGGATCTCGACGAAGTTGTCCAGTCCGGTGAAGACGGGCGGGCTGACGCCGTCGTAGTCGGTGAAGGAGAGCTGGACCGCGGTGACGGCCGGCCAGGCGAAGAACACCCCGAACAGCACGAGGGCCGGTAAGGGGAAGAGGTACGGCGTGTACCAGCGCTGCCCTGGGATCCGGCTGGCGGCCACCGGCCTCACATCCTTCAATGTTTAATAGTGACGCCCAAAGCCTTGATAAGAGTTGGCCAGAATTTGGACGCAGACTATAGATGGCCGATCTCGACCGTCAAGAGCGGATCTGAGCAGGGGCCCTTGACGGCCCGGCCGCCTGAATGTCATTGTGCCGAAAGAATTATTAAGGACGGCCATAATTCTCAGGAGGTCCCCCGATGTCGAGGAGAAGAGCGTTGGGGGCAGGCGCGCTCGCGCTGGCTCTCATGTCGTCCGGCTGCGTGGCCGGAACGTCGGGCAGCACGTCGGGGGGACAGGCGGACGACCAGCCGTTCGAGGGGGAGGTCGAGTTCTGGACGATCAACCTGAAGAAGAACTTCGGCGCCTACATCGACGGGCTGATCGCCCAGTACCAGAAGGAGCACCCCAAGGTCACCGTCAAGTGGGTCGACGTGCCCGGGCAGGACATCGCGACCAAGCTGCTCGCCGCGGTCGCCAGCGGCGACGTCCCCGACGCGGTCAACATCGCCTCCTCCGACCTCGGCCGGTTCACCCCGTCGCTGGCCCCGCTCGACGAGCTGCTCAAGCCCGCCGACCTCGCCGACTTCCAGCCGAACCTGATCGACTCGCTGCGCGTGGCGGGCAAGCTGTACGCCGTGCCGTGGTACAACGGCGGCGCGCCCGTCGGCATCTACCGCAAGTCCGTCGTCAGCAAGGCGGGCTTCGACGAGAAGGCCCCGCCCAAGACCTACGCCGAGGCCCTCGCCCTGGCCGACAAGGTCTACGCCGAGACCAAGGTCTACGGCAGCAACGACGTCCCCGGCGTCAACGCCGCCTCGGTGCTGCGCTACTACGGCGTCGAGCTGCTGAGCGCCGACAAGAAGACGGCGACGTTCAACACGCCCGAGGTCGCCAAGCTGCTGGACACGTTCAAGGCGAGCTACGACAAGCACGGCATCGCGCCGGGATCGATCTCCAAGGACGTCCGGAACTACCCGCAGACCCTGGAGAACGGCCAGATCGCGATGGCGGCGAGCGCGTCGGCGGCGACGCTGGTCAACGTCGAGAAGAACGCCCCCGACGTCTACAAGGACCTGCTCGTCACCGAGCCCGTCCAGACCAGGACCGGCGGATACCTGCTGCTCGCCCAGCAGACCGTGGCCATCCCCAAGGCGTCCAGGCACCAGCGGGCGGCGGCGGAGTTCGTCAAGTTCTTCACCAACGGCGCCAACCAGCTCGCGTTCTGCAAGCTCGTGCCGATCTACCCCTCGACGATCTCCTCCACCAAGGACGCCTTCTTCGCCGACATCACCGGCGACTCCCCGACGGACGTCGCCCGCCGCCTGATCGTCAAGGGCCTGCCGAAGCTGGAGTACGTCCCGCTGGGCACGGCCAAGGACGCCGAGCTCGGCGAGGCGCTGTCGGAGGAGATCAGGGCCTTCCTCCAGGGATCCAAGAGCGCCAAGGAGGCGCTCGACGCCGCAGAGAAGCAATGGAATGACGCACTTGCCTAAGCTCAGAGTCGGGATCATCGGCGCCGGGATCATGGGTCGCGGCCACGCCGAGGTCCTGTCCGCCCACCCGGACGCCGAGGTCACCGCCGTCGCGCGCCGTCCTCTCGACGCCGCCCCGCAGGCGGCCGTCCATCCCGGCTACCGCGAACTGATCGACTCCGGCACGGTCGACGCCGTGTCGATCACCACCCCCGACCACCTGCACGCGGACGTGATGGTGGCGGCCGCGGAGGCCGGGCTGCACATCCTGGTCGAGAAGCCGTTCACGACCACGGTCGAGGACGCCGACCGGTCCGTGGCCGCGATCCGGCAGGCGGGCGTCACCGCGATGTGCCTGTTCAACCACCGCTGGGTGCCCGCGTACGCGCAGGCCAAGCAGCAGATGGAGCTGATCGGCGAGCCGGTCGTGGGCTACGCCCGCAAGGACGACACGATCCACGTGCCCACCGAGATGATCGGCTGGGCCGACCGGACGACCTGCGCCTGGTTCCTGTCGAGCCACGACATCGACCTGGTGACCTGGCTCTACGACGACCACGTGGTGGAGGTGTTCGCCACCGCCCGCCACGGCAAGCTGCGCGGGATGGGCATCGACACCCCCGACGCGATGCAGATCCAGGCCCGCTTCAGCCGGGGCGCCGTGGCCACCTTCGAGTCGGCCTGGATCTACCCGAACACCTTCCCGACCATGGTCGACAGCTACGTCACCGTGGCCGGCGAGTCGGGCGTCATCCAGCTCGACCGGCAGAAGGAGAACATCCAGCTCGCCACCGAGAAGTCCTACTCCTACCCGCGCAACATGCTCCAGCGGGTCGTGCACGGCATCCCGGCGGGCGCCTACCGCGACGCGATCCACCACTTCGTCGACTGCGCCCGTACCGGGGCCGAGCCGCTGGTCAGCGTGGAGAGCTCGCGGCACGTGACCGCCGTGCTCGCCGCCGCGCACGAGTCCGCCCGTACGGGACGGCCGGTGACATGTTCGTAGAGAAGCCGCCGCACGTGCATCCCACGCGCATGCGGCACATCGCCGATGAGGCGCTGCTGGAAACGCTCGGGGCGGGCAGCGTCGCGGAGGCCAGGGCCTGGCGCCGGCGGCGGCCGGTCCCTGCGGCCCTCGGCCCGGAGGGCGCGGACGCCCTGCTCGGGATCGAGGTCGACTTCCTGGACAAGGGCCATGGCCGCTCGCTGCTGTACGGCTTCCACTACCTGCGCTGGATGTCCCCGCTGATCACGGCCTACGCCGGGACGGGGGACCCCCGCTACGCCGCCGGGTGGGACCGCCTGTTCAGCCAGTGGTACGACGACCGCGACCGGGTCGAGGGCGACTGGCCGGGGCTCGACGTGGTCTGGTACTCGCTCGGCGTCCGCGCCCGCGCCATGTACGTCACCGAGGCGCTGGCCGCCTTCGCGGAGGAGCCCGCGCTGAGCGACGGGTGCTGGCTGCGGATGATGAAGACCGTCGTCGGCGGCGCCAGGTGGTCGGCCGAGGAGCACGACGAGTTCCGCCACGGCAACTGGCAGTTCGTCAACGCGTGCGAGCTGCTGCACACGGCCAGGGTGTTCGCGGACCTCCCCGAGGCCGGACAGTGGGCCGAGGTCGCCATGGCCCGCATCCTGGAGCACCTCGAACAGGACGTGCGCGCCGACGGCGGCCACCACGAGCGCTCGCCCAGCTACCACCTCATGTGCCTGGACAACCTCGAACGGGCCGTGGCCGTCGAGCCCGCGCTCGCGCGGCACCCGCGCCGCCAGGCCATGTACCGCTGGCTGAGCGTCCTGATGACCTCCGGCGGCTGGGTGCCCCATCTGCAGGACAGCGGCCTGATCTGGCCGGAGGGCGTCGGACCGGCCGAGGGCTCGCACAACCTGGAGGCCAGCGGCTACGCCACCTTCCGCCACGGCGACTTCCACACCGTCGTCAACTACGGCCCCTACGTCGGGCACGAGCTCGAACCGCACAGCCACCACGCGGCGCTCGACTTCGTGCTGACGGGCTGGGGCGTGCCGCTGGCCTGGGAAGGGGGCGGCCCGCCGTCCTACGACGACCCCGGCTACTACGACTGGTACCAGGCGACCAGGGCGCACAACACGCTGCTCGTCCCGGGCGAGGGCTACACCGAGGACCGCCGCGCCGCCTGTGACCTGTTCTCGGTGTCCGCGCTGGCCGACGTCTTCGCGGGACACCACCACGGCTACAGCGCCCGGCACGACCGGAAGATCGTCTTCGTCAAGGGCGACGACCCGTACTGGGTCGTCACCGACCGGATCGACGCGGAGGCGATCTGGCAGATCCACGGCCTGTCGCCGTGGGTCGGGCGCGACGGCGGGTTCGCGGGCACCCGTGGCCCGGGAATCCTGGTGGTGCCGCTGGAACCGCCCGACGAGGTGCTGTTCAGGACGGGCCCGGCCAGGATCCCCGACCCCGCCACCAGGACCGCCGAGTACGGCGAGATCCACTCGCTCGGCCTGCGCCGCGCCGACGGCAGGTTCACCGTCGGCATCTTCCCCTACCGCGACGCACCCCCAAATGTCCCCAAGGATTGGACGGTTCATGCTGATCGACGCTGACGCGATGCTCGGCCGCTACCCCCGCAGGGACGTGGGCACGGGCTCGATCACGGAGGCGCTGGCCAGGATGGACCGCTTCGGCATCGCGGAGGCCGTGGTCAGCCACACCCTGTCGTGGCTGCACGACCCCGCGACCGGCAACAGGGAGCTGCTCGGCCTGGTCGCCGGCCATTCCAGGCTGCGCCCCTGCTGGGTGCTGCTGCCCGGCACCTGCGGCGAGACCGGCACGCCGGACGAGTTCGTGACCGGGGCGCTGGAGGGCGGCGTGTGCGCCGTCCGCGCCTACCCCGCCGACCACGGCTACGACCTGGCCGGCCGCGACTGCGCGGCCATGCTCGCCGCCGTCGCCGAGGCCGGGCTGCCGCTGCTCGTGGACGCCGCCCAGACCGGTTGGGCCGCCGTGGAGTCCGTCGCCGGCGCGCACCCGAAGCTGCGGGTCGTGGTCGGCGCGATCGGCTACCGCCAGCTCAGGCAGGCGGCCGGGGTGCTCTCCCGCACCGGCAACGTCTACCTGGGGCTGGCCAACCTGTCCTCGCACTGCGGGCTCGAATGGCTCGTCGAGCGGTACGGCGAGCGCCGTCTCGTCTTCGGCACGGGGGCGCCGCTCAGGGACCCCGCCGAGGCCGTCACCCGGCTGCTGTGGGCGGAGCTCGACGACGCGGCCGTGGCCGCCATCGGCGCCGGCACCCTGCTGGAGCTGCTGCCCGTGGGGGCGGCGTGAACGCGATCACCTCGGCGCTGTGGCAGCGCCGCCCGCAGACCAGCGTCCGGATCGTCGACGCGCACGCGCACGCCGGCCCCTACAGCCTGTTCTTCATCCCCGAGGCCTCCCCCGGCGCGATGGTCCGGGTGATGGACCGGTGCGGCGTGGCGCACGCCGTCATCTCCAGCCACCTGGCGATCCAGCTCGACGCGGCGGCGGGGAACGCCGCGACCGCCGAGGCGGTGGAGCGCGCTCCGGACCGCTTCACCGGATACCTGACGATCAATCCCTGGCAGGACCCCGGCGGCGAGCTGGCCAAGTGGGGCGCGGACCCGCTCTTCGGCGGCATCAAGCTCCACCCCGACCTGCACGACTACCCGCTCACCGGCAGGCGCTACGCCGGCGTGTGGGAGTTCGCGCAGCGCACCGGCTGCCCGGTGCTCACCCACACCTACGACGGCTCCCCCTACAACGACCTGGCCGCCGTGGACGCGGTCGCGTCGGAGCACCCCGACGTGGTGATCATCGCGGGGCACGCGGGCGCGACCCCGCTGGGCATCGAGCGGGCCATCGAGGTGGCGCAGCGGCGTCCAGGGGTCATCCTGGAGGTGTGCGGGTCCTTCAACACCGGGCCGGACATCGCCAGGATGGTGCGGGAACTCGGGGCCGGCCGGGTGGTCTACGGGTCCGACTTCCCCTTCATCGATCTTCGGATCTCGCTGGGGAGGGTAATCTTCAGTGGCCTCGCAGAGGGGGACCAGGCCGCGGTGCTCGGTGCGACGATGACCCGCTTGCTGCAGTGGAGATCCGGACTGGGGTGATCAAGATCATGGACCGGCTGCGTTCCGAGTCGCGGCCCAGGGTGACGATCGGCGTCGTGGGGCCGCACGATCTCGTCGAGCAGATCATGATGATCGGCGCCGGCCTGCCGGCCGCCGCCGACTGGCGGCTGGTCGGCGCGCCTCATGCCGAGGAGCACGAGACCTACGACAAGTTCTCGAGGATCGCCGACAGCATCGACGTGGTGCTGTTCACCGGGCCCCTCCAGCACGACCTGGCCAGGCAGGCGGGCGAGCTGACCGTCCCCGCCACCTTCGTGCCCATGAGCGGGGCCAGCCTGTACGCCAGCCTGCTGCGCGGGGTGCTCACCCACGGGATCGACCCGGCCAGGGTGAGCATCGACTCGCTGCCCGCCGCCGACGTGGACGAGGCGTACGGCGAGATCGGCGTGAGCACGGCCGGCGTGCACCTTTCCGAGTACGACCGGCCGGAGTCGGCGCGCGGCTTCGGCGCCTTCCACGAGGAGCTCTACCGCCAGGGCCAGACCACCGCGGCGCTGACCACGATAAGGAGCGTCGCCAACAAGCTGAGCGCCGCCGGCGTGCCCGTGCTGCGCCTGCTGCCGACCTCCCACACGCTGCGCCTCGCGCTCAACACCGCCGCCCTGCTCGGCACCGGCAGCAGGCTGGAGGACGCGCAGATCGCCATCGTGGTCGTCGAGCTCGCCGCCTCCGCCAAGCCCAGCTACTCCGGGCCGGGCAACTACTGGCAGCAGGAGCTGAAGCTGTCGCTGCACCGGTCGCTGCTCGCCGACGCGCGCCTGATGGGCGCCACCGTGGCGCCCCGCGACGAGAACGGCTACGTCGTCACCGCCACCGTGGGCGCGCTCGGCCAGGCCACCGAGGGGTTCAGGATGGCGCCGTTCATGGACCGGATCCGCTCCGACGTGGGCGTCGACGTCGAGGTCGGGGTCGGGCTGGGCAGCACCGCTCGCGACGCCGACGCCAACGCGGTGGCGGCCGTCGAGAAGGCCCGCAACGCGGGGGCGACCGCCGCGTACCTGGTCGGGGGCGACGGCACCGTGCTGTCGCTGCCGGTACGCCGGCGCAAGCGGCAGGACGAGCCGATCGTCGCCACCAAGGCGGCCAAGCTGCTCGAACGCCTGGTGGAGGGCCTCCACGACGGCGACTCGATGGTGGTCGACGCCGAGATCGTCGCGGAGGTGCTGTCGATCTCGCCGCGCAGCGCCCGCCGGGTCCTGCAGAGCCTCGCGGAGGAGGGCCTGGCCTGGCCGATGCCCCCGGTCAAGGGCACCCAGGCCGGCCGGCCCCGCCAGCCGTACCGGCTCGTGCGCGCTTAGGCGTCGCCGAGGCGCACGCGCGGGCCGTACCTGTCCAGCAGCCGGGCGTTGTGCGCGTCGCCGCCCGGGGTGTTGGCCGACCTGAAGACGGGCGGCGGCTCGCCGGCCGCGAGGAAGCGGCCGACGACCTCGGCGACCAGGAGCTGGGCGGCCAGCACGCCGGTGAGGGTCGAGACGCCGCAGGCGCTGCCGCCGCCCGGCAGCGGCAGCGTGGCGTCGCCGTACGGCGCCCCGTTGTCGATGACCACCTGGGCCAGGTCGGCCAGCCGCTCCTCGACGGCCACCGCGGCGGTGTGCTCGCGAGAGGTGATGGCGATCACCGGGTGCCCGCGCCGGACCGCGAGGCGGGCCATCTCGACGATCGCCGCGTTGCCGCCGGAGTTCGAGATGATCACGAAGACGTCCTCGGGCCGGATGTCGGCCAGCTCCCATATGCGTGCGGCCAGGCCGGGCTCGCGCTCGATCTTCGGGTCGAGGATGTCGCGCGGCGAGGCGTCGCCGTAGTAGGCGAGGTCGCGGATGCCGAGCTGGTTGACCGGCACCAGGCCGCCCGCCCGGCCGGTGAGCTCCAGCGCCACGGACCTCGAATGGCCGGTGCCGAACGCCTGGAGCACCCCGCCCGCGCGCAACGAGGCGTGGATCAGCGCGCCGGCGCGTTCGATCGCGTCGCGTTCGGCGGTGAGCAGCCGGTCCACGGCCGATCCGGCGATCAGCGCGTACGCGCTCTGGTCGATCACAGCTCCTCCAGCAGGGTTCGTGCGGTCTCGGCGATGAGTTCGGCGCTGCCCGGGGCCACCTGGCTGGCCAGGACCTCGTACTCGGCCCGCCGGTAGGCGGCGGCCGTCGGCAGGTATCCGGGATAGCCGTTGACGTAGCCCAGGACCACGGTCGGCTCGCCGGGCCGGTCGGCGACGCGCTCGGCGACGGCCAGGAACGGCTCGCCCGGGAGCCCGGCGAGGGCGAGCCCGCCGAGGCGGGCGACGTTCACGTCCACGCCGGTCGGGACGGGCGGCGCGGTGCGTGCCCGCAGCCCTTCGAGCCTGCTGCGGGCCAGGCGGGTGGCGACCGGGTCACCCGACGCCGCGGCGCGCTCGTACCCGGCGAGGAGGGCCTCCTCATCGGCCGTCGTGGCGGCGGGTTCGAGCGTCAGCCGCCGCGTGGCCCAGGCGATGCCAGTGGTTCCGGCCCCGGAGATGCCGGTGGTTGCGGCCCCGGAGAGGCCGGTGGCACCGGCCGAGGCGATGCCCGTGGGTGCGGCCTGCCAGAGCGGGGTCCCCGGGCGCGTCAGCAGCTCGGCGCAGCGGTCCGCGACGAGCTCGCCCAGGCGTCGCAGCTCCGCCGCGTCCTGGCCGCGCCGGGTGTGGCGGGTGCTGATGTCGCCGGCCGCGCCGGTGGCGACCGCCACCCAGACGTCCTCGCCGAGCCGGCGCCGCAGGCTCGCGCGTACGGCTCCGACCAGGTCGGCGCTGACCAGGCGGTTGGCCGCGGGCAGCACGGTGGGGTGTACGGGAAGCACCACCAGCACCCCGGCGAGCCCGCCGTCACGCACGGCGATCAGGTCGAGCGGCACCACCGCCCGCGCCCCCGGCCTGCTCCGATCGGCGCCGACCCCGTGCAGCTCGCCACGGTACGCCATGCCCTCGCACGGCCGCTCCGCGTCGATCGCCCGCCGCACGGCCGTGCGCACCGCCTCGGTGATCCGGTCGAGCCAGGGCTCGGGCGTCGGCCCGCCGCCCGGCACGCAGCCGGTCTCGGGCCCCGCGTGGGTGTGGCTCGCCGCCAGCCACAGCTCGCACCCGGCCGCCCGCCTGGCCCGCCCGGCGAGGTCCTCGTTGACGCAGATGACGTCGGCGATCGCCAGCGCGAACCTGCTCCCGCCGTCCGACCAGGTCACCGCGCTGACCGACAGCGGGTCCGCCAGGCCCGTGGACGGCCCCGGCCGGTCGATGTAGCCGCCCATCGGCGTGCCGTCCGGCACGGGCAGCTCGGCGCTGCCGTGTCCCACTCTCATCGTTCCGCCGTTCTGATCATCGACTGGTAGCGGCTCGGCCCCGTGGAGGCGGCCAGCAGGGCGGCGCCCGCGAGGCTGTCGCCCGCGGGAGGCCGGAGGGTCGCTTGAGGGAGCAGGCGGGCCAGCTCCGCCTCGAAGCCGGTGCGGAGTCCGGGGTCGCGCAGCAGGCGGCCGGTCCACGCGACGGGCACCGCCGCCGCCTCCTTCGCGAAGCAGCGGGCCGCCGCCGCCACCGTGCCCGCCAGCTCGCGGGCCGCCTCCTCGGCGATGGCGCGGGCCGTGGGGTCCGGGCGGCTCCGGTCTCCCACCGGCTCCACGACGCGGCCCGGGTCACCCGCCCCCTCCACGACGCGGCCCGGGTCACCCGCCCCCTCCACGACGCGGCCCGGGTCTCCCGCCCGCCCCACAGCGCGGCCCGGGTCTCCTGCCAGCTCCAGGACGTGGACGGCGAAGCGGGCGATCCGCGCCACCGCGTCGGGGGCGAGGTAGAGGCGCTCAGGCAGGCCGGCCAGGTCGCCGAACACCGCCTGGGCGCGCTCGGTGAGCGGGCCGGGCTCCGCGCGCCCGTCGAAGCCCCGGAAGGCGGCGTCGAGGCCGCGGCGGCCGATCCAGAAGCCGCTGCCCGCGTCGCCGTAGAGGTAGCCCCAGCCGTCCACCTGCCGGATGCCGTCACCGACGCCCAGGGCGATCGCTCCGGTGCCCGCGGCCAGCACCACGCCCTCACCGCCCGCGAACGCTCCCGCGTGCGAGGTGACCACATCCGTCGTGATCAGCACGCGGCGGGCCATGGAGAGCAGCCGGCCGGCCAGCTTGCCGGGGTCGTCCAGGATCGTGGTCAGGCCGAGGCAGACGGTGCCGAGCGGCCCCCACCCCGTCCCGATCCGCTCCAGCACGGCCTCGACCGGGGAGCCCTCCGCGTACGACAGGCCGGGCAGCTCGCGGATCTCCCGGATCCGCCCCGACTCGGCCAGGCCGATCCGCAGGCCCGTCTGCCCGCCGTCGATCGCCAGATCCATGCGCGTCCTCCTGGTCACGATCCGGGCCGGAGCCCGGCCCTGCGGTATTCCGTGGGGGAGCACCCGACGTACCGCCGGAAGGCGCTGCGCAGGGCCTTGGCGGTCGGGTAGCCGGTGTGCGCGGCGATCACGTCCACCGGCAGCGCCGAGGTGGACAGCAGCCGGCGGGCGTGCCGCAGCCGCAGCCCGGTCAGGTGCCGCAGGAACGTCGTCCGCCGCTCCTCCGCGAACAGGTGCGAGATGTAGTACGGGCTCGCGCTCACGGCCTGCGCCACGGTCGCCAGGCGCAGCCCTGGATCGGTGTAGTGCTCCGCCAGGTACGCCTCGGCCAGCGCGAGCACGTCACGCCGGGGCGCGGCCGGCATGAGCCGGCCCAGCGTCTCCCGCAGCCAGATGTGCAGGTAGGAGCGCTCGTGGATGTCCCCGACCATGATGATGTCCTCGATCGGCAGCCGGGCGCAGGCCTCCACCCAGTCCGTCGACCCGTCGGCCAGCCTGCTCCGGTTGGCCACGTCCACCACGAAGAGCAGCTGGCCGATGAGCCAGTTGCGCAGCGTGCGCGGATCGGCCCCGGGCTCCCTGGCGCACCTGTCGACCCACCCCGCCAGCAGCCCCGCCGCGCCGTTGCGGTCACCGGCGCGGACCCGCCTGGTCAGCTCCTGCTCGATGCGCACCGGAGGGGTCGGCGCGGCGCTCTCGTGCGCGGGCGGCGCGATCACCCGGTCGCCGCCGAGCACGAGCTTGTAGTCGTTGACCCGCCTGGCGTCCCGCTCCGCCGCGACGTGTTCGAGGCTGGGCCCGCCCAGGCTGACCGTGGCCGTCCACGCCGTCTCGCGGACGATCCTGGCCCGCAGCTCCTCGGCCAGCTCCTCCGCGTCGGACATCAGCGCGCCAGGATCGGCGCCCGACAGCATGATCAGCCACTCCTCCGGGGGCCGGGGGTGGCAGGTCGCGTCGCGGCGGGCGCTCGTGGCGGCGCGCACCGCGTGGTCGGCGCGCTGGAGCTGGCGCAGCGCCCACGGCCGGCCACGGGTCTTCTCGGAAACCATGAAGTCGTCGATGTCCACCAGGGCAGCCACGGCGTAGGTCATGCCTCTACTTTAGGCGGACCGAAATTTGACCGTATTCACCAGCGTCCCGATTCCCTCCACCGTGGCCCGCATGGTGTCGCCGTCCTTGAGCGGGGCGATCCCGGCGATGGTGCCGGTCGCGATGAGATCGCCGGGCATCAGCGTCATCCCGTCGGACAGGTCGGCGATGAGCCGGGGCAGCCCGAAGACCATCTGCCGGGTGTTGGCCCGCTGCCTGACCTCGCCGTCCACCTCCAGGGTCAGCTCCAGCTCCTGCGGGTCGGGCACCTCGTCCACCGTCGCCAGGTACGGTCCCGCGGGCGCGAAGGTGTCGAACCCCTTCGACTGGTCCCACGGCACGTTGCGGGCGATGTTGGCCAGTTGGAGGTCGCGGGCCGTCATGTCGTTGATCACGGTGTAGCCGGCGACGGCCTCGCGCCACCGCTCGGCCGGCAGGTCCCTGGTCACCTTGCCGATGACCACGGCCAGCTCCACCTCGTGCTCCAGGTGGCGGGTGCGGGCGGGGGCGACGACCGGGTGGCCGTGGCCCACGAGCGCGGACGGCGGCTTGAAGAACAGCACCGGCTCCGGCGGCACCTCCAGGCCGCTCTCGTCCGCGTGCTCCTGGTAATTCAGCGCCAGGCAGCAGATCTTCGTGCAGGTGGCCACGGGCGGCTCGAAGACGACCGCGCCCTCGTCCAGCGTGGGGCCGTCGTGGCCGGCCACCAGCTCGGTCAGGCGGTCGAGCCCGTACGAGTCCAGGGCCGCCACCGGGTCGGACCCGAGGTCGGCCAGGCTCACGAGCTCGCCGGGCGCACGCCGGGCCACCAGCTCGACGGGGCCGGAAGCGGTGCGCCGAATGCGTCCAAGAAACATGTCCGTAAGCCCATCAAGGCCCTGTGACCTCCACAAGCACCGAAATTTGCGCTTAGACCCGCTTCTTGCTCTCTTTCTTGTGGCCGGGCGAGGTGCCGCCGTTGGATGGTCGGCATGACCCGCACTCTGGACGTCAGCCGCGACCTCTACACCCATGCCCAGCGCTACATCGCGGGCGGCGTCTCCAGCGACGCCCGCCGCACCGCGGGCGTGCCGCTCTACGTGGACAGGGCATCGGGAGCCAGGCTCTGGGACGTCGACGGCAACGTCTACACCGACTACGTGCTCGGCCAGGGCCCGGCGCTGCTCGGCCACTGCCCGCCCGCCGTGGTGGAGGCCGTCGCCGCGCAGGTGGCCCGCGGCATCGTCTACTCCGCCCAGCACGCGGCGGAGACCCGCGTCGCCGAGCGGCTGTGCGCGATGGTGCCCTCGGCGGAGCGCGTCCGCTTCAACACCGTCGGCTCCGAGGCCGCGCACGCCGCCTGGCGCCTGGCGCGCGGTTTCACGGGACGGTCCAAGATCCTCAAGTTCGAGGGCCACTACCACGGCTGGCTCGACCCGGTCCTCTACAGCGTCCACCCGTCCCTGGACGACGCGGGACCGCAGGACCACCCGCGCCCCGTCCCCGGCACCGCGGGCCAGCCGCCCGCCGCCGACCTGGTGATCTGCCCCTGGAACGACCTGGACGCCCTGAGCGCCCTCATGGACGAGCACGCGGGGCAGATCGCCGCCGTCGTCACGGAGCCGGTGCTCTGCAACACCGGCGCCATCGAGCCGGACCCCGGCTACCTGCAGGGGGTGCGCGCGCTGTGCGACCGCTACGGCAGCCTGCTGATCTTCGACGAGATCATCACCGGTTTCCGGCTCGCGCCCGGCGGCGCCCAGGAGTACCTCGGCGTCAGCCCCGACCTGTCGGTCTTCGGCAAGGCGATGGCGGGCGGCATGCAGGTGTCCGCGCTGGCGGGGCGGGCGGCCGTGATGGACGCCATCTCCTCGGGCAAGGTCGCGCACGCCGGGACGTTCAACTCCCAGCCCGTCGGCATCGCCGCCGCCGAGGCCACCTTGCGCATCCTGGACGAGCGGCGCGAGGAGGTCTACGGCACCCTCTACGCGCGGGGCCGTCAGCTCATGGCCGGCCTGCGCGAGGCCGCCGCCCGCGTGGGGGTCCCGATGCTGGTGGACGGGCCGGGGCCGGTCTTCCAGACGTACTTCACCGACGCGCCCGCGGTGCGCGACTACCGCGACTTCGCCGGGACCGACCGCGCCATGATGACCCGCCTACACGCCGCGCTGCTCGACCGTGGGGTCAACATGGTGCCGCGAGGGCTGTGGTTCCTGTCCACCGCCCACACCGAGGCCGACGTCGCCGCCACCGTCGACGTCTTCGAGGACGCGCTTCGGTCGCTTCCGCTCGGTTGAGATCACCAGCGCCACGCCGGCCAGGATGACCAGGCCGCCGACGACCACCTGGGTCGTGATCGGCTCGTCCAGCAGGAGCGCGCCGAGCGCGACGGCCACCGCCGGGTTGACGTAGGCGTAGGTGGACACCAGCGAGATGGGGGCGTTGCCGAGCAGCCACGAGAACGCGGTGAACCCGATCAGCGACCCCACCAGGATCAGGTAGGCCAGCGCCACCCACGACCTGGTGGTGACGGCCGACACGTCGAGCCGCTCGCCGACTCCGGTGCCGAGCACCAGCAGCCCGGCGCCGCCCACGACCATCTCGACCGCGCTGGTGGCCAGCGCATTGGCGGGCATCTGGATCCTGCTCGACAGGAACGAGCCCACGGCCCAGGACACCGAGCCGAGCAGGACCACCACGATCCCGACGCCGCTGCCGCCGTCGGCGCCGGTCAGCGACAGCGCCGCGACCCCGCCGAGCCCGACCAGCACGCCCGCGAGCGTGAGCGGCTTGGGACGGTCGCGCACGGCGAACCTGAACACGACCAGCCACAGCGGCACCGAGGCCACCAGGAGCGCCGCCAGGCCCGTGGAGATGTACTGCTCGGCCACCGCCAGCAGCCCGTTGCCGGTGGTCAGCAGCAGCACGCCCACGACGGCCGCGCCGAAAAACTGCCGGCGCGACATTTTGAAGGCCGACGGCCCCGACCGGATCAGCAGGAAGCCGGCGAGCAGGGCGGCGGCGGTGATGAACCGCAGGGCCCCGCTGAGCATGGGCGGGATCGACTCGATCGCGACGCCGATCCCGAGATACGTCGAACCCCAGACCACGTAGACGACCGCCAGGGCGCCCCAGACGAGGACGGTGGGCCGGCTGTCAGTGGTGTCCGTACGCATGGCTCATGACTGTACCGGGCGACTCCGACAGAACTCCGGCAGGTATCAGACATCGCACTCTGGCGGGATATTAGCGATCCGAGGCATTCACGCCACTGTCCTCCCACCTGCGGAAAGTGACACGATCCTGCGAGTCACCCCGCCACGAAGGGAACGATCCCGTGATGTCCGACAACGCCGCCGCGCTCGCCCACTTCGCCGCCCGCCTCGCCTTCGAGACCGACGTCTCGGACGTGGCCGCCGACCTGGCCGCCGGGGTCCCCGGCGTCGTGGTCGTCGACTCGCGCAGCCGGGAGAGCTGGGACCAGGGCCACATCGAGGGCGCCGTACACCTCCCGACCGCCGAGATCGCCGCGAGGGCACCCGGCCTGGTCCCGAGGGAGGCCGCGGTCGTGACGTACTGCTGGGGCCCCGGGTGCAACGGCGCCACCAGGGCGGCCCTGGAGTTCGCGAAGCTGGGCTACCGGGTCAAGGAGATGATCGGCGGCTTCGAGTACTGGGCGAGGGAGGGCTTCCCCGTGGAGAGCGCCTCGGGCGTCACCCGGCGCCCCGTGGACGCCCTCACGGCGCCGGTGTCCGGCATCGACTGCGCCTGCTGACGGCGCACGGCCCGCAACGCCGGGCGGACCAGCCCGAAACCGGCCGCTTCCCTACCACGGCTCCAAGCCTCCGACCTGCGGAAACGCGCCGAGCCACGTGGTGTTGGACGAAACCGCGGCACCTCGGCCAGAAACACACAGCCAGAACGCGCGCGGGGGCGGAAGACCGACGCCTCAAAGAATTGGCGCCCCCGTCCGAATCCCGTCGATCGGGGGCACTGGAGAACATACCCGGATCTACACGGGTCAACCAATGAGTTCACAAGAGTCAATGCGTGAGTTCGCAAAGATGACACCGATTGTCAATGCCATCCTGTTCCCCAGGTCATACGAAAGCCCTCAACAGTCACACACGACTCCGTAATGCACACAGAGGGGCGGCGACTCCCCGCCGGGCACCAGACCAGCCCCGGGAGCGTTTCCAGCCTCAAAAGACGCCTCAGGCCCGTACGGCGGGCAGCACGAAGTGCCCCGCGGGCGCGGACCACGCCCGTGACGCTCGGTGCCGAGAGGCGGCCCGGCACCGAAACGCTCAGTCCCGGACCCTCATCGGGGCCCGAGCTTCTCCACGATCAGCCGGTACAGCTGGCGCGGACGGCCAGGCTGCGGTGTGCGGTTCGGCGGTAGCGGCCACGCGAGTCCCTCGTCAACCAACGTGCGCAGCAACCTTCGAGCCGTACGCGGCGTCACTCCCAGCATCTTGCCCGCGCCCTCGGCGTCCACCACGGTGTCTCCGCCTTCGAGCTTGGCCGCCAGCCGGGCCAGTACTTCCACTCCCTTCGGTTTGAGTGCGTTGGACCCGGTCGGTGGCATCCGCGGGGCCGGGATCAGCGCCCGCCCCTCGCGATCCACCGCGAATCCCTGTGCCTGTTTGCCCGCCTGCGTGCGGGCCAGTGCCGCCCGGGCGTGCGACTCCGCGTCATGCGTCGTGCGACCCATGCCCACGCCGACCTCGACCGCCAGTCCCAGCTCGTCCCTGATCCTGGCCGCGAACGGCAACACCCTGAACCCGTCCGTCGCCGCCGCGATCGAGCCCCTGGTAGCGGTAACCAGATAGCTGTGATCGTCGATGGGCCAGACGGTGGCGTTGATCCGGTTCGCCTCCTGGACCAGGAGCCGGTGCAGCGACAGCCGCAGCTCGTCGCGCCAGTAGCGGGGTGCCGCGCGGCGCACGGGTTCGCGCAGCGTCGGCACCTCCACCAGCACCACGGTGAGCTGTGACTCCTCCAGCCGGTGGTGTGCCCCCAGCAGCGCCGCGGTGTGCAGCGCCGTGCGGACCGCCCCCGAGGTCGGCCTGATCCTGATGACCGGCACGCCCGCGGCGTGCAGGCGCTCGGCCACCGCGGGCAGGCACGTCAGCGCCCCCGAGGTGGCACCCTGCCTGGCCAGACGTTCGTGGTAGGCCGCGATCGTGCCGGTCGCACCCGGCTCGTCGCGGCTGTGCACGTCCGTCGCGGGGATGCCGAGGTCGGTGTACGCCTCCTCGACATCTGCCCTGCTCACCACATCGATGCTGACCCGCTGGGGGTCGATCCGAGTGTCCAGCGCGGCCTTGGCCAACGCCGCCACCAATGCTGCTCCGCCGAGTTGGACGTACGTCGCCGGCATCGTCAGCACACCGGAACGCCTGGCCAGGTCATAAGGGACCGGGCTGGCGAACAAGCATGCGTCGACTCCGGGTCCGAGCCGCGTCACCTTGTCGGGCGCCTCCTGTTCGTCGCGGTATGCGGCCGCGACCAGGCGACACGGCAGCGGAGCCGCGGCATGACCCATCAGCATGACTCGCTCGACCAGGTCGTGGGGTCCGACCACGCCGATGGTGAGGTCCGGTGTCATAGCGCCCGGGCGTGACACTCGGGGAGTTTCTTCGGCCCTCTCGACCAATGTTCGTCCCATCCTGCCGTCCGTTGCAGTGCTCTCTTTTGGAACGATCGCTCGCGGGGGCCGTAATGTCACGCCCGACTTTTCCGGAAAGTCGTTCAGGTTGACCGCCCGACAAGATGTCCTAGCAGCTCAACGAGGTTTTTCTGGCGTTTTTTAGCGCTCTGAAATCTCTCGTGTAATGTCCGCACCGAGAGCGCGCATTCGGGCGGCGAGATGCGCGTGGCCGCGATCGATGAGGTATCCGGAGTCGATGTGGGTCTCGCCCTCGGCGGCGAGGCCGGCGAGCACCAGGGCGATGCCGGAGCGGAGGTCGTGGGCCGTCACCTGGGTGCCGATCAGCGGCGTGCGGCCGCGCACGATGGCCCGGCTGCCCTCGACCTCGACGTTGGCGCCCATCTTGTTCAGCTCTCCGGCCAGCGCGAACCTGCCGTCGAAAATGCGCTCGTGAATGTAGCTGGTGCCGTCGGCGAGCGCCGCGACGGTCATCATCGGCGACTGCAGGTCGGTGGCGAAGCCGGGGTAGGTGTCGGTGATGATGTTGATCGGGCGCAGCGGGCCCTCGCACCGCACGTGCAGGACGGCGCCCTGCCGGGCGAACTCGACGCCCATCTGCTCCAGCTTGTAGCGCACGACCCCGAGATCGAGGCCCGTGCCCACGAGGCTCAGCTCGCCCCCGGTGATCGCCGCGGCCATCGCGAACACGCCCGCGTCGAGCCGGTCGGGCATCACCGTGTGCTCGACGGCGTGCAGCTCCTCCACGCCCTCCACGGTGATGAACCCGGTGCCGCCGCCACTGATCCGCGCGCCCATCTTGGTCAGCATGTCGATGACGTCGAGCACCTCGGGCTCCAGGGCCGCGTTCTCGATCACGGTGGTGCCCTTGGCCAGGGCGGCGGCCATGATGAGGTTCTCGGTGCCGGTGTGCGACGGGGTGTCGAGGTAGAGGGTCGCGCCGGTCAGGCCGGACGCCTTGACGTGGATGACGGTCTCGCCCTCGTCCACGAGCGCGCCCAGCCGCTTGTAGCCGAGGTAGTGGAAGTCGAGGTTGCGGCTGCCGAGGTTGCAGCCGCCGATGCCCTCGATGATGGCCTCGCCCAGCCGGTGGAGCAGGGCGGGGGTGAACAGGACGGAACCGCGGAAGCGCCTGGCGATCTCTGCCGGCAGAACGGCGCTGGTCAGCCTGGAGGCGTCGATGACCAGCGTGCGCTCGGACTCGTGCAGCTCGACGTACGCGCCGACCGCCTCGGCCAGCTCGACCGCGCGGCGGACGTCCTCGATGATCGGCACATTGCGTAGAACGGTGCGGCCCCTGGCGGCGAGCAGAGCCGCACCGATCATGGGGAGCACGGCGTTCTTCGCGCCCTGGATGAACGCGGTTCCACGCAGTGCGTTGCCACCGCGCACGCGGTAACGGACCATTCGTGCGGCTCCTTGAAATCAACGGTCAGGCTCGATCGGGCCAACAGTAGTCGGTAACACCAACTGGCCCAGCCGAATCATCCGCTAAAGGAAGCCCCCGTGATGCGCTCATATGCTTCTAGGTATCGCTGCCTCGTGCGCTCCACGATGTGGTCGGGAAGCGCAGGTGGGGGGTTTCCGGAGGATTTGTCCCATCCGGATTCGGGCGATAGCAGCCAATCACGTACAAATTGCTTATCGAATGAGGGCTGCGCGCGGCCCGGCCGCCACTCGTCGGCCGGCCAGAACCGCGACGAGTCGGGGGTCAGCACCTCGTCGCCCAGGGTCAGCACCCCGTCGGCGTCCCAGCCGAGCTCGATCTTGGTGTCGGCCACGATGATGCCGCGTTCCGCGGCGATCTCCGCGCCGCGCGCGTAGACGGCCAGGGTGATCCGCCGCAGCTCCTCGGCGGTCTCCTTGCCGACCTCCTGGACGACCTGCTCGTAGGAGATCGGCTCGTCGTGCTGCCCCATGGGCGCCTTGGTGGACGGCGTGAAGATCGGCTCGGGCAACCGGGAGCCGTCCTCGAGCCCGGCCGGCAACCGGACCCCGGAGACCGTGCCGTCGGCGCGGTACTCGTTCAGGCCGCCGCCGGTGAGGTAGCCCCGCGCCACGCACTCGACCTGCACCATCGTCAGCGGCTTGCACAGCACGCTGCGGGAGTCGTCGCCCTGGCCCAGGATGTGGTTGGGCACGATGTCCTTGAGCTGGTCGAACCACCACAACGACATCTGCGTGAGGATGGCCCCTTTGTCGGGGATCTCCGGCTCCAGCACGTAGTCGAAGGCCGACAGGCGGTCGGAGGCGACCATCAGCAGCTTGCCGTCGTCGGTCCGGTAGAGGTCGCGTACCTTGCCGGAGTGCACGTGCTTCATCGGGCGATGTCCGTCCTGTGGTGGGAGCCGCGCAGCTCGATCCGATCGACGAGGTCATAGGCCGCCCGGCGCGCGCTCTCCTGGTCGGGCCCGTGGCCGACGACGGCGAGCACCCGCCCGCCGGCGGAGACCACGTCGTCGCCCTGCCGCGCGGTCCCGGCGTGCAGCACGTACGCGTCGCCGGTCTCCCGCAGCCCCGTGATCACGTCGCCCTTGACCGGCGCCTCGGGGTAGCCCTCGGAGGCGATCACCACGGTCACGGCCGAGCCGTCCTTGAACACCGGGTCGAGCCCCAGCTCACCCGTGGCGCACGCCATCAGCAGCCCGCCCAGCGGCGTCTCCAGCCGGTCGAGCAGCACCTCCGTCTCCGGGTCGCCGAAGCGCGCGTTGAACTCCACGACCTTCGGCCCCTTGGAGGTCAGCGCCAGCCCCACGTAGAGCACGCCCTGGTAGGGCAGCCCGCGCCGGGTCAGCTCGCCGATCGTCGGGTGCACGACCTCCCGCATGACCTGCTCGGTCAGCCCGTCGGGCGCCCACGGCAGCGGCGTGTAGGCGCCCATGCCACCGGTGTTGGGGCCCTGGTCGCCGTCATAGGCCCGCTTGAAGTCCTGGGCGAGCTGCAGCGGCACCGCCGTGCTGCCGTCGCACAGCGCGAACAGCGACACCTCCGGCCCGTCGAGGAACTCCTCGATCACCACCCGCTCGCACGCCCGCGCGTGCGCGAGGGCCTTGTCCCGGTCGCCGGTGACGACCACGCCCTTGCCGGCCGCCAGCCCGTCGTCCTTGACCACGTAGGGGGCCCCGAACTCGTCGAGCGCGGCGGCCGCCTCCTCCTCGGTGACGCACGTCCTGGCCCGCGCGGTCGGCACGTCGGCCGCCGTCATGACCTCCTTGGCGAAGGTCTTGGAGCCCTCGATCATGGCGGCGTCCCGCGACGGCCCGAAGCACGCGATGCCCGCGTCGCGCACCGCGTCGGACACCCCCGCGACGAGCGGCGCCTCCGGCCCCACGACCACGAGATCGACCCGCAGCCGCACGGCCAGCTCGGCCACCTGCCCGGGGTCGAGCGGATCGACGGGATGAAGGGCCGCGACCTGCTCGATGCCCGGGTTGCCCGGGGCGCAGTGGAGCTCGCTGACCTGGGGATCGAGGCTGAGGGAACGGCACAGGGCGTGCTCACGCCCTCCGGAACCAATGACTAGAACGCGCACGAGGTCCATTGTCGCAGGCCCGCAGCCAGGCACAGGCTGGGGCCTCGGCCACACCAATCGCCGGAATAGGGCCATAACTTTGTGGAGTTCTACCTGAGTCGAGACGGTCCTGGCGAGTATCGTCAAAGAAGTTCACCCGGCCGTGGTAAGTTAGGGCGGCTTCGCGGCGTCCCAATGTGATTGGAGGTGGTCCGGGATGAATCCTGGTGATCCCAGCAGTACGTGCTCGCTCACGTACACCCCGTATACCCCCGACCACTCCAATCCGGCAGCCTGATCGTGCCTCCACGCATTCTGTGAGGTGAAGTTTCATCGCGCGTGGAGCGTGCCAGGTCGGGCGGAAAGGGACTGCCATGCGCTCGTCCACGCTTTTCCGTCGCATCAACCGTCACCCTCTTACGACGCGCACCGCGCTCCAGCTCGCCGAGCCGGTGCGTGACATGTGCGTGCCCCCCGTCGACTCCATCGTCGAGTACGGCGCCTACGTCCAGGGCAAGAAGGTCGCCTCCACCGGCATCGTCGAGGCGCTCGACCTCGTCCGCGAGCGCAACAAGGAGTCCGAGGGCGCCAACGCGTTCGTCTGGGTGGGGCTCCATGAGCCCGAGGCCCCCGAGGTCGAGTGGCTGTCCGAGGTGTTCGGCCTGCACCCGCTGTCCGTCGAGGACGCGGTCAAGGCCCATCAGCGCCCGAAGGTCGAGCGGTACGGCGAGTCGCTGTTCATGGTGCTCAAGACCATCGCCTACCTCGACCACGACGAGCTGACCGCCACCAGCGAGATCATCGCCGCCGGCGAGATCATGGTGTTCCTCGGCCCTGACTTCGTGGTGACGGTGCGGCACGGCGACCACTGTCCGCTCGCCGTGGTCCGCGAGCGCCTCGAGGACAAGCCCAAGCTGATGAACCGCGGCCCCGCCGGCGTCCTGCACGCCATCTCCGACCACGTCGTCGACCAGTACCTCCAGGTCGCCGACCTCATGCAACTGGAGCTCGAAGAGGTCGAGGCGACGGTCTTCGCCGACGTCAGCTCCCGCGACATCAACCGGATCTACCAGCTCAAGCGGGAGATGCTGGAGATGAAGCGGGCCATCACCCCGCTGCAGTCCCCCATGGCCGCGCTGCCGCAGCGTCGCGTCATCCCCTCGGACATGCGCGAATACTTCCGCGACGTCGGCGACCACCTCTCCCGGGTCTGCGAGCAGGTGGAGGCCTCCAACGAGCTGTGCAGCTCGATCCTGCAGGCCGCCCTGGCCCGCTCGAACGCCCTGGCCAACGAGGACATGCGCAAGATCTCGTCCTGGGTCGCCATACTGGCCGTGCCCACCATGATCGCCGGCATCTACGGCATGAACTTCGACTTCATGCCGGAGCTCCACTCCGTCTGGGGCTACCCCGCGGTGCTGGGCGTCATGGTCACCGCCTGCGTGTTCCTCCATCGGGGCTTCCGCAGGAACGGCTGGCTCTAGACCCCCACCGGCTTCAGCGGGCCGACGGGCTCGGGCAGCTCCATCCCCCGCTCCCGCCAGAGCTCCCGCATCCGATCGGGATAGTCGGTGACGATCCCGGCCACTCCCAGGTCCAGCATTCTCGCCGCCAGGCCGGTCTCGTTGACGGTCCAGACCGCCACGTCGAGACCGGCGGCGCGGGCCTGGGCCATCAGCGCCTCGTCCACCATGACGTGCTCGGGCGAGAGCGTGGTCGCCCCGGCGTCGCGCGCGGCGGCGGGGATGTCGTCGCCCAGGCCGTCGTGCCAGTGGAGGGTGTCCAGCTCGATCAGCGCGAAGCGCCGCGCGCCCGGGGCGAGCCCGGCGGCGTGGGTGATGATCCGCCAGTCGAAGCTCAGGATGGCCACGTTGTCCAGCCGGCCGTGCCGGTCGAGCTCCTCGACGACCAGCTCGGTGAACAGCTCGGGGTCGGCCGTCAGGTGGGGCCTGGTGGGGTCGGACTTCAGCTCGACGTGCAGGCGCACGCCCTCCGCCTCGTAGGCGTTCACCAGCCCCAGCACCGCGCCGAGCGTCGGCATCCTGGTCTCGGGCATGGCGACCTGCGTCAGCGCGAACGGGTCGTCGGGGTGGCGCGGCAGCCGCACGCCCACGTCGAGCGTGCGCAGCTGCGCCAGCGTGAGGGCGTTGATCGGCTTGCCGACATAGGGGTAGAGCGGATCGTCGGCCCTGAGCGGCCGCCGGTCGGCACTGGTCACGGCGGAGACCGTGAGGTCGTGCGTGAGCACGAGCCGCCGATCGGCGGTGAGGGCCACGTCGAGCTCGAGCGCGTGGACGCCGAGCTCCATCGTGCGGCTCATCCCCGGCAGGGTGTTCTCCGGCCAGAGGCCACGAGCTCCCCTGTGACCATGTATCTCAACGCGCACACCGGGGACCCTACCTGGCCCGGGTCACGACTCGACAGCGCCACGCCGTGTCCTTTTTATCCTGCTACGCCCCGGTAGGCGGTGGAGGGCAGACCATAAGCTGGACATCATGACGGAGGTTCTCATAACTGCCCATACCGCAACAGTTCGGGCCTGGGTGGACGGCTGGGTGATCTCCCGCAACGCCCCCCGACCCGTGCCGGTGCCGTGGGGCCTGCGGGTGGACGTGGGCCTGCCCGGCCACGTGGCCCGCCACATCGTCGCCACTCCGACGCCGGAGACCCTCCACCGCCTGACCGACACCGTCATGACGCCCGGGACCTGGCTGAAGCTGTGCGCCTCCGCCGCGGACGTCAGCCCCTTCCTGCCGGAGCGGTGGGCGGTCCAGGACCCGGAGTTCATGATGACGGCACCCCTGGCCCGCGGGGCCTTCCCTGCTCCCCCCGGCTACACGCTGGCCGTCACGACCCGCGCCGGGGTCACGGCGGCCCGCCTGCTGACGGCCGCGGGCGAGGTCGCCGCCAGGGGCCAGTTCGCCCTGGCGGGCCGCACGGCCGTGGTGGACCAGGTGGAGACCGCGGGCAACCACCGCCGCCGCGGGCTCGGCACCGTGATCATGCGGACGCTGGCGAGCACGGCGGCGTCGATGGGGGCGCGCACGGGCGTGCTGGTGGCCACGGCGGAGGGCCAGGCCCTCTACGAGACCCTCGGCTGGAGCCTGCACACCCCCATGACCGCCGCCGTGCTGAGGAGCCCTACTCCTTGAGGCTGCGCAGCATCGGCGGGTGAAGGAGCTCGGCGGGGCCGCGGCGGTAGAGCTTGGCCGGGCGGCCCCCGTCCCTGGTCGTGGTGGCGCCCGTCTCCACCAGGAAGCCCTCGGCCTTGGTGACCTTCCGGTGGAAGTTGCGCGGGTCCAGGGACCGGCCCCAGACGATCTCGTACACGCGGCGCAGGTCCGCCACCGTGAACTCCGGCGGGCAGAAGGCCGCCCCCAGCGGGGTGTACTCCAGCTTGGCCCGCGCCCGCTCGATCCCGTCCTGCATGATGCGGCGGTGGTCGAAGGCCATCACCGTGAGCGAGTCGACCGGCTGCCAGCTCATGTGGGCCTTCTCCGAGGCCGGCAGGTCGGGGGCCAGGCCCAGGTAGGCGACGCTCAGGACGCGCTGGCGAGGGTCGCGGTCGGGGTAGCCGTACGTCTGGAGCTGCTCCAGGTGGACCGGCGCGCCCGGCAGGCCGGCCCGTTCGGCGAGGATGCGGTGGGCGGCGGCCGGAAGGTCCTCGTCGAGCTGGATGAAGCCGCCGGACAGGGACCAGCGGCGGAGGAACGGGGGGTTGTCACGGCGCCACACCAGGGCGCTCAGGGCGTGGTTTCGCACGGTGAGCACGACCAGGTCGACGCTGACCGGGATGCTCGGGACCATGGAGGAACGCTACACGCTGTCAGTAGTCGGCAGGTAACCGTGCCTACGTGACAATCCGAACGTGCAGGGGCTCCGTCGTCACCTGACCGGACGGCCCCTTGACGGTGATCTGCACCCACTCCCCGGCCGGCACCTGCGTCCAATCGAACGGCACCCACGCCGTGACCATGCCTTCGGCCAGCCCTTCCTGCCGGGTCTCGTCCAGCCAGCCGACGGCCGGCACCGACAGGTCCTTCGTCCCCCCGGACCAGGTGATCGTGACGGTGCTGTCCTTGAAGTTGTAGCCGCGGACCTCCACCCCGTCCTGGATGTCGCGGGCCTTCCTGATCGCGTCCACCGCGATCGGCCGCCGCCAGTCGGTGGTGATCTCCTTCTCCAGCGAAGGAGTGCCGCACGTCATGAAGTCGCTCCACATGTAGGAGACGACCTTCTGCACGTACCGTCCCGCCATGGTCACGGCCTGGTCCAGGCGCTTCTTGTCCGTCTTGCCGCGCGTGCCCTGCGGGGCGCACGGCTCCTTGCCGGAGGGCTCGAACGCCTCGACGTTCGCCCAGAGGTCCACCTGGTAGCCGGCCGCGACCATCTCCGCTCGGGCCGCCGCCATCTCCCGGTAGTAGTCCCGCGTGGAGCCGTGGTAGGCCGTCCCGTAGGTGGACTCTCCCACCACGGGACGCAGCCGCTCGTCCACCTCGTCGTCGCGCTGGTCCGGCCAGAACAGCCCCACCTTGCCGGTCCCCCGGCTGTCCTGGGGCGCGATGATGCCGACCCCGGTCTTCGCCAGCGCCTTGAACGCCTCGGCCACCTGCTTGGGCGTCTGCCCGAAGGGCACCCTCTTGCGCGCGTCCATGTAGGGGCTGATCAGGATGGGCTTGCCGGGAAGCTCCTGCTCCACGATCGTGTGCTGGTCGGCGTACACCTCCAGCGTCGGATTCGTGGCCAGGGTGGCGGCCATCTGGACCTCGAACGGCTGGTAGACCCCGCCGAGCGAGTCGCGGTCGGCGAAGCGCACGCCGTAGTCCTGAAGGATGCGCCGCGTCAGCGTGGTCAGCGTGCCGAGATGCTTCTTGTACGCCCTGATGGGCGTCTGGGGGTCGCGCGGCGCCAGCGGCAGCGCCGGGAAGATCCGCATGCCGAACTGGTCGCCCAGGTCGAGGAGCTTGCCCAGGCTGTCCTCCGCCGACCCGGCCACGAGGATCATGTCGTACGAGGTGGCCTTGCTGGAGAAGTCGCACGTGGCGTCGTCGGAGCCGTCCGGCTGGGTGATGAGCCGGTAGTAGATCCGCTTGCCCGCCTTGATGGGGCGCTCCATCTGCGGGCACCGGAACAGGTCCGGGCCGAACGACTCGTCCGTGCGGTAGACGTAGGTGCGGCCGATCCGGTTGCCGGGGTTGGCCTCGCGCAGGTCCCGCTCGGCGGCGTCGTGACAGGTGAGCCCGTCCTCCTCGCACGCCTTGTAGAGCGAGTCGAGCTCCCCGTCCCTCGTCAGAATCTCGCCCGAGTCGGAGACGGTGCGGAACTGCAGGCCGTACCCGATCCGGATGATCGTGTCGCCGCCCACGCTGTGGATCTCCTCCAGCTGGCTGCGCCAGGTGCAGGGGTTGGACTTGGGGGTGATCCAGTAGCCGGTGACGGCGTACGGGGCCCGCTCTCTGGTCTCGAACGTGCCACAGGGGTCGGTGAACTTCGACACCTTCGGCGTGGGGTCGGTATGCGACGGCTTGGGCGTCGAGGACGCGGCCGTGGGCGCGGGCTCGTCGGACGGCGGCATGACGATGACCACGGCGGCGACCACTGCCAGGATCGCTGCGCCCACAACGAGTAAGAGCCAGCGCACGCTCAGGAACCTACCCCCGCTTGACCCCGGCCCAGGACTCGAGCTGGGTCACGAAGCGCTTGGCCGAGTTGGGCCAGTGGTGGTTCGCCCGTGCCGCCGCGTAGCCGCGCGCGCCCTGCGCCCGCCGCTCCCGCACGTCGTCCCGCAGCGTCAGGACGGCCTGCGCCACGGCCTTGGGGTCCTCCCAGGGCACCACGACGCCGCTGTCATATCGCTCCACCAGCTCGACGGCGCGCGGCGACGGGGTCGTGATGACGGGGATGCCGTGCGCCATGTACTCCACGATCTTCGTGGGCATCGAGTGGCGGTAGTTCGGCTCGTCGTGCAGCAGCGACAGTCCGGCCAGCGCCCCGTCGAGCCGCTTGAGCGCCTCGTCGTTGGGCATGAAGTCGCGCCACTCCAGCAGGCCCTCGGTGACGGCCTGGTTGAGCATCGGACGGCTCTGCGGGTCGGCGTACCCGATCAGCTCCACGGCCACCCGGTACGGCTGCAGCAGCTTCGCCACCTCGACGGCCTCGAACACGCCCCTGGCCCTGGACAGCCAGCCGAGGTAGACCACCCGGTCGTCGCCGGGAGGCGTCACGGAGTCGGGCACCCAGGTCTCGTTCGGGACGATCAGGTGGGCGTGCTTGAACCTGCCCGCGTACGCCGTCTCGGCCAGCAGCAGGTGCATGTGGCGCTCCGCGGTGCCCTCCAGCATGCGGGCGAAGAACCGCACGGGAGGCCGCAGCGGCGCCGGCAGCCACGGCTTGAGCGAGAGCGTGGCGGGGGTGTCCTCGTGCACGTCCCACACCACGGGCGGCCGGTTGCGCACGCCCCAGACGGCGAACAGCAGCTCGGGGTCGTGGATGAGGACGAGATCGACCTTGTCGCGCATGCGCTTGAACAGCCGCCGGGCGGCCCACACGGCCGCCATCCGTTTGCGCTGGGCTGCTCGGGGGAGGTCGACGCCGGTCACCCAGGGTCGCGGGACGACTCCGTGAGCGGTGAACGAAGCGGCGTACGTGACCTCATGACCGGCATCCACAAGGGCACGAATCTGCCTGTGCAGAATTCGAGCATCCTCGGGGTTATGCACCACCGTCATGACGAGCACGTGCACTGCGCGCAGCCCTCCGTCGCTACAGCCGCTCGACGCGTTCACCCTCGGTGAGCACACCGCGGGTGTCGAGCACGAGCCGGGCCTTGTCCTCGACCATGTCGAGGTCGAACGCGGCGTGCTGCTGCAGCAGCAGCGTCACGTCCGCGTCGATCACGGCCTTGGCCAGATCCTCCTCACGCGGCACCGGGGTGCCGTCTACCGCCCACTCCTTGACGTAGGGGTCCGCGAACGAGAGCTCGGCGCCCAGCTCCAGCAGCGCACGCGCCACCGGGAGGGCCGGAGTTTCGCGTTCGTCGGCGATGTCCGGTTTGTAGGTGACGCCGAGCATAACGACCCGGGCGCCGTTCACGGCCTTCTTATGCCGGTTCAGCAGTCGCTGGACGCGGGCCACCACGTAGGACGGCATCCGCTCGTTGATCTCCTGCGCCAGCTCCACGAACCTGAACGGGTAGCCGAGCTTGCGCACGGTGTACGACAGGTACGACGGGTCGACGGGGATGCAGTGCCCCCCGACGCCCGGACCTGGCAGGAACTTCTGGAAGCCGAACGGCTTGGTCGCCGCGGCCTCGATCGACTCCCACAGGTTGATGCCGAGCTCGTCGCAGAAGATCGCCATCTCGTTGACGAGGGCGATGTTGACGTGCCGGTAGGTGTTCTCCAGCAGCTTGGCCATCTCGGCCTCGCGGGTGCCGCTGACCGGCACCACCTGCTCGATGAACTGCCCGTAGAACGCCGTGGCGCGGTCGCGGCAGGTCGGCGTGTAGCCGCCCACGACCTTGGGGGTGTTCCGCAGGCCGAACTTGGGGTTGCCGGGGTCGATGCGCTCGGGCGAGAAGGCGAGGTGGAAGTCCTTGCCCGCGACGAGCCCCGAGCTCTCCAGCAGCGGCCTGGCCACCTCGTCGGTGGTGCCGGGCCAGGTGGTGGACTCGAGCACGACGAGCGTGCCCGCGCTCAGGTTGCGGCCGACGGCCTTGGTGGCGCCCTCCACGGCGGACAGGTCCGGCCGGTGGTCCTCGTCCAGCGGGGTGGGCACGCAGATCACGATCGTGTTGCTTCTGGCCAGCACGGTCTCGTCGAGCGTGGCGCTGAACCCGTTGGCCAGCATGTGCTCGAGGTCGGCGTCGGCCAGGTCATCGATGTACGACTGCCCGGCGTTGAGCGCGTCGACCTTGGCGGGGTCGACGTCGAGGCCGACGACCCGCAGGCCGGCGGCGACCGCCTCCTTGGCCAGCGGCATGCCGACATAGCCCAGGCCGATGACAGCCAAGTCGATTTCTGTCACAGCAGTGCCTTAGAGAGCCGGAAACAACACTTCATGGTCGCAAAGGTTATCTCAAGTCCACCTAGCTCACGCCTAATGCGACCGAACACGTCAGAAGTGACAGCCAACGCGAAGGTCAACATTAGGCAAGCGACCGGTATAGGGCTTGATAAGTCTCGGCAACGCGGCTCCAAGTCCGCTTCGCCGCCACTTCCGCCCGTCCCGCCTCACCCATCTCGGCGCGCCGGGCCGGGTCCTCCCGGAGCCCCGCGATGGCCTTGGCGAGCTCGGCCGGGTCACCCGGAGGGACGAGCAGCCCGGCGCCGTCGGAGCCCACGAGCTCGGACAGAGCAGGCAGATCGCTGAGCACGACGGGCTTTCCGAGCGCCATCGCCTCGACGGGTTTCAATGGCGTAACAAGTCGGCATACCCGCAGGTCCTCTCGCGGGCAGGCGAAGATGTCGATGGCGTCCTGCGCCTGCAACGCCTCGTCGGGGCCGACCCGGCCCGGCAGGATCGCGTCGCTCAGGCCCAGCTCGTCGACCAGCGCCAGGAGGTTCTCGCGCTCGGTGCCGTCGCCCACGATGAGCACCCGTACGGGGGTGCCGCCGTCACGCAGCAGCGCGGCGGCCCGCAGCAGGGTGGCGAAGCCCTCGTAGGCCACGATGCTGGACACCGAGCCGACGACGATCTCGTCGGGGGCGATGCCGTACGCGTTCCTGAACGAGGCGCCGTCGTAGTGGGCGGTCAGCAGCGAGTCGTCCACCGCGTTGGGCGCCAGGTGGATCCTCTCCCGCGGCACGCCGCGCTCGACGATCTCCGTGGCCATGGTCTCGGCGAGCGTGACCACGGCGTCGGCCTCGCGCATGAGGAACGCCTCGCGCTCGCGCTGGAGCACCTGCCGCTCGCTGCCCACGCGGATCGGGTCGCGCGAGGCCCAGGTCTCCTCCAGGAAGCCGCGCACCTCGTAGACGAACGGCGTGCCCGTCCTGTCGCGCACGGCGTGCGCGATGGAGCCGTTGCGGTGGTCGGTGGCGGCGTGCAGGATCTGCGGCTTCAGCTCGGTGACGAGCTTGGTGACCGCGGCGGCGCCCTTGATGATGCGCCCGCGCGTCTCGAACGGCATCTCGCCGTGCCCGTCGGGCAGCAGCCGGTAATAGGGGATGCCGTCGATCTCCTCGAACGGCGGCGCGTCCGCGTGCCCCTGCAGCATCGGCCAGCCCCAGCTCGTGACCACGTGCGGGTCGAGCCCGGCGGCCTGCTGCGAGGTGACGATGCGGTGGGTGCGGACGGTGTAGCCGGCCTGCGTGTACGGCAGCGCGTTCGTGACCAGGTGCAGCACCCGGCCCTCCACGCGGTCGGTGATGGCCACCTTCGGCGCGGGCGGGATCGGGTCAGGGCTGATCGCGGCCAGCTCGCCCCGGTAGTAGGCGGCCCTGCGCTTGACGAACGGGTATTTGGTGTGGGCTTCGAGCACCTCGGCGGCCTCGGTCACCCTGCCGGCGTTCCACAGTTCCTTGGCCTCGTTCCACGGCCCCTTGACCACGCGCATGCCGAACTTGCGCACGATGCGCCGGGCGCGGCGCGCGGCCGGCCACGCGACGCTGCCCACGACGGGACGCAGCCGGGGCGGGAGCGCGTCGGCGGCGGCCTGGGCCACCCGGACGGGGTCGGATTTGACCTTCGTCACGACGACGCGGGAAACGATGATCGGGTGCTGGACGAAACCTTTGAGAAGTCCACCGACGCCGGCTCGGGCGGACTTCGCGGAAACCTTGGAGGAGTCTTGACGACTGGCGTCGGATGCCACGCGGTGACCGTACCATAGGCAACGTTTTTCCCCTTCCGCTATGAAAGGCGAGGTCAATGAGGGAGAACCCCCTGGTCCTGCACGTATTGGGCGCTCGTCCCAATTTCGTGAAAGCGGCCCCGGTGGTGCGGGCACTCGGTGAACTCGGCGTGCGGCAGGGCATCATCCACACTGGTCAGCACTATGACGCGCTGATGTCCGACGTCTTCTTCGCCGACCTCGGCCTCCCCGAGCCCGTCGCGAACCTGGGGGTCGGCTCCGGCAGCCACGCCAAGCAGACCGCGGCGCTGCTCGTCGGCCTGGAGGAGGTCGTCCAGGAGCAGGACCCCGACCTGGTCGTCGTCTACGGCGACGTGAACTCGACGCTGGCCGCAATCCTCGTCTGCGCCAAGCTGGGCGTCAGGACCGCGCACGTGGAGGCGGGGCTGCGCTCGTTCGACCGGGGCATGCCGGAGGAGGTCAACCGGGTCGTCACCGACGCGCTGGCCGACCTGCTCTTCGCCACCTCCCCCGAGGCCCTGGCCTACCTGGCGAACGAGGGCGTGCCCGCGTCCAAGGTGCACCTGGTGGGCAACCCCATGATCGACAGCCTGTACGCGGCGCTGCCGACGCTGGACCCGGCGCCCGTCGTGGAGCGGCTGGCCATACCGGCTCGTTATGCCGTGGCGACCCTGCACCGGCCCGCGAACGTGGACACCCCCGAGGCCGCCAAGGAGCTCGTGGACGCGGTGCTGGAGGTCTCGCGCCAGATCCCGGTCGTGGTGCCGGTCCACCCGCGCGGCAAGGCGCGGCTGGCCGAGGCGGGCCTGGTCGACGGGGAGTCGATCAAGGTCGTCGACCCGCTGGGCTATGTGGACTTTCTCTCACTCGTACGCGGCGCCGCGCTGGTGGTCACCGACTCCGGCGGCGTCCAGGAGGAGACGACCGTGCTGGGCGTCCCCTGCCTGACCCTGCGGCCCAACACCGAGCGGCCGATCACGATCACGCACGGCACGAACCGCCTGGTCACGCCGGCCCTCCTGCCGGCCGCCGCGGAGAAGGCGCTGGCCGACGGCGCCGCCACGCCGGCGGGCGAGCTGCCGGTGCTCTGGGACGGCCAGGCCGGGCCGCGGATCGCGCGGGTGATCTCCGCGTGGCTGAAGGGCGACAACCTCGCCCCTGCCTCTCAGGCCAAACGCCCCGAATAGCGGCCTTATCCCCCTTAACATGACACGTACCTCCGCTAAGCGATAGGCGTATCACCATGGCCGAAACCCCCGAAGAGCCCACGTACCAGCGGCTCGGGCCCGTCAACTGGCTGCCCGAGGAGCGCAAGCTCGTCGAGCGATTCGAGGCCGAGGTCAGGGAGCTGCGGCGGCGGCTGGAGATCGCCGAGGCCAAGGCCGCGTACGCGAGCTGGAAGCTGGAGGCCACGCAGGCGAAGCGGACGTTCAAGCTGGGCGAGGCCCTGGGCTCGAAGAGCCCGGGGAAGATCGTCGAGGCGGTCAGGTCGAAGGAGAAGGCGCCGAAGCCGCCCGTCCCGGTCTCCGAGGCGACCGAGCTCGCCAACCACCGGCCGCCGCTGGTCGAGGTGCCGGCGGTGAAGTGGCCGAAGGGGCCGGTCAACCGGCCGGACCTGAAGGTCGCGGTGATCCTGGACGACTTCTCCCGGATGGCCTTCAAGTACGAGTGGGACCAGATCGAGTTCGGGCTCAAGGACTGGCCGGAGATCTTCGCCGAGAAGCGGCCCGACCTGCTGTTCTGCGAGTCGGCCTGGCACGGGAACCAGGGTCGCTGGCGCTACCAGATGACCGGCACCAACGCGCCCAAGGAGCCGCTGCGCGAGCTGGTGGCCTGGTGCAGGCGGGAGGGCATCCCGACGGTCTTCTGGAACAAGGAGGACCCGCCGAACTTCGACTTCTTCATCGACACGGCCAAGCTGTTCGACTACGTGTTCACCTGCGACGGTGACATGGTGCCGAAATATCGGGAAATTTTGGGACACGATCGGGTTGATGTGCTGCAGTTCGCCGCGCAGCCCCGCGTCCACAACCCGATCCAGCAGCGGCAGGGACGCCTGCACGACGTGGTCTTCGCCGGGATGTACTTCCGCGACAAGCACCCCGAGCGCCGCGAGCAGATGGAGACGGTCATCGACCCGGTCAGGGAGCTGGGTCTGCACATCTTCGCGCGCAACGGCGAGGTGGACGAGAAGTACGCCTGGCCCGAGAAGTACCGGCCGCACATCGTGGGCGAGCTGCCCTACGACCAGATGCTGGCCGCGTACCGGATGTACAAGGTCTTCCTCAACGTCAACTCGGTGCTCGAGTCGCCGACCATGTGCGCCCGCCGGGTCTTCGAGCTGTCCGCCTGCGCCACGCCCGTCGTGTCGGGGTGGTCACGGGCCGTCGAGGAGACGTTCGGCGAGCTCATCCCCATCGCGCGCGAGCCGGTCGAGTCGTACAACCAGGTCCTGCACCTGATCAACAGCCCCGAACTGCGGGCCAGGATGGGGCACCTGGCGATGCGCGAGGTCTTCGACAAGCACCTGTTCTCGCACCGCGTGGACCAGATCCTCCAGGACCTCGGGCACCAGGTGCGGCCCAGGTCGCGCTCGATCTCGGTCGTGCTGCCCACCAACCGCGCCTCCCAGATCGAGCACGCCATCTCCTCCGTGGCCCGCCAGCTCCACCGGCCGCTCCAGCTCGTCATGGTGCTGCACGGGCTGGACATCGACCCGGTCGTGGTCGCCGACAAGGCCCGCATGGCGGGCATCTCGGACGTCGTCGTCCTGCCCGCCGACGCATCCCTGTCGCTCGGCGCCTGCATGAACCTGGGCATCGCGGCCGCCGAGGGCGACCTGATCGCCAAGATGGACGACGACAACCTGTACGGGGAGCACTACCTGTCGGACCTGGTGCGCGCGTTCGACTACTCCGACGCCGAGCTGGTCGGCAAGGGGGCGCACTACGCGTACTTCGAGGGCAGCAACACCACCATGCTCCGCCTGCCGGGGCTGGAGCACCGCTACTCCTTCCTGGTCCAGGGCGGCACGTTCCTCGGCAAGGCGGACATGTTCCGCTCGTACGGCTTCGCGGACATCACCCGTGGTGAGGACACCCACCTGGTGCGGCGGCTGAAGGAGGACTCCGTCAAGATCTACTCGGCGGACCGTTTCAACTTCGTCTACTGGCGCAGCGCGGACGCGTCGATGCACACCTGGCAGGCGGACCACATCAAGCTGACCCGCAACGCCCAGTTCTCCTTCGTCGGCCGCCCGGACGACCACGTCCTCATCTAGGGCCTCCCCTGGGAGCGCCGCGCAGGCGGTGCCCCCATTCAGAAGGACCGGTCAGTGGGTGATCTGGGCCAGGTTCTGGTCGGCGAGGCGGGCGAGCTCGTAGAGCCCCTGCGGTTTCACCCGCTGCCCCACCACCAGCATGCTCATGATCAGTGTCCCTCGCCGGATCATGACCGACCCGATCTGCGCGTTCTTCTGGTCCCCCGCCGCCGTCGTGAGGTAGGCCCGCGACTCGTCGCCCTTGGCCGGCATCGCGAGCATGCGCGTCTTGTAGGTGACCTGCGTACCGCTCACGTCCGCGGTATAGGAGTTGCACTCCTTGGGCAGCGGCGCCGGGAAGGCCTTCTTGGGCAGCGACACCACGGCCTGCGTGATCGAGCCGCGGTCGGCGGCGAAGGCGATCACGGCCGCCGGCGCCTGGGCGACGTCGGGCTGGTCGGCGTCGAGCTGGGCCGCGCCCGCGCACTCCGGCCGCTGCAGCTTGGCCGCGCGGACGGCCGCGAGGCCCTGCTGGGTGGACTTGAGCGAGCCGAACGCGCCCAGCTCGGGCCCGTACGCGACGTGCATGCCCTTGGGGACGGGCAGCAGGGCGGCGCGCAGCCGGGCCGTCTCGGCGGAGGCCTGCGCCGCGGACGGCGCGGCGGCCGCGGGCGCCGCCGACGGGGCATTGTCGGCGGAACATCCGGAAATGGCCACCAAACTCAGGAATATTCCGGAAATGGGCTTAAGCATTCGTCCTCCAATTCGCTCCAGCGGCATTGTCAAAACGCTAGATGAATGGAAGACCGGACAGCCGAGTAACGTCGCTATTCGCGGGATTCAGTGGTTTCACGAACGATTTCCGGTTCGGCGGCGTTTGGTGATCCGCCGTTGAGCAGGGCTCTGGCCAGGCCCAATCCGGCGCCCCCGAGCGTGAGCGCCTTGGCGAGCATTTCCTCGACACCCTGGGCGCCGTTCAGCACCACCATGTGCTCGACGTTTCCGAACGCCTTCGAGCCGGCCTCGACGATTTCCGGCCAGCGCTCGGCGAGTTGCTGCGCGACGACCGCCTCCTGGTTGCTCGCCAGCGCCTCCGCACGCGCCTTGATGGCCTCCGCCTGCGCCAGCCCCTTGGCCCGCGCGGACGCGGCCTCCGCCATGCCGCGCAGCCTGGTCGCCTCCGACTCCGCCTCGCCGCGCAGCCGGATGCCCTCGGCCTCGGCCTGCGCCTCGGCGACCGCCGCGCGCCGCGCCGCCTCCGCGAGCGTGACCTGCTCGTACGCCCTGGCGTCCGCGGGCCTGCGCACCTCGCCCTCCAGCCGCTTCTCGGCGAGCAGGGCCTCGCGCTCGGCGGCGGTCGTCTGCTGGACCACGACCTCCTGGCGGGCGGTGGCCTCGGCCAGCGGGCCCGCCTGCTTGGCCAGGGCCGCCGCCCGGTCGATCTCGGCCTGGTACCCGGCCTGCTGGATGCGCGCCTCGCGGACCGCGGCGGCCTTCTTGATGGCGGCCTCCTGCTCGGCGGCGTTGGCCTCCTGGTCGCGGTGGGCCTCGGCGATCCTGGCCAGCGAGGCCACCGCGGCCGCGTGCGGGCGTCCGAGGTTGGAGATGTAGCCGGTGGCGTCGTCGATCTCCTGGATCTGCAGGGAGTCCACGTTCAGGCCGAGCTTGCTCATCTCGTCGGCCGACGAGGTGCGGATCTCGTTGGTGAGCGCGTCCCGGTTGACGATCAGGTCCTCGACCGTGAGGTTGCCGATGATCGAGCGCAGGTGGCCCGAGAAGAGCTGGTGCGTCTTCTCGTCCACGGTCTTCTGCTGGTCGAGGAAGCGGCGGGCGGCGTTGGCGATGGAGACGAAGTCGTCGCCCACCTTGTAGATCACCACGCCGCGCACGTGTACCGGGATGCCCTGCTTGGTGACGCACTTGACCTCGAGCTGGGAGACGCGGCTGTCGAGCGACATCCGGCGCGCGGTCTGGAACCCGGGGACGACCAGCGCGCCCTTCCCGGTGACGATCTTGAAGCCGAGCGTCTCCCGGCCGCGGGCGCCCAGGCCGGAGATGAGGATCGCCTCGTTGGGCTCCGCGACCCGCCAGACCAGCTTGAACGCCACGACGCCGACGAACGCGATGAGGGCGATGATGCCTGCGAGCATTAAGTCCATGACTCACTCCAGGGAAGACGTGGTCGTATGAGTCGCCGACCAGACTTCCCGGCTCGCCCTATTCAGAAGGTACGCCCGATCAAGGCGCTTTACTAGATATTTCCGGCTCTGTCCCGTTGGGGGTGGCGCCGTTGAGCAGGGCCCTGGCCAGGCCGATCCCGGCGCCGCCGAGCGTGAGGGCCTTGGCCAGCAGTTCCTCGACGCCCTGGGCGCCGTTCAGCACGACCATGTGGTCCACGTTCCCGAACGCCTTCGCCCCCGCCTCCACGACCTCCGGCCAGCGCTCGGCGAGCTGCTGGGCGATGACCGCCTCCTGGTTCTCCTTCAGCGCCTCGGCGCGGGCCCTGATCGCCTGCGCCTCCGCCAGGCCCTTGGCCTCCGACGCCTCGGCCTCGGCCAGGCCCAGCGCCTTGGCGGCCTCGGCCTGGGCCAGACCGCGGGCCCGGGCGGCCTGGGCCTCGGCCTCACCGGCGATCTTCGTGGCGGCGCCGGAGGCCTCGCCGCGCAGCCGTACGGACTCGGCGTCCGCCGCGGCGGCCAGCTTGACCTGGGAGGCCTGCGCGGCGGCGCGCAGCTCGGTCTCCCTGGCCTCGGCCTCCGCCTGCGCGATGCGGGCGTCGCGCTCGGCCTGGGAGAGCGTGACGGTCTCGTACGCCTTGGCGTCGGCGGGCTTGCGCACCTGCGACTGCAGCCGCTGCTCGGCGAGCTTGGCCTCCAGCTCGGCGGCCTTGGTCTCCTGGACCACCACCTCCTGGCGGGCGGTCGCCTCCGACAGCGGGCCCGCCTGGCGGGCGGTGGCCTGGGCGCGGTCGATCTCCGCCTGGTAGGAGGCCTCCTTGATGCGGGAGTCGCGGCGGGCGGCGGCCATGTTGGCGGCGGCGATCTGCTCGGCCTCGGTGGCCTCCTGGTCGCGCTGGGCCTGGGCGATGCGGGCGGTGGAGGCGACCTTGGCGGCGTGCGGCTTGCCGAGGTTGACGATGTAGCCGGTCTCGTCGTCGATCTCCTGGATCTGCAGGGAGTCGACGATCAGGCCCAGCTTGCTCATCTCGTCGGCGGCCGAGGCCCTGGTCTCGCTGGTCAGGCGCTCGCGGTTGAGTATGAGGTCCTCGATGGTGAGGTTGCCGATGATCGAGCGCAGGTGGCCGGTGAACAGCTCGTGGATGGCGCTCGTCATGAAGTCCTGCTGGTCGAGGAAGCGGCGGGCGGCGTTGGCGATGGAGGACAGGTCGTCGCCGACCTTGTAGATGACCACGCCGCGGATGTGGACGGGGATGCCCTGCTGGGTGACGCAGGAGACCTGGAGGTTGGCGGCCCTGGTGTCCAGCCGCAGCCGCCTGGCCGCCTGGAACCCGGGCAGCACGGCCGCGCCCTTGCCCGTGATGATCTTGAAGCCCAGGCTGTCCACGCCCTCGCCCCGGCGGCGGGCGCCCAGCCCGGAGATGATCAGGGCCTCGTTGGGTTCCGCGACCCGCCACACGGCCTTGAACAGCAGGATGATGACGACCGCGGCGGCGACGATGCCACCGGCGGCGATGTAGAACTCGGGGGACATCGGAGCGGCCTCCCTTAGATGAGCGCCCTGGCCACGTAGACGGTCCGCGGGGGGAAGTACTCGACCACAACCACGATGGATCCGGTCAGGAACTCCTCGTCGGGCACGCTGGGATGTGCGTAGAACGCCTCCACGCCGCCCCTGACCGGGATCATGACCTCGCCGACGAGCCCTGGGCCGATCTTTCCCGTGACCCTGCCCTGCTTGCCGACCACCGGACTCCCCCCGCTCGCGATATTCCGGACGCTACTCCAAACGAGCATTCGCGGTAATAGGCCGCACGAAGATTCCGGCGGGCCCGAATACTCGGACATTCGGGACGATTGGCGCCTGAGACGACGGTTGACGCCTGGGGAACGGGGTATTCGCGCCTCGACGGTTTGGGCCCGGCCTGGCGACGCCGTCGCGGCGGCCCTCCGCGCTGTGGAGGTGAAGGCGCTGTGAAGCTGTGGGCGCGGGTCTTCCTGATCGGGTTCGTCTTGTGGCTGGCCAGCGTCGCGGTCACCTCCTGGACGGCCAACTCCAACCTCGTGCCGACCGTGGTGCTGATCGGCAGCTTCCTGGTGCCCGTGACGTTCGTGGTCTGGGCGTACGGGCGCGACCGCTCGCCGCAGGTGACGGTGGAGCTGCTGTTCGTGGCGTTCGTGGTGGGCGGCGTGCTGGGCGTGCTGGGCGCGTCCCTCCTCGAGAGCCTGCTGATCCGCCCGTCGATCGCCATGTACGTCCTCGTCGGCCTCATCGAGGAGGGCGTGAAGCTCGGCGCGCTGATGTTCCTCACCAGGAGGATGGTCCGGCGCTCCGCCCGGGACGGCATCGTGCTCGGCGCCACCGTCGGCTTCGGCTTCGCCGCGTTCGAGAGCGCCGGGTACGCCTTCAACGCCCTCTTCACCTCCGACGGCCTGTCGCTGTCCCAGCTCGTCGAGACCGAGGTGCTGCGCGGCATCCTGTCGCCCGTCGGGCACGGCCTGTGGACGGCCATCGCCGGCGGCGTGCTGTTCGCGGCGCGTGGCCGGCTCACCGGCTCCGTCGTCCTGGCCTACCTCGGCGTCTCGCTGCTGCACGCCCTCTGGGACTCCATGACCGCCATCGCGATCGCGATCACGCTCGTGCTGACCGGCCAGCCGTGGCAGTGGGAGCTCCTGCGCATCGGCCGGGTCCCGAACGTGACCACATGGCAGGTACACGTGTACACCATGGTCAACTGGGCCGGGCTCATCACGATCTCGCTGGTAGCGCTGCTGTGGCTGCGGACGATCGCCGCCAAGGCCCGTCGCGGGCGCGAGATCTTGTCCCAATAATCACGGTAATGAACGTGTTCCTCCCACTGCGCCGGAACCATAAACGGTGCTAGTCTCCTATGCGATCTTCCGGAGGTGTATTTACACAAGGTGTGGAAATGCCCCCGACTCGAGGTTGGGACATGGGCTCGCGAAACCGGTCAATTCGGTTCAAGATCTTCTTATTGTTGCTGCTACCCCTCCTGTCTCTGAGCGCGCTCTGGGGTTTCGTCCTCAACCTCACCATGGGCGACGCCCAGTCACTGCTCCGCGCGAACACGCTCTATCGGACTCTCGGTGTCACCTCCACCGACCTGGGACTACAGCTGCAGGCGGAGCGGGTGCGCTCCGCCGAGACGCTCACCACGCGTAAGCTCACCTCGGTGCTCAGCGCCCAGCGCGCCCGCACCGACCGGTCCGCCACCGACTTCAAGCTGGCCGTCATGGAGGCCGGCGGCTCGGTCGGCGACGACCTGCGGCTGCCGCTCGACACCCTCCAGTCCGCCCTCGGCCGCCTCGGGGCGATCAGGGCCGACATCGACGGGGGCCTCGGCTCCCGGCTGGCCGGGCTGAACGAGTACAACCGCATCCTCGACGCGATCTTCACCCTCTACGACCACCTGGTCTCCGTCTCCGACCTGACGATCTTCCAGCAGGCGTCCTCGCTGCAGGCCATGGGCATGGCCAGGGAGTACATCGCCAGGGAGCACGCGCTCATCATCGGGGCCCTGGCGGACCGCCGGCTCACGGCGCCCGAGGTCTCCGCCTTCACCGAGTACGCGGCCTCCAGGAAGTTCCTGCACGCGCGCGGCCTGGCCGGGCTCGACGTGACGCTGCGCCGGCCGTACGAGCAGGTCTTCGCCACCGAGCCGTTCCAGACCTTCGCCACCATGGAAGCGCGGATCATCAAGACCGGCAGCCCGCCCCCCACCGCCGAAGGCTGGACCGAGGCCGTCGACCAGCTCACCTCGCGGCTCGACCAGCTCGGCTCCTCCTCTGCCGGCGTGCTGGCCACGCGCACGTCCGAGGCCGCGACCTCCACCATCGTCAAGATCTCCGTCGCGGGCGGCGTGGGCTTGATCGCCGTGCTCGCGTCGATCATCATCTCTGTACGCTTCGGCCGCCGTCTGGCCGGCGAGCTGGCCGGGCTGCGTTCCGCCGCGATCGAGCTGTCGCAGAGCCGGCTGCCCGACATCGTCGAGCGGCTGCGCAGGGGCGAGGAGGTCGACGTGCGGAAGGAGGCCAGGGCGATCAGGGTGCACGGTTCCGCTGAGATCACCGACGTCGCCAGGGCCTTCGGCTCCGTGCAGCGCACCGCCGTGACGGCGGCGGTCGGCCAGGCCGCGATGCGGCGCGGGGTCGGCCAGGTCTTCCTCAACCTCGCCCGCCGCAAGCAGGGCCTGCTGCACCGGCAGCTCTCGCTGCTGGACGCCATGCAGCGCCGTACGCACGACCCCGACCGGCTCGAGGAGCTCTTCCGCCTCGACCACCTGACCACCCGCATGCGGCGGCACGCGGAGAGCCTGATGATCCTCTCCGGGTCCGCGCCGGGACGGGCCTGGCGCAAGCCGGTGCCCGTGATCGACATCGTCCGCGCCGCCATCGCCGAGATCGAGGACTACACCAGGGTCTCCGTCGAGGGCATGCCGGTCGCCGCGGTCGACGGCACCGCCGCCGCCGACCTCACCCACCTGGTGGCCGAGCTGGTCGAGAACGCCACCATCTACTCACCGCCGGACACCACGGTCCAGGTGCGCGGCGACCTGGTGAGCAACGGATACGTCATCGAGGTGGAGGACCGGGGGCTCGGGCTGTCGGTCGCCGAGTACTCGGCGTTCAACACGCGGATGGCCGCGCCGCCGGAGTTCGACCTGGCCGACAGCGACAGGCTGGGCCTGTTCGTGGTGGCCAAGCTGGCGGAACGGTACGGGATCAAGGTGCTGCTGCGGGCCTCGCCCTTCGGCGGGACGACGGCCATCGTGCTCGTGCCGCGTTCGATGGTGACCGAGCAGGCGGCGCTGGAGGCGGGCGACGTCGACGGCAAGGCCGATCTGCCGAGCCGTACGCGGAAGAAGGCGCTCGCCGTGGTGACCTCGGGCACCCACGCGGGACTGCCCAGGCGGGTGCGGCAGGCCAACCTGGTGCCGCAGCTCAAGGAGAGCCCGCCGCTCGGGCAGGAGCGGGCTCCCGAGCAGGAGCCGCGCGAGCAGGAGCCGCCGCCCGAACGCTCTCCGGACGAGGTAAGGGACTTGTTCTCCGCGTTCCAGCGGGGGACCCAACGAGCCCGAGAAGAAGCCTCTGAGGAGGGGCCATGAGTAAGGGGGATGCATGACTTTGCCGACCACCAACACCGGTGAGCTCAACTGGCTGCTGGACGATCTTGCCACCAGGGTCGCCGCGGTGCGCCAGGCCGTCATCTTGTCGACCGACGGCCTCGCGATTGGGTACTCGAAAGGCTTGGTCCGGGAGGACGCCGAGCACCTGTCGGCGGTTGCGGCCGGGTTCCAGAGCCTGGCCCGTGGCACCGGACGCCATTTCGGCGGCGGCGACGTGCGTCAGACCATTGTGGAGATGGAGTCGGCCTTCCTGTTCGTGACAGCGGCGGGACAGGGCACCTGCCTGGCCGTGATCGCCGATGCGAACGTGGACGTCGGCCACATCGCCTACGAGATGGCGATGCTGGTCAAGCGGGTGGGCCAGCACATCACCACCAATCCGCGCGCTGGAGCGTCATGAGCGATAGCCCGCAGTGGTTCGATGAGGACGCGGGGCCCGTCGTTCGGCCCTATGCTCTCATTCGCGGCCGTACACGTTCCTCAGGGGACATGTTCGACCTCGTGGCAACCGTGCGCGCCATCGGCGACCCGCCTGGCGAGCTCGGTCCCGAACAGCAACTCATCCTGCGGGCAGCTCGCAATCCGATCTCGGTGGCCGATCTGGCCGTCGAGCTCGACCTGCCCGTCGGCGTCGTCCGGGTCCTGCTGGGCGACATGCGTGACCACGGCCTCATCTCGGTGTCGTCGCCCTCATCCGGAGGGTCGCGGTCGAATGAGCGCATTCTCAAGGAAGTGATCAATGGACTCCGTGCTCTCTGAGGACCCCGTCGCGCTGAAGATTCTCATCGCAGGGGGGTTCGGCGTCGGCAAGACCACACTGGTCGGGGCGATCAGCGAGATCAAGCCGCTGCGCACGGAAGAGGTGCTCTCCGACCGTGGGATCGGAATCGACGACCTCGACGGCGTGGAGGCCAAGAACACCACGACCGTGGCGATGGACTTCGGCCGCATCACGATCCGCGACGGGCTGGTCGTGTACCTGTTCGGGACGCCCGGCCAGGAGCGGTTCTGGTTCATGTGGGACGAGCTGTCCTACGGCGCGCTGGGCGCCGTCGTGATCGCGGACACGCGGCGGCTGACCGACTGCTTCCCGTCCGTCGACTACTTCGAGCAGCGCGGCACGCCGTTCGTGGTGGCCGTCAACTGCTTCGACGGGGCGGCGCGGCACAGCGTCGAGGACGTGCGCATCGCGCTCGACCTGGACGACGACGTACCGGTCATGCTGTGCGACGTGCGGAGGCGCACCTCCGCCAAGGAAGTCATGATCGCCCTCGTGGAGCACTCCCTGCGGACGCTGGCCTCAGCGAACTAGAGCGCCCTGAGGCCGTTGATCACCTCTCGGAGCAGGCTCTCCGTGGGCGTCGCGGCCTTGTCGCGGGGCGGGCGGACCGTGACCAGTCCGTGGTCGAGCAGGTCGCCCAGCAGCACTCTCACGACGCCGACGGGCAGGCCCAGATCCGAGGCGACCTCGGCGACGGGCCTGGTCTGACCTGCCACGACGCTCAGCAACCGCCGGTGCTGGGCGCTGAGCTCCGCCTTGGCCGGGACGGGCAGCCCCGTCCCGGCGACGGTCGCCAGCAGGTCGAGGGCGTTGGAGGAAGTGGGCCTGGTGCGCCCACGCGCGACCGCGTACGGCCGCACGACGGGGCCCGCCTCCTCATCCACCCACTCGTGCTCGCCGCTCACGATTGAGATCCCCCATCCTGGTCACTGGCGTCCTGCCGCCCGCGCTGCCAGCCCGACTGGAGCGAGGAGAGCAGCGCCCTGGCCTCCTCCGGTGAGCGCTCCTCGGCCGGCGGCGCCGGTGGCGGCGTCTGCTTGAGCCGCTGCGGCAGGTCCGCCTGCCGCTCGCGCTGCGGCAACCCTGTCTCCCTCTGGCGCTGCGGCAGCCCCGTCTCCCTCTGGCGCTCGCGCTGCGGCAACCCGGTCTCCCGCTGCCGCTGGCGGCGCGGCAGGTCGGGCTCCTGTTGCTGCTGCGGCAGGGCCATCGGGCCGCTGCCCGTCTGCTGCTGTGACACCTGCTGTGACACCTGCTGGGGCACTTGCTGGGGCACTTGCTGGGGCACGGCCACGGGGCCGGTCCCGCCCGTCTGCTGGCCTCGCTTGCTGGTACGGACCCGGCGCGGCAGCTCGCCCGGCCCCGTGGGCTCCTGCCGGACTTCACCGCGGCCGAGCACCGAGACCGAGACGGACTCGAACGCCATCGGCTGCACCGGGGTCGCCATGGGCTCCACCAGGGAGCCGGGCACGAGCACGATGGCGGTGGTGCCGCCGTACGGCGAGGGCTTGAGCGTCACCTTGACGCCGTGCCTGGCCGCGAGCATGCCGACCACCGCGAAGCCCAGCCGTTCGGTCTGGGAGGGGTCGAACTCCTGCGGGCTGGCCAGGCGCGCGTTGATGCCCCTGCGGGCGGCCTCGTCCATGCCCAGGCCGCGGTCCTCAATCTCGACGGCGAAGCCCCGGCCGACCATCTCACCGCGTACGGAGACCTCGTTGCTGGGCGAGGAGAAGGAGGCGGCGTTCTCGATCAGCTCGGCGAACAGGTGCATGAGGTCGGCCACCGCCGCGCCCGAGACGCCGCACTCGGCCATCGGGTAGACGCGTACCCGGGTGTACTCCTCGACCTGGGCCGCCGCGCCGCTCAGCACGTCCTCGATCGGGATGACGCCGCGCCACCTGCGGCCCGCCGCGCCACCCGAGAGCAGCACCAGGCCCTCGGCGTGGCGGCGCATGCGGGTGGTCAGGTGGTCGAGCCTGAACAGGCGCTCCAGCGCCTCCGGCTCCTCCGTCTGGCGCTGCATCTCGTCGAGCATCTTGAGCTGGCGCTGCAGCAGCGACTGGCTGCGCCTGGCGAGGTTGCGCAGCGCCTGCGACACGCCCTCGCGCAGCCTGGCCTGCTCGACGGCCGCGTCCACGGCCGTGCTCTGCACGCTGTCGAACGCCGCGGCCAGGTCGGCGACCTCGCTGGTCGAGCCGCGATCCACCGCAATGGGCGGCGCCTCGGTGGCGATGTCCACGCTCTCGCCCTTGCGCAGCTTCGTCACGACGTCCGGCAGCCGGATCTCGGCCAGGTCCAGCGCGGTACGGCGCAGCGTCCGCATCTCGCGGGTGAGCCTGCGGCCGACCCTGATCGAGATGACGATGGAGAAGATGACGGCGATGAGGCCGAGCGCGCCCGCGATGGCCGCCCGCACCACGATGCCCACGCCCGCGGGCTCCATCCGGGCCAGCAGCTTGTCGCCGGTGCGCCAGACGGCTTCGCGGTATTCCTTCTGCACCTGCTCGGACACGCCCCGCCACAGCTCGACGTCCACAGGCTGGCCGGAGATGTAGCTCTCCAGCAGGTTCTCCATGGTGCCGTAGCGCGGGGAGTAGAACAGCTTCTCGAACGGGGCCCGCAGCTCGGTGTCGAGGTTGGCCAGGGCCTTGGGGAACAGGTACGTCCTGGTGTGGTCCAGGCCGGCCAGCAGGTGGAGGTCGGAGTGCATGGTCATCCGGCCGTTCCCGGCGACGATCAGCGCGTGCTCCCGGCTCAGCAGCTCGCGTACCTCGTCAGCGGCGATCAGGCCCTGGGCCTGCAGCGCCATCTGGAGGTCGGTGCTGACCATCATCCTGGAGTACAGCAGGTGGATCTCGTCGGAGACCTTCGCGTACTCGGTGACGAGGGTGCCGGGGGTGAGCTTGCGGCCGTCCACCTTGCTGCGGATGTCCGGGATCCGGTCGATCGCCTCGAAGACATTCTGGAGCTGGGTCTTCATGTCCTGCGTGAGCGCCGACTGCACGTCCTCGGACATGGCGCGCTCGCGCAGCGTCTTGCGGTTGTTGTCGACCTTGGCCCGCGCCTTGTTCAGCGCGTCGGGGGCCGTGACCGAGCCCGCGATCCGCTCGGCGGAGGCCAGGCGCTCGGTCTGGAGGTTGGAGATCAGGCCGTCGGCGTTGTTGATGACGCCCGTCCAGATCGTCTCGACCTTGAGCAGGTTGAGCGCGTCCCCCGACGTGGTGCTCGCGGCGAAGCCCCAGAGTGCGACCAGGGAGACCAAGGGGATGACCAGCAGCGTCGAGATCTTGAATCTGATGGATCTGCCCGATGCCATGACACCTGCTCCCGGATAGAAGATCGCGGGAGAGAATAGCATCGAAACAGGTGGTTTTAAGATCGACTTGCGATAAATCTGTGATATGTCAGGAAATTCGCACGTTGCGCATCAGCTCGGCTGGTCACTGGACGCCAGGTCAGCCACGCCAGCCACGCGGCCAGCACGCCCAGCAGTGTCACCTCCGCGCCCAGCAGCAACCGCTCGACGAGCCCGATCATCACCCGCTCGCCGGGCAGGGCCACGTACGTGATCGCCAGCAGCCCGAACCCCCCGGCCAGGGCCACCCACTCCACCACCCGCGCCACGGGCTTCCAGCGGGCGTCTGAGCCCAGTCTGGGCACCATCAACGCCCCCGCGGCGGGCAGGCTCACGAATGCCGCGACGGACACGTACCGGTGGATCTGGGCCGCGAGGTCGAGATCCGTCCCGAGGGGCGTGGTCGGGACCACGGCCGCCACGACCAGGGCCCCGGACCACACCCCCAGCAACCACTGAGGCATCCCCCGCACCGGCGCGCCGGCCGCCCGCAACCCCAGGAGCAGCGCCAGGGACCCCAGCCCGAGCACCGCCATGGCGACCTCCGTGACGCCCCCGCGGTCGGACACGGCGTATTCGCTGATGGTCACGTTCATGGGGTCGAGCTGAGGATCGGGCCCGAACTGCCCGACCAGCACGGCGACCACCGAGAACAGGATCGCCGCGCAGGCGATCAGGGGGGAGAGCCTCTTCACTGCGGTCATGAGGCAACTCTCCCGCCGGGGACAAGTGTTTAACATCGGGCGCCATCCCCGACCCGACCCTGACCCGACCCTGAGAGGGGGGTGACGTGCTTATGGCGATCCTGCGGATCGCGGCTCGGTCGCTGAAGTCCGGTGTCTTCCCTCGTCACTCGGTCGCTTCGCTCCCTCCCTCCTCAGTCCAGACACCGGCGCTCCCTCGCAGCTGGATGATCTGGACGTAGTTGCCGTCCGGGTCGATCGCGGTGGCGAACAGGCTGCCGTCGCGGTCCTCGAGCTGCGCCAGCCACGTCACGCCCGCGCTCTCCATGCGCTCGGCGACCGCGCGGGCGTCGGACACGTCGAAGTTCAGGATCACCCTGCCGGGCTCGGGATTCTTGTCCGACACGTCCGTCCGCGTGTCGATGAACAGGTAGAACTCGCCGAACTTGAGCACCCCGTACCCGCCGACGTCGGAGTTGTCCTCCGGGTCGAGGGCGTCGGCGTACCAGGTGCGCAGACGCTCGGGGTTCGTGCTGGCGAGCAGCAGGCTGCCGAGAACGGGTCGCCTCATCGCGGGCTCCTCCGATGGTGTTGACGGGCTTTCCACCAGACAGACCGGACGGAGCGGGAGAACTCATCGCCGTGCACGCAAAAAGTCCGCGCGGCCCGCCCAGCCGGGCGTGCCGCGCGGAGTTCGGCGCCGGGGGTCAGCCTGTGCGGAGGGTGAGCCCGTAGACGCTCAGGATCTCGTTGACGGGCTGGTGGTACGTGGTCCCGCCGACGGAGCAGTTGCCCGAGCCGCCCGAGGTGACGCCCTGGGCCTGGTTGCCCGAGATGAACGAGCCGCCCGAGTCGCCGGGCTCGGCGCAGGCGCTGGTGCGGGTCAGGCCGGTGACGGTGCCCTGCGGGTACGTGACCGTGGCGTTGTGCTGCTGGATGGTGCCGCAGCGCCAGCCGGTGGTCGAACCGGAGCGGCAGATGGACGAGCCCACGGCGGCCTGGGTGGAGCCGCGGACGATCACGTTCGCGCCGCCGGAGCCGCGTACCCACGGCTGCGGGGTGTTGCCGGGAGCGGCGACCCAGGCGTAGTCGTTACCCGGGAAGGACGCGCCCTGGAAGGTGCCCGTCGGGTTGGTGGTGTTGGTGGCCACGCGGCAGTGCCCGGCGGTGACGAAACCGGGGGTGCTGCCCCTGGTGACGGAGAAGCCGACGCTGCAGCGGCTGGAGCCGATGTAGAACGGGTTGCCGCCGATGATGTCGATCAGCGGTACGGGCCGCTCGGCGGTCGCCGACACGCTGACCGCGCTCCTGTCCACGCCCGCGGCCTTGGCCAGGGCCTCGGCGGCCTCCACCGTGGGCGCCTGGATGGCGACGCTGTTGGTCTTGACGTCCACGAACCACAGCGCCGCCCCGGCCTGGGCCTTCTTCGGCGCCTGGTCGAGCTGCTGCACGACCGCGTCGAGCTGGGCGAGCGAGCGTGCGACCACGACCGGCTCGGCGCCCTGCTCCTTGATGGTGGCGGTGGCGTTGGGGTCGGTGGTGGCGACCAGGAACTTGGAGGCGTCGTCGTTCAGCCAGGCGCCGCCGTACGACGCGCCGAGCTGGGAGGTGAGCTTGGCCTGGGTGGACGCGGCGCGTTCCTCGTTGGCCAGCCGGGCGTTGACCTGCTGCTCGGAGAGTCCGAGGTCCCTTTCGAGCGCGTCGACGACGGACGGGGGAAGGGATGGGGAGGCGGATTGAGGCGCCGAGTCAGCTGCTGCGGTGCTGAGGGGGGTGGCCAGGCAGGCGGCGAGGATGACGCCGCCGACCAACGCACAGCGTTTACTCAACATGTGCACTCCTCGGGTGGGGGTGCTGTCAAGCTAACGGCTGCTAAGGCGCCTGCCAGCATGCCAAACAGGCTCTATTTCGGTGTTATGGGGGCTTTTCGGACACAGGAGCCATGGCCCGATTTATCGCCTTAAAGGTGGGCCCCGGCGCCGCCGCCGCTGCCCAAGCGGATCCCGTCTTCCCGCTCCTGAGGGCTAGGCGGACCTGGCCTCCGGCAGCGGGATCCACTTGTGCGCCCACGTCACCAGCTCGTCCAGCACCGGCCGCAGCTCCTGCCCCATCTCGGTCAGGTGATATTCGACGCGCACCGGCGAGGTGGGCAGCACGCGGCGCTCGATGAGCCCGGCGCCCTCCAGCTCGCGCAGCCGCCGGGCCAGCATCGTGTCGTTGATGCCGGGGATGGCCGCCTTGAGGTCGGCGTACCGGTGGGCGCCCTTGAAGATCATGTGGATCACCGCGCCCGACCAGCGAGCACCGATCAGCTCCAAGGCGACGTGGAAGCGCACGCAGACCGAATCGAGACTCATGCCACAAATCCTACCAGCGCTTGCTCAGAAATATGTAGTACCTCAATAATGTTGAGTAGCTACACCGCCTGAGTGAAGGAGCATGTCATGGGCAAGCCGGTCCTGCAGATCGTCGTCGCCAGCACCCGTCCCGGTCGCGCCGGGCGCGCCATCGCCGAGTGGTTCCAGGGCAAGGCCGTGGAGTCGGGGCTGTTCGAGGTGGAGCTGATCGACCTGGCGGAGGTCGCGCTGCCGTTCCTGGACGAGCCCCACCACCCCCGGCTCAAGCAGTACGTGAACGCGCACACCAAGGAGTGGAGCGCCACCGTCGAGCGGGGCGACGCGTACGTGTTCGTGACCCCCGAGTACAACCACAGCTTCAACGCCGTGCTGAAGAACGCCCTCGACTACCTGCACCACGAGTGGCAGCACAAGGCGGCCGGGTTCGTCAGCTACGGCGGCGTCTCCGGCGGCACCCGCGCCGTGAACAGCCTGCGCCAGGTCACCAGCACGCTGAAGATGATCCCGGTGGTGGAGGCGGTGAACATCCCGTTCTACGCGCAGTTCATCGGCGAGGACGGCGAGGTGCGCGCCAACGACGTCATGGACGCCGCCGCCGGCGCCATGCTGGCCGAGCTGGCCAAGCTGACCGGCGCGTTGCGCTCGATGCGCGCCGCCTGAGCTACGCTGCCGGACGTGGCACTGGCTGTAGGTGTGGTGGTCCGTTACCGCAAGGCGGTGACGTACGGCGTGCACGCGCTGCTCGCCGCGCTGGAGAGCGCCGGGGTGGAGCACGAGCTGAGACTCGGCACCACCCCTGAGGAGACCGCGGAGCACATCACGGCCAGCCAGGCCGACCGCGTGCTCGTGCTCTGGTCGTTCTACTCGCCCGACGCCGAGGCCATGGCCGCCGAGCTGGCCACGGTCAGGTCGCTGAGCGGCGGCCGGGGGCTGCACATCGCGGGCGGCGTGCACGCCACGGCCGAGCCGCAGCAGGTCATCGACGCGGGCTGGGACCTGGCGGGGATCGGCGAGGGCGAGACCACGATCATCTCCCTCGTCCGGGCGCTCCAGCAGGACGAGCCGCTCACCTCGGTGCCCGGGCTGGCGATCAAGGACGCCGACGGCGTCGCCCTGCGCACGAGGCCGGCGCCGCAGCTGCCGCTCGACGCGTTCCCCTCCTTCGTGGGCCGGAACGGGCCGATCGAGATCACCCGCGGCTGCCGCTACACCTGCCGCTTCTGCCAGACGCCGTTCATGTTCGGCGGGCAGTTCCGCCACCGCTCGGTCGCCAGCGTGCGCGAGCACGTGCGCGGGATGGTCGACAGGGGCCTGCGCGACATCCGCTTCATCACGCCGACCTCGCTCTCCTACGGCTCCCCCGGGCCCGATCCCGACCTGGGCAAGGTGGAGGAGCTGCTGGCCGGGGTCAAGGAGGAGCTGCCAGCGCGCGGCCGGGTCTTCTTCGGGAGCTTCCCCTCGGAGGTGCGGCCCGAGCATGTCACCCCCGAGGCCATGCGCATGCTCAAGCGCTACGTGGCCAACGACAACCTGATCATCGGCGCCCAGTCCGGCTCCGACAGGGTGCTGGCCGCCTCGGGCCGCGGCCACGACACCTCACCGGTGCGCGACGCCGTCAGGATCGCGGTCGAGCACGGCTTCCGGCCGAACGTCGACTTCATCTTCGGCATGCCGGGCGAGACCGAGGAGGACCAGGAGCAGTCGCTGAAGCTCGCCTCCGACCTGGCCGAGTTGGGCGCCCGCATCCACACCCACACGTTCATGCCGCTGCCCGGCACGCCGTGGCGGGACGCCGAGCCCGCGTTCATCCCGCTGGCGACCATGAGCGAGCTGGACCGGCTGGCGCAGCGCGGCGACGCCTACGGGCACTGGCGCAAGCAGGCCGAACACGCCGTACGGCTGGCCGAGACGGCCAAGGCCTACCCGCGGCGGGCACGGCGCCGGCGCACCGGCTAGTGATCGTCGTCGTCGAAGGTGTGCATGACCCGCTCGAACGCGTCGCTGACGGGACGCAGCGCCTGAGCGAACGCGTTGACCAGCGGACTGAGGATCTCCGTCACCTCGGTCAGGAAGTCGGGACTCTTGGTTTCGGGAGGCGACCAGCGCATGGCGTCCGCGCTCAGCGTCTCCCACTCGTCGACGACGCCGTCGATGGCGTCGAGCACGTGGTCAGGATCGCTTGGCATGACCGTTCCCCGTGAAAGAAGGGTCGTATCACCACTACGGTACTTCAGACCGGGATGGACACGCCCACTCCGCCTCGGGTCCGGGCGCCGTACCTCTCCTTGTCGGCGGCCAGGTCGAGCGGGCGGATGCTGGAGCGCGCGGCGAGCACCTCGTCGGTGATCAGCGAGGCCGGCACCAGCCACGACACCTCGAACTCCAGCCCGTCGGGGTCCTTGGCGTAGAGCGCCTTGGTGGTGCCGTGGTCGGACGAGCCGACCAGCGCGCCGAGCTCGCTCAGCTTGACCGCGACCCGCTCCAGCTCGTCGAGGGTGTCGACCTCCCACGCCAGGTGGTAGAGGCCCACGGACGTGCGGCCGGCCGGGGACGGATCCGCGTCGGGGCCGATCTGGAACAGGCCCAGGTCGTGGTCGTTCGTCGAGCCGGCGGCTTGGAGGAAGGCGGCGCCCGGCATGCCCATCACGACGTCGAAGCCGAGGGCCTCGCGGTAAAAGGCGACGCTGCGTTCCACGTCGCGGACGTAAAGGACCGCGTGGTTGAGTCGTTGAACAGGCATGATGTGCCCCTTTCCGGGCGGAGTCCCGTCTCAAGTATATGAGAGTTCAACTAAATTGGGACCCGTGACGAGATGGCTGGATGCGGACGAACAGCACACCTGGCGGAACTTCCTGGCGGCGACCCAGCTCATCAACGAGGCGCTCGACCGCCAGCTCCAGCGGGACGCGAGCATGCCGCACACGTACTACATGATCCTCGTGGCGCTCTCCGAGGCGCCCGGGCGGTCGATGCGGATGAGCGAGCTGGCCGCCAGGGCGCAGAGCTCCCAGAGCCGGCTGTCACACGCCGTGGCGCGCCTGGAGGAGCGCGGATGGGTCCGGCGCGAGCGCTGCCCCGACGACGGGCGCGGCAGCTTCGCGGTGCTCACGGACGACGGGTTCGCCGCGCTGGCCGCCGCCGCGCCGGGACACGTCGAGGAGGTACGGCGCAGCCTCTTCGACGTGCTGACGCCCGAGCAGGTGCGCAGGCTCGACGAGATTTGCGTCGCAGTGCGGAACACGCTGGAGGGGTAGCGAGCGAACTGTCGTGCCGAGGCCGTAGGTTTCTCCGGGTACCCGAACAAGGAGAGGCCGATGCACGACACCGAAGAGGCGCTGTTCAGGGCGGTCCACGGCATCGCGGGGCGGTTCGCCGGCCAGCCCGTGCCCGTGGTGATGGAGGCGTTGCTGCGCCAGCTGCCCAAGGCTCCGGGCCTCGAGGTGGCGGAGATCCGCAAGATCGCCGAGGAGATCAGCGTGGGGCGCGATCCCTCGGGCTTGTGAACAGCTGATCGCCAGGGGAGCATCGAGACATGCGCCTGCCAGCCGACCCTCCACGACGACCTGGTGGCCGTCCAGCCCCGGGCGATCACGGCCTTCAGGAAAGCGCTTGCCGAGACCGGGCTCGAAGTGCCCATGGCGACCACCAACCTGTTCACCCACCCCGTCCTCCGCGACGGGGCCTTCACCGGCAACGACCGTGACGTGCGGCGATACGCCCTGCGCAACCTCGACCTGGCGATGTGCGCGAGCGCGGCCACGGCGTCCGGTTCGCCATCGAGCCCAAGCCGAACGAGCCCCGCGGCGACAGCCTGCTGCCCACGATCGGCCACGCCCTGGCGTTCATCGGCGAGCTGGAGCACCCGGAGATGGCCGGCCTCAACCGCGAGGTCGGCCACGAGCAGATGGCCGGGCTCGACTTCGTCCACGGCATCGCCGCCGTGGCACGGCGGCTACGACGGGCCGCGGCACTTCGCCTACAAGCCGTCGCGTACGGAGGACGCTTCGGACGTGTGGGTGTCGGCCGATCTCGCCTCCGACGACTTCGGTCCGGACGTCGCCGCCGCGCGCGGATACCATTTCACGCATCTCAACCAGTTTGCGCTGGAGCACTTGTTAGGAGTTCGTGGGTGACGCTGGTCGCTGGGGTCGATTCATCGACGCAGAGTTGCAAGGTCGTCATTCGTGACGCTGAGACGGGCGCGCTGGTCCGGCAGGGCCGCGCGCCGCATCCCGACGGCACGGAGGTGCATCCGTCGCACTGGTGGGACGCGTTGTTGCGGGCCATCGAGGAAGCCGGCGGGCTGGACGATGTGATCGCTATCAGTGTGGGCGGGCAGCAGCATGGCATGGTCTGCCTGGACGAGTCCGGAAATGTCGTACGTGACGCCCTGTTGTGGAACGACACCCGCTCCGCACAGGCCGCCGCCGACCTCGTGACGGAGCTGGGCGGGCCGCAGGTCTGGGCCACCGCCGTCGGATTGGTGCCGGTCGCCTCGTTCACGGTGACCAAGCTGCGCTGGCTGGCCGAGCACGAGCCGGACAACGCGGCCCGTACGGCGGCCGTCTGCCTGCCGCACGACTGGCTCTCCTGGCGCCTGGCCGGCGCGTTCGCCTCGGGGACCTTCTCCGCCGACTCCCCGGTGCCACCGCTCGACCAGCTCGCCACGGACCGGGGGGACGCCTCGGGCACGGGCTACTGGTCGCCGTCTACGGGCGCGTACCGGACGGATCTGCTGAAGCTGGCGTTCGGCTCGGTCCCCCTGCTGCCCCGGGTCCTGGGGCCGGCCGAGGCGGCGTACGAAGGGGGCGCGGCGCTGATCGCCCCCGGCACGGGCGACAACATGGCGGCCGCGCTCGGCGTGGGCGCCCGTTCCGGCGACGTCGTGGTGTCGCTGGGCACGTCCGGCACCGTGTTCGCGGTGGCGGAGTCGCCCAGCGCCGATCCGACGGGCGCGGTGGCCGGCTTCGCCGACGCCACGGGACGGTTCCTGCCGCTGGTGTGCACGCTCAACGCCGCCCGCGTCATGGACGCCGCCGCCCGCATCGCCGGGGTGAGCCTGGACGCCCTGAGCGAGCTGGCTCTCCAGGCCCCGCCGGGGGCCGACGGGCTGACGCTGGTGCCGTACCTGGAGGGCGAGCGCACCCCCAACCGCCCGACCGCGACGGGCTCCGTCCACGGGCTGACTCTGGCCACCTCGACCCCCGCCCACCTGGCGCGGGCGGCCATCGAGGGCATGCTCTGCGGCCTCGCCGACGCCCTCGACGCGCTGGGCACCAAGCCGGAGCGGGTGCTGCTGATCGGCGGCGCTGCCCGCTCCGAGGCGGTCCGCCGCATCGCCCCGACGATCTTCGGCGTCCCGATCACGGTGCCGCCGCCGGCCGAGTACGTCGCCAACGGCGCCGCGTACCAGGCCGCCACGCTGGTCACCACGCCGGACTGGCGGTCGGAGGAGACGGAGACGTACGAAGGGGACGCCGTCCCCTCGATCCGCGACCGCTACGCCCGCGCCACCACCCACATCCTCGACTGATCCCTGCTGTTTCCGGTCGCCTTCCCTGCCATCGGCGGGGAAGGCGACCGCCTGCTTGCCTGCCTGCCCCTGACTTTCGACAGGGGCACCGGTTGACCATCGGCCGATGACGGACCCACCTCACCGGCACCAGGCTCGCTCCCATGAACACCCCCTTTCCCGGACGATGGATCGGCGGCGTGACGCTCATCGTGGGACCGATGATCATGTGCGCCGGATACCTGCTGCGTTACCTGAGCACGATCACCGCCCTCACCCTCCAGCAGCAGGCGTGGGCCGAGGCACAGCCCTTCGCCGCCTACGGCCAGCTCCTCGCCTACACGTCGGCACCCGCCCTGCTCACCCTCTCCTACGCGGTGTTCGCGCTGGGAGCAGTGCTGCTCTTCCCCGCCTTCGTCACCCTGGCCCAGCAGGTGGGCGGCCACCTCGCCTACTGGGGCGCCACACTGCTGGTCATCGGCCTCTTCGCCCGCCTGTACTTCGCCGGCGCCGACCAGACCGCCTTCCAGCTCACCGAGGTCATCGGCCTGGACCAGGCGACGAGCGCGATCATGAAGGAGTATGTGGACATCTCCTACGGACCGTGGCGGGTGCCGGTCTGGGCCTCGGTCGGCCAGTACGCGGGCTCCCTCCTGCTCGCCATCGCCGCCTGGCGCTCGGGCCTGCTCGGCACCGCCCGCGCCGTGATGGTGCTGCTGGCCGGCGGCACGTGGATGGGCGTGCTGAAGGGCGCCTCCATCCCCGACGTACTGGTCACCGTCCTGCTCTGCGTGGCCCTGGTCCCGCTCGGCGTGCGGATCCTCCGCGACCGGCCGCCCACCACGACCGGCCGGCCGAAAGCGCTGAGCTGGTGATCACGGCTTTCGGAGATGCCAGACGATCAAGGCGGGAGTGTCCTGATAGGCCACCGCCGCCGCTTCTGAACACCACCGCTGAGCGAGAGGACCACCGTGCCCGCCGGGCGACTCGCCCCACCGAGGTTCGTGGCAGGCCGCGATCCGCAGCCCTGCCTGGTGGATGGCGCTGATGTAGTCGCTGGCCAGGAACCTGCTGGCCGGCATGGCCCGTACGCCTCCGTCCGGTCCTGCCACCCTGGGCACTCCTCCCAGATACAGCGACAACGGATGAATGTCCGACAGCACCACGTGTCCACCAGGCCGGGCAGCCCTGGCCAATTCGACCAGCGGCGGGCCCAGGGCGGGCAGATGGGTCAACGCCAGTGCGCAGACCACCACGTCGAAACTGTTCGACGGGACCGGCATGCGGCACAGGTCCCCCTGGCGGAACTCCCCCTCCGGAACCTTGGCCTCCGCCCGGACGAGCATCTCCGCCGAGGAGTCCACGCCGACGACCTCATGCCCCAGCCCCGCCAGGAACGCGGCATGCCGGCCGGTGCCGCACGCGGCGTCCAGCGCCCGCCCCGCCGCGAGCGTGCCCAGGATGCGCCGCACCAGCGGCTCCTCCACGGCGATCAGCGGGTTCCCTTCGCCGTCGTACTGCTCGGCCCACTGCGCGTACCCCTCCGTGGTGGAGGCCTGGCCGACGACCGCGCCCGCCCTCAGCTCCGGATCCGGGTCGATCACCATCTTGCGGATCTCAGCGATCCGCTGTTCCACAAAGGCCGCATCCCCCAGATCGCCGGCCTGCGCGCGCAACAGCGCGACCCCTTCCAGCCCCAGCAGCCAGGCCAGCGAGTGAGCGTAGAAAGGCATGCCGACACGATAGGAACCACGTCACCGCCACAGCCACCCAATTAAGACGGAGCCCCTAATCGCCGCCGCAGAGCGATCGGACATGGTCAGGACCTGTAGACGTCCGTAAGCGGCAGATAGGAACTGAAGTGATCGGCCACGATGTCTGCCACAGCCTCCGCATTCTCGGAGCCGTCCACCTCCAGCACCCGGATGCCCAAGCGGCGAGCGGAACGAACGGCCTCGTCCGCGACGAGTCGATCTCTGGCGAGCCGGTTGCGCTGTGCTCGATCAGGATCGCTGACTCGGTGATCGACGGCGACGGCACGGGGCAGCTCGCGAACCTGACGCCGGCGGAACTCTTCGCTCGGCACCATGACGATCATTCGCGAGGGTGAGTCGATGATGGGCGCGACCAGCTCGGGACGCAACCCCCACCCCTCGGCGATGATCGGTCGCCCCGAAACCAGGCCGCGCAGGTCATCCAGAGCCCATTCGAACCGCGTGGGAAAGCCGGCCAGCGTCTCCTCGGCCATTTTCTGAGGGCTGGTGTTCACCCAGACGGCGTCCGGGTCAGGGTCCGGGATGGGCTCGCCAAGCCGTACGCGGCGGGCGATCCGACGGTCATTGTGCGCACGTGCGTCGTGGTAGTCGTAGTGATAGGCGGTCAGCCCGTACCGGCCGGCCAGCAGCCGGGCGACGGTGGATTTACCGGCCCATTGTCCCCCTCCGATCCATAGGGCGTTGCGCAAGGTGCCGAACGGATCCCAGACGTCGCTGTTCATGGCGTTCACGGTTACAGCATGGCGACGCCGCCGGCCGAAGAAACAGTCTTGTTCTGCCTGCCCCGGACGGGTGACGATCGTAGAGAGGGCCCTTGCCGATGGGCCGCCTTGGCCTGCTTACGGGACGAACGCGCACGGCAGGCCGGTATGCCTGCCGAGGGCGGTGACCACCGGGATCCCGTCCATCTCAAGCCCGGCCAACACCTCGATGTCCCCCGGGACCAGGCAGGTCATGGCCCGAGCGATGTCATCCAGCAGGACGGGGTCACCGCGCTCAGAGCCACCGCCCACACAACGGAGAAGCAAGCACCATCGTCGGTGAACAGCGGTGGGCGCGCGCCACGTCCCGAAGTCCCACTCCTCGATCTCGCAGACGCCCTCCGGACACGCCTGCCTCGCAACCTGCTGCATCGATCAAGGCACCCTTGTATTGTTACTGACCGTTATGGGCATATAGCTCTCCGTATCATCAATAGGCCGTCTTGTCTGAAAGATGCCTATTTGTCGGGGAGTGGAGGCATCGACGATGCGGAACCGCCGGACCATGCTCGTCAGCACGTTCACGGCTGCGCTGCTGCTGACCGCAAGCTGCACCTCGGGTGGCTCGAACCCAGCACCGCCCGCCGGCCCACGAGAGCGGGCCTCGGCGGCCAAGCTTTCGATCACCCCGGCGAACGGCGCGAAGAAGGTGGCCCCGGACGCCGGGGTCAGCGTCAAGGCCACCGACGGCAAGATCACCAAGCTGACCGTCGCCGACGCCAAGGGCCATGAGGTACGCGGCACCTTGGGCGCGGACGGGACGTGGCGCCCCACGTGGCCGTTGCGGCCCTCGACGGCGTACACAGTGAGCGCGCAGGCCACCGGCACGGACGGCAAGCCTGTCACCGCGCGGGCCACGTTCACCACGCTCAAGCCGAAGCGGGTGCTGGAGAGCGGCATGTCCCCGCTGGACGGCGAGAAGGTCGGCGTCGGCATGCCCGTCCAGCTCCTGCTGTCGCGCCCCGTGACCGCCAGGAGCGACCGGGCCGCGGTCGAGAGGTCGCTGGAGGTACGGATGTCCAAGCCGGTCGAGGGCGCGTGGAGCTGGGTGAGCGACCGCGAGGTCCAGTTCAGGCCGCGCGAGTACTGGCCGGTCGGCGAGAAGGTCACGGTGGTCGCCCACCTGGCCGGGGTGCGGGCGGGGCGGGACCTGTGGGGCACGAGGGACCGCAGCCTGACGTTCACCGTCGGTGACGAGCACATCACCAAGATCCGCAATGCCACCCATCGGGCGGTCGTGCGGGAGAACGGCGAGGTCGTCAAGACCATCCCGGTCAGCCTGGGCAAGCCGGGGGACGACAGCTGGTCCGGCGTCATGATCGCCCAGGAGAAGGCCGCGGACATCCTCATGGACTCGGCCACCATCGGCAGGCCCGGCGAGTACTACGCCCGCACCAAGTGGAATGTCAGGATGACCTACAGCGGCATGTTCTTCCACGCCGCGCCCTGGTCGACCGGCGCGCAGGGCAACCGCAACGTCAGCCATGGCTGCGTGAACGCCAGCATGGCCAACGCCCGCTGGTTCTACAACTTCACGCAGCGGGGGGACATCATCGAGGTCACGGGGACGTCGCGGAAGCTCCAGTTCGGCAACGGGCCGACGCCGTGGGCGAAATCGTGGGACGACTGGGTGGCGGGCAGCGCCCTCGGCAAGTCGATCAACGCCTGATGGGAGAAACCGCGTCGGTTGGATTGGGCAGGTTGGTTGCCGCTGGTGGTGAGCACTTCCGATGCCCGGGCCGCTATGAGTCTCAGAGTCGGACCGTGCCGGATGTGTCCAGTTGTTCTTGCACTCCCGGCTCTTCCAGGGAGAGCCCATCTGCCCAGTTCAAGACGCGATCCACGGAATGGGCGCCCTTGCGGCGAATTGACGGTGTCCGCCTGTGCAGGCATGATCACGACTCAGTAGTTCATCCAGAGGATCTGAGGGACCTGGCCCTGTGACGGTCCGGCAACCTCCCGGCGGGAATCCGCGGGAAAGGTGCCAATGCCAGGAACGATGAGGGAGAGCTGATGAGCGTGCGGCTTGATGTTCCTGTCCTCGCGGGCGATCTCGTGCGGTTGGAGCCGCTGGCGATGCGGCATGCGCCGGATCTCGCGGAGGCGGCCGAGGAGGATCGGTCGTCCTACGACTTCACGCTGGTGCCTCGCGCTCACCAGATGCTGGACTACCTGGCGGCACAACTCGCCCGCGACGGGCTCACCCCATTTGCGCAGGTTCGACTCAGCGACGGCAAGGCGGTGGGATGCACCGGGCTGTGGGATCCTCGCAAGTGGCCGGATCGGGCCGGCCTGCGGGCGATCGAGATCGGCTTCACCTGGCTGGCCGCCTCGGCGCAGGGCACGGGGATCAATGCCGAGGCGAAGCTGTTGCTGCTTTCGTACGCGTTCGACGTGCTCGGCGTTGCCCGCGTCGATCTGAAGACCGACGCCCGCAACCATCGCTGCCGCCGGGCCTTGGAGCGGCTCGGCATCCCCTTTGAGGGCGTGCTGCGCGCCTGGTCCATGTCGTGGGCGCGCGGCGAGGAGGGCAAGGTCCGCGACTCGGCCATGTTCGCAGTGGTCGCCGAAGACTGGCCTACCGTCAAGCCGGTACTGCAAGCCCGTCTCACCGCCGCGACCTCCCGTTCGCCGGCTCTCTGAGAAGCTTCTGCCGGGTGATGGTGGCGATCAGGTGGTGAGGCGCCCCTGAGCACCTGGACACCGCTGCTCGAAGAGGGCCTCTCCTCCAGCAGCGTTCTCAAGGCCCGCCACCGGAACTGCAACCCTGCCGGGCGGTATTGCCGGCGATGCCTGGCCAAGGTCCGCTCCACCACCCAACGGCCGGAGATCACCCTGAATCAGCACTGGCCGGTGGGCTCGCGCACGATCTCCAGGGTGGTGCGCAGGGTGTCACGGACCCAGTCCACCAGGAGCCCGGCGAGAAGACGTCCCGGATCAGGGTGGTGAGGTACGCCGACAGCAGGGCGGGGCCTTGGTACGCAACTCGATCGGCGGCGCTTCGGTGACGCCGGCCTGTTCCCACTGCTGGAAATACCAGTACACGGTTTGCCACGGCGGCAGGTCGGTGGACCCCCGATGGCCCCGGCACTGGCCATCACGCCGTCACGCTCGCCACAGCTTCACGGCGGACGTGTGGACGAGCGTCGTTCCCTATGCCACGCGAGCGGCCGCGGACGCGACCATCGCGGCGATCCCAAGCCTCACGGGCACCCGCACTGCGGGAACCGTCCCAGTCCGCAGTCGCGGTAAAAACTCTTGTTTTCGCAGGTAGACCGCGCCTCGCGTGTCCCACCCTGTCCCACGGACAGTGCGCGCCACCTCGCTGCGGTGGTCGGATGAGCGCTGTCACCACGTAGCGATCACCACGTGCTGACGAAGGAACGAACAAAGCCGGTGAGTTCCCCGGCCAACCCGGCGAGAAAGGCAGTGACAGGACATGAACCAGCACGTCAGCGAGAACCTTCTCGGCGTCAACGACATCGACCAGCAGCCCGAAAGGCGCGGAATGAGGTTCACGCTCAACGGCGCACTTTGGTCACTTCAAGCGTTGTGGGGCTTCTTCTTCGCCGGCAGCGGTTTCGGCAAAGTGCTGTTGTACGACGAAGCTCTGTATGCGGCAGCGCCCCGGGCCGTGGCTTGGTACGCCGCGGTGCCACAGTCCCTGATCGTCTTCATCGGGGTCCTTGAGGTACTCGGCGGCGTCGGCCTGATCCTGCCGGCAATGACGGGAGTCAAGCCGAAGCTCACGCCGCTCGCCGCCGCTGGCCTGACGCTGACGATGATCCTCGCGGCCGGCTTTCATGTCATGCGCGGCGAATACGAATTGGTGCCCGCGAATCTCTTGCTGGGAGGCGTCGCGGCGTTCATCGCGGTCGGACGCTGGAAGCTGAGGCCCATCGCACCCGCGATCATCACCACCTCACGCGTACTCAAGTCGTTCGCGGTCCTGGTCGCACTGGCCCTGCTGGCATGCGCTCCGACGTGGTACACGATGACCAACGCCCAGTTTTGATCACCTGCGCTGGTAGGCAGTGGGCGCCGGGCGCGGATCGCGGCACTGCACGGCCGGCGCCTCGGCCCTGCGCCGCGCGTCCTCGGCCCGTCGCTCCGGGCGGGATCGGGGCAGATCGCCAATGCCCGTGAGTGACCGCGACTCTCCGCCTGTTCTGGCACGGATCTGGCACCCGATCGCTGCCTATGCTTACGTGTTCGGCGTGAGTTCTGATTCGGATAAGGACAGGTGTCCCGAACCTGTGCTGAAGAAGATGGACCCGGCAGGTGGCAAGGGCCGGCGCATCACCCCAGCCCTTGTTCTAGGTGCGGTTCCCCTTCTGCTGGCCAACTGGTTCGTTACTTCCGCCATCCTGGGGCGCGACTGCGTCGTGCTTTACGAGGGCGGCAACATAACTGACTGTGGTGGCCTTTCGGAGGAGGAGATGTCCGCCGCTTCGGGACTGCTCGCATTGGTGATGCTCGTACTCCAGACAGTGCTAATCGTCGTGGTGAGCCGGCGCCTGCGCTCCCGTCCGCAGTGAGGTGGCGTCGCTGTCGGTGTCGCAACGGGCACGCACCTTCTGACGCATAGGCGCCTGAACGATCTCCACTGGCATTCGTACGCGTTCGCCGCGGTTCACGACCGATGGCTACAACTCACCGAGAGACTTCACGTCCCATGAGAGCCGGATTGTGGGCTTGGTCTGGTGTTCGCGGGAGCGCCGCCTACCGCCGCATAGCTCTATAACGCTTGAGCAGTGCCGTGATTCTGTCGTGTTCACGCGCGCCGTTCAGCTCGTCGAGCAGGTCGTCAGGGCACGACTCGTAGAGGTCGCCCCACCAGCGGCGCGCCTTGTTGTCCCAGATCCGATAGCCGCCGGGAACGCCTCTGGCGACGTAGCGTCTCCTGCCCATAGTTCGTCACCCTGCAATCCGCCAGTCCACCGGTCAAGCGCCATGATCAACCCCGATACGCGGTGAGCCAAGGTGAGGAACGAACCCTGGATCGTCGATCGCCCCCGACCGTGTCCGGTGTGCGGCGGCGTGGCAACCTGGCCGACGCGTTCGGTCGGTACGGCGGGGCAGACGTACGGCGACCGGCCCGATGCCACGCCGCCGTCCGAACCCGGGATCTTGGTAGGGCGCCCAGGTCCTCAGAGGCGATGAACCTCATCCGGAATCAACGTCATAAACCAGTCGTCACAAAGACGGGTTTCGGTACATGATCGGGATCATGGACCTTCCCGTACCTCCTCTCGCCAGCCAGCGTGTCGGCTAGCGCACTGGTATGAGCGCCGCCCACGACCGCACCGTGTGGGTACTGCTGACGTCACAGGCGTTTCGCGGTCTCGGGTACGGCGTGGCCGCCGTCCAGCTCGGCGCTCTCATGGGCAGCGATGGGCTGTCGGCCACCGAGGTCGGTCTGGTGCTGGCGGCAATTCTGGTCGGTAGCTTTCTCACCAGTCTGGCCCTGGCCCGGTGGGGCGACCGCCTTGGCCGCCGCCGTGCCTACGCGGGCCTGTACGCCGCCCTGCTCCTGTGCGGCCTGATCATCGCCACCGGACTGCCCTGGTGGCTGCTGGCCGTGGCCGCCTTCAGCGGAGCGATGTCGGTCGAGGTCATCGAGTCCGGGCCGTTCACCACGCTGGAACAGGTCATGCTGGCCGGCAGCGGCCGCCCCCAGAAGCAGATCGTGCGGGGATTCGGCCTCTACAACGCGATCGCCGCCATCGCCGGGACGCTCGGCGCGCTCCTCGGGAGCCTGCCCGCCCACCGGGGGCTGCTCGGCGGCGTCCTGGCCGGCACAGCCGCCGCCGGAATGCTCCTCACCCTTCGGATACCCGCCACCGTCGAAGCTCCGGCAGCGGCTCCGGCACCCGGACTACCGCAATCGCGCATGCTGGCCCACTCCCGCGGCCCGGTGGCCCGCCTGGCGGGCCTGTTCGCGACCGACAGCCTCGCCGGCGGGTTCGTCATTCAGGCCTATGTCGGTTACTGGCTCGCGGTCCGCTTCGGGGCCACCACCCACACGATCGGGATCACCTTCGCCGTGGCCGGGATACTCCAGACCGCCTCGCTGCTGGCCGCGCCGCGGGTGGCCAACCGGATCGGGCTGCTGCCCACGATGGTCTTCACCCACCTGCCCGCCAACGTCATGCTGGCCGCAGTGCCGCTTGCTCCCTCCCTCCCGCTGGCGATCGCCCTCCTGCTCGGGCGTGCCTGCCTGTCGTCGATGGACGTGCCCGCCCGGCAGGCCGAAGCGGAGAAGGCAACTGCCTCTCCAGCGGGCGAAGTGGTGGACGTTGATCGACAGGTACGGCATGTCCGGGTCGCCGTCGCCTTTCGGCAACACTGCGGCGGCCTGGTCGAGAGCGCGACGGCAAGCTCCCTCGTCCCCCAGGACGGCGGCGGCTTCTGCTTCGGCAGCTGCGAGCCAGGTTCTGAGGCGGGCGGGGACGTGGTCGAGGTGGGTTGCGTGGATGTACTGGAGCAGTTCGGCAGCTTCGGCGGGTCGCCCCAAGTCCATGAGTACGTATGCCTGTTCGCCGGAGACGTAGGCGAGGACAGCGGGGTCGTCAGCTTCGCGGGCGGCTGCCTTGGCGCGTTCGTAGTGGTTCCACGCGTCGTTGAGGGCGACAGTGTTGATGGCCTGCCATCCGGCCAGTGACGCGGTCTCGGCGAGGAGGTGGGCGAGTTGGGCGCGGATGTGGGGGCGTACGGCGTGGTGGTGGGCGCATTCGATTTGGGCTATCTGGGCGCGCATCTTGTCGGCGATGGCGATGCTGCCGAGTCGGCGGTCTTGTAGGCGGAGGTTGTTGGTGTCCGTCGTGAGGATCATGACCATGGTGGGGTCGATGGCTGCGGCGGCGTCCAAGCGGGCAGCCAGTTCGCTGGTCTGCTCCTGGTGCTCGTCGTCGTGATCGCCTGTTGGTGAGGCGAGGTCGAGCGGGGCCAGGCCGAGAAGCATTCGGGCGTGGTCGGGCAGACCGAGTCCGGTGGCGATGCGCTCGAATACCGCCAGTTCCTCGATGGGGCCGGCTGTCCCGTTGAAGATCTTGTTGACGCGGGGTTGTGCGATCTCGGTTGCTGTCGCGATGCGTACCTGGCTGAGACCGCCGTATTTAGCGGCCATCCGGAATAGCCCGGTGATGTCGCGCTTTTGGAGGATTTCGCGGCTTTCATCGCGATCCCACACCCATTCTGGTATGTCGATGGGGTCGAAAGCGCTTCTGCGCATGTGGACCTCCGGAAATCGGCTTCCAGGTGGTGTATTGATGTGCCGCAGACGTTATATGGCTTCGAGGTATAACGCCGTGGGATATGTATAAACGGTCTGGCTGCTCATGCTGTCGGGCATGACAACTCCGGTCAGGTGTACCGAATGCGACGGCCGAGGATGGAAGATCGTCACTCGGCGCGGTCACGTGGCGGCATCGAGGTTGGGCATGGCCTCGTCCGCAAAGGAAGACTGCCTGTACTGCGACGGCCCTGGGCAGGGCAGCGTGCTGGGCGAGCTGTTCGAGTGGGAAGTCCGCATCGGCGACGGTGACGAGCTGGGCCCTTGCGGGTCGAGCCCGTTCCAGGCCACCTCCATGGACGAGCTGCGCACGGCGATGCGGGGCATGCCTGACGGTGCTTGCGTGCGGGGGCGCATCGTGCACAGCGTCTGCGACTTCGGTGCGGCCCCCGACGACCGCTCCGGCCGCGAGATCTTCCGCGCTTCCCTCGACCCGGCGGGCATGGTGCGGTTCGAGCGGGTGGCCGAATGAACGCGCCGACATTGATCACGATTGATCCGCGCCATTCGGCCGAACTTCTCCGGCAAGCGCCGGCGGGGAAAGGGATCGCCGCCGACGTTCACGACGGCTACGGGCTCGCGCTCGTATCGGTCTGGGTCGGTCTGGTGGTGTGGTGCGATGGCCGGCACTTCTGGTGGCGAACGGGATGGAATGCCACGCGTCGGCGCGTCATCTATGCCTGGCATCCGGCGATTGATCCGGTCCGGGCCGCTCACCGTATCTCCATGCAGTATGCAGACCTGCGGGCCGCGCATTCGGGCAAGGGGCCGCTGGCTGATTTCGTGCGTGAGGTCGAGCCATGAGCGATACGGCCTTCTGGGGGTGCGGGGTGGAGAGCGTCCGGCGAGACTCCGTGCTGGTGCAGCATGCGGTACGGACGCACGGTACGACGGCGTGGTGCGGGGCGTCAGTCCAGCCGGTGATGATCGGCAATTGGCATCTGCCCTTCGTCCCGACCGGCTCGGCCTCCTGCCAGGAATGCACCGAGCGGTGGGAGCAGGCCGCCAAGACGTCACGGAAGACTGCCGTGAAAGGGCCCTGACAGGCCATGTCTTAGCCAGTACTGTACTTGTGCGGACGAGCGCAAGAGTGAACGGACGGCCAAGATGAGCATGGACTTCGCCCCGCCGAAATATGCCCAGGTCATGCGGGCGATTCAGGAGCGGATCGAGTCGGGCGAGTACGCCCCTGGCGACATGCTGCCGTCCGAGACGCAGTTGGTGCGCGAACTCGGCGTGGGCCGTACCACGGTGGTGCGGGCTCTCCAGACCTTGGCCATGCAGGGCTGGATCGAGCGAGAGCATGGGCGCGGCTCGTTCGTGAAGGGCCGTCCCGACAGCGGGGCCGAGCGCGTCCGGCCGAGTCTGAGCACGACGGAGCAGGGCGAGAGCGCTGGCAGCCTGATGGAGGTGGCGCGCGTTGCGGCTCCTCGGCACGTGGCCCGGCTTCTCGGCGTGGCCGAGCGGACGCCGGTGATCGTGCGTAGGCGAGTGGCCCGGCAGGGTGAGGTCCCGTCCGCGGTGGAGACCGTGTGGATTCCACTGGAGATCGCGGTGGGCACCGACCTGGACAAGCCCGAGCCGCTGCGCAACGGCATCCGCCGGCATCTCCAGGCGGTCAAGCACCTGCGGTTCGATCACATCACGGAGCGGCTGTCGGCCCGTAAGCCCACCAAGGAGGAAGCCAAACTGCTCGGCTCGTCCAACCCGGTGCTCGGCGTGCTGGCGTCCGTGCACGACCCCTCGGGAGCCGTGCTGCTGGCCATGAGCCTGGCACTGCCCGGTAACCTGCACGAACTTGAGGATGTCTACAAGGTCGGGTGAGCCTTGCCGTCCTACTCCGGCTTTGCCCGTGTAGGCCGAGAGCCGAACCGGATGCTCTACTTCGGGTGGCCTGAATCTCCTTGTAATCCGCTGGGCCGGCGAGCCAGAGGATCATCCTCGACGGTCAGTGTTTACTGGTACGAGAGATCGGCCGGATCTTCAGTGATCTTCACCTGCTGAGGGGTGTTGCGGGGGAAGGCCCAGACACGCCCTGCGGTACTGGTGGCCGTCACGGTGGTCGCATCTAAGGCGACCTCGGCGAACGGATTGGCCTCGCTGGAGACCGCGATCCATTCCAAGGTGCCTTCGTCATCGTCTCGTGTTAGGGCGACCCAGCCGATACTGCCGTGGGCAGCTGATTCTCCCGCCAAGGCGCGGCCATCGGCGTAGGTGCACGAGGCGAGCACACAGTCGACGTCTATCCAATCGTTGGCTGTCCACGCGGTGGCTCGTAGGAGCTCCACCCACTGCCATTTCTCGGCCCGTAGGCCGTGGAGTTGGCCTGGTTGGGAGAAGCGCATGAGGCGCATCACTGACAGAGAACCATCGGCGAACACGATGAAGTCCCCGTCAGGCGCCTCCCGGGCACGCCATCGGCGATGTACCTCGTGGGCGGCAGCTGTCATGTCCGCGGTATCCATGCCCGACATCCTGACATTGGGCAGCATCAGCGCGGAGCGGACGCGACAACGGGAGACGTGAGTCTGGCGCTGCCCGGCAGCCTGTACGAGCTTGAGGGTGTCTTCAAGGTTAGCTAAGTCTTACCCCTCACCTTCGTCATAACCACTTGTGCGGACGAGTGGCCGGACATACTCTCAACTCATGCGGACAAGTGGACGAGCGAATAAGCGCTGTTCCCGCTGACGAGAGGAATCACATGGCAATCCAGGGCCCCATCCCGATCGGCTTCGACCAGGTCTTCCCGCACGGCTGCTACATCGTGGGCCAGGTCGAGCAGGTCAAGGACTTCGACGCCTCGACCAACGGCAGGACCGTCTACGCCAAGGACAAGACGACCGGAGAACTGGTCTGGCAGGTCCCGGTCATGGACGGCGACCCGACCGTCAAGGCGTCGCAGAAGACGGTAGCGGTCAAGATCCTGTCCGCGACCGAGCCCACCGCGCCGCCCGCTGCGGCCGGTCTCCCGATCACTCCCGTGGAGTTCGTCGGGATGACCGTCACGCCGTACGTCGGCCAGACCGGGCGACTGGCCTACTCCATCCGCGCGACGGGGATGCGCCCGCCGCGTACCAAGCAGACCCCGGTCAGCAAGAAGGCGGCGGCGTGAGCCTCGGCCCGTACACCTACGTCACGCTCTCGATAGCTCACCCGCAGAGTCCGCGCCTGAACGTCTCCTTCCACACCAGCGACCTGCGGGTCCGTTCCAGCGTGATCGACGAGCGCCGCCCGTACCTGGCATTCACCACATCGGAGGCGGACGTCTCGGTCTCCACCACGGGCGGCGGGCCGGTCACCGACGCCGACCTGACCTTGGCTCGCGAGATCTACAACGCAGCCGCTCACTACCTGGCCGACTGCGAGCGCCTGCACGGCCAGCAGTCGATCACCGGCAAGGCCACCGAGCAGACGGCGGCCTGACAGACAAGGCGGGGCCGCTGGAAGCGGCAACTTCCGGCGGCCCCTCGGTTCTCCCTGATCTCACTCACGAGAGGTTTCAAGCATATGTTCAAGCGGCTGCCTGGCGATGAGACACGCAACCTCGTCACCACCACGCCCGACACGGCCGTCGTCTTCCGCCCGGCCGTCATCCGGACCCCCGCCATCCTGACCCTGATCATCTTCGCCTGGCGTCTCCTCGCCGGTCTCGTTCGGCTCCTGTGGCGCCATCCCGTCGCCATGCTCGCGACGCTCGCCCCCGGCGTCCTCACGCTGCTGTACGGCTGGCAGACCGCGATCCTGCTCACCACACCGGTTCCGGCAGGGCTGGCGGCTTGGGCCCTGACCAACTGGAACATCTTCGTCCGCCTGATCGGCCGGCGGCTGCTGGCCTGGTGGCGGCTCGTCTGGGTCTACCGGCGGCACTGGCAACCCGTCATGATCGTCTCCGGCCTCGGCAGGCATCTCTGGGGCCGCGACTACCTGCCACGCCTCGGCAAGGTCACCTGCACGGCGTGGGCCGACCTGATCACCGTTCAGATGCTCAAGGGGCAGTCGGTCAAGGACTGGTCCGATCGGCTCGACCACCTCGCCCAGGGATTCGGCTCCGCGTCGTGCCGGGTGGCGCTGTCTCGGGGCGGTCGCCTCACCCTGACCTTCCCGCGTCATGACCCGCTGGCCGAACGCATCCCGGCACTCCCCGTTCCTGGCACGCCAACCGCGGGGCCGGTCGAGATCGGCAAGCAGGAGGACGGGCGGCCGTGGCTGCTCAAGGTGCACGGCACTCACGTCCTGGTCGCGGGCGCCACCGGGGCGGGCAAGGGCTCGATCATCTGGTCCACGATCCGCGCCCTGCTCCCCGCCGTCCGGGCGGGCCTGGTCGAGATCTGGGCGCTGGACCCCAAGCTGATGGAGCTGTCCTACGGACGCGCCCTGTTCGGCGAACGGTACGCGGCCACTCCCGAGGACTGTGCCGACCTGCTCGACCAGGCCGTGACCGTCATGCAGGAGCGCGCGGCCCGCTTCGCCGGCGTCCAGCGCTCCCACACCCCGACCGTGGAAGACCCCTTCGTCCTGATCGTGGTCGACGAAGTGGCGTTCCTGACCGCCTACCAGTCCGACAGAGAACTGAGACGCCGGATCTCCGCAGCCCTGGCCACCCTCACCACACAAGGCCGCGCGGTGGGCCTGGGCGTCCTGGCCGCCCTCCAAGACCCGCGCAAAGAGGTCATGAACATCCGCAACCTGTTCCCCGACAAGATCGCACTCCGGCTGGACGAGTCGGAACAGGTGGACATGGTCCTCGGCGACGGCGCACGAGACCGGGGTGCCCTGGCCGACCACATCTCACCCGTCCCCGAACTGGGTGCAGGCGTCGGATACGTCCGGCTGGAGGCCAGCCCCGACCCGATCCGCGTCCGCGCCGCCTACGTCTCCGACACTGACATCCGACAGATGGCCGACGCCTTTGCCGCCGGAGGGGACGCCTGATGAAGGTCTGCTTCCACGGCACCGCCGAAGAGATCGAGCTCGTGGCAGGCCGTTCGGTCCTGGTCATGCTCACCGTTCGTGACCTTCCCCGCGTGCGGGCCTTCGAGGTCTTCCACACCCACATCAGCCGCCACCCCTACCAGGGCCTTTACCGGCTGTGCGCCGACCTGACCGAGACGGAGGGCAGCGACCATGCGTGACCTCGCCTACCTCCTCGACGGGCTGCGCTGCTCGGTCTGCCTGGGCGGCAACACGCTCTGGCTGGACCTGGCGGCTGGCCTGGTCGAGTGCCGCGAGTGCGGCCAAGGCGCCCTCATCGACCCCGACCACGACGAGGAGGAGCTATGACCTACGACCGCGCGCTGCCCCGCGCCGAACGGCTGGCCATGCCCCTGGCCCGCGACGTGGCCGAAGAGGTCGCCAAGGAGTACGGCGTGTGCATCCGGCCCGTCCCGCTCAAGCGGCTCGACACCCACACCGGTAGGTGGGAGATCGTCGATGTCCCGTGCGGTGCCACCCTGGAGGCCAAGTGCCCGCCGTGCGCCAAGCGCAACCGGCAGCTCCGCATGGCCCAGTGCCGGGAAGGCTGGCACCTGGAGGCCGAACCGACCATCACACCGGACGAGCCGAACGACGAACAGCGCTGGCTGGTGGAGTTCCGCGCCGACCTCCAAGCCCAACGCGACCAGACCGACCAGGCAGGCCAGGACACCACTGACCTGGACGAACTGATCACCGGCCTGGATGAGGAGATCAACGCGGCGGGTATGCGCGGCAACGTCCTCGGCCGCACTTGCCCCAAGCGCAACCGCTCGACCCGGCGACGTCAGGACGCCCCCGACCTGCCCAAGCGCAAGATGGCGGCAACGACGCTCGGGCGGACTTTCACCAGCTCGGACGGCAAGGTCTACCGGCCGTCGCTGTTCGTGACCCTCACCCTCCCCTCCTACGGCAAGGTGCGTGATGGCGTCCCCATGGATCCGGAGACCTACGACTACACGCGAGCTGCCCGTGACGCGCTGCACTTCTCCAAGCTGGTCGATCGCTTCGTGCAGAACCTGCGCCGCGTCGCGGGCTATGACGTGCAGTACTTCGCGGCCGTGGAACCTCAGAAGCGGCTCGCGCCGCACCTGCACATGGCCATCAGGGGCACCCTTCCGCGAGCGGAGATCAAGCAGATAGCCGCCGCCACCTACCACCAGGTGTGGTGGCCGCCGGCTAATCGGGTGATCTTCGACGGTGACCGTCTACCTGCCTGGGAGGACGGGACGGGCTACTTCGACCCGGCAACCGGCGAGGTGCTCCCCACCTGGGATCAGGCACTCGACCAGCTCGACACCGACGAGGCGGCCGAACCCCTGCACGTGATCCGCTTCGGCGTCCAGGTGGACGTGCAAGGCATGCTCGCCGGTACCCCGGACGCCGACCAGTGCATCCGCTACTTGTCCAAGTACCTCACCAAGTCGATCAGCGACAGCCTCGACCCCGACGACCAGGCCCAGCGCGACCACGCCGCACGGATGACTGAGGCGCTGCGCTTCGAGCCCTGCTCGCCGACCTGCCCGAACTGGCTGCGCTACGGCGTCCAGCCCAAGAACCCCAAGCCGGGCATGACTCCCGGCCAGTGCCGGGGCAAGGCTCACAAGCCCGACCACCTCGGCTACGCCGGACGGCGCGTCCTGGTCTCCCGCAAGTGGTCCAACAAGACCCTCGCCGAACACAAGCAGGATCGCCGCACCTGGGTCCTGGAAGCCCTCGGCCAACAAGACGAGCCGACCCACCCGCACCGCTACGTCTGGAAGCCCGTACCGGCCAGTGACGAGAACGTGGCTCCGCTGGCCATACGCCTTCTTCGGACTGTCGCTGAACGGCAACGCTGGCGCGCCCACATGGCGCGACTTCAAGCCCAAGCAGACGGCCAAGATCATTCGGCAATCCGAGAGGAGGCAGCGTAGATGGAGCCCTTGTTCTACCGACCTAAGGACGCGGCCGTGCTGCTCGGGGCCGGACCGCAGTCTTCCGGTTGATCAAAACCGGCGAACTCAAGTCCATCAAAGACGACGGCTACCGCCTCGTTCCTCGTTGGGCGCTGATCGAGTTCGCTCAGGCTCTGGAACTGAAAGCAGGTCTCGTGCGAGAGGAGGAGGCGGCGTGATGGCGAAGAAGCCGAACGGGCGCCCCTCCATCTACCTCGGCCAGGATGGCTACTGGCACGGCTGGGTCACCATCGGCATCAAGCCCGACGGCTCACCTGATCGTCGTCACCGGATGGCCAAGACGGAGGTCGAGGTAACTCGCAAGGTAGCTGAATTGGAGGGCAACCGCGAGTCCGGGCAGGTCACCAAGCCGGGCCGTGTGCCCACCGTCGCCGAGTGGATGACCGAGTACCTCGACGTGATCTGTGAACGCCTCGTCGCTTCGGGCAAGATGGCTCCGCGCACGCTGGTCGACTACCGCTCCAAGACGCGCCACTGGATAATCCCGCTCCTCGGCCGACACAGGCTGAACCGGCTCGCCCCAGAGCACCTCGACACGGCGTACACGACGATGCTCGACAAGGGCCTGTCCACAAGTACGGTCCTCAAGGTGCACCGCATTCTCTCCCGTGCCCTCAAGGTGGCCGTCCGCCGCGACAAGGTCACGCGGAATGTGGCCACTCTCGTGGAGGCGCCCACAGCCGCGGAAGCCGAAATCGAGCCGCTGACACGCGAGGAGGCTCGCTGCATCCTCGACGTAGCCAAGACCAAGAGGAACGCCGTCCGCTGGTCGGTGGCGCTGGCGCTCGGCATCCGCCAGGGCGAGGCCCTTGGGCTCCGTTGGTCGTACATCGACATGGACACGGGCGAGATCCGAGCCTGGTTTCAGGTGCAGCGCCAGGAATGGCGGCACGGCTGCGACGACCCGCACACCTGCGGCGAGAAGTGGCACCGCCCGCCGTGCCACAAGAGATGCAAGATCCACGGACACCGGCCGACGTGCAAGCCGGGCTGCGCCAAGCCGGGCCACCTCTGCTACAAGCGGCCCTGCCTCAAGGACTGCACCGGCCACGCGGACAAGTGCCTCAAGCGCACCGGCGGTGGCCTGGTCTTTCGACACCGCAAGGGCAAGAGCAAGCTCACCCTCCAGTGCCCGTCGGCGCTCCTGGCCCTGCTACGAACCCACAAGAAGCTCCAGGCCGCCGAACGGCTCAAGGCTGGGGATAAGTGGACCGATCACGATCTGGTCTTCACAACGCAGCTCGGCGGCCCGATCGAGCGCACGGAGGACTGGAAGCAGTGGAAGTCCATCCTCAAGCAAGCCGGCGTACGGGACGCCCGAGTCCACGATGCCAGGCACACCGCAGCAACCCTGCTCATCGAACAGGGCGTCCACATCCGAGTCGTACAGGAGATCCTCGGCCACACCCGTGTGACCACCACAGAGCGCTATACACACGTGGCCACGCTCCAGATGAAGGACGCCAGCAACCGCATGGACCAGGCCCTCTGGGGCACGCCCTGACGGGCAACTGCAACCCAAACTGCAACCCTGACGCCCACAGAGATCAAAAAGGCCCTCTCCCCAAAACTGGGGAGAGGGCCTCTCACCTGCGGAGGATCGGGGATTTGAACCCCGGATGGGCGGTAAACCCAAACCGCATTAGCAGTGCGGCGCCATAGACCTGACTAGGCGAATCCTCCTGGAAGCCTTCGCGGCTCAGGACAGCGTACCGGCCTTCTGGCGAGGCGGCAAAGTGATTGATCCCCGTCCTTCGCCAAGAGTTATCAACAGCCTGTGGGTAACTGCCTGTGGATGAAGCCCGCCCAGAGCGTGGACGGGCTTCGAGGCTGTGGATAACCAGGTTACGCGGCCGGGTTGGCCTCGCCCTCGATCTCAATCTTTACCTTCTTGCCCACCAGGACGCCGCCGGTCTCCAGGGCCTGGTTCCAGGTCAGGCCGAACTCCTCGCGGTCGAACTCCGTGGTGATCGAGAAGCCCCAGACCGGAGCGCCCCACGGGTTGGTGCCGGCGCCGCCGTACTCGACCGTGAGCTCGACCTCCTTGGTGACGTCACGGACCGTCAGGTCGCCGACGACGGTGAACTCGTCGCCGGAGTGGCCGACCACGCGGGTGCTCCTGAAGGTGATCGTCGGGAACTTCTCCGTGGCCAGGAAGTCGTCGCTGCGCAGGTGGCCGTCGCGGTCGGCGACCCCGGTGTCGATGCTGTCGGCCTGGATCGTGAGCTCGGCGGTCGACTCGAGCGGGTTCTCGGCGATCGTGACCGAGCCGCTAAAGGAGCCGAAGTGGCCACGGACCTTGCTGACCATCATGTGCTTGACCATGAAACCGATGCGGGTGTGAGCCACGTCCAGGTTGTAGGTGCCGACAGCGGGGATGGTCAGGGACTCCCAGGTGCGGGTGGTGGTCATCGGGGTTCTCCTCGATTGGGGTTCGTTGCTGTGCGGATGTCTGCGGCAACAAATTTCTACACGAGGAATATTCCGCGCGTCAACTATCGTCAGTTACGCTATGAGGGTGATGAACTTTGACGACCACCGGCTGACGGCCGTTGGGCTTCTGACGGAGGTGCATGGGGGCCTGTTGGCCAGACTCCAGCCGGTGCTCAGCGGCGCGGGGTTGTCGGAGATCGATTTCGAGACCGTCCTCCGGCTGGGCCGCTCCCCGGGGCAGCGGCTGCGGATGACCGACCTGGCCGCGCAGACCGAGCTGTCGACGAGTGGGGTGACCAGGGTCGTCGACCGGCTGGAGCGGGAAGGGCTGGTGACCCGGCAGGCGTGCGCCAGCGACCGCAGGGCCTCCTACGCCGTACTCACCGAGGCCGGGCGGGCGCGGCTGGAGGCCGTGCTGCCACAGCACGTGCAGGACATCGACGACTGGTTCACCGGGCTGCTGGGGGCGGAGGAGCTGGAGGCGTTCCTGGCTACGCTGCGGAAGATCAGGGACGTGGTACGGCCCTGCGCCACCGCAGGCGCGAGTGGGGCAGCTGGGGCGCAGGCCGCCGCAGCATGCGCGGAGATGGCCGCAGTGCAGGCGGAAGAAGCCGCGGCCCCAGCGGGGGGTACGGCGGCGGGGTCGTAGGTCAAAGCTGCAGGGTCAACGCGGAGGTCATGAGCCGGGCCCGTGGGGCGGGAGGCCCAGCGCCTTCCTGAGCTTGGCCATCGCGCGCGACACCGTGCTCTTGACCGTACCCACACTGATCCCCAATGTCTTGGCGATCTCCGGTTCGGTCATGTCCTCGTAATACCGCAGCACGATCGCCGCCCGCATCCGCTCCGGCAGCTCCTCCAGGGCCTGTTCCAGCTGCTCGTGAACGTCCCCGTGCGGCTCCTCGGAGGTGCAACACACCTCGGGTAGATCGTCCGAGGGGTACTCCTCCAGCCTGCGCCGCCGCCACTGCGAGATGTTGATGTTCACCATGGCCCGCCGCACGTACCCGTCGAGCGCCCCCCGGTCCTCGATGCGGTCCCAGGCCAGGTACGTCTTGGTCAGCGCGTTCTGCAGCAGATCCTCCGCGTCCAGCGGGTGTCCGGTGAGCTGGTTGGCCGCGCGCAGCAGAGCAGGACCGCGCGCCCTCACGTACTCGCGGAACTCGTCTTCCCAACCGGTGGTCTGCATCGTGGCCAGAATCGCAGCCGGATGCTCTATTGAGCCTGAACCAGAATTCAGGTTTCGGCCCGCCGACGATAAAGGTAGGTCAAGGTCGGTGGCGGTTTGTTCGACGCCGGGTGTCATCTCACTTCCCCGGGGATGCGTATTTTGATCCCGTCTGCGCCGCTACGGTGTGACCTACGCCCAAGTCGTGTGAATCTAGTACCGACGAGGGAGGGGCCGATGGGGTATCCGAGCGTTGAGCGCCGCCGGGTGCTCGCCGCGGCCGCGCTCGGTCGCGAATCCGGCGTTCCCGGTCCTGACCCGGACAATGGGGAGCCTTTACGCGCCGTCGCCGGCGAGATCAAGGACGTCAGCCCGCATCTGATCATCATCGAGACGCCCGACGGCGCCGAGGAGCGGCTCGTGATCGCCCCCTGGGCCACCGCCTGGCACGGCAAGGACGCCGCGCCCTCCGACCTCCCCGCGGGTTCCATGGTCGTCATGCGCACGCGCGACGGACGCGTGGTGGAGCGCATCTGGGCGGACACCACCCGCATCACCGGGACGATCCTGTCGATCAGCGGGCGCCGGGACCTGACGGTCGAGCTCGACTGCGGCCCGCACCGGGGCCACCGTACGATCGTCATCCCCTACCGGGCGTCGGGGCGGCTGCAGGTGCGGCATCCCAAGTTCGAGCCCGGTTACCTGTTCGACGCGATCGGGATCAGGCAGGACGGGACGAGCCTGGCCATGTTGCCCGCGACCTCACAGCCCCCTTATCCGGCCCGCGCGGTGCCCACCCCGCCGCCCGCGTACGCCGGCCTGCAGTCCCGCATCTCGGGCCCCGCCACCTGGTCGGACACGTTCGACGAGGAAGAGCGCGGCGCCGCGTACCCGATGCTGGAGCGCTCCGACACCGGCTGCCCCGACGCCGGGGTGTCGTGCACCGGGCTGCCGTACCTCGCCGTAGGGTCGCTGCTCCAGGTCAGGAACCTGTGCTCGCAGCGGAGCACCAACATCCCCGTGGTGGCGTGCGGATGCGTGGCGGGACGCTTCTGCGACCGCTGCGTCGAGTGCGACACCTCGCCGCGCGGGCGGATCGTGGAGCTGTCGCCGTTCTCCTACGTGGAGCTCGGCGGCGACCTGGTCAAAGGCTGTTTCAACGCTCAGATCGGATTGGGGTGACGGGCACGTGCTCGAATCGCAGCTGCCGCTTCTGATCGCGCTGCTCCTCTTGGGCATGGTGGCCAAGTTGATCACCGTGCGCACGGGAGGCGAACCCGGCTCGCTGTCCAGGCTGGGGCCCGCGGTCCTGGTGCCGGGGCGTCGGATGCAGGCCGTCGCGCTGCTGGTCTGCGCGGCGGGTGAGCTGTTCCTGGCGGTGGGACTGCTGGTCACGACGCATCCGTTCTTCCGGTGGGGTACGGTCGCCTTCTTCGCCCTGTCCACGTACGTGCTGCTGGAGCTGCGCAGACGCCGGCCGGACGCGGGCTGCGGCTGCTTCGGCGAGGTGAGCTCGGCGCCGGTCGGACTGCGTTCGCTCGGCCGGACGGTCGCGCTGACCGGGATGGCCGGGTTGTCGGTGTGGGCGCCGGTGCCGGGGTGGGCGGCCGTGATCCACCCGTCGTGGCTGACGGCCGCGGGCGTGGCCGTGCTCGCGCTGCTCTCCCCGGAGATCGAGGAGCTGATCGACCGCGTACGGTTCCGCGCCCCCTGCGAGCAGCGCCGCGGCCCCGCCGAGTCGGTCACGCTGGCCAGGCTCAGGTCGAGCGGCACCTGGCGGGCCCACGCGGGCGAGCTGACCTCGGCCGAGCCGTACGACAGCTGGCGCGAGCTGTGCTGGCGCTTCTACGCCTTCCACAACCACGACGCGGACGACGTCGTCTTCGCCGTCTACCTCAGCGGCCGGCGCCCGCCGGTGCGGATGGCCGTGGTCAGCGCGGCGGACAGCGGGCCTCTGCCGGAATATACGCCAGTATCGGCCTGACGCTAGAGAGCGTTAGATTCCGCTCGACAGGCATGGCGATACAGCTCTATTGGGCTGTCTAGCTTCCCCACTAGACAGCCCAATAGAGGTCTAGGGGCGCCGCTCAGACCGGCTGAGCGCGCAGGAACTTCCCGAAGTGCGGCACCGTGAACGCGATCAGGCCGCGCTCGGCGCTGTAGATGAGCCCTTTCTTGATGAGGCTGTCACGGGCGGGTGAGAGGCTGGACGGCTTTCGCCCGAGGGCGTCGGCCACCTCCGCGGTGGCGACCGGCTCGTCGCCGATCTGCGCCATGGCGTGCATGTAGTCGCGCTCGGCCGGGGTGGCCCGCTCGTAGCGGCTGCCGAAGAACCCGACCGCGAGCTCCTCCTCGGCCTCCGGCGCCGAGACCTTGACGTCGTCGATGGTGATCGGGCTGCGCGGCGCCAGGTCCCAGGCGACCTTGCCGTACGCCTGCACGAAGTAGGGATAGCCGTCGGCCGCCTCGTAGAGGGCGTCGAGGGCCTCCTGGGTGAACTCCACCTCTTCCTCCCGCGCCGGCAGGATCAGCGCGAGATCGGCCGCCTCGCGGTCGAGCTTGTCGATGCGCGCGTAGCGGAAGAGCCGTTCGGAATAGCTCTTGCTGGCCGACAGCACGCTCGGCAGGTGCGGCAGCCCGGCCCCCACCACGATCAGCGGCCCGCCCGTCTGGGACAGCTCGTGGCAGGCGGCGCAGAGCGCGGAGACGTCGGCGGCCGGGACGTCCTGCATCTCGTCGATGAAGAGCGCGATGCCCACGGCCAGGTCGGTGGCCACGCTCGCGGCGTCGACGAACAGCTCGGTGAGGTCGATCTCCAGGTCGCCGGAGTCGGCGCGCCCGCGGCTGGCGGGCACCTCGATGCCGGGCGACCAGTGAGAGGTGCCCTTGGCCGCCGCCGGATCGCGCATGGCGAACGCCTTGAGCACGCCGAGGAACTCCTCGATGCGCTCGGGGGCGCGGTGGCGCGGGGCCAGCTCCCGGATGGCCATGTGCAGCGCGGCCGCCACGGGGCGCCGGATCGACTGGTCGGGCCGGGCCTCGATCTTGCCCGTGCCCCACAGCCGCTGCATGGCCATGGACTTGAACGTGTTGAGCAGGACGGTCTTACCGACGCCTCGCAGGCCGGTGACGACCATGCTGCGCTCGGGACGGCCGCGGGCCACTCGCTCCAGCACGACCTCGAACTGCTGCAGCTCTCGGTCGCGCCCGGCGAGCTCCGGCGGACGCTGCCCGGCGCCGGGAGCGTAGGGGTTTCGCACAGGGTCCACGCTCTCGGACTTTATTGCCGGATATAGCGGCCGTCTTAGATTTGGGAAGAAAGTGCTACGGCGTGTCCGAGCAGGGGCGGTCGCGAGCACCGTCATCGGACACACCCCCTCTCACCAGGCCGAACCCTTGTTCGATTGCGGTACACAGAACTGTAGCGCGGACTCGAACACCTATGCGATGGTTTCGAGTAAAGATCTTCGCAGCGCGTCGCGGCGGCGCCGAACTTGGCAGCCGTCCCGCCTGCGCAATAGCGTTCGGATCCATGCGGACCTTCGCGAATGTTCAGGAGCTCAAGGCGGCCGTCGGCGAGAAGTTCGGCCCGACCGAGTGGCGCACCGTCACCCAGGACCAGGTCAACCTCTTCGCCGACGCCACCGACGACCACCAGTGGATCCACGTCGACGTGGAGCGGGCCAAGGAGGGGCCGTTCGGGGGCACGATCGCCCACGGCTACCTGAGCCTGTCGCTGCTGCCGTCGTTCATGTTCTCGATGGTCAAGGTCGAGGGCATCGCCATGGGCGTCAACTACGGCCTCAACAAGGTCCGTTTCCCCCGGCCGATCATGGTCGGCGCGCGGATCAGGGCCGTGGGCGAGCTGACGGACGTGAAGGGCACCCCCGCCGGCTACCTGTCCAGCCTGAAGATGACGATCGAGATCGAGGGCGAGAAGCGGCCCGCCTGCATCGCCGAGACGCTGAGCCTGTACGTTCCCGCCGAGTAGGTTCGCGACAGAAGCGCGTCCCGTGTGATCCCTGGGTTCGTCCGAGCCCGGGGCGACGGGCTGCTCCGGTACGGCTTCGTGCCGCCCGGAAATTCCGAGGACGCGGCCGATCTCGTCCAGGAGGCCCTGGGCGGCGGGCACGGGCTCCCCCGCGATCCAGAACCGGATCGTCACCCCGAAAACGGATACTCGACGCCGCCTTCCTGGCACGCCGGGTCGAGGGTGCAGGACGCCAAGGAGTACATCATCCTGAACCCGGCACCCGTACCCCGGTGACAGGACGCCCGCTACCCCCCTTCCCCCGAGTAGTAGATCGCCGCCTGCACCCGGCTCTTCAACCCCAGCTTGTTCAGCACCCGGCTGACATGCGTCTTCGTCGTGGCCTCCGCCATGTCCAGCTCTCTGGCGATCTCGGCGTTGGACAGCCCCCGCCCGATGCAGGCCAGCACCTCCCGCTCCCGAGGCGTCAAACCCCCCGGATCGGACACCGGCTCCCTCCGCGGCGCCTGCCCGGCGAACGCCGCGATCAGCTTCCGCGTGACCCCCGGCGAGATCAGCCCATCCCCGCGCGCCACCAGCCGCACGGCCTCGACCAGCGATTCGGCGTCGGTGTTCTTCAGCAGGAACCCGGCGGCCCCCGCCCGCAGCGCCCCGAAGACGTACTCGTCGAGATCGAACGTGGTCAGGATCAGCACATCACTGACCCCCGCCAGCTCCCGCGTGGCCGAGATGCCGTCGAGCCGCGGCATCCGCACGTCCATCAACACCACGTCCGGGCGCACCTCCCGGGCCATGGCCACGGCCTGCTCCCCGTCCGCCGCCTCGCCGACGACCTCGATGTCCTCGACCCCGTCCAGAATCAGCACGATCCCCGCCCGGACCGCCGCATGATCGTCGGCCACCAACACCTTGATCGTCACCGCGCCTCGACCCCCGACTCCCTGTCCCGGGGCCCAAAGCCCAGGACGGCCGCGTACGGCACCATCTGCTCATCACCGGTGGGCAACTCAGCCGACACCCGCCACAGCTCACCGCCATCCGAGGCCCCGGCCTCGAAAGAACCGCCCACCAACAACGCCCGCTCCCGCATCCCGATCAACCCTGCCCCGGCCCCAGGCAGCCGCGCCGCACGCCCGCCGACCGCGTTCTCGACACTCATCAGAACCCGCCCCGCCTCGTACGTGACGACGACCCGGACAGGCGACTCCCCGTGCTTGAGCGCGTTGGTGAGCGCCTCCTGCAGGATCCGGTATCCGGCGAGATCGACCGGCGCGGGCAGCTCCCGTGGCTCCCCCGCGACCCGCAACTCGGCGACCAGCCCGGCCCGCGTGACCCGCTCCACCAGCGTCTCCGCATCCGCCAGCCGGGGCCGCATGGCCTCAGCGGGATCGTCACCCTCCTGCCGCAGCAGCCCGATCATCGTCCGCATCTCGGCCAGCCCCTTCACGCTGTTCTCCCGTACGGACTCCATGACCTTCCGGACGGTCGCCCGATCGAGATCCTTACGCGAAAGCGCGGCGGTGGACTGGATGGCGATGGCGCTGAAATGGTTGGCGATCATGTCGTGCAGCTCGCGAGCCATCCGCGTACGCTCCGCCGCGACGGCCGCCTGCCGATCGAGCTCGGCCAGATGAGCCACCTGCTCGGCCCGCTCCCGCTCCGCCGCCGCCCGATCCCGATGCTCCCGCAGCACCAGCGCCGTGGTGACGGGCGTCACCAGCACCAGCCCCGCCTGCACCCCCATGACAGCGAGCATCCACCAGTCCTCGGCGAGGAACCCGGCCACGGCCCCCGCCGCGACCGCCAGCACGGCGGTGATCCCGAGCAGCCACCGGGCGAACCGCGCCGGCCCATAAAGCGCCGCGGCATAGAGGTTGTCCGTAAAGATCAGCACCGTCGCCAGCGAAGGCCCCACGAACGCGTCGATCGTGATCGCGACGACCCCCAACCCCAGCGAGGCGAGGGGCGCCCGCCGCCGCACCAGCACCCCGGCACAGGTGATGGCCAGCGGCACGCACAGCAGCCAGACCGGCACGCCCCGCTGGAGCGCGGCCCCACCCACGATGAGAACCACCCCCATCGCAAAGGCCACCCCGGCCCCCAACGCCTCCCGCTTCATGTCCCCCATCGCAAAGGCCACCCCGGCCCCCAACGCCTCCCGCTTCATGTCCCCCATCTCACCACCCCACACGCCCGGTTCCCTCCTGCGCGGGACCCGCCTGTGGATACACCCTTCGATGTACCGCCACGCCCGGCCGACCAGCGAGATCACCCTCCATCCGGGAGGGCGGGACGGAGGGGCGGGCACATGATTGCCATATCTGGTTCGAGGTACTCCGCAGAACCCGCTATGCTTGCTTACGCAGCGAGCGGCCGTAGCTCAATGGATAGAGCATCTGACTACGGATCAGAAGGTTACGGGTTCGACTCCTGTCGGCCGCGCACAGTAGAAAGGCCCGCCACCAGGGACAACCTGGAGCGGGCCTTCGTGCTTGTCAGGACAATCTCGGGATCTTGCTAACACCTTTGGCCTGTACGGAGTTCGGATCTTTAGATCGGCCGAAGGCTTCCCGCAGGATGGCCCCGCGTAGATGAAGACCGGCCAGATAGCTGCCGGGGGTCTTGTCGACGCGGAAGGCCGGCGCACACCACCCCCTGATCATGCCGCCGTAGCAGTGTGGAAGTCCTCGTTGGCTGCGTTCCTGGATGGTCGGTCAGCTGATCCTCTGCACGGTCGCACCTTGTCGGATGGCGCGGGGGATCTCGGCGACGGAGTCCACGATGTCGATCAGGTGGGCGATGCTCTCGGCTGGAGCAGTGGAGCTGACGTCGACGGTGTAGGTGATCCCGGTTGACCGCCAGCTCTCGGTATCGAAGCCGCCGGCTGCGGAAACGCGCGCTCCCAGGAGTTCGATCCCCAGTGCGGCGGCCTCCCGGTAAAGGTCGTTGAGGACGCATCCCGCCGCCGCGAGGTGGAGGAGATGTCCTCCGGTGAAGTCCGCCCTGACGCTCACGCCCTCGGGCGTCCACCGATGAGGGAAATGCACCGCGTGCTCGTCCGTCACCTTCAGCGATCCTGCGCTCACGATCACGTCGAAACGATCATCCATGATTCAGCTCCCGGCACCTCGGGCGTACGGACACGACGACAAGAGCCGTCCTACACGTCGCAGCCGCCAACCGGCAAGACAGCACTCCCTCGCGCGGGAACAGCCGCTCATGCCGCTGGGTCGTGCGGTGGAGGATGCGTTCGCGGTTGCGTTCGGCGTCGGCGTGCAGTCCCGGCCCGGGCTGCCGGTCGGCGGGCGAGTGGGGCTCTGCGGTGGAGGTCATGAACCCCGACCTACTCAAGTGGAACGGCCTACCCATTTTCATTGCTAGGCTGCATCATGGAATCGGGTAGGTCGTTCCACTTTCGAAAGGTGCAGCTCATGCGTGCCGTAACACTGAACTCCGTCCCCGCGACCCCGTCCGTGGCCGACGTCCCCACCCCGCAGCCCGAGGCCGGGGAGGTGCTGGTCAAGGTCGCCGTCTCCTCGATCAACGGCTTCGACGCCGCCACCGCGGCCGGCTATCTACAAGGGGCGATGGAGCACCGCTTCCCGCTGGTGGTGGGCAAGGACTTCGCCGGCACCGTCGAGGCGTTCGGCGAGGGCGTCGAGGGCTTCACGGCCGGGCAGGCAGTCTTCGGCGTGGTGATGAAGCCGTTCCTGGGCACCGGTTCGCTGGCCCAGTACGTCACCGTGCCCGCCGGCTACGGCATCGCCCCCATCCCGGAGGGCCTGGGCGTCCAGGAGGCGGGCGCGCTGGGCCTGGCCGGCACCGCGGCGCTGGACAGCATCACCGCCGTCGCCCCGGCCGAAGGCGAGACCGTGCTGATCTCCGGCGCCACCGGCGGAGTGGGCGCGCTGGCCGTACAGCTCGCTGTCGCACGCGGCGCCCGTGTCATCGCCACCGCCCGCCCCGGCGCGGAGGCCGGCTTCGTCGCCGGCCTCACCGACGCCGAGATTCACGTCGTGGACTTCAGCGGCGATCTGCCGGCTCAGGTCCGCGCGCTCGCCCCGGAAGGGGTGGACGCCGTACTGCACCTGGCGGGGGACGGCAGCCAGCTCGCGAGCCTGCTGCGGCCGGGCGGCCGCCTCGCCTCCACCATCGGGCTGACCGCCGACGCCGTCGAGGTCTCCGGCGTCACCGTCCACACGATCATGGCCGACACCAGTCCGCAGACCCTGACCGCCCTGGCCACCCAGGCCGCCTCGGGCGCGCTGCGCGTCCCGGTCACCGCCACGTACTCGCTGGAGCAGGCCCCGGAGGCGTTCGCCGCCTTCGGCGCCGGCGCGCTCGGCAAGCTCGCCGTCACCTGCTCCTGAACCCTCGCCTACGGAAGGGACCTGATCGTGCCCACCATTGCCATCGTCGGTGCCGGGCCCGGCATGGGCCTGGCCATCGCCCGCACCTTCGGCGGCCGCGGCTTCGACGTCGCTCTGATCGCCCGTACCAAGGACAAGCTGGAGAGCCTGGTCGCCCAGCTCCAAGCAGAGGGCGTCACGGCCGCGGCGTTCCCCGCCGACGTGCTGGACCGGCCCTCCCTGTCCGCCGCCCTCGACGCGGCAGCCGACCGCTTCGGCGGCATCGAGGTGCTGGAGTACTCCCCGGCGCCGCACTCGCCGGTGCCCGGCCTCACCATGGCGGTCCCCACCGAGGTCACAGTGGACAACCTGCAGCCGCAAATCGAATACACCGTCTACGGCGCGCTGGCCGCCGCCCACGCGGTGCTGCCCGCCATGCGGCAGGCCGGCGCCGGGACGCTGCTGTTCACCACCGGCGGCGGCTCGGTGCACCCCGTCCCCATGCTCGGCAACGTCAACGCCGCCGCCGCGGCGCTGCGCAACTGGGTGCTCAACCTGCACAACGAGCTGGCCGGCAGCGGCGTGCACGCCGCGCACGTCGCGATCAACACCTGGATCGGCGAGGGCGGCCCCGAGGGTATCCCCGCGGCCACGCCCGAGCAGATCGCCCCCCTGTACTGGGACCTGTACGAGCGCCGCGACCAGCCCGAGCTCGTCTTCAACGGCTGAAGCGGCCGACCGCACCCCCGCCGGGCGGGAGCACCGCGCGCCGGGCTCCCTCTCACCCCCTACCGTCAAGGAGATCTTTCGATGAACGTCGTCCTGTGGATCGTGCAGGCCGTCCTGGCCGCCATGTTCGGCATGGCCGGAGTGATGAAGTCCACCCAGCCCAAGGACAAGCTCGCTGCCAAGCTGCCGTGGGTGGAGGACTTCTCCGCCGGCACCGTCCGCTTCATCGGCATCGCCGAGCTGGCCGGCGCGCTCGGGCTGATCCTGCCCGCGCTCTCCGGCATCGCGCCCGTCCTGACCCCGCTGGCCGCCACTGGCCTGGCCGTGGTGATGGTCCTGGCCGCGCTCGCCCATGTCCGTCGCAAGGAACCGTCCGCGATCGCCTTCAACGCGGTCCTGTTCGTGCTGGCCGCGTTCGTCGCCTGGGGCCGTTTCGGCCCCTACGGCTTCTGACCCCGCCCTGCTTCAGCCTCTACCTCTGCCTCTGCCGCGGGAAGTCACCCACCTCATGCATGTCACCGTCTTCGGTGCGACCGGCGGCATCGGTCGCCTGCTCGTCCAGCAGCTCCTATGCGCCGGGTGTCGTGGACGCGGATGCGGGCACGCCCGCTCGGCGCCAGTGGGTCTCGAAGGCGCGCTTGCGGGTGCGCCTGTCCTCGGGTGTAGTGGCCCAGGGTCCACGTTCGTCAAAGGCAAGCTCGTCGAACGGCCCGAGAATAGCCGGCTAAAGCTCTTTAGCCAGCGGTCTTGGCGATTGTTCGCTATGACCAGTGGCGGGGGATGCTGCGTTGATTGCGGGTCTTGACGATTGCTCGTGGCCGGTGATGACCTAAAGGTATTCTCCTTCCCGAATGTGAGGAGTCACCCACAATGAAGACCCGCCGATTACATTCCGCTGTACTCGCCGTGGCGCTCGGCGCCAGTGTCCTGGCCAGTGCTGCACCGGCCTTCGCCGGCACCCGGACCAGCACAGCCGTGGCCACCGCGGGCTGGCCGGCACCGGACTGGTACCTGCAGGGCCCCTACCAGACCCTGGCCGACTGCGACCTCGCCTTCGAGGACGCTGCCCAGAACGGTCAATACACCGGGCTCGTCGGCTGTCACTGGTTCCGCGGAGGTGGCCCTTATCTGCCGGGCTTCTACTACGAGGTGTACATCCCCTGATCAAGAGGCGCGCTGGGCAGCGATCAGATCATCAGGAATCTCGTAGTTCTCAGGTGACCATCAAATCTTGACGATTGCTCCTTTCACCGGATGTCGGAGCGATCCTGCCGTCTAATGCTGCTGGTCAGATCTGCAACACAGGGATGGGCGTGCTGCCTGCCCTTCCCTACGGATCAGAAGGTTAGGGATTCGAGTCCTTTCGGCCGCGCACAGCAGAAAGGCCCGCTACCAGGAAATCCTGGAGCGGGCCTTCGTATTTGTCAGGGCAATCGACGGGCGTGCCCGTCCACGTCGTTGCGGCTCGCCTCGGTCATGTCGACCACCGTCACGGACCTCGTCCCGCCCCAGAGACGCCGTCCCCCTGACCATGTCCCGGCTGCCTCAGCAGCGCCTCGTCGGCCTCGGGCAGCCAGGAGTGCGGCGGCCGGCGGAGCCAGCGTTCCGCGCTTCTGATCTCCGTCACGGCCTGGAGCAGCGCGTCGAGACCCGGATGCCGCAGGCCCTCGGGGAAGACGAGGTTCTCCAGGGCGAGCGGCACGGGATCGATCAGAGGCCGCACCACGGCGCCGGGGATTCCGCCGACCTTCGCCGTGGCCAGCACGGGCTCGCGGTGCCGTTGCAGGTAGAGGCCCATCTCGTGGGTGCCGACCGGCGGCGCGTGTGGCGTGGCCGGGGTGAGCCCGAACTCCTCCGCCAGGCGCTCACCAAGGTCGGTCCACTCGGTGGTGGCGGGGTTGCCTGCCATGGCGTCCAGCGGGAAATCGGCCAGCACGCCGAGCGGCACCTCCTCGAGCGCGGCCAGCGGATGCTCCTCGGGCACCAGTACGGCGAGCGGATCCAGCCGTACGGGCACCTGGACCAGCCCCTTGCGCACGGAAGCGGGCAGTCCGGCGAACCGGCCGAACGACACGTCGAGACGCCCCTCCCGCATGGCGGCGGCCCCGGAGGCCAGCCCGCCGTGGAAGCGGGCGAGGATCTCCACGCCCGGCGCCAGCTCCCTGGCCCTGACCAGCGGTCGCGGCGGCTCGTGCCCCTGCATGTTGACGTCCACGAGCAGCGGCCCCCGAGCGCTGGAGACCTCCGCGACCAGCTCGTCATGCAGCGCGAGCAGCCGTCTGGCCCCGGGCAGCAGGCGCGCTCCCGCCGGGGTCAGCTCCACGCGGCGGGTGGACCTGGTGAACAGCGCCTGCCCGAGCTGGTCCTCCAGCCGCCGGACGTCGCGGCTGAGCGCCTGCTGGGCCACGTACAGGCGGGCCGCGGCGCGGCCGAAGTGCAGCTCCTCGGCGACGGTCACGAACACCCTGAGCAGCCGGGGATGCAGGTCCACGCGGCAACATTAACAACAGATCCGCGTTAATCCCGGCCTTTCCGGTGTTGGACCCGGCGTCGCAATCTCCGTCAGGCTGGATCCATGATCCCTATGAAAGAGCTGCTCAGCGGCATGCCGCTGTCGCCCGCCCAGATCGGCGTCCTCCTGAGCCTGGTCCACCCGCCGGGGCTGACAGCTCAGAACGTCGCAAGCGGGTCGCCCGCGAAGTTCAAGAAGTCGAAGCGCGGCAAGCTCAGCAGAAGCACGACGTGAGACCGGCCGTACCGCCGGTCTCCCAGCGGTACACCTCCCGATCGAGGCGATAACCCAGCCTCCCGAAGCCGCACGAGTTGCCGTAGCGTTCGCCGACGATCCCACGCGTTCGCCCGACCTGCGATGACGGCTCGACGAAGGTCAGGGGTGTTTGCGGAATGCACGCAGTGGCGTAGTCGTCGCCACGGTTCGGCACAATTACCGATATGCGAGTCGGATTGCTCGGGCCCTTCGAGGTCCGGAACCATGACGGGGCCGTGGTGGAGGTTCCGGGGATTCGGCTGCGCGCACTGCTGGCGGCGCTCGCTCTCGAACCTGGCCGGATCGTCACGCGTACGAGGCTGGTGGACTGGATCTGGGGGGAAGAGCCGCCCGCCGACGAAGTGAATGCCTTGCAGGCGTTGGTGTCCAGGCTGCGCAGGGTGTTGCCGACCGGGGTGATCGAGGCGGATTCCGGCGGATATCGGCTGGCCCTGGCTGCTGACGCCGTGGACGTGTCCCGGTTCGAGCACCTGGTCGGTCAGGCCCGGGCCGCCGAGCCTGCGGCGCGGGCGGAGCTGCTGCGCTCGGCCCTGGCATTGTGGCGTGGTACGGCCATGGCGGACATCGCGCTGCAAGGCAGCGATGCGTTCGACGCCGCGGTCACGCGTCTGAACGAGCTCTACGTCGCCGCGCTCGGGGACCGGGTGGATGCCGACATCCGCCTCGGCCAGGGCTCGGAGCTGGTCTCCGAGCTGACCGACCTGGTTGCCACGTACCCGCTGCGGGAGGGGTTCGTGGCGGCGTTGATGCGGGCGCTCGCCGAGGCGGGGCGTGGGAACGAGGCGTTGACCCTGTACCAGCGGACGCGCGAGCGGCTCGCCGAGGAGCTGGGCGCCGATCCGTCGGCCGAGCTCTCCGCGCTGCACACCGCGTTGCTCCGTGGCGAGCTGGGCGAGCGGGCGGACAACCGCAGGACGAACCTGCGCGCCGAGCTGACGAGTTTCGTCGGCAAGGACGATGACATTTCGGCGGTCGCCGACCTGGCCGTCAAGCACCGGCTGGTCACCTTGACGGGGGCGGGCGGTTCGGGCAAGACCAGGCTGGCCACGGAGACCGCGCGGACGATGCTCACCGAGCTGCCGGATGGGGCGTGGCTGGTCGAGCTGGCCTCGGTGGGGGCGGGCGGTGAGCTGGCGCAGGCCGTCCTTACCGCGATCGGCCTGCGTGACCAGGCCCTGCTCGGCGGTGCGCGGGCCGGGGACCCGATGGATCGGCTCATCACCGCGCTCCGGGAGCGCACGATGCTGCTGATCCTGGACAACTGCGAGCACGTGATCGAGGCGGCCGCGGCCTTCGCGGATCGGCTCCTGGGAGAGTGCCGGAGGTTGCGGATCCTGGCCACGAGCAGGGAACCGCTCGGCATCTTCGGGGAAGTGCTGTGGGGGGTCGAGCCGCTCGCGCTGCCCGCGGAGGGAGCCGACCCCTCCGAGGTCGGGTCGTCGTCCGCGGTGCGGCTGCTGCGCGACCGCGCGGGCCTGGTGCGCAAGGACATCGGCTCCGACGCGCACACCTTGTCGACCATGGCGCGGATCTGCCGGGCGCTGGACGGCATGCCGCTGGCGATCGAGCTGGCCGCGGCACGGCTGCGTACCATGTCCGTCGATCAGCTGGCACGCGGGCTCGATGACCGTTTCCGTCTGTTGACCGGCGGCAGCCGTACGGCGCTCTCCCGGCACAAAACGCTGCGCGCGGTCGTGGACTACAGCTGGGACCTGTTGACCGAGGCCGAACGTGGCGTGCTGCGGCGGCTGTCGGTGTTCTCCGGCGGCACGAGCGGCGGGGCGAGCCTGGAGGCGGCCGAACGGGTGTGCGGGGGCGAGGTGTTCGCCGGGGAGCAGGTGTTCGACGTGCTCACCGCGTTGATGGAGAAGTCGCTGCTGCTCGCCGACGGCGAGGACACGCCGCGTTACCGGATGCTCAACACCATCAGGGAGTACGCGGCGCACCGGCTCGCCGAAGCCGGGGAGACCGAGCCGGCGCGCCGGGCGCACCTCGCGTACTTCACCGAGCTGGCCGAGACGGCCGATCCGCACCTGCGTCGGGCCGAGCAACTGGAATGGCTGTCCACGCTCGAGGCCGAGCACGACAACATCAGCGCGGCCCTGCGCGGGGCGATCGCCGAGGGATGGGCCCAGGAGGCGATGCGGCTGGTCGGGGCCGCGGGCTGGTACTACTTCGGCAGGCACAGGGCCGAGGGCGCCGAGTTGAGCATCGCGGCGGCCTCGCTGCCCGGTGAGGTGTCCGATGAGGTGCGGGCACTGGCGTGCCTGATCGTGACGATCTTCCTGAGCTCCGGGGTCGGCGGCGATCAGTATCATGCGCGGGAGTGGATCCAGGAGGCGTACCGGTTGTCCCAGCGCAGCGGGTATCGCCATCCGCTGCTCGGGTTCGTCGCGCTGCTGGAGCGGATTCTGCAGGGCCCGGCGGAGTTCCTGCCCGCGTTGGAGCCGCTCATCACCGACGACGATCCATGGGTGCGCGCGCAGGCCAGGCTCACCCGTGGCCGGTTCCGGCTCACGCTCGGCGGTGACGAGACCGACGTGGACGCCGACGCGAAGATCGCCCTTTCCGAGTTCCGCGCGCTGGGTGACCGGTGGGGGATCTCGTTGGCGCTGACCTTCCTGGCCGATCGGCTCGCCATGCGCGGCGAGTTCACCCGCGCGTGTGAGCACTACGAGGACGCGGCCGTGGCGATGACCGAGATAGGCGCGACCGAGGACGTGATCGGCCTGCGGGCGCGGCAGGCTCAGCTGTACTGGCTGCTCGGCGACGAGCGATCCAGCGCGTCCGCCACGGCAGAGGCGCAGCGGTGCGCGGGCGGGATCGCGTGGCCGGACGCGCTCGCCGAGCTGGCGCTTTCCAGGGCTGAGCTGGCGCGCTGGCGCGGCGAGCCGGAGCAGGCGCACGAGCACCTGGCCACGGTGCGGGCCGTGCTGGGCGAGGCGGACAAGATCGGGTCCATCCGGGCCAAGACGATGGACCAGTACGGCTACCTCACCGAGGATCTCGAGCAGTCCCGCGCGCATCGGACGGAGGCGTTCCGCGCGGCTGTCGAGCAGGCGTATCCACCGGCGATCGCCGAGGTGCTGATCGGGATCGCGGACCTCGCGCTGCGCCAGGGAGAGTACGAGCAGGCCGCGCGATTGCTCGGGGCGAGCGACAGCGTGCGCGGTACGCCGGACCGTTCGCTGCCGGACGCTTCCAGGATCGCCGAGGACACGCGTGATCGCCTCGGTGAGACCCTGTTCGCGGAGGCGACTCGGGACGGTGCGCGGCGGGATTGGCGCGAGCTGGCCGAGAGCATGCTCGCTTCCTGAACGACGCCCGCCGCTTCCCGGGCGGAAAAGGCGTTGCGGGAGCAGGCGGGGACGCGGAACGCTGCCAGCGTGGATATGCACGCCAACCAGCTGACGGTGTCGCCGGAGACAGTACGCGCCTTGGTGGACGAACAGTTCCCTGAGTGGCGGGGCCTGCCGATCACCGGCATCGCGGCCCATGGGACGGTCAACGCCATCTTCCGCATCGGCGACCGCTTCGCGGCTCGGTTCCCCCTGCAGGCCGGGCAGGTCGACTCGATCCGCGACTGGCTGGAGTCCGAAGCGGAAGCCGCCCGCGAGCTGGCAGGTCGCACGCGCTTTCCCACGCCCGAGCCGGTCGCGCTCGGCGAGCCCGGCCCGGGATACCCGCTTCCATGGTCGGTGCAGACCTGGCTGCCCGGTGCCGTCGCCACCGATGAGGACCCGGGCGAATCGGTCGCGTTCGCCCACGACCTGGCCGATCTCATCCATGACCTGCGCACGATCGACACGCGTGGCCGTACGTTCGCCGGCAAAGGCCGGGGAGGCGACCTCAAGGCCCATGACGCGTGGATGGAGACGTGTTTCGAGCACAGCGAGCAGCTCCTCGACGTTCCCCGGCTTCGCCGGCTGTGGGAAGACCTGCGGAGCCTGCCGCGCGAGGACGCCGACGTGATGACCCACAGCGATCTCATTCCGGGCAACGTGCTCGTGTCCGCCGGCCGGCTGGCCGGGGTTCTCGACGTCGGCGGCTTCGGACCGGCCGACCCCGCCCTGGATCTCGTGAGCGCCTGGCACCTGCTGGAGGCCGGGCCGCGGCAGGTGCTCCGTCTGCACCTCGCGTGCGACGACCTCGAATGGGAGCGCGGCAAGGCGTGGGCCTTCATCCAGGCGATGGGCCTCGTCTGGTACTACGTCAGGACCAACCCGCCCATGTGCCGGATGGGCCGGCGCACTCTGGACCGCATCCTGGCAGACCGATCGACCGTCCGAGCTTGAAACTTTCACGCCCGAAATCCAGTGGTGTCCCTTTCACACCTGGCCACGCGCCCCTTTCCAAGGGCTGACGGAAACCGCCGAAAAGCTCTCTGATACGAGCCCACCCCGCCGGCGAAGCGTTTCAGGGAGTCATGAACGACGGCGACGTCACGGGGAGAATTCGACATGGGAAACCTCTTCGGCATGCTCGAACGCCGGGCCGACGACAACGCGAGGAGGGTGGTGGACGCCTGCGTCGGCGAGATCGCCGGTTTCCAGGCGATCGAGTCCGGATCGCGGGCCTCGATGATGGAGTTCGCGGTCGTCGTACGGCGCCGGACAGCCGAGCTGGCCGCCTCCGGCGAGCCGCTGCTGGACAGCGACCTGGCCTTCATCGAGTCGGTCGGCGAGCAGCGCGGCACGCAGGGCGTGGCGCCGGGCTGCCAGCGCGGCGCGCTCGCGCTGCACGCCGCCTTCACGCTGCGAGAGATCTCCGAGGCGGCCGGACCCGGGGATCTGACCGACACGATGCGCATGATCGACTGGCTGGCCGGGCAGGGCACGGCGGCGCAGGCCGTCTACACCCGCGGCTACTTCCGGGGGTACGAGCGGTTCCTGCCGACGGCCTCGCGCGTCCACCTGCTGGCCACCATGGTGCTGCACGACGACCCGATGGCCGGCGAGCTGGCCGGCAGCCTCGGGGTGCCGGTGACCGAGCATTATCTGGTCACGGTGGTGCGGGTGGCCACGGAGCCGCCGGAGCAGTGCCGGGAGGAGGTCGTGGGCACCCTGTTGCAGCGGCACCGCCTGCCGTTCGGGTGGCAGGAACCGGACGAGTTCGTGGCGCTGGTGCCGTATCACGGGACAGGGCCGGAGCACCGGGCGGCGGCCGAGAGGGCCGGGCTGGCGCTGGCGCGGACGGTCGCCGAGGCCGTGGGGCGGCCGTGCTCGGTCGGCACCGCCCACGGGCGCCGCCGCGCGCTGGTCCAGGCGGCCGCGCTGGCGCGGAAGGTCAGCCGGGTGGCGCCGATCGAGCGGGTGCCGCGCCGGCCGTACGGGGTGGCCGACGTGTTCGCGGAGCTGGGCGCGGTGGAGACGCCGCAGGTGGACCAGTGGTTGCGGGAGACGGCGCGGCGGCTCGGCGACGGGCCCGACCTGGTGCCCACACTGGACGCCTACTACCGCAACGACATGAACCGGCTGCGTACGGCCGAATCGCTGCACATCCATCCGCGCACGCTCGACTATCGGCTGCGGCGGGTGCGGGAGCTGGTGGGGATCGAGCCGGGCTCCACGCACGGCGTCCGGGTGCTGAGCACCACCGTCACCCGGCTGCTGGCAGGCGCGTGGAACGAGCACGGCTTTGCCTGACGAGGCTCATTTTGACATCAGTGACAAACGCCCGCCCGGCGCCCTGGCGAGCTTCTCGTGAAGTGACGATGACCGGCGTTCCTGGCTTGGCGAAAGTAGCACTGGTAAGGCTCGGCCGGGCCGAAAGGGAAATCCAGCGAAAGGTTCGATCACATGGCAGTACATGCGAGAAGAATGCTCGTCGGCGTGCTGGCCGCGATCACGGCGCTGCTGTTCTCTGTCGCGCTTCACACGGGTTCGGCCGCGGCGGCGCCCGAACGCGGGTTCACCGACCAGTCGACCACGGCGCTCAAGGACGCCCAGGGCAAGGACGGCGGGGCCGCGCTGGCCGCCACCTACTCGTGCTCCCGGAGCGTCCCGATCCCGGCGTACTACATCGACATCGACTGCTCGGTGTTCACCGGGGCCATCAGGATCCTGGTGACCTGCTCCGACGGTTACCAGTTCGCCAGCCCGATCATCTTCGCCGGGAACCGGTTCACCGGGCGCGGCACGTGCGGGCCGCCGTGGACCGTACGCTCCGCCAACGCCGAGACGGTGTTCTAACTGATCCATCCGTTCTCCGAGCCACCCGGAACCACCGGGTGGCTCTGTGCCGGCAGCGCCCTCAAGTGCGGCGCCAGGTGACAAGGCCCTCCGGGGCGGCGGCGCTCAGGCCACCAGCTGCTGCTCGGCCAGCTCGGTGAGCGTCACGGTGCACAGGCCGCCGCGCTCCGCCTTGACGTCGGTCACCTTGAGCTGGGTGCCCGGCGCCAGGATGTACTCCTCCTCGCCGGTGAACGCGGAGAAGCTGCGAATGCCGACAGCCCGGGCGGGGTGCACCTCGAAGAGGGTGCGCTTGCCGCGGCGGCCGAGGAACGCCTGGGCCACGCCGAGTTCCGACGTGCACGAGGACACGCCCCACCACGTCACGGTCCGGCCGAGCGGGTACTGCGCCCGCAGGTCCAGCGACACCCCGCGCCACAGCGGCTCCTTGCGGACCGGGAGGCGCGACACGGCCGAGAACAGGAGTCGCAGGTAAGGCAGGTACGGAACGATGCGGGTCCGGTCCGGATTGCGCAGGGTGGCGTTGATCTGGCGGTAGAACGCCGACTCGCAGGTGTAGAGGTAGAGGGCCGCGATCTCGTCGGCGGACAGGCCGTCGGTCGCGCCGGCCGACTGCTTCTCACCGAACCGGTACGACTGCTCCGTGTGCCAGTCCAGCCCCGACAGCAGCTTGGCCACCGGGGAGACGGCCTCGCGGAAGTCCATGAGCGGGGTGTCGAACACGCCGGTGATCGCCGGCAGCACCAGGCCCTCGTCCTTGACGCCGGCGAGCCGTTCCAGGTAGAGCTTGTGCAGCTCCATCGTGGAGGCGATGAACGCCCCCATGCGGTCGGCCGTGTCCGCGTCCGCCCCGCCGCCCTGCGCCGCGAGCTTGTTCCACCCCTTGCTGGGCAGCCAGTCGATCTCGTCGGCGCCGAGCGCCGCGAGTGCCGCGTTCACGTCGGCGAAGTGGTTGCCGTCGCAGAAGATGTCGCCCTGTGCCGCGGGGTTGGGGTGGTCGATGTGCCGTACCTCCACCTCGGGGTACTTCTTCTGGAGCCGGAGTACGACCTCCTTCAGGCTGCGCGCGTGAGCCCCCCACCACGCGAACACCACGCCCCGATCCGCCTCGTCGGCGTTCTGCTTGGCCTTGAGGATCTCCTCGACGAGCTTCTCGACGACGGGCCGCCAGAACGCGGTGTGCTGGTCGGTGCCCATGGCGCCGTCGCCGCTGGCGGTGAGCGCCGCGTTCAGCAGCAGCACGCCCTGCGTGAGCATCGCCTGGAACCACTCGGGCGGCTGCACGGTGTCATGCTGCTTCAGGAGCTTGCGGATGTCGGCGATCGGCGTCTTCTTGGGGATCCCGTGCTTCCACATCGCCGCCGCCTTGATGATGCAGCGGATGGTGATGACCTTGCCGAACGTGCTGTCGGCCCAGTCGTGGAAGGTGTTGTCGAACATCGCGATGCCGGTGGCGCTCTCGGCCCGCGGGTACGGGTTCTGCCCGAAGACGACGACCTTCCACTTGTGCGGCGGGTTGGGCTTGAGCGCCTGGAAGGTCAGTTCGCGGACGGGTACGACCTGGGGGCTGCGGCTCGGGCCGATGAAGGTGGCGGCGGCCGGTTGTGCCTCGATGACCGGCTTCAGGAGCGGCAGCCACGGCTCGCCGCCGCCCTTGAAGAGTTCGGCGAGGGCCAGGGGGTCATTCGAGTCAGGCGAGGTGGGGGTGGCGTCGTCGCGCATCGAGGGGCTCCCGGGTCGGCGAGGCGTGCCGGTGGCGGCACGAGGGACTGAGGTGGGGGAATTGTGCCGCGTGAAGATCCCGAATGTGATGCGTTCGCATACGCGGAGATCATTAACACATCCCAGGAAGATCCAGTTTTGTCGTTGCTGAGCTGTATGTTCGTGTCCGCTGAGAACGTCCCTCCCCTCGCCTGGAGCAAGCCATGACCGTCAATCCCGTGCAGCCGCCGCTCAAGGTGGTCCTGGTGGACGTCAACGCGAAGGTGGTGCAAGAGTGGCTGGCCGCGTTCGCCGACACCCCTGAGGTCGAGATCCACAAGGGCTCGATCGTCTCGGAGCAGGTCGACGCCTGGGTCAGCCCGACCAACTCCCGCGGGCGGATGGACGGCGGGGTCGACGCGGTCATCAAGCGGCACCTCGGGGCCGGGATCCAGTTGCGCGTCCAGCGGGCGATCCGCGACCGGTTCGACGGATCGCTGCCGGTGGGCAGCGCCGTGTGCGTGCCGTCAGGGGCGACCAACCCGAAGTTCCTGATCTCGACGCCGACGATGGAGCTGTCGGCGCAGGACGTGAGCGAGACGCTGAACGTGGCCATGGCCTGCGCCGCCGCGTTCCAGGCCATCCACATGCAGAACGAGAAGGAGCCGGACAGCATCAAGTCGGTCGCGCTGGTCGGCATGGGCGCGGCGACGGGCCAGGTGCCGCCGAAGGTGTGCGCCAACCTGATGTGGACCGGCTACACGCTGTTCAACGACCACCGCTTCCAGGACTACGACGACCTGCGCAAGACGATCCGCGAGCAGCTCGAGGACATCGACAGCCGCCCTGAGGAGCGGGTCCGGATCGTGCCGCCCCGCGGCTGAGAGGTCACTCCCACACCGCGGACTCCGGGTCGACGCCGTGCGCCTTCGCGTTCGCGAAGATCACCTCGCGCAACCAGGCGGTCAGGCCCGGCGCGACCCCCTCGAAGTGCTCGGTGAACCCGGGATCGGCGGCGAACATCCGCCCCATGCACGCCTGCATCGAGTGCGTGCAGTCGAAGTACGTCGACATCAGCGCGCGGTGGCGCTCGGCGAGGGCGTTGGCGTCGTCGGAGCCGGGCACGACGCCGGCGCGCAGCGCGGCGGCGAGGTCGGCGTTGAGAGCTTCGGTCGTGGCCGCGATGCCCTTCCAGTCCTCCGGGGTCATCCCGGCGGCCCGCTCGGCGTACTGCGCCCACTGCGCGCTGTCACCCCAGCGCTCCTCGGCCTCCTCGACCCAGGCGGGCTGCCAGTCGTCGCCGAAGATCTCGACCTGCTGCTCCGGGGTCAACCGCATCCCGGCCTTCGACGCCTCCAGCATGCGGTCGACCGCGCTGACCATCTTCTCCAATCGGGAGATGCGCTCCACGAGCTCTGACCGCTGCCGCCGCAGGTGAGCGCGCGCGTCGATGTCCGGATCGTCGAGGACCCGGCCTATCTCGGCGAGCGGGAACCCCAGCTCCCGGTAGACGAGAACCCTGTGGATCCGGGCGACGTCGTCGTCGGAGTAAACCCGGTATCCGGCCCAGGTGCGCCCGCTCGGGCGTACGAGGCCGATCGTGTCCCAGTGGTGCAGCGTCTTGACGCTGACCCCGACGAGCGCGGCCGCCCGGCCAACGGTGAGGATGGCCATCAGCTCAGTATCGCGCACCGGATCAGGGCGCACGGCACCGTCCGCCGGCTCCCGGCGTGAGCCTCAGAGCAGGCCCAGCTCGCGCTTCGGCTCTGGGCTGACAATCCCGCGAAAGATTAACTCCCTGCACTAGTCTTGCCACCGTGAGTAACAGAGTCCTCCGGCGGATCGGGCGGCGCGGCGCGTCCCTGGCGTTCGTCGGCCTGTTATCTCTGGCCATCGCCGCCTCGCTGGCCTTCGCGCCGGCGAGCCAGCGTGCCACCCCCTCCTATGCCGTGCTGGCCTCCATCGCACCGCTCGACGTCTGGGCGGCGCTCTGGCTCGCCACCGGCACGCTGTGCCTGGTGCAGATGTTCCTGCGCATCGACCGGATGGCCTTCGCCGCCGCCACCGCGCTGGTCCTGCTGTACGGCCTGGTGTTCCTGGCCTCGACGTTCACCGGAGACAATCCGCGCGGCTGGGTCGGGGGTGCGGTGTGGCTGGCGTTCGGCGGCTGGATCACGCTGATCGCGACCTGGCCGGAGGCCGTCACGCTCGACCGGCTCCCGGGCTCCGGCTCGGCGGTGATCGTCGCCAATGCCGCCGGGATCATCCAGTCGTGGAATCCGCAGGCCGCGGCCATGTTCGGCTGGAGCACCGACGAGGCGGTCGGACGGCCGTTGACGATGCTCATGCCGGCGCGCTTCCGCGACAGGCACGACATGGGGCTGACCAAGGTCCGCGCCAACGGCCACTCCGAGCTGTCCGGCCGGATAATTCCGCTGGTCGGCCTGCGTCGCGACGGCACGGAGTTCGCCATCGCGCTGACCGTCAACGCCTGGCACAGCGACGACGGGATGACATACACCGGCGTGATACGCCCAGTGGAAGGAGGCCACGCTGACTGACATCCTCATCCAGGTCGCCCTCGGGATCGTCCCGCTCGGCGTGGCATACCTGGCCTTCCGCTCCGCCACCGACGCCAACAAGAAGACCCAGCAGACCGCCATCCTCCAGGCCGAGCGTCAAGCCGAGTTAGAGCGCTCCAAGGTGGACGCCGAGGCCTTCCTCAGAGCGAAGACGATCTACGAGGACGCGCTCAGCCAGATGGAGAAGCAGCTGAGCAGGGTGCAGATCCAAGCCTCCCAGCTCAGCACCGACCTGATCACTGAGCAGAGCACGGCCACGGCGATGCGCGATCAGATCGGCCGGCTCCAGGCCCAGATCCGCGCGCTCGAACGCACGGTCGTCGCCCTGCGCGCCCAGCTCGTCGCCGCGGGGATGGCTCCCGTGCCCACGTCCGAGGCCACCGGCCCCTACCTGCGCGGACGCCTGCTCGGCGAAGGATAGAAGACCAGCCCTCGACGCCGACCGCCGGCCGGCGCAGGACCGAATGATCGGGCTCCCCCCGCCCGCTTCCGCCGCCACGCCCGCCACGCCCGCCACGCCCGACCGCTTCCACCGCCACGCCCGACCGCTTCCGCCGCCACGTCCGCCACGCCTGGCCGCTTCCGCCGTCGCACCCGGCCGATTCGTCCGCCGTCCCGGCCGCTTGGTCCCGCCGGCTCGGGCCGGTCAGAGCCCGTGTGCCTCGGCCAGCAGCTCCGCCGAGCGCAGCCAGACCTTCCTGTCGGTGGCCGAGAAGGCCACGATCAGCTCATCGGCGTCGGCGAGCTTGGCGAACCGGTCGACATACTCCTTGACCTCCGCCGCGTCCCCGACCGCCGAATACTTCGCCATCTGCACGATCTGCTGCCCGGCCGGCGACTCGAGGATCATGTCCGCCTCCTCGGTCGTGAACGTGCGCCCCCGCCCCAGGAACCTGCTCACCCTCAGCCGCTTCGAGGCCAGGAACTGCTCCTGCGCCTCCTCCGACGTGTCCGCCGCGATCACGTTGAGCGCGGCGATGACGTGGGGACGGTCGAGCTGCGCCGACGGCTGGAAGTCGCGCCGGTAGAGCGCCACGGCCTCCTCCAGCGCCGTCGGGGCGAAGTGCGAGGCGAACGCGTACGGGAGCCCCAGCGCGGCGGCGAGCTGGGCCCCGAACAGCGAGGAGCCGAGGATGTAGAGCGGCACGTTCGTGCCCTTGCCGGGCGTGGCGTCCACGCCCGGGATCCGGGACTCACCCGACAGGTAGCCCTGCAGCTCCAGGACGTCCTGCGGGAACGTGTCGGCGGCCGACGGGTTGCGGCGCAGGGCGCGCATGGTCTGCTGGTCGCTGCCGGGGGCCCGGCCGAGGCCCAGGTCGATGCGTCCCGGATGCAGGGTTTCGAGCGTGCCGAACTGCTCGGCGATGGTGAGCGGGGCGTGGTTCGGAAGCATGACGCCGCCCGCCCCGAGGCGGATCGTCCGGGTGTGGGCGGCGACGTGGGCGATGAGCACGCTGGTCGCCGAGGAGGCGATGCTGGCCATGTTGTGGTGCTCGGCGTACCAGATCCGCCGGTAGCCCAGGTCCTCGGCCCGCTGGGCCAGGGCCACGCTGGCGGTCAAGCTGTCCGCCGCCGTCTCCCCCTCGCCGATGAACGCCAGATCAAGGATGGACAGCGGCAGAGCCATGAGTACACGCCTTTCGCAGAGCGGTTCGACCTGGCTGTGGACAACAGCCGCGAAGGCGTCGTTATTTCACCGATGGGCCCCTGGCGGGCGCAGGGGCCCATCGAGCCTCACGAGGCCGAACAGGTCACCGGTGACGGGACGCCGTTCTGGCCGCTCCAGTTGGCGACGAAGCCGAACGTGGTGCTCGCCCCGGCTCCGAGGGCGCCGTTCCAGTTGAGGTTCGTCACGGTGACGGTGCCGCTGCCCGAGAGGTTGCCGTTCCAGAGCTGCGTGATCGTCTGCCCGTTCGGGAACGTCCAGCCGACCTTCCAGCCGGCGATGCCGGACGAGCCCGTGTTCTTCACGGTGACCTCACCCTGGAAGCTGCCCTGCCACTGGCTCGTCACCTTGTACGTCGCCGCGCAACCCGCGGGACCCGTGGTAGGCGTCACGGTGGGAGTGACCGTGGGCGTCACGGTCGGGCCGACGGTGGGCGGCGGAGCGGCCATGGCCAGGTCGTAGGCCCGCTGCGGCACGAACTGTCCCGCGGTCGCGATGCACCCGTCCGACTCGCCGGGCGGCTTGACCCAGAGGTAGGCGTCGACGGCCGGGTCACCCGTGTTCGTGGTGCTCCAGATGCCGGTGGCACGGCCCGCCGGGTCGCACCACTCGCTGCCCTGCGGCCCGTTGCCGTTGCGGCTGGTGTCGACGACCGCCTTCAGCCTGGACACGCCGGTCGCCGCGATGACGCTCTTCGCGTACGACACCAGGCCCGGGGTGGAGCGGTAGTTGGAGGTGTTGACGGCGATGCCGTCGGCGCTGTTGGCCACGTCCGCGCCGTTCAGCCTGGACGCGGCCTCCGAGGCGGACAACCAGGCGTCGTGCCCGATGTCGAAATAGACCTTGACCTGGGACGACGTCCCCTTGAGCTTCTTCCCGGCGTACGCCATGGACGCCTTGACCTCGGCCTGCTGCGAGGCGTTCATGCAGTTCGTCATGATCGCCAGCGCGTCCGGCTCCAGCACGACCGTGGCGGGCCGGCCGCCGAGACCGGCCGCGATCTGGTCGATCCAGGCCCGGTACGACGCGTGGTCCGGCGCGCCGCCCGCGCTCGCGCCGCCACAGTCGCGGTTCGGCATGTCGTACACGACCATGATCGGGATCTTGCCAGCGGACGCGGCGGCGCCGACGTACGCGTCGACCTGGCTGCGCACGGTGGCGGGGTTGTACGTGGCGAACCACCGGCCCTGGGGCACGGCGGCGATCCGGTCCCTGATCACTGGGGTGCGGCTGTCGTTCGGGTTGGCGGCGACCCATTTGGCCGCATTCGTCTGCGGGTCCACGTAGAAAGCGGAGTCGGCGGCCTCCGCGGTGGACGAGGACAGGACGATCGCCCCCGCCGCGGCCATGGCGGCCGCCGAGAGGAGCACCGCCAGGACGGGCCTGCTGCGAGACATGAAAATACACTCCGTCCGTCATGTGGGAGCGCTCCCACCGGCTCCCCGGATCGTAGGTAACGGTCAGTGCCCGCTCAAAGACATCCGATCGCTGCCATCCACGTCTCCCCAGGTCAGACCCCTGACAGGAGGTGAAACTTTCAGCGCAGACAGGCCTCGAAGACCGCGGTCAGGCGGTCGACGTCGGCCGGGCCGGGCGCCTCGGGGCCGAGGCGGCGGCGCATGGCGCCGATACCGAGGAAGACCGCCGTGGCCATGCGGGCCCTGGCGTGGGCGTCCGGGCCGCTCAGTTGCTCCTCCAGCGGGTCGAGCAACGCGGTGATCAGGCGCTCGCGGGCCACGGCCTGGATCTCCGGATCGCCGGCGGAGCGTTCGAGGGTGCGCAGGATCGGGCTCTCCGGCGGGTGCTCCATGCGCTCGGCCGCGTATTCCGCCAGGCGGCGCGGCAGGCTCTCGCGGTCGCCGCCGAACAGGTCTCTTATGGTCGGCTCCCCGTCCAGGACCGCGCCGAAGAGGCCAGCCTTGGAGCCGAAGTAGCGGCCGACCAGGGCGATGTTGGCGTCCGCGGCAGCGGCGATCATGCGGACGGTCACCTGTTCGTACCCCTGCTCGCCGAAGAGCGTGCGGGCCGCACGAAGGATCCGCTCGCGAGTGGCCTCGCGGTCGCGGGGCCTGACCTCAGACACCTGGGCATCCACATCCCGAACTCTACTGAACCCACCCCCACTTGCCGCGCGGCTAGTAAACAGGCGTATACTCAAGTTCGCAAAACTGTAGTAAAGGGGATGATGGTGTCTTGGTAGCGCACGCTCAGGCCGCAGCCCCCACGAGGCGGCAGTACACCCACCGCGAAATCCTCGAGGTCATGTCCGGGCTCATGCTCGCCATGCTCACGTCGATGATCTCGACCTCGGTGGTGGGCACGGCGCTGCCGACGATCGTGGGTGAGCTGGGCGGTCAGGACCAGTACTCATGGGTCGCCTCCGCGACCATGCTGACCATGACGGTGTCCACGCCGTTGTGGGGCAAGTTGTCCGACCTGTTCGGGCGGAAGCTGCTCTTCCAGACCGCGCTCGGGCTGTTCGTCGCGGCCTCGCTGGTGGCCGGTCTGTCGCAGAACATGGGACAGCTCATCGCGGCGCGGGCCGTACAGGGTCTCGGCGTGGGTGGCCTGTCGGCGCTCGCGCAGGTGATCCTGGGCGACATCGTGTCCCCCCGCGAGCGTGGCCGCTACTCCGGCTACATGGGGGCGGTCTTCGGGATCTCCACGGTCGCGGGGCCGCTGCTCGGCGGGTTCCTGGTGGACACCGACTGGCTCGGCTGGCGCTGGTGCTTCTACGTCGTGGTGCCGTTCGCCCTGGTGTCCTTCATCGTGATCCAGAAGGTGCTGAAGCTGCCGAAGATCAAGCGGAGCACCTCGATCGACATCTGGGGCGCGACGACGATCACGGCCAGCGCGAGCGCGCTCATGCTGCTGCTGACGCTGGGCGGCGTCGAGTTCGAGTGGAACTCGCTCTGGACGTACTTCCTGGCGGCGCTCAGCCTGCTGATGCTGGCCCTGGCGGTGCTGTCGGAGCGGACCGCGCGCAACCCGATCCTGCCGCCGCGGCTGTTCCGCAACCGTACGTTCGTGCTCACCGGCCTCGCCTCGCTGTTCGTCGGCATGGCGATGTTCGGCGCGATGATCTACCTGCCGCAGTACCTGCAGATCGTCAAGGGCCTCAGCCCCACCGAGTCCGGCCTGATGACGCTGCCCATGGTGGTGGCGCTGTTCCTGGCCGGCGTGATCTCCGGGAAGATCGTCACCCAGACCGGCCGGTGGAAGATCTTCCCGGTCGTGGGCCTGCTGGTCGTGGCGGTCGGGCTGTTCCTGCTGTCCCGGCTGCACGTGGACTCCAGCGAATGGCTCATCGGCTTCGACGTGGCGGTGCTGGGCACCGGGCTCGGCCTGTCCATGCAGATGCTCATCCTGGCCGCCCAGAACGGCTCCGAACTGCGTGACATGGCCTCCACCACGTCCGGCGTGTCGTTCTTCCGCTCGCTGGGCGGCGCCGTCGGTGTGGCGGCCTTCGGCGCGATCCTGACCAACCGCCTCAGGGACGAGATAGCCGACATGCTCAGGGCCGCGCACATCGCGCTGCCCGGCGGCTCGAACGTCAAGCTCGGCAGCCCGAGCGCCATCCAGCAGCTGCCCACGCCGATCAAGAACATCGTGCTGGAGGCGTTCACCAGGGGCCTGGAGACGGTGTTCATGGTGGGCGTGCCCATCGCGCTGCTCGGGTTCGTGGCGACGATCTTCCTCAAGGAGCTGCCGCTGCGCGGCTCCTCGACGCCGCCCCCGGCGCCGAACCCGCTGAGCAAGGACGACCTGGTCCTGGCCGGGCTGCTGCTCGAACTGATCGCCCAGCGCATCGAGCGGGGCAACGGCCAACCGTCCGCCCTGCTCACCGCGGTCGCCAAGATGGCGCCACCGGACGACCGCCCGGAACGCGAGCGGGCCCGGTCCGTCGCCAAGAACGTGCTGCGGCCGACCTCGCGCGCCCTCATCGCGCAGGCCGCACCCCCGCAGAAAGACCTCGTATCAGGAGGAATCTCACAGTGATTCGCAAGTTCGTGGGCGCCGTCGCGGCCGCCCTGGCCGTCCTGGCCGGGCTGTGGCTGATGATCGCCCCCTTCGCCCTGGGCTCCCAGCCGGAGGACGCCGACTGGACGAACACCACCCAGTCGGAGTTCTTCACCGGCCTCGGCGTGGCCGTCGTGGGGCTCATCGGCGCGATCTGCTTCGTGCTGGCCATCTACGAGGAGCTCGTGGCGCGGGGCCTCGTGGAAGTCCGGCAGCGGCAGCCCGAGCCGGAGCCGGAGCCCGTGCCGGCCGCGCCCCAGGCGTCGTCCGCCGAGCTGGCGAGCCTGCTGGCCCCCCTCGTCGAGGCGCTGCGCGAGGACATGAACAACTCGGGTGAGCACCGCCGCAACGGCAAGGCTTCCCTGGTCGGAGTGGAGGACCACCGATGAAGGCCAAGCTGGGCGTCTCCGCCCTCGTCCTGCTGTTCCTCGGCGGCCTGTGGCTGGTCGCCGCACCGTTCGCGGTCGGTTACCAGGGCAGGGGCGCGGCCTACGTCGACGCGACGATCAACGACCTGTGGCTCGGCGGTGCGATCGCCGCGGTCTCGTTCGTGTCCCTGGTGATCTACGCGGCCGACGCCCTGCGTGAGCTGGCCCACCGCGACGTGCTGATCGCCGAGCACCGCTCGGAGGGCCGCGATGGACGTCCTCGCTCCGCTGCGGGTCCATCGCGGCACGCCGACTCCTAACGCGAGACGTGCCGTGTTCGGCGGTGACACAGAACCCGGACGGGAGCCACTGACCGGCAGGCTCCCGGCCGGGCAGTTCGAGATCGGCAAGGACGGTGCCGGCCTGCTCGTGGTGGGCTTCGACGGATCGGGCCCGAGCCGCAACGCGCTCGCGTACGCGGCCGGGCTCGCCCGGCGGGACAACGCGGCGCTGCTCATCGCCTTCGTGGAGTCGCTCAACAGCGCCGCGCTGTGGTTCTTCGCCGGGTCGCCGATCATCCCCGACGCGGCGGCCGACCTGACCGAGGATCTGCGGGACGAGCTGAGGGGCGCGGGCGTTCCGTGGCAGTTCGTCAGCGTGCGCGGTGACGCGGCGCGCGAGCTGGAGACGCTGGCCAGCGCGCACATGGCCGACGCCATCGTGGTGGGCCGCTCGCGTTCCTCCTGGCACGGCTCGGTGGCGGTCGGGCTGGCGAAACGGGCTCGCCATACTGTGCTGATAGTGCCCTGAGCTGGTCGGACGTCGCATATGGTGGCGAGATGAAACGTGCTGCCGCCATGGCGTTCGTGGTGCTCGCGTCCGTTTCGTGCGGGACGGGCAAGCCTGCCGTCACGGGTTCCGTCTCCCCGGAGACCGCTCCCGCCTTCGAGAGCCTCGACTCGCCCACGCCCTCCCCCTCGACCACGACCGGCGCGCCCGGCTCGACCGCCCCGCCGGCCTTCAGCGCCAAGGTCTCGCGACTCTCCCGTGAGCAGTTGCCGTACTCGTGGCGGCCCGGCTGCCCGGTCCACTACCGCGACCTGCGGCTGGTCACGATGACGTACTGGGGCTTCGACGACAAGCCGCACACCGGGCAGCTGGTGGTGAACAAGGCGGTCACCGACGACATCGTGACGGTCTTCAAGAAGTTGTACGGCTGGCGCTGGCCGATCGAGCGGATGAAGCTGGTGGACGCGTACAAGGGCGACGACTTCGACTCGATCGAGGCCAACAACACCTCGGCCTTCAATTGCCGTCAAGCGACCGGGTCCACGCATTGGTCCAAGCACGCGTACGGACAAGCGATAGACGTCAATCCCATACAGAACCCATATGTCACCGCAAGCGGTAGCACAGCACACCAAGCATCCAAAAAGTTCACAAAACGCCCCATGAAGGGAAAGGGCGTAATAAATCCTGGTGACAAGGTAGTTAAGGCCTTTGACCAGGTTGGTTGGGAGTGGGGCGGCTACTGGTCAGGAGCCAAGGACCTGCAGCATTTCAGCAAGGGCGGAGGCTGAGAGAATCGCCCCATGGCGGCTAAGGACGGCGACGGCTGGATCGAGTGCTCCCAAGGCCACAGGCACTGGGGGCTGCACGGCGCCTCGGGGCTGCTCGTCGTCCACCATGACGAGCTCGGCACGCCGTACGTGCTCATGCAGAAACGCTCCTGGTGGAGCCACCACGGCGGCACCTGGGGGCTGCCGGGCGGGGCGCGCGACAGCCACGAGGACGCCGTCACCTCCGCGCTGCGGGAGGCCCGCGAGGAGGCGGCGCTCACCGGCGACGGGCTGCGGGTGCAGGGCGTCTACCGCGACGATCACGGCGGGTGGGCGTTCGAGACGGTGATCGCCGCGTCGTCCGAGCTGCTGGCCGCCGCCCCCGCCAACGCGGAGAGCAGCGAGATGCGCTGGCTCCCGCTGCCGAAGGTGACCGAGCGGAAGCTGCATCCCGGCTTCGCCGCCACCTGGGACGACATTCAAGGGGAGATCAGGCCGGAGACCCTCGTGCTCGACGTGGCCAACATCGTGGGCGCGCGGGCCGAGCGCGGCTGGTGGCGCGACCGCCTGGGCGCGGCGACCCGGCTGCTGGAGGCCGTGTCGCGGCTCAGGCTCACGCATCCGGTGCTGGCGCAGTGGTATCCGCGCGTCGTGGCGGTCGTGGAGGGCGCCGCCAGGAGCGCGCCGGAGCTGCCCGGGGTCCAGGTGGTCGCGGCCACCGGGAGCGGCGACGACGCGATCGTCGATGTGGTGCGCCTGGCCAAGCCGTGGGAACGGGTGCTCGTCGTCACCGCTGACCGAGCCCTGAAGGAACGCGTGCACGAGCTGGGCGCCGAGACCGTGGGCCCGAAGTGGCTGCTCTCGCAGCTGGCCGACTGAGCCCACGAGCGGGCTCACCGCAGCTCGCCGGCTGACCTGTCCTCAGCGTTCCGTGGCGAGCACGGCGTCGAAGGCGGCCTTCAGGCCCGTCACGTCGAGCACGCGCTGAAGCACCCCGTGCACCCCGACCAGGCGTAACGTGCCGGCCTGGGCGGAGACCCGGCGCTGGTGCTCCACGAGCACCCACAGGCCGCTGGAGTCGCAGAACTCCAGCGCCTTCGCGTCGATGTCGACCCGCACGAGCCCTTCGGCGAGCAGCCTGCCCAGACACTCCTTGAGCTGCGGCGCGGTGAGCTTGTCGAGATCTCCGTCGAGGCGGACGAGCGCCGCCGACCGGCCGCGCTCCACCTCGACGTTGAGATCCGCCACCTCCTGAACGTACACCCCTGTCACCGCAGCCGCTATCGTGGTTTCCGCACAGGAGGGTTCGCATAGTGGACGAGTGCAGCCGCCTTGAAAGCGGCCAGGTCAGCGATGGCCTCGTGGGTTCGAATCCCACACCCTCCGCTCACTCACCTCATTCGCGCAGGCCCGCGAACCCGTCGCCCACGCAGGCGGCGAGCTGCAGGTAGGAGTCCCTGGTCGGCTCCTGCAGCCGGTCGAGGTCGATCTCCGCGCCCTCCTCCAGATGCGGGTCGTACGGCACCCGGACCACCGCGCGGCACCTGGCGGCGAAGTGCGCCTCCAGCTTCTTGATGTCCACCGCCGACTTCGAGCGCGGCCGCACGCTGCACAGCACCACGGTCGCGTTCTTCACCAGGTCGCCGTAGTGGTGCGCCTCCAGCCAGTCGAGCGTCGCGGAGGCCGCCCTGGCGCCGTCCACGGACGGGGAGCTGACCAGGACGATCTGGTCGGCCAGCCCGAGCACGCCGCCCATCGCGGAATGGAGCAGGCCGGTGCCGCAGTCGGTGATGCAGATGGAGTAGAAGTTCTCCAGCACCTGGGAGACGGCCTGGTAGTCGGCGCCGCTGAACGCCTCCGACACCGACGGGTCGCGGTCGGAGGCGAGCACCTCCAGCCGTGAGGGCGCCTGCGACGTGAACGCCCTGATGTCCACGTAGCGCTTGACCTGGTCGCGCTCGTTGAGCAGGTCGCGCACGGTGGCCGAGGTCTCCAGGACGAGCTTGTCGGACAGGGTGCCGCGGTCGGGGTTGGCGTCCACGGCGATGACCCGGTCGCCGCGGACCTGGGCCAGGGTGGCGCCGAGGCCGACCGTGGTCGTGGTCTTGCCCACGCCGCCCTTCAGGCTCAGCACGGCCACGCGGTGGTGACCTGCGGTGACCGGGGTGCGGGCCCTGCTCACCAGCTCGCGGCGGCGGCGGACCTCCGGGGGTTCGCCCGGCTTGATCCAGCCTCCCGACGCCTTGTAGATCAGGCGGCGCCAGCCCTTGGAGGGGGCGTTACGCCGTCCGCGTAGCAGGGACTCCGGGTCGAGGCTGTCGGCGGTGGGGCGGCCGGTGATCGGCGGCCTGGGCGGGGCGTTGAACACGGGGATCGGGGCAGGGCGGCGCCGCCGCTCCGAGGGCGGCGGGATCTCGCGCTCCGCGGGGCGCCACTCGTGCTGCTCGGCCGGCTGCGGGGGCTCCTCCTCCTGCTGAGCCGGCTCCGACCAGGAGGGACGCTCCTGCAGGGTCGGCTCGGACCACGAGGACCGTTCCTGCGGGGCCGCCTCCGACCACGAGGACCGCTCCTCCTGAGCCGGCTCCGACCACGAAGGCCGCTCCTCGCGCCGCTCCTCAGGCTCCGCGTGCTCGGCCTTCGGCCACGACTGCTCGGCATCCTTGGACCACAGCGGCTCGGCGTCCTTCGGCCATGACGGCTCGGCGTCCTTCAGCCACGGCGGCTCCGTGGGCTCGCCCTTGGGCCCCGACGGCTTCGCGGGTTCGTCCTTCGGCCACGAGAGCTCGGCGCGCTCGTCCGCCGACCACGACGGCCGCTCCTCGGGCTCGGGCTCCTTGGCGGCAGCCGGCTCCGACCACTTGGGAGGCTGGATCGTCGGGAGGGTGTCCGACGGATCCGGCCACTGCGGGCGCTCGTGCTTCGGAGAGGTGTCCTCGGAGGCGGGCTCGTCGTCCTTCTTCGCGGCGGGCTCGGCTTCCGCCGGTTCCGCTCGGGCGGTCTCCTTCTCCGGCTCCTCGCGGGGCGGCTCAGGCGCCCGCGCCCACTCGGGCACGGACGACCAGGACGTGTCCTGCGTGTCCTGGTCCGACGGCGCCGGCGGCTCGGGCGGGGTGAACGACAGCGCGTACGTGTCGGTGTCGTCGGGCCGCGGCAGCGGCTTCAACGGAGCATGGAACGGGTCGTCCGCACGCGGCGGGCTCGGCGGTGGGAATGCCGGGGGCTCCTTCGTGGCCGCGCTGGCCGTGCCGAGCCACTCTGCGGCCTCCATCTCACCGTCGGGCAGGTCCTCGGCCGCCGCGGCGCCGTACACGGAGTCGACGGCCGCCCGGAACAGCGGCGGCGTCGGCGTGTCGGGTTGCGTGGGGACCATCCGCCACGGGTCCTGGGGGTACGGCGAGGCGACCGGCTCGTCGGCAGCCGCTGTCGAGGCGCTCACAGAGACGGGGGCCTCCTCCGTCTCCTTGATCGCGTCGAGCCACGCCAGCTGCTCCTCGAGCGATTCCTCTCGATCGTGTCTTGCCACCGTGTTCCCCCTCGGGTGGGTCTAAAGGGGCAGCAAATACCTTGCAGATTAACGCCATGGGCAACCACACAGCTCGGCAACCCACAACTTCTTTGCCCGGCTACCGTAGTTCGCATGCGAGCCATTGAGATCGTCGAGCCGGGCGGACCAGAGGTGCTTCAGTGGCGCGAGGTGCCGGATCCCCGGGTCGAGCGGGGAGAGGTCCTCATCGACGTGACCGCCTCGGCGGTCAATCGGGCCGATGTCCTGCAGCGGCAGGGGTTCTACGCGCCTCCGCCCGGCGCGTCTCCGTACCCGGGGCTGGAGGTCTCCGGGGTGGTGGCCGAGGTCGGCGCGGACGTCGAGCAGTTCAAGCCTGGTGACCAGGTGTGCGCGCTGCTCGCGGGCGGCGGTTACGCTGAGCGCGTAGCCGTTCCGTGGGAGCAGGTCATGCCGGTGCCGGACGGGGTGCCGCTGGTGGAGGCCGCCGGGCTGCCGGAGGTGGCGTGCACGGTGTGGTCCAACGTCTTCATGGTCGGGCGGCTGCGCAGGGGCGAGACGCTGCTGGTGCACGGCGGGGCCAGCGGGATCGGCACGTTCGCCGTGCAGCTCGCCAAGGCCCTCGGCTCGCAGGTCGTCGCGACGGTCGGCTCGGCGGCCAAGGGCGAACGGGTCAGGGAGCTGGGCGCGGACGAGGTCATCAACTACCGCGAGGAAGACTTCGCCGACAAAGTGCGCGCGGATGTCATCCTCGACATCATGGGCGCCAAATACCTTGCCGGAAACGTCCGGGCGCTCCGCACCGGCGGCCGACTGGTGATCATCGGGCTGCAGGGCGGCCTCAAGGGAAAGATCGACCTGGGGGCCCTGCTCGGCAAGCGCGCCTCCGTGCACGCGACCGCGCTCCGCTCACGTCCGGTGGACGAGAAGGGGGCAATCGTCCGTAGTGTTGTGGACAACGTCTGGCCCCTGGTCAGCGCCGGGGCCGTGCGTCCTGTGGTGCACGCGAAACTCCCGATGTCCGAGGCCGCCGAAGCCCACCGAATGTTGGATTCGGGGGAGCACGTCGGCAAGATCCTGCTAGTACGGTGAGTGTTATGAATGCTGAGGACAACAACACCCCTCACATCGTGGTGGTGGGCCCTGACTTCCAAGGTCAGGGCGATAGCGGCGAAGAGGATCGATCGGTCACCAACCTGGTCGAGCAGCCCGCCAAGGTGATGCGCATCGGCAGCATGATCCGGCAGCTCCTCGACGAGGTCCGGGCCGCGCCCCTCGACGAGGCCAGCCGCAAGCGGCTGAAGGACATCCACGCGTCCTCCATCAAGGAGCTCGAGGACGGCCTGGCTCCTGAGCTGGTCGATGAGCTGGAGCGGCTGTCCCTTCCGTTCACGGAGGAGAACGGCGCGCCGCCGAGCGAGGCGGAGCTGCGCATCGCGCACGCCCAGTTGGTCGGCTGGCTCGAAGGGTTGTTCCACGGCATCCAGACCACGCTGTTCGCGCAGCAGATGGCCGCCCGTGCCCAGTTGGAGCAGATGCGCAGGGCGCTGCCCGGCGTGCCGCAGGGTGACGACCAGCACCGCCCGCCCGGCGGCTCCGGCCCGTACCTGTAAAGCCGGAGAGCCGCCGGTCGCGGCTATCTGTAGAGCCGCTCGATCACCTGAGCGACCCCGTCGTCGTCGTTGGCCGCGGTCACGTGGTCAACGGCCGCGATCACGTCCGGATGTGCGTTGGCGACCGCGTACGACGTGCCTGCCCAGCTCAGCATGGGCAGGTCGTTCGGCATGTCACCGAACGCGATCACCTGCGAGGGCTTGATCTCGTGCTGCCCGGCGAGCGCCGCCAGGGCAGTGGCCTTCGTCACACCCTGGGCGCTCATCTCGATCAGCCCCCTGCGGCTGGAATGGGTCGCGGTCACGAGATGCCCCACGAGCCCTTCCACGGTGGCCTGCAGTTCGTCCGCATTCATCCCGGGGTGCAGGGCCAGCAGCTTGGCGCATGGACGCGCCGTCACGGAGTCGACGCGTGCCGTTAGGGCCCCCCTGTCCAGGCCGCCCAGGAGGAATTCTGACTCATGCGCAAAACCCGCTTCATACTCGACCGAAAATACGAGATCGGACACGTTCGCTCTTAGCTGATCCACGACTTCCTCGAGTACCTCGACCGTGATCAGGTGAGATTCCACTATCCGTTCGGTATGGAGATCGTAGATCAGTGCCCCGTTCGCACAGATTGCGAGCCCACGGTGACGTACGGCACCCGCGACCCCGCCCATCCACCGGGGCGGCCGCCCCGTCACGAACACGAGCACAGCACCGGATTCCTCGACTCTGCCGAAGGCCGCCACTGTGCGGGGAGACACGGTTCCGTCAGTACGCAACGCGGTGCCGTCGAGGTCGGTGGCCACAAGACGGGGTGCGGGAAGGCTATGCATAACAGGTTCCAGTTTGCCCGGTGATGCCGCCTGACAGAAATCTTCGTTGGTACGGGAACACCAACGCGCCAGAATGGTGTTAGATGTGATGGCGTTGTATTAGCTGATCCCGTAGTGAAAACCAGCATGACTTTGTCTGAGCCACCCCGGGTGCTTGCTGTACGACACACCGGGACCCACGAGGTGTGGGTCCCATAGATTCACATCCTGAGGGAGAGCTTTTATGGCTCAGGGAACCGTCAAGTGGTTCAACGCCGAGAAGGGCTTCGGCTTCATCGCCCCGGACGGCGGTGCGCCGGACGTGTTCGTGCACTTCTCCGAGATTCAAGGCAGTGGCTACCGCAGCCTTGAAGACGGTCAGCGGGTCGAGTTCGAGATCACGCAGGGCCAGAAGGGGCCGCAGGCCTCCCAGGTCCGCGCCATCTGACCTTGTAGCAGCGAGACAGGCCGGGGTTCGCTTCCAGCGGGCCTCGGTCTTTTGCTTGTTCCGGGTTGGTCACGGCCGCGAACCTTCTGGGCTTCGCGGCCATCCACCCCTACATGAGGTACGCCTGGTTATGTCACCCCGTGACCGTTGCCGGGGTGTTCGTGCTCTTCATCAACGACCACCTGCTCAAACAGACCTGGCCCGGACCGGTCACGGGCAAGCTCAGCGACGTCGCGGGGCTGCTCGTCGCCCCCGCGCTGGTGGCCCTGCTCTTCTGGCGGCGGGCCGATCTGGCGGCCACCGTGCTGACCGGGGTGCTCTTCACGCTCGTGAAAACCACGGAGACGGGCGCTGAGCTCGCTTCCCATGTCTGGACCCTCGTGGCGGGCCCATCGCGCGTCCTGGCCGATCCCACGGACCTCCTCGCCCTGCCCGCGCTCGCCCTGGCCTGGTGGGTACGCCGCCGCAGCCTGGAGTCGTACTCCGCGCGCTGGCGCGTGATCGTCACGATGCCGCTGGCCGTACTGGCGGTGACGGCCACGTCGGCCGCGCCCATGCCCAGCGCCGACTCCGTCGAGGTGGACGGGGGCTCGATCGTCGTCCACATCGGGGACGGCATCGACCAGGTCTCCGACGACGGCGGGGTCACCTGGTCGGATGACGACGGCTCGCGGGACGCGAGCAGGCCGTTGCAGAGCGCCGCCTGCGTCCCCATGCAGGCGACGCGGTGCTATCGGGTGATGCCCGACCGGATCGCCGTCGAGCAGTCCGACGACGGCGGCAAGACCTGGGGCCCGTCGTGGGCGCTCACCGCGGACGACCGCGAGCGGCTCGCCCGGCGGTACCCGTCCTGGGCCAGGCAGCATTCGATGGCGCTGGCCGTGCAGCCCCGTCCCGGCGGGCACGTCGTGGTCGTCGCGAACGGCCTGGACGGGATCGTGGTCCGCGACATGTCCGGCGAGTGGCGGCGCGTCGGCTGGCCCGGCTCGCCGGAGTTCAGCGAGGTCGACCTGTCGCCGGAGAGCAATGTGGCGATCTTCCTGGCGGTGTGCATGCTGTTCGGCGGCGCCGCAGCGGGGTTGCAGCGCTACCAGCGCGCGTACATCGGCTTCGCCGCGGCCGCCGGCCTCGGCCTCTTCACCGCGCTCAACAGCCCCGCCCCGCTCGCCGTCGGCGTGAGCATGGAGACGGCTCTACTGAGCCTGTTGGGCGTGCTCGCGACCGTGGTGGGCACGGTGGTGTGCCTCGTGCTGGCGGTGGCGGGCCGGGCCCGGCCCACCCCCGCGGCCGTCGGGGTGCTGGCGGCCCCGCTCGTGTACGTGACCGTCTACACGCCCTTCTACGGCTGGTCGGTGGGCACGCCGGGCCCGTACTGGGTCGCCGTCGCCCTGGCCGTGCTGCTGACCGGCCTGGCCGTGCTCGGGGGCGCCGTCCTCATCAGGTACGACGCCCGCCGCGCCTACTTGGACGGCTCCAGCACGTCAAGGCCCACGTAGGGCCGCAGCGCCTTGGGAACCACCACGGAGCCGTCGGCCTGCTGGTGGTTCTCCAGGATCGCCACGATCCAGCGGGTCGTGGCGAGCGTGCCGTTGAGCGTGGCCAGGTGCTGCGGCTTGCCGTCCTTGTCGCGGTAGCGGACGGCGAGCCGCCGGGCCTGGAACTCCGTGCAGTTGGAGGTCGAGGTCAGCTCGCGGTAGCGGCCCTGGGTCGGGATCCACGCCTCGCAGTCGAACTTGCGGGCCGCCGACATGCCGAGGTCTCCCGCCGCCGTGTCGATGATCCGGTACGGCACCTCGATCTTGGCCATCATCTCCTTCTCCCAGCCGAGCAGGCGCAGGTGCTCCTCGTGGGCGTCCTCAGGGCGCACGTACGAGAACATCTCGACCTTGTCGAACTGGTGGACGCGGATGATGCCCCTGGTGTCCTTGCCGTACGAGCCGGCTTCGCGGCGGAAGCACGACGACCAGCCCGCGTAGCGCAGCGGCAGGTCGCCGCCGTCGAGGATCTCCTGGGCGTGGTAGCCGGCCAGCGAGACCTCGGAGGTGCCGACGAGGTAGAGGTCGTCCTCGGGGAGGCGGTAGATCTCCTTGTCGTGGGCCACGTGGAAGCCGGTGCCCTGCATGGTCTCCGGCTTGACGAGCACCGGCGTGATCATCGGGGTGAACCCGGCCTCGATGGCCTGCTGCATGGCCATGTTGAGCAGGCCGAGCTGCAGGCGGGCGCCGACGCCCTTGAGGAAGAAGAACCGCGAGCCGGACACCTTGGCGCCCCGCTCCATGTCGATGGCGCCGAGCGCCTCGCCGAGCTCCAGATGGTCCTTGGGCTCGAAGTCGAACTGGCGCGGCTCGCCATGGGTCTCGAGGACCACGTAGTCGTCCTCACCACCCTCGGGCGCGCCCTCCTCGACGATGTTGGGCACCGCCTGGACGAGCTCGTCGAGCTCGCCCGTCAGCTTCTCCGCCTCGGCCTCGGCGGCCTTGACCTGGCTCGCGAGGTCCTTGGCCCGCTGGAGCAGCGCGGCCTTCTCCTCGCCCTGCGCCTTGGAGACCGACTTGCCCATGCTCTTCTGCTCGGCGCGCAGAGACTCGAACGAGGTCAGCGCGGATCGGCGGCGCTCGTCCAGGTCGAGCAGCGTGTCGACGACGGAGTCGTCCTCACCGCGGGCACGCTGCGACGCCCGTAGCCGGTCGGGATCCTCACGAAGGGTACGCAGGTCAATCACAAGCCAAAGGCTACCGGCGCTGGGCAGCAGCCCGCCCCCGTATTACCGCGTACACGCGGACTCGATCGATCCCGACCTGCACTCGGTCACCAACTCGCCCGCCGCCGCCTCAGCCCGGCCCGCGCTCAATCACCTGGCCCGGACGGTCGCCCGCCTCAGACCTGACCCGCCCGGACCCGGGCGAGCCAGCCCCCCGCCTCGGCGAACTCGGAATCCGACGTGCCCCGCTTGATCTGCGGCGCGATGCCGTCGGCACGCGGGTAGCTGCCCAGGAAACGCACCTCGCCGCAGATGCGGTGGAGCCCGGCGAGGGCCTCCCCGACCCGGGCGTCGGCCACGTGCCCCTCGAAGTCGAAGTGGAAGAAGTAGCGCCCGATGCCGTCACCGGTCGGCCGCGACTCGATGCGCGTCAGGTTGACCCCGCGTACGGAGAACTCCGTCAGCATCTCCAGCAGCGCGCCCGGGTGGTCGTCGGCGAGGAAGACGACCAGCGTGGTGCGGTCGGACCCGGTCGGCTCGGGCAGCGGCCCGGGCCGGGCCACCCGCACGAACCTTGTCACGGTGTCGGACCTGTCGCCGATGTCCGTGGCCAGCTCCACCAGCCCGTAGTGCTCGCCGGCGATGCGGGCGGCGATGGCGGCGTCGTACGGCGAGCCGGGCAGCGAGACCTCCTGGGCCGCCGCCGCGGTCGACGGCGCGGCCACCACGACGGCGTCGGGCACCTCGCGCGTGATGAAGGCGCGGCACTGGGTGATGGCCGCGGGATGCGTGTAGACCCGCTTGATGTGGGGGATCTCGGTGCCGGGCCGGGCCAGCAGCGAGAACTGCACCGGCAGCAGCAGCTCGGCCGTGATCAGCAACGGCTCGCCCCACGCGAACTCGTCGAGCGTCGTGGTGATCGCGCCCTCGATGGAGTTCTCCAGCGGCACGACGGCGCCGTCGGCCTCGCCGCTGCGAGCGGCGTTGAGCGCGGCGGGCACGTTGGCGCAGGGCAGGCGCTCGGCCGTGGGGTCGAGGAGCCGCAGGGCCTCTTCGGTGAAGGTGCCTTCCGGTCCGAGATAGGCGAGTCTGGGCATGCACCCAGAGTATCCGCAGGTGGACGCCCCCCGCGCCCCTTTCACCCAGTGACATGCCCGCCTAAATCGGCCCCGACCGGCCCAGCAGCACCATGCCGTCCTCACCCCGCGACGTACCCGCCGACAACAGCCCCCTCCGCTGTCCGCCTACAACGGGCCGGACGCCCGGGACAGGATCATCGGCCCGAGCCCCAACCTGGCCGCCCGCACCGCCTCCTCCTCTTCGGGCGACAGCGGCTCCCGCCCCTTCCCGCCCACCACCGGCCGCACGTACGTACGGGTCTCGCTACGCCCGTTGATCGAGGTCAGCACGATGCCGTCGCCCAGCCCGTTGATCATCGCCACCGAGAACGACAGCCGCCCGGTCATCTCGGAGAGCGCGTCGTACCGGCAGACGGCCACGTCCCTGATGGCCTTGAGATCGCCCATGCCCTCGCCGGTCTGCCGGGCGAGCATCCGCTGGCAGTCCTCCACCGCCGCTCTGGCCTGCCGGAGCGAGAGATACCCGAGGAATACGCCGCTGACCCCGGCGACGACGCCCACGATGACCCATGTGGTAACGAGCACGGCACAGACAGTAATGGCTAGGTCATGCGATCTGACGCCGTTTCGGCAACCAGGACACCAACAACCACACGAGGACCAGCGCCCCGAGCCCGAACCCGTTCTGAACGATCTTCCCGAGCACCAGGCTGACCCCCGGGATGTCGGCCGCCTTCAACGAGACGCCCCACCAGGGGATCGGCAGCACGTAATAGAGCCACACGCCCGCCGCCACCCGCAGCCTGACCGGGTCGCGCCCGTCGCCCACGATCGCGCCGAGCACCACGACCACCCAGGCGAGGTGGTGGATCCAGGCGACGGGCGAGAGCAGCACGGCCATGAGCCCGACGAGGGCGACCGCCGTGAGCTGGTCATTCGCCCGGTACGCCTCCCGCGCGCCGCGGAACCCGTACCACCCGACCACGGCCACGATCACCACCCAGATCACGGTTGTCGCCGTCTCAGGCAGGTAGAGCCGGATCAGCATGCCGCGGATCGACTGGTTGGTGGTGCCCGCGTTCGAGCCGAGGCGCTCGGGATCGAGCAGCGCCGAGAACCAGAACTGCGACGCGTCCCGCGGGATCACCGCGAACGGCAGCAGCGTGAGCACCGCCGTCGTGAACGCCGCCATGAAGAACGTCCGCCACTGCCGCGTGACCAGCAGGTGGATCAGGAAGACGCCCGGTGTGAGCTTCACGGCCGTGGCCAGCCCGATCAGGAACCCCCGCGGCCACCAGGGCCGCTTGACCACGCAGTCGGCCAGGCACAACGCGACCAGCAGAATGTCCACCTGCCCGAACCGCACCTGGTCCCTGATCGGCATCAGGTACGTGCAGGCCACCATGAGCAGCGCGAACACCCAGGGCACGTACTTCCTGAGCGCCTGCCTGAACGACAGCCACACGGTCACGGCCAGCGCCGCGAATATCCCGGCCGTCCAGACCCACTGGGCCGTCCCCCACGACATCTCGGCCAGCGCCACGGCCAGCATGGCCGCGACAGGCGGATACGTGAACGGCAACAGCTGCGGAGCCGGTGTGACATAGTCGTACACCGGCCGGCCCTCGAGCAGCATCTGCCCCCCGGTACGGTAAACGTCCAGGTCGACCAGCCGCTGGTCATCCGGATTGGTGAGCCACACGACCACCAGGGGCGCCACGGCCGCCGCGACCACGAGCACCACGACCGCCCACGCCCACCACTGCCGCCGTACCACCCGCACCTCGCCACTTGTCACGATGTGGCACGTTACCGTGGCTGTTGTTGATCGAGGGCAAACAATGGGGGTCCGTACATGCCACACGCCACGCCCACCCGGGACGGCGCCCACCCCGCACAACCCACCCCCGCCCCGATCACCACGATCACCCCGGCCCCCACGCCTGCCGCCGCTCAGCACACCACCGCGCGAGCCGCTACCCAGGCCGCCGCCGACCCCGCCCATCACCCAACCGCTGACGCGACCCAGCACACCGCCACGAACGCCGCAGACGCCTTCCGGCACGCTGCCACTCACGCAACCGCAGACGCCTTCGGGCACGCCGCCGCTCACAGCGCAGGCGCGGACGTCGCCGGGCATGGCATCGCCGCCCTCACCACCCCTCACGCAGCCGCAGACACCGCCCATCACCCAACCGCTGACGCGACCCAGCACACCGCCACGAACGCCGCAGACGCCTTCGGGCACGCCGCCACTCACGCAACCGCAGACACCTTCCGGCACGCCGCCACTCACGCAGCCGCAGACGCCTTCGGGCACGCCGCCACTTACGACGCAGCTACGGACGCCACCCGGCATGGCGTCGCCACGCAAGCCACCGTGCACCCCGGCGCGCTAACGCCGAAGCACCACACCTCAGCCGCCTACGCCGCCGCCAGGCTCACGCCCGCGCACGTCTCCGCCAGCTCTGTGCTCCAGCCGACCTCCAAGGCAGGAGCACCCAAGCGCGCCCCCGCCACGCAAGCGAGCCGGCGCACTCTCGGCACCCTCGCCACCCAAGCGAGCCGCCGCACTCCGCCCACCCTCGCCACCGAAGCGAGCCGCCGCACTCCCTCCACCCTCGCCACCGAAGCGAGCCGCCGCACTTCCCCCACCCTCGCCACCCAAGCAAGCCTGCGCACTCCGCCTACCCTCGCCGCCGAAGCGAGCCGCCGCACTCTTCGCACCCTCGCCCTCACTCTGGCGCTGGGCCTGGCCACCGCAACCGGCCTATGCCTTACCCCATCCCCTGCCTCCGCCGCCACGACATCCCCCGGCACGCCGGCCCGAGCAGCAACCCCAGCAACAGCAGCCGAGGACTCATCCGCCACCGTTGCACGGCAGCACCAGCAGTTCGCCCAAGGCCTCGATCAAGCCCACGTGGCCCTCATCGGTGTGCCCGGCCTCGAATGGAGCGACCTCAACCCATCCCGGACCCCCAACCTGTGGTCTCTCCTCAGCCAGGGCGCCTCCGCCTCCCTGTCCACGCGAGCCGTGCCACCCCCGGACCGCGGCATCACCTGCCCCACAGCGGGCTGGCTGACCGTCTCAGCAGGCCAGCGAGCCGGTACGGCAGGCAAGGGCTGCCTCCAACCCCCCACCCCCCAACTCACCGGGGAAGCAGCCAAGATCCCGAACTGGCCCGCCCTGACCGCGTACCAGTCCGAAACCGGGTTCGACGCCCAGCTCGGCACGCTGGGCCAGCTGGTTACGGACAACGGAGGCAAGGTCGCCGCCATTGGCCCAGGCGCCGCACTCGCCGGAGCCGACAAGTCAGGAAATATCGCCAAATACGCTCCCTCCCTTGACGCCGCCGGCGACCTGACCCCGTACAACCTGATCATCATGGACGCCGCCGACCTGGCAACCGCCTGGACCGCGCAGCCGCTGGACGAGTACGGCGTCCCCACCCCGCTCCCGGCCGCAGCCCGCCAGGCGGCCGTGACCAAGGCGGACCAGCAGATCGGCGCCCTGATCGCCAAGCTGCCCCCCAACACCACCACCCTCGTCGCCGGCATTTCGGACGTGTCCCCGCTCGCCCACCTCCACGTGGCGATCGCCAAGGGCCCGTCACCGAGCGGCCGGCCGTACGACCACGGCTACCTCACGGCCACCTCCACCCGCCAGGACGCCCTGGTCACCATCACCGACCTCACCGCCACCGCCATCCAACTCCTGGGCCTCCCCGCCCCACGCCAGGTAGTCGGCCGCCCCTGGCAACCCAACGGCCCAACCGCCGCCACACCGGCCGAAACGGTGGCGGAACTGGCGGACGGCGACCTGGCCAGCCAGGTGCTCCGAGAAGTACGCGGCCCGTTCTTCGCCGTCCTCGTGACGGTCCAGCTCCTCTTCTACGCCTTCGCCGCCCTGGCCCTCCGCCGCCGCCGAGACACCGCTTCCTCCGCTCCTCCCGGCACCACGCCTCCCTCCACCAGCTTCCCGTCCACCGAACCCCCCGCCACCAACCTCCCAGCCGCCGAGTCCTCGCCCAGCGACTCCTCAATCACCGGCCCCTCGATCGCCGACCATCCATCCACGCAACCCCCTGCCACCAACCTCCCGCCCACGGAACCGCCGTCCGCCGAACACCCGTCCAGCGAGCGGTCTCCCATCGGGCGCTCGTCCACCACGCAGGAAGGCACCTCCGCACTCGGCACTCCGGGCGGCGATTTCGCGAGCACCTCCAAGCTCCTCAGATCCGTTCAGATCGTCGCGGTGATCAGCGGGGCCATCCCCATCTCCACGTTCCTGGCCCAGCTGGTGCCCTGGTGGACCCTGCCCGTACCGATGCTGTCGGTGATCGTGACGATCGTGGCCATCGCCGGGTTGATCACCGCTCTGGCCTTCGCCGGTCCGTGGCGGGCGCACGTGCTGGGCCCGCTCACCGTGGTCGCCGCCGTCACCTCCCTCGCGCTCCTCATCGACGTCATGACCGGTTCCAAGCTCCAGGTGAACGCAGTGACGGGCTACGAGCCCGTGACCGGGGGTCGCTTCTACGGCTTCAGCAACATCGCCTTCGCCGTCTACGCCACAGGCACCATCCTCGGACTCGCAGGCGTGGCCCAGTGGCTGCTCAGCCGGGGGGTGTCCAGGGTCGTGGTCGTGGCGGCGTGCGCCCTTTACGGGGGGCTCGCGGTCTTCGCGGACGGATGGCCTTCGTGGGGAGCTGACTTCGGCGGTGTGCCGGCGTTCGTGATCGGCATGGCGGTCTTCCTCATCCTGCTCTCCGGCAAACGCGTATCGCTGTTGAGGCTCCTGCTCGTCGGGGTCGTGGGGATCGCGCTCGTGGGGGCCCTGTCGGTGTTCGACTGGCTGCGCCCCGAATCCCAGCGCACCCACCTGGGCAACTTCGTTCAGCAGATCATCGACGGCCAGGCGTGGACCGTCGTCGGGCGCAAGTTCAGTGCCATGATCGGCGTAACCGTCGGAAACTGGTCACTGACCCTCCTCTCGCTGGTCGCACTGGCCTTCCTGTTCCTGATACTCGACCGGCCCTCGCGATGGGGCGCCTCCGCTCTCGGCCAGGCCTACCGTCTGGCCCCCACCCTGCGCGCCGGCCTGTTCGGCGCCCTCACGTGTGCCTTCGTCGGCTTCCTCATGAACGACTCCGGCATCGCCATCCCCGCCATGGCCCTGACGGTGGCCGTGCCGCTGACCCTGGCCGCCTGCGTCCGCGCCCTTCAACTCACCACCGTTCCTACGGACTGAGGGCTGAGCCGAACGCCGACGCCCACGATGAGCGCTCACCCTGGGACGCGCCGCGCCCGAGCCGGAGCCGCCGCCGGCGGGAGGCGTTCGAGTCTGGCAGCTCGCCATGCCCACAGGGCCAATGCCGCCGTCAGGGCTAGCAGCAGCCACGCGAGTTGAGGCCGGACCACCTCCCTGAGCCAGTCGAGATCCTCCGGCTGCCCCTCCACTCTGGCCGGGAGGTAGGCCAACGACAGGACCAGCAGGTGGGCGACCACGAACCTGTCCACTGTGGAGGCCGCCACCAGCGCCAGCAATCCGAGGGCCAGTCCGTCGTACCAGGGGAGGATGTACGGCGTGGCGAATACGTAGGCGACCATCAGGCCGGCCGCCACGACCGGTGCCTCAAGCCCGCCGTTGGCGTGCGGTGCCGTCCAGCGGTTCGACCAGCGACCTGCGCCGTTGCTCGTCGCACTGTCTGCGTCGTTACGCCCCCCACTGTCTGCGTCGTTACCAGGTCCGCTTCGTGGGTCGTCACTCGGTGCGCCTGGTGGGACGTCACCCATCCGGCCCGGCGTATGGTGGCTCGCTCCGCTTGAGACGGACTTTCCTGGTCCGATTGTCGGTGGGTGGGTCACTGCGCTCGATGTGGCGTTGCCCGGCTCGCTCGCCGCCTGGTGGCTCGTTGTGGGGGACGTGTGGTGGCCGGGCCCGTTCGGTGGGAGGGGGGCTGCCTCGCTGCTCGGAGGGAGGCCTGGTCGGCGGGAGCGGGAGGCCAGGCGGAGCAGGGACCAGGCGAGGAGTGCGAGCACCAGGAGTGAGCCGATCTGGATCTCTCCTCGGTAGGCGCTGCCTGTGCCCACGATGGACTGGAGCCAGCCCTGGACGAGCTTCCAGAACGAGGCGTGGGAGATCGACTTGCTGGTGCGCGTCATCGGGGCGATCGCTTCCGGGCCGACGATCGCGTACCCGATGACCACCACGGCGAGTGCGCAGGCCGCCATGAGGGCCAGGCGGGCGGGGCGGCGTCGTAGCTCCCAGGCGGGGCCGAGGGCCACGAGGCCGGCATTGACCTTGATCGCCACGCCCAGCCCGAGCAGGACGCCGGACCCTGTGGGACGGCTCCTGGCCAGGAGGGCGGCGACCATGCAGGCGATGGCGAGGGTGTCCACGTGCATTCCTGCCACCAGCTGGTAGAGCAGGAGGGGGTTGGCCGTCCACAGGAGCGCGGCGCGCAGGCGCCTGGCCGGGTCGTCTCTGGTGAAACGGTCGATGAGCAGGCCCGTCGCTATGAACGCGGCGGCGTTGAACAGGGCCAGCACGAATATCGTCAGGCGGAGGGAGTCGCCGCCGATCCAGCTCGCCACCGCTTGCACGGCCGTGGCCACCGGGCCGTACACGCTCGGCTCCTCGCGCCAGGGCTCCTCGACCGCGTCCGCGATGGGGTCGCCCGGCAGGTCCACCGCGCCATGGGTGTACGGGCTGAGGCCCAGTGTCACCATGCGGCCGTAGGCGGCGTAGTTGAGGTGGTCGCCGGAGCCGGACGGCGGGAGGAATGCCAGGATTGCGGCGGCTGTGCAGCCGATGAGGACGATGAGGCGGGCGTTAGGCGGCGTCCACAGCCTGCTCGACAGTGCCCCATGCTCGGGGAGCTTTGGGGAGCGGGTCAGGGTGAGGGCGGTCAGGAGGCCGAGGCCGCCCAGGATGATCGCGCCGGCGGCCAAGGCGATCACCAGGTAGGGGTTGGGGTGAACGTCCAGAGAGTACGGCGGCTGCCAGCTCGGGCCGGTCAGCGCGGGCACCATCGGGGATGGGCCGAGAAGGCCGATGACGATCGTCAGCAGGATCGAGGCGCCGATCGCCGCCGTGGCCGGCCCTGCGAGCCGGCCCCGTGCCTTTTCGTGCCGCTTCTCCGAAGTCACCGGCAAATTCCAGCACACTCGCGAGGGGGCTTCGGCCGGACGGGACCCTCCTGTGGATAACCGGGATCAGGCCGTGGTTGCCTGTGGAGGGGAAGGCCACCGCCCTGGTCCGAGAAGGGAAAAGGGCCTTGTGGTCGTCACCAGGTGTGGAGATGGTCAGTGATTGGGGCGGATTTTGTTGAGGTTTTGGGCGATTAGCGGCTCTCGCGTGGCTAGCGCAAGGGCCACGTCCCTGAGCTGGATCGCTCGATGGAGCTGGGCTCGCCAGTCCGTCCCCGTGGCGCGGTGGGCCATGTCGACCTCGACCTCCACGATCCGGTACCCCTTGTGGAGCAGGTCGATCGTCAGCGCCGTCTCCACCCCGAACCCGTGCGCCAGCGGACGGGCCGCCTCGAAAGCGGCTCTGGTGAGGCAGCGCTGGCCGTTGAGCGGCTGGGCGGGCTCGAAGCCGGTGGCCCGGCGGATGCCTTCCTTCGACAGGCGTACGACCAGGCCGTGGCCGCCCAGCTTCACCCTGGTCGTGAAGACCGCGATGGTCATGTCGGCCTTGCCCGCCCGTACGGGCTCGATGAGGGGTGCGGCGGCGTGAGCCGTCTCGCCCAGGTCGGCGTCGAGGAAGAGCAGGTGGCGGGGGGCGGCGTCCTCGTCGAGGAGACGGACGGCCTCCGCGCCGGTCTCCATCGCGGCGGCCTTGCCTCTGTTGCGGCTGTGGCGCACCACCTTGGCGCCGGCCGCACGGGCCACTCTGCCGGTCTGGTCCCTCGAACCGTCGTCCACGACCACGACCAGGTCCACGCCGGGCAGGGCCGCGGCGGCCTTGACGGTGGCCGCGATGCGATCGGCTTCGTTGGCGGCCGGGATGATGACCGCTGTGTCGCCGCTGCTGCTCACCGAGCGCCACCTCCGCACACGACGCTTCCGTTTCTCCTCAGCCGAGCGCCGGGGCCGAGGCCGAGGACGACGTCCGGGCCGCGCCCGGCGACTCGACCCAGGCCGTGACTCGCGACCCGACTCGGGCCGTCATTGCCACCGTAGCCGACGTTCCGGCCACGGTCGGTACGGCGGCGGCAGCACAGCACGTTGTGAGGCGGCTGCGACGCGCCACATCTGGCGGCATTCACCGCCTCGCGCAGGGCCGCGTTCACGACCCCGTGCAGGGCCCCATGCAGGGCCCCATGCAGGGCCGCGTGCAGAGGCGGGAGCGCTGCCGCGCTTGACGTCCCATGCGCAGGCTGAGGCACTGCCGTCCTGCGGGTCCCATGGGCGGGCCGCGGCGCTACTGTCCTGCGGGTCCCATGGGCGGGGCGCGGCGCTACTGTCCTGCGCGGCCCATGCGCAGGCCGCGGCGCTGCTGTCCTGTATGTCCCAGGTGCGGGCCAGAACGCCGCTGTCACGCAGGATGTCTTCGCAGGTCGCGGTGCTAATGTCCCGCGCGACGGCGACGCGCCCCCAGGAAGCGGTGCTGTGCTCCTGCGCGGCGTGTCCCCAGGTCGCGTCGCCGGAGTCCTGGGCGAGGCGTCCTCAGAGCGCGCCGCAGGTGTCCGGTGTGCTGCATGCGCGAGCAGCGGCGCCGCCGTCCAGCGCGCCGCCCCTGCGGCCGGGGTCGAGGCGACCCCGCTCTGTACGTCCTCGGATCCGCACACGGATCCCGTCATGAGCCCTCGGATATGAGGAACTCCTGCGGCACCTCGTCGTACACGGTGAACACCGAGTCGAGCCCGGTGACCTGCAGAATCTTGCGGACCGCAGGACGCGGGGCGGCCACGTCGAGCGCGCCTCCCTGCTCCTTCATCCGCTTGAGCGCAGACAGCAGGACGTTCATCCCCGTGGAGTCGCAGAAATCCACGGCGGACATGTCGATGACCACTCGGCTGGGTCCTTCCTGCAGCAGCCGAGTGAACTCGGACTGCAGGTGAGGCGCCGTATAGAGGTCGATTTCTCCGGTGATGGCAACGAGTGCGCACCCGGCATGTGATCGAGTCGAGACCTTGAGCTCCACATGGGCAGGCTAGCGGCGCGGAGGCTTCCGGTCACGTTGTCACGCCGATAGGGCAACCACCGGTTTTTGTCCTCCGTTTGGGCTCCATGGAAACGGAGAGTACGCGAAGCTTGACAGCGTGACACCGGACACGGCACGACTTCACGGCGAAGGAGGGGCTGGGGCACGACAGACGGGTCCCGCGACGATGAAAGCAGAAAAACCTGAAGACCCTCAGCGTCAAGGGCTCCGAGAGCGCCTGGAGAACATCCTCATCCGTACGGAGAAGGCCACCTCATGGCATGACGAAGCAGAGCGCCTCCGCAGCCTGGTCAACCGCGAAGGCTACGTCCCCATCCGCACCCGGCTCGCGATCGAGGACCTCGACTTCCTGGGCGGTGCCCGGGCTGATCTGCTCAGGTTCTTGGAGCTGGGGCTGAGGTTGCTCGAACTCCATCAGCCGCGGGACGCGGGAGGCATCACCAGCGACGCGGCGCATCCGATCCTGCGGTGCCGGAGCTGCATGTGGCGCTGGCCCTGCCCGACATTTCGAGCGATGTCGGAGTCGTTCGGCACCTCCAGGGATACGGCGGAGCCGGAGCTCCCGGAGAACGCCTGAGGGCTCCGAAGACCCAGGTCAGGAACGAGTGCCCGGGGCGGTCAGCCGGCGACCAGGGGGAGCCGGATCTCGAACCGGCACCCCGGCCCGTCGTTGACCACCCCGATCACCCCGTCGTGCGCCTCCACGATCCCTTGCGCGATGGCGAGCCCCAGCCCCGCCCCACCGTCGGCCGTAGGGGTACGAGCGGCCTCCCCCCGGAAAGCGACCTCGAACACCCGCGGCAGGTCCTCCTCAGGAATCCCCCCGCAACAGTCCGCGACCGACAGACAAGCCATCCCCTCCGCGTCCACCCCGGCCCGCAGCACCACCGTCCGGTCCGACGGCGTGTGCCGGATGGCGTTGACCACGAGGTTCCGCAGGGCCCGCCCCAGCGCCCCCGCGTCGCCCTCCACCGGCAGGGACGCCGGCGCCTCGGCCGTCAGGACCACCCCCTTGGCCCTGGCCAGCGGCTCGGCCCCGGCGACGGTGTCGGCCACGAGATCGGCCAGCCCGATGCGCGAACGCGACAGCCGCAGCGCCCCCGCGTGGATCCGCGACAGCTCGAACAGGTCGTCCACCATCCCCGAGAGCCGTTCCACCTCCAGCTTGATCTGGGCGTGGTAGCGCGCGACCGTCAGCGGATCGGACACCACCCCGTCCTCCAGCGCCTCGACCATGGCCCGCATCCCGGCCAGCGGCGTACGAAGATCGTGGCTCACCCAGGCGACGAGCTCCCGCCGCGCCCCTTCGAGGGCCCGTTCCCGCGCGTACGCCTCCTCCAGGGTGTTCGCGATGGTCTGGAGCTCGGCCGGCAGCCCCAGGGGCGCGGTGAACGGCACGGCGCGCACGGCGTCCACCAGCCGCCGGCTCTCCGAGACCACCCGTCTGGCCAGCACGAACGCCACCCCGAGCCCCACCAGCCCGCCCACGGCCACCACGCTCAGCACGAAGTCCTTGACGGGACCCTCGATGATCATCTTCATGATGATCGCCACGACCCCCGCCAGCGTGGCCGTCACGGCGACCACCACGACGACGGCCATCATCACCCCGATGGACCTGGTGCGCAGCCGCCACATCACCCCGATGCCCAGCAGCGCGACCACGAGCCCGAGCCCGGCCGCCACCGCCAGGACCATGGGCAGGTCACCGGGCCGCGGCATCAGGAACCACCCTCCATCGGCTCATACCGGTAGCCGACCCCCCACACCGTGACGATCCTCTGCGGCTCGGTCGGATCCGGCTCGATCTTCTCCCGCAGCCGCCTGACGTGCACGGTCACGGTGGAGGAGTCGCCGAACGACCACCCCCACACCTGATTCAGCAGCGCGGAGCGGCTGAAGGCCTGCCGCGGATTGCGCATGAGGTGCGCCAGCAGATCGAACTCCCGCGCCGTCAGCATCACCTCGTCCCCCCGCAGCCGGACCTCGTGCGCCCCCACGTCCACCACCAGGTCCCCGTCACGCAGCACCCCGGTGCCGCCGGTGACGGACGCCCCCCGCGCCCGCCGCAGCACCGACTGCACGCGCAGCGCGAGCTCCCGCGGGCTGAACGGCTTGGTCACGTAGTCGTCGGCCCCCGTCTCCAGCCCGACCACCCGGTCGATCTCCTCGCCGAGCGCGGTCAGCATGATCACCGGTACGGGCCAGCGCTCCCTGAGCTTCCTGCACACCTGCAGCCCGTCGAGCTTGGGCAGCATCAGGTCCAGCACCATGAGGTCGGGCGGATGGGCCAGCGCCCTGCGCAGCGCCTCCACCCCGTCGCCGACGCATTCGACCTCGTGACCGTCGCGCTCCAGATAGCGCGCGACGACCTCGGACACGGTCGGGTCATCATCGACCACCAGGATGCGCGTGTTCACGACTTCACGGTACGACCGCGGAGCAGGTAACCGTCAGGCACGTCATTGCTTCGTAAGCCTCGCGGATCATGGCCGGAGGACGTACGGTGGCTCCATGGGTAGAGTCGTGATGCTCGTGCTGGGGACCCTGCTGGGTCTCTTCGTGCTGTTCAATTTCCTGCTGCCGATGCTGGTGGGCCTGGTCAAGATCGCTCTGATCATCGGGGTGATCGCTCTGCTCGTCTTCGTCGCGGTCACCGTGGTGGGCAAGTCCTCCCGGTCGCATTGACGTTCCTGCTGTTCGACCCGTGGCTGGTCGGGATCACCATGCTGGCGATCCTGCTGCTGGCCACGTGGGCAGCGACGATTCTGCCCATCCTCAGTGGGGAGCCGCCGAGCTTTCCGCTGAGTTACGCGCGCCGCACGGCCTTCCAGCGGCAGCGCGACCCTGACGCGGCCGGTCGCTCGCGTCCACGAGCCCCTTAGGCATGCCCCGCTTCTTCGTCAAGCGGGGCTCCTCGAACGAGTGAGCCCTTTTCCCTCATCTCACTCCAGGTAGGGCTCATGATCGATTCCCTTGTCACGTTCGTCATCAGCATGTCCGGGGGCAGTGCCGCGCTGGGCATCGTGCTGTTCACCCTGGCCGTACGGCTCCTGCTGCTGCCCCTGAACGTCCGCCAGACCCGAGCCATGAAGATCCGCCAGCGGCTCGCCCCCAAGCTGCGCGAGCTGCAGAAGCGCCACGCGCGCAACCCCGAGCGGCTGGCCAAGGAGACCTCCGCGCTCTTCGCCAAGGAAGGCACTTCGCCGTTCGCGGGGTTCCTGCCGATGCTGGTGCAGCTTCCGTTCATGTGGCTGATGTTCAGGGTGGCCACGCATCCGACCGCGCTGGCCGGACACACCCTTTTCGGCGCTCCGCTGGGTCAGCAGGTCGCCGGGGTGATGGCCAATTTCGGTCTGGTAAGTGTGCCGTTTTTGGTCTTTGTATTGGTCATCGCGCTGGTCGTGGTGGTGGCATGGTTCTCCGCCAGGAACATCACGATTTCCGAGGACCAGCCGGACTGGTTGAAACGGCTCCTGCCGTGGATGCCGTACGGCTCCGTGCTCGCCGTGCTGGTGCTGCCGCTCGCGGCCGGGCTCTATCTGCTCGTGTCCATGGCATGGGCCACGACCGAGCGGGCGGTGCTGGCTAGCCGGCCTCTCTGAGGGCTGTGACCTGCCCGTTCATCGACGCGCGAGGAGCGGGCAGGATCGCCCACACCGTGGTCGTGTCGCCGTCGTGCCGGACCCCCCAGCTCTCCGCCACGTACTCCACGATGCCGAGCCCCCGGCCCCCGAGCGACGACAGGGTCGGGCGGCCCGCGCGCGGCTCGGTCGCCGCGCCCCCGTCGCTCACCGCCACTTCGATGTGATCGTCACTGCGCAGCCACGCAACTCTCACCATCCCCGACGGAAGGGGATGCGCGTGCCTCAGCGCGTTGCTCAGCAGCTCGCTCACCACGAGCACCGCGTCGTCGATCGCTGTCGAAAAAACCCCGCTGTCCTGCAGCTCAGTGCTCAGGCGCTGGCGGGCGACGGCGACGCTGGACGGCGCGTACGGCAGCAGCACCACGCTTGACACACCCACCTCCCCGTTCCCTGTGCCCCCCGCGGGAACACTCCCCGGTACGACCGAAATGCCCCGTTACTCGATCCCAGAAACCGCATCTCGATCACAGCTTGTACACATTGGACGATAGATCAGCTCAACTGTGACCACCTCGTTACCGCCTCGGTGTGTCGGATCCGATAGTGAAACTAGCCCCCGGATGGTCGTGCTCATGGCCTCACTTCGTGAGGCGGCTCGCTCGCTCAGACCCGCCGCCTTCCCTCGCAGCTCATGGCCTCACTTCGTGAGGCGGCTCACTCGCTCAGACCCGCCGCTCGCAGCTCGAGACGCATTCGTGTGCCGCCTCCGGGTCTCGGGTGCGCGCTCACGTCTCCGCCTTGGGCCCTGGCGAGGCTGCGGACTATGTAGAGACCGAGCCCCACTCCACCAAACCGTCTCCGGTCGCCGCTGTCCACCTGGACGAACCTCTCAAAGATCCGCTCTCGGTCAGTCGGGGCGATACCGACCCCCTCATCGTCCACGACCACGACGACGTTGCCGGCCTCGGGCCAGGCCTCCACGCTGATCAGCCCGCCCTTGGGCGAGTACTTGAACGCGTTCTCCAGCAGCTGCCCCAGCACGATGTCCGTGGCCAGGGCGTCCCCCAGCACGTTCGGCAGCCCGTCCTGGATGACGACCTCGACCCGGTGCTTGTCCGACAGCGCGGGCAGCCCGAGCGTGGCCGCGTCGATCCGCTCGGCCAGGTCGAACTCCTCGATCCGCACCTTGAGCTCGTCGGCCCCCGCCCTGGCCCCGAGCAGCAGGTGGTCCATGAGCTCGCCCAGCGACCTGGCCCGCTCGGCGATCGTGTGCACGGCCGAGCGGCGCTCCGGGTCGCTCATCTTGTCCCAGCGCCGGTCGAGCGTGCTGGCGAACCCGCGCACGATCGTGATCGGCGTACGCAGCTCGTGGCTGGTCGTGGCCAGGAACAGGTCCTTGGCCTCCTCGAGCTCCTTGGCCGTGGTGACGTCGCGGAAGTCGATGACCACCTCGCCGGTCTCCTCGATCCGCGCGCTCACCACGTCCAGCCACCGCCCGGTCTCCATCTGGAACGTGACCTTCTCGCCCGGCTTGGGCAGCGGGAACGGCGGCGGCCCGCCGATGACGGCCTCGGCCGGGAACGCGGTGAGCTCGGCGGCGGCCGGGTTCCACCGGACGACCCGCCCCGATCCGTCGAGCACGGCGATGCCGTCGGCGCTGGCGTCGAAGACGGCCTGCTCGTGCGCCCGCTGCCGGACCGCCTCCTGGTAGGCCACCGCGTTGCCGACGGCGATGCCCGCGTGGCCGGCCAGGAGCTCCAGCAGCTCCAGTTCGAGGTGCCCGGGTGTGCTCTGGGCGAACAGCGCGTACAGGGCCCCGTACGGGCGCCCTCCGACGGCGGCCAGGCCCAGCGCGATCGTGTGCAGCCCCTTCAGCCGGGCCCAGACCAGGTCCTCGAGCCCGTTGGACTCCAGCATGACGGTCTTGCCGGTGCGTAAGAGCTTGTCGACGAGGCTCGTACGCAGGTCCGTGGTGGTGCCCCTGATGGCCTCCGGCAGCTGGTACGTGCTGACCAGCCGTAACCGCTCGCCCTCGATCAGCACGAACCCGCCCGCGTCGGCCCCTGTGAGCTCCGTGAGGCTGGCCGAGATCCGGTCGAGCACGGCCGACAGCTCCAGCTCGGAGTTGATGTCGCCGACCACGTCGGTGAGCCGGCGCACCAGCCTGGCCCGGCGCGCCATGCGGTCCTTGGCCACCTGGTCGGCCCGCGCGAGGTGGTGCACGCAGACGTACCCGGCCACGGAGCTGCCCAGCCGCAGCGCGCTGATGTCGACGCGCACGTCGAGCACGGTCCCGTCGTCGCGTAAGCGCTTGGTGCGGACCGAGACCTGGCCGCCGGTGCGCACGCGTTCGAGCACGGCGTTGTGCTCGGCGGTCAGCTCGCCCGGCACGATCGGCGCCCGGCGCCCGAGCATCTCCTCCGCCGTCCACCCGAACAGCCGCTCGGCCGCCTCGTTCCAGACCAGTACGCTCTGATCACGGTCGACGACCACGACGGCGTTGGGCGAACCGGCGAGGGCAGCGCGAGCTATCTCGTCGTCACTACCGGCCCATTCGTCCCCCACTCCTCCATAGTGCACGTGGCGTGGTGAGTGCGTCGGGCGATCCGTCCGATACGCTGCGGTCACGGTGATTCTCGGCGGCAGGGAGGCTGGTGGCATGTCGAGCGGCGATCTCGATGCCCTGTTGCGCGTGACCTCCAGCACCTATCGAGGTGAGACACATCCTGACATCGCGTTCGGCACCTATGACGGGGCCGTCGGAAGGCTGGTGCTCGCGGTCACCGGCAAGGGCATCGCGGCGTGCAGCTTCGAGCCGGAAAACGCGGTGTACGAGCTGGTCACCAGGCACGTGGGCAGCTTCATCGGGCCGGATCCGCGCCGGCTCGACCCGGTGCGCAGGGAGCTGGACGCCTACTTCTCGGGCCGCCTGCGCGCGTTCGCCACGCCCGTCGACCTGACGCTGGCGACATCCTTCGCCCGCACGGTGCTGCAGAAGACGATAGCGGTCCAGTACGGCACCACCACGACGCTGGAGGAGATCGGCGCGAGCATCGGCAGGCCCCGCGCGCTGCGGGCGATCGGCAACGCGCTGGCCTCCAACCCCGTGTGCGTGATCGTGCCGTGCCACCGCGTGGTGCGCGAGGACGGCGCGCTCGGCGACTACGCGGGCGGCGCGGCCGCCAAGCAGCACCTGCTCAACGTCGAAAAGCGCGCGTCGACCAGCTGATCAGCAGGGTGACCAGCACGGCCACGACGGCCGCGCCGAGCGCCCCGTTCATCCACGGCTGCCGGGTGAAGCCGATGGCGTCGCGGACCTGCTGCCAGAAGCCGTCCCACGGCCCGACCGTGGGCGTGGAGGTCGTCAGCCAGTACGCCACGAAGCCGAGGGCCCACGGCACCAGCCGCGACCAGCGCGAGGGCGCGTTCTCCGCGGTGTTCCAGCTCCGCGAGCCGCCGAGCACGAAGTAGTCCACGGCCAGCACCGCGAACATCGGCACGAACACCGCCCCGATCACCCCCAGGAACGCCCCGTACGAGTTGACGTCCACGACCAGGGCGATCGTGACGCTCAGCACGCCGATGGCGACGGAGAACAGGCGCCGGTCGACCCGCGGCATCAGGTTCTGCAGCGAGACCGTGGTGGAGTAGACGTTGGCGAACGACTGGTCGGTCTCCCGCAGCACCAGGATCGCGAAGAACAGCGCGCCCAGCGGCACCGCCACGAACGCGCCGAACACCGACGTCCCGTCGGCCGCCACCTTGTCGGCCCCGGCCACGGCCACCGCGAACACGCCCAGGCCCAGGCAGGCGACCTGGGCCAGCGTGTAGCCGCCGACCACACCGGTGAACGCGGCCCTGCTCGACCTGGAGTGCCGGGCGAAGTCGGCCGCCATCGGCACCCACGACACCGACAGCGCGATCACGTAGTCCACCGCCGGGGCGAACGCCGTCCAGGACCCGCCGGTCTGCGCGGGCGCCCTGGTCAGGAAGAACCAGGCGAACCAGACCATCGACACGATCACGCCGATGGTGACGTACCGCCGCAGCAGCCTGACGGACCCGAGCGGCCAGATCGTGAGCGCGGTGGTCAGCACCCCCGCCGCGATCACCCACACCTGGTACGGCACGGCGCCGAAGATGGCGCTGGCCGCCTTGGCGATCACCCACAGCTCGAACGCGGCCCAGCCGAGCATCTGGACGATGTTCAGGACCGTGGGGACGTACGAGATCCGCGCCCCGAACAGGCCCCGCAGCAGCACCATCGCGGGCTGCCCCGTCTGGGTGCCGGGGACGGCGGACAGGCCCACCATGGCGGTGCCGATCAGGCTGCCGACCACGGTCGCGAGGAGCGCGGCGGTCAGGCTGAGCGGAGCGCCTGGCACGGGGTTGAGCAGGAGCAGCGCGCCGGAGAAGCCGAGGAGGCTGACTCCGAGGTTCGCCCAGAGCGCACCCTGATCGAGCACGCCCAGGGTCTTCGGCGGCCTGCCTTCGAGAGTCAGCGGAACTTCGTCGACGACATGCGTCATCGCACACTCCCTACGCCGGCATTACCCGGACAGGTTCAGGCGGTCGGCAGCGGATCTATGACTGCCCTCTCAGCCCGGCACACCCCGAGCTCCCGCGACGATCTGCAGTTGGCGCCCTCATCATGCCTCAGTGGCGGCGAAACCGCCACAGGGGGTCTTTCTACGCCACGAAAGGCTGCTGCCCGGTCTCGCTGACCATCGGGCGGCGCGCGAACTCCCACGACTGCATGCCGCCGCCGACGTTGACGGCGTCGCGCCCGAGCTGGTTGAGCCAGGCCGCGACCTGCAGGGACCGGCCGCCCACCCGGCAGACGACGTAGACCGTGCGGTCGCCGGGCACCTCGTCCACCCGCCCCTGAATCTGCGTCATGGGGATGTGCACGGCCTCAGGGGCGTGCCCCGCGACCCATTCGTCCTGCTCACGGACGTCGAGCAGGTAAGCGTCTGCCGGAACGGCACTGGCCTCGATCTCAGGAACGGTCATGACTCCATCATCTCGCGCCTGGCGTCGTAGGCCGCACGCGCCGCGGCGATCTCCTCCTGGTGCGTCTCCGTCCAGGTGACCAGCGACTTGATGGTCTCGTGCAGCGTGCGGCCGAGCGGTGTGAGCGCGTAGTCCACCCTGGGCGGCACGACGGGATGGACGGTGCGGCTGACCAGGCCGTCGCGCTCCAGCTGGCGCAGGGTCACGCTGAGCATGCGCTGGCTGACGCCGTCGATCTCGCGGCGGAGCTGGGTGAAGCGCAGGCTCTGGCAGTCGAGCAGGGCGATCACGAGCAGCGACCACTTGTCGGCGATGCGGTCGAGGATCTGGCGCACCTCGCAGTCCTCGCGCGTGTCCCACTGGCGCACGTCGTAGTCGTCGAGCGGTTCCACAGTGCCTTCTTCCATCTCGCTCATTTGAGAAGGCGGGACAGCCGGCGGTCGGCGAGGGGCTTGCCGCCGGTCTGGCAGGTGGGGCAGTACTGCAGCGAGGAGTCCGCGAACGACACCTCGCGGATCGTGTCGCCGCAGACGTCGCACGGCTGCCCGGCCCGGTTGTGGACCCGCAGTCCCGACTTCTTCTCCGCCTTGAGGTCCTTGGCCGCCAGCCCCTGCGCCCGCTCCACCGCCTCCGCCAGCGTGGTCACGATGGCCTCGTGCAGGTCGGCGATCTGCGCGTCCGTCAGCGTGGCCGCGATCTTGAACGGGGACATCCTGGCCGCGTGCAGCACCTCGTCCGAGTACGCGTTCCCGATGCCGGCGATGATCTTCTGGTCGCGCAGCAGCCCCTTGATCTGGGTGCGGTTGCCGCCCACGATGCGCTTGAGCGCGTCGACGGTGAAGGACTCGTCGAGGGGGTCGGGGCCGAGGGCGGCGACGCCGGGGACGTCGTCCGGGTTCTTGGTGACGTAGACGGCCAGGCGCTTCTGCGTGCCGGCCTCCGTCAGCTCGAACCCGGGCGCCAGGCCCTCCTCGTCGGGCGCCAGCCGGACCCGTACCGCGAGCGGACCCTTGCCTGGACGTACGGGCTTGGCGCCCGACAGGTCGTCGCGCCAGCGCAGCCACCCCGCCCGGGCCAGGTGGATGACCAGGTGGAGGCCGTCGCAGTCGAGGTCGAGGAACTTGCCGTGCCGCGCCACGCCGGTGATCGTCAGCCCGCCGAGCGCGGTCACCGGCGGGTCGAACGTCTTGAGCGCCTGGATGGCCACCACGTCGACACCCAGGACCGTGCGGCCCACGGCGCGTTCGCGCAGGAAATGGGTGAGCGACTCCACTTCGGGAAGTTCCGGCATGTCCCCAGGGTACGTGCGCGTCCGGCCGTCCACAGCCTGTGGACGGCTACGGCACGCTCCAGAAGGCCAGCTCGTGCGCCATCCCCTCGGCGAACAGCTCCTCGGCCCGCGCCGGGTCCGGCGCGGCCTCGTCGATCATCTGCGCGATCCGCGCGGTGAGCGCCGCGAACGCCGGATCCGCGTACGTGTCCACCCACGCCCGATATCTCGACTCAGCAGGCGAATTTTCCGCCAATATCTGTCCGAGACTCGAATATCCCCACATACACGGATAAAGCGCCGCCAACCCCTCCCCGTACGACGCCGCCGACTCCAGCAGGAACGCCGTGTACGTCACGCACGCCGGCCCCTTCACCGCCCCCTCCAGATCGGCGCCGAACTCCGCCGACAACGACCTGTGCAGCCTCAACTCGTCGTGGTACGTGGTGTGCGCCAGGTCCACCAGGTCACCCAGATGCCCGTCGGGCGCCTGCCAGGCCAGCCGCGCGAACACCCGTACGTAGTCGAGCAGGAACAGGTAGTCCTGCTCCAGCCACGACCTGAACACCGGCTCGGGCAGGTCGCCACGCGCGATGCCGGCCACGGTCGGATGCTCGAGCTGCGCCCGCAGCAGCGGGCGGCCGACCGCGTGCAACTTCTCCGAGATAGTCATGGCTGGGAGGTTAGTGTCGAAGCATGACTGTGACGATCGCCGAAGAGCTGCTCCTGCTCGCCCTCCACGACGAGAAGGGCACGCCGCTCGTCGCCGGCACCCAGCTCGACCCGGCCCTCGCCGGCGCGCTCCTCGCCGAGCTGGCCGTCAACGGCCGGCTGGAGCTGTCGGACAAGAAGGTGACGGTCACGGACCCGTCCCCCCTCGGCGACTCCGAGCTGGACGCCACGCTGGCCCGCATCGCCGAGGAGGGCAAGGAGCGCAAGCCCGCCTGGTGGGTCCAGCGGCTGCAGTCGGCCAAGCTGCGCAGGCGCCTGCTCACCAGGCTGGCGGAGTCGGGCGTGCTGACCGAGCAGCGCGGCAAGGTGCTGGGCGTCTTCCCCACGACGCGCTGGCCCGAGGCCAGCCCCGACGTGGAGGCCGCGGTCAGGGACCGGGTGGCCGGCGCGCTGGCGGGCGCCGACCCCGACGCCCGCACGGCCGTCCTGATCGCCATCGCGCACGCGGCCAAGCTCGACCGCAAGGCCTTCCCCGAGGCGAGCAGGAAGCGCGTCAAGGAGATCGCGGAAGGTGCCTGGACGGCCGACGCGGTCGCCCAGACCATCGCCGCCATCAACGCGGTCATGATCACGACGATCACCGCGGCGACCGTCGCCGCGACGACCACCACGACCGGGTGAGCCGCGCTAGTTGCCGGTGTCGATGACGTCCTTCGGCACCGCCTTGTCCGCCTTCAGGGCGTTGAAGAGGGCCAGCGCCTTGGGCCGGTCCGACTTGATCGCGTCGCCGCCGTCCGCCAGCCGCTCGGTGCCGCCGAAGGGGACCACCGTCGTCACGGGGCTGTCGCCCATCGCCAGCCCCAGCGACAGCAGGTCGAAGGCGCCCGTGCCGCCGTCGACCGAGACCGCGTCGGTGGCGCTCATCGCCAGCGGGATCGACGTGAACGGGTTGATCAGCACGCCGGGGCTGGCCGCCTTCTTCACGACCGCGCCCAGGAACTGCCGCTGCCGCTTGGTCCGCTCGAAGTCGGGCAGCGCGCCGCCCTTTCTGGTCCGTACGTAACCCAGGGCCTGGGCGCCGTTGAGCACCTGCGTGCCCTTCTTCAGCTTGAGCCCGGCCTTCGGGTCGTCCACGGCGGCCCGTACGTTGATCTCGACCCCTCCGATGGCGTCCACGATCCCGACGAACCCGGCGAACCCGATCTCCATGTAGTGGTCGACGTGCACGCCCGTGACCGACTCCACGGTGCGGACCAGCAGCTGCGGCCCGCCGTTGTAGGCGGCGTTGAGCTTGTTGCGCCCCTTGCCCGGGATGTCGACGGCCAGGTCGCGCGGCAGGCTGACCAGCGTCGGCTTGTCGCTGCCCTCGGGGATGTGCAGCAGCATCATCGAGTCCGTACGGTTGCCGCCGGTCGCCCGGCCCGTGGCGAGCTTCTTGCGCTCGGCGGCCGACAGGCCCTTGCGGCTGTCGGAGCCGACGAGCAGCCAGTTGGTGCCGGGGGTGTCGGCGGGACGGCCCGTGTATTCGTCGAGCACGCCGTCGATGCCGGCGATCCTGGAGTTGATCCAGAAGAACATGCCCACGCCCGCCACCAGCAGCACGACCAGGAGCCCGGCGACGATCTTCAGGATCGTCTTGCCGGAGACCCGCCTGCGGGGCTTCGAGGGGTCCGAGGGACCGCGCCTCGACCGCAGCGGCTCCATCGGGCTGCTGCCGGAGCGCGCCCGGCCGTACACGCGCGAACGGCCCTGGGGCGGCTCAGGCGGGGCGGAGCCGGGAGAGGCGGCGCCTGACCCCGGCTCGGGGTACTGCGGGGCCACAGGCAGCTTGTGCGTGGGCGCGCCCGCCCCCCCGGCGGGCGCGGACGGGACCTGGTGGCCCGGCGCGCCCCCGGCGCGCAGGCCGTCACCCGGCCTCGGCGGCAGCGGGCGGCCGTCGCCTGGCGAGCGCATGGCCCGCGTCCGGTCGTCCTCAGACACTTCGCCTTCTTCCCTTCGATTTGTCATAAACGCTACGTCGAACCCCCCACCAGTGAAGACACTCGGCCAAGGTTTTCCTATGGAAAAGTACGCGGAACCAGGGAAGAGTCACCGCCGGAAACATAGATGCCACCAGCATCGTTACGGTTATGGACGACCTCTATCGAAGGGAAGATCGTGTCCGCTCCGGACCCGTGGAGTCTTTGCCCGTGCGCCAGCACGGGTTCCTCTGAGAGCTCACCATGGTGAGCGCCTATCTGGGCCTGCTGGCCCTCATCCTCCTCACGGCGGCGACCGGCTACTTCGTCGCTCAGGAGTTCGCCTTCGTGGCCGCCGACCGCGCCCTGCTCCGCGAGCAGGCGGCGGCGGGTGACCAGGCCGCCGAAAAAGCGCTCCAGGTCACATCCCGCCTCTCCTTCATGCTCTCCGGCGCCCAGCTCGGCATCACCGTGACCGCACTGCTGGTCGGCTTCCTGGCCGAGCCCGCGATCGCCACGATCGTACGACCATGGCTGGCCGACACCGGACTGTCCGACACCATGATCACCGGACTCTCGGTCGCCATCGGCGTCTTCGTGGCGACCGTGGTCCAGATGGTGCTGGGCGAGCTCGCGCCCAAGAACCTGGGCATCGCCAGACCGGAGCCGGTGGCCAAGTTCCTGGCGGGCTCGACGCTGGTCTACCTGGCCGTGGTGGGCCCGGTGGTCAAGCTGTTCGACTCGGCGGCGACCGGCCTGCTCAGACGCGTGGGCATCGAACCGGTGGAGGAGGTGGAGCACGGCGCGACGCCCGAGGAGCTCTCCCGCATCATCGAGGAGTCGACCATGGCGGGCGAACTCCCGCCGAGACTCTCCGACCTGCTGGAACGGGCCCTGGAGTTCGGCGACCGCACCGCGGAGGAGATCATGGTCCCCCGCCCGCGCGTCGTCGTGCTGCGCTCCGAGCAGCCCATCTCGGACCTGATCGAGATCATGCGCAGCTGCGGCCACTCCCGCTACCCGGTCCTCAACGAGGACGGCGACGTCATAGGCGTGACGGGCGTACGAGAGTTCCTCTCGTCGGGCCTGCAGGAGGGCGAGATGGCGAGCATCACCCGCCCCGCCCTGCTGGTCCCGGACTCGGTCCCGCTCCCCGCCGTGCTCGACCGCATGCGCGTGGCCAAGGACGACATCGCCTGCGTCATCGACGAGTACGGCGGCCTGGCCGGCGTCATCACGGTCGAGGACCTGGCCGAGGAGCTGGTCGGCGAGCTGGTCGACGAGAACGACCCGGAGCCGGCCGGCGTGGTGGAGCACCCGGGCGGCATCTGGGAGGTCCCGGGCAGGCTGCGGCTGGACGAGGTCGAGCGCGCCACCGGCGTCGCGCTCCCGGAGAGCGACGACTACGACACCCTCGCGGGCCTCGTCCTGGCCAAGCTGGGCAGGATGCCCGACGAGGGCGACACGGTCACGGTGCCGATCGAACAGGACACCGACCCCTTCGCAGAAGACGAGCAGGAACACCTGGCAGAGCTGACAGTGATATCTCTCAACCGCAGAGTGCCCGAGTGGGTCCGCGTGGCCCCCGTCCAGCACGCGGAGGCGGCCCGATGACCATGCTCGTCGTCAGCCTCGCACTGCTGGCCTTCAACGCGCTCTTCGTGGCCGCGGAGTTCGCCTTCGTCTCCGCCAGGCGCCACCGCCTGGAGGAGATCGCCTCCCGCAACAACCGCCTGATCAGGGTGGCGGCCAGGTCGGCGGTCGGCGGCACCAAGCAGCTCTCCCTCATGCTGGCGGGCGCCCAGCTGGGCATCACGCTGTGCACCCTGGGCCTCGGCCAGGTGACGGAGCCCGCGATCGAGCACACCCTGGAGCCGGTCTTCGCCGCCCTCGGCGTCCCCGAGGGCCTGCGCATGCCCATCGCGCTGACGATCGCCCTGGCCCTGGTGACCTTCCTCCACATGGTGGTGGGCGAGATGGCGCCGAAGTCGTGGGCCCTGACGCACCCGGAACGCTCGGCCCTGCTGCTGACCGTCCCCTTCCGCGCCTTCACCTGGGTGATGCGCCCGCTCCTGTCGTCCCTGAACGGCCTGACCAACCTCATCCTGCGCCTGTTCGGCGTCCAGCCCAGGAACGAGCTGGTCACGACCAGGACCCCCCGCCAGCTGGCCATGCTGGTGGGCGAGTCGGGCCGCATGGGCCTCCTGGACCGCGACGAGCACGACCTCCTGACCCGCGCCCTCCGCCTGGACGACGAGGGCATAGAACGCCTGATGATCCCGATCAGCCAGGCGGTGATGGTCCCGCCCCAGGCGAACGCAGCAGAGATCAGAGAAGCAGCGGCCAAAAGCGGCCACCTGAGACTCCTGGTGGGCACCCCCGGCGACGTAAGAGGCGCCCTCCACGCCAGAGACGCCCTCCTGCAACCGGAAAGCAAGGCAGAAGACCTCTGCCGCCCGCTCCCGAAGCTCCCCTGCGTAACCCAGGTCCCTGAGGCGGTGACAGCCCTCCAGGAGGCAAGAGCCCACCTGGTCCTGGTGACGGCTCAATCAGGCGACGTCATCGGCATGGTGAGCCTCACAGACCTCCTGGGCGAACTCCTGGACACCAGAACCCTGGCCACTGTGACGTAAAACACACCGACAAGTCACCCGAAAGCAGGTTGCAACCAAACGGGCGTACCGTCAAAACACGGCACGCCCGTTACCAACAGGTTCTTGAAAAGAGAGACGCCCCCTCTTGCGATCCCTCAAACACTTCGCCAATGTGGGTCTGCCATGACAGACGACAGACGCAGCGATGGAGGGTCTGGGAGCCCACTCCCAGACAGGGGGGTCCGGGGGATCTCCCCCGGAAAACGCTGGGGGTCCGGGGGTTATCCCCCGGGAGAAATGACGAAGGGACTCGCGGGAGCAAGCCTGAAAGGCTTGCGACCAGGAGTCCCCAGTCACCGAAGTGGGCGAGGAGGGATTTGAACCCTCACGTCCTTTCGGACACACGGACCTGAACCGTGCGCGTCTGCCGTTCCGCCACCCGCCCTTGTGGGTGCGGAAAGAACACTAGCACGGAACAGCCACTGGTACTGAACCCGGATACGATCGCATAAGACACGGGAGCGGAGGAGCTGGGCGCGACAGCCGACGAGCGCCAGGGATGCCGTGACGTGGAACGAGCGGGAACCGGGCGCCGGACGCGTCTGGGGGCCGCGATCATATGCACGGAGGAAGGGAGGTACCCGGTGGGAGTCCTTCAGCGCTTCGAGCGAAGGCTCGAAGGCTTGGTTGAGGGGGCCTTTGCGCGGGCGTTCAAATCTGACCTTCAGCCGGTCGAGGTCGCCAGCGCGGTTCAGCGGGAGATGGATGAGCGTGCGGCGATCGTCGCTCAAGGTCGCACGCTCGTGCCCAACGACTTCGTGGTTGAGCTGTCCACGACCGACAGCGAACGGCTTGAGGTCTACGCCGACAGCATCAGTCACGAGCTGGCCAACCTCGCCAGGGAGTACGCCAAGGAACAGGGCTACTCCTTTGTGGGACCGGTCCGGGTCCGCTTCGAGACCGCCGGCGATCTGGCTGTGGGGCTGTTCCGCATCAGGTCCGGCGTCATCCGCGGCGCGACGGTCGAGCAGGACGAGATTCGCCAGCCGGCGAGCGACCTGCCTCCGTCGAGGCCGAATGCGTTCAACGGGCGGCCCAGGCTGCTCGTCTCCACTCAGGACGACCCGCAGGGCGACCGTTCCTACGAGCTCACCACTCCGGTGACCTTGCTCGGCAGGGGCACCGACTGCGATCTTCGTCTGGTCGATCCGGGAGTCTCGCGGCACCATGCGGAGTTGCGGGTCGAGGGCCAGATGGTGGTCCTCGTCGATCTCGGGTCCACCAACGGCACTTTCGTCAACGGCCAGCCGGTACGCAGGATCGAGCTCCAGAACGGCACGCGAGTGACGTTGGGGCGCACGACCCTGGTGTTCCGGCGCGATTAGGGGTAGACAAGCGGTCCATGTCCGAGCTCACGCTGCTGCTGATCCGGCTCGCCTTCCTGGCGGTGCTGTGGTTCTTCGTCATTGCCGCAGTCGGCGTGATCCGGACTGACTTGTTCGGTTCACGCACGGCTCCCGCGGGTCCACGCAAAGACATGAAACCCGCCAAACCGGCGGCGAAGCCCAAGAACAAAAAGGGCGAGCCACGCCAGCTCATCGTTACCGGTGGCCCCTTGCAGGGGACCACCATTAACCTCACGGAGACGCCCATCACCATTGGCCGGGCCAATGACGCCACGCTGGTAGTCACCGACGACTACGCTTCCAGCCGGCATGCCCGGCTCTTTCCCCAGGACGGTCAATGGATCGTGGAAGATCTTGGGTCCACCAACGGCACGTATCTCGACCGCTCGAAAGTCACCCGCCCGACCCCGGTGCCGCTCGGTGTTCCGATCCGCGTCGGCAAAACAGTCATTGAATTGCGCAAATGACCATCGCACTCCGCTACGCCGCCCGCTCGGACGTCGGCCTCCTCCGCGAAGGAAACGAGGACTCGGCGTACGCTAGCGGCCGCCTGCTGGCCGTCGCAGACGGCATGGGCGGGCACGCACACGGCGAGGTGGCGAGCTCAGTCGCCATCGCCGCCATGGCCTCTCTGGAAGAGGCCCAACAGGGGGGTGACCTGCTCAACGCCATCGAGGCAGCGGTACGCGACGCCAATCGCAAGCTGCACGAGATGGTGGGGCGGGATCCCAGCCTCAAAGGCATGGGCACGACTCTGACGGCCATGCTCTGGCACGGCACCCAGGTCGCCCTGGTGCACGTCGGCGACTCGCGCGCCTACCTGCTCAGGCGTGGGGAGCTCTACCAGATCACCCATGACCACACGCTGGTGCAGCAGCTCGTCGACGACGGACGCATCACGCCGGAAGAGGCGGCCACGCATCCGCAGCGCTCGATCCTGCTGCGCGCGCTCGACGGCAGCGGTGAGGTCGATCCCGACCTGACCCTCCGCGAGGCGCAGATCGGCGACCGCTACCTGCTGTGTTCCGACGGCCTGTCGGGCGTGGTGAGCGCGGAGACGTTGCACGCCACGCTCACCAACATCGACGACCCCGAAGAGGTCGTCCGCCAGCTCATCGATCTGGCGAACAGAGGTGGCGGGCCCGACAACATCACCTGCGTGCTGGCCGACGTCCTGGAGATCACCGATGGGCAGCAGGTGCCCACCGAGGCCGCCATCGTCGGCGCCGCGGGCATGACCCGGCTGCGCGGCAACCCCCAGGAGACCCAGCCGGGGCGAGCCCACGCGGTGACCGCGCCCCAGCCGGTCCTCACTGACGACGACTTCGAGGAGCCGGTCGCCGAGGCGCCCCGGCGCAGGCGTCGTCGCGTGTGGCCCGTGCTGGTCACCGTGTTCGGCATAGGCGTCGTCGCCGTCGGCGTCGGCGGCTATTTTGGATACCAGTGGACCCAGGACCAGTTCTTCGTCGGCGCTAGGGGCGACGAAGTGGTCGTGTTCCAGGGGATCCAGAGAGAGCTGGGTCCCTTCCAGCTCTTCGAGGTCCGCAGGTCCACCGGCCGGCAGCTCTCCAAACTGTCCGATGCCGACCAGGCGCTGATCAAGAGCGGCATTCCGGTCACCAATGTCGACGAAGGCATCACGAAGATCAACGCCCTGAAGTTCGCCCAGGAGGACGACAAGGACGGCGACACCCCCGCCACGACCGCCAGCTCGTCGCCCACGCCATCCGTGAGCGCGACCAAGACGAAGCAACGGTAAATGAGCGAAGTCGCAGAATCCCCCGTCCCGATGCCGGCCAAGCGCCGCGTGGCCCAGCTCGTCATGCTGGCCCTCGCGGTCTTGATCATCATGGGCGCCTACGCCAACGTGGGCCTGGCCATGACCGGCGAGGTCCCCGTGGGCATGCTGACGTACGGCCTGAGCCTGGGCGGCCTGATGCTGGCCGCCTACCTGGTGCTGGCCAAGTTCGCCCCGTGGGCCGATCCCCTGATCCTGCCGCTGGTGACGCTGGTCAACGGCCTCGGCCTGGTGATGATCTACCGGCTCTCCGTGTCCGACTCGAACCTGCCGTCCGCCAAGCTCGCCTCACCCAGCTCCCAGCTGCTGTGGACGTTCATCGGCATCGTGCTGTTCAGCCTGACCCTGATCTTCCTGCGCGACCACCGGGTCCTGCAGCGGCTGACCTACACCGCGGGCGCCGTGGGCCTGTTCCTGCTGGTCTCACCGTTGATCCCGTTCCTCGGCCAGGAGATCAACGGCGCCCGCATCTGGATCGGCATCCCCGGCCTGGGCCAGCTCCAGCCGGCCGAGTTCGCCAAGCTCGCGCTGGTCATCTTCTTCGCCGGCTACCTGGTGGCCAAGCGCGACGTGCTCGCCCTCGCCGGGCGCCGGCTGCTGTTCATCGACCTGCCGCGGGCCCGTGACCTCGGCCCGGTGCTCATCATCTGGGGCGTCAGCCTGGGCATCCTGGTGATGCAGAAGGACCTGGGCTCCTCGCTGCTGCTGTTCGGCACGTTCATCGCGATGCTCTACGTCGCCACCCAGCGCGTCTCCTGGGTCATCATCGGCATTCTCCTCTTCGCGGGCGGCGCGATCCTGGCCGGCACGATCTTCGAGCACGTCCACCAGCGCTTCGTGGTCTTCCTCAATCCCGAGGACCCCGAGCTGTTCCGCGCGGTCGGCGGCAGCGAGCAGCTCATGCAGGGCCTGTTCGCCATGGGCTCCGGTGGCATCCTCGGCACCGGGCTCGGCCAAGGACACCCCGAGCTCATCCCGCTGGCCTTCTCCGACTTCATCTTCAGCGCCACCGGCGAGGAGATCGGCCTGACCGGCCTGATGGCGCTGCTCATGATCTACGCCCTGCTGGTCGAGCGCGGCCTGCGCGCCTCGCTGGCGGCCCGCGACCCGTTCTCCAAGCTCCTGGCGGGCGGCCTGTCGTTCATCCTGGCCTGGCAGGTCTTCATCATCGTCGGCGGTGTGACCAATCTCATCCCCCTGACCGGCCTCGTCACCCCGTTCATGTCCCAGGGTGGCTCGGCGTTGTTGGCTAACTGGATCCTTATCGCCCTATTGGTACGCATGTCTGATACGGCGCGGCGACCTCCGCCCCAGGCGATCCAGAACGAAGGACTGACGCAGGTGTTCCAGCGATGAACAGCCCTCTGAAGCGCGTGGCAGTGGCCTGCCTGGCCATGTTCGCGCTCCTGATGATCAACGTGAACTACCTGCAGGCCGTGAAAGCGGAGGGCCTGCGCGGCGACCCCCGCAACACCCGAAACTTCTACGATCGCTACGCCATCGAGCGCGGTCGCATCACGGCGGGCGGCAAGGTGCTCGCGCAGTCGGTCGAGACCAAGGACCCGCGGTTCAGGTTCATCAGGCAGTATCCCGAGGCCAGGCTCTACGCCCACGTCACCGGCTTCTTCTCGCCGGAGAGCGAGAGCGCCATCGAGAGGTCCGAGAACCAGCTGCTCGACGGCTCCAGCGCCGACCTGCTGCTGCGGCGGAGCATCGACCTGTTCACCGGCGAGCCGACCAAGGGCGCCAACGTCGATCTCACGATCAACCCCAAGGCGCAGAAGGCGGCCTACGACGCGCTGCGGCAGAGCGGCAAGCGCGGCGCGCTCGTGGCTCTCGACCCGAAGACGGGCGGGATCCTGGCGATGGTCTCGCTGCCCACCTACGACCCCACCGAGCTGTCGGGCACCGACAAGGGCAAGGTCTTCCCCCGCTTCGACGAGCTGGCCAAGCAGAAGGACCAGCCGCTGCTCAACCGCACGATCGCGCAGACCTACCCGCCCGGCTCGACGTTCAAGGTCGTGACCATGGCGGCCTACCTCGAGGACGACTCCTCGCGCGGGCCGCAGACCAACGTGGACGCGCCACAGCGGCTGCCCCTGCCCAACACGAACATCAGCCTGCCCAACTACGGCGGCGCGGCCTGCGGCTCCGGCTCGGTCACGCTGACCTTCGCGCTGGAGAAGTCCTGCAACACGCCGTTCGGCAAGATGGGCATGGAGCTGGGCTACGACAAGATGAAGGAGCAGACCGAGAAGTTCGGCATGGGCCAGCCGGTCTCCGTGCCGATGTCGGTCACCGCCAGCGACTTCGGCCCGGAAGAGGACAAGGCGGCCCTGGCCATGGCCTCGATCGGGCAGCGCAGCAACCGCATGACCCCGCTGCAGATGGCCATGATCGCCGCGGGCATCGCCAATGACGGCAAGGTGATGAAGCCGTACCTGGTCAACAAGATCACCGACGCCAAGGGCGACTCGATCAATCAGGCCAAGCCCGAGGAGCTGTCGGAAGCGGTCAGCTCCGAGACGGCGGGCAAGCTGCGTGAGATGATGGTCAGCGTCGTCCAGAACGGCACCGCAAACCTGGCGCAGGTCCCAGGCGTCCAAGTAGCGGGTAAGACGGGCACCGCGGAGACGGCCGACGGCCAGCCACCGCATGCCTGGTTCATCTCCTTCGCGCCTGCCGAGGATCCGAAGGTGGCCCTGGCGGTCATCGTCGAGTCCGGTGCTGCCAACGTCGGCGCGGAGGCGACCGGCGGCCACACCGCCGCGCCGATCGCAAAGGCCGTGCTGGAGGCGGTGCTGAACAAGTGAGTGACGGTAACCTGCTGGGTCATGCGGCTCCGTAACCGCTACCTCCTGATCTCCCGCATCGCCACAGGCGGTATGGGAGAGGTCTGGCGTGCCCGTGACGAGTTGCTCGGGCGCGAGGTGGCGGTGAAGATCCTGCGTAGCCACATCTACGCCGACCCGAGTTTCCGTGAGCGGTTCAGGAACGAGGCGCGCATCACCGCGGCCCTGTCCGACCCGGGAGTGGCGCAGATCTTCGACTACGGCGAGCAGAGCGACCTGGCCTATCTCGTGATGGAGCTGGTGCACGGCGAGCCGCTGTCGGCCATCCTGGCGCGCAACCGCTCCATCGGTCCCGAGGTGACGCTCGACGTGGTCGGCCAGACGGCCAAGGCGCTGCACGCCGCGCACACCGCCGGGATCATCCACCGCGACATCAAGCCGGGAAACCTGCTGGTCACCTCCGAGGGGACCATCAAGGTCACGGACTTCGGCATCGCGCGGGCCCTGGAGGCGGCTCCGGTCACGCAGACGGGCACCGTGCTGGGCACCGCCCAGTACGTCAGCCCCGAGCAGGCCCAGGGGTTCCCGCTCACTCCCGCGACCGACCTCTACTCGCTGGGCGTGGTGGCCTACGAGTGTCTGGCCGGGCGCACGCCGTTCCGCGGCGACAGCCAGGTGGCGATCGCGCTGCAGCACCTCAACGAGCACCCGCCGCCCCTCGGGGTGGACGTGCCCGCGCCGGTGCGCGAGCTGGTCATGTCGTTGCTGTCGAAGGACCCCGCGCGGCGTCCGGCCTCGGCGCTGGAGGTGGCCGACCGGGCCTACCTGCTGCGCGAGTCGCTGGCCAGCGCCGAGCAGGGCGCCGACCTCAGCATGCTCACCGACCCGGGAGGTTTCCGGGTACGCGAGCCGGCTCCGGAGGACGAGCAGGAGACGGACCACCTCCACTCGGCCACCACGCCACAGGAGCCGGCCACCGGGAAGCGCCACAGGAGGACGCTGGCCCTGGTCGCCACCGCGGGCTGTGCGGCCGCGGTGGGGCTCAGCGCCATCACGTTCGCCGACCGGCAGCTGCCGCAGCCGCCGCCGGACGTGGCCGAGCCCACCAGGTCGGCGGTGGCGCCGCCGGACCGGGCGACACCCTCGCCCACCAAGAGACGCACCAAGCGGCCTTCCGTGGTTCCGGTGAAGTCACCGAGGCCTATACCCTCGCGGTCGGCTACGGTAAGCAAGTCGGCAACTCCCACCAAGAAGCCGACACCGAAACCGACCCCGACCACCCGTACCCCTACACCAACACCGACCCCAACGCCCACCACTACACCCAAAACTCCGACACCTACCGCCTCGCCGGACCCGGGTGATACAAACCCGCCCAAGGAGGAGACGTGATGCGCTATGGGGTCGATGATGGACACCGGCGGCCCCCCGAGCAGGCCGGTACCCAAGATGAACGGTAAGGGACAGTGCAGGAAATGACTCAGCCTCGGCTACTCGGAGGTCGCTACGAGCTCGACGGTGTCGTCGGGCGCGGCGGCATGGCCGAGGTGTATCGTGCCCGAGACATCCGGCTGGACCGCATAGTCGCGATCAAAACCCTCCGGTCCGACCTGGCGCGCGACCACACCTTCCAGGCCCGCTTCCGCCGCGAGGCGCAATCCGCAGCCTCCCTCAACCACCCGGCCGTCGTCGCGGTCTACGACACCGGCGAGGACACCACCGACGGCACGCCCGTGCCGTACATCGTGATGGAGTACGTCGACGGCCGGACGCTGCGCGACCTGCTGCGCCAGGACCGGCGATTGCTGCCGGAGCGCGCGGCCGAGCTGGTCGACGGCATCCTGCGAGCGCTCGACTACAGCCACCGCGGCGGCATCGTGCACCGCGACATCAAGCCGGCCAACGTGATGATCACGCGCGCCGGCGACGTCAAGGTGATGGACTTCGGCATCGCGCGCGCGATGGCCGACTCCGCGGCCACGATGACGCAGACGGCGCAGGTGATCGGCACCGCCCAATACCTGTCTCCCGAGCAGGCGCGGGGCGAGCGGGTCGACGCGCGCAGCGACATCTACTCCACCGGTTGCCTGCTCTACGAGCTGCTGACCGGGCAGCCCCCGTTCACCGGCGACTCTCCCGTCGCGATCGCCTACCAGCACGTGCGCGAGGACCCGATCCCGCCGTCGCAGATCGACCGCGACATCCCCCCGTGGGCCGACGCGATCGTGCTCAAGGCCATGGCCAAGGACCCCGCCCACCGCTACCAGAGCGCGGGCGAGATGCGGGCCGACATCCAGCGGGCGATGTCCGGGATGCCGACCGACGCCCAGACGATGGCCATGCAAGGCAACTTCAACCAGGGCACGCGGGTGATGACCGCGACCCAGGCGGGGCAGGGCTCGGCCACGCAGCGCACCACCGCGGTCCCCCCGTACGAGTACGACGACGGTGGCGGCGGCGGTGGCCGCGGCGGGCGGCGCAGGGCGAGCGGCGGCGGTGGGAACAACGCCGTCAAGACCGCGTTGTGGATCATCGTCCCGCTGCTGATCATCGGCGCGTTCGTCGGGGTCGGCTACTCGGTGTTCGGGTCGAAGAACACGCCGGCCGACACGCAGGTCACGATCCCGTCGCTGGCCAGCCAGGAGCGCGCGTACGCGGAAGAGCAGCTCAAGAACCTCAAGCTCAATGTCCAGGTGGTGCAGGAGCCCAGCGACGACGTCGACAAGGGCAGCGTCATCAGGACGGAACCCGACGCGAACACCAAGGTCGACCAGAACTCCACGGTCAAGCTGGTGATCTCGAAGGGCCCGGAGAAGGTCAAGGTGCCCGACGGCCTCGTCGGCCAGTCGCAGGAAGACGCCATGAAGGCGCTGGAGGAGGCGGGCCTGCGCGGCACGGTCAAGACCAAGGCCTCCAGCAAGTCGCAGGGCACGGTCATCGACACCAATCCCAAGGCGGGCGACGAGATCGAGAAGGGCGGCACGGTCACCCTCTACGTGCCCAAGGAGCTCGGTGAGGTGCCCAACGTGATGGGGCTCACCGTGAAGGACGCCTCGGCCCAGATCAAGGCCGCCGGCTTCAAGCCCAGGGTCGTAGAGCAGCCGGGCCAGGAGCCCGAGGGCACGGTCATCCAGCAGAACCCGGGTGAGGGCGCCAAGCAGGCACCGGGCACGACGATCACCATCGTGGTGTCCACGGGTCCCAGCCTGGACACGAGCAACCCGCAGCCCACCACCGAAGTGCCGACGGACACGCCGACGGACGACCAGACGGACTTCCCGTCCGACGACGAGCCGCCGACGGACGACAACCCGATCGGTGACGACGGCCTCGGAGGGACCGGCAACTGAGACATGAAGAAGGGCCGCCCGTTTTCCGGGTGGCCCTTCTTCATGTCGTCGCTCTTCATGTCGTCGCTGACACGAGAACGCCCCCGCCGCTCGGGGGCAACGGCGGGGACGTTCACTTGGTAGTCGCTCGCCGGGGGACATTTGTTACAAGATTCCTCGCAGCCAATTCTGGAGCAGCCGGTGGCCGTGCTCCGACAGCACGGACTCGGGGTGAAACTGGATGCCCTCGATGGGCGCCTCACGGTGGCGCAGGCCCATGATGACGCCGTCGCCGGTGCGGGCGGTCACGTCGAGCACGTCGGGGACGGTCTCGGGCAGCACGGCGAGCGAGTGGTAGCGGGTCATCCGCACGGGCGAGGGCAGCGTCTCGAACACGCCCTTGCCGTCGTGGGTGACGGGGCTGGTCTTGCCGTGGACGAGCTCGGGCGCGCGGGACACGGTGGCGCCGTACGCGACGGCGATGGCCTGGTGGCCGAGGCAGACGCCGAGCAGCGGGCGGCGGCTCTCGGCCGCGTGGCGGACCAGGGGCACGCTCACCCCGGCCGCCTCGGGGGTGCCCGGGCCCGGGCTGATGAGGACGCCGTCGAAGCCGTCGGCGTCGCTCACGCGTACGTCGTCGCGCGGCCGTACGTCGCAGTCGGCGCCCAGCCCGCGCAGGTACTGCACGATGGTGTGGACGAAGCTGTCATGGTTGTCCACGACCAGCACGCGGCTCATTTCCTCACGCTCACCTCGTCGAGCGTCACCATGGGCTCGAGTAGCGGAAACACGACATACCAGAGTACGACCCCCACGGCGGCGACCATCACGGCGGCCGTCAGCGCCTTGGTCCGCGCGGTGCCGGGCAGCTTGCGCCAGATCCAGGCGTACATGTCACTCCTCATCCGTGGTGGTGTCCTTGAGCACCCCGTAGACGATCAGGCGCTCGGCGGCCGAGTATTCGGGGTGGCAGGTGGACAGCGTGATGAAGGCCCGGATGGGGCGGATGTCGGGCTTGCCGGGCACGGGGGCGAACACATCGACCTCGTCGGGTTTCACGATGTCCTGAGAGGTCACCCGGTACGTGTACGTGGTTCCGCCGGCCTCCACGACGATCTCGTCGTCGCGTTCGAGCTCGTCGATCTCGTTGAACGGGGCCGCGTACGTGGTGCGGTGCCCCGACACCACGAAGTTGCCGACCTGGCCCGGCAGGGCGCTGTCCGGGTAGTGTCCCGGGCCCTTCTTCAGGGCCTCGGTGTCCACACCCTCGACCACGGCGTACTCGTAGTCACGGCCCAGCTTGGGGATGCGCAGCAGCGCCATGGGCTTGCCCGGCTCGGGCTTGACCGCCTTGCGCGCCGCCAGTTCGCGCTGGAGCAGCCGCTGCTGGCTCTGGGTGTACGCACCGGTGCCCCAGAGCAGGTAGGCGCAGAACAGCATCATGATCAGGCCCGCGGTGATGCTCGTCTCTCCCACGGCCCGCAGCGTGGCCCGCATGCGACCAGCGTATTCGGGTCAGAAGCGGCAACTGGGGATCGCCATGCCCCGCGCGTGGCGGCTATCCTTGGCCACACTTCAATTAGGCTTACCGAAGAGCCTGTGGACGATCCGGAAGCCCAGGCCCTCAGCAGGAGTTACCAGTGCCCAAGTCCAAGGCTCGCAAGAAGGCGGTCTACACCCCGCCGCAGAGATCGCAGCAGGTCAAGGTCAGCCCGCGCTGGCTGGCACCCACGATGGTCGCGGCGTGGATCATCGGCATCCTGTGGATCGCGATCTATTACGTCGCACCACGGGCGCCCTTCCTCAGCGACCTCCAGAACTGGAACCTGCTGATCGGGTTTGTTTTCATCATCTTCGGGGTGGTTCTTTCCACCCGCTGGCGTTAGTTCTTTCCACAGTCTTTTCCACAGCCTGGGGAAGTCAGCCCGCGCCCATGATGGCCGACACTCTGACCATCACGAGCACGGCGAGCACGGCCAGCGCTCCCACGATCGCCAGCACCTGCCACAGGGTCCTGTTGCTCTTGGGGGCGTAGGCCAGCGCCGCCGCCAGCAACGTCCCGACGATCAGGCCGCCGACATGGCCGGTCCAGCTGATGCGAAGACCGGAGATCGCCGGCATGACGAAGGTGATGACCAGGTTGAGCCCGATCACCAGGGTGATGCCTCGCACGTCCAGCTTCAGCTTGCGGCCCACGACGAACATGGCGCCGAACATGCCGAAGACGGCTCCCGAGGCGCCGACCGTGGCCGTGGGCAGCGGGTCGAGCCAGAGACCGAGCACCGAACCGCCGAGCGCACTGAGCAGATAGACGGCCGCGAAACGGAGATGCCCGAAGGCTCGTTCGAGGTATGGACCGATCGCGAAGATGGCCCAGCCGTTGAACAGGATGTGGAGAAGGTTGTCGGTGCTGTGCACGAAGGCGACGGTGATCAGCCGGTAATACTGGCCGTCCGCGACTGCCGGCTGCCACATCGCCAGCGCCGCGCCGACTGCGTTGTCGGTGAGGTATTGGGCGCCGAAGACCAGGACGGTGAGCGCCAGGATCGCGTACGTCACGATCGGAGTGCTCACCACGCTGCCGCCGAAGGTGGACCTGGCCTGACGGATGCCCTTGTTGCCCTCGGCCACGCACTCAGGGCACTGGAAGCCCACGGCGGCGTCGCGCATGCAGTCAGGGCAGATGGGGCGCTCGCACCGCTGACACCGGACCCAGGTCTCCTTCTCGGGGTGCCTGTAGCACGTGGGCACCGCTTCAGCGGGCTGCTCGGGCTGCTGGGGCGGGCTGGGCGGCTGGCTGGTCATGACCGAAAGCCTATGGCTTCCACGCCGTGCCCGCGTGTCCCCGCCCTCGCCCCCTGCGAGGAGGACGACCAGGCGGAAGCGCGACCCGGGCCGCCGTCCCCTCCCCAGAACGCCGACGTAGGCACGACCGCATGCCGCTCGGGACCGCCCGGCGCGGCGGAGCACGGCGGGTGGGCTGAGCACGACGTCTCAGGAGCCAGCACCACCGCGGGACGGCCCGGCGGCCCCAGAGCTTGCACCACCGCGGGACGGTCCCGCCACGCGCCTTCGGGACGCCACGCCCGCCCCTCACCGCGCCGCGTCGGCGAGACGGCGTGCGACGGAGCCCGGCGCTCTCGTGCGGCGGCCGGCGGGCGGGCTCGGTTGTGGCGTCGCCTCGGGTCGTGAGGGTGCCCGTCAGGGACACCGGCGCAGGCGTTCCCCAAACCGCCCCTAGGGGCGCCAGCGCAGGCGTGACCCTGAGCCACTCCCGGAGCTCCCGGTGCAGGCGTCCCTGAGCGCCCGGCGTGGGAGCGCCCCTGAGCCGTTCGTAGAGCACCGGCACAGGCGTGACCCTGAGCCGCTCCCCGAGCTCCCAGTGCAGGCGCCCCTGTGCCGCTCCCGGAGCGCCCGGCACGGGGAGCGCCCGCGTGCCGCGCCTGGAGCGCCCGGCGCGGGAAGCGCTCCTGTCCCCGCTCCCGAAGCGCCCGGCGCGGGGCGCGCCCCTGAGCCGCTTCCAGAGCGCCGTGCGGGGGCATGGGCCCGAGGCCGCCCGGTGAGCGGCCGGTTGGGCATGGGTGGGCCGCCCCAGAGCCTTGTGGGTGGGGCGGGGGGTGGGTGGTGGGTCAGGCGGGGATGCGGTCGATGGTGACGGACTCCAGGACGACGTCCTCCGCCGGGCGGTCCCGGCTGTCGGTGCGGGTCTTGGCGATGGCGTCCACGACGTCCTGGCCCTCGACCACCTCACCGAAGATCGTGTGCTTGCCGTTGAGGTGCGGCGTCGGCACGACCGTGATGAAGAACTGGGACCCGTTGGTCCCCTTGCCGAAGCGGACGCCCGCGTTGGCCATGGCCAGCAGGTACGGGCGGTTGAAGTAGAGCTCCGGGTGGATCTCGTCGTCGAACTCGTAGCCCGGGCCGCCGATGCCCTGGCCGAGCGGGTCACCGCCCTGGATCATGAATCCGGAGATCACCCGGTGGAAGATCGTCCCGTCGTAGTAGCGCGCGGTGCTCTTCTCGCCGGTGCCCGGGTGCGTCCACTCCTTCGAGCCCTCTGCGAGCTCGACGAAGTTGCGCACCGTTTTCGGGGCTCTGTTGGGGAAGAGCTCCACCTTGATATTTCCACGGTTGGTCTGCAGGTTTGCGATCAGCTTCTCAGCCACGAGACAGCCGCCCCCTCTATGTACAGGGTTGGTTCTGTGATGTTTTAAGGACTATGGCCGTAAGGCCTCCAGAGCCATCCTCCCACGGCTCGCCATGATTGAGCCGCCTTGTCCAGGGAAGGTCAGGCTCGGGGCCCCAACGACAGGGGAGGTTGTCGTGTCCCTGACAATGAAAAGACGCCGCGTGGTCATAGAGGTACCCACCACGTGGTCGGGCCGTATGAAGGCCCGGGCCGTGCGAACCGGCCAACTGATGGCGCCCGTGGCGGACCAGGCCAAGATGGCCGCCGCCCAGCGCGTCGAGGACGCCCGTTACTGGGCGGCGCCGCGGCTTCACTCGGCGGCGCACGGGTTCGAGGATCAGGTCGCGCCGAGGGTCAGCTCCATGCTGATCACGGCGGCCAGGAAGATCGATCCCACGCCCACGCGGTCGCGGCGATGGCCGACGCTCGTTCTGCTGACCGGCCTCGCGGTGGGGGCGATCGGTTACATGTTCTACCGCCGCAACGCCCAGCAGTGGACCGAGCACATGAAGGACTCCGCCTCCGATGCGTCCCGCTGGGTCAGTGAGAAGGCCGACAGGACCGCCGAGTCCACGGACCGGATGGCGGGCCGGGTGTCCGACAAGGCCGATGAGGCATCTCGCAAGATGTCCTGATCCGGTGCTGCCGTAAGGGGAGCGCGTCCTCGGGTTGATCCCGAGGGCGCGCTCCCCTTTTCAGGGCCCCCTTTTCAGGGCCCCCTTTTCAGGGCGCCCTCTTCGGGCACCTGTTGACGAGCCACCAAGCGCTTGTTACAAACCCGGCATGGCGCTGTCTCCCTTAGACGACTACCCCGTCCACCAGGCCGCCCAGGTCATGCGGCACGTCGCCACCTCCGACCGCAACTTCTACGACCGCTACTACTTCAACTGCCACCCCGGCACCGACGAGCTCATGCTGATCGTCGGCCTCGGCCAGTACCCCAACCTGGGCGTCACCGACGCCTTCGCCTGCGTACGCCACGCAGACCTGCACCGCGTCGTACGGGCCTCCCGCGAGCTGGGCCCCGACCGGATGAACACCGAGATCGGCCCGTTCCGCGTCGAGGTGCTCGAAGGGCTCAAGCGGCTCAGGGTGGTCCTGGAGCCGAACGAGCACGGCCTGTCCTTCGACCTGCTCTGGGAGGGCACGATCCCGGCGACGCTGGAGCCCCGGCACTTCCTGCGGTGGCAGGAGCGGGTCATGTTCGACTCGGTACGCCTGGCGCAGACGGGGCGCTGGTCCGGAAATATCAGGATCGGCGAGGAGGACATCCCGGTCACGCCCGACCGCTGGCAGGGCACCAGGGACCGCTCCTGGGGCATCAGGCCGGTCGGCGAGCCCGAGCCGCCCGGCATCCAGACCAAGAACGCGGGCACGTTCTACTGGCTTTACACGCCCATGCAGTTCGACGACCACGCCATCCTCTGCATCGTCCAGGAGGACGAGCGCGGCCGCCGGATGCTGGAGGAGGCCGTACGCGTCTGGTCCGACGGCCGCGAGGAGGAATACCTCGGCAGACCGGAGTACCGCCCGGTCTACGCCCCCGGCACCCGCGACGTCGTGGAGGCCACGATCACCTTCTCGCCTCCCGGCGGCAAGCCGTTCGACGTGCGCTGCACCCCGATCCTGCCGGTGCACCTCATGGTCGGCACCGGGTACGGCCTGGAACCGGACTGGAAGCACGGCATGTACCAGGGCGAGGGGCCCGTCGTGCAGGGCGTGACGTACCGGCTGCCCGACGACGCCGCCAGGATGTGGGGCATGGTGGACGCCGTCGGGCGCTTCGAGTACGACGGGCTCGTCGGCCATGGCCTCTACGAGTACTGGGCACTCGGACCGCACCCGTCCTTCCCGGAATGATCTAGTCGGTCTTCTCGCAGATGATCTTCACTGCCTTGATGGCGACCGACGGCCCGTCCAGCTTCTCGCCGGGCTTCCCCGGCTGAGCGGGCACGGCCTCGATGGCGACCGACGGCGCGTCCACCTTCTCGCCGGGCTTCCCCGGCTGGGCGGGCACGGCCCGCATGCCGTCGGGCAGCTTGCCGTCCTCCGGAAGGGGCACGGTCTTCGTCACCTCCACGCCGTCCGGCAGGGCGGGCCCGGCCTCGGTCACGTCCTGCGGCACCTCGCCGTCGGGAAGGGCGTCGACCTTCACCGTGTCGCTGGGCTTGAACTCGCGCACCTTGCCGTCAGGCCCGACGACCTTGCCGACCGGGGCCGGCCGCGCGAATTCGGCCACCTCGACGGTCTTGCCGTCGGCCGTCTTGCAGGTCACTTTCGCGCCGGCGGTGGCCGGGGTCTCGTCGGCCAGGGCGGAGCCGGTCAGGCCGGTGATGGCGAGTACGGCGACCGCGCCGAGCAGCGCGAGACGACGCTTGAACATGGGTTCTCCTCACTGAGATCGGTCGAACGCCTCCGAGACTGGCCCGGCGTACCTGAAGTGATCCTGAAGAGGCCCTAAATGATCTTCAGGTTGGCTTTAGGTGACCTGAGGCACCCTGGTCGGTGTGCGAGTGCTACTGGTGGAGGACGAGGAGCGGCTGGCCGACCTGGTGAAGGGCGGCCTGGCGGGCGAGGGCTTCGCCGTGGACGTGGCCCACGACGGGCGTGACGGCCTGTGGATGGCCACCGAGAACACGTACGACGTGATCGTCCTGGACGTGATGCTGCCCAGGATGAACGGCTACGCGGTCTGCGCCAAGCTGCGCGAGGCCGGCGACTGGACGCCGATCATGATGCTCACGGCCAAGGACGGCATCTACGACGAGGCCGAGGCGCTCGACAACGGCGCCGACGACTACCTGGCCAAGCCGTTCTCGTACGTGGTGCTGCTGGCCAGGTTACGGGCGCTGGTGCGGCGGGGCGGGCGGGAGCGGCCCGTGTCGATCACCGTGGGCGACCTGGTGATCGACCCGGCCGCGCTGAAGTGCCGCAGGGGCGAGGTGGAGATCGGGTTGACGCCCAAGGAGTTCGCGGTGCTGCACGCGCTGGCCCGCCGGTCCGGCGAGGTCGTGTCCAAGGGCGAGCTGCTGGCCCAGGCCTGGGACTTCTCCTACGACGGCGACCCGAACATCGTCGAGGTCTACATCAGCGCCCTGCGCCGCAAGATCGACACGCCTTTCGGGCGGACGACGCTCATGACGGTCCGGGGCGCCGGCTACCGGTTGGAGGCGGCATGAGCCCCCTGCGGAAGGCGTCGGCCGCGCTCTCGTCCGTGCGGCTGCGGGCGACCGCCGCCGCGACCCTGGTGGTGGCCCTCGCCCTGGGCCTGGCCGCGCTGGCACTGGTGGCCGTGCTGCGCGGCACGCTGCAGAACAACGCCGACGCCGAGGCCACCAGGAAGGCCGTCGCGGCGGCGCCGTACGCGGAGACGATGGAGCTCATGCCCGCCACCCCGCTCTCGCGCGTCGTCGAACCGCCCGGCGAGAGCTCGATCGCCATCACCAAAGACATGACCAAAGACGTGACCAAGGAGGGCGACGGCGGGCCGGTCGCGGTCGTCGGGAAGAGCGGCAAGGTGCAGCTGCGCGACGGCATCACGGCCACGATCGCCGACCCCGACCTCCTGCTGACCGACGACAAGAGCGCCTCCGCCACCGAGTGGGCGGCCCCCCAGAAGTACGCCGTCGCCGGCGTCAAGGTGGCCACCGCGAGCGGCCCCGCCATGGTCTGGTCGCGGGTCCCCCTGGAGGGCGCCGAGAAGGCGCTGCAGACGCTCTATAGCGCGCTGCTGCCCGGCGTGCCCGCCGTGCTGCTCGTGGTGGCCGGGATGACGTGGATCTCGGTGGGCCGCGCGCTGGCCCCCGTGGCCGCCATCCGCACCAAGGTCGCCGACATCACGGCCCGCGACCTGCACCAGCGCGTGCCCGTACCCGGCTCGAAGGACGAGATCGCCGCGCTGGCCACCACCGTGAACGGCACCCTCGACCGCCTGGAGACGGCCGTGGACACGCACAAGCGGTTCGTCGCGGACGCGGCGCACGAGCTGCGCAGCCCCATCGCCACCCTGCGCGCCCGCCTGGAGCTGGCCGAGCCCAGCGAGCTGACCAGGGAGGCGCTCGCCGACGTCGAACGCCTGCAGTCCCTGGCCGCCGACCTGCTCATCCTGGCCAAGCTGGACGCCGGCGAGCCGCTGCGCGCGGCCGAGCTGGACCTGGGCCAGGTGGCCGCCGAGGAGTCGGTACGCGCCAGGCGGCGGCCCGAGGTGCGGCTGGAGCTGGACATCGAGCCGGACGTGGTGATGAAGGGCTCCCGCGCCCACCTCGACCGCCTGATGACGAACCTGGCCGACAACGCCGTCCGGCACGCCGCCTCCACCGTGCGGGTACGCGTACACGCCGAGGAGGAGCAGGCCGTGCTGGAGGTGCAGGACGACGGGCCCGGGATCCCGCCGGAGCAGCGGGAGGCGGTGTTCGCCCGGTTCACCAGGCTGGACGAGGCGCGCGCCAGGGACGCGGGCGGCGCCGGGCTGGGGCTGGCGATCGCGCGGGACATCGCGCACCTGCACGGCGGCACGCTCGTGTACGCAGATTCCGGATTTATCGCCAAATTTCCGCTGAACCGCTGAAGATCTGCAAACGTGTGAGTGGTTGAAGGAGGCAACAATGCTCACACGCCGCGCATTGATCACCAGAGGCAGCGCCGCGGGCGCAGGAGTCGTGTTCCTGTGGCCGCGCCCGGCAGAGGCGGAAGCGGAGGCGGCCAAGCCCGTCCTCGCCACCACCAAGAGCATCCCGGTTGGGGGCGGGAAGATCGTCCAGGGCAAGTACGTGATCACCCAGCCGAGGAAGGGCGTCTACAAGTGCTTCAGCGCCAAGTGCACCCACCAGGGCTGCACGGTGGCGAGCGTCAGCCGCGGCACGATCAACTGCCCGTGTCACGGCAGCAAGTTCAGCGCCTCGACGGGCGCGGTGGTGAACGGCCCCGCCAAGAAGCCGCTCGCCGACAAGAAGATCAAGGTGTCGAAGGGGAAGATCAGGCTGGCTTGATCGGCAAGGCGTAGGTGGTGCTGCGCCTGGTGATCTCGAAGCCGGCGCGGGCGTACACGCTCACGGCCCCCGTGGGGTTGTCGGCGTCCACCCCGAGCCCGGCGCTCTCGTAGCCCTGATCCCCGAACGTGGCAAGGGCGTGTCCGATCAGCGTGCTCGCCACGCCCTTGCCGCGCCACTCCCGCAGCGTGCCGATGATCTGGATCCACGCCTGGCGCTCGCCGCGCCGGGCGGCGGCGGCCTCGAAGAAGTGCGTGATCAGCACCCCGACCGGGCGACCGTCGGCCAGGGCCACGAATGACGACTCGGGGCGGAAGTTCCTGGTGCCGGTCATCATGGCCCGCCAGCTCTCGGACGTGTGCCGCACGCTGCCCCAATGGTCGCGGAACGACTCGTTGCGCACCTGGCGGGCGCCCTCGTCGAACTCGGGCGACCAGGCGGCGATGGAGACGCCCTCCGGCGGCCGCACCGCGGGCAGGCCGCCCGACAGGCTCCGCTCCATGCGGGCGAACCACCGTACGGCCGTGAACCCGGCACCCTCCACCAGCGCGGCGAGGCCGGACCGGGCGTCGAGGACGTCGACGTGGAGCTCCAGAGGGACGCCGGGGTGAGCCCGCTCGCTCACTCCCGGCGCCGTCCGGACGCTCCAGTCGATGATGCGCCTGCCGAGCCCCTGCCCGCGGTAGGCGGGGTGCACGCCGCCCGACAGGCGCATCATGTGCAGGTCGTCGGCGGTCTGCCTGACGGGGAGGTAGCCGAAGGCCACGATCCGGTCGCCGTCCCTGGCCGCGAGCGTGCCCGCGTCCAGATCGACGAGGTGGCTGGAGACCTGATCCGCCGCGTCGTCGACGTCCTGGATCTCGCCGGTCCTGTCCTCGGCCTCCATGGCGGCCCAGAGCTCGGCCAGAGCCTCGGCGTCGTCCCCGGTCAGCGGTCCCCATTCCATGACCGGCAGCCTAGGCGAGCCTGGTGGCGCACCCCAACCGGTTTCCGAGGTCGGCCAGGCCCTCGGCGAACGACCGGCGCGTACGTTCGCGGAACCCGATGAACAGCCGGTTGGCCAGGGCGACGGCCCAGTGGTTGCCCGCCACGTCGTAGACGCGGTGGACCAGGCGCGTGCCCTCGGGGTCGGCGGTGACCGACCATTCGCCGCGGTACCACCAGCCGCCCTGGTAGGCCAGGCGGTGCTCGCCCAGCTCCGTCCTCGGTATGGCCCGTACGATCTCCGGCCACACCCGCTCGACCGGGGCCTCGATCACTCCGGCGACCTCGGTGATGAGCCGCCTGCTCACGGCGTGCTCACCCTCGTGTTCTGGAAGGAGACGAAGCGCCAGCCCTCGGGCGTGCGGAGGGCGGTCAGCGTGATGACGGACTGGCGGCTCGGGTCGGGCTCGCCGTTCACGGACGAACCGCCGCCCACGATCACCAGCGCGACGTCGTCGCTGAGCGGCTTGACCAGCGGCGCGCCGCCGCTCCCGCCGAGCTTGATGTCGAGCTTGAACAGCTCCCGGTGGGCCTCCTCGATGGCCTGGCGGCCCTCCAGGTGCTGTCCGAAGAACGTGATGTAGTCGGCGTCCTCGGTGAAGAGTCCGGCGTAACCCTCGGCGTCCCCGGAGTTCCAGGTCTCCGGGATCCGCGCGAGCAATCGAATGATCTCTGCGGACATGGCACTGCTCCCTCTGTCGCGGCGCCTATCCTGTGAATGCGAGTTCGGGCAGGGCAGGCGCCTTGTTCGGATTTCCGGCCGCCGGGGTGTTGGCGCACCTCGGCGGCCTTTCACATCTCGACCGTGGTCTCCCAGTCGAGCTCTCCCTTGTCGAGCCGGTCGAGCAGCCCCCTGATCCAGCCGAGCTCGGCGGTGTAGAGCGCCTGCTCGCACTCCACCTCCAGCATGAGGATCGCGGGCAGGCCGCTGTCGGCCATGGCTCGCAGGTGGGCCTCCATCCCGGCGAGGACGCCCTCGATCGTGGCCGCGCGTCCCCGCAGCGCCCGCTGCGCCTCGGGCAGCGGCAGGCAGCCCATGAGCGAGACGGCCGCGACGAAGGCCCGCCGGTCGGGATCGGGTTTCTCCAGAAGCTGCCGCAGCCGGGTGACCAGCTCCTGACGGCCCTCGGCGGTGATCTCGTAGACCGTGCGCTCCGGCCTGCGGCCCTCGCGGTCGGTCTTCGAGGGGACGATCAGCTCGTCCTTGGCCAGCCGCTCCACCGCGTGGTAGAGGCTGCGCGGCAGGCCGGTGATGTAGTCCTTGTGCGTGTCGAGGATGAACCGGTGCAGCTCGTACGGGTGGCTCGGGCGCACGGTGAGCAGGGCCAGCACGGTCAGGCCGACCAAGCTGTGGCGTTGCGCCATGATGCCTCCCCCCATATTGCACTTTGCAATATAGCTCAGACATCCAGCTGCAGGAAGGCCCTCTCGATCGCTTGCCTGGTCACGTCCTCCGGATAGGGGAAGAGCTTGATCAGGTCGCGCAGGCCCTCCACGTGGGCCTGCCTGGCCAGCTCGGCCACGAGGGCCAGCTCGGCCTGCTGCGCCTGCGCGAACGCCCGGTCCACGACCGCGCCGTGCCCCGGCACGATCACCTGCTCGGGCAGCTCGTCCAGCATCGCCGTCATGGTGAGCGGCCAGTCGAGCGGGTACGAGTCGCTGAACGCCGGCGGCGCCCCCTCCTCCACCAGGTCGCCCGCGAACACCACGCCCGCGTCCGGCACGTGCAGGACCACGTCGTTGCTGCTGTGCCCGAGCCCGAAATGCTGCAGATGCACGATCCGCCCGCCGATGTCGAGGCTGGCCGCGCTCGTGAACGTGTGGTCCGGCGGCACGATCGTGATCTCCTCGAACTCCTCACGCCGCTCGGGGTTCCCCTTGATCATTACGGCGCGCTGCTGCTCGCCGTACTGCTCGATCTCCTCGGCGCACCTGACGTGGCCCCAGATCTCGGCGGGGCGGAAGATCGCGTTGCCGAAGTAGTGGTCGAAGTGGGAGTGGCTGTTGACGACCGTCCACGGGCCGGCGGTGATGGTCCTGACCGCCTCGACCAGGTCGGCGGCCTCCCTGTGTGAGCTACGCGTGTCGAGGACCAGGCAGTGCCCGTCGCCCACGACCAGACCCACGTTCATGTCGTACGACTTGTGGCGCCGGACATAGACCCGGTCGCCGACCTCCTGCCACTGCTCATTCATGCCAACGAACCCTACTTTCAAGCCGCGTCATTTGAGGTATTCGAGCACCGCCAGCACCCTTCTGTGCCCATCCGCGGCGGGCGGGAGGTCGAGCTTGGCGAAGATGTTCGCGATGTGCTTGGCCACGGCCGCCTCGGTGACGAACAGCTCCTTGGCGATCGACGCGTTCGTCCGTCCCTCGGCGATCAGGCCGAGGACCTCCTGCTCGCGCGGGGTGAGCCGGGCCAGCGGGTCGCGGCGCCGCCTGAGCAGCTGGCGGACCACCTCCGGGTCCACGACCGTGCCGCCGGCGGCCACCCGGTCGAGCGCGTCGACGAACTCGCGTACGTCGCCGATGCGGTCCTTCAGCAGGTAGCCGATCCCGGCGCCATTGCCCGGCTCCAGCAGCTCGGCCGCGTAGGTCTGCTCGACGTACTGGCTGAGCACCAGGACGGCCAGGTCCGGATGCCGCTCGCGCAGCTCCAGGGCCGCCCGCAGCCCCTCGTCGGCGAAGCCGGGCGGCATGCGCACGTCGGTCACCACGGCGTCGGGGCGGTGCTCGGCGACGGCGGCGAGCAGGGCGGGCGCGTCGCCGACCGCGGCGGCCACGGTGTGGCCGAAGCGTTCGAGCAGCCCGACCAGGCCCTCCCGCAGCAGGACGGCGTCCTCCGCGATCACTACGCGCACGGGATCTCCGCTCTCATCAGGGTCGGACCGCCGATCGGGCTGGACAGGGACAGCCTCCCGTCCACCACGGCCAGCCGGTCGGCCAGCCCGGTCAGCCCCGTGCCCTTGGCCGGGTCGGCCCCGCCCACGCCGTCGTCGCGCACCTCCACGACCAGCGTGCCGCCCTCGACCCGCCCGGTGACGGCGGCGCGGGTGGCCCGGCTGTGCTTGGCCAGGTTCGCGAGGGCCTCGCTGACCACGTAGTACGCGGTCACCTCCACGGGCGCGGGCAGCCGGCCGGCCAGCTCCACGTCCACGTCCACCGGCACGGGGGAGCGCCCGGCCACGTCGCGTACCGCCGCGCCCAGCCCGCGCTCGGTGAGCACCTGCGAGTGCACGCCCCTGATCAGCTCGCGCAGCTCGGCGAGCGCCCGCTTGGCCTCCTCGTGGGCCTGGCCGACCATCCGGCCCGCGGGCGAGTCGTCCGGCAGGTCCAGCCGGGCCAGGCCGAGCGCCATCGACAGGGAGACCAGCCGCTGCTGCGCGCCGTCGTGCAGGTCCCGCTCGATCCTGCGGCGCTCCGTCTCGAACGCGTCCACCAGCCGCGCCCGTGACCGCAGCACCTCGTTCAGCTCGGAGCCCTGCGGCGCGAGCATCGCGCGTACCATCGCCCCCCGGGCCCCGCCCCAGGCGGTGATCGTGTACGCGGCGACGGGCAGCAGCAGCACGCCCGCCACGGAGCCCGCGGCGGCGACCCCGGGCTCCGCCTCGGGCTGCACGACCGGCGAGAGCATCAGGACCACCGGCCCGCCCACCGTGAACCCCAGCATGACCAGATCGATCCACCACAGCGCGAGCACCGTGACGACGGCCAATCCGGCCTCCCGCCCGCGCCCACCGGCCACCTCGGGCAGCGGCACGCCGTCCACCAGCCGCAGCCTGCGCCGCTCGAACCAGGCGACGAGCGGCAGGCACAGCACCAGCACGACCGGGGCCGCGACCACGCCGAGCGGGATCGTGGCGAACACCGCGGCCCCGACGGCCGCACCCGGGACGGCGGCGGCCAGCAGGTACGCCGCGCACCGCCAGGGCCACGCGGAGCCCAGGAACGGCAGCGGCCGCTGCGTGAGCGCCTCAAGCGCGGTCCGGTTGAGCACTTTCTGACGGTATCCGCAGGTGGGCGGGCCGGTCAGTAGTGCTGGGTCTACTGTCCGAGGAAGCGGGTGAGCACCGGGGCCAGCGCCTTGGGGTCCACCAGGTGCGCCTGGCCCTCGATGGTCTCGCGAACGGCGCCCGGAACGAGCTCCGCGATCGCGTCGGCGGCCCGGGCGAAGAAGTCGCCGCCCCCGCCCACGAAGGAGTCGGCGCCGGCCCCGCCCGTGGCCACCAGCGTGGGGCAGGCGATGCCGGACAGGCGGTCGGCGGGCGGGCGGCCGTCGCCCAGGCAGGCGGCGTCGTAGGCGAGCGTGGGCGCGATGGCCTCCAGGCTCGGCCACATCGGCGACTCGCGGGCCTGCTTCACCATCTCCTCGGTGGCGCCCGCCGTCACCATGAACAGCGCGAACGCCTCGCCGCGGCGGCCCTCGGCCAGCAGCGCACGGAGCCGGTCGGCGTACTCCCGCGAGCGCCGCGGCCCGTCCGGCGCCAGGTCGTAGGGCACCTCGTACACGGCCAGTCTCGCGATCGGCAGCCCCGCGGCGGCGGCTTCGAGCGCGAGCGCGCCGCCCGACGACATCCCGAACAGGTGCGCCGCCCCGCCCGCCTCGGCGATGAGCGCGGCGATGTCCTCGATCTCACGGTCGACCTCGTAAGGGAGGGTGTCCTCGCTGCCGCCCCGGCCGCGCCGGTCGTAGTTGTAGACGGTGAACCGCTCCGCCAGCTCGTGCGCGAGCCGCGCGTTGGCCGAGCGGTCGACCGCGGCGCCACCGACCAGGACGATCGCGGGGCCGACGCCCAGCCGGTCGAACGCGATGGACGTGCCGTCTTTCGCCGTGACGCGGTGCATGTGACTCCTCCGGAGGCCCTTGTGACCACCCGATCTCGATGGGTGACTATCGGCGGCGGCGTTATGGGACTACCGTCGTGCGTATGGCGATCCCCATTCCATCACGGCGGAATTCCGCGGACAACGACAAGGCCCCTGACACCCCCGCACCACCGTCGTGGCCGATGTCGGCTCCCCGCCTTTCCGCAGAACCCAAGACACAATCCGGGGAAACAGCATCAATCATCGTAAATTTAGACAAGGCGACACTTGATGCGGTTCATCAAAAAGCACGCTCCGATGGCCGTATGATTTCCGATGTGATTCGCGCCGCGGTGGAGCGCGAAGTGGGCAACATGACGCACGCGACCATCTTGATCCAACGCTGGAACCTGCAGTGCGACGACCTCGACAGGGCGGCCGACGCTCTTAAGGTGGACCGGATTTCGGACGACGTGATGCTCAGGCTCGGCCTGCATCGGAATCAAGAGGATTGACCATGCTTCCTGGGCGCGTTCTCGATGTGGGGGCGCTCGTCGACATAGCGGTCGCGAAAACGAATCATTCTCGCAGCATCGCGGCATTGGCTCTTTATCGGGGCGGCGGGTTGTGCATTCCCGCGACCGCTCTCACCCTCGTCTATTCGATCGTCCCGCTCGCCACGAAAGTCGAACTCTTCGATCTGATCAGCAGCTCCGCCGTGCAGGTCGACGACCTCACCGCGGGAAAGGTGCCCGACATCGCCGAGATCCTCGACGGATCGAGCGACATCACGGCGGGTCACGTGATCTTATGCGCGCGGGCCACCCAGTGGCCGATCCTCACCGACCGCCCCGGCATCCTGCGCAATCTGGACCCGGCGATCCTCGTGGATCCCCTGCCTGAGCAGAACTGACCCATCAGGCCAGGGTGATGTCCGGTTCACCCACTATTGTGGGGGCCCCGACACACGAGGAAGCGGATCCACCTTGGCACATCGCGCCCTGGTCATCGCCCTGCTGCCCGCGATCGCGCTGCGGGCGCTCGCCGTGCTCGGATACCCTCCGTCGATCCTCTTCTACGGCGACTCGTTCGCCTTCCTGCGCGAGGAGCTGACCCCCGGCACCACCAGGCCCTCCGGATACTCGTTGCTGCTGGCGCTGCTGCGCCCCGCGCACAGCCTCACGCTGGTGACGGTCCTGCAGCACCTGCTGATGCTGGCGCTGGCCGTGGCGGTCTACGCGCTGCTGAGGCGGCGCGGCCTGCCGGGCTGGGGCGCCGCCCTGCTGGTCACCCCGCTGCTGTACGACGAGTTCCTGGTGCTGCTCGAACACATGATCATGGCGGACGCGGTCTTCGTCGTGCTGGTCACGGTCGCGATCCTGCTCGTGGTCTGGCGCGTCACCCCCGCCACCGCCGCCGTCGGCGGCCTGCTGCTCGGCCTGGCCGGGATCACCAGGACGGTCGGCCTGCCGCTGCTGATCCTCACGGCCGCCTACCTGCTGATCAGGCGGTACGGCTGGCGCCCGCTCGTGGCGCTGCTGGTGGCGGGCGCGATCCCGCTGGGCGCGTACGCCACCTGGGCGAAGGTGGAGAAGGGGAAGTTCGCGCTGACCGAGGCGGACGGGAACTTCCTGTGGTCCAGGACCATGAGCTTCGCCGACTGCTCGGTGATCAAGCCTCCGGAGCGGCTGGCGGTGCTCTGCCCGAACATGCCGGTGGAGCAGCGCCCGTACCCGCCGTACTGGCTGTGGGAGAGCTTCTCCCCCCTGCTCAAGGTGCCGGGGACGGCCCATCGCAACCAGCTCGCCGGGGAGTTCGCCAGGGCGGCCATCCTCGCCCAGCCCGGCGAGTACGCCGCGGCGGTCGCGACCGACCTCACGCAGCTGCTGCGCTGGGAGCGCACGGCGGTGGACGAGAAGACGCCGTACAAGTTCCCCTCCGCCGAGCGCCCCTTGAGCGAGTCGGTACGCGGCATCGCCGAGTCGTACGAGGCCGGACCGGCCGCCACCCGGGTCGTGGAGCCTTTCGCGGGGTGGCTGCGGGCGTACCAGCGCTTTGGGTACGTGCCGTTCCCGCTGCTCATGCTGGCCCTGGTCGGCGCGCTGGCGACGGCGATCGTGCGGCGGCGGTGGGACGCGCTGCTGCCCGGGGTCACGGCGCTCGCGCTGGTCGCCTCGCCGCCGTTCCTGGCGGCCTACGACGTGCGGTACGTGATCCCGGCGATCCCGCTGGTCTGCCTGGCTCTGGGACTGGCGCTCGGCGCCCGGTCGCCGTCCCGGCAGGAACGCGCGGGGACCCCCAGCCCCGAGCTTTCCCGGACCGCCACCTGAGTGCTAGGCTCACGTGTAAGGAAAACATTACACGTGACGGGAAGCCATGACGGTGCCGGGGCCGACGGGTGACGACCTGGTCGAGATCTTCGCGGCGCTGGCCAACCCGCTGCGGCTGCGCATCATGGCGGTGCTGGCGGACGGGCGCGACTACGTCAGTCACCTGGCCCGCGAGATCGGGGTGAGCCGCCCGCTCCTCCACATGCACCTGCAACGGCTCGAGGCGGCCGGGCTGATCGTCGGCACCCTGGAGCTGTCCGACGACGGCAAGGCCATGAAGTACTACGAAGTCACGGACTTCAGCCTGCACCTGACCGCGTCGGCGCTGGCCGAGGCGGCCAGGACACTCACCAGGCCGGACCCGGGGAAGGGTCCTGGACCCAAGGAGCACTCCTGATGATCGATTCTTGGCCCGCGGCGATCTTCTCGTTAGGGGTGCTGCTCGTGGTCGGCTTCCTGATCGCCCTTTTCGCCGTCGGGATGTTCGAGATGCGCAAGGCCAAGCTCGACGCCCTTCGGGCGGACGACCTGCGGCAGCTCGTGCGCCGCTTCGAGCAGCTCGCCGAGAACACCATGGACGCCCAGCAGCGGACGGCCGCCGACCTGGCCGAGCTGCGCGCCCGCACCACCTCGATCGAGCAGATCCTAAGAACGGTCGAATAGGGCGACGAAGCGGCGTTGCCAGGGCGTCTCGACGGCGTGCGAGTCGTAGTGCTCGCGCACGTAGGCGACGGCCCGGTCGCCGGGCACCCCGTCGAGCACGGCCAGGCAGGCCAGGGCCGTGCCGGTGCGGCCCCGGCCGCCGCCGCAGGCGACCTCGACGCGCTCGGACTCTGCGCGGGCCCACGCCTGGCGGAACGCCTCGGCGGCCGCGCCCCGGTCGGAGGGCAGCCAGAAGTCGGGCCAGCGCACCCACCGGTGCTCCCAGTCGACGGCCGGGGGCCGGCGGCCCAGCAGGTAGAGGGCGAACGTGGGCAGCGGCCCCTCGGGGAGCGGATGCCGCAGCCCCCGGCCGCGCACGAGCCGGCCCGAGGGCAGCCGCAGCACTCCCGCCGCCGTGGGCTCCCAGGTCGATGTCATGGTGCGAGCGTAGCCACGGGGGCCGCCAGGGCAGGCGATCTTCAGCTCTCGGCGGACTTCGGAGAGCTCTGGGCGGACTTCAGAGAGCTCTGGGCGGACTTCAGAGGCCGAAGGCGCCGCCCTCCACGAGGATGACCACGCCGAGCCCGATCAGGACGACGGGCAGCAGGATGTGCCCCCATCGGCTGAGCGCCCTGGCGATCAGCGGGCGGGTGGCGAAGAACCTCCCGGCCAGGCACCAGACGGCGACCAGGACCAGGAAGACGATCACGTACACGGTCATGCCCGAGGTGCCGGACGTGGCGAAGACGGGGACGTAGACCCCGATGTTGTCGCCGCCGTTGGCGAAGGTGACCGCGGCGACCTCCAGCGCCTTCGGCCCGCCGCTCCGCGCGGGCGGGTCGTCCTCGTCGCCGCCGGCGCGGTCGCGCCACACCTGCCAGGCCGCCTTGAGGCCGAGGGCGAGGGGGAGCAGGCCGAGGTACGGGACGGCGGACTCGGGCAGGAACGTGGCCCCGAAGGCGGCCGCGACGGCGACCACGAGGATCCCGGCGAAGCCGATGTACTGCCCGAGGACGATCCGCAGGTGCCCGGACCCCTGGGCGAAGAAGAGCGCCAGGATGACGATGTCGTCGATGTTGGTGACGGCGAACAGGCCGGCGGCTTGCCCGAAGATGCCCGCATTCATGCGTGGCACCGTACTGGACCTGCACAAGGACGGCCCACCGGCCGTCCCCAAGTTGACAGGCCTCCTGACATCTGGGCCCCCAGCTTTCTGACGCAGATTGCGGCGTTTCTGGTCACACCTGGTGAACTCTCGCTCATCCTTTGTTATGGTCACTCACTGTCCAGAAACGGACACCCTTTACCCGAGGAGGATCATGAGGACCCCGAGGACCGTCGCCATCACTGCGGCTGTGGCGGCGACAGTCGCTCCCCTGCTGGCCATCGCGACCCCGGCGAGCGCCCAGCAGTCCACCGAGACCACCCAGAGCGTCCAGAACCTTCCGGTGCTGGACTGGCTCTCCCTCGATAGCCTCAACCCGACCGAGCAGCTCAAGAAGGTCAAGCAGCTGCTCGGCACCGGCTACGTTCCCGAGGCGTTGAGCGTGACCAACGCCGCCAACCCGCAGTACACGTCCGTCTGGATCAAGGACGCCACCCGCAAGGTGAGTGTCCTGCAGGGCCTGTCGGCGACCGACCTGCCGACGCGCATCACCGAGCAGGCGAAGAGCGGCTTCGTGCCGACCATGATCACCGGCACGGGGTCGGGCCCCGGCGCCATCTTCGCGGCGGTCTTCGAGAAGACGACCGAGAAGGTCCAGTCCAAGCTCAACATGACCAAGGACGTCTTCGCGTCCGTCAACGCCCAGCTCTCGGCCGCCGGCTTCAGCGTCGCCTCGCTGGACGTGTACGGCACGGTCGAGAAGCCGCTCTACGCGGCCGTCTGGGTCGCCGGGGCCGCGACCGGCACCGTCCAGGTGACCACCGGCCAGACGGTCGAGCAGCGTGGCAAGGAGCTCCTGGCCAAGACCAAGGCAGGGCTGCGTCCCGTCCTCATGGCCGTCGAGCCCGGCAAGCTCTACACCACCGTGTGGAGCAAGGGCAGCGCGACCGGCCTGAAGGAGTACCTGAACCTGTCCAAGCTGACCTACACGCTCAAGGCCACCGAGCTGAAGGCGCTGGGCTACCGCCCCGAGGTCCTGGACACCGAGGGCAGCACCATCGCGGCGATCTGGAGCAAGGGCTAAGAGCCGGATCGTGGTGCCGTGCACCGGCGATCAGCGAACCACACCCGCCTGATCGCCGGAACGCGCGACACCGGGCTCAGCGGTCGAACCAGCGGCCCGCCGCCTGGGTCAGCAGCAGGACGACCACCGCCAGCGGGATGAGAAGCCCGAGCAGTGTGGTCCACCTGAGGTCGCCCTGGGCCGCTCTGATGATCAAACCACCGCCACCAAGGACCGCTTCGAGGGCGACGGCGCTCCAGCGCACCGCCTTCTTCCGCGACGACCAGCGGAAGACCAGCCAGCCCATGAGCACGGTGGTCGCGACGGCGAACAGAAGCAGCAGGACGTACCCAGTGCTGAAGACGACGGTCCCGATGCGGATCATGATGGCGATCCCAATGAGGCTGAGGGCCACGTCGAGGATCATGATGAGCCTGGCGGCCCGCACGGCGGGCGGCATGGGCTCGGTCTGGACAGCCTCCGTCATGCGATCATTCTGCGGCACCACGACCGCGGGCATAATGACAGCTAATGCCGGAAATTCGGGAAATATCTGAGTATGCGGCGGCGATCGCCCCCGTCATCGACGCGGCCCAGGTCACGGTGCACGCCTCCGCCCGCAGAGCGATCACCGCGCTGGCCGAGACCGCCGGCGTGAGCCCGGGACTGCTGTACGACCTGAGGTTCGTGTTGCCGCTGCGCCCGCTGACCCGCCCCGGCCTGGGCAAGATCTACCGCTACCGCGACGCGGCCGAGCGAGAGGCCGGGATCCGGGAGCACCTGAGCGAAGGCACCCTGGCCGAGGACGGCGACGGGGCGCTGAGGGCGACGGCCTCGGGGCTGGCGTTCATCCGGAAGCTGTACGAGGCGCACGGCGCCGCCGCCGCGCGGAGCTGGGCAGGGCAGGACCTGCCCAGGCTGGCCGACCTGGCCGGCAGGGTGCTCGACCGGGCCGAGCGGCTGCCGGGCGGCGCGCTCGAACTCGTCGCACCTCCCTACGAGCCCGAGGGGAGCGGGCCGGGCCTGCTCCTGTTCAACCGGCTCGCCGTCCTCCGCTACCACCGGGCCGACGCCCACGCCTGGGCCTGGCAGGCGGCGGGCCTGTCCGCGGCCGAGATCGTCGGCCTGCGGGACGGGCCCGTCCGCGCGCGGATCGAGGCGGAGACCAACCTGCGGGCCGCGCGGCCGTACCAGGTGCTGGCCGAGGACGAGCGGCGGGCGCTGTACGACGGCCTGCTGAAACTGATTTAAAGGGCCGCCAGCAGGCGGCCCACCTGGGTGCGGTCGTTCACGCCCAGCTTGTCGTAGGCCGCCTGCAGGTGATTGGCGGCCGTACGGGTCGACAGCATGAGCCGATCGGCGATCTGCCGGTTGGTCAGCCCGGCGGCGGCGAGCTGGAGGATCTCCCGCTGGCGCGGCGTCAGCTCGGGCGTGGCCAGCTCCACCAGCGCCGGGGTCGACACGCCCGGGCAGCGCCTGGCCAGCGCCCACGCCCTGGTCTGCGCGCCCTTGGCCAGGGTGCCGCGGCCCGCGTCCCGGTACGCCGCCGCCTCCTGGGCCGTGGCCTCGGCCGCGTACAGAAGCATCCCGAGCCGTTCGAACTCCCCGGCCACCGCCCGGAGCTCGGCCGGGTCGCCGATCGCGCGGGCGTGCCTGGCCAGGAGCGCGGCCAGCAGGCCGTCCACCCGGCCGGCCAGCCTGGCGAACTGGTCGGGGGCGCCGAGCCGTACCAGGTCGTGCAGCGCGAACATCAGGCCGGCGTGCAGCTCGTGCCGCTCGGCGTGGTCCGCCGCCGCGAGGCACAGCCGTACCGCCTCGTCGAGCTCGCCGCCGCAGGCCGCCACCCACACCTCGGCCTGCAGCACGTGCTGGCGGGTGAAGGCCCATCTCGACGCCGACGCGCCGGCCTCCGCCAGCACCTCCCGAGCCTGCTCGGTGCGGCCCAGCAGCGCCAGCGCGTGCGCCTGCTCGGCCAGCACCCGCCCCAGGTAGGGCTCCCGCCCGGGCATCCTGGCCAGGTCGTCCCGGCACCAGCGCAGCGCCCCCGCGACGTCCCCGCGCAACCGGCCGACCATCGCCCGATATGCCGCGAACCCCGACACCGACAGCTCGGCGGCCGGCAGCTCCATCCCCTGCTCCGCCGACCGGTCCGCCGCCTCCAGCAGGCCCGCGAACGTCTGGGCGGCGCAGAGCGCGTCCAGGAAGCTCGGCAGCGCGTGCGGCGCCTCGTCCCGCCAGCTGTCCACGCTCTCCAGCGTGCGCGCGGCGATGGCGAGACTCTCCCTGGTACGCCCGGAGTACGCCGCGACCCACGCCTCCATGGACGCCGCGTGCGCGTCGGCCCGACGCGACATCGGCCCGTACGAACGGGACCGCGCCAGCGAGCGCGCCGCCCCGGTCAGCCGCCCGGCGAAGCAGTCCGTCACGGCGCGGTAGACGTGCGCCTCCTGCAGCCAGCCCGGCTCGGTCAGCGTCGCGGCGGCCAGGTCGAGCACCTCGCACGCCTCGGCGTCCGCGCCCGCCCACGCCAGGTTGATCCCCAGGCTGAAGGAGTGCTGGGCGCGGTCGGCCTCGGTGACCGCGTCGCGCGCGGCCCGCCGCAGCGCCGCCAGCGCCGCGTCCGCGTCGCCCAGCACCATGAGCACCTCGCCCAGCACCGCGACCGCGGCCACGCCCCCACCGGCGTCGATCGCGGCCTTGGCCAGGCGTTCGGCCAGGTGGGGATCCTGCCTGCCCCACGCCAGCCGGGCGGCCGACACCAGCATCTCGGGGGCCGTGACCGAGCCGGAGTCCAGCCGCCACACGGCCGCGCGCAGCTCGTCCTCGCGCCGCCGCAGCCCGCTGGCCTCCAGCGCCTCGGCCAGCATCCGCAGCCGCCGGCGCGTCCGGAGCGTGCCGCAGCCGCCGCGGACGACCTCGCCGTAGAGAGGGTGGCCGAGCCGCAACTGCTCGCGTCTGCCCTCGCTGACGGCCACGACCAGGCCGCGGTCCTCGACCCGCTCGACCGCCCGGGCCGAGGTCAGCGACACCAGCAGCTCCGTGCCCAGCGGCTCCCCGAACGCCACCAGCTCCAGCACCTCGCGCTCGTCCTCGTCGAGGTGGCCGATCCGGTCGCCCACCAGCTCGCGCAGCCTGGTCGTCATGGACAGCTCGCCCCGCCAGCGCCACTGCCCGTCCCGCTCGGCCAGGCAGCCCGTGTTGCGCCCCGCCTGCACGACCTCGCGCAGGTAGAGCACGTTCCCCTCGCTGACCCGCGCGAGGTGCCGTACGGTCTCCGCGGCCACCTCGCCGCCGAGCGCGCCCGCGAGCACCTGCCCGACCTCGGCCCTCGTCAGCGGCGGCAGCTCGATCCTGTCGAGCAGCTCGTCCTTCCACAGCGCGGCCACCGGAGCCGGCTGCGGCTCCCCGGACCGCACCGTCACCAGGACGCGCGCCGCACCGCTGTCCGCCAGGTAGTGCACCAGCGCCGCCGAGGCCGGGTCCAGCCGGTGCGCGTCGTCCACGCTGACCAGGAGCTCGCCGTGCGCCGCGCGCTCGCGCAGGTGGCGGGCGGCCCAGCTCAGCAGGTTCTCGCCGCCCTCCGGCGGCCCCGTCAGCACGTGCGCGAACGCCCCGAACGGGATCATCGACGCGGTCTCCGTGCCGAGCGCGCGCACCATCGCGAACCCCGGTAACCCGGCCAGCGCCTCCGCCGCCAGTCTGCTCTTCCCGACCCCGGCCTCACCGGCGATCATCACGCCCGCTCCCGACCGCAGCGCCGCCCGCACGGTCGTGAGCGGCCCCCCTCGCCCGACGAACGGCCAACCGCTCCCCTGCTCGCTCATCGCGCCTCCTCTCGACAACCATCGTCGCGACGGAGGTTCAGGCAGGGTTTGTGTTGAGTCCGGCGGCGGAGCGCAGCAGGTCGAGAAGGGCTTCCGTGCCGCTGAACGGCACCGGCTCGCCCCCCACCTCTTCGAGCAGCCCGCGGAGCTGGCCGCCGGATTGCTCGGGCTCGACCAGCCGGACGATGACCGTTCTCATCTGGAAACCATCTCGCCGGGCGGTTCAGGTCTGGTTCAGGTGGGGTACGGGGCGGGCTCGACCTCCAGCTCGCGCATGCGTTCGGCGTAGAGGTGGTAGCGCCTGCGGGCGTCGCCGCGGCGGCCGGCCAGGTCGAGCACCCGCACCAGGCCCAGGTGGGCGCGCTCGTCGTAGCGGTCGCGCTCCAGCAGCCGCAGCCAGTAGCGGGCGGACTCGTCGTAGCGCCGCTCGCCCGCCCGCGCCGCCGCGAGCCTGGCCGCCGCCTGCGTGTAGGCCAGCCGGGCCTGCTCGCGCAGCCCCACGGCCCAGTCCGCGTACGGGTCCTCCTCGCAGAACTCCCCGCCGTACACGCTCTCGGCCGCCGTCCACCGCTCCAGCGCCTCGGCCGTACGTCCTGCCTGGTCCAGCCGTACGGCCTGAGCCACCAGATCCAGAAATTTCTCGACATCGACGTCCACATTGGACAGATCAAGTCGTAACGCGCCCTCGTCCGAGACCACGATCTCGTCCGCCGGCCTTTCGTGCTCCGGATCCAGCACCGCGCGCAGCGTGGACACCATGACGTTCAGCCGGCGCAGCCCGACCGCCTCGCCCTCCTGATCCGGCCAGAGGATCTCGACCAGCCGCTCCCTGCCGATCCCGCTCCCCCTCCGGCTCACGAGGATCTTCAGCAGGTCGCGCGCCTTGCGCGACTGCCAGGCCGTCCGCGGGACCGGTATGCCGCCCCGCAGCACCCGGAACGTTCCCATGGTCTCGACGATCACCCTCGCGCCCGGCGCGGGGGCGGCGCGGGCGATCAGGGCGTCGATCCGGTCGTCGAGCGCCCGGCAGCCGATGGCGTGCATGCGCTCGCGCACCCCGGCCGCCAGCTCGCCGCCGGTCGCCGGGTCGGCCAGGGCCGCCCTGACCAGCTCGGCCCTGGCCTGCCCCACCGGGTCGCCGAGCATCGTCCACGTGCGCACGGCCTCGTCGGCCGCCCGCGGGTCGCCGTCCAGCTCGGCCCGCAGCTCGGCGATGGCGGCCCGCGCGGCGTGGTCCCTGCGGCTCGCCGCGACGGGTTCGGTCTCGTCGAGCAGCGCCCTGGCCTCGTCGTGCCGCCCGCCCGCCAGCGCGACGCGGGCGGCCACGACCCTGGCGGTCACCCCCGCGATGCCTTCGGTGTGTTCGAGCGCCTGCTCGGCGACGCGCGCGGCCTCGGCCGGGTCGTCGTCGGCCAGCAGCTCGGCGAGGCCGTTGAGCGCGTTGGACAGCGACTGCACCTCGCCCGACGGAGCCGAGTCGGCGATGACCCGGCGGTAGATCGCCGCCGCCGTCCTGCGCTCGCCGCGCAGGACGTTGATCTCGGCGAGCCGGTTCAGGCCGGTGCCGACCAGGCGGGAGCCCATCGCCTCCCACCTGGCCACCGCGTCGGCGGCCTCGGTGGCCGCCTCCTCCAGGCGGCCGAGGCCGATCAGGGCCTTGGCGCGGTTGGAGACGTTGAGGGCGGCATAGGGGGCGAACGACACCAGGTCGGACAGCCGGCCCCCGATCTCCGTCTCGGCCAGCGCCTCGGCGTAGGCGCCCTCGTCCAGGTGGCGGGAGGCCCGGTTGGCATGAATACGGATGAGCTGGACGATGTCGCCCGCGCGTTCGGCGTAGTCCAGGGCGCGCAGGTAGTGGGCGTCGTTGGCGCGGCGGTCTCCGTCGAGCGCGGCGAGCATGGCCAGGACCGTGTTGGCCATGGCCAGCGCGCTCGGGTCGCCCAGGCCGCTGGCCTGCTCGAGCGCCTTGTCGGCGAGCTCGGCACAGCCCGCCCGGTCGCCCTTCAGCCAGAGCACCGACGCCATGGACGCGGCGCACATGGCGGCTTCGGCGGGCGGCAGGCCGTACTCGTATCCCCTGGCGTACGCGGCCAGGGCCGCGTCGAGGTCGCCGCGCAGGTGGTCGATGAGGCCGAGCCGCCTGGCCACGAACGCGTCGAACGCCGGGCCCTCGGCGGCCTGGGCGAGCAGGTCGCGGGCGCGGGTCCACTGGCCGCGGTTCTGCTCGGCGACGCCGGCCAGCTTGATCATGGTGGGCGCGTTCCTGGCGGCCTCGGGCAGCAGCTCCAGCGCCGCTACCACGTCCCCGCGCTCGGCCAGGCGCAGGCCGTACGAGTCGAGGAGCGCGGCCGCCAGGCCCGGGTGCTCGGTCGCGACGGCGGCCCGCAGGGCCAGCTCGGGCTGGTCGTGCTCGACGTACCAGCGGGAGGCGACCGCCGCCACGTCGTGGGCCTCGTGCCGGTCGAGCGGCGCGTGCTTGGCCAGCACGTGGCGGCTGGTCAAGGTCAGGCGATGGCCGTCCTGACCGGCCTCCAGGAAGAGGCCGCGGCTGGTGAGCGAGTCGAGCGTGTCGGGCGGCGCGCCGAGCGTGGCGGCCAGCCCGGCGGTCAGCACGGGCAGGACGGTGGCGGCCCGCAGCAGCTCGCGCATCGCCGGCGGCAGGTCCTTGAACGCGGCCAGCGTGAGGCGTTCGAGCGTGTCGGAGTTGGCTGCCAGCCCGGCGGCCGTGCGCGGCCAGCCGGACGGATCCTCGCGGGCCAGCGCGTCGAGCGCGGCCTGCACGGCTGCGGGCCAGCCGCCGCAGGCGTCGTGGAGCGTGGCGGCGACGGCCGCGCCCTGCTCGCCCAGCCGGTCGCGCGCCCAGGCGGCCGTCTCGTCCGGGGTGAGCGCGAGATCGGTCGCGTCGAGGTCTAGCACCTCGTGGTCCTGGCGCAGCCGGGCGGTCGGGAACGGCAGCGGCGCCCGCGACGCGGTGACCAGGTGCAGGTGCCTGGGTGCGACGCGGACCAGCGTCTCCACGTAACGCACGGGGCCCGGGGCGCCCGCGATGGCGTCGATGCCGTCGAAGACCAGCGCGAGGCCGCGCCGCAGCCGCCTGGCCAGCGCCTCGGCCAGCGCGCCCGCCAGCGCCGCCGCCCTGGACAGCTCGTCGGCGTCGGGACCGAGCGGCGCGTCCGCGGCGGTCACCAGGTCGGCGGGCAGTCCGGCCACCCGCTCCGACAGAGCCGATGCCACCGCCCCCGCCAGCGTGGGAAGATCACGATCAGCGGGCCCGAGCCGGTGCAGCACCGCGCCGACGGCCTGGCTCCACCCGGCCAGGGCGGTGGACTTCCCGTAGCCTGTAGTTGCGACGAGCGAGGTGAGCCTGTACGTCAGCGCCCCGTCCAACCGCCGGTCGAGGGCGGGACGTGGTCGCACCCACCCTCGTTCCACCCCCGCATGCTACGCCGGGGTTCGCGGGGGGACTCCATAGTTCGAAAAGTGCCACCTCCCGGTAACAGACCGGCGGGCGCACTATGGTCGTACTTCTTAACAGGAGGCACCGTGGAACAGGAACTGCCCGGCGGTGCGAGGCTGATCGTAGGGGTGGACGAGTCCCCGGCCTCGCGCTGGGCGCTTGCCTGGGCCATCGGTGCGGCCAGGCTGCACCGGATGGCCCTGGTCGCCGTACACGTCAGCCGCGCGCCCGTCCACCCATTCCCCGAGGCTCTGCCCGTCCAGCACGCGCTGCGAGCCGGCGAGGAGGCGCGCTGCAGCGAGGTGATCGCCGGCGTGTTCGACGACGTCGCGGGCGGCGTGCCCGACGACATCAGAACGGCGGTGGTCGGCCGGGTCGGCGATCCCGGCTACCACCTCGTCGACCTGGCCCGCGAGGGCGACCTGCTGGTGCTGGGGCGGAGCCGGCGCGGGCTGCTCAGCCGCATCTTCCTGCCCTCGACCAGCATGTACTGCGCCCGCCACGCGCGGACCACGGTCGTGATCGTGCAGCAGCCGGCGCCGCCCGACGACCCTGAGCTGTCAGGGGAGCGGGCCCGCCGGTTCTGGAGCCGCCGCCATCCGTAGGCGCCTGAGCCCTTCGGGGATGTCGTCCCGGGTGATGCCGCCGTAGCCGAGGACCACGCCGGGCTGGGCCGGGCTCTCCCCGCAGTACGCCTCCAGCGGCTCCACCGCCAGATCCGGCGCGGCGCGTACCTCCACGCCAGGGGCCAGCCGGGCACACAGGTGCAGGCCGGCGCTGGACGGGACCAGGCGCAGCCGCTCGTCGCCCGCCAGCGTTTCGGCGATCATGGCGTGCCTGGCGGCGTACTCGCGGGTCGCCTTCCTGATGTGCCTGGACAGGAGCCCCTCGTCGATGAAGCGGGCCAGGGCGGCCTGCGCGGGCACGTCGCTGTGCCAGTCGGACAGCTGCTTGGCCGCGCTCAGCGCCGGGGCCAGCGAGGCCGGGGCGACGAGGAAGCCGAGCCTGAGCATGGGGAGCAGGGTCTTGGAGAAGGAGCCCACGTAGATGACGCGGCCCGCGCGGTCGAGGCTCTGGAGGGGTTCGAGCGGGCGCTCGCCGAAGCGGAACTCGCTGTCATAGTCGTCCTCGATCACCACCGCCCTGCGGCGCTCGGCCCAGGCCAGCAGGGCGGCGCGGCGGGCCGGCGACATGGGCGTGCCCAGGGGGAACTGGTGCGAAGGGGTGACGTACACGATGCGGGCGGCGCCGGGGATGGCCCCGACGTCGATGCCCTCCGCGTCCACCGGCACCCCGGCCACGCGGGCGCCGAGCGAGCGGAACAGCAGGCGGGCGGGCGGGTAGCCGGGCTCCTCGACGGCCACGCAGGCGCCCGGCTCGATCAGGACGCGGCCGATGAGGTCGAGCGCCTGCTGAGCGCCGTTCGTGATCAGCACGTCGTCGGGGCCGGCGTGGACCGAGCGGCTGATTCCTATATGACGTGAAATAGCCGCTCTTAGCGGCTCATATCCGGATGGGCTGCTGTACGCGGCGGCGCTCACCCGCAGCTCGCGGGCCACCAGCCGGCGCCACGTCTCCATGGGGAACAGGCGCGGGTCCGGCATGCCGACGCGGAAGTCGTACCGGGCACCCCGAACGGCCCGCGGGGCCTCGATCCCCTGCCAGAACGCCCTCGGCCGCACGACGCCCTTCGGGGCCGCCCTGCCGCGCACCGGCTCCCCCGACACGAACGTGCCCGCCCCCGCCCTTCCCACCAGGAACCCGTCGGCGACCAGGCGGTCGTAGGCCACGGCGACCGTGTTCCTGGAGATCTCCAGCCTGCGCGCCAGCTCCCGGGTCGGGGGCAGCCGCTCGCCCGATCTGAGCCGGCCGTCGAGAATGGCGTCGAGCAGCTGCCGGTAGACCTGTGCGGCCAGGTCACCGCGACCTTCGAGGCTGATGTGAACGTCCAACTTGGCCCAATCACTTTGCCGGAAATTGGAGCTTATATCGGGACAATGGGGGATCGAGGATGAGGCTATGGCACCCCGGCGCATCCTGGCTCAGGCCCAGCTCGCGAACTCCATCGGCGACGGCGTCTACCTCGTCACCTCAGCGTTCTACTTCACCAGGATCGTCGGCCTGTCGGCCACCGAGATCGGCCTCGGCCTCACCCTCGGCTGGGCCGTCGGCATGGTGGCCGGCGTCCCGCTCGGCCACCTGGCCGACCGGCGCGGGCCGCGCGGCGTCGCCGTCCTGCTCGCGCTCACGACCGCCACGGCGGTCGCCTCGTTCCTGTTCGTCCGCTCGTTCGCGCTCTTCTTGCTGGTGGCCTGCCTGTACGGGACGGCGCAGACGGGCCTGTCCGCCGCCCGCCAGGCCCTGCTCGCCGGGCTGATCGCCCCTGAGGAGCGCACGGTCGTGCGGGCGGTCCTGCAGTCCACGCTCAACGGCGGCCTGGCCGTCGGCGCCGCCCTGGGCGGGCTCGCCCTGCACCTCGGCACGCGGCCGGCCTATCTGGCTGTGTTCGCGCTCGACGCCGTGAGCTTCCTGATCGCCGCCGGGCTGCTGCTCAAGCTGCCTCCCGTACGGGTCTCGCCGGCCGCGCCCGGCCCCCGGCTGGCGGTGCTCAGAGACCGGCCGTACGCGCTGATCACGCTGATCAACGCGGTGATGCTCTTCTACATGCCGCTGCTCAGCCTGATCGTGCCGCTCTGGATCGCCGCACGTACGAGCGCGCCCACCTGGATGGTCTCGGTCCTGCTGGTGCTCAACACCATCACCGTGCTGCTCTTCCAGGTGCGGGTGGCCCGGCGGGTGAAGGGCCTGCCGTCCGCCGCCCGGTCGGTGCGGTACGCGGGTTTGGTGATGTTCGCGGCCTGCGCGGTGTTCGCGCTGAGCCCGTACGGGTGGCTGTTCCTGCTCGTGGCGGCCGGCCTGCAGGTCCTCAGCGAGATGCTGCTGGCCTCCGGGTCCTGGGAGATCAGCTTCGGGCTCGCCCCCGACCACAGGCAGGGCCAGTACCAGGGCTTCTTCGGCACCGGCGTGGCCGTGGCCAGGATGCTCGGGCCCGTCGTGCTCACCACGCTGGTGCTCGGCGGCGGCACGCTCGGCTGGCTCCTGCTCGGCGCGGCGTTCGCGGCGGCCGGCGCCTCGATGGCGCCGGCCGTCCGATGGGGGCAGCGGTCACTTGAAGCGGCGCAGCCGCAGGCTGTTGCTCACCACGAACACGCTTGAGAACGCCATCGCCGCGCCCGCGATCATCGGGTTGAGCAGGCCCAGCGCGGCCAGCGGCAACGCGGCCACGTTGTAGGCGAACGCCCAGAACAGGTTCCCCTTGATCGTCTTGAGCGTGCGGCGGGACAGCCGGAGCGCGTCGGCGGCCACCCGCAGATCGCCGCGGACCAGGGTCAGGTCCGAGGCCTCGATCGCGGCGTCCGTGCCGGTGCCCATCGCCAGCCCCAGATCGGCCTGCGCGAGCGCGGCGGCGTCGTTGACCCCGTCGCCCACCATGGCCACGACCCTGCCCTCGGCCTGCAGCTTCTTGACCACCTCGACCTTGTCGGCGGGCAGCACCTCGGCGATCACCTCATCGATGCCCACCTCGGCCGCCACCGTCCGCGCCACCGCCTCGTTGTCGCCGGTCAGCAGCACCGGCCGCAGACCGAGCGCCCTGAGCTGCTCGATCGCCTGCCGGCTGGTCGGCTTGATGACGTCGGCCACCACCAGCACCGCCCGCGCCTGTCCGTCCCAGCCGACCGCGACCGCGGTGCGGCCCTTGGCCTGCTCTTCGGCCAGCTTGCGCTCCAACTCGACGGGCAGGTGCTGGGACCATTCCGCCAGCAGCTTGGGCCGGCCGACCAGCACCGCGTGGCCGTCCACGATCCCCTGCACGCCCAGCCCTTCCACGTTGGCGAAATCCTCCACCATCGCGTCCGACTGGGCCGCGCGGGCGATGGCCTGGGCGATCGGATGCTCCGAGGCGTGCTCCAGCGCACCGGCCAGCCGCAGCACCTCCTCCCGGTCCTGCCCCTCGGCCAGGTGCACCGCGACCAGGGTCATCTTGCCCTCGGTGACCGTGCCGGTCTTGTCCAGCACGACCGTGTCCACCTTCCGGGTGGACTCCAGCACCTCCGGCCCCTTGATCAGAATGCCGAGCTGAGCGCCCCGGCCGGTGCCCACCAGCAACGCGGTCGGCGTGGCCAGACCCAGCGCGCACGGGCAGGCGATGATCAGCACCGCCACCGCCGCCGTGAACGCCGCCGCCACCCCGCTCCCGCTGCCGAGCCAGAACCCCAGCGTCCCGACCGCGAGCGCGATCACGATCGGCACGAAGATCCCCGAGATCCGGTCGGCCAGCCGCTGCACCGCCGCCTTACCGGTCTGCGCCTCCTCCACCAGCTTGGCCATCTGCGCCAGCTGCGTGTCCGCGCCCACCCGCGTGGCGCGGACGATCAGGCGGCCGCCCGCGTTCACCGTCGCCCCCGTGACCGCGTCTCCCGGCCGTACCTCCACCGGCACCGACTCGCCGGTCAGCATCGAGGCGTCCACCGCCGAGCTGCCTTCGAGGATGACGCCGTCGGTGGCGATCTTCTCGCCGGGCCGCACCACGAAGGTGTCGCCGACCTTGAGCTGGTCGGTGGGGATGCGCCGGCCGTCGGCCAGCTCCACCTCCTTGGCGCCCAGCTCCAGCAGCGCCCGCAACGCCGCCCCCGCACGCCGCTTGGAGCGGGACTCGAAGTAGCGGCCGGCCAGGATGAACGCGGTCACCGCCGCCGCGGTCTCCAGATAGATGTTGCCGGAGCCGTCGGTGCGCTCGATGGCGAAGGAGAACGGGTGCGTCATGCCCGGCGTGCCCGCGCTGCCGAAGAACAGCGCCCACAGCGACCAGCCGAAAGCGGCCAGCGTGCCGACCGAGATCAGCGTGTCCATCGTCGCCGCGCCGTGCCGCAGGTTGGTCCAGGCCGCCTTGTGGAAGGGCCAGCCCGCGTACACGACCACCGGCGCCGCCAGCACCAGCGACAGCCACTGCCAGTTCGTGAACTGCAACGCCGGGATCATCGCCATCGCGACCACCGGCACGCTCAGCACCACAGCGGTGATCAGCCGTTGCCGCAGCGGCTTCAGCTCGTCGTCCTCGGGAGGTGCTTCGCTCGGGGCCGGGGGAGCCGGCAGCGCGGCGGTGTAGCCGGCCTTCTCCACCTCGCTGATCAGTTGCTTCGGGTCCACGCCCTCCGGGAAGGTGACCTTCGCCTTCTCCGTCGCGTAGTTCACCGTCGCGCTCACGCCCTCGAGCTTGTTCAGCTTGCGCTCGATCCGGTTCGCGCACGACGCGCAGGTCATTCCACCGATCGACAGCTCGACAGATCTGTCCTGGGTCAGGGAAGTCATCACCCCTCCTTTTCCTGATTCAGTGCCCATGACCGCTGGTGCCCGGCTGGGCCGGTCCCACACCACTCGCCCGGGCGGTGAAGTCCGCGGTGCGGACCTTGCCGTCATGCTGGAAGTCGAGGAACAACCGGTAGTCGCCGCCGCTGGGCACCTCCGCGTAGAAGGTGATCTCCGGCCCCGCCTTGACGCTCTCCTCCGGATGCACGTGCAGGTAGGCCAGATCCCCGGCCCGCAACGCCACCAGATGCCCGTACGCCCCCAGATACGGCTGCAGGTCGGTCACCGGCCTGCCGTCCTTGCTCACGCTCAACGTCAACTTGCTCGCCTGCCCCGGCACGAGATCACCCGCCAGGGAGACCGTGTAACCGTCCACCGTCGCCGTACGGGCCACCTGAGGAAGGGGCTGCGGCGCGTAATCCCCCGCCACCAGCAGATCCGTACCCAGCGTCAGGTTACCGCCACCCACCGGCGCGAAGTCCGCGAACGCCCGATAGGCGCCCGGATCCGCCAAGGTCAGCCGCACCGACCACGCCCCGTCCCCGTCCTGGACCGGGTGCAGGTGCTGGAAGCTCCCCAGATCCCGCGACACCACGATGAAATGCAGCTTCTTGTCATGCTGGACCTGGTAGTCGGTCACCGGCCTGCCATCGGGCCCGGTCACCGTGAAACGGAAATCGGTCGGCACGCCGGCCTTGACGGTGGTCAACGGGTTGAGGGTGTAGCCGTTCTCGGACACTTGAAGCCCCCTAGGGGTATCGTTCTTCGTCTGTTCGTGCTCGCCTTGCGGGGCCATCGCGGCGTGGTCCTCGACCTGCTGCGCCGGGGCCGCCGTCGGGCCGATCACCTGGCCCACGCCCAGGGCGCCGCCGAAGACGACGGCCAGCCCCAGGACGTAGGCGCCGAGCTTGGCGGTGGCGTTCACGCCTGGCCCGCCAGCTCGTATCCGGCCTCCTCGACCGCGGCGGCGATCTCCGCCCGGTCGACGGGGCCTTCGCTGTTGACCGTCAGCAGGCCGCCGGCCAGGTCCACCTCCACGGAGGTGATCCCCGCGACCTCGCTGACCTCTTCCTTCACCGAGCTCACGCAGTGACCGCAGGTCATGCCCTTGACGATGTAGGTGGTGGTGCTCATGACGTCTCCTTTTCGTACTCTAACACCCTACCCCCCTAGGGTATCTAGAAGGGTTTTTGAGATTCAGCCCACAGGCTCGCTCTCGCGTACGGCCGGCCTGCGCATGAGAGCGGCCGTGAGCGCCGCGCCCAGGACGGCCACCACCGCGGCGCCCGTGAAGGCGGCCTGGAAGCCGAGCTGCTCCTGGGAGGTGGCCAGCGCGGTCATGACGGCCAGGCCCAGCGCCGAGCCGACCTGGTAGGTCGTGTTGACGATGCCGGAGGCGAGCCCCGCCTCCTCCGGGCGGGCGCCCGACATGGCCGACATCATCGCCGGGATGTACGCCAGGGACATGCCGACCGCGGCGATCAGGCTCGCGGGGAGCACGTTCGTGGCGAACTCGCCGGTGAACCCGAGCCCGGCCACCCCGGCCGCCAGCACCGCCAGCCCGACCACGATGAGCGGCTTGGCCCCGAACCTGCCCAGCAGCCTGGCGGTGATGCCGATCATGAAGATCATGATCGCCACGGTCATCGGCAGCAGCGCGGCGCCGCTGGCGAACGCGCCGTACCCGAGGACCTGCTGCAGGTAGAGGTTGAGGAAGTACCACATGGGGATCCAGGCCGCGCCGAGCAGGGCCATGGCCAGGTTGGAGGCCGCCAGGCCGGGCGTGCGCCAGATGGCCAGGGGCATGAGCGGCTCTCTGACCGTACGCTGCACGACCAGGAACAGGGCGAGCAGCGCCGCGCCACCGAGTCCGGCCGGCCAGTTCGCGGCGACGATGGCGTACACGACGAGCGCGATGCCCGCGGTGACGGACGCGGCGCCCACGAGGTCGACCGATCCACGCTTGCCGCGCACGGCGGGCAGCAGCCTGGTGGCCGCCAGGGTGGCCAGGCCGATCGGGACGTAGATGATGAAGACCCACGGCCAGCTCAGATACTCGGTGATCACACCACCGAGGAACACGCCCGCGGTGCCACCCGCCGGGGCGGCGGCGCCGTACAGTGCCATGGCCTTGCCCAGCTCACGGGCGTTGTGGCCGAAGAGCATCATGAGCAGCGCCATGGCGGCGGGCGCGATCAGCGCCCCGCCGATGCCCTGCACGGCACGCCCGGCCACCTCGACCCAGGCGGTGGTGGCAGCGGCGGCGACCACGGATCCGGCGATCAGGACCGCCCACCCCGTGACGAACACCCTGCGCGCCCCGAACAGGTCGGCCAGCCGCCCGCCGAGCAGCAACAACCCGCCGAAGGCGACCACGTAGGCGTTGAACACCCACTGCAGCCCGCCGTCGGAGAAGCCTAAGTCGCGCTGCATGTCGGGGAGCGCGACGCCGATGATGGAGGTATCCATGATCACCATGAACTGTGCCGCTGCGAGCACGAGGAGCGCCCACCAGCGTCTTTCGTCAGCCATGACGTGACCCCTTCCTTTCCTGTTACCCCCAGGGGGTATCTTCCGGGAACGCCGAGGAACGTAATATACCCTCTAGGGGTATGTCCAGTTCGAAGTCATGCGCGACCGGGCGCGATATTTGGCATGATCGAGCTGTTGCCTGACGGGTGGCCCCCGGAATGGAGGGGGATGGACACGGAGAGGAATCCGAGATGTCGTGGGGGATGGGGTTAACGCGCCTCACCTGGGGCTGACCACTCGTTCTCCACACATTCCGCGCATCCGGTCTGTGCGCAACACAGGGAGCGCAGCCATCCCTTGCTAGGCTGCATGTCAACCGTTGGGTCTCACCCCGGCAGGTGAGGCCGTCGAAGAAGTGGGGTCACACCGTGAAGAAGCTGCTCGTTCTGGCGCTGATCGCCCTCGGGGGGTTGCTGATCTGGCGTAAGGTGCAGGCCGACCGCGCAGAGCTCGATCTCTGGACCGAGGCGACCGGCAGCGAGAACTAACCGACCGGCGAGGCGATGAGTGACGTCGTCCCCATCAAGCTGGTGTGCCTGGACCTGGCAGGCACCACAGTCGGTGACATCGCCATGGTCGAGCGCGCCTTCGCCGAGGCGATCGCGACCCAGGGCATAGTGCCCGGGACCGGAGCGTACGCGCGTGCCATGGTTCACGTGCACCGGTCCCGGGGCTGCCCCAAGATCGATGTCTTCCGTGGGATCTTCCCCGGAAACGAGGCCCAGGCGCAAGCGGCGAACCTGACGTTCGAGCGCTCCTACGAGGGCACTCTGGAGCGGGCGGGTCTCGTCCCCGTGCCCGGAGTCCTGGAGGTCCTCGACAAACTCCGCGGCACCGGCATCAAGCTCGCCCTGATCACCGGCTTCAGCCGCACCACGCTGAGCCGCATCCTGAGCGTCCTCGGCTGGCACGACAAGATCGACCTGGCCATCTCCCCCGAAGACGCCGGCGGCCGCGGCCGCCCCTGGCCGGACATGGTCCTGCACGCGGTGCTACGCCTGGGTGCGGAGGACGTCCGCCAGGTGGCCGTCATCGGCGACTCGGAAAGCGACATGCTCTGTGGCCGGCGCGCGGGCGCGTCGATCGTGGCGGGGGTGATGACCGGGGTCCACAGCCGGGAGCGCCTGCTGAAGGGCGGCGCGACCCACATCCTTGACTCGATCGCCGACTTCCCTGGTTTGGTACTGAGCGATGACCTTGGTACGACGCAGGTAGCTTCGTCCGCCCGGTAAGCTATCTTCGTCGAAGGGGCCTTAGCTCAGTTGGCAGAGCGCCTGCTTTGCAAGCAGGAAGTCAGGAGTTCGAATCTCCTAGGCTCCACTCATATGAAAGCCCAGGTCAACCGCCTGGGCTTTCGATCTTTGCGGGGGCTGGTTTTGGGGCCGTGCCCGTTACGTGCCCGATGGCTTCTTGGCCAGTGCGCCGCGTGCGAGGGCGTCAAGCTTGCGCGCCACTTCGCGCTGGCGCTCGTCGGTGGAGTGCTGGTAGATGAGCGCGGCCCGGGTGCTGGAGTGTCCCATGCGGGTCATCAGCTCTCGGGTGGACGCGCCCGTGCTGGCGGCCAGGGTGTTGCCGGTGTGCCGCAGATCGTGGAAGTGAATCTTCGACACGCCCGCGTCGTCGAGCGCCTTGACCCAGACGCGGCGGTTGAAGTTGGTGTTGCGGAGCGCCCCGTTGTCGGGTCCAGCGAAGATCAAGCCTTCCGGTCCGTCCTGGGTGAAGTCCTTCACGTGGGCGCGAAGCTCATCGATGATACAGGTCCGGGATGACGACAGTTCGCCTGCCCGCGTGTGACTTCGGCTCGGTGAAGACGAGGCCCTTGCCGGTGATCTGGATCAGCTGGCGTTCGATACGAACCGTTCTGGCGTCGAGGTCGAGGTCCCGCCGCTGGAGTCCGGTCAGCCCCGAGATGTCTAGTCCCATGAGATGCCTGACGTTTCTGTCCCACGACATGAGCGACAGGTGATCTAGGAAACATGGTCGACCTTGTACGGCCGATGCGCTTTGACGTTGCGGACCGGAAGGTCGGTGGTGCGGTGCACCGTGCGCGGCCCCTCGTCCAGATCGATGGTCAACGTGGTGTCACTGACGTGCACGGTGACGACCCGGCCGACATACAGCCGGCCCAGGGAGACGGTCTGCCGGGTAACCATGATCACGCCGAAGGAGTTCGCGCGCCGCTGCACCGTGACCGGCGACCGTTCCGGCACCGGCGGCGGCCCAGCCGGACGAGCACCGCGCAACTGCAGGCATTTGGCCCAGATCAGCGGGTTTGGCCGGACCCGCAGCAGCTGCCGGGTGTCGGGGTCGAGGAACATCAGCGTCTTCTCCTCGATCCGGATGGTGACCCGGCGCCCGCCCAGAATCTCGGCAGCCAGCAGATAGCGACCGGCCAGGCTGACCAGGCCGTACTTGTTGACCGTCCGCTCCACTTCCACCACGGCGTCGTTCTCGGCCTGCGGCAGCGGCGACGGCCCCGCCGGGCGGCCACCGCCGGCGAACAGACGGGCCAGGTCGTTGGTGGACAGGTGCAAGCGCAGGCTTTTTAGCCGCACCCCGCCGACCAGCAGATGAATCACGTTCACATCCGCCCAGAAAGTGATCACCTGACCAGCGCGGGCCGGACCGAGCCAGAACTGCTTGCCCGCCACCCCCAGGTTGCCACTGGCCGGCACCACCCGGTCGAACTCGATCGGCCCACCCGACCACGACGCCGCCGGTGTCGTCGGCCGCCTGGCCACCTGCGTGTCCTCGTTGCTGCTTTCCCGGCGCTTCGGCGCCGCAGCAGCGGCGTCGGCAGCTGCATCGTCTGCGGCAGGCATCGCATCCGATTGGGCGCTCAGGATGGTCGGCAGGCGCAGCGGCAGAAGCTCCCGCTCGGCCTCACTCACCGGCGTGAACCGGTCGGCAGGGACGGCCATGTCCAGACTCTGGTGCGGTCTGGCGGTGTTGTAATGCACGACCCAGGCGTCCAGCGCGGCCTGGAACGCGGCCAGGTCCTCGAACGGGCCGGCGTCATCCAGCAGCTCGCGGCGCATGCTCTGGTGAAAACGCTCCACCTTGCCCGTGGTGGTGGGTGAGCGCGGCTGGGTGAGCCGGTGCACGATGCCGTTGTCCCGGCAGATCCGGTCGAACAGCACCTCACCGCCATGCCCGAACCGCGCGGTGAACTGCTTGCCATTGTCCGTCAGCACCTCACCCGGCGCCCCGAACGCCCGCAACGCCTCGACAAAGGCCAGGCAGACCGCCCGGCCGGTGGCCCGCACCACCGCCTTGGCAATCACGCAATACCGCGAGTGGTCGTCAACGCCGGTCACCACCTTGACCTCGCGCCCGTCGGCTAAGAACACGCCGCCGACGATGTCCATCTGCCATAACTCCATCGGCGCTTCACGCTGCCAGCGACGGAAGACCCGCTTACGCCGCCCCGCCCCCGGCTCGATCAGCCCATGACGCACCAGCGCCCGATACACCCCCATCCGCGACGGCGGTGGATCCACACCCCGACGGCCGACCTCATGCGCCAACCGGACCGGACCCCACCGTGGATGCTGCCGCCGCAACTCACACACCAGCACCTCCACCTCCGCCCGCATCTGCGATGGAGACGAATGCGGCCGCCGCGAGCGATCCACCAGCCCACCCAGACCCGACTCCCGATAGCGCGACACCCAGCCCGACAACGTCTGCCGCGCCACCCCGACCTCTCGGGCGACCTCGGTCACCGAAGCGCCGGCCAGCACCGCCAGCACAGCCCGATACCGCTGCTCAACAACCGACATATCCACCAGGGCCAATCCCGGCCTCCCGACGCGCGACGTCGCAACGACGCACGCCAGACTGGCCGAAAACAGCACCTGTCACCGATGTCTTGGGATCGACGTGTCAAGCATGTCCCGGGACAGGACACAGGTCAGCCCCGAGATCAGAAAGCCAATTATCTGTACGTCATCAAGGGCGGCCCGCTGCGCGGCCCGCCGGGCGCGATGCCGGCAAGCGTGCCCGGCTGCGGCTCTTCGGCCGGTCCGGGCACGCACCGCCCCGCGCCCCAGAAGCCTCCCAGGAATCCCAAAATCAGGTCGTGACGATCGCTCACTTGGGTACTCACATCTCGGGCTGGGGCGATCGGCTGCCGCGCGGCTTCCGGTGCTCGGGCCTGGCGGCCCTGCGCTCCGGATCCACTTGCCAACGAGTAACTACGGTTCCACACCGCCGAGTTCTGGTCTCCTTGGTGTTGCGAACTTCCAAATCTACCCACGCACACTGGGCTTGTTTGGCTGGTCGTGGACGTGTATCAGCAGATGGTTTCAGTTGGTCGACTTTACGGGCAAGTGAGGACCGAGGTAGCCGATGTAGATCTTGCCCGTGTTCCGGACGTCGTCGAAGTAATGCATCCTCGGGGCGCTCATCCCAGCCCCGCTACCGATCCGGATGTGGGACCACATGTAGGCGTGACCGGATGGGTCGACCTCTGGTGGTACGGGCAGCAGTCGCAGTCGGCTCAGTCTGGCATTAGTGTGAACAGTATCCGATTCGTCCGGCTTCACCTTTCCCGCGGAGATAGCGGCAGCACCGGGGACAGGCTCTGTGCACCAGCGGCGAAAGTCGCCGTTGAACTCGCCTTTAGAAACTGCCTCAGCGTAGTCCTGTAAAGCCAGCAGCACCTGCCAGGCCGTCTGCGCCCACGTCGACGATTGCGCCTTCTCCTGCAATTTCCACACATAGTCGATTTCGCCGGTGAACTCGACACGATCGAGTTCTTCGAGCCGTTCGAGCACTTCCGGCAACTGTGTCGGAAGCACCGTCGGAACCTCGGCCGGGAGATAAGCCTCGGCTGCGCGCCCTGCAGAGGTCAGCCTGCGCCGCAGTGTCCGAACCAAGTCTGTTAGTTCGGCGATCTTCTGATTTGCCACTTCCAACTCTGCCGCCGTGTCGAGGAGTCCATCCTGGAGATTGGCCGCGTCCTCGCGGACCTTCTGCTCCTCGTATCCGGCGAGATCGAGCAGGTCATTCAACTCGACATTCTCTGCAAGCAGCTTCACATTCTCTTCGATGAGGCGCGCGAAGTCAGAAGATGATGTCGCAGACGGAGGCGACACAGGTCTCGGACTAGCCGGGGGCGAAACCGCGGTTGTCCGCGTCAGCTTGTTTAGCGGGCCAGGCAAACGCCCATCCGCCGCCAGTTGCCGAGGCAAAGCAGTGATCAACTGCGCCGATCTCTTGGCATCAGCCTCGATTCGAGCACCAGTTAAGAATCGGTGCCGAACTGCGTCCTCCTCCACTGCGAGGTCAAGGTCGGGAAGATAAGTCCGCACCGCTCCTCCCCGAACTTCGTATGCGGTACCCACAGCATGGTTGAACTCCTCCGCTGTAAGCGGATCTAGAAGATAAAGGCTGGCTAGACCCGGCAGGAAGCGGGTCACTCCATCAATTGATGATTTCCAGGCAGAGAACGAGATACGGTCATGGGGAGAAGCGACAATTGCGGGAAGTCGCCGTTGTTCGTCGGTCAGAACTTCTAAGAGATCGTCCAGCCTATCAGGACGAACGAGCGTAGGTGTCGGACGCAGATAAGCCCAATGATCCCGAGCGTCCAACGTCCCCAGCAACTGGCGCGCAAGGCCAGGAAGCGCTGCAGGAGAAGGCCTCTGAGTATCTTCCGGACTCAGGTCTGGGCGCACATGCTCGACATCGAGCCAGAACCAGGTGCGTTCGTCGGCAGTCGCCACCTTACCCGGCGCGTGCACGATCAGGGAACTGAGCCAGTAACCACCGTCCTTGTGCTCACGCAACTGCCACTTACTGGTCTGTGTGCCGTCTCCAGCCGTCCTTGTGTCGCGAAGGAGGACTATGCCGTCTCCTAGAACGGCCTGGCCATCGTCGTATGCCTCGATATTGATCTTCTTATGCGCGCTTTTCTTCACCAGCCACTGGCGCCATTCACGAGATGCAGTGGCTATAGCGTCTGCCGGAGTAAGGCGCGTGTGGAATATCGACCGATATCGTCCAGCACTCATTTATCCTCCCACCACATGCGTACCCGATCCTCGGGCCTATCGCCGGGCTGGGCGTATTTTATGGCCAGCCGCGCTAGTTCTCGCTGAAGATAGAAACTCGGGACGCGTAGTCGCACTCCGAGTAGGTGAACCGGGATCCCGCGACCTACTGTAACTGCCGTCTAGTGAGCGTCGATAGAAGCTCCGGAGAGGTCAACAGGATCTGGGATCCGATAGCAAGTACGTATCGCCAATCACTGACTCAGTCACTCTTCTGTTTACTCGTCCAAGTTAAACGCCTCCAGCAGCCGCTCCAGTGTGAATTTGCTGCGCAGCTTGCAGGCGCTGTTTTGATTAGCGAACATTCCACGTGTCCATACGGCCTCCTCACGAGGAACATCGTAGGTCCAATTAACGGGTACGATGTATTCGGACAGGGTTTCGTCCTGATCATCGCCCTCGTGTCGGTAGCTCGCCTTCAGATCGAGGTCCAGGAAGCGCTGAGCCTCCTCGTCAATCTTCAGGACTGCTTCCTTCGCCGGGCGCGCCTCGCCGATCACTGTGCCTACGCCGACGTAGCCGGTCTTGGGGATGCAGGCGAAGACACGTGCTCCGATGGGCAGGTTGATTAGCGTCCGAGAGAACCAGGTGCCGCCCCCGGCGGACAGGAACCCATACCTGCGGGCGTCGTCCCAGCTACGGTGCCCGTTGTCCTCACCCAGAGCCACATACCAGTCCTGGCCGTTCCACATCTCCTTGGTGCCGCTGCGCTGTTTGACCGAGGTCGCACGCGACGGCTTGCTCTCGTCGATCAGCCACGTACGTGCCAGGTACCGGCGATCGTCGTCCTCGAAGTACCGGAAGAACACGACGTTGACAGGAACTGCGAACGAACTGAGATAACTCACGATGCGCTCCGTGGCGGGGTCGGCGTCATGAGCCACGATCGTCAGCCGGTGGCCGGCGTTGAGTTCGTCCGGTGGGCTGGCGCCGAACACGTTCGAGAACGCCACTTCGAAGGGGGGCTCCTGCTGAGACTCCGCGTAGATGGTCAGCACGTCATCGTGACTGAGGTCCTTGGCCCAGGAAGCGTAGTCAAGGATCTGGGCCACGACTTCGCGGGGCGTACGACCGCGCTTCAACTCCAGGACGTGCAGCACGCCGTCACCATCGATCCCGAGCAGGTCGATGATCCCCCCGAAGTCCGTGACGACCTGCCGTCCGATGATCATCAGCGGTTCGTCCAGGATCGCGGGATCCCGAGCGATCAGCGTTTCCAACTGGGATTCCAGCGGAATCGGACTGGAGGTGACACGAACGGGTTCGCCGGTTGCGCCAATCCGCCAGAGCCCCACTTCGTGCGTCATGCGCTCCCCTTGGTCTGGCAGGTTTACGACTCAGCGGACCGCGCTCGCGCCACCTGCAAAGCCTCAGCGATCGCGGCGAACTCGCTGAGTGCGGCCTCCAGGTCTTCCACAACTTCCTGAGCGATTACCTCAGGAGGTAACAAGGAATCGGCGTCCTCCAGGGACGGATCCTTCAACCAGGTGATGTCGAGGTTGACCTTGTCCCGAGCGATCAGCTCTTCATAGCTGAACGGGCGGAATCGCTCTGTCTCGATCCGATTTGAACGCGGCTCGCCCGGCCGGTAGCACTTCACGAAGTCGTCCAGATGCTCGCGGCGCAGCGGGCTCTGCTTGAGTGTGAAGTGCTGGCCAACACGGAAGTCATAGACCCACAGCTTCTCCGTCCAGGACTGGCCTGGCCGAGCTTCCTTCTTGTCGAAGAACAGCACGTTGGCCTTGACCCCGCCGGCGTAGAAGATGCCGGTCGGCAGCCTCAGTAGCGTGTGTACGTCGAACTGCTTGAGCAGGCGCTTGCGTACGGTCTCGCCCGCTCCGCCTTCGAACAAGACGTTGTCGGGGACGACAACCGCGGCTCGGCCGGGAATCGCGAGCATCGAGGCGATGTGCTGGACGAAGTTGAGCTGCTTGTTGGTAGTGGTGGTCCAGAAGTCCTGTCGGTTGTATGAGATCGCTTCCCTGTCCGCCCGGCCATCCTCGCCGATCACTGTGATCGAGGACTTTTTGCCGAACGGCGGGTTGGCCAGCACCACGCTTGGGTGCCGGGCGGGTGGCTCGGCTAAGGCGTCGCGGACCTCGATCAGGGAGGCTCCATTGGGCCTGCCGATCCCGTGCACGATCATGTTCATCGCCGCAAGTCTGGCCGTGCCGTCCACCAACTCGATCCCGCTGATCGCGCCAGAGGCGAGCCGTTCGCGCTGCTCAGGCGTGAGCGATAAGCCGTGGTGCTCGACGATGTAGTCGTGCGCGGCCAATAGGAAGCCGCCAGTGCCGCAGGCCGGATCTGCGACCGTGTCGTCCGGTCCCGGCTGGACGCAGTCGATCATCGCCGCGATCAGGGCACGCGGAGTGAAGTACTGGCCCGCGCCGGTCTTGACGTCCTCGGCGCCCTTGGCGAGCAGCTCCTCATAGGCGTCGCCCTTGACGTCGGCCCCCTGACTGGACCAGTTCTCCTTGCCGATCAGGTCCACGATGAGCCGCTTCAGTTTCGCTGGGTCCTGGATCCGGTTCTGCGCCTTGCGGAAGATCACCCCGAGGGTGCCTGGTTGCTTGGCAAGGTGCTCCAGCGTCTCTCTGTAGACCTTTTCCAGGTCCTGGGCCTCGGCGTCGAACAGCGTCTGCCACCTTGCCGCCACACCGGCGAGCGCAGTATCCGGGTTGAGCCTCCGGTTGGCCCGCTCATGCGCCATCTTCAGGAACAGCAGGTAGGTGAGCTGCTCAACGTAGTCGATCGTGGAGACACCGTCATCACGAAGGACGTCGCAGTAGTTCCACAACTTCGCGACCAGTCGCCGCGTGTGCGCCGCGTTCACAGCGTCTCCTGTCTCGGCGTGTTCTCGGATTTCATACGGCTATTGCTCTTAGTCCTGGCTGCTTCCGGTCCGGTACGGCTACCGCGACGTTTGGGAGTCTGCATGGCCGTGCGCTCCGCCTTGATCCGTTCCAACAGCACAGACGCTGGCTCATCTTCAGGATTCTGGGGTACCAAGCGCCCCGTGAATGCCTCTCTAAGGAGAGCCGCCCTCAGTACGTCGACTCTGCGACGAGATCGAACCAGCACTGCCGCCAGCGAATCTCCGATTGTCAATTGACGATCCATCTCTGCAAGAATCTCATCCTGCTCCGAGCGAGATGGAAGCGGAATTTGAATTCTACGGACAAGGCCAAGATTGAGATTTGGCTGGACCCCACCGGATGCGAGCTTCCGATTCTTTTCATAGGTAGCTTGAAGGAAAAGCTTGACCCAAGGCCGTCGCCATTCACTCTCCTCACGAAAAACGATAGCGGCACACGCCTGATTAGTTGTAGCCGGAATCCGGAGCTCTGCACACTTGCCCCGCGTCTTCCCCTCTCCATACATCGCAACCAGCAATGCTCCGGCCGGCCACAACTTGACATTAGTTTCCTTCAGCGCAGCCGACGTGATGAACTGATCAGCTTGATCTATAAATGGTTCATTTAGCAGACCACTGGTAACCCACGGAATATCCCCACCATCGTAGTAATCTTTACGCGACCTAAGGGGCGTCGCACCGGTCCCTACCTTCGCCAGATCGCCGATCGATGCGACCTTCCATGGAGATTTCGGCTCGATAAGTTTTCCCGATACGGCAGCTGCCAGGAGCGACGATCTCCAGTTCGCCACCCTTTGTACATTGGATTCCAGCCCACTAAGGCCCACATCAAGACGGGAGAGATGGTCTTCGAGGGCGTTGACGATGCGCCACTGCTCAGCAAGAGGTGGAACTAGCATTTCCGTGTCCGCGAACCCCTTAGCCGAAATCTCCTTAAATGTTGTACCACTGGCTCGCGATCGAATTTCGGGCACCTTGAACTGTAGATACCAGTAAAGATAATTCGAGTCAATTCCGGTTGGGGGGACAGCAGTTTTGAATCCCTGGTTTGTACATACCGCATTCCCGGAAATCGTTATGTAGCCAATGGGCGCTCGAGAGCTAAACAAGACAGCGTTTGCCGGAATCATTTGCGTCGAACAGGAATCAAACCCGTCTTGAGTAAGGAATCGACGCCCGTGATAGGTAATTTTAGCTGGATTCCGCGACAGATCATCAGGAGTGATCCAGGGAATGTTTCCATCCCAATAGTTTGGCTCCGTGGTCTTCGGCGTTGCGCCTGATACCACGGAACATACATCGCCGATCGTCGTTCGTACCCAGCCAGGCGGTAGGTCGGTCATGCGGTGAGGTCTCGATTCAGGTCGGTGAGGATAGCTTCAGCACCGTCGTCACCGAAGGCGTGGAGAAAACCGTCGGTGCCGCCGCGTTCTGTGAAAGGCACTTGGTCCAAATCGTTGTGGTCGAATGCTGCACTGGTGGCGACCACATCGCGGATTCGCTCCAGCCACCAGATTTGATCAGCGGTGAAGCGCACTCCTGCCTGCTCTTGACGGGCGCGCCAGTTGGCAAATCGCTCCTCAATGACGCGGCGGTGCGACCGGGGCTGCCCATCGATGAGGCCGAGTTCGAAGCGGATGAGCTGGATAAGGTCGGCCACGCCGTGCTGTACTCCCGGGCTAGCGGCGGCCTTGCCGACCTGCTCATACGCCTCCCAGAGTCGGTCGGGGGTCCACTGGTACGGCGGGCGGGCCAGCTGTGAGGAGAGTTCTTTGAGCTGTCGATAGACCTCGCGTCCGCTCGACCCGCTGCGGTAGGCCAGCTCAAGGGCGGTCAGCTCGTCCCGATGCTGCCGGACGTAGTCCGCCCAGGAGGTGATGATGCGCTCGGCGGTCTCGCCTCGATCCACACCTCGTGCTTCGATCAAGTTGTCCTGGTTGACTTCGTCGTACACGATGTCGTGAGCGCGGCGGATGTCTAGCAGCCTCTGCCGGAACTCAGGGTCGGCCAGAGGTTCGACAGCCTGCTCGACCAGGCGGCGTTCCCATCCCCTGCCGGTCTGCCGGCCCTCGTCCAGCACGTTGGGGTCGTTGCAGCGGGACAGGCTCCGCACCACCTCAGTCATCGGCTGCCCGGCGAGGCGTTCCAGCTCAGCGCGCTCCTCGGGAGTGATCTGCTGGTTGAGGCGGGCGAGGCGTGAGGCGAGGGTGGAGGTCTCCTCCAGGGACAGGCTGACAGTGCCGGCCTTCTTCAGCAGCCGCTCCAGGCTGATCTGCTTCTCGGTGTGCTTCTCCAGCGGGGACGCGTCCACGCGCTCGGAATCGGTGACGCCGACCGCATCGACCAGCACAAACCGGTCCTTGGAGGCGACGTCTGGGGTGACTGCATGTAACTCATTCGGGTCGATGCTGCGGGCACCGCGCCCCTTCATCTGCTCGAACATCGCCCAGCTCTTCACCTCGTTGAGAAAGAAGACGCATTCCAAAGGCTTGATGTCGGTTCCTGTGGCGATCATGTTGACGGTGACGGCGATCCGTAACTCCGGGCTATTACGGAAGTCCGTAATGAGCTTGTCGGGATTCTTCGCCGTATACGTGATCTTCTGACAGAACTCGTTACCCTGGTCGAAGATCTGGCGGACCATTCCGACGATCTCCTCGGCGTGGTTCTCGTCCACAGCGAAGACAAGCGTCTTGGGCACGTACGTCCGCTCGGGCTGGCCGAGCTGGCGTGGGAAGATCTCGGTAAACAGCCTGTCACGGAAAGTCTCCAGGACAAGCTTGAGCTGGCCCCTGCTCACGACCTTCCGGCCGAGCTGGCGCCCGGTGTAGGGGTAGTCATCATCCAGTTCTTCGTATCGTTGTGCCCGGGTCTTGCGGTCGAGTTTGGGCACCACGATCCCCTCCGGGATTACCGCGCCGTTCTCCCCGATCTCAGTACGGATTCGGTAGACGTTGAAGTCGACGTTGACGCGGTCGGCCACCGCCTCGGTGTAGGTGTACTCGCTAACCAAGTTCTGGTGGAAGAACCCGAAGGTCTGTGCGACCGGGGTCGCGGTCAGGCCGACGATAAAAGCGTCGAAATACTCCAGGACCGCGCGCCACTGGCCGTAGATGGAGCGGTGGCACTCGTCCACGATGATGAGGTCGAAGGCCTCCGGCGGAACTTTCGGGTTGTACTCAACTCCTACCACCTCGTCGATGTCGTAGGAGTCGAGTGCTTCGTCCTCGGTGTCGGCGGGCGGAACGTCCTTGCCCCTGAGCATGGCATATAGCCGCTGGACCGTGGAGATCACGATCTTGGACGAATCGAGCATGTCTGCGCCGGCCAGCCGCTGTACGTTGAACAGGTCACTGAACTTGCGGCCGTCGTCGGGTGTGACGTAGTTGGTGAACTCGCTGTGTGCCTGTTTGCCCAGGGTGTTCCGGTCTACCAGGAACAGGATTCGGAACGCTCCAGCGTGCTGGAGCAGCCGGTAGGAAGCGGTAACCGCGGTGTAGGTCTTACCCGCCCCGGTCGCCATCTGGATGAGTGATCGTGGCTCACTCCGCCGTAGCGACGCCTCCAGGCCCCGTACGGCGCGCACTTGTGCTGGGCGCAGTCCCTTTTCGGCCAGTTCTGGCAGGCCGCAGTGAAGCTTGGCACGGAGGGTAGGCGCCGCTTCGTCGTCCTCGGCTGCACGCATCCATCGGGCCAGTGCCTCGGGCCGATGGAAGGAGAAGACCTCGCGAGAACGCGGGTTGGGGTCGAGGGTGTTGGTGAAGTGGGTCTCGGTTGCGGTGGTCTCGTAACGGAACGGCAGCGGCATACGCCATGCCTGCATTTGCTGGGTCGCGGTCAGCCCTTCGGCATAGCGGGCCGACTGCTTCTCGACCGTGCGCAGCGCTGTACCTTCTCGCTTAGCCTCCACCACGCCGACCAGCTTTCGGTCGACATAGAGCAGGTAGTCCGCCGGGCCACTGGCGGTGTGAGCCTCGCGCAGGGCCACGCCCTGGCCAACGTACAGGTTCACCTTGTCCGCGTCTTGCACCAGCCAGCCGGATGTGGCGAGCATTTGATCGACTTCCTCGCGTACTTCCTTCTCGGTTCGAGGCAGCCGGGCAGCATGGACCGCCCTTGCGATGAGGTTGTCCCGCTCGACCGCAGACGGCTTCTTGATCTTCTTGAGGCTCCCGGTGAACGCCGACTCCATCTCGGCCAGGCGCGTGTCCAACTGCTCGACGAGAGCCTGCAGCCGGTCACGGTCCGCGGTTGCCTGCTCTAGAGCGCGCTGAGCCTCGGCACGCGCCCGTGCTTCGGCCTCCAACAGGGTGGCCTTCTCATCCCGTGTGACCAGTGCTTCCGCGAGCCGCTCGCGATGTGCGGCCAGTTCGGCGCGGAGTTGGTCGAGCTGGGCCTGCTCGGCCGCGCTCGCCGCCTGGGCCGTGTCTGGATCGGCCGGGGGGACGAATGCGAACGTGCGCCCGTCGTTAGGACTCAGCGCCCGATGGAACCAAACTCCCAGTTCGAAGCAGACCTTGACGCAATTAAGCGCGGCGCGGACGTCCCCGTAGTGGGTATGAACGGCCCGGTTTCCGGAGCTTCGTACCTGGTCGAAAGCCTGACGGATCTGCGGAACCAGAACCCCTACCCTGCTCAGCGCGTAGATGCGCCCCTTCTGGTCGTCATGCTGAACCGTAGTGTTGGTGAGCCGGACCAGTAACTTAGCGAGAATCTCCGTGAAGCGCCGAGCCTTATACATCGCGGCGTCAGGGTCGGTGTAGACATGCGACTCCGCAGACACGCCGTCCAGAACAAGCATCGGCTCATGCGGCAGCAAGAACCCGAAGTTCGGCGACCGCTGCGCCAGTTCCTCGATGTACGTGCTCATCCTGCGCCCTACCTGTACGCCTGAATTCTGATCAACAGAGCCCTGCAGACTATCCCATGTTTCCCTCTAGATCTACCAATGAAGCGCAATAGGTCTTGACGTGTACCAACATTACACAACGAAGTGTTGTGTATGCACTGCGTACCAAATGCAAGGCATCTTGATTAAGTACTCTAGATGGACCATTTCGGCCAGGCCAAAATATAAACACAACCACCCATTGGTACTGAAGTTATGACGATGACGACAAGGCGGCACAGATGAGGCGAACGTGACTCCGACAACATCGAACAAGCCGCCGCGCGGCTTCCAGTCCTCGGCTTGAAGGACCTGCGGCCATGGTTCGCTTCACAGGTTGAATTCGTAGAGTCGGTCATAGGTTTGCCGGGGTGTCGATGAAGAGCCCCGTCTGGGCCAGGCAGCCGGTGAGCAGATGAGGCCGGTACTGGATCTTCTTCAGCTTGCGTTTGACGATCCGGACGAGTCCAGGCAGGTCGGCGACGGCGAAGTTGGCCAGGGCCCTGCGAAGTAGAGCCCAGACGCCCTCGACCGGGTTCAACTCGGGCGCGTAAGCCGTAACTGGACGATGCGCAGCCCATCGGCGGGCTGAGCGGCGAACTCGACAAGCTGGCCGACCAGGTGCACATTCAGGTTGTCCCAGCACCAGACCAGTGGCGCGTCCAGGTGCTGGTGGACGGCCACGATCAGGTCCCAGTAGTCCATCCAAGAGAACGACTTGGGCTCGCCCTTGCGGCCGCAGTAGACATGCAGCCGGTAGAACAGGTGCGGCCGCTCACCGTCCCGGTAGGCCACAACACCGGCCATGTTGACCCGGCCGGAGCCCTTGCCGCGTACCGTCACCACCGGCCTGTCCCCGACCGGCGCCCAGGTGCGTCCCTTCGGCGGCCTCAGCCCTTGTCCGGCCTCGTCCTCGAAACACACGTAGGCGCCCAGGCCCGCCGCGGTGCTTTCACCACCGGCCACACCTGCTCCTTCCAGGCGGCGATGGCCTCCTTATCCTGCTCCAAGGCCCGCCGCGCCGGGACCTGGACCGACCAGCCGTGGCGATGCAGCAGCTTGCCCACTCCCTCGATGGTGTAGCCGATGTGGAACAGCCGGCCGATCAGCGTCTTGACCCGTGCCAGGGTCCAGCACTGGTTCTCGTCGTATCCCCCAGGCCGGGGGGCCGCGCCGCAGCCCGGTCTCCAGCCGCTCCCACTGCTGGGCCGACAGCTTCTCCTTCGACACCGGCCCCTTGGACAGCAGTGCTTGCGTCCCGCCCTCGTGCCAGGACTTGCGCCAGCGGGTTACCGACCGCTCGTGGACCCGTAACCGTGTGGCGACCGTCTTGATCGATTCTCCGGCCTCGAACCACTCGGCCGCCTGCAGCCGTAGACGCCCGCGCCGCTCCTGCTCTGCGGGCGTGTACCCGCCCCTCTACCCGTACCGCACACCACGGTGGTATCGCACCGAGCGCTATCCGTCACGACTTGAAGACACTACACATTCAACCTGTGTTGCCATCGGATGACAGGGTTGCTCTCACGATCGGATTGGGGATGCGCACGGGGTGATCCTGTGCGGATTACGCGCTGCGAAGATTAAGTGACCAGCTCAGGCCATTCGATCAGGCTAAGTTCCTACCACTCTCGTAAAGCAGGGCTTCGCATATCTGGCACTTCAGACCAATCCCGGCGATTCGGTTGCTGCGTTAAGTGAAGCGCTGTCCAATAGCCTTACACCCCCGGTCCGGAGCTTGATCGTGCATCCGAAGGAGTTGCGTATGACCCGGGAGCAAGTGGAACAGGCCTTACGCCGAGCCGAGCAACTCACCGATCAAGCCAGCCCCGGTCTCGACCGCGCGATTCAGCTCATGGCGCTGAACGTCTGGACCGGCCGGGCCGCTCAGCGCTTCGCTGGCGAGCTGACCTCTCAGCGCCAAGCTTTGATCGGGGCGTGCGCCGGTGTGGTAGACGAACTGCGGGCGTTGTTGGCCCGTACGCCGGCCGACACTCCCGGCTAGGCCCATGGGCCAGTTGGAGGGCATGGTCCCCGAGGGAGTCCGCAGCCTGAAGGACGCACTGCGCCAGGCTGAATCGTCGCTGGACTCCATCGGCGAGGAGTTATGGAACTTACTGCGCGGAGCCTGGCTGTCGACCGCCTCGGCCGACACGGTGCGTCAGGTAGCGGCGTGGGCTGGAACCCAGGGCCCGGAGATCAATAAGCGGTTGCTGCTTCTGGAACGCATGGAGCTGGACAAGCCGGAGCTGTTCGGCGCTGGCAAGCCGCCGATCTCGGTCGACGACTCGATGTTCGCTCCGGGAGCGGTCCTGCCCACGACAGGCGGCTTCTGGGACCGCATCGGCCAGCAGATCCAGGACGCCTTCGACCCGAACCTGACCTCCGGCAACCCGATGACGGAAACGGTCAAGGGCGCGGTGGAGAGCGTGACCGGCTTGGGCAAGATGGTGGTCGACTACTCTCCCGCCCGGGCGGTCGTCGACTTCATGGGCTGGCAACGCAGCGTCAACGACCTGGGCCAAAGCCTGCTCTACGGCATTCAGAACCCGGCCGAGTTCGCCAAGTCGGCGCTGGACTGGGATACCTGGGCTTCCAACCCCGAGCGGGCATTCGGCCGTCTCCTCCCGGACATCGTGGCAGCCGTCACAACGGCCGGCTCCAGCGGCGCTGCCTCAGGCACCGCCAAGGCCATCGGGGCCCTGGGCAAGGCGGCCAAGAGCGTGATCAAGCCCAAGCCGACGGCCACGCTGTCACGCTTCGGGGAGCGCTTCGAACTTAAGGGGAAGGAGGTGCCACCGCTGTTCCGGGGGGACGGTCGGACACTGGAGGGAATCTTCGAGAACGGTATGACCGCTCGCGACCCGGACATGAGCATCGAACAGCACCTCTCCGGCGAGAACGGCCTGATCGCCGCCTCGAAGAGCAAGAACGTTGCCAGGGGGTTCGCTGTCGGACACAAGGGATACATCTTTGAGATCGATGACCGCGGAAACGGCATGGAAGTAAAGTACGGCCCCGGCTTCAAGCACCTCAGAGGCGAGCAGGAGGTCGTGTTCAAGCGGATCGATCCATCGCAGATCAGAGGAGCCTGGAAACCAGGCAAGTACGGAAGCGCTGACGACGTCTGGATTCCGAACCCCCACTACGTGCCGAGGTGAGCATGCACGACCTCGAATTGGTCAACTTGGCGGACGAATCCCTTCTGCCCTGCCAGGTGACAACGCAGACCGATGGCGAGACGTACGAGCTCCGACTGACTCGCGCCAGCGCTTCGCCGATCAGAGTTCACTCGTCGATCGACTTCGAAGACGCCCTGCGACAGCTGAGAACAGAGCTGGAACAGCAGAACCTGCTGCTGCTCTGCAACAGGTACCGCCGCGACGCGTTCGTCTCCTCGATGTCACGTCAAATGAGTGAGGGCCTATCGTGCTACCTGGTCGTCACTGGGGAACCCGTATCGCCAGAACTGCTCGCCGATAGCCTCGGGGCCGCCCCCAGGAGAGATGTCGTCACCGCCGAGGAGGCGTCGAAGTTCATCAATGAATGGATCGCCAGCTTCGACGACTGACGAGTCTCTTCGGACAGGTCATCGGCTCTTGGTCGGTGTCATGCCACCACCACGGGGAAGCCACCAGCAGCGGATCTTGCTAACGACGACGCTAACAACGCCTCCGGACACCGGCGTACGGCCCTGGAAGATGATCAAGGCGGAGAAGGCGCTTAGCAGGCACTTCCGACAGCGGTAGATCTCCGTGGACGATCTCGAACTGGCTACGGATTAGCAGGTGGTTCGAGTCATCTCCGCCCGCGCAGGCGGCGTGCGATCCTAGAGCGCATGACGGATCGCCATGTGGTGACGATTCAGGTGACCGGTCGGCCTGCTACCTTCGCCACCGCCCACGAAAAGCCTTGGAAAGATGCTGTTCGATTGGCCATCGCTGCGAGCGGAGTGGAGCCTCAAGCCGCGCGTTTCGCCGTTCGTTTGGAGTTCCGGCTTGCCGCGGCCCGCAATGCGAACGAGGTCTGGGATCTGGATAACCTCATCAAGCCCACGCTCGATGCGATGGAGGGCATCTTCGGCGCACGGGCATGGCGTGGGACACCACAGCCCGCCGATGACAGAGTCGACCGCATCGAGGCTGTCAAGCGCCTTCCAGAGGCGGGCGAGTTCCCAGGGGCAACGATCGATGTGTGGGTTATCGAGCCGGACTAACCGGCCCAGAAAGGTGCTTGGCTTCGTGCACAGCTTACGGGGCGACGAGGTGACCGCAGCGTTGACAGCAACGTCCCCGCACACGGACGTACCCCGGCTGCCATTCACGCGTTCCTAACCACGGTCTCGATCAGCCGAGCGGGATGATCGGCCCGTCTGAAGGCGGGACGGTCGTGATCACTCAGCCCGTTGACGGACAGCATCACCCGGCGGACCGTAGATAGATGGAGTCCACCATCGTCAAGATCTTTCGGGACCACGACCCGAACCGATTCCCCAACGACACGGACGGGGCCGTTGGCCGGTGCAGCGCGCACGGGGAAGCGGGAGCATGCGGGGGAGTTGGTAACCATGACGTGCTGCTCGAAGAGAAGGACGGAACCCCGGTACATTGGGCGGTCTGTACGCAGTGGACGCGAACTCAGCCCGATGCGATCGAGCACCTACGACGCCAAGGATTCGCCAGCTGATGGCACTCCTGCCATCTACACAGTCGGCGGACAGGGCAGCCAGTACGTGCCGCCTCCTGCGTAACGATTGAAGTGCTGTACAGCAGCGGAGTACAGCAACGATGTCTTACACGAGCACCCACCACCAGTCGGCATCTGCCATTTGACCAGGAGAAAGACCGCTCGGCGTGGTGACTGGCTCCCGTTTGCAAGCAGGAAGTCAGGAGTTCGAATCTCCTAGGCTCCACCCCAGGTCAAAGGCCACTCCCCGTGATCGGGAAGCGGCCTTTTCGATCTTGTACGGCTGCAGAGTACATGCTAGGGCTCCGCCTTCCACCGAAGTCTGATCTAGCCGATGAGGGCCTCGGTGATCTGACGGGTGGTCTGCGCGGCGACCCTCGGGTTGACGGCGGCATAGGTGGTGTAGGCGTTCAGACCGGTGGCAAGGGCCCAGCCGCGACCCCGGGTCCAGGTGGCGTCGTCCACATCGAGCGCGGCGCGGAAGGCGGCCCGGCTGTCGGCCGACATCAGCGTGTAGGCGATGATCAGATCACAGGCCGGATCGCCGATGCCGAGCCCGCCGAAGTCGATGACCGCGCTGAGACGGCCACCGACGGTCAGCAGATTGCCGGTGTGGAAGTCGCCGTGGAACCAGACCGGAGGACGATCCCATCCGGGGGCGCTCAGGACCGCGTTCCACAGTTCGGTCATGGCAGTGGTGTCGAACACGTCGCCGACCTTTGCGATGGCGGCCCGCGTCGCGCGGTCCCGGCCCGCCAACGGCTGGTCAGCGAGGTCCTCGCGGGCCTTCATCGTTTGAACGTCCTCGGACTTGAACTGCTGCAGGGCGGCCAGGAACTCCGCCAGTTGGACGGCGGCCGCGGACGAGTCGGCCAGCGCCTCGACGGTCGCCACCTCGCCCTCCAACCAGCGGGACACCGCCCACCGCCACGGATAGCCGAAGTCGGGCTCACCCACTCCCACCGGTACCGGGATGGCCAGGGGCAGTCGCGGGGCGAGCCGGGGCAGCCACTCAAGTTCCTTCTCGGCCTGTCCGATGGCGCCGTCGTGGCGGGGCAGCCGGACGGACAGCTGTTCGCCCAGCCGGTAGATCACATGGTCCGACCCGGCCGGATCGAGCAACTCCAGGGGCAACGCGGCCCACTGTGGGAACTGCGTATCGACCAGCCTCCTGACCAGTGAGGCATTGATCGTGGGGCGGGTGTCCGCGGTTCTCACGGTTGCCAAGAGCACCTCCTGCGATCGGTCCGCTCCGTGCGGCGGGGGCTGGACCATCACAGTGCACTGTGGCTTGCCTGTCGACCGGATTTCCCCCGGCCGGACTGGCTGGCCACCAAGGCTAGAAACCGAGGTGCCGCCCAAGCGTTTAAGCGCCTTGCGTGTCTCCTCTGAGGAGACTTCGCTGTAGATGTTCGTGGTCGCCGCGATCTGTGAGTGGCGAAGGATCTGCATGGCCACCCGCGGGTGGACGTCGAGGGCGACGAGCAAGGGCGCGAGTCTTGCGGATGGCGTGGACGTGGACTCTCCGCACGCCTGCCTCGTCCGTTGGAGTTCGGGGATTCCGAGAAGCCTCGATCGTCTTCTTGATGGGCTCTCACGCAGCTCGCACGGCGAGGCACACCAGTGTTTCGAGGAAGCGCTCCGGCTCTCAGCCTCGCGAGACCGCATGATGATCGTCATCACGTACTCCGGAGGGCACCACGAACGATCGACTGGCGCCCCCGGTAGCAGCTGGGCAGCAGGGTGATTGCTGCACCTGAGAAGCGCACGGTCATTGCGCTCTGTCAGCCGGGATCCGGCGTCAGTCTGGAGTCGGACGCTCTACGAGATCACGAGCGAGGTCGATCAGCTGGGGCAGACGCAGGGTTCGGCCGCCGCTTCCGGGTAGCGGAACGTGTAAGGCCTCGGTCCAATTGGTTGGAATCGCTTCCGGTCCGTACACGGCTCCGGCCAGTCCGCCGGTGACCGCGGCGACGGTGTCGGTGTCGCCGCCCAGGTCGATCGCGGCGCGGATGGCGCCCTCATAGCTGCGGGTGGTGCGCAGTGCCCATACGGCTGAGCCGAGACAGGGCCAGACGGCGCCGTTGAATTCGGTGGCCTGGCCGGGATACCAGCTGCGGGCGAGGACGGTGGCGTAGCGTTGACGATGGTCGGGGTGAACAGCGGTGAGAGTCTGGGAGAGCTGGTCCAAGGGGTCCGCGCCGTCCAGGGCGACACGTATCAGGTCGTGAAAGATCGCGGTGCCTTCCCATGCCGCCGAGTCACCGTGGGTGAGGGCGGCGATGTGCCGAGCGGCGTCCATGGTGGCCTGCCGTCCCTCGCGGGCGAAGTACACCGCCGACGCAGTGGCGCGCATTAGCGCGCCGTTACCCGCGGCTCGGTGGCTGCTCCGGTAGTGGGCGGCGGCGGCCTGATCCCAAGGCAGACCGCGGGTCAGTACGTCTTCGGTCTGCAGTCCGATGTCTTTCGGCTGATCGGCCGCCCATCGCTGGAAGCGGGCGAAGATATCCGGCGGGTCCAAACCGCCACGTTCCAGCAACGACTCGGCTACATGGACGGCCATCTGCGTATCGTCGGTGGCCTCGCCGGCGTCCCAGCCGCCGCCTCCGCTCATCTCGCCACCGGCACCCGGTACCGGAAAGCGGGAGGAGAAGGCGCCCGCCGGGCCGAACTCGAAGGGAGCACCCAGCGCGTCACCCACAGCCGAGCCGACGACCGCGCCAACGGCACGCTGCACAAGATTCACACCAGCAGGCTACTTAGCCTTGCAGCGCCGACCGTCTGATGCTTCGCGGCGGGGTAACCGAACTAACTAGGGCCTGTCCGGAGTTGTGATCAATGGTGTCGGGTTCGGGCCGGTAAGGGGCTGTGGGCTGGGAGAGCACCCCGCGGGGTGCGACGCGCTGTCATGCCGCCCGCAGGCGCCGCACAGCCCGCCGGATCGCCGTCGGAAGGAACCCCGCACCGACGCTGACCGCGGCCGCCGCGACGGCCAGCAGGGTCGACCGCCAGGGCCAGGCCGCCCCGGTGAGCGTCAGGTGGGCGGAGGGGTACTCCGAGAACTTCGCCGTGACCAGGGCCGTGGAGCGGTCGCTGTGGCGGGCGAGGTCACGCAGGACCGGATCAAAGCCGAACTCACCGGCATGCCGTCCCCCGCCGGGCAGTTCGACGGCCAGCTTGTTGCGGTGCACCCAGGTGCGCAGCGACGTGTCGACGGCCGACACATCCGCGACGCCCGGCACCACGAAGCGGTCCACTCCGTGGGAGCTGGAACCTGTCGGCTGGGCGATCAGGACGAGGCCGTGACGAGTGGTGACTGTGCCACGGCTGCCGAGGACCACCGTACGTGCGCTGAAGGACACCCCGCCGTACGCTTCGAAGGCGGCTGCGGCGTCGATCTCATCGACGCCGTCGACCAGGCCGATCCCCACCGTGGAGCGCAGCCAGGGGAACGCGGCGTTCAGCGCGTACGGCAGGTCGCCGAGTGTGAGGTGGTTGGCCGGGATCGTGGTCGGCCCGTCCAGAGTCCAGCCCGGATACGACAGGCCCTTCCCGATTCGGGCGGCTTCGCCGTTGCCTGCCAGTTCCTCCACGACCCGTAGGGCTCCGACCGTACCGGAGGTGACGCCGGCGGTGGTGGTGACCCGGCCGTCCTCCACATACCGCTGGCCGCCCTTCCAGTGCACCCGGGGGTAATTGCGCTTCAGGGAGCCGATGTTGGACCAGAAGGAGGTCGCGTCCCGGCCGTCCAGCAGGCCGGAGGCCGCCAGCAGCTCCGAGCCCGCGCATACTCCCAGAACACGCGCGCCCTTGCGGTGCCGCTCCACGATCCAGTCCCGCAGTCGCGCCTCCTTGGCGTCGGCCGGTTCGGTCACCGCGGGCACGACCACCACATCGGGCTCAGGGATCACTCCCCTGCCCACCTCGGCCAACGTGTGGTCGGGCAGGAGATGGGCTCCGCCGGACAGCGGGGAGACGCGGCGCTCGGCTGCCACGGTGTAGACGAAGAACTTCTCCGACTCGGCGAACACCCGGTACGGCGCCATCACGTCGGTGGCCACAGCCCCCTCGTTGCTGACCACCACGGCCACCGTGATCCGGCCGGTCGGCACGGCCCGCGCGGTCGGCCACGCACGCGCGTCCGATGCGGTCGGTGCGGGGGCGAAACTGTCCGCCATCGACGTGCTCACCCCCGCGAAGGCGATCCCGGCGAACGACGCCACCGACAGCGCCGTGCCCATGAGCACCCAGCCCGTACGGCGGACCACCCCCCGCCCCCTCTTCAATCTTGACACGACATACCTCCATAAAACGGTCGATCGATGGCGGTGCGGCACACGCAACCGCCCCCATGGGGAGAACAAGAAAGGGAAGTGGCCGAGGGAAGGCGTCAGGAGCCGTTCCCGGCGGGCGTTTCAGCCGGCGGGGCGCAACTGCGTGCGGAGTCGGGACGGCGGAATGCCGAAGCTCTCGGTGACCAGGCGGCGCAACTGCCGTGCGTCACGGAAGCCGCAACGGGCAGCGACCGTCTCCACCGTCAGGTCGGTGTCCGTCAGCAGCGCACGGGCCCGTTCCAGGCGCAGCCGGCGCTGGTAGGCCAGCGGAGTGATCCCGGTGGCCGTGGTGAAGGCCCGCGTCAGACCACGCGGCGACAGATGGGCAACGGCGGCGAGCTCGTCGAGGGAGTGCGGGGCATCCAGGTTCTGAGCCAGGTGGTCCTGCACCCGGTGCACGGCGGGCTGCACATGGTCGCGGTAGCGCAGGAATGGGCTGATCTGGGCAGCATCGCCGTCCCGCCGTAGATAGAGCACCAGCTCACGGGCGACGGCGGCGGCCAGTTCCGGGCCGTGGTCGCGTTCGACGAGGGACAGTGCAAGGTCGATCCCGGAGGAGATGCCGGCGCTGGTACTGATGCGCCCGTCGTGGACGTACAGGGCCGCCTCGCGGACCCGGGCTGCCGGATACCGCTCGCGCATCGCTCCGGTCAGCGACCAGTGCGTCGTGCACGCCCGGCCATCCAGCAGCCCCGCCTCTCCCAGGGCCGCGGCGCCGCTGCACACCGATGCCACCCGCGCCCCCGCGTCATAGGCATCCCGCAGCCATCGCACTGCGGCGCTCGACACCAGTCGGTCGGATCCGGTCAGTCGTGGCCCCGGTACCAGCACCAGATCACCCGGTCCCGCCTGCGTCGCCGCGAGCGCCTGGAGCCCAGCGAGCTCCAGCCCCTGCGCCGAGCGCACCCCACCGGTCTCGGCGACGTACTCCAGCCGGTAGCAGCCGCCCAAGTGGGCTGCCGCACAGAAGACCTGGACCGGGCCGCCGAGATCCAACAGGTTCACCTCGGGCAGCACCAGCACGACCACCCGTCCCGTACGCCCGCTCGTCACGTCACTCACACGGACACAGTAGGCAAGCTCCACCGGTGCCCACGAGGGCAACCAGCGCCGGAGACCGGACGGATCAGGCACTGCGAGGTCCGGACCCTTGATCAATTCTCGGTGACGCAGGAGCCGACCGAGTGGGGTGCCTACCGAGTCCTGATCAATCTGTGGGATTCGCTGCCGATCGGCAAGTACGGCCCGCATCCCGAGCGGTTACGGCAGCAGTTCGAGGGTGTGATCTGGCGGTTCAAGACCGGCGGACAGTGGCGGGAGCTGCCGCAGGAGTTCGGTGCCTGGTCGACCGTCCACAACCGCTTCCGGCAGTGGCGTGACACGGGCCTCTTCGAGGCCCTGCTGGAGGGCCTGATCGCGGAAGCGGCGAAGCGGGGTGAGGTGGACCTGTCCCTGGTCAGCATCGACTCCACCACCGCGCGCGCTCACCACGACGCTGCTGGGATGCACCTGGGCGAGGACGTCCTCACTGCGGGGCACGTCCATACGCTCCAATTGGTCCCGAGACCATCCGCGTCGTGAGCTTCAGCAAGGTCGGTTTCGGTGCCCGGGCCGGAAGGTCCTGAGAAATAGCCCTTAATCCGTGGATGAAACCGTTGGCGTGGCCGGGGCGCCGTACGCCGCGATCGACCAAGCCCCGGGATGCTTGCCGAGTTTGGCGGCCAGCCGGTCAGCTGTCTTCGGGTCGGAAAGGTCCGCTACAGGTCGAAGGCCACTACCCGTGATCGGGAAGTGGCCTTCTATAGCTCCAGAACATTTTCGCGCGAATCAGGGCGATTTGGGGATGGGACACATCCGGGCGACTCTCGCGCCCCTGCTTCGCCCTTTCATGGCGCTAAGGGCTGCGGTGTAAGCGCGTCCGGCCCGGCCAGGGCACGCCGGCCCACTGCGGTGGGGTGGCCTCGGCCAGGTGCTGATCAGGCGGCCCACGACGGCGTACTGCCAGCGGTGACCTGCCGGCCGTCCGCGAAGCAGTCAAGGACGGGTTGGGCGGCGCTGAAGCGGCGGCGGGTTCGTCGGCGCGACGGTCCTGCACAGCCTGTGGACGGCCATCCCGGTCCAGCGCCTGGCCGAGGAGGCAGGCGGCCGGCTGGCGATGTTTGATTCCGAGGGGCGAAAGCCTTCCGCTTCGGCAAAACTCCCCGAAAGTCATCTCGCCGGGCACCACCCACGTCTTTCGGCCTGTTGGGTTGGGTGAGGGCTACCGGACAGCTGGTGCACGCCGGTCGCGTTGGGCGCGGGCCCGTGGCCCGGCGGGCGCCATCTCGCTACGGCGGGCCGCCGAGATGGCCAGAACTGCCAGCAGCGCGGTCACGACAACCGACGCCGCGAGCGCGATCCACGTGGCCGTGTCGGGGTGGATCAGCGACTGACCTCGCAGCGCCTGCCACGCCGTGATGATGAACAGCGCGGCGTAGCCCAGGATGACGACGCCGGTCAGCTGGGCGCGCACGCGTTCGCTGCGCAGCCAGCTGATCCGGGCCGCGAGGGCGGTGAGAACCACCACCGCGAGCACGAACACCTGGATGGAGTGCAGGCTGATGAAGTGCGGAACGCGCAGGTCGCCACCCACGATGCTCCAGTTCGTGATCGGCATGCCGTCGCCGTCGGGCACTCCCACCCCGTGTCCCCCTACCAGCGGGACCGGGTTGCCATAGGCATCCTCGACCATCCGGGGCTTCCTCATGGCCGTTCCGACCATGAAGGACGCCAACCCCATGCCCATGACGGCCAGCCCGATCCCGGCACGCAGTACCCAGGTGAGTGCCGTTTCACCCATCCGCTGGAACAGCAGCATGACGGCGATGAGCAGGTTCGCCGCGAACAACGCGACCACGCCCGCGGAGAAGACCACCTGCCCGATCTCGTTGAACGCGTCCGTGCCGGTGTTGAAGTGGCTGTAGGTGCCGCGAGCGGCCTGCACCGCGATGAAACCGACGTCGACCAGCCCGGCGACGGCCAGGAGTGTCCCGAGAGTCCACATCGTGCGCCTTGCCTTGCGAAGCTTCGGCAACAACCAGGCGAGCGTCGCGCCATGGATGACGAACGACACCCCGAACTTCAACGGCTTCACCCAGATCGACTGCTGCATGAGCTCGCGACCGTCTGCGAGGAGGCCGAAGATCGCGACGACCACGAGCGCGGACATCGCCGCCACCATGATCATCAACGGTCGGTGCCACGACCGCACTTCGGCGAAGGAGATGGACATCGGGTCCCCCGACCGGCTCATGCGGCACCTGCCTGCCACATCGATGCGTACGGTGTATCAAGTGTCATGCGTACAGAGTAGCGAGCCGCCAGATAAAAGCCGGATTATCGTGCTATTAAGGCTGATAAAGTGAACTAGTACTGTAGTGAGTGAACTAGTACACCATCTCGTAAGTAGCGACCTCACCGACGAATCGGGGGCTCCCATGGCGTCATCACCTCAGCGACCGGATCCGCCATACCGGCGGATCGTCGCGGAGATCCGTGCCCGGATCCTGACCGGCGACCTGCGGTCCGGCGAGCGGATGCCGTCCATCCGGCAGATCGCCCAGCGATGGGGCGTCGCGGTCGCCACCGCGACCAAGGTGATGGCGACGCTCCGCGACGAGGGGCTCGTCGAGGCGAAGGTCGGTTCCGGCACCGTGGTCAGCGCACGCGCGAGCCGGCCGCAGCCGACCGGCCCGAGCACGCCACTGAAGCCGCGACAGGGCGGAATCACCAAGCTGAACCGGAAGCAGGTTCTCCGTACCGCCATCGCCATCGCCGACGCCGAGGGACTCGACGCCGTCTCCATGCGACGCCTGGCGGCCGAGCTCGACGTCGGTCCGATGTCCCTGTACCGGCATGTGGCGAACAAAGACGAACTGGTGACGCAGATGGTCGACGAGACCTTCAGCGAGACGGATCTGCCCATCCCTGGGCCGGAGGGGTGGCGTGCCAAGCTCGAACTGATCTCCCGCAGGCAATGGGAGCTGTGCCGGCGACACCTCTGGCTGCCCAGGGCCATCTCGTTCACTCGCCCGTCGCTCGTGCCCAACATGATGGAGCACACCGAGTGGACCCTGCGCGCACTCGACGGGCTCGGGCTGCCTATGGAGATCCGGATCCAAGAGGCGCTCACGCTGCACGCACTGGTCCTCACCGTTGCTCTGTCCATGGCGGATGAGGTCGAAGCGGAGCAGGAGACCGGTGTGACGCTCGACCGATGGTGGGTGGCACAGCGCAAGCGAACTGACGAACTCCTCGACAGCGGACGATTTCCTCTGCTGGCCGCGATTCCGGAGGAAACGGCGTCGGACCTGAACGGTCTGTTTGAATACGGGCTCGCCCGCCATCTCGACGGTTTCGCCGCCCTGGTGGAGGACCAAGGCCGAACGCGGTCATGACGAATCATGCTCTCGATCCGGGCCAGTGGTGCTCGGTTGCCGTCATGCCCCCGTACGGGCCTTGAGGTCCGCCAGGGCTCGAGCTGGATCGAGCCGCGAGGGTGTTCCCGGTGTGCCGGGGATCATGGAGATTCGGGCCCTGAAGCCAGGTAGTCCGCCATCAGCCGCGCGACCTGCTCCGGGCAGTCGGTGGTCAGTCGGCTGGCCTACGTGGACCGTGCACAAGCGAGCCCATGGCGGGGCAAGCCCGCCGCGTCCATGCCCCGGAGGAAGACCCATTGATCACTGTTTGGTGCCCGCTGCGGTCTTCCCGACAATCGCGCTGGCAACAGATGTCACTCCACGCACCAAGGTGCGCCACCATGTGACAGGCCGGTTGGCCCAGGCGATGACCGGGTCCGTGTGCTGCGGCAGCAGGACGATGAATTCGCCGGAGGGCTGGGCGACTCGTGCGACGCCGATGGGGTCATGGGTGGCGAGCAGGTCCTTCACGGCTTCGGCGCCGTCGGTGATGTGGTCGAGGTGTGCATAAACGGCGACTCCGTCCGCCGGCCCGTTGATCCAGATGGCGATCGGGGCGCCGTTCCGCAGTGCGTTGAGGAGCCGGGTCCGCAACGGGCTGGGTACGGCGGTCAGGACCTTGTCATGCAGGCGCTCTTGCCCGCAGGTAACGGTGGGCGCGGCCGCAGCCCGTTCGCTGCAGCGCGGGCAAGCTCGGGCACCGCTGATCCTGAAGTGGTGCCGGTAGGCCACGATCTGTTTTGCTGGGATGCCGCATAGCGTGGCGTGGGCTCCCATCGCATGCTCCGCTTCGGGGGAGCGGCGATGTTCAGCGGCGGCGAATCGGGCCGGTCCCCTCGCGGAGGCGAACGACCATCCCGCGCTGTCCCCGGTCATCGTCCACCGCCGCCTTCAGGCTCGTCTTCGGCCAGGGCGAGTTCGATCCTGCGCCGGGCGATGTCCCCCCTGAGCGATCCCACAGTGAAAAGCGCTCGCTTCGGAGGAGTGTCGTACATGCCCGTCAGGGTCGCACCGCTCTTGGTGGCAGTGCAACGCGTGATCGCCGGGCCATTAGCGGGCCATTAAGGGTGGGCAACAGGGAGTACTCACGGTCACTCGCGGACTGCTGCTCCACTCTGGGTCAAAGGCCACTTCCCATGACCGGGAAATGGCCTTTTCGATCTTGTACAGCTGAAAGTACAGCTACAGCCTCAACCGTTCCCTGCACGCTCGCTCCGCTCCTGCCGATCGGGAAGCCGTAGCGCTGTGAGAGCTCCTTGAGAGCCTTGACGCAGGCTGGCTGCACCGGCGCGTCAGGCTGCCATGGGATCAGTGGCCGCTCATCCCGGATGCTGGTTGATGAGCGGCTACGGTCACGTAGGCGATCGGGCCGCCGGCCGTGGATGTGAGTCGCTTGCCGAGAAGGAGCTCGGCGATCCGCAGGTCGTCGGCTGTGCCGATCGTGATCATGTTGATAGGCGTGCTGAGGTCGCTGATGTAGCCGGCGAGTCTCGCGTCGAAACGATGGCGGATCCGGCCATTGTCGGTCAGTTTCGTGTCCCAGCTGCTAAGCCCCGTCAGTACGGCGACGACGAAGCCGCCGAGCGTCACCGGGAGAATGCCAGCCTGGGCGATCTTTTCCGGCCTGCCCACCCACCATCCGCGCAGCGCCTCTAGCAGGTCTTCAGGTGTCAGTTCGGCGTGAAAGCCGATGAAGGGCCGATCTTCATTCGGGACGGGCTTCGCCGCGTCGACGCGCAATACTGCCATCGTGGCGGTGCCCGTTGTCGTTGGCAGGAGGTGATGTAGCGCTACAGCGGAACGAGCTCGTATTCGTTGCGCCACGTCCGTAGAGATGACGAGCTTGTCGCCGTGTTGACCGGCCTCAGGGAGCAGACCAGCCGCCGCGATTCTCCGTAGAGCGTCGTGGGAGAGCTCGAAACGGACGGCGGCTTGCCGCAGGGTAATGAGGGTCATGGGCTCGTCAGGTCATTTCTCGGCTCGCTGCGATCAGATTGACGAAGTCGATCAGGTGGATGTGTGAGTTGTCCAGAGGGAGTCGTGCGGGCTGGGACAGAGAGCATTCCAGGCGGCGAATGCACTGGCCACCAAGTACGTCCGCGCGGTGATGGCCGGCCTGCCCAAACGCAACGGCTGGACGATCGCTGACCAGGTGGGCCAGTCCAGCCCTGATGCCACCCAGCGCCGGCTGGGACACCGTGGGAGCGATGAGCGCCATCCGCCGCTCCGCCGTCTCCCACCTGGACCCGCTGCTCAGCCGACCAGTCTGAGCGTGGGATCGTTGGATGAGCCCGGTCAGGAGAATAGGGGCACAGCCACGGCCGGCATCAAGCGTCAGCACATGGACTGCGTGGGCAGCATCGACAACGGCATCAACCTCGTCCACCTGGGCTACATCCGCGCCGGCGCGGGGCGCATGCTGATCGGCTCGCGGCAATGGATTCCCGCCGAGCAGATCAGCGCCCTGTTAAGGCGATCAACCACCGGCCTGCCCTTGGAGCCAAGGTTCGCCACCAAGGGCGAGCCGGCCAGCGATCTGCCCGCCGACGCCTGGTCCGACGGCGTGTGCTTGGATTTCGTCGCCGGCGACGAGGTCTACGGCGCCTGCACGACACTGCGTACCTTCCCTGAAGAGCATGGCCAGGCTTGGGAGATACTTTCGGGCCTATGGGATCACCGTCTGCCAGGGATGTCCGGGGCCTGTTAGGGCGCGCACGGCGGCTGCTGAGCGACGCGCGAGACCTGGTCGCCGAACACGAACGAGCGGTCGCAGACGTCCGTGCCGCCCTTGAACCGCTCCGCGGGCGGCAAGCCAGGGCGGAACTCGGCGCCATGCCGGTGTCTCGGCTGAAGGACGTCGCTGGTGGCCGGCTGCGGATCGGAGCGCTGCAGGAGGCCGGCTACACCACTGTGCTCAGCGTGCTGGAGGCGACGCCGTACGAGCTGCAGAAACTGCCCGGGGTCGGGCAGCAGACCCGATGGCAGGCGCAACGAGCAGCCGAGAGCATTGCGCGAGCCACGAGGCAGTCCTGCACTGCCCACATCGACGTCGACAACCGGGATGCCGAAACCACCCGGCTGCTCGTCGCGCTGTACCGGCTGGTCGCCGTCGGGCCCGAACTGCCGCGCGCCCGCCGCACGGCCGGGGCGGTCGTACGGCGGCTGAACGAGTTGATCCCCCAGGCCCGCCCCATCAGCGGCTGGTTACGCAGGATCCTGTCCGGAAGCCGCCGCCGCACCCGCGCGGCGCAGGCCGCGGAGCAGATCGCCGGCCTGCTCGCCGATGAGACCGAGACAAGGCTGCTCATCACCCAGGCCACCACGGACCTGCTGCGCCCGTCGCCGGATGGGACGCTGGCGTGGATCGATTTCGAAATCCGCGCGGCCGACTACTACAACCTGCTGGCGGAGCTCTCGGCCCTGGCGCCGTCGGATCGGGCCGCCGCCGAGGGCTTCCTGCCCGACGATCTGGCTGAGCGGGTCAGAGGGCAAGAGCTCGACGACACCCTGCGGCGGGTCTCGCTGCGCGGCTACCAGGCGTTCGGCGCCCGGTTCGCGCTCGCCCAGCGCCGGGTGATCCTCGGTGACGACATGGGCCTGGGCAAGACGATCCAGGCGATCGCCGCTCTGGCACACTTGCATGCGCGGGGCACGACGCATTCTCTGGTGGTCTGCCCGGCCAGCGTGCTGATCAACTGGCTGCGCGAGATCGAAACCCGCAGTTCCCTCAAGGCCTATCGGCTCCATGGCGACGAGCGCCCCTTGGCCCACGTCGCGTGGCTCGAACGCGGCGGAGTCGCGGTCACCACGTTCGACGCGCTTCACACGTTGAACACCGTGCCACAGGTGGGGATGCTCGTCGTCGACGAGGCGCACTACGTGAAGAACCCGCAGACCCGCCGCTCCAAGGCCGTCGCCAGATGGTGCCAGGAGGTCGGCACGGTGCTGTTCATGACCGGCACACCGATGGAAAACCGCCTAGAGGAGTTCCGCGCCCTCGTGGACCACCTCCAGCCCGGGTTGTTCGGCCAGGTCGAGCTGGGTGAGACGACCGATCGGGCACAGGAGTTCCGCCGCGCCGTCGCGCCCGTCTACCTGCGACGCAACCAGAAGGACGTGGTCACGGAGCTGCCCGATCTGGTCCATATGGACGAGTGGGAGGAATTCAGCTCGGCCGACGCCGCCGCTTACCGGGACGCGGTGAAGTCGGGCAAGTTCATGGCGATGCGCCGCGCGGCCTACGCGGTACCCGAGGAGTCCGCCAAGCTGGAACGGCTGCGCGAGCTGGTCGACAAGGCGGCTCACGCCGAGCTCAAGGTCGTCGTGTTCTCCTACTTCCGCGACGTGCTCGCCGCCGTCGGCCACGCCATCGATTCTCCGGTTCATGGGCCACTCAGCGGCGACCTGGAACCGGGACGCCGCCAGGAGGTGGTCGACGCGTTCACGGCGGCTCAAGGTCACGCGGTGCTGCTCGCGCAGATCCAGACGGGCGGGGTAGGGCTCAACCTCCAGGCGGCATCCGTCGTGATCATCTGTGAGCCCCAGGTCAAGCCGACTTTGGAAAGCCAAGCCGTGGCCCGCGCGCACCGCATGGGGCAAGTACGGCGCGTGCAGGTACACCGCCTGCTCACACCCGACAGCATGGACGAACGCCTGATAGAGATCATGCACGGTAAGGCCAAGTTGTTCGACGCCTACGCCAGACGCAGCCACCTCGCCGAGTCAACCCCCGACGCCGTCGACATCTCCGACGAAAAGCTGGCCGACCGGATCGTCAGGGAGGAACGGCAACGCCTCACCACCGCGAAACCCGCGGTCCCCAATACTAATGATCTTGCGTAATGCAGGGGTCAGCCGTCATCCAGGCGTTGCCGCCGCACCCGCAGCCGGCAAATGCCACGGCAGCGTGACGGGCTGACCTGGAAGATCCCCCGGCAGCAGGAGCTCCATCAGCGCGGCCAAGCCCATCGGTACGACAAGCTCGGCCGCCGATCTCAGCTGCGAAACCGTCCACCACTCGAAACGGTCAGTCACCCGCCGTTCCTCGTCATCCATGCCGGAGGTATCCACCTCCAGTCCACTGACGCGAAGGAAGAAGTAGGAATCCACTGAGCTGAACGTCTCACCGCCCAGTGACCACGTTCCCGAACTGATCGCGACGACCGGTCCGAGAGCCGAGGGAGCGATGACATGCCCCAGTTCCTCTCGAAGCTCGCGTGCGGCGGCCTGATGCAGGTCTTCACCAGGATCGACGGCGCCCCCGGGGGTGAACCAGGCGTAGAAAGGATCCTCAACCTGAAGCAGCAGCCCGCGGTAGACCAGGAGCCGATCGACGTCATCTACCAGCAGCACGCGAGCGGTTGACCGGGAGATCCTTTCGCGCATGAACGAGATCATAAGGCGCTGGTAAGCGATCTTCTCCTGGTCTGCGTCGCGCGTGGCGTGCTGGAGATCATGAAGATGCAGGCCCTGAAGCCAGGTAGTCCGCCATCAGCCGCGCGACCTGCTCCGGGCAGTCGGTGGTCAGCGCGTGGCCGCAGCCGTCGAGTTCGCGCACCCGTACGGCGGGCATCCGGCGAGCGTACTCCTGGGCCTGCCGCACCGGGTTGACGGTGTCCTGGCGGCCCCAGATCACCAAGGTGGGCGTGGTGGTGGACGGCATGGCGGCCAGGGTTTCACGCCAGTCCAGGCCGCGTTCGAGCAGGACCTGGCTCTCCAGGTTGTCGGGGAAGGTGCCGGGTGCCCAGAACGCGTCGACGTCCTCCTCGAGGATCCTGCCGCGGTTGACGTGGATCCGGTCGAGCGCGGCGCGGGAGCTGGCCCGGTCGGCGTAGTACCAGTTGTTCCACAGCTCCCCGACGACCGGGTACTTCATGAGTTCGTACACCCACGTATCGCGGGTGGCGGCGCCGGAGGGGGCCAGCAGGAGCAGGCTGCTGACGCGTTCGGGGTGGCGCTGGGCGTAGGCCAGGGCCCAGCCTCCGCTCCACGACAGCCCGCCGAGCGCGGGACGCTGGATGCCCGCCGCGTTCAGGAACACGCCGATCGCCGTGGTCATCCCCCTCAGGTCCCAGGTGAAGGCGCGGTCCTTCAGCCGGGTGAATCCCTGGCCGGGGAGGTCCACCACGTAGACCGTGTGGGTGCGGGCGAGCTCCGGCACCTGGCGCCGCCAGCCGTACGTCCAGGAAGCCCCGGGCGACAGCAGCACGACGGGTGTGCCGGAGCCCTCCTTGACGTAGTGGAAACGGGCGAGTGGGGTGTCGAGGAAGCGCGCGTTCGCCGGCGGCCGGTAGCCGGCCACCGCGGGGCGGTAGCCGTACGCGCCGTAAAGAACGGCGCCGACGGCCAGGGTGAGGATCAGGCTCAGGACCGCGAGTGTACGAGGTCTCATGGGTGCTCTCCGTTCTGTGGGATTCCACCAGAAGGAGGCGAACGAGCCTCACGAGGTTCCTCACGACTGCCAGGCTTTGCGGAAGCTCCGGCGGGCGCGGTGCAGGCGCGACTTGACCGTCCCCTCCGGTACGTGCAGGAGCCGTGCGGCCTCCTCCTCCGGCAGCCCCTCCAGGTCACGCAGGACGAGCACCGCCCGATGTTCGGGTGACAGCCGCTCGAGCACGTCGCGGATGTCCACCGCGCTCTCGACGTCCTGCCTCGACGGCAGTTCGGCGAGCTCCACCGCGTGGTGCTGCCGCCTGGCGATCCTGACCGCCTCCCGTACGGCTATCGCCCGGGCCCAGCCGCGGAACGCCGGCGGATCGCGCAGGCTCCCCAGGTTCCGGAAGATCGAGATCAGCGCCTCCTGGACGGCGTCGGGACCGTTGTCGAGGGCGATGGGCCCGCAGATCCGGCCGAGGTAGGGCGTGAGCTCGCTCAGCAGGTCGTTCATGGCCATCGTGTCGCCGCCCTGCGCGGCGCGCACCAGGTCGGCGCTCATCGACGTACGACCCTCGCCTCGAGCCTGGCCAGGGCCTTCTCTCCCGCGGCCCGCACGCCCAGGGGCACCAGCGCCGCCCGGCCGGGAACGCGGACTCCTCCCGTCTGGGCGACCAGGGTTCCTCCCGGTACGGCTGCCGCCGCGACGCCGACGATCAGGAACCTGCTCTGCATCCAGCACCAGCCGGGCCGCAGCTCGACGTCGAACCTCGCGCGCATGCCGTACCTGCTGCGCGCCTTGGCCACCAGGCGCTCGCTCCCCCGCCCGGACACGATGGTCAGGTGTCGCATATCCGGCTCGAAGGTGCCGAACTCCTCTTCCAGGGCGCTCACCACGGCCCAGACGTCCTCGAAGGGGGCGGCGATGACGCGTTCCGCCATGGACGCCCCGGGGATGGCGGAGGCGAGCACCTGCAGCCTCCGTACCGGGTCCAGATCAGCAACAGGCCAAGTCATATCCATCCAGAGGCGTCGACCGTGAAGAAGGTTCCATGGAACCACCGGCGATTTCCGCTCCTCCTGCCGGGCATGAGAATCTCACTCCCGGCGGCCTTCGTCGCCGCCGTCCTGCTGCTCGACGCGTTTCTCCACCTCTTCTGGCTGGTACGGCCGGCCGCGGACCCGCGAGCGCTCTCCCTGGCGGTGCTCAACTTCGACACGCCCTTCACGGCGCGCGTCCTGGTGCCCCTGATCGTCGTGCTCACCGTCGCCGCCCTCTCGACGATCGCCGTCTCCCTCGGGCGGGGCGGCCGGCTCGTCAAGGCGGTCACTCTGGCTCTGGGCGCCGGGCTGCTCGCGCGCGCGGAGCTCGGCCTCGCATGGGCCTTCGGGCTGGGCACGGACACCGGCACCCCGTTCTACTGGCTCAACCTGCTGCTCTACACCCCGTTGTGCGTGGTGCTGGCGTTCGCGACCGGTGCCGTGCTCATGCGGGCGCTCAGCCGGCGTGATGGACCGTGAAGAGGAATCGGGGGTTCGCCGAACTAGAGGTGTTCCGAGGTAACCGCCTGAAAGGCCGGCCTGCATGACAGCTCCCCCCAAAGACTCGGCGCCTCCCAGCGAGGGCACCGACGCGCAAGTGATAGAGGCGTCGTGGCGTCACCCTGATCGCTTCGGCGCCGTCTTCGATCGATATTTCGCAGCCATCCACCGCTATGTTCACCTGCGCCTGGGCGAGTCGGCCGCGGATGACCTCGCCGCAGAGACCTTTCTGCGCGCCTTCCGGAGCCGGGACCGGTTCGACCTGACCTGCCCCAGCGCCCGGCCCTGGCTGTTCGGCATCGCCTCCAACCTGGTCGCCGAGCACCGTCGCGGTGAGGCGCGCAGGTATCGGGCACTGGCCAGAAGCGCCGATGTCCCGGAGATCGCCAGTCACGACGAGCGCGTGGTGCAGCGGGTCGCCGCGGCGGTCATGCAACCGCGGCTGGCCGCCGGTCTCGCCCGGCTCTCGGCCGGGGACAGGGACGTCCTGCTGCTGGTCGCCTGCGCCCAACTCAGCTACGAGGAGGTGGCCGAGGCTCTCGGCATTCCTCAGGGAACGGTGGGATCACGTCTCAACCGCGCCCGCAAGAAGCTCCGCAAGATCATCGGTCCCGCCGGGGAGGCGCTGTGATGAACGAACTCGAAGCGATCAAGGACCACCACGACAGCCTGCCCGGACCCGCGCCCGAGGTGACCGCGCGCGCATGGGTGCTGGTGGCCGAGGAGATCGAGGCCGAGCGGACCGGGAGCGGCCACCGTCAGCCGGCGCGGCCACGGCGGCGGCCTCTTCGCGGGTTGCCGGCCGGCTGGTGGGCGATGAGGGCCGGCGCGGCCGTGGGCCTGGCGGCGGCGGTGACCGCGGGACTGTTCATGGTGCGTGGCGGTCACGACTCCGCTCCGTTCGGGACCCCTCCGGCCAGCGCCGCCGAGCTGCTCCGGCATGCGGCCACGGTCGCGGCGCGGGAGGATGCGCGGCCCGGGCCGGGGGAGTTCCTCTACGTCGACCGGAAGAACGTCACGTTCGCCTTCGGTTCCGAGGGCGAGTACACCCAGGACGTGCGCCAAGAGGTATGGATGCCCGCCGGGGATCCCGGCAAGGCCCTGACGCGCTCGACGTACGGGCAGATCCACGTCATCAGCGGGCGGCGCCCTGAGCACGTGCAGTCTCCCGGAACGGTGGAGTACCAGCGCGCGGGGCAGTGCGGCGGGCGCTCCCTGCGCCTGCCGTTCCAGGCCGCCGATCTTCCCTCCGATCCTGATCGGGTTCTGGCGAAGATCCGCCAGGGCGCGGAGACGTTCGTCCGGTCGGACCAGCGCAGACGAGGGGAGACGAACCTGGGCGCGGACGAGATCGGCATGCGGGTCGAGAAGGTCGTCGCGAGCTCGTTGCTCCAACTGGCGCAGGACCCGCTCACCTCCTCCCGGACCAGGGCCACGGTCTTCGGCGCGCTGTCGAAGCTGCCGACCGTGACCATCGTCCCGGGCCTCACCGACCCCGCCGGACGGCACGGGGTGGGCGCCTCGCTCAAGCTTGAGAACCCCGGCGGCTGGGAACGTGGGGAGCTCATCTTCGAGCCGGGCACCTACCGGTTCCTCGGCTACCGGAGCTGGATCGGGCAGCAGGAGGGCGGACAGGTCAGGGAGACTCCGGGCGCCAGTTCGGCAGTGATGACCGTGAAGGTCGTCGACTCCATGCCGAAGGTTCCGAAGGATGCCGGCAAGCCGCTGTTCTGCTGACTTGATCAGCGGGCCGCTGGCACATACAGCACAATTGACGCATGGGACACCCTCGGCAGCCCGGCCCGCGGGACTACCCCGGTGTGGTTTCTGCCCTGGTCGTGATCCTGGCGGTGCTTCTGCCGGGCGGCTTCACGTTCAGCGTGTACAGGTACCTCAGGGCCCCCGACCCGAGCACCGCCGCGGCTTCCCCGGCCCCGGAACCTAAGGAGCCGAGCCCCAGCAAGAGCGAGCGCCCGAAGCCGCCGATCGACGCCGACGGATACGGCGACTGGAACTTCCGGCTGGGCAGCGTCACGTTCAAGGCCGAGAAGGTGGGCGGCTGGACGTACGACTCCTGCGCGCCGGTGGACAGGAACGGCGTGCTGGCCAGGAACAGGTGTGAGCACGCCGTTCAACTGGCCTATACGGCCTACCGAGGGCATCTCACGGCGGTGCAGGTCATCATGTCCTTCCCCACCGCGAAGGCGGCCAAGGCCGCGGCCGTGCGCCTGGCGAACTCCTCGGGGGCGGTGAAGTGGCGCCGCGACAAGATGCTCGACAAGTACGTCTACGGCAAGCGGCGGGTGACCGCGACCGGGAAATACGTCCTCCTCACGGTCGTCGCCGCCGACAGGACAGCCCAGGCGAAGGCCACGCGGTTCCAGCACTACCTGCACACGGATCGCTCGAACGCCTTCCTCTTCCGCGACCCGGCCACTTCGGACTGAGCGGTCACGCCGCTCGCGGCTGACTCGTCCGTAAGCTGAGGGTGTGTCCCCCGCTCTGGTCCTGCTCGACGGCGTCCGCTGGCGTGGTGTGCGCGTGGTCGGCGACCGTGCGCACACCCTGCTGTCCGTGCTCGCCCTGCACGGGCGTGCGGGGGTCAGTGACGAGCGCCTGGTCGAGGAGCTGTGGCCCGACGAGGCGCCGGCCAACCCGACGAAGGCGCTGCAGGTGGTCGTCTCGCGGACCAGGGCGGCGACCAGTGCCGAGGTCGTGGTGCGGATGCCACGTGGTTACCGGCTTGGGCTGGCCGCCGATCAGGTGGACGCGCTGCTGGTCGGCGCGCTGGTGAAGGAGGCGCGGGCCGCGCTGGGCGAGGACGACGTGGCGCTCGCGCGTGGCCGCGCGGAAGAGGCCATGGGTCTCGTGGCCGGCGGCTCGGACGGCGCCACGGGCGCGCTCGCCGAGCTGAGAGGCCTGGCGGCGAGGTGGGCGGCCGAGGCCCGGCGGGTGGCGGCGATCGCGCGGGGCCGGAGCGGCGCTCACGAGGCGGCGCTGCCGCTGCTGGAGGAGGCCGCGGCCGATGGGCCGCACGACGAGGAGCTGCTGGCCTGCCTGCTGCGGAGCGAGGCCGCCGTACGAGGCGCCGCCGCCGCTCTGGAGCGCTACGAACGCTATCGCGCGGGCCTGGTGGCGCGGCTCGGCACCGAACCAGGGCCTGAGCTCGCCCGCGTGTACGCCGAGCTCCTCGTCGCGGACCGGCCGGTGCGTGCGGGCGTCCTGTTCGACGGCTCTTCGTTGCTCGGCCGCGATGGCGACATCCGTGCGGTGCACGCCCTGGTGCAGACCAACCGGGTGGTCTCCATCATCGGCCCCGGCGGGCTGGGCAAGACGCGGCTGGCTCATGTCGTCGGCCGGGACGCCGCGCAGCCCGTCGCCCACTTCGTCGAGCTCGTCGGCGTGTCCTCGCCGGAGGGCGTGGTGGGCGAGGTGGGCTCGGCGCTCGGGGTCCGGGATTCGGTCAGCGGGCGCCGGATCCTGACCGCCGAGCAGCGCTCGGACGTTCGCGCCCGGATCGCCCAGCATCTCGATCAGGCTCCGGCGCTGCTGATCCTGGACAACTGCGAGCACGTGATCGAGGCCGTCGCCGAGCTGGTGGCGTTCCTGACCGTGACGACCCGCGACCTGCGGGTGCTCACGACCTCGCGCGCCCCCTTGTCGATCCCCGCCGAACGGGTCTACCCGCTCGGCGAGCTGCCCACGGGCGACGCGGTGGAGCTGTTCCGCCAGCGCGCCACGGCCGCGCGCCCGGGGGTGCGGATCGACGAGGAAGTGGTCGAGGAGATCGTCGCCCGCCTCGACGGGCTGCCGCTCGCGATCGAGCTGGCGGCGGCCAAGGTACGGGTGATGTCGGTGGAGGAGATCGCCCGGCGCCTGGCGGACCGGTTCGCCCTGCTGCGCGGCGGCAACCGCACGGCCCCCGACCGGCACCAGACGCTGCTCGCGGTCATCGAGTGGTCGTGGAACCTGCTGGACGAGCCGGAACGGCTGGCGTTGCGGTGGATGTCGCTGTTCGGCGACGGATTCACGCTGGCCGCGGCCGAGCACGTGCTGGGCCCGGACGCCCTGCACGTGGTGAACGCGCTGACCGAGCAGTCGATGCTGAACGTCCGCGAGACGGCGTACGGCCTGCGCTACCGGATGCTGGAGACCGTCAGGGAGTTCGGGCGGATGCGGCTGAAGGAGGCCGGCGAAGAGGTGTCCGCTCGGGCGGCGCAGCGGGCCTGGGCGACGGCGTACGCCCTCGAACACGGCTCCAGGTTGTTCGGCCCGACGCAGTTCGCGGCGGCCGACGCGTTGCACGCGGAAGAGAGCAACCTCGCCGATCTGCTCCGGCAGGCTCTCGGCGAGCCCGATCCCGTCACGACGGTCCAGTTGCTGGCCGGCATCGGCGCGCTGTGGTCGATCCGCGGCGACCACTCCCGGATTCTCGTTCACCGGGACGCGATCGCCCAGGTGGTCAGCGGCTGGCTGCCGCCGCCGCAGCTCGTCGAGGTGGCCAGGGCCGCCATGCTGATCACGCTCATGAACAGCCTGAACTTCACCGACCGCGGCAGCGGTCCGATGCGCGACCTCCTCCGTGCGCTGCCCACCGGTGACGCGACGGATCCCCTGCTGAGGGCGATGGCCACGGTGCTGCTCGCGTGCGAGGCCGACGACATCGCCGACGTGTGTCGCCGGCTGGAGGAGTTGTCGCGGAGCACCGACCGTGACGTGGTTCTGGTGGCGACGCAGATGAGCGCCCAGGTCCTGGAGAACATGGGAGACGTCACCGGGGCGATCGAGGCCGCCGAACGGACCCTGACGCTGCTCCGCGAGGACGAGGGGCCATGGTTCGCCGCGATCATGCACGCCATGCTGGCCCACCTGGTCATGCAGCGCGGCGACCGGCGGCGGGCGGTCGGACACGCGCGCACCGCCATCCCGGTGCTGAGCCGGATCGGCGCCGCCGACGACGAGGTTCAGCTCCGCGCGCTGCTGCTGATCTCCGCTCTCGCCGACGGCGCCCTCGACACCGCGGAGGCCGAACTCGCCGAGATCATCCGGATCAACGACAACGAGACCGTGCTCGGCGGGGTGGCGATGGCCTCTTTGTGCGCGGCCGAGCTCGCCCTCGCCCGCGGCAGGACGGCCGCCGCGCTCGCGGAGTACCGCCTGGCCGTTCAGCGGGCGCACAACCTGCGTCTGCCCGGGGTGCTGCGCGCGGAGACCACGCCGTGGGCGATCATGGCGGAGTCGGTCACTCTGACGGCGTACGCGTACCACGCCCCGCCGGAGGACGCCCGGTACGGCGAGGAGCTGTTCTCCGCCGTCCGGGGCTACGACCTGCTGGCCGCGGACAACCCGATCCTCGACTATCCGCTGTTGGGCTCGAGACTCTTCGCGCTCGGCGCGTGGGGGCTGTTGCGCGAAGCCCTGGCCCCCCGCGACGCGATCGGGCTGCTGGTGCTGGCCGAACGGTTCGCGTACAACACCAGCATGCCCAGCATGGCCTTCGAGCGGATCGAACCGCACGCGGAGCGGGCCGCGCCCGGGATGATCGCCGCCGTGCGGGCCGAGTACGGCGATCGGCGCGGCTCCGACCTGCTCGACGAGGCGCGCGGTCTCGTCGAGCGGGTCTCCGGCCGCGACGGGCGCACGTCACATGTGCCGCTTGTAGCTGCGTACCGACAGCGGCGCGAAGATCACGATGACGATCAGGCACGCCAGCAGCGTCCAGGCCACCTCTCCGCTGACGAGGCCGCTGTTGGCGAGGTCGCGGGTGGCCGTGACCAGGTGTGAGACCGGGTTGAACCGGACGAACGCGGCCAGCCAGCCGGGCAGGGTCTCGACGGGGACGAACGCGTTCGACAGGAACGTCAGCGGGAACAAGATCATCATTGAGATGCCCTGCACCGCCTGGGCACTGCGGGCGATGGTGCCGACCCAGGTGAAAACCCACGCCAGCGACCAGCCCGTGAAGATCGCCAGCAGGATCGCGGCGAGCACGCCGCCCGCTCCACCTCCCGGGCGGTAGCCCATCACCAGACCCATGCCGAAGGTCAGAGTGGCCGCGATCGCGTAGCGCAGCAGGTCGGCCACCATGGGGCCGGCGAGCGGCGCGATCCGGGCGATCGGCAACGACTTGAACCGGTCGAAGACGCCCTTCTCCAGGTCCTCGCGCAGTTGCGTGCCCGTGGCCATGCACGTCGTCAGCACGGTCTGGGCGAGGATGCCGGGGATCATCAGGGGGAGGTAGCTCTCCACGTCACCGGCGATGGCGCCGCCGAAGATGAAGGCGAACATCGCGGTGAACAGGATGGGCTGCAACGTCACGTCGAAGAACTGCTCCGGGTTGCGGCGCATCTTCTTGACCGCCCGCCATGCCATCGTCAGGGTCTGGCCGATCGTCTCCCCCGTGGAGACGCGACGCCGGGCGGCCGCCACCCGGTCGGCGGCCCGTACCGCCTCGCGGGCGGGTGCGATCACGGTGCTCATCGGTTCTCCTTCGTGCCGGTCTCGTCGTCCCCATCGGTCTCGTGGCCGGTGAGGGCCAGGAACACCTCGTCCAGGCTGGGCTTGGCCACGCTCACCGAGGAGATCGACACCCCGGCGGTGCGCAGCGCGATCAGTACGTCCGCGGCCAGGTCGGCCTGGTCGAGGGCGACGTTGAGGCGGCCCTGCTCCGGGCTGAGCACCGGGTCCTCGCCGAGGACGCGCCGTACGACCTCCACGGCGGCGGGCACCTCGCCCGGGTCGGCGAGCAGCAACTGGAGCGTGGAGTTGCCGACCTGGGTCTTCAGCTCGTCGGGCGTGCCCTCGGCGACCTTGCGGCCATGGTCGATGACGGCGACCCGATCGGCGAGCTGATCGGCCTCGTCCAGGTATTGCGTGGTCAGCAGCACCGTGCAGCCGTCGGCGACCAGGCCGCGGATGGTGTCCCACATCTGGCCGCGGGTGCGCGGATCGAGACCGGTGGTCGGCTCGTCGAGGAAGATCAGCGGTGGCCTGGTGATCAGGCTGGCCGCCAGGTCGAGGCGCCGGCGCATGCCCCCGGAGAAGTGCGCGATCGCCTTGTCGGCGGCCTCCTCCAGGCCGAACTGGCCCAGCAGTTCGGTGGCGATGCGCCGGGCGCGCGGGGCGGCGATGCCCTGCAGGCGGCTGAAGAGCCAGAGGTTCTCGCGGGCCGTCAGGTTCTCGTCGACCGACGCGTACTGTCCGGTGACGCCGACCAGTTGGCGGATCACGTGCGGGTTGCCGGCCACGTCCACGCCGAAGATCTCGGCGCGGCCCGCGTCGATCGTCAGCAGGGTGGCCAGCATCCGTATCGTGGTGGTCTTGCCGGCGCCGTTCGGGCCGAGGACGCCGAAGATCTCGCCGGGGCGTACCTCCAGGTCGATCCCGTCGACGGCGCGGTGCTCGCCGAACGTCTTCACCAGCCCCTGCGCGCGTACGGCCAGTTCGGCGGCCCGGCCGAGGGCGGGTCCGCCCTCGGTACGTCCGAGTTCTGTGATGCTCATGGCTTCACTTTCGGCGGTGCCGGTTTCACGGCACCCTCGGCCGGGTTTCACTGGCCGTCACGGGCGGTGCCGCCGACGCCTCGATGTCCGCGGCCCCCGAACCCGGCGTCGTTCAGCCGAACTGCTTGTCGGTCACGGTCTTGGGATTCGGCGCCTTGACCGACACCTTGCTTCCCCAGCCGGTGTAGCGGGTGTCGACGATGAAGGTGCTGCTCTCGTATTCGGAGTAGTCGTTCGGGACGCCCTTGGCCGTGAACGAACTCCACAGCTTGCTGACCAGGCCGGCCGAGGTCAGCGTCATCGTGTATTCGACCTCCGTGCTGCCGGGCCAGGAGCGGACCTCCGAGCGGGAGAACCATGGCGAGACCTTGGCCAGATCCGTGAAGGTGATCTTTCCGGTGACCTTGTTCCCGGCCGTCGTGCCCTTCTTGAGCAGCGCGGACAGCGTCGCCGGCTCGGCCGGGATCGAGGATCTGCCCGTACAGGTACGGCATCCCGCCGCCGCCCTTGCCCTACATCGGGCCCGCGGCCTACCGGCAGCGTTCGAGCGTGAGCAGCGGCTCGGAGAACACGGGCGCCGGCGCGTCGGGATCCGCGGCCACGGCCTGCTCCAGGCGGTCGAAGCCGGCCGCCAGCTCGTCGGGACTGAGCTGGGCGAAGAACGAGAGGGTGCGCAGGCGCAGGCGTTCGAGCATGTCGGCGCGGGTGCCGTAGGACGGCTCGGTGACCGTGCCGAAGCCGGCGACGCGCCAGCCGGCCGACGTGAACATCTCGATGACCTCGTGCAGCGGCTGAAACAGCGAGGCGTCCGCCTCGAAGCCGCGGGGGAAGTGCTCCAGCCACCACGGCCTGGGATGGTGGTCGCTGAAATTCGCGCGCAGCAGCAGCCGCCCGGCGGGCCTGATCACCCTGGCCAGCTCCCGGACCGCCCGCGGCTTGTCCTGGACGTGGTGCCAGGACAGGAACATGAGAGCGTAGTCGGCGCTGCCGGAGGGCACCGGCAGATCCTCGGCGGAACCTGCCACATACCGCACCTCGGGATGCCGGGACTGCGCCTGCGCTATCTCGCGCATGCGGACCGACGGCTCGACGCCGGTGACCGGCCCGAACGTTCGCGCCAGCGCGGGGGTGTACCTGCCGGTCCCGGAGCCGACGTCCAGCCCCGCCAGCGGACGCCGCTCGGGCAGCACCGCCTGGAAGGCGCTGATCCAGGTCTGCAACTGCTGCTCGGAGAGCGCGCGGCCACGCGCGTAGTCCTGGTACTGCTCGGTGTCGTAGTCGATCCGCCTCATCGCAGCTCCCGCGCCAGTCGGGCCACGGGGAACCGTCGGCCCGATATATCGACCTGATACATCGGCACGATATGCAGTGCCGCGTCATGCCGCAAGCTCTGCGGCGCGGTGACGGGTGCTACCCGGCTTTCGTTGTTCCGGGCGCCGGGCGGCCGGGCGCGGGTAGCGTGCAGTCCGGGCGGGACAGGTCCAGCACCGAGCCGGGCGTCAGGCAGGCGGGTACGGCCGCGACCTGCTGCCCATAATGGGCGCCCTTGCGCACCGTCACCTGGCCGGCCGGGTCGACCTCGCACGGATTGTTCTCCGTGCAGCTCTTCCCCTCGTCGTTGCTCGTGTTGTGCAGCCCGACCACGGTCCGCCCGTCCGGGGCGATGAGCGGCGACCCCGAGGCGCCGTGCCCCGGCTCGCAGGCACTGGAGTACCTCACCGCGTTCTCCTGCTCGTACCCGCCCTCGCGCAGTCTCGGCACCACTGCCTTCACCGTGCAGCTCCAGCGGCGGCCCCAGGTGCCGGACAGCAGATCCACCCGGTCACCGGCCGCGACCGGGGTTCTGGTGAGGTCGAAGACCTTGGCATCGGCGGCGGCCAGCTCCGCGTACGTCCGGTCCAGGCGGTACAGGGCGACGTCGGTGCCGGTCATGGTGGCGTAGACCAGCCGGGTCGTTCTGGCCTCGACCTTGGGGTAGCCCTCGCGGTCGGTGATCGTGACCGGCTGGGTGGCCGGCTGGTCGACCAGCGCCGATCCCGGCGCGGGGCGGGCGCCCTGGACGCAGTGGCCGTTCGTGAGGAGCAGAGCCGGATCCTGCGCCCGGGCGGCCGCGGTGCGGACCACGGCGCCGGAACAGCCGCCGAACTGCACGGCACCCTCAAGGGACGGCATGTGAGGTTCCGGCGGAACCGCGATGCCCGTGACGATGCCTCGGATCCACTTCCGATACACCGACACGTCGCTGTACACCGTCGCCGTGTCGTTGCCGTTGCTGCCGCTGACCGCCCCGGCCAGCAGCCAGCTGCCATCGCGGCGGACCAGCGCCGGGCCGCCGGAGTCCATGTTGGTGGCCGAGACGCTTCCGTCCAGGCTGCCCACGCACAGCTCACGCTTGCCGGTGATACCGCTCACCGCACACTCCGCGTCCGGCTGCACCACGGTGTCGGCCTCGCGCAGGCGGTCCGGGTAGCACTTCGGCTCTCGCTCGTCGCAGGTCACGCCCCAGCCGATGATGCGGGCGGGGGTGTGGTCGCCCGGCGTGGTCGCTACGATCCGCGCCGGCTTCGCCCGAACCGGAGTGCGCAGGTGCAGGAGCGCGAGATCCTTACCGTAGACCTCGGTGGAGTACCGATAGAACCTGTCGACCTCGGCCGACTCACCGCCGGAGGTCACACTCAGTGAGCCGATGCGCACCCGCCAGCCCCGAGGGGTGCCGACCTGAGCCTGATTGGGCGTGCGGGCGCAGTGGCTCGCGGTGACCACCCACTGCGGCGCGATCAGTGTGACCCCGCAGACATGGCCGTCCGCGCGCGGGGATTCGGCGCGCTGCAACGAGCCCATGAACGAGTACGGCCGCACCGACTCGACGCCGCCGCGCAGGGCGAAGGCCGGAGTGGCGGTCGCAGCCAGCGCGGCCAGTCCTATGGGAACGACGAGAAGGGAACGAAAACGTACTGCGAAGCGGGGTGAATTGGGCATGGTTTCCCTTTCGGTGGGCGATCGGGAGGCCTCGGTGGCGCACGTCAGCCACCCTGCGCGGTGCGGGTGTCCGCGCTGTCGCGGCCGTGTGTCCGTGGCCGCTTGGATACGTATCGGGCGTGTGTCAGCCCGTGAGTCGCCCAGCTCAGGAGTCATCCGGCCATGCCCAACATGGACGACTGATGACATATTGTCCTTTGTCAAGTCATCGACGATTTTCGAGGAGCGATGTCGGTTTCGGACGCCGGGAGCAGCCCGTCGACTCCCGTCACTGTGCTGCTCGTCGAGGACGACGAGGTGATCCGCAAGGCGGTCGGGCTGGCTCTGGAGCGCTACGGCTATCGCGTGAGCACGGCGGGCGACGGTCTGACCGGCCTCGAACTGTTCAGGGAGCGGCGGCACGACGTGCTGCTGCTGGACGTGATGCTGCCGGGGCTGGACGGCATCGGGCTGTGCCGGAAGATCAGGGAGTCCAGCATGGACCCGATCCTGATGATGTCCGCGCGTGGTGACGCCCTGGACGTGGTGTCGGGTCTGGAGGCCGGGGCCGACGACTACGTCGTCAAGCCGGTCGAGACCTCCGTGCTGGTGGCCAGGATCCGTTCCCTGCTGCGCCGGGCTTCCTTCGCGCCAGGCCCCGAGCGAACTCCCGAGCCGGCCCCCGGCCGTCTGGTCTTCGGGGACCTGGCCATCGACCCCCAGGGTCTGGAGGTGCACCTGGCCGGTGAGCCGGTCGCGCTGGCTCCCACCGAGTTGCGCCTGCTGCTGGAGTTCGCGGCGAATCCGGGGATCGTGCTGGACCGGCCGACGCTGCTGCGCAACGTCTGGGACTACGGCTGGGACGGGGACAGCCGCGTCGTGGACCTGTGCGTGCAGCGGCTGCGCAAGAAGATCGGCCCCGACCGGATCGAGACGGTCCGCGGCTTCGGTTACAAGCTGCGGCGCTGATGGGACACGCCATCGCTCAGGCGGCACGTGGGCTGCTGAACTGGCGATCGCTGCGCTGGAAGATCGCCGCGCTGGTGGCCGTGGCGTCCTGCGCGGTCGCGTTGGCCGTCGGGGTGCTGGTCCACCAGAGCACCTTTGAGCGTTCCATGAGCCTGGGCAGGGACCGGGCGTTCACCGCGCTCCTGCTCGCGGTGGACGACTACCGGCGTACGGGCAGCACACCGGCTGATTCGGACCCCGCACAGATTCCGCCCGTACTGCTCCAGCAGATCAGGGGCACCGGGCAGTCCAGCACCTGGTACGACGACCGCCGGCCGGACACTCCCTGGATGTGGGCGGCACAGCATGTCGGCGGCGAGGCGCTGGCCGTACAGATCGACATGGGCCCCGAGATGCGCAGTCTGCAGGCCCTTGACCGGCACATCGTGATGGCCTCGCTGGCCGTGCTCACCGTCCTCGTGCCCCTGGCGGCGCTGGCCGCCGAGCTGCCCAACCGGCGACTGAGACGGGTGGCCCGGACCGCGCGGCGTATCGCGGAAGGCGACCTGGGAGCCCGGAGCAAGGTGCGCGGCCGGGGCGGCGACGAGATCTCCGACATCGCGGCCACCGTCGACTCGATGGCCGACAGTTTGCGGGACCGACTGCTCGCCGAACAGCGCTTCACCGCCGATGTCGCCCATGAGCTGCGCACCCCGCTGATGGGCCTGGTCATCTCGGCCGAGCTGCTCCCGGAGAGCGAGGCGACCGAGCTGGTCAGAGATCGGGTACGGGTGCTGCGGACGCTGGTGGAGGACCTGCTGGAGATCTCCCGCCTCGACGCGGGCGCGGAGCGGGCCGATCGCGCTCCGGTACCGCTGAGCCGGGTCGTCGGGGAGTCCGTAGGCCGTACGGGATTGCAGGTCCGGCTGAAGGTGACCGGTGATCCGGTCGCCGACACCGATGCGCGCCGCCTCGACCGGATCATCGCCAACCTGGTCGCCAACGCGCACCGCCACGGACGCCCGCCGGTCGAGGTCAACGTGGACGGCACGTCGATCGTCGTACGCGACCACGGCCCCGGATTCCCCGGCGAACTGCTGGCAGACGGACCGCAGCGCTTCCGCACCGGCGCGGCGGAGCGCGGCCGGGGCCACGGCCTGGGCCTGACGATCGCCCTCGGCCAGGCCCGCGTGATCGGCGCCGGGCTCACCTTCGCCAACGCCCCGGACGGCGGCGCGATCGCCACGCTTCACCTGCGGGACTACACCCGTCCCGAGGGGCCGGTGGCATTACCGCGGCCGCGCTGATCGGAGCAGTCGCCAAGGTCCGGAAACGCATTTTGCCCTGACCGCTACCGCATATTCCGTCTGGCTGCAACCCGTTGACCCTGGTGTGAACGCCATGTATACATACGCAATACCTGATGGATCCCCAACCCCAACGACTCAGCGCCAGGCCCTGACGAGGCGGAGATGTCATGGCAGTGATCAGCAGGCGAGGATTTCTCGCCGGAAGCGTAGCCACGCTGGGGGCCTCTGCCCTGACGGCCTGCGGCAGCCCAGAGACCTTGCCCCTATCGATGCAGGAAATCCGCCCAGGCGGAGGTGGCGGCGGCCCGACCCGTGGCGGAGTCCTGTATTTCGGTCTCTCCACCGACCCGGCCAACCTCGACCCGCACCTCACCAGCGGCAGCGCCTCCGACTACCTGCGCCAGCTCGCCTACAACGGGCTGGTCCAGTACAACGGAGCAGGAGAGATCGTCGGTGATCTCGCGAGCGAGTTCGGCTGGGCCGACGAGCTGACCTACAAGGTCAAGCTGCACCCGGGTGTCAGCTTCCACGACGGCTCCACGATGACGGCCGACGACGTGGTCTTCTCCTTCCGCCGCATGATGGACAAGGCGACCGCGGCGGCGTCGGCGCCGCTGCTCGACCAGGTGGCCTCCGTCGAGGCGCCCGACGCCACCACCGTGGTGTTCCGGTTCAAGCAGCCCGACGTGGCCTTCCCGTTCGCCCTGGCCGCGCCCACCACCAACATCGTCTCCAGGAAGTGGATCGAGTCGGGGGCGAACACCAAGACGCAGGTCATGGGCACCGGGCCGTTCCGGTTCGTGGAGCGCATCCCGGGGGTGAGCACCACCTTCGTCCGGTTCGAGAACTACTTCGAGGACGGCCTGCCGTACCTCAACGGGATCGTCTTCCAGCCGATGGGCGACGACTACGCCCGCGTGACGGCGCTGCGCACCGCGACCGTGGACATGATCGACTACGTCCCCGCCACCCACGTCGGCGTCATCTCCGAGAACCCGCGGTTGCGGTTCGTCTCGGACAAGACCTTCGGGTTCGGCTTCGTCGGCTTCGTGACCAGCCGGCGTCCGTTCGACGACGTACGCGTCCGCAAGGCCATCGCGATGTCGATCAACAGGCAGTCCGTCCTGGACACCGCGCTGCTGGGGCACGGCAGGCCGATGGACGGCGCGCTGATGTCGGAGACCTTCGCCCCGTACGCGCCCCAGCTCGCCGGCTCCATGCCCTACGACCCGGAACAGGCCAGATTCCTGCTCAAACAGGCCGGGCAGGAGGGCCTGACGCTGCCGGTGGTGACCACCAGCTCGTACTCGGTCATCGCCAGGCCGGCGCAGGCGATGCTGCCCGGCCTGCGCGCCGCGGGGCTGAACGTGAACCTCACCCAGCAGGAGTGGCTGACCTTCCGCTCCAGCGTGTCGACCAAGGTCTTCCCCGTTCATTCGTGGGGGACGTCGCCGAAGTTCGGCGATCCCGCCTCGCTCGGCGACTTCATCGGCAGCGCCGGCACCTTCGCCAAGAACCTCGACTTCGCCGACGACAAGATCGACGAGCTGCTGACCCGGGCCCGCAGGACCTCCGACCAGAGCCTGCGCAACGAGATCTACCTGGACGTCGAGAAACGGGCCCTGGAGCTGGTCCCGATGACGTACACGATCCGCCGCGAGCAGGGCGAGGCCCACTACAACCACGTCAAGGGCTACGAGCACCCCCCGAAGGGCGCCTGGACCGCCACGGCCCTGCGCCGGACCTGGATGGAGAAGACGGCGTGAGGCGTTTCCTGGCCAAGCGGTTCGCCCAGGCGATCCTGCAGTTGCTCCTCGTCGGAACCATCGTGTTCTTCCTGGTACGGCTCATCCCCGGCGATCCGGCCAGGGCGGTGCTCGGCGACGCGGCCACCGACGAGCAGATCGCCGCCACCCGGGCCGCGATGCACCTCGAAGAGCCGTTCTTCAGCCAGTTCGTCGGGTTCTGGACCCGGCTGTTCCAGGGCGACCTCGGCACCTCGCTGATCAGCGGCCGCCCGGTGATGCAGGACCTGCCGTCCCGGATCGGGAACTCGCTGGAGCTCGTCCTCATCGCGCTGGCGATCTCGCTGGTGGTCGGCATCGTGCTGGGCAGGATCGCCGCCACGCGCGCCGACAAGCCGGCGGACCACGCGCTGGTCGCCGGGTCGATCTTCGGGATCTCGCTGCCCGTGTTCGTGATCGGCACCCTGTTGCTGCTGGTGTTCGCGTTCTTCATCCCGATCCTGCCGCCGCGCCGGTTCGCCTCGCCGTTCGAGGATCCGCTCGCCCACCTGCAGATCCTCATCCTGCCGGTGGCCACGCTGACGGCGGCCTCGTGCGCGGTGGTGACGAGGATGACCAGGGCGTCGATGCTGGAGACGCTCAACGCCGACTACGTCCGTACGGCACGGGCGAAGGGCCTGGTCGAGAAGCACGTCATCAACCGGCACGCGCTGCGTACGGCGCTGCTCGCCGTCGTCTCCGCGACGACGGTCGAGCTGACGACGCTGATCGGGAGCACGGTCCTGGTGGAGACCATCTTCGGGTGGCCGGGGATGAGCTCCCTGCTCATGAACGCCGTAGGGCAGCGCGACTATCCCGTCATCCAGGCCGTCGTCCTCGCCGCGGCCACCATCGTCATCCTGGTCAACCTGGTCGGAGACCTGGTCGCCAGGGCACTCGACCCCCGGGCGGAGGACAACTGATCATGGCCACTGTGCTGTCAGGCGCGCCTGCGATCGAGAGCGCCGGCAGGAGGACCTTCCTGCGGCGCATGCTGTCCAACCGCAGGACGTCCGTCGCGGGCGCCTTCCTGCTGCTGGTCGCGATCGTCACGCTGTTCGCCAGGCTGATCGCGCCGTACGACTACCGCGACATCGTCGGCAAGCCGCTGACCTCGGCCTCGGTGCTCGGCATCGACGACTTCGGGCGCGACGTCCTGTCCCGCCTGCTGGTCGGGCTCCAGGTGTCGCTCGGGGTGGCGCTGTCGGCGGTGCTGGTGGCGGCGGTCATCGGGGTCGCGCTCGGGCTCGTGGCCGGGTACGTCGGCCGCTGGGCCTCGACGATCATCATGCGCGGCATCGACGTCCTGCTGAGCTTCCCCCCGATCGTGCTGGCCATCGCGGTGGTGGCGATCATGGGGCCGGCCCTGGTCAACGTCGTCCTGGTGATCGGCGTCCTGTACATCCCGAGGTTCACCAGGATCGTCTACACGCAGGTCCTGGCCATCCGGAACGTGGAGTACGTCGAAGCCTCGAAGATCATGGGCGCGCGCCCCGCGGGAATCCTCGTCGGGACGATCCTGCCGAACGTGGCGGCGCCCATCATCGTCCAGCTCAGCCTGTCGGTGAGCTTCGCCATCCAGATGGAGGCCGGGCTGAGCTTCCTCGGCCTCGGCGCGCAGCCGCCCCTGCCCTCGCTCGGGACGATGGTCGGCTCGGGCCGCGACTTCCTGGAGGTCCAGCCGACGCTGCTGCTCTACCCGTCCGTGCTCATCATCCTCGTCGTCCTCGCGCTCAACGTGTTCGGGGATGGCATCCGCGACCTGCTCGACCCGCGCCGCCGTGGCACCAACTGAAAGGAACGCATTCATGACCCTCCCTTCCACCCACAGGCTCGGCGAGCTGTCCTGGACCCAGGTCAAGGAGCTGGCGGAACGGGATCCGATCATCCTGCTGCCGATCGGCGCGGTCGAACAGCACGGCCCTCACCTGCCGATCCACGAGGACTCCATCGTGGCGGAATGGGTGGCCGACAAGCTGGCGAAGGAGAACGGGTGCTATGTCGCGCCCGCCCTCCACTACGGTCACTCCGGGGTCTTCCGTGGCTTCAACGGCAACCTCTCGTTGAGCCCGGCGACGCTGCGCGCTGTCACGTACGAGATCATCGAGGCCCTCGTGCAGTCCGGCTTCCGCCGCGTGATCATCATCAACAACAACGGCGGCAACGTCGGGCCCGTCATCGACGCCGGCCTCCAGGCACGTCATGACCTGGGCGTCCTCGTCGGCCACCTGTACCCGTGGCAGCTCGGCTACGCGCTCATGCGGGACGTGTACGACGACCCGGCCAAGGCGTACGGCCACGGCGCGGAGCCCGAGCACTCGGCGATGCTCGCGATGTTCCCCGACCAGGTCCAGAGCGAGCTGGCGGTCGCGGGCGGCCTGGCGTCGAGCAGCGGGTGGACCCCGACGAGCTACACGGAGGCGGCGATCCCGGGCCACGACGTGCGCGGGACCGTCCTGTGGGACTTCTCCGAGGTGAGCGCGACCGGCTGCACCGGCGACGTGAGCCTCGGCAGCGCGAAGACAGGCGAGATCTGGATCGAGCGAGTGATCGGTTTCTGCTCCGCCTACATAAAGGAATACGACCGGAACACCTCGGTGGACGCATGACACCCGTGGAGCCGATCCTCTCGGTCGAGGGGCTCTCGGTGGACTTCCAGATCGCGGGCGAATGGGTGCCCGCCGTCAAGAACGTCAGCTTCGCGGTCGCCAAGGGCGAGGTGGTGGCGCTCGTCGGGGAGTCCGGCTCGGGCAAGTCCGTCAGCTCGATGTCGGTGCTCGGCCTGCTGGCCAAGAACGCGCGCCGGCGCGGCAGCATCCGGTACGGCGACACCGAGCTGCTCGACCTCGGCGAGGAGGCCCTGCGCGACATCCGCGGCAAGCGGATCGCCATGATCTTCCAGGAGCCGATGACCGCGCTGAACCCCGTCTACACCATCGGCGAGCAGATCATCGAGGCGATCCAGTGCCACGAGCGCGTGCCGGCCGCCGAGGCCCGCTCGCGCACGCTGGAGCTGCTGAGGAAGGTCGGCATCCCGGAGCCGGAGTCGCGGATCGACAGCTACCCGCACCAGCTCTCCGGCGGTCAGCGGCAGCGGGCGATGATCGCGATGGCGATCGTCTGGTCGCCCGAGGTCATCATCGCCGACGAGCCGACCACGGCCCTCGACGTCACGGTGCAGGCGGAGATCCTGGAGCTGCTGCGCCGCCTGCAGAAGGATCTCGGCTCGGCGGTCGTGGTCATCACCCACGACATGGGCGTGGTCGCCGACCTGGCCGACCGGGTCGTGGTGATGAAGCAGGGCGAGGTCGTGGAGGAGGCCCCGGTCGCCCGGCTGTTCGCCGAACCCCGGCACGAGTACACCACCAAGCTGCTGTCCGCGGTGCCCCGGCGCGGCCAGGCCGAGCCGGCTCCGGCCGGCGGCGACACGCCGCAGGGCGCCACGCTGCGGGTCGCCGGGCTCCAGGTCGAGTACCCGGGACGGCTGGGCCGCAAAGGGTTCAAAGCCGTACACGACGTCAGCTTCGAGATCGGGAAGGGGAAGGTCCTCGGCCTGGTGGGCGAGTCGGGTTCGGGCAAGTCCACGATCGGCCGGGCCATCGTCGGGCTGGTCCGCGCCACGTCCGGCACGATCGAGATCTGCGGGCGCGACGTGACCGGGCTCGGCGCCAGGGAGCTGCGCGGGTTCCGCAGGAAGTACTCGATGGTCTTCCAGGACCCGGGGTCCTCGCTCGACCCGCGCCGGTCGATCGGCGACTCGATCGCGGCCCCGATGATCATCAACCGGTACGCGGGCCGCGCCGCCGTCCGCGAGCGGGTGCTGGAGCTGCTCGACCAGGTGGAGCTGCCCAGGAGCTGGGCCGGCAGGTTCCCGCACGAGCTGTCGGGCGGCCAGCGGCAGCGCGTCGGGATCGCCCGCGCGCTGGCGCTGGAGCCCGAGCTGCTCATCGCCGATGAGCCCACCTCGGCGCTGGACGTCTCCGTGCAGGCCACGGTGCTGCGGGTGTTCCAGGAACTGCAGGACAGGCTCGGTTTCTCCTGCCTGTTCATCAGCCACGACCTGGGCGTGGTCGAGCTGCTCTCGCACGACGTCGCCGTGCTGCAGCACGGGCGGATGGTCGAGCACGGCCCGGCCCGCGAGGTGCTGAACGATCCGCAGACGGACTACACCAGGAGGCTGGTCGCGGCGGCCCCGGTGCCCGACCCCGCCGAGCAGGCCGAGCGCCGCGAGCTGTGGCGGGCGATCGCCAGGTGATCACCTCAGGTGGGAGACCACCCGCTCGTCGGGCCGCAGGTGGTTGCGCAGGGTGCGTTCGGCGGTGTCGAAGTCGTGCATAGTCAGGGCCGCGAGCAGGGTGCGGTGCTCGGGGTTGATGACCGCCAGCCGGTCGGGGCGCGCCGCCACGGCGCTGACCCCGATCCGCTGGTGCCGTGGCTGGAGGCTGCTGAACAGGTCGGTCAGCACGGTGTTGCCCGTCGCCCTGACGAACGCGAAGTGGAAGAAGAAGTCCATCTTGGCGTGCTCGGCGATCGCGTCGCGCTCGCCCGCTCTGCACCGCGCCATCATGTCCGGGTCTTCCATCAGGTCCAGGTGCGCCGACAGCTCCTGCGGGATGTCGGTCTTCTTGTCGCACAGGATCCGGAAGCCGTGGATCTCGAGCACCAGGCGCATCTCGTACGTCTCGAACAGCTCGGCGGCCGTCACGCTGCGCACCTGCGCGCCGCGCCTGGGCAGGAGGTCGATGTACTTCTCGGCCGCCAGGCGGTGGAACGCCTCACGGACGGGAGTGCGCGACACGCCGGCCTCGTCGCAGACCAGCTTCTCTTCCAGGAAGGACGCCTCGGGAAACCGGCCGCCGAGAATCGCCTCGCGCGTCCATCGATAGGCGCGCTCGCCCGCGGTAGTCGCCGGCGCGATGTCCGGTTCCCAGTTCATGCCACCCCCACGCTCGTGTGTATACACAGCGTATATTAAACGTGAGAAGGAGTATCCGTTGCAGCGGAGATACGCCGCCTGGCTGTCCGGTCCGAGTTTCGCCGCAGGCGAGATCGTGGCCGACCTGGGCTACGGCGCGGTGGTCCTCGATATCGAACATGGCTCTTTCGACCTGGCCGACCTCGAACGCTTCATCCCGTTCCTCCGTGGTCTCGGTCTGGAGGTGCTGGCCAAGGTGCTCGGTCCCGAGCGGGGGCCGATCCAGCAGGCCCTCGACTTCGGCGCCACCGCCGTCGTCGTGCCCCACATCGAGGGCGCCGCGCACGCGGCCGCCGTCTGCGCCTTCGGGAAGTTTCCCCCTCGGGGCGACAGAAGCTTCGCGGGCGGACGAACGGCGCGGTACGGCGGGTTCGACGACGAGTGGATCGTACGCCAAGATCGCGAGACCCGCGTCTACCCGATGATCGAGGACGCGGGCGCCATCGAGGAGATCGACGCCATCCTCGCGCTCGACACGGTCGACGGCGTCTTCGTCGGCCCCAGCGACCTGTCCATCCGCCGCGGCCGGGGCGCCTACTCCCGCTCGGAGGGGGACTTCGCCGACCTCAAGATCGTGGCGGACGCGGCCCGCGCCGCGGGCAAACCCTGGGTGCTGCCCGCGTGGTCGCCGGAGGAGAAGGCGTTCGCCCTGGAGAACGGGGCCGACCAACTCGTCCTGACCATGGAGCACGGCGCCATCATGGCCGGTTTCAAGGCCGCGCTCGACCAGACCCACGAACTCACCCACTAGGAGATACGGCATGCTCGTCACCGTCGGACAGTTCAGCGCCACCACCGACAAGTCCGCCAACCTCGACGCCGCCACCGGGCTGATCGAGCAGGCGGCGGCCCAAGGGGCGCGGCTCGTCGTCCTGCCGGAGAACGCCATGTACTCCAACCCGGACGTGACGGCCGACATCGTCCCCCACACGGAGCCCCTCGACGGACCCTTCGCGACCGCGATCGGCGCGCTGGCCAAGCAGCACGGCATCGCCGTCGTCGCCGGCATGACCGAGGCGCCCGCCGGGGAGCACGGCAAGCCCAGCAACACCGTGCTCGCCGTGGACGCGAACGGCGACCTGCTCGGCGTCTACCGCAAGGTGCACCTCTACGACGCCTTCGGCTACCGCGAGTCCGACCGGGTGCAGGCGCACGCCCCCGAGCCGCTCGTCTTCACCCTGGACGACCTCACGTTCGGCGTGCTGACCTGCTACGACCTGCGTTTCCCGGAGATGGCCCGGTTCCTGGTGGACGCCGGGGCCGAGGCCTTCGTCGTACCCGCCGCATGGGTCGCCGGGCCCGCCAAGGAGGACCACTGGATCACGCTGGTCCGCGCCCGCGCGATCGAGAACACCGCCTACGTCCTGGCCAGCGGCCAGACCGGCCCCGTCTGCACCGGGCAGAGCGCGGTCGTGGACCCGATGGGCACGGTGGTGGCGTCGGCGGGCGAGGCCCCGGGGGTGGCGTCGGCCGTCATCGGCGCGGAGCGGCTGCGTTCCGTACGCGCCAAGAACCCGAGCCTGGCCAACCGCCGCTTCAAGGTGCTGCCCGCCTGAGCTCCGCCACCACTGCATCAGGAGTCGCGTCGCAGCGACGACAGCCCCCACAGCTCGGCGATACGTCCGTCACGCACGCGGAAGATCTCCAGCATGGTCGGTGGTTGCCGGCCGGGAATGCCGTGCACGCTCGTACGGACGGCGGCCGTGTCCCCTTCGACGACCATGTCCTCGACGACGACCCGGGCATCCGGGAATGTCTCGTGGAACCGTTGCCACGACCGGGTGACGCTCTCGGGCCCGGTCGTGTCCAGGGGGTGGCTGTAGAAGTCCGCGGTGAAGATCTCCGCCGTGGCGGCGTGGTCGTGGGCGTTGAACGCCGCGTACATGCGCCGGGCGGCGGCCCGCACGTCTTCGGTCATCGGCTCTCCTGCTCGATCATGTTGGTGCGGATGCGGCGTAGAACCCCCAGCACGATCTCCTGCTGCTGCGGGGTGACGCCATCGAGGAGCCGTTCCTGGTACGTCTGATGCGATCGCTCCAGATCGGCCGCGACCCGCTCGCCGGCGGAAGTCAGCGCAGACAGGGTGTAGCGGTTGTCCGCCGGGTCCAGGCGACGACCGACCAGCCCTTCGGCCTCGAACTCCTTGACCAGCCGGGTAACGCTCGCACCGTCGATGCCCAGCGTCCGGCGCAGGTCGCTGTGGCTGGTCTCGCCGTCCCGAGATAGACAGGGCGGCCCTTCGCTGCGTAACCGGATGTTCTACGGATGGTGAGGGGGAGGCTTTACTCGTGATTCGGACGACCACTATGGTGGTTTTGTCAAGATTCATTTACCTTTATGAGGTTGAAGCATGACTCGCACGAAGCTCGCATCCGTTCTCCTCGGCACCGCCGCCGCAGCCGCCCTGCTGCTGTCCTCGGCACCGGCCAGCGCGGCCTCCACCGCGACGAAGGCCGGCGCGGCGTCGGCCCGGGCTGGGATCGAGCGCGACAGCGTCAGTTGCTCCAAGCCCAAGGGCAAGTGGGCCAACTACTCCTGGGGCGAGGGCAACACGACCGCGACCATCTACTTCAACAACCACTGCAGCCACAAGGTCAGTGTCAAGATCATGTTCGTCAGGAAGGGCTCTGTCGGCGACAAGGCCGCCAAGTACCGCTGCATGACCGTCAACGGCAACACCAAGGGCAAGAAGAAGTTCTACGCCGCCGCCTACAAGCCGTACTCCGTGACCCGGGTCGCGCGCTGCTCCTGATCCGCGACCTCGGCCGGCATCCGTCGTCTCTCATCTCTGATCGCCAGGCGAGCGGCTGGCTAACCTTTTCTGGTGAGCTTCGGCAATTTCGCCCGTAGGGTGCGTGACCCTGCCTTGCCTTATCGGTGGCGGGTGTCTGCTTTCCGTTCCTGCGTGCAATTGCATCGGCCTCTCGGGTTCGAGGCGACGCTGAGTTTTCTCGAGTCGCAGGCGGGGACGTTCCAACGCGACGGGGCGGCGCTGCTCCGTGCTCTCGACATCATCGAGAGCAGCCGCGCCGCCCTGCGCGTCGAGCTAGAGGCTTATGCGACCAGGCGCCGGGAGGCCAAAAGGCGTGGTCGGCGGTCTCCGCGTGCTGGGGACTCCAATCCGAACCTTCAGGCTCGCTGGTATTGGTACGGCGCTCCACGGGAAGCGGCGCTGCACGCGTTGTGGTTCTGGCATCGGCGGCGCTTACCTTTCCTGCTGCCTTCCACAGATCCGGTTCTCATAGAGATCAGCAGCTGCGTCAGCGAGTGTCTGGATTCCGGCGGCGTACTCACGGCAGCGCGGCGCGAAGTCCTCGGTGGCCGGGTGCGCGAGCTTGAGCGACTTGGGTGCTCGGGGGATCTGCTGCTGGTCATTCGGCACATCGAGGTGGCATGCGGCCCGCCGTAGGAGCGCGGGCCGCCGGCCGCCTGTGGGAGCTACTGCTTACGCATCAGCAGACGGCCTTGGCGGAACTGCCGCTCGTCTTCTTGGGGCTCGCGCAGCATTCGTCCCACCTCGACGAAGCCTGCCTCGCGCGCCAGTTCGGCCAGGCCGTCGATCGGCCAGCGATAGGCAAGCGTCACCTTGTGATCGAATTCCATCACCGGCCCGCCCTCGGAGTCGAAGAATCCGAGCAGGAGGTAGCCGCCCGGGGCCAGCACCCTGTGGAACTCGGCGAAGTACGGCGGCAGTTCTTGCGGCGGAGTGTGGATGATGGAATACCAGGACAGGATGCCGCCCAGCTCCCCGTCGGCCAGGTCGGTGGCGTCCATCGAACCGACCTCGAAGCGCAGGTCAGGGTAGGCCTCACGGGCAAGCTTGATCATTACTGGGGACAGGTCGATGCCGAAGGCGTCCAGCCCCAGGTCCCGGAGGTGCGCCGTCATGTGGCCGGGGCCGCATCCGACCTCGGCGACCAAGGTCCCGGCACCGCCGGTCCGCACGAGCTCCGCGAACGGGGCGAGCGCCGCGCGGTCCAGGGGCTGGCGGTCGAGTGCATCATGGAAAAGCTCGGCGTACAGGACGGCGACGGCGTCGTAGGCCTCTGCCGTCGTGGTCAGGTAGGAGGGGGTTTCGGTCACGGTGGATGACTCTAGACCCTGGCCGACGCCGTCGTACGGCCGATGACGGCGGGCCTCGTGCCGGTTATGAGCGACCTTCCGGCCGTCGACGCTGCGGGCCGCCGGTGTCGAGGTGGTCCTGCCGATGGCGCGGGCGGCCAGAGCGCGCACGAGCTCAGCGGGATCGGCCGACCCCAAGGGCAAGATCGTCTTTGGGCGGTCCGGGTCAGCGGGGTGCGGCTTGTGGGGTGTCCCAGTCGAGGGGGACGCCGAAGGTCTCGTGGAGGCCGGTGCGGCCCGCGTCGGTGAGCTGGACGACCCGGCGGGCCCGGCCGCGGCGCAGCCAGTCGAGCGCGAACAGCCGGGTCGCGATGGCCGCGCCGAGCGCGCCGGCGAGGTGGTGGCGGCGCTCGCCCCAGTCGACGCAGTAGCGGATCGCCGGGCGCCGCCGGGAGAACTCCTCGACGTCGATCCCGAACTCCCCCAGCCTGCCGAGCGCCGCCGGGGTGATCCGGTAGCCGTTGGCGGCGGTGGCGAGCACGCCGCCCTCCACCAGCGCGGCCAGCAGCACCACCCCGAGCCGCCCGGCGAGGTGGTCGTAGCAGAGCCGGGCGCGCAGCAGCGCCTGGTTGCGAACGTCCTCCCGCAGCGACGTGACCGGCAGCGGCCGGGCGATCCTGGCCAGCTCCTCCAGCGCCCGCGCCACGTCGGTGCTGGCCAGGCGGTAGAAGCGGTGCCGGCCGTCGTGCTCGACGGTGAGCAGCTTGGCCTCGCGCAGCTTGGTCAGGTGGCCGCTGATCGTGGAGATGCTCACCCCGGCCTCGGCGGCCAGCGCGCTGGCGGGCAGCACGCCGCCGTCGGCGAGGGCGCGCAGCACCTTGGTCCGGGTCGGATCGCCGATGGCCGCCGCGACGTGCGCGATGTCGGCCTCCGTGGCGGTCTTCCACATGGTGCCAGTCTAGGACGACGACAGTTCGGCGTTCACCGTAGTAGTTCCGTCCCAGACTGGAACGCATGACGCGTACAACGAGAGAGCCGGCCGCGTCCCTCTCGCGGACCGCGGGCTGGTCGCCGCTGATCGCGCTCTGCCTTGGATATTTCCTGGTCATCCTGGACGTCACCGTGGTCACGGTGGCGATCCCGGTGATCGGCGCCAGGTTGCCCGCCGGGCTGACCGAGCTGCAGTGGGTCGTCGACGGCTACACGCTGGTGTTCGCCGGGCTGCTGCTGTTCTGTGGCGGGCTCAACGACCGGCTCGGCGGGAAGCCGGTCTTCCTGGCCGGGCTGACGGTGTTCACCGTGGCCTCGGCCTGGTGCGGGCTGGCGGCGTCGGCCGGTGCGCTGATCGGGGCCCGGCTGGTGCAGGGCGCCGGCGCCGCGGCCATGGTGCCGGCCTCGCTGGCGTTGCTGCGCGAGGCGTACCCGGAGCGGGGTGCTCGGGCGCGGGCGTTCGGCGTGTGGGGCATGGTCGCGGGGATCGCCGCCTGCGCCGGGCCGGTGCTCGGCGGCGTGCTGGTGTCCGCGATCGGCTGGCGGGCGGTGTTCTTCGTGAACATCCCGTTCGGCCTGCTCGGCGTCCTGCTCACCGTACGGCACGTCCCCGGCCGGACAGGGCGGGGACGTGCGGAGCGCAGGGGGCTGGACGCGCCGGCGCAGGTGGCCGGGGCGTTGTGCCTGGCCGGGCTGGCCGCGGCGTTGATCGAGGCCGGGGCGCGCGGCTGGGCCTCGCCGGTGGTGCTGGGCGGGCTGGCCCTGTTCGTGCTCGCGCTGCCGACGTTCCTGCTGCTCGAACGCCGGGCGAGCGCGCCGATGCTGCCGCTCGGCCTGTTCGCGAGCCGCCGCTTCTCGGCCTCGGCCGCCATCGGCGTGCTGCTCAACCTCGGCTTCTACGGCCTGCTGTTCGTCGTGCCGCTGTACTTCCAGCAGGTACGGCACCTCGACGCGATGGCGACCGGGCTGGCGATGCTGCCGATGGCCCTGATGCCGCCGATCGCCTCGCCGCTGAGCGGCTGGGTCGCCGCGCGCACCGGGCCGCGCCCGCCGATGGCGTACGGGCTGATCATCGGCGGGATCGGGCTGCTGAGCTGGCTGCCGGCCGACGCCGGCACGAGCTACTGGGCGCTGCTCGTACCGCTGATGCTCACCGGCTTCGGGACCGGTTTCACGATGCCGGCCGCCACCGCGGCGATCATGGAGGCGGCGCCGCCGGAGCTCGGCGGGGCGGCCTCCGCGGTGTTCAACGCCGCCCGTCAGACCGGCAGCGCGATCGGGGTGGCGCTGGTCGGAACGCTGGTCGCGGGCGGCGGTCTCGTGCCGGGCCTGCACGCCGACGTCGTCGTCGGCGGCCTCGGCTTCCTGATCGCCGCCGCATTGGCCGTCTTCGCCCTCCGCCCGGCGTAAGACCCGGTGGTCAGTGGCGCAGCAGCGTCAGGCTCGTCGTCCCAGAGTCGGTGTCAGTGGCAGTGGCGGCGTCACCACCCCCGACGGTGACGGTGAGCCGGGCCTGGCCGCCGATCGGGAAGGTGGCCAAGGGGGTGGTGTGGCCGACGTCGATGTTGGCCAGGACGGGGATGCGGCTCAGCGCCGGCTGGGTGGCGATGATCTGTTCCAGCAGCAGCCGGGACATGCCGCTGGCCTGCTGGAACCGTCCGATCGCCAGCCCTCGGATCTTCGGGGCGTCGGGAAGCTGCAGCAGCGACGTCAGGTCACGCGCGAACCTCGGCGGGTGCGACTCGAAGTCGTCCTCGACGATCAGGATCGCGCCGTCGAGGGACGGCATGTAGGGAGTGCCCCGCAGCAGGCTCAGCGTGCTCAGATTGCCGCCGACGATGCGCCCCTCGGCGGTGCCGGGCCGCAGCGGCCACCATCCCTCGTTGGGGATCAGTTCGCGCTTGTCCTGGTCGAGGAACCACAGATCGTCGCTCCACCGCGCCGCCGGGGTCAGCGCGACCGGAGCGGTGTCGAACATGACCGAGGTGAACCAGTGCAGGGTCTCCTCGAGGTGATCTCGCATCCCGAACGTCGACCAGTGCGGACCGGAGTAGGTGACCAGCCCGGTGCGGGCGAGGATGGCGTTCTGGAGGGCGGTGATGTCGGAATAGCCGCACAAGATCTTGGGGTTGGCGCGGATCAGGTCCCAGTCCAGGTACGGCAGGAGTTCGTTGCAGTTGTAGCCGCCGATGACCGTCAGGATCCCCGCCACCGACGGGTCCGCGAAGGCCTCGTGCAGATCGGCGACCCGGGAGGCGACGCTGGAGGAGTCGAACGCGTCCCGCTCATCGACGTGGGCGCCGTACGAGAGCGTCAGGCCGAGCTCGCCGAACCGGGACCTGATGAGGTCGCTGTGATCGTGCTCCATCACCATCGCGCGGGACCTGGCCGGTGCCACCACGCGTATGACGTCGCCTGCGTTCAGCTTGGGAGGAAAGAGCACATCCATGTGGCCGAAGCCTAACGCCGAGTTCGGCGTCGGGAACAATGGACCAAGCCACTCCACTGTTCCTCGACGCCGAGATCGTCCGCTGTCACCGAGAAGGTGCGCGCCACTTTCACCTGGCGCCGGCCGCGGTGTCAGCGGAAGAAACCCTCACTCCGACGAGGTGTCTTCCGACCACTCCGGGCCCTGGTTGTTGTCGCTCCAGGTGCCGTCGTTCTCCTGCTTCTGGTGGTCCTGGTGCTCGTGGTGGCGGTGCATGACGTTCCGCCGGCGCTCCTGCCTGTTGAAGTTGCGGTTGCGGTTCTCCACGTCCACGAAGACGCGCTCGCGCCCCTGACGGATGGGCCGAGGAATGAAGACGGGCTTCTCGTGGGTGACGACCCTCGGCGCGGCCTGCTGCACCACGCGGGTCACCTTACGAGGAGTGGGCGGCGGGCCGCCGGCCGCGGTCGCGGAGGCCACCCCCTGACCCAGTGGAAGAAGCATGACACCGGCGACCGCGCCGGTGATAGCTAGTGCTGCGAGCCGCCCTCGCGTCCGCCGACTGTTGGTGTTCACGTGTCTCGTTTCCGTTCATGGATAGATCGGTCCGGAACCTGGCATCCGCCATTTCGACGGACACTCAGATGGAACCGGACATACCCATACAGATATTCTCAGTTACCTCGTTAATCGCAAATAGCACGTCAAAGCCCAAGGGTCGTATGTAATCACGATTTTTGTGTTTGGGCCCATCTGTCCCAGGAGCCCCGAGCGATCTACCGATCGTTTCCGAATAAACGGGTGAAAGTTTCGGCTCCGACCGGTTCGTCCAGGTGCCGAGCCCCAGCTCAGCGGGGGTCCGGAAGCCCGGGAATCCGGGCTCGTTGACTAATCGCTCTCCGCCGGGGACCGTCCGTCGAGCTTCGCCCTGAACGGCGTCACCTGCACCGGCGGCGTCTCCACCCCCAGCCCCACCGTCACGCCGCCGCCGTCGTCGAACCAGCCGTGTGACCTCTACGCCTCGGGCGGCACGCCGTGTGTGGCGGCGCACAGCACGACCCGTGCTCTGTACGGGTCCTACAACGGCTCGCTCCACCAGGTACGCCGCTCCTCGGACAACACCACGCAGAACATCGGCGTCCTGAGCGCGGGCGGATACGACAACCTCGCGAACGCGACCGCGGCACCGACCACGATCAACGGCCACAAGGCGTACGGCGTGTTCGTGGCCCCCGGCACCGGCTACCGCAACAACAACACCAACGGCATCGCCAGGGGCGACCAGCCGGAAGGCCTGTACGCCGTCTTCGACGGCACGCACTACAACGGCGGCTGCTGCTTCGACTACGGCAACGCCGAGACCAACAGCCGCGACAACGGCAACGGCACCATGGAGGCCATCTACTTCGGCAACATCAAGGTCTGGGGCTACGGCACCGGCAACGGCCCCTGGGTCATGGCCGGCCTGGAGAACGGCCTGTTCTCCGGCGCGAACCCCGGCTACAACGCCGGCAACCCGACCGTCAGCCACCGCTACCTGACCGCCATCGTCAAGGGCGAGCCGAACCACTGGTCCATCCGGGCCGGCAACGCCCAGTCGGGCAACCTGTCCACCTACTACAACGGCGCACGCCCCAACGCCGCGGGCTACAACCCGATGAAGAAGGAAGGGGCCATCATCCTCGGCATCGGCGGCGACAACTGCAACAGCTCCGCCGGCACCTTCTACGAAGGCGTGATGACCTCCGGCTATCCGACGGACGCCACCGAGAACGCGGTCCAGGCCAACATCGTCGCCGCCGGCTACAAGTGACCCCGCCGCCGCTCCCGGCCCGCGCCGGGGGCGGCAATCCGGTGAGCGACGAAGCCCGGCGAAGCGGGGCTTTCGACTCAACTGCCAGATGGCTACTATCAGGCACCTATCGCCTAGTTGGGTGATTGTCACCGATTGGTGAGGAGAGTGTCCTGCACGTGGCTGGATGGGGCAGGGTCGGGCGACGGCGGACGGAGACCGTGGGCGACGGGAGCGCGTCGTCCCAGCCGCGGCGGCTGGCCGGTGTTCGCCGGCTGCCCCTGCGTACGGTGCTGCTCATCATCGTGTTCGTGCCGAGCCTGACCTTCACCCCGCTGCTGGCCTCGGGCATGTTCCAGCTGTCCTCCCAGTGGCGGGCCGAGAAGGCCCAGATGGACCTGGCCACCAAGACCGTCGGCGTACCCGCGTCCGACCTGTTCTTCAGCCTCGACAAGGAGCGGCGGCTCACCGCGGAGACGCAGGCCGACCCCGGTGGCGCCGCCCCGGCCAAGCTCGCCAAGCAGCGCGCGGTGACCGACCAGGCCGTGAGCGCCTTCCGCCCCCTGACGGCCCTGGACACCGGCAAGGGGCCGGAGGGGCTCGCCGACGCCATCGCCCGTACCGACCGCAGCCTCAACCTCCTCGACGAGCAGCGCCGGGCGGTGGACGCCGGTTGGGCCAGCCCGCAGAAGGCGTTCGACTACTACAGCGGAGTCATCGAGTCGGACCTGCGCGTGCTGACCGTCCTCAGCCACACCGACGAGGGCGAGGTGAACAGCAGCGCGCAGACCCTGGTCGACCTCTTCTGGGTCGTCAACGTGATCGGCCGCGAGGACGCCGTCCTGGCCCGCGGCTGGAAGTCGGGGCGCCTGACGAGGGACGAGTACGGCCTCGTCATGGACGCCGCCGGCACCAGGAAGCACCTCCTGAGGTCGCAGGTGATCCCCAGCCTCATCGGCGACGAGAAGCGGTACGAGACGCTGATGACCGGCAAGGCGTGGCAGACCATGACCGCCCTGGAAGAGCGGTTGACTCCGGCGGGCGGCAACCAGGTGACGCTGCGGGAGGACAGCGCCGCGTGGCGCTCCTCGGCGGACGCGGTCACCGAGCAGGTGACGCAGCTCCTGCGGCTCCGGCTCGCCGACGTCAGCAAGATCGGCTACGACCACGCCGGCATGCTCTTCGTGATCTTCATCAGCGTCACCAGCGTCGGCCTGCTCGCCCTGGGCCTGGTCATCTTCACGAGCTGGCGCCTCACCTCCATCCTTCGCCGGCGCATCCTCCACCTGCGCGAGGACGCCCATGAGCTCCAGGAGCGGCTGCCCAAGGTGGTCGCCCGGCTGGAGCGCGGCGAGGACGTCGACGTGGACGCCGAAGTGCACATGCTCGAGCCCACCCCCGACGAGCTCGGCGAGCTGGGGCAGGCCCTCAACCTGGCCCGCCGCAGCGCGGTCTTCACCGCCGTGCGGCAGGCCGAACAGCACCGCGGCTTCCAGCGCATGCTCCAGCGCATCGCCCGCCGTACCCAGATCCTCATCGGCCTGCAGCTGAAGAAGCTCGACGAGCTGGAACGCAAGCACGAGGACCCCGAGGTGCTGGAGGGCCTGTTCGACCTGGACCACCTCACCGCCCGCCTGCGCCGCTACGAGGAGAACCTGGTGATCCTCGGCGGCGGGCAGCCGCAGCGCCGCTGGCGCAAACCGGTACACCTGCTCGACGTGCTGCGCTCCGCGCAGGGCGAGGTCCAGGACTACCGGCGGATCTCGATCGACGTCGAGGGCGAGACCTGGGTGAACGAGCGCGCGGTGGGACCGCTCGTCCACGTCCTGGCGGAGCTCATGGAGAACGCCACCACCTTCTCCAAGCCGATGACCCCCGTCGAGGTGCGGGCCGCACCGGTCAGCCGGGGCGTCGCCGTGGAGATCGAGGACCGCGGCCTGGGCATGGAGGCCGAGCAGTACGCCGCCGCCAACGCCCTGATGAAGTCGCCGCCACGGCTCGACGTGATGACCCACGCCGACGACGTCCGGCTCGGCCTGTACGTGGTCGCCCGGCTCGCCGCGAGCCTGGGCCTGCAGGTGGAGCTGCGGTCGTCGGCCTTCGGCGGCACCCGGGTCATCGTGCTGCTCCCCGAAGCGCTGGTGGTGGACCGTCCGCAGGTGGTGCCCGAGGAGGCCGCTCCGGCGCCGGAGGTGACCCGGCCAGAGCCTCAGCCGCAGAAGGAGCCGGCGGCTCCCCGCGAGGACGGGCAGTTGCCGACCCGCACCAGGGGGCGCGCGATGGCGTACGTGACAGCGCCCGACGGGATCCCGGACGACGCCCTGCCGCCGTCCGCCCGCCGGCCGCTGCCCCAGCGGGTGCGCCAGGCCAGCCTGGTCACCGAGCTCAAGGTCCCGGCGAACAGGGATGAACAGACCGAACAGGAGGCCTGGGCCCCACGCGAGCAGCCCAGCCGATCCAGTGCGACAATCGGCGCGTTCCAGAGGCAGTCTCGCAGGCGCCGGACCGGTGATGACGCCTTCCAGCCCCGGCCGGACGGATCCCCCGAGCCCGGTTCACCTACGACGGAAGATCGATGATGACGCAGCGAACCACCGCCACCAACGCAGACCTGGACTGGCTCCTGGACGGCCTGGTCGATCAGGTCGCGGGCACCCGGCACGCCATCGTGCTGTCCGACGACGGCCTGGTGATCAGCCGGTCCCGGTCCATCGAGCGCTCGGACGCCGAGCGCCTCGCCGCGATCGCCACCGGCCAGCAGAGCCTGGCGCGCGGCGTGGGGCAGCTCTTCAGCGGCGGACCGGTCCAACAGGTCATCATCGAGATGGCCGAGCTGTGGCTGTTCATCACGATCGCCGGCCGCGGCACCCATCTGGCCGTGGTCGCCTCCCAGGAGGTGGACGCCGAGCTGATGAGCGTCGCGATGCACACCCTGGTCCAGCAGGTCGGCCAGAAGCTGGGCACCGACGCGCGTACCCCGCAGGCCGATGACGCGGGGAGACGCGGATGAAGCACTGGACTGAGGGGTTCGACGACGATGACGCCGACGAGCCCCTTGTCCGCCCCTATACGATCACCGGCGGACGGACCGCCCCCGAGCGGGACGACCTCACACTGATCACGCTGGTGACCTCGATCTCCGGCGGCTCTTCGCAGACCGGACGCGGGCTGAGGCGCATGCAGCCGGAGCACCGCACCATCTTGACCTTGTGCGAGCGGCCGCTGGCGGTGGCCGAAGTCGCCTCAGCGCTGAACCTCCCGGTGTCAGTGACCAAGATCCTCATTGGCGATCTGATCGAGAACGGTCAGATGCGGGCCCGGCCACCGCTGGCCTTCGCCCAGGCGGGCGGTGCTCCTGATGTGACAATTCTTGAGGCGGTGCGGGATGGCCTACGCAAGCTCTGACCAGGACGACGCTCCCCTGGCAGTGAAGATCCTTATCGCCGGTGGGTTCGGCGTCGGGAAGACGACCATGGTCGGCGCGGTGAGCGAGGTCGCCCCCCTGCGTACGGAGGAGTACCTCACCCACGCCAGCGTCGGCGTCGACGATCTGGACGGCGTGAGCGGCAAGTCCACCACCACCGTCGCGCTGGACTTCGGGCGCATCACCATCAACCGTGACCTGGTGCTCTACCTGTTCGGCACCCCCGGGCAGGAACGCTTCTGGTTCATGTGGAACGACCTGGTCCACGGGGCCATGGGCGCGGTCGTCCTGGTCGACACCCGGCGGCTGGACGTGAGCTTCGCGTCGATCGACTTCTTCGAGAGCCGCGGCATCCCCTTCGTCGTCGGCGTCAACTGCTTCCACGGCGTCAAGGACCGGACGCAGGAGGAGATCCGCAAGGCGCTCGATCTCGACCCGCAGGTGCCGCTGGTGCTCTGCGACGCCCGCGACCGGGCGGCGGCCCGCGACGTGCTGCTCGCGCTCATCGACCACCTACTGGCCGACCGGTCCCGCACCGCACCGCACCCCGTGGCCTGACGCCCCGCCAACTCGGGACCGGTGCCGGGCGGCGGTCGATGCGGCGGCGGCGCAATGGCCACCCCCCGCGACCGGAGAGTGGCCATTGACGTCACACTTTCAGTCGCAGTGTTCGAAGCCACTGGTGTAGGAGCTGCTGCCGACCGAGCCGCCCCACTTGACGCATTGCCCGGCCGCGTCGCGCCTGACGGGACCCGCGTAGTAGTCGTAGCTGCCCGAGTCGGTCGTCCTGCTCTCGCCCTGCGGCTCCAGCAAGGCCGACACCGCCGTCGCAGAGCCGAGGTTCGTCGACTTCAGCGTCACGACGCAGTTGTAGCCGTTACCCGAGTTGTAGAGCAGGTACGTGCGGCCACCCGTGAGAGCGGCCGAGTCGATGACCGAGTAACCGCTGCCGCAGACCTCCTCGGGGGTGTAGGGGTTGCTGCTGCCGCAGCCGTTGCTGCTGGTGATGGCCTTCTTCTGGCCCAGGGACACCGTCACGCCGTCCACGGTCGGGCTGGTGTCCATCGCGCCGGTGGAGGTGCGCTGCTCGTAGTGCAGGTGCGGCGCGTTCGAGCCGCCCGTCGAGCCGACGGTCCCGATCACGGTGCCCTGGCTGACGCTCAACGTGCTGCCGGCCGACCTCACCATGGTCGCCAGGTGGGCGTAGCGGGTCCTGGTGCCGTCACTGTGCCGGATCTCTATCCACTTGCCGTAGCTGGTGCTTCCCGCGTCGTTGAACGTCGCGGTGCCCGCCGCGGTGGCACGCACGGTCTCGCCGTTGATGTCGTCGCCCCCGTAGTCCTGCCAGTCGATGGAACCCGACGGGTTGTGGGCGGGGGTCCCGATCCAGTTGTTGGCGTAGAAGGTCTTACCGCAGTTGAACGGGCTCTTGTGAGACACAGCCAGGACACTGGCGTCCTGCGCTGAGGCGGCCTGGGGAATCAGCGCCGCCGCGACAGTGACCAACAGGACAGTGATCGCGGGTCTGAGGGCCTTGGGCCAGGTCGGCCTGCCGATTGTGGGCATGCTCACCTCTCTGAACAGGTGCGTGCTGGGGGGATATGGTTGGGCACCCGGTTCCAACGGCGTCGATTAGCGACATGTCAGCATTTCGACACCTCACCGCCCGTGGGGGAGGGCGGGTCGATCATGAAGATATCCTTGAAAGTTCTCTTCATCAATCTCTATGGAGGTGAAATTTTGCGGCTCTTCAACTCGCCGTCAAGTACTTATGAAACCGCAAAGGTGAGCCTCCTTTATGTATGCCCAAAATTATAAATTTGGTCATCTCCTATTTAAAGACCCTGGGGCGTTGGCCCCTCCTTCGCGAGCCCCGCGTGCGATGACCGGCCGGCACCCCGGTTGGATGAGGCGCATGACTGCGCATGACATCGCTCGCGTTCTCCCCGAGGTCCCCGTGCTCCGTGACTTCTGCCGGTCCGTGGCCGTGCTGGAGGCCATTCTGAGCCCAGACTGGGCGAGCCGCCGCCACTCCTTCGACGCCGGTTGGGCCCCAGGAGAGGAGATGGCGTCCATGCGGAACGGTTCCGGAGACGAATACTCCATCGTCTTCATGGCGGGCGGCGCTTACGTGCGCGGTTTCGACCACGAGGCGGCGATGAGCCCCTACGGGAACGACGGGCCGTGGCCGGGAGTGCTCGACTCGGTGCCTGATGTCTTCCGCCGATGTGTGGAGGAGCCCGCGTTCCGCGACAAGGACGGCATGCCCGTCGTGACCGCCTGTCTCTGGCGGGAGGCCGGCGACGACGCCTGGCGAGTGGGCGAGATCGACTATCCGGACGGCGCGCACGACCCCGACGGGTCGGCCCACCTGTTCGCGCTGCTCGTGGATCCGACGCCGGAGGCGTTCCAGCGGTTCGCCGAGGACTACTACGAAATGCCAGTGGACCTCGACGCGATACGGCACGTCCATGCCTTTCGCCCCCTGACGCAGGCGGTCGTCACCACGTTGAACGCCGACCTCACGCTGGAGGACCTCGCCGAGGACCTCGCGGAAGCGCGATATCCGTCCTGGACCTAGCCGTACCGGCCGTTCGAGGCCGGGCGGAGGGCGGCGGTGATGTCGTCCGCGAGCCGGTCCACCTCGTCGGTGGCAAGGGTCGAGACGGTGAGGCGGATCGCGGGCGGCGTGGCGACGCGGTTGCGGGCGCCGGGCGCGGCGGCCCAGCCGCGGGCGAGCAGGCGGGTGATCGCGGCGGCCTCGTCCGGGACGGGGACCCACACGTTGAGCCCGCACCGCCCGTGCGCCGGGATGCCGCGCCCGGCCAGCGCCGTCACCAGGCCGTCCCTGCGCCGCGCGTACGAGGCCGCCACCGCGGCGGTGTCCACCGCGCCCGTACGCCAGAGGTGCGCGACGGCGCGTTGCAGCAGGTGACTGACCCAGCCCGCGGCCAGGCGCTGGCGGCCGCGCAGCCGGCCGAGCGTGACCGGGTCGCCGGTGGTCAGGGCGACGCGTAGATCGGGGCCGAACGCCTTGGCCGTCGAACGCGTGAGCACCCAGCGCTGCGTGACGCCCGCCAGCGGGTGCAGGGGAAGGTCCACGAAGCCGGACCCGTGGTCGTCCTCGATGAGCAGCACCCCCGGGTACGCCCCCAGCACCTCGCGCAGGGCCCCGGCCCGTTCGGCGGAGACGGCGGCGCCGAACGGGTTCTGGGCGCGGGCCGTGATCACGACGGCTCGGACCCCGGTCCGCAGGGCGCGGGCGAGTTCGTCGGGCAGGGGGCCTTCGTCGTCCACCCGCATCGGCACGGGACGCAGCCCCATGACGCCGACCAGGTCGAGCAGGGCCGTCCAGCTCGGATCCTCCACGGCCACCGCGTCGCCGGGGCGCAGCTGGGCGGCCAGCACCCGTTCGACCGCGTCGAGGGTGCCCGAGGTGATCGCCAGCGGGCCGGCCGGTACGCCGTCCGCGCGCAGGCGCTCGACGGCCAGGGCGATCAGCTCCTCGTCGTCGCCCGTCCCGTACATGGCGGGCCGCTCCTCGTGCGCGCGGGCCGCGGCGGCGAGGGCGTCCCCCAGAGGTGGCAGCAGGGCCGGGTCGGGGTTGCCCGTGGACAGGTCGCGCGCGCCGGGAGGCACCTCGATGCGAATCTCCTCCCGGAACGTGCTGGCCGGGCGCGGCCTGACCCGCGTGCCGCGCCGACCGGCGGTCTCGATGACGCCGCGCTCGCGCAGCAGCCGGTACGCGGCCGCCGCCGTGTTGGGGCTGACCCCGGCCCGCGAGGCCAGCTCGCGCACCGGCGGGAGCATCGCGCCTGGTGACAGCCGTCCCTCCGACACGGCGGCCTCGACCCCGGCCGCAAGCTCGCTGGCCGTTCCACCCACGATCAGGTACTTTTCTGACACAAAATCTATTATGTACTAATACAAAGAGGTATGGGGTGCTCATTCATCCTTGGGACGCGGCCCACGACGGCGACGAATGGCGGGCCTGGCTGCGTACGCGCGACTTCGGCCAGCTCGCCGCGAACGGCGTGGACGGCGGGCCGCCGGTCGTGGTGCCGACGCATTTCCTGTTCGACGGCCGAAGTGCGGTCGTGCTCCACCTGGCCAGGCCGAACCCGATCTGGCCCGCGCTGGAGGCCAACCCGGCCGTGGTGGTGACCGTGCACGACGACTACGCCTACATCCCGTCGGGCTGGCGTTCCGGCACCCCGGAGACCGGCGTGCCGACCAGCTATTACGCCTCCGTGCAGCTCACCTGCCGGGCCCGGATCGTGGACGACAAGGAGGGCAAGGCCGAGATCCTGCGCCGCCAGCTGGCCCACCACGAGCCCGAGGGCGGGCACGGCGAGGTGGCCGCGGACGCGGGGCCGTACCGGAAGATGCTCTCGGCGATCCGGGGGCTGCGGCTGGAGGTGGTGGACGTGCGGGCCAAGTTCAAGTACGACGACCACCGGGCGGTCGAGTTCCGCGAGCGGATCGCGGACGGGCTCGCCGAGCGGGACCTGCCGGGCGACGCGGGCGCGCGGGCGCAGCAGCTCAGGCGACTGTCTCTCGGACGCTGAACTCTGCTTGCCAATGCCAGTTGTTTCAGTCTAGTCTGAAATTACTGGCTGGAAAGCTGAACGTTAGGATGACCGCATGAGTACGCAGGACGGCCCTGACCGCGAGCAGGTGCTCGAATGGGTCGAGCGGGTGGCCGCTTTCGTCTCCGCTGAATGGGGACTCGCCCCGATCACCGGCCGCGTCCTGGGCTGGCTCATGGCGTGCGACCCGCCGGCGCAGACCGCGGGCGAGATCGCCGACGCCATCGGCGCGAGCCGCGCCTCGCTCACGACGAACATGCACCTCCTGACGTCCATCAAACTCATCCGCAGGTTCCGCAAGCCAGGGGAGCGGAACGTCTACTACCAGATCGAGGACGACGCCTGGTCCAAGGTCATCCGGCAGAAGCTCGCCGCGTTCACCGCGTTCGACGAGCTGGCCGCGGAGGGCCTGCGGCTCGGCTGGACCGACGAGGCGCAGACCAGGCGCATCGAGTCGGCCAGGACCGCCATCGCCGGGCTTGCCAAGGTGCTCGACCAGGCCTCCGGCTGAAACCCAGAGCGGACGCGGCGGGCTCTCTGCGGCCACGCCGCCGTCCCGCCATGCCTTCTCACAAGGAAATCCCCATGGACGACTTGATCTCGGTCACCGCGCTGACGAAGTCGTACGGCGCGACCCGCGCGCTCGACGGGCTCGACCTGTCCGTACGCGCCGGCGAGGTGCACGGCTTCCTCGGCCCGAACGGCGCGGGAAAGTCCACGACCATCCGCATCCTCCTCGGCCTCATCAGGGCCACCTCCGGCACGGTCAGGCTGCTCGGCGGCGACCCGTGGCGGCAGGCCACCGAGCTGCACCGGCGCCTGGCGTACGTGCCGGGCGAGGTGACCCTGTGGCCCGCGCTCACCGGAGGCGAGGTGATCGACCTGCTCGGCCGGGCGAGGGGCGGGCTCGACCAGCGGCGCCGCGCCGAGCTGATGGACAGGTTCGAGCTGGACCCGCGCAAGAGGACCCGCGCCTACTCCAAGGGCAACCGCCAGAAGGTGGCGCTGGTCGCCGCCTTCTCCTCCCGCGCGGAGCTGCTGATCCTGGACGAGCCGACCTCGGGCCTCGACCCGCTGATGGAGGAGGCCTTCCGCACCAGCGTGATCGAGGAGCAGCGGGCGGGCCGCACCGTGCTGCTGTCCAGCCACCTCCTGTCCGAGGTCGAGGCCCTGTGCGACCGGGTCACCATCGTCCGCGCGGGCCGGGCCGTGGAGTCGGGCAGCCTTGCCGAGCTGCGCCACCTCACCCGTACCTCGATCACCGCCGACCTGGCGGGCTCCCCCGGCTCGTTGGGTGATCTGCCCGGCGTACACGACGTGCTGGTCGAGAACGGCCGCCTCACCTGCCGGGCCGACTCCGAGGCGCTCGACGGCCTGCTCGCCCGGCTGTCCGCGATCGGCGTACGCGGCCTGACCTGCAGCCCGCCGAGCCTGGAGGACCTGTTCCTGCGCCACTACCAGGAGGCCGCGCGATGACCGTGCTGCTCGGGCTGGCCGCCCGCCGCGAACGCCTCCGCTCGGCCGTCTGGATCCTGGTCATCGTCATGCTCGGCGCGGGCCTGGTCTCCTACATCGACGGCTACTTCACCACCCAGGAGGCGCTGCGCGCGTACGCCCGGGTGATCTCGGGCAACCCGATCTTCCTCGGCCTCGGCGGCCCCGTCGCCGAACCCTCGGTCGGCGCGATGGCGGCCTGGCGGAGCGGCGGCCTGCTCTTCCTGCTCACCGCCTGGATGGCCCTGACCATCGTGATCAGGCACACCAGGGCGGAGGAGGAGGCCGGGCGGCAGGAGCTGATGTTGTCCGGCGTGATCGGCAGGGCCGCGCCGCTCACCGCGGCCCTCGTCACCGCGGCCGTCGCCGCGCTGGTCGCCGGAGCGCTCACCTCGGGCGTCCTCGTCTCGATCGGCATGGAGGCGGCCGGGTCGCTCGCGTACGGGGCCGCGATCACGGCGGCGGGGTGGGTCTTCGCCGCGATCGGCGCGGTCACCTCCCAGCTCGCGCAGACCGCGCGCACCGCCACCACGCTCGGGCTGCTCGCGCTCGGCGTCTCCTACGTGCTGCGCTACCTCGGCGACGCCTCGGGCGCGACCTGGCTGACGTGGATCTCGCCGCTCGGCTGGAGCCACCTGGTGCGGGCCTACTCGGCCGACCGGTGGTGGCCGCTGATCGTGTCGCTGGTGGCGACGGGGGTCCTGCTGGCGCTCGCGTACACGCTGTCCGCCCGCCGCGACCTGGACGCGGGCCTGCTCCCCGTACGCCCTGGGCCGGCCGCGGGCCCGTACCTGAGGGGGCCGTTCAGCCTGGCCTGGCGCCTCCAGCGCGGCCTGCTGGCCAAGTGGGCGGTGGGCGTGACGGCCGCCGCCGCGCTCTTCGCCGGCCTCAGCGGCGTCGCGCCCCGCCTCGCGGAGCAGCCCGGCCGGGTCCTCGACGCCTTCCTGCGGCGGTACGGGGGTCCGTCGGGGGATCCGGTGGACGCGTACCTGTGGATCATCGTGCTCCTGCTGGCGTACACGGTCGCGCTCTACCCGGTGCTCGCCACGCTCCGGCTGCACCACGAGGAGTCCTCCGGCCACGCCGAGGCCCTGCTGGCCACCGCGGTGAGCCGGCTGCGCTGGGCGGCGGCGCACCTGACCGTGGCCGCGCTCGGCACGCTGGCGCTGCTGGCCCTCGGCGGGTTCGTCACGGGGCTGATCTATTCGCTGGTCATGGGGGACCCGGCGGTGGGCCGGGTCCTGGCGGCGGCGCTCGAACACGTACCGGCCGCCTGGCTCGTCGGAGCGTTCGCCGCCTTCGCCGTGGGGGTGCTGCCGCGGGTGTCGGTCGCCTTCTCGTGGACGGTCTGGGGCGCGGTGACCGTGGTGGGCGACCTGGCCGGGCCGCTGATCGGGCTGTGGGGCTGGAGCCGCGTGGAGCCCTTCCACTACACGCCCAACACGGTGTCGGGCGAGCCGTTCACCGCGGTGCCTGCGACGGTGATCCTCGCCCTGACCGCGCTGCTCGTCACCACCGCCCTGATCCGCCTGCACGACCGCGACCTGGGCTGAGCCGCTTGATGTCCGATTTCCACTAGTGGGTGCGGCCGTGGAGCCGGAAGAGTGGTCCGCGTGCTCACCGACGAAGACGCGTATGCCGTGCTCAGAAGCCGCGACGGCCGGTTCGACGGCCGGTTCTTCGTCGCCGTCGTGACCACCGGCATCTTCTGCCGCCCGAGCTGTCCGGCCGCCCTCCCCAAGCGCGAGAACGTCCGCTTCTACCCCTCCTCCGCGGCCGCCCTGGAGGCGGGCTTCCGCGCCTGCAAGCGCTGCTGCCCGGACACCGCCCCCGGCTCCCCCGAGTGGAACGTCCGGGCGGACGTGGCAGGCCGCGCCATGCGGCTCATCGCCGACGGCCTCGTGGATCGCGAAGGAGTCGCCGGCCTGGCGTCCCGGCTCGGCTACAGCGAGCGCCAGCTGCACCGCCAGCTCACCGCCGACCTGGGCGCGGGCCCGCAGGCCCTGGCCCGGGCCCAGCGCGCGGCCACTGCCAGGACGCTCCTGGAGACCACGGACCTGCCCGCGAGCGAGATAGCGTTCGCCGCCGGCTTCTCGTCGATCCGCCAGTTCAACGACACCGTTCGCAAGGTCTACGGCACGACGCCCACCGCCCTGCGGGGCGCGCCCTCCGCCCGCCGCCCACCCGGCGCGCTGCGGCTACGCCTCACCTACCGCCCGCCCCTGGACCTGCCGGCCCTGTTCTCCTACCTCGCCACCCGCGCGATCCCGGGCCTGGAGGACGCCACTGCCCACTGCTACCGCCGCTCGCTGACCCTCCCGCACGGCCTCGGCCTCGTCGCGCTCCGCCCCGCGGGCACGTACGTCTCCTGCGAGCTCCACCTGGAGGACCTGAAGGACCTGGCGGCGGCGGTACAGCGCTGCCGCCACCTCCTGGACCTGGACGCCGACCCCCGCGACATCGCCGACCACCTGACCCGCGACCCGCTCCTCGCCGCCGTGGTGGCGCGGACTCCCGGCAGGCGCGTGCCCGGCCATGTGGACGCGGCCGAGATGGCGATCCGCGCGATCCTGAACGAGGAGACCCCCACCGGCCGATCCCGGCTCACCCAACTGGTCCGCACCTACGGCACGCTGCTCCCCCATCCGCCGTTCCACGCGGCCGGCGTCACTCACGCCTTCCCCCGTATGGAGGCCCTGGCGAGCTCCGACGGGCCCGCCTCGGTCGCCGCCCTGGCCCGCGCGTTGACCGCCGGGACCCTCCACCTCGGCCCCGAAGCCGATCGCGACCAGGTCGAACGCGAGCTCCTGACCCTGCCGGGCCTGGACGCGGAGGCCCTGGCACGGATCCGCATGCGAGCCTTCGGCGACCCCGACGTCTTCCTGCCCTCCGACCCGGCCGTGCAGGAGGGGCTGCACCGCCTCGGGCTGACGGCCGGGGACGCGCGCCGCTGGCGGCCCTGGCGCTCGTACGCGATGCAGCACCTGAGCGCGCCACACCCCCACACCCCCTGAGGAACCTTCGTGTCGACCTATTTGTCCCTCCTCAAGAACAGGCGCGACTTCCGCAGCCTCTGGCTCGGCGCGTCCGTCTCGGTGATGGGCGACAGCATGACGTTCGTGGCCCTGTCCTGGCTCGTCCTGGCCCAGCCCGGCGGAACGGCGAAGCTGGGCCTCCTGGCCGTCTGTTACACCGCCCCCGTCGTGGTCGGGGGCCTGGTGGCGGGGCCGCTGCTCGATCGGTTCGACAAGCGGGCGGCGCTGATCGCCGACAGCGTGCTGCGCGGTGTCGCCGTCGGGTCGATCCCCCTCTCGGCGGCGGTCGCGACCGTGCCGGCCTGGCTCCCCTTCCTCGTCGCCGCCCTCTACGGCCTGCTGAAAATGGTCCCCATGGCGGCGGTCCCGGCCGCCATCCCCGACCTGGTCGCCCCGGAAGAACGCGACGCCGCCAACGCGCTCGAATCCGTGAGCTACTCCCTGTCCGGCATCATCGGCTTCAGCCTGGCCGCCCCGCTCCTGGGCGCCCTCGGCCCGGCGAACATCCTGGCCCTGGACGCCGCCACCTACGCCTGCTTCGCCGGGGCCGTGGCCCTGATCCGCCGCCCCCTGCGCCCGCACGCGAAGCCGTCGGCCCGGTCCGCACCCGTGCCGGTCTTCCGCGACAGGGTCCTCGTCAGCACCACGCTCGCCTTCATGGCCTTCAACATCGCCGAAGGCGCGATGACCATGGTGGTCGCCCCGTGGCTGGCCAAGGAGCAGCTTCCGGGGGACGGCGCCGCCCTCTCGCTCCTCATGGCCGCCCTGTCCGCCGGTGAGCTCCTGGGCGGGTTCGCGGCCGGGGCCTGGCGCCCGCGGATCGACAGGCTGGTCGCGATCGCCGTGGTGGAGCTGGTGGCGGCGGCAGGGTTCCTGGCGGCGCTGGGGTCGCCCGACTGGATCCCGGTGGCCGCGGGCTTCCTGGTCATCGGCATGTTCAGCGCCCCCATGACCGTCTGGGCGCAGTCGCTGCGCATGGAGCGCATCCCGCCGTCCCAGCGCGGCCGGGTCTTCAGCGTCTTCCGCACGATGATGCAGGCGACCCCACCCGTCGGGGCCGCCGTGGTCACCCCGCTGCTGGTGGCGGGCAACCTGGCGGGGGCCGTGATCCTGATGAGCGCTCTGGCGGCCCTTCCCGCCTTCGCCCTGCTGTTCGTACGAGAGGGCCGCCGACTGTGGATAACCGGGTCATCCTGTGGATAACCATGCCCGTACCGGCCCTCACCAGGGGTGGCGGAAGCACCCGCGCCCGACGCCCCGGCAGGGCCGGAACGCTGGAGAATCAGGGCTTGGCGTCGCAATACCACAGCCCGCGACCACCTCGGCCCGGCTGTCCACCGGCCTGGGCACACACCTGTGGATGAACACCCTCAGCCGAGCCGGTTCGCGATGCTCCTGGCCACCTCGGCGGGCGGCTGCTCGGTCGTGTCCACGACCTGCTCGGGATTGAAGTAGCGAGCGCCGGGAAAGAGCGGAACGAGCTCCCTCACGGCGCCGAATCGTCCGTTCAATCAGACGATCATGGATCACCAGGTCCAGTAGGAGCGTGCCTCCGACTTCCAGTCCTTCGGGAAATACTGCTGGATCTTGAACGCCATGCCAAGGCCGCGCGCGATGTACTGGTCGCGGTCCAGTTTCCTGGTGATCGGCTTGCCGGGGGCGTCCTTGTTGTCCCACCAGGACTCCCACTGCTTGATGCAGGTCTTCCCGCTCAGGTACTGGTTCGAGCAGGGCGCGGGCGGCGACCAGATCTGGGTGTGGCCGAAGTCGATGACCTTCCCCGACGACTTCTCGGTGATGGTCCCCCACGCCTTGAGGCAGTAGCCCTGCGAGGGGATGTCCCACTTCACATAGTGCTGCGGACCCGACGTGGCGAACGTACGCAGGTCGCCGCACTTGGCGTCGCCGATCTGCTCCTTGCTCACCCTGACGGTGTAGTACGTGCCGTTGCCCCGCCACCCGTCCAGCGTCAGCCAGTCGCCGTCGCGCACGAACTTCTCCGCGTAGTCCGGCGGCCACTTCTTCGGATCGCCCCAGCTGATCTCCGAGGTCGTGGACGACAGGGGCTTCCAGGTCCACTGCCCGGCCGCCTGCCCGTCTGACCAGTACTGTCCGGCGCTGCGGTCGGCGAACCGGGAGTACTGCCCGTAGTTCTCCCCCGCCCGGGCCGGGCCGGCCACCCCCGTGAGCACAGTGATCATCGCCGCGCCGGCGGCCAGCCACGGCCGCGTTCCCATCTTCTGGATCTTCACCGGCAGCACGGTACAGAGGCCCGCGACCCGCGACGGCTCACATCAAGAAACTTCGAAACGCCCCTTCGAGGCCGGGCGGAGGAGGAACGCGGTGCTCTCGTGCTCAGGGACCTCCACCTCGAGCCCGGTGCCGGCCAGCGCCTGCGCGATCAGCTCCCGATCGCCGGCCCACTGCAGGACGAGCTCGTCCACCAGATCGCCGTACGCGTCGAAGCTCGCCGTGTGCGACTGCGTCGTCCAGAAGACGGCCCTGGGCGGCTGCCCGGCGGCGGCGGCCGCCTCGTGGACCTGCTGCCAGGCGCCGGAGGCGGTCGGCCAGAGGTCGGGCTCGGCGAGGTAGCCGTGGGCGGCCAGCCGGTCGAAGGCCGCCGAGATCCGGCACAGGTCGGACGACCGGTCGGCGGCCAGGCAGGTCACCACCCCTTCCTCCGGCTTGTTCAAGCCGTGGACCGCGGCGACGAGCGATTCCATCATGGCGTCGCTGTGCCTGGCCAGCTCCTCGTCGTCCATCTCCAGCAGCGCGTCGTAGTCGTCGTCCTGACCCGCCTGCCCGGGAACGGAGACCACGAGACCCTCACGGGCGAACGCCGCCTGGATGTTGGAGGGCAGCCCGCCCCGCCACGCCAGCGGCACGTCATCGGCCAGCGCGCCGTCCGGGGTGAAGTGGTCGGCGCACTGGCTGAGCAGGCCGCTGGTCCCGACGTCGGACGCGAAGCGCTCGGCGTCGACGATCTGCCAGCCCTCGTGCTCCAACCGGCTCAGCGCCCGGTCGAAACCCTCGCGCTGCGTGCCGCGCGGCGAGACCGCCTCCTCGAACTCGATCAGCTTGGACAGCGTGTCGGCGACCTCGGCGCGGCGCTGTTCGAGGAACGCGCGGGTCTCGGAGATGAGGTTCCGGCTCATCAGGGTGTCCATCACCATCGACCACCAGGCCTCGGCGTCGTCGAAGGCGTCCGGATCCAGCTCCTTGAGCGAGAGCCACAGCTTCTCCGTGTACTCCTTGCCGGCCTCCTGGGACTCCCCGTTCAACGCCTGCTGGCGCAGCCTGAGCCGGTAGAGGAACTCGACGAAGTTCGCGAGCGAGCTGTTGACCTTCTCCGCCTGCGGGGTCTCGTCCATCGAGAGCAGGCCGACGACGCCGCTGCGGATGTCGAGGAAGTAGCGCATGCCCGTGTCCCCCGACGTGCCGCCGAGCGTGAGGACGTTGAGGTCCCCGCCCGGCGTCCTGAACACGACGAGGGAGCCCACCCGCGGCTCGTCGGCGATGAAGGTGGTGAACGCCTGGTCCGCGCGCACCGGCAGCCCGACCTCGGACAGGATCCGGACGTCCTCCTCCGACAGCCCCTTCTCGCGGCACTGTTCGACGTCCATCAGCAGCAGGCCCTCGTCACCGAAAGCCTCGACCATCTCTTCGTGCGTGACCACGATTCAACACCCCGACGTCAGACCCTTGCGATCAAGTTCCCCCAAGGGTAGGGGATCTTTGCGGATCAGACGGTACGTTCCCAGCGGACCTCCCCCTCGTGCCAGCGGTCGGTGGGACGCAGGCCGGCCGCCGTGGCGACGGCGGCGGAGGCCGCGTGGCCGGGGTGGATGTGCGCGACGATCGTGTCGATCCCGTCCCGTACGAGCTGGTCGACCAGGGCCCGGGCGGACGCGGTGGCCAGGCCGCGGCCCTGCCAGGGCGTGCCGATCACCCAGGCGATCTCGGCGGTCCGGCCGTCGATCGTGGCCTGCACGTACCCGACCAGCCGCTCTTGCTCCCGCGACCAGATCACCCAGTTGCGCCAGCCGGGCGGCCCCGCGACCAGCCGCTCGTAGCGGGCGCGCAGCTCCGGCGCGGTGAGCGGGGCGCCGCCGGTGAACGTGTGCAGGTCCGGGTCCGACAGCACGGCGGCCATCTCGTCGGCGTGCTCCGGGCGCAACGGGACGAGGACGAGCGCGGGCGCCTCGATGGGACTGGTCACCGGCTCATTCTGCCCCGTCGCTGAGGGCCCGCAGGATCTTCGCCTGCTCCACCCCGGTCCCGTCCGCGCGCAGCGCGACCGCCTCGCCGGGCTGGAAACCCGCTCCTCGCCAGGCGGCGACCTCGTCGAACGGCACTCCGGCCCGCCACCACCCGACCATCACCGAGATCGCGTCCTCGTCCAGCTTCTCCGCCTCGGCCGCGGAGAAGCCGAGCGCGCGGAAGATCCTGGCGTCGGTCGGCGCCACGCCGCGCCGCGCCCACTCCACCGCGTCGCGACCGGCCCAGCCCGCATCGGCGAATCCGCGGGCCGTCGAGGCCGCGACACCGGCCCGCAACAGCTCCCGCATCGCGCCGGGCTCGGCGGCCCTGCTCCGGCCGCCGCCGAACAGGCGGCGCAGCCACCGCCTCGGCCGCGGGCTCTCACCGGCCAGATGCCGATCCGCCGCCTCCTCCAGCGAGTGCCCCAGCTCCCGCCAGCGCACCGCGTCCCGCGGCGTCATGCCCGCGCGCAGGCAGACGTCCACCGTGTACGGCGTCGCACCCGCGGTACGCCACTGCCGCGCCTGGTCCGCCGCGTAGACCCCCGACTCACGCCACCGCCGCGCCTGCGGCAGCCGGAAGCCCTCCTTGATCCAGCCACGGGCCTCGGCGACGGTGAAGCCGTGCTCCTGCCAGGTGTGCAGCGGTTCGGGACGCGGCTCCGCGTCGTCGGGGAATGCCACGATCATGATCGATCCTCCTTGGGTACGCGCACGGTGGCCGCCCATTCCGGGGCGTGCCCGTCCTCGCCGATCAGGCAGACCACGACGTCGGCCGCGACCCGGCGCTCCGGCCAGGGGGTCTGCCCGTCGGTCAGCACGATCACCAGGTCCGGCCGGGGGCGCAGCGCCGTCGCGGCGGCCAGCCCGGCCCGCATGTCGGTGCCACCGCCGCCGACCAGCCGTACGTCGGCGGCGCGCCGGACCTCCTGCACCGGATGGGCCGCGACGTCGCAGCAGATCACGCGCAGCCGCCGGTTCCGGCCGGCGACTCCGTTCAGGATGCCGGTGAGCTCGGTGACCAGGCGGTCGAGCCGCGGTTCCGTGACGCTGCCCGAGGTGTCGACGACCACCGCGACGCCGGGCACCGGGCTGACCATGGCCGGGGCCACGATCTCGGGGTGGGCGCCCGCCCTGCGTGACGGCCGCCGGTAGCTGAAGTCGACCCGGCCGGCCGCCGAGCTCAGCCCGCGCCGGATCACCGCGCGGAGCCGCGCCCGCCAGTCGACCTCGGGACGCAGCCGCTCCTCGGCCCAGCGCCGCCAGCCGGACGGCACCTCGCTGCGGGCGCCGATCCGCTCCTGGATGCCGGCGGCGACGGAGCGCTCCAGCAGCTCCCGGTCCAGGTCGCCGAGCCCGCCGCCCGATCCCTCGTAGCCTCGGGTGACGCCGTCCGCGGCGCTGCCGCAGTCGACGGCCTCCGACAGTTCCCTGCCGCCCTTGCCGACCGCCTCGGCGAGCACGTCCAGCATCGGCACGTACTCCTCGGCCATACGGTTGGGCGGCAGGCCCAGCGCGGCGGGCGAGATCACGCCGGCCGGTCCGAGCAGCCCTTCGGCCTCGAGGTCGTCGTTGATCTCCGCGTCGGCCGCCTGGTTCCAGCGGTGCGCCTCAGCCGCGGGCGAGCGCTCGGCGTGCGCCCGTACCAGGTGGCCCACCTGGTGCAGCAGCCACCAGCCGATCTCCTCGACCGGTGTGGCCAGCGCGGTGCCGGTGTCCACGTGCACGTTCCAGCGGGTGTCGGCGGGAAAGGCGCGGAACTCCACGTCCGGCACCGGCCGCCCGGTCCTGTCGTCCAGGTACGGCTCCAGCACCACCGGATTCAGCGCGAACACCGCGGTGGCCAGGTACGGCGCCCGGTGCGCGGCCCACAGCCTGGCCGCCGCGAACCGGGCCATCGCCTGCCCGACCAGGTCCGCCCCCTCGCTCATCGCAGCAGACCCGCCGAACGCAGGATCGGCGCCAGTTCGAGCATGGTGTGCGGCAGGGCCGCACCGGCCGGCCGACCCCTGGCCAGCGACCTGGCCGCGCCGGCCGCGACGTCGGGCGCGCTGCGGGCGACCCGGGCCACCACGGTCCACGCCTGCTCCCACGCCTGTGGACTGCCGTCGGCCAGCACGTGGGAGACGACCGCGCCGAGCACCGCGTACAGGCGATCGACCCGGTCAGGCAGTGGCGCGTGCCGGTCGGTCAGCAGGGTCTGGGGGTCGGGCAGGTCGAGGTTGCGCAGCCAGGAGATCAGCTCGAAACCGGCCGCCTCGCCGACCGCACCCAGCACGAGCTCGGCCACCACATCCTCGGAGATCTTGCCTCCTTCGCCGGCCGCGAAGGTGCTGGCGGCCTCGCCGTCTTCGCCGGTCGCGGAGGTCCTGGCCGCCATGCCGTGTTCGCGGGCGGCGACGGCCCTGGCCGCCATGCCGTGTTCGCAGGCGGCGACGGCCCTGGCCGCCATCTCCCAGCTTCGCGGGCTCGGCCAGCCGCGTCCCGCCCGCTCCGGACTGTCCGGCACCGCGAGCACCAGCTCGGGCCGTACCCGCAGAAAGGCGCCGACCAGCGCGCGGGCCCGGGCCACCGCCGCGGGGCTCGGCGCGGGCGCCGGCTCGGGCACCGCGAAGCCGGTGGCGAAGCCCTCGGCGATGTCGGCCGCCTCGACCTGCCAGTGCAGGTGGATCAGGCGGTTGGCCAGCGGCGCGGACAGATCCCAGCCGTCGGCGGCCTGGTCCGGAGGGTTGGCCGCGGCCACGATCCGCACCTCGTCCGGCAGCGTGAGATCGCCGACCGTACGCTCCAGCACCACCCTCAGCATGGCGGCCTGCACCGCGGGCGGCGCGGTGGTCAGCTCGTCGAGGAACAGGAGCCCGTGGCCGGCCGCGGCCAGCCGCTCGGCCCACCGGGGCGGGGCGAACCAGGTGCCGCCGTCCCGCAGGACCGGCAGGCCGGAGAAGTCGCTCGGTTCGCGGATCGAGCCCACGACGACCTCGACGGGCAGGCCGAGCCGGGCGCCGAGCGCGAGCACCGACGAGGTCTTGCCGGTGCCCGGGGCGCCCCACAGGATGACGGGCAGGTTCGCGGCTATCGCGACCGCGACGGCCTCACGCACTGCTGACTGAGAGCTCATGGGTCCTCGCACGAGAGCGACGGGATCAGCCTGACAGCGTCATCCTAGGTTGACGCGATCGTTGGCGTCAACCTAGATTGACCCCGCAGCTCATGGGTGGTTCGGCCGGGGCAGGGCCTGGACCAGGGCGGCGACCGCCACGTCCAGCGCGATGAGGAGGAGCAGGCCCATGGCGAAGGCGTGCGGGTAGCCGCCCAGCGCGCCATAGAAGACCACGTCGACCACGGCCACGCCGATCGCGCCGCCCGCCTGCTGCGCGGTGCTCAACACGCCGGAGGCGGCGGCCGCGTGCCCGGGGTCCACGCCGTTCAGGACGAGTGCGGGCAGCGGGGCCATGACCAGCCCCATTCCGGCGCCGGCGACCACGAGGCCGGGGATGATCCAGGCGATGGGGCCGTGCTCGCCCAGGGCGGTGGCGGTCAGGGCGAGGAGGCCGTACCCGAGGGCCATGGTCAGCGCGCCGAGCGCGACGACCTGGCGGCCGAGCCTGGCCGCCAGCCGGACGGCCCGCGTCGAGGACGCGAAGTAGCCGAGGCCCAGCGGGAGGAAGATGAGCCCCGATCCCAGGGCGTCCAGCTCGCGGCCCTGCTGGAGGTAGAGCGCCAGGATCAGGAAGAACGAGCCCATCGTCATCGAGTGCAGCAGGCTGACCACGGTGCCCGCGGAGAACGAGCGGTGCCGGAACAGCCCGGGGTCCACCAGCGGTGCGGCGGCCCGCCGCTGGTGCAGCGCGAACGAGGCCAGCAGGGCGACCGCCGCCGCCAGGCACAGCCAGGTCCACGCGGGCCAGCCCTGCTCCTGACCCTGGACGAGGGGGTAGACGATGGCGACCAGGCCGAGCGAGACGAGCGCCGTACCGGCCAGGTCCAGCTTCGGGCCGCCCGGAAGGCGGGATTCGGGCACCAGGCGCGGGACCAGGGCGATGGCGAGCGCGCCCACCGGCACGTTGATCAGGAAGATGGTGCGCCAGCCCAGCCCGGCCAGGTCCGCGTTGATCAGCACGCCGCCGATGAGCTGCCCGAACACGCCGCCGAAGCCCATCGTGACGCCGTAGGCGTTGAACGCCTTGGCCCGGCGCTCACCGGTGAAGGCGGTGTTGATGATGGCCAGGACCTGCGGCATCAGCAGCGCCGCGCCGAGTCCCTGGCCGACCCTGGCCGCGATCAGGATCCCGGCGGTGGGCGCCGCCCCGCAGAGCGCCGACGCCACCGTGAAGACGGCCAGGCCGGCGGCGAACATGCGGCGCCGGCCGTACAGGTCCCCCAGCCGGCCGGCGGTGATCAGCCCGGCGGCCAGCGCGACGCCGAACCCCGCCACCACGAACTGAATCTGCGAAGGCGTGGCGTGCAGGTCCCGCTGGATGGCCGGGAGGTCATGGAAACGGCGAAACGCCCGCCGGTCAGCGGACTCTTTCGCCGTACACGTGCTCGACCCGCATCGTCATGAGCACCCTGCGGTCGGACACCATCACCGACCGGTACTCGTCCCAGTCCGGATGCTCCCCCGCAGCGCGGCGGTAGTAGTCCACCAGCGCCTCCACCTCGGGACCGTGGGGGTCGGCGCCCGGCCCCGTGAGCGTCACCGTGCCCTCGGCGGTGGCCCACGACCAGCCGTCGGGGCTGGTGACCTCCAGCGCGGCCCGCGGGTCCCGGCGCAGGTTCGCGGTCTTGGCCCGCCCCTCGGTCATCGACACGTGGACGACCTCGGCCTCCCGGTCGTAGAAGGGCATGACGGGGGAGAGCTGCGGGCGGCCGTCCGCCTTGATCGTCGCGAGGACCCCCAGCCGGCTCTCCGCGAGCAGCGCACGCGGGTCGAACGGTGTGGCGCTCATGACGGCTTGCGGAACTGCTCGACCATCGCCGCGTAACCGTCGCCGCCGCGCCCGTCGGCCACGGCCCGGTCGGTCAGGGCCTTGATGAACCTCGGCAGCTCGGCGCTGACGCCGAGGGCCTCGCTTTCGTGGATGAGGTGGTCCATCGCGGCCAGGTGGGTGTCGATGGTGGAGTCCAGGGCCGGGTACGTGCCCGCGTCGACCTGCTCCGCGTAGTCCGCCAGCCAGCCGTTCACGATCTCGATCCCCTTGCCCGCGAGCGGGGCGAACGCTCCGGCGCGCACCCCCGCCGCGCCGAGCAGGGCGGCGCCCTGCAGGAATCCGTTCAGGATGTTCCACATCAGGCTCAGCACGGCCATCTCGTGCAGCGCCGACAGGGTGTGATCGTCGCCGAGGTACGTCGTTCCCGAACCGAGGCTCCTCAGGGCGGGCTCGTACGGCTCGAAGGCCGAGCGCGGCCCGCTGTAGGTGATGACGGCGTCCGCCCCGATCTCGGCGGGGACGGCCATGATCGCGCCGTCGAGGTAGGCGCCGCCCTGCCGCGCCGCCCACTCGGCGGTCTCACGGGCGCCCTGCGACGTGCCCGACCCCAGGTTGACCAGGACCCGGCCGTCGAGAACCGCGCCGAGCGGGTCGAGCAGCCCGTGCACGGCGTCGTAGTCCGTGACGCAGACGACCACGAGCGGGGCGGCCGCGACGGCCTCGCCGACCGAGCCGGCGAGCGTCGCGCCCTGCGCCACCAGCTGGTCGGCCTTGGCCGCCGTACGGTTCCACACGGTGGTGGGATGCCCCGCACGCAGGAACGCTCCGGCCAGCGCCTGGCCCATCAGCCCGAGGCCGATGACCGTCACGGGAGTGTGGTTGACGTTGTTGGTGCTCATGGCAGAATCCTCAACGTTCATACCGATATGAAGGTCAAGGGGGAACGAGCGTGCTGATCGGGGAGTTGAGCCGGCAGACCGGAGTTCACACACATCAGCTGCGTTACTACGAGGCCCAGGGCCTGCTCGAACCCGAGCGCGGCTCCAACGGCTACCGCGAGTACGGCGACGACGCCGTCCTGACCGTCACCCAGATCCGCCGGCTGCTCGAAGCCGGGCTGTCGACCCCGGAGATCGCGTACCTCCTGCCCTGCGCCACCGGCGTCGCCCCTGACCTGGAGCCCTGCCCCGAGCTCCTGGACACCCTGAAGGCCCGCCTGCACGGCCTGGACGAGCACATCGACACGCTCGCCCGCTCCCGCCAGTCCCTGCGCGACTACATCGACGCCGCGGAGCGACGTGTTGTGGAGAGCGGGTCACATGCTTGAGGGCTTAGAGACGGGCACGGACTACATGGCGCTGATCGCTCTCACTCTGTGTGCTGTCGTGTTCTTGGTAGGCGTCTTCACGCTGATCGCCAAGAGGCTCCCGCCCTGGGTTCCGGCAAGAAAATCGGCTTATTGGAAGCCGTTCGCCTGGGCACAGATCTTCATGTCCGCCTCGCTGACGACAATACTGCTCCCCCAGGTCCTGGACGTCGATCCGCTGTTGCGAATGATCTTGATGGTTCCCGCCGTCTGTTTCCTCGTCACCTCGACGGTCTTCAATGTCATGGCTTTCCGGTCGCCCGGCCCCAGGTAGTTGCGTTCGAGCGCGCTCGAAGCCATAGCGTTCCCGCCATGACGACCAAGACCTGGATCATCACCGGCGCTTCCCGGGGTTTCGGACGCGCACTGGCGGAGGCGGCGCTCGCGGCGGGCGACCGCGTGGTGGCGGCGGTGCGCCGGCCCGAGAGCGTGGCCGACCTGGCGGCGAAGCACCCGGACAACTGCCTGATCGCGGAGTTCGACGCCCGGGACGCCGCCGCGGCCGCCGAGCTCGTGCGTGCCACCCTCGTCCGGTTCGGACAGCTCGACGTGCTCGTCAACAACGCGGGCCGGGCCGTGGTGGGAGCGGTCGAGGAGGTCGGCGACGCGCAACTGCGTGAGCTGATGGACCTGCACCTGTTCGGCCCCGCCGCGCTGGTGCGGGCGGCGCTGCCCGCGATGCGCGCGCGGGGCACCGGGACGATCGTGCAGATGAGCAGCCAGGGTGGGCGGATGTCCTTCCCCGGAGTGTCGGCGTACTCCGCGTCGAAGTTCGCGCTCGAAGGCTGGTCGGAGGCGCTGGCCGGGGAGGTCGCGCCGTTCGGGATCCGCGTGATGATCGTCGAGCCGAGCCGGTTCCGGACCGACTTCAACGCGGGGGACGTGCTGGAGTTCGTGGAGTCGTCCGAGACCTACCGTGAGCTGCTGGCCGCCGTCCGCTCGGACATGGCCGGGGCCGACGGCCGCCAGGAGGGCGACCCGGTGCGGGCAGCCGAGATCATCGTGTCCCTCGCGCACGGTGACGAGGTGCCGCTGCGGCTGCCGCTCGGGCGCGAGGCCGTCGAGCGGATCTCGGGTACGTACCGGCGTGGCCTGGAGGAGGTCGAGCGGTGGGCCGAGACCGCCCGCAGCGCCGACTTCGCGGACGCCCCGGCATCGGCGCGGCCGATTTAGGCTGGTTGTCATGGCCACCGACGAGCTGATGACCAGGGCGCTCGAAACGCTCGGCGACGACGGCCCGATGTCGGTCGAGGCGATCCACCGCCTCACCGATCTGGCCGCCGTGGCGGAGCCGATGACGATCGCCGACGTCGCCGACCTTCTCGGCATCTCTCCCCACACGCTGCGCTACTACGAGCGGGCCGGATTGGTCGAGGTGGGCCGCGACAGCCATGGTCACCGCGTCTACGACGCCGACGCGGTGCGACGGCTGGTGTTCCTCACCCGGATGCGGCTGTCCGGCATGCCGATGCGCGACCTTCAGGATTACATCTCGCTCGTCGACGCCGGGGAGCACACGGTGCCCGAGCGGCTCGACATGCTGGTCGAGCATCGCGACACCATCCGCCGCCGGATCCGTGAGCTGACCCTTTCCCTCACGGCCGTCGAGTACAAGATCGCCACGTACGGCGGCTCGACCGGACCGGACGTCCAGACCCCCGCCACCGACCACACGACGCGACGGGCACTACGGGCACAGGCGTGAGATGGCCTCGGCGGTGACGAAGTCGACGTAGCCCGAGGGAGGCTTCATTCCGCGCGACAACATCCAGTGGATGCGACCGGCTCCGGTCAGCGCGAGGGTCACCCGGTAGCCCAGCTCGACGTCGGCGGCGTCGATGCGGCCGGCCAGTCCGTCGAGGTAGTCGTCGAGATGGCGCCCGAGGGTGGTCAGCGCCAGTGACGCGAGATCGGCTCCCACCGGGCCCACCCCGAACGTCGCCCAGTCCAGCGCCACCGTGCCGGCGCCGTCGTCGGCGGCGACGAGGTTGCCGTGGGAGAAGTCACCGTGGACGAGCACTCGAGGCACCCGGTCAAGCCGCTCCAGCAGTTCGTGGCGCTCTTGCCACAACGCCGGGATGTGTGCGGGCACGTCCATGCCGGTCCAGCTCAGGTCACTGACAGCGATCCGCTGGGCGAGCTGGTGGCCGGACAGCCACGGTACGTCGGGCACGGCGACGTCGGCCTGCCAGCGGCCGAGCCGGTGTGCGGCCACGCGTGGGGCTTCCGGGACGGCGCCGGCGTCGGCGAGATAGACGGTGTCGCCGATGACGCCGTAACAGCGGGGAGCGGCCAGCCCCGGTCCCTTTGGCAGCAGCCCGCTGGCATAGGCGAGAGGCTCCCGCCGCCAGTTGGCCCAGTGCCGGGGGTCGGCGGCGTCGGCGGCGTGTCGTCCGGTGGTCAGCGGCCGGCAGGATTTGCGGATCACGGTGAAGGAGACCTGGTCGCGGCCGAGCCGTGCCTGGCCGGACAACCTGCTCACGGCATCGGTGGCGGCTCCTGAGCTACCCGTGATCGGCTCGCTCCGGCACGACACGAGCGAGCCCCCCGGGTGGCCCAGCACCGAGTCCAGCACTGCCTGGGGAAGCGGATCCGTCACTCGTGGCACGGTAGGCCATCACTCCGCTCGCGTGCCTGCCGTTTTCACGGGGCACCCCGTTCGCGGAACGCTATCGCCCCGCGTCGGGCAGGCGGAGGTGGAAGGCGGTGTGGCCGGGGCGGCTTTCGACGGTGATCGTGCCGCCGTGCGCGGCGACGACCGCCTTGACGATCGCCAGGCCGAGCCCCGTGCCGCCGGAAGCGCGCGATCTCCCCTTGTCCACGCGGGAGAAGCGCTCGAAGATCTCCTCCTGCATGTCCGGCGGGATGCCCGGCCCGCCGTCGGCGACCGTGAGCTCGGCCGCGTCCGGAGCCTGGCGTACGGTCAGGGTGACCGCCGTGCCTTCGGGGGTGTGCATGCCGGCGTTGGTCAGCAGGTTCGTGATCACCTGGCGCAGCCGTGACGGGTCGCCCTGGACGGTGACCGGCTCCTCGGGCAGTTCGAGCCGCCAGCGGTGGGCGGGCGCGGCGGCCCTGGCGTCGCCGACGGACTCGATGGCCAGCTTGGTGAGATCCACCTCGTCCCGCGCCAGCGGCCGGCCCGCGTCCAGCCGGGCGAGCAGCAGCAGGTCGGCGACCAGCTCGCTCATCCGGCCCGACTCGGCGTCGATGCGGTCGAGCGCGTGCCGTACCCCCTCGGGCATCGGCTCGGCCACGCGAAGGGCCAGCTCGGTGTGGCCGCGGATCGCGGCGAGCGGGGTGCGCAGCTCGTGGCTGGCGTCGGCGGCGAACGCGCGCAGCCGCTGCTCGACGGCGTACCGGCGGGCCAGCGCCGCCTCCACGTGCCCCAGCATGCTGTTGAACGCGGCCCCCACCTGCCCCGCCTCGGTACGCGGATCGGTGTCGGGCACCCGCTCGGTCAGCGCCACCTCGCCACTGGCCAGCGGCAGCCGGGTGACCCGGCGGGCGGTGGCGGCCACGCGTTCCAGGGGGCGCAGCGCGAGCCTGACCCACACCGCGCCGGCGACGCCGGTGACGGCCAGCGCGGCGCCGAACATGAAGAACTCGAACACCTCCATGCGCATCAGCGTCTCCTCGGCCTCGTGCAGCGGCAGACCGGTGATGAGCACGTCGCCGTCTCGGCCCGGCACGGCGACGACCCGGTACTCGTGCAGGCTCGACAGGGACACGGTCCTGGGCACGCCGTCGGCCGGCACCGCGGCCAGGACGGCCTGGTCGCCGCCGGTGAGCCGCGCCCGGTCGTCGTCGTCCGGGGTCACCACCGACCCTTGAGTGATCACGCCGCCGGCGACGCGCACCCCCAAGGTGCCCGGGGCCTGGCTGCGCGTGTCTCCCCCGCCCCGGCCGTCGTGTTCCAGGCTGGCCGCGTACCTGCCGCCGATCGTGGCGAGCTGCTGGTCGAGCTGGGTCAGCAGGAAGCGGTCCATCGCGAACGACGTCGCCACGCCGACGGCGGCGCAGGCCAGCGCCAGCAGCGCCAGGACCCCCGCGACGAGCCGGCCCCGCAGCGTTCGCGGCAGGAAGCGGCTCATGCGGGCGGCTTGAGCACGTAGCCGACGCCGCGGACGGTGTGGATGAGCGGCTCGCGGCCCGCGTCGATCTTCTTGCGCAGGTAGCTGACGTACAGCTCGACCACATGGGCCTGCCCGCCGAAGTCGTAGGACCAGACGTGGTCGAGGATCTGGGCCTTGCTCAGCACGTGGCGCGGGTTGAGCATGAGCAGCCGCAGCAGGTCGAACTCGGTCGGCGTCAGGTCGATCAACGTCCCCGCCCTGGCCACCTCCCTGGCCTCGACGTCCATGACGAGATCGGCCACGGCCAGCCGCGTGCCGTTCCCGGCGCGGGCCATCCCCGCGCGGCGCAGCAGCCCGTTCAGCCGGGCCAGCACCTCGTCCAGGCTGAACGGCTTGGTCACGTAGTCGTCGCCGCCGGCGGTGATCCCGGCGACGCGGTCCTCCACCGCGTCCCTGGCGGTGAGGAACAGCACGCACACCTCCGGCAGCCGCTCGCGGATCCGGCGCATGATCTCCAGGCCGTCCAGATCGGGCAGCATCACGTCCAGGACCACCGCGTCCGGCACGAACTCCTCCGCCGCCCGCACCGCGGTCGCGCCGTCGCCGGCCCCGCGGACCCGCCACCCCTCCTGGAGCAGCACCGTCTCCAGCACCTCGACGATGTCCGGTTCGTCGTCCACGACCAGCACGCGGATCGGCGCACCGTCAGGACGCAGCAACACTGACACGGTCACCTCCCTGTCCATTTCATACCTGAATCTTCTGAAAATCCTCTGAGGTCACCTCCGTCCCGGCCCGTTCAGAAGGAACGCAGAGCTTCGCTTGGCACGGTGGGTCCCGTTCCCGGAGAAGCAGGAGAGCGGTGTGACCATCACGCACGTACCATCCCGAACCGCCCCGCAGGTCAGGCCCACCGGCTTCGTGGCTCGCCCCGGCCCGGTGCTCGCCCTGATCGGCCTGGGCGCGGTCGCGGTCGTCGCGCTGTGGTGGCGTGACACCTCCGCGGTCGTGGGCGCCGCCGGCTGGCTCACGAACGCCGGGCGCGTCACCGGCCTGCTGGCCGGTTACGCGATGGCGGTGCTGATCGCGCTGATGGCGCGGGTGCCCGCGCTGGAGCACGGCGTCGGCACCGACCGGCTGACCCGCTGGCACGCCATGGGCGGGCGTTACTTCGTCGGCCTGATGACCGCGCACGTGCTGTCCGTCATCTGGGGGTACGCGATCACCGACGGCGAGCACGTGACGGACGAGGCCGTCACCATGGTCGTGACCTTCCCCGAGATGTGGGAGGCCACCGCGGCCTGCCTGCTGCTGCTCGGCATCGGCGCGATCTCGGCCCGTGCCGCCCGCCGCCGGCTCAGCTACGAGACCTGGTACCTGCTGCACTTCTACACCTACGTCGCCGCCTACCTGGCTTTCGGCCACCAGCTCGCCACCGGCGCGGAGTTCGCCGGTGACCGGGCCGCCCAGGTCGCCTGGTACGTCCTCTATCTCGGCGTGGCCGCGCTCGTCATCTGGTACCGGCTCCTCGCCCCCGTCCGGCTGTTCCTGCGGCATCGGCTGCGGGTGGCCGCGGTGACCACTGAGGCTCCCGGCGTGATCTCCGTCCAGGTCACCGGCCGGCGACTGGAGCGGCTGCGCGCCGAGCCCGGCCAGTTCTTCCGCTGGCGCTTCCTGGCCAGGGGGCTGTGGTGGTCGGCGAACCCTTACTCGCTGTCTGCCCCGCCCGGCGCCGGCGGGCTGCGGATCACGGTCAAGGCGCTGGGCGACCACAGCGCGACCCTGGCCGGGCTGCGCCCCGGGACTCGGATCTTCGCCGAGGGACCGTACGGGGCCTTCACCGGGCGGTTGCGCTCCCGCCGGAAGGTGCTGCTGATCGCCGGCGGAGTCGGCATCACCCCGTTGCGCGCGCTGTTCGAGTCGCTTCCCGGCGAGCTGACCCTGCTCTACCGGGCGCGCAGGGAGGCCGACCTGGTGTTCAGGCAGGAGCTCGAGGACATCGCCGTCGCCCGGGGTGCGAATCTGCACTATTCGACCGGCCCCCGCGGCTCCGGGGGGCCGTTCGACGCGGCGGTGCTCGCCCGGGTCGTGCCCGGCCTGCGCGACCACGACGTGTACGTGTGCGGCCCCGCCGAGATGACCCGGGCCGCGATCCAGGCGTTGAGGGCCGCCGGGGTGCCCCGGCGAAACATCCATCACGAATCCTTCGAGTTCTAGGAGTACGAGGATAAATGCCTATCCGTAGAGCACTGCTGGCCGTGCTGGCCACCGCCGTCGGCCTGGTGCTGCTGCTGTCGTTCAAGCCGCACGACGTGTCGCAGGCGGCCCAGCCACCCGCCGCCCTGGCCCAGAAGCAGTCCGGCACCACGCCGACGCAGGGGACCACGGGGACGGGGACCACGGGTACCAAGGGGACCGCGGGGACCACCGTGACCGGCGATCCCGCCGAGACCCGCTGGGGCCCGGTGCAGGTCGCGATCACCGTGTCCGGCGGGAAGATCGCCGACGTCCAGGTGCTGCAGGCGCCCGACGGCAACCGCCGTGACATCGAGATCAACGACGCCGCGCTGCCGATCCTCACCCAGGAGGCGCTGTCGGCGCAGAGCGCGCAGATCGACACGGTGTCCGGTGCCACGTACACCAGCGAGGGTTACGCCCGCTCCCTGCAGAGCGCGATCGACCGGGCGGGGCTGTGACGATCCGGCACGTCGAGCACGTCATGGGCACGGTGTTCTCCTTCGACGTCCGGCACGAGGCGTCCGAGCGGATCACGTCGGCGATCGAGGAGGCGGTGGCGTGGCTGCACCACGTGGACGCTCTCTTCTCCACGTACCGGCCCGGCAGCCCGATCAGCCGCCTCGGCCGCGGCGAGATCGCCCCGGAGGGCTGCCCGCCCGAGATCGTCCGCGTGCTGGCCCGCTGCGCCCAGGTCGAGCGCGACACCGGCGGCTACTTCACGCTCATGCCCGGCGGCCGGCTCGACCCGTCCGCGCTGGTCAAGGGCTGGGCCATCGAGCACGCCTCGGCGCTGCTGGCGGCGGCGGGCGCGCGGCGGCACAGCGTCAACGGCGGCGGCGACGTCCGCCTCGGCGCATCGCCGGAGCCGGGCCGGCCCTGGCGCGTGGGCATCGCCCACCCGCTGCGCCCCGGGGCGCTGGCCGCCGTCGTGTCGGGGACCGGCCTGGCGGTCGCCACCTCCGGCACCGCCGAACGCGGGCACCACATCGTCGACCCGCACACCGGCGCCCCCGCCACCGCGCTGGCCTCGCTCACCCTCGTCGGGTACGACCTGGCCACCGTGGACGCCTACGCCACCGCCGCGTTCGCGATGGGCTCCGCGGCGAGGGAGTGGGTGGAGGAGCAGGACGAGCTGGAGGCGTTCGCGGTGACCTCGTCGGGAACGGTCTGGCGTACCAGCGGCTTCCAGGTTCATGCGCAGGTATATGACGCTACCTGACATATATCCCCGTGAAGATGCAGGTAGACGCGCCGCCCGCAAGGGGCGGCGCCGAGCGTCCCTGGCATTGCCGTGGACAAACCACCACGAAAGGAACTGTGCCGTGACTGGAACGAACGGGCTCGCCCAGCAGGTCGCCGAGGAATTCGTCCGCGCGTGGACCAGCAAGGACATCGACAAGGCCCTGAGCCTCCTCGCCGACGACGTCGTGTGCGAGGCCCCGACCGGCACGTTCGAGGGGGTGGAGGGCTACCGCGGGTTCCTCGAACCGTTCGCGACCTCGCTGATCAGCGCCACCGTCATCGACGTCCTGGGAAACGACACGACCGCGGCCACCGTGTACACGACCGACACCCCGCTGCTGAAGGACTTCCGCGGCATCGACTACTTCACCGTCGAGAACGGCAGGATCACGCGCGTGATCAGCATCTTCGACCTGCTCCCGATGCACAAGGCCAGAGCCGCCGCTCAGCACTGACCCGGGGCTTCCGCAGCCGCGAGATCCATCGCATTGCGTCATGACAGGACATGACAGGATCTGTGGGGGACTGCGAAGTTCGGAGGACGTGATGAACGACGAGACGGCCGCGTTGCTCTTCGACGTGATCGGCCGGCTGGAGAAGAGCATCCTCGCTCGCGACTGCCCGGCCATCGTCGCGCTCCAGGGCGAGCGACAGCTCGTGCTCAGCGACTACGACTACCTTCGCGACCAGCAGTCGGCGACGGACTTCGAGAACCGGGCCGCCACCAGGGCCCAGGAGATCGCCGCGACGCGATGGATCTTCGCCGTCCCCCAGGTATGGGTGATCACCCCGGACAAGGTCCTCAGCCGGGCCGTCTCGAACCTCCCTCTGCGCGAAGGGGAGCAGGAGGCGATCACCTGGATGAGCTTCGACCAGAGCGACGGCGTGGACTACGGGCGCGTCCCGTACGCGCGCCGCCCGAACGGCGAGCCGGTGTTCGACGAGCCGGAGATGTTCACCGTGGGCGTGCGTCCGGCCGAACGCATGCCCGGCTACACGCTCCTCCAGGGGTTCTTCCCCGACCACGGCGCTGCCGGGTGATGATCAGCGGAGGACAACTTCCGCCGCAGGGGCCGCATCTAAGGACGTAGAAGATCCGAGATGACGGGGTGATCAGATGGCGTCGGCCCTGCTGCCTGGGGATCCTCTTCGGCTGGGGGAGTTCTGGCTGGCCGGGCGGCTGGGTGCCGGGGGCCAGGGGGTGGTCTACGAGGCGTACGACGCGCAGGGCGACCGGGTGGCCATCAAGGTGCTGCACGGTGACGCGGCCGGCGATCCGGATCTGCGCTCACGCTTCGGCAAGGAGGCGACCGCGGCCCGGCGGGTGGCCTCGTTCTGCACGGCACGAGTGCTGGCGGTCGATCTGGACGCGCCCAAGCCGTACATCGTCAGCGACTACGTCGAAGGGCCGAGCCTGCGTCAGGCCGTCGCCGACGGGCGCCGCTTCAGCGGCGACGAGCTGCACCGCCTGGCCACCGCGGTGGCCACGGCGCTGACCGCGATCCATGACGCCGGCGTCGTGCACCGCGACCTCAAGCCCGACAACGTGCTGCTGGGTCCCGACGGTCCGCGTGTCATCGACTTCGGGGTGGCGCGGACCCTGGAGATGTCGCTGACCGCCACCGGTCTGGTGGCCGGCACCCCGACCTACATGGCGCCGGAGGTGTTCACCGGCCAGCGTGCCGGCGCTCCCGCCGACGTGTTCTCCTGGGGCGCGATCGTGCTCTACGCCGCCAACGGCGACGACCCCTTCAGGGCCGAGAGTCTGGGCGCGGTCATGCACCGCGTCCTGTCCGCCGAACCCGACCTCTCCGTGTTGCCGCGTTCGCTGCGGCCCCTGGTCTCGGCGGCCCTGGCCAAGGACCCGCTCGCCCGGCCTACCGCGCGCGAGCTGCTGCTCGGCCTGATCAGCGGGTTCCAGGGCGGCCAGGCCGACCTGCTCACCGCCGGGAGCGCCGAGGCCGGGCTGCTCGGCCGGGGAGCCGCGGCCGATCCCGCCCTCGGCACGCTCGCGGAGGACGCCTACGGCTTTCTCGGCCCGGCCGAACGCGACCTGGTGCCCGACCTGTTCCTGCGCATGGTGGCTGTCACCGGCGCCGGTGAGGTGAGCGTACGCACCGCATCGCGTGAGGAGCTGTTCGAGGCGAGGACGCCGGACGAGCGGGCGGCGCTCGAGCGGATCCTGGAGGTCTTCTCCTACGTGATCGCCGTCCGGGGCGACGACCTCGCACTGGCCCGGCCCGCCCTGTTACAGGCGTGGCCACGGCTGCGGTCCTGGGTCGGCGACGAGCGCGACGGCCTGCCCACGCACGAACTGATCCGCGCCGCCGCACGCCACTGGAGCGCCCACGGGCGCCGTGACGGCGACGTCTTCCAGGGCAGCCGCCTGGAGACGGCCCTGCGCTGGGCCGCCACCGGACGCCGCCATCTCACGCTCAGCAAGCTCGAACGCGACTTCCTCGACGCCTGCAACGCCGCCACCCGCCACCGGATCCGGCGCCGCCGCCTCCTCACCGTCACCCTGTCCGCCCTGCTCGTCCTCGCCCTGATCGGCGGCGCCGTCGCCGTACGGCAGAGCCTCGTCATCTCGGAGCAGAGCAGGATCGTCGCCGCGCAGCGGGACGAGGCGGTCGCGGGCAAGGTGGCGGCACAGGCCGACGCGATGCGCACGGCGGACCCGGTGCGGGCGATGCTGCTCAGCGTCGCCGCCTGGCGGCTGGCCCCGGTCACCGCGACGCGGGCGACGCTGCAGAACGCGTGGGCGCAGCGCGAGCGCGCGGCGTTCTCCGACCCGGACTCGGGCGCGGAGACCGTACGGCAGATCACCAGGGACGGGCGCACGTTCGTCAGCGTGTCCCCGAAAGGAGTGCGGATCTACGACCTGCGGACCGGGAAGAAGACCGGCGGCTGGGACGACCTGAAGCTCGGTGGGGAGAAGTTCCTGGGGGCAAGCCTCAGCCCCAGCGGCCGGCTGCTGGCCGTGGCGGCGGGCCATGAGATCCGCGTCTGGGACACGAGCACCGGCAGGCAGACCGGGGCCAGGCAGAGGATCGAGCAGGAGTACTTCAACGGCGTCACGTTCCAGACCGGCGACCGGTACGTCCTCGTGCTGGGCTCCCAGGCGGGCGACCTTTGGGACACGCGGACCGGCAGGAACATCGGCGCGAGGGACGGCATGCTCGAACCCTCCGTCACCCTGGCCAACGACCTGGTCGTGAACGGGGGCCTCGAAGGCCGGTTCACGATGCTGAGGCTGCCGAGCGGGAATCCGGTGGCGCCATGGCCCCGCTCGGGCGGCTGCGCCAAGCAGGTGCGGGCGGCGGCCATCAGTCCCGACGGCCGCACCGTCGCCTGCCGCACCGGTTCAGGGATCTCCCTGGTCGACGCGCGCACGGGGCGCGACCTCGCAGGTCAGCCGGCGGTCGGGGGAGGCGTCGACGGAATGTGGTTCAGCCCGGACGGCCGCTACCTCGTGGTCGGGAACGACAACAGCTTCGGGCTGGTCCGGGTCTCGGACGGGAACACCGTGCTCTCCTACCGGGGCTCCCCCGAGAACGTGGGTTTCGACGGCACGACCCTGCGTTACCTGACCGACGAGACCGTGGTGAGCCTGGACCTCTCCGATGTCCTCCACCGCACGCGGCTGCCCGGCCACGCCCCTGAGACCGCTGTGTTCAGCCCCGATGGCCGATTCCTCGCCACTCATCAGTACGAGGCGAAGCAACTCGTGCTCTGGGACGCGGAAAGGCTCCGCCCGCTCGGATCGCCCTTGGAGATAAGGCTCGGGGACGGCGACCTGCACTTCGCGTTCAGCGGCGACGGGCGGCTGCTGGCGGCCTTCAGCGGCATGGGGAAGCCGCTGGAGATGTGGGACCCCGCTCAGCCGTCGCGCGTGACCAGGGCCCGGCTGCCGGGTGAGTGGATGGCGGACGCCGTGGCCGTGAACGAGCACGGGACGCTGGTCGCGATCGCCGCCGACGAGGTCGGCGGCACATCTCGGAGCCGGCTTTTCGTCTGGGACGTGCCGCACCACACGTGGTTGCGGCCCGTCGACGTCAAGGACCTGCTGGGCATCGTGTTCCGGCCGGGTAGCACGACGATCGCTCCGCTGAGCGACTCGGCCAACCGCCTGATCGAACTTCGCTCCGGGCAGCCGGTCGGCCCCGCCTTCGGTCCAGGAGGGCTGAACAGCGGTTTGAGCAGCATCGCCTTCAGCCCTGATGGGGCGAGCCTCGCCGCCTACAGCCGGTCGGGCAGGCTCGCATTCTGGGATCTGCGCACGGGTAAGAGGCATGGCTCGACGTTCCGTCCGTACCCCGGTGACGACAACGGGATCATCCAGCTGGTCTTCTCCCGGACGGGCGACGTGGCCGCGTCCATCACCGAGGAGGAGGTCCAGCTCTGGGACCCTGTCACGCCTCGCAAGCTCGGGCCGTCCATCGCAGGGGCGGACGAGCCGCTGATGGCGGCCGCGTTCGGATCCGGTGGCGCGGTGCTCCGTACCATCGACGAGGCGGGTGTGCTGCGCGCGGTCTCCGTCGATCCGCAGCGCACGGCCACGGCCGTCTGCGCCCGGGCCGGGCGCTCGCTGACGCGCGCGGAGTGGCAGGAGTATCTGCCCGGCTTGCCGTACCAGAAGATCTGCCCCTGATCACCGGCCTCGCGCTCTGCATCACCTGGGGCCGTCCGGGCTGGTACGTCGTCGGAGGGCTGTTCGCCCTGACGGGCCTGGCCGCCCCCTTTCGCCGTCTGCTGGGCTCAGCGAGACCGCCATCCGGCGGAATCGAGGACCGCAGCCGGCTAGACGTGAGTCAGCCGGACGTATCCGTACGGGTTGAAGAACAGATCGTCCTCGTCGTAGCGGTCGCATGCGCCGGTGCGCAGCAACCAGCGCGGGGCGTCCTCGGCCATCCGGAACCCGGCGCCGTCCTCGATCTCCTCCGCGCGCGGATCGGTCAGCAGGTAGATCGCGAGCGCGTCCAGGTGCGCGACGAGCTCGATCAGCCTGTCCTCCGCCGGAGGATCCTCACCGACCTCGATCTCCACCTCGGGCGCGCCGAGCAGGTGCATGCCACAGGTGTAGAGTACCTGACCGTCGTGGATCGGCCGCTTCACCCAGGCGCTGACCAGCGCGTCGGCCAGGGCCTCGTCCGTGGCGTCGGCCGCTCGATCGGCCAGCGCGAGCCAGCAGTCCCGGCCGTGCGCGATCCCGCTGCTCTCGTTCTTCACCGCCGTGGCTCCGGACCGCAGCAGCGCGGCCGTCACCGCCAGTAGCCGCCGGGAGGTGTCGAACGCCAGCTCCCGCATCATCGGCGCGGACAGCAGGTAGCCGACTGTGTCGTGGGACCGCACCGCGGCCCAGTCCGCCTCGTCGAACGAGGCCGCCGCCATACTGGCCCCGAACGCCTCCGGCATCCGAGGGTCGGGTTCGGCCTCGGAGTATTCGCGGTCGAGGACGAAACCGCCGAAGCCCGCCGCAGTCCGTTCCATCTCCGAAAGGTCCAGCCCGGCGCCGAGCACGCACAGCACATGCCTAGGAAACGCTTCGCTCATTCCGGCACGTTATCGATCACCACGGGCGCCTCGCGTCGTTTCCCCCGATCTCCCGTACCAGCGGATCGACGGCCCGGCTGTCACCCGCTCTGCCGGCGACACCACATGAACATGACCCGCCCTCCACCCGGCCGACGGGCCAGGCGGCGGCTTCCGGGGGCTACGTCCTCTTGGCGACGTGCAGCTCGCACACGCCGTCCGTGCACGACCGCCGCAACCGTCCCATCGAGACGGTCTGCGCCAGGCCGATCAGCCAGCACGTCGGGCACCCGCGGAAGGCCAGGAGCGCCACCGGCGCCAGCACCAGGCTGACCGGCCCGATCACCGGGATCAGCGCGAACGAGCCGATCAACGCCCCGAACCCCACCACGCCACGCGCCAGATGCCGAGACAGCGACGCGCCGGCGAACTCGTGTCCGTCAGTCATCGCACGCCCCCTCGCCCAGCCGGTCCTGCACGGCCGCGCGGGCGCGGTGCAGGCGCGACTTCATCGCCGCCACGCTCAGGCCCAGCGCGTCGGCGGTCGTCCGGCCGCTGAGGCCCTGGACGTCTCGCATGATCAGCACCTGCCGCTGGTCGGCCGGCAGCGCCGCGATGGCCGCCGCCACCCGCGCCGCCTCCAGCCGCTCGAACACTTCCTCCTCCGCGGACCGCATGGCGGCGCCGTGGAGGGGAGGCGGTGGCCGCAGCGCCAGCCTGGCCCGGCGTACGCATTCGTTGCGGATGATCCGGAACATCCACGACACCAGGGCTCCGGTGGCACGTAGCGTACCGATCTTGCGATAGAGGACGATCAACGCCTCCTGCGCCGCGTCCTCGGCATCCTCCGGCGTGGCGCACAGGTGGCGGGCGAAGCGCCGCACGTGCGGGTGCGCGCCCGACACCAGCGCGGCGATCGACTCGGCGTCACCGTCCCGGGCTGCCGCGATCACCGCCTCGTCCGGCCAGGTCATCGTCTCAGCCACGCGCACGCCTCCTCCGCCGCAGCACGACCACGCTACAGGTGCAGATGAGTACGACGGCGACCGCGACTCCCACAGCTACGATCACGACAACCTCTCATTCGTCGATGAAGGAACGCCTATGAGAGGCGCCACACCCACCGAAGGATTCGAGATCCGGATCCGTGGAATCGGCAGTCATCATCAGCCGATGGGGGCGTTCCCCTTCCAAGGCCGGCGCGCCATGGACGGGCGGTTGCGGGTCCTACCCGGCGACCCCGCCGCACTGGTGCGCGCTCCTCGGCGTCGTGGTTCAGGGCCATGAACTCGGCCGAGGTGCAGAGGCCCCGCGCGAAGTCTCTGACGCGGTCCGCGCCTCGTGTCTTCTGATTTTTCTGTGCGGGTGTCGATTGGCGTCGAGGGCGTTCGTAGCCAAGGTGAGAGGCCGGGCAACGGACCGGTCGCCAATCACCGGAGGTCCACGATGTCTGTCACCACCACCACCGCTCCCGCCAAACCACTGATCACCGGCGGTCTGACCGCCGCTGTCGTCGCCGCCGCGGCGACCGCGGCCGTCGCCGCGGCGGGTGAGTTCGCCGGGATCAGCCTCGTTGTCGGCGGCGCGCCGATCCCGGTGTCCGGGTTCGCCGTGCTGACCGTCATCTTCTCCATGGTGGGCCTGGTGCTGGCCCTGGTGCTGGCTCGCTCGGTTCGCCGTCCGCGTACGGCGTTCGTCCGCACCACGATCGTGCTCACCGCGTTGTCACTGGTGCCGGACGTGCTCGCGGACGCGTCGGTGGCAACGAAGGTGCTGCTGATGTTGACGCACGTGGTAGCCGCCGCGATCGTGATTCCGGTCATCGCCCGCCGCCTGTCCGCCTGATCCCTTTCAAGGAGTCCGTCATGAAGAAGTATCTGCTCGCCGTCCAGTTCGACGAGAGCGCGCCGTCGCCGCCCGAAGAGGAGATTCAGGAGCAGCAGGCCCGGACGGCCAAGGTCACCGCCGAGATGCAGTCCGCCGGTTCGTGGGTGTTCGTCGGCGGTCTGCTGCCCTCGCACTCCACCACGGTCGTCCGTCCCGGTAACGGCACGACCACGATGACCGACGGCCCGTTCGCCGAGACGAAGGAGCAGCTCGGCGGGTTCTGGGTGGTCCGGTGCGACGACCTGGACCAGGCGCTGGCCTGGGCCGAGAAGTGCGCGCTGGCCTGCGGAGCCCCGATCGAGGTACGCCCGTTCGAAGACGCGCAGTGGGGATGAGCGCGGATGGATCTGGACAGCGTCTACCGGGCGGAGTACGGCCGGTGCGTGGCCACGCTGACGCGCCTGCTCGGTGACATCGGGCTCGCCGAGGAGTTCGTGCAGGACGCATTCGCGGTGGCCGTCCAGAAGTGGGACGAGACGCCGCCGCCCAATCCCGGCGCGTGGATCGTGACCACCGCCCGCAACCGAGCGATCGACCGCCTGCGCCGGGAATCCACCCGCGAGGCCCGCCACGCCCAGGCGCTGCTGCTGCACCAACCCGACGAGCCACAGGAGGTGGGACCGGTGCGCGACGACCAGCTCCGCATGATCTTCACGTGCTGCCACCCGGCGCTGTCACCGCTCGCGCAGACCGCGCTCACCCTGCGCCTGCTCGGCGGGCTGGAGGTGGCGGAGATCGCGCGGGCCTACGTGGTGCCGGAGGCGACCGTCGCCCAGCGGATCGTCCGCGCGAAGAAGAAGATCCGCGACGCCGGCATTCCCTACCGGGTGCCCGCCGCTGCCGAACTCCCCGACCGGCTGGCCTCGGTACTCACCGTGCTCTACCTGGTGTTCAACGAGGGATACAGCGCGACCTCCGGGCAACTGCTGCGCACGGACCTGTGCCTGGAGGCGATCCGCCTGGCCAGGGCGCTCGCCGAGCTGATGCCCGACGAGCCGGAGGTGATCGGGCTGCTGGCGCTGCTCCTGCTCACCGAAGCCCGGCGACCCGCGCGGGTGGGGCCTTCGGGTGAGCTGGTGGTGCTCGCCGAACAGGACCGGGCGCTGTGGAACCGGGAGCTGATCGCCGAAGGACACGAGTTGGTACGGCGGTGCCTGCGCCGTAACCAGCCGGGGCCGTACCAGTTGCAGGCCGCGATCAACGCCGTCCACACCGACGGGCAGGCGACCGACTGGACCCAGGTGCTGGCGCTCTACGACCAGCTACTGCAGCACACCCCGACTCCGATCGTCGCGCTCAACCGCGCGGTCGCCATCGCCGAGGTGCACGGTCCGGCGCAGGCGCTGGCCACCATCGATGAACTGGACCTGCCCGGCTACCACCTGCTGCCCGCCGCCCGCGCGGACCTGCTCACCCGCCTCGGCCGTACCGCCGATGCCCTCGCCGCCTACGACGAGGCCATCACCCTGGCCACCAACGACACCGAACGGACCTTCCTGCGGACGCGACGGGCACTCCTGGGGCGGGCGGCCCGAGATGAGACGGCAAGGAGCGTGCACACCGTGGGCCAGGAGAACGTGAGCGCCACGCTGACTGTCGCCGTGCCCGTCGCGAAGGTGTTCGCGGCGCTGGCGGACCCGACGACCCATGCTGCGATCGACGGCACCGGCTGGGTTCAGGAAGCGGTCAACCAGGCGCCGCTGACCGAGGTGGGACAGATTTTCCGGATGGACATGCATCACGCCAACCATCCAGACGGTGACTACCAGGTGGTCAACAAGGTCCAGGTGCTCGACCCGCCGCACGCCATCGGCTGGCTGACGGGGTCGGAGAAGGACGACGGTCAGCTGGAGCTCGGCGGCTGGCTCTGGCGTTACGACCTGGTGCCGCTCGGCCCGTCCGAGACCGAGGTCACGCTCACCTACGACTGGTCGGCGGTGCCGCAGTTCCGACGGGAGTACATACAGTTCCCGCCCTTCGGCCCCGAGCACCTCATCAACTCGCTGCACCACCTGGCCGAGCTGGTCTCCCTTGGGTGATGTCGTCGGTCAAACGGCGGTAAGTCCCGCCTGTGTCCACACACCCGATCAACCGCTTTCGGCTTTCGGCTTTCGAGGAGAGCATCATGACCGCTATCTACACGTTCGACGTCTTCACCACCCTGGACGGCTTCGGCTCCTACAACAGCAGCGGCGACTGGGGCGGCTACTGGGGCAAGCAAGGTCCCGAGTTTCTCGACCGTCGCCTCGCCTTGTACGGCGAGGAGCAGCGCATGGTCCTCGGGGCCGGCACTTTTCGGCAATTCGTGGAGGTGCTGGGTCCGAGCACTGAGGAGTCCCAGGTCAGCGACCCGGTGAACACCCGGATGAGGAACCTGCCGACAACGGTGGTGTCGACGACTCTCGAAGGACCCCTCAACTGGCCGGACGCGACCCTCGTGAGCGGCGACGCCGTCGACGTCGTCGCCCGGCTCAAGGAGGAGTCCGAGGTGCCGTTGCGCTCGCACGGCAGCCTGTCGATGAACCGGGCGCTGATGGCCGCCGGTCTGGTCGACCGCGTCCAGGTGACGATCTTCCCCGTCATCTCCGGTCAGACCGGAGTAGACCCGATCTTCCAGGGGGCAGCCGACTTCGACCTCGAGCTGATCGAGAGCCGGACGCTCGACGGCCACACCCAGGAGCTCATCTACCGGCCCACCCTGCATGTCTGAGTCCGACCGCGCGGCGGGGTCGGTCGGTGACGGCAGCCGGTCTCCCGCCACGTTCAGAAGAGATCAATATGCACCGCGCCCGGCGGCGTGGCGGAGGGCCCATCCTGACTCGACGTCGGGGACTGCCAGGTCACGTCGGGAGTCCCTCCGGAAGTGGACAGCTCGGACGGCTCCGGCTCGCTCCGCGTCGGTTTCGGCGTCAGGGTGGGTGCCGACGCCGGGGTGCGGATGGCCGGTGACGTGGACGGGGTTGCCTCGGGGTTGAGCTGAGCGCTACGCGGAGGAGGGAGCGTAGCTGCGGAGGAAGGCCCGCACGCCCGCGACGACGAGCCGGTCGACCTCTTCCTGGGCAAGGGGGACGGCGCCGTAGAACGTCCGCTGGTTGATGTCGGTGATGGTCAGCAGGGTGAGGTGGGCGGCGGCGAGGTCGGCGTCGTCGATCTGCAGCAGGCCGCGATCGGCGATCTGACGCAGGTATGGTGCCAGGCGCAGGTGCCCGGTCTGCGGTCCGGCCGCGATCCACGCCTTAAGAATCGGCGGCGGGATGTGGGCCGCCTCCGCCTCGATGGCCCGCACCAGGGCGAAGTGGTCGGGGAAGGCGGTGACCGCGGCGACCCTGTCGAGGGAGAAGTCGATGAGGTCTTGCTCCAGATCCACGATCTTGTGCAGGTGCCGGTCCATGATCTGCGCGATCGCGGCGGTGACCTCGTCGGCGCCCTCCAGCGCGACGGTCAGGAACAGCTGCTCCTTGTCGGCGAAGTGCCGGTAGATCGTCCGTTTGGACACCCCCGCCTCGGCGGCGATCGCGTCCACGCCGGCCCGGGTGTAGCCGTCACGGCCGAACACGCGGCGGGCGGCCCGGGTGATCGCCTGGCGCTTTTCCGGTCGGCCGTACGGCTCGGCCTGGCGGAGGGTCATCAGCGTCCTTCCGGCTGGAAACTCCTCGATGCAGTGTAGGGGCGGCCGGCGTGGCGGTGGGCCTTGCGGGCCAGGGCGTCGAGCAGTTCCCGCAGCAGGTCGGCGGTGTAGGGGTCGGTCAGCCGGCGGTCGTCGCGGGCGAAGCGGGTGTCGCAGTGGAACACCGTCACCTCCGGCTTGACCAGGACTTCCGCTCCCACCGAGGCCAGGATCTGGCGGAGGGCGAGCTGGGCGCGTACCGAGCCGAACGGGCCCGGCGAGGCGCCGGCGATGGCCACCGGCTTGCCGCGCAGCAGCCCTTCGGGGGCGGTGCTGACCCAGTCGATGGCGTTCTTCAGCGCCGCGGGAACGGAGGCGTTGTGCTCGGGCGTGGCGATCAGCAGCGCATCGGCCGCCGCGACCCGGGCCCGCAGCTCGGCGACCGGCAGCGGCGGCGCACCGGTGTCCAGGTCCTGGTTGTAGAGGGGCAACCGGCCCAGGTCGTGATCGATGTCGATCGCCAGCCCGCCGGAATGCAGGGTGCGGGCCGCGTGCAGCAGGGCCGTGTTGTGGGAGTCCGCTCGCAGGCTGCCGGACAGGGCCAGGACGTCGATCTGGTTCATGTCTCTCCTTTCGTGGGCCGATGTCGCCAAAGTACACCAGCTAGTGTCAAAGAGAAACTGATTGGTGTACTTTGAGCCGTGTGATCGCCGAACCCGTACACAAGGAACGAATCGCAGTCCGGTACCTCGCTCTCCTGGCCACGCCGACCTCGCTCAGCGCCAACAGCACCACCACCGTCATCCCCGGCCTGGCCCGCGCCCTGGGCGTCTCGGCCGCCGACGCCACCTGGGCCGCCACGGCGTTCGGCTGGGGCGGCGTCCTCGGCGCCCCGCTCACCGTCGCGCTGCTCCGCACCCGCGGCATCCGCGCCGCCACGCTCGTCAACGCCGCCCTCGTACTCCTCGGCACGCTCCTGGTGGCCGGCGCGCCGACGCTGGCGATGCTGCTGGCCGGACGCGCCGCCCAAGCCGCGGGCGGAGGCGGGCTGATCACCATCGCGATCACCCTGGCCGGGACGGCCTCGCGAGCAGGCTCCATCACCGCCGGGGTCGGCCTGGTCGGCGCATTCGGCCCGCTGGCCGGCTCCACCCTGTCGGCGATCTCCTGGCGGGTGCCGCTGCTGCTGTCCCTGCCCGCGCTGCTGGCCGTCCCCGCCGTCCTGCGCCACACCCCTGCCGTCCTGCGCCACGCCCCCGCCGTCCCGCGCCACGCCCCGGTCCACCACCGCCAGGACGCCGCCGCCCGTACCGACACCATCGGGATCCTGCTGGTGATGACGCTGGTCAGCGCATTCGTCCTGATCCCGCGCCTGGAACTGGTGGCCGTCGCCGCCGCGGCCGTCGCCGGCCTGCTGCTGACCCTGCACGTCCGCCGGACACCTGCCGGCTTCATCCCTCAGCCGGTGGTCCGCACCCGGGCGTTCGTGACCGCGGCAGCGGCGGCGTGCACGCTGTCCACCTCCTACTTCGCCCTGCTCTACACCGTGCCCCGGCTGCTGGAACACCACTGGACGACCGAGCGGATCGGGCTGGTGACGCTCATCATGCTGGCCACCGGCTCCATCGCCTCGCTGCTGTTCACCCGGCGGGCCGCTCAGCTCGGCCCCGCCGTCACCCGATCGGTCCTGCCGGCCGCGGGCGCCACGGCCGTCGCGCTGGCGTCGGTCGCCCCGTGGCCGGTGCTCGTCGCGGCCTCCACCGCGTTCGCGGTGTTCGCCACCACGGCGGCGATGGCCTGGTACGCGACCCGCGCCGGCGCGGTCGTGCCGCAGGAGCACCGGGCCACCGCCGTGAGCCTGTTCACCCTGTGCTACCAGCTCGGCGGCGCCTTCGGCCCGGCGCTGGCCACCTTCCTGCTCACCTGAACCAAGGCACGGCTGTCTGCCCGCTTCAGTGCCGGGATCGCCGCCAGCACCACGGCGGTCAGCGCGGCGATGCCGAGGAACGTCCTCTGCACCCCGCCGGCGTCGGCGAGCAGCCCGAAGTACGCCGGTCCGGCGAGATAGCCGAGATAGGCGACCGTGGAGATCGCGGACGTGGCCCGTCCTCGTGACCCGTCGGGGACGGGTCGAAGCCCGTAGGACAGCAGGGTCGGAAAGAGCGCCGAGGTGCCGACGGCGGCAGCGACGATGCCTCCCAGGGCGAGCGGCAGCGTGGGCGCGAACGCCGTCAGGACGCCACCGCCCGTGGCGATCGCGCTTGCCGCGACCAGCGTGGCGATCGGGCGGCGCAACGTGACCGTACCGGTGGCGAACCGGGTCAGTGCCGCCGTGGTGGCGAACGCCGCCGGCGCGACGGCGGCCAGCGCCGGCGAGGCGGTGAAGGCGTCGGTCAGCAGGACGGCGCTCCAGGACTGGTAGGCGTTCTCCGCCGCGAACGCGAACGCGCCGATCGCACCGATCATGACCAGGGCGACCCACCACGACCTACGACCAGGACGCGCGGGCTCGCCCCGCCCTTCAGGCGCGGCGGCGTCCTGCCTTTCAGGCGCGGCGGCGTTCTGCCTTTCAGGCGCGGTGGCGTTCTGCCTTTCACGTGCGGCGGCGTCCTGCCTTTCACATGCGGCGGCGTCCTGGGCACGGGCCGGCCTCGTCGTGGTGACAACGGCCAGGCCGAGCGCCACGACCACCACGGCGCCCGCGGCGAAGTTCACCAGCAGGCTGTCCGCGATTGCGGTGAGCGCACCGGCGCCCAGGCTCGAGAGCGCGACCGTGGCGGAGAAGGCCGCGTGCGAACGGGTCACGACGGGCCGGCCGGTTCGCTTCTCGACCGTCGCCGCCAGCGTGTTGAGCGCCACGTCGGCCGCTCCCGAGCCGGCCCCCGTCAGCAGGATGCCGGCGCACAACGCGGGATAGTTCACCGCGGCGGCGGAAAGCACGACGCCCATGACACCCAGGAGCGCGAGCAGCACTCCGGTGACGCGCAGACCGAGCGCGTCGACGAGCCGCCCGGTCAGCAGCATGGCGGGCAGCGCTCCGGCGCCGATGAAGAGCAGCACGACGCCGAACTCCGCATCGCTCACACCGGCTTGGGCTCGCAGCAGGGGCAGGGTGGCGCCCCACACACCCCAGAAGGCGCCGAATCCGGCGAAGCCGAGGAACGGCGCCGCGCGATACGTGCCGGCGCGGCGGATGATCATTGTGGACACCTGTGTAACGCTACACAAATAGAATGGCTCCGTGCCAACCGACCGCAGACGCGTGACGCTGAAAGATGTGGCGGCTCGTGCCGGGGTGTCACCCATGACCGCCTCCTACGCCTTCACCCGGCCTGCCCGGGTCGCGACCGCCACCCGCGAACGCGTACACCGCGCCGCCGACGAGCTGGGATACCGCCCCGACGCCGTGGGCCGCGCACTGAAATCCGGTCGAACGCATCAGATCGGCGTGGTCTTCAGCGAGCATCTGGCGTACGCCTTCGACGATCCCCAGGCGGCACAGTTCCTGGCCGGGGTCGCGGAGGTCTGCGTCGAGGAGGGCCGGGGCCTCACGCTCATCCCCACGCGGGGCGATGCCGCCGATGCCGACCGCGTGCTGTCCGCGGCAGTCGACGGCTTCGTGCTGTGGACCACCGCAGAGGACGATCCTGTGCTGGCGGCGGTCGCCGGCGACCCCCGCCCCGCTGTCATCCAGGGCGGCCCGCCGCGCCGGGGGATCGCGTGCGTCACCCAGGACGACTACCGGGCCGCGCTCGCGATCGCCTCCCAGGGACTCCGCGAAGGCCGGACCCCCGTCGTGATCTCGTTCCCCCTCGATCGCGACCGGGAGCCCATGGTGACGACCGGCGCCGACCTGCCGCCACGCGCACCGTTCCCCGTCACCGACGCCCGCCTGCGCGGCTACCGCACCGCCATCGAACAGGCCGGGCTCAACTGGACGAACACACCGGTCGCCGTCGTGGCCCGCAACACCCAGCAGGACGGCCTCGCCGCAGCGCGAGAGCTCGCACCGCAGCTCACCCCCACTGCGCTCGTCATCGCCATGAGCGACGAACTCGCCCTGGGAGCCCACCAGGCCCTCCAGGAGACTCACCCGGAGGCTGCCTACCTCGGCTGGGACGCATCACCGGCCGGCCGGCGACTGGGCATCACGTCCGTCACCAACCCGCTGCGAGACCAAGGCCGCCGCTGCGCGCGTCTGGCACTCGACGCCGGCCACCCGAGCGACCAGCAGATCCCGTGGACCATCACCTCCGGATCCGCGAAATGACCTTGCGCTCAGCGCCCGCCCGCGAGCCGGCCCAGCGAAAACAGCGCCGAGCCCTTCCGGAAAGGGCACGCGAAAAGACTCGGCGCTGTTTCTCACCCGCGTGGACGAGAATCCGTTATGTGTCTCTTTACGTGTCCTGATACGTTATTGATAGGTGTGCCGGGAAGTCTGGTCGGCAAGTGAGCGGCCCGACCCCTGCCGAAGGAGCGAAGTTCCATGCCCGGCACCAGCGCGACGCGCGTTCCCCGCCTGTTCAACCGGAGCACCTGGCCCGAAGCGCGCCGCATCGCCGACATCCTGCGCAAGGAGACCATCGGCGGGGCGCTGCTGCTCGCCGCCGCGCTCGCCGCGCTGATCTGGGCCAACTCGCCGTGGGCGCAGACCTACCAGGACCTGCGCGCCATCGAGGTCGGCCCTTCCGCCCTGCACCTGAACCTCGACCTGGCCACCTGGGCCGCGGACGGGCTGCTGGCCATCTTCTTCTTCGTGGCCGGTCTGGAGCTCAAACGGGAGTTCGTCGCCGGCGATCTGCGCGACGTGCGCCGGGCCGTGGTTCCGGTGGCCGCGGCGGTCGGCGGCGTGGCGGTGCCCGCGCTGGCGTATCTGGCGGTCGCCGGCGGAACGGCGGCCAGGGGGTGGGCGATCCCGACGGCCACCGACATCGCCTTCGCGCTGGCGGTGCTCGCGGTGATCGGCCGCTCCCTGCCGGACGCGCTGCGCACGTTCCTGCTGACCCTGGCGGTGGTGGACGACCTGATCGCCATCATCATCATCGCCACCTTCTACACCTCGCACCTGTCGGTGCTCCCGCTGCTGGCGGCCGTGGTGCCGCTGGCGGTCTTCGCCGTGCTGGTACGGCGAGGAGTGCGCGCGTGGTGGCTGCTGCTGCCGCCGGCGTTCGCCTGCTGGGCGCTGGTCCACGCCTCAGGCGTGCACGCCACCGTGGCCGGGGTGCTGCTGGCTCTGACCGTCCCTGTACTGTCCCGGACACCGCGGGGCGGCACCGGGAACGCCACGGAGGGGTCGGGACCGGCCGAACATTTCGAGCACCGATTCCGCCCGCTGTCCGCCGGTGTGGCCGTGCCTGTTTTCGCGTTCTTCTCCGCCGGGGTCGGCCTCGGCGGCCTCGGCGGGGCGGCAGGAGCGTTGAGCGACCCCGTGGCGATGGGGATCGTGGCGGGGCTGCTGGTCGGCAAGCCCGTCGGTATCCTGGCCGCCACCTGGCTCGTGGCCCGCTTCACCCGCGCCACTTTGGACGAAGGACTGGCCTGGATCGACATGGCCGGGCTGGCCGTCCTGGCCGGCATCGGGTTCACCGTGTCGTTGCTGGTCGGGGAGCTGGCGTTCGGCACGGGCGAGGCCGCCGCGCCGGTCAAGATCGCGGTCCTGGCCGGTTCCCTGACCGCGGCCCTGCTGGCCACGGTGATCCTTCGGCTGCGCGCCCGGGTCTACCGGCGCATCCACGAGTCCGAGACCGCCGACTCCGACAATGACGGGATCCCCGATCTCTACCAGCAGCCCTAGCTCCTCGCCCGCTGTCGGCGATCAGGGGGCTTGTCAGCGCCCTCGCCTGACCGGCAAGCCGGTCTCCGGCGCGTCCGTCGCCGCCCGCCGTACCGCGAGGGCCCGGCTCGGCGGATGTGCCGCACGCACACGTCCGGGGCGGCAAAGGTGTGGCGGGCGGCACTGGAACGGCCGCGGCGATCAAGTGACGATGGCGGGCGGTCTCGGGGTTGCCGACGTACGCAGGGAGCACTCATGCCCGACCGACCCTCCGCCACAGCGGCGACCACCACCCGGATGCCGACGCGCGCCACCGGCCGCCACACGATCCTGATCGCCGCGCGCGTCGCCGCCGCGGTCGCCGAAAGTTTGCAGACAGGAGGCCCGATGCGTTGCTTATGGACGGTCGCGGTGATGCTGACCGCACTGCTGGTGCCGACCGCGGCCCATGCCGCCGCCGCGCCCTCGTACCTGACGCTGGAAGCCACGTACACCAACGTCGCGAACGGCTGGACCACCGTGGAGCGGTACCTGGACACCACGTCCGGGTTCACCCAGGAGAGCTACCCGCCGGACGGCCGCGGAGATCAGGACGGCCAGCGGCTGACGTTCTTCGGCGGCGTCAAGCGGCCGTTCTCCGGACGCTTCCTGCTGTACCACGCCCCAGGATGGAACACCAACCCCAAGACCACTCCCGTCCTGCTGGTCCACGGCGCCAACGACAACCCGGACCGGGCGTGGGCCAATCCCGGCGAGTCCGGCGGCTTCGGCTGCGGCTCCATAAGCTGCCCGAACACCGGCCTGATGCAGCACCTGTCGAACGCCGGCTACCGGGTCTTCGCGATCGGGTTCGCGCACAAGGAAGGCGACAACCTGATGCAGGCCCAGGAGGTCGGCGACGCGATCGCGATCATCAAGGCCAAGCTCGGTGTGCCCGCCGTTGATCTGGTGGGCTGGAGCAAGGGTGAGATGTCGGCGCGGATGTACGTGTCGTCCGTCAAGCCGAGCTGGGGCCGATCGTACGCCGGCGACGTGCGCAAGCTCATCACGCTCGGCGGCCCGAACGCCGGCTACGACTATCCGTTCGCTCACGGCTGGGCGCACGACTTCTCGATCTGGCCGGAGTGCGGCGGCAGCGTCAACTCCCCCGCGCCGCACACGTACATGACCTGCTACGGCAACTACGCCTACCACCCGGAGTTCTCGTTCGTGCCCACCGGCGGGTTCGACTGCTATCCGGGGCAGCGGCAGATGCTGGCGCGCTTCGACGGCACCTACGGCATCGACCAGACGCAGCAGGACTGGTACACCACCTACTACGGCGGACAGGGCTTCTACACCTCTGGGCCGGGTATCCAGGCCGCGATCGACGCGGGCTCGCTGATCTCGCGAATCCAGCAGGCGGGGGTGCCGGCATCGGTGGCGACGTACCTGCTGGCCGGCGGATCGCCCAGCGTCGTGGGCATCTACAACGAGAACCGCGGACCCAGCGACGGCGTGGTGTTCGTCAGCAGCGCGCTGTCCAAGGTAGGCATCGGTACGGTGGCCGGCACCGCGCTGATCGCCGGCGCCAACCATCTCCAGCTCGGCTGGTACCCCGCGGTCGAGTCGCAGGTCGCGAGCTGGCTCAACTGACGGGAACGACATGACCACCCCGCTCCGCTGACGTGTCCGCCGGGCGACGCGGCGGCCTGCGGCGCCGGGGACGGCGCCACGTTCAGAAGAGATCTATGTGCACCGCGCCCGGCGGCGTGGCGGAGGGCGAGCCGACCGGCCCGCCCCGGCCCGGCGCCGGGGGCTGCCTCGTCACGTCGGGAGTCCCTCCGGAGGTGGAAGGCTCGGACGGCTCCGGCCCGCTCCGCGTCGGCCTCGGCGTCAGGGTGGGTGTCGGCGTGGGGGTGCGGGTGGCCGGTGACGCGGAAGGAGTGGGAGGCAAGGACGCGCCTGTGGGCGTCGAGGTGGCTGACTCCCGATACGGCGCCGGAGCCGGGACCTCGGCGTGCCTGCTCTTCTTGGATGATGGTTTGCGGGGTTCGGCCCGTTTCCGGGGCTTGCCGGCCACCTGGTCGGCCACCGTCTGATCGACGATCACCTGGTAGGTCAGGATGCCGCCCATGCTGACGCAGAACACCAGCGCGGCCGCCGCCCCCAGCTTGGCCCACGGCAAGACCTTCAGCAGTGCCCCGGCCGAGGCCAGGGCCTGCGCGGACCGCCGGGGCGCGCCATCGCCCGCCCCTGCTGCCCGCTGGTTCCACGCGCTCACGGTGTGCTGCCTGACCTTGTCACCGGTGCGCTTGAGACAGTGCGCATAGACGTCGGTGGCCACCGTGCTGGCGAAGCTCATCACGGCGGCGCCGATCACCGTGCCGGCGACGCCCAGGTACGACGCCGCGACCGCCGCCGTGACCGCGGCCATCGTGCTTCCCACGATCTGTGGCACGCTGAGCGCCAGCCTCCGATGCTTTCCGCCCGCTTCTCGGATTCGGTCCCTCTTGGTCATGCGGTGGTGGAAGCCTTCTCGCTCATGGACGCGCACGCGCCCTGTCGTGCCTGTGGCGGGCTCGACCACTATGTCCCGGCGGACAGAGACGCCTGATGCGACACACGGCGCCATGTCGGATCGTGACGGCACCCTTGCATTTATGCGGAATTCGCCCGGAGCCCCGCACCTGGTCGGCACCGGCAAGCGCGAGATCCGGACCGCCGTGCCGATGGGACGAGCAGCGCTCAGGCCCCGGTGAGGGCTCGGCCGTGGTCGGCCGCGTACGCGGCGAATACCTCCGCCGGTGTCCCATTTGTGTGGAGGAAACGCTGGTCAAGGATGATGGCGAGGTCTTCCAACGCACCACCGAGCAGGTCGGCCGTCAGCCGCACATCTGCCCGCCGGCCTGCCCGCCCGAGCTGGGCGAGGCGAGTGGCATAGCCGATCGTGGCCGCCAGGGACGAGTGGTCCTCACCGTCATGGAAGTAGTAGGCCTCCGCGTACTGGGTGAAGTCGATGCGGACACGTACCACCTCGGTGGCCAGGCTCCCCAGCAATGACGCACCCGCAGCGCAGTCGAGCTGCTGCACGGACGGGTTCGAGCGGTGCAGCAGCGCCAACCTGATCGCGAGCACCCGTCGGCGGGTCAGCGTCGGATAGATCTCCAGCACCCAGGAGACGGTAGCCGTCAGCAGGACGAAGCCGACGAGAGCCTCCAGGGGCGAGACCACGCGGAGCCAGCCTGCGACAGGCACGATGTCCCCGAGCCCGAGGGTGGCGACCATGACGAGCGACAGATAGACGGAGTCGAGCAGTGCCGGCTCCTGCGACAGCCCGGAGCCGGCTGCGAAGGCGAACGCCTCCGGCATGTGGGGCCAGTAGACGATGGCCCAGCCCAGGATGATGGTGACGGCCCACATGCCGACCACTGTCGCCATGGCGAGCGGACCGACGAGCCCCACCACCCGCCTGCGGGCCCGGAGATGCCGGGCCAGTTTCCACAACGCCGCCATGACGAGCCGGCTCAGCCCTCCGTGGCGGGTGGGGTGCCAGAGCGTGTGGAACAGGTCTCGTAGGGCGGCCATGATGAGCGCGGCCCCGAGCAGCGAGACCAACCACTCCATTCGTCTCCCCCGCAGTGACTGTCCCGTGGAGCGGCTGGACGACCCGTGCAGCCAAGGCGGGGGGATCTGCCACCCGAGCCGGGCCGCGTTTGGAGCCTAGGCCGCAGGCACTGTCGGCGAACGCAGACTCGCCGTATCGGAGGAGCCGGGCTGCGCCAAGACGACCTGCCCCGAGGCGGCCGCGAATGGCGAGGCACGCGCTGATGTTCAAGATCTGCCGCTTGCCGGTGGTCGCCAGGAGTGAACCGCCACTACCGGGCACCGGGCCTGGAACAAGACACCGCGGCTGACCGAGCTGAACAGCCGCGATCCGACAGTGCCGAGTCCGTGTGAGCCCACCACCAGTAGGTCCGCGCTTTCGGACGCGTCGGCCAATGCGTCCACGGGCTGCTCGGATCGAACGTCCTCGATCACCGTCACCTGGGCGTACTCCTTGCGGAGCGCTTCCAGCCGATCGTGGACCTCGTCCATGTCATGGGCGGCCCCCGGTGCGAGGGCATGCACAGCCCTCAGCGTGGCGCCGCGCAGCCTCGCCTGCTCGAAGGCGTAGGCCAGCGCGGGCTCGCACACCGATGAGGTGTTCACCCCGACCACGACCTCCTCGTACACAGGTCTCAGCTCGCCGCTCACCACGACAACCGGGCAGGTGGCCCGGCCGGCCAGATCAACGCTGACCGAGCCCGGCAGCAGGTCGTTGAACCCGCCCAGCCCGCACCTGCCGACCACGACCTCGGTCGCACCCTTCGCCAGCTCGCGCAGGGCCGGGGCAGGCGCGCCCTCGGCCTCCTGCGTGGTGACTTCTACCGCGGGGCAGCGCTCCCGGACGAAGGCTTCCGCTTCGAGCAGGATCCGTTGCCCTCTACGGAGCAACGCGTCGGGGATGGCGTTCTTGCCGATCTGACCTGTGGACGGGTCCACGGCATGCACGATCCTCAGCGGTAGGCGCATCCGGAAGGCGTCGCCGGCCGCCCATTTCACAGCGGTCCGCGACGCCGCTGAGCCGTCCACTCCTACGATGACCAGCGTGTGCTCTCCTTCGCTCACACCTCCATCGGACCCGCTGCCGGTCTGCGATTGCAGGGCCGGAAGTCAGTCCGGCCAGGGCCGAAAGCCCCCGCCACCGCCGCGAGAGGTCGATCATCGGACCTGGGCCGGACCGTCCGGAGAAGGGACGGGCCGCGGCGGGCGGTACGGGTGCAGGATCCGGTCGAGGCGGACGGCGGCGTAGCCGAGGACCGACAGTGCCCCGACGATGAGCAGGTCGCCGAGGGTCAGCGGTTGGGTGCCGAGCAGCTCTTGGAGCGGTGGGAGGTACAGCCCGGCGAGTTGCAGGACGAGCGCGCCGGCGACGGCGAGCAGCAGCATCGGGTTGGCCGGCGTGCCTGGCCGGGTACGGGAGCCGAGCGCGACACCGAGCTGGGTGGCGCCGAGGGCGAAGAAGGCCATGCTCTGCCAGGGACGGCCGGTCTGGTGGGCCCAGACGGCGACGCCGAGGGTGACGGCGGTCAGGACGACGGCGATGCGGATCAGGCGCTGCCACAGTCCCGCGCCCAGGATGCTCTGGCTGGGTGGCCGCGGTGGGACTGCCATGGATCCGGGGATGGCGGGCTCGCCGCCGAGGGCCACGCCGGGCAGCCCGTGCGTGAGCAGGTTGATCCACAGGATCTGGGCGGGGAGCAGGGGCAGCGCGAGCCCGGCGAACGGTCCCAGCAACATCACCGCGATCTCGGCCGCCCCGCCGGACAGGCCGTAGACCAGGAACCGGCGGATGTTGGCGTAGACCCGGCGGCCCTCCTCGACGGCCGCGACGACGGTGTCCAGGTTGTCATCGGCGAGCACGAGGTCGGCCGCCTGGCGGGCTACTTCGGTGCCGCGTCCGCCCATGGCGACGCCGATGTCGGCGCGTCGTAGCGCGGGGCCGTCGTTGACGCCGTCACCGGTCATCGCCAGGGTCTCACCACGCGTCCGCAGATCTTGGATGATCTCGAGCTTCTGGCCGGGTGTCGCCCGGGCGTACACGTTGGCGTTGTCCGCCGTCCCGGGATCGCGGAGATCCACGACCGGATCACCGGCGTCGATGATGCCCAGATCGGTGGCGATGGCCCGGGCGGTCCCCGGATGATCACCGGTGATGAGGAGCGGCCTGATGCCGGCCTGCTTGCACTCCCTGATCGCGGCGGCCGCCGCCGGGCGCGGCGGATCCAGGATCGCGACCAGCCCGAGCAACGACAATCCGCTCTCCAGGGCGGTTTCCGGAACGGCGGGCAGATTGCGGCCGGCGACCGCCAGGACCCGGTAACCGTCCCGGGCCAGTTGCTCGGCGCGTTCGGCGGCGCGGGCCAGGAGCGCCGGATCGTCGGTCAGGACGTTCGAGCTGAGGAGCACGTCGGGTGCGCCCTTGCAGATCACGCGGCCATGCCCGCCGGGCAGGCGGTGCACGGTGCTCATGCGCTTGCGTTCGCTGTCGAAAGGGCGCTCGGTCACCCGTGGGAATCGCTCCTGCAGCTGCTTACGCTCCAGACCGAGCTTGGCGGCGGCGGCGAGCAGGGCCGCCTCGGTGGGATCGCCCAGCGCCGTCCAGTCCGCGCGAGGGTCTTGAGGTGGTGACAATCCGGCGTCGTTGCACAGTACGGCCGCCGTCAGCAGGTCGTTGAGGGTCTCGACGTCGAGGGAGTCGTCACGCACGATCTGGCCGTCGGGTGCGTATCCGGATCCGGTGATCGTGGCCTCTCCCGTAGGGGTCCAGAGGCGCCGGGCGACCATCCGGCCCTCGGTGAGGGTGCCGGTCTTGTCGGTGGCGAGCACGGTCACCGCGCCGAGGGTCTCCACCGCGGGCAGCCTGCGGACGAGTGCGTGGCGCGCGGCCATCCGGCGGGCGCCCAAGGCCAGGCTCAGGGTCACGACCGCGGGCAGCGACTCGGGTACGGCCGCGACCACCAGGCTGATCGCGGTCACCACCATCAGCTCGACCGGTTGCCCGCGGACCAGTCCCAGGGCCAGCACCAGCGCGGACAGCGCCACCGCGACGCCGGCCAGCAGGCGACCGACCTCCACCAGGCGCCGCTGCAACGGCGTCAGACCGGCCCCCTTGACCATCATGGACGCGATCCGGCCGCTCGCGCTCGCCGCCCCCACCGCGGTGACGGCCGCCCGGCCCCGCCCCCGCACCACGACGGTGCCCGAGGAGACCGGGTCGCCGCCGGTCTTGTCCACCGGCACCGACTCTCCCGTCAGGGACGACTCGTCCACGAGCAACGCCGCCGACTCCACCACCGTGGCGTCGGCCACGACGATGTCGCCTTCGGCCAGCACCAGCAGGTCTCCCACGACGACGCCGGCCGCCGGGACCTCCGTCTGGGAACCGTCGCGGATCACCCGCGCCACCGGCGCTGTGAGCTGCGACAACGCCGTGATGGCCCGGTCGGCGCGAACCTCCTGCACCACGCCGACGGAGGTGTTGACGACGACCACAAGCATGATCACGGCGGTGTCGGTCCAGTCGCCGGTGGCGATGGTCAGTACCGCCGCCACGAGCAGGACGATGATCAGCGGATCGCGGAGCTGGGCGGCGACCCGCCGCCACAGCGGGACGGGCGGCTTCTGCGGGAGCGTGTTTGGCCCATCCCGCTCCAGGCGCACTGCCGCCTCCGCAGACGACAGTCCGGAACGTGTGAGTATCACCACGTCCTCCTCCTTGATCCGCGGCCGGCCAAGGCGTCGTATCGTCTCGCCTACCTGTTTTCGCAGGAAACGAACCCGGAGCCCAGGGACGAAGGTCCCGACCGGCAAGGCCGGACGGCAGGTACTCGAGCCCCTCTTACAGGCGCAGCCCCGACCCCGCCGCCTGAGCGGGCTGCTCGTCCACGCGAAATACACGGGGCGCTAAGTGACATCTGCATCTGTTTGTCCTGGCCGCCGGGGGTGCAAGGTTGGGGTTCCTCACCCACTTGATAGGGAGCAAACCATGACACTGGCCAACGAGAGCGTGCGGATCACGCGTACCTACCCGACCACCCGCGAGCACGTCTGGAAGCTGTGGACCACCCCCGAGGGCATCGCCTCCTGGTGGTCGCCGGACGGCTTCACCATCGAGGTCGGCAAGCTCGACCTGCGGCCCGGCGGCGACCTCGTCTACACGATGACCGCCACGGCGCCGGAGCAGATCGCGTTCATGGAGAGCCACGGGATGCCGCTGAGCACCGAATCCCGCAAGAAGTTCGTCGAGGTGTCGGAGCCGGCCAGGCTCTCCTACACCTCGCTCGCCGACTTCATCCCCGGCGTGGACCCGTACGACTTCCTCACCGTGGTCGAGCTCGAGACCGTCGAGGGCGGGGTCCGCGTCACGATGACGGCGGACGCGATGCACGACGAGGAGTGGACCCAGCGGCTGGCCGCCGGCCGCGCCAACGAGCTCGACAACCTCGGCCGCGTGATCGACGCCGACGGGGCAGGCTCGTAGGCATCGTCCGGCGCACCGGCGCGGAGGTGCAGGTCAACGAGCTCAGGTCACGCGTCGGCGGGGACGTCCTGACCTTCGGCAGCCGCATCCTGCGGAACGGCCTGCTCCATTCCGCGGCTTGTCGACGCGCTGCACCCCTCCCGCTCTCCCCGGCCAGGCCGCCGCTGGTGGTCGCCGATCGGCCAGGTCACCTACCCTGGTCTGCCAGGGCGCGTGGACGGGGGGTGGTTCCGCTGGTGGAATTCTGGCGGTCCGACCGCGTCGTCCGGCTGGCTCCGGCCGGCGCGGTCGCCTGCAGCGGCCTGCTGCCCTTGCCGCAGGTCGCGCTGGCGTTCAGCTACCTGGACAACGACGCCCGCACCGGGCTGTGGAGCCTCGCGGCGACCGCGGTGTACCTGCCCCTGCACCTGCGCCACGTCTGGTACGCGGCACGCGCCACCCGTCCCCCGGCCGGCCGCTGGACATTCGCGGCGATGGCCGTCATCATCCTCGCCGCCACTCCACTGGCCGGGAACATGTGGCCCCGCGCCTACGCGAGCCTCGCCGTGTCGGCCGTCCTGGTCCTTCCCGGCCCGTGGTCCTTCGTCGCGTACCTGTCTCTGATGATCGCGGCGGCACCCGCCTCCCTGCTGCTGGGCCTGCCGTGGAACGCCGCGCCGTGGCTCACCCTCTCGGTGCTCTGCGCCAGCGGGGCCGTACTCCTGCTCGTCTGGCTCTCCGCCGTACTCGTGCGCCTGCAGTCGGCCAGGGAGGTGCTCGCCCAGCGGGCTGTCGCGCAGGAGCGGCGCCGCATCGACGACGACCTCCGCCGTACGCTCGGCACCGCCCTGGAGTCCCTCGCGGCCCGCGGCGCACGCGCCGCGGACCTGCTGACGACCTCGCTCGACAAGCGGGCCGAGCTGGAGGCGGAGCTGTCCGGGCTCGCCGACGATTCGCGGCGTACGCTCGCCGAGGCCAGGCAGCGGGTACGCGGCTACCGCCGGCCGTCCCTCCGGGCCGAGCTCGACACGGCCGCCACCCTGCTCTCGGCGGCCGGCATCGAGACCCGCCTGCAGCTGCCCCGCACGGGCATCCCCGACACGATCGCACCGCAGCTCCGGGCGGCCCTGCGCGCGACGGTCACCCGCCTGCTGCGCACCGACGGAGTGAGCGCCTGCACGATCACGGCAACCGTCCTGACCAGCGGAGTACGCCTGGAGGTGCGCGCCGACGACACCACCGAAACCATTGACGTGCGGCCCCACATCCACGCGTCCGAGGCCCACCCATGACCCCGCCGATCGCGCCGCGGTGGGTCATGCGCCACCCCCTCTGGCCGCTGATCGCCCTGCACGTCCTGCTGGCCGTGCAGGTCCCCGTCTACACGACCCTCGGCATGGACGGCCCACCCGGCAACCCGGTCGCCGCCACCGTCGCCTTCGTCCTGATCCTCTGCCTGAGCCTGCGACACGTCCTGGCCGTCTCCAGGGGCGAACGACCGGCGGGCTGGCCCTGGACCCTGGTGGCGCTCGCCATCCTCGCCAACGTCCCCCTGTGGTGGTTCGGCTCGAACTGGCAGGCCTTCACCGCCTTCGCCCTCGCCTCGATCGTGATGCTGCTACGCGGCCGGCTGATGGTGTTCGCGGCGATCGCGCAGCTCCTGCACAACCCGGTGAAGGAGGTGATCGCCATGCTGCGCGACGGCGCCCCCACCGTCCCCCAGGCCCTCCTCCTGGGGGCGTACGCTCTCTTCGTCATCGTCCTGTACGCCGGCACGCTGGTCGGCGGCGCCCGCCTGGTCCGGCTGCTGAACGAGCTGGAGGCCGCCCGCACCGAGCTGGCCGCCACCGCCGTCGGCGAGGAACGCATCCGCGTCTCCCGCGACCTGCACGACCTGCTCGGCCAGAGCCTGTCGGCCATCTCCCTCAAAGGCGACCTGGCCCTCCGCCTGCTCGCGAAAGACACCGCCGCCGCCCGCGCCGAGATCGACAGCCTGACCGGCGTCGCCAGGGACGCGCTGCGGGACGTACGCGCGATCACCCGCGACGAGCACTCCGTATCGCTGCGCACCGAGATCGACGGCGCCGCAGCCCTGCTCGGCGCCGCCGGCGTCGACACCCGCCTGGACGTGGCCGACCTGCCACCCCTGTCCGGCCCCGCCCGGAACGCCCTGGCCTGGGCGATCCGCGAAGGCACCACCAACCTGCTCCGTCACAGCGAGGCCCGCACCTGCACCATCACCCTCACCCGTCACCAGGGCACGGTACGGCTGGAGATCGTCAACGACGGCGTCCAGCCCCCTTCGGCGTCCAGGTTCACCGGAGCAGCCGACCTGACCCGCACCCCACCCGGCACAGGGCTCTCCGGGCTGGCCGAGCGGACCCGCGCCGCCTCCGGCACGTGGCTCACCACCGCCCACGACGGCCTGTTCCTGCTGTCGGTGGAAGTCCCCGAGGCGGTCGCCTGATCCGCTCAGCCCTGGTCGCCCCGCGCTCGGGTCCTGTCTCCTGAATCGGCAGGCCGAATGGGGGAAGAGCGTCCCTTGAGGGGAGAGGACCAACGGAGGTGCATGATGAAGGCTGTCGTTGGAGACAAGCTGGTCATCGAGGGCCGTCACGAAAGTGATCCGCGCCGGATCGGCGTCATCACCGAGGTGGAGCACACGGACGGCTCGCCGCCCTACATGGTGCACTGGTTCGACTCGGAGCACGACACCCTGGTGTTCCCGGGGCCCGATGCGAGGGTCGAGCACGTGAACGCGTGAGGCACCCGGAAGACTTCGTCGAACGATTTTTACATCTTCCGGCGGCACGCCTGCCCATGCTCGGACCAGCACGGGTAGGTGCAGGTGAGAGGGCTTCATACCCTGTTGGGGAGGCGAGCGATGGATATAGGCGAAACCGGGGTGAAAGCCCGGGACGTGATGCACGAGGGGGTCCAGTGCATCGGCGAACACGAGAGCCTGCGCGTCGCCTCGCAGATGATGTGCGATCTCGGCGTCGGCGCGCTACCCATCTGCGGGGATGACGACCGGCTCAAGGGCATCGTCACCGACCGGGACATCGTGGTCCAGTGCTGCGCCCACGGCGGGGACATCGACCAGACCACCGCCGGGGAGCTGGCTCGTGGGCTGGTGTGGGTGGACGCCGATGCCAGCCTCGAGGAGGCGCTGTTCAAGATGGAGCAGAACCACGTCAAGCGCCTGCCCGTGGTCGAAAGGCACCGCCTTGCCGGCATCATCAGCGAGGCCGATCTCGCGAAAGAGCTGCCCGACAACAAGCTTGCCGAGTTCGTTCATCGCGTTTACGCCCTCGACTGACACGCCGGCCTGATACTCCGCGGTCAGCCCGGCGCCGGAGATCGTCGGCTTGTTCGTGGAGGCAGCGGCGGGGCGTCCCAACCGTGCCGGGATCCATCGGGTGCTGGTCACCGACACCGTTGCCCGACGATCTGCTTGCCCGGACCTGACGGTTCTGTGGCGGCGGGCATGCACAGGGAGGGAACAATGCCGCACACACGAGTACAGAGCATCGAGCACACCGTCCAGACCACCAACCGATGGCTGGCCGACCTGGCTGACGCGATCGGCACCGAGGACCGGGACTTCGCCCAGCGGGTGTTGAGGGCCTGGCTGCACGCGGTCAGGGACGGTTTGACCGTGGACAGCGCGGCTCACCTGGCCGCGCAACTGCCGGATCTGCTCCGGGGGGTGTACTACGCCGGCTGGGATCCCAGTCGCGTACCGATTCGCAGGGGCCGGGAGCAGTTCATCGAGTACTTCGCACGCTCAGCCCGCGTCGCGCTCAGGGATGTGCCCCACTTCGCCGCCACTGTCACGGAATTCCTGTGCGGGGAGCTCTCGGAGCCGTCGGTTATGCATGTGCTCGACCGGCTCCCTCGGGACGTACGTACCGTGTTGCAGCCCACCGGGACGGCCGGGGAAGGCTGATCGCATGTCCGAGCCGATCATCGTAGGGGTGGACGGTTCCCGGGGAGCGCTGGCCGCGGTGCTGTGGGCAGCGGACGACGCCGCTCGACGCGGCTGCGACTTGCGGATCATCCATGTCGAGGAGCCGCTGGTCTACGGCGGGCAGGCATATGAGCGCTCGTCCGGCGACCCGGTACGCAAGGACGGCGAGCGGTTGCTGGCAGAGGCCGCCGCTCTGGCGGCCGAGTCCCACGACCACCTCCACGTGAGCACCGAACTGCTCTACGGGGACACCACCGAGATGTTGCGCGCGCAGGCCGGCGAGGGCGCGGCCATCGTGGTGGGCAGCCGCGGCCTGGGCGGGTTCGCCGGGCTCCTGATGGGCTCGGTGGGGCTGGGCCTTGCCGGGCACGCGCCGGGGGCAGTGGTCGTGATCCGCGGCACACCCAGCGTGGTGCAGGGCGAGATCGTGGCCGGTCTGGACCCCGAGGACGCCGTGCACCCGGCCATCGATTACGCCTTCGAGGAGGCGCAGGCCCGCGGGGCCCGGCTGTGGGTCGTACATGCTTGGGATCTGCCGTCGAGCAGGGTGGTCGCGAGCTTCCCGCCCGATCTCGAATTCATCGCCCAAGCACGGCAGAAGCATGTTCATGACGTTCTGTCGCCATGGGCGAAGCGGTATCCCCGCGTAGAGGTGACCGAGTCGGTCTTCCGCGGGAATCCCATCGCGGCGCTGTGCGAGACTTCCGCTCGTGCCGACCTGGTCGTCGTGGGCTCGCGGGGCCGGGGGGTGATCCGCTCAGCCATGCTCGGCTCGGTCAGCCATGGTGTCCTGCACTACGCCTCCTGCCCGGTCGCCGTCGTACGGCCACGTGTCCGAGCCGGCTGAACGCGTTCGGGGAACAGAGCGTGCAGCACATGGCGAAGACCCGTGAGGCGCTCTCCCTTCGCCGGTATGGTCCGGATCAGGTGGCTAGGGGTCGCCGGTCGGCCTTTCGGCTTCCGGCCTCTCAGCCCTTCCGTCGCTCCTCCGTAGAGGACTCTCAGGTTGGGCTCCCTCGCTCGTCTCACAGGCCTTCAACCAAACTCCCGCCATCCGATTCGTCCTGCTAGGGACGAAAGTCCTTCTCTTGGAGGACTAACGACCTCTAGTGGACGTGACGCGCTGGGTCCGGCTGGCGGCCATAGCTACATCACCGAACGCATGCAGACGATCACTTTAAGTAAGGTAAAGTGATGGGGTGGCTTACGAACCACCCGCCGGCCCGCTCACCCCGGGCGGCTTCGACACCCGGCGCGACGTCGCCGCCGGCCTGCCGCTGTTCCTCGTCGAGCAGTGGCGCGCCTCCGACCGCACCGACGGTGAGGCGCGCCGCCTGCTGAGCCGCCACGAGACGCGCGGATACTCCGTGATGTCCGACTCGGCAGGGCTCACCCGGCTCAGCCAGCGGCTCGGGCTGCTGGAGGTGTTGGCGCTCATCGACCGGCCGAAGCGGATCCTGCACGCCTGCGCCAGGGCCGCCGGCGGGCGCGCGGTGGGGGTGTGGGCGGCCGACAACGCGCAACTGTTCCATCCGGAGACGGTGGAGGCGTCCACGCTACTGTCAGCCCTGCTGACGGCGCAGGACGAGATCCGGCGCCACTGCGAGGTCCGCATCGGGATCGGGGCGCACCTCGGCTCCTACTACGAGCTGTCAGGCGGGCTGTACGGGGCGGAGGCCGACGCGGTCGAGGAGTTCGCCGAGAACGACACCGAGGGCGGGGAGATCGCGGTGACGCAGTCTGTGGTGGACCGGCTGCCTCACGGGCATCCCTTCGCGCTGCGGCCCAAGGACGGCGTCGGCGGCCTGGTCGGGCCCGTCTACCAGGTGCTCGACGGTCCCCGCCTCGACATTCCCGGACTGGACGAGGCGTGGGCGGCCGTGGGGTGGCCCGGCAAGTCGGGGGTCACCGGCCAGGAGCATTACCCCATCCCCTACTCCGGCGCCTTCTATGCCGACCTGCTGCTGCTCGACGCCCGCCCCGGCGACGCCGACCTGGCCGGGCGGCTCGCCGCCGAGCACCTGCGCGAGCGCACCGTCGTCCTGGTCGAGCGGAGCGCCGCCCCGACCGACACACCGGAGGTGGAACTGCTGAGAGGGCTGTCGCTGTCGGCCGCGATGCGCGACGTGGGCCTGAGCCTCCTGCCGCCCCAGGGAGCCGTCGAGATCAAGGTCGCCGGGCCGCTGGGCATCTACCTGTTCGAGGAGCCTGCCCCGGCCGTGCGCTTCGCGCTGGGGATGCGCACGGGGCTCGCCGAGCGGGAGATCGTGGGCCGGATCGGGGTGGCCGCCGGGCCGGTGCTCGCCGGCCGCACCCCCAGCGGTGGCTGGGACGTCGCCGGGGCCCCGGTCAACCTCGCCTCCAAGATGGCCCAGGACCTCGGCACGCCGGGCCGCGTCCACCTGAGCGAGGCTGTGCGCGATGCCTTGGGCGACCACGTCGACCTGACGGGCTTCGAGGCGGTGCGGCGCACGGTGTCGGGGGTGGAGATGACGTACTACGTGGGTTGAGGTCTACCTGGCACGCGCGGCCCAAGCCCGGGGTCGGCCGGGAGCGCCTCAGGGATGGTAAGGCACCCGCCGATCTGGGCATCAGGGCTGGTCCAGTACGCCAAGGGCCCGCTGGCCGTGATCACCGTGGCGGACAAACCCTGATCTTCCACTCTCGCTGTGTGAGATGAAAGGGGCTACCCGTCAGGTTTGCGGCGGTGCCACCGCGCGCACGCCTCCGCCCAGGAGGCATCCCACGCCGCGTACCGGCCTCTGTCGAGCAACCATCTGAAGATCCGGAACGCCGACATCAGCGTGACCGCTGATCCCGCGACGACCAGGAAGGCCGTGGCCGCGGCGCTCGTCAGTGTTTCCGCGTGGCTCCTCGCAGGCCTGGTCAGCTCGCCGCGACCGTCGATCCACACCTTCACGGCCGTACCCGCTCTGGTGCCCGCGGGGACGGCCACCTGGCCCGTCTTCTGCACCCCGGACGGGGCTTTCCATCGCGCCGGAGTCAACACCAGGCCATTGTCGCCCTCCCCCGCCGGAACGGCGTACGGCGCGTCCCGCACCAGGGTCGCCGTCACCGATTGGCGGATGCCCGGACCGGCTCGCTCGGCCTGCAGACCCTTCTCATAGATCAACCGCCCCACGACGACGGCAGACCAGACGCTCAGCAGCAGCAGAACCAGCATGACGGCCGCACCTGCCGCTTCCAGCCGATCGGAGCGACGACGCAGCGGATTGCGCCCCAGCCAGTACCGGCGCACGCGAAGCATCACCCACTGACGCGCGAGCCTCATCATGCACCTCCCCCTCCCTCTCACCCTGCGGCGGCGACACCGGTTCACAACAGGGGCATATGTCCCGGCCTCCGCAGGCCCTTGGACCACTCGGCCTTGAGGATCTTTGCCGTGGTTTTGCCACGCTTCGGGCAGAGGCTCCGTACGACGTCCTCAAGCGAAAGGCGCAACCATGAACGACGTCATCGTCGTGGGGACTGACGACTCGCCGGGCGCCGATACCGCCATCGCGTGGGCTGCTGCCGACGCCGTACGCAAAGGGCTCCGGCTTGAGCTCGTGCATGTGATCGAACGCGGCTCCTACGAACTTCCGCGTTTCCCGATCCCCGGCCTGCTGGAGAGCCTCAGGGAGGCCGCCGAGGCGATGCTGGAGAAGAAGGCCAAAACTGTCATGGCCCGCTGGCCCGGCATCGAGGTCGCCACCAAGGTGAAGATCGGATCGCCGGTCGCGGAGCTGCGGGCGCAGGCGGAGCCGGCCGCCGAACTGGTGGTCGGCTCGCGCGGACGGAGCAGATTCGCCAGCGCGTTGCTCGGCTCGGTGAGCCTGCGGTTGGCGGGCCACGCCCACGGCACGGTCGTCGTCGTACGCTCGGCCGAGGCTGATCGTCGGCGGCTCGTGGTAGGTCTGGACGAGACCGACTCCTCCGAACCCGCCCTGGCGCACGCCTTCGCCGAAGCGGCCCTGCGCGGAGTGCCGCTGCGCGTCCTCTACGCCTACTCCGTCCCCATTCACGCGGTCTCGCTCGACTTGGACCGGCTACAACGAGCCCAGTACGACTTCGTCCACGACCGGCTCACCCCTTGGCGGGCCAGACACCCTGAGGTCGACGCGTTCGTGGACATCACCTCCGTGCATCCGGTCGCGGCGCTCACTGAGGCGTCCAAAGACGCGGACCTGCTCGTGGTGGGCACTCGCGGGCGTGGGATAGCGGTGCTCGGCTCCGTCAGCCACGGCGTGCTGCACCACGCTCACTGCCCGGTCGCCGTGGTCCGCCGCCGCGGTGACGATCAACCTGGCCGCTGACCGCGCGCATGGTCGAAGGCAGCGAACGATCATCACGGGATCGTCCTTCCGACATACGGCGACACGGCGGGCCGAAAGACCCCGGCGCCCAGGACCTCCGCCTCTGCACCAAAGCCTCCACAAATGGGATTAATACCCATATAGCACCCGAAAGGATATGGAGGTATCCATGGACACGCTGATGCGCAGGGAGCGCTTCCTACCCGATCTGCTCGACTGGTTCGAAGAGCCGCTGGCGACTATGCGACCGCACACCTGGCAGTCCATGCGGTTCGAGGACTACATCAAGGACGGCAGGTACGTCCTCCGCGTCGAACTGCCAGGCATAGACCCCGAGAAGGACGTCGAGATCGACCTGACCAACGGGGTTCTTACCATCCACGCGGAGCGGCGCGAGGAGCACAGGGAGCAGTACCGCACCGAATTCCGGTACGGGTCCTTCACCCGCTCCATCTCGCTGCCTCAGGGAGCGGACGAGAACGACGTCAAGGCCGTCTACGACCAGGGGATCCTCGAAGTGAGCGTGAAGCTGGCCGAAAGGAGGCCGGAGGGACGGCACATCCCCATCCAGGGCGTCATCCAGCCGAAGGAGTGATCAGCCCAGGGCTCAGTCGGGTCGAAAGTCCCGGAGGGGACTCAGAGCGTCGCGATGGTCACCGCCTCTCGGGACTTCCGGCCCTGTTTCCCGGCCTTCGCCTGGAGCTGTGATGAAAGCAACCGGAAAGAGCAGGAAGGAGCCGGCCGGCCATGGGCATGACCGTTGAGGACGTGATGACGAGCAAGGTCGTCTCCGTCACCGCCACCACCCCGTTCAAGGCAGTCGCGGAAACGCTCGTCAGCAACGGCGTCAGCGCCGTTCCTGTTCTGGACGACGACAACCACGTGATCGGCGTGGTCTCCGAAGCCGACCTGATGTGCAAAGAGGAGTTTCGCGAGCAGTTCTACCCTGAGGGTTACCGCCCGCCGCTGCGTACCTGGCTGCGCCACCACAAGAGCCGCAAGAAGGCCGAGGGCGACACCGCCTCCAACCTGATGACCAGTCCCGCCGTCACCGTCCCTCTTGAGGCGTCGGCTGTGGTGGCCGCCCGCATCATGGACGCCCACGGTGTCAAACGACTGCCGGTCATCGACTACAACGGCCGACTGCAGGGCATCGTCAGCCGCTGCGACCTCGTCAAGCTGTTCCTGCGTGGTGACGAGGAGATCGCCGCCGAGGTTCGCGACGACATCCTCGGCCGCACCCTGTGGTTCGACACCTCCGGTGTGACCGTCTCGGTGAACGAGGGTGTGGTCACGTTGTCCGGCCGGATGGAACGCCGCGCCGAGGCCGCCATTGCCGTCCGCGTGGTCGGAGGCGTCAACGGCGTCGTCAGCGTGGCAGACGAACTGGCCTGGAAGATCGACGACTCCGCGTGGCAGGCCTGATAGCCGAGGAACAGCAGGGAGGCCGGCGCCGCATCATTGCCGGTCGCTGTTCAGCCGGTCCGCCGGCTGCGGTCTGGAGCCGCTGATACGGCGTACGCGGTCGATGTCGGCTCGCTCCGTCTCGTCCAGCGACAGTTCGACGGCGGCCAGCGCCTCCTCCAGCAGGGGAAGGAGGCGATCTTTCAGGGCGCGGATCCTACGGTTCGTCAAAGCGACCTCGGCCGTCATGATTCGTGCGGCCTCCGCGGCGATCGCGTGTTCCAGCCCTGCGCGCAAGGCGGCGCGGTAGGCGTGCCTGGCCGGAACGAGAGCGGTGGTGATCGGGAGGGGAGCCGCCGCGTCGAGGTCAGGAAGCGCGCAGGAGACCCTGGCCGGATAGCTGGTTCCCATGGCGTCGGCCCAGTACACGTGGACGTCGGCGAGGCGGCCGTCGGCCGCGAGGCGCACGGCCCGCCGGCCGCCGAGGCGGGTCACTCGGAGGAGCCATTCGTCGGCGGCCCGGCATGCCGCGGTCCACTCAGCCTGGGTCCGTGCCGCATTCCGAGCGAGCCGGTCCTGTTCGCGCCGCAGTATCCGCAGCTTCCTGTCGAGTACGTCGAGTCCGTGCCGGACCGAGGTCAGGCGACGACGGAGCCACATCCGCCCCGCCCGGCCAGGAGGGATCCGCAGTCTCATGGCGCTCCCCTGTATCCGGCTTCCAGCGCTTCCTCGCTGAGCATCGACAGTTCGCTTCGCGGCAGCGCGGAGACCACGTGCCAGGCCCGCTCGAAGGTCTCCTCCAGGGTGCGGGCCTCGTCGGGCCGCTGGGCCAGCAGGCGCGTCCGGAAGGTCTCAGCCATGGCCAGGTAGCGGCGGTCGGCCGGACTCAGCGCGCTCTCCCCCACCAGGTCGGCGAGTTCACCGGCCTGCCGGGCGCGGGACAGGCCCGCCTGGATCTGCGCGGCGAGGTCCAGGTGCTCGGGCCGGGTCCGTCCCGCTCCGACGCCCGCGCGCATCATGCGGGACAGGGACGACAGCGGATCGATGTGCGGGTACGAGGTCACCTCGCGGCTCAGCAGGATCTGGCCTTCGGTGATGTATCCGGTGAGGTCGGGCACGGGATGGGTGATGTCTCCGGCGGGCATGCTCAGCACCGGCAGGACGGTGACGGAGCCGGGATGTCCCCGGATGCGGCCGCACCGCTCGTAGACGGAGGCCAGATCGCTGTAGAGGTAGCCGGGGTAGGCCCGGCGGGCCGGAATCTCGCCACGGGCGGCGGAGACCTCGCGGAGGGCTTCGCAGTAGCTCGTCATGTCGGCCAGCACGACGAGGACGTGACGCCGCAGGACGAACGCCAGATGCTCGGCCACGGTCAGCGCGATCCGGGGCGTGAGCAGCCGTTCGATCACGGGGTCGCCGGCGAGGTTGAGCAGCAGCGTCAGCTCCGCGGCCGACGAACGCCGCTCCAGGATGTCGCGCACCGTCCCCGCGTCGCCATGGGTCAGTCCCATGGCGGCGAAGATGACGCTGAACGGCTCGCCGCCGGTGTGGGCCTGGGCGGCCACCTGGGCGGCGAGCTCCAGGTGGGGCAGGCCGCTTTCGGCGAAGACGGCCAGTTTCTGGCCGCGGACCAGGGTGGTCAGCGCGTCGATGGCGGAGACTCCGGTGATCACGGGTTCGGCGGGAGGTTCTCGTACCGTGGGATTCATCGGGAAGCCGGCCACCAGGGCACTGTCGTCGCCGAAGATCGGGGGACCGCCGTCCAGTGGCCCGCCGCGCCCGTTGCAGACGCGTCCCTGCCATCCGGCGCCGACCGGAATGCGCAGCGGGCTTCCGGTGAAAGTGACCCGTGTCGTCTCCGCCCTGAGTCCTGCGGTGCCCTCGAGGACCTGGACGACGGCGAGGTCGCGGTCGACGTCCAGGACGAGGCCGTGCCTGCGCTCGCCGGACTCCAGCACGATCGTGGCGTACTCGTCCCAGCCGACGTTCTGGATTCCCTGGACGACGATGAGGGGCCCGCGTAGCTCCGCCACGCCGGTGTATTCGATCGGAGCCCACGTCGTCACCGCGGCGCCTCCAGATCGTTCAGCACGGTGTCGCGCCGTGCCGCGATCTCCTCCTCCGGCGCCTCCTTGGCACGCAGGATGGCAGAGAAGTCGCGATCTTCGACCGCGGCGGCAGGCACGCCGTGCTCGACCAGGTCCTGGCAGAGCGCCAGGATCGCCAGGAGCGCGTCGGCGATGAGGGCGGTCCGTTCGGGCCGGCAGTACGCGTCCAGCCTGCTCAGCGAGCTCTGCCGCAGGAAGCCCTCCCGCAGCAGACGCCCGGCCAGCAGGCCGATTCGCTCATGGGCGGGCAGAGCGCCCGCCCCCACGAGCTCGGCCAGCGCGGCCAGCCGGTCGGCCTCGGCCAGCAGGCCGGCCACGCGCACGCGGCGGGTCGCATTGTCGGGAGCGCCTTGTGCCAGGGCGTCGGCGTCGCGGGAGAAGGATTCGCGCCAGGAGATCGCCGGGTAGTGGCGTGCGTAGGCGAGGTCGCGGTCCAGGGCCCACAGCGTTCGCACGAACCGCTCCGTGTGCGCGGTGACGGGTTCGGTCAGATCGCCGCCCGGGGGCGAGACGGCCCCGATGATCGTCACCGATCCGGTGGCACCGCCCAGCGTGACGACCCGACCGGCGCGCTCGTAGAACGCGGCCAGGGCGGAGGCGAGGTCCGCCGGGTAGCCCTCCTCGGCGGGGAGGGTCCCGCTGCGGGAGGCGAATTCCCGGCGCGCCTCGGCCCAGCGTGAGGTCGAGTCGGCGATGACCACCGCGGCGTAGCCCATGTCGCGAAAATGCTCGGCGACCGTGACACCCGTGTAGATGCAGGTCTCGCGCGCCATCATCGGCATGTTGGAGGTGTTGGCGATCACGACGGTCCGGTCGGAGAGCCGCCCGCCGGTACGCGGGTCCGGCAGCTCGGCCAGCTCGGCCACGATGTCCGCCATCTCGTTGCCGCGTTCCCCGCAGCCGATGTAGATCACCACGTCGGCGTCGCACCACTTGGCGATCTGCTGGAGGAGCACGGTCTTGCCCGTGCCGAAGCCGCCGGGCACGGCCGCGGTGCCCCCGAGGCACACCGGCAGGAGCAGGTCGATGACCCGCTGCCCCGTGACGAGCGGCACGGTCTCGTCCAGCCGCGACGCGTACGGCAGTGGCTGGCGCACCGGCCGGCGGCGGGTCAGCCGGACCTCGGTCCCGCCGACGACCGCGACCGAGGCGTCGTGAGGATAGCGGCCCGCCCGCCGGATGGCGGAGACCTCGCCTCCCGGCGACAGGACCAGGTAGGCCAGCGAGCCCGCACCTTCGACCCGCCCGATGGCCGTGCCCGGCGCCGCCTTCCGTCCCTGCTCGACCAGCGGCGTGAACCGCCACGAGCGGGCGACGGATGCGCGCGCGGGCACGGCCGGGTCCAGCCAGGGGCCCGCGCCGGTGAGCGGCCGGAGCAGCCCGTCGAACACCCCGCCGAGCAGGTGCGGCCCCAGCAGAGCCGAGACGGGAGATCCGCCGCGCTCGGCGGGATCGCCTGGAGCCAGCCCTCCGGTGTACTCGTACGCCTGCGCCGTGGCGCGGCCGCCTCCCAGCGTGACGATCTCACCCAGCAGCTTGTGGGGTCCGAGCAGGACCAGCTCGAACATGGCCGCGCCGGCGAGACCCTCGACCTCGACCAAGGGCCCGTTGACCCGGGTCACGGTGCCCACAGCCGCTCCACCTCCGCTCCGAGCGCGTCCACGGCTCGTGCGGCCAGCGCGCTGAGCGTGCAGTCGACGCGCCGTCCGTGCCCCTCTGCCAGCACGCCACCGTCGGGCTGCTCTTTGACGACCAGGTCCGTTCCTCCGGCGGCGCGGGCGAGGGCGCTCAGCCGGTCGAGGAGCCTGGGGTAGCAGGGGTCGTCACGCAGGGTCCTGACCGCGGCGGCCGATCGGGTGCGCAGTTCGTCCAGGGCCTCTCGTTGAGCGGCGAGTTCCATGCCGCGGGCCCGGCGCTCGGCGTGGATCCGTCCGGTGACCGCATCCGCCTTGGCCTGGGCGGCTCCGTCGGCGCGGGCGTCGGCGAGGATGGTCCTGGCCTCCTGGCGGGCGGCGGCGACCAGCTCGGCGGCCTCTTCCTCGGCTCCGGCGACGATCGCCCGGGCGTCGATCCCGGCCTGCCTGGACAGGGCTGCGGCGAGCGGTGCCAGCGCGTCCCGCATGGTCGTCACGGCGGCATCACCACCGTCGTTCTCTCCCCGGCCCTCTCGCCGACGGCCTCGGCCGCCTCCGGGGTGAGGATCACCACGGCGACGTCGTCACCGAGGGAGGCCCAGGCCGCACGAGCGGCATCGTGAGTGTCGGCAGGAAGGACGACCGCTCCGGCGAGCCGGAAGCCCGCCACGCGGACGGTCTCACCGATGACGGCGACGTTCGCCATGGCAGGTCAAGCCCGTCCGATGAGGATGATGCCGATGACGAGCCCGTAGATGGCGATCCCTTCCGCCAGGCCGACGATGACGATGGCCCGCCCGAACAGCTCGGGTCGCTCGCTCATCGCGGCGAGCGCCGCCGCTCCGGTGTAGGCGACGGCGATGCCCGCGCCGATCGCCGAGCTGGCGACGGCGATGGCCGCGCCGAGCAGGGCCGCCCAGTTGCCGCCGCCCGGGTCGGCGGTCGCCGTCCCCTGAGCGGAGCCCGCCGTCACGGCGCAGACGAGGAGGATGACCGCGGCGAGCGCGATGACCGCATTGAGCGCGTGCAGTCCTCGTTTCACCCAGACGAACATGGGGCGACCTCCTTGGACGTCGGCGGCAGGTGCCAGGGGCGGAAGGGCCGTCCCTCGGCTTGGAAGACCCTGGAGAACAGCTCGTAGTACTCCAGACGCAGCGCCTGGACACCGGCCACGAGCCCCTCGATCGTCAGCGCCAGCACGTTGCCCAGCAGGAATATCGCCGCCGCAGCGAAGGGGGTGGCGGCCCACAGCCCGGTGGTCGCGCTCCAGACGATCGAGCCGATGGCGGCGTGGGTGAGGCCGAAGGCGGCGAGGCGGGCGAAGGAGGCAATGTTGGCGCCCAGCCGGACGACCGCGTCGAAGAGCTGGATCATCGCCTGGGCGGTCGCGCTCGCGCCGCCTCCCGCTTCGGCGTAGAACCCGACGAAAGCCAGGATCAGGCCCACCACCGCGATCACGCCGCCGGCGGCGGACAGCCAGCCGAGCTTGGCGTACCACCCGAGCAGGGCGAGCCCCAGCCCGAAGAACAGCGCCGAACCCGCCACCCCCGCCGGGGAGTACAGGGTGGCCGGCCAGCCGCCCTCCCGCCACCGGTTCACGACGCCCAGCAGGTAGGCGACCGCGAGCAGCAGCGCGCCACCGGCGAGGGCGGCAGCGAGGAGGGCGATCGGGTCGGCCAGCGGCCGGACCCAGAGCACGGGGACGACGCCCGTGGGGCCGAAGAACTCGCCGTAGAGCAGGCCGAAGAGCATGCTCGCCAGTCCCGCGCCGACGGCGAACGGCCACGCCCGATGGAGGCGGGACAACCATCGCGGGCGCCTGCGATACAGCCCGATCGCCGCGACGAGCAGCAGCAGGCCGTGCCCGACGTCGCCGAACATCATGCCGAACATCAGGACGTACGCGCCGACGGCCAGGGGTGTCGGGTCAATGTCGGCGTACGGCGTCGTCCCGTAGGTGTTGACGAGCGGGGCCAGGTCGCCGCGCAGCCCTTCGGAGCGCAGCAGGGACGGCGCCTCCTTGCCCCGGGGACGGGCGAGCGGCACCACGGCCCCGCCCTCGGGCGCCACCTGGCGCGCGAGTTCGGAGACGACTTTGGCCGGCATCCAGCCGGCGAGCGCCGCCACCTCACCGCGGACGACGGCGCTCTTCGAGACCGCCTGCAGCTGTGCGTCAGGGGGTGTGGCCAGTTCGACGACCCCCGCCGCGCCCACGATCCTCAGCACGTCGTCCAGCGAGCGGGCCGGAGCGACGATCGCCACCCGCTCCATGCGGACGGGCCGCAGCGCCTCTCGCCGGCTCATGGAGCCGGTCCCCGATCGGGTGAGCGCATCGCGGTCACCGCCATGCGGCCTGTTCCAGGGCGGCGCGGACCCGGCGGGCGTCCGCCGCCAGGACGGCGACCGCGCCGAGGACCGGTCCTGCCGTGAATCCCGCCCCGGCCAGGAGGTCGCGCCCTTCGTCTTCCACGCGCTGCCACCAGCGCTCCTCGCCTCGCCACAGCTCGCGGGGATCCTCGATCTCGTGGAGCACCCAGCGTGCCGCCGTGGGAAGCCGCTCGGCCATCTCGCGTATCGACGAGGCGTCGAGCGCGCCCTGTCCGACGAGCACGCGGCAGCGTTCGGCCGGCCTTTCACCTTCTGCCAGATGCGTACGGGCGAGCAGCAGCGCTGTCGCCCCCAAAGCCCACGACCTGGCCTGCGGAACGGTCCCGGCGACCCGTTCGGCCCAGGCCAGGCGCATGCCCAGTTGGATCTCGCGGGGGCTCGTACCACCCGGGTCTCCCCACGGGGAAGCGGCCAGGGCCGCCCGTACCTCGGCGAGGGATCCGCACCGCCGCAGCCTCTCCCACGCGGTGCCCAGCGAGCCCAGGACGAACTCGGGCTCCGCCTCACCTCCCGCGAGCCGGCAGATCAGCTCGTCCGCGTTGGCGAGCTCGAACCAGCGGGCCAGCACGCGGACCATCTGGCCTCCCTCCCGAGGCAGCCAGCCGGCCAGCACACGCAGATGCCACAGCAGTGTGGCCAGGACCGCCCACTGGGCCTCCGCCAGGCTTTGCCCGCGCCGCACGTCATGTCCGTACGGCGTGTCACCCAGCAGAGCGACCGCCTCGCTCACGGAACCGCATGCCGCGATGCGCCGCGCACCCGCCGTCCCAGCCCTCCGCCGGACGAGAGCCCTGGCACGTGTCGCCCCCGCGACCCACGAAGCGGTCATGGCCGATCGTCGGCCAAGGACCTGACCATGTCGGTCACCCGGGCCACCATCTCCGGCATCCGGCCGGCCGAGCGCCTGCGGACACCCTCAGCGGCGGCTGAGGCCTCCCGCAGGAGCTCCGCGACGGCCTGATCATGATCATGGCGGACAAGGGCCGATGACCGTGCGCGCTCCGCATCCGCCTCAGCGTGGGCCGCGGCGACGATGGCCACGGCCTGATCGTGGGCGCGCGCCCGCATGTGGTCGGCACGGCGCCGGGCGTTTTCACGCTCGTTCGCGCACGCGGCCTGGCTGTCGGCGAGTGCCGAGAAGACCGGCGCCAGTTCCTCTGCTTGGTCGGCCACATAGTCGGCGGGGACACCTGCGGGCGCCGCTGCCCCGGGCACGCCGGAGGGACGAAATCGTGCCAGGAAATCGGCCAGCCGGACCATCAGTCACCTCCCCCTTGGGTAATGCCCCCGGCAAAGCCAAAAGTCGGTCAGTTCACGGCCGAATGTCTGCCAGGCTCCGTCAGCACGAGGGTGGTGTCACAGCGACGGGACATCCGGCCGCCGCGAGCGCGGCCTGGGTGACCGGCCCCACCAGCGTCGTGGGCGTCGAGCCGACACCACGACTGCCCAGCACCAGCAGAGTCGCGTCCCGCGCCGCGTCGATCACGGCGCGTTCGGGGCGCCCGGCTACGAACTCCGTCGTAACCGGCACATCCGGGTGCCGGCAGATCAGCGCTGAGACCGCATCACGGAAGCAGGCTTCCGCGCTGACCCGCAACTCTCCGCGATCCACGAAGGGCAGACCGTCCTGCCCGGACAGATCACCGGCATCCTGCCAGCAGCACACCACCGTCACCGAGCCGCCACGCAGCCCCGCCTCCTCGAAGGCGAACTCCAGGGCGCTCTGTCCAGCGGGAGATCCGTCGGCGCCGACCACGATCCGCGCCCCGCCCTCCCTCACCGGAACGTTTTCAGGACCGACGATGACGACAGGCCGGACGCTGTGCGCGGGCACCTGCACGGCCGCCGATCCCACCCGCAGTTCTTCGAAGCCGCCCTGCCCCCGAGATCCGAGCACCGCCAGCTCCGCGTTGCGCGCCGCCTGCAGGAGCACCGCCGTGGCCACACCCTTCCCCAACAGGGGCCGGACATCGAGAGCAGGCGCCAGTTCTCGCGCGTGACGCACGCCTTCCTCCACCACAGCGGCGCCGGTGGCCCTCAACTGGGCCAGAACCTCCTTGTCGACGGGACGCCGAAGATAAGGCCAATGCCAGGCATGGCACACCGCCACAGGAAGCTGACGCAATTGCGCTTCATCCACCGCCCAGCGCAGCGCTTGCTCGCTGCCCGGCGATTCGTCATAGCCGACGACGATGACCCGCTCTTCCGCCCTGACCACAGGAACCTCTGTTTCGGACCACGTCGACATGGTGAACGCCTTTCCCACCGAGGACGTACGAGACCCGGCAGACGGCCAAACCTTGGGAAAGGAGGATCAACGGGAAGCCCAGTAGATGGCCTTTTGATCAGCGCATCCGCCGCAGCAGCTGTGAGGGCGGCTTTTCGCAGGGCGCCACCCTGATCCGGGCGTCCACCGTGGCCGTGCCCTCCGTCGTGACGATGACCGGGTTGAGGTCGAGTTCGGCCACCTGCGGCAGGTCTTCGAGCAGCCGGCTGATCCGTACGACCTGATCGGCCAGGGCGGTGACGTCGACGGGTGGTGAACCTCGGTAGCCGTGCAGCAGCGGGGCGCAGCGCAGCTCGTTGATCATGGCGATGGCGTCGACGACGGGCGGCACCCGGAAGGCGCGGTCGGCCAGCAGATCGGCCAGCACGCCGCCCATGCCGACCATGACCAGCGGCCCGAACACCGGGTAGTTCAGGCCGCCCACGATGATCTCCACGCCTCCGTACAACATGTGCTGGACGATCGCGCCCGTCATGTCCGCGCCTATCCGTGCCAACATGTCGTGATATGCCTGCCGTACCTCGTCCAGGGTCTGGAGGTTGAGCCGGACCCCGCCGACCTCGCTCTTGTGGACGGGACCGGTGGCCTTGAGCACCACGGGCAGCCCGACGCGGGAGGCCGCCCCGGCAGCGGCCTCAGGGCTGTCCGCGTCGACGGACTCCACCGGGGTCACGCCGTAGCAGCCGAGCAGCCGGGCGGCATCGGCGGGTGACAGCCAGCCACCGTCCGGGTGCGCCGCCAACTCCGCCTGGACGATCTCCCTGGCGGTCTTCTCGTCTGCCGGCGGAGGCACCGGGACGGGTTCGACGGGGCGGCCGCGCCATTCGGCGTAGCGCACGACGTGGGCCAGCGCCTGGACGGCCTGCTCGGGGAAGGCGTAGCTCGGTACGCGGCCGTCGATCAGGCCGTCGTGGCCGACGACGCAGGTCAGCACGGTCTTGGCCGCCGTCTTGGTGGCGTCCGCGATGGCCTGACGGGTCGCGTCCAGGCCGTCGCCGAACGGCGGGGTGTAAACGACGAGGACCGCGTCGACGGCGGACGAGGCGGCAAGGACCTCGACGGCGGCGCCGATCTCGGCGGCGGTGGCGTCGGCGGTCAAGTCCAGCGGATTGCCCAGCGCGGCCGCCGCACGAGCCTCCAACAGCCCGGGCGGCAGCTCGGGAACGACCAGGCCGTGGGCCTCGCAGGAGTCGGCGGCCATCGCCTGCGGCCCACCCGAATTGCCCACGATGGCCACGCGGCGACCGGTCGGCAGAGGTTGAGCGGCCAGCAGCTTGGCGACGTCGATCAGCTCGTGCACGCTGTCGAGCCGGATCACGCCGGCGGCCCGGGTGAGCGCGTCCACCGCCACGTCCGGAGTGGCCGCGGCGGCGGTGTGCGAGCGCACCGCCCGGCCGCCGGCCTCGCCGCGGCCGCTCTTGACCAGCAGCACCGGCTTGCGCTTGCCGACCCGGCGGGCGATACGGGCGAACTTGCGCGGGTTGCCGAACGACTCCAGATACAGCGCGATCACGCAGGTGTCGTCGTCGTCCTCCCAGTACTCCAGCAGGTCGTTGCTGCTGACGTCGGCCTTGTTGCCGACCGACACGAACGACGACACGTCCAGCCGGTCCAGCAGCGCCGCGCCCACGGCGCCGGACTGCGACATCAACGCCACGCACCCACGGACCGGCCGGTGCGGCAGGAAGCTGGCATTCAGCCAGGCTCCGGTGTTGACCACGCCCAGGCAGTTCGGGCCGATCAGCCGCATCCCGGCCGTACGGCACACCCGCAGCAGCTCCGACTCGGCCGCGCGCTGCCCGGCCTCGGCGAACCCCGACGTCAGCACCACCAGCCCGGCCACTCCGGCCGCCGCGCAGTCACGCGCCACGTCCAGCACCTGCCGGGCGGGCACCGCCACGACCGCCAGGTCCACACCGTCGGGCACCTTGGGGTGGCAGGCCAGTCCGGCGATCTCGCTCGCGTTCGGATTGACGGGATGGATCGGCCCGCAGAAGCCGCCGTCAATGAGGTTGCGCAGCACCTGGTGCCCGATGGCGTGCTCGTCGCGGCTCGCACCGATCACCGCCACCGAACGGGGCGCCAGCACCCGCGCCAGCGAAGCCCTCTCCGCCTCGTGGTCGCGGGCCTCGATGGCCGCCATCAGCCTGGGGGTGGGCTCGGCGGCGACGCTGACGTGCAGCGTGCCGCCCTCGAAGGACTGCTCCACCTTCAGGCCCAGGTCGCGCAGCACCTGGATCATCGGCCGGTTCTCGGCCAGCACGTCGGCCACCAGCTCGCGGATGCCATGCTCGGCGGCGTCCACGGCGAGGTGCTCCAGCAGCAGCGTGCCGAGGCCGTGCCCGTGCACGGCGTCGTCGAGAAGGATGCCCAGGTCGGCGCGGCCGGCCTCCATGGGGATGTACTCGGCTATCGCGACCAGCCGGCCGTGCAGGCCGGCCACCCGCGCGCGGCCGTCGTAGCCGTCACCGGTGATGCGATCGATGTAGGCGTGGGCGGTGTTGCGGCCGCCGGTGAAGAACCTCAGGTAGGCCGAGCGCTCGGACGAGCGGTCCACCAGCTCGTGCAGGCCCTCCCGGTCGGCGGGGCGCAGCGGGCGTACATGAGCGATGCCACCGTCGCGCAGCAGCACGTCGTATCCCTCATCAGGCATGCCGGGCTCCCGTCCAGCCGAGTTCTGGCCCTTCAGAACCTGACGTTTCCGCACGACGGGCGTGCCCGGCAGTGCCGGACGACCTTCCGGCCGGGGACCAAGGTCCCGGCGGGCCGGGTCGCCCGGCCCTACGGCGGGTTCCGGGAGTGCTCCGACACTGAAGGTGATGACTCCCTGCCCGTGGAAGGGGCCCGAGGACATGGACCACATCGTGCTCGGCTACGACGGCTCGGACTTCGCGATGCAGGCCCTGGATTGGGCGCTGGACGAGGCCGAGCTGCGCAAGCTGCCGCTGACGCTCGCCCACGCCTGGCAGTGGCCGTACGGCGACGCGGAGGAGGAGGCCAAGGCCCACCTGCGTAAGGCGGCCGATCACGTGTTGTGGCACGGCGCCGAGTGCGCCCGCTCGACCAGTTCGGGCGTGCAGGTCGAGACCGACCTGTACGAAGGCTCGGCGGCCCAGCGCCTGGTCGAGCTTTCCGGCGATGCCACGCTCGTCGTGGTGGGCTCCCGCGGGCTGAGCGCGCTTCCCAGGGCCGTCGTCGGCTCGGTGGCCGGATATGTCGCCGCTCATGCCGAGCGCCCCGTGATCGTGGTACGCGGCCCGGGTCCCCTCCCCGCGCCGACGGATCCAGGACCGATCGTCGTGGCCGACAGGGAGCCGGATGCCTCCGTCGTGGAATTCGCGTTCGGGGAGGCCGCCCTGCGTCAGGTGCCGGTGTCCGCCTCGGCGGACCTGACCGAGTGGGCGGCGAGCCACCCGGAAGTCCGCGTCCAGGCCGGTGAGGCTCCCGATCACGCGACGCTCATGGTCGTCGGGCGCAGGCGCGCCGCCTGGTTCGGCGCGGCGGACTCACTCCTCCAGCACGCTCCATGCCCTGTGGCGGTGGTGTCCGAAAGGTGAGTCACGGCGTGCTGCACCGCGCTCACTGCCCGGTCGCCGCGGTACAGCCACCCGGGATGCCGCGCAGGCGCACGGCGGTGACCTTGTACTCCGGGCATGAGGTCACGGTGTCGGCATGGTCGGAGGTGAGGGCGTTCGCCCCGCTGGAGGAGAAGTGGAAGGTGCAGAAGAGCTGGCCCGGCGTGACCTCCTCGGTGATCCGTGCCGGGAACGTGGCCTGCCCGTGCCGGCTTTCGACCAGCACTGTGTCGCCGTCGCGGACGGCGTGCCGGGCGGCGTCGGCGGGATGCAGGTCAATGTGATCCGAAGGGTCGAGTTCGAGGGTGCCGGAGCGCCGGGTCATGTTGCCGGAGTTGTAGTGCGCCCACCGGCGGCCCGTGATCAGGACCAGGGGGTAGTCGTCGTCGGGGCTTTCGCCGGGCGGCAGGTAGGGGCGGGCGGCCAGGTGCGCGAGCCCGTCCGGAGTGGCGAATCGGTCCAGGTAGAGCTTGGCCTCTCCGGGATGTTCGGGATCGGGGCACGGCCAGGGGATGGCGCCTTCGCGATCCAGCCGCCGGTGGGAGATCCCGGCGAACATCGGCGCCACCCGGCCGCATTCGGCCAGCGCCTCGGCGGGGGTCGGGCAGCCCAGGTCGGCGCCGTAGGCGGCGGCGATCGCGTGCACGATGGCGAAGTCCGTACGGGCCTGACCGGGCGGGGCGAGAGCGGGCCGCACGCGCTGGAAACGCCGGTCGAAGTTGACGAAGGTGCCGTCCTTCTCCAGCCAGGACGCGGCGGGCAGGACCACGTCGGCGTGGCGAGCGGTCTCGGACAGGAACAGCTCCTGGCTGATGACCAGCGGGCAGGACCTCAGGGCCTCGACGACCTGGTTGGTGTCGGGGTCGGTGGCGCACACGTCCTCCCCGACGATCCACAGGGCCCGCAGGGCCCCTGTGCGTGCCGCCGCGAACATCTGCGGGATGCGCAGGCCGTCGTGGTCCGGCAGCCGGGTGCCCCACACCTGCTCGGCCCGCTCGCGCGCGACGCGGTCGGTGACCCTTGCGTAGCCGGGGAGCAGGTCGGGCAGGGCGCCCATGTCGGAGGCGCCCTGGACGTTGTTCTGCCCTCTGAGGGGGTTCACGCCGAACCCGTGGCCGGTGCCGACCGCGCCGCGCAGGATCGCCAGGTTCGCCAGGGTGCGCACGCCGTCGGTGCCGTGCAGGTGCTCGGTCACGCCGAGCCCGTAGACGATGGCCGGCCGCTTGGCCAGCCCGTACAGGCGTGCCGCCGCGACCAGATCCGCCGCGGGCACGCCGGTGACCTCGGCCACCCGATCGGGCGGGTAGCCGGCCAGGATCGCGGTCAGCTCCGGCAACCCCCTGGCGCGGTGCCGCAGGAATTCCTCGTCCACCAGGCCCTGCGCGAGCAGCACGTTGGCCAGGCCGTTGAACAAGGCGACGTTGGTCCCCGGGCGGGGCCGCAGGTGCACGTCGGCGTAGGTCGCGAGCCCGACGGCCCGCGGGTCGGCGACGACCAGGCGCGTGCCGCGCAGCACCCGCTGCAGCAGCCGCGCCCCGACGACCGGGTGCGCCTCGACGGGGTTCGCGCCCACCACGAGCAGGCAGTCGGCGCGCTCCACGTCCTCCAAGGCGTCGGTGCCGCCGGACAGGCCGAACGCGGCCGTCAGCCCGGCGGCGGACGGGGAATGGCACAGCCGCGAGCAGTTGTCGACGCTGTTGGTGCCGATGACGACGCGCATGAACTTCTGGATCAGGTAGTTCTCCTCGTTGGTGGCCCGGGCCGAGGTGATCGCCGCCACCGCGTCGGGGCCCGCCTCGGCCACCGCGGCCCGCAGCCCGCGGGCGATGTGGTCGAGCGCCTCGTCCCAGCTCACCGGCTCCAGCCCGGAACGGCGGCGCAGCAGCGGCCGGGTGATCCGCTCGGGAGAGCGCAGGAACCCGTGGGCGAAGCGGCCCTTCACACACGCGTGCCCCCGGTTGACCGGGCCGTCCTTGGCCGGGCGCACCGCGGCGACCTCGCCGTCGCGGGTCAGAACGTCGAGTGCGCAGCCGACGCCGCAGTATCCACAGGTGGTACGCGTACGGGTGAGCGCGGCCACCTGAGTCCCGAGCGGCAACCCCGGCTCGGTGAGAGCGCCGGTGGGGCACGTGTCCACGCAGCCACCGCACGCGACGCAGTCCGATTCCGCCCAGGGGCCACCGGTGCCGGGCGCGACCACCGTCTCCGAGCCGCGCCCCACCAGCGTCAGCGCGAACGTGCCCTGGACCTCGGCGCACATCCGCACGCAGCGGCCACAGGCGATGCACAGATCCCGGTCGAGCTGGACGAACGGATGAGAGTGGTCCCGGCCCCGATCGGCACCGCCTTGAGCGGCTTCCGGTCCGATGCCCAGGGCCCGGCACACCCGGGCCAGCTCGCCATCCCCCTCCAGCGCCTGGGGCGGAAGCGCCGAGACGATCAGCTCCACGGCGTCATGGCGCAACCGGCGCAGGTCCTCTTCCTCGACGCTCACCTGGGCGCCGTCCACCGCGGGCGTCACGCAGGCCGCCACGACTCGCCCGTCGAGCCGTACCAGGCAGGCCCGGCAGGAGCCCACGGGCGTCAGCCGGTCGTCATGGCAGAGCGCGGGAAGATCACGGCCCGCCGACCGCACCGCCCGCAGCACCGAGACCTCCTCCGGGAGATCGACGACGGCGCCCTCCACCGTGACCCTCATCCGCCCCACCCCCGCAGACGATCCCCGTAGGCGCGGACCAGGCTCCGCACCGCATGCGGCAGCCGGCGGCCGAACGCACACAAACTGGCCTCGCTCATCACGTTCAACATGCCGGTGTACGCCTCGCCGGGCGGAACTCCGGACCTGACCTGCTCCAGCCCGCGACGGGAGCCGACCCGGCACGGCGAGCAGGCTCCGCAACTCTCCGCCGCGGCGAAGGCCCATACGTGCCGCAGCACATCGAGCGGCTCCAGCCGCCGATCGACGGCCACCAACCCGGCATGACCCAGCGCGGCGCCGTATCCCGCCAGCCCCGCCTCCGTGAGCGGCACGTCAAGGTCCTCTTCTGCGAGGAAGCCGCCCAGCGGGCCGCCGACCTGCAGCACACCGAGCTCGGCCCCTTCCTTCAAGCCGCCGCCCAGCTCGGTGACGATCCACCGCACCGGCACGCCGAGCTCGACCTCATAGCAGCCGGGCCGGGCGAACCGCTCCGACAGGCAGACCAGCTTCGTACCGGTCTCGCCGGGCGTGCCGCGACGGGCGTACGCCTCGCCACCGCGGCTGACGATCCACGGCACCGCGGCCAGCGTCTCGACGTTGTTGACCACGGTCGGCGCATCCCACAGACCCTGGCTGGTCGGATACGGCGGGCGCGCCCGCGCGCAGCCACGACCGCCCTCCAGCCCCGCGATCAGCGCCGTCTCCTCACCCGCGACGTAGGAGCCGGCGCCGGCCACCACCTCCACGTCCAGGTCCACGTCGCTGCCGTGCACCCGCCGGCCGAGGTGGCCGTCCGCGCGGGCCTGCTCCACGGCCTGCCGCATCGCCGCCAGCGCCCGGGGATATTCCGAACGCACCAGCACCAGACCACGGCGAGCCCCGCAGGCGAAGCAGGCCAGCGCCAGCCCTTCCAGCACGCGGGCCGGGTCGGCCTCCATCAGCAACCGGTCGGCGTACGAGCCCGGATCGCCCTCGTCGCCGTTGGCGATCACCACCGTGTCCGGAGAGCCGCCCGCCGCCGCCCACTTGGCCGCCACGGGAAAGCCCGCTCCGCCCCGGCCACGCAGCCCGGAGGCCGCGACCTCGGACCGGACCAGCTCCGGCGAGCGGCGGCGGACGGTTTCCTCCCAGGTCCGCCACTCGGCTTCACCTGCCACGATCCCGGCCAGCACGACCGGGTCCCCGGTGGCGTCGGACGCCGGGATCGGTGGTGCGTGCGGTTGCGTACGTCCGGCCACCTGATCGACGACGTCCGGCCCGGTACAGGGGACCTCTCCGTCCAGGCAGGCGGGCCCGGCGTAGCAGTAACCGAGGCAGCGGACCGTCTGCAGGGAGACGCCGGCTTCCCGGTCCGGAGCGTCATCGGCCTTGACACCGAGCACGTCCTGGATGGCAGGCAGCTGCCGGCCCGCCTGCGCCGCGAAGCACGCGGTCGCGGCACAGACCCGCACATGGCGGCGCCCGTGCGGGACAGCCAGGTCCGCGTAGAAGGTGGCCGGACCCAGCCCCGCCGCCGCGGGCAGCCCGAACCGCCTGGCCACCTCCGGCGCCCAGCTTTCAGGCCCTTCCCTCTGCTCTTCGGCGTCTCCGGCAAGAGCCTCGATCAGGCGGACACCTGGCCGCCCGCGCCGCTCAGCCAGGGCGCGAAATGCATCGAAAGGGTCGCATCACGTATTTCTTCTTGCCCATTTCCCGGATAACAGACACGCGCTCACCTGCTCCTACCTGCGGTTCCGTCCGGTTCGGTGATGAAGTGCAGCCCCTGGGAAGCCAGGCGCTCTTCCAACTCGCCGGAGCTTCGGGGGGCCGCGTCGGGCAGGAGGTAGAACTCCTCCAGCAGGGCGCGTGCGGCGTCGTTGTCGCTGACCGCCCAGTCCCAGAGCACGTGCTCGCCGTCGGTGGTGACGTCGAAGGCGAAGAACGCGCAACACGCCCTTTCCCGGGCGGCCAGATCCCGTACCTGCGCTTCGACGCCGGGCTCGGCGCGCAGCAGGAAGCGGATGCCCTCGGCGGTCTTCTCCCGGCCGACGAGGTGCCGGCCGAACAGGCGCCGGTACTCGTCCAGGCGCTGCTTCGGGGTGTCGGGGGCAGCGGTCATGTCGCAGACGACGGGGGTGGAGGCGGGCGGGATGTCCATGGCGGGACTCCTTCGCGAAGGGGCGTCCTGCGGTCTTGTGACGCCGTCTCCCGAACCCTAAAGTCTGGACCATACTCCAGAGTCAAGAGGTGAAGCCGCGTGAAGATCGGACAGGTGGCCGGCGAAGCCGGAGTGAGCGTGGACACGGTGCGCTTCTACGAGCGACGCGGGGTGTTGCCCGCCGCCGAGCGCAGGCCGTCGGGTTATCGCATCTTCGACCCCTCGGCGGTGGAAAGGATCCGCTTCGCCAAGGGCCTGCAGGAGCTGGGTTTCACCCTGGACGAGGTGGTCGACGCGCTGGCCGCGCACGATGCGGGCGGGACGACCTGCGAGAGCGAGCGGTGGCGGCTGGAGGCGGTGGTGGACCGGATCGAGGCGAAGATGGCCGAGCTGGCCGAAGCCCGGCGTGCCGCCGTGAAGAGCCTGGAAGACTGCCGCACCGGCCACTGCCGGTTCGCCCAAGCCTGGCGCGGGTGAAAGGCCCGGGAACCGGGTGGTCGCCGGACACGGCCGCCGGGATGAAGGCCGGCGCCAAGGCCACCGTCATACGCGGGGCGTGAACTGCTTCAGATCGTAGATGCCGAGCGTCTTTTCGATGTCGGCCACCTGCCCGACGACGCCGGTGAAGCCGGCTGCGCCGAAACGGCGGTGCTCCTCGTCTTCGAAGGTCTCGGCCAGCTCGGCGAATTCCTTGGGCGGGATGACGTCCCGCATGGCGGGGAAGACCACGGTGTCCTCGCGGGCCTCGTGTGGCTCGTACATGCGGATGAAGGCGGCCATGTTCGTGACCAGGTCGCGGCGGGCCTGCTGGGGGGTGGGTCTGGCGGTGGCGTCCAGGATGCGGCCGGTCAGGACGCGTCCGCGCCGGTGCTGCTGGACGAGCACCGGGACGGTGTCGGTCAACTTGCCGGCCTTGACCAGGCGCGGGAAGACGTAGCGCTCTTCGAGCTGCTCGTGGTACTCCTCGATGAAGGTGCGGATGATCCCTGCCCCGGCGTGCAGCGGCTGCGCGGGGACCTGCTCGCCGACGTTGATCCGCCGGATACCCTCGCGATAGATCAGCAGTACGCGTTTGAGAACCCCGTGCTCGCGCATGAGGTCCTCCGGTGGCGTGACCGGCATCTGCTCCGGAGTGGGGGCAGGCGTGGGCGTTGCGGCGTTGCCGGCTTGTTGAGCGGCTTGTTGTGGGGCTTGTTGAGCGGCGCCGCAACCGGTCAGCACCGCCGAGCCGCAGGCCAGGGCGGCAGGCAACCCGAGCACCTCGCGGCGGCGCACGATCGGTGTCTCGCGGTCGCTGCTTGCCTGTTTCCTCATCTTCAGCTCCGGCCCCCTGAACCAGTCCGATACGGGCCAGTGTGACCGCATCACGCCAGGTGTCTGCCCGCCCCCCGATGAGCTGATGCGGCAATTCGGGTAATGCTTGCCTCAGCTCACCCCGGCTCGTCACCTTGGCGGGGCTGTACGGCGCGCGGTGCCGTTCAGACGTGCCTCGCGGTGGTCGGCGTCGATGAAGATCTGGCGCCCGTGGTAGCGGATCGGCATGGACAGCACCCCGAGCCGGCCGGGCAGCAGCGGGTCCAGCCTCAGCCCGTCCGGCCGCAGCTCCAGGCCCAGGTAGCAGCGTTGCAGGAGGTCGAGGGTGCCGCCCATGGCGCCCAGGTGGATGCCCTCCGCGGTGGTGCCGCCCTGGACGTCCTTGATGTCGCTGTAGAGGGCCTCGGTGAAGAATCTCCAGGACTGCGCCCTGTTCGAGCGGGCCAGCACCCAGGCGTGCACGACCGCGCTGAGCGTCGAGCCGTGGCTGGTGCGGGCCAGGTAGTAGGAGACGGTACGGGGGATCAGCCCTGGTTCGGCAGGGTAGCCGAGCCGCTCCAGGAGGCTGGTCAGCTCGTCGGCGGTCAGGAGGTAGCAGAGCATGAGGGTGTCGGCCTGCTTGGAGGCCTTGTAGCGGTTGACGTCGTCGCCGTCGACCTCCAGCGCCCGGTCCAGCCGCCGTACGCCGCGGTAGCGCTCCCAGTCGAGCTCCAGCAGGTCCCCGTACCCGGTGAACTGGCTGATCACGCCGTCGTGGAAGTCCACCCGCAGGCGGCGGCTGACGTGGTCCCAGCGGGCCAGCTCGTCCGCCGTGGGCCTCAGGTCCGGCGCCAGCGCGGCGGTCTCGCGGGCGCGCATGAGCAACCACGCGGTCATGACGTTGGTGTAGGCGTTGTTGGCCAGCCCCGGCACGTCCGCGCCCGGGTAGGCGTCGTGGTACTCGTCGGGTCCCATGACGCCGCGGATCTCGTAGCGGTCGCCGTGGAGCACCGCCAGCGAGGCGAAGAACCTGGCGATGTCGAGCAGCAGCTCCGCGCACCACGCCGGCATGGAGCCGGTGGCCAGGTAGTGCTGCCACACGTTGTAGGCGACGGCCAGGCCGACGTGCCGCTGCAGGCGCGAGTGGTCGGGCAGCCAGCGTCCGGAAAGGGGGTTGAGGTGGAGGGCCGGGGTCTCCTCGCGGCCGTCGCTGCCGCTCTGCCACGGGAACATCGCGCCCTCGTGCCCGGCCGCCCTGGCCGCGGCCCTGGCCTCCGGCAGCCGCCGCCGGCGGTAGCGCAGCAGGCCGAGCGAGACCTCGGGGAAGCGCAGGGCCAGCCACGGCTGCACGAACAGCTCGTCCCAGAACACGTGCCCCCGGTACGCCTCCCCGTGCAGCCCGCGCGCGGGCACGCCCACGTCGAGGTCGGCGGTGTGCGGGGAGAGCGTCTGGAGCAGGTGGAAGATGTGCAGGTGGATGGCTTGGGACAATCTGGCGCTGCTCACGTCGAGCCGGGCGCGCCCCCACAACCGCTCCCACGCTGCCGCGTGGCGGGCCAGGAGCTCCTCGAAGCATGGCGCGTGGCATACCCGGCCGAGCGCCGACGAGAGAGGATCGTGGCCGGCAGGGTCGCGCGAGGTTGTCAACGCCACGATCTTGGTGAGCGCAGCGGGATCGCCTCGAGCCAGGTTGAGCACATGTTCGGAGGAGACGTGGTCGAGGCCCGGACATACTTGCGCGCCACGTGCATCGGCGTCGATCCTGGCGGCCAGTCCCACGGTGATGTGCGAGCTCCGGGTGCTCGCCGTCAGCCAGGCCACGTCGTTGTCGGAGCCGGTGGCGTGCCCGGTGAGGTGGTCGCCGCGCAGGCCGTGGTAGCGGGCCACGCCCCGGTTGGTCACCCGGCCGTCCAGGGTGGCGCGCACACGTATCGGCCCCGACCAGTTCTCTGCGGTGAACGTGGTCTCCAGGGCGGCCAGGTACGGGTCCGCCATCGACACGACGCGACGCTGCCGTACCCGGGTGACCCGGTCCTCGCCGTCGCGCCAGCGCAGGTCCCGCACCAGCACGCCATGCCACAGGTCGAGCTCATGCCGGTAGGCCGGCAGCGCGGCCCGCTCGGGCCGGAACCACTCGCTTCCCGGGGTGGCGAACGTCAGCGGCAGCCAGTCGGGCAGGTTGACGATGTCCTCGTTGGTCACGGTGCGTCCGGCGACCTCGGAGTCGAGGCGGTCGTAGCAGCCCGCCACGTACGTGCCCGGCGTGCGCGACTCGCCGTCCGGGGTGGCGCCCCGGGTGGCGAACCTGCCGTTGCCGAGCGTGCACAACGCCTCTCTCAGCCCTTCTCGACCGGGATCGAAGCCGTCGTACACGATCTCCCAGGCGGGGCCGATACCGCCCATGTCCAGGACGCTACCCGCGCAAGCCCTGTCCAGCCCTCCCCGGACGCCCCGCCCCCCACGGGCCTCTGCACGCCGATGGCGGGGACGCCAAGGCGCTCCTTCTCCGGTGGGTAGATGCTCCGGATGGCCTGCGTCGACAGCCGCTCCGCACCGCAGACGAAGTCGAGGTCCTGGCCGGGCTGGATCTCGCGCATCCTGCCTCGCCGCACGGACCGAACACTCCGGTCAAATGACGGCCGAACGATCAAGAGGCCAGATCCACGATCACGGGATCTAGCCTCTGGACTGGTGAAACTCTGTGGGGCTACCAGGACTTGAACCTGGGACCTCTTCCTTATCAGGGAAGCGCTCTAACCGACTGAGCTATAGCCCCGCGCACACCGAACGTTATCGCATCCGCAGGACGGAGGCGAACCGGTTGTTCGGACGAGGAAAAGCTTACCGCCTCCAGCGTGCTGCTCGCGCCGTCCCCGCCACGGGGGCCGGCGCGAGCGCCACGGCTACTCGGCCTCGCTGAAGGTCACCTCGACGCCTCCGACCAGGTCAGAGGCGATGTTGTAGATGACCGCCCCCAGCGTGGAGAGCGCGGTGATCAGTACGACGTTCACGGCGCCGATCAGTGCCGTGTAGCCGAGAATGCGCACCGGCTCGAACCAGGAGGCGATGTTGATGGGGATGGAGCTCTGCCCCTGCTCCCCCTGGCCGAGCTGGTTGACCAGGTCGACCAGCGAGTCGAACACGCCCAGGGCCGACAGCACGCCGTACAGGACGGCCACCGCCACGAACAGCACCACGAAGCAGACCAGGGACACCACGAAGCTGAACTTCATGGCCGACCACGGCTCGACACGGCGCAGGACCAGGTGGGCCTTGCGGGGGAGCCGGGACCCCGAGGAGTTCGACGACTTCTTCTTGTTGGGCAGCTCGAGAGCGGGCGGGGCCTCGGTGGCGAGCGACGGACGGACGCGGACCGTGTCGTTGCCCTCCGGAGGCCCCTGCGGGCCGGAGACGGGGCCGGGACCAGGACCGGGACCAGGACCGGGAACAGGGCCGGGGCCCTGGCCGGGAGCGGACGGCGTGGGCTTGGGTGACGGCGCGGGGGCCGTCGACCGCGACTCCTCCTTGGGCGGGCCTGGCTTGCCCTGCGCGGGCGACGTGTCCTTGCCGTCGTCGACCGCGCCGAAGATCTCGGTTTCGTTGGGCTTCTTCGGCTGTTGTCCGTTACCCGAAGCCGCCTTTGTCCTGGCGGTGCCACCCTGGGCGCTCATGAACTACTCTCCTCCCCCGTCTTCCTCAATTTCCACCGAAGTCTCCATCGACTCCGCGTTCCGGGCGAGGGCCACCACGCTGTCGCCTTCAGCGAGATTCATCAATCGCACTCCCATGGTCTGGCGGCCGGACTGCTTGATCTCACCGGCACTCGTCCGGATCACCCCGCCGGCGAACGTGATCGCGAAGACCTCGTCCTCTGGGTTGACCATGACGGCACCGACCAGCTTGCCACGGGAAGACACGATTTTCGCAGTAAGCACTCCCCTACCGCCACGTCCTTGAACTGGATACTGCTCCACTGGCGTCCGTTTTGCGTACCCACCCTCCGTGGCGATAAGCACATCTTGACCATCGGCGAGCCGATTCATGGCGAGAAGTTCGTCACCATCGAGGAACCTCATGCCGATCACACCGCTGGTCGCGCGGCCCATGGGCCGCAGCGCCTCGTCGGAAGCGGTGAACCTGATCGACTGGGCTCCCTTGGAGACCAGCAGCAGGTCGTCCTGCTCGGAGACCAGGCGGGCTCCGATGACCTCGTCGTCATCCCGCAGGTTGATCGCGATCAGGCCACCGGACCTGGGGGAGTCGTACTCGGACAGGCGGGTCTTCTTGACCAGCCCGCTGCGGGTGGCGAGGACGAGGTAGGGGGCGACGTCGTAGTCGCGTAGGTCGAGAACCTCCATGACTGTTTCGTCGGGCTGCATCGCCAAAAGGTTCGCGAGATGCATGCCACGCGCGTCACGCCCGGCGTCGGGCAGCTCGTACGCCTTGACCCGGTAGACCCGGCCCTTGTTCGTGAAGAACAGCAGCCAGTGATGCGTCGTGGTGACGAAGAAGTGGTCGACGATGTCGTCCTGGCGCAGCTGGGCGCCGCGCACGCCCTTGCCGCCGCGCTTCTGCGCCCGGTAGAGGTCGGTACGCGTGCGCTTGGCGTAACCGCCCCGGGTGATCGTGACGACGATCTCGTCCTCGGCGATGAGGTCCTCGATCGACATGTCGCCGTCGTAGGCGATGATCTCGGTCTGCCGCTCGTCGCCGTAGCGGCCGACGATCTCGGCGAGCTCCTCGTTGATGATCTCCCGCTGGCGTGCCTCGCTGGCCAGGATCGCGTTGTACTCGGCGATCTGCGTCATCAGGGAGTCGTACTCGTCCTGGATGGCCTGCCGCTCCAGGGCGGCCAGCTTGCGCAGCTGCATGTCGAGGATGGCCTGAGCCTGCACCTCGTCGATCTCCAGCAGCGCCATGAGGCCCTGCTGGGCGTGCGAGGCGGACTCCGAGGCCCGGATGAGGGCGATGACCTCGTCGAGCCGCTCAAGGGCCTTCAGCAGGCCGCGCAGGATGTGGGCGCGCTCCTCGGCCTTGCGCAGGAGGTAGCGCGTCCGGCGGACGATGACCTCGATCTGGTGGGCCACGTAGTGCCGGATGAACTGGTCGAGCCGCAGCGTGCGCGGCACCCCGTCGACCAGCGCCAGCATGTTGGCGCCGAAGGTGTCCTGGAGCTGGGTGTGCTTGTACAGGTTGTTGAGCACGACCTTGGCGACCGCGTCGCGCTTGAGCACGATCACCAGGCGCTGGCCGACCCGCGAGGAGCTCTCGTCGCGTACGTCGGCGATGCCGGTCAGCTTGCCCTCGCGCACCAGCTCGGCGATCTTGAGGGCGAGGTTGTCGGGGTTGACCTGGTACGGCAGCTCCGTGACGACGAGCGCCTGCCGCCCCTTGTCCTCCTCGACCTCGACCACGGCCCGCATGGTGATCGAGCCGCGCCCGGTGCGGTAGGCGTCCTCGATGCCCCGCCGCCCGACGATCAGCGCCTTGGTGGGGAAGTCGGGCCCCTTGACCAGCCTGATCGCCGCTTCGAGCAGCTCCTCGTCGCCGGCCTCGGGATTTTCCAGGGCCCACTTGACCGCCGAGGCGACCTCGCGCAGGTTGTGCGGCGGGATGTTGGTGGCCATGCCGACGGCGATGCCGCCCGAGCCGTTGACCAGCAGCTGCGGGAAGCGCGCCGGCAGGACGTCGGGCTCCTGCGACTTGCCGTCGTAGTTGGGGCGGAAGTCGACGGTGTCCTTGTCGATGTCGCGCAGCATCTCCATGGCGATGGGCGCGAGCTTGCACTCGGTGTAGCGCATCGCCGCCGCCGGGTCGTTGCCCGGCGAGCCGAAGTTGCCCTGCCCGTCGACCAGCGGGTAACGCAGCGACCACGGCTGCGCCAGGCGTACCAGCGCGTCGTAGATCGAGGTGTCGCCGTGGGGGTGGTAGGTGCCCATCACGTCGCCGACGACGCGGGCGCACTTGAAGTAGCCGCGGTCGGGACGGTAGCCACCGTCGTACATCGCGTAGAGCACTCGCCGGTGCACCGGCTTGAGACCGTCGCGGACGTCCGGCAGCGCTCTGGACACGATGACCGACATCGCGTAGTCCATGTAACTGCGCTGCATCTCGGACTGGATGTCCACGGGCTCGATGCGCTCAGCCGGGGGAGTGGTGTTCACGTCCGTCACAGGTGATGATCCCTTTTCTCACTAAACGTCGAGGAAGCGGACGTCGCGCGCGTTGCGGATGATGAAGTCGCGCCGGGCTTCCACGTCCTCGCCCATGAGCACGCTGAACAGGTCGTCGGCCTGCGCCGCGTCGTCGAGCGTGACCAGGCGCAGCAGCCGGGTCTCCGGGTTCATCGTGGTCTCCCAGAGCTGGCTCGCGTTCATCTCGCCGAGACCCTTGAAGCGCTGTACGTTGTCCCGCGGCCGCGGGTCGGCCTTGCCGTTGGCGATCCCTTCGGCGATGACCGCGTCGCGCTCGGAGTCGGAGTACGCGTAGGACGCGTCCTCGCCCTTGCGGTCCCACTTGATCTTGTAGAGCGGCGGGCACGACAGGTAGACGTGGCCGGCCTCGATCAGCGGCCTCATGAACCGGAACAGCAGCGTCAGCAGCAGCGTGTTGATGTGCTGGCCGTCGACGTCGGCGTCGGCCATGAGGATGACCTTGTGGTAGCGCAGCTTGGCGATGTCGAACTCGTCGTGCACCCCGGTGCCCAGGGCGGTGATCAGCGCCTGGACCTCGTTGTTCTTCAGGACCTTGTCGATCCGCGCCTTCTCGACGTTGAGGATCTTGCCGCGGATGGGCAGGATCGCCTGGAAGCGCGAGTCGCGGCCGCCCTTGGCCGAGCCGCCGGCCGAGTCACCCTCGACGATGAACAGCTCGCACTTCTCCGGGTCGTTCCACTGGCAGTCGGCCAGCTTGCCCGGCAGGCCGCTGCCCGACTCGAGCAGCGACTTGCGCCTGGTCAGGTCGCGGGCCTGGCGGGCGGCGAGGCGGGCGCGCGAGGCCTGCAGCGACTTGTTGATGATGTCCTTGGCCTCGCCGGGGTTGCGCTCGAACCAGTCGCGCAGGTGGTCGTTGCAGGCCTTCTGCACGAACGACTTGGCCTCGGTGTTGCCCAGCTTGGCCTTGGTCTGGCCCTCGAACTGCGGCTCGGACAGCTTGACCGAGATGATCGCGGTCAGGCCCTCGCGGACGTCCTCACCGGAGAGGTTGTCGTCCTTGCCCTCCTTGAGGAACTTCTGCTCCCGGGCGTAGCGGTTGACGATCGTCGTCAGCGCCGCGCGGAAGCCCTCCTCGTGGGTGCCGCCCTCCGCGGTGTTGATCATGTTGGCGAAGGTGTAGACCGACTCGGAGTAGGAGTTGTTCCACTGCATGGCGATCTCGACCGCGATGCCGTCGCCCTCCTCCTCGAAGGAGATGATCGACGCGTGCGCCGCCTCCTTCTTGGCGTTGAGGTGCTGGACGAAGTCGGTCAGACCGCCCTCGTAGCAGTAGGTGACGGTGTGGACCTCGCCGTTGACGTGGTCGGGGCGCTCGTCGGTGAGCGTGATCGTCAGGCCCTTGTTGAGGAAGGCCGTCTCCTGGAAGCGGCGCGAGAACGTCTCGTAGTTCCAGGCGGTGGTCTCGAAGATGTCGGGGTCGGGCCAGAACGTGATCGTGGTGCCGGTCTCGTCGGTGCCCTCGCCCTTGGCCAGCGGCGCGAGGGGCTTGGACATCTCGTAGCGCTGGCGCCAGAAGTGGCCGTTCTGCTTGATCTCGACGTCCATGGCGGTGGACAGCGCGTTGACGACGGCAGAGCCGACGCCGTGCAGGCCGCCGGAGACCGCGTAGGACTGGCTGTCGAACTTGCCGCCCGCGTGGAGCGTGGTCAGCACGACCTCGACCGCCGAACGGTTTTCCTTCGGCATGATGCCAGTGGGGATGCCACGGCCGTTGTCGACCACGCGTACGCCGTTGTCGGCCAAGAGCGTGACGTCGATCCGGGAGCAGTAGCCGGCGAGGGCCTCGTCCACCGCGTTGTCCACGATCTCGTAGACGAGGTGGTGCAGGCCGCGCTCACCGGTGGAGCCGATATACATACCCGGGCGCTTGCGAACCGCCTCAAGCCCCTCGAGTACGGTGATAGAGCTAGCGTCGTAGGACAACTGCGAAATCCTCCTGCCGCGGACACGCGGCGGGGGAGGCCATCGACCTGCGAAAGCTGCCCCTACCGTGCCCGTCACCGTCGTGAGTGCCCCGATGCGCGGTCACCCAAGGGAGTCGGCTTACCGCCGGGGTGACACGCAAGCGGACGTGTCCGGAATCCGTCTTCATTCTACCGGGTCCGGAGGCCGAAGGTGGCAAGGAACGCGCCTGTGATGGCTCCTAGCTCGTTTTGCCCCCTGGTAAGCATCCCCCCTTCGGAAAGGGGGCTTATCGCGTCTGTGGCTTTCTGATCGCCCCATGGGCCCAACCGGAGCAGCAAAACCGCCTGCTGCGGAAAACCGCTGATCGAGGCTATCCGTACGTGTCGCCCGGGCCCCGGCTTCCGGTCACCCGCAACCCTCCGGACGGCCGCGGCCCGTTCTGCGGGCCTCTGACCTTGACCTTTGTGACGGTGCCGTCGCCGAGCTCCTCGTTCAGCCGGCGTACGAGGGTGCGCGCGAGCAGCCGCACCTGCGTCGCCCAGGCCGTCGAGTCGGCCACGATCAGCACCTCGCCGTCCTCGAACGACTCTGGCTTGGTGTGAGCGGCCAGGTCAGGACCCACGATGTCGATCCAGCGCCCGAACACCCCACCGACCGCCGCCGAGCGCTCCCAGCCGCGGTCGGCCAGGAGGTCGGCGATGGCACGTCCGAAAAGCTGTGGATCGCCGCCCTCCCTGCGCGGCCCGGCCGCCTTGCGCCTGGGCTCGCGCCGGGGGAGCTGGCCGCGCTTGGCCGCGTCGGCCTTGGCCTGGGCGAGCTTCTCCCTGGCCATCGCGGCGCCCCTGGCCGCGGGGTTGTCGTCAGCGGACACGCGTCACGTTCCCTTCTGCGACGTCGAACCGGCCTCCCACCAGCTCCGCGGGCACGTCGTCCGGTACGGCGGCGGTGATGAGCACCTGCTCGGCCGGCGCGACGATCTCGGCCAGCCGCCGCCTGCGCTGGCTGTCGAGCTCGGCGAACACGTCGTCGAGGATCAGCACGGGATCGCCGCCGTCGGCCCGCAGCAGGTCGTACGCCGCCAGCCGCAGCGCCAGCGCGAACGACCAGGACTCGCCATGGCTGGCGTAGCCCCGGGCGGGCAGGTCGCCCAGGCCGAGGATCAGGTCGTCGCGGTGGGGGCCGACGAGTGTGACGCCGCGCTCGAGCTCCGCCGGACGGACCTCCAATAGCCGTTCCCGCAGCCGTTCTTCAAGGGTTTTCCCCAAGTCTGTGGATAACGTCTGTGTATCGAAAGATCCCCGCTCACCGGCGGCTTCGTCTTCCTGGACACCCTCATCCGTATCCCCACCTGTGGACAACGTGCTGCGGTAGGCCAGCGTCGCGGGGGCACTCCCGGGAGCGAGCCCGGAGTAGGCCCCGGCCACCAGCGGGCGCAGCGCCTCGACGAGCTCCAGCCGTGCCCGCAGCAGCTCCGCGCCGTGCCTGGCGAGGTGGGCGTCCCACACCTCCAGAGTGCTCAGCACGTCGCCCGCGCCGGCCGCGGCGAACGCGGTGTCGCTCTCGGCCCGTCTGGCACCCCTGCTGCCCCTGCGGGCCTGCGCGGCCGTACGCAGGAGCGCGCCGCGCTGCTTGAGCACCCGGTCGTAGTCGGCCCGTACGCCGGCGAACCTGGGCGTCCTGGCCACCAGCAGGTCGTCGAGGAACCGGCGCCGCTCGGCCGGGTCGCCCTTGGACAGCGACAGGTCCTCGGGGGCGAACAGCACCGTACGCAGCAGCCCGACGACGTCGCGGGCCCTGGACACGGGGGAGCGGTTGAGCCTGGCGCGGTTGGCCCGCCCCGGGTTGAGCTCCAGCTCGACCAGCGCCCGGCGGTCCTCCCTGTGGACGGCGCAGCGCACGATCGCCCGCGTCGCGCCCCTGCGCACCAGCGGCGCGTCGCTGGACACCCGGTGGCTGGAGTGCGTCGCGACGTAGCCGAGGGCCTCGACCAGGTTGGTCTTGCCCTGGCCGTTGGGCCCCACGAACGCCGTGACGCCCGGCTCCAGGCCGAGCTCCACGGACGCGTACGACCTGAAGTCGGTCAGCGAGAGGTGGGCGACATGCACCCCACGAGGTTAGTGCGCCTCGGGGATGCCTGGGGTCACCGACGCTCGGTCTCGCGCGGCGGGACCACGTCGGCGCCGGGGGAGTCGGCCCCCTTTTCGGTGCCGCCCTCCGCGGAGGTGGTCGCGTGGCCGCCGAACTGGTTGCGCAGCGCCGCGACCACCTTCATCGCGGGCGAGTCGTCCTGCCGCGAGGCGAACCTGGCGTACAGCGAGGCGGTGATGACCGGCAGCGGCACCGCGTGGTCCACAGCCGCCTGCACCGTCCACCGGCCCTCCCCGGAGTCCTGTGCATAACCTCGCAGCTGCTCGAGGTGCTCGTCGTCGTCCAGCGCCCGCACCATGAGGTCGAGCAGCCAGGAGCGGATCACGGTGCCGGTGCGCCAGCTCTTGAACGAGCCCTTGACGTCCTTGACGACGTCGGAGGCTTCGAGCAGCTCCCAGCCCTCCGCGAAGGCCTGCATCATGCCGTATTCGATGCCGTTGTGGACCATCTTCGCGAAGTGCCCGGCGCCGACCTCGCCCGCGTGCACGAAGCCGTCCTCGCCCTCGGGCTTGAGCGTCTCGAAGATCGGCATGAGCCGGTCGACGTTGGCCTGGTCGCCGCCGCACATGAGCGCGTAGCCGTTCTTGAGGCCCCAGACGCCGCCGCTCACGCCGCAGTCGACGAACCCGATGCTCTTCTCGGCCAGCTCGGCGGCGTGCTTCTGGTCGTCCACATAGTGGGAGTTTCCGCCGTCGACGACGATGTCGCCGGGGTCGAGCAGCTCGCCGAGATCGTCGATCGTCGACTGGGTGGGCTTGCCTGCGGGGACCATGACCCAGACCGCCCGCGGCTTCTGCAGGCGTTCGACCAGCTCCTTGAGGCTGCCCACGTCGCTGATCGCGGGATCGCGGTCGTAACCGACGACGTCGTGGCCTCCGCGGCGCAGGCGCTCGGCCATGTTGCCGCCCATTTTGCCCAGTCCGACCATGCCGATCTGCATGTTGTCCTACCCCCTTGTCAGACTTCCATCATCCCCGATGACAGGATCAGCCTGACAGGCGGATGGGCATGATCAGGTAACGGTAGTCCGTAGCGGCTCCGTCATCCACAGGCTTGCCACCGGTGAGGATAGCGGGCTTCGTCGACGTGGTCATCTGAAGTCGCGCAACATCCGAGTCGATCGCGCCCAGTCCTTCGAGCAGGAACTGGTGGTTGAAGGCGATGTTCATGTCCTCGCCCTCGTAATCCACAGGCAGGGCCTCGACGGCCTGCGCCTCGTCGCCGCTGCCGGCCTCGAGCACGACCTCGCCGCTCTTGAACGCCAGCCGCACCGGGGTGTTGCGCTCGGCGACCAGGGCGACGCGCTTGACCGCCTCCACGAACGGCCCTGTGGACAGGTCCGCGCGGGCGGAGAACTCCGTGGGCAGCAGCGACCGGTACTTGGGGAACTCGGGGTCGAGCAGCCGCGTGGTGGTCCGCCGGCCGGCGCTGGAGAAGCCGATCATGCCTTCGCCGGTGCCGCCGGCGGAGCTGAGCGCGATCTCCACCTCGGCGCCGGTCGTGCCGAGCGCCTTGGCCGTGTCGGCGAGGGTCTTGCCGGGGATCATGGCGATGGCGGTGAAGTCGGGCTGGCCCGGCTGCCACTTCAGCTCGCGTACGGCGAGGCGGTAGCGGTCGGTCGCGGCGAGGGTCACGGTGTCGCCCTCGATCTCCATCCGCACGCCGGTGAGCATCGGCAGGGTGTCGTCCCGGCCTGCGGCGACGGCGACCTGGCCGACGGCGGAGGCGAACACGTCGCTGCCCACCCGGCCGGCGGCCGGCGGCATGGCAGGGAGGGACGGGTAGTCCTCCACAGGCATGGTCAGCAGTGTGAATCGAGCGCTGCCGCAGGTGACGACCGCCTTGGCGCCGTCCACCACGAAGTCCACAGGCTGTGCGGGAAGTGCGCGGGTGATCTCGGCGAGCAGCTTGCCCGAGACCAGCACGACGCCGGCCTCACCGGTCTGGAGTTCGAGCGTCACCTCGGCGGAGACCTCGTAGTCGAATCCGGACAGCTTCAGCTGCTGCTGCTCGGTGACCTCCAGACGCATGCCGGCGAGTACGGGCACCGACGGGCGCGCCGGGAGGCTGCGTGCCGTCCATGCCACCGCCTCAGCGAGAACGTCTCGCTCGATTCGGAACATCACGGTGATCGGCCTCCTGGGTTCGTCGTTGATTCAAGTGTTCACTCTCCCGCACCTGAGCTCCGGGAGAACCCCTCTATGGGTCTTGAGTTTCTTAGTTAGAGAGATAAGAGGTCATCACACTAGGGGCTGTGGAAACTGTGGACAACCGGCGTTCTGGCTGTTCAGCGGCCCTGTTTTCATCCACTGAGGGTGTGGGTGACGCCTGGGGAGAACTCGCGCGCCTGGGGATGAAGGTTCTGTGCACACAGGCTGTCCCCAGATCTTGGGGCCTTCATCCACCGGTTATCCACGAGGTTTCCACAAGTTGTCCACGGGGTAAAAGGGACGCTGCTGGAGTCCCAGATCGCCTGTTCACAGGCCGTCCACACGTTATCCACGAGTAGTCCCCAGGTTCTCCCCAGGGTGTCCCCAACCTTGTCCCCAGGCCCTGTGGGGGATTTTTCCGGGCATTGTGTGGCGAAGAGCCGGTGCGTTTCGGCGTTTCCGCAGATCCACAGTGTTTTCCACAGGCTGTGCATGATGTTCAGGCCCCGCGGGATGTCCGCTTGATACGCAAAGTCAGCTCGTTGACCTGGTTGTACATCGACCGGCGCTCGGCGATGAGCGAGCGGATCTTCCGCTCGGCGTGCATGACCGTCGTGTGGTCGCGGCCGAACTGCTGGCCGATTTTGGGCAGCGACAGCTCGGTCAGCTCGCGGGCCAGATACATGGCGATCTGCCGGGCGTTGACGAGCGCCCGGCTGCGTGAGGTGCCGCACAGGTCGTCGATGCTGATGCCGAAGTAGTTGGCGGTCTCGGTCATGATCGCCGCGATGGTGATCTCGGTGTCGGACTCCGAGGTGATCAGGTCCTTGAGCACCACCTCGGCGAGCTGCAGGTCCACACCCTGCCTGTTGAGGCTGGCGAACGCGGTGACCCTGATCAGGGCGCCCTCGAGCTCGCGGATGTTGGTGGAGATGCGGCTGGCGATGTACTCCAGCACCTCGGGCGGCGCGGCCAGGCCCTCCTGGATGGCCTTCTTCCTGAGGATCGCGATCCGGGTCTCCAGCTCCGGCGGCTGGACGTCGGTGATCAGGCCCCACTCGAACCGGTTGCGCAGCCGGTCCTCCAGCGTGGTCAGCTGCTTCGGCGCGCGGTCGCTGGAGATGACGATCTGCTTGTTGGCGTTGTGGAGGGTGTTGAAGGTGTGGAAGAACTCCTCCTGGGTCTGCTCCTTGCCCTCCAGGAACTGGATGTCGTCCACGAGCAGGATGTCGATCGCCCGGTAGCGGCCGCGGAAGCCGTCGGCCTTGTGGTCGCGGATGCTGTTGATGAAGTCGTTGGTGAACTCCTCGGAGCTCACGTATCTGACCCGCGCGCCGTCGTACAGGCTCTGTGCGTAGTGCCCGATCGCGTGCAGCAGGTGCGTCTTCCCCAGCCCCGAGTCTCCGTAGATGAAGAGCGGGTTGTACGCCTTCGCGGGGGATTCGGCCACTGCCACGGCCGCCGCGTGGGCGAACCGGTTGCTGGCCCCGATGACAAATGTCTCGAATGTGTACTTCTGATTAAGTCTGGCCGGTTCGCTGGGCTTGTTGCTCTTCGCTTCCCACCGGTTCGGTGCCGGCTCAGGCTCTTTTTCCACAGGCGGTGTGTACGGCTGCGCCTGTTCAAAAGAGAAGCCCGGCTGTGGATATTCGGTGGATATCTGGGGCGGCTCAGGCTGTGGAGAATAGAACTGCGGAGGCTCCGAAGCCTGCTGGTGCTGCGGTGGCGCGGGCTGTGGATAGAGCGGGTGGCTCTCCACATTCTGGGGATAACTCTGAGTCACAGGCTGTTGATGGGGGTCGACCGACGGCGGCTCCGGCGCCGTGGTGTCGATCATCACGGCCAGCCGCATGGTCCGGCCGAGCTCCTGTGACAGCGCGTGCGCCACGAGCGGGCGCAGTTTGCCCTCGATGAGGTCCTTGAGGAAGTCGTTGGGCACGCCGAGCACGATCGTGTCGTTCGCCAGCGCGATCGGGCGCACCATCGAGAGCCACGTACGCTGCTGGATCGGCACGTTCTCGTTGAGGAAGTTGCTCAGGGCCCTACCCCATACCGTGCCGAGGTCGACACCGTTCATGGTGCGGTTCCCCTCCTTCCTCTCGCGGCCCCCCGCGATCGTTTATCCACATGCGCGGCCGCCCGCGGTGATCGGCGGCCCCTTCGTCCACAACCTGGCGGCCGGGCTTCGTGCCCAGGTCCTCCACAGGAGATCCACAGGTTGTGCACAGCCCTTGAGCGGCTTCGGGAAGGCCCGACAGTATCTATGTGCACAGCTGTGTTCAAGGCATTGTCCACAGCCTAGTGGCACCTGGGTGCACATACTGTGGACGCAGGCTCGGCGGTGGAAAAGTCGCCTGTGGAAAGGTGGATAACCCGTCCAGTTTGACCTGAGGGCCACTTCCCCCGTAACGTACGACGGTCGGCTTGTCACGCGACGGCTATTTCGCGTGCCCTCGCTTCCCTGGCAGGCCATCCATGTGTGTACAGCGCCCTTGCGGCGTACCATCAAGCCTGGAGCCCACCCGTGAGCAAGCGTACTTTCCAGCCGAACAACCGTCGCCGCGCGAAGACCCACGGCTTCCGGCTGCGGATGCGGACCCGGGCCGGTCGCGCCATCCTCGCTTCTCGCCGCCGCAAGGGCCGCGAGAAGCTGTCGGCCTGATCGTTCCGCGCGTATATGGCCCGCCGGTGCGTCTTGCCGGCGGGCGATAGGCGTATACGGTGCTGTCCCATCAATCCCGCATGCGGCGCGGGGAAGAGTTCGAGGCGGCGGTCAGGCGCGGGAAGCGCGCAGGTCGCCCGACCCTTGTGGTGCATTTCGCCACTTCGGGGGAAGAGTCCCCTCGAGTGGGTTTCGTGGTGAGCAAGGCCGTAGGCGGCGCCGTGACCCGGAACAAGGTCAAGCGACGGCTCCGACACCTGATGCGGGACCGTCTCGACCGGCTGCCGCGAGGTAGCCTGCTGGTGGTACGCGCCAATCCACCGGCCGCGTCCGCGCGATTCGAGCTGCTGGCCGCCGAGCTCGATTCCGCACTGGAACGTTTGCTCAGGCGGCGCGAGTCCTCGACGGGTGGACAAAAATGACGGAGCAGCCGCCAGGGGTGGCGCCGAGCCTCGCCGCTCGGGCGCTGATCATCCCGATCCGGTTCTACCGGGCGTTCATCAGCCCGATGCTCGGTCCACGCTGCCGTTTCTACCCGTCGTGCAGTGCGTATGGGCTCGAGGCGATCGCCACGCACGGAGCGTTGCGCGGCATATGGCTGACTGTCCGGCGCATCGGGCGGTGCCACCCATTCCATCCCGGAGGTATAGACCCGGTGCCCCCACGCCCGGTCCGGTCCCACGAAACGCAAGGGAGATAGCTCGGTGGAGCTGTCCTGGCTCAACTGGCTGTACACAGCCGTCGCCCAAGTCATTACCTGGATCCACCAGGCATACAGCACGGTGCTCGACCCGAACAGCGGCTTGACCTGGGCGCTCACCATCATCACGCTGACCATCTGCATGCGGATCCTGATCTTCCCGCTGTTCCTCAAGCAGATGCGCTCGTCGCGAAAGATGCAGGAGCTGGCGCCGAAGGTCCAGGAGCTCCGCAAGCGCTACAAGAACGACAAGCAGCGCATGAACCAGGAGGTCATGGCGCTGTACCAAGGTGCGGGCGCCAACCCCCTCGGCGGCTGTCTCCCCGTCGTGGCCCAGTTCCCGATCTTCATCTCGATGTTCACCGTGCTGCGGGCGATCGCGGCGGACCAGCCGAAGTTCGGCATGACGCAGGAGCTGGTCGACAGCGCCAAGCACGCCCTCATCCTGGGCGCCCCGCTTCCTGCCACGTTCTTCGAGGCCGCCCAGATCCACGAGAAGATCATCATCGGTTGCTTCGTCGCGATCAGCTCGCTCACCACCTTCCTCACCGTCCGGCAGAGCGTCACCCGCTCGATGGCCCAGATGCCGGACAACCCCATGGCGCAGCAGCAGAAGATCCTGATGTACATCTCGCCGCTGTTCGCCTTCTTCAGCCTGAACTTCCCCCTGGGCCTGATCCTCTACTGGGTCACCACCAACCTGTGGACGCTGGGCCAGCAGCACTGGTTCTACAGCCGGCACCCGATGCCGCAGTTCGACGCCAAGGGCAACGCGGTCCCCATCGAGGCCAAGCCCGGCCTGTTCGCCAAGCTTCGCAAGACCACGCCCGAAGAGCAGGCGCCTCCGCCCCCGCCGGAGCCTAAGATCGTCAGGCAGCAGCCAAGCCGCCAGTCCCGCAGCAAGCGCACCGGCAGCAAGAAGTCTTGAACACGAAGGAGAGGCCGGCCATGACCGAGGCCGAGCAGGAGAAGGCTCCTGATCTCAACGCGCTGGAGCAGGAAGGCGAGATCGCTGCCGACTACGTCGAGGGCCTTCTCGACATCGCCGACATCGACGGCGACATCGACATGGACGTCGAGGGCGACCGCGCCATGGTCTCCGTCGTGGGGCTCAAGGGCAACGAGCTCGTCGGGCCCGGGGGAGAGGTCCTGGAGGCGCTCCAGGAGCTGACCCGCCTCGCGGTGCACCGGCAGACCGGCGAGCGCTCGCGCCTGATGCTCGACGTCGGGGGCTACCGCGAGCGGCGCAGGGCCGAGCTGACCAAGCTCGGCACCGAGGTCGCCAACGAGGTCAAGGACGGTGGCGAGCCCCGGTCGTTGCACGCGATGACGCCCTTCGAGCGCAAGATCGTGCACGACGCGGTGGCGGCCGCCGGGCTCCGCAGCGAGTCCGAGGGCGAGGAGCCACACCGCTACGTGGTGGTCCTGCCCGCCTGAGGGGTGTCAAGCCATCCGATCCGGCCGTCTGCCCGCACGTACGCGTGGTGGACGGCCGTTTCGCATTTATGCTCTTTTATCCCTGTACGTATGTCGTAGCGCGCATATATGCGCGCATGCCCCTTGTTAACGCTCCCCATCCGGACCGGGTCACACCGACGGCGGCGTGCTGAAAGGTCGCCTTCAGACCGGCCCGCTAGTCTTCCACTGTGATCTCACCTTTAGCCTTGGGTAGAGACCACCCGGCTTCCCACCGAACAAGGGCCACCAGCCCCAGAAAGGGCCACCGACCAGTGAGCGATGAGCTTCCGGCGCCGCCGGACATAGCGCGGGACGTCTTCGCCGGGGAGGCTTGGGAGCGCGCGAACGCGTTCGCCCAGCTGCTGGCGGGGCCCGGCGTGGTCCGTGGACTGCTGGGTCCGCGTGAGGTGCCCAGGATCTGGGATCGCCATCTGCTCAACTGCGCGGTCGTGGCCGAGGCCGTGCCTGCGGACGCGCACCTGGTGGACATCGGCTCCGGCGCCGGGCTGCCCGGGCTCGTGCTGGCGATCGTCCGGCAGGACATCAGGGTCACGCTCCTGGAGCCGCTGCTCCGCCGTACCGTCTTCCTGGAGGAGTGCGTCGAGGCGCTCAAGCTCGACAACGTCGAGGTGCTGCGCGGCCGGGCGGAGGAGCTGGCGGGCAAGCGTGAGTTCGACGTGGCCAGCGCTCGCGCGGTGGCGCCACTCGACCGGCTGCTGAAATGGGCCATGCCGCTGCTCCGCGAGGGTGGCGAGCTGATCGCCATGAAGGGGGAGCGCGCCGCCGAGGAGCTCGCCGAGGCGGAGTCCCAATTGCGGGCCATCGGGGCACGAACGGCCGAGCTTGTGACCGTCGGGCACGGTAAGGTCGAGCCGCCTGCAACATTGGTTCGGGTGGTAGCGGGTCGCGCGCCGGAGCGAGCCAGGCGTCGACGAAGGAGGTGACGGTCGTGCCAGTCGCGTCAAGCGGTCTTGGCTGGCCGGACAGCCGTCCGTCTGAGAGTCCAAGCGGGGTTGGCTGGCCCGAAATGGGCGTGTCGCGACAGTCAATTCCCGGCACCGGCACACCACTGGTTGAAAGGATGGACATCGTGACCCAGACCCCCCTGAATCCCGGTGATTCGCCGTTGGTACGAGAGGCGCTCAGCTCAGTGGTTTCACGTGAAACATCCGCAACCCCGACGGCCGCCCAGACTCCCGACGGCGGGGATGGCACGTGGCCGCGCCCATCCAAGACCAGGGTGATCGCGGTGGCCAACCAGAAGGGCGGCGTGGGCAAGACCACCACCTCGGTGAACATCGCCGCCGCCCTCTCCATGCATGGCCAGCGTGTCCTCGTGGTGGACCTCGACCCTCAGGGCAACGCCTCCACCGCCTTGGCCACCGAGCACCGCGGCGACGTGCCTGACGTCTACCAGGTCCTCGTCGACGACCTCCCGATGGCGGACATCGTCAAGCAGGTCCCCGACATGCCGAACCTCTACTGCGCCCCCGCCACCATCGACCTGGCCGGCGCGGAGATCGAGCTGGTCTCGCTGGTGGCCCGGGAGGCCCGCCTCCGGCGCGCACTGGCGGCGTACGACGCGATCGACCTGGACTACATCGTGATCGACTGCCCGCCGTCGCTGGGCCTGCTGACGGTGAACGCGTTGGTGGCGGCCGACGAGGTCATGATCCCGATCCAGTGCGAGTACTACGCCCTGGAGGGCCTCGGACAGCTCCTCAGGAACGTCGACCTGATCCGCGCACACCTCAACCCGACGCTGAAGCTCTCGACCATCGTCCTGACGATGTACGACGGGCGGACCCGACTGGCCTCCCAGGTGGCGGACGAGGTCCGGTCGCACTTCGGCGACACGGTGCTCAACACGGTCATCCCGCGCAGCGTCCGCCTGTCGGAGGCGCCCAGCTACGGGCAGTCGGTGATGACGTACGACCCGGGCTCCAGCGGAGCGATGGCCTACATGGACGCGGCCCGCGAGATCGCCCACCGCGCCCCCGTCGCCTAACCCACCCCTCCCACCCCAAAACCACAAACCCACCCCCCGCCCGCCAAACCTTCATCCACCGGCCGCCCACACAGCTCTCTCGACGCCCACCTCCACACCACAGCGCCCCACGCCTCCGCCGTCCAGCCAACGCTCCCACTGCGGCGCCCACCTTTCGCCGCAGCGCCCACGTCCCCGTCGTGCAGCCATCCTTTGCGCCGCAGCGCCCACCGTCCCGCCACAGCGCCCAAGACGCCGCCATCCGCACGCATCCCTCACATCCACCCACCTGCCCGCAACTCAACCCAAGCGTGGTGTCCAAGGGCAGCGTGCGGTGGACGAAGGCGCCGCCAGCACGGCTGTCGTCAAACGTGGCGTCTGAGCGCATCGCCTGGTGCGCGAAGGCACCCATGATCCGCCGTTCCCGGCCACCTCGGCGTCCCGGACTATGGCGATGCGGCGAAGCTGTGGAGACTGGCACGCTGGCTGATCTGCCCAGGGCCAATGCTGCCCTGGCCGAGGCGGCGAGGGAGATGGGACGGCGGGACGGTGAGGCGGTGGGACGGTGAGGCGGCGCGGCGGTGAAGGCGGCGCGGCGGTGGGATGGCGAAGCGGTGAGGCGGTGGGAAGGCAAAGCGGCGGATCGGCGACGCAAAGGTGCAGCGAGGCGGCGAGGCGGGGGAGCAGTGGAGGCGGCGGGACGGTGAGGCGGCGCGGCGGTGGGAAGGCAAAGCGGCGGATCGGCGACGCAAAGGCGCAGCGAGGCGGCGAGGCGGGGGAGCAGTGGAGGCGGCGGGACGGTGAGGCGGCGCGGCGGTGGGAAGGCAAAGCGGCGGATCGGCGACGCAAAGGCGCAGCGAGGCGGCGAGGCGGGGGAGCAGTGGAGGCGGCGAGATGGTGCAGTCGCAGAGGCGTGAGGCAGCGTGAGGCAGCGAGAGAGGCAGTGAGAAGGTAGGCGGGTGGCAGGGAGGACGGCGGGTGGGCACTGCGGGGGAGCGGTGTTCAGACGTGGCGTCCGGCCCTTGGTCGTGGCATCTGGCCCTTGGTCGTGGTGTCGGATCGTGTGGTGGCGACGATCATCTCGAGCGCGAGATGGGCTCAAGTTCGTCGTTGGGTTGGTTTGTGATCGTGTCGGTGTAAATAGAACCGGGTGGTGTGTGGCGAGGGGGCACCCCGTCGCGCGCACGACGGTAACCTCTCCTGGAGTGACCGGAATCGGCCGGGTGGATGAGGAGACGCAGTGAGTCAGCAGCGGCGGGGATTGGGCAAGGGGCTCGGGGCGCTCATCCCGACCGGTCCCATCGGTGACGGAACGGGAACGGCGCCGGCCCCGTCGAACGGTTCAACGGGGGAGACCGGCCCGAGGCCGATCGCTGGCGCGTACTTCAAGGAGGTCGCGCTGGAGGCGATCGTCCCCAACCCGCGCCAGCCGCGTGAGATCTTCGACGGAGAACGTCTCGAGGAGTTGGCAGATTCCATCCGGGAGGTCGGTCTCCTGCAGCCGATCGTGGTCCGATCGGTCGGTGGTGGTCAGTACGAACTGATCATGGGGGAGCGGCGCTGGCGGGCGTGCCAGCAGGTCGGCTTGGATCCGGTCCCGGCGATCGTGCGCAACACCCAGGACGATGACCTCCTCCGCGACGCCCTCATCGAGAACCTTCAGCGCGAGCAACTGAACGCTCTTGAAGAGGCCGCCGCCTATCAGCAACTCCTCGACGACTTCCGGGCGACGCACGATCAGTTGGCGCAGAAGGTCGGCCGCTCCCGCTCCCACATCACCAACACCCTTCGCCTCCTGAACCTCCCGCCCGAGGTTCAGCAGAAGGTGGCCGCTCAGACCATCAGCGCCGGCCACGCTCGAGCCCTCCTCGGCCTCGGCAGTGCTGAGGAGCAGATTGAACTGACCAAGCGAATCGTGGCGGAGCTCCTCTCGGTCAGGGCGGTTGAGGAGATCGTCGCGATGGGCAGCGCCAAGGCCGCCAAGAAGCCGGCTCGCGAGCGCCAGGCGCCCAAGCCCACCGCTCCGGGTCTGACTCACCTCGCCGACCGCCTCTCGGACCACTTCGAGACCAAGGTGAAGGTGGATCTGGGGCGTCGCAAGGGACGCATTGTCGTTGAGTTCGCCACGATTGACGACCTTGAGCGAATCATCGGCACCATGGCACCGGAAGCTGTCCGCGCGATGCGAGAGTCCGAGGACTGACGCTGTTTCACGTGAAACCGTCACCGCCGGTTCATCGCTCCCAGCCACTGCTATCCGTGCGCGCGGACGCCGGAGCGGTGACACCGGGCGAATGACTACACGCCCGGTCCGGATTCGCTGTTTCACGTGAAACCGTCACTGCCAGCCCGTCGCCCCTGTCGCTGTCATCCTCTCGCGCGGCTGCTGCGGCGGTGCCGACCGACGAAAGGTTGAGGCGCCCGGTTGAATCCGCTGTTTCACGTGAAACGGCCGCGGCTAGTTCGTCGGGGCTGCTGTTTCAGTGAAATCGACGCCATGCCCTGCTTCGAGGGGGCCGATGTTTCACGTGAAACGAGGAGCTTGGGTGGCTGGGAGCTCGGGTCGGCGGGTCGGCTTATGGAACAACTCTTGAGATCGAGCGGGCCCTTGGGGGAGCGTTTCACGTGAAACATGGAGCTGGGTCGCGCTGTTGAGACGGTGGCGTGTTTCACGTGAAACAGGGGTCAGCGTGGTTCGCGACTACGCGGCGGCGGCCTTGCGGATGTCGTCGAGGAAGTCGTCCACGTTCTCCGGCGTCGTGTCGAAGGCGGTCATCCAGCGGACGATGCCGGCTTGCTCGTCCCAGTGGTGGAACAGGTAGCGTCCTCCGAGAATCTCCGCGACGGCGGGTGGGAGGACGGCGAAGACGGCGTTGGACTGGATCGGGAACGCCAAGGAAACGCCGGGCACGTCGGTCAGTCCGTCCGCCAGCCGGGCCGCCATCTTGTTGGCTTGAGAGGCGTTCTCGCGCCATAGGTCATCCGTCAGAAGCGCCGAAAGCTGAGCCGAGATGAAGCGCATCTTCGAGGCGAGTTGCAGCGACTGGCGGCGGAGGAACGGGACAGCGGGCGCGAGTGAGGAGTCGAGGACGACGACCGCCTCGGCCGCCAGGGCGCCGTTCTTGGTGCCGCCGAAGCTGAAGACGTCCACCCCGGCATCAGTCGTGATGGCCTTCAGATCGCAGTCGAGGAAGGCGGCGGCGTTGGCGAGTCTGGCGCCGTCCATGTGGAGTCGTAGACCTGACTCGTGTGCCGCCTCCGCCACGGCGGCGATCTCGGCGGGGGAGTAGCAGGTGCCGAGCTCCGTGACTTGGGAAATGGAGACCACCGTGGGTTGGGACTCGTGGGGGTTGCCGATCCCGCCCAGGCGGGACTTGATGTCTTCCGGGCGGAGCTTGCCGTCCTCGGTGGGGATCGTCATCAGCTTGACGCCGAGCAGGCGTTCCGAGGCTCCTGCTTCGTGTGTGGCGATGTGGGCGCTGTCGGCGCAGAGGATCGCGTCGTAGCGGCCGAGCATGAGGGCCAGCCCGACCATGTTGGCGCCCGCGCCGTTGAGCACCGCGAAGCCCTCGGCGCTCGCGCCGAACACTTCCTTGGCCTTGTCCGCGAAGGCGGAGGTCCAGCTGTCGTCGCCGTAGGCGGGCGCGTCTCCGTGGTTGGCTGAGGCGATGGCTTCGAGAATGGTCGGGTGAACGCCGGCGTGGTTGTCGCTGGCGAAGCTCTTGGGGTACATCGAATCGATCAGCACACGGTAAGGCTACTTATCTGCCCTCGGCAGGCCGGTGCTCGGGCGTCCATCGATCCACCCAGCCCCGTGGGCTGCGGATCCGGTGGGGTCGCCCTTCCGCGTGTTCTGTGGATGGGGCGGTGATGATGGTTGAGAGGTGTGCGCCGAACTCGATGCAGCAGGCGCTGGCGCGTACGCGTGCGCTCTTCCTCCGCATGAGTGGCTCAGCGTGGAAAGGTGGGGATGGGGTGGAGAAGCGCCGGGCGGCCGGGAGGGTGGGTCGCATCGCCCATGTGTGCGTGGTGCTCCACTCCGGCAAGCGAGCGCCGCCGCCGCCGCGGACTCTGTCAGGAGGAAACCGATCTGAGCCACGTGCTGTCTCAGGGATTCGGCAACCCTGTCGGAACCTGGCCGGCCCACCGAACCCACGGTGCTCTCGGGTGCTCACCTCTGAGTCGACCGTGGTGCTGGTCGCTCGTCTTCTAGGGCGGTCGTCTTCTGGGGCGGTCGTCTTCCGGGGGTCGTGTCCCGGGGGTCGTGTCCCGGGGGTCGTGTCCCGGGGGTCGTGTCCCGGGGGTCGTGTTCCAGGGGTCGTGTTCCAGGGTGGTCGTGTTCCGGGGTGGTCGTGTTCCGGGCGGACGTGCTGGCGGTTGCTCGTCTCTGGGTTGGCTGGTCGTGCTCTCGAAAGTCCGTCCTTGCATCGGCTGTGGTGTTAGTCATTCGTCTTCCGGAGATGGTCGTGGTGGCGGTTGCTCGCGTCCGCGTTGGCTTGCCGCCGGACGTCTGCTTTTGCGTCAGCTACGGTGCCGGCCGTTCGCGCTGGGGACGGCTGTGGTGGTTGCCCGTGTCCGGGTTGGCCGTGCTGTCGGACGTCCACCTGTGGGTCGGCTGTGGTGCTGACCGTTCGCTGTGGGACGGCGTGCTGGCGGAGTGCTTGAGTCCGGGCAGCGGGTCGCTTGTTGGCGACTCGGCGGCGGTGACGGCCGTTCGCTTTCGGGGCGGTCGCGCTGATGGCTGCTCGGCCTCGAAGTGGCTTGCCGTTAGGCGTTCGCTTCTGAGCCGGTTCTCGACGTCGGCATTCGAGAGGGCTGTGCTGCTGGGCGCGCGTCGGCTCGAGTTGGCTTGCTGTTGGCGTTTGCTTCTGAGCCGGTGTTCGACGTCGGCATTCGAGAGGGCTGTGCTGCTGGGCGCGCGTCGGCTCGAGTTGGCTTGCTGTTGGGCGTTTGCTTCTGAGCTGGTCTTCGACGTCGGCTTTCGGGAGGGCCGTGCCGCTGGCCGCGCAGGCTTGAGTGGATTTCCGAGTTGACCGCGCTCGTGGTGGATGGGAGCGGGTGGCCTGTGGCGTGCAGGCGCGGGTGGGAGGGCGCGCCTGGGAGTCCGGGCAGGCGCGCGTTGACGAGTCGGCTGTGGAGGAGGCGGCAGGAGTGGTAGGTCAGGTGTGGGCGCGGGTGGCGGCGTTTTGGAGGAGGGTGCGGCAGAGGTCGCCCAGGTCTTGGCCCGCGGCTTCGGCGGCCATCGGGAGCAGCGAGGTCTCCGTCATTCCTGGGGCCACGTTGACCTCCAGGAAGTGCGGGATGCCGTCGGCGTCGACGATCAGGTCCGTACGGGAGATGTCGCGGAGGCCGAGGGCCGTGTGGGCGGTCACCGCCGTCTCGGCGCACGCCGCGGCCGCCTGGGCGGAGAGACGGGCAGGGGCGAAGAACTCGGTGTGTCCGGCCGTGTAGCGCGCCGCATAGTCGTAGACGCCCTCGTCCGGGACGATCTCCACTGCCGGCAGAGCCTCCGGGCCGTTGCCGAGGTCCACGACGGAGACCGCCACCTCCACGCCCTCCACGTACCGCTCGATCAGCGCCGTGTCGCCATACGCGAAGCAGCCGACCATGGCGGCGGGGAGTTCCTCCGCCGTGCGGACGATCGAGGCGCCCAGCGCCGAGCCGCCTCGGGCGGGCTTGACGAAGAGAGGCAGGCCGAGGCGCTCGATGATGCGCCCCAGCACCACCGTGGCGCCGAGGTCGTGGAACGTCTCCTTCGGCAGCGTGACGGACTGCGGCGTCTGCAGACCGACCGAGCGCACGACGGCCTTGGCCGTGGGCTTGTCGAAGGCCACTCGGCACGCGTCGGGGTCGGCGCCCACGTACGGGACGTTGAGAAGCTCGAGGACAGAACGGATCGCGCCGTCCTCGCCCGCGCCGCCATGGAGGGTCACGAAGACCGCGTCCGGCGGGTCCGCGAGGATGGAGGGCACGAGGGACGCGTCGGTGTCGCGGGCCTCCACGTCGATGCCCGCCGCACGCAGCACCTCGCTGACTCGGCGACCGGAGCGCAGGGACACCTCTCGCTCATAGGAGAGACCTCCGGCCAGCACGAGCACGTGGCCCAGATCGCTCATCACATCTCCTCCGCTGATCGCACGCGCCGCTGTCCAACCGTACCGCCAAGCTGCCGAGGGCTGGCACGCCACCAGTGCCTGGCGCGCCTGACCGATGCCTGGTCTTTTGCGACGCTCGGCTGATGCCTGCTCCTCCGGCGCCGGAAGGGGAGAGGGCCTGAGGAGGGCCCGAGGCTGGCGATCGGTTTCAGGTGCTTAGGGAACGGGGGTGGTGGCGGTGCCTGAAGGAAGTGCAGGGGAAACGGCGGCATCTGGGGCGCTGCTTATGGGGCAGGTCGCTGGCGGGTTCTGGGAGGCAGGCGGGGATGGGCTGTGGGAGGGGCAGGCTGGGGTGGGTCTGGGAGGCCAGGCTGAGGTTGTGGTTCGCGGGTGGGCGTGAGATGACGCTGATGGCGACGCGGGGCCCGGGCCGGGGAGAGTGAAGGTGAACCGCCAAAGGGCGTCGGTGGGTCTGTCGCGGCGCTCGTGGGTCGAAGGGAGCTGCGCCCGGAGAGTGCGGAGGGTGCGGCAGGGGGCGTCTGGGCCTGGGGGCGAGCGGGCGGGCCGAGGGGGATGGATAGGCGGGGAAAGGTGAGTCCGGCGAGCGCGCTCGGTGGGGCAGGGGAGAGGCCGATCCGAAGGGCGGGCTGGGTGGGGCAGGGAAGGCCGATCCGAAGGGCGGGCTCGCTGGGGTAAGAGAGGGCGAGTCCGGCGAGCGCGCTCGGTGGGGTAGGGGAGGGCCGATCCGAAGGGCGGGCTCGGTGGGGCAAGGAAGGCCGATCCGGAGAGGGGGATCGGGTGGGGTGGTGGGGCCGGCGGGTGGTGCCGGCCCCACTTGAGGACGGTGGTCAGGCCAGGTCGGGGCCGGGGGTGTCGACGCCCTGGTGGTCGCGGGCCGAGCTGGTGCCGAACGTGTCCCTCAGCTGCATCTCCTGATCGATCACGCCGGCCAGCCGCCGCACGCCCTCCCGGATCCGGTCCGGCTCGGGGAAGCAGTACGAGAGCCGCATGTGCCGCGCCCCGCTCCCGTCCGAGAAGAACCCGGTCCCCGGTACGAACGCCACCCGCTCGGCCACCGCCCGCGGCAGGATGGCCTTCGAGTCGAGCCCCTCGGGAAGGGTCGCCCACACGAAGAAGCCGCCCGCGGGTCTGGTCCAGGTGACCTCGGGCGGCATCAGGGCTTCGAGCGCGTCCAGGAGCGCGTCGCGGCGCTCGCGGTAGAGCTCCCTGAACGTTTTGATCTGTTCCCGCCATGGCTGCGTGGCGAGGTATTGGCCCACGGCGAGCTGGGTGAACGAGGAGTGCGACAGCACGGCCGACTCCATGGCCAGCACGAGTTTGTCGCGGATGGCGTGCGGGGCCAGTGCCCAGCCGACGCGGAAGCCGGGGGCGAGCGTCTTGGAGAACGACCCCAGGTAGACCACGCCGTCGGGGTTGTCGGCCCGCAGGGCGCGCATGGGCTCCCCGTCGAAGCCGAGCAGCCCGTACGGGTTGTCCTCGATGATCAGCACCCCGGCCCGCTGGCAGATGTCGAGCACCTGCTGCCGCCGGGCGATGTTCAGGGTGACGCCGCCCGGATTGTGGAAGGTCGGGATCGTGTAGAGGAACTTGATGGGCGCCCCGGCCGTCTCCAGCGCGTAGATGGTCTGGGCGAGGGATTCGGGCACGATGCCCTGATCGTCCATGGCGATGTGGACGACCTTGGCCTGATAGGCGGCGAATGTACCCAGCGCCCCCACGTACGAGGGTCCCTCGGCGAGCACCACGTCGCCCGGGTCGATGAAGATCCGGGTGATCAGGTCGAGGGCCTGTTGCGAACCGACGGTGACGACCACGTCGTCCGCCCCGGCGTGGATCCCCTCCAGCCGCATGACGTCGCAGATCTGCTCACGCAGGTGCGGGTCGCCCTGGCCGGAACCGTACTGGAGCGCGACGGGGCCGCGCTTGGTGACGAGGTCGGAGACCAGCTCGCCGACCATGTCGAGGGGAAGAGCCGTGACGTACGGCATGCCGCCCGCGAGCGAGACCACCTCGGGCCTCGACGCGACGGCGAAAAGAGCTCGGATCTCGGAGGCGACCATCCCGGTAGCTCGCGCGGCGTACCGATCGACGTAAGCGTCGATGCGCGACCCTTGGGTCGCGGGTGCCTGACCGTGATCCAGCTCTCCTGTCACGGCCCACCTCCTAGGTGTCATATCGGACTGAAATACCAGATTACGCTAACCGGACATGTCGCCCGTGACGGGCTCGACCGTCGTGGTGTCCGCTGGCGGTATCTTCACTGGGCTACGATGCCACCTGTGGACGCGGTTTTCGCGCGCTTTTCCGGGTCAACGACAGGGGGCCGTAGTTGTCGCGCCGGCTGGTCAACATAACCCTGGACAATCTCGAAGATCTGCCTCATCGCTGCAGGCGATGCGTGTTCTGGGAGCTTGACCCCATGAGCGGGGAGCGGGCGGTCCGGTCGGGGGATCCGGGGCTGGAGAAGGAGGCCTGGATCTCCGGCACACTGCTCGAGTGGGGCAGTTGCGGGAAAATCGTCTACGTCGACGGGGTGCCTGCCGGGTTCGCGCTCTACAGCCCACCGCTCTACAGCCCCCGGTCGGTGGCCTTCCCCACCTCGCCGGTCAGCGCCGACGCCGTGCTGCTGATGACCGCGCACATCATTCCGGAGTTCTCGGGTGGCGGACTGGGGCGGATGCTGATCCAGGGCGTCGCCAAAGACCTGACCAGGCGCGGCGTGAAAGCCATTGAAGCTTTTGGCGACCTCAAGTGGGAAGAGCCTAGTTGCGTAGTTCCGGCGGAATACTTCCTTTCTGTTGGTTTTAAGACGGTTCGTCCGCATTTGCGTTTTCCGCGGCTCCGGCTGGAGCTCAAGACCGCCGTCTCGTGGCGTGAGGACGTCGAGGTGGCTTTGGAGCGGCTCCTGGGCTCCATGAGTCCGGAACGGGCGCTACGTCCCGTCTGACGACCGCACAGGGCCGTACAAGCGGCTACACCGGGGGCCGTACGAGCCGCCGAGCCGTACAAGACACGGGGCCGTACGCGAAAGCCCCCCGCCAGAGGCGGGGGGCCGGGCGCGCGCCGCGGGAGGGCGGGCTAGATGATGCCGTCGAGCTCGCGCAGCAGCATGGCCTTCGGCTTGGCGCCGATGATCTGCTTCACGACCTCGCCGTTCTTGTAGACGTTCATCGTGGGGATCTGGAGCACACCGTACTGGCGCGGAACGCCGGGGTTCTCGTCAATGTTGAGCTTGACGATCTCCAGCTTGTCGCCGTGCTCCTTGGCGATCTCCTCCAGGATGGGGGCCACCTGACGGCACGGCCCGCACCACTCGGCCCAGAAATCGACCAGCACGGCCTTGTCGCTCTTGAGGACGTCGGCTTCGAAAGAGGCGTCGGTGACAGCCTTCACGGTGCGCTCCTTACTCACTTCTCGTTGTTCGCCAGCCAGCGCTCGGAGTCGAGCGAGGCCGAGCAGCCGGTGCCGGCAGCGGTGATGGCCTGACGGTAGGTGTGGTCGACAACGTCTCCCGCGGCGAACACACCGTCGATGTTGGTCGCCGTGGACGGCGAGGCCACCTTGATGTAGCCGTCCGCGTCGAGGTCGATCTGCCCCTTGACCAGATCGGTGCGCGGGTCGTGCCCGATCGCGATGAACAACGCGTCGGTGGCCAGCTCGCATTCCTCGCCGGTCTTGACGTTACGCAGCCGCACGGCCTCGACGTGGGTGTCGCCGAGCACGTCGACGACCTCGGAGTCCCAGACGAAACGGATCTTGTCGTTGGCGAGCGCCCGCTCCTGCATGATCTTGCTGGCGCGCAGCTCGTCGCGGCGGTGCACCACCGTCACCATGCGGCCGAACCTCGTGAGGAACGTGGCCTCCTCCATCGCCGTGTCGCCGCCGCCGACGACCACGATGTCCTTGTTGCGGAAGAAGAAGCCGTCACACGTCGCACACCAGGACACGCCATGCCCGGACAGGCGCTTCTCGTTCTCCAGGCCGAGCTCGCGGTAGCCGGAGCCCATCGCCAGGATGACCGACTTGGCGTAGTAGGTGTCGGTGTGGGTCTTGACGACCTTGGGGTTCGCCTCCAGGTCCACCTCGACCACGTCGTCGGCGACCAGCTCGGCGCCGAACCGCTCGGCCTGCTTGCGCAGGTTGTCCATGAGGTCGGGGCCCATGATGCCGTCGGGGAAACCCGGGAAGTTCTCCACGTCGGTGGTGTTCATGAGGGCGCCGCCGGCTGTCACGGAGCCCTCGAAGACCAGCGGCTTGAGCTCGGCGCGCGCGGAGTAGACGGCCGCGGTGTAGCCAGCTGGGCCGGATCCAATAATGATCACGTTACGAACGTCGCTCAACGCTCCACGCCTTCCTCGTCTGCTGTTGCACCGGCGTCAACAGATCCTAGGCCGCCCTGATTCCCTGCCCTACACACAACGCTGGCACAAAGCGAAAGAGCCCGCCGAGGCGGGCTCTGACACGTATGTCCTTTACCAGCGGCCCAGTGTGGGCTTACGCAGGTTTTTGCAGTTGAACGGGTCGACGATGTCGATGCGCAGCCGCTGGCTGGCCTTGTCCTTCCACGAGGCCACGATGAGCGCCTCCTGGCCGTTGTACTGGCCCTGGTCGACCTGGTACGCCGGCAGCCTGGAGCGGCTCGAGACCCGCTTCACGCACTTGTCGACCTTGCCGTCGTCGTCGGAGCCGCCACCCACCATGCGCTGGAAGCCGAACATGCCTTCGAGCGGCTGTCGCAGGTCCTGGTCGCTGTAGTTGTGGCCGCTGTCGGTCAGTCCGTAGGACCTGGCCATCGTGGGGACCTTGGCCGGGGTCGAGGGGACCACGGAGGTCTTGGTCACGCCGTCGGCCACCACGTCGATGCTGCCGCCCCGGCCTCCGCCGCTCGCGAGCAGGCCGGTGGAGGCCACCGCCGTGCCCACCACGGCGACCGCCGCCGCGGCCGCGATCGCGGGCATCGCCCATCGGCGTCTGCGAGAGGCTCTGGCCGGGACGATCGTGCCGTCGTCGGAGACGACGCCCAGCCGCACCGGCTCGGGGACGGCCTCAGCGGCCACCTCGACCGGTCGTTCCCACGGGGCGTCCCGCATGAGCTCGTCCCAGTCGGGCGCCTCCACGAGGCCGATGCCTCCCCGCCGGGACTCCGCCTCGGCGGCCAGGGCCTTGTCGATGCGCAGTGCGACGCCCATCGGCATGGCCGGTGTGGGGGTCGCCGCGAGCACCTCGCGAACCGCCGCCAGGTCTGCCAGTAGCTCCCCGCATGGGTCACAGACCGCGAGATGCTCGCGGACCCGGCGCGCCGTGTCGACGTCTAGGAGACCCTCGGCCAGCTCGGCCAGGATTTCCAGATCGTAGTGCGTATCACCCGTCACGAAGTTCTGCTCCCTTCGCGGATGAGACGCGATTGAGGTCCGATCGGTTCCGCAGATGGGAAAGAATTGGGGCAAGTTTCGCGCGCCCTCGAGCGCAGCGGCTCTTGACCGTGCCGCTCGGCACTTGGAGCACCTGAGCTGCGTCTTCGACCGAATAACCCATCATGTCGACGAGGACGAGAGCCGCCCGCTGGTCGCTGGGCAGGAGTTTCAATGCGGCCGAAACCTCCATGGAGACTTCGCGTTCGACGGTCTGGTCGGGCAGGGGGGTCTCGCGTTCAGCGGCCTCGATCAGCTCGTCGTCGGCGACGGGCCGGACCGATTTGCGGCGCATCCTGTCGAGGCAGGCGTTGACCACGATCCGGTGGAGCCAGGTCGTGACGGCCGCTTCGCCGCGAAACGTGGCGGCCTTGCGATATGCGGAGACGAAGGCATCCTGCACGGCGTCGGCGGCCTCGTCGGGGTCACCGAGCGTACGCAGGGCGACCGCCCACATGCGGTCGCGGTGCCGTTTGACGATTTCGCTGAAGGCGTGAGGATCCCCGTTGATGTGCGCGGTCAGCAGCTCGGCGTCAGTTACCGCCGGCCGCTCCGCTGCTGAGGGTGTCTCGGGTGGGGAGTTCACAAGAGAGATTCCTGGTTATGCCGATCCGGGAGAGTGCACCACTACTTCATAGATGGTGCCATGAAACTCGCCCCCATCCATCGGAACCCGGGTAAACCAGATCAAAACGTACTGTCCAGTTGCCGGCTGATCAGGGGTAAGAGTGGTCTTACCTGCGGCGTTCTTCTCGGTCGCCACCGTCTTCAGTGACGACAGATCGGGCGAGTCGCCCACCTTGAGCTCGACGCTCGCGCCCGGGGCATCGGACAGCGTAGCGACCACGTCGCTGATCTGCATGGACTTGCCCATGTCGAGCAGCAGGCCCACGCCCTTCTTGAGATTGCCCAGATCGGCGCTGGTGTAGCGCTCCGTCTTCCACAAGGTGCTGGGCTTGCCGTCGATGGCGAGGTCGGCCATCTCGGGCTTCTCGCTGTTGTCGCCGAGCGGGTCGAAGCCCTGGGCCTTCTTCGGCTTGACGGTCTGGGCCTCGGCCGAGGCGGAGGTGGAGGCGCTGGGGCTGGAGCCCGACGCCTCAGGCTTGGTCGGGCTGCCCAGGCTGCGGCCGATCGTCCAGGCGCCGACGCCGACGGCCGCGATGACGAGCAGCACGACCAGCGTCATCAGCACGCGGTTGAGCGTGCTGCCGCCGCCCGAGGGACGGCGTGGCGGCGGGGGCGGGCTCGGCGGGACGGTGAGCTGCTGGCGGTGGACGAGGTCCAGGCCCTCGGTGTGGGAGGCGGAGGCCACCGCGGGGGTCGAGGGGTAGGAGATCGGGATCGGCATGGGCCTGGCCACGCCGGACAGCGCCTCGGCCATGTCGGCCGGGCTGGCCAGCGCGCCCGTGCCCTTGCGGGACTCGGGCAGGCACGCGCGCACGGTCACCGTGTCGAGGTAGCTCGGCACGCCGGCGGTGACCTGCCGGGGCGTGCAGAAGTGGCCGTCGGTCATGGGGGCCGCGGGCAGGCCGCCCTCTTCCTCGTCGCCCGGCCAGTGGCCGGTCAGCCCGGCGTACAGCAGCCGGCCCAGCCCCTCGGCGTCGTCGAGCGCCGGCTGGTCGGTGGTGAGCCCGGACAGGGCCGCGTCGACGGCCACCCCGAGCACCTTGACCGTGTTGCCCGTCGTCCACACCAGGTGGGAGGGGCGCAGGCACAGGTGGTAGAGCTGCGCCTCGTGGGCGTGCGCGAGCGCCTCGGCGGCCTCGGCCACCAGGCCCGCCGCGCGCTCGGGCTCCAGCGGGCCGGAGGCGAGCAGGTCGGTCAGCGACTCGCCGGTGACCCACTCGCTGACGACGTAGGCGGCCTTCTCGTCCTCCGCTGCGTCGAACACCTGCGTCAGACGCGGGTCGGTCAGCCTGCTCGCGGCGCGGGCGGCCGTGACCACCTCGTGGACGCGGGGGAAGTCGGGCGCGAAGGTGTGGACGGCCACGGGACGCGCGAGGATCTCATCGATGGCCTTCCAGAGCGTGGCTCCGTCGGACTCGCTGACGCGGTCCTCGAGCCTGAAGCGCTCGGCCAGACGGGTGCCGGGTTCGACGGCCGACGTGCTCACAGGTTCACTCCGCTTGGCCGATCGGGCGTGTTCATGACTCGACTCACCTGCGTGGTGGTGTCCCACGAAGGCACGCTATGCCGGGTGGATCCGCCCACGCCCCTCCTGCTTCCATTCGCGCGTGTCGGGCTCCATGTTAGTGCCGAGTGGATTCGGCCCGCGTTCTTTACCGGCCTACCCGCCCAGCGACCATCCCAACGATGGAATTGACCTCGGGGATGCGCATTCTGTGCGCGACGCCTAGATAGAGCAGCAACCCGAGACCCCCGCCGACCGCAAGGACGATCAGCGAATTGACGAACCCTAGCCCGGCGAACACCCCCGTGACTACCCAAACCGCCGCGAGCGCCACCACAGCGGTGGGCAGGGCCGCCAGGTACATCCTGGTCAACGCCATGCCGATGGTCCAGCCACCCAGCCCTCTGACACGGCGGCTGGCCAGCAACCACGCCCCGACCGACCCCAGCGCGTACGCGATGGCGTACGCGAGCGCCAGCCCCATCACCAGGTACCGGGCCGGCAGCAACGCGTTGAACACCAGCATGAGCACCGCGTTGGCGGCCGTGGTGGCCGCGCCCACGAACACCGGCGTACGGGTGTCGCCGAAGCTGTAGAAGACCCGCAGCAACAGCTGGAACAGCGCGAACGGCACCAGCGCGAGCCCGTAGACCTGCAGCACGTTGCCGATGTAGACGGCGTCCGCGACGCTGTTGGCGCCGTGGCCGTAGATGGGCACGGTGATCGCCGGCCCGAGCACCATGAGCAGCAGCGACACGGGCACCATCAGCGAGCAGATCAGCCGCACGCTCGACCCGAACTCGCTCCGCACGTCGTGGAAGCGCCCCTCGCCGACGGCCCGGCTCATCCTGGGCAGCATCGCGGTGATCACCGAGACGCCGATGACGCCGTACGGGAGCTGGAAGAGCTGGAACGCCAGCGTGTACGGGCTGATGCCGTGCCCCTCGACCGCGTCGCCCGCCTTGCTGGCCAGGTTGGTGGTCAGCATGAAGCCGAGCTGGGTGACGATCACGTAGCCGATCGTCCAGACGCCCGCCCTGGCCATCTCGCCCAGCCGCGCGTTGCGCACGTCGAAGCGGGGCACGAAGACGAACCCGACCCGCTTGAGCGCCACGATCAGGATGGCCGCCTGGGCCACGATGCCCGCCGTGGTGCCCAGCCCGAGCAGCGCCATGTCGCCGGTGCTGATCTGCTCGATGTTGTCGCGCTCGCCGCCGACCATGGCGTAGGCCAGGAACACGCAGATGACGACCAGGTTGTTGACCACGGGCGCCCACATGGGCGCGCCGTAGCGGTCGCGGGTGTTGAGGATGGCGCCCGCCACCGCGCCCACGCCGAAGAAGGCGAGCTGCGGCAGGATGAAGCGGGCCAGCGTGACCGCGACCTCGAACTTGGGGCTGCCCGGCGCCCAGTCGGTGTAGAGGTCGATCAGCAGCGGCGCGCCGAACACCGCCAGCACCGCCACCACGATCAGCGCCACCGCCGAGATCGTCAGCAGCCGCTGCTCGTAGGCCCGGCCGCCGTCGGCGTCGTGCTGCTGCGCCCGGACGATCATCGGCACCACGACGCTGCTCAGCACGCCGAGCAGCAGCAGGTCGAGGATGCTGTACGGGATCGCGTACGCCGCGTTGTAGGAGTCGCCCAGCGCCTTCGTGCCGATGGCGTAGGCCAGCACCATGGTCCGCACGAACCCCGTGACCCTGGACACCATCGTGCCCGCCGCCATGATGGCGCTGGCCCGAAGCATGCGACTCATACGATCTCATTCTCCCGGGTCTTGGCCGCGTGCGCGAGCTTCCGCTCCGACCTGCGCCGCAGCACTCGCATCACCACGGCGGCGAGCATCACGGTCAGGGCGGCGCCCACGATCACCGAGGCGATCCCGGTGTAGCCGGTGGTACGGATGGTCAGCCGCTGCGGCTTGCCGTACGGCTGGTTGTCGGAGGTCTTGAGCTGCACGGTGACCGTCGCGTCGCCGCTGGTGCCGGGGGCGGCGTTCATCTTCACCTGGACCATGCCGCTCTGCCGGGGGCCGATCGTCATCGGCTCCGTCTGCGGGAAGTCGACCTGCAACAGCTCGGGGTTGTTGGACGTGACGTCGATGTAGAGGGCGATCGGCACGCCCAGCTCGTTCTTGACGCTGATCGGGACCTGGCCGCTGCTGCCCGCCAGCGTGCGGGTCCGGGTGGGGCCCGACCCGGTGATCTCGATCTTCTCGGTCTGGTCCGTCACCGCCGCGCTGACCAGCTTGGTCACCGCGCGGCCCGCGCGGGTGCTGTTGCGCCAGGCCGAGGAGGTCAGCCGCAGGACCGCCGCGTCGAAGCTGGACGGCGTCTTCGCCTCCGTGATCAGGGAGGTGAGCTGCGCCTTCGACGCGATGTCCTTGACCGGGTTGAGGTATTTCGCGGTCAGCTCTTCCTTGCGGTCCTGGTCGGTGTAGGTCAGCCCGGCGCGCGGCACCGACAGCTTGGTCGACTTGATCGACTCCAGCGGGGTCAGATGCAGCCACGGCAACTTGTTCGCGGTCTTGATCAGCGCGTTGACGAGCGTGGGGTTGGGGTCCCACCGGCGCGACGGGGCGATGACGAGGGACCTGGGCGAGGTCTGGCCGGCCTCCGCGGCGATCATCGCGGTCTCGGCGATGAAACGCTGCGTGCTGAGCAGCACGGAGGTGGGCGCCGCGGGCTCGAAGAGCTTGCTCAGCTCGGCGTCGGCGACCAGCGCGGTGACGGGCCCGTTGACCGAGTCGAGCGTGGAGGCGGCGTCGGGCGTGAACGGTACGGGCGGCTGCGGCGGCAGGTTGGTGGAGTTGAGCAGGACCGTGTCGACCCGGTCCTTGCTGACCGAGAGCAGGTCGAGCGCGTCGGCGTCGAGCATGCCGGCGGGCGGCCAGTTGATGTTGGTCTTGACCTCGCGCTGGAGCAGCGCGGCGGCCTTCTGCCTGCCCAGCTCGATCGCCCGGCCGGTCTGCGTGTCCAGCCCCTGGTGCGCGAGCGCGGCCACGTCGGGATCGGCGTACGGGACCGCGGCCACGGGAGAGCTGGCCAGCGCGGTGCGCATGGTCGTCAGCCAGTTGGCGGCCTCGGGGTTGGCGGGCTTCTCCTGCGTCTCGTCCTTGACCTTGACCAGGTACTTGTTCTTCATCGCGTCGAGGTCGTCGAGCAGCGAGGGCTCCATGAACCAGGTGACGGCCTTGGGCGCGGCCTGCGCGATGCGCGCCAGGTCGGCCAGGCGGCCCTTGCCGGTGATCGACTGGCTCAGCTTGTCGTCCACGAACAGCGGCGCGCCGCTCTTCGCGTCGCGGTCGGTCCCGCGATGGGGCTGGTCGATGACGGGCAGGGCGATGGCCAGCTTGTTGCGCGGCAGCTTCGGCACCGTGGGCGGCGCGTAGGTGAGGTACGTGCGCTGCGTCATGACCTGCACGCCGTTCTGGATCACCTCCACGGCCACCGGGTAGACCCCGAACGAGCGGTAGCCGAGCTGCACGGGCGTCGCGGTGAACTCCCATCGCGCCTGGGCGCCGGCGGCCAGCGCCGGCACGTCCATGAACGAGTTCTGGGAGCCGATGCCCCACAGAGTCGCGGGGTTCTGGTCGTTCTGGTAGGTGGTCAGGGCGGCGCGGTCGGGGAACTTCTGCGAGGCGTAACGCAGGCGCACGCGCAGGCCGTTCTGCGGCGCGCCGCTGTCGTTGCGGAGGGAGCCGGTGAACTTGATCACATCGGTCTGCGCGGTCGGCACCTGAGGCGAGATCGACGAGATCGACAGGGCCACGGTCTGCCTGATCGCCTTCGCGGACTTCGCGGCAGCCGCGCCGGGCGCGGTCGCCACCACGGTGAGGGCGAGCAGCGCGGCGAGCAGCGTGGCCTTACGGATCACGCGAATGCCCGAGCTGGAGGACGACGACACACGCCCGCAATGGTACGGGCTCAGTGCCGCCGCGCGACCGCCTCACGTGATCCTTTCGCCCTGAGGTCGACCATCTTGCCTGGCAGAAGTGCGATCAGGTCGAGTGCGCGCAGGGTCAGGGCGGTATGCCGTTCGCCGGTCGGGGTGTAGACCGGCCCGCCGTCGGTCAGGAAGTCGGCCGGCAGCCGGTCGTCGACGAACTTGGGCAGCGGCTCGGGCAGGAGCAGCGGGCACACCAGCCCGCTCGCGTAGTCGGTGGCCGCGTTGACCACGTGGACCGGAGCCGGTCGCACCCGGCGCACGCCCAGCACTCCGCCGACGGCTCCCACCGGTGGCGGCGCCGACACGGGGGTGGTGACCGCGATGACGACCTCGCGGCCGACCCTCGTGGCGACCTCGAGCACCGTGACCATCAGGCACCTGCTCGGCGCCGCGGAGACCGCCTCGGGCAGATCTTCCGCGCAAGTCATGGGACGCGGAAGGCGTACGATCTCATGATGGACCTGGTGGGCGAGGAGCCAGCGGTGGATCGCGAGGGCGTCCTTCATATAGTCCTCCTTGCCTCGTTCCCTGGCCCCCGACGGTCCTTGGACCGACGGTAACCCGGACCTGGTGTGGCTCGGGGGATATGTTCCGGAATGCTCCCAGAAGGACCTACCCGCTTGTCCGACTCAACTCTGACTGACAGCCAACGGCGGGCCATGACGGACCTGTTCCGCAAGATCGCCCCGGTGGCCGACGAGCTCGGCCGCCTCTTCGCGGCACAGGGCCACGAGCTGGCCCTCGTCGGCGGCCCCGTACGCGATCTGCTGCTCGGCCGCATCGGCAACGACCTCGACCTGACCACCGACGCCCGCCCCGAGCGGGTGCTGGAGATCGTCAGGGACTGGGCCGACTCCGTCTGGACCATCGGCATCGACTTCGGCACTGTGGGCCTGCGCAAGGGCGGCTGGCTGATCGAGATCACGACGTACCGGAGCGAGTCGTACGACCCGAAGTCGCGCAAGCCCGAGGTCATGTACGGCGAGACGCTCGACGAGGACCTCGAACGGCGCGACTTCGCGGTCAACGCGATGGCGGTGCGGCTGCCGGGCCACGAGTTCGTCGACCCGTACGGCGGGCTCGACGACCTGAAGGCCAAGGTGCTGCGCACGCCGGGCACCCCCGAACGGTCCTTCGGCGACGACCCGCTGCGCATGCTGCGGGCCGCCAGGTTCGCCTCGCAGCTCGGGTTCGCGGTGGACGAGGGCGCCGTGGCGGCGATGATCGCGATGGCCGGGCGCATCGAGATCGTCTCGGCCGAGCGCATCCGCGAGGAGCTCGACAAGCTCGTCTGCGGCGGCAACCCGCGCGAGGGCCTGCGGCTGCTGGTCGAGACCGGGCTGGCCGCGCACGTGCTGCCCGAGCTGCCCAAGCTGCGGCTGGAGATCGACGAGCACCACCGGCACAAGGACGTCTACGAGCACACGCTGACCGTGCTCGACCAGGCCATCGCGCAGGAGGAGGACGGCAAGGCCGACCGCATCCTGCGCTGGGCGGCGCTCATGCACGACATCGGCAAGCCGAAGACGCGCCGCCACGAGACGGGCGGGCGGGTGTCGTTCCACCACCACGAGGTGGTCGGCGCGCAGATGACCAAGAAGCGCATGGCGGAGCTGAAGTTCCCCAAGGACGTGGTGTCGGACGTGGCGCGGCTGGTGGAGCTGCACCTGCGCTTCCACGGCTACGGCACGGGGGAGTGGACCGACAGCGCCGTACGCCGCTACGTGCGCGACGCCGGCCACCTGCTGGACCGGCTCCACAAGCTGACCAGGGCCGACTGCACCACGCGCAACAAGCGCAAGGCGGTGACGCTGTCGCGGACCTACGACCAGCTCGAGGAGCGCATCGCCAAGCTCGCCGACGAGGAGGAGCTGGCCAAGATCCGCCCCGAGCTCGACGGCAACGAGATCCAGCGGGTCCTCGGCATCGGGCCGGGGCCGGTGGTGGGCCGGGCGTACAAGTTCCTGCTGGAGATCAGGCTCGACAAGGGCGTGATCGGCAAGGAAGCGGCTACCGAGGCGCTGTTGGAGTGGGCGAGGTCGAACGACGTGGGCGCGTGATCATCCGGTACGCGAGCGCGGCCAGGGGATAGCCGACGGCGGCGATCACGACGGCCGCGTAGGACTTGCCGTCGGCGGGCAGGATGGCCGCCGACAGGGCCGCGGCGAGGACGTACATGCCGTTGAAGAGCATGTCGTAGATCGAGAACGCCCGGCCCAGGTAGATGTCCTCGACGTCGCGCTGGACCGTGGTGTCGGCGCAGATCTTGACGCTCTGCCCGGCCACGCCCAGCACGAACCCCGCCACCGGCAGCCCCCACTCCTGGAACGGCAGCACCAGCGCCGCCGTCAGCACCCCGGCCGTCGTCAGCGCGATCGGCACCCAGCGCTCGATCGTGAACCGCTCGGTGGCGTACGGGGTGATGACCACGGCGATGGCGTAGCCGACGCCGGAGGTCGCCACGACCAGGCTGACCCCGCTCAGCGCGGCGTCGGCGTCGCCGTTGTAGAAGTAGTAGCGGTAGAGGATGATGCCGAGCGCGGTGGCTATGCCGTAGAAGAAGCGGTGGGCGGCCATCGCGCCCATGGTGGAGGCCGCGACGCGGTGCTTGACCAGGTGCCTGGCGCCGTCCGTGAGGCCGCCGACCACGTTGCGCAGGGCCTCGCGCGCCTGCGGCCGGCTCGGGTCGGACTGCGGGCCGAGCAGGCCGCGGTCCATCGTCCGCGCGACCAGCGCGCTCAGGCCGAATACCACGCCCGAGACGACCAGGAGCAGCGCCACGCCGTGGTCCTCGGCGCCGAACACCTTGCGCAGCAGATAACCGAGCCCCACGCCCACGAACGTGACCACGGTGCCCGACGTGGGGACGACCGCGTTGGCGGCCATCAGCCGGTCGGGCGGCACCACGTGCGGCAGCGAGGCGCCGAGCGCGGCCAGGAAGAACCTGTTGACGCCCAGCACGGCCAGCGCCGCGCCGTAGAAGACCGGGTCCGGCACGTCGACGGCGACCAGCGCCGCCGCGACCAGCAGCAGCGCGCCGCGCACGATCGGCGCGACCACCAGGATCTGCCGTCGTGACCAGCGGTCGATGAACACGCCCACGAAGGGCCCGAGCACGCTGTACGGCAGCAGCAGCACCGCCAGCCCGGCGGCCACCGCGAGCGCCGTCGTCTGGCTCTCGGGGCTGAAGAAGGCGAATCCGGCCACCCCGAACTGGAAGATCCCGTCGGAGAACTGGGAGATCAGCCGGGTGGCGAACAACCGCCGGAAATCTTCGCCCCGCAGGACCACGCGTAGGTCGGCCACAAATGACACGCGGCCAGCCTAGCCCTCCACCCATCGCCTAGGATGCGCGAGAGTCGCGATACGGCAGGTGGGCCGTGGGTTCCGAACGGTCACCGCGTCTCGTACGCTTCATAGCGTGACGACTGAGGAACACGTTGTGCTGGTCGACCGCGACGGCCACGCACTCGGGACAGCGCCCAAGCTGGCGGTGCACGGTCGCGAGACGCCTCTTCACCTGGCGTTTTCCAGCTATGTCTTCGACGACGAGAGCCGGGTGCTGCTGACCAGGAGAGCGGACAGCAAGCTCACGTGGCCGGGGACCTGGACCAACAGCTGCTGCGGCCACCCGCTGCCGGGCGAGCCGCTGGAGCGGGCCGTCGAGCGCCGGCTCTCCTACGAGCTGGGGCTCACGGTGGACCGCGTCGACCTCATGCTGCCGGCCTTCTCCTACCGCGCCGCCATGGCCAACGGGATCGTCGAGCACGAGCTCTGCCCGGTCTACCGCGTCACCGTGGCCTCGCCCGTCGTCCCCAACCCCGCCGAGGTGGGCGAGACGATGTGGATGCCGTGGAAGGAGTTCGCCGAGGGAGTGCGCAACGGGCTGCTGGCCGTCTCGCCCTGGTGCCAGGAGCAGGTGCCCCTGCTGGCCGACCTCGGCGCCGACCCGCTGACCTGGCATCCCGCCTCGCCCGCCGAGCTGCCCCCGGCCGCCCGCCCGTAGACAGTGCGGCGCCGCACCCGTGGACCCGGGTGCGGCGCCGGTCAGACCAGGGGGGTCAGCGCTCGACCTCGCCCCGGATGAACTTCTCGACGTAGTCCCGCGCCTCGTCGTCCGAGAACTGCTTCGGCGGCGACTTCATGAAGTACGAGGACGCCGACAGGATCGGCCCCCCGACCCCGCGGTCGAGGGCGATCTTGGCGGCCCGTACCGCGTCGATGATGATCCCCGCCGAGTTCGGCGAGTCCCAGACCTCCAGCTTGTACTCGAGGTTGAGCGGCGTGTCGCCGAACGAGCGGCCCTCCAGCCGCACGAACGCCAGCTTCCGGTCGTCCAGCCACGGCACGTGGTCCGACGGCCCGATGTGCACGTCGGCCTTGCCCATCTCGTGCGGGATCTGCGAGGTGACGGCCTGCGTCTTCGAGATCTTCTTGGACTGGAGGCGCTTGCGCTCCAGCATGTTCATGAAGTCCATGTTGCCCCCGACGTTGAGCTGGTACGTGCGCAGCAGCTCCACCCCGCGGTCCTCGAACAGCTTGGCCATCACGCGGTGCGTGATGGTGGCGCCGACCTGCGACTTGATGTCGTCGCCGACGATCGGCACCCCGGCCTTGGTGAACTTCTCCGCCCACACCGGGTCGGAGGCGATGAAGACCGGCAGCGCGTTCACGAACGCCACGCCGGCGTCGATGGCGCACTGGGCGTAGAAGCGGTCCGCCTCCTCCGAGCCCACCGGCAGGTAGGAGACCAGGACGTCGACCTGGTTGTCACGGAGCACCTGGACGACATCGACGGGCGTCTCGTCGGACTCCTCGATGATCTCCCGGTAGTACTCACCCAGCCCGTCGAAGGTATGGCCGCGCTGGACGGTCACCCCCGTGGGCGGCACGTCGCAGATCTTGATCGTGTTGTTCTCGCTGGCGACGATCGCCTCCGCCAGATCGCGGCCGACCTTCTTGGCGTCGACGTCGAACGCGGCGACGAACTCGACGTCACCGACGTGATAATCGCCGAACTTCACGTGCATGAGGCCCGGGACCCGAATGTCCGGGTCGGCGTCCTTGTAGTAGTGGACGCCCTGGACCAGCGACGACGCGCAGTTTCCGACACCGACAATGGCCACGCGAACCGAACCCATCGCATTCGCTCCCTTACTCATCAGTTGACGTGGTATCTCTTGCGGGCCCCTCTTCCGACGAGGCCCGACGCTCTGTCGCGATCAGCTCGTTGAGCCAGCGCACCTCGCGCTCGACCGACTCGAGCCCATGCCGCTGCAGCTCGAGCGTGTAACTGTCGAGGCGCTCCCTGGTGCGCGCCAGAGCCGTGCGCACCGCGTCGAGTCGCTCCTCCAGCCGGCTACGGCGGCCTTCGAGAATGCGCAGCCGCACTTCCGCCTCGGTGTGGCGGAAGAACGCGAAGTGCACGCCGAAGCTCTCGTCCTCCCAAGCGGAGGGGCCGGCCTGCGTCAGCATGTCCTGCAGCCGTTCCTTGCCCTCGGCCGTCAGCTTGTAAACGATCTTCGATCTGCCGCCGACGATCGTGGTGGGAGCGGGTTGCTCCTCCGCGATGAGGCCCTGGGCCAGGAGCGATCGCAGACAGGGGTACAGCGACCCGTAGGAGAACGCACGGAACATCCCCAGCAGGGCGTTGAGCCGTTTGCGCAGCTCATAGCCGTGCAGTGGCGTCTCGTGCAGCGACCCGAGCACGGCCAGTTCCAAGACCCTGCCCTGTCCGCCGCCCATCGGAACCCGCCCCCTCTCGCGTCGATGTATCGAGCCGATACATCCCCAGGATACGTCGGGTCGCTATATGGCGGCAATCTGTGAATCTGGCAAGTCGTTGGGATGGAGTCGCAAAACGCCGTAGTCTGGCGCCCATGTGGTCACAGCGAAGGGTGGTGGATTACGGCCTTGCGAAACGGGCGGTGGTCCGCTCCCTGCGCATGGGGCGCACCTCGCGGGGCGACGTGTGTGACGCACAGCCCTACCTCCTTCGCGCGGCACGCCACTTCGGCGAGCCGACCGAACGCCTCTGCCCGGTTTGCGAAAGGGAGAACGTCACCAATGTGACCTACGTCTACGGCGATTCGCTCGGTAGGCATGCCGGACAGGCAAAGGTCACATCGGAACTCGTCGCAATGGCTCATGATTACGATGAGTTCCGCGTGTACGTTGTCGAGGTCTGCCAAGGTTGTTCTTGGAACCACCTGACGGTTTCATACGTCCTCGGAAACGGACCGCCTGACCTCGTCAGCCAACTGTGAAGACCGAGGGCGGCGAGAAACCTCACGCCCAACCGCCGTTTATGTTTCCGACGACGATGCGAGGACGTGTGAGTAACAGCATGAATGAGGGGACGGCCCGCCCAGGAAGGCGCCGTCGCTCCGGCTCATCCCGTTCTGTGCCCCAGGGTTCTCCTCCGCAAACCGGTGAGTCCGGCTGGGGCGGCGCGCCGCAGCCGGAGCGTCGTCCGGAAGCCGCTTACGAGCAGACCGGCGCCATGGCCGCGCAGCCGTACGACGAGCCTCCCAGGCGCGGTGAGGGCCCCCCTATGCGTGGCGACGGACCGCCCACGCGCGGCGACGGCCCTCCCATGCGTGGCGACGGGCCGCTTACGCGCGGTGACCAGCCGGGGCCGCGCACGCGCGCCCGGCAGGAGGCGCGGTCGATGAGCAACCAGGAGACGATCGTCAGCGACGCGCCGCGGCGCTCGCGCAGGAAGGGCGACGGCGGGCCGCCCGAGCCTCCCGGGCCGCCGACGAAGAAGGGCGGCGACGGCAAGGGCGGCTGGCGCAGGTTCGTGCCCAGCTGGAAGATCGTCGTGGCCGGCTTCGTGGTGCTCGCGGCCGGCCTCTTCGGCATGGTCATGGTCGCGTACGCCAACACGCCGGTGCCGACCGCCGACCAGGCGAAGTCGGACGCGCTCGCGCAGCAGAGCACCATCTACTACCGGGACGGCAAGACCGAGATCGCCCGGCTCGGCACGAAGCGCGTGATCCTCGATGACATCTCCAAGATGTCCCCGAGCGTCAGGGACGCCGCGGTGGCCATCGAGAACAAGACGTTCTACGAGGACTCCGGCATCTCGATCTCCGGCATGTTCCGCTCGGTCTGGATGACGGCGACCGGCCAGCAGCTGCAGGGCGCCTCGACGATCACCCAGCAGATGGCCCGCAACTACTACGACGGCCTCAGCCAGGAAGTGTCCATCAAGCGCAAGGTCATGGAGATCTTCGTCGCGGTCAAGCTCGACGAGACCTTGTCCAAGGACGAGATCCTGAAGACCTACCTGAACACCGTCAACTTCGGCAAGGCCTACGGCGTCGAGGCCGCCGCGCAGGCGTATTTCGACAAGGACGCCCACGCCGCCAAGCTGACGCCCGAGCAGGGCGCCTACCTCGCCGCGCGCATCCAGCAGCCCAACTGGGAGCCCGATGCTCCTGAGCTCAAGGCCCGCTGGAAGACCGTGATCCAGTACATGGCCGAGCAGTGGCCGGACAAGTACGGCAAGCTGCCGCAGACCGCCAAGTTCCCCAAGCTCCGCAAGGACAGCGACAGCAACGAGCTCGGCGGTCTCAGGGGCTACATGGTGACGCAGGTCCTCCAGGAGCTGAAGGAGCGGCGCCGCCTCACCCCCGACGAGGTCAGGAGCGGCGGCTACCACATCGTCTCCACCTTCGACAAGAAGCTCATGAAGGCCGCGGAGACCGCCGTGAAGAGCACGACGGACAGCATGAGCAAGGAGTACCACGCGGGCCTGGCCGCGGTGAACCCGAAGAACGGCCGAGTTCTGGCGTTCTACGGTGGCAGCAACTACGTCACGGACCAGTTCAACGAGCCCTTTGACGCCAAGAAGCAGGCCGCGTCCGCGTTCAAGCCGTACGTGCTGGCGGCCTGGCTGCAGGCCGGCTACTCGCTGAAGAGCTACGTGCCGGGCAACGAGACGGTGCCGAAGGAGCTGCCGGGCCAGGCGCGGGGCGGATTCAAGAACAGCCACAACGTCGGCCCGGCCGTCGATGTGATCAAGGCCACTGCCGATTCGGTCAACACGGCGTACGTGTCGATGGCGTTCGCGCTGCCCAACAAGATTGACGACGTGAAGAACCTCGTCGAGGCGGCCGGGTTCGACCAGCAGCGCATGGAAGACGACGTCAAACAGCACCACTACCAGTTCGCCATCGGCAGCGCCCTCGTGACACCGGTCGAGCAGGCCGCCGGCTACTCCATCTTCGCCAACGCCGGCAAGTACACCAAGTACCACGTGGTGCAGGAAGTCAGGCTGGGCAAGCAGGTCGTCTACGGCGAGCAGCTCGCCTCCAAGCGGGTCATCGACCCCGGGGTCGCCGCCGACGCCACGGTCGCCATGGAGGCGGTGCTGCGGAGCGGCACCGCGCGGGGCAAGGGCCTGGGCAACCGGCCGGCCGCCGGCAAGACCGGCACGAACAACGACGAGAACGGCGCCTGGTTCGTCGGCTACACGCCGCAGATCTCCGCCGCGGTCGGCTTCTACCGCGAGCAGTGCAAGACGAAGACGGGCAAGGTCGTCACGCCCAACGCGAACCGCACCTGCCCGGTGACGCCGCGCGGCAGCAAGAAGAGCACGAAGTACAACGCCGACAACCCCTACAGCAGGCCGTACGAGGTGGGCCTGGGCTTCGAGGGCGCCGACGCGCCCACGCTCACGTGGCAGAGGTTCATGCTGGCCGCTCACGAGGGCCTGCCGATCGAGCAGTTCCCGGAGAAGGCCGATGTGGGATTGGCCGAGAACATCGTGCCGAGCCCGACGCCCAAGCCGTCGAAGACCCCCGACAACCCGTTCGACAGCGGGGACAACCCCTTCGACGACCAGGGCAACCAGGACTGCCTCGTCAACCCGTGTGACGACAACGCCAACCCCGACGACAACGTCACCATCGACGACGGGGGCGACAACGTCGACGACGGCGGTGACCAGGGCATCCCGCAGACCGCCGATGGCGACGGGGTCGGCGGCGGCCGGGTGCCCGAGGCGAGACCCTCGGGATGGTCGCCGATGTCCAGACCTGAGGACCGGTGACCAGCACGGAGGTACGCGTCCCCTTCGTGGCGCGTGCCGTTCCGTACCTCCCCCTGGGGCTGTTCGCGGCCCTGGGGGCGACCCTCGCCTACGTCGTGCGCCTGCCCTGCCGCACCGGCGGCTGGAACGACCAGGTCACGACGTACACCAACTTCTGCTACACCGACATCTACCCCCTGTACTTCGACAGGGCGCTGTCGACCCAGGACCCCTACTTCGCCGCCGTGCCGTTCGACAAGCAGGTCGAGTACCCGGTCGTGCTGGGCGAGGTCATGCAGGTCATCAGCTGGTTCGCCAGGGCGGTCGGAGCCGACGTGGGCGCGCAGGCGGTCAGGTTCTACGACCTGACGGTCATCCTGCTCGGCATCTGCCTGGTCGTCGGCGTCCTGCTGATGGCCGCGGTGGCCGGGCCCACCCGGCGGTGGGACGCGCTCTGGTACGCCATCTCGCCCGCCGTCGTGCTGGCCGCGTACATCAACTGGGACCTGGTCGCCGGCGCGCTGTCGATGGGCATGCTGCTGGCCTGGGCGCGGCAGCGTCAGGTGCTGGCCGGGGTGCTGCTGGGGCTGGCCATCGCGACCAAGTTCTATCCGCTGATGTTCCTGGGGGCGCTGTTCCTGCTCACGTTGCGCACCGCGCGATGGCGGCCGTTCCTGGTCACCCTGGGCGCCACGGCCGGCGCGTGGATCGTGGTCAACGCGCCGTTCATGATCTTCGCGTGGGAGGGATGGCGCAGGTTCTACGTCTTCTCCCAGGAACGCGGGGTCGACTGGGGCTCGCCGTGGCTGTTCTTCCAGAACAAGGGGATCCCCGTCCTGGGGGACGGCGACGTCAGCAAGCTGGGCATGGCGTCCCTTGCCATCCTGTGCCTGGGCATCGCCGTGCTCGCGCTGGCCGCGCCGCGGCGGCCCAGGCTGGCGCAGATCTGCTTCCTGGCGCTGGCCGCGTTCATGATGACGAACAAGGTGTGGTCGCCGCAGTTCGTGCTCTGGCTCGTGCCGTTCGCCGTGCTGGCCAGGCCCAACTGGAAGCCGCTGGTGCTGTGGCAGCTCGCCGAGATCTGGTACTTCATCGCCATCTGGCTCTACCTGGTCGCGCAGTCGCCGTTCAGCAGGAACGACCTGGGCATCGGTGACGACACGTACTTCACCGCCGTCTGGGGGCGGGTCATCACGATCGGGATCATGATGGCGTTCGTCGTGCGGGACATCCTCCGTCCCGACAAGGACGTCGTGCGCCAGGGCGACGTCGACGACCAGGGTGGCGGCGTCTTCGACGACGCTCGTGACCGGTTCACTCTGACACCAGCCGTTCGATGATCACTCGCTCGGCCGGCCGGGACGCGCTGCTGCTCTGGTTAGGCTCGCGGGCGGGACTGCTGGTGGTGACGCTGCTGGGGACGGCCCTCGGCGCGTACGCCGACAAGTGGCGCAAGTGGGATGCCGGGCTGTTCATCACCATCGCCCAGTACGGCTACAACGGCGAGCCCGGCAAGCATGTGGACGACGGGCTGCCCGCGTTCTTCCCCGGCTTTCCGGTGCTGCTGCGGGCGGTGCACCTCGTCGTGCCGGACTGGGCGGCGGCCGGGCTGCTCATCTCGCTCGTCGCCGGGGCGGTGGCCATGGTGGCGCTGGCCCGGCTGGCCGAGCTGGAAGGCGCCTCCGGCTGGATGGCGGTGCTGGCGCTGCTGCTCTACCCGATGGCGGTGTTCCTGGCGGCGGGCTACAGCGAGTCCCTCTTCCTGGCCTTCGCGATCCCGGCCTGGCTGGCCGCCAGGCAGGGGCAATGGTCCGTGGCGGCCTCGCTCGCCGCGTGCGCCTCGTGCGTGCGGATCACGGGGCTTTTTCTCGCGGTCGCGCTCGTGGTGGAGTTCCTCACCCGGCGCGAGCCCGTCCGGGAGCGCATCCGGCAGGCGGGGTGGCTGGTCGTGCCGTTCGTGCCGCTGGTGACGTACTCGTACTACCACTACAGCAGGTCGGGTGACTGGCTGGCGTGGAAGCACGCGCAGGAGGCCGGGTGGGGGCGGGACTTCGCCTGGCCGTGGGAGGCGTGGAAGTCGACCTGGCACTCGGCCATGGGTTCCGACGACAACGCGGTGGCCTTCCGGATGGAGATCGCGGGGGCGGTCCTGGCGGTGGCGGTGCTGATCTGGCTCCTCACGCTGCGCCGGTGGAGCGAGCTCGTCTACACGGGGCTGCAGGCGGCGGCGCTGATGACCTCGGCGTACTACCTGTCGATCCCGCGCTCGCTGCTGCTGTGGTTCCCGCTGTGGATCCTGGTCGCGAAGGTCGCGACCAGGAGGCCGTGGGTGATGGTCGTGTACGCCCTGATCTTCGGGCCGCTCATGCTGCTCAACGCGGAACGCTTCCTGAGTGGCGCGTGGGCGGGCTGATCTTTCTACCCACTTCTTCGTCTTGGTAATCCAGGGAAGTTATCCACAGGCTGTGTGTATTTCCTAGAGGTTCTTGCGCAGGAACGCGATGTCGTCCGCCTGACCGTCGCCGGGCGTCTCCACCACGATCGGCGCGTCGGCCGCGCGGCAGACCGCCAGGATCAGCTCCGGGTCGATCTTCCCCTTGCCCAGGTTGGCGTGGCGGTCGGCGCCGGAGTCGAAGTCGTCACGCGAGTCGTTGCAGTGGACGAGGTCGATCCGGCCGGTGATGGCCTTGACCCGCTCGACCAGGTCGACCAGCTCCTCGCCGCCCGCGTGGGCGTGGCAGGTGTCGAGGCAGAAGCCCACGTCGAACCCGTCGAGCGCCTCCCACAGCCGGGCGATGCGCTCGAGCTTGCGCGCCATCGCGTTGCCGCCGCCCGCGGTGTTCTCGATCAGCACGGGGATGGGGCACTCCATGCGCTCGAACACCTTGCGCCAGTTGTCGAAGCCGGCCTGCGGGTCGTCGTTCTTGTTGACGTGGCCGCCGTGCACGATCAGGCCCTTGGCGCCGAGCCCGGCGGCGGCCTTGAGGTGCTGCTCCAGCAGCTTGCGGCTGGGGATCCTGATGCGGTTGTTCGTGGTGGCGACGTTGACCAGGTAGGGGGCGTGAATGTAGATGTCGACGCCCTCGACCGGTTTGGCGGGCAGCACCGGCTTGTCGTAACCCTGCGGGTCGCCGAGGAAGAACTGCACCACCTCGGCCCCCACCGCCTCGGCGTGGGCGGCGGGATCGTCCTGATCGACATGAGCTCCGATGCGCACCATAGCTCCCGAGCTTACGCCGGGGAGCAGGGCCGCAGCCGGGGGACCGATCGGTTTGCCGGGCGCCTGCTCGGGAAGTCGCCATGCGCCCCCTAAATGAGGAGAAACGACATGGCACGCTGGCGCTTGCGAGCGCTGATCTTATTGGTCTACGTCGTGATCGGGCTCTACGTGGGCTGGGTCTACCACTACATCACCCCCGGACTGCTCAGAGACCTCGCGGAAGCGCTGCTCGCGGTCTTCCTCTGGTTCCTGGTCCTGCTCGGTATAGACCTGCACATCGGCGGATGAGCGGCATGCCGGAACGGCCCCGGGCGACGGGGCCGTTCCACATCGGCTCGAACGAGCCTCAGCGAGTCTTAGTGAGGGAGAAAACCGCCGTGGGCGATGCCCAGCGCGGCCCCCACGAACGACGCCACGATGCCGACGATGTTGAGCGCCCGCTGCGGCGTGGTCGCCGAGATGTACTGGGAATACAGCCCGACCCCGAAGCCCAGCAGTCCGGCCCACGAGGAGACCGCGTGCGCGGCGACCCAGAATGTGGAGACGAAGGCGACGAGACCGCAAACGAGCGCCGCCACCGCCAGGGCGTTCTCCACCGGATGCGCATGCCCGTCGCTGTTGAGTGTGAGCCTGAACCGCTCCCGCTGGGAGGGCTGAAGCACATGTGGCACGGCCACCACCCCCTAGGTTTCCTAAAGGCCTTCCCACCTTCCCGCGGCTGGTAACCTGGGCAAGCTGCGTTGTGATGGCTGAACCATCGCCCCGGGGTGCCGAAAGGGGCATCCGGGCACAGACGTCAGCGTCCTCCTGTCACGGCAGAGTGTCGTGACCGCAAGAGTCCAGAGGAGGTTGGAGTCCGCATGCGTCGTTACGAAGTAATGGTCATCCTGGACCCTTCGCTCGATGAGCGCACTGTCGCGCCGTCCCTCGACCAGTTCCTCACCGTGGTCCGCAACGACGGCGGCACCGTGGAGAAGGTCGACGTCTGGGGCCGTCGCCGTCTCGCCTACGACATCGACAAGAAGTCCGAAGGCATCTACGCCGTCATCGACCTGTCCGCGGAGCCCGCGACGGTCAAGGAGCTCGACCGGCAGATGAACCTCAACGAGGGCATTCTGCGCACCAAGGTCCTCCGTCCCGACGTGCACTAACCCCGGTTTTTGTCGGGGAAGCCCCGTACTCTGAGCCGTAATCCAAGCGAAGGCGTGCAGGAAGGCGAGCGCAAGCCATGGCAGCAGGCGACACCGTAATCACCATCGTCGGCAACCTGGTCGACGACCCGGAGCTGCGCTTCACCCCGACGGGGCAAGCGGTGGCTCGATTCCGCATCGCGTCCACTCCGCGGTTCATGGATCGTCAGACCAACGAGTGGAAGGATGGCGAAAGCCTCTTCCTGACCTGCAACGTGTGGCGACAGGCGGCGGAGAACGCCGCCGAGAGCCTGCAGCGCGGCATGCGGGTCATCGTGCAGGGGCGGCTCAAGCAGCGGTCCTACGAGACCAAGGAAGGCGAGAAGCGCACCGTTTACGAGGTCGAGGTCGACGAGGTCGGCCCGTCCCTGCGTAACGCGACCGCCAAGGTCAACCGCACCTCCCGGCAGGGCGGCGGCGGTGGTGGCGGCGGCTTCGGCGGCCCCGCCGACGACCCGTGGGCCTCCGCCTCGCCCGCCCCGCCCCAGGGTGGCGGCGGTTACGGCGGCGGCGGCGGTGGTGGCGGCTTCGGAGGCGGCGGCGGCCAGCAGGGCGGCGGCGGCTTCGGCGGCGGCGGCGACTTCAGCGACGAACCGCCTTTCTAAAACCTGTCCACAAGCCCGAGTCCATTCCCGCCCGGAAGGCGGGGCTCTGAAAGGAGCACCACGATGGCTAAGCCGGCACTGCGCAAGCCGAAGAAGAAGGTTTGCCTGTTCTGCCACGACAAGATCTCCTACGTCGACTACAAGGACACGGCGCTGCTGCGGAAGTTCATCTCCGACCGCGGCAAGATCCGTGCCCGCCGGGTGACGGGCAACTGCACCCAGCACCAGCGCGACGTGGCGACCGCGATCAAGAACGCGCGTGAGGTGGCCCTGCTGCCTTACACGAGCACCGCGCGCTAAGGAGGCCTGTCGATATGAAGCTCATCCTCACCAACGAGGTTTCCGGCCTCGGCACCCCTGGCGACGTCGTCGAGGTCAAGGACGGCTACGGCCGTAACTACCTCATCCCGCGCGGCTACGCCATGCGCTGGACGCGGGGCGCCGAGAAGCAGATCGAGACGATCAGGAAGGCTCGCGACGCTCGCGAGATCCGCGACCTCGGCACCGCCAAGGAGGTCGCCGGTCAGATCGGCGCGCTGCGCGTCCGCCTGACCACGCGCGCCGGCGAGTCGGGCCGCCTGTTCGGCTCGATCACGACGGGCGACATCGCCGACGCGGTCAAGGCCGCCGGCGGCCCGATCGTCGACCGCCGCCGCATCGAGATCGTCAACCCGATCAAGAGCGTCGGCTCGCACCGCGTCACCATCAAGCTCCACCCGGAGGTTTCGGCCTCGGTGGACGTCGAGGTCGTCGCGGGCTGAGCCCTGCTGTGGAAGCCCCCTCCGCCCGGAGGGGGCTTTCCCGTTTTTGTGGCCCCTGTGAAAAGCCCCACACCGCACGGCCGGCTCGGGTTGAGGGCTTTTGTGAATGTACGGCTGCGCACGGGCAGGCCACCCGCCGTGCTTGCCTGGGGGCCCTCCAGGAAACGCTCGCTGACCCTTCACCGGCGGGTCGCCGCAACGCGAGCCCAGCTAGGCCAACTCCATGGTCAGGGGTACCGCCGGGCGTAATTTCCTATTCGGTCAGCGTAGAATGCGTTCGTTCTTTCGCGTGTTCCCCCTGGAGGCATGGCCATGGCCCGTCCCCTCATGCTGCTCGCGCTGGCCGTGGCGCTCGTCGGCTGCGCGCCGGTCGACAACACGTCGAGCTCGGCCAGCCCGATCGCGTCCGCGTCCACCGCGTGCACCAAGGACCAGCTCAAGCTGGTCAACGCGGGCAAGCTGACCATCGGCACCGACAAGCCCGCCTATGAGCCCTGGTTCAAGGACGACGACCCGAGCAACGGGCAGGGCTTCGAGAGCGCGGTGGCCTTCGCCGTGGCGGGAGAGCTCGGCTTCGACCGCACCGAGGTGCAGTGGAGCACCATCAAGTTCGACTCGGCGTTCGCCCCTGGGGTCAAGCAGTTCGACTTCGACGTCAACCAGGTGTCCATCACGCCCGACCGCGCCAAGGCGGTCGACTTCAGCAAGGGCTACTACACCGTCAAGCAGGCCATCGTGGCGATCGACGGGAGCAAGTTCGCCGGGGCGAAGAGCCTGGCCGAGCTGCAGAACGCGAAGATCGGCGTACAGGTGGGCACGACCTCGCTCGAAGCGGTCAAGAACGTCATCAAGCCCGCCGACGACCCCAACGTCTACAACGAGCAGATCGACGCCGTCAACGCGCTGAAGAACAAGCAGGTGGACGCGCTGGTCGTGGACCTGCCGACGGCGTTCTACGTGACGGCCGCGCAGGTCGAGAAGTCCAAGATCGTGGGGCAGTTCAGCTCGACGGGCGGCACGCCCGAGGAGTTCGGGCTGGTCATGGAGAAGGGCAGCGCGCTCAAGCCGTGCGTCGACAAGGCCGTTGAGGCGCTGAAGTCGAAGGGCGAGCTGGCCAAGATCGAGCAGCAGTGGCTCGGCTCGGCGGCGGGCGCCCCAGAGCTGCGATGAGCGAGTTCGACGAACCCGGCAAGTCCGCAGCGGGCGAACCTGGCCAGACGGCGGTGGGCGAGTTCGGCGGGCCCCGGAACGGCGGGGTCGGTGAGTGGGTCAAGTCGGAGCGGCAGGTCGAGCGGGAGCGGGTGCGCCGGTCACACGCCCGCCGCTCCGCCTCGATCGCGACGGTCTCGACGATCGTCTTCATCGTGCTGGTCGTCTCGATCGTCACGAACTCACCCGGCTGGCCGCGGGTGCAGGACAAGTTCTTCAACCTCGACGAGTTCGTCAAGGCGCTGCCCGACGTGCTGAGGGGCTTCCTGCTCAACATCAAGATCTTCCTGATCGCCGAGCCGCTGATCCTGGTCGTCGGGCTGCTGGTGGCGCTGGCCAGGGGGATCAAGAAGCCCGCGTTCTTCCCGATCCGGGCGCTGGCCACGCTCTACACCGACGTCTTCCGCGGCGTGCCGACGATCCTGGTGATCTACCTGATCGGGTTCGGGCTGCCCGCGCTCCAGCTTCAGGGCATTCCGACCGACCTGGTGACGCTGGGCGTCATCGCGCTGACGCTCTCGTACGGCGCGTACGTGGCCGAGGTGTTCCGCTCGGGCATCGAGTCCATCCACCCGAGCCAGGTCGCGGCGGCCCGCTCGCTGGGGCTGGGCCACATCAAGACCATGCGGTTCGTGGTACTGCCGCAGGCCACCCGCAGGGTCGTGCCGCCGCTGCTCAACGACTTCGTATCGCTGCAGAAGGACACCGCGCTCGTGGCGACCATCGGGCCGCTGGAGGCGCTCAGGCAGGCGCAGATCCACGTGGCCAGCACCTTCAACTACACGGCCTACCTGGTGGCGGCCCTGCTGTTCATCCTGCTCACCATCCCCCTGGCCAGGTTCACCGACCACCTGGCGGCCCGCACGCGCAGGAGGCGTGGCGCATGAGCGAGCAACCAATGGGACACAACCTGCTCACCATTGACGGGGTGTGGAAGAACTTCCGCGGCCACAGCGTGCTGCGCGGCATCGACCTCGAGGTGCGCCCGCACGAGGTGGTGAGCCTCATCGGGGCCTCCGGCTCGGGCAAGTCCACGCTCCTGCGCTGCGTCAACCTGCTGGAGACCGTGGACGACGGCGTGATCCTCCTCGACGGCGAGGACATCACGGACCCGCGCGTGAACGTGGACGACGTGCGCAAGCGGCTGGGCATCGTGTTCCAGGCGTTCAACCTGTTCCCGCACATGACCGTCCTGGACAACGTCACGCTGGCGCCCCGCCAGGTGCACAAGGTGGCCAAGGGGGAGGCCGAGGAGCAGGCGCACGGCCTGCTGGCCAGGTTCGGGCTGGCGGACAAGGCGCGGGCGTACCCCGACCAGCTCTCGGGCGGTCAGCAGCAGCGGGTGGCCATCATCAGGGCGCTGGCCACGCAGCCCAGGCTGATGCTGCTGGACGAGGTCACCTCGGCGCTCGATCCCGAGCTGGTGCTGGAGGTGCTGGGGGTCATCAAGGAGCTCAAGGAGTCGGGCATGACGATGATCCTCACGACTCACGAGATGAGCTTTTGTCGCGATATTTCGGACACGGTGTGCTTCCTTGACGGCGGCGTGCTCCTGGAGAAGGGCCCCGCCGAGCAGATCTTCACCGAGCCGGAGAACCCCCGCACGAGGGAGTTCCTGCGCAGCGTCCTGGAGTCAGGCCGACTCTAGCGGCGCCGACTTGAACGCGGAGCGGGCCGGTTCTAGGCCGTGTTTCATAAGGCTCTGAGCCACACGTTGATCGCAGCGATGGTGACGACGGCTTCGTAGCGGACGGCGAGCTTGTCATAGCGGGTGGCCATGCCGCGATTGTTTTTGAGCAGGCTGATGCCGCATTCCACAGCGTGGCGCAGCCGGTATTGCGCGGGGTCGAAAGCGGGCGGGCGGCCTCCCTTCGACCCCTTGGCCCGCCGGTGCGCGTCCTGATCAGCCTTGCTTGGAATGCACGCCCGGATGCCCCGCCGACGCAGGTAACCCCGGTTGGCCTTGCTGGTGTAGGCCTTGTCGGCCATCACCCAGTCCGGGCGAGTCCGCGGCCGGCCGCCGCCGAGCCGAGCCACCCGGATTCGGCCCAGCACCACCGTGAACTGCGGACTGTCGCCCCGCTGCCCCGCGGTCACCACCGCAGCCATCAGCTTGCGCCCTTGCTCACACGCCAGATGAGTCTTGGTGGTCAGCCCGCCACGCGAGCGCCCCAGCGCATGATCAGCCGGCTCGGCCCACATCCCACCGGGCGGCTCCTTCTGCGCATGACCGTCCCGGCGTGCGCCGGCCGCGTGCTGGTGAGCCCGGACGATGGTGGAGTCCACGCTCACCGTCCAGCCGATCTTCCCGGCGGCGTCGGCGCACGCCTGCAAGGCCGCCAGGATCCGAGCCCAGATCCCCGCCCGCTGCCAGCGCCGGAACAGGCCATAGACGGTGAACCAGTGGCCATAGCAGGCGGGCACGTCCCGCCACGGCGCCCCGGTCCGGATCCGCCACCGGATCCCGTCGATCAACTGCCGTCTGCTCCACTTCGGCGGACGCCCCCTGGCCGGACGCGCAGGCAGGTGCGGCTCCAGTGCCGCCCACTGTGCGTCGGTGAGGTCGTGCCGCCTCATTGCCGCTACGCTGGCCACGAGGTCTCCGGTGTTTCGTTCTTCTTGGTCGTTGAACCAACTACCGGAGACCTCATCTATTTGTCGATCTTCGACACGCCGCACCAGCCAGGTGACTGGGATGGCTTTCCTCCCCCGCACAAGACATGCCGGATGGGGCGTGATCGGACGTCCTAACGGCGGCACCCGGGCGGCGGTGCAGAAAACCACACCGCGACCGCCTGCGCCGGTTATCTGAGCGTGAACCACCTGCCACGATGTGCTCACCAACAGCGGAAACCCGGTCATCCACAGGCCGGGCCCGTCCCACGACGGCACAAGGCAGGGGTACGTGAACGTAGAGGCGGAGATCCTCGGCTTGAAGCTGCGTATGCAAGCACTCGAAGCTCAACCATGTCCCGGCCCGGTCATCACAGCCATCGCGATCGCCGTCGCCCTGGTGACGGCCGAGGTGACCGATGCCCGAGCCGAGATCACTCAAGACCTGGCGGCCATGGGCATCGAGATCGAAGGCCTTCGCCGACAGACGAACCAGCACATCACCTCCGCTCAACGCGACACCCCGGCCTGGTACGACGCTCTCCAACACGACCTGAACGAACTGCGGCTCAGAATCGATCACTTGCTGGAGAAACCCGGCGCCTAAGACAGCGAGAGGCCTCCGCATACGCTCTGCGCCGCATTTTCAAAACACGGCCTAGCGGCGGTGGCGGCCGCCGCGTACCGGCTCGAGCGGGGTGCGCGGGCGGGCCAGCAGGCTGTGGCGGCGGCCGTACAGGAGGTAGACCAGCAGGCCGAAGGCCATCCACAGGGCGAACCACGCCCAGGTGAGCAGTTGCAGGTTCACCATCAGCCAGAGCGTGGTCACCAGCGACAGCCCGGGCAGCAGCGGCGAGAGCGGCACCCTGAACCCCCGCTCCAGGTACGGCATGCGCCGCCGCATCACGATCACCCCGGCCGCCACGAACGCGAACGCGAACAGCGTCCCGATCACCACGAGCTCCTGCATCGTGAGCACCGGTACGAACTCGGCCAGCACGATCGCCACGAACCCGATCACCAGCGTCACCCGGGTCGGAGTGTGATATTTCCGGCTGACCGTCGCGAGACCGCGCGGGATCAGCCCGTCACGGGCCATCGAGAACAGCACCCGCGTCTGCCCCACGATCAGCACCAGGATCACCGTCGTCAGCCCGAGCACCGCGCCCACGTCGATGACGTGCACCATCCAGTCCACGCCGACCGCCCGGAACGCCCCGGTCAGCGGCGCGTCCTCGGAGATCTTCGTGTACGGGACCATGCCCACCATGACCAGGGCCACCGCGATGTAGAGCACGGTGGCGATGATCAGGCTGCGGATCATGCCCTTGGGCACGGCGGCGGGCGCGTTCACGGTCTCCTCGGCGGAGGTGGCCACGATGTCGAACCCGATGTACGCGAACGCGATGGCCGAGGCCGCCGCGAAGATCCCGAACCAGCCGAACGCGTGGCTCTGCCCGACCAGGATCTCCAGCACGTTCGTGGGCGGCTTCGGCAGGATCTTGGACGGCACGTGGAACTCGCCGAAGTTCCGCACGTCGATGTGGGGCAGGCCCACGACGATGACCGCCCCGATGGCCAGCAGCTTGGCCGCCACCATGACCCACAGCGCCCGCAGCCCGATCCGCGCGCTGACCGCCACCACGCCGGTGAGCAGCACCAGGATCACGAACACGAGCACGTCGCCGACGAGCTCCTGGTGCGGCACGCGTACGCCGAAGTTGGAGATCGCCCCGACCGTGATCGCGGCCCACGCCCTGGCCACCACGGCGGCGGCGAACTGCAGCTCCAGGATCAGCGCCCAGCCGATGATCCACGCCCAGACCTCGCCGAAGATGACGTACGTGAAGGTGTAGGCGCTGCCCGAGGTCGGCATCGTGGACGACAGCTCGGCGTAGCACAGGCAGGCGAGCAGGCAGGCGATGCCCGCGATCATGAAGGACAGGATGACGCCGGGGCCCGCCGTGGTGGCCGCCTGCTGCCCGGCGATGGAGAAGATGCCGGCGCCGATGATCACACCGAGTCCGAGCACCACCAGATCGGCCGGGCGGTAGAGCTCGGCCAGGCTGTGGCGGGCGCCCGTGCGCAATCCGGTCGCCTCGGAGGGCGGCAGTCGCCGCAGAATCGTGGACAAGCAACACCCCGCTCAGGGAACGCGCCCACAATGTCTCACCACTCGGACAACGGCAAGCACAGGACGGTCACAGTGTTTCCGCAGATCACTGCAGGTAGCGGGGCCTGCGCCCATAGTTAGAGTGCCTACGCCCCGGTCACCAGCCAGGCGGTGCCGGCGGCCCGGCGTACGAGGCTGACCAGGCGGGCGATCATCCACACCCCGAGCGCGCACCACAGCGCGACCACCCCGAAGCCGGAGGCGAGGAGGGCGGCGGGGAGGTAGGCCAGCGTCGTCCACACCCCCGCCCACGCCAGGTAGCGCTGGTCGCCCGCGCCGATCAGCACGCCGTCGAGCACGAACACGACCCCGCACACCGGCTGGAACGCCGCCACCGGCCACATCAGCGCCAGCAGCAGGTCGGTGACCCGCGGGTCCGTGTCGAACAGCCCGGGCAGCAGCGGCCTGGCGGCCACGACCAGCAGGCCGAGCAGCACGCCCGACCAGATGCCCCACTGCACCATCCGCCTAGTCGCGGCCCTGGTGGAGGCGACGTCCCCCGCGCCCAGCGAGCGTCCCGTGATGGCCTGCCCGGCGATCGCGATGGCGTCCAGCGCGAACGCGAGCAGCGTCCACACCTGGGTGGCGATGGCGTACGCGGCCAGCTCAGCCTCGCCCATCCTGGTGGCGATCACGGTGGCCGCGAGCAGCACCACCCGCAGGCAGAGGGTGCGCACGAGCAGCGCGAACCCGGCCGTGCCCGCCTCCTTGACCCCCGCCAGGCCGGGCGTGAGCGGCGTCCCCAGCCGCCGCGCGCCCCGCGCCACCACGGCGAGGTAGACGGCCGCGCCCAGCGTCTGCGCGATCACCGTGCCCCAGGCCGACCCGGCGATGCCCCACCCCAGCCCCAGCACGAACCAGGCGTTCAGGACCGCGTTCAGCACGAACGAGCCGATGGCGACGACCAGCGGCGTGACGGTGTCCTGCAGGCCGCGCAGCACCCCCGTCCCGGCCAGCACGACCAGCATGCCGGGCGCGCCGAGCAGGCTGATCCGCAGGTACGTCACGGCCTGCTCGCCCTGTCCCTCGGCCGCCCCGAACAGCTCCACGACGGCAGGGGCCAGCGGCCAGCACACGGCGATCAGGAGCGCGCCGATGGCCAGGGCCAGCCAGATCCCGTCCACCCCGCTGCGCATGGCCCGCGCGTGGTTCCCGGCGCCCGTCTGCCGCGCCACGGAGGCCGTGGTGCCGTACGCGAGGAAGACGCACAGGTTCACCAGGGTCGCGAGGACCGTGCCGGCCACCCCCAGCGCGCCGACCGCCGTGGTGCCCAGCCCGTGGCCCACGATGGCGTAGTCGGCGAGGAGGAAGAGCGGCTCGGCCACCAGCGCGCCGACCGCCGGAACGGCAAGCCGGAGTATCTCCCGATCCCGGGGGGTAATGGGCATTTGTCCATTATGGCCATTACACGGCGTGTCGGCGAAACTTTCTTTTCTCCACAGCCGGTGGATATCGTTTGCCCAGCTCAGAGGCGGTTCGGTGGATATCCGAGAGAGTTATCCACAACTGCTGTCCACAGGCCTTTCACACCCTGGGCACGGTAGTGCACAGCTTGGCCACAGGGTTGTCCACAGGTCACGTTGCCGTCGGCTCCCGACTCCGAGAAACTGTCAGACCGGTCGGCTACAAGTGGGGGTGGTGCGACCGCCTGCAAGTGTTCGAGGGGGCGCGGTGAGCATTGACGACGAGACGGGCGCAGGCCCTGGGTTCGAGCGCACCCCGCCGCACAACATCGAGGCGGAGCAGTCGGTCCTGGGCGGCATGCTGCTGTCCAAGGACGCCATCGCCGACGTCGTCGAGATCCTGCGCTCCGACGACTTCTACCGGCCCGCCCACCAGATGGTCTACGACGTCGTCACCGACCTCTACGGAAGGGGCGAGCCCGCCGACGCGGTCACCGTCTTCGACGAGCTGCAGAAGCGCGGCGAGATGGCCAGGGTGGGCGGCGCCGCCTACCTCCACACCCTCACGGCCGTCGTCCCCACCGCGGCCAACGCCGGCTACTACGCCAAGATCGTCAGGGAGCAGGCCATCCTGCGCCGCCTCATCGAGGCTGGCACCCGCATCGTCTCCTTCGGCTACGGCGGCCAGAACGAAGAGGTCGACGACCTCGTCGACCGCGCCCAGGCGGAGATCTACAAGGTCACCGAGCGCCGCACCTCGGAGGACTACGCGCCCCTGGCCGACATCATGCCCGGCGCCCTCGACGAGCTGGAGGCCATCGGCAGCCGCGGCGGCCAGATGGTCGGCGTGCCGACCGGCTTCCAGGACCTCGACCAGCTCACCAACGGCCTCCACCCGGGCCAGATGATCGTCGTGGCCGCTCGGCCCGCCATCGGCAAGGCGCTGGCGCTGGACACGCCACTGCCGACGCCGACCGGATGGACGACGATGGGCGAGGTCCAGGTCGGCGATCAATTGATGGGGGCGGACGGCAGGCCGACCCGGGTGCTCGCGGCGACTGAGGTGATGTACGACAGGCCGTGCTACGAGGTGGAGTTCAGCGACGGCACGGTGATCGTCGCGGACGCTCAGCACCAGTGGCGCACCAGCACACGCGCAGCCAGGAAGGCACGGCATGCCGGACAGTCCTTCTATTGGCCTGCAGAGGCCATCCGGCGAGTGCGGGAAGCGTACGAGGCGGCGCAGGCTGACCCAGACAGGCCCGTCACCCATAGGCAGGCCGTCGAAATCGTGGGAAGAGAGTTCCGCCATGTCCTCCACACGGTGTTGAAGGACATCCCTGCCATCGAGAAGACGCCCCTTGGAGTGGGAGGGCCGAGCGGCCCCAGCAACGGCCGGCCTGCCCCGGCGTATCCTGCGGCAACGCTCTTCGGCCATCTTCACGAACGGGTCGGCAGACCCAAGAACGCAGCCACGACGGCGCGGCACCAGGATGTGGTCACCACTGAGGAGATCGCCGCCTCGCTCCGCTGCGCCGGCGCCGACGGGCGACCCAACCACGCGGTCGCCGTGTCCGCACCGTTCGTCCTCGATGAGCAAGAGCTGCCGCTGGCCCCATACGTCCTGGGGGTCTGGTTGGGTGACGGCCACACGGGATGCGCACGCTTCAGCACCACGGACGCGGAGATCGTCGCCAACGTCGAGGCTGAAGGGGTGCTGGTGCGGCGGGTGGGATCCTCGCTGACCCATCAGCTGACTTTGCCCGAGCCGACAACGGTCTCCCCGTTGATGTGCTCTGACTGCGGAGCCCCGACGGGAGCTCGCGTCCGCTGCGAGGCCTGCCATCGCGAGCATGGCAGCGTCCAAGCAGTTCTGCGTACGCTCGCTGTGCTCAACGACAAGCGAATTCCGTCGAGTTACCTGCGTGCCTCGGAGCGGCAGCGGCGTGATCTCCTTGCAGGACTACTGGACACCGACGGATACGTCAACAGCCGTGGGCAGGTCCAGTTCGCGGTGACCAACCGGCGGCTCGCGCACGATGTGCATGAGCTCATCCTGAGCCTCGGCTACAAGGCGACGATGCGCACCAAGCCCGTGAAGGGCAGGACGGAGGAATCTTCGACCTGCTACATGATCAACTTCACTCCGTCCGATCCTGTGTTTCGTCTGGCTCGCAAGGCGGAAAGGCAGGTCAAGGTCGCGAACCCGGTTACGCGCGTGCGCTACATCGTCGATGTGCGTCCCACCGATTCCCAGCCCGTCCGATGCGTGGAAGTGGACAACGCCGACCACATGTACCTGGCGGGCAAGACGTGCATTCCCACGCACAACAGCACGCTAGGTCTGGACTTCGCTCGTTCAGCGGCTATCAAGCATGGGATGACCACGGTCATCTTCTCGCTGGAAATGTCGCGCAACGAGATCACCATGCGTCTGCTGTCCGCCGAGGCCCGGGTCGCCCTGCACGCCATGCGCTCGGGCATGATGGGCGACGACGACTGGACGCGCCTGGCCCGGCGGATGAGCGAGGTGGCGGAGGCGCCGCTGTTCATCGACGACTCGCCCAACATGTCGATGATGGAGATCCGGGCCAAGTGCCGGCGGCTCAAGCAGCGTAACGACCTGCGGTTCGTGGTCATCGACTACCTCCAGCTGATGAGCTCGCCGAAGAAGACCGAGAGCCGCCAGAACGAGGTCTCGGAGATCTCCCGTGCGATCAAGCTGCTGGCCAAGGAGCTGGAGGTGCCGGTCATCGCGATCTCCCAGCTCAACCGTGGCCCGGAGCAGCGCACGGACAAGCGCCCCGCGGTGAGCGACCTGCGCGAGTCCGGAAGTATTGAGCAAGATGCGGACATGGTCATTTTGCTCCATCGTGAGGATGCTTACGAGCGTGAGTCGCCCAGAGCGGGTGAGGCGGACCTTATAGTTGCCAAGCATCGAAATGGTCCAACTGCCACCGTCACTGTTGCCTTCCAAGGGCATTATTCTCGCTTTGTTGACATGGCTGCCCACTAGTATTATTTAGTGTCATTTTCTCATTCGCGATGACACCTGAATCGCACAAGTGACTGGGATCGAGAGTTTGCCAGCGGCATCAATGGCTTTCGGCTTAACCCTCACATCCTGAGATGCATTGCTCGCGTACCGTAGCCGCATGGTGCTTTGCCGGCAATGACCCCACGATGTGGGGTCATTGCCGGGAGATGATGAGCCAGGGCCGCCGGGGCGGCCCGCCCCTCGACGGAGGGACGGGTGGGCCGCCGGTCCGGTCTATGCTCAGGCCCATGGCACTGGAATGGGAACAGATCATCGTCGACTCCGCCGACCCCGTCGCTCTCGGGCGCTGGTGGGCCGAGGCTCTCGGCTGGGTAGTGGTCGACGAATCCGAGGAGATCATCGAGATCCGGCCTGAGCCGGACCAGATGCCGGGGCTGCTCTTCGTGCCTGTCCCCGAGGGCAAGACGTCGAAGAACCGGCTCCACCCCGACTTCCGCCCCGACGACCAGGAGGCCGAGGTCGCCCGGCTGCTCTCCCTCGGTGCCCGGCGCGCCGACACCGTGCAGGACGAGCAGCACTGGGTGACCCTCCTCGACCCGGAGGGCAACGAGTTCTGCGTCCTGAGTGAGCGGAAGAGCTGAGCGGAAGCACTGGCGGAAGCGCTGAGCGGGGGCCGGGCAGTTGTCCGGGGCCCCGACGTCCCACACAGCAACACGGACAGAATTGACACGGAAGCCGGATGGCGGTGGCGCGGCGCACCCGAGCGGGCCGGCACCGCCGGGTTCGTGCCGCGCGAGTTCCTGCTCTCCTGCCCGGACTGTCCTGCGGTTCTCTGACCTACGCGGCACGACGTCGCGACGGCCTAGCCCTCCGTGCCAAGCCCCTGAGACGAAACCATGCTCCGCAGGTCAGACGCTCGGCGGGTGACACAGAAACTGAGACCCTACATCGCTGTCCAACCGCCAGAACGGCCTATGGGTTCGCTGCCGTCAAGCCGCCTCGTCCGTGGAATCGGGAGCGGGAGCCAGCCGCACGCTGCCGGACTGGGGCTGCTCGTCGGGGAAGACCCACTTCCGGAGTGCCCAGAAGCGGAAGACCATGGCGATCAGCGTGCCGATGATCTGCGCGCTCATGAAGTCGGCGATCTCCTGGGTCACGAGGCTCACGTCCGGGGTCTCCAGGTGGAACACGTACCGGGAGATCCACAGCGGCGCGGAACTGAGGATCAGACCGACGCCACTGACCAGGAAGAACAGCGCCGCCTCGTGACGGCGCTCGCGGCCGCCCCTGGTCCGGAACGACCATTCGCGGTTCAGCACGTAGGACACGATCGTCGCCACGAGCACCGCGATGATCTTCGCGGTCACCGGCTTCGGCTCCAGAATGGTGAGCTTCAGCCCGTAGAACACCGTGTTGTCCACCAAGAACGTTGTTCCACCCACCACGGCGAACTTCAGCAGCTCACGATGCTTCAGCGCAAGTGCGTGCAGGGGTTCCGGCAATCGTGCGAGTACTGCCTTCGCTATTCGGAGCACCCTCGATCTTCTCACCGGTTGAGCGGTGCCGCGCGTATCCTTCTTTCGTGACACTGCGGTTCGAGATGCGCGCGTCCGACTCGCCGTGGGTCGACACCGTGTGGAGCTGTACGAGCGGGCATGTCGCGGAGATGACCTCCGTTGCGGCGGTGTGCTGGGGCCTGGTTTTCTGGAGGCGCGACGGCAGGGCGTACGCAAGTATTACCGGCCCTGAGACCAGGGCCGGCACCGCGCCGGTGCCGGAGGGCGCGAGCTTCGTCGGCATCGAGTTCGCCGTGGGCACGTCGCTGCGGTCAGTGCCCGCGCGCGCTCTGGTCGACGGAGGCGTGGAGCTCCCCGAAGCCAGGCGCGGGACCTTTCTGCTGGACGGCGTCCGCTGGGAATCCCCTGGCTTTGACGACGCCGAAGCCTTGGTGGACCGGCTGGTCCGTTCCGGAGCCGTGGTCCGTGACCCGCTCGTCGCCGAGGTCCGCCGAGGCCACCGTCCGGCGATCTCAGGACGAACCGTCGAACGCCGGTTCCGAGAGGCGACCGGGCTGACCCAGGGCGCCGTACGGCAGATCGAACGCGCACGCAGGGCCTCGGTGCTCCTGGCCGGCGGCGTCCTGGCCGCCGAGGTCGTCTCCAGGCTGGGGTACTTCGACGAGCCGCACCTGGCCCGTGCGCTGCGCCGGTACGTCGGACGTACGGCGCGGCAGCTGCGCGAGGGCGCCGGCGGTGCGATCGCCCTGGATCTGGATCAGCGGACGACGTCGTAGATCAGCTTGACGATCCCGTTGGGATAGGCCGCGGACTCTCGGAGGGTCAGCACCTGCTTGTCCATGTCCGCCTTGCTGAACAGGCTCTTCCCGGCTCCGAGCAGCACCGGGAAGAGGAGCAGGTTGTACCGGTCGATCAGGCCGGCCTCCGAGAGCCGTCGGGCGAGTTCCGCGCTGCCGTGGATGAAGATCGCGCCGCCCTCGCTCTTCTTCAGCTCGACGACGTCGTCAGCCGAGCGCAGGATCGTCGTGGGCCCCCACCCCTCGACGAGGGCGTCGTCGGACAGCGTGGTCGAGAGCACGTACTTGGGCAGCTCCTTGTAGGCCGCGTGGTCGTCCGAGTCGCGCCAGATCGGCGCGAACGCCTCGTAGCTCCGGCGGCCGAACATCAGCGCCGTCGTGTCCTCAAGCTCCTCGCCCTTGAGCGAGAAGGCCTCGGGCAGGAACTCGACGTCCTTGACCACCCAGCCACCGCTGCGGTGCTCCTCGCCCGGCCCACCGCCGGGGGAGTCCACAACGCCGTCAAGCGAAACGAATCCGGTATAGACCAGATCACGCATGTGCTGTTCTCCTCATGGTCCGGTGACGAGGCCGCCAGGTGGATCGAGCGCCCGAGAACATGCTACGAAGCGGCCACCGCGACTGTCTTGTACGGAAACGACGGCAGCGCCTGGCGTGGGTCAGGGGCGGAGCTGGGCGGCGTGGGCGCGGGCGAAGTCGGCGAACGACCGGGCCGGGCGGCCCATCACCTTCTCGAAGTCCGGCGTCGTGTAGTCACCCCACCCTGCCGAGTACGCCGTCAGATACTCCTTGGTGACCGCCGCGATCCACGGGGACACCCCGGCCTCCAGCATCGACCGCTGGGCGTCGTCCGGCGTCAGCGGCTGGTAGGCGATCGGAGTGCCGTACACCTCGCCCAGTGCGCCGGCCGCGTCCCGCAGCGAGATGCTGTCCGGGCCCGTGAGAGTGTAGGTGCTGCCCTTGTGCTGTGCGGGAGCGCGCAGGACCGCGGCGGCGAAGTCGCCGATGTCGTCCACGTCGATCATGCCGAGCCGCCCCTCGCCGGTCGCGCCGTACAAGGTGTCGCCGTTGACCGAGCCGAAAAGGTTCTGCATGAAGAAGGCCGGGCGGATGACGGTCCAGTCGAGGCCCGAGGCCGCGAGCTCGACGTCCGACAGAGCGTGCAGGCGGCCGTTGCGGGTCGGCGCGTCGTGGGCCGCGCCGATGGCCGACATGCGTACGACGTGGCTCACCCCGGCCTTCCGGGCGGCCCAGACGGCGTTCATGCTGGCGTGCGGCGCCTGCGGGCCCATGGCGGTCAGCAGCCACAACGTGTCCACACCCTGGAAGGCCCGGTCGAGGGTGGCGGGGTCGTCCAGATCGCCGACGACGACCTCCGCCCCGGACGGCGCCTTGGCCGCGTCGCGCACGAGGACCCGCACGTCCCCGATGTCGGACAGGGTGCCGGACAGGGAACGGAGGACAGCGCTGGAAACGGTGCCGTTGGCACCCGTGATCAAGATGCTCATGCGATCGACGATATAGTAAGATTCAGTGACAATCAAGATTTATGACTAAATGGAGGGCGTGACGGTGCGCAGGAGCCGGCGCAAGCAGGAGGAGCCCGATCTCGGCATCCTGTCCAGCAGGACCCTTTTCAGCCTGCAGCGGCAGCTGTTCGAGGAGCTGGCCCGGCAGGGGCATCCCGGGCTCAGGCCCCGGCACGGGGCGGTGCTGGCGTACCTGGACGAGGAGGGCAGCAGGGCCACGGACCTGGCCGCGCAGTCGGGCCAGCACAAGCAGGTGATCGGCACGCTGGTGGACGAGCTGGTCGAGCTGGGCTACGTGGAGCGGCAGCCGGACCCGGCCGACCGGCGGGCCAAGCTGATCGTGCCCACCGAGAGGGGCCGCGATCACATGGTCAGGTCGGACGCCATCCTCGCCGCCATGGAGGCGGAGCACGCCGAGGCCGTGGGGGAGGAGGCGTACGCGGAGTTCAAAAGAGTGTTCAAGCTGGTCGCCGAGCGCCAGACCGGCGGCTCAGCCCTGGCGGAGTGACATGACGAGGTAGCGGAAGGCGGGCTCGGCGTCGCCGGGCACGTCCTGGATCAGGGCGGGCCTGGTGGGCGACTCCATGTTGATGCGGGCCAGGTCGCTCTCGATCCCGGTCAGCCCGTCGAGCAGGAACTGTGACTGGAAGGCGATCTGGATGTCGTCGCCGCGCAGCTCGCAGTCGACCACCTCGGCGCCGCGCCCGATGTCGCTGCCGCCCGCCTGGATGAGCACCTGCCCCTGGCTGAACGACAGCCGGATCGCGGTGTTGCGCTCGGCCACCAGGGCGACGCGCTTGATGGCGTTGACGAACGGCGCCACCGCCACGTCGGCCCTGATCGACCAGTCGGAGGTCAGCCGGGAGCGGTAGTCGATGAACTGCTCGTCGAGCAGCCGCACGGTCGTGCTCCGCCCGACGCTCTCGAACCCGGCCACCCCGTCGCCCATCGCGATCGACACCTCGCCGCCGCGCAGCGACTTGGCCACCTCGACCAGCACCTTCGCCGGGACCATGGCCGAGACCGCGAGGTCGGGGCCGGCCGGGCGCCAGGTGAAGTCGCGGGCCGCGATGCGGTAGCGGTCGGTGGCCGCCATGGCCACGGACTCGCCCTCGATGTCGACCCTGATGCCGGTGAGCATGGGCAGCGTGTCGTCGCGGCTGGCGGCGGGCGCGACCTGGCCGACCGCCGAGGCGAACACGCCGCCGCCGATGGCGCCGATGCTCGGCGGCATCGCGGGCAGGGTCGGGAAGTCTTCGACCGGCATCGTGATCAGCCCGAACTCCGCGCTCCCGCAGGTCAGCACCGCCTCTGCGCCCTCGGTGACGATCTCCACGTCGTCGGCGGGCAGGCTCCTGCTGATCTCGGCCAGCAGCCGCCCGGGGATCAGCACGCTGCCCGCCTCGGCCACGTCGGCGTCGACCGCGGCCCTGGCGGAGACGTCGTAGTCGAACGCGGACAGGACCAGCTCGTCGCTCGCCTCCAGCAGCAGCCCGGACAGGACGGGCACCACGGGCCGGGTGGGCAGGACTCGGGCAGCCCACGCCACCGCATCTGCCAGAACATCGCGGTTAACCCGGATTTTCACCTGCTACCACCCCTTCGTCGCCGTGCCCCTATGAAAATAGCCGGTGCGACCGACAACTCTGGGCAGTCTCCGGAGGACCAACCCCAGGTGGAGGGTTTCTAACGGCTGTTGAGATAGGCGAGTACGGCCAGTACGCGGCGGTTGTCGTCGTCCGACGGCGCGAGCCCCAGCTTGGCGAAAATGGAGGCCGTGTGCTTGGCCACGGCGCTCTCGCTCAGATAGAGCCGCTGGCAGATGGCCGTGTTGGAGCGCCCTTCCGCCATGGCCTCCAGCACCTCCCGCTCGCGCGGCGTGAGCGCCGCCAGCGGCTCGTTCCTGGCGTTGCTGGCCAGCAGCTTGGCGATGACCTCGGGGTCCATGGCCGTGCCGCCCTCGGCGACCCTGCGTACGGCGTCGATGAACTGCTCGGCGTTGAAGACCCGGTCCTTGAGCAGATAGCCGATCGCGCCCGAGCCGTCGGCCAGCAGCTCGCGTGCGTAGAGCTGCTCGACGTGCTGGGACAGCACGAGGACGGGCAGCCCGGGCACCTGCTTCCTGGCCGCGAGCGCCGCCTGCAGCCCCTCGTCCGTGAACGTGGGCGGCAGCCGCACGTCCACGATCGAGACGTCGGGCCGCAGCTCCAGCAGGCCCCGCAGCAGCTCGGGCCCGCTCTCCACGGCCGCCACGACCGAGAAGCCATGGGCCTGGAGCAGGTGGACCAGCCCGTCTCTGAGCAGGTAGAGGTCCTCGGCGATGAGTACGCGGTTCTTCATCAGCACCCGGGGTTGATCGGAAAGACACGCGCGAACCGGAGCTCGCGGTTGTGGTTGTGGCTGGAGGGTATCCAGATGGCCAGGATGTGCATGCACAGGCCCAGGGCGATCATGCCGAGGATGACCGGCCACTGCCAGGGCCCGGGCATGTGCAGAGCGAGGAACCAGCTCTTCTCCCCGATGCCGAACGTCTTCATGACGCCGGCCACGATTCCCTGAGGGAAGGTCGGGCACCAGGCCGTGGCCCAGAGGAGCACGACGATGGCCGCCTTCCAGCGCGGCAGCTTGGGCAGGCTGCCCGCCCAGTGCTCGGGCAGCACCCGGGGCAGCTCCATCGACACGGTGGTGGGGCCGCCCGGCGGGCTGTTCAGCGCGAGCAGCCCGTCGAAGGCGGCCAGCCGCCGCTCGATCCCGGACAGGCCGCTGCCCTTGGCCGGGTCGGCGCCGCCCATGCCGTCGTCGGTGACCGTGACGCGCAGGTTGGGGCCGTTGGTGCTGAGGTCCACCGTCGCCGTGCGCGCGTCGCCGTGCCGGGCGGCGTTGGAGAGCAGCTCGCTGACCGCGAAGTACACCGCCGCCTCCACCGGCGCCTCCGGCCGGTGCGGCAGGTCGACCTCCACCGTGACCTGCAACGGGCTGTCCATGGCCAGCGCGCGTACCGCGTCGGCCAGCCCGCGCTCGGCCAGCACCGGAGGGTGGATGCCACGGATGACCCGGCGCAGCTCGGTCAGCGTCTCGGAGGAGGCGTCCCGGGCCTTCGACAGCAGCGCCTTGGCCGCCGCGGGGTCGTCGTCGACGAGCTGCTCGACCGCTCCCAGCGTCATGCCGATCGCCACCAGCCGGGCCTGCGTGCCGTCGTGCAGGTCCCGTTCGATCCTGCGCATCTCGGCCGCCTGCGAGTCGGCGGCCAGGTTACGCGTCCGCGTGAGATGGCTCACCTGGCTCGCCAGGCGGCTGGCGACGGTCGCGCGGAGCATCAGGTCGCTCCAGAGGGCGTAGACCCGCAGGCCACGCTCGGGGAGCGTGATGAACGCCGGCAGCAGCGCCAACTTCACCACCGGTTCGAGCACCAGCCAGATCGTGTCGCGCCAGGTCGCCGGGTCGGAGATCAGCCACTTCCACCGGTTGTTCCAGGCGGGGATCCGCGGCGTCTTGTAGAGGGTCCGGTCGGAGCGGTACATGCCGTCCGCTTGCGGCACCGGAGGCGGGGGCTCGGGCAGGTACGGGGACTCGATGTGGACGTCGGTCCAGTCCCGCATCAGCCGCCGGTTGAACTCGGCCATTCTCCTGACCAGCCGGACCTGCGGCGCATACAGGAACACCATGCCCATCCCGAACGACAGCAGCAGCATGGCGAGGCTGAGCACGATCGCCGGCACCTCGACGAGGAGGAGCGCGAGCAGCGCCGCGACCTGACCGAACCTTCGGAGCAGCATGCCCCCAGTCTGGGCCAACGGGCGCGACCGGACCATTGCACCTAGGTACACCCTTGCCCGACACCCAGCAGGATTCCCCGGCGAAGGCCGTGTTCCTAGCGTCGTCTGCATGAAGGTCATCGAAGTCAGGAACCTGCGCAAGCAGTACCCGAACCACCTGGCGGTCGACGACGTGTCGTTCGAGGTCGCGGAGGGTGAGATCTTCGGCATCCTCGGCCCGAACGGCGCGGGCAAGACCACCACCGTCGAGTGCGTGGCCGGCCTGCGCGTGCCCGACGGCGGCACCGTACGGGTGGCCGGGCTGGACCCGCGGCTCAACAGGGGCGAGCTGCGGCACGTGCTGGGCATGCAGCTGCAGAGCGCGGCGCTGCCCGAGAAGATCAAGGTGTGGGAGGCCATGGACCTGTACGCCTCCTTCTACCCCGACCCCGCCGACTGGTCCGAACTGCTCGAACGGGTCGGCCTCGGCGCGAAGCGCGACACGGCGTTCAAGAAGCTCTCCGGCGGGCAGCGCCAGCGGCTCTCCGTCGCGCTGGCGCTGGTCGGCAGGCCGCGCGTGGCGGTGCTGGACGAGCTGACCACCGGGCTCGACCCGCAGGCCCGCAGGGACACCTGGGAGCTGGTCGAGCAGGTACGCGACTCGGGCGTGACGATCGTGCTGGTCACCCACTTCATGGAGGAGGCCGAACGCCTCTGCGACCGGCTCGCGCTCATCGACGCGGGCAAGGTGGTGGCCACGGACACGCCTGTCGGGCTCATCGCGCAGGTGGGCGGGGAGCAGCGGCTGAGGTTCCGGCCGTCGGCTCCCATCGACGACGCGGTGCTCCGGGCCCTGCCGGAGGTGCGGGAGGTCACGAGGAGCGGCGAGCAGCTCGTGGTGAGCGGCACCGGCAACCTCGCGCCGGCCGTCACGCTCGCCCTGGCCCAGCACCAGGTCGTCCCTGGAGACCTGCGGATCGAGCAGACCACGCTCGACGACGCGTTCCTCGCGCTCACCGGAAGGAAGCTGTCATGAAGCTGCTCCTCGTGGAGATCAAGCTGCACCTGCGCGAATGGCCGTTCCTGATCTTCACGATCGGGCTGCCGGTCGCGCTCCTGCTCGTGCTGGGGCTCAGCATCCCGGCCATGACCCAGCGCGCGGCGTCGGGGGAGAGGGCCGTGGACACGCAGATGCCGAGCATGATGACGCTGCTTGCGCTGCTGGTCCTGGCCTGCAACGTGGTGCCCGCCGTGCTGACCGCGTACCGCGAGCAAGGGGTGCTCAGGCGGATGTCCACCACGCCCGTGCACCCGGGACGGCTGCTGGGGGTGCAGCTCCTGATCAACCTGATGGTCGGGGCGGTCACCACGACCCTGCTGATCGTGACGGGCTCGCTGGTGTTCGGGTCGGCGGCGCCGCGGCAGTGGGTGGGGTTCGTCCTGGTCTTCCTGCTCGGCAGCGCCGCGTTGCAGGCCATCGGGCTGGTGATCGCTGCGGTGGCCCCCAACGCGAAGGTCGCGCCGGGGATCGGGTCCGCGGTGATGTTCCCGCTGATGTTCCTGGGGGGCATGTGGGTGCCGCGCGACATCATGCCGGACGCGCTCCGGACGGTCAGCGACTACTCCGTCGCGGGCCCGTTCGCCCAGGCGCTCAGGGACACCTGGGCGGGTCACGCGCCGCAGGCCGCGCATCTCACGGTGGTGGGCGCCGCGCTGCTGATCTTCGGTGGGCTGGCCGTGCGGCTGTTCAGGTGGGAGTGAGGCTAGCGCCCGGCCCAGACCGGGCGCGCGCCGGTGACGTTGGTCATCAGGGAGTAGAGCGAGGACGAGGCCGTGATGAACATCCGGTTGCGCTTGAGCCCGCCGAACACCAGGTTGGCCGTGGGCTCCGGCAGCTTCAGCCGGCCGATCAGCGTACCGTCCGGGTCGTGGCAGAGCAGCGCCCTGCCTGCCGCGGCCCAGACGCGGCCCGTGTCGTCGAGCCGCAGGCCGTCGAAGTTGTCCTGCTCCGTCCCCTCGGTGAAGACCTTGCCGCCCGCCAGCGTGCCGTCCTCGCGCACGTCGAACACGCGTACGTGCCTCATCCGCGTGTCGGCGACGTAGAGCCGGCTCTCGTCGAGCGAGAACGCCAGGCCGTTGGGGCGGGCGAAGTCGTCGGCCACGACGCGGACCTCGCCCGTCACCGGGTCGGCGCGGTAGACGTGACAGCCGTCGATCTCCTGCTCGGCGGCGTAGCCCTCATAGTTGCTGAGGATCCCGTACGGCGGGTCGGTGAACCAGATCGACCCGTCGGAGCGGACCACGACGTCGTTGGGGCTGTTGAGCCGCTTGCCCTCCCAGCGGTCGGCGATGACCGTGATCGAGCCGTCGTGCTCGGTCCGGGTGACGCGGCGGTTGCCGTGCTCGCAGGAGATCAGGCGGCCCTCGCGGTCGAGGGTGTTGCCGTTGGTGTAGCCGGACGGCTGGCGGAACGGGCCGACCGCGCCCGTCATCTCGTCCCAGCGCAGCATCCGCTCGTTGGGGATGTCGCTCCAGACCAGGAACCGGCCGGCCGGGAAGTAAACAGGGCCCTCCGCCCAGCGGGTGCCGGTGTGGAGGCGTTCGACATAGTCGTCTCCGCCTACCCCGGCGAACCGCTCGTCGAGCACCTCGAACTCAGTGGGGATCGTGTCCGTCATACCGTCCACCATATGCTGTTCGACATCTCCGGCATATCACTGGATAGCATTCGGTTGTGGATGATATCGACAGGATGCTGATCGGCCTGCTGCAGGAGGACGCGACGCGGTCGTACGCGGTGCTGGGCAAGGCGGTGGGGCTGTCCAGCGGGGCCGCCCACGAGCGGGTGCGCAAGCTGCGCGAGCGCGGGGTGATCAGGCGCACGACGATCGAGGTGGACCAGGCGGTGCTCGGGCGCGCGGTGACGGCGTACGTGCTGGTGGACGGGAGCACCTGGATGGGCGACAGCGCCGACCGGCTGGCGGCGATCCAGGAGATCGAGGAGGCGCACGTCATCGCGGGTCCCGCGTCGGTGCTGCTCAAGGTCCGTACGGCCGGGACGGTGGAGCTGCAGGACGTGCTGCGCCGGGTGTTCGGGGTGGACGGGGTCACGGGGACGCAGACGATCGTGGTCCTGGAGACGCTGTTCGAGCGAACCCTCAAGTAATCTCCAGGTATGACGAAGGTCGCCTGGAACACCAAGGAGCTCACCGTCGGCCAGCTCGCCGAGCGCAGCGGGGTCGCCGTGTCCGCCCTGCACTTCTACGAGGCCAAGGGGCTGATCAAGAGCCGCCGTACGGCCGGCAACCAGCGCCGGTACACCCGCGACAGCCTGCGCAGGGTCGCGTTCATCAGGCTGGCCCAGCGCATCGGCATCCCCCTGAAGACCATCAAGGACGCCCTGACCGAGCTGCCGGACGAGCGCACGCCCACCCGGGACGACTGGGCCCGGCTGTCGGCGGCCTGGCGCGGGGAGCTGGACGACCGGATCGAGCAGCTTCAGCGGCTGCGCGACGATCTCACGGACTGCATCGGGTGCGGCTGCCTGTCCCTCGACCGGTGCCCGGTGGCCAACCCGCACGACCGGCTCGGCGACGAGGGCCCGGGCGCCCGCCGCATCGACACCCGCCTCTGCCCACCCCAGTCCTGCGCCCCCAACCCCGGCTGCGCCCCCTACACGGAAACGCCCCTCCCCACGGCCTCCTGACGCTTGCCCTGGGGGACCCGGCGCCGGGCCCCGCCTCCAGCTCCCTGCGGAACCCACGGCCGGGCCCACTCTGGCTCCCGACAGACCCCGCGGCCGGGCCCGCCTCTGGCTCCCGGCGGGCCCCACGGCCGGGCCCGCCTCTGGCTCCTGACGGACCCCACGGCCGGGCCCGCCTCTGGCTCCTGACGGACCCCGCGGCCGGGCCCGCCTCTCGCTCCCGGCGGGCCCCACGGCCGGGCCCGTCTCACACCCCGGGCGGGCCCCACGGCCTGTCCTCCTGAACTCCCCCCAAAGGACCCCAGCCGAAGTACGGTGGCGCACTTCGGCAAAAGGGGCGGCCGTCAGCGGGCGGGCTTGGCCGGCGGGACGATGAGCGTCGGCCGGTGAGCGTGATGGAGCACGTGGTTGGACACACTGCCCAGCAGCACCGACCGCACCCCCGCCAACCCCCGCGACCCCGTGACGATCACCGAGGCGTCCACATCATCCGCCACGTCGACGATCGTCTTCCAGATCGACTCGTTGTCAGCCACCGCCCGATAGGTGACATCCGAGAGCCCGGCCGCGATGGCCAGCTCGGCCCCCTCCCGGGCATGCTGCTCCGCCTGCGCGTGCGACTCGTCCTCGGTGTTCTGGTCGAGGACGCCCGCCGCCAGCGGATACTTCTTCAGCTGCACGAGCAGCGGCTCCCACACCGTGACGACGACGGTGGGCTCGGCGGCGAGGTGCTTGGCCGCGAACTCGATCGCGGTCCGCGAGTCGGCCGAACCGTCGTAGGCGACAAGGATGGTCATGGCATTCTCCCTTTCGCTTCACTCTTTCGCTAAAGCACTGAAGCGATCAGGCGCCATTCCGGAGCCGGCTGTCTCCTTTGTCACACCCCGGGGGTCAGGACTCGGTGAGGGCGATGAGGATGTGTTCCATGCAGGCGTGCCCCGCCCGCTCGGCCGCCGCCGCGTCACCCGCCGCGATGGCGCGGGCGATGGCGTCGTGCGGGATGTAGCTCTTGTTGAGCGAGGTCCCCGCGGCCGTGATGCTGGCGCGCAGGGCCGCCGAGAAGTCCTCGTACAGGTCGATCAGCACGAGGTTGTGCGTCGCGTGCGCCACGGCCATGTGGAAGGCCAGGTCGGCCTCCACGAAGTAGTCGGGGTCGTCCAGCTCCCAGGCCCGGTCCCGCTCGGCCAGGGCCGCCTCGATGCGCTTGATGTCGTCATCCGTGCGCCGGGTGGCGGCAAGGCGCGCGGACTCGACCTCGAGCGCGCGGCGTACCTCGAGGATCTCGAGCTGCTCGGCCTGCTTGAGCCGCCGCAGCATCGCGCCGGACAGCTCGCTGGTCGCGCGGACGTAAGTGCCGTCCCCCTGACGGCACTCGAGCAGCCCTGCGTGCGTGAGCGCGCGTACGGCCTCCCGAACGGTGTTGCGGCCCACCCCGAGTTGCTCGGCGAGCACCGTCTCGGTCGGGATCTTGCCGTTCATTGGCCACGACCCTGAGGTGATCTGCTCCTTGAGCTGATCGATCACCTGGTCGACGAGCGAAGCCCGCTGCGCCGTACGCAGACTCACAGTCCGCCTCCTCCGGGGAAACCAATCATCCTATGAGTCAATGACTGGTAGACCCTAATTATTCCAGACTCAAAACGCCAAATCTGGAGCTCCTGGAGGATCAGCGCGAAACTGCGGCGTCTACGGTCACCCCCGCCATGGCGGAACGGACTCCGGCGGCTTCGAGGGCTTTACGATATGCGGCGGTCTGTTGTGCTCTGGACCCGGCCCTGCCGTAGAGGTCGCCCAGCTCACGCCAGCAACGCGCGGCCTGCCGGTCGGAGCCGAACACCGGCCGGTCGAGCGTGTCGAGCGCCTGGTGGGCGTCGCGCAGGTGCGCGGAGGCGTCGCCTCCCTCGTCGAACGCGACGGTGGCCAGCACGAGGTGGGCCTCGGCGGGCGTGGTGCCGGCGCGGTCGTGCGACAGGCCCAGGGCGGAGGTCGCCAGCTCGCTCGCCCGCGCCGAGGCGCCGGTCCGCAGCATGACCCGCGCGTGCACGATGAGGCTCTCGCCGTGCTCGCGCGCCGTGCCGGGGAACGTGGCGAACGCCTCGGTGGCGGCCGAGACGAGGCGCTCGGCCTCGTCGGCCGGCACCGAGGTCAGCCTGGACCAGTGCATGGCGGTCCTGGCCAGCTGCAGCGACAGCCGGGCCTGGCGGCCGGCCATGATGGCGTCGTCGGCGAGGCGCACGGCCAGCGCCGAGTCCTCCCCGGCAGCGGCGGCGGCGCTCGCGTGCCACAGCGCCTGGATCTCTCCGGAACGGTCCACAACTTGAGGAACGCCGGTCAGCTCCAGCACCCGCTTGACGTATCCCAGCTCGCGGGACTCGCTCTCGCGCTCGCTGCGTGCCTCGACCAGAGCGGCTGCCAGGTCGACGGCGATCTCGCCCTGCGTGATGGACAGCCGCTCGGCCTGCTCGAGGGCGGCGGTGGCCAGGTCGCGGGCCCGCAGGCGGTCGCCCGCCCGCTGGTAGCAGCGGCTCAGTGCGATCGTGAGCGGGAGGTCGGCCAGCCGCTCGGGGTGAGCCGCGGCCTCCCTACGCAGGCGTTCGAACGCCTCCACCGCCTGGCCGAGGCGACCCTGGGCCTCGAGCGCGCGCGCCCTGCCGAACCGGGCGTGCGCCGTCAGCATGGCGTTTTCCTCGTCGGCCGCCTTCACGATCTCCGTGAAGCGGTCGGCGGCGACGGAAGGATCGCCATGCTGCAGCTCGAGCTCGGCGTGACGCAGGCCGAGCTCGGTGTCGATGCGCTGCCGAGGCTCGATCCCGTGAAGGAGGAACTCGGTCGTGCACCCCAGCCGCTCGGCCAGCAGCCGGGCCACGACAGGAGTCGGCGTGCGCTTGCCCGACTCAATGAGCGAGACATAACTGTCAGACAGGTCGGGTCCGGCCAGTTGGGCCTGGGACATCCGCCTGTTCAGCCGCAGTCCGCGGACGCGGTCACCGATGGTTCCCTGACTCGGCATCTCATCTCTCAAGGCGGGGAAGGGTCAACAACACGCAATGATTGCATGAAGTGGCCGAATCGGGTATCCCCGAGTGAAGAATTCCCCGCGAGGAGATTAATCGTCGCTCTCGTCCTTGCTGGGAAAAAGCATCCCGCACACCTCGAGGTACAGCGTCTCGGGGTACGGAATGTACTCCACGGTCGAGAGTGCCTGGTCCTGACCTGCTGACTCGAGGATGAACTCACCGTAACCGAGCATGCGCCCAAGCAGACTTCTTTGGAAGCTCATGTCGGTGACCTTGCCCAAAGGCATCATCGCGACCTTACGGGTGATCAAGCCCGTTGTCAGCAGCATGCGCTTCGAAGTCACCACAAAGTAATCGACCGACCACTCCGCGACTTTCCACACGAAACGCACCAGAAGCAGGAGCCACAACCACCACACGACGACGAGCGCCGTGCCACCCTGATCGCTGCCTCCGAAGAACTTGCTGAGCAAGCCCGCGACGATCAGGCCGGCGAGCACCTCGGCAACCGGCCGTAGCAAGATCGCAGGGTGCCGCCGGACCATGATGAACTGTTGTTCTTGGGGGAGAAGGTATCGGTTGACCGACGACGGGGCGGAGTCCCCGTGGGTCACAAGTCTCATGACAGGCTGTTCACAAATTGAGCCAGCGAGTCTGCCGCGTTGAACACCGTGTCGAACGCTCCTCTCACCGCGTCCGCGGCGTCAGATGGTCGCGCGAACAGGTAGTACGCGACAAATGCGATACCACCGTATGTGAGGACTTTTTTGACCTGCACCGTCGCCTCCGTGCCCTTACCCACTCCACCCGCCCTATACATTACCCACCCGGATGCCCGGGTAAAGATGCCTTGGCGGTATAGATCCGATCTTGATCAGCCGCGTTCGCTGGCCACCAGGGCCAGGACGTGAAGGTGCTTGCGTGCGATGCGCTCTACAAGGCTTGGATGGGCGTAACCGGTGACCTCCAGCGCGCCGTAGTGCGCTGCTTCAACGCAGCGCGTTACGGTGGTCGCGGAGTGGATGCCGGCGAACTCGTCGCACAACACAGTTTCCACCTCCGCGTACGGAGCCGGCTCCGCCTCGCTGTGATCGCTCATCGTGCTCCCCCACGCGCATGCGGAAGTTGCCTTCCTGCCTCTTCGTACCCACGAAACAACAGTATGTAACGAAGAGATGACTGCCTGTGACGGGAAAGGTGCTTTTCAGGCCACGTGTGGCGTCAGACCACGCCGTAGAGGCGGTCGCCCGCGTCGCCGAGGCCGGGCACGATGTAGCCGTTCTCGTTGAGCCGCTCGTCGAGCGCGGCGGTCACCACGCGGATGGGCTTGCCCGAGTTGGCGAACACCTTGTCCATGTACGCCAGGCCCTCGGGGGCGGCCAGCAGGCAGATGGCCGTGACGTCGATCGCGCCCCTGTCGAACAGGAACTGCACGGCCGCCGCCAGCGTGCCGCCGGTGGCCAGCATCGGGTCGACGACGTAGCACTGGCGCCCGGACAGGTCGTCGGGCAGCCGCGTGGCGTACGTCTCGGCCTGGAGGGTGGACTCGTTCCTGATCATGCCGAGGAACCCGACCTCGGCCGTGGGCAGCAGCCTGGTCATGCCGTCGAGCATGCCGAGCCCGGCCCGCAGGATGGGCACCACCAGGGGGTACGGCTTGGCCAGTCGCACGCCGTGGGCGGGGGACACGGGCGTCTCGACCGTGACGTCGGTGGTCCGCACGTCGCGGGTGGCCTCGTACGCGAGCAACGTCACCAGCTCGTCCGCGAGCCTGCGGAAGGTCGGCGAGTCGGTGCGGACATCGCGCAGCGTGGTCAGCTTGTGGGCCACGAGCGGATGGTCGACGACGAGGGTTTCCATAAACGGCAAGGCTATCCGCTGGGGAACGTGCATGGGGACCCCCCCACCTGCGGTGGTTCTGCCCACGCCGTAGCCTCAGGTCATTGGTTTTGATCACAATTTAGTCCGAGAGGCACACGCTTCGTGCGCGGGTCTGGAACGATTGGGTGCTGGTGATATCTGTCGTGTCAGAGGTCGGGTGGAGATGGCGATGACAGACGAAGACGACGCTCTCGACTTCGCCATCGTGGTTTATCGCGAGGACGAATGCTGGGACGCCGAGCTCCTGCCGGTCGTGCTCACGTCCGACCTGAAGGGGCTGATCCATGCCCTGCGTCAGCAGCCGAGCGAGAGCGGGACGATCGGCCTGGTCGCCGTGGGCGACGAGTTCTTCGTGGCGCTGCGGGTCCTGGGCGAGCGGGTGGACGTGTTCCTGTCCGACATCGCCGCCTCCTGGGACTTCCCGCTGGCCCGCCAGGTTCTCGACTACCTCGACGTGCCGGTGCCCGACGAGGAGGAGCTCGACGAGATCCTCCAGGACGAGGAGACCGTGCTCCCCGCCGGAGATCTGTCGATCTTCGCCGATCTCGGGTTGGACGAGATGGAGCTGGGCATCCTCTCCGGCGACATCGACTTGCTGCCCGAAGATGTGCTGTCCAGCATCGCCGCGCGGCTCGGCTTCTCCGAGCCGTTCGAGCGTGCCATCGAATCGGTCTTCGGCTGACCCCCTGGAGCTCGGACATGGCGTCCAACACCTTCTCTGCGGCTTTCGTCAGGACCTCGGACGGCTGGAGCGGCGCCGAGATCGATCTGGGTGAGGCCGAGATCGTCGACGATCTCGGCGACGCGGTCACGGAGACGCTGGGGCTGTCCGGTGACGAGCTGGCCCTGCTCTGCGTCGAGGTCGAGGACGAGTGGTTCGCGATCGCCCGCTACCGGGGCGAGGAGGAGCCGCGCGTGTTCCTGTCGGACGCTCACGCCATCTTGTCCGACCCGCTCGGCGAGCTGTTCGCCGAGTTCGCGGGCGTGGCGCCCGACAAGGAGGCCAACGGCATGGGCGTGCGCCCGGCCGGCGACTTCGAGCTGCTCAGCGACCTCGGGGTCAGCTCCGAGGAGCTGCTGGAGCTGAGCATGGAGGAGGGCATGCTGCCGGCCGACATCCTGTCGGTGATCGCCGAGCGGCTGGCCTTCGCCGACGAGCTCGACCGGCTGCGGTGACCGAGCTCCTGCCGTGACGTACGAGGAGGCCATGCGCCTGGCGCTGGCGGAGGCGGTCACGGCGGAGGCCAGGGGAGAGATCCCCGTGGGGGCGGTGGTGCTCGACCCGCTCGGCGAGGTCCTGTCCGCGGCGGGAAACGACCGCGAGTCCTCCGCCGACCCGACGGCCCACGCCGAGGTGCTCGCGCTCCGGCAGGCGGCCCTGCGGCGCGGGCAGTGGCGGCTGGGCGGCTGCACGCTCGTGGTGACCCTGGAGCCCTGCACGATGTGCGCGGGCGCCGCTGTGCTGGCCAGAGTCGACCGGATCGTGTACGGCGCGGTGGACGAGAAGGGCGGGGCCGTGGGCTCGCTCTGGGACGTCGTACGCGACCGCCGGCTCAACCATCGCCCCGAGGTCGTCATGGGAGTGCTGGCGGACGAGTGCTCCTCGGTACTAAAGCGGTTCTTCGCTACTCGCAGGATCCGGTAAGCTCGTGCGCGGTGGTGTCGCCTAGTGGCCGAGGGCGCACGCCTCGAAAGCGTGTGATGGGGCAACTCATCCGTGGGTTCAAATCCCACCACCACCGCCACCAGAAGGGCCTCCGACCTACGGGTCGGGGGCCCTTCGTCTGTCAAGATCACGCAGACTGTGCAAGGGCCTGAAGGGGCGCGTGAGCTACCGCGTCACCTGGTAAATCGACGGCAGGCGTGCCGGCGGTGCGTGGGCCGCCGCCGACGTCCCCACCGTGGGCGAGGACAAAGACACCATCCTGCCCACCGGCAGCTTCGCCGGCACCCCGAAGAAGCCCAGCCGGCATGGCCGGATCACATCGCGCACACGTTGAATCCAATTGATGGGATGGATCCATCCTCTCGCTCGTTGCCGGTGATGTCCAGGTCAGAGATCTAACGAGAGTCTCGCAGCAAAACGACCCTTGGGGTAGACAGTGCCCCGGATTCGGCCTATAAATACATCCCATCTCTTCATGTCGGTGACACACGGATGCCGCCGACATGAAACACCCCCCGCTTCGGGATCAGTGCGAGGAAGTGCCGATGAGACTCACAACTGTCCTGTGCTCCACTGCCTCCGCCGTGTCCGCGCTGGTGTTGCTCAGCGCCTGCAGCAGCTCCGGCACCACGGCCACGTCGAGCGACACGCCACTGGTCGGCGTGGACTACCCACGCTCCGACACCGACTTCTGGAACTCGTACATCAAGTACACGCCCGAGTACGCCAAGGAGCTCGGCCTCTCGCTCAAGACCACCAACTCGCAGAATGACGTCGCCAAGCTGACCGCCAACGCGCAGACGTTCATCAGCCAGGGTGTGAAGGGCCTGGCGATGGCTCCGCAGGACACCGCCGCCATCGCCCCGACCCTCGCGCAGCTGGAGGCGAAGAAGATCTCGGTCGTCACCGTCGACACCCGCCCCGACAGCGGCAAGGTTTACATGGTCGTCCGCGCCGACAATCGTGCCTACGGCGAGAAGGCGTGCCAGTACCTGGGCACCAAGCTGGCCGGCAAGGGCAAGGTCGTCATGCTTCAAGGCGACCTTGCCTCCATCAACGGCCGTGACCGCACCGAGGCGTTCAACGACTGCATGAAGAAGAACTACCCAGGCATCACGGTGTTGGGAGAGGCCACCAACTGGGACGGCGCCGTCGCCGCGCAGAAGCTCCAGACAGACCTGACCGCCCACCCGGACATCAAGGGCGTCTACATGCAGTCCAGCTTCGCCCTGTCCGGCACGCTCCAGGTGCTCAAGCAAAAGGGCCTGTTGGTCGGTCCCGAGGACGCGAAGCACGTGTTCGTCGTCTCGAACGACGGCATCCCCGAAGAACTCAAGTCCATCGCCGAGGGCAAGATCGACGCCACCGTCTCCCAACCGGCCGACCTCTACGCCAAGTACGCCCTGTACTACCTGAAGGCCGCAATGGACGGGAAGACGTTCAAGCCGGGCAAGACCGACCACGACAGCACCATCGTCCAGGTCCGTGACGGCCTGCTGGAGGACCAGCTCGCAGCCCCGCTCGTCACCGCCGACGGCGGCACCTACGGCGGTGTCCCCAGCCTCAAGAGCACCGACACGTCCCTGTGGGGCAACAACCTCGGCTGAGGCTCAGAGCTCGTCAGGAAACAGAACGGCTCACGAACACAAGGCGGTTGAGATGAGCGACGGGGAGCAGACAGTCACCCCCGCGCCCGCCCCGGCGCACGACGGGAGAGCCCCGGCCGGCCCTCCCGTCGTCGAGGCGACGGGCATTGTCAAACGATTCGGTCCGACGGTGGCTCTGAACGGCGCCCGGATCACCATCATGCCCAACGAGACCCACGCGCTGGTCGGCCGCAACGGGGCCGGCAAGTCGACCCTGGTGTCCGTCCTCACCGGGCTTCAGGCCCCGGACGAGGGAACGGTCACCTTCGGCGGCGGCCCGGCGCCCCGGCTCGCGGACCGCGACGCCTGGCGGCAGCGGGTGGCCTGTGTTTACCAGAAGTCGACGATCATCCCCACGCTGACCGTCGCCGAGAACCTCTTCCTGAACCGGCATGAGCACGGCCGGAGCGGGCTGATCAGCTGGCAGGGCGTGCGCAGGCGAGCGCGGGAACTGCTGTCGACCTGGTCGGTGGACGTGGATCCGCAAGCTCCGGCCGGCGATCTCAGCGTGGAACAGCGGCAGTTCGTCGAGATCGCCCGTGCGCTGTCCTTCGGAGCCCGGTTCATCATCCTCGACGAACCGACCGCGCAACTCGACGGCGCGGCGATCAACCGGCTCTTCGAGAGAATACGCGATCTGCAGCGCCAGGGCGTGACCTTCCTGTTCATCAGCCACCACCTCCAGGAGATCTACGAGATCTGCGACATGGTGACGGTGTTCCGAGACGCCCAGCACATCCTGACCGCACCGGTCGCCGAACTTCCCCGCACCGAACTCATCGCCGCCATGACCGGCGAGGCGGCGGCCGACAGGCGCGAGGAACGGGCGAGCGCCCTCGACGCCGGCGCGACGTCGGCGCTGAGCGTCCGGGGCCTCACCGGCCAGGCCTACGAGGACGTCACCTTCGAGGTGGGCGCCGGCGAGATCGTCGGCCTGGCCGGGGCCGCCGGCAGCGGTCGCATCGAGGTCGCCGAGACTGTCGTGGGGCTGCTGGCCGCCGACGGCGGCGAGGTCGAGATCGCAGGGCGGCGGCCACAGCCGGGCAGCGTGCCCGCCGCGCTCGCCGCCGGCGCCGGGTTCGTCCCGCAGGACCGGCACCACCAGGGTTTCGTACCCGACATGTCGATCGCGGACAACGCCACGCTGTCCGTGCCCAAACGGCTCGGCCGGGGAGGGTTCCTGAGCCGCGACCGCCGGGACCAGCTCGCCGAGGGCATGATCGAGAAACTGGCGATCAAGACCTCAGGCCCCGACCTGTCGGTCTCCGCGCTGTCCGGGGGCAACCAGCAGAAGGTCGTCATGGCCCGCGCCCTCGCCGACGACCCCCGGCTGCTGGTACTGATCAACCCGACCGCAGGCGTGGACGTGCGCTCCAAGGAGTTCCTCCTCGGCAAGGTCGAGGAGACCGCGGAAGGCGGCACCGGAGTGCTCATCGCCTCCGACGAACTCGACGACCTGCGCATGTGCGACCGGGTCCTGGTGATGTTCCAGGGCCGAGTGACCTCAGAGATCGCCCGCGGCTGGCACGACCACGACCTAGTGGCCGCGATGGAAGGAGTGGACCTCAATGCCTGAAACCGCCCTCGCGGACACGCCCGCCCCCAAGCCCACGAAGCCCGAGGCCGGGCGGAAGGGGCTGTTCGGCGGCCGGATACCCGTGGCCCGGCTGCGCGACCTCGCCCTGGTTCCCGCGATCGTCGCGATCGCGATCGTCGGCCAGATCGTCAACCCGGTCTTCCTCCAGGGCGACAACCTGATCAATGTCCTGCAGACCATGTCCGAGATCGCCCTGCTGGTCCTCGCCCAGACGATGATCCTGATCGTCAAGAAGATGGACCTGTCTCTGGAGTCCACCATGGGCCTCGCGCCCGGCGTCGCCGCCCTGCTGGTGGTTCCGACCGGCGTCGGACCCGGCCTCGGGCTCCTCCCCGGCGCCTGGTCGATTCCCATCACGCTGGCCGTGGGTGCGCTCATCGGCGTGGTCAACGCCCTGCTGATCATCCGCTTCGGCCTCAACGGCTTCATCGTCACCCTCGGCATGCTGATCGTCCTGCGTGGCGTCCTCACCGGCATCTCCGGCGGCCAGACCTTCTTCCAACTGCCGGAGTCGATGCTCTACCTGGGCACCGCCCAGTGGTTCGGGATACCCGCCTCCATCTGGATCTGCCTGGTGCTGTTCGCCGTCGCGATCGTCGTCCTGGGCTGGACCAGCTTCGGCCGCTCGCTGTACGCCATCGGCGGCAACGTCGACGCGGCGAAGGCGGCCGGTATCCGCACTGACCGGGTGCTGTGGATCGTCATCGTCACCGGCAGCCTGCTGGCCGCACTCGCCGGGCTGATGCTTTCCGGGCGTCTCGCCTCCGTCGCCTCCGCGCAGGGCAACGGTTACATCTTCACCGTGTTCGCCGCCGCCGTCATCGGTGGGATCAGCCTCAACGGCGGCAAGGGCACCATGTTCGGCGCCTTCAGCGGCATCCTGCTGCTCTTCATGATCCAGAACGTGCTCACCCTCGCGGGTGTCCCCGCCCAGTGGATCGGCGCCCTCAACGGCCTGATCATCCTGGTCGCGCTGACCATCTCCCGCATCACGGGCGGCAAGGTCCAGGAGTGAACCGGGCGGCCCCACGCCGCCGTACGCCGCCCCATCTTTGTTCCGTCGCAGGAGGTCGTGTCGCCGCCTGCCGCCACAGGAGTTGCTGCCATGTCCTCTGCTGTGTCCGCATCCGCCCGCATCACCGCGCTCGACGTCATGGACGTCCGGTTCCCGACGTCCGAGCATCTGGACGGATCGGACGCGATGAACCCCGAACCCGACTACTCGGCCGCCTACGTCATCTTGCGCACCGACGCCGGTGACGGACTGGAGGGTCACGCCCTGGCCTTCACCACGGGCCGTGGCAACGATGTCCAGGCCGCCGCCATCGCGGCCCTGGCCCCGCATGTGGTCGGATTGTCCGTCGACGAGGTCTGCGCCGACCTCGGCAAGTTCTCCCGCTCCCTTGTCCACGACCCCCAACTGCGCTGGCTGGGCCCGGAGAAGGGCGCCATCCACATGGCCACCGGCGCCGTCGTCAACGCCGCATGGGACCTCGCGGCCAAGCGGGCCGGCAAGCCCGTCTGGCGGTTTCTCGGCGAGATGTCGCCAGAGGATCTGGTCGCCCAGATCGACTTCCGCTGGCTGAGCGACGCCCTCACCCCAGAGGAGGCGCTTCAGATCCTGCGCCGCGCCGAACCGGGCCGCCAGCAGCGCATCGCCCACCTGCTGGAGCGCGGCTACCCCGCCTACACCACCACCCCTGGCTGGCTCGGCTACTCCGACGAGAAGCTGGCCCGCCTCGCCCGCGAGGCCGTCGCCGACGGCTTCACCCAGATCAAGCTGAAGGTCGGCGCGGACCTCGAGGACGATCTACGGCGTATGCGCACTGCTCGTCAGACAGTGGGCGAGGGCATTCGCATCGCGGTCGATGCCAACCAGAGATGGGACGTGCAGCCCGCCATCGACTGGATGCGCGCCCTGGCTCCATATCAGCCGTACTGGATCGAGGAGCCCACCTCCCCGGACGACATCCTCGGGCATGCCGCCGTTCGCAAGGCGGTCAGCCCCATCAAGGTCGCCACCGGCGAGCACATCGCCAACCGGGTTGTCTTCAAGCAACTCCTCCAGGCGGGCGCGGTGGACATCGTGCAAATCGACTCGGCACGGGTCGGCGGCGTCAACGAGAACATCGCGATCCTGCTGCTCGCTGCCAAGTTCGGGGTGCCGGTCTGCCCGCACGCGGGCGGTGTGGGCCTGTGTGAGATGGTGCAACACCTGTCGATGTTCGACTACGTCGCCGTCTCCGGCACGGTCGAGGACCGGGTCATCGAGTACGTGGACCATCTGCACGAGCACTTCGTCGACCCGGTCCGCGTTGTGGACGGCCACTACCTCGCCCCGGCCCTGCCCGGACTCAGCGCGCAGATGCATCCGGAGTCTCTCAAGGAGTACGCCTACCCCGACGGCCCGGTCTGGACCGCCCGTGTCTGACGCCCTGGTCGTCCAGTGCGTCACGTCCGTGGCCGAGACACGCGAGCTGCCGGCTCTGGCCGACGAGAACCCGCTGATCGGCGCGGTCGTCGGCTGGGCAGACCTGACCTCCCCGGCGATCGGTGACGTGCTCGCTGCCACTGCGACCACCTTCTACGGCCTGACATCCGCCGGCGGGAGGACCGCCCCATGCTCCTGACCGAACTGCTGCACCCTGGAATCCTCGAAGCCCTGGCCGGAGCCGGCCACGGCGCCCGCGTCCTGCTCGCCGACGGCCACTACCCCGCCAGCACCGCCACCGGCGAGCGTGCCAGGACGGTCCACCTCAACCTGGCCCCCGGCCTGCTGGCGTCACCGTCGTGCTCGACGTCCTGCTGCGGGCCCTGCCCGTCGAGTCGGCCCAGGTGATGGTGCCCCCCGAGGGCGCACCGGAGCCGCCGGCCATCACCGAGTACCGCTCGAAGCTGGCGCCCGTCCCGGTCGAGAAACTCAGCCGCTTCGAGTTCTACGACGCCGCCCGCTCACCCGACCTGGCGCTGGCGATCGTCACCGCCGACATCCGTACCTACGCGAACCTGCTGCTGACCATCGGCGTTCGCACTGAAAGGACCGTGAGAACACGATGACAATCGCCGTCCGTTACACGGCTGCCCGAACCCTGGACACGGCGCCCGTCGAACCCACCTCCCCCGGACCGGGTGAGGTCGAGCTGGCCCCCGCCTACGTCGGCATCTGCGGCACCGATCTACACATCTTCCACGGTGACATGGACGCCCGGGTCAGCACACCCGCGGTCCTGGGGCACGAGATGTCCGGCCGTGTCCTCCGTGTCGGGCCGGACGTCGAAGGCTGGCGGCCCGGCGACGCGGTCACCGTGATGCCGCTGCGCTGGGACGACAGCTGCCCTGCCTGCCGCGCAGGCAACCGGCACATCTGCCAGCACCTGGATTTCATCGGTATCGACTCCCCGGGAGCGATGCAGCAGCGCTGGATCGTGCCCGCCGCCACCCTCGTACGGCTGCCCGACTCGCTCCCCCTGGACCGCGCCGCGCTCGTCGAACCCACTGCGGTGGCGGTACACGACGTCGGCCGGGCCCGGGTGCGGGACGGTGAGCGGGTGGTCGTCGTGGGCGGTGGACCCATCGGCATCCTGATCGCGCTGGTCGCGCGTGCCACCGGTGCCGAAGTCCGCGTGGTGGAGCTGAGCGGACACCGGCGGATCCTGGCGCAGAAGTTGGGGCTGACCGCCTGGAACCCGGCTGCCGAGGACGTGCCCGAACTGGTCCGGCAGTGGACCGGCGACGCAGGCGCGGATGTCGCATTCGAGGTCTCCGGCGCGGCAGGCGGTGTGGACACCGCGGTCCAAGTGCTGGGCGTACGCGGCCGGCTGTGCCTCGTGGCCATCCACCCCCGGCCTCGAGAGGTCGACCTGCATCGGTTCTTCTGGCGCGAACTGACCCTCATCGGGGCAAGGCTGTACGACCGTTCGGACTTCGAGAAGGCGGTCACGCTGGTTGCCGACGCCACCATCCCCGCCGAGCAGCTGATCAGCAAGGTGGTACCACTCACCCAGGCGCCCGCCGCGTTCGAAGCGCTCGAGGCGGGTGGTGACGTCATGAAGATCCTCGTGAACTGCACCGACGACGCACAGGGAGCAGCCGTATGACTGCCTTCGACCTCACGGGAAGACTTGCCGTTGTCACCGGCGCCCGGCGCGGCATCGGCCGGGCCATGGCCCGGGCGCTGGCCGAGGCCGGCGCCGACGTCATCGGCGTCAGCGCCAACCTGGAGGGGTCCGGCAGCGCCGTCGAGAAGGACGTCGTTGCCGCAGGCCGTACCTTCGAGGCGATCCGCACCGACTTCGCCGACCCAGAGGCCGTCCGGGCCCTGGCCACGGACCTCGCTGGACGTGAGCGACCGGTGGACATCCTGGTCAACAACGCGGGCACCATCCGCCGCGCCCCGACGTCCGAACACGCCGACGCCGACTGGGAGCTGGTCCTCCAGGTCAACCTCAGCGCCCAGTTCACCCTGACCAGGGCGGTGGGCGCGGCGATGGTGTCCCGAGGCTACGGGAAGATCATTTTCACGGCGTCGCTGCTCAGCTTCCAGGGCGGCATCAATGTGCCCGGCTACACCGCCGCCAAGCACGGTGTCGCCGGCCTGACCAAGGCGCTGGCCAACGAGTGGGCCCCGCACGGCGTCAACGTCAACGCCATCGCGCCCGGCTACATCGCTACCGACAACACTCAGGCTCTCCAGGACGATCCGGCGCGCAGCCGGGCGATCCTGGACCGCATCCCGGCCGGGCGGTGGGGCACCGCCGACGATCTCGCGGGCGCCACCGTGTTCCTGGCCTCCGACGGCGCCGCCTACGTGCACGGCGCCGTCCTCCCCGTCGACGGCGGATGGCTGGGCCGATGACCGTCGGCGCCGGCACCGTGCTCTCCCCCGAGCAGGTGTAGCACACCTTGCGACACCGGAAGATCACGAACACCTCTGTCGAGCTCAGCGAACTCGGCTTCGGGGCCTCCGTCATAGGCAATCTCCACCGCGTCACACCGGCCCTCGACGCGGCAGCCGCGGTCGAAGCGGCCTGGGACGCGGGCATCCGGTACTTCGACACAGCACCCCACTACGGCCTGGGCCTGTCCGAGCGCCGCCTGGGCGCCGCGTTGCGGGACCGTCCGCGGAACGAGTACGTCATATCCTCCAAAGTGGGCCGTCTGCTGGTGCCCAACGAGCGGCCGCGCGGGGTCGACGACGAGGGTTTCGTCGTCCGAGACGACCTGCGCAGGCAGTGGGACTTCAGCCGGGACGGGGTACTGCGCTCCATCGAGGCGACACTGGAGCGCACGGGCCTCGATCGTCTGGACGTCGTCTACCTGCACGACCCCGACGACCACTGGAGGCAGGCCGCCGAGGAGGCCATGCCCGTCCTGGCGGAGCTACGCGGCCAAGGAGTGATCGGCGCCATCGGCGCCGGCATGAACCAGTCAGCCATGCTCGCCCGCTTCCTGCGTGACACCGCCGCCGACGTGGTGATGCTCGCCGGCCGCTACACGCTCCTCGACCAGTCGGCATTGGACGACGTCCTGCCCGCCGCTCAGGAACTGGACAAAAGTGTGGTGGCGGTCGGTGTGTTCAATTCGGGACTGCTCTCCCTCGACCGGCCCGCCCAGGGCATGAAGTACGACTACCGGGACGCGCCGCCTGCTCTGGTCGCCCGTGCCCTGGCGATCGCCGAGGTCTGCGTGGCGCACGGCACGACTCTCCCGGCAGCGGCGATTGCCTTTCCGTACACCCATCCCCATATCATCAACGTCACCTTGGGCATGCGGAATGCTGAGCAGGTCGCGAGGAACGCTGAACTCCACCGTCGGCACATCCCCGAAGGCCTTTGGGAGGACCTTCGTGCCCAAGGATTGATCAGATCCGACGTGCCTGCCGAGAAGGGGCACCAGAGGAGTTCGCATTGTCTTTGACCGACAAGGCCATTGAGCAGATCCGGGAACTGATCCGCACCGGGGCCCTGCCGCCGGGTTCGAAGCTGCCACCGGAACCGGACCTGGCCGCTCAACTGGGCCTGTCCCGCAACCTCGCACGGGAAGCGGTCAAGGCACTGGCCGTCGCGCGAGTCCTGGAGATCCGGCGGGGGGACGGCACGTACGTGACCAGCCTGCAGCCGAGTCTGCTCTTCGAGGGTCTCGGCGGGGCTGTGGAGCTGCTGCAGGGCGACTCGGCCGCCCTGCAGGATCTGATGGAGGTACGTCGGCTCCTCGAACCGGTCGCCACAGCACTGGCCGCGATCCGGATCTCCGACGAACAACTCGCCGAGGTGCAACAGCACTTGGACGCCATGCGTGAGGCCCGCGACGACGTCGAACGGCTCAACGCCCACGACGCGGCCTTCCACCGTGCCGTCGTCTCAGCCACGGGCAACGACACGCTGCTCACCCTCCTGGAGGCCATCTCCGGCCGTACGTTGCGCGCCCGCATCTGGCGTGGCCTCGTTGACGCCGACGCTGCGGGCCGCACCCTCGCCGAGCACGAGGCGATCTTCACGGCCCTGTCCACCCGTGACGCCGCTCTCAGCCAGGCCGCTGCACTGCTGCACGTCAACAGCACCGAACGGGGATTGAGGGAATACCTGCGCACCACCGAATCCCTCCCCCGCTGAGCGCGGCCGGCACCGCGGCGACGGTGGGATCGAATGGCGGGGGTGGCCCCACCAGGTCAGGCGGGGGCTTTCCAACATCATTTATGGCGCGCATACGAAAAGGGAGCCGCGGCATTCGCGGCTCCCTTTTTCGTTTCTCAGTTGGGCAGCTCGAGGACCCTGGCGTGCAGGATCGATCTTTGGTGCAGGGCCGCGCGCAACGCGCGGTGCAGGCCGTCCTCCAGATAGAGCTCGCCCTGCCACTGCACCACGTGCGGAAAAAGGTCTCCGTAGAAGGTGGAGTCGGCGGCGAGCAGCGAATGCAGGTCCAGTACGGCCTTCGTGGTGATCAATGAGTCGAGCCGGACCTGCCGTGGAGGGATCTGCGCCCACTCCCGGTTCGAGAGACCGTGGTCGGGATAAGGGCGGCCGTCGCCGACAAGCTTGAAGATCACCCCCCCGATTTTAGGAGAGAATCCGATTCCTTGCGTTGTCCGGGAGCGTCAGCGCAGGTCGCCCGGTTCGCAGGCGCCCGCCGAGCCGTTTTCGTAGCCGCGCTGGAAGGCGTTGACGCGTTGCTCGGAGCTGCCGTGCGTGAACGATTCAGGATCGATTCTGCCTTGCGTGCGTTGCTGGATTCTGTCGTCGCCGACCGCCGCGGCGGCGTCCAGGGCTTCGGAGATATCCGACTGGGTGAACGGCTTCTCGTAGAAGCCGGTCTTGACCGCGTTGTGCGCCCAGACGCCGGCGTAGCAGTCCGCCTGGAGTTCGGTGGAGACGGAGGAGCCGCCGGTGTCGAGCGCGCCGAGCAGATTCTGCACGTGGTGGCCGTACTCGTGGGCGATCACGTACGCCTGCGCGAACGGGCCGCCCTTGGCGCCGAACTGGGTGTGGAGCTGGTCGAAGAAGCTCAGGTCGAGATAGACGCGCTGGTCGCTGGGGCAGTAGAAGGGGCCGACCGCCGAGCTGGCCGTGCCGCAGCCCGTACGTAACCGGCCGGAGTAGAGGATGGTCTTCGCCGCCCGATATCCCGAAATTTCCTGCTTCCAGTAGTCCTGGATGCTGTTGACCACGCCCACCACCCGGCACCGCTCCGACTGGTCGGCGTCCTTGCCCGTCTGGCACTGCCCGGACAGGTTGGACGGGGACCGCCGCTGCTCGGGCTCGCCGCCACCGCCGCCGCCCACGTTGTTCAGCACGACGACCAGCACGAGCACGATCAGGCTGACGATGCCGCCACCGCCGAGGATCATGCCGCCGGGGAAGCCGCCGCCACCACCACCGCCCGAATAACCGCCGCCGGCATCCTCGACCTGTGAGGAGTCGAGTTCGACGTCGTCCCTGAAATCCATACTGACGTCCCTTCTGGGGATGCGACCGCATGACAACTTCCCCACAGGGCGGTATCAAATACCTCCGGAGAACGTGTCGCACCGCTTGGGGTCCCCGCTGTCGTACCCGACGGTGAACCAGCTCTTCCGCTGCCGCGACGTGCCGTGGGTGAAGGCGTCGGGGGTCACCCGGCCCTGCGTGCGGCGCTGGATGCTGTCGTCGCCCACCGCCGAGGCCGCGCTGAGCGCCTGGTCGATGTCCGTCTGGGAGAACGGCTGCCGGAAGAAGCCGGTCTTGACCGCGTTGTGCGCCCAGACGCCCGCGTAGCAGTCGGCCTGCAGCTCCAGTCGCACCGACGGGCTGCCGGCGCCCGGCCTGCTGTCGGGGCCGACCCTGTTCATGGTGCCGAGCAGGTTCTGGACGTGGTGGCCGTACTCGTGGGCGACCACGTACGCCTGCGCGAACGGACCGCCCTCGGCGCCGAAGTCGCGCTGGAGCGTGTTGAAGAACGACAGGTCGAGGTAGACCTTGCGATCGACGGGGCAGTAGAAGGGGCCCACGGCGGCGTCGGCCGTGCCGCAGCCGGTCTCGACCGCGTTGGAGAACAGCACGGTCCTGGCGGGCCTGTACGTGCGCCCGCGCTCCTGGAACGCCTGCCGCCAGTACGACTGGATGCTGTTGACCGTGCCGACGACGCGGCAGTCCTCGGACTGCTCGGCATCGGCGCCCGTCCGGCACCGCGCCGCCAGGTTTCCGGTCGGGGCGGCCCCCGGCCACGTGGCCGGGGCGCTCGGCTGCAGCCCACCGCCCTGCGGCCCGCCTCCCTGGCCGCTGAACGGCGAGGGGATGACCCCGAACAGGAACAGCCCGGCCGCCGCCAGGATCAACATCAGGCAGCCGCCGCAGCCGCCGCGTCCGCCGATGGGCAACGTGCACCCGCCCGGCATCCCGCCCCAGCCCGGCTGCGGACCCGAGGCCCGTACGTCCTCGACCTGCGACGGATCGAGTTGCGCGTCGTCGTCGAACTGCATTCCTCCCTACTCCCCAGCAACGGATCGAATACGCAGCGCGACGAAAGGGGGATGCGCGCGACCGGATATGTCCGCTAATCTGCCGATATGACGGGCGGCTTGATCGGAATCGCGTTGGTGTCCTTGGGCATGGTTCTCACGCCCGGGCCGAACATGGTCTATCTGGTCTCACGATCGATCACCCAGGGCCGCCGGGCCGGTCTGATCTCCCTCACCGGCGTCTTCCTCGGCTTCACGCTCTACCTGGCCGCGACGTGCCTGGGGCTGACGGCGATCTTCGCGTACGTGCCGGCCGCCTACACGGCGCTCAAGCTCGCCGGCGCCGCGTACCTGCTCTGGCTGGCCTGGAACGCCCTCAAGCCGGGCGGCACCTCGGCCTTCGAGCCGCGCACGCTCACGCCCGAACCCCCGCGCAAGCTGTTCGGCATGGGCCTGCTCACCTGCCTGCTCAACCCCAAGATCGCCATCCTGTACCTCTCGCTGCTCCCGCAGTTCATCGAGCCTTCGATGGGCCACGTACTGCTGCAGAGCCTGGCGCTCGGCTCGGTCCAGATCGTCGTCGCCACCACCGTCAACGGCCTGATCGCCATCTCGGCCGGCGCCCTGGCCGCCTTCCTGGGCAGCCGCCCCCTCTGGCTCCGCGTCCAGCGCTACGTCACCGGCACGATCCTCGGCGTCTTCGCCATCCACATGGCCACCGACCGGTCGAAGGCCCTGGTCCCCGCCTAGCGGCCGGGCTATGAGCGGGCCGCCTCGGGGAGCGGGGCGGAGGTGGTCCGGGCTGCCGGGCGCATCGCCAGGACCAGTACGGCCAGCCCGGCGAAGATGACCGCGCCGACGCCCCCGGTGACGTGCAGGCTGGCGGTGAACGCCTCCCGCGCGGCGTGCAGCAGTTCCGCGCCCTGGTCGGCGGGAAGGTGCCGGCCGGCGGCGACCGCGCCCGCCAGCGAGTCGGACGTGCCGTCCATCCGGCTGCGGTAGACCATCGCGGCCACCACGCCGAGCAGCGCGAAGCCGAGCGAGCCGCCGAAGTAGTTGCCGGTCTCCGACATCGACGCCGCCGAGCCGGCGCGCTCCGGTGGCACGGACCCGACGACCAGGCCGGTGCCCAGCGCGAACAGCGGGCCGGTGCCCAGCGCCAACACGGTGATGCCGATCATCACCAGCGGCAGCGCGCCCGTACCGTCGACGGCGACCAGCAGCAGGCTGCCCAGCGACGACCCCGCCAGCCCGCCGGCGATCGCGGTCGTCTGCTTCATCCGCCGGGCCAGCGCCGGCGCGGCCATGGTGCCGACCGCCACGCCCAGGCCCATGGGCGCGAACAGGAGCGCCGACGCGACCGGCGAGAAGCCCAGCACGCTCTGCAGGTACTGGGTCACCAGCAGGCCCGTGCCGGCCATGGCGACGCCGGCGAAGACCAGCCCGACGATCACGGCCGTGAACGGGCGGTTGCGGAACAGCCGCAGGTCCAGCAGCGGCGTCTCCAGCCGCAGCTGCCGGCGTACGAACAGCGACCCGACGGCCGCGCCGGCGACCAGGGCCACCGCCGGCACGACCGGCACGCTCTCGACGCTCAGCTGCTTGATGCCGTAGACCATCAGCAGCACCGCCACGAGCGACAGCCCGACGCCGGCCAGGTCCAGCCGCCCGGCCTGGTCGCTGCGGAACTCCGGCAGCAGGACCGGCCCGGCGAGCAGCAGCAGCGCCATCGCCGGCACGGCGACCAGGAACACCGATCCCCACCAGAAGTGCTGGAGCAGGAACCCGGCGAGCACGGGTCCGAGCGCGCCGCCGGCGAACTGGCAGGTCGCCCAGATCGCGATGGCCTGCCCGCGCTGCCGTCCGTCGCGGAACATGTTGGTGATCAAGGCGAGGGTGGACGGCGCCAGGGTCGCCCCGGCGATGCCCAGGAGTGCCCGTGCGATGACCAGCATCAGCGGGCTGACGGCGAAGGCGGCCACGACCGACAGCACCGCGAACGCCGCCGCGCCGATCATCAGCAGCCGCCGGCGGCCGATCCGGTCGCCGAGCGTGCCCATCGTGATGACCATGCCGGCCACCATGAACCCGTAGCCGTCACTGATCCACAGCTGCTCGACGTTGGTGGCACCCAGGTCGGCGCTCAGCTGGGGGAGCGCGAGGAGCAACGCCGTCATGTCCATCGCGACGAGCAATGTCGGCAGCATGAGGACCACCAGCCCCAGCCAGGCCCGGTTGACTCGCATATCCGAAACTCCCTGTTCTCTCGACGTTTCGCCGGTTGGTCGGAGCGGCCGAGAGCTTCTTGACATCGGCCCAGGGGAGGGACGGCGAAAAATTCATGCGAAGGTTCTGCCGGGGCATGTCAAGACGGTGGCGGCGGCTCCGACCAACCGGTCGAAGGGCCCCGGCCGGGGCTCGCGAACCACGAGGAGGACACGATGAAGTTCCTGATCAGCCTGCACATCAATCCGGCCGTGCTGGACGCGCTGACCGACGAGGAGAAGGCGGCGATCGGCGAGGGCCACGGCAGGTTCATGGAGGCGCTGAAGGAGTCCGGCGAGCTGATCACCACGCAGGCGCTGGTCGACCCGTCCCAGGCCGCGGTGGTGTCCGTACGCAACGGCCAGCCGGTGGTCACCGACGGCCCTTTCCTGGAGGCGAAGGAGTACCTGGGCGGCTTCTACCTGATCGACTGCGAGAACAAGGAGCGGGCGATCGAGCTGGCGACGCAGATCCCGGACACCGCGATCCAGGGTCTGGGGGTGGAGGTGCGGCAGGTGATGTTCGCTGACGGACAATTGGAGGCATGACGACATCCGCCATCGAGGACCTGCTGCGTGAGCTCACGCCGCAGGTCCTCGGCGCGTTGATACGCCGGCACGGCCAGTTCGAGGCGTGCGAGGACGCCGTGCAGGAGGCCGTCCTCGCCGCCAGCGTGCAGTGGCCGGCCGAGGGACTGCCGGACAACCCGCGCGGCTGGCTGGTGACCGTCGCCTCCCGGCGGCTCATCGACCAGCTGCGCAGTGACCACGCGCGCCGCGAGCGGGAGTCGGCCACGGCCGCCGAGGTGGTGCCCGAGGACGTGCCGGACACCGACGACACGCTCGTCCTGCTGTTCCTGTGCTGCCATCCGATCCTGACCGCGGCCTCCCAGACCGCCCTGACGCTGCGGGCGGTCGGCGGCCTGACCACCGCCGAGATCGCCCGCGCGTTCCTGGTGCCGGAGGCCACGATGGCGGCCAGGATCAGCCGGGCCAAGCAGCGCATCAAGGCCGCCGGCAGCTCGTTCAGCCTGCCGGAGGGCCCGGAGCGCGAGGAGCGGCTGCGGGTCGTCCTGCACGTCCTCTACCTGATCTTCAACGAGGGCTACACCGCCTCCTCGGGTCACGAGCTGCACCGCTCCGACCTCGCGCGCGAGGCGATCCGGCTGGCCAGGATGGTGCACGCGCAGCTTCCCGAGGACGGCGAGGTGACCGGGCTGCTCGCGCTGATGCTGCTGACCGACGCCCGCCGGCAGGCACGTACGACGGAGACCGGCGACCTGATACCGCTGGACGAGCAGGACCGTACGAAGTGGGACCGCGGGCTGATCGACGAGGGCACCGAGCTGGTCAAGGCGTCGCTGGCCGGCCCGGCGCTGGGGCCCTACCAGCTGCAGGCCGCCATCGCCGCCACGCACGCCGACGCGGCCACGGCCGAGGAGACCGACTGGCCGCAGGTGCACGCCCTCTACCTGATCCTCGAACGGATCGCGCCCAACCCGATGGTCACCCTCAACCGCGCGATCGCGCTCGCCGAGGTCGAGGGCCCGGCGGCCGGGCTGGCCCTGCTGTCCACGTTGGACGGCGACGAGCGGATGGCCGGGCATCACCGGCTGCTGTCCGTACGGGCGCATCTGCTGGAGAAGACCGGCGACCCGGCCGGGGCGTACGAGCACTACCGGCGCGCCGCGAAGTCCACGGCCAGCCTCGCCGAGCAGCGATACCTGGAGTCCCGGGCCAGCCGGATAAAGCCCTAGATTTCGCCTGGAGCGATCAGGGCCGCCTGGCGACCAGCACCTCGCTCACCAGCTCCTGCTCCCACCGGCCTGCCGGGTTGTCGGCGAGCAACGCCCGTCGCAGCGTCTCGACGAACGCCGTCAGGCGCTCGCCGAGCCTGGCGGGCGAGCTGTAGGAGTAGGAGAGCTGGAGCCCGATCAGCCCCTCCACGTCCCAGACCAGCCGCCGGCCGAACACCCGGGATTCCACCCTGCTGAAGGGCGAGGCGGCCAGCACGTCGTGGTGGTGCTCGCCGGTGGCGTGGAAGGAGTCGGCGGCGGCGCGGATGCCGAGGCCGAACTCCTCGCACACCCGCCTCTCGACCGGCTGCCACGGTTGCGCGTCCGGCTGCCACGGCTCTCCCCGCTGCCTCGCCGGGCCGACCAGAGCCACCGCGCCGCCGGTCGGCAGCAGCTCGTCCAGCTCCGCCAGCACGGACCTGCGATCCATCCAGTGGAACGACCGGCCCATCACCACCTGCTCGAACGCCGGCAACGCCCGTAGAACGGTCGAATCCCCCTGCAACCAGGCGATGTTGGCGACCCCCTCGGCCAGCCGCCTGCCCTCGGCGAGCATCTCCCGCGCCGGGTCCACCGCGAGCACCGCCCGCACCCGCCGGGCCAGCGGGATCGCGATCGTCCCGGGACCGCAGCCGAGATCCAGCACGCGGCTGTCCGCGCCGAACGTCTCCGCCAGGTGCTCCATCGCCGCCTCGCCGTAGCCCGGACGGTACCTGGCGTAGTAGGGCGCGGCCCCGCCGAACAGATCTTCCATGGACGCAACCTTCAGGTCAGCAGTTGAGGGAAGCGGTGGTCCGGGGCCGGCCTGAGGCGGGGTCCAGGGCCACGGGGAACGTTCGCCCGTCGACCACCCGGATCTCGACCGAACTCGGCCCCGTCCACTTGACCGAGTCGAAGCCGTCATCGGGGTCGTCGCCATTGAAGCAGCCGAGCTCCCACTCCCTGGTGAGCAACCCGCCGTCCCTGAGGACGCTGAGCCGCATCACCGTGTCCGGCCCGAGACCCGCCGCCGACTGCTGGAGGCGGACGCTGTACGGGGCCGGCCCGGCGACGAAGCCGACCTCCTTGGTGGCGGTGAGCGCAAGAGCGATCGACCCCGCGAACAGCGCGGCACTCGCCCCCAGCCCGCCAAGGATGATGACCGCGGCACGTACCCACCTCCACCGCAGCTCGAGGGCGCCCAGCACCATCAACGCGCAGGCCGGCAACCCGAGCGCGAACGGATGGTTCAGGTGCTCACTCAAGAGCACCAGGTCGGAGTCCTGGACGTACAACACCAGAGCCGCGAGGCAGCCCGTGAGGAGCGAGGCGGCCAGCAGCACGAGCGAGCGAGCAGGCATCGTGGGATCTCCTCGGCGAGGTCGGCGGCAGCTCCACCCTCTGGCTGGCCACGGCCGCCGGCCTGGCGCAGGAGAGAGCCATCGCGGCGGAGATGCAGCAGGCGCGGGCGGCGGAGTACCGGGCGGTGGCCGAGCCGCCGATGTAACCGGCGCCGCCATCTCAGGCGGGCGGCGCCAGCCGACCAACCCGATTAAGAAGCGCATCGTCCAGGTCTGCCACCAGCACCCCGTTGTTCACCGAGGGCCGGCAGCGGGAAAGGATCCGCACCCAAGCCGGCGGCCCCTCCTCGTAACCGAAGTGCAGAAGGAACATCTCCCGTCGTCTGTCACCGACTTCTCTGCACGTGTTCCCGCCCGGTTCGGTGTCCAGCGAGTTCAGCTCCGCTGCCAGTTCACGCGCCTGCCGCTCCCCATGCTCCAGCCCGCGAGATGGGCGGGGTGTGGAGCTCCCACCTTGATCATCCCGGCAGACCAGCACCTTGACGGCCCCATCGGGCACCAGCTGCTCGTTCTGCCCTCGCCGTCCGGTCGCCGGGTCGCAAGGGTCCTTCGGCCGGGGGAGTGCCCAGGTCCCGGTGCGGTAGGCAGCGGTGATGCCGGGCCCGATGTAGGAATGGCTGACGACTGTGCCGTTGGTGGTGGTGACGCAGGAGTTGACCTCTTCGGCGCTGCCCACCCACAGCGCCTGGCCGTCGGCGTAGACGAACCGGATGAGATAGTTGGTCGCCAGCCCGCCCACCAACGTGCACACCTTTTCCCCTCGCTCGGTGGTGACGGGAAGATAGCCCAGGTCGTAGGCCATCGACTTGGCCTGGTCGGTCAAGATCCGTGATCCGGCGAGCAACTCCCCGCCCGGATTCGAGTTCTGCCCGGGGTAGGCGCAGATCAACGCGCTTGTGGGCGTACCGGGCACGAGCGAGTCCTCAACTCCGTCGAAGTCGGCGGCAGCCGGCACCCAGCGGCCGATCTCGTTGCTGTCCCATCGCTGCGGACACGAAGCCGGCACCGGCGGCGCAGGCGCGCCGACCGTGCCCGGAACCAGGACGACCGCGACGAGAAGCAGGACCGCCGCCACGACGACGCTGATCCAATGGATGCGCTTCACACGCTGATGACGTTGTCCGCCTGCCACCGGTTCACCGAACGGAAGCTCAGGCCGGTGAAACGAGCCAGCCCGGTAGCGGCAGTCTTCGAGGCGTTGACGGGTTCGACTGTCTGACGGCCTTGCAGATGGAAGTGCGTCACGCCAGATGGGAGCGGATTGTCGACGACCTGGACCTGCCTGTGACCGAGCGCTTCAGTTGCGGGAATCGTCCGCTGAAACGCTCAGTCACGACGATTGATCAGGGGGCGCCTAGCTGGCTTCGAGAACGAAGAACAAGAAGCACAGGAACCTCGTGCGAGTGGGCTCGATCTCGCGGAGCTCCTCGGGGAACAGTTCGCGGGCTTCCGGCACAAACGGCGGTTCGCTGATGACGCTGATGCGAAAGCCCGCCGCGGTGAAGGCTTCGGTCATCGCGTGCAGGGGCCGGTCCCAGAAGCTCATCTGGACGGTCTGCCCGCCCATGGTCCATTCGTCGGTCCGGCTGCGGGTCTCGAAGTACTTGGGCTTTTCCCCGGCCATGTGCTGAAAGAGAGCGACGCTGAAAGGATGGTCGACCGAGACGAGGAGTCTGCCACCAGGCTTCAGCACGCGTCGCAGCTCGGCCAGCGTCGGTCCCCAGTCTTCCAGGTAGTGCAGCACCAGGGACGCGATGACGTCGTCGAACGCTTCGTCGGAGAAGGGCAGTGGGCCGGCCAGGTCGGCGACCCGCAGATCGGCGTCGGCGCCCAGCCGCTGCCGGGCCTGCTCCAGCATCCCGGCGCTCGCGTCGACGCCGGTGACGATGGCGCCTCGATCGCGCAGCTCGGCGAACAGGGGGCCTGAGCCGCAGCCGGCGTCGAGGATGCGCCTTCCGGCCACATTCCCGGCAAGCTCCAGCATCGCGGGCCTCTCGTAGTACGCGTTGAGGAGACTGGTTTCGTTCTCGGCCGCGTAACCCTCAGCCATCCTGTCGTAGTCGTTGAATGGGGAGGGGTTTGCGGTCTCAACGTGATCTTGGGGCACGGTAGACATGCTGGCCATTTTGGCCCAGCAGTCTCGACGGCACAGACATACGGCAGATCTTGATCAAGCACGCAAACGGCATAACATCCTGCTCGCCAGTCCGATACCGACTTCACTCCACTTCGTATCGCCCATCTCGCTCATGGGCTTACGGCATTCCTATAGTCCGGATCATGGATTCTCTGTCAGACCACTACATCAGAGACGTCGCATCCGCGATGGCCGCGGTGCTTGGCTCGCGCCTGGTGGGGGTCTACCTGCATGGTTCCGCAGTGCTCGGTGGCTTCGACGCGCGACGCAGCGACATCGACGCCCTTGTCGTCTGTGAGCACCCCATGACGGCAGATGAGCAGGCAGCCGCCGCGGAGCGGCTAAGCAACGACCGCCTACCTTGCCCTGCTCATGGGCTCGAACTGAGCGTTGTTACCCTCCCGGTCACCCTGCACCCCAAGGCACAGCCGCCATTCGAGCTCCATGTCACTACAGCTCCCGACAACACCAAGGTCGTCGATGGTCATGGGCACGAGGGAGACCCCGACTTGGTGTTGCACTTTGCCGTATGCCGCCAGGCTGGGCGCCTCGTCGGTCCCGGCCGCGCTCCGGCCGCGGTGTTCGCTCCGGTCGCCCATGATTTGGTTCTGGCCCAGTTGGTGCCAGAGTTGCGCTGGGCCGCCGAGCACGCGCCTGGTGAATACGCAGTGCTCAATGCCTGTCGTGCCTGGCGGTTCGCAGTGGATGGCACACTCGTGTCCAAAATCGACGGTGGACAGTGGGCGCTCCGCCACGTGTCGACAGCGGACCATGAGTTGGTCCGGTCGGCCCTCGATCGCCAGCGATGCCTACCCGCTGCCGAGCTCGACCCGCGCGAGGTCACGCGATTCGCTCACTGGATCCTCTCAAGGATCATCGACGCATCGGCGACCCCGATGAACACCCACGAACGACGGTGAACTGAGACTACAAATGAGACTGCGAATCCTTGTGTCGCAGCTCACGGAGGCGTTCGACGTCTTCTCCGTCCAGGCTCGCTTCGTCCTGGCTAGAGGCAGGACAGCCGCATCAAGCGTTCGAAACGCGGATCCTCTTCCTTGGAGCTGAGGATGGTGACTGCCGTGACGATCACGAGGGCGAGCATCGCCGGCGCAGCCCCTCCTGCCAACACGTAGCCCAACGCGGGGTAAGCCCAAACTCCGCCGACCCCAACGCCTGCCAATGAGACTCCGCCAGCCCATCGCCCCGCAGCTCTCCACACGGAGCTTCTGGAAGATGCTGGCTCAGGGTTTGATGCAGTCACCAGGTTCTGCCACAGCGCCGCATCGTTGCTGCGCTCGGCTCTGCACTTACTGGTAACCCCGGCTGACAGAGGCAGTGGCATAACCCGTGTGGAACCTCACCAGCCACTCCGGACTGATGCAGGCCACGGCGCGACCATCGATCCGGCCTATGCCAGCGGCGTCGATCAGCCTAGTGCGACCTGAGGCGCTTCCTTTCTCCTTGACATGCTCTGCCAAGTACTTGCTACTGTTCGTCAAGTGGACCAAGTGAGTACGGCAGAGCACGTCGAACTGGCCAGAGAGCTCGTCCGGCTGATGGAAACCCGGATCGCTGACCCGCTCGAGATCCTTTTCGAGTCGGATGATCAGGTCCGGCCGATACGGAAACGCTTGCGCATCGAGGCCGAGGTATGGGCGGCACAGCTGCTAGGCCCAGACGACAAGCTCGCGGTCCGTACGGCGGCGCGGCTGATCGCGGCGGCCTTCCCCAGCGACGAGCCGTTCGACCCTCCAGAGGCGTGGTGGCGTTCAGCCTTCGGGCAGGCCGTCGCCCGCCGCGCGGGGCACCCGGGGGCCGCGGCCGTGCCGTACGCCACGGCTGCGGCGATGCTCGGCATCACCCGCCAGGGGGTTCACGACCTCGTCAAGCGCGCGAAGCTCGAACGCCATCCCGACGGCGGGGTGACCACGGAGTCCGTGCGCGCCCGGCTCAACCAACCAAAGGAGCAGCGTGTCCCCTCAGGACATCACCATCACTGACCATGTCATTCCTCTGGCGGCCCGTGACCACGGCGGGGACGGCCCCGCCGTATTGCTCCTTCATGGGCTGGGCGGGACGCTCGAAGCCTGGGACGCGCTCGCACCGCTCCTCGCGCGAAGGCACCGGGTCGTGGCCATGGACCTGCGCGGCCATGGGCTGTCCGGGGACGGTCTTTGGGAGTGGGACGCGGTTCTCGACGACCTTGATGCCGTGGTCAAGCATTTCCGCCTGGACCGTCCGGCGATCGTGGGCCACTCTCTCGGCGGCATGCTCGCCATTATGTGGGCGCGACGCCACCCCGGATGCCCGGCGATCGTCAACCTCGACGGACTCAGGTCCGCGGAGAACGACCCGGGCAACTATCCGGGCATGGCGCAGGACGCGCTCAAGACGGCCCTCGACCAGCTCAAGGCCACCTTCGACGCTCAGACTGCGGTGATGGGCCAGCCGGTCCCCGCCGAGCAGGCACCGATGCTCCCTCAAAGGGCCCTCACCGCCCGGGACGGCCACAGCTACCTTCGCCCTGGCCCGGAGACTCTGGCGGCGCTGCGCTACGCGCCGGAGTTTCGCGATGCGATCCCCCTCCTCCGCGCGGTGACGTGCCCCGCGCTGGTCGTCCTGTCCGACCGAGACCCGGCAGGAATGGACGGCGGTGAGCTCATGACTGCCTTCCGCCGAGGGGTACGGCGCGACCTTCACGACCTCCCGAGCACTGTTCGCGTGACCGAGCTGGCCGCGAGCCACAACATGGTCGCGGAGCAGCCCAGTGACCTCACCGATCTGATCATCCGATTCCTCACGGGCTCGGCGAAGAAATGAGCAGGCGCAGCTGAATCCCGGCTGTCTGGAGCGCTCTAAGAGTCTGCCCAGGTAGAACCATATTTTAGGTGTCGTCTCACCTGCTACGCGGCGACAACAGATGAGACGACACCTTAGGTTCTGGGGTTGGGTCGGTCAGGGAGTTGAGCCGCGTAGCGGGCCCAGGTGCCGCCGGCCTGTCGGTGCCATGTTCTCGCAACCAGACCAGCAGGGTGACGGCGGCGCGGATGCTGGCCCGAACCGAGGCCGTCTGGGGCGAGGTGATCGGGCGGCCCTAGGTCTCGCGGCGAACGCGTCGCAGATGGTGCCATGGCGCGAAACGCTGGACGAGTTTGCGTTCGCCGTCGTCGGGGACGGCCTCGGCGGTCGTTGCGGCGATCCACCGTTCCAAGGCGATGAACCGTTCGTCTCGCTCGGGCGGAACCCTGGCGGTGACCAGGGCGGCCCGCGGGAAGGCGACGGACCTGTTCGGCAGGAAGGTGTCCAGGCCCTCATGGGTGAGCGGGCAGGTGCCATCGGCGAGCGCGTCCAGCACCATGCGGGCACCGGCACGCTCCAGCAGGCGCAGGCCTGCCTTCGGGCTGTGGGCGAGCGGGTTCACCGCCGGTCATGGCGGTCTCTAGCTGGGGCGAAGGCCTTTGCGGCGACCCTGGTGAATGCCCCTGTACGGGGGTGAACTGAGACCCTGAATGAGACCCATCCGGAGGGAATTCGGCTGTAACACTGGGGCCCCAGGTGTTGCAGCCGGTTTTCGCGCGTAGCGCGCTAGGAAGGCGTGCGAAGCGCCATTCAGCTCTTTGTCGTTCAGGGACAGCAGGGACACCCACCCCGGTGGAGTGTCCCTCATCGTCCTCTGCGTTTGTGCTGGCCAGTGCAGGTTCAGGGGCAGTAGGGACAGCAGGGACCACGCATCGTCAGGTGGGTCATAGAACTGCTACATCGTCACGGGCGCCACGTAGCAACAAAGATGTCGCGTCATCCACCGCCAAAGTCACAGTCGAGGATGGCCGTAGCCCAGGATGAAAGTGCCCAACCTGGGTGCGGCTTCTTTCGAAGGGACTGGGTCGGTCAGGGGATGAGGTTGTACGCGGACAGCAGATCAGCAATCGAGGCCCACCGTGTCCCGGGCACGGGCTCGAACAGTCGCTGGTTCCCCGCCGACACCACGATCCTCCCGTCGTCCTCTACATCGAGCATGCAGAGCAGCCCTGAGTTGCGGATGGTCAAGGTGGCGAAGAAGTCCCGGATCGACACCGATTCCCGAAACAGGCGACTCATACTGCTCGTGGCCGCCATGAAGCATAGTTCCAGGTAGTCAGGGTGCAGCCATGAGGCCTCGTGCACGGTGAGGTAGATGTAGCCGATGTCATAGTGTCGTCGGCTGTCTGCGTCGGTGGACCACTGGGAGCCGGTGTCTTCTGGGAGGATCGAGCGGGCCCTGGCATAGTCGAGGACATGCTGGTCTTCGGCAAAGCGGATCGTCAGATCCAGCGCCAGTCCGGGACCTAGGAGCAGGGTTCGCCCACCGGTAAATCCGCTGGTGAAGGGCATCACAAGGTGCTGCCCCTCCGGGGGCTCAACTACGGTAGACCTCGTGGGCTCATGATCGGCCGTCCTGTCGGTGGCCAGATCGGACAACACGCTGGGTATATCGCGGCGATGTAGGTAAAGCTCATAGCTGTAGTCAAGCCCCATCCATCGATGGTAGGACCCGGCCGTGAACGTGCCCGAGCAAGCTGGACCGTGATTCTGTGTTCTAACCAGCAGAGGTGGGGTCCTCTGACAAAAGCTCTATGGCCATCAGCAGCGAAAATCGATCTTCCGCCTGACAGCGGGCTACAGTCGCCGGCATGCAGCTTTCGCCCATGGACATTGTCGCTGACGTCGATGTGCTGAGCCTGGCAGGTACGCCCACGGAGACGTTCACGGCCGGTGGCGCCGATGTCACCGTTGGCCCAAGCGGCAGTGTGGTCATCGCTGATGCCGTCGATGATCTCGCAGCCAGCGGAGTGTGGAGTAGCGAGGAGTTCCGGCTCATCGGCCCGGTACCAGAGGCTCTGGCAGAACGGTTTTTGAGGTGGGCTGGGGCGTGGCCTTCCCTGGAACAATCGCAACTCGGGTCGATCCATCTCTTCGTCCGACTGGAGGTAGGTTCCCTCTACCTCGGCACCGTCCGGCCCGGTCGGAGCGGGTGGAGGACGGACGAGCAGACGATGGATGACTGTGGCCTGTGGATCGATCAGCCACTCAGCCTTGACGTGCTCGACCGAGTCCGCCCACCGAGCACGCCCACCATCCTGCCCGGACTGGACTGGCTCGACCATGTCAACGATGACCGCGCCACCGCGCTGCGACTGTTCATCGAGAGTTGGCATCCGCTGTCCAACACCGATGCGGTGCCGGCCACGCCAGCGGTTCATGTCCCTGAGGCCCTGGCCGCGTTCTATCGGCTGGCTCATGGGCGGCCACAAGTCCTCGGCGTCCAGAACTTCATTAGTCCCGCGGAGGAACTGTCCACCGACGCTGACGGTCTGCTGGAGTTCGGTTACGAGAACCAGGCCTGCTTCGCCTGGTCGCTCGACCTCTCCCAGGACGACCCGACCGTGTGGACGATCGACGAGCCTGAATATCGCTACGCCGAACGGGAACGCCTGAGTGGCTTCCTGCTCCAGTTCTCCCTGCATGAGGCCATGGTGAACGCGCCCTATCACGCGGGAGGCGGCCCGGTGCCGACGCCGATCGCCTCCGAGTTGCTCAGCACGCTGCGCCGGGTTCCGCTTAAGACCTGGATGTGGCCTCTGTATCAGACGTCGTTCTACGTGGCGCCTGGTCTCATCGCCTGTGTCGATGACGACGAGGAGAAGGACGAGTGCAGTGTCTGGTTCGGTGCCGCACACCGCAGCCTGCTACGCCCACTGGCCAACTGTGGGATCAAGTGGGCGGTCTTCGACGGTTGATCAACTAGTCAGGTCAAGGCAGGTTGTATGAACAACCGGCTGAGGGAGTCGCGTGCGGCCTTTCAGGGAGCGCCGGATTCCATGCCATACAGCTCCAGCACCTGGGCGACGGCCAGGAGGGTGGTACCGGGGCGCGTCCCATGGAACGAAGACGTTGTGCGCGGTCGGGATCGGTTCACGGAAGATCCCCGGTCGGTAGAGGTCAGCCAGCACCCCGGCGGTCTTGACGGCTCTCACGGTGTACAGGGTGAAGTCTTCTCGGAGCATGGGGCATTGCTCCAGGGCCGTGGGGACGCAGTTCCAGCACGTCGGCGGAGCGTTGGTCCGGCCGCTGTCCGGGCCGGTGCGCTCGACAAGGGCGTTCTGCGGGTACGGCGCAGTCGTCAGCGTCCTAAGTACGCCCACGGCTGCGGCCACAGGCCCTGTGGCCGGAAACCCGGCTACTGCCCGAAGCGCAAGCAGGTCAACGAGGCCACGTCGGACACCAAGTCAAAGGCCGTCTACGGGATGGTCGTCTTCACGACGCCCGCCACACCGCCGCCACGGTACTGCTCATCCTCGGCGTGCCTGAGCGTACAGTCATGGCGATCATGGGGTGGTCCGGCTCGGGCATGGCGGCGCGGCATCAGCACGTGACAGACGGCATCCGGCAGACCGTGGCCAAGCAAGTCGGGGTCTCATCTGGTAGGCAGACAGGGACTCTGGAGAGGCCAACTGAGACCCGAATAGCGAAAGGGGCCGACTTGGATGGGGTCGGCCCCTTCGCGTTTACTGCCTCAACCAGGCGCGGAGGATAGGGGATTTGAACCCCTGATAGGTTGCCCTATACACGCTTTCCAAGCGTGCGCCCTCGGCCACTAGGCGAATCCTCCGCCGACGAGCTTACCGGACTTCTGGACGTGTGCAGACCACCTTTTCCGGTGTGGAGCAAGCACTGCAGCATCCGGCTAGACTGTGCAGGGACCCCTCGCGCGGCGTCATCCTGTGAACCTCCCCAGGGCCGGAAGGCAGCAAGGATAAGCGGGCTCTGGCGGGTGTGCGAGGGGTCTCTTCGTTGAGAGCCCCCTCGCAGGCGGGATGGTCGCATGAGCCTTGCGCTTTACCGCAAGTATCGGCCCGGGACGTTCGCCGAGGTCAAGGGTCAGGAGCACGTCACAGACCCGCTGCGGCAGGCGTTGCGTACGGGGCGGATCAACCATGCCTACCTGTTCAGCGGCCCCCGCGGGTGCGGCAAGACCTCCAGCGCGCGCATCCTGGCGCGCTCCCTCAACTGCGAGCAGGGTCCGACGCCTGACCCGTGCGGGGTCTGCGAGTCGTGTGTCGCGCTCGCCCCGACCGGTCCTGGCCACCTCGACGTCATCGAGATCGACGCCGCCTCGCACGGTGGCGTGGACGACGCGCGCGACCTGCGTGAGCGGGCGTTCTTCGCCCCCGTCTCCGCGCGCTACAAGATCTACATCATCGACGAGGCGCACATGGTGACCCGGGAGGGTTTCAACGCGCTGCTCAAGCTCGTCGAGGAGCCCCCGCCGCACCTGAAGTTCATCTTCGCGACGACCGAGCCGGAAAAGGTCATCGGCACGATCAAGTCGCGTACCCACCACTACCCGTTCAGGCTGATGCCGCCCGCGACGCTCCGCGGGCTGCTGGAGGAGATCCTCACCTCCGAGAGCGTGCCCTTCGAGCCCACCGCGCTGCCCCTCGTCGTACGGGCGGGCGCGGGCTCGGCGCGTGACTCGCTGTCGATCCTCGACCAGCTCCTCGCCGGGGCAGAGGAGGACGGCATCACCTATGCCAAGGCCGTCTCCCTGCTCGGCTACACCGACGGCGACCTGCTCGACGAGGTCGTCAACGCGTTCGCGGCGCGTGACGGCGGGCAGGTGTTCCACGCGGTCAACCGGGTGATCGAGGGCGGCCACGATCCCCGCCGCTTCGCCTCCGACCTGCTCGAACGCTTCCGTGACCTGGTCATCCTGGCGAACGTCCCCGAGGCGGCGTCGAGCGGGCTGCTCGACCGGCCCGCCGACGAGCTGGAGCGCCTGGTTCAGCAGGCCGCCTCGATGGGCCCGGCGGAGCTCACCCGCGCGGCCGAGGTCTTCAACGCCGGTCTCACCGAGATGCGCGGGGCCACCTCGCCTCGGCTGCTGCTGGAGCTGATGTGCGCGCGCGTCCTGCTCCCGGGGGCCGCGCAGGGTGAGGAGGCGTTGCTCGCCCGTATCGAGCGGCTGGAGCGTGGTGGGGCTGTCGCGCAGATGGCCGCCGCTGCCAGGGTCGCTGCTCCACCAGTCCCTTCTGCCCCTTCGGTCCCTTCGGTGGCGTCTGTCCCGCCGGTTTCCATCCCGCCCGTTTCCGGGGGAGCCGGTACGGGTTCTGCGGCTGGGTCTGGGGCGGTGCCCGGCTCTCAGGCGGGTGCCTCGTCCGGTCAGGGTTCGGCCGTCGCCGGTGCCGGTGCGGCGGCGGGGGGTGACGACTGGCCTGAGCCGGCTCGTCCCGGTTCGCCTTCCGTGGCGCAGGCGGCCCCAGTGGCGGGAAGCGGTGCCGGACAGTCCAGTGGCGGCGCGCCCGCCGGGGGTGGCGCTCCCACCGGGAGTGGGGCGGGGGCCATTCAGGCGCAGTGGGCGGCCGTGCTGGCCTCGCTCAAGCAGCGCAGCATCGTCGTCTGGGCGAACGTGAGCACCAACGCCCAGGTCGTGGGCGTGGAAGGCAACGTCGTCACGCTGGGCTTCACCCAGGTCGGCGCGATGAAGAACTTCACGGGTGGCGGCAAGGACGCCGTCGTGGCCGGGGCGCTCGGCGACGTGCTCGGCGGTACGTGGCGCGTCGAGGCGGTCGTCGGCGGCTCCCCGGCCCCTGGTGGAGGCTCCGCTTCCCGGGGTGCTCCCCGTCCGCCGGCGCCCGGTGGTCCGGCGGCGCATGGTGGTCCGGCGGGAGGTCACGGCGCCCCACATGGTGGTCCCGCGGGAGGTCACGGCGCGGCGCCCGGCTCGGCCGGTCCGCATTCTGCTGCCTCCGGGATGGCCGGATCCGCCGGTGCCCAGGGTGGGCCGGGTGCCCAGTCGGGGGCGCATGTTTCCCAGGGCCGTACGGCCTCCCACGGCGGGTCCCACGAGGACGGGGACGCCCAGGAGGCGGGCCCAGGCCACCCTGCGGCGGGATCCACTGGCCGTCAGACCACGGACGAGTCCTGGCCCGATGCTCCCGACGACGTCAGCCCCGGCTCACCGCCGGGCCCCGACCCCACGAACACCGTCTCCGCCGTCGCGGTCGGCAGCGGGCTGGCCGCCGCGAGGTCGGCGGCGCGGGCCGCGGCTCAGGCGGGTCCGCGCGTTCCGGCCGCCCGTGGCGGTGCGGCGGCCTGGCCGGAGACCGTCCCCGCCCGCAACAAGGGGCCGGAGTCGGACGAGGTCGACCCCCTGAACGACGCCGACGCCGACGTGGACGCGGTCTCCGGAATGGCACTGCTGGAGCGCGAGCTCGGCGCCCAGGTGATCGGCGAGATCGACCACACCTGAGACGCCCCGAAAGGGCCGCGCCTGCCCGGTGACGGCTACCGATGGCGCTCGAGGTTGCGGCGGGCGAGTAAGACCACACCTGAGACTGAGACCGTGCCTGAGAGCGCCCCGGCCGCGTCTGAGACCGTGCCCAAGGGCGTGCCTGAGAGTGCGGCTGAGGGTCAGGGGCAGAGGCGGGAGCGGGCGGCTGCGGAGCGGGGGTCGGTGGAGGGGAGGGCGGCCAGGCGTTCCAGGACCTCGTAGTCGTCACGGCCGCTGCACGTCTGCGCGTACGTCCACAGCTCCTCCGGCGACCCGTGCCGCAGCAGGCACACACGCACCTGCGCCTCCAGCTCGTCCCGCTCGCGGCGGATCTCCGGCGACTCCGAGCGGAGCAGCAGCGGGCCGCGGTACGCGCGGGCCAGCGCGCGCGAGTCGTTGGCCGACAGGTGGCGGCGGACCTCCAGGAAGTCGGCCTCCAGCGGGCAGGTCAGCCGGTACGGCTTGGCCGCGATGGCCTCCCCGAGCTGGGTACGCAGCCGGTGGATCTCCGCCCTGATGGTCACCGGATTGCCGGCGTCGCCGTAGAGGCGGAACGAGAGCTGCTCGGCCGTCAGCCCGTGCGGATGCAGCGCGAGCAGGGTCAGGATCTCGGCGTGCCGGAGCGAGAGCGGCCGGTCGAGCTCGCCGAACGTGGCCACGGGCTGCCCCTCGCCGAGGAAGGACAGGGCGAGCGTGGGAGGCGCCGCGGAAGGGGTGAGACGCAGGAGGAAGCCGTCGGAGAACGGCTCCAGCACGGCGGCGGAGCCGTCCCGGAGGATCACCCGCGGGCCGGACAGGCGGATGCGCTCGCCCAGGGAGCCGGCCGGGTCGCCGCAGAGCACGCGGCCGGTGCCCGACAGCAGGACGCCGGGCCGGCCGCGCAGGGACTCGAAGCGGCGGCGCAGGCGCTCGTCGCGTTCGTGCATGCGCAGCGCGAGCTGGGTCTCGGTGAGCTTGGCCGTGGCGGCGACCAGCGCGACGGTCGCGGGGTGCAGGCTGCGCGAGGTGCCGCTGACGTCGACGCAGCCGACGATCTGGCCCGAGTCCGGGTCGGTGATCGGGGCGGCGCTGCACGACCAGATGTGCAGCACCCGCATGTGGTGCTCCTCGGAGTAGACGTGTACGGGCCGGCCCGCTTCGAGCGCGGTGCCGATGCCGTTGGTGCCGACCGTGCCCTCGGCCCACTGGTGCCCGTCGGCCAGACCGATCTGGTCTGCCCGGCGCATGATCGCGCGGTTGCCCTCGCGCCACAGCACCCGCCCGTCGTCGTCGGTGACGATCAGGACCTCGTCGGCCAGGGCGGACAGCGTCTGGGCGATGAGGGGCAGCAGCGGCCGCAACGGGTGCGCCTGACGGACGTCCTCGATGTCGGGAAGGTCGTAGACCAGGGGCGCGCTCTCGCCCTCAGGGTCGATGCCGGCCTCCAGCGACCGCTGCCAGGAGGCGGTGATCAGGCGGCGGGGCGGCTCCGGCGGCACGCGGCCGGCCGCCGCCGCCTCGTGCGCTCCGCGTAGCAGGCGCGAGTACGCGTCGAGGTCTGCGTAACTCATCGGTCACTCCAAGTAGTCAACAAAGAGCATCCGTCTTGCGGGTGGTCCCGCGCAACCCCCTAAGGGGGATTGCGGAGGGTGATTGAATGAACGCAACGTGTGTGCAACGTTCGGGTCGCTAACTTCTTGTGGCAACGCGTCGGCGTGGTGCGGCCGCTCCGCCGACGTGGTGGCCGGGTCTCGGACGCTGGAGGGGGGCCGAGATCCGGCCAAAAAACATCCCAGGTAGGGCCGCACCAGTACAGGACGACGCTCAAACCCCGTAGGCTCGTGGCAGTCAAGAATCGGAGCCACGAGGAGCGCACGACGGTGAACCCAGGGGATGTCAACCTGCAGCAGCTGCTGGAGCAGGCCCAGCTCATGCAGCAGCAGCTTGTGAGCGCCCAGCAGGAGCTCAACGACGCGCAGATCGAGGGCTCATCGGGCGGTGGCCTTGTCACGGCCGTGGTCAACGGCTCGGGCGAGCTGCTGGAGCTCAAGATCGACCCGAGTGTGATCGACTCCGGGGACGCGCAGGACACCGCGGACACGATCGCCGACCTGGTGATCGCGGCCGTCCGCGACGCCGTCCGCGCGGCGGCCGATCTGCAGCAGGAGAAGCTCGGCCCGCTGGCCCAGGGGCTGGGTGGCGGCGGCCTCGGACAGTTGCCAGGGTTCTAGGCATGTACGAGGGGGTCGTCCAGAACCTGATCGACGAGCTGGGCCTGCTGCCCGGCGTCGGTCCCAAGAGCGCCCAGCGGATCGCGTTCCACCTGCTGGCGGCCGACCCGGCCGACGTCAAGCGGCTGGCGCACGCGCTGCTGGAGGTCAAGGAGAAGGTCCGCTTCTGCCGGGTCTGCGGAAACGTGGCCGCTGAGGAAGAGTGTCGGATCTGTCGTGACCCGCGCCGCGACACCCACGTGATATGTGTGGTGGAGGAGTCGAAAGACGTCGTCGCGATCGAGAAGACGCGCGAGTTCCGCGGCACGTACCACGTGCTCGGCGGCGCGATCAGCCCGATCGACGGCATCGGCCCCGACGACCTGCGCATCCGCGAGCTCATGACACGTCTGGCGGATGGCCGGGTCACCGAGCTCATCCTCGCCACCGATCCCAACCTCGAGGGCGAGGCGACGGCTACCTACCTCGCCCGTCTGGTCAAGCCGATGGGCATCAAAGTGACACGACTGGCCAGCGGTCTGCCTGTGGGCGGTGACCTCGAGTACGCCGACGAGGTGACCTTGGGCCGCGCGTTCGAAGGACGGAGGCTGCTGGATGTCTGACCAGTGGAGTGCGCTGGCTGAAGAGATCGCCGGGCATGCGCAGGACTACGTCGACGGCCTGACCAGGGTCGCCGGCGGTGAGGGCGGCGATGCCATCTGGTCGCTGCTGCTGGTGGAGGTCGCGCAGGTCAGCCTGGCGGGCGCCAAGCTCGGGGCCAACCGCGACGTGATCCTCTCGGGCAACTACGAGCCTGCGATGAGCGAGGACCCCGACATCGACGGCGTGCGCACCGCGCTGGCCGAGCGGCTGAAGCCGGTCGACGACTACGCCGAGGTGTTCGACCCGTACAAGGACACCGGCGTCACGCCCTACCGGCTCTCCGACGATCTGACCGCGGTCGCCGCAGATCTCATCCACGGCCTGCGCCACTACCACGCGGGGCGGCCCCACGAGGCGCTCTGGTGGTGGCAGTACTCCTACTTCAACACCTGGGGCAACCACGCGGGCGCCGCGATGCGCGCGCTGCAGGCCCTGGCCGCGCACTCGCGGCTGGACGTCGCCGAGGAGACCACCGTCTGATCTGATCGTCCAGATAGTGGTACGGACCAGCCGGTCCATGAGAGGCCCCCAGTAGACTGGCACCTCACACTCCAAACCGGGAGACTCTCGTGGCGCTCGTTGTGCAAAAGTACGGTGGTTCGTCCGTCGCCGACGCGTCCTGCATCAAGCGGGTCGCGCAGCGGATCGTCGCGACGAAAAAAGCCGGCAACGACGTGGTCGTGATCGTCTCCGCCATGGGCGACACGACGGACGAACTGCTCGACCTGGCCGAGCAGGTGTCGCCGCTGCCCCCGGGCCGCGAGCTCGACATGCTGCTGACCTCGGGCGAGCGCATCTCGATGGCCCTGCTGGCGATGGCGATCGCCAACCTCGGCCACGAGGCCCGTTCGTTCACCGGTTCGCAGGCAGGTGTGATCACCGACTCGACCCACGGCAAGGCGCGCATCATCGACGTGACGCCCAGCCGCATCCGTGAGGCGATCGACCAGGGCAACATCGCGATCGTGGCCGGGTTCCAGGGCGTCTCGCAGGACACCAAGGACATCACCACCCTGGGCCGCGGCGGGTCCGATACCACGGCGGTGGCGCTGGCGGCGGCCCTGCAGGCCGACGTGTGCGAGATCTACACCGACGTCGACGGCGTGTACACCGCCGACCCCCGCATCGTGCCGGCGGCGAAGCAGATCCCCAGGATCTCGTACGACGAGATGATGGAGATGGCCGCGTGCGGCGCGAAGATCCTGCACCTGCGCTGCGTCGAGTACGCGCGCCGGTTCGACCTGCCGATTCACGTACGCAGCTCGTTCAGCACCAAGGAAGGCACCTGGGTCGTCTCCGACCCTTACACCGAAGGAACCGAGATGGAGCAGCCGATCATCTCCGGCGTCGCGCACGACCGGAGCGAGGCCAAGATCACTGTTGTCGGGGTCCCCGACAAGGTCGGAGAGGCTGCCTCGATCTTCAAAACGCTGGCCGACGCCGAGATCAACATCGACATGATCGTGCAGAACGTCTCGGCCGCGGCCACGGGCCGCACGGACATCTCCTTCACGCTGCCGACGACCGACGCCCAGACGGCGCTGTCGTCGCTGAAGAAGATCCAGAGTCAGATCGGTTTCGAGTCGCTGCTCTTCGACGACCAGATCGGGAAGGTGTCGCTGATCGGCGCGGGCATGCGCTCGCACCCCGGCGTCACGGCGACGTTCTTCGCGGCCCTCGCCGACGCGGGGGTCAACATCGAGATGATCTCCACCTCGGAGATCCGCATCTCAGTGGTCGTCGAGCAGGACGGTGTCGACACGGCCGTGCAGGCCGCCCACCGCGCGTTCTCGCTCGACGCCGACCAGGTCGAAGCCGTGGTGTACGGAGGTAGTGGACGATGAGCAGGCCTACTCTCGCCCTGATCGGCGCCACCGGCGCCGTGGGCACCGTCATGCGCGACATCGTGTCGTCGCGTGAGGACATCTGGGGCGAGATCCGTCTCGTCGCCTCGCCGCGTTCGGCGGGCAAGGTGCTTCAGGTGCGCGGTGAGGACGTCGTGGTGCAGGCCCTCGCGCCCGAGGTGTTCGACGGCGTCGACATCGCGATCTTCGACGTGCCGGACGAGGTGTCGGCGGTGTGGGTGCCGATCGCGGCCGAGCGCGGCGCGATCGTGATCGACAAGTCGGGGACGTTCCGGATGGAGCCGGACGTGCCGCTGGTCGTGCCCGAGGTCAACCCGCTCGACGCCCGCAACCGGCCGCGCAACATCATCTCGACCCCCAACTGCACGACGCTGTCGATGATGGCGGCCATGGGGGCGCTGCACGCCGAGTTCACGCTCACGGAGCTGGTCGTCGCCTCCTACCAGGCGGTGTCGGGCGCCGGCGTGGCGGGTTCGGCGCGGCTCTACGACGAGGTCGAGGCGCTGGCGGGCGACCGCACGATCGGCCAGGCGGCCGGTGACGTACGCAAGGTGCTGGCCAACAAGCTGGACGACGACTCGCCGTTCCCCGCGCCCATCGCGTTCAACGTGGTGCCGTGGGCCGGCTCCTACAAGGACGGCGGCTGGGCCTCCGAGGAGCTCAAGCTCCGCAACGAGTCCCGCAAGATCCTTGGCATCCCCGACCTCAAGCTCTCCGCGACCTGCGTGCGCGTGCCGGTGATCACGACCCACTCGCTGGCCGTGCACGCGCGGTTCGAGCGCGAGATCACGGTCGCCGACGCGCACCGCGTGCTGGAGGCGGCGCCGACGGTGGTCCTCATGGACGACCCGGCCAACGGGGTCTACCCGACGCCTCTCGACGTGGTGGGCAACGACCCGACCTACGTGGGCCGCATCCGTCAGGCGATCGACTTCCCCAACACGCTCGACCTGTTCGTGTGCGGTGACAACCTGCGCAAGGGCGCGGCGCTCAACGCGGCGGAGATCGCTGAGCTGGTCGCGGGCGAGCTGTAAAACCCACCCGGAGGGTGTGACGCCGTGCGCTCCCCGCGCGGCGTCAGTCCAAGCCGTCCAGATGGTCCAGGGGTGTGACGCCGTGCGCCTCCCGCGCGGCGTCCCCTCACCCGGGCTCTGTCACCGGAAGAGGATGTCCCAGTGGTCGCTCTCGTCGGCGAAGACGGTGCCTGAGCCGGAGCGGTAGAGGCGGGCGCCGTCGCTGCGCACGCCGGCCTTCGCGTGGTAACGCGTGATGTGCCGGTCGATGCAGCTGTTGTGAGAGATGTCGAGCTTGTAGCCGTTGCCGTGGCTGTACTGGCCGGGCGCGTGGCCCGCCTCCGTGCCGCCCGTCACCATGATCGGGCAGCCGCTCTCACGCTTCAGCTCGATCATCCGGGCGATGGTCCCGGTCCGCACCGAGTCGAGCGACGTGCAGTGGTGCACCTGCTTGCTGGAGCAGTTGCCGGTCGACTTCATCCGCACGCCCCCGCTCCTCAGCCAGCCGGTGGCCAGGGCGTGGGACATGGGCATGGTCCCGAAGCGCGGCAGGACCCGCGTCAGATCGACTTCAGAGCGCCTGAGCGCCGCGCGCGGCCGTACCCGGGGCATTCGGGCCACCCTGGTACGAACGCGGCTCTTGGCGGATCTGGCGGCCGGAGATCGCGGCGCCATCGCCGCCGGGTCGATGACCGTCAGCTGCGCGGGCCGGCGCCGGCGGGCCGGCGTCCAGTCGTCGGCCGGCTCGTCCGCCGGCCACTCCTGTTCGTCGGCCGAGTCACCGAAGGGCCAGCCCGACGTCGCGGTGATCTCGTCACCGGCCGCCATGAGCCGATCGAACGCCCAGACCCTGCCCGGGTCCGGCCCGGACTGGTACTCCGAGCCCTCCGACCCGGCCGATTTTTGGCTGTCCGGCGCAGCCGACCCTTCGGGGTGGGTGGCGGCTGAAGCGGCCGAGGCCAGCGCGATTATGGTTATCTCAATGCCGAGGAGCGCGACTACTGCGAGGCGCACTGGTCCACGTATCCACATGTCGATGCCTTTTCGCGGAAATAGCCCTTCCGCCTGAAACGACAATCCCACCTTTCACAGGAGATAACTCATGCCGCAGGTGCAACTTTGCCTTGTGGCGGTGATCACCGTGCGGCTCCATGACCTTGGACTGCAAAACCTGCTAGGTTTGACTGCTGCTATGGCCCTGACCAGACGCAACAGAGGGACAGCAGCCTGATGAGCGGGTTTTCTGCCCGACGCCCGATCACGACGTAAAGTGACGAACGTGTCCGAAGCCCGAAACCGAGGATCGGAGAGCACCCGAGACGTCATCGTCGAGACGGCATTGCGGTTGTTCAGGGAGCGCGGTTTCGACGCGACCACGATGCGTGCCATCGCCGCCGAGGCCGGGGTGTCCGTGGGCAACGCCTACTACTACTTCGCGAGCAAGGAAGCGTTGATCCAGGCGTACTACGACCGCGCCCAGGCCGAGCACGAGGCGGCCTGCAGGGAGTTCCTGGCCAGCGAGCCGTCGTTCGCGGCCAGGCTGAGCGGGGTCCTGCGCGAGTGGGTACGCGTCTCCGAGCCTTACCACGAGTTCGCCGTGAAGTTCTTCAAGCACGCGGCCGAGCCCACCAACCCGCTGAGCCCGTTCAGCAAGCAGTCGTCCCCGGCCCGTGAGGCCTCCATCGAGATCTACCGCCAGGTCGTCGAGGGGTCGCGTGACCGCATGAACGCCGAGCTGCGCGAGGAGCTGCCCGAGCTGCTCTGGCTGCTGTCCATGGGCATGGTGCTGTTCTGGGTGCACGACACCTCGCCGGGCTGCGAGCGTACGTACCGGCTGATCGAGGTGACGGTGCCGCTGGTGGACCGGCTGGTCGGGCTGTCGCATCTGCCCGGGTTGAGGGGGATCACGAAGGACTTCATCGCGGCGGTCCACGAGTTGCGAGCCTAGGACGCCATACCGGTCGGTTGGTACGGTGGAGCGGCACGCTGCGGAGGCGCCTGGAGGCCGTGAATGAGTCACAACTGGGGCATGACCATCCCCTTCTACGATCGCCCGCTGTCGAAGTCGCAGGAGCTGATCGCGGAGCTGCCCGAGCTGGGCTACACCGACGCGTGGTCCGCCGAGGTCAACGGGGCCGACGGGTTCGTGCCGCTGGCGATGGCCGCGCAGTGGGCTCCGGGGATCAGGCTGGGCAGCGCCATCGTGCCCGTCTCGACGCGCGGCCCGGGGCTGCTGGCCATGTCCGCGGCCACGCTGGCCGACCTGGCGCCTGACCGGTTCGTGCTGGGCATCGGCGCCTCGTCGCCGGCGATCGTCGAGCGGTGGAACGCGGGGCGCTTCGACAAGCCGTACGCGCGCACGCGCGACACGCTGCGCTTCCTGAAGAAGGCGCTGGCCGGGGAGAAGGTCTCGGAGTCGTACGAGACGTTCGAGATCAAGGGGTTCAAGCTGGAGCGGGCCCCCGAGCTCCCGCCGAAGATCGTGCTGGCCGCGCTGCGGCCCAGGATGCTCCACCTGGCCGCGGCGGAGGCCGACGGCGCGATCACCAACTGGCTCTCGCCCGACGACGTGCGCAAGGTGCGCGCCGAGATCGGGGAGGGCACCGAGCTGATCGCCCGCCTGTTCGTCTGCGTCAGCGAGGACACCGACCGCGTGCGCGAGATGGCCAGGTGGATGCTGGCCACCTACCTGACCGTCCCGGTGTACGCCGCCTTCCACGACTGGCTGGGCCGGGGCGAGGTGCTGCGGCCCATGCACGAGGCGTGGCAGGCCGGCGACCGGCAGGCGGCGCTCAAGGCGATCCCCGACGAGGTGGTCGACGCCCTGATCGTGCACGGCGACGCGGCCACCTGCCGGGCCAGGATCCAGGAGTACGTGGACAACGGCCTCGACACCCCCGTCCTCGCGCCTGTCCCGGGCGGTGAGATCTCCATAGAGCAGGCCGTGCGCGAGCTGGCCCCCAAGAGGTAGCTCCCCGAGCGTAGGAGGGTGCATGGACGACGTACTCAGGCTGGACGCGGTCGGTCAGGCGCAGGCGGTCAGGGACGGGCAGGTGACGGCGAGGGAGCTGGTCGAGGCCGCCATCGCCCGCATCGAGGCCCACGACGGCGAGCTGAACGCGGTCATCCACCGCCGGTTCGAGCGGGCGCTGGCGGAGATCGACTCCATCCCCGAGGAGGCGCCCTTCCGCGGCGTGCCGATCCTGCTGAAGGACCTCGGGTGGCGCGAGTCGGGCGAGCCGTACAGCGGGGGCTCGAACGTCCGCGACGGCGTCGAGCCCGGCGTCGACGGCTACGGCGTGGTGAGCCTGCGCGAGGCCGGGTTCGTCCTGCTCGGGCGGACGAACACCCCGGAGTTCGGCAGCACGATCACCACGGAGCCGGTGGCGTTCGGGCCCACGCGCAACCCGTACGACCCGGCCTACTCGGCGGGCGGCTCCAGCGGGGGCTCCGCGGCCGCGGTGGCGGCCGGGATGGTCGCGCTGGCCACCGCCAGCGACGGCGGCGGCTCGATCCGCATCCCCGCGTCCCTGTGCGGCCTGGTGGGGCTCAAGCCGACGCGCGGGCGCGTGAGCCTGGGTCCGGCCATGGGGGAGGGGTGGAGCGGGTTCTCGTGCCCGGGATTCGTCACCAGGACCGTGCGCGACACGGCGGCGGCGCTCGACGTCGTGTCCGGCCTGCGGCCCGGCGACCCGTACGACGCCCCCGCGCTGCCCGGTCCGCTGGCCGACGAGGTCGGCAGGGAGCCGGGACGGCTGCGGGTCGGGTTCGTCACGAGGCATCCCAACCGGTCCGTGCCCGAGGTGCCCGCGCTGGCCGAGGCCGTGACCAGGGCCGCCGCGCTGCTGGAGGCGCTCGGTCACGACGTCGAGCCCGGCGGCCCCAGGGCGCTCGCCGAGCCCGGCTTCGCCCAGCACTTCGGCGCCATCGTGGCCGACAACCTCGCCGCGCACGTGGCGAGCCTGGGTGAGCTGCGCGGCGCGCCCGTACGGCCGGAGGAGCTGGAGCCGCGCAACGCCGCCATGCTCGGCGCGGCGCGCACGCACAGCGCGGCCGATCACATCCTGGCCACCCAGTGGATCGACGGCTACCGCCGCCGCATGGCCGCCTGGTGGAGCGCGGGCCACGACCTGCTGCTGATGCCCTCGCTGGGCGTCGCGCCGTTCCCGCTGGGCTGGATCCCGCCGGAGGACCTCAGCGTCGCGTTCGGCCGCACGGCGCACGCCGTGGCCTACACCTCGCCGGTCAACGCGACCGGGCAGCCGGCCATCTCGCTGCCCCTGCACCGCACCGAGGCCGGTCTGCCGGTGGGCGTGCAGCTCGTGGCGGCGGCCGGGAGGGAGGACCTGCTCGTCCGGGTGGCCGCGCAGATCGAGCGGGCCAGGCCGTTCGAGCACGCGGCCCTGCGCTGACCTCCGTCTGAACCGGGTCAGGAACTCGTGGCGGTCCCGACGCGTTATGTCGTGAGAAGCCGGGGGTAGGGGGTTCCTCATGATGGCGAAGGCAGCACGGGCAGCGGCGGCCTGGCGGACTTACCGCGAGGTGACCAAGCCGGGGGCGCCCGGCCTGATGACCAGGATCCGGGCGATCCCGCGGATGGTCGGCGCGGTCATGCGCGGGCAGTACGCGGGCATGGGCAAGGGCAAGCTCGCCATGCTCGGGCTCGGCGTGGTCTACATCCTGTCACCCGTCGACGTGGTGCCCGACTTCCTGGTGATGGTCGGCGTGGTCGACGACTTCGGCGTGTTCCTGTGGCTGGCCGCCACGCTGCTCGGCGAGAGCGGCCGCTACGTCGAGCACGAGCGCAATGTCATCCAGGCCAGGCTGGTCGAGGACGAGGGTTAGATCTCCTCCATCCGCAGCCAGGCGCGCGAGGGCAGCGGGTGGCCGAAGAGGCGGGCGGCGTTGCCGTAGGCGACCCGGGCGATGTCGGCGGGCGGGAGCGTTCCGAGATTGCGGGCCACGGACTTCTGCGTGTCGGGCCAGGTCGAGTCGGAGTGCGGGTAGCCGCTCTCCTGCAGCACGTGGTCGAGCCCGACCGCGAGCCGCACGCCTGAGAGCGCGTGGTCGTCGAGCGTGCCGAAGAAGAAGTTGCGGCGCAGCACCTCGCTGGGCTTGAGCCCGCCCTCCCACGACGCCTCGCCCGCGACCGGGTGGTCGAGGGCGTAGTCGGCGCGCTCGGCCAGCATGGGCAGCCAGCCCACGCCGCCCTCGACGATGAGGATGCGCAGCGAGGGGAAGCGCAGCGGCACGCCCGACCAGAGCCAGTCGGCGCAGGCGAACATCGCGCTGGTCGGCATCAGCGTGGTGATGGCCTCGATGGGCGTGTCGGGCGAGGGCACCGGGGACCACGACGAGGCGCCCGTGTGCAGGGCGACCACCGTGCCGGTCTCCTCGCAGGCGGCGAAGAACGGGTCCCAGTGGCCGGAGTGGATCGACGGCAGCCGCAGCCGGGTCGGGAACTCGGGGAAGACCACGGCCTTGAAGCCGCGGGCGGCGTTTTCGCGGATCTCCTTGGCGGCCACGTCGGGGTCGGGCAGCCAGGGGAGCTGCAGTCCGATGATGCGCTCGGGGTAGGTGCCGGCCCAGACGTCGATGTGCCAGTCGTTCCACGCCTTGACCAGGGCCAGGCCGAGCTCCTGGTCGCGGGTCCTGGCGAACGGCATGCCGGACTGCCCGGCCAGCATGCCGGGGAAGCACAGCGCGGCCCAAATGCCCGCCACGTCCATGTCCTGGACGCGGGCCTCGATGTCGTGGCAGCCGGGGCGCATGCTCTCGAACCTGATGGGGTCGAGCGTGCGCTGCTCGCGGGGCAGCCCGGCGCCCACGTCGATGCCGGCGCACGGGTATGTCGCCCCGCCGTAGCGCCAGACCTGGTGACCCGCCTCCGTCTCCACGACCTTGGGCGCGACCTCGGCATATTTCTCCGGCAGCCGCCCGTCGAACAGGTCGGGAGGCTCGATCAGGTGATCGTCGGCGGAGATGATCACGTAGTCGCGCCGCCTCGGGTCAGGGTCGGGGATCAGCGGCGTAGTCACGCAGGTAACCGTACGACGGCGGGATAACGTCGAACAAGCTGCGACGTATCCGTTGGGTATCCGAGATCTTCGACCCGGGACCGCCGGGAGGGGGTCGACGGGCGGTCCCAGGCCAGGGATGGGCCACTCACCTGGACGCAGCAGGTGGGACCCGGCCTGCCACTACCCCTTCGAGCCCGGTTCAGTCAGCAGGTGGTCGCGTAATTCGGAAATGGTGGCCGGAGAAATGTTCAGGACCTGTGTGACATACGTCTCGATCGACCCGTGCCGCGCCGCGAGGTCGCCGAGGAACAGGCGCATGGCCTCCGCGGGCGCCAGGCCGAACCCCGGCCACATGGGCGCGTCGGGGTGCCTGCTGCGCCAGCTGGCGATGAACCGCTCGGTGGCCAGCCCGGTGAGCGCGTAGTCCGCCACGATGTCGTCCTCGCCCACGCCCACCAGCGACAGGACGAGCGCGGCGAGCACCCCGGTGCGGTCCTTCCCGGCCGCGCAGTGGATCACCACGGGCGCGCTGTCGGCCCGAGCGATCGTCTCCAGGGCCGTCCTGAGGTTCGCGACGCCGTCCTCGGTCGTCTCCAGGTAGCGGTCGGCGAGGTATCTCCCGACGCCGCTCTCAATGCTGTAGGCCGCGATGTCCCAGCGGCGGCCCTCGATGGGCAGGTTCTGGTAGCTCTGCCCCTCGGCGTCCGGGACGCGGCCCCCCTTCTCGACCTCGTACGCGTGCCGCAGATCGATGACCGTGCGCACGCGCAACTCCCGGAAGATCCTGAGATCGTCTCCGGCCAGCCAGCCGAGCGCGTCGGCCCGGTAGAGCCGCTGCCACTGGACTGTGCGCCCGTCATGGGTCGCATATCCACCTACGTCGCGGAAATTGAAGATGTTGGCGAACTCAATGTGGCGGATCACCCTCAACACCTTAATTGGCGACGGTGACGGACTCCTTGGATGAATCGCCGGCCTTCCGCTCGGCCACCTCGCGGCGGATCAGCAGGACCCAGCCGGCCAGGGCGATGCCGATGAACAGCCACCACTGGACCCCGTAGGCCAGGTTGAGGCCGCCTCCCGCGCCCACGTCGGGCTCGGGCACCGGGGCGGGCGCCGTGGCGGGCGGGGGCGTCTGCTCGGTCAGCTCCACGTAGCCGCCCACCAGCCGGTACGGCAGCCCCTTGCCGATCTTGTCGGCGTTGATCAGCAGCACCTGCCCGGCCGGCAGCCCGGCGCGGTCGCGGATGCCGCTGGAGTCCTCGGTCTCGCTGAGCCGTAGCCGCCCGGTGACATTTACCTGTCCTGCGGGCGGGGCGGGCACCTCGGGCGTGGCGTCGGCGGTGGCGCCCGCCTTGACCCAGCCCCTGTTGACGATCACCGCCGTGCCGTTGCCGGTGACGAGGGGCGTCAGGACGTAGAAGCCGTTCTGCCCCTCCTGGGGGCGCCTGCGTACGAGCAGGGCGTGGGACGGGTCGTACGTGCCCGCGACCGTGACCTTCCTGAACCGGTCGTCCGCGCGGACCTGCTGCCCCGGGGCCGCCAGCCGCTCCAGCGGCACCGGCGCGGCCTCGATGTTGGCCGTGACCCGCTCGCTGTTGGCCGAGCGCTCCTCGAAGCGCCCGAACTGCCACCGCCCGAGGAACACGAAGGCGGGGATGACCAGCAGCACCACCACGTGGAGCGCGAGCCATCGGGGCGTCAGCAGGAACCGGTACACGCTTCAAGGTTAGGCACTGGAGGGGGTGCCCCTTCACGCGCCTAGGCGCTTCTGAGCTGGGCCCCCGAACCCGGCACCGGGGTCACCTCGCGCGGCCCGCTCACCTCGTGGCCGTCCGCGCACCGAAAATGCTGCTCGATGGGGGCGCCGCAGTCGCGGTGGGTCAGCAGGACCGCCGGCCCGTCGTCGTCCGCCAGGTATTTGTCGCCCCAGTGCATGAGCGCGACCAGGAGGGGATAGAGGTCGCGGCCCTTGTCCGTGAGCCGGTATTCGTCGCGCTGCCGCTGGCCCGGCTCGCGGTAGGGCTCCTTGCGCAGCAGGCCCTCGTCGACCAGCCGGGCCAGCCGGGCGCTGAGCACCTGGCGGGGGGCGCCGGTGATCGCCTGCATGTCGGCGAACCGCCGCACGCCGCTGAACGCCTCGCGCAGCACCAGGAAGGTCCACTTCTCCCCGACGATGTCCAGGGTGCGCTCGATCGAGCAGTTGTTCACCCGGAAGGGAACGTTCATTGCCACATTATATCTGAGTTCATTTGACAGACTCAGCACGGAACGGGCAGGCTGAGTCTATGCAGGGAACCCAGATCCGCCCCGCGCGCCCGGACGACGAGGAACGGATCAGACGCTTCCTGGCGGAGCTGTCGCTCCACACCCAGACGCTCCGCTTCTTCACCGGCATCTCCACTCCCGCCGCGGGGCTGGTGCGCACGCTGCTCGCGCTGGACGAGCGCCGCGACGCGCTCGTCGCGACCACCGAGGGCGGCGAGATCGTCGGCCACGCCATGAGCTTCAAGGGCGGCTGCGCCGACGTGGAGGTCGCCGTGGTCGTGGCCGACCAGTGGCAGGGGCGGGGGATCGGGCCCAGGTTGATCGACGTGCTGCTGCTCAGGGCCGCCGTGCGGGGTGCGCGGACCGTGGGCATGGACGTGCTGGGGGAGAACCGGCGCGTCCTGAGACTCGTCCGCAGGCTCTGGCCGGACGCCGAGATGAAGGTGACTTCCGGATCGGTGGAGGTGACCGCTATGATCGATCCACTCGGCCTATTTGCGGAACAAGGTTCTGTTGGCACACCATTGACAGCGTGAAGAGTGCCAAGAACGGACGCGACGGCCGTACCCGCATCATCGAGGGTGCCCTCCGCCGCTTCAGCCAGGACGGGGTGTCGGCCACCACGCTGGCCAGCCTCCGCGAGGAGAGCGGCGTCAGCGTCGGCAGCTTCTACCACCACTTCGCCAGCAAAGAGCATGTCTTCGGCGTGCTGTACGCGGAGATCCTGACCGCCTACCAGGCCGCCTTCCTCGCCGAGCTGGTCAGCCACGACGAGGCCCGCGACGGCATCGAGGCCGTCGTGGCCTTCCACATGCGGTGGGCCGGCGAGCACCCGGAGCGGGCCAGGCTGCTGGTCAGCGAGCGACCGCCGCGCAAGCACGAGCCGGGCGGCGCGGAGGTGGCGGAGGCCCGGCGCGGGTTCTTCCGCCAGGTCTCCGACTGGTGGCGGCCGCACATGAAGAACGGCCTGCTCCAGACCGTCCACCCGACCATGTGCTACGTGCTGTGGCTGGGGCCGGCGCAGGAGATGTGCCGCCTGTGGTTCGCGGGCGCCCACACGCCCACGGAAGAGGAGATCAAGGGGCTGGGCGCCGCCGCCTGGCAGAGCCTGCGCCAGCAATGACAGGTCCCCACAAGGGGCCTGGCCAGCGCGGGGAGCGATGATCCGGGCACCGTCTGTGGTGTTATTGTCCATTTGTGACTCGACCTCGGGCGCTGGCACTGCCCGCTATGCCGGAGAGCGCGCTCGCCCGCTTGGGTGAGGTAGCCGACCTGGCCGAGGTTCCCGCGCGTCCCAGCCTCGGCTTCACCGACGAGCAGCTCGCCGACCTGGTCATCGAGACCGGCGCGAGCGTGCTCATCACCGACGGCGACCAGGTTCGCACGTCGGTGCTCGCCCTGCCCCTCGACGTGGTGGCCGTCATGGGCCCGACCACCAGCGTGGACCTGACGCTGGCCGCCGAGCGCGGAGTGACCGTCCTGCACGCCGCCGACCGCGACCCCGAGTCGGTCGCCGAGCTCACGCTCGCGCTGATGTTCGCCGTCAGCCGGAACATCGTGGCCGCGGACCGGGAGGTGCGCCAGGGACGCGTCGGCAAGGTGCCGCCCGCCCAGCGCCACCGCGGCAGGCGGCTGACCGGCAGGACGCTCGGCATCGTGGGGCTGGGCCGCGTCGGCAGGGCCATGCGCTGGCGGTGCGAGGGCCTGGGCATGCGGGTGATCACCTGCGACCCGTTCGTCCCCGAGGCCACCCACCCCCTGCCCGCCCTGCTGGCCGAGGCGGACGTGGTGTCGCTGCACCTGCCGCTGACCGGGGAGACGCGGGGCTTCTTCGGCTATCCCGAGTTCGGCGCGATGCGGCCGGGCTCGATCTACCTCAACACCTCGCGCGGCGCGCTGCACGACCTGACGGCGCTGGTCGACGCGCTGCGCCAGGGCCAGGTGGGCGGCGCGGGGCTCGACCACTTCGAGGGCGAGTGGCTCGATCCGGCCCATCCCCTCACGGGCCTGCCGAACGTGGTGCTGACGCCCCGCCTGGGCGAGGCCACGGGCGAGAGCCGGGAGGAGCTGGCCGGGACGCTGGTGGAGGACATCGCCCGGCTGCTGCGCGGCGAGCGGCCCGCCCACGCCTGCGCGCCCGCCCTGCCGTTCGCCTGATCCGCCTCGCCCCCGACCGCCCGAGTCGTCCGGGCCCTCAGGCGGGCTGGCGGAGGCGCGTGTGGACGCGCCAGCTCGCCCGGTCGAGCGAGATGTCCAGCCGCAGGTCGCCGCGGTGCCTGCGCAGGCCGGGCACGCGGACCCGGTCGTGCACGTCGAACCTGCCCCGATGCGGATAGCCGAACCCCAGCTCGCCCGGCAGCACGCGCAGGTCGTCGCGGTTGCCGCAGCGCGGGCACGTCCAGGACACCAGGTCCATGCCGCGGTTGTAGTCGGAACAGGCGCGGAAGTATTCGTCGGGTCCGAACCGGGACTCGCAGGCCAAGCAAGGGATCAGCATGGGTCCGCTCCTCGGGATAATGCGCCGACTTCCCTAGAGATATCGCTCACCACTTGTCCGCCGCTTGCAGAACGCTTGGGTGTCTAAGTAACAGTATGAGCACACGGAGCGACGAGCTCATGAGGGAGAGTGCGTGGTGAAAAGATGGGCTCGTGGAACGACTGCGCCATCACCTCCTGGAGACCGACTACACGATCGACGGCGTACGCGAGCGGCTGGGCAGCATGGCAGCCTCGGCCCTGGCCAGGGAGGAGCTGGTGCCGGCCCTGCGCGCCACCGCCGACCTGGATCCGCTGGCGGCCTCGATCCGGCTGTGGTGGCTCGGCGTTCCCGTCCCGGCCGCGTCCCTGGCCCCGGAGGTCCTCGACTCCGGGCTGGTCAGGGCCGACGGCGACCAGGTGAGCGCGACCGTGCACCTGCAGCCCTGGGAGACCGGCGGCTACCTCGTCTCCGACCGCAAGGTGCGCCCCGGCGACCCGGCGCTGCGTCCCGATCACGTGGTCGGGGCCGGCGGCGCCTCGGCCAACCTGGCCCAGCTCGCCACCCGCCGCCCGGTGGGGCGCGCGCTCGACCTCGGCACCGGCTGCGGCGTGCAGGTGCTGCACCTGGCCGGGCGGGCCGAGCACATCGTGGCCACCGACGTGAACCCGCGGGCCGTCGAGCTGGCCAGGCTGAGCTGGGAGCTGTCCGGCATCTCCGGCGTGGAGGCACGTACGGGGTCGATGTTCGAGCCGGTCGAGGACGAGCTGTTCGACCTGATCGTGAGCAACCCCCCGTTCGTCATCGGCCCCGGGGGCGGCCTGACCTACCGCGAGGCCGGCGGCGACGGCTTCTGCCGCGACCTCGTACGCCGCACGCCCGGCCACCTCAGCCCCGGCGGCCAGGCCCACTTCCTGGCCAACTGGCTGCACGTCGAGGGCGAGGACTGGCACGACCGCGTGGGCGGCTGGCTGCGCGAGACGGGCTGCGACGCCTGGGTGGTCCAGCGCGACGTGCAGGACCCGGCCGAGTACGTCGAGCTCTGGCTCAGGGACGCCGCCGAGCAGGGCACGAAGGCGTACGCCGAGCACTACGACCGCTGGCTGGCCTGGTTCGACGAGCGGAAGGTCGAGGGCATCGGGTTCGGCTGGATCACGATGCGCAACTCCGGCACGCTCGACCCGGTCGTCCGCGTCGAGCACCTGGACCACGCGGTCTCGCTCCCGGTCGGCGACTACGTGGACTCCGTGCTCGACGCCATCGCCGCCGCGCACCGCGCCAAGGAGCTGGACACGGCGCTCCTGCGCACCGCGGACGGCCTGCTCGACGAGCGCATCGGCCTGCCGGGCGCGGAGGACCCCATCCGCATCGTGCTGCGCCAGACGCAGGGCCTGCGCCGCAGCAGGGAGGTCGGCACGGTGGAGGCCGCGCTGGCCGGGGTCTGCGACGGCGAGCTGGCGCTCGGCCCCCTGCTCAACGTGATCGCCGAGCTGGTCGGCGACGGTGAGATCCCTGACTCCGACGCGGTCAGGCCGCTGATCGCGGAGGGTTACTTCCTGCTTTAATCGCCCGTTAATTGGACGTTGAGCGCCCGGGTGGAGGCTCATGGCCAAGACGCGGACCCCGGGGGGTTCGAGGGCCGTGTCAGGTCCGGCCGGTCGTCTAAAGGTGAGGCGGCTAGCCACTACGCGGAGCATCCGGATAACCGGGCCCCCTAGCGACGCGTGGTGGCGAGATGACCGGCCGGGCTGCATCACGACATGTTCGTGACGGCCTGGTCGACAAGAAACCTAAGACCATGCGCGCAGTCCATGTGGCAGGTTTCTCATCGGAAGGACAGCCTTGTTCAACCATGTGTGGATGACACGTCTGGACGATGAGCTGTACTCAGGACTCGACGACGGCCCCTTCGGCGGGGACGGCCTCGATCAGGGCCTTGAGGTCGCCGGCCTCGGGGGCGCCGAGCCGGGAGAAGATCTCGAACGCCTGCCGTAGGCATTCCAGGCTCCTGGTCGTGCTGCCCAGACCGTGCAGCGCCTTGCCGAGCACCGTGAGCGACAGCGCCTCGCCGTACGGGTGGCCGATCTCGCGGGAGACCACCAGCGCCTGCTCCGCGTGGCGCACGGCCTCGGGGTGGCGTCCGGCGGCGATGAACGTCTCGGCCAGCCTGGAGCAGACCCGCTGCTCCCAGACGCGCTGCTTGCTGGCCCGGAAGAAGGCCAGGCACTCGGCGTGGTGGTGGACGGCCTCGGTGAGCCGGCCGACCCGGGACAGCACGATGCCGAGGTGGTAGCGGGCGCGGGCGGTCCCGGCGCCGCTGCCGATCTCGGTGAACAGGGCCAGGCCCTTCTCCGCCGCCGCGATCGCGTCCGCGGGGCGGCCGAGCCCCAGGTGGTCGCGGGCCGAGTAGCTGAGCACCAGCGCCTCGCCGGCCGGCACGTCGTTCGCCCGGTAGAACCGCATGGCCGCCTCGAACAGCTCCAGCGCCTCGATGTGGCGGCGCTGCCTGCCGACGACGACGGCCAGGGCGTTGAGCACCTCGCCGGTGACGATCTTCTCGTCGCGGGCCGTGGACAGCTCGTGGACGACCCTGAAGTGCGCCTCGGCCGCCTTGAGCTGGTTGTCGGCGAACAGCACCCGGCCGAGCACGTACCGGCTGCGCAGCTCGCTGCCCTGGTCGCCGATCCGCTGCGCGGCGCTCAGCACGGCACGCGTGCCCTGGGCGAACTCGCGCGTGTGCGTGCCCGCCTCCAGCAGCGGCTCCATCGCCACCAGCAGGTCGCCGGCGGGCAGCAGCTGCTCGCCGGCGACGGCCGACGCGGCGGCCTGGTTGATGGCCGCGAACAGCGAGTCGCCCTCGGCGATCAGCCAGGCCACGGCCTCGTCCACGCTGGTGAACGACAGTCCCTCGCTGATCGTCACGATGTTGGCCGGGATCATGCTGCCCTCGTAGGCCAGGCTGTGCGCGGACTGGGCCGAGGCCAGGTAGAAGCCGAGCAGCCGGTGCAGCGCCCGCGCCTTGGCCTCGGGCGGCTCGGCCTTGTCGAGCTGGCGCCTGGCGAACAGCTTGAGCAGGTCGTGGAAGCGGTAGCGGCCGGGCGCGGGCGCCTCGAGCAGGCTCGCGTCCACAAGGGACTCCAGTACGGACTCCGCCTCGAACTGGCTCACCGCCAGCACGGCGGCCGCCGCCCCCGTGGAGATGTCGGGCCCCTTGGACAGCGAGAGCAGGCGGAAGGCCCGCGCTTGGGCCGGTGCGAGCTGGCCGTACCCGAGCGCGAACGTGGCCTCGACGGCCAGGTTGCCCACGCGCAGCTCGTCGAGGCGGCGCTGCTCGTCGGCCAGCCTGGGCACCAGCGAGGCGACCGTCCAGGAGGGCCGCGCGGCGAGCCTGGCGGCCACGATGCGCACCGCCAGCGGCAGGAACCCGCAGGCGGCCACCACGTCCATGGCGGCGCCGTGTTCGGCCGACACGCGCTCGGCCCCGGCCACCGACGCGAACAGCGACAGCGCCTCGCCCGGCTCCATCACGTCGAGGTCGATGAGCCGCGCGGAGGGCAGGTCGGCCAGCTTGCCGCGGCTGGTCACGATGGCCGCGCACCCGGGCGAGCCCGGCAGCAGCTGGCTGACCTGCTCGGCGTCGCGGGCGTTGTCGAGCAGCACGAGGATGCGGCGGTCGGCGAGGATCGACCGGTAGAGCGCGGCGCGTTCCGGCAGCCCGTCCGGGACGATGTCCGGCGGGATGCCGAGCGCTCGCAGGAACCCGCCGAGCGCCGACTCGGGCACGGTCGCCTCGTCGGTGTAGCCGCGCAGGTCGGCATAGAGCTGGCCGTCGGGGAACAGGTCCTCGGCCAGGTGCGCGACGTGCACGGCCAGCGCGGTCTTGCCCACGCCGCCGATGCCGGAGACCGCCACCACGGGCACGCCCTCGGCCGACGACTGCGCCGACGACTGGGCCGACAGCAGCGTGCGGAGCCGTACGGCGATCTCCTTGCGGCCGGTGAAGTCGTTGACGGCGGCGGGGAGCTGCGCGGGGCGCGGCAACTGCGGGGCCTGCCGCTGCTCCGGCTCCTCCACCGGCTCCTCGGCGGGCACCTCGGCGGCGGCCAGCGTGGGGTCGGCGGCCAGGATGCGCTGGTGCAGCGCGGCCAGCTCGGGGCCCGGCTCGATGCCGAGCTCCTCGATGAGGGCCTCGCGCGTCTCGGTGAACACGTTGAGGGCGTCGCCCTGCCGCCCGCACCGGTAGTAGGCCAGCATGAGCTGGGCGCGCAGCTTCTCTCGCAGCGGGTGGTCGGCGGTCAGCGCGATCAGCTCGGAGACGACCTTCGCGTGGTTGCCCAGCTCCAGGTCCACGTCCATGAGCGTCTCGACGACGCTGATGCGGCGCTCGACCAGCCGGTCGCGCTGGTGCTCGGAGTAGGGGCCGACGGTCCCGGCCAGCGGCTCGCCCTCGAAGAGTGACAGCGCCTCGCGCAGCCCCTCGGCGGCCTCGCGCAGCCGTCCGCCCTTGCGGGCGCTCTCGGAGTCCTGGACGCCGCGTTCGAAGCGGACCAGGTCGAGCGAGCCGTCGGGCAGCCGCAGCGCGTAGCCCCTCCCGATGGAGGTCAGCAGCTCCGGGCGGGAACGGGCGGGCCGGTCCGGCTCCAGCACCGTACGCAGCCGGGAGACGTAGGTGCGCAGGGCGCCCAGGGCCCTCGGGGGCGCGTCCTCGCCCCAGACCGCGTCGATCATCTCGTTGGGGGTGACCGCATGGCCCTCGCGCAGCAGGAGCATGCCCAGGATGGAACGCTGCAGCGGGGTGCCCAGATCGAGCTCCTGGCCCTCACGCCAGGCGCGGACAGGACCGAGCACGGCGAACCTCAGCCCGCCCTCGACGCTCTGACCAGCCATGCCGAATGTCTCCCAGCCAATGGATCGTTTTGTTACCAAATGATAGATCCAACGTCCTTTGTCACCTAGACTCCGGACTGATCGTTAAATGTGCCGTTGATCCGTCTTTGATCCGGTGTTGAGCACGCCCCTGGATGCTGATGGTCGGCTAGGCATGACTCACACCGCGGGGGCGTGTCATGTAGAGCACTCGTAGGCGGGAAAAAATACGGCCCCGCCCGAACTTTCTTGGGGCGGGGCCGTGGTGGACAGGTTCTCAGGCCGCCTCGACCAGTCCGAGCCGCAGGGCGAGCCGCTCGCGTACGAGCGGCCATTCGGAGCTCAGGATCGAGTAGAACGCGGTATCTCGGACCGTGTTGTCGGCGCCTCGGCTATCCGCTCGCCGCACCCCGTCGAAGTGTGCGCCGAGGGCCTCGATGGCGGCCCGGGACTTGGTGTTACGTACATCTGCCTTGAGGGTGATGCGGTGGACGTTCCATGTCTCGAAGGCGAGCGAGAGCATCAGGAACTTGCTCTCACGGTTGACACCTGTGCCCTGGGCACTGGCTGCCAGCCAGGTGTAACCGATGTCCGCCACGGACGGGATCTCGCCCACCGCGCCACGTGTACCCGGAGGCCAGGGCATGGGGCCCTGCCAGTACTCCAGGTGCATGAGACGGGTGGCACCGACCACGCGGTCGGTGTTCAGCCACCGGATGGCGAAGGGCATGGAGCGGCCCTCCGCCTGCTCAGCCATGGCGGCCTCCACATAGGAGACCATCTCGTCCCGGGTTTCCGGGACGCGAGTGAAGGCGTAAGTGCAACGGTCTTCACTCGCCGCGGCGACGAGGTCGTCGATCGCCGCGAGGCTGAGAGGTTCCAGGCGCACAGAGCGCCCGGACAAGGTGACAAGAGCGGGCATGAGCACATGATGAGGGGAAGCGGGGGCGCACGTAACCATGCAGTAAGGAAGATCTTTTGCAGCTTTCTGCAGAGGGGGTGTTCCTGCAGGTCAGCGGCCCCTTTTGAGGGATGGTAAACCCGCTCTTGGGGAAAGATTCGCCTAACTGTGACATGGTGTCGGGACGAAGGCGGGACGCTGTTCACGCACCGCTCCGTGCCGCACCGAGGCCAGCTCGTTCAGACCCGTCGAAAGATAGTCCAGATTGTCGGCGATCCAGGGGAGTTGGAGGGGGTTCGGGCTGTTCAGGGCGGTCAGTCGCTCTTCGGAGGTCTCGCCGTAGAGGAGGCTCACCGCGACCCGCACCCTGGCCGCCGCCGGGTCGTCGCCGAAGGCGTGTCCAGGCAGGACGCCGATGCCGTGTTCCTCCAGCAGGATCTTGGTGATCTCGGCGGAGCCGCCGAGCCCGAGGTGGCTCAGATCGGGATAGAGGTAGAAGCCGCCCTGCGGGGCGGGCACGTCGGCCCCGATCTCGATGAACCTCTCGTGCACGGCCCTGGCGACCGTGCCGTGCAGCCGCCGGCCGAGCTCGATGCGGGCCAGCAGTTCCTGCGGCTCGTCGAAGGCGTACGCCGCCGCCTCCTGCACCGGGGCCGCGGGCGCCGACCAGATCTCGCTGGCCACCGCGAGCAGGCTCCTGTGCAGCGCGTGGCTGCCCGCGGGCAGCCTGGCCACGCCGATCCGCCAGCCGCCCAGCGCCAGGCTCTTGCTCAGCCCGGTGGTGATGATCGTGCGCTCGGGGGCGAGGTCGGCGGGGGAGGTGAACGGCAGGGCCGGGTCGTGCACGACGTCGCGGTAGATCTCGTCCGAGATGATCATCAGATCGAGCTCGCGGGCGATCTCCACCAGGCGGGCGATGGTCTCCGGACCGGCCAGGCGGCCCGTCGGGTTGTCGGGCAGCGTCACCAGCAGCGAGTTGACCGTCCTGCCCTGGGCCCTGGCCCGGCGCACCGCGCCGGCCACGAGGTCGGGGTCGGGCACTCCGCCCCCTCCTGGCGGTGCGGGCACCAGGATGGGGCGGGAGCCGACCAGCTCCGCCTGGGCCGCGTAGCTGACCCAGCTGGGCATGGGCAGGACGATGTCGCCGCCGATCGCCAGGAGCAGGCCGTACAGCAGGGACTTGCTGCCCGGTCCGCAGACGACGAGCTCGGGGTCGGTGGGGAGCCCGCGTCGCGTCCAGTAGCCCGCCGCCGCCGACCTGAGCCCGGACGCCCCCGCGACCGGCCCGTAGCCGTTGCGTTCGGCCGCGCCGGCCAGCCTGTCGCGCAGCGCCGGGTGGACGGGCAGCCCCGCCTCGCCGAAGGCCAGGTGGAGCACTCGTTCCCCGGCGCGCCGTCTTCGGTCGATGTCCTCGTTTGCCGCCAATGTGGCGGACAACGTCACCGTCATGTTTGTCACGTTCCCAGGGTGGTTGGATGAAGGCATCGGTACAAGCGAGGCTTTTCGTGGGTAGGCATAAGGAAGACTGATGCTTGAATTGCGGCGTTTGGTGCTGATCTGCGAGTTCGCTCGTCGCGGAAGTATCGCTGCGACTGCGGCTTCACTGGGGTACAGTCCTTCGGCCGTGTCGCAGCAACTCGTCGCGCTCGAACGCGAGACCGGCACGGCCCTCATCGACAGGACCGCGCGCAGCGCCGAGCTGACCGACGCGGGGCGGCGGCTGGTGGCGCACGCGGAGCGCATCCTGGCCATGGTCGAGGAGGCGGAGTCGGACCTGTCCGCCCAGGCGGGGACACCCGCGGGGCGGGTCGTGGTCACCGCCTTCCCGACGGCCGCGGTCGCCTTCGCCCCCGCGCTCGCCCGCTCGCTGCGCCGCCACACCGGGCTGACGCTCCGGCTGGGGCAGAGCAGGTCGGGCCGGGGCATGCGCGAGGTGCAGTCGGGGGAGGTGGACATCGCGCTCGTGGACGACTGGTACGGGCGGGTGCGCGACAACGAGAGCCTGCGGGTGTTCCCGCTGCTGCGCGACCCCCTGGTGCTGGTGGTGCCGCGCAAGCACCGTCTGGCCGACCCCGACGTGCCGGTGGACCTGCGGGAGCTGCGGGACGAGCCGTGGATGGCGACGCCCGACGGGGAGCCGTCCCGGCTGGCGGTGGACCGGCTCCTGGTGGACGTGGGCGGCACCCGGCCCACGCCGTGGGAGTTCGAGGGGCTGGGAACGATCCTGTCGCTGGTGGCGAAGGGGATCGGCATCGCCGCCGTGCCCGCGCTCGCGCTGGCGGCGGGGGTGCGGGGGCTGGCGGTGCGCCAGTTCCCGGGAAACCCGGTGGGGCGCGACGTGCACGCGGTCGCCCGCAACTCCAGCGTCAACCGGCCGTCGGTGTCGGTGACGCTGCGCGCGATCCACGTGGCCGCCCGCTTCCTCGCCGCCGACCTGGATCCGGTAGGCCCGGCGGACCGCCGCCCGCCCGGCGATCCGCTGGAAGAATGACGGGGCGGCCCAGTGAACGGCTCGGGAGGCGATAGCGTCTGCCGTTATGGCGCCGACGTACGACATCGAGCACCTCCTGCTCTCCCAGCCGAGCACCCGCACGGTCGCGGGCGTCGACGAGGTGGGCCGCGGCGCCTGGGCGGGGCCGGTCACGGTCTGCGCCGTCGTCACCGACCTGTCCGACCCGCCGTCCGGCCTCACGGACTCCAAGCAGGTCTCTGCGGCCAGACGCGCCCCGCTCGCCGAGGAGCTGGCCACGTGGGCGGCCGGCATCGGCTTCGGCGAGGCCACCCACACGGAGATCGACGAGCTGGGCATGACCGAGGCCCTGCGCCGGGCCGCCAGGCGGGCGCTGGAGGCGCTGCCGGTGCGCCCGGACGCGGTGATCCTCGACGGCAAGCACGACTACATCGGCCCGCCCTGGCCGGTACGCCTGGAGGTCAAGGGGGACGCGGCCAGCATCTCGGTCGCGGCGGCGTCCGTCCTGGCCAAGGTCCGGCGCGACGCGTACATGGGGACGATCGGCTGCGAGGAGTACGGCTTCGCCGACAACGCCGGCTACCCCTCACCCCTGCACCAGGAGGCCCTGGCCCGGCTCGGTCCCACGGCCCACCATCGGCTCTCGTGGTCCTACCTGGACGACCTGCCTCGATGGCGGCACCTCAAGCACCACCGGGACCCGCTCGTGGGGGAGGGCCAGGCCAGCCTGTTCGGCTGAACGCGGGGCATCGGGCATCATCGGATGGGTGCGAATCGGCGTCTTCGTCCTCGCGGCGCAGTTCCCCGGCCAGGAGGCCGGGCAGGTGCTGGCCGATGCCGTCGAAGTGATCGTGGCCGCCGAGGAGGCGGGGTTCGACGACGCGTGGGTCGCCGAGCATCACTTCATGTCCTACGGCGTGTGCCCCTCCGCGACCACCCTGGCGGCGGTCGCGCTCGGCAGGACCTCGCGGATCGGGCTCGGCACGGCCGTCAGCGTGCTGTCCACGCAGCATCCCGTGGCGCTGGCCGAGCAGGCGGCCATGCTGCACCACCTGTCCGGCGGGCGGTTCACGCTGGGGGTCGGCAGGGGCGGGCCGTGGGTGGACCTGGAGGTGTTCGGGACGGGGGCGGAGCGGTTCGAGCGGGGGTTCGGGGAGTCGCTCGACCTCCTGCTCGACGGGCTCTCCGGCGGTCCCGTCGCCGGGGACGGGGAGTTCTTCCGGTTCAGGGAGGTCCGGGTGGTGCCGGCCGCGAGCATGCGGCCGGTGGTCGCGTGCACCTCGGAGGCGACCGTGGGGGTGGCGGCGGAGCGGGGGCTGCCGATGCTGCTCGGGATGCACATCGGGGACGCCGAGAAGGCCGCCCTGGTCGAGGACTATGCCGCCCGCGGCGGGAGCGCCACCGACCACGTGGCGGCGGGGGTGGCCTGCGTGGCCGACTCCACGGAGCAGGCGGTGCGGGAGATCAAGGAGTCGCTGCCGCGGTGGCTGGGGCCGGGGCTGGCGGGGTACGTGCCGGTGGACGACCGGCCCCGACCTATGCGAAATATCCCGGCATATGTGGATTTGTTGGCACGGATTCATCCGGTCGGGTCGGCCGAGCACTGTGCCGCGACGATCCTGCGCACCGCCGAGAACACCGGGATCGAGCGGTTCATCCTGCTGGTCGAGGGGCTGGGCGAGCATCGGCGGACACTGGAGAACGTGCGGCGGTTCGGGGCGGAGGTGCTGCCGCTGCTGCGGACCCGGTGACCCGGGCAGTGCCGGGTCACCGGGCCGGTTGGTCAGCAGTCCACCAGCTCCGGCTTCTGGTTGAGGATCTGGGCCCTCGGGGTGACGAACTCGTGCAGGGCCTTGGTCGCCGTCGGGTCGAAGACGGCGACCCGGTGGCAGTTCTGGAAGGCCAGCCGCACTCCGAAGTGGCGCTCCAGCGCCGCGCGCATCGCGTCGCTCGCCAGGCAGCGCAGGAGCTGGCCGCGGGCCTCCTCGGACGGCGGTGGCACCTGGTTGTCGGCGAACTCGGCTCCGGTCTGCTCGCGCTGTTCGGCCAGCCCGCTGATCAGCGACCACGCGTACGGCAGCGAATCGCGGACGCACGCGATGAATGCCGCGTCGTCCACGTCACCGGACCTGGCCTGGTCGAGCAGCTCGTTCGGAACGGTCAGCGACATGCTGTCTCCTCTCGAATGGGATCAATCTGACGCTAAGCGGGGATCTGTGATCGCTCCAGATGCCTGGAGGGGGGCACTCAGGGGCCGAACACGAAATCCGGGTCTATCTGTGAGGCCAGGTCGGACCCGGTCCGGTCGTTGCCCCACGCGTGGGCGTTGCGCAGGTGGAACTCCACGGTCTGGCGACCGAAGCGCGCCCAGTCCTTCTCCTGCTCGTCGAGGGTCTTGCGGAGCACGGCCAGCGCGTCGGCGTTGACCGGCTCCAGGTCGTCGAGCGTGAAGTGGCGGCCCTGCTCCATGGCGCGGACGGCGGCGGAGTGCTCCATCCAGGTGAGCAGGTCGTCGCCCACGTGCTCGCGCAGGAAGTCGACGTCGGCCGGGCCGTGGACCTTGTTGCCGACCACGGCCAGCGCGACGTCGTACGCGGCGGCGTACTCGCGGTACTGCCGGTAGACGCTCACGCCCTGCCTGGTCGGCTCGGCGACGAGGAACGTCAGGTCGAACCGGGTGAACAGCCCCGAGGCGAAGGAGTCGGCGCCCGCGGTCATGTCGACCACGACGTACTCGCCGGGGCCGTCGACCAGGTGGTTGAGCAGCAGCTCCACCGCGCCGACCTTCGAGTGGTAGCAGGCCACGCCGAGGTCGTCCTCGCTGAACGGGCCGGTCGCGAGCAGGCGCAGCCCCTCCGGGGTGGTCAGCGCGTACGGGTCGGCGGCCAGGTCGTCGAAGCTCAGCAGCCGGGACCCGCGGCCGGGCGGGGTGGTCTTGACCATGGCCTCGGCGGAGGGGATGCGGGGGTTGTCGCCGCGCAGCCGCTCCTTGATCTCGGTGAGGTGGGCGCCGAGCGGCTCGGGCTGCCGGTCGAGGCCGAGCACCATGGCCAGGTGCTGGTTGATGTCGGCGTCCACGGCCACCACCGGCCCGCCCTGGCTCGCCACATGTCTGGCGAACAGCGCGGACATCGTCGTCTTGCCGCTGCCGCCCTTTCCGACGAACGCCACCCTCACGACCCCTCCATGTGGGTATGAAAACCGTTTCCGTTTCGGTTGTCATCATGCCACACTCCGTCCGGGGCGTGCCCGGACAACGCGAAAAAGGCCACGTGGAAGGGGTTCCACGTGGCCGGGACGAGGTGGTTCAGGTGCAGGTGGCGTCGAGGTTGACCGGGGTCTCCGGGTCGGGTGTCCGCTCGGCGGCGGTGCCGGCCCTGGTCACGGGCCCGGCCTCCAGGGTCTCGGCGACCTTGCGGCGGATGAACGACCAGTCGGGGTAGGCCGTGTTGATCAGCGGCGGCACGAAGCTGAGGCTGCGGATCTTCGCGTCCTTGACCCGCTGGGCGAGGTCGATGACGGCCGGCAGCAGGTCCTGTGGAAGGTCGGTGGAGATGGCCCGCTTGGTCGCCACGGCCAGCCGCTCGAAGCTGTTGATCACGGTCATCGGGTCGGCCTGCTTGGCGAGCGCGTTGAGCAGGCACTTCTGGCGTCCCATGCGGACGTAGTCGTCGCTGTCGGTGCGCGAGCGGCCGTACCAGAGCGCCTCCTCGCCGGACAGCCTGCGGGTGCCGGCCGGGAGCAGGCCCTCGCGGTACTTGCCGTAGACGATGGGCTCCTTGATGGTGACCTTCACGCCGCCCATGGCGTCGATGATCTCCGCGAACCCCTTCATGTCCACCAGGGCGTAGTAGTCCACCGGGATGCCGAGGATGTCGCCGATCGTCTGCTTGATCAGGGCGGGCCCGCGCTGGCGCCGCTCCACGCCCGGCACCACCTCGGGGTGGTCCTCGGCGTACTGGAAGATCTCGTTGAGCAGGCCGGGCGTGTCGGGGCCGCTGCCGGTGAACCCGTAGGGGAACAGGTCCCTGGCCGGCCCTGCGGCGAACTCGACGCGCTGGAGGTTGCGCGGCAGGCCGAACAGGGTGGTCGCGCCGGTCTCGGTGTCCACGCTGGCCACGGTCATGCTGTCGGTACGCACGCCGGGCCGGTTCGGCGCGGCGTCGCCGCCCAGGAGCAGGAAGTTGACCCGCCGGGCCCCGTTCCACGGGTCCTGGGCCATGATGGGCGCGGTGGCGGTGGCGTTGGGGAACAGGGTGTTCACGACGTCGCGCGACAGGTACGCGAGCCTGCTGGCGTAGATCGTCGGGGTCATGATGAGCGCGCAGAGCGCGAGCGTCAGCGCCGTGGTCAGGAAGCGGCCGATCCTGTCGGAGCGCGGGGGGCGCACCAGGACGAAGGACCAGACGACCACGCCGGTCCAGGCGATCGCGATCGCCACCAGCGCCACGGTGAACCCGACGAGCCAGCGGGGCTGCACCGCCAGCGTCAGCAGGTGAGTGCTGTACGCCGTGAACACCATGAGGATGCCGGCAAGCATCACGACATATCCGAACATGAGCGCCAAGCCCGTCTTGCGGCGCTCTGCGGCCAGATGTGCCACTCCCCACAACAAGGACGATGCCAGCGTCAGGGCCAAGCTCGCCCCCAGGCCGAATCCCCGCTCTTTCTCCGTCATGCCTGGTCAAACCCCCATTTGCGCGCCCATCCACGCCACCTTAGTAATGCGCTGTGCGGGAAAGACGGTAGGAAGGGACGGGTCAGGTCAATTCCATGTCAAGACCACCTTGAGATATAACGTGAGTGTGCGCAAGCGACACGGAAGCTACGGATTCGACGCTCCCTGGGCGCTGGTCGGCTTGTTGTTCGGAGCGCTCGTGCTCCTGGCCCTGGCGTCGGTCTCGTTCCTGCTCGACATCCCCCTGGCGGGCATCGCGTTCCTGTTCGGCGGGCTCTACACGCTGGCCAGCGCGGCCAGCTACCTCTACACGACGCGGCGCGGCAAGTTCGCGGTCTGGGCCGAGGAGCTCGAGCGGCTGAAGGGCGACGAGCTCCTGCTCGACCTCGGGTGCGGCCGGGGCGCGGTGCTGCTGATGGCGGCCCGGCGGCTGGAGCGCGGCAGGGCGACCGGCGTCGACCTGTGGCACTCGAAGGACCAGTCGGGCAACCGGGCGGCCAGGACCAGGGCGAACGCCGCGGTCGAGGGCGTCGCCGACCGCGTCGAGCTGGTGACGGGCGACATGCACGACCTGCCGTTCGGCGACGGCGCGTTCGACGCGATCGTGTCGAGCCTGGCCATCCACAACATCCCCGACGCCGAAGGGCGGGCGCAGGCCGTGCGCGAGGCCCATCGGGTGCTGCGGCCCGGCGGGTTGATGCTGATCGCCGACTTCCAGCACACGGCCGCGTACGAGGACACGCTGCGCTCGCTCGGCGTCGTGGACGTGCGGCGGCGCGACGCGGGCTGGCGGTTCTGGTACGGCGGGCCGTGGTTCACCACCGGCATTCTGGAGGTCAGGAAACCCGCCACCTGAGCCGGCGATGCGCATCGCGGCGGAAATCCGGCGAGGGGGTTTGCATGGTCATGCATCGGTGTGTATATACTTCGACTCGTGTCTAAGATGCTCACCTCTCTGCCTGTCGGTGAACGTGTCGGGATCGCCTTCTCCGGTGGCCTCGACACCTCGGTCGCGGTCGCGTGGATGCGCGAGAAGGGCGCGGTGCCGTGCACCTACACCGCCGACATCGGCCAGTACGACGAGCCTGACATCGCCTCGGTGCCCGGCCGCGCCACGGCGTACGGCGCCGAGGTCGCCCGGCTGGTCGACTGCCGGGCGGCGCTCGTGGAGGAGGGGCTCGCGGCACTGGCCTGCGGGGCGTTCCACATCCGCTCCGGCGGGCGCACCTACTTCAACACCACGCCACTCGGGCGGGCCGTCACGGGCACCCTGCTCGTGCGCGCGATGCTCGACGACAACGTGCTGATCTGGGGAGACGGCTCCACCTTCAAGGGCAACGACATCGAGCGGTTCTACCGCTACGGCCTGCTCGCCAACCCCTCCCTGCGGATCTACAAGCCGTGGCTGGACGCCGACTTCGTCACCGAGCTCGGCGGCCGCAAGGAGATGTCCGAGTGGCTGCTCGCCCACGGGCTGCCCTACCGGGACAGCACGGAGAAGGCCTACTCCACCGACGCGAACATCTGGGGCGCGACCCACGAGGCCAAGGCGCTGGAGCACCTCGACGCGGGCATCGAGATCGTCGAGCCGATCATGGGCGTGCGCTTCTGGGACCCCACCGTCGAGATCGCCGCCGAGGACGTCACGATCGGCTTCGACCAGGGCCGGCCGGTGACCATCAACGGCAAGGAGTTCCCCTCCGCCGTCGACCTGGTGCTGGAGGCCAACGCCATCGGCGGCCGGCACGGCATGGGCATGTCCGACCAGATCGAGAACCGGATCATCGAGGCCAAGAGCCGGGGCATCTACGAGGCGCCGGGCATGGCGTTGCTGCACGCCGCCTACGAGCGACTGGTCAACGCGATCCACAACGAGGACACCCTGGCCAACTACCACGCCGAAGGGCGGCGGCTGGGCCGGCTGCTGTACGAGGGCCGCTGGCTCGACCCGCAGGCGCTGATGCTGCGCGAGTCGCTGCAGCGCTGGGTCGGCACGGCGGTCACCGGCGAGGTGACCCTGCGGCTGCGGCGCGGCGAGGACTACTCCATCCTGGACACCTCCGGACCGGCGTTCAGCTACCACCCGGACAAGCTGTCCATGGAGCGCACCGAGGACTCCGCCTTCGGGCCGGTCGACCGCATCGGCCAGCTGACCATGCGCAACCTCGACATCGCCGACACCCGCGCCAAGCTGGAGCAGTACGCCGGGCTCGGCATCGTCGGCCCCCAGCACCCGATGCTGACCGACGTGCCGCAGACGGCCTCGACCGAGCTGATCGGCGAGATGCCCGAGGGCGGCGCCGAGGCGATCGCCAACCGCGGGGAGCGCGGCGAGATCCCCGGCGACGACGAACTGCTCGACCACGCTGCGATGGAGCTCGGCACCGACTGACACAGCAGAGGTGCCGCGGCTGCCCAGGCCGCCGCGGCACCGCCGACCTCCAGGAGCCGACGCGTGGCCGAACCGCAGGGCGACGAGCTCTACATCATCGTGTGCGCGGCCGGGCCGGCCCCCGACGTGGGCCGGCTCGTCGCCATGGCGCAGGAGCGGGGCTGGGCCGTCCAGGTCGTCGCCACTCCGCCGGCTCTCGACTTCATCGACGTGGCCACCCTGGAAGCGCAGACCGGCCGGCCCGTCCGCAGCCGCTATCGCAAGCCGCACGAGCCCAAACCCCCTCGTCCGGGTGCGATCATCGTCGCGCCGGCCACGTACAACACGGTCAACAAGTTCGCCCGGGGCATCGCCGACACCTACGCCCTGGGCCTGCTGGCCGAGGCGCCCGGGCTCGGCATCCCCGTCGTCGTGCTGCCCTTCGTCAACAGCGCCCTGGCCGCCCGCCGGCCCTTCCTGCGCAGCATCGACGAGCTGCGCGCGGACGGCGTCCGGGTCGTCTTCGGCCTGCCGGGACAGGTCGCCACGGACGAGCCGGACGCCGGTGCCCACCGCTTCCCCTGGGGACGCGCGCTGTCGGAGCTGTCCTAGGGGCTTGCGCCTGACACCGTGTGAGGCGGTATGCCAGGATGTGCCGACTTTCGGGAGGAACATCGTGGCAATGGCTGAGCGGGTCGACGAGATCCTGGGCACGGGCAAGGCGCCGAACTTCCACGGTCTCGTGGTGATGCGGGGCGGGGAGATCGTGCTGGAGCGTTACGGCGCCGGGCCGGACCACCGGCTGGGCGACTCGCTGGGGCACGTGGACTTCGACCGGGACACGCTGCACGACCTGCGCTCCGTGTCCAAGAGCGTGGTGGCGCTGCTGTACGGCATCGCGCTGGGCGATGGGCTCGTGCCGGAGCCGGGTGCGCCCTTGGTGGCCCAATTTCCGGAATATCAGGATCTGGTGGCAGATCCCGAGCGCGCTCATCTGACCGTCGAGCACGCGCTGACCATGACCCTCGGCCTCGAATGGGACGAGAGCGCCCCCTACACCAGCCCGGCCAACAGCGAGATCGCGATGGAGCTGGCGCCCGACCGGTACCGGTACCTGCTGGAGCGGCCCGTGGTCGAGGAGGCGGGCAAGCTCTGGCACTACTGCGGCGGAGCCGCCGCCCTGCTCGGCGGCCTGATCGCGCGCGGGGCCGGCAGGCCGCTGGAGGAGTATGCCGCGACCGCGCTCCTCCGCCCGCTCGGGATCGACGCGTTCGAGTGGTCGAAGGGGTACCACGACACGGTGAGCGCCGCGGCCGGCCTGCGGCTGCGGCCGGTCGACCTGGCCGCCGTCGGGCAGCTGGTGCTCGACGGCGGCCGGGGCATCGTGCCCGGTGAGTGGCTTCAGGAGCTGGTGCGGTCGCGGGTGGTGATCGAGGAGGGGTTCGAGTACGGCTACCAGTGGTACGTGAACACCCGGAACCGCCACTGGGTCGGCGGCCTCGGGAACGGCGGCCAGCGCCTGCTCGTCCTGCCCGAGGAGGAGCTGGTCGTGGCGTTGACGGCCGGCGACTACGACCAGAGCGGGGACAGCTCCACGGCCGTGCTCGAAGCGGTCCTCGCCTCCTGACGGCTCCCGACGGCTCCCTGAGGTTCCTTACGGGTTCTCACGGAACGAGCAGGATCCGGCCGGTGACCGCGCGGCTCTCCAGCAGGCGGTGGGCCTGCGCGGCCTCCTCCAGCGGCAGCGTACGGTCGATGTAGGCGACGCTGCGCCCGGAGGCGAGCCGGTCGAGCATCGCCGGATAGTGCGTCCCGAACACCTCCCCGGCCCAGCCGGGGCCGCTGCACCCGGTGAGCGTCACCCCGCGCTCCATGAGGTCGGCGGCCGTGACGGCGGCGGGCTCCCCGGTCAGCATCCCGTAGTACAGCATCCGGCCGGTGCCGGGGGTGAGGTGGTCGAGCACCCGCCTGGCCGTCGTGCCGCCGATGGCCTCGAACACCACGTCCACCTCGGGCAGCTCACCGGGCCAGCCGGCCGGGCCGTGGTCGAGCACGAGGTCGGCCCCCAGCTCGGCGGTCCGGTCCCGCTTGGCGGCCGAGCCGGCGGTGGCGACCACCCGCCCGGCCCCGAACTCCTTCGCGTGCCGCACCAGGTACGTCCCGACCGAGCTGCTGCCCGCCTCGACGAGCACGGTCTCCCCGCCGGCGAGGCGCGCCTTGTGCAGCAGGGCCAGGGCTATCGCGCCGGGCGCCCCCGCGGCCAGCGCCTGGTCCGGTGTCACGCCGTCCGGCACCGGGACCGTCATGGCGGCCGGGAGCGCGGCGTACTCGGCGTACGAGCCGAGGCCGCCGGTGACCCCCACGATCGTGCTCCCGAGCAGCTTGGCGTCCACCCCTTCGCCGACCTCGACCACCTCGCCGGCCGCCTCCGCGCCGATCACGGCGGGCAGCGGCAGCGGAAACGGCAGCGTCCCCGCCCGGATCTGCGTCTCGGCGTAGCTGACGCCCACGGCCTGGGTGCGGATGAGGACCTGGCCCTCGCCAGGGCTGGGGCGCGGCAGGTCCGCGACTTCGAGCCGTTCGGGGCCGCCCTTTTCCGTCAGGACGATCGCGCGCATGCTTGAACTCCTCTAACTGAACCGATGGTCCAGTTAATATATGGACCACTGGTCAAGTTTGTCCATGGGAAAGAATGACTGGATGGAACGTCGAGAGCGGGCCGACGCCGCGCGCAACAGGCAGGCCATCCTGCGGGCGGCCGAGGAACTGCTGCGGCGGCACCCGCCCGAGCAGGTCTCGGTGGAGCGGGTGGCGGCCGCCGCCGGCGTGGGCAAGGGGACGGTGTTCCACCGGTTCGGGAGCCGTACGAGGCTCATGCTGGAGCTGATGAGCGAGCGGGCGCGCGAGTTCGAGCAGGCGTTCACCGAGGGGCCGCCGCCGCTGGGGCCGGGCGCGGAGCCGGTCGAGCGGCTGGTCGCCTTCTTCGCGGACCTGACCGTGCTGGCGGCGCGCAACGGGAACCTCGTCAGCGCCATCGAGCACGCCAGGGTCACCACGAAGGCCCACGGCGAGCAGCGCAGGGAGGAGAACCCGATCTACCGGTCCTGGCACCGGCACGTGTCCCGGCTGATCGCCGAAGGGCGGTCCGACGTGGACGCCGAGCAGATCGCCCACATGCTGCTCGGCACGCTGCACATGGAGCCGATCGCGAGCCAGCTGCGGGCCGGGCAGCACGAACGGCTCGCCGCCGGCTTCGCCGACCTGGTCAGGGGGCTGCTGCGGTAGAGCCGGCCTGGTCAGGGGGCTGCTGCGTCAGAGGGGCAGGTGGGGGATCGCCGCGTGGAAGGCGGCGACGGCCGCCCTGATCGCCGGGTGCTCGCCGTTCCCCTTCCTGAACGCCGCGAGCGTGCGGCGGCTCAGCGGCAGGCGGGTGAGCGTCACCCCGGCCGGCGGGTCGATCGCCGCCAGGTGCGGTACGAGCGCGACCCCCTGCCCGGCGGCGACGAACGCTAGCACGGTGTCGAAGTCGTCGATGTGGTGCCGTACGAGCGGCTCGAACCCGGCCGCCTGGCACGCCCGGATCGCCATGGTGTGGCAGAGGGTGCCTGGCCTGTCGGTGATCCACGCGTCGGCGCGGGCGTCGGCCACGGAGGGCCGGTCGGTCAGGTACATCGGCTCGCTGAACAGCGGCTCCGTCTCGATGGACGCGTCGGTCACGGGCGGAACGAAGTCGTACTCGTGTACGAGCGCCACGTCCAGCTCGCCCGCCCGCAGCGCGGCCGAGACGTCGGCGGGGTCGATCTCGGAGACCATCGGCACCAGCCCGGGATGCGCCCCGGTCAGGTCGACGAGCGCCGGGGGCAGGAGCACGCGGGCCGCCGTCGGGAACGCGCCGATCCGCAGCGGCCCGGACGGCCCGCCACGGGCGGCGGCGAGCGCCGCCGACGCGCGTTCGAGCTGCTCCAGCACGGCGTGCGCGTGCTCGACCAGCAGGCGCCCGGCGGGCGTCAGCGCCACCGTGCGGCCGGTGCGCTCCAGCAGCGGCACGCCCGCCTCCCGCTCCAGGGCGCTGAGCTGCTGGGAGACGGCCGAAGGGGTGAACGTCACCGCCTCCGCGACCGCGGCGATGGTGCCGCGCCGGGCGAGTTCGCGGAGGAGGTGGAGCTTGCGCGGGTCGAGCATAAGCTCAGCTTAATCTCGACCGAAGAAATCCGCGCTGGACCTAACGGGTCCGGGCAGGACAGGCTCGAACCATGCTGAGAGGACTACACGTACCGCTGGTCACCCCGTTCACCTCGTCGGGAGAGGTGGCCGTGGACGCGATCGAGAAGCTCGCCTCGGACTACCTCGACCAGGGCGCCGCCGGGCTGGTCGCGCTGGGCACGACGGGCGAGGTGGCCGCGCTCGACCCCGGCGAGCGGGAGCTGGTGATCGAGGCGTGCGCGCGGGTGTGCGCCGAGCGGCAGGCGCTGCTGACGGTGGGGGTGACGGGGAACGACACGCGTTCGACGGCCCGGGCCCTGCAGGGCCTGCCCTCGGGGGTCGGCGCCGCGCTGGTGACGGTGCCGTACTTCCTGCGGCCGGGCGAGCGCGGCGTGATCGCGCACTTCGAGGCGCTGGCGGAGGCGACGCCGGTGCCACTGGTGATCTACCACATCCCGTACCGGACGGGTCAGGCGGTCCGCGCCGCGACCTTCCGGCAGCTGGGCGCGCACCCGATGATCGCGGGCATGAAGTACGCGGCGGGCGGGATCGACCAGGACGCGGTGGACCTGCTGGGGGACCTGCCCGAGGGGTTCGAGGTGGTGGGCGGCGACGACGCGTTCATCTCGCCGCTGCTCGCCCTGGGCGCCGTCGGCGGGATCCTCGCCTCGGCGCATCTGCAGACCCGCGGCTTCGTCGAGCTGGTGGAGGCCTGGAACGCGGGCGACGCGGCCAGGGCGAGGGCGCTCGGGCACCGGCTGGCCAGGCTCTCGGCCGCGCTCTTCGCCGAGCCCAACCCCACCGTGATCAAGGGAGTGCTGCACGCCCAGGGCCTGATCCCGACCCCGGACGTGCGGTTGCCGCTGGTCCCGGCCGGGGAGGCGGCGGTCTCACAGGCTCGCCTGATAGCGGTACATCCAGGCGAGTGACTCCTGGCTCGCGCTCTTCTTCAGGAAGAACGGCAGCATCAGGTCGCGGAAGACCCGGGCGACCGGGCCCGCGGCCTTGCTGTTGCTGATCGTCCTCGAGTACGCCACCACCCGCTCCGCCCTGGGCCGCCGTTCGGCCTCGAAGCGCTCGAACGCCTTCGTGTGGCTCCCGCTGTCGCGCAGGCACCTGGCCAGCACGACCGCGTCCTCGACGGCCAGCGAGGCGCCCTGGCCGGAGCTGGGTGAGGTGGCGTGCGCGGCGTCCCCGATCAGCAGGACCCGGCCGCGGTGCCACACGGGCACCGGCGGCAGGTCGTAGATCGGCGACCCCGGCCCGACGTCGCTGCGCCGGATGAGCTCGGCGGAGAAGTTCGCGTCGTCCTCGAACGCCCTGACCAGCACCGGCTTCCAGTCCTCCGGAACGTCGCCGAGCCGCCGGGGCAGGTTCGCGAACCACCAGGTCTCGCCCGGCTCGGGCACCGCGCCCATGGTCGCGCTCGCACGGGGCTCCGCTGGTGACGCAAGCTGCCGCTCTCCGCCCCAGGCTCGCCGCTCCGTGTAACCGAAGAACGCGCGCTTGCCGAAGACCATGTTGTAGACGCCCGGCTCGCCGGTGAAACCGGCGTCCTTGATGATCCCGCCGAAGCTGTAGAGGCCGCTGTAGCGGGCGGCGGGGGCCTGCGGGTCGAGGATCGTGCGGGTGCGCGAGTGCACGCCGTCGCACGCGATCAGCAGGTCGCCCGTGGCCTCCGTGCCGTCCGCGAACCTCGCCGTCACCTTCCTTTCGCTCTCGTCGTACGAGACCAGGCGCTTGCCGTACGTGACCTCGATGCCGCGCCGGGTCGCCTCGTCACGCATGGTCCGGTAGAGGTCGGACCGCAGGACGGTATGGCTCACCGTGCCGTCGTCGAGCCGCAGCCCGTTGGCCACCTCGCCCAGCCGCTTGCCCGATCCGCTCCACATGACCATGCGTGGGGTGGGAATGGCCTGCGCCAGGACCTTGTGGTGCGCGCCCAGCACCCGGAGCGCGGCCAGGCCGTTGGAGGCGACGTTCAGGAACGAGCCCACGTCCTCCGCGCCCTGCTCGTACGCCTCGAAGATCTGGGCGTCGATGCCCACCTCGCGCAGGGCCATCGCCGTGACGGGTCCGGCGATGCCGCAGCCTATGATCAGAGCCTGCATGGTGATAACCTTTCGTTCGGTCGAACGAAATATATGCGGAGGCTTTACCTGTGTCCAGAGATATTTCGGAGCGGCGAAAGAATTTGCTGGAGGCCCTCAGCATGGCCGGGCGGGACAACAGCAACGCCGCCGTGATGTACCACACCGCCATGGGCGAGCGGCTGGGGCTCGGCATGACCGAGGAGAAGACGCTCGACCTGCTGCAACGCATGGGGCCGCTGACGGCGGGGGAGATCGGCCAGCACGCGGGGCTGGCCCCGGCCACCGTCAGCGGGCTGATCGACCGGCTGGAGTCGAAGTGGCTGGTGCGGCGGGTGCGTGACACGCGGGACCGGCGGCGGGTCATCGTGGAGATCAACTACGAGCGGCTGGCCGGGTTCAGCGAGCTGTTCGAGCCGTTCGTGGCGGCGTTGGGGGAGCTGTACGAGCGGTACACGGATGACGAGCTGGAGCTGATCCTCGACTACGTCACCCGAGCCACGGCCCTCCAGCGCGCGGCCACCCGCGACCTGACGACGTAGCCCCCGCCGTCCTCGGGGGCCGCCCCCTCCGCGCCGCTCATCACGCGCGGTCTCCAGCACAGACGCCCTGCACATGGCGCGCCGGGGTCGGCGGATGGCGGTGGCGATGTGCGCCGGGCGCGGTGGCCGGTGGTCGTCGGGTGGTGGTCGTTGAGTGGTGGCGTGCGGCGGCTTGGTGCGGCAGGCGGTGGTGGTGTGCGGCGGCCTGGTGCGGCAGGCAGTGGTGGCGTGCGGTGGCTCGGGCGGCGGCCGGGTGGTGGCTTGTCGTGGCGTGCGGTGGCGGGTGGTGGCCTGGTGCGGCGGGCGGTGGATGGGTTCGCGGGTGCCGCACCAGGGTGGGCCGGCGCTAGCGGTCGGCTTCGCGGATGGCGGTGCCCACCTCGCTCACGCGGTCGGCCAGCAGGCCGAGGGCGCCCACGGCCCGGGCCATCGGGTCGTCGTCGGCGCCGCCCAGGGCCTTGGCCTTGAGGTAGGCGGTCTTGATCTCCGCCCAGCGTCCGGCCTGGGCCGGGGTGAGGCGGCCGCGCAGTTCGGCCAGCTTGAGCAGGTTGGCCTCGGCGTCCGTGGTCAGGGTCTGGGCCTCCCCCAGATAGTGGTCGTCGATCACCGCTTCCAGCTCGGCGTCGTTCATGGCGGGGACGATGCGCTCGGCCAGCTTGTTCATGTTGCGGTAGGAGCCCTGCAGCCGGTACGGGGGCTCGGTGCGGGCCGCGTCGGACTGGGCGGCCGAGGCGATGTAGGCCTGGTTGTTGGCCAGCACGACCTCCTGGACGCGTACGAGCTTGGCCAGCACGCTGAGGATCTGGTCCAGTTCGGGCTTGCTGTACGGGTGACGGAGCTGGTCGGGCTGGACGGTCGTGTCGCCCCTGGCGAGCCGTACGAGGAGCTCGACGTCCGCGCGGTCGCGGCCGGAGAGCGGCGCGAGCACCGGGTTGGAGGTCAGCGCGTTGTCCACGTAGCTCAGCGCGAACAGGTCGTCCTTGCCCGACAGGACGTCGCCCAGGTTCCAGACGTCGGCGCGGTTGGCCAGCATGTCGGGGATGCGGAAACGCTGTCCGGACTCGGTGTACGGGTTGCCCGCCATGCACACCGCGAACCGCTTGCCGCGCAGGTCGTACGTGCGGGTGCGGCCGTTCCACACGCCCTCGATGCGCCGCTGGGCGTCACAGAGCGAGATGAACTTCTGCAGCAGCTCCGGCGAGGTGTGCTGGATGTCGTCGAGGTAGAGCAGCGTGTTGTTGCCCGTCTCCAGCGCGAACGAGATCTTCTCCACCTCCTGCCTGGCCGTCGCGTCGGGCGCGTCCGCCGGGTCCAGCGAGGTCACCTCGTGGCCCAGGGCGGGGCCGTTCACCTTGACGAACACCAGGCCCAGGCGGCTGGCCACGTACTCCATCAGGGTCGTCTTGCCGTAGCCGGGCGGTGAGATGAGCAGGAGGAGACCCATCTGGTCGGTGCGCTTGCCCGCGCCCGCCGCGCCGAGCTGCTTGGCCAGGTTGTCGCCGATCAGCGGCAGGTACACCTCGTCGAGGAGGCGGTTGCGGACGAAGGCGCTCATGACCTTGGGCTTGTACTCGTCCAGGCGCAGGCGGTGGCGTTCGGCCTCGACCAGCTCGCTCCTGCGCCGCTGGTAGGCCCGGTACGCCGGGACCCGCTCCCGGCGGAAGCGGCGGGTCCGGGTGAGGAGCTCGTCCAGCCGGATGTCGAGTTTGCGGTCCTTGATGCGGGGGTGGGTGCCCAGGAGGCCGTCCACGGTTTCCTGGGTGGCGGCGCTGGAGTCGTGCCGGGGGACGTCGCACAGCTGCACCGCGATGGCCTCCGCCACCTCGGGACCCTGGTGGTAGGCGGCCATCCAGGCGTGGGCCAGTTGCAGGCGCTCGGAGAGGGGGACGCTCTTGAGCTCCTCCTCGAACTCCCGGACCTTGGCCGGGCCGAGGGTCTGCCGGAAACCGTCGAGGAGGTCGCGCGCCGCCTTGCTGGTCACGAACCCGAACGGGCTGCTGCCCAGCTCCTCGACGAGATACTCCCCGGCGAGCCCGGCCCCCGCCCCGATGCCCGCGTCAACCGCCGACCCGGCGCCCGTGCCCGCGCCCGTGCTGGGCGCCGTCCCCGTTGTGCCGAGTGCCGCCGCACCCCATCCCGCCGACCCGGCGCCGGTGGGTGCCGCGTCGGGGTGGGTGGGCGCGTGGCCGGCGGTGTGAGGTGCCACGCCTACGACACCCGGTGCCGGCCACTGGTGGGCCGCGTCGGTGGGGCCCGGCGCAATCGTGCGGAGACCTGCCAGGAAGCCGGCGATCAACGTCCCCAGCTCGACCGCCAGCGAGTCCAGGGCAGGGGTGGGGCCGAAGACGGCGCGGGCGCGGACGAGCGACACGGCCCGCGTGGTGAATGTTTTACGTGAAACCTCGTCCATCCCGAACGCCCAGAACAGCTGCGCCGCCGCCCGCACCTCGGCCGGGTACCGCAGCAACCCCGCCCCCGACCGCAGCCGTACCAGCACGTCCAGGATGGCAGCGGCGTCGTGGTCGTGGACCCCGCGCTCGTACCCCTCGTCATAGCGCGACTCCACCGCCTGCCGTACCGCGTCCTCAAGAGCGGCCCCAGGGGAGAGGGAGTCCAGGAGCGAGGCGGCCAGGTGCTCGCCCCGGTACACCTCAGGAGTCTCCGACACCAGCAACTGGTCCCAGAAGGGCCGGGTGTCGGCGAAGGAGGCGGGCACCGGCGAGCGGTAGTCGGTCCCGGTGATCGCGAAGTACATGGACTGGTCGTGCGGCACCAGCGTCAGGTCGATGGGCTGGGTGTTGACGGCGAAGCGGTGGCGGCCGAGCCGGAGCGTCTCGCCGCCGTCGGAGAAGAGGTCGAGGCGATCCCGGAGGGCCCGCCCGGCCTCCTGCTGGGCGGATTTGACGCGCCCGTCCAGCTCCTCAGCCCGTACGGCGTCCCCGAACGAGCGCAGCTCCACGGCGGCCGAGCGGACCTTGGCCACCATCGGGTCGGTGGCGAAGTAGGTGTTGACCTCGTCCAGGGAGCCGAGCGTGCCGAGGCGGCGCGTGATGCTGCCCAGGATGCGTTCGGCGGAGGCGAAGACGCGGTCGGCGCGCCGGGCGAGGTCGTCGAGCTGGGTCTGCTTGCGGGCCGAGAACGCCTCGTAGACGTCCTCCCGCTTGGCGGAAAGCTGCGCCGCGAAGTCGTCGAACTCGCCGAAGCGCGACTCCAGGGTCTCCACCTGCAGCATCAGCCGCCCGAGCTGTTCGTCGCACTTGGCCGGGGTGTCCGCCATGGCCAGCGCGCCCGTGATGGCCTGGCCGAGCAGGGCGAACTCGGCGGCGAACGCGGCCCGCCCCTCCGCCCCGAGCAGCTCGCGCCGGCGCCCGTCCAGGATGGCGCGCGCCCGGTTCACCCCGCCGAGGACCTCGGCGATCCGGCCCAGGATGGAGGTGCGCACGGTCGCGTCGGCGATGTCCAGCGAGCCGACGACCTCCGTCACCACCTCCAGCCCCTCCGCCTGCGCGGCCAGCCGGTCCGCCACGGGGGCGGCCTCCGCGACCGTGCCGATCCCGGCCGCCGCGGCGGCGAGCTCCTCGACGGCCGCGTGGTAGGCGGTGAACGCGTCCGCACCCTGCAGGAAGCCGACCGCCCGCCTGCCGACGGAGGCCAGCTCCTCCGTCACGGAGGAGGACAGCGCGTCCAGCCCGGCCAGGTCGATGTAGCGGGTCTCGCGCAACGTCACCAGGCGACCCTGGGCCCGCCGCAGCGTGGCCAGCGTGTCGACCCAGGCGTCCGCGGTGACCGGGCTGCCGGAGCGCGCCTCGCGTACCAGGTGGGTGGTCTCCTCGGAGGCGGTGGCGAGCGCCTCGGCGGCCTGGCGGGTGAGCTGCTCGACGTTCTCGTACTCGTCCAGCACCTGCTCGGCCGTGGCCCGCACGTCGGCGAGCGGCCCGCTCAGGCCGTGCTCCTCCAGCCAGTGGTAGGAGTCGAACGTCCGCGTGCAGGCGGCGATCAGCCCCTCGAACGTCCCCGCGGACGCCGCCATCTCCTCGACCATCCGCGACACGGACAGGCAGTCGGAGATGCCGCGTACCAGCTCCGCGTTGCCGATGCGCTCCAGGGGCCCCGTCCCGGCGGGCTGCGCGGCGGCGTAGGTGTCGGAGACGTACGGCGTCTGCCAGACCTGCATCGGGTGCACCCGGGTGGGCTCGTCGGAGGTCGCGCGGAAGACCACCATCGTGCCGTCGTCGAACAGCGAGTAGCCGTGGCAGACGATGGGGTTGGCGACCTCCTTCCTGATCACGTTGTACGGCAGCAGCAGCGAGCGCCCGTCGCCCCTGGCGTGGAAGACGTACAGGACGTCCTCGCCGTTGGGCGAGCGGACCACCCGCTCGAACTCCAGGTCCGTCACGTCCGTGTCGAACGTCTTGCTGGTCCCGGTCGCCAGGTAGTAGCCGCCGGGGAAGATCAGCCCCTGGTCCTCGGGCAGGCGCTGGCACGCCTGGCCCAGGCCGTCGAGCCTGATGACGGCCTTGGTGCGGGTGTTGAAGACCAGGTGGCGCCACTCGGTCTCCTTGTACGGCCTGATCCGCATGAGGACGAGCGGCCCCACCTTGGCGTACTCGACGTCGGCGTCCGCCAGGCTCTGCAGCTGCTCGGCGACCGGCTCGGCGTAGATGCCGGCGCCGGTCTCCGTGTTGTTCTCGATCTTGATGGTCAGGTCGCCGCCGACCGTCTCGACGAACACCTCGCCCTCGATCGAGATGTGCGGGTGCCGTCCGAGCACGTGGTCGTCGCGCGTGGTCGGCGTCCACTCGAAGTCGTGGGACGGGGGAAAGGTGTGGTCACGCTCCCCCCGGTTGTCCAGATATTTCGGGACTCCGCCGTTGTCGACCGCCCACCGCAGCACCCGCAGGTCCGCCGGTCCCGTCTGGAACACCGCCAGCAGCTTGCCCTCGACCCGCCGCAGCTGCTGCAGCCTGGTCTCCTTGTAGTACCGGTACAGCTCGGCGAAGTCCTTCTTGAACGCCGGATCGCCCAGCGTCTCCAGCTTGTCGGCGTCGAACCTGAACGCGTCGCCGTCCCGGGAGAACCGGTGCACCGCGAACACGTCCGCCACCGCCGTCTCCGGCTTGAGCCCGATGAAGACGTTGTAGCCGAAGAGCATCACGTCGCCCAGGGAGACGATGTCCCTGGGGACGCAGTTGTTCTCCGTGCGGATCCGTTCGGTGCCCAGCAGGCGCAGCTCCGCGCCGCCGAACACCTTCAGCCGCGCCCCGTTGAGCGCCTCGGCCGCCGCCGTCAGGGTCTTGGCCTGGGCCTGGAGCCTGTTCCTGAGGACCTCATAAGTCCCCGCCTCCAGTTCACCCGCCTTCAGCTCAGTCACAGGACCTCCGGCCCTGTGACTGGCAGTGCTGTGTTCATTGGTGCCCTCGCTCCGCTCGGTCACCGAGCGGCTCCGGCGAGCGCCGCCACGGGGGAGTCGGCCACGCCGAGCCTGCGGGCCGTCTCCAGCAGCTCGCCGAGCGCCGTCGCCTGCGGGCCGCCGTCCTGGATGAGCCGCATGAGGAGGGCGGAGACGGTCAGGTTCTTGATGTCCTCGCTGCGCACGCCGCCGACCAGGTTCGCCAGGTCGGCCGCCAGGCTGGCCGAGCCGTTCACGTACGGCGAGACCAGCGCCCCCGCGACCTCCGAGTGGTCCACGAACCCGTCGACCACCTTGCCAGCGGTGATGGACCCGACCACCTTGTCGAAGAACATCGTGTCGCCGCCGACGATGTCGATGTTCGCCTTGGCGAGACCGGCGGCCAGCACGCTGGCCTGCGACTCCGCGACCTGCCGCGACACGTCGATGTGCTTGAGCCTGATCTCCTTGTCGGCCTCCAGGCGCAGGCGGTACTCCTCGTGCGCCCTGCTGGCCTCGTCCAGCGCCGCCATCGCGGCCGCCTTCTGCGTGAGACCCTCGGCCTCGGCCTTGAGCTTCTCGCCCACCGCGGCCGCCCCGGCCAGCGCCATCGCCTGCTCACCCTCGGCCTGCGCCTTGAGCCGGTCGCCCTCGACCAGCGCCATGGACCTGGCGCCGTCGGCCTCGGCGGCCAGCCTCTCCTTCAGCACCAGCGCCTCCGCGCGGCCGACCTTCTCGATGGCCTCGGCGTCGCGCTCCTTGACCTGCACCTGCGCCAGCCCGGCCGCGGCCGACTCGGCCTGGATGCCCTCGGCCAGCCGGATCTTGGCCCTGGTCTCCAGCTCGGCCGCCTGCTGCCTGGCCTCGGCCAGCACCAGCTCCTCGCGGGCCCTGAACTTGGACGCGGCCTCCGCGGCCTCGGCCGCCTTGATGTCCTTGACCAGGTTCTCCTGGGCCTCGGCCTCGGCGGCGATGATCACGGTCTGGCGGGTGCGCTCGGCCTCCTCGACCACGCGCAGCCGCTTGATGCTCTCCTCCTGCTCGGCCACGGTCTTGTCGACCGCGATGCGCTCGCGGATGACCTCGGCGATGGTCCGCTTCTCGGTCTCGACCTCTTTGTCCTTGGCGATGCGCGACAGCTCGGTCTCCCGCTCGCGGGCGATGACCTCCAGCAGGCGGTCCTTCTCGATCCGCTCGGACTCGATGGCGATCACGCGCTCGCGGTTCTTCTCGGCGACGGCGATCTCGCGGGCGCGGTTCTCGTTCTGCACGCCGAGCTGCTCGTCGGCCTTGAGGTTCGCGCTCTGGGCGCGCAGCCGCTCCTCGGCCTGCACGCGGGCGATCTCCGCCTCCTCGCGGGCCTTGACGGTCTCGATCTCCCGCCGCTGCTTGAGCTCGGCGTCGGCCTGGCGGCGCTGCAGCTCCAGGATGGCCTCGCGGGCGTCGACGTTCTGGCGGGTGATCTCCTTCTCCTCGTTGCGCTGGAACTCGTTCGTGCGCACGTGCTCGATCGCCGTCAGTTCGGTGATCTTGCGGATGCCCTGCGCGTCGAGGATGTTGCTCTTGTCGAGCTGCAGCAGCGAGGTCTGCTCGAGGTAGTCGATGGCGGCGTCCTCGAGGCTGTAGCCGTTCAGGTCGGTGCCGATGAGCCGGACGATCTGGTCCCTGAACTCGTCGCGCTTGGTGTAGAGGTCCACGAAGTCGAGCTGCTTGCCGGCCGTCTTGAGCGCCTCGGAGAACTTCGCGCTGAACAGCTCCTGCAGCGTCGACTCGTCACTGGCGCGGACGGTGCCGATGGCCTGGGCGACCTTGATGACGTCCTCGGCGGTCTTGTTCACGCGGACGAAGAACGTGATCTTGATGTCGGCCCTGATGTTGTCCCGGCAGATGAGCCCTTCGCGGCCGGTCCGCTCGATCTCGATGGTCTTGACCGAGATGTCCATGGTCTCGGCCTTGTGGACGACAGGTAAGACGACCGCGCCGGTGAACGTCACGTCCACTTTGTTGACCTTGGAGATGATCAGCGCCTTGCCCTGCTCCACCTTGCGGAAAAGGCGGCCTATGACGACGACCAGGCCAATCACGATGACCAGGATGACGGCGAGAAATACGCCGAAGCCGGTGGAGATGACGTCCATCAGTGCTCACTTTCGTAGGGCATGACCCAGAAGAATTCGCCGTCTTTGTCGTATTCGAAGATGAGTGCGTTGTCGCCGCGGGCGAGGCGGTCCTCGCCGGTGGTGCGTACCTGCACGACCGCGGACGAGCCGTCGGCGGCGGTGACCTCGGCCTGGCCGAAGTCGGAGGTGGCCGCGCCGGTGCGGATCACACACATCTGTCCGACGAAGTCGCCACGCGAGTGCCGGTCCCCGGCGGGGAACAGCCTGCGCAGCGGACCCAGCAGGCCACGGATGGCCAGCCAGGCCCCGACCGGCGCGGCGAAGGGGACGGCGATCATCAGGCCGCCACTCGCCACCACGCTGCCTATGAGGCAGAGCAACCAGGCCAGGGCAATCAACAGCGAAAGCACGATCCCGGCCGGGACTCCCCCGAGGCCCAGCCAGGTGGCGTCATCTTCCAGTTCGAACAGCCCGGTGATCACGGTCAGCCAATAGCCGATGACCACCACGAGAAGGAAAGTGAAAATGACAGTCGGAAAGCTCAGTACGGTCTCTAAGAACTCGATCATCCCGCCCCGTGTGCCCATCCCCCGTTGATGTCCTGACGGACTATATACAGATAAAGCGCGACTAAAGTGGAAAGTTCCCGAAAAGTCTGGCGACTTTCCCGGGGTTGACCTCCACTTAGGTTGAGGTTGCAGGCTGGGGCCCATGACTGACGTGATGAGAGCCGCGGCCTTCGCCGAACCCGGCGGCCCGGAGGTCCTGAAGGTGATGGAGCTGCCCGCGCCGCAGGCGGGTCCCGGCGAGGTCCGGGTGCGGGTGCGTGCGGCCGGCGTGCAGCCGTTCGACACGGCCGTACGGGCGGGGTGGTTGCCGCCGTACACAGGGCCTACCCCCTTCCCGCGCATCCCCGGCAACGAGTTCGCGGGCGTGGTGGACCAGGTCGGCGACGGGGTGAGCGGGGTCTCCGTGGGGGACGAGGTGCTCGGGTTCTCGGCGCTGTACGCGTACGCCGAGTACATCGTGGTGAAGGGGACCGACGTGGCGCCCAAACCGGCGGAGGTGCCGTGGGAGGTGGCCGGCGGGCTGACCGCGGGCGTGCAGACCGCCGAGCTGGCGATCGACGGGATCGGCCTCGCGGAGGGCGAGACGCTGCTCGTCCACGGCGCGGCCGGGGCCGTGGGGACGGCGGCCGTGCAGATCGCCCGGCGGCGCGGGGCCACCGTGATCGGCACGGCCCGCGAGGTCAACCACGACTACCTGCGCGACCTCGGCGCGATCCCGGTGGTCTACGGCGAAGGGCTCGCCGACCGGGTACGCGCGCTCGCCCCGGACGGCGTGGACGCCGCGCTCGACGGGGCCGGAGGCCACGCGCTGGAGGTCTCGATCGAGCTGGTCAAGGACCGCGGCCGGATTGTCACGCTGGCCGAGCACGGCAAGGCGGCCGAGCTGGGCGTCCGGGTGGTGCAGGGGCAGCGCTCCGCCGAGCGGCTCGGGCGCTACGCCCGCCTGTACGCCGAGGGCGCCTTCAAGTTCCCGGTACGCAGGACGTACCCGCTGGAGGACGCGGCGGAGGCGCACCGGGAGGTCGAGACCGGCCACGGCCAGGGCAAGGTCGTCCTGACGGTCTAGAGGCGGTGCCGCACGGCCTCGGCGACGGCGAGGCCGATCTCGTCGAGCTCGGTCTCCTCGTCCTTGACGTCCCACAGGGCGTTCTGCAGCACCCGGCCGAGCGTCCACCCGGCGGCCCGCCGGGGGTCGAGGCCGAGCCGGTCCACCATGAGGTCGAAGCGGCGCAGCACGCCCCGCGTCACGTCGCCGGTCGCGACCACGTCGTCCCAGCGGTTGTGCAGGGCGGGCAGCAGGTCGAACCCCGGGTCGCCCGCCAGCGGCTTGGGGTCGATGCTCAGCCACGGCTCCCGTTCGGCGGCCAGCACGTTGTCGTAGTGCAGGTCCCAGTGCAGCAGCCGGTCGCCCGGCTCGGAGACGAGCTCGCCGACGGCGCCCGCGCAGTAGCGCATCCAGTGGCGGTCGCTCTCGCGCGGCAGCTTCGCCACGGCCCGGTCCACGTCGTCCAGCATGGCCCGGGCGATGTCGGCCAACCGGCGCAGCCCCTCGGGCGCCTGGTAGGACACCAGGCGGGCCAGGAGGTCCGCGAGGATGCCCAGGGCCTTCATGTCGTCCGGCATGCCGGACAGGGACCGGTCGGCCTCCAGGCGTTCGAGCAGCAGGGTGCCGGTATCGGGGTCGGAGTCGAGCAGCAGCACCGACGCGTCACCGGCCCAGGTGCGCAGGCCGGGGGCCTCGGTGGCGTTCTCGTCGGTGACGGGCTGGAGCTTGAGCGCCGCCTTCGTCCCGTCCTCGCGTAAGACGGGCAGCACGAGGGACACCACCCCGTGCCTGGGCTCCCCGTCCAGCCGCAGCGCCCACTCCTCCAGGTAACGCTCGGCCAGCGCGGGGAGCGCCGCGGACCAGGCGCGACCGGCCTCCCCGTCCCATTTCACGTGCGACTCGGTCAACGCCGCCGGCACCTTGATCCTCATGCCCCCAGCCTGCCCGAAAGCGCCGGCTCAGAAGTGCCAGGGGTACGGCGACCAGTCGGGCTCGCGCTTCTGCAGGAACGAGTCGCGCCCCTCGGCCGCCTCGTCCGTCATGTACGCCAGCCGCGTCGCCTCGCCGGCGAACACCTGCTGCCCGACGAGCCCGTCGTCGATCGCGTTGAAGGCGAACTTGAGCATGCGCTGCGCCGTCGGCGACTTGCCGTTGATCTTGCGGCCCCACTCCAGGGCCGTGCGCTCCAGCTCCTCGTGCGGGACGACGGCGTTGACCATGCCCATGCGGTGCGCGTCGGCCGCCGTGTAGGTGTCGCCGAGGAAGAAGATCTCGCGGGCGAACTTCTGGCCGACCTGCCGCGCGAGATAGGCCGAGCCGAAGCCGCCGTCGAAGCTGGCCACGTCGGCGTCGGTCTGCTTGAAGCGGGCGTGCTCGGCGCTGGCCAGGGTGAGATCCGCCACGACGTGCAGGCTGTGACCGCCGCCCGCGGCCCAGCCGGGCACCACGCAGATCACGACCTTCGGCATGAACCGGATGAGCCGCTGCACCTCCAGGATGTGCAGCCGGCCGGTGGCCGCCGAGCCGTCGGCGTACTGGTAGCCGTCCTTGCCCCTGATGCGCTGGTCGCCCCCGGAGCAGAAGGCCCATCCGCCGTCCTTGGGCGAGGGGCCGTTGCCGGTGAGCAGCACGCAGCCGACGTCGGTGGTCTGCCTGGCGTGGTCGAGCGCGCGGTAGAGCTCGTCCACGGTCTGCGGGCGGAAGGCGTTGCGCACCTCGGGACGGTTGAACGCGATCCGCACCGTGCCCTGGTCGACTGCCCGGTGGTAGGTGATGTCGGTGAAGTCGAATCCCTCGACCGCCTGCCACGCCTTGGGATCGAACAGTTCGGAGACCATGCGCCAGAGCCTAACCGATCTGTCCCTCGGCCCACTCGGCCCACTCCTGCTGGGCCTTGCCCAGGCGCAGGCCGTATTCGAGGCTGAGCCGGCCGTACGCCGAGAGGTTGTCCTCGCGGTTCTCAAGGAACTCGCGCAGGCCCTCCAGGTGCTCCACGTGCTTGCGGACGTGCTCGGCCTGGTGGCGGAGGTATCCGCGGGCCTGCTCGGGCGAGACCTGGGCCAGGAAGAACACGCGCAGCAGCATGTCGCTGCGCAGGACCCTGGCCGGCTCGACCTCGGTGATCCAGTGGCGCAGCTCGGCCAGGCCCGCCTCGGTGATCGCGTACTCCTTGCGGCCGCGCGGGCCCTCGGCCGACACGTCCACGAGATCCGCGTCGGCCAGTTTGCCCAGCTCCGCGTAGAGCTGGCTCTGCGTGGCGGGCCACACGTTCGACAGCGAGATGTCGAACATCTTCATCAGGTCGTATCCGCTCGCGGGCCCCTCGGAGAGCAGTCCCAGCACGGCGTGTCGAAGGCTCATATTCCTATGTTGACATATCGAGATAGGAGGTTCTAGTTTCGACATGTCACTTTAGGAATGTGGAAGGACATCCCACCATGCGCGGTCTGCTCGGCTTCCTGCCCTGGATCGTCTACGCGGTCATCGCCACCGGCGACGAGTGGCGCTGGGGCGCCATCACCGGGCTCGTCATCGCCCTCGGCCTCGTCGTCATCGACCGCAGGGCGGGCAGGGCCTGGGACGAGATGGTGATCGAGAGCAGCGCGGCGCTGTTCTTCGCCTGCCTCACGGCGCTGTCGCTGGTGGCCCCGCACTCGCCGCTCACTCCGTACGGCCCCGCGCTGGTCAACGTCTGGCTGGCGGGCACCGCCTGGGGCTCGCTGGCCATCGGCAAGCCCTTCACGCTCGGCATCGCGCGCACGATGGCGCCGAAGGAGGTCTGGGAGACCCCGCGGTTCCACCGCGTCAACGCGGTCATCACCACGGTGTGGGCGGCGGCCTTCACCGTCGCCGCGGCCTCCCTGACGCTCGTGCTTTCCGTCTCACCTCACGCGACGACGCTCGTCATCGCCATCAAGGTGCTCACCTTCGTTCTGCCCGCCGTCTTCACGGCCTGGTATCCCAAGCGCGTGCGGCCGGCGCCGGCTAAGTGACCTCCGCTCGCAGCTCCGCGAGCAGCTCGCCCTGGTCGGCGAGCATGTCGGTGAGAATCCTGCGGGCAGCCCCGAGCAGGTCGGCCAGCTCGGGTGTGGCCAGCGTGTAGACGACGGTGCTGCCCTCGCGAATCGCGCTCACGATCCCCGCTCTACGCAGGACGGCGAGCTGCTGGGAGAGGCTCGAGGCCTCGATGTCGATCTGGGCCAGCAGATCCCGGACGGGAAGCGGCCCTTCCTGGAGTAGCTCCAACACTCGGATGCGAGCGGGGTGGCCGAGCGTTCTGAAGAAGTCGGCCTTGGCCTGGTGGACCTCCACGTGCATATAGCCCAGACTAATCCAGCGCAGTTGCATAATTCTTCAAGTCGTAACGTTGTTGGCTAGGATGACAGCGGGGACTAGGGAGTAGCCATGGGCCGAGGAAGAGCCAAGGCGAAGCAGACGAAGGTCGCTCGCCAGCTGAAGTACACCAACCACAACATCGACTATGACCGGCTTCGGGAGGAGCTGGGAGCCGATGCGCGCCGCGAGGAGATCTACCCGCCTACGGGGTCCGAGCAGGAGTCCGAGCGCGCGCAGTGACGCGGGTCAGGTTCGCGGGTGCGAGCGTGACGTTCTTCAGCCGCCTGGCCTCCGGCGCCTGATCGGGTGCCGTGAGCTCCAGGCGGTGCAGTACCTCGCGGATGATGACGCGCATCTCCAGCAGCGCCAGCTGCGCGCCGACGCAGAAGCGCCGCCCGCCGCCGAACGGCATCCAGGCCCTGCTCTGGGGCCCGTCGAGAAAGCGCTCCGGGCGGAACTCGTCGGGTTCGGGGAAGGCGGCGGGGTCGTGGTGCACGAGCGGGATGAACGGTCCGGCGTACCATCCGGCGGGGATCTCGTACTCACCCAGCTGTAGCGGGGCGTCGAGCATTCTCGGCGCCTCGTAGACCACCGGCCTGACCCGCAGCACCTCCTTGACCACCGCGTCGAGGTAGGTCTCGTCGTCGGGGAGCCGGTCGAGGATCTCGGGCATGCGCAGGAGCCGCTCGAAGGCCCAGGCGAGGCCGGTGGCGGTGGTCTCGTGCCCGGCGAGGAGCATGGTGATCAGCTCGTCGCGGATCTCGTGGTCGCCCAGCTCGGTGTCCAGCAGGCGGCCGAGCACGTCGGCGCCTCCCGGCGCGCTCCGGCGGCGGCGGATCTCGTCGAAGAGGATCGCGTCCACCTCGGCGCTCACCCGTACGAACCGGGGGTAGGGCCCGAACGGGATCCGGCGGAACCCCTCCGGGAGCATGGGGATCAGCGGCGACCCGCCGGTCTCGATCAGGCGGGGCAGCAGCGCCCGTAGCCGGCTGACGCGCCCGGCGTCCCGGATGCCGAAGATCAGCCGGATGATGATCTCCAGCGTGATGTCCTGCATGCGGTCGCGCAGCGCGAACGGCCTGCCCAGCGGCCAGGTCGCGATCCTTTCCGCCGCAATGGCCGCGATGTCGTCGCGGTAGCCGGCGACCTGCTTGGCGCGCAGCGGTGGGTTGAGCAGCTTGCGGTGCCGCCACCACGGGTCGCCGTCGAGCGTGAGGACGGAGTGCTCGCCCACCATGTGCGCGAGGAACTCGCGCCTCGCCTCGCCCGCGCGCCCGCCGCCGTGGTCGGTACGGAAGACCTGCTCGGCCAGCTCCCCGGTGGTCACGTAGACCTCCGGCGGGAGGCCGGTGAAGCGGACCGTGAAGATCGGCCCGTACTTGCGCCGGAGCCTGGTGAGCATGCCGGGCGCGTCCCGGATGAACCACGCCGTCTGCACCGCCGAGGGAAGCCTCGGCCCTGGAGGAATCATGTCCGACCTCTTCATTGAGATGTACGTACGTTCGTCATAGACATTTGTATACATCTGTAGCATGGATCGCGTGGCACGAACAGAGGCCGGTGGATACCGGGAGAGACTGCTGGCGGGCGCGGTGAGCTGCCTGCAGGAGAAGGGCTATGCCCGTACGACGGCCCGAGACCTGGTCGCCGCCTCGGGCACCAACCTGGCCTCCATCGGCTACCACTTCGGCGGCAAGGACGCGCTGCTGAACGAGGCCCTCGCCGAGTTCTTCGACCAGTGGATCGCCGAGGTCGAGCGGGCGATGTTCAGCTCGGAGCCGGGCAGCGCGCGGGAGCTGCTGGAGCGCGCCATGACGGAGCTGGTCGACAGGTTCGAGGAGCTGCGGCCGCAGCTCGTGGTCTTCGTCGAGGGCTACCCGGCGGCGCTGCGCGAGGCCGCGCTGCGGCAGCGGCTGGCCGAGTCGTACGCCCGCTGCCGCCAGGCGGGCGCCGACATGGTGCGCCGGGCCGTCGCCCAGTTCGGCATCGAGCTGCCGGTGCCGCCCGAGGTGCTCGTGTCGGTGCTGGTGGCCATCACCGACGGGCTGCTGCTGCAGTGGCTGCTCGACCCGGCCGCCACGCCCGACGCCCGGCAGGTCGTCGACTCCCTTGCCGCTCTCTCGTCACTCATCGCGTAGCAAGCCTCTGACCTGGGGAGGAATGTCACCGGCGGGGTCTGGTGGGTTCCTTTCGGTGACGAGGTGATCAAGACATGCGTGTGGCAATCGTGGGTTCTGGAAGACTCGGCGTGCCTCTTGGCCGCCTGCTCTCGACGGGCGGACACGAGGTGTTCTTCAGCGACGCCGACCCTGACCGCGTGGAGGCGGCCACGGCGGCGACCGGCGGGCAGGCCGGGGGCGGCACGCCGAGCGAGGCCGCGCGGTTCGGCGAGGTCATCGTGCTGGCGGTGGGATGGGAGGCGTTCCGCGCCGTGGCGGCGGAGCTCGACGGCGCGCTCTCCGGCAAGATCGTCGTCGACCCCAGCAACCCGATCGCCGAACGGGACGGCCTGTCCGTGGTGGTCGCCGTCCCCGGCGGGCTCACCAGCCCGCAGTACCAGCAGCACGTGCTCGGGGCTGAGGTCCGGCTGGTGCGGACGTTCAACACGAAGTACTCGAAGGAGCTGCTGACCCTGGGGACGGTGGGGCAGCGGGGCGGCTCGCGGGCCGACATGCCCTACTGGGGGGACGACGACGCGGCCAAGAAGGCGGTGGTGCCGCTGATCGAGGACGCCGGCTTCACGGCCATCGACGGGGGCGGCCTCTCCGAAGCCCTCTGACCCTCTCACCGCGTTCTGGCCACCCGCGAACCCACCCCCACTCCCGGCCCCGCCACACCGCGCTCCCACATCACCGCAACCGGCACCACCTGCGGCACCACCACCGCGCGCCGCACCCGCAGCGCTGCCCTCCGCGCCCACAGCGCTGCCCGCCGCACCCCGGTGGGGCCGCCGCGCTGGTCTTTGGCGCGCCGCGTCGGTGGGACGGGGTGCGGTGGGGCCCGGCGCTCCCGTACGGCGGCGCGCCGGGATGCGCCGCTGGGGTCGCCGTGCTGGTGGGCTGGTCGCCGTGCGCGTTGCGCCGGACGCCGCCGTCCTTAGCCCCGCCGACCCGGCGCTTGGAGGGCTTGGGCTGAGGCCGGGGGCCCGGCACCCTCGCGCGGCGGCGTGGTGCTGCTGGTGCACGGTGCGGCGGCTTGGCGGCCGTGCGGTGGCACTGGTCTTTGGCGCGCCGCGTCGGCGGGATGGGGTGCGGGGCGGGGCCCGGCGCTCTCGTACGGCGGCGCGTCGGGGGGTCAGGTGGCGCAGGTGTCGTGGGTGGCGTCGAAGCCCTTGATGGCCTCCGTGTCGTCCGCGCGCAACGGCTTCAGGCCCGTCCAGTCCGAGCCGATCACCAGCACCAGCCGGTTGGTCTGCGCCCCCGCCACCTTCCGCAGCGTGGAGGTCTGGAGGTCGTTGGTGAGGGTGGGGACGCGGGTCTCGCCGTTGGGCCCGTACAGGACGGTGGTCTTGGGTTGTGGCTTGCGGGCCGAGTCGCCGATCTTGGTGATGTGGTAGCCGCGCTGCTCCAGGGCGGCGGCCACCTGGGTGCCGAGGCCGCTGCGCCAGGTGCCGTTGCGGAGCTCGATCTGGATCTTGGTCCGGCCCACCTTGGCCTGGCCGCCCTTGACGCCCTGGACGCTCTGGTCCTTGGCCACGATCTGGAACAGGTGGCCGGCCTGCGGCTGCACCCACTCGACCCGGCCGGGCTGGGTGAGGGAGTAGTGCCAGGGGGTGGTGATGAAGCGGATCTGCCCGGCGTTCAGGCCCTGGAGGCTGGTCGCGAGGTCCTTCATGACGCCGAAGTTCAGGCCGCGGTCGGTGGTCACCGCCTTGGTGCCGGCGTCGAGGATGCCCAGCAGCTTGGCGGGGTCGGTGAGCGTCTCGCCGCTCATGACCTTCTTCACCATCGACGCGATGAACATCTGCTGCCGCTGGATGCGCCCGATGTCCGAGCCGTCGCCCATGCTGTAGCGGGCGCGTACGTAGCCGAGCGCCTGCTCGCCGGTGAGCGTCTGCCGCCCGGCGGGCAGGTGGAGCAGGGCCTTCTTGTCGTTCACCGGCTCGGGCAGGCAGATCTCGACGCCGCCGACGGCGTTGACCATGCTCTTGAAGCCGGTGAAGTCGACCTTCACGAAGTGGTCGATGCGGATGTGGGTGAGCGTCTCGATCGTCTTCCAGGTGCAGGCGATGCCGCCGGAGTTGAACGACTCGTTGATCATGCCCAGGTGGGGCCGCTGGCCGGGCAGGCCGCCGGTGGCGCGGCAGGCGGGGAGCTGGACGAGCGAGTCGCGCGGGAAGCTGACGACCATCGCGTTGTCGCGCTTGGACGACACGTGGACGAGCATGATCGTGTCGGTGCGCTCGCCGGCGATGTGGTGCCCGTACTTGGCGTTCTTGCCGTCGCGCTGGTCGGATCCGACGACCAGGACGTTCATGGCGGTGCCCGCGACCTTGGGCGGCCGGGTGGCGCCGAGGTCGTCGGCGGTGACGTCGATGTGCTTGACGTTGCCGGTCAGCTTCGCGTAGACGCCGACGGCCACGCCGGCGACCAGGAGGACCACGGTCACGGCGACCGCGATCGTCCAGCGCAGCCAGCGGCGGCGACGCCGGGGTGGCGCGCTCGGTTCGGACGGGGGCGCGTCGACTAGCCCGCTGCTCACGTGACTCCAGAGGGACGGGGCCGCGGGCCGCAGCCCATGGCCAAGAGCCTCGCCGTACAGATCTCGGCCGGTTGAACCTGCCCGAGTGTACTCAGTCGGGCGGCTCCATGAGGAACGATCTGTCCCCAACGCCGTCAGTCGGGCAGGTTGACGCGCAGCGACACCGTGCCGCGCAGGTCGAGCCAGGCCGTGCCCGGGCCGCGTACCAGCCGGAGGATCACCTCCTCGCAGCCGGGACACCGGGCGACCAGCCCGGGGCCGGGGCCGTACACGCGCAGCGAGGCGATCGGGCCCGCCAGGCCGCAGCTCGCGCAGCGGCCGGTGGCGGCGGTGACGTCCACGGCGAAGATCTCTCCGAGCGGGCCCGCCAGCGCGTTGCCGTCGAGGTGCTCTGCGGTCATATCAGCTCCCACTATCCGAAACGTTCGGTACGGATGCGCTCGGGCGCGTGCCCCAGCGCGAGCAGCAGGTCGGCCGCCGCCTCCACGAACGCCGTCGGCCCGCACACGTAGCAGTCGGGCTCGAAGCTCGCGGGCCAGCCGCCCTCGGCCAGGTCGTCCAGCATGATCCGCCCGGCCGGTCGGGACGCGCCGGGCGGCGCGGACCTGGTGTAGAGGTAGGAGACGTCGAGCCCCGGGTCGGGGCGGCGCAGCTCCTCGGCGTAGTAGCGGCGGCCGGGGTCGCGCAGCGAGTAGAGCAGGCGGAACGGCACCTGGCTGCCCGCCTGCCTGCGCGCCCTGACCATCGCCATCAGCGGCACGATCCCCGACCCGCCGGCCACCAGCACGACCGGCGCCTTGCTCTCCGGCCGCCAGACGAACCAGCCGCCCACCGGGCCGCGCAGCTCGACCTGGTCGCCGACCTCGATGACCTCGGTCAGGTACGGCGACACCTCGCCGTCCGGGGCGGTCTCCACGGTCAGATCGACGAGGTCGCCGTCGGCGGGGCCGGCCAGCGAGTAGCTGCGCTGCGCGGTGTAGCCGTCCTCGGCCGTCAGCCGGACGTCCACGTGCTGCCCCGCCAGGTGCCCCGGCCATTCGGGCACCCGGAACCGCAGCGTGCGCGCGGTCGCGGTCTCGGTGACGATCTCGGCGAGCTCGGCCGCCCGCCAGACCAGGCGGCGCACCTCAGTCGCCCTCGTAGCGCTGCTCGCGCCACGGATCGCCGTAGTTGTGGTAGCCGGCGGTCTCCCAGAAGCCGGGCCAGTCCTCGTTCAGCAGCCGGATGCCGCGTACCCACTTGGCCGACTTCCAGAAGTACAGGTGCGGCACGATCAGCCGGGCCGGGCCGCCGTGCCGCGGCTCCAGGTCCTCGCCGTCGAAGCGGTGCACGATCCACGCCTTGCCGTCGAGGAGGTCCTCGAGCGGGAGGTTCGTGGTGTAGCCGCCGTAGGAGTAGACGAGCGCGTATTCGGCGGCGCTCTCGACGTCCTCGAAGAGCACGTCGAGCGAGACGCCCTCCCAGGTGGTGTCCAGCTTGGTCCACTTGGTCACGCAGTGGATGTCGACCGTGGGAGTCTCACTGGGCAGCGCCATGAACTCCTGCCACGACCAGCGGTGGGTCTGCTCGGCCTCGGTGTCGATGGCGAATTCCCACCGCTCCAGCGGCACCCGCGGCGTCGGCCCGGCCGACAGCACGGGGAAGTCGTCGACCAGGTACTGCCCCGGTGGCAGCCGGTCGCCGTCCGGCCGGTGCCGTCCGCGGAAACCGCGCGAAATGATGTTCACGTCTCATTTCATCACGCGTCAGCTCCGGCGCGGCGACACCAGGCCGGACTCGTACGCGAAGACCACGAGCTGCGCCCGGTCGCGTGCCCGCAGCTTGGTCATGGCCCTGCTGACGTGCGTCTTCGCGGTGGTCGGGCTGATCACCATGTGCGCGGCGATCTCGTCGTTGGACATGCCCCGGGCGACCAGCGCGGTCACCTCGCGCTCGCGGTTGGTGAGCACCTCCAGGCCCTGCGGATCCGGCTCCGGGCGGCGGGCCACGTACTCGCCGATGAGGCGGCGGGTGATGGCGGGGGACAGCAGCGCGTCGCCGCGGGCCGCGACCCTGACGCCCTGCAGCAGGTCGGCGGGCTCGGTGTCCTTGACCAGGAATCCGCTCGCGCCCGCCCTGAGCGCGTTGAAGACGTACTCGTCGAGGCCGTAGTTGGTGAGGATCACGACATGGACCTCGCTCAGCCGCTCGTCGGCCGCGATGCGCCGGGTCGCCTCGATGCCGTCCATCACCGGCATCTGGACGTCGACGAGCGCGACGTCGGGCAGGTGTTCGAGGGCGAGGGCGAGGGCCTGCTCGCCGTTGGCGGCCTCGGCCACGACCTCGATGTCGTCCTCGGCCTCCAGCAGGGCGCGGAAGCCGCCGCGGATGAGTGCCTGGTCGTCCACGAGCAGCACGCGGATCACGTCGGTTCCCCCAGTGGAAGCTCAGCGCGTACGGTGAAGCCGCCCTCCGGGCGGGGCTCGGCCCGCAGCCGGCCGCCGAGCGCAGTGACCCGCTCGCGCATGCCGAGCAGGCCCACGCCGGGCACGGGCGGCGCGTCCGCGCTCGCCAGGCCGTCGTCGTCCACCTGCACGACCAGCTCGTCGCCGCCGAAGTCGACGCGCACGGACGCCCCCGCCCCGCCCGCGTGCCTGGAGACGTTGGTGAGCGCCTCCTGGACGATCCGGTACGCGGCCCGGTCCACCTCGGCCGGCAGCTCGTGCCGTACCCCCGAGATCGTCACCGTGGCGGCCAGCCCGGTCGATCGGGCCCGCTCCACCAGGTCGTCGAGCCGGTCGAGCCGGCTGTCCTGCGCGGCGGAGCCGTCGGGGTCGCCGGAGCCGTCCGGGTCGTCGCGCAGCACCTCCAGCGTGGCGCGCAGCTCGCGCATGGCGTCGCCGCTGGCCTCCTGGATGGCCAGCAGCGCCCCGGGCACGTCCTCGCCGCGCTTGCGGGCCAGGTGTACGGCCACGCCCGCCTGCACCTTGATGACCGAGATGCTGTGCGTGAGCGAGTCGTGCAGCTCCCTGGCGATCCTGAGCCGCTCCTCGCCCGCGCGCCGGCGCGCGACCTCCTCGCGGGTGCGCTCGGCCTCCGCGGCGCGCTGCTCGACCTGCTCCAGGTACGCCTGCCGCTGCCGGGTGACCGTCGCCGTCACCCCCGACGCCAGGAACCAGCCGAGCAGCAACGTCGTTCCCTGGACGATGTCCTTGGGGCTCTGCCCGGTCGCGGTGGCCAGGCTGGTCGCCAGGCTGACGCCCAGGAACACCGCGCTCGCCAGCGCGGGCAGCAGCCGGTGTCCGGCCCATACCGCGGCGAAGACCGCCATCAGCACGGGGAAGGCGGCGGGCGGGCCAGGCTGGGCGTGCACGGAGAAGACGAGCATGCTGACGGTGCCGACGAGCAGCGGCACCAGGGGCGCGCGGCGCCAGGCGACGAGGGAGAGCGAGCCGACCAGGACGGCGGCCAGGTCCAGGGCGCCCGCCTGCGGCGTGACCAGCACGGCGGCGGCCAGCATGACGGCCACGACGGCGGCGAGCGCGCTGTCCACGGCGAGCGGGTGCCATCCGCGCAGAAAGGTCATTCCTGCAGATTAGAGCCTTGACCAGGGCACGATCCTCGCCGCCTGGATGTAATTCCGGGCTACTCCCGGCGAAGTACTCCGCACGAAGGTGCTTCCAGGGCGGTAGGCGCATGAGTCAACCACGGCACGACGCCCCGAGCCACGAGAAATACCACGATGTCCGGCTATGGAGACACAGTTCCGTTATGTCACGCCGGTGCAGCCGCAGGCGGCGACCGGCCGGGTGGCCCAGGTGTACGCGCAGCTCGCGGAAGACTTCGGCATGGCGCGCATGGCGGTCTTCCTGACGCTGTCGCCCGCGCCGGACGTGCTCGCCGCGACCTGGGCCATGCTGCGCGAGTCGCTGCTGGCCGGGAACGCGTCCAGGACCGCGAAGGAGGTCGTGGCGCTCGGCGTGTCCATGGCGAACCGGTGCCCGTTCTGCGTGGCCGCGCACACGACGCTGCTGCACGCGACCGGCGACCACCGGCTGGCGGAGACCATCGCGGCCGGTGGCACGCCCGACGACCCCGAGCACGCCGCGATGCTGGCCTGGGCCACGTCGCGGCGCGGCGGGGTGGAGATCGGGCCGGAGCACATCGGCACGGCGCTGGCCTTCCACTTCATCAACCGCATGGCCTCGGCGCTGCTCACCGAGAACCTCCTGCCCGCGAACCTCCAGAACTCCCGCCTGGTCAGGAGCGTGGGCGGCCGGGTGATGGCCCGTACGGTGCGCAGGCGGCTGACGCCGGGCGCGAGCCTGCCCCTGGTCGCGGACCTGCCCGCGCGGCCGGAGCCCGCCTGGGGCGCCGGCACGGCCGCCGGCGCCGCCTACGCCGCGCTGCGGGCCGCCGGCGCCGCCGGTGGGGAGCTGCTCGGGGACGCCGCCCGCGCCGCCGTGGCGGACGCGGTGGCGGCCTGGGACGGGGAGCACCCGCCCATGGGCGGCGCCTGGCTGGACGCCGCTCTTTCCGGGGTTCCCTCGGAGGAGCGCGCCGGGGCCCGGCTGGCCCTGCTCGCCGCGCTCGCGCCGTATCGGGTGACCGACGCCGACGTGGCCGCCTGGCGCGGCTCGCGGCCGGACGAGGACCTGGTACGGCTCTGCGCGTTCGGCGCGACCTCGGCCATGGAACGCATGGAGACCTTCATCACCGGCTCAGCACTAACAGGAGATCGATCATGACCGCGCAACAGACCCTTGCCGTCCGGCCGGCGACCTGGCCCATGTGGGCGCTCAAGGTCGTGGCGCCCCTGCATGCCGTCGCACTGCTGTTCCAGGCGGTGGCGGCGGGCCTGCTGCTCTCCACGCCCGGCGGCCGGGCGCTGCACATGGCTACGGCCGTCGCCCTGCTCGTCATAGGGATCGTCCATGTCGTCGCGGCGATCCTTGTCCGCTGGCCCGGCGGTGGGAAGGCCAAGTTCATCCTTCCGGCGGTGATCCTCCTGGTGGCCACGGTGGTGCAGGCGATTCTCGGAGTCGCTGGGCTGAAGGTCCTGCACGTGCCCTTGGGGGTGCTGATGTTCCACGGAGGCGTCGAGCAGCTCAACCGGGTCATGGCGCGGCAATGACCCACACGCGACGCGACGTGCTGCGACTGCTGGGGCTGGGCGCGGTGGCGGTGGCCGGGGTGCCGGGCTGCTCGCTGATCGCCGGCACCCCGCAGCCGCAGCTCCTGACGAGCGCGGCGCCGCTGCCCAGGCCGTACGCGGTGCCGCTGCCCGTCCCGCAGGTGGCCGAGCCGGTGCGCAGCGCGGGCGGGGCCGACTTCTACGAGCTGACCGAGCGGGCGGCCGAGGTGGAGGTGCTGCCGGGCCTGCGCACCGGGATCTGGGGGTACGGGGGCACCTTCCCCGGCCCGACCATCGAGGCCCGCGCCGGGCGGCGGACCGTCGTGAAGCTGGTCAACCAGCTCGGCGAGCCGACCGTCCTGCACCTGCACGGCGGGCACACCCCACCCGAGTCCGACGGCTTCCCCACCGACCTGGTGGCGCCGGGGGCGTCCCGCGAGTACGTGTTCCCGCTGGAACAGCGGGCCGCCACGCTCTGGTACCACGACCACCGCATGGACTACACGGGGCCGCAGGTCTGGCGCGGGCTGGCCGGGATGTTCCTGGTGCGGGACGCGGAGGAGGAGGCGCTGCCGCTGCCCGCAGGGGAGCGCGACCTTCCGCTGCTGATCTGCGACCGGTCGTTCGCCGCGGACGGCACGATGCTGTATCCGGCGCTGGAGGGCCGGCCCGGGGTGCGGGAGGCGTATATGGGGGGCGTGCTCGGGGACGTGATCCTGGTGAACGGGGCGCCGTGGCCCGAGCTGCGGGTGGCCAGGGCCCGATATCGGCTGCGGCTGTGCAACGCCTCCAACGCCCGGACGTACGAGCTGGCGACCGGCGGGCCGCTGGTCCAGATCGGTTCCGACGGCGGGCTGCTGGGCCGGCCGCGCACGGTGCGGCAGCTCCGGCTGGCTCCCGGCGAGCGGGTGGACGTGGTGGTCGACTTCTCCGCGTACAAGGTGGGGCAGCAGGTCGAGCTGCGGAACCTGGCGGGGGAGGGCGCGCAGGCGAGGGTCATGCGGTTCGCCGTGGACCGGGACGAGAGGGACGAGTCGTCCGTGCCGGAGCGGCTGTCCACGGTGGAGGCGCTCGACCCCGGGAAGGCGAAGGTGACGCGGGAGTTCGAGTTCGGCAGCGGGGGGATGGGGTGGCTGATCAACGGCAAGCCGTTCGACCCCAGGCGCATGGAGGCCAGGCCGAGGCTCGGGGACATCGAGGTCTGGCGGCTGACCAGTGACGTCGCCCATCCCGTGCACCTGCACCTGGACCACTTCCAGGTGCTTTCGGTGAACGGGGAGCGGCCGCAGGGGCCGCCCGAGTGGAAGGACACCGTCGAGCTGCGCGAGGCGCAGACCGTGGAGATCGTCACCAGGTTCACCGACTATCGGGGGCGGTACGTGCTGCACTGCCACAACCTCGAACACGAGGACATGGCGATGATGGCGGCTTTCGAGGTCGTATGACGGCCGCGGTCCCTTGGGGGGAGAGGGAGAGGCGGGGGTTGCGGTCCCTTGGGGGGAGAGGTGCGGGCGGGGTGCGGGCCCTCGGGAAAGGGACAAGCGGGCTGAGGTCCCCTGGGGTCATCGACAGTCCGGCCGGGGGCGCTCAGAATCGGGACCATGGGTGAGCCTTATGTCGGCGCCAGGACGCCGCGGCGGGAAGACGCCAGGTTGCTGACCGGTCGAGGCAGGTACGTCGGGTCGGTGCGGCTGCCGGGAACGGTCCACGCCTACGTGGTCCGCAGCCCCATCGCCCACGGGCGGCTGCTCGGCTGCGACGCCAAGGCGGCCTGGGCGGTCGAGGGCGTGCTCGACGTCATCACCCCCCAAGACGCCCCCGACCTGCGCCTGCCCTGCGTCCACCTGTCCCCGGGCCAGCGGCTGCAGTCCTATCGGGTGCTGGACGACGCCATCAGGTACGCGGGCCAGCCGCTCGCGCTCGTCGTCGCCCGCACCCCCGAGGCCGCCAGGGACGCCGCCGAGCTCGTCGATCTCTCGCTGGACGAGCTCCCGGCGGTGGTCGGGACGGAGCCGGCGATGCGGGACGGAGCCCCGCTGCTGTACCCGGAGTGGGGCACGAACGTGCTCACCGACTTCATGATGGGTGACGAGGACTGCGCCGCCTTCGTCGAGGGGGCCGCGCACGTCGTGGAGCTGACGTTCACGATGGGCCGGGTCTCGCCGCACCCCATGGAGCCGCGCGGCGTGGTGGCCTCGTACGCCGACGACGAGCTGACCGTGCACATCTCCTCGCAGGCGCCGCACCAGGTGCGCGAGCACCTGGCGGAGGCGTTCGGGCTCTCCCACGACCGGGTACGCGTCATCAGCCGCGACACGGGCGGCGGGTTCGGCGGCAAGGAGCACGTCTACCCGGACGAGGCGCTCGTCTGCCTGGCCTCGATGCGCCTGGGCCGGCCGGTGAGCTGGTCGGAGTCGCCGGGCGACCGGCTGGTCGCCACGCTGCCGTCGCGGGCCGCCGTGCACCGGGCGCGGCTGGCGCTCGACGGGGACGGGCGGTTCGTGGCGATGTACGTGGACCTGGTCGGCGACCTCGGCGCGCATCCCTCGAACGTGGGCGCGTCGACCTTCGCGGTGACGGCCACCCTGCTGCCGGGGCCGTACCGGTTCGACCGGGTGGCGGTACGCGTGCGCGGCGTCGTCACGAACACCACGCCGACCGGCTCCTACCGCGGGTTCGGCCAGCCGGAGGGCAGCCTGACCAGGGAGCGGCTGATCGACGAGGCGGCGCGCAGGCTGGGGATCGACCGGGTCGAGCTGCGGCTGCGCAACATGCTGGGGCCCGCCGAGCTGCCGTACACGAACCGCGTCTACCAGCGCTACGACTCCGGCGACTACCCGAACGCCCTGCGTACCCTGCGCGACCTGATCACCCCGGTTGAGAAGGCAGACGGGCGCAGGCGCGGCATCGGCTACTCCTGCCATGTGGAGACCACGGGCATGGGTCCCTCGAAGGAGTTCAGGGACACCGGCATCCAGGCGGGCGGCTACGAGACGGTGTTCCTGCGCATGGAGCAGGACGCGTCCGTGGTCGTGTCGTCGGGGGTGGTGTCGATAGGGCAGGGCATCGAGACGGCGCTGGCCCAGCTCGCGGCCGACCGGGTGGGGGTGCCGATCGAGCGGGTACGGGTGGTGCTGGGGGACACGGCGGCCACGCCGTACTCGTCGGTCGGGTCGATCGCCAGCCGCTCGCTCGTGGTCGGCGGCGGGGCGCTCACGCGGGCCGCGGAGCGGCTGCGCGGCAAGCTCGTGGCCCTGGCCGCGCACCGCCTGGAGGCGGCCCCCGGCGACCTGGAGATCGCCGACGGCGCGGTGCGGGTGAAGGGCGACCCGGCGGCGTCCCTCACGCTGCGGGAGCTGGCCACGTCGGCGTGGCGCGGCTGGGACCTCCCGGACGGGGTCGAGCCGGGCCTGGAGGAACGGGTCAGCTACGACCCCGACGCCTACACGTTCGCCTACGGGGCCCACGCGGCCGCCGTGGCCGTGGATCCGGAGACCGGGGCCGTCGAGGTCGAGCGCTACTGGGTCGTCAACGACGCCGGGGTGCTGGTCAACCCGGCCGTCGTGGAGGGCCAGATCCGCGGCGGCGTGGTCCAGGGGATCGGGCAGGCGCTCACCGAGGAGATCGTCTACACCCCCGAAGGCCAGCCCATCACCGACTACTTCCTCCCGACGACGCGGGAGGTGCCGGACATCGAGGTCGTGATGCTGGAGACGCCGTCGCCGCTGACGCCCGGCGGGATGAAGGGAGTGGGGGAGTCGGGCACGATCGGCCCTCCGGCCGCCATCGCCAACGCCGTGGCCGCCGCCCTCCCGGAGATCGCCGGCCGGATCACCGACGTCCCCTTGACCCCGTACGCGCTCTGGTCCCTGCTCGCGGGGGTGGCCGAGACCTCGTGAGCCGGTCGCGTCGCCGGGCCTCGGCAGCGGCGACGCGAACCGGGCCTCAGGAGCCGGTGGTCATGGCCGGACCCACAGGATGTCCTTCAACTCCTTGCCCGCCCGCGACAGCGCCTGCTCCAGCGCTTGCATCCCCGCGGGCTTGGGCTTCGGCGGCGGCTCTCCACGCCTGCCCGGCCGGCGGGCGGCGGCGGGGGGCCGGGAGTCGATCTCGGGTGTGTTCTCGTCAGTGCTCATGGCCAAGCCCATACCCGTCGTTTCGGGGCAGCGGCTAAAAAGAATCGCGATTTCTCGCCGAAGATTCGACCCAAAAGGCCTTCTCGTGCGTACAGGTTTCGACGGCCCAGTACGTCGACCCAAAGGCAGGCCCTCTTGTTGAGTGAAACGCGCATTCGCTGTCCCTCTGTCCCGGAAGCCCGGCAAACACAGGAGAGAGATGCCATGACCACGCTGCGATCAGCTCGTCGGAGCCGGATGCAGTACGTGTGGCCGCTGCGGGAGGACGTCCGGACGGTCGCCCACGCGAGGGCGATCATTCGCGAAGAATTGTCGGCGCTCTCCCTTTGTTCGGATCTCGTTGACGACGCCGTCCTCATGGTGAGCGAATTGGTCACCAATGCCCTGATGTACGGTGACGGCCCGTACGAACTGGCCCTGCACATCGACGCGAAAGAGATCATGTGCGTGGTCGTGGACAGCAGTCCGCTGCTTCCTGAGCCCGCCCCGCCGGACGTGCGGGCCGAGCACGGGCGGGGGCTGCGGATCATCGCCAGGCTCTCCGACGGGTTCTACGGCTGCCATCCCCAGCGCTACGTCACCCACCCCGAGCTCGTCGGCAAGGCCACCTGGTTCGCGCTGCCGCGCGGCGGGGCGCCCGGCAACGTGGTGCCGATCCGGGCCGGGACCTAAACGTCCGATTTGAGTCAGGAAAAATCGGGACTTTCCGACTAAATCCAGTTAATGTGTCAGCCGCAAGCCGGGGATGATCTTCGTTGCGTGACGAAGCCCCGGCAGTTCTGGAGGCTGAATGTCTGACTGGAACCTGCGGACCGGTGCGACCACGGCGGCGCTCGCGCTCGTCGCCACCACGCTCGCCACCACCGTGGCGACGGGCACCGCATCGGCGGCCGTCGGCGTCTACTACGTGGACTCCGTCAACGGCAACGACTCTGCCAACGGCCTCTCGGAGGCCACCGCGTGGAAGACCCTCACCAAGGCCACGGCGGCGAAGCTGGACCCCGGCTCCAAGCTGCTGCTGAAGCGCGGCAGCAGGTGGAAGGGGCAGCAACTCGCCATCACCGAGTCGGGCAACGCGCAGGCCCCGATCGTCGTGGACACCTATGGCACGAGCAGTGCCAAACCGATCATCTCCGGGGACAACGAGGCCTGCGTGAGCCTGGACGGCTCCTTCATCGAGGTCTACAACCTGCAGGTGGGCGTGCCCCAGGACGACGGCCGCTGCGAGTGGGCCGGCGTGAAGGTGACGGGCAACGACAACGTCGTCGAGCGCAACTACATCACGGGCGCCGCGGCCGGGGTCTACATCGCGCCGAAGGCGCAGCGTAACGCGGTGACGGCCAACGACTTCGTCGACAACAACTTCATGAGCAAGAACACCGAGGAGCCGGGCAACGACGACTCGGGCGCGTTCGCGATCCTCGTCCAGGGCGACAACACCGACATCGGCTGGAACGAGATGCGCGGCTCGATCGCGTCCAGCTACGACTACGGGCTGGACGGCGCGGCCGTGGAGATCTTCCTCGGCTCCGGCAACCGCATCCACCACAACATCTCGGTGGACAACGAGACCTTCACCGAGCTCGGCACCAGCCATGGCGTCGACGAGAACGGCAACCCCGAGGACCCCGACGGGACCTCGGGCAACGTCTTCGAGTACAACGTGATCACCGGCCCCAAGACCGGCGCGGCCCTCGTCACCCGCGGCCCGCAGGAGCCCGGCGAGGACCCCGACCCGAACGGGCCCGTGCTGGGCACCGTGTTCCGCAACAACTCCGTCTACCTGCCCCAGGCGGGCTCCCAGGGCGTCGTCTGCGACGCCGGCTGCACCAACGCCCACCTGTCGATGTCGCAGAACATCATCCAGGTCACGGCCAAGACCGCCTACGGCCCGAACGTCACCGACAGCCACCACAACGTGTTCTTCGGCGCCGCGCAGCACCAGATGGGCGGCCACGACAACATCACGGCCGACCCGCTGTTCAACCTGTCGAACACCGCCAACCCGCTGAGCCTGCGTGCCGGGAGCCCGGCCATCGACTTCGGGATCACCAAGTTCAGCAACAACGACGTGACCGGCCGGGCGATCGACGGCAGTGACGGCGCGGTCGACGCCGGGGCGTACGAGTACGACAAGTAACCTTCCTGCGATTTGTCGCCGCCGTCCTCTACTCTCCGGGCAAGTGATCAGGCCCGGCAAATCAGGAGAAGTGCGGACATGACCTATCTGGAGCTGTCAGAGGACGGCGGCGGATCGCACAAGTTCTACGACGTGACCGTGGCGGGCACCCGGGTCACGATCACGTACGGACGCATCGGCGAGAGCGGCCAGACCAAGGTCACCGACTTCCCCACCGAGGCCAAGGCCCAGGCCGCCGCCGCCAAGAAGCTCGGCGAGAAGACCCGCAAAGGATACGCCCCGGCGGTCCGCGGCGTGCGCCAGCGCCGGGCCGTCACCCACCGGGCCATCCCCAGCACCCGGTCGACCGCCCAGCAGGCGCCGGTCCTGTGGCGCTTCGACAGCGGGGCGTCCGCGTTCGGCATCTTCGTGGACGACGAGCGCTGCTGGGTCGGCAACCAGCGCGGCGACGTCTACACCGTCACCCACTCCGGCACCGTGACCGGCCGCTTCAAGCTGCCGGACGGCGTCAAGTGCATCGTGGCCGACGACTTCTGGATCTACGCGGGCTGCGACGACGGCCGCGTGTACGACCTGAGCGGCAAGGTGCCGAGGTCCGCGTACGAGATCGCCGCCGACGTGGACATCTACTGGCTCGACATCCACGACGGCGTGCTCGGCGTCTCCGACCGCGCCGGCGGGGTCACCACGATCGACTACGAGGACGAGTTCCAGTGGTCGCGCGGCGTCGCCGGCGACTCGGCCTGGATGGTCAGGTGCGACGAGGACTCGGTCTACCACGGGCACTCCAAGGGCGTGGCCCGCTACGACGTCCAGGACGGCACGCCCGTCTGGCAGACCGCCCTCGGCGAGCAGGTGCTGTTCGGCTGGCAGGAGGCGCACTCCGTCTACGCCGGCACCGCCCGCGGCTCCGTGGGCCGCGTGATCCGCCTGGCCAAGGGCGACGGCCGGATCGAGGCCGCCTACCAGTGCGACGGCGCCGTCTACTCCTGCGCCACCTCGCCGGGCGGCCGCCACGTCTTCGCCGGTGACAACCACTCGTCGGTCTACTGCTTCGACGCCTCCGGCGAGCGGCTGTGGAAGCTCGCCACCGGCTGCGGCTCCGCGTTCTCCATGCAGTTCCTGGACGACCGCCTCTACATCGTCACCACCGACGGCTCGCTGGCCTGCATCGACGCCAGCGAGGCGGCCATCGCCGCGGCCCGCGCGGGCAGCGTGCCGCAGCCGCTCGACGTCAAGGCGGCCGCCTCGCTGCAGGTGGTCGAGCCGTCGGTGACGCTGGAGACCACCACCGACACGGGCGACGGCGTGGTGGTGGAGTGCTTCAAGGAGGGCGAGCGGCTGCGGGTCCGCGTCGTCAGCCCCGGCTTCGAGTCGTGGAACGTGCAGTTCCCCAAGGACATCCGGGAGGCCGGAGCCCGCTACCTCGTCGACGGCGTGCGCTCGGCCGGCCGGGGCGGCTTCTACCGCGCGTACGGGGACATCCGCCGCCTGCTCTGACGCTCACGTGGCTTTCAGGTGGCTCTCGCGGGGCGGACGGTCGCCAGGACCAGGAGCCCCGCCGCCACGCCGACCGGCCCCGCCAACCTGATGGCCAACGTCGTGTGCCGCGACGACGCGGCCTTCTACCGCTACCTGACCGAGAGCCTGGGCGCGCTGCCCGCGATCGGGCGCATCGAGACCGCGCCGATCATCAGGACCGTGAAGCGGTTCGGGGCCGTGCTCCCGCTCTGACCGATAATCGAGGCGTGTACCGGCCAACCAGGCGCTCGTTACTCCGGCTCGGCGGCGTGACCGCGGCCGGGGTGCTCGGCGCGCTGGGGCCCGCCGGCCCCGCGTACACCCCGGACGACTCCTTCTTCCGCTTACGCCGCCGCTGGCGGGAGGTCACGGTGGGCGGCGGGTACGACCCGGCCGCCGAGCCGTACCGGACCTGGCTGGCCAGACTGGGCAGGACAGCCGCCCGCCACCGCGACACCATGGCACCCGGCCGCGCCTCGCTCTGGCCCGGCCAGGCGTTCCCCTCCTTCGTGGCCACCCCGCGGCGGCTGCGGGCCATGGCGCAGGCGTACGTGCTGGAGGGCACCGGCCTGACCGGCGACGCGGGGCTGGCGGCGGCGGTCGCGCAGGGCGTGGACCACTACCGGCGCAGCGTGTACGCCGACGGCGCCGAGGCGACCGGCAACTGGTGGCACTGGCAGATCGGGGTGCCGAAGGCGCTGCTCGACGCGGCGGTGCTCGTCGGGCTGCCCGAGCCGCTGAGCGCGCCGCTGCGGGACGCGGTCGACCACTTCGTCCCGGAACGGCGGCTCGGCCAGTACAGGGGCAACAGCACCGCGGCCAACCGCGTGGACCTGTGCCTGGTGATGCTGCTGCGGGCCATGCTCGGCTCCGACCACGGCAAGGCGGCGCTGGCGGCGTCCGCGCTCGCGCCGTTGTTCCGCCTCGTCGGCGAGGGCGACGGGTTCTACCGGGACGGGTCGTTCATCCAGCACACGCACGTGCCCTACCAGGGGGCCTACGGGGTGACGCTGCTGTCGGGGCTGGCGACGATGTTCGCGGTGCTGCGGGGCACGCCGTGGGAGGTCTCCGACCAGAACGTGTTCGACATGGTCGAGCGGTCGTTCGCCCCCTTCGTCCGCGACGGCGCCTGCATGGACCTGGTCCGCGGCAGGAGCGTCGGCAGGAAGCCGTTCGGCGACCACGAGCGCGGGCGGGAGATCGCCGCCGCGGTCCTGCTGCTGGGGGAGGGCGCCCCGGCCGCCGAGCGGGCGCGCTGGCACGCCATGGTCAAGGGCTGGGCGGTACGCGGCACGTACCGGCCGATGCTGGAGCACCCCGAGCCCGCCTTCCACGCCCGGCTGGCCGCGGTCGTGGACGACGCCTCCGTGCCCGCGGCCGAGGAGCCGGTCGGGCACCGGCTGCTGCCGATGAGCGCACGGGCCGTACACCGCAGGCCGGGCTGGTGCGCGGCGCTCAGCATGGCCTCGGCCAGGATCGGCCACTACGAGCACGGCAACGGCGAGAACCTGCGCGGCTGGCACACCGGCTCGGGGATGCTCTATTGGTGGGCGGCGGGCCACGGCGACCAGTACTCGGACGACTTCTGGCCCACCGTGGACCCTTACCGGCTGCCCGGGACGACCGTCTCCACCAAGCGGCTGCCCGACGGCGCGGGCGGCGACTGGGGCGACACCTGCCCGCCGGGCCGGTGGGTGGGCGGGGCCACGGACGGCACGTACGCCACCGTCGGCCAGCACCTGAACGGCCTGGAGAGCACGATGGAGGCGTTCAAGTCGTGGTTCTTCCTCGACGACGCGATCGTGTGCCTGGGCGCGGGCATCGCCGCGGAGGACGGCGTGCCCGTCGAGACGGTCGTCGACAACCGCAGGACCGGCGCCGCTCTGACGGTGGGGGAGAGCTGGGCCCACCTCGAAGGGCACGGCGGCTACGTCGTGCGCGGGGCGCTGCGCACGCTGCGCGAGCGCCGCGCCGGCGGCGGCGTGACCCGCGACTACGTGACGCTCTGGCTCGACCACGGCGTCGACCCGCGCTCGGCCGGATACGTCTACCTGCTCCTGCCCGGCGCCGGGCAGGAGGAGACCCGCGCGAGAGCCGCCGACCCCGGCTGGGTGCGCGTGCTCGCCAACACCGACCGCCTGCAGGCCGTCCACGTGCCCTCGCTGGGCCTCACCGCGGCCAACTTCTGGGACGCCGGGACCGCGGGCGGCCTGACCGCCTCGGCCCCGTGCGCGGTGCTGGTGCGCGGGGACGCGCTGACCGTGTCGGACCCCCGGTGCGACCTCGACGAGCTGACAGTCACGTGGGCGGGGGAGACGTTCACCTTCGACGGCCGGGCCGGCCGGGAGGGCGCCTCCACGACCGTGCGGCTCCGCTAGGGATCGCGTCCACGACCGCGCGGCTCCGCTAGGGGCCGCCTCCATGACCGTCCGCTCCGCTAGAGAGGCTCCGCTGGGGACCGCCGCCGCGCGCGGTTCACTCCCAGAGCGCCGCCACCTGGGCCACCGCGCCGCGGCCCTGGGCGTAACCGGCTCGGGCGCTGGGCGTGCGCACCTCCGGGTCGAGCGGGTCGGTCCCGAAGGCGGCCAGCGAGTCGGCGTCCGGCCCGATCACCTCGACCCGGCCGTCGAGCGCGGCCCAGGACGGCTCGCCGACGTCGGGCATCGGGGCCAGCACCAGCACCCGCTCGAACCCGGCCGCGAGATCGGAGTTGGTGCTCGTACGCACGCCGCCGTCCATGTACCGGACCCCGTCGATCGTCACGCACGGCCACACGCCGGGCACCGCGCAGCTGGCCGCCACCGCGTCCACCAGCTCCACCCCCGACCCGGGCTCGAACAGCCGGGTCTCGCCGCCGGCCGCCTCGACCGCCACGATCACCAGGTCGCGCCGCGGCCACTCATGCACGGGCAGCCGGGCCTCGATCACCTCGCGCCGCCTGGCCTCGCTGATCGTGTCGGCGGCCAGCGCCAGCGCGCCGATCTTCCGCCGCTGCTCGACCGGGTCGGACGTGCTCTCGTAGACCTCCTGGAGCTTCGCCCACAGCTCCTCCATCCGCACCCCGCTGGGCAGTTCGAGCGTCTGGAGCGCGGGATCGACCTGCCGCTCCAACAGCTCGGAGAGCGGCAGTCCGCTGGTGACCTGGACGGCGACCGCCGAGCCCGCCGACGTGCCGACGATGCGGTCGGCCCCTGTTACGTCCACACCGCCGTCGGCGAGCGCCGCCAGCACACCTGTCGTCCACGCGATCCCGGCGACCCCGCCGCCACCCAGCACCAGTGCCCGCTTGCTCATCGGTCCTCCTCATTGGGGTTCTTCCACCCCAACGCCCGGGTCCCGCGGGTGTCTTCCGCCGATCTCAGCCGGCGAGCACCTTGCGCAGCACCGCGGCGAACTCCTCGGTCCTGCCGATGAAGCCGCCGTGGTCGCCGGGGAACTCCGTCGGAGTCGTGCCCAGCAGCTCGGCCAGCGCCACGGAGGTCCGGTAGGTGACCAGCCCGCCCGACTCGTCACCGATGCCCACCACGACGCGGGCCGGGGCGGCCTTCAGCGCGGCGACGTCGGGCACGTAGCGGGTGGTGCCGCGCAGCTCATGGGCGAAGAAGCGCGCGCTGTCGGCCAGCATCTGCTCTGTCGGCTCCCCGGGAGGCCCGGCCGGGGCGCCCTCGTCGCCCTGGTCGAACCCGGCGGTGGCCATGAACTTGGCGAAAGCCGCCCAGACGCCGTCCCGGTGGTAGGTCGCGATGATGTCCTCGGTCGCGGCGCGCTGGTCGGCGGCGTCGGGGAGCAGCTCCAGCGAGGGCGGCTCGTGCGCGACGAGTGTACGGACCCGGGCGGGGTGCCGGGCCACCAGCGCCAGGCCGGTCACCGCGCCGCCGCTGCTGCCGAACACGTCGGCGCTCTCGGCGCCCAGGGCGTCCAGGAGCAGGGCCAGGTCGTCGGCCCGCAGCTCGGGGGTGGAGTCCTGGGCGGGGTCGTCGAGCACGCTGCCCGAGATGCCCCGAGGGTCGTGGGTGACCACCGTGTAGTCGCCCGCCATCGCCTCGGCCAGCGGCACGAAGTCGGCCCCGGCCATCGGCGCCCCGGTGATCACCAGCACCGGGCCGGCGCCGCGGACCTCGTAGCTCAGGCGTCCACCCGGGATGGCGAGGGTGCGCGTGGTCGTCATGGAAACCTCCAGTTGTTTCACCGTCGCCGATATGACTCCCGCCGCCGGCGAAACTCATCGGCGCGCGCCCTCCCCGATCCGCTGCATCGCCGGGCGGCGCAGCCAGGTGGCCCAGCGCCAGAGCCATTCCACGGGGCCGTACCGGAAGCGGCGCAGCCAGAGGGTGGAGACCAGCCACTGGCCCGCGAGGATCGCCCCGGCGATCAGCAGCACCGTCGTCACCGGCCAGGTCTCCGGCGGGCCGGCCACGAACCTGGAGATCACCAGGACGAGGACCGTGGCGGACAGGTAGTTGGTCAGCGCCATCCGGCCCAGCGGGGCGAAGACGGCCTGCAGGACCGGCCGGAGCGGCGTCCTGAGCAGGACCAGCAGGCCGCACACGTACACGCCCGCCGTCAGCAGCCCGCCGACGGCGAGCGATCCGTCCTGCGTGCCGGCCTGCAGCCACAGGGCGACCGCCGCGCCGGCCGCGAAGAGCACGGTCAGCGCCACGGGGGCGGAGCGCTCGATCCGGTCGATCACCCCGTACCGGGTCAGCGCGGAGCCGGCCAGGAACAGCCCGGGGACCAGCGCGGTCCCGCCGCCGGAGGCCAGCGCCGCGGCCACGAGCGCGACGGCGAGGCCCGCCACGGCCCAGCGCGGCAGCCAGGTCGAGGGCAGGAGCACCACCAGGCCGACGACGGCGTAGATGGTCAGGATGTCGCCCCGCCAGAGCGCGAACATGTGCACCAGGCCGATCGCGAGCAGCACCAGGAGCCGGCGCAGCAGGAGCAGTCGCGGGCTGGTGGCGCGCCCCGCCGCGGACTCCAGGAGCAGCGAGAAGCCGATGCCGAACAGCAGCGAGAAGATCGGGAAGAACCGCTGCTCGACCAGCAGCCCCATCCACATCGTGCCAGGGCTCTGCGCCGTGTGCCGGACGGGGACGAGGGCGTCGCCGACGTGGGCGATCGGCTGGACGTTGGCCAGGAGGATCCCGCAGAGCGCGAAGCCGCGGATGACGTCGAGCGCGCTGATCCGCGCCCTTCTTCGGGAATCTGGATTTTCGGGTGGCATGACGCCCCATCCTGCGGGCCTCATGCCGGTGCCGGCTTCGGCCGGAAGCAGGGTTGGCGACAGTACTTTCGGCCGGATCTGTGTCCTGAGGGGGCCTCAGGGGGCTCAGGGGGTGACGACCTCCAGGTCGCCGGAGTCGCTGGAGACCTCGATCGTACGCGGCGCCGAGGCGTCGTTGGCCGCCGTGACGTGCTTGCTGCCGGAGTCGGTCTTGGTGATCACGTGGTACGGCCCCTGCGGCACGCGGACCGTGACCGCGCCCGAGTCCGAGGAGCTCACGACCTTGTCCGGCTGCGCGGTGAAGGCGAGCTCGACGTCCCCCGAGTCGGTCTCCGTGACGACCCGCTTGCCCGACAGCCCGCTGGCCTCGATCACCCCGGAGTCGCTGTGGACGTCCACCTCGCCGGACAGGTCCTTCAGCGTCAGGTCCCCGGAGTCGGAGGTGATCTTGACGCGGAGGCCCTTGGGGATCTCCACCTTGTAGTTCACGTCGCAGGCCACGCCCCCGCTCCCCAGCCCCCAGGTGCGGGGGCACTTGTACGTCAGGGCGAGCGTGTCGCCCTCCACGCCGTGGCTGGTCTCCGGCTTGTTCTTGCGCCAGACGAGATGCTCGGTCACGTGGATGCCCTGGCGGTCCGACTCCACCACCTCGACGGTGCCGGAGTCGGACCCGACCCTGATGCCGGCCACCTTGTCGGTGACGTCGTAGGACTTGGTGTCCTCATCGAGGGGGCCACCGAGGCCGCACCCGGCTGACACCGCCGCGACCACCAGCAGCCCTGCGATCATGCCCGCTCTCTTCATGCCCATGACGCCTAAGTGTGGGTCACGAGGCCCTGCCCGGGCGTCGGGGAGTTCCCTGAGACGTCCCTGAAGACTCCCTCAGGGGCGGTCGGTTCACCAGCCGAGCTCGTCGCAGCCGGTGTGGTCGGCGGGCTCGACCTGGAGGGTCGCGTGCGCCACGCCGTGCCGGCGGAGCAGCAGCTCGCGGGCCTTGTCCAGGATGGCGTGGTGGTCGTTGGGATCGACGGTGACCAGGTGGGCGGTGGCGACGTTCATGCCGGAGGTGAGGGTCCACAGGTGCAGGTCGTGCACGTCGCGTACGCCGTCGAGCGCCGCCAGGTCGGCCGCCACCGCGGCCGCGTCCATGCCCTCGGGCACGTGCTGGCCCAGCACCGCGAAGACCTGACGGCCGAGGGAGATCGCGCGCAGGGCGACGAAGACGCCGATGGCGAGGGCGACGACGGTGTCCCAGAACGTCTGGCCGGTGGCCGTGATCAGCCAGCCCGCCACGATGACGCCGACGGACCCGGCCGTGTCGGCCACGACCTCCAGGTAGGCGCCCTTGACGTTGAGGCTCTCGCTGGCCCCGGCACGCAGCAGCGACAGGGCGATGAGGTTGACGACCAGGCCGATGCCGCCGACGACCAGCATCGGGCCGGAGGAGACCTCCGCGGGTCCGCCGATCCGCCCGATGGCCTCGGCGACCACGTACAGCGCGACGCCGAGCATCATGATCACGGCCAGCAGGGACGCGAACACCTCGGCCCGGTAGGAGCCGTAGCTGCGCTTTCCGGTGGCGTCCGGCCGGGTGGCGATGCGGGTGGCCACCAGGGCGGCGCCCAGGGTGACGACGTCGGCGGCCATGTGCCCGGCGTCCGACATCAGCGCCAGCGAGCCGGAGATCAGGCCGTAGACCAGCTCGACCACGAAGTACGCGCCGATCAGGACGAAGGAGACCGTCAGCCGCCACCGGTGCCGGGAACCGGCGTGCCCGTGTCCGTGCCCGGCGCCCATCAGTCGGCCCCGTCCCGCTCGGGGTGGATGGCCTCGGTGTGCTCGGTGTGGGCGAGCGCCACGTCGAGCAGCATGCGTACGTGGGGGTCGTCCAGCCGGTAGTACGCCATCCGCCCGGCGCGCCGGGCGACGACGATGCGGTGGGCGCGCAGCAGCCGCAGGGCGTGGGAGACCGCGGACTCGCTCTGTCCGGTCACCGCCGCCAGGTCGCACACGCACAGCTCTCCGTCCAGCAGCGCCACGAGCAGCCGCAGCCGGTTCGGATCGGACAGCAGGCCGAAGATGTCGGCGGTGTCGGCCAGATCGTCGGCCGCCGGCATTCGCTCGCACACGGCGGCGACCCGGTCCGGGTCGATCACCCGGACCGCGCAGCCGTCCGGAGACAGGACAACTCGCTCACTTGAAGAGCTATTCATATAAACAACGATAACCTGCGAAGCGATCCCTCCGTCAAGTTTCTCCGCGCGCCCTCTTTCAAACCCGGCCATCGCAGAAGGCTCTCGGCCCGGCCTCTTCTTCAAGCCGGGCCGAGAGCCTGCGCAGGTCAGCGCTTCATGAGGGCGAACACGCCCCAGCCGAGCAGCTGCCGCTGGAAGCGGACATAACGCATCGGCTCGCGCGACAGCTCGGCACGCAGTTCGGGCGCGAGCTCGTCGTCGGGGTTGGCGTCCAGCCAGGTACGCAGGTTGCGCCACTGGGCGGCGACGTACCGGTCCCAGCTGTCCTCGTCGGCGAGCACCATCTCGACGACGTCGTACCCGAGCCCGTCGAACAGCTCGAAGAGGCCGGGCAGCGTCTCGCGGTCGTCGCGCGAGGTCGCGTGGCACGCCTCCAGGGCCTCCTGGCCGGGCGGCTCGGCCCGCCAGAACACCTCGCCGATCAGCATCGTGCCGCCCGGGCGCAGGCTGCGCTCCAGCAGCGCGACCGTGCCGGCGGTCCCGCCGCCGATCCACGTCGCGCCGACGCACGCCGCGACGTCGACCGGCTCGCCGGCCACGTACGTGGAGGCGTTTCCGTGCGTGAACGTCACCCGCTCGCCGACGCCGAGCCCGGCGGCGCGCTCGCGGGCGGCGGCGAGGAAGACGGTGCTGATGTCGACCCCGGTGCCGGTGATCCCGTGATCGCGGGACCAGGTGCACAACATCTCACCCTTGCCGCAGCACAGGTCGAGCACGGTGGCCCCGGGCCGCAGCCCGATCGCCGCGCCGAGCGTGGCCAGCTTCTCAGGGGTGAACGGGTTGATGATCCGGTGGCTGCTCTCCCGGATGGTGAAGCTACGTGACAGATCCAAGATCGTGAGTCCTTACGTGGGATGGCTGAGGTACGGGGACGGTCAGCTCATCGACACGCATAAAAGCAACTCCTCCGTCACGAGATGGTGATCGTGACCCTAGCCCTCCGCCGATTCCGGCGGCAATCGAATTTCCTCGTGCGCGTCCAGGAGGTCCAGGTAGCCCTGTACGGCCTCCCACAGGTGGTGCTCGGGGTAGCGCCCCAGGCTGCGGTGCCGCCGGCGCCACTGCCTGTCCCAGTAGGAGTCGCGTACGGCACGCAGGTGGTCCAGCGCCGCGCGCAACTCCCCGGCGACCTGGGCGGGCTCTTCCCGAGGCCGGGACGCCACCTCGCGCACCCGGTCGAAGCGGCGCTCGGCCAGCGCGTCGAGCACGTCCTGCTCGGGCCCGTCCAGCGACCAGAACCGCACCGGGTCCTGAATGCGATGATTCTCCACCGGATCCAGGTGAGAGCGCCACCAGTACGCGACCCCGCCCTGGTCCAGCCGCAGGAAATCGACCAGCCACGCGGTGCCGGGCGGCTGCGAGCCCCAGGTCACCTCCTCCGGCGGGAGGTTCAGCACCAGGACGATCTCGAGGTGATCGACGGGGTCTTCACCCGCGAGCAGGTCGCCGAAGACGTGCGCGGCGCGCAGGAAGGGTTCGTCCGCCGGGACGCGGCGGGTCTGCTCGCAGGCCTGGGCGAGCTGCCGCAGCCTCTCCACCGCTCGCCGGTAGCGCATCCTCCGCTCGCCTCCCTGTCCCGGACTCGCGACCAGCGTACGGTCTCCGGTGTTCAGGGGCGTCGCGCCAGGGCCGGTGCCTGGTAGGCCCATTGCCAGGCCAGCTCCAGCGGCCCGCGGCTGAACCGCCGCAGCCACACCGACGACAGCACCATGAACAGCACGCAGATCCCGGCCCATCCCACCGGCACCCACCACGGCCGCAGCCCGTCGAACCGATCCGCCAGCCCCAGACCCCAGCCGTAGCAGAGGACGCTGGCCGCCAGGTTCTGGAAGACGTAGCAGGACAGCGCCGTCCGCCCGACGTCCGTGATCCCTTTCCTGAGCACGCCCGGCGCGCCACCCATGCCGAGCACGATCGAGGTGATCATCCCCAGCAGGCCCAGCGCGACCAGCGGCGCCATGAGATAGCGGTCCACGGCGAACCAGGCCGGGCCCGCGAAGGAGGTGGCCAGGTTCAGTGGCACACCGACGCCGAGGCCGATGACGATCAGCTTCCTCCGCAGTCCCGCGCCACGCTCCTCGAAGACGCCCGCGCGCAGCAGCCGGGCGCCGAGCAGGAACAGGACGGTGCCCATGGGGATGATGAACACCAGCTCCGCGCGGAACACGGCGACATGCCGCAGGCGGAAGGCGACCTGGTCGAGCCAGCCGTCCGGGGGGTAAATCGGGGTGCCGCCCCCGGCCGGCACCGCCATCAGGGCCGCCGTGACCAGGGCCACCATGGCGACGTGCACCGCTCCCGCGGCGACCATCCAGGCGGTGACCGCACGGTCGCTCCTGCCCACCAGGTACGCCACGATCATGGAGGTGATCGCGTACCCCATCAACACGTCGAACTCGAAGACCAGGACGTAGTGCAGCGCCCCCTCCACGAACAGCAGCGTCGCCCGCCACAGATACCTGCCCGGCCACGTCAGCCCGCGCCGGACCGCGCTGCGGTACTGCAGCTCCAGGCCGACACCGAAGAGCAGCGTCAGCAGCCCGAGGAACTTGCCGTTGGACAGGAATTTCAGGAACGTCTCCACCGCACCGGCGCCGCCCCCGAACTGAAGGAACTCGGCGGATCCGCCCGGCGCGGTGAAGATCCAGATGTTCGTGCCGAGCGTGCCCATGATGGCCACGCCCCGTAACACGTCAAGCGCGTCGATACGTCTGGTCACACCATCAAGCCTGGTGGCGCGGTGGCCCCTCCCCGTCGTCCCGGCGAGCGAAATAAGCCGTACATCGATCGATGTATGGCTTTACATCTTTGGTCAACCAGTGCACCGATAGGCGGGGGAAGGAGTCTGCGTGTCGCCGCTGGGACGGCTGGCCTGGAAGCCGAACGTGGTGCTCTGGCCGGGCGCGAGCGTGCCGTTGTGACCGGCGTTCCTGACCGTGACGGTCTGTCCGCTGACGGTCAGCGTGGCGTTCCAGGAACCGGTGACGGCGTGCCCGCTGGGCAGCGTGAACGTCACTGTCCAGCCCGTGGTCGTCGAGGTGCCCGTGTTGGCGACCGTGACCGGCTGGATCACGTAGCCGGTGCTCCACTGGGTCTGGGTGGTCGGCGTGGCCATGCATCCGCCGGTCGTGCCGCCCGGGCCGGTGGTGACCGTGACCGTGCTGGACACCGGCGACGAGTTGCCCGCCGCGTCGCGGGCGCGCACCTGGTAGCGGTAGGTGGTGGCGGCGGTCAGCCCGGTGTCGGCGTACGAGGTGGTCGCCGCGGTGCCCACCTGCGTGAAGGCGCCGCCGGACGAGCCCGGCGCGCGCAGGACGTCATAGCCGGTCACGCCGACGTCGTCGGTCGAGGCGGTCCACGTCAGCGTGGTGCCGGTGGCGGTAACCGCGGAGGCGGCCAGGCCGCCGGGGGCGGTCGGCGGGGTGGTGTCGGTTCCGTTCGTGGCGGGCGGGATGCGGATGACGCGGTCGTCCTGGGCCACCGGCGTGCCGCGGCCGTCCCGGTTGCTGGTCGTCACCCAGAGCCAGCCGTCGGGTCCGAGCGCGACCGCGCGGAGGCGTCCGTACGTGGACTGGAGCTCGGCCAGCGGCGTGCCGGGCGTGCCGCTGCCCGTCAGCGGCACCGTCCAGAGGCGCCGGCCGCCCAGCGCGGCGGCGAAGAGCGTGTTGTTGGCGTACGCGAGCCCGCTCGGCGACGCCTCGGCGGTCGTCCAGGTGACGATGGGGTTGCGGAAGGAGGAGTTGCCGCAGTTGCCTTCGCAGGTGGGCCAGCCGTAGTTGCCGCCGGCGACGATCTGGTTGATCTCGTCCCAGGTGTTCTGGCCGAATTCGCTGGCGTACATCCTGCCTTGGGAGTCCCAGGCCAGGCCCTGCACGTTGCGGTGGCCGTAGCTCCAGACCGGGGATCCCGCGAACGGATTGTCCGAAGGCACGCCGCCGGTGGGCGTCATGCGCAGGATCTTGCCGGCGGGGCTGTTGAGGTTCTGGGCGTTGCTGGTGTTACTGGCGTCGCCGGTGCTCAGGTAGAGCATGCCGTCCGGGCCGAAGGCCAGGCGCCCGCCGTCGTGGATGGTGGCGCTCGGGACGCCCGAGAAGATCACCGTCTGCGTCTGAGGCGCGCTCAGCTGGAACCTGACCAGGCGGTTGTCCCCGGCGGTGCTGGTGAAGTACGCGTACACCCAGCCGTCCCTGGCCGCGATGCCGAGCAGGCCGCTCTCACCGGAGGCGCTCACCCCGCTGACGGTGGCGACCTGGGTGGGCGTCTGGCCGGGCCGTACCTGGAGGATCCGCCCCGTGTTCCGCTCGGAGACCAGCGCGCTGCCGTCCGGCAGGAACGCCAGACCCCATGGCACCTGCAGTCCCGTGACGGACACCTCCGCCCTGGAGAAGTCGAAGCCCCCGACCACCTGCGCACGTGCCTCGGGAGCGCTGATGATGAGGGCGATCAGGGCCAGAATCAGGGCGGGTACGACACGGGCGCGCATGACGGACTCCTTGACGGGATCACGTGTGCGGACCCCAGCACCGTAGGCATCGCGACCGCAGGACCTCAATCATCGCGACCCGCCCGTTCCGTCCATCTGCGACGACGGCCACGCGGTCGCTGAAACTTTCAACATGGCCGCGCGGCGCTCGATGGGCTCGCACCAGTCCTGGTAGATGTGCCACGCGTACCCTGGAAGGTGGAATGCTCACCGGTCGAGCGCGACCATGACGCGGGAGACGGGTGAGCACACGCGCACTCGGGGGGTGAGCCCGATGAGGCCTCACGACGTCTGGTCCGCAGGCACCGCGGCAGTCGCCATGACAGCCGCCCTGTTCACCGGCGCACCAACGGCCACGGGGCAGGCGGCCGGGTCGCGGCCCGCCCAAGAATGCACTCCTCCACCGCTGCCGGGCAAGGTGGTGGACGTCGACGTGACCGACGCGACCGGGGCAGCACCCATGCGCCTGACCGTGAAGCCGGCCAAGGTCACGGCAGGCACCGTGTCTCTCCGTGTCTCCAACACCGGCACCCTGGCCCACGAGGTGGTCGTCCTCCCGCTGACGGCGGGCCGGCCCATCGGGAAGCGGCCGATCGGAGCCGAGAGCCGCGCAAGCGAGACGGGCTCCGTCGGCGAGGCGTCCCACAACTGCGGCGCGGGCGAGGGCGGCGGCATCGCACCCGGATCCGCGGGCTGGGCGACGCTGACGCTGAAGCCCGGACGGTACGAGCTGATCTGCAACTTCCCAGGACACTACGCCGCGGGCATGCGCGCGGAACTCGACGTCACCCCGTAACCCACACGGGGCTTTGTGACACTCATCACCCCAAGGCCTTATGCGGATTTGTCCACAGAACGTCGGATACCGCCCTACTAACGTCCTGCCCTGTCCCAAGAGATCCGAAAGATTAACCGGAGGCAGGACCCCATGAACACTTCCGAGCAGCTCGGCAACCGGCGTATCCAGTGGCGGCGTGCGGTGGCCGGCGCGGCCTTCGCGGCGCTGGCCTCCACCGCGGCCCTGGCCGCCACCTCGGCACCGGCCAACGCCGCCCCCGCCACGTTCACCAGCGCCAAGACGTACTACTTCACCGCGGTCCTTCTCGGCAGGAACGAGGTGCCGGAGGCAGGCAAGAAGGTCAACGACCGGAACGGCCTGGCGGCCGCGAAGTTCCGCATCAAGGGCGACCGTCTCTACTACTTCGTCCAGTGGAAGAAGGTCGCCAAGCCCACCGCCTTCCACATTCACCGGGGCAAGGCCGGCAAGAACGGCCCCGTCGTCATCGACCTGCTGAGCAACGGCACCATCCGCGGCAACACGAGCTCCGGCTCCGTACGCGTCAAGGACACCAGCGTCCTCAACGGAATCAAGAAGAACCCGAAGAACTGGTACGCCAACCTGCACACCTCCGAGTTCCCCGACGGCGCGGTCCGCGCTCAGCTCCACGGCGCCCACCACTGGTAAACCGACCCCCACGGATGATCGACATTCCCTGACGCTCGCGATCCGTTCGCTTACTATCTGATGTGCCCGTGCTGAGCCGGATATCGACAGGAGGCGACGAATGGTCGCGGAGTCCGAGACGTCGGTAATGGCACGGTGACGTTGCTCGCAGGCCGTTATCGCCTGCTTTCGCAGCTCGGTCAGGGCGGCATGGGCACCGTCTGGCGGGCGACGGACGAGCTCCTCCGGCAGGAAGTGGCCGTCAAGGAGGTCCGGCTCCCGCCGGATCTCGACGAGGCGTCGCGGGCCGAACTGGCCGAACGCACGCTCCGGGAAGCGCGCGCCGCGGCGACGCTGCGTTCCCACCCGTCCATCGTCACCGTGCACGACGTGGTCCTGGACGACGGCCGGCCGTGGATCATCATGGAGCTGGTCCGCGGCCGCTCCCTCGACCGGGTCGTACGCGACGACGGCCCGCTGCCGCCGCACCGCGTGGCCGAGATCGGCATGCGGATGCTCGACGCCCTCGGCGCCGCGCACGCGTCCGGCATCCTGCACCGGGACGTCAAACCCGCCAACGTCCTGCTCACCGACGACGGGCGGGTGCTGCTCACCGACTTCGGCATCGCGACGATCGCCGGGGACACCGGGCTCACCCAGACGGGGATGTTGACCGGCTCGCCCGGCTACATCGCGCCGGAGCGCCTGCGCGGCGAGGCCGACGGCCCGCTCGCCGACCTGTGGTCGCTCGGCGCCACGCTCTTCACGGCTGTGGAGGGCGGGCCGCCGTTCCCCCGCCCGAACGAGGCCGCGGTCCTGGCCGCCGTACTGATGCAGGAGCCCGCCCCCTTCCGGCTGGCCGGCCCGCTGGCACCCGTGCTGGCCGCGATCCTGGAGAAGGACCCGGCACGCCGCTGCTCCCCGGACCAGGTGGCCGGCTGGCTGCGGGCCCTCTCGCGGGGCGAGCCCACGGACGTCCCGACCTCGCCACGCACGCGGACCGTACCGGGCAGCCGCCCCCGTCGGCGTCGCCGCGTCCAGGTCGTCGTGGGCGCCCTGCTCGCGGTGGTACTGGTCGTGGCGGCGGGGGTGGTGGTCGTGCCGTACCTGTTCCCGAACGTCGTCCGCTTCCTCGGCGCCATGCTCGCCCCCCGCGTCAGCTACACCTATTCTCCGCTGCCGACGTTCCGCTCGTCACCGGAGGCCACCCCGGTCATCTCCCGCGACTTCGAGGCGTGCGATCTGCTGACCAGCGCCCAGACGCGCTCGCTGTTCGGCGGGGCGATGAAGCGCCAGTTCCTGACCGACGCCGCCTGCTCCTGGTCCAATACGGATGGTTCCATCCTGAGCATCATGGCGTACCGCTTGCCGAGCGCCTCCGCGGCCAACCTGACCCATGATCAGATGGTCGAGTACATGAAGGACGAGCCGAAGCGCGACGAGAAGACCAAGATCCGCACGGGGCCGAAGGTCGGCGACGAGGCCTTCAGCTACACCCGGCAGGTGCCCAACTGGCCGTGGAAGGTCTACGAGACCAAGATCTCCTTCCGGCTGTCGAACGTCTCGGTGTCCATCACCGTCAGAGCGCGACGCTCCGGGTTCGGCACCGCCGACCGCGCCGCCAAGCTCGTCGCCGCGGCCCTCGACAAGTACCGCTGACACTAAGGTTGCGGCTGCACCGTCCACGGCCGGAGCTTCTCGGGGTTGCGTACCGCCCAGATGTGCTTGATCCGCTCGCCCGTGACGTCGAACGCCGCCACCGTCACCGTCACGCCGTCCTGCTGGGCCACCAGGCCGGGCTGACCGTTGACCGTACGTTCGAGGATCGTCAGGCCGGGTGACATTCCAGCGATGGCGAGGAGGTAGCGGGCGATCTGCTCGCTGCCCTCGATCGGGCGGAGCCCGGCGCTGACGAGGCCGCCGCCGTCGATGACCGCCCTGGCGTCGGGGTCGAGGAGCTCGATGAGGGCCTTGATGTCCTTGGCCTCCCAGGCCCGCTTGAAGTCACCGACGATGCCGGGCCGGGCCGCCGGAGTCGCGGGAGCCTGCGTGGCGCGAAGACGGCGGCGGGCCGAGGAGGCCAGCTGGCGGCAGGCCACCGGCGTACGGCCGACGATCTCCGCCACTTCGGCGAAGGAGTAGCGGAAGACGTCGTGCAGGATGAACGCGACGCGCTCGGCCGGGGTCATCGCTTCGAGCACGACGAGGAAGGCCATGTTGATCGACTCGTCGAGGGTGATCCGGTCGGCGGGGTCGATCATGGCGCCGCCCGGCCGCGCGCTGATCCACTCCGTACGGTCGGGCAGCGGCTCGGGGATCCATTCGCCCACGTAACGCTCGCGCCGCGCCCGTGCCGAGCCGAGCACGTCGAGGCAGATGCGGCCGGCCACCTTCGTCAGCCAGGCGCCGGGGGACTCGATGGCCTGCTGCTGCTCCGGGGTCATGGCGTACCAGCGGGCGCAGGCCTCCTGCACGACATCCTCGGCATCGGCCAGGGAGCCGAGGAGGCGGTAGGCGAGATTGATCAGCTGGCGCCGCTCGCTCATGATCACGCTCAGGCTCGGGTCGGACCCTGGCTCGGATGGGGTGGTCATGGTGTCGCCTGCTCCTCGGTCGTTTCTGCCCTCACCCGGACAGACGAGACAACACCCCGGAACGTGAGGTCGCCGCACCTCACATTCCTGGCGGTCGTGTCGTCGGACTGCCGAGACACCGGATCGAGAAGGGAAGTCCCGCCATGTCCACGCCCACGAACCTCAGGTACTTGCGGATCGCGATCACCGTGCAAACCGTGGCCGTCTTCGTCCAGGCGATCACCGCCGGGCTGCTTCTGTCCCTGCCCGGGGGTGGGGCCCTGCACAGTGCTGGAGCATACGCGACGTTCATTGTGACGCTGTTGCACCTGGTGGTCGCGATCTTGGTGTGGCGGCCGGGCGGCGGCTCGCCCAGGCCCATCCTGTACGCGGCCGGCTTCTTCGTCGTCACGTCGGCGCAGATAGCGCTGGGCATTGCGCACGTGAAGACCCTGCACGTGCCGTTGGGCGTCCTGATGTTCGGCATGAGCGTCGTTCAACTCGGCCGGATCCGGGCCGGCCGCGGCGCCCGCGTGAACGCCACGACATGACGCCCCGCGCGACACGCGCAATTCTGGAGCGCACGCTCTGTTATGATGGTGGGCATGCCTCGCCCTCGAGTCCATGATCTCGGCCGGTTGCTGGACGTCGCCGAGCAGTTGGTGGCCGACGGCGGTCCGGAGCGGTTCACGGTGCGAGCGCTGGCGACGGCCGCCGGGGTGTCGAACGGTGTGATTTACCACGCGTTCGGGTCGTTGCCGGTGCTGCTCGGGCGGCTGTGGCTGAGGGCGGCGGGAGATTTCCTGGATCTCCAGGTCGAGCTGGCCGACGCGGTGCACGGGGGTGACCGCGAAGCGGCAGTCGAGGCGGTGGCGGCGGTGGCGAGCGCTCCGGCGGTGTTCGCCGACCGCCGGCCCGCCGCCGCCCGGATGCTCGTGGCGGTGCGCCGTGACCAGTTGCTCGGTCCCGAGGTGCCGCAGGAGCTGGCCGAGGAGATGTTCGCCCTGGACAAGCGGTTGGTGGCGCTGCTGACCCGCCTGTCGCGGGCGCTGTGGGACCGTGCTGACGGGGCGAGCGTCGAGGTGGTGACGCTGTGCGTGGTCGACCTGCCGACCGCTGTGTTCCGGCGGGCGCTGGCGGGCCCGACCGCGGACGGCCGGCCCGTGATCGGGGAGGACAGCCGGGCACGGCTGAAAGCCGCGGTCCGCGCGGTCCTCGCCCTCCCGCCGCCCCCACCGGCCGCGCGGCCGGGCCGGTGACTAGCGTTCGCCGGCGGGGTAGTCGGCCGAGCGGCTGACGTCGGCCCATTTCTCGGTTTCGGCGGCACGCAGCTCGGCGGCCTTCTGGGCGGAGGCGACGGCGTCGCTGCCGAGGAGGAGCCGCCGGGGCGGGTCGTCATGCCCGACGACGTCGATGATGATCCTGGCGGCGCGGGCGGGGTCGCCGGGCTGGGTGCCGTCGGTGTCGCGCCGGTAGCGGTGGATGGCGCCCACGGTCTGCTCGTAGTCGGGGCCGACGGGGTGGATCTCCATGGAGGCCCCTTGCCAGTCGGTACGGAACGCGCCCGGCTCGACGATGACGACCTTGATGCCGAAGGGCGCGACCTCGTTGGCGAGCACCTCGGAGAAGCCTTCGACGGCGAACTTCGCGGTCTGGTAGGCGCCCATGCCGGGAGTGCCGCCGACGCGCCCGCCGATGGAGGAGAACTGCACGAAGACCCCTGATCGCTGGGCGCGCAGGACGGGCAGGGCGGCCCGGGTGACGTTCACCACGCCGAAGAGGTTGGTCTCGATCTGGGCGCGGAAGTCGTCCTCGGCCATCTCCTCGATCGGCGCGCTGTTGCCGTAACCGGCGTTGTTGACCACCACGTCGAGGCCGCCGAAGGCGTCGGTGGCCTCCTCGACCGCCCGGGCGGCCGCGGCGGCGTCGGTGACGTCGAGCGCGACCGCCCGAATCCGGTCGCCATGGCGGGCCACCAGGTCGTCGAGCTGCTTGGGGCTGCGCGCGGTGGCGATGACCTGGTCGCCCGCTTCGAGGACCGCTTCGGTGAGGTGGCGGCCGAAGCCGCGCGACGATCCGGTGATGAGCCATGTCCTGGCCATGGGTGCTTCCTTCGGTCGATGCCGTCTAACTGCCTCATCAATGTAGCACTTACAAAACTAAACTCCGCGTCAGTGTGTCCTCTGTGCCGCAAGCAGGGGTATCTTGGGGCGCGTGAGAGCCGACGCCACCCGCAATCTCGAACGTGTCCTGAGCACAGGCGCCCGCATGCTCGCCGACGACCCCTCGGCGACCATCACCGCCATCGCCGCCGCGGCAGGAGTGGACCGCCGCACGGTCTACCGCCGCTTCGCCTCCCGCGAAGACCTCATGGCCGCCGTCTACGGAGCCCGCTACGACGCGGTCGAGAAGGCCATCCAGGAGGCCAGGCTGCGCGAGGCCCCCGTCGAGGTCGCGCTGCACCGTTACGTCGAGGGCATCATCGCCGCCAACCGCAAATGGCCGGTGGAAACGAGCCGCATGCTCCGCGAGGAGACGCTCCGCGAGCGCCGCCGCGGCCTGATCGACGAGGTCGACGCCTTCCTGCGGCGCGCCACCGACGAGGGCCTGCTGCGCTCCGACCTGCCGCCCGGCTGGGTGGCCGCGCTCCTGCCGCCGCTGATGGTGCACGCCGCCGAGGACCTGCCCGAGCTGAGCGCCGCACAGGCCGCCGACGTCGTGGTCGACACCCTGCTGCGCGGCGTCGGCCGCCCGAGCGGGTCCGGCCAGGGGATCACCGCTCCTTCCGGTGCGGACCTTGGAGGACGGGCTGCGCGGGCTTCGCCAGGAACGGGGACCGGCCGAGGATGACGATGCCGGTCACCATCGCGATCAGACCGGCCACCTCGCCTGCGATCGCCGCCGGGGTGACCTGCAGGCGCTCGGCGAAGATCGCCACACCCAGCACGATCCCGGCGATCGGCTCCGCGACCGTGGTGGCCGGCAGCGAGATCTGGAGCGGGGCGGCGTCGAACGCGCTCTGATTGAGCAGCAGCCCCACCACGGCGACGCACGGCAGGACGTACAGTTGCCAGGTCGCGAGCATGTTCGGCCCGCTGTCCAGCGTGAGCAGGGAGCCGCGGGTCAGCACGTCCTGGAGGCCGTACAGCACCCCGGCGGCGGCCGCCAGCAGCATCGCCTTGACCTTCAGGGAACGCCGCAGGCCGAAGAGGACCAGCGCCGCCGCGGCCACGACCACCGGGAGCGCCGCGAGCCACCGTATGGAGACCGGGTCGGGGAGGCGCCCACCATGAGGCTTTCCGGCGAACAGGAACAGCGCCACTCCTCCGCACACCAGCAGGGCGCCCAGTTGCAGCGTGCGGCCGAACGGCTCCTGGTAGATGACATGGGCCGCGCTCAGGGCGAACAGCAGGTTCATCGCGAGCAGCGGCTCCACCTGCGCCACGTCCGCGTACCGGAGCGCGATGGCGCCGAGGATCTGGCCGCCCACCATCAGCCCGATCCCGGCCAGCCACAACGGCATGCGCATGAGGTCGAGCAGGAGGCGCGGATGCAGCATCTCCTCCAGGGGCTCGCGGTAGGCGGCATGCTGCTGGGCGACGAAGCCGATGCCCAGCAGGCACGCCGCCCCCAGAGAGACGATGATGACGATCACCAATGGTGACCGTCTCCGATGTCCTGTCCGACCGGGATGAGCACCCCGTTCCGCTGCCCCGAACGCCGGCTCCGTAACTGGCCCCCGCGGAGTGCCGAGGCCCGTTTGCACTGGAGGACACGGGTAGACGGCCAGATATGGACAGGAACGGCGAACAGATGCTCGGAGGCCTGATCGCCGCCCATCACCTCGCGCCCATGGAGGACCTGCCCGCGCTGGTCGTCGCCTACGCCGGCCTGGCGGGCTTCTCCCAGCCGCTGCTGTATCTGGCCGATCTGCAGCAGCAGTACCTGGTGCCGCTGCCCGGCCAGCGCGCGCCCGACGGTTCGCCCCCGCGACGCCTGCGCATCGACACCACCCTGGCCGGGCGCGCCTACCGCGGCCTGTACCTGGTCTCCTCCCTCAAGACCGGCGATCCCGACCCGGATGAGGAGGCAGGCCCCGGCGAGGACGGCCCCAGGCGCTGGTGGCTGGTGATGCTGGACGGCACCGACCGCATGGGCGTCCTGGCCGTCACCGCCCCCGAGGACGACGACGAAACCCGGCGGCGCGCGCACTGGCTCGCTTCCCTGCTGGCCGTGGTGCTGGCCAGCAAGCAGACCACCAGCGACACCTTCGCCACCGTGGTCCGCGACCGGCCGATGGACCTGTCGGCCGAAGTGCTGTGGTCCCTGCTGCCCGCCAAGACCTTCGCCACCGACCAGATCGTCGTCAGCGCCGCTCTGGAACCGGCCTACCAGGTCGGCGGCGACGCCTTCGACTACGCCCTGACGCGTGACCAGCTCAACCTGGCGGTCTTCGACGCCATGGGACATGACCTCACCGCCGGGCTGACCTCCGCCATCGCCATCGGCGCCTTCCGCAATCGCCGCCTGCGCGGCGACGGCCTGCGCGCCGTCGGCGAGGCGATCGATGCCGCCATAGCCGAGCAGTTCGCCCGCACCCAGTTCGCCACCGGCATCCTGGCCACCCTCGACATCGGCACCGGCGCGCTCACCTGGGTCAACCGCGGCCATCCGCCACCGCTGCTGCTGCGCCACGGCCACGTGGTGGCCGAACTGGCCGCCGAACCCGGCCCTCCCATGGGGCTGCGCCTGCCGGCCGGCCAGGACCCGGCTCACTACCAGCTCCAGCCCGGCGACCGGCTGCTGTGCTACACCGACGGTGTCGTCGAGGCCAAGGACCCGGACGGCCACGAGTTCGGTCTTGACCGTTTCGTGGACTTCATCACCCGCCACGAAGCCGACCAGGTCTCGGCTCCCGAGACGCTGCGCCGGCTGGTCCAGGCGCTGCTGCAGTACCAGCACGGCGTGCTCCAGGACGACGCCACCGTGCTGCTCGTGGAATGGCAGCCCCAAGCGGGCGCACCGATGGGACCCTACGCGGTCACGCGCAGGGTGCCGCGCATGCCCAGCGGCTCATGACCGCCTGCGCCGCAGACCAGGGTGAGCAGGGTGAGCAGGGCGCCTCGCGGGGCGTCGAAGTGCAGGGTCGTGCTCTGCCCGGGAGCCAGGACGGGCGTGTGCGCCGAAGCGCGGGACCGCCAGACGACGGCGGTCCCACCCCGCCTTCGTCAGCCGGAGCGGACGGCCCGGTTCAGCAGGACCATGAGCTGCCGCAGTTCGTCGCGGTCCAGCACTGCCAGCGGGGTCTTCTCCAGCGCCGTCCGGACCAGTTCGTCGCGAACCTCGCGGCCCTTGGCGGTCAGGACCAGGACGCGGGAGCGGCGGTCGGCCGGGTCCACGGCGCGCTCCACCAGCCCCCGGTCGGCGAGCTGGTTGGTGATGAAGGTCAGGTTGGGGGCGTTGCAGTACAGGCGCTCGGTCATCACCTTCATCGAGGGTGGTGGCTCGGCCGGGTCGATGGCCCACAGTGCCTGGAACGTCGCCGGGGTCAGGCCGTGCCTGGCCAGCGCCTGCCCGATCAGGTCGTTGGTCCGCATCCAGATCTCATGGGTCGCGGCCACCACCGCGGTGAGCTCGGGCGTGGTCATGCCGCCATTCTATCGGTGTTTCGAGTTTCGAAGGATCGTGCTAGCGTCAATGCTTCGAGACTCGAAGCAATGGAGGATGTTGTGGCCGACGACTATCGCGGCGTCACCGCGCTCGTCACGGGCGCGTCCAAGGGGCTGGGGCGGGCGTACGCGCTGGAGCTGGCGCGCCGGGGAGCACGGGTGATCCTGCTGGCCCGTTCGGACGGGAGCCTGCGGGAGCTCGCCGCACATATTCGGGAACGGCACGGCGGGCCGGACGCCGAGGTCATCACCGGTGACCTCGGCGCTCCGGATGGTCCGGAGCGGGTCCTGCGGGAGCTGCGTGACCGCGGCCTGACCGTCGATCTGCTGCTCAACAACGCCGGCGCGGGCAGCGCGGGCCCGTTCCTCGGCCGCCCGCTCGAGCCGCAACTGCGCTCCGTCGGGCTCAACGTCGCCGGCCTGCTCGCGCTGACCCACGCGATCGGGGCCGAAATGGTCGCCCGCGGCTCCGGCGGCATCATCAACGTCTCGTCCACCGCGGCCTTCCAGCCCATGCCCTACCAGGCCAGTTATGCCGCGACCAAGGCTTTCGTGCTCTCCTTCACCGAGGCGCTGGCCGAGGAACTGCGCGGCACCGGCGTCCACGTCATGGCCGCGCACCCCGGCGCGATCGCGACAGGCTTCTTCGACGGCACCTCGGCCACGATCGACTCCCGGGTTGCCGACGCACCGGCCACCGTCGCGGCCCGTACCCTGAACGACTACGCCCGCAGGCGCGCGGTGTCGTATCCGGGCCGGGCCGTGAACCGGGCGCTGACCTGGCCCGCGCGCCTGCTGCCGCGCACCGTCGTCGCGCGGATCGCCGGCGGGTTCAACCGCCGGCTCCGCATGCACGAAGTCGTCGACCTCGCCTAGGACATCAGGCTTACGCCGGTGACCCCGTACCTCGGGGATCCCGCAGCCTCGGTCCGCCCCGCCTGGCGCACAGGCCGAACAGCGCTCGCAATACCGGCCCGGGCAAGAAGGCTCAGCGCTGCCGCCGACCCGGTGCCGGCCTCGGCGGTCGCCACGACTATGCGCTGGCCGTCCACCTGCGGGACGTTCAGGGTCTGGAGGTTGAGCTGCATGCGGCCTACGACCGGATGGTGCATGCGGTAGGTCGCGAGATCCCACCTCCTGACCCGGTGCTCGGACCACATGCCGGCGAACTCCGGGCTCTTCATGGTCAGTTCGCCGATCAGTGCGGCCAGCCGAGGATCATCCGGATGCTGCCCGGCGGCGAGCCGCAGCTTCCCCACCACGTCCCTGGCCTTCTTCGGCCAGTCCTCCGCGTACAGGTCCCGCGTGTGCGCGTCCAGGAAGACCAGCCAGGCCGTGTTCGGACGCTGGTCGGGCTGATCGGGGATGTGCGGGTCCAGATGCCCGGCGAACAGCGTGTGTCCCATGCGGTTCCAGGCCAGTACGTCGCTGCGGCGCCCGAGCACGACCGCGGGCGCGTCGCCGAACGCGGCGAGCAGCTGCCGGGTCGTGTCTCCCGCTCGCTCCGGCGCGGGCCTGCGCCGGGTGCCGGTGCGGCGCGAGGCACGGGCCAGGTCGTGCAGGTGGGTCCGCTCCACCTCGTCAAGACCGAGGGCACGGGCCAGCGCGTCCAGCACCTCCGGTGACGCGTTGAGCGAGAGCCCCTGCTCCAGGCGCGTGTAGTAGGACAAGCCCACCCCGGCGAGCTGCGCCAGCTCGTCACGGCGCAGCCCCGGCACGCGACGGCGCTCTCCGAAATCCCGGAGGCCCACATCCGCCGGCTGCAACTGCGACCGGCGCATCCTGAGGAACTCTCCCAGCCCCGTCTTCTTGTTCATACGCCGAGTATCGAGCACCGGGACGCCGGGCAGCCTGCTCCCGCCAGGGGCAGGCTGCGAACGGCCGGCGGCAGCAGACTCGGAGCCACGAGCAGGACGCAGGGCCGGCCCCGGAACAGGAAACTGGCGCGGACCGGCCGGCGTCATCGGGTCAGAGCCCCGGTACGGCGGCGTCGCCGTCCACGCGGCGCCGGCTCCTGCTCGACCGACTCACTTGGATACGACGTCCCCGCCCACCGCATCCCGTACGCGATGTCCGGCGCACCGGGCGGGACCGCGTCTTCGGAAGGAAGAACGCTCCATGAAGCTGAAGCAGTCCGCGACCGCCGCGGCCCTCACCGCCATGACGGTCCTCGGCACCACGCTGGCCGGTACCGCCGACGCCCTTGCCACTTCCGACCGGCACGTCGCCACCACCTTCGACAGCCCCCGCCAAGCGGCACCCACCATCGACGCCAAGGGGCCGGGGGTCTTCCCCCACTCCGTGGACTACTACCCGGGCTCCCGGAAGTTCGTGACGGGTTCGCTGGCGCACAGCACCATCTCCTCCGTCGACCAGAAGGGCAGGGTGCGCACCATCATCGAAGACAAGGATCTGGTGTCCGTGCAGGCCGTGCGGGTTGACTCCAAGGGGAACAGGATCCTGGCCGGCAACGTGGACTACGGGACGGCCGACCGCTCCACGGACGCCACCAAGTTCAAGGTCGCAGGCGTCGCCGCCTACGCCATCGGCAGCGGACGCCGGCTCTGGTACGCCGACCTGAACAAGGTCGCCGACGACGACAAGCAGCATCTCGTCTCCGACGTGACGATCGCTGCGGACGGCACGGCGTACGCCGTCGACCAGCTCTCCCCGACGATCTTCCGCATCGACCGCAACGGACAGGCCTCCGTCCTCCTGCGCGACGACCTGCTGGCCGGGGATCTGAACATCCCGGATTTCCTGAACAACGTGGGCATGAGCGCCGTCGCATGGATACCCGGGAACCTCCTCATCGTCGCCAAGGCCGACGGCAGCCTGGTACGGGTGCCGGTCGACAGCCCCAAGAAGGCCGTCAAGGTCAAGCTCCCCAAGAACCTCAAGGCCCTCACCGCGGGCATCCGGGTCCTGCCGGACAAGTCGCTCGCTGTGGTCAGCAGCGGGCTGCTCAGCGGGAAGGCCGCCGTCGTGCAACGCGTTCGCCCTGACCGTCACTGGAAGTCCGCCACCGTCAAGGTCACCGACACCGTCGCCGACCCGGTCACCAGTTCCGTCACGGCCGGCCCCCGAGGCACGACCTACGCGCTCAGCGGCGGTCTGGCCGCCCTGCTGGCCGGCAAGCCGAACGACGGCTTCACGCTGCGCCCGGTCAACGTGCGCTGATCGCACTACCCGCCGAGCCGACGCCTCTCTCCCCGGGCCGGTTCCGAAGGACACCGGCCCGAACTTCCGCACCCCACTTGCCCGCGAAAGGACAACAACATGTCGGACTCTTCGCCGCCGGATATGCCGCCTGTTTTCACAACGGACTCCGCCTGATCGCGAAGGGGATGGCAGTCGACCTGCCCGAGTCGAGCGTGCGGTCGAAGGTGAGCCTGCTCCCGACGGAGCGGACGTGGCTGCGGTGACGAGATCTCAGAGAATGAACGTGAACAGCGGCGACCCCGGCGGGATGCGCTCCACCGTGAGCGGGCCGGACTTCATCCGGAACAGGAGGCTGTCGAGGTCGCCGGCCCGCTCGAGCTCGATGCCGACGAGCGCCGGGCCGGTTTCGCGGTTGTTCTTCTTGACGTACTCGAAGGCGATGATGTCCTCGCCCTCGCCCAGGACCTCGTCCAGGAAGTGCCGCAGGGCTCCGGGGCGCTGCGGGAAGGTCACCAGGAAGTAGTGCCGCAGCCCGATGTGCACGAGAGAGCGCTCCAGCACCTCGTTGTACCGGCTGACGTCGTTGTTGCCGCCCGACACCACGCACACCACCGGCCCGTCAGAGGCGTACGGCAGGAGCTCGCGGGCCGCCGCACCCGCGAGAGCTCCGGCGGGTTCGGCGATGATGCCGTCGGTCTGGTAGAGATCCAGCATCTCGGTGCACACCGCACCCTCATCGACCGCCACGACCTCGTCGACCAGGTCCTTGACCAGGGGGAATGTGGCGTCTCCCACTCTTCCGACGGCGGCGCCGTCCACGAAGGTGTCCAGCTCGGGCAGGGCGACAGGCCCGCCGTGGTCGAGGGCGGCCCGCATGCTGGCCGCCCCGGCGGGCTCGGCCCCCACGATGCGGGTGCTGGGTGAGTGCTCGCGCAGCCAGACGGCGATGCCGCTGATCAGGCCGCCTCCGCCGACCGGGACGACCACGGTGTGCGGTGGCTCCTCGCCCTGCGCCAGGATCTCCAGGCCGACCGTGCCCTGCCCGGCCATCGTCCTGACGTCGTCGAACGGATGCACGTAGATGGCGCCGGTGTGCTCGCTGTCGGCGTGCGCGGCGCCGCTCGCCTCGTCGTAGGTGCCGCCGCCGACCACGACCTCCACCCGGTCGCCGCCGAGCGCCGCGATGCGCTCACGCTTCTGCCGTGGCGTGGTGGACGGGACGTACACCCGGCCGCTGATCCCCAGCCGCGCGCAGGCGAACGCGACGCCCTGCCCGTGGTTGCCCGCGCTCGCGCAGACCACGCCCCGCCGCCGTTCCTCATCCGTGAGGGAGGCGATCAGGTTGAACGCCCCGCGCACCTTGTAGGAGCGACAGACCTGCGCGTCCTCGCGCTTGAGCAGCACCTGACCGCCGAGCAGGCCGGACAGCCGCTGGTTCGGCTCCAGCGCGGTGTGGCGGATCACCGGCCGCAGCCGTTCGGCCGCCTGGCTGATCAGGCCGGCGGTGAGGCGGTCGGTCATGCACGCTCCTGGCACAGCGGTGGATCGAGGAAGGCTCGCGGGTCACGTCGTCGCGGCCACGGTCGCGGCCGGACAGGCGATCATCGGGAACGGTGCTGGTCGCCGGGCGCGAGCACACCGGCCACAACGATCCCACCGGGCCATGCTATTCCCAGCAGGGAGCCGCACCGGTTGCACAGGGCCTGTCACTGCGGTTCCCCGAGAGACGGGCGGCCGCTGTCACACCCATAAAGTGCCGGACATTTACCGGCATGTGACATTCCTGTACCGGAAGGACGACGACGTGGGACCAGCGGAGCCCCGGCGGCGCTTCGAGGAGATCTACACCGAGCATTACGCGGCCGTCTCCAGTTACGTACGCCGCCGTGCCGAAGATCCCGACGACGCCGCCGACGTGCTGGCCGAGACGTTCACCACGACGTGGCGGCGGCTGGCCGACGTGCCGAACGGCGAGGAGGCCCGGCTGTGGCTCTACGGCGTGGCCAGGCGCACCCTGGCCAACCACCGGCGCGGCCAGTCCCGCAGGGCGGCGCTGACCGTACGCCTGCGCGAAGAGCTCGCCGACTGGACCGGCACCGTCGTGAACACGGCCTCCGACGCGGCCCGGGAGGCGTTCGCCCGGCTGTCCGGCGACGACAGGGAGCTGCTGTCCCTGGTCGGCTGGGAGGGGCTCGACACGCCGCAGATCGCCAAAGTCCTCGGCTGCTCCTCCACGGCGGCCCGCCAGCGCCTGCACCGGGCCCGCAAGCGGCTGGCCGTCGAGCTGGCCCGCGCCGACGCCGACCTGACCACCTACGGCCCGCGCGCCGTGAACCTCGCCAAGGAGAACGCGTGAACACCGACGTCGACGACATCGTCAGGAGCCTCGCCCCCGACCCCGGACCCGGCCTGACGCCGGGGGCGCGGGAGATGCTGACCCAGATCATGGACGACGCCGCGCCGCTGCAGAAGCCGCTGAAGAAGAGGAGGAGGTGGGCGGTGGCGCTGCCGATCGCGGCGACGGTCGCCGCCTGGGCGCTGCCCACGTTCCTCACCGCCTCCCCCGCCGCCGCCGCGCTCGACGTCAAGGAGGAGGGTGACCACTACGTCATCGAGGTCAAGGATCTCTACGCCAAGCCCGAGGTGTACGAGAGCAGGCTGCGCGGGCTGGGGCTCAAGGTCTCGCTGAAGGTCGTGCCCGTGAGCCCGAGCTTCGTCGGGGAGATCTCCACCGACACGCCCGGCTGGAAGGAGGGCCCCTTCCCGTACGCAGACAAGATCAAGACGATCGACCGGCCGGAACAGTGCGGGCGCTACCGGCAGTGCCCGATCGGCGTCACCATCGCCAAGGACTTCACCGCCCAGGCGGACATCCTGCTCGGCCGTGAGGGCCGTCCCGGGGAGGAATACCAGGCCAGCGCCGGTCTGCACGACGACGGCGAGCCCCTGCACTGCCAGCCGTTCTACAACCGGCCGGTGAGCGAGGTGCGGGAACGGCTGAAGGAACTGGGCGTGAGCGTCAGGGAGTACGCCGTCAAGCGGCCCGGCGAGCGGGGCGAGGACGCGCAGGTCACTGCTTCGGTGCCCGACTCCATGTACGTGATGGGCGGCGGCCTGGCCTCGTACGGCACGGCGGACCTGGTCGTGAGCGAGACGCCGATGGACGGCGAGCTGCTGAGGACGATCCTGGGGAAGGAGGGGTGCGGTTCATGATCCTCCGCATGGCGGTGGCCGCCGCGCTGCTGGCGGCAGCCCCGCTCCCGGCGCCCACGACCGGAGGGAACACCACCCAAACGAGCACAGCTCGGGGGAACGGGGTGACGTTGCTCACCGGGGACCGGGTCATCGTGGCCGGGGGCGGATACCGGGTCGAGCCGGGCGCGGGCAGGGAGGTGGGGTTCATGCGGCAGGTGCACGGAGGCCATCTGTACGTGATCCCCTCCGACGCCCTGCCGCTGATCGCCCAGGGGAGGCTCGACCGGCGCCTTTTCGACGTCACCCAGCTCCTGAGCTGGCACTACGGCGACGCCGACAGGAACGACCTCCCACTGATCGTCCAAGGAGGCGGGCTGCGGGGCGCGCGGGAGGAGCGCCGGGTCGCCGCTCTCGGCATGACCGCGGTGCGCGTGCCCAAGTCGGGCGCGGCCCAGACGTGGAAGGACCTGATCGGCGGCGCCCGTACGACCGCCGCCACGAAGATCTGGCTGGACGGGCAGCGCTCCTTCGCCCTCGACCAGAGCGTCAAGCAGATCGGCGCCCCTCAGGCGTGGAAGCAGGGCATGACGGGCAAGGGAGTCACGGTCGCCGTTCTCGACAGCGGCTACGATCCCGATCATCCCGACCTGAAGGGCGTGGTCACGCAGTCGCGCAACTTCAGCGAGGACACCGACGTCAGGGACTTATCCGGCCATGGCACGCATGTGGCCTCGATCGTGGCGAGCGCGGACGAGACGTACAGGGGTGTCGCACCGGACGCGAAGCTCGCGGTTGCCAAGGTGGGCGGGGCGAGCGGCATATTCGAGTCCGCCATCCTGGCCGGGATGGAGTGGGCGGCCGTCGAGGTCAAGGCCAAGGTCGTCAACATGAGCCTCGGCGCGCCCGACACCCCCGACCTGGACCCGGTCGAGCAGGCGCTGAACACGCTGTCGGAGCGTACCGGCGCGCTGTTCGTGGTGGCGGCGGGCAACACCGGCGCCAGTCCGCTGCTCAGCCCGGCCGGCGCCGACGCCGCGCTCGCCGTGGGCGCCGTGGACCGGGCCGATCGCCTGGCGCCCTTCTCCAGCAGGGGTCCGCGCGACGGCGACCACGCGATCAAGCCGGACGTCACCGCGCCCGGCGTGGGCATCGTGGCGGCGGCGCCGGGTGGGCGGCACGTGGCCCGCAGCGGCACCTCGATGGCCGCTCCGCACGTGGCGGGAGCGGCCGCGATCCTGGCTCAGCGTCACCCGGACTGGACGGGTCAGCGGCTCAAGGCCGCCCTGATCGGCAGCGCCGCGCCGCAGCCGGACGCGACCCCGTACCAGCAGGGAGCGGGGCTGGTCGACCTGGTGCGCGCCCTGGCCCAGCCGGTGACGGCCGAACCCGGCACCCTGTGGGCGGCCTTTCCGTACGTCGAGCAGACGTCGACCGGGACGCCCGCCGGCAGTGAGCAGGTGGCGACCCGCACGCTCACCTATGTCAACAGCGGCGACACCCCGATCACCCTCGACCTGACCGCGGAGGGCGAGGTGCTGAAGCTGTCCGCCGAGCGCGTCGAGGTGCCCGCCGGGGGCAGCGCGCCGGTCACGCTCACGATCGACGCCCGCGGCGCGTCCACGGGCGAGCACCCGGGCGTGATCACCGCCAGGTCGGGCGAGACCGTGATCCGCACCCCGGCCGGCGCGTACGTCGAGCCCGAGTCGTACGACGTGACCGTGAACGCCGTGGACGCGCAAGGACGACCCGCGGACCCGTACGCGCAGGTCTACGACGAGGCGACCGGCGCCTTCCGTGACGTGTCGTTCAGGGACGGCACCGCCACCCTGCGGCTGGCCAAGGGGAAGTGGAACCTGTTCTCGGAGACGGGGGAGAGCGACAGGAGCACGATCGCCCACACCCCGCTCACGGTCACCGCCGACCTGAAGGTGACGCTGGACGCCCGCCAGGGCAAGGAGGTGCGCGCCACCATCGACGACCCGGCGGCAAAACCGATCTTCGGCGGCTTCGTTTACCTGGCCAACGGCCCCTGGGAGCTCGCCTGGTTCACCTACCGGCGCTCCGGCGGGACGTACGTCGTGCCCGTGCGCCAACGGGGCCTGCGTTCGGCGATCAGGAGCGTGTGGCAGAACCGGGACGTCGTCTACGACGTGGCCGCCCGCCACGGCGACGGGATCACCCAGAACCCGGTGTACGACACCAAACGGAAGGACCTGGCCAAGGTGACCGCGAACTACCGGGCCACGGGTGACACGGGCTCGCCGCTCTTCGCGCCCCGCCTCGGGACGGGACCGGCGTCGTACACCAGCTCGGTCGATGAGGCGATCAAGCTGCCCGGCACGCTCACCTTCTACCGTACGCCGGGGCTGGTGTGGGACAGCGCGCTGGAGATCGACACGCACGTGCTGGTGGACGACGGCGAGGTCGTGCGGCCCGGGCACACGAGCGAGACCTGGAACACCGCGGTGGCCGGGCCGTCGCTCAGCCGGGGCGGCGGCAGCCGTACCGGGGACGAGCTGGTGTTCGCCGGGGGCGGCCTGTTCGCCGACGGCGTCGCGGGCAGGGCCGGGACGGACGTCTCCGCGACGGGAACCGTCACGCTCGCGGGCGACGGCAAGGTGCTCGCGACCTCCGAGATCACCGACTGCCTGATCGCCCTGCCGGAGCGGTGCGAGCTGCGTGCCGAACTGCCCGCCGGGGCCGCCTCGTACACGCTGAGCACGTCCATGAACAGGCAGTCCGTGCTGTCCACGAAGGTGGAGGCGGCCTGGACGTTCCGTTCGTCGCACACAGCCGAGCGTCAGGCGCTGCCGCTGATGGCGGTGCGGTACGTGCCGGACGGGCTCGACGACGCCAACCGGGCCACGCCGGGCTCGCTGACCCGGCTGCCCATCCGGGTCGAACGCGCCCAAGGCGCCGGGCCGGTCAAGCGGCTGCGGCTGGAGACGTCGGCCGACGACGGGGCGACCTGGCACGCCGTGCCGGTGGCGGCGTCCGGATCGGGGTGGACGGCCCTGGTGCGGAACCCGGCAACGCCGGGATTCGTGTCGCTGCGCGTGACGGCGCAGAACGGGTCGGGCGGCGGGCTGACGCAGACGATCGTACGCGCGTACGCGGTCGGCCCAGCGACGTGATCCAGCCGGGCCAGGAGAAGCGTGCCGCCGCGACCGTCAACAATCACCTCGCGACCTGTCGGCGCCTGGTGCAGGACTTCCTGGCGTTGCGCTGGCCGGCCGAGGCGAATGGTGTGATCGGTTTGGCGGTGGTGCCGGCTGTAGTGCGCAGACACCCACGCGCGGGATCGATCACGAGCTGGACGCGCCGACATCCTTGATGACATCGCAACCACGTCATTAAGGGAGTTCTCCGATGTCACAGTATGTTTGCGTCCCTTCCAGCGGTGCCCGGGCAGGCGTCGCGGCGGTCTTGGCCCTCGTGCTGGGGACCTCCAGCCCGGCCGCCGCTGACGCCGTTCCACGTGACCAGCCGGGCGACGCCGTGCAGACTGCGCTGAATGAGCTGGTCGGCGGCGGCCGGTTCCCTGGTGCGCTGGCAGCGGTGAGGGAGCGCGACGGGCGCGTCCGGGACTACACCGCGGGTGTGGGCGACCTGGCCACGCGGGCGCGGGTCCCGGTCAACGGGCGGGTGCGTATCGCGAGCAACACCAAGACCTTCACCGCCGCGGTCGTGCTGCAGTTGGCCGGTGAGGGCAAGGTCGAGCTGGACGCGCCGGTTGAGAAGTACCTGCCGGGGCTGGTGCGTGGCAACGGGAACGACGGCCGCCTGATCACGGTCCGCCAGCTGCTCCAGGGGACGGGGCTGCGCGCGGCCAGCGCGGCGAGCGCGCCGTCGAGCCCGTGTTCAGTGAGGACGGGCGGGTGGATGGCCCGGATGGCGTCACGCAGGTTGACCAGCGCGTCGGAGGCGGCCTCCTGGGCCCGTCCGGCCAGCCGCCGGGTGCTCTCGGGGACGTCGGCCAGGGCGCGTTCGAGCATGCCGAGGTGCATGACGACGGCGACGAGGCGGTTCTGTGTGCCGTCGTGCAGAGTACGTTCGATGCGCCTGAGCTCCTGCGCGTGGGCCTCGAGCGCGGAGGCCCTGGCCGCGGTCAGCAGCGCCACCTGCTGCGCCAGCCCTACCCGGCCCAGGGATTTGAGCAGGCTGCGGCTGAGTCGTTCGGACAGGCCGGCGGCGGTCGGCAGGATCAGGCAGGCCGCGCCCAGATAGCCGGCGGCGACGAACGGGCCCGTCAGGGCCAGCGGCCAGGAGTCGATGGCGTAGCCGAGCACCGAGGGCGGGCTGCCCGGCGTGAACCACCACCACAGCGGCACAGTGGCCGCGTTGAGCGCGGCCACGGGCAGGCCGAGTGCCAGGAAACCGAGCACGGTGCCGCTAAGGCCGTGAGCGAGGAGCCAGAGCACCTCCCGCGGCATGGCAGGCTCGCCCACGGCCGCGCGCACGCGTATCGGCAGCGGTCCCTCAAGCGGCAGGTACGGCGGAGCCGGCATCGCCAGGCGGCGGCGCTGCCATCCGGCCAGCCGCCTGACCAGACGCGTCACCGGCGGGACCAAAGGCAGGCCGATGCCGGCCAGGCTCAGCAGAGTGGTGCTGACGACCAGCCAGAACAGCGGCAGCGCGAGCAGCGCTGTGCCTGACCCGAGTATCAGGAAGAGCGCCGCGTTCCGCGTGGCAGTCAGGACTTTCACGGGCGACATTCTGCATGGTGGTGCCCGCACCACCATCAAGACGCTCACCGATGGGATGTCGCGCCCTCATCCCTCACTCCTCCGTTGGTCCCGGTCGGAGAGAGTTGGATGCGCTGGCTGGGCCAACTGTTCGCGCACCACAACGTCGACCAGATCCTCGACGTCCTGACGGCCGCACAGGACGTGACACCGCCCGAGGCCCAAGCGCTCGCCATGGCGCGCCGCCAGATCGCCGGGTGTGACCGCAAGCTCGCCCAGCATCGGGCTGCCCTTGAGGCGGGCGCCGAGCCGGCGCTCGTCGCCGGATGGATCCAAGGAAGAGCTTGTCCGCAGGACCGCGGCGAGTGATCTACCACCCGTCAAAACAGAAAGTCCTGGTCACGTCTACCCGTGACCAGGACCCATAGGCGACCTGTTTGTGTCCGAGGGGGGACTTGAACCCCCATGCCCATCACTGGGCACTAGCACCTCAAGCTAGCGCGTCTGCCTATTCCGCCACCCGGACTTGGTGCCTGCACGCGGGACCGTCATCTCGCGTCGGCTCAGTAAGGTTAGCAAACTCTGAGGGGTGCGTCATACCAAGAATCAGCTCGCCTCCCCGAGGTGTCTCCAAGAGCCGGGATATGGGGCGGCCGAGAGCTCCTGATGGGGTCCCGCTGGCGTACGCCAGAGGGTGTTGGGGCAGTTGGTGGGGGTTTGGCCCATGGGGAGTTGGCGAATTTCTGGGTCTCCGATGAAAAGCTCTTGCGGCAACCTTGAGTGCTGCTACGGTTACGGACCGTTGAGGGGTGAGTCCATGGACCGGCCTCACGACAAATGAGGCCGGTTCTGGAGTGCGGGAGGTCACGTGGCGCGCAAGGTGGTGCAGCGGAGGGCTGTGGCCCTCGGTGCGCATCGCCTGCCCGTGACCGTCCCGGACACCGTTCGGGTTGACCGGATGGCGCGGTTCGCGGCCGGTGCCCGGCGGCTCGTCGTGCGGGCAGTCACGGTCGGCGCCCTGGTAGCCGCCGGATGGCTGTTCGCCGTCATCTTCGGCATGCTCACCGCCGCCCCGGCGGCGGCCGAAGTGGCGACTCCTACGGCGGACGCGCACGCGAAGACCACGGCCGCGCAGACCGTGGACGGAGCCGCGTCCGCTCAGGCGCCTCACTCCCTCACCAGCCCCGATGACAACGCCCAGGCCATGGCCGGGCGCACGGTCGACGGGCTCAACAGCCAGCAGGATCCTGGCCTGCCATCGCCATCCACCGCCGGAAAGATCCTGGACACCAATGGCTTGGTGCCCAACGGCGGTGGCAGCGGCTCCTTCGGTGCCGCTGCGGGGGACGTCGCGAGGTCCGTGTTCGACCCGCGGCTGCAGGTGACGCGCGCCCTCCTGGCGCGGGTGCCTGCCCCCGTCGTCCGCACAGCGGCGGACGACCCCTCCTTCTCGCCTGACTGATCCCGCCTTGCAGCTGCCGGTCCTTTCGTTGACCGGCCCCTTTCCGAAGTAACGCGGTTGAGCGCGATCTGAGACGCCTCTCCGCCGGCGGGTGCACAAACACGTCAGTTCAGCTGTTCGCGAATCCGAGGTCTCCGCTGTGCGCGAAACCTCGCACGGCCTCGGGCTGCCCGCGAACCGTTCCGTTATCCCCCAAGAAGTTATCCCCCCAAGAAGAACCACTAGGAGCATTCTCATGCGTACGTGGGCAAAGGTATCTACTCCCGCGGCCCTGCTCGCCGTTGCCGTCATGTCGTTCGGCGGCGGCACCGCCCTGGCCGACACCTCGGGCGACGCGTCCGTCGGCGGCGGCAACCAGGTCGACCTGCCGATCTCCCTGCCCATCGACATCAGCGGCAACTCCGTCGGCGCGATCGGCAGTTCCTCGGCCAGCTCGCAGGGCGGCGCCGAGGTCGTCAACAAGGGCGGCATCCCCGGCAACCGCACCTCGGGCAACGCGAGCGTGCTCGGCGGCAACCAGGTGAACGCGCCCATCAGCGTCCCGGTCAACGCCTGCGGCAACGCCATCTCCCTGGTCGGCAGGTCCGACGCCGGCTGCAAGGGCGGCGCCACCGTTCGCAACCAGGGCAAGGGCGGCGCGGGCGGCAACCGCACCTCCGGCGACGCCAGCGTGCTCGGCGGCAACCAGATCACCGCGCCGATCTCCGCGCCGATCAACGCCTGCGGCAACGCGGTCGCGATCTTCGGCGACGCGACGGCGGGCTGCAAGGGCGGCTCCAGCGTCCACAACACCGGACAGGGCGCGGGCGGCAACCGCACCTCGGGCAACGCCAGCGTGCTGGGCGGCAACCAGGTCGTCGCGCCGATCTCCGCGCCGGTCAACATCTGCGGCAACGCCATCGCCGTCGTCGGCCGGGCGTTCGCGGGCTGCAAGGGTGGCTCGACCGTCACCAACGGCGGCGGCCGGGACGGCTACCACGGCCCCCGCGGCCCCGTGGGCTCCTCGGGCAACGACACCGACGGACGCTTCGGGGTCGGCAGCGGCAACCAGGTGATCGCCCCGATCAGCGCGCCCGTCAACGTCTGCGGCAACGCCGTGGGCAACGCCGTCGCCCGGTGCGAGGGCGGCGCCAAGGTCGAGAACACCCGCCGCGGGTCCGGGGCGGGCGGCAACGTCACCTCCGGCCAGGCGGGCGTCCTCAGCGGCAACCAGGTGGTGGCGCCGATCAGCGCGCCCGTCAACGTCTGCGGCAACGCGGTCGCCCTGGTCGGGCACGCGTTCGCCGGCTGCAAGGGCGGCGCCCGCGTGAAGAACGGCGGCACCGGCGCCGGTGGCAACCACACCTCCGGCCGGGCCGGCGTGCTGAGCGGCAACCAGGTGATCGCCCCGATCACCGCCCCGATCAACATCTGCGGCAACGCGGCCGCCGTGCTCGGCGCCTCCAGGGCCCACTGCAAGGGCGGGGCCAAGGTCGACCGCACCGGTGGCGGCGGCAACCACACCTCCGGCCGCGCCGGGGTGCTCGCGGGCAACCAGATCATCGCCCCGATCGCCGCTCCCATCAACGTCTGCGGCAACGCGGCGGCCGTCCTCGGCGACGCCGCGGCCGGGTGCCTCGGCGGGGCGAACGTCGGCAAGCCCGGGTACGGGCACGGATACGTCCGCGGCGGCGTCGAGAGGACGGCCGGCAAGGGCTCCAAGGGCGGGCTGCTGCCCATGCTGCCCGCCGTCCCGGTCCTGGGCGGCGCGCAGGACCTCGCCGGCGCCGCCCAGAAGGGCAACGACCTGGCCGGGGTTCCGCAGCAGCTGGGCGTGACCGGCAAGCTGCAGGAGGTCACCGGTACGGGTCTGACCTCGGTGCCGCTGGTCGAGGACGCCGCTCAGACGTTCGGCCTGCCGAGCCTGCCCGAGCTGCCCGGCCTGCCCGGCCAGGCGCAGACCCCGGCCCAGCCGAAGAAGAAGCACGCGGCCGGCCTGGTCGACGGGGCCGGGCGCCCCGCCGCCTCCAGCGGCGCCGTGTCCGTGCTCGACCCGGCGACCGGCCTGGTGGCCGGCACCCCGGTCGGCGGCGCCGTGACCTCGGCCACCCGCGGCCTGCCGGTCAGCGGCCTGATGAGCGCCGAGCAGCCCGCCGGCCTCGGGGGGATGAACTCCAGCTCCCTGCTCGCCCTCATGATCGGCGCGATGTTCGCCGCCTCGGCGACGCTGTTCGGGACCGCCCGCCGGTTCCGGTTCGGCCGGAAGTAAGGGAATCAGGCAGCACGTAACAAGGACGGCTACCGCTCACAGCCTGTGAGCGGTCAGCGTTAGACGCTTTGCCCGTTCCGGGGGCGCGGCCCGGGGCGGGCAAAGCCATGTCCGGGGTTCACAGCGTGCTGCGTACCCGCATGACCTTGCGACGTAGCCGTACGTGGCGGCTCCCGTCGGGGTACACGCGTACGCGGGCCAGCTCCCACTGCCCGTACTCTGCGTGTTCGGTCAGCAGCTGACGTGCTGCTTCACGAGTGAGATCGCGTGGAATGAAGATATCCATGTAGGAGTAGTCGAGCACAACGATTAGTCTCCAGGGTGAGTCAGGGCGCCATGCCGCTCGATGGGCCTTATTCTGCGTGCTTGTGGGTGGACCCGGAAGCTAGTGGGTAGCCCGGGGGAAGGAAATTTCCGCGAGTCGGGTTACCTTTCAGTCTGTGCCGACTCCCGGCAGGGGGATTTGCAAAGCGAACAGCGAGGTAGGAAGCAGCGTGCCAGCCAAGAACGGCAGCGCCGGCGGAACACGCCTGGTGATCGTCGAGTCGCCCGCCAAGGCGAAGACGATCGCCGGGTACCTCGGGCGCGGCTACATCGTCGAATCGAGCATCGGCCACATCCGTGACCTTCCGGAGAAGGCCGACGACATCCCCGAGAAGTACAAGGGAGCCCCATGGGCCCGCCTCGGGGTCAATGTCGAGCACGAGTTCGAGCCGCTGTACGTCGTCAACCCGGACAAGCGGTCGCAGGTCAACAAGCTGCGGCAGCTGCTGAAGGACGCCGACGAGCTCTATCTGGCCACTGACGAGGACCGCGAGGGCGAGGCCATCGCCTGGCACCTGCGCGAGGTGCTCAAGCCCAAGGTCCCGGTCCACCGCATGGTGTTCCACGAGATCACCCCGCAGGCCATCCAGGACGCCGTGGCCAACCCGCGCGACCTCAACCTGCGCCTGGTCGACGCCCAGGAGACCCGGCGCATCCTCGACCGCCTCTACGGCTACGAGGTCAGCCCGGTCCTGTGGAAGAAGGTCAAGCCGCGCCTGTCGGCCGGCCGCGTGCAGTCGGTGGCGACGAGGCTGGTGGTGGAGCGGGAGCGGGAGCGCATGGCGTTCACGGCCGCCCACTACTGGGACCTGCAGGCGCTCTTCGACACCGGCAAGTCCGAGGAGCGGCCGCGTGACTTCACCGCGACCCTCACGGGGGTCGACGGCAAGCGGGTGGCGCAGGGCCGCGACTTCGCCAGCACCGGGCGGCTCAAGAACGTCGACGTGCTCCACCTGTCCGAGCAGGCCGCGGGCGAGCTGGCCGGGCGGCTGAGGGGCGCGTCGTTCGCGGTCAAGTCCGTCGAGCGCAAGCCGTACACGCGCAAGCCGTACGCGCCGTTCCGGACGACCACGCTGCAGCAGGAGGCCAGCCGGAAGCTGGGGTTCTCCGCGAAGTACACGATGCAGGTGGCGCAGCGGCTCTACGAGAACGGCTTCATCACCTACATGCGTACCGACAGCATCACGCTGTCGGAGACCGCCGTGGCGGCCGCCAGGTCGCAGGCGATCAAGCTGTACGGGGCCGCGTACGTGCCCGACAAGCCGCGCGTCTACAGCAGCAAGGTGAAGAGCGCGCAGGAGGCGCACGAGGCGATCCGGCCGTCGGGCGAGGAGTTCCGCACGCCGGGCGAGACCGGGCTGTCGGGCGACATGTTCCGGCTGTACGAGCTGATCTGGCAGCGCACGGTGTCCTCGCAGATGAAGGACGCGGTCGGCGAGTCGATCACGGTCAAGGTGGGCGGCAGGTCGTCGTCGGGCGAGGACGTCGAGTTCAGCGCCTCCGGGCGGACGATCACGTTCTACGGGTTCCTCAAGGCGTACGTGGAGGGGGCCGACGACCCCTCGACCGACCGCGACGACTCCGAGAAGCGGCTGCCCAACCTGGCGGAGGGCGACGCCCTCAGCGTCACCAGGCTCGACGTGGCGGGCCACTCGACCAAGCCGCCCGCGCGTTACACCGAGGCGTCGCTGGTCAAGGAGCTGGAGGACCGCGAGATCGGGCGGCCTTCGACGTACGCCTCGATCATCGGCACCATCCTCGACCGCGGCTACGTGTTCAAGAAGGGCACGGCGCTGGTGCCGTCGTTCCTGGCGTTCGCCGTGGTCAACCTGCTGGAGCAGCATTTCGGCAACCTGGTCGACTACGACTTCACGGCCGAGATGGAGAAGGTCCTCGACGACATCGCCAACGACCGGGCCGAGCGGGTGCCGGAGCTGCAGCGCTTCTACTACGGCTCCGACGGCGACGAGGGCCTGAAGGAGATGGTCACCGACCTCGGTGACATCGACGCCAAGGAGATCAGCTCGTTCCCGGTCAAGGGCACGGACATCGTGCTGCGGGTCGGGCGCTACGGGCCTTACCTCGACAGGGACGGCGCGCGGGTCAACGTGCCCGAGGACATGACGCCCGACGAGCTGACGGCGGAGAAGGCCGAGGAGCTGTTCTCCAGGCCGACGGGCGACCGGGAGCTCGGGCGCGACCCGGTGTCCGGCAACCTGATCGTGGCCAAGGACGGCCGCTACGGCCCGTACGTGACGGAGGTCCTGCCCGAGCCGCCCGAGGACGAGGCGCCCAAGAAGCGGACGAAGAAGGCCGACGCGCCCAAGCCGCGCACGTCGTCGCTGTTCAAGACGATGTCGCTGGACACGATCACGCTCGAGGACGCGCTCAAGCTGCTGTCGATCCCCAGGCTCGTGGGCGAGCTGGAGGGCGAGGAGGTCGTGGCCTCCAACGGCAAGTTCGGCCCCTACCTGAAGAAGGGCACCGACTCGCGCTCGCTGGCCTCCGAAGAAGACCTGCTGACGGTCACGATCGAGCAGGCCAAGGAGCTGTTCGCGCAGCCGAAGCAGCGCGGCCGGCGGGCCGCGGCGGCGGCGCCGCTGCGCGAGCTGGGCGCCGACCCCAACTCCAAGAAGCCCATCGTGGTGAAGGAGGGGCGGTTCGGGCCTTACGTGACCGACGGCGAGACGAACGCGTCGCTGCGCAAGGGCGACACGGTCGAGGACATCACGACCGAGCGGGCGGCCGAGCTGCTGGCCGAGCGGCGCGAGCGGGCGCCGGCGGCCAAGAAGACCACCACGCGGAAGGCGCCGGCGAAGAAGGCTCCCGCGAAGAAGCCGGCGGCCAAGTCGTAGGGCGAATCACGAGGTCCGCGGGGCCGCCGGACGCGGCCCCGCAAGTAGCATCGATGCTGTGATCGTCTTGTTCTTCGCGGGCCTGGTCCTGCTGGCACACCTTTATCTGTGGCAGCGGATGGTCCGTTCCACCACGGCCCCCGGGCGGCTGCGCAAGGCGCTGACGTGGGGCGTGGTGGGGCTGGTGGTGCTCGTCGTGGCCACGTTCGCGGCCACGCGGATGGACCTCGGGCACTGGCTGGCCTGGCCGGGCTACGTCTGGCTGGCGCTGATGTTCTACCTGATCGTCTTCCTCGTGGTGCTGGAGGTGCCGCGGGCGGTGGCCGCGCTCGTCCTGCGCAGGGCCTCGCGGCAGGCTGTGGCGCCCGAGGCGGCGCCGGTGCCCGTGCCCGCCATGGCGGGCGCCCCGGCGCCTCCGGAGCCCGCTCCCGTGGTGGCCCCGATCAGCAGGAGGCTCTTCCTGGGGCGGACCACCGCCGCCATCGCGGGCGTGGGAGCGCTGGGCACGGTCGGGTACGGCATGACGAGCGCCCTGGGCGACCCCGTGATCGAACGCGTCAAGGTGGCCCTGCCGAAGCTGGATTCACGGCTCAGCGGCCTGCGGTTCGCCGTGGTGAGCGACATCCACCTGGGGCCGCTCACGGGCAGGGGGCACACCGAGCGGATCGTCCGCATGATCAACGGCCTGGAGGCCGACGTGGTGGCGATCGTGGGCGACCTGGTCGACGGGTCGGTGGCCCAGTTGGGGCCGCTGGCGCAGCCGCTGAAGAGCCTGGAGTCCCGTTACGGGGCATATTTCGTGACCGGCAACCACGAATACTTCGCTCCCAGCGGGCCCATGGAGTGGATCGAGGAGCTCGATCAGCTCGGCGTACGCTCGCTGCGTAACGAGCGCGTGGAGATCAGGCACCAGGGCGCCGTGCTCGACCTCGCCGGGGTCAACGACCTCAACGGCGCCTCGGCGGGCGACGGGCCCGACTTCGACAAGGCGCTGGGCGGCCGGGACACCGGCCGGTCCACGGTGCTGCTGGCACACCAGCCGGTCCAGGTCGCCCAGGCCGCTCGCCACGGCGTCGACCTGCAGCTGTCCGGCCACACGCACGGCGGGCAGATCGCGCCGTTCAACCTCGTGGTGGGCCTGCAGCAGCCCGTGGTCTCCGGCCTGGCCACGGTCGACGGGGTGCAGGTCTACGTCACCAGGGGCGCCGGCTTCTGGGGCCCGCCGGTGCGCGTCGGGGCGCCGCCCGAGATCACGCTGCTGGAGTTGCGCGGCTGACTTTCCGCAATCCACTGGTCACCTGCGGTCATGATGGCGTAGAGTATCCAACCGGATACTGATCGGAGGTGGGGGATGGTCTCCTCGCCTATGGAGGCGGCGCATGCCGCCTTCTGGGCCCAGCGGGGCGGGCAGCTGTTCAAGCAGGCCCGGCATGCCGCGAGCATGAATCAGCGCGTCCTGGCCAGCGTGAGCGGCACGTCGAGGACCACGCTGTCGGCCTACGAGCACGGCAGGAAGTCGCCGACGCTGGAGACCGCGGGGCGCATTCTCGACGCGGCCGGCTTCCGGCTGGCGCTGGAGGCCAAGGTCGAGTTCGCGGCCCGCGCGGGCGGCGGGCGGACGTTCCACGTGCCGAGCAGGTTGCGGCGGCTGCCGGTCGGGGCGGCGCTGGGCGTCGTGCGGCTGCGGGAGCGGGTCTACGACCTGGCCGACCGGCAGGCGCGCCGGGCGGCCTACACCGTGCTGCTGTGCGAGGGCGAGCCCCAGGAGCTGCTCGATCATGTGGACGGGGTGCTGCTCGTCGAGCTGTGGGGCGAGCTGGAGCTGCCCGCGGAGATCCGCGCGGAGTGGGGGCCATTGGTGGAAGAGGCCCGACGTGAGGCCGGAGTTATGAATTGATGATGCTTTTGGGGGCCTATTCGAGGTCTGTAACCTGCACGCTGGCCCGCGAACGTAATACCCTCAGCCCCGAGTCGGCCGGGAATATCCGGCTGGTCTGTTGTCCGCCCACTTCCTGGATACGCTGAAATCATGACTGCCCCTGGGCGAAGCCGCCCGGCCCACGTGCTGGCCAATGCGCCGTTTCGACGGCTTTGGATGGCCATGTCGGTGTGCAGCCTGGGCGACTGGCTCAACATCCTGGCGCTGACCGCCCTGGCCGGTAATCTCACGCAGAGCGACTACCGGCTGCAGTCGCTGGCCGTCGGCGGGGTGTTCATCGCCAAGATGCTGCCCGCCGTGCTGCTCGGGCCGCTCGCCGGGGTGTTCGCCGACCGGTTCGACCGGCGGCTGATGATGGTCGTGGCCGACCTGCTCAGGTTCGCCGTGGTGCTGTCGATCCCGTTCGTCCGCAGCTACCAGTGGGTGATCGTCGCGACCGTCCTGGTCGAGTGCGTCAACCTGTTCTGGGTCCCGGCCAAGGACGCCACGGTGCCCAACCTGGTGCGCAAGGAGCAGCTCGAGTCGGCCAACCGGCTCAACCTGCTCGTCACCTACGGCACCGCGCCGGTCGCGGCCCTGCTGTTCGCGGCGCTGTCCGTGGTGGGCGACATGCTCACGAGCGTGGTGCCGTTCATGTCCGGCCAGGACGCCACGTCGCTCGCGCTGGTCGTCAACGCCTGCGCCTACCTCGTCTCCGCCGTCCTGATCTTCACGCTGCGCGAGATCCCCAAGCGTGACGGCGCCATCTCCACGCCCTCCGTGCTCAAGCAGATCGTCGAGGGCTGGCGGTTCGTGGGCGGCAACCGGCTGGTGCGCGGGCTGATCATCGGCATGCTGGGCGCCTTCGCCGCGGGCGGGGCCGTGGTCGGCGTCGCGAAGATCTACGTCCAGGCGCTCGGCGGCGGCGACGCGGCCTACGGCGTCGTGTTCGGCGCGGTCTTCGTCGGCATGGCGCTGGGCATGTTCTTCGGCCTCAGGCTGCTGCGCGAGCTGTCGCGGCGGCGGCTGTTCGGCCTGGCCATCACCGTCGCGGGGCTCGTGCTGGTGGCCACCGCGCTGGTGCACAACCTGGTGATCGTGGTCATGCTGACCGTGCTGCTGGGGGCGTGCGCGGGCATCGCGTGGATCATCGGCTACACGCTGATCGGGCTCGAGGTCGAGGACGCGCTGCGGGGCCGTACGTTCGCGTTCCTGCAGTCCACGGCGCGGGTGACCCTGCTGCTGGTGGTCGCCGTGGCCAACCCGCTGGCGGCGATCTTCGACGTCCACTGGCTGCGGTTCGGCGCGCTCGCCTACCGGTTCGACGGCTCCAACCTGGTGCTGGTCATCGGCGGGGTGCTCGCGATGGTCGTGGGCATCCTGGCGCTGCGGCACATGGACGACAGGAAGGGCGTCTCGCTGGCCGGCGACCTCATCGCGGCGGTGCGCGGCGAGCGCTTCCCGGCCGAGTCGGCCGAGGCGGTGCCCGGGCTGTTCGTGGCGTTCGAGGGCGGCGAGGGGTCGGGCAAGACGACCCAGTCGCGGCTGATCGCCATCTGGCTGCGCGACCAGGGCTACGACGTGGTGCAGACGCGGGAGCCGGGCTCGACCAAGGTCGGCATGCGGCTGCGGGCGATCCTGCTCGACGCGGCCGAGCGCGGGCTGTCGGCGCGCTCCGAGGCCCTGCTCTACGCCGCCGACCGGGCCGAGCACGTGGAGAAGGTGATCCGTCCCGCGCTCTACCGGGGCTCGCTCGTGATCACCGACCGCTACGTGGACTCGTCCCTGGCCTACCAGGGGGCCGGGCGGGCGCTCGACCCCGAGGACGTGTCCAAGATCAACGCTTGGGCCACCGGCGGGCTGGTCCCGCACCTGACGGTGCTCATCGACACGCCGCCGCAGGTGGGGCTGACCCGGCTGGGCGGGGCCGCCGACCGGATCGAGTCGGAGCCGCTGGACTTCCACGAGCGGGTGCGCAAGGAGTTCCGGGCACTGGCCGCGGCTGCGCCCGAGCGTTACCTGGTGGTGGACGGCACGCTGGCGCCCGAGGAGATCACCCGCCAGATCCAGGACCGGATCCGCGACATCCTGCCGGACCCGGTGCCGCAGGAGTCCGAGGACGCCACGGGCACGATGCCCGCCATCCGCGGCGACTGGACGATGCCCACCATCCGCGACTAGCCCCTCCCGCGCGTACGCACGTGGGGCCCCTACGACGCGCCGCCGTCGCCGACGAGCCCGCCCCTCCCGCGCGTACGGGGCGTGGGGCCTCTACGACGGGCCGCTGTCGCCGATGAGCCCGCGCGTACGGGCGTGGGGACTGCCGTCGGCGGTTAGCCTTACGTCGTGGCAGTTTTCGATGACCTCGTCGGGCAGGACCAGGCGGTGGCCGTGCTGTCGCGGGCCGCGGCGGCGGCCGGGGAGGTCGTCAGGGGCGGGCGCGGCGCGGGCATGACGCACGCGTGGCTGTTCACCGGGCCGCCGGGCTCGGGCCGGGAGGACGCCGCTCGCGCTTTCGCCGCCGCGCTGCTCTGCTCCGACGGCGGGTGCGGCCACTGTGACCAGTGCCACCAGGTGTTCGTCGGCTCCCACCCGGACCTGGAGTCCGTACGCCCCCAGGGCCTGTCCTACAGCGTCAAGCAGACCCGCGAGCTCATCCTGCGCGCGGCCGGGGCGCCGACGCAGGGGCGGTGGCGGGTCATCCTGTTCGAGGACGCCGACCGGGCCACGGAGTCGGCCGCCAACGCCCTGCTCAAGGCCATCGAGGAGCCCCCGCCCCGTACGGTCTGGCTGCTGTGCGCGCCCGCCCCCGACGACCTCATGATCACCATCAGGTCGCGCTGCCGGGTGGTCAACCTGACCACCCCCGGCACGGAGGCCGTCGCCCATGTGCTGGCCACGCGCGACAGCGTGCCGCCGGAGGTGGCCAGGTTCGCCGCCAGGGCCGCCCAGGGGCACATCGGCAGGGCGCGGGCGCTGGCGCTCGACGAGGGCGTCAGGCGGCGTCGTGAGGCCGTCCTGGGCATCCCACGCTCGCTGACCGGGGTGGGTGAGTGCGTCTCGGCCGCCGAGCGGCTGGTCAAGACCGCGGAGGAGGAGGCCGCCGTGGCCACGGCCGCGCTCAACGAGAACGAGACCGCCGAGCTGCGCAAGCTCTACGGCGAAGGATCCACGGGCAAGGGGCTCAACCGGGGGCTCGTCCGCGGCGGGGCCGGGGCCCTGAAGGAGCTGGAGGACCGGCAGAAGTCGCGGGCCACGCGGATCAAGCGCGACTCGCTGGACGCGGCGCTGCTGGAGCTGGTGTCGTTCTACCGGGACGTGCTGGCGATGCAGTTCGGGGCCGGGGTCGAGCTGGCCAACGACGACCTCCGCTTCGACCTCGACCAGCTCGCCAAGGCGGCCACGCCCGAGGAGACGCTGCGCCGGATCGACGCGATCATGCAGTGCAGGGAGCGGCTGGCGGCGAACGTCAACCCGCAGATGGCCGTCGAGGCGATGATGCTGTCGCTGCGTTCCTGACCCGTGATCAAGGGGCACTAGGCTGCCCGGGGTCGATCGCGTGGGGATGGGGAGTGGCAGTGACCGGAGAGGCGCCTCAGGGGTTACGGTCGTTGATGGTCGCGCTGCTGGCCGGGATGTCGATCCTCGTCGGTACGCCGGCCGCGGCGGACCCGGTGTCCGCCCCGGAGGTCAGCGCGAGCGACGAATGGGAGATGACCGTCTTCCTGTGCGTTCCGACCACCTACGGCTGCCACAAGCGCGGTGCCACGGCGAAGCAGAAGCAGGCGCTCAGGACGTTCCTGGAGTCCAGGCCGGAGCTGAGCGACGTCCGGTTCGTGGATCGGGCGAGCGCGTACGAGAGCTTCCGGCGGGACTTCGCCGGCAACAGGACGCTGCTGAAGGCCGTGCGGGCGAAGGACCTGCCGGAGTCGTTCCGCCTGCGGGTGAAGAACGGGGCCGACCCGGATCGGGTGCGGCACGCGGTGTATCGGCGACCTGGGGTGGGCGAGGTCGTCGACCAAACCGTGCTCTATGGCGATACGCGGCCTATGGCGCCGAAATGGGACATTTCTATCTTTCTGTGCGTGAGGGACTCTGCCACGCCGGCCTGCCTGTCCGGTCGCGGCGGGGCGAACGGGAAGATCGCGACTCTCAAGGAGAAGAAGGCCGTAGTCAAGGCGATCGAGGGCACGCCCGGGGTCGAGACGTACGTCTTCGAGGACCAGGCGACGGCGTACCGGAACTTTGTCGAGTCCTACGCCGACAACGAGTCGCTCGTGAACGCCACCCGGATGTCGGACATTCCTGAGTCGTACCGGCTGAAAATGCGGTCCGAGACCGACTGGAACGCGGTGAGCCGCAGCCTGGCGCGGCTGCCAGGGGTGAGTCAGGTGTACAACCAGAGGTGTGTGGATGCCCAGACCAAGCTTCTCGCGGAGTACGGGCGGGGTGACCTGTCCGACAGCAAGGTCTGCGCGCCGCGTCAGTGAGCCCGTCGGGTGACTCGAGCAGACGTCATGCGAGGGCGCCAGGGGTGAGCCGGGCCATCTACCGAAAGTACGTGAACGACAGCAGCCGCCTGATGGACCGCTATGGGCTGATCCTGCCCGAGAGCAAGGTGTGCCCGATGGACAAGTGATCCGGCTCCCCCCTAACTCTCCGCGCGCGGCACACGTAATGTGGCAGGGAAGGTCTTACGACCGACCCCTAGGCCGTCAGGAGGCGAGCTCGAGCCCATGGGAATGATCATGGCCGTGAGCTTCACCCGTTACGGGAGGCTCTACTACCTCGATCCCGGCGAGCACAGCCCGAAGGTGGGCGACAAGGTGCTCGTGCCGACCGACTCGGGCCCCGAGGTGGCGGAGTGCGTCTGGGCGCCGCAGTACACGAGCGAGGACGTCGACGGCCTGCCCCTGTGCGCGGGCCTGGCGGGCGAGGAGCACCTGGCCCGAGACGAGACCAACAAGCGCCGCAGAGCCGAGGCCCGCAGCGTGTCGAAACGGCTGATCAAGCGGCACACGCTGCCGATGAAGGTGGTCGGGATCGACTACCTCGACGAGGACAACATCTACACGGTCTACTTCTCGGCGCCGCACCGGGTCGACTTCCGCGCCCTGGTCCGCGACCTGGCCCGCAACCTGCGGGCCAGGGTCGAGCTGCGGCAGATCGGGCCGAGGGACGAGGCGCGGCTGCAGGGCGGCATCGGGCCCTGCGGCCGTGACCTGTGCTGTGCCACGTTCCTGAAGGACTTCGAGCCGGTCTCGGTACGTATGGCCAAGGACCAGGACCTTCCGGTCAATCCACTGCGGATCGCTGGGGCGTGCGGGCGGCTCATGTGCTGCCTGAAGTACGAACACCCGCTCTACCAGGAGTTCCGCGCCTCGGCCCCGCGGGCGGGGGCGAACGTGGAGACCCCGCAGGGGCCTGGCGTCGTGGTGGGCCACAACGTCCCGTCGGACTCCGTGGTGGTGCGCCTCAACGACGGGGGGCGGCGCTGCGCCTGCTCGAAGGCCAGCGTGTGCGCGCCGCGAAAGGCGTACGACTCGACGTACGGAGATCCAAGCGAGGCGTGATCGAAGGAGCGAGGACCCCTTCGGCTCCTGTAGACTCTTCCAAGTCGCAGAGCACGCCGCCTTAGCTCAGTCGGCCAGAGCACTTCACTCGTAATGAAGGGGTCTGGGGTTCGAATCCCCAAGGCGGCTCCAGGTCAAAGGCCCTCCCAGATGATCCGGGAGGGCCTTTTGCATGGTCGTACAGCAACGGGGCCATGTTCTATTCGGAGAGATCCCCGCCCTCCTGGCCCGAAGGATCCATGGAGAGCAGATCCTCGTGCAGGGCCTGCAACGACCTGCCGGTGAGTTCGCCCGCCGGCGTCGTTTCCATCAGGCGCCATCCGGGAGCATCGGGTGCTTCGTCGTCGTAGCCGTGGGCTGTGATGCTGTACAGCAGGGCAAAGGCCGTCTCGTAGGCAACGGATCGAGCAACGCGTACGAGATCGGTACGATCGGCACCGGCTGCGAGTAGGCGCTCAGCAGCAGGGACGCTCTCCCGAGCGCTGGTTGCCGCCCAGCCGTTGATCAGTGTTGGCCAGATGTGACGCAGCGCGAGAAAGCGAGCAAGCTGGGGGATGTTCTCGGCCACCTCAGAGACAGTCCCACTGTCAGGATCCCCAGCGCCCAAGGCCGCGAAGCGCTCCCGCAAGGCAGCGGTTCGCGCGCGTTCCTCTTGATTCACTACTCCACCTCAGCACGGATCAAATAAAGAAGGCTCTCCAGGTTTCCGGAGAGCAGATACGGGTTGATCGTCAGTCTGACCGGATGTTGCGGGTGGGCGATCCACTTCCTTCCGCTACGGGGTCGCCGAGGCGGTCGTCCAGCACCGCGCCGCCCAGAGACGTCGTCCCTCGACACCACGGCCGCCGGCGGGCGAAGATCAGAAGAGTTCGATTTGCCTTTCTGCGGGAGGAAGAAGTGAGCGAGTACCCCCAGGATCGCCTGTACGCCGGTGAGCTGCACATGTGGGGCAACGGGGAGTGGTTCGAGCGCAACAGGAAGCTGGACACGCCTGGCGACCGGGTGAGGGTCGGCTTCACCACCTTCTTCATAGGTCAGATCCCCGACAGCGGGCTGCGGGTGGAGTTGCCTGAGGTGGGTAGCTACGTCGATTTCGGTGACTGCTTCGGTCGGGTCGTTTGGAGTCAGGAGGGGGATGCTGACTCTGATGAGGAGTGGGAGGACGGGGATGCTGCTCCTGGCGAGGCTTGGAGCGATTTCTGCGCACCAGTCGAGGCGAAAGTAGTCGCCGTCAACACCGAGCTCGCCAACACTCCGGAGCTAATCGTCAGGGACCCCTACGGCGAGGGCTGGCTGTTTGAGATGGAGATCCATGACCACAAGCCCAAGTCCGATTTCAATTGGGACGCGGACGGTTACGCCGAGTTCATCGCCCAAGCCGACGACTAGACCGGCAATCGCCGGGGTGCCCACCTACATGAGCTTCTAGGAGTCCCGGTAGTAATGGCGCAGGATCCAACCGATACGCATCTCACCTGTGCTTATCCAGCGTTCTCAGGCTGGTGGGCCAGACCCGAGTCCTGCCTGTCAATGCCACCCTGAGGGCTGTGCAGTTTGGCGTTGGTGGCCGGTTCGCCGTCCCCGCGGAGGTGGAGATGACCAGGGTGCTGGCCGAAAGTTCAGCCGTCGTCCGCGGAGATTAAAGATCAATTAGCGGCGCGGTGACGCGGGCTGTTGAGGCGGCGAGTGCTCATGCGGAGATTGTTTCACCGCGCTCGGGGGGCCGGGGTAGCGTTCCCCGGCGGCGCGTTCATGGTCGCTAATCGTATGTGTAACTGGTTGGCCTGAAGGGCGATCAGCTCGGCGAGTGCCGCGGTGAACGGGCCGGCGGCCTGGCCGGCGGGAAGAGCGTGCCCCAGTCCTCGGGAAAAGACCAGAGACCTGCACATGAGCGGATTCTCGGGGAGCCACAGCCACATGGCCTGAGCATCGAGGACGGCCCGTACTTCGTAAGAGAGGCGGGGTTCCGGCTTCACGCCATCCAGCCCGGGACACTCGCGCAGGCGCACAGCTTGGCAGGCATTCGCGGCGCGCCAGTGGCGCATGGACCGAATGCTTGTCAAGACGCTGAAGGTGTTGCTGAATCGCCCTGCTATGGCTGCCTCGCGTTCTATTGCCGCGCTCCAATGCTCAGGTTTGGATCTAAAGGGCGATCTTCTGGGGCGTATCTCCAAGCGGGGGGTTTCGAATGCGTCCTAGCGTCGCCGCCTGTCCTGCCCCCGGTGCTCTCGGGGCGGGCGGCTCATCGGCCTGTGCCGTCCTCCAAAAAGGAGTCGTGATCATGACCGCATTGACCTACACCGTCTTCACCGACCCGGCGTCCGTGGAGGCGTCAGCGGCCGGACGGAGGTCCAAATCCACAGGGACGGTGTACCTGGTCATCACCAACACCGCAAGGAGGACGGATTGGTCCAAGATCGAGGTGAAGGTGCCCGTCGGCGACGGCGTTGGCGACCTCACCCCGAACCTCCCGGAGATGAAGGGCAAGTACACCGACAACCGGTGGGGGACCCAGGCGACAACCCAGGAGGTGAAGGTCGTCCCGCAGCGGGACACCAACGTCTTCGAAGTCACCCCCAAGAGCGGGGGCGCAGCTTCTTTCAAACCCGGCGACTACCTGGTGCTGACGATGGAGAACGTCACCATTGCCGCCACCGCCGGGCCGGCCGTGCTGACGGTGCGAGAGAAGACCGAAGACGATGACGGGGAGCACACCCGCTACACGTCGGTGGCGCTGGTCAAGACCGCTCCGAAGGAGATTCCGGCGCCGCGCGACTTCCACCCGGACAAGGGCATGGTGGGCGCCGGCGAAAACCTCACGCTGAGCTGGGAGGGGTCCCCCGAATTCGACTACAAGATCCTGTTCCCCGGCGGGCAGAAGGACATTTCCTCGGACACGCGTACCTGGACCCCGCCCGACGCGCCGAAGCGGGCCACCACCTACACGCTCGTCGCCACCGACCCCGTCACCCAGAAGCAGCACTTCCTCACCACCACCGTCCAAGTGCGCTTCCCCGTCCTGGAAACGCTCACCGCCACCACCGGGATTGACACGCTCTGGGTCCAGGGGACGGTGGACGGAAAGAAGGGGCGAGTCACCTTCACCGATACAGGGGTGGAGATCTCCGGCAACTCCGGCGGGCGGGGGACGGTGACGGCCGACAGGGCCGACCTCAACGGTGTGAACACCGGGTGGGTGCAGGGGAGGAGCACCGACGACGGGAAGATCACCTTCCCCAAGGACGGGCTCGACGTCCGCAACGGAAGCGGGGCATGGGGAACTGTGCACGCCGACAAGGCCGACCTCAACGGCATCAACACCGAATGGGTGCAGGGGAGAAGCGCCGATGACGGATGGATCAGCTTCCCCAAGGAGGGGCTGAACGTGCGTAAGGGGGCCGGGCAGTCCTGGGGATCCGTGTTCGCCGACAGGGCAGACCTCAACGGTGTGAACACCGGGTGGGTGCAGGGGAGGAGCGCCGACGACGGGAAGATCACCTTCCCCAAGGACGGGCTCGACGTCCGCAACGGAAGCGGGGCATGGGGAACTGTGCACGCCGACAAGGCCGACCTCAACGGCATCAACACCGAATGGGTGCAGGGGAGAAGCGCCGGCGACGGATGGATCACCTTCCCCGTGGAAGGGCTCAAAGTCCACCGGAAGGACGACAGTCACCTGACACATCTGGAGGTCGGTTACGCGACCCACGACATCGTGAAAACCAGAATCGTGCGGGGACTGAATGACGATGACGGATGGATCAGCTTCCGCGCGGAGGGGCTGAACATCCGCAGGGGGCGTGGCACGGAACGGGGAACTCTGTTCGCCGCCAATACTGAACTAAAGGAATGAGCCCAACGTGGTCCACTCATAGGCATCAAGGAGTGGCGGCGCTGTGCGCCGCCACCCGGCCATGGGCCTGGGCCCACCAGGCATGCGGCATAGGCAGGATCGGGTCGGCAAAGTCGCGCCGAGCTGCACCTTTGTGCCCAGCGCTCGAAGGGCTTGCCGATCCGACTGGGTGACGAAGTGGGTGACAACGAGCGCGGCGCGGATGGTCGCTTATGGCCACTTGCGGGACAGTGAGTCCGTGGAGCCAGTGGATCAGAAAAGGTCGTGGTTTGACGCCCTGACCGTGCCGCAGCGCGTGGTCGTGGGCGCAGTATCAGCGGTGGGCCTCGTGGGTGGGATGGCGCTGTTGCTGATGGATCCTCCCCAGGATATGGCCGCGTTCTTGCTGATCTTGGCTTATGTCATCTCGGCGGCGGCTGTCCTACAGAGCATTCCCTGGGGTCGAGCACGTCTTGGGCGTGGGTATCGGCTCTGGTTGGGGTTTGCCTTGACCTTCAAGTCGCTGTCCGGTGAACTCACGACGCCTGCCTTTCAGGTCGCAGGACTGATCGTGCTCGCGGTGATCAGAGATCGGAGACTGAGGCAGGGGGATCAGCGAATCACGGCCCAGGTTCACTGATCGCCGAAGATTCGCTCCATCGCCGCCACTGCGCCCTTTTGCAGGACTGGACGGATCCGCTGAGGCGAACACGACCCGAGAGCGCCCTGAGGTCCTCGGTGCGTGTGCCGGTGAGCACGCGCTCGGCGTCTTGGCCTTGTCCGCCGGCCACTTATCCACAGCCTGTGTACTGAGTTCGCGGAGCTTCCGCTTGCCCAGAGCTCCCTGCGCCGTCTTCCCGACAGTGCTCGAATGGCCCTCGTATCCATGCGCCGGCTCCGCGACGATCGCGCATTTCGGTGCTCGGCCGCGGGACTGGGTGTGGTGGGGGACAATGTCCGCTGTCGATCATGTGCGGGGAGAGGCGGCCCATGGTTCGGTGGCGCCATCTGCGGTGGTGGGTGGCCGCACTGGTGGCGTGCATGCTGAGTTTCCTGTCCCTGTGGCTGCCGGTGTTTTTCCCCGACGAGGCGGGCGTGTTCTGTGCCGGCCCGCTCTCACTCAGCCCGTCCGAAATGCAATCTGGTCTCGAACGGGGGTGGGAGCGGCTGCGCGAGCCCGTGATGTCCACGGCGGCGCAGATTGTGGTCCTGTACGCACTACCCTCCATGAGCGTTCTGCTGTCAGGCGTGGTCGCCGCTCGGGCAGGGCGGCGGCTCAGTACGGCGGTGGGAGCGCTGGCTGTTTCGGCCACGCTGATGGTCGCGCTTGACTTGGTGTTCGCCGCGCTCGACTATTACCGGCTGCTCAACTGTGCGGGCTGGGACGGAAAGCTGCCGTGGTTTCTCTGGCAGCTCGTGCCGGTGCTCGGCAACGGCAGCGCGGCCGTTCTGCTGATCGCGGGAATCCGGGCCCGCTGGAGGATGGGGCGAGACAGCGAATCCGGTCCGGAACAAACGGTCGGCCGTTCCTGAAGTCGGCCCCTTAATGCCACCAGTCGCGTCGGGGGAGCCTGAGCCAGAGGTCGGGCTCGCCGACGATCGCCCGAGAGTCGGCCGGCCGTAAGCCTGCGCCAGCACAACAGTAGGCAACAGGCTCGCGGTGGTAGAGGTACGAGGCGAGGATCTCTTCGGGTGATTCGTCCGCGGACACGATGCCGCTGCCAGGACGCGTATCCCGCTCTTCAAGCCGGCCGTCGCGGGCAACGTGGCCCTGCATGCCGCTCGCGGCGTTGTCGAACATCCCATAGCAGACGGTGCCCACGGACAGGCGGCGCAGAACACCGTGCATGGAGGGGGCATATCCCCACGGCTGGCTGATGACACATCCGCCGGGCACGTCGGTGGCGCCGACGACGTGCAGACCCTCGTCTCCTGACAAATCATCGGGGAGCGAACCCGTGATCGGCGCGGCCTCCAGTCGTCGTGCGGCTTCGCCTGCGTTGACACCGGCGACGCAGGCCAGGCCGAGGCCCTCGTGGTAGATGTCTCCCAGCGCGGGGATCAGCCGTCTCGATTCCGCCACTGCAGTGGTTTCGGCGGTTGAGAGGCCTGGCTGCCCGGGACGGGCAGGGAACAAGTCGGGCGTAGGAGTGGCCAGGCTGAGGCGGCCGGGGGACCAGCCGCCCATCATGGGGCGCCACGGGTCCGCCCCGGCGGCGACGAGGGCTCGGGCGTTGTCCGCGCGGCCTTCGAAGACGGCCGTCCAGAGCGCGGTACGGCCTCGAAGTTCGGCGTCGACGTCGTCGACGCGCATGGCCAGTTCGGCGACCACTTCCGGCGATCCCCAGTCAGCCGCGACGTGCAGGGGCTTGTCGAAGATGCGCACGCCGGAGTTGGGATCGGCGCCCGCGGCGAGTCGGGCGCGGATGAGGTCGAGGTCTGTCCATTCGTCCCATCCGACGATCCACCATCCGACATCGTCGGTCGCAGCCATGGCACTCCTTGAACAGCGCAGGGACGTGTGTCTGACTGATCATGGTTTACAGGGCCGACGGTTTTTGGCCGGCAGGTGGCACGGGCGGCTCGTTCGGCTCTGAGAGTCGTGGTCGCCGTGGTCACCGTGTACGCCGGGCGAGCAGAGCCAGCAGGGCGAGCATGACGAGGCCGAGCGCGGCCAGCGACAGGCGGTCGGTGGTGTTCTCGCCGTTGGCGATCACGCCGAACGCGGTGTGCGCCACGAGCGCCCCGCCGGCCAGTGCCAGGCTGTGCCGGTCGCGCCACTCGCCGTGCGCCGCCCACCGGCGCAGCAGCACCGCTGCCGCCACCGCCAGGAGCGCCGCCGCCACCATCGGGACCGCCACCCAGCCGCCTTGGGTGAAGGCCGGGTGGCGGGCGCCGCCGAAGGGGAACAGCAGGGCGAGATATCCGAACGCCACCACCCCGGCCAGGCACGCGACGACCGGCGGCGCGGGAACCGTCCGGGGTGCGGCGGCGGCCACGTCCGGCGGGCGGGGGGTGAAGCGCAGCGCGAGCACCGCGAGCACCGCGATCGCCAGCACGAACGCCGCCAGCACCGCCGGCGGGGCCTGGTAGCCGGGGTCGATGAAGGCCGTCGTCCACCGCAGCAGCAGGGCGCCCAGCACGAACACCACCCCCGCCACGACCAGCCCGGTCCGCCCCAGATAGGGCCGATGGCGTAGATCCGGGATGGTGAGGTCCACCAAAAGGATCGGCAGCGCCACGCTGAAGACCGCGTGGTAGGGGATGTTCAGCTCGGTGTAGGCGCTGTTGAGGCCGAGGATCCTGGGCGCCCAATCCGCCACGCCGTAGATGGTCGGGCTGGTGAGCGCCTGCAGCGCCAGCCCTTCCTCCACGATCCCGTACGCCGCCCCGAGCAGCAGGATGGCGAGCCAGCCCCGGCCGGTACGGCGTACCAGCTCGCGGATCAGTACGGTGCCGGCGCCGTAGATCGGCACCCACAGCAGGAGCAGCCACGCCTGGCGGAGGGGCGGATTGCCGAGCGTCAGCTCGGCGACGACCGGGGTGAGCCCGGCCAGCAGGAGCGCGGCCCACCGGCCGCGTGCTCGTGAGGTGACCATGCGCCTACGGTCTCCCGCGGCGGGCGGGGCGCGCTGCTGCCGCCAGACCGGTTCGTGGCCTCTTCGGTCGCTTCCGGGTGGTGACTTTGGTTGCCATGGCGGGGTGGCGATGGTGACCTTGGTTGCTTACCAGGCGTAAGGCCGGTGGATACGATCTGCGGTTGTGTTCGCAGCACAGGGCCAGGACGGGGGCCGCCGCGACGGCGAACCCCGGAGGCATGGAGAAGCCGCAGACGGCGACGGCCCGGGGCAGGGCCGGGACCGCGCAGCCGCGAGCGGCGGTGGCGAGGTCGGGAGTGGCGGCGAGGTCGGGAGTGGCGGCGAGGCCGGGAGCGGTGGCGAGGTCGGGAGCGGCTGGGGTTCGGGGGCGGGTGGGCGGTCGGTGTCGGGGCGGTCGCGGCGTGACTGGGCGGTCGGGGCCGGTGGCATCGTGCTCGCCGTGGCCGGGGCCGGCGCGGTGGTCTGGGGGGATCTGGTCCCGGGAACGCCCGGCTGGTACCTGTGGGCCGACGTAGCCGGCGGAGCCCTGGCGTGCGTGGGGCTGTGGCTGTGCCGGAGGTGGCCGGTGGCCGCCTCGCTGGCCGTCATCGCGCTGTCCGTCCCGGCCGCGGCCGCGTCGGTGGCCGCGGGGATCGCCACGCTCGTCGCGGCGCTGTACCGGCGACCGCCCGCGGCTGTCGCGGTGGGGGTGGCTTGGGTGGCGGCGACGCTGGTCAGGTTCGCCTGGCGGCCGCCCGGGCTGGCGCCGTACCCGGTGTGGGCGCTGGTCGGCGTACTGTTCGGCGGGGCGATCACCGGCTGGGGCATCCTGGCCAGGACCCGGCGGGAGCTGCTGGCTTCACTGGCGGAACGGGCCCGCCGCGCCGAGGCCGACCAGCGGCTGCGCGCGGAGGAGGCCCGCCGCTCCGAACGCCTCGGCATCGCCCGCGAGATGCACGACGTTCTCGCCCACCGGCTGTCGCTGCTGGCGGTGCACGCGGGGGCGCTGGAGTTCAACGCCGGCGCCAGGCCGGACGAGGTCGCCGAGGCGGCCGGGGTTATCCGGACCAGCGCCCATCAGGCCCTGCAGGAGCTGCGCGCCGTCATCTCCGTGCTGCGCGAGAGCCCGTCGGCCGAGCTCCCGCTGACCGGGCTCGCGCCGCTGGTGGAGGAGTCGCGGCGGGCCGGGATGCGCATCGAGTTGCACGAGAACGACGTACGTTTCGCCGACCTGCCGGAGACGGCCCGGCGTACCGCGTACCGCGTCGTGCAGGAGGGGCTGACCAACGCGCGCAAGCACGCGCCCGGCCGGCCCGTCACCGTCATGGTCTCCGGCGCGGCCGGTGGCGAGCTGACAGTCGAGGTGCGTAACCCGCTGCCCGCGGGGCGGGAGGCGGCGGAGCTGGCCACGACCGGGGGCGGAGCCGGGCTGGCCGGGTTGGAGGAACGGGTCTCGCTGGCGGGTGGGCGCCTGGAGCGGGGAAGCACTGACGGCGGCGGGTTCCGGCTGACGGCGCGGCTACCATGGCCAAGTGAGCGGCCCCATGAATGAGCCCGTGAGTGGCCCCACGAATGAGCCCGTGAGTGGCCCCACGAATGAGCCCATGAGCGAGCCGGTGAGCGGATCCGCGGGTACGCCCGGGGGTGAGGGTGCGAGTGCGTCTTCCGGTGGGGCCGGGAGTGCGTCCGCCGCGATCCGGGTGCTCATCGTGGACGACGACGCGCTCGTCCGTACCGGGCTGACGCTGATGCTCAAGGGCGCGCCCGCCCTCCAGGTGGTGGGTGCGGTGGCCGACGGCGCGCAGGTCCAGGCCGCCGTCGGTGAGCACGCTCCCGACGTGGTGCTGATGGACATCCGGATGGCCGGCGTCGACGGCATCGACGCGACCCGCAGGCTGCGTGCCCGCCAGGACGCGCCGGAGGTCATCATTCTGACCACGTTCGACGCCGACGAGCACGTGTTCCGGGCGCTGCGCGCTGGAGCCAGCGGGTTCCTGTTGAAGGACACGCCGCCCGAGGGGATCGTCGAGGCGATCCGGCGCGTCGCCGCAGGCGAGCCCAGCCTTTCGCCGAGCGTCACCCGGCGGCTGATCGCCCATCTGGTGCCCGAGGAGGACGACCGGCGGCGGGCCGACGCCCGGCGGGTGCTGTCGGCGCTCAGCGGCCGCGAGCGGGAGGTGGCGCTGGCGGTGGGGCAGGGCAAGACCAACGCCGTCATCGCCGGTGAGTTGCACATGAGCGTGGGGACGGTGAAGGGCTACATCTCCCGCATCCTCACCAAGGCGGGCCTGGACAACCGCGTCCAGCTGGCGCTGGTCGTCCACGACGCCTCATAGGACGGCCGCGAGAGCCCGTGAGCCGCGCGGCGAGAGGGCGTCTGCGTGTCCGGGTGCCTGTTGCCGAAGATCCCTTGTAGGGCATCATGGCGCGATGAGCGTGCGCTACGACGACCTGCTCGGCCCCCCTCCGAACGGCATACGACGATAGTGCCGAGCGACGTGACGCCAGCGGCAAGGCCCCATGGAAGCTGGCGGAGCGGGAGGCGTTCCTGAGCCGTCTGCAGGACGGCCGTTGCAGGCGCCTGCTGGAGGTCGGCGCCGGAACCGGCCACGACAGCGCGTACTTCCAGGAGAACGGCCTGGAGGTCGTGGCCGTCGATCTGTCGCCCGCCATGGTGGCTCTCTGCCGGGAGAAGGGCGTCGAAGCCCATGCCATGGACTTCCTGAGCCTCGATTTCGCGCCTGGTTCGTTCGACGCGGTGTACGCGCTGAACTGCTTGCTGCACGTGCCCAACAGCGACCTTCCTGCGGTGATGGATACCATCCACACGCTGATGCGGCCCGGTGGCCTCTTCTATCTCGGCGTGTACGGCGGGGGCAGCGTGACGGGTGAGGGTCCCTTCGAGAAGGACGATCAGCGTCCTCCTCGGTTCTTCTCCTTCCGCAGCGATGAGCAGCTCCAGGAGTACGCACGCAGGACTTTCGAGGTGGTGGACTTCCACATCGTGGGAGCTGACGAACTCCGGTTCCAGTCGCTGACGTTGCGGCGATCTGGAGTATGAGGTGGGCATGAGACGCCGTACCGCGCCGCTCAAGGCGATCGCGATGGGCGCGTTGATGATCGTCGGATTGCTGAATCCGGCAGCGGCTTCGTCGCGGGCGGATGTCCGTCCGCTCGGCAAGCCTCTCAAAGGCCACACGGCCCAGGTGGAGGCGGTGGCGGTGGGCAAGCGCAGTGACGGCACCCCGGTCATCGTCTCCGCCGGCTACGACAAGACCGTGCGGATCTGGGACCTGGACACCGGAAAAGCCCTCGGTAAGCCCCTCAAGGGCCACAAGGGCGAGATCTACGATGTCGCCGTCGGCAGGCGCAGCGACGGGACCCCGGTCATCGTCTCCGGTGCCGCCGACGACATACGGATCTGGAACCTGAACACCGGAAAGCCGATCGGCAAGCCTCTCAAGGCTCGGAACGGGCTTGTCTATGCGGTGACGACCGGCAGGCGCGGCGATGGCACCCCGATCATCATCTCCAGCGGAGACGCCCTGACCAGGGACGTCGAAATCTGGAACCTGGACACGGGAAAACTCATCGGCAAGCCGTCCGTCAACCCCTTCGCGTTCACGGTCACCCAACTGGTGACCGGCAGACGCAGCGACGGCACGCCTGTGTTCGTCACGGGCGCGACCAACGGCAGGGCGCGTATCTGGAACATGAACACGGGCAAGCCTCTCAGCAAATCTCTCAGCCGATGCGGCACCTGCCTGGTGGAAGGGTTGGCCGTAGGCAAGCGGGGCGACGGCACTCCGGTGGCCGTCACCGTTGACGTCCCGGGCTCTCCGGCCGAGGAGGGCAGCGCTCCCAAGAGCTCGATGCGGATCTGGAACCTGGACACCGGCAAGCCCATCGGAGAATCCATCGTCGCCCAGGGCGACACCACCATGGAGGTCGCGGTCGGGCAGCGAGGCGACGGCTCCCCGGTCATCGTTTCCGGTGACGGCGGCGGCCTGTCGGTGTGGGACCTGGACACGGGAGCTCGCGTTGGCGGACCCTTCGCCGGGCACACTCGCGCGATATTCGCGTTGGCGATCGGGAAACGCAGCGACGGTACGCCTGTCGCCATCTCGGGCGGCCTCGACAAGACCATTCGGGTGTGGAGCCTGGGCTCCTGAGGATCCACGGCACAGCGATGAAAGGCATGTGATGGATGGTCAGCGGTTCGCCGAGATCGCGCGTGCGGCCTTCGGGGACGGGCGCCGGCCGGCAGGGGTCGAGCGGCTCAGGGGCGGGAGCAAGAAGGGGGTTTATCGGCTCTCGTTCGACGACGGGCGGCCCGGTGCGATCGTCTATGTCTGGTCCCAGGAGGAGGACTTCTGGCCCGCCGCGGCGAACGCCGACTCGCAGACCCCGTTCGGCCACGCGTCCGGGCTGCGGTTCTTCGAGGCCGCCCATGGCCGGTTGAGCGGTCTCGGGGTGCGGGTGCCCGAGGTCTACCTGGTGGACCGGCCGGGCGACGTCGTGGTGGTCGAGGACGTGCGCGGAGGGACGCTGGAGGCGTTGCTGCGCGACGACCCGGCGCGGGCGGGCCGGGTGATGGATCGGCTGGCGGAGAGCCTCGAGGCCATGGGACGGGAGCGGGCCCCATGGGTGGGGAAGATCGAGGGGACCCGGCGGCGATCGGCGGTCGAGGTCGTGCTGGAGCAGGCGCTGCGGGACCTGGACGAGGCGGCCGTACGGGTCGGGCGGATCGGCGCGGTCCGGGAGGACTTCGAGAGCGCGCTGCGCGAGATGGCCGCGGACGTGGAGCCTCGGGCCGATCACGGGCTCATCCACGGGGAGCTCGGGCCCGACCACGTGCTGGTGGACGACCACGACGTGCCGGTGCTGATCGACATCGAAGGCACGATGTTCTTCGACGTCGAGTGGGAGCACGTCTTCCTGCGGATCCGCTTCCACGAGCATTACGAGCGGCTGCGCGTCGACGGGCTGGACGAAGACCGGATGAGGCTGTACGCGCTGGCCCAGCACCTGTCGCTCACCGCGGGGCCGCTCCGGCTGCTAGACGGCGATTTCCCGGAGCGGGAGTTCATGCTGGGGATCTCGGAGTTCCACAGCGGGGAGGCGCTCGAATTTCTCGCGAGAAGGCGATGAGTTCCGCGGGCCGGAGCAGTCTCAAAGACATGCGGAAAATCATCTACTCGATGCTGATCTCCCTCGACGGCTACGTGGAGTCGCCCAACGGCGACATCGGCTGGTCCGCGCCCGACGACGAGGTCCACGCGTTCATCAACGACATGTCCCGCGAACTGGGCGGCTCCCTGTACGGCCGCCGCCTCTACGAGAACATGTCCGCCTACTGGCCCACCGCCGACGAGCGGCCCGACGCCCCCGCGCTCGAGGTCGACTTCGCCAGGACCTGGCGGGCCATGCCCAAGTACGTCTTCTCCAAGACCCTCGACCACGTCGGCTGGAACAGCACGCTCGTCACCGGCGACCTCGAGGAGGAGGTGACCAGGCTCAAGCGGCAGGACGGCGGCGACCTCGACCTGGGCGGGGCCACGCTGGCGGGCAGCGTGCTGCGGCTCGGGCTGGTGGACGAGTTCCGCATCTTCGTCCACCCGCTCGTCCTGGGCGCGGGCAAGCCGTTCTTCCCCCAGCTCGACACCTCCATCAGGACCCGGCTGCTGGAAACCCGGGCGTTCCCCTCGGGGATCGTTTACCTGCGTTACGAAGTCACGTAGCCTGACAGGAAAATCCTTAGGAAGGTTTCCTGTCGATAATGCGCGCGCTGCCCGCCTTAGCGGCCCTCCTGCTGATCACCGCCTGCGGTCCGGCCCGGACCCAGGAGGTCCCGGTCAACGCCGAGGACGTGATGTTCGTGCAGATGATGGTGCCGCACCACCGGCAGGGCATCGAGATCGCCAAGGTGGGGGCGGAGCGCGCCACCACGCCGGAGCTCAGGACGCTGGCCGCGGCCATCGCCAGCACGCAGCAGGGCGAGGTCGAGCGGATGCTGCGCTGGCTGCACTCCTGGGACCAGCCGCTCACGCCCCCGACCGGCGCGCACGACCACCACGGAGGCCTGCCCGAGACCGACGTCAAGCGGATCCAGGCGCTGCGCAAGTCGAAGACCTTAGAGCACGACCTGCTCAACCTGCTCATCGCGCATCAGGACGACGCCGTGCAGATGGCCGCCGCCGAGGTGGCGGGCGGGGCCAACCCGGCCGTACAGCAGTGGGCGGGGCAGGTGCGGACCTCGCGCAAGGGGCAGATCGAGATCATGATGAAGCTGCTGAAGCAGTGAACGCCGCGGTCCGCGCCGGCCCACGTCTCATGAGGAAATCATAGACGCCCAGACGAATAAGTGATTAGATCACTTGATATGTCCGAGGTAACGCGGCCGACGCTGTCCGACGCTCTGACCGAGCGCATGCTGGAGCTCATCCGTACGGGAGGGCACCGGCCCGGCGACAGGCTGCCCTCGACCAGGGAGCTCTCCCAGCGTTTCGCCGTCACCACCCCGACGCTGCGCGAGGCGCTACGCAGGCTCGAGGCCACCGGGGCCATCGAGATGCGGCACGGCTCCGGCATCTACGTCGGAACCGACATCGAGCGGGTCGTCCTGCCCAACCCCAACATGCGCGAGATGCACGCCGCCCAGCTCCTGGAGCTGCTCGGCGCGCGGATCGTGATCGAGCCCCCGCTGGCCGCGATGGCCGCGCACAACGCGGACCCCGAGGAACTGGCGCCGCTCAAGCGGGTGCTCGAAGAGGCGGGCAGGCACCTGCACGGCCACGACGCCCTCCTGCACGACGCGAACATGTCCTTCCACCGGGCGACGGCCCGGCTGGCCGGCAACAGCGTGCTGCACGAGGTCGTCGACTCGCTGCTCACCGTCCACGGACCCGAGCAGCGGGAGATCCTGCAGATCTTCGACGACCGGCGCCGCGACTACGACGAGCACCTGGCGATCCTGGAGGCCATCGAAGCACGCGACGCGGCGCAGGCCGAGGAGCGCATGCGGGCCCACCTGGTGGACGTCAAGACGGTCATAGAGCACAGGCTGCAATCCCCCTGATGTAAGACCCCCGAAGAAACAAGGAGGCCGGTCCATGTTCCGGTCACGTGTGGTCACGCTCGGCGTGGCGGCGCTCGTCCTGACCGCCTGCGGCGGAAACGGCGCCGAGACGCAGAAGAAGAGCGAGCTGACCCTGTACAACGACAAGGGCGCCTGGACGAAGTACTTCGACGAGATGGGCGCCCTGTCCAAGCAGAGCATCGGCCTGGGCATGAAGCCGACGGGATACACGGACTCGGCCCAATACCAGGCGTTCATCAAGGCGTCGTTCCGCACGAACGTCAAGCCTGACCTGTTCACCTGGCAGACCGGGGGGATGCTGGAGGAGATCGTCAAGCAGAAGCAGGTGGCCGACACCACGGACATCTGGCAGCAGGCGATCCAGGCCGGCGACCTGTCGAAGGACCTCGCGCCGTACTACACGATCGACGGCAAGCAGTACTGCGTGCCGATGAACGTCGCGTACTGGGGCATGTTCTACAACAAAAAGATCTTCGACAAGTACGGCCTCACCGCGCCGAAGACGTGGGACGACCTGGTCAAGGTGGCCGACACGCTGAAGAAGAACGGCGTCAAGGCCTTCTACCACACCAGCGTGCTGTTCTCCTTCGTCTGGTTCGAGCAGCTCATGGCCGGCTCCGACCCCGACCTGTACGACCGCCTGGCCACCGGCAAGGCCAAGTACACCGACCCGGGCGTGGTCCAGGTGATGGAGAAGTGGAAGTCCCTCATTGACGCCGGATATTTCATCAATCCTGGCGACAAGACGGACCCGGGTGACGTGCTGAAGAACGGCAAGGCGGCGATGGTCTCCTTCGGCACCTGGTTCAACACCAGCATGAGCCAGCGCAACATGAAGCCCGGCGAGGATTACGACTTCTTCGTCATCCCCAACGTCAACCCCTCGCTGCCGAAGACCTCGATGATCTTCGAGAGCGGGCCGCTCTGCTCGCTGGCCAAGGGCGCCGACCCCGCCGCCAACCAGAAGTACCTCAAGTGGTGGACCACGCCGCAGGCGCAGGAGAAGTGGGCGACCAGCAGGGGAGACGTGAGCGCCAACCCCAAGGTGACCATCTCGGACAAGGCGCTCGGCACCGTCACGAAGGACGCGGGCAGCGGCCAGTACCGCCTGGTCAACCGGTACTTCGAGGCCACGCCGCCGCCGGTCCTGACGGCCGCGCTGGACGGGTTCGGCAAGTTCGTGACGGAGCCCGGCAGCTACAAGGAGGTCCTGGACACCATCCAGAAGGCGGCTGACGAGTACTGGAGCACGCATCAGTGAGCGAGGGAGCGCCGTCGCCTGGAGGAGCGGCGGGAGCGGAGCGACCAGAGCGGGGGAAGGCGGCGGCATTCGGGCGACCGAGCCCGCCGAACGGAGTGAGGCCATGAACACGCGTGCTCCCATACTTGGGCGGTTCGGGTTCGGGTACGTGGCGCCCGCCGTCCTGCTGGTCGCGGGGTTGCTCTACGCGCCGTTCCTGTGGACGGCCTACCTCAGCTTCACCCGCTACGACGGCCTGGAGCCGGCCCAGTGGATCGGCGTGCACAACTTCGGCAAGCTGCTCGACGACCCCGCCCTGCTCACCTCGATCCGCAACACGCTGCTCTGGGTCATCGGCACCATGGTGCTGCCCGTCGGGCTCGGCCTGCTGGTCGCGGTGCTGTCGTACGACATCAAGGGCGGCGTGTGGTTCCGGGTGCCGTTCCTGCTGCCGTACGCGCTGAGCGGCGCCGGCCTGGCCATGGTGTGGAGCCCGATCCTGTCGCACGACGGCATCGCCAACCAGCTGCTGGGCGTGGACACCGCCTTTCTGCAGGACGCGCCGGTCAACACGCTGGCGATGCTGCTGGTCTGGACGTGGCAGCAGCTCGGCGTCAACATGCTGCTGTTCGTGGTGGGGCTGCAGTCGATCCCGAAGGAGCCGATCGAGGCCGCCCGGCTCGACGGGGCCGGCGGGTGGCGGCTGTTCAGGTATGTCATCTGGCCGCTCATGAGGCCGCTGACGGCGGTCGTGGTCGGGCTCGCGCTGGTGGCCGGCCTGAAGACGTTCGACATCGTGTGGGTGCTGACGCAGGGCGGTCCGGGGCGCAACTCGGAGACGCTGGCGGTGACCATGTACAAGGAGACGTTCGTGGCCAGCGACTACGGCTACGGCTCGGCCGTCGCGGTGATGCTGACCGTCGTCACCGGGCTGGCGTCCTACCTCTACCTCAAGAGGCAGGTGGCCCAGTGATCCGGCGTGCCGTCCTGGTGGTGCTCGGGCTGGTCTGGCTCGGGCCGACGTACCTGCTGCTCGTGAACGCCGCGCGCCCGGCCGCCTCGTACGATCCGGGGCGGGCGTGGGCGCCCTCGTCCGACTTCGCGCTGTTCGAGAACTTCGCGCGGGCGCTCGACAGCGCCAACCTCACGCAGAGCCTGGCCAGCACCGCCCTCTACGCCGTCGTCTCGCCCCTGCTCGGAGTGATCATCGGGGCGCTGGCCGGGTACACGATCGTGGTGCTGCGGCTCCGGCACGGGTTCTTCTGGTTCATTCTGATCTTCGGCGGCACGGTATTCCCCTCGCAGATGCTGCTCGTGCCGCTGTTCGTCGGCTACAGCGACGCCGGCCTGTACGACAGCCGCCTCGGCATGATCCTCATCTACACGGCGATCAGCGTGCCGCTCGCCGCCTTCGTGCTGCGCAACTTCTACACTGGCGTAGCGTTCTCGATCTTCGAGGCGGCCAGGATGGACGGCGCCTCCACCTGGCGCATCTTCTGGGGCATCTACCTGCCGATCTCGCTCAGCGCGCTGACGGCGGTGTTCATCCTGGAGTTCACCTTCGTCTGGAACGACCTCATCTTCGGTCTGACCCTGACCCAGACCGAGGACGTGCGGCCGGTGATGACCGCCATCGCCGGCCTCATGACCGACGTGTACGCCGGGACGCCCGTGCCCGTCGGCCTGGCCGCGGGGCTCGTGGTCTCGCTGCCGACCGTCGTGCTGTTCCTCGCCACCCAGCGCCTCTTCGCCAGGGGCCTGTCTCTAGGGAGTGTTTGATGACGAGCCGGTTGCTCCAGCGGAGCCTGGGCAGTCCCGACTATGACGGGATCAGGCAGGCGCTGCGCGACGACACCTCGACACCGGTGATCAGCGTGCGCGGGCTGGAGGTTCGGGTCGCGGTGCTGCCTCTGTTCACCCACGACGGCCGGCAGGCGGTCAGGGTGTCGAGCACCGAGCCGCTGACGCACGTGCTGGTGGGCGTGGACAGCGCGTCGGGCAGCGACGTGACGCTGCTGGTGCCCGAGGTGGACGCGCCGCGCGTGCTCACGCTGGAGTGCCGCGACGACGCGGGAGTGGTCGGCACCGCGCAGGTCACGGTGACCCCGCAGCGCAAGTGGAGCGTGTTCGTCGTCCACCACTCGCACCTGGACATCGGCTACACCGACCCGCAGGGCACCGTGCTCCGCCACCACCTCGACTACCTGGACGCGGCGCTGCGGCTGGCCGAGGAGACCGCGTCCTGGCCGGACGACGCGAAGTTCCGGTGGACGGTCGAGTCGTCGATGCCGGCGCTGAAGTGGCTGGCCGCGCGGCCCGCCGAGATGGTGGAGTCCTTCGCGCAGAAGGCCCGCGAGGGCGTGATCGAGGTGACCGCGCTGCCGTTCCAGCTCCACACGGAGGCGTGCTCGACCGAGGAGCTGCACCGCCAGCTCCGTTTCACCACCCAGTTGGAGCAGAAGTACGGCTTCGCCACCAGGTCCGCCATGCACACCGACGTGCCGGGCGCGGTCGTCGGCCTGGTGGACGCGCTGCACTCGCACGGGGTGCGCTACCTGGCCGCGGCGCACAACTGGGCCGGTCGCTCCGTGCCCTACCTGCACGGCGGCGACAAGCTGACCAGGCCGTTCCGCTGGCGGGCGCCGAGCGGCAACGAGATCATCGTCTGGTTCACGGACACGCCGCACGGCATGGCGTACATGGAGGGCAACACGGTCGGGCTGACCGACTCCTACGAGCTGGCCGACGACCTGCTGCCGCGTTACCTGTCGGCGCTGGCCACGCGCGGCTATCCGTACGGGCCGGGGACGTTCGGCTGGCAGGGGCCGGACGCGCCGAAGGAGCCGTACGAGCTGGACGTGCTGCACCTGCGGGTGCAGGGCGCGCACGCCGACAACGCGGGGCCGTCGATCGTGCCCGCGTCGATCGCGCGCCGGTGGAACGAGCAGTGGGCCTACCCGCGCCTGCGCTCGGCCGTGAACAGCGACTTCTTCGAGCACGTCGAGGAGCGCTACCACGACCGGCTGGCCGTGCACGAGGGCGACTGGACCGACTGGTGGGCCGACGGGCTCGGCTCGGGCGCGCGCCCGCTCGGCTACGTGCGGCGGGCGCAGTCGGCCCTGCGGGTCGCCGAGACGCTGCACACGCTGGCCGGGGTGGACGCGACCGAGCAGGTGGACGCGGCCTACGACAAGGTGGCCCTGTTCAACGAGCACACCTGGGGCGCGGCCAACCCGTGGGAGGACGCCGAGGAGGCGGGCGACTCGGGCGGCCTGCAGTGGACGCGCAAGTCGTCCGGCGCCTACGACGCCCAGGACGACGCGGCCGACCTGCTGCACGCCGCGGTCCGCAGGTTCGGCGCCGCGCTGTCGGAGGCGGGCACCGAGGGCGGCGCGCTGGCCTCGTTCGCCGTCTTCAACCCCGGCACGTGGACGCGGACCGACGTGGTCCGCGCGTTCCTGCCGAGGGACGTGGTGGGCGTGGACGTGCCGATCGCGCTGGTGGACTCGCGGACCGGGGAGACGCTCCCGCACCACGAGGAGCTGGTGCACCCGGACGACTGGCCGACCCGGCCCATCGGGCGGCACGTCCACGCGGTCGTCCCCGGCGTGCCCGGCTACGGCTACGCCCGCCTCGACGTCGTGCCCGGCGTGAACCAGGCCCCCGAGCCGGTCGATCTGGACCTCAGCGGGGTGATCGAGAACGAGTTCTACCGGGTGGCCTACGACGTCCGCGAGGGCTACATCGGCTCGATCTTCGACAAGCGGGCAGGACGCGAGCTGGTCAACGGCGACGCGGCGGCCGGCTTCGGCCAGTACGTCTACGACCAGTACGCCACCGCCCCGCATTTCAACCATCTGTCGGGACACGTCGGAGCGCATGACCGCACGCTCCTCGGCGACCGGGCCATCGGCAAGGGCGCCACGATCACCAAGGTCCAGCGCACGGCCGTCGGCGAGAAGCTGGTCGTCGAGCTGCACGGCAAGGGCGTCGACTGGATCCGCACGACGATCGAGCTGCACGCCGGCGTGCCCAGGGTCGACCTGACCTACCAGCTCGCCAAGCAGGGCACCCCCGCCAAGGAGGCCGTCTTCCTGGCCTTCCCGTTCGCCACCGGGCCGGCCACCGCCTGGGAGCTGACCGGCGGCGTCGGCGGCCCCGGCGTGCCGCGCGTGCCCGGCTCGGCCGAGTACATGCTGCCGATCAGGCACTGGATCGCGTTCGAGGACCCCGAGCTGACCGTCGCCTGGGCCACGCTGGAGGCGCCGCTGGTGCAGCTCGGCACCATCCACATGCCGTACGCGCCGTTCCCGCCGACCCTCGACCAGGAGGACGGCACGGTCTATTCGTGGGCGCTCAACAACATCTGGGACACCAACTTCCCGGCCCAGCAGCAGGGCGAGACCACCTTCCGCTACGCCGTGACCTCTGAGGCCGGAGCCCAGGGGCGGCGGCTCGGCGCGGCGGCGGCCTCGGGGCTGACCGAGCCGTTCGTGGGCGCGCTCGTCACCGACAGCCCCGACGTCACCGAGACGTACGTGTCCGTCGACCACCCCGACGTGCTCGTCACGTCCCTCGGGAGGACGGGCGACGAGCGCGTGGTGCGGCTGCAGTCGCTGGCCGCCGAGCCGGTCGAGGTGACGGTCGGCCTGCCGGGCCTGCGCTCGGCCCGCGGGCTGGACGTGGTGGACGAGACGGTCAAGGTGCGGCTGCCCGCCTGCGGGGTGGCCGTTGTTTGGGGGACGTGTTCGTGAAGATCGTTGACATCAGGGCCACGACGGTCGCGGTCCCGCTGGAGGCGCCGCTGCGGCACAGCAACGGCGCCCACTGGGGCCGGTTCGTGCGCACGATCGTCGAGGTCGAGGCCGACAACGGGCTGGTCGGGCTGGGCGAGATGGGCGGCGGGGGCGAGAGCGCGGAAGCGGCGTTCCGGGCGCTCATGCCGTACCTGAAGGACCATGACCCCTTCCAGCTGGAGGCGCTGCGCTTCAAGATCGCCAACCCGACGGCCTCGCTCTACAACAACAGGACGCAGCTGCTCGCGGCCATCGAGTTCGCCTGTATCGACCTCATCGGGCAGCACCTGGGCGTGCCCGCGTACGACCTGCTCGGCGGGCGGATCCGCGACGCCGTGCCGTTCGCCTCGTACCTGTTCTTCCGGTACGCGGCCGAGGGCTACGGCGAGATCCGCACGCCCGACCAGCTCGTCGAGCACACCAAGCACCTCAAGGACGACCACGGGTTCACCGTGCACAAGCTCAAGGGCGGCGTGTTCCCGCCGGACCACGAGCTGGAGTGCTACCGGGCGCTGGCCGAGGCGTTCCCCGGCGACCGGCTCAGGTACGACCCGAACGCCGTGCTGTCGGTGGCCGAGGGGCTGCGCTTCGGCCGGGCCATCGAGGGGCTGAACAACGACTACCTGGAGGACCCGGTCTGGGGGCTCGAAGGGCTCAGGGCCATCCGCGAGCAGGTCAGGGTGCCGCTGGCGACGAACACCGTCGTCGTCAACTTCGAGCAGCTCGCCTCCAACGTCATGCGCAGGGCCGCCGACGTGGTGCTGCTGGACACGACGTTCTGGGGCGGCATCAGGCCGTGCGTGAAGGCGGCGGGGGTGTGCGAGACGTTCCAGCTCGGGGTGGCCGTGCACTCCTCGGGCGAGCTGGGCATCCAGCTGGCGACCATGCTGCACCTCGGCGCCGTGCTGCCGAACCTCACCTACGCCGCCGACGCGCACTACCACCAGCTCAGGGACGACGTGATCGAGGGCGGGAAGCTGGCGTACTCGGAGGGCGCCATCGCCGTGCCGTCCGGCCCCGGGCTGGGGGTGCGGCTGGATCCCGAGCGGGTCGCCCGCTACGCCGAGTTCTACCGGGAGACGGGCGGCTATCCGTACGACCGCGACCCCGGGCGGCCCGGCTGGTACGCCACTGTGCCGAACGAACGGTTCGCCGACCCCGCCGTGTCCCTTGATATAGCTCCATAATTGGGCGATATGTCGGAAGAAACCCAGCCGGCCTCGCCGGCTGACAACCTCGTCACCACCTCGCACACGCTGCCGTCCGGGCAGGCGTACACCGCCACCACCGGCACCATGGTGCTGCGCGAGGAGGTGATCGACGACGGCAAGTTCGGGGGCCTGCGGGCCAAGGCCGAGATGTTCGTCACCTCGTACACGCTCGACGGGGCCGAGCCGCTGAGCAGGCCGGTCACGTTCGCGTTCAACGGCGGCCCGGGGTCGTCGAGCGTGTGGCTGCACCTGGGCGTGCTCGGTCCGCGCCGGGTGGTGATGGGGGACGCGGGCGCGCTCCTGCCTCCCCCTTACGGGCTGGCCGACAACGAGGAGAGCCTGCTGAGCGTGAGCGACCTGGTCTTCATCGACCCGGTCTCGACGGGCTACTCGCGGGCGGCCGAGGGCGAGAAGCCGGAGCCGTACCACGGCTTCACCGGCGACATCGAGTCCGTCGGGGAGATCATCCGGTTGTGGACCACCAGGAACGGGCGGTGGATGTCGCCGAAGTTCCTGGCGGGGGAGTCGTACGGGACGGTCAGGGCGGCCGCGCTGGCCGACCACCTGCAGTCGCGGTACGGCATGTACCTCAACGGCGTGATGCTGATCTCCTCGGTGCTCGACTTCATCACCGGGGACTTCAACCAGGGCAACGACCTGTCCTACGCCCTCTATTTGCCGACTTATGCCGCTATTGCGCACTATCACGGGCTGCATGGCGACCGGCCGCTGGCCGACGTGCTGCGCGAGGCCGAGGCGTACGCCGAGCGCGACTACCCGTGGGCGCTGGCCCGCGGCAACCGCCTCACCGGCGAGGAGCGCTCGGCCGCCGTCTCCAGGGTCGCCGCGCTGACCGGGCTGAGCGCGGACTACGTCGACCGCGTGGACCTGCGGATCGAGCACATCAGGTTCTTCACCGAGGTGCTGCGCTCGCGCCGCCGGATCGTCGGCCGCCTCGACGGCCGGTTCACCGGCTGGGACCCCGACTCGGGGCGCGAGCACTTCTCCTCCGACCCCAGCATGAACGCGATCATGGGCCCCTACAGCTCCGCGCTCAACCACTACCTGCGCGCCGAGCTGGGCTACGCCAACGACCTGCCGTACGAGGTGCTCACGTCGCGGGTGCACCCGTGGTCGTTCAAGGAGTTCGAGGGCGCCCACGTCGCGGTGGTCGACAAGCTGGCCGACGCGATGCGGGCCAACCCGCACCTGCGCGTACACGTGGCCTGCGGCTACCACGACGGCGCGACGCCGTACTACGCCGCCGAGCACGCGTTCGCGCACCTGCCCGTGCCCGCGGAGCTGGCCGCCAACGTCGAGTTCAGGTACTACGAGGCCGGCCACATGATGTACGTCCACGAGCCGAGCAGGCTCCGGCAGTCAGCGGACCTGGCCGCCTTCGTGCTCGGCCAGCAGGGCTGAGGCGCGGGCGACGCGCTGTTTGAGGTTGTCGCGGAGCGCGGCGAAGCGGTCGGCGTTGTCCCGGACGACCGCCCGCTGGAGCTCCGCGTCGGCCGAGAACCAGGCAACCACCAGGCCCGACGACCACTTGCACATCGTGTCGGCGGTCGCGGTCTGCTTCTCTTCCTCGGTGACGGTCGGCTTGTCCAGGTCCCAGCGGCCGTCGGCGATGGCGGCCTCGGGAGCCGGATAGGAGTGGCCCGCCTGGCCCATGCACGTCTCCCAGCGCTTGGCGGCCGCCGTCACGGACGGATCCTTGGCGGCCTGCTCCAGCGTGAGCGAGTCCTGCAGGGACAGCCACGGCCAGTCGGCCTTCGCCGAGCCCTTGTCCAGGGTGAGCGTGGCCCGATCCAGGCAGCCACGGTCGGCGGCGGTGCCGTACAGGCGGTGCCGGGCGGGTTTAGGGAGCTTGCCGGCCCAGGCGCCCGTGGTGTCGGGCGAGGGCGGCCGGGCGAGGTGGTAGCCGTAGATCTTGGCCGCCTCGATGTCGGCGACGCCGTAACGGCGGGAGTTGCCGGGGTCCACCGCGGCGATGGCGGCGGCGTCCTCCGCGGGTGGGTCGATCGTGATGCCCTGCTTGCGCATGCACTGCACGACGAGTTGGTTGTGGGCGTTGCCCAGGACGGCCCGCTGCTCGGGAGTGGTCTTGTAGGCGTCGAACGGCAGCACCAGCTCCGACACCGAGGAGACGCCTTGCACCGGCGCTCGCGGCGCGGGCTCGTCGGCGGCGCAGGCCGTGACCGAGGTCAGCAGCAGTGCGCCCGCGAGGAGTCCGCGGCAGCCGGTTTCCGGCGGCCAAGCCCGGAAACCGGCACTCCCGTTATTGCTCAGCGGCACCAGATGTCGAGCGCGCTGGCGCGGTCGTCGTCGATGGCGTTGTTCGCCAGGAAGCCGTCGTTCGAGTTGTTCGTGAACGTGCTGTGGGCTCCCGTGTAGCCCGGGTGCTGCCAGAGCGTGGCGCTGCAACCGATGCGGTTCCTGATGGAGCTGGTGTCGTTGTCCATGGTCTCCCAGGAGTTGCTGAAGTCCCAGTTCAGCCAGTTGTTGTCGGAGAAGTCCGAGTCGTCCTGCATGAAGTCGCGCCAGTGGTCGGCCTGACCGCGGTTGTAGTCGAAGTCGGCGTACAGGCAGACACGACCGCCGTAGCAGGTCGAGCGGGGGCTGGCCACCGCTGCGGTGGCGGGCACGACCGCGGTGAACAGCGCGACCGCGGCGGCGATGCCGGCGGCCTTTCTCGATAGCCTCACAGGTCTCTCCTCGATCGTGAGTCGTTTCGACCTCGTAACCTAACGTGCATGATCGAACACGAGTCGCTACGACCCGCCGCACGATCAAGGGCTGCGCGCCCGGATCGGGTCGCGTGCCCGGCACGCCGAGGACCACTGCTATCAGTGGTACGACCTGCAAGTTCGTCGCGTTGACGCAACACTTGCCAGCTTTGGTGCGCCTCCAGGGGAACCTGTGGGCTATTCGGGAAGGGCGGCCGGATTCTGCGCCAGCAGGCCGCCGTCCACCCGGTGCTCGGCCCCGGTGATGAACGACGAGCGCGGCCCCGCCAGGAACGCCACCAACTCGGCCACCTCCTCGGGCCGGCCCACGCGGCCCAGCGGGTGGGAGCGGCCCCACTGCGCGACCTGTTCCTCCTGCGACAGGTCGCCCCGCCACAGGTCGGCCGCCCAGCGCAGCATCGGGGTGTCCACCGAGCCCGGGCAGACCACGTTCACCCTGATGCCGTCGGCGGCGTGGTCGAGCGCCATCGCCCTGGTCAGGCCGTTGAGCGCCGCCTTGCTCGCGGTGTAGGCGGCCACCTGCGCTTGCGAGGAGAACGCCTGCACCGACGACATGATCACGATCGAGCCGCCGCCGCGGGCCCTCAGCTCGGGGACGGCCGCCTTGCAGGTGAGGTAGACGCCCTTGAGGTTGATGTCGAGCACCTCGTCCCAGACCTCCTCCGGGGTGTCCTCGACCGTGCCGTAGCGCTGCACGCCCGCGCAGGTGACGACGATGTCGAGCCCGCCGTACCTGGTCACGGCCAGGTCCACCAGGTCGCGCATCTCGTCGGCCCGCCGCACGTCGGCGACCACACCGGTGACGCTCTTGGCGTCGAGCGCCGCGTCCTTGTCGACGCCGCAGAACACCACGGACGCCCCGCCGTCGGCCAGCCGGTCCACCACGGCCCGCCCGATGCCCATCGAACCGCCCGTGACCAGCGCCACTTTCCCGCTGAACTCGCTCATGCCAGAACCTCCGCGCGCAACCTCAACACCTTCGTCTCGTGCGGGCCCAGGACGAGGGCCGTGCCGTTGTCCACGGCGGCGGCCAGGCCGTCGGTCGGCATGCTGGAGAACGGCTCGAGCCCCAGCGTGTACGCCCGTCCCCACCAGGGATAACCGGTGGACGCGCCGAACTCCTGCCACATCCACAGGTACGGCAGGAGCGTCGCATCCCACTCCACCCGCATACCGATATCCCCTGAAATTTCGTACCAACCCTCGTCGAAGCCCGTCAGGTAGACGATGTCGCTCGGCGACCCGGGCTCCTGCACCACGCTCAGGTCGGTCTCGCCGCCGCCGTCGGCCGGGACGACGGGCCACTCCCACGGGCCGCCCGCCTGGACCCGCCGGCCCGCCGGATTTATCGCGCTTTGGTGGGGGATCACCTTGACGCCTTCCGGCAGCCTGATTCGGGCGCCGGGACGCAGGAACGGCAGGCCGTACACGATGTGCTGCCCCCACATGGCGTGCAGCGGGAGGCCGGCCTCGTTGGTGGCCCGGCCCTCGATCTCCAGCGCCGCCGTGCCCGACCTGAGCCTGAAGACCTTCTCCATCCGGTACGGCAGCCGCCGCGTCCGCACGCTGAGCCGTACCGCGACCTCCTCCTCGGAGTCGGCCACGACCTCGCAGTGCCAGGGCAGCCCGGAGACCTCCCCGTGCTGCGCCAGCCGCGCGCCCCGGTACTCGCTGGGCGCGCCGCCGTTCGGGAAGACCTCCTGCCAGCCGCCCTCGTAGTGGTCGATGAACTGGGCGACGTCGTCGGCCGCGCCCTGGAGGTGGTCGTGCGGGTTGCGCAGGCCCTGCGGGGAGAGCCAGACGAAGTCCGTGTCGGTGGGCTTGTGCAGGAACTCCACTACGTCGCCGCCCTTGTCCGGCACGACGGTCACGCGCAGCCGCTCGTTCTCCAGCACGACCGCCCGCAGCCCGTCGATCACGACGGGCCGCAGGCGGGCCGCCCAGTTGCGCCTCACTGGAAGGTCACATCCAGGAATCTCGGCCGGTAGATGGTCACGTCGCGGTAGTGGTCGGTGTTCACGAAGCTGTTGACGTTGTAGGAGACCACTAGACCGTTGCCCGCGACGTCGGGGTGCGCGTGGGCGTTGTAGGTGAAGATGTTCCCCTTGGTCTCGGGGGTCGTGTAGACGTGCTGCTTGCCGGTGAACGGGCCGAACGGGGAGCACGAGGTGTAGGCCACGATGTTGGGGCTCAGCACCTCCGTCGTGTCATGCGTGATCAGGACATATCCGGATCCGACCTTGGTGACGCTGTACTCGTTCGCGATGCCGCTCATGATCCGCGCCGAGTCGGCCTCGTCCGGGGACCAGGTGCCGTCCGCCTTCAGGAACTCCCACGTGCCCAGCAGGCTCTGCCCGCTGACCCTGGCGACGTGCATGTACTTGGGCGAGCCGAGGTCCTCGACGCCGTACACGTAGGTGTATCCGCCGTCCTTGAGGATCGCCGAGGCCCAGGACACGCCGTGCCCGGACGGCAGGTCGGTGACGCTGACGGGCTCGTTCAGCCGGCCCGGGGCGAACCTGGCCACCACGTTCCGGTGCCAGCGCCAGTCCCACGCGCCGGTGCCGTACCGCTCGTACTCCTGGTAGGTGACCTCCACGAGCCCGCCGGCCACCGTCGCGTCGCCGGCCCAGTACCAGTGGTTCTGGTCGCGCGGAGGCATGACGGCGGTCGGCGCGGCGGCGGTGCCGTCGTGGATCGTGGACAGCCTGCCGTTGCGCTCGACGGCGAAGGAGTTGTTCAGGAAGACCGTGTCCCCGCCCTCCCCGACCACGGGCGGGCGCGAGCCGTCGGCGTTGACCCGGCCGAGGAACGTGTCGGAGAAGATCCACAGCTCCTTGCCGTTCGGCAGCTTGACCGAGTAGGTGCCGTCGGCGCCCGTCCAGTCGTCCAAGCGGCTGTTGTCGTTGCCGTAGTTGGTGAAAAGGCTGGTCAGGCGGGCGTCGGTGGTGGTTGCCTTGACGGTCGGGCCACACGCGGCCTTCTGGGCGGCCGGTGACTGCTGTTGCTGGGCCACCGAGGGAACGGGTTTGGCCGGGGCGGCCCAGGCTTGCTGCGGTACGGCCGTCAGGCCGGCCAACGCGATGGCGAGGGGTGCTAAGGCGGAGCGGAATCGCGTCATCACTCGTCCTTGGGGAGGGAAGTTCCCTACAGTTCTAGTCATTAGATCACTTACTGTCTAGGGCCCTCTCACACTCGGCCGAATTGGACCGTTGGAGTTCGGAGGTGATCTCCAGCGGGCTGCACTAGGGTGATGGCTTCCTGAAATATCCGTATATATCCGTTATGGAGGTCATATGCCGGTCACTCGCCGAGAACTGCTTAAGGTCGGCGCCGGAGCCGCGGCGGCGGCCCTGGCGGGCACGGAGACGGCGGCGGCGGCCGCCTCCGCCTCCGCAGCGGGCCGGTTCGACCTGGCGGCGCCCGCCACCCAGCTGATCTGGAAGAAGGCGCTGTACGACGAGACCGTGCTGCAGTCGTTCGCCTTCGACAACACCAACGGGCACATCTACCTGGCCCAGCTGAAGAACGGCTCGGGCTCGGCGGCGGCCGGAGATCTCTGCGTGACCAAGCTGAGCCTGTCCGGATCGGTGCTCGGCCACATGTACCTCAAGGGCTTCGGCCACGGCGTGCAGATCGGCGTGGAGCCGTCGGGCGGCTCCGCCTACCTGTGGACGGAGACCGACGCGGTCGCCGACGGCTCGGGGAACGCGTGGGGGCGGCGGCTGGCGAGGTTCAAGTTCGTCAACGGCCAGACGCTCACGACGTCGTCCTCGGCGCTCACCAAGTACACCTTGATCTCGGGCGCGACCAGCACCACGTGCGCCATCGACCCGTCCACCAACCGGCTGATCATGCGCTGCCGGGTCGACGGCCAGGCGCGGTTCGTGGCGTACTCGCTGGCGGCGGTCAAGGCGGGCACGGCCACGAAGCTGTACGACGTCGCGCAGCCGTCCGGCCTGGGCGTCTTCCAGGGGTACACGGCTTACGGCGACTACCTCTACCTGCTCGACGGCACGGCGTACGGCACCGCCAACCCCCCGCCGGGCAACACCTACATCACCTGCGTCGACCTGCGCACGGGCGCCAAGGTCCAGCGCTCGCTCAGCCAGGCGGGCAAGTCCCTGGACTACCGCGAGCCGGAGGGCATGGCCATCCAGATCGTCTCGGGACGGCCCCGGCTGTGCCTCGGCCTCGCCTCCGGCACCGCGGGCGCCCGCAAGGCCAGCATCTTCTACAAGTCCGCCCTCATCTGAGAAACAGGCCGTCTTCGCGGCGGCGGAAAACGAATGGCGCGACAGTAGGCGGACATACACTGCGGGTATGAGCGCGATGCGTGAAGAACTTCACTCGCTGGTCGATCAGCTCCCCGATGATCGGGTGCAACCGGTGATCGCGCTCGTCCGTGAAAATCTCCTGGCGAGCCGCCGGATTCAGGCGGCCGCGGCCTTGGAGAGGATCCGGGACAGGATGCGCGGCGTGACAGGTGTCGACGAAGAACTGGACCAGCTTCGGGAAGGGTCTCGTGGCTGACGCCTACCTCGTCGACACCAGTGTGTTCCTGCGCTGGTTCGTTGATCAGCCTGGCTACGAGCATGCCCGGGAGATTCAGGACGCGTTTCTCCGCGGGCGGGTCGCGTTGGAGACGGCCCTTCTACGCGGTGTGGCGTCCAGCTGATCGGCGGAAAATGTGGTGACCGCGTCCGAAGGGGCCGGTAGCCTGCCGGGATGGGCCACGTCGAAGTAGGACATCTCACGTACGTGCTGCCCGACGGGCGGCCCCTGCTCAACGACGTGTCCTTCCGGATCGGCGAAGGCGTCAAGGCGGCGCTCGTCGGGCCCAACGGCGCGGGCAAGACCACGCTCATGCGGCTGATCGCCGGTGACCTCCAGGCGGTCGACGGCAGCGTGGCGAGCTCCGGTGGGCTGGGTGTGATGCGGCAGTTCATCGGCAGCGTGCGCGACGGGAGCAGCGTGCGCGACCTGCTGCTCGGCGTCGCCCCGCCGGCGGTGCGCGCGGCGGCCGAGCGGCTCGACGAGGCCGAGCTGGTCATGATGGAGCGCGACGACGAGAAGACGCAGATGCGTTACGCGCAGGCCATCAGCGACTACACCGACGCGGGCGGCTACGACATCGAGGTGTTGTGGGACACGTGTACGGTGGCCGCGCTCGGCGTCCCGTACGAAAGGGTGAAATATCGGGAAGCGTCCACGCTGTCCGGCGGCGAGCAGAAGCGGCTCGTCCTGGAGGCGCTGCTGCGCGGCCCCGACCAGACGCTGCTCCTCGACGAGCCCGACAACTACCTCGACGTCCCCGGCAAGGAGTGGCTGGAGCAGCAGCTCAGGGAGACGCCCAAGACCGTGCTGCTGGTCAGCCACGACCGCCAGCTCCTGGCGAACGCGGCCGACCGCATCGTGACCGTCGAGTCCGGCAACATCTGGATCCACGGCGGCGGGTTCGGCACGTACGCCGAGGCCCGCAAGGCCCGCAACGAACGCCTCGACGAGCTGCGCAGGCGCTGGGACGAAGAGCACGCCAAGCTCAAGGCCCTGGTCAACATGCTCAAGAACAAAGCGAGATACAACGACGGCATGGCCGCCCCCTATCACGCCGCCCAGACCCGGCTGCGCAAGTTCGTGGAGGCGGGCCCGCCCGAGACGCCCCCCAACGACCAGAACATCAAGATGCGCCTCAGGGGCGGCCGCACCGGCAAGCGCGCGATCACCTGCGAGGCGCTCGAGCTCACCGGTCTCATGCGCCCGTTCGACCTGGAGGTCTGGTACGGCGAGCGCGTCGCGGTGCTCGGCTCCAACGGCTCGGGCAAGTCCCACTTCCTGCGCCTGCTGGCCGGCGAGCCGATCAACCACGAGGGGGTCGCCAAGCTCGGCGCCCGCGTGGTCCCCGGCCACTTCGCCCAGACCCACGCCAGGCCCGACCTGCTCGGCCGCACCCCGGTCGAGATCGTCATGACCGAGCACGCCAAGCTCAAGAACGAGGCCATGAAGACGCTGGCCCGCTACGAGCTGGCGGGGCTGATCGCCGAGCAGCGGTTCGACACGCTCTCCGGCGGGCAGCAGGCCCGGCTGCAGATCCTGCTGCTCGAACTGTCCGGGGCCACGTTGCTGCTGCTCGACGAGCCGACCGACAACCTCGACCTGGCCAGCGCGGAGGCGCTGCAGGTGGGTCTCGACGCGTTCGACGGCACGGTTCTGGCGGTCACCCACGACCGCTGGTTCGCCGCCGACTTCGACCGCTACCTGGTCTTCGGCTCCGACGGCACGGTCTACGAGTCGTCCGAGCCGGTTTGGGACGAGGCCAGGGTCGTACGTCCCCGTTAAAGAGTTGGTACGCCTGGCGCGTGTCCTCTGCCAGCCGTACCCATGCACGGGTTATCACGGCAAAGTGATCCCGCGCAGCCGAACCGTCAGCCTGCTCGCACTCTGCGCACTCGGGGCGATCTGCCTCTCCGGGTGCGCGAGCGAGAAACGACCCGTGCAAGAGCTCAAGCCCCTTGCGCTCAAGGAGCAGGTCTCCAATATCGTCAAATCCGCCGACGGGTACGCCGTCACCTGGGCGGGCGTGCTCAGCAACGCCAACCCGTGGCACTTCGGCGAGCACGTGGTGGCCACGATCGTCGGACACGACGCCAAGGGCACCGAGGTGGTCAGGATGGACCAGCCGCTCGACGCCGTGCCGCCGGGCGGCTCGCTGGCCTTCACCGGCCAGGCCACCGCTTCCGAGAAGCCGGCGAAGGTGACGATCCAGTACCGTCCCGCGCGCTGGCGGGCGGCGGCGCGGATCCCTTCCGCGTTCCAGCGGTTCCCCGTGAGCCGAGTCCAGACATTGCCCCAGAAAGACGGCTCATACCTTATTACTGGATATGTCGGTAACCCCTATCAAATATCGGCCAGCAGCCTCGTCGTGAACGCGCTGCTGCGCGACAAAGAGGGCAAACTTCTCGGCGGCGGGAGCACATTCGTGGACGATGTCAAAACCGGAAGCCCGCCGCGATTCATCCTCACCGTGTCAGGGCTGCCCCAAGGGACAAAGGTCGCCAGGACCGACATCACGGCCCGGACCTGGGGCTCGACCGGCCGCCCCTACGAGGAGCTGGCGCTCGCCGGCGCCGCGCCGGTCCACACCGTCAAGCCGGTGACCGAGCCGTTCCCGATAGACCGGAACACACAGGTCGTGTCGGAACATAAACAATGAATTAGGTAAAATCCAAAGGCGTTCTCATACCGACACCCGAAAGCGGTAGAACTACTAGTTACCAATCAATTACCTTCGGTCATATGAATGACCGCGTCCTGGTCGAAGCCCTCCGCGCCCGTGACCCGGGCGCGCTCGCCGCGCTCTATGACACGTACGCGGAGAGCGTCTACCGCTACTGCTGGTCCCTCCTGCTGAACGCGGACAGCGCCCAGGTGGCGCTCCGCGACACCCTCATCGCGGCGGAGGCGCACGCGGGCGCGCTGGCCGACCCCGACAGGCTGCGCACCTGGCTGTACGCGCTGGCCCGCGCCGAGTGCCTGCGCCGCCGGGCCGCCGCGCCGCCGGGGCCCGCCGAGGCCCTGGCCAAGGCGCCGCCGCCGCACGACGCGGCCGACGCCGACCTGCGGGTCATGGCCTGGAACGCCGTCCAGAGCCTGCCCGTCGCCGACCGCGAGGCCCTGGAGCTCACGCACCGGCACTCGCTGCCCGCGCCCGAGCTGGCCCAGGTGCTGGGGACGCGGCAGGTCGAGCAGGTCCTGGAGGGGGCGCGCGAGCGGCTGCGCGACGCGATCACCGCCGAGATCCTCGCCTTGAAGGGACCGTACGACTGCCCGCAGCGGGCCGCGATCCTGACCGGGTTCTCCGGCGAGCTGACCCAGGAGATGCGCGAGAGCCTGATCCGGCACCTGCGGCGCTGCGAGACCTGCGCGCCCCACCGCACCCGCGAGGTGTCGCCCGCCAAGGTCTTCGACCTGCTGCCCCAGCAGACGCTGCCGGACGCGCTCCGCCTGCGGGTGATGAGCTGCTTCGTCGACCCCGAACTCCTGCCGTACCGCCGTTACGTCGCCAGACGTACGGGCAACCTGGGCGCCGCCGGATTTCCCGTTCCCGCGGACAAGAACGCTCGAAGGTGGCCTAAGGCGCTGGCAGGCGCGCTGGCGGCGGTCGCGGCCGTGGTGGCGATAGCGCTGATCCTGCAGCACGCCGATACCGAGGGGAGCGGGGTGTCGGGGGTGGCGACGGCCGCGTTCCCGGCCACGGGCGAACCGCCCGCCATCCGCCTGCCCTGGCGCTCCGACCCCCCGGACGTGGTGGTGACGGGCGATCCCGTCCTGGACAGCAGGACCACCCGTCCGATCAGCGTCACCGGCGTCCCGATGCTGGTGCAGTCCGTCGCACCGGTCCGCGACCCCGTACGCTCCTCGCCGGTGGGTCACACGCCCTCCTCCCGCGACCCCTCCGGCCCTCCTCAGACCCCCGACTGGGAACCCCCGACGTACATCCCCCCACCTTCACCGGCCCCGCCGACGCACCGGCCACCGGCAGGCGGCCCGCCCCCCGACAACCCGCCACCCTCAGTCCCCAGCACCCGCACCCCGTGCCCCACTCCGACCCCCACCCCAGCCCAAACCCCGACCCAGACCCAGACCCCCACCCCACCGGCAACCATCACCCCCACCGACGCCCCCTCACCCACCACCACCGCCGGCTGACCCACGACCCTGTCGCCCTCCTCATCCTGGCCCGCCTGAATCCGCATGCGGCGATCACGTTACGTGAGTGAATTGCCGGGAACTGTGTGCATAGAGTAACCATGTGTTTCCGGGGGGACCAATGCGCGCATTCCGGGCCGGGCTCCTCGTGTGCTGCCTGGTCGTCGCTCTCTGCCCGCCCGTCGCGGCCGACCCTGTCCCCTCCTCACGAGAGGTGCGCAAGGCCCGCCAGGCCGCGCGGGACCGTTCGAGAGAGCTGGGGGCGGCCAGTGCCCACCTGGCCACGGCGCAGTCGCGGTTGGACGGGATGGCGGCCGCGGTGGAGCGGCTGGTGGAGGCGTACAACGGCGAGCTGGTCAGGCTCCAGCAGGCCGACCAGACCTACGCGCAGGCCAGGGCGCGGCTGGCGTCGGCGGACGCGGAGGTCGAGCGGGCCAGGCGGGCCGTCGCGCTGCTCGCGGTGGAGAGTTACGGCGGGCTGGGGCTGACGACCCCGGTCGTCAGCATGCTGGTCGATCAGGGCGACAGGGCGGAGGTCCTGCACAGAGCGAGCCTGCTGGCGCAGATGCGGAGCGAGCAGGCGGCGATACTCGACAGCCTGCGCGACGCGCAGGAGGTGGCCGCCATCCTGCGCACGCAGGCCGCGAACGCCTACGCCGCGCACCGGGTCCTCACGGAGCGGGTGGCGCTGGCCAAGACAGTGGCCGAGCAGGCGGTGGCCCGGCAGCGGCAGGAGACGGCGGAGCTGCAGGCTCGTACGGTGGTCCTCCAGCGCCGGGTGGACGCGGCGCGCACCCGCGCCGAGCTGCTGGCCAGGCAGCGGGCCGCGTCACTGCAGAGCATGGCCACGGGGGGCTCGGCCATGGGCGACGTGGCGGCCGACTGGGCGCTGACCCAGCTGGGCAAGCCGTACGTGTGGGCGGCCGCCGGCCCGGATACGTACGACTGCTCAGGGCTCGTGATGCGGGCCTGGGAGAAGGTGGGCATACAGCTGGACCACTGGACGGGCACCCAGTGGACGTCGGGCCCGCACGTGCCGATGGACCAGCTCAGACGGGGCGACCTGCTGTTCTTCGGCTACGTCAGCAGCGATCCGGGCACCATCCACCACGTCGGGATCTACGTCGGCAACGGTCAGATGGTGCACGCGCCGCAGACCGGCGACGTCGTACGGGTCGCCTCGATCTGGCGCGGGGACCTGGTGGGCGCCACCAGGCCCCGCTGAGGGGGTCAGTGGTGACCCTCCTCCTTGGCCCGGCGGAAGGAGCGCTCGATCTCGGCCTCGGCCTCGATGCGGCCGACCCAGTTGGCGCCCTCGACGGACTTGCCCGGCTCCAGGTCCTTGTAGACCTCGAAGAAGTGCTGGATCTCCAGGCGGTCGAACTCCGACACGTGGTGGATGTCCTGGATGTGGTGCATCCGCGGGTCGGTCGAGGGGACGCAGAGGACCTTGTCGTCGCCGCCCTTCTCGTCCGTCATCCTGAACATGCCGACCGCCCGGCAGGTGATGTAACACCCGGGGAAGGTCGGCTCCTGCAGCAGCACCAGCGCGTCCAGCGGGTCGCCGTCCTCGCCGAGGGTGTTCTCGATGAAGCCGTAGTCGGCGGGATACTGCGTGGAGGTGAACAGGAGCCTGTCGAGCCTGATCTTCCCGGTCTCGTGGTCCACTTCGTACTTGTTCCGATTCCCCTTCGGAATCTCAACGACGACGTCGAACTCCACCGCGGTCCTTTCTCATGGGCCGATTCCGCTTCACCGGGCAGTGCCTGGTTCGGCTTCGTCTCCCGCACTCAAGCCCCCGGGAACCCCCGGTTGGGCGTTAATGTCTCGTAGGCGAACACAGGAGAGAGGCAGACGACGTGGCGCGGCACGACCGGTGGGTGATGTTGACCACTCTCGCCGTGCTGCAGGCCCTGACGATCGTCATCGGCGTTTACGCGATGACCACCGACTTCAGCCTGGGCGCGTTGACGAGGCAGTCTCCACCGACCAAGCCGACGGCGTCCCCGCCGGAAGGGTCTCCCTCCGTCCCCGTGGTCACCTCAGGGCCTGTGCTGGCCCAGCTTTCGGTGAAGTCAGGGGGCGGACCTCTCCCGACTAAGGGTACTTTGACGCGCCAGCTCACCAGTGCCCTGGGTGACGAAGCGCTCGGCTCCCACGTGGGCGCCGTGGTGCTCGACGCGGCCACCGGCGAGCGGATCTTCGCCGCCAACGCCGACACCCCCATCGTCCCGGCCTCGACCACGAAGATCGTCACGTGCTCCGCGGCCCTCGCCTCCCTCGGCCCGGACACGCGGCTGTCCACCAGGGTCGTCCAGGGCGCGAAGCCGGGCACGGCGATCCTGGTCGGGGGCGGCGACCCGATGCTGGCCGGCCCGTCGGCCAAACCGACGTACCCGAAGCAGGCGTCCCTCGCCACCCTGGCGGCCCGCACGGCCGCCACCCTCAAGTCGCAAAACCTTCGAAAAATCACCCTTTCGTACGACACCTCGTTGTTCGTCGGTTCGCCGATCGCGCCCGGCTGGAAGCCGAACTACGTCCCGGACGGCGAGGTCGCGCCCGTCTACGCCTTGACCATCGACGAAGGCCGCCAGAATCCCCGTTTCCACCGGCCCCGGGTCTCCAACCCGCCCCAGTACGCCGCCGCGGCGTTCGCCAAGTTGCTGGCCAAGCAGGGGATCACGGTCTCCAGGTCCGTGAAGCCCGACAAGGCCCCGGAGGGCGCCCCCGAGCTGGGCCGGGTGGACTCCGCCCCGCTCTACTCCCTCGTCGAGCACACGCTCACCCGAAGTGACAACGACATGGCCGAGGCCCTGGCCAGGCACGTGGCCATCAAGGAAGGCCAGGAGGCGTCGTTCGAAGGGGGCACCAAGGCGGTGGTGGCGGTGCTCCAGCGGCTCGGGGCCGCGTCGGGGATCTCGCTCTCCGACGGCAGCGGCCTGTCCATCCGCAACCGCATCAGCCCGAGCGCCCTGGCCAAGCTGATCGCCATGGCCGGCTCCACGAGCCAGCCCAACCTGCACGCCGTCGCCTCCGGCATGCCGATCGCGGGCTTCTCCGGCACGCTGGGGAACGGGCGGCGGTTCACGGGGAGTGACAGCAGGGGGCAGGTCGGGCTCGTACGCGCCAAGACCGGCACGCTGAACAACGTCAACACGCTGGCGGGCATGGCGACCACGAAGGACGGGCGGCTGGTGACCTTCGCGTTCATGGCGGACCGCGTCCCGGCCACGGCCGAACCCGTACTCGACCGCCTCGCCGCCACCGTGGCCCGCTCTTGATCGCCGGGTTTATGGCGATCCTTCGGATCGCGGCTCAGTCGCTGGGGTCCGGTGTCTTCCCTCGTCACTCGGTCGCTTCGCTCCCTCCCTCCTCAGTCCAGACACCGGCGCTCCTTCGCGTGCTCATGGCGATCCTTCGGATCGCGGCTCAGTCGCTGGGGTCCGGTGTCTTCCCTCGTCACTCGGTCGCTTCGCTCCCTCCCTCCTCAGTCCAGACACCGGCGCTCCTTCGCGGGTTGGGCATCGAGCACGTACGGTGGACGGTATGCAGGTGATCGACTGGGATCTGGCCGTCACGACCGGCACGCGCCTGGTGCGCCCCGGTCCTCAAGTGAGCCGGGAGGAGGCCAGGCAGGCCGTCGCCGAGCTCCGTACCCTGTCGCGTGAGGCCGAGGGCCACGTACGCGAGTTCACCAAGATCCACGCGGAGGCCGCGCCGCAGGCCGCGACCATCGTCGACCGGCCCGGCTGGATCAAGGCGAACGTCGAGGGCTTCCGTGTGGTGCTCGAGCCGTTGACGGAGCGCATGGGCAGCGCCGACAACCAGCCGCCCGCCATCGTCACCGCCGTGGGCTCCCGCATCACGGGCGTCGAGGTCGGGGCCGTCCTGGCCTTCCTCGCCTCGCGGGTCCTCGGGCAGTACGAGCTGTTCCTCCCGCCGGACCCCACGGGCCAGGAGCCCACGGGCCGGCTGACGCTCGTCGCCCCCAACATCGTCCACGCCGAGCGCGAGATGGGCGTCGACCCGCACGACTTCCGCCTGTGGGTGTGCCTGCACGAGGAGACGCACCGGGTGCAGTTCACGGGGGTGCCGTGGCTGCGCGAATACGTCCGGTCGCAGATGACCGAGTTCCTGCTCGCCTCCGACCTCGACCTGCCCACGCTGCTCGAACGCCTCCGCAACGCCGCCGACACGGTGGCCGACGTGGTGCGCGGCGGGGAGGGCAACCTCATCGACGCCATCCAGTCGCCGGGCCAGAAGGAGATCCTCGACCGCCTGACGGCCGTGATGACCCTGGTGGAGGGGCACGGCGACTACGTCATGGACGCGGTGGGCCCGTCCGTGGTGCCCTCGGTGGGCGATATCCGCGCCAAGTTCGCCCAGCGCCGGGAGGGCGGCTCCCGCCTCGACCGTACGGTGCGGCGGCTGCTGGGGATCGACCTCAAGATGAAGCAGTACGCGGAGGGGTCGGCGTTCGTGCGGAAGGTGGTGGACCGGGTGGGGATGGATGGCTTCAACAAGATCTGGACCTCTCCCGAGACGCTTCCGACGACGCCGGAGATCTCCGACCCGGACGCCTGGATCAGCCGCGTCATCGGCACCCCAGCCCTCCCAGCCTGACCCGCCCGGCCCGCCTGCCAGCAGGCCGACCGCGCGCTGCGACGGGCTCACCGCCCATGAACAGCCGGTATGCGGGTGCCCTCGGTGGGCGCCCGCATGACCAGCGCAGCCGGTTACCGGCGGGCGGCCTGCTGGCAGGCGCAGGCCACGCGGCGGCGCAGGCCACGCGGCGGACGGCCGGCGGCGGAGGGCACGCGGCGCAGGCCACGCGGCGGACGGCCGGCGGCGGAGGGCACGCGGCGCAGGCAACGGCAGCGCGGGCAACCGTCGGCGCAAGTGCGTGAGGCCGGCGCCCGGTTCTCTTGGAGCGCCGCGTCGGCGGGTCGTGGTGCGGTGGAGTCCGGCGCCCTCCGACGGCGGGCGGCCGGGTGCGGACAGCGGGCGGCCTGGTGTGGGCCGGTGCGGGTGGCGTTGGGGTGGGTGGCGTTGGGGTGGGTGGCGGGGGGTGAGAATGGCACCCGTGGGTCCACATCCAGCCGTAGCCGACGTGCGCCGGGCAGTGCGTGAGGTGCTGGCCGACGTCGGGAAAGGCGCGCTCGTGCTGGCCGCCTGCAGCGGCGGAGCCGACTCCCTGGCGCTGGCGGCGGCGCTGGCGTTCGTGGCGCCCCGGGCGGGCCTCAGGGCGGGACTGCTCACCGTGGACCACCAGCTCCAGCCCGGCTCCGCCGAACGGGCCCGGACGGTGGCGGACATCGGGGCCCGGCGGCTGGACCTGAGCCCGGCCGAAGTGCTCACCGTCACGGTCGGCACCGAGGGCGGCCCCGAGGCGGCGGCGCGGGAGGCGAGGTACGCCGCGCTGGCCCAGGCGGCGGAGCGGCTCCAGGCGGAGGCGGTCCTGCTCGGGCACACCCGCGACGACCAGGCGGAGACGGTGCTGCTGGGCCTGGCCAGGGGGAGCGGCCTCAGATCGCTGTCCGGGATGGCGGCACGCAGCGGGCGCTACCGCAGGCCGTTCCTCAACCTCCCCAGGGCCACCACCGTCAGGGCCTGCGAGGCCATGGGGCTCGACCCCTGGGACGACCCCCACAACGAGGATCCCCGCTACACGAGGGTCCGCGTGCGAAGAAGGGTCCTGCCCGTCCTCGAGGCGGAGTTGGGCCCGGGAGTGGCCGAGGCGCTCGCGAGGACCGCGGGGATGGCGCGGGAGGACGCCGACGCCCTCGACGGGTGGGCCGAAATGGCGTACCAAAATTGCGCTCTAAGCGATATTCCGGGATCGGTGACACTGGCCGTGCCAGAGCTGGAGAAGCTCCCCGGCGCCGTCAGGCGGCGGGTGCTGCGGCGGGCGGCCATTGCGGCCGGAGCCCCGTCAGGGGGCCTCTCGGCCACGCACGTGCTGGCCGTGGACCGGCTGGTCACGAGCTGGCACGGACAGAAGGCCGTGGACCTGCCCGGGGGTCTGTCCGCTGTCCGGCGGTATGGCACCCTGATACTCGCCATCAGTCCCATCGCATAAGGAACCACAGGTGGACGCTGCCGACATGGGCAATGACCTGGAAAATGTCCTCATTCCCGAGGACGAGCTCCAGGCCAAGATCAAAGAGCTTGCCGGGCGGATCGACGAGGACTACGCGGGTAAAGACTTGCTGCTCGTGGGCGTGTTGAAGGGCGCCGTCATGGTGATGGCCGACCTGGCCAGGTCCCTGCACGTGCCCGTGCAAATGGATTGGATGGCGGTGTCGTCGTACGGCGCGGGGACGAAGTCATCCGGCGTCGTACGCGTGCTGAAAGACCTCGACACCGACATCATGGGCCGCGACGTGCTGATAGTCGAGGACATCATCGACTCCGGCCTGACCCTGCACTGGCTGTTGGAAAACCTGAAGTCGCGTAATCCGGCCTCACTTGAGATCTGCACCGCGCTGCGGAAACCCGACGCGGTGAAGGTGCCGATCGATGTGAAATACGTGGGGTTCGACATTCCCAACGAGTTCGTCATCGGTTACGGCCTCGACTACGCCGAGCGATACCGCAATCTGCCGTTCATCGGCACACTGGCCCCACACGTTTACAAGTAGCAATCTGGACCACGGCCGGGAACACCGCGCAAGGTGACGTACGTTGATAGGGCAAGACCGGTGTAGCGGGCGGGTCCCCCCGTGCGCTCTGCCGGTGTACCTTCAGACTCCTGGAGGGTGACCGCGCGTCCCCCTCGGGTAGTCAGAAGTCGCGGTGCCGGATGCCGCGGCCCCGGGCCAGCCCGGGGTTCCAGGCCATGGTCAGGAAGGGACGGGCCCGCAAGGGGTTCCGCATCGGATGGATCTCAAGCGATTTACACGTGGGCCACTGCTGTGGATCCTGGGCATCGTCGTGCTGCTCCTACTCGTCACTCAGCTTTGGAGTGGCGGCGGTAATTACAAGCAGGCCGACACGTCACTGGTTCTCCAGCAGATTCGCGCCGGAAACGTCAGCAACGCCAAGATTGTCGACAAGGACAACCGGATCGAGGTGACGCTGACCAACCCGATCACGGTCAAGGCCGGCGACGCCCCGACGAAGCTGATCCAGTCCAACTGGGTCACCGGCTACGGCAGCAAGCTGACCGACGAGCTCCAGGCTCAGTACCAGGCCGGCAAGACGAAGAGCTTCACCACAGAGGTGCCGCAGGAGAACTTCCTCGTCAGCATCCTGGTGAGCTTCCTGCCGATCGTCTTCATCGTGCTGATCTTCCTGTTCATCATGAACCAGATGCAGGGTGGCGGCTCGCGAGTGATGAACTTCGGCAAGTCCAAGGCCAAGCTCATCACCAAAGACACCCCCAAGACGACTTTCGCCGACGTCGCCGGCGCTGACGAGGCCATCGAGGAGCTCCAGGAGATCAAGGAGTTCCTGCAGGCCCCGGCCAAGTTCCAGGCGATCGGCGCCAAGATCCCCAAGGGCGTGCTGCTGTACGGCCCGCCCGGCACCGGCAAGACCCTGCTGGCCCGCGCCGTGGCCGGTGAGGCGGGCGTGCCGTTCTACTCGATCTCCGGTTCCGACTTCGTCGAGATGTTCGTCGGTGTCGGCGCCTCGCGGGTGCGCGACCTGTTCGAGCAGGCGAAGGCCAACGCTCCGGCGATCATCTTCATCGACGAGATCGACGCCGTCGGCCGCCACCGCGGCGCCGGCCTGGGCGGCGGTCACGACGAGCGCGAGCAGACCCTCAACCAGCTGCTCGTCGAGATGGACGGCTTCGACGTCAAGGGCGGCGTGATCCTCATCGCCGCGACCAACCGGCCCGACATCCTCGACCCGGCGCTGCTGCGCCCGGGCCGTTTCGACCGCCAGGTCACCGTCGACCGCCCCGACCTCGAGGGCCGCAAGGGCATCCTCAGGGTCCACGGCCGCGGCAAGCCGTTCGCCCCCAACGTCGACCTCGACGTCATCGCGCGCCGCACCCCCGGGTTCACCGGCGCCGACCTGGCCAACGTGATCAACGAGGCCGCCCTGCTCACCGCGCGGGCCGACCAGAAGCTGATCACGATGGACGTCCTCGAGGAGTCGATCGACCGCGTCATGGCAGGGCCCGAGCGCAAGACGCGGGTCATGTCCGACAAGGAAAAGAAGATGATCGCCTATCACGAGGGCGGTCACGCGCTGGTGGCGCACGCGCTGCCCAATTCCGACCCGGTCCACAAGATCACGATCCTGTCCCGCGGCCGCGCCCTCGGTTACACGATGACGCTGCCGATGGAGGACAAGTTCCTGGCCACCAGGTCGGAGATGATGGACCAGCTCGCGATGCTGCTCGGCGGCCGCGCGGCGGAGGAGCTCGTCTTCCACGAGCCCACCACCGGCGCCTCCAACGACATCGAGAAGGCCACGGCGGTCGCCCGCCGCATGGTGACCGAATACGGCATGAGCGAGCAGCTCGGCGCCCGCAAGTTCGGCACCGGCCAGGCCGAGGTGTTCCTGGGCCGCGAGATGGGCCACGAGCGCGACTACTCCGAGAAGATCGCCTCCACGATCGACGAAGAGGTCCGCCGGATGATCGAGACAGCGCACGACCAGGCGTGGGACATCCTGGTCGAATACCGCGACGTGCTCGACAACCTGGTGCTCGAGCTCATGGAGAAGGAGACGCTCTCCCGCGAGCAGGTGCTGCAGATCTTCGCCCCGGTGGTGGTCAAGGCGCACCGCCCGTCCTACGCGGGCTACGGCAAGCGGCTCCCCTCCGACCGACCGCCGATCCTGACCCCCAAGGAGCAGTCGGCCAACGGCTCGCTCACCGCGGGCCACCAGGACGCCCTCCCGTCCGGGGACAGTGTGTGACTCAGTACGACGTTGACCTGGGCCGGATCGAGAAGGCCGTACGCGAGATCCTCTACGCCATCGGCGAGGATCCCGACCGCGACGGCCTCCTCGACACCCCGGCCCGGGTCGCCCGAGCCATGGCCGAGCAGTACTCGGGGCTCGGCCAGAAGCCCGAAGACGTCCTGACCAAGGTCTTCGACGTCGATCACGACGAGATGGTGCTCGTCCGGGACATCGAGGTCTACTCGACCTGCGAGCACCACCTGGTCCCGTTCCACGGTGTGGCCCACGTGGGCTACATCCCCAACGACCGCGGCCAGGTGACGGGCCTGTCGAAGCTGGCTCGCCTGGTCGACGTGTTCGCCCGCCGCCCCCAGGTCCAGGAGCGCATGACGTCCCAGATCGCCGACGCTCTCATGCGGGTTCTGGAGCCGCGCGGAGTCATCGTGGTGGTCGAGGCCGAGCATCTGTGCATGACGATGCGCGGCGTACGCAAACCGGGCGCCAAGACCGTCACCTCGGCGGTTCGCGGCGATTTCCGCACGAGCGACAAGACCCGATCTGAGGCGATGGCGCTGATCCTGGGTCGTTGATGACCGAACGGGGTACCCACGATGTCAACATGTGTGGGGGAGCGCCTAGGCTTGGCCCATGACTAGCGTGCCCATCAGCGTGCCGGGAGGTGCGGATCGGTGCCTCGTCATGGGTGTGGTCAATGTGACCCCCGATTCGTTCTCCGACGGCGGCTTGTGGTTCGACGAGGCGGCCGCCATCCAGCATGGCCTTGAGCTGGTTCAGGAGGGGGCCGACCTGGTCGACGTGGGTGGCGAGTCCACCCGCCCCGGCGCGGCCAGGGTGTCCCTGGAGGAGGAGCTGGCCAGGGTCGTCCCCGTGATCAGGGCGCTCAACGCCGAGGGAGTGGCGGTCAGCGTCGACACGATGCGGGCCGAGGTGGCCAAGGCCGCGGTCGAGGCGGGGGCGCGGCTGGTCAACGACGTGAGCGGTGGTCTCGCCGACCCGGAGATGCCGCGAGTGGTGGCCGCGACCGGCGTCCCGTACGTCGTGATGCACTGGCGCGGCCACAGCCATGACATGGAAAGCCGCGCGGTCTACGCCGACGTGGTCACCGAGGTCCGCGAGGAGCTCGGCAAGCGGGTCGATCTGGTCCTGGCCGAGGGCGTCACGGAGGAGCAGATCGTGCTCGACCCCGGCCTGGGCTTCGCCAAGAACGCCGAGCACAACTGGGCGCTGCTGGCCGGGATCCCCCAGCTGGCCGAGCTGGGCTATCCACTGCTCATCGGAGCGTCGCGCAAGCGTTTCCTCGGGCGGTTGCTGGCAGGTCCTGACGGCGCACCCCGGCCGTTCAGCCGCAGCGACGACGCGACGCTGGCCGTGACCGCGCTGGCCGCCCAGGCGGGCGCCTGGTGCGTACGCGTCCACGAGGTGGGCCCCAACGCCGATGCCGTACGCGTGGCAGCCGCATGGAAGAGAGCCGGAGCCAACACATGAGCGTCGACACCGTCGCGATCGAGACGATCAACCAGGAGTTCTACGCCGCGATCGAGAACGCGGATCTCGACAAGATGACCGAGATCTGGGCCGAAGACACCGCCGACGACCAGGTGAGCTGCGTCCACCCGGGCTGGACCCTGCTCAGCGGCCGGTCCGAGGTGCTGCGGTCGTGGGCCCTGATCATGGCCAACACCACCTACATCCAGTTCGTGCTGACCGACGTCGACACGACCGTGCTGGGCGATGTGGCCGTGCTCACCTGCGTCGAGAACATCCTCACCGCCGGCGAGGAGGGTGAGTCCAGCTTCGCCGCGGGCAAGGTGGTGGCCAGCAACGTCTACCTCCGCACCGCGCAGGGCTGGCGGCTGTGGATGCACCACGGTTCGCCGGTGCTCCAGGGAGATGACGACGAGGAGGAGGAAGGCGAGCTTGAGCCCTGATCGCATCGCTCTCAAGGGCCTGCGGGCCAGGGGGAGGCACGGCGTGCTCCCTGCCGAGCGGGAGCTCGGGCAGGAGTTCGTCGTGGACGCGACGCTGTTCCTCGACACCGCGCCGGCCGCGGCCGGCGACGACCTCACCAAGACCGTCCACTACGGGGAGCTGGCCGAGGCGCTGGTCGAGGTCGTGCAGGGCGAGCCGGTCGCCTTGATAGAGACGCTCGCGCAGCGGCTGGCCGACGTCTGCCTGGCCAGCGAGCTGGTGCGCAAGGTCGAGGTGAGCGTGCACAAACCGGCGGCGCCCATCCCGCTGCCGTTCGACGACGTGGTCGTGACCATTGAGCGGAGCCGCGTATGAAAGTCGTCCTCGCTCTCGGCAGCAACCTGGGGCCCCGGTTCCAGACGTTGCAAGGTGCCGTGGACACCCTGTTCGACGCCCCGGGGCTGGAGTTCGTCCAGGCGTCGCCGGTCTACGAGACCGACCCTGTGGGCGGTCCACCGGGACAGAAGCCTTATCTCAACGCGATAGTGATCGCGGAGACCACCCTGCAGCCGCGCACGCTCCTGGAACGGGCACAGAGCGTGGAGAACGCCTTCGGGCGGGTGCGCGCCGAGCGCTGGGGGCCGCGCACGCTCGACGTCGACCTGATCGTGGTGGGTGACACGGTCTGCGAGGAGCCGGAGCTGACGCTGCCGCATCCGCTCGCGCACGAGCGCGCGTTCGTGCTCGTGCCGTGGGCGCAGGCCGACCCTGACGCGGTGGTGCCCGGGCGCGGCCGGGTGACGGAGCTGCTGGCGGCGCTCGACCAGCAGGGCGTACGCCTGCGCGACGACCTGAAGCTGCAGAGGCCCGATTGAGGCCGACCCATCCGGGCCCCCTGGTCGGCATCATCGCCGTCGTCGCGCTGATCACGTGGGCGGCGGTCAGGCCCTTCTACTCCGACCTGCCCCTGATGCCGTGGACGGCGATCCCGACCGTGCTGCTGCTGGCCATCGGTGAGGGTTACAGCGCCTGGGTGACCAAGGCCAGGATCGCCAGGAAACCGGACACCAAGCCGGTGGAGCCGCTGTCGGTGGCCCGGCTGGCCGCGCTGGCCAAGGCGTCGGCGTACGCGGGGGCGGTGTTCGGCGGGCTGTTCGCCGGCTTCGCGCTCTACACGGTGCAGATCCTGGACCGGGAGACGCCGCGGGCGGAGTTCTTCGTCGCGGCGGGGTCGTTCGTGTCCTGCGTGGTGCTGATCTGCGCCGCCCTCTACCTGGAGCACGCCTGCCGGATCCCCAAGGACAAGGACGAGCACAAACCAGACTAAACGCGGCGACGCCCGAACAGATAGATGACCGGGGCGGTGCAGATCAGCGGGCCGATGATGGCGATCGGGCGCTCCAGCCACCATTTCAGGTCCGGCGGGATCTCGGTGCCCAGGGAGCCGAAGAGCCACCACGACAGGCCCAGCGCGATGGCCATCCCGGTCGTGTGGAAGAGGAAGAGCGGCAGCGAGTACCGGTTGATGAACTCGTTCACCCGCCGCCAGCCCGGACGCTCCAGCACCCGCTCCATCGACGGCCGCAGCACCTCCACCAGCCCGACCTGGAACAGCAGCAGGGCGACGATCACGAACGTGGGCGGCGCCATGTTCGACCACTTGTCGCCCGGCACGCCCACCATCGAGCCCGGGTAGATGCCCGAGTAGACCAGGCCGAACAGGGCGAACAGCCCCGTCCAGAGCACCGCGACGTCATAGCGCCTGGGCAGGATGACGATCCGGTCGTAGAAGAACCCGGCCTGGTGGGCGAGCCCCCAGACGATGATCATGTTGAGCCAGCCCACCCAGTCGACCCCGTACCGGAAGCGCACCACGTCCACCACCAGCGCCGCGCCGCCGAGCCAGATCAGCGCCAGCACGTCGTAGCGGCGGTGCAGCCAGAGCGCCACGGGCAGCAGCGCGATCAGCACGAGGTAGACGCCCAGGAACCACAGCGGGCTGAGCACGAGCAGCACCACCCGCCACATCCAGTCGACCTGGAACGTGTACGTCACGACCGCCCCGATGGCGATCCACACCCCGGACAGGAACAGGGCGGGTAAGGCCAGCGCGCGGATGCGCCGCCATACGAACGAGCCGATGCCGACGCCGCGGGCCCTGGCCCGCTCCCAGGACAGCAGGTGCACGTGGCCGCCCACGTAGAAGAACAGCGGCAGCACCTGAAGCAGCCAGGTCAGGATCCACAGCCCCGAGGTGAAGCCCAGCGGGCTGGTGGGCTCGGGGCCGCTCGGCTTCCACTCCAGGATGGTGAACGCCCAGTGCCAGACCACCACGACGCACAGGCTCAGGGCGCGGAGCCAGTCGACGTACTTGTCGCGCTCGGCTTTCACTTGTCGATGTCACCCACGACGAAGAACATCGAGCCGAGGATGGCCACCATGTCGGCGACCAGGTGGCCGGGCAGCATCTCCCGCAGCACCTGGACGTTGCTGTAGGAGGCCGAGCGCAGCTTGAGCCGCCACGGGGTCTTGTCTCCCTTGGAGACCAGGTAGTAGCCGTTGATGCCGAGGGGGTTCTCGGTCCACGCGTACGTGTGGCCCTCCGGCACCTTGAGCACCTTCGGCAGGCGCTGGTTGATCGGCCCGGGAGGCAGCGAGCGCAGCCGCGAGACGCAGGCGTCGGCCAGGTCGAGCGAGACCTTGAGCTGGTCGAACAGCACCTCGAACCGCGAGTGGCAGTCGCCGGCCTGCCGCGTGACGACCTTCACGGGCAGCTCGGGGTAGGCGAGATACGGGTCGTCGCGGCGCAGGTCGAAGTCCACGCCGGAGGCCCTGGCGATGGGGCCGCTGACGCCGTACTGCGTGATCTGCTCGCGGGAGAGCACGCCGACGCCCTTGGTGCGGGCGATGAAGATCTCGTTGTGCAGGATGAGGTTCTCGATGTCGGGCACGCGGCGGCGGGTCTCCGCGACGGCCTCCGACACCCGGTCGAGCCAGCCGAGCGGCAGGTCCTCCTTGAGGCCGCCGACCCGGTTGAACATGTAGTGCATGCGTCCGCCGGAGATCTCCTCCATGACCGCCTGGATGCGCTCGCGCTCGTTGAACGAGTAGAACAGCGGCGTGATCGCGCCGAGCTCCAGGGGATAGGAGCCGAGGAACATCAGGTGGTTGAGCACCCGGTTGAGCTCGGCCAGCAGCGTGCGCGCCCACACGGCCCGGACCGGGGGCTCCATGCCGAGCAGGCGTTCGGCGGCCAGCACCACGCCCAGCTCGTTCGCGAACCCCGACAGCCAGTCGTGCCTGTTGGCCAGCATGATGATCTGACGGTAGTCGCGGACCTCGAACAGCTTCTCCGCGCCCCTGTGCATGTAGCCGATGATCGGCTCGGCGGCGGTGATGCGTTCGCCGTCGAGGGTCAGCCTGAGCCGGAGCACCCCGTGGGTCGACGGGTGCTGCGGGCCGATGTTGAGGATCATGTCCTCGGTGGCCAGCTCTTTCGCACCCGCGCCGATCCCGACCACACGTTCCGTCATATGGCAATGCTGCCACCGCCCCGGTTGATGATCCAGGGCGGGGGCGGGTCAAGGAATGGTACGCAAACGCATCCCTAACTCGGACACGGGGAGGAATACCAGGAACGGGGGGAGATAACACCATGAAGAGAGTTGTGTTTGATGTCGCGACGCTGATCGCACGGCTGGTGACCGGAGTGGTCCTCGTGGCGCACGGCTCGCAGAAGTGGCAGGGCGGCCTCGCGGCCACGGGGCAGGCGTTCAAGGGGATGGGGATCCCGATGCCGGAGCTCGCCGCCGCGTTCGCGACCGTCGTGGAGACCGCGGGCGGCATTTTCCTGATCCTGGGCCTGCTGGTGCGCCTCGTGGGGCTGCTGTTGCTGATCAACATGCTGGGCGCCATCACGTACGTGCACGCGGGGCACGGGGTGCTGTCCAGCGCCGGAGGCTGGGAGCTGCCCGGCGCGCTCGGGGCACTGGGCCTGCTGTTCCTGGCGCTGGGGGGTGGCCGGATCGGGATCGACGGGATCTTCGCCGCGATGTTCCGCCGGCGCTCGGCACGCCGGGCCGCCGAGGAGGAGCACGCCGCGCAGCCACAGCGTCCTGAGCCGTCGAACGTCACGACCAGGCCCGCCGGCCCCGCGACGCCCGCGACGTCCGCCGAGGCGCCTCGGGTGCCCAGGCAGCCGACCGAGCACCGGGCCGGCGGGGTCAACGACGACGACATGAGGGACATCGACGCCCTGGTCTCCGACGAGCCGCCGCCGCACCGCAAGCCGCCGAACCGCTCCGACGCCGTCTAGCGGCTCACTCAGCGGTTGACGAGGTCGCGCACGGCCTCGACCAGCCGGTCCACGTGCTCCTGCGTGGAGCCGATGCCGATGGAGGCCCGCACCGCGGAAGCGGTGCCGTCCTCACATCCGCCGTCGGTCTCACCCAACAGGTGCCGGACGAACGGGTGCGCGCAGAACTTGCCGTCACGCACCCCGATGCCGTACTCGCTGGACAGCACCTCGGCCACCTCGCGGGCCGAGTAGCCGTCCACGGTGAACGACACGATGCCGACGCGCGGGTGGTCGTCCCCCCACAGCGACAGCTCCCGTACGCCCTCGATCGAGGCCAGCCCCGACCGCAGCCGCGCGATCAGCCGCTCCTCCTCACGCACCAGCGCGGTCCAGCCGGTGGCCGTGAGCGCGTCGCAGGCGGCGGCCAGGGCGATGGCGCCCAGCACGTTCGGGGTGCCCGCCTCGTGCCGCGGCTCGGGGTCGTCGTGCCACTCGGTGTCGTCGCCCACGGAGCGCACCGCGCCGCCGCCCTTGAGGTACGGCTCGCCCTCCGCGAGCCAGTCGCGCCGCCCGACCAGCGCCCCCGCGCCGAACGGCGCGTACAGCTTGTGCCCGGAGAAGGCCACGTAGTCCAGGTCGAGCGCGGTCAGGTTGAGCCGCCGGTGCGGTACGAGCTGGGCGGCGTCCACCAGGATGCGGGCGCCGTGCCGGTGGGCGACGTGGGCCAGGGCGGCGATGGGCCACAGCTCGCCGGTGACGTTGGAGGCGGCGGTGACCACGAGCAGCTTGGGGCCGTCGATGCCGGCCAGGGCCTCGTCGGCGGCGCGGACGGCCTCGCCGGGGAAGGCGGGCGGCGCCAGCCGTACGGACTTGGGCCAGGGCAGGAGGGAGGCGTGGTGCTCGGTGTCGAAGACGACGGTGGTGGTGCCGGCGGGCAGGCAGCGGGCCAGGAGGTTCGTGCCGTCGGTGGTGTTGCGGGTGAAGATCACGGCGTCGTCCGGGCGGGCCCCGACGAACGCCCGGACCGTGTGGCGGGCCTGCTCGTAGCGGGCGGTGGTGAGCTGCGAGGCGTAGCCCGCGCCCCGGTGGACGCTGGAGTAGGCCGGGAGCGCGGCGGTCACGGCGGCGCTGACCGGCTCGAGACAGGGGGCGCTGGCGGCGTAGTCGAGGTTGGCGTAGCCGACGAGCCTGCCACCCTTGACCGGCACCTCGAGATCGGCCCCGAGCACGGCGGGGATCGGCCTGCTCGGGGCGACCGGAACCGCCTCGGCGGCGCGAGCGGGAACGGAGCTGAAGATCGTCAACGTGGACACGGCACATCTCCCTCAGGGTCATCGGACCCCTGGAAGCAGCCACGGAGCCCGCGCTTGCCCGCCACGCCTCGTGACGGACCAGGTCTTCACCCGGGGCACCCCGCCGCGGACGCGAGGGTTGCCGGCCAGCTAGCCGGGGCTTGTCGCTGGCACTCATGACCTACGGCGGAGACTATAACCCAATCCCCTCCCTCGATCGCAAGTCGGTGAACTTATCCGGCACCTGGCTCGTTGCTACCGGAAATCCCGCTCATGTGTCATGGAGGTGCGTAAATGTTGGACTGGGTGACCGACCCACAGATATGGATCGGTTTCTTCACCCTCGTCGCCCTGGAGATCGTGCTGGGGATCGACAACATCATCTTCATCTCCATCCTGGCCGGGAAACTACCTCCCGAACAACGGGACAGAGCCCGGGTGCTGGGGCTGGGCGCGGCCCTGATCACCCGGCTGCTCCTGCTGCTCGCCCTGTCGTGGGTGGTGCAGCTCACCGAGCCGCTGTTCGCCGTCTTCGGTCACGAAATATCGGGACGCGACCTGATCCTGCTGCTCGGTGGCCTGTTCCTGCTGGGCAAGAGCGTCACCGAGATCGGCCACAGCATGGACGGCCCCGTGGGCAAGGACGGCAAGAAGGCCGCGGCGGCCTCCTTCGCCGCGGTGATCGTCCAGATCATGGTGCTGGACATCGTGTTCTCGCTCGACTCCGTCATCACCGCCGTCGGCATGGTCGACGAGCTCGGCGTGATGATCGCGGCGGTCGTGGTGGCGGTGCTGGTGATGCTCTTCGCCTCGGGCCCGATCAGCAGGTTCGTGGACCGGCACCCGAGCATCAAGATGCTGGCGCTGGCGTTCCTGGTGCTGATCGGTGTGGTGCTCATCGCCGAGGGCTTCGGCCAGCACATCCCCAAGGGCTACATCTACTTCGCGATGGCGTTCTCGCTCGTCGTGGAGCTGCTGAACATCCGGGCGCGGGGCAAGCGAACGGCGACACAGGAGGAACCCGCTCCTTAAGATGAAATAGTGCGATTTGACCCTTGGGATCCGGATTTCGTGGCTCACCCGTACCGGGTGTACGACGAGCTGAGGCGCGAGGCGCCGGTCAGCTACTTCGAGCCGACGAACCAGTGGCTGATCTCACGTCATTCAGACGTGAACGCCCTGCTCAGAGACCGCCGCCTGGGGCGGTCCTACCTTCACGTGGCCACCCACGAGGAGTTCGGCAGGCCGCCGGAGCCGGAGTTCCAGGACCCGTTCTGGCGGGTGATCAGGGCGGGCATGCTCGACGTGGAGCCGCCGGTGCACACCAGGCTGCGCCGGCTGGTCTCCAAGGCGTTCACGCCGCGCATGGTCGAGTCACTGCGTCCCCGGGTGCGCGCCATCGCCGCGGGCCTGGTGGACGCGTTCGTGGAGAAGGGCGGCGGCGACCTGCTCGCCGAGGTCGCCGAGCCGCTCCCGGTGACGGTGATCGCGGAGATGCTCGGCATCCCCCACGCCGACCGCCACCTGCTGCGCCCCTGGTCGGCGGAGATCTGCGGCATGTACGAGCTCAACCCGAGCCTTGAGGCCCAGCACACGGCGGTACGGGCGGCGTCGGAGTTCGCCGGCTACCTCAAGACCCTGGCCGCGCAGCGCCGCCGGGCCCCCGGCGACGACCTGATCAGCGCGCTCGCGCAGATCGACGAGCTGACCGAGGACGAGCTGGTAGGCACGTGCGTGCTGCTGCTCAACGCCGGCCACGAGGCCACCGTGAACGTGACGGGCAACGGCTGGTGGGCCCTGTTCCGCAATCCCTCCGAACTGGCACGGCTGCGCGAGGACCGTTCGCTGCTGCCCACGGCCGTCGAGGAGGTGATGCGCTGGGACACGCCGCTGCAGATGTTCGAGCGCTGGGTGCTGGAGGACATCGAGGTGCACGGGGTGGAGATCCCGCGCGGCTCGGAGGTGGCGCTGCTGTTCGGCTCGGCCAACCGCGACCCGGCGGTCTTCGAGGACCCCGACCGGCTCGACGTGGGGCGGGCCGACAATCCGCACATCTCGTTCGGGGCCGGGATCCACTTCTGCCTGGGCGCGCCGCTGGCCCGCATCGAGCTCATGGAGTCGTACGGCGCCCTCCTGGACCGGGCGGCCAAGCTCGAACTGCGGGAGGAGCCGAGCTGGAAGCCCGGCTACGTCATCAGAGGGCTGCGGTCGCTGGAGGTCACCGCCGCTGGCTGAGCCAGCGTCACCGCCTCTGGCTGAGCCAGCCGAACCCGCCGAGCCCCGCCGGGTCGATCAGCTCACCCTCCTCCGACGCCCTGGCCAGTGCCCGGATGTAGGCGCGCGGCTCGGTGCGGGCCAGGTCGATCGGGGGCCTGGTGCCGGTGATCCCCACAGCCCTCAGCGCGTCGCGCTGTGTGGACAAGGCTGTGGATATCGCGCCGGCCTCGCGCCCGGCCTCGGCGCACGCGTCAAGCGCGACATGAGCCGTGATATCGCAGGTCCCATCGGGGATCGGGGCAACGACCGCGCCATCGCGGTAACCGGTCAACGTGCCACAGAGCGGCCGGTTATCCACAGGGTGTGCATAATCCACGGCAATCGCTCGGCCCCTCGTGAGGCGTCCCAGGACGGAGGCCCACGCCTCGTCGCGGGGGCGGCCGATCTCCGCGCGCGAGCCCACCCGGGTCAGCGGCCACCACCGGTCGAGCCAGGCGCAGTCGTCCGGTCGCGGCGGCTCACCGAGGCGCTCCTCGCCGGTGCGGACGTCGACCATGATGAGGCGCGGCCCGGCGGCGGTCTGCTCCACCACGTCGAGCGGCACGTTGTCGAGCCACTCGTTGGCGATGGCCAGGCCCGTGATGCCGGTGGGCACGCTCCGCCGCCAGGCGATCCGCTCGGGCAGGCCCTCCGGCCGTGGGGAGAGGTCGACGGCGGTGACGCGGAGCCGGTCGCGCAGCGCGGGCTCGGCGGCCTCCAGCACCTGGGCGACCAGCAGGCCCTCGCCCGCGCCGATGTCGACCAGGTCGAGCACGCCAGGGCGGCCGAGCTCGGCGTCCACCTCCGACAGCAGCGCCAGCACCGCGTCGGCGAACGCCGGGGAGGCGCTGACCGAGGTGCGGAAGTGGCCTGAAGGGCGTTCGCGAAGGTAGAAGCCCTCCTCGCCGTACAGCGCACGCTCCATTGCGGCGCGCCAGGTGAGCCACATGGCAGGACTATCTCATGACTTTCGTGTGACACGCATCGTCATCATTTGGCTACTCATAGTCGCCGACTTGCGCTACGTTTACCTAATGTCATCGAGCGTTCGCGTTGCGTCACCCCCAATTTGGCGCGACCGGCCGCTCCCGCGCAAGCACCAGCGGCCCCAGGCCGCCAAATCGAGAGGAGCCCTCGTGCTGAAGAAGGTCATGGTCGTCACAGGAGCCGTCGCCATGCTGTCGCTCGCGGCCCCGGCGCACGCCGACACGACCAGCGGCAACGGCAGCGTGCTCGGCGGCAACCAGCTGCACCTTCCGATCGCGATCCCGATCAACGTCTGTGGCAACGCCGTGGCCGTCATCGGCGCCGCGTTCGCCGGCTGCCAGGGTGGCGCCTACGCCAACGTGCCGAGCCACCACTGACAGAAGAAAGAGCCCGGGCCGGCACTCGTCCGGCCCGGGCTCTGACTCCGGCTGGCCGGTCGGCGAGCGGCCGGCCGGTCGCACCTCCAAAGAGGTCACATCCTGCGGGCGTCGGGTCCTGGATGAGGGGACTCGGCGCCCGCTGCCATGCGATGGAACCCCTCTCCTCATCTCTTCCGACAGGGGGTGCACGTTTTGTATGCCCTTGTCGCATTTGTCGTTAACTCAACGGGCGGCAAAACCGCGGTCACGTAGGAGCCCCCGGGCGAGTCGCGGGACAGGCCCTACGGTCCGCAGACTTGAGAGGCCGTTACGCTGGTCGGCAGTGCCACAACAGAAGCCTGCTCGTCGGACCGGAGTCCAGCTCGTCGTGCCTGGTCGAGGCCAGGGCGGCAGTCCGCCCGGCAGGCTTCTCATCAGCAGGTCGACAGGGGTGTGACGTCATGGACGCAGGGGATCGCCCGGCACGGCTGACTGTCGGCGTACTCGGGGCGGGCAAGGTCGGCTCGGCCCTCGGTGCCGCACTGGCTCAGGCGGGCCACCGGATCGCGGCCGCGAGCGGCGTTTCGGACAATTCACAGCGATGGGCGGCCGACCGGCTCGGCGTCAAGCCGTCCAGGCCCGACGAGGTAGTGGCGGCGGCCCAGCTCATCCTGCTCACCGTGCCCGACGACGCGCTGCCCGACCTCGTCAACGGGCTGGCCACGACGGGGGCCGACCTCCACGGCAAGCTGCTGGTGCACACCAGCGGGGCGTACGGGCTGTCCGTGCTGGAGCCGGCCGCCAAGGCCGGCGCGCTGCCGCTCGCACTGCACCCGGTGATGACCTTCACGGGCAGGGACGACGACCTCAACAAGCTCACCGGCATCTCGTACGGCGTGACCGCCCCCGACGTGCTGCGGCCGATCGCCGAGGCCCTGGTGATCGAGATGGGCGGCGAGCCGGTCTGGATCGCCGACGCCGACCGCGCGCTCTACCACGCGGCGCTGGCCGGGGCCGCCAACCACATGGTCACCCTCATCGCCGAGTCGCAGGAGCTGCTGGGGCGCATCGGCGTCGAGCACCCGGGGCGGATGCTGGGCCCGCTGCTCGGGGCCGCGCTCGACAACGTGTTGCGGCTGGGCATCGCGGGGCTGACCGGCCCGGTCGTCCGCGGCGACGCCGGCACCGTGCGCAAGCACGTGGACGCGCTGATCCTGGCGGCGCCCGAGGCGGCGGACGCCTACATCGCGCTGGCCCGCCTCACGGCCGACCGCGCGCTGGCCGCGGGGCTGCTCAAACCGGAGGAGGCGGAGCGGCTCCTCGACGCGCTGGGGGGCAATATATGGACCTGAGATGCGATTAAGGGGCTTTTTATGGAGTTGATCGTTGCCAAAGGCCGGGAAGACCTGGTCAAGGCGCGTCGTGGTGGTGCGGTGGCCCTGGTGCCCACCATGGGCGCGCTGCACGAGGGGCACAGGTCGCTGATCAGGCAGGCCCGCGTCCGCGCCGATCAGGTCGTGGTCAGTATCTTCGTCAACCCCCTGCAATTCGGTCCAAGCGAGGATTTTTCACGCTATCCCCGTACATTCGACGCCGACCTGGACGTGTGCCGGGCCGAGGGCGTGGACGTCGTCTTCCATCCTGACGCCGCGGAGATGTACGCCTCCGACCGCCAGGTGAGCGTCTCCGCGGGCCACATGGGCTCGATCGTCGAGGGTGCCTTCCGGCCCGGCCACTTCGACGGCGTGCTGACGGTCGTGCTCAAGCTGTTCAACCTGGTCCAGCCCGACCTGGCGGTCTTCGGGCAGAAGGACGCCCAGCAGCTCGCCCTCATCCGCCGCATGGTCGCCGACCTCGACCTGCCCATCGAGATCCTGGGGGCGCCGACCGTACGCGAGCCCGACGGCCTGGCCCTGTCGAGCCGCAACCGCTACCTGTCCGAGGACGACCGCCAGGTGGCGCTGGCGCTCTCCCGCGCCTTGCGGGCGGGCGCGGCCGAGTTCACCCCTGCCCGGGTCCGCGCGGTGGCCCAGGAGGTGCTCGACGCGGCCGGGTCCCGGCTCGCGACCGACTATCTGGCGCTGGTCGATCCGGCGACGTTCGCCGAGGTGGACGAGTCGTACGCGGGGCCGGCCGTGCTCGCGGTCGCCGCCACGGTGGGCACCACCCGGTTGATCGACAACGTCACCCTCACCTTTAACCCCGCCTGAGGCGGATTACTCGCAGCCCGGTATGCCCTGAGGCGTTCATCCGGAAAACGGAGGGCCGCTGACTTCTCACTCCGTGCGAGGCGTTATCGTCATATTGACGAAATCCCTCAGTGAGGAGACCCCTGATGAGTGCACCGGCGATTCCCCTGCGGTTGACCGCGCCCGCGCCCGGCTGGACCGTCGAGGCGGACGTGGTCGTCATCGGCTCCGGCGTCGCGGGCCTGACCGTGGCGCTGCGCCACGCGGAGCTGGAGCCGTCCGCCAAGGTGCTGGTCGTCACCAAGGACGTGTTGTCGGCGGGCTCCACCCGCTGGGCCCAGGGCGGCATCGCGGCCGTGCTCGACCCCCGCGACACCCCTGACGAGCACCTGAACGACACGTTGATCGCCGGGGTCGGGCTGTGCGACGTGCGGGCGGTGCGCACGCTCGTCACGGAGGGGCCCGGCGCGGTGCGACGGCTCATCGCCCGCGGCGCCCGTTTCGACCGCACCGCCGACGGGGAGCTCCAGCTCACCAGGGAAGGCGGGCACCGGCGGCACCGGATCGTGCACGCGGGCGGCGACGCCACGGGCGCCGAGGTGCAGCGGGCGCTCGTCGAGGCCGTACGGGCCGCGGAGATCGAGGTGATCGAGCACGCGCTGGTGCTCGACCTGCTCAAGGACGCGAAGGGCCGGGCCAGGGGAGTGACGCTGCACGTCATGGGCGAGGGCGCCCGCGACGGGGTGGGCGCGGTGCGCGCCAGGGCGGTGGTGCTGGCCACCGGCGGCATGGGCCAGGTCTACTCGGCCACCACCAATCCCGCGGTCTCCACCGGCGACGGGGTGGCGCTCGCGCTGCGGGCCGGGGCGGTGGTGCGCGACATCGAGTTCGTCCAGTTCCACCCGACCGTGCTGTGGCTCGGCGAGGGCTCGACGGGCCAGCAGCCGCTGATCTCGGAGGCGGTCAGGGGCGAGGGGGCGTACCTGGTGGACCACGAGGGCGTCAGGTTCATGCAGGGCGCGCACGAGCTGGCCGACCTGGCACCGCGCGACATCGTGGCCAAGGCGATCATGCGCAGGATGCGCGAGACGGGCCGCGACCACATGTACCTCGACGGCCGCCACTTCGGCCGTGAGAAGTGGGAGACCCGCTTCCCCACGATCTACGCCGTCTGCCGGGAGCACGGCATCGACCCGGCCACCGAGCCGATCCCCGTCGCCCCGGCCGCCCACTACGCGAGCGGCGGCGTCATGACGGACCTGCGCGGCCGTACCTCGATCGAGGGTCTGTACGCCTGCGGCGAGGTGGCCTGCAGCGGCGTGCACGGCGCCAACCGGCTGGCCTCCAACTCCCTGCTCGAAGGGCTCGTCTTCGCCGAGCGCATTGCCGAGGACATCCAGGCGGTACGCCCCGCGCCGGGCGAGCCGGTCGAGAGCGGCGCCGCCTCCGGGCTGGTGGACCCGAGGGTCAGGTCCCGGATCCAGGCGCACATGAGCACCGGGGCGAGCGTGCTGCGCAGCCGCGAGTCGCTGCTGGCCACGGCCAGGGCGCTGCGCGACGCGCGCTGGACGCCGGTCGAGGTGCCCGCATGCACCGAGTCCTGGGAGGCCACCAACCTGCTCACCGTCGCCACCGTGCTCACCGGCGCGGCGGCGGCCAGGCTGGAGACCCGCGGCTCGCACTGGCGCGAGGACTACGACACCCGTGACGACAACGACTGGCTGGGCCACCTGGACGTGACCCTGACCGAGGAGGGCCCCCGCATGACGTACACGCCCCACGGCGACGCGATGCCGTCGCGCCTGGCACAGGAGCTGACCGCCGCCGGGCTGGACCCGGCCGAGGTGGACGCGCTGATCGACCGGGCGCTGGCCGAGGACCTGCAGGAGGCCGGCGACGTGACGAGCCTGGCCACCATCCCGGCCGAGCAGCGTTCGGCGGCCGACGTGGTGGCCCGCAAGGACGGCGTGGTGGCCGGGCTGGCGGTCGCGGAGGCGGTGTTCGTCCGGCTGGGCGCCGCCCGTACCGAGAGAAGGGCCAAGGACGGCGAGCGGGTGCGGGCCGGAGACGTGCTGATGACGGTCGAGGGGCCGGTACGGGCCCTGCTGACGGCCGAGCGCACCGCGCTCAACCTGCTCACGCACCTGTCCGGGGTGGCCACGCTGACCGGCAGGTGGGTGGAGGCGATCAGCGGCACGGCGGCGCGCGTGCGGGACAGCCGCAAGACGCTGCCGGGGCTGCGGGCGCTGGAGAAGTACGCGGTGCGCTGCGGCGGCGGCGTGAACCACCGGATGTCGCTGTCGGATGCCGCGCTGATCAAGGACAACCACGTCGTGGCGGCCGGTGGGGTGGCCGAGGCGTTCAGGGCGGTCAGGGAGGCCTACCCCGACCTGCCGATCGAGGTGGAGATCGACCGGCTCGACCAACTGGAGGCCGTTCTGGACGAGGGAGCCGAGGAGATCCTGCTGGACAACTTCACGATCGAGGACACGGCCCGCGCCGTATATGTCGTGAAAAATCGGGCGAACAAGAGGATTGCGCTCGAAGCCAGCGGGGGATTGACCTTGGAATCGGCTCGTCGCGTGGCCGAAACTGGCGTTGACTATCTGGCGGTGGGAGCGCTGACGCACTCTGCGCCGGCTCTGGACATCGCATTGGATCTGCGGGGGTAATTGATGCTGCTCACGATCGACGTCGGCAACACGCACACCGTGCTCGGACTGTTCGAGGGCGAGGACGTCATCGAGCATTGGCGGCTGGCCACCGACGCCCGCCGCACCGCCGACGAGATCGCGGTCGTCCTCCAGGGGCTGCTGGCTCAGTCGCCGCTGCTCAAGGGTGCGGACATTGACGGCATCGCCATCTGTTCGACCGTTCCAAGTGTGCTCAACGAGATGCGTGAGATGTGCCGCCGCTACTACGGCGACGTGACGGCGGTGATCGTGGAGCCGGGCATCCGCACCGGGGTGCCCGTACGCATGGACAACCCCAAAGAGGTCGGCAGCGACCGCATCGTGAACGCGCTGGCGGCCATCAACCAGTACGGCGGCCCCTGCGTCATCGTCGACTTCGGCACCGCGACCTCGTTCGACGCGGTGTCGGCCAAGGGCGAGTACGTCGGCGCGGTGACCGCTCCCGGCATCGAGATCTCGGTCGACGCGCTGGCCGCCGCCGGGGCCCAGCTGCACAAGGTGGAGCTGGTCAGGCCGCGCTCGGTGATCGCCAAGAACACGGTGGAGGCCCTGCAGGCCGGCATCATCTACGGCTTCGCGGGCCAGGTGGACGGGATCGTGGAGCGGATGGCGGCCGAGCTGGCCGACGACCCCGACGAGGTGACGGTGGTGGCCACGGGCGGCCACGCGGCGCTGGTGGTGGGCGAGTCGCGCTCCATCGACGTGCACGAGCCGTGGCTGACGCTCATCGGCCTGCGCCTGATCTACCACCGGAACACCGCCTGAGCTCCAGCAGGAAAAAGCGGCCTCCCGCTCGGGTGGGAGGCCGCTCGCGCGTCCGGGGACGACTCGTCACTCGCTCTCGTTGGTGTAGATGTAGTCCCAGCGACCGCACTTCGTCGGGTAGTTGCTGTACTGGCCGATCTGGCAGACCTTCACCCGCACGCTGAAGACGTCGTTCTCCGAGAAGGTGAACTTCTTGTAGCCGGGGAAGCCGCAGTACTTCTTGGAGTAGACCGGCGACCAGTCGTGGTCGAAGTCGCTGGCCTCGAACTTCACGAATGCGCACTTGCCGCCCTCGTCCTCGTCGCGGTTGTCCAGGTCGTAGAGCCGGCCCTTGACGGTGACCTCGTTCGACTCGCCGTCCTCGTCCCAGCTGACGCCGATCCAGCCCTGCGACTTGGCCTGGCTGTTCTTGGCGTAGACGGGGCCCCAGTAGTCGGAGTAGTCGTCGTCGTGGCTCGGGGCGCCGGCCGTGGCGGCGTTGGCGGCGGCGGGCAGCGACAGGGCCAGCGCGCTGGTGGCGGCGACGGCGAGGAGGCCGGTCGCGATCTTCTTCAACATCTTCTCTCCTTGAGCTCCCCCTGGGACCGGCTCCCTACCGGTTCCCCCCTGAGCTCGTGAGACATTGATAGAAGAGGGCTCTTGCAGCGGCCCTTCAGCGTGCCGACGAACCCTTGCAGGTCGCCATATCCCCTACCCTTTGTTCTTGTGAGCGACGAACTTCCCGAGCAGATGCGCATCCGGAGGGAGAAGCTCGACCGCCTTCGCAGCGAGGGCGTCGATCCTTACCCGGTGAATTTCCCCCGTACGGCCACCAACGCCGAGGTCCGGGAGAAATACCAGGGCCTGGAGCCCGACACCGCCACCGGCGACACGGTCGCGGTCGCGGGGCGCGTCATGCTCAACCGCGTGGGCGGCAAGCTCTGCTTCGCCACGCTCCGCGACGGGGGCGCCGACCTGCAGGTCATGATCTCTCTCGACAAGGTGGGCGAGGACTCGCTGGCCGCGTGGAAGCGCGACGTCGACCTGGGCGACCACGTGGGCGTGATCGGCGAGGTCATCACCTCGCGGCGCGGCGAGCTGTCCATCCTCGCCGACAGCTGGCAGATCACCGCCAAGTGCCTGCGCCCACTGCCGGAGAAGCACGTCGGGCTCACCGACCCGGAGGCGCGCGTCCGCCAGCGCTACGTCGACCTCATCGTCAACGACGAGTCGCGGAAGATGGCCCGCCTGCGCAGCGCCACGGTGCGCGCGGTGCGTGACTTCTGGCACGAGGAGGGCTACCTCGAGGTCGAGACGCCCATGCTGCAGCCCATCCACGGCGGCGCGGCGGCCCGGCCCTTCAAGACCCACATCAACGCCTACGACATGGAGCTCTACCTTCGCATCGCGATCGAGCTCTACCTCAAGCGGCTCGTGGTCGGGGGCATCGAGAAGGTCTTCGAGATCAACCGCAACTTCCGCAACGAAGGCGCCGACTCCACGCACAACCCCGAGTTCACGATGCTCGAGGCCTACGGCACCTACCTCGACTACAACGACATGGCCGACCTGACCCAGCGGATGTACCAGAAGGCCGTGGTGGCCGCCCTGGACACCACGGTGGTCGTCCATGACGGGGTGGAGGTGGACCTCGGGATCGCCCGGTGGCCGCGCGTCACTCTTTACGGCGCGGTGTCGGAGGCCGTGGGCGAGGAGATCACCACCGCGACCGGCCTGGAGGAGCTGCGCAAGATCGCCGATCGGCGCGAGATCCACTGGGACCCGAAGTGGGGCCCTGGCAAGCTGGTGCAGGAGCTCTTCGAGGCCCTGGTGGAGCACACGCTCGTCCAGCCCACGTTCGTCATGGACTACCCGCTGGAGACCTCGCCGCTGACCCGCCAGCACCGGGACAACCCGCTGCTGACCGAGAAGTGGGACCTGATCGGCTTCGGCACGGAGCTGGGCACGGCCTACTCCGAGCTGATCGACCCCATCGAGCAGCGCCGCCGCCTGGTGGAGCAGTCCCTCCTGGCCGCCGGGGGCGACCTCGAGGCGATGCAGCTGGACGAGGACTTCCTGCAGGCCCTCGAGTACGCCATGCCGCCCACGGGGGGCATGGGAGCGGGGATCGATCGGATGATCATGGCCTTCACCGGCAAGAACATCCGCGAGACCATCCTGTTCCCGCTGGTCAAGCCCACCCACTGACCCACGTCTTGGAGCGCCCGCCCCGGGCGCTCTACTCTCTCCTGGTAAGTAGCAGGCGGGGAAGGGGCGTGCGGGTGGCCACGAAGACGGCGGCGGAGCAGCGCGACGAGGCCAAGCAGGTCTTCGACGCGTACTTCGCCGAGTGCCCCTCCAGGAAGCTGCTCGACACCCTCAGCGACAAATGGGTCACCCTCCTGCTCACCGCGCTCTCGGACGGCCCGCGCCGCTACAGCGACCTGTCCAGGCGCATCGCGGGCGTCAGCCAGAAGATGCTCACGCAGACCCTGCGCGGCCTGGAGCGCGACGGTCTGGTCTCGCGGACGCTCACCCCTTCCGTGCCGGTACGGGTGGACTACGCGCTCACCCCGCTGGGCGAGAGCCTGATGCCGTTGGTGGCCGCGATCAAGAGCTGGGCCGAGGCGCACATGGAGGACGTCGAGGCCGCCAGGGACCGCTACGACGCCGCCGGCGCCTGAGCGATCACCGCCGTCGCGAATCCGGCTTCCGGGCCGCCCGGTTTCCGATCCGAGCGCGCTTGTCAGCATGGCGTCAAGGTCGCCGAGGGGCGGGCCCGGGCCCGCTCGCGGTGCTCCGGCCGCCCCTGTGACCACCTCGCCACGCGCCCCTCACGCACACCCGGAAACGAGGTCGCCCGGCACGCTCGCGGCCCTTCACGCGTCCGGAACCCGGGGTGGCGATCCCCCCGGTGAATTGATCACCTCGCCTTAATCAACCATCTGACCTGGGTTGTCGGATCGCATGGTGACGCCGTACAAAGCGAGCGATTGGTGGCTGACCCCATGGCGGAAAGATCACGCCATAGATGTATCGATCATGGGGAATATCCATACCGCGCTGATCGAAAAGGGGAGCGCTGGTCAGGGCTATTCCGGAAGCCCCAATGTGATCACACTACGTTCTGACATATCGCGAGTGCGTCATATATAGCGGATCATGTCAATAGCGCTCGTCAAGTGCGGCGATTGTCATGCTTGACGACCTTTCCAGGATGCGTTTACCGTCTGCGAGGAGCGGCTTTGGCCCGTCTGTGAGGTCCAAGTTTCTGCTGTTGGGGGGAGGGCTCCCGATGGATGTGCTCACTGAAGGCGTTGAGCTCAGCCATGCTGATTTGGCGCTGCTGGCGGAGTTGGCCAAGGGAGTCACGGTCGATCGGGTTGGGCGGCGGCTGGATATCAGCGGGCGCACGGTACGCCGAAGATTACGGGGAATCTGCGACCGCATCGGCGTGGCCACGGCGATCGAGGCCGTGGCCTGGGCAGCCCGCCGCCAGCTGATCTAGCCGCGGCGGACCGCCGGGGTGCGGGCTCAGTCGGCGATGCGGACCGCGCCGGCGAAAGGCCGCCTCGCGATCGACGCGATCCGTACGACGTCACCCGTCTGCGGGGCGTGCACCATCATGCCGCCGCCGATGTAGATGCCCACGTGGTGCAGGTCGCTGTAGAAGAACACCAGGTCGCCCGGCCGGAGCTCCTCGCGCGAGATGTGCCGGCCGGCCGTCCACTGGTCGCCGGTGTAGTGCGGCAGCGAGATGCCCACGCGCTGGAACGCCGCCATGACGAGCCCGGAGCAGTCGTACGAGCTGGGACCCTCGGCGCCCCAGACGTACGGCTTGAGCTGCTGCGTGAGCGCCCACCGCGCGGCCTCCGCGGCCTTGCCCGAGCCCGGGATGGGCAGGTTGACGCGCACGGCCCGCGTGCCGGGCCGTCCGGCCTCGCCCAGGGCCCGCCTGAACAGGCTGCTCTCGACCTTCGCCACCAGCTTGGTGATCCTGTCGCGCTTGGTGTCGAGGTCGGTGACGAGCTTCTGGACCTCGTCGATGCGGGCCGTGGCGCTCTCCTTGGCGCGGGTGGCCGTGTCCATCGCCCTGGTGAGCTGGTTGATCTCCTCGCTCTGCTCGGCCTGCAGCGCGTACGAGGTCGCGGCGCGGTTGAGGAAGCCCTCGGGGTCGTCGGAGGTGGCGAAGGCGAGGGTCTTCATGCCGCCGGTGATGTAGGCGTTCTGGGCCAGCGCGACGGCCCTCGCGCGCTTGGCGGCCAGATCGGACTCGCTGGTCGTCAGCGTCTTCTGCGCGACCTCGGCGGCCTTCTTGGCGGACTTGAGCTTCTCCCGCTGGCCGTTGTACTGCTCGGTCAGCGTCTCGATGTCGGTGTGCAGCTTCGTGGCCTGGTCGGCGAGCTCTTTCAGGGTGGGCTCGGGATCCGCGGACGCCGAACCGACGGGGATGGCGAAGAGCAGCGCGGCGACTGTGAGACTCACCACACCGACGCGGCGCGCCCGCCGAGCCCGTTCCGGAGGGCGGGCATGCTTGCCCGCCGACTTCCCCCCACCGCTGAGCGTGGGCTTCACCAACCAGCTCCTCTCGTCGACGCCTACCGGGTTAGCTGACGGGTTCGGGCCGGAGCAGCCCTACCGAAAGACTCGGATTCACCCCGTGGCGGCGTCGGAGGTCGCCACCGGCGGTTCCCCGGCTTCTCTTGCGAGAATTGGGCGTGTCTCCCGCGCGACACGCGGGGAACATTGTCGCTGGACACTAATGCACTCCGGGTTCGTGCTCAACCAGAACTGCCAAGTCTGTAGAGGTTTCACAACCGAAGGGTCACAAGGTGATCTCGTGGGCACCCGTGCAGAAGAGGCCCTATGCCCCATTTGTCCGCGCTTTCGGCGGGAGCGAGCCGGCCGTGAGGTCCGGTGCCGATCTGACCACGAGATGTAACAAGATGGGCCGAGACATGGGAGTTAGGGCTGAGCCGTAATGAGATCTGTACCCTGGAGAACCATGGAGCAGGTGGCCGAGCTGACAGCGCCCGAGACCGCGGTGGTGGTCCGGCGTGCCCGCACGCCCGACGTGCGCATGGTCAGACGCCTGGTGGACACCTATGCCGGGGCGGGGCCGCGGCTTCTGGAGAAGGCCACGGTGACGCTGTACGAGGACGTACAGGAGTTCTGGGTGGCCGAGCGAGGCGGGCAGGTCGTCGGCTGCGGCGCGCTCCACGTGCTCTGGGAGGACCTCGCCGAGGTCCGCACGGTGGCGGTGGATCCCGAGTGCCGGGGGATGGGCGTCGGCCACCGGATCGTCTCCGCGCTGATCCAGCAGGCTAAGGATTTGGGTCTGCGACGTGTATTCTGTCTTACTTTTGAGGTCGACTTCTTCGCGCGGCTCGGGTTCCGCCCGATTCAGGGCACGCCGGTCTCACCCGAGGTCTACGCCGAACTCCTGGCCTCGTACGACGAGGGTGTGGCGGAGTTTTTGGATCTTGAACACGTCAAGCCGAACACGCTGGGAAACACCCGCATGCTGCTCCACCTGACATCGGGTGACGTGGACCTTGACCAGATGGAAAGGTGATTGTTGATACCTATGTCGATACGTTGGGCAGCACAGGCATGTGTCCTGACACGTGCCACATGCGCACTCGAAGCGAGGTGACACGGTGAGCACCGGACAGCCGCCGTATCCACAGGACGAATCCGGCGACAACTCTGCGCCTCCCTACTACGGGCAGCAGAACCAGGGCCGCCACCCCGGCGAGCCCGACCCGGACGCGACTGTGATCGGCTACCGGGCGGACGACGCCTATGGGCAGCAGCCCCCGTACGGTCAGCAGGGCTATGGCCAGCAACCCCAGTACGGACAGCAACAGCAGTACGGTCAGCAACCCCAATACGGCCAGCAGCAGTACGGCCAGCAACCCCAGTCGGGCCAGCAGGACTACGGCCAGCAGTACGGCCAGCAGCAGTCCCAGCCCGGCTATGGCCAGCAGGCCCAGTCCCAGCCCGGCTACGGCCAGCAGGGCTACGGGCAGCAGCAGCAGTCCCAGCCTGACTACGGTCAGCAGGGCTACGGGCAGCAGCAGTACGGCCAGCAGCCCCAGTCGGGCCAGCAGGGCTATGGCCAGCAGTACGGCCAGCAGCCGCAGTCGCAGCCCGGCTACGGCCAGCAGGCCCAGTCCCAGCCGGGTTACGGGCAGCAGCCGCCGTCGGGCCAGCAGGGCTACGGCCAGCAGTACGGCCAGCAGCCCCAGTCGCAGCCGGACTACGGTCAGCAGCAGTACGGCCAGCAGCCGCAGTCCCAGCCGGACTACGGTCAGCAGCAGTACGGCCAGCAGCCGCAGTCCCAGCCGGACTACGGCCAGCAGTACGGGCAGCAGCCCCAGTCGCAGCCCGACTACGGCCAGCAGCAGTACGGCCAGCAGGGCTACGGTCAGCAGCAGCAGTCCCAGCCCGGCTACGCCCAGCAGGGCTACGGCGACCAGCAGTACGGCCAGCAGCAGTACGGGCAGCAGGGCTACGGGCAGGCGCAGCAGTACGGCCAGCCCGGCTACGGCCAGGCCTACGGCCAGCCCGGACCCGTGGGCGTGCAGCCGCCCGGCGCGCCGGCCCCGCTGGCGGAGTGGTGGCAGCGCCTGGTGGCCAGGCTCATCGATGGGGTCATCCTCTTCATCGTGAACATAGTCATCGGCCTGATCATGGGCATACTGTTCCTGGCCAGCTACTCCTCGCTGGACGGCAGCAGCAGCGGCCTGTTCGGGCCTGTGGTCGTGGCCATCCTGTCGGCGGTCGTCGTGACCGCCCTGTGGGTCCTCTACGACTTCTTCCTGCTGAAGGCGAAGGGGCAGACCGTCGGCAAGATGGTCATGGGCATCAAGGTCGTCCCCGTGGGCCAGGCCATGTCCCCGGGCGGCCTGCCGACCGACCTGGCGCTCAAGCGCGCCGGCGTGACGTGGGGCGGCTGGATCCTCAACGCCCTCCCCCTGGGCTTCGTCGGCTCGCTGCTCGCCTACGCCGCCGTGGGCGTCAACGGTGCCTCGCAGCTCTGGGACAAGCCGCTGCAGCAGACGTTCGCGGACAAGTTGGCCAACACCGTGGTGGTGAAGATCAAGTAGTCCAAGCGTCAGGTAAAAGCAGGGGCCGGCTTCGCGTCGGCCCCTGTTTTGTGTCCACAGGCCGTACCAAAATGGGGAACCTGAGCCGCTGATGACGCGAGGTGGGGGTTATGGCCGGGTCGCCGCCGGGGGCGGACGCGCCGCCCGCGGAATGGTGGGAACGGCTCGCCGCCCGGGCGATTGAGGCGTTCGTCTTCGGGTTGCTCTATTACATTCTGTTCATCGCGCTGTGGGGCGTCTTCCGGACTGTCGGGATGCTGGAGGCGTTCGAGGGCCGGCTGCCCGGTGTGTTCGCGTGGCTGGTGGTGGGGCTGGCTTATACGGGCTACGACTGGCGGGCCCATTACCGGCGCGGCAGGACGTTCGGCAAGGCGATCATGGGGATTCGCCTGGCGCCGCCCCACGTGGCCTCCAGAGCGCTGCTCAAACGGGCCCTGGTCTATCCGGGCCCCGTCATGCTGATGGGCATTCCCGTGGCCAATCTGGTCGCCGGAATGCTCCTGTTCTGCGTGGGGCTGCTCATCCTGATCGACAAGCCCCTGGAACGCGGGCCGCACGACAGGCTGGCCGGAACACGCGTGGTAAAAGATCTTCGCTGACCGATCCCGTGCCTGGCAGGACGCCAATTCCAAAAATTTTCCCTTGATCCGGTAAGGAGCCTGGAGAGACTGGCATTAGGCTATGGGGCATCCGGGTTGCCGGATGTTGGTGCCCTGCGAGGCGCAGGGCATCTGTGCGCCGCTATGGTCGGGTGCGAACGGTAGTCACCTGGCGCGTCGTGAGGGCCGCAACGCCCCTCCTGGGCGCGCTCCCATCCGCATTATGCGCCCCTGAAACCCCGCTAGCCGTGGAGGCGAGGACGAATGGAAGCCCTTACAGACGTATTGTCAGCGCTCATCCCCCCGGCTGTGGTCGGGGGTGCCTTCATCTTTGGCGTAGTGAAGTTGGTCCGGTCCGAGGCCCTGGGAGGCCGCCGAAACCGCGAGGATCAGGCCGAGGGGCAGAACTGATCGGCCAGTCAGCCGAATCCCCGCTGCGCTGAATTGTCTCCGCGCCTTTCCGGGTATATGTTTGGGCAGGCGAATGAAACAATGCTCCGCGAAAGGATTGCGTAGATGGCCAAGCAGATCCAGGAGATTCTCATCGATGACCTCGATGGGGGCGAGGCCAATGAGACGGTCAGCTTCGCTATTGACGGCTCGTCCTATGAGATTGACCTCAGCGACCTTAACGCGAAGAAGCTGAGGGACGCACTCACGCCTTTCGTGCAGCACGCGCGCAGGGCGGGCGCCGTCACCACACGTCGCCGCGGCCGCGGCGGCAGCAGGGCGATGAGCCGCGAGAAGAGCTCGGAGATCCGGCAGTGGGCCAAGGCTCACGGCCTGCCGGTCAGCGAGCGCGGGCGGATCGCCTCCACGGTCGTCGAGAAGTACGAAGCGGCCCACTAGAGCAGGCCGACGATCGACCATGCGCTTATGCCGTTCGCCTAGGACCCCGGCGGCCGCCATAAGCGCATGATCGTTATCCGGGTCCGGAACTCGAAAGCCGGACGCCCGGACTGTGATCTTCCATGTGCACATATGCGGGCGTTTTGGCTGCGGGTTCGGCTCCGTCCGCGGCGCTGTTTCACCGGCGGTCGTCCACATGTGTGACGGCGCCGTAGTCGCGCGCCGAAAGCCGGGTGGGGCGGCCATACCTCATTCAACGTACGCTCGCGTCCGTACGTCACGAGCGATCCCCCGCGCTCATGGAACGCGCCATGACGGAAAACCCGGTGCCGTATAGCCCGGAAGCGATCTACGGGGCGGTGCCAGGTGTATACGGGTGATCTCACCGAGCGTAAACCCGCGCCCGGCCCCAAGGTAAAGCGGCGCAGGGCGGGATGCGTGGCGGCGGGCAATACCGCGGGCGCCGGGATCCGCGTCGGCGGGCAAAACCCGCGAACCCGAGCAGGGCTCGGACAATCCCCGTTCCCCGGCATCTACGCACAATGCCCTGCCTTCTCAACTGCGCGGAAGTGCCGCGAATCCCGGGCGCCGGGCGAGGCTGGGTCTCATCATGCGAGATGAAGTTGGTAACCCGGCTGACCGGATGCAGGATTCCCTTGGTGTGCCACCCGAGCCGCGTTGTGCTCAGGGCGTAGAGCGGTCGTTTGGACGGCGGCGCTCCGCTACGTAGGATGATTACGTAACGATACGGACGCGGCATCTGAGATGTGCGGGCGAAGTGGCGCCCCAACGCTGACTCCGCCCCGGCGCGTCCGATGGCCGATCCGTGTGTACCGCGTGCGCCGCAGAGGGCAATTTTTTGACGCTTCCGCGAAGCGTCCTAAACATCGTTCGCTTGCGGCGTATCGGGAACACGTCACCCCCGAACAGTAGTTGGATGAGGGTGAACGCCCTGCTCTCGGGGAACGTGTCTGCTATAGAGCGTGTCAGTGGCAGAGGGCACGGTTCGCCGAGCCAGGGCTAGCATGCGGGATGACGGGCCCGGATTTACCGGACCTGACTGACCGCTCTGTGAGGAGCGACGAGATGTTCGAGAGGTTCACCGACCGAGCGAGGCGTGTTGTCGTCTTGGCCCAAGAAGAGGCCAGGATGCTCAACCACAACTACATCGGCACTGAGCACATACTTCTTGGTTTGATCCACGAAGGTGAGGGCGTGGCCGCCAAGGCTCTGGAGAGCCTCGGGATCAGCCTTGAGGGTGTGCGCCAGCAGGTCGAGGAGATCATCGGCCAGGGCCAGTCGGCTCCGTCGGGGCACATTCCGTTCACCCCGCGGGCCAAGAAGGTCCTCGAGCTGTCGCTCCGTGAGGCTTTGCAGCTGGGTCACAACTACATCGGCACCGAGCACATCCTGCTCGGGCTCATCCGCGAGGGTGAGGGTGTGGCCGCCCAGGTGCTGGTCAAGCTTGGAGCTGATCTCAACCGTGTCCGGCAGCAGGTCATCCAGTTGCTCCACGGTTACCAGGGCAAGGAGCCGGCCGCGGCAGGCGGCCCGCAGGAGTCGGCCCCGTCGACCTCCCTGGTGCTCGACCAGTTCGGCCGCAACCTGACCCAGGCGGCCCGCGAGGGCAAGCTGGATCCGGTCATCGGCCGCGAGAAGGAGATCGAGCGGGTCATGCAGGTCCTCTCCCGGAGGACCAAGAACAACCCGGTTCTCATCGGCGAGCCCGGCGTCGGCAAGACCGCCGTCGTCGAGGGCCTGTCGCAGAAGATCGTCAGGGGCGAGGTGCCCGAGACGCTGAAGGACAAGCAGCTCTACACGCTTGACCTCGGCGCCCTGGTCGCCGGCTCCCGCTACCGCGGTGACTTCGAGGAGCGCCTGAAGAAGGTGCTCAAGGAGATCCGCACGCGCGGCGACATCATCCTGTTCATCGACGAGCTGCACACGCTCGTCGGCGCGGGCGCCGCGGAGGGCGCGATCGACGCGGCCAGCATCCTCAAGCCCATGCTGGCGCGCGGCGAGCTGCAGACGATCGGCGCGACCACGCTCGACGAGTACCGCAAGTACCTCGAGAAGGACGCGGCGCTGGAGCGCCGGTTCCAGCCGATCCAGGTGGCCGAGCCCTCGCTCAGCCACACGATCGAGATCCTCAAGGGTCTGCGCGACCGCTACGAGGCGCACCACCGCGTGTCCATCACCGACGACGCGCTGGTGGCCGCCGCGCAGCTGGCCGACCGCTACATCAGCGACCGCTACCTTCCCGACAAGGCCATCGACCTCATCGACGAGGCCGGTTCCCGGATGCGCATCCGCAGGATGACCGCTCCGCCGGACCTGCGCGAATACGACGAGAAGATCGCCAACGTCCGCCGTGACAAGGAGTCCGCGATCGACGCGCAGGACTTCGAGAAGGCGGCTGCCCTCCGCGACCAGGAGAAGCAGCTCCAGCTCAAGCGCGAGCGGCGGGAGAAGGAGTGGAAGGCCGGCGACATGGACGTCGTGGCCGAGGTCACTCAGGAGCTCATCGCCGAGGTCCTGGCGACCGCCACCGGCATCCCGGTCTTCAAGCTGACCGAGGAGGAGTCGCAGCGCCTGCTCCGCATGGAGGACGAGCTCCACAAGCGGATCATCGGCCAGGACGACGCCATCAAGGGCCTGTCGCGCTCCATCCGGCGCACCCGCGCCGGCCTGAAGGACCCGCGCCGTCCCGGTGGCTCGTTCATCTTCGCCGGTCCCTCCGGTGTCGGTAAGACCGAGCTGTCCAAGGCTCTGGCGGAGTTCCTCTTCGGCGATGAAGACGCTCTGATCAGCCTGGACATGTCGGAGTTCATGGAGAAGCACACCGTCTCCAGGCTGTTCGGCTCGCCTCCCGGCTACGTCGGCTACGAGGAGGGCGGCCAGCTCACCGAGAAGGTGCGGCGCAAGCCGTTCTCCGTGGTCCTCTTCGACGAGATCGAGAAGGCCCACCCCGACATCTTCAACTCGCTGCTGCAGATCCTGGAGGACGGTCGCCTGACCGACGCCCAGGGCCGCGTGGTCGACTTCAAGAACACGGTCATCATCATGACCACCAACCTCGGCACCCGCGACATCTCCAAGGGCATCGGGGTCGGGTTCGCGAAGTCCAACGACACCGAGTCCAACTACGAGCGGATGAAGGCCAAGGTGCAGGAGGAGCTCAAGCAGCACTTCCGGCCCGAGTTCCTCAACCGTGTCGACGACATCGTGGTCTTCCACCAGCTCACGCCGAAGGAGATCATCCAGATCGTGGATCTGATGCTCACCCAGGTGGACGCTCGGCTCAAGGACCGCGACATGGGGCTCGACGTCTCGCCCGAGGCCAAGCAGCTGCTGGCCGACCGGGGCTACGACCCGGTCATGGGTGCCCGTCCGCTCCGCCGTACGATCCAGCGGGAGCTCGAGGACTCGCTGTCGGAGAAGATCCTGTACGGCGAGCTCCGTCCGGGGCAGGTCGTCAAGGTGACCATCGAGGGTGAAGGCGACAACGCCAAGTTCATCTTCAAGGGCGAGTCCGCCTCCAAGGTCCCCGACTCGGCCGCCGCCATCGCGGCCCCGATCCAGCACTGACGGATCCCGAAAACCCCCGTGTGGAACCCTCACACGGGGGTTTTCCCTTTTCCGCCTCCTGCGCCTTCTGGGGGTGGCGGTGGTTTTCGGGTGGTCGGGCTTGAGGCGCTGACCGGCCGTACGGTGATCGGCCGGCGGGGCCAGGACGTCTCCAGCCACTCCATCCACGGCGCCTTGTCGTCCCCCTGCCTGGACACCGGGTGAGCTGTCTACCGGGCCTCCGGGCCTTCGCGCCCCCGCGACGGTGGCCATTACCCCGGGTCAGTGGCTTGGCGGAGGTCGGCGGCTATGCCGATCCCATTGACAGCGCACCCGGGCGGGCCGGGGCGTAGCGTTCACGGCCTGACGACTCACCCATCCGCTCTCCCGCCGCAGGCCCACCACCAGCGCTTGTGGGCGCCCGGGAGCCTGTGCTTCCCCAGGGGCCCCGTCCGGGGCTGATCAGCCGCAGTGCTCGAAACCCGACTCCCAGCGGGTGTTGCCGTACTGGCCGCCCCACTTGACGCACTTACCTTCGCCGTTGACCTTCACCGGCCCGGCGTAGGTGGAGTAGTTGCCCGAGTCGGACCTCCAACCGTCCTCGCCATTGCTGACCAACGCCATGACGTACTCGCTGTTCGGGCTGTCCTTCCAGGTCACCACGCAGTTCGTGGTGCCGTTGTAGAGCAGGTGGATGACGGCCTTGCCCAGATCGTGCCTGTCGATCTCGTGATACGAGCCGCCTCCGCAGGCCGCGATCGGAGACGACGCTGCCATGGCCGGGCCGCTGGTGGCGAGACCGCCGGCCAGAGCGGTGGCGATGGTGACACCGAGCACCCCTGACTGCTTGATCTTGCGCATGAACCGATCCATGATTGTCCTTCCGTATCGACACGCGGCCGGTGACCTGCAACCGGCCGGCGTCGCAGGACGTTACGGCGCCGCTCTTCCGTTCTCCTTCCGTTCCGATGCCGGTCATCGCGAACCTGACCGGCCGGGACCCGGATGCCTCCAGCGGCTCCTTCCACGGCCACGACCGGGGTGGTGGCGACCGGCATCTTTGCCCGTATTTTCCGGCGCCTCGCGTTTGTTGCCGCTCTTCCCGGGGACCCCGGCCTGCACGGGCGGGCGACGGGGGCACTCGGTCGTTGCGTAATTGTTGGGGTACCGGGTGTGCTGCCACCGCGAGTAGTACTACACTGCGTAGAGCAGAGCCAAGTCGCATCCAAGCGAATCACAAGATCGTGTTCCTAGGCTGAGGCATGCTCCCTGGGGAGTAGCGCGCAATCAACTCAGGGCGGACGCGCGACCCCCGAACGAGCAGCCATGCTCTCAAGGGTCAGCATCGTCCAAGGCGGGCGACGGAACACAAAGAGCAAGCCGTGGAGGAAACCGATGCGCCTGCGTCACAACGACGGAACGCTCGTTCACCTCGCCTACAACGCGGGCATCCACCCTGCTGAGGACCTGGAGAACCTGATCGCCCACCTCACCCGCTACGCGGTTCCGGTGCGCAAGCGGCTGGGCGTGGAGCGGATGGGCATCGGATTGTGGCTCTCGCCGAGCGTCGCCGACCACCTCACGGCCGACCGCATCGAGCTCGTACGGCTGCGCCGCTCCCTGGAGGAGCGCGGCCTGGAGGTCGTGAGCCTCAACGGCACCGGCGGCCGCAACCAGGAGGTCCCCGGCCCCGACTGGGCCAAGCCCGAGCGCTACCGCTACACGATGGCCCTGGCCAAGATCCTGGCGTTCTTGCTGCCGGAGGACGTGCGGTTCGGGAGCATCTCGACGATCCCGATCGGGTGGCGCCGCGACTGGCCCGCCGACCTGCACTCGATCGCCACCCGCCGGCTGGAGCGCCTGGCGCGCGAGCTGCGCGGCATCTACAGCGTGACGGGGAAGACCATCAGGGTCGGGTTCGAGCCGTGGCCCGGGTGCGTGCTGGAGACCACCGAGCAAGCCCTTGAGCGGGTGGGCGGCATCGACTCCGAGCATCTGGGCGTGTGCCTGGACGCCTGTCATCTCGCCTGCGGGGCCGAGGAACCGGGCGCGGCCCTGAAGGGGCTGGCCGAGGCCGGTGCGCCGGTGGTCAAGCTGGGGCACGTGCACAACCACACGGGGGAGACGCCGAGCACGGGGGCCGTGCTGCATGACACGCTCACGGCCATGCTGTCGGGCGCGGTGAGCGGCAGCGCGCACATCGAGGTCGAGACGCACAACCTGACCGTGCCGGGGCGCGCCAAGGGGCCCGGGGCTCTGGTGTCGCTGCTGGCCGAAGAGCTGGCCTGGGCCCGTACGAACCTGACCAGCCTGGGCCTTCAGCTGGCCGCCTGAGCACGACCTGCACGAGCCGAGGCATCGCCCGGGCCGAGCACGGCCTGTACGAGGCATCGCCCGGGCCGAGCACGCCCTGCACGGGCCATCGCCCGGGCCGAGCAGGGCTTGTCTGAGCCATCGCCTGGGCGGAGCATGGCCTGCACGAGCCGCCGCCCGGGTTGAGCACTGCCGGGTTGAGCGCCTGCCTGGCTGCGCACCGCCCGCCCAGGCTGAGCGTCGCCCGCCCGGGCGCCATCCGCGACCGGAGGCGGGGTGCGTTACAGGCTGCCGAACCAGCCCGGGATGTCGAGGCGCCAGGGGTTGGCCGGGGTCATTCTGCGCAGGTCCGATTCCAGGGCCTGTAGCCGATCCTCCCCGAGCTCGGCGGCCCAGCGGGCGCGCAGCGTGTCGAAGATGCGGGCCGACCGGGCCAGGGCGTCCATCCCGTACGGGGTGAGCCGGACGATCTTGCGTCTGGTGTCGTGGGGGTCGGCGGTCCGTTCCACGTAGCCGATGCGTTCCAGGGTGTCGATGGTCTTGCCCGCCGCCTGTTTGGACACCCCGAGCGTGCGGCCCAGTTCGACGGCCGTGGTGCCGTCCGGGCCGATCGCCTGCATGACGAATCCATGCATGGGCCGCATGTCCGGATGGCCCTGCCGGGCGAGCTCGGCGTGGAGCTCGTCGATCAGCATCCTGAACGCGAGCAGCAGGCGCAGCGGAAGTTCGAAGCCTGGGCTTGACATGATAGACAACCTGGTTAACTATATAGACAACGTAGTTGCCTATCTTAGAGGAGTTCATCGATGTCTGTTGTCATGGCCGCCGATTCCCGCAAGACCGAGACGCCCAACGGCGTCATGACCACCCTCGCCTCTCCGACCCAGGGTGGGGCGGCAGGGCAGGCCATGTGGCGGGTGGACGCCAAGCCGGGCATGGTGGGGCCGGTGCACGCGTTCGACGCCGAGCTGGTGTGGACCTGGCTCGACGGGTCCGCCGTCGTCGAGCTGGGCGGCGAGCGGGTCGAGGTGGGCCCGGGAGACACCATGGTGCTGCCGGCCGACGTGAGCCGCCAGATGTTCGCGGACCCGGAGCGCGGGTTCGTGTCCATCGTGGCCGCCCCCGCAGGGGCGCGGGCCTACAACCCGAGCGGGGTGTCGGAGCCGGACGCCTGTGACCTGGCGCCCAAGGACACGGAGCGCATCGTGCCGCTCTGGGTCAGGTAGTCGCGTGGGGGAGGCGGTAGGTGCCGTCGTCCAGGGCCTCGGCCAGGCCGTCGGCGATCAGGCCGTCGAGGGCGCGCTCGCGCTGGACGGCGTCGTCCCAGACCACGTCCAGGGCCGCCTTGGGGACGGGGCCGTGGGCCTTCCGCAGCACCTCCAGCAGGCGGCCCCGGCACTGCCGGTCGGTGCCCGCGTACGTCTGGCCCTTGCGCGCGGGGCCGGCGTGCGGCGGCTTGCCCGCCAGGCGCCAGGCGCAGACGTGGGTGATCGGGCAGTCGGCGCAGCGCGGGGCGCGGGCCGTGCAGACGAGGGCGCCCAGCTCCATCACGGCCACGCCCCAGCGGGGCGCGCCCAGCTCGGGCAGGAGAGCCTCCGCCAGTCGTCGCTCGGCCGCTGAGGTGGCCGTGGGAGGGTATTCCTCGGCGCGTACCGCCCTGGCGAAGACCCGCCGGACATTGGTGTCCAGGACGGCGTGGCGGCCGCCGTAGGCGAAGCTGGCGACCGCGGCGGCGGTGTATTCGCCGATGCCGGGCAGGGACAGCAGGGTCTCGTGATCGGAGGGCACCTCGCCGCCGTGCTCGTCGGTGATGGCCCTGGCGCAGGCGTGCAGGCGCAGCGCCCGGCGCGGGTAGCCCAGCCGCCCCCAGTGGCGTACGGCCTCTCCCGGCTGCTCGGCGGCCAGCGCCGCGGGGGTGGGCCAGCGGTCCATCCACTCGTGCCAGATGGGCAGGACGCGTACGACCGGGGTCTGCTGGAGCATGATCTCGCTCACCAGTACGCCCCACGGGGTGGCGTCGGCGGCGCGCCACGGGAGGTCTCGGGCGTTGTCCTCGTACCAGTCCAGAACGGGGGCGTGCAGGAGGTTCGGCTCAACCACGCGGTCAAGCGTATTCGGAGAATACGGCCCTTCGGCGTGTCGTCACTCCTTGTAGCCGCACGGCTACCATCCTGTGCCTATGGATCCGGATACTATGCGCGGCGACGGCGGTGACGTCTACTGGCGGCGCCGGATGAGCGTGCTGGTGGCGGTGCTCGTCGTGGTGGCCGTCGTGGCGTGGGCGTGTTCCAGCGGGGGCAGCGGGCCGGAACGCGCGTCCAGTGCGAAATCGTCACCGAGTGCGACACCCGCCGTCGATCCCCTGCTGGCGGGCCTGCGTACCCTCGCGTTGGGCACGGCCAGCCCGTCCCCGTCTCCGTCCGCCCCCAGGCCGACCCCCGCGGCGCTCCCCAAGCACCCCGGCGACCCCTGCGCCGAGCAGGACCTGGTGCTCAGCATGCAGGGCGGCAGGGAGCCGATCTACACGGGCGACAGCCAGCCCACGTTCCTGGTCACCCTGGTGAACACGGGCTCCGTGATGTGCACCGCCGACGTGGGGCCGCGGGCCATGGAGATCCGCATCACCTCGGGGGCCGACCGCATCTGGTCCACCGCCGACTGTGTCAGCGGGGCGGGTTCGGAGGTCAAGGAGTTGCAGCGCGGGGTGCCGTACGTCCGGTCCCTGGTGTGGAACCGGCACCGCTCCAGCACCGACTGCCGCTCCACCCCGGCCGCCGCGCTGCCCGGCACGTACGTGGCCACCGTGCGCATGGGCCAGCTCCGCACCGTCAAGGGGGTCTTCCACCTCCGCTGAGGGGGTCAGCACCTATGTCGTGATTTCTCCACAGATGATCCGGACTCGCAGTAGAGTGTCCCGGTCATTTGATCATGGAGGAGTCGTGATGAGGCAGACGATCGGCCGTTCGGTTCTGGTGGCGGTGCTGGCCGCGGGATTGGTGCCGGCCGGTGTCGCATCCGCGTCGGCGTCCTCTGCCGCCGCCGTGCGCAAGCCGGCCTTCGGGCCGCTCGGGTACGGCAACCTGAAGCTCGGGATGACCGCCGCGAAGGCCAGGGCCACCGGGAGGATCGTCCGCAAGCCCGACGGAGACTCCGCCAGGTGCACGACGTATGACCTCAAGGAGAGCCGGTACAACGAGTACCGCGTGGGGATGTACATCTCGAAGAAGCTCGGCGTGGCCGTGATCGTCGCACCCGCCGGCGCCAGGACCCCCAAGGGCATCGGCATCGGCTCCACCAGCGCGCAGCTCAAGGCCGCCTATCCCAACCTGAGGCGCGGCCCGGGCGGCTACCCCGCCGCTACCGTGCCCGGCAACAGGAAGGCGTACTACCTCTTCAACGAGCGCAAGGGTGAAGTGGTCGAGATGAGCCTCGTGATGGCCAAGCAGGACTGCCTCAGGGTCGACTAGGCGTGGCATGGCCTGCTCACCGGCATCGAGCTGCTGATCGAGCAGGGGGTGGCTGACCCGGACAGGCTGGGCATCGGCGGCTACGGTCACGGCGGATACATGGCCGCTTGGGCGGATGGTCAGACCGACCGCTTCAAAGTGGCGCTGGTGGGTGCGGGGATCAGTGACTGGGGCATGCTCGCCGTGTTCGAGGCGGCGCATGGCGGCAGCACCGGCTGGGAGGGGGCCGGCCCGCACCACATGACGAGCGGACCCCCATCTCCCACGCCACCAAGATCTTGAGCCTGCCGGCAAACCACCTGGCCGCCACTCGCCAGTGGCACGACCTCTGACCGGGGTCAGCGAGCTTCGAGCTTGCCGTGCGCCTCGATCGAGAGGTCCTGCCAGTCGGCCCAGGTCTTGAGCCGGTCGGCGTAGGCCTGCTGGATCAGTGGGTAGAAGCCCTTGCCGAACAACACCCGAACCGGCGGGTTGGCGGAGTCGACGAGTGTCAGAAGTGCCTGCGCCGCGGCGGCCGGGTCACCTGCGGGCATCTTCCCTGCCATCGCGCCGAGGCGCTGGCGGAGACCGTCGTAGGCCGGGTCGGTCTTGGCCATGTGGCCGTTGGCGAGCGGGTCGGGGTTGTTGCCGTCCCGGGTGGCGAAGCCGCCGGGCTCGATGATGGTCACCTTGACGCCGAACTCGGCGACCTCGCCGGCGAGCGCCTCGTTCAGGCCCTCCAGGGCCCACTTGGAGGCGTGGTAGGCGCCGCCGAGCGGCATGGCGATGACCCCGGCAGCCGAGGACAGCTGGATGATGTGCCCCGAGCCCTGCTCGCGCAGGTACGGCAGCGCGGCCTGGACCACCCACACCGCGCCGAACAGGTTGGTCTCGAGCTGGTCGCGCAGTTCCTGCTCGGTCAGCTCCTCGACCGCGCCGATCTGGGCGTAGCCGGCGTTGTTCACGATGACGTCGAGCCGGCCGAAGTGCTCCTTGGCGCGCTTCACGCTCTCGAAGACGGCGGCCCTGTCGGTCACATCCATCTCCAGCGAGAGCACCGCGTCGCCATAGGTGTCCACCAGCTCCTTCAGGCCTGCGGTGCTCCGGGCGGTGGCGGCGACCTTGTCACCGCGCGACAGGGCGGCCTCCACGAACTTGCGGCCCAGGCCGCGGGACGAGCCGGTGACGAACCAGACCTTCTGCATGGTGTGCTCCTTGTTGCCGGTTTCAGCTGTTACAACCCCAAGACGAGACAGCCAGGCATGGATGTGAGCTCGGCCGAGTGTGACCTGCGACACTTTGTCACTTTTGTCCGGCTACGGTGATATCAATGGTCGTCGTGACCCGCGCTGAGGAGTTCCAGGAGCTACGGCCGCTGCTTTTCGCGATCGCCTACCGGCTCCTGGGCAGTGTGAGCGAGGCCGAGGACGCCGTCCAGGAGGCCTGGCTGCGCTACGACGGCTCCGCGACCCAGCCCGAGTCGCCCAAGGCCTTCCTGTCGGCCACGGTGACCCGGATCTCGATCGACGTGCTGCGCTCGGCCCGCGTCCGGCGCGAGGCCTACGTCGGGCCATGGTTCCCCGAACCACTGCTGACTGACCCCTACCAGGACCCGGAGCGGTCGGCGGAGCTGGCCGACTCGGTGTCGATGGCGGCGCTGATCCTGCTGGAGCGGCTCAGCCCGCTCGAGCGTGCGGTCTTCGTGCTACGCGAGGTGTTCGCCTTCAGCTACCGGGAGATCGCCTCCACCGTGGAGCGGTCGGAGGCGGCCTGCCGCCAGCTCGCGGTGCAGGCGCGCCGCCACATGGACGCGAGCCGACCCCGCTTCGAGGCGGATCGCCGGTCGCGCGACCGGCTTGCCGGGCGGTTCTTCGACGCGCTCAGGGAGGGGGACGTCGAGGGACTGCAGAAACTGCTGGCCGCCGATGTCCAGCTGGTCAACGATGGCGCCGGCAAGATCGGGGGTACGCTTCCCGTCTTCGGCGTCGCGAAGGTCGCCCGGGTGCTGTCCATCACCATCCCGCCGTTCGCGCAGATCGGCGCGGTGCTGGAGGCGCACGAGGTCAACGGCCAGCCGGGCGCGATCATCCGCGACCGTGATGGCCGGATCGTCAGCGCCTGGACGCTCGACATCTTGGACGGACGCATCCAGACCATCCGCTCGATCGTCAATCCCGACAAGCTCGGGCACCTCGGCCCCGTCGCCGACGCCCACGCGGTCATCCGTGAGAAGAAGCAGGCTCGCCGCGGCAAGCAGACGCCGTGACCCGGCGCATGCCGGAGACGGCACGCATGGTTCCGCGCAGGGTGCCGGTCACCTGGAGCGCTCCCTTCCTGGGCAAGTAGCCGACTTTGGTCTCGGCGACGCGCCAGCCGTCGGCGGCGGCGCGCAGCACCATCTCCAGCGGGTAACCGAAGCGGCGGCCGGCCGTGCGGAGGTCCAGCAAGGCGGTAGGGAGGGCGGCGCGACCAGCTCGGCCATCACCGCCTGTGCGAGCTCGTTGTGCGCGATGGCGCCTTCATGCCGCTCACGGACGCAGGCCAGCAGGCCGGTGCCAGGGACGAGGCGAAGGTCCGCGTAACGCAGCGACGAGTACGTCTCCGCCGGACCTGCCTTTGAGTGGATCGCGGACCGCCTGATGATCGGGTATTGCGTCCGGGGGAGCACGAGGGGCTGGCAAGCCCCTCGCCCCGGTCTCGGGGTGGAGCCTCGAGACCGATGAGCACGGCCGAGCGCTGGCGAGGATCGCTCGGGGCGGGCTCCACCAGGCCCACCGGGTAACCAGGTAGATGCTTCTGGGCCCGGAGGCTCAGACGTAGCGCTCCAGGATGGAGGATTCGGCCAGGCGGGAGAGGCCCTCGCGGACGCTGCGGGCGCGGGACTCGCCGACCCCGCCCACCGCCTGCAGGTCGTCGATGCTCGCCGCCAGCAGCTTCTGCAGGCCGCCGAAATGGTTGACCAGGCGGTCGACCACCGTGGCCGGGAGGCGGGGGACCTTGGCGAGGAGGCGGAAGCCGCGGGGGCTGACCGGGCTTTCCAGCTTGTCGGCGCCGGTGTGGCCCAGGACGTGGGCGACGACCGAGAGGTCGAGCAGCTCGCTGCCCGACAGCTTGTCCAGGTCGTGCATCGCCTCGATCAGGCGTCGCTGGCGGCGGCCCGAGGGGGCGGGGAGGTAGTCGCGGATGACCAGCTCCCGCTCCGAGTCGACCCCGGCCACCAGCTCGTCCAGCTGCAGGGAGAGTAGACGGCCGTCCGTGCCCAGCTCCACCACGTAGCCCTTGATCTCGTCGGAGATCCTGCGGACCATCTCCAGCCGCTGGGCCACCGCGGACACGTCTCTGACCGTGACCAGGTCCTCGATCTCCAGCGCCGACAGGGTGCCGGAGACCTCGTCGAGGCGGTGCTTGTAGCGCTCTAGGGTGGCCAGGGCCTGGTTGGCCTTGGAGAGGATGGCCGCCGACTCCTCCAGGACGTAGCGGATGCCGTCGAGGTAGAGGGCGATGATGCGCATCGACTTGCTGATGGCGATGATGGGCAGGCCGGTCTGCCGGGCCACGCGCTGGGCGGTGCGGTGGCGGGTGCCGGACTCGTCGGTGGGGATGGACGGGTCGGGCACCAGGTGCACGGCGGCGCGTACGATCTTGTGGTCGCCGCTCAGCACGATGGCGCCGTCCATCTTGGCCAGCTCGCGCAGCCTGGTGGCGGAGAAGTCGACGTCGAGCTCGAAGCCGCCGCTGCACAGCTCCTCGACGACCCTGTTGTAGCCGAGCACGATCAGCCCGCCGGTCTGCCCGCGCAGGATCCGCTCCAGGCCGTCGCGCAGAGGCGTGCCCGGGGCCACCGCGGCCAAGGCCTCGCGACGGCGGTCGTCCAGACTCCTATCCACCTGACCCCCGTGTCGATCGGTCACGCTCAGCTTAGCCGCGCTAGGTCACGTGCGTGAGAGCGTCCCAGACGTTCTCCGCCTGCACCACCTCGAACCCGGGCGCGAACGCCACCGGCCCCACCGGCACCAGAGCACGCTGTCCGTTACGCTTGCGGCCGGCTTCTTCGAGCGATCCGGTCGGCACGAGGGCCCGCTTGAAACCGAGCCTGGCCGCCTCCGTCAGCCTCCTGCGTACGTCCTTGACCGGGCGCAGCTCGCCGGCCAGGCCCACTTCGCCGAGCGCCACCAGCCCGGGTGGCAGCGGCTTGTCGCCGGCGGCGCTGGCGACGGCGAGCATGACCGACAGGTCGACGGCCGGGTCGGCCAGCTTGATGCCGCCCACGGTCGCGGTGAACACGTCGCAGCCGCCCAGCCGGGCGTTGAGCCGGCGCTCCAGCACCGCGAGGATCATCTGCACGCGGAAGGTGTCGAGCCCCGACGACGTGCGCCTGGGCTGCTGCGCCTCGGTGCGGGCGACCAGGGCCTGGACCTCGGCGGGAAGCGGGCGGGTGCCCTCGACCGTGACGGTGACGCAGGTGCCGGGCACCGGCTCGCTGCGCCGCGAGACGAACAGGCCGCTCGGGTCGGTGATGCCCTCGATGCCGCGCTCGTGCAGGTCGAAGCAGCCGACCTCGTCGGTCGGCCCGAAGCGGTTTTTGATCGCGCGCACCATGCGCAGCCTGGAGTGGCGGTCGCCCTCGAAGTTGAGCACGACGTCGACCAGGTGCTCCAGCGTGCGCGGGCCCGCGATCGAGCCCTCCTTGGTGACATGGCCGACCAGCACGGTGGCCATGTTGCGCTCCTTGGCCAGGCGGACCAGGTTGGCGGCCACCTCGCGCACCTGCGTGACCCCGCCGGGCACGCCGGTGGCCTGCGCCGAGCCGATGGTCTGCACCGAGTCGACCACCAGCAGCGTGGGCTCGACCTTCTCCACATGGGTGATCAGGGCCGACAGCTCGGTCTCCGCCGCGAGGAAGAGCCGGTCGCGGATCGCGCCGATGCGGTCGGCCCGCAGCCGCACCTGGGCCGCCGACTCCTCGCCTGTCACGTAGAGGACCGTCTCGCGCTCGGCGATGCGGGCCGCGGCCTCGAGCAGCAGCGTGGACTTGCCGATGCCCGGCTCGCCCGCGAGCAGCACCACCGCCCCCGGCACCAGGCCGCCGCCGAGCACCCGGTCGAGCTCGCCCACGCCGGTCGTGCGCGCGGCCGCGATCTCGGCCTTGACCTGCCCGATCGGCACCGCGGGCGCGGTGGTGGCGCCCGCCTGGACGACGCTGGCGCCGGCCCGCGCGCCCTCCTCCTCGACCGTGCCCCACGCCTGGCACTCGCCGCACCTGCCCACCCACTTGGTGGTGCGCCACCCGCACTCGGCGCAGCGGTATCCGGGCTTCTGGGCAGTCTTGGCCATGTCGAGCAGGCTAGCGGGACGTGCCGACAATCTTCGACAGGTACGCGCCCCCGGACGCCGCTACAGGCCCAGCTCCGGAGGCGGGCCCGGGAGCTATGCCAGGCCCAGCTCGGAGACCAGCATGCGCTTGGGCTTGGCCCCGACGATCTGCCTGACCGGCTCGCCGTTCTCGAACAGCAGCATCGTCGGGATGCCCATTACGCCGTACCGGGCCATGGTCTCGGGGTTTTCGTCGGTGTTGAGCTTGCCGACGGTCAGCCCGTGCTCCGCCTCGATCTGCTCCAGCACCGGCGCCACCATGCGGCACGGCCCGCACCACTCGGCCCAGAACTCGACCAGCACCGGCTTGTCGCTCTTGAGCACTTGCTCCTCGAAGTTCTCAGTGGTCAACGTGATCATGTCTATCCCCTTACGAAGCAACCTGGGCACGACTGCGCGAGCTGGGCGGCGACCTCGGCACGGCGGGCGAGCAGGACGCGGATCTCCTCGTCGATCTCGTTGAGCTTGCGCTCGTAGACCTCGACCGACTCCGAGCAGGAGCCTCCCGAGCTGTGCCCCCGGCGCAGGCAGTCGATGAACGGCCGGGTGTCCTCCAGCGTGAACCCGATGCTGAGCAGCGCCCGGATCTCGGACACCAGCCTGACGTCGTCCTCGCTGTAGTCACGGTAGCCGTTGGACCCGCGACGGGCTCTGAGCAGGCCGTGCTGCTCGTAATAGCGAAGTGAGCGGGTGCTCACCCCCGTACGTTCCGCCAGCTCTCCGATGCGCATGCCTTCACGGTAAACGTTGACACCGACGTCAATGTCAAGCCGCGCGGCCGTGAACAGGCTCCCCGGCGACGGAGCCCGCCTCTGCGGAGCGGAGGCCATGAGCTCAGTAGTAGCGCCAGCGCAGCACGTTCGGGTAGGGGAGCTCCAGGCCGGGCGTCTCGGCGATGGCCTGCTCGGCCACCTCCGGCGTGAACTCGATGCGCAGCACCGCCTCCAGGTCCGCCCGCCGCTCGAAGGCCATCCTGAGGTCCAGAGGCCGCCGCTGCCAGCCCTGGCGGTCCCAGAACGACTCGACCTCCCGGACGGAGTACGTCGGCACCGTACGCGAGAACCAGCGGCCGAACGCCCCCCGCGTGGCGTCGAGGTCGAGGACGAAGGCCGCGCCGCCGCGGCGTACCACCCGGGTCAGCTCGCGCAGGCCCGGCTCGCAGCCGGGGCCGAAGAAGTACGCCCAGCGCGCGATGGCCACGTCCACGCTCGCGTCCGGCAGCGGCAGGTTCTGGGCCGCGGCGGCGTGGACGGCCACGTTGGCCAGCGCGGCGCAGCGGCGCGCGGCGAGCGCGGCCAGGTCGCCGTGCGGCTCCACGCCGACCACCTGCGCGGCCTCGGACGCCAGCACGGGCAGGTGGAACCCGGTGCCGCAGCCGATGTCGAGCACGGTGGCGCCGTTCCAGGGGCGCAGGGCGCGCATCGCCGCGTCGGCCGCGCCCTCGGGGTCGACGGCGCGGTTCTCCAGCTCGTAGATCTGGGGCGTGTTCCAGATGTTCGGGCTGGGGATCGCACCTTTCGCTATCCGTGGCATGCCCCAAAGTTAAGCCAGCCGCCGGACGCGGCTCACCAAAGGGGCTTTCGCGCCAGATCGGCTCCACCGGCTTAGGCTGGCAGCGTGGCTGATGTCATCCGCGTGCCCAATGCGAAGATCGCATTGTCCACTGCTTCGGTATATCCGGAACGCACTCCCGACGCGTTCGAGCTGGCCGCGCGCCTGGGTTACGACGGTGTCGAGATCATGGTGGGCGCAGACCCCGTGAGTCAGGACATCGACGTGATCGAGCGGCTGTCCGACCACTACCAGGTCCCCGTCCTGGCCATCCACGCGCCCTGCCTGCTGGTCACCCAGCGCGTCTGGGGCCGCGACCCCTGGGCCAAGCTGGTCAAGGCGCAGAAGGCCGCAGAACGGCTGGGCGCCGCGACGGTCGTGGTCCACCCGCCGTTCCGCTGGCAGCGAGAGTACGCCCGCGAGTTCGAGACGGGGCTGGCCAGGATGCGTGACGAGACCGACGTCACGTTCGCGGTCGAGAACATGTTCCCCCTGAAGGCCAGGGGCAACGACGTGGTGCCCTACTCGCCCGACTGGAATCCGATCGACTACGACTTCCCGCAGGTCACGCTCGACCTGTCGCACACGGCCGTGTCGGGCTCCGACGCCATGGAGATGGCGGTCAAGCTCGGCGACCGGCTGGCGCACCTCCACCTGGCCGACGGCCTCGGGGTGACCAACAAGGACGAGCACCTCGTGCCCGGCAGGGGCAACCAGCCGTGCGCCCCGATGCTGGAGCGGCTGGCCAACACCGGCTACTCGGGGCTGGTGGTGCTGGAGATCAACACCCGCAAGGCGGCCAGCCGCACCGAGCGGATCGACGACCTGGCGGAGGGGCTGGCGTTCGCCCGGCTGCACCTGGCGGCGACCTCATGAACATAGGGCCGCTCAGGGGGCTGGGCAGGATGTTCGAGCGGGTGGCCGACGCGTACGACGTGGGCCGGCCCCACTATCCCGACGAGATGTACCGCGCCCTGACCGAGGTGACCGGCGTCGATCTCGACGGCGCCACCACGGTGGACGTCGGCGCGGGCACCGGCATCCTGACGCGCGCGCTCAGGGCGCGCGGCTCCCACGTCATCGCGGTCGACCCGGGCGCGGAGATGCTGGCCCGCCTGGTCGCCCGGTCGGAGAGCGGTACGCCGTCCGTCGCGGCCGTGCTGGCCGACGGCAACGCGCTGCCGCTGGCCGACGGCGTGGCCGACCTGGTGACGTACGCGCAGTCGTGGCACTGGCTCGACCCCGTGGCGTCGATCGCCGAGGCCCGGCGGGTGCTGCGGCCCGAGGGGGCCATCGTGGGCTGCTGGAACTTCAACCACGCGGCCCAGGCCGACTGGCTGGCCGCCTACGAGGCCCGCCTGGCGGAGGCGGTGCCGACCTACTACGGGCCGGCGGTCGAGCAGTGGTCGGCGCCGCCCATCGCCTCGGCCTTCGAGGTGATCGAGGAGCGCTGGATCCCCTGGACCCGGCTGGTCGGCATCGAGGACTTCCTGCTCGACCTGCGCTCCCACTCCTACATGGCGGCCCTGCCGCCGGAGGTGGCCGACGAGCTGGTCGAGCGGCAACGCGTCGCGCTGCGCGAGGAGTTCCCGGAAGGGGTGCTCTCCGTCCCCATGCGGGTCTACCTGGCGGTGGGTAGGTGACGGTCGACAAAAGGCGGCCCGGGCGCAGGCCCGGGTCGGCTGACACGCGGGGGGAGATCCTCGCCGCGGCCAGGAAGGTGTTCGGGGAGAAGGGGTTCGACAAGGCCACCGTGCGCGGCATCGCCCGCGAGGCCAACGTCGATCCCGCCCTCGTGCACCACTACTTCGAGACCAAGGAGGGCATGTTCGCGGCGGCCATGCGGCTGCCGTTCTCTCCCGAGAACATCGTCAAGACGCTGGTCGAAGGCCCGCGCGAGGAGGTCGGCGAGCGGCTCGTACGCATGATCCTCCAGGTCACCGCCTCCCCGGAGACGCGCGAGCCGCTGCTGGCGCTGATCCGCTCGGCCATGACGAACGAGCAGGCGGTCACGATGGTCCGCGAGTTCTTCACGAACGCGCTGCTCTTCCAGGTGGCCGACCGGATGCAGGTGCCGCACCTGCGGATCGAGGCGGCGTTCGCGCAGATGTTCGGCATCGTCATGGCCCGTTATGTGATCAGGCTGGAGCCGCTGGCGAGCGCCGGTCACGACGAGCTCGTGGAGGTGCTCGCGCCGACCATCCAGAGGTACTTCACCGGCTAGAGCATTGTTCTGCACAAGGCGATGACCATAGGGTATGTCGGGTACGCCGGGAATGTTACTCGCGGGTAGGATCCGGGTAGCGGTCTGTGCGTCGGGTGACCGTACGCTGACAGCCAACGTCGTCTGTGGGAGGACCCTGTGCTCTGGGTAGCCATCATCGGGCTCGTGATGACCGTCCTCGCGGTGGCCGTCGCCGGCCGCAGGGCGTTGTTCCTGTTCAAGCTGGCGACCGTGGGGCCGCCCGCGCCCGAGCGGATCGACTACGCCAAGGCTCACGCGGCCGACGAGGCGAAGGCGCAGCTGGTCGAGGTGTTCGGGCAGAAGAAGCTGCTGAAGTGGACGCCCTCCGGCGTCGCGCACTTCTTCGTCATGTGGGCGTTCTTCATCCTGCTGACCGTCTACATCGAGGCGTACGGCGCGATCATCCAGGGCGCGATCACCGGCACGCCCGACTTCCACATCCCGCTGATCGGCACCTGGGCCGTGCTCGGCTTCCTGCAGGACTTCATCGCGGTCGCCTGCGTGCTCGGCCTGATCGCCTTCGCGGCCATCCGGATCAAGAACTCGCCCGACAAGCTCGGCCGCCGCTCCCGCTTCTCCGGTTCCCACCTCGGCGGCGCGTGGCTCGTCCTGTTCATGATCTTCAACATCATCTGGACGCTGTTCCTGGCCAGGGGCGCGTCGGCGGCCAACGGCAACTTCCCCTACTCCTCCGGCGCGTTCGTCTCGCTGGCGCTCGGCGACGTGCTGCCGGACAGCGCGCTGCTGGAGGAGATCGCGCTGCTGCTGCACATCGGCTTCATGCTGGTGTTCCTGGTCATCGTGGTGAACTCCAAGCACCTGCACATCTTCACCGCGCCCCTCAACGTGCTCTTCTCGCGCCGTCCCGACGGCCTGGGCGGCGCGCCGGAGATGCGGGTGGCCGGCAAGGTCGTCGACTTCGAGGACGAGGACCTCGACCCGGAGAAGCTCGGCCGCGGCAAGATCGCCGACACCACGTGGAAGGGCTTCCTGGACTTCTACTCCTGTACGGAGTGCGGCCGCTGCCAGTCGCAGTGCCCGGCGTGGAACACCGACAAGCCGCTCTCGCCGAAGATGCTCATCCTCGACCAGCGCGACCACGCCTTCAAGGTGGCTCCCTACCTGCTGGCCGCCCAGCAGGGCGTCGAGCACAAGGACACCGACGTGCTCGCGCTGCTGGACAAGCCGCTGGTCGGCGAGGACGGCGTGATCCACCCCGACGTGCTCTGGTCCTGCACCAACTGCGGCGCCTGCGTCGAGCAGTGCCCGGTGGACATCGAGCACATCGACCACATCCTCGACATGCGCCGCTACCAGGTGATGGTGGAGTCGTCGTTCCCGTCCGAGGCGGGGGTGATGGTGAAGAACCTGGAGAACAAGGGCAACCCGTGGGGCATGTCCGAGATGAAGCGGGCCGACTGGATCGAGGAGCTCGCCACCTCCGTGGACGGACAACAGGTCGAGGTCGAGGTCGTCGAGGACAAGATGCCCGAGGACGCCGAATACCTGTTCTGGGTGGGCTGCGCGGGCGCGCTCGAGGACCGGGCCAAGAAGACCACCAAGGCCGTGGCGGAGCTGCTGCACATCGCGGGCGTGAAGTTCGCGGTGCTCGGCCCGATGGAGGCGTGCACCGGTGACCCGGCCCGCCGCCTGGGCATGGAATACCTGTTCAACATGCTCGCCCAGCAGAACATCGAGACCCTCAACGAGGCCGGCGTCAAGAAGATCGTCGCCACCTGCCCCCACTGCTTCAACACGCTGGCCAACGAATATCCGCAGCTCGGCGGCACGTACGAGGTGGTGCACCACACGCAGCTGCTGTCGAAGCTCGTGGACGAGGGCCTGCTCACCCCGATCACCCCGATCGAGGAGAAGATCACCTACCACGACCCGTGCTTCCTGGGCCGCCACAACAAGGTCTACTCCCAGCCCCGCGACATCATGTCCAAGGTGCCGGGGGTCCAGACCCAGGAGATGCACCGCCACAAGGACCGCGGGTTCTGCTGCGGCGCCGGCGGCGCGCGCATGTGGATGGAGGAGCGCATCGGCAAGCGCATCAACACCGAGCGGGTGGACGAGGCGCTGACCACGAATCCCGACACCGTCTCCACCGCGTGCCCGTTCTGCATGGTGATGCTCGGCGACGCGATCAACGAGAAGAAGAACAACGGCGAGGCCAAGGAATCGCTCGAAGTCGTGGACGTGGCCCAGCTGTTGATCAAATCGGTCAAGGGCGCCTCCTGACCACTGGTTGTCGGACTCCTTCACAGCTTCTGTGGAGGAGTTCCGCACGTCAGGAGGTCAAGTGCCAGAAATCCAGCATCCACATAACGGGAAAATCACGGTAACCTCAACGTCGCATGGCTCTATTCGACGGGGAGGGGGCTCGTGATGGGCGTCGTCGTCACGGACGCCGAAGTCACTCTGGCCGACGTCCTCTCCCTCCGGCTCGCCATCGACGCACCACTGGAAGACGGCACCGAGCTCGTGCTCAGGCATCGCACCACGGGGGTGGAGCGCGACGTGCGGCTCGGCACGCCAGGTGCCCGGGCGCGCGAGGCCACGGTCGCGGTCTCGCTCGAGCCGCTGGAGCTCAGCGCCGGGCGCTGGGACGCCTACCTGCGGGGGGCGGGCGGCAAGCGCAGCAGGCTGCGCAGCGTCGATCCGGGCTTCTCGCTCGACCACCTCGACGCGTACGCGCTGTGCAGGCGGACCCTCGCCTACCGCTCGTACCGCACGCGCAACGGGTTCCTGGCGCTGAAGATCTCCGACGCCGAGCCGGTGGCTGAGGTCCGCTCGATCTGGTTCAGGGAGGGGCGCTTCGAGGTGATGGGCCTGCTGGCGTACACCGGGCTCGAGGACGACGACTCCCGCCATGAGGCCGTGCTGAGACTGGACCGCAGGCAGACCAGCGCGCGGCTCTCGGCCACCGCCACCGTGCAGGGCGTGCGCTTCCACGCCGCCGTGTCGCTCGTGGACGTGGTGGGCGCCGACCCCGACGCCGTGGCCAGCTCCGGCACCTGGGAGCCCGCGCTGGAGGTCGAGGGCGTGCCCACGCCGCTCAAGCTGGGCTCGCGGCTCGACGACGTCGACGGCAAGAGACGCCGGCTGCACTATCCCTCGGCCACGGTGGACGGCGTGCCCATCAGACCCTGCTACACCGCCGACGACGAGCTGCGGATCGAGGTGGGCGGATGAAGGTCAGCATGGTCCTCGCCTCCGCGTACGCGATGAGGGGCGACGTCCGCGCCACGCTGAACCTCGCCACCGCCCTGTCCGACCGGCACGACGTCGAGGTGATCAGCGTCAGGCGGCAGAAGGAGAAGCCGTTCTTCCCCGTCGGGCCCAAGGTGGCCATGCGCAGCCTGATCGACGCGAGGCCGGGCGTCCGGCACCTGTTCCCGCGCGGGCAGGTGCGCGCGGAGGTGGCGCTGTGGCGGCTGCTGCGCAACCTCAAGTCCGACGTGCTGATCACGACGCGGCCGGGGCTCGGCGTCCAGGCCGCGAGGCACGCGCCGCGCGAAACCCTGAAGATCGCCAGGGAGTGGGGGCGGCCGGCCGTCCCCGGGCCGGTGAAACGGTTCTACCCGCGCCTGAACGCCGTCGTGACGGCCACGGAGTCGGCCCAGGAGGAGTGGAGCAAGCTCCTCACCGACGGGCCCCCTGTGACCTCTCTGCTGGACGCGCTGCCCGACGGGCCGTGGCCGCGCTCGCGGATGGACAACCGGATCGTGGCGGCCGGCGGCCGGTGGGTGCCGGTCAAGGCGTACGACCGGCTGATCAAGGCGTTCGCGATCGTGGCGGACAAGCGCCCCGACTGGCGGCTGCGCCTGTACGGCGGCGGGCCGGAGGAGCGGCGCCTGCGCGCGCTGGTCCGCGAGCTCAGCCTGCACAACCACGTCTACTTCATGGGCACGACGCCCGACCTGGCGGGCGAGTTCGCCAAGGCGTCGATCGTGGCCACCACCTCGCTCACCGAGGACCTCGGCATGGCGGTGCTGGAGGCCATGGGCTGCGGGGTGCCCGTGGTGGCCTTCGACGGGGCCAGGGGGCCGAGGGAGTTCGTGGCGACGGGCTACAACGGCGTGCTGGTGCCGGAGACCGAGGGTGACCTGGAGCTGTTCGCGGCGGCCCTGCTGGCGCTGATCGACGACGAGCGCAGGCGGCGCTCGCTCGCGGCGGGCGCCCTGGACACCGCGGTGCGCCACGCGGCCGGCGAGGTGGCCGAGCAGTGGGAGAAACTCATCGGCGACCTCCGCTGAGCGACCCGGGCACCCCCAACCCGTTACGGGTACCGTAGAAGCATGCATGGGTACAGCGGAGACAAGCAGGCCTATCTGACGCGTCTCAGGCGGATCGAGGGTCAGATCAGGGGCCTGCAGCGCATGGTCGATGACGACGCCTACTGCATCGACGTGCTCACCCAGGTCTCCGCGGCCACGCGGGCGCTCCAGGCGGTGGCGCTGGGGCTGCTGGAGGAGCACATCTCGCACTGCGTGGCGGACGCCATCAACAGCGGCGGGCCGGAGGCCGACGCGAAGGTCAAGGAGGCCTCGGCGGCCATCGCGCGCCTCGTCCGCTCATAGGCGCGGCGGTCCTCCTCCAGAAGGAGGCCGTTCCGAGGGATTAACTAGTTATGGGAAACCCCGGAAACCTTGTAACTAGGTCTCCGGGGCTAGTAATCGAGTTGATCCTTCAGCGGCTCGCCGAAGTCCGCAATCCGAGCGCGTCGTCGAGTTCGTCCAAGGTCAGCCGCCGCTCGCTGACAGCCACGGCCGTGAGCACCTCGGCGTAGAGCGCAATCTCGTCCAACGCGACACGGTCGTGGACCCGAGAGTCCAGGTCGTCGTGCCCCACCGCGTCGTCCTTCCTTCCGCAGCCCACACCCTCTACGAGGTTACGGCGGCGACCCTTCTGGCAACATGGCCCATCGGAGTCATTCCTTTCCGAACCGCGGGGGACCCGGTGAGGATCATTTCCGAATCAAAGATCACAATTCGGAGAATTGCCTGTTACCTGAAGTGTTAGAACGATATAGGCGAAGTAAGGGTTAAATAACGATATTAGTGGTTTAGGTGTGGTCTGTGTGGTTGTCGTCGCGTTCGTGGATGAGTCTGTGCACGAGCGCCGTCTGCCCGGCCAGCCCCCGCTCCGGCACCTTGGCCCCCGTCAGCCGGCCCCACGCCAGCCCCGTCGCGTACGCGGCCCCGAGCACGGCCGCGGTGCTCGCCCGGTCCGGCGGCGCGACCTCCAGCACCGCCGCGGGCATGGTCAGCACCTGACCGGGCACGGGGAAGCCGTCAGGCTCTGTCGACTCGCTCGCTGAGGTCCCGGTCAGCCCGGCGCGCTCCAGCTCCTCGTACGCGCGCCTCAGCCGATGGTCCAGCCGGGCCGGCAGCCGCCCCTTGGAGTCCGACAGGTCGGCCAGGAACGTGGCGGCGGCCATCGGCGGGTCGGGCATGAAGGCCAGCGCCTCGACCAGGTCGTAGACGGCGTGCGAGAAGTCCGCCTCCAGGTCGTTCTCGACGAGCAGCGCCCGGCACAGCCGCGGTGGGCACCGCTCCAGCCAGGCCGCGCGCAGGGCCTCGGCGTCGGTGTGGGGGTCGTCGAGCCCCGGCCGGCGCAGCATGGGCTCGACCATCGTCAGCAGGGCGAGCGCCCGCGGCCTGAAGCGGGTGTCGGACATCAGGATCTGGGCCGCGTCCGCCATCGTGGCGGCGAGCCTGAGCGCGGCCCTCGGCTGCCCCGCCCGCTGCCGCTCGGCGACGAGCGTGGCGAGGTCGAGCAGCGGCGGGGCGGGCAGCCAGCGCACCCACTCGTCGCCGGGCAGCGGGCGGCGCAGGTATTCGCCGAACACCGTGATCAGCCGCTCGTTGCCGTCGAACGCGGGCGCGTACGCGCACCACATGATCGCGCCCCACACGGCCGCCACCGTGCTCGGCACGTCGGAGCCGAAGATCTCGTCGAACGCCGTCAGCGGGTAGTCCAGCTCCGACTTGAGCCCGCTGGACCGCAGCAGCACCCTGAGCCGCTCGGTGAGGCCCTCGGAGACGTCCGGGCCGATGAACGCCTGGGTGGAGCCGGGCTCGGCGTGGAAGTCGGGCCCGTACGGGATCACCTCCTCCGGCAGGACCGCCGCGGGATGCTGCACCTGGCGCGCCCGGGTGCCCCTCGGGGGCGGCGCGAGGTGCCAGCGGCCGTCGGCCGGATCGTGCAGGTGCCAGCGCGCGTGGACCCCGAAGAGCCATCTGTCGCCATCTGGAGTCACAAGTATTCTGGCGGCCAGTACGTGGGCCCGATCGGGGACGGAAAGCCCTTGCCAGCGCGGGTCCGCGACCATCGCTCGGACCTCCGCCTCGGCGGAGGTGAACGCATCCCAGGGTCGCACGGCCGCCATCGTACTGGGAGCGGCCAAATCATCCATCGGCATTTCACGGCAGAATGACCGTTATGAGGGCGAAGGTTGCAGGGGTGCTGGCGGTGGTCGGCGCGCTCTCCGCATGCGGCACGACCACGACGGCGAAGCCGTCCCCGACGGGGCCCGGCGTGCTCACGCTGGACAAGGCCACGGCGCCGGAGCCCGGCGGCGAGGTGGGCGAGGCGTCCACGGAGTTCCAGAACGCGACGGACATGTCCATGTGGACCAAGCTGAGCGAGACGGAGAAGGACGTCGACCGGATCGGCAAGCTCGACATCAACAAGACCGTGAAGGGCTCCCTGTATCTGGAGCCCAGGACCTCGACGTGGTTCGACGGCTTCCGCGGCCCCTTCGTGTACCAGGAGCTGGCGGGCGACGTCCTCATGTACGCCAGGGTCAAGGTCGAGGGCAAGAAGGGCGGGCCGCCCAAGCGGAAGTTCTCGCTCGGGGGCCTGATGGCCCGCCAGCCCGGCTCGTACGCCAAGCCGAACTGGGTGTCGGTCACCACCGGCACGGCCGACCAGAGCGGCCAGGTCGAGGTGAAGTACACCCAGGACGGCAGCTCCAAACCGCAGGAGCTGGCCGTCAAGAGCGGCTGGGTGGACCTGGCGCTCGGCCGGGTGGGCCGCGTCTTCGTCGCGCTCTACCGGGAGGACGGCGGCAAGTGGAAGGTCGGCCGTCGCTGGCCGTCCAACCTCCCCGACGTGCTCCAGTGGGGCATCACCGCCTACACCGACTGGGACAGCTACAACCTGCTCAAGAAGGACGCGACCAAGGCCAACGCCAAGCAGGTCAAGGGAGTGCCCGATCTGAAGATGACCGTCGACTTCGTCCGGTTCTTACGCCCCGAGCTGCCCGAGTACGCGGACGCGCTCAACACCGCCTCGGTGTCGGACGAGGTCCTGATCAAAGCGATGACGCCTGCCGGTGCCTGAGCGCCTTGGCCATGTAGTTGTCCGGCGTGCGGGCGAAGGACGCCCGGTCGTCGTCGGTGAGTTCGCGTACGATTTTTCCGGGTATACCGGCCACCAGCACGCCGGACGGGATCTTCTTGCCCGGTCCGACGAGCGCTCCGGCGGCCACCAGAGTGCCCGCACCGATGCGGGCGCCGCCCAGCACGATCGCGCCGATGCCGATCAGCGCGCCGGTCTCCACATGGGCGCCGTGGACCATGGCCTTGTGGCCCAGGCTGACCCGGTCCTCCAGGACCGCCGGCTCGCCGGGATCGGCGTGCAAGCAGCTCAGATCCTGTACGTTGCACTCCTCGCCGATCTCGATCCGCTCGTCGTCCCCCCGGAGAACGGAGCCGTACCAGATGCTGGACGCCCGGCCCACCCGCACGCTGCCGACCACGACGGCGCCAGGGGCTATGAAGGCCTCAGGGTGTATGTCCGGGACTGCCCCGTTATCCAACGATGCGATGTACATCCAAGCCATCGTAATTCCCCGTCCGGCTGTGGCGTTCGGGTTGCGGACGTGGGCAGATGGCAGGAAAGTCGTTTCCTGACGTCTCGTCGTCAGACCCTCACAACCCGCAATTTTCCCCCGCCTCACGCAAACCACCCTTAGGTACCCCCATGATGAACCAGCACGAGAGCATTCCCGATCTGATGCAAGAGGACACCTTCGAGGTCGTGATGCGCGGCTACAACCGCCGTCAGGTTCACGACTACATGATCCGGACCCGCAACCAGGTAAGGGATCTGGAAGAGCGGCTGGCCCGGGCGATCGACCAGGCAGAGCAGGGCCGCATCGAGCTCGCGGAGGCCAGGCGGCGCATGGTCGAGGCGCCGCAGAGCTACGACGACCTCAGCCCGAGACTCGCCCAGATCCTCCGGCTCGGCGAGGAGGAGGCCGCGGCCAAGCGGGAGGACGCCGAGGCCGAGGCCGCCAGCGTGCGCGACGCGGCCAAGTCGGAGGCCGACCGGCTGCTGACGTCGTCCCGCGAGACCGCCGACAAGATCCTCACCTCTGCCCAGGCGGAGGCGGAGCGGCGCGTGAACGAGGCCACTCAGGCGGCGGAGCGGATGCTGGCCCAGGCGGGCTCGGACGCGGAGGAGCAGCTCGCGGCCGCCCGCACCGAGGCCGAGGTCCTGCTGCGCGACTCGCGCGCCGAGTCCGAGCGGCTGGTCACGGCCGCCCAGGCGGAGGCGGAGCAGATCATGCAGGCCGCCAACGCGCAGGCCGAGCAGCTCGTGACGGGCGCGCGCAACGACTCGGAGTCGATGCTGGCCTCCGCGCAACAGCGCACCGCCGCGCTCGACGAGCAGACGGGGCGGCGGGTCGAATATCTGACCAACACGCATTCGGAGGTCGTGCGGCGGCTGACCGAGATCAGCTCCGTGCTCGGCGACCTCATGCGCACCGAGTCGGCGGCCGGGCCGCTGGTCCCCGACGCGGTCGCGGCCCCGGCCGCGCCGCAGGAGGACGTGCGGGTCATCGTGGACGAGGGCGCGGAGGAGGAGAGGAAGCCCCTGGACGAGGGGGGCGTCTCCGACGACACCGACATCCACGTCGTCCGGCTGTCCGAGGTGCACAAGTAGTCCACACCCCGGGCGGGCACGGCTGGAGGCGTGCCCGCCCGGCTGGGACCGCCCCACAGCCGAGCGGGCGGTGAGAGCCGCGGGGCCGCGCTTTTTGGGGAAGGGGCGCGCGGCCCGGCGGTGCAGGCGGTCCACGGAGCGGAAGCCCCCGCCCCCGATTGGGTCGGAGGCTTCCGCGTCAGTGGCCCCTCCTGTTGGTGGCCCGGTGCCGGGGCCGCCGAGACGCTGGACACGGCACCGGGCTGCTCTGGTCGCCGGCCGTGGGACGCGCCACGGCCGGCGTCATGGAGGTGCGGGGCCGGCCCGCGGGTGCTGACCGCCGGCCCGCCCCTCCTGGTCCCGGAGCCGGCCGCGCAGGCCGTCCGGGTCGTCCGCGTCGATGGTCATCGCACATCCCGCATCGCGCTGCGCCGCGCTGAGCGGACGGTGTCTCGTGGCCCACCAGCGGCCCGCGTCGCTCCGCCAGATGGTCCATTGGGGATACTCCCGGGCAATCTCGGCAAGATGCCGATCAAAGGACATCGCTGTTCGCCTTTCCCGGCCCCGGGCGAGGTTTCCATCTCCTTCGACGATGCGGTACTTCTCTAGAGAACACAATGATCGTGACGGACAGGTCCACCTTGCCTTGACAAACTAGGCATCGAAGTCGTACTGGAGTACGTACGCTGCGGAGTCGAGCACCATCTCGTTGTGCTCGACGGGCACCCCGCCCGACGTGTACGCGGTCCTGGCGATCACGATCACCGGCGTGCCCCCCGGCAGGTCGAGCAGCGCGATCTCGCGGGGTGACGGCATCCGGGCCCGCACCTCCTCGGTGAAGTGGGCGGGGGAGACGCCCAGGTCGCTCAGCCTGGCGTAGACGCCACCGGGTCCGGTGTCCGCGAGGGTGATCGCGCTGCCTTCGACCAGGTGCGCCGGGAAATACGAGGTGGCCAGCTGCACGGGTCTGGTGTCCACCGAGTAGCGGCGGCGACGTACCCATACCTCGCCGCTCTCGAGGACGCCCGCCACCTCCTCGCCGGCTCGCTCCAACACCACTTCCACCCGGTCCACGGTGAAAGGCCGGCCCCGCGTGTCGGCGTCCCAGATGGCCCGCCCCTGACCCCACTGCTCCCTCGACAGGCGGCGTGAGCCGTGCCTGCGGATCGGTTTGAACAGCCGCACGTAAACCCCCGAGCCTCGTTTGGGCACCGCCAGCCCTTCGTTGATCAGTACGGCAAGCGCCTGCCTGGCGGTGGCTCGTGCGATTGCGTAATCGGCCATCAGCGCGTTCTCGCCCGGTAGTCGGTCCCCGTCGCGCAGTTCGCCGGACAGGATCCGGGCGCGGAGGCCGTCGGCGATGCGGCGATAGATAGGGGGCTCGTGGGGTACCGGGGATTCAGACAACTTTGATCACCCTCTGTCACCAACCAGGTTGTGGCGTCTCCAGAGAACTTGCCCCGTCTTGTCCACGATCGCACAGATAGAAAGGTAGGTCGCGGCCTTCTTTTGAGCGGATCGTGCCCAAGTGGTGAATTCCGGCGAGTTTTAGCAGACCGTTATCGTGGAACGGTCTCGGCCGGTACTCGATCGGCCCACCAGCGCCGAGTAACCAAAGCGAAGATCACGGCGCCTGCCGTGTTCAGGAGCACGTCGTCGACGGAGGAGAAACGGCCTAGTCGCAAGGCGTACTGGAGGATCTCGACGATGACCGAAAATGCGGCCGCGACCGCCGCAACGCGCGCGAGAGAGGACATCGCCCGGCTGCGCACCGGGAGCAGCGCGCCGAGCGCCGCGAACACCAGCAGGTTGCCTCCGACCTGCACCAACACCGCCTCCCAAGGCGCGCTGACCAGGTCGGCAAGATCTTTGAACGGGACGAGACCGACTCCGGTCTGACCGTTGCGGGGGGTGAGGGTCATCCAGATCCACGGAGCCGTGCCGACCGCTATGCCGACGTCGGCGATCGACGCGCGCAGCGGAGCCGGGTGGCCGGCGCGGACGCGGTGACGGGAGAGGAGCAAGATTGCTAGCAAGGCCAGGGGAAGTGCAAAAGTACCAGCAATAATGACGTTTCCCCACAATTCCCACGTCCGCGCCATCCGCCCATAATGGCGATGATCTAGGGGTACCGGAAGATGTCTATCTGGACAGGGTCACCGGCAGGTGCTCCGACAGGAAGGTGAGCGCCACCTCCCAGGTGCGCGCGGCCGCCTCCGGGTGGTGGAACATCGGCGCCTCGCTGTTGTGGAAGGCGTGCCCGGCCTCCTCCTCGACGTGCATGACCACGTTCGGCCGGCCCTGCGCGGCCTGCTCGACGACGGCCACCCGGTCGCGCGTGATGTAGGGGTCGCTGCCGCCGAAGACCAGCAGGAGCGGCGCGGTGACGCGCTCCATGAGCCCGGTCGCGTCGGGCACGGCGGAGCCGTAGAAGGACAGCACCGCGCCCAGCTCGACCTGCGTGGCCAGCATGTAGTCGATCGAGCCTCCCAGGCAGAACCCGAGCGCGCCGACCCCGCCCGCCACCTCGGGCAGCTCGCCCAGGTGGGCCACCGTGAGCGCGCAGTCGGCCACCCCCTGCGCGAAGTCGAACCGGCCGGCCAGCTCGATCGAGGCCGCCGTGCCCTCGGGGGTGTGCTCGCCCAGCCAGCCGGGGTGCAGGCGCCAGAACAGGTCCGGCGCGGCCACCACGTAGCCGCGTGAGGCCAGGTCCAGTGCCACCTTCTCGATGTAAGGACCCACTCCGTAGATCTCCTGGACGAGCAGGATGCCGGGGCCCGTCCCGGCCTCGGGGAACCACAGGTGGACGTCGAAGCCGCCGTCATGGGCGGCCACTTGATCGGTTCTGGTTCGCATGTGCAACAGCATCGCGCATGGCGCGGGCCGCGTTGCGGGGAGACGATGCGATCAGGAAGGTCCCGGCGCACCCGTTGTCCGCCGATCGCCCAGCCATCTATACAGGGGAGAAGAGGAGAGTGTTGTGCTGACCCATTTCATCGGTGGCGAGCCGGTGGGCGCGGGTAAGACGTTCCCCGTCCACGACCCCGTGACGGGCGCGGTGATCAGACAGGTGCACGAGGCCGACCCCGAAGTCGTGGACCGGGCGGTGCGCGCGGCCAGGGAGGCGGCCCGCGACTGGGCGGCGCTGCCCGTCGGCGAGCGCGCGGGCTGGATGCGGCGCCTGGCCGAGGGCATCGAGGCCCGCTTCGACGACCTGGTGGACGCGGAGATCGCCGACACGGGCAAGCCGATCGACCAGACCCGCACGCTCGACGTCCCGCGTGGCATCGCCAACTTCCGCGCGTTCGCCGAGATCGCCGCCCAGCGCCCGGACGACGCCTTCCACCTGTCCGGGGTGCTCAGCTACACCGTGCGCCGGCCGCTCGGCGTGGTCGCGGTGATCGTCCCGTGGAACCTGCCGTTCCTGCTGATGACCTGGAAGCTCGCGCCCGCCCTCGTCGCCGGCAACACCGTGGTGGTCAAGCCGTCGGAGCACACGCCGGGCTCGGCGGCGGTCTTCGCCGAGATCTGCGCCGACGCCGGGCTGCCCGCGGGCGTCGTCAACATCATCTACGGGTACGGCTCCTCCGGCCACCTCCTGGTCGAGCACCCGGGGGTGGACGCCGTGTCGTTCACCGGTTCCACCAGGACCGGCACCGCGATCATGAACACGGTGGCCGGCCGGGTCAAGCCGCTCTCGTTCGAGCTGGGCGGCAAGAACGCGGGCCTGATCTTCGAGGACTGCCGGCTCGACCGGGCCGTCGAGGGGACCGCGAAGTCGGTCTTCACCAACGGCGGGCAGGTGTGCCTGTGCACGGAGCGGGTCTACGTGCAGCGCTCGATCTTCGAGGAGTTCTGCGCCCGGCTGGCGACCCGCGCGCAGGAGTTCGAGCCGCAGCCCATGATCTCGAAGGAGCACCGCGAGAAGGTGCTCTCCTACTACGCCCTGGCCCGCTCGGAGGGAGCCAAGGTGCTCACGGGGGGCGGCGTCCCCGCGTTCGGCGACAACCGCGATTCCGGATATTTCGTGGAACCGACGGTGGTGGCGGGCTTGTCGGAGTGGTCGAGGTTCAACAGGGAAGAGATCTTCGGCCCCGTGTGCCATGTCGCCCCTTTCGACAGCGAGGCCGAGGCGGTCGATCTGGCCAACGGCAGCGAGTACGGCCTGGCCGCCACGCTCTGGACGGGTAACCTCGACCGCGCCCACCGGGTGGCGCAGCGGCTGGAGGCCGGGCTCGTCTGGGTGAACACTTGGTATCTGCGTGACCTGCGCACCCCGTTCGGCGGCATGAAGCTGTCGGGTATCGGCAGGGAGGGCGGTGTCCAGTCACTCGACTTCTACTCTCAGCCCACCACGATCACCATCAGACTGGAGCAGCCCGATGTATGACGAATGGTCCGAAGCCGTGGACACGCGGTCCCAGGTCGCCGACCGGCTGGCCGAGGCCGCGAGTTCCGGCAAACCGTGCCCCCCGATCAGGGACCTGGTCGGCACGGTGGCCGAGGCGTACGCCATCCAGGAGATCAACACGCGGCGGGCGCTCGGAGCGGGCCGGCGGCTGGTCGGCAGGAAGGTCGGCGTGACCAACGTCGTGCTGCAGCGGCAGTTCGGCATCGACCAGCCGGACTTCGGCATGCTTTTTGCGGACATGTCCTACTGCGACGGGCTCCCCGTGCCCGTGGACGCCTTCCTGCAGCCGCGCGCCGAGGCCGAGGTCGCGCTGGTGCTCGGCAAGGACCTGGCCGGCGGGCCCTTCACGGCCGTCGACGTGCTCAGGGCCGTGGAGTTCGCGCTGCCCGCCATCGAGATCGCCGACTCGCGGATCGCCGACTGGGACATCTCGCTGGCCGACACGGTCGCGGACAACGCCTCGGCCGGCGCGTTCGTGCTGGGCAGCATGCCCGTCCCGCTGGCCGGGCTCGACCTGCGGGCGGCCCGGATGACGATGACCCGGGGCGGCGAGGAGGTCTCGACCGGCTCGGGTGAGCTGGTCATGGGCAACCCGCTCAACGCCGCCGTCTGGGCCGCCTCCCGGCTCGGCCGCACCGACTACGCGCTGCGCGCCGGCGACGTGGTCCTGACCGGCGCGCTCGGCCCGGTCGTGCCCGTCGGCCCGGAGGACGAGTTCGAGGCGCGCATCGAGGGACTGGGCTCCGTCCGGGCGGTGTTCTCCAAGTGATCGAACGCACCAAAGGACTCCTGGTGCCCGGCAAGGCCATGCCCCGAGGCAGGTTCCCGCACGTCAAGCAGGCGGGCGACCTCCTGTACGTCTCGGGCACGAACTGCCGGCGCACCGACGGCACCTACGTGGGCGTGGAAGTGGACAAGTACGGCGCGACGAACCTCGACATCCGCGCGCAGACCAGGGCGGTCATCGAGAACATCGGCGACATCCTCAAGGCCGCCGGAGGCTCGCTCGGCGACCTCGTGCAGATCACCACCTATCTGGTCAACATGAACGACTTCAAGGGCTACAACGAGGTCTACGCCGAGTTCTTCGACGAGGAGGGGCCCACGCGGGCCACGGTGGCGGTCCACCAGCTCCCGCACCCCCACCTGCTCATCGAGATGCAGGCCGTCGCCTACCGCCCGCAGGAGCGGCCATGACGTCCCGGGGTTGAGCCGTGCGCGCATCCGTCCTGGGGTTGGTGGTGCTGATGGCCGCCGGTTGCGGCGGGACGACGCCGCTGATGGCCGCGGGCGATCCCCCGGTCAAGGTCGGCGCGATCATCTCGCAGACCGGCGTGTACGCCGCGCTCGGCGACGACATGGAGGCCGCCATGCGCCTCTACCTGGACGACCACGGCGGACGCCTGGGCGAGCGCCCGGCCGGGCTGGTGGTGGCCGACGACGCGGGCAACCCGGAGGAGGGCCAGAGGCAGGCCAGGCGGCTCATCGAGGACGAGGGCGTGAACGTGGTCACCGGGCTCCTCTCCTCGCCCGTCGCCGAGTCGGTGGTCAAGGTGGCGGGCCGCACGCCCGTGGTGATCGCCAACGCCGGCGCCGACGCGCTGGGCGGCCCGAACGTCTTCCGCGTGTCGTACACCAACCACGCCCACGGCTTCGCGGCCGGCCGGTACGCCGCCGAGCGCTACGGCAAGGAGGGCGTGGTGCTCATGGCCTCCGACTACTCGGCGGGCGTCGAAACGCTCAGGGGCTTCGCCGAGGGATACGGCGCGCAGCCGCTCAAACGCATCCTGACGCCCTACGGCAGGGTCACCGACCTGGGGCCGTACTTCGCGCGGATCCCGCCCGGGACGAAGCTCCTGTACGCGTTCTACGCCGGGGGAGAGGCGGTCGAGTTCCTGAAGGGCTACCGGCAGCACGCCTCCAAGATCACGTTACTGGGCTGCCAGAACCTCACGGACGAGGACGTGCTGCGGGCCGTCGGCCGGGAGGCCGAGGGCGTCACCACCGTCGGCATGTACTCGCCCGCGCTGGACAACCCGGACAACGCCGCGTTCGTGGCCCGGTGGCGGACCAGGACCGGCAGGAACCCGTCCGCGGCCGCGCTCCAGGGCTGGGACGCCATGCGGCTCATCGACCGGGGGCTGTCGACGAACGGGGGAATGGCGGCGGCGGGCGAGCTGGGCGGCCCGCGCGGGACGTTCCGGCTGGACGCGACCCACAACCCGGTGCAGAACTGGTACGTCCGCGAGTACCAGAATGGCGTCAACCGGATAATCGCCACCGTCCCCCCGCGACAGGAGTGAATCGTGGACCGCGACCAGTGCCTCGCCCTCGACGCGAACGACCCGCTGCGGGCCTTCAAGGACGAGTTCACGCTGCCGGAGGGGGTGGTCTACCTCGTCGGCAACTCGCTCGGCGCGCTGCCCCGCCGCACCGCCGAACGGGTGCGGCAGACGGTGGAGGACGAGTGGGGCAGGCAGCTCGTCGGCGGCTGGAACCACGCCGGCTGGTACGCCCAGCCGCTGACCGCGGGCGACCGGCTGGCCCCGCTGATCGGCGCGGGCCCCGGCCAGGTCGTGGTGGGCAACACCACCTCGATCGCGGTCTTCCAGGCGGTGGCCGCGGCGCTGCGGCTGCGTGCCGACCGCCGGGTGATCGTCTCCGACGTCCGGAACTTCCCCACCGACCACTACATGGTCCAGGGCCTGGCCGGGCTGCTCGGCGGCTACGAGGTGCGCGACTTCGCGCAGGGGCGGTTCGACGACGCGGCCGTGGTGCTGCTGTCGGAGGTCGACTACCGCACCGGCGCCCGCCACGACGTGCCGTCGGTCACCGCCCGGGCGCACGAGGCCGGCGCGCTGATGGTCTGGGACGTGTGCCACAGCGTGGGGGCCATGGACGTGGACGTCTCGGGGGCCGACTTCGCCGTGGGGTGCACGTACAAGTATCTCAACGCGGGGCCGGGCGCCCCCGCCTTCCTCTACGTCAACCCGCGCCACCACGCCACCGCCGAGAACGTGCTGTCCGGCTGGCACGGGCACGCCGAGCCGTTCGCGTTCGAGGCCGGCTACCGCCCGGCGGAGGGCGTCCGGCGGTTCGCGGTGGGCACCCCGCACGTGCTGTCGTTCGCGGCGCTGGAGGCGGCGCTCGACGTGTGGGAGCGGGTGCCGATGGACCAGGTGCGGGCCAAGAGCATGGCGTTGACCTCGCTCTTCGTGGACCTGGTGGGCGACGCGCTGGAGCTGGTCTCGCCCGCCGACGCCGCCGCCCGGGGCAGCCAGGTGAGCTTCCGCCACCCCCACGGCTACCCGGTGATGCGGGCGCTGATCGACCGGGGCGTGCAGGGGGACTTCCGCGCGCCGGACGTCCTCAGGTTCGGCTTCGCACCGCTCTACATCGGCTACGTCGACGTCCATGACGCGGCGGCCACGCTGCTCGAGGTGCTGGACAAGGAGCTGTGGCGGGACGAGCGGTACGCCACGCGCCTGGCGGTCACCTGACCGGGTTGTCGTCCAGCTGCTTGACCGCCCGCTTGGGCGCGATGGCCCGGTAGCTCTCCTCGACCCAGTCGAGCAGCACCTCCGTCTCGGGCAGCTCCGCCAGGAACGGCACCGTCACCCACCCCGCCCTGCCGAGCCCGTGGCCCGTGGGCGCCGCGCCCTCGACGGTCAGCGCGTGGCCGTGCGCCTCCGAGACCAGCTTCACGCTGAACATGGGGTCCCACTTCTCGGTCTGCTCGTCGATGCCGAGGAAGAGGAAGACCTTCTTGTTCGCCTTGATGACGGTCTCGCCCCACGGGTGGTCCTCGTGCGCCTCGGGCAGCCCGAGCGCGAAGGTCCGCAGCTCTTCCCGTACGTCGTGCCAGTCGCTCATCCGCGGAACTCCTCCAGTTTGCGCTCGATGCGTTCCCTGATTCTGTCCCTGGCCTCCATCCTGGGCACGCCGGACATGAGCAGGTGGTCGTAGTCGGTGTCGAGGTGCCTGATGGAGGCGATGACCGCGAGCGTGATGGCGTTCTCGTCGAGCGCCTTGGCCGCCGCCGTCCTGCCCACCCGGCCGCTGCCGCGCTGGGCGGCGTGCTCGGCGATCTCCTGGGCCCGGTCGCGGGGGCAGCCGGGGAACAGCCTGGCGATCTCGGCCGCCATCCTGGCCTGGTAGTCGACGTCCTGCTCGGCCCTGCGGACGCGGTCGCGTTCGCGGCGGCGCTCGCGTACCTCCTCGTCGGCCAGGCACCGCTCCTCGGCGGCGGCCAGCGCGGCCTCCTCCACCAGCAGGCCGATGCGCTGGTAGACCTTGCGCCGCCGGTTGTACCGCACGACCACCGCCGACAGGCCGCTCTCCTGCTTGGCGCGGCGGCTGAGCGCGGCGTTGCCGGACGGCAGGAACACCAGGTGGTCCAGGTCCGCGCAGGACAGGCAGTGCGGCCGGTCCTCCTCCATGATCAGGTAGGGGCCGGTGTCGCCGCAGGAGGCGCACGTCCAGGCGTCGAGCGGGGCCACCGCCACCAGGTCGGGCACCTTGGGCTCGCTCAGCTTGCGGACCCTGGCCTCGCTGAGGTCCGGCGAGAGCCAGTGCACGCGGAACGGCTCCTGGCCGGGCCCGGAGGTGAAGCGCAGCTCGCGGCGGTCGCGGGTGCCGGCCACGTAGGGCGTGTCCACCGGCCTGAGCCCCTTGGCCAGCGCCCACTCCCGCAGCAGGCCGGCCGTCGCGACCAGGCGGTCCTCGTCGACGGCCGCCAGCTCGGCCAGCGTGCCGGCCCGGCCCTGCCGCCAGATGTCCACGTGCCTGGAGTGCAGCCAGCGCAGGCCCGTCACCACGTCGATGAACGTCACGTACTTCCGCGTGGTCAGCGCGACCTCGGCCGCCTCCGCGACCCTGCGCGCCAGATTGGGCTTGCTCATGGGCTCCAGTCTCCCGCGCCTTTGTCGTGAGATGGCGAGACCGGCAGCTTTGCTTTTGCCCATCGCGGCAAGTAACACGTTCGGACCACCGGTCGTGAGGCCATGGAGGATATCGTGCGCCTGTTCTTGCCGGCCGTGCTCATGCTCGCCACCTCGTGCGGCTTGGCCGAGGAGGGCACGCAGCCCGTCGTCACGGGCGCGTTCGGCACCAGGCCGGTCGTCGCGATCCCCAAGGGCGGCCCGGGGCACACCCCGCGGATCACCGTGCTGTCGACGGGCAGCGGGCGGCGCACGCTGCCGGGCGACGTGGTGCTCGCCGACGTGGACATCCGGCGGTGGTCGGGCAACCAGCCGTACCTGAGCACGTACGACGGCCACCAGCCCACCTCGGTCGTCTTCGACGGCAGGCGGGTGTCGGAGACCTGGCGGCAGGCGCTCATCGGCCGGCCCGCCGGCAGCCGGATCATGCTGGTCGGCTCCGCGGGCGAGGCCCTCGGCCCGGACGCGCCCCTCGCGCCGACCGATCTCCCGCCCGCCGACACGCTGGTGCTGATCTTCGACGTCCTGGGCGGCTACCCGCCCGACGCCCGGCTGGTCGGCCGCGCCCTGCCGGTGATCCCGGCGGACCTCGTGCCCGGCTCGCCGCCCCGCACGCTCATCGACGGCTCCGGCGAGGAGGTCCTCGCCGGTTCCAAGGTGGTGGTCCAGTACGTGGCCGCGTCATGGCCCGAGCGCAGGATCGTGGACTCGTCCTACCGGAGGGGCGGCCCGAGCGCGTTCACGCTGAAGGAGGGGGAGGTCCCCGACGGCTGGCTGGGCGCGCTCGTGGGCCGGCAGGTCGGCAGCCGGGTGGCGGTCTCCGGCCTCGGCGACGGGCCGTCGCTCTTCGTCATAGACGTGCTGGGCACGGTTCACGTGTGAGAGGGGCCGGGCGCATTCACCCGACCCCTCTGTCCCGTCAGCCGCAGTGTTCGAGCGGGCTGTCGTAGGCCGAGGAGCCGGCCTTGCCGCCCCACCTGACGCACTTGCCGGACGCCGAGGCGATGACCGGTCCCGCGTAGTAGGCGAAGTTGCCCGAGTCCGTCTTCCTCGTACTGCCCTCCACTTCCAGGTAGGCCGTGGTGGCGGTGGCCGTGCCGACGTTCTTGTACTTCAGCGTCGTCACGCAGTTGTTGCCGTTGGAGGAGTTGTAGAGCAGGTAGACGGCGCCGTCACTGCCGAGCGTGGCCGAGTCGATCACGTCGTAGCCCGAGCCGCAGACCTCCGTCGGGGTGTGCGGGTTGCCGCAGTTCTTGGAGGTCACCGACTGCTGCGGGTAGCCGAAGGTGACGCCGTTGAAGACGGCCTTCTGGATGTTGGCCGGGTAGTTGGTGCCCAGCCGCACCTCGTAGTGCAGGTGGGGGCTGATGTTGTTGCCCGGCTTGCTGGTGTTGCCGACCGTGCCGATCTGCTGGCCCTGCGACACCGACTGGCCCTCGCTGACCGTACGGGAGTTCAGGTGGGCGTAGTACGTGGTCCAGCCGCCGCCGTGGTCGATCTTGACGAGGTTGCCGTACCCGTTGGTCGAGCCCTGGTGCGCGGAGATCACCACGGTTCCCGCCGCGGCCGCCACCACGGTGTCGCCGAGGTCGGCGTCCGCGGTGCTGCCCCGGTTGAAGTCGATCTCCCACGACTGGTGCGCGCTGCTGTTGCTGGAGTTGCCCGTCCACGTCTGGTTGCAGGGGAACGGGAGCTGGAAGTTCGTGGCCAGGATCTGCGCGTCCGACTCCTGCACGGGGTCGGCCGAGGCGACTGACGTCGTACCGAGGCTGAGTAACAAGGCGAGGCCCGCGACCATTGCTGCGCCGAGCTTCATGGGGTGATCCTTTCCCGTGGGATCTCTGAGACCAGGGTCTGGACAAAGCGCACAGGAATCGTCCAGAACCGATACAGGAAGCTGTCAGACCTCCGTAGAGGAGCCGATGTGCCGGTCACCTTCCATGTGCTCGGGCCGCTGGAGGTCCGTCGCGATGGCCGTCCCGTCCGGATCTCCGGCAGGAAGCCCCGCATGTTGCTGGCGACGCTGCTGCTCGACGCGGGCCGCGTGGTCGGCGCCGATCGGCTCGCCGACGTGCTCTGGCCGCACCGCCCGCCGCGCTCCGCCCAGGCCAACCTCCGTACGTACGTCAGCTCGCTCCGCTCCGACCTCGGGCCCGCGCTCCTGCGGGCCGACGGGGTCGGCTACGCGATCGACGTGGGGGCGGGCGCGCTCGACCTGCTGGAGTTCGAGGCCCTGGTCGACCGGGGCGAGTTCGCCGAGGCGCTCGCGCTCTGGCGCGGGGCGCCGCTGTCCGACCTGCCCGGCAGCCCCGTCTGGGACCGCCGTCTCGAACCCCTTCACCGGGTACGCCTGTGGGCCGCCGAGGCGCTGATCGACCGGCGGATCCAGCGCGGGGACCACGACGGGGCCGTGTCCGAGCTGCGCGGGCTGCTCGCCGAGCACCCGTACCGGGAGGACCTGTGGGGGCGGCTGGTGCTGACCCTGCACAGCGGCGGCAGGAAGGCCGAGGCCCTGCGCGCCTACGCCACCGTCAGGGCCCAGCTCGTGGACGAGCTCGGCGTCGAGCCGGGGGCCGACCTGCGCGGGGCGTACGAGCTGATCCTGGCGGACGAGGCGCTGCCCGCCGTGCCCCGCCGGCTCCCGCCGCGCCTGCCCGACTTCACCGGCCGGGCCGGCGAGGTGGCCGCGCTGGGCCGGCCGTTCTCCGTCGCGGTGATCTCGGGGCCGCCGGGCTCGGGCAAGTCGGCGCTGGCCGTACACGTGGCGCACGCGCTGTGCGGCGCCTACCCCTCCGGGCAGCTCCACCTGGAGTGCGGCCTGCGGGAGCCGGGCGACCTGCTGGCCGAGGCGCTCAGGGGGGTCGGCGTCCCCGGCGTGCCGCCGACCGTGGGCGAGCGGTCCGCGCTGTTCAGGTCGCTGCTGGCCGAACGGCCGATGCTGGTGCTGCTCGACGACGCCCGCGACGCGGACCAGGTGCGCCCGCTGCTGCCCGGCAACGGCAGCGCGGTGATCGTCACCAGCCGGCGCCGCATCACCGAGCTGCCCGGCGCGGTGCTGGTCCAGCTCGGACCGCTGGCGTCCGATGAGGCGCTGTCCCTGCTCGGCTCCATCGCGGGCGGGGACCGGGTGGCCCGCGAGCGCGAGGCCGCCCTGGCCATCGTGGCCGCCTGCGGCGGGCTGCCGCTGGCCGTCAGGAACGCGGGCACCCGCCTGGCCGCCCGGCCCGGATGGTCGCTGTCGGTGCTCAGGCAGCGGCTGGAGGACGACTGGCTCGGCGAGCTACGGGACGTGCGGGCCAGCTTCGACGACGGGTACGCGCGCCTGCCCGGGGAGGCCGCCCGCACGCTCGCGACGTTCGGCCTGCTGGGCGCGTCCGCGCAGCCCGGCTGGGTGGTCGACGCGGCGCTCGGGCGGCACGGGGCCGACGACGTGACCGACCTGCTGGTGGACGTCAGCCTGCTGGACCTGGTCGGCACCGACGCGGTGGGCCAGCCGCGCTACCGCGTCCCCGGCCTCATCGGCCGCCACGCGCTCGAACGAGCCTCCGCCCTGCCTCTCGGAGCGCCCCGGCTGGACGCGGTGGCCAGGGTGCTGGCGGCGTGGACGGCGACCGCGGAGCACGCCATGGCACGGCTGCCGACCACCGTGTTCAGCCTCACCGCCGCCCGCGCGCCGCGCTGGCGGCTGCCCGACCGCACGCTGGGCCGGCTGACGGCCGACCCGGTCGCGTGGTTCGAGGCCGAGCACGAGGCGCTGGCCGGGGCGGTGGAGGTGGCGGCCGGGTCGGGCCTGGCGGAGTCGGCGTGGGGGCTGGCCGCCGCCATGGTCCCGTACCTCGACCTGCACTGCCATCTCGGCACCTGGCGGCGCACCCACACGGCCGCCCTGGCCGCCGCCCGGACGGCCGGCGACAGGTACGGCGAGGCCGCCATGCTCAGGGGCCTGGCGCAGGTCAGCCTCTACCAGGACCGCTACGAGGAGGCGGCCGACGGCTTCACCCGCTCCCGCCAGATATTCAGCGACCTGGGCGACCGGCGGGCCGAGGCCACCTCCATCTGCGGGCTCGGGGCCGTCAGCCAGTTCAGGGGCCGGCCCGCGCACTCGCTCGTCCACTTCAGGAACGCGCTGGCCATCTTCGTGGCCACCGGCGACCGGCACGGCGAGGCGTTCGCCCGCCAGGCCATCGGCCGGGCCTGCCTGAAGTCGGGTGACCTGGCGCAGGCGTCGGAGTCGCTCGGCCAGGCCATGCGGCTGGCCCAGGAGCTGGGGGACGCCCATCGGGAGGGCTGCGTGTGCCTCCAGATGGGGCACCTGCACCAGGCGATGTCGTTCCACCAGCACGCGCTGGAGATCTTCGAGTCGCTGGGGGACCGGCACTGCGGGGCGTACGCGCTGCAGAGCCTGGCCGGGCTGCAGGCGGCGCGCGGGGACATCGCGCGGGCCTCCACCGGGCTCGAGCGGTCGCTGGAGATCTTCCAGGAGCTCGGCGACCTCAGCGGCGCGGCCTCCTCCACCCAGCTCCTGGGCGAGCTGTACCGCTCGGCCGGCCGGACGGGGCTGGCGCGCACCTATCTCAGCCACGCCAGCGCGCTGCGCCGCAGCCTCCCCGTCTAGGGCCTTTCCGCCGGGGCTCCCCGTCGAGGGCTTCGTGTCGAGGGCTTCGCGTCGAGGGCTTCGCGTCTAGGGCTTCGCGTCTAGGGCTTCGCGCCAAGGTCGGAGCGGATCATGCTGTAGCGCACGCCGTCGTGCCACTGCCCGGCCCGGAAGCCGGAGCCGCGGATGACGCCCTCGCGGGTGAACCCGGCCTTCTCCAGCGCCCGCTGCTCGGCCACGTTGGTGATCTCCGTGGACGCCTCGATCCGGTTGGCCGTCGAGTGGTCGAACAGGTAACGCGCGAGCAGCCGCTGCGCCTCGGTGCCGTGGCCCTGGCCGCGGTGCTCCGGCGCCACGATCAGCCCCATCTCCCAGTAGTAGCTGGCGCGGTTGGCGACGTGCTTGCTCCACGACATGAAGCCGACCCGCTCGTCGCCGTTCGCGATGATCAGGAGGCCGCCGTCGTCGCCCAGCATGCCGTTCTCCTGCCAGCGCGTGCGCATGCGATGGGGATTCTGGAAGCCGTACCACTGGAACTCGCCCGTGCTGCCGGGGTCGCTCGTGAGCCGGTGCAGGAAGGGCAGGTCGTCCTCTTCGACGGGACGCAGGCGAACAGTCATGATCGGGACACTAGACGACGTACCAGTCGCTTGAACCGGGACTCCTGGGGCGGGGCGCTCTCAAGGGCGTCAAGGGCCTGCGCGGCGGTCGGGCGCTTGGCCGGGGAGTGGTCGAGCATCCTGCGGACGACCTCCGGCACATCGGGACCGTGGGCGTCGGCGCTGGTCGGGAACTGGCCGGTGAGGAGCTGGTAGGCGATGGCGCCGGCCGCGTAGACGTCGGAGGCGGTCGTCATGAGGTCGGGCCGCTCCTGGCACTCGGGCGCCACGTAGTGCGCGTCGAGCACGTTGCCCAGCTCGTGGGCCACGGTGTAGTTGCGCGGGCCCGGCTTGGCATAGTCGAACCCGGTCAGCACCGCGCGCCCGTCGTCGGTGACCAGGACGGAGGCGGGGGTCAGCGCCCGGTGGACGACGCCGTGGGCGTGGGCGTGCGCCAGCCCGCGCAGCAGGTCCTGGATCACGCCCAGCCGGGCGCCCTTGCCCAGCGACAGCTGCAGCGTCTCGCCGTGCACGTCGTCCAGCACCAGCACGAACCGGCTCTCGTCGTCGATGGCGAAGAAGTCGCGCGAGCGCACCACGCACGGATGCGGGGGGATCCTGGCCAGCGTCTGGTACGCGTTGGCGATGCGCTGCCGCTCGGCCGCCCGCGCGTGGTGGTCGGCCAGCGGGTCGGCCTGGTAGACCCGCAGCAGCACGGTCTCGCTGCCCGGCAGCGTGGCGTTGAACGCCCGGTATTCGGTGATCTTGGTGTCGCCGCCGAGCTGCTCCTCGACCTCCCAGTTGCCGAACCTCGGCGGCGCGGTGCTGCGGCGCACGCTCTGGTTGAGGGCGTCGAGGATCGCGGTGAGGTACGGCTTGGTGTCCGGGCTGCAGCCGCGCCTGACCCTGGAGACGTCGCTGAGCGTAGCGAGCAGGCGGGGCAGGTCGGTGACGTTGATCGCGTCGCGCCCGGCCGGGTCGATCAGCTCGGCGTCGGGCGAGGAGAGCACGACCAGGCTGTCGACGTAGACCCGCTCCAGCTGGGTGGCCTTGGACACCAGCAGGCCCTTCAGCGCCTTGGCGGTGCCCCGCAGCTTGGCCACGGGGGATCCGAACGCCTCCCTGCGCGGCGGGAACCAGCGCGTGCCCGACACCTCGATGCGGCCCCTGGTGCCCTTGACGTCGACGACCACGATCGAGTGGCCGGTCAGCACGATCAGGTCGACCTCGAAGACGTCGTGGCCGCGCGGAACCTCGATGTTGTGCAGCAGCAGCCAGTCGGCGGGCGCCTGGTCGCGCAGATAAGCGATCACCCGCCGTTCGGCGTCGTTGACCGGACGTCCCCCGCCGACGATCTCTGCCATGAGGGGTATCCTCCCACGATTGCGCATTGACAGCATGTTGTCGAAATGACAAGATGTTGTCATGAAGAAAATTGTGCACCACGCCGTTTACGACACGTTCGCCGACTGGGAGACCGGTCACGCGACCGCGCACCTGCGCAACGGGCGCTACCACCGCGAGCCGGGCGGCTACGAGATCGTCACCGTGGGGCTGACCACGGACCCCGTCGTCAGCATGGGCGGGCTGCGCGTCACCCCCGACCTGGCGCTCGACCAGCTCTCGCCCGCCGCCAGCGCGCTGCTCGTCCTGCCCGGCGCCGACCTGTGGGACGCCGGCCCGTCGCTGGCGCCGTTCGCCGTCAAGGCCGGGGAGTTCCTGGAGGCGGGGGTGCCGGTGGCGGCCATCTGCGGCGCCACCGCCGGGCTCGCCCGCGAGGGGCTCCTGGACTCGCGCGACCACACGAGCGCGGTGGTGCAGTATCTGGAGGCGCAGGAGGGTTACGCGGGCGCCAAGCACTACCTCGACCGGGACGCGGTGCTCGGGGGCGATCTCATCACGGCGGGTCCCACGGAGCCGGTGGCGTTCGCGCGGGAGATCTTCCGCCGGCTCGACATCTACCGTCCGGAGGTGCTGGACGCGTGGTTCCGGCTGTTCGCGAACAGCGACCCGTCCGCGTTCGAGGTGTTGATGGCGGCATGAGCGAGACGGGGGAGCTGGCCTCGGGCCTGGCGCTGGGCTCGTTCCGGCTCAACGGGCAGTTCATGCACGTGGCGGAGGGGCTGGCTCGCCCGGCGGGGATGACGGCGGCCTGGTGGCAGGTGCTCGGGGCGGTCCTGCGCGAGCCGCTCCCGGTGGCGGGGGTGGCCCGCGTCATGGGGATGACCAGGCAGGGGGTGCAGCGGATCGCGGACCTGCTGGTGGAGCGGGGGCTGGCCGAATACCAGCCCAACCCGGCGCACCGGCGCGCCAAGCTCATCCAGCCCACGGCCGCCGGGCGCGAGGCCATCGCCAAGATCAACCCCGGCCATCAGGCGTTCGCCGATCGGCTGGTGGAGGAGCTGGGGGTGGACGGCGCCCGCGACTGCCTCGCCGCCCTCCACCGTCTCTCCACCGCCCTCGACCACATCAGCACCCCCTCGTAGCCCCGACGCCTTCGTCCACCTCTCACCCCCTTGCAGCCCCGACGCCTTCGTCCACCTCTCCACTCCGCTCCTGGCCCCGACGCCCTCGGCCGCGCCCCCCGAAGTCGCATGCGGGCGTCCTGGGGCGAGGTGCCTGGACGAGGTCAGCGCCCGGCACCTTGGGGGAGGCGGTGGTAGCCACGCCGTCCCGTAGCCCGCCCGCCGTCACCGGAGTCTGCGGCGGGGTTTGAAGACCGAGAGCGTGGTCGCGGTCATCAGCATGATGATCTGCGTCCCCAGCGCGGCCACCTGCCCCCACTGGCGGGTGGCGGGGACGGCGGCGCCGCCTTCGGTGGCGGCCGCCATTCCCTCGGGGTCGAACAGGAACATGCCCACGCAGATCACGGCCACCAGCAGTACGAGCTTGGCCGCCACCCAGTAATGGCGAAACAGCCCCCAATGGCTGGTCAGCCCCAGTGTGATGCCGCTGATCAATGCGATGAGGCTGAGCGGTATGCCGCCCGCGAAGACCAGGGCGGGCATCAACCGATAGGCCGCGTGCGCCAGCCCGGCGTCCTTTGTCAGGGCCGCCGCCGTATTCAGCACGACCAGCCCCCACACCTCGCCGACCAGCGCGACGGACGCGATGACATGGATAACCATGACCGTCTTGCGGATACGCGGCCGCATCGATCTCACCTCCGCATTCAGCGAACTCGCCGGCCATCATCGCCGCTTTGTTCGCCCGGCACGTCAGCCTCCGGAGGGCTCTCCGGGTACGCCGGCAGGCGTAGGAGCGCTGCTCAAGTTTCGGGCGATCGTTTCCTAAACGGCAGTGCGGGACCGGCCCGCCAGGTGCGCGACGAGCCAAAATAAATCCCGCCAAAAGGACACCGAACCTCGGACGCGAGTAGCGGTCCGGTGACGGGTGCGAAAACTCCGCGCCAAGAAAGCGACGTTCCGCCTTGACCTCGGGGTGGGCTTTTTGAGTTGCAGTTCCGGCCGCCTGCCGCGATGGTTATTTCCGGCACCTCACAGCCCTGCACAAACGACTAGGCGCTGAATTCCGGCGCCGATCCATGGAGGAAATCACACATGATCCGTCGCATTCTGGTCGGTGCAGCGATCGCGGCCGCCGCGTTCGGCTTCGCCGCAACGGGAGCCTCGGCCAGCGTCGGCCCCAACCCGCACAACAGCGGGCAGTCCATCCTGAGCCAGCTGAGCGCACTGGACGACCTGACCGCGCTCAACGACGTCCTCAACGACTCCGTGAAGTACGTCGACATCCTGACCCTCCTCCACCTGCAGGACATCGACGCCAACATCCTGAACAACCAGGAGAACACGGGCGACAACAACTGACGGCTCCTCTCGTGGCGTAGGCAGGAAGCCGATCGGCGGTTCCCGGGAGGGGATTCCGTCCGGCCAAGGTCGTCTTCCTGGTGCCTTGAGGTGAACCGCGAAAACGGGCCGTGGACGCTCGCGAGCCCACGGCACGGGCCCGGTGCGCACCGAGCTCTCCGTCCCGCGGCCCAGGTCGATCACTGCAGGACGACCTGGGCCGCGTGGCCGTTCACGGCGGCGGAGCTCGGCGCGTGGCCGCCGTCCGGGGCCGCGGAACCGCGCACGTGGCCGTTCATCCAGGTGGTGCTCGGCCGGACCACGCCGAGGAGGGTACGCCTGCCGAGCGGGTCCACCCGGACGGACTGCCCGGTGTACGGGGCGTGCACCATCCGCGTCGCGTCCACGACGATGCCGACGTGCTCGGGCCCGGGACTGTGGGAGTCGTTGTCGAAGAAGACCAGATCCCCCGGCTCCGCCTGCTCCTTGGGTATCCGGATCCCGGAGCGCCACTGCTCCCGCGTGGTCGAGCCGATCGACACCCCCGCCCGCGCCCACGCGTATTCCGCGAGCCCCGAGCAGTCGAATCCCCACGTCTTCGCGCCTCTTCCGGTGCCGAATCCGGGGCCGTTCACCCCGCCGCCGCCCCACGAGTACGGGACGCCGATCATCTCTATCGCCGCCCGCACCGCGATCGCCCCGCCCGCCGATCGCCAGGCCATCGCGGGAATGGCCGGAACCGCGCACAGAATCACCGGTGCCAGTGCTATCGGCAGCAGCCGCCGTGTTCCATTCATGACATATTCAGCGCTCCCGTCGACGCGCCTCCGCCGGCCCGTTCTCCCGGTAACATTCCTCCTTCTCTATAGCGATAAAACGGACTTTGGCCATACGGGGCGTCCGTATGGCCATAAGCTGAAAAACTGCCCCCACACCACCCCAGGGCAAGTCCTGATTAATCGTATATATCGGGACGATCCATGATCAGCAATCAAGGAAATGGGGCGCGCATTTGACTCCGGATTGGCACAGTCGGGTTGCGACCCGTCGAGACGCCGCGAGAATGTTATTCCTGGAATCTCGCAGCCCGGTGCGAGTGATTCACGATGACGCGCATCCCGCGCAAATTCCGACGAAGGAGAAAACAAGAAATGATGCGTCGCATTCTCGCTGGTGCAGCGATCGCGGGTTGCCTGCTCGGGTTCTCGGCCACGAGCGCCTCCGCCGACGTCGGCCCCAACGCTTTCAACAAGAAGGCGCAGATCCTCAGCCAGCTGAGCCTGCTCGACGACCTCACGCTGGCCAACGACGTCCTCAACGACTCCGTGAAGTACATCGATCTCGTTACCGTCGGTCACCTGCAGGATCTCGACATCAACCTGCTCAACAACCAGTCCAACGTGGGCGACAACAACTGAGCGCGTACGCCTGACGTGAGGGCGCTCCGGTAGCCACGGCCCCCGTGGCGGCACCCTACCGGAGCGCTCCCCGGGCCGGGGCGGCACCGTCCGAGTCGGATCTTCCGCAGCAGTCAAGGGCACGGCCATGCCGTGCCCTTCATAATTTCCCCGTAATTCGGTCATTTTCCGGCGAAAATTACATAGGCAAACATACTTCGTGTAACCTGGGTTCTGGTTATTTGCCAGAGCAGGATTACACCCCCAGAGCGTGCGTGTTGGGGGGGCGAAGAGCGTGAGCGTCCAAGAGCGGTTGCTCTACCAGGATGGGCAGCTGACGATCACGGTGCGCGCTGCGCCCGGAGCGCCGGCTGTCGCGCTGGTCGGCGAGATCGACGCCTCCAACAGCCCCGCGGTGGCCCGCGCCCTGGCGGGGTGCCGCCAGGGCGCGTACATCGTCGTCGACACGGGCGAGCTGACCTTCATCGACGTCTCCGGCCTGCGGGTGCTCGTCATGCCCACCCTGCCGCCCGCGGAGCGGTGGATCCGCCTGCACAACGTCACGCCGTACCAGCGGAGACTGCTCCGCATGATGGGCTGGTTCTACGAGCCCCGCACCCATCACCTGCCCGCGTAGGCCGCCGAGGTGCCGAGGCCCGTCGGGCCGCCCAGCCGCCGCTCGGGCACCCGGTTGTGGCGCAGCAGCGAGTCCTCGTCGAACCGGGAGCAGTGGTGGTGCCAGTGGAACACCCCGGCCACCCAGTTGCGCAGCCCGTCCACGAACGCGTCGAGGTCCTGCCGGGCGTCCGCGTCGAGGTCGTCGCGCACGACCGGCAGCTCGTGCTCGACGATGTGCTGGAACTGGCCCATCCGCGAGTCCAGCAGGTCGGTCACGATGCCGAGCGCCGTCGGGTAGTCGCAGTCGAAGAAGTGCTGCACCACCAGGATGCCGTTGTGCAGGTCACCCTCGAACTCGATCTCCTTCTGGTAGGAGAAGACGTCGTTGAGCAGCGTCCCGCAGTCGGCGGCGGTGTTCTCCAGCGACCGGATCGGCCCGCTCTCGCGCAGCTCGCGGGGGAGCCGACGGCCGTTCCGCAGCCGGCTGAAGCTCATGGTCAGCTCGCTGCCGGCGGCCTGCCGGCGCATCTCCATGAAGTCCACAGGGTCGGGGATGCGGTTGGCGAACTGGTTGCCCAGCTCCCACAGCCAGGCCAGGCACGTGGTCTCGACCGCCTCGCGCAGCTCGCGGCGCCCCTCCGGCGGCATCGACCCCACCGTGCGCGCCCAGACGTCGGCCAGGCCCCGCTCCAGCACGCTCGTGGGCGCCGGCGCGGGCGATCCGTCCAGCGGCATGAACGCCGAGAACCGCTCCACCGCGATCCTGGCCGCCACGAGGTTGCGTGACCGGCCGAAGACGGCCGGGAAGTAGTCGTCCGCGTACGTGCCCCACGCCATCCAGTACGACGCCACGTCCAGCTCCTCGGGACTGCCGTCGGGATGCATGCCCGCGGTGCACAGCGGCAGGTCGAGGTCGAGGAGCCGTCGCTCGTCCCACAGGGTCGAGTCGAGCATCCCCATCTCCCGGCACCAGGCCACGGTGTTGCGCCGGGCGGCGTCGAGGTGCGGCGACAGCCGGACCTGGAAGGGCATCTGCAGGCCGGGGATCCGCGAGGGCCCCACCCGCTGGTACGGCACGTACGTGAAGCTACGCAGCCGCTTGGCCCCCAGCATGTTGACGATCGACGGCATGCCCAGCGGCTTGCGGGCGGCGACCCGCTTGTTCATGTAGCGGCTGGAGCGCAGGTGCCACTCGTGCCCGCCCGACTGCCAGTCCTGCAGCCCCTTGACGTAGGCCAGCACGCCGGCCGCGGTGAGCGGGTCGACGCCGTACTCCACGAACAGCGGGCCCAGCTCGCCCAGCGCCGTGTGCTCGAACTGCTGCAGCCGCGAGGTCAGCAGGTCGTTGACCGCGTCGGCGGCCTCCTGCGTGCCGCACCCCAGGAACCTCTCCAGCACCAGCACGCCGTTGCTCAGCTCGCCCTCGTCCCCGACCTCCCGCTCGTAGGAGAACAGGTCGTTACGCAGGTGGACCCCGTCCGCGAAGGCGTCCTTCAGCACCCGCAGCGGCCGGGTCCCGGCCAGCCGGGCGGGCACCTCGGCGCCCACCGCGTGCTCGACGAGCCCCGCCGACCAGGGCGCCCCGCCGACCTTGCGGCGCATCTCGATGTACTCGACCGGGTTGGCCACCCGCCCCCGGTTGATGTTGGCCAGCTCCCAGAGGGACTCGTTCAGCAGGTTTCTGGTGCTCTCGGCGAAGCGCGCCCGCCAGTCCGCAGACCTGCTGGGCACGGTGCGCACCCACAGGTCGGCCAGGCCCGCCTCGACCGGGTTGGTGGGCTCGGGCATGGTCAGGTCATCGCCCATCGGCATGAACTGCGCGATCCGGTCGAGGTACGCCTTGCCGCCCGCCAGGTCGCCGGTGCGCTTGAAGACCTCCAGGAAGTGGTCGTCGAAGAAGAAGACCCACACGTACCAGTCGGTGATCAGGCAGAGCTCGACGGCGTCGCAGTCGGGATGCGTGTACGAGCACAGCAGCGCGTAGTCGTGGGCGTCGAGGTCGGCCTCCTCCCAGATGCCCGAGCCCTCGGACATGCCCAGCTCGAGCGCCCACTGCCTGGAGTGCGCGCGAGCCTCTTCGAGATGCGGGTTCAGCCGCGCCGGATACGGCATGTAGAAGTCCGGCAGTTCGAACGGCTGGCTCATGCCAACTCCTTCAGGTAAGTAATCGGCCGGCACCGCGCGCAGGCGGTGCCGGCCGTCCGGTCCCTCGCTCAGCCGTTCCTGCCGACCTCGACGTCCTCCAGCACGCCGAGCGCGTCAGGCACGAGCACCGCCAGCGAGTAGTACGCACTCACCAGGTAGGAGATGACCGCCTTCTCGTTGATGTTCATGAACCGGACCGACAGGCTCGGCTGGTACTCGTCGGGGATGCCGGTCTGGTGCAGGCCGACGACGCCCTGGTTCTCCTGGCCGGTCCGCATGAGCAGGAACGACGTCGTGTACGTGGAGGAGACCGGGATCTTGTTGCACGGGAAGATCGGGACGCCCCGCCAGGCCGGCACCTTGTGCCCGAAGGCCTCGATGGACTGCGGGTAGACGCCGCGCTTGCTGCACTCCCGGCCGAAGGCCGCGATGGCCTGCGGGTGCGCCAGGAAGAACGCCGGGTCCTTCCACACGGTGGCCAGCAGGTCGTCGAGGTCGTCGGGGGTGGGGCGGCCGGAGCGGGTGCGGATGCGCTGGCTGAAGTCGGCGTTGTGGAGCAGGCCGAACTCCTTGTTGTTGATCATCTCGTGTTCCTGCCGCTCGCGCAGGGCCTCGATGGTGAGGCGGAGCTGCTGGTCGAGCTGGCTCATCGGCTGGTTGTACAGGTCGGAGACCCGGGTGTGCACCCGCAGCACCGTCTGCGCCACGCTCAGCTCGTACTCGCGCGGGCTCTGCTCGTAGTCCACGAACGTGCCGGGCAGCACGGGCTCGCCGCTGTGGCCGGCCGCCAGGTCGATCGCCGCCTCGCCGTAGTCGTTGTGGGCGTGCTCCCCGCTCGCCGAAAGCCACTGGTCCAGGTGCTCGCGCAGGCCGGGCGACTGGTCGGCGAGCTGCTCGAAGTCCTGCCGGGACAGCGTGAGAACGGTGGTCTTGGTCTTGGCCCGCGCGGTGAAGTCGAAACTGCCGCCACTCGTCAGCGTCGCCTCACCGAGATAGTCGCCGTCGGCCAGGACGCCGAGGTTCTGCTCGTCGCCGTACGCGCCGCGGCTCACCTTGGCCACCCGGCCGTGGGCGATCAGCACCAGCCGGTCAACGGGGCGGCCCTCGGAGACGATCTCCTCGCCCGCCTCCACCTCACGCTGGGCGAAACGATCGGCCAGCGCCCCCAGCACCTCCGTATCGTCGAAGCCGCGCAGCATGGGCAGCTCGGTGAGCTCCGCAGGGATGACCCGCACGTCCGAACCGGTCGTGCTGAACGTGATGCGGCCGTCACCCAGCTCGTACGTCAGCCGCCGGTTGACCCGGAACACACCGCCCGAACACTGCACCCACGGCAACAGCCGCAGCAGCCAGCGGGAGGTGATCTCCTGCATCTGCGGCGGCGTCTTGGTCGTGGTCGAGAGCTGTCTGGCGGCCTCGGTGCTGAGGCTGAGCTGGCCGTTGCCGTTGACAGCCTCAGGTGTGGACGAGTTGGTCGTTTCGGTCATCGTGCTGCACCACCAATCTGGGTTTGGGACCTAGCCGGGGTTGCGGGTGGATCGGATTTCGAGCGGCAGGGAGAACGTGAGGGTCTCCTCGGTCACGGTCACCGGCTCCACGTCGTCGTATCCGTGGGCGGCGAGCCAGCCGAGTAACTCCCCGACCAGCCGCTCGGGGACGGAGGCACCGGAGCTGACCCCGACGGTCCGCACGCCGTCGAGCCAGCGCTCGTCGGCGTCGGCGGCCCGGTCGACCAGGTAGGCGGCGCCCGCGCCCGCGTTGAGTGCCACCTCGACCAGCCGCCGGGAGTTGGAGGAGTTGGCGGAGCCGACGACGATGACCAGCTCGCACCGAGGGGCGATCCTGGTGATCGCCTCCTGGCGGTTCTGGCTGGCGTAGCAGATGTCGTCGCTGGGCGGGTCGACCAGCTGGGGGAAGCGTTTGCGCAGCTCGGCGACGGCCTGCATGGTCTCGTCCACGGCCAGCGTGGTCTGCGACAGCCAGCTCATCGGGTGCGAGCCGCCCGCCGTCAGCTCGTCGGGCCTGGCCGGGTCCACCACGTGGATGCGCTCGGGGGCCTCGCCGAACGTGCCCTCGACCTCCTCGTGCTCGGCGTGGCCGATGAGCACGATCTCGTAGCCCGCCTCGGCCATGCGCACGGCCTCTTTGTGGACCTTGGTGACCAGCGGGCAGGTGGCGTCGATCGTCCGCAGGCCGCGCAGCCCCGCCTCCTCCTTGACCACCGGCGCGACGCCGTGGGCGGAGAAGACGACCAGCGAGCCGTCGGGGACCTCGTCGAGCTCCTCGACGAAGATCGCGCCGCGCCGGGTGAGGTCGTCGACCACGTATGTGTTGTGCACGATCTGTTTGCGCACGTAGACCGGTGGACCGAAGCGTCTCAACGCCTCTTCGACGGTGCTGATCGCACGCTCGACGCCCGCGCAGAAGCCGCGCGGGGCCGCGAGAAGAACCTGTCCCATCTGGGGAACCCCCTACTTGGTGCGGTGCGCGAGCTGGTCGGCCAGCACGGCCAGCGCTCTGGCGGCCTCCGGCTCCATCCGCGCCGCGGCCAGCGCCGTGACGGACTCGCGCACCCGGTCTTCGATCATTTCCTCGACCTCGGCCAGCGCTCCTGTGTCGCGCAGGATCTCCCGCAGCTCCTCGGCGCGCTCCTCGGTCAACTCCGGGTCGCCGTGCCACCTCCTGAGGTGGGTGAGCTGGGCGGGGGTGGCCCGCCGTACGGCGTGCGCGACGAGCACGGTGTGCTTGCCCTCGCGCAGGTCGTCCAGCGCCGACTTGCCGGTCTCCGACTCCAGGCCGAACGTGCCGAGCACGTCGTCGCGGAGCTGGAACGCCTCGCCCAGCGGCAGGCCGAAGCGCGAGTAGGACTCCAGCAGCTCCAGCGAGGCCCCGGCCAGCGCGCCGCCGATCTGCAGCGGCCGCTCGACGGTGTACTTGGCGGTCTTGAACCGGATCACCGTGAGCGCCTCGTCCACGCTCGCGCCCGAGCGGAGCTGGGCCAGGACGTCGAGATACTGGCCGCTGATGACCTCGGTGCGCATCGTGTCGAACACGTGGTGCGCGGCCCGCAGCCGGTGCGGCTCCACGCCGCACGACGACAGCATGGTGTCGGACCAGGCCAGGCTCAGCGTGCCGAGCAGGATGCCGCCCGCCTGCCCGAACGCGTCCGAGCCCGGGCCGCGGTGCAGCCCGGCCAGGCTCCTGTGCACGGTGGCCCGGCCGCGCCGCAGCTCGCTGCCGTCCATGATGTCGTCATGGATGAGCAGGCCGGCGTGGCAGAGCTCCAGGGACGCGGCGGCGGTGATGATCTCGTCGCCGTCGCCCCCGCCGGCGCCCCGCCAGCCCCAGTAGCAGAGCTGCGGCCTGACGCGCTTGCCGCCGTTGAGGACGAAGTCGGTGAGCAACTGGTACGCCGCCTCGACGTCGGGGTCGTCGACGGGAGCTCGCCAGGTCTCGAGGAAACCGGCCAGGCGACGGTCGATGCGTGATCCAACGTTGTGCTGAGTGAAGCTCACCGGCATGCGCGCGGCTCCTTCTGTCAGGGCGTCAGCTACCAATAGTTACTCACTCAACACAGAGCGTGTAAAGCGCTTTGGCGCGGAGGGTTCGCCCTTTGCCGAGATCTAGGCGTGTCGGGAGGTCGCCCTGAGTCGCCGCCTGTTTGGCGGCTTATGCGGGGGTATGCGGCATTTGTGCCCCTTCCGTAAGGAGACACCATGAAGGCAGTCACCTGGCACGGCAAGCGCGACGTCCGGGTCGAGGAGGTTCCCGACCCGGCCATCAAGGAGCCCAACGACGCGGTCATCAGGATCACCAGCACCGGGATCTGCGGCTCCGACCTGCACCTGTACGAGGTGCTCGGGCCGTTCATGGCCGAGGGCGACATCCTCGGGCACGAGCCCATAGGCGTCGTCGAGGAGGTCGGCCCCGCGATCGAGAACATCAAGCCGGGTGACCGCGTGGTCATCCCGTTCAACATCTCCTGCGGCCACTGCCACATGTGCGGCATGCAGCTCTACGCGCAGTGCGAGACCACGCAGGTGCGCGAGCAGGGCATGGGAGCGGCCCTGTTCGGCTACACCAAGCTCTACGGGCAGGTGCCCGGCGGGCAGGCCCAGTACCTTCGGGTGCCCGAGGCGCAGTTCGGCCCGCTCAAGGTGCCCGAGGGGCCGCCGGACGAGCGCTTCATCTACCTGTCCGACGTGCTGCCGACCGCCTGGCAGGCCGTCGAGTACGCGGACGTCCCCGAGGGCGGCAGCGTCACCGTCTTCGGCCTCGGTCCCATCGGCCAGATGTGCTGCCGCATCGCCCGCCACCTCGGCCACCAGGTGATCGGCGTGGACGGCGTCACGCAGCGCCTGGAGATGGCCCGCCGCCACGGCGTCGAGGTCATCGACGCGAGCGAGGTCACCGACGTCTCCGAGGAGGTCCGCCAGCGGACCTCCGGACGCGGCACGGACTCGGTCATCGACGCGGTCGGCATGGAGGCCCACGGCTCCCCGGCCGCCAAACTCGCCCAGACGCTCACCACGATGCTGCCCGGCGCGGTGGCCGCGCCGCTCATGTCGCACACGGGCGTGGACCGCCTCGCCGCCCTCAACCACGCCATCGACTCCGTACGGCGCGGCGGCGTCATCTCCGTCATCGGCGTCTACGGGGGCATGACGGACCCCATGCCCATGCTGCGCATGTTCGACAAGGGCATCACGATGCGCATGGGGCAGGCCCACGTCCGGCGGTGGACCAGCGCGCTGATGCCGCTGGTGACCGACGAGTCGGATCCGCTCGGCGTGATGGACCTCGCCACCCATCGGATGCCCCTGGAGCAGGCGCCCCTTGCGTACGAGATGTTCCAGAAGAAGTCCGACGGAGCTGTCAAGATCCTGCTCCAGCCATGATCTGGCAGGTCAGAGGGGTTTCGCTGCCCGATCGGCGGGCAGCGAAGCACCCATGAGAGTCGTGGTGGTGGGTGCGACCGGCAACGTCGGCACCAGCTTGGTGCGGGCGCTGGCCGCCGACGACGGCGTGACCTCGATCGTCGGGGTCGCCCGCCGGTTGCCCGGTTGGCGGATCGACCGCACCGACTGGCGGCAGGCGGACGTCGCGACCGCGGATCTGACGCGGATCTTCGACGGGGCGGACGCGGTCGTCCATCTCGCGTGGCTGTTCCAGCCCACCAGGGATCCGGCGACGACCTGGCGGGCGAACGTGCTGGGCAGCATGCGCGTCTTCCGCGCCGCCGCCGAGGCGGGCGTGCCCGCGCTCGTCCACGCCTCGTCCGTGGGCGCGTACTCGCCGGGGCCCGACGACCGGGCGGTGGACGAGAGCTGGCCCACCCACGGCTGGCCCGGGGCCGCGTACGGGCGGGAGAAGGCGTACGTCGAGCGGGTGCTCGACGTCTTCGAGCACGATCACCCGGGCATCCGGGTGGTGCGGATGCGGCCGGGGTTCATCTTCCAGCGAGCGGCCGCCACCGAGCAGCGCAGGCTGTTCGGCGGGCCGTTCGTGCCGGGGTGGCTGATCAAGGAGGGGCGGATCCCGTTCGTGCCGGACATCCCGGGCCTGCGGCTGCAGGCGCTGCACGCGGAGGACGCGGCGGAGGCCTACCGGCTGGCCGTCACCAAGGAGGTGCGGGGGGCGTTCAACCTGGCCGCCGCACCCGTGCTCGACCCGCCCGACCTGGCCAAGCTGCTCGGCACCCGTACGGTCCCGGTCCCGCCCGCCGTGGCCAGGACGGTCATGTCGGCGGCCTGGCACCTGCGGCTCCTGCCGGCCGCGCCCGGCCTGCTGGACCTGGTCCTGCGGGCCCCGATCATGAAGACCGACCGCGCCAGGGACGTGCTGGGGTGGACGCCGCGGCACCCGTCGTGGGAGGCCGTGCGGGAGCTGTTCGAGGGGCTGCACGACGGGGCCGGCATGGACACCGCGCCGCTGGCCCCCGACGGCGGGCCCGTCGGCCGCGTCAAGGAGCTCGCCGCCGGTGTCGGTGGGACGTCCGGGGTGTAAGTCGTCTCCTCCGGGGGAACGTGACACCTGACGCGAGGTCCTGAAGCGCGAGAGCCGCCCTGTAGCCGCCCTGTCGGACGACACGGAGGGAGCGCATGCGGACCCTGATGGCCCAGCCCTTCACCCTCGACGACGTCACCAGGCTGCGCCGCGCCGTGGCCGTGTGCGCCAGGAGTTGCGGGCTGAGCAGCCCCCGGCTGGACGACTTCGTCCTGGCCGTGCACGAGAGCGTCGTCAACGCCGTGGAGCACGGAGGCGGGCATGGGTACTTCAAGCTGTGGACGGTGAACGGCGTCATCCGCTCGGAGACGTCAGACAAGGGGGCGGGCATCCCCGACGGCTACGTCAACGGCAGCATCAGCCCGCTCGACCTCGCGCAGGGCGGCAGGGGGATCTTCCTCATCCGCCGGCTGTGCGACACGGCCGACTTCGACACCGGTCCGGACGGGACGACGGTCCTGCTCACGATGCGGCTGCCCGGCGGCCCGGATCGCGCGGCCCACGAGGTCATGAAACGCATCCGCGTGATGGCCGGCTGCCGCCCCTTCGGCCGCTTCACCGCCTGACCCGCTCCGCCCCGGGTGGGGGATGGGCAGGTAGGCTCGCTACGTGAGCGGCGAAGCGCTTTCTCCTGGGATCATCTCGCCCGTCCGGCGCATCGGGCGGCGGGAGTTCGATTTCGCGCGTCAGGTCGCCATCATGGCCATCGTCAACAGGACGCCCAACTCCTTCCACGACCAGGGCAGCACGTACGAGCTCGACAGCGCCGTGGCGGCCGCGTGCCGGGCCGTGGACGACGGGGCCGACTGGGTGGACATCGGCGGGTTCGCCTTCAGCGCGGCCCAGGCCCAGATCGGCGCGGACGAGGAGATCGACCGGGTCGCCCCGGTCATCGCCGAGGTCAGGAAGGCCACCGACGCCGTCATCTCCGTCGACACCCACCGGCCCGAGGTGGCGCGGGCGGCGGTCGAGGCGGGCGCCGACGTGATCAACGACACCAACGGCCTGCGCGAGCCCGGCATGGCGGAGTTCGCGGCCAAGTCGGGGGTCAGCGTGATCGTGACGCACAGCCTCGGCGGCCCGGGCAGGCGCGTCTTCCGGCCGAGCTACCAGGACGTCGTCGCCGAGGTGTCCGGCTACCTGCGCGAGCGGGTCGCGTACGCGCTGGAGGCCGGGATCGCCCCGGACCGGATCATCATCGATCCCGGCCACGACCTGAACAAGAACACCTTCCACTCCCTGGAGCTCACCCGGCGGCTGGAGGAGATCACCGCGATCGGCTATCCGACGCTGGTGGCCCTGTCCAACAAGGACTTCATCGGCGAGACGCTCGACCGGCCCCAGGGGGAGCGGAGGGAGGGCACGATCGCCGCCAACGTCTTCTCGATCGTCAAGGGCGCCCGCATCCTGCGGGTTCACGACGTGGCGGCCACGGCCGCGTCCGTCCGCATGACCGAGGCCATGCTCGGCTGGCGTGGCCCGCTGACCCCGAGTCACAACCTGGCCTGAGGAGGGCGTCTTGACCGAACGGAAACCCCTGGGCATGCCGTTCGAGAGCTGGATCGACCGGCAGATCCGGGAGGCGCAGGAGCGCGGCGAGTTCGACGACCTGCCCGGGGCCGGCAAGCCGCTGCCGGACCGGCCGCACGACGAGATGTGGTGGATCAAGCAGAAGGTCGAGAGCGAAGGGCTGTCGATGCCCCTGCCGCCCACGCTGGCGCTGCGCAAGCAGGCGGAGGAGGCGCTGGCCGACGCGCGCGGGGCCCGTTCGGAGGCCGAGGTGCGGCGGATCCTCGACGAGATCAACCAGAAGATCCGCGATGCGATCAGGACGGGGCTGTCCGGGCCGCCGCTCAACCTGATGCCGTTCGACGTCGACAAGGTCATTTCGGAGTGGCGCAAGTCTCAGAGGTAGGTGAAGGGGCCCCGCGGACGGGGCCCCTTCGGGTGAATCGAGGGACCCGGGTCAGGCGGGTCCCTCCGAGAGACCCGGGTCAGGCGGGTCTCTCGGGCTCATGTCGTCGTGACGACGATCAGTTGACGGGCGGGTAGGCGTTCCTCAGCAGCTCCTGGAACTGCGCCGAGAACCAGCGCCCCGACAGCGGCGCGTCGGGCAGGGCGCCGCTCAGGTTGTTGCCGTTGAGGTTGTTGCCGTGGTAGGTCGGGTCGCACATCCGGTCGAACTTCTTGCCCTCGTCGTTCGGGATGTCCGAGCTGGCGCCGTCCGACTCGCCCGGAGGCTTGATCCAGACGTAGGCGTCGAGCCCGGCCGCCGGGCTGGCGGTCGGCCGCGCGCCCAGACCGGCACCGCTCTGGTTGCACCAGTTGCCGGCGTGGATGCGGCGGTCGGTCCGCGACTGGTTGACGAAGTCGTCCACGTTGGTCGAGGTGCTCGGCCCGCTCGGGCGGGCGGAGCCGCCCCAGCCGTTGCGCGAGGTGTCGATCAGCATGCCGAGCCCGCTCTTGAAGCCCTTGGAGACGAGGGCGCTGCGCAGGGCGGTGGCGAAGGACTGCTCGTCGACGTACCAGTTCCAGTCGACCCACTTGGACTGCCGGACCGAGGTGCCGTTCACGGACGAGTTGATCGTGAAGTACGGCTCGGTGGTCGCGCCGTAGTTGGCGGTGTTGACGATGAAGCCGTCCACGCTGTCCACACCGGCGGTGGCGCCGGCCACGGTGTTGTAGAAGAGGTTGACCGTCGGGTTGAAGTTCGAGTCCCAGCCGAGCCACGCGTGGTGGGCGGCGTCGATGTAGGTGTAGACGTTGGTGATGGCGTGCAGCTTGTTGAGCGCGTAGCGGACGCCGTCGACGTAGGCGCCGGACGAGTTGGCCTCGGCGCACTTGGCGAAGCTGAGGTTGGTGACCAGGTTGGGCAGCGAGTCCGGCTCGATGACCGTGACGATGCGCAGGTTCGCGTACGCCGAGTCGCTCATGATCGCCGCGATCGGGTCGATGTACTCGGTCTTGTAGCGGTTGAGCCCGTTCTCGGAGACGAGCAGCTCGCCGTTGGAGGCCAGCGCCGAGCAGTCGCGGTTGGGCAGGTCGTAGATGACGAACTGGACGGTCAGCGGCGTGGAGCCGTTGGCGGCGTCCTGCCTGACGGCCTCGTCCAGGTGGGCGCGCAGGCCCATGGCGGAGGAGGAGCCGGCGATGGCCGCGATGCGGTCCAGCCAGACGGCGGTGGAGGTGTTGGCCACCGCGGAGCCGCCGGGCTCGGCCTGGGCCTTGGCCTTCCAGTCGGGGTTGACGTAGCCGGTGGCGCCGGCGTACGGGTTCTCGACGTGGCCGCCGGGGGTGGTGCCGCCGTCGTTGTCGGCCTCGGTGGCGGTGACCGTCCTGGAGGTCAGGCCGGTGGAGGCGACGGTGATGGTGCGGCTGCCGTTGGCCGTGTCGGAGTCCTCGGAGGCGGCCAGGGTGACCGTCTGCGGGGTGTTCCAGTTGGACGGCGTGAAGGTGAGGCTGCCGCCGCTGGAGACGGTGATGTTGGTGTCGCCGGTGCCCGCCGTCGAGGTGACGGTCACGTTCGAGGCCGGCGCGGCGGCCAGGCGCACGGTGTACGTGGCGGTGGCGCCCTCGGGCACGGTCACCGCGGTCGGCGTCACGATGATCGACTGCTCCACCACGGCGTCGTCGTCCACCTCGGTGGCCGAGACCGTGGCCGGGGTGACGCCGGTGCCGCCGACGGTGAAGGAGGCGGTGCCCGCCGTCGTGTCGGCGTCCTGGGCGGCGGCCAGGGTGACGGTCTGGGCGGTGTTCCAGTTGGACGGGGTGAAGGTCAGCGAGCCGCCCGAGCTGACGGACAGGTCGGTGTCACCGCTGGTCCGGGTGGTGGTGACGGTCACGTTGGCGGAGGGGGCCGAGGAGAGCCGGGCCGTGAACGTGGCCGTGCCGCCCTCGTTCACCGCGACCGAGCTGGCCGAGGTGACCACCGACGGGGTGGTGGGGTTCCCGCCGCCGCCGCAGTTGACCCCGTTCACGGTGAACGCGGTCGGGTTCGGGTTGCTGCCGGTCCAGGTGCCGTTGAAGCCGATGGACACCGAGCCGCCGGTGCTCAGGCTGCCGTTGTACGGCATGTTCGCCCCGGTCACCCGCGTGCCCGACTGGCTCCAGTTGGCCCCCCAGCCCGTCGGGGTGTACTTCTGCCCCGTGGTCGGGAAGTCGAAGCCCAGGTTCCACGAGGTGATGGGGTCACCGGTGTTCTTCAACGTGATGCTCGCGGTGAAACCGCCCTGGCCGGGGCTGCTCGTCCACGAATTGGCAGAGTAGGTCACGTCGCAGGCGACGGCGGCGCTGGCTGCCGTGCTCTGGCCGACGACGAGCCCTAAGGCCGCGACACTCGCGGCGGTCACGGTCACGGCCCATTTGCGGAGGCCGCGTTGGAGTCTCACGAGCGATCATCTCCAGTGTTAGAGGGCTGGGAGCGCTCCCATGGTCTGTCGTGGTTCCATCCGTGTACAGAGGGCGGTGCTCGCGGAGGTGTCCGCCGGGCCGCATGCTCGTTGAATGCCCCGGAACGCGGATGAAACTTTCATCCCGGGCAGCCTGGTGAGAGGAAACACGGGGGTTACCGGACCGCCATTCCGTTGACATACGCGTGAGGGCACCCACAATCCCGTTTGGGAGCGCTCCCACTCCTCTACTCCCATGGAGACCCCGTGAAGTACAGACCTCCTTCCCTTCTCTCCCGCTTATCGCGGCGGCTGGCCGTGGCCGCGACGCTTGTCCTCGTGGCGGGTGTGACCTCGGCCGTGTCGGCCGGACCCGCGCAGGCGGCCGTGGCGTGCGACGTGACGTACACGGCCAATCAATGGACCAGCAGCCCCGGCCAGGGCGGTTTCACCGCGAGCATCACGTTGAAGAACACCGGTGACCCCATCACCTCGTGGAACCTGGGCTTCGACTTCCCGACCACGGGTCAGAAGTACACCCCGACGGGCTGGGGCGCCAACTGGAGCCAGTCGGGCACGCGCGTCACGGGCACCAACATGCCCTACAACGGCAGCCTGAGCACCGGCGGCTCGGTGTCCATCGGCTTCAACGGCACCTGGACCGGCAGCAACCCGAACCCGACCGCGTTCACCGTGAACGGGGTCACCTGTGGTGGCGGCGGCAACCCCAACGCCGCGCCCACGGTGTCGCTGACCTCGCCGACCGCGGGGCAGACGTTCACCGCCCCGGCCACCGTGCCGATCGCGGCGAACGCGGCCGACTCCGACGGCACGATCTCGAAGGTCGACTTCTACCAGGGCACCACGCTGCTGGGCACCGACACCTCGGCCCCGTACAGCTACAGCTGGACGAACGTGGCGGCCGGCAGCTACTCGATCACCGCGCGGGCCACCGACAACGGCGGCGCGACCACCACCTCGACGCCGGTCGGGATCACGGTCTCCCAGAACACGGGCCCCGCGCTCGTGGTGAGCCCGACGAGCCTGTCCGTGCCGGAGGCGGCGACCGCGAGCTTCAGCGTGAAGCTGTCGCAGGCGCCCTCGGCCAACGTGACCGTCACGACGGCACGCGCCAGCGGTGACACCGACCTGACCGTCTCCGGCGGCGCCAGCCTGACCTTCACGCCGTCCAACTGGAACACCGCGCAGAACGTCACGCTCGCGGCGGCCAACGACAGCGACACCACCGCCGGCTCCGCCGTGTTCCGGGTGAGCGCCACCGGCTACACCGCGGTGGACGTCACCGCCACCGAGGCGGACGACGACGTCGGCGGCGACAACACCTACGTCCAGCGCTTCGTCGAGATGTACAACGAGCTCCACGACCCGGCCAACGGCTACTTCTCGCCCGAGGGCGTGCCGTACCACTCGATCGAGACGTTCATGGTCGAGGCGCCGGACCACGGGCACGAGACCACGTCCGAGGCCTACAGCTACTACCTGTGGCTGGAGGCGGTCTACGGGCAGGTCACCGGCGACTGGACGAAGTTCAACAACGCCTGGGCCTCGATGGAGAAGTACATCATCCCGGCCACGGCCGACCAGCCGACGAACTCCTTCTACACGCCGAACAAGCCGGCCACGTACGCGCCGGAGTCGAACCAGATCAGCAACTACCCGAGCCCGCTCGACTCCAGCGTCACGCCCGGCGTCGACCCGATCGCGGGCGAGCTGCAGAGCGCGTACGGCACCCGCGACATCTACGGCATGCACTGGCTGCTCGACGTCGACAACACCTACGGCTTCGGCCGCTGCGGCGACGGCACCACCAAGCCCGCCTACATCAACACCTACCAGCGCGGCCCGGAGGAGTCGGTCTTCGAGACGATCCCGCAGCCGTCCTGCGACACCTTCAAGCACGGCGGCACCAACGGCTACCTGGACCTGTTCATCAAGGACAGCTCCTACGCCAAGCAGTGGAGGTACACCAACGCCCCCGACGCCGACGCGCGCGCCGTGCAGGCCGCGTACTGGGCGCAGACGTGGGCCAAGGCGCAGGGCAAGGAGTCGCAGATCTCCGGGTCGGTCGCCAAGGCCGCGAAGATGGGCGACTACCTGCGCTACGCGATGTACGACAAGTACTTCAAGAAGCCCGGTTGCACGAGCCCGCAGTGCGCGGCCGGCACCGGCAAGGACTCCTCCAACTACCTGCTGAGCTGGTACTACGCCTGGGGCGGCGCGACCGACTCCAGCGCCGGCTGGGCCTGGCGCATCGGCTCCAGCCACAACCACTCCGGCTACCAGAACCCGCTCGCGGCCTGGGCGCTGGCGAACGTGGCCGAGCTGAAGCCCAAGAGCAGCACCGGCGTGGCCGACTGGAGCACCAGCCTCACCCGGCAGCTGCAGTTCTACGGCTGGCTGCAGTCGGCCGAGGGCGCCATCGCCGGTGGCGCGACCAACAGCTGGGAGGGCCACTACGCGACGCCGCCGGCCGGCCTGCCGAAGTTCCACGGCCTGACCTACGACTGGCAGCCCGTCTACCACGACCCGCCGTCGAACCAGTGGTTCGGCTTCCAGGCGTGGACGATGGAGCGGGTGGCCGAGCTGTACTACGCCTCCGGCAACACCGACGCCAAGGCGCTGCTCGACAAGTGGGTCACCTGGGCCATGAACAACACCACGATCAACGCGGACGGCTCGTACCAGATCCCGTCCACGCTGCGGTGGACCGGCCAGCCCGTGGCCGACTTCAGCGCCAACTCCGGGATGCCCCCGGCCAACCCCGGCCTGCACGTGACGATCGCCGACTACACGAACGACGTGGGCGTGGCCGGCGCGTACGCCAAGACGCTCATGTACTACGCGGCCAAGGCGAACAACACGGCGGCCAAGAACATGGCCAAGGCGCTGCTCGACGGCGTGTGGAAGAACCGCGACGCCAAGGGCGTGTCGGTCCCCGAGACCAAGACCGACTACAACCGCGTGGACGACCCGGTCTACGTGCCGTCCGGCTGGAGCGGCAAGATGCCCAACGGCGACGCCATCAACTCCAGCTCGACGTTCATCTCGATCAGGTCCTTCTACAAGAACGACCCCGACTGGCCGAAGGTCGACGCCTTCCTGAAGGGCACGGGCCCCGCGCCGGTCTTCAACTATCACCGGTTCTGGGCGCAGGTGGACGTGGCCGTCGCCCTGGGTGAGTACGGGCGGCTCTTCCCGTGAGAAAAGCACTGATCGCCGTGGCGTCGCTGGTCCTGCCCCTCATTTCGATGGGGGCGGGGCCGGCGGCCCACGCCGCCGCGCCGGCGTTCGCGTACGGCGAGGCGCTGCAGAAGTCGCTGTGGTTCTACGAGGCCCAGCAGTCGGGTGACCTGCCGAGCTGGAACCGCGTCGGCTGGCGCGGCGACTCCGGCATGAACGACGGCAAGGACGTGGGCGTGGACCTCACGGGCGGCTGGTACGACGCGGGCGACCACGTCAAGTTCGGCTTCCCGATGGCGTTCTCCACGACCATGCTGGCCTGGGGCGCGGTCGAGTACCGCGACGCGTACGCGAGCTCCGGCCAGCTCACGCACCTGCTGAACAACCTCAAGTTCGTCAACGACTACTTCATCAAGGCCCACCCGTCGGCGAACGTCCTCTACGGCCAGGTCGGCAACGGCGGCACGGACCACGCCTGGTGGGGCCCGGCCGAGGCCATGCAGATGTCGCGGCCCGCGTACAAGATCGACGCGTCGTGCGGCGGGTCGGACCTGGCGGGCGAGACGGCGGCGGCGATGGCCGCCTCCTCGATCGTCTTCCGCCCGACAAATCCGACTTATGCTGACACGCTGCTGACGCACGCCAAGCAGCTGTACTCCTTCGCCGACACGGTCAGGAAGAAGTACAGCGACTGCATCACCGACGCGCAGGGCTACTACAACTCGTGGAGCGGCTACAACGACGAGCTGGTGTGGGGCGCGATCTGGCTCTACCGGGCCACGAACGACGCCGCCTACCTGGCCAAGGCCGAGACCGGGTACGACAACCTCGGCAACGAGCCGCAGACCACCACAAAGTCATACAAGTGGACGATCGCGTGGGACGACAAGTCGTACGGCGCGTACGTGCTGCTGTACAAGCTGACCGGCAAGCAGCGCTACCTGGACGACGCCAACCGCTGGCTCGACTGGTGGACGGTCGGCGTGAACGGCGCGAAGGTGGCGTACTCGCCGGGTGGCCAGGCCGTGCTCGACCGGTGGGGCTCGCTGCGGTACGCGGCCAACACCTCGTTCGCGGCGCTCGTGCACAGCGACACCATCACCGACGCCACGCGCAAGGCCCGCTACCACGACTTCGCGGTCCGGCAGATCAACTACGCGCTCGGTGACAACCCGCGCAACTCCTCGTACCTGATCGGGTTCGGCGCCAACCCGCCCAAGAACCCGCATCACCGCACGGCGCACGGCTCGTGGACCGACCAGATCACCAACCCCGAGCAGACCCGCCACACCCTGTACGGCGCGCTCGTCGGCGGACCGCCCGACCCGAACGACGCCTACACCGACAAGCGCGACGACTACGTCATGAACGAGGTCGCCACCGACTACAACGCCGGCTTCACCAGCGCGCTGGCCCGGCTCTACAAGGAGTACGGCGGCGCGCCCGCGGGGAACTTCCCGGTGGCGGAGACCCCGGACGGCCCCGAGCTCTTCGTCGAGGCGGGCGTGAACGCCTCGGGCACCGGCTTCACGGAGATCAAGGCCATCGTCCGCAACCAGTCGGCCTGGCCCGCCAGGGTCCTGTCCGACGGCTCGTTCCGCTACTACTTCACGCTCGACGGCACGACGACGGCCTCGCAGATCACCGTGTCGTCGGCCTACACGCAGTGCAAGGCGCCCACGCTGCACCAGGCGGGCGGCACCACGTACTACGTGAACATCGACTGCTCCGGGCAGGCCATCGCCCCGGCCGGGCAGTCGCAGCACCGCAGGGAGGTGCAGTTCAGGATCGCCAGCGCGGGCACGTGGGACCCGGCGAACGACTGGTCGTACCGGAACATCCCCACCACGCCCGGCGCGACGCCGGTGCGCACCGGGAACATCACTCTCTACAGCGGCGCGACCAAGATCTGGGGTGAGCCCCCGGGTCCGGAGGAGCAGGACACGACAGCGCCCAGCAAGCCGGGCAAGCCCGCGGTCTCCGAGATCACGGGCTCGACGGCGAAGCTGAGCTGGACCGCCTCCACGGACAACGTGGGCGTGAGCGGCTATGACGTCTACCTGGGGTCCCAAAAGGTAGGCACGGCCCCGAGCGCGTCCTTCAGCCTGAGCGGGCTCACCCCTGGCACCTCCTACACCGCCTCCGTGGTGGCGCGGGACGCGGCGGGCAACGCCTCGGCGTCGTCCGACGGCACCGCGTTCACCACGACGAACACGACGCCGCCGCCCACCGGCGGGTGCGCGGCGACGTACAAGGTGACGAGCTCGTGGGGCGGCGCCTTCCAGGCCGAGGTGACGGTGAAGAACAACGGCACCTCGGCGACCACCGGATGGACGGTCGCCTGGACGTCGGCGAACCAGATCACCCAGCTCTGGGGCGGCAAGCACACCCAGTCGGGGTCCGGCGTCACCGTCAAGAACGAGGCGTACAACGGGGCGCTCGCCCCGGGCGCCACCACCACGTTCGGCTTCATCGCCAACGGCACACCCACCGTCCCCGACCCGATCACCTGCACTCCCGCCTGAGTGAAGACTCCGCCCCCGCCGCAGTAGCGGCGGGGGCGGTTCCACAGCTCAGTGAAAGGCAGCACATGAGACCACTGATCACCGCGCTGGCCTGCCTCCTCGCCTTCTTCGTCGCCCCCGTCGCCCCCGCGGACGCCGCCGTCGGCATCCACGTGAGCGGCACGAAGATCGTCGAGGCCAGCGGTCAGGAGTTCGTCATGCGCGGCACCAGCCACGCGCACACGTGGTACGCGACGCAGACCAAGGCGTTCGCGGACATCAAGTCGCTGAAGGCCAACACCGTGCGGGTCGTGCTGAGCGGCGGCCGTTGGACCCCCAACAGCGTCTCCGACGTGGCCAACGTCGTCTCCCTCTGCAAGCAGAACAAGCTCATCTGCGTGCTGGAGAACCACGACACCACCGGGTACGGCGAGCAGAGCGGCGCCTACACCCTCGACCAGGCCGCCAACTACTGGATCAGCGTCAAGTCCGCCCTGGTCGGCCAGGAGGACTACGTCATCGTCAACATCGGCAACGAGCCGATCGGCAACAACGCCGTCACCCCGGGCTGGGCCGCCGCCACCACGGCCGCGATCCAGAAGCTGCGCAGCAACGGCTTCCAGCACGCGCTGATGGTGGACGCGCCCAACTGGGGTCAGGACTGGCAGTTCGGCATGCGCGACAACGCGCGGGCGGTCTTCGACAGCGACCCGGCCAAGAACACGATCTTCTCCATCCACATGTACGGCGTCTTCGACACGGCCGCGGAGATCAACGCGTACATGGACGCGTTCAAGACCGCGGGACTGCCGCTGGTCGTCGGCGAGTTCGGCTTCAACCACTCCGACGGCAACCCGGACGAGGACACGATCATGGCCCAGGCCGTGAGCCGCGGCCTCGGCTACCTGGGCTGGTCGTGGAGCGGCAACGGCGGCGGCGTCGAATACCTCGACCAGGTCACCAACTTCGACGTCACCCAGCTCACCGATTGGGGCCGGCGGCTGTTCAACGGCGCCAACGGCATCGCCGCCACCTCCAAGCAGGCCTCGATCTACGGCGGCGGCACCACCGACCCGACCCCGCCGAGCACGCCCGGCACCCCGTCGGCCTCCGGCATCACCTCGTCGGGGGCGAACCTGTCCTGGACGGCCTCCACGGACAACGTGGGCGTGACCGGCTACGACGTCTACACCTCGACCGGGACCCCGCTCGGCTCGACCGCGACGAACTCGATTGCCCTGACCGGGCTGTCGCCGGCGACCGCGTACCAGGTGTACGTCAAGGCCAGGGACGCGGCCGGCAACCAGTCCGCCGCGTCGCCGACGGCGTCGTTCACCACGCTCAGCGGCGGCGGCACCGGCGGCGGCTGCACGGCCACCGGCACCGTGCAGAGCCAGTGGAGCACCGGGTACGTGGTGCAGCCCGTGACCGTGACCAACACCAGCACCTCCACCAAGTCGAGCTGGACGGTGACCTTCACGCTGCCGGCCGGCCACACGCTCACCGGCTCCTGGAACGCCACGGTGACGGTCAGCGGCCAGACCGTGACGGCCAAGAACCTGAGCTACAACGGCACACTCGCGCCCAACGCCGGCACGAGCTTCGGGGTGCAGGCGAGCCGGCCGAGCGGCAACACGTCCGTGCCGTCCGGCTACACATGTGCCAACTGAACCGCCCGTCGTACTGCAGCGTATGAGGAGGTGAGGCGAAACAACATCCCTGCCCCACGACACCATCCCGCCCGGATGGGACGGACGCGGCCGAAACCTCCACTCGGCCGCGTCCGTTGTATTACTTGGCTTGGGTCTTAACGGCCTCGGTGAAGCGCTCGCGGGCGGCGTCGATGGCGGATTCGTCCTGGAACTCGGCGAAGGCCGCCTCGTGGTAGCGGGCCGGGATGAGCCGCCTGACCCGGTCCGGATAGCCGGCGCCCGGCTCCGGCACCCGCACCAGGGGAGGGATGCCGACGCGCACCGCGATCGGGCCCGAGGCCCGTACGGAGGTGGCCCAGTCGGTGCCCGCGCCGGTGACCGCGCACATGTGGCGGGCGTAGACCCACTTCACCTCGACGAGGGAGGTCGCGTCGGGCGGGTCGAACCCGAAGGGCTCCACGGCGCACACGACGCGCGAGTCGAAGTCGTGGCCGTGCGCGTGGTGCTCGTCGGGCGAGGACTGTTCGAGGATGAGCGTCACCTGGGCGGCGAGCTCCTGGTTCAGCTGGGAGGACGGCTGGCGGGCGGCGAAAAACATCACCCCGGCCAGGGTCAGGCTGGCCAGGGTGACGAGTGCCGCGGCAAGCCCGCGACGTGACTTGATCACGGGCTGGTGCAGGTCAGGGCCGGGGCCGGGTTGGGGATCGAACCGGTGGCGTTGAAGCCGAACGTGGTGGTCGCGTTCGGCGCGAGCTGCCCGTTGTAGGCGGCGTTCTTGACCGCCACGTTGGGCGGCTGCCCGGACAGCACGCCGTTCCACGGCGAGCCGTCGAAGCCCTGGCCGCCGGAGTAGGCCCACTTGACCGTCCAGCCGTTGATGGAGGAGGCGCTCGTGTTCTTCACGGTCACCTCGCCCTGGAAGTGGCCGGCCCAGCCGGTGTCCGTGGCCTTCCACGTGGCGGTGCAGGCGCCCGGGTTGGCCGTGGGCGTCACCGTCGGGGTCACGGTCGGGGTGGCGGTGGGCGTGCTCTGGCCCGGGCCGACACCGGTGACCTCGCCGTTGCCGCCGTCGAAGACGACGTCGGAGCAGCTGTAGAAGTTCTCGTTGCTGTCGGAGCGCACCCACATCGTGTAGATGATGTGCCGGCCGGTCTTGCCGGACGGGAGCTGGGCGTTCCAGTAGTAGTAGTTGAGCGCGCCGGCGGGGCCGGTGTCGGGCGGGTTGGTGGCGCTGCCGAACGGCTCCAGGTCGGACCACTTCAGCGGCCCGTTGGGGTTCCAGCCGTTCTTGGTGATGTAGTAGTTGAAGGCGCCGGGGTGCTTGGCCCAGTTGCTGTGCCGCATCTGGATGGTGGCGCCCGAGGTCAGGTGCGTCAGCGGCCAGTCGCTGCGCACCGCGTTGTAGGCGGAGAAGTCGTAGGGACCGCCGGTGCCGCCGCTGCAGAGCTGCCCGTCGGGGATGAACCCGGTGGTCCTGCCCCCGCCGTCGGAGCGCAGCACCGCGAACCAGTTGTACAGCGGGGTCGTGCCGCTCTGCGCGACGGCCGCCGCGCACGCGGGGTTGTAGGGGATGATCTGGCCGTTCTCCCGCAGGCCGTCCTGCCAGCACAGGAACGTCCGCGCCGCGGGGAACATCGACACCCCGTGCGCCAGTGCCTGCGTGGGCACCATCAGGACAGACGTGATCAGAACCATGACGGCGGTGATCGCCGCCGACTTGAATAACCTCATGGGGATTCCCTTGCGCTGACGACTGAGGAAACCTGCCCACGAGCGGCCCGCCCGGCCAGCGCATTGAATCACGCCCCGCACGACATCGACAACGGGCCGTGAAACTTTCATTCGATCTTGGTCATAGCCGGTGCAGGCGCTACTCTGGGAGCGCTCCCATCAGGGGATGTGGCACGCGGCGTGCTTTGCGAGGGGTACGGACCGCGTCTTAGAGGGGTACGGCGGGTGCTGCCGTACCCCTCCTCAATCCCGGTCGAGCGCGGCGTCGATGTCGTCGAGCCTGGCCTGCAGCTCGCTCAGGCAGGCGGGTGCGAGCCGCCCCTCACCGAAGCGGACGGACAGCTTCTGGCGCAGGTTGTCCGTCCTCGACACCGTCGGGCCGTGCGGCCCCACCGCGCCGCGCAGCACCTGTTTGAGGTCCAGCACCACGTCCGCGTCGGTCGCGCCGCACGGCGTCCTGGCCTCCAGCACCGTGTTGAAGCCGTCCACGGCCTGCTCGACGCTGATCGCCGAGGCCGGCGTGCTCTCGAGCAGCTTGGCGGTCGGCGACGTCCTGACCGCCACCTCCGGCTGCGGCCTCGGCGGCGGCTGCTGCTGGAGCCCCGTCTGCTGGAACCACAGCAGGGCCGAGAGCGCGACGGCCGCCGAACCGGCGACCGTGAGGCCGCGGCGGACATGCCGCCCGAGGCTCGCCGCGCCCAGCGCGGAGGTCAGCGCCGAGACGATCTCGGCCGCGGTCGGCCGCCGGTCCGGCCGGTCCGCCAGGCAGCGCTGGCAGAGCGAGGCCAGGGAGTACGGCACGCCGGCGACGCGGGGCGGTGGATACGTCCTGCGCGCCGCCTCGATCTCCTCCCACGTCGTCTCCGGGTACGGCGTCCGCCCGGTGAGCATGGTGTGCAGCAGCACGCCGAGGGCGTACACGTCGACCGCGGGATGGGTCGGCGCGCCGAGCAGCCGTTCCGGGGCGACGTAGGGAGGGGTGCCGCGGCCGTCGTCGGGGTCCCCGGCCCAGGCCGCGATGCCGAAGTCGAGCAGCTTGGGCCCGTCGGCGGTGAGCAGCACGTTCTCGGCCGTGACGTCCCGGTGGACCAGGCCGCGGGCGTGCCCGGCCATCAGGACCCGGGCCAGCCGCAGCGCGATGGCCGCCGCCTCGGTCCACGGCAGCGGCCCCTGCTCGATGCGCTCGGCCAGCGGCGTGCCGTCGAGCAGCGGCATCACCACGTAGGCGGCCACACCGCCGTTCGTGGTGACGGTCTCGCCGTAGTCGTAGATGTCGATGGAGTCGGGATGGATGAACCGGGCGGCGGCGCGCGCCTCGCTGCGGGCGCTGATGCGCTCGCCGCCGCCGGCATGAAGTGAGGCGGTGAGCACCTTGACGGCGATCATCCGGTGCAGCGACTGGTCGAAGGCACGCCAGATGACCGACATGCCCCCCCGGGCCAGCGGATCCAGCAACAGATACCTGCGGGCCAGTATGTCCCCCGGCTCAAGCCGACTCACGGACGACCAGTTCCGTAGGGAGTACGGGGTCGATCCCCGCGGCCCCCGTCAGGAGCAGCCGGGTGGCGACGGTGGCGAGCTCCTCGACGGGCTGGCGGATGGTGGTCAGGGCCGGGACGGTGTGCCTGGCGACCGGGGCGTCATCGAACCCGATCACCGCCACGTCCGCCGGCACCTTGCGCCCGGCCCTGCGCAGGGCCTGGATCGCCCCTGCCGCCATCAGGTCGGAGGCGACGAAGACGGCGTCCAGACCCGGGGCGTGGCGTAACAGCCACTGCATGGCATGGGTGCCGGAGGCCGCGGTGAAGTCCCCGTAGGCCACGGGCACGTCGGGCGCGCCCGCCGCCTGCAGGGTGCGTACCAGGCCCTCTAATCGGTCCCGCGCGCCGGGTAAGGAAGGTGGCCCCCCGATGGCGGCGACGTTGCGGCGGCCGGACAACAGGAAGTGCTCCGCCGCCTGGCGGCCGCCGTCGAGGTTGTTCACGTCGGCGTACGGGAGTTTGAGATCGTGTGGCGGGCGGCCGATGTTGCGCACGGGGACGCCCGAGGTGGACAGCTTGATCGCCAGGGGGTGACGCTCGCGCGCGCCCACGATCAGTACCGCCCCGGACAATGCGGGCAGTACGGACGACGTGGGCGTGACGGTGGTCACCATGAGATGGGTGCCGTGTTCGGCGATCACGGCTCCTGCGGCGGACAGGAGCCGTGCGTAGTAGGGCTCGGAGAACAGGCGTGGGAGGTGGTCGCAGATCACCGCCGTGACGCCGTCGGCCATGGTCTTGGCGGCCGTTCCCCGGGGGGCTCGTTGGCGGACGTATCCCATTCGGGACACGGCGTCGTAGACTTGCCGGCGGGTCGAGGTACTGACCCGCACCGAGCCCGTGAGGACTCGAGATGCGGTCGCGGGGGAAACCCCTGCAGCGGCCGCCACCTGTGCCAGTGTGGGCTGCTCGGTCATGGAGCACCTCGCGGAAAAGATCCTGGGAGCGCTCCCACGTTACCAATGTTTCGTCGCTGTTAATAGGGCCTTTGCTGGGAGTGCGTCCCACTGTGCGGACGCACTCCGAATTTGCTCAGCTAGAGGCCCTGATAACCGACAGTTGTTTTTGTGCCGAAGGTTGATCCCGCAATATTTGCGTGTCTGTTTTCGCCGTATCCGGTCAGTGAGTCACCGTTGTGTCGATCTGTGCCTCGTCGAGTCCGCCGTCCGTGTTGCTGTCCGGCTGGGGGCGGACCGGCTGCCGGGGCTGGCAGTTCGAACCGCAGCCGCCGAAGCGCGCGGTGTTCACCGGGGTGAAGTCCGTCGCCGGGATGCCCTTGAGCGCGGACAGCATGGTGTCCTTCCAGATCGGGCCGGGGATGGAGGCCCCGAAGACCGAGCCGTAGTACTTGCCGCCGATGGTGATGTTGTTCAGCTTGTGCGTCACCGCGCCGCGCGGGTCACCGATGCTGACCGCGCCGGCGAGGTCGGGGGTGTATCCGGCGAACCAGGCGGTGGACTGCTCGTCCGTGGTGCCGGTCTTGCCGGCGGCCGGTCGGCCGATGCCGCCGACGCCCTTCATGGTGCCCCTGGTGAACACGCCGGACAGGATGCTCGAGGCGGCGTCCGCGACCTCAGGGTCGAGCGCCTGCTTGCACTTGGGCTTGTAGTTCGTGACCTTGCCGTCGCGGTCCTTGATCGAGGAGATGGCCATCGGCTCGCAGTACTTGCCGCGCGCGCCGATCGCGGCGTAGGCGTTGGCCACCGTCACCGGGTCCATCTCGTTGATGCCGAGCGTGAACGTCTCGTACTCCTGCAGGTCCAGCCCGTCGGAGCGCTCGATGCCCAGCGACTTGGCCGTCTTGACCACGTTGCACAGGCCCACCTTCTGCTCCAGCGCCATGAAGAAGGTGTTGACCGAGCCCCAGGTGCCGGTGGCCAGCGACTTGAAGCCACCGCCGCCGCCCTCGGCGTTGGTGACCGTGAAGGTGGGCTCGCCCATGTTCTGGCCCTTGCAGTTCTTGAACGACCAGTAGGCGGGAGCGCGGTAGCCCTCGCCGACCGAGATCCCGTCGTTGATCTTCATGCCCTGCTTGAGGGCGGTGAGCAGGGTGAACGTCTTGAACGTCGAGCCCGCCTGGAACCCGGTGCCGCCGCCGTGCACCGCGTTGGCGACGAGGTTGTAGGACATCTCGTTCTTGCGCTTGTTGGTGCCGTACTTGCGGCTGGCGGCCATGGCCTTGATCGCGCCCGTGCCCGGCTGGACGAGCGCCTCGGAGGCGACCGGGTTGTCGGAGGCGAACACGTGCTTCTTGATCGCCCGCTCGGCGGCCTTCTGCATCTTCGGGTCGAGCGTGGTCTGGATGGTCAGGCCGCCCCGGTTGAGGAACGCGGTCCTGGCCTTCTTCGTCTTGCCGAAGTCCGTGTTGCTGAGGATCTCGTTGCGGACGTACATGCAGAAGTACGGGAAGTCGCTGGCCTCGCAGCCGCCGGGCAGCAGGGTGCCCTTGTAGCCGAGCTTGGTCTTCTTGGCCTCGGCGGCCTGCTCCGGCGTGATCTTCTTCAGCTCGGCCATCCGGTCGAGCACGACGTTGCGCCGGAGCAGCAGGCGCTCCTTGAACTCCTTGCCCCGGCTGGGGTCGGTCTGCAGCGGGTCCTGCACGGCGCCGGCCAGGGTGGCGGCCTGGGGCAGGGTCAGGTCGGCGGCCTTGACTCCGAAGAAGCGCTTGGCGGCCGCCTCGATGCCGTAGGCCCGGGCGCCGAAGTACGCGATGTTCAGGTATTTCTCGAGGATCTGGTCCTTGGTGTACTTCTGCTCGATCGCCATCGCGTACCGCAGCTCGTTGAGCTTGCGGGCGTAGCTGGCCTCGAGAGCCTTGTTCTTCTCCTTGGCGGTGGTGGCCGAGTTGAGCAGCACCTGCTTGACGTACTGCTGGGTGATGGACGAGCCGCCCTGGGCGATGCCGCCCGAGGCGAAGTTCTTGGCCAGGGCGCGGACGGTGCCCTCGATGTCGATCGGGCCGTGCTCGTAGAAGCGGTAGTCCTCGATCGAGATGATGGCCGTCTTCATGATCTCGGCGATGTCCTCGAGCTTGACGTTCTCGCGGTACTCCTCGTAGAACGTCGCGATCGGCTTGCCCGTGGCGTCGAGCACCGTCGTCTTCTCCGCGAGGGGTGGCTCCTTGAGGTCCCGCGCTTTGAGGCCCAGGTCCTCGGATGCCGAGACGAACATCGCTCCGGTGCCTCCGACCGCGGGCAGTGCGATGGCCGCGGCCACTACACCGGCCGCTGCCGCCGCCCCGGTCAGGCGCGCGATACTCGACAAACGGGAACCCATGGTTGTAAAACCTCCCCCTCGTGGCATTAGGGTGCATCCTAAACCCCGCCATGACGTGCTCTCGGTAAAAGCTTGGACGCCGCTTGGGGCGAGTTTGTTCGCGCGGGAAGCGGGATTTTTCCGGCTCTGGCGCCGTAACGCCGGATCGGGCCGGGTGGGGCGCCTGTGGCGCCTGTGACGATCTTCAGTTTCTGCCAGGTGCGGGCAAAGAAGCGTGTTGACGCGCGGGTGGGCGTGCGCCCGTCTGGCAATGTCTGTTTCCTGCCGGTCGTGGTGGGGGGACTTATGCGTCGTGCCGGAGATGGCGAGCATTTCGATCGGTTGCTCGCTGCTGCCAGGACATATTGGGGCGAGAGCCCCAGCGGTGAGAGCTGCGTCGTGGCCGAGGCGTTCGACCAGGACATCAGAGTCGTGGTACGGACGCTCATGGTCGCGAAGGCGGTCTGCGAGCTGCTCTCCGCGCGGCTGTTCGCGCTGGTCGAGCCCGAGTGGCGGAAGCTGGCGGAGGTCTTCGGGGCCGAGGGGGACGGGCGGCCGCGGGTGCCGCCGGCCGCGCTGGTCACCAGCCGGGCCGATCCGTACGTGACCAGGGACATCCCGGTCGTGCACGTCCACGGGACGGGGTCGCTCAAGGCGTACGCGATCTTCCCCGACCAGGGGCCCTGCTCGTTCCGCGAGGAGCTGCCCGCCAGGGTCGGCGCGTTCTTCGAGCGGCACGTCTGGCCGTACCGGGACGCGATCAGGCCGGGCGCGGAGCGGACGGCCTGGCGGGCCAAGAGCGGCTACCAGATCCGCACGCAGACCGAGCGCCGCCAGCTGCGCGACCACGGCTGCGCCCGCCTGGGCCTGGACCCCAGGCGGCCGACCATCGCGGTCTTCGGCCACACCCCGGGCGAGGACACCGAGCTGTTCCAGTCGACGGTGGACTTCGCCTCGTCGGACCCGTCGGCGAACTGGCTGTTCCTCGACCCCGTCGGCTACCCGCACTCCCGGGTGAGGTGCGTGACGGGCGCCCTGTCCACGAACCTCCTGTGGAGCATGGCGGACGTGTGCGTCACGTTCAGCGACAGCGACCTGCCCGCGTTCGGCATCCCGGTCGTCCAGGCCGGCTGGTCGGTGGGGAGCACCTGCGGCGGCGCGCACATCGCGCGCGACCCGTCGGACATCCGCCTGTGGCTGGACGAGGCCATCGCCAAGCACGAGAAGGGCGAGTCCATCCTCGAGCCCGAGCAGCGCGACCGCGCCCGCCTGTGGCTCTGGCTGCGCCGCTGCGGCGCGGACGTGCCCACCCAGCTCCTGCCGCACTGGGAGTACGGCGTCGACTACGCGCGGGCGCTGGCCGTGAACCTGTGGCACGTGGAGCGCGACGGAGACCCCCTCTACAGCGCGGTCGCCCGCATGTGGACCAGGCGCGAACCCATGCTCACGCGGTTCGACTTCCACGACCCGGCGGGGCCGTTCATCAGGAACACCTTTGACCGGTTCCCGCGGTTCGGCGATGTCGTCAGCCCCGACGAAGACCCCATGAGCACTTTCCACGAGCCGGAAGAGTCGTCATTCACGAGGAGCACCCCATGAGCACCCCAGGATCCGCCACCGAGCTGGACCAGCTGATCCTCCCCGCGATCCCGCCCGTCCACGTGCGCAGCGGCCAGATCGCCGCGCTGCAGGTGATCGACAGGCTGCAGCGGGGCAGCTCGGTCGTGGGCAGGTTCGAGACCTCGGGGCTGGCCGGGTTCAAGGTCTCGGCGCAGGGGCGCCCGCTGCGGGTGCTGGTGTCGCTGTCGACCGACGACCGGTCCGTGAGCGGCTGGTACACCGGCAAGACCGACGTGCTCAGCTTGCAGCCGCGCCTGGTGCAGGTGCGCTCCCAGGGGCGGCTGCGCCAGTGCGTGCTGCTCAGGGGGCGGCGGGCGCACGCCCGGGTGGCCTTCGACCTGACGGCGGAGGAGATCCCCGACGACGGGCTGATCTGCATCGAGGTGCTCGACATCACGGAGGGCGACGGGGTCTGCGAGGAGGTGCGCCAGGCCGTGTCGGGGCACGTCATGCCCGACGGCGTGGGCGGGCTGCGGCTGGACAAGGTGGTGTTCGAGGAGCCGCCGGCGGTGGACTTCGACCCCGACACGCTCGACGGGCTGCGCTGCGAGGTGTCCTCGCTGATCAGCGCGGGCGGCCTGGCCAACCGCAACCGGCAGGGCACGCGCGTGCTGCGCGCGGGCATGTTCGTGGTCAACCCGGTGCTGAAGGACACGTTCGGCTCGAGCGGCAGCCTCACGCTCAGGCTGGGCACGAAGGCGGAGCCGGCCAGCCTCATCCCGGCGACGTGGCGGCGGGTCAACAGCGAGTGGCGCTGGATGCGCCACGCCACCAGGAAGCTGCTGGGCATCGCGGCGCCGCCGGTGGAGCGCGTCATCAGCATCAGGGACGGGGAAGTGGGGCTGCCCGAGCTGCGCACGGACGGCAACATCACCGAGCTCACGCTGCCCAGCCCGACGAACTCGCCGTACCTGGTGATCATGGGTCAGTGCCTGGGCGCGGTGCCGACGCTGGAGTCGGGCGCCACGCACTAGTACGGGCCTGAACTATCGCTGCTCGAATAAACTGCGGGGTCATGGGCGACGCGGTCGACAGGATCCTCGGTGAGTGGCGGCGCGAGCGGCCCGATCTCGACCTGACGTCCATGGGCGTCTTCGGGCGGCTCGCGCAGGTGATGCGCGTCCTGGAGCCGCGGGTCGACCGGGTGCTCACCGAGCGCGGGCTGCGGCAGGGGGAGTTCGACGTGCTGGCCGCGCTGCGCCGGGCCGGGCCGCCGTACACGCTGATCCCGTCGGAGCTGTCGGCGGTGCTGATGATGTCGCGGGCCGGCATGACCAACCGGCTCGACCGGCTGGAGGCGGCGGGGCTGGTCGAGCGCAGCCTCGACCCCGCCGACCGGCGCAGCTTCCATGTCCGGCTGACCGGCGAGGGTCTGCGGATCATCGACGAGACGCTCACCGAGCACGCCGCCAATCTGGCCCGCCTGGCCTCCCCGCTCACCCCTGAGGACACCGAGACGCTCGCCGAGATCCTGCGCAAGCTGCTGGACGGGCCGCTCGGCAACCCGGAGCTCCCAAAAAATCGCGAAAATCCGTGATATCCCCGCTCCTGGGGCAGTCGTTCTTACGTGAGGAACGGCTTGTACATCGAGACGATCCGGCACCTCCATTGCACGGTCCTGCGCGCCGGTGGCGAGCTCGACCACGCGGGCCGGGTCCGCTTCAGCGCCCACATCAACGCGGTGTGGGACTGGAGTGCCGGACCCGTACTCGTATTCGATCTTGCTGAGTTGGATTTCTACGACTCGTCCGTCATCGGGGTGCTGGCGATGGCGATGCAGCGGATGGAGGAGCAGGGGAGCGGCCGGATCATCCTGGTCCGGCCGTCGGACCACCTGCTGTCGGTGCTGCGGCTGACGGACCTGCTGTCGCGGGTGGAGCTGCGGGAGAGCGTCGAGGAGACGGTGGCGGAGCTGATGCTGGACGACGCGGCCCGCGGCTCGCCGTCGTCCGCGCATCAGGGTTTCTCCACCCGCCGCTGACGGGCGTCAGAGGCCGTACGCCTCCAGCAGGCGCAGCCACACCTCGCTGACCGTCGGGAAGGACGGGACGGCGTGCCACAGGCGCTCCAGCGGCACCTCGGCCGTCACCGCGATGGTGGCGCCGTGCAGCAGCTCGGCCGTGCCCGGCCCGACGAACGTGACGCCGAGCAGCACCTTCCTGTCCTCGTCCACCACGGCCCTGGCCCGGCCGCGGTAGCCGTCGCCCAGCAGATAGGCCCCGGTGACCGAGCCCAGCTCGTAGTCCACCACGCGCACCCGGAATCCCTCCTCCCGGGCCACCGCCTCGGTCCTGCCGACCGCGCAGACCTGCGGGTCGGTGAAGACGACCTGCGGCGCGCCGAACCCGTCCGCCAGGTCCCGCATCGCGGGCAGCTCGTCGCCACGCGCCCGCGCGGCGATCACGTCGCCGCAGATCCTGGCCTGGTACTTGCCCATGTGAGTGAGCAGCGCGCGCCCGTTGACGTCGCCGACCGCGTACAGCCAGCCGTCGGCGATGCCGGTCGCCCGCATGCTGTCGTCCACCTCGACGTACTTCCCGTCGGGCAGGCCGACCGAGCCCAGCCCGATGTCGCCGGTCGCGGGCCGGCGGCCGGTCGCGACCAGCAGCTCGTCGGCCTCCACCGGGGGCCCCTCGGACAGGTGGACCGTCACCTTCCCGCCGCGCTCGGGGCGCTCGATCCTGACGGCGTCGGTACGGGTGCGCACCTCGATGCCCGCCTCCGCGAACGAATCGGCCAGCAGCTCTCCCGCGAACGGCTCCATCCTGGCCAGCAGCCCGCCGCCGCGCACCAGCACGGTCGTCTGCCGCGCGCCGAGCCCGTGCATGGCCTGGGCCATCTCGCAGGCGACCACGCCGCCGCCGAGCACGGCCAGCCGCTCGGGGACGGAGCGGGCCGCGGTCACCTCATGGCTGGTCCAGGGCTCCGCCTCAATCAGCCCGGCTACCCGGGGCAGGGCCGCCGTGCTGCCGGTGGCCAGGACGACGGCCTGCCGGGCCGTCAGCACCCGTTCGCCGCCGTCCTCGGTGGTGACGCGTACGCGCTTGGGGCCGTCGAGCCGCCCATGCCCGCGGACGAACTCGGCCGGCACGCCCTCGATCCACCCCACCTGACCGGAGTCGCTGTAGTGGGAGACGGCCTCGTCGCGCCGGGCCAGCACGGCCTCCACGTCGACGGGCCCCATCGACAGCCCGGGAACCCGCGCCACCTCGCCCATCAGGTCGACCGGCCGCAGCAGCGCCTTGCTCGGGACGCACGCCCAGTAGGAGCACTCGCCGCCGGCCAGCCGCTCCTCGACGATCGCCGCGGTCAGGCCACCGCGGACGGCCCGGTCCGCGACGTTCTCACCGGCGGGACCGGCACCGATCACGATGACGTCGAACTCGTCAGCCACCACGCCTCCAGAAGCACTCGCTTATGAGCTGAACTCTTTCATGCCGCCGGCCCGGCCATGCCGGGGGCAGGCCGGTTGAGCGCCCCCTATGTCCCTTACATCCCTCCTCCACCGCCTGTCACACTCGTCTTCACGCCGCGTTCACCCGGCGGCCGTAGCGTGCCCGCATGGCGGATCGTTACCCGACGTCAGTGCCGTACCGGCAGCGGACGGACGGCTACAACACGTACCGGATCCCCGCGGCGGTGGTGACGAAGGCGGGCACCGTGCTGGCGTTCGCGGAGGGGCGGCACGCCTCGGCCGGGGACTCCGGCCACATCGACGTCGTGCTCAGGCGCTCCACGGACGGCGGCAGGACGTGGGGCGCGCTCCAGGTGGTCGCCACGGAGCCGCGCCGGGGCACCGCGGGCAACCCCGCGCCCGTGGCGCTGGCCGACGGCCGGATCGTGCTGGTCTTCGTCAGGCAGGGGCCGCAGGCCACCGAGGACAAGATCCGGCGCGGCCAGGTGGCGGCGGCCGACGGGCGACGGGTGTTCGTGCAGGTCAGCTCGGACGACGGGGTCACGTGGTCGGCGCCCCGCGAGATCACCGGCAGCGTCAAGCGCTCCGAGTGGCGCTGGTACGCGACCGCTCCCGGGCACGCCGTCGCGCTGCGCAGCGGGCGGATCGTGGTGCCCGCCAACCACTCGCTGCCGCCCGCCGGGTCCGACAACGGGACCGAGGGCAAGTACAACGGCGGGCACGGGCTGCTGAGCGACGACGGCGGCCAGACCTGGCGCATCGGGTACGTCGATGACAACCCGGACGGATACGTCAACGTCAACGAGACCACGGCCACCGAGCTGCCGGACGGGCGCCTCTACCTCAACACGCGCACCGAGTCCACCGCCCCCGGCACCAGGGCCGACGCCTACTCGGCCGACGGCGGCCAGACGCTCCTGCTGCCCTTCCGGCCCCAGGCGGGGCTGGTGGGGCCGGTGGTGGAGGGCAGCACGCTGTGGTGCTCGTCGCCGGACGTGCTGCTGTTCTCCGGGCCGGCCGCTCCGGACGCGCGGGCGCTGATGACCGTACGCGCGAGCGACGACCTGGGGATCACCTGGCGGGTCGCGCACACGGTGTCGGGGCTGCCGGCGGCCTACTCCGACCTGGTCCGGGTGGACGGGGACACGGTGGGCCTGCTGTTCGAGACCGGCGACTTCGGCGCGTACGAGAGCATCGCCTTCCGCCGCCTGCCCATCGCCGAGCTCGCCCCCTGATCCGTCACGAGCCGAGCGGGTTGGGCAGCCTGGTCCAGCTGTCACCGGGCGGCGCGCCCTCCAGCCGGGCGAGCAGGTGGGCCTTGACCGTGAGGCGCGGGCCGAACAGGGCCCGGCGGTCCTCGGCGCACGGAAAGTCCGCGGCGCGCGCGGCCGCGGCCACGTCGTCCCAGAGGCGGGACTCGGCGGCCCGGTCGCCCTGGCCGAACAGCGCGATCAGGCTGCCGAACGTGGTGCCGACGAGCCCGCCGAAGAGCTTGGCGTGCAGCGCCCCGGGGTCGTCGGTGAGCAGCCGGGCGCTGACCGGCGGCGCCTCGATCCCGTGGCGGGCGAGCCTGGCCGGGCTGATCCTGACGTCGGCCAGATCGCGGTAGACCAGCCGGCGCGGGAGGCCGTCCCCGTCGAGCTCCACCAGCAGGTTCTGGCCGTGCGCCTCCAGCGCCACGCCGAGCGCCAGCAGGCCCAGGAGCTCCCTCCAGGCCAGGCGGGCGAACGTGGCCAGCCAGGCCGCCGGGTCCCGCACGGTCGCGCGGGTGACGGCGCCGACGGGGATCGCGTTCCCGGCCGGTTCGCGGAGCATGGCCGACACGTCGGGGCTGTGCTCGCCGTTCACCTTCCCGGCGGCGCCGGCCAGATAGCGGGCGATGCCGAGCCGCCCGCCCAGCCTGGCGGACAGGGTGGAGAGCAGGTCCGACAGGTGGACGCAGTCGCGGACCGAGCCGGGGGAGATGTCCCTGACGCCGGAGGTCATCCGGGTGCTGAACGCCGTCTTGACGTGCGGGCCGCCGTCGAGGGGGGCGAGGGTCCGTACGGACATCAGCGGGCGGGCCGGGACGGCGCCGGTGACGTGCGGTCGCAGGCCCAGCGCGGGCAGGACGTGGGCGCTCTGCCAGGGGTGGACGGGGAGCAGGAGCCGGTCGCCGTCCGTGAGCGCGGCCGGCCACGGGCCCGAGACCAGGCAGTCGGCGGCGGGCAGCGCGAGCAGGTCCAGGTGGACGACGGGGCGGTGCTCCGGCATGTAGGCGAGCTGCTCCGCCACGGAGACGCCGGGGCGGCTGCGGCAGCCCGGGTGGTACGGATGGCCGTCCACCACGCTCTGCTCGTACTCCTCCGGGGTGGCCGGGACACGGCCGGGCTCCGCGCGGGACAGCGCCAGCGAGGCCACGCTGTTGTCCAGGTCCTCGACCAGCCCGGCGGTGCCGGGCAGGCCGAGGGCGGCGAGCAGTTCGGCGGGGTGGGTGTGGGGGTGGCCGTCCAGCCAGAGCGCCGGCTCGCCCCCGAGGTCGTACGGCTCCCGCGCCCGCCCGATGAGCACCCGGCCGTCCGCCAACCCGACGCGGGCCTGTCCCCGCGCGTCCACGGTGGCGAGCAGGCGGCCGTCGGCCGGCGGGATGCGGGCCTGCCCTCGCGTGTCCACGGTGGCGAGCGGGCGGTCGTCGGGCTGTCCCCGTGTGTCCAGGAGGCCGGGGAGCGGTTCGTAGAGGAGGCTGCGCCAGAGGCGGCCGAGCACGGCGGCCCGCGCGTCCGGGAGGGCCGCGACGTACGCCGCCGAGAGCTCCGGGCGCACCAGGGACAGGTCAGCCGCGAATTCCGCCTCCCAACGCCTCATATTTCCCACCATTTCCAGAGAACCCGCCCAGTGGCTACCCTGTTGGCACCAATAGGGACAAAGGGTAGGGATAAGGTCGCCATGGCACCTACCGACGGCCTTCTTCCTCTCCCGCGAGAGGCACGGACCGACGCCGCGAACCTCGCGACGACGGCACTGCTCAACTGCCTGATCCGCGAAGTGGCCCGGCCCGCCCGCGCCGGCGAGTTCCTGCTGCCCGCGACCGGCCGGCTCCTGCGCGTCGCCGGAGGGCGGTTCCCGGACCGGGCCGAGCAGCGGACGCCCGGCGGCTGGCGCCCCCTCTCCCTGGACGACCTGGTCGCGCTGACGGCCGCCGAACTCCGTGCGGGGACCGGGGTCGACAACGACACGCTGCCCGCAGAGATCACGCACAGCCGGGACGTCATGGCCGCCCTGCTGGCCGCCCGGCGGGCCGCGACGCCGCCCGCGGACCTCTACCTGCGTTCCGAACAGGCCCTCGTCGCGGGCCATCGCTACCACCCCGCCCCCAAGGCCCGCGGCGGTTCCGGTCCCGGGGCCTGGCTCCCGTACGCGCCGGAGGCGTACGCGAGCTTCGCGCTGCCGCTGTTCGGCGTGCCGGCCGAGCGGCTGGTGGAGATGGGGGAGACGGGCGCGCTCGACCGGCTCGGGCCGCCTCCCGGCGACGGCCTGGCCCTGCTGCCCGCGCATCCCTGGCAGGTGGAGCTGCTGGGCGGCCCGCCGCCGCTGCGCCGCGTGGGCGCAACCCGGGTCCTCGCGTCGCCGACCTCGTCGATCCGTACGGTGTACCTGCCCGAGCTGGACCTGTTCTGCAAGTTCAGCCTGGACGTGCGGATCACGAACGACATCCGCCGGCTGTGGCTGCGCGACCTGAGCCGGCTGGCCGTGGTCGCCGAGGTCGTCGGACAGGCGTTCGACGACCTGCCCGACCACGTGGCCCGGCCCGCCGTGCTGCGCGACCGCGGCTACCGCAGCGCCGAGCTGGACCGGGACGGCGGGGAGGCGCTGGCGGTGATCGTCCGCGACGGGCTGCGCGAACACGTGCGCCCGGGGCTGACGGTGCTGCTCGCGGCGGGGATCAGCGAGGGCTTCCCCGGCAACCCGCTCGACGGGCTGGGCGAGGAGCTGGCGCTCGTGTGGTGGGAGCGGTACCTGGACCACGTGGTGCCCCCGCTCCTGCACGCCTACTTCCGCCACGGGGTCGTGCTGGAGTGCCACCTGCAGAACGTGCTGGTCGCGGTGGACGAGCGCGGGCTTCCCGCGCAGGCCGTCTTCCGAGACCACGAGGGGATCAAGCTCGTCGCGGAGCGGCACCCGTCGCTGAGCGGCGTCGGGAGTGCGCGGGCGTGGGAGCGGCTGGTGTACTGCCTGGTGACCAACAACCTCTGCGAGATCGCGGGCGCTCTGGCCGAGCGTCACCCGGGGCTGCGGGGGGAGCTGTGGGCACGGGCCAGGACGGTGTTCACGGGGTGCGGCAAGGATCACGGGGATCCGGACGAGCTGCGCGATCTGCTGGCCGCCACGCACATCCCGGCCAAGGCCAACCTGCTGCTGCGCTGGCTGGACGCGGGGGGCGGCGACATGCGGGCCGTGCCCGTACCCAACCCCCTGGCCCAGTGACCCGACGCATAGCGGGGTGTCCGGCGGGCGTCTGAGAGGGTGACGACTATCCCCTGGAGGTGATCGTGGACGTCGCGGACGAGCAACGTTTCCGCGAGTTCGTCTCTGCGCGCTCCCCCGCACTCATGCGGCTCGGGTTCCTGCTCACCGGCGGTGACCAGCACGCGGCCGAGGACCTGGTGCAGACCGCGCTGGCGAAACTGGCCGGCCGGTGGCGGCGGGTGGACGCGCCCGAGGCGTACGCCAAGCAGATCATGTACCGCCAGCAGATCAGCTGGTGGCGGGCGAGCAGGCGGCGCGGCGAGGTCGTGCAGGCGACGCCGCCCGAGCTGGCGGACCGGGACCTCAACCACCAGAGCGAGCTGCGCATGGTGTTGCGGTCGGCGCTGGCGCGGCTCACGGCGCGGCAGCGCACCGTGCTGGTGCTCCGCTATTTCGAGGACCTGCCGGAGCAGGAGGTCGCGCGGGCGCTGGGCTGTTCCGTCGGAACGGTCAGGAGCACGGCGCACAGGTCGCTGGCCCGCCTGCGCGAGATCGCCCCCGAACTGGCCCGGGAACTGGAGGTGGCCCAATGACACGACTGCTTCGGGACACGTTGCAGGAGTGGGCCGACGAGACGAGGGTGCCGCACGACCTGGCGGACCGGGCGCTGCGGAGGCGCGCCTGGAAGCCCGTCGGCATGGTGGTGCTGGCCGTGGGGCTGGTGGCGGCGATCGCCGTGTCCGCCGTGGGCCTGCGCGGCACCGGAGCGGACGTACGCGACCCGCAGGCCACCATGCGCGCGGCCACCGGCGTCACGCTGCCCCCACGCCCGTCGCCCGCGCCGACCGACGTGCGGACCGACACGGAGCACAGCCCGCCGGTCAAGCTGATCGCCGCGGGGCGCATGGCCGTGTCCGCGTACTACACCACCCGCAGGGAGGAGGTCTCGGACAACGAGCAGCGGGTCGTGCGCACGTGGTCGCTGTACGACCCGCGCACCGACGGCTACGAGCAGACCTCGTGGGCCTGGGTGGACGTGGCTCCGGGGCTGCAGGTCGCCGCCGTGCTGGAAGGGGAGCTGATCAGCAAGCGGCTGGGCATCCTCGACCTGAACACCCGGCAGATCCTGAAGTGGATCGACCTGGAACACCCGGTCGGGTCGGTCGCGTGGTCCCCCGACGGCACCAGGGTCCTCGCCACCGCGTACTCCAGCTACCCGGACGTCGCGCAGGGGAAGGGCGACGATGCGGCCCCCGTTCCCGGGAGCAGCCCACGTACGGGCTACTACATCGTCGACGTCGAGGCGGGCACGGCCGACTACCGCGAGCTGCCGCCGATGGGCCACGGGATGCGCAACGACGACAAGCCCTCCAACATCAACAGCCGCCAGGACCTCGGCTGGAGCCTGGACGGCACGATGCTCTGGGCGCCCACCGACACCAGGCCGGACCGGGTCTTCTACACGCTCGACGGCCGGCAGGCGGAGTGGCCCAAGGGGGACCGGTACGTGGGCTACTCGCGCATCTCGGCGACCTCCCCGAACGGGCGCCTGGTCCTGGGCCCCAACGGCCTGCCGACCAAGATCACGGATGCGGGGACGGGCCAGGTCGTCGGGCAGCAGAGGGTGCTGCAACTGCACGCCTGGGCCGACGACGACAACGTCATCGCCCTGGGGTGCGCGGGGTCGTGCGAGAGCGAGTTCAAGAACGGGCTGGTCCTCGTGAGCGTGGACGGTCAGCGGACGACGCAGCTCGGCGCGAACAGCCGATCCGACAGGGACGGCTCCTGGCGGTGGGTGCTGACCCCTAGGTAACTGGATCGATCGTTCTCGAATGTGCTAGCTTGGCCCCGTGGCAAGGAGCAAGGAGTTCGATCCCGAGGTCGCGTTGCAGAAGGCGCTCGAGCTGTTCTGGGAGCGCGGATACGAGGCGACGTCGATGGCGGACCTCGTGGAGCACCTCGGGATCGCCCGGGCGAGCATCTACGGCACCTTCGGCGGCAAGCGCGAGCTCTACCTGAAGGCGCTGGAGCGCTACCTGGAGCAGCACGACGTGGTCGAGCGGCTGTCCCAGCCGGGGCCCGCGCTGCCCGCCGTCCGGGCCTTCCTCGACTCGTACGTCGCGGAATGCCTGGCCGACGAGCTGCGGCGAGGCTGCATGGTGGTGAACACGGCCGTGGAGTTCGCCGCACGCGACGCCGCCGTGTCCCGCAAGGTGACGGAGAGCTGGGCGGGGCTGGAGGCCGTGCTCGCCGCCACTCTGGTCAGGGCGCGGGCCCAGGGCGAGATCCCGGCGGGCAAGGACCCGCACGCGCTGGCCAGGTTCCTGCTCGTGCTGCTGCAGGGCATCAGGGTGCTCGGCAGGGCCGACCCCGACCCGCGCCGCCTGCGCGACGCGGTCGACCAGGCCATGGTTGCCGTCCAAATTTGAGAACGATTGGTATGGAATAGATGAGTCGTTTTGAGGGCAAGGTCGCCCTGGTCACCGGCGCGAGCGGCGTCCTGGGACGGGCCGCGGCGCTGGCGTACGCGGGTGAGGGCGCCTCCGTGCTGGTCGCCGGGCGCGACACCGCCACGCTCGCCGAGGTCGTGAAGCTGATCGAGGAGCGGGGCGGGCGGGCGAGCGCGTTCACCGTGGACGTCACGCGGTCGGCCGAGGTCGCCGCCATGGTCGAGGCCGCGGTCTCCCGGTACGGGGGGCTCGACGTCGCGCTCAACGCGGCCGGCGTCTTCGGCATGCTCGCGCCGCTGGCCGACTACGACGAGGACGTCTGGGACACCACGCTCGCGGTGAACCTCAAGGGCGTGTTCCTGTCGATGAAGCACGAGATCGCCCACATGCGAGCCCACGGCGGCGGGGTGATCGTCAACGTGGCCTCCAACCTGGGCGCGCACTGGCGGCTGCCCGGGGCCGCCGCGTACGCCGCCTCGAAGGCGGGGGTCAGCTTCCTGACCCGCACCGCCGCCCGCGACCACATCGCCGACGGCGTACGGATCAACGCCGTCAGCCCCGGCCCGATCGACTCGCCCATGGCGACGCGGCCCGGCGAGACCCGGGAGGAGCGGGACGAGCGCATGAGGGGCGCGCTGCCGATCGGCCGGGTCGCCACGCCGGAGGAGGTCGCCGCGGCGGCGCTGTGGTTGTCGTCGCCGGAGTCGAGCTTCGCCGTGGGCCAGGACCACGTGATCGACGGCGGCGCCACCGCCTGACCGGCCGGCTTGTGGCTGGTCAGGCGATTCGATCACGGGCTCTGCCGCCGTCACGGCATGCTCGTTGCGATGTCGGCCCACACGACGCGATGACCCTCCTCGGTGACGTGCGTGCCGCATTCGGCGCTCAGCCGGGCCACGATGCCAAGGCCGCGACCCGACTCCTCCATGGGGCCCAACTGGCGGGGGACGAAGCATGGCTCCTCTTCCGGAGCGCCCGGGTCGATCACCTCAAGGCGGACGAAGCCGTCGCCGAAGCCCAGCCGGACCTTGACCCAGTCGCGCCGCCTGCCGCCCGGGACGTGCTGGATGACGTTGGCCACCAGCTCGGAGACGATCTGGAGCGCGTCGGAGCGGACCGTCGGATGGCTGTCGGTGAGCCAGAGCCCGGTCGCCTGCCGCGCCTGCCACGACGTCTTGTCGTTGCGGCGCAATGTCGTATCGCGCCATAGGACGACATCGGCGAGCTCTGCTGATGTGGTTCTTGCCCGCACAAAATCACCGCCTTTGTTCTGTTACGCCGGTATTTAGCTCGGACAACAGGCTGACCAGGTGTCTGGAAGCACTTCCCAGGGTGCCGCCGCCGGGCTACTTTGTAATCGGCTCGTCACAGTCCGTTTTCAGACAGACGTGCCGGCACTTGTCCGGGTCCTGCGAAAGGGCGATGACATGACAGAGGTTTATGGCGAGGTACTGAAGAAGGCGCGCAACGCGGCAGGTCTTTCCCAGACGGCTCTGGGGGACCTGCTCTCATGCAGCGAGAGCCTGGTCGGCCTGATCGAGCGCGGGAAGCGGAGGCCGAGCAAGAAGTTCACCCTGGCGGCCGAGGCGATTCTGGGGCTGAACGGGGAGCTCTTCGGGCTCCTGCCCAACACCACCGTCATGTCCACTCCGAAGTGGTTCAGCGAGTGGCCGAAGGTGGAGGAGAAGGCGCACACCATACGAACGTGGCAACCGCTCGTGGTCCCTGGACTCCTCCAGACGGCTCGCTACGCACGGGCCATCCTCTCTGCCGAGCCGGGGGTCACCGAGCAATGGATCGAAGCGGCCGTCGAGACGCGCCTCCGGCGGCAGTCCGTATTCGAGCGCGAGAGCCCACCCATGTACTGGGCGCTGCTCGACGAATGTGTCCTCCTTCGGCCCGTCGGCGGGAAAGAGGTGATGCGAGAGCAGCTAGAGCACCTACTGAAGATGGGCGAACGGCCGAACATCTCCCTCCAGATCGTGCCGCTGGAAATCGGCGTCACCGCAGGTCTTCTCGGAGGCTTCGCTCTCGCTCAGGGCGACGGCCTGCCGGACCATGTCTACCTGGAAGCCGCTGAGCAAGCCTCCGTATCTGCTCGCGAGGACACGGTAAGGCACGTTAACGTCAGATATGACGCAATTCACACATGGGCACACCCCATACACGTGAGCCAGCGACTAGTGCGTGAGGTGGCGGCAAGGTATGAAGATCAGTGACGAGCTGCGGGCCGAACTGGATTCGGCTCAGTGGACGAAGTCCTCGCTCTCCGGCTCCAACGGAGGGGATTGCCTCTACGCGGCCAAGCTGAGCGGCGACCGTTACGCGATCCGGGATTCCGAGCAGCCCGATGTCCCGCCGGTGATCGTGCGCGGAGGGGTCTTCCGCGCCTTCGTGGGCGGCGCGAAACTCGGCGAATTCGACTTCTGACCCGTCTCTTGCGGATGAAGTCGGCGGAAGCGACGCGCGCTGACATGCAGCCCGCCGTGAACAGGTGAGGATGCAGGCAGTCGGCCGCTTGGCACAGGGCGCGACGGACGCCGAGGTCGCGGTCGAGCTCCGGATCAGCCGGATGTCGGCCAACCGGTGGCGCCCGGGCCTGGGAGGCCGGCGGCCGGCAGGCGCTCATCTGATGTACCGGTCACCGCTGCGCGACCCCGTAGGCGCCGACCCGCTGTTGCGGGAGATGGACGTGCCGCGCCGCTGCCGGATCCTGGCCGACGCCTACGGAATGTCAGACGTCGACCGTTCCCGGCCGGACGAACTCTATGATCAGGTCGTCCTGATCGTTGAGATTCGGAGAAGATGTCAATCTCATGCGCCGCGCCATGGTCCTTCTGGGTGGCGTCGCCCTCGCCGTCGGCGCGTTCGCCCTCTTCTACCGGGGCCCGGGACAACCGTTCATCCGCGGTTACGTGAGCGATGTCGGCGCCACCATGCTGGTCTACGCGTTCTTGGGGCTGCTGTGGCGCACCACCGCCGCACGCCGCACCCTGGCCACGGCCGCGATCGCCGCCGCCGTCGAGTTCTACCAAATAGTCGGCATGACCCCGCCAGGGATCGGCGGTGTCCTGGTTGGTGCGTTCCCCGACCCATGGGACCTGGTCGCCTATGCGATCGGTGTGGTCGCGGCCCTGGCCTGGGAACGCCGATCGGTCCGATCCGGTGATCAGACCGGCTGACATCGCGTCGCGTTTCTGACGAAGAAGCCGACTGGCCAATGCCCATGGATACCCCACTCGGCATGTCGCCCTGAGACGTGAAGGTACGGCCCGCGCCCTCGCTGCGGAGGGGACGCGGGCCGCACGAGGTGATTCTCAGACCCGGCTGATGCGGACCGCGTCGGCGATCACGAGGCCCGTGCCCGAGGTCCAGCGGCTCACCCCAACGGCGTTGTACGTGCCGGCGTTGAGCGAGAAGGTGCCCAGGCTCTTCCAGGCCCCTCCGCCGGAGCGCTGGTCGACGTAGACGGTCTGGTTGCCGCCCGACGCCGCCACGATGTACGGCGCCGAGCTGTTGTATCCGGGATCGTCCGGATACCAGACCTCGACCCGGTACGTGCCCGCGCTCGGGATGGTCGCCGAGTACCACGCCGGGTCGCTGGCGGCGACGGGGTCGGCGAAGCGGTAGTCGGCGCCGTAGCGCTGGCTGGAGTAGGTGGAGGTGCCCCAGTTCGCGCTGGCGGTGAACTGGCCGGAGGTGGTGTTGTCGATGGTCGTGGACCACGACGGGGTGCCGCCACCGGTCACGTAGTTCATGTACGTGGTCCAGTTCCAGTTCGGGCCCGGGTCGGTGTGGGTGGCGCCCGGCACCTGGTTGTGCCCGATGATGTGGGTGCGGTCCTTCGGGATGCCGTACTTGTCGCAGATGGCCTTGGTCAGGGCCGCGGAAGCACGGTACATCGCGTCGGTGAACCACGAGGCGTCGTTGACGTAGCCCTCGTGCTCGATGCCGATGGACCTGGTGTTGTAGGTCCAGTTCCCGGCGTGCCAGGCGATGTCCTTGTCACGCACCATCTGGGTGATGGCGCCGTTGGAGGACTTGACCACGTAGTGGGCGGAGACCTGCGCGGCGGAGTTCTGGAACCAGGAGATGGTGCCGGCGTACGAGCCCTGGGTGACGTGGATGATCACCCGGTCGATGGCGTAGGCCGAGGGCCGGCTGGAGGCGGTGTAGTTGCTGGAGCTGGCGGCCACCCAGGCGGCCGGCGGGTAGTCGGGGCTGGCCACTTCGGCCTGCGCGTTCAGCTGGGGGGCCTTGGCGAGCTCGCCGCGGTCGGCGGTGACCTCCTGCGGCTTGACCTGGACGCCGCGGATGTCGATGCCGAGGCCGAGCTGCTCGTACACGGCGTCGGCGTAGAGGCGGGCCAGCTCGGGCGAGGAGGCGTTGCCGTACTTGGCCACCGCCTGGTACCAGCGCCCGGCGTCCTTCCTGGCCGTCTCGTCGAGGCCCAGCCCGTCGGCGAGGGCGCGCAGCACGGCCGCGCCGCCGAGGATGTTCGCCTCGTCGTCGGCCTTCAGCTTGTCGGCCGGGAGCTTGGTCAGCTCGGCGGCCTTCTCGAGCGAGTGGTTGGTCGGGTTGCTGACCAGGTGCATCACGCCGTATCCGCCGCTGGCGCTGGGCTCGCCCTTGTGGCCGTCGAGGTGGGTCTCGGCGTAGGCGAGCGCGACGAGCAGGTCGCGGGGGACGTCCTGCGCGGCGGCCGCCTTGGCGAACGCCGCCTGGAGCGGGCTGTCCTTGGCCACTGCCAGGGCGGGCTGGCCTGCGGCGATGAGGAGGACGGCGAGGATCGAGGTGGCGAGGGCCGCTAATCGCGTGCGGACGAGAGTCATGGGGGCGCTCCTCGTTGGTGGTAAGCGCGTGCACCGGCAGGTGCGGAACCGCTACCTCCGGTGAACCGCTAGACGCGCCCACCGTATGGCACGCCTTGACATATGTCGATAATTGACATTACTCGCGTGTTAGGTGAAACTTTTCGCCCTTTGATGGCAGTCGTCCGGTGTCGAGCCCCGAGATTGGGCCCCACCGAAGTTGTGAAGACTATTGCGCATTCCTTGTGAATGCGCTGAAACTTCTCTTCGTGATCGCGCTGCGCACCCTCCTCGCCGCCTTCGCCGTACTCGCCCATCTCGTGACCTCCACTTCCTCCGCCGCCGCGGCCGCCTGCACGCCTGACCCCGCCACCCCGAAGCGCCAGCTCAGGGCCATGTGGATCTCCACGGTCGCGAACATCGACTGGCCCAGCGCCACGGGGCTGACCGCGGCCAAGCAGCAGGCCGAGTTCCGCGCATGGCTGGACCTGGCCGTGCAGAAGCGGATGAACGCCGTGGTCGTGCAGATCAGGCCCACGGCCGACGCGTTCTGGCCGTCACCGTTCGAGCCGTGGTCGCAGTGGCTGAGCGGCACCCAGGGCGGGAACCCCGGGTACGACCCGCTGGCCTTCATGGTCAACGAGGCGCACGCCCGCAACCTGGAGTTCCACGCCTGGTTCAACCCGTACCGGATCGCCAACCACACCGATCCGACAAAGCTCGTGTCCACGCACCCGGCGCGGCAGCATCCCGAGTGGCGCTTCGCGTACGGCGGGAAGCTCTACTACAACCCGGGCATCCCGGCGGTCCGCGCCTTCATCGAGGACGCGATCATGGACGCCGTCTCCAAGTACGACGTGGACGGCGTGCACCTCGACGACTACTTCTACCCCTATCCGGTGGACGGCCAGGCCATCCCCGACTCGGGCACGTTCAGCCAGTACGGCGGCGGGTTCGGCAACGTCGCCGACTGGCGGCGCAACAACGTCAACCTGCTCGTGCAGGAGCTGGGCCAGCGCATTCACGCCGCCAAGCCGCACGTGTCGTTCGGGATCAGCCCGTTCGGCATCTGGCGCAACGCCGGGACCGACCCGCTGGGCTCGCGCACGTCCGGGCTGCAGTCGTACGACGCGATCTACGCCGACAGCCGGAAATGGGTCAAGCAGGGTTGGGTGGACTACATCGCGCCCCAGATCTACTGGCACATCGGCTACTCCGCCGCCGCTTACGAGGTGCTCACGGCCTGGTGGTCCGACCAGGTGCGGGGCACCGGCGTGCAGCTCGTCGTGGGCCAGGCCGCCTACCGCGCCGGCGCCTCCGGGCAGGACGCCGCCTGGCAGGACCCGGCGGAGCTGAGCGACCACCTGACCGACAACCGCCGGCATCCCGAGGTGGCCGGGGACATCTTCTTCAGCGCCAAGGACGTCAAGGCGGACCGGATCGGGTCGTTCACCCGGGTGATGAACGCCCACTACACCAAGCCCGCGCTGCTGCCCGCCCGCGGCTCGGCGGCGGCGCCGGCCGCGCCCGCGATCACCTCGGCCACCCAGGGCTCGGGCGGCGTCCAGCTCGCGTGGACGGGCTCGGGCACGTACTACGCGGTGTACCGGGTGAACGGGTCGCAGTCCACGGCGGACCCGTGCTTCTTCGCCGACGCCCGGAACCTGGTCACGACGACCCGGAAGACGTCCTTCACCGACGCGTCCGCCGCCTCCGGGGCGTTCACGTACTACGTGACCGCTCTCAACCGCACCCACCAGGAGAGCCAGCCCAGCGCGGGCAAGCCCGTGGGGTCGCCCGGCGACGCGTTCAGCGTCGTGATCGACAACTCGGACGCGGGCTTCACCGCCGGCTCGAACTGGGGCACCTCCGCCTTCTCCGGGCAGCGCCACGGCGCCGACTACCGCTTCGCCGACCCGGTCTCGGCCAGCGATCCCGCCTGGTACCAGACGACCATCCCCAGCGCCGGGAGCTACCGGGTGGAGGTCTGGTATCCGGCCGACCCGGGCTACAACAGCGCGACGCCGTACATCGTCGCCGCCTCCGGCGGGAACCAGACGGTCACCGTGGACCAGCGCAGCGGCGGCGGGCAGTGGCGGGTGCTGGGCACGTACACGCTGGCGGCGGGCACGTACAACGTGGTCGGGGTGAGCCGGTGGACCTCGGCGACGGGCTACGTCATCGCCGACGCCGTCCGCGTCACCAAGGTCTGACGCCCCCCGGTCGGAGGCTGGGCAGGGCCGGTGCGTGATCGTACGATGAGCCGGTGGACGGTGTCCGTCCGCGGCCGATCGACGCGGTCGCGGTCCTGGTCGCGGGAGGCTTGACGCTGGCGACCGGCTACACCGGCCCGGTCCTCGTGGTCCTGCTCGCGGCGGCGGTGCCGGTGCTCTGGACGCGCAGGGCGCCGCTCACCGTCGCCTGGGTCAGCGCGGGGACGGCGATCGCCCTGCCCGTGCTGTCGGTGGTCTGGCACGTGCCGCTGCCGGACGCGGCGCCGCTCTGGCCGCCCACGTGCGCCTTCGCCGCGTACGGCGCGATGGCGTTCGCGGCCGAGCGGCATCGCGGCATCCAGCGCTGGCTGCCGGTGATCATCCTGGCCCTGGCCGTCCTGTCGCTGCCCGACCGCCTCCCGCTGATCCTGCGCACCGAGGCGGCGCTCGCCCTGGCCACCCTGTACGGCATGTACGTGGCCGTCAGGGAGCGCCTGCGCCGCGAGCTGGCGGAGCGGGCCCAGCGGGTCGAGCGCGAACGGCTGGCGGGCGAGATGCACGACGTCGTGACCCACCGGGTCAGCCGGATGGTGCTGCAGGCGGGGGTGCTGGCCATGGCGGCGCGCGACGAGCGCGCGCGGGCGGCGGCGGAGGAGATCCGGGCGACCGGGTTCGAGGCGCTGGACGAGCTGCGTCACATGGTGGCGCTGCTGCGGCGCGGCACCGGCGAGGGCTTCGACCTGGGGCTGCCGCTGCCCGACCTGCGGCCGCTGGTCACCGAGTCGGCCTGCGCGGGCGTCCCCGCGGAGCTGGTGGTGGACGGCACGCCGGTGCCGGTCTCGGGCGTGGTGGGGCGCACCGCGTACCTGGTGGTCGAGGAGGCCCTCACCAACGTCCGCAAGCACGCGCCCGGGGCGGAGGCGCGGGTGCGGGTGCGCTATCGCCCGGGATCGGTACGGATCGCCGTGTGCAACACCCCCGGCGAGCCGGACGCGTGGGTCGGCGGCGCCGGGCCCGGGATGGGGCTGCTGGACCTGCGGCGGCAGGTGGAGCTGGTGGGCGGCACGCTGGAGGCCGGGGAGGAGCGGGAGGGCGGCTTCCGCGTCGAGGCGACGTTCCCCACCTCGTAGGTCACCGCCAGTCGTTCAGCAGGCGCTCGAACTGGGCGTTCGCCTCCGCCGGGTCGTAGCCGGGCAGGGCCTCGCGCATGAGGTCCTCGGTCTGGCGCTGGGCGTCCGCGCACGCCTCGCCCACCGCGGCGAGCGTCTGCTCGGCCAGCTCGTGGCTGTTGAGGCGGATCGCGCGCGGGCCGTACCGGACGTCCAGGACGCGCCCGTTGACGTCGACGGTCGCCTTGACCTGGCCGGCGGCAGCCTCGCCGGCGCCGACGATCTTTTCGAGGTCCTCCTGGGCCGCCTCCAGCCAGGCCAGCATCCGCTCACCCTGGCGGGCGACCTCGTCCACGTCCTGTTCCCTGATGTTGGCCGGGTCGTAGGGATGGCCGAACACACTTGCCTCCGAGCCTAGAGAAGATCGCGGGTCACCTGCTCGACCCGCCGGCGTACGAACGTCTCGTCGAGCGGCTCGGGCAGGTTCGCGGCGCCCATGGCCTCGTCCGCGAGCACTGCCGCCTTGCGAGCCGCGTCCTCCTGCGCCGCCTGGAGCACGGCGGTCACCTCGCGTCCGAGCGCCGCCTCGCCGAGCCGCAGGGCGCGCGGGTCGATGCGCAGGCGGGTCAGCCCGCCCTGGCCGTCGGCGGCCGCCTCGATCAGCCCGTCCTTGCTCTTGGCCAGGCCCTCCAGCTGCCGGATCGCGGCCTGTGCGGCGCGCAGGTCACGGATGGCCCGCCGGCCCTGGGCGAAGTAATCCTCCAGGTATGCGGCGTCGTTCTCGGGCGTGGGGAAGGACATGGCGACCTCCGGTGGTCAGGAGAGCGGACCAGGTGGCCAAGTCTAGACACACCCCAACAAGATCATTACTCGGCGATGTAGATCTCATTAACGCCAAATCTTGCGCAGACCGTGATACGTCACTATATGGTCATTCGCCATGACGGGACTCGAGATCGCTCTGGGGGCGGTGGGGCAGGAAGCCTCGCGGATCACGGCCCATGGGGAGGACTACGACGCCGCTCTCCAGCCGCTCAAGGCACGTGGGGACGGGGTGTCCTCCTGGGGGGATGACGGCCTTTTCGCCGTGTTCACCAACGCGTACGCCGAATGCCGCGCGACGGCGATGGCCGCGCTCTCCGGACTGTCCATGGAGATGAGCGGGACCGGTGAGGGCCTGCACGCCGTGGTCAGGAACACGGCCGGGACGGAGGCCGCGAACGTCCAGAACACCGAGCAGCTCGGCCGCACATGGGTGTAGTGCTGCCCCCGGCGGCGGCCGGGATGATGGCGATGCTGGGCCCGTGGCCGAACCTCGACGAGGACGACGTAAGGGCTGAGGGGAACGCGTCCCGAGTGGCGCAGGCCGCGAGTGTGCCGGCCGCGAGCGGGGCCGACGCCTCGATGCGCGGGGTGCAGCAGGTCTACCGCGGCGAGGGCGGCGCCAGCGCCCAGGCCCACTGGGCCAGGACCGGAGCCGACGGCGGCCACCTTGCCCAGGCCGGCAACGCCATGAAACTCGCCCCCGCCGCGCTGGACGCCGGCGCCGCGGTCGTCTCGGCGGTCAAGGTCGCCGCCGGCACCCAGGCGGTCTTCACCACGGTCGCCGTGTACAAAGCGCTGGCCTTCGGCGGCGCAGTCGGCGTCAGCTACGCCACCGCCCGCACCCTGATGGCCCGCAAAGCCGTCGGCAAGATCTTGCACGAAGGCGGCGAAGGCACCGGCAAGGTCATCGCCCCCATCATCCGCCGCCGCATCACCGAACCCATGCGCCGCGTCCTGGACAACCTCCGCCGCCCCGGCGGTCCCGGAGGCACTCCCGCACTCGCCGGCGCAGGCGGCCGCAACGTGCCGATGCGCCCGGCCGCCGCGGGCCGCGACCACCTGGACAACCCCAACGTCGCCACTTTCGGTCGCAAGAATCGCAATAATAATAATAATAACAATAACAACAATAATAATAATAACAATGGCAATGGCGACCAGGGACAACAGGGCGGAGGGCGTCGCGGCCGGGGCAAGAAGAGCGACGACTACGGGCTCAACCAGCAGAACCGCAATCCGCATGACAGCAACGCGCGCAGCTCCTCCAAGGACAAGCACGAGAACGCCGCCAGTCACGGCGGGCGGCGTAAGATTCCGCCGAACCCGAACAAGCGGAAGAAAAACTAATGGCTGACCGCGACAGCGCCATCCGGGAGGTGCGACGTGAGCGTTGACGATCTGCTCGCCAGGGCCGACCGGCTGGCTGAAGAGGACGACCTCGAGGCGGCCGCCGCCCTCTACGCCGAGGCGGCGCGGCAGGGGGCGCCCGGCGCGGCGACGCGCCACGGCGAGATGCTGTTCCACCTCGGGCAGGACGAGGCGGCCGAGTCCGTGCTGCGCGAGGCCCTGGCCAAGGGCGAGCCGGACGCCCTCGACTGGCTCTCCGACCTGTTCGTCGAGACCGGGCGCGGCGCCGAGGCCGCCCTGCTCCAGGAGCAGGCGGACCGGGCGCTGCGGGCCGCCACCATCTGGGCCGACGCCGTGGGCGACCGCGAGCGCGCCGAGGCGTGGTACCGGAAGGCGGTCGAGCGAGGCGAGCGCGGCGCGCTGAACGACTTCGGCTCGTTCCTCAGCGAGGACGACTCCCGCCGGGAGGAGGCCGAGCAGCTGTTCCGCCGGGCCGCCGAGCAGGGCGACGCGCTGGCGTTCAGCAACCTGGGCGGGATGGAGCTCGACCGCGGCGACCCGGAGGCGGCCGCCGCCTGGCTGCGCAGGGGCCTGGAGCTCGGGGACCAGACCGGGTCCACGGCGCTGCTGAAGCTGGCCGCGGCCGAGGAGCAGATGGGCGACACCGAGGCCGCCCGCGCGCTCTACGACCGCGCCGTGACGGACGGGGTGCCCAACGCGCACGTCACGCGGGCCAGGTTCCTGGCCGACCAGGGCGAGACGGAGGCGGCGGAGGCCGACTTCCGGACGGGCCTGGACGAGGACGAGGAGGGCGCCCACTATTACTACGGCGAGTTCCTCGCGGCCAACGACCGGGTGGACGAGGCGGTCGGGCACCTCAACCAGGCGGTCGAGGACGGCTCCAACGCCGCGCACGAGCAGCTGGCCCTGATCTACCAGAGCCGCGGGGCCACCAAGGCGGCCGAGGAGCACTTCAAGGAGAGCATCGCCGCGGGCTGGCTGAGCGCCGTCTACGCGTACGCGGAGCTGCTCAGGCAGGAGGGCCGCGGCGACGAGGTGGCCGCCCTGGTGCCCGAGGCGGAGCGCCTCGGCGCCAGCGCTGAGCAGCTGGAAGAGCTCACCGGTTAGCCCGAGGTCGGAGGCCGGAGTCCTACCAGGGGACGAGCGGAAGCGTCCCATGGAAGGATGCCCGGAGCCGCTTGCCGGGCGAGTGTTGAGGTATGAATCGACTCGCCCGGACGGCCGCCTTACTCTTCGCGGTCGTCCTGCTCGCCTCCTGCGGCGCCCGGAGCACCGCCACGCCAGCCGGTCATACCGGTCACACCGGTCATGCCGCCAAGGCCACGGTCGCGGCGCCCCCGCTGCGGGCCGGTGAACGGTTCGTCAACCTGACGATGGCGGAGCCGTACACGCCGAACCCGCCCAACGGCGGCACGGACGACTACCGCTGCTTCCTCATCGACCCCAAGCTGGCGAGCAAGGTGTTCCTGACCGGCGCCCAGTTCCAGCCCCAGAACCTCGACCTCGTCCACCACGCGATCTTCTTCAGGATCGACCCCGAGCACGCCGCCAAGGCGCGCGAGATCGACCAGCGCACCCCCGGCCAGGGCTGGACGTGCTTCGGCGACGACGGCGTCGGCGACTCCTCATGGGTGGCGCACTGGGCCCCCGGCACCAGCGAGACGCTGCTCGACCCCAAGTACGGCTACGAGCTGCCGCCGGGCAGCCAGCTCGTCATGCAGGTCCACTACAACCTGCTGGGTGTCGAGGGCAAGCCGGGCACCGACCGCTCGGGCATCCGCCTCCGCGTGACCGACCAGCCCCTGCGGCCCCTGGAGACCGCCCTGTTCCAGGCCCCGGTGGAGCTCCCCTGCACGTCGAAGGAGTCGGGACCGCTCTGCGACCGGGCCGCCGCGGTCGAGGACGTCGGCGCCAGGTTCGGCGAGGAGCTGAAGGACCAGGTGGCGATCCTCACCAAGTACTGCGGCCCGGTCGAGCCGGGGCCGACCCAGCACTGTGACATGCCCATCAGGGGCACCGCCACGGTCCACGCCATGGCGGGCCACATGCACCTGCTCGGCCGCGCCATCAAGGTCGAGCTCAACCCCGGCACGCCGAAGGCCCGGACGCTCCTGGACGTGCCCGACTACAACTTCGACGACCAGTCGCTGCGGGTCCTGCCCAAGCCCGTCACGGTCAACAAGGGCGACGTCGTACGGGTGACGTGCACGCACGACGCGGGCCTGCGCGCCCTGCTGCCCCAGCTGCAGAAGCTGCCGCCCCGGTACGTGGTGTGGGGCGACGGGACCAGCGACGAGATGTGCCTGGGCATCGCGATCGTGACCCCCGGAGCCACCTGACCCCGGAGCTGCCCGACCCCGGAGCCGCCTGACCCCCGAGCTGCCTGATCCCCCGAGCCGCCTGGCCTCAGGCGGCGACGGGTCCCTGGCTCTCCCACCGGGTGAGCACCGCGCGGTGCCCGGTCTGCAGCCCGGTGCGCGGGTCGATCGCGAAGTCGCCGAACAGGGTCGCCGTCTCCAGGCCGGCGGCGGCCGACCACAGCTCCGCCCGCCCGGTGCCACCCGCCCGGTCGGCGCAGTGCGTCGCGACGATCGCGGCGGCGACCCCCTGGACCGCGATGTAGTTCGGCGGCACCCCGGTCCGCTTCTCGTAGGCCGCGACGAACTCCCGCTCGGAGATCCCGAAGGCCGCCTCGCCCGCGCCGCCGGGGAACCACTGGCCGACCCCGTAGATCCCGCGCGGATCGTCGACGGCCGCCCCGAACTCCCGCACCCCGGCGGCCACGGCGCAGATGGTGCGGGCGCGGGCGGCCCGCCTGACCACCTCGACGTCCTCGTCGAAGGTCCCGGCGCAGAAGAGATTCCAGGGGTCGTCCACCGGGCCGCCGAAGACCACCGGGATGCCCACCGCGTGCGCGGCCCGCGCCGCGCCCTCCGCGACCTGCAGGGCGAAGCGCCCCTTGCCGCTCACGATCCGCAGCGGGCTGTGGTCGCCGCTCTCCGCGAGCCGGCGGACGAACGGCTCGGCGTAACGGCCGGCCGGCGTCTGGACGGAGACGACATGTCCGGGGTGGGCCGCCTGCACGTCGTCGCCCGAACCGCCGTGGTTCCAGATCAGCATGTCGAGCGCCGCCCCGATGTGCCCCGCCCGCCGCATGAGCTGCGTGGAGTACGGCCCCAGCAGCAGATCGCACTGGCCCGCCAGCCGGGGGAGCACGACGTCCAGGGAGCCGGGCTCGCTGTGGTCGTCCTCGATGATCAGCTCCACGGACGGGTGGAAGGACTGCCAGACTTCGAGGCCGAGCCGGACCTGCCCGCCGAAACGGGAGTGCTTGCCTGACAGGGAGGCGGGCACCCCGATGCGGAGCGGCGAGGACGTCATCCCGTTCTCACTCCCCACTCAGCAAGGCAATAACCCTGACCTGGGCATTCGGTGGTTCGCCGGCCTCGTGAGCGGATAGGGACCACCACGTGAGCGAGGAGATTCTCAAGGCCGAGGGGCTGCGCAAGACCTTCCCCGGCGTGGTCGCCCTCGACGGCGTGGACCTGAGCCTGCGCACCGGCGAGGTGCACGTCCTGCTGGGCGAGAACGGCGCGGGCAAGAGCACGCTGATCAAGATCCTCTCCGGCGCCTACCGCCCCGACGAGGGCCGCATCCTGATGGACGGCCGCCCGGTGCACCTGCGCACCGCGGGCGACGCGCAGCGGCTGGGGATCTCCACCATCTACCAGGAGTTCAACCTCGTCCCGCAGCTCACGGTCGCGGAGAACCTCGCGCTCGGCCGCCCGCCGCGCAGGTTCGGGTTGGTGGCCACCGGGCGCATGGAGCAGCAGGCCAAGGCCCTGCTGGAGCGGGTCGGCGTGGACGCGCACCCGCGTACGCCGGTCGCCGGGCTGGGCATCGCGCGCATGCAGATGATCGAGATCGCCAAGGCGCTGGCGCTGGACGCCCGGGTGCTGATCATGGACGAGCCCACCGCCGTGCTCACCACCGGCGAGGTCGCCCGGCTGTTCGCGATCGTGCGGCAGCTGCGCGAGGAGGGCGTGGCGGTCGTGTTCATCACCCATCACCTGGAGGAGATCGCCGAGATCGGCGACCGGGTGACCGTGCTGCGCGACGGCAGGTCCGTGGCCCGGGTTTCGGCGCACACCGGCCGGGACGAGCTGGTCGCCCTCATGGTCGGGCGGCCCGTCGGGCAGCAGTACCCGCGGCGGCCGGCCCGGCGGGGCAGGCCGCTGCTCACGGTGTCCGGGCTGACCCGCAGGGGCGCGTTCGGCGACGTGTCGTTCGAGGTGCGGGCCGGCGAGGTGGTCGGGATGGCCGGGCTCGTGGGCGCGGGCCGCACGGAGGTGGTGCGGGCGGTGTTCGGGGCCGACCGCTACGACGCGGGCGAGGTCACCGTGCGGGGGACGCGGCTGCCGCCCGGCGACGTCCACGCCGCCATGGAGGCCGGGCTCGGCCTCGTGCCCGAGGACCGCAAGGGCCAGGGCCTGGTGCCGCGCGCGGGCGTCGCCGAGAACCTCGGCCTGGTCACCATGCGCGACGCCACCAGGGCCGGTTTCGTGGACCGTTCCAGGCTGCGCTCGGCCGCCGCGAAGGCGGCCGAACGGCTCGGCATCCGGATGGCCGGGCTGGACCAGGAGGTGCGCACGCTCTCCGGCGGCAACCAGCAGAAGGTCGTCATCGGCAAGTGGCTGGTGGCGGACGCCCGCGTGCTCATCCTCGACGAGCCGACGCGCGGCATCGACGTCGGCGCCAAGGTCGAGATCTACGAGCTCGTCAACGAGCTCACGGCCGAGGGGGACGCCGTGCTGATGGTCTCCAGCGACCTGCCGGAGGTGCTCGGGATGAGCGATCGGATCCTGGTCATGGCGCGGGGGCGGCTCGTCGGCGAGCTGCGCGCGGCCGGGGCCACGCAGGACGACGTGATGGCCCTGGCCGTCGCGGAGGTGGCGGGTCCCCGTGCCGAGTGACGCGCTCCTGGGCCGCCGGTCACCGGCGGCCGCCTGGTTCGCCGAGAACGGCGCGCTGGCGGCGCTCGTGGCGCTGGTCGTGGCGCTGTCGCTGCTGTCGCCCGACTTCCTGAGCGTGACGAACCTGCTCAACGTCGGCGTCCAGGCCGCCGTCACCGCGATCCTGGCCTTCGGGCAGACGTTCGTGATCGTGACGAGCGGCATCGACCTGTCCGTGGGCTCGGTCGCGGCGCTCTCCGCGATCGTCCTGGCCTGGACCGCCACCGTCGCCGGCCTGCCGTGGCCACTGGCCACCCTGGTGTCCCTCGTGGTCGGGGTGGCGTGCGGGCTGGTCAACGCGGTCCTGATCGCGTACGGCAGGCTGCCGCCGTTCATCGCCACGCTGGCCATGCTCGGCGTCGCCCGCGGCCTGGCCCTGGTCATCTCGGCGGGCAGCCCGATCCCGATGCCGGACGCCGTCTCGCACCTGGGCGACACGGTCGGCGGGGTCCTGCCGGTCCCCGTGATCGTGATGGTGGTCATGGGGGTGATCGCCGCCGTGGTGCTCAACCGCACGTACGCGGGCCGCGCCATGTACGCCATCGGCGGCAACGAGGAGGCCGCCCGCCTGTCGGGCATCAAGGTCGGCCGCCAGAAGCTGGTCACGTACGCGCTGTCCGGTGGCTTCGCGGCGGTGGCCGGGATCGTGCTGGCCAGCCGCCTGGCCTCGGCGCAGCCGCAGGCCGCGGCCGGGTACGAGCTCGACGCCATCGCGGCCGTCGTGATCGGCGGCGCCAGCCTGTCCGGGGGGAAGGGCAGGGCGCTCGGCACGTTCGTCGGCGCGCTGATCCTGGCCGTTCTGCGCAACGGCCTGAACCTGCTGTCGGTCTCGGCGTTCTGGCAGCAGGTCGTGATCGGTGTGGTCATCGCCCTGGCGGTGCTCGTCGACACCCTGCGGCGCAGGGGAACCACTTAGGGGGAGAGATCATGCGGATGCTCATAGCGGGGGTCGCGCTGGCCGGCCTGGCCGCGTGCGGCGGCGGGGGAGCCACGGGCGACGTCAGGATCGGCCTGTCGGTGTCGACGCTGAACAACCCGTACTTCGTGCAGTTCCGGAACGGCGCGCAGGCCGAGGCGAAGAAGCTGGGCGCCAGGCTGACCGTCACCGACGCCCAGAACGACCCGTCGCAGCAGGTGAACCAGGTCCAGAACTTCACCGGCCAGAACATGAAAGCGATCATCATCAACCCGGTCGACTCCGACGCGGCCGTCCCCGCGGTCAAGGCGGCCGACCGGGCCGGCATCCCGGTGATCGCCGCCGATCGGGGCATCGACGGCGCCGAGGTGGCCCAGACCGTGGCCTCCGACAACGTGGCCGGCGGGCGGCTCGCCGCCCAGGAGCTGGCCAGGCTGCTCGGGGAGAAGGGGAACGTGGCCGTGCTCCAGGGCGTGCCGGGCACCTCCGCCTCCCGCGACCGGGGCAGGGGGTTCGACGAGGGTGTCGCCGCGTACCCGGACATCAAGGTCGTGGCCCGGCAGCCGGCGGACTTCGACCGGAGCAAGGGCCTGGACGTCATGACGAACCTGATCCAGTCGCACCCCGACCTCGCCGGCGTGTTCGCCGAGAACGACGAGATGGCCCTGGGCGCGGTCAAGGCCCTGGGCGCCCGGGCCGGGCAGCGGGTCAAGGTGGTCGGGTTCGACGGCACGCCCGACGCGATCAGGGCGGTCCGGGCCGGCACGCTCTCGGCCACCATCGCACAGCAGCCCAGGCTGCTGGGGCAGCAGGCGGTGGACGCCGCGGTGAAGGCCGCCAAGGGGGAGGGCATCCCGAAGGCGGTGGCCGTGCCCGTGAAACCGGCCACCAAGGAGAACGCCGACCAGTTCGGCTGAGGCTGAGCCGTTCGGCGTTCCCATCCGTCCAAGTAGGTGTGAAGAAGATGTGGCGAATCGTGCTCGTGCCGGTGCTCCTGCCGGCCCTGACCCTGTCCGCGGTCCCGGCTGCCGCTCAGGCGGCGGTCGCGCCGAAGAAGGTGCTGATCGACTACCGCAAGCAAGGCGGGTTCGCGGGGCTGGACGACCATGTGATCGTCTACGCGAACGGCTGCGTGCGGCTCAGCCACCGTACGGGGCCGGTCGTCGACAAGTGCCTGACCGGCAAGGAGCAGCGCAGGCTGCACACGTACCTCAAGGGGCTGAAGCTCGGGCGGTCCGAGCCCACCCCGCAGGGGGCCGACTTCCTCAAGTACACGCTTGTTTATGAGAAGCACCGCGTGAGCCGCTACACGCTGCCGCCGAGCTGGGAGCCGGTGGTGCAGCAGCTCGACAAGTTCATGGTGAAGTACTGGGCGCCGGACTGAGCCGGCTCTCCATCAAGTGATTGACCGAAAGGTGAGGGTGGCACTACCTTCGGCCGCATGGACAGCGGACAGGTCAACCTGATCCTGAAGGTCGCGACACAGCTGTTCGCCGCGCTCGGCTTCGACGGCACCTCCACCCGCCAGATCGCCGAGGCCGCGGGGATGAACATCGCCACCGTCAACTACCACGTCGGCGGCAAGCGCGAGCTGTATCTCGCCGTCATGGAGCGCGCGCACCGGGCGGAGAAGGCGGCCCTCGACCTGGCGCTCGCCCGCCTGCCCGGTGACGACCCGCTCGCGGCCATCCACCGGCTGCTGGACGACTACCTCGACTTCTGCGTGGACAACCCCGAGGTGCCCGCCCTGTGGATGCACCGCTGGCTCTCCGACGCCAGCGACATCACCGAGCTGGAGCGCGAGTACGTGCAGCCGCTGGTGGCCTCCGTGACCGCCGCCGTCCGGCCCGCGGTCGAGGGCGGGCTGATCGACGAGAAGGTCGATCTCGAGTACACGATGTGGATGGTCATCTGGTCCGTGCACGGGTTCGCCAAGGGGGGCGTGCTGGACGCGGAGGGCCGCCGCAGGGCCGCCGGCGACCGGGCCGCCCTGCGCCGCTTCCGCTCCCACCTGCACCTGAGCGTCCACCGCACGCTCGGCCTCCCGGGCGAGCCCCGGACGAGGGCCCGACCCACGAAGGAGTCCACGTGAACCCCGCTGGAAGGACGACCGAGGAGCTGCTGGCCGAGGTGGCCAGGCTGAGGTCGCGCGACTTACCCGTGCGCGGCGGCCAGGTGACGGCCTACGTCTACGACACCGGCCGGGCCGAGGTCCACGAGGCGGCGGCGCGGGCGTACTTCGAGCTGCTGGAGGTCAACTGCCTCGACCCGACCGCCTTCCCCAGCGTGGTCGAGCTGGAGCGGCAGGTCGTCGGCGCGGTCGCGGACCTGCTCGGCGGCGGCCACGGCATCTTCACCAGCGGTGGCACCGAGTCGATCATGCTGGCGGTCAAGGCCGCCCGCGACGCCGCCCACAGGGCCCGCCCCAACCTGGTGCTCGCCGTGAGCGCCCACCCCGCCTTCCACAAGGCGGCCCACTATCTCGGCGTCGAGGTCGTGGCCGTGCCGGTGGACCTGGAGACGTACAAGGTGCGGGCGCGGGACGTGGCGGACGCGATCGACGAGAACACGATCATGGTCGTCGCCTCCGCGCCCTCCTACCCCCAAGGGGTGATCGACCCGGTCGAGGAGGTCGCCGCCGTGGCCGCGGCGGCCGGCGTGCCGTGCCACGTGGACGCCTGCGTCGGCGGGTGGCTGCTGCCGTGGCTGCGCGCGGCGGGCGCGGCGGTCCCGCCGTTCGACCTGTCCGTGCCGGGCGTCACGTCGCTCTCGTGCGACCTGCACAAGTTCGGGTACGCCCCCAAGGGCGCCTCGGTCGTGCTCTTCGCCGATCCCGCGATGCGGCGCAAGGCGTACTTCGCCTCCGCCGCGTGGCCCGGCTACACGATCGTCAACGCGACCGTGCAGAGCTCCAGGTCGGCCGGGCCGCTCGGCGGCGCCTGGGCCACGCTGCAGGCGCTGGGCAGGGAGGGCTACCTGGAGCTGGGCCGGGCGACCCTGGAGGCGACGGTCAGGCTGCGCGAAGGGCTCGCGCGGATCCCCGGGCTGCGGGTGCTCGGCGAGCCGGAGTCGTCGCTGGTGGCCTTCGCCGGGGACGGGATCGACGTGTTCGTGCTGGCGGACGAGGCGCGGGAGCGGGGCTGGTTCCTGCAGCCGCAGCTCTCCTACGCCGGGATCCCGGCCAACCTGCACATCACGGTCACCGGGGTGACGCTCGCGGGGGTCGAGGACCTGCTGAAGGTGATCGCCGAGTCGGCCGAGGCCGCCCGGGAGCGGGGGCCCGTCGTGCTGCCCGAAGGGCTGGTCGAGCTGGTGGCGGCCACGGACCTGGAGGCGCTCGACGAGGCGGACTTCGCCGAGCTGGCCTCCTCCGTGGGGGTGGACCTGCGGCCGGAGGCGGGGCAGCCGGAGATGGCGACGGTCAACGCGATCCTCGACGCGCTGCCCGCGGCCGCCAGGGAGGCGGTGCTCGTACGGTTCCTGTCGGCCGTCTACGCTACCTGAGCGCGTCCACCGGCTCCATCCTGGCCGCCCGCAGCGCCGGATACAGCCCGGCCAGCAGGCCCACCAGGGCTCCCGCCACCGGCGCCGCGACCGCGAGGCGCACGTCCAGCAGCGGCGTCCACTGCTTGGCGGCCGACACCGCGACCACCGTGACGACGCCCAGGCTGGCGCCGATCACGCCGCCCGCGAGGCCGATCAGCGTCGACTCCAGCAGGAACTGCGCGGCGATGTGCCGCCTGGCCGCTCCGAGCGAGCGGCGCAGGCCGATCTCCGGCACGCGTTCCATCACGGTGACGAGCGTGACGTTCGCGATGCCGACCGCGCCGACCACGAGCGAGACCAGGCCGAGGATCAGGAAGAGCGCGTTGACGTCGTCCTGCGCCTGGTCGCGCGCCCTGGTGGCGCTGGGCGGGGAGATCACCTGCAGCATGTCGCCGTTGCCCGGGCTGAGCGCAGTGGGCGCCTGCCGGGCGACCAGGTCCGCCGCGCCCAGGCTCGTGTTGACCAGCACCCTGGTGACGTCCCGCAGCCCGAACTGCCTGCCCACCGTGGGCGGCACGAACACGGCGGTGCTCAGGTTCCGCTCGCGGCGCAGGTCGCCCAGGATGCCGATGACCGTGTACGCGTGCTTGCCGATGAAGATGGCCGGCGCCCGGTCGAGGCGGCCGACGCCGAGCAGCTTGGCCGCCTGGTCGCCGATCACCGCCACCCGGTCGCGCCGCTCGATGTGCCCGAGGTCGTAGAACCTGCCCTGCACCATCCTGCCGCGCGCCGCCTCGGGCAGCCCGGTCGTCGCGGCCAGCACGGTCAACGACTGCGCGGTGACCCTGGTGGGGTCCACGATGTCGTTGGAGCGCACCGACAGGTTCGCGCTGTCGTCCGACTCGGCCAGCGCGGCGGCGGACTCGACGCCGCGCAGCCTGGTCAGCCGGTCGATCGAGTCCCACTCCACGAGCGGCGTGTTCGGCGACTGCGGCACCTGCACCGTGATGGCCGTGGCCACCAGCGCGTCGAAGCGGCCGACGATCTGGTTGCCCGCGGTGGCGGCCACGCCGAGCGTGACGACCAGCGTGGTGATGCCGAGCACGGTCCCGAGGGTGGTGAGCGCCGAGCGCACCGGCCGGGCGAGCATGCCGGCCACGGCCTCCCCGAGCAGGTCGCGTACGTGCATCACCCCTCCTCCACCAGGACGCCGTCGGTGATCCGCACCCGGCGCCCGGCCCGCTCGCTGACCTCCCGCTCGTGGGTGATGACCACGATCGTCATCCCCTGCCCCCGCAGCTCGTCGAACAGGCCGAGCACCGATTCGGTGTTGCGGCTGTCGAGGTTGCCCGTGGGCTCGTCGCACAGCAGCAGCGACGGCTCGCCCATGAGGGCCCTGGCGATGGCCGTGCGCTGGCGCTCGCCCCCCGACAGCCGGTCGGGTGCGAACCCGGTCCGGTGGCCGAGGCCGACTCGCTCCAACGCCGCCAGGGCCCGCTCCCGCCTGCCCTTACGCGCCTGCCTGACTGCGCTCATGGTCGCAGCCGCTTCGGAGCTCGTTGGCTTCGCTCTCTCCCTCCGAGCTCCTCTGCTCCGGTAGATCTCGGCGAGCATGACGTTCTCCACCACGCTGCGGTGGGAGAGCAGGTGGAAGGACTGGAAGACGAAGCCGATCCGGTCGCCGCGCAACCTGGTCCTGGCCCCGTCGCGCAGGGTGGTGGTCTCCGTGCCGTCGAGGCGGTAGCTGCCCGAGCTGGGGCGGTCGAGCAGGCCGAGCACGTTCAGGAGGGTCGACTTGCCCGAGCCCGACGGGCCGACGATGGCCAGGTAGTCGCCCCTGTCCACCCGGAGCGTGACGCGGTCGAGCGCCCGGACCGGAGGTTGGGAGGCGAACTCCCTGCTGACCTCCGCCAGCGAGATCACCGGCTCAGGCACCGCTGACCACCACCCGGTCGCCCTCCTTGAGCGCGCCGGCGACCTGGACGTTCCCGTCGGCGGTCAGGCCCGTGCGCACCTCGACGTCCCTGGTCCGGTCCGTGGCGTACTCGACCCGCACCCGGGCCCGCCCGTCGGCCCCCGTGATCACGGCCGCCACCGGCACGACCAGCACCGCCTCCTTGGTGGCCCCCACCGTCACCCGCGCGGTCACCGCCGTGCCCGGCTTGAGCCCCTTCATCGAGGCGGGCGTGATCAGGACGGGCTCCGACCCGTCCTTGGCCTCCTCGGCGCCGGGCACCTTGGCCTGCTCGCCGACCGCGGTGAGGCGCGCCTTGTACGTCTTGCCCGTGTCGAGCTCGATGGCCGCCTCCATGCCCGTGCGCAGCAGTTCGGCCTCGGTCGCCTCCACCGCCCCCGTCACCGTGAACGCCGAGCTGGTCACCGTGGCGACCTCCTTCTCGACCTGCTGCCCCTGCTTGACCGAGACCTTGCGCACCCGGGCGGGCAGCTTCGGCAGGAACACCACCTCGCCGGGCGGGATGGAGGTCCCGTACGTACGCGCGAACTCCGCCAGCATCCCCTTGGCCGCCGCCACGTCCTTGCCGGCGTTGGTCACCTTGAGCCTGGTCGGGGAGAGCTGCCTGGCCTGGCGCAGCGCCTGCTCGGCGGTGGCCTTGGCCTCCTTCGCGGTCCGCACGGCCTTGCGCAGCTCCACCAGGCTCTTCTCCCTGGCCTGCCGCGCCTCCTCCGCGACCCGCTCGCGCGACTCCAGGGCCGCCGCCAGGTCGGCCTGGGCGTTCTGGACCCGCAGCTCCAGCAGGCTCGTGTCGGTGGAGGCCGTGGGCTGGGGGGTGGCGGTGGCCGCCGGCGTGGGCGGCGGTCTCCTGGCCTCGGCCAGCGCCTGCTCGGCCTCGGCAAGCTTCTCCTGCGCCGCGCGCACGGCCGCCTCGGCCGCCGCCATTTTGGTCTCGTCCTCCGGCGTCACCAGCCGGGCCTCGGCCTCCTGGAGGGCGCGCTCGGCCGCCTTCAGGTCCGCCTTGGCGTTGGCCAGCCTCATCTTGAGCGGCAGCACGTCGCGCCCCTGGTCCAGCGCCTTCTTCTCGGCGGCGAGGGTCTCCTGGGCGGTCTGCACGGCCTTGCGCAGCGTGTCGTACGCCTGCCGGTCGGTCAGCGTCGGCTGCTGCGCCTCGTACCCCTTCTTCGTGTACATGCGGGTGACGGCGGCGATCGTGGCCTGGTCGAACACGCCGGAGACGGGACCGCCGTACCCCAGCCTGCGCAGCGCCCGCTGGAGCTGCTTGACGTCGTCACCCTTGCTGCCGGGGGCGATCGTGCGGTGCATCGGCACGGACCCGCGCAGCGCGAACACCGGGCGGCCGTTGACCTCCAGGAAGACCGCGCCCTCCGCGAGCCGGCCCTGGCGCGGGGCCCGGGTGGCCCGCTGCTGCTCGGACGTGCCGCCGACCGCCCCGGCCAGGCTGACCGGCAGGGGCGAGCCGTACTCCAGCGTGCCGCTGACCACGACGGTGCTGACGAGCTTGCGGCGCTCGACGGCGGCGGTGACGAGCGAGGCCCGCGGCGCGGCGCGGCGGGCCGCCTCGTCGGCGGGGGAGCGCAGCCGGGAGCCCACGGCCCAGCCGGCGCCCGCGATGACCACGACTCCGGCGACGACGCCGGCGAGGAGCTTGCGCGGTGACTTCATGCGGCGGTCACATGCCGAACTGGGCGCTGACCTGCCGTTGGACCGATATTTCCTTCGGCAGGTAGGCGGGGTAGAAGTCCTTGCCGCACTCCAGGTCGTCGAGCGCGGCCTTGATCTCCTTGGCCAGGTACGGCTTGGCCTCGTCGGAGGTGAGCGTCGGCATGTAGTACATCGGCACTTCGTCGTCCTTGGCGGGGGGAGCGACGTCGGGCACGTCGTCCATCTGCTCCCGGCCCAGCTTGTCCTGCTTGGCGAGCCACGTCTTCTGTCCCTGATCGGACATGGCGACCGGCGCGGTGTCGCCGACGGCGTAGCCCTTGCCCTTCAGGCAGGTGGCCATGGCGGTGGCCAGCTCGACCAGCTCGGGGTCGGTGTTCAGCGTGGTCTTGCGGGCCCGGACGGAGGCCCGGAACTGCGCGCGGTTGAAGTCGTCCGTCGACTTCAGCTTCAGGCCGAGGACCTTGTTGGCCGCCGAGACCTGGCAGGCGTCCATCGCCTTCCGGTACGCCTGCATCTGCGCCTTGGAGAGCGACGACTGGATCTTCCCGTTCGGGTTGCTGTCGGGGCCGGCGTCCCGGGTGCCGAAGGTGTCAGGGTAGATGTACTCGGCGAAGACCCCGAAGCCATATTTTTCGCGATATTTCCGCATTGCCTGGTAGTTGCCAGATGCGCGGCTCTTGTCGTCCTCGGTGGCCGGCTTGTGCGGCGTCACGTACGCGACGTACTTGAAGCCCTTCTGCTTCATGCAGTCGGCCTTGGCCGCCTCGATCTGCACTTCCTTGTCCTGTGCGGTCGGGCTCGTCGGCGGCGCGGCGCTCTCGTCGGCGCCCCCGCAGCCGGAGAGCGCGGCCAGCGCCAGCAGGGCGGTGGCGGTCACGGTGAATCTGGTGAGCATGGCGAAGTTCGTCTTTCCGGTCGTGGAGGTCAGAAGGCGAACTGGGCCTTGACCTGCGCGTCGATCGCCGACTTGCGCGGTGTGAAGACCGGGTAGAAGTCCTTGCCGCACTCCAGGTCGTCGAGCGCGGCCTTGATCTCCTTGGCCAGGTAGGGCTTGGCCTGCTCGGCGGTGAGCGACGGCATGTGGATCGGCTGGTTCCCGTTCTTCTTCGCCGGAGGCGCGACATCGGGCACGGTGTCGTCCTGCTCCCGGCCGATCTTGTCCTGCTCCTTGATGAACGCGTCCTGACCGCGTTTCGACAGGGCCGTCGGCGCGGTGTCAGTGACGGTGTAGCCCTTGCCCTTCAGGCAGGTGGCCATGGCGGTCGCCAGCTCCATCAGCTTGGGGTCGCTGTCGAGCGTGCTTGCGGTCAGGCGCCTCCTGGTCAGGGCTATCTGGTTGTAGTAGTCGATGTTCGACTTCAGGGTCACGCCGAGGACCTGCTTGCCCGCCGTCACCATGCAGGCGTCCTTGGCCTTGTGGTAGGCGCCCAGCTGAGCTTCGGAGAGCGCCTCTTGGAGCTTCATGTTCGGATCTTGATTGGGGCTTGCCATCTGGGCCGCCGGGGCGTTCAGCTCCTTGGGGTAGATGAACTCGGCGAAGATCTCGAAGCCGTATTTTTCGCGATGTTTCCGCATGGCCTGGTAGTCGCCCGCGTCCCGGCGGCGGTCCTCGTCGCTCTGGGGCTGTTCTGGCTTCACCCACGCGACGTACTTGAAGCCCTTCTGCTTCATGCAGTCGGCCTTGGCCGCTTCGAGCTGGTGCTTCTTGTCCTTGGCCGCCGCGGCCGCGCTGGGGGAGGGCGCGGCGGCGGTCTCCGTGGCGGTCTCTGCGGCGCCCCCGCAGCCGCAGAGGACGGCCAGGGCGAGCAGCGCGGTAGGCAGCGTCTTCCTCGTCATGGCGGGAGACCATACTCCGTTTAACGGAGCATGGTCAATCCAGGCAGTGCCGCCGCCTCCGGAACGGCACGGAGGCGGCCCCGAGGGCCAGCACGGCCAGCAGGCCCCAGTAGGCCAGGTGCTGCCTGGTCAGGAAATCGGAGTTCACGGTCAGCTCGACCGATCTCACCAGCAGGTAGATGCCCGACGCGAGCGCCCACCGGTGGTCGCGCGCCAGATAGCAGCCCGCTACGGCCAGGCCGAACGCCGCCGCCTCCGTCGCCAGCCGGCTCAGGCTGAGCGGATACCAGGTGTCCGCCTCCATCCACTGGGGGCCCGCCCATGCGACGGCCACCACGGCCGCCGGCCACCACCATGACCGGATCCGCGGCGCCTGCCGCCTTCTCGACATGAGCACCAGCAGGCCGATCAGCACCACCGCGTACCCGAAGGCCACGGCGAAGGGGCTGCTGTCCTCGAACAGGGCCCGCCCGGTGAGGACCGACGGGTACACCGGTAACAGCGTCGGCTCGAACACCTGCCAGCCACCCGCGACCGCGACCGCCTTCACGCCCGCGACGAGCGTGAGCGGGAACGCCACCGGCAGCCGTCCGCGCAGGACGGCCAGCAGAGCGAGCGCCGACAGCAGCGTCCACAGCGGCACCGCGCCCGCGTAGGGGAGCAGCGCCGCCAGGTTGGCGGCGGCCACGGCCGTGATGCCCAGGTGCAGGCCGTCCTCCCACGCGTTGCCCGTCGCCAGGTGGACGATGCGGCTGCGCACGCCGCCCACCAGCAGGCCCCACGCCTCCCTGAGCACCGGGACGCTCCTGCCGGAGTCGGCCGACTCCAGCAGGACGTCGATCAGCTCGTCGCCGTGCGCCGCGCGGTACTGCCTCGGGTAGGCCAGCAGCAGCCGGCGGTAGCGCCGTTCGAGGGACGTCATGGGCTGGGGTGCGATGGCCGTCATGTGATGGGGCGCAGCACGAGGGAGGCGGCCTGCTGCATGCGCCTGGCCTCGGCCTCGACCAGGGACTGTCCCTCGTCGGTGATCCGGAAGTAACGCCTGTTCCGGCCGTTGACCGTCTCCTCCCGGTCCACGGTGATCACGCCCCGCTCGTTCAGGCGCTCCAGGATGCCGTAGAGGGTGCCGACCGACGGCTGCACCCGGCCGGCCGACAGTTCTTTGATCGACTTGCTGATCGCGTGGCCGTGCAGCGGCCCGGCGCGTAGGGCGGCGAGCACGAAGAACATCGGCTCGCTGACTTCTGAGGTTCCCCTGGGCATGGCCCAGATTATTACGTTCAACGGAGCGTCCGCAACGCCCGGCGGCCCCTCGCGGAGAGGCCGCCGGGCGGGCGGGGTCACCCGCAGCGCTCGCCGTTGAGGTGGAAGACCTCGGGGGACGGGTTGGGGCCCGAGGGGTTGGTGGCCACGAAGCCGAACGTCACGGACCTGCCCGGCTTGATCTTGCCGGTGCTCCTGGCCGTCACCACCGGGCCGGACTGCGACAGCGCCGCGCCCCAGTCCTGCCGGACGCGCTGGCCGCCCGCGAACGACCAGCGCAGGGTCCAGCCGTCCACGGTCTGCCTGCCGGTGTTCTCGATCACGATCTGGCCGGTGAACGTGCCCGAGCCGTGCGCCGTGTAGCGCACCCGGCAGTCAGACCGCCCGCTCTTGTCGGCCAGGAACGCGGAGACCCAGGCCAGCGGGGAGTTCCAGTTGATGGTCAGCTCGTTCGTCGCCCACGACTCGATGTCGTCGATGTAGCAGAACTGCGGCTTGCAGTCCTTCAGCAGCCGCTGCGCCAGCGGGTCCTGGATGCCGGAGTTCGGGCCGCCGGCCAGCGTGCCGCGCGGCGGGTTGGGCAGCGCCGGGTCGAGCTGGTGGGCGTACCAGCGGCTGTGCTGGTTGTGCGAGGCCACCTCGCCGTAGCCGGTCACGTACGACTGGTTGAGCGCGTTGCGGCCGAGGAGGTAGTCCATGCCCTCGCGCACGGCCGCCCGGTACTTCTCGTGGCCGGTCAGGTCGTACGCCGTGGCCAGGACGACCAGGTTGTTCAGCACCAGGTTGTTCGAGCCCCAGTCGAAGTCCGGCGGGTTGTACGGCAGCCCGTACGGGTGCGCCCGCTGGACCGCCAGATACTTCTCGGCCCCCTCGACCACCGACTGCCGCACCCGGGCCCGGTCGGGGAGGGCGTTGGGCACCGTCGCCAGGTCGAGGCGGCCGAGCTGGGCGGTGTTGCCCCAGTCGAAGCCCCGGTCACGCCAGATGTCGCCCGTGTGGTGCGGCGAGGCCAGCACGAAGTCCCTGAACTCCTTCTCGCCCGTCGTGATGAACAGCTCCGCCGCCGCCCAGTAGAACTCGTCGCTCACGTCGGCGTCGTTGTAGGCGCCGCCGCCGGTGCCGTCGTTGGGGTCGGCGTACCTGGCCGGGTTGGCCTTGGCCGCGGCCCATGCCGTGCGGGCGGCCCTGAGGTTCCTGGCCGCGAACGCCGGGTCGTACGGGGCGAACAGCCTGGCCGCCTGGGCCGCCGTGGCCGCGAGGTTGAGCGTGGCGGCCGTGGAGGTGGGGTGCAGCTCGCGCGGCTGCGGGTCCAGGTGCGGCAGCAGCGGCAGGCCCGTCCAGTTCCGGTCGTGGATCTTGTGGTGGGCCATGCCCGCGAACGGCTTGCCCTCCGGCACCTGCATGCTCAGCAGGAACTCCTGCTCCCAGCGGGCCTCGTCCAGGATGTCCGGCCGGCCGTTGCCGCTCTCCGGGATGGCGAGCTGGCCGTCCTTGAAGGCCGCCTTGTCCCGCTCGTACGCGGCCATGAGCTGGTAGACCGAGATGCCGCCGTTGACGACGTACTTGCCGTGGTCGCCGGCGTCGTACCAGCCGCCCTTGACGTCGAGGGAGTAGTCGCAGACGCCCGGCTGGCAGGGGACGCTCGCGTCGCCCTGGTTCGGCGCGACGCCGGCGTGCCCGGCGGGCCGGCCGTAGCCGGGCCTGAGGCTGTCGAGGATCTCGATGCCGCTGCGCTGGGTGTAGTAGAACTTCAGCGCGTCCGTGGGGAGCTGGTCGTAGAGGTCCGCGGCGATGTCGAACGGCCGGCTCGTCTCGCCGTCGGCCGTCAGCGTGTAGTCCTTGCCGGGCCTGCGGTAGGAGCCGAAGTCGAGCGTGTGCACGTTCTGGCCGGAGCTGGCGTCCACGCCCCTGGGGGTGGTCCGGCCCTTGGCGACCGTCTGCTTGTCGGCGTTCTTGAGCTCCCAGTCCAGGGCCGTGGTCGCGGTGGTGACGACGGTGGCGTTCTTGGGGCCCTGGGGGAGGTAGCCGACCATGTTCACGCGGACGCGCGGGCCCGTGTCGGGCTCGTACACCTCGGGCTCGGCGCCGCCCTTGAGCGACACGTCGTCCATGCAGAACCTCCAAGGCTCGGCGCTGCCGCCCAGTTGGAAGACGACCTGGGAGTTCGGCAGCGACACGGGGGCGGTGAACGTGTAGGAGTAGTCGTTGCCCGAGACGCTCAGCTCCGGGTTGGCCGACAGATACTGCGTCCACGGGTCGACCGGGAGCTGGATCAGCGCCTTGCCGACCTTGGCGGGGGTCGCCGAGGCGCTGAAGCGGTAGGCGTACGTGTCGCCCGCCACCAGCGGGATGTCGTTCTGGCCGATGATCACGTCCCACGGGTTGGCGGTGCCGCCGGGGATGTCGGCGCAGAGCCGGCCCGCGTCTATGGCGATGGTGGTGTTGCCGGTGCTCCACCACGGGGCGGTGCCGGAGTCGAAGGTGCCGTTCACGATCTGCTCGGGTCCCTCGTCCGCCAGTGCCGTCGTGGCGGGGGACAGGGCGACCATGGTGAGGAGGGCCAGTAAGGCGGCCCGGCTTCGGGTCATGGAGGTCCTCGGGGGTTGGGAGCGCTCCCAATCGGAGCCCTCCGATCCTCCTTTCCCGCCGCCGTCCCGTCAACGGCCTGCGGAAACTGTGAAACTTTCAGGCGGGGCGCCGCATCGGCCAGAACAGGGTCCCGTCCGGCAGCGCGAACGGCTCACCCTGCCGGTAGCCGTGGCGCGCGTACAGGTCGCGGTTGCGCGGATCGCTGGCCTCCAGGTACGCGGGCACGCCGCCCAGCCGGGCGTGGTGGTAGCGCAGCAGCGCCGAGCCGAGCCCCTCGTTCTGGCGGTCCGGGTGGACCGCCAGGAAGGCCAGATGGTGGTACGGCTCCGCCGGATGGTTCGCCTGGGACAGCTCGTCGAGCGCGCGGAAGCGGTCGGCCCATTCGCCCGTCGTCTCGGCCAGGCGGCGGTCGTAGTCGGGCGGCTCGGGCAGCGGCGCGGTGCGCGCGAACCAGACCGCGACCGCGGGCCCGTCGTCGATGAGGTGGATCTCCCCGTGCTCCACGGCGTGGTCGACGAGGATGCGGAAGTTGGCGGTCATGACCCGGTGTCGCTCCCTGCGCTCCGGCACGAGGTAGTGCACCACCCTCAGCCCGGAGAACGCGGTCGCGATGAGCTCCGCCACCCGTTCCGCGTCGTCCGCCGTCGCGTGGCGGATGACCGGCCGCATCGCCCACGTCTGCTGTTTCATCGCCCAGGCTCCTCACCAGCACCAGTACGAGTCGAATTTGAATTTATGGTCAAAGAGCCGGATAAACAATGAGGAATTCCCCGGTGAGACACGAAGGTGCAGGTCAGACGGGTCTTGGGTTCGCCGCGCGGCAGCCGGTACGGTCGGGATCATGAGCGCGTACCGGACCGGATTCGTGGCGGTCGTCACGCTGGCCGCGCTGACCGCGGCGTGCGGCACCGCCGTGCCCGTTTCGCGGGAGGCGGCGCTGCCGGCGGCGCCGTCCGCGAGCCGGACGCCGGCCGGAGGCGCGCTCGCGGGCAAGATCGTGGTGATCGACCCCGGCCACAACGGCGGCAACGCCGCGCATCCGGCGGAGATCAACCGGCAGGTCGACATCATCACCGGCAGGAAGCCCTGCAACACGACCGGCACGGAGACGGACGCCGGATACCCGGAGCACGCCTTCACCTGGGACGTCGCCAACCGGCTCAAGCCGATCCTGGAGAAGCTGGGCGCCAAGGTCGTGCTCACCAGGCCCGACGACAAGGGCGTCGGCCCGTGCGTCACCGAGCGGGCCGCCATCGGCAACGAGGCCAGGGCGGACGCGGTCCTGTCGATCCACGGCGACGGCGCCGCGCCGGGCGGGCGCGGGTTCCACGTGATCATGCCGGGGCTGGTCTCCGGGCACAACGACCAGATCGTCAAGCCGTCCCGGCGCCTCGGGGTGGACATCAGGAACGCCTACCGGGAGGGCACGGGCCTGCCGTACGCCGGCTATACCGGCGTGGACGGGCTGCAGACCCGCACCGACCTGGGCGGGCTCAACCTCTCCACGCGCCCTGCGGTGTTCATCGAGTGCGGCAACATGCGCAACCGCGGCGACGCGGCCAAGATGTCCGACCCTCGCTTCCGCGAGCGCATGGCCGTCGCGCTGGCCGCCGGGCTCAGGAGCTATCTGACCTAGCCTCGGCCCCGTAGGCGCGCAGGAAGGCGGCTACAGCGGACTCGGAGAGCCGTTCGAGATCGGCCTCGGTGTAGTGGTCGCCGCCGCCCCAGAACATGACCTTGTTCACCGGGACCCACAGCAGCAGGCCCACGAAGTGCTGGGCGGTCAGGTCGGGGTCGTCCAGGCGGAGCAGGCCGCGGCCGGCGAGGCGCTCGAAGGCGGCGGCCAGGGTCTCCAGCGAGCGCTCGAAGCCCTGCTGGTACCAGGTGCGGCCGAGGTCGGGGAACCGGTCGGCCTCGGCGATCACCAGCCGGCGCAGGCGGAGCACGTCGGGCCGCATGAGCACGCCGAGGAACTGGCGGGCCAGCCCGCCCAGGTCCTTCGCCAGGTCGTCGCTGTCGTCGAGCGCCGCGGAGATGAGCCTGGCCAGCCCCTCGACCTGGGTCGTCGTGTCGAGGATGATGCTCGTGAACAGCTGCTCCTTGTCGGTGAAGTGCTTGTAGACGGTCTGCTTCGAGACCGCCGCCAGCGCCGCCACCTCGTCCATGCTCGCGCCCACGTAGCCGTTGCGCAGGAACACCGGCCGGGCCGCATCCATGATCTGCCTGCGCTTACGGGCCGTGCGGCCGTCCTCTTCAGGTGCCATGCTCATCCCTTCGACGACATCACAGTACTAGACAGTTCCGTACTTATGTGAGTACGGTACCGTCTAGTTCCCAAACGAAAAGGACATAAAGCATCATGAGTGATCTTCAGCAGCAGGTGCAGGAAGCCGCCGACAGACTCGTCGAGTCAGGCGAGGAGCGCGGGCTCCAGGTGGCCGTCTACCGGGACGGCGTCCAGGTGGTGGATGTGGTGGCGGGCGTCGCCGACCCCGGGACCGGGCGGCCCGTCACGGCTGACACGCCCTTCTACAACTTCTCGATCGGCAAGGGCGCCACCGCGACCGTGGCCCACGTGCTGGCCGAGCGGGGCCTGTTCGGTTACGACACCCCGGTGGCGGAGCTGTGGCCGGAGTTCGGGCGGCACGGCAAGCAGGGCGTGACCGTGCGCCACGTGCTGTCGCACACGGCGGGCGTGCCGGGCGTGCCGCTCGACACCACGCCGGAGGACGTCTGCGACTGGGACAAGATGGTCGCCGCGCTGGAGGACGCAGAGCTGTGGTGGGAGCCGGGCACGAAGGTGGGCTACCACGCGTACACGTTCGGGTTCCTGGTCGGCGAGATCGTCCGGCGGGTCACCGGCAAGCCCATCTCGCAGGTGCTGCTGGAGGACGTGGCCGGCCCGCTGGGCGTGGGCGGCGAGCTCTACTTCGGGATGCCGGAGACCGAGCACCACCGGCTGGCCAGGCTGGAGGACGCGCCGGTGGACCCGGCGGCGTGGGGCGAGATGCCGGCGGACCTGCCGATGTTCAAGGCGGGGCCGATGACGCTGATGCCGACCGCCGAGCTGGGCAACCGCGGTGACTACCTGTCCTCCGACATCCCCGCGGGCGGCAAGACCTCGGCCCGGGCCATCGCGCGGATGTACGCCGCGCTGCTCGGCGAGGTGGACGGGACGCGGCTGATCTCGGCCGACCGGCTGCGCGAGGTGACGGCGGTGGCCTCCAGCGGGCTCGACGAGGTGTTCGGCATGCCGACGACCTGGGGGCTCGGGTACGGCATCGGCGGCCCCGGCTCGACCGCCGAGGCGAGCCCGACGGTGTTCGGGGTGCCCGGGGCGGGCGGCAGCGCGGCCTGGGCCGACACGGCGACCGGCACCGCGTTCGCGCTCACCAAGAACCGGCTCACCAACGACTTCGCGGCCGCGAGCCTGATCGGCGGCATCGTGACCGGTGCCTAGAGTGCTGTCCGGGCCCGCCGGTCAGCCGTCGCGGCAGAGGGGCTTGCCCCCGACCACGCAGGCGATGTCGTCGAGCTGGCAGCTGAGCAGGGTGCCGTCCATGCCGAGCACGAGCACGAGGTCGCGCCTGGAGGGATGAGCCAGCATGACCCTGCCGACCACGCCATTGTCCAAGACCACGGTCGGGCGGCCTGCCGCGTTGTCCATGCCCTCGTGACTCCTCTCCGCTGCGGAACGAAAGCCGTTCCCCACCAGGATGCACAGGTGTGTGCCGCGAGCGCATCGGTCATCCGGCTCTATTTTCCGGTCCGGGGGTCGGGAAGGCCGTGGAAGACTGGCCTAACAGGGGTTTTCTAGGGGGGATGACCTTGCGCACATGGCTCACCGAACGGTTCGGCCTGGCGGTGCCCGTGGTGGGGGCGCCGATGGCGGGGGTGGGCGCGGGCCGGTTGGCCGCCGCCGTCTCCGAGGCGGGCGCGCTCGGCATGATCGGGGTCGCCGCCGCGGCCACAGGGGAGTGGATCACCAAGGAGGCCGCCGTCGCGAGCGGCGATCCTTACGGGGTGGGGCTCATGGCCTGGGCGCTGACCGGCAACCCGGCCCAGTTCGACGCCGTGCTGGAGCTGCGGCCCACGATCGTCTCCGTGAGCTTCGGGCCATATGCGCGTTATGTGGAGGAGCTCCGGCAGGCCGGCATCACGGTCGTCACCCAGGCGGGCACGACCGACGAGGCCCGCGCCGCCGAGCAGGCCGGGGTGGACGCGGTCGTGGCGCGCGGGGCCGAGGCGGGCGGTCACGGGCGCGACGCGGTGGGCACGCTGCCGCTGCTGCAGAGCGTGCTCGACGCGGTGAGCGTCCCGGTGCTCGCGGCGGGCGGCATCTCGACCGCGCGCGGGCTCGCCGCCGTGCTGGCCGCCGGCGCCGCCGGGGCCTGGGTGGGGACGGCCTTCATGGGGTGTGCGGAGACGGCCCTGTCGGAGCCGGCCACCGAGCGCCTGCTGGCCGCCGAGGAGACGGACACCGCGTACGGGCGGGTCTTCGACATCGCCCAGCGCCTGGACTGGCCGCCCGAGTTCGGCGGGCGGGCCCTGCGTAACGCGTTCTTCGACCGGTGGGCCGGCCGGGAGGACGAGCTGGCCGTCGATGAGGACGCCCCGGTCCGGCAGGCGGCGGCGCGGGCCGAGGGAGACTTCGACACGGCCTGCATCTACGCGGGGCAGGCCGTGGGGATGGTGCGCGAGCGGCGCACGGCGGCCGACGTGGTCGCCGGCTTCGCCGCCGCCGAGGGGCTCCTGGCCCGCTTCGCCTGATCATCGGGCAGGTGAGAACCTGTTCTGTTCGGGCTGCCGGCCCCGGCTGGAGGAGGCGTGCCCAATCTGCCCTATTACGTACGTGACTGCCGAGTAGTATGGCGTGCGGAGTCGCACGCGTGGAAGGAGACGGCCCCCAGTGACCGAGCTAGAACGCGTTCCGCCCGGAGTGGACCCGACGGTTCCCAGCTCCGCCCGGGTGTACGACTATCTGCTCGGCGGCAAGGACAACCTCGCGGTCGACCGGGCAGTGGCGGAGAAGCTCCTCGCGGTCGCCCCGGACACCCGCCTGGTGGCCAGGGCCAACCGTAAGTTCCAGGTCGAGGCCGTCCGCCATCTGGCGAAGCAGGGCCTGCGGCAGTTCATCGATCTGGGCACCGGCATCCCCACCTCGCCCAGCATCCACGAGACCGTCCGCTCGGTGAACCCGGCCTGCCGGGTGGTCTATGTGGACTACGACCCGGTGGTGCGGCTGCACGCGCAGGTGCTGCTCGCCGACTCGCCGGGCGTCGCCAGCATCCAGGCCGATCTGCGCCGCCCCGAAGACGTGCTCTCCGACCCCAGCGTCACCGGCCTGATCGACTTCGAGCAGCCGGTGTGCGTGCTGATGGTCGGGGTGCTCCACTACGTGATGGACGAAGAGGACCCCGGCGGCATCGTGGCCGCCTTCAGGAAGCGCATGGTGCCGGGCAGCTGTCTGGTGGCCACCCATGGGATGGCGGAGAGCGACCCCGAGGCGATCGCCCAGCTCACGATGGCGACGGCCGGCACCCCCGCGCAGGCGCGGTTCCGGACGCGGGAGGAGGTGCTGGAGTTGTTCGACGGGTTCGAGCTGATGGAGCCGGGTCTGGTGCCCGTCCAGGACTGGCACCTCGGCGACGACGAGCCCCACATCCCCCTGCTGGACGGCACCCCGCAGCTGCGCATCGACGGCGGGGTCGGCCTGCTCAGAGCTTGATCCCCTTGATGATCTTCGACAGCTCGGGGACGAGGGGCGTGCTGGCCATCACGGTGACGACGACGCCCTCGCGCTCGACCCAGCCCGCGTACCGGCCGTCGCCGAGCGCGCCGTCCCCTTCCTGGGTGAGCACCTGACGGCCGCCGATCTTCACGGTCTCGGTGTCGCCGGAGAACGTCCCCATGTCGAACGGCCCGTTCTTGAGCTGCGCCAGCTTGCTCGCCTGCGGCCAGCACACGACCCTGACCCAGAGTGAGCGCTGTTTGCTGTCCGCGTTGGGGCGGTCGTCGCCCCACTGGTAGCCGTACTCGCTGATGCCGTCGTGCTTGCTGATGACGACCCCGCCGTACGTGAAGCCCTTCGGGATGTGGTTGACGCGGACCCCCTTGATGGCGGTGGCGCCCCTGGCCGGCTGGTCGACGTCGCTGTCGCCCGACCGCTTCACCTCCGCCTTGGTCGGGACGGGGCAGGTGGGGCGCTCCGCGGCCTGGGCGGGGAAGGCGATCAGGGCCGCGGCGACGGGCAGCACGGACAGGGCGGCAAGCTGCTGAATCTTGTTCATGTGGGGGTTGGATGCGACAGGAGCGAGAAAGGTTCAGTACTCCTTCAGCGCGATGTCGTTCGCGAACTTGTCGGTCATCTTCATCATCCAACCGAACAGGAAGTTGTACTTGAAGATCCAGTTCCGCATCCGGATCCCTCTCGGGGTGCGGGGGGCGAGGAAGGGGCCCGCGTTGCCGTTCTTGGCGATCTTGGCGTATCCGCGCATCTGCTCCTCGTACTGCGCGAAGGCCACGCGGTGATCGCCGCCGGCCCGCTTGAGCTCGCCCGCGAGCACGTACGCGCCGACCACGGCCAGGCCCGTGCCGAATCCGGCCAGGGTGTTGCCGTACGCGGCGTCGCCGAGCAGCACTACGCGGCCCTGGCTGTAGCGGTCGATGGAGACCTGGCTGATGGAGTCGAGGTAGACGTCCGGGGAGCGGCGCACCGCCTCCATGAGCGCCGGTCCCTGCCAGCCCAGGCCCGCGTATGCGCGGGTCAGCAGGTCCTTCTGCTGCCGCATGTCGTACCGGTCGTAGTCGAGGCGCTCGGAGGCGAAGACGAAGAACGCGGGCGCCTTCGGCCCGCCGACGGCGGCCATCCTGCCGGGCTCGTTGTACATCTTCGAGACCGTGCCGAAGTCCCCCTCGACGCCGACCAGGGCGTAGTAGTAGCCGAGGTGCTTGACGTAGTCGGCCTCGGGGCCGAAGGCGAGGCGGCGGACGTTGGAGTGGATGCCGTCCGCCCCCACCACCAGGTCGAACGTGCGGGGGGCGGAGCGTTCGAAGGTGACGTGCACGCCGCTGGGGGTCTCGGTGAGCGAGGTGATCGAGTCGCCGAAGACGTACTCGCAGCTCGCGGCGGTCTTCTCGTAGAAGACCCTGGACAGGTCGCCGCGCTTGATCTCGATCTCGCCGCCGGTGAACTCGCCGGGGATGACCGTCAGCTTGTGGCCGTCCGCGTCGACGATCACCTGGTCGGAGCCGCCGGTCTGGAGCGCCTCGATGTCCTTGAGCACTCCCATGCGGGTCAGGACGGTGCGGTGGGTGTGGCCCTTGAAGTCGACGGCCTGGCCGCCGGCGCGAAGCGACGGGGCCTTCTCGACGACGGTGACGTTGAAGCCGTAGCGGGAGAGCTGGAGGGCGAGGGCGGGGCCGCCGATGCTGGCGCCGGAGATGAGGACGTTGGTGTTCTTCATGTCCGCCAGCTTCGCGAGCGCCGCTGACAGCGGGGCGACTGCCGGCTGACAGCCGGGGCAGGCCCTGTCAGCGGCTGGGTCAGTGCTCTGGGCTCGCGGTCGCGATCAGGGTGGCGAGCGCGTCGTGCCTGCTCATCGACGCCCCCTTGGAGTACGCGGCCGCGAATCCCGCGGGCCCGAGGACCTCCGTGGCGGCGGCGGCGATCCTGGCGACGTCCCGATCCCCGGCCACGGCCATGCCGCGCAGCGCCACCCCCACCCCCAGCAGCACCGCCGCCCGCACCGCCGCCCGCTCCGCCGCCCGCACCGCCGGCCCACTGCCCACCGCCGCGCCGTCAAGATGCCCGCCCGCCGGATCTTCCGCGGCGTCCGGGTGCCGGCCCGCCGGATCTTCCGCGGCGTCCGGGTGCCGGCCCGCCGGGGGTGCCGCGCCGTCCAGCAGGCACTGGCCCGCCAGGCCTTCCGCGGCGTCGGCGAGGTCGATGGCCAGCGGCGACTTCAGCGTCATGGCCAGCGCCTCCGCGTGCCGGCGCGCGGCCTCGGGGGCGTCGCCGGTCGCCTCGGCCAGGCGGCCGAGCGCCGTCAGCACGTGCGACCTGGCCCCGTGGGCCTGGAACAGGCCGGTCTCGGAGGCGGCGAACGCGGCCTCCAGGTGGCGGGAGGCCCCCGCCAGGTCACCCTCCAGGCGGGCCATCTCGCCCAGCCGCAGGCTCACCCACGCCGTCTGCTCCGGCCGCCCGAGCCGGCGCGCCAGATCCCCGGCCCGCTCGCAGTCGGCGCGGGCGGCTCGGGCGTCCCCGGCCCGCCAGTGCGCCTCGGCGCGCCGGTGCAGCACGTCCACCAGCTCCTCCATCGCCCCGAGCTCTTCGAGCAGGCCGACCGCCTCCTGCCACAGCCCCATGGCCCGCCCCCACTCGCCGCGCCAGCTCGCGATCAGCCCGAGCCAGTCGAGCCCCTGCGTCCTGCCCCAGCGCTCGCCCAAGGCGCCGAACTCCGCGAGCATCGACTCCAGGCCCCGCTCCGCGCCGGTAACGCCGCCGCTCAGCAGCTCCAGCAGCGCGCCGCTGAGCCGTTCGAGCGCCTTGCTCCACGGGTCGGACCCGATCACGTGGATGGCGGTCGCCTCCCCGGGCGCGGGCGGCCCCGCGAGCATGCCCCACAGGGCCGGGCCGAACCTGGACCGCATCGGCCGGCCCAGCGAGCCGACGACCGTCCGGGCCTGCTTCCAGTGGGGGGAGTCGGCGTCGGGTACGGCGTGCAGCACCACCAGCAGGTACTCCTCCCCCAGCTCGGGGCCGATCGCGTCGAGGAGCCGCGCGGCATGCCCGGTCGCCTGGCCCCGCCGCCCGCTGAGCCACCAGTACATGGCCAGCGCCGCCACCAGCCGCGCCCCCTGCGGCGGGTCGTGCTCGACGCTCCACCGCAGCGCCGCCTGCAGGTTCGCGTTGTCGGCCGAGAGCAGGGCCAGCCACCGGAGCTGCTCGGCGCTGTAGAGGTGGCCGTCGGCGCGGCGCGCGAACTCCAGGAACCAGGCGGCGTGGGCCGCTCTCAGCCGGTCCTCCTCGTCCGCCTCCGCCAGCCGCTCCGCGCAGAACAGGCGGATGGTGTCGAGCATGTGGTAACGCTCGCCGTCGGTCTCGACCAGCGACTTGTCCACCAGGTCGGCCAGCAGGTCGGCGCTGTCCGCGCCGCACACCCGTTCCACCGCCTCCAGGCTCGCGCCCCCGGCGAACACGGAGAACTGCCTGGCCAGCGCCTGCTCCTCGGCGTCGAGCAGGCTCCAGCTCCACTCCACGATGGCGTGCAGCGTCTGGTGGCGGGTGGGGGCGGTACGGTCGCCGCGCGACAGCAGCCGGAACCTGTCGTGCTCGGCCAGCCGGGTGGCGATCTCCTCCACGCCGAACGTGCGCATCCGGGCCGCCGCCAGCTCGATGGCCAGCGGCAGGCAGTCCAGCGCCGCGCAGATCCGCAGGACGGCGTCCAGGTTGCCGGGCCCGACCGCGAACCCCTGCCGGACGGCCGCCGCCCGTTCGGCGAACAGCGTGACGGCCGGGTCGGTGGGCAGGGGTGCCAGCGGGACCAGGTGCTCGCCGGTGATGCCCAGCGGCTCCCTGCTCGTGGCCATGATCATCAGGTCGGGGGCGGCGGCGAGGAGGCGGCGGGCCAGCGTGGCGACCTCGGCGAGCACGTGCTCGCAGTTGTCCAGGATGAGGAGGAGGTCCTGCTCGGCCAGCGCCGCCAGCAGGCGTTCGGTGGGGTCGGGGAGGCCGCGCAGCGCCGAGTCGCGCAACCCGAGCGCCACCAGCACCGCCCCGGCCACCTGCCCGGTCCCCTCCACCAGCGACAGGTCCACGAAGCACGCCTCCCGGGCGCGCTGCACCGCGCCCCTGTCGGCGGCGGCCGTCTCCGGGTGTTCGGCGGTGGCGGTCGGCAGGGGGTGGAGGAGGTGGGTGGCGGCTTCGATGGCCAGGCGGGTCTTGCCGATGCCGCCGGGCCCGACGAGCGTCACCAGGCGGACGCCGCGCAGGGCGGTCAGCCGCGCGAGCTCCTCCTCCCGACCGACGAGCCGGTTCAGCTGGGCCGGCGGCGCGACCCGCCGGACCTGGTGCCGTTCGGCGCGCAGGATCGCCAGGTGCAGGGCCGCCAGCTCGGGCGAGGGGTCGGTGCCGAGCTCGTCGGCGAGCAGGCGGCGCGTCTCGTCGAAGACCGCCAGCGCCTCCGACGGCCGCCCCGCCGCCTCCAGCGCGCGCATCAGCAGCCCGCGTGGCCGCTCGCGCAGCGGATGGGCGGCCACCAGGTCCTGCAGCGCGGCCACCGGGCTGCCCTCGGGCAGACCCAGCTCGGCCTCCATCAGGTCCTCCGTGGCCGAGAGCCGCAGCTCCTCCAGCCGGAGCGCCTGCGGCCCCGCGAACGGCGCGTCGGCCACGTCCGCGAGCGCCGGCCCCCGCCACAGCTCCAGGGCCTCCCGCAGCGAGGAGGCGGCTCCCTGGGAACGACCGGCCGCCAGCAGCCTGCGTGCCTCGCGGGACAGCCGCTCGAACCGGTGCGCGTCCACGTCGTCCGGCGAGACCGCCAGCCGGTATCCCGTCCCGTGGAACTCGATCAGGCCGGCCGGCAGGCTCCGCCTGAGCCGGGAGATCTGCGCCTGGATGGCGTTGGCGGCCTCCGCGGGCGGCCGGTCGCCGTACTGGCCGTCGATGAGCCGTTCGACGCTCACCATCCGCCCGGCGTCGAGCAGCAGCAGCGCGAGCAGGGCACGTGGGCGCGGACCGCCGATCGCCAGGGGCTCGCCATCGGGGGAGCGCACCAGGAGCGGGCCCAGGATGCCGAATTGCACGCCCCGATTGTCCCCCAACTGAGCAGTTGAAACGGAATTATCGGTATACCTACCGATGCGTATACGTATTTCCCAGTCGGGAGTGACCGTTTAGCGTCGCGGCATCAAGGCGCAACAGCACTGCTAGCTTCCCACCCCCCAATCTCCCTGCACTCCCGCCGCCGAGGCGATCCCCGTGCGGCGCGCGGGCCGTCGTGCGCTCACGAAGCGCGCCGATCCCGAGGGAGATCTTCGAAAGGAGCAGCACAGCCGTGAAACGCAAAGCCTTACTCGCGGTCGTCGGCGTGGCCACGGCCACGACACTGGCGTTACAGACGCCGCCCGCGAACGCCGCCCCTCCGGGAGCCGCACCGCAGCAGCAGCAGCAGACGGCGCGCGTGGGTGACCCCGCCTCGCTCGCCGCACAGGTGGCCGACAAGGCCGTCTCCAGCCAGCTCGACGAGCTCACCCGGGGCCCCGACGAGGCCTACAGCCGCGTGGCGGTCACCCCGGGCGCGGCCGACATGTTCTACGTGTCGTACGAGCGCACCTACAAGGGCCTGCCGATGGTCGGCGGCGACGCCGTCGTGGTCACCGACGCGGCGGGGAACGTCCGGGACACGGTCGCGGCGACGGGCCCGACCCCGGGCGACGTGCCGACCAGGGCCACGGTCAGCGCCGGCAAGGCCACCGAGGTCGCCAGGACGAAGCTCTCGCGCGTGGACGACACCGCGGCGCCCCGCCTGGTCGTGCTGGCCTGGGGCGAGAAGCCGAGACTGGCCTGGGACGCCATGGTCAGCGGCATCGCCGACGGCAAGCCGAGCATCCAGCACGTGTTCGTGGACGCGCGTACCGGTGAGATCGCCGACTCGTACGACCTCGTACGCGCCGGCACCGGCAACGGCTACTACTACGGCCAGGTCACCATCGGTACGAGCGGCTCCGGCAGCTCGTACTCGATGACCGACACCTCCAGGCCCGGCATCCAGTGCGGCGGCCAGAACGGCAGCGCCTACACCGGCACCGACGACGCGTGGGGCAACGCCTCCGGCACCAACCTGGAGACCGCCTGCGTGGACGCGCTCTACAGCGTGCAGCGCGAGTGGGACATGCTGCGCGACTGGCTGGGCCGCAACGGCATCAACGGCAGCGGCCGCGGCTTCCCGGCGCGGGTCGGGCTCGCCGACGTGAACGCCTACTGGAACGGCAGCTACACCAACTTCGGCCACAGCCAGGACAACGCCCGGCAGGCGACCCCGATCGACGTCGTGGCGCACGAGTTCGGGCACGCGATCTTCCAGACCACGCCGGGCGGCGCCGGATCGGGCAACGAGAACGGCGGCATCAACGAGGGCACCGGTGACATCTTCGGCGCGCTCACCGAGGCGTACGCCGCCAACCCGAACGACCCGGCCGACTACCTGGTCGGCGAGGAGGTCGACCTGGTCGGCGACGGGCCGATCCGCAACATGTACAACCCGAGCGCGCTCGGCGACCCGAACTGCTACTCCTCCTCGATCCCGAGCACCGAGGTGCACGCGGCGGCGGGTCCGCTGAACCACTGGTTCTACCTGCTGGCCGAGGGCAACAACCCCGGCGGCGGCAAGCCGTCCAGCCCGATCTGCTCCGGCGGCCCCTCGTCGGTCACCGGCGTCGGCATCCAGAACGCGGGCAAGATCTACATGGGCGCGCTGGCCCGCAAGACCTCGTCCTGGCGCTACACGAACGTCCGCGCCGCCTCGGTCGCGGCCGCGATCGAGCTGTTCGGCGCCAACAGCGCCCAGTGCAACACCACCAAGGCGGCGTGGAGCGCGGTCAGCGTGGCGGCGGCCTCGGGCGAGCCCGCGTGCGGCACCTCGACCAGCGACTTCTCGATCTCGCTCAGCCCGGCCTCCGGCAGCGCGGCGCCCGGCGGTCAGGCGACGGTCACGGTCGGCACGCAGACCACCTCCGGCAGCGCGCAGACCGTGAGCCTGAGCGCGTCGGGGCTGCCCAGCGGCACCACGGCGAGCTTCAGCCCGTCGTCGGTGACCTCGGGCAACTCCTCGACGCTGACGCTCTCGGTCGGCTCGTCGACGGCGGCGGGCACGTACAACATCACCGTCACGGGGGCCGGCTCGACGTCGCATACGGCGACGTACGCGCTCACCGTCAGCTCGAACCCGCCGACGCGTGACTTCTCGATCTCGCTCAGCCCGACGTCCGGCACGGTGCAGGCGGGCTCGGCGGCCACCACCACGATCAGCACCGCCACCACGGCGGGCACCGCCCAGACGGTGAACCTGTCCGCCAGCGGCCTGCCGACCGGCGCCACGGCCGCGTTCAACCCGGCCTCGGTGACCTCGGGCGCCTCGTCCACGCTGACGGTCTCGACCGCGCCCACCACACCGGCCGGCAGCTACACCGTCACGGTGACGGGCACCGGCGTGACGGGCACGCACACGGCGACGTACGCGCTGACCGTCCAGAGCACCTCGGGCGGCCGGACGTTCACCAACGACACCAACTATCCGATCACCGACTTCAACAACACCCAGAGCTCGATCACCTCCACCGCGACGGGCACCGCGACCACACCGGTCAAGATCTCGATCACGATCAGCCACACGTGCGCGGAGGACCTCGACATCTGGGTACGCGGGCCGAGCGGCACCTGGTACGCGGTCGACAGGTACGGCGGCACGACCTGCACGCAGTACGGCACCAGGACGTTCTCCGTCCCGGTGAGCCAGCAGGCGGCGGGCACCTGGGTGCTCGACATCGAGGACGTCTACGCCGGTGACACCGGCTTCATCGACTCCTGGAGCATCACCGTCTAGCTCTCCACGAGCCCCGGCCGGTCGTCCGGCCGGGGCTCCCGCACGTCCGCCCTCGTCCGCACGCCGAGCTTCTGCAACACCTTGGCCACGTGGGTGTCCACCGTGCGGCGCGACAGGAACAGCACCTCCGCGATCTCCCGGTTCGTCCGGCCGAGCGCGACCAGCCTGGCCACCTCGCTCTCCCGGGGCGACAGCACCCCGCTGCGGCCCCGCCGGCCCCTGCGCCGCGCCCCGGTCGGATCGATCTCGCGCAGCAGGTGGCGGCAGCGGGCCGCGTCGTGGGTGGCGCCGAGCGCCGCGTACCGCTCGCCCGCCTCGGCGACGAGGTCGGCGGCCCCCGCCCGGTCGCCGAGCGCGAACCGCGCGCCCGCCTCGGACTCGGCCGCCCGCGCCGCGCCGTACGGCCGCGGCATCGCCTCGTAGGCGCCCCTGGCCCTGGCGTGGTGTCGGGCCGCCTCCTCCGCGTCCTGGGCCAGTGCCCCTCTGGCGGCGTCGAGCCCGGCCTCCGCCGACGGCGCGTTCCTGCCCTCGATCCCCGCCGCGAACTCCGCCACCAGATCCGCCGCCGCACCCCGCCTGCCCGCCTTGAGCAGCGCGAGGACGGCGGCCGGCACGAGCTGGTCGCCCCACACCCACACGCCCTTGCGCCGGAGCCTGCCCACCGCCAGATCGGCCTCGCGCAGCGCCGACTCCGGCGAGTCGCGGATCAGGTGCAGCTCCACCAGCCCGCTGGAGGCCGCCGCGGCGACGGGCAGGAAGCCCGAGTCCAGGTCGCGTACGCCGGCCGCCTCCAGGTGCTCGCCGGCCTCGTCCCACTCGCCCCTGGCCAGGGCCAGCATGCCGAGCGTCAGCCGGGCGTCCACGGCCAGCAGCGGCGCCTCGAAGCTCATCTCGACGGCGGCGACGGCGCGCTCGCGCAACCCCTTCCAGCGGCCGGTCAGCAGGTCGAGCCGGATCGACGACATCTCCACCAGGAACTCCGGGTAGAGCGCGCCGGTCTCCTCGGCGATGCGCCTGCTCTGGTCCGCGAACCGCTCGGCCGCCGCGTAGTGCCCGAGCGCCACCGCGGCGTCGTACAGGTTGGAGTAGCCGCGCGCCACCTGGCGGCGCACGGCCGGGACCGGGTCGTTGACCGGCAGCTCGCCCACCAGCTCGAAGGCGTCGGGCGCGCCGACCAGCATGGCGAGGGTGACCTTGTTGACCAGCACGGCGGCGGTCAGCTCGGGGTCGCGGTCGTCGAGGAGCTTCTCCGCCTGGACCATCCACTCCTGGTGCATGGAGAGCGGCTCGCCGCCCCACGCGGGCATCGCCAGCAGGGCCAGCCCGCGGGCGGCCAGGCTGGGGTTGTCGTGCAGGTCGGGGAGCGCGGCCAGGATCTCCTGGCGGCCGGCGGCGACCGCGCCCGCCTGGTTGGACAGGAGCACGCCCAGGTTGAGCCGGGCCTGGCCGCGTACCTGCGGGGACAGGAAGTCGTCCGACAGCAGGTGGCGCAGGATGCGTACGACGCGGCGGTGGGACAGGCCGATGGCGGCGACCCTGCTGAGCCTGAGCGCCAGCGGGCCGCGGGCGTCGTGGGGGAGCTTGGGGTCGCCGAGCAGCCCTTCGAGCACCTCGACGGCGAGCGGGATGTCGCCGAGCGCGGCGGCGTGGTCGGCGGCGGCGGAGCCGTGGCGCTGCCAGGCCGCGTAGTCGCCGGCGCGGCGGGCGTGGTGGGCGAGCTGGACGAGGGGCGGCAGGTCGAGCCCGGACAGCGCGGTCATGGCCCGGTGGTGGATCTGGCGGCGCTCGGGGCCGGGGATCGTGTCGTAGACGGCCTGCTGGGCGAGGGTGTGGCGGAAGCCGTACTGGCCGTCCTTGTGCTCTAGCAGCACGCCGGCCTCCAGCGCCTGGCCCAGCCCGAGCTCGGACGGGGTGGGCGCGGAGACGGCGGCGATAAGGATCTCGTCGGCGGGCAGCCCCAGGACGGCGGCGGCGCGCACGACGCGCAGCGCCGCCGGCGACAGCCCGGAGAGCCGTTCGGCCATCGCCTCGCGCAGCAGCAGCGGCACGGCCATGCGGTCGAGCGCGTCCGGCTCGGGTAAGCGGCCCTCGTCGTCGAGGAGCGAGCGCACCACCTCCTCGATCACGAACGGCACGCCCGCGGTGCGTTCGTGCAGCCGGGCGGCGAACTCGGGGGTCGGCGCCGAGCGGCCGAGCAGCGCGCCGGTGAGGCTGCGCACGCCCTCGACGTCGAGCGGGCTCAGCGAGATCACCTCGCCGCGCACCCCGGGAGTCCGCCGGTACGCGTGCCCGAACGGCAGCCCCGGCACCGGCAGCTCCTCCCGCCGGAACGTCACCACCAGCGCCAGCCCCTCGGGCGGCTGGTCGGTGAGGAAGCGCAGCAGGTCACGGGTGCCGTCGTCGGCCCAGTGCAGGTCCTCCACGACGAGCACGACGGGACCGGCAGCGGCCAGCAGCGCGTGGACGGCCCGGAACAGCCGGTGCCGCTCGGCCCGCGGATCGTCGAACACCGGCGGCGAGGGGGCGGGCGGGAGATGGCCGGCCAGCTCGGGCAGGTGGCCGATCAGAACGCCGGTGAGCGGGCTGAGCCGGTCCTGGGGCGGGAGCGCCGGGGCGACGTCCCGGAGCGCGTCGAGCACCGGGCCGTACGGGAGCGGCTCGCGGATCTGGTGGCAGTGGCCGAGCAGCACGGTCGGGCCGCCTTCGGCTTCGCGCAGGGGGTCGATGGCCGCTCTGACGAGTCTGGTCTTGCCGATGCCCGCCTCGCCCTGCACCTGGATGACGGAGGGCGGCTCCGTGATGGCGGCGGTGAGCAGCCGCAACTGGGTGTCGCGCCCGACCAATGCGGGAGAAGCCGCGCTTGCCATCGGGGTCTCCGTAACAGTGCAGGTTTACTCCCTTTGTCGGAATCCGTTATCCACTACGTGGGACCCGTGGTCAACCCTCCTTCCCGCCGTCCTTTTGGGGAGAGGGAGGGCCGCTGGGGTTGCCGTTGGGTTGCTGTCCTTTCAGGGGGAGACGTTAGGGGCGCTGTTCTTGGGGGAGGGCCGTGGAAGAGGATGCGCTCCCTTGGGGAAGGGAAGGCGAGCGCCCGCCCCACGGTGCTCGGTCGTGGATCGCGGGGCGGGCGCTCGTTCGGGAGCCGCGGGCGGGAGCGCGTCCGCCCGCGACGGCGGGGGAGGGGCCAGGAGCCCTCGACGGGATCAGGAACAGGTGGCGTTGGCGGGCTGGGCGGCCGGGCCGTTGGCGGTGAAGCCGACCGCGACCGACGCGCCGGGGGCGAGGCTCTTCGCGTAGTCGGGGCCCTTGGCGGTCCACGTGGTGCCCGACTGGGTCACGACCGCGTTCCAGCCGTTGACCAGCGTCACCCCCGACGGGAACGTCCAGGTGGCGGCCCAGTCGCTGATCGTGGCGGTGCCGGTGTTCTTCACCGTCAGCTCGCCCTGGAAGCCGCCCTGCCAGGAACTGGTCTGCTTGTACGTCACCGCGCACTGCCCGGGAGGATTGGGCGTGGGCGTGTCGGAGGGCTGCCCGGTGCCGCCGCCGGTCGGCGGGATCAGGTACGGCTGGAGGATGGCCTGCTTGGCCTGGTTGACGGTGGTCCAGTCGTCGTTGAGGATGCCGCCGGTGTCACCGGAGTTCGGGTTCCACGACCAGTAGGTGAACGACATCCCGTTCACCCCGGTCCCGGTGTACTTCAGGAGCTCCTGCAGCCAGATCTTGTCCACGTTCGCGGCCAGGGTGGTGCCGAACTCGCCGATCATGATCGGCGCGATGTTCTGCTTGTAGAGGTAGCCCCAGTACTTGTCCCAGATGGCCGGCAGGTTGGCGGGGTAGTCGGGGGCGTCGAACCAGGTCTGGTGGTAGACCGAGGTCGCGTAGTCGTGGGGCGAGTAGACCAGGCGGTTGGCCACGTTGAGCCGTACCGGATACTGGCCCGCCTTCGACAGGTTGCCGCCCCACCAGCCGCAGTCCTCGTCGTTGCTGGGATCGCCGTCCCACACGTTGGACAGGCCGCCGCTCGGGCAGCTCACGCCCTCCACGAAGATCAGCCAGTTGGGGTTGACCGACAGGACCGCGTTGCCGGCCCGCTCGGCGGCCAGCCGCCAGTCGCGGGCCTGGTCGCCGCAGCCCCAGCAGGAGCCGGTCGCGTTGGGGTTGGTGCCCTCGGCGTGCGGCTCGTTGTGCAGGTCGGCGCCGATGACGGTGGGGTTGTTCGCGTAGTGCTGGGCCAGCGCCTTCCAGTCGTTGATCCAGGTGCTCTCCGGGGTGGCGGGGACGTACCAGAGCGCGGACTGGCCCGCGGCGGTCGGTCGGTGGCGGTCGAGGATGATCCGCATGCCCTTGCCGCCCGCGTACGCGATGATCTTGTCCAGGATCTGCAGCGGTGACAGGCCGATCAGGTCGGGGTTGACGTAGTCGTTGATGCCGGTGGCCGTGGCGCCGGGCTTGAGCGCGTCGTTGGAGTACGGCACGCGGATCGTGTTGTAGCCCAGCGAGGCCATCTTGTCGATGTGCCCCTTCCAGGGCGTGCTCGACCACAGGCCGTGGAAGGTCCGGTTGTCGGTCTCCATGCCGAACCAGTTCAGGCCGGTCAGGCGCACGGTCGCGCCCGTGCTGTCAACGATCTTGTTGCCGCTGGTGTGCAGGTAGCCGGTGCCCGTGCCGGCGGCGGCGCCTGCCGGGGCGGCGGTGGTCACCGCGACGGCGACTGCCGCTCCGGCCACCAGCGTGGCCAGGGCGGCCGTCAGCGCCTTGGACAAGTGCATGGGGGTGCCTTTCGGAGAGGGAGAACGCGGCGTCATGCTCGGCTGCCGCCTTCGCGCTCGTCAACGCACCCTGGGTGCTACGGCTGTGACCAGGCAGAATGCTTGAAAGTTTCACCCGGCAGGCGGACGCTCCGGAGCGGGGGACAACCGGCGTACGCCCGCGGCCACCCAGATCGTGCCGATCCCGGCGTACACGGCCAGCAGCGCGACGCCTGTCGAGCCGAGGGCCACGGACGCGACGATCGCGACCACGAGCAGCCCCGTCCAGCCGTACAGCACGCGGCGGCCACGTGCCGAGCCCGTGTGCGCGGCCTCCTGCACCGGGGTGACCAGCGCCATGACCGCCGCCCCGGCCGTGCCGAGCGCGTCCTGGCCGAGCGCGATGCCCAGCGCGAGCACGCCCACCCCGGCGGCGAGCAGCGCGCAGCTCGCGAGGGCCACGCGCGCCTCGACGCCCTCGAACAGCAGCCTGGTCGCCTTCGCGCGGGCCAGCCGCAGCACGGTCACCGCCTCGGCCACCCACGCCGCCCAGTGCAGCACCGCGATGAGGACGAACACGGCGATCAGCGGCGGCACCGCGGGCAGCAGGAGGACCATCCGCCAGCCGCCCAGGAACCGGCCGCGCAGGTTCGACAGGACCCGGTAGAGAGGGTTGCGCTGCTTCAGCGCCGTGACGAGGAGGTCCCTGGCCGGGTCGAAACCGGGGTCGAGCCGCAGCACCTCGCGGAAGGCCGCGGCGGCCGTCTTCGCGTCGCCGGCGGCCAGCGCCGCGTGCCCGTACGCCAGGTGCGCGGTCTCGCTCTCCGGATCGAGCCGTACGGCGTTCGCGGCGGCGGCCCTGGCCTGCTCCGCCTCCCCGAGCTGGACGTGCGCCATGGCCAGGAGGCTCACCAGGTCCGACTCCTGCGGATCGATGGCCAGCCCCCGGCGGGCCGCCTCGACCACCTCGCGGTAGCGGCCCAGCCGCAGGTGGGCGCGGGCCAGCAGCTCCCAGGTCGACGCCGACTCGGGGTTGTGCGCCAGCGATGTCTCGGCGGCGGTGACGGCCAGGTCGGGTCGCTGGACGCGGAGGTAGACCTGCCCGGCCATGTAGTGCGGGTACGACTGGTCGGGCGCCAGCCGTACCGCCTCCTGTGCCGCGGACACGGCCTCGGCGGTCCGGCCCTGCTGGACGAGGGCCAGGCCGAGCAGCGAGAACGCGGTGAAGTGCTCGGGCTGTACGGCGAGCACGCCGCGCAGCTCCCGCTCCGCGTCGGCCGGGCGTCGCATCTGCAGCAGCGTGCCCGCCCGCAGGACGGACTCGCGCGGGTTCACCACTTGCCCTTGATCCAGGGCATCAGCTCGTCCCACGCGCCGGACTCGTTGGCGTGCAGCACGTAGTTGCGCGCGGTGGCCAGCCACTCGCGCACAGCCGTGGGCCTGCTGTTCTGGGCGACGGCCAGCAGGTCGTGGGTGTTCATCGGGATGGGCCGGCCCGCGCTGATCGACTGCTGGAGCTTGACCTCCACCGCGCGGTCCACCACGCCCTTCAGGTCCGCGCCCACGAAGTGGTCGGTCACCCGCGCCACCGCGTCGAAGTCCATCTCGGCCAGCGGCTTGTCACGGCAGAGCAGGCGCAGGATGGCCGCGCGCGCCGAGGTGTCGGGCGGCGGTACGAACACGAGCTGGTCGAAGCGGCCGGGGCGGCGGAACGCCACGTCGATGTACCAGGGCGCGTTCGTGGCGGCCAGCACCAGGACGCCCTCGTTGGCGTCCTGGTCCACGCCGTCGAGCTCGGCCAGGAACTGGTTGACCAGCTGCCGGGTGTGGGCCTGGCGCATGTCGGAGCGGCGCGCGGCCAGCGCGTCCACCTCGTCGAAGAACAGCACGCACGGGCGGTTGCGGCGGGCCAGGTCGAACGTCGCGCGCAGGTTGCGCTCGCTCGACCCTACGTACATGTCGAGGATGTCGGACAGGCCGACGTTGACGAACGCCGCGCCGAGCTCGCCGGCCGCGGCCCTGGCCAGGTGGGTCTTGCCCGCTCCTGGCGGACCGTACATCAGGACGCCGCCGCCGGCGCGCTTGCCGTACGCGGCGAACAGCTCGGGCTGCTGCAGCGGCAGCAGCAGCTTCACCCGCAGCGCCTCCTTGACCGCGTCCATCCCGGCCACGTCGGCGAAGGTGACCTTCGACCTCTCCACCTCCGCGCCGGAGGACGCGTCCGCCGGTGACGTCGCGGGCTGGGCGGGCGCCGCGGGCACGGACGGGGCGACCGGAGTGGTCAGGCGGGCGGCCAGCTCGGGGTCGGCGACGGACGCGTCACGGGAGATCGCCTCGTGGTAGCGGTAGGCCGCCCGGCCGAAGTCGCCCTCGCCGAGCAGCGCCCGGGCCGCGAGCACGCCCATCCGCGGCGGGTAGCCGGGCGAGGCCAGGAACGGCTCCAGCGCCGAGAGCGCCGCGCCGTGGGCGCTCTGCCGGACGAACGCCTCCGCCAGCCCCGCCGAGATGTCCGGATCCTTGGGCGCGAGCAGGAGCGCGGCCCGGAACTCGGCCTCGGCGTCGGCCAGGTATCCCTTGGTCAGCAGCTGCTCGGCGAGATGCCGGCGGAGCGGGAGGTTGTCAGGAGACAGGCGCGCCGCCTCGCGTAGTGCCTGGAGGCCGGCATCGTCGAGCACGTGCCTGGTCCCTTCTGTCGCAGGATTCGGTCGTACTAAAACTACGCAGATTACCGAAGGTCCGCAGAAAGCCTCGGCCTTCAGGCCGGGCATGAATGCGGTCCCCCTTCGCGGGATGGCCCACCGTAGGCGGGGCAGCCCGGAGCACGGAGCGCGGACCCTGGAACCTCAGGTCGGGCGGCGCTGCTGTTCGATATACGCCTTGATGATCGATAGCGGCGCTCCGCCACAGGAAGCGGCGAAGTAGCTGGGTGACCAGAAGTGGCCGTGCATGATGGCGCGGTTGACCTGGCCGGTGAACTCCTTGCGCAGGTAGTGCGAGGAGACGCCTTTCAACGAGTTGACGAGTTTGCTGATCGCAACCTTGGGCGGGTAGTGGATGAGCAGGTGGACGTGGTCGTGTTCGCCGTTGAACTCGCGGAGTTCGGCCTCGAAACTGTCGCACACCTCGATCATGATGTCTTCGCAGCGGCGCAGCATCGCGTCATCGAACACGTTTGTGCGATATTTGGTGACAAAGACCAGATGGACGTGCATCGCGGAAACCACTTGCCTGCCTCGTCGATACTCCACTTCCTGGTCCATAGACCAGATGATAATGTGTTCGAATCGGCGAGACGTGAGCGTCCCGTGGAAGAGCGGGGTGTTGCGCATGCTGGCGGGCCGGAAGTACCGCCTGGAGTTCGACTTCGGGCAGCGGGCGTTCGCCGAAAGGCTGGACGGAATCTGCCGAGCCGTGTGGAACACCGGTCTCGAACAACGGCGGGAATACCGGCGACGCGGGCAGTGGATCAACTATGCCGAGCAGTGCAGGCAACTCGCCGACGCCAAGAAGGACCCCTACTGCGACTGGCTCGCCGACGCCCCCGCCCAGGTGATCCAGCAGACCCTCAAAGACCTGGACCAGGCGTGCCGCAAGCATGGCACCTGGAAGGTGCACTGGAAGTCGAAGGCGAAGTGGCGGCCCTCGTTTCGGTTCCCCACCGCCAAACACCTGCCCGTAGAGCGGATCAACCGCACGTGGGGGCGAGTCTTCCTGCCCAAGTTCGGGTGGACGCGGTTTCGGATGTCGCGCCGGCTCGGGGGAAGCGTCAAGTCCGCGACCGTCTCCCGGGACGGCAAACACTGGTTCATCAGCTTCCTGCTCGACGATGGGATCGCCGAGCGTGAGCAACACCCCTGCCCTCAATGGGTGGGCGTGGACCGGGGGGTGGTCACGGCCGCCGTGACGTCGGATGGGGAGTTCTTCGACCGTCGCCACGCCGGAAGCGACAGTGTCTCCTCCAGGCAGCTGCCACGGGAGACGAAACGGGACCGAAAGGGCGACCTCGGGTATCTCACGCCCGGCGAAGCGGAACGGTATCTACGGCTGCAACGCCGACTCGCCCGCACGAAGAAGGGATCGAAACGGCGCAAGACGGTCATGGCCGCCATCAGTGAGATCATGCGGCGAGTCCGGTGGCGGCGCGCTGACTTCAACGCCCAAGCCGCGCACCGACTCACCCGCATGTACGGGCACGTGGTCATCGAAGACCTGAACACCAAGGGCATGAGCGCGGCCGTCAAGCCCAAGCCCGACCCCGGCCAGCCGGGCAGGTTCCTGCGCAACGGCGCGGCAGCGAAATCCGGGCTCAACAAGGCGATTCTCGACAAGGGCTGGTACGGCCTGGAAGTCGCTCTCCGCTCCAAGGCGCGCTACACCGGCAGCGTCATCCATAAGATCAACCCCGCGTATACGTCCCAGACGTGCCCGGAACCTGCGTGCGGGAAGGTGGACGAGAAGAGCCGCAAGAGCCAAGCGATCTTCTCCTGCACTTCTTGCGGGCACACCGAGCACGCCGACATCGTCGGGGCCAGGAACATCAAGAGCAAAGGACAGGCGGCCGGGCTGGTCGTCTCAGGGCGTGGAGACCCACCCGGGTCCGCGAAACGTCAAGCACCCCGTTCCACAGCACGGGCCGCGCAAGCGGCACGAGCTGCCGCATAGCGGCACGGGAATCCCCGTCCCCTAAGGGCGAGGAGCAGGTCAAATCCTGGTAGTGCTGGCTCTACCGCCGGTTCTCGCGACAGCGCCCGTGTGCGCGGGCGCGCCCGCCGCTTGGATCGGTGGCATGACGATCACAAACACGCTTCCCGGGCGCTGGGTCGAGGGCGCCGGCCTGGTGCTCGGCCCTTCGCTGCTCCTCGCCGGGGTGCTCATCCGGGCGGGCGTGGGCGACTTCTTCCCCGACCAGCTCGCCGCCTACGCCGCCCACCCGGAGCGGATGGTCCTGTCCTACAGCCTGTACGCCGCCGGCGTCGTGCTCCTGTGGCCCGCGGTGACCTCGCTGGCCCGCCTGATCGGCAGGTCGCACCCCGGCTGGGCGCGATGGGGCGCCACGCTGGTGATCCTCGGCCTTTTCGGACGGGTCTTCCACGCCGGGGTGAGCCACCTGGCCTTCCAGCTGGTGGACGCCCTCGGGCTGGACGCGGCGCGGCGGGCGGTCGAGGCCACCTACGGCGCCTTCCACGTGTTCAAGGCGGTCAACCTCTGCATCATGGCCGGCTGGGTCGTGCTCGCCGCCGGCGCCTACCGCGCCAGGGCGCTCGGCGTGGTCCGGTGCGTCTGCCTGGCGCTGGCGGCCGGGCTGCCGCTGGGCGTGCTCAAGGGCAGCAGCGACCCGATCTCGCTGGTCGCGCTGGCCGGGCTGGCGGTCGCGTTCGTGCCGCTGGGCGTCGCCGTGCTGCGCGCCGGCCCCGCTCCCCGGTGGTGGGCCGCCGCCCTGGTCGTGGCGCTGGTCCCGGCCGCCTTCTTCTTCGGGCTGGCCGGTTGATCAGGTGGCCAGGAGCTTGACGATCGCGACGACGCCGATGCAGACGATCAGGCCGCGCAGGAACGGCGCGGGCAGCCTGCGCCCCAGGCGCGCGCCGAGGAAGCCGCCCACCGTCGAGCCCAGCGCCACCAGCAGCACGGCCTGCCAGTCGACGTCCGCGACGAGGGTGTACAGGACGGCGGCGGTGAAGTTGACCAGCAGGACGAGCACGTTCTTGGCCGCGTTGATGCGCTGCAGCTTCTCGTCCAGCATGATGCCCATCAGCCCGATGACCAGGATGCCCTGGCCCGCGCCGAAGTAGCCGCCGTAGGCGCCGGCGGCCAGCGCGCCCAGCCACAGCCACGGCCCGCCGTGCTCGCGCCCGGGCCGGGCGGCCAGCAGGCTGCTGAGCCTGGGCTGGATGAGGACCAGCGCGCAGGACATCGCGATCAGCACGCTCACGATCACGTTGAAGCTGCTCTCGGGCAGGGTGAGCAGCAGCAGCCCGCCGGCCAGAGAGCCGATGACGGAGGCCGGGGCCAGCCTGAGCAGCCGCTCCCGCTGGCCCTTCAGCTCGGGCCGGTAGCCCATGACGCCGGTGAGGCCGCCTGGGACCAGGCCGATGTTGTTGGAGACGTTCGCCGTGATGGGTGGCAGGCCGACAGCCAGTAGCGTGGGGAACGTGATCAGCGACCCGTTGCCGACGATGGCGTTGATGCCTCCGCCTGCGACCCCCGCCGCCAGCACCGCGACCATCTCCAGTGGTGTCATGCTCGGAACTCTAGGACATGTCTCTATTGCTAAGACAAATCATCTCACGATGTGGGATCAGATGGAGATGACGACCTTGCCGGATGCGTGGCCCTCTTCCTGGTAGCTGACAGCCGCGGGGATCTCCGCGAACGGATAGGTCCGGTCGATGACCGGGTGGATCTCGCCGCCCTCGATCAGCTCGGCCAGCGTCACGAGGTTCTGCCTGGTCTCCGTGCAGTGCACCACGTCCGTCACGGCCACCCGCTGGGACACGAACAACCCCGCCGCGACCGTCGCGAACACGTGGCTCGCGGGCTGGAACCAGCGGCCGGCCGGGCCGCCGACGAGGACGTGGGCCGCCTTGCGGGTCATCACCCGCCGGCAGGCGGAGCCGGAGCGGCTGCCCGCGATGTCCAGCAGCAGGTCGTAGCGCCGCCCGCTCCGGGTGAAGTCCTCCTTGGTGTAGTCGACGACCTCGTCGGCGCCGATCGACCTGACCAGGCCGACGTTCCTGGAGCCGCACACGCCGGTGACGTGCGCGCCGAACGCCTTGGCGAGCTGGACGGCGAACGTGCCCACGCCGCCTGAGGCCCCGTTGACGAGGACGCGGTCCCCGGCCTGGACGCGGCCGTCGTCGCGCAGGGCCAGCAGCGCGGTGCAGGCCGCCATCGGCACCGCGGCCGCCTCCTCGAACGACACGTTCCGGGGCTTGAGCGCGAGCTCGCTCTCCGGAACGCACACGTACTCGGCGAAACCGCCCTGCTTGGGCATCGCGTACACCTCGTCACCGGGCCGGAACCCGGTCACGTCCTTGCCGACCGCCTCCACCTCCCCGGCCACGTCGGCGCCGAGGACGCCGAACCGCGGCTTGCGCAGCCCCGGGCCGCCACCGCCCATCACGCGCGCGACGTACGGCTCGCCGCGGAGGTAGTGCCAGTCGTAGGGCTGGACGGAGGTGGCGCGCACCCGGACCAGCACCTCGCCGTCGCGGGGCACGGGCTGGTCGACGTCGGTCAGGACGAGGGGTGAGCCGTACGAGGGTAGGACGAACGCCTTCATCGCTCTCTCCTTCGGGGGGACTTGCGACCAGTGTCGCCAGGCCCGCCACCCGCCCTCTACAGCCGAAAGTACGACCTCTTCCCTGGCCGATCGGCCCGATCAGAGCCGGACGCGCTTGGTCTCGTACGCCCACATGGCGATCTCGACGCGGTTGCGGACGCCGAGCTTGAGCATGAGGCTCGCGATGTGGCTCTTGACCGTGCTGAGGGAGATGTGCAGCTCGTCGGCGATCTCGTTGTTGGTCCGCCCGCGGGCCACGGTGGCCAGGATCTCCTCCTCCCGGCCGGTCAGTGCCTCGCGGGGCTGCGCCGGCGGCGTGGCGCGCCCGGAGAAGGCGAAGGTCTGCAGCAGCCGGGCCGTGATGTTGGGGGCGATGAGCGCGTCGCCGTCGGCCGCGGCGCGGACGGCCTGGGCGAGCAGGTCCGGGCCGGCGTCCTTGAGCAGGAAGCCGCGGGCGCCCGCCCTGAGGGCGGCGTAGACGTACTCGTCGAGGTCGAAGGTGGTGATGACGACGACGGCGAGCGGATCGGCGACGCCCGGCCCGGCCACGCGGCGGGTGGCCTCGATGCCGTCGAGGCGGGGCATGCGGATGTCGAACAGGCACACGTCGGGGCGCAGCCGCTGCGCGAGCTCGACGGCCCGCCGCCCGTCGCCGGCCTCGCCGACGACCTCGATGCCGGGCTGCGCGTCGAGGATCATCCTGAGCCCGGTGCGGGCGATCTCCTGGTCGTCCGCGACGATCACCTGGATGTCGCGGTCCTGGGCGCTCACGTCGCCACCCCCGTGCGCGCTCACGTTGCCGCTCCGGTGCGGGGGAGCACGGCGGTGACGGTCCAGCCGCGATCGCGGCCGGGGTCGGGGCCGGCCTCGCAGGTGCCGCCGAGCAGGCCCGCGCGCTCGATCATCCCGATGAGCCCGTAGCCGGGCATCGGGTCGGCGGTGCTCGTCTCGCCGTCGTCGCTGACGCGCAGGCGCACCGACGTGTCGTCGGCGGCGACGCGGATCTGGATGCGGGTGGCGTGGCGGGCGTGCCGCCGGGCGTTGGTGACCGACTCCTGCGCGATGCGGTAGATCGCGGCGTCGACCGCCGGCGGCAGGTCGTCGAGGTCGCCCAGCATCTCCACCTCCACGGACGGGCCGAGGCGGGCGCGCCCGGCGAGCTCTTCGAGATCGGTGATCCGCCGTCCGGGCGCCAGCTCCGCCGGCTCGTTGCGGCGCAGGACACGGACCATGGCGCGCATCTCGGCAAGGGTACGCGACGCCTCGGCCTCGATCACGCGGAGCGCGTCGATGGCCGCCTCCGGTTTCGAGGGCGCCGTGGCCAGGCCCGCCTGCGCCCGGATCGCCATGGCGGAGACGTGGTGGGCGACGATGTCGTGCAGGTCGCGGGCCAGTTGCTCGCGTTCGAGCAGCTTGACCTGGTCGAGCTCGCGCATCCGCGCCCTGGCCCGGTACCGGAACGCCGTCCCCAGCGCGACGGCCGAGAAGATGACGGCGAACGCGGCGACCGCGTCGGCCGGGGCGAGGTCGTAGAAGGAGGCCGAGACGCCGACGGACAGCAGCATGATCCCGAACCCGAGCACCATCTCGCGCCCCGACCCCCACCGGAAGAGCGCGTACACGATGATCAGCAGGAACGCCATCGTGTACGTCTCGGCACGGTGACCGCCCGTCACCAGCGGGGCCAGCATCGTGGTGACGAAGGGGATCGCGAGCATCAGCAGCGGCCTGGTGCGCCGCCAGAGCAGCGTGAACACCAGCCCGACCGTGACGGTCACGGAGACGGCCCGCCACGGGAGGTCGGGGCGGACGACCCCTTCGAGCACCGCGAGCGGCACGAGCACCCCTACGAGCGCCCAGTCCCGCCAGACGCGTGGCGGTGGGTCGGGGGGACGGGGCTCGTTCCACAAGGAGCGATACACGCCTTCATGGTAATCACCCGAGGACCGCGCCGGATCGTCGTCATGATCGGATGGACAGGCCCGTGGCCACCTCGATCGTGACGACACTTGGCAGAACCCCACGCACAGCGCGGAGACCGAGGACTACATTCTGGAGTCCTTCCAGTCGGAGACCGGTGGACTTCGTCTCCACACTTATTGGCGAGATGAAGGGCAACCGAGAGAGCTAGGCCCGTATATCAAATTCGCCATTCATGACGCCGCCGATGAATGCCTTCCACTCATCGCGAGTGAACAGCAGCTTGGGTCCAGCCGGGTCCTTGCTGTCACGAACGGCAATCATCCCGGGAAGGTTCATCGCAACCTCGACGCACTGGCCGCCATTTCCAGAAGAGTAAGTCGACTTCCGCCACACAGCGTTACTCAAGTCCATTCTCTTCTCGCTTCCTCGATTATCCTGCGGGATTCCCGCTCAGGATACGCCCAGAGGCGGATGGCCTCATAGCGTGCCCAAATCGCGGCCACGACGTCACAGTCCGCAGTGATCTGCGCCTGAGCCGGGGCGTCGGAGCTGATGACATCGGGCTGCCCATCGGGAAGTTTGGCGATCATGAAGGGACCGGCCAGGCCGGGGAGGCAGTCCGGGTCGACGACCTGGATGAATACGGAGGGACACGCCGCGAACTCCAGCAGGCGATCGAGCTGTTCACGCATCACCTCTGGCCCACCGACCCGCCGGCGCAGCACTCCGGCATCGAAGAGGACATAGATCAGGGGCGGTCTGCTCCGTTCGAGGATGCGCTGCCTCCGCATCCGGGCTTCCACTCTCTCCTTCACCTCGTCGGGGCCGACTCCAGGTTCCATGCTGAAGATTTGGCGGGCGTATGCCTCGGTCTGGAGAAGGCCGGGGACGAGCAGAGGGTCCCATGAGCGCAGGACAAGAAGGGTGGGCTCGATCTCCTCGGTCCAGTTCCTGAACCAGGGCGGGTTGCCCGGCTGACTGACGATGCGTTCGTGGAGCTGGGCGAAGGAGACGCCGCCGGACGTGCCGAAGAGCAGGTCCAGCCGCTCGGCGTCCGACCGCGACGGCGTACGGGTCGCCTTCTCCAGGCGGCTCACCTGCGTCTGCGTGCAGCCGAGCCGGGCCGCCACCGCCGCCTGCGACAACTCGGCGGCCTCCCGCAGCCGCCGCATCTCCGCGCCGAAGCGCACGCGAGGAGAGTCCGGGCTGAGAGACGGCACAACGTCCATGGCATTTCCTCTCATATTAGAGAAAAACGGAAACCTCTGCCGGCCGATAACACCTTTAAACCACACCTGACCAACCGCTGTCATCAGTCATGCTGCCTTGGCCTGGCCAATTGATTGTTCGCGCCGGCCTCGAGAAGGCACGCTGGACGCACACTTCTTCGACGGCAGACACAGAAAACTGCCGACAACATTCCTCGGCCGGGCGCGAATAACCCCTCAGCGCTATTCATCGCTTCGGGCGCACCGCCGGGAGACCAGCCGGGAGGGCAGGAGCATGGCAGCACATGAAGAGCGCGCGAGATTCGATCATCTCGCCCGCCTGGGCCGGGACCTGCGCCGTTACTGCGGTTGGGTGTTCACCTGGCGCCCCTGGTGGGCGCGGCTATGGCGGCGCGACAAATGGGTGGTGGCCCACGCCGAAAATGCCGCCGCAATCATCGTCGCAGAGGTGAACGCATGAGAAGACACCTTCACCATGACGACACAGAAACGGCAGTCCCGAAAGCGCCGCATATGGTTGGTCTCGCGAAAATCCCGGCGACGAGAATAACTGTCTGCGAGGGGCGGTCGGCATGAGCGTCGAGGATTTTCACAGCGCACGCCCCGAACCCCTCAAGGACGGTCACACCAGAATCAGGTGGTCTTCGTCCATAGCCAGAGCCGCCTCCATCAGGGTCAGAAGCCACACCTGCGACTGCACCCCTACGTCATACGAGCTGTGCGAGGCGGCAGGTCTGGCCTTCATCCGCCGCACCGTGCGCTCGTCCGCGGGCACCCACGTCAGCGACAGCCCTTGGCTGCGAAGAGCAGAGGCGGACAAGCTCTGGACAGCACTGCTGGAGGGACGGGCACGGCGAACAGGCATTCCTACCCTTCCGATCGAGGCACGCGCCATCCGGCCACGAGCCGGCCCGGCGGCTCTGCACGAGCGAACCTGTCCGCCCCGCCCCTCGCACGAGATGGCGGAGAGGCCTGCTGGGACCTGCCCGCCGCCCCCGAGACGGCGAGCGTCGCGCGCCGGCTCGTACGCGAAGCCCTCGCAGCGTGGGACCTGTCCGACCTGGCCGACGACCTGACCACGGTCGTCTCCGAGGTCGTGACCAACGCGATCGTGCACGCGAAGTCCGCAATGACCCTCTCCCTGCGTCGTCAGGACCGAAGCGTCCGGGGCGAGGTGGCCGACCACAGCCCCGTCTGGCCGACCTCGCTACCGGCGGGACCGAACGAGGAGCACGGACGCGGACTGGCCATCGTCTCGGCCTACTCCGAGCGATGGGGCGTCGATCCCGCACCGTTCGGCAAGATCGTCTGGTTTGTCTGCGAGGAACGTCAGGCTTCATGAACGAGTCGTCGACGTCAGAGAGGGCTTGTACCCGGCGCAACAATCAAGGAGATGGCAGGCTGTGACCATGCGACCACCCCGAGCGAAATTCTTCAATACCGCAGGTCCCTGCGACCCGAGGCGCCACTACATGCTGCCGCCTACGGCGCAGCTCGCGCAGGTGCGCGAGCTCATCGAGTCGGACCGCTACTTCGTGCTGCACGCGCCCCGGCAAACCGGGAAGTCGACCGCGCTGTCCACGCTGGCGTCCGAGCTGAACGCCGAGGGCGACATCGCCGCCCTGATGTTCTCCTGCGAGGTCGCCAGAACGGCCGGCGACGATGTCGACTGGACCGAGTCGTTTCTGCTGGATTCTCTCCGGACGGCCGCCGAGTTGTCGGGATGGCCGGAGGAACTGCTGCCGCCGGATCCCTTGCCCCAGGTCGCGCCGGGCAGCCGGTTCGGCGCCGCACTGAGCGAATGGTGTCGCCGCAACCCGCGCCGGATGGTCCTGATTCTCGACGAGATCGACTCCCTGCAGGGCGCCTGCATGGTCAACATCTTCCGCCAGCTGCGCGACGGGCACAACGCCCGGCATGAAGGCCGTCCGTTCCCCGCGTCCGTGGTGCTGTGCGGGGTGCGCGACGTGCCCGACTACAAGGTCACCTCCGGAGGCAACCCCGATTGGTCGGATCCGGCCGGCCCGTTCACCATCATCACCGAGTCGCTGCGCCTGGGTGACTTCACCGCCGATCAGATCGCCGAGTTGTACGACCAGCACACGCAGGCGACCGGCCAGGAGTTCACCCAAGACGCCTTGGACCGGGTCTTGGAGCTCTCCCAGGGACAACCGTGGCTGGTCAACGCCCTCGCCTACGAAATCACTTTCCCTATGGGGGCAAGCGGCGCTATTACCACCGCACAGGTCGATGAGGCCAAGGAACGGCTGATCCAGGAGCGCCCCGTCCACCTGGGCGCCCTCATGGCGCGACTGTACGAGCCCCGGGTGGAACGGGTAATTCGGGCGATCATGGAGGGAACACCGCCGAGCACGGGCGCTTCCTTCGACGACGTCTCCTACGTTCGCAATCTGGGCCTCATCCGGGGAACCGTAGCACCGGAGATCGCCAACCCGATTTACCGAGAGTTCCTGCTGCGGCACTGGTTCCTGTTCGCCGACCTGCTGAACCGGGAAAAGTACGGACCTCTCACCGACGAGGAGCTGGCCGAAGCCTGCCTGAGGATCTTCGGGTCCTCAGATCAGAAGAGTGGCAGGATGTGACCATGCCGCCACCGCGAGCAAGATATTTCAATACCACCGGCCCCTGCGATCCGCGGCTCCACTACATGCTGCCCCCCACACCACGGCTTCCCGAGGCGCGGGCGCTCGTCGAGATGGACCGCTACTTCGTACTGCACGCGCCCCGGCAGACCGGCAAGACGACCATGCTGCGCACTTTGGCTTCCGACCTGACCGCCGAGGGCGACATCGCCGCGCTGTCGCTCTCCTGTGAGCGCGCCAAAATCTTCAGCGACGACATCGCCGCCACGGAGACGATTCTGCTGGACTCGCTCCGCAGGGCCGCCGACTTGTCGGGATGGCCCAAAGAACTGCTGCCACCGGACTCCTGGCCGGAGGAGCAAGCGGGCACCCGGTTCGGTAAGGCACTGAGCGCGTGGTGCAGCCGCTGCCCGCGCCGGGTCGTGCTGTTCCTCGACGAGATCGACGCCCTGCAAGGCGAGAGCCTGATCAGCATCCTCAGCCAACTCCGCGACGGTCACAACATACGGCCAGATGGTTATCCCTTCCCCGCGTCGGTGATGCTCTGCGGGCTGCGCGACCTGCGCGAGTACAAGGTCGCCTCGGGCGGCGCCCCCGACCGGTACAACGCGGCCAGCCCGTTCAACATCATCCGCAAATCGCTACGCCTGGGCGACTTCACCACCGACCAGATCGCCGAACTCTACGACCAGCACACCCAGGCGACCGACCAAGAGTTCACCAAGGACGCGGTGGACCGCGTCTTCGAGCTGACCCAAGGACAACCCTGGCTGGTCAACGCCCTCGCCGATGAGATCATCACCGAGATGGGGGTGACCGGGACAATCACCGCCGGGCAGGTGGAGGACGCGAAAGAACGGCTGATCCGGGCGCGCGCCACCCACCTGGACTCCCTGGCGGCTCGGCTGTACGAGCCCCGGGTCAAGCGGGTGATGGAACCGATCGTGGCGGGCGGCCCCTACATCGACCGTCACAACTCCGATGACCTGTCCTACGCCCGCGATCTGGGCCTCATCACGCAGACACCCCCGCCGCAGGTGGCCAACCCGATCTACCGGGAGGTCATCCTGCGCGTGCTGGGCGACCTGACGGAGCAGAACGTCCACGCCGACCCGCACAGCTTCGTGCTCCCCGACGGCCGGTTCGACCTGCCACGCCTGCTGGAGGAGTTCGTCGTCTTCTGGCGCGAGCACGGCGAGGTCCTCATCCAGCAGGAGGGATACCACGAGGCCGCCTGCCAGATCATCCTCATGGCCTTCCTGCACCGCCTCGTCAACGGCGGCGGCTACCTCGACCGTGAGTACGCCGCCGGCACAAAACGCCTCGACGTCCTCGTCCGCTGGCCCTACAGCGGCCCCGACGGCGAACGGCTGATGCAACGCGAGGCCATGGAACTGAAGGTGTGGCGGCCCGGCGCGGACGACCCGAAGCCCGAGGGTCTGGCCCAGCTCGACCGCTACCTCGACCGGCTGACCTTGCCCACCGGCGTCCTGGTCATCTTCGACCGCCGCCCCGAAGCCCCGCCCTGGAAGGAACGCGGCGGCTTCGACCAGGCCACCACCCCGTCCGGCCGCCAGGTCACTGTCCTGCGCGTGTGACGGGTGTTCGAGTTTCGTTCGGAACTGATTCTGCCGCTTGGACGATGTGCCGGCTTCCGGCCCGCAGGATTGGATCACTCCGTCGCAAGCGTCTGTAGCGCCAAGTGGTGTGCGGGCTCAGCCGCGGGTGATGCGGAATGCCGTCACCCGAGGACCGCGCCGATGGCGGTCATGATCGGGATGGACAGGCCCGTGGTCAGCAGCACCGCGCTGCGGGCCAGGCGCCGGGCGGTGTCATAGTTGACCGCGTACACGTAGATGTTCTGCGCCGTCGGCAGGGCGGCGAAGAGGGTGGCGGCCAGGAGCGCGCTGCCGTCGAGGCCGAGGACCAGGCGCGCGGTCAGGTAGGCGACGGCCGGCTGGACGAAGGCCTTGAGCGTGACCGCGAGGAAGATGTCCTTGCCGATGCCGTTCGCCTCGGGGGCCGCGGGGGCGTGCTGGGAGCCGTACAGGCTGAGGCCGTAGGCGAGGAGCGCGACGGGCACGGCCGCGCCGCCGAGCAGCTCGACCGGGCGCATGACCAGGACGGGCAGGGAGATCCCGGTGACCGCCAGCACGAGCCCGAGGAGGGAGGCGACCGTGAGGGGGTTGCGGAACGGGAGGAGCAGGGCCGACCGCACCGAGCGGGCCCCCTTGTCGAGGATGAGGAAGGAGACCGGGGTGAGGACGATCAGCTGGAAGAGCAGGATCGGGGCGACCAGCGCGCCGTCGCCCAGCACGTAGATCGAGATGGGCACGCCGAGGTTGCCGGCGTTCACGTACGACGAGGCCAGCGCGCCGATCGTGGCCTCGCGCCGGTCGCGGCCCCAGGCCAGCCGCGCCACCAGCACGTACACGAGCTGGACGCACGCCACCGCGACCACCTCGGTCAGCAGCACCGGCGAGAAGAGGATGTGGAGATCCGCCTTCGACACGGTGGCGAACATCAGCGCCGGGGTGGCCACGAAGAAGGCCAGGCGCGACAGCACCAGCTCGTCGCTGGCCCGCAGCAGGCCCCCCATCCCGATCAGGTAGCCGATCACGGCAACGGACACCAGGGCGGCGAACGCCGCGACAACCCCCGACACTGACCAACCTCCGAAATGGGACGTTCAGCAGCGTATCGGGATGGTTGACCGGCGAAGCGGCGGGTCTACGCTGTGCGCATGCGAGTAGCGGTGATTGGCGCCAGCGGTCATATCGGCACGTACCTCATCCCCCGGCTGGTCGACGGCGGACACGACGTCGTGGCCGTGAGCCGCGGCAAGCGGGAGCCCTATACCCCGCACGGGGCCTGGCAGCGGGTCACCCAGGTCACCGCCGACCGCGACGCGGAGGATGCCGACGGCACGTTCGGGCGGCGGATCGTGGAGCTGGAGGCCGACGTCGTCATCGACCTCATCTCCTTCACCGAGACCAGCGCCCGCGACCTGGCGGCGGCGCTGACCGGACGGGTCCGGCAGTTCCTGCACTGCGGGACGATCTGGACGCACGGGCCGAGCAGCCGGGTGCCGACGACCGAGGACATGCCCAAGCGGCCGCTCGGCGAGTACGGCAAGCAGAAGGCCGCCATCGAGGCCCACCTCCTCCAACGCGCCCACCGCGACGGCTTCCCCGCCACGATCATCCACCCCGGCCACATCACCGGCCCCGGCTGGGTGCCGGTCAACCCGGCGGGCAACGTCGATCCGGCGGTGTTCCAGACGCTGGCCGACGGCGGCGAGCTGGCGCTGCCGAACTTCGGCATGGAGACCGTCCAGCACGTGCACGCCGACGACGTGGCGCGGCTGTTCGTGGACGCCATGGCCAACCCGTCGGCCTCCGTGGGCGAGAGCTTCCACTCGGTCGCCACCAGCGCCCTGACGCTGCGCGGTTACGCCGAGGCGGTGGCGGGCTGGTTCGGGCAGGAGGCGCGGCTGACGTTCCTGCCGTGGGAGCGGTGGCGGGAGACGGTGTCGGAGCGGGACGCGCAGATCACGCTCGACCACATCTCCTACAGCCCCCACTGCAGCATGGAGAAGGCCGAGCGGCTGCTGGGGCACCGGCCCCGTTACACGCCGCTCGAGGCCATCTCCGAGGCGGTCGACTGGCTGGTCCGGGCGGGCACCATCACCCGCTGAGGCCGGTGCGGCCCTCACCCCGGGCCGCGTCTTCCTATCCGTTTCCGTAATCGATGATCCGCCACCGTTCGGAGGGGGCGTTTCTGCCGACCAGGACGTCGTAACGACGTTCCCCGTCCGACTCCGGCCCCGCTTCCTCCATCTCGACCCTGTATCGGGTGGGAACGGAGAACACCTGCCGGGCGTAGGGCGAACTGTCGGCACGGGGTTCGCCCACCCAGGCCAGATCCAGCCGGCGATAGGAGCAGCCGATGCCGTCGCCGCCGTGTCTGGCCAGGAAGGAGGGAGCGGCCAGCGCGTGCACGGTGTCGTGGTCCCTGGCCGCCACGGCGTTGAGATATGCCACGACGACCTGTTTCGGACCGGCGTCCATGGGTGGAACGGTGACGGCGGACCGCTTTTCAGGAAAAAGCTTGCACCATTCGACCCGTAATACCGGCAGCACCTGGAACGAGATCGCGACAGTCGCGACTGCCAGAACGACGGCGATCGCCATCCGGCTGAACCGCGTAATCCTGGCACTCATAGTGAGGTCCTATCACCTCGCGCCGATCTCGTACGTACGGGTGACCGCCACCAGGTCGCCGTCCTCCCGGGTCGCCGCCACCACGCCCTTCGGCCTCGGGACGAATCCGGGCACCCGCTGGAGGCCGTCGGTCTCCGCGACGGCGGTCAGCCGGAACCGGTCCGCCCCCGGCACCCGCAGCGAGATCTCCGCTCCGGTGGCGGGCAGGCCGCGGAAGCGGATCTCGCCCGGCCACGTGTTGGCCCGCACGCCCGTGACGTCCACGCTCACCGGGGTCAGGCCGTCGGCGGCGGCCGTCGCCGCGGCGATCGGGCGTTCGACCCGCAGCGTGACCGAGCGCGCCGCCCTGCCGGCGGTCACGCGGAGCCGGACCGTGTCGCCGTCGCGGCCGAGCACGGTCACGCGGGGCTCGGCGGCGCCGGGGGCCGCAGGTGCCCGGCCCGTCCAGAGCGAGGTGCCGCGGGCGTAGCCGGGGGGCAGCGGCGTGGTGTCGTGGCCGGACACGTACCTCCGGGTCCAGGCGGGCGGCTCGGCGTCGGCGCTGACCCAGCTCGCCGTCCTGGTGCCGGCGTCCATCACGTACGCGAGGTGCGTGCGCAAGGGGTTGGCCGGGTCGAAGCCGTCCCGGGCCAGGCCGATCGGCACCAGCAGCACCGCGAGCCCGGCGGCGGCGAGCGGGACCAGGGACTGCCGGCGCTCCGGCAGGCACAGCTCGACGATCGGCAGCAGCGTCAGCCCGAAGACCGCCAGCACGAGCGCGGGCACCCCGCCGAGCGCGAGGCCCATCCCGTCGAACGCGGTCCTGGCCAGGGCGGGCAGCAGCGCCGCCGCCACGACCGCGCCCAGCGTCACCGACGCCACCTGGAACACGGCCGCATGGCGGGCCGCCATCTGAGGGGCCGCCATCTGAGGGGCCGCCATCTGAGGGGCCGTCACCTGGGGGGCCGTTACCTGGGGGGCCGCGCCGCGTAGCAGGATCGCGGCCGTCCCGCCGAGCGCGCAGAACAGCGCGGGCAGTGCCAGCACGTACGACATGCCCGGCGCGACCTGGGCGCACAGCAGGCCGAGCGCGGCCGGCCAGGCCAGCGCGCCGACGCTCAGCGCCGCGGGGCCGAGGAGGCGGCGCAGCGGCAGGTACCAGCAGAGCAGCGCCAGCGCGGCCAGGACCACGACCGCCGCCTGGAACGCCTGCGGCCGGTGCAGCAGCCCGCCCATCCCGTCGTACGCGGGCCGCCAGGCCACCAGCACCTCCCACAACCCCTGCGCCAGGGCCGCCGCGAGGAGCAGCGGCACGACCCCCGACACGGCGGCGACGGCGAGCCGGGGCAGGCTGAGCAGCCGCCGCCTGCGCGCCAGCACCGCCAGGCCCGCGACCGCCGCCGCCGCGAGCCCGGCCAGGGGCCAGACGAGCGCGTTCGGGTACGTGACCATGGTCCCGAAGATCCGGAAATAGGTGAGGTCGTGGTCCGCGGCAAGCGCGCCGAGGTCGGCGCCGCCGAGCGCGCGGGTCAGCGCCAGCATGTTCGAGCCGTGGTGCTGCAGGCTGCCCCGGTCGAGGTGGGCGAGGGAGTCGTCGGCGGTGTGGTAGCGGGAGGAGCCCTCGATATAGGCGAAGTTCATGCCGGTGAAGCCGCTCCCGGCCATCGGGGTGAAGTCGGTGTTGTTCGGGAGCAGCCGGTACAGCTCGCCCAGCGTGGAGTCGCCGCGCGGGTGCGGCACGGCGTCGGCGAACGTCTCGACCAGCCCGGCGTTGTTCCTGGACGTCTGGAACATCAGCGACGGGCCGCTCACGCCCCGGGCCTCCCAGTTGAGCAGCACCCCGCCCTTGCGGCCCAGCGGGTGCTCCCTGACGAACGCCTCGGCGCCCAGCACGCCGTCCTCCTCGCCGTCCGACATCAGCAGCACGAGGTCGTTGCGGAGCGCGGTGCCCTTGAGGGCTCGTACGGTCTCCAGCATGGCCGCGACCGCGGCGGCGTCGTCGGAGGCGCCCGGGCCCATGGCCGCGGAGTCGTAGTGCGCGGCGATCACCACGGTCCCGGTCGGGTCGCTGCCCTTCGCCGTGGCCACGATGTTGTTCACCTGCCCGAACGACGCCAGCCCGGCCGAGGTGTTCGCGCCGATGGCCCGCTGCACCCGCACGTCGAGCCCCGCCGCGCGCAACTGCCCCGTGAGGTAGTCCCTGGCCTTCTCACCGGCCCGGCTGCCGATCGGGCGCGGCTCGGTGGCGAACCTCTCCAGGTGGCGCAGCGCCCGCTCCGCGCTGAACTCCCCGTCCGGCGCCGAGGCGGGCAGGGGCTGCATGGTGCTGTCCGCCATGGCGGACAGCACGATCACGCCGGCCAGCGCGAGCAGGGCGCACAGCCCCGCCAGCGCCCGGCGGGGGACGTCGAACAACTTTCCCGTCATGGCCAGGAACGCTAGGTACGCGGGCCATGGCGGCGGAATGATGCGCGTGCCCGGATCGACCTGCGGTTTTCCGCAGGTCTACCAGGCGACCTCCAGGGAGCTCATGCCGTACACGATGTGGGAGGCGCGGAAGTCCGCGGCGCCCGCCTCGCGCAGGCCCGGGAAGCGCTGGAGCAGCGCAGGGAAGGCGATCCGCAGCTCCATGCGCGCCAGCGGGGCGCCCAGGCAGTGGTGGATGCCGTGGCCGAAGGCGACGTGGCCGGGAGCGCCGCGGGAGATGTCGAACGTGCTCGCGTCGGGCATGAGCGCGGGGTCGCGGTTCGCGGCGGGCAGGGCGCACAGGACCAGCTCGCCGGGCTGGATGGTACGGCCGCTCAGCTCGACCTCCGCCGTCGCGACCTTGGTCGTGCCCGAGTTGACGATGCTCAGCCAGCGCAGCAGCTCCTCCACCGTGGCGTCGATGCGCTCGGGCTCCTTCCTGAGGAGTTCGAGCTGCTCGGGGTGGCGCAGCAGGGCCAGGGTGCCCAGGGCCAGCATGTTGGAGGTGGTCTCGTGGCCCGCGAAGAGCAGCAGGCTGCCGATGCCGACGAGCTCGTCCGTGCTCAGGTCGTCGCCGTGCTCGCGCACCAGCATGCCGAGCAGCTCCTCGCCCGGGTCCTGCTGGATGCGGCGGACCAGGGCCTCCATGTACGCGCGCGCCTCGAACTGCAGCCCCAGCCGCTCCTCGCCGGGCACCGACAGGTCGAGCATCCTGCTGGTGCGGCGCTGGAAGCCGTCCCGGTCCTCGTACGGGACGCCGAGCAGCTCGCAGATGACCAGCGACGGGATCGGCAGCGAGAACGACGGCACCAGGTCGGCCGGCGAACCGGCGGCCTCCATGGCGTCCAGGTGGTCGTCCACGATGCGCCTGATCCGGGGCTCCAGCCGCTGCATGCGCCGGTTCGTGAACTCGGGGGTCAGCATCTTGCGCAGCCGCGTGTGCTCGGGCGGATCCACGCCGAGGAGGTTGCCCGCCTGGATCTTGGCTAACTGCTCGGGGGTCATCTCGGGCGCTCCGGGCAGGCGCGCCACCGTCTGCTGGGCGATCTTGAACCGCTCGGCGTCGCCGAGGACCGCGCGGACCTCCGCGTACCTGGTGACGAGCCAGACGTCCAGGCCGAACGGGGTCGTGATCCGCCTGATCCCCTCCTCGTCCCTGAGCGCCGCCAGCTCGGGAGCCGGGTCGAACCCCACCCGCCGCATGTGCAGCGGCATCGTCGAGGACTCGGTCATGCAAACCCCTTGATGATCGTCGGTTGAGGCGTAAACCGTAACAACCCTCTGGCCCGGTCTCCATAGGCCCCCGCACGGGGTTGCGGTGGTGTGAGGGAAGGGACAACATGCCCCCTGTGGATGTGCCCGTGTTGGTCGCCGGAGGCGGGCCCGTGGGGCTGGCGGTCGCCGTGGAGCTGGCGTACCAGGGCGTGAGGTGCCTGGTGGTCGAGCCGCGCGAGGAGGTGTCGTGGCTGCGGCCGCGCGCGAAGACGACGTCGGCGCGCTCGATGGAGCTGCTGCGCAGATGGGGCCTGGCGGAGCGGGTGCGGGAGCGCGCCCCGCTGGCGGTCGGGTGGTCGGACCAGGCGGTGTTCGTCAGCAGCCTGCTCGGACGGGAGATCACCAGGATCGGCGGGTGCTTCGGGCTGGACCTGGCCGGCTCGGAGCTGGCGGCCGAGCCGGGCCAGCAGGTGCCGCAGCCGCTGGTGGAGGAGGTGCTGCGGGAGGCCGTCGGTGACGCGCTGCTGACCGGATGGCAGGTGGCCGGGCTGCGGGAGGACGCCGACGGGGTGTCGGTGCGCCTCGTGTCCGCCAGGGGCGAGGACCGTTCAGCCAGGGGCGAGGAGCGTGAGGTGCGCGCCCGGTACGTGGTCGGCTGCGACGGCCCGCGCAGCGTGACCAGGGAGGCCATCGGCGCCCGCTACGAGGGCCGCCAGGACGCCAGGCCCAACTTCAACATCGTCTTCCGCGCCCCCGGCCTGGCCGAGCGGATGCCGCACGGCCCCGCCGTGCACTACTGGGTCCTGAACCCGGCCCAGCCCGGCATCGTCGGCCGCCTCGACCTGGCGGACACCTGGTGGTGCATCGCCCAGGGCGTCCCCGCCGCCGGTGCGGATCCGACGCGGCTGGTCCGCAACCTGGCGGGCGCCGACATCGAGGCGGAGATTCTGGCCACCGACCCGTGGACCGCGCGCATGCTCCTGGCCGACCGGTACGGGAGCGAGCGCGTGTTCCTGGCGGGCGACGCCGCGCACCAGAATCCGCCGTACGGCGGGCACGGGTTCAACACCGGGATCGGGGACGCGGTCAACCTCGGCTGGAAGCTGGCCGCCGTGCTGCACGGATGGGCGCCCGCGACGCTGCTGGCCACCTACGAGACCGAGCGCCGCCCGGTGGCCGCCGACACCATCGAGGCCGCCGCCGCGAACATGGCCACCCTCGCCCCCGAGCTGGCCGATCCGGCGCTGATGGGGGAGGAGGCCGAGTTCGAGAGGGTGCGGCCCGCCGTGGCGCAGGCGGTGCGCAGGACGAAGGACAGCGAGTTCCACAGCCTCGACCTGGTGCTCGGCTACACGTACGAGGGCTCGCCCATCGTCGCCGACGGCGCCGGGGAGCGGCTGCCGCACCGGTGGCTGGCTCCCGGCGTCTCCCTGTACGACCGGCTGGGCCGGGGCTTCAGCGTGGTCGGCGACCAGCGCCTGCCCGGGGCCGCCGCGCTGGCCGAGCAGGCGCGGGAGCTGGGGGTGCCGCTGCGGGCGGTGGACCTGCCGGGCACGCCGCTGACGCTGGTCCGCCCCGACCAGCACGTGGCCTGGCGCGGCGAGCACCCCGACGGCGCTCTGAGGCGGGCGCTCGGTCACGGCCCCGCTGTCAGCAGCCGCCCTTGACGACGGCTCTGCGTACGACGACGCATTGGGGCCCGTTGGCGTTGTTGCTGCTGCCGGCGATGGTGTTGCCGCTGTTCACGGAGCCGTTCGTGTTCGCGAAGTTACCGCTGTTCAGCTGCCGGCCCACGCTCCGGTAGTTGCCGCTCTTCCAGGAGTTGCCGCTGTCCTTGGGGATCCCGTGCCCGAGAGCGGGGAGGGCGGGCGGCAGCGCCAACATCAGCGCGAGCTGTGCCGCGACCGTCCCGGTTCGCCGCCTGAAGACGCTCATCGCCGGTCACCGGGAAATGGACTGGGAGCCGTCGGCGTTGTTGCCGCCGCCGATGGTGTTGCCGCTGTCCACGGAGCCGTTCGCATTCTCGAAGTTGCCGCTGTTGATGGGATTTCCCTCATTGTGGTAGTTCCCGCTGTTGGTGGAGTTACCGCTGTTCTCCGCGCCGTTCACGCACTTGGTCGGAGAATTGGGCGACGGCGAGTTGTAGGCGACCAGCCGATTTCCACAGAAAACTCCGGGAAGCGCCCTGAGCACCGTGCCGAGATCCGCGCCGACCAGCTCGGTGAGCAGGGAACTCCCGCTGGGTGGCGGCTCGGCCGACGCGGCGGCCGGGGACAGCAGCACACCGCACCCCAGCACGACGCCCGTAATAATCCGTACGAATGCCATCAATGCGCTGCCTGCCATTTCACGCGACATGATCCACTGAAACGTAGCATCGGTGGACGGCCTGTCACGGAAAGCCCTCGAAAGGGTCGCGATAACTCGGCGCAAAAACTACTTCCGGGTCCGGCCCGGCGACATCGTCATCCGGAGGGCCGGAGCGTGTAGCCCACCCCGCGCACAGTGTGGATCATCGGCTGCCGCTGCGCGTCGATCTTGCGCCGGAGGTAGGAGATGTACAGCTCGACGACGTTGCTCTGGCCGCCGAAGTCGTAGGCCCACACCCGGTCGAGGATCTGCGACTTGCTGAGCACCCGGCCCGGGTGGTGCATGAGGAAGCGCAGCAGCTCGAACTCCGTGGGCGTGAGCCTGATCTCCTTGCCGGCCCGCCGTACCTTGTGGTTCTGCTGGTCCAGCGTGAGGTCCCCGACCATGAGGCCGGCGTCCGCCCGCGCCCGGGCCGCGCCCGGGCGGCGCAGCAGGCCCCGCAGCCTGATGACGACCTCCTCCAGGCTGAACGGCTTGGTGACGTAGTCGTCGGCGCCGGTCCGCAGGCCGACGAGCCGGTCCTGGAGCGAGTCCAGAGCGGTCAGGAACAGGATCGGCACGCCCGGCAGCACCGCGCGCAGCCGGGGAAGGAGCCGGATCCCGTCCAGATCGGGCAGCATGACGTCCAGGACGATCGCGTCAGGGCGGAACCCCCGCGCCGCGCGGATGGCCTCGCTGCCGTTGTGCGCACCGCGGACGTCCCAGGACTCCTTGCGCATGACCGTGGAAAGGAGCGTGGTCAGCGAGGGCCCGCCATCCACCACGAGGACGTTGATCGAGCTGCCGTCCGATCGGCTGGTCGTCTGCATATCCGTGACGATGGCCTCCCTCTATGAAGGTTTGATGATTCCTGCTTGTGAATCGCCTGTGAGCCGCTCCGAACGATCCCGGTCGAGGCCGCTACCTGTGCTTATCCAATACAAAAGATGCGTACAGGCGTTTCTCAGATCGGCTCGGCAGGGTGATCGGCGAGGGAGGACCTTCGGGGGCTGAATTCAGATGTTCGGCCAGGTCCGTCCCGGATTGGACTCATATCCAGTGCGCTTCTCCAAGCCTTTCGCCATGACCCTCGCCGGCGCCGCCCTGCTGACGCTGCCCCTGTCGGGCACCGCCTTCGCCGACGCCCGGCCGCAGCCGGCGGCCACCGTCACGGCCCCGCGGCCGGCCGCCACCGTCACGGCCCCGCGGCCGGCCGCCACCGTCACGGCCCCGCGGCCGGCGGCCACTGTCACGGCCCCGCGGCCGACGCGCTCGAACCCCGTCACGCCCACCGTGTCCCAGGACCAGCTCGCCAAGGGCCGCGACGACGTCCGCAAGGTCGAGCTGAAGGTCTCTGTGGACCCTGACCGGGTGCGCGCCGGCGACTCGTACGACGTGACGATCACCGCCAAGGGCCTGCGCTCCGGCACGGCGATCGTGACCGGCCCCGAGGGCAAGAGCTACCGCGTGGCGCTCTCCGGCGGCAAGGCCACCAAGACGCTGACCGTGCCGTCCAAGGCCAAGCCCGGCAGCGAGACCGTGACCGTCAAGGTCGGCAACCAGACCGCCACGGCCTCTTTCGACGTGGTGGCCCCCCGCTCGCAGCGCCACCACGACCACGACGGCAAGTAGTAGGTGGGCCGGGGCCACCCGCCCGTTACCCGTCTGGATGGTGGGCCTGCTGACACCCGCCCCAGACAAAGGGCTTCGCCGGAGGCGCTTCGCGCAAGGGCTCAGACGCCCTTATTCAGGCGCCTCCGGCGCACCCCCGCGCCTCCGGCGCACCCCCGCGCCTCCGGCGCCATCGGGCCCCGCCCGTTGACCGGTTGGACAGTGGGCCGCCTGCTGCCCACCCCGGACCGGCTCGCCTTCGGAGAATTCCTGGGCCGGGGAGCAGGGGGATATCGGCTTTCAGAAACCGCTGCCGATATGCGACCTAATGGGGCTTGGACCGGTGCTCAGCCCACAAGTCGACCGCCTCTTGGAGATCCAGAGCGGCAACATCCTCGCGGGCCATCCCGACCGTGTAGATCAACCGGTCCGCGAGCCAATCTGGAACCGGTTCTCTAGACGGCGCCTTCTTCACCCGAATGTGATCGGCCAGCGTGCCAAGACGCTCGATCACCTGGCCGAGCTGGATGATCTCCGGACGGTCGGTACCCGCCTCGCGAACCCTCGCCGCCGCCTCGGCGTAGACTTCCGCGTCGGCTCGCTCACCGACAGCCCACACCTCGCAGATCTCCACCGACTTGTCGTCGGTGATGCGGTAGACGACACGCCACGTGTTGCGACCGACCACAAGCTTCCGAAAACCGGTCAGTCCCCCACCGAGCGGGTAACCAGCCTCAGGGTAGTCCAACAGGAGAAGGATCTTCTTGAGCACCTTGGGCACCGCGTCTGGGCCGATGCGCCGGAGGTCATCGACCGCCGGCGCCGTGAAGACGACGTCGGACACGGCTCACTCGTCGTCTGGGATGGCGGCCAGCGACTCGCGAGTGTGCCCGAAAGCGGCCACCACCTCATCGAGCGAGACCCGCGCCCCCGTGTCCGTGACCGACCGAGCGAGCACAAGCGCCAGATCGCGCAGATCAGCCGCCGCCTCCTCCAACTCGTTGAGCCGGCGGATGCTCACCACGGCCGCCACCGGCTGATGCCGGCGGGTGACCACCAGATCGGTCCCTTGCTCCGCCTCAGCTACCAGGCGGGCAACACCTCGCTGGGCCGCCTCTGTGACGCTCAACTCGGTAGCGTGGTGCAGGCCAGTCATACATCAACTGTACATCTTTCTGTACAGAGCCGCGCCGATCACCGAGCACACCGTGACGAGCGGCTATGACGACAGGCGGCCGGGTCGCGGCGTGTGGGTGCCCTCGCTGCGCCCCTGCGGTCCGCCATTCTGGCGGCGCAGCACGCCTGCATCGGCGCAGAGCCGACGCTGGGACCTCTCGGTCGCCCTCATGAATAAGCGTCACGCATAGGGCGCGGCACCCGTCATTACGGCCTCAGCTTTGACCCGAGCAGCGTAAGAATTCACGAGATAAAGATCGGGCCTGCCGGGTGGTGGACCCGTCTGATGCTGCTGGTGGTCGCACTTCATCTCGCGGGATAAATCAGGCTCAGGCTGCGGGAGCACGTGGAATGATTCGCACCTCCAGATTCGCGTTTTGTGGAAACGGTCAGGATGATCCGCCGATCCGCAGCGATCTTTGTGTACAGAACCGCATCGGTCCCTGGTCCCCACAAAGTGGTCAGGACGGCCGGGGTGGAGCGGTGCTCAAGCGGATGACCAGCTCCGTGGGCAGTTCGATCCGGGCCGGGGCGCCGTCGGTGAGCAACGCCGTCAGCGCCGCCGCGCCCAGCTCGGGCCAGGGCTGGCGGACCGTGGTGAGGGCCGGCGCGACGTGCGCGGCGGCCCAGGAGTCGTCGAAGCCGACCACGCTCACGTCGTCGGGCACGCGCAGCCCGTGCTCGCCCAGCGCCTGGTACACCCCGACGGCCATGGAGTCCGAGCAGGCGAGGACGGCGGTCGGCGGATGGGGGAGGGAGGCGAGCAGGCGGCGGGTGGCTCGCAGGGCGTCGCCCTGCTGGAAGTAGCCGCACACCTCCCACCGGGGGTCGGCCCGGAGCCCGGCGGCGGCCATGGCCTGGCGGTAACCGGCCAGCCGTTCGGTCGCGCACGGGACCCCGGGACGGCCCGCGACGACGGCGATCCGCGAGTGACCGAGGGCGATCAGGTGCTCGGTGGCCGCCCGCGCGCCGTCCCGGTTGGCCGAGGCGACGGCGGGCAGGCCGGACGGCGGCTTGCGGCGCGGGTCGACGATCACCGCGGGGATCCCCCGGTCGGCCAGCCAGGCCCGCTGCGCGGCGGTCGGCGACGTGCGCACGAGCAGGACGCCGGCGCTGTCGCGGGCGCCGATCCGGTCCAGCCACGCGGGCGGGGGCTGGCCGTGCCTGGTGCGGTCGCAGACGGCCGAGACCACCAGGTCCACGCCCGCCCGCCAGGCCGCGTCCTCCACCCCGCCCAGGATCGCCAGCGCGTACGGCGAGTCGAGGGCCTGCAGCATGACGTCCACCATGCTGCCCCGCGCGGGCCGGACCCGCTGCCGGGGGTAGCCGCGCCGCTCCAGCACCTCGGCGACGAGCCGGCGGGTGTGGGCGGAGACGTCGGAGCGGCCGTTGAGGGCTTTGGAAACGGTTGCAACGGATACACCGGCCTCGCGGGCGATCACGGCCAGTTTGGGCAACTGCGGGGGCTGGTCCTCGACCGTCATGACCCCCACTCTCCCCGCCGCGCCTGGGAATCGCCAGGCCAGCGCCCCGAAAATTTCGAATTTCAGCCAGGACGGCCTGCTCCCGGCCGCCTGCGGGCACCCGGGCCATTTGACGGCACGTACGTGCGGGTGCGACGTTTCCTGCAACCGATTGCAGCAGGTGCCGCCAAGGAGTGAGGGATGACGACCTACCGCAACCCCGTGCTGAACGCCGACTGGTCCGACCCCGACGTGATCCGCGTCGGCGCGGACTTCTACCTGACCGCCTCCACGTTCACCAAGGTCCCGGGCCTGCCGATCCTGCACTCGCGCGACCTGGTCAACTGGACGATCATCGGGCACGCCGTGACGAGCGGCTATGACGACGTGCGACCGGGGTGCGGCGTCTGGGCGCCCTCGCTGCGCCACCACGACGGCCGGTTCTGGATCTTCTACGGCGACCCCGACGTGGGGATCCACGTGGTGAGCGCGCAGGACCCGCGGGGTCCGTGGACCGCGCCGCACGTGGTCAAGCCGGGCGCGGGGCTCATCGACCCGTGCCCGCTGTGGGACGACGACGGCCAGGCGTACCTGGTGCACGGCTGGGCCAAGAGCCGCGCCGGCGTCAACAACCGGCTCACCCTGCACCGCATGTCGCCGGACGCCCGCGAGGTGCTGGACGAGGGCACGCTGATCATCGACGCCGACCTGCTGCCCGGATACCGGACGCTGGAGGGGCCCAAGCTCTACAAGCGCGACGGCACGTACTGGATCTTCGCCCCGGCGGGCGGAGTGGAGCAGGGCTGGCAGTCGGTGTTCCGGGCGAGCTCGATCTTCGGTCCGTACGAGGACCGGATCGTGCTGGAGCAGGGCGGCACCGACGTGAACGGGCCGCACCAGGGCGGCTGGGTGGACACCCCGTCGGGCGAGCACTGGTTCATGCACTTCCAGGACCGCGGCGCCTACGGCAGGGTCGTCCACCTGCAGCCCATGACCTGGGAGGACGGCTGGCCGGTCATGGGCGCGGACGGCGAGCCGGTGCCCGGCGGCCCCGTGCCCGTCCCCGGCGGCACGCCGGCCGAGCCCGCCACCTCCGACGACTTCGCCGGGCCCGAGCTGGGGCTGCAGTGGAGCTGGCAGGCCAACCCCGACCCCTCCTGGTGGGAGCTGCGGGACGGCACCCTCCGCCTGGCCTGCGCGCCGGGGCCGGAGGACCTCAGGGAGCGCCCGTCCGTGCTCGGGCAGCGGCTGCCCGGCGACCCGTGTACGGTCACCGCCGGCCTCACCCTGGACGGCGAGGGCCGGGCGGGACTGGTCGTGCTCGGGTTCACCTACGCCTACGTCGGGCTGGAGCGCACGGCGGCCGGGACCGTCCTGGTGTGCGGCGACATGGAACCCGTGCCCGTGAAGGACGGCGCGCCCGTCACCGTCGGCGCGCGGATCGGGGCGGACGCGCTCGTCACGTTCCTGGCCGACACCGGCGACGGGCTGCGCGAGGTCGGCGCTCCCTTCCAGGCCACGCAGAGCCGGTGGGTGGGGGCGGTGCTGGGCCTGTTCGCGGCGGGGGAGGGCACCGGACAAGCGGTTTTCGACGCGTTCACGGTGGACATCGAGAGGTAGTCCCCGAGCCCCCTGGAGAGTAATCGGACAACTACGTCTGGTTACCATGGATGGGACATATGCGCATCGAATGGTGCGGATCACTCCAGGGGGGCTGGAAATGACTGATGACACCCGGACCGACAGAGCGGGGCTCGACACGGCGGCGGTGGACGGGGAGGAGGCGCTGCTGCACAGCCAGGACGACCCGGTGGCCGCCGCCGCCGTGGACGCGGCCGTCGAGAGCGAGCTGCTGGACGAGCCGTCCGTGGGGGAGGCCGTCGAGGTCGAGTGGTCGGCGGCCAAGCGGGAGAGCGGGCGCCAGATCGCCGGACTGTCGCCCCAGGCCCAGGACCGCGTACGGCGGCTCCAGAGCGAGCTCGGCACCATGGGCGCGGAGGTCTGGCCGGTCTCCAGGGGGTGGGGTTTCGAGATCCACCTCAACGAGAGCGCCGCGTTGCTGGCCGCCGAGATCCCGCAGCTCGTCGGCGAGACCGCGGCCACCGTGCTGGGCTCCTGGCTCGCCCCGCTCATCGAGCGGCAGGTGCGCGCCAAGGCCGACTGGATCACCTCGGTCGCCCGGCCGTACGGCGTGAAGCTGGTCTCGCCGTGGGTCGCGCCCGCCATGCTGGTGCCGGCCAGGGAGGACCGGCGCGACGGCGAGCGGCTGTACTGGACGGTGTACGAGCCCGGCGAGGGGTGGACCCCGGACCAGACGTTCGTCGAGCACTTCAGCGTGTCGAGCCCGGCGCTGGCGGAGTTCCAGGACGGGCTGGTCCTCGTCCACCGCGGCAAGGTCGACGATCCCAGCCTGTGGTGGACGGTCTACGACGCCCAGGAAGGGTGGAGCGCGGATCGGAGACTGCCAGGGCACGTCAGCGACTCGGCCCCGGCGCTGGCGGCGTACGACGGGCAGCTCTACTGCGTGCACCGCGGCGACGGCGACGACAACCTGTGGTGGACGCGGTGGGACGGCTCCGCCTGGAGCCCCGACGCCAGGCTGCCCGAGCACCCAAGCGCCTCGGCCCCCGCGCTGGCCACGTTCGACGGGCAGCTCTACTGCGTGCACGCCGGCACCGACTCCACCCTGTGGTGGACGCGATGGGACGGCTCCTCGTGGAGCCCCTGCACGCAGCTGCCCGGCCACGCCTGCCGGTCCACCCCGGCGCTGGCCGTCTGGCGGGGCCACCTCTACTGCGTGCACACCGGCAAGGACTCCAGCCTGTGGTGGACGCGCTGGGACGGCACCGCCTGGACGCGCGACCAGAAGCTGGCCATGCACTCGGCCGCCGAGGGCCCCGCCCTGACCGTCTACAAGGACCGCCTCTACTGCGTCCACCGTGGCGCCAGTGACCAGCGCCTGTGGTGGACCGTCTTCGACGGCTCCTCCTGGAGCGCCGACGAGCGGCTGCCCGGCCACCACAGCGCCGAGGCCCCGGCCGCCATCGCCTACCGCGACCGGAACGCCACCCGCGACCAGCTCCTGGTCGTGCACCGCGGCACCCGCTAGACACGAAGCGGCACCCGCTGGACACGAAGCGGCACCCGCTGGACACGAAGAGGCGCCGGCTCGCGTGCGAGCCGGCGCCTCGCCGCCGTTGCCTCGCCGCTACCAGCCGGCGAGCTGCTCCAGGAACCAGTCGATCAGCACCTCGGAGACGTTGCCGTGCTCGGTGTCGGCCGTGTCGCAGCAGAACGCGTCCAGGAACGTCTCGTCCTTCGGCAGCTCGGTGAGGTCCCTGTAGAGGTCGGTCTGCCAGTGGTACGGGTCCCTGGCCAGGGCGATGGCGCTGACCGCGGGCACGAAGCAGCTGTGGCGGAACCGCTCCTGGACGGGCAGCCCGATCGCGTCGGCCACCCTGCCCCACGAGTCGAGCGTGCCGCCCGGCGCCCCGTCGAACGCGGCCACGTGCGAGGTGGCGCTCGTCCACGTCGGAGCCCCGAACTTGACCGTGCCGACGTTCTGCAGCTGGCCCATGTCCGGCTGGATCTTGGCGGTGAGCTGCAGTGGATCGTAGTGCAGGTCGAACACCGGCGTGCCCGGCGGCAGGTCGCGCCCCGTGCCGTCGCCGACCCCGTTGGCCAGCCCCAGCTTGTACGGGCGGATCGGGAACCAGCCCACTCGGCGCAGGTCGTCCAGGAAGTCCGTGCGCAGCGGGCTGGCGGTGGTCACGGGGCCCGAGTAGTCCTCGTTCTCGACCCAGGCCCACAGGAGCTGCTGGGCGGCCGGGCTGCGGATCAGCTCGGCCTGCCCGGGGCCGTTCGCGTTCGGCTCCAGCGATTCGTGCAGGTAGGCGAGCTGCTGGAGCACCAGCGGGATCCAGGCGCCGAGGTGCGGCGTGTCGTAGGAGAAGTACTTGTCGGTCTGGTGGTCGGCGCCCTCGGTCTCCATGCGCGCCAGCGCGTACCTGGTGACCATGCCGCCCATGCTGACGCCGCCGACGACCAGCGGCAGGTCGCCCTGCCGCTCCCGGATGGCGCGCTGGACGCAGGTGACCGCCACGGCGGCGTTGGCCTGGATGTACGTCTGGCGCTGGTCGAAGCCCAGGAGGATGACGTCGATGCCCATGCTCCGGAGCTGGTCCAGGAAGCCGGGGCTGCGCTCGCTGTTGAAGTGGGCCCACAGCGCGTCCAGGTCGCTGGGCCCGTAACCGAAGCCGTCGGCGAAGATCAGCGGCCGGGTCAGCGCGCTGTGCCCGTCGGCCAGGTAGATCGCGGCCCGCCCGGTGGCCGTGCGCCCCAGGTGCGGCTTGTCGCCCACCAGCTCCCAGACGCGGTCGGGCCTGGGCGCCTCGCTCACCCGGGGATGCGGGGTCGCGAACCAGATCCCCTGCTCGCCGAGCGCGTCCACGATCCGCTCGGACTGCTCCTCTGTCAGGCTGTTCCTGACCGACTGGGCTCTGCTCTCGACGTCGATTCTCGGTTCGTGCGCCATGTCGATCCTCTCGCTAGGTGCCGGACCCCCATGGGGCCACTGACCAACACCATATGGTCACTCTGGGTGATTGACCGCGTACCCGAAGTGGGTGGCGCGTCCGGTCAATCCACCCGTGACCGGAGATCGACGGTGAGCGTGCCGGCCTCCCACCGGACCTCGGTGCCGAGGTCGGCGCAGGCGGCGGTGAACCGGGCCCGGACCCAGCGGGCCTCCATGTCGTTCGCGATCCTGGTACGGCAGTAGTCCAGCGCGATGGGGACGGCCCGCAGCCGTACCGGGCCCCGCTCGTCCAGGGTGACCAGGAAGATCAGCCCGAGGTCGTTGCGGAGCTCGGGGTCCACGATGTAGTCGTCGATGAGGTCGCCCAGGTCGTACAGGACCGGTCCGGCCACCCCGTGGAAGACGTGCGCTGAGTGCCCGGCCACCAGGGACGCCCCGGCCTTCACCAGGGCCCGGGCGGCGCGGCGGACGTGCGTGACGGGCTTGGAGGTCATGTTCGGACCCCAGTGGACGCAGACCAGGACGAGGTCGGCGTCCAGGCCCCCGATCGTGCTCGTGAGCCGGTCCGGCACCCCGAAGCCCAGGTCGGCGTACGCGACGCCGGGCCGGCGCTCGGTGGCCTCGAACTCGGGAGGATGGTCCGTGACGCCCAGCACCGCCAGGCGGAGATCCCCCACCTTCAGCTCGGCGGGCTCCCAGGCCCGGGCCAGGTCGGCGCCCGCGCCCACGGTGCGGATCCCGGCCGCCGCCAGGTGGTCGAGGGTGTCGAGGAGGGCCTCGTGGCCGTAGTCCAGGGCGTGGTTGTTGGCCAGCGTGACCGCGTGCACCCCCAGCTCCGCCAGCATCGCCGCGGCCTGGGGCGGGGCGCGGAAGTGGAACGCCTTGCGCAGCGGGTCCCAGCGTCGGCCGCGGTCCGAGACGCAGCATTCGAGGTTGAACAGGACCAGGTCGGCCCGGGAGAGCACCGAGCGCACGCCGGTGTCGAAGAAGTCGGCCGGATCGGCGGTCAGCCTCAGCCGCTCGGCCACGCCGCGGCCGAGCATGGTGTCGCCCGCGAGCGCCAGCGTGACCGTGGGGAGGGCGGATTCCCCGGCGCCCGGCGTGCTCCCCGTTTCCTCGGTCATGTCCACTCCGCTTCCCCGTCCGATGGCTTCGACACACCCTCTGACCTGCGACTAAACCGTTCACGACGGGCAATTGCGGGTACGGGATGAATTTGGAGGAGGGGGGCGACGGTGTCCCTCACGTCACGGAGGTGAGAAAGCAGTGGCTTTGCCGATAAGGCGCAATCGCGGAGCGATGCAGGCGGGTGTCCCCTGGCAGAGGCGGTCCTGGGATCCCTTCACCGAGTTCGAGCAGCTGTGGGACCAGATGGGACGGCTCTTCGAGCAGGGCGCGGAGAGCGATCTGGCCGCCTGGCGGCCGGTGGCGGAGACCGAGGAGACCCCGGACGCCTACATCGTACGGGCGGAGCTTCCCGGCCTGAAGCGGCAGGACATCAACGTCGAGGTCAACGACAGCGAGCTGTGCGTGTCCGGGGAGGTCAACGAGGAGGACAAGGGCCAGATGCTGCGCCGGCGCACCGGGCGGTTCGTCTACCGGACGATCCTGCCGAGCGACGCCGACACCGAGCACATCGGCGGCGAGCTGGCGGACGGGATCCTGATCGTGCGCGTTCCCAAGACCGAGAAGGGCCGCGCTCGACGCATCGAGATCAAGGGCTGACACCGGGGGAGGCGCATGGCCGGCACGCAGGCGTTCTGGATCGGCGCCGCGCGAGGGCGCGACGGCGCGGAGCCGGGCAGCGCGCAGGAGCGCTATGGCGAGGAGCTGCGCAGATGGCGGCATGCTTTCGAAGCCATGCACGGCGAACCGGCCGCGGGCGGCGTCACGCTGGACCCGCTGCACTTCGCACTGGGCGCGTGGGAGGTGGCCACGCGCCCGGTGGCGGAGCACGCCTACGTACGCCGCCACCCGCGGGTGCTGGACGCGACCTGTCACCGTCCGGAGGAGGCGCCGGGCCTGCTGGCGGTGGTCGAGCTGGCCGCCCCGCCCGCGGTCCGGCTGCCGCAGGGCTGGTCGAGCTGGCAGCGCCAGGAGCCCACCTACGTGCCGCCGCCGTACGAGCGGCCGACCGCGCTGAGCACGCTGGAGCTCCGCGTGCCCCTGCCGGTCGAGCGCCTGCCCACGCCCACCCACGCGCGGGCCGCGGGCCTGCCGAACCTCGACGACGCCCAGGCTTCGCTCGAAGCGCTCCTGGCCGAGCTGAACGCCGTGGTCAACCCGTTCCTGCAGGAGCTGGAGGAAGCCGATCCGGCGAGGTGATCCAGGATGAACAGGCACGACAAGGACCCGGAGGACGAGTTCTTCGCTCCCGTGCTGCGCGAGCCGCCGCCTCCCGAGGAGATCACCTCCTCCGGCGTGGTGAGCGACACCGGCGTGCCCGACGTGCACGGAGGCGGCCATGGGGAGTGGCCGGCGTCGCCGCCGCCGTCGAGCTGGCTCGGCGTGCGCCTGCTGGCGGGCGCGCTCGGGCTGCTGGTGGGGGTGGTCCTGACCGTGCTGGCCCTGCTGGCCGCGCGGCCGCTGCTCGCCGTGCCGCCCGCCCTGGTGGCGCTGGGGGCAGCGGTGTATCTGGTGACGTTCGGCGTACGGCGCTCGCACGCCGACGGCGGCCCTCCGACGTTCGGATGAGTGCCCTCTGGGTAAGCGCCCAGCTTGAAGCCAGTCGGGGCAGAGGAGCCGAGATGTCTCTGATAGATCTTGAATGCGTCCGCCAGTTGCTGCAGTCGGAGCAACCCGACGCCACGTTGGTGTTCGTGCGGGGTGACTGCGTGGTCCTGCCGGCCGATGAGGTGGATGACGCGCACAAGGGCCTGGTCATCGCGCACCGCGACGAGCTCGCGGCCCGGCTGCCGGAGGGCGGCCTGAGCGACGAGGCTCTGGAGGACCTGGCGACCAGGCTGGACAACATCGCCCGCGACCTGGGCGCCTAGCTCCCTATTTCCCGTTCTCCAGGTAGTGCAGGACGGCCGCCACGCGCCGGTCGGTCCGGTCGGTCGGCGCCAGGTCGAGCTTGGAGAAGATGCTGCGGATGTGCTTGTGCACGGCGCCGTCGGTGACGAACAGCCGCTCGGCGATCGCGGCGTTGCCCAGGCCCTCGGCCATCAGGGCCAGCACGTCGCGCTCGCGCGGGCTGAGCCGGTCGAGCCGGCTGTCGGGCCTGCTGCGGGCCAGCAGCTGCGCGACGACCTCCGGATCGATGGCCGTGCCCCCCTCCGCCACCCGGTGCAGCGCGCCCATGAACTCCTCGACCCGCCCCACCCGCTCCTTGAGCAGGTAGCCCAGCCGGGCGCTGCCGTGGGCGAGCAGGTCGGTGGCGAACGCCTGCTCCACGTACGCCGACAGCACGAGCACGGCCAGCTCCGGCTGACGCCGCCGGGCCTCGACGGCCGCGACGATGCCCTCGTCGGTGTGGGTCGGGGGCATCCGGACGTCCACGATGGCGACGTCCGGCCTGTGGGCGTCGATCGCGGTCAGGAAGCCGTCCGGGTCGGGCGCGGTGGCCACGACGTCCAGCGACTCCGCCCGCAGCAGCAGCGCGAGGCCCTCGCGCAGGAGCGGGTCGTCCTCGGCGATCACAATCCGCATGGGAGGCTCACATTCATGGTGGTAGGTCCGCCTTCTGGGCTGGTCAGCGCGAAGGTCCCGTCGAGGGCCTCGGCCCGGCGGCGGATCCCGGCCAGCCCCGACCCGCGTCGCTCGTCCGCCCCGCCGCGGCCGTCGTCGGTGATCCGGAGGTCCAGCCGGTCGTCGTGCCGCCGGATCGTGACGGTGGCGTGCCGCGCCTGGCTGTACTTGGCGATGTTGGTGAGCCCCTCGGCCACCACGAAGTAGGCCGTGGCCTCGACGGACGCGGCGCACCTGCCGGGCAGGTCGACGTCGATCCGGCAGGGGACGGGGCAGCTGGCGGCCAGGCCGCTCAGCGCGTCGGCGAGGCTCCGGTCCGTCAGCACCGGGGGCAGGATGCTGCGCGAGACCGCGCGCAGCTCGGCCAGCGCCTGCTCGGCGGCGTCCTGCGCGCGTTCGAGCATGGCGTCGGCGGTGGCAGGGTCGCGGGCCAGCGCGCGGCGGGCCGCGCCGAGCATGACGTTGACGGCGACGAGCCGGTTCTGCGTGCCGTCGTGCAGCGACCTCTCGATCCGCCGCAGCTCGGCGGCGTGCGCGTCGAGCGCCTCCGCGCGGGTCGCGGTGAGCTGGGCGACCCGCAGCGCCAGGTCGGTGCTGGGATCGGCGGCCAGCAGCCGCCGTCCCGGCCACGCCTGCAGGCGCGCCATGCCGGGGACGAGGGCCAGGGTCAGCGCGATCCAGCCCACGCTCAGCGCGCCGACCGCGAGGGCGCTCGGGAGGTCGTCCACCACCCAGAGGTCCACGCCCGCCCCGTCCGGCAGCAGCCGCCACCACAGCGGGAACGTGAGGTCGCGTACCGCGCTGAGCGGCAGCGTCATGCCGAGCGCCCCGAGCATCAGTCCGACGGACCCGTGGACCAGCGCCCAGCACAGCTCGCGCCGGCTCGCCGGGTTCCTGATCGCCGCCCGCATCTCGGACGGGACCGGGTCGGGGCTGATGACGACGTCCGGACCCCAGCGGGACAGCCGCCCCCGCTCCCGGTCGGCGACGATGCGCAGCACGTGCAGGGCGGTGGGCACCAGGAACAGGCCGACGCCGACGAGGCAGGCCAGCGCGGTGATGGCCACGACGAACACGGCCAGGATCGCCAGGATGGCGGTGCCGACGCCGCCGACGAGGTGTTCGAGGGCGTCGAGGGTGGCGCGGGTCCGGGCCACCATGTCCCACCGGCGTAAGGTCCCCGCGTCGGGAGTCGGCATTCTCCGACCCTAGGACATCTCCCAGGGCGAAGGGCTGATGCCGGACGAACAGTACAGCCTGCTGTACCTCGGGCTGTCTCACTGGTGGGATCGCCCGTGGCGACGGCGATCCGTAGCGTCTTGGGGTGTCACCCGATCTCGTGAGGAGCGCACCATGGCCCCCGTCCGAATCCCCCGCCCCGTCCTGTGGCTGCTGCTGGCGATCTTCGCGGTCGCCAACATGGTCACCTCCACCTCCGATCTCAACATGTTCGTCGGCATCGGGTTCGGCCTGGCCGCGCTGGCCTGCGCGGCCGCGCTGATCCAGCAGCACTACGCACGGCGCGGCTGAACGACGGATTCGTCCTCGCTCTTGAGAGGGAGCCGCGGAATCGCCCTCACCGGCGATGCCCGAGGACCCCCGCGACGCCGAGGATCGTCTCCATGAACTCCCGTATCCCCTTCATCGCCGCGCCCCTGCTCGTGCTCGCCTACGGCGTGATCCGCATCCTCGACGGCCTCGACGGCAGCCGGGGTCCCGGCATCGCGTGGACCACCGGCCACCTCGCCTTCATGGCGGCGCTCGTCCTGTACGTCCCCATCTTCTGGCAGATGCGGCGAATGGCCGGCGGGAACGCCCTGGCCACCGCGAGCGCGGCGGCCGGGACCGTCGGCGTCGTGGCGTTGCTCGCACAGTTCGGCATCGACATCGCGGTCGGGTTCATGTCCGCCGACCACGAGGCGATGGGTGGGCTGTTCGACCAGGTCAAGAGCGTCCCCGGCGTCTCGGCCGTCGTCTACGACGTCGTACCCCTGCTGTTCTTCGCCGGGCAGCTCGCCCTCGTGGTGCAGCTCGCGGCGCTGCGCCGGGTGAAGATGTGGGCGCCCGTCCTGGTCCTGGCCGACCTCGTCCTGCCGTTCGTCGAGAAGGACCTCATCCCGCTCGGCGCCCTCTGCCTGCTGGTCTCGTTCGTCCCCCTCGCCCGCCAGGTTCCCGTCATGGGCAGGCCCGCCGCCGCGCTCGCATGACGCACGAGGCAAGATGGGACGCCATGTCCGATATACGGTTCTTCGCGCAGCTTCGCCGGTGGTCGAGCTCGCTGCCGCAGATCTGGGTGGACGCCGTGCTCGCGCTGCTGGTGCTGGTCGTGCAGCTGTGGCCGCTGTTCTCCCGCGAGAACCCGTACGGCGGGCCCTGGCACTGGTGGGGCTACGTGGTCGTGGTCGCCGCCACGGTGCCGCTCATCTGGCGGCGCCGCGCGCCGGTGACCGTCCTGCTGTCCGGCCTCGTCGCGACCGCGCTCTACGACGTCGTCGACGAGGTGGCCGCGCAGCCCATCTGGTACGGCTCCCTCATGGCGCTCTACACCGTGGCCGCCTACTCCGCCAGGTGGCCCCGCCTGATCACGATGGTGCTCACGATCGCCGGCGGCCTGCTCATGGTCGGCTCTTCCGAGACCGCCATGCGCGGCGTCGTGCTCTTCACCGCCGCCTACGCCATCGGCCGGGCCGCCGCCGCCTCCCGCGCCCACGCCGCCGCGCTTGAGGAACGCGCCGTTCAGCTGGCCCGCGAGCGCCAGGCCGAGGCCGAGCGGGCCGCCGAACGCGAGCGGGCCAGGATCGCCCGCGACATGCACGACATCCTGGCTCACGCGGTCAGCCTCATGGTCGTCCAGGCCGAGGCCGGACCGGTGGTGGTCAGGAGCGACCCGGCCAGGGCAGAGGCCGTCTTCGACGCGATCGCCGCCGCTGGCCGCGACGCCATGGTCCAGCTCCGCCGCATGCTGAGCGTGCTCAAGGAGGAAGAGGGCCCGCGCGCGCCGCAGCCGACGATCGCCGCGCTCACCACCCTGGCCGAACAGGTCAGGGCCACCGGCCTCGACGTGACCTACTCCGCCTCCGGCGAGCCGGGGCCGCTGACCCCCGACACGGAGATCGCCGCTTACCGGATCACCCAGGAAGCCCTCACCAATATCGTCAAGCACGCGGGCGCGTCCCGCGCCGACATCAGACTCACCTGGCAGGACGACACCCTCATGATCGACATCGCCGACGACGGCCGCGGCTCCGGAACCTCGCTCCCCTCGGGCGGCAACGGCCTGATCGGCATCCGCGAGCGGGCCGCGGCCTGCGGCGGCACCGCCGACTTCGGCCGGCGCGCCGACGGGCCGGGCTTCCGGGTCCTCGTACGGCTCCCGATGGCCGGCCGGGCGGTGGCGGCGTGAGCGTGCGCGTGGTGGTCGCGGACGACCAGGAGCTGGTACGCGCCGGGTTCAGCATGATCCTCGACGCCCAGCCGGACATCGAGGTCGTCGCCGAGGCGGGGGACGGGCAGCAGGCCGTCGCGGCCGTCCGCGAGCACCGTCCCGACCTGCTGCTCCTCGACATCCGCATGCCCGTCATGGACGGCATCGAGGCGGCCAGGATCGTGTGCGCGGAGAGCGGCTGCCGCGTGCTCATGCTGACCACGTTCGACCTGGACGACTACGTCTACGACGCGCTGCGCGCGGGGGCGAGCGGGTTCCTGCTGAAGGACGTCCGCCGCGACGACCTCATCCACGCCGTACGGGTGGTGGCGGCCGGCGAGTCGCTGCTCGCGCCGTCGGTCACCACGAAGCTGATCGCCGAGTTCACCGCCAGAACGGCCGCCCGTCCGGCCGCGCCGCCCTCGGAACGGCTGGCCGCGCTCACGGCCCGCGAGCAGGAGACGCTGCGCATGATCGCCCGTGGCCTGTCCAACGCGGAGATCGCGCAGGCCATGGTGGTCAGCGAGCACACCGTGAAGACCCATGTCAGCAACGTGCTGACCAAGCTGGGGCTGCGGGACCGGGTGCAGGCGGTGATCGCCGCCTACGAGGGCGGCCTGATCGTCCCCGGGGCGGGCTGATCGGGCGGCGGCCATGCGGCGGCGGCTATAGCGTATGCGTCGGATCCGCAGGGGAAGTCGGATCCGCAAGGGAAGTCGGATCCGCAGGGAAAGGCGAACGCATTTGCTGGGCGCTCACGTGCATGCCTATATCAGGTCGATGGCGGGGGACCGGGCGGTCCGGTGCGGGCCGTTCACGATCAAGTTCGACGAGCACGACGACGCGCTCCCGTTCAACTACGCCGTTCCCGACGACGACGCCGCGCCCACGGCGGATGAGGTCGCCGCGCTGATCGGGGCGTTCCGCGCGCGGGCCAGGACGCCTCGCCTGGAATACGTGCCGCAGGTGTCCCCGAAGGTGGAGGACGCCCTGCTCGCGGCCGGGTTCACCCAGGAGGGGCGCTACCCGCTGCTGGTGTGCCCGCCGGACGAGGTGGTGGAGCGGCCGGTGGACGTGCGGGTCGCGCTCGTGACCGAGGACGCCGACCTCTGGCAGGTCGCGCAGGTGATGAACGAGGCGTTCGACGCGCCGGATCCCACCGAGCACGACATCGCGCGCTTCCGGCGGGTCCTCGACGGCGGCGGCCTGATCGCCGCCGCCTTCGACGCCGGGGAGGCCGTCGGAGCCGGGCAGCTCGGCCGCCCGCACGACGGGGTCGCCGAGGTCGCGGGCATCGCGGTGCTGCCCTCGCACCGGCGGCGCGGCATCGCGGGAGCGGTCACGGCGCTGCTGACCCGCGAGGGCGCGGGCGCCGGGGTCACGACCCCGTTCCTCACCCCGGCCGACGACGGCGCCGCGCGGGTCTATGCCCGCGTCGGCTACCGCAAGGTCGGCGAGGCCCTCTACATCTCCCTCCGCTGAAGCCCGCATCGACGACCGGCCGACTCCGACCCGGACCTGCTCCGGGCCGCTGCGGAGGCGCGGGAGACGGGTTACTTCTTCTCCTCCATGGTCACGGTCACGGTGTCGGTCTTGCCGCCCCGCTGGTACGTGACCGGCACCTGCTGGCCCACCTTGAACCCGCGGACCTGACCCACCACCGTGTCGCCGCCGGAGACCGCCGTGGCACCGATCTTGGTGATCAGGTCCCCCTGCTTCAGCCCCGCCTTCTCGGCCGGGCTGCCGGCGCTCACCTGGCGGATCAGCGCGCCGGGCACGTCGCCGGTGGCGTCGGTGACGCTCACCCCGAGGAAGGCGTGGGTCACCTTGCCCTTGCTGATGAGCTGCTCGGAGACCTGCTTGGCGGTGTTCACGGGGATCGCGAAGCCGAGGTTGACGCCGTCGGCGGCGACCGCGCTGTTGATGCCGACCAGCTCGCCTACCGCGTTCACCAGGGCGCCGCCGGAGTTGCCCGGGTTGATCGCCGCGTCAGTCTGGATCATGCCGCCGAGCGTGGTCGGCTCCTCCGCCTGGGTCTGCCCCTGCCCGCCCAGGCCCGGCGGGAGCTGCTGGTCGCCCCGGCCGCCGCCGGCGGTCACGGTACGGTCGAGCGCGCTGATGATGCCCGACGTCACCGTCCCGTCCAGGCCGAGCGGGCTGCCGAGGGCCAGCACGTCGTCGCCCACCTTGAGCTGGTCGCTGTCGCCCAGCGTGACCTTGGCCAGCCCCGAGACGCCCTCGGCCCGGATGACGGCGAGGTCGGTGGCCGGGTCGGTGCCGACCACGGTGGCCTTGGCCGTCTTGCCGTCGCTGAACTTCACCGTGAGCTGCCTGCCCTGGCCGCTCACCACGTGGTTGTTGGTGAGGATCAGCCCGTCCTCCGACAGCACCACGCCGGAGCCCTCGGCGGACTGCCCCTGGATCATCACGACCGACGGCTGCACCTTCTCCGCCACCTGCGCGACCGTGAGCTGGCCGGAGGCCGTACGGAAGACCGGGCTCGCCACGGTCTTGGTGACCGTCGGGACCGGCTGGCCGGCGCCGGCGACATAGGCGCCGACGGCGCCGCCCCCGAGCGCGGTCGCCGTCAGCGCCGCGAACGCCGCCAGCGCCAGCCCGGCGACGGCCTTGCGCGTGAGCACGAACCCGGCCCGTTGCCGCTGCGGCGGCGGAGGAGGCGGCAGCACCGGACCGGGCCGGGTGAAGGTCCCGGTGGTGGGCGGCTTGTCGCCGAACTGGCTCCAGCCGCCGGCACTGTCCTCGCGAGGGGCGTTCGCGTCCATGTCATCTCCTAGAGTCCCGATGACACCAGCGTGACGAACGGCGGGTAAGTCCTGCTTAAGCCCAAGATCCCCGTGTCCGGCGCACCCTGACGCGCGCCTTATCGCCGCAGGCCGGGACGCCCCCGCCACGGGCGCGACAGCCGGAAAAATCTAGGATGAGCGTCGCCTGAGCGATCGGCCCCGGACCTTCCCGCGAGGTCCACACTGGCCGGGACAACATCAACTCAAGCTTGTCAGCGCCTGGTAGGTCGGTGGAGCGCGCTGGCGTGCTCGCTCGGTCGCGAGCACGGCGACCTCGTCGCCGCCATGCGGGCCCGTCACGAGGAGCTCGAAGCGGCGAACCGGCGAACCGGCACCTGATCGTCGACGAGCCCGCCCGCCACAACCTGCGCATGACCCTGGCCCTCGTGGCCGCGTACGAGCTGCTCCTGCCCAGGCTGGGCCGGCCGGCGACGATCGAGGCCGTGCGCACGGCGTTCGTCGAGCCGCTCGGCGAGGCCACCCGGCAGGGCACCCTGGCCATGCTGGACGCCGCTCCCGATCCCTTCCTGGCCCTGGTGGCGGTGTCCAAGTCGCGCGAGGAGCACGCGTTCGGCAAGGGGTTCGTCTTCGAGCGCCGCACCACCATCGGCCTGGGCGGCAGCCACTGCCCGTTCCACTTCACCCGCAACCAGGACTGATCCGGCAAGGGCCGGGCCCGCGTTCGTCGCGGGCCCGGCCCCAGTTGCGTACGCCCTTCCCTTCTGCGTACAGTGTTCGCACAACGAGGACAACGTACTCGGGGCCTGGGAGGGTCTGATGCAAGCACGTGATTCGCGCCGCTGGCTGATCCTGGTGGTGCTGTGTCTCAGCACGCTCGTGCTGGTGATCGACAACATGGTGCTCTCGGTGGCGATCCCGCCGCTGACCGCCGACCTGGGCGCGAGCGCGCAGGACATCCAGTGGATCCTGGACTCGTACATCCTGGTCTTCGCCGGATTGCTGCTGACGGCGGGCAGCCTGTCCGACCGGTTCGGCAGGCGCAGGGTCATGGTGATCGGGCTGGCCCTGTTCGGGGTGGCCTCGCTGGCGGCCGCCTACGCCGCCGATCCGGTGACGCTGATCGCCGCCCGCACGGTGATGGGCATCGGCGGCGCGCTCATCATGCCGAGCACCCTGTCGATCCTGATCACCGTGTTCGACGAGCAGGAGAGGCGCAAGGCGATGGCCGCCTGGAGCGCGGTCGCCATGCTCGGCCTGGTCGGCGGGCCGGTGCTGGGCGGCGCGCTGATCGCCTGGTTCTGGTGGGGCGCCGTCTTCCTGATCAACGTGCCGATCGCGGTGCTGGCCATCGTCGCCTCACTGGTGCTCATGCCCGAGTCCAAGGGCCCGCAGACCAGGCCGGACCCGATCGGCGCGGTGCTGTCCGTGGCCGGCATGTCGGCGCTGGTCTGGACGATCATCGAGCTGCCGCACGGCCTGTCCGTGCCGGCGCTGGCCGTGGCGGTCGTCGCGCTCGCCGGGTTCGTGGTCTGGGAGCTGCGTACGCCGCACCCCATGGTCCCGCTCCGCCTGTTCCGCAACCGCACCTTCAGCGGCGGCAGCTTCTCGCTCACCCTGGTCCAGATCGGCAACGGCGGCCTGCTGCTGGTGCTCACCCAGTACCTGCAGTACGTCCTCGGCTACACGCCCACCGAGTCGGGCCTGGCCTTCATCCCGATGGCCGTTGCCTCGCTGGCCTGCAACACCCTCGGCGCGACCCTCGGCGCGCGGATCGGCAACCGCCGGCTGATCGTCACCGGGTTCGCCGTGAGCGCGACCGGGTTCGCCCTGCTGAGCACCCTCGACGCGTCGAGCGGCCTGGCCACCGCGGCCGTGTCGCTGCTCCTCATGGGCGCCGGCGGCGGCCTGGCCATGCCCGCCGCCGTCTCCGCCCTCATGGGCACGATCCCCGCCGAGCACGCCGGCGTCGGCTCGGCGCTGAACGACACCATCCAGCAGGCCGGCGCCGCCCTCGGCATCGCCGTCCTGGGCAGCGTGCTCGCCAGTGCCTACACCGCGGCCATGCCCGCGACCGCGCCGGCGGCGGCTCGCCTCTCGATCGGGAGCGCGCTCGGCCTCGGCGACGCCGGGATCGCGGCCGCCGCCCGCGACGCCTTCACCACGGCCATGTCGTCCGCCTTCCTCATCAGCGCCGCCGGCGTCGTGGCGGCCGCCGTACTGGCCCTGCTGGTGATGCCCAAGAAGACCGCCTCTATCTAAGGAGAGATCATGAACCTGAACTGGAACGCCACGGGCGACTGGGGCACGCTCGACTCGACCGGCCGCGCCTTCTACGTCGAGCACTGGCAGCGGCGGCTCGACGAGCTGTGCGCCGCCCACCACGTGCCCGGCGCGACCCTGGCCGTGCTGGCCGGCGGAAACATCCACGAGCTGGCCACCGGCGTGCTGAACCGCGCGACCGGCGTGCCGACGACCCCCGACTCGGTGTTCCTGTCCGGCTCGATCGCCAAGGTCCACACCGCGACGCTGGTCATGCGGCTCGTCGGCGAGGGCCGGCTGGACCTGGACGCCCGGGTGGTGGACGTGCTGCCGGAGTTCGCCACTCCCGACGAGGAGGCCACCAAGGTGATCACCGTCCGGCAGCTGCTCAGCCACACCGGCGGGGTCACCAACGACTTCAACCACGACTCCGGCCGGGGCGACGACTGCCTGGCCAGGTACGTCGAGGCGGCCCGGGACGTGGCCCTGGACTGCCGGCCCGGCATGGCCGTCTCCTACGGCGGCCTCGGTTACGTCGTGCTCGGCCGCCTCGTCGAGGTGCTGACCGGCACGACCTGGGACCAGGCTCTGCGGGACCTGGTGTTCACGCCGCTCGGGCTCGAACGCTCCATGACGCTGCCGGAGGAGGCACTGCGGTTCCGCGCGGCGATGAGCCACCTGGGCGAGCCGGGCCAGGACCCCGACCCGGCGCCCGTCTGGGACATGATGCCGCGCTCGGCGGGGCCGGCCGGCCGGATCATCACCTCGTCCGGCGACCTCGTCCGCTTCGCTCAGATGCACCTGGCCGGCGGCCTGGCCCCCGACGGCACGCGCGTGATGCCCGCCGACGCGGTGGCGGCCATGCAGCGGCGCGAGGTGGACGTCCCGGACAAGTGGACCGTCAGCGCGGACGGCTGGGGCCTGGGCTGGACTCTCTACGACTGGGACGGCGTCTTCGGCTACGGCCACGACGGCGCCGCCATCGGCCAGTACGCCTACCTGCGCGTCGTCCCGCAGGCCGGCGTGGCCGTCGCGCTCATGACCAACGGGGGCGGGGCCCGGCAGGTGTACGCCGCCCTGTTCCGCGAGCTGCTGGCCGAGCTGGCCGGGGTGCGCATGCCGGACCCGTTCGGGCCGCCGGCGGAGCCGATCGCGGTGGACATGGCGCCGTTCGTGGGCACCTACAAGCGCGAGGGCGTCGTCATCACGATCAGCCCGAGCCGGATCCGGTACGAGTTCGTCGACGGCATGAAGGACCTGTCCCCGCCGCTGGAGGCCGATCTGACCCCGGTCTCGGAGACGGTGTTCGCCGCCTCGGGCATCGGCGCTTCGTTCAGCGAGGACTACATGCCCGTCGTCTTCTCGACCCTGCCCGACGGGACCTCGGTGTGCTACGTCGGGATGCGCGCCACGCCCAAGGTGTCCGGCTGAGGCCGGCCCGACCGCGCAAACGGAAGAACTGCCCAGCGCCGGGCGGCCCGCCCTCGGGGCTCCTCGCCGCTTAGGCACCTCCACCGGGCCGTCTGTCACCGGCCCCCGGCCGCCGGGCCCATGCGGCGGGGTCGGGGAGCGGGCGACGGTCAGACGCGGAGCAGTGACGGCCAGGTCTTCGGGCCGACGACGCCGTCCGCGCCGATGCCCTCCGCCTGCTGGAAGCCGCGGACCAGCTCGACGAGCCCCGGGTCGCAGCGGGTGGACTTGAGCCAGTCCTCCAGCCCGACCTGCGCGTAGGCGGACACGGGAACCCGGCCCCGGGCGAACAGGCAGCCTCTGACGGTCTTGACGTCAAAGTTGTCGTCGCCCGGCCGGATCATGGGCAGTTGGTTCACGATCTCCTCCGTCCAGGATGGCTCAGGCGCGGGTGCGCCTTGGATGAGGGCGGCGACGGCCGCCCTGAACTCGTTCATGTCGATGGAGTGGGGGTCCGGCTTGGAGGCGTTGACCTCCCGGTGCGCCTTCACGCGCGAGGCCGGCAGCCCGAACTCGCGGCACAGCTCCGCGCACAGCCGGATGTAGGCGTCCTTCTGGACGTCGGGCCAGGGCTGGGTGCCGTCGTTCTCGGCCTCGATGCCGAGGGAGGCGGAGTTGGTGTGCATCGTCGACGTCGAGGGGGCGTTGTGCCAGCAGCGTCCGGCGGCGATGACGTAGATGTGGCCCGATCTGCCGAGCCCGAACTGGGACAGCGGCCCGCCGAGGCCGGGGCGGCCGTCGCGGACCACCGCGAGCGACGGGTAGTCGCCGCCGCCGGCGGGGCCTGCGGTGTGGTGGCACACGATGCCCTGCACCTGGGGCTGCGGCCCGTGGCCGCGGGTCTGCCACCCGGCCACCTCGGTCACGGGGAACCCTGTGCGGCGGGCGACGTCGGCCAGCTGTGTCAGGTACGGCATGGGGGACCTCCCTCAAGCTTTTCGATGAGTCTCGCAACCGCCGATCAACGATAAGTAGTCATGTGATTGCTATATGTGATCACAGCAGGGTAAAGGGCTGATCGTCGCGCTGAGCGGAGTTTCGGGGCGACACGACACCGTCGCGCGGGCGATGGGCTGGGAGACGTCGTCGCTGGTCAGACGTCCAGTCGGGATCCATCGCCGGGTGCTGCGGGCGGTGACGGGGTGGATGACTACGGCTTTCATGGTGAGGTGAGGGCGGATGCTGACGGATCATTAGCATGCCCTACTTGCCCTCGATCGAGGGAATCGAACGGGGAAGAGCTCAGCCCGAGACGGCCCGCCAGGGCGCCGGTACGGTGGCCGCGTAGGCGACCTCCCGCGCCCCCGCGAACGCGGCCAGCCCGCTCACCGCCTGCCCGACGGCCCGGACGGAGACCTCGTCGCCCGGGAAGCCGGGCTCCGGGAACAGGCCCTCGATCTCCAGCACCTGCTTGCGCCGGTCGAAGCGGGGCACGAGCCGGCCGACGAGCCGCTCGCCGTGCAGGATCGGCATGATGTAGTAGCCGTAGCGCCGCTTGTGCTTGGGCACGTACATCTCCGTACGGAACTCGAAGCCCCACAGCCGCTCGGTGCGCGCCCGATCGCAGATGAGGTTGTCGAACGGCGACAGCAGCGTGGTGCGCGGCTGCCACTCGCGCTCCAGCAGCCCGAGGACGTCACGGTGCACGTGCCAGCGCTCGGTGCCGCCCTCGACCTCGGCGGGCACCACGCGGCCGGAGCGCTGGAGCTCCTCCAGGATCTCGGGGAGCTCGGGATAGCGGTCGCGGATGAAGTGGCGCTCGATGTCGGCCACGCGGGCCACGCCGAGGGCGCGCAGGGCATGCTCGGCCGCCAGCGACACCGCCTCCCGCCGGGGCAGCGGCGGGGCGCCGGCCCATGCGGGCAGCCAGCGCTCGGCCAGGTCCCAGTGGCGCGTGCGGCCCGCCCGGCCGGCGACCATGATGCTGCCCTGGAACCACAGGAAGTCGAGCATCCGCTCGACGCTGCGGCCGTTGGTCCACCCGCTCGACTGCCAGGGCACGCTCGCGAGGTCCTCGAACGCTCCCGGCGGCAGCGGCCCGGCCGTGCGTAAGCGGTCGAGGACGTGCTGCCGCAGCCCGTCGTTGGCCTCCATCCAGCCGCGGACCCGCTGCGCGTAGGGGGACTCGCCCTTCGCGTGGCCGCGCATCATGACGTGGTGGATCGGATAGTCCTCCGCCAGCACGATCGACGCGGCGTGCGCCCAGTATTCGAACAGCCAGCGCTCCTGCCACAGCAGCGTGTCGAGGCCGGCGCGGTCGTAGTCGCCGAGCCTGCTCCAGAGCACCAGGAAGTGGCTGCGGGCCACCGCGTCGATCGGGTCGAGCTGCAGGCACCGCAGCGTGCGCAGCACCTGCCGCAGCCCGTCGAGGCCGCCGCCGGGGCGCGGCCCGGCCAGGTGCTGGCACGTCACGGCCAGGCGTCGCGCGCTCTCCAGGCTGAGGGCCAGCGGGTTGGGCATGCCGGCAGTTTACTCGAAAACACGTTCGTACGAGACGCGATCAGATCGTCTTCGACAGCGTCTCGGCGCCCATGGCGGCCAGCGTCACGGCCACCGAGACCACGCCCACGACGAGAAACGGAACGGCCCTTGAATCGGCGCTGTTCGACCCCGCATATTCCTGCACGAATCTGGAGCAGACCGTGACGCAGCCGATGGCGCCCGTCACGATCACACCGGTGATGCTCGTCCCCCCGACCATGTCGGCGACCAGGAAGAAGTAGATCAGCTCGAAGACGACCAGCGTGATCGCCGTGACCGGTCCCCACTCCCGCCACACCGAGCGGCGCTGCGCGGCGTCCGCCCTGGCCTGCCGCGCCATCCGCCGCCGCTGCCGTTGGGTCAGGCGCCGGCGCTTCTCCGGAGGCACCGACACGAACTTGCCCGCCTGCCGCCGGGCGCGCCTTCTCAGCCGCCGCTCACTCGTTCTGCTCGTGCCCATGTCCGCCTTTCCCCCGGGGGCCCGTGCTGATGAGAGAACGAATCAGGCGAGCGCGGGGTTCCGGTCAGAGCCGGCGTAGGCCGCTGATCAGCGCGTCGAGCGCGGCCGGGTAGGAGTGGGCGGGCGGCGTGGCGTACCCGACGACCAGCGACGGCGGGTGCCGGTCGCGCTCGCCGCGCACGTACTCGCCCAGCGGGTGCACGTCGACCGAGGCCGCCCGCGCCGCCTCCACGATGGCCCGCTCCGACGGCGCGGCGGGCAGTTCGAGCAGGGCGTGCAGGCCGGCGTCGATGCCGCGTACGCGGACGTCCGGCAGCCCCGACCGCACGGCCGCGACCAGCGTGTCCCGGCGCCGCTGGTAACCGCGGCGCATCGTGCGCAGGTGGCGGTCGTAGTCGCCCAGCTCGATCATGCGCGCGAGGGCCAGTTGCTCCAGGGGCCGGGTCTCGCGCGCCCGCCGCTTGGCCTCCGTGAGCGGCTCCAGCAGCAGGGGCGGGCAGGCGATCCAACCCAGCCGGACGGCGGGGCCGATGGTCTTGCTGGTCGAGCCCGCGTACACGATCCTCGACGGGCGGCGGGACTGGAGCGCGGCGATCGGATGGCGGTCATAGCGAAACTCGCCGTCGTAGTCGTCCTCGACGATCCACCCGAGGCTGTCGTCGGCCCATTCCAGCAGCTCGGAGCGGCGCTCCGGCGCCATGCTCACGCCCAGCGGGAACTGGTGGGCCGGCGTGCAGACGGCCACCTCGGCGCCCGAGTCGCGCAGCGCGTCCACGCGCAGGCCCGAGGCGTCCACGGGGACGGCGGCGACGCGCAGCCGGCCGGCCAGGAGGCGGACGTGGTCGCCGATGGCCGGGTCCTCCATGCCCGCGGTACGCACGCCCAGCTCGGTGAAGACCTCCGCCAGCAGGCCGAGGGCCTGCGTGTAGCCGGAGCAGACGATCAGGTTCGCGGGGTCGACCCGGACGCCGCGGGTCCGGCCGAGATACGACGCCAGCGCCGTGCGCAGCTCGATGCGCCCCCGCGGGTCCCCGAACCCGAACACCTCGGTCGGCGCCTCCCGCAGCACGTGCCGCATCGCCCGGGCCCACGCCTCGCGGGGGAACGCGTACGCGTCCGGCCGCCCGGGCCGCAGGTCATGATGCGGCGAGCGGGCGTGCGCCGATCCGTCCGGCCGCCCGGGCCGCAGGTCATGACGCGGCGAGCGGGCGTGCGCCGATCCGTCCGGCCGCCCGGACCGCAGGTCGTAGCGCGCCGACGCGGCGCTCTCCGCCGAGCCTGCCGACCTCCCGGAACGCGCCGGGGCCTCCGCGGTGCCCGCCGCCACGCGGGTGCCCGAGCCCTGCCGCGCCGTCAGCCAGCCCTCGGCCACCAGCTGCTCGTACGCCTGCGTCACCGTCCCCCGCGACAGCCCCAGCTGGGAGGCGAGATCGCGGCTCGACGGCAGGCGCGTGCCGGCCACGAGCCGCCCGCCGCGGATCGCGGACCGCAGCGCCTCCTCCAGCGCCCTGCCACGAGAACCCCAGCCGGGCAGCTCCAGCAGGAGCTCGGGCCCGAGCGCGTCGGTCATGCGAATGGTCCAATTTTCCGGCCGATGACTGGACCATAATACTGAGACAGTTGCCTCCTAGCCTGGCCGTGCGAGCGTCGATCCGCCCGACCGCCCACGCCGCCCAACGCAAGGAAACTCCCGCATGCACGTCTTCGTCGCCGGTGCCGCAGGCGCCATCGGCTGTTGTCTCGTCCCCCTGCTGGTCGAGGCCGGTCACCAGGTCACGGGCACCTCCCGTACCGACTCCGGCCTCGACCGGCTGCGCGCCCAGGGCGCCGGCGCCGTACGGCTGGACGCCTTCGACGCCGAGGCGGTCGCCCGCGCGGTGGCCGAGGCCGCGCCCGACGCGATCGTCCACCAGCTGACCGCGCTGAACGGCGGCACCTCCGCCGACAACGGCCGCATCCGCAGGATCGGCACCCGCAACCTGGTCGACGCCGCCAAGCGGGCCGGCGTGCGCCGCGTCGTCGCCCAGTCCATCGCCTGGGCGTACGAGGCGGGCGACGCCCCGGCCACGGAGGACACGCCGCTGGACGTGACCGCGCCCGCGCCGCGCTCGGGCGTGGTCGGCGGCGTCCAGGCGCTCGAAGAGGCCGTCGCGGAGCTGGACGAGCACGTCGTGCTGCGCTACGGCCTCTTCTACGGACCCGGCACGTGGTACCGGCCCGGCGGCCTCGTGGCCGACGTGCTGCGCAACGGCGGCCCCACCGACGACCCGGCCTCGGTCTTCCTCAGCGGCCTGGCCGCCGACGCCGCGGTCAGCTCGTTCGTGCACGTCGAGGACGCGGCCGAGGCCACCGTCGCCGCGCTGCGCTGGCCGAGCGGGACCGTCAACATCGTGGACGACGAGCCCGCCCCCGCCCGCGAGTGGCTGCCCGCCCTGGCCGCCGCCGTCGGGGCTCCCGCCCCCGCTCCCACCGACGGACGGGCCGGCTGGCAGCGCGGCGCCGACAACGGCCTCGCCCGCTCGCTCGGGTGGCGGCCGCGGCACGCCACCTGGCGCACGGGGTTCGGCAGCTAAAGGCCGGCCCCGGGTTGTCCGGATGTGGCCGGACCCGCCTCCAGGCTCGCGCGCACCATGGTGCGGGTACGCGACATCGGGAGGTCCACCTTGCAACCGCCGCTCTTCCTGGAGACGGACCCGGCCGTGGAGGAGCCGGGGTTCGACCCCGCGTTCGCCGCCGCGCGCCGCGTCCGGCTCGACGCCACCTCGTGGGTCGAGCACGTCCCCGGCTGGCTGCGCGGCAGCCGGCGACTGCTCGACTCTTTGCTGGCGAAGGCCGGCTGGGAGCAGCGCGACCGGTGGATGTTCGACAGGAAGTACGTCGAGCCGCGGCTCACCGCCGAGTACACCGACCTGGCCCAGGTGCCCGAGCCCCTGCTCCTCGCGATCACCGCCGCGCTGTCGGAGCATTACGGGGTCCCGTACGACGGGCTCTGGGTGAACCTCTACCGCGACCACCGCGACAGCACCGGGTGGCACGGCGACCGGCAGACGTGCAGGCGCGACGAGTGCGTGGTCCCGGTGCTCAGCCTCGGGGCGACCCGGCGGTTCCTGCTCAAGCCGAGGACCGGCGGGCGCAGCGTCGCGCTGACGCCGGCCGGCGGGGATCTGGTGGTGATGGGCGGGCGCTGCCAGCGCGACTGGCGGCACTGCGTGCCCAAGCAGGCGGCTCCGGCCGGGGTCCGGATCAGCGTCAACTTCTCCAGCCGCCTCCAGGCCACCCGCGCCTGACGTACATCTAGGACATGACCACCTACTCCGCCGTCGTCACCACCGGCATCTACTGCCGGCCCGGTTGCGGAGCCAAGCCGTTGCTCCGCAACACGCGCACGTACGAGCACCCGGCCGCCGCCGAGGCCGCGGGGTTCCGGGCGTGCCTGCGCTGCCGGCCGTACCGGGTGGCGGCCTCGATCGAGGCCGGCGCGCCCGAGCTGGTGTGCCGGGCGTGGCAGCTGATCATCGACGGCGTGCTGGACGGCGGCACCGAGGCGGCGCTGGCGGCGCGCATCGGCCTGTCGCCGCGGCACCTGCGCCGGCTGTTCCTCAAGCACCTGGGCGCGACGCCCGACCAGCTCGCACGTTCGCGGCGGGCGCACTTCGCCCGGCGGCTCCTGGACGACTCCGACCTGACGGTGCTCGACGTGGCCTTCGCCTCGGGGTTCGGGAGCCTGCGGCAGTTCAACCGGACCATGCGGGAGGTGTTCCGCGCCGCGCCGTCCGACCTGCGTGAGCGGCGGCGGCGCGCCGACCGGCTGGTGGCCGACGGCGGGCTGGTGCTGCGGCTGCCGTTCGTGCCCGGCTACGACTGGGCCGCCGTGCGGGGTTTCCTTTCCGTGCGCGCCGTGCCGGGGGTCGAGGAGGTGGACGGCGACACCTACCGGCGCACGATCGCCGTGGACGGCGCGCCCGGGGTGCTGGAGGTGTCGCCGGGCGGCGAGGGGCACCTGCTGCTGCGGGCCCATCTGCCGTACTGGGAGGGTCTGATCCACGTGGTGGGGCAGGTCACGCGGTTGCTCGGTGTGGAGGCCGACCATGGGGCGGGGGTGGCGGCGCTGTCGGCCGATCCGGTGCTCGGACCGCTGGTACGGGTCCGCCCCGGGCTCGTCGTGCCGGGGGCCTGGAGCGCCTTGGAGGTAGGGGTACGGGCCGTGCTCGGGCGCGGCAGGACGCCGGGGGAGACGGCGGAGCGGCTCGGGTCCTTCGTGACCACGCTGGGGACGAGGGTGCCCGGACTGCCCGGTGGCCTCACGCACACCTTCCCCGAGGCAGCCAAGATCGCGGTGGAGGAGCCCGTGATCGGGGCGCTCGCGGCCGACGTGGCCGGTGAGCACGAGGCGCTCGGTCACGGCACGGGCCCGGACACGATGGCGGCCCTGCCGTACGCGGACCTCGCCCTACGCCACGACCTGGCCTTCCGGCTCGGGTACTCCGACGCGTTCCCGTCGGCCGACCCCTCTCTCCGCGCCGCGCTGGACGATCTCGGCCTCGACCCCGCCGCCTCCCCGGAACGGTGGCGCCCCTGGCGCTCGCTGGCGGCGGCCCACCTGATGGCCCACGCGGATGCGCTCCAGCCAGGCGCCCTGCCCGCGTCCCACCCTCGCTAGTCGGCACCCCACCAGCCCCGGCGGGCGGCGAGGAGGCCGGCCTGGAAGCGGGTGCGCGCGCCGAGCCGGTCCATCAGCTCGCTGACCCGCCGGTGCACGGTCCGCAGGCTCACGCCGAGCTGGCGCGCGACCGCCTCGTCCTTGAGCCCGGCCGCGAGCAGCGTGAACAGCTCCGGATCGGGCAGCTCGGCCGGACCGGAGGGGAGCGTCGAGAGCGGCTTGGCGGGCAGCGGCAGCGCCGCCCGCCACAGCACCTCGAACAGCGTGACCAGCGCGTCGAGCAGCGTCGAGGAGTGCACGATGACCGCGCTGTCGGCGTGCGAGCTCGCGGCCGTGCTCAGCGGCAGGATGGCCGTCTTCCGGTCGGCGATGGCCAGCTTCATGGGGACCTCGGGGCTGATCCTGGCCTGCTCGCCGGCGGCCACGGCCTCCTGGGCGAGGCGCAGCTTGCCGGGGATCTCCAGGGCCGCGGCGTCGTAGATGCCGCGCACCAGGAGGCCGCGCGCGAGGCGGTCCATCTCGGCGGCGTTCTGCCGGCCGGGGTCCTGCGCGTACGGGGGCCGGTCCAGCACCAGGAGCTCCTCGGTCGCGGTCTGCTGCAACTGCGTGAACCGCTGCACCACCGCCGCCTGGCCCTGCACGACCTCGACCAGCTCCTCGGGGGACTGGTTCTCCGTACGCGGCGTCTCGGCGAGCAGCGCGAGGGCGGCCAGCCGCGCCTGGGCCAGCCCCTCCTCCCGGCGCGAGATGAGGGCGGCCACCGCGACGTCGGGCCGGGTCGGCAGGAACCGGACCGGACGGCCCGCCATGCGGCTGACCAGGCCCAGCGCCTCCAGCCGGGAGCAGGCCCGGCGCAGGGCCACCGTGGTGCGGCCGGTGTGCGCGGCCAGCTCGGGCAGCGTGGCGCGGGGCCGGCGCAGCAGGTCGCGGTAGATCCGCTCGTCCTCGGCGTCCACTCCGACGGCGGCGAGCGCGTTGTCGTCCGTGTCCATGATCGGCAAGTGTGTCAGATACCTGCCATGTCACAAATCCGCCTTCGTACAGGCTGGCCCGTGCGCTCCCGTCCCCGATAGGACGGATCCGTAAGTCCGGCCTGTTCGGGGAGGCAGTGTTGAAGAAGGCATTCACCATCGGAGTCACGACCGCGCTCGTGGTCCTGTCGGCCGCCGGGCCCGCCGCCGCGGTGGACGAGCCCTTCGGCCGCTGGCGTCAGCCGTCCTGCGGGACCGTCAACGGCGACGGCTCGGTGACGTACACGCGCAACGACGGCAGGACGATCGCGCCGACCAGCCAGGTGCTGCGGCCGGTCGTCTACACCACTGGGCTCGTCGCCCTCGACCGTCCTGACGAGCTGCTCGCCATGTCGAACAACGCGCTGCTGACCTCGAAGGACGCCGGCTGCACCTGGGCGACGGCGGGCAAGGTGAACGGCAGGAACACCGAGCTGGTCGCGGCCCGAGGCGGCCGGGCCTACGCCTGGGACCGCGACGGCAACCTCGCCCTCGCCACGTCCGGGGCCGTCACCCCGCTCGCCTCACCCGCCGGCGAGGTGGCCGGGCTCGGCGTCGACCGCTACCGCGGCGACCGCCTGCGCGTCTCCGACGGCCGCGGGCAGCTGCACGAGTCGCGGGACGGCGGGCGCACCTGGCGGCCCGTCGGGGTGCCCGCCTGGGCGCAGGGCGATCTCGTGCTGGTCTACACGGCGGTGTTCGACCCGTACGACCTCGACCACGTGGTGGTGGGCGGCTCCGACACCGGCGCCCGCGTCACCTTCGACGGCGGCCGGACCTGGACCGCCGCCACCGGCCTGAGCGCGAGCGGCGGCAAGGTCAACGTGTTCAGCGCCGCGATCTCCCCGGCCGCCCCCAACGTCGTGTACGCGATGGGCCTCGACATCGGCGAGGCCGACGGGGGCGCGCCGTCCGGCGGGCGGCACATCTACCGCTCGTTCGACGGCGGCCGGCGCTTCGTCCCGGTCGTGGACCAGGGCGACGGGGTCACGATCGCCAACGGCCCGCTGCTCGCGCCCCACCCGACGGACCCGGGGGTGCTGTACTTCGACTTCGGCACGGGATGGGCGGCCACCGGCACCGACCTCTACAAGTACGACGCCCGCCGCAACCGGGTCACCGTCAACCACAACACCTACGACCGGGTCACCTCCATCGCGTTCAACCCGTCGAACCCCGGAGTGATGTACCTGGGAGTCGCCGAGGAGGTCTAGCCGGTCCTGTCCCGGTTGCTGCTGAAGCGATTGGTTAAGGAGTGCTTGTCTGTTCTTGCGAAACCCATGGTGCTACGGTGTGTGCCGTTCCCGATCGCATGCGTGAAAAGGGCACACCACCCCCCGCTCTGAGGACTCCCAGAACATGCAAGCAGACGTACCTCAACGGACGACACAGCGAAGGCTCTCCCCGAAGGAGCTGGCGGTCGCGGCCTGCCTGGGCACGTTGATCGTCACCGCCGGCCTGTGGCTGTGGGCGCTGCTGGCCGCCCCGGCCGGCGCCATGGGGTTGATGGCGGCCGTCGGCGGAGGCTCTGCCCTGCTGCTGGCCGGCGCCGCCGGCGCGGCCGCGCACTACGCCGCCACCGCCCGCCAGCTGCGCGAGCAGGCCAGGTGGGCGGAGGCGCGCTACCTGTGGCTGCGCCGCGAGAACGCGCGGGTGGCCGAGGAGGCGCTGCCCGCGCTCGGCCGCCAGGTACGCGAGGGCGTGCCGCTCGCCGACGCGCTCGCCGGCGTGTCGCGGATCGTGGAGGCCTCGGTGCAGCCGCTCGTCCAGGCGATCGGCACTGAGCTGGACCTGCTCCAGCGCGACCGCGCCGCCGCCCAGAAGGGACGCGCGGTGGCGGAGACCAACGCCCGCGCGGCCCGCCAGGCGATCGAGGACGAGATCGCGCGGCTGTCCGCCGAGACGCTGCCGGAGCTCGTACGCCGGATCCGGACGGACCGGATGTCGGTCCGCGCGGCGCTGGCCGAAGTGGGCCGGCCCGCGTACGGCCCACTGGGCGACCTGCTCGGCGAGACGGCGGAGCAGCTCGGCGAGAGCGAGCGCGGGGGAGCCGCGGTCATGGCCGCCTGCGCCGGCGCCGCGGCCCGGGTGCAGGCCCAGGCGACCAGCCTGCTCGCCCAGCTGCGCGGCCTGGAGGAGCAGTACGGCGAGCACGAGGAGATCCTCAGCGACCTGCTCGACCTCGACCACCGGGTCTCCCAGCTGAGCCGCCTGGCCGACAACATCGCCCTGCTGAGCGGCGGCCGGTCCGGGCGGCGGTGGACGCGGCCGATCGTCATGGAGAGCATCCTGCGCGGCGCCATGGGCCGCATCGGCGCCTACCGCCGCATCCGGCTCCACTCCACGAGCACCGTCGCCGTGGCCGGGTACGCCGCGGAAGGCGTGATGCACGCGCTGGCCGAGCTGATGGACAACGCCGCCACGTTCTCGGCGCACGGCACGGAGGTGCACGTGTACGCCGACGAGGAGGACGCCGGCGTGGTGATCACGATCGACGACAGCGGCCTCGGGATGCGGCCGCGCGAGCGGCACCACGCGACCAAGCTCGTGTCCGAGCCGCTCGACCTGCGCACGCTCTCCGGCACCAGGCTGGGCCTCGCGGTGGTGGGGCGCCTGGTCGACAAGTACGGCCTCACGGTGAGCTTCCGGCCGTCGGCCCGCGGCGGCACCGGGGTCGTGATGCTGATCCCGCGCGTACTGATCACGCAGCCCAGGACGGCGGCCGCGCAGCCGCCGGCCGTGCCCGCGCAGGCCGCGCCGCCCGCGGAGCCCGTGCCCGCGCAGGAGCAGCCGACCGGCGAGGAACTGCTGCCCAGGCGGCAGCGCGGGCAGACGCTGGCCGAGGCGATGAAGGCGCGACAGGCGCCGGCGGCCCGGCCGGTGGCGCGCGAGGGGCGCGACTCGGCGGCCAGGTTCGCCGCGTTCCGCCAGGCGGGCGGCCGCAACCGGACGTCTCCGCCGCCTGCCTCTCCGGCCGCTTCCCCGGCCGCCTCTCCAGCCGCGGACGATGCGTGAGCACGCGCCGTCGGTCACCGGAACTTATCGGATCACAGTAAGGAGGCAGGGGCAGCCCCTCCGGCGCCCGCGCCGGACGCCCGCCCCGTCGTTTCGATGAGCACTATCGACGCTGCAGGCACCACCGATCGCGAGCTCGACTGGCTGCTTGAGAACCTCAAGGAGAAGACCCCCGGAGTCAGGTACGTCCTCGTCCTGACCAGGGATGGACTCAAGATGTGCGTCACCGCGGGCCTGGAGCGGGACCGCGCCGACCAGCTCGCGGCCCTGGCCGCGGGCATCCAGAGCCTGTCGCTGAGCGCCTCCGCCGAGTTCGGCGACGGCATCGGCGCGGGGCAGGCGATGGTGGAGTTCGCCGGCGGGCTGCTGCTCATCGTGCCGGCCGGCGAGGGCGCCCACCTCGCCGTGGTGGCCGACGAGGACGGCGACGTGGGCCTGATCGCGCACAACATGAACGAGATGGTCGAGCAGATCGGGGTCTTCCTCTCCGCGGCGCCGCGGCGAGCGCAGCCGAGCGGCGATCGCCCATGACACCGCGCCCGATCGACCGGGAGAGCCCGGACCGCCTCTACACGGTCACCGGCGGCCGCACCCGCGCCGACGAGAACGCGTTCGACTCGGTCTCCCTGATCGTCAGCGAGTGCGAGCCGGCCCCCGGCATGCAGTCGGAGCACGTCAGGATCCTCCAGCTGACCCGCCAGCCGACGGCCGTGGTGGAGATCTCCGCCGAGCTGCGGCTGCCGGTGAGCGTGGTGAAGATCCTGCTGCGCGACCTGCTGGACACCGGCCGCATCACCGTCCGCCACCCTTCGGCCGCCCTCCAGTCCGGGCGGCCGGATCCCGAAACTCTGAGGCAGGTGCTCAGTGCCCTCCACGACCTCTGACGACGTACGCGCACCGCTGCGCGAAACCGCCCTGGACGCACTGAAGATCGTGGTCGTCGGCGGGTTCGGCGTGGGCAAGACGACCATGGTCGGCTCGGTGAGCGAGATCCGCCCGCTGAGCACCGAGGAGGTCATGACCCAGGCCAGCGTGGGCATCGACGACGCCAGCCGGGTGCGGGAGAAGACCACCACCACGGTGGCCTTCGACTTCGGCCGGATCACGGTGACGCCGGACAAGGTCCTGTACCTGTTCGGGGCGCCGGGGCAGGAACGCTTCTGGTTCGTGTGGGACCAGCTCTTCGCGGGCAGCCTGGGCGCGGTCGTCCTGGTGGACACCAGGCGCGTGGAGGACTCGTGGTACTCCATCGACCGGCTGGAGCACCACCGGATGCCGTTCGTCGTGGCCGTCAACCGCTTCGCCGACGGGCCCTCGCTGGACGCGGTGCGCGACGCGCTCGCGCTGTCGCCCGACGTGCCGCTCATCGAGTGCGACGCGCGGAAGCGGTCCTCGTCCAAGCACGTGCTCATCACGCTCGTGGAGCACATCACCCGCAAGAACGCCCTTTCGGCCCCGGAGAGCACGTCGTGACCAACCCCCTCCTGGACGGCTACGCCGGCCACGCCGACGCCGTGCGGATGTACGGGCCGGACGTCCTCGCCGACCCGGCGGCGGCGTACGAGGAGATGCGCCGCAAGCACGGCCCGGTCGTGCCGATCCTGCTCGACGACGACGTGCCGGCCTGGCTCGTGGCCGGCTACCGCGAGCTGCACCACGTGACCAGCCAGCCGCAGCTCTTCGGCCGCGACCCCAGGCGCTGGAACCTGAAGGACCGGATCCCCGAGGACTGGCCGTCGCGGGCGTACCTGGAGTGGACGCCGTCCCTGATGTTCACCGAGGGCGCCGAGCGCAAGCGGCGCGGCGGCGCCATCGGCGACGCGCTGGACACCATCGACCGCACCGAGCTGACCGCGATCTGCGAGCAGGTCGCCGACCTCCTGATCGACGAGTTCGCCGGGAACGGCCGGGCCGACCTGATCGCCCAGTACGCCTACCGGATTCCGGCCCAGGTCATCGCCCGGCTCTACGGCCTGGCGGAGTCGGAGCTGCCGGAGCTGGTCGAGGACCTGGGCTTCATGCTGGACGGGGGTGAGGAGTCCTTCGCCGGGTTCCTCCGCGTGCAGGACCGCATGGGCGGGCTGATGGCCGCCAAGCGCGACCGGCCGGGGCACGACCTCACTTCCTACCTGCTGGAGCACCCGGCCGGGCTGGCCGACCTGGAGGTCATCCAGGACCTGCTGGTGCTGATAGCGGCCTCCCACACCGGCACCGCCAACTGGATCGGCAACACGCTGCGGCTCATGCTGATCGACGACGACTTCTCGATGACGCTCCAGGGCGGTCGCAGCAGCGTCGGCGAGGCGCTGATCAGGGTGCTGTGGATGGACCCGCCCGTGCAGAACATGCCCTCGCGCTTCGCCGTACGGGACTGCGACCTGGGCGGCAAGCGCGTGCGCAGGGGAGACCTGCTGCTGCTCGGGTTCGCGGCGGCCAACGCCGATCCGCAGGTGCGACCGGCCGCGCACGCCCACGTGGGCGCCAACCGGGCGCACATGTCGTTCAGCCACGGCGAGTACGGCTGCCCGTTCCCCGCGCCGGAGCTGGGGGAGATCATCGTCAAGACGGCCATCGAGGTGCTGCTGGACCGGCTGCCCGACGTCCATCTCCTCGGGGCGCCGGAGGAGCTGCGCTGGCGGGCGTCGGTGTGGATGCGCGGCCTGGAGGCTCTGCCCGTCGGGTTCAGCCCGACCGGCCCCGTCGGTCAGGGGCCGGTCGAGGACTGGCGGATCTGATCAGCGGACGGTCTCGCCCGTGGCGCTGAGGTCGCGGCGGAAGGACTCCGGCGCCTTCCACACCGCGAACATGGTGATCAGGGCGCCGAGCATGACGTACCCGGCGACCAGCGGCCAGCGGGCGCCGTCCGCGCCGGCCAGGGCGGTGGCGACGAACGGGGTCAGGCCGCCCGCGAAGATGGAGGCGATCTCGCGGCCGGCCGCGGCGCCGGTGTAGCGGCGCTCGGCGGGGAACAGCTCGGCGAAGAACGCGGGCTGAATGGCGTTGATGGCGTTGTGCCCGAGGTTCAGCACCAGCACGTAACCGAGCACGATCAGCACCATCGACCCGCTGTGCAGCATCGCGAAGAACGGGAAGGCCATCACGAACACCACGACCGCGCCGAAGAAGTAGACCGGACGCCGCCCGATCCTGTCGGAGATCGCGGAGAAGACGCCGTGGCTGACGAAGGAGAGCACGGCGGCGATGAGGATCGCGTTGTTCAGCTGGCTCTTCTCCAGGCCGAGCGCGCTGCTGCCGTAGGACAGGGCGAACACCGTGAGCAGGAAGTACGGCAGCGCCTCGGCGAAGCGCAGGCCGACGATCAGCAGCAGGTTGCGCCAGTCGTCCACGAAGATCGTCCGGATCGGGCCGTGCTTGGGGCGCTCGGTCTCCACCGCGTCCGGCTCGCCCGCCTTGTCACCGGCCACGGCCTCGGTGAAGACGGGGGTCTCGTGCAGGCTGCGGCGCATCCAGAACGTCACGACGAGGACGACGGCCGACAGCAGGAACGGGATCCGCCATCCCCAGCTCAGCAACTGGTCGTCGGGGAGCGTGTAGATGTAGGCGAAGACGCCGGTGATGAGGATCTGCGCGGAGAAGCCGCCGGTGTTGGGCCAGGCGCTGAAGAAGCCGCGGCGGTTCGGCGGCGCCGACTCCAATACGATGATCATGGAGCCGCCCCACTCACCGCCGACCGCGAACCCCTGCATCAGCCGCAGCACCACCAGCAGGACCGGGGCCCAGAGCCCGATCGTCCCGTAGCTCGGCAGCAGCCCGATGAGGATGGTGCTGAGGCCCATCACGACGAGCGTCACCATCAGGGTGGACTTGCGGCCGTGCCGGTCGCCGCGGCTGCCGAAGAAGAGGCCGCCCAGGGGTCTGGCGAGGAAGCCGACGGCGAACGTGCCGAAGGCGGACAGCGTGGCCACGAAGCCGCTGGCGTCGGGGAAGAAGACTTTGGGGAAGACGACCGCGGCCGCTGTCCCGTAGACGAGGAAGTCGTAGTACTCCAGCGTGTTGCCGAGGAAGCTGGAGGCCGTGACCTTCCAGGTGTAGCGAAGATCGGGCTTCGGAAGGGTCGCGACCATGGCGCCTCCCTTTCTGCTGGCGGCTTCGAGGTTTCCGCAGTGGTTCAGTTGTCGCACACTATTACTTGGGAGACGGTTAACCGTCAACGGTCAGCGGTTAACGTTGACCGTATGGAGTGGTGCGGGATAGTCTCCGTTCGGCGAAGAACCTTCGGGCGGGAAGACGAGAGGAGAGCTGGTGACGATCACCAATCCGCTGCGTAATCCACCGCTCGGAGACCAGCTGCTCATCCAGCTCCGCTCGCTCATCGTGCGTGGCGAGCTGATCGTGGGGACGCACCTGGTCGAGGGCCGGATCGCGGAGCAGTTCGGGGTGAGTCGCGGGCCGGTCCGCGACGCGCTTCGCCAGCTGGAGATCGAAGGGCTGGTCGAGACGCGCAAGCGGGGGGTCTTCGTCCGCGGGTTGTCCGACAAAGATCTCCAGGAGCTTTACTCGCTGCGCGGCGCTCTGGAGAGCCTGGCCATCAAGGAGACCATCGCCCGCCTCGACGCCGCCGACTGGGCCCCGATCGACGAGGCCGTCGAGCAGATGCGGGCCGCCGCGGACGACCGCGACGCCGCCAAGTTCGCCGCGGCGGACCTCGACTTCCACAGCGGCTTCTACCTGATCGGCGACAACCGCTGGCTCACCGCCACGTGGGCGCTGCACCGGCCGCTGTTCGCGGCGGTGCTGGAGATCACCAACACCGCCCGTGACCTGGTCCCCGTCGCGCAGGACCACGCCGACCTGCGGGACATCGTCCGCTCGGGCGACGTCGACGCCGCGCTCGTCGCGCTCGTGTCGCACCTCGACGGCTCCTGCGACCGGATCCGCGCGACGCTGATCGAGCGGGAGCGCGCCCAGCCCGCCCGCTAGCCACCTCGTCCCACCGCCCGCGCCGGACCGTCCCGGGGTCCGGGGCCGTCTTTCGCCTGCCACCCCCTCATCACCAGCCGAGGCCCGCCGCGCCTCACCAACGGAAAACCACTGACGAACCGAGGTCTTGCCATGCCAGAGAACACCCGGCGCCGCGCCGAGATCCTCTCCGCCGTCCCGACCTTCTTCGACGAGGCGGGCGAGCTCGACCACGCCACCACCAAGGCGCACTTCACGGATCTCGCCAGTCGCGTCGACGGTGTCTTCGTGTGCGGCACCACCGGCGAGTTCCCCGCGTTGGACCGGGCCGAGCGCCGGGCGGTGACCGAGGCCGCGCTGGCCGTGTTCGGCCCCGACCGGGTCGTGGTGCACGTCGGCGCCGCGGCCACCCGGGAGGCGGTGGCGCTGACCCGCGACGCCGTCGCGATGGGGGCGCGCAGGCTGGCCACGCTGACCCCGTACTATCTGCCCGCCGACAATGGCGCCGTGCTGCGGCACTTCGCCGCGGTGACGCGGGCGGCCGGTCCGGCCGCCGTCTACGGCTACCTGTTCAGCGAGCGCTCCGGCGTGGTCGTCGAGCCCGCCGACTTCGCCGCGATGGCCGCCGAGACCGGGCTGGCCGGGGCCAAGCTGAGCGGCCTGGCCGCCGACCGGTTCGCCGAGTACCGCGCGGCGCTGCCCGCCTCGGCCGGGCTGTGGTCGGGCTCGGACACCAGGCTCGCCGAGGTCGTCCGCGGCGGCGGCAACGGGGTCGTCTCGGGTCTCTCGTCGGCGTTCCCCGACCCGTTCGCGCGGCTGGCCGACGCCGTCGCCGCCGGGGACGCCGACGCGGAACGTTCCAGCCAGGCTCGGGTGGACGAGGTGCTGGCCGCGCTCTGCGGCACCGTGGAGGGCATCAAGCTGGCGCTGAGCCACCTGGGCCGCGGTACGGGCGCCCTCCGCATGCCGGCTCCCGAGATCGGCCCGGAGCAGCGGCGGCGCATCGCGCGGCTGGCCGAGACCGCTCAGGCGCGATGATCGCGGTCGCGGCCGGCCGAGACCGCTCAGGCATGACGATCGCGGCGGGGGTGACCGGATGAGCCGGGCCGAGCGCGTCCACCGGGAGTTCGTGACCGTCGACGACCCCCGCTGGAGGCAGTGCCACGCGTCCACGCTCGCGGTGGTGGACGGAACCCCCGTCGTCGCGTGGTTCGCGGGCACCAGAGAGGGCACGCCCGACAACCGCATCCGCGTGGCCCGCGGCGGCGAGGTGCGCACCCTGGAGACGGGCCGGGACGTCGCCCACTGGAACCCGGTGCTGGCGAGCGGCCCCGACGGCGCCCTGTGGCTGTTCTGCAAGGCCGGCGCGCGCATCTCCGAGTGGATCACGCTGGTCACCCGCTCGCACGACGGCGGCCTCACGTGGGAGCCGGTACGCGAGCTCGTCCCGGGAGACCGGTCCGGCGGCCGCGGCCCCGTCAAGAACCCTCCGCTGCTCCCTCCTGGGGGCGGCCCCTGGCTGGCGCCCGGCTCGACGGAGCGGTGGGGCGAGCCGCCCCGGTGGGACCCGTTCGTGGACGTCTCCGACGACGGCGGGCTGAGCTGGACGCGTGCCCCGATCCCCGTGGACCACGAGGCGCTCGCCGGCGCCGGGCACATCCAGCCCGCGCTGTGGTGGGGGGCGAGCGGCCCGGTCGCGTTGATGCGCAGCACCGAGGGGCGGGCCTACCGCTCGACCTCCCCCGACGGCGGGCGCACCTGGACGCCAGCCGAGCCCACCGGCCTGCCGAACAACAACAGCGGCCTCACGGTGGTCGCGCTGCCGTCCGGGCGGGTGGCCTGCGTGCACAACCCGGCCGCCGAGTCATGGGGCAGCCGCTGCCCGCTGGTCGTCTCGCTGTCGGACGACGACGGGCTGACCTGGCAGGCCGGGCCGGTCCTGGACGACGGCGTGCTCGCCATCGACCCGGCCGTGCCCCGGCTGCTGCCGTCCGGCGCCGCCGCCCCCGGGTTCGCGCCCGGTGACGACGGCGTCGTGACCAGCGGCGTCGCCGAATACAGCTATCCCTCCGCCGTCGTCACCCCCGACGACCTCCTTGTCACCTACACCTGGCAGCGCAGGGCGATCGTCCTCGCCCGGCTGCCCCTCGCAGATCTGGAGCAGCCATGACCGGTCCGTACCGTATGCCCGTTCCCCGCGCCGAGCAGCCCGTGGCGCCGCGCACCGCGTACCTGATCGCCAGCGGGGACCTGCGCCTGTCGGCCAACGTCGCCGGCTGGGCCGCCCAGGAGAGCCTGGAGAAGGCCGTCTCCGCGGCGTTCGGCGACCTCGGCTGGACGGTGATCCGCGCGCACGAGGTCGATGCCGCGAAGGGGCACGGCTTCATCGACAGCCAGCGGATGGGCCTGGAGGTCTTCAAGACCATCCCCGCCGACGCGCCGCTGATCGTCGCCGAGGCCGTGTGGCAGTACAGCCACCACGTGCTGGCCGGGCTGCGCACCCACCGGGGCCCGATCCTCACCGTCGCCAACTTCGACGGCACCTGGCCCGGCCTGGTCGGCCTGCTCGGGCTCAACGCCGGCCTGACCAAGATGGGCCGCGCGTACTCGACGATCTGGTCGGTCGACTTCACCGACCGCTACTTCCTGGACGGCCTGGCGAGCTGGGTGCGGACCGGTCACATCGCGCACGACTCCTCGCACGTCCGCCCGCTGCCCCCGCTGCCGCCCGGCCCGGAGTCCGAGCTCGGCCGCGCGCTGGCCGAGGAGCTGCTGCGCGACAAGGCCATCATCGGCGTGTTCGACGAGGGCTGCATGGGCATGTACAACGCGATCATCGACGACGAGCTGCTCAACCCCCTCGGGATCTACAAGGAGCGGCTGTCGCAGAGCGCCCTGTACGCCGAGATGCTCAAGGTGCCGGACGCCGAGGCGACGGCCGTGCGCGAGTGGCTCGACGCCGCCGGGATGCGCTTCGCCACCGGCGCCGACGAGGCCACGGAGCTCACCGACCGGCAGCTGCGCGAGCAGTTCAAGATGTACGTCGCCGCGCTGCGGATCGCCGACGACTTCGGCCTCGACGCCGTCGGGATCCAGTACCAGCAGGGCCTGAAGGACCTGACCCCCGCATCCGACCTGGCGGAGGGCCTGCTCAACAACGCCGTACGCCCGCCGGTGACCAGCCGCGACGGCGCCCGCGTGCTCTACGACGGCGCCCCGCTGCCGCACTTCAACGAGGCCGACGAGGGCGTGGCCGTGGACGCGCTGGTGACCAACCGGGTGTGGACCGCCATGGGCCTCGACCCCGCGACCACGCTGCACGACGTGCGCTGGGGCGAGCAGTACGGCGACGACTTCGTCTGGGTCTACGAGATCTCCGGCTCCGTGCCGCCCTCCCACCTGACCGGCGGGTACGCGGGCGCGGTGAGCTGGCGGCAGAACCCGATGTACTTCCCCGCCGGCGGCGGCACCATCAAGGGCGTGAGCAAGCCGGGCGAGATCGTCTGGTCCCGGCTCTACATCGCCGACGCCCGGCTCCAGCTCGACCTCGGCCGCGCCTCCGTCGTGGAGCTGCCGGAGGAGGAGACCGAGCGGCGGTGGGCGGCCACCAACCCCGAGTGGCCGATCGCGCACGTCGTGCACCACGGGGTCGACCGCGACCAGTTCATGGCCCGCCACAAGGCCAACCATGTCCAGGTCGCCTACGCCCCCGACGCCGCCACGGCCGACAAGGCGCTGGTGGCGAAGGCGGCGTTCTTCCAGCGGCTCGGCGTGGAGGTGCACGTGTGCGGGGACGTCGCCATCTAGGGAGCCGTCCAGGGAGCCGTCGCACCACACCTCCGGCGCCACAAGGAAATATCCGCTCTGTCGCGACTCCCGTGGCAATATTGAACGGCGGGACCGGACTGTGGCGAGTTGCCGATTGAGGATGTGGATGTCGACTGCTCACGGTATGGATGACCTGGCGGAAACGCTCGGTGGTGATGCCGTCCACTCCGGGCCGACCGCGCTGCGTATTCTCGTGGGTGCGCAACTGCGACGGCTGCGCGAGTCCGCCGGGATCTCCCGGGAGGACGCCGGCTACGCCATCCGCAGCTCACACTCCAAGATCAGCCGCATGGAGGGCGGGCGCACGAGCTTCAAGCCGCGTGACGTCTCCGACCTGCTCATCATGTACGGCGTCGCCGACGAGGCCGAGCGCGCGGCCCTGCTCGCCCTGGCCAAGCAGGCCAACGAGCCCAGCTGGTGGCACGACTACCGCGACGTGATCCCCGACTGGTTCGAGGCCTACCTGGGGCTGGAGCAGGACGCCTCGTTGATCCGCGCCCACGAGGTGCAGTTCGTGCCCGGCCTGCTGCAGACCGAGGACTACGCCCGCGCGATCTTCACCATGGGCAACAAGGGCGAGTCCGAGGAGCAGATCGAGCGCCGGGTCGAGGTGCGGATGCGCCGCCGGCTCATCCTCGAGCCGCCCGCGCCGCGCAAGCTCTGGGTGGTGCTGGACGAGGCGGCGCTCCGGCGCCAGGTCGGCGGCCCAGAGATCATGCGCGGCCAGCTCGAACACCTCGGCCGGATGGCCGCGCGGCCCCACATCACCGTGCAGGTGGTCCCGTTCGGCTCGGGCTGGGTCATGGGCGGCGTCGGCCCCGTCACCATCCTGCGCTTCCCGCAGTCCGAGCTGCACGACGTCGTCTACCTCGAACAGCTGACCAACGCCCAATACCTCACCAAGGAGACGGACGTCCTGCCGTACCAGCGGCTGATGGACGAGCTCGGCGTGCACGCCTCGCCCGCGAGCGCCACCCCGGCGCTGCTGCGCGAGATCATCGCCGAGCTCTGACCGTCACGGCTTGCGCGCGACCCCGCAGAACGCGTCGACCTCCGGGGGCAGCCCGAACACGTCGGACTCCACCTGCCAGCGGGAGACGGACACCAGGCCCGGCTCCACCAGCTCCAGCCCGTCGAAGAACCGCGCGATCTCCTCGGGGGTCCGCAGCCGGTACTCGTAGACCTCGCCCTTGTCGCGCAGCCGCTCGGCCTCGGCGGCGGCGTCGGGCTTGACGATGTTCGTGCCGTCCTCGAACACCAGGTAGCTGCCCGGGGGCAGCGCGCCGAGCAGGTGCCCGACCAGCCGGTACGCCTCGTCGTCGTCGAAGACCGTGCCCATCACGCCGAGGAGCATGAGCGCGGTCGGGCGGCTCAAATCGAGTGTCTTGGAGGCGAACTCCAGGATGGTGGCGGGGTCGCGCACGTCGGCCTCGATGTAGTCGCAGGCGCCGCGGGGGTCGCTGGTGAGCAGGGCCTGCGCGTGAACCAGGACAAGGGGGTCGTTGTCCACGTAGACCACTCGGCTGGTGGGATCCACCCGTTGGGCCACCTCGTGGGTGTGGTCAACGGTCGGCAAGCCCGTACCGATATCCAAAAACTGCCGGATTCCTGCCGTTCCGGCGAGATATCGAACGGCGCGTCCCAAGAAGACCCGAGAATGGCGGGCGATGTCCTCCATGCCCGGATAGATGTCCCGCAGTTTCTCGGCCAGCTGGCGGTCGGCCGGATAGTTGTCCTTTCCACCCAGCCAAAAGTTCCAGACCCTGGCCTGATGCGGCTTGCTGATGTCGATCCTGGACAGGAGTGCGGGATCCAGGGGTGAATGATCTGTCACGAGAGCTTCACCTCATATGTCGCATCTGCGGTTTTTGCCTTTTCTACCAGGTCTTCATGAACCTGTGGGGCCGGGAGGCCGTACCTCGTTGCAGGACTATGCGAGGAGGTCGGCCACGTGCGGCACCGGATCACGAGCGTAGGCGTCGGAGCGCTGCTGTCGCTGGGCCTGATCACCGCCCCGGCGGGCGCGCACGGAGCATTGGAGAGCCCGCTCAGCCGGGCGGCGGCCTGCGGCGCCGACAGCCCGCTGAAGACGCGGCCGGCCGCCTGCCGCGCCGCCGTGGCGGCCGGAGGCAAGACCGCGACCGCGGAATGGGACAACCTGCGGGTGGCGAACGTCGCCGGCAGGGACCGCGAGACGATCCCGGACGGCAAGCTGTGCAGCGGCGGCATCCCGGAGTTCAAGGGGCTCGACCTGGCGCGCGCCGACTGGCCCGCGACCACGCTCAAGCCGGGGGCGCGCTTCACCTTCCGCTACCGCGGCACGATCCCGCACCAGGGCACGTTCCGGCTGTACGTCACGAAGAAGGGCTACGACCCGACCAGGCCGCTGAAGTGGTCCGACCTGGAGCGCAAGCCCTTCCTCCAGGCCACCGACCCGAAGCTGACGGACGGCTCGTACGTGATCAAGGGCCGCCTGCCCTCGGGCCGGACCGGTCGCCACCTGATCTACACGATCTGGCAGAACTCCGACACGCCGGACACCTATTACTCCTGCTCGGACGTCGTCTTCCGCAACACCGCCCCCGCCGCCGCGGCGGCTGCCGGCGCGGGCGCCCAGCCCGGGCCGGCGACCGAGTACCGGCTCACCGGGTATACCAGCCTGCCCTGGCTCGTCACCGCCGCGGCGCTGTTCGCGATCGGCGCCGGGGCGATGATCATCCTCCTGGCCCGCCCGCGCCGCCACCGCTGACCGCCCCTCAGCCCGCCGCGGGGTCGCCCTCCTGGTCGAGGAGGGCGGAGCTGAGGCCGCAGACCGCTGTGACCAGGGTCTCGCCCAGCTCGCGCCATGACCGTTCGGCGGCGGCCGGATCGACCCGCCCGGTGGCCAGGTCGCCTTCGAGCTCGGCGCACATGTGCACGATGAGCAGCCGCGTCATGGACGCGTACCGCTCGAACAGCCCGGGGTCGCGCTCCTGCCCGCGCGGGGGCCGCAGCTGCTCCAGGCGCTGGAACGAGGGCGTGCTCACGCTCGCCTCGGTGGTGAAGTCGCGCAGGGAGGGCTCCACGATGGCCTGGGCGAGGAAGCGCCCGTACCAGGACGGGGTGCCCAGCTCGATGTGGTGCTCGATGCTCGGGGCGATGACGCAGGTGATCCGGTCGCGGCGCGACACCTCGCCCGAGGACTCCAGCTCGGCCACCATCGGGGCGCGGAGCCGGTCGATCTCGGCCGCGTGGCGCGCGAGGATCGCCTGGATCAGCTCGTCGCGGGTGCTGAAGTGGTATTGGACGGCGGACTTGTTGCGCTGGCCCGCCGCCTCGCGGATCATCCTGATCGAGACGTTGGCGAACCCGTGCTCCGCGTAGAGCCGCTCCGCGGTGTGCATGAGCTTGTCGCGGGAGCGCAGCGAGCGGGGTGACGGCGTGGCGACCGCCGTGCTGACTTTCATGATCGATCCTTGAGCTCGTCCTGCTGTGCCGTCCCCCGATCGATTATCGCCCTCGCCACGAGCACGGATGACGCCGGCGGCCCGCCGCGCGGCCCGCCGGCGCCGTGCTCAGGAGGTCACCAGGTGACCCATACGTCCTGGAGCCCTCCCGACAGCCCTCCGGTGCGAAGGCGCAGCTCGTCCGGGGCGTCCCGCAACCGCAGGCCGGGCAGCCTGCGCGTCAGGGTGCTCAGCACGACCTGGAGCTCTTGCCTGGCCAGCGGCTGGCCGAGGCAGTAGTGCGATCCCGCGCCGAAGGTGAGGTGCTGGTTGCTGTTCTGCCGCCGCGCGTCGAACCGCTCGGGGTCGGCGAACTTGGCCGGGTCGCGGTTGGCGGCGGGGATGTTGGGGATCAGCGTGCTGCCCGCGGGCACCGTGAACTCGCCGAGCTCGACGTCCTCGGTGATGAACCGGGGCACCCCGCCGATGACCGACAGCGTGCTGTCGAGGCGCAGCACCTCCTCGACGGTGCCCGGGATCAGGTCGGGGTCGTCGACCACGGCTTCGTAGCGCTCCCGGTCGGCGAGCAGCATCGCCACCATGATCGCGATCATGTTCGAGGTCGTCTCGTGGCCGGCCAGCAGCAGGCCGCGCACGGTGGAGATGAGCTCGTCCTGGCTGAGCCGGCCGTCCTCGGCGTCGGTGATCTGGGTCAGCTCGCTGAGCAGGTCGTCGCCCGGGTTCTCCCGGTTGCGGTCGACCAGGTCGGACACGTACGAGGTGAACTCCTGGTACGCCTGGTCGACCTCCTCCTGGGTGTTGCGCGTCAGCGTGAGCATGGTCCTGGACCAGTGCGCGAACTTGTCCTGGTCCTCGCTCGGCGCGCCGACCAGCGCGCAGATGACCCGCACCGGGAGCGGCAGGGCCAGCCCGGCCGACAGGTTGCCGGGGGAGCCCTTGGCCAGCATCGCGTCCAGCAGGTCGTCGGTCATCGCCTGGACCCTGGGCCGCCACACCTCCATCTTCCGCGCCGTGAACCAGCGGCTGAGCAGGCGTCGCCACCGCATGTGGCCCTGCCCCTCCCTGATGTCCATGGTGCCTTCGTTGCGCCGGTTGAACAGGCCGCCGTCCTTGGTGGTGGACAGCCGGGCGGCGCCCTCCCTGGCGAGGTTGCGGCTGAAGCGCGGGTCCGCCATGACGGCGCGGGCATCGTCGTACCTGGTCACCAGGGTGGCCACGTCCCCGCTCGGCAGCCGTACGTGCGACACCGGGCACTTGTCCCGCAGCTCCGCGAGCTGCGGCGGCGGCTCCAGGGCGGTGGGGCGGTCGAACGGGAAATCGGGGATCGCGTCAGCGGTCATGTGTCCTCCAGCTCGGAAGCCTGACACTCCGAATATAAGTCGGCCGCCTTATTAAGGCAATCGCCTTGAAACCCGCGCGACGCGGGCTCAGAGCGTGTTGGTGCGCTGGGCGGACTGGTAGACGGCCATTGCCTCGTTCCCGAAGAAGGGCCCGAACATGAACTGGGGGGCGAAGTCGTACTTGAAGCTGTTGACCGAGTTCAGCCAGCCCAGCCCGGTGGACTCGTTGAACCCCTGGAACCACGGCCCGCCGCTCGACCCGCCGGTCATGTTGCAGCGCAGGCCCTGGTCCCTGGTCTGGACGGTGTCGTTGAACGTGCGCCCGCTGCAGTAGATCAACCGGGAGCCGTCGAAGGGCTCGGCCGCCGGATAGCCGAAGGAGAACATCTGCCGCCCCCTGGGCTGGTTGAACGCGACCCCCTGCCCGCCGACCACGTCGGTCAGGGTCCGACCCTGCAGCGGCGCGACCACGGCGGCGGCGACGTCGAAGTTGATGTCCTCGTTGGCGTTCCACTGCTGCGTGGTGAGCAACCTGGTCGCGACCCAGGTGCCGAACGGGCGCCGCCCGTTGTCGAACCCGGGCACGAACACCCAGTTGCGGTGCGCGGCCCCGTTCAGCTTCACGCAGTGCCCCGCGGTCATCACGACGCTCTCATTGGCGCTGGTCACTGCCGAGCCCGAGCAGGAGGCGTTGCCGCCTTCGGCGGTGGTGAAGAAAACGCGCCCGGTGGTGCGGACGACGGCGCCGCCGTCGGTCCACCGCAGGCCGGGGCTGTTGGGCACCACGGCCTGCAACCGCGCGTTGGCGGCCGGGGTGCCAGGGGTCGACCAGGCCGCGCCCTGCGTGGCGACGCCGCCGCCGGTCGACCAGGAAGAGCGCTGGACCGAGCCGTTCCGGCTGGCCCACGGGCTGCCCTCGGTCGGCCCGCTCGACTGGCTGCGGCGCGGCGGCGGGGTCCCCAGCGGCTGCGCCGCCAGCATGCGCTGTGGGGTCCAGTACTGCTGGACGCTCCTGGCTTCCGACCAGGAGTCCGCGCCGGACCAGCCGACGGGCCTGGGGCCGAGCCCGCTCGGGGCGCTCGCCTGGGCGGCGCCCGCCGGTACCAGCGCGCCCGCCAGGGCGAGCGCGACGGTGGAGAGCAGGACGACTCTGCGATGCATACGTACCTCCCGAAACGCGGAATCTGCCGCATGGAGGTACGTATGGCGCTAACTATCTTCCTCAAGGCATGCACATATTGATATGGCGCCGTTGCCGGACGAACTGCTGCCGATACCGGGAGTGACCGCCGCCGTCGCCATTTGCGGTGACGAGCTGCGCCGTTCACGCAGAGGCGTCACACTGTTACCTGCGGCCATCGCCCTTCGGCGGTCCAGGTCATAGACGCTTGGAGGAGCAAGCGATGGCCGCACCCATGTCTCGGGCCGTCGCGCCGGCGCGAGCGGTTGACGGCCTCCTCGGCGATCTGGCCGTCATCGCCGAGGAGGTTCACCCCGGACTAGCGGCCCGTCTCGGTGGACCAGAGCGGGCTCCTGCCGTCGTAGATGACGACGTTGCCGTCGTCCTGCACCTCCAGCCGCGCGCCGGGGTTCTTGCCGGTCTTGGAGTTCCAGAGCGGCGTCGTGCCCTTGTAGACGACCAGGTTGCCGTCCTTCTGCATCTCCAGCCGCGCGCCCGGGTTCCCGCCGGTCTTCGAGTCCCACAGGGCCTTGCCGGCCCTGTAGAGCACGAGGTTGCCGTCCTCCTGCATGGTGAACTGGTAGTCGCCGTTGCGGGAGCGTACGTACTGGTTGGGCTTGAGCCCGTAGCCGGGCTTGAGCACGCTGATCGTGGCGTGGCGGGTCCACAGCGGGGTCTTGCCGGCGTAGATGACCAGGTTCCCGTCGTCCTGCACGGCCAGGCGGGCGCCGGGAGTGTCGGTGTTCGAGGCCCACAGCGCGGTCTTGCCGCGGTAGACGACCAGGTTCCCGTCCTCCTGCATGGCGGCGAACGCACCGGGGCTGTCGCCGGTCTGGCTGCTCCACAGCGCCGTGGTGCCCCGGTACATGACCAGGTTGCCGTCGGCCTGCTGCTGCAGGACGTAGTCGCCGCCGGACGACCGTACGGAGTCACCCGCCTTGAGCAACTGGCCCGGGTTCAGCCACGTCGTACGCTCGACGCCCGCCGTGGCGCTGTGGGCCGTCGCCGCCGACGCGGAGTGCGCGACCGAGCCCACGACCACCGCGCTCGCCAGCGCCAGCGCCCCGATGTATGCCGACATCTTTCGCATGTTGCTCCCCAGTGAGGTGATCAAGGAGAGCGACACTAATCAGCGGCCGCTACGGGGGCGGCTCATTTCGAAAGGCCTGAAACTGTCGGCCCGCTACAGCAGGTCCTCGCGGCGGACGGCCGCCTCCTGCCTGACCTCGGCCAGGAACGCCTCGACCGGGCCCCGCCGCAATGGGTCGGTGCTCTCGTCGACGAGGGTGCCCAGCGGGTGTACGCGGTGCACGTCCAGCAGCCAGCAGCCGTGGATGGCCTCCAGCAGGTTCTCGAGCAGGTCGAGGGCCGGGCGGGCCGGGTCGAGCGGGGTGATCGGCAGGTAGACCGCGTCGAAGTCGAGCCCGAGCTCGGGGTGGTCGGCGTGGGCCCGCTCGGCGAGCTCCTCGGCCGCGGTGATGCGGTATCTGGCCTCCGTGACGCCGCTGAGGTGGCCCTCGGCGATGTGCAGCGCGTGGCGGATCATCGGCATGACGGCCTGCCGCGGGGACGTGCCCGCCCCTATCGCGGTCACGATCTCGGTGAGGCTCTCCTGGACGAGCGGCCTGATGCCGTCGACCCGGGCCACGACCTGCGCCGGGTGCAGGCGGGCGCGGCGCGCGGTGGTGGAGGCCGCCGCGTAGAGCCAGTGCGCGGCGGCGATGGCGGCCGCGGCCGGGTCCACGTGGGTGAACAGCTCCTCGGGGCCGAAGGGGTGCCGGTGCAGCAGGCCGTCGGCCTGGGCGACCTGGAGAGGGGAGGCGTCCTCGCGGCTGAGGACGACGGCCTGCTGGGCGCGGTCGGACAGGTCGCCGAGCTCGGCCTGCTCGATGGCGGCCAGCTCGTCGGTGACCTCGGTGATGATGCGGACCGTGAGCTGCGAGATGTCGAAGGCGCGCAGGGAACGGCCGACGCGGTGGGCGCTGTCCTCGACCCTGGTGGTCGAGGTGGGGAACGGGCTGCCGATGGAAGGGCCAGGGCTGGTCAGCGCGGGGACGATGGCGGCGAAGGCGTCGCGTTCGCACTGCCGGTACCAGCCCAGGCTGTTGGGCCCGTGCCGCTCCGCGGTGCTGGCCGGATGGGTGTAGCAGCGCCAGCAGGCCTGCGACAGGTCGGTCAGGGAGGTGGCCAGGCGCAGGGCGTCCCAGGGGGAGCGGGCCCGGGGCAGCTCGGCCACGGTGGTGGCGGTGTCGCCGATGCCGGTGCTCCATTGGGCTATGAGCATGTTGCGGTTGTGATCTATGGCGTACCGGGTCACGCGACCTCCTCGGCTGAAGGGGGCGGGGTGAGCGTGATGGCATGCCCAGGATGCTGTATTCACCGGTGCTCCGGAGGGGATTCGCTCCGACTGCAGGTCGCTGATCAGCGCTTTTGCCGGGAAATGCGGCGTAACTCCCCTGCTGGAGGCCCAGGCGGCAAGGCCGCGCGCATCGCGTTCATCGCGCGCGGCCCCGGCGGTGTCAGGAGACGGTCAGGTAGAACGCCGCGTCGGCCCGGACCCTGAAGGAGACCTGGCTGTAGACGGCGATGGTGTCCAGCCGCTGCTCGCCGCACGCCTGCGGGTTGAGCTCGACGGACAGCGCGCGCGGAGCGGAGTATTCGCCGATGGGCGTGGCGTGGATCGCCACCGGGCCGGTGAGGTCGACGCTCTCATCGACGGTCACGCAGTAGACGCCCCGGTACGGGTGCCAGACGTCGGTGATGTGGCTGCCCTGGATCAGGGAGCCGTCCTGGTCCACCTCGGCCGACGCCTGGGCGTACGGCGTGTCCGCGTAGGCGGCGACCGGTGTCAGGACGGCGACTGCGGCGAGCACCCCTGCGGCTATGCGCCTGATGTTCTTCATTGGTTGTCCCTTCGGGCCAGATCAGGAGATGGAGAGGTCGAAACCGGAGTCGGCGAGCCGCGCCGTGTGGGGGTTGAAGACGTTGACCGTGATGGTGTTGTCCCGGTGGCAGGTCGCCGAGGGGTTCCTGAAGGCGATGTGCGGCAGTCGCAGCGCGTGGCGCGCGGTGATCTGGATGACTGCCTCGGTCACGTCGACGTCTTGGTCGACCTGCACGCAGTATTTGCCGGTGGCCGCCCGCCAGGTCGCGACGATGTTCTTGCCCAGGTTGAGCCTGCCGTCCGCGTCGACGACCGCGCCGGCCCGCGCGTACGGGGCCTTGAGTTCGTCGGCGTACACGGCGGGGCCGGTGGCCAGGACGAGACCGGTGGCGGTCAGAGCGAGCCCGCCCGCCAGGATACGACGGAGCATGAAGTCCCCCTCGGTTACAGACAGATGTATGCCACGACAGAAAGTAATTAGGGGAGGGGGATTGCGACGCGAGCCACCCCGGAAGGCGACGCTCAAGCTTTTTTGATCAACCGCAAGTGAACCCGTGGCCCAGCGCGGGCGTCATGCCTCCTCCGGCGGCCGCCTCCGCGACCGCCGGAGCCGTACGGTTCAGGCCGGCATCAACATGCCCAGGCCCCCTGGACGGCGAGATGGACACCGCGGTCGAAGGAGAAATCAGACATGAGGCGACTATCGCCGCGAGAACGGGACTCCGCCAGAACATGGCGCCGGGCATGTCCGGAACCTTGGGAGTCTGGTCCTGAGGGCACGGGATCGCGGGCCCGGGGCGGGCGGCGTAACGTCGTGAACTGCGGCTTTGGCTAGCTTCTGACCTGTTTATCCGAAAAATACGCATCTTGTGGCATTTCGCCGAGACGGAAGAACGTCAGTGGGAAGGATTAGCGTGGGGCGGTACGTCCCGGGCTAGGGCCGGCGATCGGTCCGGACGCCGTGGATGTCTCAGCGTTCGAGCGGAGGGAAGCGATCGTGGGGTCTCTCGCGGGCGGTGAGCTGCCTCCGGATGACGTCGTCGTCACGGCCCTGCGCGCCGGGGACGAGGCGATGTTCGCGGCGCTGCTCGACACCTGGTCCGGGGGCATGTTGCGGGTGGCCAGGTCCTACGTGTCCACCGATCACTCCGCGGAGGAGGTCGTCCAGGACACGTGGCTGGCGGTGATCGGCGGGATCGACGCGTTCCAGAGCCGGTCGTCGGTCAAGACGTGGGTCTACCGCATCCTGATCAACACCGCGAAGAAGCGCGGCGCCCGCGAGAGCCGCACGCTGCCGTGGAGCTCCTTCGAGCACGACGGCGTCTCGGTGGCGGACCAGGGCTTCGACGCGGTGCTGCCGGGCGGCTGGAAGGAGCTGCCCGCGGCCTGGCCGACGCCGGAGAGCGAGGCGCTCGCCTCGGAGGTGCGCGGGCTGATCGCCGAGGGGCTGGCGCGGCTGCCTCCCCGGCAGCGGATCGTGATCACCTTGCGGGACGTCGAAGGGTGCACGTCCGACGAGGTGTGCGAGATCCTGGAGATCTCCGAGGCCAACCAGCGGGTGCTGCTGCATCGCGCCCGCATGGCCGTGCGCGGCTGGCTCGCCGACTATTTCGAGTCCGTGAAGCAGCCGGAGTAGCCGGTGGGCTTCTCCTGGGCGGCGAAGCGGCGACAATAAGTGAAACGGTTCATATCCAGAGGCAAGGGCGGTCGACGTCGTGAAGCGGTTCACCTGCGACGAGCTGGCGGGGCTCATCACCGCCTACCTTGAGGACGCCCTCGACCGGCCGGCCCGCGACGGCGTGCGGGCGCATCTGGCCTGCTGCGAGGGGTGCGAGCGCTACGTCGAGCAGTTCCGGGCGACCATCGGCGCCCTCGGCGACCCGCCCCCGGAGAAGCTGCCCGCCGACATGCGCGACCGGCTCATGTCCGCCTTCCGCGAGCGTCGCCGGTTATGAGCCGCGTTGTGGGCCGCGTGGTGGGCCGCGTCGTGGGCCCCACCGTGGGCCGCGGGGCGGGCCGCGTCATGAGCTGGGGCCCGTGCGGAAGCTCGCCCGCAGCGCGGCGAGCACCGGCGCCGGCATGACGTCGTCGCGCAGGCAGCCGAGCGCCGCGATCGTCGCGATCAGCTGCGCCAGCCGCTCCCAACACGCGGGGCAGGCGCCCAGATGGTCCGCGACCAGCCGCCGTCGCCCCGCCGGGAGCGCGGCCTCCAGATAGTCCGTGAGCAGCCCCAGCACGTCGTCGCACCCGAGGCCGTCCGCTGCCCGCTCCATGTGACCTAGTGCCGGTCACGCCCCATCCGTTACACGAAAATCCGCCTGTAACGTTCGCGCGCCTCGCGGGTCTGTAGACCTGTGCGCCACGCGAAGGGGACGACGATGATCGGGCTGACGTCCGAGAGCACGCCGCTGCGGGACGCCTCCGAGGTGGCGGATTTCGCGCGCCGATGCTTCCAGCCGGCCGCGCAGGGTCCGGACGCCGGGGAGCGGGTGGGCGTCGAGCTGGAGTTCCTGGTCTTCGACCGCGCGGCGGCGGCCGCGCAGGTGCCGATGGCCGAGGTCGAGCGGGCGGTCCCGGCGCTGCCGGGCGGCAGCCGGGTGACGTTCGAGCCGGGCGGGCAGCTCGAGCTCTCCGGCCCCGCGGCCCCGCTGCGGGACGCGCTGGACCGCCTGGCCGCCGACGTCTCCGCCGTGCGCGCCGCCCTGCGCCCGGCGGGGCTGGTGCTGGCCGGGGTGGGCCTCGACCCGGTGCGCCCGGCCCGCCGCCAGCTCCGCCTGCCCAGGTACGACGCCATGGCCGAGTTCCTCGGCGAGCCGTACGGGGCGCTGATGATGTGCTCGACCGCCTCCGTCCAGGTCAACCTGGACCTGGGGGAGCGGCCGCAGGCCCGCTGGGAGCGGGCGCACGCGCTCGGCCCCGTGCTGATGGCGGCCTTCGCCAACTCGCCGCTCAGCGGCGGCCGGCCGTGCGGCTGGATGTCGGGCCGCCAGGCCGTCTGGGACCGCCTCGACCGCACCCGGACCGCGCCCGTGCCCGCCCCGGGCCGCCCCGCCGCCGACCCTGCCGCGGATTGGGCCGACTACCTGCTGGACGCCCGGCTCATGCTGGTGCGCGAGGACGGCGAGCGCTGCCGCCCGGTCCGCGACGGCTCGACGTTCCGCGACTGGCTGAACGGCGCGGGCGAGCGCCGCCCCACCGCCGACGACCTGGCCTATCACGCCACGACGGTCTTCCCCCCGGTGCGGCCCAGGGGCTGGCTGGAGATCCGCTACCTCGACGCCCAGCACCCGGCGGCCTGGCCGGTGTGCGTGGCGGTGACCCACGCCCTCGTCGCCGACGACCGGGCCGCCGACGCCGCGCTGGCCGCCGTGGAGCCGTACCTGGGGCCCGGCCGGACGCCGAGCCGTGAGCTGTGGCGGGAAGCGGCGCGGTGCGGGCTGAGCGAGCCGCGCCTGGCCCGGGCCGCCGAGGCGTGCTTCCGCGCCGCGCTGGAGGCGCTGCCCCGCCTCGGCGCGGACTCCGGCCTGGTCGGCGAGGTGGCCGCGTTCGCCGACCGGCACGTGACACCGGGCCGCTCACCGGCGGCCGACCTGATGGATCCGGTGCCGGGACGGCGCGTCCCGGCCTGGCTGAACGGAGAAGGACGGCCATGAACGACTCCAAGGAACGCATCGCGGCCGAGCTCCTCGCCGTGCGCGACCGGTCGCTCGCCTACACCGAGGCGGACGACGACCTGCTGGTGCGTCAGCACTCCCCGCTGATGTCGCCGCTGGTGTGGGACCTCGCGCACGTCGGCAACTACGAGGAGCTGTGGGTGCTGCGCGCGGCCGGCGGCATCGAGCCGATCCGCCCCGAGATCGACGACATCTACGACGCGTTCAAACATCCGCGCAAGGACCGCCCCACCCTGCCCCTCCTGGGGCCGGCCGAGGCCCGCCGCTACATCGAGGGCGTACGCGGGCGCGTGCTCGACGTCCTCGACGCGATCGACCTGGAGGGCGCCGACCCGCTGCACCGCGACGGCTTCGTGTTCGGCCTGGTGATCCAGCACGAGCACCAGCACGACGAGACCATGCTCGCCACCCTGCAGCTGTCCGGGCAGCCCGGCCTGGTACGCGAGGGCGACCTGCCCCAGGGCCGCGGCGGCGGCCCCGAGGAGGTGTACGTCCCCGCGGGCTCCTTCATGATGGGCACCGCCACCCTCCCCTGGGCCTACGACAACGAACGCCCCGCCCACCAGGTGGACCTGCCCGCGTACTGGATCGACCGGCTCCCCGTCGGCAACCGCGCGTACGCGGCGTTCATCGAGGAGGGCGGCTACGACGACCCGCGCTGGTGGTCCGCCGAGGGCTGGCAGTGGCGGCAGCGCAGCGGGGTGGTCGCCCCCCTGTTCTGGGTCAGGGACGGCGACGCCTGGTGGCGCAGGCGCTTCGGCCGGACCGAGCCGGTCCCGATGGACGAGCCCGTCCAGCACGTGAGCTGGTACGAGGCCGACGCCTACGCCCGCTGGGCCGGCAAGCGGCTGCCCACCGAGGCCGAGTGGGAGAAGGCCTGCGGCTGGGACCCGCGGGCCCGCCGCGCCCGCCGCTACCCGTGGGGGGAGGAGGCCCCCGACCCCACCAGGGCCAACCTCGGCCACCGCGCCGCCCACCCCGCGCCGCTGGGCGCCTACCCGGCCGGGGCCAGCGCGTACGGGGCCGAGCAGATGGTCGGAGACGTGTGGGAGTGGACCGGTTCCTGGTTCCAGCCCTACCCGGGCTTCCGGGCGTTTCCCTACAAGGAGTACAGCGAGGTGTTCTTCGGCCAGGAATACCGGGTGCTGCGCGGCGGCTCCTGGGCGGCCGATCCGGCGGCGGTCCGCACCACGTTCAGGAACTGGGACTACCCGATCAGGCGGCAGATCTTCACCGGGTTCCGCTGCGCGCGTTCGGAGCTGGTCTAGGTGTGCAGGCACGCGGCCTGGCTGGGCGAGCCCCGCCCGCTCACCTGGCTCATCCACGAACCCGAGCACGGCCTGTTCAAGCAGTCGTACGCGCCCCGGCACCAGCGCCACGGCATGATCAACGCCGACGGTTACGGCATGGGCTGGTACGACTCCACGCGCCCCGAGCCCGTGCGCTACCGCCGTACCGTGCCCATCTGGTCCGACGCCAACCTGCCCGCGCTCGCCCAGGTCGCCCGCTCCGCCTGCCTGCTCGCGGCCGTGCGCTCGGCCACCGCGGGCATGCCGATCGAGGAGAGCGCCACCGCGCCGTTCACCGACAAGGGGTGGCTGCTCAGCCACAACGGGCGCGTCAGCAAGGACGCGCTGCGCGACCTCGCCGACGACCTGGCCGGCCGCGCGGAGAGCGCGTGCGACGCCGCCTGGGTCGCGAGCGCCGTGTTCCTGCGCGGGCGCGCCGGGCTGGGGCTGGGCGAGGCGCTGGCCGAAGTCGTCGTCCACGCCGGGAAGAAGGACCCCGGCGCCCGCCTCAACCTGCTCGCCTGCGACGGCGCGTCGATCGCCGCGACCGTCTGGGGCGACACGCTCTTTCACCACCGAAGCCACGACGGCGTGCGCGTGGCCAGCGAACCGCTCGACGACCTGCCGGGCTGGCAGCCCGTTCCCGAGCGCAGCCTGCTGACCGTCACCCCCGACCGCGTTGCCGTGCAGCCGTTGTGATCTCACCATAGGAGGCCTCATGGCCGTCAGCCAGTCGACCGTGCATGTGATCAACCATCTCGACCGTGACTACCTGCGGCAGGCGCTCGAACGTGACGTCCGGCTCGGTCTGACGTCCTCGCCCAAGTGGCTGCCGCCCAAGTGGTTCTACGACACGGCGGGCAGCGAGCTGTTCTCCCGCATCACCCGGCTGCCCGAGTACTACCCGACCCGGCGCGAGCTGGCGATCCTGCGGTCCCGGGCCGCCGACCTGGCCGCCGCCTCCCGCGCGGACACGCTGGTCGAGCTGGGGTCCGGCACCAGCGAGAAGACGGAGCTGCTGCTGGAGGCGCTCTCCGCGGCGGGCACGCTGCGCGCGTACACGCCGGTGGACGTGGACGCCGTCACCCTCGAAGCGGCGGCGCGCCGGGTCGCCGGGCGCTTCCCCGGGCTCGAGGTGCGGGCGGTGTGCGCCGACTTCGAGCGCCACCTGGGGCTGCTGCCGCGTACCGGGCGGCGGATGGTGGCCTTTCTCGGCGGCACGATCGGCAACCTCGAACCCGTCGCCCGCAGGGCGTTCCTGAAGGAGGTGCGGGCCACGCTCCGGCGGGGGGACACGTTCCTGCTCGGGGCCGATCTGGTGAAGGACACCGAGCGGCTGGTGGCCGCCTACGACGACGCGGCCGGGGTGACGGCCGCCTTCAACCGCAACGTGCTCCACGTGATCAACCGGGAGCTGCGGGCCGACTTCGAGCCGGAGGCGTTCGAGCACGTGGCGCTCTACGACGATCGGCACGAATGGATCGAGATGCGGCTGCGGGCCGTCCGGGACCTGCGGGTGCGGGTCGCGCAGCTCGGGATCGAGGTGGACTTCGCCGCGGGGGAGGAGGTGCGTACCGAGATCAGCGCCAAGTTCCGGCCGGAGGGGCTGCGGGCCGAGCTGGCCGCGGCGGGCTTCCTGGTGCGCCGCGGTTACACCGACCCGGACGGTGACTTCACCCTGATCCTGGCCGAGGCATGATCCCCGGAACGGGGCAGGCGGCGCCGCCCGCCGGGGCCGGGCAGGACGCGCCGGCCGCCGGAGTCGGATCGGGCGGGCCGGCCGGAGTCGGGCCGGACGCGCCAGGCGGGCCGGCCGGAGTCGGGCCGGACGCGCCAGGCGGGCCGGCCGGAGTCGGGCCGGACGCGCCAGGCGGGCCGGCCGATCGGGTCGGATGGGCGGCGCGGGCCGGTGAGCTGTGGCGGGCGGCGCGCGGCGTCGTGCCGCCCGGACATCTCGACGCGGCCGGTTGCAACGTGCCCAGCGACCGGGTGCTCGACGCGGTCGTGGCCCATCTGCGGCTCGAACGGGAACGCGGCGGCTACGCGGCCGTCCCCGACCTCACCCCGGCCAGATCGGCCCTGGCCGGGTTGGTCGGGGGCGGCCCGGCGGACGTGGCGTTCCTGGAGAGCGGGACGGCGGCGATGGCGGCCCTCCTGGGCGGCTGGCGGCTCCCGCCGGGCAGCCGCGTCGGTCACGCGCGCACCGAGTACGGCGGCACGCTGATGCTGCTGCACCGCCTGGCCGCCCAGCGGGGCTGGCAGCCGGTCGAGCTCCCGGTGGACGGCGACGCCCGCCTCGACCTCGAACGGCTGCGGGCCCTGCTGGCGGCCCGGCTCGACCTGGTGATCGTCTCCCACGTGGCCTCCCACCGCGGCGTCGTCCAGCCCGCCGAGGAGATCGGGGCGCTGTGCCGCGCGGCGGGGGTGCCGTTCGTGCTCGACGTCTGCCAGTCGCTCGGGCAGGTCGAGGTACGGGGGGCGGGGGCGAGCGCGTACGTGGGGACCTCGCGCAAGTGGCTGGCCGGTCCGCGCGGTGTCGGCTTCCTGATCGTCCCCGGGCTCACGCCGGCCATGGACGCCGCGGTCCCCACCCTGGGCGGCCACCAGTGGACTACTGAAGGCGACGGCCCGGTGGCACGGTACGAGGGCCCCGAGCGTGACGGCCCGGTGCCGTTGCCCGGCGTGGTGCGGTACGAGAGCTCGGAGGCGGCGGTCGCGGCGCGGGTCGGGCTCGGGGTGGCCGTGCTGGAGCATCACGAGCTCGGACCGTTCGCGGTCCACGCGCACCTGGCCGGCCTCGGCCGCACGGCGCGCGGCGTGCTCGACGGGGCCGGCGGGTGGCGCGTGGTCGAGCCGCTCGACGAGCCGTCCGCCCTGGTCACGCTCCGGCCACCGCCGGGAGACAGCGCGCAGAGCGCCGCCGTCCGGGCCGCCGAGGCGTCGCTGCTGGTCAGCGTCGTACCGACCGCCCGCGCACCGCTGGACCTGCGCGAACCCGTGCTCCGCGTCTCCCCGCCGCCCGGCACGCCCGTGGAGACCCTGCACGCCCTGGCCCGCGTCCTCGCCCGCTGACGCCCCAGCCCGCCGCGCCGACCAGGGCGGTCAGACGGTGTTCAGGACCGAGAACCAGACGACCTTGCCGCCGTCCGTCGCGGTGACCCCCCAGTCGTCGGCGATCGCCGAGACGATCTGCAGCCCCCGTCCCGAGATCGCGTCGGCGTCGGGCGAGCACGGGAGGGGCTCGCCGTCGCCCGGATCGAAGACCTCCCCGTACAGCCGGTCCGCACGGTCTTCCAGGCGTAACGCGTACGCCGACCCGCCGTACCGGACGGCGTTGGTCACCAGTTCGCTGACGATGAGCACGCAGTCGTCGATCAGTCTCTCCAGGCCCCAGCCGGTCAGTTCGGCCCGGACCAGGGAGCGCGCCTCGCAGACACCCGCCGGCACCGACGGCAGCAGGTACGCGACCGCGCGGATCGGAGCGGCGGGCAAGGAGCTGGGGCGGGGGGACATACGCATCACGTCTCTCGGTTTGGGAGCGCTCCCAACTCCACGATAAGCTCTTGCCCTCACTTATGTGAATGCGATTTTGTTACGATTCCGGGCTCGGAGAGACGCGTCAGGGGATGTGGGCGACGGCGCCGTAGTTGCCCGACGCGCTCGGCTCGTCGGCGCAGGCGAGGTCACGCCCGCCGGGACGCCACTCGGGCACCCACACCAGCCCGGGCTCCACCAGGTCGAGCCCGTCGAGCAGGGCCGCGACCTCCTCCCGCGAGCGGATCGCGAGGCGGGGCAGCGTCATGGCGACCATGTCGCGGACGGCCGGCAGCAGCTCCGCCGGGACGGCGTCGAACGTGGTGTGCAGCAGGCCGAGGAAGCTGCCCTTGGGCGCCGCGTGCTGGAGCCGCTTGACGACGTAGTGGGCGTACTCGTCGTCGTCGAGGCTGTGCGACGACAGCAGGAGCACGGCCAGGGGCCTGTCCCAGTCGATGAACGTCTGGATCACGTGGTCCTGGAGCATCTCGTCGATCTCCCGCACGTCACCGTCCACCACGCGCACCAGGTCGGTGAAGGGCTCGATGGTGGCCTGGGCCGTGGCCACCACCATCGGGTTGTTCTCGACGTAGACCACGCGTACGGCGGAGCCGGGCGAGGCGCGGCGGGCTATGTCGTGTAACCGGTTCCCGGCGGAGAGGCCGCTGGGGACGCCGCTGCCCACGATCATGAACTGGTCCACGCCCTCGGCCGCCAGGTGGGTCACCACCCGGGACAGGAATTGCAGAACGGCGCGGGCCGCGGTCGTGAGGGCAGGTGTAACTTGATCAAAATGGCGCACCACGTCTTTGTCCGCCTGGAAGTTGTCCTTCCCACCTGCGGCAGCGTCGAATATCCGAGTGATTCTGGCTTGCGTCGTGTCGAGCCTGGCCAGGTTTCGGACAGCACGTCGGTGCATGAGCGTTGCCCCTTTCCCCTCGCCGCTGACCTTTTTGCGGTAAGCGATCTTTGGACTTCACTCGATGACTCTGACCATATGTTCCAACAATTCCAGTCAATGACAATACGATAGACCGGTTATTTCGGGAAATGTTTGTGACCAGATTCTCCGTGACGTGGCCCGCGTAATAGATCGTCCGCAAGTCATCCCTGGTCAGCAGCACTGTCAAGCCGCGCGGGGTACCCGGCGGGCGGCGAGGGAAGTCGCCAGGGCTCGTGGACGTACGGGGCCGGCACGCCGGCGAGTTCGGGCACATAGCGCCGGACATAGTGGCCATCGGGGTCGTAGCGCTTGGCCTGACGTAGGGGATTGAAGGTGCGATTGGGGCGGGTGTCGTTCCCCGTGCCCGCGACCCATTGCCAGTTACCCGAATTGTCGGCCACATCGCCGTCCAGCAAGTGCTGGAAGAAGTGCCGTACGCCGTCCCGCCAGTCGAGTCCGAGATGCCTGACGAGATAGGCGGCCGTGATCAGGCGCGCCCGGTTGTGCATCCAGCCCTCGGCGAGCAACTGCCGCATCCCGGCGTCCACGATGGGCAGCCCGGTCATCCCGGCCTGCCACGCCTGCAGCGCGTCCGGGTCCTGCCGCCAGCGCCGTTCGGGGTGGCGGTAGTTCTCGCGGCCGATCCGCGGGAACGCGTACGTCACCTGGTGGTGGAAGTCCCGCCAGCAGAGCTGGCGGACGAAGGACTCGCTGCGCTCGGCGCGGCAGGCCAGCTCCAGCGGCGACAGGCAGCCGAAGCGGAGGTACGGGCTGAGCCGCGAGGTGCGGTCGCCGGCCAGGTCGTCGTGCCCGTCGGCGTACCCGTCCAGCCCGTGGCGCAGCCAGCGGTCGGCGCGCTCGCGGGCGGCCGGCTCGCCGCCGGGCGCCGGCCCGGGCGGCTGGGGCCGGGGCAGCCGACCGGCGGCCAGGCCCGAGGGCGTCCGCACCGCGCGCGGCGGCGGCAGGACCGGACGGCGGGGGTGGCGGGTCCACGCGCGCCAGTAGGGGGTGAAGACCCGGTAGTGGTCGCCGCCGCCCGAGGGCCGCAGCGCGTCCGGGGGCACGACGGTGACGCCGGGGAAGAGCAGGTACTCGATCCGCTCCCCGGCGAAGCGCTCCTCGCGCCGCCTGGCGAGCGAGCTGACGTCGGCGCTGGCGCAGATCGTCGTCACGCCCACCTCGGCGGCCAGCTTCATCGTCTCGCGGACGACGTCGCCCTGCCGGACGACCAGGTCGCCGTCGCGGGCGCGCAGCGCGGCCCGCAGCTCGGCCAGGCACTCCAGGAGGAAACCGCGCCGGTTCCCCTCCGGCACGGCCGGGTCCAGCACGAACAGCGGGACCACCCGCTCGGCCCGCTCGCAGGCGGCGGCGAGGGCGGGGTGGTCGTGGACGCGCAGGTCCCTGTTGAACAGCACGATCGCCGTGGCCATGGGGACAGTGTGAGCCGGACGCCGCTCGTGGGGCTCGCGGGAGCGCCGGGGGAGAGCGACCAGGAGCTCCAGGTGGGCTGCTACGCCGCGCGCAGGCGGATCAGGCGGATGCCGTACATCACCAGCCAGACCACCCAGATCAGCCAGCCGGCGAGGCCGATGAGCCCGAGGGGGCCCTCCCCCTTCATGACCAGGAAGGCCAGGCAGGCGGAGGTGAACTGGAGCACCGCCGCCGCGAACCCCAGCGTCCCCTCCCAGGGGCGCAGCAGCTTCGCGCGCAGGCCCGCCACGGACAGGCCGACGAGCGCGATGGCCAGGAACGTGCCGTTGAGCGTGAACACCGCGTCGTGCCACGCCCACAGGCCCGGGGTCGCGGCGGGGTCGGCCGGAGCCGTCCTGGCCAGCGCGAGGCGGGCCGCCATGATGCCGACGAAGGTGACGTTCTGCAGGGCGATGCCGGCGAAGCCGACCAGGGACCACGCCTCGCCCCGCTCCCGCTCGGACGCCCACAGGGCGGAGACCGCGCCCGCGCCGAACACGGTGGCCAGCACCCAGGCGACGGGGCCGAACGCGGCTCCGAGGCCGACGACGTGGCCGTTCGCGCCGAAGAACGCGTTGACCTCGGCGAGCCCGGCGCCCGTGAGCGGCAGGCCGGCCGGGGCCATGATCACGTTGGCGGTCACGATCGAGGTGGCGAAGCCGATGGCGGCGATGCCGCCGATCCGGGAGAAGCGCATCCGCAGGTCCTTTCGCTAGTTATATTCAATATAAGTACCGTAAAGCCTTAGGGTGCAAGTCATGGAGGCAGAGGTGGGGCCGCGCCGTTACGACTCGCTGCGCCGTACGACGCAGGCGCTGGAGACGCGGGCCGAGATCGCCCGGGCCGCGCGGCGGCTGTTCGTCGAGCGGGGCTGGGCGGCGACGACCGTGCGCGACGTGGCCCGCGAGGCGGGGGTCTCCGTGCCGACGGTCTACTCGGTGTACGGCAACAAGACCGGCCTGACCCGAGCCCTGGCCGACGCCGCCGACCTGTCGGCCGACCCGTCCCGGCAGCTCGCGGACCTGGAGGCCCCCGGGACGGATCCCGCGCGCCAACTGGCCGCGATGGCCGCCTTCGACCGGCGCCTGTACGAGCGCGCCGGGGACGTCATCACGCTGCTGCGCGAAGCCGGCCGCGTCGAGCCCGAGCTGGCGACGGTCTACCGCGACGGCCGCAGGCGGGCCGACGAGACCCGCACGGCGGTGTTCTCCTCCTGGCCCGCCGGCGCGCTCCGCCCGGGCCTGGACGTGCCGGCGGCCGTGGACGTCTATGCGGGCATGTGCAGCATCGACGTCTACACCACGCTCACCGCCGAGCGCGGCTGGTCACCCGACCGGGTCGAGCGCTGGTGGAGCGAGGCGCTGGCCCGCGAGCTGCTGAGCTGACCCCGGGCGGCGGCCCGCTGAGCTGACTCCCGGGCGGCGGCCCGCTGAGCTGACTCCCGGGCGGCGAGCCGCTGAGGTGACCCCGCGCGACCGGCGGCCGGGCCGGCACCGCCGCGGGCGTGCCCCGCCCAGCGCGCGCCACTTAGTCCGGGCAGAAGGCGAAAGTTGCTCGATCATCCGCGATTACCCCCTCCTCTATCGGCGTAACTCGGGTTACATTCACGGTGATTTGCCCTCTCTTATCCCCCCGAGTAGACCGAAGGGAGAGGCGATGAGAGTGAGAACCGCGATCGCGGCCATCTCTGCCGCGGTGATCCTCCTGCCCGCCGCCGCCCACGCCTCCGGGAGTGCCGCGGCCCCGCCGCCCGACAGCGACTTCCAGAAGGTGACGCTCAACGACAATCCGGGCGAGCCGATGGACCTGGCGGTGTTACCGGATTCGAGGGTGCTGCACACCACCCGGGGCGGCGAGGTCTGGTTACACGACCCGAAGACCGGCCTCAACACGCTGGCCGCCCGGCTCGACGTCTACCGCCACGACGAGGAGGGGCTGCAGAGCATCGCCCTCGGCCCCGGCTTCGGCACCGGCTCGAAGAAGGACGACTGGGTCTACCTCTACTACTCCCCGCCGCTCGACACCCCGGTCGACGACCCGGCGACGCCGGACGTCAACGAGGGCGACGCCCCGGTCACCGGCACGCCGGCGGACTTCGCGCCCTTCAAGGGGCTGATCCGGCTGTCCCGGTTCCGCTTCACCGGCGCCACCATCGACCTGCGCACCGAGCAGCGCATCCTCGACGTGCCCGTGGACCGCGGCATCTGCTGCCACGTCGGCGGGGACATCGTCTTCGACGCCGCCGGCAACCTCTACCTGTCGACCGGCGACGACACCAACCCCTTCTCCTCCGACGGCTACGCCCCGCTCGATGAGCGCTCCGACCGGAACCCGGCGTTCGACGCCCAGCGCAGCGCCGGCAACACCAACGACCTGCGCGGCAAGATCCTGCGCGTCAAGGTCCGCCCGGACGGCTCCTACACGATCCCGCGCGGCAACCTCTTCCCGCCGGGGACCGCGGGCACCCGGCCGGAGATCTACGCGATGGGCCTGCGCAACCCGTTCCGCATCGAGGTCAACCGGTCCAACGGTGACCTCTACGTCGCCGACTACTCGCCCGACGCGGGGCAGGCCGATCCGCGGCGGGGTCCGGCGGGGAACGGCAAGTGGACGAAGATCCGCAAGGCGGGCAACTACGGCTGGCCGTACTGCGCGACGGCGCGGCTCCCGTACGTCGACTACGACTTCGCGACCGGCGCGTCCGGCGACGCGTTCGCCTGCGCCGCGCCCGTCAACGACTCGCCGCACAACACCGGCCTGCGCAGGCTGCCACCGGTGGTCCAACCGGACGTGTGGTACTCGTACGGGCCGTCGCAGGAGTTCCCGCAGCTGGGCACCGGCGGCATCGGCCCGATGGCCGGGCCCGCGTACGACTACGACCCGCGCGCCGCGCAGGGCCGTACTTCCGTGGCCTGGCCCAGGTACTACGACGGCGTCCCGCTCTTCTACGAGTGGACCCGCGACTACGTCAAGGCGTTCCACCGGGACGGGCGGATCGAGGACGTGCTGCCGTCGCTCGTGTTCGACAACCCGATGGACATGGAGTTCGGCCCCGACGGCGCGCTCTACGTGCTGGAGTACGGCGACGGCTACTTCCGGGAGAACCCGGACGCCCAGCTCTCCCGCTTCGACTACATCGGCAACACCGGCAACCACACTCCCGTCCCGGCCGCCGCCGCGTCGGTGACCGCCGGCCACGCGCCGCTCACCGTCAACTTCACCAGCGCCGGCACGACCGACGCCGACGGGGACCGGATCCGCTACGCCTGGGACTTCGACGCCGACGGCCGGGTCGACTCCCGCAGCCCGCAGGCGTCGTACACCTACCGGCAGAACGGCCTCTACAACGCCACGCTGCGCGTCACCGACGACGCCGGCAGGTCGGCGGCGACGTCGGTGCGGATCGTGGTCGGCAACGCCGCGCCGGTCGTCGAGCTGGTCCGGCCGGCCGACGGGCAGACGTTCACGTTCGGCGACGCCGTCGAGTTCGAGGTGCGGGTCACCGACGACCAGCCGGTGGACTGCTCCAAGGTGACCGTCGACTACATCCTCGGCCACGACGAGCACGGCCACCCGCAGACCACCGCCCGCGGCTGCACGGGCTCCATCCAGACCACCGTGCCGAGCGGGCACGATCCGGGAACCGACCACCTCACCGGCGTCTTCGTCGCGACCTACACCGACCCCGGCGGCGCGGACCTGCCCTCGCTGACCGGCACCGACGAGGTCATCCTCCAGCCCACCCGTTAGGAGAACCCCCCCATGTGCTACGGATACGGCCCCAGCAGGCGCTCGCTGCTCGCCGCGGGCCTCGGACTCGGGGCGGCCGCCGTCGCCGCCGCCTCCCCGGCCGCCGCCGCGGCCACCTCACACCACCCCGGCAGGAACCGCGTCCCCCGGGACCAGATCAGCATCCAGCTCTGGACGGTACGCGACGACCTCGCCAAGGACTACGACGCCACCCTCGCCTACCTGGCCGCGGCCGGTTACCCGAAGATCGAGGTCGCGCTCGGCTACTTCGGCCGCACGGCCAAGCAGCTCCGTGCGTTCCTCGACGGGCTCGGCATCCGGGCCAGCTCCAGCCACGACGGCCTCACCGCCGACCAGGCCGCCCTGGACACGAAGATCGAGAACGCGCTGACCCTCGGCCAGTCCTTCATGGTCGTCCCCTACCTCAACTCCACCAGCCTGGACGAGTGGAAGGCGTGGGCGGAGCGCATGAACGTCGAGGCGCGGGCCGCCCGCGCGGCGGGCCTGCGCTACGGCTACCACAACCACGCCCACGAGTTCACGACCGACCTCGGAGGCGGGAAGACCCCCTGGGACGTGCTCACCTCCGAGCTCGACCCCCGCCTGGTCCACCTGGAGATCGACATCTACTGGGCGGTCACCGGCGGCGTCGGGCGCGGCGCCGCCGACCCGGTGGGCTTCGCCCTCGACGTCATCCGCAGGGCGCCGCAGCGCGTGCTGCAGTTCCACGTCAAGGACCGGCACCTAGACGGCGACATGGCCGACCTCGGCACCGGGACCATCGACTTCCGGCGGATCTTCGACAAGCACCAGGTGAAGGAGTACATCGTCGAGAACGACACCCCCGACGTGACCCCCCGCCAGACCGCGGAGGTCGGCTACCGCTACCTGCGCAAGCTCAGGTTCTGACCGCCTCGGACCCGCCGGGCCCGGCGCCGTCCCGAGCTTATTTCAGCGCGAAACCATTGAGTACGATGGCTTCGTGACGCGATGGCTCAACGACGACGAACAGCGGGCCTGGCGGGCCTTCGGGCTGGCCAGCCGCCTGCTGACCGACCGCCTGGAGCGCGATCTGCTGGCCGGGGCCGGCATGCCGCCGACCTACTACGAGCTCCTGGTCCTGCTCTCCGAGGCGCCCGAGCGGACCATGCGCATGAGCGAGCTGGCGCACTGGACCAACTCCAAGCCCAGCCGCATCTCCCACGCGGTCAACAAGCTCGAAGAGAAGGGATGGGTGCGCAGGGAGCACTGCGTGGACGACCGGCGTGGCTGGCTCGCCGTCCTGACCGACGACGGCCTGGCGGCCCTGCGGGCCACGGCTCCCCGCCACGTCGCCAGCGTTCGCGAGCACCTGATCGACCTGCTCACCCCGGAGCAGCTGCGGCAACTGGAGGACATCAGCCAGGTCCTCCTCGATCACCTCGTCGAGCCGGGCGGCGCGCAGTAGGCAGCCCTCCACCGGCGCGTATACGCGCCGTCAACGTTCCGCATGCGGGCGGGTCCTACGGTCGTGGGCCATGTCGAGTCATCGGATATCGCCGGAGCGCCCGTACCCTCCCGAAGCTCCGGAGAGCGCCGTCGCCACGGAGCAGGAGGACGGCGGCGGCGTCATGGCGCTGCTCGAACGCATCGGATCCGTCGTCGTGCCGATCACGGTGGCGCTCTATGCGGTCCTCTACATCGGCGTCGAGCAGATGTACGCCGTCTTCGGCGTCAACCCGCAGCAGGTGGGCGTCGACCAGTCGGTCCTGCTCGGCCGGCTGACGAGCACCCTGGTCCTGCTCCTGCTGGTCGCGCTCCCGCTGCTCGGCGTCATCGCCGGCCTGGGATGGCTGATCGACAGGCTGACCGGCGGCGCGGCGAACAGGCTCCTCCAGGGGATCAGGAAGCGGCCCTGGATCGCCGCCACGGCGGCGGCGCTGTGGTGCGGGGCGACGTACTGGGGCATCTTCCGCATCTTCGGCACGCTGGACCTGTTCGTCATGGTCGTCGTCGCGGTGGGGCTGGGCGTGCTGGCCTTCCTGATCCCGTTCCGGCTGATGCGCCGCAAGCCCGTCGGCCGCGCCGGGACGAAGGTGATCGTCGGCGGCCTGACCGGCGTCGGCCTGGGCTTCCTGCTCATCCTGAGCCTCGTCGAGGGCGCGGTCGACGTCCAGGAGACCGGCCAGGCCAGCGAACTGCTGAACGCGGTCGGCTTCCAGGACCAGTGGACGGTGGTGAAGAGCGCCGAGGACGACAAGCCGCTCTACGACGGCCGCTGGATGATGCTGCTCGGCGAGAGCGACGGCACGTACGTCCTGTACGACTGCGACAAGCTCGAGACCTTCCGCAGGCCCATGGAGACCACCAACCTCAGCCGGATCCAGCTCGATCCCGAGCGCAGAGAGGGCTTCACCTGCGGCGACCTCGCCCAGCAGGACAGCGGCAACTAGCTCCGACCCATCGGAAAACACCCACACGAGGAGAACGAAATGCTCACCATCCTGCTCGGCGCCGTGATCGGCGGGGCCGTCGTCGGCGGCCTGGGCCGACTGCTCCTGCCCGGACGCCAGGACATCGGCTGGTTCGCCACCATCGCCGCGGGCATCGTCGCCGCCGGGGCCGGCACCGGGATCGCCTACCTGTTCGGCTTCAGCGAGAAGACCTGGCTGGTGATCGTCGTGCAGCTCGGCCTCGCCGTCGCCTGCGTGGCGGCCGCCACGAGCTTGCTGGGCAGGAAAAGCAGATCCTGAGGTGATGGACGCGGCCGTCGCCGGAGTGTCGGGCTCCGGCGGCGGCCGTTCGCGCGTGTTGAATCCGATCACTAGTTATGCACAAGGGCGAACATACGATCTCCGCTTGTTTCTCACGTTCTGACAGCGGAGAGGTCCATGTCCGAGATCATCATCGCCGCCACGCCCGCCAACGGGCACGTGGCGCCCCTCCTCACCGTCGCCGCCGATCTGGTGCGGCGCGGTCACGAGGTCACCTTCCTCACGGGCACGAGGTTCAAGGAACGCGCGGAGGCCGTCGGCGCGTACTTCACGGCGCTCCCCGAGGAGGCCGACTACGACGACCGGCGGATGGACCTGGAGTTCCCCGAACGCGGCCAGCTCCCTCCCGGTCCCGTCCAGCTCGGGTTCGACGTCAAGCACGTCTTCGGCGACCCGGTCCCGGCCCAGTACGAGGCGCTGCGGCGGCTGCTGGCCGACGTCCCGGCCACCGCCGTGATCACCGACAACCTGTTCCTCGGGGCCCTGCCGCTCTCCCTGGCCTCCGGGCCGGACACCCGTCCGATCACCGTCAGCGTGGGCGTCTCGCCGCCGCCCCCGGCGACCGGCTGGGGCCCGGAGGTCCACATGGACGCGCAGCGGCATCTGGAGAAGCTGTTCGAGTCGGTCGGGGTGAGCCTTCCCGAGTTCGTGCTCACCAGCCTGATCACCGTCCCCGACCACTACCTGCAGCTGACCGTCCCCGGGTTCGAGTTCCCCCGTGACGACCTCCCGAGCTCCTTCCGCTTCGTCGGCCCCCTGCCGTCGGCGCCCGCCGGGGCCTTCGAGCGGCCGTCGTGGTGGAAGGACCTGTCGGACGGCCGCCCGGTCGTGGTGACGACGCAGGGGACGTTCGCCAACGTGGACCTGGAGGAGCTGGTCGTCCCCACGCTGCGCGTCCTCGCCGACTCCGACGTCCTCGTCGTCGCCGCCACCGCGCGGCCGGGCGGGGTCGAGGACGTGCGGAACCTCATGGGGACCGTGCCCGGCAACGCCCGGGTGGCCGACTTCATCCCCTTCGACCTGCTGCTGCCCCATGCCGACCTCCTGGTCACCAACGGTGGCTACGGCGGGGTGCACACCGCCCTGCGGCACGGTGTCCCGCTCGTCGTCGGGGGCGTCACGGAGGACAAACCGTTGATCGCCGCCCGGGTCGAGTGGAGCGGTACGGGCGTCAACCTGGCCACCGCGCGCCCCGACGACGCCGCACTCCGCTCGGCCGTGAACACCGTCCTGTCGACGCCGTCCTACCGCGCCCGCGCACGGGAGCTGCGCGAGGAGATCGCCGGCTTCGACGCCCTGGAGACGATCGCCGAACTGGTGGCGGCTCGTCGAGGGTGAGCCGCGATCACACTTCGGTCAGTCCTTGGTCACAAAGGGCGGCCTACGATTTCACGCGGTCTGACCAGGGGTCTTACCAATGGGGGAGGAACGATCGATCATGGGGACTGGGTTGCGGTTCGCCCTGCTGGGGCCGGTCAGGGGATGGCGCGGTGACGTGGAGCTCGACCTCGGCGCACCCCAGCAGCGGGCGTTGCTCGCCTTCCTGCTGTTACGCGAGGGCGAGGCGGCGTCGATCGACGAGATCGTGGACGCGCTGTGGGGGGAGCGGCCACCGGAGAGCGCGCGGGCCGTCGTACGCACCTACGTGTGCCGGCTGCGCCGCGTCGTGTCGTCCGGCGAGGACGACGACCGGGTGATCAGGTCGTCCGGTTGCGGCTACGTCATCTCCGCCGGCGCGGCGTCCGTGGACTGGCACACCTTCCTCGGGCAGGTGCGCGAGGCGCAGGCCGTACGCGCTCGGGGGAACGCGGCCGAGGCGGCCGGCCTGCTGCGCGGCGCCCTGCGGCTGTGGCAGGGCCCGCCGCTGGGCGGGGCCCGCGGCGACTACGTCGACCAGGAGCGCACCCGCCTGGTCCAGCGCCGGGTCGCCGCGCTGGAGGAGCGGCTGTCGCTCGACCTGGAGCTCGGCCGGCACGCCGAGGCGAGCGAGGAGCTGGCCGAGGCCGTCGCCGCCGAGCCCATGCGCGAGCGGCTGCGCGAGCTGCAGATGGTCGCCCTCTACCGGTCGGGCCGGCAGGCGGAGGCGCTGGGCGCGTACGACGAGGTGCGGCGGTTGCTCGCGGCGGAGCTCGGCATCGACCCCGGCGCCGGCCTGCGCGAGCTGCATCAGCGCATCCTGCGCGCGGACCCGGGGCTCGCCCACCCGGCGCCGGCCGTCGCGGCCGGGCGGCCGCCCGCCCAGTTGCCCGCCGCGCCACCCGGCTTCGTGGGCAGGGAGGCGGAGCTGGCCGCCGTCCACGACACGCTCGGTCCCGCCGGGTGGACGCCGGTGGTGGCGATCACCGGGCTCGGCGGCGTGGGGAAGACCGCGCTGGCCGTCCAGGCGGCGCACGCGATGCGGGAGCGCTTCCCGGACGGCCAGGTCTACGCCGATCTCGGAACGTCCGCCGGCCGCCCGGCGGATCCGGCCGAGGTCCTGGGCTCCTTCCTGCGCGCCTTCGGCGTGCCGGGGGATCGGCTGCCCGACCGGCTGGAGGAGCGGGCGGCGCTGTGGCGAACCGTGCTCGCCGACCGGCGGGTGCTGATGCTGCTGGACGACGCCCGCGACGCGGACCAGGTACGCCACCTGCTGCCGGCGGCGCCCGGCTGCGCCGCGATCGTCACCACCTGGCGGCACCTGATCGACCTGCCCGGCGCCCGCTGGATCGGGCTCGACGTCCTCTCCCCGGCGGACGCGCTGGAGCTGCTGGCCCGGCTGGCCGGCCACGGGCGCGTCCTCGGGCACCGGCAGGAGGCGGTCGAGCTGGTCGGCCTGTGCTCGCACCAGCCGCTGGCCGTACGCGTGGCCGCGGACCTGCTGCAGGCCAGGCCGCACTGGACGGTGCGGCAGGTCCGCATGCGCCTGGAGGACGACCTGTACCGGCCGGCGGGCGCGAACGACGGCTGCGCGCTGATCGAGGCGCCCTTGCTGCTGGCCCAGAGCCGGCTCGATCCGCAGCAGGCCACGGCCTTCCGGCTCGCCGCGCTGCCCGACTACGGCGAGCTGACGGCGGAGTCGGTCGCGGCGCTGCTCGGCCTGCCGCGACGGCGGGCGCACGGGCTGCTGGAGTCGCTGGTGGACGCGCACCTGCTGCTGGCCGGGCCGGGCGGGACCTACCGGTACCACGGTCTGGTCAAGGCGTTCGCGAGGCGGCAGGCATGGGCGTGCGAGGGCGTCGAACAGTGCGACGCCGCGCTGAGCCGGCTGCTGCGATTCCACTCACGGCGACCGGCGGCCCTGCCCATGGGCTGACGCGTCGCCGAGTTCGGCGCCGAGTTCAGCGCCGAGTTTGGCGGCGAGGGTCGCCCTGGCCTCGGTCCGGGAGTCGTAGAGGCGTTCCAGGGCGGCCCGCCAGCTCGACCTGGCCGCGTCGAGATCGCCGGCGGCGTGCAGGGCGTCCCCGAGCCGCTCCAGCACCAGGGCGTCGTGGTCACGACCGTGCCAGCTCTGGCCGTCGCCCAGCGCCAGGGACCTGCGGTAGTTGTCGATCGCCGCACCGTGCTCTCCCAGGAGGTGATGCGCCCATCCGATGGTGTAGAGGACGAAGCTCTGGCCGACCACGTTGGTCTGCAGCTTCAGCGACCGCCGGCTGTACGCCAGGCCCGCGCGCGGCTCGCCCAGCCGGATCAGCACCCAGCCCACCGCGTTCAGCGCGCCGGCCTCCTCGAACGGGGTCGCCCCCTCCTGGCGGGACAGCACGAGGCAGCGCCGCGCGTGGCGCAGCGCCTCCTGGTAACGGCCCTGCCGGTCGTGCAGGCGGGTCAGCTCGAGATGGGCGACGGACTGTCCCTTCACATCCCCCAGCTCGGTGAACAGGCTCAACGCGCGCCGGTAGGCGTCGTGCGCCTCCCCTGGGAGCCCGGCACGCGTGCACGCCGACGCCAGGGCGTGCAGGGCGTGGGCGTGCATGCGCGCGTCACCGAGCCGTTCGGTGGCCCGCACCGCGGTCCGCGCCAGCGCCAGCACCCGCTCCGCCGGGCGCATCAGGATCAGGTACGTGTGCGCCGACCAGGCCAGATGCGCGACATGGTGGTCGAGCCCGAGCCGGGCCGCGTGCTCGACGGCGGCGAGCACGGCCTCCTCCTCGGCCCCGAACCAGGCCAGCGCCTGGACCGTGTCGTCCACCGGGTCCGGGGTGACGCCGTCCTGTGGGTCGGGGAAGGGGATCGCGTTCTGGCCCGGTTTGATCAGCTCCGAGCAGCGGTGGGCCGTACGGAGGTAGTGGTCCAGCAGCCGGTGCAGGGCGGCCGTGACCTCGTGATCCGCCTCCTCCTCGGCGGCCGTCTCGGCGGCGTACGCGCGGATCAGGTCGTGGAACGTGAAGCGGCCCGGCACGTGCTCGGTGAGCAGGTGGGCGGCGGTGAGCTCCAGCAGCGGCGGGAGCGCGTCGGAAAGGCTCAGGCCGGCCAGGCCGGCCGCGGCCGACGCGCTGAGGTCGGGCCCCGGCACGGTGCCCAGCAGCCGGAACAGCCGGGCCGCCGCCGGGGTGAGCGCGCGGTAGGACCAGGAGAACACCGCCTGCGGGGCCGCCGTCGCGTCGAAGCCGGCGAAGCCGTCCAGGTTGCCGCGCGCCTGGCGCAGCTCGGCCGCGATGGACGCCAGCGTGAAGGACGGGTGGGTCAGGGCGTGGGCGGCGACGGCGACCAGCGCGAGCGGCAGTCCGCCGCATAAGGACAGGATCTGGGCGGTCGCGTCCGGCTCGGCCTCCACCCGCGCCGCGCCCAGCCGGGCGCGCAGCAGATCGGCGGCTTCGCGGGCCGGCAGCGGCTCCAGGGCCAGCGGGCGGGCGCCGGCGAGCCCGTCGAGCCGGTTACGGCTGGTCACGATCACCAGGCAGCCGGGGGAGGCGGGCAGCAGCGGGCGTACCTGCCGGGCGTCGCGGGCGTTGTCGAGCAGCAGGAGCAGCCGCCGTCCGTCGACGCGGTCGCGGAACAGGGCGGCCCGCGCCTCCACGTCGACCGGGATCTCCTCCGCGGCCACGCCCAGGCCGGCCAGCAGCGCGTCCAGCGCCTCACCGGCGCTCATCGCCCGGTCGCTGGGGTGGAAGCCGCGCAGGTTCAGGAACAGCTGGCCGTCGGCGTAGTGGTGGGCGACCTGATGCGCCCAGCGCACGGCCAGGGTGGTCTTGCCGATGCCGCCCATGCCGCAGATGACCCTGACCTCCGCGCCGCCCGCCCCGGCCTGGTCCTCCTCCGGCGCCGGCAGCTGCGCCAGCTCCGCTTGGCGCCCCTCGAAGACCGGCGGATCGGCGGGCAGCTGAGCGGGCCTGGCCACGCTCGCCCACGCCCCGGGCTGGGCAGGTCCGGTCATGCTCGCCCGCGCCCCCTGCCGGGCAGGTCCGGTCATGCTCGCCGGTGTCCCGGGCAGGCCGTGGCCGCTCTTGCTCGTCCGCGTCCCCTGCTGGGCGGCCGGGCGGCGTAGCACGCTCTCTCCCGCGGCCGTCAGCTCGGGCCCGGGGTCGATGCCCAGGTCCTCGGCCAGCCGGGCGCGGACCTGGAGATAGTGGTCGCGGGCCGCGCCCTGGCGGCCGGTCGCGGCCAGGAGCTGGACCAGCCGGGCCTGCAGCAGCTCGTCCAGCGGCTCCCGCTCGGCTGCCGCCCGCACGGCCGGCAGCAGCGGCGCGGGCCGGCCGGCGGCCAGCGCGTAGCCGGCGGCCACGCCGACCGCCGCCGCGTACTCCCGGTCCAGGGCGACGAAGACCGGCCGGGCACGGACCTCGGGCGGGATCCCGGCGCCCACGGCCCCCTGCCACAACCCCAGCGCCCGCACGTAGTGGTCCACCGCTTCGGCGGGCCGGTCCTCGGCGGCGGCCGCGCGGGCCCGCGCCACCTGCTCCCGGAACCGGAGGAGGTCCGCGCAGGCGGCGTCCACCGCGAGCCGGTAACCTCCCGCCGCGGGCAGCAGCCACCGGCCCGCCTCCCGCGCCGGCAGCCCCGGCTCCAGCGCCCGGCGCAGCTTCCCCACGTTCCGATGCAGCACGTTGAGCGCGGTGGGCGGCGGGTCCTGCCCCCACAGGCCGTCGACCAGGTCATCGACGCCGACCGGCTGCCCCGCGGCGGCCAGCAGCAGGGCCAGGAAGGCCCGCTGCTGCGGCCCGCCCAGCCGGACCTCGCGCTCCTCCCGCAGCACCCGCACCGGGCCCAGCAGCGTGAACCACATCCGCTCGGTCAGGAGAGGTCACCCCCTTTCTCCGCCTATCAGGTGCAGATCGCGTTGACCTTGTCCAGGGCGGTCTTCATGTTGGTCCGCACCTCCTGCAGCTCGGCCAGGGCCGCGTCCTTGTCGGAGGGGTCGATCTGGGCGTTCGTGAAGGTGCCGGCCATGCCGTTCAGGGCCGCCGCGAGGTCGCCTTCGGCCTTTCCGGCGAGCTCCTTGACCTTGGCGCCGATGTCGGCGTTCAGCTTGTTCATGCTCGCGGCGTCGCCGGCCGCGGTCTGCGCCTGCGTCGTGTAGTCCTCGTAGAGCTTGAAGGTCTCGGTGCACACTTCGGCGTTCCCGCCGCCACCGCAGGCGCTCGCGGATCCGGAGAGGGCGATGCAGGCCGCGGCGGCGGCGAGACCTCGGCGGAAAGGGGTGCGGAACATGGCTGCCTTCCTCGGTCGGCGGCAAAGGTGAATGACGCCGACCGTAGGGCGCGGTCGTTCACAGCGGATTGACGCCGCGCATACGCGCGGGGCTACCGGCGCGCCGGCCGCCTGTAGGTGAACGTGCCGCCCGCCGTCAGCTCCGTGACGAGGTGGTGGTCGGGGGAGAGCCCGCAGGCCGGATCGGTACGGCTCGCGTCCCCGGTCAGCGCGTACGCCTGGCAGCGGCAGCCACCGAAGTCGAGCGTCTTGCGCGGGCAGCTCGCGCACGGCTCGCGCATCCAGCCGGTGCCCCGGTAGGCGTTGAAGGCGGGCGAGTGCTCCCAGATCCAGCCGAGCGAGTGATCGCGGGCGTTGGGGACGTCCAGCGGCAGGTCGTACGCCGCCGGGCAGGGCAGCACGCGGCCGTCGGGCGCGACGGTGAGCGAGATCGCGCCCCAGCCGCCCATGCAGGGCTTGGGCACGCCGTCGAAGTAATCAGGAATCACCCAGATCAGCTCAACATCCGTCTTTTCCCGATATTTCTGGACTACGGCCTCGGCGCGGGCGAGCTGCTCCCTGGTTGGCAGCAGCGCGGACCTGTTGAGCAGCCCCCACCCGTAGAACTGCGTGTTGGCCAGCTCGATGCGCTCCACGCCCCACGCCAGCCCGAGCTCGATGATCTCGCCCACGGCGTCCAGGTTGGCCCGGTGCAGCACCACGTTGAGCCCGAGCGGCAGCCCGCTCGCGACCACCGCCGCGGCGGCCCGCTCCTTCCTCGCGAACGACGCGACCCCGGCGATCCGGTCCGACTCCTCCGCCGTGGCCGACTGGACCGACAGCTGCACGCTGCGCAACCCCGCCGCCGCCAGCTCGCCCGTCCTGCGCTCGCTCAGCCCGACGCCGCTGGTGACCAGCTGCGTGTAGACGCCCGCGCGGTCGGCCGCCGCCACGATCTCCGCCAGGTCCCGCCTCAGCAGCGGTTCGCCGCCGGACAGGTGCGCGTGCACGACGCCCAGCGCCGCCGCCTCGCCGAAGATCCGCCGCCACTCGCCGGTGCCCAGCTCGCTCGACCTGGCCGCCAGCTCGGTCGGGTTCGAGCAGTACGGGCAGCGCAGCGGGCACGCGTGCGTGAGCTCGGCCAGCATGGCCCAGGGGGCGTTCACCGGAGCCAGCCCTCGGCCCGGACCCGTTCCAGGAACTCCACGATGTCGGACTCCGGGCCCTCGGGCAGCTCGGCGACGATGTCCGCCACGGTCCGCGCGCCGTCGCACAGGGCGACGATGGCCGCCGCCTCCGCGTTGAGCACGACGATCCGCTCGGGCACGATCAGCAGGTCCGCCCCGCGTACCGGGTCATGGCGGAGCATGGCCGAGCGGGAAAGCACCGGGCGCCAGGTCATCGGTACGCCCCGTTCACGGCGTCGAGCAGGGACCACAGGAGGTCGCACTTGTAGGCGAGCGCCGCGACGGCCTTGTCCTGGTCGGCGCGCGTGCGCGCCCAGTCGAGCACCAGGGCCAGGGCCTCGCCGCTGTCCTGGCGGCCCTGGGAGACGCGTACCTGGAAATATCGCAGCCCGTCCGGGTCTATCCACTGGTAGTGCCGTTCAAAGGCGGCGATCCTCGTACGCATGAGGTCCGGGGCGAACAGCTCGGTCAGCGACGCCGCGACGGCCTCCAGCGCGGAGCCGTTGCGGCACAGGTTCACGTAGCCGTCGACGGCCAGCCGCACGCCGGGCAGCACGCCCTCGCCCGACAGCAGCAGCGACCGCTCCAGCCCGGCCGCCTCGCCCAGGCGCAGCCACCGCTCGATGCCGCCCTCGCCGGGCGCGGCGCCGTCGTGGTCCTGGATTCTGCGCAACCACATCCTGCGCAGCTCGGGCGTGCCCAGCTTGGCCAGGACGAACGCGTCCTTGACCGGGATGTGCCGCTGGTAGTGGAAGCGGTTGAGTATCCAGCCCCGCAGCTCGTCGCGGGTCAGCTCGCCCGCGTGCATGCGCTGGTTGAACGGGTGCAGGTGGTGGTAGCGCTTCTCCGCTACGGCGCGCAGCTCGGCCTCGAAGCCGTTCAAAGGTCGATCACCATCCCGTCGGCGGCCACCTCGATCCCCAGCTCGGCGAGCACCTCGTGCTGCTCGGCCGCCGGGTCCACGAGGGGGTTGGTGTTGTTGAGGTGGGTGTAGAGGCGGCGGCCGGGCAGCTTGGAGAGCCGCTCCATGGTCGCCTCGATCGGCAGGTGGCCCATCTGGGTGGCGGTCCTGGCGGAGATCCCGGTACGGCGGGGCTCCTCGTCGTCCCAGAACGTGCCGTCCACGATCACGCACTCGGCCTGCCGGAACGCCTCGTCCAGTTCGTCCGGCCACACCCCCATGGCGGGCGCGTACACCAGCGGCCCGAGGCGCAGCGCCGACACCCAGCCCGTGGCCTCGACCTCGGGAGAGTCGGCGGCGTACCGGGGGCGCTTGCCCGACACCGGGATGGCGGCGGCCTCGGCCCAGGTCAGCTGGAGGTAGGGGCGCAGGAGCTCGGCGAAGGGCCGCAGCGCGTGCCGTACGACCGGGGTGGAGCGCACTTCCAGCGCGTCGGCCTCCCTGAGCCTGAGCAGGCCGATCGTGTGGTCGAGCTCGGCGTCGGTGAGGATCACGCCCTTCAGCGGCGACTCGCGGGGGCCCGGCCCCGGGCGCAGCCAGGCGCACGACTCGATCTGCTCGGCGATGTCGGGCGTGGCGTTGACCACGTAGGCGCCGTCGTCGAGCTGGACGGCCAGGCTGGCGTGACGTCGGCGGCGGCCCGGATGGGCGCGCGCCCCGGAGCAGCCGGGGCACGCGCAGTTCCACTGGGGCACGCCGCCACCGGCCGCGGTGCCGAGCACCTGCAGTCGCATGGCGGCGCCCGGTTACCGGGTGGCCAGGAAGTACGCGGTCATCTCCATGGAGGCCTCGACGACCTGGTAGTCCGGCTTGTGCCAGGTCGTCTCCTCGCCGCGGGTCCTGACCTTCTTCTCGTGGATCCTGCGAGGTTGCTTCTTGCCCTGCTCTTTCGGCTGGGACATATGCGTACCTGCCTTCCGTAGGGTGTTACAACCGATATGACCCTGCGAGGTGTCGGACGTCAATGCCTTAGATCGGAGCTATATCGCCGATTTCCGGAATCTTTCCGGGCCTGGGGGCGCCCGGCGGGATCGTTCATCCGATGTCTCGCCATTCGGTCGGCGAAGCCGCCCGATCGCCAAACGAAGTTCGTCTCGTTCGCGTGGTCGCGCCGATTTCCGGCCGTTCGTTCGGGCCGAGGGGCCCGCGTGCCGGCTTGTGGCGGACGCTTGAGCCCTGATGCCGTTCGACCGGAAGGACCGGGGCCGTGCCCGAACTCGACCACGAACACGTCGCCATCCGCACCGGCCCGCGCTCCGGGCTGCCGGTGATCGTCGCCGTCCACTCGACGGCGCTCGGCCAGGCGGTGGGCGGATGCCGCGTCTGGCGCTACGCCGACTGGCGCGACGGGCTAACCGACGCGCTGCGCCTGTCGGCCGGCATGACCGCCAAGTGCGCCGTGGCCGGGCTGGCCAACGGCGGCGGCAAGACCGTCGTCGCCGTTCCCGAGGGCACCGAGCTGGATCCGGGGCTGCGCCGAAGGGTGCTGGAGGACGTGGCGGACGCCGTCGCGTCCCTGGACGGCACGTACGCGACCGGCCCGGACGTCGGGACGAGCCCCGAGGACATGGCGGTCATCGGCGAACGTACCGCCCATGTCTTCTGCCGGCCGGTGGAGCAGGGCGGCAGCGGCGACTCCTCACCGGCCACGGCGCTGGGCACGCTGGCGGCCCTGCGCGCCGTACGCCACCGCCTCCACGGCACCCCCGCACTCAAGGGCGCGCGCGTGTCGCTGGTGGGGCTCGGCAGCGTGGGCCTCCGCCTGGCCGGCCTGCTCGCCGAGGAGGGGGCCGAACTCCTGGTCAGCGACATCGACCCGGCCAAGCGGGCCCGGGCCCGCGAGCTCGGCGCGACCTGGACCTCGCCGGGAGAAGCCCTCACGGCCGAGGCCGACATCCTCGTCCCGGCGGCGCTCGGCGGCATCCTCACCGGGGACGTCGTACCGGAGCTGCGCTGCGCCGCCATCGCCGGGCCGGCCAACAACCAGCTCGCCGCCGAGCCCGTCGCGGACCTGCTGCACGAGCGCGGCATCGTCTGGGTGCCGGACTACGTCGTCAGCGCGGGCGGCGCCATCAACGCGCTCGCCGTGGAGCTGCGTCACGAGAGCCCCGAGGAGGCCCGCGTACGCGTCGAGGCCATCGAGCACACCGTCACCGAGCTGCTCCGCGAGGCCGAACACCGCGACGTCACCCCCGCCCGGGCCGCGACGGAGCTGGCCCGCCGCCGCCTCGACGCCGCGCGAGCCCGCCGGCCCGTCGGGTAAGGCCGTGCAGGGCGCAGCGCCGCCATGCGCGCCCTCGCCACCCGCAACGGCCTCCCGGCCGACCAGCCGCCCTCCCGAGCCGACCGGCCGCCAGCGGTCATTGCCAGGTCAGCGAGCCCCGGGTCGCCCAGTAGGTCTCGGGATCCTCCGCCAGTACGGTGAGCCGCTCGTCCAGGTCCGGGTCCCAGGCGACGCGGACCGCGGCGAGATTGCTGTGGAACTGTTCCACCGACGCGGCCCCGCTCAGCACCACGCCGGCCCACGGCCTGGCCAGGACGGCGGCCAGGGCCAGCGTGTCCGGGGTGAGGCCGCGTTCGCGGGCGGCGCGGGCGAGCGGGTCCGGGGCGGCGTGGGCGGTCAGGCGGCCGTTCGCCACGCCCTCCTTGACGATCACCCCCAGCCCGGCGCGATGGGCCCGGTCCAGGGCCGGGCCGGCGGACGGTTCGTGCAGGTTCCAGGTCGCCTGGACCGTGTCGAACAGGCCGAGCTCGACCGCCCGGTCGATGGTGTCCGCCTGGCGCGGGCCGGTCGTGGACAGGCCGACCGACACGCCGGAGGCGCGCAGGTCGCGCAACCCGGCGAGGACGTCCTGGTCGTCGAGCACGCCGCTCTCCACGGTGGCCGAGTGGATCTGGTACAGCGACAGGTGCTCGCCCAGCAGCTCCCGGGTCTCGTCGAGCTGCCGTCGCAACTGCCCGGCGGACAGCTCTTTCACCTCGTGCCGCTCGGCGTCCATCCGCCAGCCGCCGACGTAGGCGTACCCCCATTTCGAGCCCACGGTCACCGCCCCGGGCGCGATGGCGCGCTCGCGCAGCCAGCCGCCGAGGAACTCCTCCGCCCAGCCGTAGGAGCGGGCCACGTCGAAGTACCGCACGCCGGCCGCCAGCGCCGCGTCGAGGACCGCCCAGCTTCGGGCCCACATCGCCGCGACGCTGCGATCAGCGCCGAGGTCCTCCTCCCGGCCGAGCGTGATGTACGCCGGCCGGCCCAGCGCGGCCAGCCCGATCCCCACGGGCGTCACCCGCAGCCCCGTGCGGCCCAGCTCACGCACACCCATCCCGTCCCAGCTCTCCGCAGTCATGCCGCCAGTTGACCACACGCCCGGGATCGGATGACGGCGGGCCGCAGCACATCAGCCGCCCGTGCCCAGGCCCGCGTCCCTGGCCCGGGCGACGGCTTCGGCGCGGTCGGCGACCTGCAGCTTGGTGAAGACGTTGGACACGTGGTTGCGGACCGTCTTGTCCGACAGGAACAGCCGCTTGGCGATGGCCGCGTTCGTCAGCCCGCGGGCCACGAGGTCGAGCACCTCGCGCTCGCGCTCGGTCAGCTCGGGGAACGGCGTGGTCGCGGCCCTGCCGCCGGAGGCGAACCACGACAGCACCCGCCCCGCGATCGCCGCGCTGAAGACCACCTCGCCGCTGCCGACGGCCCGCAGCGCCCGCGCGATCTCCTGCCGGTCGGCACCCTTGACGAGATAGCCCCGCGCGCCCGCCCGCATCGCCGCGAACACCGAGTCGTCGCCGTCCAGCATCGTCAGGACCAGCACCGCGGTCTCCGGCCGGTGCCGGACGACCTCGCGGGTGGCGTCGATGCCGTTGAGCGCCGGCCCGCCGTCGCGCGCGGGCAGGTTGAGGTCCATCACCACGATGTCCGGCGTCAGCTCGGCGGCGAGCCGGACGGCCTCGTGCCCGTCGGGCGCCTCCCCGACCACCTCGACGTCCGGCAGGGACTCCAGGGCGGTGATGAGTCCCTCCCGGTAGAGCGGATGGTCATCGACGACGAGCACCCTCACGCGGGCACCTCCTCGGTCAGCTCGATCTCGCCGCGCGTGTGCAGCGGCAGGCGGGCCTCGACGCGGGTCCCGGCGCCACCGGTCCCGGCGCCGATGGTCAGGTCACCGCCGAGTTCGCGCGCCCTGGCCCGCATGGACGCCACCCCCATGCCCGGCACCGGCGCCCGCGGCATGCCACGGCCGTCGTCCTCGACCACGACCCGCAGGTCGTCCGCCTCGCGCCGCAGCTCGACCCGGGCCGTGGCCGCGCCCGCGTGGCGGGTGGTGTTGGTCAGGGCCTCGGCCACCATGCGGTACGCGGCGACCTCGACGGCGGCCGGCGCCGGATCCAGGGGTTCGACGATCTCGACGTCGATCCGCAGGCGCGCGCCGGCGAACCGGCCGGCCAGCTCGCGCACGGCCGACGGCAGGCCGAGATCGTCGAGTGCGGGCGGGCGCAGGCCGTGCACGATCCCGCGGACGTCGTCCACCGCCCCGCGCAGCCGCGGCACCACCTTGTCCAGCAGCCGCGTCGCCGCCGCCCGGTCCTCGCCGATGAGGTCGCGGGCGGTCTCGGCCTGCAGCGCCGCCGCGGCCAGCAGGGGGCCGAAGCCGTCGTGCAGCTCCCGGTAGAGCCGCCGCCGCTCCTCCTCCCGCGCGGTGACGAGCTGCTTGCGCGAGCGCACCAGGTCCCGCGTCAGGGCGACCGTGTGCACGGCCACCCCGGCGGACGCGGCGAGGGAGGCCAGCAGCCTGCGCTCGGCCCGGCTCAGCCCGTCGGCGCGGTGGCCGACCAGCATGGTGCCGACGTCGGCCCCGCCGTAACGCAGGGGGAGGCGTTCGGTCGCCGTCACGGGGCTCCCGTGCGCGACGCGCTCGCCGTCCGCCAGCTCGATCGCCACGTACGGCAGGCGCATCGTCGAGGCCACCGTGCGGGTCATCTCGGGCAGCAGCTCGGCGCCGACCACGTGCGCGTCGCGGGCGGCGTCCAAGCGCCGGGCGATGCCGGCCAGCACCGCGTACGGGTCCTCGCGCCGGCCGTGGACCAGCCGGTTGACCCGGCCCCGCAGCAGGCCCTCCAACGGGCGGCCGGCCAGCGCCACCACCGCCACGGCGACCAGCGGCGCGCCGGTCGAGCGCCCGAGCACGCCGCTCAGGAGGTCCACCAGCGCGGTGTATCCGACCAGGGCGCACAGCAGGAACAGGGTGTAGCGCAGCGACCGGCTGACGACCACGTCGACGTCCCACAGCCCGTACCGCATGGCCGCCACCAGGCAGCCGAGCGGCAGCGGCAGCATCGCCGCCGCGGTCACCACCGGGCCGAGGGGGAAGCCGAGCCCGAACAGCACCACCGTGGCCGCGAACCCCAGCCCGATCCACTTGAGCTGCTGCCGCTGCGCCAGGCCGCCCTCGCGCCACCTGAGCCACAGGCACACGAGGGCGAACGCCAGCGCCGTCGCCGGGATCGCGTTCACCGCCAGCCCCAGCCACGGCGGCAGCCGGTCCACGCCGACGGGGTTACGCAGGTAGGTGCCGACCAGGCTGGGCGCGTCCACGGCGTAGCCGGTCCTGGCCGCGTCCACGCTCGCCGCCAGCACGCCGGCCGCCGCCAGCCACATCACCGGGCGCCAGCCGCGCCCCAGCAGCCGCCCGTCGGGCAGCAGCAGCGGCAGCACCAGGGCGATGAGGGCGAGCCCGGTGCGCCACGTCCAGTTGCCGACCCACAGCGCGGCCTCGGCGCCCGGCAGGGGATGCCCGAGCGCCAGCGCGTGCACGGCGTACTGCGGGCCGGCGAGGCTGATCGCCTGGAGGAGACCGATGGCCAGCAGCAGCCAGCCGATGACGAGCCGCGGGCGCGCGCCGGCGAGCCAGGCGCCCATCAGTCCGTACGAGCAGGCGGCCGTCGCGCTCATCGGCCACCACGCCATGAGGTCGGGGTTGCCGGGCGTCCGCCCGTCGGCGACGTGCAGCACGATGCCGGCCGCGGTGAGGCCCAGAGTGAGGGCCGCGCCGGCGGCGGCGCCCGCCTTGGCCCGCCTGTCGCGTGGTGACACGGCGCCATTGTGCCCGCCGAGCGTGCGCAGGTCACGGGACAGGATGTCCCGACTGTCACGTCCCGCCCGGCCGGGACCGGACGTCCCGTCGAGATCATGACCGTGGCCTCGTGAAACGCGGACAGCCGGGCACCCATGGTGGATCCATCGACACACGGAGGAATCACCATGAACCGACCCGTTCCAGCCTTCGTCGCCCTGCTGCTCGTCATGGACGTCACGGGCGCGCTGATCTCACTGGGAACCGGCCTCAGCCCGACCCTCCTCGACGCGCTCGGCTCCGAGGCGCGCCTGTCCGCGCCGCTCCCCATGATGATCGTCCAGGCCGTCCTGGCCTTCGGGACCACCCGCCGCAACCGCGGCGTCGCCGCCGTCTCGGCCGGGTTGCTCGCGATCGCGGGCGTTCTCGCGTTCGTCTCCGGCTTCTACGACGGCGGCTACGACGACCCCCGGCTCACCGCCTCCCTGCGGCTCTTCCAGATCGCCCTGGTCGGAGCGCACCTGGCGATGGGGGTCTTCAGCGGCGTACGCGTGGTCCAGGTGCTGCGCGCCTGACCGCTCGCGTGCTATCGCGCGATCACCCAGGCGGGCTCGCGGGTCGGGGCGGGCTCCGGGTGGACGGCGCGGGTGAGCATGGTCTGCGCCACGCCCGCCTTGAGCAGGGCGGCCATCCGGACCACCGGCACCAGCGTCAGCGCGAACAGCGCGCCCACCGCCGTGGTGACGAGCACGAACGTCGTGGGGGTGGCGGCCAGCCCCAGCCACTCGGGCAGCCCGTTCTCGAGGGCGCCGGGGATCCGGGCGATGGCCCAGCCGTAGACGGGGAAGGTGAGGCCGGCGATGGCCCCGGCCCACCACACGGCGCTGAGCACGAAGGCGGCCAGCGCGAACGGCAGCGCGATGATCCCGTGCAGCAGGTCCATCATCGCCTGCCCGCTGGTCAGCGGGTTCATCACGCGGCGGAACCAGCCCGCGCCCTCGGGGACGGGCGCGTACGCCGGGCGGGCGACGGGGTGGCCCAGCACGCCGGGGAGCGCGACGCGTTCGAGGTCGGCGAGGTGCCTGGCCGCGCCGGCGGTCGTGGCCAGCACCGGCAGGCCGACGAAGGCGACCGCGCTGCCCAGACCCGCCGAGACGCCGATGACGGTGGTGGCGAAGGAGGCGACGGAGAGCGGGAGGCCGAGCAGGGTGTAGCGGGTGTCGGTGGCGAGGCGGCGCTGGAGGGTTCTCATGGGGAAGACGCTACGAGCCGGGCCCATGACGCATCGACCCTGCGCACGGGCGTGTACGTGGTAGGGCCAGCCCTACCTGAACCGCCTCGGCAGCCGTATTGTCGGGAAAGATCCGCGACGTGATGATCAGAGCATGCTCCGATCAAGAACCGTCCTGTCCGCGCTCTCCATCGCCGCGGCCGCACTGCTGATCAGCGGACCCGCCGAGGCGCAGGCGGACCCGCCGTTACCCTCGGCGATCTTCCGCGCCACGCACAACAGCTACTCGGGCAACATCTCCGGCGCCAGGAACTCGATCGCCTACCAGCTCGACCACGGCATCCGCTTCATCGAACTCGACATACACGACAACGGCTACGCCACCTCGAACGACTACTCCATCGGCCACGACTCCCCGGGCAACCAGGTCGACCACGCCGGTAACCCCGCCTCCAACCTGCTGCGCGACTGGCTCAACGCGATCAACACCTGGTCCGCGCAGCATCCCACCGCCGCCCCGATCGTCGTCGCCCTCGACGTCAAGGACGACCTGACCGACAACCCCTCGTACGCCGCCGGCAACCTGGCGGCGCTCAACCAGGAGCTCGTCTCCGTCTTCGGCCCGCGGCTGCTCTGGGCCAAGGACTACCCGGCGACCCCGCCGACGGTGGACGCGCTGCGCGGCCGGGTGCTGCCCCTGATCTCCGGCAACGGGACGACCCGCACCCTGTACAAGCGCGACGTCGGCTCCAGCCCGGCCGTCGCGATCAACGGCCGCGGCCAGGTCGTGGAGGTGCACGACTCGGGTGCGGGCGCCCTCTGGTACTGGTCCGGCACGTACGGCGCCGACGGCCGCGTGACCTGGCTGCGCCACGGCAGGTACGACAGCGGCGTCACCCCGGCCGTCGCCCTCAACGACAACGGCGACCTGGTCGAGGTCCACCAGTCCCAGACCGCGACCACGCTGTGGTACCGCGTGGGCCGCCTCGGCGCCGACGGCGAGATCTCCTGGTCGGCCAGCCGCAAGTACGACGACGGCGTCCTGCCGACGATCAGGTTCACCGATCCGGCGGGCACCCGGCTGCGCGAGATCCACCGCAGCCAGAGCAGCAGCCAGAACTGGAACTGGGACGGCGTGCTCGACGCCGGCGCGATGTCGGTCTCGTGGAGCGGCAACGCCAAGACCTCCGACGCCCGCTACGACAAGACCACCTCGGCCAGCGGCACCTCACGCGTGCGCGTGTGGACCGGCGCCGACGGCCCGACCCCGTCGCAGACCCTGCGCATCGACACCGACAGGTACACCGGCGACCGCATCCGCTACCAGCAGGTCGCCTTCGACGAGTTCCAGCAGGGCGACAGCGCGGAGCTCCAGCAGGGCGCGCTGTTCTACGCCGCGCCCGCCACGCAGTCCTCGTTCATCACCGCGGCGCGGCAGGCGGGACGGATCGTACGGGGCTGGGACTTCGACTCGGCCGGCGACGCGACCAGCCCGCTCGCCAACTACCCGGCGGCCAACCGCCCGTACGACACCTGGTACCAGGACCTTCTCTCCCAATCCGGGGCAATCCAGTAAACCCCCGTCGTACGAGGGGGCGGCGGCCGGAAAATCGTTCGCTCCCTCGTACCCCCGGACGGCAGCATGAACGGGGCGGTGTCTGCGTTCGGGAGGGGCGGATGGCTGTGCTCGAATCACTTCAGGAATCCCCAGGCGCTCTGTCTGGGCGAAGGTCGGCGGTGCTGCTGGCACTGCGCTACTACGGCGGTGAGCTGGTCCGCCAGCGGTGGGTCGCGCTGACCGCGCTGACGATGCCGGCGCTGGGCAACATCTGCCTGTCCTACCTGGCGCCGCTGGCGGTGGCCGGGCTGGTGGGGCGCCTGGCCGCGGGCGAGGAGGGCGGCGTCGCCGAGCTCCTGCCGTACGTGCTCGCCTTCGGCGCGCTGCTACTGGCGGGCGAGGTGCTGTGGCGGATCGGGCTGCACTTCCTCAACCGTACCGACGCCCGGGGCATCGAACGGCTCGGCGTGGTGGGCATGGAGGAGCTGCTGACCAAGGACGCCGCGTTCTTCCACAACAACTTCGCCGGCTCGCTGACCAAGCGGGTGCTGGGCTTCTCCTCCCGGTTCGAGGACTTCGCCGACACGCTCACCTTCTCGATCATGGCCAAGCTGGTGCCGCTGACCTTCGCCTCGGTGGTGCTGTGGCAGTATCACCCGCTGCTGGTCCTCGTCCTCATCGGTCTCATCATCGTCACCGGCGTGCTCGTCGCCCCGCTGATCCGCCGTCGCCAGGCGCTGGTCGACGAGCGGGAGGCCGCCAGGGTGCTGGTGTCGGGCCACGTCGCCGACGTGCTGGCCAACATGGAGACGGTCCGCGCGTTCGCCGCCGAGGACCGCGAGGCCACCGAGCACCGTGCCAGGATCGCCGAGCAGCAGCGGCTGGCGCTGCGGTCCTGGGACTACGGCAATCTACGGGTGGACACGGTCGTCGCCCCGATCTCCGTCCTCACCAGCGCCGTCGGCCTGCTCCTCGCCGTGATGCTGCGGGGCGGTCTGGGCGTGGAGGCCATCGTGGTGACGTTCACCTACTACACGAGCGCGATCAGCATCATGTTCGAGTTCAACCAGATCTACCGGCGGATCGAGAGCGTGCTCACCGAGGCCGCCCAGTTCACCGAGCTGCTCCTCGTGCCGCCGACCGTGCTCGACCCCGCCGACCCGCTGCCGCTGCGCCCGGCCGACTCGGGCGTGCGCTTCGAGCACGTGAGGTTCTCGCACGGCGGCGCCCCGCCCCTGTTCGAGGGACTGGACCTGGACATCCCCAGCGGCACCAAGATCGGCCTGGTCGGCCAGTCCGGCGGCGGCAAGACCACCCTCACCCGGCTGCTGCTGCGCCTCATGGACGTCGACGCGGGCCGGATCCTGATCGGCGGCCAGGACATCTCCCGGCTGCGCCAGGCCGACCTGCGCAGCCTCATCGCGTACGTCCCCCAGGAACCCGCCATGTTCCACCGGTCGGTGCGCGACAACATCGCCTTCGCCCGGCCGGGCGCCACCGACGCCGAGATCCTCGCGGCGGCGCGGGCGGCGCACGTCACGGAGTTCGCCGAGTCCCTGCCGGACGGCTTCGACACCCTGGTCGGCGAGCGCGGCGTCAAGCTCTCCGGCGGCCAGCGGCAGCGCCTCGCGCTCGCGCGCGCCATCCTGCGCGACGCCCCGATCCTGCTGCTGGACGAGGCCACCAGCGCCCTCGACTCCGAGAGCGAGATCCTCGTCCAGGAGGCCCTGTGGCACCTGATGCGCGACCGCACCGCGCTCGTGGTGGCCCACCGCCTGAGCACCGTCGTCCGGATGGACCGGCTGGTCGTGCTCAACCGGGGGTGCGTCGTGGAGCAGGGCTCCCACGCCGAGCTGCTCCAGGCCGACGGCCCGTACGCCCGGCTCTGGCGGCACCAGTCCGGCGGCTTCCTGGTGGACGACGACCGCTCCATCGCCTCCGTCGGCCAGGCGGCGGTTGAGTAGGGGATACTCATGCGGTCCCGGCCTGTCGTGCCCCATCGTTGGAACGGTGCATTCGACATCGAGGAGATCCCATGATCAGGGACGGGCGCTACGAGGGGCAGAGCGGCGGCATCTCGGTCACGCTGCGGGTTGACGCGGACGGCTCGGGGGTGATCAGCGCGGACGTGTTCCAGGTCGCGGCGGACGGCCGGAAGGCATACCTGGCGTCGGCGCGCACCGCGCCCGGCACCAAGGTCGCGCTCGACGACGGGACGTGGCCGGCGATCTGGCAGGCCGCTCCCGCCGGCAAGACGACGGGGTCGCTGGCCCTGGCCCAGGCGGCGCAGGCCGACGGCGGGTCGGTCACGTTCGTCCTCGACGCCCCGCTGAACGGGCTGCCCACTCAGACCGAGGTGGTCGTGCCCGTCGAGCGCAAGGACGACGCGCTGCGCGAGCTGGGCCTGGAGATCGAGCTGGAGCAGAACGTCCCGGCGCCGAGCCCGGTGATCTTCCAGGGCGTGGAGCGCACGGTCAACGGCTGCCTGCGGGCCGCCGGGTTCGCGGTCAAGGACGTCGGGCGGCAGAGCCCCATCCCCGCCGGGATCGCCGGGGCCTGGGACGACTCGCTGCTCTACACCATGCTGAGCGATCTCATGCTCATCACGGGCGACGCGTCGCTGCGTGCCAGGGCGTGGGAGCTGCATCTGCTCCTGCTGTCCCGGGCGGCCATCCCCGGGCTGGCCGGCGTGATGTTCGACGCCGAAGGGCTGCTCCAGCGGCAGGGCGCGGCGGTCTTCACGGCCGGGTTCCAGGGGGCGACCAGGGATCAGAAGATCATCAGGACCATCGTGCACGAGCTCGGGCACGCGCTCAACCTCGCGCACCGCTTCGAGCGCGTGGTCGGCCGGGCCGACTCGACCTCCTTCATGAACTACGACTGGCGATACCTGGGCGGCGGGCACGAGCAGGACTACTGGCGGGAGTTCGGCTTCACCTTCGACGCCGACGAGCTGACATTTCTCCGGCACGGGCCGTTGACGGCGCTGATCCCTGGGGGCGAGCCCTTCCACTCGGTCCGCTACTGGGCCGACGGGGGCGGTGGGCACTCGCCGTACGCGCCCGAGATCCCGTTCGACGGCTACCGGCTGACGCTCGCCGCGCCCGACTCCGGGGCGGTCTTCGCCTTCGGCCAGCCGGTGTTCCTCAAGGTCACCCTGGAGAACCGCACGGCGGCGGAGCTGGAGGTGGAGCGCTGGGTGCTCGACCCGAAGGCCGGCCCGCTGGAGATCCTGGTGCGCCGCCGCAGCGACCCGCCGGCGGACCCGACCGCGTTCACCCCGATCGCCCAGCGGTGCATGGCCGCCATGGACTCCACCGCGACGCTCACCATCCCGCCCGGCGGGGCGATCAGCAACAACCTCAACCTCACCTTCGGCTCGGCCGGCTTCACCTTCGCCGAACCCGGCGAATACGACATCACGCCGGTCCTCGGCCTCCCCGCCCGCGACCCGGCGGGCGAGCCCGTGCAGTGGGTGGTCACCGGCGAGCCGCTGCGCGTGCGCATCACGCCCCCGCAGGGCGTGGCGGAGGAGCGCGACGCCGAGGTGCTGCACGCGTCGGAGGTGGGCGCGTGGTTCGCCCTCGGCGGCACCGACGCCCTCGCCTCGGCGGGCGAGGCGCTGCAAGGGGTACGCGAGCGCCGCCAGGCCGAGACCGGGAGCCATGACCCGGTCGTGGCGGCGATCGTCCGGACCGCCGCGCTCGACGCCGCCCGCCCGTCGATCCGGTTCCAGGACGAGGAGTACGTCCGCCGCGACGGAGACCCCGAGCGGGCCGCCCGGCTCCTGGCCGGCCTGGACGCCCGGGCGCTGCGCACCTTCGACCCGTACACCGCGCAGCAGACGATCGCCCTCGCCGCCGAGTACCGGAGCGCCGCCGGCGAATAGGTTGACGAAAGTAAGGGGGTCAACGGGCCTTTCGGGAGTGTCTGCGACAGAGGCGTCATTCCTACGCTCCTGCCCATGATGAGATCCCGTCTTGCGATCGCGATCGTCGCCCTGCTGGGCGCCGTGTTTCCGGCTTCCGCGGCCTCCGCCGCCGCGGAAGCCCTCTCCATTCCCCGTCCCACCGGGCAGTACGCGGTCGGGCGCGACACCCTGCACCTCGTCGACAGGAAGCGTCCCGACCCGTGGGTGCCCACCGCGGACGGGCGGGAGCTGATGGTGTCGATGTACTACCCCGCCTCGACCGGCGGCAGCCCCGCCCCGTACATGACCCTCGACGAGGCCCGGCTCCTGCTCAAGGGGCTGAGGCTCGACACCAGGTTCGAGGCCGAGCAGCTCGCCGGCGTGCGCGTGAACGCCCGCTCCGGCGCCCGCCCGATCGGCGGCAGGCACCCCTTGGTGCTGCTCTCGCCGGGCTTCACGCTCAACCGCGCCACCCTGACGACGCTCGCCGAGGAGCTGGCGTCCAAGGGGTACGTCGTCGCGCTCGTGGACCACGCCTACGAGTCGTACGGGACCGCCTTCCCCGGCGGCCGCACCCTGACCTGCCTCGCCTGCGAGGCGATCGAGCGGGCCCCCTCCGACGAGGCGGAGAAGAAACTGATGGCCAAGGCCGCCGAAGGCCGGGGAGCGGACCTCTCCTTCGTGCTCGGCGAGCTGACCCACTGGAAGCGCTGGAAGATGGTCGACCCGAGGCGGATCGGCGCCGCCGGGCACTCCCTGGGCGGCAACGCCGCCGCCGTCGCCATGGCCGCCGACCGCCGCATCCGCGCGGGGGTGGACATGGACGGCTCGTTCTTCGCGCCGGTCCCGCGGTCCGGGCTCGGCAAGCGGCCCTTCCTCATGCTCGGCACCAAGGCCCAGCACTCGCCCGACACCGTCGACACGACCTGGCCGCTGGCCTGGCAGCGGCTGGACGGCTGGAAGCGCTGGCTGACGGTCGCCGGCTCCGGGCACTTCACCTTCATCGACCTGCCGATCCTCGGCGGGCAGGCCGGAGTCGTCGACCCCACCGCCCCGCTCTCGGGCGAACGATCGGGCGAGATCACCACGGCCTATGTGGGCGCCTTCTTCGACCAGCAGCTACGCGGCGAGCACCAGCCGCTGCTGGACGGCCCGTCCGCCGCCGATCCCGAGGTGGAGTTCCAGAATCCCTGAGAAAAAAACGGGCCCGCACCCAGCTGGGTGCGAGCCCGTTTTCGGACGTGCGCCGCTACGTCAGGCCGAGACGATGTTCTCCGCCTGCGGGCCCTTCTGGCCCTGAACGATGTCGAAGGACACCTTCTGGCCCTCGGTCAGCTCGCGGTAGCCGCCGTTGGACACGATGTTGGAGTAGTGCGCGAAGACGTCGGCGCCGCCGCCGTCCTGCGCGATGAAGCCGAAGCCCTTTTCAGAGTTGAACCACTTCACGGTTCCGGTAGCCATGTAGATCTCCTTTAGATAAGTGCAGGAAACCATGAGCCCATCCGGAAATGACCGGCAAACAAAACGCGCCCGAAGGTTGTATTCCGTCGGGCGCGCACAAAGTCCTCATGGGTACCGCAACTGCAACTCGGGCCACTCTATCACACGCTTCTGGTGCAGCGTGAGGAGTCATTTTTTTATTGGCCGGAGCCCCCGATAGTTTTTGCCCCGGATTGACCTTTTTCCTCCGTACAACCATACAGGATGACCTGCGCCACGTTCCGGACGGCGTCCCTGCTGACGCTCCCCGGCGGCGCGCTGACCAGGGTGAACAGCGCACCTCCATAGAGCGCGATCATGGCGGGGATCTTCTCGCGCGGGATGGCGAGGCCGAGTTGGTCGTGGTGCCCGGCGGTGACCGGCACCGCCGCGTCCTCCAGGCCGGCGAGCGCCGAGGCGAGCACCGGCCGGCGCGCTGCCTCCAGCCGCAGTTCGAAGATCGCCAGGTAGCGGTGGCGCAGGGTGGTCGCCGCTGTGAGCAGCGATTCCGCCAGCAGGTCGACCAGGGTCGCCGGTCGCTCGACGGCCCGGTCGGTGTCGGCGTGATGCAGCTCGACGATGCGCTCCGCGGCGGCCACCAGCAGGGCTTCCCGGCTGCGGAAATAGTTGGAGGCCGTGCCCGGCGGGAGGCCCGCCGCCTTCTCCACCGCGCGATGGGTCAGCCCGTGCGCGCCCGACGACGCCAGCAGCTCGATGGCCGCATCGGTCAGGGCTTGGCGACGGGCTGGATTCGTGGGCGGCATGCGGCCATGATACCAATAACCGTACTAGTACGATCGTAGTGAATGGGAGGTCTCATGAGGGTCGTGGTGGTCGGCGCCGGGCTCGGAGGAGTCGCGGCCGCGGTGGGGCTGCACCGCCTGGGTCATGAGGTGACAGTTCTCGAACGGGGCGCCGAGCTCCGGGAGGCCGGCACCGGGATCGTGGTCATGCCCAACGGGCTTCGCGCGCTGGACGCGGTGGGGCTGGCCGGCGAGGTTCGCGGGCACGTCATGCACGCGACCACCGGGGGGCTGCGCGACTGGCGCGGACGGCCGCTGCTGATCACCGACCTGGCCCGCGCGCAGCAGGAGGTCGGGACGCCCGCCATCCTCGACCGGGCGGAGCTGCACCGGGCGCTGCGCGCGCCGCTGCCCGCCGACCTGGTGCGTACCGGGACCTCCGTCGAGCGTCTGGAGCCCGACGCCACCGGGGTGAGCGTGATCGGCGACGGCGGCCCCGTCGTGAGAGCGGACGCCGTGATCGTGGCCGACGGCATCGGCAGCAAGCTGCGCGCACAACTCTTCCCCGGTCACCCCGGGTTACGGCGCACCGGCCGGCTCGACCTGCGCGGGATGCTGCCCCGCCCGGCCGGCCTGGCCACGGACCTGCTCGCCGCCCAGCTGGTCGACCGCCGCAGCGGGGCGATGTTCGGGCTGTTCCCCGTCGGCGAGGACCGTCTCTACTGGTTCACCGACTCCGCCCTGGACGGCACGCCGCCGGACGCGACCGAGGCGCGCCGGCGGATGCTGGCCCTGATGGCCGACTGGCACCCCCTCGTCACCGCGCTGATCGAGGCCACCCCGCCCGGCGACGTCTACGTCGACCCGATCGCCTGCCTGGCCGGGCCCCTGCCCTCGTTCGCGGCCGGCCGGATCGCGCTCCTCGGCGACGCCGCGCACGCCATGCCCCCCGACCTCGGCCAGGGCGCCAGCCAGGCCTTCGAGGACGCGGCCGCGCTGGCCCGCCACCTGACCGGCGCCGAGCCGGCCGACGTCGCCGGGCGGCTCCTGCGCTACGACGCCGAGCGCAGGCCCAGCGCCAACCGCATCATGCGGGCGGCGTCCCGGCAGTCGCGGCTGACCTCCCGGACCGGCATCGCCGCCTGGCTGCGCGACGCGCTGCTCCGCGCCGTCCCGTCCCGCCTGGCCACCCGGCAGCTCGCCGCCCTCTGGCACGCCTAGCGACCCCTTTTCGGCTTGGGTTCGTAACGTTATATGGCGGCATCAGACCTGGCCAACTGCTCACTGAGGCAGGCGTGGGCAGGTGCGCGGTCCACCGGCGGGGCGTGAGGCCGGCCGCCATTGACATGAATGCGCACGCTCCGTAACGTGAATAATGTCCAGTCGCTTGTGAATAGATATTCATAACAGGACATTGCGCGGCAGGAGAGAGCATGGCACGTCAGTGGATACGCAGATCTCTCGGGACCTTCTTACTGCTCACGGTCACGGCGGGCCTGACGGCGACCCCGGCCGAAGCCGTCACCCAAAGCCCCCGGCCGAGGACCATCGTCACCGCCGACCCCGAACTCGACGACGCCAACTCGCTGATCCGATACCTGCTCTACAGCAATGAGGTGACGACCGAGGGGCTCGTCTACGCCAGCAGCCGGTTCCACTGGAAAGGCGACGGCAAGGGGACGGAGTTCTTCCTGCCGGGCCGGGAATACACCACCCCGCAGACGTCGTGGCGGTGGGCGCGGGACGAGCAGTTCATCCACACCGCGGTGAAGGCGTACGCCGAGGTCTATCCCAACCTCGTACGCCATGACCGCGACTACCCCGACCCCCGCAGCCTGTTCTCCAAGATCCGCGTGGGCAACGTCGAGTTCGAAGGGGACATCTCCAAGGAGACCCCGGGATCGAACCTCATCAAGGACGTTCTGCTCGACGGCAAGGGCGGCCCCGTCTACCTGCAGGCGTGGGGAGGCACGAGCACCATCGCCCGCGCGCTGAAATCGATCCAGGAGCAGTACGAGGGAACGCCCCGGTGGGACCGCGTCCGCCGTGAGGTGTCCCGAAAGGCGATCATCACCAAGTTCGGCTCACAAGACGCCACCTATCAGGACTACATCGCCCCCAACTGGCCGGACATCGAGGCACGGGACGTGGCGACCACGATCTGGGGCTACTTCGCCCGCCGCACGGTCCTTCCCGAGCACGCGAAATACCTGTCGGCCCAGTGGACGGCGGAGAACGTGTCCGGCAAGGGGCCCTTCGGCGAGCTGTACCGGATCTGGGGTGACGGGAAGCAGATGGTGCAGGGCGACGTCTGGGATCACTTCGGCCTGTCCTACCTGGGCGAGGACGAGCTACGCGCACGCGGCTACAAGATCTGGATGCCCATCCAGGAAAAGGGCTCCTGGATCTCCGAAGGAGACACCTCCAACTTCATGAACCTCGTGGACAACGGTCTGCGCGGTTACGAGAAGGGCGGCTACGGCGGATGGGGCGGCCGCCAGGAGCAGAACCCCGACGATCCGTCCGAATGGCTCGCTTCGAGAGCCGTGGACCACGACCCGCAGGGCAACGCGCCGGCCGACTATCCGGCGGCCCGCTGGTTCGAGGCCGCGCAGCTCGATTTCGCCGCGCGCCTGAGATGGAGCGTGACGCCCGACTACCGCGCCGCGAACCACCGGCCCGAGGTCACCCTGCCGGCCGGGCGCCGCGACCTCACCGCGCGGCCCGGGCAGAAAGTGCGCCTTTCCGCCAGGGCGACCGATCCCGACGGAGACGCGCTCAGCTCCCGCTGGTGGCAGTACCAGGAGGCGGGCAGCCACCAGGGCGCCGTCGAGATCACCACCGAAGAGGGCGCGGCGCCGGGGCGCCACTCCTCGAAGGCGAGCTTCACCGTGCCGGCGGACGCGCGGCCGGGGAGCACCATCCACATCATCGTCGAGGTGAAGGACGACGGCAGCCCGGCGCTGACCGCCTACCAGCGCATCATCGTGACCGTGAAATGACCCGGCTCGGGTTCCGCACGGCGCCTATGACAGCGCGGCGGCGCGCTCCAGGAACAGGTCGCGCTCGCGCGCGTTCCGGGTCAGCCCGGCTGCGCGCCGGAACTCCTCGGCCGCCTCCTCGGCCCGGCCGAGCTTGGCCAGCAGGTCACCGCGGACAGCGGGAAGATGCGCGTACTCCCGCAGGGCGCGCTCGTCCCGGAGGCCGTCGGCGATCTCCAGGCCGCGCTCGGGCCCGTACGCCATGCCGACCGCCACCGCCCGGTTCAGCTCGACGATCGGTGAGGGCGTGAGGTGGGCCAGCAGCCGGTAGAGGGCGGCCATGCGTTCCCAGTCGGTTGCCTCCGGGGTGAGCGCGCGGGCGTGGCACGCGGCGATGGCCGCCTGCAGCCCGTACGGCCCGAGCGTGCCCAGCTCCTCGGCGCGGCGCAGCGCGTCCAGGCCGCGGCGGACCAGGAGCCGGTCCCAGCGGCTGCGGTCCTGGTCGAGCAGCAGGATGGGCGAGCCGTCACGGGCGGTCCTGGCCGGGATGCGCGAGGCCTGGATCTCCATGAGCGCGAGCAGCCCGTGCACCTCGGGCTCGGCAGGCATGAGCCCGGCCAGGACGCGGCCGAGGCGCATGGCCTCCTGGCACAGCGACGGGCGGATCCAGTCGTCGCCGGCGGTCGCCGCGTACCCCTCGTTGAAGATCAGGTAGATGACCTCCAGGAGGGAGGCCAGCCGGGCGGGCAGCTCGGCGGGCGGCGGCAGCTCGATCGGGATCCGCTTGTCGGCGAGGGTGCGCTTGGCCCGCGAGATGCGCTGCCCGACGGTGGGCTCGGGAACGAGGAAGGCGCGGGCGATCTCGGCCGTGGACAGGCCGCCGAGCAGGCGAAGGGTGAGCGCGAGGCGGCCCTCGGCGGGTAGCTCGGGATGGCAGGCGGTGAAGATCAGGCGGAGCAGGTCGTCGCCGATGTGGTCGTCGAGGGCGTCGTCGAGCTCGGCCTCCGCCGACTCCTGGCGCAGCTCCATGTCCCGGCCGACCTCCTGCAGCTTGCGCTGGTAGGTGTCGCGGCGGCGGAACTGGTCGATGGCCCGATGCTTGGCGGTGAGCGTCAGCCAGGCGCCCGGATTGTCGGGTACGCCCTTACGCGGCCACTCTTCGAGCGCGGCCACCAGCGCGTCCTGCGCCAGCTCCTCGGCCAGCCCGATGTCGTTGACCATGCGGGCCAGGGCGGCGATGACCCGGGCGGACTCGATCCGCCACACCGCCTCCACCGCCCGGTGCGAATCGGCTGCCGTCATGCGTCCTGCATACCGCATCCGGCCGCGGCGCACGGCCGCGGCCGGATGGGCGCAGGGTCAGGCCGGTGGGGCGAAGTCCTCGGGCCCGAACAGCCGCAGCACGTCCGACTCGCCCTCCCATCCCGGCCACAGGTCACGGTGCAGCTTGACGAAGCGGGTGGTCCACTCCACGGCTTCCTCCTTGCTCCTGACCTCGTACAGTGCGTAGCTGATCAGCTCCTTGGCCTCGGCGAACGGCCCGTCGCTGACGGTCAGCCGGCCCCCGCTCACCTCGACCCGCGCCCCCTCGGAGCTGGGGGCCAGGCCGCTGTTGTCGAGCATGACTCCGGCCTCGGTGGCCTCTTGGCCGAGCTTGAAGATGGCCTCCATGAGTTCGGCCGGCGGCGGCCCGTCGGGCTGGGCGGCGACTCTGAGGGTGACCAGGTAGCGCATGGTGAAATTTCCTTTCTCTATGGGTGGGGAGGGAAGGTCAGGCGCGGGAGAGGTCCAGCGACAGCAGCGACAGCCAGCTCCAGACCGCCACGATGCCCGCGACGAACAGCAGGTTGGCCCAGACGACGCCGCCCCCGCTCGCGATGCCGACGAACGAGCCGAGGAACAGCGTGCCGGTGACGCGGGAGTACAGGGCCCAGCCCGCGCGGCCCTCGCGGGCCTGCCGGGAGGCGATGACGTAGCAGGCCGCGACCAGGCACAGGAACCCGACGCCGCCGGCGGCCAGGTGCAGGGTACCCGACAGGGTGACGACGCCCGGGCCCTCCGGGGTCCCGGCGGGGAAGCCCATCGCGGGGTCGGCGGGGAAGATCGCGGCGCCGATCATGCTGGCGCCGAACGCGCCGACCAGGACCGGCGCCCACCGGGCTCCCCGGCCGGGCGCCAGCGCGCGGCGCAGTCCGGCGGCGGCGGCGATGGTGGCCAGGGCGGTGAGGACGAAGTTGGCGGTCTGGATCCAGCCGAGCTCGCCGTTGGCGAGAAAGCTCCACGGGTGGCGGGCCAGGTCGAAGCCCTGCCGGGTGAACGCCTGGGCGAGGGCGACGATCACGTAGAACGGGCCGGCGACGACGCCGCAGCCGAGGAGCAGGCGATGGGTGGAGAGGGGGCGGGCGGTGGAGTGGGCAAGCTGCCGGGTCATGGTCGTCAACCTCGCGTCGGCGGGGCCGGTCCGTCCGGCCCTCTGGACAGGCTGCGAACGGGGGGAGGCGTTTTCGACACGCGCCCGGAAGTTTTTTCAAGATTTATCCGGCAAGCATCCGGCCCGTGCCGGAGGTATCAGCCGCTCACATGCCCCCGGGATGCTCGATCGACCGGATGACGGCGTCGGGGACGATCAGGTCGGCCTTCGGCTTGGTGGTGGCGATCAGATCGGCGTTGCGCTGGTCGACCTCCGCCACCCAGCTCACCGCGTGCTCCGGCGGCTTGCCGAAGCGGATGTGCCGGGTGACCAGCCGGTCCACGCGCTCGGCGTGGTCCAGATCGCAGTACCAGACCTCGTCCAGCCAGGGCCGCACGCGGCCCCAGTCGCCCTCGTCGAGCAGGAGGTAGTTGCCCTCGGTGATGATCAGGCGGGCGGCGCGCGGGACCGGGATGCTGCCGGCGATGGGCTGCTCCAGGTCGCGCTCGAAGGCGGGGGCGTAGACCACGTCCTCCTCGTCCTCGCGCAGGCGGCGCAGGAGCGCGGCGTAGCCGGCGGCGTCGAAGGTGTCGGGGGCGCCCTTGCGCTCGCGCCGGCCGAGCCGGTCGAGCTCGACGTCGGCCAGGTGGAAGCCGTCCATCGGGACGTGGGCCACCCAGTCGGGGGTGAGGCCGGGGGGCGGCTCCTGACGGAGCAGGCGCGTGAGGGTCACCGCGAGCGTGGTCTTGCCCGCGCCGGGGCCGCCGGTGATGCCCAGCAGGGCCCGCCGGCCGCTCCAGGCACGGGCGCGGGCGAGGAGGTCGTCCAGGTTCATCGGGCTCGGCTGGTGTGGAGCCGGCCGGCGATGAAGGCGCGGGCGTGCCGGGCGAGGTCTTCGCCGTCGTCCCACAGGTTGCGCCAGATGGCCAGGTCGTTGGAGAGCCCTTCCATCACGACCGCCGAGGAGAACGACTCGAAGGTGATCGGCCCCTGGTACCCGATGTCGCCCAGGGCGTGGAAGAACGCGGTGAAGTCCAGGTGGCCGGAGCCGAGGTAGCCGCGGTGGTTCTCGCCGATGTGGACGTAGCCCAGCCGGTCGCCGACCTCGCGCACGGGGCGTACGAGGTCGTCCTCCTCGATGTTCATGTGGTAGGTGTCGAGGTGGATCAGCACGTTGTCCTCGCCGATGTCGTCGGCGAGCCGCAGGGCGTCCCGGGCGGTGTTGATGACGTTGGTCTCGTACCGGTTGCAGATCTCCAGGCCGAGCGTCATGCCGTGGCCGCTCGCCTCCTGGGCCAGCCGGCGCAGCACCGCGACCACGTTGCGCCGCCCCGCCTCGGTGAGCGGGCGGCCGTACTTGCCGAGCGCGCTGTAGAGCGCGCCGGTGAAGTGGGTGCCGCCGAGCTCGCGGGTGGTGGCCAGGGAGTCGTGCAGCAGCTTCTCGCCGCGCTCGACCACGGCCGGGTCGTCGCTGGAGACGTCGGCGTCGAAGGCGAGGCCGCGGGAGCAGGCCACGCCCAGCCCCGCCGTACGCAGGGCCTCGCGCGCCGCCGCGACGTCGAGGTTCGGCGAGTCGTGCAGCGAGATCTCCAGCAGGTCGAAGCCGGTCGCCTTGGTCTTGTCGATCGCGTACGCCAGCGAGGCCGGGCCGGTGTCGCCGACCCAGACGAGAGCGTGGACGCCGATGGGATTGGTGGTCATCTGGATGGGTTGCCTTTCTGGGGCGTGAGTCAGTTGCTGAGCGCGCCGGTGATCAGGGCGACGATCTCCTCGCCGGTGGTCTCGGCCGTACGCCGCCCGCCCACGCACCGCCCGGCCCGCATCACCCACACCTGCTGGCTGAGCCGCATGACCTGGGCGAAGTTGTGGCTGATGAGCAGGACCGCGTGGCCCTCGTCGCGGAGTCTGAGGATCAGCTCCTCGACCCGGGCGGTCTCCTGCACGCCGAGCGCGGCCGTGGGCTCGTCCATGATCACGAGCTTGGAGCTGAACCCGGCGGCGCGGCAGATGGCCACCGCCTGGCGCTGGCCGCCCGAGAGCCGGCGCACCCGGGACTTCACCGCGGGCACGTTGACGGCGAGCGTGGAGACCATCTCGCGGGCGCGGGCCTGCATGGCGCGCCGGTCGAGCAGGGCGACCGGGCCGAACCTGCGGACGATCTCGCGGTTGAGGAACAGGTTCTGCCACACCGTGAGGTCCTCCACCAGCGCGAGGTTCTGGTGAACGGTCTCGATGCCCGCCTCGCGGGCGTCCTCGGGGGAGCGGAAGTCGGTCTCGGCGCCGTCGAAGACGATGCGCCCGCTCTGCGGCCGGTGGATGCCGGAGATGCAGCGGACGAGGGTGGACTTGCCCGCGCCGTTGTCGCCGACCAGCGCGGTGATCTCGCCACGGCGCAGGGTGAGGGAGACGTCGGCCAGCGCGCGGACGCTGCCGAAGGCCAGGGAGACGTCATGGGTCTCGAGCAGGGGAGTGCCGTTCTCGGTCATCGCTGGAACCTTGTGAGCAGGGCGGCCAGCACCACGACGACGCCGACGGCCAGCGGTTGGTAGAACTGGGAGACCCCGAGCAGGGTCAGCCCGTTGACCAGCGCGACCAGCAGCAGCGCGCCGATGACCGGGCCGATGATGGTGCCCCGCCCGCCGAAGAGGCTCACGCCGCCGAGCACGACCGCGGCCACGGAGTTGAGCAGGAAGGAGGTGTTGGAGGCGGGTTCGGCCGCGCCGACGCGGGCGACCAGGAGCAGCGCCCCCACCCCGGCCAGCACGCCGCTGATGGTGTAGACGGCGATCTTGATCCGCCGGGTGCTGATGCCCATCGCGTTGGCCGACTCCGGCGAGCCGCCGGTGGCCAGCACGTGGGTGCCGAACCTGGTGTGGAACAGCACGACGTGCGCCACGATCGCGACCGCGATCGCGATCAGGAACGAGTAGCCGAAGATCCCCACCCGCCCGGTGGACAGGGCGAGCAGCGCCGGGTCGATGATCGTGACCGGCTTGCCGTCGGAGAGGATCAGCGCCAGACCGGAGGCCGCCGAGAGCATGCCCAGCGTCACGATGAAGTCCGCGATCTTCCCCCAGGCGGTGAGCATGCCGTTGACCAGGCCCGCCAACGCCGCGGCGAGCACGCCCGCCACGCAGGAGAGCGCCAGCCCCCACTGCGCCGTGTACGCCTGGCCGAAGACCACCGCGCCCAGCGTCATCGCCGAGGCGATCGACAGGTCGATGCCGGCGGTGGCGATCACGAACGTCTGGCCCACGGCCAGCACGATCAGGATCGCGGCGGCCAGCAGCATGGAGGTGATGTTGCCGGGGCTGAGGAAGGTGGGGTTGAGCGCCTGGAACACGATCACCAGGACGACCAGTCCGACCAGGGCCGCCCACTCCGCCCAGAACCCGACGTCTTTCAGCTTCGCGGCCCAGTGCTCTCCGTCGCGGGCCGCGAGCGTTGCGTTTGCCATGTCTGTCACTCCTCGTCCCACCGGGCCGGACGGCCGGGGCAGGACGGCGTAGGCGCTACTTGATGAGGGACGCGAACGGGTCGTCGTAGCTGCCGAACGGCTTGGGTGTGGCCGCCAGCGCCTTGTCCGCGTTGTCCTTGGTGACCAGCTCGACCGGGGCCTTGACGCTGGCGGGCAGCGTCTTGCCGGCCGCCGCCGCCTGGCACGCCTCCACGCCCATCAGCCCGATCGCGTACGGGTACTGGGCGACGGTGCCGTCCAGGGTGCCCGCCTTGACCGCGTTGAGCGCGTCCTTGATGCCGTCGACGCTGATGACCCTGACCTTGCCGGCCTTGCCCGCGTTGGCGACGGCGCGCGCCACGCCCAGCCCCATGTCGTCGTTGGCGACGAAGAATCCGGCCAGGTCGGGGTGCGCCTGCAACACGTCGGTGGCGGCGGTGAGCGCGGTCTGCCGCTCCCAGTTGGCCGCGACGGTCTGCACCATCTTGACCTTGGGCCCGAGGCCCTGCTGGAAGCCCTCGACCCGGGCGCCGCTGGTCACGTCGCCCGCGATGCCGCCGATGGCCGCCACGTTGCCGCCGTCGGCCAGCAGCTCGGTCATGCGCTGCCCGGCCGTCTTGCCGGCCTCGACGTTGTCGGTCCCGATGTACGTCGCGAGCTTGACGTTCGCGCTCTTGGCCGCCGCCGCGTCGATCGGGCTGTCGATGTTGACCACGGTCTTGTTCTGGGCGGAGAGCTGGGCCAGGCCCTGGACCAAGTTGGTGCCGGAGATCGGGTTGACCACGTAACAGGAGAAGTCCTGCCCGGCCAGGCCGTTGAGCTTGTCCGCCTGGCCGGTCGTGTCCGTGATGGCGTTGGCCGCCTGGACCGTGACCGGCACCTTGGCGGTGGCGGCCTGGTCGTCCATGCCCTGCTTCATCGTCTGGAAGAACGGGTTGTCCAGCCCCTTGATCACCGCGGCGATCTTGGGGGCCGCGGTGCCCGCCTCCCCGGCCGCGGGGGTGGCCCCGGTGGTCTCGCCGGAACCGCAGGCGGCCAGCGCGAGCGCGCCCGCAGCGAGAGCCGCGCTGAGGGCCGCGGTGCGGCGACCTCGGGTGTTGGCCATCATCGGATGCCCCTTTCAGCGTCGATGGCATGACCGTAACCAGTGTTTCCGTTAGATTGCAACACCCCTTTCGACTTTTTATGTCGAAACATGGCTAACTTCCGTCTAGTGGGAGACATAGCTAGAGTGACCCCTATGGATGCACCGAGCCTGCCCGGCGTGTGGCGGGGAGCCAGCTCAGGCGAGATCCTCAGCCTGTTCCGCGACGCTCCCGACGGCCTGACGAAGGCCGACGTGATGCGCCACACCGGCCTGTCGCGCACCACCGTCAACCAGCGGCTCGACGGCCTGCTCGCGGCCGGCCTGCTGATGCCCGCCGAGGAGGAGGCGCGCACCCGCGGCCGCCCGGCGGGCCAGTTCGTGGTCAACCGCGACCGCGGGGTGCTGCTGGTGGCCGACATCGGCGCGACCGGCCTGCGGGCCGCCGTGTGCGACCTGGCCGGCGAGGTGCGGGCCGAGCGCGAGGTCCGCGCCGAGGTGACGGCGGGCCCGCAGGCCATCCTCACCATCGTGGACGAGCTGTTCACCGAGGTCCTCGCCGCGGCCAGGCGCAAGCCCGGCGAGGTGCTCGGCATCGGTCTCGACGTGCCGGGCCCGGTGGACTTCGAGACCGGACGGGTCGTCAGCCCGCCGATCATGACCGGCTGGGACCGCTACGACATCCCCGGCTGGTTCCGCTCCCGCTTCGACTGCCCCGTCCTGGTGGACAAGGACGTCAACGCCATGGCGTACGGCGAGCAGCGACTGCGCTACCCGGACGTGCCCCACCTGCTCATGCTCAAGATCGGCACCGGCGTCGGCACCGGCCTCATCGCCAGCGGCAAGGTGCACCGCGGCGCCGACGGCGCGGCCGGCGACGTCGGCCACATCCAGGTCACGGTGGACGACGTGGCCGAGCCGCCCATCTGCCGGTGCGGCAACGCGGGCTGCGTCGAGGCGTACGCCGGGGGCTGGGCCATCGTGCGCGACCTGCGCGAGGCGGGCCGCGACGTGACCACCGTGGACGACGCCGTACGCCTGATCCGCAGCGGCGACCTCGTCGCGGTGCGGCTCGCCCGGCGCGCGGCCCGCATCCTCGGCGGCGCGATCGCCGACACGGTCAACCTGTTCAACCCGCGCGTCATCGCCATCGGCGGCCAGCTCGCCCACACCGACGAGCAGCTCTTCGCCGGCATCCGCGAGATCGTCTACCGGCGCTCGCTCCCGCTGGCCACCCGCAACCTGCAGATCGTGCGCAGCGACCTCGACCCGCACGCGGGCGTGCTCGGCCTGGCGCAGCTGCTCGTCGACGGCATCTACACCCCCGCGCGGGTCCAGCAGCTCGTGGACGGCGCGGTGGCATAGCGGGCCGATGAAAGTTACAGGCTTACCGGCGTGTTCGCCCAGGTCGCGATCGCCCGCCCTTGACCGGCCGTAGCTCCGCGGAAAGAGTCGATCCGAACCTTTCTGGGTTGGGAGTCCGATGAGTTACGTTCGTCGCCGGTTGCCGGCCATCCTGCTTCCCGGTTTCCTGGTCGTGCTCTGCGCCTTCGTGTCCCTGACCGAACAGTCCGCCGGCGCGGTCAGCGACCCGCCCGGCCCGGTGACCGGCAACGCCACCTACTTCGACGGACTCGGCGCGCCGTACGGCGGCTGCGGGCTGCCCCAGGCGAACCTCGACTCGCAGGACTTCGTCGCGCTCAACGTCTACAACACCCCCGGCGACTACGCCTTCTACCCCCGGCCGCTGACGGGAGCCAACCTCAGCAAGGCCGGGTCATGGAACAACGGCCTCAACTGCGGCCGCTACGTGCAGGTCGAGATCAGCGACTACTGCACGGGCACCAACGACGGCGCGCCGAACCAGGCGTTCTGCCGCAACGGCTCCTGGGTCTCCGACGCCTACAACGGCGCGAAGCTGACCATGCTCGTCGCCGACAGCTGCGGTGACTCCAACGGCTGGTGCCGCGACGACCCCTACCACCTGGACCTGTCCAAGGACTCGCTCAACCGGTTCGTGAAGAACGGCGGCGCGATCGGGGACATGTACCCCAACCACTGGAACAACCGGCACGTCACCTGGTCGTTCGTCCCCGCGCCCAACTACAGCGGCGACATCAACATCGGGTTCATGCAGGGCGCCCAGGTCTGGTGGCCGGCCATCTCCGTCTCGCACCTGGCCAACGGCATCCACGGCGTCGAGTACTACGCCAACGGCGCCTGGCAGCCGGCCCAGATGAACGGCGACATGGGCCAGTCCTACGTCATCGGCGGGACCACGTCGGGAGCCGGCCAGTTCCAGATCCGGGTGCGGGACGCCACGGACACGCTGATCAACGGCGGGCGCGTGTACAGCTTCTCGCTGCCGACGGCCTGCAGCCCGTGCGGCGCGGCGTACACCAAGGTCACCTACACCACCTCACAGGGCCCGACCTCCACGCCCACGCCGACCCCGACGGTCACCCCGACCGTGACCCCCACCGTCACGCCCACGGGCGGCACCGGCGTCTCCTGCGACGTGAGCCACCAGGTCGCCAGCTCCTGGCAGGGCGGCTTCACGGCCAACGTCACCGTGAAGAACACGGGCACCACGGCCTGGAACAACTGGACGATCACGTGGACCGCGCCGCCCGGCGTGACCCTCGTCAACGGCTGGGGGTCCACCGTCACGTCGTCGGGCGCCACGTGGACGATCAAGGCGCCGACCTGGGCCACGAGCCTCGCGGCGGGCGCGACGGCCACCTTCGGCTACCAGGCCAACGGCCCGTCCACGGCCGGCCCGACCGGCATCACCTGCTCATAGGCCGTCAGGCGCCCGGGCCGGGAGGCGCGGTGGAGCGACGCACGACCAGACTCGGCGTGACGGAGAAGTGGACGGCGGCGGCGCGGCCCTCGACGCGTTCGAGCAGCAGCCGCCCCGCCGTCCGGCCCATGACGGCGCCGTCCTGGTTGACGGTGGTCAGCGCGATGTTGGGATGGGCGGCCAGCCGGGTGTTGTCGTAGCCGGCCACGGAGACGTCGTCCGGGACGGAGAGCCCGGCCTCGTGGAGCGCGGTCAGGACGCCGAGCGCCGACTCGTCGGAGCCCGCGAAGATCGCCGTCGGACGTGGGGACCGGCTCAGCAGCTCGTGGGCGCCGCGATAGCCGCCCTCCTCGGAGTAGGAGGTCGCGACGACGGCGATCTCGTCGGCGAACCCGTGGTCACGCATCACGCGCTCGTAGGTCTCGGCCCTGAGGTGCGGCTTGTGGTCGGCAGGTTGTCCGTGGTCCTCGTGGAAGGTGATGTGCCCGATGCGACGGTGACCGAGCGCGATCAGGTGCTCCATGACGAGCTCGGAGCCCGTACGGTCGTCGTCGACGATCGAGTCGTACGCCGGTGAGCGATCGTGCCGGCCGAGCACCAGGGTGGGGATCTCGCGGGCCACCCGCTCCAGCTGCGTGCGGCCGGCGAGCGGGGCGATCATGAGAATGCCGTCCACCTGCCGGTCCATCAGGGCGTCGATGGCCCGTTCCTCGGTCTTGGCGCGGGTGCCGCCCTGGATCATGATCGCTTGATAGTCGGACTCCTCGAGCTGCTCCACCAGACCGCTCATGATCTCGGCGTAGAACGGGATCCCGATGTGCTGCATGAGCACGCCGATGGTGAACGACCGTCCGCGCAGCGCGCGGGCGGCGGCCTGGGGGCGGTAGCCCAGCTCGTCGATGGCCCGCTTGACGCGGTCCCGCATGGCCTCGCTGACCCCGTAGTCGTTGCGGATGACCTTCGAGACCGCCGCCTTGGAGACCCCGGCGAGTTTCGCCACGTCGGAGATGGTCACTCTTCGTCGTCGCTCAGGCGCGACCATGGGCATCCCTTCTCGAATCCGAGTCCTGGCCGATTGTACGCCCGCGTAGACCGGTTTACATTCGTTGTGGGATACGAAGCCTCTTAGAGGAAACATGCCCGTAGACCGGTCTACGTTTTTCCTTGACCGCCGGTGGCGTAACGGCTACGTTAACTCGCATCGGGGGCCCGTTAAAACGATTCAACGACCTGTAGGGGCACTGTGAAGACCTCTCACCGCATGCTCGCAGCGGGCCTGGCCGTTCTGACCACGGCGGCACTGACCTCCTGCGGATCCGACTCCGGGCCGGCTGCCGACGGCACCGTCACCCTGTCCTTCCTCATCGACAACGGCGCGTCGACCACGGCGAGAGCCAAGGGGCTCGCGGACGCCTTCATGCGGGCCAACCCCAAGATCAAGATTGAGACCGAGACGCGGCCGGGCGGTACCGAAGGCGACAACCTCATCAAGACCAGGCTCTCGACCGGCGAGATGTCGGACGTGTTCTGGTACAACTCGGGCTCCCTGCTCCAGGCGCTCAACCCGGCGCAGACCATGGTCGACCTGACCGGCGATCCGGTGCTGGCCGACGTGCAGAAGGAATACCTGCCCGCCGTGACCCAGGGCGGCAAGGTGTACGGCGTGCCGTCCGGCAGCATGAGCGGCGGCGGCATCCTCTACAACCGCAAGGTCTACGACCAGCTCGGCCTCCAGGTGCCCAGGACGTGGGCCGAGTTCATGGCCAACAACGACAGGATCAAGGCGGCCGGGATCACGCCGGTGATCTCCACGTTCAAGGACACCTGGACCTCGCAGCTGCTGCTGCTCAGCGACTACTACAACGTCCAGGCCGCGGTCCCGGCCTTCGCGCGGGACTACACGGCCAACAAGGCCAAGTTCGCCACCACTCCCGCGGCCAGGGCCGGGTTCGATCACCTGGCCGAGGTGCACGCCAAGGGCTACCTCAACGACGGCTTCGGCTCGGCCACCGCGGAGCAGGGCATGAAGCTGCTGGTCGAAGGCAAGGGCGCGCACTACGCGATGACCAGCTCCCAGATCCCGCCGCTGGTGGCCACGATGCCGCAGGCCGCGACCGACGTCGGCTTCTTCGGCGTCCCCGGCGCCGACGCGGCCAAGAATGGCGCCACCGTCTGGGAGCCGCCCGGCGTCTACATCGCCAAGACCACCGAGCACCTCGACGCGGCCAAGAAGTTCCTCGCCTTCATCGCCTCGCCGGCCGGCACGGACGCGATCAGCAAGGCCGTCCAGCCCGCGGGACCGTACCGGGTCAACGGGGCCAAGCTGCCGGACAACGCCATCCAGGCGGCCAAGGACCTGCAGGCCTACCTCGACAAGGGCGCCACGGCCTCCGCTCTGGAGTTCGTCTCGCCGGTCAAGGGCCCGTCGCTGGAGCAGATCACCGTCGCGGTCGGCTCCGGGCTGACGCCGCCCGCCGAGGGCGCCGCGCAGTACGACAAGGACGTGGACAAGCAGGCCAAGCAACTGGGGCTCCCCGGATGGTGACCCAGCAGGAGGCCGGGCCCCGAACGGTGCCCGGCCCCGCCCTGCCCCGACCCCACGCGAGGCGGAACGCGGCCTACCCGTACGGGCTGTACCTGCCGGCCGCCGTCGTCTACCTGGTGATCTTCCTGGTGCCGACGGCGATGGCGTTCTACTTCGCGCTGACCCGCTGGACCCTGTTCGACAGCACCTTCGTCGGTCTGGACAACTTCCGCGACTTCTTCGCCGAGCAGAACCTGCGCGCCGGCTTCGCCAACACCCTGGTCTACGCCGTGCTCACCTCCGGGCTGAAGGTGGTGTTCGGGCTGCTGCTCGGCGTGCTGCTCACCTCGCGGCTGCGGCTGCGCGGCTTCCTGCGCTCGGTGGTGTTCTTCCCCGTCCTGGTCTCCACGGTCGCGGTCGGCATCACCTTCAGCGCCCTGCTCAGGCCCGACACCGGCCTGGTCGACAAGACCCTGGCCGTGGTCGGCATCGACGGCCCCGACTGGCTCGGCGACGCCGGCACCGCCCTGCTCTCGGTCGCCCTGGTGGACGTGTGGAAGGGCGTCGGCCTGGCCACGGTGATCTACATCGCCGGCATCATGTCCATCCCGCGCGACTACTACCAGGCGGTCGCCGTGGACGGCGGGGGCGCCTGGCACCGCTTCCGCCACGTCACCCTCCCGCTGTCCTGGCCGGCCACGTACTCGGTGATCATCCTCTCCCTCATCGGTGGCCTGCGCTCCTTCGACCTCATCTGGACGATGACCCGCGGCGGACCCGGCTTCACCAGCGACACCATCGCCTCGATCATCTACAAGCAGTACCAGGCCGGCTTCTTCGGCCTGTCCACCGCGGGCAACGTGATCCTTTTCGTGGTCGTGACCGCCGTCGTCGTCCCCCTGAACCGCTTCCTGGCCAAGAGGCAGGTGACTTCGTGAGAGCACTCAAGAGATTCGGCGCGGAGGGGATCGCGCTGCTCGGGGCCGCCGTGGTCTTCCTGGTCCCGTTCTCGTTCATGCTGCTGACCGCGGTCAAGGATCCCCTCCAGTCCGCGGACCTGGACTTCTCCTGGCCGAACGAGTGGCGGGCCGTCCAGAACCTCCTGGAGGTGATCGAGGCGCGTGACTACGTGCTGCTGCGCGCCTACCTCAACAGCACCATCCTCACCGTCGTGTCGGTCACGCTCATCGTGCTCTTCGCCGCCATGGCCGCGTTCGTGCTGCAACGCCGCGCGGGCCGGATCGGGTCGCTGGCGAACTTCCTGGTCCTGGCCGGGCTGATCATCCCACCCGCGATCGTGCCGACGATCTGGCTGCTGCAGGCCATCGGCCTGTTCAAGACGCTGCCAGGGCTGATCCTCATCGAGGTCGCCTTCCACCTGTCCTTCGCGGTGCTGCTCTTCCGCGCGTTCGTGGCGGCCATCCCGCGCGAGCTGGACGAGGCCGCCCAGATCGACGGCTGCACCGGGCTCGCCCTGTTCTTCCGGGTGATCTTCCCGCTGCTGCGGCCGGTCACCGTCACCGTGATCGTGACCAGCTCGGTGGCGGTCTTCAACGACTTCGTCAACCCGCTGTACTTCCTGCCCGGCGACGACAACGCGACCGTGCAGGTGACCCTCTACAACTTCCAGAGCCAGTACAGCACGCAGTGGAACCTGCTGTTCATGGACATCGTGCTGATCACGATCCCGCCGCTGCTCCTTTTCATCTTCTTCAACCGCAAGATCGTCGCTGGGATGACCGCCGGCGCCATCAAGGGATGACATGACCTCTCCGCACGTCCACGCCCCCACCTTCGAACACCACCGCGACCCGCTCGGCATCGGCGAGAACGCGCCCCGCCTGTCGTGGACCGTCACCACCGGCCTCCCCGGCTGGCGGCAGGCCGCCTACGAGATCGAGCTGAGCGACGGCACCGCGAGCGGCCGGGTCGAGTCGGAGGAGTCGGTGCTCGTGCCCTGGCCCGGCGGGCCGCTGGGCTCGCGCGAACGGCGCGGCGCCCGCGTACGGGTCCACGGCCACGACGGCAAGGCGAGCGACTGGAGCGAATGGTCGTGGGCCGAGACCGGCCTGCTGGAACCCGCCGACTGGCAGGCCGGCGCCGCCGCACCGCCGCCCGGACTGCTCGGCCCGCCCGACGGCCCCGCCCTCCTGCTGCGCCGCGACTTCACCCTGCGCGCCCCGATCGCCCGCGCCCGCCTCTACGTCACCGCCCACGGCCTGTACGAGGCCGAGATCAACGGCCACGTCGTCGGCGACGACGTGCTCGCCCCCGGCTGGACCAGCTACGGCCACCGCCTGCGCTACCGCACCCACGACGTCACCACCCTGCTGCGCCGGGGCGCCAACGCCATCGGCGCCACCCTGGCCGACGGCTGGTACCGGGGCCGCATCGGGTTCCTGGGCGGCACGACCGGCGTCTACGGCGACCGTACGGCGATCATCGCCCAGCTCGAGATCGCCTACGAGGACGGCACGGCGGAGACGGTCGTCACCGACGGCTCCTGGCGCTGCGCCACCGGTCCGATCACCGCCACGAGCCTCTACGACGGGGAGAAGCACGACGCCCGGCTGCTGCCCGACGGCTGGTCCGAGCCCGGCTTCGACGACTCGGCCTGGCTGCCCGCCGACGTGCTCGCCCACGACCCGGCCCGGCTGGTCGCCCCCAGCGGTCCTCCCGTGCGCCGGACGGAGACGCTGAGCCCGGTGGCGGTGCTGACCGGCCCGAGCGGGGAGACCATTCTCGACTTCGGCCAGAACCTCGCCGGCCGCCTGCGCATCCGCGTGCAGGGCCCGGCCGGGCACACCGTCACGCTCCGGCACGCCGAGGTCCTGGAGAACGGCGCGCTCGCCCTGCGGCCGCTGCGCCAGGCGGCCGCGCTCGACCAGTACACGCTGCGCGGCGGCGACGGGCCCGAGGAGTGGGAGCCCCGCTTCACCACGCACGGCTTCCGCTACGCCCAGGTCGACGGGTGGCCCGGAGACCTCGGCCCCGCCGATGTCCAGGCCGTGGTCTGCCACACCGACCTGCGGCCCATCGGCGCGTTCGACTGCTCCGACCCGCTGCTGAGCCGCCTGCACGACAACGTCCGGTGGAGCATGCGCGGCAACTACGTCGACCTGCCCACCGACTGCCCCCAACGTGACGAGCGCCTGGGCTGGACCGGCGACCTCCAGGTCTTCGCCCCGACCGCGGCGTTCCTGTACGACTGCTCGGGAGCGCTGGCGTCCTGGCTGGCCGACCTGGCCGCCGAGCAGGCCGACCTCGGCACGGTGCCGCCGTACGTGCCGTGGGTGCCGCTGAAGTTCCCGCCGCGCTCCGCCGCGGTGTGGGGTGACGCCGCGGTGCTCGTCCCGTGGGTGCTCTACCGCAGCTCCGGCGACCTCGGCCTGCTGCGCGCGCAGTACGCCAGCATGAAGGCGTGGGTGGAGCACGTCACGTCCCTGGCCGGCGACGACCACCTGTGGAACGAGGGCTTCCAGTACGGCGACTGGCTCGACCCCGCCGCGCCCCCCGACAAGCCGGGCAAGACGCGTACGGACCCCGCGCTGGTCGCCACCGCCTACCACGCCCGCACGGCTCGCGTCCTGGCGGACACGGCGGCGCTGCTCGGCCACCATGCCGACGCGGCACGGTACGGCGAGCTGGCCGAGGCCGTACGAGCCGCGTTCCGCCGCGAGTTCGTCACCCCGTCGGGCCGGCTGGCCTGCGACAGCCAGACCTCCTACGCCCTGGCCCTGACCTTCGACCTGCTGGAGGGGCCCGCGCAGCGCGAGCGGGCCGGGCGGCGCCTGGTCGAGCTGGTCGTCCAGGACGATCACCGCATCAGCACGGGCTTCGCCGGCACGCCGCTCATCTGCGACGCGCTCTGCTCGGTCGGGGCGTACGACACCGCCTACGAGCTGCTCACGCAGCGCGCGTGCCCGTCCTGGCTGTACCCGGTGACGATGGGCGCCACCACGATCTGGGAGCGCTGGGACAGCCTGCTGCCGGACGGCACGGTCAACCCGGGCGAGATGACCTCGTTCAACCACTATGCGCTGGGCGCGGTCGCCGACTTCCTGCACCGCACCGTCGCCGGACTCGCCCCTGCCGCCCCCGGCTACCGCCGCCTGCGCATCGCCCCTCGGCCGGGCGGCGGCCTCACCCACGCCTCGGCCCGCCTCGAAACCCCGTACGGCCTCGCGTCCGTCTCGTGGGAACGGGACGGCGAGACGCTCACGGTCACGGCGACCGTGCCCCCAGGGACGGTCGCCGAGGTGGACCTGCCCGGGAGCGCCATGCGCGAGGTGGGCGCCGGCATCCACACCTTCACCGTGACCGGGAAGGGCGGCGGGCCAGGCCCAGCCCGCTGAGCGCCACGCCGACCAGCCCCACCACCAGGGCGACGTAACCCCCGACTATCCCGTAGCCGGTGCCGGGGCCACCCTCGGCGGCGGCCACGACCAGCCCGCCGACGACCGCGCCGGCCAGCCCCGCCGCCAGGGCCACGACGGCCCTGGTACGACCGGTGGGGCGGGCCAGGGCCAGCCCGCCGAGGACCACGCCGGCCAGCCCCAGCACGATAGCCACCAAGGACCAGAGACGCCCGGGGGTCAGGTCATAGGAACTGACGTCCGGGGCCGTGGCGAGCAGATGACGGATAGACATGAGGTGCTCCTTCTCCTACGACCGGATGTGACCTGAGCATGTCGGCAGGACCCGTCGCCGGTCGTCCGCCTGACGTGGGCTGTTCGCGCTGCCGCCGGTGCCGCAGCCGGCTACCGCGGGGGCCGCAGAAGCCGGGCGAGTACCGCGGCTGCGGTAGGCGGCCGGTCATCCGTGCGCAGGAGTCGCCCGCGGCCGCATCCGGCTAAGGTGCGCGCATGAGCACAGGACGGTTCCGCGTCCCGGCAGGGGTCACAGACTGGGCGATCGCCGTGGGCGTGGCCGCGGCGCTGCTGGTCACCGGGCTGTCCGGGCAGCACTCCGCCACCTACCCCGACCTGCTCGGCTACGCGCTGCTGGCGGCCGGCGGCCTGGCGCTGGCCGCGCGCCGAAGGGCCCCGGTCCCCGTCCTGGCCGTCACCGGGCTGTGCGCGGCGGGTTACCAGGCGGCCGGGTTCGACGTGCCCGCCGTCGCGTACCTGTTCGCGGTGTACGCGGCCGTGCGGGCGGGACACCGTACCGTCACGGTGGCGGCGAGCCTGGCCATGCTGGCCGTCCTGCCCCTCGCGGCCCTGGCCTCGGGGCTGCACGACACGGGCGAGGCGTTCGCGCAGGCCCGGGGCGCCCTGGAGCTGGCCTGGCTGGTCGCGGCCGGCGCCGCGGGCGAGGCGCTGCGGCAGGCCGAGCGGCGGGCGGACGAAGCCGAGCGCACCCGGGAGGAGACCGCGCGGCGCCGCGCCGACGAGGAGCGGCTGCACATCGCGCGGGAGCTGCACGACTCGCTCACCCACCAGATCTCGATCATCAAGGTGCAGGCCGAGGTCGCCGTCCACGTGGCCCGCAAACGGGGCGAACCGGTGCCCGAGGCCCTGCTGGCGATCCAGGAGGCCGGACGCGAGGCGACCCGGGAGCTGCGCGCGACCCTGGAGGCGCTGCGCGACGACGACACCAGCCCGCCGCGTGGGCTCGACGACGTCGCGGAACTGGTCGAACGGGCCCGGACGACCGGCCTGGACGCCACGCTGACGATCGGGGGACAACGCCATGACGTGCCGGCCGCGGTGGACCGGACCGTCTACCGGATCGTTCAGGAGTCCCTCACCAACGTCGCCCGGCACGCCGCCGCCGCGACCGCGTCGGTCCGGATCGACTACCGTCCCGACGCCCTCGCGGTCCGCATCGACGACGACGGCAGGGCCACCCCGGACACCGCCCCGCCGCCCGGCGTCGGCCTGCTCGGCATGCGCGAGCGGGTCACCGCCCTCGGCGGCCGCCTGCGCGCGGCGCCGCGCGAGGAGGGCGGCTTCTCCGTCCAGGCCGAACTTCCCGTGGACCGGACGTCGTGATCCGGGTCCTGCTGGTCGACGACCAGCCGCTCCTCCGCAGCGGATTCCGCGCGCTGCTCGACCTGGAGGACGACATCGAGGTGGTGGCCGAGGCCGCCGACGGCAAGGAGGGCCTGGCCCTGGTCAGACGGCACCTGCCGGACGTCGCGCTCATCGACATCCGGATGCCGGTCCTGGACGGCATCGAGGCGACCCGGCGCATCGCCGCCGACCCGGCACTGGCCGGGGTGCACGTCGTCATCCTGACCAACTACGGCCTGGACGAGTACGTCTTCAACGCGCTGCGCGCGGGCGCGGCCGGATTCCTCGTCAAGGACATCGTGCCGGAGGACTTCCTGCACGCCGTACGCGTCGCCGCGCGCGGTGACGCCCTGCTCGCGCCGTCGATCACCCGCAAGCTGATCAACCGGTACGTCACCCAGCCGCTCCGCGCCGCCACCGGCACGGGGCTGAAGGAGCTGACCGCCCGCGAACGCGAGGCCGTCGCCCTGGTCGCGCGGGGCCTGTCCAACGACCAGATCGCCGACCACATGGCGATCAGCTCGCTGACCGCGAAAACCCACATCAACCGGGCCATGGCCAAGCTCAGCGCCCGCGACCGCGCCCAGCTCGTGGTCTTCGCCTACGAATCCGGCCTGGTGGTCCCGCGCGACTCCTGACCTCCCTGGGCGACAGTGATCAAGGGGGCGAGGTAGCCGTCCGGGGTGGGTTCGTCCACCGCCCTGCCCTCCGCCTCGACCCAGGCGTGCGCCCCGAACGGGGGTCTCACCCGCACACCCGTACACCAGGTCGGCCACGAGCCCCGCATCCGGCACAGCAGGGCGGTGGCCAGCGACCGGGGAAGGCAGCCGTGCACGCCCAGGCAGGTGAGGCTCACCGCGAGCACCGCGTCCTTGGCGGCCTTGGCCTCGGCGTACGTGGCGGGCCCGGCCCGCCGGCTGAGCAGGGCGAGCACGGTACGCAGGCGCCGCGGCGGCAGCACGGCCAGCGAGAACGCCACCCCCACCGCGATCCGCGCCGCCAGCCTGGCCCGCCACGGGATGCCTTGCGGCCGTTCCAGCGCGCTCGGAACGGTCACGGCGCCACCAACCCGGCCGCCCGCAGCTGCTCCAGCAGCGCCAGCACGTCCTCCAGGGCCTCCTCCTGCCCGACCTCGAACTCCGCCGCCAAGGCCGCGGCGGCCCGCTCCGGGGTGTCGCCGTCCAGCAGCCGCCGCACGGCCAGCGCGCCGCTCGGGTTGAGCTGCCAGAAGTCGCCGTTGCGCTGGTTGAGCAGCACGATGCCGTAGTCGGTGTCGGCGGTGGACACATCGGCGTTCAGCCGCAGGCTCATCGGCCGTCCTCCTTGTCGAACGGCTCCAGGGTCCGCAGCCAGACCTCGCAGCCGATGGTCGAGTACAGGATCGCCTCCCGCAGTCCCGGCGTGTCGGGGTGCGCGGTGAGGTCCTTGAGCAGAGCGGTGTCCACCAGCCCGAGCCGGGCCAGCCGGGAGTCCGCCCAGAGCGCCTGCACGTCGGGGCCGTGGCGGCGCAGTCCTTCTGCGGCGTCGAGCGAGGCCTCCGCCTTGCTGGTCCGCCGCAGGCACTCCTCGGGCACGACGCCGCGCATCGCGGCCGTCAGGAGGGGTTTGTAGCGCCACGGCGTCACCCGGTCCTGCGGGCGTACCGACAGGCACGCCTCGATCACCCGGTCGTCGAGGAAGGGGGAGGTCATCGGCAGTCCCGCGCGGACGCTCATCTGGTCCCACTGCCGGATGATCCGGCAGGTGTCGTGGATGGCGTGCAGGTCGGCGTGCTGCCCCCGGTCGGCTCCCAGCGGCTCGGCGTACGGGGCGGTCTCGGCGAGCACCTCGGCGGCCATGCGGCCCGCGTCCGGAGTGATCCACGGGAAGAGCCGGGGCGGCATCCCCCAGCCCAGCGCGCCGGTCACCGGCGGCGGCAGCGGGGCGCGCAGGTCGGCGAGCGAGCCGGTCAGCCAGCGGCGGTAGGAGCGGCGGTCGGCCAGCGTCCGGAGCATCGGTCCGTACGGCCAGTGGAACAGCGCGCGAAAGCCGCGCAGCCGCCCGATCGCCAGCATGGGCCGCCTGAGCAGCAGCCGGTGGTAGCTCGCCTCCGAGCACCAGGCCACGTGATCGCCGCCGATGCCGGTCACGTGCAGCCTGCTGCCCCTGGCGGCCAGCCGGGGCAGGTGCGCCAGCACCCTGGCGCGGTCCATGACGCCGATGGTCGGCTCGTCCAGCGTGTCGTCGATTCTCAGCAGGTCCTCGTAGACCAGCGGCGACTCCTCCGCCGGCCAGACCAGATGCTCCGCGCCACGCAGGTGGGCCGCCGCGCGGCGGGCCCACGGCAGGTCGTCGTCGGCCGGGTCGCGGCCCGGCCAGGTGGAGGCGATGAGGTGCGCCTCCTGCCGGGCGGCGCCCAGGAAGCACAGCGAGGTGGAGTCCAACCCTCCGGACAGGTCGAAACTCACGGTGCCGCCCGCCTTGGTGCGCACGCCGACCGCGTCGTCGAGCGCCCGCCGGACGTCCTCGGCGGCGCCGGACAGCGTACGGACGGGCTCGGGATGCGTCCACCAGCGGCGGTGCGCCGCGGTCGCCCCGTCCGCCGCGACGGTCAGGTGATGGCCGGGTTCGACGGCGGTGACCGACGGCCAGAGGGGGAGGTGCGGCAGGGGATGGGGCACCGGCCAGAGCAGCCGTACGGCCAGGCGCCGCACGTCGAGCTCGGCGCCCGTGGCGGCGGCCAGCACGTCGGCGCGGTCGGAGGCGACGGTGAGCCCGTTGACGCGCGTGTGGAAGACCAGCCGGAGTCCGGACGCGGTGCCCTGGACGCGTAACCGGCCGTCCAGCGCGGCGACGAGGTGGAAGCTGCCGGGCAGGGTCCGGGCCAGCCGGTCGAGGTGCGCCGGGTCACGCAGCCGGCTCGCCTCCACGGCCAGCCGTTCGGCGTCGATCGCGCAGCGGCCGATCACCGCCAGCCTGGTGGCGCCCGCCTCGGCCACCGTCATCTCCTCGTCGGACCAGTGCCCGACCAGCCAGGGCCGTCCGGAGGCGTGGGTGATGGCGCGGGCAGTCGCCGTACGCAGGGCCGCCGCCACGGCGGGCGCGGCCTCGTGGTCGGGGATGACCACGAAGTACGCCTCGCCGTGGTGCGGCCGGCTCAGCATGCCGCCGTCGGGCATGAACTCAGTTCTTGCTGAAGATCAGGCGGTCGTTGCCGTGCAGTGACAGGAGCCCGGTGGCCTTGCGGAAGGATCCGGCCGCCACAAGACGGGGCTTCTCGTAGCTCTTCATGCGTTTTCCTTTCGGCGTGCTCCTTGCATTACACCGATGACTTTGCCTGCCCTGCGGCCGTTTCGTCCAGGTCGAACATCGAGTGACCCTAAAGCATGTTTTCCGCGCATAATTCGCCCAAAATGACGCGGTCGCTGGGGGTGACAAATCGTGCAATCGGTGAATCTGGAGTGCCCTACGGTCACAGACATGTAGCAAAAGGGTGCAATGAAATGCCGCGCCCGGCAGGTTCTCCGGGCGCGGCATTCATGGGTGATGCTTCAGGCTGCTCAGCCCCGCGAGAGGTCGACGAACTCGGTGCAGTTGTCAGGCCACTCCGGCGTCCCCTTCGTGCCGGGGGTCGGGATGACCGTGCACTTGGTCTGGGCCACCTTGCCGTGTTCGTTCAGCACGGTGACGTGCACGGTGGTGCCCTCGTCGGGCGCGGCCAGGGAGATGTCGACCAGGCGGCCGAAGTTCTGCGGCAGCAGCGAGGTCAGTTCGTGCCACTGCGGGTTCGTCCGCGGGTCCCTGATCGCGACCCTGTCGTCGCGGATGATCCCGACGAACTTGGTCGGCTGCCTCTTGGGGCCGTCCGACTCGCCCTGGAAGGCCGTGTCGACTGCGCGGGTCGGCTTCTCGTTCTTGTCCGACCGTGGATCGGTGGCGCGGTTGATGGCGGTTGCTGTCGTGTTGTGAACGCCGGTGACGACAGTGGCGTCCGCCGACGCCGAAAACGTAAGAGTCGCGAATCCACTGACCGCCGCCGCTGCCAGAGCAAAGGCCAGCGCGCTCCTCGTGCTTCGGTGATTAATCACCTGTTTCTCCCCCTGTTGGTCGGATTCGGAAGAATCGGACTTAATGTCACATCCCCCTGATGGTGCGAGCTTGAGGTACCCGCTCGAAGGCGAGATAACTCGCGTTGGGGATCGACTTGGAGAAAAAGATGGAAATGATCAAAACAGGCGATTATCGAGCCGTCTTTTCTTGGACAAAAGGGCGGCGTGGCGCTGGGGTGTTTTCGCCGCGGTCACGCAAGGGCGTCCCGGATCAGCGCCGCATCCTGGTCGAGCAGCTCGCGTGACCGCTTCTTCCAGTCGGCGGTGACCACGACGCCGTCTCCCGGGAAGCGCGGCACCACGTGCAGGTGCAGATGGAAGACGTCCTGACCGGCGGCCTCCCCGTCGGCCAGGGACAACCGCACCCCGTCGCAGCGCAGCCCCGATGCCCGCAGCGCGCCCGCCACCCGCCGTGCGGCGCGCCAGATCGCCGTGCCGATGGCGTCATCGGCGTCCGCCAGCCCGGCCACGTGTACGCGCGGGATCACCAGCACGTGGCCGACCGTGGCCGGCTTGTGGTCCAGGACGGCCACCACGCTGTCGTCCTCATGGACGACACTGGCCTCGGCGCGCCCGGCGATGATCTCGCAGAAAACGCAGCTTCCCATGCCGACCATGATCCGGCCGGGCGGGCTCCGGCGCACCAGGTTTGTCCGCGTCCGCTAATCCCGGACGGTGAGGCCCATGGAGCGGGCCGTGCCCGCGACGATCTTCTCGGCCTGGTCCAGGTCGGCGGTGTTGAGGTCGGGGAGCTTGGCCTGGGCGACCTCGCGGAGCTGGGCGCGGGTGATCCAGCCGCCGTTCTGGTGGCCCGGGCGCGGGCTGCCGCCGTCGAGCCCGGCGACGCGCCGGATCAGCGAGGCGGTGGTCGGCTGCTTGGTGACGACCTCGAACGACCTGTCCTCGTACACGGTGATCACCGCGGGGATCACGAACCCGCGCCGGTCCTGCGTCTGCGCGTTGTACTGCCGGCAGAACTCCATGAGGTTGATGCCGAGTGGGCCGAGATCCTTGCCGACGTTCGCCGGGCCCGCCTCGCCGGCCTGAATGTGCAGGGTGACGACCCTGGCTATCTTCTGCTTCGCCATGTCGGCTACGCTAAAGTCTCCAGTTACTGGAGACTCAAGGGAATTATGAGCTACACGATCGGCCGCCTGGCGAAGCTGACCGGCCTCCCTGTGAAGACCATCCGCTTCTACTCGGATGCGGGCGTGCTGCCCGAGCGCGAGCGCACTCCCTCCGGCTACCGGCTCTACGGCGACGAGGACCGGGCGCGGCTGGAGCTGATCCGCACGCTCAGGGAGATCGGGGTCGACCTGGCCACGATCCGCTCGCTCGGCGAGCGCGCGCTGAGGGACGTTCTCGATCTCCACCTCAAGGCGGTCGAGACGCAGCTCAAGTCGCTCCAGCGGACCAGGGCGGTGCTCAGGGCGACGCTCGCCCGCGACGGCGATCCCGCCGAGGAGGACCTGAGCCGGCTCCACGCCCTCGGCCGGCTCGGCACGGCCGAGATGGAGATCCTGCTGGACGAGTTCGTCGACGAGGTCGGCGGCGGCGTCGAGGCCCGGCACGAGTGGCTGACCCACATGCGCGACGCCATGCTCCCCGAGCTGCCCGAGGAGCCGACCGTCGCGCAGCTCGACGCCTGGCTGGAGCTGGCCGGCCTGCTCGCCGACGAGGACTACCGCGACACCCTGCGCCGGCAGAGCGCGGAGTTCTGGGAGGAGGACCGCGATTTCGACGCCTGGCACGAGATGAACGTCCAGATCATGCGCGAGGCGCTGACCGCCTCGCGGGCGGGCATCGAGCCCGGCTCACCCGAATCCGAGCCGATCCTCGATCGGATCCTGGCGGTGATGGGGCAGAGCCGCGAGGGGCTGCTGCGCACGTTCGAAGAGCACGACCCGCGCGCGGCCAGGCTGTGGGAGCTGGTGTCGATCATCGAGGACAGGCCGCGGCCATCGGAGCAGGCGATCGCGTACGGCTGGATCGAGGCCACGCTGCGCCACCTCTCGGCCGCCCCAGGAGAGACCTGGACGCAGAACCGGCAATAGAGCATCTCGTCTTCCTTCCGCGCCCGCTGAGCAAGATCGCGCGTGTTCCCAGCGGGTGAGCGCGGTGCGGTGGAGCAGCGTGGCGGCGTACGCGGTCGCGAGGGCCTCAAGCAGCGGGGCGTGGTGGGAGCGGTAGCTCCACAGGGGCACCTGGGTGGCGTTGCGGCCGGTGAGGGCCGCGGCGCGGCGGATGTGGGCGTAGCGGACGGCGAGGGCGAGCGCCTGCCGGGCGCCGCCGAGGGCGGCGGCGCTCATGCAGAACTTGCCGGTGGTCACGCGCGCGATGGAGGCGAGCAGGCGCAGGCGGCGGTTGCCGATGTCGCTGCGGAAGGTCCCGTCGGAGTCGAAACGACCCTGGGGGCCTTGCAGCAGCGCGTCGGGGCCGAGGCGTACGTGGGTGAACGTGGTCAGGCAGTGGTCGATCGGGGGCCCGATGCGCGGTTGCAGGAGCTGGACGCGCACGCCGGGCGCGTCCATGGGGACGAGGAACAGCATGACGCCCTCGTCGGCGCCCTCCACGAGGAGCCGGGCGGAGACGACGCCGGTCTTGGGTCCGCCGGCGGGGCTGGTGTTGGGCATGAACTGGCGGCGGCCGTACCGGGGGTGTGCAGGACGAATCCGTGCCGGTCGCGTACGGCGGTGGTCTCGAGCTGGGCGGCGTTGTTGCCGTAGCCGAGCTCGGTGCACAGGAAGGTGCCGATGCGTTCGTACCCGATCAGGGGGCGCCCGTGATCGGCGAGACTGCCCAGGAACAGGTTGTAGTGGATGCCGGCGATGGCGGCCAGCCCTCCGTCGACCGCGCCCGCCCATTCGTGGAAGGCGGCAAGGCGCTGGGGATCGTCGACGAATTTGGCGACGTCGTCGATGGCGGCGTTGACGTCGCGAAGCCGCCGGTAGGTCAGCTCGACGCGTTCGGCGAAGGGCAGGTGCGGCTGCGGGGCGAAGGCGGGAGTGGCGAACAGGGCGCGCCAGGGCTCGTGGAGGTCGGTGAAGTGGTGCCCGAAGAGCGCTGCGGCGAGGTGGGACGGCAGTGCGAGCAGGTTAAAAGCCGACAGAAATATCCACTCCTGTCGCACCGTATTTAAAGCCTGTCCCGCGCCGTTCTGTTACGTACTGTCCCGGCGCGGTCACGGACCCTGGGGAATGGTCGACCTGACCATACGCCGCCGAGACCGACTCGATTCATACCGTAATCGTCTATGTCCATCATTATTGGATGGGGCAGAGAGTTTGGGCAGGTTGCGGGCCTGTTCGGCCTATTGCAGGCTCATCTTGCCCGGCTTCGGGCCGATTCCGGTTCGAGTTGAGTGACGCCCGGGGGTGCTGTTACCTTCGCACGGTGGACGACAGGCGTGCACGGGCGGAGATAATCGAGGACTTTGCGGCGATCCTGCGGGAGTTACGCAACGCGGTCGGCAACCCACCTTTCCGTGAGATGTCCGGTCGGTCGGGGGCCATTTCTCACACGACGTTGCATGAAGCCACCAAGGGTAATCGGCTCCCGAGTTGGGAGACCACCGTCGAATTCGTCAAGGCGTGCGACGCGGACCCGGCCGCGTACCGCGAACTCTGGGAGAGCGCGAACCGGGCGGTCAGATCGACGAGCGCCGGGGACCCCTCGCTGGACCGTCCGTCCGGTGAACTCGCAGTCTTGGCCGCAGGCGCCGTGGAGCGTAGTGCCGTGCGCCTCGCCGTCGAGTCACGAGTCCTCCCGCCGGCCGGCGAGACCTCGGCATCCGTGCCTCCTTCCCCTCCACCACCGCCACCGTCCGGCGAGTTCGCGGGCGACGTCCAGCCTCTGCCGGCTGCGCCGGAAAGCAGGCGACGATTACGGCTGAGCCGATCGGCCGCGTTCGCGGCAGTGGGTGTCATCCTGGGGGCGACGGCCCTCGTCGTGGCCGTCGTCAATCGCGGCTCCACGCCCGGCGGGCACACCCTGCATCCGACCGGCAGCCCTTCGGCTGCCGCGCTGACCCCAGCCGATTGCCCGGTGCGTTCGACCAACCCGCCTTGGGCCCCGCCGTTGTACAAGGGCGACGCGGCCGTGTTCATCGAGGACGTCACGCTCAACGACTGCACGCGCGTCCGTCCCGGCAAGACCATGACCAAGGTCTGGCGGCTCAAGAACACCGGGACCGTGCCGTGGAAGGGATATTCGCTGCGTCGCCTCGACCTCACGCAGCAGGCCGACCAGTGCCAGACCATCGCCGACGTGCCGATCAAGGACACGCTGCCTGGCCAGACGGTCGACATCCAGACCGACATCACCACGGCCAGGAAGCCTGGCTTGTGCTACGTGCGATTCAAGATGGTGGACGCTTCCGGAGCGGTCGTGTTCCCCGGAAGCCGGCCGATCAACTTCCAGATCATCGTCGACGGACTCTAGTTCCCCGACGCGCGTGGCACGGCGGGGAACCAGAGTCGGACGGTCTCAGGGGAGTCAGGAGCCGAGAACGATCCCTGTGTAGTAGTGCTGGAGGATCCTGGAGTAGCTCCAGCCGGCTCGGGCCTTGTCGCGGGAGCCGTACTGCGACATCCAGTCGCCGTCGACCCAATTGCCGCACGCCGTCGTCGTGGAGCAGTACTGGGCCCGGAAGATCTTCCCGCTGCGGGTCAGCCGGGTGCCCCAGGTCGCGTCCACTGCGGCGTTCGTCACCGCCTTCGCGGAGCCGGGCTTGTACACCTGGCTCGACGTGTGGTCATAGACGTCGAAGCACCGGCCGTCCGCCGTCTTGCGGTTGGAGTGCAGCGCCCAGTACCAGCCGAAGTTCTTCACGGCCATCGCCCCGGCCTTGAGGGACTCGCTCGGCCAGCTCGACACCCACTCGTTGGGCAGGACGTTCTTGACGTAGGTCTTGAACTCCACCCGCTCCACGCGATCGAGGGACTTCCGGTACACGAGGATCGTCGTGGGCAGCTTGGTGTCCGAGCCGTCGGTCTTGCACCCGGTCGGCGTCGGCGATGTGGAGCTCAGGAACTCGTGCGAGGCGTTCTGGTTCTTGAGGGTGGCGTTGAGGTTGCCCTTGGCGCCTGCGGCGAAGTCCTGGTAGGTGCCGGTGTGGCCGCTGTTGAAGTAGACGCGGACGGTTTTGCTACTGCGGTTCCAGACGGAGGCGGCGGCGTTCTTGATGCATTTGCCCTTGCCTTCGCCGGGGCCCTTGAAGTCGTAGCAGGTGGGTTGGGTGGTGGCGTAGTCGTCGATCGATCCGGTGAAGTCGGAGACCGATCCTTGGTTGTTGCTGTTGAAGTAGTAGCAGAATTCGCCGGTGTCGCAGACGCCGTCGCGCTCCGCGGCCGAGGCAGGCGTCGCGGTGGCGAGGACCGTCCCGCCGAGCGTCATCGCGGCGGTCGCCGCGGCGAGCCGCGAGATCAGCCGGACAGTTCGTAAAGGCACAGGTGTCTTCCTCTTCATGTCGGTGACCGCGAAGCGCTATCGGACGGTGTAGCCCTGGGAGTTCCAGAACGAGGTCGGGTTCGGGTTCTCCAGGTGCGGGTCGCCGACGCTCTTGGCCGCACGCGTCTGCTGTCCGAGACGCATCTCGACGTGGGTGTGCGCGGATGAACTGCTCGACACTCCGCGCCACGACTCGGTGGCGATGACCTGGCCGCGGCTGACCTGCTGGCCCACGCGCAGGGAGGACACCGGAGCGGAGTGCAGGTAGATCACCGTCTTGTTCGCTGCGGCGTTGTAGACGGCGATCGTGGAAAGTCCCGCCCTGCCGGTGGATCCGCGTACGACGTTGATGACCTTGCCGGCCACCAGGTTGTAGACGTTCGAGCCGATGCCGCGGGCGATGTCGATGCCTTCGTGCCGGCCGGAGGTGGAGGTGTAACCGTCGAAGCCGCAGGTGATCGAGGCGCTGGCCTTGTAGAGCGAGGTCGACATGTTGCTGCGCGTCGGTGATGACGACGGGCTGAACTGGTGCGAGGCGTTCTGGTTCTTGAGGGTGGCGTTGAGGTTGCCCTTGGCGCCTGCGGCGAAGTCCTGGTAGGTGCCGGTGTGGCCGCTGTTGAAGTAGACGCGGACGGTTTTGCTACTGCGGTTCCAGACGGAGGCGGCGGCGTTCTTGATGCATTTGCCCTTGCCTTCGCCGGGGCCCTTGAAGTCGTAGCAGGTGGGTTGGGTGGTGGCGTAGTCGTCGATCGATCCGGTGAAGTCGGAGACCGATCCTTGGTTGTTGCTGTTGAAGTAGTAGCAGAATTCGCCGGTGTCGCAGACGCCGTCGCGCTCCGCGGCCGAGGCGGGCGTCGCGGTGGCGAGGACCGTCCCGCTGAGTGCCATCGCGGCGGTCGTCGCGGTGAGGATCCTGGCGAGCGTTCTCATGTTGTTCTCTCTTTCTGTTTGCGGAGTGTGGTTTCGGACGGACGAGTCAGCGGCGCCGGTACTCCTCCCAGGTGCGGATGCTCACCTTCGGGCCGTCGTCCGGGCCACGGCCGGCGAGTCCGTTCAGGCCGAGGTAGTAGTCACCGATCTGGTGCTGGGCCTGGCCGGAGAGGCTCGTGTCGCTGATGGCGACGGCGTGGATGTGCCACGGCCAGTCGTCCTGCTGGGGGTTGCGCAGCCAGGCCGCGAAGCCGACCTGGCGCAACGTGCGGACGGCGGCGGTGCGGGTGGCGGAGCTCATCCCCTTCACCGAGATGTCGACGACACCGCCGCCGTCGTGGGTGCCCGCCGACGTGGGGTCGCCACCGGGGTTGTACGAACCCTGGTCCAGCTTGAGGTCGCGGCCGAGCAGCCGCTTGGCCTCCGCCAGCATGCTTCGCGTGCGGGCGTTGACGACGAAACCGCCGGTGGACACCCGGGCGCCCGGATCGATGACGTCGGTGACCTTGAAGCGGCCGGTACCGAGCTTGGTGAGCGACGTCTTGCCCGGCAGGCCGTTGGCGTCGAGCCCGCTGAGGCCGAGCGACTTCTGGTAGTTCGCGTAGGCGGTGACCGTTGTGGTGCCGAAGTAGCCGTCCACCCACTTCGCGTCGAGAAGACGCAGGTCTCGCAGCGCCTGCTCGACGAGGAGCACGCTGGCCTTGGCACCCGGGGTCAGCGTGCTGTCGGGCCGCCGCGGGTCGATCTGGGCCGCCTTGACGGCGGCTTCCATGTTCAGGCTCGGAAGGGCCTCAGCGTCAGCCCTCTGTGCCGCCGACGCCTCGGACACTCCGGTCGGCGAAGCGAACAGGACGGCCGCCATGAGGGCAGCGGCGCGTGAGGGCAGCTTCATTGGTACTCCTGGTTCAGGGGGTGGGGCGATTCCTGGGTGGCGGGATCCAACGTCTCGGTTCGCCCGCGTGTCCGGTAGGAGATCGGTGTTGTCAGCCTGTTCGACAGGCTTGTCCGTACGGGCGGACGCGCCGTCCGACGGCGAGAAACGCCAGTTCAGAGGCGATACGCGGCCCGCGCCCGGTCAAGCTGATCCCACAGTTGTCCACGGCGGCCACTTACGAGGGCGGCCCCGCTCTACGGGGCCCCGACCGCTCAGCAGCGAGTACGAAGGGACCTCTTCTAGCCGCCCAGCCGGATGATCCCCCGCGTGGCCGCCACGGTCACGGCGGCGGTGCGGTCGTCGACGTCGAGCTTGGCGAAGATGTGCAGCAGGTGGGTCTTGACCGTGGCCTCGCTGATGCACAGGTGGGCGGCGATGGCCTTGTTGCTCATCCCCTGGGCGACCGCGCCCAGGACCTCGATCTCCCGGCCGCTGAGGGCGCCGGGCGCGTCGGCGCGCGCCCACGACAACACCCGGGTCGCCACCGCCGGCGACAGGGCGCTCTCCCCCCGGGCCGCCGCCCTGATGGCGTCGAACAGCTGCTCACGGCGGGTGTCCTTGAGCAGGTAACCGATCGCCCCGGCGTCGATGGCGCGGGAGATGTCGCTGTCGGTGTCATAGGTGGTCAGGACGATCACTCTTGCCCCGGGGTCGTGCTCGCGGATCCGGCTGATCGCTGACGCGCCGTCGAGCTCGGGCATCTGCAGGTCCATCAGCGTGACGTCCGGCCGCAGGTCACGCGCCAGCCGTACCGCGTCCGAGCCTGAGACCGCCTCGCCGACCACCTCCAGATCGTCCTGGGTGCCGAGCATCGCCCGGATGCCGTCACGGACCACCGGGTGGTCGTCGGCGATCAGGACCCGGATCGCGCCCGGCGCGGTCATCGCGCCGCCACCGGGAGGCTGGCCACGATCGTGGTGCCCTCCCCGGACGCGCTTTCCACGAGGAGCGTGCCGCCGAGCTGCTCCATCCGCTCAAGCATGATCAGCAGGCCGTGGCCGGCGGTGGCCCGCTCGGGATCGAAGCCGTCGCCGTCGTCGTGGACATCCAGCACGACCAGGTCCTCCATGTACGACAGGGTCAGGGTGACCTGCTCGGCGCGGGCGTGGCGGCGGGCGTTGGCGACCGCCTCCTGCGCCACGCGCAGCAGTTCCACCTGGACGTGCGCGTCCAGGGGCCGCCGCGCCCCGGTGATCACGGTGTGGGCGTCGATGCCGGTCTCGTCGGACAGCCGGCCCGACAGCCGCCGCAGCGCCTCCGGCAGGCCGCCGTCGTCGAGCTCCCCGGGCCGCAGCGCCCGCACCACGCGGCGGCTTTCCGCGAGGTTCTCCCTGGCCGCCCGTAACGCCTGCGTCAGGTGCCGGTCGTCCGGCAACCGCTCCTGCGCCGCCTCCAGCAGCATCACCACGCTCGCGAACCCCTGGGTCAGGCTGTCGTGGATGTCGCGGGCCAGCCGCTGCCGCTCGGCGGCCACGCCCGCCTGCCGTTCGGCCGCCGCCCGCGCCTCCTGCGCGGCCTGCAACTGGTCGATCAGCTCCTTGCGCTCGGCGCTCTGCCGGGCCACCGAATGGAAGTATCCGACCGAGGCGGCCGCGCTGATCGCGATCAGCGCGGTGATGGCGATCTCGGTCCAGGTGATCGACCCGCCTTCGTGGTAGCTGTGCCACAACCAGCCCCCGGCGCACGACAGCACCGCGACCAGCCCGATGCGCACGGCGTCCAGGCAGTACGGCACGAGCACGCTCAGGCAGACCACCAGGAAGGACGAGTCGATCGCGAACAGCCCCAGCCAGAGCAGCCCGCCGCCGACCACGTACGGCAGGGGCACCTCACCCGCGGGAGGCGTGCGCAGCACGAACCACACCGCGTACCAGGCGGCCAGCCCGGCCACGAGCGCCACCGGCAGGACCTGGCCCACCTCCATCAGCGGCCCGGCCGAGGTCAGCACCAGCCACGAGGCGAAGAAGGCGTGCTGCCACCGGCGCCGGGACCGCTCCCAGGACTCCACAGCACCGACGATAATCAGTCGCCTGCCAGTCCGGCATCAACCAGTCGACTGACCGGGCGATCGGTGCCCCGCTCGATGTGCGCGCGGCCGCACCGGAGCGAGACTCGACGGCGTGACAGCCATCCCCAGCCCGTCCCAGGCCGTCTGGCACCTCGGCCCGCTGCCCATCCGCGCCTACTCCCTGCTCATGGTGCTCGCCGTCGCCGTCGGCATCTGGGTCACCCAGCGCCGCTGGACGGCCCGCGGCGGCGAGCGCGGCGCGGTGGGGGACATCGCCACCTGGGCCGTGCCGTTCGGCCTGGTCGGTGCGCGGATCTACCACCTGGCCACCGACTGGCAGCAGTACTTCGGTCCCGGCAGGAACCCCCTGCGCGCCTTCGCGATCTGGGAGGGCGGGATCAGCATCTGGGGCGCCGTCGCCGGCGGCGCGCTGGGCGCGTGGCTGGCCTGCCGCCGGCGCGGCATCCCGCTGCGCGACTTCGCCGACGCCGTCGCGCCCGGGATCGCGCTCGGGCAGGTGATCGCCCGCTGGGGCAACTGGTTCAACCAGGAGTTGTACGGCGGACCGACCACCCTGCCCTGGGCGCTCGAGATCGACCCCGCCCACCGGCCGCCGGGCATGGAATCCACGGCCACCTACCACCCGGCCTTCCTTTACGAGTCGTTGTGGAACCTCGGCGTGGCCGGGCTCGTCCTCTGGGCCGAGCGCCGCTTCAGGCTGGACCGTGGCCGGGTGTTCGCCCTGTACGCCGCGGCCTACACCACCGGCCGCGCCTGGATCGAGTGGCTGCGCGTGGACCCCGCCCCTCTCCTCCTGGGATTGCGCTTCAACGTCTGGACCGCCCTGCTGGTCTTCGGGGCGGCGGTCACCTACCTCACCGCCACCCGCCGGACGCGGCTTACCCGGTGAGTTGGCTCTTGTAGAAGACGGTCGCCTGGAACTGGTCAGGACTGCCACTGATCTTGCTGGAGAAGCCGAACGCGAGGCGCGGGCCGTCCGGCGATCGCCAGATCGCCATTCCCTGAGGTTCGCGACCGGGCAGCGACTCGCCCGCCCTCGTCCGGTACACCTCCTCGACCGAACCCCCGGTCTTGTTCATGTCGAGACGGACCAGGTAGGACGGCTTGGCCGGGTCCGAGGGCTGCGCGGGCGGACCACCGTAGGAGAGGTACGCGTACTGGCCGTACGAGGTCACGCCCTGGAAGAGGTCGGAGTCGGAGAGACCGAGCTGGGCGTTGGTCGGGAGGGCGCGCATGGTGAGGACGGGAGTGCTGTCGCTGATGCCCTTGTCGAGGACGGCGGAGAGGTCGAACAGCGCGAGGCGCCACGGGCTCGTCGTCCCCATGTACCGGACGAGCAGCCGGTTGGTGTAGGGATCGATCGACGGCCTCGGACAGTCCCGGAAATCGGAGAGGCGGACCGGGAAGTTCCGGATCCCCGCGTCCTCGGCGTAGTCGAGCAGGCCGCCGTCGCTGTACTTGATGCGGCAGATCGTGTGGCTGTTCGGGGCCGTACCGGGGGACAGGCTCCTCCAGTCGCCCGCGAGCCACACATACGGAGAGCCGGACGTGTCCGGCTGGATCGCCATCGACGAACCGTGGTCGAACCCGTGGAGCGCCATGGCGCCCAGCACCTTGCCGCTCAGGTCGGTCCTGGTCAGCCAGAGGTCGCCGTTCGTGCTCCCGACCTTGCTCTGCGCGAAGTAGATGTGCCCGTGGACGTGGTCGAAGGCGAAGGACTGCATCGCCCAGTAAGGCTGGTGAAGCGTGGCCCGCACAACGGGATCGCCGCCGGCCCCCTCGAACACGAAACGCTGGGATGTCGGGACGGTCGCGGACGCCGGCTCGGCCGCGAACAAGGAAAGGCCGCCGCTGACGGCGGCGGCCGCTATCCCTGTACCGGTTCGGAGGAGCGTGCGACGACTTACGGCAGATGCTCCGTCGAGTGGGGTATTTTCGCGCAAGTGCATCACCCTGCCAGTCGTTCGGCTGATTCGGTGGATCACGATCAACGTAGCAATCGGACCGATGGGTGTCCCGCCCGGAAATATGGTTTCTTGCTGGGAACCGGGGCTTCGCTACCTCGCCGAGTGCGCGTGACTCTGTGTATCGTGCAATTCCGCCCGGCGACTCCCGACCGTCCGGGCAGCGGGGACCGAGGTGACACGGTGGACTCAGCGACCGATGGACGGCGCCCGCCGGGGCGCCGGGCGGGCTTGGGGTTGTTGGCGCAGCGCTTCCGTACGGAGGCGTTCGCGTTCGTCATGGCCACCGGGATCGTGTCCAAGGCGCTGGACAAGGGCGGCACGCGGGTGGCTTCCGCGGCGCTGCTGGTGGTGGCGGGAGCCGGTTTCGTGACGTTGGCTCTGGCGTACGGATGGAGGCTGCTGCACCGGCGGTATTGGCGGTGCTGAGCTACGGCGTGCCGCTCCGGCTGATCGTCTCCGGCGAACGTCACCAGGCGGACGGGAACTGGTTCGTGTGGGTGGTCGGCACCCAGTCCGTCGCGGTCGCCACGGCGATGCCGGCCAGGCTCTTCCCCGGCGGGGCACTGGCGCTGCCGCGATCAGCGTCCTGGCCGGGGCGCAGCTGCTGAACCTTCCGCCGGGCGTCGGCGTGGTGCCGCGCGAGTTCATCGCCGGGGTGTCGCTCATGCTCTGGGCGTTCTGCAGCTGGAGAACCGCGCGCCGCGCATGCCATGACAGCACGTCACACGCCGGAAGCCGATTGACACCGGCGCCCGAGGGCAGGGTGACCTGGAGCTTTCCCGACAAAGCCATCCATGGGGGCGTGGAGGCGTGAATCTGGCCGAGAAGCTGATCAGCTCGCATCTGACCGCCGGCGAGATGCGGCCGGGCGAGGAGATCGGGCTGCGCGTCGACCAGGCACTGATCCAGGACGCCACGGGCACGATGGTGATGTTGGAGCTGGAGGCGCTGGGCCTGGACCGGGTACGCACCGAGGTGGCGGCGCAGTACGTCGACCACAACCTCCTGCAGTCCGACGAGCGCAACATGGCCGACCACCTGTTCCTGCGCTCGGCCTGCCGGCGCTACGGGATCTGGTACTCGCCGCCGGGCAACGGCGTCTCCCACCCCACCCACATGCAGCACTTCGGCGTGCCGGGACGGACGCTCGCCGGCGCCGACTCCCACACCTGCGCCGCCGGCTCGCTGGGCATGCTGGCGATCGGCGTGGGCGGTCTGGAGGTGGCGATGGCCATGGCCGGGCAGCCGCTGCATGTGACCATGCCACGGATCTGGGGGATACGGCTGGCGGGCGCGTTGCCGGATTGGGTGAGCGCCAAGGACGTCATTCTGGAGTTGCTGCGCCGCCACGGGGTGTCGGGCGGCGTACACAAGATCATCGAGTACCACGGCCCGGGGCTGGGCGCGCTGAGCGCGATGGACCGGCACGTGATCGCCAACATGGGCGCCGAGCTGGGCGCCACCACGTCCGTCTTTCCCTCCGACGCGCGGGTCCTGGAGTTCCTGGACGCCCAGGGACGGGCCGGCGACTACGTGGAGCTGGCGGCCGATCCGGACGCCGGATATGACATAGGGGACGAGATCGACCTGTCCGCGGTGGAACCGCTCATCGCCGGCCCCGGCTCGCCGGGAAACGTGCTTCCGGTGCGGCAGGTCGTCGGCGAGCCGGTCCACCAGGTCGTGGTGGGCTCGTCGGCCAATCCGGGTTTGCGTGACTTCGCCGTGGTGGCGGAGATGTTGCGCGGCCGGCAGGTGCATCCGCAGGTGTCTCTGGAGATCAATCCGACCTCGCGACAGGTCCTGGCCGACCTGATCAAGACCGGCGCGCTCACCGCGCTGATCGAGTCCGGCGCCCGCATCCACCAGACCGGCTGCCTGGGCTGCATCGGCATGGGCCAGGCTCCCGCCGTCGGCCGCAACAGCCTGCGCACCTTCCCCCGCAACTTCCCCGGCCGCTCGGGCACCCACGACGACCTGGTCTGGCTCTGCTCGCCGGAAACCGCCGCCGCGGCGGCGCTCACCGGCACCATCACCGACCCGCGCGACCTCGACCTGGCTCTCCCGGCGATACGGCAGCCGCGCATCGCCAGCGCCGTCACGACCCCGCTGCAGAGACCGTTGCCGATCGCGGAGGCCCGCCAGGTCACCCTGGTCAAGGCCGACAGCATCGGCTCGCTTCCCGAGCTGGACCCGCTGCCGGACTCGCTCACCCTGCCGGTCCTGCTCAAGGTCGGTGACGACGTCTCCACCGACGAGATCCTGCCTGCCGGGGCGCGGGCGCTGCCGTACCGCAGCGACATCGCGGCGCTGGCCGACTTCGCCTTCGGACAGCTCGACGAGACCTACCCTCGGCGGGCCCGCGCCGCGGGTCCGCACACCATCGTCGGCGGGCGCAACTACGGCCAGGGCTCCTCCAGGGAACACGCCGCCATCGTCCCCCGCTACCTCGGGCTCCGGGTCGTGATCGCCAAGTCCTTCGCCCGCATCCACTGGCAGAACCTCGCCAATTTCGGCGTCCTGGCGCTGGAGTTCACCGACGAAGCCGGCTACGACCGCATCGCCCAGGGCGACGAGCTGCGGCTGGACGGGCTGCGCAAGGCGGTGGAGACCGGAGACGAGATCGACGCCGGTGGCGTGATCCTCCGGCACCGCCTGTCCGCCCGCCAGCGCGCCATGGTCCTGGCGGGTGGCTGGATTCCCGAGGTCAGGCACGCTGACGATCGCTAGGCACGTCCTCCTGGAGGACGACAGTCCGGCCTGTCGGCCGCCGAGCCCGGCTCATGGACGGAGGAGGGAGATCGCCACCAGGCAGGAGTCGGCCGGACCGCCGCGTCACTAGCGTCGAAGCATGCGATCTGATCTTGGCGTCTTCCTGAAGGCGGCTGTGAGCAGGCCCTTGGTGATCGGCGCGTTCGCCCCCACTTCGGAACCGCTGGCCGCGCAACTGGTCGAGGTGGTGCCGAAGCGCGGCGCGCCGACCGTGCTGGAGCTGGGTCCAGGGACCGGTGCGATCAGCGAGCTGATCAGATCGCGGCTGCCGGCCCAGGCGCGGTTCGTGGCGGTGGAGACCGACCGCGCGATGGTCGATCATCTGGCGGAGACCCGTCCGTGGCTGGAGGTGCTGCACATGGACGCCGCCGATCTGGGCTCACGCATCGGCGAGGGCGAGGTGGACGCCGTGGTGAGCGCGCTGCCGTGGACGCTCATCCCGGAACGGGCCCAGGGACGCATCCTCGAGGCGATCTCGCGCGTCCTGGCGTCCGGCGGCAGCTTCACCACGATCGCCTACCTGACCGGCACCCGCTTCGGCCCGGGCAGGCGGTTCCGCGGGCGGCTGGGCGCGGCCTTCGACGAGGTGCTGACGACCAGAACCGTCTGGCGCAACCTGCCGCCCGCGCGCACGTACGTCTGCCGCCGCCCGATCGCGGCCACGCAGCAACGGGGCAGCAGGTCGGGGAGCCCTTGATCGACCACGACCGCTCGGTGCACGCGGTCGCAGTGCCGCCGGACGGCCGCCTGGCAGTTGGATTCGGCACGGAGCCGGCCCTACTGGACCCTCGCTGACCCCGTCCTCCCCAGCCCAGCAGCACGTAAGCCCGAGGCCGACCTGCGCTCGCCGCCGACCCTCACCGTCGCATCTCGGGGCAGCGCCATCGACAACCAGAATGTCCTGGCCCGTTGATTTGTAAGCCTTCAGCCGGTTCTCACCAAGTACGGGTGTAGATCGACGAAGGGAGCAAGGCCGGTGCGTCTCAAACGGGGGAAGCTCGCTACCGACCCTGTGGCGTTCGAGGCCTTCTATCGGCGGCACATCGACGCTGTCACACGTTTCCTGTCACGCCGGGTCGACGACCCGCACACGGTCGCCGACCTGGCGGCCGACGTGTTCCTCGCGGTGTTCGACTCCGCGCACACGTACCGCCCGGGCAAGGGCAGCGAGATCGCGTGGCTGTACGGCGTCGCGCGCAACACGCTGTCGTCCGAGCGGCGGCGGGCGCTGCGGGAGTCCCAGCTCACACATCGTGTGAGCGGGCGGCGTCCGCTCGACGGAGACGACGTGTCCCGGTTGGAAGAGCAGATAGACGCGGAACGGCCCGCCCGGGCGGCCTTCGAGGCCATGGCCGGATTACCCGAAGGGGAGCGCGCTGTCCTGGAACTGGTGGTTCTGGAGCAGCTCACGCCGTCAGAGGCGGCGGTAGCGCTGGGAATCCGGCCGGGGACCGCCATGGTGCGGCTGCACCGCGCCCGCAAGACGCTTCGCGACCTGCCCTTCGTCACGGAAGGAATCCCACGATGAGATTCGAGGAGCAGTTGCTGATGGACCTCAAAGCGGAGATGACCGCGCGGAACGAACGCAGCCGTCGCGTCGGCCGCCGCCTGCTCGCGGGGGCGGCGGTGGCCGGGCTGGCGGCCGTGGCGGCGGTGGCGGTGCCGCTGCTGACCGGGCCTGAGCCGGCGTACGCGGTGAGCGAGAACGCCAACGGCACCATCACGGTGGAGCTCAAGGAGTTCAGGGACGCCGACAAGCTGGAGCAGGACCTCAAGGATCTGGGCGTGAACGCCGACGTCACGTACCTCAAGCCCTACATGAAGTGCCAGAACGACCGGGGCACGCTCGTCGGCGGCGGATACGACACTCCGGAGGAGTGGCGCGAATCCGTGCACTACAAGGTCGCCAGGCCGGGGCCGAAGGGTTTCGTCATCGATCCCCGCCACGTCGGGAAGGGGCAGACGGTGGCGCTGGAGTTCACCGAGAACCCGAAGGGGCCGTTCAAGTCGCAGCTCAAGGCGTCGGTGATCGAGGGCACTGTCAAGCCGTGCGTCCCGGTGCACGACCCGACGCAGCTCGGCTGACCGGAGGGGACGCACCTGCGGGAAGGGATCAAAAGCCGCGGTGCCGGGCCGGTCGGCCCGGCACCACCGTTGTTCATGCGAACGAGAAATGGCCGATATGAACGACCTACGGCAGTCTTTCCCCGCAGCCGACCAGCTCACCGCGCTCGGCACCTCGCCGAGGCCGGCATCCACACCGCGCTGACCGGGATTCGGATGCCACGGATGGACTCGATCATCGAGCGAAACCAGCACCGCGCTCGGTTGGGGGCGTGGATGATCTCGTCAAACAGCGGTTTGGTCATGCCCTGCTCGCAAATCCCGCCGTACCGCTTCGTCGACGCGATGGCCCATGACGACAGTGAGGACCCCGAGCAACATGCCGGCCACCGCGAGGGCGCCGATGACGTCAAAGCCCCACTCCAGCACCGCCGCTGAGAGGACCAGGGCGAGGCCCGTCAGCGCGTGGACCGTGCTCACCCGGCGGGCTCCGGGCGTGGCGCTGTAGCGGTCGAGCGCGACCCCGGCCGCTCGTTTGCGAGCCACCCGGGCCCGCGTGGAGGAGATCGCGGCCAGGGCTTCGCGCGCGGAGGGTCCGTCACGGCGGCCGGAAGACTCTGCCTTCTGTTCCCAGGCGTGAACACATATAGTGATGCTAACTGCACTCACTGTCATAATCAGGCGGATGTGGCCCGGATCTGGAGCGGTGAACCGCGTTGCCGGGCGCGCCCCGCCGGTCGGCGAGTGGTGTGCCCGCCCGCCGGCGGAAGGGTGTCCGTCGGAGAGGCGTACCAGAGGAAAGGGGATTTTCCGTGAGTCGTGCACTGATCATCGTCGATGTGCAGAAGGACTTCTGCGAGGGCGGCAGCGTTCCGGTGAAGGGCGGCGCGGATCGAGCCGCCGCCATCGCCGAGCTGGTCCGGAGCGCCGACGGGCAGTATGCCGTCGTCGTCGCCACCCGTGACCACCACATCGACCCGGGCGCCCACTTCTCCGACAACCCAGACTTCCGGGACTCATTCCCCGTGCATTGCGTCGTCGGTAGTGAGGGAGGCGAGTTCCATCCGGAGTTCGCGCCCGCCGTCGACTCCGGGTACGTCGACGAGGTCTTCTACAAGGGCGCTCACTCCGCCTCCAAGAGCGGTTTCGAGGGCTCGACCCAGGACGGCACGACACTGTCCGCCTGGCTCAAGGCCCGTGACATCGCCGAACTCGATGTCGTCGGCATCGCGACCGATCACTGCGTGAAGGCCACGGCACTGGACGGAGCGCGCGCGGGCTTCGCGGTGCGGGTCCTGCTCGACTACACGGCCGGCGTCGCTGCCGACACCACGCGCACCGCACTGGACGAACTGCGCCGGGCCGGTGTCGCGCTGAGCGGCGAACCTGTCGTCGCCTGAACAGGCCGGTCCGGCCTGTTCGCCGGCGGCAGGGCCTTGCCTTTGCCGCTGCATGCCGTCGACCGTGACGGCCCGGAACTCCTGCCTCACCTCGCGTCAGTGTCGGCCGTTGCCCTTGCCCTTGCCCTTGCCTCTGCCGGGGTGCTCGGCGCTGTGCCCGGCTGGGACGTGACCTCTAACGGTGGTCGCCTTCTTGGCCTGGCCCGGGGGCACCGAGGCTTGAGCCGCGGGCGCGCCGGCGTGCGCGGCGCGGCGCCGTATCGAGACCTGCTGAGCTTGCGACGCTCCGGGGCGAGATGCCGTCGCGACCGTTGTGGTGGGCTCGGGCGCCGGTGTGGCGGGGGGCGCGGCAGGTGTGGTCCGAAGCCGGTCGCTGGGTTGCTGTACGGCTGCGGGCGGCCCGGGTGGGGCGTCCGCCCAGAAGCCGGCGGCCAGCGCGCCGACCGCGAGCGCGGCCGCTACGGCCACGTGCCGTAGCTGCGCGCGGCGCTCCTGGCCGGGCAGACGGGCGCGCTGAGACCGGATCTGCGCGCGCCGCTCCTGGCCGGGCAGGCGGGTGCGCTGAGACCGGCGGTGGCCCATGTCAGGCAGGGCGCCACCGCTCGTCGCAGGCAAGCCGGGGTACGACGGCAGGCCCGGCGCACCGGTTGCCGGTACGGCGGCGGGCACGATGTCCCCGGTTTGTGGCAGGCCGTCAGGAGGCGAGGCGGAGATCTGCTCAAGATGCCGGCGGGCGGCGCCGATGCTCATGCGGCGCTCCGGGTCTTTGTGCAGCAGGCCCGCGAGGAGAGGTGCCAGCGGCCCGGCGCGCTCGAACGGGGCCGGGTCCGCGGTCAGCACGGCGCTGATCGTGGCCAGCGCACCACCTTCTTCGAAGGGCGGGCGTCCCTCCACCGCCGCGTACAGCGTCACGCCCAGCGACCACAGGTCGGTCTGCGGTGTCGGCGGGCCGCCGCGCGCGCGTTCGGGGGAGATGTAGGCGGGCGTGCCGACCACGACGCCCGCCCCGGTGAGATCCACCGGCCGCTCCAGGCTGGTGGCCAGGCCGAAGTCGGTGAGCACGGCGTGGCTCTGACCTGCCTCCAGCAGGATGTTGGCGGGTTTGACGTCGCGGTGCACGATCCCGGCGGCGTGCGCGGTCTGCAGGGCGTCCAGCATCTGCAGGCCGATCCGGGCGACCACGGCGGGCGGCAGCGGCCCCCTCCCGGCGAGCACGCGGGCCAGGGTGGGGGCCGAGACGAGCTGGAGCACGATCCACGGCCGCTCGTCGGCTTCCACCACGTCGTAGACGGTGGCGATGTGCGGGTGGGACAGGCGGGCGGCCAGGCGGGCCTCGCTCATGGTACGGCTGAGCAGAGCCTCGCGTTCGGACGGCGGCCGCTCATCGAGGGTGACCTCCTTGACGGCGACCGGGCGGTCCAGCAACTCGTCGTGGCCGCGCCAGACCCTGCCCATGCCGCCGCGTCCCAGCTCGGCCTGGAGGCGGTAGCGCCCGGCCAGCAACCAGCCTTCATATCGCGAAACCGACATAACGCCCGGCCTACCCGATCACTTGACGCTCATGCAGCCGTCCTCGAGAAGCTGCCGTCGAGGACCCCGCGAACCCCGGACAGCACGACGCAGGGCAGCACCGGCTGCGGTCGATGAGCCGTTCGAGGAATCGCCACCTCCGATACGTTGGCCGTATGGTGACTGCCCCTCCGGATGCCCGCCGAGTTACTCAGCCGACGCCTTCTCGGCTCGCATGGCTGGACGCGCTGCGCGGCATCGGCGCCCTCGCGGTGGTGGGTGAGCATCTGACGACCTGGGCCATGCCCTGGTTACGCCCGACTGCGTTCAACCTGGGCATATACGGGGTGCTGGTCTTCTTCCTGGTCAGTGGCTACATCATCCCCCACTCGCTCGAACGGCACGGTGACGTGCGAGCGTTCTGGATCGGCCGCGTGTTCCGCCTGTATCCGCTCTACCTGGCGGTCATCGGCCTGGTGGCGGTCCTGTCGCCGTGGATCCCGCTGCGTCCGGAGGTGCCCAGGGACGCTTCGGCGGTGGCCGCGCACGCCACGATGCTGATGGACGTGGTGGGGATGGGCGGCGTGCTGAACACCATGTGGACGTTGTCGTACGAGATGGTCTTCTACCTGCTGACGGCCGCGCTGTTCGTCGTTGGCGTGCGCGACGGGCAGGGCCTGCTTCCGGTCGTGTTCGCGCTGATCGGCGCTGTGGCCGGTCTCGTCCTGTCCGGGGCGCCGCTGTCGGGGCCGTGGCCGGCCTGGGCGTCGTTGGCCGTCTTCGCGGTCGGCATGGCGTGCGTGCTGTCCGGGCGTGCCGTCAGAGTCGGCGTGGTGGTGCTGGGTGTGATGGCGCTGGCGTTGCTGTTGATGAGCAGTCGCGTGCCGTGGTTCGGCGCGGCGGTCCTGGCGGTGATGTTCGTCGGCACGGCGGTTCATCGGTGGGAGCGCGGGCAGGGCCGGCTGTGGCCGGTGGCGATCGCCGCGGTGCTGGTGGCGTCGACTCCCATGTGGGCGCTGAACGCGGGTTGGTGGTGGGTGCGGCCGCAGGTGTGGAGCCTGACCATCGTGCTGGCCGGCGTCACCTTCGCGGGTGCGATGGCGTTGCGGGCCCGTCGCGTGCCCGCCGTGCTGGTCCGGCTCGGCGTCATCAGCTACTCCCTCTACCTGGTGCATCTGCCGGTCCTCCTCGTCGTCATGCACCTGGTCGGGGAGATGCGCTGGGCGCCGCTGCCGGCGCAGATCGGCATCGGCGTGGTCGTGCTCGGGGTCGTGATGCCGCTCAGCTGGCTGAGCCACCGCTTCCTGGAACAGCCGATGCAGCAGCTGGGCCGCCGGTTGGCCGACCGGTACGGCGGCCCGTTGCGTACGACAGCATGAGGAAGTGCACGGCCAGGCGGTGGCGCGTACGGCAGCGCTGAGTCACTCCCGAGATGTCCCACGGCAGACGCCTACGCACAGCGGCGGCTCAACCTGCGTCACGCCCGCCTTGGCCTTCATGCGGATGCTGTGGTAGATCATCATGCTCCCGTTCATAGGTGCCGAACGTAGGGTCATACCTTCCGCGCCGGCGAAGGCCAGCCGCTGCCGACTTCGCGCATTGCGCCCTTTCCTTCTCGTTCCCGCGCAGGTATTGGAGTTCGCGTGTCCACTGCGACCATGTCACGGGCCGTTCGCCGCCGCTGGCGGTGGGCCCTGTGGAGTCTTCTCACCGTGTCGGCGATCGGCATCACGCGAAACTGGCCTGGGCGGCGCGCAGAGTTCGTACGATCCGGCGTTCCGGATCCAGCGACAGCGCCACAGAGCGCTCGAGAAAGGCCGCCGCGGCTGCCACGCCGCCGCGTGCCTGGGCACGCCTCGCGCACCGCTCCAGCTCGTCGGCGACGTCGTCATCGGGGCCGGGACTGGCTTGGGCGCGCTGCCAGGCCCGGCGGTCCGGCGCCGTGATCGGGTCGGTGACCGCCGCCAGCGCCTCGTGCGTCGCGCGGCGTTCGCCGGCGTCGGCGGCGCGGTAGACCGCCGAACGTGCCAACGGGTGGCAGAAGCGGACGCGGGTACCGAACTCGACCAGTCCCGTCGCGTCCGCCTCCGCTCCGGCCGGTGCCACATCGAGGTTCAGCTGACCGGCGGCCGGCCAGAGCAGGCCAGGGTCGCCGGTCGGGTCGGCGCTCGCCACGATCAGCAGCAGCCTGGCCTCGGCGGACAGACCGGCCAGCCGGGCTCGGAAGCCGTACTCGATCCGGGTCGGCACCGAGGACACCTCGGGCGGGACGAAACCACCGGCGCGGGGCAGCTCCAACAGCGCCAACGGGTTCCGTGGGCCTCGGCGACGAGCCGGTCCCGGAGCTGATCATCGAGGGGGAATGGACTCCGCGTCGTCAGCAGAACCTTGGCGTCCTCGTCGCTCAGACCGCGGACGGCCAGCTGCGGCAGCTCGACGAGGTGCTTCAGCATCGGCACACACAGTTGGTGCAGCGCGGAGTACGGAAGTTCCTGCTCGAACTCCGACCCGGACGTCCGGACCACCCGGAACCCGGGCGCCGCATGTCGGGCGTATTCCAGCAGGGCACTCTTGCCGATGCCCGCCTCGCCTTCCAGCACCAGCGCGCCGCCCTGTCCCGTACGAGCAGTGCCGGTCAGTTCGTCGACGCGCTGCTGTAACTCTTGCCTGCCGACGAGCACATCGGTTGTGAACGCGGGAGTCCGCATAACGGGAACCGTAGGCGATCGCGTGTCCGGGCTCCACCAACCTGTGTGGTGCATGAGGCGGCGGTCACGCCTTGGCGTGCACCCGACGGGCGGCGACCAAGGAGGCCACGACGAGAGCGGTGAGCACGCTCCAGTACAGGAAGCCCCGGGCGCTCGTCACAAGCAGGTTCTCGGCCAGGTAGACCAGGCCGGGAAGCAGGTAGACGGCCGCCGCCAGCGCCCAGCGGCCGTCCCTGGCGGCCAGCGTGGCGGCCAGCACCAGCAGCAGGGCCGCCACCTCTGCACCGGCCCGCGAGACGACCCAGACGGGTTCGTACGTCGGCACCTGCGCGAGCTGCAGCGCCCAGCCGGCCAGCGGGACAAGCAGCCACCGAGGGGACCGGCCGGGCATCGTCGCGCCCCACCATCGGCCCTTCCCTGCCCGCCGAACGGCGAGCACCGCCGACGCGGCCGCGACCACCCAGTAGGGCGCGACCGGCGCGAGGTCGCCGTACATCGGACCCATGGTGAACACCGGGATGCCGAGCCACGGGATCATGGGCCAGCTCGCCGCCACCGCGGCGATCGCCGCAAGGGGAGCCGCGAGGCGCAGCCATCCCCGCACGAGCGCCACCATCAGGACGATCCCGAGCGCCGCCCACGCCGGGTAGTTGATGTACGGCAGGACGGGAAGCTGTGCGAAGGTGACAACCGCCACGATCAGCGCGCCGAGGTGCAGGCCGTCGGTCCACGCCGGCACGCCGGACGTGCGGGTGGCCCGGACGCGGACGGTGAACCCGCCGGCGAGGAGATGGAGCGTCTCGCGGAGTGACGGCCGTCGGGCCCCGGGCCGGGCCGCCTCCATCAGCGTGCCGATCAGCTCCTCGCCGTGCTCGGCGCGGTACTCCTTGGGGTAGGCGCGCAGGAGGCGGCGGTACCGCAGTTCGAGAACGTCGTTCATACGCTCGTCACCCCGCTCGGCCGCAGGACGAGTGCGGCGGCACGCTGCAACCGGGCCGCCTGAGCACGGACGGCTCGCACGCCATCGTCGGTGATCCGGTAGTAGCGCCGCGGACGCCCGTTGACGGTCTCCTCGCGGTCCAGCCGCACCCAGCCGGTCTCCGAGAGCCGGTCGAGGGCGCTGTAGAGGGTGCCGACGGCGAGGTCCACCTCGCCGAGCGACTGGGTTCGGGCCTGTTTGATGATCCCGTATCCGTGGAGCGGTTCTTCCATCAAGGCGACGAGGATGAAGTACGTCGCCTCCGTCATGCCGATCACGGCCCCGACTATATATCGACCGTCGAAGTATGGGAAGAATTCCGGATCTTCATGAGCCAAGGGCGCCAGCGGCTGAGGGGTAGAGGTGGTCGGTGGATCCCATCAGAACCGGACGGGCGAAACGGGAGGAGGGTAGGTGAACGCCTGTGGCACGTGCGGCAAGGGCCAGAGCGCTGGAGACGGGATCGTCGGGGAATTCGAGCTGGTCGCCGTCGATGTCCATGCCGAGGTCCTCGACATCCGTCTGGAGCCGGTCAGGGCCGGCCCCCTTCCGAAGGGAATAGGCGTACAAGCTGAACGTGGTGATCTGCCGGCCGTCGACGCAGTAGGTGAAGCCGTCGTTGTTGATGTTCACGTACATCGCGGCCGCGGAGGTGCCTGCGGACAGCAGCTGGGTCTTGTCGTAGACGGTTCTCGCCCAGCCGTATTCGATCAGGACGGTTCCGCCGCTGGCCGCGTAGGCCGCAACGCCCTGCCCCGAACCGCTCGGAGAGCCTGGGGTGACGTGGATCCGTCGCAAGGCTTCCTGCGGGGGCAGCTCCCGTACGAAGCCGGCACAGAGCCATATCTCGTCGGCACCGTCGGTGAACTCCTCGCAGAGCCATTCGTAGGTCGCCGCCATCACGCTGCTCATCCCTGCGCCTTCCACGGAAGTCGTATCGAGGTGATCGTGGCAGGGGCTGCTGACAACTTCGCTCGTGGTCATCCTGGTGGCATGGATCCTGCTCACCTCGATCCGCCAATTCGGGGAAGCGCTTGTAGGAACCTTCCAGGACTTCAAGGTCGCAACGGCACGTTCACCGATGGCCCGGATACGGGCGTGAGCCGGTTGATGTACCGCTGCCTCTCCCCTGAACGCGTCATGGGGTCAGGACCGGACCCAGCCGGGGAGGCCAGGAACGGGGCCGGGGAGTGGCTTGCAGGTGGAGACCTTGGACTGGGTGGGTGGGATGGCGGGGCATCGAGCGCCTGGGGCGGGTAGTTCGAGGGAGACGAGGTAGCGGTCGATGCCGTTTACGGCGCATTGGCCGTGGTCGTAGATACGGTGGCCTCAGCCTCCGTAGGTGAACAGCCTTCCGGCGCGGCCGAGTTGCTGGGCCGTGCTCACCGCCCAGTTGTAGCCGGTGGCGGGGTCGTGCAGGGCGTTGGCGATCAGGAGGGTGGGGCCGGAGACGCGAAGGGGATGCTGGGGGTTGGGGATGGGGCCCTGCTGTCCCAGGCAGGCGGCCATGGTGGCGAGTGCCTCGGGCTCGGCTTGCATGTCGGGGGCGATGCGGCGGGAACTGGCCAGGTGCGCCGCGTGCTCGCGATAGTCGCGAACCGGCAGCAGGTAGTCCAGGCAGAAGACCTGGGTGGCGTCGTTGACCACGTCCTGGCCGACCAGCGGGGTGAGCAGCGATTTCGCCTGGCCTTCGCCGCTGTCGACGGTGGCCAGGAAGTCGGCCAGGCCGCCAGCAGGTCGGCCCACAGGGTGCGGATGTCGGTGCCGTGCAGGGCGCAGGTGGAGGTCTTGTTGCACCATTTCACGAACTCGTTGAAGGAGTCCCGGGTGGTCCAGGCCTGGGCGGCCAGCTCCTGTGAGCACGGGATGGGGTGGCTGCCCGCCACTCCGCGCGGGTCGAAGCCGACGATGTCGAAGCGGCTGGTGATCTGCGAGGAGAAGGGAAGCCGGTCGCGCAGCACGATCTGCTTGCCCGAGCCGCCGGGCCCGCCGGGGTTGACGAGCAGTGAGCCGATCCGCGCAGAGGGGTCGGTGGCCTTGCGCCGGGCCAGCGCGAGTCCGATCTTCTCGCCGCTGGGGTTGCTCCAGTCCAGCGGTACGGCCAGCGTCCCGCAATCGACGCGGACGCCCTCGGTTCTGGAGCGGTGCAGCCGGCGCACGCGATCGCTGCCGGGGCCTGGCGACCCGGCTGCAGCCCGGCAGGGGCTGACGAGCGACGCGGTCAGGTGCGCCTCCGGCGTCCCGATCGCGGCGAGAACGGGCTCCCACCCGGTCGACGGGCCTTACCCCCGGTCGCCGGCGGCGAGCTCGGCGTGCGCCTGGTCGAGGTCGGCTGCTCATCCTTGCTCTGATCTGGGCCCAATCGCTTCCCGGACCGAGAAAGGCGAGGCACCATCCTGGTCCAGCCCTGTCGGCCGGCGCGCGGTCGGGGTGATGCGGATGCCCGGACTCCGGCGGGCCGGGGTCACGCCTCGGGGATGCGGCGGATCGCGATGAGGGCGGCGTCGTCGCCGAGGCGCCCGCCCACGTGCTCGAGCAGGTCGTCACAGATGCGCTTGAGCAGGCCCGCCGGCTGCTCCCCGGTCCAGCAGGCGGCCTTTTGCTCCAGAGGGAAGAAGGCGCCCGTGGTGTCGCGGGCCTCGATGACGCCGTCGGTGTAGAGCAGGAGGAGATCGTCCTGCTCGAAGGGGAAGTCGGTGGGCACGTACCGCGGGTCGCAGAGCGCGGCAAGGCCCAGGGGTGGCGCGGGCCGGCTGGCCTCAAGGGAGATGACCCCTCCCTGGCGCAGCAGGAGTGGCGGCGGGTGGCCGCAACTGACGATCGACAGCACCGGTCGCTCGTCGGGGATCTCGATGACCGCGGCCGTCACGAAGCTCTCCGCGTACACCTGCTCCGCCGCCTCGGACTGGCTCTGCGTGAGGTCGAAGCTGTCTTCCAGGTCGGCGACGAGATCGGGTAGCTCCGTGCTCCGGCGGGCGGCCTCGCGGAACGCGCCGAGCAGGGTGGCGGCCTCGGAGATCGCGGGCAAGCCCTTGCCGCGAGCGTCCCCGATGATCAGCCGGGTGCCGTGCGGTGTTCGGACGGCGGCGTAGATGTCACCGCCGATCTGGGCCTCGGCCTCGGCGGCCAGATAGGCGGAGGCCAGGTGGAGCGGCCCGAGACGTTCAGGAACCGGCCGCAGCAGGGCCGTCTGCACCACCGCGGCCACGGAGCGGACCTGCGTCAGCTCGCGCCGCTGGCGATCCCTGACCACGGCGAACAGCACGACGAGGGCCGAGACCACGACCAGGCCGCCCAACCCGACCTGGACGTTCAAGCTTTCGAACGCCTTATCGTGTATGCCGACGAGGACTTCGGCCGCAATGGCCAGGGCGCCGATGGCGGCGGTGAGCCGAGGGCTGGCGAAGGACGCCGTGATCGCGGGGGCGACCACCAGCAGCGGTCCGAGGTGAACGTTCGGAGGGGTCACGAGATCGGTGAGCACGATCAGGGCGATCAGGATCAGCGGGACGCCGACGAGCTTCCGACTGTCCAACGATGAGAGATCTGGCAGCCGGCGCGGGAGTCCCTTTGGGAGCTTCACGCTCTCTGTCTACATCTGTCCTGGGTGCGGGCGAGACCCCTGCAGGTGGATTCTTTAAGTCAAGCTGTCCGAGATCTACCGCGCCTAGGGCATCCCGCTCGAAAACACGGTTTTGTGCTGTGAGCTGGGACTCTGCTACGCGATCAGAACGGCGGCTGCGGGGTGTCAGGGAGATGCCCAGCGCAGCCGGCCAGAGCACGATGGCGAACGGCAATACCTGCTCGCCTTTCTCTTCGTGGGCTTCGATGAGTGCGTTCTCTCCGACCTTGTCCTTCAACGTCTCGCCACTGCTGATCGACAGCGGCACGGCGGCCAGTGCGATGGTGGCGACGAACAGCACCGCCGGCCACAATCGGCGCGCCGCGGCGGGCCAGAACGCCATCAAGATGGTGCCGAGCGCCGCGAGCGGCACGCATACGACGGCGGCGTGGACGACCAGCGGGTGCAAGGGCAGGCCGAAGAACATGTCCGCCTCCTGCCCGGCCCGGCGCCAGGCGCCGGCGATCGCGGCTGATGAGAAGTGCCGATGGTCGCAGGCGGTGCTGGCGGCCATCGGCGTCTGACATCGAGCGGCCGGGGCCTTGGTCACCTCCTCGCGGGTGAGCCCGTACTGGGAGGCTGTTCAGGACAGCTGATCCAGTGCCTTCTGGAAGGCGCGGGCGTGTCCGGCCTCGTCTTCGGCGTTGTGCGAGAAGCGTTCCGCCGCTTGACTGTCGCCCGCCGCCTTGGCGCGCTTGGCGAAGGTCGGATACATGGTCTGGGACTCATACCGCTCGCCGGCGATGGCCTTGGCCAGGTTGTCGTGCGTGCTCCCTACCAGCCCGGCTAGATCGGATGGCTCGCGGACTCCCCGCGCTACGCCACGATGAGGGAGGCGCAATACCAGGAGGAACGCGGTGATGACCAGTACACATGATGGTGGGAGCGGGGCGCCGTTTTGGCGCAGGATGGCCGGGCGTGACCCCGCCGAGCCGCATCGGGTCGCCACCCCGCTGGAGCTCCTGTCCGATCTGTGCTTCGTGGTGGCCGTGGCGCAGGCGTCCGCCAGCCTCCATCACTCGCTGTCCGAAGGGCATGCGGGCACGGGCGTGCTCGGCTACGCCATGGTGTTCTTCGCGATCTGGTGGGCGTGGATGAACTTCACCTGGTTCGCCTCCGCGTACGACACCGACGACGCGTCGTATCGCTTGCTGACCTTCGTGCAGATGGCAGGGGTGCTCCTCCTCGCCGCCGGCACCCCGCGGGCCTTCCAGGACAGGGACTTCGAGCTGGTCACGCTCGGTTATGTGATCATGCGTGTGGCGCTGGTCCTGCTCTGGCTGCGCGCCGCCCACGGGCACGCCGAAGGGCGGCGTAGCGCGCTGCGGTACGCGTTCGGCGTGGCGGTGGTCCAGGTCGGCTGGATTGCCCGGCTCGCCTTGCCGGAGCAGCTGGGACTGACGGCCTTCCTCGTGCTGGTGCTCGCCGAACTGGCGGTGCCGGTCTGGGCGGAGCGGTTCTGGTCGACCTCCTGGCATCCGCATCACATCGCCGAGCGCTACGGCCTGTTCACGATCATTGTCCTCGGGGAGTCCATCCTCGCCGCGACCATCGCCATCCAGACCGGACTGGACCGGCGGCTCGACGTGGTCCCGCTGCTGTTGGTGGCTTGCAGCGGCATGGTCATCGTCTTCGCGATGTGGTGGCTGTACTTCTCTCGGACCGCCCACCTGTTCCTGACATCGAGCAAGGCCGCGTTTTCCTGGGGCTACGGCCATTATCTGATCTTCTCCTCAGCTGCGGCGATCGGCGCCGGCCTGGCGGTGAGCGTCGACTTCGACACGCATGAGGCCCACATCGGTCCCTTCGGTGCCGGGGCGGTGGTCGCCGTACCGGTGGCCGTGTTCCTGGCCAGCCTGTGGCTGGTGCATGTGCGGCCGCATCGTCCGGGCACACTGGTGGACGGCACCTATCTCGCGGGGGTGGCCACGGTGCTGGCGACGCCGTTCACCGGCTTGCCGCTGCCACTGATCGCGGCGGTGATGATCGTGCTCGTGGTGGTCACCCAGCGCGGAGCGGCATCCGTACGCCCGGCGTAGGCGCCACCGGCTGAACATCGGTCGGACAAGGCGATGGGACTGGGCGAGCTGGTGGCGCCCAGCACGCTGGTACTCACTGATCAGCCCGCCGAGGACTTGACGGCGCTCGATCCGGCCCACCGGCAGCGAAGCCGAAGATCAGCAGCCTATCGGTGCACTCCGTGCGCGCCGTCCGTACCCATCGCTCGGCGAACGCGTTCGCGCGAGGCGATCGCGGCGGGATCTTCAGCACCTGAATGTCGTCGCCTGGTCCTGAGCCCTGTGACTGGTGTGGCGTGGTCATCACGAACGGGTCGCAGACTTACTCAGGAGCCGCGGAGCTCCTTGCGCCACGAGTCGAAGTCGATCTCCTGGGACCCGAACTTCTCCAGCCAGTCCACGAACCGGGCGCCGTACTTCTTGCCTCCCGACTCAAGGATCTCGTCCGCTTCCGGTTCGGTGGGCGGGGTCAGGCCGAACGTCTCCTTCAGCCAAGCCACGTACGCCTCGTGCCCAGGGGAGTGCTCCTCGTCGGGGTCCGCCTCGCGCTCCTCGTCCCAAGAGGTGAACGACTCGTCGTCGATCGCGAGCAGCCGGAACAGGTTGCGCAGGCCCTCGATGATGTCGAGATCACCTTCGTCGCCGAAGCGGATGACAGGAAGCGTGGCAAAGTCGGTGCGGTCGTCGCAGTGCCACAGGGCGTAGAACGAACCCGAGCCGGTGGCCTGCGCGAAGGGCGTGAGCCGGTCGAGGTGGGCTCGTACCTCCTCTTCCCGCCCCTCTAAGCACAGCCACTCCACCAAGCCGGCGTTGGGTCGGTCGTACTCGTAGAACTCGAACCCGTTCGAGAAGTAGGCATCTCCAGGGCCGTCGGAGAACTCCTTGAGCAGGTTCAGCTCGGGAATGGGCGAGTAGGCGTCGGTCATATCAGCTCCGGTACGGAATCGAGTGGGTGGCATATGCGATGCGCACGCTACCGCCCGGGACTGACACCGAAGGCGGAATCCGGCAACTCCACCTGAACATCGACACGAGCACCAACAACAACACGCGAACACCGACAGCTTCAACTGCAACCGACACCGGGTGTTCTGTCGCAGCGAAGGTTGAGCATTCTCACTGAAGGTGGGGTGACTGATGGGCAGCGGGGCCGAAATGCAGGTGCCCAAGGCTGGGGCACGCAGACAAGATCTCAGCATGTCTACCGACGTCAGTGGGATGATCGAGTGCCGACCGGGGGCCGGCACGGTTCCCCACAGGCTGTGGATGAGAAGCCAGAGCCCCTGTCGAGGGCATGGCGCCGCCGGTATTCGGCTCGGTGGTCCAGGTTTTCGGCTGGTTGGCGAGGTTCGGGATGCGGTTCGGGGGCATCTCCCACTCGCCCGGGGCGATCATGCCCACCACCAGTCCCGGCAGCCATGGCCACGACGTCTCATCGGTGTCGCTGGCCGTCAGCGGGGTGGCGGACCTGCATCGGTCTGGATCCCAGCGTACTGTCCGCCCAGCGCTTGTGATCAGGCCCGCGGTGAGCGGACGGGAGGCCTCGTGGCGCGTGTGCTGGATGAAGACCACCTGCGGTGCGGCGGAGGATGATCGCGGGCGCGGGCTGCTGCGGTTGTGAAGCCGTTCCCACGTGATCGGCCGCAGGCAGGGGTCAGAGGCGATGCTGGTGGGCGTAGATCACGGCGTGTACGCGGGTGCGCAGGCGGAGCTTGGCGAGGATGCGGTTGACGTGCGTCTTGACCGTGCCCTCCTCGATCCAGAGTTCCCGGGCGATCTCGGCGTTGCTGAGCCCTTGCGCCAGGTGGTGGAGCACTTCCCGCTCGCGGGCGGTGAGTTGGTCGTACGCCGGGGTGACCGGTTTGGGGCTGAGGGCGGCGAAGCGATGGATCAGCCGTCTGGTCACCTGGGGATCGATGAGTCCGTGGCCCTGGTGGGCCGCGCGGACGGCGTCGAGCAGCAGGCGCGGGTCGGTGTCCTTGAGCAGGAAGCCGGCGGCTCCTGCTCGGAGCGCGCCGAACAGGTACTCGTCGAGGTCGAACGTGGTCAGGGCGATGATCGTGGGTACGGTACCCGCGCCGGTGAGGGTTTCGATGGCGGCCAGGCCGTCCATGCGCGGCATACGGATGTCCATGATGACGACGTCGGGTCGATGCCGGTGAGCCGCGCGCACGGCCTGGGACCCGTCGCCCGCCTCGGCGACCACCTCGATGTCCGGCTCGGCGTCGAGTACGAGCCGCAGCGCGGAGCGGACCTCGGGCTGGTCATCGGCGATCAGTATCCGGATCGTCATGTCATCCTCCGCTGTGGGTGGGCAGGACGGCCTCGACGCGCCAGCCGTGCGGCGGGCGGGGGCCGATGTCGAGCCGCCCGCCGAGCAGGTCGGCGCGTTCCCGCATGCCGCGCAGGCCGCTCCCGGCCGAAGGGCGGCTGGACGGCGGGCGGCCCTGGCCGTCGTCTTCGATGAGGATGGTCACGGTGTCCAGGCCCTGGTGGATCCGCACGTCCACGCGGGTCGCGGCGGCGTGCCGTACCGCATTGGTCAGGGCTTCCTGGGCGAGGCGGTAGCCGGCGTGGTCGACCAGGGCCGGTAGGGGGCCGGCCGCTACGTGCCGGTCGATCGTGACGTGAACGCGGCAGCCGGGGGCCGACAGCCGGTCGGCGAGTGCGGGTACGTCGGCGAGGGTGGCGCCGGTGGGCCGGTGTTCGTCGCGCAACGCCGCCAGGAGGAGGCGTACGTCGCGCAACGCGGAGGCGGACAGATCCGCCACGGTACCGAGGGCACGTGCGGCCGGTGGAGGCGCGTCGGGCAGGACGTGGCGGGCGGCGTTCGCCTGCATGCGGATCGCGGTCAGGTGGTGGCCGACGGCGTCGTGGATCTCCCTGGCGATCCAGGCCCGTTCCTCGGCCACAACGCGGGCGGCCTGGGCCTGGTGCAGCAGGACCTGTTGCTCGGCACGTTCTCGGTGCAGGTACAACGCGTATCCGACGGCGATCGGCGCGACGGCGATCAGCACGCCCTGCGCCAGGGGCGTGGGGCTGACCCGGGCCGGGAACCCGGGTGGCCAGGCGCCGCCCGGGAGCGGGGTGGCGAACAGGATCGGCGTCAGGGCCGATGCCACGGACAGGAGAAGCAGGACAGGGGCTTGCCGTGGCCGATGATAGGTGGCCGAGCAGAGCGCGACGGCCGCCACCAGCCGCCCCGACCATCCAGGCACCCCCGTGCCGAGCAGTGCCACCGCTACCGAGACGAGCGCCACGCTCACCGGGAACCGGCGCCGCAGCGCCAGCGGCGCGGCCACGCCCACGCTGAAGGCGGCCAGCACCAGTGGAATGCCCACGCCCGGCCCACCTGGCACGGGCGGCGCGGTGACTCCTCCACTCGCCCCGCTCAGGTCCCACAGTGCCCGCTCCCAGCTCGCCGCCGCGTAGACGGCGATCGCGGAGGCGAGCGCCAGCAGGGCATCCGCAGCCATCGACGGGATGCCCGGGATCACCGGCAGAAGCCGCCACCTTCGCGGGCGGCGGCTCCCGTCCGCCGGCCGGCGGGTGGGCTGCGGAAGGCGACGGGTGCCTGCTGGCATGGGGAACGCCCGGAGCCGGCCTCTGTGCTCAGGTGGCATGCGGCTCACCCTGGGCCACACCCGCCTGCCAGGGCAAACCCGGGCATCAGCATTCGGTCCCGGGAGCAGGGAGGATCTTGTCGACGAAGTACGCGTTCACCTTCTCCGTGACGCAGGCGTTGCCCGAGAGGTAGATCTCGTGGCCCGGCCCGTCATGGTAGATCGTCCGGCTTCCCCGTACCTGGCGGACGACCCGCTCGGTGCCCGGGAAGTCGACCCAGGTGCCCACGCCGAGCAGCGGCGGCACGGTCTTGGGCAGCGGCCCGGTAGGGAAGGTCACCGGCGATGGATAGCCGAGGCAGCGAAGCCTGGTCACCGTCGTGCCACCCGTCCCGGTGTTGGGCGCGACGGCGCGCAGCCGCTTCATGGCGGCCTTCAGCGCGGCATAACTGGCAGGTCGCGGCATGTCCTGACACGCGATGAAGTCCGGGTTCGGTCCACCGAGCGCGGGGAAGGCGGCGAACTTGGACGCGTCGCCACGTCCGGCGGCGGCGATGGCCTCGGCGATGGCCGGCCACCGCTCGGGTCCTTGGGAGATCAGCGCTTGTCCGAGGTAGTCCTGCAGTTTGACGCCGTCGAAGCCGCCGGGCTGGAGCGGTACGCGGTCCGCCTGCGCCACCAGATCCTGCCACAGGCGCGGTACGTCCTTGCCCCGCAGCACGCAGGAGGGCTCGTCCGCGCACCACGCGATGAATCGCCGCAGCCGCCGCTCGCTGTCGCGCGCCCTGGCCGCGTTCTCCTTTTCCGGATCGCTCATGTTGCCTGTCCCGTCCAGGACCATGGTCCGGATGCGCTTCGGGAACAGGTGAGCGTACGCCTGCCCGAAGGTGCCGCCGTACGAGCCCATGAAGAGATTGATCTTTGACTCGCCGAGGGCGCGTCTGATCGCCTCCATGTCGCGGGCGTGCGTGACCGAGCCGATGCTGTCGAACAGCTGGGGATCGGGGTCGTGGCAAGGGGCGGCGTCCGCCCGGTTGCCGGCCGCGATTCTGTCGAATCCCGCCTGATCGTCAGGCAGCTCGGGATCGGTCTTGCTCTTGATCTGGCAGGGCAGGTGCGTACTGTAGCCGTTGGTGTAGCCGCGCGGGTCCCAGGTGACGATGTCCATGCTCTGCCGGAGCTGCGTGAACGCGGTCGACACGCCTGGCACGTCGCGAAGGTAGGCGATCCCCGGTGCGCCCGCGCCGAAGTTCGCCAGCACCGTCCCCCTGGCCGGGCGGGATCCGGTGGCGGCCAGCCGGCCCAGCTTGAGCTCGATCGTGCGACCGCCGGGCTTCGACCAGTCCACCGGAACCCGCAGTGTGACGCAGCGCATGCCCATGGCGCCGCCACCTCCCGGGCAGTCACCCCAGCTCAAAGCGCCTTCCCTGGCAGTGGCCGTGGCGGGAGACTGACAGACGGCCACCAGGGTGATGGCCGCGGCCAGAGCGCGTGTGATGTTCATGTGCCGAGCCTGTCGCGGACCAGCCAACGGATGCGTCACACCTTCGATAGACATTTCCTGTGCGACCGGTCCGAGACTTAAGGACGAGCGGTCAAAGGGGCTGACCGGCCGCGCGTCAGCCCGGACTGCTGTTCTTCACCGACAGCGCGACCTTGTAACCCCTGGGGCTATTGGGACCTCCGTTGTCGAAGAGGGGGCCGAGCAGCTGACCATGGGCGGGCAGGCCACGCGCCGCCCGATGACGCTCGCCACGGCGCACCGACCCACGCCCGCGATCAAGCTGCTAGCTCGACGTCGGTGAAATCAACCTCCTTCAGCAGGGGCTCGAAGTGCCTTCACCGTGACCAAGTCCGACCGCTCCGCCCGCAACGTGGCCGAAGCCAACCAGATCCTCACCGACCTGTCCGGACGCGGCGTTCTGTTCGGCCTCGGCACCAGCGTCTACCTGGCCCCCGAGTACAGCGTCGGAGCGGGCGGCTCCGGATGGGCACACCAATAAGGGGTCGGCGGACCTGACATCGGCCGGTCAGAGCAGCGGGATTACCGTGGAAGTAGGTGTCGAATCAGCGTTAGGGGGACGCATGAAGCGACGCTCCATGAAGACCGCGATCGCCGCTGGGGCATTCCTGGGCGCCATCACCATGGGTTCGGGGGCCACCGCGGTGGCCATGGGATCTCCACCGATGCCGTCCCCAAGTCCTTCTCCCACGGGTCCGCAGCCAACGTGCCCGGGCATGGGGCAGATGCATCCCATCACCAGTGAGTACGACTACCTGTCGCAGATGGTGCCGCACCACGAGGACGCCATCACCGCGGCCCGGCAGCTGCGGCGGTCCAACAGGCCCGAGATGCGGCAGCTCGGGCAGTCCATCGTCACGACGCAGACTGCCGAGGTCGGCAAGATGAAGGGTTGGCTGGAGCAGTGGTACCGGCAGAGCCCGGCGCCGAGCCCGAGCGGAACCACGATGCCCGACCTGTCGGGGCTGTCGGGAGATCAGCTCGACGAGACGTTCCTGCAGCACATGATCCCGCACCACATGATGGCGATCATGATGTCGCAGCAGCTCCTCATGCACGGCGAGGCGCAGCATGCCGAGGTCGCCGACTTCGCCCGCAAGGTGCGCGACGACCAGTGGGCGGAGGTCCGCGCGATGCGGCAGTACCTGGCCCAGTGGTTCGGACAGCAGAACACGCCCTGCATCCCGCAAGTGCCCGGCATGCCTGGCATGCCCGGCATGACACCAGGGCCGCATCCGGGAACCCCCGGCGGGCCGACGCCCACGGAGCCCTCACCGACGGGCACCTGATTCAGCGGACACCATGCACCCGCAGGAGGCCTGGCGACCGCCTACCGCAGAGCGCCGGCCAGGTAACCCGGCGCTCATGGCGCCTACCGCAATGCCCTGGCGTCCCTTGACCGTCCTTACTTTGCATTCGATTGGCGAGCTGGAGCTGCTTTGATCCGGTACCCGCCGGATCCGCTGTGCTACCGACGGCCGGCCTGAGCGTCGCTGTTCGTGCCGCCGTGAGCTGCTGGACCGCTGCCTGCGGGGAACGAACGCCACCTGCGTCACACCCTGCGCGAGTACGAATGCTTCCTCAACCAGCACCGAGCCCATCAAGCTCTGGCCCAAGCGGCCCCGCTGCGTACCCTCCCGGATCCGCTGTGCTACCGACGGCCGGCCTGAGCGTCGCTGTTCGTGCCGCCGTGAGCTGCTGGACCGCTGCCTGCGGGGAACGAACGCCACCTGCGTCACACCCTGCGCGAGTACGAATGCTTCCTCAACCAGCACCGAGCCCATCAAGCTCTGGCCCAAGCGGCCCCGCTGCGTACCCTCCCGGATCCGATCACGGCTACCGAGCGGATCATCGACCTGAACATCCACCGGCGAGACCGGCTTGACGGCGTCCTTCACGGTGGCTCGGATCGCTGATCGCCAGGCCTGGAAATCGCCGGTCACTCGGCCATGAGGCCCGCGTCGTTGAGTCGCTTGATGAGGCTGGGCTTGCCCTGGTGTCGTTCCCGGAGGTGGGTGAGGCGCTGGGTGAAGGGACCGGCGTGCTCATCGCGGATGGCCAGGGCCTTTCGATCGTGCTGTACGGGTTGCGCCGGCCGGCTGGCCTTGGCGGCGGCCGCGAGCAGGTCGTGGTCCAGGCGCAGGAAGTCGGCCAGGGCCCGTTGCGGCGCGCTGAGCGAGCCCAGCCCCGGCGGGACGGGCGGCTCCAGTTCGTCCTCCTCCTTGTAGTCGAAGGCGTCCTCGTCACGCTCCCAGGTCCCGTACGCCGACAGCCAGGCCAGATAGAGCGGCCGCAGGTCGCCGGCGGCCAGTTCGGCGCGGATGCCGACGATCGCCGACAGCGAGCGTTCGACGTCGTCTTCCCGGTACTCCTCCTCTGCCTAGCTGGTGAAGTCGAGGATGAGGTGTTCGCCGCTGGTCCAGGCGCTGACCTGGTCGCTTACGCAGTAGCGTTCGGCCCGCTTGGGGTTCAGCACGGCCTGGGGAGGCGGAGCATGATCCGGTGGGTGCCCCAGTTGGCCAGATACAGGTGGGCGTCGTAGTAACGCTCCACCATGCGGGACGGGTCGCCGCGGAAGTCGCCCCAGTGGTACTCGTTGGTGAAGCCGGTGGCGGTGATGTGGGCCCGGGTGGACAGGGCGCGGACCTCGACCTGCTGCCGGTCGGTGAGTGGCCGGTCGATGGCCAGGAACTCGTAGTACTGGTATTCGCTCATGCTCTCACCCGGCCCAGCGGCGGAACGCGTGGATCCATTCGGCTCCGGCCGGTGGTGGGTCAGCAGCACACGATACTTCCGCAGGGAACCTCTGTGATCACCCTCGGGCAAGAGAGCAATGCTCAGGAGACGTTCGGCTCTACCAGCGGCTACTGTGCGGCGTTCCATCGCATCGAGACGGCGTTCGAGCACTTGAGCGGCGTGCTGAGTTTCCTCGGCCAACCGGATGACCCGGCGGGCGAGGTCATGAATGGGCTCGTGTTCGAGGTCCACGCTCACCGTCGCTCGACTCCTTCGGCCGCGTTACCTGAGTCGCACCCTCAGCGTAGTGTCACGGTTTCTCCTCAGACATGATGCCGACGGCGGCATGCCAGGCTTCCCAGACCTCGGGACGGAGCCTGCCGCGGTCGGCGACCGGAAGTCCTTGTTCACGAGCCCACGCGCGCACCTGCGAGACGGTCGGTTGCTGGTCGCTTCGCCGTGCGATCTCTGGTGGCGTCCTTGGCCCGGAAAGGTGCGAGGGAGCGTCGGCGGTCGGTGGGCGTCCATCGAAGCCGGATGCCGCGGTGGTGAAGCCGAGGTGGGTGAGAGTACGGCGCCGCTTGCCGTACATGCGTTCCAGCTTGCCGTACATGCGTTCCAGCTGCGGGACTTGTGCGACCAGATAGTCGTGGACCTCCTCGCCGTGCCTGGGTGTTTTGGCCCGCCGCGCCTCACGGATCAGCGATCAGGAGCCAGGGAGGTCCGCCGGACGGGCTAGGCCCGGCCAGACAGCTGGGTTGAGGGTCTCGCCCGGTCGGCTGTGCCCGGTGGTCTGCCCGGCACCACACCGGACAGACCACCGGGCCTCGATGTGGACGCTCGGCAAGCGTTTCTCCAATCGAGAACGACGAGATGCTATCTGATGGCGGAATAGAATTCTCCACCCAGGGTTGGCATTCATTCATCACAGTGCAAGTTTGTCGATCCCGACAATCCTCTCAGAGGAGAGAATTCTGGCATAAGTGCACTGGTTGCGGGCGACTTTATGTTCGTAGGTCATCTCCGACGGCGAAAGGGTGCATTCTCGCGAATCGATCGGTATTCTCCGGATGCGGGACTTACCAACCCGCACTGGACGCTCGGCAACCGTTCGAATGCCTGCGCATCGAGGTGTTATCCCTTCTCCAATGGCAAGGATAGTATGAATTCGTCCCTTTCTGTGGTCGTCGGTGGGCTTGTGGTCCTGGCGATCGTCTGCATGATTGCAGTTATTTCGACACGCATCGCTAAAACCGCACCCGCCCGGCTGGTGCGGGCGCTCATGGCCGCGAGTCTCCTGCTGGCGGCGATTCCACCGATTCTGCTGGCTCTCTACGGCGATGGGTGATGGCAACCGCGGCGCGCCCGTTCCCGGCGCAGCGAATGCCGTTCTGGAGCCGGCTGGGACAGGTCAATCAGACAGTCATTCTGGAGACGGCCGCTCTGGAACGGCTTCCGCGCCGACAGGCACTGCCCGGCACCCGGGACAACGATCTGGTCATCATCCTGTCGGGCTGGGTTCGGGTGGAGGTCGTTGCAGGCGAGCGGGTCGTCCTGGCCGTCGCCGGCCCCGGGGATCTGGCCATCCCAGCCCACCAGTTCGATCCCGATATCTACAGCTCGGGAGAGGGAGCGGCGGGGATGCGCGTGGTCGCGACCGAGGACGTGCAGCTGCTGCGCGTCCCGGCGGGAGCCGTACCGCTCCTCTGCAGCGATCTCCCCCTGGTACGGCGCGAACTCGCCCGGCTCGTGCGTGAGACGACGAGGCTCGAGGTGGGCCTTCGCCTGCGGATGTTCCACACACCGCGTTCCCGCCTGGCCTGGCTGCTGCTCGCGCTGCGGCTGCTCTTCGGGGAACGGAACGTGCCCGGGAGCAACACTCCAGTGCTGGCGCCGCCGCTGACCCAGGCTGACCTCGCACGCTGGCTGGGAATCAGCGACGCGTCCACCACGCGGATCATCCAGACGTGGAAACGTGAGGGCCTCGTGGCGACGAGCTACGGCGCCATTGCAGTGGTAGACGTGCGGAACGTACAACGACAGGCGCAGTGGTCAGCGGCCACCGCAGCGGAGCTTCTCGGCCCGACGCCCGTTTTCGAGGAGTATCTTCTTCGTAATAATGTTGCGCACCATGGGCCGGATATGGCTCCGACACCTTATAAAGACCGGCCGCCTGGCCTGTAGCCTGGGTTCGACCAAGCGAACCCTGTAGGGCTCTGCTGGTTAACTCGGACTAGTGGCTCCGGTTCATGATCTGATGGTGTCCGTCCTGATCATGAGCGGTGTAACGGCGGTCGTCGTTGTCTTCGTCCTGGGTGGATGCAGTGCCCCGATCGAATCGGTCAGCGAAGTCCTTGACGGGTATTAACGTGCCGCTTCACCGTCGTTGACGGAGTTTTCGGCAGGCGCAGGGGTCGCGGAACCCAGGAACAGCCATCGGCGCTGAGAATAGTTTGATAGGGATGGCCGCGCCTGTGACGGCCGACGGCAGCGTGGTGGCCGTATCGTCGTGCCCGGGCAGGATCGGTGATGACGAGTCGTGAGGCGGTCTCGTGAGATGGAGCGCCAGGGCGAGCGTCGCCGAGCGGGCTGTCCATTGGTCGGTGACGACGGTGTCCAAGGCGGCGGCTTTGTCGGCTTCGGCGGGCAGGACGTAGCGGCGGGTGGTGTCCAACGAGCCGTGGCCCAGCAGTTCGGCGACCAGGATGGGGTCCTTGCCGTCGCGGATGAGCTGGGTGGCGAAGGTGTGGCGCAGGACATGTGGGCTGAAGAGCTCGGCGGGGTCGTCATGGAGGCCGACGGCGGCGCCGAAGCCGGTGATGATGTCGCGGGCAGCGCGGTCGCTCAGCCGGGCGCCGCGGTGGTTGAGGAACAGCGCGGCGTGGGTGTCGGCCCCCTTCCGATCGGCGCGAGTTGTCAGCCAGTCGGTCAGGGCCTGGCGCAGGTCCGCATGGACGGGCAGCATACGGATCTGGCCGAGGCCGCGGCGGGTGTAGAAGTCGTCGATGGCCGACAGGTAGGTGTCGATGGTGTTCGGGGCGCGGCGGCCGGTTTTGAGGTGACGGCGGAAGTCGCGTACCGCGCCGGTGGCGGCGATGGGGTCGGTGAGCGGGTCGCCGTCCAGGGTGCCGGCGTCGGCCTGGTCGGCCAGCCAGGCCAGGTAGCCGCGCAACCGGGAGGCGTACGCCGCGCAACCGGGAGGCGTACTTGGTCCTGGTGGAGTCGGCCAGCGGGGCGCGCTCGAGTGCGGCGGTGTAGCCGGCCAGGATGGCGGCGTAGGGCGCGGACAGCGGCACGGCCCCCGCGACCGGCTTGCGTTTCCGGAAGCCGCTCCGGCCGGCTGCGGGACCTCTGAGGATGTTTTTCCGGAAGCCACTCGCTCAGTACGAGGTAGAGTGAAGAGACCGAGGTCTTTTCGAGCGTTGGCAGCCGGGTCGGCGTCGCCCCCGGCGAACCACCACCGGCCCCTTTCGAGGGGCCCGGACAGGTCAGAAGACCATGACGCCGACACTTCTTTCTCAACCCGCACCGCTCAGCCCCGTCTCATCGGCGATCCCTCGGGTGGATTCCGTGCTACGGCTCAGTCTCCACCCGGTGCTGGACCGGCGAGCCGTGGTGGACGGGGCCTGGTGGCCTTACTCCCGCGACGCGACCGCCGAACTGCCCGGTCTCATCGCCGCCGTCGACCAGCGGCTGGGGCGGACCACGCTGATGGTCGGCGTGTCCCGGGACGCGTGGCAGGACATCCCGAGTCGGATCCCGGCACGCGGGCGGCAGGTCCGCATCGGCTGGTTCCGCCACGACGACCCTCACGTGGTCGTTCTGTTCTTCGCCGCCGCGGAGCCGGTCGCCCTGCTGATCATCCCGCCGGATACGGCCGCCGGCCCCGCTGAGGCCACGCTCAAGCTCACCGCTCACGACACCGCCGGCTTGACTGCCGATGACATCCTCATCCACGCGCGCTTGCCGCCCGAGCCCGCCGCGCTTGTGTGCGCGATTGCCGCCGGCAGCTTGGCCTGCTGGGAGAACGAGGGCGGGTCGGTCACCGGCCAGGAGGCGCCCTCCTCCATCGCACGGCCGTCAGCGCCGGCGTGACCCGGCCGCCTGCCAGCCGGATCGAACGGTTCAAGCACCGCCCGTTCCGGCGGCAGACCGGCTTTCCGACCGGCAGGCATCTCATCCCGTTTCAGCTTCTCCAATGAGGAGACATTCCATGACCGTCATCGACACCGCCCCGCTCGGCGTGGCCGACCCATCGAGGCCGACCACCGTCCGCCTGTCCGGCGACATCGACATCTTCACCAGCGCAGCGCTTCGCCGGCAACTCATGGACACGCTGCACTACAGCACAAGCCTGCTCATTCTCGACCTGTCCGGGGTCACGTTCTGCGACGCCGGTGGCCTGGGCGTCCTGGTCGGCATCCAGCACCGCGCCCGGTCGATGGGCATCACCGTGGCCCTGACCGCGCCCCGACCGTTCATGTCCCGGCTGCTGCGCATCACTGGCCTGGACCGCGGTCTGCCGATGGTGGCGTGATCGGATGCCCACGCGGGCTCCTCAGGCTCCGCCCCCGGCATACGACGGGCGATCTCCGTTCCCGCACGCCCGGCAGCGCCTCAGCGCCGATGGTGCGCAGGTGGCACTGACGACCCGTGTCCACACTTCGGGGTAAGCCTCCGCCCTATATCCGCGACAGCTTCTGGCGCGGTCGGACCTTCACCAGCCTGGAGGAGACGCACGAGCAGGCCGCGCGCTGGTGCGTTGAGGTCGCCGGGGCTCGAGCCTGCCGGCCGCCGGCCGATGCCGCGCCGTTGGTGGTGTTCAACGCGATCGAGGCCGTTCGGCTGACGCCGCTGCCGCAGGTGCCGTTCGTGCTGTCGCGCTGGTCGCCATTCTTTCCTGCCCGTCCCCGGGCCGACCGGTTCAGTTCCCTTCCCCGGCTGTCGTCGCATGCGGTGACCGGGGGCCGTGCGCTTGTCCTGGTCGTGGAGCCGGTCGTTTCAGGCCGTGTGCCGCCTGGGGGGTTGCGAAGTCTGGTCGTCTCCGGGCGTCTGGGCCACCGCCACCGCCACCGCCACCGCCACGGCCACGGCCACGGCCCGGCTGCTGGCCGGCCGCACGAGCGGGCCGGTCTTCTTGGCCGACCGGCGCCCGGGCCTGCGCGCGTACGCGCAGCCGCCGACATCTGTCCCGCCATCGGCCGCAGCCGCCTGTCCTACCCCCTGCAGCATGGCGACCGTGTCGGCCAGGCGGTGCACCGCCTCATCAACGCCGAGGCGCCAAGGCCGGGATCGCAGCGCTCACCCGCAGCAGCCGGCTGCCCCTGGCATAGAGACGTTCAGGAGTGGGCTGCGCGGATCTCCGTCACGGTGAACTCGTCGACGATGTGCCGGTTCTGCACCAGGAACCCCACCACTCCCGCCACAGCCTCCGCGCCCAGGGCGGCTCTCACACGTGCGCTCAGAAGGTAGACGAGAGGCGTCGACGGCTGGGTGAGAGTGAGGTCGCGGTCGTGGCGGTGCACGTCCTGCAGCGCCCTGATGGGGATCGGCCGCTCGGTGGTGAACCACGCCGCGACCTCCCACAGTGGCTGTGCCGGATCGACGTCAGCACAGGCGTGATAGCAGGCGACGCAGCCGTGCCCGGCATGCTGACCATGCGGGCAGGTCCACTGGGCGACGTCTGCCGGGCTCTGGGCCTGGGTGCTCAGGACGGCTGCTTCGGTGACTCGGCGGCGCACCGGTTTTGACCGGTCTTCCCACGGAGAGACAGAGTCGCTGCTGATGATCGGATCCCTTCGCGGCTACATCCCAGTATGTCGGAGCCTAGTCTCGTTACCCGGTCGGTACCCGAGCGGTGGGAGTCGCATGCGAGCCACGATCTCTTCGCTGGCGTCCGGCGATTCCGGAGACGGCATTATATCTTCACCGCGCGCGGACCGGTTGCCGGACTTCAACCCGCCGCCGTCGTCGGCCTGGCGTGAGAGGCCGGACCAGCGAAACGAGTCACATCAGAGTCCGCAGTGCGGGAAAGCGCACGACAGGACGGAATTCCAGGGCGTCGTACGGCTCCGGACCCGGATGAGGAAGGCGTGCGGCCGGTCGGCGCGGAGGGCTTACCGGGGCGAGATGATCTTCGTTGCCCTTCGGGAAGATCCAGCTCTTCGGTGGTGACGCGGCCTGTCAGAAAGCCTGCGCCGAGGTCTCCCACGAGGAGTATGGCGCCCATGATCAATCGCCGGCTGGGTCTGCGCAGCTTTCCGGAGGATTTGCGGCGTTAGCGCGTCGCTGGACTCCGCTGTGCTGAGCCGCAGCTCGGTAGCGAGGGATCTGACATGGGGGTGGCGGCTCGCCACAGGGCGGTCTTGCCCACGCCCGCTGCCCCGTCCGGCAACTGGCACTCTTCTCGCGGCTCAGCTTCGAGACGCCCGTCCCTCCGCGGACACGGAGGGTGATTCAGCCCCATTTCAGTGTTTTTTCAGCGCCCGTCGTCATCATGGCTCGGGCAAGACGGGGAGACGCGCCGTCACCCCTGGCCCGAACAGAAATATGAAGATAAATGCCTATTCGCAGAAAAATCGGCGCCGTTGTAGGCGTGCTGGTCGCCTCGACCTGGCTTGTCGCCTCCGCCACTCCGGCCGCCGCGGCAGGTCCCTGTGGGACCGGCTACAGCCGGATCGGTGTCTACAACATCCCGAAGTCCGGGACGAAGCAGGGCACGCTAGAGGTCTACTACAACGCCAGTTCCGGAAAGAACTGCGCCCTCGCCTACGGCTCGGGCGGCAACTACGGCAAGAAGGCGTACAAGGCCGTGGGCATCGCAACGCCCTCGAGCAACGGCTGGGCCGACTATGAAGATGGCGACTATGCCTACTACGCGGGCCCCGTCTACGCCTCCGCCAAGGGCAAGTGCATCGACCTGGTGGGCGCCGTCGGCTCAGCCATCCGGTATGCGACGAACGTCCACTGCGGCTGACGGTCCGAGAGGAACAAGGCTGGCAGGACACGGTGCGCGCCAGCCGAAAATGCTGACACGTCGGGGACAAATGCCCGAAACTCTACTCCATCAGATGCCCGGCACGGGAAATTGCGAGGAGTTCTACCTCTATGAAGAGAGCCATCCTGTCGCTTGCTGCGGCTGCTGTGCTCGTCGGCGTGGCGCATGGGGCTGTCTCCACGGGTGGGAGCCGCCACCTCCATACGCTCGCTCTGCCGTCCAACTCCTGCCTGCCGGACGACCTCGAATGCGACCCGGTCAACCTCGGCTGGCAGGACGGGCTGTGATCGCTCACAGCCCGGCGAACCGGCATGACTCTACGCAGGGCTCGGCTACCAAGGAGGCGATCAAGGGGAGATGACCTCTCACGTCCGTGTTTCCCGCCGAGGGCTCCTCAGGCTCGGCACCGGTGTCGCCGCGGCCGCCGCGCTGGCCGCCAAGCCCGCGGCCGCCGCAGAGGGACGGTTCCAGCTGACTGCCCCGTCAACCTCGCTGATCTGGAAGAAGGCTCTGTACGACGAGACCGTCCTGCAGTCGATCGCCTTCGACAACCGCAACGGCCACATCTACACGCTTCAAGTGAAGAACGGTGCCGGCTCCGGCGCGGCGGGCCATCTGTGCCTGTCCAAGCTCAGCCTCACCGGCACAATCCTCGGCCACATGTACCTGATGGGTTTCGGCCACGGCGTCCAGTTCGGGGTCGAGCCGTCGGGCACGTCGGCCTACCTGTGGACGGAGACGGACGGGGTGAGTGACGGCAAGAGTTCCCGGGGCACGAAGCTGGCCAGGTTCAAGTTCGTCAACGGTCAGACGCTGACCACCTCGTCGTCGGCGCTGACCAAGTACAAACCGATCGCGGACTCGGACAACACCACGTGTGCGATCGACCCCTCCACGAACCGGCTGGCCATGCGTTACTGGGACGGGAGCGGTTTCCGCTACGCGGTCTACTCGTTGGCGGACGTCAAAGCGGGCTCGCCAAAGGCGCTGTTCGACGTCGCCCAACCGTCGGGCCTGGGCACCTTCCAGGGGTACGCGGCCTACGGGAATTTCGTCTACATGCTGACCGGCACGGCGTACGGGGATGACAATCCGCCGCCCGGCAACACGTACATCACCTGCCTGGACCTGCGTACAGGCGAGCAGGTCCAGCGGGCGCGCAGCGTGGCCGGCCAGTCTCTGGACCATCGCGAGCCAGAGGGCATGGGCATCCAGATCGTCTCCGGTGCCCCTCGCCTGTGCCTCGGCCTGGCCTCAGGCGTCGAGACGGCCCGCCTGGCCAGCATCTTCTACAAGACAGAGCTGATCTGACACGTACGGGGGCTGGGCGATCGCATCGACCGCCTGGCCCCCTGATCATCTCTCCCGAGCAACGTCAGACCGCCGTTGTGGCTCGATCGTGGTGCCGATGGAAAGGCCGGATCGCGCCGCAGAGTAGTCGCCGGTTTGATCAACGAATACCACTGAGCCGCGTGGTGGCCGTGGAAATGCCAGTTCAGCGGGGGGCATGCGAGTGTTGCAGCGCCGCAGGAGATGAGATCGCCAGGCGAAGAATGACGGCCGCTCATCATGCCGCACGTGCTTGCTTCGCCTGGTGGATGGGGCGGGCCCGTGGCCGTGGGCCGACTACCTGGTGGACGGCCTGCCCTCGGGCCAGGATCCGGCTGGCGCTGTCGTGGAGGCGACGGTGTCGCGTACGGCCTCTACCTGCATTCGGGCTGCTCGCGGTCAGGTGCTCCAGCGCGATGACATCGCCATGTTCGAGCAGACAGGGGGGAATGTGGGCGAAGAGAGCCGGGCAGTGTTGTTCGACGAACTCGGCGGACCTAGGTTGCTCAACGTCAAGGATACGGGGATCAAAAAGCCCGGTCCCGGCGAGGGACACCCTGTGCTGTGGGCCTTCCAGCCTTGGGAGGCAAGATGACCGAGGACACCCTCCTGGCTCCCGCACTTCCTCGCGAATACCGTGCTCAGAGCCATGACTCCGGCTCGGTGATGGAATCGGGCAGCGAGTGCGTCCGCATGGACGAACGGGAGATCTCGCTCGGCGGCCTGCGCTTGACGACGAAGACCGTCGCCCCGATGCGTATCCGGCAGACCCCGCGGCCAGATCACGAGACTGGCCCACGATCCGCAGAGTCCTACCACCTCCTGATTCCTCTGGCGGGCCGAGTGGACATCATCTGGGAGCACCGACGGTTCAGCTCGGGGGTCGGAGACCTGTTCGTCCACGATCCCACCCGCATGGTCGCGTGCGACGTGCGGCCTCCAGGCGACGGACCCGCCTTCCGGGCCACGTGCATCACGGTCCCCCAGGCCCTGCTGAACCTGCCGGCCGAACACCTGGACGGACTGCTGGGCCGTCCCCTCTCCGCCACCGAGGGCATCGGCGGCCTGCTCACCGACTTCGTCACCAATATCAATAAGAATGTGCACAACTTGCGGCCCGTCGATGGCTCGCGGTTGGGGATGACGCTCGCCAGCTTGGTCTCCGCGCTGCTTTTCCACGCCCTGGAGGTTGACGGGGTGAGCACCACCGGCCAGTCCCACCGGAATGTCCTCATCTTGCGCATCCAGGCGTTCGTACAGCGGCATCTGCGTGAGCCGGATCTGACACCGCGGGCGTTGGCTGCCGCGCATCACATCTCCACCAGTTACCTTCATCGGCTGTTCCAGGAAGAGGGGTTAAGCGTGGCCGCATGGATCAAGGCGCAACGTCTGGAGCGTGCGCGTCTTGATCTGGCCGATCCGGCGTTGTGTCATGTCCCCATCCGCGCGATCGCCTCCGAGTGGGGCTTCTCCCACCCCTCGGTCTTCAGCAGGGCCTTCCACCGTGCCTTCGGCATCTCGGCCAGCGAATTCAGACAGCAAGCGCTAAGAGGTCCTAACGCAATGAGATAAGTCGCCGCCGGCAAATGAGCGCGCAGGCCAGGCTGAGGAAGGCCTCGTGGACGTCCGCGCGAACCTCCCAGCGGATGCGCAGGCGGCGGAAGGCGCGCAGCAGGGCGAAGGTCTGCTCCACGACGTAGCGGTGTTTGCCCAAGCCGGAGCCGTGTTCGGTGCCGCGGCGGGCGATCAGCGGGCGGATCTGCAGCTCGCGCACCAGACGCCGGAGGCGTTCCACTCGGCCAGGCGTCGCCAGCAGGTCATGCCCGAGCCGTAGCCCAACTCTTGCGGCAGGTGCTCCCGGACGACCCCGGTGCGCCGTACGAACAAGACACCCGTGCTCCTCTCGCTCGGCTACAGCGAGAGATCAGTGCGGTAAGCTCCCGGTAGCGACTAGCCAAATTTGGCTAGCTAAGGTTCGGGAGGGTTCGATGAAGCCGGTACGGCTGCTGGTCCTGGGCGCGCTGCGCAGGCGCGGGCGCGCCCACGGCTACCAGGTCCGCGCGGATCTGGAGTCGTGGGGCGCGCACGAGTGGTCGACCGCCACCTCGGGCTCGGTCTATCACGCGCTCAAGAGCATGGCCGGTCAGGGCCTGCTGGTGACGCACGAGACGGTCGCCTCCGAGGCCGGGGGGCCGCCGCGGATCGAGTACGAGCTGACCCAGGAGGGCGAGCGGGAGTACCTCGACCTGCTGGGTCAGGCGCTGGCCGACCGCGAGCCGAGCCTGGACGTGCTGGGCGCCGCTGTCGGCCTCATCGAGGACCTTCCCCGGGAGCGGGCCCTGGCGTTGCTGCGCCGGCGGGCCCGCGCCATGCGCGAGTGGCGCGCGAGCATTACCGCGTACCTGCCCGAGGGTACGGATCTGGCGACCTGGGGCCCGGTGGGCGAGGTGCTGACCCTGTGGCTGAGCACCGCCGACGCCGGCGCCCAGTGGACCGACCGGATGATCCGCCGCCTGGAAGAGGGCGCGTTCACCATGGCCGGCGAATAGGAGTTCTCCCGATGGCCAACGAGATCGCCATACCGCTGCTTCCCTGCCGCTCCATCGACGAGATGGTCGACTTCTACACGATGCTCGGTTTCCGCCGGATCTACTACCAGGTTCGGCCGAACCCGTACGTGTTGCTCAAGCGCGAGGATCTCCAGCTGGGCTTCTTCGGCATGCCCGAGGCGTTCAAGCCCGAAGACTCCTACGGGACCTGCGTGATCGTCGTGCCGGACACCGGAGAGCTGTTCGAGGCGTTCGCCTCGGGCATGCGCGCGGCGCACGGCAAGCTCCTGGTCTCCGGCATCCCCCGGATGACCCGGCCCCGCAGGCGGAAGAACGACGGCAACCACTCTGGCTTCGCTGTCATCGACCCCGGCGGCAACTGGATCCGCTTCATGGCCGCCCGCCCCTTGCCGGAGAAGGAGGAGGCCACGAGCAGGCTCACCGCCTCGCTGAACCGGGCGGTCGTGATGGGCGACTCCCACGGCAAGCACGAGCGGGCGGCCGAGATCCTGGACGGCGCCCTGGAGCGGGACAAGGACACCGGGTCGGCGGCCGAGCTGCTGGAGGCGCTGGTCTACCGGGCCGAGCTCGCCGTCCGCGCCAGGGACCACGCCGCCGCCGGGCACGCCCTGGCCCGGGCGCGCGCCCTCACCCTGACCGAGGCAGAACGCGAGCAGCTCGCCCAGCCCCTGGCGGCCATCGACGACCTCGAGGCCGTGCTAGGTCTCTGACCGGGTACGGCGCTTGCGCGGGGCCGCCAAGCGGGGGTCATGAGGTCGCCGAGGTAGCGCACGTCCTCCTTGAGGACTGCGCCGTAGGTCGGGGTCTGTGCTCAGCTCGGCCGGCTCGTGTTTGGGCAGGCCGTGTTTCACAGGTCCTCATTATCTTGAGCGGCTGGTCGTCACGGAGCCTCTGACCTGGGCGGCCTCGTTGGAGACGGTGTCCGCGACGAGGCCGCAGGCGGTCTGAGAAGCGTCGGTCAGCAGGGGCCGATCGTTACCGAAGAGCGGCTCGCGGGAGTCGGTGCGGGTGCGGGCTTGTCCGGCGCGCGCGCGTCGGCCAGTCGAAGGCGGCCGAGCGCTTCGGCGAGTTGTCGGCGGAGCCTGGAGTTCTTCTCGGCGGCCGGATCGCCGAGGGCAGGCGCGCGATCACTCGCGATCGGTGGCCGAGGTCCGGAATCCATCCAGTCCGAAGGTCAGCAGCCGCTCTCCCTGGGGTGGGGAGCTCTGCTCGCCCGCCCATGCCGCCGCGTTGACCAGCGCGTACAGGTCCGGGGCGGTGACATCCGGCCGTACTTCGCCGGCCGTTCGCGCCCGGGCCAGCAACTCCTCTCCGGCGGCGAGCACCGCTTTGCACGCCGCGTGCAGTTCGGAGGTTTCATCCTCGACGGCCTGCATAAGCGTGGCGCCGAGCCCTCGGTAGATCGTCGTGTGCACCATTGCCGCCCGCGCCCAGGTGGCCAGGCCATCGAAGGGTGAGCATGCGGTGAGCAGTTCAGCGCCGGTCGCAGCCAGGGCCTGCATCCGATCACCCATCAGCGCCTCTAGTAGGGCCCGGCGGGTGGGGAAGTGGCCGTAGAGCGTGCCGTTGGCCACCCCGGCCCGGCGCGCGATCGCCTCCAGGGAGAAGTCCGCGCCGTGCTCGGCGAACGCGGCCGCCGCCTCGGTCAGCAGCCGTTCGTAGTTGCGGTGTGCGTCGGCCCGCATGCGACGGCGGGGTGGCGGTGTGCCGGCGTTCATGAGCAGAACCCTCGCTTGAAAAGTTGAGACTGTCTCGATATTTTTCTCGAGACAGTCTCAACTTTACCGTTTCCGGAGGTCCCTCACATGACCACACCCGTGAATCATTCGCTCTCCTCCACCACCGCCGCGAGCAGGGCCGGCAAGCCTGTCCTGGTCGCCGGCGCCACAGGCCGACAGGGCGGAGCCACCGCCGCACGCTTGCTGGCCGACGGCTGGCCGGTCCGCGTTCTGGTCCGGGATCCCGTCGCCACGGCCGCTCGCGGACTGGCCGCAACGGGCGCCGAGCTGCTGATGGGTGACCTGGACGATCCCGGCAGTCTCAAGGCGGCCATGGCCGGCGCCTACGGCGTCTTCGCCGTCACCCCCGACGACCCGGACAGCGAACGCGAGATCCGGCGCGGCCGTCACCTGGCGGAGGCTGCGGCTGCGGCTGGCGTTGCCCACCTGGTTTTTGCCTCCGTCGGCGGTGCCGAGCGAGGCACCGGCATCTCCTACTGGGAGAGCAAGTGGGCCATCGAGCAGCACATCGCTGCCCTCGGACTGCCGGCCACCATCCTGCGACCGGTGCGCTTCATGGAGAACCACGCCATCCCCGGGCTTGAGCTGGGCGGCATCTCCGCCGACGGAGTCCTGCGCCATTTGTTCGCCCCCGATGTGCCCGTGCAACTCGTCGCCGTGAGCGACATCGGCGCCTTTGCCGCCCTCGCCTTCGCCGACCCCACTGCCTATCTCGGCCAGGCCCTGGAGCTGGCAGGCGACGAACTGACCCCCGAGGCCACCGTGCGCCTGATCAGCCGGCATCTCGGGCGCCAGATCACCTACCGGCAGGTCGCCGGCGAGGAGCTGAATCTGAGCAAGGACGCCACTCGGGCTTTCACCGCCCAACGCGGACTATGGCGCGCCGACATCCCCGCCCTACGCCACCGCCACCCGGACCTGCTGAACTTCCCAAGCTGGCTGGACCAAGGCGGCGCCGAAGCCATCGCCAGACTCCTCGAAGGCTGACCCGTCCGATCCACCAGGAACCGGTTCGGCCGCTCGTGTGCGCGTCGAACTCGGATGCCGAGGCCCTCCTCCCAGCTTGAACCACTTGACCGGAACGGCCTATCAGCCGAGCCCCGGACGCTCCGCACCAAGCTCTCCTGGGGCCCCGTCCTGAGAACGAAGCAGCAACCGCGGGGGCTGCGGGCAGGACGAAGATGCTGCTTCGCAGCAGAGTGAACGAGCAGTTCCGTACCGCAGAGGAGGCCAGCACGGCAGCGGCTGTGAAGTCGTGCGAGTCCTGCCGAAGGCGGCTTGACCAGTGCTTGGACGGGTCTGCGAGCATTTCGGGCGCGTCCCGCCCGCCGCCCCTTCCCCTGGGGTCCTTCTGTTGGGTGTCGTTTGGGTCCGGCTTTACGGTGCGGCCCGAGGTGGCCGACCGTCGATAGCGCAAACCGGGACAGTTCGCTCTCGTGTTCGGCCCGCTGGTGTGCCGGACGCGTGCCGAAGAGCCCACAGGGAAGGTTTGATCAGGACGACCTGCGCGGATGGCATCTTCGGCAGGCGCAGGCTCCGCTACGTCCCGCCCCGCATCCGATCACCGATCTGGGGCCTTATGTCAAACCGCCCGCCCGCCCCGACCCGCGCGCCGCCCGGCGGCCCGCCCGGGGCGAGGCTGCAGGAGGGCCGCGCGAGCAGGGACGGCGGTGGTCAGCTCAGCGCCAAGAAGGAGGCGAAGACGTCCGTGACCCTCTCCCCGGGGGGCAGGAACTGCATATACCCCCCGCACCCCGGCTCCTTGAAGAAGCCGATAGGGCCCTCGGTGCTGTTATACACGTCGTAGAGGCTCTGGCCGAGGTCGTGGCATTCGTAGGGGTTCGGGTTCTGGAACGTCCTCAGGTTGCTGCCGGGCATGCCGTAGCGGTCCCGGACGTAGACGTTGCCGGGTGCGGCGGAGGCCGGGGTGGCGGTGAGTGCGAGGGTCGTGGCGGCGACGGCCAGCAAGGCGGGGATGGAGCGCATGGCGGGTCCTTTCCGTAAGAAACTACCCACCCAGCATCTACGATGAGTAATGAAATGACTACTTACTGTATGTAGCATGGTTGTGTGACCGACGCCCGTCATGCTTGCCAGGGCCTACGTCGACACATTCACCAGCCAAGCACCGCCCCCGCGTCATACTGCGCGCTGCGATCGATGCCGACTACCTCAGCTACCGCTTCCCACAAGCTGGTCCTGGCCAGCGGTCTTCCCCCGGTGCGGCTGCATGACTTGAGGCATGGAGCGGCGACGCTGGCCCTGGCAGCAGGAGCTGACCTCCGTGTGGTGCAGGGCCTACTCGGACATGCCGGCATCGCGCTCACCGCCGATACGTACACGTCGGTGCTGCCCCAGCTGTATCACGACAGCGCCCGGGCCACCGCCCGGCTTGTTCTCCAAGCAGCCCGCAAGACCACCCGCAAGGTGAACAACGCACGCGCCGGCACGTGACTCACAGGTGTCTCACCGTGACTCACGATCAGACGACTCGGCTACAGAATCGCCGGAAGCTGCAGGTGGAGGTGGTAGGGCGCCCGGGGCTCGAGCGAAGAAGTCGCAGGTCGCTACCGCCAATTTCTGCACTCAGCTTCCACCGGCCGGATCGCCGATGCGGACATGCAGGTTCGTCAGCACGCGGAATTTCCAGCCGTGCACGTTGTGCGGCTGTTCGGGGTCCAGGGAGAGCCGTGGGTGATGCTCGAGTAGCACGTCCAGCAGGGCCGCGATGATGGCACCGACGACTGGGGCGGCGAGGCATGCGTGGCGGGAGTATCCGAGGCCCAGGTTGGGGAAGGGGTCCCGGTTGATGTCGAAGGTGTCTGGGTCGGTGAAGATGCTCTCGTCCCGGCCTGCCGAGGAGATGGCCGCCATGACGTTCGCTCCGGCGGGGATGATCTGTCCGGCGAGGAGCACGTCTTTGGTCGCGCGGCGGCTGAGCGCGCCGTTTGGCGACAGCCAGCGCAGCGTTTCGTGGACGGCCTTGCGGATCAGGCGCGGGTCATCGCGGATGGCCTGCATTTGCGTGGGGTGCTGGAGCAGCGCGAGCAGCGTGAGCCCGGCGCCGGCCGCCGGTTCCAGGAACGCCGAGAGGATCTCGATGAAGGTGGGCATGATGTCCTCGGCGGATCGGACGGTATCGGCCGGGCAGCCGCTGTGGAGCAGCTGTGACAGGACTGAGCCATCGGGCTGGTCTGTGGCCTGCCGGGCGAAGGGCTCGATCGTCTGGCGGATCTCGGTGGCGGCGGCCATCGCCTGTTCGTGTACGGCCGGGTCCGCCGTGAAGTTGCTCATCCCGGCGCTGAGGTTGCGGGCCCAGCGTATGAGCGTGTCGGTGTCCACGTCCGGCAGGCCGATGAAACGGGCGAGGGCGGTGCTCGCGGCGGGTTCGAAGTAGCTGGACATCAGCTCGTCCCGGCTGCTGAGCTCGCTGGCGTACGGCCGTGCGGCCTCGCGGGTGAGTGTGGTGGCCCGTTCGATGCGTTCGTGGGCGAATCGCGTGTCAACGGCGGCTCGCAGATCGGCGTGGGCGTCGCCCTCAACCTTGAGTACGGACCGTTCCCCGAATATCTGCGTGGCCAGCGAGGGGAAGGCGCTGGTGTACGACTCGTAGGCACTGAGGACCTGGCGCACGTCATCCCAGCGGGTGACCATCCACAGGTCGAGCTTCGGCAGCAGGACGACCGGCGCTTCGCGGCGGAGCCTGGCGAAGATCGGATAGGGGTCACTGCCGAGCTGGTCGAAGGTGATGGACGCGGCGAAGTCGTTCATCGACGTCACCTTCCCGTCGGCACACCCGGCTGCTCGGCGGCCGCCTCGTCGCCGCCGCGGCGAGGGCGCGGAACCGGATTGTCGCGCAGGTGCTCCACCTCGGTGCGCACGTTCGCCAGCAGTTTGGCGGCGATGTCCTGGCTGAAGCCGTTGCGGATGACGAAGCGGATGACGGCTATGTGCTCCAGGTCGGGCGGCAGGTAGTACGTCGGGGCCTGCCAGCCGTGCATCTTCAGCCGGGCGGCCAGGTCGAAGACGGTGAAACCGTCGTAGCCGGGGGCGGTCCGCACGGCGAGCACCGGCAGTTCCGAGCCGTCGGCGATGAGCGAGAGCTCGGGGAGTTTCGCGATCTCCTCACCGAGGTAGGTCGCCACGTCCCGGCAGGTCTGCTGGACGGCCCGGTAGCCCTCGAAGCCGAGCCGAAGGAAGTTGTAGTACTGCGCGACGACCGGGGCGCCGGAGCGGGAGAAGTTGAGCGTGAAGGTGTCGATGTTGCCGCCGAGCAGGTCGCAGGAGAGCACCAGGTCCTGCGGCAGGGCGTCCGGCTCCTGCCAGACGATCCAGCCGACGCCGGGGTACACCAGACCGAACTTGTGCCCCGAGGTGTTGATCGACTGCACCCGGGGAAGCCGGAAGTCCCACACCCTGTCGGGTTCCAGGAACGGGGTGATGAAGCCGCCCACGGCCGCGTCCACGTGCAGCGGTATTCTCAGCCCGCGCTCGGCCTCCAGCCGGTCCAGCTCGGCCGACATCTGCTCGATCGGGTCGTACTTGCCGCATTGCGTGGAGCCGAGCACGCCGATGACGCCGATGGTGTTGTCGTCACAGAATTCGCCGAGCCGGGCCGGGTTCAAGGTGAAGGCCGGCTCCTCGATCGGTATCCAGCGCGGCTCCACGTCCCAGTACTGGCAGAACTTCGGCCAGCAGGTGTGGACGGCAGTGCCCATCACGAGGTTGGGGTTGGCGGTGGACAGCCCGGCCGCCCGGCGCCGCTCGCGCCACTGGAACTTCATCGCCAGCGCCCCGAGCATGGCCGCCTCACTGGAGCCGCCCGTGGAACAGCCGACGCTGGAGCCGTTCGGGTCGCTCCACAGGTGATCGAGCATGTTGACGCAGCGCGCCTCGATGTCGGCCGTCTGCGGGTACTGGTCGTGGTCGACGAGGTTGCGGTCGAGGGTTTCGGCGATGAGTTCGCGGGCCTGGGGCTCCATCCAGGTCGTGCAGAAGGTGGCCAGGTTGAGCCGGGCGTTGCCGTCGAGCAGGAGTTCGTCGCGGATGAGCGCCTGGGCCGCTGTGGGATTCATCGGGCTGGCCGGCATCTTGAACCGGGGCACGCCGCCTTCCGGCACCAGCCCGTTGTAAAGGGGATTGACATCGAGTGATTCTTGCCACCGGTCGGATTCGACTCGTCTGAGCATGAGCTTCACCCCTCGAAAGAGCTTTACGCCACGTCAAACACTCACGGTAGGCAATTGTTTACTAAGAGTCAATATTGTGGCCGCGCTGACGTCCACGTGGGTGAGCGTGTGGGTGCCCGAAACTCGGCCGTCTCCAGCGGGTCGTCGGCAGTTGTTCGTGACGCCGGGCATGCTGTTGCGCTGGCACGCCCCCGCGCCACCATCTGGACCTTGGTACTTCGTCTGGCTCGGGGAGAATCCGCAGTGGGGTTAGCGGCGGATCGCCGAGGCACTCGCCGCTCTGGGAAGGCCGGCGTTGACCCAGCGCCGCGACGCGCGGGACCAGCCTGGGGTGAGTTCCTGCGTGCTCAAGCTGAACAGCAGGCCAGGAACCTGATGATCGAGCTGGGGGACAAGGTGGAGGGGGTCAGGTTCCGCCCCACCTCGCCCTCGTAGCCCCGGGTCCGTCGCTGCACCGGCCCGAGCGCATTGCCAGCGGCAACGCCGACGCGACCTCCAGATTGTTGAACAGTCCAACGATCTTTCGATAGGTGATTTTTGAAGGCTATGCACTGAACCGGATTTTTGGAGATGACGCCCATCGAGAAGGGCCCGGGCCGCGGCCGGTCAGCGAGAGGCCGTGGCGGTGTCGCGTTGCCGGGGCGCGGTGTCGCGGGGCTGGGCCTTGCGGGCGTGGCGGGCGGCTTTGAAGGGTTCGGGAAGCGGCCGGTTGGTCAGGGCGGTGAGTTTCGTGCGCAGGTCTCCGCCGATGACGTGGTCTTTGCCGGCCATGAGGGCGCGGTAGCCCTGGGCGGCGACCTGGATGCGGCTGTTCTTCTTGGCGCCGGGGCCGAAGGCGGTGTTGCCCATTCCGGCGCGGGCGTGGAAGTCGCTGTCGGTGGCGCCGGGCAGCAGCGCGGTGACGGTGACGCCGGGCGCGCGGTCCTTCATCTCTTGGCGCAGTGCCTCGGCGAACATGTACGTGAACGCGCGGGAGGGTCCGTAGACGGTCTCGTACGGGGTGGGCAGCGTCGCCGAGAGGGACGAGGTGATGAGGATTTTGCCGTTGCCGTGGTCGGCCATGTGCCGCGCGACCGGTTTGGCGAGCGCGACGACGGAGGTGACGTTGAGGGCGAGCAGGTCGAGTTCGTCGTCCAGATCGGTGTCGAGGAACGCGCCGCCGATGCTGCGCCCGGCGTTGAGCACAGCTGCTTCCAGCGGTCGGCCGGTGTCTTGGACGGCCTGCCACACCACTTGGACGCCGTCGCGTTCGGACAGGTCGGCCCGGACGGGAACGACGTGGGCGCCGTGCTGTTCGAAGTCGGCGGCGGCGCGGTCGATGCTGTCGCTGCGGCCGGTTGCGACCAGGTCGTAGCCGTTGCGGGCGAACAGCAGGGCCAGCTGGTAGCCGATACCTGCGGACGCGCCGGTCACCAGGGCGAGAGGGCGGCCGGAATTGCGGTGGTTGGTGCTCATGAGGTGCTCCTGGGGTCGTGTGCGGGATCGACCGGGTCGGCAGCGGCCTGATCGGCTGCGGGCCGGGGAAGGGGATCTGCGGCCCAGCTGGCCAGAAGGCGCCAGGCGTCCTGAGAGGACTGGTCGTCGGTCGGCAGGTAGACGAAGAGGGTCTGGTCGTCGGTGCCGGGCATGGTGAATGCCTGGTAGTCGATGCTCAGCGGCCCGACGACGGGGTGGCGGAACCGTTTGGTGCCGAAGCTGCGGTTAAGGACCTTGTGGTCGGCCCACCAACGGCGGAAGTGCTCGCTCTTCATCGACAGCTCACCCACCAGTTCGGCGGTGCGGGTGTCGTCGGGGTGGCGGCCGGCGTCCAGGCGGAGGATCGCGGTCATCTCCGAGGCGATCTTCTCCCAGTCGACGTACAGGTCGCGGGCCGCGGGGTCGAGGATGATCCACCGTGTGAGGTTCCGCTCCCGGTAGGGCATGGCGCCGGCCAGCAGCGCCTTGGCCAGCCGATTGGCGGCCAGGACGTCGCCGCGCCGCCCCAGGACGAAGGCGGCCTGGTCGGTGAGGGAATCCAGGAACCGATGCAGCCCGGAGCGGACCTTCTGCACCTGCGGCGGGCTCCGGCGGGCGGCGGGCTGGGGCCGCACGAGGTCGAACAGGTGAGCCCGCTCGGCGTCGTCCATGCCCAGCGCGCCCGCGATCGCCTCCAGCACCCCGGGCGTGGGGCTGATCTGCCGCCCCTGCTCCAGCCGCGTGTAGTAGTCGGTGCTCACCCCGGCCAGCTGAGCGACCTCCTCGCGCCGCAGGCCCGGCACCCGCCGGTAGGCACCGCGCTCGGGCAGGCCCGCCGACTTCGGGCTGATCCGGGCACGGCAGCGGCGCAGAAACTCACTCAGGTCCACATTTCGTGCCATACCTCCATGCTCCCCGCCGACCGTGCCGCGGAACGCCACGAGCCTGGGTCGCCGCGTCCTAGGAAGCCGTTGACCAGGACAGTCCTCCCCCGCTACCGGCCCTTGCCCCGCCCCTGGCCGGTGATGTCGTGGAAGAGCGGCACCCGATCGCCCCGCGGCACCCGGACCGCACCCGAACCGACCGACCTGGCGACGCCTCGCGCGCCGCCGCACGAAAGGAACTTCGCATCGTGAAGACCTGGCTCATCACTGGCTGCTCCACCGGCTTCGGCCGCTCCCTCGCTCAGGCCGTTCTGGCCCACGGAGACCAGGCAGTGATCACCGCCCGCAACGTCGAGCAGATCAAGGACCTTGCCGAGGCGGCACCCGGCCGGGCCTTGGCCCTGCCGCTGGACGTCACCGACCCCGGACAGGTCCGCGCCGCCGTCACCACGGCCCAGGAGCGGTTCGGCGGCATCGACGTCCTGGTCAACAACGCCGGCATCGGCTACTTCGCCGCTACCAAGTTCGCCGTCGAGGGCCTGACCGACTCCTTGCGCCAGGAGGTCGCGCCGCTGGGTATCAGCACGCTGCTCGTCGAGCCCGGCCCCTTCCGCACCGACTGGGCCGGGCGTTCCGCCCATGAGACGCTGCCCGAGCGGGAGATCGCCGACTACGCCGACACGGCCGGCGCGCAGCGTGCCGCGTTCCGCGCGGACACCGGCAAGGAGCCCGGCGACCCCCACTCCGCCGCCCGGGCGCTCATCACCGCCCTCGCCGCCGACACCCACCCCAGCGCCTGCTGCTGGGCGCCCCGGCGTACAGAATGGCGATCGAGCAGCTGGAGTCGATGCTCGCCGAGATCCGCGCGGGCGCCCGGGGCTCGAACCCGGAACCTACGGATTAAAAGGGGCGCATAGCACCGCAGCTAGACTGGCTGTGGGGGGCTTGCTCGGGGGGAACATGCGATGGGTACGTCAACGCTGCGTTGGGGGCTGGACCGGGCGGGTTCTTGGGTCGGTGGTCTTGGGAGGCGCTTGCGCAACCGGGTGGGGTTGCTGGCTGCCATGGTGGCCGGCCGGATAACGGTCCGGATGCTGCGGCGGGTGGGCAGTATCTCCGGTGATCTCGCTAAGATCAACATCAGCGATGAGTACGGCCAGATCGTCCAGCGGCGTGACCTGGCGCAGGTAGCGCAACTGGTCGAGAACATCAACGTGAGTCTGGACATGCTGGACCGTGAGCGGCGGTTCGCCTCCACCATCGCCCACGAGATCCGCTCCCCACTGGCCGGGATACGCGTCGCGGTGGAAGAGGCGCTTGCCGATCCTGACCGGGTCGACTACTCCGGGGTGTTCGAAGGGGTGCTACGCGGGGTGGATCGGGTGGAGGCGCTGGCCACTGATCTGCTATTGATCGCTCGCAGTCGCGCCGCCGAAATAGAGTGGGAACAGATCGACCTGTGCGAGCTGGTCAGGCGGGAAGTCGCTGTCCGGACCGACCCCGTCCCGGTTGAAGTGATCTGCACTCCCGGTGTGCTGGTCAAGGCTATGCCCACTCAGATCTGCGAGATCGTGACCAACCTGCTGGACAACGCCCAGCGCTACGCCAGACACCAGGTGCAGGTCCAAGTCGACCGCAGCGACCGCATGGCGCGACTGATGGTCCGCGATGACGGCCCCGGCGTGCCGGAGAAAGACAGGAAACGCGTCTTCGACCGGCTGTACCGGCTCAAGACCATCCCTCAGCATGGCAGTACCAGCACCGGCCTCGGCCTGGCCATCACCTGGGAAATCGTCAGAGCCCACCACGGGACCGTATGGGTCGAGCCGGCCCCTATCGGCGGGGCTTGCTTCATCGTTCAACTGCCCCTCGCGGTCCCCTCGGGACCCGAAAGCTGAGGCAGCCGGTGGCTGTCCCAAGGGGACCGGCGCGCCGTGTCCGACCAGGCGGCGGCGTCCAGTATCAGGGCCCCTGATCAGCGCTTCGCCGGGCGACGGGTCGGGCGGCCAGCGGGGACGTTCGTCGGGTGTAGGAGACGAGATGGTCGATTTCGGTGAAGCCGGCGTCGAACGGTGCCCAGGCCGGTTCCGGATCGCCCGCCGCGTACAGGGTGATCTCCGACGCTCCATGTTTGCGCAGGAGGCCGTCGGCCTCCTGGAGGAGCGCTCGTTCGAGCGTCTCGTCGGCGTGGCCGGCGTCCGCCCCGAACCACCACAGGACGCCGAGGCCGTCCGTCGGCTCTTGGGCGACGAGTTGGGCGGAGCAGTCGTCATTTCGGGCTTTGAGCCACCATCCCGGCGGAGCTTTGCTGCAGACCACCTCGACCAACGAGCATGCCATGGCATCGAGGTCACGTGGTGTGGTGCGGTGTAGGTATCGCCAGGAGTTTCGTCCGGCGAACCCGGCGCGCTCGAGTACTTTTGTGGTGACGGGTCGGCGGCCTGTCGGCAGGGCGGCGAGCCCGAGGCCGAGCGCGGCAGTGAAGGCGTGGATGATGTCCCTGCCGCCGAGCTCGCGCAGGGCGTGGGAGACGAGGGCCTCGACGACGTCCAGGATCTCCCGTCCGTGCAACCACAGGATCTGCCCGGTGCTGTCGTTGTGATGCACCGCGCAGGACACTGCGCCTATGACCCGGTCGTCCTGATCCACCAGCACGTCGGTTCTGGAGTGTTCGAGATCGGCCCAAAGGGCCGGGTCGCGCTGAGACAACCCGGACACGGCTTGGCCGAGCTTGTCGGGCGTGCACGCAGGCTGGCCGGGCAGGCGGTCGGCGTCGATCAGCGCGAGCACGGCGTCTGCGTCGGAGTCGCGGTAGCGGCGCATCCTCGTGCTCGGTATGCCGCCGTGGGCGGCCGAGTGGCAGTGGGCGAGGATCTCGTTCGCGGACAACGTGTTGCCTGTTCGTGCGGCGGTTCTCATCGCGGCGGCGGCGATGGGTCCGGTGGTGTCGGGTGGGATGACCAGGAGCAGGAAGCCGTCCTGGTTGCCGCGGATCACTCTGATCGTGTTGGGTACCGCCGGGAGGCCGCTGACGCGCAGGAACCGGCCGTCGACAAACAGGTGGGCAGGGATGCCGTCCCATGCGGCCGTGTCGAGCCGGACCCGGAGGATGGGACCGAGCCGGTCCTGGAGGATGCGGATGAGGGCGGGCAGTTCGCGCTGGAGGTCGGTGGAGTGGGGCCACCAGGCGCCGTCGAGCGTTCCGTCCCGGGTCAGCGTCGGCTCCAGGAACACCCGGGCCGGCTGGAGAGCGAGGGGCGTGACCGGTGGATGGTGGTTCGGCATCTGGCGTGCCGCCTGTCTCCGGCGTGAAAGGCCGGCTGTGCCTGAGGTGACGTCGACGCGGCTGCCGACATGCGGAATGTCCCAGGTGAATCCACCATACGCCGCCCAATCCATATCTCACGTATCGCGGTATCCGTGTAGGGGGCGTGAATGATTGTGGTGGGTGAGTGGGGGGACGAGAAGCAGTGATGGGCAGGAAGTCCAAGAATTCCGGGTACGCGGCAACACTGGTGTTGCGTATACAGGCGCGTGGTATAACCGAGGTGGGAGGGCTGCCTGCTCATCTACCCGCCTGGAACCGCGCGGTTCGCCGCAGCCTGAGCGACAGGCTTTTGCATTCAGCATAAAGTAATTTCGGGATCTAGCGGTATAATCAAAGTACCGAGGATTTTTTGAGCGTTGGCATTCAGGTCGGCGTCGCCCCCGGCGATAGACGACAGCCCTTTGAGAGGGCCCAGACAGGCCAACGATCATGAACCTCGCACTGCTTACAAATCCCGCACCGCTGAACGCCGTTGCCGACACGCACCCCGCGATCGACTCCGCGGTCCGGCTCCGGCTTGATCCCATCCTTTACCGGCGGGACGCCACAGCTGGAGTGTGGTGGCCCTACTCCCGCAACGCCGCCGCCGAACTGCCCGATCTCATTGCCGCGGTCGACCAGCGACTGAGCCGGATCACGCAGTGCGTCGGCCTGCGCGCCGATGCCTGGGACGACATCCCCTACCGTATCCCCGCTCGCGGCCGGGAGGTCAGGGTGGACTGCTTGCGTGGGGCCGATCCGCACCTGATCGTCCTGACCGTCACGGGGACCGAACCCGTCACGCTGTTGGTTGTTCCGCCCGACGCGGGACCTCACCAGGCGGCGCACTTGCTCAGCGCGTACCGGCCCGCCGAGCCCGTCGCCAGCACGCCGGAGGCCGACGCCTCGGCCGGCTGGGAGAACGAGGGCGGATTTGTCATCGAACAGGATCCACAAGACGTACCCCGCGGGCAGCGAGCCGGTCAAGCCGACCGGAAGCCACGCGCGTCTCTCCTCCGATCGGAGCATGGCGTGACCGTCACCGACGCCTTCCCGCTCGGCAGAGCCGATCCAACGGTGCCGACCACTGTCCGCCTCGCCGGCGAGATCGACATCTGCACCAGCCCGGCGCTGCGCTCGCGTCTGCTGGGCACCCTGAAGTACAGCACGAGCCTGCTCATCCTCGATCTGTCCGCGGTGTCATTCTGCGATGCCGCCGGCCTGGCCGTCCTGGTCGGCATCCAGCGCAGCGCCCGAACCATGGGTATCACCCTGGCCCTGGCCGCGCCCCGCCCAGTCATGTCCAAACTGCTGCACATTACCGGCCTGGACCGCAGCCTGCCGATGGTGTGAAGCGTGGCTTCTCTGCCACCGGGTGAAGAGGCCCGGCACTCAGAGGTTCGGAAGGCGGTCCGGAGGCCGGCGTGACCTCTGGCAGAGTCAGGACGGATCAGTTCGGGAACGGGATCACGGCCACCGGGCAGTGAACTTCGGATAGCGCAGCCTGGGTAACCACTCCCAACAGGGCGCCAGACCTCACACCGGGCCCGTGTCCTCCCAGCACGAGCAATGACGCGCCCTTGGCGGCTTCGACGATCGCCCGCGGGGGACGCTCGTCCACAAAGTCGGTCGTCACCGGCACATCTGGGTACTGGGAGGTCGGTACCGACATCACCTGCTGGAAGCGGGCCTCAGCTCCAGCGCGCATCGTCGCGGCGTCCACAAAGGGAAGTTGATCAGGCCCTGGCAGAGCTCCGGGATCCCACCAGCCGCAAATGGCCCTCACTGTCCCGCCACGCAATGCGGCCTCCTCCAGGGCGAAAGCGAACGCCGCCTGGCTGGCGGGCGAGCCGTCGATGCCGACCACGACCCGTACACTGCTCTGACCTGCCGGTTCCTCCGGCCGTACCACAATGACGGGCCTGACGCTGTAAGCGGGGACCTGCACGGCTGCTGACCCCACCCGCAGGTCCTCGAAGCCTCCTACCCCTCGGGAACCCAACACCACGAGCGCGGCCTCGTGTGCCGCATCCAACAACACCGCCGAAACCGGACCCTTGGCCAGCAACGGCCGGACCTCGACACGGGCGTCGAATCCGCGCGCGTGGTCGACACCGTTGTGCACCACGTTGGTGGCGATATTCTCGAGGTGCACCAGCACCTGCTCGCTGATGGGGCGCAAAGGGTATGGCCACTGCCAAGCGTGACAGACCAGCATGGGAAGTCGACGCAGCCGCGCCTCTTCGACCGCCCAGCGCAACGCCTGCTCACTTCCCGGCGATTCGTCGTAGCCGACCAGGATGGACCGCCTGTTGCCCTGATCGCTCATCCTGCCTCCCACGAGGGAACTTTCTGCTTCGGACGTGAGCTTGCCGGTGGGCGGAGGTGTTTCCGGTCACCCCGGCGACGATCTTACGTAGCAACAATCGGATCAGCCCTTGATGGGCGTATGTTCGCCTTCATCGACGACCTCAGCCGGACCACGCCCGGGCTCCGGTGAGAGGTTCGCCGAGGACACCGTCCGGCTGGCCAATGTCAGGGCGTGTCGTGGCAGCCCACCGCTACAGGTACTGGCCCGCCTCGGCGCTGGCTGTCTTCGACACACGCGCCGACACCACGTTGGCGAGGTTGACGACTACGCCGTTCACGTCGGTCTCACGGCCATATCTCGCCCGCATCAACACCAGGCTGCGCCGCTCGTCCATAGCATGAGCGATCGCCGCCACCGCCTCCGGCTCTCCGTCGAAGTCCCCGCTCATCACGGAGACGTCTTCGCCGCTCATCAGGTGGAATCGAATGATCAGTGCGACATTCTCAGGCACAGCCGGCTCCTTTCGCCAGAATCCGCAAGGGACCCCTGCCCAGCGTCGAACGCTGTAGGCGGCTGCCCTCCACATTCGCCTACTGTGGCGCGGATGCGGTGCCCTCCGATCAAGCTGGGATACGGAGTGACAATCACGCCACCCGCTCCGAACCGGTTTGTTTGCTCTGGTGTGGCTCCGGTCAGTGATCGGTGATGAGAGCGTCCAGGGCGGCGGCCTTGTCAGCTTCCGTGGGCAGGGCGTAGCGGCGGGTGGTGTCCAACGAGCTGTGCCCCAGCAACTCGGCAACCAGAATGGGGTCCTTGCCGTCGCGGATGAGCTGGGTGGCGAAGGTGTGGCGCAGGACGTGTGGGCTGAAGGGCTCGGTGGGGTCGTCGCCCAGGCCGATGGCGTCGCCGAGGCCGGTGATGATCTCTCGGGCTGCGCGGTCGCTCAGCCGGGCGCCGCGGTGGTTGAGGAACAGCGCGGTGTGGGTGCCGGCTCCCTTCCAGCCGGTGCGAGTTGCCAGCCAGTCGGCCAGGGCCTGGCGCAGGTCGGGGTGGACGGGCAGCAGGCGGATCTTGCCGGCGTCGCGGCCTTTTCCGCGGATGCGGAGTTCGCCTTTGCGGGCCGACAGGCGTACGTCGGTCAGGTCGAGGCCGACGACTTCGGAAATGCGCAGGCCCGCGTAGTAAGGCAGCAGGGCGATGGCCTTGTCCCGTGGGGATGCGGTGAGCTGGACGTGGCGGAGGTAGCGGCGGGCGCGCCGGGCGTCCAGGGCGCGGGGGGCGGTGCGGGGGGCGGTGCGGCGGGTGTCGCGTTCGCGGCCTGCTTGGGGCTTGCCGAGGCCTTGGCGGGCGTAGAAGTCGTCGATGGCCGACAGGTAGGTGTCGATGGTGTTGGGGGCGCGGCGGCCGTTTTTGAGGTGGCGGCGGAAGTCGCGTACCGCGCCGGTGGCGGCGACCGGGTCGTTGAGCGGGTCGCCGTTCAGGGCGCCGGCGTCGGCTTGGCCGGCCAGCCAGGCCAGGTAGCCGCGCAGCCGGGAGGCGTACTTGGTCTTGGTGGAGTCGGCCAGCGGGGCGTGCTCGAGTGCGGCGGTGTAGTCGGCCAGGACGGCGGCGTGGGGAGCGGAGAGCGGCACGGCCCGCGATCGGCTTGCGTTTCCGGAAGCTACTCCGGCCGGTTGCGTGAGCTCTGAAGGTGAGTTTCCGGAAGTCATCTACCCAGTCTACTTCCGGAATTAGGGAATTCCGGAAGTAGCCGGTAGAGTGAAGACACCGGGGTCTTTTCGAGCGTTGGCATTCAGGTCCGCGTCGCCTCTGGCGAATCACTCACCGTGGCCCCCCTTTCGGGGGCCTGGACAGGTCAGGCGACCATGACGCCGGCACTTCTTTCTCGACCCGCACCGCTCAGCTCCACCGCGCCCGCGATGCCTCGGGTCGATTCCGCGCTACGGCTCGGTCTCCACCCGGTGCTGGATCGGCGAGCCGTGGTGGACGGGGCCTGGTGGCCCTACTCCCGCGACGCGGCCGCCGAACTACCCGGCCTCATCGCCGCCGTGGACCGGCTGCTTGATCGAGTCACGCTGCGCATCGGCCTGCATCGCGACGCGTGGCAGAGCATCCCGCACCGCATCCCGGCATGCGGGCGTCAGGTTCGCATCGGCTGGTTCCGCCACACCGACCCGCGCCTGATCACTCTCATCTTCGCGGCCGGCGAGCCGGTCGTACTGCTGGTCATCCCGCCGGACACCGCCGCCGGACCTGCCGAGGCCACGCTCAAGCTCACCGCCCAGGACACCGCCGGCTTGAGCATCGACGACATTCTCACCGTCGCGCGCTTGCCGCCCAACCCCGCTGCGCCCCTGCGCGCGGACGGCCGCTGACGGCACGGGCTGCTGCGAGAACGAGGGCGGGTCGCTCATCGGCCAAGAGATGCCCTCCTCCACCAGACGGCCGTCAGCACCGGCGTGACCCGCGTGCGTCTGCCGACCGGATCGAACGGTTCCAGGACCGCCCGTTCTGGCGGCGGACCGGCTTTCCGGTCGGCAGGCATCTCAGCTCGTTTCAGCTTCTCCAAAGGAGACTTCCATGACCGTCATCGACACCGCGCCACTCGGCGTGGCCAACCCATCAAGTACGACCACCGTTCATCTGTCCGGCGAGATCGACATCTTCAGCAGCGCAGCGCTTCGCCGGCGACTGCTGAACACGCTGCACTACAGCACGAGCCTGCTCATCATCGACCTGTCGCAGGTGTCCTTCTGTGACGCCGGCGGCTTGGCCGTCCTGGTAGGCATCCAGCACCGCGCCCGGCGGATGGGCATCACCTTGGCCCTGAGGGCGCCCCGCCCGTTCATGTCCCGGCTGCTGCGCACCACCGGCCTGGACCGCGGCCTGCCGATGGTGGCGTGAGCGAGATGCGCGCCCAGGCCCCGGCTGCGGCATACGACGGGCGATCTCCGTTCCCGCACGCCCAGCAGCGCCTCAGTGTCCATGCCGGGCAGGTGGCGCTGACGGCCACGATCGTCATCGCGCCGTTCATCGCGCTGGGCGCCGGAATCTGGCTGGCGTGGGGACGTGGGGTCACCCTCACCGACCTGCTGCTGGCCGCCGTCTTCTACGTCGCGACCGGGCTGGGAGTGACGGTCGGCTTCCACCGGCTGCTGACCCACCGCTCCTTCACCGCCCGCCCCTGGCTACGCGTTATCCTGGCCGTGGCCGGGTCGATGAGCTTCCAGGGCAAGCTGATCGACTGGGTGGCCGTCCACCGCCGCCACCACGCCTTCACCGACCAGCCGGGCGACCCGCACTCCCCCTACCGCTACGGCACCGGTCCCGGCGGACAACTGCGCGGCCTTGCCCATGCCCACCTGGGCTGGCTGTTTTCCAGCGAACCCACCTCGGCCACACGGTATGCCCCCGACCTGCTGCGCAACGATCCGGCCATGCTGCGTATCTCGCGCGCCTTCCCCGCCTTGTGCGCCGCCTCCCTGCTCCTGCCGTTCGCGGCGGGCTGGGCGATCAGCGGCAGCCTCTACGGTGGGCTGACCGCGTTCATCTGGGCCGGCCTGGTCCGCATCGCCCTGCTGCAGCACGTGACCTGGAGCGTCAACTCCCTGTGCCACGTGATTGGCGAGCGGCCGCACAAAACCCGCCGCCACGACCGCTCCACCGACCTGTGGCCGCTGGCCCTGCTGTCCTTCGGGGAAAGCTGGCACAACGGCCACCACAGCCAGCCCAACTGCGCCCGGCACGGCCGCACCGGCCGCCAGATCGACCCCTCCGCCGCACTCATCAGCCTGTTCGAACGCCTGAATTGGGCCACCAACGTGCACTGGCAGCCCGCCGACGTCCTCGGCCACCAACGCACGGTGGCCGGCAAACACATGCTGCGCACCGGCACCCTCCCGGCGCGCCTGGGAGACGTTAGCCCTGGTCAGCACGCCCCAGAGAACCTCGTTCCACACAGAGAGGAGATCTATGGTGAGGGGAGGAACTCCAGGAAGGCGCCAGGGTGACAGGTGATGGTGAGCGGATGCTGGGCGGCCCGCTGGGCGCCAGTCGGCTGTGCGCCTGCCGATAATTACATCCGCCCAGGTCAGGCCCCTGTGAGCCTGAGGAGGGTTTGATCGGGCACTCGACCCGTGATGATCTTCCCGAAAAGGGAGCTTGGGAGGGGCGGTCGCCGCACCGGCACCTCGACGACCGCGCCACGTCCGCTGACCGGCAGATCGGCCAGGTATCGCTGGTGGTAGCCGTGCAAGCTGAATGGCCTGCGCTGACCATACTATACCGTATGGTATGGTACTAGTGCATCGTGAGCAATTCATTGCCCGAGGAGAGACATGTCAGCATTGCCCGATCCGGTTTGGCCGGTTGTCGTCCTAGCGATCATCCAGGTCGGTGACGCCGTCATGTGCATCAAGCCCGTTCCGTTCATCGCCCAGTGCTTCGAAGACGTGAACTGGCCGCGACGTTACTGGTGGATCATGCCCCCGCTGAAGTTCGCCGCCGCGGCCGGTCTGATCCTGGGCATCTGGCTGCCGTACCTCGGTGCCGTGACCTGTGCTGCGCTCGTCCTCTACTTCATGGTCGCCATCGCGATGCACATCGCGGCCCGAGACTTCGGCCGTAACCTCTTCCTCAACGCCACCGCCATGCTGTTGATCTGCATCGCCGTCGGCTTCTTCAGCTTCATGGCATGAAGCTCGCATGCGCCTCGGCGAGCGCGGACCGCTCCATACCTGATGGTATGTTTGCCGGATGAGTACGGCACGAGACCGGTGGTTGAACGAAGGCTTGAAGGTCCTCGCTGAAGAAGGCGCAGCAGGGATTCGAATCGACCGGATCGCCGCTCGGCTTAACCTGTCGAAAGGGTCGTTCCACCATCACTTCGATGGCGCAGAGGGATACAAGAAAGCGCTTCTCGCCCATTTCGAGCACCTATCGATCGAAACGCTCGAGAATGCAATTGCCGACGTCGGCGAGTCGGCTGGTGCCCGGGTAATTCTGGCACGGCTGACGAAACTCGTCCGCCCTGGCGGCACAGGACTCTATCGTCCAGAACTCGATATCGCAGTGCGGGCGTGGGCGACATGGGATGCGGATGTGCGTGCCGTGCAGACCCGCCTGGACGAGGCCAGACTGTCCGCACTCCAGCGGGTGTGGCGATCAGCCGTCGCCAGCGACGAGGAGGCCCGGACGGCGGCCCTGTTGCCCTACCTGCTTGCGGTTGGAGCAACTGTCGTCTTTCCTCCCGTCGACGCTGACCAGCTTCGCGACCTCTATGAAATCCTCCTACCCCTCGTACCGGATAGCTCCAGCCAGACACGGGACGGCACGACGTCACCACCGTGACGCGGCCATGCGCAGGCCCTTCCCCCTTTCCCCAGCCATGAAGGGGCATGGGCGCTGGTCAGGGCCGAAGCGTTATCAGCGGGTGGGAGACACCACGGGCTTGACGATGTTCCGCCCTGATCCCGCCGAGGCTGTGAACCCTGGTCGTCTCCCTCACTCCCGAGCCGGCGCCAGTGTGACCACGGCACCGTCGTCATAGGTTCTGCCCATCTCCGGCGCCGATCACTTCACGTCTCGTGCGGTGGTTACTGCGAGCCGGCAGGATCAGCCGGCCCGCAACCCGGATGAAGATCAGATACAGCAAACGGCAGCACACGAGGAGCGGCAAGGAGTCATGTGCTCATCTCCGTTGTCGCGGCCCTCGGGCTAGGCGCGGCCTCCGTCCCTGATGGACACGATCGAAGCGGTCTGGAACTTCTTGTGCCCCTTGCCGCCGGCCTTGACGACCGCCGTGTAGTTCTTGGTGGTCCAGCCCAGGCTGTACTTGATGTACAGCTTGCGCTTGTTGCCGCACCGGTTGCGCCAGTACACCGTCACGGACGTGTTGCCGTCTCCCCAGGACCAAGCGAAACACCCGGCGACTCCGCGGTGGACGTCCGCCGACGCCGGAGTGGCGCCGACACCGACGCCCAGACCGGCGACAACGGCGGTGGAGGCGGCGACAACGGCCGCCCGGGTCCGCAGGCTGGCCATACGAGTGATCACGGACATGAACAGTTCCTTTCTACTGTGCTCAGGTCGCCTCGCCGAGCTGTGGATTCAGCCCGCCGGACCGGCGTGCCCGGGGACGTCGACGGCAGGGACGACGCCTCCGACGGCCGACAGGACGGAGGCGACACCGACAGCCGCGACGGTTGGCGGGCTGAATCACCCCCCGTTGGGAGTCCCTTCGCAGGGCCAAGATGTGACGCCGTGAGCGTGGACGTCACACCGATGATCGCGGCGACGTGCCGGCGGGGATGTCCACCACCCTGCCATCGGATGGCCGCCAATCCCAGCGAACTTTGTCCAGGCTCCGTCCAAGGATCGGGCTTGGACATTGGACGGAGCCGGTGGGAGGAAGAGAAAGGCGCCACCGCCAGCCACCGGTAGTCGACACACGAGGAAGGTGAACAGGACATGGAGACGCAGGGTCCCAGGAAGCGACGAGGACGACAGCCGACTCGGCCCGATCCCGACTCAGGAACGACAGAGGCGTTCGCCGACAAGCTGGTGCAACTGAAGCAGGCGGCCGGCGACCCGTCCTACGCGGAGATGGCCTCCCGGCTCGGTGCGGCGGCCTCGAAGTCGTCCCTGGCCAGCGCCGCACAAGGACGCAAGTTTCCAACGTGGGAGACAACCTGGGAGTACGTCCGGGTCCTGGCGGTCGACCGCCTGGGCGGCGACCCGGAGAAGACCCGGCAGGAGTGGCGGGACCTCTGGGAGCGTGCCAGGGCGGACAGTTCCCCTGCCGGCATGGGCACCGTCGACGGGACGCAGGACGAGGCGCCGCCGTTTGACGCGGGGACGGATCCGGCTCTCCCACCCCGGCCTGCGCAGCGCAGCCGTCTCCTCTTCTACGTGGTGGCCGCGGCCACGATGGCGGTGGCTGGAGCGGTGTTCTTCACGCTGGCCACGAAGGTGCTCCGAAACAATCCTCCACCCTCAGAGCCGATGATGAGCCCGGCTCCCGTGGACAACTCCGAATTCGTGGCCGACGTCACATACCCGGACGGTTCGAAAGTGCGGCCGGGCTCTTCCTTCAAGAAGGTATGGAGAATTCACAACACAGGAACGGTCGCCTGGGAGGGCCGGTTTCTGGCACGTGTCAACAAGTCACCGTGCCGGTCGCAGGAAAAGGTGGCCATACCTTCGACGGCGCCCGGCCAGACCGTGGACATCGCGGTGCGGGTGAAGGCGCCGGATAGGCCTGGGAGCTGCCACATCTACTGGAAGATGACCGATGCGCAGGGTCGAGTGCTGTTCCCGCTCAAACGCGGGGTGTTCCTCGACGTCCAAGTGGGCCCGTCCTGACCTGCGATTTCATTTGTCCAACCACGCTTTGGACGGGCTCTGGACAAAGATTCCTTGGTCGGCTGGAGGGCCGGGTGTCAGCATGGTGGCCAAGGCGCGATACGGCACCTTTCCCATTCAGACGCACGAATATCCGACCACGGGAGAAACGAAGATGACCAAGGTAATGCGTTCGCTGGCCGTCGGCGTCGGCGTCGGCGCGATTTCCGTACTGATGTCGATCGGCGGCGGAGTTGCGCAGGCGGCGGCCTCCTCCACGTTCACGGCAAGCGGAGCGAGGGTGGTATGCAATGCCCCCGGCACTGGCAACACGACCGTTTGGGGAAAGTGCTGGAACAAGGGGAACAGAACCGGTAAGGCTCGCCTGGTGTTCTGGTGCAAAAATATGATCGGCAATGGTTCGCAGCAGAAGAGCACCGGCTGGAAGAGCATCAGGCCCGGCAAGACGGTCAAGTTCGTGGGTGAGTGCACGTTCAAGGCCCGCAACCCTGCCTTCCACATTCGCTGACCTCACGCGGGTTCCGCGTCACTTGGTGACATCGAACGCTGCGCGCATGCCCGCGGCCTAATGCCCCGGAAAGTTGCACAGCAGTTCGTACCGTCCAGAGTGCTCCGTGAGCGTCACCCAGCCCACGGAGCCCGGCGCGATGCCCTGGCCCTCGCCTCCGCCGCAGTTGCGCGACGCCTCGCCGAGGCTGCCCGTCTCGCTCACGCGAGCATCGGATCCCGTCGGCCGCTTCCCGATGGCCTGCCCCTTCGCGAGCGACAGCACGACGAGTTCGTGGGCCAGGGTGCCCGTGCTGGACGCGTGGAACGATACGGTGCCCTCCGGGACCTTGCCCGGGGTCACCGTCACGCCCATCGGCCCGGACGTCGTGTCGGTCAGCTTCACGTCCACCACCTTGCCCGGCAGCGGCGGAGGGGGCACTGTTCGGCGACGCGTGCGATGGATGCCGTCGAGAACTCCTGGATCGATGCCTGCTCTGGAACGAGCGCCATCTACGGCATGCCTTGCGCGAGTATGAGGAGTTCTACAACCGGCATCGGGCCCATCAAGCTCTGGACCAGGCGACTTCACTCCGCGCCGTCCCGTCCGCCCACCGGGATTTCCGCATCCACTGCCGTGAACACGCGGGCGCCGCCACGTCCGTCCAGCTCGATGCGTTCCACCGGGCGCAGGACCTCGCGGCCATCACGCCCAGCGCGAGCGGCAGTGCCGGTGACCCACCCCGGACCAGCCAGTGCGTCCCGACCACCGCGATCGCCAGGACGGCGATACCCATTTGAGTGAGCCAGGGGTACGACCAGAGCGTGTCCTCGGTCATCAACAAGGGGCCGCCCACGCCAGCATCGCCACTGCCGTCAGTGGCAGCAGAGCCACCCACCAGGGACGGCGGGCCGGTGGGGCGTCGCCGTGGAAGCCCACCAGCGCGGCCAGCACCGGCACCGCCACGAGCAGCACGGAGGACGCTCCCATCAGGTAGGAACCGTGGATGTTGACCAGGGACAGGGACCAGGCGCCGCCCAGCGCCGCAGTCACCTTGGCCAGCCGGGCGCGCCGGAAGGCCACTCCGAGCACCGCGACGAGCCGCACTGTCTCGCCCCAGGCGACCTACTGAGGAGTGATGCCGAGCCGGATCCGGACGGACAGTGCCAGCACGCTGGCGATCTCGCCCCAGCGCGGCCGGGGGTTCACCTCGTCGGGTACCTCGCCGGACATGTCCATGAACTCGGCCACCATCTCCTCCTCGCGCTCGGCGCGGTAGGAGGCGGGAAGTAGTCGCAGGACGTGGCGGTAACGCTGTTCGAGCAGGAACGCGGTCACGCGGCGCCTCCGGCGGCCCTGGCTCGCAGGCGGGTGATCGCCACGCCGGCGGTGTCGGCGAGTCGGGTGGCGTCCTCGTGGAGGGCGCGCGCGCCGGAGTCGGTCAGCCGGTAGTAGCGGCGCAGTCGCCCCTGCTGGACCTCCTCGCGGTCGAGTTCGACCAGCCCTTCCGCGGCCAGCCGGTCGAGGACGCCGTACAGGGAGCCGATCTTGAGCTGCACCCGCCCTCCGGAGAGCCGGTCGACCTCCTGGACGATGCCGTAGCCGTGGCGCGGCTCGGCGTTCCGCCCGCGGCCGTAGGTGTGGCAGAACAGCCGGTCCGGGCTGGTGGGGGCATCCGGGCGCAGCCACGGGGACACATCGGCGGCCAGCACGATCCGGCCACCGGCCGTGCGGGGCAGCGGCAGGGCGGCCAATGCCCGCCGCAGTCTGCCGATCTCGATCCGTCCGTGGTTGATCGCGTCATGCAGCGCGCCGTGCCCGCGCCGATGCTCGGGCACCAACGCCAGCCCGACCAGCGTCCGTACCGGCCCGTCGGCGCATACCACCGCGTCGACCAGCTCGAACCGTTCATCTGGCCGGGCCGTCAGGCAGCCGTGCAGGACCTCGCGAAACTCCGACAGCTCGCTCAGCGCCTCAACGTGAGAGCCTTCCCCGCCAAGCGCTGGGACACCGGCTGCCGCGCGTGCCAGCATGGAAGTCGCGGCCATCGCCTCCTCCTCGCTCTTCATTGCTCGAAGCTCGCGCGCCTGGGGGTCAGGGATCGGTGGATCCTGTTCGCTTGCTCCCGCGAAGGGATGCCTCCTTCGCCGCATCCCCGGCCGTTACTGGATGGGGACCTGGAGGTCGCGGAACGGGCCGATCTTGACCTTGAGGGTGTCGGCGGTGTCGGGCAGGGCGAAGAGGTTCCAGAACTCGCGGGTCTGGCCCGGTGCGAACTTCTCGGTGCTGAGGCGGACGCCGGAGACGTCCGTGCACGCGCAGTAGGAGTCCACGCCGTTGTCGGTGGGGACTTCCAGGCGGCCGGGCAGGTACTGGCGGCGGGCGGCGACGTCGGTCACGCGGACGTTGCTTGCGGCCTGATACTTGTACGCCTCCCAGTCCTGGGTGTGGTGAAGGTCCCTGAACCAGGTCTCGGCCGATCCCTGATTGGTGATCTTGTAGGTGAGCAGGCCGAGGCCGCCGGGCAGTCGGCGCAGACCCGAGACTTCCATGGCGATGGGCTGGCCGTCGGCCCTGGTGGTGCCGGTCAGGCCGGTCGCGCCGGGAGCGGTCGTGGCCACCGGCGCCTGGACAGTGGGCTGAGGTTTGGGGAAGGTGACCGTGACGCGGCGGTTGCGGCGTTTGCCCTCATCGCTGTCGTTGTCGTACAGCGGGCGGCGCGAGCCGTACCCCTTGGCCTGGAAGCGGATGCCGTCCCTGGGCACCAGTGCCGACAGGGCGCGCTGTACCGCCTGGGCGCGGCGCAGCGACAGTGGGTCGTTGATGGCGTCGTTGCCGGAGGAGTCGGCGTGGCCCGCCACCGTCACCTCTGTGGCGGGGGAGGAGTCGATGAGTTCGGCCGTCCGGGCCATGATCGACTTGGCTTGGGTGGTGAGGGTGGCCTTGTCCACCGCGAACAGCACGTCGGAGGAGAGGTTGACCTGCAACTCCTTGCCGTCGTCGGCGGTTTCCTCTGATTTGTCCAGGGATTCGGAGGGGAGGATGAGGCGGCGGGTGACCGGGGTGACGGGTTCGGCATCGGGGTCGGGGAAGTCGCCGGGCGGGGCTTCGTCGCTGATGGGCACGTTGAGCATCGGCGGGCCCACGGGGGTGACGACGGTGGTCGTCGCAGGGTTGCCCGACGGTGCGGGCAGCACCGCGTAGACGGTGATCGACTGGCCGGGGTCGATGAAGCGGCCGAGGCCGTCGCGGTCCCGGTCGCTGCACAGGCAGGGGAAGCCGGCGGGTTGGTACGGCAGGAGCCAGGTGCGGGCCTGCGCGTCGAGGACGCCGATGCCGGAGGCCCACCTGATCTCGCCGAGGGGGCGGGTGCGGTCGCCCATCTCGCCGGGCCAGGACAGGTGCTTGTCGGTGCCGGTGTTGGACAGGCGGATCTGGGCGATGAGGTGTTTGCCCTCGACACGGTTGAGGCCGATGACCTCGACCTTGAGGTTCTCGGTCATGGTGCTGCGGGTTTCGGCCAGGGCCGGTCGGGTGTCTTGATCCGATGCCGTGGGGGTGGCGGGCGGAGCGCTGGTGGCGGGGGCACTCGACGTCGGCGCGGTGATGGCGGGCGAGGGCGCGGCTTCCTTCTTCGGCAGCACCCCGCACCCGGTCGTGGCCAGCGTGAGTACGGCGGTCAGGGCCAGCATCCGGCGAGGCATGGGGGGAGATTGTGTCATGTCCGAAAATAACAGAGCTTGGTCATGGTCCTCGACTTCGATTGATGGGGTCGGTGGCAAGCGGCCGGTGGCCCGTGACCGGCGCAGTGCCTTGCCCGCCTTCTCTACCTCGTGCCGCTTGGCGGCGGGCGGCCCACGACGCTCGCCCGCGGGCGGGCTTGGGCTTGCCGGTATGGTTCGCGTACTCCAGCTCACGAGGCGTTCGTCGCTCGGCTTCAGGCGTCGGGGATCCAGTTTCCGTGGAAGCCCAGCGGGACGCGCACGGGCAGGTGGATGCGGGCCACGGGCGCTCCTGTGAAGTCCTGGGCCGAAAGGATCACCAGGTCGGAGGCGCCCCGCTCGGGATCGGCGACGTAGGACATCAGGTAGCCGTCGTCCTCCTCGCCGCGGCCGGACGGGTTGGCGACGAACGCCGCTTCCCCGACGGCGGCGTCGCGTGCGAAACCGTGCACCTCCGTCGTGCCACGCCGCAGGTCGTGTTTGACGAGTGCGTTGGTGAACGCCTCGTCGGGGTGCGGGCCGTCGGGTGTGAACGGCACGCCGTACATCGGGCTCACCGCGGAGTAGCCGTAGCGGTGCGGGCGCGAGGCGAACGCGTCGTTCACTCGGGGGAAGTCCTGAGCCCGGTCGTCGATGCGGCGCTGGTCCACCCTGCCGCTCGCCGGATCGATGGTCCAGCGGTCGAGCGTGGGCGAGATCGCGCCCGGATCGGCGACGTCGACCGGCCCCTCGGACCTGATCAGGTCGACCGTGATCGTGGAGCCGTCGTCGTAGGCGTTGAGTATGTGGCTGACATAGAAGGACTCGACCGGCAGCCAGCGGATGTCACCGCCCGTCCTGGGTAGCACGCCGACGCGCGCCTGGTGCCCGGGATCCCACCGGAACAGCATCGCTGTCATGCTGAACGTCAGCGGGATGTCGAACACGATGACGTAGTTCTCCGACAGCGCGAAGTCGTGCAGGAATGGGGTCTCACCGGACAGCGGGATGTCCGTCACACGGGTGACCGTGCCGGCGGGGTCGGTGACGATGTACTGCGCGAACGGCCGTCCGATCGCATAGGCGAGGGAGTGCAGGTCGCCGGTGCGCGGGTCCACCTTGGAGTGCGCGTTGGCGCTGGAGCCCTCGGGCGTGGCGGCCATCGGGCACGCTCCGATCGTGTCCAGCTCGTAGCCGAGCTCGTGAGGGAGCCCGCCGGCCTCGACGAGGGCGAGCGTGCGGCCGGCGTGGCCGATCACGTGGACGTTCGGGGACGGAGGCAGGAACGCGGGCGGCTCCTCCCCGCGCCGCAGCCGGTCCAGGGCGTCGGCGACCTCTGTCGAGCGGACCCAGCGGTTGCGGTACCACTCGGCGCGGCCGTCCCGGATACGGACGCCGTGCACCATGCCGGCGCCGAAGGCGTAGAAGTGGGTGGCGGGATCTTCCACGCCCAGCGGGTTGGGCCCCATCCGGAGGTAGCGGCCCGACAGGTCTGCGGGCAGACGGTCGGTCACGGGCAGGTCGTAGACGGTGACCTCCTCCTTGACAGGGGCGAAGTGGCCTTCGAAGTAGCGGTTGCGCCGGTCTTCGGCGGCGTTCTGCATGGTTCTTTCCTCCTGTTGGTACGGCGTACGACCGGAACGGTATCCTGCGTATAGGTGGTGATCAGCGGTTCAGCGGGCGGCAATCGATCCTGTACTAGGACACGATTCATCGCTCTCATCGCCTCCACCAGGCAGGTGACGGCGTCCTTCGCGGGGGATGGCCATACCTTCTGTACTAGGACAGCAGCCGCTTCCGGCGTGAGGAGACGATCGATCATGGACCGGCCCGGCGCTGCGCCGCCGTACCTGCGGATCGTCAGTGAGATCAAGCGGCGCATCGAGGCCGGCGAGCTGCGTGCCGGCGACCGCGTTCCCTCCACCAGGCAGGTCGCCGAGCAGTGGGGGGTGGCCCTCGCGACCGCAGCCAAGGCGCTGAACACGCTGCGGCAGGAGGGAGTGGTGGTGGCCATCTCCCGCGTCGGCACCGTCGTGGCGGAGTCCGCGCCCGGCTCGCTCCCGCCTCCTCGCGTGCCGAGCGCCCCGCAACGGAAGGAAAGGAAACGGCCCGCTTCTGCGACCGTCCACGACGGCAAGCGGGAGCGGATGGTCCGTACGGCGATCGCCATCGCGGACGCCCAGGGGTTCGACGCGGTGTCCATCCGCAGCGTCGCGACCGCGCTCGGCATCCCCACCATGTCGCTGTACGGGCACGTGCGCGGCAAGGAGGAGTTGGCCGCGCTCATGGCCGACGCCGCGTTCGGCGAGCTGGAGCTTCCGGCGACGCCCCCGGCGGGCTGGCGGGCGCGGCTGGAACTCGCGGCCCGTCTGCAGTGGCGACTCTACCTGCGGCATCCCTGGCTGCCCCGGCTCGTCTCGCTCACCCACCCGCAGCCCATGCCCAACATGCTCAGATACGGGGACTGGGGGATGGGCGTCGTGCGCGAGCTGGGGATCGAGCCGGATGCCGGCAGGCTCGTGTGGTGGGCGGTGTCCAACTACGTCCGGGGGACGGCCACGAACCTGGAGCCGCAGGCCGAATCGGAGCGGCATACGGGCCTGTCCACTGGGGAGTGGTATTCGGCCCACCTGCCGAGGTTCCGTGCCGGCCTGCCCTCCAGCGCTCTCCCCGCGCACGTGGCGCCCGCGACCTTCGACCTGACCGGGTTCTTCGAGAGCGGCCTGCAGCTCCTGCTGGACGGGGTCGCCGTGCTGATCGGCCGGCAGCGCCTGTCGTAGGAACGCGCTTCGCGCGGCCCCCGTACGCTCCGCGCAATCTCGGCGTTGAACTGCACCCTCGGGGACGGAGGCGACTTGCGGGCAACGATCGCAACCTATAGGTTGCCACTAAATAGCAACCTATAGGTTGCGAAGGAGGGTGGGGCATGATTTCGGACGCGATCGAACGTGTGGTGGTACTGCGACACCCCATCGAGCGGGTGTGGGCCGCGCTGACCTCCGCCGAAGGGCTCTCGCGGTGGTTCGGCTCGGCAGCGGAGATAGATCTGCGGCCCGGCGGGCGAGCGTTCTTCCGTTGGGACGACCTCGACCAGGAATCCGTCGCCACGATCGCCGTGGTCGATCCACCACACCGTTTCGCGTTCCGGTGGGCCATCGAGGGCCTGCCGGGGTACGGCACACCCCAGACGCTCGTGGACTTCACCCTGGAGCCGGTGCCGGACGGCACTCGGCTACGCCTCGTGGAGAGCGGGTTCGCCCAGGCCGCCGACGATGCGGCCCGATCCGCTCACAAGGCCAACAGCCAAGGATGGGACACGGAGCTCGTCGACCTGGAGACCTACCTCGATGCGGCCGCCTGATGCAGAACGGCAGGCCGTCGCGGTGTTCGCGGCACTCACCGATCCGACGCGGCGGGCGCTGCTGGAGGAGCTCGCCCGGGCGGGTCCCGCAACCGTCACCGACCTGGCGCGGCGGTTGCCGGTCAGCCGCCAGGCGATCGCCAAGCACCTCGGCCAGCTCGCCGAAGCGGGCCTGATCAGTTCCGGCGAACCCGCCGGCCGTCGCCATCCCTACCGGCTGGAACCGGCCGCCATTCACACAGCCCAGGTGTGGCTGGCCATGCTCGCCCACAGGTGGGATGACCGGCTGGCCGCGTTGGAACGCGCACTGGACACCACTGACATGAACCAAGGAGTCCCGCAAGAATGAGCGAGCCTGAATTCACGGCCGGCCTGAACATCGCCATGAAGATCCCCAAGGCGCAGTACGAGGCCACTGTGGCTTTCTACCGCGACACTCTGGGCTTCGACGTCAAAGAGGACGACGTCTCCTACGCTCCGACCGTCTCGAGAACCCATTCGGTGCGGTTCGGCCCCAATACGCTGTGGCTCGACTGCGTCGACAACTACAGCCGGCCCGACCTGTGGCTGCAACTCCACACCGACGACCTGGACGCAGCGACGAGGAAGCTGGCCGGCATCGGCATCCACCCGTGTGACGAGGTGGAGCCCCTGGAGAACCTCGATTCCAGAACCCACTGGATCAAGAACCCGGCCGGTGTCGTACATCTGCTCGCGGAGTCCAGCCGATCCTGATGTCCTGGCACAGCTACTTCGTGCAGACCAAGGTCGGGAGCATGAACGGCGACCTCTGAATGACCAGGACCGTGTGGTGATCTCAGCAGCTCGAAAAACGCTGGAGAAGCTCATCCCGCCCGTGGCCGCCGGCTGACCGCCTGTAGAGCAGGGCCTTCAGCGGTTCATGGACGTCGGTGGCAATATCGCTGGCTCTGCTGAGCTGGATGAGGCTGTCAATCCCGGCCCGGTTCAGGTCGACCGTGGAGACCCCATCCGCATACGCCGCTGATCCCGCCTCGCGCGCAAGTTCGGGCAGGAACCCGGCCATCTCGTGGAGCCATCGGGCCGCCGGCGGGGCGAACGCCTCAGGGGCGGTACCCACCGAGTCGAGCAGTGCCGCTTGGCCCCGCGACACGGCCAGCGACGGCCGGCCCTGCTCGTCGAGGCGGACGGTGGCAAGGAGCCCACCTGTGGGCGCGGTGACGGTCCAGGCGCCGGCAGGGGTGGTGGGGTGTGGATCATCTGCCCCCAGCAGGACCGGCCGGGACGGGCAGGCGGCGCCTCAGGTGGACGGCGAGCGCACCGGCGCACAGCAGGGCGAGCAGCAGCGTCGTCGGCAGCCCAGTGAACGGGCCCGCGAGCGCGGCCTCGCCCATCAGCGGGCTCGCCTTCGGCTGGCTCAGCAGCACCATGGCGAGCACCTGCGGGCGCCCGTCGTTCACCACAAAGACCTGGCTCGCCAGCCAGAGCGGGGTGGCGTGGAAGGCCATCGCCGCCCACAGGTTGCCCGACGTGAGCGTCAGCAGCGCCGCCAGCACCGACCAGAGCACCAGGTTGAGCGCCAGCACCCAGTGGAACCGATGCAGCGGCGTGATCAGCATCAGCGGCCCGACGAAGTGGAAGAGCGCGAACGCCGCCGACGAGACGGCGACGCCGGCCGTCGTGCCCCAGCGTGCCGTGCCGGTGCGCAGCAGCCAGCCCCGGTACAGGATCTCCTCGATGGCGATCATGCCGATCCTGGACAGGTAGAACATCGGCAGCAGGTACAGGGCGGACACTCCTGCGGCCGAACCGGCGAACGTGTCCTCGATCCGCAGGTTCCCCATGGCGTACTGCAGAGCCAGCCAGCCCGCGATGAATGCCGCGCCCAGCCCGAAGCCCGCCGCGTGCCACCGCCATGCGGTCCGGCCCCATGGCAGGCCGAGCGAGGCGAACGGGCGGCGCTCGTAGAAGCGCAGCCACGCCCACAGCAGGAGGAAGATCGGCGCGTGGCCCGCCACCGTCTGAAGGAGCGTGACCACGGCGATCAGCGGCCCCGACGGCGCCGCCTCCGCGAACGGCCGGGTCAGCAGCGCAGCGAGCGCGATGCCGGCGACGACGCCCGCGGCATAGATGAGTTGTGCCAGCAAGACGGCGAGCAGGGGATGAGTGTCACGAACGGAACGTGCGGCTGTCATGGGGCCGAACGTATTGACATGGTGCCCCCGCACGGATCCAGCTCGCGGCCCATTCCGGGACGATCTCGGGATGTGCCGGAGGTCATGTTCGGCGCATGATCCTGCGGACGGGCAGCTCCCCGGTGTTAGCGTGAGAGCGTGGCGGCAGGCGATCACTGGACGCACGGCACAGGGAAGAGGGCCCCGTACATCCTGAGCGCCTTGTTCGCCTGCGCGGACCTGCTGCTGCTCTGGAGCACGGTGGAGGCGGCACGCACGGGGCTCTGGCCGTGGGCGTACTGCGTGCCGCCTGTGCTGATGGCGGCGCTCTGGCCGTTCCTGCACTGGGAGCGCGGGGCCGGAGCCGGACGCCGGGCGCTCAGCGTGGTGTTCCTGCTGACCGCGCTGATCGGGCTCGGGATCGGCAACGGGCTGACCGGCCTGCCGCTGATGGCGGTCACGATCGTGCACGCGGTGTGCGTGTTCGGCTTCGGCGGCGGGGTCACGCTCAGCGCCTTGATGACGGCGACCGCGATTTGGGCTCACCTGCTGGCCGGACGGGAGCTCGCGCGGGCTGTGACGGAGGCGGTCGTGGTGGGGGTGTTCGCGGGCTGGGCGCTGTTGACGGCGCGCATCCTGCTGGGGGCGCGGCGGCGTGCCTCCGAGACCGAACGCCTGCTCGGCGAGCTCACCGAGGCCCACGCCGAGCTGCGCCGGTACGCCGCCAGGGTGCGCGAGCTGACCGTGGCCGAAGAGCGCGCCCGCATGTCCAGGGAGATGCACGACTCCGTCGGCCACTACCTGACCGTGATGAACCTGGGCCTGGAGAACGCCCGCCGTTTCCGCCAGACGCGGCCCGACGAGGCGTGGGAGGAGGTGGCGCAGGTGCAACGGCTGACCATGGAAGCGCTGGCCGACACCCGGCGCTGGGTGCGCGCACTCAAGCCGCTGGCCCTCGAAGGGCGGGCCGGGCCCGCGGCCATGGAGGAGCTGGCCAGGTCATTCGGCGGGACGGGCATCGAGGTCGCGTTCCGTGCGCACGGGACCCGGTTCGCGCTGGCGGAGGAGGCGGAGCTGGCGCTCTACCGGGTGCTGCAGGAAGGGCTCACGAACGCCGTGCGACACTCAGGGGCCAGGCGCGTGGAGGTCGTGCTGCGCGCCGACGGAGATCAGGTCGAGCTGACCGTGACCGACGACGGGCGGGGCGCCGACGGGGACCCGCTGGAGGCCGGGCGCGGGCTCGCGGGCCTGCGTCACCGCGTTCTGGCCCTGGGCGGCAGGCTCAGCGCGGAGTCCGGCCCGGCCGGGGGGTTCACGCTGCGGGCAGAGGTACCGGTCAAGGTGGAGGTGGATGCTTGAACGTGCGGGTGCTCATCGTGGACGACCAGGTCCTGATGCGCGAGGGACTGCGCAAGCTGCTGGAGATGGAGGACGGCATCGAGATCGCAGGGGAGGCCGCCGACGGGCTGGCCGCGCTCGACCTGCTCGCCTCGATGGCGCCGGGAGCGTTGCCCGACGTGGCGCTCGTGGACGCCAGGATGCCGCGAATGGACGGGATCGAGCTGATCCGGCGGCTGGACGTCCCGTCGATCATCCTGACCACGTTCGACGACGACGACTACATCTTTGGCGGGCTGCGCGCGGGGGCCAGGGGTTACCTGCTCAAGGACACACCGCCGAACGAGCTGGTCGCCGCCATCGGGAAGGCGGCGCGGGGCGAGATGGTGCTCGGCGGGGTCGCGGCCGAGCGGGTGGTGGCCGAGCTGCACAGGGCGCCGGCCGCGCCGGGCCCCATGGCGGAGCTGTCGGAACGCGAGCACGAGGTGGCGGTGCTCGTGGGCGACGGCGCTACGAACAGGGAGATCGCCAGGCGGCTGTTCATCACCGAGGGCACGACCAAGAACCACATCTCCAGCATTCTGCGCAAGCTCGGCCTGCGCGACCGCACGCAGCTCGCCATCCACGTGTCGAAGCACCGCGTGCAATGAGGACAGCGTGCAATGAGGTATGGCCGGCCCACACGGTGAGCTACCGGCTCAGGAGCACGGCCGATCATCATGCCGCACGCGTTCGCCTCTCTTGGCGGCCGGAACTCGCGCATGCCAGTACAGCCCTCGCGGGGTTATGACCTGGGCGGATGTAATTACCGGCAGGCGCAGGCGCGGTGTCGCGGAACCGAGCCTGCATTAACGCCTACCTGAGGGGCTGGAGGACATAACCCACGTGCACGCGATCCGTGCCGAAAGACACTGGACCATTTCGCAGGGCTGGACCAGGCCATTAACCGGTCATCAGTGGTGGAGGTCATCGCGACGTCTCAGATCCAGCCTTCTTCCCACGCGCGGTGGGCGGCGGCGTGGCGGGAGCTGACGCCGAGCTTGCTCATGGCGGCCGACAGGTAGTTGCGTACGGTGCCCGGCGCCAGATGGACCTGGTCGGCGATCTCCCTGATCGAGGCGCCGGTGCGTGACGCCCGCAGCACCTCCAGTTCGCGGTCGCTGAGCGGGCAGTCGCCCTCTGTCAGCGCGGAGGAGGCGATGTCGGGGTCCACATAGCGTCGCCCGGCCGCGATGTTGCGGATGATCCAGGTCCAGGACGGCGATGTCCGGGCGCTGCTCCAGGGCCAGGCGTACGGCGTCGGTCGAGGTGGCGGCCTCGGCGGTGACGGTGAGGTCGTCCTCCAACTCCAGCAGCGCGGCCAGCGCGCCCCTGATCAGAATAGGGCGGCCGCGTTCTTGGCACCCACAGGCGACCTGCGCGTCCCGCACTTCATCGGCCTGCACTCCATCCAGGGGTTCGTGCTCACGGCGCTCGTCCTCGCCGCCCTCGCGGCCCGGGTGGGCCGGCTGCGCGGCGAACGCGTCCGCGCCCAGTTGGCCGGAGTCGTCATCTTCGGCTACGGCGCCCTGTTCGCCATCACCGCCTGGCAGGCACTGCGCGGCCAGTCGGCCCTTCGCGCCGAGGCGGCACGCCGCAGCGAACGCGTCCGCCGGAGCAGGGCGGCGCGCCGCGATGAGCGGGTGCACGGCGGCGATGCGCCTCCGGCCGGCACGCTGCAGATTCATGCGCTGATCGGCGCCAGGGGAAGGCACGGATCAGGCCGGGGTCAGTGAGCCGTTCCGGGCGATCGGTCAAGCACACGCCGGGCGGCGGGTCGGCTCGCTCCAGTCGACCCGGCCGTACGACGAACCGGGCGGGTCCGGCGCCCTGTCTGGCCAGGTCGTCGAGCCGTTAACCTGGGCAGATGCCGGAGACGCTCGCCAGTCTGGTCGCCAAAGGCGATCTCGGCCTGACCCTGCGCGCCGGGCGCGGCGACGTCGTCGTGCGCTGGGCGCACATCAGCGAGCTTCTCGACCCCACCCCATACCTCGACGAGGGCACCCTGTTGCTGACGACCGGGCTGAGCCTGGGGCGCACCAGCAGCCAGTGGCCCGAATACGTCGAGCGGCTGGTGGGCGCGGGAGTGCCCGCGCTGGGGTTCGGGGTGGGGCTGCGGCACGCGATCGTCCCGCCGACGCTGGTCGAGGCGGCCGACCGGCTCGGGGTGAGCGTGGTGGAGGTGTCGGAGCCGACGCGGTTCAGCTCCGTGGTGCGCGCCGTGACCGACGGGATCGCCGCCGCCGAGCGGGCCGCGCAGACCTCGGCGATGGAGCGCTACCGGATCCTGGTGAAGGCGGCCCTGACGGCTCCCGCGCACCGTTCGATCGTCACCAGCCTGGCGGCGCACCTCGACGCGTGGGTACTGCTGCTCTCGCGCGAGGGTCACGTGCTCGCGGGCGCTCCCGACCACGCCCGGCGCAACGCCGAACGCGTGCGGCTGGAGGTCTCGCGCACCGGCTCCTGGCATTCGGCGATGTTCGACCTCGGTGACACCCGGGTCACCCTGCTGCCGGTGAGCGAGCCGGCCCGGCCCGCGGGCGTGCTCGCGGTCGGCAGGCCGGATCCGCTGTCCGGGCACGATCGCGGCGTGGTCGACCTCGCCGTCGATCTGCTCTCGCTGGAGGTCGCGCGGGCGGCGGAGCTGCTCGCCAGCGAACGCAGAGAGCGGGCCACGGTGCTCGCCCTGGTCCTGGCCGGCCGGTACGCCGCGGCCGAGCAGGCGGCCGAATCGCTGGGCATCCCGCTCCCCGAGGGGCTCGTCCGCATCGCCGTCGTCACCGCCGACCCGGGGCACCCCGGCGACCTGCTGGTTGCGCTGGAGAACGAGCGCAGCCTGCAGATCGTGTCGGCGCTGGTCGCGGGCGATGCGCGGGGCCGCATGGTGGTGGTGCTGCCCGCCGTGGAGGGGCACGTGGGCGTGCTCCAGTCGGTGCTCAGCTCCGTCAAGGGCGGCCGGGGCGTGATCGGCGCGGCCGTCGAATGGACCGACCTGGCTCGTGTCTGGCCGCGGGTGGCCGCGCTCGCCGACACGGTGCCGGCCTCCGCGCCGTACACGTTGCTGACCACCAGGGACGTCGCCGACGTCGGGCTGCTGGCGCACGTCGGCCCGGCCGAGGCGGAGGGATGGGCGATCGCGATGCTGGCCCCGCTGGAGAGCGAGGAGGCCCGCAGGATCGACCTGCTCGGCACCGTGCGCACCTTCCTGACGCACAACGGCAACACGGAGGCTGCCTCGGCTGCGCTCGGTGTCCACCGCCGGACGCTCACCTACCGGCTCGGACGCGCCGAGACGCTGCTGGGCAGGCGCTTCTCCGACCCGGGACTGCGCGCGGAGTTGTGGATGGCGTTCACCGTACGGGACAGGTGAGTTAACCGCGAATTACGCGAATGGCGCAAACAGCTCGCGCGGTTGCCCGGATCGCGGATGGGGCGGGCGTGCCGTCGTGACACATCCTGGCCTGAGCCGACGTCACCCCCAAAGCTCGCAGGAGACCCGCATGTCCCTCACCTCCGCAGGCCCCCCGGCGCTGGAGGTCTCCTTCACCGACGACCCGAAGGTCGTCAAGGAGGCCGCCACCGAGGACTACTCGAACCATGTCGTGCCCAGGTCCTGGCGATCCGGCCGATGGTCGCTCGCCATGGCCTGGTGGGCGCTGTTCTCGGCCATGTTCTGGCTCTACGTCGCCGTGGCCGCGGCGGACGCCGTCGGCACCCCGGCGACCATCGTCGGCATGGTGCTGACGGTGGCCACCTTTGGAGTCGTGAACCTGGTCCTGTCCAGGTACGCCGCCCGCACCGGCCTGACGGTCGCGCTGCTGTCGCGGCGGCTGTTCGGCATGCTGGGCTCGGCACTCGCACCGCTCATCTTCGCCGCGACCGCGCTGTACTACGCGGTGTTCGAAGGCTCGATCGTCGCGGTGGCCTTCCAGCAGTACTTCGGCGGCGCCATCGAGATCTGGTACCTCGTGGTCGTGGCGTACGCGCTGCCGCTGGTCATCGGCGGCGTGCGGACCTGGCTGGACAAGCTCAACGGCGTGCTGCTGCCGCTGTACGTGGTCGGCCTGGTCGCCGTGGTGATCGCGGCGACGGTCCAGCGGGGCTACCCGCAGGACTGGCTTCAGTCGGCGGCGCCGAGCGGCCCGCTGCCCGGCTGGCTCACCGCGTACCTGATCTACATGGGTGTGTACATCATGATGATGTACACCGTGGACTACGCCCGCTTCGGCCGGGCGGAGGACCAGAAGTTCCACGGTACGGTCACCTTCGGCTGGGTCTTCTACGCCTTCACCTTCGCCGTCAACGGCCTGATCGGCATCTATCTGCTGCGCGCCTGGGACATCGCGGGCACCGAGACGGGTGTGGTCACCGCGTTCGTCAGGTCGCTGGGCTTCGCCGGCGTACTGGTGATCTTCGTCTCCCAGACGCGGATCAACACCGCCAACTACTATCTCGCCTCCACCAACCTGGACGCGTTCGCCACGCGGGTACTCCGGCTGAGGCTGCCGCGGGCCGTCTGGACCGTCGTGGCAGGCGTGCTCGCCTACCTGTTCATGCTGACCGACGTGCTGAGCTACCTGCTGCGCGCGCTCGCCTGGCAGGGCGTCTTCGTGACCGCGTGGGTCGCGATCGCGATGGTGCACATCGCGGTGCGGGGCGCGGACCGTGACGGCCTGCCCGAGTTCCGGCCACGGCGGCTCAAGCCGGTGACCGCGGGCGCGGGGGCCTGGCTCGCGGCCTCCGCCGTGGGGATCGTGCTCACCGAGCAGTCGGCCAGCCCCGTGCTCGCGCAGCTCGCACCGCTGATCACCGTCGCCGTCGCCGCGGGCCTCTACTACGCCGCCCTGGTCACCGCCCCCGGCGCCGTACGGCCTGCCGGGGAGGACCCGCGAGACGAGGTCGAGGACATCTGGGAGGCCCGCATCAGGTGCCACTCCTGCGACCGGTCATACGTGGCCGTGGAGATGGACCGCGACCCGAACGCGGGGGGAGCCGCCGTCTGCTCCGCCTGCGCCGCCGACTCGACCGCTCCGGCCGGTGCCACCGCGCCGGCCGGCCGCTGAGAGAGGAACCATGACCGCCATCATCAACCGCCGTCCGGCCGAAGGAGACCGGCCGGCCATCGTCTACCGGGCCGCCGGTGACCGCCACGTCCTCGTCGAGTACGGCGAGATGGCGCTCGACCTGGAGCTGAACTTCTTCGTGACCGCCGTCACGGCCCATCTCGCCGAGCATCCGGTGCCGGGGCTGGTGGAGGCCGCACCGGGCTTCCGCTCGCTGCTGCTGCACCACGAGCCCGCGATCATCGACCGGAAGGCGCTCATCGACGCGGTCGACGAGGCGCACCGGGCGCAGCGGTCGGTACGCTCGCTCGTCCTGCCCAGCCGGTTGATCACGCTGCCGATCGCGTTCGACGACTCCGAGAGCCGCGAAGCGGTCCGCCGCTACGCGACGACCATCCGGCAGGAGGCGCCCAACATCCGCGACAACTCCAACATCGACTACATCGTCGAGTACAACGGCCTGTCCGGCCGGGACGCCCTGTACGCGGCGGTCACCGGCACAGAGTGGTGGAACGCGTACACCGGCTTCTTCCCCGGCCTGCCGTTCATGTTCCCGCTCGATCCGCGCAACGCCATCACCGTGCCGAAATACAACCCGACCCGCACCTGGACGGCGGAGGGGGCGGTCGGCATCGGGGGACCCTGCGTGGCGATCTACCCGGTGGAGGCGCCGGGCGGCTACCAGCTGTTCGGCCGGACCGTACCCGTCTACGACGTCCTGGCCAGGCACGAGGTGTTCCGCGACGATCCGATCCTGATCCGGCCGGGCGACCGGGTGCGATTCGAGCCCGTGAGCGAGGACCAGCTCCTGGCGGCCCGCAGGGACGTCCTGGAGAACCGCTACGAGTACGTGATCGAGAACGACCAGTTCTCGGTCACCGACTACCTCGCCCGCGCCGCCGAGGTGCGCGCCGAGGCCGACACGCTGCGGTCCGCCCGCGAGGCCGCCGCGGCCAGAACGGAGGTGCCGTGATGACCGACTCGCACGCGGTCTTCGACATCGTCATGCCGGGGCTGCAGACCCTGGTCCAGGACTACCCCGGCCGCCGCGGCCTGCAGTCCAAGGGCTTCTTCCCCTCCGGGCCGATGGACCACGTGTCCTTCCGCATCGCCAACGCGCTGGTCGGCAACGAACCGGGGGCGCCCGCGCTGGAGATCCCGATGGGCCGGCTCACGTTGCGTGCCCTTGCCGAGACCTGGGTCGCCGTCACCGGGGCCGAGGGCTCGGGCCTCCGGCTGAATTCCAGGCCCATGCCGCTGGGCGAGACCGTCCGGGTGGTGCCCGGGGACGAGATCGCCTGCTCGATCGTCAAGGGGCCGGGGTTCCGGCTGTACCTGGCGGTGGCGGGTGGCATCGACGTCCCGATGGTGATGGGGTCGCGGGCGACGTACACCATGGGCGGCATCGGCGGCGTCGAGGGCCGGGCTCTGGTGAAGGGCGACGTCCTGCGGGCGCGGGCGGTGACCGCGCCGCCACCGCGGCTCCGCGTGCCGGCGTCGCTGCGGCCCGCGCTGGCCAACCTTTGGGAGGTGGAGGTGATGCGCGGCCCGCACGCGGACCCCGACTTCCTCACCGAGCAGGACTGGAAGGATCTGGTCGGCCGGGAGTGGAAGGTCGATCTCAACTCCAACCGCGTCGGCACCCGGCTGGAGTCGCATCGCTTCCAGTGGGCCAGGCCGTCCGGCGGGGTCGCGGGCGGGCACCCGTCCAACGTGCTGGACGGGAGCTACCCGATCGGCGGCATCAACACCAACGGGGACGTGCCGGTCATCCTCGGGCCCGACGGCCCGACCGCGGGCGGCTTCACCGTGATCGCCGCCGTCGTCCAGGCCGGACTGTGGAAGGTCGGCCAGCTCCGTCCCGGCCGTGACCTGATCCGCTTCCGAGAGGTGTCGCTGGACGAGGCGCTGGCGCTCGCCGCCCGCGTCGACTACACGACCGACCCGCACCACTACGAGGAGCTTTGATGCCGCGCGTGGACCTCAACTGCGACATGGGCGAGAGCTTCGGCCGCTGGAGCCTCGGCGACGACCTCGGCATGATGCCGTACCTGACCTCGGTCAACATCGCCACCGGCTACCATGCGGGGGACCCGCCGACGATCCGGCGCACGGTGGCCGCCGCGGTGCGGCAGGGGCTGGCCATCGGCGCGCATCTGGCCTTCCCCGACCTGATGGGCTTCGGCCGCCGCCGCATGATGATCCCGGCCGAGGACCTGGAGGACTACTGCCTCTACCAGCTCGGCGCCCTGCAGGCCTTCGTGCGGGCTGCCGGCGGCCGGCTGGCGCACGTCAAACCGCACGGCGCGCTGTACGTGATGGCCTCGGAGGACCCCGCCGTCGCGGCCGCGATCGCCCGGGCGGTGGCCAAGGTGGACGCGTCGCTGCCGCTGATGCTGCTCACCTCCGCCGCGGCGGACGCCGTGGCCGCCGAGGGGGTGCGGCTGGTCCTGGAGGCGTTCCCCGACCTGCACTACGACCGTACGGGGAAGCTCGTCATCGAGCCGGTCAAGAAGGCGTGGGACCCCGAGCTGGTCGCCCGCCGCGCGGTCCGCATGGTGCTGGAGCGCAAGGTCGCCGCCGACGACGGCACCGAACTCGACGTGGACGCGGTGTCCCTGTGCCTGCACGGCGACGCGCCCAACGGCCCGGAGATCGCCGAGGCGGTGCACAGGGCGCTGACCGGCCACGGGATCGAGCTGGCCCCGCTGGCCGTGCTGCTCGGCAGCTCAGCGGAGGGAGGCCGCCGATGATGGAGTCTCTGCTGGTCGCCAACCGCGGCGAGATCGCCCGGAGGATCATCCGCACCGCGCGGCGGCTCGGCCTGCGCACCATCGCGGTGTACAGCGACGCCGACGCCGACCTGCCGTTCGTCCGCGAGGCCGACGAGGCGGTGGAGCTCGGCCCCGCGGCTCCCGCCGAGTCCTACCGCAACGCCGAGAAGGTGCTGGCGGCAGCCCGCCGTACCGGCGCCGAGGCCGTCCATCCCGGCTACGGCTTCCTGTCGGAGAACGCCGGCTTCGCCCGCGCCGTCCAGGAGGCTGGACTGGTCTGGGTCGGTCCCGCGCCGGACGTCATCGAGCTGATGGGCGACAAGATCAACGCCCGGAACGCGGTCGCCGCCGCCGGGGTCCCGGTCGCGCCCGGCACCCCGGAGCCGGTGGCGGGCGAGGCCGCCGCGCTCGAAGCCGCGGCGGCCATCGGCTATCCCCTGATGGTCAAGGCCGCGGCGGGCGGCGGCGGCATGGGCATGGCCGTCGCCCACGACGAGGACGACCTGCGCAAGCAGTACGCGGCCGTGTCCGGATTCGCCGAGCGGTTGTTCGGCGATCCGGCGATCCTGCTGGAGCGCTACTACGCCGGCGCACGGCACGTCGAGGTGCAGATCCTGGGTCTCGCTGACGGTGCCGTCATAGCCCTCGGAGAGCGCAACTGCTCGGTGCAACGGCGCAACCAGAAGCTCGTCGAGGAGAGCCCGTCCCCCTGCCTGGACCCGGACCTGCGCGAGCAGATGCTCACCGCGGCCGTGCAGGTGGGCAAGGCCGTCGGTTACCGCAACGCGGGCACCGTCGAGTGCCTGGTGTACGGCGAACCGGGCGCCCAGGGGTTCGTCTTCCTGGAGATGAACACGCGACTGCAGGTCGAGCACCCGGTCACCGAGGCGGTGTGGGGCGTCGACCTGGTCGAGGAACAGCTTCGTGTCGCGGCGGGCGAGCCGCCGTCGATGGACCTCACCACGCTGCGCCCGCGCGGGCACGCCATCGAGTTCCGCGTGAACGCCGAGGATCCAGTGCGGTTCCTGCCCGGCCCGGGGACGATCAACGCCTGGAACGAGCCGTCCGGCGACGGCATCCGCGTCGACTCCGCCTACGGGCAGGGCAATCGGGTCACCCCCGCGTACGACTCCCTCATGGCCAAGCTGGTCGTGCACGCGGGCACCCGGGAGGACGCGCTCGCCAGGGCACGGGACGCGCTGGCCACCTTCACGATCGCGGGTCCGAAGCAGAACCTGCCCTTCTTCACCGAACTCCTCGACGAACCCGAGTTCGCCGACGGCTCGTACAGCACCGCGCTGGTCGCGCGGATGCGCGCCACCCCAAGGAAAGGAAGCTGAGATGGGCCAGCAGATCACGTCCGACCTGGCGGCCAACGTCTGGAAGGTGCTCGTCTCCACGGGCGACAGCGTCGCCGCCGGCGACACGCTGGTGATCCTCGAATCCATGAAGATGGAGATCCCTGTCGAGGCCGAGACGTCCGGCGTCGTCACCGCGCTGCCCGTCAGCGAAGGTGACGTCCTGGACGAAGGGGATCTGATCGCGGAGATCTCCTGACAAAAAGTTCCACGAGTGTGCACTTCGACACAGACGCGCGAGCCTGACCGCCGCAGAGTGGACTCGAAAGGCCAGACGTCCGAACGACGGAACAACGGGCCGGGCGACGCACTCTGACAAGCAGGCCCGCCGTCACTTCATGAATCACGGAACCATGACGTCGATCACCGGGAAGGCGGCCCTGACGACCGCCGCCCTCCTGAGTCCCCTGCTCGCGACCGCGTCGGCCAACGCCGCTCCGGAAGAGCGCGGCGCCGGACCCCAGGCCACCAGCGCTCAGTCGGCCGCGCCGCGTTGGACGCGCAAGGACGGCTTCGACACCGCCTACCACCCCCAATGTCGCGGCTGGCAGCGCCACATACCGCCCTACAAGAAGGGCCGGTACATCAAATCCAGCAGGCAGCTGCACTGCAACAAGGGCGGCTGGGGCCGGCACATGTCGATCACGACCACGCTGCAGCAGTACCGGGGCTTCGGCTACTGGCGAACCAAGGCCACCCGATCCGCCAAGGACAGCAACGCGACACCGGCCTTCACCATCAAGCAGGACGTGCGCTGGAAGTGCTCGGGCGGTAGCCAGCTTTACCGCATCCAGACGAAGCTGCATGTGTTCTCGGTCCTTCGCGGCAGTCAGTCGATAACGTTCCACGACAAGGTTCATTACCGGCGCATCAGGTGTTGATCTGATCGTGGAAAGACACGGCCCTGGTCCCTCGTTGCGGCCAGGGCCGCTCTGATCCGAGACGCTGCGCGCCCGGGCTGATCGACACCGTTCTGAACTCTCAACTGCTCAACCAGGACGCCGATCCACTGGCGTTCGCGCCATCTGACGAACTACGGCTCAACATGACCACCGCGCCCACCAACCGACCGAACCGCTTCGGCCTACTCGGCGGGGACATGCAGGGTTTCCCCAACGGCCGTCGACTCGGCGACGACGTCGGCGCCATCACCATCCGAATGCTCATGGGAGAACCCGCCGGCCCCAGCCCGTACGCCTGCACGCCTTCGCCGAGGGGCCGGATCTTCGGAAGGTGAGGGAGGCCGGGCAACGTCCCTCGACGCCTGCGTGACCGATCGCGGTTTGCAAACGCGAGCGAAAGCTCGTATATTTTTGCGAGCAATCACTTGCATATGCGGACTGTTCGAAGATGAGGGTAAGGGCGATGAGCAGTTATGTTGGGCGCCGTTCGCTGCTGGCCGGAGCAGCCGGGATGGCCGGCGTGGCGGGGATGGCGATGGCGCAGGCGGCTCCGGCCGCGGCGGCCACGGGCAGGCGGTACGAGGGCAAGGTGGTGCTCGTCACCGGCGCCACCTCGGGCATCGGCAGGGAGGCCGCGATCGCCTTCGCTGGCGAGGGTGCCAAGGTGGGCTTCTGCGGACGGCGCGAGAACCTCGGCTGGCAGGTGGAACGGGAGATCAAGCAGAGCGGCGGGGAGGCCACTTACATCAAGGCCGACGTACGCGACCCCCGCCAGCTCCAGACCTTCGTGGACCGGGTCGTGCGGACGTACGGCGGGTTGCACGTCGCGATGAACAACGCGGGTGTCCAGCACCGCAAGTACCTCACCGACATGACCTTGGCGGAGTGGGAGGACACGCTGGCCACCAACTCCAGGGCCGTGTGGCTCGGGATCAAGTATCAGGCCCCCCACATCAAGGAGTCGGGCGGCGGGGTCATTCTGGTGACGGGCTCGGCCAACGAGTTCGCCACCAGGCCGTACGCCGGCGCGTACGCCGCCAGCAAGGGGGCGGTGACCGGCCTCGTGCGCTCGGCCGCCGTCGAGCTCGGCGCCTCCGGGATCCGGGTCGTCGCGCTCTCCCCCGGCACCACGGACACCGCCATGGTGGACGGCTGGCGGTCCATCATGGCCCCCGACGCCAGCGACGAGGAATGGGCGGCGCTCAAGGCCGGCCCGCAACCCGGCATCGACGGGCTCAAGCGGATGGCCAGGCCGAAGGAACTGGCCACGGCGGCCCTCGCGCTGGCCTCCGAGGACATGAGCTTCCTGACCGGAGTGTCCGTGCTGGTGGACGGCGGCATGCTGGCGGGAATCTGAGCGAGGCGGCCTTGATGCTGCCGTCGGGACATCATGGCCGGGTTAGAGGAGGCCGCTCTCCGCCAGGGCGAAGAATTGGCGGGTGGCGGTATAGGCGCGGTCTGTGATGTCCTCGACGGTCAGATCGTCGGCATGTGGAACACCGACGGCAGAGGAGCAGTCAGGTAAGGCGATCGAACGCCGCCTCGACGGCTCCGGGCAGGCGCTCGGGATCGTTGCCGGCGATCCTGCGCCCGGCGTAGAAGGCGGCCAGACCGATCTCCGCGGCCATGGCTGCGGTCTCGTGCTCAGCTCCTCTGTCCTCTAGCAAGCCTCGGAGCGCCTCGGCGTACCGGCGCTGTTTGATGAGGCTGCGCGCCTGCAATTCGGGGTGACTGTCCACCAGTCGCTCGTGCCGCGCGTAGGTGTCTGGTTCGGCCGTCAAGCGCAGCATGTAGGAGACCACCACGGCGCGCACGAAGGCCAGCGCGGCCGGCATCGAGGCGCCGATCGGGCCGCCGGAGGGGATCCGTGCGGCTTCGGCCATCGCCGCATCGAGTTCGCCGACGTCGGCGAAGACGACCTCCTGCTTGTCACCGAAGTAGCGGAAGAACGTAGCCCGTCCGACCTCGGCACGCGCGGCGATGTCCGTGACCGTGACCCTCTCAAAGCCGCGTTCGTCGAACAACGCATGTGCGGCCTCGACGAGCGCTTCCCGGGCCCGCTGCTGCTTGAGCTCCCGGAGCGAGCTTGCCAGCCCGTGCTGCCGATCCATGCCGGACAGTCTAGTGAGTCCCTCATTGATGCATAATGAGATCGAATCTCATAGGATACTCAGTATCACACTGTCATCGAGGAGCATCATGAGGACACGAAACATGCTGGCCCTAGCGATAGCGCTCTTTGCCCTTGCTGCATCCTTCCCCGCCTCCGCGTCAGCTTCGAGTCGAGCTCAGGACACCAAACGGCGAACGAAGGCGCTCATCCTCGCGTTCGAACGCAAGGATCTCCAAGCCGTGTCGGCGCTCTTCGACGCCGACGCCACTCTGACGCTGCCGCTGTCATTCACCGGTCGAAGAGAGGACGCCGCCCACTTCACAGGCAAGACCGAGGTGCTGGCGTACGTGAAGAACGCCTTCACGATCATGGGACGAATCGACTTCGTCAACGTCAAGGTGAGCGTGAGCGCCGACGGCAAGGAGTCGTTCGTCCAGGCCAACGGTGACTTCACGACCGCCGACGGCCGCCCCTACCAGAACGTGTACGTGTACCACTTCGAATGGCGCGGCGGGCGAGTGGTGAAAGGGCTGGAGTACGGCAATCCGGTGACATTCTGCAATACCTTCGGCGCGCCCGGCTGCTGACCGATCCGGTCGTAGGGTTCTTGGGTCAGGACGCCGACTCCTTCGCCAGCCGGGGCCTGGTGCTCGAACCGGCGGATTGGCAGCCGGTTCGAGCACCAGGCCGAGATGCAGCGGCGGGGAGCGTGGAAGACTTGCGGCCGTCGGATATTGAGTGACTTGGAGGTCTTTGTGCACCGTGTCGAACCGCAGATCGTCTCGTCGATCTGCCGTTCTGGTTCCCTGTACCACTTCATAACTCGTCCGGTGGTACCTGATCTGCGGCTTTGACCTCCAGAGGCCACGCGGGCAAGATCGCGTTCTGTGCCGGTGCGTCTGCTGTATTGGAGTTGGCCCGGTTTGGTGGACACCTGATCTCTGGGGAACCCTGGTTCCTGGAAGGAGTCTGCTGTGCCGAACAACTATCCTGTACCGCTTCAAAAGTCATCGCAGAGCGCTTGACCTGCAGGTCGATCTGATGCGGCGGTACGGGCAAGATCGGTTCTTGTGTCTGTCCGTCTCCTGTATATGATCATGATTCGGTTGTTCGGCTGGCTGGTGCTGCTGGGCCAAGGCGAGGCGACGAAGGACGTCGAGATCGTGGTGCTGCGGCATGAAGTGGCGATATTGCGGAGGCAAGTCGCCCGGCCGAAGCCGGACTGGGAGGATCGAGCGATCTTGGCCGCGCTATCCCGGCTTCTTACCACCCGGGTTGAGGGCTCACCGGCTGGTGACGCCGGGCACCCTGCTGGCCTGGCACCGCCGCATGGTCCGACGCCGATGGACGTATCCGCACCAGTCCGGCCGGCCCCGGATGAGCAAGGAGATCCGGGAGTTGGCGATGTGCCTGGCGCGGGAGAACCCGTCCTGGGGATATCGCCGGGTGCACGGTGAACTGCTCCGACTCGGCTACCAGGTCAGCGACGCGACCGTACGCCGGATCCTGCTGAGCCGGTGGGTCGGCCCGGCTCCACGAGACGCCGACACCCCGTGGAAGACCTTCCTACGCACCCAGGCGAAAGGACTGCTGGCCGTCGACTTCTTCCACATCGACACCATCTCCTTGAAGCGCTTGTACGTGCTGATTGTCATGGAAGTCGCCACCCGGCGCGTGCATATCCTCGGCGCGACCGCCAACCCCACCGGAGCCTGGACAGCCCAACAGGCCCGAAACCTGCTCATGGACCTCGGCGAGCGGCCCGGCTCGTTTCGCTTCCTCATCCGTGACCGAGACACCAAGTTCACTGATGTCTTCGACGCGGTCTTCGCCGGCGTGGGCGTGACGGTGGTGAAGACGCCGCCGCGGACGCCGCATGCTGATCTACAACGAACGGCACCTGCGGTTGGTGCTGACCGGGTACGCAGCTCAGCGAGGTAGGCCGTCCGGCGAGGTGCCAGCGTGCTGGTCCTTTTCCGGACGGCCCCCTCCCGAACCCGCCGTGCCCGTTTCCGAGCAACGGGCTCTCCAGTGATTGCTGCGTGGTTGTCGCGGTGGGGTGTCGTCCATGGATGGTGTCGTGGCAGGTGGCGCATACGATGAGGGTTTTCGTCGCCGTTTTGCCATGGTTTCCATCCATGGGGGCTGTGGCCTTCCCGGTTTGGTGAGGTCTGCGATCTTCCGGACCTGGTGTACTTGCACCTCGCCTTGGTGATCGCAGGATTCGCATCGTCCGGTCAGGAGCCGGTTGATGAGTTCCTTGTGCCGGACGATGCCCGGGACCGGTTTGCGGTCCACCAGTACCGCGTTTCTCTTCTTTTTCGGTGGCTGTCCACCGAACCGTGCGACCAGAGGTTTCCTGCCGTCGCGTTCGACGCGGGCCTCAAAGCAGGTACGGGTCCCGTCGGGTGTATCGATCTTGGCCTTGTAGCGGGCCGCCATCTTCGACACCGTCGAGGCGTGCTTGCAGGCCAGCGTTTTCAGCAGTGCGGTTTCCATGACCCACCGCACCCGGCTCAGCTTGTAAACATCGCCGGCCAGCAGGTAATAGTTGACCAGACCCCGGTATTCGGCTCCGAAGGTGTTGACGATGGTGTGGTCACTCTCGTTCACCAGTTGGGACCGGTGCGCGGGTTTACCGCCTTTGAGGTAGGGGCTGGTCTTGGCCTTGATCACCGCCGTGGGCACCTGCAACGCGATACCGCCGTTGATCGACCGCTTACCACGGGTGGCTTTGCGATCGGCGTGCTGGACGGTGATGTCGTAGCCGAGGAAGCGCGCTGCGCCTGTTCGGGCGTGCGTGATCAGGGTTTTGTCCGCGGACAGTTCCAGTCGGAGTTCATCGCGCAGGAACTGGGTGAGACGGGCTTTGATCTGCTCGGCCTCGGCTTTGGGACCGGTGAACCCGAGGATCTGGTCGTCTGCGTATCGGCAGTAGCGCAGCCGCCGGTAGCCGGGATCGTCAGGATCCCCGCTGGGCAGACAACGCTGCTGCTTGCGCAGCTGGCGCAGGGCGGCGCGGTCACCGCGGCGGCGGGCCCGTGCCATCTCGCGCACGACCTGTGTGTAGGCACGGTTGTGTGCTCTGCGTTTACCCCGGGTGTGTTCTGGTATAAGAGCTGTTTCGACGAACTTTGCGCCTGCCGATAACTACATCCGCCCAGGTCATGACTCTGTGAGGGCTTCGCGTGGTGTACGCGAGCTCCGGCCGCCCGAAGACGGAAGCGCGTACGGCAGGATGATCCGCTGTGCTCCTTCGCCTGGCCTACCTCACCGTTACGAACGCGTTCGCCGCGCCGCGGTTGCTCCCCATGAGCGATCGGGACAAGGATGTGGAGATTCTCGTCCTGCGTCACCAGATCGCCGTCCTTGAACGCCAACTCGGCGCCGACACCAGAGTGCGATTCGCGCCCGAGGACCGGGCCTTCCTTGCCGCTCTCCTGACGTCGCTGCCCCGCGAGGTTCTGCGCCAGTTGAGGCTTCTCGTCCGGCCGGACACTGTCCTGCGTTGGCACCGCGATCTGATGAGACGGCGTCACGCCCGTATCTGCCGGCCGAAGCGGCCCGGGCGCCCACCCACGGTCCCCTCCATCCGCGCCCTCATTCTGCGCCTGGTCCGGGAGAACCCGAGCTGGGGCTATCGGCGGGTCCACGGAGAGCTCACCACGCTTGGTATCAAGGTCGCGCCGTCCACCGTCTGGGAGATCCTCAAACAGGCAGGCCTCGACCCGGCACCCGAGCGGGCTTCCACCACGTGGGCCGACTTTCTGCGCTCGCAAGCCGACGCCCTATTGGCCTGCGACTTCATCGAGACCGTCACCCTCAGTGGGCAACGCCAGTACGTCCTGGCGGTCATCGAGCACGCCACCAGACGCGTCCGCGTGCTCGGCACCACCGCTCACCCCAGTGCGAACTGGCCCACCCAGGTGATCAGGAATCTAGTGATGGACCTGGAAGATGCAGGCTGCCGAGCGCGCTTTCTGCTCCGAGATCGGGATGGCAAGTTCCCGATCCTCATGGACGAGGTCCTCGCCGAGGCCGGCATCACCACGGTGCTCACCGGCATTCGGATGCCGCGGATGAACTCCATCATGGAGCGGTGGGTGCAGTCCTGCCGCCACGAGCTTCTCGACCGCTGCCTCGTCTGGAACGAACGCCACCTTCGGCACGCCCTACGCAAGTATGAACTGTTCTATAACGGGCACCGAGCCCATCAAGCTCTGGCCAGCCGCCCCGCTGCGTCCGGCCCCGGAGCCGATCACGGAGCCAGAGCGAGTCACCAATTTGAAGATACGCCGACGAGCCCGGCTTGGCGGTGTCCTCCACGAGTACTCACATGCCGCTTGAGCTGCGTGGATGGAATTGTCGGCAGGCGCAGACCTGCAGCGGGAGACCGAATCCGGGCTGAACGTGGTGGAGAACTACAACGGCGTCAACGACTACATCCGGTTCGGCAAACGCGGGGAGCTCGCCTCCAACCGGCGGGAAGAGCAGGAACTGGGCATGCTGTGCCTCCATATCCTCCAAAGCTGCCTCGGCCTGATTAACACGCTCATGATCCAAGACACCCTCGCCCTGCCGGAGTGGCGGGACGTGCTCACCGACGCCGACCGGCGCGGCCTGACTCCGATCTTCCACTCGAACATGAGCCCGTACGGCGAGATCCAGCTGAGGACCGACCGCCGCCTGGAGCTGACCGGCCTGCCGGCTGCGGGCCACTGAGGAGCCTCACCCCATGGCGACGATCACGGTGATGAGTCAGAACGCGCAGTACGCGGCGCGGGCGCAGGGACGCTGGCCGCGGCTGGCCGAGGTCGTCCGCCAGATCCAGCCGACGATCCTGCTGCTGCAGGAGGTGGATGAGCTGGCCGACCCGGACGTGGCCGGGCAGGCCGCCGCCGAGCACCGGCGAGCGCTGGCAGGCCCAGGACCTGACCGCGGCCGAGGCCGCGAAGGTCGACAGTACGCGGCCGCGGTGGAGGCGTTCGCGGCGAGCAACACGGTCATCCTGGCGCTGGCCGATGAACTGGCTGCGGGCACGGTCAACAAGACGCTGGCCAAGCCGGACCTGGAGCTGGGCGTGGAGACCTTGGCGGGAGCGCTGGCCCGGCAGGCGAACCCGTTCCCGGACGCGTCGCTGGTGCGGGTCCGCCACCCGCTGACGGCCGGCGACACCGATGAGACGTCGTGGCCGTGGCTGACGGGGCTGGTGGTGGGATGGCCGCACCGGGCGAGTGGGACATCGTGGTGATCGATGACCGGCTGGTGGAGGGGCTGGACGCGGGCGGGAACTCGGTGTACCCGGTCTGCCGCCGCGCGGCCGAGGCGATCCGCCTGCAATAGCTTTCCCCGCGTTCAGTCGTTCCCCGAGCCGTGAGGGGCCTGTCCCGTCAGGTCGCGGTCTGCTGGTCGTGGTCGCGCAGCATGCGCAGGACGGTCGCGGCCGAGGGGCGGCGGCCCTTCTTCTTGCCGCTGGTGATGACGAGCCGGGCGGCGATGTCGCGCAGGCTGAGGTCCTGGTCGCGCAGGTGCAGGGCCATGGAAGGCATGTTCTCGTCGGTGACGGCGGCGCCGCCGATGGCCTTGCCGCGGGCGCGGGCGGATTCGTGGCCTTCCAGGGTGCGGTCGCGGATGTACTCGCGTTCCATCCCGGACAGGGCGGCGAGCACGGTGAACGCCACACCCGAGGGGGCGTGGGAGCCCTGCAGCTCGCGCTGGCCGGGGGCGACGTCGCGGTATCGCAGTGGCCAGGGCTGCACGATGTGCTCGTCTCACCTAAAGCGGCAGCCCGGCCAGCAGGGTCTGCCAGATGACATCGCCGCAGACGAGCAGGCATTTCTGCCCGGAGTTGCCCGCTGATCAAACCCCGATGTCGTGACAGTCGCAGAAGCCCAGATTGCGGGTGTTGATCACGATCCTGGGAGTAGTCTCGTCCAGGAGTTGGTGTCCGGTGCCGCCTCGGCGGGCAGTAGCTCGCGGTGGTCGGCACGCAGCCCGGAGAGACAGATGTGCAGCAGCCTGTTCCACATGTGCGGGCGGCACTCGTCGGTGACCTGGACGGCGTGTCCCAGGGAGACCAGCAGGAGCAGAAGGTCGTCGGTGGTCACGCCGGGGCGCAGCACGTCCGTGGCGCGGGCGCGCAGTTCCTCGATGACCAGGCGAAGCTGCTGGATGCCCGCCACATCGGGGGCCGACCAGGTCAGTGCGAAGTTCTCCATGATCGCGCTGTGCCGTGCGTAACCGGTGAGGGCTTGCTGGTAGAAATCGGTCAAGGCCGCCCAGGGGTCTCGGGCCTCGATGGCCGCCTGGCGTGCGGAGTCCGCCCATTTGGAGAAGTCCCTGCGCAGGACCGTCCGGATGAGGTCTTCCTTCTTGGGAAAGTGCCGGTAGAGGGTGCCCATGCCCACTCCGCTGCGGCCAGCGATCTCGCGCACGTCCACCGCGGTGCCTTGTGCGGCCAGGACTTCCGAGGCGGCCTCGATGATCGCTTCCCGATTGCGGATCGCGTCCGCGCGCACCGCGCGGCGCCTCGTGGTGCCTTCCGATCTCTTCGGTTCTTCCGGTTCAGCCACTGCCATAGGCCAAGCCTACCCGCTTATCCGGAGCACGTGCTCCCAATGTGCTACCTTACAGGAGCATATGCTCCGGATAGTGAGAGGGAAGCCATGTCCGATCCGTCCACGACCAGCGAGAACGATGTCACCGAGCCGGACGGCAGCACCTGGAACGAGCGGATCATCGCCGAGTTCCGGGCGAACGCCGGGTACGTGTCCTGGAGCAGCGAGGCGGAGTTCGCCGCCGGCCGCCCTGTCCCGCCCCGGATGCCCGGCTTCGACGAACGAGGCATGCGGCTCATCCTGGTGCACAACATCGGGGCCAGGAGCGGGCGCAAGCGGATCAACCCGTTGTTCTTCCAGCCGGTCGACAACGGCTGGGCCGTCTTCGGAACCCACGGCGGCAGTCCGCGTGATCCGGCGTGGGTCCGCAATCTCATGGCGCACCCGCGGGTGACCGTCGAGGTGGGCACGCGGACCGTGCCGGCCATGGCCCGGCTCGCGCAGGGAGAAGAGCGTGAGCAACTGTGGGCGAAAGAGGTGGCGCTCGTCCCGAAGTTCGCCGAGTTCGAGGCAGCTGCGGGCAGGCAGATCCCCGTTGTCGTGCTCGAGCGCGTAGACGGATAGGGCTCACGCCATTCCCCTGACTCAGCACGATCCAACTCACCAAGAACCTGGTGGTCGGCCTCAAGCCGCCGTAACAGAGCGCCGACGCGCGCTCGTTTCCAAGGAGCAAACCAGCATGACATTTTCCGCAGAATCCGGTTCCGTTCGAGAACTGTTGGACAAGTCCGCCATCACCGAGGTGATCTACACCGTCGCGCACGCCATGGACGCCCGCGACTGGGATCTGTTCGCGACCTGCTATGCCCCGGAAGCCGAAGGCGACTACGTCAACGCCAATGTCGCCGGCCGTGAGGCGATCATCGCGGGAACCAAAGCGTTCCTAGAACCGCTTGACGCGACCCAGCATCTCGTGGGCAATCTCCGCATCACCGTCAACGGAGACATGGCCACCACCCATGCCACCTTCATCGCCCAGCACGTGCGCGCGGAAGCGACCGGCAGCGGACAGTACATCCTTGGCGGCACCTATCACGACACTCTCCGCCGCACGGACGCGGACTGGAAAATAACCCGGCGTAAGATCCGGGGAATGTGGAGCAATGGTGACTCCTCGGTGCTCACCACATCCGTCTCCTAGCGGAGCCTGGTCGGCCAGTAGGGCGCAACGCTGTGTCCGCCAGGCTCCTGTGCCGGCCCAACACCGTCACTGTCACCGTCCTCGACGCGGCGAACTGTGTCAGCAGCAAGTCGTGCGGGCCGGCACCGGATGATCCAGCCGGCGCTGATCAGCGCGCCGCATCCTCATTTACATATTTCCATTGTGCGAGGGCGACAGGCGCCCATGGCCCCAGGCCACGCCCGCACCTCTTCGCCCCCACACGCAAGCCACCGAATCGGGTCCCCTCCCGGACAGCTGGGCCGTCAACAACCGGCGGGCGCGCGTGAGCCAGGAGAACCCTCCGGCGGTCCGGCTCGCCTGGTCCGGGCATGGTGTCGCTGTCGCTCGTCCGCACATCGTTGCGGAGCGCCCTCGCCGCCGTCAGGAAGAATTGACGATCATCCGGTAGATCTTTCCGCCACCGACACTGCCGCAGTAAATGCCGCATTTACTGCGGCAGTCGCCCGCGCCGCGTCCTTCAGCTTGTTGGGGGTTGCGGCGGATCCTACCCACATGCCGATGGAGATGGTCTCTGCTCCGTACTCGTCCGGTCGTTCCTTCGGATGATCTCCATCGCGCAGATGAGCGCGGCGGCGCGCTCGAACTGCTGCAGGGTGAGCAGGCGGAGTGTGTAGCGCATCAACGCGGTGACACCTCCTCCCAACACGCCGTTACGGAGGCGGCGGAGGAAAACGGTAAAGGCGATGAGTCCGAGATAGGCCTCGGTCTTTCCACCACCGGTGGGGAACCAGAGCAGGTCGGCGATGCCTCGATCGTCGTGTTCCGGGTCGACGATGCCATCGAGGCAGAGCAGCATGAAGGCGAGCTGGAATGGCCGCCAGCAGCCGTCGTAGGCGGGCCGTCTTCAGGCCCGTGGGGCTGGCGGTTGTCTTCCCGTCCCAGCAGCCGCATCCCACCTGGACGGACCAGTCGCCCAGTAGGTGAGGTGGCAGACAGCGAGCTCGAGTGCCGGAAATTCCTGCGGCTCCGGCCGGCCACCACTCAATTGATCAGTGGGCACGGCGACGGGGTGAGGACCTCGGTGACCTTGGCGATGGCCTCGGCGCCGGTTTAACGTGGCGCATGGCGGTGCGGGGGTTCTTGTGTCGGGTCTTGCCCATGATGAGCTGCGCTGTTTGCGGATCACGATGTGACTACGTCCTGGACTCTCGTACGGCACCGCGCCCCGCGAAGCAGTGGCTGGCACAGGCTCGCCCCACCCGGTGATCGGCGGCGGCTTCTGGTCGCCCGACCAGGCTTTCCACGCCTCGCTGGGGCGTTCGTGCGACATCGTGATCCACTTCCACCAGGGCTTCGGGGTCTTCCAGATTCATCCCGGCAGACAGACCGAGCAGGCCGTCACCGACGCCCTGGCCGCCGGGTACCGCAAGTTCGACACCGCCGCCTCGTATGAGAACGCCGGCGGCCTTGATGGAGTCGAGCTGCGCGTCGAGGGACTGGCGGACGGTGGAGGCGCGGGCGTAGCCGATCCGCACGTGCCCGGCCGGCTCAGTGCCGGCCGTGGCCGGGCGAGGCAGTTCGATCCAGGCCGTACCCGGCTTGCGGACCGGTGGGGTGGCCACGGTGAGAGCCTTGGCGAGCGCGGGCACGAGCCGGAAGCGGGCGGTGTGGTATTGAACGGCTCTTCGACTACGGCAGCCCCCTCGGGCTCTCACCACCCTGACGGCCTTCCGGATCTGGTAACCGTCACCACTCGGCGAAAGAGCCGTCGGCGTGCCGCCACAGCGGGCTGCGCCAGCGGTGGCCCTGCCGCGCCATCCGCTCCACCGCGGCCTCGTTGATCTCGATGCCGAGCCCGGGGCGGGTGGCGCGGGTGGCGTGCCCGCCGGGGAAGGTCAGCGGGGCGGGATCGACGAGATAGTCCAGGACGTCGTTGCCCTCGTTGTAGTGGATGCCGACGCTCTGTTCCTGGATGAGGAAGTTGGGGATGGCGAAGGCCAGTTGCAGGCTGGCGGCCAGCGAGATCGGGCCGAGCGGGCAGTGCGGGGCCATGGTCACGTCATAGGTCTCGGCCAGCGCGGCGATCCGGCGGACCTCCGAAATTCCGCCGGCATGGCTCACGTCCGGCTGGGCTACCGCGATGCCATGCCCGATGACATCGCGAAAATCCCACCGCGAGAACAACCGCTCACCGGTCGCGAGCGGGATGCTGGTACTCGCGGCGAGCGCGGCCAGGTTGCGCGAGTGCTCGGGCAGCACCGCCTCCTCCACGAACAGCGGCAGGTACGGCTCCAGCAGTGGCAGCAGCCGCCGGGCCATGGCGGTGGAGGCCCGGCCGTGCAGGTCCACCACCAGGTCGTGGTGCTCGCCGATGGCCTCGCGCACGGCGGCGACGCGCTGGATGACCTCCATGGTGCGGGCCGGGGTGTCGATGGCGGTCAGCTCGGCCGAGCCGTTCATCTTGACGGCGGTGAACCCGGCCTCGACCTGCGCCGCCGCCAGATCGGCCACCTCGGCGGGCCGGTCGCCGCCGATCCAGGCGTACATGCGGACCTTCTCCCGCACCGGGCCGCCGAGCAGTTGGTGCACAGGCAGCCCGGCGGCCTTGCCGGCGATGTCCCACAGGGCCTGGTCGATGCCGGCGACCGCGCTGGACAGCACCGGGCCGCCCCGGTAGAAGCCACCCTTGGTCAGGACCTGCCAGTGGTCCTCGATCCGGAGCGGGTCCTCGCCAATCAGGTAGTCGGCCAGCTCGGCGACGGCGGCCTGGACGGTCTCGGCCCGGCCTTCGACGACCGGTTCGCCCCAGCCGGTGATGCCCTCGTCGGTGCGGATGCGCAGGAACAGCCAGCGCGGTGGGACGAGGAAGGTGTCCATGGAGACGATCTTCATGGGGTTCCGTTCTAGGAGGAAGTGGTGGAGATGCTCCAGCCGCCGTCGACGTTGAGGCAGGCGCCGGTGATGAAGGAGGCCTCCGGCGCGGCGAGGAAGGCGACGGCGGCTGCCACCTCGTCGGGGGTGCCGAAGCGACCTGCCGGGGTTTCGGCGATGGTGGCGGCGCGGCCCTGCTCGTCGATGCCGTCCCAGGCGGGGCTCATGATCGGGCCGGGGACGACGGCGTTGACGCGTACCTGAGGGGCGTATTCGACGGCCAGTTGCCGGGTCAGCGACTGCAGCCCGCCCTTGGCCGCGGCGTACGGGGCGCAGCCCGGGATGCCGGTCTGGGCGTGCACGGATGAGGTGATGACCAGCGCCCCGGAGGTCGCGGCCAGCAGCGAGCAGAACGTGCGCGCCGCCAGGTAGGCGGCCTTGAGCGAGACGTCGATCTGCAGGTCCCAGTCGGACTCGGGCATCTCGTGCACCGGCCGGGCGGGCACGACCCGGCCCGGGCCGTTGGCGTGCAGCACGTCCAGACGGCCGAAGCGATCGCGCACCTGCTCCGCGACGGCGGCCCAGTCGCGGGCGGAGGAGACGTCCAGGTGCACGAAGGCGGCCCGTTCACCGATCGAGGCGGCGACGTCGCGGCCCTGTTCGTCGGCGATGTCGGCCAGCAGCACGCGCGCCCCCTCGGCGGCCAGGCGGCGGGCGGTGGCCGCGCCGATGCCCGAGGCGGCGCCGGTGACCAGAGCCGTCCTGGCTTCGAAGCGGCCGTTCATCGCTGCCCCTCGAACAGCGCGTTGGCGGTGACCTGCAAATCCACGTCGGCCCACATCGGATGGTGCGGGGCCGCGTTCGAGCAGACCACGGTGCCCCACGCGCCCACTCGTTGGGCGTGCTCCACAGCGTCCAGGCAGATCCCGGCTCCTACGGGCCCTTCTTCGAAGGTGCCGTGCAGCGGGGTGTAGCCGACCCAGCCCTCGCCGAACACCAGGGGCAGATCGCGGGCGGCGGACCAGTCGGCGGCCACCTCGATCCAGATGCGCAGCCTCTCGGCCATGCCGTAGCGGTAGCCGGCGTGCCGGTCGTACAGCCAGCGGTCGAACCGGGCCGGATCGCACCAGTCGTGGAGGTACACCTCGCGGGCCGGCACCACCGTGGCCGCGCTGCGCCACTGCTGCTCGGGATACCAGTCCGCGAGGTCGGGGGCGTCGGGGCGCAGCAGTTCCCGCCGGGCGCGCTCCTGCGGGAACGGCACGGTGGTGTCGCGTAGCGCGAAGGTGTCGATGAGCTCGTCCAGTACCCCGTAGACGTAGGGGTGGAAGACGGCGACGTCGATGTTGGCGGGGATGCCGCGCATCTCGGCGTGCGGCACCCGGGCATAGTTCACGGTCATGAGCGTGTCCGGGTGCCGTTCCTTGAACGCGTCGACGGCCTTCTCCAGGTACGGCTTCAGGCCGAGCATCCGGGACTCGCCGGGCGCGAGCGCTTCGGTGAGCCAGGTGGACTGGATCTCGTTGTGCAGTTCGACGAACGCGATCTGCTCGGCCAGGCCGTGCCCGGTCACGAAATCCACCAGGTCGGCGAGTGCCCCGGCCAGCGCGTTCGCGCGCCGCTCGGCCGGCACCGCGCGCAACGCCTCGTACCAGGCCGGGTCGGTCAGGAAGCTGGAGCTCTGCTGGTACTCCCAGGAGGACACGATCACCTGGCAGCCGTGCCGCCGGGCGGCCTGGAACAGCGCCAGCAGGTGCGCGCGGCCGTCCAGCGTCGCGCTCTCGCGGACGTCGTACCAGCGCGTGCCCAGGCCGTAGCCACGACCGAAGGGGGCGAAGGTCAGCGCGGAGGTGTCCAGCCCGGACCCGAACAGCAGGTACGGCATGGCGCAGATCCGCACGGTGTTGTACCCGCGCGCCACCGCCTCGGTGAAGGCACGGTCGAGATCCTCGAACGGCTCCCCGGGACCGGTCCTGGTGTACCAGGTGAAGTCCCAGAGCGTGATGGTCAGCTTGGACAAGAGGTCGGCTCCCTCAGGATTTGACGGCGCCCGCGGTCAGGCCGTCGAGCAGTTGTTTGCGCAGCAGGATGAACATGATCAGGCTGGGGACGGCGGCGAGTACGCTGCCGGCCAGCACCAGGTCGACCTGACGGCCCTCGGCGGCGTACAGCGACTGGATGCCCAGCGGCAGCGTGTACTGGGCGGGGTCGGAGACCACGATGAGCGGCCAGAAGAAGCTGTTGTAGCTGTTGAGGAAGCTCCACACGGCCAGCGCGCCCAACGCGGGACGCAGCAGCGGCAGCACCACGCGGGTGAACAGCCCGAACTCCGAGGCGCCGTCGATGCGGGCCGCCTCCAGCACCGAGTCAGGGACGGCCTGCTCGGCGTACTGGCGCATCATGAAGATGCCGAACGCGGGGGCCACCCACGGCACGATCAGGCTGAAGTAGACGTTGGTGACGCCGGCCTTGACGAGCATGACGAACAGCGGCACGACGATCACCGCGAACGGCACGGCCATGGAGCTGAACATCACGTCGAACAGCAGCCGCTTGCCGCGGAAGCGGTATTTGGCGAAGGCGAAGCCGGCCAGCGCGCACACGAACACCGACACCGTGGTGGACACCACGGCCACGATGGTGCTGGTCGCGAACCAGCCCCAGAACGGCTGGGTGTCCAGCAGGCGGGTGTAGTTCTCCAGCGTGAACGGCGACGGCAGCGGCTGCGGCGGGTAGGTGAAGATGTCGCCGCGGTGCTTGAACGACGAGCTGAGCGCCCACAGCAGCGGCAGCACGAACATCACCACGAGCGCGATCAGCAGCACGTAGACCAGCCGGGGCCGGCGGGTGGCCGGGCTCTTGGAGCCGGGCGCGGCGGTCCGGTGGGCGCCCGGCCCGGCCGGGGCGCGCCTGGTCTGCAGGGCGCTCACTTCTCCCTCCCCACTCCGAGCACCGCGTTGGCGGTTCGGCCGATGAGGAAGACGATGACGAACATCACGACGCCGGCCGCGGCGGCGTAGCCGAGCTGCTGGCGGGTGAAGGCCTCCCGGTAGATGAACATGGCCACCGACAGGGTCGCCTCGCCGGGCCCGCCCTTGGTCAGCAGCATGGGCTCCTCCAGGATCTGCGCGGTGCCGACCATGACGGTGACGGCGACGAACGCGGTGACGGGCTTGAGCATGGGCAGGGTGACGTTGAAGAAGGTGTGCACGCGGCCGGCGCCGTCGATGGCGGCGGCCTCGTACAGCTCACGCGGGATGTTCTTCAGGCCGGCCAGGAAGAAGATCGTCAGGTAGCCGGTCCAGCGCCACAGGACCAGCAGCATCACGCTGAGCTTCGCCCAGGAGGGCTCGCCCAGCCAGTCGATGCCGCCCCAGCCGAAGAACCCTCGGAGGGCGGCGTTGAAGAGGCCGTATTCGCGGTCGTAGAAGAGCGTGAAGAGCAGCGCGATGATGATCGGCGACAGCACGACGGGGATGAAGAACGTCAACCGGAAGAAGTCGCGGCCGCGCAGGCCGCGCGCGTTGAGCGCCTGGGCGATCAGCAGCGCGGCCGGCACCACGACGCACACCGAGAACAGCACGTACAGGAGCGTGTTGACGATTGCGGTCAGGAAGCTCGCGTCGCCGAACAGCCGGGTGTAGTTGTCCAGGCCGACCCACAGCGGGGTGCCGAGCCCGGCCCACTCGGTCAGGCTCAGGTAGCCGCCGATGCCGATCGGGACGATCAGGAACAGCGCGTACAGCAGGTAGAACGGCGAGATGAACGCGTAGGGCGCCAGCGCCCGCCGCCGCGCGACGGACAGCACGTCAGTTGCCCTTCTTGCTGTTGTAGGCGGCCACCGCCTCCTTGATCGCCTCGGCGGGCTTCTTCTTGCCCTGCAGCGTCTCCAGCATGGGGCCGCCCAGCGCTTCGATGAGCACGTTCAGATTGGGATTCTGGTAGAAGACCGGGCTGTCCTGAGAGGCGGGGGTGTAGATGTCGAACAGGCGCTGCCCGCCCAGGTATTCGTCCTCGTAGCCGAGGAAGTCCTTGTCCTGGTACAGCGACTTGAGGGTGGGCAGGTAGCCGCCGTGCTGGAAGCGCAGGAACTGCCCTTCCTTGGTCAGGTAGGTCCGCTTGAGGAGCTCGGTGGCGGCCGCGGTGTTGGGCTTGTCCTTGAGCACGGCGAAGCCGGTGCCGCCGAGCGCGGAGGCGATGTGTCCGCCGCCTGCGAACTTGGGCAGGTTGCGCATCCGCCACTTGCCCTTCTGCTCGGGCACGTTGGTCTGCAGGCCGTAGACGTTGTACCAGCTCGGCATGACGGCGGCGATGAGCTTGCCGTTCTTGAGCGCGGCGGTGTTCGGCGCGCCGTAGGGGTCGGGCAGGGCCAGCAGGAAGCCGCTGGCCACGCCCTTGGCCATGAAGTCGAGCACCTCGACGGCCTCGGGGGAGTCCAGGGTGAGGTTGCCGCTCTGGTCGAAGTAGCCGCCGCCGCGCTGCAGCAGCAACTGCAGGAACATGTTCGTGATGGAGGTGTTGTCGCCCGTGGCGACTATGCCGAGCGACTGTCCGGTCTTCTTGTGCAGCCGGGCGCCGATCTCCGCCAGCTCCTCCCAGGTGCCGACGTCTTCCGGGATGTCGTTCTTCTTGAACTCGTCCTCGCGGTAGTACAGGACGCTGAGACAGGTGTCGGTCTCCAGCCCGTACAGCTTGCCGTCGATGCTGTACGGGGAGGTGCGTAGCAGGTCGTCCTTGACCGGGGCGACGACGCTGTCCAGGTCGAGCAGGAGCTGCTTGCCGATACCGCCGGCCATGACCCGGGGGAAGACGCTGATGACGATGCCGATCATGTCGGGGGTGCCGGTGCCGGCCGCGCCCTGGGAGACCATCTTGGTGACCAGCGCCTCGCTGTCGGCCTGGGTGGTCTTCAGCGTGTAGTCGAAGGCGCCGCCCGGCGCATCGCTGAGCTGCTTGGCCGACTGGATGAAGGTCTTCGTAATGTTCGGGTCGTGCGTCCAGAGGTTGATCGTTACGGCGCCCGACGTGACCGCCGGGCCGCCGCCGGTCCCGCCGCCGCAGGCGCCGAGCACCGGCGCGGCGAGCAGACCACCGCCGATCAGACCGGTCCGACGCAGGAAGGTCCGCCGCGTCACGTCGCTCATCGTCGACTCCTTCGTTGGGGGTTGTGAGATGCCCGGATACGGGACTTGACGAGCAGAATGCCGTCCCACCTCGCCAAAGTCAACGATAAATACGATTACTTTTTGCACTAGTATGCTTTAGACGGTGAAGGCGAGCCAGGGGGCGGTGGCCGGGAGTGCGGGCGTGGCATGATTCCGCCATGACGGAGATCGGGAGAGCCGGTGCGCACGACCGGGTGGTCAGCAGCCTGGGCGCGGCCATTGTCAATGGTGACATCTCCCCTGACGATGACCTCGACGTGGCGGCGTTGCAGGAGCGGTTCTCTGTGAGCAGGACCGCCGTGCGTGAGGCGCTGCGCGTGCTGGCTGCCAAGGGCCTGGTGGGAGCCCGGCCCCGGCGGGGCACCTTCGTCGCGCCGCGCGAGCAGTGGGCGCTCCTGGATGCCGACGTGCTGCGCTGGCGCTTCGCCGACCGGGTGGACGAGACGTTCCTGGACGAGTTGGGCGAGGTGCGGCTGACCGTCGAGCCGGCTGTGGCGCGTATGGCGGCGCTGCGCCGTACCGATCGTGACCTGGCCGATCTGGAAGACGCCCTGGCCGCCATGCGGACGGCGGCGGGCCGGCCGGCCGTCGATCACGTGGAGGCCGACCTGGCCTTTCACCACGCCCTGCTGCGGGCCGCGCACAACGAACTGATGGCGCAGATGGCCACCGCGATCGAGGCGGGGCTGCGGCTGCGCGACCAGTTCGTGCACACGGCACTCACCAGCGAATCCACCGACAAGCACGCCGAGGTGCTGTTCGCCGTGCGCAAGCAGCGGCAGAAGGCGGCCGAGACCGCGATGCGGGCGCTCATCGAGCGCTCCATCGCGGACGTCGACCTGGCCAAGAAGGTGCACGACGATCACGGCGGATGAGCAGGGCCGGACGTCAGCGGGCCACGCCGTCACCCGCCCCGACCGGATCCACCTCGCTGACCTCACGGGCGGGCACCCGCAGCGCCGCGTTCCCATCGGTGACGTACGCGCCGTCGCGCCCCAGCTTGATGACCACCTCGCGCGGCCCCAGCTCCAGCAGCAGCCGGGCCAGCACGCCGGGATCGTCCACGTCCGCTGCCCTCTGCGCGACGAGCCGCGCTTCCTCCAGGCCGGCGAACACCACCTCGGCCCGCCCGGCGAGCCGCCGCAGCACCTCACCGGCCTGTTCCGGCGGCCACAGCAGGGCACGGTAGTTGACGTCGAAGCTGACCGGCACGCCCGCCTGCCCGGCGACCGCTAGCGCCCGCTCCACCGCGGCCGCGGGCCCGGGGCCGAGCGCCGGCGTGATGCCCGTCAGATGCAGCACGTCCGCCGCGGCGATCGCCTCGGCGGCGACATCGCCGGGCGAGAGCCGCGCCCCGGCCCCGTCCTTGCGGTGGTAGGAGACCACCACCCGGTCGGCGGTTCGCCGGTGACGGGTCAGCTGCCCGGTGGGCCGGTCGCCGTCGCGTACCGTACGGGAGACGTCGACGCCCTCGCCCCGCATCGAGGTCAGGATCATGTCCGCCGCCGCGTCCCGGCCGAGCCGCCCCAGCCAGGTGGCGCGGTGTCCCAGCCTGGCCACGCCGATCGCGACGGTCGCCTCCGCGCCGGCGTAGGACAGCGTGGCCGCGGCACCGGGGGACGGCGTGCCGATGCCGGACACCCGCGTCACCGCCATCACCTCGCCCAAGGCGACCAGCTCACCCATCCGAGTCCTCGGCGATCTCGACCAGCCGCTCGGCACGGGCGGCCAGCGCCGCCGTGTCACCGTCCGCGCAGGCGTCACCCAGCAGCGGCGAGCCCATCCCCACGGCCCGCGCCCCGGCCCGCAGGTAGCCGGGCACGTCCTCGATGCGGATGCCCCCGGTCGGCACCAGCGGGATCTGCGGCAACGGGGCCCGCACGTCCTTGACGTAGCCGGGGCCGCCCGCCGCGCCCGCCGGAAAGACCTTGACCATGGCGACCCCTAGCGACCACGCCTGTACGATCTCCGTCGGCGTGAACGCCCCCGGCACGACGGGGACACCGAGCCGCCGCCCTTCCTCGATCACCTCGGGCAGCACGGCCGGTGTGATCAGATAGCCGGCGCCGGCGTCCGCGGCCTGGCGTGCCGAGGCCGCGTCGAGCACGGTGCCCGCCCCGACCGCCGCTCCCTGGAGTCCGCCCCCGGTCGCCCATCGGATGGCCTCGGCCGCGCCGGGAGTCGTCATGGTGACCTCCATCGCGCGGACCCCGGCATCGGCAAGGGTCTCCAGCACGGCGTTAAGGTGGCGGGAGTCGGCGGCTCTAATGATGGCGATGACCGGTAGAGCGGCCAGCGCCTCGTCCAGTGTCGTCATCGCTCCTCCTCGATGACCACAGTGCGGGGCACCGGGATGAGGGTGACCGAGCGCAGTTCCAGGACGGAGCCGCCGGGATAGGCGGTCGGCCGCGCCCCGGGGGGGATGAACACGGGGGCGTCCTCGCTCAGCGGCAGCAGCCGCAGCTCGAGTCCGTGCTCCAGGACCTCCTCGCGGAAGCGGCGCAGCCCGATCTCCCAGGCCGGGCCGTACCAGAACTGGTCGGCCACCAGCCGCCCGCCGATGTAGGCGCGGCCCACGTCGCCGGTCCAGTCCAGCCGCAGCAGCACCTCCTCCTCGCCCGTGAAAGCCTCCGGGGGAACGGCGACGCGGTACACGGCGGCCTGGTCGAAGTCGGCGTCGGTGGGCGCGGAGGCCCGTCCGGACGCGGGATCGATCACCGGTTGCCGCGCCGGGCCCGCCTGCCTGACCTCCTCGACCTTCGCCTCGGGCGCCTGACCGCCGAAGGCGGGCGCCGGCAGCAGGCCGAACACGCCGTCGGTGCCCGTCGCGGAGGCCGGGGCGGGGAAGATCCGTACGTCGGAGGAGTCCTGGCCGTAGACGACCAGGCGGCCTTCCTCGATCACCACGGGCCGCTCGCTCAGCACCAGCCGGTCGGCTCCCCACAGCCGCCCCTGGGCGGCGGTCAGAGCCTGGGCGGCGTCCAGTACCAGGACGGCCGCGCGGGCGCCGGCCGCGTCGCGCACCCGCAGCAGGCAACCGGTGCCCGGCGCGAGGTTGGTGATCACGAGGCGGTCGCCGTCGCGCTCCACCGTCGCGGGCCCCTCGACCTCGGTGACGGTGGCGGCGTCGAAGACGAGCTCCACCGGGATGCCGGCCGTCCGGCAGAAGACGTGCACCGGCTCGTCGGCGTCCAGCACCCCCATGGGCTGCGCGGTGGCCGTCAGCAGCAGGCTGCCGCCGACCGGGCGGGCGAGCGGCCAGACGAAGTACGCCCCGGACGGCACCGTCACCGGCTCGCGCGGCACCGCCAGCTCGCGCCCGCCCAGCTCGACCGCGAACCGTACCTCCTCGTGGGCGGGCAGGGTCTCGACCGGCTGGTGGTTGTTGACGAACAGGAATCCCGAACGGCCGTCAGAGCGCACGCACCAGCGCAGCGTCTCCCGGTCGGCCGTGTCGCCGGGGGCGTCCAGCGGCATCGTCAGCGTCATGGTGGCCAGGTCGGGCCCGTCGGCGGCCAGCCACAGATGCTGCAACCGCAGATGGCGGAACGACTCACGGAACTGGCCGTACTCGCCCAGCGGCGCCTGGAAGTCGTAGCTGATCATCGGACAGTCGTTCGGGTAGCCGGTCGCGTGCGACTCCTGCAGCGTGGACAGCGCGCCGATCTTCTGGGACGCCCCGTGGTACATGTAGTAGCCCTGCCACACCGACCCGCTGCCAGCTTCACCAGCCCCAGCGCGGCGATGTCGGTCGCCTCGATGACCGGCCGGCGGTGGTAGGAGGTGTACATCCCGCCGCCCAGCTCGCAGGTGGCGAACGGGTAGCGGGCCAGATGGCTCTCGTCCGAGCCGGTCACCTCGGTCGTACGCAGGTCCGCGCCGATGGAGTCGTCGTCCCGGCCGGGGCCGAAGAAGTAGTGGGCCCGGCTCTGCTGCGGCCATCCGTCATGGGCGGTGTCCCACGCGGCCTCCGGGTAGCCGCCGAACAGCGGGATCACCTCGTCCGGCGGCAACCGCGCGTGCCCCCACCCGGTCGCCGTCCACAGCGGCGCGTCGATGCCCGCCGCCTGGGCGATGCGCTTCAGCGTGACGAGATGGCCCGGCTGGTCGTACAGCTCGTTCTCCACCTGCACCGCCACCACCGGACCGCCGTGCTTGCGGGTCAGGCCGGACAACTGCCCGCCGATCTGCTCGAACAACGGCCAGACCAGCTCGATGTAGCGGGGATCGTCGGTACGCGGCACGCAGCCAGCCGCCAGCACCCAGTCGGGGAAGCCGCCGTTACGCGACTCCCCGTGCCCCCACGGCCCGATCCGCACCACCACGTCGAGTCCCAGCTCGGCACAGGCAGTCACGAAACGGCGCAGGTCGCGGTCGCCGCTCCAGTCGAAGACGCCGCGCCGCTCCTCGTGCAGGTTCCAGAAGACGTACGTGGCGACCACCGTCACCCCGCCCGCCCGCACCTTCAGCAACTCTTCCCGCCACTCGTCCGCCGGGTAGCGGCCGTAGTGGAACTCTCCCATGATTGGGAACCACGGTTCGCCCCTGCGGCTCAGGTACCGGGAGTTCACGGTGATCGCGTCGGACTGGTGGGGGAGATCGCCCAGCCGCAAATGGCCTTCCACCAGCGGTGGAATCTGATTCGGGATGTCGAGTCGTCGCACAGCTGCACCTTTCCTTCAAGCCGCACAACGGCTGCACAGTACTATGACTATGAGAAAAAAATACTACTAGTTCGAGTGGGCTGCCGGCCGGTGCACGATGATCCACAGAGTCGATCTCAGGGCCGTGGTGCGGGTTACGTGTAGGGCACTGCCCGGCGCAAGCCCGGTGAGGTCGGCAACCGCACGAACGCCACGTCGCGGTCCTCGGTGCGGCCCATCCATCCGTGCTCGACTAGGCCGGTATTCATGTGTCCGTGAAGCCCATGGCTGCGGCGGGGTCTGGCCGTGTTTCGTAGTTGCGGGTCAGCCGGCCGTGGAGCATGAGTCGGCCCAGGGTACGTTCAGGAGCGCGCGTGCGCGAGCTGCCGGTTGGCCTCCTCGCGGACTGCGAGGTAGTGCTGGGGGTCGAGGGTGAACGAGTCGAATCGGAGCGGGCAGCCCTTCCGATCCGTGTCGATCAGGTTCCGCGCCGTGGCGGCGTCGAAGGCGGCCGGCATCGTGAGCGCGCGGTGGTCGTACAGCGCCTGCGCGAAAACGCGAGAGCGGATCGACGGGTAGGGTATTCGTCCAGCCCGCGCAGAGAGGACGACCTCGATTCCCTGGGAGCGCAGGTGCGTCCCCCAGAACGATGCGGAGGTGCGGCTACCTCGCCCGGTTGAGCACCTGGGTGATGCCCGCGGCGACGGCCGCCTTCCAGGAGCACGCCATGTGGCCGACGACGCGCTCGTCGTCTCGCGGCTCGGTGACACTCGGGTGCTGCAGGGCGCGTCCACCCGGTGCGCTCACGCGTCCTCGACGACCCGCTGGCCGTCGTGACGGCCGCCGCGCCGGTCGAGGGGCAGATCGACGAACATGGGGGTTTCCTCGGCCGAAACGTGGTGCGCCCGCCCCGGGCGCCGGGGCGGGTCGCGTGTCGGAGAGGTCTACCAGGTGTTGAAGGCGCCGAGGCCGGGGAGCGCCTTGGACGGGGAGCCGTAGTCGAAGAAGGAGGTGTCCTCGACCTCGTTGTCGCCGCCGACGACCCAGCCGTTGGGGTCGGCGCCGTTGGCGAGGTCGACGCTGATGGGGTCCCAGTAGGAGACGGCGTCGACCTTGCCAGTGTCGGACATGGCGCGCAGGTACTCGCGCATGTAGGTGAGCTGGCCCGTGGGGGTGGCGCCGTAGTTCTCGGGGCCGTCCGCGTCCAGGCCGTTCCCCTGGATCAAGGTCTGCTCGCCGGCGCCCCGGGCGGTGAGGGTCCAAGGATGGCCGACCTCACAGATCATGATCCGCTTGCCGCTCATCGCGTTGGCCCAAGAGGCGAAGTTGACCAGTGACGCGATCGACATGTTCGTCCAGAACGGGTAGGCCGAGACGCCGAGGACGTCGTAGTCCAGGCCGTTGGTCACGGCGCCGGCGACCCAGTCGCTGTACAGCCACTTGTCCGGCGTGGTGAGGTGGATGGCGATCTTGCTGGTCGGGGAGGTGGCGCGGACGGCGGCCGAGGCGCTCTTCAGCAGCCGGTAGTAATTGGCAGGGCTGGTGAAGCGGTCGACCTCCAGCAGCAGGTTGTTGATCTCATTGCCGATCGAGACGTACTCGGGCGTGACGCCGTTCGCCTTGAGCTGGGTGAGGGCGCCGACGGTGAAGGCGTAGACGGCGTTCTCCAGCTGAGTCTGGTTGTATCCGGCCCAGGCGGCCGGCCGGGCCTGCAGGCCCGGGTTGGTCCAGAAGTCGCTGTAGTGCAGTGAGATGAAGGTCTTCATGCCGCGGGCCTTGGCGGCTTTGGCGTTCTGGACGGCGTCGGCGAGGTCCTGGTATCCGGACTGGAGCCGGTAGGTGGCGCCGTTGTAGGTGACGGGGTTGCCGGGCTGGTTGTAGATGCGGATGCGGGCGAGGTTGAAGCCCTTCGGCGCCAGGACGTCCAGGACGTCCTTCACGTTGCCGTTCGCGTCGGCGTACCGGGCGCCGACGGCGGCGTTGAGGCGGCGATAGGTGATGTCACCGCCGACCGGCATCGTGCCGCCGTTACCGGGGGTGATCCTGGTGAAGGAGAAGTCGTCGGCGACCAGCGAGGAGGTGCTGGAGTTCGACCAGATGCCGACAGTGCAGGAGGTGGACAGCACGCTCACGGCCAGGCTGACCTTGACCCAGGTCGAGCTGACGGGCAGGTCGAGGCTCTGGGTGGCGTCGCCGCAGTTGTATGCCTGCAGGCCGGCGCCGGTGACGCCCCAGTTCCTGGTCCAGGCGGTGAAGGTGTAGGTGCCCTTGGTCAGCCCGGTCACGGTCTGGACGGTGTTCGCCGTCCAGGCGGAGCCGGAGTAGTGGGCCAGATTGGAGGTGCCGGAGTGCGGGCTGGAGGTCTGGACGAAGGCCGCTCCGGAGGTGCCGGTGTGGGTCCAGCCGGTGGAGCCGGACTCGAAACCGGGGTTGGCGAGCAGGTTCGGCCCGGCGGCGGCCGCCGGGCCGGGCTGGAGCGGGGACGTCAGGGCCGCGGCGAGGCAGGCCGCGGCGAGGGCGGCCGTCCACCGTAGGGGTCGACGCAAGGGATCGCCTCCGAATGACGGTGCGCGGGATGAGCGCACGGGGGGTGAGACAGCCGGGCGCCGGCTGCCGAATCGTCGTGATCCGGATACGAGAATTAACCAGATTGGTAGTATTAGTCAATATTCTAGTAATATTTGTCCTCGTCGCCGGCTTCGACGGGCCACTTGGTCTGTGCCCTCGCAGACCTCAACCGTTTCAGGGCGGCGGAGGGCCGCACTGGAAGGGATGACTCTCGTGAGCGAGGTCTTCGGCACCCTGCCCTCGGGGCGGCTGGTGCACCGCTACACCCTGCAGAGCACGACCGGCCTGCGCGCCCGGATTCTCACCTACGGCGGTGTCCTCCAGACCTTGGAGGTACCCGGTGGCGACGGGCAGGAGGCCAACGTGGTCCTCGGCTACCCGGATCTGGACGGATACCTCAACGGCGACGCCTACTTCGGCGCGGTCATCGGTCGTTTCGCCAACCGGATCGCCGGCGGGCGCTTCACCCTCGACGGGCGGGAGTACCGGCTGCCGGTCAACAGCGGCACGACCTCCATCCACGGCGGCAGAAAGGGGTTCGACCGGCGGCTGTGGGTGGCGGCGACCGCTACTGCCGATTCCCTGACCCTCACCCGGACCAGTCCGGACGGGGAGGAGGGCTACCCCGGTGACCTCCGCGCCTGGATCACCTACGTCCTCAACGGGAACTCCCTGACGATCACCTACGAGGCCACGACCGACGCGCCCACGATCATCAATCTCACCAACCACAGCTACTTCAACCTGTCCGGTGAAGGCACCGGCCCGGTGAACGACCACCTGCTGCGCATCGACGCCGACCACTACCTGCCGACCGACGCCGACCTCATTCCCACCGGCGCGCCGGCGCCCGTCGCGGGCACGATTCTGGACTTGAGGACGCTACGGCCGATCGGCCCACCGTTCAGCGACCCGGGGCTCGGCGAAGGCTACAACCACTCCTACCTCCTGACCGGGTCGATAGCCCTGCGTGACCCGGCCTCGGGACGCTCGATGGAGGTCACCACCACCGAACCCACGGTCCACCTGTACAGCGCCTACCTGCTGGACGGGACCGTCCGGGGAACTTCGGGCCGCCCCTATCCCTGCGGCGCGGGCGTCTGCCTGGAAACCCAGCGTCACCTCGACGCCCCCAATCAGCCGGAGTTCCCTACGACGGTGCTGCGGCCCGGGGAGACCTACTTCTCCACGACGACCTACCAATTCTCCGCTCGCCGCCGGCCTGACGGCGACCGTCTTGACGGCCCGTAGATCCGTGACGGGTCCGGCCCGGTCTCTTCAGAGATGAGAGACCGGACAGGACGTGCATGGCGGGGTTACCAGGTCTTGAAGGCGTCCAGGCTGGGGAGCGCCTTGTGGGGGAAGCCGTAGTCGAAGAAGGCGGTGTCCTCGACACCGACGTCGCCGCCGACGATCCATCCGTTGGGGTCGGGGCCGTCACCTTGGTCGACACTGATGGGGTCCCAGTAGGAGACGCCTTCGACGACGCCGGTGTTGTCCATGGCGCGGAAGTACTCGCGCATGTAGGTGAGCTGGCCTTCGGGCGTCGCGCCGTAGTTCTCGGGACCGTCGGGGTCGAGGTTGTGCTGCTCGGTGTAGGTCTGCTCGCTGGCGCCCTGGGCGTCCGGGGTCCAGGGGTAGCCGACCTCGCAGATCAGGACGTTCTTACCGGCCAGGGCGCTGGTCCAGCTGGCGAAGTTGGACAGGGTGGCGATGGTCTGGTTGGTCCAGAACGGGTAGGCGGAGATGCCCATCAGGTCGTAGTCCAGGTTGTAGGTCTTGGCCTTGGTGATCCAGTCGTTGTACAGCCACTTGTCGGGGGTGGTGAGGTGCATGACGATTTTGGTTTTGGGTGAGGTGGCGCGGACGGCGGCCGCGGCCTTGTTCAGCAGCGCATAGTAGGCGGCGGGGTCGTTGAACCGGTCGGTCTCCAGGAGCAGGTTGTTGATCTCGTTGCCCAGGGACATGAACTCGGGCCGGACCCCGGCTTCCTTCCTCAACCGCGTGAGGGAGTGCACGGTGAAGTCGTAGACGGCCTGTTCCAGCTGGGCCTGGTCGTATCCGGCCCAGGCGGCGGGGCGGGTCTGGATGCCGGGGTTGGTCCACCAGTCGCTGTAGTGCAGCGAGAAGAAGATCTTCATGCCGGCCTTCTTGGCGGCCTTGGCGTTCTCGACGGCGTCGTCGAGGTTCTGGTAACCGGGCTGGACGCCGTTGTAAGGAACGCCGTTGTAGACGACGGGGGTGCCTGGCTGGTTGTAGACCCGGATGCGGGCGAGGTTGAAGTCCTTGCGCTTCAGGATGTCCAGGACATCCTGGACGCGGCCGTAGGCGTCGGCGTACTGCACGCCGACGGCGGCGTTCAGCCGCCGGTAGGTGATATCGCCGCCGACGGGCATGTCGCCGCCGCGGCCGGGGACGTTGCGGGTGAAGGCGAACTCGTCGACGGTCAGGGATCCGGTCTCGGAGCTGGAGGTGATCCCGACGGTGCAGGAGTCGGAGTCGGACAGGACGCTGACGGCAAGCGTGGCCCGCGTCCACGTGGCTGCGGTGGGCAGGTCCAGGCTCTGAGCGGTGTCGCCGCAGCCGGAAGCCTGGATCGCGGCGGTGGTGAGGCCGGTGTTCCTGTACCAGGCGGTGAAGGTGTAGGTGCCGCGGGCCAGGCCGGTGAGAGTCTGGGTGGTGGTGGCCGTCCAGGCGGAAGCCGCCTGATGGACCACGGCGTTCTTGCCGCGATAGGCGCGGCCCTTCACCACGGCCGCGGCACCGGCGGTCCCGGTGTTCTGCCATCCGGCGGCGCCGGATTCGAAGCCAGGGTTCACCAGCAGGTTCGGTCCGGCGCCGTCATTGTCGCTCGCGTTCGCGGGAGCGGCCAGGAGGGTGGATGCAAGGAGGGAGGCGAGGCCAGCCGCTCCGATGGCGGTCCTCCAGCGTGTGGTGTGCTGCACGGGTGTCCTCCGGATGCGTGCGCCAGGAAGGCGCACGAAGGGGGTGGGGCAGCCCTGCCGGGGCTGCCGGATCAAGGTGGTCCGGAGACGAGAATGTATTGGCTTAGTAGTACTAGTCAATAATCTAGTAATATCTTTATGAACGATCCGAGGCGATCACCCCCGCCCGCGTGCCGGTACCCCGGTACTGAAAAGCCCTCCGCCTGTGGCGACTCGGGTCATTCGGGGCAGGCCGGAGGAGACGCTCGGACCCGGAGGCGGTCCGGGACGGCGGTGCCGGCTGAACGGCGCGCGGATCCAGCCGGCCTATTCCTCGGTGGGGTGGACGTTCTTGGCGGTGTCGACGTCCTCGATGGAGCGCTCGATCGGAGTGCGCATCGAGGCCTCGGCGGCCTTGGGCGGCGGGCGCGCATCGCGAGCAGGACCTCGGCGTGCTTGTCGGCGGCCGCAGGCCAACCTCGATCGCCACAGCCATCTAGTGAGAGGCCTGTTGCGGGCGGCGCGCAGGAGCGCCGTGTAGAAGGCAAGGTCGGCCTCGACATGCCGTTCGGGTTCGGCGTCGGCTGCGATGCGCATAGCGGCGAGAGCATCTCCGAGGTCGGCCAGGTCCCGGTCGGTGCGGCGCAGCGCGGCGAAGCGGGCCACAGCGGGCTCGATGGTGAGGCGGACCTCGCCGAGCTCGTCCAGGAAGGTCTCATCGATGTGCTTGGCGAAGCGCCAGCGCAGCACGGCGGCGTCCAGCAGCACTCACTCCTCGCGGAGCACGACCAACGTGCCGCGCCGGGGGCGTGCCCCGGCCAGGCTCTTGGCGGCCAGGGCGAGCAGGGCCTCACCGATCACGGTCCGGCTGACCCGAAGCGCTTTGCAGAACGGCGGCTGAGCGCCGGACAGAAGGCCCACCGTTGGCATAACCCCGTGTGGCGGCACCCCGACGGCGCTTTCGCCGAGTGGTAGCCGCCCCACCCGCCTTTGAGGACCGACCGCTGACTCGCTTGATCGAACACTGACACGTTGCTGCCCCGGCCCCTCGAGCCGGGGAACGGGTCGTTGGTCAGCCCGCGAACGCCACCGTCGGCAGCCCCGGGACGCCGACCTTCTCCCGGAAGACTGCGCCGGCCTCTGGCTCTGGCTCGGCCAGCCCGTACCGGGAGGTCGTGATGAACAGCTCGTCCAGGTCGGGGCCGCCGAACGTGCACGCGGTCACCTGCGCGACGGGAACCTCCACCCGCCCCAGGAACGCGCCGTCGGGCCCATACCGGTGGACGGCGCTGCCGCCCCACAGCGCCACCCACAGGCACCCTTCGGCGTCCACGGTCAGGCCGTCCGGCCCGCCACCGGTGACGTGCGTGACGACCCGCCGCCCGGACACGGCGCCGGTGACGTCGTAGTCGAAGGCATCGATGCGGCTGGTGGGGGTGTCGACGTAGTACATGATGCGGCCGTCGGGGCTCCAGGCGACGCCGTTGGAGATCGTCACCTTGGGCAGGATCGTCTCGACCATCAGGTCCCGGCCGAGCCGGTAGAGCGCTCCGCGACCCGGCTCGGCGTCATAGCCCATCGACCCGCACAGAAACCTGCCGTACGGGTCGCAGCCGCCCTCGTTCATCCGGACCCCGTCGGCGATCGGCGCGGGCACTTCGGCCCGGCCGCCGGAGCCGTCCATGAGCAGGAATCCCTTCTCCACGCCCACGACCATGCCGCCCCCGGCGCGCGGCCGCACGGCGGCGGCGACGGCGCCCACGTGTTCGCGTTCGACCGTCCCGGTCTCGCCGTCCAGGGACAGCACGTCCCCGGCGAGCATGTCAACCCACCGCAGGCCACCCCACTCCTGCGACCATACCGGGCCCTCGCCGTGGAAGGCCGCCGGCCCCGTCACCTGATCCAAAATCACTCCTGATAATATTATTGAATGAGTTGATACTATATAAGGTCGATGGTTGGATCCGGCATGGCGTGCCGACAGTCTGTACGGGTTCCGGCGCGCCGTGATGGTCGTCAGGGCGTGCCGGGAATGCCGTAGTGGGCGGTGAGGCCGCCGTCGACGCACCAGTCGGCGCCGGTGACGAAGGACGCGGCCGGTGAGGCGAGGAAGCAGGCGACCTCGGCGACCTCGTGTGGGGTTCGATGCGGCCCAGCGGGTGGGCTCTGATCACGGTCTGTTCGGCTATGGAGTCGGCTAGGCCAGGCTTGGACTTGGCCCGGTTTGGTGGACACCTGATCTCTGAGGACCCTGGTTCCCGGAAGAAGGAGTCTGCTGTGCCGAACAACTATCCGTCCGAGTTTCTCCGGCAGATGGTGGAGCTGGTGCGCGCGGGACGCACGCATGAGGAACTGGCCAAGGAGTTCCAGCCGTCCACGCAATCGATCCGAACCTGGGTGCGCCAGGCCGATGTGGATGACGGCCGCCGCCAGGACGGCCTGACCAGCGCCGATGCAGGACGAGCTTGCCGGGCTGCGGCGGGAGGTGAAGGTCTTGCGCGAGGAGAAGGAGATCTTGCGAAGGCCGCGGTTTTCTTCGCGCGGGAGACGGATCTGCCGAGATGAAGTTCCGGCTGATCGATGCGGAGAAGGACCACGATGAGGTCTCCCTGCTGACTCGGGTGCTGGGTGTGTCGCGCCAGGGCTACTACGCCTGGGCGGCTCGCCAGCGGCGCGGCCCATCGACTCGATCCCGCAGCGACGCCGAGTTGACGCATCGGATCCGCGAGCATCACCGGGCCTCGGACGAGATCTATGGTGCGCCGCGTATCCATGCCGACCTGCGTGAACTCGACGGGATCCGGGGTGAGCAGCAAGCGAGTGGCGCGGCTGATGCGCGCCGCCGGGCTGGCCGGGGTAAGCAGGCGTAAGGGCTGCCGCACTATCATCGGTGACCCGCGCGCCACGGCCGCCTCCGATCTGGTCCGGCGCCGGCTCTGCGCCGAGGAGCCGAACCGGATCTGGACCGCCGACATCACGTACGTGCCGACGTGGGAGGGCTTTGTCTACCTGGCGGTGGTGCTGGATGTGTTTTCCCGGCGGATCGTCGGCTGGGCGATGGCCGATCACATGCGCACCGAACTGGTGACCGACGCGCTGGCGATGGCGATCCACCAGCGCCGCCCGAGGCAGGTGTCCGGGGTGATTCATCACAGCGACAAGGGCAGCAGTACACCTCGATCGCCTTCGGCCAGCGATGTGAACAGGCCGGCGCCCGCCCGTCGACGGGCCGCACCGGGACATGCTTTGACAACGCCATCACCGAAAGCTTCTTTGCTTCGCTGGAGTGTGAACTGATCGACCGGCGAACCTTCCGCACCAGGTCGGAAGCCGAACGTGCCCTATTCACTTACATCGAGGGTTCTACAACCTACGTCGCCGGCATTCCGCCAATGGCCAGCTCAACCCTGCCGAATACAAGCGCCTACACACCCTCAAGAACATCCAAGATATCGACTACGCTGCCGCTTAGTCGCAAGCCCTGATGTGTCTACTGAGCCGGGGCAACTCCAGCGGCGTCGGTCTCACGGTTGCGCGGTTCCATGCCGGAGAGGCCTTGTTGACGCTCGTTCTCCGGCTCACGGCGGCGCTCGCTGGTCAGGTTCGCATGATCAATAGCTGCTCGAAAGTGCACCTGGCTGGCGTCAAAGATGTAATCCATGCGTCGATCATGACGAATGTCCTCTCGCGGCTGGTAATCCGTTCAGGGCTCCCACGTCGCCGTGCAGACCACTTCGCGAATCCGTGCAGGCGACTTCGGAAACCGACAAACAGTCTTATTGATCTTGGACTTCCTCTTAAGTTTCGGGACCGTTTGAGAGTCACTCAAGTCATTTGAGCAACTGCTCAGACGTCAACCGCTCAAGATCTGCAAACCTGCGGGGGGCTGCAGGTCGGCGCATGGATCAATGATTCGAGCTATGCAAGATGGACGGCCGCCGCGTCGACCGCACGTGGACTCGGCCGAAGGGCGGCTTGACCACTGCTTGGACGGGCCTGCGATCAAGTCGGGCGTGTCCCGCTCGCCAACGCTTCCATCCAGCACTTCTCTTGGAGGTCGTGCGGGTCTGGCTTTACGGTTCGACCAAAGGTGGCCGATACCCGGCAGCGCAAACGGCGCATTTCACCCTCGCTGCCGGTCCGCCGGTGTGCCGGTCGCGTGCCGAAGAGCATGTGACGAGCATGAACTCGGCCATCTTCGCCTCGCAGGAGACGGTCGGGAACCGAGAAAGTGCAGGTCAGATGGGGTGTGAGGGTGGTAGGGCGCCCGGGGCTCGAACCCGGAACCTACGGATTAAAAGTCGACAGTCCTCGTGCCGGGCTCTGTCGTACTGTGCTGGGATGTGCCGCTTTGGTTACCGGTGCCACCATCTAAATCGTCCGAGGATGACGGTCAGTGGTGCGCCGTACTACATGCTGAAGAGCATCCGACGAGCAACGTCAGGGCGGCGGCGGTTCCTTGACCGTTCTCATCTTTGCCGTTCCTTCATCTCCGCGCGGGAACTGGTACTTGGTCCACGACCGAAGACGGGGACGTGGGGTTCGGGAACGGACCCAGGCTCGCCCCTCGTCACACGAAGCCCCGCGGCACCGCGACGCCGACATCAAACGTCCCTCCGGATCTCCTCGGTCTGAGCTGCGGTCAGGCACCGTCCTTGGGGTTGGGGAGCACATACTCCACGGCCTTCTTCGCTAGGTGAAGAGGGAAGGGAAGGGCCAGGGGCGCGTCGATGTCGGGTGCGTGGCGCAACTGGTGGACGCAGGCGGCCCACTCGCCGGGCTCTTCTCCGCGTCGGCAGGCGAGGACCGCGATCTCCAGCAGATTGGGGTTGAAGGCGTTCTTGTCGGTGTCCCGGACTTCCTTGCCCGTCCGGTCAGTCCGCACACCCTCCTTCCGTGCCTTGATGGACGCCTTCTTCGCGGTGCCGGGTCTATCCGCGGAGCTGTAGAAGACCCGTTCGCCGTGCGCCTCGGTGAGGGGCCAGAGGCCGGCCGGGATCCCATGGTTGCCGTCCGTGGCGTACCACTGAGGGGTTTCGTCGCGGCTGCTGTCCCTCACCCTCAGGAGACGCAGCCGGTCCCCCCAAAGGGCGACGGGCACGGGGGCACCGTCATCGACCCAGATATGATCCCGCATGACCATGCCGTTGTTCAGCCACGGCCAGCCTCCACGGAGATTCTGCGCATGCACCATGAAGAGCGTTGGCCGATCGCGCAGCTGCGCCAGTAGCGGCCGGAGAAAGGCCGCCGTTCTCCTCTGCAAGTTCTTCTGCTCTTTGTCCCACTGGGAGAAGGAGCTTTGGGTACCGCCCTCGGCAGCTTCGTCGTCCGCCGCGATCTCGTCTGCGGAAGCGTGGGAGTCGACGCCTTTGGCCAGCCACAGCAGATACTCGGGATAGGGCGCCCAGCGGCGTTCGTCCTCGATCCAGCCCGACACTCCGCGTACGCCATCTGCCGGACGCACCCTGATGGCGAGCAGTTGCCGGATGGCCTGGCGGGTGGGGCCGTCCTTCCTGCGTTTCGCCATCCATACCGCGACGTACTGAAGGTCCCCTGGGAGTGTGTCCACGAAAGTGTGCAGCGGAACGCGTAAGGCTCCGAGCTGTCGAAACGCGTCGATCCACGCCATCTTCGCGCGGTGGGGACGGTTCTTTATAAGAGCTTTGTCTACGGCGGTTTGGAGGAACTGCGTGATCACTCCGGCGCCAGCATAACCCAGTCGGACGGCGAACTTCGAGTCGGAACTCTTGATCTTGAAATCCTTCTCGATCTCTACCAGCGCGACCAGCGGCCTGGGTCCCTCCTCATCGTTCATGGCGTCCACGATCTCGCTCCGCCGCTTGGCGATGGCCTCGCCCAATTGTTTGTTACTGGGGGTCTTGGCGGCGCTGACCTCCAGCGCGGCGCCGATGTCCCCAGTGGACCGCACTTGCAGGATCACGTCGAGCTCAGGTGTTCGCCAGATGAGGGTCTCGTCCGCGCTGTCCGGAGCGGGCAGGTCGAGCAAGCTACTTAGGGACGTGACCAGGGCGTCGCGGGTCGCTTCTTCCTGCCAATGGACGCGGGCGACCAGCGGTGCACCCTCGAGTGCCTCACGGAGCAATCGGCGTCGTTCGACGGCCTCTCTGGCCGCCTGCTCCGCCTTCTTGTGCTCCAGGATCCGCACCCGATCGGCCTCGGCTACCTTCCTTGGCGCTAGGAGCTTCTTCGGCGCGTTGGACGGTTTGGCAGGCCAAGGGGCGCGACGGCAAGCGGGGGCTCGGGTGAACTCGGGGAAGAGTGCCTCGTCGATCCACGCCATGAGCGGCACTCTGTCCGCGGACATGAGCCCGGCACCCACTCCGTGGGTTCCCATGGTCGCATGGTGCGGAATTCCTGCTCTGATCCCCGCGAGTCCCTCCAGGTATTTTCTGGGATTTTTTCCGAGATCCGCTGCGTCCACCGCGGAGCGCACCAGACTGGCTGCTGGGAGCAGGTCGGGCCTGTCGATGGCCCGCCACGTGTGCTCGGCTCTCCTGGAGTCGTAGCGAAGCCGGTGGATCGCGATCCGGGTGCTGTCTCCCGATACTCCGGGCCACTGCGTGTCGGTGATCACGTGCACGGACGCCGACCGGCCTGCTGTGTAGACAGTCCCCTGGGCGTTCACTTCGGTCACCCAGCGCCGGACGCCCGTTCGCATGTGTAGCCGGAACTGCGAGGTGAACGGCACGGTCTGCACCGTGATGGTAATGACGTAGGAGAACAGCGCCCCTGGGGTTTCCGACAGATCACCACGCGGGGGCCATGAAACGAGTTCCGCTCGCCGGTCGGTGGTCGGGGTCTCCAGAAACGACCAGGGACCGTTGACTCCCCTGAACTCGCCATGCCGCTGGATGAGGCGGGCCACGTAGTCGGGAAGCAGGTGGTACAAGGGTGGCTCGGGCTGGGCGGTCTCCCCATCACTCAAAGTGCGCCCGGCCAGATCGGCAAACTTGGTCCGCCATGGCAGGGCGGTCCTCATGAGCAGGTCGTAGGCGTGCTCACGGAGGTCCTCCTCGCCGCGCATGCCGAGGAGCCAGACCCCCAGAAGCCCGCGGACGATCCGGTCGTCCACGGGGTGATGCGCGTAGAGCCAAGGGACGTCGTCCTCCATGGAGACCCGCCGGCCCACCGAGATCACATCCGGTGCGGCCAGGGGAAGGAGCGCATTGAGTGACCTAATAGGAAAGGTCTTCACCTGGTCTTCAGGAGTGTCGCTGAGCCCCGACCGGTGGGCCTCCGCGAACGCGGCCCGTAGCTCATTCGGGACATGCAGGACCTGGAAGGGCTTGAGCAGTGAGTTCTCTGAGGGCTGATAGGCGGTCAAGGTGATCGATTCGTACGTCATTGCCATCTCCTCTCGTCGCCATGGAGGGGGACGGCCTCGGGAGACCGCAGCAGAAGCTTTTTCAGGCCGTCGTAGAGCGGCCGGTAGAGGGCGTCCGCGAGATAGATGTTCGCCTCGGTTGCGGGGAGCCGGTGCGGAGGAGCGGGATGGCGTTGCCACTCCGGCGCGTCCCCGAAGTACGGGGCCAAGACATCGCGCATGCTGACCAGCAGACTGGAGCGCGGGTTATCCCTGCGAAGCCCGGCGGCGCGCTGGGGAGCGAAGGCCGCGTCCACGAAATGCACGCGAGCACCCACGCCGCCCCGGGTCAACCGGCCGATCACCTGCCACATCACCACGAGCAGGTCCCACGTGAGGTACTCGCGGTCGGCGTCGCTCAGCCGCTTCCACATCATCTCCCGATTGGCAAGCCGGTGCAGCTCCCTGCGCGCCTGCTTCCGCCATTCCAAACCGGCGGCGTCCAACGACATTGCGCTCTGGACGACTTGGTCGAAGGTGCCGCCGGGACGGGTACGGCGGACGGTCAGGTCGTTGAGCGCGTGGATGAGCACGCTGACGTCGCTAGGCGTGGGAAGGGGACGGGCTAGGAAGTAAACCGATCCGAAGAGGGCCTTCTCCTGATCATTGAGAATGTTGTGTCCGCGTTCGACCGACTGGAGCGGTGCGACAAGGATGGTGTACTTGGTCGCGCCGAAGGTAGCGAGGTCGCCGCGACGGAGCGTGGGAGCGTCTCGGCTTCTGTCCTGGTCGTGGCGCGGGACGTCGGAGGCCTCTTCGTCATCTGAGATGAGGACGCAGATCCTATTTCTCCACTCTCTGAAACTCTGGAGAGCCCGGCCCGCTTCTTTGGCGTCTTTGTAGCTGCCGGTGAGTACGAGCAGATGCTGACGGCTGGGCGGCAGGTTTCCAAGTTCTTGCGTGAACTTGGAACGCCCGCCTTGGTCCGCCGGATCTGGATCGGCGAGGCCGCGAAGCATCTTCCACAACACGTCGTTCCGATTGGACGACGTGCCGGAGAGCTGCAGAGGCCTCATGGGTTCCCCTGGTGAGGCGTTCTCGACGGCGTCATAGACGAAGGACGTGAACATGGAGATCTTCGGGCTGGAGGGCTTCTTCGGCTCCTCCGCGCGTGCTTTGGCATGCAGTACCGCTTTCACCGGCTCGGCGAGGTGATAGCGGGTGGATGCGCCTGCCCAGCTCGTTCCGGACATCAGCACTACGTTGGGTCCATGGCTGCCGTCCACGTCGTGCAGGGTGGGGAGGACGGACAGAAGCTCGCGGCCCACCCCTGTACACCGGATGAACCTTAGCTCGCCCGTCTTGGCATAGACGTCCCTGGCGTCGGGGACGAACTGGAACGCCAGGATGTTGCCCATAGGGGATTCGGGGATCACTGGAGCGTAGTCGGTCGGGGAGCTGTGGTAAAGCGCGTTGGCGGAGGGATCGAGATTGAGCGCAATCTCCACTCTGGGCCAGAGCGTCGTCAGTAGGTTCAGCCGGTCATGCAGGATCGCGACGAGCAGGGTGAACTCGAACCTGCGGCGTTCCCGACGGAGCTCCTCCTTGACATTTTCCTTCACCTCAGCGTTCAGATTTTTGCCGGAGAGCTCCTCAGGGTCACGCAAGCCAGCGAGCTGGGCCAGAAGGGTTTTGAGCTCCTCGGCCACTCTCGGGCTGCCCGGCTTGCTGGTGATCAGACGTCGGGCGAGCTCCGCGAGCTGGAGCGTTTCTCTGGCCGGCGCGTCGTCGGAGAGTTCGGCCTCGTCGTTGTCGCCAACGGGGTCATCACGGAAGCCGTCGAGTATCTTCAGGATTGCTTCGCGTCGCTTGTCGCGGGACTCCTGAGCGACGCCAGGGTCCTGACTCAGGTAGGCCAGCAGCTTCGCGCTCGCCTCCTGCCTCGTCTCGTGCTTAGGGTTCGCCCACTCGGCTGCTAACGGAATCCGGTCGGGCAGCCGGGTCGCGGGCCACTGGCCCACTAGCTCAAGCTGGAGCGACCAGACGGTGAAGAGATCCGACCCCAGCCACTCGCGAAGTTCGTCGTCACTCACGATCATGGCGTAGATGCGATTGGCCGCGGTCGATACGGTGTCCAGCGCGGCGGTCCATTGCTGGACCATCTCGTTGGAGAGCTGTATGCGGCCCTCGCGTGCCAACTCGGCGACATTGTGCCGGTTGATCTCGTCCAGCCAGGAGTCGTCGCCCCGCTTGTACAACGTCGCAGTCGGGGCGAAGAGGTGATCCAATCTGATCTGGACCTGGTCGGCTTCATCGACGATCAGCAGATCCGCGGTCCTGCAGGCCAGCTCCAGGTAGCGGATGCGTTCAGGGTTCTGCTGAACGGGCACTGACGAGACTGTGAGTGCCTCCGGAGTGGCGACCCAGATGGTCGCCTCACGGAGTCCTCGTGCGGCATCATGCCTCGGACAGTGACTCCAGATCGGACACCCTCGCCGGGACTTCCGCTTTTCCTCCACGAGATCGGCGGCGACTTCGCCCGTTAGGGCGGTTTGGTCCAGCGGGATCAGCCTCTGGCATGGAGCCTCCAGGTACGGCAGTGGCCCGTCCGCCTCCGCGCCCCGCAACGCGCTGAGCGGGCAGGCGGTGCTCAGGTAGGCGAACGCGGCATCCTGATGCAGGAGGGGCAGCGGAGAGACCTGCCGGAGCCGCCGGTGCAGCCGTCTGGTGTGCTGGTCGCGGGTGGATGCTCCAATGAGGGGGATCGCGTGCAGTCTGTCCCAGCCGATGTACGCCTTGTCGCCTTCCTTGATTTTTCGGTCGGCGGCCTCACGCAATTTGTTGAAGCCCTGTGCCACACGGAGCGCCTCGGCGACGTCGCCGACGACGAGGACGACGCGCTGTCCCAATTCGGCCACGGCGTGTGTGGCGAGGATGTCGCGCAGCGTGCTCTTGCCCACCCCTGGAATCCCGATGAGGTTGAGCAGACCGTTGACGACCAGGCGATCCGCTTTAGCAAAGCGCCCGCTCTCCTCGTCCAACGTGGAGAGCTCCATCCCGAGATACCGTGATTCCCAGTCGGTGAGCGCCTTGGACTGGCCCTGATTCGGCTGGTCGAGGTCCGCCATCTTCTTGGCGGTCTGCCGCAGCGATTCCACGGGTTGGTTGAAGGGCTCTCGGAGGTGCTGGGCCTCCAAAGCGAGACGGGAGTCCACCGGAGGCGGCAGGTTTTCAGGGATGTCGATGTGCTGAGCGCCACTGGTGCGCCCATGGAAGAGATGCGGACCCGGTTCCGCGATGGTGATCCGGCTCGTGGTGAAGGGCGGCGCAGAATTCAGAAGGGCGTCGTACAGCTTCAGGCGATGCGCCGCGAGCGAGGGTTGTCTCTGAACCGCTGGCCAGGCCAGGCTTTCCGCGAAATCGTACGCGCGGTGCCGCTCCGGCAGGTGCCGGTACCGCAGCAGGGCGGAACGCCAGACCTCCCGCCGGTGCATGGACTCCAAGTGGTATCGGGCCGCGCGCAGGATTCGGCGAAGCCTGTGATCCGGGCGGCTCGCGACAAGCCCTCGGGCGCGGGAAAAGGGATATCCACCGAACAAGGGCCATCCGTCGATGGGAGCGAGTTGCGGGCTGACCAGCTCGATGACACGGAGCCCAAGTTCGACGGTGTAGTCGAGCCTCTTGCTGAGGTCATCGTATTCGGCAGCTTCCGCAGCAGGCATGGCCGACAACGCCTCACGGAGGTGGTCGCGAAGGTTACGCATGCGAGTCTTTCAGCATTCGACGTCCCTGAGCGGGCTTGAGGCTTGGCGGTTGGAGCCTTCCGAGGCGCGGAGCCGGGAGCCTGCGATGACGAACTCGCGGATCGGCCGGGCGGCGTGGTGGAGATTCTCGGCAACGTGACGCACGTCGCCGATCAGTACGTTGCGTCGGCCGCGACACTTCGTTGTCTCGCACTGCCAGCGCTCTCCGGAGCCGCCTTTGATGGGCACCAGGACCAGGCCGCAGTGGCCACAGACAGCTATCTCGTCTGTGGAGCTGAAGTACCGCTCGTGAACACGGAGGTAGAGAATGTCGATCAGCTCGTCGGTCACCTGGAAGCCACCGATTCGCTCGAGCTTTAGGAACGCGATCTCCTGGCTGGACAGGACGGGATGGGCGATCAGCCATTCGCGCAACTCCGGGAAGCCACCGGGGTGGCCAGCCTCTTCGTAGAGTGCACGAGCTCCCAGCAGAGCGAGCCGTTCTAGGCTTCTGTCGGGTGCGTCCGGGTGGGCGAACTCCAGGGAGAGCCTGAGGCAGAGCTCCGACGGCCGGATCGGATCGAGCTCGATGAGTAGCCCGGTCAAATCTTCGTCATCGGGGAGGTTGAGGAATGGCCATGCGTCTATAGGGCTGCTCCAGCAGAGGGCCATGAGATCGGCCAGGGTTCGAGGGCAGCTCAGGCGTTCGCGGTAGGGTGTTAGGCGGTATCCACCTGGATGCCTCAGCACGCCGATGAGGGCGATACGGTCGAGCACGTACTGGGCAAGCGGCGGGTATGGAACGCTGAAAGCCTTCTCCTTCGGCCAGTCCGCCAGCTGCGCCACCGTCGCAGCCACCATGCCGATAATGCGCCGGGACTCGGCCTCGTTGTAGGCCTCGCCTATGGCATGGTCGAAGGCGGTGGGCGTGGACGAGGGGAGTGGAAGGTCCGTCATGGAGCGCTCCGGTCCGGTCTGTTCCTCGGCGAGACCGGGCACCATCGCTGGTAAGAGCAACGGCTGCAGGCCTTCTCGCTGGGCGTCGGGAGATATTCCTCGTCCGAATGCCAGCTCCGGGTGAGGGCGTGAATTATATCTTTGGCCCGTTCCTGAACAGACGTCGAGTTGGGGTCGACCACCCGGATGTCGGGTCCAAGAGGTGTGAGTAGTTCCAGCTCGACGGCGGAGCCCGGGCCCGCGGGAATCGCCCCGGCCTTGAACAGGAGTACAGCCAGCGCGAGCTGCGGGTACCAGGTCAGTAGGTCGGCACCATCGGCCACGAAACCGCCTGCCGTGGTTTTCAGCTCGCGGTACACCCACGAACCGTCGCGCCGGTAGAGGAGATCTGCGTCCGCCACGATGAGAACATCCGCGTGCTTGTCATCGGCGGCTACCGTCTGCTCGGGGTACGCAGCGCTGTCGGGTGCCGTGTCCAGAAAGGGGCACACCTCCAGGTGGGCCGCGAGCATCGCAGCTCCATGCCGCGCGTGCTCTCCTTCCAACGTCCACTCGCCCGCTGACCAGAAATCAGGGTTCTCTGGGAGGTCGCCTGGAGCGCATGGCCTTCTGGGTTTCCTACCATGTAGCAGTTTCAGCCACGCGTGGACGGCATCGCCCCGGCGTACGAACGCAGTCTTCTCGGACTCCTCATCGGGTGGGAGACCCAGTGCGCGGAAATGTGCCTTGGCGGGACAGTCGCTGAAGTATCTCCCGGTCGTTACCGACCAGATCCGTCTTGGGCGGGACGAGTCACGGATGTCCAAGAACCCAGGAGCGCTGTACAGCCGACGGCACTCCGACCGGATTTTGCAGTCAAGGCAGTCTCGTCCCGCGATCTCCGTGATCGGACGGCGGAGTGCACTCAGGGTGTCGGCGGCCTCCGAGACGAAGAAGGCTTCGGCGGCTTCAGCCGTATCGTCGTAGAGTACCCGCGGTAGCCCGTCTATGCATCCGATCTCCACGAGGCGGACCCGGCTCGGGAGCGCGGCGGCATGGGACGAAGAAGTAAGGGGAAGGAGCGGAAACGGCTTGCCACCACGGTATGGGCCGGGTTCCCTGTCCACGACATCCCGGTCGACGCACGATCCGGTCGCCAGCACATGGGCGGCGGTGGCCAGCTCCGCGTCGGCGCGTCGCTTGGCGCCCGCCCTGCCCATGGCCGGGATGCGGAGCTCGCGAACGGTGTCGCCTCCGTGGCGATAGACGTAGCCGCGTCCCCACGTGCAGAGCTCCCAGGTACGGGAGTTGACGACGGCGTCGCTGGATGGATACTGCCGCACCCAGGGCCCGGCCGACCCGAGGCCGGTCGCGGTCTGGAGGTGATGGTCCTCCTCGAACGCGCGAAGATAGTTGCGCACCGCGTTATGTGTCCACGCCAGCAGCCCCTCGTGTAGCGGGGGGATCAGCTCGCCAGCGATGTCACGCGCCGTGTCGCCGCGGAGGGGAAGGCGCGAGAAGGCTTCGTCCAGTGATACCTGGTGGTTTTCGACGAGTTCGAGAACGGCATTGAAGGGTGAGAAAGCCATGTTGGCGAGACGTGAAAATTTTTTTCTTGCCAGCCGTTTCACCGAGTAGTCAGTTTTGGCCGCCAGATAGGTCGGACAACTCTTCTGAGAAGTCGTGGCCGAGCTGCTGTAGACACGGATGACGGCATCGTCGTGCTCGTGTTTCGACGGACTCATTTGACCTCCGGGGGCGTCACGTTAGCATAGCTTTCGCTACACATAAGGGCCGATTAGTTACTGGCTAAAGGATTTTCTGCTGCTTGGGCAGCTGCGCAGGAGGTGTGGTGGACGTCGGGGACAAAATCCAGGATCGTTTCGAACTCAAGCGCAGGCTGGGGCGCGGAGGGATGGGCGACGTCTGGCTCGCGTGGGATGAGGACTTCGAGCGGAAGGTCGCGATCAAATTCATGATCGAGAAGTCCGTCATCGGCGAGACTGATGTGATCTCAACGGAGGACTACCACGACCTGCGCCGACGATTCGAACGGGAAGGCCTGGCGACGGCTGCGCTCGATCACCCGGCGATTCCGGCCGTTCACCACCGGGGCGTCTGGCGCGGCTCCTCGGGAGGGGAGATGCCCTACCTTGTGATGCAGTACATCGAGGGCAAGACCGTCGAGGAACTGCAGGAGGAGCGGGGCGGCTTCCTTGAACCGGAGGAGGCGGCGTGTCTGGCTGTGCAGTTGTGTTCGGCGCTCACAGTGGCGCATGACGCGAACGTGGTGCACCGCGATCTCAAACCGGCGAACCTCATGGTCAGTCCCTCAGGAATGATAAAGATCATCGATTTCGGTGTGGCGTTCATCGTCGACTCCGAGAAATCGAGGATCACGAGGAGCAGATACTCCAGCCCGGGAACGAGCGGATACGTGGCGCCGGAGGTTCTGAAGGGAGCCAGCCCGGGAGGCGCCGCGGCCGATCTCTACGCGCTGGGAATCGTCGTATACGAGCTGCTGGGGGGACCTGTGTTTCGTGCGGCCACAGCTACGGACCTCGACGCCGCGCATCTGTACAAGGACCCGCAGCCCTTGTGTGAACGGAGGCCGGCGGTTCCGCGAGACCTGGGTGAAGTGGTCGATCGGTTGCTGGCCAAGGATCCGGCGGAGCGCCTCGTCGGCGCCCGCGAGGTATCGGCCCTGATGAGGAGGCATGTCCCCGCGACCGGTCCTCCGGGTATCGGTCATCACGTGGAGTTCGACGTCACGCTGCCGTTCAGAACGCCGTTCGCTCCGCTCATGCGACCGAACGACAGTCTCCGGCCAGCGATGGTAGCCGTGGCGGGGGTCGCCATGTCGGCGGAAGACGCGCAGCTGGGACGTGCACGCGAGCTCTGGGACTCGGGCGACCGTGACGCGGCATTCCGTCTTATCAAGCATGTAATGGAGGAGGCAAAGCGGGAGCAGGGCGATGTGGGGAAAGGGGCTGAGCGGGTCTGGCGGCTCTACGCGGAGTGGCTCCGCGCCGCGGGGCGCAAGGGCGAGGCGGTCGGCGAGCTCAGCGACATGCTCCGGATTTTAGAGACCAAATTGGGCAGACGGGACAGGCGGGCAGTGGAAGTGCGTGAGCTGCTAAGGAGATACGAGTCGGCGAAAGAATGACGGGCGAGGAAGTCTGGCCCGCCCGTCTTCGTGCTATCGCTTCGGCCGCTTCGGATTCGTGGGCCGCTTTTTCTTCGCCATAGCGTCTCCCGGTTCTGAGAGTTTCCGCGGCAATCCGCGGAGCATTCGGCCAGCTGAACTACTGGGCCAGTATATCGCCTCTGCTTGTCCAGCGATGGCTACTTCTGGAATAATGCCGCCTCCTTAGCCCGTATCTCGCGGACCTGGTCGGTGTCCCCGTGACCGATGTCCTCAAGAACGGCGATGGCGAGGAGCCAGTGCTCGACGGCGCTGTTCGGGTCGCCTGACGCCAGCGCGCTGTCGCCCATGCTGTCCAGCGTACGGATCTCGTTGGCGCGGTAGCCGATCTCCCTGTACAGGCGAAGGCATTGCTCGAAATAGCCGAGCGCGGCCTTGTGATCACCGAGCAACTGGTAGATGCAAGCGACGCTGTCAAGATCGGCTGCCCGGCTGTTGGGGACGTTCAGCTCGCCGTGTAGGTCGGCGGCTCGTGTGCAGTACATCAGGGCCTCCTGGAGTTCTCCCCGCATGGCCAGGCTCCATCCGATGCCGTTCAGGGCATCCGCGTGCCCGCTTTCGGCGCCAGTTTCGCGGAATCCGTCGGCGGCGAGGTGGTATTGCTCCAGGGCCGCCTCGTGATCCTCCGCGTAGGCAAGACTGACCGCCAGGACGTAGCGGCAGTCGGCTTCCGCGCGTGCCGACCTTCCCGGCCCCAGCGTGGACAAGGCTTGCCGACCGTACTCGACGCTCTCGGCGTGTGCTCCCAGCCGGCGCAGGGTGATGGCCAGCTGGCGGAGAAAGTAGGACCGGATCTCCGGATCCTCAGGCTTCGATGGGTCGTCCGTGATCGAGCGCAACATCGTCACGCAGTCGTTCCATCGCCCGTGGTACCACATGTTCTCGATGAGAGAGTCCACGATAGTCCTGGCCTTGCTCTCCAGGCCGTGTTCCTCGGCGTATCGCACGGCGGCGAGGAAGCGCGGCGAGTGCTGGCTAGCGAGACGGGTATCGGGGCCCGTGGCGGCGGCCAGATCGGCGTAGTGGTTGATGAGCCTTTCGCAGGCACGGTCGTGGACGTTCTGGAGACGCCGATCCCCACGGCAGAGGGAGAGGGCATAGTCACGGAGGAGCTCGTGCATCTGGAAGCCGTTGTGCGCATTCTCCTGTAGCAGGTGGAAATGGCGTAACCGGCGTAGCAGGGCCAACCCTGCTCGGGTGTCCTCTAGGCTGGCGAGCGCGGCGGCTCCTGAGGTGTCGATGTCAGGGCCCGGGGCCGAGCCGACCAGGACGAAGAATTCCTGTAACTCGGTAGGAAGTGCGTGATACGTCCAGGAAAAGACGGTGCGGAGCGCGGAGTTCGACTCGTGCAGGTCGAGGAAGTCCAGTCGGCTGTCGGCGTCGGTCAAAACGGACACGATTTGGTCCAGTGACAGCTCAGGCAGGTGCCGGATGTGGGATCCGGCGATTGCCAGGGCTAGAGGATTGCCGCTGCAGGCGGCCAGAATGGTGGCGATAGCGGCGGGCTCGGCGGCTGATCGGTCGGCGCCTATGTGCCGGATCAGCAGATCCCTGGATTCGTGAGTTGGTAGTGGAGCCAGGTGAAGGTGCGTCACGTCGGTTCTCCGCAGGAGGGTCCCCAACCTGGTGCGGCTGGTGACGATGATGGCGGAGGGCCCGTGGCGCGGGAGCAGGTGGAGGATGCTCTCGCTGTCCCGGACGTTGTCCATGACGATGACGAACCGCCTCGCCTCGACCGCGTCCAGATAGTGCAGGCGGCGGCCTTCCGAGTCCTTTCCTGCGGCCACATCGGCCTCGCCCATCTGTTCCAGGAGCACCTCGACCGCCTCGGCGGATGACATGGGAGCGGTCGGACCGAAGCCTCGGAAGTCGACGAACAACTGCCCGTCGGGGAAGTCCTGGGCAGCATTGTTGGCCATGTCGATGGCGAGAGTGGTCTTCCCCAAGCCGGGGCCACCGGTGACAGCGATGCAGAGACACTCCGCCATCGGTCCGGGGCCGAGGAGACCGTGGTCGCCTCGGCGCACGTAGGGCTGAGGGAGGACAGGAAGGCGGTTGCATCGCGGGCCAGCCGCAGGCTGCATCGACCCTTCCTCGCGAAGCACGGTCTGAACCAACTCTTCCCGCCGCCACCACTGCTGGGCCGCCGTGGCTCCGCTGCCGCGCCCGGCGAGTTTGCTGAAGGGCTCGTCGATGAGAGAGTCACCCAGAGCCGCGCGCAGGGCCTGCTCGCTGCGGAAGAGGTCGGTCCCGTCGGGCTCCTTGAGATCCAGCCGCATGACCTCGGCACACCGGAGCAACGCTCGCAAGTCGGAATCAGAGGGCTTGCGTCCGACGATGGCCGTCCAACGAGTTTCGATGATCTCGACAAAGGTTTCGAGCGCCCTCCGCTGGGCGATCGTCGGCGCCGCTGCCCGGAGAGGGAGGTCGGCCGGGTGTCCACGGAGGCGCAGGAGCACGATGCCCAGCTGGTCGAAGGCGCGGCTCCCATCATGGTTCGTGGCGATCACGAGCCGGTCGCGCGAGAGGTCGACGGGGCGCACACGCGCACTCGTGTGGATACCTTCGACGAAGGCGCGCACCATCTGGTCGATGGCCTTCACCAGATCTTCGGTCTGCGCGTCCAGCCGTCTCATCCCGGCCTTCGCCTGTACGAGGATGAACCCGCCGCCGGACACGGCGACGCCCACATCGTCGACGGGGAGCCCGGTCTCACACCCCACCGCTTCAATCCGGACGGCGGCGCCGAGCCCGAGGTCGGTCAGCGGCATCTCCACGATGGCGCGCACAGCCCACCAAGCGAAAACCTGAGCCTGGAAGGTGAGACCACGCGCAGCGCGCGCCCCACCGGCTGATGATCTGGCCCCGGCCTGGTGATGGGACTCGTCCATGGCCTCCCCACCGTCTCGCAGATCCGCTGACGGGAGCATCTCACAATCGGTCCCAGCTGGATCGTCGCCTTCATCGGAAAGGGGCGTTCCCCCTGGGGCGGCAGGGAGTCTCATCGCGAAGACGATGTCGCCGAGGGAATTTGTCACCTCGACGCGCCCCGTGCGCTCGGTGACCGTCGCGACGATGGCCAGTCGCATGCCTGTGCCGACGGCTGGGGGAACGGCAGGCGCTGCCGCGTGAGCAGCCGAAGCCCGAGGACACCGCTGGTGGAACCTGTTGTCAAGACCTGGGAGGACGAGCTCGCGTCCTGACCGAGCGTGATCAACACCGACGGTAGGGTTAACACCAGAGGTCCTTCTCCGCCAGCCTCCATCCGTGGCTTCTCCTCGGATGAAGACGATGAAAAGTCGGCATACGACAAGCCATCCTGCGGCCGATCGACGGGCATGGAGAAGTCCCGGCAGGACCCCACGGTACTGCGCTCGCCCGAGGACGTGGTTAGCGGCAGAAGTAGCTCGCCGTTTCTCCTCATAGCTCTGCGCTCTCGGCCAACGCGGCATTCAGTGGCGTTCAACTGCACCTGTAGTTCAACCGAGTCGCCCCATTCAGCTCATTGGTCCACGCACCTGTGTGATTCTCATGCAGTTAAGCAGGCGCTGCACATGGCAGCGCTTGGCGGGTGCTCGTACAAGGGGGCGTGGACGAATCACCTGAGATTTTTGATCTAGCGGTGAAAGGGAGTTCCGTCATTCAAAATCGAATCTTGGAATGCCGGACGACCGTCAGGGCTGTGCGGGAGTGATGTCGGTGTGCGGGAAGTCCTCGCCTTTGAAGAGCAGGGGCTGGTCGAGGTCCTTGGCGAGGGCGTAGGCGAAGCAGTCGCCCATGTTGAGCTTGGCCTTGGAATTGTTGCCCTTGCCGTAGGTCTGGTACGCACGGCGCGCGATCCTCGCCTGATGGGGTGTTACCGGCTCGATAATAAGGCCCATCTCATCAACGAGCGTGTCGAAGGCGTTGCGCATGGCCTCACCACGGTTGTCTGCCACGATGGCCGCTTCGACGTAGTTGACGGCCGAGATGCGGCACACGTTTGCGGCGATGGTGTGGGCGAATTGGGTGGCCTCTGGCTCACCGTTGATGACGGCAATGATGGCGCTGGAATCGATGATCATGCGGGAAGACCCGTGTCCGGGTCGTACAGATCTTCAACGGACAGTCGGTCTCGACCGAGGTGTGTTCGCATGCCGGCGGCGATGCTCAGGATGCGTTCGGCTCGGCCGGCGGCTTCGGGGCGGTGTTCCAGCGCATCCAGGCGGCGTTCGAGCACTTGAGCGGCGTGCTGGGTTTCCTCGGCCAGCCGGATGACCCGGCGGGCGAGGTCATGAAGGGGCTCGTGTTCGAGGTCCACGCTCACCGTCGCTCGACTCCCTCCGTCGCGGTGCCTGTGTTGCCCCTTCAGCGTAACTGCTGGCCGAGCTTTACTCTCGCCGACGGGCAGCATCCGCCCGCGTCACGACGTTTTCGTCGAGTCAGGGGTTTCCTCGGGCATGGGGCCGGCGGCGGCATGCCAGGCTTCCCAGATCTCGGGGCGGAGTCTGCCGCGGTCAGCGACCGGAAGTCCTTGTTCGCGAGCCCACGCGCGCACCCGCGATGGGGTCGGCTGCTGGTCGCGTGGCCGTGTGATTTCTGCTGGTGTCCTTGGCGAGGAAGGGCGCGGGGAAGCGTCGGTGGTCGGTGGGTGCTCATTTGAGCCGGGTGTTGTGGTGGTGAAGCCGAGGCGGGTGAGGGTGCGGCGCCGCTTGCCGTACATGCGTTCCAGCTGTGGGATCTGTGCGTCCAGATAGTCATGTACCTCGACGTCGTGCTTGGTGGCGGCCTCTCGCATGATCCGGCCGACGTGCTGGATCACCTTTCCCTTGAACGAGATCGGCATCGCGAGGAACAGGGCATCCAGCCAAGGCAGGTCAAAGCCCTCACCTGCGACCTTGTCGATGGCCAGGAGGACCAGCGGTCGTGCCTCGGCATCGGTCAGGCGGGCGCGGACTCGGTCGCGTTCTGCGGCGCTGAGCTGCCCGTGCAGGAGCGTCGCGGCCACGCCCTTGCCCTCCAGGGCTGCGGCCAGGCATTGGAGGTGTTCCATTCGATTGGTCAAGAGCAGGCTGTTCCTACCCCGGCGTGCCGCGTCCGCGACGTCGCAGGCGATCTGGGCGGTCCGGGTGTCGTCTGCGGCCAGTTCGCCATAGATCGCTTGGAAGGAGGCGCCGTCGTATCCGATCTCCTCAGTGCTGAAGCCGGTGGTGTGAACGATGAGTCGCTGGGCGAACGACACCTCAGGGGTGATCTCATGTCGGATCGGTCCGCACTGCATTGTGATGAGCGCGTCCATCTGGTCGGCCCGATACGGCGTCGCCGATAGCCCGATCCAGCGCTTCACGGCCATCTGACGGATGGCGGCCTCGGCGGCCGGAGCACCGACCGCGTGACATTCGTCGACGATGACCATGCCGTACGCGTCCAGTAGCGACGGGTCGGCGTCGCGGTGGGCTACGGACTGCAGCATGATGACATCGACGACACCGTGTCGCTTGTCCTTGCCCTTGCCCTTGGCGCCCACCTGCGTTGCGTCAAGGTCGAGGAACGTCGTCAGCCGTTCCTTCCATTGGTCGAGCAGTTCGGCGCGGTTCACGATGATCGCAGTTGGTACTTGGTGCCAGGCGATCAGTGCACAGGCCATTACGGTCTTGCCCGCACCGGGCGGCGCCATCAGGACTCCCGTGAGGTGCTTGGCCATCGCGGTGACCGCTTCGGTCTGTACGTTCGTCAGCTCGCCAGTGAAACGCACCATGATCGGGTCATGCTCCGAGATCGCGGTGGCAATCTCGATGGCGCCGCCCGCTGCCGCAATCAGATGTTCCGCTTGCTCCGCCAGCCCTCGCGGGAGTCGTAGCCAGTCGGGGTCGCTGTCGTCGAAGCAGCGTACGAAGCGTGGGGTGGCGAAGGTCGAGTACCGCATCGACTGCCGCCGGTAGAACTCAGGGTTGTGAAAGGCGGCCAGGTGCTTGAGGGCGGCGATCAGCGGCGCAGGTAGGCTGTCGGTCGAGATCGCCAGCATGGCACCAAGTTGCGCGTGCACCCGTTGAGGAGCGACTCCCAGCGCGCCCCAACGCGGCTTGCTCGGCAACCTGCCCCACGTCGACGGCCCGGCGTCGATCTGGCCAAACCCCTTCACCAGCGCATCCACCTCGACCGGGCGTAGCCGACGCACACCGGACAGGAACGCGAACTGATCCTCATACGGCTGCCAGGTGTGCGGGTCGCAGAACAGCGTTGTGCCCTGCTCCCGGCTACCACCATGCAACGGCAGCGCGATCAGATTCCCGAACCGGAACCGAGCCGCCGCCTTGACCGGCAGCGAGTCCTGCGCGGGGAACAGCCGGTCATAGCTGGCCAGCGACATCGTCCCCCGCCGGTCGATCGCCTCCCGCAACAGTCCCATGCCGATGGCACGTGCCGAAGCGGCCAGGACAGGCTCGGTGAAGAACATCCACACGTGGGCGCCGGCTCCGGACCGGGAGATCTCCGCCGCCGTATGGATACCCGCCCGCGTACAGGCTTCCGCGTAGGCGGCGGCGTCGCCCTGCCAGCCCGCGCCGTCGAAATCGCACGCCAGCAACCGGCAAGTGTCGTCGGGCAACATCGGATACAGCCCGACATGGGAGTCGCGCCCGTCGGCGGGTCGACTCAGGTGCGCGATGAGAATCTCATCTGTCAGCGGCAGAAACTCCCGCTCGGCGTCATCCTGTTTTCGCCAGAACTCCTTCTCCGCGGGGCTCCACCGGTGCCCGCCAGACTTGCGGCTGAAGAAGCGGGTCGCGTACACATCGCGGCGGCCGACGAACAATGCCTTGAACAAGGCGAGCTTCTCGGACGGAGGCGACGACGCGTCCGCGTACGGCAAGCCGTCCTGCGGCAGGTTGACGGGGACAGCGGAGATCTGATCAGGATCGACGAGGTCGCGATCGCCCGCAGCTGAGGCTCGCTGCCGGAGAAGTTGCTTGAGCCGGCCGTTCTCCTCACGCAGCTCTGCGATCTCGACCAAGGCGGCGTCCAACCGCATTCGTAGCTCGACAGGGTCGTTCCATTCGGGCCACAAGTCCACGGATCTATCCTGCGCGATTTCCGCCATGCAGCCAAGCAGACACCGAACGTGACCTCTTCATGGGTGCGCTCATGGAACACAGACGACGCTACGGTGGGGCTTCGCGATCGTGTTCTGGATTGCTGAACAGGAATCCCGCTGCCTTGATGACGGGGTGAACGGACTTGAGGATGAGCGTTCGTTGGGCAGGGGTGTGCTGATCGGAGTATCCCGCGGTTGTCTGGTAGGACTCGTGTCCGGCGATGAGTTGCATGACTCCTGGTGCGACGCCGCCGTCGCGGAGCATGGTGATCATGGTGTGTCGAAGTGCGTGCGGGGTGATGTGCTTGGCCAAGCCGCGTTGGTGAGCGCGTTCGAGGGCGGGCTGCAGCACGTTGTTGCGTTGGTTGGCGTAATCGATATAGCCGCCTGTGTGTCCCTGAAAGAGAGGCTGACCAGGATTCTTGCCGGTTGCATGGCGCGTCAACAGTGTTGCCAGCTCACGGCAGATGGGTACGTCGCGCTGTTTCTTACCCTTCGGGTAGAGCCTGAGCTGCCATCGACGGCGGCCGGTCGTCTCGTCCAGCAAATAGGCGTACGTCTGAGTTACATGGATCACGCAGCCGACCGGATCCAGGCCGGATACATGAAGCCCGGCGATCTCGCCCCAGCGGAGGCCGGTGGCCATCTCGGTAACGATGAACAACGCGGTATCAGGGTCGATGTCGTGGACTGCTTGGAGGTAGGTGCCGACCTCGGGGCCGTACAGGATGGCCCGGGCAGTCACCGGGCCAGTCGGCAGGCGAAAACCGTCACAAGGAGATGAGCTGAGAAATGGTGGCTCGCCGTTCTCACCCTGCTGCATGGCCGCCTTGAAGACCGGCTTGATCGCGCCCCGATAAACCTTCGCCGCTGTGGCCGGGGACAGCGTCCCGGGGGCCGGTGGTGCGGGTCGGGGAGAGCCTGCGTCCCGCCACTGCCGCAGCACGCCGGGCGGCACGCGTCCGGTCTTCTTGACCGCGATGTCGTTGGTTCGTGCCCATCGTCGTGCCGCCTGCTCATCCGACATGGGAGGGGTGGGCTGGTGTTCGTTGCGTGCGGATGGTTTGGCGAGCATCCATTCCGCCCATTCGCGCAGCACTCGACGGGTGACCCGATCCAGGGGCAGGCGGCCGAAAAAGGGGAAGACATGCCGTTCGGCCTCGGTCAGGTAGACGAAGCGCTGAGTGGGGGCGGCGCCGAGCCGGGTGGCATAGTCGTGGCGCGCGTACTGCTCGAAGGTCGGCATGTCGGCGTCGAGGGTGCCGTCGAAGTGCGGATCCTCGATGCCGTGGCAGCCTTTGGGGTAGCCGTGCGGACGATTCTCGCCGCTGAGCTCGACCAAGGTCGCGAAGTCTTCGGCGATCTGCCGCTCGTAGCAGGTCTCGAAGTCTTCCTTTCCGCCTCTTCCCCCACCTATACGCCACTTCACCAGCCACGATCTCGCGCCGTTCTTAGCCATGCGTTCGATGATCCGCGCCACAACTCCCCCTGACGGTCCAAGGACGCATGGTGAAGGAAACAGCTGGCACAGACGGCCACGACTCGCATCAACAAACGGACCTTTCGCCATCGCGTGGTGAGATGCGGGAACATCGGGGGAACATGATCTTCGAGCCGGTCTCGCCGGGTCGTGCCGCCGTCTCAAAGAAAGCGCTTTCGACCTGCACTTATGAGTGGTAGGGCGCCCGGGGCTCGAACCCGGAACCTACGGATTAAAAGTCCGCAGCTCTGCCAATTGAGCTAACGCCCCTCGCAACAGCAAGGGTACAGAGATTACCGCCCTGCCCGCGACGCCTAAATCACCGGTAAGCGGCCAGACCCGTCAGCGCCTCCCCCAGCACCAGCGTGTGAATCTCCTGGGTGCCCTCGTACGTCAGCACAGACTCCAGGTTGTTCATGTGCCTGATCACAGGGTACTCCAGGGTGATTCCGTTGCCGCCCAGGATGGAGCGGGCCTGGCGGGCGATGTCCAGGGCGGCGCGTACGTTGGCCAGCTTGCCGAAGCTGATCTGCCGGGGCTCCAGTTGGCCGGCGTCCTTCAGCGTGCCCAGATGGAGGGCGGTGAGCTGGGCCTGGGCGGTGCCGACGTACATCCAGGCGAGTTTCTCCTGCGTCAGCTGGAACGACCCGATCGGCTTGTCGAACTGGACCCTGGTCTTCGCGTAGTCCACCGCGGCCTCCAGGCAGGCGCGGGCGGCGCCCACGACGCCCCAGACGATGCCGAAGCGGGCCTCTGAGAGGCAGGAGAGGGGGCCGCGCAGGCCGGTGACGCCCGGGAGGGCGGCGGAGGCGGGCAGGCGTACGTCGTCGAAATAGAGGGACGAGGTGACCGAGGCCCTAAGGGACAGTTTCTTGTGGATCTCAGGGGCGGAGAAGCCGGGGGTGGAGGTCGGTACGACGAAGCCGCGGACGCCTTCGTCGGTCTGTGCCCAGACCACGGCGACGTCGGCGATGGAGCCGTTGGTGATCCACATCTTGGAGCCGTTGAGGATCCAGTCGGATCCGTCTTTCTTGGCATAAGTCCGCATATTGGCGGGGTCGGAGCCGTGGTCCGGCTCCGTCAGGCCGAAGCAGCCGATGGCCGAACCGGCCGCCATCCGCGGCAGCCACTCCTCTTTCTGCTCGTCGGAGCCGTACCGCCAGATCGGGAACATCGCCAGCGAACCCTGCACCGACACGAAGGAGCGCAGCCCCGAGTCCCCGGCCTCGAGCTCGCGGCACGCCACCCCGTACGACACCGCGTCCGTCCCGGCGCAGCCGTACCCCTGCAGATGCATCCCCAGCAGCCCGAGGGCGCCGAGCTCGGGCGCGAGCTCGCGCGCCGGGAAGACCGCCTCCTCGAACCAGTCGCCCACGTGCGGCAGCACGCGGTCGGAGACGAACGACTTGACCGTGTCGCGGATCAGCCGCTGGTCGGCGTCGAGCCGGTCGTCCAGGCGCAGCAGGTCGTCCATCGCGGGTCCCTTCGTCACATAGGGGGCTACCAGGGTTCTACCAGGGGGAATCCTGATGTGCTAACACCGGCCCCAGGGGCAGTCTTGAGACATGAGCGAATACAACGTCAAGAAGCTGCGTCGGACCCACAAGGGCAGGATCGTCGCGGGCGTCTGCTCCGGCATCGGCGAGTTCGTCGGGATCGACGCCAACCTGGTGCGCATCGCACTTGCGATCGCGACGCTGTTCGGCGGGCTGGGCGTCGGCGTGTACGCGATCGGCTGGCTCCTCATGCCCGAAGAGGACAGCGACACCTCCATTGTGCAGGACCTCATCCACAAGCAGCAGGACCGCAGCAGGACCGACTGGAGCGGCGAGCAGAAGCCCCAGTCGTGATCAGGCCGTGGCGGGCACGCGTTCGCGAGGCTCGGTCCAGAGCAGGGCGAGCACGGCCGCGCAGATCAGGCCGATGAATCCGGCCAGCGCGACCACCGGCTCAGGACCGAGTCTCTCCGCCGCGAACCCGCCCACCAAGATCCCGATCCCCTGTACGGCCATCAGCCCCGACTGCACGAGGCCGAACGCCTGGGCGCGACGTTCGGCCGGCACCTGCTGGACGAAGGCGGCATTGGCCGCGAGCTGGTACGCCCCGCCGACCCCCGACAGAACCCACGCGGCGAGCACCACCTCAAGCGGCGGATACAGCGCTGTCACGATCAGGGGCGCGCAGCTCAGCATGGCCAGCCACCCCATGAGCCGCAGCCGCCGCGGCGGCGGCACGAACCTGCTGAAAAGGAACGCCCCCAGCACCGTCCCGGTCGGCATCGCCGCCATCAGCAGCCCGGTGATCACCGGAACGGACAGCGTCCACGTGGCGAACAGCGTCCCCGTGGAGAGCTTGGCCGCGTACGGCACGGCGATGCCCTCAGGCAGGATGTAGAAGCCGCACAACCACGCGAACAGGACGAGCGTCCGCAGGTTCCGCGACCCGAACACGAGCCGGGCTCCCGCCCTGGTCATCGTCCACATGGACGGTCTCGAGCCGTCGTGGCTCGCGGCGGGCCGGCGGCGTACCCCTGAGACGAGGATCAGCGCGGAGCCGAGGAACGTCGCGGCGTCCACCGCGAGCGCCCGGTAGGGGCCCATGGTGGCGATCATCGCTCCGCCCGCCGCGAAACCGAGCATCTGTACGGCCTGGTTCGTCATGTTCTGGATCGCCGAGCCGATGACGTACCGGTCGCCTTCGAGCACCTCGGGCAGCAGCGCCGCCCGCGCGGCCGAGAACGGCGCGCTGAGCAGCACCACCAGGAACACCAGCGCGCACAGCGCCCAGAACGGCATGCCCGGCACCGCCATCGCGGCCACCAGCGCCGCCCGGATCAGGTCGCAGGTCAGCATCACGGCCCTGCGCGCGAACCGGTCCGCCAGCCCGGCCAGCAGCGGCCCGCCCACGATGGACGGGAGGTAGGTCAGCGCGTAGACGGCCGCCGTGGCCAGCGGTGACTGGGTGCGGTCATAGACGAGCACGGCGAGCGCCACCTGGGCGAGCTGGTCGCCGAGGAGGGAAAGGCCCTGGCCGTACCAGAGTGCTCTGAACTCCCTGAGTGCGATGACTTCCCGATATGTGGCGTGCCCTTCAGCACGGCGATGCCGTCCCGGCGGACGACCTGCCCGCATGGCCCCCATTGGACTCCGCTGTGCCTGACTAACAGTGGTCGCTACGTCACCTAAGGTGCCCGATCATTATGGCAAGCCGCAACCCAAAGAAGCCAACCAAAAGCAAAGGGTTACCAGCCGAGCTCGTGGAGTCTGGCGTCGTCGATGCCGAAGTGATGGCCGACCTCGTGGACGACCGTGACGCGCACCTCGTCGACGACGTCGTCCTCCGTATCGCAAATCTGGCATATCGGATTGCGGTAGATCTCGATGCGGTCGGGCAAGACCCCTGAGTACCAGTCGCCGCGTTCCGTGAGGGGGACACCGGTGTACAGGCCGAGCAGGTGGGGCTCCGGCGGGTCATCGACGACCGTGACGACGACATTGCTCATGGCGCGCGTGAGGTCGGGAGGGATCGTGTCCAACGCCTCGGCCACGAGTTCCTCGAACTTCTCCCGCGTAACCTCGATCACCCTTGCCATTCTGCCTCGTTCCCCGGGTAGGCAAGAAAGCGTATGAAGTTCGTTCACAGGTCAAAGGCAGCCATTCGGTCCAGGGTGGCGAGGGGCGCGGCGGTGCTCCTCGTGGCCGCGGTGGGTGCTTGGCTGGGGATCTTCCTCAGCGGCACCGTACGAGCCCAGGTCGGTCCCGTGGAGACCGGCATGTCGCTCCGGCCGGCCTGGAGCGGCGAGACGATCGTCGACGCCAGCCCGCTCGGCACGCTCACGTTCCGCACGCACGACGCGCCGCTGAGGCTGCGCATCACGCTCGAGAACATCGACCAGGAACGCGCCAAATCCCTCATCGAGGACCCGCGCCTGGCCGACCGCCTGCCGGGGCTCGTCGAGGGCGACCTCCTCGACGGCGTACGCGCGCTGGTGATCCGCTCGCTGCTCTGCGCGGGCGCCGGGGCCCTGATCGCGGTCCTGATGGTCTTCAGACGCCCCAGAGTGGCCCTGATGGGCCTTCTGGCCGCCTCCGTGGCGCTGGCGGGCACCGGGGCCCTCGCGGCCCTGACGTTCCGCCCCAGCTCTCTCGTCGAGCCCCGCTACTCGGGCCTCGTCGCCGCCGCGCCGTCGCTCGTGGGCAGCGCCGAGTCGATCGTCACGCGTTTCGAGTCGTACCGCTCGCAACTCACCAAACTCGTCACGAACGTCTCCAAACTGTACGACACGGTCTCCACCCTGCCGCTGTACGACGCCAACCCCAAGACCATCCGGGTCCTGCACGTCTCCGACATCCACATCAACCCCATCGCCTGGAACGTCATCCGCTCCCTCAAGGACCAGTTCAGCGTGGACATGGTCATCGACACGGGCGACATTTCCGACCATGGCACCAAGGCCGAGAACAAGTTCGTGGACGAGATCAGCCGCCTCGGAGTCCCGTACGTGTACGTACGCGGCAACCACGACTCGATGACCACCCAGAAAGCGGTCGAGAAGCAGAAGAACTCCGTGGTCCTGGACGACACCACCGAGACCGTGGCGGGCCTGAAGATCTACGGCCTGGGCGACCCCCGCTTCACCCCGGACAAGTCCGTCGCCGCCGACTCGGACCCGGCCGTGCTCGGCGCGTACGCCCGCTCCCACCTCGCCAAGGTGAACCAGCCGGACGTGATCGCCGTCCACGACCCGGACGTCGGCAAGGGCTTCTCCGGCGCGGCCCCCATGATCCTCGCCGGCCACACCCACGCCCGGAAGACGTCCATGCTCCCCTCGGGCACCCGCCTCCTCGTCCAGGGCTCGACCGGCGGCGCCGGCCTGCGCGCCCTCGAACACGCCCAGCCCACACCGGTCCAGGCCTCGGTTCTGTACTTCGACAGGGAGACGAAGCGCATGCAGGCATGGGACGACATCACGCTGGGCGGCCTGGGGGAGCAGTCGGTCTACATCCAGCGTCACGTGGAGCCCGACCCACAACGTATGATTTCCCCGGAGCCAACGAACGCCCCGTCGCCAACGGGACCGATCACTGGCACGCAATCGCCGTCCGCCGGTAAGCCACTTTGGCATCAGGGGCAATCGTCCCCTATGCTTCAGAGGTCTCCGACGGAAGGCGACAGGGAATCCTGAGCCCCCATCGTCTAGCGGCCTAGGACACCGCCCTTTCAAGGCGGCGGCACGGGTTCGAATCCCGTTGGGGGCACTGCGAGCGGTTAGCGCACCGGAAAAACGGATGGTCGAAGACCACCGAAGAGCTGGTAAGCTAAACGAGCGCAAACAGCAAGAAACGCAAGGTCCTGTAGAGCAGTTTGGAGTGCTCGCCACCCTGTCAAGGTGGAGGTCGCGGGTTCAAGTCCCGTCAGGACCGCTCTGGGTCAGGTAGCTCAGTTGGTACGAGCGTCCGCCTGAAAAGCGGAAGGTCGGCGGTTCGACCCCGCCCCTGACCACCTCCATTGACCTGCAAAAACGCCTCGAACGGATTGTCGTTCGAGGCTTTTTGGTTTTCTCTGACAGCAACAGTGACAGCAACGTCGCGATGGAGCATGGGTTGGACCACGGAATGACTCCCGCGCATCTCGCCGTCGAGATGGAGGACGCTGAGAAGCTTCAGAGGCTCCTCGATGAAGGTCTGAGTGTTCACGAGGAACACGGTGGACTCACGCTGCTTCACCACGCGATCGATGTGGAAGTGGACGGTCACGCGCAAACAGGTGATCGGCTCCATGTCGACATGACGGCGCTCCTGCTCGCCAACGGAGCAGATCCACGGCGGCGATCGCACGCCGGCGCAGGTGTCTCGGCGGGGCACTTCGCCTTCGTCAACGGTCACTGGTTGGCGACCCGGCTGATCGAAGCATGGCTGCGGGATCATCCCGAGTAGCCGCTGACAGCGACGTCGGCCACTGTAGCGCTGGCGATCATTGACGGGGTTGGAGATGCGTAGCTAACTTCCGGGATTTGTGACCCCTCAGTGGATCGGTGTGATCGGGACTGCTCTTGGCGCCGCGATCGGAAGTCTGGTCGCGATCGCTTCCGTCTTTCTCCGGGCACGCCAGGAGGCCGCAGCCGAGGCGCGCGAGGACAAGAGAGAGCAAGCCCGTAGAGCTCGTGATCGCGAGTGGGACATCACCGTTCAGGGGCTGGACGCACGGCGACAGACCTACGCCACCTTGTTAAGGCGGGTCGCGGCATACGGCCGGCAACTCGAAGCGATCACCGAGCAGGCTTCGACTTCGGTTGGCGACAAGCAGGTTCCGCACCCCCTCGGGGAGGAACTGCACACAGCCAGGGCAGAGCTCGAAGATCTGGTCTTTGAGGTCGATGTTCACGCGCAGCACCCCCTTGTTGGCGATGTACTGCGGCAACTCCTTCAAGAAGGCGAAGCAGCCCAGGATGCCTTGGAAGCAGGAGAGCAGGATAAGGCCAGGGAGCTTACTTCCCTCGTAGGCCCCTTGGTGGGGAAGCTACGCAACGTATGCCGGTGGGATCTTGGTTTGTATGGGCCAGATCCGTATGAGGACTTGAACAGCGCGCCAGAGTTGGCATCCGCCGAAGAGAAGGCGGTCGAGCAGAAAGAAGGCGCCCCAGCCGAAACGAGCTGAGGCGCAGCGAGTAGGGATAGATCAGCTGAGGGCATCACCGAGCTTGCCCAGAGCCGTCCGCTTGTCATCGAGTGACGCGTGAGCGTAGATCGTCATGGTCACCTCGATGTCGCTGTGGCCGACGATGTCGCGGACGACTTGGGGTGGGACACCGAGGTTCAGCAGGAGCGTCACACAAGTGTGGCGCAAGTCGTGGAATCGCATCTCGTCGAGCCCTGCAGCCTTGCGGATGGTTTCCCAGCTTCGGCGTAGGTTGTCCGGCTCCATCGGAGTGCCGCAGCGCGACGGGAAGACGAGGCCATGTTCTTTCCACTCCTCCCAGCGGTCCGAGCGCTCCGTGAACAGCTTCTTGCGGTGCTGCTTCAGGGCCTCCATGCAGATAGGAGGTAGCGGCACCGATCGTTCCGAGTCGGCGGTCTTCGGACGGACAAACTGGAGGCGGCCGGCGACGCGCTGGAGGCTCTGGACCACTTCGAGTTTGCCGCCTTCGAGATCGACGTCTTCCCACCGGAGTCCGAGGAGTTCCCCGCGGCGTAGGCCGAGGCAGAGAGCCAGGACGTACAGGGCATAGAGCCGGTGATCCTGAGCAGCCTTGAGGACTGCGCGAGCCTGGGGGACGGTCAGGCCGCGGTTGACCTTGTACTTGGGCACTGGCACCTTGACGAGCTTGGCGACATTGCGGGAGATGATCTCCTCTCGGACGGCGCACTCTAGGGCGTTGCGCAGGACGGCGTGGATGGACTGGACCATGCGGGTCGAGAGCCGGGATTCACAGCACGCGCCGGCCTTGAGAGCGCAGCATACGGGCTTGTCGCGGGAGGCATCCCAGCCGTTCCGGCAGCACTGGCACTCGGTGCGGACGCGATTGATGAAGAGCCGGACGTCCTGGGCGTTGAGCTTGCCGAGGCGCTTCTTGCCCAGGCCAGGAATGAGGTGGAGGCGGACCACGCCCTCGTACCCTTGGTACGTCTTCGGGCGCCTTTCCTGGCTGACGATGTGCTTGAGCCAGTACGTCAGGAAGTCGGCCAGCGTCCAGTTCTCGGACGAGACGGGGATGCCCTCGTCGGCCTGGCGAAGAAGCTCGGTCAGCTTCTTCCTTGCGTCCTCCTGGGTACGAGCGGAGCCTTGGACACGCTTGACGGTGCCTGCCGTCGTCTGGACGAAGGCGGCGTAGCCGTAGCGGCCATCTTTGCGTGGCCAGATGCTTCCCTCGCCGTTGGAGCGCTTGCGAATCCGGCGGCCGGTACGGCGCTTGGGCTCTTCCTCGGGCGTGCTGAGTGTCGTCTTCGCCATCAGGCCACCTCCGCCAGGGTCTTGATGCACTCGGTCAGGGCCTCGACTTCGATGAGGCGGCGACGGCCGACCTTGAAGCTTCGGAGTTGGTTGGAGCGGATCAGGGTGTAGAGGGTCCACCGGCTGACGCGGAGCCGCGCGGCGGCCTCGTCGACGGTCAGCACGAGGTCATTCATGTGCGGCCTCCGGTCGAACGGGATCTGTGAGCGGTGTGCCGGTTAGAGCGGCGGCAAGGAGCTGGTCGCCAGCAGAGAAGCCCTGTCCGGCGTAGGTCCAGTGGGCGATGACCAGGACGGTGTCCTCGTCGAAGAGCGGGAGCCGTCCGGTGGTGACCTGCTCGGTGCGCATGTGCTCTTCTCGTGCTGCGCGGAGTGCACCGAGCGTGGTGGAGTAGCGGCGGCTCTTGGTGGAGAAGTGGCCGCGGAAGCCGAGCATGTGTGCCCAGTGGGTGAGTCTCAGGTCGGCCAGGCCGGGATGTTCGCCCAGGCGCATGCAGGCGGCGATCAGGCGTCGGGCGTGGTCACGGATGGGTAGGGCGTCGAGGTTGTCGAGGGGTTGGATGCGGCGGTCCAGGGTGCCGACGCATTCGGCGGCTTTGGTGGCGTACTTGGCGATGTAGGCGGCGACGGCTTGTTCGGTGAGGTCGCCGTCCATGGTGATGCGGCGGACGTCGAGCTGTGTGCCCCACTGGAAGGTGCGGTGCTGTGGCTTGATCTCTGCTGTCACGACTGTGGCAGCGTGTTGGGCGGCTTGGGCCAGGGCGTCGGCTGTTGCCCAGGTGGGTGGTGGTGAGTTGGGGCCGTCGGGTCCGTCGAGCCGGATGACGGCGTGGAAGTGGACGACGCCGCGGCGCTGGTATTCGGCGACCTTGGCGAAGGCGATGCTGACGTGTTCGCGTAGGGCCTTGACGGTCAGGCCGTTTAGCTTGGCGAAGCGGCGACGGAGGGCGAGCGTGAAGCGCCGCCACAGTTCTGGGCTGATGGCGTTGAACAGGACCGAGCCGTCGTAGTCGTAGCACTCCGGACACAGTGGCTCTCCGAGGCGTGGATCGCCGGTGCCGTGCCGGTCGGTGCAGGACATGACCTGTCCGTGCGGGCAAGTCTGGGCGTCACGGCGGGCGTGGCAGGGCAAGACCTTGCCGTTCTTCTCCCGCCGCACGTGGACAGCTCCGAAGGAGGGTGCGGTGAGCGTGACGAACAAACATGGGTGTGCGCTGACCGTGTCGGGCACGCCCTTGCCGCCCACGAGGCCGGCACGGACGAGCTGGTAGGTGTCGGCGCGATAGACCTCGGCACAGGCCGGACAGCGGGAGGCGCGGCGGGTCTTGCACGGGACGCGTAGGACGCCGTTGGGTTCGGTGGTGGTGCTGTAGCGGTGTAGGAGTTGGCCGGTGGCCTGGTCGTAGTGTTCGACTTTGCCGTGCAGGTGGATGGGCTGACGGCAGCCGCCGGTGCGCTTGATCTGGCTGGCCCAGCGGTCGTAGTCGGGTTGGTTGAGCCGGTGGATCATTCCAGCCACGGCGTGGCTGTGAGCAAGGTGGAGCAAGATGGGTCCTGTCCTATCCAGTGACTCTGGTGTGGATGGCCCCCGGCCTGGCGCGGATCTTGGCGGATGTGTGGCCAGGCCGGGGCACTTGCGGCTATGCGCCGTGGTTGTCGATGCCGCTGCCGTTGCAGTCGGCGCAGGTCTGGTCGTCGGTAAGGCCGGTGCCGTTGCAGGTGCAGCAGCGGTAGTGGGCGAGCGTGGCGTCCATGGTCATCGGTCTTCGTGCGGGCTGTCGGGCATGACGCAGCCGCGGTAGCTGTCATGGGCGGCGTAGCGGGCGCGGGACTCGGCCAGGATCGCCACGGCGCGATACTCGATCGGGCCGAAGAACAGCGTGGTCGTGTAGTGGCCGTCCGCCCCGTCGATGTGGCTGCCGAGCAGGGCGGCCAGGCGGTCGAGTTCGGCGCGCATCTCCGCGTCCTGGGCGTCGGGCACGAAGTGGTGCACGGTCGTGCCCCAAGGCGTGGGGATCTCGGGGCGAGCTTCGAGCAGGTCGGCCAGGGCGCGGAGTCCAGCTACGAACGCGGGCCGTGAGTGGCTGGTGGACATCGAGGGCGTTCCTTTCACTGGCTATGGGCGGGCTGCAGGATGTGAAGGAGGTCAGCAGCGAGTTGGTCGGACACGCCCAGTCGGGCGCGGATGAGGTCTGAGGTGATCGGGCTGCCGCGCTTGGAGTGGTGCTCGTAGGCGACGCGGCGGGCGTAGGCCACGAGGGCCGGATCGGGCGCGGGAGCGTCGTGCTGGTGATCGACTTCGTGGGCCGGAGTCAGGGCAGGACGGTCAGCGTGCGGGACGTGCCGGGACTCCCCGGAGACGGCTTGGGACGTCTGCGCGGTTGGTGAGGACGTCTGCGGGACGTCCTTCGGTGTGTCGGTACGGGTAGTGGCGCGGCGTTCGAGCATGGAGACCGCGACGAGGAAGGCGCCGGCCGGGGTGGCGGCGGTGATCCAGCCCCAGACGGTCGGTGTGGCTTGGGCGAGGTTGGCGGCCAGGGACAGGACAATGCCTCCGGTCAGGACGAGGACGGGCCAGGAGATCAGTCCGCGTTGGGTTCGGCCGGTCTTCTTGTCGCGTTGGCGTTCGCGGGCGGCCATGACGCAGGTCAGGTCGATGCAGACGGCCACGGCCCAGGCCATCCAGCCGGTCTGGCCGTGCTGGCTGGCGGTGTCGCGGATGTGGGTGAATGAGCCTGCTCCTGCGATGAGGGCCAGGACGAGGACGGGACCGGTGTTGAGCAGCCAGGCGGTGATGTGGCGCATCTCGACCCCCTTTCGGTGCCGTTTCAGGCCGTCTGCTGGTCGGGCGTCTCCATGGGTTGAGCGGTCATCACGTCGGCCCAGGTCGGTGCCTGGTTGGCGTAGATGCGGGCGGCGTGTTCGGCCGCTTGTTCGCTGACGTAGAAGGACCGGGCGCGGTACCACTGGCCGTCTTGTGAGGCGACGATGGCGACGCCTGGCGTCTCGGCGGCGATGGCCCGTGCTGAGTCGAGGGCGGCGGGGTCGAGGTCGCCGAGGGTCATGGTGGCGGTCTCGGGGTCGTTGACCCGGTGGCAGATCCGTCCGGAGCACTGGGCCCGGAGCGCAGTGACGCCGGGGCCGAGGTCTGAGCCGATGCGCTGGCCGCAGCAGAACAGGTAGATGCCGAACGCTCGACCGAGCTGGGCGACCCGGAGCAGTGCGGTCGAGGTCTTGGCGATCTCGTCCTTCTCCGACTTATCAGCCATCAGGTACAGCTCGGCCAGCTCGTCGACCAGGACCACGACGGGCACCGGCCGCATGCCGGGCGGGAGCTGCCAGATGTTGCGGGCCGAGGCCATCCGGCACACGCCCATCCGGTCCGTCATGAGCGCCACCAGGTCATCCAGCAGCCCACCGCACTCCGCTCGCGTGGTGGCCAGCGCGGACAGCCGCGGCGCGTACGGAGTGAACTCCACGCCGCCCTTGAGGTCGAAGCCGACCAGGGCGACCGGTTGCGGGGCCAGGCCCACGATGAGCGCGTTGGCAAGGTTGGACTTGCCGGATTGCGTCGCTCCTGCGTTCAGCCAGTGCGGCACGGTGCGGAAGTCGATGACCCACGGCGTACCGGTCTCCAGCCGTCCCACGGTGACCTTGAGCAGTTCGGCGGACGGCGGGAGTTCGTCCACCTTGACCAGCGGGTCACGGACGGTGGCGGCCACACGGACCCGGCCGGGCTTGTCGGAGGAGACGCGCACGGCATGCACGCCCCAGGAGTGCGCCAGTCGTTCGGCGACGTCGGCGTAGTCGGCCGGGATCTGTCCTTCCAGGGTGTGCAGGGTGACGCGCCAGCCGTAGCGGGTCGGGAGCGGTAGCCACATGAACGGCTTGGTGTCCACGGCGATGCGCTGCCACTTGCGCCCGACGCGGACGACGCCGGTCGAGGCGACCAGGCCGGGGACGGTGGTGAACCAGAAGCGCTGCCGCTTCTTGGTCAGGTTGCAGCCGAGGGCGACCTTGCGCCAGGACGCCCGGATGCTGATGGCCGTGATCGGGAAGCCGATGAAGAGCCAGAAGGAGCGGTAGTGCCAGCGGTGCCAGGCCCAGAGCCCGGCCGCGAGGGCGACCAGGACTCCGAGCACCGTGTAGAGCTGGTCAGACACCGGTGGCCTCCTGCTGCGGGAGCAGGGCGGTGGCCCGGTAGGAGATGCCCCAGCGTCCGGCGATCTCCCAGACGTAGCCGAGCAGCCCGACCGCGTTGACGGCGTCGCCGGCCTTGATGGGCGGCTCACCCGTGATGCCGATCTTGACGAGTTCGATCCGGCCGAACTCGTCTTCCACGGAGACGGTGACCTCGTAGACGGTGTTGCCGTTCTTGTCGGTCTTGATCTCGCCGGTGTCCTTGTTGAGCACGCGAGGGCGCGGGGCCTTCACGCAGGTGATGCTGAGCTTGCTGACGTCCACGGGGATGGGGACGGTACGCATGGCGAATACACCTCTCGTCAGCCTGTTGATCAGGCGTTTCAGGACGAGGGAGACCGTGCCGTCAGCTCGGACGCGATAGCATCGAAGCGCCAACTAGGGTGCTAACGCATCCGGCCTGGGCGGGTCTCCCGCTCAGGCCACTTTCATGTGTGGCCTTCTCTCCGCCTTTCGTGAGCGGACCTCCTTGATCCACCCCTGAAACGCGAAGAGCGTTCGTGCTGGGCTGCCACCCTCCGATTACGGAGAGTTCCAGCTACAACACGAACGCTACCTGATACTGAGAGTAATCGCTAGTACTTAGAGTACGTGTGCACGTACTTTTTCTACGCCCCCACTCGATCGGCCAGTTCCCGCAGCTCAGACGACGTCGGATCCTGCATCGACAGTAGGTCGGACACGAGCTGCCGCACGACCCGATGGTTACGGACCTGCTCAGGCGTGATGCTCTCGGCCTCCAACAACTGAGCCATCGCCTCATCCACCTGACGACGCTGCGCATGCGCCCGCGCGAGATCCACCGCCAGCCGCGCCCGCCGCTCCAACGACAGCGTCGAGGCATCCACCGCGGCACCGACACGCAGCGCATGCCCGGCGTCGCCCACCTCCACCGCCACGGCCACCTCATGCAGCGCTACGTTGGCCGGCCCGAACTCGGTGTTGTAGTCGTTGCGCCCCTCGCCAACCCGCGCCGCCATCTCACGGGCCCGCGACAGGTGCCCGTACGCCACGTCGGCCTGATTCAGCCGCGAAGCCGCCACTGCCCGCTGCAAGGTGAGCCCACCCCACAGCGACATCGCCTCCAGATTGCCTTGATCGGTCAGGAACCACAGCGCCTCAGCGGCCGTGCGCGCCGTCTCCTCCACCTGGTCGAAGTGACGCGCTCCTAGGAACACGAAGCCCAGCCGGAACGCCCCGGCCGCCATCATCAACGGATTGCCCGCTCGCTCAGCCGCGCCGATGGCGCGATCCGCCGCGATCCACGCCGCCTCCGGTTCACCCAGCTTGGCCAGTGACGCCGAACACGCCTGATACGTCACCGCCAGCAGCTCGAACAGCTCGGCCTGCCGGTCTGCGGGTGCGGACCGCACCGCGCTCTCCAGGGTCGGCACGAGCCCGCGCAACAGCTCCGTCAGCTCGACGTAGCGGCTCTCATGCGCCAGCTCCCATGCGTGATCCACCCGCGGCTTGAGCTGATCTGTGGCAGGCACCGGCGTGGCGTGCAACATGGCCTGCAGCGAATGGGCGCCGGACAACACCAGCCGCAACCCGGCCGTCCCCGGCATCTCCTCATTGGTAGCCGCGACCACAGGCGCCTCGGCGGCCAGCTCCGACAGCGGCACATCCAGCGTCTCGGCGACCTTCTCCAGCACGGACATGCGATCGACCTTGCGCACGCCCCGCTCTACCTGCGAGATCCACGCCACCGATCGATCCACCAACCGGGCCAGCTCGGCCTGCGACAGGCCACGCCGCTTGCGTTCCTGGGCGATACGCCGTCCGAGCGCCCGCTGATACTCCATGCTCACGACGTCGTGCCCTTTCCGCTCTGCAGTCTCAGCCAGTCGACCTCGACCGAGGCCAGCAGCTCATCGCGAGCCGCCAGGAAGCGCCTGGTGTGCTCGGTCTGCTCGTGGGCGTCGAAGGCGTCTCGGTCCCGGTACAGCTCGTAGAAGATCCGCTGGAGCGGCTGGCCGTCCACCTGGTGTGAGGCGTACACGATTGTTCCCGGCTCGTGCTGGCGGATCGCCTCGATTGTCTCACCGACGAGGGTGTCGAACGCCGCAGCGCTGTCCTCGTCCTTGCAGGTGAATCGAACCATTAGTCCGAACATGTACGCCCTCCTGGCTCGCCGTCACGGTCTGGGATCTCGCTGTCTTTACTCGACCAGTACTTATTGTGCGGCGCAAGTACATCAAGTCGCTTGTACTTGAAGTATAGCACTAGTACTTTAAGTACTGATAGCGGTTGGCAGTGCTTTGACCTGCACGAACGCGAGGAAGCGGCGATGTCCCCAACGCTGAACAGCCCCAAAGAGATCCACCGGTGGTGTCGCAACTTTCCCGGCACCAGACCCCAGATCCGCGAGGCACGCCAGTTCGTCACCGACTACCTGGGCGACCGCCCCGAGACCGACATCGCCCAACTGGTCGTGTCCGAGCTGGCCACCAACGCCATCCGCCACACCCGAAGTGGACTTCCCGGTGGCCGATTCGGCGTCACCCTCCACGCGGGCAGCACTCTCCTGATCCTCGCCGTCCTCGACGAAGGCGGCCCCACCGCCCCACATCTGCGCCAAGCCGAAAACGACGACCTGAGCGGACGCGGCCTCCACCTAGTGGAGACCCTGACCACGCGTTGGGGTGTCCAAGGAGACGAAGTCGGCCGCACAGTCTGGGCCCTAATCCCGCTCGCCCCCGCCGGCCAAGCCGCATGAACGACTGCCTGTCTCCCCACCTGCCCGAGCCGCAACCGAACTGCACACGGCTCGTATGGCTCACTGCCCGCAAAGAGCCACGGCGCAGGACACTCCTCTGGACCTGCCACTGCGATGGCGTCATTTACGAACTGTGCGCCAGCGGCGGCCAAGCGTTCCTTAGGCGTACCAAGCCGAACTCCAGAAAGGCCTTCGAGACCCACCGCATGAGCACGCGAGAGGGGTATGCCACGTGGCACGCCCTACTCGAAGGGCGCGCACGGTAGCCACGTGCGCGAGCGAACCCATGCCTCCGGCCGGGATTGACAGAAACGGACGTCTACCGCGGAGACTTCCGCCTGGATACATCAAGATCATTTGAGGTCATGCGTTCGCGGATGAGAACTTTCTCTACGGTTTCAAGCCGCCGCCCGATGAGCGGCGGGCGGCCGGGGTGGTCCGGGCGGGCGTGCGGCCTCTCCGGGCCGGTCCCGCCCGGCCACCCCGGCGCACAATCGGACGCAAACTTGCGTCCAGTCGATATAGATCAAAGCCGGTAGAGACTATCGGTAGATAGCGAGGACCTCGATCATGACTGCTGGACCTTCCAGGTACTGGTCCTCGTGGCCCTCCTCTGGAGGCTTGCGCTCTAGAACGCGACGCTGGTTGCGTGGGAGAAGAGATGTCCCCGGCAGAGCAAGAAGAGGCTTCCACTGCCCGGCGCTCCACTTCTTTGTTATCTTCCCAACGATAATAACTCGCCCTTCAATCTCAGGATCACGAATGTTGGTAGCGTCTAGTTGTCCGGCGATCTGCCAATCTGCATCGTCAAGCTCACCAACAACGACGAGTTTTCCACCGAATAGCTGAGATGCCCCCTTGATGGCTTCTATTTCTTCCCTTGAAGGAAGTCCGGAGACATCGAGATTGAACGTTGCGGCGTACGGCAGGAAGGTCTCTATTTGATCTAGGGTATCCGCAAGGCCGCCTTGCGGAGCCAAAGCCTTAATGATCTCTGGAATGTAGGCGTCGCACTCAACGCTTATCATCGCTCCGAACCCAGCGTCCTGAAGGCCGTGGCTTGTATCCAGTACTTCGATCCACCCGCTTGCCTCGGGAGCAGCGGTTGCGAGTTCTAGTAGGCGTTCGAAACGTGCATGTGGCGTATCTGTGAGTGAGAGTGTTTCCTCATTTTGTTCCGACCGTTCAATGCCACCCTTCGCTGCCTTGACGTCAATGCCGGCATCCTTCTTTCCTCCACGCGTGCTTTTCAGCTCGCGAGAGCTACGCAACCCTCCTTCGAGGGCGCTTACATAGTCGGCGAGCTTGGGCTCGTCCAGGTAAAGGAAACGCTTGAGCATGCCAGACAGGGTATTCCTATGTTCGTAGGAGTGCATCTTGCTTAGCTTAGGCCGTGACGATCGCTCACTTCGGTGCTGAACACACGGGGTCAGGGCGATCGGCTGCCGCGGCCCTCCTTCGTCGGGCCTTGCCACCGGACGGCGTGGCTGATCACAGTGTGCTGCCGCGGCGCCGGCCTGCCAGGTAGTCGCAACGGGTCAGGGCAGTGCGGCCCACAGTAGACAATTCGTAGGTCTCCGTGCCTCAGGCATGCTCGGATCGACGTACAACACCGTAGAAGGTGCTGGTGCGCTGCCTTGCCCCGGTCGCTGACGACGTCCCTGAGCTCAGTGGCGAGGGCGACATACCCCCGGGCGGGACAAGCACACTGCGCGTCGATCGGAGAGATAGCTCTTGTGAGGATTTAGCCCGTTTTGTCAGTCTGGGCTTCTAGGGTGGTGCTCGGCCTATCCGCACTCCCACTGGAGTCCCCGTGACGCAGGGATCCTCTGACGCTCTCGAACCGATCGACAACGACCGCGACCACGTCGTTGAGGAAGAGGCGGTTCACTGGTTGACACCTCCTCCCGAGAGCGGGACTAGTTTCATGATCGGATCGGGTGGCGACAGCGCGACCCTCATACGACTTCAACAGAAGCTTCTTGCGGACCGGGCCTATCTCAGGCCTCCCGGGTCGGTGACGGGATGGTCCATCATTGAGCGGCAGCTACAAGCCCTGCTGTGGCGGGTATATGGTCGGCTACGCACAGCAGACCTCCAGCGCCCAGATAGCTTTGAGGCTCTCGCCATCGTCTACCTGCCCTCGGCCAGCGCGGAGATGTCGCTCAATCGGGTTAAGATTGCCATTCAGGAACTGGGTTGTGAGATCGTCGACGAAACTGACGTAGTTCACGGCAGTCTCTGGCAGGCTTTCACCCTAGCATTCAAGCGTACGGTCACACAGGAACAACTAGAGGAGGCTGGAGACTACGCACTCGCCGCCGCACGAAACAAGGTCTATACCGAAACACAAGCTGCCGTCACTAAGACCCTTGCTGAGGCCGTTGCCACTCTGTTGCAGGCCATGAAAGATGAGTCCACTGGTTCTGTCCTGGTCGGCAACCTGTACGTCGCCAAGGTCGACGGCGTCCCGTTTGCGATGGAGCTAACCGCCGCGCAAGTAAAGAGCTATCACACCAGCACCACGCTTCAGAAGGATCCTGTCGCTGCGCTCTCTGCCTTTAGAAGCGCGAACTCTTCCATGAACTCTGAAGGGCTAGAGCGAGTATCAAGATTTCCTTCTGTCGAGACGCAGCAAGCCCTTGAGCAGTAGTCAGCTTACAGCTGCCTCGCCTGTCGGACATGTGGGGTTTCGCCACTGCAGTACAGCACAGAAGTAGTGCAACGTGCCGTCTGACGTCAGCCACCATGAACCACATGGCCAGGCCAGAGGCACGTTCGTCAGGGTGATGCCCTGCTCTACGGAACAGAAGGTTATGGGTTCGCCTCCTGATTCAAAAAACTCATGATGGTATAAATGAGGCCGTCTGACCATTCGGGGTCAATATCTTCGTCTTCTTCGCTGTCTTCATCGCTAACGTTATCGATGCCGTAGCCTTCCATGGCTTCGCTAGCCCCGGGCCAACGGACATAGTAATCCGAGAAAATTCTCATAAACTCGAATGCGGCGACGAGCTCGTCATCATCAAGCACGTCGTCGGGTGAGCCGTATTCGTAGAGCTCCATAAGGTAGTCGGCCCGTTCTACCGCCTGGGCGTCAATATCGCGCAATACCGCCTTATCTACAAATTCGGCAAGTCTGTGCGCCCAGGTAGCGGCTGTGAAAAGCCCTTTCTCGCTACGGTCGCGATTGAACAGAGCTGTAAGCCCTTCTGCGAGGACAGATTTGTGAAGTTTCCGAATTTGTGGATTCGGAGAGCTTGCTGTCGCTCTAATAAGTGCTGCAATATCCTCATATCGTCCGCCATAGATGCTGCCCTGCTTGCTAATGTGGGCTGCAACGCGCTCACCAAGACGAGGAAGGCACAGTTTGTCAGACATGTCGAGCGCGATAGCCAGATACCCGACCAATCTGTGTGTCGAGGCTTTCGCCGCTTCCAGAGTTACTAGCGCGGCTTCTTCGATCTCACGAGACAGAGGGTGGAGGTCGATCTCAACTTCGGGCTGGTCACAAGCGTCAGCATCAGGATGATACAGCCAGATATTGGAAACTTGGTCGAACGAACGTGCAGTACGCAAGACGCGTTTTAGCAGGCTGTTATCGTCGTTCATTTTTCGGATGACGAAGTCGTTCACAGAGGGATTGCTGAACTCCACATACTGGCGCGACTGCTCACGATATACTTTTATGAAAGTGCCATCGAGTATCTGGAGACTGCGTCTCATCTGGGAACTATCCCAGTCAGTATGACATAGGAGCGCTTCCTTTATATCTGGAAGAAGCGCCTCCCCGCCTAGAGAAAATAGAGTAGCGAGAAGTATCCGTTCCTTCTCTGTAAGCTGGTTTTCAAATATGTGCCTCCACACATGTGTGGGATCATTTAGGCGGGCCTCTAGTTGTGCTGTAATATCACCCCAACTAGAATCGTAAGATGTGCCCAACACATCAGATATAATCCTCGGATTGAAATTGGGATGATCGATGATCTTACGGTAGCCGTCAGGCTGAGCTAGGCGTGCTTTCTCTGCAGCCGGCCATGTCGACCAGAATGTGTGATTGTAGAGAATCCTGGCTTTCGTCTCTCGATCATAGGAATCTAGATCTACAACGCAGGTAATTGGATCGAAATTTTCGCGATCAAGACGCTCGTAGCGATTCTTTCCTTGAGCCAGAATATAGCTGCGGGTTGTGCAGATAAGCCTCTTGTTCGGTTCTCTGCCGATACGTCTCAACAACGCAATTAGTCGAGCATCTTCGTTCTTGTACAACTTATCCTCAAGAGTGCTCTGGCCCAGGAAATCGTCATAGACAAACACTTGCTTTGCATTGGCATTCCACATTCGGTAGGCGTCTTCAATGTTCTCCGAAATTGCAACGAGCTCATAGCCTGTATAGGCGTAGTAGGCGCTGAGTACTTGCGCCAGAGTCGTCTTTCCGACTCCCGGACCGCCCGTAATGATGCATACATGGTTTGCATCGAGCAATTTCAGTGCGTGTCTATAGCTAGTGGTTGGCACATACGTCCTCAACGTTTGCTGTATATCATCAGCAAAATGCATAGAACGCCACAAGATGTTTCTGGAAATTGCGGCCTCCAGCATGTTGACATCGTTGAGCCAGAGCCGTATATGCTTCCTTATAACTTCCGGATGGCTTGCCATCAAGGCCAATAGCTCGTTGATGCCGAAAACGTCGCTTGCTGATACTATGAATGGATCGAAAGCTGTGTACAATTTATCTTTCGCATCCTTGGTCATTTCAACTGTGGATGCAATGATGTATCGCGTGGGCTTGATTTTCTTCACCTTAGGAAGTTCGTTGTCAAGCATGTGCTGAACAAGCTTCGCTCTGCCGCTCCTCATCCAATGCTTGCATTGAATAATTATTTTCTCGCCGTATCGGTTCATATACCTCAGGTCGATACCACCATCACCTCCGGCTGTAAAGATTTCCAGCCTGACGTTGAGTTCTGCCTCGAAAAGATCTTTGCAGAGACACTCGAAGTCGAAGTCTGTCAGCTTGTGGAAGTCCATGAGGTCCATGCCGAATCCTCATCTCTTGTTGCTTTGCCGCCATTGAGTGGCTTGGTGAAAGACATAGCTTGTATAGCGACTGGAGGAAGAGCTTATCCCTCGCCTGCGCTGGAAGAGTCGATTTGCTTCGGGATCCGCGATTGTAGCGGCAACCTGCCCCAGCGGGAGCGGTCAGCATAGGCTTGTGGCTGACCAGTCAGTTCGACAAGCGCCAGCGGTTGACGTATCCCCAGATCCTGAGTGAGCAGCAGAAGTTGGTGGCACGCTGTCTCCCCGCGCGAGCTCGACTGCGGCGCCGGAGCTCGGGAGGGTTTGGCGATGGCGTAGGGGGCACCCTTCCTGATGGTCAAGGGGTGACCCCAGACCAAGGTCCGGCGAATACGAAGGCTCTCTTGTGCAACAGCACACAGTACAGGCCGTGGCGATCGCGGACTTGGGTTCCTTTCCTACAGACTGGGGGATCGCTGGCCAGGCCCTCCTTCGCCAGTCCTTGCCACTCAGCTCGTGGCTGGTGAAAGCAGCGCTGACAGCAACGTCCCCGCACACCGACGCGTCCGCGGCACTATCTACACACGTCTGACCACGGGATCGATGTCCCGAGCAGGGCGATTGCTCCGCCTGAAAAGCGGAAGGTCGGCGGTTCGACCCCGCCCCTGACCACCTCCATTGACCTGCATGAAACGCCCCGGGAGCGATTGTCGCCCGGGGCGTCTGCGTGTCGTCCGCCGTTATTACGGCTCCGGAGCCAGCGGGAAGATCTCATCCATGACGGGGCGGATCTGCTTGCGATAGAGGGTCTCAGTGACCACCGTGTTCGTGTGTCCGGCCAACCGTGAGATGTGCTCCTCGATCGGCATGTCACGAGCCGACTGCGCCTGGCCTACCAGCCGTCCCACTCTGGCGTGCGCGGTTCTGAGCGCATGAGGAAGCTCAAGATTCGGCGACAGTGGCGGTGCATGAACCAGCTGCTCTACGAGGAACGTGCCTGACAAGTTATCTGCGGCTGTCAGGCACGTCCTTCACCCCCTGAGGGGCCGATAGGGATCCGCGTCACTCGACCTGATCCTTGCCTCGGTCACCGCCGCGGCGATGCTTGGCGCTCGCCCAGCGCGTTGCGCAGGCTGCACGCGGGAACCCCTGGCCTGGCCGGGTCACGACGTGGCATCAGGCGCGCCTCCGACACTGGGCTCGGCCCAGGTGCTCGTTTCCGTCTTGTGCGCCTTCGCTTCTGCGGCCGTCATGCAGGCGAAGCAGGCTGAGTCGGGCATCGATGTCCCGGACTCCGTGAAGGATGACGCATGAGCAGGTAAGACCGGGCGCGTGGTGCTACGCCACCTTGGCCGAGGCAGCGGTCCAGGTGTTGCACGAGGCAGGGTCGGCGGTGGCGAAGCCCCGCTTGAGCCAGTAGCCGATGCTGGACGCCTTTCCCCATCGGCGATCCTTCCCAGAGGCGTCACCGCTGGGCAACGTCAGGAAATAGCTCCAGTCCTTGCCAGTACGCCCGGTCAGTGGCCAGACGCTCTTGATGAACGCGGCGGTCAGGCAATCCCGTTGCAAGCTGTGGCGCCGTTCCTGCTCTTGGAACTCGGACTTATTGCGGTACTTCACCACGTCGTAGGCGTCCGCGATGCCGACGAGTTGTTGGACGTGATAGCTGTACATGTAGCCGGCCTGATACAGCATCCAGAGGTCTGTGGGGTCATCCAAGTATTCCTTGCCGACTTCGAATGTCAGCGTGCCGGTTTTTTCGCAGTAGTAGGCCTCTGACTCGTCCTTCTGAGTGAAGGTGGATCCGCAGTACTTCTTCGGTATTTGGTCCACCTGCCGCACCTTGACCGGGCGGTAGGGCAGGTTCGCGCTGGTGAGGTGTTGCTCCCAGGACGTTTCCAGGCAAGCGAGCATCGCGTTGATGTAGGCGCGTCCGAGCTGGCGATTGTTGCGCTTGAGCGGGGGTTCTTCACAGGTCGTCGTCGGGAGGACCCCGGCGTCGTAAAGGGGATTGGCGATCAGCTTGGGATGTTTGACCGGATACGCGGTTGCTGCGGCGGCCGTTCCGGCTAAGGGGGCCATGAGCACGCACGCCAGTACGGCGATCTTGACGATTTTCACGATTCCCGACCATAAGGGGAGGCGGCAGGTCACGCAATTGCGGAGCAGCGGGCCGCCTCCCGCGATGGCTCGCCGGAGAGGTGAGCGACGCCTTCGCGGGACTGCGGACGTCGGTGTAGCCGAGCGCGGTCAGGGCGGACGCCCGCGTCTCACGAATGGCCAAGCCGCAGCCATGCTCCGCACGGCAGGCGTTGAACCCTTGACGCCCTACCCAGGAGCCTCGCAGCCCTGGCTCGGCCGCTGCGTCCGCTGCGGCAGCGAGATCACTCCGCGCCGGACATGCCGCCTGCAAGTTTTGCGCTGGGGCGGGGCGCCCACCACGAACAACGAACGAGGACGTGGCAGCAGTTCGATAGCTGATGGCCACCCTTTCGAACGTCAGCGAGGGTTCTGGTTGCCGCATTTGTTTGGGAGGCGGCATCCAAAGCTCGCCGGCCCTGCTCTACGTCCTTGCCCATCCGGGAACGAGCGTCGCCTGCGTTGGTGTCACCGGCCTGGACCTCACCTCGCGGCTGGGACATCTGTTTCGCTGCGGATGGCAAATCCATCACATGGCTCCAAGCCCTCGCCGGCAATTGTCAGGCACGCTCGTCAGCGACGGAAATCCCTTCTCAAGGATCTCACTCAGGCCCGCTCGTGCGCGTCGTACGTCAGCGTTGCCGCTGTAATCAATGAGTCACGTCTCATCGATCATGAGGCAGATCTGTGAATGTCTCGGCCTGGCTAGATCGGGAAGCGGCCGCGGTGGATGCGCCAGTGGCGGCCGGCCTTCAGGTGGTCGACGATCGCGCGCTGGAGCACGGTGCGGCGTGGTAGCTGGTCGAGCGGCGTGGTCAGGGTGCGGAACACGAACCGCAGCACCTCGACGTCGGCGTCCTGCCCTTCCGGCTCTTCGTAGGGCTCCAGCTCGAACCTCTGCTGGAACCGGACGATGTTGGAGTCCTCGGGCAGGTACTCCAGGAGTTGCGGGTCGAGCAGCCACGAGCCGCAGGAGAACGCCGTGTAGCGCTCGTCGGGAAAGTGGCGGGGGAAGAACGCGCGGGCCTCGTCGAGCGACGCCGCGACCGCCTCCGGGGTCATCGGCCCCGCCTCGGGGATGTGCAGGTGGATGGTGGTGTCGCCGCGTTGGTGCTGCAGCCGGCCCAGTTCGTAGATGCCGCCGCGCGAGTGCAGCGTCAGCCAGCTCTGCATGACCGGCCAGCCCTCGCGGTGCATCCGCCGGTCGATCGCGAGGTTGCGGCCCAGATCCGCGAGGGTCGCCCACGACACGGCATCGGTGATGCCGTGGTCGCGGTGGTACTTCGTGACGACGTCGATGAGGGCCAGGTACGCGTACACGTAGAGATGCCGCCAGGCGGGGCCCCGTTCGCGCGGCAGCTCCGGACCGGGTGGCAGCCAGCCGTGGCCCCCGAGATCGGCGCGGACCAGGGCGATCGAGCGGTCGAGCAGCCAGCGCAGCTCCGGAGTCCACAGGGGAGAGTCGGGGTCGGGCCAGCCCGCCATGATCTCGGCGGCGTCGTCCGGCCGCACCGCGAGCCGGTCGAGGATCGCGGGCGCGTCGGCCTTGGCGGGCAGCGGAGCCGATGGCCGGTCGCCCGCGAGCCGGTGTACGCGGTCGACGTCCTCGACGGGTACCCCGAGCCGGGCGGCGGTGGCGTCCAGATCCACACGGACGATTCTACGATCACTGGCCACGCCACGGAGAAGAGTCAAGGGATCTGCGTTGCTCTTGCGGAAGAGGCGTTCCCGAAGGCTGTTCAGGCCCAATTATCGGCGTGGTGGCGAGGGCTGCTACGGCGGCGAAGTCCAGGATGGCGGGCCGGACGACGTCACAGGAGGGCCTCACCGGTGCGTCGCCAACGGGCCGTCGGCGGTCTGAGTCCCCATCTGACCAGCGACTACGTTTCTGGCGTATTCGGCGCCCACCCGTCATCCGAGGCAGGAGCGGACGGCCTTGGCCAGGTTCGCTGCCCGCGGGTCGTCGGGCCGATAGTTCCAGAGGTTCGTGACGTAGCCGAAGCCGACACCGGCATCCGGGTCGGCGAAGCCGATCGATCCGCCGGAGCCCGGGTGACCGAACGCCCCCGGCCCGGTCAGCGGCATCGGCGGGCAGGCCCGCCAGAACCCGAGCGACATGTAGAAGGAGCGGTCGGCCGGGAGGTTCAGCCCAGGCGGCAGCCCGTGCATCGGCGTCCTGTCGGTCTGGACGACGGTCATCCTCTCGACCGTCGCCGGTTCGAGCAGCCGCACCCCATCGACGTCGCTGACCGTGGCGGCGTACATCCGCGCCACCGATCGGGCGTCCGCGAGCATGTTCGCGGCCGGGAACTCGGCCGCGCGCCAGGCGCGCGTGAGGTAGACCGCGGGGTCGGTCAAGGCGCCGCCGAGCTCGCCGGCCCGGGCCTGGACCGAACCCGGGGCCCACACGGCGTTCACCCAGGCGGTGACCGTCTCCGCATCGAGCCCGGTCGTCGCGATCAGCCCGGCCAGCAGCTCCTCCACGCTGAACGGGGCGGCATCGTGGAGCCGGGCCACCCGCTTCTCCTCCTTCTCGGGCAGCCCGATCCAGGCGCTCAGCCCGAGAGGGGCGGCCACCTCCTCGGCGAAGAACGTGCCGAGCGACTTGCCGGTGATCCGGCGTACGACCTCTCCGACCAGGAACCCGTACGTGACGCTGTGATAGACGTGCTCGGTGCCCGGCTGCCACAGCGGCTTCTGCGCCTCGAGCGCGCGGATGACCGGGTGCCAGGCGCACGCCTGCTCGAACGTCAGAGGCCCGTCGACGATCGGCAGACCGGCCTGGTGCGACAGTAACCAGCGCACCGGGATCCGCTCCTTGCCGGCGGCGCCGAACTCCGGCCAGTACCGGGTCACCGGGGCGTCCAGGTCCAGCTCGCCGCGCTGGACGAGCAGGTGGGCACAGATGGCGGTGGCACCTTTCGTCGTGGAGGCCACCTGGACGATGGTGTTCCTGCGCCACGGCCGGTTCGCCTCGCGATCGGCGAGGCCGCCCCACAGGTTGACGACGGGGCGGCCGCCCACGTAGACGCTGCACGCAGCGCCGACCTCGCCACGGTTTCTGAAGTTCGCGCGGAACGCGTCGGCGACCTTTCCCCAGCCGTGCTCGACACCGCGCTCGCCATCGCCCCCACCGCCGCTCGCGGAGGCGTTGGCGCGGCCGGCGAGGGCGGCATGGGTGCCGGCGAGCGCGCCGGCGCCCAGTACGCCCCTTAATACGGTTCGACGTCCGATGTGTCCCTGTTCGGGGGTCCCGCTTGTTGTGTCTGTCATGCTGGGATTCCTTTGATTGAAGCTTGTGGTTACGCGTCCCAGGTGACCGGGAGGCTCTTGACGCCGTAGATGTCGGCGGTCTCGGGGCGCAGGGCGACCTCGTCGGCCGGTACGGCCAGGCGCAGCGTGGGGAAGCGGTTGACCAGCGCGGGGAGCGCGGCCCGCAGCTCCACCCGGGCCAGCTGCTGGCCCAGGCACTGGTGGATGCCGTGCCCGAAGGCCAGGTGCCCGCCGTTCTGCCGGCGCAGGTTCAGCGCGTGGGGGTCGGGGAAACGCTCGGGGTCGCGGTTGGCGGTGTTGTACGACAGCAGGACCGTCGTACCGGCCTCGATGGTCTGGCCGCCCAGCTCGACGTCTTCCAGCGCCACCCGCTGGAAACCCTTGGCGACGCTCAGATAGCGCAGCAGCTCCTCCACGGCCTGGTCGGTGAGCGTGGGGTCGGCGCGCAGCGCGGCGAGCTGGTCCGGGTTGCGCAGCAGCGCGAAGGTGCCCAGTGCCAGCATGTTCGCGGTGGTGTCGAACCCGGCCGACAGCAGGATCAGGGCCATGCCCTGCAGCTCCTCGTCGGTGAGGTCGCTGTCGGTGAGGTCGCTGAGCACGTCGTCGGTGGGGTTCGCGCGCTTGGCGGCCACCAGCTCGGCGAGGTAGGTCTGGGTCGCGGTGTAGGCCGCGTACAGCTCCTCGTCGCTGACCTCCCCGCCGAGGAACTTGTCGATGTTCTCCTGGAAACGGCCCCGGTCCGCGTACGGCACCCCCAGCAGCTCGCAGATCACGATGGCCGGGATCGGCTTGGCGAACGCGGTCACCAGGTCAGCCGCCGGCCCGGCCTTCTCCATGGCGTCCAGGTGCTCGGCGGTGACCTGCTCGACGCGCTCGGTCAGCAGTCGCATCCGCCGTACGGTGAACTTGCCGATCAGCGGCTTGCGGTAGCGGCCGTGCCGGGGCTCGTCCATGAGCAGGAACTCGCCGGGCGGCGCCGGCGGGACCTCGATGTCGCCGTAGTCGACGGTCGGGTGGTGGCGCATGAGCTCCCTGCGCGAGCTGAACCGAGGGTCGGCCAGCACCGCCCTGACCAGCTCGAATCCGGTGACCAGCCAGCCCTGGTGCCCGTCGGGGAAGGGGAAGCGGCTGATCGGGCCGTGCTCGCGAGCCTCGGTCAGCTCCTTGGGCGGGTCGAAGGGGCAGCCGGGCTGACGCGCCGCCGGCATCGGGGTGACAGTGTGGAGGGATTCAGTCATGATCTGCCTGCTTCCGGTTCCCTAGGAGATCTTGCGGCGGTACGTGGTCATGGCGAAGCCGTACGCGACGACGAGGATGCCGACGCACCAGGCCAGGGCGATCCAGAGGTCGGTGCCGACCGGCTGCTGGGTGAACAGGGCGCGGATGGCGTTGACGATGGCGGTCACCGGCTGGTTCTCGGCGAAGACGCGCAGCGGGCCGGGCATGGTGTCGGTGGGCACGAAGGCCGAGCTGAGGAACGGCAGGAAGATGAGCGGGTAGGAGAACGCGCTCGCGCCTTCCATGGTCTTGGCGGACAGGCCGGGGATGACGGCGATCCAGGTCAACGCCAGGGTGAACAGGATCATGATGCCCGCCACCGACAGCCACGCCAGCACTCCCGCCGAGGAGCGGAAGCCCATGAGCAGGGCCACGAGCATGACGACCACGAGCGAGATCAGGTTGGCGACCAGCGAGGTCAGCACGTGCGCCCACAGCACCGACGACCGCGCGGTCGGCATGGACTGGAAGCGCTCGAAGATGCCGCCCTTCATGTCCATGAACAGCCGGTACGCGGTGTAGGCGATGCCGGAGGCGACCGTGATGAGCAGGATGCCGGGCAGCATGTAGTTCACATATGAGTCCGACTGTGTTCTGATCGCGCCGCCGAACACGTAGACGAACATCAGCATCATGGCGATCGGCATGATCGCGGTGGTGATGATGGTGTCCGGGCTGCGCGTGATGTGGCGCAAGGAGCGTCCCAGCAGGACGGCGGTGTCGGTGAAGAAGTGCTTGCTCATCGTTGTTCCTTAGGCCTTGGTGCCGACGAGGGTGAGGAAGACGTCCTCGAGGGTGGGCTGCTTTTCGACGTACTCGACCTTGGCGGGCGGCAGCAGCTGCTTGAGCTCGTCCAGGGTGCCGTTGACGATGATCCGGCCCTCGTGGAGGATCGCGATCCGGTCGGCGAGTTGTTCGGCCTCGTCCAGGTACTGCGTGGTGAGCAGGACCGTGGTGCCGCGGCCGGCGAGCTCCTTGACGGCCTGCCAGACCTCGATGCGGGCCTGGGGGTCCAGGCCGGTGGTCGGCTCGTCGAGGAAGATGATCGGCGGGTTCCCGATGAGGCTCATCGCGATGTCCAGGCGGCGGCGCATGCCGCCGGAGTACGTCGCGACCTTTCGTCCGCCCGCGTCGGTGAGCGAGAAGCGGGCGAGCAGCTCGTCGGCGATCCCTCCGGGGTTCTTGAGGTGCCGCAACCGGGCCACCAGCACGAGGTTCTCCCGCCCGGTGAGGATCTCGTCGACGGCGGCGAACTGCCCGGTGAGGCTGATCGATTCGCGTACGTCCGCGGCCTGGGTGGCGACGTCGAAGCCGTTCACCCGTGCCGTCCCCGCGTCGGCCTTGAGCAGCGTGGACAGGATCTTCACGGCCGTGGTCTTGCCCGCCCCGTTGGAGCCGAGCAGGGCGAAGATGCTGCCCCGCGCCACGGTGAAGTCCACGCCGCGCAACACCCGCAGCTCCTTGTACGACTTCTCCAGGCCCTGCACCTGGATCGCCGCGGCTTGCTGTGTCGTCATCAGTCCGTCCTGTCCTTGGTCGTGGTGTTCTCGCCGGCGGCGCGCTCGACGGCGCTGGTGAAGCGGTTGCGCTCCCGGGCCCTGTAATGGCCGAGGGGGTAGTTGGCCACGAACGCCTCGACGAACTCCACCGGGTCCTCGCCGAAGATGTCGCGGATCGGGGTGCCGTCCGCCGCGCCCTGCTCGAACAGCTCGGCGAGGTCGTCGTACATCTCCATCGCGCCGGCGCCGTCGACCGGGCCGAAGTGCATCAGGTACCGCTCCAGCGCTTCGACCGCGATGCGGTAGTTCTCGGGAAGCTGCTTGATGCGTGCCTTGTACTGCCGGTAGCGCTTCTTCTCCTCCAGCGATCCTGTGACGATCTCCAGGTACTGCAGGTAGCGGCTCTTCGGCTCGTTCGATCCTGCGGTCATGTCTGTTTGCCCCCTTTGCTACTCGGTGGTGCTAGCTACCGGTACAAAGTAACACTGACTACCTGTACCTAGCAACACTGAATAGCTGAGGCGTAGAGGGGCAAGCTTGAGCGTTCGAAAGTCGCCGACGAGGCGGGAGCGCAATGGCTGAACGGTTCATGGCATCCACCATCACCGAAGGCGCTGATACCAGGCCGTCGCCGTCCTGACACGGCCGCCGGCACGACACCGCGGCAGGCCCGCGACGGCGGGCGTGGCCTCGGGAGGATGTTCAGGCACCCGTTTCAGCGGCTACGAGTGCCTTGGATCGACGACGGGTGTTACTTCCCGGCCGTGCCGGGTTTCCCGCTGATGGACTCCTGATAGACGTCCGCGTAGGTGCGTGAGTCCTTGATCAGGTCGTCGCAGAAGGCGGCGACATCGTCGCCGATGAGTTCCAGGACTCCCTTGCCGGTCGCGACGCCCTCCTCGAAGAAGTCGACGATCCCTGAGAGCAGGGGCCCGTCATGCAGGTCGATCGGCCCGACCTTGAAGAGGTACCTCTGAATCTCCTTGTAGACGATCTGATAGTCCGGCGGGAGCGCCTTCACCCGCGCCATGTGCGCCCGCCATTGCTTCTTGCCCTCGATGATGTCCTGGATGCCCACGTCAGCCTCCTAGCCGGCCCAATTTCCTGGCGACGTTCCTGTTCAACTGCTCGCGCCACCGGTCGCGATGGCTGCGCGCCCCTTCTCCGCCGGCCAGCGCCGCGCAGAAGCCCGCGATGTCGTCACCCAGCACGTCGTGAATGCTCTGCCCATCGGAGGCCGTCTCTTCGAGCAGTCCCAGAGCGCCGTCGAGAATCGGCATCAGGTTTCGGCCCGTGAAGTCCCCGTAGGGAAAAAGATGACCCTTGATCTCTTCCCACGCCGCCCGGTAGTCGGCCGGCAACGCCTCGGCCCGGGCTTCGAACGCCTTCCATTCCCTGGTGAGATCGCTGCCTGTCATGGCCTCCCAGAAGTTCATCTCCCGCCCTCCTTGAGCTTGTCGATCCGCGATGTGACGTACTCCCATTTCGCCCAGAACGTTGCGAGCTCGTCGCGCCCTGCGTCGTTGAGCGCATAGAACTTGCGCGGCGGCCCCACCCCGGACGGTCGTTTCGTCACCTGGACGAGCCCGTTCTTCTCCAGCCGCAGCAGGATGGTGTAAACCGTCCCCTCGACGACGTCGGCGAAGCCGAGTTCGTTCAGCCGGCGCGTGATGGCGTACCCGTAGGTCTCCTCGCTGCGGATGATTTCCAGCACGCAGCCCTCAAGCGTGCCCTTCAGCATCTCCGTCAGGTCGTGCATCGTGGGTCCTCTTCGGTTCTCCTGGTACTTTGTAGTACCGAGTACCACTATACAGTACCACGGAGTAGTGAACGGCTGCCCGGCGAGTGCGGCGCCGCAGCTCGTCTCCAAGGTTTCAGCGCCGCCACGCCATCGCCGGGCTTCTCTGTTACAGGCGGCCCGTCATCGCTCGGAACGCCCCGCGTCCGAAGACTCGAGGGCCATCGTCGCGAGGTGGTGGCCGATGCCGTAAGTGTCGGTGTCCTGCACGTTGCTGAGCACGACCACCTCGATGTCGTCATCGGGCAGGTACATGTTCATCGCCGCGTAGCCCTGGAGCAGGCCGTGGTGGTACCGGAGCCGGTGGCCGTGGAGCCGGTCGACGGCCCAGCCGAAGGCGTACGCGGTCGACGGCAGGGTGAGGCAGCCGTTGGGGGGACACGGGGCCTGTGGCGTGAACGCCTGCTCGACGGTGGCGGGCGGCGCGACCAGATCCGCGCCGAACGAGCGGTCCCAGCGGGCGATGTCGTCGACGGTGGCGTAGATGCCGGTCGCGGAGAACGCCTGGGAGCCGTTGGTGGGCGGGGCCGGTGATCCGACCGTGAAGTAGCCCTTCGCGTACCCGTCGGGCGGATTGCCCCTGCTGTAGCCGGTGTGCCGGAGGTCCAGCGGGCCGGTGATCTCTTCATGCAGTACGGTGCCGTACGGCTGGTGGGTCACCGCCTGGATGATCGCCCCGGCCAGGACGTAGCCGCCGTTGCTGTACTTCCAGTTGGTCCCGGGCTTGAAGTCCAGCGGCCTGTGCACGAACCGCTGGATGAGCTCCCGGGTCGTGGTCGGTTGTGAGAGCTCGGCGTAGAAGCCCGGCAGATCCTGGATGTTGACGATGCCGGAGGTGTGCATGAGGATCTGGCGGATCGTGACGGGCCGCCACGCCTGCGGGCAGGTCTCGATGTACGCCGGGACGAGATGCCGGCAGATCGGGTCGTCCAGGCCGAGCAGCCCGCGGTCGCGCAGCTTCAGCATGAGCATCGAGGTGAACTGCTTGGTGACCGAGGCGATGCGGAAGACCGTGTCCGGCCGGTTGGGGATGTGCCTCTCCTCGTCGGCCGCGCCGGCGGCGGTACGCAGCAGCACCTGCCCGCGCCGCACCACCAGCACCGAGCCGGTGAACTGCTTGCTCCGGGCCAGGTCCCGGACGTACTCCCGCATCGCCGCGGCGGTCCGATCGCCCCGCGGGGCTGGGACGGTGGCCAGTGGATCGGGATTCCGGGTCGCGTGGCCGGTGACGGTGGATGCGGCGGTGGCAGGAGCGCCCGCAGGCATGAGTCCGCTCGTCAGAGCGGCGCCGACCGCAAGAGCCCGCACAATATTAGGAAATTTAAGCATATTCTCCCCCTGGAACGCATAAGTCCCGGAATTTGGACATTTCTCCGAATCGGGCGAGTGTCGTTCTAGGGCGCCCGCCGGACTGTCGCTGGGGGTTGGTTTCCGTTCGCCAGGGCCGCAAAACGGTGATCGATGCCTCTTTCCTGCTACATGTCCCTTTGTTAGCGCTACTCGATAATCGCCGGGCATCTCGGGAAAGCCGGGGGCGCATCAACCGTTCGGTGGATTTTCGGGTCAGCAGCATTCACCGGAGAGCATGGCCGGCAGGCCGATTCGGCGCGGGGGTGGAAATACGATGCTTGAGCCATGGCAGTCATCGAAGTCACAGACCTCCGCAAGAAGTACGCGGATCTGACGGTTCTGGATGGGGTGTCGTTCTCCGTGGAGGAGGGCGAGATCTTCGGCATCCTCGGTCCGAACGGCGCGGGGAAGACCACCACCGTGGAGTGCGTGGAGGGGCTGCGGCGGGCTGACAGCGGGTCGGTCGAGGTGTTCGGGCTCGACCCGGTCAAGGACGGGCCCAGGGTGCGCGAGCAGATCGGGGTGCAGCTCCAGGACACGCAGCTCCCCGAGAACATCAAGGTGTGGGAGGCGCTCGACCTGTACGCCTCCTTCTACGCCAAGCCGCGCGACTGGCGTGAGCTGCTGGAGGAGTGGGGGCTGGCGGACAAGCGCAACGGCCGGTTCGGGAAGTTGTCCGGCGGGCAGAAGCAGCGGTTGTTCATCGCGCTGGCGCTGGTGGGCAATCCGCGGGTGGCGTTCCTCGACGAGCTGACCACGGGGCTCGACCCGCAGGCTCGCCGTACCACCTGGGAGCTGATCAAGCGGGTCCGGGCGAGCGGTGTGACGGTGGTGCTGGTCAGCCACTTCATGGACGAGGTGGAGGAGCTCTGCGACCGCGTCGCCGTCTTCGACCGCGGCCGGGTGGTCGCGCTCGACACCCCGGCCGGGCTGGTCGACGGGATCGACGCCGAGCACCAGATGCGGTTCACGCTGATGGCGGGGGACCTGGTCGAGCTGGGTGGGCTGCCCGGGGTGACCGGCGTGAACAGGACGGGGGATCGGGTGGTCGTCACGGGAAGGGGCGACTTCGCCACGGCGGTCACCGCGCAGCTCGCCCGCCATCAGGTGCTGGTCAGCGATCTGCGGATCGACAAGCGCACGCTTGACGACGCGTTCGTGGCGTTGACCGGCCGTTCGTTCGACGGCCCCTGACATGTGTCCCACGGACGTCCGATCCACTGACGGAGGAAGATCATGACCAAGCTCGCCATAGTCGAACTGAAGCTCCTGACCCGCGAACCCGGAGCGATGTTCTCGCTGCTCATCCCGCTGTTCATCATGGTGGTCTTCGGGAGCTCGATCGGGCCGGGCGACACCGTGCTCCTGCCGATGGCGCTGGCCATCGCCGTGGGGCTCGTGGGCCTGTACATGCTGCCCACCACCATGGCCACCTACCGCGAACGGGGCATCCTGCGCAGGCTCTCCATCACGCCGGTACGCCCGGTGAACATGCTGGTGGTGCAGCTCCTCCTGCAGCTCGCCCTCGCGCTGACCGCGTGCGCCCTGCTGGTGACGGTGGCCGGCACCGTGCTGAAGGCCCGCCTGCCCGCCCAGGTGCTGCCGGGTGTGCTGGTCTTCCTGCTCGGTACGGCGGCCATGTTCGCCATCGGCCTGCTCATCGCGGCCCTGGCCAAGAACGGCCGAAGCGCCAACGGGATCGGCGTCCTGCTGTACTTCCCGATGGCCTACCTCGCCGGACTCATGCAGCCCGCGGATCAGATGCCCGCTTTCGTGGCCCGCCTCGGGGAGTACACCCCGCTGGGCGCGTTCCGGCAGAGCCTGCGGGACGTCTGGGAAGGCGGCGCTCCCAGCCCGCTGCTGCTCGCCGTGATGGCCGCGTACGCTGTGGTCATCAGCATGGCTGCGGCCAAGTTCTTCCGCTGGGAGTAGTGAGGCATGACCGGGCGGCTCGACCGATGGGAGCGGCTGCTGGAGCGTCAGGTGGCGGCCGCTCCGTACGTTCTGCTCGGGACCTCCGCGGTGCTCTCCCTGCTCACGGACGGCACGTCGTGGGTCATGCTCGCCCTGGTGGCGCTCGCGGCCGGCTGGATCTGGCTGGTGCCTCGGGGCGTGGTCTACGTGGCCGGGCTGGTGGTGCTGATCGCAGCGCTCTGTACGCAGGGGCTGTGGTTCGCGAGCTTCTTCGGTTTCGCCGGCTATCTCCACTCGTGGCAGTACCTGAGGGGGAAGTGGCGGTTCGCCGGGGTGAGCGCCACGGCGGCGATCAGTGTCGCGACCTACAACGGCGGTCCGCCCGACCCGACCCCGAACGGGATCTTCACCTTTCTGTTCTTCACCGCCGCCATCGTGGCCCTGGTCGGCCTGTTCAGCTTCGTCGGCGAGATCACGGCCGAGCGGAGCGCCGAGCGCAAGCGGATGGTGGCGCAGCTCGAAGCGGCCCTGCAGGAGAACGCCGGGCTGCACGCCCAGCTGCTGGTCCAGGCCCGCGAGGCGGGCGTGCTCGACGAACGGCAGCGCATGGCGGCGGAGATCCACGACACGCTCGCCCAGGGTCTCACCGGCATCATCACCCAGCTCCAGGCGGCACACCGGACCGAGGAGTGGCGGCGCCACGTGGACAACGCGATCGGGCTGGCGCGGGAGAGCCTGGCCGAGGCCCGGCGCTCCGTGCACGCGGTGGGGCCGGGGCAGTTGGCGGCGGCGCCGCTGCCCGACGCGTTGGCGCAGGTCGTCGACCGGTGGGGGGAGCTCAATGGGGTACGTGCGGATCTCACCATCACTGGTACGGTCCGTCCCATGCACCCGGAGGTCGAGGAGACGCTGCTCCGTACCGCGCAGGAGGCCCTGGCCAACGCGGCCAAGCACGCCGGCGCGTCCCGGGTCGGGCTGACCCTGTCGTACATGGAGGATGTGGTCACCCTGGACGTGCGCGACGACGGCGCCGGGTTCGACCCCGAGCGGGTCGGTGACGGCGGCGGCTTCGGCCTGACCTCGATGCGGAAGCGGGTCGGCCGGGTGGCGGGCACGCTGGAGATCGAGTCCGAGCCCGGCTTCGGCACGGCGATCTCCGCGAGCGTCCCGGCGGTGGTGGTGCCGCATGGCTGAGGTCCCGATCGCTGTGATCGTTGCGGCGGTGGCCCGTGGCTGAGGGCCCGATCCGGCTGTTGATCGCTGACGATCACCCGATCGTCCGGGACGGCATCCGCGGCATGTTCGCCGGCGACCCCGACTTCGAGGTGCTCGGCGAGGCCGGCGACGGCGCCCAGGCCGTCGAGCTGGCGCGGGCGCTGAACCCCGACGTGATCCTCATGGACCTCCGCATGCCCAGGATGGACGGCGTCGCGGCCATCAAGGAGCTCGCCAGGCTGGGCGTCGCCGCCCGCGTCCTCGTGCTCACCACCTACGACACCGACAGGGACGTCCTGCCCGCCGTCGAGGCCGGAGCCACCGGCTACCTCCTCAAGGACACCGGCCGCGACGAGCTCGTCCGCGCGGTCCGTACGGCGGCGCGGGGCGAGGCCGTGCTCTCCCCGTCGGTCGCCACCCGGCTCCTCGGCCAGGTACGCGCGCCCGCCGACCCGCTGAGCGCCAGGGAGCTGGAGGTCCTGCAGCTCATCGCCGACGGCGCCACCAACCGCGAGGTCGCCACGCGCCTGTTCATCAGCGAGGCCACGGTGAAGAGCCACGTGCTGCACATCTACACCAAGCTCGGCGTCAACGACCGCGCCGCCGCCGTGGCCGTCGCCTTCCGCCGCGGCCTGCTCACCCTCGAGAACGGCTGACTAGAGAGAGCGCTCTCTTGACAATGGGTGTGATGTTGCCGGATTGTTTCCGTAAAGCGAAAGCCGTGGATCGGATGAGGTAATCAGTATGGTCCGCACCCCCCATTTCAGAGCGTTATTCACCGTCGGCGCCGTTCTCCTCGCGCTGCTCGCCCCCCTGGCGGGCACCGCCGGCGCCGCCCCCGCCCCCGGGCCGCTGGTCTGGTCCGACGAGTTCAACGGAGCCGCGGGCAGTGCCGTCGACCAGTCGAAGTGGCGCTTCGACATCGGCGGCAGCGGCTGGGGCAACAACGAGCAGCAGTACTACACCGACAGCACCCGCAACGCCGCCATGGACGGCGCCGGCAACCTCGTGATCACCGCCCGCCGCGAGAACCCGGCCAACTACCAGTGCCACTACGGCACCTGCCAGTACACCTCCGCCCGCCTGCTCACCGCCGCCACCTTCACCCGGGCGTACGGGCGGTTCGAGGCGCGCATGAAACTGCCCCGCGGCCAGGGCATCTGGCCGGCCTTCTGGATGCTCGGCGACAACATCGGGCAGGTCGGCTGGCCGGGCAGCGGCGAGATCGACATCATGGAGAACATCGGCCGCGAGCCCAGCACCGTGCACGGCACCATCCACGGCCCCGGCTACTCCGGCTCCGGAGGCATCGGCGCCCCGTACTCGATCGGCGGTGTGTTCGCCGACGCGTTCCACACCTTCGCCGTCGACTGGTCCCCGAACCTGATCATCTGGTACGTCGACGGCGTCGAATACCAGCGCCGGACGCCGGCCGACCTCGGCGGCAACCGCTGGGTCTTCGACCACCCGTTCTTCATGATCATGAACGTGGCGGTCGGCGGCTACTGGCCCGGCTACCCCGACGGCACCACGACCTTCCCGCAGACCATGTCCGTCGACTACGTCCGCGTCTACGCCCCGCCCACCGGCGGCTCCGGCGGCCGGATCACCGGTATCGGCGGCAAGTGCGTCGACGTGGCCGGCGCCGCCACCGCCAACGGCACCGCCGTCCAGCTGTACGACTGCAACGACACCGCGGCCCAGAGCTGGACGTGGAACGCCGACGGCTCGGTGCGCGCGCTCGGCAAGTGCATGGACGTCACCGACGGCGCCACGGCCAACGGCGCGAAGGTGCAGCTGTACGACTGCAACGGCACCGGCGCCCAACGATGGACCTACGACTCCGGCACCGGCCGGATCGTCAACCCGCAGTCCGGCAGGTGCCTCGACGCGACCGGCGCCAGCTCGGCCAACGGCACCCGGCTGCAGATCTGGGACTGCGCGGGCAGCGCCAACCAGAAGTGGACGCGCGCCTAGACAAGACCCGTAAAGGGCTTCTCCCGGCAGGGGAGAAGCCCTTTATAAATGCCGGAAATGATGAGAACGCGCTCTCTCGGCAGGCGCGCTAGGCGGGAACGCCGGTCACTCCCTAGTCTGGTCCTCCCCGGGAGGACGGAGGGAGCCGGTGGAGCTCCGGGAGATCGAGATCTTTCTGACGCTGGCCGAGGAGCTGCACTTCGGCCGGGCCGCCGAGCGGATGTACCTGTCCCAGTCGCGCGTGAGCCAGACCATCCGCGCCATGGAGACGCGCGTGGGCGGGCGGCTGTTCGAGCGCTCCTCCCGCCGCGTGCGGCTGACGCCGCTGGGCGAGCGGCTGCGTGACCGGCTGCGGCCGGGGTTCGAGCAGATCCACCTGGCCCTGGCCGAGGTCAGGGAGATCGCGTCGGGGATCACCGGCGTGCTGCGGGTCAGCCTGCTCAACTTCGCCGCGGGCGGCCCCGCGTTCTCGGAGATCGTACGGGCCTTCACCACGGCCCATCCGGGCTGCGAGGTCGTGGTGTACGAGGCGTTCCCCGGCGAGGCGCTGGGCCGGTTGCGCCGCGCCGAGCTGGATGCCGTCGCCCACTGGCTGCCGATCCGCCGCCCGGACCTGGTCGTCGGCCCCGTCCTCATGCGCGACGATCGCGCGCTGGTGGTCCGGGCCGGGCACCCGCTGGCCGAGCGCGGCTACGCCACCGTCGAGGACCTCGGCGACCACCACGTGATCGACGCCGAGGGAATGGTCCCGGCCGAGACGCTGGAGGCGCTCTACCCGCCGCTGACCCCGGCGGGGCGCCCGATCGGCCGCCGCCACCGGGAGGGCCGGATGATCGAGGTGCTGTCGCTGGTGGCCCGCGGCGAGATCGTCCATCCGACGGTGGCTTCGCTGTCCGACTACTACACCCACCCCGGGGTGTCGGTGATCCCGCTGCGCGGGCTGCCGCCGTTGGAGAGCGCGCTGGTGTGGGCGGCCGAGCGGGAGACGGCGGCGGTCCGCGCGTTCGCCGAGGTGGCCGGGCGGCTCGGCGGGGCCTCCAGCGCCTGGCCGGCCACGGGCTCGCCGAGCTGAAACACCAGCCAGATCCGCGTACGGTCCCGCAGCACCGCCGGCTCGGCCAGCGGATCGCCGTCCACCACGACCAGGTCGGCGAGCTTGCCGGGTTCGACGGTGCCCAGGTGCTCGTCCAGCCCGAGGGCGCGGGCCGCGGTGGCGGTCGCCGCGACCAGCGTCTCCGCGGGGCTCAGGCCGTGCCGGACCATGCGCACGACCTCGACGGCGGTGTCGGAGAACGGCTGCCAGTCGTGGCCGAGCGCGATCGGCACGCCGGCCGCGCGGGCCGCCGCGAGCGTACGGCCGGCCTCGGCCAGGTTGTGCTCGGCGAGCGCCACCAACGGCGGCGTCCACTCCCCGTGAGAGGCGAGCTCGACCAGCGGCGGCGTCCACCCCGCGTGGGAGCCGTCCCCGGCTGGGGCCACGGAGGTCTCGGAGGGGCCCGCGATGCTCTCGGAGGGGCCCACGGCGCTCTCGGAGAGGCCCGCGACGCCGTAGTAGCACGACAGCGTCGGCACGAGGATCTGCCCGGCCGCGGCCATCAGGTCCAGCAGGTCCGGACGCCGGTGCAGGTACATGCCGTGCTCGACGGTGTCCACGCCGTTCCTGATCGACAGCTCCGTGCCGGGCAGGCCCTCCGCGTGCGCCGCCACCCGGTACCCGAGCCGGTGCGCCTCGTCCACCAGCGCGGCCATCTCCTCTTCTGTCACCTGCGCGGGCCGCGGGTCCTCCAGCTCGACCGACCGCGCCCCGGTGGACATGATCTTGATGAAGTCGGCGCCCCGCCGCACCTGCTCGCGCACCGCCTTGCGCACCTCGTCCGGGCCGTCCGCCTCCCGGTACATCCCGTCGAAGAACCGGCCGCCGGGCGCGGTGGCCGACACGATCCGGCCGCAGGTCAGCAGCCGCGGCCCGCGGAAGGCCCCGTACCGCATCGCCTGCCTGGCCGTGACCACCGCGTCGCCGTACGAGCCGACGTCGCGCAGCGTCGTGAACCCCATCCGCAACGTCTCCCGCAACCGCGCGGCCAGGAAGTGCGCGGTCACGTCCGGCCACAGCGGCTCGGCCCCCTCGGCGGGCGCGGGCGGCGTCGCGAACACGTGCGCGTGGGCGTCGATCAGGCCGGGCAGGACGGTACGGCCCGCCACGTCGACGACGTCCGCCCCGTCGGGCACACCGTCGCCGGCCCGCCCGACCAGCCTGACCACGCCGTCCTCGACGAGGATCCCGGCGGCCGGCCGGACGGGGGCGCCGGTCCCGTCGAACAGCCGGGCGTTGGTCAACCAGAGACGGCCAGGGCGGTATGGGGGATCTGAGAGCCTCATGCCCTTCATCGTTCGCCGATGCCCGCGCCGGAACAACGACGGACCGCTCACCCCATCGATGAGCCAGACTCATCGCTGGCATGCGGAGATAGCCTTTGTCCGCCTCCTGGGCGCCTGCCCACAATGACCGGCATGAACAGAATCAACTACTGGGCCGTAGGGGCCGCGGCGGTGGTGACGCTCGTCGCGAGCGCCGTCTACTACATGGTTTTCGGCGGGGTGTGGGCGTCGCTGCGCGGCGTGCCCACCGCCGCGCCGCAGCCCTGGGAGCTCGCCGGGCAGCTCGGGAGGAACCTCATAGAGGTGCTGGTCATGGCCGTGCTGCTGAGCCGGTTCCAGATCCGCACGCGGCGCGAGGCCGTGGGGTTCGGACTTCTAGTGTGGCTGGGGTTCCAGGCCATGATGATCGCCGGTTCCGTGCTGCACGAGTCGTACCCCGTGGGGCTGTACGTCCTGCACGTCGGAGATGCCCTCATGACCACCCTCTTGGTGGTGTTCATCCTCTCCACCTGGCGCCCCGCGACCTCCTCCTGAGATCCGGGGCCGCCGGAGCGGCCCCGGATCGCGCTGTCACCGGGTCGTGCAGACGGATCCGTTGAGGGTGAAGACGGCCGGCAGGACGTTCGGGCCGGAGTAGTTGCCGACGAAGCCGACCGTGGCGGTGGCACCCGTGGCGAGCGCGCCGTTGCCCGCCTCGTTGACGACCTTCACGTCCGACCCGGTCTGCGTCCAGACGCCGCCCCAGCCGCTGCCCAGGCTCTGCCACGACCTGGGCCAGCCGAAGTTCAGGGTCCAGCCGCTGACCGGGGCGCCGTTGTTGGTGATGTCGATGGCGCCGACGTAGCCGCTGCCCCAGTCGGTCGTGACGGTCAGCCGCGCCGAGCAGGAACTGGTGGCGGGCGTGCCGGTCGTGAACGTCAGCGGCGGGGAGGCCCACGACAGGCCGCCGCCGCTGTCACGGGCGATCACGTTGACCGTGTAGCGGGTGCCCGGGTTGAGGTTGTTCACGGTGAACGAGGTGCCGGAGGTCTCGCCGAGCTGCTCGCTGACGGCCCCGTTCTGGCGGTAGAGCTCGTACTTGGCGATGGGGCGCGAGCCGGGGGCGGCGCCGGGCCAGGAGATCGCGGCGGTCGTGTCCGTCACCTGCGAGGCCGCCGGCTGGCCGGGGGAGCCGGGCAGGCCGGTCTGCGGGGACTTGGGGTGGAGGACAAGGGTGGTCAGGGAGAGCGGCGGCAGCGTCTGACTGGCCGCGGTCCCGCCGGTCGAGGTGGTGATGGCGGTGGCGCCGTTGGTGTGGGTCAGTACGGTGGGCGCGCCGGCCGCCGGGGTGTAGCCGGAGTAGTCGATCGCGACGGGGTACGACGTGTCGTTCGAGGTGTTGATCAGCATGACCGCCAGGTCGCCGTTGGGCCGGCGGGCGGCGTGCGCGACCACCTTGGCCTGGTCGGTCGCGGCGCGGACGAACTGGTCGCCCGGCCGGGCGAACTTGCTCACCATCTGCAGCGCGTAGTAGGGGGCGAAGGGCGTGTTGAGCGCCGGCTCGCAGACGCTGTTGTCGGAGGTGCACGTGCCGCTCGACAGCAGGCCGAAGTCGCCGTAGTCGGTGTGCCCCTCGACCTGGGTGACGGTGCCGATGCCGTTGTGGACGTTCCACCAGTCGACCGTGAAGACCCCGTTGGCCAGCAGCGTCGCGTACGCGTCGGCGGCGGCGAGCGCGCCGGGCTGGGTGTTGGTGCCGTTGCTGCTGGACCCGGTGTTGAACTCGGTCATCGCGATGCCGATCCGCTCCGAGCCCGGTCCCACGTACTTGGCGATCTGCTGGCGGGTGAGCTGGATCATGTCGGTCACGTGGCCGGTCCGGTCGAGGGCGCCGGGGTACCAGTGCACGATCACGAAGTCGATCTTCGATCCGGCGTTCGAGAGGACGACCTTGTTCCAGGTGCCGCTGTCGCCGTCGGCGGTTATGGCGTCGGGCCAGTTGGCAGGAGTGGTCAGCACCGCGCCGATCTTGATGGTCGGGTCGACCGCCTTCATCGCGTCGGCGTAGGCCACGACGTTGCGGGCGTACTCGGCCGGGCTCTTGTCGGCGTGGTCGTCGGCCTCCCAGGCGGAGCCGTAGTGGCCGTTGCCGTAGTTCTCGTTGCCGATCTCCCAGTACTTGATGCCGTAGCCCTTGGTGACGTTGGCCTGGCGGACCCAGGCCGCGGCCTCCTCGGCGGTGCCGGTGCCGTAGTTGGCGGTCACCATGGCCTGCGCCCCGGTCCGGCGGACGCCGCTCATGAACGTGTCGAAGTCGGTGTTGGGCGCCACGTAGCCGCCGGGGGCGGTGTGGGTGGCCCAGTGGTAGATGTCGGAGTAGGAGCCGCCCGGATAGCGCAGCATCTTCACGCCGGCGTCCTTGAGCCGGTCGGCGGTCTCGTCCGTCCCGAGATTGGTGTCCCAGATCGCATGGTTGGACCCGATGCCGGTTCCGGGGACGGTGGCGAGCGCGGCACGCGCGTTGACGGTCACCGCTACGGGGGTGACGTCGTCGGCGTACGCGGCGGGGGCGTTGAGTGCGGTCAGCGTCAGCAGCAGGGCGGACGCGGCTCGTAACAGCGGTCTGGGCATCGGCGTACCTCGCCATGGATAGCGGAATTCACTCGACGCCTCCTCCTGACCAGGAGGCATCATGATCATGAGGTGCGCCGCCCCACCCGTCAAACACCGTTGAAACTTTCATGGGAGCGATCGTGTGCGCCGCGCCCGCGCGCCTCGGACCGCTTCTTCGAGGCGTGCGCGGACGCGGCGCACCAGGCCTAGTTGTACTTGTACAGCCTGGTGGCGACCCGCCGGTTGTGGTCGAAGAGCGAGGCGCGGTACATGCTGACGGCGAGGTCCCCGTGCTCGGCCTTGCCGCAGGTGTTCACCCCGGCCAGCTGGTGGATCTCGAACCGCGCGGTCGGGTCCCCGGCGATGAAGTATTCGGCGCGGGCCTGGTACTGGTCGGCGCTCGTGTCACAGGCGAACACAACGGTGTTCCGATCGTTAGGTCCCTGCTCGTTGAAGCACAGAGTGGAGGCACCCTTCGTGGAGGTGCACACCTTGGACCGGGACCGGGCGGCGGTCGGCGTGACCCGCGTTTCCCGCTTAATCGGATATTTCGTGATATTGCGGACGGTCTTCCATCGCCCGAACCGCACCCGGTGGTTGCCCTCGTAAACCGCCGCACGGAACGTCACGATCTTCCCGATCTCTCGGTTGCCCCGGATCTCGCCCTTACGCCCCAGGTTGTGGATGACGTACTTGGTGCCCAGGTAACCGTTGAGGTAGTACTCCACTGTGGCGTGGAGATCGTCGTTCGCCGTGTCCTCGATCGTGATGCCCGGACGGTCGCTCCCGTCCGGCCCCACGCAGGCCTCCGCGCCCTTGATCCGGACGCACTCGGGCTCCGCCTCGACCGCGGCGGCGGGCGTGGAAGCGGCCACCGCCGGAACGGGTGGCCGGGGCTCCGCCTGGGGCACGGGCTCCGTCTTCGCCGCCGCCCCGTCGGCGCCGAACACGGTGGCCGCCACCGCGACCGCCGCTATGAATGTACGACCTAACGCCACTCGAACCTCACCAGCCTTACGTCTCACGCACTTTGTCTGGGTGTGACGCGAAAGGTGGGGGAAAGGTTCCGAGCCGGAAGCGTTCAGCAGCCGTTCACGGACGATCGGTCCTGGACGCCAGCGTGGCCAGCGAGAGCAGCAGCGCGCTCTGGGCGAGCATGCCCGGCGCGAGCGGCGGCGCCTGGCCGACCGACTTGGTGAGCGCGTACCACCATTGGGTGAGCGGGGAGAGGGCGTCCCACGTCGGATCGGCCGCGCCCGCGCCGTGGTTGACGGACACGTGCATGAAGACGCCGTACGCGGACGCGAGCAGCACGACCAGGGCGACCACCCGTACCACGGTGACCGCCCGAGGGGTGTCGCGCAGGGCGAGCAGCACGAGCGCGAACCCCAGCAGCGCCAGGGCCACCCACGGGATCAGCTGCACCGGGCTCTGCCAGTGACGTTCGAAGGCGAGCTCGAGTGCGGCGCCCAGGATGCCGATCGCGACCAGCCCCAGGAGGCCGAGACGCACCACCGCGCGACCCGTCGAGCGGGCAGCGGGCTTCACCGGGGTCGAGGTCGAGGTCATGCGGGACCACCGTCCGATTCGAGCGAGGGGGGAATCTCCGGTCCCCTCAACGCTCCCCGGGATCCCTCAGAGCTTCCTGTGCGGATTCTGAAGATCTCGTGAGAATGACCGCCTCGAACATCCGCGCCAGCTCCGCCGCGTCCTCCCCGGCGTGATGCGTGTGCGGCAGCCCTTCGAGGCCCAGCCGCCGCTTCATGGTCCTCTTGCCCGTCTGGGACCACTCGCAGCCGGTCTGCCCCATCCAGTAGCTGCCCAGGTCGACACCCGAGCCGGTCACCCCGAACGGGCTCTTGCCGGTGAACCGCATGAAATACCAGTGCACGAACATCCCGTCCCACACCGCGGGCGCGGCGAGGAACACCGGGCGGCCGACCTTCCGCAGGTCGTTGACCCAGCGGGCGGCCGCCGCCATGGCCACCTCGGGGGCGGGCGCCTCGCGCAGCAGCCGGTCGCGGTCCAGGCCCGAGACGGCCAGCGCCTCGGGCACGAAGTCGTCGGAGATCGGCCGCAGCTCCGTGTAGAAGGTCAGGTGGGGCCGCCCGGCCACGGCCATCCCCAGCGAGATCATGCTGTACGGGCCCGGGATCGGCCCGTCGGCCTCCACGTCCACGGCGACATACAGCTCAGGAAGTCGGGACACGGGTGAAAGCGTAGCTGCACGACATCTGCACCACATCCGCACACGGGGCTGGTGGATCCGGCGGGGCCGCACGCGGTGTGCTCGAGGAGCAGCCTAGTGGGGGAGGCGTCGCGTATGGACGAACCGATCGTGGATCCGGCCGCCACCCGGCGGGAACAGTGGCGGATCCGCGGCGTCCGGACGTTGTTGCTCGGCCGCCGGGAGCCCGCGCCGCCGCGGTGGACGAGGCGCCTGCTCGCCGTCGCCGCGGGGGTCACGGGGCTGGGCGGCGCGCTGTTCGGCGCCGCGGCCCTCAGGACCGACCACGAGTCGGCGGGGATGGCCGGCCTGATGGTCTTCCTCGTCACCGCGCTCTACGTCGGCCTGTCCGGGCCCGAGCCGCAGCGCAGGGGCGGCGAGCGGCACGTCCATCCCGCCGAGCTGGACTCCCTGGCCCTCACCCTGCTGGCCCGGGCCAGGCAGGCGATCCTGGAGGTGACCGACTCCCGGGTGAACCGCCTGGGCCTCCTCGACACCGTCGCCAACGACGTCGTGCTCCCCGAGCGGCTGTGGCACATCGCCCGCCTCCTGCGTACGCAGACGGAGCTGCGGGCCGAGCAGGCCGAGGCGCGGGCCGAGCTGATGACGCCCGAGCTGGCCGCCGTGCTCGAACCCCAGCAGGAGGCCCTGCGCCGCTCCGTGGCGGCGGTCACCGAGCGGGTGTGGGAGCTGGAGGTGTACGCCGGCCTCGTCAAGGCGGCCGACTCGGCCCTGCGCGCCCAGGAGCTGCAGCGCAGCAACGACAGATATCGGGACCTGCTGGCGCAGACGGGCGACGCCGAGGGCCTGCGCGACCTGACCGAGCGGGCGGACACGCTGGCCAGGAGCCTGCGCGAGGCGGTCGAGGCGGGCCAGACGCTGGCCTCAGAAGTCGCGCCACTCGTCGAACCATGAGCCGGCCTCGCCCGAGGGCACGCCCGCCCGCGCCGCCAGCGCCATGAAGGCGTCGCCCGCCTCCTCCCGCCGCAGCGTGTCGATCATCCCGTGCCGCCCGTCGAGGTCGTTGAGCCTGTCCACGAACTCCCGCAGCGTCTGCCTGGCGTCGGCCACCCCGCCCGGATCGTCGGCGCTCAGCCGCCCGATGGCCTCGGCGGCCGTCGTGTAGGCCCGGCACGCCGCCGCTCCCGCCCGCCGGTCGTCGTCCACCCAGTTGCGCAGCGGATTGTCGATGTTGGCGGCCAGCCACTTGTCCGACTTGGCGCCGCGCAGCCGGACCTGCACCTCCGAGCCCCGGTAGCGCTGCTTGATCGGCCCGCTCTGGCTGCTCCTGAGCGAGGCGACGCTGAGGTGCCGAAGGGCCCCGCCGGGCGGGGGCAGCATCGCCGCGTCCACCCCGTACGCGTCGATCAGCTCCAGCGTGTGCAGCTTGGGGAACGCGGCCGCGCCGACGAGCCCGCCGTACGAGCGCAGCCACTGGATCCTCAGCGACTCCAGCTCACCGAGCCCGTCCAGCACCGCCAGCCGCAGGTCGCCCGCCACCTCCATCGCCACCTCGCGCACGCCGCCCAGCCCGGCGGGCACGCCGGAGCGGGTCGTCAGGCGGATCCAGCGCCCGCCGGCGGCCGCCGTGACGAGCTCGGGCGGCGCCGCGTCCAGGCGCAGGCGGGTCAGGGTGGGCGGCAGGACGAGCCGGCGCGGCGAGGCTCCGGCGAACGTCAGGTCGTTGAGATGCGTCCCGCCCAGATCGACCTCGCCGGGCGGATCGGCCCAGTGCAGGCTGGTGATGATCGGCCGGGACGACAGGGCGGCGGCGAGACCCCGGTCGGGCCCGGCCCAGGTCAGCGAGGTGAGCCGGGGCAGCGCGTCCAGCCCGGCCCAGCGCACCTCGCCGTGGAGCTCCCGCAGGTCGAGCCCAGACACCATGGCGGGCCTGCGGATCCGCCGGTCGCCGAAGTCGGCCTCGATCTGCCCGGGAGCGGCGCTCTTGTAGGCGGCCCTGACCTCCTCGGGCACCCGCAGGTCCCAGTGCCGCTGCAGGACGACCTGCACGCCCAGGGCGGGCCACCCGCCGTACGCGCTGGTCGAACGCGGCATGCCGGCGGCCACCGGCAGCGACCCGAGCCGGACGAAACCGGCGGGCAGCGGGGCGGTCGCGTCGACGGACAGGATCTGGGGCACGCCCTCCCAGCTGTGGTGATCGATGATCAGCGGGCGGGCCCCGCGCAGGTCGTCGAGCGCGGGCACCGCGTCGGAGTGCCAGTCGAACACGCACACCGTCAGCTCGCCGCCCGCCGCCGTCACCTGGCAGGCGCCGAAACCGCCGAGCGGCAGGGGCACGGCCACGACGTCACCGATCTCCAGCATGCCCGGCAGGCTAGCAACCGCGGGCGACAACACCGCGCTCTAGATCTGGGAGTGATCCAGCTTGTGCCGCTGGTAGTAGCGGGCGACGCGGATCCGGTTGCCGCAGAGCGTCGGCGAGCACCAGCGGCGGCGGGGGTGGGCCGGGAGGAAGAGCATCCGGCAGTCGGGGGCCTCGCAGGAGCGGACCTTGCCCACGTTGGGGTCCGTCAGCAGCTCCACGGCCGCCTCGGCGAGCTGCGTGAGCAGGCGGCTCACGCCCGTGCCGTCCCGCCGCGCGACGCTCGCGAAGACGACTCCCCGGGCCTCCAGCCGAGGGTACGGCGGGGAGAGCCGCAGGGCCTCGTTGATCGCCGCGATCGAGTCGGGCGGCGCGGGGACGGCCTGGCGGGCGGCGTCCACGGCCGCCTCCACGTGACCGCGCAGCCGGCGGACGGCGGCCAGGTCGCCGGCCGGGAAGGGCGCGTCGGGGAGGGTGAGCCGGCCCGACTGCCTGGCCAGCCAGTCGTCGAAGTCGGCGGCCCGGTCGAGGACGTCGTGGTCGCGGGACCGCGTGTTGACCAGGTCGAGGGCCAGGGGCTCACCCGTCAGCAACTCCATGCTTCTAATGCTACATCCATGGGTTGACCCATTAGAACCCGTCGGTCTATAACTAATGTGTCTTCGAGGGAAAGAGGCATGTGAGATGCAGATTCCGTATGTGCGGCACGGGTTCGTGGACGTCGAAGGGGTCGAGGTCTTCTACCGGGAGGCCGGGCCGGAAGGCGGGGTCCCGCTGCTGTTGCTGCACGGGTTCCCGTCCGCGTCGCACCAGTACCGCCGGCTCATGGACGCCCTGGGCGGCCGCTATCGGGTGATCGCGCCCGACTACCCCGGATTCGGGCACACGCGGGCCCCCGACGGGTTCGAGTACTCCTTCGACCGGCTGGCCGACGTCGTCGAGGGGTTCGTGCGGGCGATCGGGCTCGGGCCGTTCGTGCTGTACGCGTTCGACTTCGGCGGGCCGGTCGGGTTCCGGGTGGCCGAGCGGCATCCCGAGTGGATCGCGGGGCTCATCGTGCAGAACGCCAACGCCTACGACGAAGGGCTGTCGGAGGTGGCGCGCCAGGCCGTCAAGGCGCCGTCCGGGGAGCTGTTCACGCTGCCGTTCACCCGCGGCCAGTACGAGGACGGCACGGCGGACCCGGCGCTCGTGGCGCCCGACGGATGGACGCTCGACCAGCACTTCCTGGACCTGCCGGGACGCAAGGAAGCACAGCTGGCCCTCGCCCGCGACTACGCCGGGAACCTCGCGCGCTACCCCGCCTGGCAGGCCTGGCTACGCCGGCACCGCCCGCCCACTTTGGTGCTCTGGGGACGGGGGGACGCGATCTTCCTGGAGCCGGGCGCCCACGCGTACCGGCGGGACGTGCCCGAGGCGGAGGTGCACGTCTTCGACACCGGGCACTTCGCGCTGGAGGAGAAGCTCCCGGAGATCGCGCCGCTCATCGCGGGCTTCCTGGAAAGGACGACCCGGGAAAGGGCGACCCGGGAAAGGACGGCCCTGGAAAGGACGATCCTGGAAAGGGCCGCCACATGACGAAAGCCCCACGGTTGCCCGTGGGGCCCGACGAGCGTGACGAGGATCCGGCGCGAGCGCCGGGCCCCCGTCACGTCAACCAGGAACGGCTATCGACGGCCGGAAGGACGGCCGTCGTCGTCGTCTCCGGCGCCATAGTCATCGGCGTAATCGGCATAGCGATCCGCCAGCTCATCGTTGAGGTCGTCGGCGTCGTCATTGCGGCTGGAGTCTCCGACCCCGAGTTCGTCGCGAAGACGGTCAAGATCCGTGCCACCGCTGTTGTACTTCAGCTGGCGAGCAACCTTGACCTGCTTGGCCTTTGCTCGGCCGCGCCCCATTGGCTCGACCCCCTCGTGTGGGGTCGTCCCCGACCCCTCGTCGCTAACGCACCACACACTGACGCCGCTTCTCTTTGGGCGTCAGCCTATCGTTCGCCTATTACCGTACCTGTTTTGTGCCCAGCTCGGTACGTCGTATGGGCGTGGGCCGTCAGCGGCCCAGCCAAATGCCCCTAATACGCCCGACTTCCGACATTCTGCGCTCGGCTAGCCTATCCGCTGCGACAGCGGGTGGAACGCCCTCATCGGCAGCGATTTGGAAGATCTTCAGGGTCGTGTCGTAGATCTGGGCGGCCTTCGATCTGGCTCGTTCCATGTCGAAGCCCTCGATCTCGTCCGCGACCTGGATCACGCCGCCCGAATTGACGACATAGTCGGGCGCGTAGAGGATGCCGCGCTCGGCGAGCTGCTTCTCGACCCCGGGGTGGGCGAGCTGGTTGTTGGCCCCGCCGCAGACGATTTTCGCCCGGAGCCTGGAGACCGTCGCGTCGTCGAGTGCGCCGCCCAGCGCGCACGGCGCGAACACGTCGATGTCGGATCCGGTCAGCTCGGCCGCGTCGGCCACCACCTCGACCTCCGGGTGGCGCAGGCGCACCCGCTCGACGGCCTTGGGGGCGACGTCGCAGATCACGACCTCGGCGCCGTCCTCGCGCAGGAGCTCGACCAGGCGGTGGCCCACCTTGCCGACCCCTTCGACGCCGACGCGCCTGCCGTGCAGCGACGGGGTGCCGTACACGCGCTCGGCCGAGGCCCGCATGCCCTGGAACACGCCGAACGCCGTGAGGATGGACGAATCCCCCGCCCCGCCGTAGGCCGGCGAGCGGCCGGTCACGTAGCGTGACTCCCGGGCGATGATGTCCATGTCCTCGCTGTAGGTGCCCACATCGCAGGCCGTGACGTAGCGCCCGCCGAGCGACTGCACGAACCTCCCGTACGCGCGCAGCAGCGCCTCGTTCTTGTCGTGGGCCGGGTCGCCGATGATGACGGCCTTGCCGCCGCCCAGGTCGAGCCCGGCCAGCGCGTTCTTGTAGGACATGCCCTTGGCGAGGTTGAGCACGTCGGCCAGGGCCGCGCTCTCGCTCTCGTACGGATAGAAGCGGGTGCCTCCCAGCCCCGGGCCCAGGGCCGTGTTGTGGATGGCGATGATGGCACGCAGGCCGCTCTGCTCGTCGGCGCAGAACACGACCTGCTCGTGGACGTCCTTTTGGGACGAACCGAAGACGTCGGTCACGGTAGTGACTCCCTGTCCGGTCCGTCGCACCTTTGCGACGGAGATCACCTCACAGCGTAGTAAGCCACAACGGTGCACGCAGGTTCGCTTCATGACACGATGCCTCCGTGCTGCCCTATGCCGCCTACCTCCGTGTCTATGAGCCACTGACCGCGTTCGCCGAACCCGAGCGCAAGGTGTGGGCCGACTACGCCGACTCACGGGACCGCCCGCGCCGCGCGAACGCGCTCAATGCGGAGCACGGCGAGTCGGTCATGCGTCTCCTCGGTATGCCCCCTCAACCCGTTCCCGCCCAGGAGAGCCCCAACGCCTATCTGCGGCGTGTTGAGGACCGTCTCTATGTCTGTCCCTGGCAAAGCCGTTTGCGCTCGTGGCTGGCGTTCTCAAGGCTGCGTGGCGCCACTCCTGTGAAACTGATGGACCGGCTGGTGCCCAAGGCGATCGCCGACCAGGTGGCGGACGACTTCGACCGGTACAAGCGGCAGGCCGGTTCGTCCGCGTTGCGTACGCACATTCGCACCACGGCGTGGCATGTGCCGCCATCGTGGTTCGTGCCGTTTGATGGGAACGAGCGCTGGCTGGTGCTCGGCTCCGCCAACCCTGGACAGGACGTGACGACCGCTACCGGGCGCAACCTCATCTACGTCACCTCCATGGCGCAGGCCAGGAGGCGGGCGGCCAAGGCGCTCAACGTGCTGCGCAGGCACCTGGGCGACGTGTCGGCCAACTTCGACGTGGAGGACGTCGCCAGGTGGCTGGAGGAGTTCCACCCGCACTCGCTGGTGGAGCTCGACTACGGCGGCCTCGTCCACCTCATGGACGACGACGCGCTGCAGGCGGACCAGTCGGTGGCCGAGCTTTCGGCAGCCCTGACGGGCCTGGACACGGGTCAAGAAGAACTTGCCTACGCCATGTACCAGAGGGTGATCCTCCGGTGGAAGTCAATGCAACAGCTGGAATCTGCCAACTGAGGCTCAATACGACCGTCTGACCTGCATGAGTAGGTCACGTCTCCCGGCTGCTCTCTTCTGCGAACTGAGTAGTTTGCCGTTTTCACTGCGATACCACGAACCGTGTCGCTAGAATCACCGAGCGTGACATCGCCGCGGGGGCGGGCAGTTGGGTCAAAGAAGGGCTCGCCAATCGCTCTGCGTGGCGGTATGGTCACATCGGGTGATGCCGCATATGGCTCAGAAAAGCCGCACGCTCTGTGCCATAGGGGGACATCCGTGACACGCGCAAAGGCAGTCACAGGATCGCTAAGCCGGTCCACACGGAGGAGAGGCCGCACAAATGTCAGCTCGTACACCCGAGGCCGAGCCACTGCTCACGCCCGCTGAGGTCGCGACCATGTTCAGGGTCGACCCCAAGACCGTTACGCGGTGGGCCAAGGCGGGTAAGTTGACGTCGATTCGCACCCTCGGCGGTCATCGGCGTTACCGGGAGACCGAGGTCCGGGCACTGCTCGCGGGCATTCCGCAGCAGCGCTCGGAGTAAGTGAGGGTCGTCACGGATCCTCAGGGGGGTTGAGGGTGAGCCAGGCCGACGGCCTGGTCCACCGTTGTGACGACATGACGTCGCATGGGAGAGTTGGCGCCGCCCGCCCGGCGCCATCCTTCTCTCCTTGAGTCGTTCCAAGCTCTACGCGAGTCGTTCCAAGAGCGTGGCCACGGCGCCGTCGTAGGCGGAGGCCACGCCGAGCAGCGCGACCATGTGATCGACGAGCATCTTTTCCAGCGTCGGTCGCTCTATGTCACGGTGCTCCAGCCAGTCGAGGCCGGCCGTCTCCACGGAGGCGATCCACGAGCGCAGGGTCGTGCGCAGCACCGGGCTGGCCTCATCGACCCGCATCTGCTTCAGGATGAGCAGGAAGAGACGCCGGCGCACGCCGTCGACGATCTCGCCGACCTCGCCCACCCGGTTGGCGGGGCCCCCGCGCAGCAACGCGGCGAACCCGGCCGCGTGCTCCTCGACGAAGTCGAAGTAGCGCCTGAGCCCGGAGGCCAGCTCTTCGAGCGGCCGGCCGCCCTCATGGGGGCGAAGCCGGGACTCCAGCTGCTCCGCCGCGCTCTTCAGCGCGGCCACGTAGAGCTCCTGCTTGCCACCGAAGTAGTGGTAGACCAGGGCCCGCGAAGCGCCCGCCGCCGAGGCCACGTCGTCGATCGAGACGTCTTCCGCGTCACGGGTGCTGAACAGCTCGAGCGCGGCCGCCATCAGCTCCTCGCGACGCCGGTCGACGCTGAGCCTGCGCCGCGCCGGCCGTGCCGTATCGGCTGACTTCCCGGGTGTCACACCTGCACAGTAGCCGACGCCGTGCCGCCCGTTCCCCGGGTCCACCCGCGACGATTCCCTGAGTCAAACAGTGAGAAGGCCGTACCCTGCGGCGAACTCGATCGTTTGGTCAGACAGGTGCCCATATCCGCATCGCGGGGGAGACACATGTCAGGACCGCCCGTCAACACTTCAACCATCACCGAGCTCAGAGAGGTAGACACGCTGCCTCGGCCCAGACCGACCATCCGCAACGTCGCCGAACGAGCCGGCGTCTCGAAATCGCTGGTATCTCTCGTGCTGCGCGGATCCCCGCACGTGAGCGAGCACCGGCGCCAGGCCGTGCTGCAGGCCGCCCGCGAACTCGGCTACCGGCCGAACGCGGTCGCGCGAAGCCTGGTCGAAGGCCGTACGCACCTGGTGGGCGCGCTCGTCGCCGACCTGCACAATCCGTTCTACGCGGAGTTCCTCGACGGTCTGCAGGAGAGCCTGCACGGCGACGGCCTGCGCATGCTCATAGGGAACAGCCAGTGGGACCCGGCGTTCGAGGACGAGGCCGTCGAGGCCTTCCTCGAGCTCAGGGTGGACGGGCTGGTCCTCCTGGGCATCGCGCCGACCAGCGAGACGCTGATCGAGGCCACCGCCTACACCCCGACCGTCGTCGTAGGGGAACGTGACATCGAGCTCGACGGAGTCGACATCGTGGTCGACGACGACCAGCTCGGCGCTCGCCTGGCCATCGACCACCTGGTCGAGCTGGGCCACAAGCGCATCGCGCACATCGAGGGCCGGCGCTCGTCGCGCTGCGAGGGCTACCTCGTGGCCATGCGCAGGCACTCGCTGGCGCCGTACATCATGGTCGAGGCCGCGGACTCGACCGAGGAGGGTGGCAGGGAGGCGGCAATGGCGCTGCTCACCCGCGACCCCAGGCCCACGGCGATCTTCGCCGCCAATGACGTGGTCGCGCTCGGCGTGCTCTCGGCCGCCAGCGACCTGGGCCTGCGAGTCCCGCAAGACCTCTCGGTGGTCGGCTACGACAACACGCACCTGTCGGCCTCCCACCACATCTCGCTCACCTCGGTCGACCAGCCCCGCCGCACCATGGGAAGGTCGGCGGCGGCGCTGCTGAGCGACCGGATCGGGGATCCCGCCAAGGTCTCGCGCCTGCGTGAGATCCGCCCCGAGCTGGTCGTGCGGCGCAGCACGGGTCCCGCTTAAGAGAACATCAAAGCTGGGTCAAGCCGCGCGGAGACGTGGCCGCGCGGCTGTTTACTCGTCAGGGTCATGCTATTTGTGGCCGGATTCGATCCGGCCATGACCTGATCCGGGGGAACAGTCATGCGTGATCCGGAACTAGTGTCTTGCGCCCAGCGCGCGGCGGCCGAGCTCGAGCGCGCCTGGGGCCACTGGCGGGCGGGGAGGGGGCGGGGCGCCGACGGCGCCGCGGAGTCGGTCGCCAGTTACGTCGCCCACTCCCTCGACCACCCGTGGGGCCGGCCCCGCGTCGTCCTCGGGCTCGACGCCGAGGACGCGCGGGAGCTGGCCGCCCTGCTGGAGCGCCAGGAGATCGGCGAGCGCGTCTGGTGACGGGCTAGGGGCCGGGCCGGCACGTACGATTCCCCTCCACCCGCCGCAGTCGCCATAAGACGGGCTTGAGCTCCGGGCTTGCCGTAAGTTGGATGTCATGCGTGCTCTGCCAGCCTCAGTTCTCGCCGTTTGCGGCCTGATCGCCTCCGCGTGTGGCGGCACCGGCACCGGTGGTGCCGCGTCAGGTCAGGCCGCTCCCGCGACCAGCGTGGAGCAGACAGCCGCGGAGCAGACCCCCGCCAGGCAATCTCCCACGGGGCAATCTCCCGCCAAGCAGTCCCCGCCCGACGCCAAGCCCCTGGAGGGCAAGGTCGTCGTGATCGACCCGGGCCACAACGGCGGCAACTACCGCGACCCCAAGGCCATCAATCGCCAGGTCAACGTGCTGACCAAGTGGAAGGCCTGCGACACGACGGGCACCGAGACCAACAACGGCTACACCGAGGCCGCCTTCTCCTTCGACGTCTCCAAGCGGCTCGTCAAGCTGCTCGAAGCCCGCGGGGCCACGGTCAAGCTGACCAGGACGAGCAACGACGGCGTGGGCCCGTGCATCACCGAACGGGCCGCGATCGGCAACAAGGCCCACGCCGACGCCGCGATCTCCATCCACGGCGACGGCGCGGCCCCCGCCAACCACGGCTTCCACGTCATCATGCCGAAGAAGATCAACGGCCCCGTGGACAAGGTCGTGGGCGCCTCCAGCAGGCTCGGCATCGACGTGCGCAACGCGTTCGCCAAGGGCACGGGCCTGCCGTACTCCACCTACATCGGCCGCAACGCGCTCGATTACCGCAACGACCTCGGCGGCCTCAACCTGTCGACGGTGCCGAAGATCCTCATCGAGTGCGGCAACATGCGCAACGCCGCCGAGGCGGCCAAGTTCCAGGACCCGAACTTCCGGCAGAAGATCGCCCTGGCGCTGGCGAACGGATTGCAGCACTATCTCAAAGCATGATTCCTCGCCCAGAGCTGCTCAGTGATCTTGCCGGTTCCTTCGAGCTGGCCTCGGGCGCGACCGTGTCCGGCGATCTGGTGGACGCCGTACGCCTCGCGCTCCCGCTGCTCGACCTGCGGCCCGGCGACGCGGGGGAGATCGACGTCCGGCGGGATCCGGCGCTCGGCGAGGAGGCGTACCGGCTGACGGTGGGTTCGCGGGGCGTGGAGATCGTGGCCGGCGGGCGGGCCGGGGCCTTCTACGCGGCGCAGTCGCTGCACCAGCTGCTGCCCGCCGCCTCCTACCGGTTCTCCACCGGGGCGTCGTGGCCCGTTCCAGGGGTGCGGATCGAGGACGCGCCGCGCTTCGCCTGGCGCGGGCTGCACCTGGACGTGGCGCGGCACTTCTTCCCCAAGCGGGAGATCTTCCGCCTGCTCGACCTGATGGCGACGCACAAGCTCAACCGCCTGCACCTGCACCTGGTGGACGACCAGGGGTGGCGGGTGGAGAGCAGGGCGTACCCGCTGCTGCACGAGGTCTCCTCGCACCGGCCGCGCACGGCGACCAACTTCTGGCGGGAGCCGGACACGTACGACGACCTGCCGCACGGGGGCTACTACACGCTCGACGACCTGGCCGAGATCGGCGCCTACGCCCGCGCCCGGTGCGTCACGGTCGTCCCCGAGATCGACGTGCCGGGGCACGCGTCGGCGATCCTGGCGGCCTACCCGTCGCTCGGGGCCACCGGGGAGCGGTACGACGTGCTCGACCGGTGGGGCATCTCCTCGGCGATCCTGTCGCCGCTGCCGCCGACCGTCGAGTTCCTGACCACGATCTTCGACGAGCTGATCGGGGCGCTGGGCGAGACGCCCTACGTGCACATCGGCGGTGACGAGGTCGTGCTGGACCATTGGAGCGAGAGCGCCGAGATCGTCGCCTACCGCGACTCCCTCGGGCTGGCCGGCTCCAACGACCTGCAGGCGTGGTTCCTGCGGCGGCTCGCGGACGCGCTGGCCGAGCGGGGCGCGCGGGCCGTGGTGTGGGACGAGGCGTTCGTCAGCGGCGGGCTGCGGGAGGACACCGTGGTGATGCCGTGGCGCGGCATGGGGGTGGGCCGCCGGGCCGCCGCGGCCGGGCACGACGTGGTGGCGACCCCGGTGTTCCCGCTCTACTTCGACTACGCGGAGGCGGCCTCGGCGGAGGAGCCCATGGCCATCGGCGACGCCGTCACCGTCTCCGACGTGGCCGCGTTCGACCCCGCGCCGGCCTCCTGGACGGAGGAGGAACGCGCCCGGGTCCTGGGAGTCCAGGCGCAGCTCTGGACCGAGCGCGTGCCCGACGCCCGCACGGTCGACTACCGCCTGTGGCCGCGGGCGTGCGCGCTGGCGGAGGTCGGGTGGGCGGGCCCCGCCGACGGCTTCGAGGGCCGGCTGGAGGAGCACCTGGGGCGGCTGGACGCGCTCGGGGTGGAGTACCGCCCGCCGGCGGGGCCGCACCCGTGGCAGCGGCGGCGCCCGCACCGGCCGGGCGTGGTGCGCGTCTCCGAGGTGATGGCCCGCATCGACGGCATGACGCACGACGCGGAGTCGACCCGCCCCAGCGTGTGACTCAGAAGGCCGGGCGGTCGTTGAGGATGCGCTGGAAGAGGCGGCAGGCCTGCCACCTGCCGTCGATCTCGAGGTAGCGCTCGGCGGTGCCGTACGGCTCGAACCCGGTCTTGAGCAGCACGTTCTGCGAGGCCGCGTTGTCGAGCAGGGTGCTGGCCGCGATCCGGTGCAGCCGCAGCTCCTCGTCGGCCATCCGGCACACCTCCCGCACGGCGCCGGTGGCCAGGCCGCGCCCGACGTAGCCGCCGTCCACCCAGTAGCCGAGGTCGGAGCTCAGCCAGGGGCCGCGGACGATGCCGCTGAGCGTCGCGCGGCCCACGATCTCGTCGCCGTCCGCGAGCACCCAGGCCATCGCCCGGCCCTGCGCCTGATCTTCGAGCAGGCCCTTGAGCCGCTTGGCCTGCCCGTCCGCGGTGAAGAACTCGTCGGGCCTGCGGGGCTCCCACCGCTTCAGGTGGTCGCGGTTGCGGTCGTAGGCGCGTACCAGGGCCTCGACGTCCTGCTCGGCGGCCGGTCGCAGGATGATGCCGTCCGCTAGAGGTACCTCTTCGATCATTCGCCCCACGATAGGGGATTCAGGCGGTACGGCCGATGGCGTCCGCGATGGACTTGAGGCCGTGGCGGCGTACGCGCCTGGAGAGCTGCCGGTGGATGCGCGAGGCCCAGAACGGGCCGCCGTAGACCCAGCCCGTGTAGCCCTGGACCAGGGTGGCCCCGGCGAGCAGGCGCTCCCAGACGTCGTCCACGTCCTCCACCCCGCCGACCGACACCAGCGTGAGCCGGTCGCCGACCCTGGCGCGCAGGCGCCTGAGCACCTCCAGCGAGCGGCCCTTGAGCGGGCGGCCCGACAGCCCGCCGGTCTCGCCGCCGTGCCTGATCGTGGTGTTGGTGGCGATGATGCCGTCCAGGCCCAGCTCCAGGGCCAGGTCGGCGACCGCGTCCACGTCCTCGTCCGCGAGGTCGGGCGCGATCTTCACCAGCAGGGGAGTGGGGCGGGGAGTGCCGTCCGCGACCTCCTTGACCGCCGTGAGCAGCGGCCGCAGCAGCGAGACCGCCTGAAGGTTGCGCAGCCCCGGCGTGTTGGGCGAGCTGACGTTGACCACCAGGTAGTCGGCCGGCGGCGCGAGCTGCCTGGCGCTGGCCACGTAGTCGGCCACGGCCTCGGACTCGGGCACCACCTTGGTCTTGCCGATGTTGACCCCGACCACGACGGGCAGGCCGCGGGGGCGGCGCAGCCTGCGGGCGGCGGCGGCCGCCCCGGCGTTGTTGAAGCCCATCCGGTTGATCACCGCGCGCTCTTTCGCCAGCCTGAACAGGCGCGGGCGCGGGTTGCCCGGCTGGGCGTGCGCGGTGATCGTGCCGACCTCGACGTGGCTGAAACCGAGCGCGGCGATGCCCTCGGCGCACGCGGCGTCCTTGTCGAACCCGGCGGCCAGGCCGAGCGGGCCGGGGAAGTGCACGCCGAACGCGGTCACCCGCAGAGCAGGGTCGCGGGGTGCGAGCGCGCGGAAGAGCAGCCGCTTGACCACGGGCAGCCGCGCGAGGAGCGCGAGGGCGCTCACGGTCTTATGGTGCACGGCCTCGGCGTCGAAACGCCGCAAGACCTGCGTGAACACGAGGCGATACATCACGGGTCAGGCTACCAACCCGGCCTCGTGGGCGATGATCGCGGCCTGCACGCGGTTGCGCACGCCGAGTCTGGTGAGGATGGCGCTCACGTACGCCTTCACCGTGCCCTCGACGATGTGCAGCTCGCGGGCGATCTCGCCGTTGGACATGCCCGCGCCGAGCAGGGCGAGCACCTCGCGCTCCCGGTCGGTGAGCGGGCCGATGCGGTCGCGGGCCTGCGCGCCCTTGGTCATCCGGCCGCCCGCGAAGTGTGCGATCACCCGCTGGGCGACCCTGGGCGACAGGTACGCGGCCCCGTCGGCCACCGCGTGGATCCCGGCGATCAGCTCGCGCGGATCGCCCGACTTGAGCAGGAACCCGCTCGCCCCGATGTCGAGCGCCTTGGCGATGTAGTCGTCCTCCCCGAATGTGGTCAGCATCACCACGGCCGTGCCCGGCGCGACCCGGCGCATCTCGCTCGCCGCGCCCAGGCCGTCGAGCCTGGGCATGCGGATGTCGAGCAGCGCCACGTCAGGGTGGTGGCTGATGGCCAGGTCGACGGCCTGCCTGCCGTCGCCGGCCTCGGCCACCACCTCCAGCGACGGGTCGGAGGCGAGGATCGCCTTGACCCCGGCCCGGATCATGGCCTCGTCGTCGGCGAGGAGTACGCGGATCACGCCCTCTATATTGCCGACATGGCACAGGTGAAGGTGTACGGGCGCAGGGACGTGTGGGCCGGGCGGCAGCGGGAGATCTCCGATCTGGTGCAGTCGTGCCTGGTGAGCGCGTGGGGCGTGCCTCCGGAGAAGCGGTTCCACCGGTTTCTGCTGCTGGAGGAGGACGACTTCGTCTGCCCTGGGCGCAGTGACCGATACCTCATCATCGAGGTGATCTGCTTCACCGGGCGCAGCGACGACGCCAAGCGGGCGCTGATCAGGGAGATCTACGAAAAATCCGGATACGAGCCGGAGGACGTGGAGATCACGATCATCGAGATGCCCAAGGTGAACTGGGGGATCCGCGGGGTGCCCGCCGACGAGCTCACCCTCTCGTACAAGGTCGAGGTCTAGCTGACGGTATGGTCCGACTCATGAGCACTCACTATGACGTCGTCGTTCTCGGCGCGGGTCCCGGAGGGTACACGGCCGCCGTCCGCGCCGCCCAGCTCGGACTGCGCACCGCGGTCGTCGAGGAGAAGTACTGGGGTGGCGTCTGCCTGAACGTGGGCTGCATCCCGTCCAAGGCGCTGCTGCGCAACGCCGAACTGGCCCACATCTTCAACCATGAGGCCAAGACGTTCGGCATCAGCGGCTCGGTCACCTTCGACTACGGGGCGGCCTTCCAGCGCAGCCGCAAGGTGGCCGACGGGCGGGTCAAGGGCGTTCACTACCTGATGAAGAAGAACGCCATCACCGAGTACGACGGTCGCGGCACGTTCCTGGACGCGAACACGATCCAGGTGAACGGCGAGACGATCACGTTCTCCCACTGCATCATCGCGGCGGGCGCGACCACCCGGCTGATCCCGGGCACGCAGCTTTCCGAGCGCGTGGTGACGTACGAGGAGCAGATCCTCACCGAGGAGCTGCCGGAGAGCATCATCATCGCGGGCGCCGGCGCCATCGGGGTGGAGTTCGCGTACGTGCTGCACAACTACGGCGTCAAGGTGACGATCGTGGAGTTCCTCGACCGGGTGGTGCCGCTGGAGGACGAGGAGGTGTCGGCCGAGCTGGCCAAGCGCTACAAGCGGCTCGGCATCGAGGTGCTGACCTCGACCCGCGTGGACGCCATCGAGGACACCGGCGCCTCCGTCAAGGTCACCGTCACCCGCGCCGGCGAGACCCAGGTGCTCGAGGCCGACAAGGTGCTGCAGGCCATCGGGTTCCAGCCGCGCGTCGAGGGCTACGGCCTGGAGAAGACGGGCGTGGCGCTGACCGACCGGGGCGCCATCGCGGTCGACGGGCGCTGCCGTACGAACGTGCCGCACATCTTCGCCATCGGCGACGTCACCGCCAAGCTGATGCTGGCGCACGCCGCCGAGTCCATGGGCATCATCGCGGCCGAGACGATCGGCGACGCGGAGACCATGGAGCTCGACTACGTCATGATCCCGCGCGCCACGTACTGCCAGCCGCAGGTGGCCAGCTTCGGCTACACCGAGGCGCAGGCGCGCGACCTGGGCTACGACGTGAAGGTGGCCAAGTTCCCCTTCACGGCCAACGGCAAGGCCCACGGCCTGGGCGACTCGGCCGGCTTCGTCAAGATCATCAGCGACAACACGCACGGCGAGCTGCTCGGCGCCCACCTGATCGGGCCCGAGGTCACCGAGCTGCTGCCGGAGCTGACCCTGGCCCAGCAGTGGGACCTGACCGTGCACGAGGTCGCCCGCAACGTCCACGCGCACCCGACGCTCGGCGAAGCGGTCAAGGAAGCGATCCACGGCCTCGCCGGCCACATGATCAACATGTGACCCTCCCGCAAAGCACGGTCCGCGCATCGGGAGGCACTTCGTGCCATGCGAGTGCTCGGCCCTGCCTCCCAGGGGCTCCGCCCCTTCGACCCCGGGAAACCCCCGCTCACTGCGCTCGCCGGCGCCCACCCACGGCCTGCTGGAGCCCGCCCCGAGCGGTCCTCGCTGACGCTCGGGCGTGCTGATGGGGGATCGGGGCTTCGCCCCGATCCCCGGCCCCTCGCGCTCCCCGGCTCTGGGGCGCGTTCACCGCGGGTGCGTCGTCGGCCGTGAAGCGGAGAGGATGATGGGATGGCCCATATCGCCTTGTTTCATTCCGTGTACGGGCTACGCGCCGTCGAAGGTGCTGCCGCCGATCGCTTTCGCGCCGCCGGGCACGAAGTTGTCACGCCTGACCTGTATGCGGGTGGAATCGCCACGACGATCGACGAAGGGTTCGCCCTGAAGGACCGGATCGGTTGGGAGGTCATCGTGGAACGAGCCCGCGATGCAGTCCGGAGAATGCCTGGGGGCACCGTTCTCGCCGGCGTTTCGATGGGCGTCGGGGTGGTCGGGGAATTGCTGCCCGAACGGCGCGACACGGCCGGTCTGCTGCTCCTGCACGGCATCACGGAGATCCCCGCGTCCGCGCGGACCGCCCTCCCCGTACAGCTGCACGTCGCAAATCCGGATTCGTTCGCGCCGCCCGCTGCTGTCGACGGCTGGGAGAAGGCCGCGATGAGCGTGGGTGCCGCTGTGGAGGTCTTCACCTATCCAGGTGTCGGACACTTCTACACGGACGCGAACTTGCATGATTACGATGCGGAAGCGGCCGATCGCACCTGGCGGCGAAGTTTGGACTTCCTGCGGCACCTCTGAGCCGCTGGTTCGGGCAGGCTTCCCGGCCGGGGGTTTCCCCCGCGTCAGGCTGGTGAAGGTTTGCGGTCACCGCACTGAGAAACGGTTCTTTACGCGAGCAACGCCCAGGAAGGCCCGTCAGGCTTCCCAGCCACACCCATTGCGCTTCGGGTACGGCGGTGAGCCCGAAGCCGGATTGGTGGGGCCGCCCGGCTTCCTCGCGTGCCCTCGATGGGCGGCTCTGGTCGGGCCGACGGATTTTGACGCAGCCTTTCCGGGTGGGCCGCAGGTTCGGAGTCCGGCTTGGGCGTGGTTTCGGTGCGGAGCGGGATCTCGCGGATGAGTCAGGCGGGCGCGAAGGAGATCGCCGCGAGGGCCGTGGCGCCGGGGCTGATCACGATTTCGAGCGCGATCATCCAGGCAGGAAACTGTCTTGTCGAGGGCCGTGGGCACCCGGCTACAGCCGTGCTCACGTAGTCAGGGCGTCTGGGTCTGACGACGGAACGGTCCCGCCATGAGGTGACGGGACCGTTTGATCACGCATTCTGCGGCCCCTCACCTGTCGTGTCAGGAGCGCAGCATTGAAGAACTCCTAGCGAATGACCTGAGAAGTGGGATCGCCTGCCGGTCGTACGACGCAGCGAACGCGATCAGTTGAACGTGCAGGTCACCATGTCCGCGATCAGATCGGGTGAGACGTAGCACTGCCGGGTGCCCAGCTTGGCGCCGCTGTCGCTCCAGAAGTCCACGTCGATCGTGCCCTTCCACCACCAGCCGTCAAGGACGTAGCAGCGCGTCTGGTTCCTGTCACCTGGAAGGTCTCGTTTCGGGCCCGCCACGTAGTTGTTGTTCTGATTCCAGCCGTTGATGGTGAAGGCCTTGATGTCGGCGTGTCCGGAGGAGACACATGTTTGGACGATCTGCCCGTTGATGCCGGTAACGCCGAGCGGGCCGTCGATCGTCGCCGCCGTTGCCGGTCCCGCGGCGAGAGCGGTGGTCAGCCCTGTGATCATGGCCAGGGTCGTCGTCGCGCGCCTGGCCGTCTGCTGGAGCGATCGGTGCAGCATAAAGACTCCTTCGCCATCGGTGAGAGGATCAGCCGGCGGCCTGGCCGGCGCGATCATGCGAAGTGGCACTCGTAAACGGCGCCTATCTGGCTGACCGGGACGTTGCACTGCCGGGTGCCGAGTTTGTTGTCGTGGTCGTCCCAGAAGTCGACGTCGATCCAGCCCTTCCACCACCAGCCTTCGAGCAGGTAGCAGCGCTGCCCGTTTCTGTCACCCGGTAGGTCTCGTTTCGGGCCGGCGACATAGTTGTTGTTCTGGTTGAAGCCGTTGATGGTGAAGGCCTTGATATCGGTGTGCCCGCCGGCCACACACGTAGAGACGATCTGCCCGTTGGTCTGAGCGGGGGTAACGGGGCCGTCGATCGTCGCCGCCGTCGCCGGTCCCGCGGCGAGAGCGGTGGTCAGCCCTGTGATCATGGCCAGGGTCGTCATCGCCCGCCTGGCCGTCTGCTGGAGCGATCGGTGCAGCATAGTGGGATTCCTTTGCCTGAGTGACGGGATCAGCCACGTCGCATGAATGAGGGATTTTGGGATTTACGCGAAGAGGCACTTCCACCACTTCACCGAAGGGTCCCCGCCGGGGTAGACATAGCACTGACGGGTGCCGAGTTTGTTGTCGTTGTCGTCCCAGAAGTCGACGTCGACCACCCCCTTCCACCACCAGTCGTCGAGGCCTTTGCAGCGTTCTCCCGCTCTGTTTCCGGCCAGTTCGAGCTTGGGCGAGGCGACGTAGTCGTTGTTCTGGTTCAGGCCATTGATGGTGAACGCCTTGATGTCGTAGTGTCCTGCCGCGACACACGTCCTGAGCTGATACGAGTCGAGCCCGGTGGGAGAAATCGGGCCCATCGTCGCCGCCGTCGCCGGCCCCTGGGTAAGGGCGGCCGCCAGCACGGGGACCATGGCCAAGGCGGCCCCGGCCCGTTTGGCCATCTGTACCGCGTAGCGATGCGCCATAAACATCCTTCCGTTGGAGTGCGGCGAAGGCCGTTGCCTTCTCCTGGAAGGTTCTCATCTGGTTATTGACAGCCCGCAAATAAAGCGTTTACGGATCTGCGGGCGCGGGGCGGCGCGGCCACAGGACCGGTGATGGTGGAAGGGAGGGATCGACATCCGGGAGTTACTGAAACTGTTCCCCCGTTGGTGGGTTGACTGAGGCGGAGCGTGCGCGGGGTGAGGCGTTGCTGACGGTCGCCTCGATGGAGGCCGTCGCGGCCGTGGGACCGGGCTGGACCCGGCCGGAACGGCGGCCCATAATGAATGACCTATCGTCCATCCGGGGGTCGAACGGCGTGCCCAACCCACCGAGCCGGGCCTTTGCCGATCCGTCCTCTGACGCCGGTTCGGTGCGCCTGCAGATCCTCGGCCCGCTGCGTGTCTGGCGCGATGGAGCCGAGCAGGACGCCGGCCCTCGGCAGCAGGCGCAGCTGTTGGCCCTGCTCCTGGCGCGGGTGGGCCATCCGGTCAGTACGAGGGAATTGATCGACCTGATCTGGGCCGACAACGTCCCCGCCAGCGCGCTGAACGTCATCCAGAAGTACGTCGGGGCGTTGCGGCGGGTGCTTGAACCCGCGGTCCCCGCCCGGGCGGCCGGTAGCTACCTGCACCTTCGCGGTAACGCGTACGTGTTCAGCGCCGGCCCCGGCACGCTGGACCTCGTCACCTTCCGCGAACTCCTCCAAGCCGCCCAGAGCGCCCTCGCCCGGCAGGATCGCGAAGTGGCGCTCGAGCACTACGTCAAAGCGCTCGGCCTCTGGCGTGGCCCCGCGGGGGACGGACTGTCCTTCGGATCGGCCGCGATGTCGATCCTGGCCACCCTCGACGACGAGTTCCACGCCGCCTGCGCGGCGGCGGCCGGCCTGGCCGTGTCGTTACGCCGGCCGGAGCGGGTGATCCCGCCGTTGCAGCTGGCCGCGTCGATGGCGCCGTTCCACGAACCCGTGCACGCCGGGCTCGTCGCCGCTCTCGGCGCCGCTGGACGGCAGGCGGAGGCGCTGTCGGCCTTCCACGCGATCCGTGACCGCCTCGCCGAGGAGCTCGGCATCGACCCCGGCCCGGCGCTGCGGGACGCGCACCTGCGGGTGCTGACGCAGACCCCGCCGGCGCCGGTGGTGACGGTCACGCGAAGTGCGGGGGAGCGCGCGCCGGCGAGGCAGGAGGCCGGTCTGGTCGGCCGGGGCGAGGAACTCGGCGTGCTGCGGCAGGCCGTCGACGCGGCGCTCGCCGGCCGCACCGGGCTGGCCATCGTCGAAGGTGAGCCGGGCGCGGGCAAGACGCGCCTGCTGGAGGAGGTCGCCGCCGTCGCGGACCGGCGTGGCGCGCTCGTCGTCTGGGCTTCCTGTCTGGAGGGCGACGGAACTCCGTCGATGTGGCCGTGGGAGCAGGCGCTCACCGTTGTCCTGGACAGCCTGCCCGCGTCGGCGCGTGAGAAGTGGCTGGCCGGCGAGCTCGGCCGCCTCCTCGAACCTCGAGACGACGACGCCGGGCCGCCGGTTTCCGGGGGCCGTTCCCAGTTCCGCCTGTTCGAGCAGGTCGTCACCTTCATCGGTCAGGCTTCGGCGGAACGGCCGATGCTGCTCGTCATGGACGATCTTCAATGGATCGACGCCACCTCGCTGCAGTTGCTCGGTCACCTGGTGGCACGGCTGCCCGCCGGTGCCGCGATCATCGGCGCTCTTCGCGATCGCGCGCCCACGCCCGGCCCTGACCTTTCGCGGGTTCTGGCCGCCGCCAGCCGGCTGCCCGGCCACCGCAGGATCCAGCTCGGTCCGCTCAGCCTGGCCGATGTGGCCGAGCTCATCCGCCGTGAGACCGGCCACGAACCCGGTGCGGACATCGCCCGTAACATCCATGTTCGCACTGCCGGCAATCCTTTTTTTCGTCTGCGAGTTGTCGCGGCTTCTCAGCGACCGCGGCGCGCTCGGTGACGGTGACGCCTCGGCGCGGGCGGGGGTGCCGTCCACCGTGCGGGACGTCGTTCGGGATCGGATGGCGGGCCTTGACGACAGCGTTCGCGATCTGCTGCGGGTCGCTGCGCTGATCGGGCGTGACGTGGATCTTCGCCTGCTCGCCCGTGCCGCCGGTGTCGACTTCGCAGACTGCCTCGAACGCCTCGAACCGCTGCGCGCGCTGGGCCTGCTCGAAACGGGGCCGGAGGACCTGTTCGCCCTGCGCTTCTCTCACGACCTGGTCCGCGAATCGGTCACGGAGACCACAGCGGGACTGCAGGCCATCCGGCTGCACCTGCGCATCGCGGACGCACTCGAAGAGATCGACGCCGATGACGAGGCCGTCACCGAACGGCTCGCCTACCACTTGAGAGCGGCGGGCCCGCTCGCCGACCCGGTCCGCACGGCGGAGGCGATGAAACGTGCCGGCCGGCGCGCGATGGCCAAACTCGCCTTCCCAGCGGCCGACCGGCACCTGAAGGAGGCCGCCCGGATCGCCCGGACGGCCGGACTCCCCGAGCTGGAACTGTCGGCCCTCTCTCTGCTCGCCATCCACCCGCGACGGAAGCCGGGATACGGCCCCACGACGTTCGACCACATAGAGCGGGCGGAACAGCTGGCCCGCCGGCTCGGCCGGGACGCCGAGGCCGCCGGACTCCTCTTCGCCCGCCTCTTCGGGCCCTACACCTTCCTGGAATGGAACCGGGGAGACCTGGTCCGCCGGCTGTCCGAGCAGGGAAAGGCGTCCTGCGACCCCGTCGTCCAGGTGTACGGGCGGCAGGCCCTGGGCCTGCACCAATGGGACATCGGCGACATCGGCGACGCCTACCGATCCTTCACCGACAACGAGCGCGCCATCCGTGAGGAGGTGGCCTCCCCCGAGCGGGGCGACAACCCGATCCGGCGCGACATCTCGGACGAGTGGCCGGGCTGGCAGGCCGTCGTGACCGCGCTGCACGGAGACGTCGAGGCGGCCGCCGCCATGATCGACAGATGGAACGGACCGGCCGACGAGCACGCGGCGGCGACGTGGGCCTACTACATGACCATGATCGCGTCCATGGCCGGTGACGCCGCCTGGGTGCTGCGGGTGGTCGACCGGTGGACCGCCGCGGGAACCGGCCGCCTCGCCATCCAGCAGGAGCACTATGTCCGGCTGGACTGGTACTGGGCGCGCGCCCTCACCGGCGACGACCCGGCTGGGATCGCGGCGGAGGCCGAGCAGTTCCTGTCCGCGACACTGACCGCCCCGGCGCGCTTCGGCATCGTGTTCCACCTCGCGCTGCTCGCCGAGATGTGGCTGGCCGCCGGTCTGCCGGACCGGGCCGAGAACGCGCTCGACCGGGCGGACCGGGCCCTGGAGGCCCACGGCCAGCGCTACGCGGAGGGCCTGGTCCGGCTGCTCCGGGCCCGCCTGCTCCAGGCCCGCGGCGAACCCGTCCACGTGGTCAGGGCCGCGGGCGAAGCCGCCCGCGACTGGTCGGCCGAGCACGAAACCCACCTCTTCGCCCGGCGCGCCCAGGAATTCCTGGCCGGTCTCGACCCGCTTCCCGGCCATCTCGCGATCGAGAACCACGGCTAGCGAGCCGGACGGCGCTATCCGGTTGCCGGCCGACTTCGTGACACGGAACAGACCAGGTCCCGGTCTTCACACATTCGGCAGCGCGTGCGAAATCAGCTGCTGGCTTCCGATGACGGAGAGGAGCTGCAGTTTCTCGTAGCTTTCGCTGCCGGGGATGGCGGTGTAAACGAGAAGGGAGTGTGACTGGTCGGGGTCGAGAAGTGCTTGGCAGGTGAGTTCCAGCTCGCCGAGCTCAGGGTGTAGGAAACGTTTGACGTGGTTGTATCGGATGCCGATCTCGTGCTCGTCCCAGACGGCGCGGAATTCTTCGCTGCGGTCGAGCAGGAGTTGTTGGAGGTGCGCCGCCCTTGATCCGGGGCCGCGCAGGGTGACCAAGCTGCGGAGTCCGGAGGCGAAGACGCGGGAGTGCAGCGCGTGGTCGTCGGGGTGGTACAGGGTCCGGACGGCCGGGTCGGTGAACCACCGGTAGCCGATACTGCGGGCTGGGCCGGTGTATCGGGTGAGGTCGCCGGTGAGTGCGACGCCGAGCGGGGTCTGCCGCAGTGTCTCGCCGAGCTCGGTGACGATTTCGGCGGGGGTGTCGGTGAGCCGGTCGAGGATGCGCAGCAGGCCGGGGCTGATGTGTTCGCTGGTGGCGCCCCTCGTGGGTGGGTGGTGCCCGGCGAGGCGGAACAGGTGGTCGCGTTCGTCGAGGGACAGATGCAGACCCTGCGCGATCGAGGCGATCATCTGCTCGGAGGGGTGGGGTCCGCGCTCCCGCTCCAGCCGGCTGTAGTAGTCGGCGGAGATGTGGCAGAGCGCGGCGACCTCTTCGCGGCGCAAACCGGCGGTTCTGCGTCGCTGCCCGCGCGGGAGCCCGACGTCTTCAGGTTGAAGTGACTCGCGGCGGCGACGCAGGAACTCGGCGAGCCCGGCCCGATCGATCATGGCTGCTTCCTCCCTGATTGCCAGTTCTGTTTGGTTCTATCACCGGCGCCTGACCGCAGCCTCGGCCTGTCGATCCCCCCTTCGCGGCCGGCCCGGTCCGGACAGCCTGGGATTGAGAGGCCGTGGATATCCCCGCGGGTCAGGTGCAGCCTGGGATCGCGTTGCCGACGGGCTTGACGCCAGGAAGCGCGCCTCCGGCGTCCCTCCAGCGCAGGTGCGGATCGATCAAGAGAAGTGAGGAGCAGCAATATGGCACGCACCACCACACCACCGGACATCACGGTTCCAGACCTCTCCGGGAAGCTCGCCGTGGTCACAGGCGCCAGCGACGGCGTCGGACTGGGCCTGGCGACCCGCCTCGCCGCCGCTGCCGCCGAGGTCGTCATGCCCGTCCGCAACCGTCGGAAGGGCGAAGCGGCGGTCGCGAAGATCAAGCAGCAGTACCCGGACGCCGCCGTGTCCCTACGGGAACTCGACCTGTCGTCGCTGGGCTCGGTCGCCGCGCTGGGCGCCACCCTGCGCGGGGAGAACCGCCCGATCCACATTCTCGTCAACAACGCCGGCGTGATGACCCCACCGGACCGGCGGACCACCGCAGAAGGGTTCGAGCTGCAGTTCGGCAGCAACCACCTCGGTCACTTCGCCCTCGTCTCCCACCTGCTGCCCCTGCTGCGCGCGGGACGCGCCCGCGTGACCTCGCAGATCAGCATCGCCGCGAATGAGAACGCCATCAACTGGGACGACCTGAACTGGGAACGGTCCTACCATGCCCGCCGCGCATACAGCCAGTCCAAGATCGCGTTCGGCCTGTTCGGGCTCGAGTTGCATCGGCGCAGCCAGGCGGCCGGCTGGGGGATCACCAGCAACATTTCCCACCCCGGCGTCGCCCCCACCAATCTGCTGGCCGCACACCCCGAGATGGGCCGGGCAAAGGACACGGTCGGCGTGCGCGTCATCCGCGCTCTCTCCCGCAGTGGCGTCCTCCTCGGCACGGTCGAGACGGCGGTGCTGCCTGCCCTGTTCGCCGCCACCTCCCCGGACGCGCGCGGCGGTCGCCTCTACGGTCCCCGCGGTTTCAGGAACCTGTCCGGCGCGCCCGCCGAACAGCCCGTCTACTCCCGGCTTCGCAGCGAGGACGACGCCGGCCGCATCTGGCGGATCTCCGAGGAGCTCACCGGCACCGCCTTCCCGGTTGCGCTGTCCATGACCGATCCGGCGGGCGGCAGGTGAGACTCACCCGGATCGCACACCCTCCCGTGGCCGGCACCTACGCGACGTCGGGCCGTGTCATCAGCGGCGACCGCAAGTGCAACACCAGACTCGGGCCGGTCAGGGGCACGGTGCTCCACGTCGCCACCGCTGTCCCCGCGTCGGCGTCGACCACCAGCCGAACCCGGTGCGGCGTGGTGATGACGTAGAGCTCGGCGACGAACGTGCTGCCCTGCCAGGCGCCGGCCGCGACGACAGGGCGGCCGAGCGGTGAGCTTTCCCGCCATTCGCCGTGGCCGGCCTCGACGTCGAGGAACGACCCGAATCGCAGGAGCCATCCTCCGCCGTCCACGGGATCGACGATCACCTCGGTTCCGTCGGGCAGAGCCGAATCCTCGGCGGAGGCGTCGAGCCTCGCCTTGACGGAACGCTCAGGGCCGGCCGAACCCGGCACCGGCGCGAATGACAGCCGCCGCAGCCGCTCGGCGAGGATCTCGTCGTCCCGGGTGCTTCCCGCGTGGTCCATGCCGGGCAGCAGGCACTCCCAGATCGCGTCGAGCGTCGCCTGTGTCCGTGTGTCGCCGCCGGTCATGGCGACCACGAGATCGTGCGACGGGACGACCACGCATTGCTGGCCGAAGGAGCCAAAACCATGGTAACCATGACGCGTCATCCAGAACTGGTAACCGTAGCCGCAAAGGAAGTCGACGTCCCCCGACCCGTCCTCGAGCGGCAGGGTGTCGATGTGCCGGCTGGTCGCGAGCTCCACCCATTCGCGCGGGACGAGCCGCCGGTCACCCCAAAGGCCCCCGCGCAGCAGCAGTTCGCCGAAGGCGGCGATGGCCTCGGTCGTGAGGTGCAGCCCGTGGAATCCGAAGGCGGCGCCGCTCGCCACCCGGTCCCATTCGGCATGGTCGACGCCCATCGGCTTGAAGAGGCGCTCGTCGAGCAGTTCCGGCAGGCCGCGGCCCGTGACCCGTTCCATCATCCGGGCCAGGATGAAGGTGTTCGGGTTGTCGTAGGCGTGCCGTGTCCCCTCGACCTCGGGAAACGGTACGCGCAGGAAGCCCTTCACCAGGTCGCCGGGTTCCAGCCGCCAGGCCTCGGCGAGGCTGTCCGCACGGTGTCCGGTCGTCATGGACAGCAGATGGTGAACGGTGAGGCGGCGTGCCTGCTCCGAGATGTCGGCCGGAACGTGGTCGGGCAGCACGTCCACCACCCGATCGTCCAGCGAGAGCAGCCCGTCGGCGATCACGAGCCCCACGGCGACCGAGGTGAACGACTTGGTCAGCGAGTAGAGGAGGTGCGGGCGTTCGGCCGAGTACGGCGCCCACCAGCCTTCGGCGACGACGTGACCGTGGCGTACGACCATGATGGAGTGACACTCGACGGATTGCGCTTCGAGCCGGTCCAGCAGCGCGGCGATCGCGCGGGACGACATCCCCGACTCGGCCGGGGTCGACCGCGGCAGCAGGGCGCGTTGAGAAGGCACCCAGGCACCCTATAAAGCCGCCTCATCACGTTACGAGCGATTTTTGTCCGCCGCGGCCCCAGGAGGCGCGACAGGCGACGGGAGGACCACCGCGCGGGAGCTTCGGCTCAGGCCTTCCGGGGCAGGGGCGCCGGTTCGGAGCCGGGCCGGGAGGCGGTTCCGGTGCGGAGGGGGACCTCGCGGATGAGCCAGGCGAGCGCGAACGAGACCACCGCGAGGGCTGCGGCGCCGAGGAGGAGGGCGTGCAGGCCGCTGGTGACGGCCTCGCGGACGGCGTCGGCCACGGGGGCGGGCAGGCGGGGCAGTGAGCCGGGTGTCAGCTCGCCGCTCCGCTCCAGCCGTCCGGCCTGTTCGGGGCCGAGGCGAACGGTCAGGTCGGTGCGCATCCGGGCCGCGTAAAGGGTGCCGAGCACGGCGATGCCCAGGGATCCGCCGACGGTGCGCAGCAGGGTGACGGTGCCGCTGGCGGCGCCCATGTCGCGCGGGTCGGCGCCGTTGATCGTGATGAGCGTCGTGCTCTGCATCACCAGGCCGATCCCCGTCCCGATGAGGAGCGTGAGCGCCGAGGCGGCCGGTGCGGGGGTGGAGGCGTCCAGCAGGAGCAGGGCCAGGGACCCGGCGGTCATGAGCGCGCCGCCGAGGATCGGGTAGCGGCGGTAGCGGCCGTCGCGGCTGATGAGCCGGCCGGTGACCAGTTGCGCGGCGAGCATGCCGAACATCAGCGGCAGCAGCAGCATGCCGGCCGCCGCCGGCGAGGCGCCCTGGACGAACTGCATGTACTGGGGCAGGTAGTTGGTCACGCTGACCATGGCGGCGCCCACGAGGAAGCTGAGGACCTGGGCCAGGGTGAAGCCGCGGTCGGCGAACAGCCGGGGCGGGATGACCGGTTCGGCGGCCCGGCGTTCGACGGCGACGAACCCGGCCAGGGCGAGCACGGACAGCGCGCCCAGGGCGAGGACCTGGGGCGAGGTCCAGGCGTACGCGGTGCCCGCCCAGCCGGCCAGCAGGGTCAGGGCCACGATGGCGGTGGTGAGCAGGGCCGCGCCGCCGTAGTCGATGCGGGGCCTGACGCGTTCGGCGGGCGGGAGGTGGACGCGGGTGGAGATGATCAGCAGCGCCACGGCGCCGACGGGCAGGTTGACGTAGAAGGTCCAGCGCCAGCTCAGGTAGTCGGTGAGCAGGCCGCCGAGGAGCGGCCCGCCGACGTACGCGATCGGCATGATGACGCCGATCATCGACTGCAGCCGGCCGCTCTCGCGGGGCGGCACGAGCACGCCGATGATGGCCAGCGCCCCGACCATGAGCCCGCCCGCGCCGAGCCCCTGAACGGCGCGGAAGGCGATGAGCTGGCCCATGTCCTGCGACAGCCCGGCCAGCCCCGAACCGGCCAGGAAGAGCGCGATCGCGCTGACGAAGGTCGCCTTGCGGCCGAACAGGTCGCCGACCTTGCCCCAGATCGGGGTGGTGGCCGCGGCGGCGAGCATGTACGCGGTCACCACCCAGGGCAGGCGGTCCAGGCCGCCGAGGTCGCCCGCGATCGTGGGCAGCGCGGTGCCCACGATCAGGCCGTCCAGCATGGCCAGGAACATGCCGAGCAGCAGGCCGAACACGCCGACGTGAAGAGATCGGGTCATGGCGCGTCACGCCGCGTACGGCCGGACGGCCTTGGCCTCGCGCAGGGCGTGCGCCCACCAGGCGAGCCGATCCAGCATCACCTTGGCGGCGGGCTCGACGGCCGGGTCGAGCGTCCTGCCCTCACCGTCGAACTGCTCCCAGACACGCTGGAAGCCGACCCCGTCGCGGATGGTGACCGCGTGCAGCTCGGCCAGGACCAGGCGCAACTGCTCGACCGCGCGCAACCCGGCGGAGAAGGCGCCGTAGGAGACGAAGGCGACCGGCTTGGCGTGCCACTCAGGGCCGTGCCAGTCGATGGCGTTCTTCAGCGCGGCCGGGAAGCTGTGGTTGTACTCCGGCGTGACGATGACGAAGGCGTCGGCCGCCGCCATCCGCGGTGACACCGCGGCGAGCAGGTCCCTGGCCTCCTGGGAGGCCGGGGGCTCGCCGAGGACCGGGAAGATGGTCGGCAGCGGCGTCTCGACCAGGTCGATGAGGTCGGCTTCCATGTCGCCGCGCTGGTCGAGCAGGCCGACGATCCAGTTGCTCACGACCGTGCCGAGGCGGCCGTCGCGGGTGCTGCCGAGGATGACCGCGACCTTGAGCGGGCTGTCGTTCATGGGGGACTCCAAATGTGTACGCCGTATCTGGCAGATACAACGTACACACGAGGGTGTACGTTGTCTACTTGAGATACGCTGTATCGGACACCGGAAGGGGAGCCGCATGGCCGTCGAAAAAGACAAACCGCGCGAACCGCTCTGGGCGCGCCTGGAACGCCCGGCCCCCGCCCCGCGGCAGACGCTCACGCCGCAGCGCATCGCCACGGCCGCGGTCGGGATCGCCGACGCCGAGGGCCTGGACGCGGTCACCATGCGCCGCCTGGCCACCGAGCTGGGCGTCGCGCCCATGGCGCCCTACCGGTACGTCTCAGGCAAGGACGAGCTGCTGGAGCTGATGGTCGACCACGTCTACGAGGAGCTGCGGCTGCCCGAGGGCCTCGGCTGGCGCGAGACGATGCGCGCCCTGGGGCACGGCACCCGCGAGATGACCCTGCGGCACCCGTGGCTGGCCCAGCTGTCCCCGCAGGCCATGCTCGCGCTCACCCCGCGCCGCATGGCCGTCACCGAGCGCTCCCTGTCGGCCCTGGCCGGATCGGGCCTCGACCCCGACACGACGATGAGCGTGTTCCGCGCCGTGGACGCCTACGCCAACGGCGCCATGGCGTACGAGATCGCCGTGCGGAGCTTCATGGACGAGCGGGGCTGGGCCGATGGGGGCGAGCTGCGCAGTGAGCTCGCCCCGCAGATGACCTGGCACATCCAGACCGGGCGCTACCCCGCCTTCGAGGGCTACCTGATGGCGGCCACCCGCAAGGACGACGTGCTCTGGCGGTTCGAGACCGGCCTGGATTACGTCCTCGACGGCATCGCCGCCAAGCTGGGGATCTGAGGAACGGCTACCGGTAGCGGGCGCGGCCCTCGCCCGCGACCACTTCCCCGAGCACCCAGGCGGGCAGCCCGCGTGCCCCCAGCACCCTGACGGCCTCGTCGGCGGAGTCGGCGGCCACGATGGCCGCCATCCCGACCCCGAGGTTGAACGTGCGGTCCAGGTCCTTCTGGGCGATCCGCCCGTGCCCGGCGAGCACCCCGAAAACGGCCGGCGGCGTCCAGGAGGAGCGATCCAGCAGGGCGTCGAGATGGCCCGGCAGCGACCGTGACAGGTTGCCCTCGACGCCGCCGCCGGTGATGTGCGCGTAGGCGTGCACGTCGACGGTCCTGGCCAGCTCCAGGCAGTCGAGGGAGTAGATCCGGGTCGGCTCCAGCAGCTCCTCGCCCAGCGGGCGCCCCAGCTCGGGCAGGACGGCGTCGAGCGAGAGGCCGGCCTCGCGGAGCACGTGGCGTACCAGGGAGTAGCCGTTGGAGTGGATCCCGGAGGAGGCCAGCCCCAGCACCACGTCGCCCGCCACGACCCGGGAGGGCCCCAGCATGGCGGCGGCCTCGACGACGCCCGTCCCGGCGCCCGCCAGGTCGTACTCGTCCGGCCCCATGGCTCCGGGGTGCTCGGCCGTCTCGCCGCCCACCAGCGCGGCCCCGGCCAGGCGGCAGCCCTCGGCCACGCCGCCGACGATCTCGGCGACGCGCTCGGGCACCACCTTCCCGCAGGCGATGTAGTCGGTCATGAACAGCGGCTCGGCCCCGCACACCACCAGGTCGTCGAGGACCATGCCGACCAGGTCGATGCCGATGGTGTCGTGCTTGCCGTAGCGCTGGGCGATCATGACCTTGGTGCCCACCCCGTCGGTGGAGGTGGCGAGCAGCGGCCGCTCGTAACGCAGCAGGGCCGAGGCGTCGAACAGCCCGGCGAACCCGCTGGCGTCGTCGACCACCTCGGGCCGGCGCGAGCGCGCCACCTTGCTCTTCATCAGGTCGACGGCCCGCTCGCCCGCCTCGATGTCGACCCCGGCGGCCTCGTACGTACTCACGCAGCCTCCTTCGTCGGCAGCGTGAGCACAGTACTGCTGTGTCTATTGGTTCGCTCGCTACGCTCGCTCACGCTTTGCTCTCCAACACGAACTTGCCCACGTTGTCCTGGTCGATGGGGATCGGGTAGGAGCCGTCGAAGCAGGCCCTGCACAGGCGCTCCGCGGGAATGGTGGTGGCCTTGGTCAGGCCCTCCAGGGAGATGTAGCCGAGCGAGTCGGCGCCGAGCGAGGCGCGGATCTCCTCGACCGACAGCGATCCGGCGATCAGCTCGGCCCTGGTGGCGAAGTCGATGCCGTAGAAGCACGGCCAGGCCACGGGCGGCGAGGAGATGCGGACGTGCACCTCCTTGGCCCCGGCCTCGCGCAGCATCCGGACGATGGCCCGCTGGGTGTTGCCGCGCACGATCGAGTCGTCCACGACCACCAGCCGCTTGCCCTCGACCACCTCGCGCAGCGGGTTGAGCTTCAGCCGGATGCCGAGCTGGCGGATGGTCTGCGAGGGCTGGATGAACGTGCGGCCCACGTAGGAGTTCTTGACCAGGCCCTGCCCGTAAGGGATCCCGCTCTCCTCGGCGTAGCCGACGGCCGCCGGGGTGCCGGACTCGGGCGTGGGGATGACCAGGTCGGCCTCCACGGGGTGCTCGCGGGCCAGCACGCGGCCCACCTCGACCCTGGTGACCTGGACGCCGCGCCCGGCGATGGTGGTGTCGGGGCGGGCGAGGTAGACGTACTCGAAGAGGCAGCCCTTGGGCTCGGCCAGCGCGAAGCGGCGCGACCTGACGCCGCGCTCGTCGATGGTCAGCAGCTCGCCCGGCTCGATCTCGCGGACGAACGTCGCGCCCACGATGTCGAGCGCGGCCGTCTCGGAGGCCACCACCCAGCCGCGCTCCAGCCGGCCCAGGACCAGCGGGCGGATGCCCTGCGGGTCGCGGGCCGCGTAAAGCGTCTTCTCGTCCATGAACACCAGCGAGTAGGCGCCCTTGACCTGCGGGAGCAGCTCCGCCGCCGAGTCCTCGATGGAACGCGTGCGGTCCTGCGCGAGCAGCGTGGTCAGGACCTCGGTGTCGGTCGTCGCGCGGGTGGAGCCCGGAGCCAGGCGTTCGGCCAGCTCCGGGGTGTTGATCAGGTTGCCGTTGTGGGCGAGCGCGAGGCCGCCGACGTCGGTGGAGCTCAGCGTGGGCTGCGCGTTCTCCCACACGCTCGATCCGGTGGTGGAGTAGCGGCAGTGTCCGATGGCCAGGTGGCCGCGCAGGGTGCTGAGCACCGACTCGTCGAAGACCTGGGCGACCAGGCCCATGTCCTTGTAGACGAGGATGCGGCTGCCCTCGCTGACCGCGATGCCCGCGGACTCCTGCCCGCGGTGCTGCAACGCGTACAGCCCGTAGTAGGTGAGTTTGGAAACTTCCTCGCCTGGAGCCCAGACGCCGAAGACGCCACAGGCGTCTTTAGGAGCGCGGTCATCGAGGTCCAGGTCATGGCCGAGCCGGCCGTCGCCCTTCAGCACATGCCTCAGTTTAGGTTGGCCGCTTCTGTGCTCGCACACTCGGGTGCGATATCAGGCGACGTGGCTGGATCTGCCCGCATTGGAACCGTCCCGGATGATCTCTCCGGTGAGGTTGCGGTTCGCGGCGGATCCGAGGAAGAGGATCAGCGCGGCCAGGTCGTCCGCGGTGGACAACCTGCGGGTGGGAGTGCGGGCCGCGATGGCGTCCAGCGCCTCCTGCGAGACCGGGCGCTCCCGCTCGGTCAGCGTGAGCCCGGCCACGGCCACGTTCACCAGGATGCCGTCCTTGCCCGCGTCCCAGGCCAGCGCGCGGGCCATGCCGTGCAGTGCCATCTTGGCGGTGCCGTACGCGCCCGGCCCCGGCAGCCCCTCCTCGCCCGCGCCCGACGAGACGAACACGATCCGCCCGAACCCCTTGCGCCGCATCCCGGGCAGCACGGCCTGCACGAGCAGGGCGTTGGCCACCACGTTGGCGTGCATGACCGCCGACCACTCGGCCGCCGGCACGCCCTCGAAAGGCACGCTGTTGGGCATGATGGTGCCCCAGCGGACGGCGTTGGCCACCAGGGCGTCCACCTCGCCCGCCTGTGCGACCGCGGGCGCGATGGTCGCATGGTCCTCCAGGTCCAGGTGGACGGCCGCGGCCCGGCCGCCCTCCTCCTCGATCCGCTTGACGATCCCGGCCGCCCGGTCGGCGCCCGCGTTGTAGGTGATCGTGACCCGCGCCCCGGCGCTGGCGTACGCGAGCGCGGTGGCGGCGCCGATGCCCGACGAGCCACCCGTGATCAGTACGTGCATGGAGATATTCCTTCCTAATTAGCCAACTAATTAGCCAGCTAACTGGAAGACATGCCCTGGTCGCAAGGGAGTTTCGCTGGGAGTGAAACGACTAATGGGGGATGGCGCGTACGAGCCGGGCCAGCAGGCCGCGCTCATCGGCGTCGAACCCGCGCAGCAGCTCCTCGTCCAGGCGGTTCCAGATGTCCTCCACCGGCTTCTGCAGCGCCTTGCCCGCGTCCGTGAGGTAGACGCGGGTCACCCGCGCCCGGCCGGGGTCGGGCGCGCGGCGGACGAGCCCGGCGCGCTCCAGGCGCTGGAGGGTCTTCGTGACGGTGGGCGGCTCGACGCCGAGCCTGGTGATGAGCTCGCCCTGGCAGAGGCCGTCCTGGCGCCACAGCTGGTTGAGCAGCAACTCCTGCCCGGCGTGCAGCCCGAGCGGGCCCAGCTCGGCGGCCAACTGGTTGCGGTGCGACTTCATGACCTTGATCAGCGCGTACGTCAGGGTCTCCTCCAGCATGCCCCCATCTTGCCCGCCGCCTGCGGTTTTGGCGCATGGTGACCCAAGTATCGGAACCCTTTTACCGTGTCGCGTGGTTTAGCCGACCCTCTCCGCGAAAGGGTGAAGTGTCCGGCAATTGAGCCGTCGGGGAGACGCATGACCACACCTGGGGACCCGAACGAGCCCCGCCCGGGCCAGGGCCCGGGCGAAGGCCGTCCGGAAGAGGAAGAGCCCGGCCGGCCCGCGCCCGAGTGGTGGCGCGACGACGAGCCGGAGAAGGAGCGGCGGGAGCCCCCGCAGGAGGGCGAGGAGCCGATCGCTCCCGTGCCGCCTGTCGTGCCCCCGCCCGACGTGCCGCCCACGCACGAGCCGAGGCCGGGCGGTCAGCCGACCCATCCCGACCTGCCCACCTCACCCGAGACCCCGCCTCCCACGGGAGGCGACGCCGAGGAGACCCAGGTCATCCCGCCGGCGGGGGGAGACGCCGAGGCGACCCAGGCGTATCCGATCCCAGGGGCCACCCCGACGTACCCCGGCTGGGGAGGCGCCCAGGGGGAGCCGCCGGCCAGGCCGGCGCCCTCCCGCTACGAACAGGACGACCAGCGGCCCTACCCGCCGCCGGACCAGGGGCCGCCCGGCGGCGGCGCTCCTCACCCGGGAGGGTACGCCGCCCCGCCACCGGGCCAGGAGCCGTCCGTCCCCGGCACCACGCCGTCCAGCCCGTACGGCGGCCCGCCCGGCTACGGCCCGCCGCCCTACGGCGTCCCCTACCAGCAGTCCCAGCCGGGCAGCGGCCTGGCCACGGCCTCGCTGGTGCTGGGCGTGGCCAGCCCCTTTCTGGTCTTCGTCTGCTTCACGGGCCTGATCACCGCCATCCTGTCGATCGTCTTCGGCTGCGTGGCGCTCGCCAAGCGCGTCGGCAAGGGCCGCGCCATCGCCGGCATCGTGATCAGCGCGCTCTCGCTGGTCCTCTTCGCGATCGTGGCGATCTGGTTCTGGCACGTGGTGCAGGAGTGCGCCCACCTGCCCAGCCCGCTCGTGGACAAGTGCGTCCAGGACAAGTTTCCCTGGATGGGCGGCACCCGGGGCTAGCGGGGCTGGAGCGGCAGGTGCTCTGACAGGTCCGCCCGCGACCCGCTGGCGGACACCAGGTTCTTCGCCATCGCCTCCGCCCAGGTGAGGCGGCCCAGGGCCAGCTCCATCCAGGTGCGGCCGTCCATCTCGACCACGTTCGGCGGCGTGCCCCGGGTGTGGCGGGGGCCCTCGACGGCCTGGACGGCGGCGTACGGTGGCACGCGCACCTCCACGGTCCTGCCGGGCGCCGCGGTCGCCAGCCGGTCGAGCAGGTAGCGCACCGCCTGCCTGGCCGCGGCGCGCTCCGGCTCCAGCCCCCGGTCGTAGGCGGCCAGCACGGCGGCCACGAGCGCGTCGGGCAGCGACGACGCGGGACCGTCGTAGGAGGGCTCGTCGAGGGCGACGAGCTGGCCGTCGAGCGCCGATCTCAGTTTTTCTTGATCCAGTTTGCGTGGTGGCACCTCACCATTGTCTCCCTGGCAGCGTTCATCGAGATGGAGGTCATCGTTCACCTCCGGTTTTGACAGCGGCCGTAGCCTCCCCGCCGTACAACCGCGCACAAATATGGAGGATCTGTGGCGAACCGGAACGCGGGCGGGCGGCTGCTGCCGCTGATTTCCACCCCGCACAAGGGCGGCCGCTCCGCGATGACGTGTCAGTTCCGCTGCGGGAACGCGTGCGCGCATGACGTGGCGAACACCAGCGACAACGCTTATTTCGGTGATGTGGTGAAGGAGGCGCTCTCGCGCCGCGGCGTGCTGCGCGCCGGCGCGCTCGGCGCCCTCGTGGCGGGCACGGGGATCGCGGGGGCCGTGCCGGCCATGGCCGACGACCCCGAGGCGCAGGCCGCCGAGCTCGCCCGGGGCGGGCAGTCCGGCGACCTCCGCTTCACCCCGGTCGCGCCGAACAAGAACGACAAGCTGACCATCCCCGATGGCTACCGCTCGTCCGTGGTCGTGCGCTGGGGCGACCCCGTGCTGCCCGGCGCGCCGGCTTTCGACTTCGACAACCAGAGCGCGGACGCGCAGGCCAAGCAGTTCGGCTACAACTGCGACTACGTCACGCTCCTGCCGATGGGCCGGGACCGCGCCCTGCTGTGGGTGAACCACGAGTACACCAACGAGGCCCTGATGTTCCGCGGTTACACCGGCGGCGCCGCCGCGACCGAGGAGCAGATCAAGATCGCGCTGGCCGCGCACGGCGGCTCGGTCGTGGAGATCGAGCGGGCCGGCGCGGGCGAGTGGAAGCTGGTCACCAGGGGCCGCCGCCGCTACAACCGCCGCATCACCGCCCAGACCAAGATGAAGTTCTCCGGCCCCGCGGCCGGGAGCGACCTGCTCAAGACGGCCGCCGACCCCGCGGGCCGCACCCCCGTCGGCATGCTGAACAACTGCTCGGGCGGCACCACCCCCTGGGGCACCGTGCTGACCGCCGAGGAGAACTTCGACCAGTACTTCGTCAACGGCGACAAGGTGCCCGAGGCGCAGAAGCCGTACATCACCCGCTACACCATCACCACCGGCACCCCGTCGGGCAGCCGCCGGTTCGACCGGGTGGAGGAGCGCTTCGACCTGGCCAAGCACCCGCAGGAGGCCAACCGGTTCGGCTGGATCGTGGAGATCGACCCGTTCGACCCCGACTCCACGCCGATCAAGCGGACCGCGCTCGGGCGCTTCAAGCACGAGGCCGCCAACACCACGCTGGCCCGCGACGGCCGCCTGGTCGTGTACATGGGCGACGACTCGCGCTCCGAGTACATCTACAAGTTCGTCTCCAAGAACCGCTACATCCCCGGCTTCGACCGGCACAACCGGACGCTGCTGGACGAGGGCACCCTGTACGTGGCCAAGTTCACCGGCAACAGCCCCGCCTCCGAGATCGACGGGAGCGGCAAGCTGCCCTCCGACGGCGAGTTCGACGGCTCGGGCGAGTGGATCCCGCTGGTCTCGGGCGACAAGTCGTACGTGGACGGCATGACCGCCGTCGAGGTCCTGGTCTACACCCGCCTGGCCGCCGACAAGGTGGGCGCGACCAAGATGGACCGCCCGGAGGACATGGAACGCAACCCGGTCACCGGCGCCGTGTACGTGGCCCTCACCAACAACACCAACCGCACCGCGGCCCAGGTGGACGAGGCCAACCCGCGCCCCTCGAACAAGCACGGCCATATCCTGGAGATCGTGGAGCGGCGCGACGACGCGGGCGAGAAGACGTTCGCCTGGTCGCTCCCGCTGGTCTGCGGCGACCCCAACGACCCCACCACCTACTTCGCCGGCTACGACAAGACCAAGGTCTCGCCGATCTCGTGCCCGGACAACGTGGCGTTCGACCGTGACGGCAACCTGTGGATCTCCACGGACGGCAACCAGCTCGGCAGCAACGACGGCATGTTCGTGATGCCCGTACGCGGCAAGGAGCGCGGCCACCTGCGCCAGTTCCTCACCGTCCCGTTCGGCGCGGAGACCTGCGGCCCGCTGGTGACCGCGGACCAGCGCAGCGTCTTCGTCGCGGTGCAGCACCCCGGCGAGACCGACGGCGCCAACCCCGACAACCCCAGCAGCCGCTGGCCCGACGGCGACCAGCCGCGCCCGTCGGTCGCGGTGGTCTGGCACGGCCAGGGCAAGAAGATCGGCGCTTGACCTCAAGTTAACTTGAGGCAATACCGTTCCATGCCATGAGCATGGAGATGACCGCCTGGCACCAGCTGTATTCGATGAACAACCAGAAGGAGCGTCGCCCTGTCTCCAGGGCGACGCTCCGGCGTATCGGCGGGTTCGCCCGCCCGCACCGCCGGAGATTGGCGCTGTTCCTGGTGCTCAGCGTGGTGATGGCGGGCTTGGCGGTGGGCTCCCCGCTGCTCGCGGGCCGGGTCGTGGACGCCATCTTCAACAGTGAGCCGCTCGACGTGGTCGTGGTGGTGTCGCTCGCGATCGCGGGCCTGGCCCTGGCGGAGGCGGGGCTCGGGCTGCTCAACCGGTGGTTGTCGGCGAGCCTGGGCGAGGACCTGATCCTCGACCTGCGTACGGCCGTCTTCGACCACGTGCAGAAGATGCCCGTCGCGTTCTTCATGAGGACGCGCACCGGCGCGCTGGTCAGCCGCCTGAACAACGACGTGATCGGGGCGCAGCGGGCGTTCACCGACACCCTGTCCGGCGTGGCGGGCAACATCGTGACGCTCGTGCTGACGCTCATCGCCATGATCGGCATCTCCTGGCAGATCACGCTGCTCGCGCTCCTGCTGCTCCCGATCTTCGTGCTGCCCGCCCGGCGGATGGGCACCCGGATCGCCAGGCTGCGGCGCGAGGCGGCCGACCACAACGCGGCCATGGGCACGCAGATGACCGAGCGCTTCTCGGCGCCCGGGGCGACGCTGGTCAAGCTGTTCGGCCGGCCCGCGCACGAATCGGCCGAGTTCGCCCACCGGGCCAGGCGGGTGCGCGACATCGGCGTGCGCTCCGCCATGACCCAGTCGGCCTTCGTCACCGCGCTGACGCTGGTCTCGGCGCTGGCCCTGGCGCTCGTGTACGGCCTCGGCGGCTTCTACGCCCTGCGCGACCAGCTCGCGCCCGGCGCGCTCGTGTCGATGGCCATGCTGCTCACCCGCCTGTACGCGCCCCTGACCGCGCTGGCCAGCGCCCGCGTGGACGTCATGAGCGCGGTCGTCAGCTTCGAGCGCGTCTTCGAGGTGCTCGACCTGGAGCCGCTCATCAAGGAGAAGCCCGGCGCCCGCGAGGTGCCGGAGGGCCCGGTCTCCGTCGAGTTCGACGACGTCCGCTTCGCCTACCCCTCGGCCGACAAGGTCTCGCTCGCCTCGCTGGAGGAGGTCGCCACGCTCGACTCGCGCGGCGGCGTCGACGTGCTGCACGGCGTCTCGTTCCGGGCCGAGCCGGGCCAGATGGTGGCGCTGGTCGGCTCGTCCGGCGCGGGCAAGTCCACGATCGCCCAGCTCCTGCCCAGGTTGTACGACGTCGACTCAGGCGCCGTCCGGCTCGGCGGCGTGGACGTGCGCGACCTGACCGCCGACTCGCTGCGCGACACGCTCGGCATGGTCACCCAGGACGGCCACCTCTTCCACGACACGATCAGGGCGAACCTGCTGCTGGCCAGGCCCGAGGCGAGCGAGGACGACATCTGGGACGCCCTCACCAGGGCCCGGCTGGCCACCCTGATCGAGTCGCTGCCCGACGGGCTCGACACGGTCGTGGGGGAGCGCGGCTACCGCCTGTCGGGCGGCGAGCGCCAGCGGCTGACGATCGCCCGGCTGCTGCTGGCCAGGCCCAGGGTGGTGATCCTGGACGAGGCCACGGCGGCGCTCGACTCCACCTCCGAGGCGGCCGTGCAGGCGGCGCTCGGGGAGGCGCTCGAAGGCAGGACCGCCGTGGTGATCGCCCACCGGCTCTCCACGATCCGCGCCGCCGACCTCATCCTGGTGATCGAGGACGGGCGGGTGGTCGAGCGGGGCACGCACGCCGACCTGCTGGCCGACGGCGGCCGCTACGAGGAGCTCTACCGCACTCAGTTCGACGAGCCCACGGTCGCGGTGGCCTGAGGCTCGTCCTCCCTCGTGGTCTCGCGGGGGGCCTGCAGCGAGTAGAGCGCGACCGGGACCGCCACCAGCACCACGACCGCCGCGATGACCAGCGTGAACTGGTAGGCGTCCAGGAAGGCGAGCAGCGGCGCCTTGTCGCTGCCGCTCTGCCTGGCGCTCAGGATCGCCCCCAGCACGGTGATGCCGAGCAGCCCGAACACCTCGCGTGACACGTTCAGGACGCCCGAGGCGACGCCCGCCCTGCCCTGGGGCATGCCGCCGAGGATCGCGGCCGTCAGGGGCACGAGCAGGCCGCCGCCCAGCCCGTACAGCACGAACCAGGGGGCCACGTCGGCGTAGCCGGCGCCGGCGCCCACGCCGGAGAGCAGGTAGATCGCCGCGCCCATGAGCGCCATCCCCAGCGCCACCGCCGGGCCGATGCCGATGCGCGCGCTGATCCGCTGCGACAGGATCGCCATCACGGCGGTGACCAGGGCCATCGGCACGAACGCCGCGCCCGCCTGGGTGGGGGAGAAGCCGAGCACGTTCTGCAGCCACAGGGCGCTGAAGAAGTAGATCCCGAACACGCCGAACGCCCAGACGCCGCTGGTGAGCAGCCCGCCGCTGAACACCCTGGACCTGAAGAGCGAGACCGCGATCATCGGCTCCGCGGCCCGCGCCTCGACCAGCACGAACGCCACGGCCGCCGCCGCGGACAGGCCGAACGCGGCCAGGATCTCCGGCGAGGTCCACCCGGCGCTCTCACCCTCGATGAGCGCGTACGTCAGGGCGAACAGGGCGAGGGCGGAGGTGGCCAGCCCGGGCACGTCGATCCGGTGCCGCACGCGGGTGAACGCGGGCCTGACCGCCCACATCGCCAGGCCGAACGTCACCACGCCGATCGGCACGTTGATCAGGTAGATCCAGCCCCAGTGCAGGTTCTGGCTGATGAAGCCGCCCGTGATCGGCCCGAGCGCCATGGAGAGCGCCCCCGCGGCGCTCCAGACGCCCACGGCCCTGCCGCGCTCGCCGGGGTCGGGGAAGATCTGGCCGATCAGCGTGAGCGCGGTGGGCGTGAGCAGCGCCGCCCCCACGCCCTGCACGGCCCGCGCCGCGATCAGCGTCGCGCCGGACCCGGCCAGCCCGGCCGCCAGCGAGGCCAGCGTGAAGACGGCCAGCCCGCCGAGGAACACCCTGCGGGCCCCGAACACGTCCGCCAGCCGGCCGCCGACCAGCATCAGCCCGGCGAAGACCAGGATGTACGAGCTCACGATCCATTCGAGGCCCGAGATCGTCAGCCCGAGCTCCCGCTGAATGGTCGGCAACGCAACGTTGCCGACGTTGTTGTCCAAGTAAGTCATGAATGTGCCCAAGGTCACCGCGACCAAAGCCCACCACCGCACGGACATCTCCTCCTATACGCCGTACTTGTACGTCGTATAGTTGAACTTGTACGGCGTATAGTTGTCAACCGTGATGGGAAAACTGACCGCGCAGGCGATCGCCGAGCGGGCCCTGGAGATCGGTGACGCCGAAGGGCTCGACACCGTGACGATCCGGCGCCTGGCCACGGACCTGGGCGTGACCCCGATGGCCCTCTACTGGCACTACAAGAACAAAGAGCAGCTGCTCGTCGGCATGGCCGACCACCTGATCGGCGGCTTCGCGCCCAAGCAGGCCGACGAGCGCCCGTGGCGGGAGCAGTTCCGCGACCTGATCGAGGGGCTGATCAGGGCGCTGCGCACGCATCCCTGCGCCAAGAGCGTGATCGAGCAGATCGACCCCGTCGAGGTGCCGAACTTCCTGGCCGTCTGGAACCAGGCGCTCGGCCTGGCCCGCAGCGCCGGGTTCGGCATCGACGAGAGCTGCCTGATCAGCAAATACCTGCTGCAGAGCGCCATCGCCATCGCCGACGCCCCCGTACACGTCAAGACCGTCGCCCCGGAGGTGCTCAGGGCCAAGCTGGCGGGCCTGCGGTCGCTGCCCGAGGAGGCGTACCCGCACCTGGTCGAGATGGCCTCACCGCTGGTCAAGGGGACGGAGCCGGGGCTGTACGACACGTTCGGCGTCGATCTCGTGCTCGGCGGCATAGAGGCGCTCGCACCCAAGGGTTAGAGTCTCGACCATGCCATTCGAGCTGATCTGCGAGATCGAACCTCCCACCAAGCCCGATCTGAAGCACGTCAGGCACCAGATCGGCACCATGAGCAAGATCGCCCACTCGTTCCTCATCCCCGACAACCACATCGGGCGCGCGACGGTGTCGAGCGTGGCGGTGGCGCACGAGGTCCAGGCCATGGGCGGGCGCGGCATCGCCTGCCTCAACTCGCGCGATCGCAACCTGCTGGGCTTCCGCCGCGACCTGCTCACGGCGGCGGCCTACGGGGTTGACCAGTTCCTGTTCGTCTACGGCGACAAGCCGACGAGCGGCAACCGGACCAGCGACCTCACCGTGCGCTCGATGATCGAGGAGGCCCGGGAGTTCTCGCCCGGCATGCGGCTGGGCGCGGCGGCCTCGATGCGCTCGCTGCCCACGTGGAAGCGCGCGGCCGACTTCCTGTTCCTGCAGGTCGGCTTCTCGCTGGAGGCACAGCTGCGCTGGCGCGAGGCCCACCCCGTGGACGTGCCGGTCTACGCGGGCGTCATGGTGCTGGCCAGCGAGCGCCACGCCAGGATGCTGGCCGCCGCCATCCCCGACATCGACCTGCCGGAGGACCTGATCGCGAAGGTGGCCGCGGACCGCATGGCGGGCGTGGAGGCGGCCTGCGAGCAGGTGCTCGCCCTGCGCGACTCGGGCGCCTTCGACGGCGTCCACCTCATCCCGGTCTCCCGCTACCGCGACGTGGAGTCCAGGCTCGCCACCGCCCTCTGAGGGCGCGCCAGGGCCGCGAGCAGCGCGCCGGCCAGGGCCACGGCGAACAGCACGGCGTACGCGCGCTGGAAGCCGTCCATGAGCTGTCCCACCGCCACCGGCGACAGCCTGGACAGCGTGCCCGCGTACACCTGGGCCCGCAGCCCCGGCCCCACGGAGGCGGTCAGGACGCTGAGCGACAGGCCCACGCTGATCACGATGCCGACGTTCATGATCATGACGCGGAAGCCGTTGACCACGCCCAGGCTGCCGGTCGGCAGCGCCCGCATGACCTGGGTGGTGTTGCCGGTCAGGAACGTTCCGCTGCCGCAGCCGGCCACGAACAGGCCGATCCCGATCACCCAGTACGGCGTGGCGGGATCGGCGGTCAGCATCAGCGTCCCGAGCCCGAGAGCGCTGAGCACCGCCCCGCCGATGGACAGCGCGTACGGCGACACCCGCCGCCCCAGCAGCCCCACGACCGGCGAGGCCAGCCCGATCCCGACGGGCACCGGCAGCACGCTCAGCCCCGCCTCGAACGCGCCCACCCCCCTGGCCGCCTGGAAGTACAGCGCCACCACCAGGATCAGCGCAGAGCGGGCCAGGGCGTTGCAGAACGAGGCCAGGTTCGCGTAGGCCAGCAGCCGCCCGCCGAACAGCCGCAGGTCCAGCACCGGGTTCGAGGAGCGCCGCTCGGCCAGCGCGATCAGCGGCAGCAGCACCAGGAAGACCGCCACGCCGGTCAGCACCACGGGGCTGGTCAGCCCGGCCGAGCCCGTCTCCGACAGCGCCAGCAGCACCGCCGTCAGCGCCGCGAACAGCAGCACGTTGCCCAGCGCGTCCACGGGCTCCTTCGGCCGCCTGGGCATCCTGCGCAGGATCACCGCCCCCACGGTCAGCGCGGCCAGCCCGGCGGGCACGTTCACCCAGAAGATCCACTGCCAGCCCGCGGTCTCCGCGATCAGCCCGCCCAGCGTGGGCCCGGCCAGCTGCGCCACCGACAAGGTACCGATGTAGACGCCCATGCCCTGGCTCAGCCGGTCGGGCGGGAACGCGTCCGTGATGATCACCGTGCCGTTCGCCAGGATCATCGCCGCCCCGACCGCCTGCAGCATGCGCATCGCGATCAGGAACCACACGTTCGGCGACAGCCCGGCCAGCAGCGAGGCCACCGTGAAGATCGCGAACCCCGTCAGGTAGACCTCCCGCCTGCCCAGCAGGTCGGCCACCCGGCCGAAGAAGACCAGGCTCGCGGTGTTCACCAGCAGGAACGCCAGCAGGATCCACCCCGACTCCAGGGCGTCGGCGTGGAAGTGGCGCACGACCGTCGGGAGCGCGACGTTGAGCGTGCTGCCGGCGATGCCGATGAGCACCAGGCCCAGGCTGGTGACCGCGCAGACCTGCCAGGCGTAGCGTAAGCGGCTGGCGTCGTGAGGAATGACCGCGACCATGCCCTCCACTATGACGTGCGGTGTACGTACGGGCTCTAACGGGCCCTTTTGCGCAGGCCGTCGAGGTCGTGGATGACCACGCGTCGCCGCCCGGTCTCGATGAGCCCCCGGTCGCGCAGGGTGCGCAGCGCCTTGCTGACCGCCTCGCGGGAGGCGCCCGTCCAGCCGGCCAGCTCGTCCTGCGACAGGGGCAGCGCCACGCGTACCCCGCTGTTGGTCTTCTCGCCGTACCGGTCGGCGAGTTCCAGCAGGCGGGTTGCGACCCGGCCCGTGGTGTCGAACGCGCCGTACTCGATGCGCTTCCTGTCCGCGTCCCGCAACCGGCCGGTGACGAGCTGCATGAGCAGCACGGCGATGCGCCCGTGGGACTCCAGGAACGACGAGAAGTCCCGCACCACGATGCCCGAGATCGGCTCCAGCGCGGTCACCGTGGCCGAGCGGGGCGAGCCGTCGATGGCCGACATCTCCCCGAGCAGCGCGCCGGGGCCGCGCACGGCCAGCACCACCTCGGTGCCGGCGCTCGTGTGCGACGAGCACTTGACCCGGCCCTCCATGAGCACGAGGACCCAGTCGGACGTGTCGCCCTCGTTGATCACGGTGGTGCCGCGATCCCAGCGCCGCGGCCGGCCTGCCGCGCGCAGGGCCGCCACCTCCTCCTCGGTGAGCATGGACAGAAACTCGCCGGACTCTGGCTCCATGCGCCCGATTATGGCGGTACGGGAGTCACCCTTCTATTGCAAATCAGTCAGAACGTACGCGTTGACGGGCTCTTCCTTGCCCTTGAGGCTGAGCGGGCCGAGAGGGTTCACCGACGCGCCACGTCCCAGTTGCCTGAGCGTCGTCTCCCCGATGACGACCGTGCCCGGCTCGGCGATGCCCTCCAGCCGGGCGGCCACGTTCACGCAGTCGCCCATTGCGTTGAAGCCGCGCAGCTCCGGGCTGCCGATGTTGCCGACCAGCGCGGGACCGGTGTTGACGCCCACCCGGAACGTCGGCCACGGGACGTCGTCCACCCGCTTCCACGCCATCTCCTCGGCCACCTCGGCGGCGGCCCGCTGCATCTCCAGCGCGGCCTTGCAGGCGGCCCGCGCGTGGCCCGCCTGGGCGGCGGGCGCGTTGAACAGGGCCAGCAGCGCGTCGCCGACGAACTGCACGATCGTGCCGCCGTTGCTGAGGATGCAGGGGACGGCGGCCGTGTGGTAGCGGTTGAGCATCTCGACGATCTCGCCCGGCGTGACCTTCTCGGAGAACGTCGTGAAGCCCTTGAGGTCGGCGAAGAGCGCGGTCAGCTCCTTCAGCTCGCCGCCCAGCGCGGCCTGCGCCGGGTCGGCCAGCAGGGCGTTGGCCACGTCGGGCGACATGTACTGCCTGAAGAGCGTGTCGAGCTCCCGGTAGAGGCGGGCGTTCTCCAAGGAGATCGACAGCTGCCCGGCCAGCGTGGCGGCCAGCGCCTCGTCCTGCTGGGTGCGCCCGACGGGCACCTCCAGCACGCCCGCCAGGTGGCCCTTGACCGTCAGGGGGAAGGCCAGCAGGTTGTCGCGCTTGACGGGCTGGTCGCCGGCGAAGTCGTACTCGCGCGAGCCGATCTCCGCCTTGCCCTCCGCGACCAGGCCGATCTTCACGTCGCCGTACGCCTGCCGCACCCGGTCCAGGGCCGTGGCCAGGAGCTGGTCCTCGGGCAGGCCCACCCGGGTCTGGGCGCTCACGGACACCAGGGCGGCCAGCCGCCCCGACAGCTCGCGCTCGCTGGCCAGCGCCTCGCCCGCCCGGTCGAGCACCGCGACCTGGCTCTCGTTCAGCCGGAACTTGCCCGACAGCCGGGCCGCGGCCAGCGGCTCGCCCCGCCGTACGTGCTCGACCAGCTCCTCAAGGGCCTTGTCGTAGTCCTGCTGGATGCGCCGCACGGTCGCGGCCAGCGTCACCGAGTCGAACAGGCCCGCGCTCGACCCCTCCCGCCTGAACTGCAGGTAGGCGCTGTAGGCCACGAAGACGAAGGCCAGCGTGAGCAACAGGTGCCACTCCCACCAGGACAGATGCCAGTTGAGCTGCGACATCCCGGCGACCATGGCCTCGGCCAGCAGCGCGTACGCCGTGATCAGGCTGATCAGCATGGCCGACGGGCGCTTGCGGTGCAGCAGGAACATCATCACGCTCGCCGCGCCGTACAGCAGGACGCCGGGGATGGACAGCCAGGCCAGCCAGTCGACCGGCGACGCCGGCGGCGGCTCGCTGAGCCGCGTCAGCCCCGGGACCAGCGACGCGATGCCCCAGACGAGCATGAAGCCGAACAGCACCGCGCGGATGACGTGCTGGGCGTCCAGCACCTTCCTGGCCGCCGCGTCGCCCAGCGGCAGCGCCGAGGCGAACGCGAACGCCGCCGCGACGGAGAGCCCCACCTGCTGGCCCACGTCGAAGCCCAGCGAGCCGATCGGCAGGATGATCTGCGGCGTGGCCAGGCCGTGCATGAAGAAGAAGCCGGCGCTGCTCAGGAAGACCATGGACACGAGGAACAGCCGGGCGTCCTGGCGGCGCCGCGACGCCTCGCTGATCATCACTCCGAGGACCACGTTGATCCCGGCCACCGTGATGATCATCCAGAAGTGGCTGAGGTTGTGGTGCCACATGACGTTGAACTCGGGCTGGGCCAGCAGCACCCAGAGCCCCAGCAGGGGCAGCACCAGGTGGATGCCCCAGACCACACCGCGCACGGGCTGGGTGGCGGGAGGCAGGTAGGGGGTTGACACAGACCCGATTATCCACCGGAGATCGAGGCCGCCAATGCGTCGTTTTACTCACCGGTGTCGCCAAATCCTGTCAATCTGGTCAGTAACCCTCCGTTTCGTAATGGATACGTTATGTAGTTCTTGTCACCTATTGGAACGGTTGAAACGTGAATCTCATGGACAACATGAGCATCACTTGTTCGGAAGGACAGCCGTGGCTAACAAGATTCGCGGTGGGCGCACGCTCACCCTCGCCGCCGTGGGGGCGCTGGCCGCCTCGCTCCTCACCGTCGGTGGCGTCGCCACCGCATCGTCGGCCGCCGGCGAGGTGCACGCCTGCGTGCACAAGAAGACGCGGTACGCCCGCATCGTCAACCCCACCACGAAGTGCCGGAAGACGGAGGAGCGGATCCTGATCGGCGGCGCCTCGCAGACGACCGTCCAGCAGGGCCAGCAGGGCCAGCAGGGCCAGCAGGGGGCACAGGGCGCGAAGGGCGAGACCGGCCCGGCCGGCCCCCAGGGCCCGAAGGGCGACATCGGCCCGAAGGGCCCGCAGGGCCTCAAGGGCGACACCGGCCCCCAGGGGCCGAAGGGCGCCGACGGCAAGGACGGCCTCCCCGGCAAGGACGGTGAGGACGGCAAGGACGGCCAGCCCGGCAAGAACGGCCAGGACGGTCAGGACGGCAAGAACGGCCTGCCTGGCAAGGACGGCAAGGACGGCCTGCCCGGCAAGGACGGTCTCCCCGGTAAGGACGGCAAGGACGGCAAGGACGGCCTCCCCGGCAAGCAGGGTGAGAAGGGCGAGCAGGGCCCGCGGGGCCCCCAGGGTCCGGCGGGCCCGCAGGGGCCGAAGGGCGAGCCCGGCGACGGCGCGAGCTACACCTCCTACACCAAGACCGCGTCCCTGACCTCGACCGGCTCCGCCACGGCCTCCTGCGACAAGGGCGGCATGGCGACCGGCGGCGGCTTCTCGTTCACCGCCCTCAAGAACGCCATCGTCATGAGCAGCGCGCCCAGCGGCGGCGGCACCGGATGGACGGTGAGCGTGGCCAAGGACGACAACGGCTACAACACCTACTCCTCCACCACCACCGAGGAGAAGACCACCAGCAGCGGCAACCACGGCACCAGCGTCAGCGGCACCGTCTACGTCGTCTGCCTGGGCCAGAAGAAGGCGTAACACGCGAAAGAGGGCCGGTACGGGCAACCCGTACCGGCCCTCCGGAAGACCGTCAGCCGAACAGCGCGGGCAGCGCCGCCGAGTGCGTCTCCCGCAGCTCCTCGACCGCCACCTCGAACTCGCCCTCGACCACCAGCGAAGCGCCCCCGGTCGTGCCGAGCCCGTAGCAGGGCACCTCGTGCCGCCCGCACAGCGACGCGAACTCCGCGTAGGCCTCCGGCCGCACCGTGACCAGCGCCCGCGCGGCCGACTCGCTGAACAGGTCGGTGAAGGCGTCGCCGCTCAGCGCCACCGAGGCCCCGACGCCCCGCGCCAGGCACGACTCCGCCAGCGCGATGGCCAGCCCGCCGTCCGACAGGTCGTGCGAGCCCTCCAGCAGCCCCCTCTTGGCGGCCTCCACCAGCACGGTCGCCAGCGCCTGCTCGGCGTGCAGGTCGGCCCGGGGCGGCAGCCCCCCCAGGTGGTGGTGCGCGACGTGCGCCCACTCCGAGCCGCCGAACTCCTCGTGCGTGTCGCCGAGCAGCACGACCTTCAGCCCTTCGGCGGTGAACCCGGACGGCACCCGCTTGGCCACGTCGTCGATGACGCCGAGCACGCCCACGACCGGCGTGGGGTGGATGGCCGTCGAGCCCGTCTGGTTGTAGAAGGAGACGTTTCCGCCGGTCACCGGCACGCCCAGGGTGCGGCACGCGTCGGCCAGGCCGCGCACGGCCTCGGCGAACTGCCACATGACCTCGGGGTCCTCGGGCGAGCCGAAGTTGAGGCAGTTGGTCACGGCCAGCGGCTTGGCACCGGTCACGGCCACGTTCCGGTACGCCTCGGCCAGCGCCAGCTGCGCCCCCGCGTACGGGTCGAGCTTGGCGTAGCGGCCGTTGCCGTCGGTGGACAGCGCGATGCCCCTGGTCGTCGGCTCCGCGCCGGCGATGACCTCAGAGATCCGCAGCATGCCCGCGTCCGCCGGCTGGGCCAGCACGGTGTTGGAGCGGACGTAGCGGTCGTACTGGGAGGTCACCCACTCCTTGGAGGCCAGGTTGGGCGAGCCGAGGAGCTGGAACAGCGTGGCCCGCAGGTCAGCGGGCCGCTCCAGCCGGTCGGGCGTGTCGGCGTTGAGCGCGGCCTGCCCGGACGGCTCGTGGTAGGGGCGCTCGTAGACGGGCCCGTCGTCGGCCGCCGTGCCCGGCGGGATGTCCACGATGACCTCGCCGTCCCAGGTCATGACCAGGCGGCCGGTGTCGGTGACCTCGCCGATGACCGTGGCGGGGACGTCCCACCTGTCGCAGATAGCCATGAACGCCGCGATGTCGTCGGGCCGGACCACGGCCATCATCCGCTCCTGCGACTCGCTCATGAGGATCTCCTCGGGCCTGAGCGAGGGGTCGCGGAGCGGGACGAGGTTGAGGTCGACGTGCATGCCACCGGTGCCCTTGGCGGCCAGCTCGGTCGTCGCGCACGACACCCCGGCCGCGCCGAGGTCCTGGATGCCGACGACCACGTCGGCCGCGTACAGCTCCAGGCAGCACTCGATGAGCAGCTTCTCCATGAACGGGTCGCCCACCTGCACGGCGGGCCGCTTGGCGTGCGACTCGTCCTCGAAGGTCGCCGACGCCAGCACGGAGGCGCCGCCGATGCCGTCGGGGCCGGTGGACGCGCCGAACAGCACGACCTTGTTGCCGGGGCCGGGCGCGGTGGCCAGCTTGATCTGGTCCTTGCGGAGCAGGCCCACGCACAGGGCGTTGACCAGCGGGTTGCCGATGTAGCAGGGGTCGAAGACGACCTCGCCGCCGATGTTGGGCAGGCCCAGGCAGTTTCCGTAGTGGCTGATGCCCTCGACCACGCCGGGCAGGACCCGGCGGGTGTCCACGGCGTCCGCGCCGCCGAAGCGCAGCGCGTCCATCACCGCGATCGGGCGCGCGCCCATGGACATGATGTCGCGGACGATCCCGCCGACGCCGGTGGCCGCGCCCTGGTGCGGCTCGACGTAGGACGGGTGGTTGTGCGACTCGATCTTGAACGTGGCCGCCCAGCCGTCGCCGATCTCCACCACGCCCGCGTTCTCGCCCATGCCCACGAGCAGCGCCTCGGACTTGGGCGCCTTGGTGGCGAACTGCTTGAGATGCACCTTGGACGACTTGTACGAGCAGTGCTCGGACCACATGACGCTGTAGATGGCCAGCTCGGAGCCGGTGGGACGGCGACCCAGGATGTCCTTGACCCGGTCGTACTCGTCCTGCTTCATCCCCAGCTCGGCGAAGGGCATCGGCTCGTCGGGCGTCTCGCCAGCCCGCTTCACACTGTCAGTCATGCGTTCACCAGCTTCTTGAGGACGGAGGTGAAGAACCCGAGGCCGTCGGTGCTCGGCGCGCCGACCAGGTCCTCGACCGCGTGCTCGGGGTGCGGCATGAGGCCGACCACGTTGCCCGCCTCGTTACGGATGCCCGCGATGTCGTTGAGCGAGCCGTTGGGGTTGCCGCCGACGTAGCGCACGACCACGTGGCCGCCCGACTCCAGCGCCGCCAGGGTGTCCTCCGAGGCCACGTAGCGGCCCTCGCCGTGCTTGACGGGCAGCACGATCTCCTGGCCGGGCTCGAAGGAACTGGTCCAGGGGGTGGCCGTCTGCTCGATCCGGACCCGCTGGTCACGGCAGACGTAGTGGAGCGAGGCGTTGCGGGTCAGCGCCCCGGGCAGCAGGTGGGCCTCGCAGAGGATCTGGAACCCGTTGCAGGTGCCGATCACGGGCAGCCCCGCCCTGGCGGCCGGGATGAGCTCGTCCATCAGCGGCGCGAACCGGGAGATGGCCCCGCAGCGCAGGTAGTCGCCGTAGGAGAAGCCGCCGGGCAGGAAGACGGCGTCGACCCCCTTCAGGTCGTGGTCGGCGTGCCACAGCGGCACCGCCTCCGCGCCCACGAGGCGTACGGCCCTGGCGGCGTCCTGGTCGTCGAGAGTTCCTGGAAACGTGACTACGCCCACACGGGCAGCGCTCATGACAGTCGTCCCCTCCGAGGAATGCGCGCGCACGCGCCACCGTCTCTTCGGGTGGACGGTGGTCTGCGGCGGTGTCTTCAGATTATCGGGTGCTGCCGGGTGGTCCACATCGGCTCGTGCGTCGGGCGAAGGCGCAGGTCAGACTGCTGCCAGCTCGCGGGGACGGGCGTCGGCCGAGTCGTCCCAGGCGAGGTGCTTGCGCAGGTGGACCGTGGTGCCACGGCCGGGTGTGATGCCGAAGGAGATCTCGTCCACCACGGAGCGCATGATCAGCAGGCCGCGGCCGTTCTCCGTGTCGGGTGGAGGGAAGTGCGGCGGCATCGTCGGCAGCCCGTCGCCGCTGTCCGCGACGCGCACGTCGCAGCGGCCATAGCCGATCGCCGCGCTCACTTCGTAGCGGTTGGCGGGCCCCCCGTGCCGCACCGCGTTGGAGCATGCCTCGGAGACGGCGAGGAGCATGTCGGCGATGCACGTCTCACTCACGTTGAGTGAACGCATGGCATCGCCCAGCACTCGCCTGACCATCGGTATGCCGATCGCATCCCGAGGCAGTGCCAACGAGAACTCAATATCCACCGGACTCCTCCGGGCGCCAGAACGTCACCTGGAGTAGGTTTCCCTGTGAAAACGGGGCTAACCGCAAAATCACGTTGTTGTTATTTACTGTTGGCATGCCCGTGGCATTGTGCCGCCTCCGAACCCCGCTTTAACCGGCCAGGGGGGAATCCGGGCGGCAAATCTCCCCTAATCCTCAACCCGGACGCTGTAGTCCTCGATCACCGTGTTGGCGAGCAGGGTCTCGGCCATCTTGCGGACCTCCTCGAGCGCCGCCTCGTCGGCCGGGCCGTCGAGCTCGACCTCGAAGCGCTTGCCCTGCCGCACGGCCGAAACGCCGGAGAAGCCGAGCCTGGGCAGCGCCCTGGCGATCGCCTGGCCCTGCGGGTCGAGGATCTCGGGCTTCAACATGACGTCCACGATGACGCGGGCCACTGCGTTCCTCCTGGATGCGGTGGGTGACTGGGAAGCACAGCCTACCGGCGCGTGTGGCTGCCGACACAACGGGAACGGGGAGGGCATGGGGCTTGCGCGCAGGGCTGTGACGTCTGCCACGATGTCCCCAAACGCGTACGAACCACCACCAGATGGTTCATCGCTTGGAAGGCGGGCCCAAGGTGGCAACCCCATCGAGGACCTGCCCTGACGACCGCACAGGAGTGGCTCATGACCGAGCTTGTCGAGGTCATCAATGGACACAGCACCTCTGTCACGAGGCCGACGAAGGAGGCCTCGTGACAGTCGACGCCTCTCGTGGTGCCTCTGACGCACCTCCGGAGCTCGTCCAGTTGCTCACCCCCGAGGGCGAGCGGGTTGAGCACCCCGACTACGACATCGACCTGACGGATGAGGAGGTCCGGTCGCTCTACCGCGACCTGGTCCTCGTACGGCGCATCGACCTGGAGGCCGTGGTGCTGCAACGCCAGGGCGAGCTGGGCATCTGGGCCTCGCTGCTGGGCCAGGAGGCGGCCCAGATAGGCTCGGGCCGCGCCTTGACCGACTCCGACATGGCCTTCCCCACCTACCGCGAGCACGGCGTGGCGTGGTGCCGCGACGTCGATCCGGTCAAGCTGCTCGGCCTGTTCAGAGGCGTGAACCACGGCGGCTGGGACCCCCAGGAGCACAACTTCCACCTGTACACGATCGTGATCGGCAGCCAGACCCTCCACGCGGTCGGCTACGCGATGGGCATCCAGCGCGACGACGCGAGCGCCGCCACGATCGTCTACTTCGGCGACGGCGCCACCTCGCAGGGCGACGTGAACGAGTCGTTCATCTGGGCCAGCGTGTTCAACGCCCCGATCGTGTTCTTCTGCCAGAACAACCAGTGGGCCATCTCGGAGCCCCTGGAGAAGCAGAGCCGCATCCCCCTCTACCGGCGCGCCTCCGGCTTCGGCTTCCCCGGGGTCAGGGTGGACGGCAACGACGTGTTCGCCTGCCTGGCCGTGACCAGGAAGGCGCTGGAGGCCGCCCGCACCGGCCAGGGGCCGACGCTCATCGAGGCGTTCACGTACCGGATGGGCGCCCACACCACCACCGACGACCCGACGCGCTACCGCGTGGCCAGCGAGCTGGAGGCGTGGAAGCTCAAGGACCCGATCGAGCGGGTCAGGTCGTACCTGTTCAAGAACGAGCACGCCGACCCGTCGTTCTTCGACTCCGTCGACGCCGAGGCCGACCAGCTCGGGGCCGACCTGCGCAGGCGCTGCCTGGCCATGCCCGACCCCCAGCCGCTCGACATCTTCGACCACGTCTACCGCGAACCCCACGCCCTGATGGACCAGGAGCGCGCCCAGTACGCGGCGTACTTGGAAGGGTTCGCCAAATGACGGTCATGAGCCTGTCCAAGGCGCTCAACGAGGGCATGCGCAAGGCCATGGAGGACGACCCGAAGGTCCTCGTCATGGGCGAGGACGTCGGCAAGCTGGGCGGCGTCTTCCGGGTCACCGACGGCCTGCAGAAGGACTTCGGCGAGGACCGCGTCATCGACACGCCGCTGGCCGAGTCGGGCATCGTCGGCACCGCGATCGGGCTGGCGCTGCGCGGCTACCGGCCGGTGTGCGAGATCCAGTTCGACGGGTTCGTCTTCCCGGCCGCCGACCAGATCATCACGCAGCTCGCCAAGATGCCGATGCGCTCGCTGGGCGCGATCAAGCTCCCGGTCGTCGTGCGCATACCGTGCGGCGGCGGCATCGGCGCGGTCGAGCACCACAGCGAGTCGCCCGAGGCGTACTTCACCCACACGGCCGGCCTGCGCGTCGTGGCCTGCTCCAACCCGGCCGACGCGTACACCATGATCCAGCAGGCCATCCGCAGCGACGACCCGGTGATCTTCTTCGAGCCCAAGCGGCGCTACTGGGAGAAGGCCGAGATCGACACAGGCTCCACCGACTGGTGGCCGCCGCTGCACGCGGCCCGGGTCGTGCGGCCCGGGTCCGACGTCACGCTGCTGGCCTACGGCCCGATGGTCAAGACGTGCCTGGAGGCCGCCACGGCCGCCGAGGACGACGGCCGTTCGCTGGAGGTGATCGACCTGCGCTCGCTCAACCCGCTGGACGAGGCGGTCGTGATGGACTCCGCGCGCCGTACCGGGCGGGTGGTGGTCGTCCACGAGGCCCCCGTCACCAGCGGCTACGGGGCCGAGCTGGCGGCCAGGATCACGGAGCAGTGCTTCTACCACCTGGAGTCGCCGGTGCTCAGGGTCGGCGGCTTCTCCACCCCCTACCCGCCCTCGAAGCTGGAGGAGCACTACCTGCCCGACCTGGACCGGGTGCTCGACGCCGTCGACCGGGCCTTCGGCTACTGAGGGGGGTGGGGTTCTCATGCGACGCGAGTTCAAGCTCCCCGACGTCGGCGAAGGGCTGACGGAGGCCGAGATCGTCCGCTGGCACGTCGAGGTGGGTGACGCGGTCAAGATGAAACAGACCGTCGTCGAGATCGAGACGGCCAAGTCGATCGTCGAGCTCCCGATCCCCTGGGACGGGGTGGTCGCGGATCTGCTGGCCGAGGTGGGCCAGACGGTCGACGTCGGCGCCCCCATCATCGCCGTCGAGACCTCCGAAGGCGCCGAGACCTCTCGTGGACAGGCAGCGGTCTCGGAGGAGACCAAGGCGCTGGCCGAGGACCTGGTGCCCACGCCTCCTGCGGAGGGCGCCGTCGAGCCCGGGGCGCACGGCAGCCCGGCGCCCAAGGAGGAGCGCCAGGCGGTCCTGGTCGGCTACGGCGTCAAGACCGGCGCCACCAAGCGCCGCCCCCGCAAGCCCCAGGTTCCCGGCATCCCGGCGAACCCGGTGGCCAACCCCTCCCGCGTGGAGGTGGACGGCGGCCCCGCTCCCGCCCCTGTCGCGCCCGCGGCCCGCCGGGCCGGCGTCCTCGCCAAGCCACCCGTACGGAAGCTGGCCAAGGACCTCGGCGTCGACCTGTCCGCCCTCACCGGCACCGGTCCCGAGGGCTCGATCACCCGCGCGGACGTCCACGCCGCGGCGCAGGCCGAGGCGCCCCCGGTCGCCGAGGCGGCGGCGCCCGAGCGGCCGGAGGAGCGCATCCCCGTCAAGGGCGTGCGCAGGATGACCGCCCAGGCCATGGTCGCCAGCGCCTTCACCGCTCCGCACGTCACCGAGTTCCTCCAGCTCGACGTGACGAACACCATGGAGACGGTACGGCGCCTGCGCACCTTCCGGGACTTCGCGGACGTCAAGGTGTCCCCGCTGCTGCTGGTGGCCAAGGCGGTCCTCACCGCCGTCAAACGCCACCCGATGATCAACTCGTCGTGGGACGAGGCGGCGCAGGAGATCGTGGTCAAGCGCTACGTGAACCTGGGGATAGCCGCCGCCACCCCCCGCGGCCTCGTGGTGCCCAACGTCAAGGACGCCCACGCCCTGTCACTCCCCGAGCTGGCCGGGCGGCTGGCCGAGCTCACGGAGACCGCCAGGGCGGGCCGCACCCAGCCGGCCGAGATGGCCGGCGGCACGTTCACCATCACCAACGTCGGCGTCTTCGGCGTCGACGCCGGCACCCCCATCCTCAACCCCGGCGAGGCCGCCATCCTCGCCGTCGGCCAGATCAGGGACATGCCGTGGGTGGTGGACGGCGAGCTGGCGGTGCGCAAGGTGACCACCCTGGCCCTGTCGTTCGACCACCGCATCGTGGACGGCGAGCTGGGCTCGATGTTCCTGCGCGACGTCGGCGACATGCTGGAGGACCCGCTGCACATGCTGGCCTGGAGCTAGCCGGAGGAGACTACGGCGACCGCCGGGAGGACCCCTCCCCCGGCGATCGCCGTAGGCCGGAACACCCGCACCCATCCCGTACAGAGTCACGCCGCCGCGATCTGATACACCTGATCGCATGATTCGCCACATCGTGCTGTTCACCTGGACCGAGGCCGCGACCGACGAGCAGAAGGAGACGGTGACCGCCGAGCTGGGCAAGCTGCCCGGCGTCATCCCGCAGCTCCGCTCGTACACCGTGGGCCCCGACGCGGGCATCAACCAGGGCAACCACGACTACGCGGTGGTGGCCGACTTCGACGACGTCGACGACTACCTGGTCTACCGCGACCACCCGCAGCACCAGGCGGTGATCGTGGAGCACATCAGGCCGATCCTGGCCTCCCGGGCCGCGGTGCAGCTCAGCCTCTAGATCTCCGGCGGGTTGTTCTCGCGGTGCATCAGCCGGCCCTCGGAAGTGCGCCCCCTCCTGGGGGCCAGCACGACGCTCAGCACCACGCCCACGCCACCGACGATCATGAAGATGAGCCCGACGACATCCATGTGGACGGCCTTGCCGAACACGTCGGGCTCGATCGCGAACCTCAGGATGGCGCCAAGCGTGAGGAAGAAGATGCTTACCCCGACACCCATGACGACCTCCAGGCAAACGGCGAGTACAGCCACGGTCATACCCGGGTACAAGAGATCACACCCGTGACATCTCAGGCGAGACAGGACAGGGGCTTCCCGCCGTTGTAGGTGATCATGTCGAACACCGCGGCGACCAGGTCGATCGGCGCGCCCAGCGGCTGCCCGTCGAGCTCGGCGTAGGCGCGGTGCAGGTTGCCCACGATGCGCTCGGAGTCCAGCAGCCCGCCCCACTCGCCCAGATCGGCCTCCCTGGCCGCCTCCAGCGGCGACAGGCCCGCCGCCCGGCCCCGCGCCGCGGTCTCCTGCACGAACCGCAGGTAACCCTCGACCCGGTCATATGCCTCCGGCCCGCACACCCCGCCGTGCCCCGGCACGACGGTCTCCGCACCCAGCGCCCTGAGCTGGTCGAGCGCGTCCAGCGCCCCGGCCACCGAGCCCATCAGGACGAACGGCGTGCCGCCGTTGAAGACGAGGTCGCCCGCGAACAGCAGCCGCCGCTCGGGGATCCACACGTACGAGTCGTTCGTCGTGTGCGCGGCGTGGCCCACGTGCCGCACCTCGCACCGCAGGTCGTCGGAGTGCAGGGTGATCCGGTCGGTGAAGGTGAGGAACGGCGGCGCCACCTCCATCTCGCCCCACTCCACCTCGGGCGACCACGCGGCGCGGTAGGTGGGGACGCCCTCGGCCAGGATCTGCTCCCGCACGCCCTCGTGCCCGACGATCGTGGCCTCGGGGAAGAGCCAGTTACCGAACGTGTGGTCGCCGTGGTGGTGGGTGTTGACCAGCGTGGTGATCGGCCGGTCGGTGACCGTGGCGATGGCCTCGCGGAAGGCCCGCGTACGGCGCTCGGTCGAGCAGGCGTCGACGCAGATCACGCCGCGCCGGCCGGCCAGGAAGCCGGTGTTGTTGATCCACCAGCTCCCGTCGGGCTGGATGTAGGCGAAGACGCCCTCGGACACCTCTTCGACCCGGGGCGGCGGAAGGGGGTGATCGTGAGAACTCGAGCTCATGCCGCGACCGTACTCCCTCGAAGCACCCCCGCCCCTACGGTCAGAAGGCCTCCTCGGGGAGCTCCATGAGCTCCTGCCCGGTGGAGTCCACGATCCGGCGCTCCACGGCCAGCCGCGGCAGCACGGTCTTGGCGAAGAACGAGGCCGCGGCCACCTTGCCCAGGTAGAACGGGTCCTCGCCGCCGGCCAGCTTGGCCAGCGCCACCTCGGCCTGCCGCAGCAGCAGCCAGCCGATCACCAGGTCGCCCAGCGCGAGCAGGAGCCGGGTGGTGTTCAGCCCGACCTTGTACACCTCGGCCGGCGCCTCCAGCGAGCCCAGCGCCCAGCCCGCCATGGTGTCACCCATGGCCTTGACCTCGGCGGCGGCCTCCGTGAGGAGCTTGCGCTCCTCCTTGAGCCGGCCGTTGCCCGCCTCGGAGCCGGCGAACTCGCCGATCTCGGCCAGCAGCGACCCGACCGCCGCGCCCTGGTTGCGCAGGATCTTCCGGAAGAACAGGTCCAGGCCCTGGATCGCGGTCGTGCCCTCGTACAGGGAGTCGATCTTGGCGTCCCGGATGTACTGCTCGATCGGGTAGTCCTGGAGGTAGCCCGAGCCGCCCAGGGTCTGCAGCGAGCGGGAGAGCAGCTCGTACGACCGCTCGGAGCCGACGCCCTTGACGATGGGCAGCAGCAGATCGTTCATCTCGCTGGCGTGCCGGTCGTCCGGGTCGACCAGGAGGGCGTCCTGGAACGTGGCCGTGTAGAGCACCAGGGCCCGCATGCCCTCGGCGTACGACTTCTGGAGCATGAGCTCGCGCCGCACGTCCGGGTGGTGGGTGACGGTCACCCGGGGAGCGGCCTTGTCGGCCATCCGGGTCAGGTCCGCGCCCTGCAGGCGCGACTTGGCGTACTCCAGCGCGTTCAGGTAGCCGGTGGAGAGCGTGGCGATGGCCTTGGTGCCGACCATCATGCGGGCGTGCTCGATGACCATGAACATCTGCCTGATGCCCTCGTGGACGTCGCCCACCAGCCAGCCGACGGCCGGGTGCTTGTCGCCGAAGGTGAGCTCGCAGGTCGTGGAGACCTTCAGCCCCATCTTCTTCTCGACGTTGGTGACGTAGACGCCGTTGCGCTCGCCCAGCTCGCCGGTCTCGAGATTCACGTGGAACTTCGGCACCAGGAACATCGACAGCCCCTTGGTGCCAGGCCCGTGGCCCTCAGGCCGGGCCAGCACGAGATGGAAGATGTTCTCGGCCATGTCGTGCTCGGCGCTGGTGATGAAGCGCTTGACGCCCTCGATGTGCCAGCTGCCGTCCTCCTGGCGCACCGCCTTGGCCCGCCCGGCGCCCACGTCGGAGCCGGCGTCCGGCTCGGTGAGGACCATCGTGGCGCCCCACTCGCGCTCGATGGCCAGCTCGGCGAAGCGCTTCTGCTCCGGCGTGCCGACCTTCCACAGCGTGTAGGCGAAGTTGGGGCCCGCGGCGTACATGTACAGCGCCGGGTTGGAGCCCAGGACCAGCTCGGCCGTGGCCCAGGCCAGGCTCCTCGGGATGCCGGGGCCGCCCAGCTCGGCGGGCAGGTCGAGGTTGGCCCAGCCGCCGTCCACCAGCGCCTTGTAGGACTTCTTGAAGCCCTCGGGCACCTTCACGGAGCTGGTCGCCGCGTCGAACACGGGCGGGTTCCTGTCGCCCTCCTCGAAGGAGTCGGCCAGGACGCCGGTGGCCAGCCTGTTGACCTCGTCGAGAATGCCCCGCGCGACCTCCTCGTCCACGTCCGCAAAGGGCCCTGTGCCGAGGATCTCGCGTCGCCCGAACACCTCGAAGAGGTTGAATTCCAGGTCTCGCACGTTGCTCTTGTAGTGGCCCATGGGGGTCGATCTCCTTGAACCGAGGGGTATTCGTACTGGCGAGTAACCTTACTCTGCAATGCTACCCGCGGGTAACCCCAGGTATGCGTGGCATGCTCGTCTCCATGGACGCCGAAGAACTCGCCGCGAGATGGCGAGAGCGCCTGGAATCCTGGGCCATTCCCGATGAGATCACGGCCAGGGCTCCCGCCGACCCCTGGAGTCATTCGCCCGAGCGGTTCGGCACCCGTACCGACAGGGCACTGGCCGAGCCCGACGACGGCCCCACCATGTCCCGGCTCTCGGAGGCGCTGCCCGACAAGGGCACGCTGCTCGACGTGGGCTCGGGCCCCGGCGCCGCGTCACTGCCGCTGCACGAGCGCATCGGCCACCTCTACGCGGTGGACACCTCGGCGTCGATGCTGGAGGGGCTGACCGCCCGGGCGGAGAAGCTCGGCGTGCCCGTCACGGCGGTCGAGGGGCGCTGGCCCGACGTGTCCGGCCGGGTGCCCGTGGTGGACGTCACCGTCGCCGCCCACGTGGTCTACAACGTCGTCGACCTGGCCGGCTTCCTGCGGGCCCTCGACGAGCGCACGCAGGGGCGGGTGGTGCTGGAGCTCACGCACCGCCACCCCATGAGCTGGATGACGCCGCTGTGGCAGCACTTCCACGGGATGGACCGGCCGGTGCGGCCCATCGCCGAGGACTGCGTGGCGCTGGCCGCGGCGCTCGGCTACGCGGTCCAGGTGGAGGAACGGGAAGCTCCCCTGGAACGATTCACCTCGCTGGAGGACCTGGCGGTCAGCGCGTGCCGCAGGGTGTGCCTCGACCCGTCCAGGGCGGAGGAGGTGGCGTCCACGGTGCTGGAGCTGGGCATGTGGCCCTTGCCGCGCGACCGATGGGTCACCATCTGGTGGGAATGATCCTGTCGAGGGCAGCGTTGTCGCTCATGAGCTGACAGCTCCCGGACGAGACGCGCCGTACCCGGAACGCCAAGACGACGCACGCACCGAAGTCTCGTCTCAAGGGAGTTCTGATCATGGCGTGGATCGTCCTCGTGCTGGCCGGCGTCTTCGAAGTCGTCATGGCCCTTTCGCTCAAGCTCAGCAACGGGTTCGGCCATCTGTGGTGGACCCTGTCGTTCCTCGTCACGGCCGTGCTGAGCTTCGGCCTGCTCTCGTACGCGCTCAAGACCCTCGAAGTCGGCACCGCGTACGCCGTCTGGACCGGTGTCGGCGCGGCGGGCACCGCGGTGCTGGGCATGATCGCCATGGGGGACGAGGTCTCGCCGGCCCGCGTCATCTCGATCGCGCTGATCCTGGCGGGGGTCATCGGCCTGCGGGTGCTCGCCTGACCTTGACGTTTCGGCTCGTCACGGGTTGGGTGGCCAGGTGATCGAAATTCATGCCGTGACCATCGACGCCGCCGACCCGTACGAGATCGCCACCTGGTGGAGCCAGGCCACCGGGCTGCCGCTCGGCGAGGGCGACAAGCCGGGCGACGAAGAGGTCATGCTGCGCACCAAGCAGGACCCGTTCCTGCTGTTCATCCGCGTGCCCGAGGGCAAGACCGTGAAGAACCGGATCCACCTCGACGTCAACGGCACCGAGGGCAGGACCCGCGACCAGGAGGTCGAGCGGCTGATCGGGCTGGGCGCGACCGTCCACGACGACCGGCGGCAGCCCGACGGCAGCGGCTGGGTGACGATGCTCGACCCGGAGGGCAACGAGTTCTGCGTGTGCCGGAGCCAGGCCGAGCGGGAGGCGCAGGGCTGAGCTCACCGGGCGGAATCGGCGCGGCCCCGCATGGTGAGGGTCAGGATGCCGGCGATCAGGTAGACCAGCGCGCCGTGCCACAGGGCCTGGATGCCGGAGCCGAACACCCCCTCGCCGTCGAGCACGAGCTGCACCGGATAGTCCAGCACGGCCGTGATGGCCGCGGGCAGCAGCGCGAACTTCCACGGGTGCTTCAGCGACCACAGGCGAGCCTGGCGGGTCACCCGGTCGCCCTCGTGCGGCTTGGAGACCGCGCCGATCGCGGCGATCAGGGCGAACAGGCTGATGCCCAGGCCCAGCGCCCACACCAGGTCGCCGCCGCCCGTGATCACGCCCAGGCCGAAGCTGGTCGCGGCGACGGCGCCGCCGCCGATGGCGGCGGCCTTCCAGGGGGCGCCGCGGAGCGCCGCGCCCGACAGGGAGACTTCATCTCGTCGGCTGATTTCGTTCATGTCACTCATGGTGCCTTTTCGGCCCCCTTGGGGGCATCGGGGACGGACCCTGAGCCATCCCTGACATCATTCGGACATGCAGCAAAGTGAGAAAGCGCTCTTCCGCGCGGCCCGCAAGGAGGACGTGCCGGCGATCGTGGCGATGCTGGCCGACGACCATCTCGGCGCCACGCGCGAGGGCGACCCGGGCGACGAGCGCTACCTGGCGGCGTTCGAGCGGATCGACGCCAACCCCTACGACGAGCTGATCGTGGCCGAGCAGGACGGCGAGGTGGTGGGCACGATGCAGCTCACGTACCTGGCCGGGCTGTCGCGGCTGGGCGCCGAGCGGTGCCAGATCGAGGCCGTCAGGGTCGCCGCCGCCGCCCGCGGCCAGGGCCTCGGCGGCCGGATGATCGCGTGGGCCGTCGACCGGGCCCGGGAGCGCGGCTGCGCCATCGTGCAGCTCACCTCCGACAAGTCACGTACGGACGCGCACCGCTTCTACGACAACCTCGGCTTCACGGCCTCCCACGAGGGCTACAAGCTCTCGCTGAGCTGAGCCAGCATCCAGCGGCACCAGTCGGCCCGGTGCCGCTCGTAGCTCAGCCCGCAGCGCAACGTGGCGTAGCTGCCGAACCCGGGATCGCCGAAGGCGGGCGGCCCGCCGAATGACGCCTCCTGCCGCTCGTACTCGGCCAGCCGCTCCTCGTGCGCGGCGAGCTGGTCGGCGAACATCCGCCTGACCAGCTCCGGCTCGGCCAGCCACGACGCGTACGTCTTCAGCACCAGCTCGTCGCGCTCCGGCCGCTCGCGCGGCGGCTCGGTGACCCACTCCCGCAGCACCGCCCCGCCCTCGGCGGTCAGGTGGTACACCTTCCTGCCCTGCGGCCCCGGCCCGTGCTCGGCCTCGAAGCCGACCAGCCCCCCGGCCCGCAGCTTCTGCAGCTCGGCGTGGATCTGGCTGTGCCCGGCCGTCCAGAAGTAGCCGACGGGCCGCCGCATGGCCGCGGCGAGGTCGTACCCGGTGCGCTCGCCGCGCGCCAGCACGGCGAGGATCGCGAATCCCAGCGTTGAAGTCATGGTTCGCCCAAGGATATGGTGCCCTTGCAACTATGTCACTTCTGACATAGTTGAGCGGAAAGGGTGGCCATGCGCGCGTTGACAGGTGTGGTGGGGCTCATGGTGGGGGTGCTGACGGCCTGCGGGGGCGCGGCCAGCACCGGCGCCACGGCATCCGGGCCGAGCACGGCTCCCGCGGCGACGACTCCGGCCCCGGTCCCAGAGACGACGACGCCGGCCCCGATCCCCACGGGGCCGAACGTCTCCGGCTGCTTCACCGAGGCGGACGGCAAGATCTTCAAGCACGACGGCGATCTGCCCGGCGTGATCGCCGGTGACGGCCCGGTGGGCGTGGTCGTCACCTACGAGCGCCGGGGCAACGTGTGCACCTGGCGGCCCCTGTCGGACCGCCTGGTGGCGGCCGGCTACCGCGTCCTGCTGTACGCCAGGACCTCCGCCACCCTCCCCGAGGACGGCGCCGTCGCCATGGCCAGGCGCCTGGCCAAGGAGCCGGGCGTCAAGCGGATCTTCCTGGTCGGCGGCTCGATCGGCGCCACCACCGCCGTCCCCGCCGCCGTGCGGCTCGGCCCGAAGGCGGCCGGCGTGGTGGCCGTCTCAGGCGAGATCAGCGCGGAGAACGCGGCCCGGCTGACCGTTCCCCTCCTGCAGGTCGGCTCCGAGAACGACGGCTACGGCGGCGCCGACGACCTGGCCAAGGCGCACGCCGCCGCCACGAAGGCCCCCGACAACCAGACCATGGTCGTCCCGGGGGAGAGCCTGCACGCCTCGGCCCTGTTCGCCAGTCCTCACGGGAAGGACGTGCTCGACCGGATCGTGGCGTTCATGGACCGGCACAAGGGCTGATCTCGACCAGGTTGTCGTGGAAGCCCGGCCCCCTGCCCATGTCCCCGTCCCGCTCGGCCACGACCGCGTTCGGGTTGGCGCCGCCGGGGGTCAGCTTCGGCCAGCGCCCCTTCGGCGAGGCCACCACCCCGGCCGCCACGCGGTCGCTGATCTCCACGTCCGCCAGGAACTCGCCGCCGTCGTTGTGCACGCGTACCCGCTGACCGGCCACCAGCCCCCGGGCCGCCGCGTCGGCCGGGTTGACCAGCACCACCGGGTCCTTGGCGCGGCGGCGCAGCTCCGGGTTGTTGCCGAAGGTCGTGTTGAGGAACGTGTGCGGCGCGGGCGTGACCAGCGCCAGCGGGTACGGCGAGCCGCCGCCCCTCGCGCCGGCCGTGTGGGACGGCGTGTACGCCTTGCCCGCCGGCGGGAAGCGCAGCCTGCCCGACCGCGTCGGGAAGCCCTCGGCGAACGGCGTGAAGGGCGCGGGGTAGTTCATCCGCACCCAGCCCTCCTTGCGCAGCCGGTCCAGCGTGATGCCCTCCAGGGACGGGTGCCCGCTCGACAGCAGCTGCTCGGCCAGCTCCAGGTCCGAGTCGAACAGCGACGGCTCGGTCATCCCCATGTGCGCCGCCAGCCGCCGGAACGTCTCCGTCGTGGACAGGCACTCGCCGGGCGGGGGCTCGGCGGGCTCGTTCCAGAGCAGGTAGAGGTGCCCGTACCCGGCGTGCAGGTCCGGGTGCTCGGTCTGCATGGTCGCGGGGAGCACGATGTCGGCGTAGTCCACGGTATCGGTCGGGAACTGCTCCATGACCACCGTGAACAGGTCCTCGCGGGCGAGCTGCCGCCTGATCGCGTTGGCGTCGGGGCTCGAGCCCGCCGGGTTGGCCGCGTACACCCACAGGCACTTCACGTCGTCGAGCTGTGAGCCCAGCTTGGTCATGACGAGGGTGCGGACGGGCCCGGCCAGCAGGTCGTCGCGGGTGTCGATGTCGAAGTGCACGTGGCCGCTGGTGGAGTAGGCGATGCCGCCGCCGGGGTGGCGCCAGTCGCCGGTGACGCCGGGGATCGAGGCGATCGTGCGCAGCGCGGTGCCGCCGCCCTGGTGCCGCTGGAGGCCCTGCGTGGCGCGGATGGCGGTCGGGCGGGTGTGGGCCAGCCGCATCCCCAGGCTGTGGATGGCGGAGGCGGGGACGCCGGTGATTTCAGCCACAGTCTCGACCGGATATTTCAGGATCTCCTGGCGGAAGTCCTCCCAGCCCTCGGTGTGCTCGGCCAGGAACTCCTCATCCTGCGCGTTCTCCGCCAGCACGACGTTGAGCAGCCCGAGCGCGAGCGCCGCGTCCGTGCCCGGCCTGATCGCCAGGTACTCGTCGGCCTGGTCGGCCGTCCTGGTGCGGATCGGGTCGATGGCGACGACGCGCGCGCCCTCCGCCCGCGCGTCCTGGATGAACTTCCACAGGTGGTGGCCGCTGGTCAGCGTGTTCGTGCCCCAGAGCAGGATCAGCTTCGCCAGCGCGAAGTTCTCGGGGTCCATGCCGCCGGGGGTGCCGTTCGTACGCATCAGGCCGCTGCTGCCGGCCGCCGAGCAGATGTTGAGCCAGTGCTTGGAGGCGCCCAGCATGTTCCAGAACCGCCGCCCGGCCACGCCCTCGCAGCCCTGCAGGTAGCCGAGCGTGCCGGTGCCCAGGTACGGCCAGATGGCCTGCCCGCCGTGCTCCGCCACGATGCCGCGCAGCCGCACCGAGATCTCGTCGAGCGCCTCGTCCCACGTGATGCGCTCGAACTGGCCGGAGCCCTTGGGACCGGTGCGGCGCATGGGGTAGAGGATGCGGTCGTCCGCCCGGGTGTGCTCAAGGTAACGGTTGACCTTCACGCACAGGGCGCCCCTGGTGTACGGGTGGTCGGGGTTGCCGCGCAGTTTGACGGCCCTGCCGTTCTCGACGGTGACCACCCAGGAGCAGCCATCCGGGCAGTCCAGCGGACACGCCCCTAGAACCCTCAATTCACCCGACATGGGACACAGACTACGTCCCGCACCTGGAATGACAGCAGACGCGGAAATGCGTGTAGCCTGCCCCGTGCGACGAGTGCGGGGGCGATTGAGGACACTGGAAGCCTAGAGATCGCACGGTCCGGCCGGGAAGGTGCAGAATCGCTGTCGGTGGCCGAAATCAGGGAACGAGATGACACGGAGGACCTCGAGGGGGATCCAGCCGTGGGTGAGTCACGCGCGGAAAGCGACGTCTACGTTGTAGAGCCGCTGCTGCCGCAGCGCCTTCGCCGCCCCTCCGACCTGCTGCGCTTCTTCAGCACGCTCATCGTGCTCGCCGCGGTCGTCCTGCTCGCGCTGGTCGCCAAGCAGACGCTCATCGGCCTGGAGGCCGACGTCAAGGAGGGCGCGCAGCTCGTACCGCTGCTCAGCAGGATCGCCGCGTTCCTCGGTGGCGCGGCCGTGCTCATCGTGCCCGCGGCGTTCGCCGTCGAGCGGGTCTTCCACCGCGACGGGCTGCGCGTCGCCGAAGGGCTGATCGCCGCGATCATCGGCATGGCCGGGTCGTTCCTGCTCGGGCAGTGGCTGGTCGCCGGCAACGCCGAAGACCTGCGCGTGCTGCTGACCGGCGACCGGACGATCGAGCCGGTGAACACGCTGCTCACCTCGGTCGTCGCGTACGCCACCGCCGTCCGCATCTCGCGCCGGCCCACCTGGCGCATGCTGATGTGGACCACGATCGCCCTCTACATCCTCGCCTTCTTCTCCGGCCGGCAGATCACGATCCCGAGCGCCATCGTCACGGTGCTGGTCGGCATGGTCATCGGCTACGCCACCCTCTACGGCGTCGGCAGCCCCAACACCAGGCCGGCCGGCAGCGCCGTGGTGGCCGCGCTGCGCAAGCTGTCGTTCGCGGTGGTCTCGGCCCGCCGCATCGAGGACGACCACCAGGGCAGCCGCCGCTACGCCATCGGCCTCAAGGACGGCACCAGCCTCGACGTCACCGTGCTCGACCGCGACCGGCAGGTGGCCGGGCTGCCGTACCGGCTGTGGCGGCGCATCCGGCTCAACTCCGAGACCAGGCGCAGGGCCATCAGGTCGCTCCGGGCGGAGCTGGAGCGCGAGGCGCTCATGGCGTACGCGGCCCAGGCGGCCGGCGCCAGCACCCCCAGGCTGCTCGGCACCAGCGAGATCGGCACCGAGGCCGCGATGCTCGCCTACGAGCACATCGAGACGCGCCCCCTCGACGAGGTGCCCGACGAGCAGATCGACGACGAGCTGCTCGCCCAGATCTGGGAGCAGGTGGAGCTGCTGCAGATCCAGCGCCTGGCCCATCGGCGGCTGACCGGCGACAGCATCCACCTCGACCGGGCGGGCCGCGTCGTGCTGACCGACGCCCGCAGCGGCGAGATCGCCGCCGGCGACCTGCTGCTCAGGCTCGACATCGCCCAGCTGCTCACCTACCTGGCGCTGCGCGTCGGCCCCGAGCGCTCCGTGCGGACGGCGGCGGCCGTCATGGGGCCCGACACGCTGGCCGCCGCCATGCCGCTGCTCCAGCGCATCGCGCTGACCAGGGAGACCCGTTCGGCCCTGTCGAAGAACAAGCACCTGCTGGCCGGCCTCCGCGAGCACATCGTCGCGCTCAAGCCGCAGGGCAAGGTCGAGGAAGTACGCCTCGAACGCTTCAAACCCCGCACCCTGATCACGATCATCGCCAGCACGCTGGCCGCGTACATCGTGCTCTCCCAGCTCAGCCGGGTCGACATCTACCGGGTGGTCACCACGGCCAACTGGGCCTGGTCCGGGGTGGCGCTGGTCGCGTCGTTCGTCAGCTTCGTGGCCGCGGCCCTGATGCTGCGGGGCTTCGTGCCCGAGCCGCTGCCGCTCTGGCGCACCGTGCTCGTGCAGTTCGCCTCGTCGTTCGTCAAGCTCGTCGCGCCCGCCGCCGTGGGCGGCGTCGCGATCAACACCCGCTACCTGCAGAAGCGCGGCATCCCGCCGGCCAGCGCGGTGGCCAGCGTGGGGGCCTCGCAGCTCATCATGCTGGTCTTCCACATCGCGCTGCTGCTGCTGTTCGCCTACATCACCGGCTCCACCACGACCACGTCGTTCACCCCGTCGCGCGGCCTCGTCGTGGTGCTGCTCGCGGTCGCGGTGCTGGTCGTGGTGGTGCTCGGCGTGCCGCCGCTGCGCAGGCTGGTGACCTCCAGGATGCGCAAGCTGTTCTCGAACGTGCTGCCGAGGCTGCTCGACGTGCTGCAGTCGCCGCGCAAGATGGTGGAGGCGTGCACGGGCACGCTCATGATCACCCTGGCGTTCGTGCTGTGCCTGGACGCCTGCGTGGCCGCGTTCGGCGGCTCGCTCAGCTTCACCGCCGTCGCGGTCGTCTACCTCACGGCCAACGCCATCGGCTCGGCCGCGCCCACACCGGGCGGTCTGGGCGCGGTCGAACTCGCGCTCGCGGGCGGCCTGACCGTGGCCGGCGTGCCCGCCGAGCTGGCCACCTCGGCCGTGCTGCTGCACCGGCTGCTCACGTTCTGGCTGCCGGTGCTGCCCGGCTGGGCCGCCTTCACCTACCTCCAGCGGCACGAAGCCCTGTGATCAGCGGCTCGTGTAACTTTCGGTGATCTTGTCGATGGCCGCCAGCTCGTCCTCCGTGAAGGCGGGGCCGTCCACGCACGCCACGTTGTCCTCGAGCTGTTTCACGCTGCTCGCCCCGATGAGCACGCTCGTCACCCGCGGGTCCCTGAGCGTCCACGACAGCGCCATCTGGGCCAGCGTCTGCCCGCGGCCCCCGGCGATCTCGTTGAGCCCGCGGGCCAGGTCGAGGTCGATCCGGTCGGCGCTGAGGAACCTGCTCGTCGCCGCCCGCGAGTCCGCCGGCACGCCGTCGAGATAGCGGTCGGTCAGCAGGCCCTGCGCCAGCGGCGAGAACACGATGCAGCCCATGCCCGCCTCCTCCACCGCGTCGAGCAGCCCGTCCTCGATCCACCGGTTGATCATCGAGTAGGACGGCTGGTGGATGAGCAGCGGCGTGCCCAGCTCGCGCATGATCCGCGCGGCCTGGGCGGTCTGCTCGGCCGAGTAGTTGGAGATGCCCGCGTAGAGCGCCTTGCCCGAGCGCACGGCCCGGTCGAGCGCCCCCATGGTCTCCTCCAGCGGCGTCTGCGGGTCGGGGCGGTGGCTGTAGAAGATGTCGACGTACTCCAGCCCCATGCGACGCAGCGACTGGTCGAGGCTGGCCAGGACGTACTTGCGCGAGCCCCACTCGCCGTACGGGCCCGGCCACATGTCGTAGCCGGCCTTGGTGGAGATGATCAGCTCGTCCCGGTACGGGGTGAAGTCCTCGCGCAGGATGCGGCCGAAGTTCGTCTCCGCAGAGCCGTACGGGACACCGTAGTTGTTGGCCAGGTCGAAGTGCGTCACCCCGAGGTCGAACGCGCGCCGCAGGATCGCCCGCGAGTTCTCGATCGGGCGGGTGTCGCCGAAGTTGTGCCACAGGCCCAGGGAGACCGCGGGCAGCTTCAGCCCGCTGCGGCCGCTGCGGTTGTACGGCTGCCGCTCGTAGCGCCGGTCGTCGGCCTGATAGGTCATGCGGTGCCCCTCTCGATGATCCAGGAGAGCGCGAAGGCCTCCTCGCGCCAGGCGTCGTAGCGCCCGCTGCGGCCGCCGTGCCCGGCGCCCATCTCCGTCTTGAGCAGGAACGGCCCGCCGTCGGCCGTCGCCCGCAGCCGGGCGATCCACTTCGCGGGCTCGTGGTAGAGGACGCGGGTGTCGTTCAGGCTGGTGATGGCGAGAATCGGCGGGTACGCGCGGCCGTCCACGTTCTCGTACGGGGTGTAGCTCTTCATGTAGGCGTAGACGTCGGGGTTGTGCAGCGGGTCGCCCCACTCGTCCCATTCGATCACGGTGAGCGGGAGCGACGGGTCCAGGATGGTGTTCAGGGCGTCCACGAACGGCACCTCGGCCACCACGCCCGCGAACTCCTCCGGCGCCAGGTTCGCGACCGCGCCCATCAGCAGGCCGCCGGCCGAGCCGCCCCTGGCGATGATCCGCTCGCTCCAGCCGGTCGCCTTCAGGTGCCTGGCCACGGCCACGAAGTCGGTGAACGTGTTGCGCTTCCTGGTGAGCTTGCCGTCCTCGTACCAGCGGCGGCCCATCTCACCGCCGCCCCTGATGTGCGCGACCGCGAAGACGAACCCGCGGTCGAGCAGCGAGAGCCTCGGGACCGAGAAGCCGGGGTCGATGGAGGTCTCGTAGCTGCCGTAGCCGTACAGGACGGTCGGCGCGGGCCTGGCGGAGTCCTTGCGCTTCACGATGGACACCGGGATCCGTGTGCCGTCCTCGGCCGTGGCCCACTCGCGGAACTGCTCGTAGTCGGCCGGGTCGTAGCCGCCCAGCACCGGGCGCTGCTTGAGCAGGATCAGCTCGTGCGTGTCGAGCTCGTAGTCGTACACGCTGGGCGGGGTGACCATGCTCGTGTAGGCCAGCCGGAGCCGCGTCGTGGTGAACTCGGGGTTGCCCGCGGGGCCGACGTCGTAGAGCGGCTCGGGGAAGTCGATCTCGTACGCGTTCCGCTCGGCGGCCTCGATCCGCTCGCGCCAGTCCTGGACGTCGCCCGGGTACGGCAGCACGCGCAGGCCGGTCAGCCCGTCGCGGCGGAAGTGCGCCACGGCGTGGTCGGAGAAGGCGTCGATCTCCAGGAGCCTGGTGTCGTCCCGGTGGGCGATCAGCGGCGTCCAGGTGCCGGGGTCGTCGATCGGGGCGGTGGCCAGCTCGAAGTTCTCGGCGTTCTCGTTGTGGAGCACGTAGAAGAAGTCGCCCGCGTGCTCGACGCCGTATTCGACGCCGGTCTTCCTGGGGCGCACGACCGTGAACTCACCGGCGGGGTCGGTGGCGTCGAGAATGCGCACCTCGCTGGTGATCTTGCTGCCCGCGCCGAGCACGAGGTATTTCTCGCTGCGCGTCAGGCCGATGCCGACCCAGTAACGCTCGTCGGACTCCTCGTAGACCAGCACGTCCTCTTCGGTGCCGAGGGTGTGCCGGTAGACCTGGAACGGGCGCCAGGCGTCGTCCACGCGCGTGTAGAAGAACGTCGAGCCGTCGGCCGACCAGGCGCCGCCGTAGAAGATGTCGGTGATCTCGTCGGGGAGGAGTTCGCCGGTTTCGAGGTTCTTGAACTTCAGCGTGAATCGCTCGTCGCCCTTGAAGTCGGTCGAATAGGCCAGCATCGTGCCGTCGGGCGAGACGGAGCTGGTGCCGATCGAGAAGAACGGGCTGTCGCCGGCGAGCTCGTTGCCGTCGAGAATCACCTCCTCGCGTTCGAGAGTGGCACCCGGGGTGATCTCCGGGGGCGCGTCGCTGTCGGCCGGGACGCGGCAGGAGACGGCGTACTGCTTGCCTTCAGAGGTGCGCGAGAAGTACCACCAGGAGCCCTTGCGGCTGGCCACCGAGAGGTCGGTTTCCTGCGTGCGGCCCTTGATCTCCTGGAACACCTGCTCCTGGAGATCGGAGAGGTGAGCGGTCTGCTGTTTGAGAAACTCGTTCTCCGCCTCCAGATAGGCGGTGGTATCGGGATCTTCCTTGTTGCTCAGCCAGGCGTACTCGTCGATGACGGTGTCACCGTGGTGGGTGCGCTCAGTCGGAACCTTCTTCGCCACTGGCGGCGTGTTACTGCTCACGTGGGGAGTCTATGTTCGGTCGTGATCGATCTGTGTCCGTCGTACGCGGCGATCCGGCCCGAGGGGTCGGGAGCGCTGCTAATCTTGAAGAGCCGACGCAGTACGGCACAACCCTTCTTCTCCTCCTCCATCACGGCGGACGTGCGCGTCCACTCGTGAGGGCTGGTAAGTTAGAGGGGTTGTCCCGGAAGCGGGGCAGGTCTTAATTCCAGCAAGTCGAGCGAGTCGGGTCAATTTGACAGGGACTTGAACGGCTGAAAGAGTAAAGACACAACGAAATGAACGCCTCCGAGCGAAAGACCGGAACGGTTTTGAGCAAGGAAGTACGCGTCCGTTTCTTGAGAACTCAACAGTGTGTTAAAAGCCAGTGCATGAGATACATGCATATCCCCGTCATTATTGACGGAAATTGCTTGGATTCACAATCCAAACGAAAGACATTGTTTGGAGAGTTTGATCCTGGCTCAGGACGAACGCTGGCGGCGTGCTTAACACATGCAAGTCGAGCGGAAAGGCCCTTCGGGGTACTCGAGCGGCGAACGGGTGAGTAACACGTGAGCAACCTGCCCCTGACTCTGGGATAAGCCCGGGAAACTGGGTCTAATACCGGATACGACCGCCCCCGGCATCGGGTGGTGGTGGAAAGTTTTTCGGTTGGGGATGGGCTCGCGGCCTATCAGCTTGTTGGTGGGGTAGTGGCCTACCAAGGCGACGACGGGTAGCCGGCCTGAGAGGGCGACCGGCCACACTGGGACTGAGACACGGCCCAGACTCCTACGGGAGGCAGCAGTGGGGAATATTGCGCAATGGGCGGAAGCCTGACGCAGCGACGCCGCGTGGGGGATGACGGCCTTCGGGTTGTAAACCTCTTTCAGCAGGGACGAAGTTGACGTGTACCTGCAGAAGAAGCGCCGGCTAACTACGTGCCAGCAGCCGCGGTAATACGTAGGGCGCAAGCGTTGTCCGGAATTATTGGGCGTAAAGAGCTCGTAGGTGGCTGGTCGCGTCTGCCGTGAAAGCCCGCAGCTTAACTGCGGGTCTGCGGTGGATACGGGCCGGCTAGAGGTAGGTAGGGGCAAGTGGAATTCCTGGTGTAGCGGTGAAATGCGCAGATATCAGGAGGAACACCGGTGGCGAAGGCGGCTTGCTGGGCCTTACCTGACGCTGAGGAGCGAAAGCGTGGGGAGCGAACAGGATTAGATACCCTGGTAGTCCACGCTGTAAACGTTGGGCGCTAGGTGTGGGGATCTTCCACGATCTCCGTGCCGGAGCTAACGCATTAAGCGCCCCGCCTGGGGAGTACGGCCGCAAGGCTAAAACTCAAAGGAATTGACGGGGGCCCGCACAAGCGGCGGAGCATGTTGCTTAATTCGACGCAACGCGAAGAACCTTACCAAGGTTTGACATCACCCGGAAACGCCTGGAGACAGGCGCCTCTTCGGACTGGGTGACAGGTGGTGCATGGCTGTCGTCAGCTCGTGTCGTGAGATGTTGGGTTAAGTCCCGCAACGAGCGCAACCCTTGCTCCATGTTGCCAGCACGCCCTTCGGGGTGGTGGGGACTCATGGGGGACTGCCGGGGTCAACTCGGAGGAAGGTGGGGATGACGTCAAGTCATCATGCCCCTTATGTCTTGGGCTGCAAACATGCTACAATGGCCGGTACAGAGGGTTGCGATACCGTGAGGTGGAGCGAATCCCTAAAAGCCGGTCTCAGTTCGGATTGGGGTCTGCAACTCGACCCCATGAAGTCGGAGTCGCTAGTAATCGCAGATCAGCAATGCTGCGGTGAATACGTTCCCGGGCCTTGTACACACCGCCCGTCACGTCACGAAAGTCGGCAACACCCGAAGCCCGTGGCCCAACCAGCTTGCTGGGGGGAGCGGTCGAAGGTGGGGCTGGCGATTGGGACGAAGTCGTAACAAGGTAGCCGTACCGGAAGGTGCGGCTGGATCACCTCCTTTCTAAGGAGCATCTTCACCCTTCACCACCGAATGTGTGGTGGGGTGACAGCTCACTAGTGGAGCACTGGCTACTCAACCAGGCCGTGATTGTCGGACTGCTAGTACCGCCCGTGAGGGAGTGGGAACGGGGTTTCGAGGGTCCGGGCTGGTTGGACACACTGTTGAGTCCTGAGGAAACGGGTGACCGGTTCTTCTGGAGTACAGGGCCGCTGAAGGGTTCGGGTTTCCCGGGCTTGGATGCGGTTGCTGTTTGTTGTTTGAGATTTGCATAGTGGACGCGAGCATCTTTGTGGCCAAGTTTTTTAGGGCACACGGTGGATGCCTTGGCATCAGGAGCCGATGAAGGACGTGGGAGGCTGCGTTAAGCCTCGGGGAGTCGCCAACCAGACGTTGATCCGGGGATGTCCGAATGGGGAAACCTAGCACCAGTCATGTGGTGTTGCCTCCGCCTGAATGTATAGGGCGGTTGGTGGTAACGCGGGGAAGTGAAACATCTCAGTACCCGTAGGAAGAGAAAACAACAGTGATTCCGTGAGTAGTGGTGAGCGAAAGCGGATGAGGCTAAACCGGGCGTGTGTGATAGCCGGCAGGCGTTGCATGTCCGGGGTCGTGGGACCCTCTTGAAGTGGCTGCCGCTGCTTCGAGGAGTGAGAAATCCTTCTGATAGTTGAAGCCTCTGGGAAGGGGCGCCGTAGACCGTGAGAGCCGGGTAGACGAAATCGGATGGACTCCTTGAGGGGATCCCAAGTAGCACGGGGCTCGAGAAATCCTGTGTGAATCTGCCAGGACCACCTGGTAAGCCTAAATACTCCCTGATGACCGATAGTGCACGAGTACCGTGAGGGAAAGGTGAAAAGTGCCCCGGTGAGGGGTCGTGAAATAGTACCTGAAACCGTGTGCCTACAAGCCGTAGGAGCTTACAGAAGCTTGCTTCTGTGTGATGTGACTGCGTGCCTTTTGAAGAATGAGCCTGCGAGTTATGGTGTGTGGCGAGGTTAACCCGTGTGGGGGAGCCGTAGCGAAAGCGAGTCTGAATAGGGCGTTGAGTCGCATGCTGTAGACCCGAAGCGGAGTGATCTACGCATGGGCAGGTTGAAGCTCAGGTAAGACTGGGTGGAGGACCGAACCCACCAGGGTTGAAAACCTGGGGGATGATCTGTGTGTAGGGGTGAAAGGCCAATCAAACTCCGTGATAGCTGGTTCTCCCCGAAATGCATTTAGGTGCAGCGTCGCGTGTTTCTTGCCGGAGGTAGAGCACTGGATGGCTAATGGGCCCGACAAGGTTACTGACGTCAGCCAAACTCCGAATGCCGGTAAGTGAGAGCGTGGCAGTGAGACTGCGGGCGATAAGGTTCGTAGTCGAGAGGGAAACAGCCCAGATCACCGACTAAGGCCCCTAAGCGTGTGCTAAGTGGGAAAGGATGTGGAGTCGCAGAGACAACCAGGAGGTTGGCTTAGAAGCAGCCACCCTTGAAAGAGTGCGTAATAGCTCACTGGTCAAGTGATTCTGCGCCGACAATGTAGCGGGGCTCAAGTACACCGCCGAAGTCGTGGCATTGACACACATGTTGTGTTGATGGGTAGGGGAGCGTCGTGCAGCCGGCGAAGCAGCAGAGTGATCTAGTTGTGGAGGCTGTGCGAGTGAGAATGCAGGCATGAGTAGCGAATCGAGGGTGAGAAACCCTCGCGCCGGATGACCAAGGGTTCCTGGGGCAGGCTAATCCGCCCAGGGTAAGTCGGGACCTAAGGCGAGGCCGACAGGCGTAGTCGATGGACAACGGGTTGATATTCCCGTACCCGCTTTAACGCGCCCATACTGAACCCCTTGATACTAAGAGTCCTTAAGTCAGCTGGTCCTTCGGGACTGGTGTTAGACCGAACGCTCGGCCTGATTGGGTAGTAGGTAAGCGATGGGGTGACGCAGGAAGGTAGTCCAGCCCAGGCGATGGTTGTCCTGGGGTAAGCATGTAGGGAGTGAGGTAGGCAAATCCGCCTCGCATATATCCTGAGATGTGATGCCGAGCCGATTGTGGTGAAGTGGATGATCCTATGCTGCCGAGAAAAGCCTCTAGCGAGTGTTGTGGCGGCCCGTACCCTAAACCGACTCAGGTGGTCAGGTAGAGAATACTAAGGCGATCGGGTGAACTGTGGTTAAGGAACTCGGCAAATTGCCCCCGTAACTTCGGGAGAAGGGGGACCTCTGCTGGTGATGAGTCTTGCACTCGGAGCTGGTGGGGGTCGCAGTGGCCAGGGGGAAGCGACTGTTTACTAAAAACACAGGTCCGTGCGAAGTCGTAAGACGATGTATACGGACTGACGCCTGCCCGGTGCCGGAACGTTAAGGGGACCGCTTAGTCCAGCTTGCTGGGCGAAGGTGAGAACTTAAGCGCCGGTAAACGGCGGTGGTAACTATAACCATCCTAAGGTAGCGAAATTCCTTGTCGGGTAAGTTCCGACCTGCACGAATGGCGTAACGACTTCCCCGCTGTCTCAACCGCAGACCCGGTGAAATTGCAGTACGAGTAAAGATGCTCGTTTCGCGCAGCAGGACGGAAAGACCCCGGGACCTTCACTACAGCTTGACATTGGTGTTTGGAACGGCTTGTGTAGGATAGGTGGGAGACTGGGAAGCTCGGACGCTAGTTCGGGTGGAGTCATTGGTGAAATACCACTCTGGTCGTTTTGGATGTCTAACTCTGGTCCGTGATCCGGATCGGGGACAGTGTCTGGTGGGTAGTTTAACTGGGGCGGTTGCCTCCCAAAGGGTAACGGAGGCGCCCAAAGGTTCCCTCAGCCTGGTTGGCAATCAGGTGTTGAGTGTAAGTGCACAAGGGAGCTTGACTGTGAGACTGACGGGTCGAGCAGGAGCGAAAGCTGGGACTAGTGATCCGGCATCGGCGTGTGGAAGCGGTGTCGCTCAACGGCTAAAAGGTACCCCGGGGATAACAGGCTGATCTTCCCCAAGAGTCCATATCGACGGGATGGTTTGGCACCTCGATGTCGGCTCGTCGCATCCTGGGGCTGGAGTAGGTCCCAAGGGTTGGGCTGTTCGCCCATTAAAGCGGTACGCGAGCTGGGTTTAGAACGTCGCGAGACAGTTCGGTCCCTATCCGCTGCGCGCGCAGGAGACTTGAAAGGGGCTGTCCCTAGTACGAGAGGACCGGGACGGACGAACCTCTGGTGTGCCAGTTGTACCGCCAGGTGCACGGCTGGTTGGCTACGTTCGGGAGGGATAACCGCTGAAAGCATCTAAGCGGGAAGCTTGCCTTGAGATGAGGTCTCCCACCACGAGAGTGGGTAAGGCTCCCGGTAGACGACCGGGTTGATAGGCCGGAGGTGGAAGCACGGTAACGTGTGGAGCTGACCGGTACTAATAGGCCGAGGACTTGACCACAAAGCTTCTTGCTCGCGTCCACTAGGCAATTCTGAAACAACAAGCGGTAGTGCTTGATAGTTTCATAGGGTTACGGCGGTTATGGCGGGAAGGAAACACCCGGTTACATTCCGAACCCGGAAGTTAAGCTTCTCTGCGCCGATGGTACTGCACTCGGGAGGGTGTGGGAGAGTAGGTCGCCGCCGGACAATCTTTGAGGGGGTTCGACGCCTTGGGCGTCGGACCCCTTTTTTTGTGCTGTGCGGCGGGGTGGAGCCGTGAGACGTGTTCCCTCGCCCGGCCGGCTGTCCGCCCCACCCCCGACTCCGGGACCCGTACCTACGAGCCTGAGGCACCGGCTCCAGGGCCGCATTCTCATACGTGTGCCACCCGCCTCCATCCACGCCACTACGCATCGGTCTGCACGCCGCACCAAATTCGAGTGGTGTCTCCGTCGCCTCCGTTGAATAGAGGACAGGCATCGGGCGCGCCCGGCGAGTGACCACAGAGGGTGACTTCGGCGGCGGTGAGGGAGCCGGCGCGGGGGAATTGGCGAGGCTCCGTGTGGTTCATCCCGATGGCTACTCTCTGCATCCGTCCACCAGTAACCGGAGAGCCCAGCGGGCAGCGCGCCGCGCGATTAGGGTGGAAAACCTTGGCTGGTGAAGGCGTCGACAGTGGAGAGGCGCACGTGACCGATGGCGGGCGGGGGTCGGATATCCAGATGCAAGCGGGCTGCAAGCTGTACAAAATGGAATTAGGGCTGGGCGTGTCGCGTGGCGAATGCGGAATCGTCGGTTACCGTCCAATGTGTAGGGACGTGCCGATTACGGTGAGTTCCTGAGGAAAGGACAAGCCGATGGGGGCAGTGCGCAAGGTGGTGAGCTACCTTGGCCTGAGCGGGGTCGATCACTACGACGAAGGCTATGACGACGACGAGCAGTACGAGGACGAGTACGTCCCCGCGACCGAGCGGGCCGCCAGGCGGTGGCGCGCCAACGTCGACTCGTCGCGAATCGTGATGGTCCAGCCGCTCAAGTACAACGACGCGCCGTTGATCGGCCAGCACTTCCGTGACGGGCAGACGGTAATCATGGACGTCTCGGGCATGGCGATGCCCGAGGCGACGAGGATGGTCGACTTCGCCGCCGGGCTGGCCTATGGGTGCGAAGGGCGGATCGAGCGCATCGCCGACCGCGTCTTCCTGCTCGCGCCGGCGCACGTGGAGATCGAGACCACCTGAGTGTGGTAACCGGGCCGCTGGGCCGTGGTCGGCGCGCAGAGGCGGGCTGCGCTGACCACGATCGCCCGGCGGGGTCGAGCCGGTGGCCGGGTGCGGAGGCGGATCGTCGATGCGCCACCGACCCGGGCCATTCAGGCAGGCCGCCAGCGTGTCATGGTCCGCTGGCCCCTGGACGGCTTCTCGACAGCGACCAGGCTCCTGGGTATCCCAGGCCCGGTCCGCAGATCAAAGGGCGCGTCCCGATAGACCGCCCGTACCCGACACCCCGCCTGGAAGGCCGTCAGCGCCGATTACCGTAAGTGTTCATCCGGTGCAGCCCAGGTGCGGTCCACTGATCAACGGCACTCCCGGACTTGCCAGCGGGACCGATTACCGTAAGTGTCCGATCCCGTTCGCCGCGGGATCGATGACTGTAAGGCGCCCGCCCCTTGGCCGAAGGGCCGTTAGCCAGCGCCGTGAGCGTCCGTAAGCGGGGTCAGCCGGCGCGGGGGCCCCGGCGGATGAGGCGGGTCAGTTCGGCCGCGTCCTCCGTGGCCTGCTTCGCGCGCTCGTCCGCCTCCCTCGCGTACGCGTGCAGGGCCCACACCGCCCCCTCCGCCAGCTCCTTCAGCTCGCTGACCTGGGCGGCCACGTAGCGGGCGTCGGCTTCGACGAGCTTGCGGCGCTGCCAGAGCTGCCACCCGGCCAGGCCGATCATGGCCACCGCGGCGGCGGCGAACAGGCTGCTGGAGATCACGGCCCCGACGAGGCAGGCGATGCCGGCCACGATCAGGACCATCGCCGCCCACGGGCGGGGGCGGGGCATGACGCCGTCCGCGATGAGCGCCGCCTCGGCGGCGGCCAGCGACGACGCCTCCGGGCCCTCCGGGCGCAGGTGGATGCGGTGGCCGAGAAGGGCGACGGTGAGCGTGGTGGGCGGCGCGAGGCGGCTGTCGGCTTCGAGCTCCTCGGCCACGCCGCGCAGGATGGGCCCCGCCACGTGCAGGGCGATCGCCGCCAGGTGCGGGTCGGAGCCCGGGCGGAGGTCTTCGAGCAGGTACGAGTTGAGCGAGGCCATCGGGCCGGCCGGGCCGCCGAGGCCGATCAGGGAGCGCAGGACGGCGAGCGGCTCGTCCTCGGCCCAGCTGGAGGCCGGGCTGCCGGAGCTGTTGTCGAGCGAGATGGCGGTGTCCTGCTCGGCCTGCCGCGTCGAGGTGATCTCGGCGCAGCGCCCGCGCAGTCTCGCCAGGCGGGCGGCCGCCACGGCGGGTCTGGCCAGTTCGGGGATCTCGGCCATCTCCGGGAAGTCGGCGAGGGACGGCGGCACCACGACCGAAGGCTCGCCCGGCACCAGCGCCTGCACCCACTGCTCCGGGTCGGCGTGTTCCTGGACGGCCAGGGCGTCGAGTTTGCGCAGCACGAAGATCTTGCCGGCGGGGCCGTACGCCCCCCGGGCGGCGGCCAGCCAGAGCGAGCGCTGGCCGTGGGAGACCGGCCGGTCGAGTGAGAGCTCGCCGAAGGCGGTGCCGAGCCAGGAGGCGTGGATGCGGCCGCCCTGCCCGGACACCGCGAGGGCCAGGCAGAGGAAGAGCGCGGTCTGCTGCTGGTCACGCCCGGCGGCCCGGCTCAGCGGCTCCAGCGGGTCTTCGCCGGCGAGGATGGCGACCAGCGCTTCGATGGCCGGGGGCAGCCAATAGCCGGGTATATCGCGAAAACCTGGTGTGGCGGGAGGGGCAGCGCCCTTGGCGGCGAGGTGAGCGAGCAGCGCCTCAGCGTAACGATGCAACTCCGTAGCCGCTTGGGGGCTCGCAGTCAGGTCCGTGCTCAAGGCAGAGAACTCCCCCATTTCGGCCTCAATTCATGACCGCGTAAAGCCTAACCGTTCGGGCGCGCCAACCAGGTGGAGGCGCGCCCACGGCGGATCTGCGGGCTTTGAGTCAACTGCCTGTTACATACGCTCGGGAACGGGCACACCCAGCAGGTCGAGCCCCTTCTCCAGAACGTCCAGCACCAGCTTGCACAGGGCCAGCCGGTGCTGCCTGGTCTCCGGGTCGACGCCTTCCTTGGTCACCGGGCACTCATCGTAGAACGTGCTGAAGAGGCTGGCGGTCTGGAACAGGAAGTTGCACAGCCGGTGCGGCTCGGACTCGGTGGTGACCTGGGAGACCAGCTCGCCGAAACCGAGCAGCTGGAGGCCCAGCGCGCGCTCGGCCGGCGCGGCGAGCACGATGGGGCCCGTCGCCTCGGCCGGAGCCATTCCCGCCTTGCGGAAGATGGAGCGGATCCTGGCGGTGGCGTACTGCATGTAGGGGCCGGTGTTGCCGGTGAAGCTGATCATGCGGTCGAAGTCGAGGACGTACTCGCTGTCGTGACTGACCGACAAATCGGCATATTTCACCGCGCCCATGCCGACGGCATGCGCGATCTCCTTCGTGGTGGCATCGTCGTAACCCCGGTCGGCGATGGCCGCCGTGGCCCGGTCGACGGCCTCCTGGAGCAGGTCCATCAGCTTGACGGACTCGCCGGAACGGGTCTTGAACCGGCGCCCGTCCTTGCCCAGCATCATGCCGATCTGGACGTGCTCGGCCGAGACCGAGTCGGGCAGCCAGCCCGCCAGCCGCGCCGCGGCGAACACCATCCGGAAGTGCAGCGCCTGCTCGTTGCCCACGACGTAGAGGATGCGCTCGGCCTTCAGGTCGTGGACGCGGTAGCGGATCGCCGCCATGTCGGTGGTGGCGTAGCCGTAGCCGCCGTCACTCTTCCTGATGATCAGCGGCAGCGGCTTGTCGTCGGAGCCGGTGAAGCCGGGCGGGAACACGCAGAGCGCGCCGTCGCTGATCACCGCCGTCCCGGCCGCCTCGAGGTCGTCGCACGTCTTCTGGAGCATGGGGTTGTACATGCTCTCGCCGGCGAGGTCGGCATCGGTCAGCGTCACGCCGAGCAGCTGGTAGACCTTGTTGAAGTAGCGGACGGTGGCTTCCATGAACACGTGCCACAGCCGCATCGTCTCGGCGTCGCCCGACTGCAGCGTGGTCACCCGCACCCGGGCGCGCTGCCTGAAGTCGTCGTCGGAGTCGAACTTCGCCCGCGCCGCCTGGTAGAACTCCGTGCCCTGGCCGGCCTCCAGCTGCGCGACCGCGGCCTCCTCGCCGATCTCGAGCAGGTGCTCGATGAGCATGCCGAACGGCGTGCCCCAGTCGCCCAGGTGGTTCTGCCTGATCACGGTGTTGCCGAGGTGCTCGTGCAGGCGGGCCAGCGAGTCACCCACGATCGTGGTGCGCAGGTGGCCGACGTGCATCTCCTTGGCCGCGTTGGGCGCGGAGTAGTCGATCACCACGGTCTGCGACGGCGTGATCGTGCCGACGCCGAGCCGTGGGTCGGCCAGCATCCGCGTCGCCTCGGACTCGATCCACGAGTCGTCGAGCGTGATGTTGAGGAAGCCGGGGCCGCTGACCTCGATCGTGCCGGGGAAGTCGGACAGCTCCGTCTTGATCGCCTCGGCGACCTCCCGCGGCGCCCGTCGCAGTCGCTTGGCCAGGCTCATCGCGACGTTCGCCTGGAAATCGGCGAACTGGGAGGGCCGGATCAGCGGATCTGCGTCGGCGTGCTCCTGGCCGAACGCGCGCGCCAGCGCCTGCTGGACGCGCTCGGTGAGCACAATCTGCGGGTCGGTCATGTTCTAAGGGTACCGGCGACCTTGACAGCGACGCTTATCATTACGCCCGCCACGATCGAGATGCCGATGGCGGCCAGATTGTTGCCGAGGTTGCCGGGTTCGAGAGCGAAGAAGTGCCGTACGAAGGGGATCGTCAACCCGATCGCGAACGCCGCCGCCATCGACGCGACCAGCGCGATCCGCCACCAGTTGAGGGGCCTCGTGATCAGCACGAGCACCCACCAGGTGGTGAGGAAGAGCGTGATCACCGCCGACGTCTGATCCTCGACGAGCGTGGACGTGCCGCTGTGGGCGGCCCAGAACGACAGCAGCACCGCCGCCGCGCACAACACCCCGGCGGGTACGGCGAAGCGCAGCACCCTGGGGACGAACCCCGGCTTCGAGCGCTCGAACGTCGGCGCGAGCGCGAGGAAGAGCGCGGGGACGCCGATGGTCAGGGCGTTCGTGAGGGTGGAGTGTCGGGGCGCGAACGGGAACATGACCCCGGCCACGCCGACCAGCAGCGACAGCACGATCGCGTAGAAGGTCTTGGTGAGGAACAGGTTGGAGACGCGTTCGATGTTGGCCAGCACCCGGCGTCCCTCGCCCACGACGTGCGGCAGCGTGGCGAACTTGTCGTCGAGCAGCACCACCTGCGCGACCGCCTTGGTGGCCGGGCTGCCCGCGCCCATCGCGATGCCCAGGTCGGCGTCCTTCAGCGCGAGCACGTCGTTGACGCCGTCGCCCGTCATGGCCACCGTGTGGCCCCTGGCCTGGAGCGCGGTGACGAACTGCCGCTTCTGGCGGGGGCTGACGCGGCCGAACACGGTGTGGGAGTCGAGCAGCTCGCCCAGCTTGGCCTCGTCGTCGTAGGGGAGGTCACGGGCGTCGACCGCACGGTGCGCGTCCGGGATCTCGAGGCCGGTGGCGATGGCGGAGACCGCGGTGGGGTTGTCGCCGGAGATGACCTTGACCGTGACGCCCTGCTTGGCGAAGTAGCGGAGGGTCTCGTGGGCGTCGGGCCTGACGCGCTGCTTGAGCGTGACAAGCGCCACCGCCTCGATGCCCGCCTGGGCCGCCTCGACGCCTGCCCCGCCGGGCTCGACGCCTGCCCCGGCCACCTCTCCGCCTGCCCCGCTGGCCTCGATTCCCGCCCCGCTCGCCTGCTGAGGTGTGGGCAGGGTGCGGGTGCGGCCCAGGACGAGCACGCGGGCGCCGGTGGCGGCCAGCTCGGCGGCCTGGTCGTAGGCGTCCCCGCCGTCGAGCAGCACGTCCGGCGCTCCCAGCACCCAGGCGCCCCGCTCGCCGAAGTGGGCCCCGCTCCATTTACGCGCCGACGAGAACGGCACCGTCTCACCGGCCGCCCACCCGTCCTGGACGCTCCGGTAGCGGGCCCGGATGGCCTGGGCGGTGGCGTTCGGCGACTGGTCGAGGTGGGCCAGTGCGGCCAGCGCCTCCTCGACCGGGTGGCCGTCGCGCAGGGGCAGCACCTGGTCGAGGTCCATGCCGCCGGCGGTGAGCGTGCCCGTCTTGTCCAGGCACAGCACGTCCACCCTGGCCAGGCCCTCGATCGCGGGCAGCTCCTGGACCAGGCACTTGCGCCGGCCCAGCCGTACGACGCCGACGGCGAACGCGATCGAGGTCATCAGCACCAGGCCCTCGGGGATCATGGTGACGATGCCCGCGACCGCGCCGGTGATCGCGGTGCCGAAGTCGGCGGAGTGCTTGAGCTGGCTGTAGATCAGCAGGGCGCCGATCGGGATCACCAGCCAGGTGATGTACTTGATGAAGTTCGCCACGCCCTCGCGCAGCTCGGAATGGGCGAGGTGGAACTTGCTCGCCTCTTCCGCGAGCTTCACCGCGTACGCGTCGGTGCCGACCCGCGTGGCCACGAACGCGCCCGCGCCCGCCACGGCGAAGCTGCCCGACAGGACCTCGTCGCCGGGCTGCTTGTGCACCGGGTCGGCCTCGCCGGTCAGCAGTGACTCATCCACCTCCAGCCCGTCGGACTCGACCACCTCGCCGTCCACCAGCAGGCGTTCGCCGGGGCCGAGCAGGATCAGGTCGCCTAAGACCACGTGGCGGGGCTGGACCAGCCGCTCCTCCCCGTCCCGGCGGACCCGGACGGGCGCCTCGTTGATCACCGCGAGCTTGTCGAGGGTGCGCTTGGCGCGGAGCTCCTGGACGATGCCGATCAGTACGTTGGCCACGATGACCAGGCCGAACAGGCTGTCCTGCCACTCGCCGAAGATCAGGACCAACGCCCAGAGCACGCCGATGACGAGGTTGAACAGGGTGAAGACGTTCGCCCTGACGATCGCGCTCAGCGACCTGCTCGACCGCCGCGGAACATGGTTGGGCTTCGCCCCCGCCACCTGCGCCGAAGTGAGTCCGTTGGCCACTGTGGAGAGCCGGTCCACATAACCCCCTGTTTCTGTGGATCGGTCACACCCTACGGGGTCACCACAATCTGTGGGAGCGATGTGTGGTCGCTATCTTGTCGCCGATGCGGGTCACGATTCCGACCCCGGACAGGTCGGCCGCGAGCTTGCAGGCCGCGCTGATCCCGTCGGCCCTGGACGAGCCGTGGGCGATCACGACGGTGCCGTTCAGGCCGAGCAGCACGGCGCCGCCGTACGCCTCGGGGTCGAGGCGGCGGCGCAGCTCGCGGATGCGCGAGCGCTGCATCGCGGCGCCCAGCCTGGCCAGCCTGCTGTCGGTGACGGCCGCCCTGAGCTCGGAGAACGCGTAGCGGACCGCGCCTTCCATGGTCTTCAGCGCCACGTTTCCGGTGAACCCGTCGGTGGTGATCACGTCCACCTTGCCGGTCAGCAGGTCATGGCCCTCGACGTTCCCCTCGAACCGGAGGCCGGGGGCGGCCAGCAGCAGTTCGTGGGCGCGCTTGACGAGCTTGTTGCCCTTCTCTGCCTCGCTGCCGATCGTGAGCAGGCCGACCCTGGGCGTCTCGATGCCGTACGCGAGCTCGGCGTAGGCCGTCCCCAGCTGGGCGAACTGCACCAGCATTTCCGGCTTGACCTCGGCGTTGGCGCCCGCGTCTATGAGCACGGTGGGGTTGGGGAGGGTCGGGATGGGGACCGCTATGGCCGGTCTCAGCACGCCTTGCTGGCCTTTTAGCCGTAGCCTCCCTGTGGCCACGATGCCCGCCGTGGAACCCGCGGACACGACCGCGGCGGCGTCGCCGCGGCGTACGAGATGGCAGGCGACGGCGATGCTCGAGCGGGGCCGGCGCAGGCTCGCCAGCGCGCCCTCGTCCATGGCCAGGGCCTCCTCGGCCCGTACGATCGGGACCTCCTTGGTGGCGTCGTGGTCGGCGAGGGCCTCGTAGAGCACGCGGGGCGAGCCGACGAGCACGACGGGCAGACCGCGCTCCCGGACGGCGTGCACCGCTCCCGCCACGATCTCGTGGGGTGCGTGGTCGCCGCCCATGGCGTCGATCGCGATGGGCCTGCTGTCGGACAATGATCACCTCGTACGGCATCGAGCCCGCCGCCACGGCTTGACCGGAACGCGGGCTCGGTATGTCCGCATCGTAGGCAAGGCAGGTGCCAGGTTAACCGGCGGGTAGGCCCTGTTGGTTCCCCCGAGGGCCCCTTCCAGTCTCACCGACCCTCTCACCTGATCCCCACACCTCGGCCCGGTCGCCCGGAGCGCCCGTGTTTCCAACGCCTCCTCCTTCGGGACCAGCCACACCCGGATTCGGCGCTTGCGACGCCTGGGGCGGGTGGCGGCGGCGCCGGGGACGGGCTTGCCACACCGGCGGCCTGGGCGTCTGTGGCGTCGGGGGCGGGTTCGCGGCACGGACTTCGGTGTCCGGGGTGCCTGGGCCGAGGTTTGCGGCACGAGGCTTCGGCGTCCGGCGTGCCTGGGCCGGGGTTTGCGGCACGGGGCTTCGGCGTCCGGGGTGCCTGGGCCGGGGTTTGCCGCTTCCGGCTCCGGCGTCGGGGGTGCCTGCGCCGGGGCTCGCCGTATTGGGCTCCGGCGTCCAGGGTGCCTGGCCGAGGTTTGCTGCTTCGGGCTCCGGCGCTTGGGGCGGGGTTGCGGCACCGGGCTCCGGCGTCGGCGGCGCTTGGGGCGGGCTTGCCGCACCGGCCCTGGGGTCTGCGGCCTTTGGGGGGCGTGCGGCATCGAGCCCCGGCGTCTACGGCGTCTTCGCGCGGCCGCCCAGGCGAGACCCCGGGACGCGAAGGCGCGGCCCACGGCCGCCGGGACCGCGACCGCCGGGACCGCGAGGGCAGGCGGCGGAGGAACGGCGCCGTTGCTGTGCCATGACGGGCGTTGCCGAACAGGCGTTGCCGAGCGAACGCGAGTGGGCTTCCGGAGGAGGAGCCACGACCTTCGGGGCGGCGGGTTCAGCGGAGGAGCTGCGGCTGCCGAGACGCCGGCTCAGCCGAGAAGCCGCGGCTTACGGGGCGGCGGTGGCTCAGTGGAGGTTCCAGTCGTCCTTACCGCGCGACACGATCACCTTGGAGAACTTCGAGGACCCCGTCACCCGGATCAACGGCCCATCGGCCTGCGAGCCGCCCGTCACGTTCCGCTTTCCGAAGATCGACGCCCCCTCGTCGATCACATGCGCGTTGTCAGGAACGCGCACGATCACCTTGCTGAACCAGGCGTTCGTCTCGATGGTGATCTCACGCCCGGGCAGCACCGCGTCCGAGAGGTCGATGATGAGTGCCCCGAACCGGGCGGACAGCCGGGTGTTGCGGGAGGCCACCCAGCGCCCCTTGCGGACGATCTTGCTGAACTTCGAGTCGATGACCTGCTGCTCGATGGCGGCGGGCACGTTTGACGCGGACACCTCGGGCAGATCCCGGGTAAGGGGGACGAGTTCGCCCACCGTCTTCGCCGCGTAGGCGACGTCCAGGCGGTCGGCGTGCTCGACGCTGGTGAGTCTTCCTGTGGCGAGGCCCTCTGACAGGACCGCGGCCACGCGGTCGCGGTCGGCGTCTGGCCCGCTGGTCAGGGTCATGGATCACGGTAAATCAGTGTATGCCTATTCGCGATATGTCGCGAGTGTTCGTGAACCTCAAGGAAAACTTGGAGTCCAGCGGAACCGCTGACGTGTCTGACAGCGTCCGGGTATTAAGAACCGTAGACGCGCGACAGGGTCGTGAGGTTTACATCCGATCGAACAAAAAAGATGGGAAAGGCCTAGTGATCTTGAACCAAGCTGGCACGCGGCGCTTCAAGGCGTACACGTCCAAGCACCTCGACGAGCTCTTGAAGCGTGCGGGACTGGGCGACGAAGAGCGGCTGAAGGTCCGCGCCGTCGCCACCGTGCTGCCGTTCCGGACCAACGCCTACGTCGTCGACGAACTCATAGATTGGTCGGCCGCGCCCGACGACCCGATTTACCGGCTCGTCTTCCCGCAGGAGGACATGCTTCCCGCGACCGACGTCGCCCGGCTGGCGGACCTGCTCAAGGCCGAGGCGCCGAACGTCGAGATCCAGGCGGAGGCGAACCGGGTACGCGCACAGCTCAACCCGCACCCCGCAGGCCAGAAGGAGCTCAACGTCCCGAGGATGGGCGACGAGCCGGTGCCTGGCATGCAGCACAAATATGCAGAGACCGCGCTGATCTTCCCCAAGCAGGGGCAGACCTGTCACGCGTACTGCACCTACTGCTTCAGATGGGCGCAGTTCGTCGGGGACGCGGACCTGAAGTTCGCCTCCGACGACATCGACCAGATGGTGGCCTACATTCGCCAGCATCCCGAGGTCACCAGCGTCCTGATCACCGGCGGCGACGCGATGATCATGGGCGAGCCCGTCATCAGGCGATATATCGAGCCCTTGTTGGATCTGGAGCAGCTGGAGTCCATCAGGATCGGCACCAAGGCGCTGGCCTACTGGCCGCAGCGCTTCACCACCGACCCTGACGCCGACGCCACGCTCGGGCTGTTCGAGGAGGTGGTGAACGCGGGCAAGAACCTCGCGTTCATGGCCCACTTCACGCACCCGCGCGAGCTGGAGTCGCCACTGGTCGAGTCGGCCGTCAAGCGCATCCTCGGCAGCGGGGCCACGATCAGGACCCAGGCGCCGCTGATCAGGTCCATCAACGACGACCCGGCCGTGTGGTCGAGCATGTGGCGGCGGCAGCTCCGGATGGGGATGATCCCGTATTACATGTTCGTCGAGCGCGACACCGGGCCGCAGGACTACTTCGCGGTGCCGCTGGCGCGTGCGTACGAGGTCTTCAGGGACGCCTACTCGAGCGTCTCCGGGCTCTGCCGCACGGTCCGCGGGCCGTCGATGTCGGCCACACCGGGCAAGGTGTGCGTCGACGGCGTCACCGAGATCGCGGGCGAGCAGGTGTTCATGCTCCACTTCATCCAGGCGCGCGACCCCTCGCTCGTGGGGCGGCCGTTCTTCGCGCGCTACGACCCGTCGGCGGTCTGGCTGACGGATCTGCGCCCGGCCTTCGCCGAACGTTTTCCGTTCGAGCCCGCCGGGGCGCTGCTGCCCGTCTGACCGGTCGCCCGCGTCCACGCGACCGAAAATCCCCGCCGGCGGCCCGTGCCATTTGTTTTCGCGACCCTTTGTGCACGGGCCGCCGGCGACGTAAATTTCCCAGGATCCGCTCCAAGTTTTCGTGTACGCGATCCAAAGCTTCCCCGTACGAGATCCGGACCTGCGCGCTCGTGACGCCCAACCGAGCGCGCGCAATATCGGAAACTAGACCCGTCTATTTCCCGTTTTGTCTCCCCGCTCAACGCTCTCCCCTTACTCGGTAACCGGCCTGCAAACCCCTGCTACATGGGCTTTCATGCGCCTGCGGCCGATCACGGCGAGTGGTAGAACTGCTGGCGTAGCTCAGCCGTGTCGGCACGCTTCGTGTGGTGCCCATAGCGCGCACGCCACGGCTTTCGGGGGTTATCGATTCGCATTTCCACCGCATTCGAGAGCGATCGATCACGAGCCGGGAAGGCAATCATGAATCGAGTAGTCAAGGCGGCTGTCGCCGTCACAGTATTCGGTCTGGCGGCGGCTTTGGCCGCGCCGGCACAAGCGGAAGTCGGGAACAACGCCGTCGGGAACGACGGCGGCGGCACCAACAGCCCGCTCGACGGCCTGCTGGGCGGCGGCCTGCTGAACGACGGCCTGCTGAGCGGGCTGATCGGCGGCGGCCAGCTGAACGGGCTGCTGAGCGGCGGCCTCAAGCCCAAGGCGGCGGCACAGCCCAGCCGCCCGATGTCGAGCGTCGAGCGGGACATCGCAGCGGAGAACCAGAAGAGGCAGGGGTACACCACCACGCCGAACGCGGCCGAGGACGTCACCAACTTCGGCGGTCCGCTGCCGGAGCTGTCGCCGATCGTCGGCGGCTTCTCGCTCGGCGGCGGGGGCCTGACCGAGTCCCTGCCCGTGCCCGCCCTGTCGGGGGCGGCACGCATGGCCCAGCCCGTCGCGACCTCGGTGAAGTCCGGCAGGCAGGACGGCGGCCAGGTCCTGACCGAGGGGGAGACCCTGCGCGGCGCGTATGACGCGACGACGGGCCTGTTCAACACGTCCTTCAGTGACGCGATGGACAAGCTCGACAACAACAGCGTGCTGCCGGGCGCCGGATCCGGCCTCCTGAACACCAGCGCGGCCACGGCCAAGACCATGAGCGGCACCAGCAAGGGCATCGAGACCCTGTCGGCCGAGTCGATCGTGGCCGGCCTCGGCGAGGCGGCCCGGCTGGCCCTGCCGCAGGCCGCGAGCGGCCGGCTGTCGCCGGCGATCGGCCAGGTGGCCCCGGTCGAGATGGCTCCGGTCATCGAGGCGCTGCCCGGCACCGCGCAGGCCGCCTCCGTGGACGAGCTCACTCCGCTCGTCGAGGACACCTCCGGCGTCGTGTCCGCCAACGGCACCAAGGCCACCGGCACCTACGGTGACGTGCTGACCGCGCTCGGATGGACCACCGACTCGCTGACGAGCTCGGTGCGGGACTCCTGGACTCGCAACTAGACGCGATGGAGGCGCCGTAGAGCGGCGGCTCGCCGAGGGCCGGGATGACGGTTCGCGGGCGTCCTAGGTGCCGACGCCCAGGAACCGGCCGTACCGGCTGCGAGGCGGTCCCGTTCGCGCGCCCCGGCTGTTCCCTGAACGGCGTGTTCCCTTTCCCGGGCCGGACGACTGCCGGCGCTCTGGCGCGGCAGGTCCGGTGTCGTCGCCGCGACGTGGCACGTCGCGTGCCGGTGTGCTGGAACGGCGGTCCGCGTGCCGCCCGTTCCCGCCCGGCGGGCCCGGTGCCGTCACTCTGGTGCGGTAGGTCGGCGGGGGCTGACTGGGGACACCGGCGCTCCGGCGCGGCCGTCCGGCAGGGAGGCCGGCTGGGGACACTCGCGCTCCGGCGCGACCGTCCGGCAGGCAGGCTGACTGGGGACACTCGCGCTCCGGCGCGACCGTCCGGCAGGCAGGCCGGCTGGGGACGTCCTCGCACCGACGCGGCAGGCCGGCGGGGCGCTCACAGGTGCCGAGCGCCGACGGCACTGGCGCGCGTGGGTGGCGAGACCCCGCGCAAGCGGGCAGGTCTCATGACGGGCCTGGGCGGACGCGCCCACGGCCCGGCTCGCGCAGCGCGCCGCCACTGCAGGGCAGCGGCGCCGCACGAGCCCGCCGCCGACCCCGGTATCCGGGGTCGGCGGCTTTTTCATGCGCCGGCTGAGGGCGCCGTTCTTCGCGCCGGCTCGGGGCCGTGCGCCGGCTCCGGCTCCGGGGCCGGCAAAACCCCCATCCTGTACGGCGGAGCACGGGCGGCGCCACCCGCCGCACGTGGCCGGCGGCCTCCAGGGTGACGCCCGCTGACCCGCACGGGGCCGGCCGCCGTCACGGCGTGCTCTCAACCGTCCAGGAGGGACAGTGGGTCGTGGTCTGCGGAGTGGGTGATTGTCGTGATTACGGGGCCGGTCGGGGGCTCAGGGCAGGCGGACGCCGGTGCGCCGGGCTATCTGGGCCTGCAGCCTGGCCATCTGCCAGTGCAGCTCCAGCAGCTGCTCGGCGAGCTGTATCCGGGGAATCTCGGCCACGTCCTCGGTGGCCAGGTGGTCGATCGCGGTCGAAAGCTCCACCATCGCGCGCTCCCACTCCATCAGCGTACCTCGGATCGAATTGACGTTCGAATCCTATCGGAACGGCAGGCACGATGTCAGTCTTTTGCCACTGCAGTCGCGCGCGTTTCGCACACAGCAGCGAAAAGCGTGGATGTCGGTGTTTGTGGCCGTAAGCCAGCAGGGCATGCGGCCGGAGCGGGGGAGGCTCCGAGCCGTGAGCGGCGGCGGTCGCGCCGTGAGAGAGGTCAGCCCTTGTTGTAGGCGGCGATGACTTCCTTCGGGTCGCCGTCCATCTTGATCTTGCCCTTGTGCAGCCAGATGACGCGGTTGCAGGTCTCCTCGATGACCTTGAGGTCGTGGGCCACGAGGAAGACCGTGCCGGCGGACTCGCGGATCTGGCGGATGCGCTCCTCGCTCTTCTTGCGGAACTCGCGGTCGCCCGTGGCCAGGGCCTCGTCGATGAGGAGGACGTCGTGGGTCTTGGCCGAGGAGATGGCGAAGCGGAGCCGGGCGCCCATGCCGGAGGAGTAGGTGGACATGGGGAGCTGGACGAACTCGTCGATGCCGGAGAAGTCGACGATCTCCTGGTACTTCTCACGGACCTCGGCGGGCGTCATGCCCATGGCGTAACAGCCGAGCACGATGTTGCGCTCGCCGGTGAGCTCGCGCATGAGGGCCGCGTTGACGCCGAGCAGCGAGGGCTGGCCGTCGGTGTAGACGGCGCCCTTGTGCGGCGGGAGAAGGCCCGCGATGGCCCGCAGCAGCGTGGACTTGCCCGAGCCGTTGCGGCCCACGATGCCGATGGCGTCACCGTGGTAGGCCACGAAGGTCACGCCCTTGACCGCGTGGACCTCTTTCATCTGCGGGCGGCCCTGGCGCTTGAGGATGCGCGTGAGGGCGTTGACCGCGTTGCCCTTCTCGGCGTCGGAGGCCGCGCCGTAGACGCGGTAGACGATGTGGAGATCGTCGACGATGACGGTCGGAGTGCCCGTGGGGACGTCGAGTGGCCGCTTGCCCTGGGGCTCCGGATCTGGATGCACCCTCACATCCTTGCCGGGGACGGCGGGCTTCTCGCCCTTCACCTGTGACAGCTCCTTGGTAAGTTCAGCCACGCCCGTACCTCTCCTCGGCTCGCCAGAAATACCAGAAGCCGAAACCGAGTGCGAACACCGCCCAGAATACGCAAGACATCCACACCATCGGAGGGGCAGGGTGACTCTCGATGAGGATGTCCCGCATCCACTCGATGAAGGAGGCCGCCGGATTCATATACATCACATCGGCGACCCACTGGGGGAGCCTGGCGCTGCCCACGACCTTCTCCTGGATGGAGAAGAACACACCCGAGGCATAGAGCCACGTGCGCGTGATGAACGGCAGCAACTGGTTGAGGTCGCGCATGGACGCGCCCAACCGGGCGATCACCAGGCTCGCGCCGATGTTGAAGAGGGTCTGCAGGAGCAGCACCACCGGCATCATCAGCCACAACAGTGTGGGGGGCTCGCCGGTGATGATCACGATGACCATGAGGACGCCCATGGAGATGGCGAGCTGCTGCAGCTCCTGGATCGTGTAGGCCAGGGGGAGGGACGCCCGGGGGAAGTGCAGGGCGCGGATCATCGAGAGGTTGCCCGTGATCGACTTGGCGCCCGCCGTGACGGTCCGCTGCGTGTAAGTGAAGATGAACATCCCGGTCAGCAGGAACGCGGGATAGTTTTCGATGTTGCCCTTGCCGCCCAGAATGAGGCCGAACATCACGTAGTAGATCCCGGCGTTGAGCAGGGGGGTCAGCACCTGCCACAGCTGGCCGAGAGCCGAGCTGGTGTACTTCGAGACGTTGCGCGAGGTCGCGTACGTCAGGATGAAGTGTCGCCGCTCCCATAGCTGGCGCATGTAGACAGGGAACCTCGGCCGCGCGATGGCACGGCGAAGTCCGTATCTCTTGGCGAGCTTGGCCAGCGGCTCCTGCCCGCTTCGGCCGCCCGCCTGGGCGTCCGCGACAGCGGATTCCGGCTGGCTCATGGCAAGGACTCTATTGGATCCAGGTCGGTGGGGTGCCTGTCACGCGGGTTGGCGACAGCGTCTGTTGGACGGAGCCTCGGGACGCATGGTTCCCAAGGTGCCGTCAAGACCTGCTCAACCGTAGCCCAGCGCGGCGCGGTGTGCTGGCAAGGGCACGAGCACTCTCATGTAGAGGGTAATTTTCATCGTCTGTTCACGTCCCGGCCGTACCGGTTACACGGGCTCTGTACGATTTGTTGCCTGTTGGGCTGAATGTCTGTGACGCTGGATTGGCACACGTGTGACCGAACTGCAACGCGCCAGAGACTCCCTGGTGGCAAGTAGTAAGGGATAGTCGCGATCGACTGGCAGGGCGTCGGCTGGTTTGACCATGTCAGCCAAACCCGGGGGGAAAACCAGGATCCCCCCGTCAGGCTGCTCACGATCACCGCAGCTCAGCGCTAACGCCCACCTGTAGAGGGAGGAATTCTTTCACCATGCGTGTTACTAAGGGCGTACAGATCGTCGCCGGTACCGCGCTGCTCGCCCTCGCGGTTGCCGCGTGTGGCGGCGGTGCCTCTGACAGTGGCGGCACTGCTGCCGGGGGCGGCGGGGAGACGCCGGTCCGCATGGAGATCGGTGAGCCCCAGGAGCTCCTGAACCCGCAGAACACGACCGAGACCGAGGGTTCCGAGGTCCTTGCCGCAGTGTTCTCGCCGCTGGTGCGCTACGACGAGAACAAGCAGCCAGTCGAGGAGGCCGCCGAGTCGATCACGACGTCGGACAGCAAGGTCTGGACGATCAAGCTCAAGTCCGGCTACACGTGGCACGACGGCACGCCGGTTGTCGCCGCCGACTACGCTCGCGCGTGGAACTACGCGGCCCTGCAGGACAACGCCATGAGCTCGTCCTACTTCTTCGGGCGCGTCGACGGCTACGCCGACGTCCACCCGGGTGAGGGCAAGACGCCGACGGCCAAGGAGATGAAGGGTCTCAAGGTCGTCGACGACTCCACGCTCGAGGTGACGCTCACGGCGCCGTTCTCGCAGTTCAAGACGATGCTGGGCTACACCGCGTTCTACCCGATGCCGAAGGCGGCCCTCGGCCCCGACGGCAAGGTGACGCAGACGTTCGGCGAGCAGCCGATCGGCCAGGGTCTGTTCAAGCTCGACAAGCCCTACAAGAAGGGCACCGACCAGACCATCGACCTGACGGTCTACGACAAGTTCCCGGGCGCCAAGCCGAAGAACTGGAAGAAGCTCCAGTTCAAGGTCTACACGAGCTCCGAGACCGCGTTCAACGACCTGCAGGCCGAGAACCTGGACATCCACGACTCGCTGCCGCCGTCGACGATCGCCACGGCCAAGTCCGTGCTCGGCGACCGCTACCACGACGAGCCCGACGCCGCCGTGGGTTACATCGGCGTCCCGCTGCAGTACAACCCCGAGTTCAAGGACCCGCAGGTCCGTAAGGCCATCTCGCTGGCCATCGACCGGAAGACCATCACCGAGACGGTCTTCTCCGGCACCCGCGCCCCCGCCGACGACTTCATCAACCCGGCCATCCCCGGCTACCGCCAGGGCGCCTGCGACGCGTGCACGTACAACCCGGCCGAGGCCAAGAAGCTGTACGACGCCGCCAAGGGCCCCAAGACCATCGAGCTGGGCTACAACGCCGACGGTGGCCACAAGGAGTGGATCGAGGCGGTCGCCAACAACCTCCGCGCCAACCTGGGCATCGAGGTCACGCCGAAGCCGTTCGAGAAGTTCCAGGGCATCCTGGACGCCCTGGACGCCAAGGAGTACAAGGGCCTCTTCCGCATGGGCTGGTCGATCGACTACCCGTCGGCCGAGAACTACCTGACCCCGATCTTCGGCACCGGCTCCATCGGGACCGGCTCGAACTACGGTGGTTACTCCAACAAGGCGTTCGACGAGCTGGTCGCCAAGGGTGACCAGGCCGCCGACGCCGCCGAGGGCCTGAAGTTCTACCAGCAGGCCGACGACATCCTCATCAAGGACCTCCCGTACATCCCGGTTTACTTCTACCGGAGCAACTTCGGGTACTCCTCGAAGGTGAAGAACGTCAAGCTCAACCTGCTCAACCAGGTTAACTGGGTCGACATCGAGAAGGCCTGACGTTCATTCGCGCGGTGGACGGCGCTTGCCGTCCACCCGCCGGAGGGCTGAGCTTGGAGGCAGCCACTCGAGCCGGGTGAACCACGGGCTCCGAGGGCTGCCTCCAAGTCATGTACCGGAGGGCTTGTATGGGCCGTTATGTCATCAGGCGCTTGATCCAGGCGATACCCGTCCTGCTCGGCGCCACGCTACTCATCTTCATGATCGTCTTCGCACTGCCTGGGGACCCCATCGCGGCGCTGTTCGGAGACAAGCGCCCGGACCCCGCGGTCGCCGAGGTCCTGCGCGAGCAGTATCACCTCAACGATCCGCTGCTGCTGCAGTACTGGTACTACATCAGCGGCGTGCTCTTCCGCGGTGACTTCGGCGTGAACTTCGCCGACGTCCCCGTGTCCCAGGTCATGGCCGGCAAGTTCCAGGTCACCCTGAACCTCGCGCTGACCGCCCTGGTGATGGAGGCGCTCATCGGCGTCGGCCTGGGCCTGTGGGCGGCGCTGCGCCGCGGCAAGGCCACCGACACCGCCATCCTCGCCTCCACGCTGCTGCTCATCTCGGTGCCCACGCTGGTCACCGGTTTCGTGCTGCAGCTGATCCTGGGCGTCAAGCTCAAGCTGTGGACGGGGCTGGACATCTTCCCGGTCGCGGGCACGTTCGCGGGCTGGCGCAGCTATCTGCTGCCCGGCTTCGTGCTCGCGGGGACGTCGATCGCCTACCTGACCAGGCTCACCAGGACCAGCCTGGTGGAGACGCTCAGAGCGGACTACATCCGCACGGCCACGGCCAAGGGCCTGCCAAGACGGCGCGTCATCGGCAGGCACGGGTTGCGTAACGCGCTGATCCCGCTGGTCACCTATCTGGGCGCCGACCTCGGTAACCTCATGGGCGGCGCGGTGATCACCGAGACGATCTTCAATCTCCCGGGGATTGGAAATCAGCTGTTCCAGTCGGTTTACTTGCGAGAACAACCGGTTGTGGTGGGAATCATCACCGTCCTGGTGCTGATCTACATCCTGGCCAACCTGGTCGTCGACCTGTTGTACGCCGTGCTCGACCCGAGGATCCGCTATGAGTAACCCCATCCCGCCGGTCGGGCCCGGGCTCCCGGAGACGCAGACCCTGGTCACGGACACGGTTACCGACCCGGCGCCCTCGCCCCAGGGCAAGAAGGGCAAGGAGGGCAAGCCCGCGAGCCTGTGGTCCGACGCCTGGTACGACCTCAGGCGCCGGCCGATGTTCATCATCTCGGTGGTCATCATCCTGGTCCTGCTCGTGATGTCGTTCCTGCCGTGGCTGTTCACCTCGATCGACCCGTTCAACGCCAGGACCTGTGACCTGTCCACGGCCAGGCAGGCGCCCAGCGCCGGCCACCTGTTCGGCAAGGACAGCCTGGGCTGCGACGTCTACGCCAGGACGATCTACGGCGCGCGCAACTCGATCGTGATCGGCGTGTTCACCACGATCATCACCACGCTGGTCGGCGGTCTGCTCGGCCTGGTGGCCGGCTTCCGGAGCGGCGTGGTCGACACGGTGTCCTCGCGGGTCACCGAGATCTTCTTCGCCATCCCGCCGATCCTGGGCGCGCTGCTCATCGCCGCCACCTTCCGCGGCCGGGCCAACAGCATCATGCTGGTCATCCTCGCGCTGGCGGTGCTGGGCTGGCCGATGACGTTCCGCATCATGCGGGCGGCCGTGATCACCGCGAAGAACCAGGACTTCGTGGTCGCGGCCAGGGCACTCGGAGCGGGAGCGGGGCGGATCATGTTCCGCCACCTGCTGCCCAACTCGCTGGCGCCGGTCATCGTCGTGGCCACGATCAACCTGGGCGGCTTCATCGCCGCCGAGGCCGCGCTCTCGTTCCTGGGCGTGGGTGTCCAGTCGCCGGACATCTCATGGGGTCTGATGATCGCCGACGCGCGCATCAGATTCCTGGAGGCGCCGCTGCCACTGGTGTTCCCTGCCGTGTTCCTCAGCATCACGGTGCTGGCGTTCATCATGATGGGCGACGCCGTACGCGACGCGCTCGACCCGAAGCTCAGGTAGAAGGGGGGATCAAGTGAAGAAGACGTCAACGGATGTGTTGCCCGCCGAGGGAGGGCTGGGCGACCAACCGCTGCTCGCGGTCGACAACCTGCACGTGGAGTTCCGTACGCGTGCCGGGGTCGTACGCGCTGTGAACGGCGTGAGCTACACGGTCAGCCCCGGTGAGACGCTCGCCGTGCTGGGCGAGTCGGGTTCGGGCAAGTCCGTGACCGCGCAGGCGATCATGGGCATTCTCGACATGCCGCCGGCGGTCATCCCCAAGGGGGAGATCCGCTTCAAGGGCACCGACCTGCTCAAGCTGTCGGAGGAGGCGCGCACGCAGGTGCGCGGCCAGCGCATCGCGATGATCTTCCAGGACGCGCTCTCCGCGCTCAACCCGGTGTTCACCGTGGGCTGGCAGATCAGCGAGATGTTCCGGGTGCACCGCGGCACGTCCAAGCGCGACGCCATGAAGAAGGCCGTCGAGCTGATGGACCGGGTCCGCATCCCGGCCGCCAGGCAGCGCGTGAATGACTACCCGCACCAGTTCTCCGGCGGTATGCGGCAGCGCATCATGATCGCGATGTCGATCGCGCTGGACCCCGAGGTGCTGATCGCGGACGAGCCGACCACGGCGCTCGACGTGACCGTCCAGGCCCAGATCATGGAGCTGCTGGCCGAGCTGCAGCGCGAGAGCCAGATGGGCCTGATCCTGATCACGCACGACCTCGGCGTCGTGGCCGACGTGGCCGACAAGATCGCCGTCATGTACGCGGGGCGCATCGTGGAGAACGCCCCCGTGCACGACATCTACAAGGCGCCCGCCCACCCGTACACGAAGGGCCTGCTCGAGTCGATCCCCCGGGTCGACCACAAGGGCCAGGACCTGTACGCGATCAAGGGCCTGCCGCCCAACCTGCTCGACCTGCCGACCGGTTGCGCGTTCCACCCCCGGTGTCCCTACCGGCAGGACGACTGCGTGACCGACGTCCCCCCGCTCCACGAGATCAGCGGCACCCGAGGCAGCGCGTGCCACTACTGGAGGGAGGTCCTCGATGGCGATCGGTGAGCGCATCCTCGAGGTACGGGACCTGGTCAAGCACTTCCCGCTGACCCAGGGCATCGTCTTCAAGCGGCAGATCGGCGCGATCAAGGCCGTCGACGGCGTGTCGTTCGACCTGCACAGGGGCGAGACGCTGGGCATCGTGGGCGAGTCGGGCTGTGGCAAGTCCACCCTCGCCAAGGTGCTGATGGCGCTGGAGCGGCCGACCTCGGGCTCGGTGATGATCAACGGCCGGGACATCGGCAAGGCCAGGGGCGGCGAGCTCAAGCGGATGCGCCGCAACGTCCAGATGGTGATGCAGGACCCGTACACCTCGCTGAACCCCCGGATGACCGTCGGCGACATCATCGGCGAGCCGTACGAGATCCACAGCGAGGTGGCGCCGCGCGGTGACCGCCGCAAGAAGGTGCAGGAGCTGCTGGAGGTCGTCGGGCTCAACCCCGACCACATCAACCGCTACCCGCACCAGTTCTCCGGCGGGCAGCGGCAGCGCATCGGCATCGCCCGAGGGCTGGCGCTCCAGCCGGAGATCATCGTCTGTGACGAGCCGGTGTCGGCCCTGGACGTGTCCATCCAGGCGCAGGTGATCAACCTGCTCGAGCGGCTGCAGAACGAGTTCGACCTGGCGTACATCTTCATCGCCCACGACCTGTCGGTGGTGCGCCACATCTCCGACCGGGTGGGCGTGATGTACCTGGGCAAGTTCGTGGAGCTCGGCAAGGACACCGAGATCTACGACAAGCCCGCGCACCCGTACACGCAGGCCCTGCTGTCCGCGGTGCCGGTGCCCGACCCCGAGGGCCGGGAGCAGCGGGAGCGGATCATCCTGCAGGGCGACCCGCCGTCCCCGGCGAACCCGCCGTCGGGCTGCCGGTTCCGTACGCGGTGCTGGAAGGCGCAGGAGATCTGCGCCGAGGAGGAGCCGCTGCTGCAGATCCGGCCGGGCACGGGGCACGAGAGCGCCTGCCACTTCGCGGAGACGCACGACGTGGTGCACGTGGGCTGACGCGCCTTCCGAAGACCCTCCGAGGGAGCTCCCCCGGAGGGTCTTCGCGTTTCTACGTCGTGACGATCAGCGCGGAGCCGTGGCCGAAGAGGCCCTGGTTGGCGGCCAGGCCGACGCGGGCGGCGGGCACCTGGCGCTCGCCGGCCTCGCCCCGCAGCTGCGCGGTCAGCTCGCAGAGCTGGGCGATCGCCTGGGCCGGGATCGCCTCGCCGAAGGAGGCCAGGCCGCCCGAGGGGTTGACCGGGATCCGGCCGCCGAGCCCCGTCTCCCCGTCGTGCAGCAGCTTGGCCGCCTCTCCGGGCGGGCACAGGCCGACGTCCTCCATCCAGTCCAGCTCCAGGGCCGTCGAGAGGTCGTACACCTCCGCCAGTGAGACGTCCTCAGGTCCCACCCCTGCTTCCTCGTACGCCGCGTGCGCGATCGCGGCTCTGAAGGGCCTCTCAGGGGCCGGTACGGCGGCGCAGGAGTCGGTGGCGAAGTTCGGCAGCTCAAGGATCGTGCTGGGGAAGGTGGGAGTGACGGTGGAGACCGCGGCCAGGCGTACCGGAGCCCGCGAACCCCGGCGGCGGGCGAAGGACTCCGAGGCCAGGACCACCGCCGCGCCCCCGTCCGAGGTGGCGCAGATGTCCATGAGGCGCAGCGGGTCGGCGACCAGGGGCGAGGCCAGCACCTCCTCGGCGGTGACGGGCTTGCGGTAGCGGGCCATGGGGTTGAGGGAGCCGGCCCGCGAGTTCTTGACCTTGACGGCGGCGAAGTCGGCCGGGGTCGAGCCGTACACGGCCATGCGCCTGCGGGCGTACAGGGCGAAGTAGGCGGGGTTGGTGGCGCCCAGCAGGCGGAAGCGGAGCCAGTCGGGGTCGTCGGGGCGGTCGCCGCCGACCGGTTTGAAGAAGCCCTTCGGGGTCGAGTCCGCCCCGACCACCAGCGCCACGTCGCACAGGCCCGCGAGGATGCGCGTGCGGGCGATGTCCACGGCCTGGGCGCCGGAGGCGCAGGCCGCGTAGCAGGAGGCGATCCTGGCGCCTGACCAGCCCAGCGCCTGCGCGTAGGAGGCGCCCGCGACGAAGCCCGGGTAGCCGTTCCTGATCGTGTCCGCCCCGACCACGAACTCCACGTCGGTCCACGCCACTCCGGCGTCCCGCAGGGCCGCGCGGGCGGCCGCGACGCCGTACTCCAGGAAGGGCCTGCCCCACTTGCCCCACGGATGCATCCCGACACCCAGCACCACGACACTCATGAGACCCGCTCCCACATCCACACCAGCGGCCCGTCCGACAGCGGCCCGGAGGTGAGCTCCAGCTCCATGCCGACCTCCAGCTCGTTCACCGTGAGGCCCTTGACCTGGCCGAGCACCACGATCCCCACCTCGTCGAGCTCGACGGCGGCCAGCGTCACCGGCACGTACGGGTCCGCGGCGACGTAGGGGGCGGGGGGCGGGTAGCAGGCGTTCGTGTACGACCACACCCGGCCGCGGCGGGGCAGGCGGGTCGTCTCCATCGAGGTGGCGTCGCAGCGCGGGTTGGGGCAGAGGCCCGGGCGGGGCGGGAAGGTGACGGTGCCGCAGGTCGCGCATCTGGTGCCCAGGAGGAAGACGCCGTCCTCGTCGACGGCGAACCAGCCCTCGATCGCTAACGTCATGTCGCCAGTATCGCACAAGCGCTTGTTCGGGTGGTGGATCCGCGCGGGTGGCTTGCCGACGTCCCTTCGGTCCTTTGGGAGAAGACCCGCGTGGGGGAGGGAGAGGGCCGCTTGGGAGGAGAGAGGCCGGCTGGGGTGCTTAGGAGGGGGAGGGCGCGTTGGGAGGGACCCGGAGCTTGGCTGGCGGGCCTAGGGCGGGGGTCAGGGGCGGCGTTTGCGGTGGCGGACGAGGACGCGGGCCGACATCGCCGCGGCCAGCATCACCATGCCCGCCACCACCGGCCCCCGGGAGGCGGGCGGCGGGCCGTCGCCGAAGTACGTGCCGGGGCGGGCGAGGCCGGGGCCGGGCGGGTCCAGGCGGGCGGCCGCCCGCAGGGCGAGCAGGGCGTTGGCCACCCCGTGCCCGTAGGCGGGGCTGTGGCCGTCGGCAGGCTGCCGCCTGGTGCCGAGCTCGATGGCCGTGCGCACGTGGTAGGGCGACATGCCGGGGTACGCGGACTTGATCAGGGCCGCCACGCCCGCCACCATGGCCGCCGCCGAGCTGGTGCCGTCGCTCACCACGTACGAGTCGCGCGCGTCGGCCGTGACGATCTCCGTGCCGGGCGCGACCACCGAGAGGTAGTCCTGCCTGTTGGAGAACGCGGCCACCCTGAGCTCCCGGTCCACCGCCCCCACGGCCATCACGCCGGGGTAGGCGGCGGGGAAGTTCTTCCTGTTGCCCGTGCCGCCGTCGTTGCCCGACGAGGCCACCAGCACCGCGCCCCGCGCGATCGCGTACTGGATGGCCTCCTCCTCCGAGGGCGAGCCCTCCCACGCGCCGCTGCCGCCGCCCAGCGACATGCTGATCACGCCGGCCCCGTGGTCGGCCGCGTACCGGATGCCCTTGGCCAGCGCGTCGCGCCCGCCGGCGCGCTGGTGCTCGCGCAGCGGGTCGCCGTTCTCCAGGGTGACCCGGATGGACAGCACCTTGGCCGCGGGCGCCACCCCGATCACGCCGCCCCTGTGCTCGTCGCCGTGCCCGCGCCCGGCGATCAGGCTGGCCATGGCGGTCCCGTGCCGCCCCCAGAGGCCCTTGGCGGTCCCGGTCAGGTCGGGGCCCTGGATCACGGCGCCCTCCAGGTCGGGGTGGCGGCCGTTCACGCCGGTGTCGAGCACGGCGACGATCACGCCCTCGCCCCTGCTCGACCGCCACGCCTCGGGCAGCCGCAGCGCGGCGAGCTGCCACTGCCCCGCACGGGCGGCCTCGCCCACGTCGTCGGTGGCGCTCGCCGGGACGGTCCCCACCACCAGCGCGGTGACGAGGAAGGCGACGGCGAGCCTGCTCATCGGGTGAGCGTCCGGTGCAACTCGGTGGCGAGCTGCCGCGCCGTGTCGCGCAGCCGGGGCGCGAGGCGGTCACCCCGCTGGTACGGCCGGCCGTCGGCGTACCCGGCGGCCGTCGCCACCACGTAGCGCTCGTCGGACCTGAGCACCACCCCGGCGAAGTACTGCCGCTGGCCGAAGCGCTCGGCCGGCCCCCGGGGGAAGGCCACCGGCCGCACGGTCGCGGGCCGCCCCACGCGGCAGTAGTCGCGTCCGGGCGCGTCGAGCACGGCGATGCCCACGGTGGCGACGAACGTCTGCGTGCTGTCGGCGTACGTGGCGCGCAGGGCCACGCGGCAGCCGCGCCGGACGGCGGCGGGCTGGAACGCCGTCCGGCAGGGCGCCTCGGGGGCGACCCCGGCCAGCACGTACGTGACCCGGGCCCCTGACGGGCTGACCCCGGGCACGGTGGCGGGGAAGATCTGCGCGACGGGCCACGCGTGCCAGCGCTCTGACACGGGCGGCTCCGGCGCGGGCCAGATCGCGGACATTATGGAGAGCAGCACGATGGACAGCTGGTACACGTCGACCTCTGGAGGGGAGGGGAGGGGACGCCCGCGCGTTGCATTCTGACACGCACCCGCTGATTCATTCCGACGCTTCGGTAAACAGACCGATACGCGGAGTAATTCCTATCTGTGTGCTTTCCTCCTAGGGAGTGGGGGCAAGTCGGACATGTGCGCCAGGTGGGAGCCCCAGCCGCTGCGCTGCGTCACCGGAATTGACCGCGATCGCGATCAGCCCCGCCGAGTCCGCGAACGCCACCAGCTCCCCCGGCGGCACCGCCGCGAACGTCTCCCGGTAGGGCAGCGAGAGCTGCCGCCGGCCCAGCCAGACCCCCAGCGTGTCGCCCACCCGCACGCCCAGCGCGTGCAGGTCGCCGGCCGCGATCGACAGCTGGGTGTTGCCGTAGCGGTCGACCGAGACGACCTCGCCCTCCACCGAGCCCTCGCGCAGCAGCGAGGTCGGCGACGGCAGGGTGACCAGCCGGCCGACCGGCACCTCGGGCCCCAGGTCCGAGGGTCTCAGCCCGCCGTACAGCCGCCCCGCGACCGGCGAGAAGACGTCACGCCCGTGGAAGGTGGGGGAGACCGGCCGCAGGAAGTGCTCATCGTTGCTGATCGCGTAGGCGGCCTCGGCGCCGCCGCTGGCGTGCACGGCCCATGACAGCAGCCCGTTGTCGGGTCCGATGAACACCCGCCCGCCCGCCTCGACGGCCACCGCGCGCCGGGCGCCGCCCGCGCTGGGATCGACCGCGCCGATATGGATGCCCACGGGAAGGTACGGAATGGTCTGAGCGAGAATCGCCGCGCCACGCCGTACGTCACCCGAAGGGACCAGGTGGCACACGTCGATCACCCGCGCCCCGGGGGCGATTCCGGCGATCACTCCGTGACACGCCGCCACATAGCCGTCTTCGAGCCCGTAGTCGGTGAGGAGCGTGATTACTGAGGTCACATTTCGCGACTGTACGTCTCTCAATACGTCGTGAACAGCCGCACTCGGCACATTACGATTGGCCACGGGCCGTGTGCGTGCGGCGTCTTCGCACGCACCCTTCCCCGAGGAGGACACCATGGGAGCACCGCTCAGCGGTGACGATGATGCCCAGGAGACGTCCGGCCAACCCCTCTCAGAACGCGATCTCGAGCTCCTCGCCTTCGAACGCCAATGGTGGCGCTACGCGGGCGCGAAGGAGCAGGCCATCAAGGAGAGCTTCGGGTTCTCCGCCACGCGCTACTACCAGTTGCTCGGTGAGTTGATCGACCGTCCGGAGGCGCTGGAGCACGATCCCATGCTGGTCAAACGGCTGCGCAGGTTACGGTCCACCCGTCAGCGTGACCGCGCCGCCAGGAGGCTCGGCATGCGTCCCTGACCGGCTGGGTACGGCAGCCGCGTGAGGAACATCCCTGGAATAAAAGCGATCTTGAACGACCCGGCGGGCGCCGTGATCGGGCTCGACTTCGACGGGACCCTGTCGCCGATCGTGCCCGACCCCGCCGAGGCCGTGATCCATCCGAAGGCGCCGGAGGTGCTGGCCGAGCTCGGCCGCCACGTCCTGGCGGTGGCCATCGTGACCGGCCGGCCGCCGGCCACCGCGCTGGAGCTCGGGCCTGGCCTGGCCGACGTGCCCCGGCTGGTCGTGCTCGGGCACTACGGCTTCGAGCGCTGGGAGGCCGGGCAGATCTCCGGCCCCCCGCCGCCCGCGGGCGTGCTCGAGGCCGAGGCCCGGCTGCCGCTGCTGCTCGAGTCGCTGGGCCTGCGGGACGTCACCATCGAGGACAAGGGCCGGGCCGTGGCCGTGCACACCAGGCGCAGCTCCGACCCGCAGGGCGCGCTGGCCAGGCTGCGCGACCCGCTGGCCGATCTGGCCCGCGAGCACGGCCTGGTGGTCGAGCCGGGGCGCTTCGTGCTGGAGCTGCGGCCGCCGGGCATGGACAAGGGGCAGGCGCTCAGCCTGTTCCTGGCGGAGCGGGCCGCCAGGTCCGTCATGTTCGTGGGCGACGATCTCGGCGACCTGTCCGCGTTCGAGGCCGTACGCCTGTCGGGGCTGCCCGGCGTGAACGTGTGCAGCGGCTCCGCGGAGGTCACCGAGCTGGCCCGGCAGGCCGACCTCGTGGTGGACGGGCCCGACGGCGTCGTGGCGCTGCTGGAGGAGCTTGTGGCGGCTTTCAGCCGTTCGTGATTGAGCTGCAAGTCACGATCCCTAGGGTCGGGCGCATGCACAAGCGACACCTCGCCGCCGTGGCCGTGGCCGCGGCCACCCTCCTCGCAAGCTCCCTGCCCGCGCACGCCGCCCCCGCCCAGGCGGTCAAGCTGCGCAAGGGCCTGACCCTCTACATCCCGATCGCGTGGGAGGTCCACCGCTTCGGCGACGGGGTCCAGATCGTGACGGGCAAGTGCGGCAAGCCCGTGGGCTGGGGCACGCCCGAATGCGACGCCTTCTACGTCCTCGGCCCCTCGTCCATCAAGCGCGGCGCCGAGGGGTTCGGCCCGTACACCGGCAAGAGGCCCTTCTACACGGCGAGCGACGTGCAGCCGTGCCCGTTCAACCAGAAGTGGGGCGAGGCCATCGGCCCGAAGGTCACCAGGGGCCTGCGCCAGGTCGGCGCGGGGCACAAGGCCGCCTACAACGCGTGGAAGTCGGAGTGCGTCAAGTATTCGGGCTCGACCACGAAGGTGCTGCTCCGCTTCACGCAGCGCGAGTGGTACCTGCCGCAGAGCAAGATCCTCATCGTGGACCAGTGGAACACGCCGGGGCTGGCCGACACGCTCGAGCACGCCGACTGGACCTGATCGCGCTCAGATCTCGGCCAGCGCCTCGAGCTGGGCCGCGAGCCACTTCTGCGGCGGCAGGGCGGTCGCCGCGGCGTGCAGCTTGTCGCGCCGCATGCGGCGCTCGTCCTCCGGCATGACGAGCGCGGCGTGCAGCGCGGCGGCCGTGCCGCTGATGTCGTACGGATTCACCACGAGCGCGTGCGGGCCCAGCTCGGCCGCCGCCCCCGCCTCGCGCGAGAGCACGAGCGCGCACCTCGTGGACAGGATCGGGCCCTCCTTGGCGACCAGGTTCATCCCGTCGCGGATGGGGTTGACCAGCAGCACGTCGGCCATCCGGTACGCGGCCAGCGAACGCGGATAGTCGTCGTTGACGTTGAGGATCAGCGGGTCCCAGTCCTCGGTGCCGTACTCGTCCTCGATCTCCTGCGCGCAGCGCAGCACCGACGCGGTGTATTCGCGGTATTCGGGCAGGTCGTGCCGGCTCGGGTAGGCGAACGCCAGGTGCACCACCTTGCCGTGCCACTCCGGGTGCGCGGCGAGGAACTCGCGGTAGGCCACCAGGCCGCGCACGATGTTCTTCGACAGCTCGGTGCGGTCGATGCGGACGATCAGCCGGCGCTCGCCCACCTGCTCCCTGAGCGCGGTCATGTGCGACTCGACGTCGGGCTCGACGGCGCGCTCCCACAGCGCGTCGCCGTCCACCCCCAGGCTGTGCACGCCGATGCGGGTCGTCCTGCCCTCGTGGGTGACGCTGCGGCCCACGCGGTCGACCTCCGCGCCCAGCAGCGCCTCGCAGCAGTCCATGAACGCCTGCGCCCACCTGTCGGCCAGGAACCCGGCGTGATCGGCGCCCAGGATGCCCTCCAGGACCTCTCCGGCCACCTCGTCGGGCAGCAGCGAGAAGTATTCGGGGGGCGCCCACGGGGTGTGGCTGAAGTGGGCGATGCGCAGGTCCGGGCGCTCGGCGCGGAGCATCGCCGGGGTCAGCGTCAGGTGGTAGTCCTGCACCATGACGCGGGCGCCGTGGCCGGCCTCCTCGGCCAGCGCCAGCGCGAACGCGCCGTTGTAGTCGCGGTAGGACTCCCACTCGCGCTCGAACCTCGTGCCGAAGTTGGGGGAGTTGGGAATGTCGTAGAGCAGGTGGTTGACGAACCACAGGGTGGAGTTGGCCACGGCGTTGTAGGCGCGGTGGAAGGTGGCGGGCGGGATGTCGAGCATGCGCATCGGGCCCGTGTCGTAGCCGGCGTGGTCGATCCGGCCGCCGGGCACCAGGCGCACGGCGCTGCGGTCGCCGTCGGACAGCGCCGCGCACACCCACAGCACGCCGTCCTTCCTGGCCACCTCGGACAGCGCCGAGACCAGGCCGCCGCCACCGCGTTTCATGGTCAGCTCACCGTCGTCCGAGACGGTAAAGGAAACGGGTCCTCTGTTGGAGGCCACCAGGACGCTGTTCATCTACGCTCCCTTCGCCCATAGGATCCCAGCTATGGCGCTAGATGAGCTAACCGAGGAACTCGCCCGCTCGGCTGCCGGAGGAGATCATCGCGCACTTGGCGAACTCCTGGCGCGGATCGAGCCCGATGTGATGCGGCACTGCGCCCGGATCCTCCCCTATCACCAGGATGCCGAGGAAGCCTCGCAGGACACGTTGCTGGCCGTGGCGCGCAACATCGGCCGGTTCGAGGGCCGGGCGCGGTTCAGCACCTGGCTGCACATCGTGACGGCCAACTGCGCGCGCACCACGTACAGGTCGCTCAAACGCCGCGCGGCCGAGCAGAGCTCGGACGAGCTGCCCACGCAGAAGCCCGACGTGGCGCGGGTGAGCGTGATCGCGGGCTCGCGGCTCGACCTGCTCGACGCGATGGAGGCGCTGGAGGCCGACAAGCCCGACCTGGCGCAGGCGCTGGTGCTGCGCGACATCGTCCAGCTCGACTACAACGAGGTGGCCGAGCAGCTCGGCATCCCCCTGGGCACCGCCAAGTCGCGCATTCACCAGGCCCGCAAATACGTGCAGGGAGTGCTGGGTGATGATTATCGCTGAGACGCCACGTCTCGCATCTTGAGACGGGTGGCCATTGCGGCCCCATGGGCGGGTAGAGTCCTTTTCAACAACTGAATATTGCTCATCCAGAGGGGTGGAGGGACCGGCCCTGCGAAGCCCCGGCAACCCTCCCGGCTTGAGGCTCGCGACCTGGCGAGGCCGACCGGGACAAGGTGCCAATTCCGGTCTGCGGTCAAGGTGGCCGCGGGCGAAGATGAGGGAAGGCCTCGCTTCATGTCGCTCGACTTTGGTCCTGCTGTCGGTCTGTCCTGCCGTGAGTGCGGCACGCGTTACCCCCTCGGTCCGAGCTTCGCGTGTCTGGAGTGTTTCGGGCCGCTCGAAGCGGCCTATTCCTTCGGTACGGTGACCCGCGCCGACATCGAGTCGGGTCCCGCCAACATCTGGCGTTACCGGTCGCTGCTCCCGGTGCCGGTTGACGTCGCCAGTAAGCCCAATATGAACCCCGGTTGGACCAAACTGGTCAAGGCCGGAAACCTCGGACGCGCACTCGGTCTCAAGAACCTGTACGTCAAGGACGACTCGGGCAACCCCACCCATTCCTTCAAGGACCGGGTCGTCGCCATCGCCGTCGAGGCGGCGCGTAACTTCGGCTTCCACACCCTTTCCTGCTCCTCCACGGGCAACCTCGCGGGCGCGGTCACCGCGGCGGCGGCGCGCGCCGGGCTCGAGGCGTGCGTGTTCATCCCGGCCAACCTCGAAGCGGCCAAGATCGCCATGGCTCGCGTGTTCGGGGGCAAGCTGATCGGGATCGACGGCACCTATGACGAGGTCAACCGGTTCTGCTCCGAGCTGATCGGCGACCCGCTGGGCGACAAGTGGGGGTTCGTCAACGTCAACCTGCGGCCCTACTACGCCGAGGGCTCCAAGACGCTCGCGTACGAGATCGCCGAGCAGCTCGGGTGGCGGTTGCCCGAGCAGATCGTCATCCCCATCGCCTCCGGCTCGCAGCTCACCAAGATCGACAAGGGCTTCCGCGAGCTGGTGCAGCTGGGGCTGGTCGAGGACACCCCGTACAAGATCTTCGGGGCGCAGGCGGCCGGGTGCTCGCCGGTCTCCACCGCGTACAAGGCGGGGCACGACGTCGTGCAGCCGGTCAAGCCCGACACCATCGCCAAGTCGCTGGCCATCGGCAACCCCGCCGACGGGCCTTACGTGCTCGACATCGCCCGGCGCACCGGCGGGGCCGTCGAGGACGTCACGGACGCCGAGATCGTGGCCGCGATCAAGCTTCTGGCCTCGACGGAGGGCGTCTTCGCCGAGACCGCGGGCGGGGTGACCGTGGGCGTGCTGAAGAAGCTCGCCGAGAGCGGGCGGCTCGACCCCGAGGCCGAGACCGTGGTCCTCAACACCGGCGACGGGCTCAAGACACTCGACGCGATCAGCGACGACGCCCAGCCCACGGCCGTGATCCGGCCCTCCCTCGACGCGTTCCGCGCGACTGTCTGACAACCAGGAAAGGCGAGTTAAACCATGAGCGTTTCGGTGCGGATTCCCACCATTCTGCGCACCTACACCGGGGGCAACGCCGAAGTCAGTGGCGAAGGCGCGACTCTTCGTGACGTCCTCGCCAAGCTTGACTCCGACTACCCGGGCATCGGCGCGAGAATTCTGGATGAATCGGGCAAGATTCGCCGTTTTGTCAACGTTTACGTTGGGGAAGAGGATGTCCGTTTCGCCGACGGGCTCGACACTCCAGCACCTGAGGGCACTCAGATCTCCATCATCCCGGCGGTCGCCGGCGGCTGAGTGCTATAGATCACACGTGTGGAAGGCGCCCCTAGTGGGCGCCTTCTCCATTTCCAGGGCAAATGAAACGTAGAAGCGCCTCGTTGTGAAGAAATGCGTTGTTTGCGGATTGACTCTGTTGCCAAACCCCGTGCCACAGGTATGGTCGAGGGCGATCGTCTGGCTGATTTTCCCTTAAGTCCGGCGATTACGGGTCTCGCGGAGGAATGGGCGAGATCTGAAAGCCCAGTAAGAGGAGTCGGAAGTGGCGCAGGGCACCGTCAAGTGGTTCAACGCGGACAAGGGCTACGGCTTCATCGCGGTAGACGGTGGTAAGGATGTATTCGTCCATTACTCAGCGATCATGATGGACGGGTACCGATCTCTCGAACAAGGTCAGCGCGTCGAGTTCGAGATCACGCAGGGCCAGAAGGGACCTCAGGCGGAAGCCGTCCGCGCCGTCTGAGATACGCCCCCTGGTACGCACCGGCGGGATCGCCCGGCAACGCAGTCCGTGCGAACCCACCACCTTTCTTTCGTCGACTCGGTCACGGCGAGCCGCGCGAGGCGGCTCGCCGTGAGTACGGATCCCGCCATCTGCGGTGGCCTGGACGCGGTTCGTCGCAGGTAGCGGGGTCCTGCAGCCGGGACGGACGGCTCCGCCGTACAGGCTGATATGGGGAGGAAAGCCCCGGTAGGAGGCTTCTCGCTTGCACTCGGCAGGGTAGAGTGCTAAACAGTCGTTGGCACTCTGTGCAGCAGAGTGCCAGCACTTGGATCGGGACGATGGGGTCTGCCGAAGGAGATGCTGACCCATGCCGTCGCGGGCGTCGGCTCGGTCCACGACAAGCCACCCTGCATCTGGGAGGTCTAGCCTTATGGCAGCCAAGATGATCGCGTTTGACGAGGACGCCCGGCGCGGTCTCGAGCGCGGTATGAACCAGCTCGCCGACGCCGTCAAGGTGACCTTGGGCCCCAAGGGCCGCAACGTCGTGCTGGAGAAGAAGTGGGGCGCTCCCACGATCACCAACGACGGTGTCTCCATCGCCAAGGAGATCGAGCTCGAGGACCCGTGGGAGAAGATCGGCGCCGAGCTGGTCAAGGAAGTCGCCAAGAAGACCGACGACGTCGCGGGTGACGGCACCACCACCGCCACCGTGCTCGCCCAGGCGCTGGTGCGCGAGGGTCTGCGCAACGTCGCCGCCGGCGCCAACCCGATGGCCCTGAAGAAGGGCATCGAGGCCGCCGTCGAGCGCGTCAGCGAGGAGCTCTCCAAGCTGGCCAAGGATGTGGAGACCAAGGAGCAGATCGCCTCCACGGCCTCCATCTCCGCCGCCGACCCCGAGATCGGCTCGCTCATCGCCGAGGCGATGGACAAGGTCGGCAAGGAAGGCGTCATCACCGTCGAGGAGAGCAACACCTTCGGCCTCGAGCTCGAGCTCACCGAGGGCATGCGCTTCGACAAGGGCATGACGTCGATGTACTTCGTCACCGACTCGGACCGCATGGAGGCCGTGCTCGAGGACCCGTACATCCTGATCGTCAACAGCAAGGTCTCCGCCAACAAGGACCTGCTGCCGCTGCTCGACAAGGTCGTCCAGTCGGGCAAGCCGCTGCTGATCATCGCCGAGGACATCGAGGGCGAGGCCCTGGCGACCCTGGTCGTCAACAAGATCCGCGGCCTGTTCCGCTCCGTGGCCGTCAAGGCCCCGGGCTTCGGCGACCGCCGCAAGGCCATGCTCAACGACATCGCCATCCTGACCGGTGGCCAGGTCATCGCCGAGGAGGTCGGTCTCAAGCTCGAGAACGCCACCCTCGACCTGCTTGGTCGCGCCCGCAAGGTCGTGGTGACCAAGGACGAGACGACGATCGTCGACGGCGCCGGTGACGCCGAGCAGATCTCCGGCCGGGTCAACGAGATCCGCGCCGAGATCGAGCGCACCGACTCCGACTACGACCGTGAGAAGCTCCAGGAGCGGCTGGCCAAGCTGGCCGGCGGCGTGGCGGTCATCAAGGCCGGCGCGGCGACCGAGGTCGAGCTGAAGGAGCGCAAGCACCGCATCGAGGACGCCGTGCGCAACGCCAAGGCGGCCGTCGAGGAGGGCATCGTGCCCGGCGGTGGCGTGGCGCTGCTGCAGGCCGGCGCCAAGGCGTTCGACAAGCTGGAGCTGTCGGGCGACGAGGCCACGGGTGCGGCGATCGTGCGCAAGGCTCTGGAGGAGCCGCTGAAGCAGATCGCGGTCAACGCCGGCCTCGAGGGCGGCGTCGTGGTGGAGCGCGTTCGCAACCTCACCCCTGGTGAGGGCCTGAACGCCGCTTCCGGCGAGTACGTCAACATGTTCGAGGCGGGCATCCTCGACCCGGCCAAGGTGACGCGCTCGGCGCTGCAGAACGCCGCCTCCATCGCGGCGCTCTTCCTGACGACCGAGGCCGTCATCGCCGAGAAGCCCGAGAAGAACGCTGCTGCTCCGGCCATGCCGGGCGGCGGCGACATGGACTTCTAGGTCCTTTCTTCGCCGTTCATAACAAGAGCGGCCCGGTTTTCCGGGCCGCTCTTGTTTTCGTTTATCAGCCATTACGTTTCACAATTGATCCGCTACTCCGAGTGAGGAAAGGTGGTGATCACACACCTCAACGAAGGAGTAGAGGATGCTTTCCCGCAGCAAGCGTATTTTCGGCATCGCCATTCTGAGCGCGGCCGCCGCGGCCGCCTTCGCCGTCCCTGCCCACGCGTCCAACGTGCCGGTCGTCGGCGGGGTGATTCCCTACCAGCTCCTGGGCGCGGTGCGGGCGCCGCTCTGCATGACCACGGGGACGCTGAGCGGCGACGCCCAGATGGGGATCCCGCTCGTCGAGGAGCTGCTGCCGACGCTCGGGGCCACCTGCGCGATGCTCAGCTGACGCCTGCCGAGCTCTCGGTCTCTCGGACGCCCTGCCCTTCGCGGCGGGGCGTCCCCCTTTTCCGGGCCGCCGCAACGGGCGGGCTTCTCCGCCTTCGGCCTGCCGCGACGGACCTGCGTCCCGCTTTCCGGGCCGCCGCAACGGGCGGGGGTGTGTCCCTTTTTCCGGCCGGCCGCACCGCCCTGCGGAGGGCGGCGCGGCCGTGGGCGCGGTCAGGTGCTGTAGGTCGGGACGATGTGGCCGCGGGCCAGGGTGTTGGCGGTGATGTTGAAGCCCACCACCGCCGGGCTGGCGTCGCTGTCCACGCCCAGCTTGTCGACCCCCAGGGCGTGCACCGTGAAGACGTAGCGGTGCGGGGCGCCGGGGGGCGGGGCCGCGCCGCCGTACTCCTTGGTGCCGTAGTCGTTGCGGGCGTGGACCGCCTGCGCGGGCAGGCCCTTGAACTCCGGGCCGGTGCCCGCGCCCGCCGGCAGCTCCGTCACCGAGGCCGGGAGGTCGAACAGCACCCAGTGCCAGAAGCCGCTGCCCGTGGGGGCGTCGGGGTCGTAGCAGGTGACGGCGTAGCTGCGGGTCTCGGCGGGCGCGCCGGACCAGCGGAGGCGAGGCGACTGGTTGCCGCCCTTCATGCCCCAGTCGTTGAAGACGTGGAGGTCGTTCAGCCGCTCGCCGTCCTGGATGTCGTCGCTCTCGACCACGAGCGCGGGAACCGACGGCAGGTGTTCATGTGGAAGCGGTGCTGGCACGGCATCCTCCTAGGTTGAGAGCTCCTTGCCCAGCCATCCTAGAAGCGGCCGTGCCCGCCGACGATCAGCCGCCGGGTCCCGCCGTTCAGGTCGTCAGCTCGGCCGGCAGCGGCTTGTCGTGCAGGACCGTCAGGGACGTCACCGCACGGGTCAGCACCACGTACAGCCTGGCCAGGCCCCTGGGTTCGGCCGCGACGATGTCCGCGGGCTCCACGACGATGACGTGGTCGTACTCCAGACCCTTGGCCAGGGTCGCGGGCACGATCAGGAGGCGGTGCTCCTCGTCCGAGTCGGGGCCGAGCACGGCGTGGGGGAGGTCGGCCAGTGCGCGGGAGACGTCGGCGACCAGGGCGTCCGGGGCGATGACGCCGATGGAGCCCTCCCTGGTGAGGACCTCCGCGGCGGCCTGCGCGATCGAGCCGCCGGGGCGTACCGCGAGCGAGCCGAGGCCGGGGCGCAGCGACCGCGGCGCGGCCAGCTCGGGGGCGATGGAGGGCAGCAGCCGGGCGGCGTAGTCGAGGACCTCCCGCGGCACGCGGAAGCCGAGCGTCAGCTCCGTCACCTCGCCTTCGCGCTGGCCCAGGTGCTGGAGCACCGACTCCCACGAGCTGGTCGACCACGGGGTGGTGCCCTGGGCCAGGTCGCCCAGGACGGTGGCCGAGCCGTTGCGGCAGCGGCGGCCGAGCGCTCTCAGCTGCATCTCGGAGAGGTCCTGGGCCTCGTCCACCACGAGGTGGCCCAGGGAGGGGGTGCGCTCCATGAGGTCGCGGAGCTCGTCCAGGAGCGCGGCGTCCGCGGCGGACCATTTCGCGGACTTCCAGCTCCGGTACGGTTTCCGCCAGATAAGCATTTCTTGCTCATCGGGCGACAAATCGGATTTAGCGGCCTTTGCTAGGAATTCTGGGTCGGAGAGGAGGCGGTAAAGGACCTGCTCCGGCGTTAGTTTGGGCCAGACCGCATCAACGAGCTGTTTCACCGGTTTCGACCTGGCCACGGCGTCCTGCACCCGGTCGTCGGGCGATTCGCCGCGCTGCTCCATCCGTACCAGCACCATGTGGGCCAGCCGCTGCGCGAGCGCAGCCCGGCCAGGGTTGTAGCGCGTGGTGCCGCGCAGGGAGGCCACGATCTCGCGTACCTCGTAGTCCGCCACCCGGTAGCGGTAGGCGCCCTTGGTGAACACCACGCCGTCCTCGGGCTTGACGATGTGCAGCCAGAGCGCGCGTTCGAGCACCGCCGCCATCCTGGCGTCGCCCTTCACCGCGGACACCATCGGGTCCTCTTCGGCGGCGTGCTCGCCGAGCAGCCCGGCCACCGTGGTCTGATCGACCTTGACCTCGCCGAGCGCGGGGAGCACCGAGGAGATGTACGACAGGAAGGCGCGGTTCGGGCCGACGATCATCACGCCCGCCCTGGCGAGCCGTTCGCGGTGGGTGTAGAGGAGATAGGCGGCCCGGTGCAGGCCCACGGCGGTCTTCCCGGTGCCGGGGGCGCCCTGGACGCACACCGTCTGGGCCAGGGTGGATCGCACGATCTCGTCCTGGTCGGGCTGGATGGTGGCGACGATGTCACGCATCGGGCCGGTGCGCGGGCGCTCGATCTCGTCGGTGAGGATCTGCGACGGGCCGATCTCGCCGCCCTCGCCCAGCGGCTCGTCCTCGAACGCGGTCAGCGCGCCGCCGTGGTATCCGAAGCGGCGCCTCCGTACGACTCCCATGGGGTCGCTGGGGCTGGCCTGGTAGAACGCTTGGGACACCGGCGCGCGCCAGTCGATGACCAGGGGCTTGCTGCCGCCGTCGTGCACGTGGCGGCGGCCGACGTAGATGGTGCCGGGGAGGTCGTCGCCCGCCTGCCGGTCGAGACGGCCGAAGAACAGCGGGGTGTCGGGGTGGTCGGCCAGCGCGGCCACGCGCTGGTCGAGGAGGGACTGGAGGATCTGCTGCGACACCCAGTCACCCGCCGCGTCCGCGGACAGCGACTGGGCGTGGGCGCGCATCGCCTTGAGCGCGGCCCTGGACTCGGCCAGGTGAGCCTGCTCGGAGGCCAGCACGTCGGAGGGTATGTCGGGGGCCAATTGATGTCCGGGCATGCGAAAGCGCCTCCCTGGGTCGGGAACGATGGTGGTCAAGGCAGCGAATCGGCCAGTCTAGTGGCTAGGTCGGGCGGCCCCCAAAGCATTTACCCCCTGGCCGCCACGCGCCGCCACGCGCCGCCACGCTCAGCCGCGACGCCCACCCCGCCGTCCTCGGCGCGGTTTCCAGGGACCGGCACCGCGGCGGATCGGGCGAGCGCTCATCGGGAGGCGAGAGGGGCGGGGCACCGATCGTCGCCTCTGGTCGCCTGGCGCTCCTTGGCGCGGTTCTCCGGGGGCGGCACGGCGGCGGGTCGGGCGAGCGGTCAGGGGGAGAGGGGCGGGGCGTTGATCGTCGCGTCTGCTCGCCTGACCCTTAAGCACGGTGGTGGGGTGATGATCGTTGGGCGGCGACGGCGGCGAGTAGCGGTCTCCGGGGACGGGTAGAGAACGGTGATGGCGCGGATTCAGCTGCGTTTTTCGCCGATCATTCCCACGATCGCGAGCTTCCTGCTCGCCGCCCTCTGGGCGTTGTCCGTCTTCGCGGGCTGGGGGCTGGAGGCGTTCTGCCAAGGCGGCGAGTCCGCTTCGACCTGCTCGCAGCGTCTTGGTACGGTCTCCACGGTGTCGGGGCTGTTCGCCGCGCTCGCCGCCGGCTGCACGGCGGCCGCCTGGCTCATCCCGTGGTCCAGGCAGGACCCGCGCACGTTCGGACGGGTCATGGGCGCGGGAGTGGGCGCCTGGGTGGTCGCGGAGGGCGTGCTGTTCCTCGGCGGCCTGATGGCGCGGTAGGGCGCCCCGGCCGGCCCGAAGCTTCCCATCGGTAACAACCGGGAAATACCGAAAAATTCGGGCATATCAGGTGCGTTTGTCGGATCATGGGGGTATGTCGCAGGCGGCGTGATAGTACGCAGGTGAGGGGGGTGGTTCGATTGTCTTCGGCCCGCGGAGTCTCGTGGACGTGACACCACGCTGAACATGCCTGGCCGCTCACGATGAGCGGCCGGGCATCACGCTGTCAGCCCCGATGGATGACCGTCACACCCCGCCGTGCACGTCGTCGGCGTCGATGATCTGGTACGCGTACCCCTGCTCGGCCAGGAACCGCTGCCGGTGCGCGGCGAACTCCTGGTCCACCGTGTCCCTGCTGACCACCGTGTAGAACCGGGCGCCCCCGCCGTCGGCCTTGGGCCGCAGCACCCGGCCGAGCCGCTGGGCCTCCTCCTGGCGGGAGCCGAACGTGCCCGACACCTGGATCGCGATGGCGGCCTCCGGCAGGTCGATGGAGAAGTTCGCCACCTTCGACACCACCAGCACCTGGATCTCCTTGTCGCGGAAGGCCTGGTAGAGCCGCTCCCGCTCCTTGACCCGGGTCTCGCCCTTGATGACCGGCGCGTTGAGGTGCTCGCCGAGCTCGTCGAGCTGGTCGATGTACTGGCCGATGACCAGCACCTGCTCGCCCAGGTGGCGGCGGACCAGCGCCTCGGTGACGTGGGTCTTGGACGGCGTGGTGGCGCAGAAGCGGTAGCGCTCCTCGGACTCGGCCATCGCGTACGCCAGCCGCTCCTCGTCCGTCAGCGTGACGCGTACCTCCACGCAGTCGGCGGGCGCGATCCAGCCCTGGTTCTCCATCTCCTTCCAGGGCGCGTCGTACCGCTTGGGACCGATCAGCGAGAACACGTCGCCCTCGCGCCCGTCCTCGCGCACCAGCGTCGCGGTCAGCCCCACGCGCCTGCGGGCCTGCAGGTCGGCGGTCATCCGGAAGATCGGCGCGGGCAGCAGGTGCACCTCGTCGTAGACGATCAGGCCCCAGTCGCGGGCGTCGAACAGCTCCAGGTGCGAGTAGACCCCCTTCCGCCGGGTGGTCATCACCTGGTACGTGGCGATGGTGACCGGCCGGATCTCCTTCTTCGAGCCGGAGTATTCGCCGATCTCGTCCTCGGTCAGCGACGTGCGCTTGATCAGCTCGGTCTTCCACTGGTGGGCCGAGACCGTGTTCGTCACGAGGATGAGCGTGGTGGCCTGCGCGTGGGCCATGGCCGCCGCGCCGACGATGGTCTTGCCCGCGCCACAGGGCAGCACGACGACACCGGAGCCCCCGTGCCAGAACGCGTCCGCCGCCTCCTGCTGGTACGTCCGCAGCGCCCAGCCCTCCTGCAGCAGCTTGATCGGGTGGTGCTCGCCGTCCACGTAGCCGGCCAGGTCTTCCGCCGGCCAGCCCAGCTTGAGCAGGGCCTGCTTGACGTTGCCGCGGTCGCTCGGGTGGACGATGACGGAGTCGGCGCCGAGCCGCTCGCCCAGCATCGGCTGGATCTTCTTGGAGCGCAGCACCTCCTCCAGCACCGCCCGGTCGGTGGAGGTCAGGACCAGGCCGTTGACCGGGTCCTTCTCCAGCCGCAGCCGGCCGTACCTGGCCATGGTCTCGGCGATGTCCACGAGCAGGGCGTGCGGCACGGGGTAGCGGCTGAAACCGATCAGCGCGTCGATGACCTGCTCGGCGTCGTGTCCGGCGGCACGGGCGTTCCACAGGGCCAGGGGCGTGACGCGGTAGGTGTGCACGTGTTCGGGAGCTCGCTCGAGCTCGGCGAACGGCGCGATCGCCTTACGGCAGTCGCCGGCTCGTTCGTGGTCGACCTCGAGCAGCAGTGTCTTGTCCGACTGGACGATCAGCGGTCCATCGCTCACTGGCTTTTCTCCGTGGGGTTCCGTACGGGGCCTCGCGCAACAGGACCATCGTCTCCCAATCCTGGCTCTCCCGCTCCGAGACTCCAACAACCCGCGCGCCCGGATTAGTCCTCGGACGGGCCAAGAGCCGTGGAGGTCAGTCGTCGAGATAGCCGGCCAGGCCCAGGAAAAGGAAGGTGCCGGCGGTGAGCACGAAGCCGAGCCCGAACATGATCCAGCTCCAGATCACCAACGTGCGGGCGGTCCGCGGCTGCGTGCGGGCCTTGCCGAGCGCCAGGCCGGCCAGGATCGCGCCGGGCAGGCCCAGGAGGTTGCAGCACGAGACGAGCGCGAAGAGGTTGAGCACGAGGGAGACGATCGTGCCGGCGCTGGGCCCGTCGTCACGCCGCGGCGGGGGATAGCCGTAACCGTAGCCGTGCTGCGGCGGTGGCTGCTCGCCGTAGGGGGCGCCAAAAGGCTGGTACGGGTAGCCCGAGGGGTCTTCCTGACTCAATCTTCACCTCCAGACACGTCAACACTTATCACGGAAAGGAGGCGCGCTTGACCGCGCTGTGAGATCCCGCCATGGATCGCCTGCTCAGGGCGGTCAGCCGAGGCGGGCCCGCAGCGCCTTGCGGTCGAGCTTGAGCACGCTCGTCACCGGCACCGAGTCCACGAACCGCACCTCGCGCGGGTACTTCACCCGCCCCACGCGCTCGCGGGCCCACTCGATCAGCTCCTCGGCCGTCACCGTCGCGTCCTGCCTGAGCTGGACGAACGCCACGACCTCCTCGCCGATCCGGGGCTCCGGGCGGCCCACGACGCCCGAGACCACCACGTCGGGGTGGCGGTTGAGCGCGTCCTCGACGTCGCGGGGGAACACGTTGAAGCCGCCTCGGATGATCAGGTCCTTCTTCCTGTCCACGACGTGGAGGTAGCCGTCGTCGTCCACGCAGCCGATGTCGCCGGTGCGCAGCTCCCCTCCGACCAGCGCGGTGCCCTCGGGGTCGGGCTCGTGCTCGCCCCAGTAGCCGAGCATCAGCGCCTCGCCCGAGACGCAGATCTCGCCGACGTCCCCGGTCTCCAGCTCCTCGCCCTCGCCGTCGCGGATGGTGATCGTGTAGCCGGGCAGCGGGAGGCCGACGCTGCCGACCTTGCGCCTGCCCGGCGGGTTGAACGTGGTGACCGCGCTCGTCTCGGTCAGGCCGTACCCCTCGAGGATCTGCACGCCCGGCATCCTGCGCTCGAACTCCTCCAGCGCGTCCCTGCCGAGCGGCGCCGCGCCGCAGGTGAGGAAGGACAGGTCGGGCAGCGGGTGCGACTCCAGCGGCTCGGCGAGGAGCAGCTGGATCATGGACGGTACGACGGTGCCGTACTGGACGCGCTGCTCGGCGGCCAGCGCGAGGAACGCCTTCGGCTCGAACCGGCGCATCAGCACCGCCTGCTGCGGCTCGGTCGCGTGCATCGAGGCGACCGAGATGATCAGCCCGTACGCGTGCGAGAGCGGCACGGGCACCAGAGCACGATTTTTCCCTTCTTGGTGGGACATCTCCCAGACGTCCTTGGCCACCCGCCAGAGGCCCCCGTGGCTCAGCATGACGCCCTTGGCCCGGCCGGTGGTGCCGCCGGTGTACATCAGCGCCGCCAGATCGCCGGGGTCCCTGGTCACCGGGCCGCGTTCGGGTGCCCGCTCTAGGTCGGCCGTGTCCACAAAAATCGGGATATCGAGGGTGGTGGCCCGTACGGTCTCCGCCAGCTCGGGCGAGGTGACGATCGCGGACGCGCCGCTGTCGAGCAGGATGTGCCGCAGCTCGTCGGCGCCCACCAGGGACACCACCGGAGTGACCACCGCGCCCGCGGCCCACAGCGCCTGGTAGATCAGCGGCACCTCGGGCGAGTTCGCCATCATCACGACCACCCGGTCGCCGGGCCCGATCCCGCCCTCCGCGAACCCGCCGCACATCCGGCGCGCCCGCTCGGCGAGCGCGTGGCTGCGGTGCCAGACGCCTTGATAGAACGTCGCGTCGTGATCGTCGAAGCGGCCCCAGGACTCCTCGGCCAACTGGCCCAGCGTTTGCTCGGTCACATGCCCAACCTGATGCGATCGTGGTCACGCCGTCAACCCTTGACCAGTCCCGGTGGACAGGGCCCGGTTGACCGGTAAATGACAACATATCTCCCTATATGGTCGTTCGAGTTTTCTTGTTGGCCTAGATCGTGTAATGGTGGAAGATCTAGGGGCCATGGGGCCTGCCGAGCCAAGGGAAGTCATGATCGACATGTCCGCGTCAAGCGGCCCCGAACGCGAACGTCACGCGAAAGACCAGGTCAGGGTGGCTTTGGTGACGCTCCGCAAGCTCTTCGTAGTAAAAGAAGAAACTTGTTAGGCGTAGTTATTTTCTGTAGAAAACTTTCCAGTCAACCCTGAGGTGAATTCGTGACCGAAACGCCTGAATCAGGCGAGATCGACCTCGATGACATAACGCTCGGCCAGAGCTTCTTAACGGTGTACGAGCACCTGCGGCCGTTCGCCGGGCCGGTCACCAGGGACCTGAAGAGACGGGACGCCGACGCGCTCCTGCGCTCCTACCTGGAGCCCGGCTGCTTCGCCGAGGCCGTGCGCCGGCTCACCGTCCGCCACCTGCTCGTCCTCGTGGGCGAGGAGGAGACGGGCAAGCGGCTGGGAGCCATCGCCCTGCTCTCCCGGATGTCCCTGGCCGAGAGCACGATCACCGTGCTGTCGCCCGCCGGCGGCGCCGCCGACCTGCTGTCCGGGACCGATTACGAGCCGGGGCGGGCGTACCTGCTGCACGACTGGATCGCCGAGAGCACCGACAGGATCGAGCTGCTCAACCTGGCGCGCAAGCTGGCCGAGCTGGGCTCGTACCTGGTCATCACCAGGAACGGCGCCCCCTCCCAGGCGGCCGAGGTGGAGCAGCCGTGGAGCGCGCCGGAGCCGGGGGAGCTGTTCGACCTGTGCCTCAGGGCGTACGGCGTGCGCGCGGGCCACAGCCCCGAGGAGCTCACCCGGGCCAGGGACCTGGCGCTGACCCTGCCGACGCCGGCCGAGGTCGTGCGCCTGGCCGGACGGCTGGTGGGGGACGAGGAGCCCTCGGGGGAGGACGTGGCGGCCTGGTTCGACACCAAGCCGCTGCTGCACGAGGTGCGGGAGGTGGCCGCGCTCGCGTTCCTGCACGGGGTGGGCGGGCCGGTGTTCGAGCGGCAGTTCGCCAGGCTTGAGCGGATCTGCCAGGCGCAGGAGCGGCGCGTGCCCCGCGTGTCCCATCCGCTGGTCGTCCGTGAGGAGGGCCGCGTCGCTTTCCGGGTGCCGCGGCACCGCGGGCAGGTGCTCGCGGAGCTGGCCGGACGGTACGGGTTCTGGCTCTGGCAGCCGCTGCGCGAATGGGTGCGGTCGCTGGCCTGGGAGGGGGCCGAGGTCCGGACGCGGGCCGCCGAGGGGGTGGCGTTGCTGGCGGCGTACTCGCCGAAGGACGCGCAGCTGGAGTTCCTGGACGTGTGGGCGCGGGGCGGGAACGCGGAGCGGCTGGCGGCGGGGGACGCGCTGTCGTACATGTGCGCCGACGACACGCTCGCCACCGAGGCGCTCAGGATCGCGCTGGCCTGGACGGCCGATCCCCTGGACCCGCGCGGCGCGGCGGCGGCCGTGGCGCTGGGCGGCGGGCTGTCCGTACGGTATCCGGCCGACGCGGCGCGGCTGTTGCGGTGGCTGGAATCCGGCGGCGGGCCCTCGGCGGGGGTGGCGGGACGGGCGTTGGCACTGCTGGCCGAGCACGCGGGCCAGCGCCACGACGCCGGCGCCCGGATGCTCACGGCGCTGCCCGCGCCCCTCGCCACGGACGCCTGACCCCCACCCGATGACGCTCGCCGGGGCCGCGGGACCCCGGCGAGCCCCCGCACGCCAGCACTCCGCGCGCCGGCACTCCGCACCGGGATCTGCGCATCGCGAGGTCAGTGCCCTGGGACCTCGCGCACCGGGACCTTGGCGCGGCGGAGGCCGGGGTCAGAGGCCGGCGACGCCGGTGATGCGGTGGAGGGCGAAGCGGTGGACGGCGGCGCGGGTCTCGTCGTAGGCGGTCAGGTAGCCGCCCTCCATCCGAGCCGGCTCCAGGATGCGCGAGGTCGCGTTCCCCTGCGAGTCGAGGTACCCGATCCACACGCGCACCCCCTGCTTGATCGCCTCCTGCAGGGCCGAGATCGTGGCCGTCGCGGGCCCGCGCGGCACCTGCCCGCCCGGGGCGTCGACGGGCTCGCGCCGCGCCAGGTGCGCCGCGTCACCGGCCCGCAGCGCGCGTACGGCCGCCACCGCCACCTCCGGGTCCAGCCCGTTGGGCGACGCCACGGCGCGGGCCGGGGCCAGCCCCTCGGTACGGCGGCTGTCGAGCTGCGAGATGATCACGTCGCCGTCGATCGACTCGGCGACGGGCGCGTACCCCATGGCACGCAGCGAGTCGACCAGCGCCGCCCTGGACGAGCGGGAGGCGATCACGGTGGGGGCCAGCCTGCGCAGCCGCAGCGCGGCGGAGCGCCGGTCGGCGGTGATCTGGTCGAGCAGCGCCGGGTCGTCGCACCGGATGTACGCGCTGGCGGTGCCCACCCGGATGCGCCCGTGGCGCCTGGCCACGTCGGTCACCAGGTACGACAGCGCCTGCGGCACCGGCGTGGCCGAGTGGCGGGACAGCATCGACACCAGCTCCTCGCCCCCGTGCCCCGCGTCGAGCGCCCGCCGGATCGAGCCCTCGCTGAACCGGTAGACCGTGGCCCCGCCCTTCGACTCCACGTCGGCGGTGAGCGTCATCCAGCGGTTGAGCTCGCTCGTCAGCGGCCCCGGCGCGACCGCGGTGAGGTCGGCCTGGAGCAGCACGTGGTCGACGGGCTCGGGCAGCAGCGGCGCGAGCACCTCGGCGGGCTCGCCGCCTTCGAGCAGCGCCCGCCCGTGCGCCGACAGCGCGCCCAGCCCCGTCACGCCGACCTGCTCGGCCTCCCGCAGCGCGAACTCGGTGAGCTGCTCGCGCAGCGGCCCCCGGCGGCGCGGCTGCTCCCACGCCAGCCGTTCGAGCACCGAGTCGCGCGCCGGCGCGAGGCCGGGCGCGGCGGCGAGCACGCCCAGCGTGGCCGCCCTGACCCCGGGCGCGGAGGAGCGGCGCAGGTCGGTGTGCAGGGCGTTGAGCGGCCTGTCACGCTCATCCCGGTCGCCGACCAACCCCGGCACGCGGTCCATCTGCAGCCACGTGGCCGCGAGGGTGACCCACCGGTCGGCGGTCGCCCTGACCCGCCAGAGGTCGTAGCCGGAGGTCGGCAGCCACTCGCCGTCCACGCCGCCGCCCGCCGCGATCAGCCCGGCCGCGTGCGCCACCTCGACGACCAGCGCCGCCACCCACTCGGGCAGGTCCAGCTCGCTCGCCGTGCGCTTCAGGTCGCGCACGCCCAGGCCGCCGGTACGCAGCACGCCGGGCGGCTCGACGCTCCACCGCTCGCACAGCTCCTCGACCGACCTGACGAACGCGAACGCCTGCCCGGCCGCCGTACGGTCGGCCAGCTTGCGGTCGCGCGCCGTCCCTTCGAGCGGCGGCGGGAGGGCCAGCAGGCCGCGGTGCACCCGGCCGCCCCGCAGGTAGAGGCCCACCTCGCGGGGCAGGGTCACGCTCTCCTCGCCGGTGGCCGCCAGCAGCCCTCTGGCCAGCAGCTCCTCGATGGGCGAACGGGCGGAGGCCACGCTCACCTCACGCCTGGCGTTGGGCACGCGCCCGGTCGGCGGCCCCCAGGCGAGCTGGTCGAGCGCGCCCCTGGCCTCGGGCGAGACGGACTCGATCAAGGCCGCGGGCTGCGCCAGCACGGCCGCCAGCCGTTCCTTGCCCGAGCCCTCGGTGCCCGGCGCGACCTCGTCGGCCATCTCGTCTAGCTGCTCGGGCGCGTGATGCCGGAACGCGTCGACCGCCCTCGGCCCGAGCCCGGCCGGGTCCTCCAGCACCTTGCGCACGCCGGGCCCCAGATCGAGCGCGTCGTCGGGCCCGAAGACCAGCGCCAGCTCGAACAGCCGGTCCAGCGCGGCCGACAGCGCAGGCTCGGCGTCGCCCGCCCCACTCCCCGTGCCGCGCGCCCCGTTCTTGGCGGCGCGCGTCCCGCTCTCCGTGGCGCGCGCCCCGTTCTTGGCGGCGCGCGCCCCGCTCTCCGACTCATCGTCCGCCAGGGCCGCGGCCACGAGCTCGCGCAGCCGCTCCTTGGGCATCGGCCCGTCCCGCACGGCCAGCGTCTCGACCACGGCCAGCGTGAAACGGTCGAGCCGGTCGAGCACCCTGGCGATCGCCGACGGGCTGCCCGCCCGCGACGCCAGGCCTTCCAGATGCGCGGGCACCGGAGTGATCAGCTCGGGCCGCGCGGAGACGAGCGCCCGCAGCTGTTCGTCGGTGCGCCCCCTGATCCACTCCGTGAACTCCATCGTTGCCATGGTATGTCCCACCTGATTGGGGCAGCATTGCTTGACGTGATAGAGCGCGCGGACCAGCTCGTCCTGAACTACGTCTCCAAGGCGGCCGACGCCGCCCACGGCGTGCTCAGGGCCGACCAGCGCCTCGACTTCGCCAAGCGGCTGCGCGCCAGGATCGAGGTGGAGCGGCGCGGCAGCCAGAACGCGCGCGAGGTGTCGAAGGTGCTGGCCAGGTTCGGCGACCCGGCGGCGCTGGTGGAGCGCGAGGCGCGCCGGCTCGCCGAGGCGGGCGTCCCCACCATGCGAGCCGAGGCGGGTGTCCCCGCCGCGCGCGCCGCCGAGGCGGGTCCGCCGGCGCAGCCGTCCGGGGCCCAAAGCGGGGCCGAGACGGCCCAAAGCGTGACGCGGCCGTTCGGGGACGAGGGCTCCACGCGGCGCTTCCCCACGATCGTGGACGACGCCGACGCGCCCCCGGGCGTGCGGACGTACCGGAGGATCGCCACGGAGAGCCTCGGCACGGGCCGGGGCCTGCCGTTCGCCGGGCTGCGCAGGATGGCCATGTCCAGCGCGAACCCCATGGCGACCGGCGGCAGGGACGCCAGGACCCTGGTCAAGGAGCACCCGCGCGACGCCGCCGCGATGGTCGTCCTCGTGGTGGCCGCGCTGCTGCTGCCGTTCGACCTGCCGCCGCTGGCGATCTTCGAGATCCCCGTGCTGGTGTGGGCGGCCGGGGCGGTGCTCGTGCTGTTCAGCGAGAGCTGGAGCCTGCGCGACAAACTGCTCGGGATCGGGGCGCCGCTGCTCGGCTACTCGGCGGGCGGCGTGCTCGTCGGGGGTCTGCGGGTGGGGAGCGAGCCGGGGTTACAGGCGTTCTTCGCGCAGTTCTACAGCGTCAGCGGCACCATGTTCATGATCGGGACGGGGCTGGGCGTGATCTGGCTGGCCTACCGGCTGCTCGACGTCAGCTGACCGGCGCGGGGCTGGGCAGCAGGCCGACCGCCAGGCGCACCCACGCGGCGACGAACTCGTCCTTGTCCGCGTAGCCCGGCAGCTCGCCCACCGTCTCCTGGAACAGCCGGTAGTGCACCACGGAGCCGCCCAGCACCACGGAGATGCCGGCCCAGTCGACCTCGACGTCCGTGTACTCGGGCTGTGCCCTGAACCACGTGACGATCGCGTCGAACATGGGCTGCAGCAGCCCTTCCCTGACCACGGCGACCAGCTCGGGGAACTGGCTCAGGTCGCGGAAGAACACCCGCGTCAGCTCGGACTCCTCGCGGACCTTGGCCAGCCCGGCGCGGCACAGGTGGGACAGGCGATCCTCCAGCGCCGCCGACGCCTCCATGCTGCTCAGCTCGGCCAGGCTCTCCGCCACCTGGCTCCTGGTGCGGGTGGCGTGCTCGTTGATCGCCGCGGCGAGCACTTCGTACTTGGACTTGAAGTGCCGGTAGAGCCCGCCGGCGCCGGGCGAGAGCCCTGACGCGGCCTCGATCTCCGCCACGGAGGTGGCGGAGTAGCCCCGCTCCGCGAACAGCCGCAGGGCCTCATCGATGATCCGCGCACGGGTCGATCTGGTCATATCTATCCTGTTACCTCCGCCTTGAGAGTAGTCGCAGTACGTAGCGGGGGCCGCACCTACGGAGCGGCGCGCCGGATCAGGCCCGCCAGCGCCGAGCCGGCGATCAGCCAGACGATCGCGGCCAGGGCGTAGTTGACCAGCGCGGTCCAGCGCGGGTCGGCGAGCTGGAACAGGTTGGCCAGGCCAAGGGACAGCCAGGCGGCGAACGACTCGACGAACTGGTACCAGACGTTGGCGGGGTTGGCCTTGAACACCGTGAAGACCGCGTACAGGATCACGACCAGCGCCGCCAGCCGCGAGGCGAGCCTGACCAGATAGGCCAGGGCCGACACGGCCCGGCTCCAGACCGTCACGGGCGGGCCGCCGGGCCGGGCGGGTCTGTGCGGGCGCGGCGGGGCGGAGGAGGCGACGAGCCGGTCTCCGGCGTGCGGCGGTTGGGGGGCGTTGGTCACGGCCGCTCCTCTCCGATAAGTAATTCCTTTCTTCCCATTCCCACGCTCCCACAACAAGAGGCCGTTACGAGGCGTAGGACGGCGTTTGGCATCCTGCACATGTGACGACTTCCGTGGGATTCGACCTTGACATGACATTGGCGGACACGCGAGTGGGCATCGCGGCCGTTTACGACGAGCTGTCCGTGCGTTTGGGGGTGGCCATTGACTCGGCGGCGGTGGTGACCCGGCTGGGGCCGCCGCTGGAGGTGGAGCTGGCCAACTGGCTGCCCGCCGAGGAGGTCGCCGCGGCCGCCGACCTTTATAGGGAGATATATCCGCAAATAGGGGTGCCGGTGCACACGGCCATGGCGGGCGCGTACGAGGCCATCGAGGCCGTACGCGCAGGCGGCGGCCGGGTGATCGTGGTGACCGGCAAGAACCTGCGTGACGCCATCGGCACGGTCAAGGTGCTCGGCCTCGCGGTGGACGAAGTGGTCGGTTCCGTTTTCGGTGCCGCGAAGGGATCGGCACTCGCGCGGTTCGGCGCGGCGGCTTATGTTGGTGACCATGTCGCGGACATCGAGGCGGCGCGCGCGGGCGGCGCCGTCAGCGTGGCGGTCGCGACCGGCCCTTACACGGCAGGAGAGCTGCGTGAACACGGAGCGGATGTGGCGCTGGCCAACCTGACCGAATTCGCCACCTGGTTCGCAGGTTGGCGCAAGCATGATGAACTCCGGTAATTGCCCGGGATTTACCCGGTCGCCCTGGCGCGCTCCGGGGCATAACCTACTTCCATCCATCTTTTCGACTGTTTGAACGAGGTCCTCCTGTGCCGAGTGGCAAGGTCAAGTGGTATGACGCCGACAAGGGGTTCGGCTTCCTCACCCGCGACGACGGCGGTGAGGTCTTCGTGCATTCATCCGCGCTGCCCACAGGTGCGGCCCCGCTCAAGCCCGGCCAGAAGGTCGAGTTCGGCGTGGCCGAGGGGCGCCGCGGCCAGCAGGCGCTCTCGGTGCGGATCCTCGAGCAGCCGCCGACGCTGGCCAAGCCCAAGCCCAAGGCCAAGCGGAAGAAGCCGGACGAGATGGTCGTCATCGTCGAGGACCTGATCAAGCTGCTCGACGACGTCTCGACCTCCTACCAGCGGGGCAAGCACCCGGAGGCGGCCCACGCCAAGAAGATCGCGCAGGTGCTCAGGGCCGTCGCCGACGATCTCGACGCCTGAGACCTCCGGCGTTCAGCTGTTCGGGTTGGTGAGCGGCTTGGTCGGGTCGAGCGTGTCGGTCAGCTGGAGGTCGTGACCGCCCGCCTCGGCCCGCTGCCTGCGCAGCTTGTCGTCGGTCGCGCGTACGCGCCGCCGCCTGGCGATCAGCAGCCAGCCGAGCGTGGCCGTCAGCGCGACGGCCAGCGTGACCAGCCCGGCCACGCTGCTCTCCGACAGCGACAGCACCAGCCCGACCAGGCCGCCGAACACCCAGGCGAGCTGGAGCATGGCCTCGACCACGCCGAACGTGGACGAGCGCACCTCCTCGCCGATCTCCCGCTGCACGATCGCGTCGAGCGCGAGCTTGCCCAGCTCCTGCGCGAAGGCCGTGACCAGCGAGATGGCCAGCGCGGTCCACAGGCCGAAGAAGATCGCGGTGGCGATGCTGGTCACGACGGTCACGCCCAGCGTGACCAGCACGATCAGCTGGGGCGAGTGATTACGCGTCCAGTTGGCCACGGCGGCGCCGGCCAGGCCTCCCAGCCCGGCCGCGGCCGCCAGCAGCGCGATCGTCTTGGGGATGTCGAAGAACGGGTCCTGCGACGGCCCGGCCCCCAGCCAGGGCACCGCCTTGTCCTGCACCAGGAACAGCAGGAAGAACAGCAGGAACCCGGAGAAGACGCGCAGCGCCACGTTGGCCCAGACGGCCTCGGCCACCGCGGGGCCCACCTTGAGCAGGGTGCGCCAGCGGGGCGGGGCCCCCTCCTCCTCCAGGTCGGGCGAGTCGACGTGGCGCGGCAGGCGTACGGCGACGACTCCCAGCAGCAGGAAGGCCACCATCGCGACCCGCAGCACCAGCGCGCTGCCCAGCCAGGCGGTCAGCCCGGCGCCGACCGGCACCGCGACCCCCGCGGCGACTAACGTGAACAGCGCCACCCGCGCGTTCGCCGACACCAGCGTGATGTCCGCGGGCAGCACGCTCGGCATGATCGCGGCCCGCGACACGTTGTACGCCTTCGACAGCACCAGCACGCCCAGCGCCCCGATGAACAGCGTGGGCAGGTCGCCGGGGCCCACCGCGGCCGCCATCGCGAAGCAGAGCAGCCCCCGCCCGAACAGCGTGCCCGCCATCACGTAGCGCCGCCCCGACCTGAACCGGTCGAGGATCGGCCCCACGAACGGCGCGAGCAGCCCGAACGGCAGCATCGTGATGACCAGGTAGAGGGCCACCGAGCCGCGGGCCTCGCCCACCGGCACGCCGAAGAACACCGTGCTCGCCAGCGCCACCGTGACCAGCGCGTCGCTCGCGCTGTTGCCCGCCGACAGCTCGATCAGGCGGCCGAGCCCGGTGCGGCCGGCGCCGTTGGCGTACGTGAGGCGGCGCGTGGCTTTGCCGACTTTTCGCGCACCTTTTGCCGTGGCCTTGCTCGCCCTGGCCGTGCCGCCGGCCGTGGCCCTGCCCGCGCGCACGGTCGCACGTCCCGCGTCGGCGGCCCCGCGTGCCACCCGCCGCGAGATGTCGCGTGCCCGGCCCCAGCCTCCCTCCACGCATACCAGTCTTACCTGATTCGTCCGCGATCTCGGTGCGGGATCCCCCGTTGTGGGACTCTCAGGTCCGCCCATGGGTGAGAATGAAGTGTGAGCGAACAGCACCTTTCGGCGGAGGGCCCCCGATGAGCCGCACCAGGGCCCGCGTCTCCGCTCCCGACCAGGCCTGTGTCGCCGCGGTCGATCTGGCGCGCAGCGCGGCCGAGGAGCTCGCGCGGCCGGGCGAGCCCGGTGAGCACCTCGGGTTCGAGGGCGAGGGCGACCGGATCGTCACCCACTACTTCGCCTGCCTCGACCGGGCATACCGCGGCTGGCGCTGGGCCGTCACCGTCACGCGTGCCTCGCGGGCCAAGAAGGTCACGGTCAGCGAGGCCGTCCTGCTGCCCGGCGCGGGGGCGCTGCTCGCGCCCGAGTGGCTGCCGTGGAGCGAGCGCCTGCGCCCCGGCGACCTCGGCGTGGGCGACCTGCTGCCGACCCCCGAAGACGACGACAGGCTCGTGCCGGGCTTCACCGAGACCGACGACGACAGCGACCATCAGGCGGTTTTCGAGTACGGCCTGGGCCGGGCCCGTGTGCTCTCGGCCATCGGCAAGGACCGGGCGGCCAGGCGCTGGCACTCGGGCGAGCACGGGCCGCACACGCCGATCGCACACGCCGCTCCCGCGCAGTGTTCCACCTGCGGCTTCTACTGGCCGCTCGCGGGTGGCTTGCGGCTGACGTTCGGGGTCTGCGCCAATGAGTACGCCCCCGACGACGGCAAGGTCGTCGCCGCCGACCACGGCTGCGGCGCCCACTCCGAGGCCGCCGTCCTGCCGCCGTCCGTCGAGCAGGCCACGCCGATCCTCGACGACCTGGGTTATGACCTGATGGAGGAGGAGGCGGGTTCGGTCGACGAGTCGGCCTCCGAAGAACTCGGCCATTCCTGACAGAGCAGGCCGCTAACCTACGCGTGGCCGTTACCCCTCTACCAGGATCGTGATCGATGACCGACACCTATGGCACTGACCGGATGCGAGCCGCCGTCCTCTCCGCGTGGACGGCCTCGCCCGCGAGGTTCCGCGAAGACGCCAACGCCGAAGAGGACTTCGCGCTCGGCGGCTACCGGGACCGGCTGATCGTCGAGCTCGCCCAGAACGCCGCCGACGCGGCCTTGCGCGCGGGCGTGCCGGGGGTGCTGCGGCTGACGCTCAGGGGCGACGTGCTGACGGCCGCCAACACCGGCGCCCCGCTCGACGCGACCGGGGTGGAGGGCCTGTCGACGCTGCGCGTCTCCGGCAAACGCGACGAGGTGGGCGCGGCGGGGCGGTTCGGCGTCGGGTTCGCCGCGGTGGTCTCGGTCTGCGACGAGCCCGCCATCTGCTCGCGCGGCAGCGGCGCGGTCCGCTGGTCGCGTTCGGAGACCGCCGCCGCGGTGGCGGAGATCCCCGCGCTCGCGGGCGAGCTGGCAGACCGTTCGGGGCACGTTCCGCTGCTCAGGCTGCCGTTCGACGCGCCGGCGCTCGACGTGCCCGAGGGTTTCGACACCGTCGTACGCCTGCCGCTGCGCGACCCGGTCTGCGTGGACGCGGTCCGGCGCATGCTCGCCGAGACCAGCCCGGCGCTGCTGCTCGGCATGCCGGCGCTGGAGGCCATCGAGGTCGACCTCGACGGGTCGGTCCGCACCGTGGCCGCCGACGGCTGGCACGTGGTCTCGGAGTCGGGGGAGTTCACGGCCGAGGAGGTGGGCCGGCTCTTCGCCGACCGGCCCACCGAGGAGCGCGCCCGCCCCTACTGGTCGCTGCGCTGGGCCGTGCCGCTCACCGGCACCGGCGAGCCCGGGCCGCTGCCCGCCGCGGTGCCGCCGGTGGTGCACGCGCCGACGCCCAGCGACGAGCCGCTCGACCTGCCCGCGCTGCTGATCGCGTCGTTCCCGATGGCCACCGACCGGCGCCACTTCGCCAAGGGGCCGCTGGCCGACTTCCTGGTCGAGCGGGTGGCCGACGCCTACGTCCGCCTGCTCCAGGAGCTGCCGCGCACGCCCAAGCTGCTCGACCTGGTGCCGTCGCTGATGGGCAAGGGCGAGCTGGACGCCAGGATCCGCCGGGCCGTGCTGGCCAGGCTGCCCTCGACGCCGCTGCTGCCGGCGCTGTCCGCGCCCGCCCCCGCCGTGCAGACCCCGTCCTTCGCCGACGCGGAGGTCTACGAGCCCGACGCGCAGTGGCAGGTCGAGCACCCCGCCCGTGAGCCCGAGGGCGACGGGTGGGTGGTCGCGGGCCGGGAGGCGGCCGTGGTGGCCGCCGGCTCCGCCGAGCTGCTCGCGGCGGTCGCCGACTTCGTGCCGGGGCTGCTGCCCGCCGGGTGGCCCGCCAGGCATCCGGCGATGGCCGCGCTGGGCGTGCGCAGGGTCGAGCTGGCCGACGTGATCGACCTGCTGTCGGGCGAGGCCGTGGAGGCGCGCGAGCCGTCGTGGTGGCGCTCGCTCTACGAGGTGCTGCCCGCCGACGATCCCGAGTCGCTGGGCGCCCTGCCGGTGCCGCTGACCGACGGTCGGCTGGTGCGCGGGCCGCGCGGCACGCTGATCCTCACCGACGGCGGGGCCGAGCTGGACCTCAGCCCGCTGGGGCTGCGCATCGTGCACCCCGAGGCGGCCCACCAGGCGCTGCTCAGGCTGGGCGCGGCCGAGGCCACGCCGCGCACGATCCTCGAAGACCCGCTGACCAAGGCCGCCGTCGCGCAGTCGCTCGACAGCCCCGACCCGGAGCCGGTGGCGCGGGCCGTGCTGTCGCTGGTGGAGGCCTCGGCGCTGGCGCCCGGCGAGGCGCCGTGGCTGGCCGAGCTGGCCCTGCGCGGCACCGACGGCGAGCTCTACCCCGCCGGTGAGCTCATGCTGGCCGACGGGGCGCTGGCGGGGCTCCTGGAGCCCGGCACGCACCTCGGCGTGGCCGCCTCCGAGCTGGAGGAGGAGTACGGCGCGCGGGTGCTGGCCGCGGCCGGGGTGCTCGACGGGTTCGCGACGGTCCACGAGGCGGACGTGCTGCTCGACCAGGACGACTGCGACCACGACCTCGACGGCGAGGACGACTGGCTCGACCACGTGCTCGACCTGCTGCCCGAGCTGGGCGTGCCGCCGATGGTGCCGGAGTTCCTGGCGGTGCGCGACCTGGAGCTGGTGGCCGACTGGCCGGCCGCGCTCGCGCTGCTGAGCCGCCCGCCGCTGCGGGCCGCCCTGCACCCGCTGCGGGTGGCCGGCGTGGAGGTGCCGTCCTACACGGCGTGGTGGCTGGCCAACCACCCGGTGCTCGACGGGCGCAAGCCGCTGGAGCTGCGGCTGCCCGGCGCCGACCCGCTGCTCCAGGGCCTCTACGCCGACGCGCCCGCGGGGCTCGACGAGGCCGCCCTGTCGATGCTCGGGGTGCGCACGACGCTGCCCGAGCTGCTCGCCTCCCACGGCGGCCCGGAGGAGCTCCTGGACCTGATGGCCGACCCGGCCGTCGAGGTGGACCGGGCCCAGCTGCGGGCCCTGTGGATCGCGCTGGCGGGCGTGGACCCGTCCCGGGTGGCTCCGCCGTCCCGGGTCCGCGCGGTCCTGGCGGGCTCCATCGTGGTGGCCGCCGCGGAGGACGCGGTGGTGGTGGAGGCGCCCGACCTGCTGCAGCTCGTGGCGGACCGGCCGCTGGTGCTGGCCCCGTACGACCTGGCGGAGTCGCTGTCCGAGCTGCTCGATCTGCCGCTGGCCGGGGAGCTGACCTCCGGGGAGGTCACCTCGCAGGGCCAGGTGCGCCCGGTGCCGCCGCAGGTGCAGGCGCTGCTGCCCACGGCGCCCACCAGCTACGTGGAGCACGAGAAGCTGCTGGTGGACGGGGTGGAGTGCACGTGGCGCTTCTTCGAGGGCATGGTCCACTGCACCGGGCTCGACGGGCTCGCCCGCGGCCTGGCCTGGGCGACCGGCCAGTGGAACGACCGGCTGGCGGTGGCCGCGCTGCTGCGTGACCCGGAGTCGGTGCCCCTCCTGCTCGCCGAGGCCGACCTGTCCTGACCGCCGGTGGGGAGGCGCCCCCGTGGTGCCTCCCCTGCGGCGTCAGGCCGCGCAGGTGGTGGACTTGGCGGGCACCTTGCCCTCCAGCACGTACGCGTCCACCGTCCGCATGACGCACGCGTTGCCCGTCAGGTAGGCCCCGTGGCCCTCGCCCTCGTACGTGACCAGGACGCCCGTCTTGAGCTGGTCCGTGAGCCGCGTGGCCCACTGGTAGGGCGTGGCCGGGTCGCCCTTGCCGCCGATGACCACGATGGGCCCGGAGCCGGTCGCGTCGATGCGCTTGGCCGCGTCGTCGCCCGGCACCGGCCAGTGGGCGCAGGGGGCGCCCGAGCCCTTGGCCGACAGGACCGGGAAGATCTTCTCCACGCGGTCGTTGACCTTGGCGAGGTCGGCGGTGGTGGGCCGCTCGGCGGTGTCGGCGCAGCTGATCGCCTGCAGGCTCGTCATCATCGTCGCGTACGTCCCGTCCGGCCTGCGCCCCGTGTACGCGTCCGCCAGCATGAGCAGCGCCGTGCCGTTGCCCTTGATCGCCGCCGCGGCGGCCTGCTCCAGCACCTGCCAGGTCGCCTTGCTGTAGAGCGGGGTGATGACGCCGAGCTGGCCCAGCCCGTAGGTGAGCTCCCGGTCTCCCACCTTGAGCGGCTTGTCCTTGAGCCCGTCGAGCAGGCCCACGACCGCCTTCTCGACGGCGGCGGGGTCGGCGCCCAGCTCGCAGCTCTGCGCCACGCAGTCCTTGGCGAACGCCTGGAACGCGTGGTCGAAGCCCTCCGCCTGCGTCACCGCCCGCTGCTCCCACGTGACCGTGGGGTCGAAGGCGCTGTCCAGGACGAAGCGGCCGACGTTCTTGGGGAACTGGGTGGCGTACACGGCGCCGAGGTGCGTGCCGTACGAGAGGCCGAAATAGTTGAGCTTGCTGTCGCCGAGCGCGGTCCTGAGCAGGTCGAGGTCCTTGGCGGCGCTCACGGTGCCGACGTACGGCAGGAGCTTGCCCGAGTCCTGCTGACACGCCGCCGCGAACTCCGCGGCCAGCCGGTCGCCGTCGGTCTCAGTCGTCGACGCGAGCAGCTTGGCGATCTGGCCGCCGCACTTGACGCCGGAGCTGCGGTCGACGCCGCGCGGGTCGAAGCTGACCAGGTCGTAGCGGGTGCCCAGGCTCCCGAACGCCCTGGCGGCCTGCGCCATCGTGTCCACGCCGGACGCGCCGGGGCCGCCGAAGTTGAAGACCAGCGAGCCGAGGCGGTCGCCGGTGGCCTTGACGCGGATGAGCGCCAGGTCGATCTTCTCACCGTCCGGCCTGGCGTGGTCGAGCGGGACCTTGAGCTTGCCGCACTCGACGCCGGGGGCTGGGGGCGCCGGCTTGCCGTCCGGGCCCATGAGGTCGGTGCAGGTGCTCCACGCGACCGTACCCGGGTCCTGGGCGGGCGGCCGGGCGGTCGTGCCGCAGCCGGCGAGCACCATCGCGCTCAGGAGGACTGTCCCAATGGCCTTCTTCATACCGACAAGCATGCTGAAGCCGGGATATGTCGATGTAGTGGATGGAAACACCACATCCGGATGACTTCGGCGAAGCGCTGGAGATGACGAATGTCAGTTTCGCTGCCGGCGGCGTACGAACCACATGCCGAAGAGCCCGAAGCCGATCCCCGTCACGCAGGTCCAGATCCACCAGGTGTTCTCGGGGGCGGGACGGAAGATCAACAGGGCGACGAGCGCGACGGCCCAGACCGCGGTGCCGATGGCGACGGCGGCCGTGTCGTTGGTCTTGATCGGCTCCGGATCGGGATGCCACTGCTTCACGTTGTCCAGCCTAGCTTCCAATAGGGTCTCGATCTCATCACCGACTCTTTTCCCAGCTCATCCGGCCTGTCACTCTTCGCGTCGTGAGCGACACTCGTAACGCTATCGACCGTTTCTTCCAAATCTCCCAACGAGGCTCGACCGTCTCCCGTGAGGTGCGGGGCGGCCTGGCCACGTTCTTCACCATGGCCTACATCGTGGTGCTGAACCCCATCATCATTGCCAACGGCACGGACGTACAGAACCAGGTCATCGGCGACGGCACGAAGCCCAACGTGGCGCTCGTCGCCGCCGGCACGGCCTTCGTGGCGGGCGTGCTGACGATCCTCATGGGCGTCGTCGGCCGGGTGCCCTTCGCGATGGCGGCGGGCCTGGGCCTGAACGCCTTCGTCACCTTCAACCTCGCCTCGGTGATGACCTGGGAAGAGGCCATGGGCCTGGTCTTCCTCGAAGGCGTCATCATCGCCATCCTGGTGCTGACCGGGCTTCGGACGGCGGTCTTCCATGCCATCCCGGCCCAGCTCAAGACCGCCATCAGCGTGGGCATCGGCCTGTTCATCGCATTGATCGGCTTCGTGGACGCCGGCTTCGTGCGGCGCGTGCCGGCGGGGCCGCCGCTGGAGATGGGCATCGGGGGCAGCCTGACCTCGTGGCCGATCTTCGTGTTCGTGGTCGGCCTGCTCGCCACGGCCGTGATGGTGGCGCGCAAGGTCAAGGGCGCCATCCTGATCGGCATCGTCGGCACCACCGTGCTGGCCATCGTCGTGGAGCTGATCACCAAGTCCGGCCAGTTCTCGGCCAAGAACCCCGGCGGCTGGCAGCTGAACGTCCCGGGGATCCCCGACCAGATCTTCGGCTTCCACAACCCGCTCACGCTGTTCACGGAGTTCGACCCGTTCGGCGCGTTCAGCAGGATCTCCGTGCTGCTGGCCGTGCTGTTCGTCTTCACCCTGCTCATCACCGACTTCTTCGACACCATGGGCACCATCGTGGGCGTCGGCCGCCAGGCGGGCCTGGTGCAGGAGGACGGGACGCTGCCGCGTACCAGAGAGATCCTGCTCGTCGACTCGATCGGCGCGGCGGCCGGCGGCGCGGGCTCCGTCTCCTCCAACACCACCTACATCGAGTCGGCCGCCGGTGTCGGCGAGGGCGCCCGCACCGGTCTGGCCAGCGTGGTCACCGGGTTGCTGTTCCTCGTGGCGATCTTCTTCGCGCCGCTCGTCACGGTCGTCCCGTACGAGGCCGCCGCGCCCGCGCTGATCGTGGTCGGCTTCCTGATGATGACCTCGATCCGGGACATCGACTGGAACGACTTCGAGGTCGCGATCCCGGCGTTCCTCACCGTCGTGATCATGCCGTTCACGTACTCGATCTCCAACGGCATCGGCGCCGGCTTCATCAGCTACGTGCTGATCAAGGCCGTGCGGGGCAAGGCGCGCGAGGTCCACCCGCTGCTGTGGGGGGTCACGGCGCTGTTCGTCCTGTACTTCGCGATCGGGCCGATCCGGGTGCTCTTCGGCGTCTGAGCACGCCTTGAAGCCGCCCTGCGCGTGCGGGGCGGCTTCGAGGTACCAAGGAGGTACCAGATATTTGCTTTCGGAAATTTCTCGACATGCCGTATAGTTAGCAAAGGTAATGAGTAATGCTAACCAACACCCAGCCCAAGACGGACCTGCGCAGCGACGCAGGCCTGGCTTCAGCCCTGCGCGTCTCAATGGCAAGGCTGACCAGGCGGCTACGACGACAGGCGGCAGCTCACTCGCTGACTCCCACGCAGTTCGCGACGCTCGCCGCGATCGAGCGCAGGAGCTCGCGACGAGAGAGCGAGGGACGAGCCAACGAGGAGCGAAGCGGGCGCGACAGTCAGACAGCACGGCATTCCGGGATAACCCCCGGCGAATTGGCCGAGCTCGAGAAGGTTCAACCGCCCTCGATGACCCGCGTGATCGCCGCCCTCGAGGAGCGCGGCCTGGTCTCGCGCAGCCCGCATCCGACCGACCGGCGACAGGTGACCGTGACGATCACCGAGGCCGCCGAGAAGCTGCTGAAGGAGGAGCGGCGCCGCAAGGAGGCGTGGCTGACGCAGCGGCTGAAGGAGCTCTCGCCGGAGGAGCGGGCGGTGCTGCGGCAGGCGGCGCCGATTCTGGAGAAGCTCAGCAGGATATAGAGCCTGAAGAACCCAAGACCGGGATGTTCCGGTCGCTCAGGATTCCTAACTACCGCATGTTCGCGGCAGGTGGCATCGTCTCCAACGTCGGCACCTGGCTGCAGCGCACCGCCCAGGACTGGCTGGTGCTCGATCTGACCCACGGCAGCGCGGCGGCGCTCGGAACGGCGACCGCGCTGCAGTTCCTGCCGATGCTGATCTTCGGGATGTTCGGCGGCGTGCTCGCCGACCGCTACCCCAAGCGGCCCATCCTCATCGGCGCGCAGTCGCTCATGGCCGTCCTGGCGCTGACTATCGGCGTGCTCACCATGACGGGCTCGGCCCAGGTCTGGCACGTGTACGTGATGGCGTTCCTGCTCGGCCTGATCTCCTGCGTCGAGGTGCCCACGCGGCAGGCGTTCGTGGTCGAGATGGTCGGCCGGCGCGACCTGTCCAACGCCATCGCCCTGAACAGCTCCATCTTCAACCTCGCCCGTGTGGTCGGCCCGGCGCTCGCCGGTGTGCTGATCTACGTGCTCGGTGGCACGGGGCCGATCTTCCTGATCAACGCGACGACCTTCGGCGCGGTGATCTCCAGCCTGGTCTTCATGCGCAAGTCCGAGCTGAACCCCGCCGCGCCCGTCCCCAGGGCCAAGGGCCAGCTCCGCGAGGGGCTCCGGTACGTGATCGAGCGCGAAGAGCTGCTCATGCCGGTGCTGCTGATCGGGTTCGTGTCGATGTTCTCGCAGTCGTTCTCGATGTCGATCGCGCTCATGGCCCGCGAGGTGTTCAAGGCCGGGGCGTCCTCGTTCGGGCTGGCCTCCAGCATGTTCGCGGTGGGAGCGCTCGGGGGAGCGCTGCTGGCCGCGCGCCGGGCGCGACTGTCACGCAAGGTGCTGATGGCCGGGGCGCTCGGGTTCGGGCTCTTCCAGATCGCCACCGGGCTGGCCCCGTTCTACCCCGTCTACCTGCTGCTGCTGATCCCGACCGGGATCGCGCTGATCACCATCAACACGGCCGCCAACGCCAGCGTCCAGATCGCCACGTCCCCCGACATGCGGGGCCGGGTCATGGGGATCTACATGCTGGTGTTCACCGGCGGGGCTCCCGTGGGCGCGCCGCTGATCGGCTGGCTGTCGGAGCTGGGCGGGCCGCGGGCGGGCGTGATCCTGTCCGGCGTGCTGGTGCTCGTCGGCACCGGGCTGGCATTGCTGGTGACGCGCCTGATCAGCGCCCGCGTCGCGAAGCCGGCGCTCGCGGTCGCCTGAGCCCCCACCCTGGGGCTCGGGCGGCAGGCCGGCAAGAGACAATCAGGTGGTATGAGGCTGTTCGCGGCGCTGGTGCCGCCCGACGAGATCCTGGACGAGATCTCGCGTGCCATCGCGCCGCACGTCGGGCAGGTGCCGGGGCTGCGCTGGCCCGACCGTGCCACCTGGCACATCACGCTGGGCTTCTTCGGCGAGGTGCCCGAGCAGGTGCTGCCCGAGCTGGAGGAGCGCCTGGCCCGCGCCGTACGCCGCTACAGCGTCCTCGACCTGGCCTTCACCGGCTTCGGCGCCTTCTCCTCCGCCCGCCGGGCCAGGGTCTTCTGGGTGGGCGTCACGGGCGACTCCATGACGAGGCTGGCGGACTCGGTCAAGGCGGGCGCCCGGCGGGCCGGGGCCGTACAGACCGATGAGAAACGGTTTCACCCGCACCTCACGCTGGCCCGCGCCAAGACCGAGACGGACCTGCGCCCGCTGGTCGAGTCGCTGTCCGGGTTCAGCGGCTCGCCGTGGCGGGCGGAGCAGGTCCGTCTCGTCCGCAGTCACGCAGGGTCCCAGGTGAGGTACGAGTCACTCGCCGAATGGGCGCTCGCACCCTCCGGGCAGAGCTAGGCTCCAGACCGTGGATCGTCCTCGCATGTGGCTGCTGCCCATTGTGCTCGGCCTGCTCTTGCTCATCGTCGTCGTCGGCGCACTGGTGAGCTGAGCTACCAGGCGTAGTCCTCCGGGGCCGTGCGGTGGCCGGGGAAGATCTCGTCGAGACGGGTCAGCGTGGCCTCGTCGAGGTCGATCTCCAGGGTGCGCAGGCTGCCCTCGAGCTGCTCCAGGGTGCGCGGGCCGATGATCGGCGCGACCACCGCCCGCTGCTTGAGCAGCCAGGCCAGGGCCACGTACGCCGGGTCCTCGCCCAGCTCGTCACAGAGCTTCTCGTACTGCTCGATCTTGTCGCGGTGCTTGTCGAGCTGCTTGACCATGTGCTCGGAGGCCGAGCGGCCCTTGTCGATCTTGCGCAGCACGCCGCCGAGCAGGCCGCCGGCCAGCGGGCTCCACGGGATCACGCCGAGCCCGTAGTCCTCGCACGCGGGCAGCACCTCCAGCTCGACCGCGCGGGTGAGCAGGTTGTAGTGGGACTGCTCGCTGATGAGGCCGTTGACGTTACGCCGGGCGGCCGCCTCCTGGGCCTTGGCGATGTGCCAGCCGGCGAAGTTGGACGACCCCACGTAGATGATCTTGCCCTGCTGGCGCAGGACGTCCATCGCCTCCCAGAACTCCTCGTACGGGGTGTCCCGGTCGACGTGGTGTGCCTGGTAGATGTCGATGTAGTCGGTCTGCAGCCGCTTCAGCGAGGCGTCGCAGGCCCTGCGGATGTTGAGGGCCGACAGCTTCTGGTCGTTGGGCCAGTCGCTCATCTTGCCGTTGAGCTTGGTCGCGATGACGGTCTTCTCCCGGCGCCCGCCGCCCTGGGCGAACCACCGGCCGATGATCTGCTCGGTGATGCCCTCGCCCAGCTTCCAGCCGTACACGTTGGCCGTGTCGAAGAAGTTGATCCCCAGCTCCAGGGCCCGGTCCATGATCGCGAAGGAGTCTTCCTCCGTGGTCAGGGGGCCGAAGTTCATGGTGCCGAGGCAGAGCGGGCTCACCTGCAGGCCACTGCGTCCGAGGTTGACGTAATCCATGACTTCAACCCTAAAGACCTGGAGCGCACTCCAGGCCATACACTAGGTCCATGATCTCGAATGGAGCGCTGACGGACACCCGCGCTTCGTGATCGCGTTACTCCGCGCCGCCCTGCCGTTGTTCCTGGCGATGGTCGCGGGCATGGTCGGCTCCCTGGTGGTCACCTCGGTGCTCGGCAAGCATGACACAGTCACCCTGGCCGCGTTCGCGGTCGTGACCGCCGTGCTCAACCCCGCCGGCGCGGCGGTGCAGGGCGCGCTGCGCGGGCTCGGGCCGTTCGTGGCTCCATACCGGGACGACCCGGCGGCGGCCGTGCCGATCGTGCGGGACGCGCGCTGGCTCAGCCTGGCCACCGGCCTGGTCGGCGCGCTCGCCGTGGTCTGCGTGCCGCTGATCGCGGGCGCCACCGGGGTGCCCGGCGAGGTGGTGCGCGAGATGGGTCTGCTGCCGTACTTCCTCGCGGCGTCCCTCCTGGTCCTCGCCTCCACCGGCGGTTCGAGCACCATCCTGATCGCGCTCGGGCGCCCCCGCAGCGTGCTGTGGCCGACCCTGGTCTCCGGCGTGGTGCTGGGCGGGCTCACCGCCGTGCTGGTGCCGCCGCTCGGGCTCACCGGCGTGGGCCTGGCCTGGCTGATCTCGGGCTCGGCGGCGGCGCTCGTGGCGACCTTCGCCGTGCGGCGGGCGCTCGGTCGGCCCGTCGGGCAGTCCCGGCCCAGGATCGGCGAGATCGTCGCGCTGGCGAAGGTCAGCATCCCGCTGGCCGGGACCGTGCTCATCAAGTTCGGCGTGCTCGGGGTCGTCACCTTCGCGGCCGGCACCACGAGCACGCGCGACACCGCCGCCCACGCGGTGCTGACCACCCTCACCGGCTTCATCATGGTGGCCTCGCTCTCCGTCGCGCAGGCCTCGGTGCCGGACGTGGCCCGCGCCCCCGACCCGGCGGGTGCGCGCCGGGCGAACCGGGCCGCGGCCCTGCTCGCCGTCATGGGGACGTTCGCCGGGGCGGGCCTGCTGCTCGGGTTCGGGGAGCACCTGCTGGCGCTGTTCAGCGACGACGCCGCGGTGCGGGAGCGCGTGCAGGGGCTGCTGCCGCTGATGCTGCTGGCGTCGCTGCTGGACGCGGCCCAGGCGGTGCAGGGCTTCGGCCTCACCGCGCTCAAGCGCTCCGCCGCCAGCCTGTCCTACTTCGCGATCGGGTACGGGCTGCTGGTCGTGGCCGCCGTACCCGTGGCCAGGACCTGGGGGATCACCGGCCTCTGGGTGGCCATGGCGGTGGCCAACGGGCTCCTGGTCGTGCTCCAGGGCACCGGTTTCCACCGCCACAGCGCCAAGGTCGGGCGGGTCCTCGTCGGCTAGAACCCCGGCAGGACGAGGTCGCCCGACCGGGCCTTGTACGTGTACTCGTCGAGCTTGCGGATCCGGCCGGTGTCGACGTCGATCGTGTACGTGGCCCTGCCCAGCGTGGGCATGCCGTCCTTCTTGCCCCCCCAGGACGTGTCGCGCAGCACGTCGCTGAGCACCACCTCCGTGGGGCTGTGCCAGCCGCCGATCCGCGGGTGACCGAAGCCCTCCGGGGTGTCGGTGAACGTGGCCCTGGACAGGACCTTGCCGGTGGTGACGTCGAGAGTGACGATCGCGTCGAAGTCGTGGGTCACGGTGTCGTCCTTGAGCTCCTGGCCGTCGAGGTAGGCCAGCGTGCGCCCGTCCGCGGACAGCTCGCTGACCTCCTTCGAAGTCTGGTTCAACGGCGTCACCTTCCCGTCGCCGAACAGCCCCAGCCGGTCCTTGCCGTCGCCGACCACGACCGGGCTCCCACCGTTGCCGAGCCGCCGCACGCTCCACCCCTCGGGGATCTCGGTCACCTGGCCCGTCTCCATGTCCACCACGGAGCTCCTCCGGCCCGCCAGGCCGAGGAAGCGCCCGTCGGGGGAGAGCACCGGCACCGTCCCGTTCTTCGCCGCCGCCCCCTGCGTGACGGTCTGCGGGGCGAGCCGGATCCGGCCGTCGGTCAGGTCCCGGACCGCGAACTTCTGGTCCTTGTCGCTGTAGTACGCGACCCGCTTCCCGTCCGACGAGATCGTCACGGGGGCGATGGTGTTCATGGCCCTCTCGGGAACCTGCCTGGTGTACACGCTGAGCGCGTCAGCGATCCGGAAGCTCCCGCCGGTGCTGGTCACCAACCGCCACTGGGCGCATTCCGTGTCGAGGGCCGGGGTCTTCTTCGGGGTCCACTCCATGCCGCAGAAGTCGTTGTACGCGTACGCGGCCGGGTCCACGCCGGAGGCGGGCAGCGCGTCCGCGATCTGGCCGCTGAACGTGGCGCCGCCCGGGGTGGTGACCAGGACGGTGGCCGTGAGCGCGGCCGCGACCAGCGACGCCAGCCCCGAGCCGAACGTCACCGCCTTCCGCCTGCGCGCCCCTCGCACCGCCCGCTCGGCCAGGTCGACCTCGGGCGCCTGGGCGGCGATCAGGTGGAGCTCGTCACGGAACCGGGTCATCGGTAGACCTCCTCGGGATCGACGTCGTGGAGCAGATCGGCCAGCTCGGGGGCGAGCGTGCGTAAGCGGCCGAGCGCGTGGCTGGTCTGGCTCTTGACCGTGCCGGGCGAGCAGCCGAGCAGGTCGGCGGTCTCGTCGATGCTGCGGTCCTCGTAGTACCGCAGGACCAGCACGGCCCGCTGCCGGGGCGTCAGGCGCAGGAGGGCCCGCTGCAGCGCCATGCGGTGCAGGCTCTCGTCCTCGGGGCCGCCCCCGCGCTCGATCTCCGGCGGGTACGCGGTGAGCGTCTCCTTGGCGCGCCTGCGCCGCCGCCAGGAGATGTGCTCGTTGACGAGCGCCCTGCGGACGTACGCCTCCGGATTGCCGTCCTTCATCAGCTTCCGCCAGTGCCTGGCCGTACGCATCAGGACGGTCTGCAGCAGGTCCTCGGCCTGTGGGCCGTCGCCGGTGAGCAGGTACGCGGTACGCATCAGCACGTGCTGGCGCCCGCGGACAAACTCTCTAAAGCCCTCATATGGGTCCATGCGTCTCCTTCCACCCGCTATCAACGCGGACCCGAGTGGCGGCGTTGGAGGTCGGTCTTGGGCGGCGACTCGTGGGGCATGATGTCGGAGTGGGGGATGGATTGATGCGGGCGCTGGCCGCCGCGGGGGCTGTGGCGATGGCCACCTGTGTGCTGTTCACCGTTCCCGCCCGTGCGGCGGTGGCGGACGAGGGGATGGAGAAGCTTTTCACCTTCAAGGACCCCAAGATCACCGAGTCCAGCGGCCTGGCCGTCTCGCCGACGCACGCGGACATCTACTACACGCACAACGACAGCTCCGCCAGCCCCACCTTCTACGCCGTGGACGGCAAGGGGCGGACGCGGGCCACCTTCCAGGTGCGGGGCGCCCAGGCGAGAGACTGGGAAGCCATGGCCGCGACCAAGGACCCGGCCACGGGGCAGGCCACCCTGTGGTTCGCCGACATCGGCGACAACCTCAACGGGGCCTGGCCGGACGTCTCCATCTACCGCGTGGTGGAGCCCCAGACCATCAAGGACGCCACCCTGCCCGCGACCCGCTACCGCTTCCGCTACGCCGACGGCGGCCGCAACGCGGAAGGCATCATGATCAACCCCAAGACGGGGCGCCTCTACGTGGTGTCCAAGGAGTTCTCGGGGTCCGTCTACGCCGCGCCGAAGAAGCTCCGCACCGACAGGACGAACGTCCTGCGCAAGGTGGCCGCCGCGCCCCTCATGGCCACGGACGCCGCCTACGCCCCCGACGGCTCCTCGTACGTCGTCCGCACCTACTTCTCCGCCACCCTCTACCGCCCGTCGGGCGAGATGATCACCAGGGTGTCGATGCCGGAGCTGAAGCAGGCGGAGTCGATCACGTACACGGCGGACGGCAGGTCCCTCCTTACCGGCTCGGAGGGGCCCCGCAGCCCGGTCTACCGCGTCGCGATCCCCGCCACCGCCCGCCCCGCCACCACCCCCAGCCCCACCTCGGCGGCGCCGCAGCCGCCCGTGAAGGACACGGGCACGGCCACCCAGGCGGCCGCCGACCCGGGCGCGACCGGCTTAACGGCCAAGGACATCCTGATCTGGATCGCCGCCGCCGCGACCGCCCTGGGCACCATCACCTTCATCGCCCGCCGCACCCGCTGACCCGGGATGATCGATCGTGAAACGCGATCGTTCCGATGAAAAACATGCGTTGGACTCATTGATGGCCTATCGCCCAGGCTGTCCGCATGACGGCGATGACCTCTCAGACGGACGCCCGCCTGTCGCGCGGGCTGCTCCTGCTCATGTCAGTGGCGACCGGGCTGGCGGTCGCCGGCAACTACTTCGCGCAGCCGCTGCTTGACCTGATCGGCCGGGAGCTGGACGTCGGGCCGTCGCAGGCGGCGCTGGTGGTGACGGCCGCGCAGGGCGGGTACGCGCTGGGGCTGATCCTGCTGGTGCCGCTCGGCGATCTGGTGGAGCGGCGGCGACTGGCGGTGTCGCTCTACGCGGCGACCGCGGTGTTCCTGCTGGTGTCGGCCACCGCCCCCAACGGCACGGTGCTCCTGGCCGGCACCGCCCTGACCGGGCTGACCTCGGTCGGAGCGCAGGTCGTGGTGCCGTTCGCGGCGACTCTGGCGGACCCGGCCGAGCGCGGCCGGGTGGTCGGCACCGTGATGACCGGGCTGATGCTCGGCCTGCTGCTGGCACGCACCGCGTCCGGCGCCCTGTCGGAGCTGGGCGGGTGGCGGACGGTCTACTGGGTGAACGCGGCACTGATGGCGCTGATGGCCGTGCTGCTGCGTACGGTCCTGCCCCGGCTCGGCGGGGACGGCGGCCGCCTGACCTACCTCGGCCTGCTGCGCTCGACGGTGGCGATGTTCCGGCGCGAGCCGCTGCTGCGGTGGCGGGCCGGCATCGGCGCGTTGAGCCTCGCCTCGTTCAGCGTGCTGTGGACGGCGCTGACCTTCCTGCTGTCGGGGTCGCCGTACGACTGGACGGAGCCGGCCATCGGCCTCTTCGGGCTGGTCGGCGTCGTGGGCGCGCTGACCGCCACGGTGGCGGGGCGGCTGGCCGACCGCGGACACGTCCAGGTCGTGACCGGCGCCGGGACGGTGCTGCTGGTGGCGTCCTGGCTGGCGCTCGCGGCTGGGGCGCGGTCCCTGATCTGGCTGCTCGCCGGCGTGGTCGTGCTGGACCTGGCGCATCAGGCCGTGCTCAACAGCAGCCAGAACGTCCTCTTCGCGCTGCGGCCCGAGGCCCGCAACCGGATCAACTCGGCCTTCCTCACCGTCTTCTTCGCCGGGGGCGCGGTGGGATCCGCGCTGGCGTCCGTGGTCTGGGTGCGCGCGGGCTGGACCGGCGTGTTCGTCCTGGGCGCCGCCCTTTCGGCCGGGACCGTCGTGCTCTGGGTCCTGGAACGCGTCACCGTCAAGCGGCCGGCGGGCGAGCCCCCGAAGACCGCGCCCCGTACCCCCGCCACTGCCAAAGGAGAGTGAACGTGTCGCGCACCGTACTGGTCACCGGGGCCACCGGAACCGTGTCCACCGCGCTGATCGACGCGCTGAAAGGAGCCGACGTCGACCTGCGCGCCCTCGTCCGCGACAAGTCCCGCGCGGACGGCCTGTCCGAGCGGGGAGCCGAGGTCTTCGTCGGCGATCTCGACGACGCGCGGTCGCTGCCGCCCGCCTTCGAGGGCGTGCGGGACGTGTGGCTGCTCACCCCGAACGGCCCGCGCGCCCCGGAGAACAGCATGAACGCCGTGTGGGCCGCCCGCCAGGCGGGTGTGGAGCGCGTCGTCCGCCTGTCCGTCGTCGGCGCGGCGCACGACGCGCCGAACCGCAGCGGCAGGCTGCACGCGCTGGCCGACCGGGAGCTCGAACGGCAGGGCATGCGCTGGACGATCCTGCGCCCGCACTGGTTCATGCAGAACCTGCTGAACGAGGCGGGCGACATCGCCGCCACCGGCACGTTCTCGCTGAACCTGGCCTCGGCGCGGATCGGCATGATCGACGTACGCGACATCGCCGAGTGCGCCGCCCGCGTGCTCCTCGACGACCCGGATCGCCACCACGGCGAGACGTACACGCTCACCGGCCCGCGCTCGCTGACGTTCGACGAGGTCGCCGGGCACCTGGGGCTCGCTCTCGGCAGGCCCGTCACCTACCTGCCGGTCGGCGACGACGCCAAGCGCAAGACGCTGCTCGGCTACGGCGTCCCGGCCTGGATCGTCGACATGCTGGAGGAGTACGCGCAGGCGTACGCCCGCGGCTGGGGCGACTTCACCACCGGCACGGTCGCCGCCCTGCTCGGCCGCCCTCCGCGCGACATCGCCGACTTCGCCCGCGACCACGCCGCGGCGTTCACCTCGACCGGAGGCGGCAGGTGACGCGCTCGATCAGGGCCCTCGGCGCGATCCTCGCCGCGCTCGCGCTGGCCGTCACCCTGGGCGGCTCCGCCGGAGCGGACTCCGACCGGTGGGCAGGGGAACTTCCGGCCTCGATCTCGCTGCCCGACGGCTTCCGGCCCGAGGGCATCGCCACCGGCGCCGGACCCTTCGCCTTCATCAGCTCCATGGCCGACGGCTCCATCTACCGCGCCGACCTGCGCACCGGGCGCGGCGCGATCATCAGCCGCGGACCCGGCACGCCGTCGCTCGGCATGAAGCTCGACTCGCGGGGGCGGCTGTTCGTGGCGGGCGGCACGGGCGGTGACGCGCGGGTCGTCGACTCCCGCACCGGCCGGGTGCTGGCCTCCTACCGGCTGGTCACCGGCCCGGCGTTCGTCAACGACGTCATCCTCACCCAGAACGCCGCCTGGTTCACCGACTCCACCAACCCGGTGCTCTACAAGCTGCCGCTGCGCGGCGGACGGCTGCCCGCCGGCGCGGTGCGGATCCCGCTCACCGGGGACCTGCAGTACGGCGACGGCTTCAACGCCAACGGCATCACGCCCACTCCGGACGGCCGGGGCCTGATCGTCGTGCAGTCGAACACCGGCGGGCTGTTCCACGTCGACCCGTCCGGCGCGACCCGCCGGGTGGACCTGCACGGCGAGTCGCTGCGGGAAGGCGACGGCCTGTTGCTGCGCGGCCGGACGCTGTTCGCGGTGCAGAACCGGCTCAACGCCGTGGCCGTCCTGCGGTTGAACGCGACGGGGACCGAGGGCCGCGTCGTGCGGCGGGTGAGCGATCCCAGGTTCGACGTGCCGGCGACCGTGGCCGCCTTCGGGTCCCGGTTGTACCTCCCCAACGCCCGCTTCGACACGACGCCGGCCCCGGACACGCCGTACGACGCCGTCGCCATCCCCCGGCCCTGACCTGCTTCAGGACGGCGAGGGATCCCTGCGCCCCCGCCCGCGCAGGGTCGCGGTGAACATGTCCCCGCGCAGGGCCTGCCCGACCACCTCGATCGAGCGGGCCAGCCGGACCAGGCGCGGGCCCTCGTGCCGATAGACGTCGAGCACGGCCTCGACCGCGTGCGGCGGGAGGTGCCCCTTCAGGTCGACGGCGGCCTTCCGGTAGCCGGTCCTGGCCGCCTCGACGGCGGCGTTGACGTGATAGCTCGCCATGCTGACCAGCGCGATCGGATGGCGCCGGAGGACCTCGTGCTGCCGGTAGTCCGGCGGGAGCGCGTCCAGGAGCCAGGTCGTGGCGGACAGCTCCCAGTCAGGGACGCTGGGTGGCCGGACCTCGGGCGGCCACTCCGGCGGAAGATACATGCCGCCATCGTACTCATGTTCGACTGGATGTCCGGGAAAGGCCCGCTGTGCGCATCGGCTCAAGCGCTGGATCGCCCTGATATAGCGGGGACGGCCGGTTAGCCGGAAAATCGTCGTGTGACGGAGAAGATCGGAGTCGTGGGGGCGGGCATAGTCGGCCTGGCCGTGGCGCGCGAGCTGGCCAGGACCCGGGGCGCCGAGGTGACCGTGCTGGAGAAGGAGCCGCACGTCGGCGGCCACCAGACCGGCCACAACAGCGGCGTCGTCCACGCGGGCATCTACTACCAGCCGGGCTCGCTCAAGGCCAGGCTGTGCCGCGAGGGCGTGGCGCTGCTCAAGGAGTACTGCGCCGCCAACGCGCTGCCGTACGACGAGGTCGGCAAGCTGGTCGTCGCGAGCACCCGGGCCGAGCGGCCGCTGCTGAGCGCGCTGGCCGAGCGGGCGCGCGCCAACGGCGTGCCCGGCATCGCCGAGCTCGACGGGCTGGCGCTGCGCGAGATCGAGCCGCACGCCGTCGGCGTCGGCGCGATCCACTCGCCGCACACCGCGATCTGCGACTTCCCCGCCGTCGCGCGCCGGCTCGCGCTCGACGTGGAGGGGATGGGCGGGTCCGTACGGCTCTCGCACCCTGTCAGGGCGATCAGGGAGCGCTCCGGGGGCGTGGACGTGCTCGCGGCCAGGCGGAAGTTCACCTTCGACCGGCTGGTGGTCTGCGGCGGCCTGGGCACCGACACGGTGGCCGGGATGGCGGGGCATCCGGGGGATGTGCGGATCGTCCCGTTCCGAGGGGAGTTCTACGCTCTCCAGGGCGCGGCCAAGGATCTCGTCCGCGGGCTGATCTATCCGGTGCCGGATCCGCGCTACCCGTTCCTGGGGGTGCATCTGACGCGCCAGATCGACGGCGGGGTGCTGGTGGGGCCGAACGCGGTGCTCGCCCTGGCCTACGAAGGCTACACCTGGCGAAATATCCGAAATTTCGGTCAAATCCTTGGCTGGCCGGGGACGTTGCGCATGGCCAGGAGCCACTGGCGTACGGGGATCAAGGAGGTCTACGGGTCCCTCGTCAAAGGCGCGTTCGTCAGGGGCGCCCGCCGCTACGTCCCCGAGCTCACCGCCGCCGACCTCGTACGGGCCCCCGGCGGCGTCCGCGCCCAGGCCGTCGCCAGGGACGGCCGCCTGGTCGACGACTTCGTGGTGGACGTGCACGGCAACATCGTCCTGGTGCGCAACGCGCCCTCGCCCGCCGCCACCTCCAGCCTGGCGATTGCCCGGCACATTGCCGGAATTGTCCCAGCACTCGTCCGATGAGGGCATCCTTGGATGTGATGGAATCACGCCTGCTGATCGTCGAGGACGATCCCAACATCCTCGAGCTCCTGGCCGCGAGCCTGAGGTTCGCGGGTTTCGACGTGACCACCGCGAAGAGCGGCCACGACGCCGTCGCCGCCGTGCAACGGCACCGGCCCGACCTCGTCGTGCTCGACGTCATGCTGCCCGACCTGGACGGATTCGAGATCGTCCGGCGGCTGCGCGGCGGCGGGCTGCACACGCCCGTGGTGTTCCTGACCGCCCGTGACGAGACCGAGGACAAGATCCGCGGGCTCACGATCGGCGGCGACGACTACGTGACCAAGCCGTTCAGCCTGGAGGAGGTGGTCGCCAGGATCCACGCGGTCCTGCGCCGTACGAACGGCGACCTCCCGGCCGCCCCGCCGCGGCTGACGTTCGCCGACATCGAGCTGGACGAGGAGAGCCACGAGGTGTGGCGCGGCGGCAACGCGGTGGCGCTGTCGCCGACCGAGTTCAAGCTGCTGCGCTACTTCATGACGAACGCCGGCCGCGTCCTGTCCAAGCCGCAGATCCTCGACCACGTGTGGGACTACGACTTCAGGGGCGAGGTGGGCATCGTCGAGTCGTACGTGTCCGTGCTCCGCCGGAAGATCGACAACCGCAGCCCCCGGCTCATCCACACCCTGCGCGGTGTCGGATACGTCCTACGCCTGCCACCGAGCCCCTGATGCGCGGCCTGCCGCTCCGAATCAAGCTCATCGCGTCGATGCTGGCCCTGCTGGGGTTCGGCATGACCTTCATCGGCCTGGTGAGCGTCTCGGTGCTGCACGGCTACCTCATCGACCGGGTGGACAGCCAGCTCGGCCTGCTGAACGCCCGCATGCACAAGAAGGTCGTGAGCGACTGGCGCAAGGACAGGGAGACCTCCGAGCGGCCGATCATCATCGAGTCCGACGCGATCGTCCTGGTCAAGGAGCCGGGCGGCGATTTCGTGCCGATGCTCACCGACCGCGACGTGGACCTGAAGCCCAAGCCGGTGCTGTCGCCCTCGCCGGGCACGGAGGCGTACACGACGCCGGCGATCAAGGGGGACGGCGAGTGGCGGGTGCTGGAGCGCGTGGTCCAGCGGCAGACGCTCGTGGTCGCGGTGGACCTGGAGGAGGTCGACGCGATCACCAGGCGGCTCGTGCTCATCGAGCTGCTCGGCGGCGGCGGCATACTGCTCCTCCTCACCGTTGCCGGCATCACGATCGTACGGCGGAGCATGCGACCGCTCGGCCAGATCGAGCGCACGGCCGAGGCCATCGCGGGCGGTGAGCTGGGCCGCCGGGTGCCGGACGCCGACCCGCGTACCGAGGTCGGGAGCCTGGCCAACTCGCTGAACGGGATGCTCGCCCAGATCGAGGCCGCCTTCGCGGCGCGGTCGGCGTCGGAGGCGGCGGCCCGCCGCTCCGAGGACCGCATGCGGCAGTTCGTCGGCGACGCCTCCCACGAGCTGCGCACCCCGCTGACCTCCATCCGCGGCTTCGCCGAGTACGCCAGGCAGAACCCCGGCGCCGACCCCGCCGAGCTGATGCAGCGGGTGGAGAAGGCCGCGGGCCGGATGAGCCTGCTGGTGGACGACCTCCTTTTACTGGCCAGAGTGGACCAGCAGCGGCCGCTGAAGATGCGCCCGGTGGACATGCTGGCGCTGGCCGCCGACGCCGTGCAGGACGCCAGGATCCTCGCGCCCGACCGGATCATCAAGCTGGACGTGGTCGGCGGCGCGGCCCTGATCGTCTCCGGCGACGAGGTACGCCTGCGCCAGGTCATCAGCAACCTCGTCACCAACGCGATCATCCACACCGAGCCCGGCTCGCCGATCATCGTGCGCATCGGGGCGGGCTCGGAGACGCTGTTCCTCGAGGTCGTCGACAACGGCCCCGGACTCACGCCCGAGCAGGTCGAGCACGTCTTCGAACGCTTCTACCGGGCCGACTCCGCACGATCGCGCCGCCGTTCCGGCGAGGACCGGGGCAGCGGGCTCGGCCTGGCCATCGTGCAGGCGCTCGTCCAGGCCCACGGCGGCACGGTCACGCTGGACAGCTCCCCGGAGGCCGGCTCCACCTTCCGGGTGGAACTCCCACTCGCCTTGGAGTGAGCCTTCAGCTAACCCTCAGGTGGCTGGGTCACTCTAAGTAGGTGACGAAACCCGAGGCGCTGATCATGGTGGTGGACGACGAGCCCAGCATCAGGGACCTCCTGTCCGCCAGCCTGCGCTTCTCCGGGTTCGAGGTGCTGACCGCCGCCGACGGGCAGGAAGCCGTGGAGGTGGCCGACCGGGCCTCGCCCGACCTCGTGGTGCTCGACGTGATGTTGCCGGATCTCGACGGGTTCGAGGTGGCCAAGCGGATCGACGCGCCCGTGCTGTTCCTGACCGCCCGCGGCGACACCGAGGACAAGATCGCGGGCCTGCGGGTGGGCGACGACTACGTGACCAAGCCGTTCAGCCTCGAAGAGGTGCAGGCCCGGATCCGGGCGGTGCTGCGGCGCACGCGCGGGGAGGGCGCGCCGGCGAGCAGGCTCAAGGTGGCCGACCTGGAGCTGGACGAGGACGCCCGCGAGGTGTGGCGGGGCGGCCGGCAGGTGCGGTTGTCGCCGACGGAGTTCAAGCTGCTGCACTACTTCATGGTCAACGCGGGGCGGGTGCTGTCGAAGGCCCAGATCCTCGACCACGTCTGGAACTACGACTTCGGCGGTGACGCGGGCGTCGTCGAGTCGTACGTGTCCTACCTCAGGCGCAAGGTGGACGACGTCGAGCCGCGGCTCATCCACACCCTCCGCAGCGTCGGCTACGTGCTGCGCGAGCCGCCGCCCGGCTAGGCACGCCGCCTGGCTGGGCCCGGCGCCTGGCCACCTGCGGTGGACCGCCGGACGCGGCTCACCGTAGCGTGGGTCTTATGGAGCCGCTGGCCGCGCCGGAGACTAGCGTGGGCGGTATGGATCTGCTGGCCGCGCTGGAGGCGCTGCGCCGGCCGCTGGATCGCGAGCTGTTCCCGCTGGCGGTCGGCGAGGCGGCACGAGACCGGCGTGCGCTGCGCGAGCTGGCCGGGCAGCTCGACGACTACCTGCTGCCCCGGCTGCGCGCGCTCGACGCGCCGCTGCTGGCCGTCGTCGGCGGGTCCACGGGGGCGGGCAAGTCCACGCTGGTCAACTCGCTGGTCGGGGCCGACGTGACCGAGCCGGGCGTGCTGCGGCCCACCACGCTCGTCCCCACGCTCGTGGTCAGCCCGGCCGACCACTCCTGGTTCATGGGCCAGAACGTGCTGCCCGGCCTGTCCCGCGCCACCGGCACCGGTCCGGGGGCGCTGCGGGTGGTCACCTCCGACGCGCTGGGCGCCGGCCTCGCGCTGCTCGACGCGCCCGACATCGACTCGGTGGTGGTGGCGAACCGGGAGCTCGCCGCCCAGCTGCTGGCCGCCGCCGATCTGTGGCTGTTCGTCACGACCGCCGCCCGTTACGCGGACGAGGTGCCGTGGAGCTTCCTGCGCTCCGCCCGCGAACGCAGCACCGCCCTGGCCCTCGTCCTCGACCGGGTGCCCCAGGACGCGATCGAGCCCGTCTCGCGCGACCTGACCCGCCTCCTCGCCGAGAACGGCCTCGACGGCACGCTGCTGTTCACCGTCCCCGAGGCGCCGCTGCCCTCGGAGAAGGCCAGGCTGCCGGAGGAGAGCGTGCGGCCCATCTCCTCCTGGCTCACGGGGCTGGCCACCGACGCGGCGGAGCGGTCCCGCGTCGTACGCCAGACGCTGTCGGGGGCGCTCGACAGCCTGGCCACCCGGGTGCCCGCGCTGGCCGTGGCCGTCGAACGCCAGCAGGCCGCCTTCGACACCCTGCGCTCCGTCGTGGCGGGTGCCTACGCGGGCGGCATCGCCGACTTCGACGCGGGCATGCGTGACGGGTCGCTGCTGCGGGGCGAGGTGCTGGCCCGCTGGCAGGACTTCATCGGCACCGGCGACCTCATGCGCTCCCTGGAGAGCCGGGTGGGGTGGCTGCGCGACAGGATCGTCGGCTTCTTCACCGGGCAGATGCCGGAGGGCCAGCTCAGGGACGCCCTGGAGAGCGGGGTGGGGGCGCTCATCAGGGGCGCCGCCGACGGGTCCGCCGAACGCGCCCTGGAAGGCTGGTCGGCCGCGCCCGGCGGGTCCGGCCTGCTGGAGCGGCTGGGCCCCATGGAGTCCGCCCGCCTCGGCCGCGCCGCCCCCGACGTGGGCAAGCGCGCGGAGGCGACGGTCCGGGGGTGGCAGGAGTTCGTTCTGGACCTCGTACGCGAGGAAGGGCGCGAACGGCGGACGGCCGCCCGCGTGGCCTCCTTCGGGGTGAACGGGGCGGGGCTGCTGCTCATGCTGGGCGTGTTCGCCTCCACGGGCGGGCTGACCGGGATCGAGGTGGGGATCGCGGGCGGCACGAGCCTGCTGTCGCAGAAGCTGCTGGAGGCCGTCTTCGGCGACCAGGCCGTGCGGACGCTGACCGTGCGGGCGCGCGACGACCTGCGGGATCGGGTGCGGCTGCTGCTGGAGGAGGAGTCGTACCGGTTCACGGCCCAGCTGGAGGCGATGGAGCCGCCCCGGGGGACGGCGAACGCGCTGCGCGCCGCAGCCGAACGCATCCAGGCCCACCGCGCGGAGCTCCCGGCGACGGTCGCGGGTGGACAGGACGCGGGGGACACGTCGTGAAGCTGCTGCGCCGTAAGGAGGGCCCGTCCCTCGACTCCCGCCTGGCCGCCCTGCTGGAGGCCACCGAGCTGGCCGAGGGGCGGCTGCCGGAGGAGGCGGTGTCCGGCGCGCGGGCGGTCGCCGAACGGGCCGGCGTGCGCCGTACCCTCTCGATCGACCACACCGTGGCCGCGCTGGCGGGCGCGACGGGCAGCGGCAAGTCGTCGCTCTACAACGCCCTCGCCGGCGCGGACCTGGCCGCGGTGGGCGTCGTACGGCCCACCACCTCGGCCGCCCAGGCGGCGCTGTGGGACGGGGAGGGCGCGGGCCCGCTGCTGGACTGGCTGGACATCCCGCAGCGCCACCCCGCCGCCTCCGCCTCCGGCCTGTCCGGACTCGTCCTCCTCGACCTGCCCGACCACGACTCCATCCAGGTGTCCCACCGCCTGGAGGTGGACCGGCTGGTGGAGCTGGTGGACCTCCTGGTCTGGGTGGTGGACCCGCAGAAGTACGCCGACGCCGCCCTCCACGACCGCTACCTGCGCCCGCTGGCCGCCCACCGGGGCGTCATGCTGGTGGTGCTCAACCAGGTCGACCGCCTGCCGGACAGCGCCGTCGACCGCTGCCTCCGGGACCTGCGCCGCCTCCTGGACGAGGACGGCCTGGCGGGCGTGCCGGTCCTGGCCGTCTCCGCCCGCACCGGCGCCGGCCTCGCGGAGCTCCGCGCGCTCCTGAACGACCGCGTCGCGGAGCGCAAGTCCTGGTCCACCCGCCTGGCGGCCGACATCACCACCGCCGCCGCCCGCCTCGGCGCGCCGGAGGAGACCCCGGCGGGTCAGGCGATGGACCGGGCGCTCACGGCGGCGCTCTGCGAGGCGGCCGGGGTGCCGCTGGTGGTGGAGGCGGTGGCCAAGGGGCACCGGCACCGCGCCGTCGTCGCCACCGGCTGGCCCGTCACCCGCTGGATCCGCAAGCTCAGGCCCGACCCGCTCCGCAGGCTCCGCATCGGCCCCATGGCCCCGACGGGCGGGCCGATGGGCGGGCCGGCGGGCGAGCTGCCCCCGGGTCGGTCGCCGGCCGCGCCTTCGGGGCAGGCGGCCGGGTCTTCGGGGCAGTCAGCCTCAGGGCAGGGAATCGGGGCCGAAGTCGTCGGCCGTACCTCCGTCCCGGCGGCCTCGGCCGTACAGAGGGCCAGGGTCGAGACGGCGATCAGGGACGTCGGCGAGGCGGCCGCGTCGGACCTGCCCGGCCCGTGGGCGGCGGCGGTGCGGCAGGCGGCGCGGTCCCGTTCCCAGGAGCTGGCCGACGCGGTGGACCGGGTGGTGGCCACGACGTCCGCCCGCGCGACTCGGCGGCCCAGGTGGTGGCGGGCCGTGAACGTCCTGCAGTGGCTGGTGTTCGCGGCCATGCTGGCCGGCGCTCTGTGGCTGGGCGTCCTGTTCGGGATGGACTACCTGCGCCTGCCCCAGCCGCCGCTCCCGACCGTGGGCGTGGTGCCGTGGCCGACGGTGCTGCTGGTGGGCGGGGTGCTGGCGGGCGTGCTGATCGCGCTGCTGTCACGGCTGGCCGCCTGGGCGGGTGGCAGGCGGCGGGCCCGGCGTACGGCCAGAGCCCTGCGTACGGCCGTGGGCCAGGTCGGCGACGATCTCGTGCTGGCCCCCGTGCGGGCGGAGCTCGACCGGTACGCCCGCTTCACCGAGGCACTCACCCGAGCCCGCGCGTGACCCGCCCGGCTCACCCGGAACGCCCGGTGCCGTCGCGCCGGAGCAATACCGTTCAGCCCGTGTCGTTGCGCCCGAGCAGTACCGTTCAAGCCGTGCCGTCCCGCCGGAGGAGTACGGTCGCCAGGGCCGCGCCCGCCAGCGCGAGGCCGGAGGCCGCGAGGAAGGGCGCCGAGGCCCCTAATCGTTCCCCGGTCACCCCCGCGACCCCCGAACCCAGCGCACCTCCCACACCGATGGCCGTGGAGATCCACCCGAACGCCTCCGCCTGCGCCCCCGGCGCGAACTCGTCCACCAGCAGCGACGACGTCGTCAGCGCCGGATTGAGCGCCAGCCCCCCGCCGAACAGCACCATCCAGAACACCGGCCACGACTCCACCAGCGCCAGCGGCGCCAGCACCGCCCCGAGCGCCGCCATCAGCGCCACCAGCCGTACCCCGGCCCGGGACTGCCAGGACCGGGCGCCGTAAGCGGCGGCTCCCACGATGCCGCCCACCGACAGCGCCGCCACCAGCACCCCGGTGGCCGCGGGCACGTGGCGGGCGGCGGCCAGCGCGGGCACGCCCACCTGGAGTGCCCCCAGCGTCCCGCCGAGCAGCAGCACCACGGCCAGCAGCACCGGCATCCTCCGGTCCGCGAACACCCGCCCGCGCCCCCGTTCGGACCCGCGGGCCTCCGCCCGCAGTGCCCGGGTGAAGCCCAGCGTCCCGGCCCCGGCGGCGACGGCCACCAGGGCCAGCCCCAGCGAGGTCGTGGTCAGCGCGATCACCACCCCGAACGCCAGCGGCCCCACCAGCATGGCCAGCTCCTGCACCAGGTAGACCAGGCTGTAGGCGGCGGTACGCCCCTCGTCAGGCACGCGGCGCCCCCATTCGAGCCGCATGCTCACCGAGACCGGCGGCAGCCCCGCCCCGGCCACCCAGGCCAGCGCCACCACGGCCCACCAGAGCCGGTCCCCGGCGGCCACGACCAGCGCGACGAGCGCGGACACGTGCAGCAGCGCGGTGACGAGGAGCACCGGCCTGGACCCGCGCCGGTCCATGAGCCGCCCCTGCACCGGCCGCCCCATGCCCGCCCCCATGGCGAACGCCGCCGCGGTCACCCCCGCCAGCGTCAGCGAGCCGCTCGCGCCCTGCACCACCAGCACCGTCCCGACGGGCGCCACCTGCTGCGTGAGCTGCGCCAGGAACCCCAGCACTGCCTGAGCGGGCACGCCGGGCAGGCCGAGCGGGGTTCGATGGCGCGGGCCTCCCATGGCCCGCACGCTATCCCGGAGATCAGGACGCCGCGCAGCCCTTGGCCTTGTTACGGGCGTCGACGGCCCGCTGCGGCAGCGGGGTCGTGTGCGCCACCACCACGGCCACTCCGGGTTCGGTGAAGAACCCGCCGCGCACCAGCCAGGTGTCCGGCACGGTGTGGCTATGGCCGGATAATGCGCCATATAGATCTCCTCGAAGCGCTGCTCGGGCTCGGGTGGCCCCATGCGGTGGTCCTTCCACTCGGCGAACACACCTCAGGAGATGTCCGGCTAAGTCCGGATGTTTCACCCCGCGTCGAGAGAGCGGCCGATCGTGCGCAGCGCCGACAGGAGCGGGCGCAGGAGGGGATGGGCGTCGGAGCCGCGGCGTACGGCGGCGAAGACGCGGCGCTCGGGCCCCGGCGTGCGGCGGACCGCCACCCCGGTCAGCGCCATGTCGCGCAGGGCCAGCCGTGGCACCAGGGCCACCCCCGCCCCGGCCCCGACCAGGGCGACCACGGCGCGGAAGTCGTCGGAGCAGTGGGCGAGGTTCGGCGTGAAACCCGCCTGCTGGCAGGCGAACGTGATCACGTCGTGCACCGGGTTGCCCGGGTAGGGGCCGATCCAGGTCTCGGAGGCGAGCGAGGTCAAGGTCGCCTCCGAGGCCAAGGGGTGGTCGTGGGGGAGCACCAGGTCGAACGGCTCGGCGTAGAGGGGCAGCCGGGACAGGCGCCGGTCGGCCGCGTCGGGGGCGCCCCGGTACTCGACCGTGACGGCCAGGTCGGCCTCGCCGTCCAGCAGCATGGCCAGGCTGTGGTCGCCCTCGGCGTCCAGCACGCGTACGTGCAGCCCGGGGGAGGTGGCGCGCAGGGCGGCGATGGCAGGGGAGAGCACGGCGCCGATCGCGGTGGCGAAGCAGGCCACGGTGACCTCGCCGGCCTCGCCCGTGGCGTACGCGGCCACCTCGGCCTTGGCGCGTTCGAGCTGGGCGAGCACCTCGTTGGCGTGGCCCAGCATGATCTTGCCGACGGCGGTGAGGTGGACGCCGCGGCCGTCGCGGGTGAACAGCCGGTGGCCCACCTCGTGCTCCAGCGCGACGAGTTGCTGGGACACAGCGGAGGGGGTGAGGTGCAGCGCGGCCGCCGCGGCGGTCACCGTGCCGTGGTCGGCCACCGCCCGCAGCGTGCGCAACCGCCGCGTGTCTATCACCCGTGCTGCTCCTTGGCCTCACTCCGTGAGGCGCGCCCGATCGGTGGGATCCGTCGCAGCGAGAATACTCACCCACCGGTCATGACCACGCACGGCCAGGTCCGAAGGGCCGGGCGAGGGCGGCGAGTCAGGGGCGGCCGGGGCTCTGCGTGTTCAGGGCCCCGGCGGCCGGACGTCGTCCCGGGCGGGGTGTCAGCCGCGCGCCTGGATGAACGCCTGGACGGCGCGGTCGACGTCCTCCGTGGAGTGGGCGGCGGAGAGCTGGACCCGGATCCTGGCCCGGCCGTGCGGCACGACCGGGTACGAGAAGCCGATGACATAGATGCCGAGGTCGAGCAGGCGGTCGGCCATCGCCGCGGCCTCGGCGGCGTCGCCGATCATCACGGGCACGATCGGGTGGTCGCCGGGCAGGATGTCGAACCCGGCCTTGGCCATCTCCCCCCGGAAGCGCGCCGTGTTGGAGCGGAGCTGCTCGCGGGCCTCGTTCGAGGTCTCCAGCAGGTCGAGGATGCGCAGCGACGCCGAGGCGATGACGGGGGCGAGCGAGTTGGAGAACAGGTACGGGCGCGAGCGCTGGCGCAGCAGCTCGCAGATCTCCTTGCGGGCCGAGACGTAGCCGCCGCTGGCGCCGCCGAGGGCCTTGCCCAGGGTGCCGGTGATGATGTCGATCCGGTCGGTGACGCCGTGCAGCTCCGGCGTGCCGCGGCCGGTCGGCCCGACGAAGCCGACGGCGTGGGAGTCGTCGACCATCACCATGGCGTCGTAGCGCTCGGCCAGGTCGCAGATCTCCCGCAACGGCGCGAGATATCCGTCCATGGAGAACACGCCGTCGGTCACGATCAGCCGCCGCCGGGCCTCCGACGCCTCCTTCAGCCGGGCCTCCAGCTCGGCCATGTCGCGGTTGGCGTAGCGGAAGCGCTGGGCCTTGGAGAGCCTGATGCCGTCGATGATGCTGGCGTGGTTGAGCGCGTCGGAGATCACCGCGTCCTGGGCGTCGAGCAGGGTCTCGAACACGCCGCCGTTCGCGTCGAAGCACGAGCTGTAGAGGACGGTGTCCTCCATGCCGAGGAAGTCCGACAGGCGGGCTTCGAGCTCCTTGTGCACCTCCTGGGTGCCGCAGATGAACCGTACGGACGCCATGCCGAACCCCCACCGGTCCAGCGCCTCCTTGGCCGCCTCGATCACGGTGGGGTTGTCGGCCAGGCCGAGGTAGTTGTTGGCGCAGAAGTTCAGGACCTCGCGCCCGGCGACGCTCACCGACGAGCTCTGCGGGGAGCCGATCACGCGCTCGGGCTTGAGCAGCCCGGCCTCGGTGATCTCGTCGAGCGTCGTACGCAGCTGCTGGCGCACGTTCGTGAACATCAGGCGCTCCTGTTCATGGTCGCGGCCGCTTCGGCCTCCGTTGGCTCGTCCCTCGCTCTCTCCGGCCGAGCTCCTCCGCTCCAATCGAGAATGACCTTGCCGGTCCGCCCGCTGGCGGCCGTGTCGAAGGCGGCGTCGAAGTCTTGGTACGGGAACCGGTCGGTGATGACGGGGGTGAGGTCGAGGCCCTTCTCCAGCAGGACCGACATGTTGTACCAGGTCTCGAACATCTCCCGCCCGTACACGCCCTTGATCGTGATCATGGAGGTCACGACGGTCGCCCAGTCGACGGCGAACTCCTCGGCGGGCAGCCCGAGCATGGCGATCTTCCCGCCGTGGGTCATGTTCGCGATCATGTCGCGCATGGCCTGCGGGTTGCCGGACATCTCCAGCCCCACGTCGAAGCCCTCGCGCATGTGGAGCTGGCGCATGCCCTCGGCGATCGAGGTCCTGGAGACGTTCAGGGCGAGGGAGACGCCGAGCTTGCCGGCCAGGGCGAGCCGCTCGTCGCTGACGTCGGTGATCATCACGTTGCGCGCGCCGACGTGCGTGGCCACGGCCGCGGCCATGAGCCCGATCGGGCCCGCCCCGGTGATCAGCACGTCCTCGCCGACCAGGGGGAAGGACAGTGCGGTGTGTACGGCGTTGCCGAACGGGTCGAAGATGGCCGCCACGTCGGGGTGGACGGGGACCCGGTGGACCCAGACGTTGGAGGCCGGCAGCGTGACGTATTCGGCGAAGGCGCCGTCCCTGTTGACGCCGAGGCCCACCGTGTTGCGGCACAGGTGCCTGCGGCCCGCCATGCAGTTGCGGCACTTGCCGCACACGAGGTGGCCCTCGCCGCTGACGAGGTCGCCGACGGCGACGTCCTCGACGCCCGGCGCCACCTCGACCACGTGGCCGGAGAACTCGTGCCCGACGATCAGCGGGAGCTTCAGGGTATGCCGCGCCCAGTCATCAAATTTCCGGATATGCAGGTCGGTGCCGCAGATGCCGGTCCGCAGGACCCGGATCTTCACCTCACCGGGACCCACCTCGGGCTCGGGCACGTCCACCAGCCAGAGGCCGGCCTCGGCCTTCTCTTTGACCAGCGCTTTCATGGCTTCATTCCCCCCAGTCCGAACCTAACGCACTGTGCCCTCTCGCCTTCGGGGATGTCCATCGAGGCTTTCTTAAGTGCCCCCACAGCTCCGCTTCACGCCCCAGCAAAGGCAGGTCTGCGGACTCCTTGTTGCTTAGATCTGCATGATTCAAGCTATTTATCTGCAGAAATGAGTACTAGCCTGACGTCTGCTGCGGCTGATTCGGGAAGGGACACCAGTGGAAGACCTGCGTATCGGAGTCATCGGCCTCGGGCTGCGGACGAGCCTCTCCCTGCACGCGCACCGGCCGGGCAGGGGCGCGGTCGTGACCGCGTTGTGCGACTCCGACCCGGCGGTGCTCAAGAGCCAGGCGGGGCGGTTCGAGGCGGAGTTCCTGACCGGGGACCACCGCGAGCTGCTCGACCGGCCCGACCTCGACGCGATCATCGTCAACACCCCCGACGACACCCACGAGCGCATCGCCATCGACTGCCTCCGGGCCGGCAAGGCCGTCTACCTGGAGAAGCCGATGGCGATCACGGTCGAGGGCTGCGACAACGTCCTGCGCGCCGCCCGCGACACCGGCACCCGCCTGTACGTGGGGCACAACATGCGGCACATGGGCGTGGTCCGGCTCATGCGCGACATCATCCGCCAGGGCGTCATCGGCGAGCCGAAGACCGTCTGGGTGCGCCACTTCGTCTCCTACGGCGGCGACTACTACTTCAAGGACTGGCACGCCGACCGCACCCGCACCACGGGCCTGCTGCTGCAGAAGGCGGCCCACGACCTGGACGTCATCCACTGGCTCGCCGGCGGCTACACGACCAGGGTCAACGCGTTCGGCGACCTCATGGTCTACGGCGACCTGCCGCGCCGCGAGCCCGGCACGCCGCGGCCCGACGGGTGGCTCCAGGAGTACGAGTGGCCGCCGGCCTCGCGCACCGGCCTGCACCACGTCGTGGACGTCGAGGACGTGTCGGTGATGAACATGCGCCTCGACAACGGCGTCATCGCCGCCTACCAGCAGTGCCACTTCACGCCCGACTACGTGCGCAACTACACGGTCATCGGCACGGAGGGCCGCCTGGAGAACTTCGGCGACGGGCCAGGGGACACGGTCAAGGTCTGGAACCGGGGTCCCACGGCCTACCGGGACGACTGCGACATCGCGTACACGGTGCCTCCGGCGGACGGCTCGCACGGGGGAGCGGACGCGCAGATCGTGACGGAGTTCTGCCGGTTCGTACGGGACGGCGGCGCGACGGACACCTCGCCGGTGGCGGCCAGGATGAGCGTGGCGGCGGGCTATATGGCCACGATGTCGCTGCGCGACGGCGGCATGCCGTACGACGTGCCGCCCCTGGACGCGGAGCTGGCCGCGTACTTCGACAACGGCCAGCGCTGATCCCGCGAACCCAGGTCAGTGGGACTTGACCGAGGCGTCCTCCGGGGGGAGCTCCCGGGGGGAGGCGCGCAGCCAACGGGTGCCGTACGGGTCCAGCGGGAGCCGTACGGAACCCTCGGCCGAGACCTCCAGCGTGCCGTCCACCAGGAGGTCCGTGAGCTGGTGGTTCTCGAGCCCCTCCAGGGTCAGCTCCACGTCCCTGACCGTGTCGCACAGGTTGTGCACGACCACCACCGCGGCCCCGTCGGCGTCGCAGCGGTGGGCGAAGACCGCCCGGTCGCCGGTCTCCAGCACGGTGTAGTCGCCCCACGCCAGCTCGGGGCACTCCCGGTAGCGCTCGATGAGGAGCTGGAACCAGCGCAGCAGCGAGTTCACGTCCCGCTTCTGGTCGGCCACGTTGACGCGGTCGGGCGCGAAGGAGCCCTCCGGGGTCTCGCGTACCGGCTCGGCCTGGGTGAAGCCGCCGTCCGGGGACCACTGCATCGGGACGCGGACCGCCATGCGGCCCTCCGCGTCGAGGTTCTCGCCCAGCCCGATCTCCTCGCCGTAGAAGATCACCGGCGTGCCCGGCAGCGAGAACAGCAGGCTGTAGGCCATCTTCATGCGCCGCAGGTCCCCGCCGAGCATCGTCGGCAGCCGGCGGCGCAGGCCGCGGCCGAAGATCTGCATGTCCTCGCGGGGGCCGAACGCCTCGAAGATCTCCTGCCGCTCCTCGTCCGTGAGCTTGTCTAAGGTGAGCTCGTCGTGGTTGCGCAGGAACATGGCCCACTGGCCGTCCTTCGGCGGTTCGGGGCGCTCGCGCAGGGCGTCGGCGAGGGGCGTGGCGTCGTGGCGCGCCAGTGACAGCCAGGCGTTCTGCATGCCGATGAAGTCGAAGCACATGGTGAGCTGGTCGCCCAGGCCCTCTCCGAAGAACCGGGTCAGGTCCTTGTACGGGACGTTGACCTCGCCCAGCAGGATCGACCCGCCCTTGCGCCGCGTCATGAACGCCCGCAGGTCCGCGAGGAACTCGTGCGGGTTCGCCAGCTTCGGATCGACGTTCTCGATGAGGAAGGGCACCGCGTCCACCCTGAACCCGGACAGCCCGAGCTCCATCCAGAAGCCGAGGATGCGCGTGATCTCGTCCCTGACCTCGGGGTTGCCGACGTTCAGATCCGGCTGGTGCCGGTAGAAGCTGTGCAGGTAGTACTGTTCGGAGCCCTCGTCGTACTGCCAGACGCTGTTCTCCTTGTCGGGGAAGACGATCTGCGAGGGGTCGTCGGGCTCCGGGGTGTCGGACCAGACGTACCAGTCGCGCATGGGAGATTCCCGGCTCGACCGGGCCTCCACGAACCAGGGGTGCTGGTCCGAGGTGTGGTTGACGACGAGGTCCGCGATCACCCGCAGCCCCCTGTCGTTGGCGGTGCGCATGAACTCCACGAAGTCGCCCAGCGTGCCCAGCCGCGGGTCGATGCGGTAGAAGTCGGTGATGTCGTATCCGTCGTCCCGGTTGGGGGTGGGGAAGAACGGCATGAGCCAGAGACACGTCACGCCGAGTCCCGCGAGGTAGTCGACCTGCTGCGTCAGCCCGCGGAAGTCGCCCACGCCGTCGTCGTTCCCGTCCTTGAACGTCTCCACGTCGAGGCAGTAGATGACGGCGTTCTTCCACCACACGTCGGAGGTGTACGTCAGTCGCATGGGTGGCCGCTACCCGCCACGGGCACGCTCAGGCCGCCGGATCCGCCGGGATTTCAGGGACGGGTGGTGCTCGCCTGGACGGCCTGCCTGGCCCGCAGCGCGATCTCCAGCTCGAAGCGGATGTCCGGATCGGCGAGCTGGTCACCGAACAGCTCCTCCAGCTGCCGCAGCCGGTAGCGCACGGTCTGCGGGTGCACGTGCAGCCTGGCGGCCACCTCGCCCGCGCCCCGGCCGTGCCGCAGCCAGGCCAGCAGCGTCTCCGCGAGCCGGTCCTGCTGGGCGGGCCGCAGGTCGGCCAGGGGCGCCAGCCGCGCCTGCGCCAGCGTGCCGACCAGCTCCTCGTCCTTGAACACCACCAGCGTCGCCATGTGGTCCGCGCACCGCAGCGGCCCCCGGGGCAGGATGCCGCGCCGCGACAGCTCCAGGGCCTCCCTGGCCCAGCGCAGCGAGGTCGCGGCGGCCGAGAGGGGCACGGCGGGGCCGATCGCGGCCTGGCGCCCGCGCAACGCCTGGTCGAGCAGCTGGGCCTGGCCGGGGCCGGTGGGGTCGGGCGCGAGCAGGCAGGGCACGGGCCTGTCCAGCCCGGTGAGCACGTCGGGCGGCAGCGCGGGGGCGCGGTAGGCGGCGTGCCGGTCGTCGAAGGCCACGCAGGCGACGGTCCTCGGCCGGCGCCACCCGGCGGCCTTGGCCAGCTCGGCGATGGCCTCCGCGCTGGCGGGCGGGCGGCTGAGCAGCAGGTCGAGCAGGTGGCCGCGGCGGCGTTCGGTCTCGCCCGCGGTGTGCGCCCTGGCCTCCTCGAAGCCCTCGGCCGCCGCGTCGGCGAGCTGGTCGAGATAGACGAAGATGGCCTCGCCCAGGTCGTACAGGGTCTGCGGGGACAGGCGCAGCGGCTCGGCGAGCTCGGTCAGCCGCCGCCAGCAGACCCGGGCGCCGAGCCGCATCGCGGTCTGCAGCGGCTCGAGGTTGCGGCCCTCGGCCGCCTCGCCCCTGCCGATCAGCCGGAACGGCTCGGGGTCCCAGGGGGCGCCCGGGTTCTCGACGCGGTCGAGAAAGCCCTCGATGGCCTGCTCGACCGCCATCCTGACGACCTTGATGTAGATCTCGTCCGATGGCCTGGCGTATTCGGGGATCCGGGTCTGGATCTCCTCGATCACCTCTGCCGAGACCCTGCCGATGCCCGCCCTGAGCGCCTGCACGGGGATTTCACTCGTGATGACCATCGTCCCTCCCGTCGCCATTGTGACCCAGGCAACAGGAGAATGTGTAGCAAGAGCTTGTTTTTGTCACTTCTGGAGGAAGGCGGCGAACTCCTCCAGGTCGATCAGGCCGTCGCCGTCCTTGTCGAGCTTCAGCACGCCTTCCTGCGCGGCCTCCAGGGTCACCGGCTGGCCGAGCACCTCCATCAGCTTCACGAGCTCGACGGCGGAGATGCGGCCGTCCTTGTCGGCGTCGATGAGGTCGAAGGTGATGGCGTAATCGCTCATGGGGGTCACCCTTCCATGTGAATGGATGTCGCGTCAGACCTTAGCCGCGACCTGTCGCAGCGCGTCGATGAATGCCATGACTTGTGGGCTGACATCACCTTCCCGCCACGCGATGGCGAGCTGCCCCGGAGGAAGCCCGCTAACCGGGCGGTAGGCCATCCCGGGACGGTTGTAGAGCGCGGCGTTCCCCTCGGCGACCAGCACCACCCCGAGCCCGCTGGTCACGGCCTCGAACACCTCCTCCGGCGTGTTCGCGGTGAACCCGATGACCGGCTCGTCGTCGCGGGCGTCCCGCGCGAGCCAGAAGTCCCGCAGCGGCCCGGCCTCCGGCGGCAGGGCGATGAACGGCTCGCCGCGCAGCACCTCGAACGGGATCTCCGCCAGCTCCGCGAGCGGGTGGCCGTCCGGCATGGCCACCCCTCTGCCCTCGGTGGCCAGCACGTACGTCCGCAGCCCCGGCGGCACCGGCAGCCAGATGAACGCCACGTCGGAGGACCCGTCGGCCAGCCCGCCGCTGGGGTCGTCCCAGCCCACCAGCCTGAGCGACACCTCCCACCCCGGCATCGCCGTACGGAAGCGCCGCAGCGCCTCCTGCTGCAACCCCCTGCCCACGGCCGTCTGCATCCCGATCACCAGCGTCCCGGCGGGCGCGGCGGCCCGCGCGGACTCGACCCCGCCCGTCCACCGTTCGAGCAGGTCGCGGACGATCGGCAGGAGCGCCTCGCCCTGCCGGGTGAGCACCACGCCGCTGTGCACCCGCTCGAACAACCGGAACCCGAGCTGCCGCTCCAGCACCCTGAGCTGCTTGGACAGGGCCGGTTGGGACACGAAGAGCCGCTCCGAGGCCCGCGTCACGTTCAGCTCCTCGGCCACCGCCACGAAGTAGCGCAACTCACGCAGGTGCACATCCATAACCAATGGTTATACCAAGGGGTCTTGGACGCGGCAGAGGCGCGCGCAGCAGGATCGACGCCATGAAGACACGTGCTCTTGGCAGCTTGCGGGTCCCCGCCATCGGCTTCGGCGCCATGGTCCTTTCGCCGGGCGTCTACGGGGACGTCGACGACGTCCGCGCCGAGGCGGCGCTCAAGGCCGCGCTCGACGCGGGCGCGACCCACGTGGACACCAGCGACGCGTACGGCGTGGACGGCCACAACGAGCGCCTCGTGGGCCGGGCGATCAAGGGCCGCAGGGACGAGGTGGTGGTCGCGACCAAGTTCGGGCTGGCGATCCCCGAGGGGGAGCCGAGCAGGTCGCACCCGGTCGGTTACGCGTTCAACGAGCTGCGGGTGAACGCCGACCCCCGCCTGGTCCGGCGCTACGCGGAGCGCAGCCTGCGCAACCTGGACACCGACGTGATCGATCTCTATTACTCGCACTATCCCGACCCCGGCGTGCCGATCGAGGACATGACCGGCGCGCTGGCGGAGCTGGTGCGGGACGGCCTGGTCAAGCACATCGGCCTGTCCAACGTGACGGCCGCCCAGCTCAGGGCCGCGCACGCGGTCCACCCCGTGACGGCGGTGCAGAACGAGTGGTCGATGTGGCGTCCCGTCGACCCCGGCCTGCTGGCCGCCGCGCGGGAGCTCGGCGTGGGGATCGTGGCGTGGAGCCCGCTCGGCACCGGCTTCCTGACGGGCACCGTGGAGTCGCTCGCCGAGGGCGACTTCCGGCACAACGCGCCCCGCTTCTCGGCGGAGAACCTGGCCGGCAACAACGACCGCTACGCCCCGATCAGGGCCCTGGCCGCGCAGCTCGGCATCACGCCCGCCCAGCTCGCCCTGGCCTGGCTGCTGCACCAGGACGAGCACGTGGTGACCATCCCCGGCAGCCGCACCCCCGCCCACATCGAGGAGAACCTGGCGGCGGCCGACATCACCCTCCACCCCGACACGCTGGCCAGGATCGACGCGGCCCTCGCGAAGTTCGAGGTGACGGGCGGGACGCTCCTGTGAAATGCGGCCGGCCAGGGCGCAATCGCGCTCCTGGCCGGTCTCGTGCTTCTGCGGGTAAGTCTCAGGCGGCGTGCAGGTAGACCTGGCCGAAGACCTCCGCCAGGTTCTTCAGGTCGGTGGCCACGTCGACCTCGGGGTTGGCCGGGTCGTAGATGGTGGCCAGGCGGGGGCGGACCGCGTCGAGCTTCTTGAGCTGGTCCCAGGTGACGTTGGCGGCCCACTTCTCGCCGTACATCCGGCTGACCTGGCCCTGGTCGTTCTGCCAGCGCGTCCACAGGGTGACCGTCTCGGCGGCGTCGTCCTGGAGCGGGGACGCGATGCGCTCGGTGATCGCCTTGGTGGCCTGCTCCTCGGTGAGGTTGGAGGCGCCGGCGGCGGCGAAGGAGGCGTCCTCGCTGGCGATCTGGGCGTAGGCGTCCCAGGCGCGGGCGCGGACCTGGATCCACTGGTTGCGCTGGGCCTCGGTGGCGTCGATCTTCCAGGTGGCGTACTCGGTGCCCAGGTGGCCGTCGTCCAGGGAGAGCTGGTCGATCAGGCCCTTGGAGAGCCAGGCGCCGATGCGGTCGGGGTCGAGCAGCGGGTACTTCTTGGTCATCTCGGCCTTGCAGGCGTCGTTCGCGCCGCAGCCGAACAGCGGCACCACCGTGTGCGCGGCCAGCTTCTTGCCCGGCACCGCGGTACGCAGCGCGACCGTGGCCTCGTTGACGAACTTGTCCAGCTCGTCCGCCGTGGCGAACGTCTTGTTGTAGCCGAGCTGCGAGGTGAAGCGGACGCCGACCACCCCGGGCTGCGCGGCGACGAGCGCGGCGATCTTCTTGACGCCCTCGGCCAGCTTGCCGGCCTTGTAGTCGTCGGCCAGCTCGGTCTCGATCCACAGGCGCATGGTCGTCTGGACGGCGGCCTGGGCGGCCTTGCCGGCCGGGGTCTCCTGCGCGGACTCCTTGTCGGCGGCGCTGACGCCGGTGGGGTCGACGTAGCCGCACTGGTCGCCGTTCTGGCATTCAGGCGTGCCGCCGTCCTCGGCGCCGGGGACGTCCGGGGAGTCGCCGTCGTGCAGCTGGCCGTCGCCCTCGGAGTCGGTCGGGCAGAAGTTGCCCTCTTCGGTGCAGTCCACCGTGATCGGGTTCGGGGGACCGGCTTCCTTCATGTGCTCGCCGTCGTTGTCCAGCCAGAACTTCGCGATGTCCGCGGCCTCCTCGGGGGTGGCCAGCCACCGGCAGACGACGTACGCCGGGGTGTCGGCGGACATCAGGTCATTACAGCCTCGGGGGTCGTCCTGCGACCATGCCGGGACGCCGACGCCCAGGAGCGAGAGGGCTAATCCGATGACGAAGATCTGCCGTAGCCGCTTTCGCATGGCACCTTTACTTCCAGGGGATGATCGTGGGCATACCGCACACTATCCGGACGATCAATAACGTTCAATGAGATCTATGGCTTCTTCACGCACTATTCGACGGGAAGTAGCTGCGCCAGTTACGACTTTCAGTCGTCCACCTCGACCCACGTCCAGCCGGCCCCGCCGGGGTCGGCGCGTACCGCCCTGGTGCGCCCCGCCGCCACCTTCACCCATTCCGGTCGCGGGGGCTCGGCGGGCATCGGCACCGGATCGGTGTCCGCGCCGAAGACGGCGGGCCGCCCCTTGACGGTGATCGCGGGCCGCCCGGCCGTCAACGGACGCCGATCGCGCGGGGGACCGGGCGTCTCGCGGGGCGGCTCGATCTCGTGGACACCCGGGGCCGCGGCAGCTGCCCCGGGGGCACGCAGCGGCCACCAGTTCGCCGGGCCCAGCAGCCGCATGGCGGCGGGCACCAGCAGCAGCCGCACCAGCACGGCGTCCACCGCGACCGCCACGCCCAGGCCCACTCCGAGCAGCCGCACCACCGCGATCCCGGCCGTCGCGAACGCCCCGCCGACCGCCACCATCAGCAGCGCCGCACCGATGATCACCTCCCGCGGCTCCGCCGCCGTGGAGCCCCCCGTACGCGCCTCCGAGACCAGGAACACCTGGTGGACGACCGACAGCCCGAACGCCACGACCCCGATCAGCAGCGCGACGGAGACGTCCAGGGGGCCGGCGAACCCCAGGAAGCCGCTCCGGAACACCCAGCCGATCACCCCGAACGACGCGCCGGCCGACAGCAGGCTCGCCACCACCGCCGGAACGGGCAGCACCAGCGACCCGAAGGCGAGCGACAGCACCGCCGCCATCGCCGAGCACACCACCACCGCCAGCCACGGCAGCGTGCCGGAGAGGCCGGCCAGGAGGTCCAGCCGCGCCGCGACGGGCCCGCCGACCACGACCTGCCGGACGTCCGGCCCCGCGGCCGCGGACCTGATCGCGGCGACCAGCTCCCCGGCCTGCGCCGACAGGGGATCGAGGTCGTGGCGGACGGCCAGCCGCACGGCGCGGTTCGGCCGCGACAGGCCCGCCGTCTCGACGCCGGTGACGTGCGGCAGCCGCTCCAGCCGCTCCGTGATGGGGCGGACGTCGAGCGCGGTGACGGCGGTGCCGTCCAGCGGCTCGACCACGACGTGCACGTCGATCGGCGACAGGGCGTTCCTGGCGAAGTCGCGCTCGATCGTCTCGGCCACCCTGCGGCCCTCGGAGGCGGCGGGCAGCGCCCGGTGGTCCGCGTTCCCGAACTCGACGCCCAGGAGCGGTCCCGCCAGCGCGACCAGCACGATCGTCACCGCCACCAGGGACACGACCGGCCGGCGCGCCACGCCGTCCCGCGGCCCGCCGTCCCGCCGTACGGGCATGGGCCTGACGCGCAGCGCGTCCACGCGCCGCCCGAGCACCCCCAGCAGGGCGGGCGCCACGAGCAGCGCGACCGCCGAGGTGACCAGCGCCACGGCCGCCGCCGCCCACCCGAGCGAGCCCAGGAACGGCTGCGGGAACAGCACCAGCCCCAGCAGCGACGCGGCCACGCTCACCCCGGCCACCGCCACGGTCCGCCCGGCCGTGGCCACCGTGCCCGCCACGGCCTGCTCGTTCGACGCCCCGCCGCCGATCTCCTGCCTGAACGCCCTGAGCAGGAGCAGCGAGAACTCGGCCGCCAGCCCGAGCCCGAGGAGCACGACGGCGTAGAAGGAGTAGACGGACACCCCGGGCAGCAGCGCCAGCGCGCCGAGCACCGCGAGCACCCCCACGACCAGCGGCAACAGGGCCGCCACCAGGCTCCCGAACACCACCACGAGCAGCACCAGCAGCACCGGCGCCGCGACGGCCGCCGCGCGGGCCAGGTCGGCGGCGGCCTCGCCGTCGAGCTCGGCCCGCACCGGCACCGGCCCGCCGACCGCGACGCGCAGGTTCTGGACGGTCCTGAGCCGCGCCGCGACGGCCGCGTAGCTCGCCCGCTTGGCGCCCTTCAGCGTGACGATCGCGTACGTCGAATGCCCGTCCCTGGACACCATCGCCTTCGACCCGGTCGTCCAGTACGTGGCCATCCCGCGCACGTACTGGGCCGGCAGCCCGCGCAGCGAGTCGTGCACCGCCTTCTTGTAGCGCGGGTCGCGCACCTTGACCGCCGGGTGCCGGTAGAGGACGACCACGTCGGGGCTCTGGCCGGCGTACCACTCCGCGCTCATGCGCGCGGCGGTCGCCGAGCCGGCGCGCGGGTCCTCGAAGCCGCCGCCCGCCGCCCGCCCGGACAGCGCCAGCGGCGCGACGAGCAGGGCCGCCACCAGGCTCAGCGCCAGCAGCGTCCATCTACCGCGATAGACCAGCCGCCCCAATGGAGTCCCCTCGCCGACAGCAGGGTCCTAGCAAATTACGGGAGATCGAGGCCGGATTCTTGCCAAACGCGCACATATTCGGCTTCCGCTCTTGTCAGCGGGACCAATATTCAGGCGACATCAGTGAGAGAACTCGGCAGAATGGCGGGGTTTGACTGTTTTCAGGGGGGCGTGCCGGTGCACAGTTATCTCAGCGATCTCGGGCTGCTCCGGGATCGCCGTTTCGCGCTGCTGCTGTCGGCGCGCACCCTCTCGGTCCTGGGCAGCGCGTTCGCACCGGTGGCCCTGGCGTTCGGCGTGCTCGGCCTGCCCGGCGCCACCGCCGCGACCCTGTCCGTCGTGCTCACCGCCGAGACGGTGCCCATGATCGTGTTCATCCTGTTCGGCGGGGTGCTGGCGGACCGGTTGCCGCGCAAGTGGGTGATGATGGCCGGTGAGTCCCTGATGGCGGTGGGGTTCCTCGCACTGGGCGCGATGCTGCTCATCGGCTGGACCCCGCTGCCCGCGCTGTCCGCGGCGGCGGGGGTGACCGGGGTGGGCATCGCGGTCATGTTCCCGGCGCTGACCGGGATCATCCCCGAGGTCGTGCCGCCCGACCGGCTGCAGGCCGGCAACGCCCTGCTCGGCCTGGGCCAGAACGCCGCGCGGGTGGCGGGCGCGGTGCTGGGCGGCGGCACGGTGGTGCTGTGGGGCGGGGGCTGGGCGCTGGTGGTGAGCGGCGCGATGTTCGCGGTGGCGGGCGCGCTGCTGGCGCTGCTGCGGATGGAGCCGGTCGCCGGCTCGCGGGAGCGGCACTCGGTGCTGGCCGACCTGCGGGACGGCTGGCGGGAGTTCAGCTCGCGGCAGTGGATCTGGGTGGTGGTCGCGCAGTTCTCGCTGATGGTCATGGCCATCCAGGCCGGTCACGGGGTGCTCGGCCCGCTGATCGCGAAGGAGACGCTGGGCGGGCCCGCGGCCTGGTCGGCGTTCCTGGCGGGCGAGGCGGTCGGGACGATCGTCGGCGTGCTGGTCGCGATGCGGCTGCGGCCGCGCCGGCCGATCCTGGTGGCCGTGCTGCTCTGCCTGCCGCCCGCGCTGCCGTACGTGCTGCTCGGGCTGGACGCGCCGCTCTGGGCGATCGTGGCCGGGGCGTTCGTGCTGGGGGTGTGCTTCGACGTGTTCGGCGTCCTGTGGCAGACCACGATGCAGCGCGAGGTCCCGGCCGAGTCGCTGTCGCGGGTGAGCTCGTACGACATGCTCGGGTCGATGATGTTCGGGCCGATCGGGCTGCTGCTGGCGGGGCAGGCGGCCGACCTGTTCGGCACGGAGGAGACGCTGCTCGCCTGTGCCGTCATCATCGTGCTGTCCACCCTCGCCGCCCTGCTGGCTCCCGGGGTGCGCAACCTGCGCGCCCCCGAGCGGGAGCCGATCTCAAGCTGACCTGAAGTAGGCGTTGGCCCTGGGCTGGAACATCAGCGTCACCGCCCCCAGCACGGCCACCACGTGCAGGATCCGGCTGGCCGCGAAGATCAGCCCCATCGCGTCCGCCCCGGCGACGGCCTCGGCGATCGAGCCGCCGGCCAGCAGCCACTGGACGGGGCCGATCACGAGCGAGAGCGTGCCGAAGACGCCGAGGGTCACGGCGAGGGTCAGGCGCGCCCAGTTCGCCCCGGCCTTGAGCCGCAGCGCCAGGAAGGCGGCCCCCGCGAACACCGCCAGCCGGATCGCGACCTGCGGCAGCAGTTCGGCGAGCGTGGAGGCGCCCGTGTACAGCTGCTCGGAGACCACCAGCACGGTCTCCAGCGCCCCGAAGGCGACGGCGACCAGCCAGAGCATGGCGGCGGTCTGGATGACGGGCGGCGGGTCGGTCCCGCGGGGGGTGTCGAGGACGGTGGTCATGGCGTGGCCTCCAAAGGTGAATGACTACGCCTGAAGTGTCCGCTTTCGGGCGGGGTGGGGGCATGCCCGCTGGCCGCCGAGTTCCGGTGAGGCGAGCCCTACCACGGGTGCGCCGGAAGGGCGGGCTCAGGCGATGATGAGCCGTACCACGACGCCCGCGCAGTTTCCCGCCACGCAGATCCGCACCGGCACCTCGGAGATGCCCGCGGCCACGGGCACGCCGCTCACGTGGCCGTCGGGCCCGATGACCACGTCGCGGGGCAGCTTGGCGCGGTCGGTCACGGTGAAGGTCGGTATCACGCCGGACGGGCCGCCGTTGATGCCGATCTCCCCGTTCAGCGGGGTGCCGGCCCGGCCGGGGAAGGTCAGCTCGCGCGGCTCCCACGGCACGTTGCCGAGCACCACGAAGGTGAGCCGCTGGTTCTGGCACGACTGTCCCGCGCACATCCGGACGGCGGCGAGGTAGGTGCCGGAGCGCTGCGGCGTGCCGTACAGCCGGCCGCCCTGATCGACCCTGATCCCGACCGTGAGGTAGCCGGGGCGGAACGTGACGCCCTTCGCGGCGGGCAGGAGCCGCTGGTGCACCTCGATGCCCTCGGTGAGGTAGAAGGTGTCCTCGACCAGGCTCTCGTGTACGGGGTCGAGGGGGAGCTGCCGGGACATCGGCGTCATGGTGAGGGAGGGCACGGCGGCGGACAACGCGCACACGGCAAAACCCGCAAGCAGGAACATCCACCACTGCCGCATGGCCACCCCCGACCTTTCCCCCCGGGTAAGTACCCGTGCTTATGGCCTCCACTCCGTGGAGGCGGCTCGGTCGCGAGGGAGCGCCGTTGCCTTCCCTCGTCGCTCTGGTCGCTACGCTCCCGACGCTCCTCAGTCCAGGCAACGGCGCTCCCTCGCCAGCGCGAACAGTCACTGGATAATCGGTCGCATGGCCGCTGAATCCGCTCAGACCCTGGAACGCGGGCTTCGCCTGCTGAGACTGCTCGCCGACGGGAGGGGTGGCCGGACGCCCACCGAGCTGAGCGCCGAGCTGTCGCTGAGCCGTCCCGTGGTGTACCGGCTGCTGACGACGCTGATGAACGAGGGGTTCGTGCGGCGGGACGCCGAGGGGCGGGTGCATCTCGGGTTCGGGGTGCTGGTGCTGGCGCAGGCCGTGCAGCCGCTGCTGCGGGCCGCGGCGGTGCCGACGCTGCGGCGGCTGGCCGAGGACGTGGGCGCGACCGCGCACCTGACCGTGGCCGAGGGCGACGACGGGCTGGCCGTGGCGGTGGTGGAGCCGTCCTGGACCGACATGCACGTGGCCTACCGCGAGGGCTCGCGCCATCCGCTGACGAAAGGCGCGGCGGGGCAGGCGATCCTGGCGCTGCGCGAGGGGCGTGACGACTACTTCGCGACGGAGGGGCAGTTGCAGGAAGGGGCGCGGGGCGTCGCCGCGCCCGTCACCGGGCTGCCCTGGTTGGAGGCGTCGGTGGGGGTGGTGACGTTCGGGCCGCTCGAGGAGCCCACGGGCCCTCGGGTGGTCGCCGCCGCCGCCGAGCTGGCCGCCGCGCTGGGTTGACATCTCCAGGTCGATGGCGGACGGTTGTCACATATAAAGGACATATTCGTCCGATAAACGGACATCATGGAGGCAGCGGATGCCGTACTACCGCGTCGTTGGGGAGGTGCCGCGCAAACGGCACGTGCAGTTCAGGCGGCCGGACGGCGGTCTCTACGCCGAGGAGCTGATGGGCGAGGAAGGCTTCTCGTCCGACTCCTCGCTGCTCTACCACCGCTACCTGCCGACCGCGATCGTCAAGGCGGAGGCGGTCACGCCGACGGTGGAGACCCGGCTGGAGCCCAACCTGCCGCTCTCGCCGCGCCATTTCCGCACGCAGGAGCTGTCCAGCGCGGGCGACCTGGTCACGGGGCGCATGCTGCTGGCGGGCAACGGCGACGTCCGATTGTCGTACGCCACCAGCGACCGGCCGAGCGAGCTCTACCGCAACTCGATGGGCGACGAGTGCGTCTACGTGCAGGGCGGCCGGGTCCGCTTCGAGTCCACGTACGGCGTGATCGAGGCCGGCGAGGGCGACTACATCGTCATCCCGACCGGAACGATCCACCGCTGGGTCCCGGACGGCCAGGTCAGCGTGCTGGCCATCGAGGCGGCCGGGCACATCAGGCCGCCCAAGCGCTACCTGTCGCAGTACGGGCAGTTCCTGGAGCACGCCCCCTACTGCGAGCGCGACCTGCGCAGCCCCGCCGAGCCGTTCACGGTCGAGGGCGAGGAGGTGCCGGTGCTGGTGCGCACGCGGGGCGGGCTGAGCCGGCTGGTCTACCGCAACCACCCGTTCGACGTGGTCGGTTGGGACGGCTACCTCTACCCGTTCGCGTTCAACATCGACGACTTCGAGCCGATCGTGAAGAAGACGCACGCGCCGCCGCCCGTCCACCAGACGTTCGAGGGGCCGGGGTTCGTGGTCTGCTCGTTCTGCCCGCGGCCGCTCGACTTCCATCCGGAGTCCGTGCCGATCCCGTACAACCACCACAATGTGGACTCCGACGAGTTCATGTTCTACGTGGGCGGCGACTACTCCGCGCGCAAGGGCTCGGGCATCGACATCGGCTCGATCTCGCTGCATCCCGCCGGGTTCACGCACGGGCCGCAGCCCGGCGCGGTCGAGGCGGTGATCGACGCGGTCTCCCGCGGCATCACGACGACGAGCGAGAAGGCCGTCATGGTGGACACCTTCCGCCCGCTCGACCTCGGGCAGGGCGCACTGTCCTGCGAGGACACCGGCTACGCGTGGACCTGGTCACGATGAACGTCTACACCGAACTCGTGGACGACGCGGGTCTGTTCCCGCCGACGTCCCTGCACATGGACGAGGCGCTGGCCCGCAACCGGCGCGACCTCGAGCACGGCTGCTCCGTGCTCACGAACCGGTTCCTGTGCCCCGCCAGCCGGCTGCACCGGCTGCGCGACATGGAGTACCTGCCGCGGCGGATCGGGCTGATCATCGATCAGGAGGAGGTGCCGGCCTTCGACGACCTGCCCGTGGACTTCGTCGAGGCCCTGCTGCCGCCGGGCTCGACGATCGAGGCGCTGGCCGGGCGGCTCAAGCTGCCGGCGGGCGTGCGGCTCTTCGTGGAGGTGGCGGCGGGGAAGGTGAGCGTCCAGGTGCCCGACGGGGTGGGGCTGAAGGTGCGCTGCGGCGGGCTGACGGCCGACGCGTTCCCGCCGGCGGAGCATCTCGCGACGTTCATCCAGTTCTGCGTCGAGCATGACATCCCGTTCAAGGCCACGGCCGGGCTGCACCACGCCGTACGCCACTTCGACCCCGCGCTGGGCGTCGACCGGCACGGCTTCCTCAACCTGCTGCTCGCCGTCTGCGAGGCCGTGGACGGGCGCGACCCGGTGCCCGTGCTGCGGGCCACCGACGTCGGGCATCTCGTACGGCTCGCGCAGGCCGTACCGGAGGAGACCGCGAAGCGGGCGCGGCGGCTGCTGGTGAGCTACGGCTCGTGCAGCACCAGCATTCCCGTCGAGGACCTGCGCACACTGGGATTGATCGCGTGACGGAGGGAAATTTCGTGAGCTGGGGAGTGGACAACCTGCCCTACGGCGTGTTCTCGCGTCCCGGCCAGGCGCCCCGCGTGGGCGTCCGGTACGGCGACAAGGTGCTCGACCTGGCGGCCGCCCTGCACGACGAGGTCTTCGACGCGCCCTCGCTCAACCCGTTCATGGCCCGGGGCCGGACGGCCTGGCACGACACCAGGACGCTGATCCGCAACAAGCTCACCGGTGACCTCGCCGTGACCGAGCGGCACCTGGTCCCGCTGGAGCAGGTGCGGCTGCACATGCCGTTCGAGGTGGCCGACTACGTCGACTTCTACTGCTCGATCGACCACGCGAGCAACATCGGCCAGATCTTCCGGCCCGGCACCGAGCCGCTGCAGCCCAACTGGCGGCACCTGCCCGTCGGCTACCACGGCAGGGCCGGGACGGTCGTGGTGTCGGGCACGCCGGTCAGGCGCCCGCACGGGCAGCTCGGGCGCGGGGCGTTCGGGCCGTGCGCGAAGCTGGACATCGAGGCGGAGCTGGGGTTCGTGGTCGGCGTGCCGACCGAGCTCGGCTCGCCGTCCGGGGCCTTCGAGGACCACGTGTTCGGGGTGACGCTGGTCAACGACTGGAGCGCGCGTGACATCCAGTCGTGGGAGTACGTGCCGCTCGGGCCGTTCCTGGCCAAGTCGTTCGCCACGTCGATCTCGCCGTGGATCACGCCGCTGGAGGCGCTGCCCCGCCTCCCCGGCCGCGCCCAGGACCCGGCGCCGGCCGACTACCTGCGCAGGCGGGCCGACTGGGGGCTGGACATCTCCCTCGAGGTCCTGCTCAACGGGGAGGTCGTGTCGCGGCCCCCGTACGCGAGCATGTACTGGACGCCCGACCAGATGCTCGCGCACATGACGGTGAACGGGGCCTCCCTGCGGACCGGAGACCTGTTCGCCAGCGGCACAATCTCGGGGCCCGGGCGCGGCGAGCGCGGCTCCCTCATCGAGCTGACCTGGAACGGGACCGACCCGCTCAAGCTCGCGAGCGGTGAGACGCGTTCGTTCCTGGAGGACGGGGACACGGTGACGATCCGGGCCACCGCCGGCGCCCTGGCATTGGGGGAGGTTTCCGGAACTGTCGTATAGGTGACTCAACGTGCTTGACCGCTGACTCGCCGCTACCCTGATGTCAACCCCTTCCCTCGGACGGCAGGAGTGACATGCGGCGTGCCGTGCTGACTTGTGTCGCCTTCCTCCTCCTGGCCTGCGGCTGCTCCTCGGCGCCGGCCAGGGCCCCGTCCGCGCCCCCGGTGGTGCGGGTCTGGCCCGCGTTCGACACCAAGCGGGCCCGCACCGACCGCGGCCTGGTGGTCAGGGCCCGCGGCGGCACGCTCAGCCAGGTGCTGGTCTCGGAGGGCGGGGAGCAGGTGCCCGGCCGGCTCGACGGCTCCCACACGACGTGGCGCTCGGCCTGGACGCTCAAGCCGGCGGCCGAATACTCGGTGGCCGTCACGGCCACGGGCGCCCTCGGCCCGGCCACGGTCGCCGTCGGGCGCTTCCACACCCGGCCCGCGGTCCGGACGTTCCAGGTGGCCGCGACGGCGCCGCTGCCGGGCGAGACGGTCGGCGCCGGCATGCCGGTCATCATCGACTTCGACGCTCCCGTGGAGGACAAGGCGGCCGTCGAGCGGGCGCTGGAGGTCCAGGCGGAGACCCCGGTCGAGGGCGCGTGGCGGTGGACCAGCGACACCCAGGTGATCTACCGCACCCGCCGGTTCTGGCCGCCCCACCAGCAGGTCACGGTCACCGCCCACCTGGCCGGCGTACGCGCGGGCGGCGGCGTCTACGGCGCCACCGACTCCACCTTCGCCTTCACCGTCGGGCGCAGGCAGACCAGCACGATCGACACCCGCACCCACCAGATGGTCGTCCGCCGCGACGGCGAGATCGCGCAGCGGATGGCCATCAGCGCGGGCATGGCCACCACCCCCGAATACACCACGACCAGCGGCATCCACCTGACCATGGACAAGGGCAACCCGGTCCGGATGATCTCCCCGGGGCGCGTCAAGGGCGACCCCGGCTACTACGACATGCTGATCGACCACGCCGTGCGCATCTCCAACAGCGGCGAATACGTGCACGCCAAGGACAACGTGTGGGCGCAGGGCCGGGCCAATGTCAGCCACGGCTGCATCAACGCCAGGCCCGACCAGGCGGCCTGGTTCTACGACACCTCTCTGCGCGGCGATCCGGTCACGATCGTCGGCACCGACCGGGAGCTCGGCTGGGACAACGGATGGGGCTTCTGGCAGCTCCCGTGGGAGAAGTGGCGCGAGGGAAGCGCCCTGGTCCAAGCCGGTCCGGCGGCCGCACGGGTGCCACCGGGCTGATTCCGGGACTACGGTAGAGAGGGGGGGAACCAGTCGCGAACTCAGGCCCGTTGTCCCATCAGGAGGGCCGGACATGGATGAATGGATCATCTGGGTAATCCTCGCGGTAGTCCTCGGCGTGGCCGAAATCTTCACCCTCACGGCCTCGCTCGGGCTGTTGGGCGCGGCGGCTCTGCTCACCGCCGTCACCGCCGTCATCGGGCTGCCCGTCCCCCTGCAGTTGCTGTGCTTCGCCCTGTCGTCCGCGGCCGGCCTGATGGTGCTCAGGCCGATCGCGATGCGCCACGTCAAGCAGCCCGCGCTGCAGCGGTTCGGCGTGGAGGCACTCGTCGGCAAGCCCGCCTACGTGGTCTCGGAGGTGACGGGCCGCGACGGTCGCGTGCGCATCGGGGGAGAGGAGTGGTCGGCGCGCGCCTACGACGAGACGCTGGTGATCCCCACAGGGGCGACCGTCGACATCATCGAGATCGAAGGGGCGACAGCCCTCGTATATCCCCGGGAGTGACTCATGGATCCGCTGTTGCTGGTCGGACTGCTCGTCATACTCTTCGCGGTGTTCACCGTGCTCAAGGCAGTGCGGATCATCCCGCAGGCGCGGGCCCGCAACGTCGAGCGCCTCGGTCGCTACCACCGCACGCTCAAGCCGGGTCTCAACTTCGTCATCCCTTACGTCGACCGCGTCTACCCCATGATCGACCTGCGCGAACAGGTCGTCTCCTTCCGCCCGCAGCCCGTCATCACCGAGGACAACCTGGTCGTCGAGATCGACACCGTCCTCTACTTCCAGGTCACCGACCCGCGGGCGGCGGCGTACGAGATCGCCAACTACATCCAGGCCGTCGAGCAGCTCACCGTCACCACCTTGCGTAACGTCGTCGGCTCCATGGACCTGGAGAAGACCCTCACCTCCCGCGACACCATCAACAGCCAGCTGCGCGGCGTTCTCGACGAGGCCACCGGCAAGTGGGGCATCCGCGTCAACCGCGTCGAGATCAAGGCCATCGACCCGCCCAAGACCATCAAGGACGCGATGGAGAAGCAGATGCGGGCCGAACGCGACAAGCGCGCCGCGATCCTCAACGCCGAGGGCCAGCGGCAGTCGCAGATCCTCACGGCGGAGGGCGACAAGCAGAGCCGCATCCTGCGTGCCGAGGGCCAGCGCACCGCCGCCATCCTGGAGGCCGAGGGCCAGTCGCGCGCCATCGACCAGGTCTTCCAGGCCGTGCACCGCAACGACCCCGACCCGAAGCTGCTGGCCTACCAGTACCTCCAGGTGCTGCCGCAGCTCGCGCAGGGCGACGGCAACACGTTCTGGGTGATCCCGAGCGAGGTCACCTCGGCGCTGCAGGGGGTCTCACGGGCGTTCACCGAGGCCCTGCCCCGGTCGGCGGCGACGCGGGAGGAGGCGCCGGAGACGTCGGAGTTCGACGAGGAGGTGGCCAAGGCTTCGGAGGCGGCGGCCGAGGCGGTGGCGGACGCCCAGGACGCCGAGAGCCCCAAGGGGCCGCGCCAGCTCACCCAGGGCGTCGAGGAGCCGTCCCCGTTCCCGGACCTGGACCGCAAGCACACCGAGGCCGAGCGCTGACACCCCGGGCAGGCGCCCGCTGTGAGCCGGCGGGCGCTTGTGGTTGTCGAGGAGTGAGGTCTCAGGCTGACGGGTTCAGGCGATGACCTCGAACAGGTGGCGAAGCCCGTCCTCCCGATGTGCGGCTCGGGCCCGGCAGTTGAGCCTGACGAGCGCATCCGCCAGAGCGACATCCGGGCTTTCCGGCGGGATGTCATCCCCCATCCGGGTGCGCAACCACTCGGAGATCTCGGCCCACGAGTAGAGGCGGATGTTGTCGGCCTCGATGAGGGGAGCGGGGAAACCGCCTGGACCCCGCTGTCCGGCGGCAAGCTGGCGCAGGCTGGCCTGCGTGCGCCCGCCGTGCCGGCGGGCGGCGTCTCCCAGCGTCACGCCGTCGTCCTCTCCGACGGCGATGGGCCAGAGACCGGGGATCGTCTTGATCTGGGCGATCACGGAGGCGATGGCGTCGAGCATGCTGTCGGCCTCGCGGTCACACATGAGGTAATGATCGATGCCGCCTGGTCCTCCCCCGATCGAGCAATCATCAAGACCGGCCTCGTAGAGCGCATCCGCCTCTTCGTCGGTGGGCGCTCGGTTCAGAGAGACGCGGAAATTCCACGTGGTCATGACTTCTCCTCGCTTTTGGCGCATTCGGCGTGCTGGTCGATCCATTGGAATATGGATCTCGCGTGGGTGCCTGGGTTGCGCGGTGTGCACCAGACCTTGAACCGATCGCCGCCGCAGGTGCATTCGACCCACCCCCAACGATGTCCGTTGTGGTTCTCCACCACGGTCAATGATTCGATCTTGCGTGCTGCCTTGAAGGCCGCGTTGATTTCGTTGTGCTGATGTCTTCCTCGACCAACCATGTAGCAACCTTGCAACAGTGTTGCATGGCTGTAACGGCGTTTCCAGTCCTGGGACTCCTACTTTCTGTAGTCGAATGACTACAGATTGTCGCTTTTGGGCCAGGCGGACATGGCGAGGGTGGCGATGTGGAGGAGGTCGGCGTGGGTGGCGCCGTCGCGGGACTGGGTGGACATGCCCTGGATGACGGCGGCGTAGAAGGTGGCCAGTCCCGCCGTGTCCGTGCCGGCGGGCAGGCGGCCGGCCGTCAGGTCGTCGTCGATGCGGGCCTTGAGCGCCGCCTTGCTCCCCTCCCTGAAGCCGCGTAGCAGCTCCTCGACCTCCGCGGACTCCGGCCCGCAGTTCACCGCCGCCGTGATGATCAGGCACCCCGTCGGATGGGAGCGGCTCGCATACTCCTCGGCGGCCTCGCGCAGCACGCGCTCGATGGCCTGGCGGCCGGTCGGTTCCTCGGCGAGGGCCCGGGTCGTGAAGGCGCCGTACGTCTCCTGGTAGCGCCGCACCGCCTCCTCGAACAGCCGCCGCTTGTCGCCGAAGGCCGCGTACAGGCTGGGTGGGCGGATCCCCATGGCGGCGGTCAGCTCGGCGATCGAGGTCGCCTCGTAGCCGTGCCGCCAGAACGTGAGCAGCGCGGTCTCCAGCGCCGCCTCCCTGTCGAACGCCCGTTGTCTGGCCATGCGCCCATTCTATAGCGATCGCTATGTTATGGTTTTTCTGTATCGATCGCTAAAGAAAGGTGGGTGCCGGGATGAAGACCGCGCTCGTGACGGGAGCAAGCAGGGGCATCGGCCGGGCCATCGCGCTGCGCCTGGCCAGGGACGGCTTTCGCGTGGCCGTCAACTACGCCAGGGATGAGGTGGCGGCGAAGGAGGTGGTCCGTCTGATCGAGGAGGGTGGCGGCAGCGCGTTCGTCGTGAAAGCCGATCTCGGAGAGGGTGGCCAGGCGTTGGCGGAGCGGATGAAGGATGAGACGGACGTTCTCGACGTGCTGGTCAACAACGCCGGCATCGGGATGTCCCGGCCCATCGGCGAGGAGACCCCCGAGGCGTACGACCGGTTGTTCGACGTCAACGTCAAGGGGCTGTTCTTCCTCACCCAGCAGCTGCTGCCGCTGATCCCCGACGGCGGGCGGATCGTCAACATCACCTCGGGCGTGGCCCGCATCGCCTTCCCGGAGGGGATCGCGTACGCGATGACGAAGGGCGCGGTGCAGGTGTTCACGCTGGCCCTGGCCAAGGAGCTGGGGCCGCGCGGCATCACGGTCAACAACGTCGCCCCCGGCATCATCGACACCGACACCAACGCGGCCTGGCTGCGCGGCGACCCGCGGGCGCAGGCGTACGCGGCGAGCAGGCACGCCCTCAACCGGATCGGCCACGTGGACGAGATCGCGAACGCCGTGGCCTTCGTCGCCTCGCCGGAGGCGAGCTTCATCACCGGCAGCACCATCGACGCCACCGGCGGCGGAAACCTCTAGGAGCCTCGCATGCCCACAGTCACCCACAGCTCGGGCGCCGTCCACTACCAGCGGGCGGGCAGCGGGCCCGGCCTCGTCATGGTGCACGGCACCGGCGGCGACGCCGTCAGCAACTACGCCCACCTCGTGCCGGAGTTCACCGACCTGCGCACCGTCATCACCCCTGACTACGCGGGCAGCGGCCAGACCGCCGACCCGGGCGGCGACCTCACGCTCGACCTGCTCGCCGGCCAGGTCGCGGCCACGTTCGAGGGCCCGTCCGACCTCGTCGGATTCTCGCTGGGCGCGGCCGTGGCGGTGGCGGTCGCCGCCGAGCACCCGGAGCTGGTCAGGCGGCTGGTGCTGATCGCCGGCTGGACGCACGCGGAGGACTCCCGGCTGAGCCTGGGCCTGCGCACGTGGGCCAGGCTGGCGGAGACGGACCCGGAGAGCTTCGCCGCGTTCGGGCCGCTGGTGGCGTTCGGGCCGGAGTACGTGAGCGCGGTCGGCGCGCAGGCCCTCACCGCCGGAGAGCCGCCGCACGGCGTCCGCCGCCAGATCGAGCTGGACCTGCGCCTCGACATCAGGGACCTGCTGCCGAAGATCACCGCGCCCACGCTGGTCATCGGCAACACCCGGGACTACCTGGTCCCGGTCGAGCACGCCCGCGCGCTGCACGCCGCCCTGCCCGGCAGCGAGTACGCCGAGCTGGACAGCGGCCACGTCGTCCTGCACGAGCGACCGGCCGAAGTGGCGACCCTTGTCCGGGAGTTCATCACCCGCCTGTCCGCCGATTGACGGTCCTGGTTACGCTCCAGGCTCATGCAGACCAAGAATCTCGCCCTCACCGGGGCCGCCGCGTTGTGCGCGCTGGTCCTGGTGGCGCCCCCCGCGCAAGCCGGCGCCGCCTCGGTGACCGTCACGGTCATGGGCACGTCCGACCTCCACAGCAACGCCGTCAACTGGGACTACTTCAAGGACGCCACGTACGCCGACAGCGCGGGCAACAGCGTCGGCCTGGCCAAGGTCTCCTCGCTGGTCAACCAGATCAGGGCCGAGCGCGGGGCGGACCGCACGCTGCTGTTCGACTCGGGTGACACCATCCAGGGCACCCCTCTGGCGTACTACTACGCCAAGGTCGAGCCGATCACCCAGACCGGCCAGATCCACCCGATGGCCAAGGCCATGAACGCCATCGGGTACGACGCCGTGACGCTGGGCAACCACGAGTTCAACTACGGTCTGCCGCTGCTGGCCACCTGGATCAAGCAGATGCGGGCACCGGTGCTCGGCGCGAACGCGGTCTACGACAAGTCAGGGTTGCCCGCGTACAAGCCGTTCGTGATCAAGACCATGAAGGTCAAGGGCGACAAGCCGGTCAAGGTCGGCGTGCTCGGGCTGACCAACCCCGGCGTGGCCATCTGGGACAAGGCGAACGTCGAGGGCAAGCTCCGCTTCACCGACCTGGTCGAGTCGGCCAGGAAGTGGGTGCCGGTCATCCGCGGGCTGGGCGCGGACGTGGTCGTGGTGACCGCGCACGCGGGCGACAACGGCCTGTCGTCCTACGGCGGTGACCTGCCGGTCGAGAACGCCTCCGCGATGGTGGCCGAGCAGGTGCCGGGCATCGACGCGGTGCTGTTCGGGCACGCGCACAACGACGTGCCGCAGCGGTTCGTGACGAACAAGGTCACCGGCCGGCAGGTGCTGCTGACCGAGCCGGGCAGGTGGGGCCAGCGCCTGTCGAGGCTGGACTTCCAGCTCGCCAAGCAGCACGGCCGGTGGGTGGTCACCGGCAAGTCCGCCACCACGATCAACACCAACACGGTTCAGGAGGACCCCAAGATCGTCGAGTTGCTCAAGCCGCAGCACGACACGACCGTGGGCTACGTGAACAAGGTCGTGGCCAAGTCGGCGCAGGCGCTGTCGGCCGCGGAGTCGCCGTACAAGGACTCGCCGATCCTCGACTACATCCAGCACGTGCAGGTGGAGACGGTCAAGCGGGCCCTGCCGGGCAACACGCTGCCGGTGCTGTCGATCGCGGCGCCGTTCAGCCGCACCGCCGTCTTCCCCGCCGGCGACATCCGGGTCAGGGACGTGGCCGGCCTGTACGTCTACGACAACACGCTGCTCGCGGTCAAGCTGACCGGCGCGCAGATCAAGGACTACCTGGAGTACTCCGCCAAGTACTTCAACCAGCTCGCTCCCGGCGACCCGGTGGACGTGACCAAGCTGACGAACGCCGGCAACACCCCCGACTACAACTACGACCAGCTCTCCGGGGTGTCGTACGACATCGACATCTCCAAGCCGGTGGGCCAGCGGATCGCCAACCTGTCCTACGACGGCGCCCCGGTCCCGGCCGGCAAGGAGTTCGTGGTCGCGATCAACAACTACCGTCAGTCGGGCGGCGGCGGCTTCCCGCACGTCACCGGCGCGCCGGTGCTCTACAACGCCCAGGTGGAGATCCGGCAGGCGCTGATCGAGTACGCCACCGCGAAGGGCACCATCGACCCGAGCGGGTTCGCCGTCCAGAACTGGAAGCTGACCAGGGACGGCGTTCCCGTCTTCTGACCGGCCGTCACAGGTAGGACGGCCCCGTGACCCGATGCCTGAACGTCCACCACACCCAGCCCTGGGCGGCCACCAGCAGCGGGATGAGTGTCAGGATCACCGGCACCAGCACGGGGCCGGAGGTGCCGGGCTCCAGCGGCAGCCGGAGCCCGGCCAGCACCCCCACCGCCGTCAGCGCGGCGGCCGTCAGCAGGTAGGTGCGGCCCTCGCCCGACCCGCCCGACAGCACGGCCGCCCGCTCCCGCAGCGTCCCGCGCAGCCGCAGGGCCGCGAACGCCAGCCCGTGCGTGGCGAACACCGCGGCCACCACCAGTGCCCCCACCACTAGGGCGGGCGGCAGGCCGACCAGCACGTGGCACAGCAGCGCCCCCCAGCTCAGCGCCAGCCCCCAGCTCCCGGCCACGATCGCCCCGTCCCAGAACGTCTGCCAACCCGGCCCCGGCAGCCGCCCCCGCAGCCACAGCCCCATGTCACGCACGACCCACGACAGGACCAGCGTCACGACGACCGTGTAGTTGCCGCTCAGCAACTCACCCTCCAGCTCGGGGAACAGCCCGGCCAGCACCCCCGCCGTGGCGACCAGCCACACCTCGTTCCCCAGGAAGAACGGCGCGATGGCGGCGATCACCTCGCGGCGCTCGGCCGCCGTCCTGCCCAGGTACGGCAGCACCATGCCGACCCCGATGTCGGCCCCGGCCAGCACGAGGTAGCCGAGCGCGAAGAAGGCCAAGACGAAGATCTCCATGACGGCTCCTCAGAAGGTCAGTGCGGGGGTGGCGGGGGCGCCGAGCGACTCCGCGCCGGGCCCGCGGCGGGCCTGCCTGGCCAGCAGCCAGTAGTTGATCGCGATCAGCACCGCGAACACCGAGGCGAAGGCGATGATCGAGAAGCGCATCTGGGCCGCGGTCACCGGTGACATCGCGTCGGCCGTCCTCAGCAGCCCGAACACGGCCCACGGCTGGCGCCCCAGCTCCCGGAAGACCCAGCCGGCCAGCATGGTCACGAACGGGACCGGGATCATCAGGGTCAGCAGCCAGTGCCACAGCCTGAACCCGCGTACGGCGGGCCGGATGAGCATCAGCAGGAAGCTCAGCGCCGCGACCACGGTCATCACCAGCCAGAGCGTCATCATCGTGATGCCCGCCACCAGCACGGGGCCTGCGGGCGGCAGGTAGTCGCCGGGGCCGTGCGCCGCCACCATCTGGGCCTGCGCCTCGGCCAGCCGGCCCGGATCGCCCGTCCACGCCGCCGTCTTGGTCGGCTGCAGGGTCTGGAACGAGATCCCGCCGAAGGTCACGGTGAAGAACAGCGCGGGCAGCGCCACGCCGATCCCGATGCGCAGCGACTTGCGGAAGAAGTCCTGCTCGGCGGTGCGCCTACGCAGGTGGTAGGCGCTCACCCCGGCCAGGAAGAACCCGCCGGTGATCATCGCCCCGCCCATCACGTGCCCGAACGCGATCAGCGCGGCCGGGTTGCCCACCATGGCCCCCAGGTCCACCAGCCGCAGCACGCCGCCGTCCAGCACGTGGCCGGCCGGGTGCTGCAGGAAGCCGTTCGCGACCATGATCCAGAACGCCGACGCGTACGCGGTCAGCGTCACGACCCAGATCAGCGTCAGGTGGGCCCACCGGTTCAGCTTGTCCCAGCCGAAGATCCACAGGCCCAGGAACGTGGACTCGATGAAGAACGCCACCAGCGTCTCGATGGCCAGCGCCGACCCGAAGACGTTGCCCGCGTACTCCGTGAGCCCGCTCCACGACAGCCCGAGCTGGAACTCCATGACCAGCCCCGTGACGATGCCCATCGCGTAGTTGATGATGTAGAGCTGGCCCCAGAACCGCGTCATCCGCAGGTGTACGGGGTCGCCGCTGAAGGTGGCCCTGGTCTGGATGACGGCGACCAGCGTCGCCAGGCCGAGCGTCAGCGCCACGAACAGGAAGTGCGCCCCCGCCGTGAGGGCGAACTGCAGGCGGGCCAGGTCCACGGTGTCCATGCCCCAGAGCGTCCCGGTACGGCTGCGCCCGCCGCGTCATGCCCGGGCGGCAACCTGGCGTACATCCCGGGTCGCACGAAGGCTCCCGGGCTACGACTCAGGGAGTAACCCAGCCCGGGACGATCATGCCGGCCTCGTACGCGATGATCACGAGCTGCGCCCTGTCGCGTACCGACAGCTTGGTCATGATGCGGCTGACGTGCGTCTTCGCCGTGGCGGGGCTGAGTACGAGCCGGGCCGCGATCTCGTCGTTCGACAGGCCGGCGGCGACCAGCGCCATGACCTCGCGCTCGCGTTCGGTGAGCGCGTTGAGCTCGGGGCCGGGATCGGGGCGCTTGACCCGGCCGGCGAACTCGGCGATCAGCCGCCGCGTGATCGACGGCGCGATCAACGCGTCGCCCCGGGCCACGACCCTGACGGCGTGGATCAGCTCGGCCGGCTCGGTGTCCTTGACCAGGAAGCCGCTCGCGCCGGCGCGCAGCGCGCCGTAGACGTAGTCGTCCAGGTCGAACGTGGTCAGAATGATCACCTTGACGTTCTGGAGCCGCGGGTCGCCGGAGATCTGGCGGGTGGCCTCCAGGCCGTCGAGCTCCGGCATGCGGATGTCCATGAGCACCACGTCGGGGCGGTGCTCGCGCGCTCCGGCCACGGCCGCCGCGCCGTTGGCGGCCTCGGCGACGACCTCGAAGTCGTCCTCGTCGCTGAGTATGGACCGGAAGCCGGCGCGTACCAGGGTCTGGTCGTCGGCGAGCAGTAGGCGGATCACCGAGCCCCGTTCCCGAGCGGCAGCCGGGCTACGACGCGGAAGCCGCCCTCGGGGCGCGGGCCCGCCTCCAGGGTGCCGCCGAGCGCGATGGTGCGCTCGCGCATGCCCTGCAGGCCGAAGCCGCTGCCCCCGTCGTACGCGGCGCCCGGCCCATCATCTTCCACGCGAATCATGATATTTCCGGATGTGTTGTTGATGGTGAGGGTGGCCTGCTTCGCACCGGAATGGCGGGAGACATTGGTCAGCGCCTCTCTCACGATGCGGGCGGCGGCCAGGTCCACCTCGGTCGGCACGGCGTCGAGCGGCCCCGACACCTCCGTGCGCACCTCCAGCCCCGACGCCGCGACCAGCGCGTCCACCCGGGCGAGGCTGTCGGCCGGCGCGGTCGGCGCGTCCTCGTCCACCTGGCGCAGCACGCCCAGCGTGGTCCGCAGCTCGCGCAGCGTCTCCTTGCTGGTGTCCTTGATCGTCCGCAGCGCCGTCTCGGCGTCCTCCGGCCGCTTCCTGAGCCCGTGCAGCGCTGCCGCGGCCTGCACGTTGATCATGGAGACGTTGTGCCCGAGCACGTCGTGCAGCTCGCGCGCGATGCGCAGCCGCTCCTCGCTCGCCCGCCGCCGGGCCTCCTCCTCCTTGCTGTGCTCGGCTTCGAGCGCGCGCTGCTCGACCGCCTGGAGGTAGAGGCGGCGGCTGCGGGTGACGCTGCCGAACGCGATCGCCGCCACGTCCCAGCCGGCGATCATGATGAACAGGCTGTTCTCGACATGCCGGACGCCGCCGGTCTCGCCGATACCCATGCCCAGCAGCGCGGTCATCCCGACGGCGATGGCCGCGGTGAGGTGGCCCTTCTCGGCCGCGGTGTAGAGGTTGACGAACGGCAGGATGACGATCGGCCCGTCGAGACCCGCGTACCGGTAGTAGGCGGCGACGGAGAGCATCACCAGGATCAGCGCCCCGACGGGATAGCGCTCCCGCAGCAGCAGCCCGACGCAGGCGACGACCGGCAGCACCACGTCGAGGGCGTTGAGCTGCACCTGGCCCTTGGTCGCGTAGGTGATGGCCATGCCGACCAGCAGGCCCGCGATCACGACGAGTGACACGATCATGCTGGTCGACGGCTTGCGCATGCTTCCATTCTGGGGGGTAATCGCCGGGGCGCATCTGGGTAGAGCACGTAAATGAGCACAAAGGACGACCTTCGGCAGGTCGAAGAGGACCTGGCCCGGTTGAAAGCCGAGAACCAGGACCTCCGCAACCAGACCCGCGACATGGGCGCGACCGACCAGGTGGAGATCTCGGCCATGATCAGCCAGGCGGACGAGCAGGAGGAGCTGATCGCTCAGCTCGAGGGCCGCCGCGACTCGCTGCTCAGGCGCCTTGAATCGGAAGGGGGCGCCTGAGCGCGGCGCCGACCTCGTGCAGGTGGCGTAGGGCCTGCCCGTACGACTCGATCAGCCCGGTCTGGAGGTAGTCGACGCCGATCTCCGCGCAGTAGCGCTCGACGATCGGCTGCGCCCTGCGCAGGTTGGGGGCCGGCATGTTGGGGAAGAGATGATGCTCGATCTGGTAGTTGAGCTGGCCGAGCGCCACGTCGGTGAACAGGCCGCCCCGTACGTTGCGGGAGGTCAGCACCTGCTTGCGGAGGAAGTCCAGCTTGTCCTCCGCGGTCAGGATGGGCATGCCCTTGTGGTTGGGTGCGAACGTGCTCCCGAGGTAGATCCCGAACAACCCCTGGTGCACGATCAGGAACAGCAGCGCCTTGCCGACCGGCAGGATCGTGAAGACCAGGCCGAAGTAGAGCACGAAGTGCGTGATGAGCATCGTCAGCTCCGGCCCGCGCCGCTTGGCCTCCGGCTTGAACAGGGCCTTCACGCTGGCGATGTGCAGGTGCCAGGCTTCGAGCGTCAGCAGCGGGAAGAACCAATAGGCCTGATATTTCGCGACAAATCGCGGTAGGCCGAGGCTCTTGGCGACCTGGTCCTCCGACCAGACGATCACCGCGGGGGAGACGTCGGGGTCGTGGTCCTCGTGGTTGGGGTTGGCGTGGTGACGGTTGTGCTTGGTGGTCCACCAGCCCCAGCCGAGCCCGATGCCGAGGTTGCCGATGATCAGGCCGGCGATGTCGCTGGGCCGCCGCTTCCTGAAGACCTGACGGTGACCGAGATCGTGGGCGAGAAACCCGAGCTGCGCGAAGACGACCGCCAGCGCGACCGCCACGAGAAGCTGCAGCCACGAGTCGCCGAGCCAGATGAACAGCCCCCAGCCGCCGAGGTAGACGGCGGCCATGATGGTCATCCTGATCGCGTAATAAAAGGGGCGCCGGTCAAGTAGACCGGCGTCCGTGATCTGACGGGCTAGTCGGGCGAAATCGCTGCCTCTGGTGTCGAGCTTGCCGGGACTGGCCACGGGTCTCCTTACAAGTGCGAGGTAGGTGACCCTAACCTTTGCGCATCAGGGACGGATCCGGAAGCATAGGCTTTGCGGAGTGATCTACGCCGATACCCCGCTTACTCCTGAAATCCGTGCAGTCGTGGCCCTGACGTGGGATGTCACTGGGAATGATGAACGATTGCACGGTGGCGAGGAATCCGCCGCGTACCGGCTTGACGGCCATGTTATCCGCGTCGGCCCGATGCGGCGCACAGCCGCGGAGTCGGAGTGGTGTCACGCGATCGCCCGCCACGCCGCCGGCACGCTCCCGGAGGCCGTCGCGCCCGTGCCGGCCCCCGACGGGGCGACGGTCGTCATGGTGGCGGGCCGTCCGATCTCCTGCTGGCCGTACGTCGAGGGCGAGTGGCCGGACTCAGACGTGCCGGCCCAGCGCGCGGGGGGCGCCCGCCTGCTGGCCAGGCTGCACGAGTCGCTGGCCACCTTCCGCCCGCCGCCGCGCCCGGTGGCCGCCTTCCAGGAGTCCGGCCTGTACGGCGACCCGCCCCAGGACGCCCCCGAACTGGACGACCCCGCCCTCGACCGCTGGCTGGCGGACTTCCACGCCCGCCACCCGCTGCGCCACCCCCTCCACGGCGACTACTACACCGGCAACACCCTCGCCAGGGACGGCCGGCTCGTGGCGGTGCTCGACTGGGACGAGACCTTCGTCGGCGCCCCGGAGGTGGAGCTGGCCGCCGCCGCGCTCGAATGGGGGGACGACGAGCTGGGGCCGAGCCGGGAGTTCGTGGCCGCGTACCACGAGGCCGGGGGCACCGCCGCGGAGCTGGACGAGGAGGCGCTGGCCCAGCTCATCAGGCACAAGCTCCGCAGGGAGTACGCCTACTTCCAGAAGGCGGTGCGCGCGGGGGTGCGGCACGACGAGGACGACCTCCAATACCACCGCGACCGCGTGGCGCTGTTCCACAAGCTGCGGCCCTGAAAGAGGCTGACAGAGATCTGGCAGTGAGTCGAGGCATCGTCCGTGTCATGACACACGTGCTGATCGTCGGCTCCGGGCCGACCGGACTGACCCTGGCCATCGAGCTGGCCCGCAGAGGCGTCAACCTCCGCATCGTCGAGAAATCGCCTGAGCCGCCCACGGGCGTGCGCGGCAAGGGCCTGCAGCCGCGCACGCTGGAGGTCTTCGACGACCTCGGCGTGGTCGGCGAGATCCTCGCCACGGGCCGCGAGTACCCGAGCCTGCGCGGCTACCAGGGCGACCAGGTGGTCTGGGAGGGCCGGATGGACGAGATCCGCGAGCCGTCGGAAGGCGTGCCGTACCCCAACCTGATCATGCAGCCGCAGTGGCGGACCGAGCAGATCCTGCGCGACCGGCTGGCCGAGCTGGGGCACGAGGTCGAGTTCGGCGCCGAGGTGACCGGCTTCGAGCAGGACGGGGACGGCGTGACCGCCACCCTGGGCAGCGGCGAGCGGATCCGCTGCGCGTACCTGGTGGGCGCGGACGGCGGTCGCAGCGGCGTGCGCAAGCGGCTGGGCGTCGGCTTCGTCGGCGACACGTTCGAGAGCGAGCGCATGCTGCTGGCCGACGTCAGGACCGGCGACCTGGACCGCGAGCACTGGCACGTGTGGGGCTCTCCGGCCGAGCAGAAGATCCACTTCACGATCTGCCCGCTGCCGGACACCGACGTCTTCCAGCTCGTCGCCCCGTACGCCGGGGACGACGACCTGATCGCGCTCGTCGCCGAGCACGCGCCGCACGTGCGGATCGAGGAGATCCTGTGGCGGTCCGAGTACCGCGTCAACATCCGCATGGCCGACCGGTTCCGGGTCGGCCGGGTGTTCCTGGCCGGCGACGCGGCCCACGTGCACACGCCGGCGGGCGGCCAGGGGCTCAACACCGGCGTGCAGGACGCCTACAACCTGGGCTGGAAGCTGGCCGTCGGCACCGAGGCGCTGCTGGACACGTACGAGGACGAGCGGATGGCCGTAGCAGAGCACGTGCTGGGCCTCAGCACCCGCCTGTACCGGGAGCAGGACAGCAGACGCGGCGACGACACCAACCAGCTCGGCCTGGCCTACCTCGGCAGCCCGCTGTCCGTCGGCGAACGTGGCGGCGAACGGCTCGGGGCGCTCTTCGCCGAGCAGCGCGGCACCGGCTTCCTGCTGCTGGCCGGCACGGAGGCGGAGTACCCGTTCACGGTGCTGCCGCCGCTCGACGGACAGGAGGGCGTCATCCTCGTCCGCCCCGACGGCTACATCGGCTATCACGGGGACGAGAGCGGCCTCAGCGCGTACCTCTCCGGGTTCGGGATCGCCGCGCCCCTCGCCGACGCCACGCGGTAGCCGTGCTCGCCCAGCGCGGCCCGGCACCTGGCGGCCAGCCCGTTGACGTGGGGATCGGCGGACTCGCCGATCCCGCGCAGCGCCCGCGCCGCGCCGAGCAGCTCGGCGGCCGGCTCCGGCTCCAGGTGCTCGGCCACCCCTTCCAGCACGGTCGCCCGCGCGGTCCTGTCGGAGCAGGCGGCCATCAGCTCCAGGGCCCGGCGCAGCGGCTCGCGGGGCTCGCGGACCCGGGCGAGCTCGATGTTCATGTACGCCCTGAGCTGGGCTGACACCTCGACATCGAGCGCCAGCGCCGCCTCCAGCAGCCGGGCGGCCTCGTCCGCACGGCCGGTGCGCCGGGCCAGCTCGGCCCTGGCGTGCATGACCCTGGCCACGATCGCCTGGTCCTCGGAGCGCACGGCCGACTCCCACGCCCGTTCGAGCGCGCGTGCCGCTCCGGCGTGATCGCCCGCCCGCCCTTTGAGCTGGCCGACCCGGATCAGGAACGTCATCGGCCCGAGCGGCGCGTCGAGCCCGGACAGCTCGGTGGCCAGCCGCTCCGGCTCCTCGGCCAGGGCGACCGCCGTGGCGAAGTCCCCGCGGTTCTCCGCGACCAGCGACAACCAGAAGAGCCCGGCCCACTGCCCCCACCGGTCCCCGAGGGCCCTGAACCCGTCGACCGCCGGCTCCAGCAGATCCTCGGCCCCCGCCACCGCCCCGTACTCGAACCGCACGATGCCCGCGCCCAGCAGCGCCGCCGACCTGATCCACAGGTCGGGGTGGTCGCGCAGCCGCGCCGCCTGCCGCTCGGTGAGGCGCACCACGTCGGCGGGCGTGCCGACCCCGGCCAGCGCCCACGAGTTCAGGGCGGCGGGGTGGTCGGACTGGAGCACCGCATCGGTCGGCGCGAATCCCGCCAGCACCCGGCAGATCCCGTGCGCCAGCTCCCGCCCCGGCGGCGGCGTGTCGCCCACCCTCCGCAGCACCGACGCGGCCTGCTCGCTGATCTCGCGATGCCTGCCGCGCATGATCCACGGCCAGAACCGCGGCAGGATCAGCCTGAGCGGGTCGTCGGAGTGGCGCAGCGCCGCGTCCAGGTTGCCCTGCTCGGCGTCCAGCACGGCCAGCCACTTGAGCTGCTCGCCGGTCCGCAGGTGCGGGTCGGCGCTCTCGGCCAGCCCGGTGTAGTAGCGGGCGTGGGCCTGGCGCAGCTCGGGGAGGTCGGCGGCGGCGTACTGCCTGATCGTCTCCAGCATCGTGTAGCGGTCGCCGGAGACCGCGACGAGCGACTTGTCCACCAGCGAGGAGAGCAGGTCGAGGCCGCCGCCGCAGACCTGGGAGATCGCCTCGTACGTGGCGCCGCCCGAGAACACCGTCAGGCCCCGGAGCAGCTCGCGCTCGCGGTCGGAGAGCAGGTTCCAGCTCCAGTCGATGACCGCGCGCATGGTGCGGTGGCGCGGCTCCGCCATACGGCCGGCGCGGAAGGCCAGCCGGTCGCCGAGCTGCTCCACCAGGACGGACAGCGGCATCGTACGCAGGCGCGCGGCGGCCAGCTCGATGGCCAGCGGGATGCCGTCCAGCTCGCGGCAGATCCGCGCTGCCCTTTCCGGTTCCACCCGCAGGTCGGGCCGGGCGGCGGCGGCCCGCTCCGCGAACAGCTCGGCCGCCTTCCCCTCGGGCAGCGGCAGCACGTGGTGCAGGGTCTCGCCGGGGATGTCGAGCGGCTCCCTGCTGGTGGCGAGGATCCGCAGGCCCGCCACCTCGGACAGCAGCGTTCGGGCCGTCGTGGCGGCCTCCTCGATCACGTGCTCGCAGTTGTCCAGCACGATCAGCGGCGCGGTGCCGCGCAGGGCCCTGACCGGGTCGGTCGTCCTGAGCGCGCCCTCCAGGGCGGCCCGTACGCCGGTGGCGGCGGCGAGCTCGACCAGCCACACGCCGTCCGGCACGTGCAGGCCCGCGGCCACCTCCACGGCCAGCCGCGTCTTCCCCGCGCCGCCCGGCCCGACGAGGGTGACCAGCCTGGCCCTGCCGAGCTGCCCCTTCAGCCGGGACATGTCCTCCGAGCGGCCCACGAAGCTCGTGAGGCGGGCGGGCAGGTTGCTCTTCGGCTCGGCGTCCCGCAGCGCCTCCAGATGGGCTTCCCGCAGCTCGGGGACCGGGTCCACGCCCAGCTCCTCGGCCAGGGCCGCCTTGATCCGTTCGAAGAGCGCGAGCGCTTCGGCCCGCCGGGCCTGGGTGATGAGGGCGCGCATGAGCAGGGCGTGGAACGGCTCCCGTAAGGGGTACGCGGCCACCAACCCCTCCAACTCCGCCACCAGCCCAGCTCCCCGGGCAGCGGGATCATCGGGGCCGTCGGCGGTCGTGGCGCTCGGGGCGGCGGCGGGGCCGGTGGTGACCGTCAGGTCGGCGTCGGGGTCGGCGTCGGGGTCGGTGGTGACCGTCGTGCTCAGGTCGGCGGCGATCCTCGTGGCCAGGGCGGTCAGGCGCAGCTCCTCCAGGCGGGCCGCCGGGGCCGTGGCGAAGGGCAGATCGGCCGCGTCCGCCAGCGCCGGGCCCCGCCACAACGCCAGTGCCCGGCGGACGTCGCCGGCCCGTACGAGCCGCTCGAACGCCCACGCGTCCACCTCACCCGGCGGCACATCCAGCGCATATCCGGCGGGATGGGACGAGATCACGCCCGGCGCCTCCCTGCGCGCCCGGGACACCAGCGACTGCAGCGCCGCCATCGGATGCGCCGGCGCCTCACCCGGCCACAGGTCGTCGATCAGCCGGTCCGTGGTCACGACGCGTCCGGGGTCGAGCGCCAGCCGCACCAACAGCGCCCGCACCCGAGCACCGCCGACCGCGCACCCCGCCACCTGAAGCGGCCCCAGAATCCCGACCCGCATCGCCCCTCCCGCCCGGACTCCACAGTACGCACCCCACACCCTCCCACCGCAGTTCCATCCCCTCCGCACTTCGGCTGGGGTCCTTGAAGGGGAAGAGGTGGAGTGGCCGGCTGTCGCCGCCCGCTCCGAGTCGCGCCCCCGCGTCCTGAACGGAGGGCCTGAGGGAACGGGGCGTCCGCCGGTCGGGGTTCGGGGCAGGTGGGGTCAGGGAGTGAGGCGGGAGTGGGGGAGGTGGGGGACGGTGGCTTCGGTGAACTCGGGGAGGCCCACCACCAGCCCGTCCTCCCCGACCCCCAGCCCCGCCTTGGCCGGCTGTCCGCGGATGTGCCGGGGCTCGAGGTTGTAGAAGCTGCCCCTCCCGTAGTCGATCCGGACGCTCTCCAGCGACGGCCGCGAGCCGGCCAGGCAGGCGCCCATCGGCAGGCCCAGGTCGGTCGGGGAGGTCAGGGTGTGGAGGTTGCCGGCCACGACCAGGGCGGGTTCGGCGTGGGCCGCCAGCAGCCGCTGCGCCATCAGGGCGTCGCGCTGCGACCAGTCGCCCGCGGGCGCGCACCCGTCGAACAACGTGACCCGCAGCCCCGGGACGGCTCGCAGCACCGCGAGGTGGCCGGCGGTGACGCGGCCGTCGCCGGACCACCAGAGCGGATGGTCCAGCCCGGTCCCGTCGGTGAGGTAGCGGTCGAGCTGCGGCTTCAGCTCCTCGGGCCATTCCAGGGCCAGGCTGGTCAGCCCGAGCAGCCGCATGAGCCCGAGGATGACGAGCGGGTTCTCCCTGACCCCGTGGACCTCGCCGAGGAGCAGCAGCCCGCACGCGTCGATCGACCGCCTGGCCCGGTCGAGCGCCGCCGCCTCGACGGGCAGCTCGTACGCGTCCGGGTCGAACTCCGCGACCGCCAGCAGGAGGCCGTCCACCGTGTCGACGCCTGGCATGCCTCCACACTCTTCGCCCGGCCCCTCCCGCGCAACAGGCCGGATCAGGAGAACACCCTGGCCTTCAGCGAGGGGAAGCGCTCGACCAGCCGGAGGAAGGTCTTGAACCCCGTCCTGCTCACCCTGTTGCCGCCGACGAACTGCTCGGCCGCGCGCAGCGAGTCGCGGACGGCGGCGAAGCCGTACTCGCGCATCCGGGCCTCGTAGCCCGCTATGGCGTCAACGGGGTCGCCCCCGCCGGTGAGAGAGCCGGTGAGGGCGGCGCAGAGCAGGCGCGCGTCGCGCAGGGCGGTGTTCGCGCCGATGCCGCGCATCGGCGTCATGCTGTGGATGGCGTCGCCGAGCAGGGTGATGTTCGTGGCGGGCCAGGGGTCGATGGGGATGGAGGTACGGATCGGCAGCAGGGAGACCGTGTCGGGGTCGGACCGGCCGACCACCGTACGCAGGTCGGGATGCCATGATTCGATCTTCCGGGCCACGGTGGCCTTGAGCTGCTCGCCCGACATGTCGGAGATGTTGGTGGGGAAGCCGCTGCCGGGCGCGCCGAACGCCCACAGGATGTAGCTGCTGGAGTTGTCCATCAGCGCGCCCTCCTGCTCCGTCACCCCGAACTCGCCGCACGCCACCCCGTCACCCAGGTCGTGCGGCGCCGTGAAGAACCCCGTGCCGCTGGGCGGGATGACGGTGTTCGGCCCGTCGAGCAGCCGCCGCGCCACGAGCTTCCGGGTCTCGGCGGTGATCGGGAACTTGCCGGCCACCGTCGTGATCCCCGTGTCCACCCGCTCGGCGTGCGGCAGGTACTGCCTGCGCACCCGCGAGTTCCCGCCGTCGGCACCGACCACGATGTCCGCGGTCGCGCTCGTGCCGTCCGCGAAGAACAGCTCGACCCGCCCGTCGGGGAGCCGCTCGTACCTCTCGTACGTCTTCCCGAACCGTACGACGTCGTCCAGCCCCGACAGCAGCACCTGCCTGAGCGTGATGCGGCTGGCCGAGTGGTGGCCGTCGGCCGGGTCGGCCACCTCGGCCGCCTCGATCACCGCGAGCCGCTTCAGCCGCTCGGTGATGAAGCCGAAGTCCTGGCCGCCATGCCCGGCCGTGTCCAGGAACGCCTGCCAGAGGTGCGCGGGCAGGCAGTCGTGCAGGGCGCGGGCGCCGTTCGGGTCGATGTGCACGCGGTAGCCCTGCAGCCGGTCGGCCGGGGTCCTGTCCCGCTCGTAGACGGTCACGTCGAGCCCTGCCTTGCGCAGCCCCTGGGCCAGGCAGAGCCCGCCGATGCCGCCGCCGATGATCGCGATGTTCCGTGTCATGGCTCGACTATCATCCGTTCGGATGATTCTGTCAACCATCCGGATGGATGATAGGGTGCGGATCGTGAGACGAGCACCCGAGGAGAAGCAGCGCGACCCCGAGCGCACGAAGGCCCGCATCCTGCAGGCGGCGCTGGAGGAGTTCGCGGCGAAGGGGTTCGCGGGGGCGCGTGTCAGCGAGATCGCCACCAGGGCCGGGGTGAACAAGCAGCTGATCTCGTACTATTTCGGCGGAAAGGAGGGCCTCTACCAGGCCCTGACCGCGCGCTGGCAGGCCGAGGAGAGCCGGTTCGCCGACCGGTCGGCCTCGCTCGGCGCGCTCGCCGCCGAATACGTGCGGGCCAACGCCGCCCGCCGCGACTACGGCCGGCTGATGCTCTGGCGCAGTCTCACCGACGACGGGCCGCCCGACCCGGCCTTCGCCGAGGACGTACGCCGCGATCTGGAGCTCCTGCGCGAGCGCCAGCGGGACGGGGAGTTCCCCGCGGACCTCGACCCGGCGGCGGTGCTGGTGGCCCTGTTCTCGATGGCGGCGGCCGGCATCGCGTTCCCGCAGCTCGTCCAGGCGGTCTGGGGGCGGGATCCGGCGTCGCCGGAGTTCGCCGAGCACTATGCGCGGGAGGTCGAGAAGCTGATGGGCCACCTGCGGGGTTCGTGACGGGCCGGGGCCCGGGCGGTGGTTTCCTTGTAGTCATGCCTGATCTCGTGGTGGACGGCAGAGGCAAGCTCTGCGTGCAACTGCTCATCGAACTGCGCGGTCACGTGCGCCAGGCCGGTCCAGGAGCGGTGATCCACCTCATCGCCACCGACCCCGCCGCGCCCGTCGACCTGCCCGCCTGGTGTCATCTGACCGGGCACACCTACCTGGGGCCGGTGCCGGGGGCGGAGCCGCCGACGTACGCGCTGCGCGTGGCCGGGGCCGCCAAGGAGACCGAGGACGCCAAGCCCTGGCACGTGGCTTAAGCGGTTAATTCCCTTATCGAATGGGGTGGCCTAGAGTATGAGGGTTATCCGGTTCAGAGAGGGAGTCCGTGAAGCGACCCACGATCGCCGACATCGCCAGCCGGGCGGGAGTGTCCAAAGTGGCGGTCTCCTACGCGCTCAACGGGCAACCGGGCGTATCCGACGCGACGCGGGCCAGGATCGTCGCCATCGCCGAGGAGATCGGCTGGCGGCCCAACAGCGCCGCGCGGGCGCTCAACGGCGCCAGGGCCAACTGCGTGGGCCTCGCGCTCTGCCGTCCCGCCCGCGTCCTGGGCGTCGAGCCGTTCTTCATGGAGCTGATCAGCGGCATCGAGGGCGTGCTCGCCGACCGCTCGTACGCGCTGCTGCTCCAGGTCGTCACGAGCCATGAGCAGGAGAGCGAGGTCTACCGGCGCTGGTGGGGCGAGAGCCGCATCGACGGCGTGTTCCTGGTGGACCTGCACTATTCGGACTCCAGAGTGGTCGAGCTGGAGCGGCTGGGGATGCCGGTCGTGGTCATCGGGCATCCCACCGAGTCGGGCTCGCTGTCGGCGGTCTGGTCCGACGACGGCGAGGCCGTACGCGAGACCGTCGGCTACCTGGTGGCGCTGGGCCACCGCCGCGTCGCACGGGTGGCCGGGCTGCCGGAGCTGGTCCACACGACGGTCCGCGACCAGGCGTTCGAGCAGGCGTGTGAGGGCGTGGCCGAGCACGTGACCGTGCACACCGACTACACCGGCGAGGAGGGCGCCAGGGCCACCAGGCGGCTGCTCAGCTCGCCCAACCGGCCCACGGCGATCATCTACGACAACGACATCATGGCCGTGGCGGGCATGTCCGTGGCCCAGGAGATGCGGGTCGAGGTGCCACGCGACCTGTCCATCGTGGCCTGGGACGACTCGCCGCTGTCGCAGGTCGTCCGGCCGCCGCTGACCGCGCTCACCCGCGACATCCCCGCGTACGGGGCGCACGCCGCCCAGCGGCTGCTCGCGCTGATCGCGGGCGAGAGCGTGCCCCCGTACGAGGACCAGGCGGCCGTGCTCACGCCGCGCGGCAGCACCGGCCCCGCTCACTCGGTGTAGCGGGGGCCTTGCTCGCTCTGTGTAGCGGCGGTCTCGGCGCGTGCCGCGGGTGGGGCGGGCGGCTGGCAGACCGCCGTGTCCCGACCCGCGGCACGTGCCGTCCCCTCCTCGCGGCACATCCCGGAGCCGTCATGACTCCCCCCGGCTCCAACCCTGACGGAGTCCGCGGAAGAGCGCCTGAGTACCCCTATACCTAAAAGAGACGAGACCGTGACCAGGGGTATCGCCCATGATCGGGGCTTAACGGCTGGTCGGGCGGGTAGGCGGGCGATATGACCCGCTGAGGGGGTAACAATGGTCGAACCGGGCCCATGGATCGAGGGGTACGTACGTGCTTGGAATTCCAACGATCCCGACGACATCGCCGCGTTGTTCACCGAGGATGCCGTCTACTACACCGAGCCGTACAGCTCTCCGTGGCAGGGGCGAGTCGACATCGTCTCGCAGTGGCTCGGGCGGCAGGACAAGCCTGGTGAGGCCGAGTTCGAGTGGCATCCGGTGACAGTGGCCGACGACGTCAGTGTTATCCAAGGGGTCACGACATATCCTGACAAAACGTACAGTAATCTATGGGTGATCAGGTTCGTGCCCGATGGTCGGTGTCGTGAATTCACCGAATGGTGGATGAGGCATGATGCCAAATGATGCAATGGGCCGAGCCGTCTTCATCCGAGGAGATCCGTTGAGAGACAACCTCGACCTCGCCGCGAGCGCCCAGGAACTGGCAGACGCCGCCCCGACGGGATCGATCGACCACGCCGCAGCCTCGTCCGTGGCCATCACGCTCGCCACCACTCGCGACATCACAGATGCCAGGAAGACGCTGGACGGGGTCTCCCCGGAAGAGGTCCGGGAGGCGGCCCTGGCCCTCTTCGAGCAGCTGTCGACCGCCGACTGACCACCGCCTGAAACCGGGGGCTCGGGCGCCGCACCGCCGCGCCCGAGCTTTCGCATGCCCGGGGAACGAGGGAGCGGGGCGGCGGCCGGGCGAGCGCGCCAAGGGACCCGCCCGAGTGGCCGAAGAGGCGGGCTAGGAGGCGGGCACGGTGCGGTGCTCGAACACGCGGTTCGTGACGCGCGATGCGACGACCGTGAGCAGCCAGAAATACTTGCCCCAGGAGGGGCTGGCGAAGCTCACCGGGATCGACAGGAGGAACACCGCCGCCGCCGTCCCCGTGCCGACCACCAACCCGCGCATCCGTTGCGTGGGCGCGTCGGTACGCATGAGGTGAGCGCGGGTCGCGTGCCGCACCATCTGCACCATGAGCAGCGCGATTGCGCTGATGACGACGGCGTAGAGGACCGGGCCCAGGATGAGATCCCCGACCTCGCTGCTCACCCGGGTGGCGAACGGCACCACCACGACGAGGAACAGCCAGCCGAGGTTGTACCGCCGCAGAGTGGCGTCCACCACGTGGATCTCGCGGAAGTACTGGTGGTGGGCGACCCAGAACGCGGCGATGACCCCGAAGCTGATCACGAAGTTCAGGTACTCGTCGGGGAGCAACTGCACGAACGCGTGCCAGAGCTCGGCGTTCGTCTGCCCGTGCGGTACGGGCAGCTCCAGTGCGAGCAACGTCATCGCGATGGCGATCACCGCGTCGGAGAACGGTCGCTGTCAGCGCTCCGGGGCGGTGGTCGGCTCCGGAGGATCGCGGTGGACCTGACCGGTCACAGCGGCAGGGCGGCCGAGGCGGGCTTGTACGGTGCGGCGGGCGAGCTCCGGCGCCCGCGGGTCGTGGTGGAGCTGGAGGGCGTGGTTCAGGGCCATGACCGCGCCGAGCAGCTCGAACGCGACCTGATCCGGATCCGTCCCCCCGGGCAGCTCGCCCGCGTCCACCGCGCGTCCGGCCTCCTTGCGCAGCCGGCCGCGCCAGGCGTCGAACCTGGCCTCCACCGCGTCCCGCACCGGCCCGGGCCGGCCGTCGAACTCGTGGGCCGCGGCCACGAAGAAGCACCCGCCGGGGAAGACCCCGCGCTCCAGGTACGAGATCCACGCCTCGCACAGCACCCGCAGCCGGGCCAGCCCGGGGGCGGCGGGGCGGGCGGGCTCCCAGACCTCGGCGCGGAAGATCTCTCCGGCCCGGTCGAGGACGGCGAGCTGCAGCGTCTCCTTGGAGCCGAAGTGCCCGAGCACGCCTGACTTGCTCATGCCCAGCTCGCCGGCGAGGCGGCCGATGGTCAGCCCTTCGAGCCCCTCCGCGGAGGCGATGGCGACCGAGCGCTCCAGGATGGCCGCACGGGTGCTGAGGGCTTCGGCGACGGACTTGCGCGGGCTCATGTCCGGTACTTTAGCGTCCGAACGTTCGGTTGCTATAGTCCGCTCATGAACGGATCACGACTTGTCGCCACAGGTCACTATCAACCAGCAAAAATCATGACAAATGATGAGCTGGCGGCCATGGTGGACACCAACGACGAGTGGATAACCAAGCGCGTCGGCATCCGTACCCGGCACGTGGCCGAACCCGACGAGACCGTGACCGACCTCGCCCGGCACGCCGCCGCCAAGGCCCTGGCGGCGAGCGGCCTGGACGCCGCCGACATCGACCTCCTCCTGATCGCCACCTGCACCCAGACCGAGCGCGCCCCGAACGTCGCCTCCCGCGTCGCCGCCCGGCTCGGCGTACCAAGCGCGGGATTGATGGACATCGGCGTGTCGTGCTCCGGCTTCACCCACGCCCTGGCCGTGGCCGACCACGCCATCCGCGCCGGCGCGGCCACGAACGCCCTGGTCGTGGGGGCGGACAAGATGACGGCCGTCACCGACTGGACCGACCGGACCACGTGCGTGCTGACCGGCGACGGCGCGGGGGCGGCCGTGATCAGCGCGGCCCCGGAGGCCGAGATCGGCCCCGTGGTGTGGGGCTCCGCGCCGGAGCTGGGCACCGCCGTACGCATCGAGGGCACCCCGACCCGCTTCTCCCAGGACGGCCAGACCGTCTACCGCTGGGCCACCACCCAGCTCCCCGACATCGCCAGGAAGGCGTGCGAGCGCGGCGGCGTACGGCCGGAGGACCTGGCGGCGGTGGTCTTCCACCAGGCGAACCTGCGCATCATCGAGCCCGTCGCGGCCAAGCTGGGCGCGGTCAACGCGATCGTGGCGCGCGACGTGGTGGAGTCGGGCAACACCTCGGCCGCCAGCGTGCCGCTGGCGCTGTCCAAGCTGCTGGAGCGCGGTGAGGTCCGGCGCGGGGCGCCGATGCTGCTGTTCGGGTTCGGGGGGAACCTGTCGTACGCGGGCATGATCGTGCGCTGCCCCTGAGTCAGGACAGGCCCGGCGGGGAGGTGGAGTCGCGGATCACGAGCTGGCAGGGCATCTTGTGCACCCCGGGCGTCGCCTTCCCGTCGATGGCGGCGAACAGGTGCTGGGCCGCCGTGCGCCCGAGCTGCTCCAGGTTCATGTCCACGGTGGTCAGGGCGGGCCGGGTCTCCGTGGACAGCACCTCCCAGTTGTCGTAGCCGACCACCGCGATGTCCTCCGGCACCCGCCGCCCGCGTTCCCTGGCCGTCTCCACGAAGCCGGCCGCGATCTGGTCGCTGCCGCAGAACACCGCGTCGACCTCCGGCTCGGCCATCAGCAGCATCTCGGCCGCGTGCCGCCCCCACCGCTGCGACCACGGGCCCGACAGCGTCTGCCCCGCCTGCGGCAGCCCCGCCTGCGCGAGCGCCTGGCGCAGGCCCTCCTCGCGGTCGCGTGACGCCTTGTAGTGCGTGGGCCCCGTGATGTGGGCGATCCTGCGCCGGCCCATCGCCAGCAGGTGGTTGACGGCCATGGCGGCCGCGCCGACGTCGTCCGGCACGAAGGACACGTCCGACGGGTCCTCCGAGGGGCCGTAGGCGTACACGACCGGCACCGGCAGATCCTTGCTCACCGACGGCCGCGGGCTCGTGCTCTCGCCCACCACGATCAGCCCGTCCACCCGGCGCGACAGCAGCGCCCGCACGTGGTGCTGCTCCCTGATCGCGTCGCCGCGCGCGTCGCAGAGCAGCACGGCCATCTCGCCGGCCCCGAACGCGTCCTCCGCCCCGAGGAGCACCGGGATGCCGAACCGGCCGACGCTGTCGGAGGTCAGCAGGCCGACCGTGCGCGTCTGCCCTGAGATCAGCCCCCTGGCCAGGGCGTTCGGCTGGAAGGAGAGCTCCGCCGCGGCGGCGAGCACCCGCTCGCGCGTCGCGGCCCGCACGTCCTGGCGCCCGTTGAGTGCTTTGGACGCCGTGGCGATCGAGACCCCCGCCAGCGAGGCCACATCGGAGATGGTCGCCCGCTTACTCGCCATGTTTCGAAACCCTTTTCGTCACCTGTGAACTGCGTAGAACCCTAGCACCCATTGACATGGACTCTTGTTTCTTCTACGTTTCCGAAAACCTTTAAGTCCAGGAGCACAACATGAGACGAAGGCTGGCCGGGATCTCCCTCCTCGGTGTGTTAGCGCTCACAGCGGCGGCCTGCGGCAGCGGCGGTGGTGGTGGGGGCAGCACGCCGTCGGCGGAGAGTCCCGTGACGATCACCATGTGGACCCGTGCGGCCACCCAGACGCAGAGCGAGCGGCTGGTCAAGGCCTACAACAGCAGTCACAAGAACATTCAGGTCAAGCTCACCGTCATCCCGACCGACAACTACCAGCCGCGCATCGCCGCGGCGGCCGGTGCCAAGCAGCTCCCCGACGTGTTCGCGGCCGACGTCATCTTCGTCCCGAACTACACCTCTCAGGGTCTGTTCATGGACATCACGGACAGGGTCGCGAAGCTGCCGTTCAAGGACGGCCTGGCCCCCTCGCACATGAAGCTCGGCACGCTCGACGGCAAGATGTACACGCTCCCGCACACGCTCGACCTGTCGGTCTGGTTCTGGAACAAGGACCTCTACCAGAAGGCCGGGCTCGACCCGGAGCAGGGGCCGAAGTCGCTGAAGGAGTTCGCCCAGCAGGCGACCACGATCCAGGAGAAGCTCGGCAAAGACGGCAAGGTCCACGGTACTTTCTTCGGCGGCAACTGCGGCGGCTGTTACGTCTTCACGTTCTGGCCCTCCGTCTGGGCCTCCGGCGGCCAGGTCATGAACGCCGAGGGCACCCAGTCGCTCAACGACCAGGCCGCGATGACCGACGTGTTCAAGATCTGGCGCGACCTGTACGACAAGAAGGTCACCGGGCCGACCGCCAAGGAGGAGCAGGGCCCGACCTGGACCGGTTTCTTCCCCAAGGGTGAGATCGGCGTCATGCCGATGCCCTCCACCACGCTCGGCCTCATGCCCAAGGACATGAAGATCGGCGTCGCCCCGATCGCCGGCCCCGACGGCGGCGAGTCCACGTTCGTGGGCGGCGACTCCGTCGGCATCTCCGCCACGTCCAAGAACCCGGACGCGGCCTGGGACTTCCTGTCCTGGACGGTCGGCGACGAGGCCCAGGTCGAGGTCATGGCCAAGAACAAGGACGTGCTGGCGCGTACCGACCTGGCCGGCAACAAGTACTCCGCGGAGGACCCGCGCGTGGTGATGATCAACTCGCTGGTGGCCAAGGGCCAGACGCCGTACGCGCTGCGCTTCGGCCAGACCTTCAACGACCCGCAGGGTCCCTGGCTGCGCTACGCGCGCGAGGCCGTGTTCGGTGACGCCTCGAAGCTCCCGCAGCTCAACGCCGAGATCACGAAGTCACTCCAACAATGACTCTGACGATGAACCGAACCGGACGGCGGGCGGCGCACTCCGCGCCCTCCGCCCGGTGGCGGAGCAGGAAGGTACAGGGCTGGCTGTACACGGCTCCGACGGCCGTCATCGTGGGCGTGCTCTTCATCGCGCCCCTGGTGCTGGTCGGCTGGATGTCGCTGAACCGCTGGCCCCTGCTCGGCCAGGCCACGTTCAACGCCCCCGACAACTACCTCAAGATCGGCGACAACCCGCTCTTCGTGGACGCGGTCCTCTTCACGCTCAAGTACACGGCGATCACGACCGTCCTGCTGTCGGCCGTGGCGCTCGGGCTCGCCATGCTGGTGCAGGACCGCAAGCCGGGCATCGGCTTCTTCAGGACCGCGTTCTTCCTGCCCGGCGCCGTGGGCTTCGCCGCCGCCGGGCTGCTGTTCTACGGGATGCTGAACAACGACTTCGGCCCCATCGACCCCCTGCTCCAGGCGCTGCACATCACCAGCGAGCCGGTCAAGTGGATCGGCACGCCGAACATGGCGCTGTTCTCCACGATCACGCTGGTGCTGTGGCGTTTCGCCGGCTTCAACATGCTCATCCTGCTGACCGGCCTGCAGGCCATCCCGACCGAGGTGTACGAGGCCGCGAGGAGCGACGGCGCGAACCGCTGGCAGGTCTTCACCAAGATCACGCTCCCGCTGCTGCGCCCGACGCTGGCGCTGATGCTGATCCTCAGCGTCACCGGCTCGCTGCTGGCCTTCGACCAGTTCTTCGTCTTCACCAACGGCGGCCCCGACAACAGCACGGTCTCGATGGTCATGGTCGTCTACCGCGACGCGTTCTTCCGCTTCGACCTCGGCGGCGCGGCGGCGCTCTCGGTCGTCCTGCTGGTCGCCCTCGTCGGGCTCAACACGCTGATGATGCGGAGGCTGCGATGAGCCGTTACCTCACGCTGTCCGCCCTGGCGGTGCTCTTCCTGTTCCCGCTGGTGTGGAGCGGTTACGCCTCGTTCGAGGAGCCGTCCAACTACCTGGAGATGGCCCGCTTCGGCGAGGGGCTCGGCACGTACGCGACCAACAGCGTGCTGGTGTCGGTGATGACGGTGGCGGGCACGCTGGTCGTCTCCGCGCTCGGCGGCTACGGCTTCGCCCGCTTCGACTTCCCCGGCAAGAACCTGCTGTTCCTGGCCACGCTGGCGATCCTCATGGTGCCGTACGCGACGATCCTGATCCCGCTCTACGTGCTGCTCGGCTATCTCGGCCTGCAGAACTCCCTGGTCGGGCTCTCGCTGGTGTTCGTCATGTTCCAGCTGCCGTTCGCGCTGTTCATGATGCGCAACGCGTTCGAGGCGCTGCCGCGCGAGCTGGAGGAGGCCGCGCTGGTGGACGGCTGCGGCACGTTCAGGGCGTTCGCCAGGATCCTGCTGCACGCCGTGCGGCCCGCGCTGATCACGGTGGGCCTGTTCGCCTTCCTGGCGTCGTGGAACGACTTCTTCGCCCCGCTCATCCTGCTCAACGACGGCGCGTCGTTCACGCTGCCGGTGGCCGTGGTCAGCATGACGCAGCAGACGTTCGGCGCCATCGACTACGGCATGCTCCAGGCCGGCGTCATGGTCATGGCCTTCCCCTGTCTCATCCTCTTCATCGTGCTGCAGCGCCACTACGTGCGCGGATTCATGTCAGGAGCTCTGCGTGGCTAACCCTGTCCTGCCCTCATCGGGCGCCCTGTCCCCCCTCGGCCTCGACGCGGTACGGCTGCTCCCCGGCTTCTGGGGCGACCGGGCCGCGCTCAACCGCGAGGTCACGATCGCCCACTGCCAGGAATGGGAAGAGCGGGAAGGCTGGATCGGCAACTTCCGGGGCGAGCGGCCCCGCCGGGGGCGGGAGTTCAGCGACTCCGAGATCTACAAGCTGCTGGAGGCCATGGCCTGGGCCGACCACCCGGCCCTGCCCGCGCTGGCCGAGACCGTGGCCCAGGCCCAGGAGGGCGACGGATACATCAACACCCGCTGGTCCGGCAGCCGCTACACCGACTTCGAGTGGGGCCACGAGCTCTACTGCTACGGGCACCTGATCCAGGCCGGGGTCGCCCGGCTGCGCATGCACGGCGAGGACCGGCTCACCCAGGTCGCGATCAAGGCCGCCGACCACGTGTGCCGCCGCTTCATGGAGGGCACCCGGACCTGCGGCCACCCGGTGATCGAGATGGGCCTGGTCGAGCTCTACCGCGCGACCGGCACCGAGCGCTACCTGGAGATGGCCCGCCGCTTCGTCGAGCGCCGCGGCCTGCCCGCGCTCGCCGACATCCCCTTCGGCCGCGCCTACTACCAGGACGACATCCCGGTCAGGCAGGCCCAGGTGTTCCGCGGGCACGCGGTGCGCGCGCTCTATCTCGCCTCCGGCGTGGTGGACGTGGCGATCGAGACCGGCGACCAGGAGCTGCTGAAGGCGATCGAGTCCCAGTGGGAGCGCACGGTGGCCCGGCGTACCCACCTGACCGGCGGCATGGGCTCGAGGCATGCCGACGAGTCGTACGGCGAGGACTACGAGCTGCCGCCGGACCGGGCCTACAACGAGACCTGCGCGAGCATCGCCTCCGTCATGCTGGCGCACCGGCTGCTGCTGGCCACGGGCGACGCCCGCTACGCCGACCTCGCCGAGCGCACCCTGTACAACATGCTCGCCACGGGCGTGGCGCTGGACGGCAAGTCGTTCTTCTACGCCAACCCGCTGCAGGTGCGGGTGCCGGCGGTGCCGCTGGAGGGGGTCAACCACGCCGCGGAGGGCGGGCTGCGCTCGCCCTGGTTCGACGTGTCCTGCTGCCCGAACAACATCGCCCGCACGATGGCCTCGCTGGCCGCGTACGTGGCCACGACCACCGCGGACGGGATCCAGATCCACCACCACACCCCGTCGGAGATCCGGCACGGCGGCCTGGCGGTACGCGTGGAGACCGGCTACCCGTGGACCGGCTCGGTGAGCGTGCGGGTGCTGGAGGGCGGCGAGGGCCGGATCGGGCTGCGCGTCCCCGCGTGGGCCACGGACGCCACGCTCGCCCATGTCCCGGTGTCCTCGCCGGAGGCGCCGCTGGCGGAGAGCCCGGCGGTGCGCCCGGTCGATCCCGGTTACGCCTACGTCGATGGGCCGTGGCGGGCCGGTGACGAGATCCGGCTGGAGCTGCCGATGGCGCCCAGGTGGACGTTCCCCGACCGGCGGATCGACGCGCTGCGGGGGAGCGCGGCGGTGGAGCGGGGGCCGCTGGTCTACTGCGCCGAGTCGGTGGCCGACGAGCCGGCGCTGGGCGACCTGACCGCGCGGGTCCAGCCGCCCGTGGAGCACCACGAGGCGGACGGCGTGGTGGAGCTGGAGGTGGAGGCGACGCTGGGCGCCGGGGACGGCAACGGCTGGCCGTACGCGCCCGCCTCCGGCGGCCAGGGGAGCGGCCCCGACGTCAGGCTCCGGCTCGTGCCCTACCACCGGTGGGGCAACCGCGGCCCCGCGACCATGCGTGTCTGGCTACCGATCTAGGAGAGGCAAGTGCGTAAACCGTTGGTGTGCCTGGCTGTGTTAACGCTCACAGCTTCGCTTGCCGCGTCACCTTCGTACGCCGCCCAGGACGACCTGGGGATGCCGGTGTTCACGGGCGCAGACCCGGTGCCCGCCGAACCCGTGGCGTACCACCCCCGCAAGATGATGGAGGAGATCTACAACAAGGAGAAGGGCGGCGACTCGTACTGGATCGACCGCATGCTGGCCCGCCCCGGCGACGATCCGGCGGGCCCGTGGTTGATGACGCGCGGGCGGGCGCTGTTCATGAAGGAGCACGATCCCTCGGTCATCGGCTTCGGTGGGTTCGTGGCGTATTGGGAGAGCATCGACAACCGCGGCGCGTACGAGGTCTCGCTGGGCGGCCGGCTCACCGAGGACGTCTCCAAGCGCCTGCAGATGCCCAGCCACTGGACCGGGCAGTACACGGGTGACGGCCTGTCGGTCGGGGTGAAGAAGTTCATCACCCACGAGAACGTGGCCGTGACGACGCTGGAGATCACCAACACCGGGTCCGCGGCGCGCTCCGTGCCGATCACCGTGACCTCTCCCTACACGAAGACGCCCGAGGGCGACCGCGAGCTGACCGGGACCGTCTGGGCCAAGAACAGGCTGACCACGATCTTCCCCCGGCTCAGCGGCGACGGGCTGAAGGTCTCGGACGGCACGCTCAAGGGCTCGCTGACGGTCGAGCCGGGCAAGACCGTGCGGACCAAGGTGCAGATGGGCTTCGTCACCGACGAGCTGCCCGGCTCGCGGGCGGAGTACGACGGCTACAAGGGCCGCTCGCCCGAGAAGGCGCTGCGCCGCCAGCTCCAGGACTACAACGCCTGGTGGGCCGAGAACCTCCCCTACATCGACGTGCCCGACGAGAACATCAAGAAGTTCGTGTACTACCGCTGGTGGCTCATGCGCTTCAACTTCCTCGACGCCGACATCCCCGGGAACGACTTCCAGTTCCCCACGTCGGTCGAGGGGGCGCTGGGCTACAACAACGCGATCGTGCTGACCGTGCCGATGTTCGTGCAGGACCTGAAGTACCTGCGCGACCCGATCTACTCGTACGGGCCGTGGGTGTCGGCGGGCGAGGTCTCGCGCAACTCCAAGTACACCGACAACCCGGGCGACCCCGAGAACTGGTCGAACAGCTACACGCAGTACATCTCGGCCGCGGCCCTGGAGAGCTACCAGCTCCACGGCGGCCAGCCGTCGATCCTGCGCAACCTGGCCCGCTACGCCGAGAAGGACGTGTACGGCCAGCTCAACGCCTACGACTCCAACAAGAACGGCGTCATCGAGTACGACTGGGAGGCCATGACCGGGAACGACGCCGACGCGGTGTCGTTCCACTACTACGACCGGGCCAACGAGCGGCTCGAAGGCGCCTACGTCTACGCCAACGCGATGGCGGCGGCGCAGGCGTACGAGCTGGCGGGCGACGCGGCAAAGGCGGCCGAGATGCGCGGCGTGGCCGACAAGGTCAGGAACGGCATCCTCACGCTGCTCTGGGACGAGCAGAACAAGCTGTTCAAGCACCGCGACCTCCAGACGGGCAACCTGATCCCGTGGAAGGAGTCCAACAACTACATCCCGTACGCCACCGGGCTCGTGCCGACGGACGACCCGAAGTACCGGGAGGCGCTGCGCCTGTGGACCGACCCGGCGGAATATCCGATCTTCCCGGCGTACACCGCCAACCAGAAGGACAAGAAGGAGGCCGCGGCCGCCGGCAACCCCGGCTCCAACAACTTCTCGCAGATCAACTCCACCCGGAACTTCGCGCTGTTCTCCAAGGCGCTGCGGCAGTACAGCTCGCCGTACATCACCGCCGACCAGTACAAGCAGCTTCTGTACTGGAACGCCTGGTCGCAGTACGTCGGCGGCGACACCCGCTACCCCGACGCCAACGAGTTCTGGGCCGACTGGAACCCCTCGACCAAGACCATCGGCTACCGCTCCTGGATCCACCACACGATCCTGGGCAGCAGCAACTGGACCGTCATCGAGGACGCCATGGGCCTGCGCCCGCGCTCGGACGGCAAGGTCGAGCTCTGGCCGGTGGACATCGGCTGGGACCACTTCAGCGTCAACGGGATCAACTACCGGGGCAGTGACCTGACCATCGTCTGGGACAAGCCGGGCGACGGCACCAGGCACTACGCCGGGGTGCCCGAGGGGTACTCGATCCTGATCGACGGCAAGCGCAAGGTCACCCTGTCGGGGCTGGCGCACGCCGTCTGGGACCCGGCCACGGGCAGGGTCGAGGGTGGTCAGGTGGTGCACGCCGAGAAGGCCGCCTCGATGAAGGCCCCCGCCCAGGTCGAGCTGAAGGGCGACCGGGTCGAGGACCTGTTCCAGAAGGCCGGCGTGGACCTGCGCTCCACCCGCCCCAACCTGGTCAGGTCCGCCACCGCCTCCCACGGCGACCCGGCCGGCGCGGTGGACGGCTTCACGATCAACGAGCCGTACTGGGGCAGCAAGGGCTCCGGCAACGCCCAGGACTGGCTGGCGGCGGACCTCGGCTCGGCCCAGAAGGTCGATCAGGTCAAGCTGTACTTCTACAACGACCGCAAGGCGGGCGGCTACCGCGAGCCCGCCTTCTACACGGTGCAGTACCAGGACGGCGACACCTGGAAGGACGTGCCGGGCCAGGCCAGGAAGCCGGCCAACCCGCGGGCCAACCTCAACGCGGTCCGCTTCCCGGCCGTCACGACGCAGAAGCTGCGGGTGCTGGTCACGCACCAGCCCGGCTACGCGACGGGGCTGAAGGAGGTGCAGGCGTACCTGACGGGCGCCGGCGCCGGCCCGGTCGCCAACAAGGCGCCGTCCGTGGTGGTCGTGCCCGACCTCACGTTCAGCCGCCCGGGCCAGGCCAGGCTCGACGCGGTGGTCAAGGACGACGGGTTGCCGTCGGGCAGGCTCACGACCCAGTGGGCCAAGGTCGACGGGCCGGGTGAGGCGTTCTTCACCAACCCGACGGGCACCGACACGGTGGTCTCGTTCTCCGAGGCGGGCGCGTACCGGCTGAAGCTCACGGCCACGGACGGCGAGAAGAGCGGCTCCACGACCGTGACCGTGACCGTGACGCCCCAGTCCGCGCAGGCGAACGTGGCGCCCAAGGCCACGCCCACGGCCTCCTACACCTCGCCGTGGGAGAAGGTCACCGCGATCAACGACGGCATCGACCCGCCGCGCTCCAACGACGGCGCCAACCCGCGCTGGGGCACCTGGCCGCAGCAGGACACGCAGTGGGTGCAGCTCGAATGGCCGTCGGCGGTGCGGGTGAACAAGAGCGACGTGTACTTCTTCGACGACGGCGGCGGCGTGCGCGTCCCCGCCTCGTGGAAGATCCAGTACTGGGACGGAGACTCGTTCGAGGACGTCACCGGCGTCGCCTCCTACCCGAAGGCGGCCGACGCCTACAACACGGTCGCGTTCGACACCGTGACGACCTCGAAGCTGCGCGTCCAGCTCCAGGCCGGCGGGGCGTCGGTCGGCCTGCTGGAGGTCAAGGTGTACGAGGTCCCGCCGGACTCCGTGCGCCCCGTCCACGTCCCCACCCTGGCCGGCACGCTGCCCAAGCTGCCCGCCACGGTGGAGACCCTCTACGCGGACGGCACCCGCAGCTCGGCCGCCGTCACCTGGCAGCAGGTGACGGCCGACCAGGTCAAGACCGGCGGCACCAGCTTCACGGTCGCCGGCCTGGCCGAGGGCGTGCGCCAGCCCGCCCAGGCCACCGTGTACGTCCGCACGACCTCGGCGGTGACGATCACCTCGATCGCCGAGGAGGCCGTCGCCACCCGGGCCGGGGTCGCTCCCTCGCTGCCCAGGACCGTCGTGGCGACGTACAACGACGGCTCGAAGGACAGCTCGGCCGAGGTCACCTGGGAGGCGATCAGCCCTGACAAGTACGCCCAGCCGGGCACGTTCACGGTGAACGGTCAGGTGGCGGGCACGACCGTCGCCGCCAAGGCCACGGTCACCGTGGGGTGACACCGATGGGGTAGCACCGATGCTCCCTGCCCTGGCTCAGCGGCGATCGCGGGTCAGGGCAGGGCCCCGCGGATAACGTCCCGGAAACGGCGTACGGATTCATCCCGATTAAGGGGTCATAATCCTCTTCTACGGGAGGCGTGCCGGGGATCGGAGAGGCGGAGCGCGGGATGGCTGGGGGATTCGCCGAGGTCGCCGATGACGAGAAGCCGGCACGGGGGGCGAGAGTCGCCTCCGTGACCATGGCGGTGGTGTCGCCGGCGCTCACCGTGGTCGCGCTGCTGGTCTGGGCCGGGCTGCCCGACGCGTGGACGCCCGAGCGGACGGTGTCCCCGCAGACGGCCGCCGCGCTGACGTTCCCGGCGGTCGGCGCGTTCCTCATCTTCCACCGGCCCCGGCTCAACCTTGCCTGGCTGATGTGCGCGGGCGGCCTGGCCGCCGCCGTCAGCGACTTCGCGCAGGCGATGATGTTCCACGCCGCCGCGGGCGGCGACCTCCTCCTCGCGGGTTACCTGCGGCTGCCGGCCCAGCTCGGCTGGGCGGTGTGCGGCGTGACCCTCACGATGGTGCTGCCGCTGTACTCGCCCGACGGCCGCCTGCCCTCGCCGCGCTGGCGCCTCGCCCTGGCGCTGGGCGCGGCCTCCATCACGGCCGACTTCCTGCGCGCCGTCTTCCGCGTGCCGCCGCCCCCTGGCAGCTACCCGTACCCCCAGGTCATCCCGAACCCGCTGCAGATCCCCGCGCTGGCCCCGTACACGGCGACGGTCTCGGCGATCGCCTGGACGGGCATCTACGTCGCCATGACGCTGTCGGCGCTGTCGCTGACGGTGCGCCTGCGGCACGCGGACTCCGTCACCAGGCGGCAGATCGGCTGGCCGCTCCTGGCGTTCGCCGGCTACATCGTGTTCCTGGTCGTGGCCGCGTTCCTGCCCGGGTTCGCGTGGATCGCGTTCGGCTGGGCGGCGCTGATCCCGGTCGCGATGGCGTTCTCGGTGATGCGCTACCGGCTCTACGGCATCGACACGGTGATCAGCCGGGCGTTCGTGGCCGCCGGCGTGGTGGCCGTGGTCAGCGCCGTCTACTTCGGCGCGGGCGCGCTGTCCGGCCTGCTCGTCTCCGGGTACGGCCAGGTGGCCGGGATCGCCGCCGCGCTGTTCGCGGGCGCCTTTTTCCAGCCGCTGCGGCGGGCGCTGCAGCGGGCCGTGGACCGCCTCCTGTACGGCGCCGTCGGCGACCCCGGCCTGCTGGCCGAGCGCCTGACCCAGGCGGTCCGGCGCGGCGACCCGGCCAAGGCGCTGACCTCGGTGGTGAGCGTGCTGCGCGACGGCCTGGCGGTCGAGGGCGTGGCCGTGGAGGTGGCCGACGGCGAGCCCCGCTACGTGGAGAACGGCCGGGTGGGCCCGGACTCCCGCGAGGTGCCGCTGATCTGGCACGGGGAGCGGGTCGGCCGCCTGCTCGTCGGCCCGCCGGGCCCGCGCCGCTTCCCCGCCGCGCACAACGAGCGAGTGCTGGCCACGCTCACCCCGTACGCCGCGGACGTGGCGCACGCGGTGCGGATGGCGGCGGACCTGCAACGTTCCAGGGAGCGCATCCTGACCACCAGGGAGGAGGAGCGCCGCCGCCTGCGCCGCGACCTGCACGACGGGCTCGGCCAGACGCTCTCCGCCATGGCGATGACCATCAACATGGCCAGGCTCAGCCTCAAGAAGTCCCCGGAGGCCGCCGACGAGCTGCTGCGCGAGCTGCACACGGGCATGGGCGCGGTCACGGGCGACATCCGCGAGCTCGTGTACGGCCTGCGCCCGCCCGCCCTCGACGACCTCGGCCTGGTCCGCGCGATCGGCGACCTGGCCGGGCAGTCGCCGCCGCCGGCGGAGGTCGAGGTGCAGGGCGACCTGTCGGAGCTGCCCGCGGCCGTCGAGGTGGCGGTCTACCGGATCATCCAGGAGGCGCTCACCAACGTCCGGCGGCACGCCCAGGCGTCCAGCTGCCGGATCGTCCTGCAGCGGGAGCGGTCGGTGCTGCGCGTGCTGATCGCCGACGACGGCAAGGGGCTGCCAGAGGAGCATCGCGCGGGCGTGGGGCTCGGCTCGATGCGCGAGCGGGCGGCGGAGCTGGGCGGGATCTGCGTGGTCGGCGGCGAGCCCGGGGCCGGGACGCGCGTGGAGGTCATGCTGCCGCTCCTGACCGCGCCACCGGCTGACATGAGCGTTCACTCATGACGTTCGCGCAGCTCAGTATTGGTGCTCATGCCTTCGCCCCCGCATAGTGGGCGCATGAAGTCCTCGCTGAGGGTCGCGGTCGTCGGCGACCGCGACCAGACGTTCGTCCCGCACGTGGCCACCGACGACGCCCTGGGCCACGCGGCCGATCACCTGGGCGTCGAGGTCGAGGTCCGCTGGCTGGCCACCGAGCCGCTCGAATCGGACCTGTCCGGCGTGCGGGCCGCCGACGTGCTGTGGTGCGCCCCGGGGAGCCCGTACCGCAGCCTGCGCGGCGCGCTGGCCGCGCTCCGGCACGGCCGCGAGCACAGCGTGCCCACCCTGGGGACGTGCGGCGGCAGCCAGCACATGGTGATCGAGTACGCCCGCCACGTGCTCGGGTTCGAGGACGCGCAGCACGCCGAGTACGACCCGTACGCGTCCGACCTGTTCGTCTCCGAGCTGACCTGCTCCCTCGCGGGCCGGACCATGCCGGTCACGCTCACGCCCGGCTCCACGGTGGCGGCCCTGTACGGGGAATGCGAGGTGAAGGAGCAGTACTACTGCAATTTCGGCCTCAACCCGGCCCACCAGAGCACCCTGCACGAGGGCGGCCTGCGCGTGACGGGCCGCGCGACGGGCAGGGACGACAGCGGCGAGGCCCGGGTGCTGGAGCTGCCCGGCCACCCGTTCTACCTGGCCACGCTCTTCGTGCCGCAGACGAGATCGATGCCCGGACGGCCGCACCCGCTGGTCGTGGGGTTGCTGCGCGCGGCGCTATGACGTTCACGCAGCTCAGGATCCTGCTGGCGGTCGCGCGTACCGGCAACATGACCCGCGCGGCCGAGGAGCTGAACACCACGCAGTCCGCGGTCAGCCACGCCCTGCGCGGCCTGGAGAGCGAGCTGGGCCTGTCCCTGCTCGTCAGGGGGAGCCACGGGGTGAGCCTGACCGCCGCCGGGCGGGCCGTCCGCCGCCGCGCCACGCTCATCCTCACCCAGCTCGAAGCGCTGGAGCAGGAGGTGGCCGCGGCGCGCGGGGCGGACACCGGCAGCCTGCGCGTGGGCGTCATCCCCAGCGCCAACGCGCGCCTGCTGCCGCGCATCCTGCGGCTTTATGGCGAGGCGCACCCGCGCGTGCGGCTCACCGTGATCGAGGGGTCGGACGGGGAGGTGCTCGACTGGCTCAGGACCGGCGCCGCCGACGTCGGCACCCTCACGGCCGGCGCCGTGCCCGCCGACGTGGCGGGGCTGGTCACGCGCCCGCTGGCCACCGACCGGATGCTCGCCGTCCTGCCCGGCGGTCACGCGCTGGCCGAACGCGCTTCCGTGCCGGTCGCCGAGCTGGCCAGGCACCCGTTCATCATGTCGACGGGCGGCTGCGAGCCGCTGATCACGGCCCTGGCGCGGGCGGCGGGGGCGAGCCTGCGCTGTCACTACCGGGTCCGCGACACCGGCAGCATCCTCGCCATGGTCGCCGAGGGGCTCGGCGTGACCGTCGTTCCCGAGCTGTCGCTGCCCGCCCACCACCCGGGCGTCCACGCGGTCCCCCTCGAACCGGCCTCCGAGCGCACCATCCTGCTGGCCCTCCCGGCCGACCCGCTCCCCGCGGCCACCGCGTTCGCCGAGCTGGCGGGGGTGCTCGGCACTTCCTGAACAGGGCTTGAGCTGCGCTTTTGCGGGCAGGGGGCGGTTGAGCGAACAAATCAGGCCGCAGGGAGGCGAGATGCGTTCATCCATCCCTCTGGGCCGCATCGGGGGCGTGCGGGTGGGGCTCAACATCAGCGTGCTGGTGATCGTCGCGATCCTGGTGTTCGGGCTGGGCTTCGGACGGTTCCCCGCGGTCTTCCCCGGCTACCCGCGGGCCGCGTACGTGCTGGCCGGGGTGGTGGCGGCGGTGCTGTTCATGGCCTCGCTGCTCGCGCACGAGCTGGCGCACGCGATCATGGCCCGGCACGAGGGCGTCGAGGTGTCGCGGATCACGCTCTGGCTGCTGGGCGGGGTCGCGGAGCTACGCGGCGAGCCCCGCTCGCCGGGCGCGGATCTGAAGATCGCCGTGGTGGGGCCCGCGACGAGCCTGCTGGCCGGCGTGGTGTTCGGGGTGATCGCCTTCGTGGTCTCCGGGGCGGCGCTGGCGGGCGGCATGTTCGCGTACCTGGCCGGGGTGAACGTGCTCCTCGCCATCTTCAACCTGGTCCCGGCCGCCCCGCTGGACGGCGGGCGGGTGCTGCGGGCGATCTTGTGGGCGCGCTGGCACGACCGGGCGCGGGCGGCGATCGCCGCGGCCCGGGCCGGACGCTGGTTCGGATACGTGCTCATCGCGGTCGGCTTCCTTCAGGTGGTCACCGGGCGCAGCTTCGACGGGCTGTGGCTGGCGCTGATCGGCCTCTTCCTGGTGAACGCCGCCAGCGCCGAGGAGCAGCAGACCCGGCTCGGCACCGTCCTGCACGGGATCCGCGTCGCGGAGGCGATGTCGGGGCACCCCGTGGTCGCCTCGCCGGACGAGACCGTCTCCGGGCTCATCGAGCGGGTCGTGATGCGGCACCGGCTGTCCACGTACCCGCTGGTCGCCCCGGACGGGACCTTCGCCGGCCTGGTGACGCTCAACCGGATCCGCCGGGTCGAGCCGGAGCGCCGGGGCACGACCCGGCTCGCCGACATCGCCTGCCCGCCGGAGGAGGTGCCGCGGGCCCGGCCCGAGGAGCCGCTGACCGACCTGCTGCCCAGGATGGAGGGGTGCGCCGACGGGCGCGCGGTCGTGCTCGACCCGGACGGGCGGCTGGTCGGCCTGCTGACGCCCACCGACATCAGCCGGACCATCCAGATGGCGGACCTGCGCGCCACGCTGTCGGGGCCGCGCGGCGCCGATCTCGCCCCGCCCTACCATGGCCACCACCGCGACGCCGCGTAGATCCTCGTCCAGGGCAGCAGCATCCAGCAGCGCGCGGCATCGGTATGTCTGACGCGTTTTGATATGTTCTTGATGGTGTGCCGGGAAGTCTGGTCGGCGGTCGTGTCGTCGTTCCCGGAGTTCGCCCTCATGCTCATCGAGTCGCCATGACCGTCACCGCGTGGCTGGCGGTGGCCGCCTTCCTCTTCGCGTACACGCTGATCGCCACGGAGAAGGTGCACCGGGTGGCGGCGGCGCTCGGCGGGGCGGGGGTCATGCTGCTGATCCACGCCACCGACGGGAGCGCGGCGTTCTTCGACGAGCACACCGGGATCGACTGGAACGTGATCTTCCTGCTGCTCGGCATGATGGTCATCGTCGGTGTCCTGAAACAGACCGGAATATTCGAATATTTGGCGATCTGGTCGGCCAAGCGGGCTCGGGGGCAGCCGTTCCGGCTCATGGCACTGCTGATCGTGATCACCGCCTCGGCCTCCGCGCTGCTGGACAACGTCACCACCGTGCTGCTGATCGCCCCCGTGACGTTCCTGGTGTGCGAGCGGCTGGCGTTGCCGGTGGCGCCGTACCTGATCGCCGAGGCCATGGCGTCCAACATCGGCGGCGCGTCCACGCTCGTCGGCGACCCGCCGAACATCATCATCGGCAGCCGCGGCGGCCTGACGTTCAACGACTTCCTCGCGCACATGGCGCCGCTGATCGTCGTGCTGGTGGTGGTGTTCGTCGGGCTGTGCCGGTGGTTGTTCAGGGCGTCGTTCACCTACGACCCCGAGCGGGTCGCGGAGATCATGTCGCTGAACGAGCGGGAGGCCATCGCCGACCGCAGGCTCCTGTGGCAGGCGCTCGCCGTGCTGGCCCTGGTGATGGCCGCGTTCGTGCTGCATCCCGTGCTGCACTACGCGCCGTCGGTCGTGGCGCTGCTGGGCGCGGGGGTGCTGGTGGCGGCCACCAGGGTGACGACCGAGGAGGCCATCCGCGAGGTCGAGTGGCCGACGCTGGTGTTCTTCGCGGGGCTGTTCGTCATGGTGGGGGCGCTGGTGGAGACCGGGGTGATCGGCCAGATCTCGAAGGCCGCCGCCGAGGCCACCGGCGGCCGGCTCGGCCTGACCACGATGCTGCTGCTGTGGGTGTCGGCCGGGCTGTCCGCCGTCGTGGACAACATCCCGTACGTCGCCACCATGAGCCCCATCGTGGCCGACCTCGTCCAGGCCAACGGGGGCAGCGGCCCCGCCCAGGTGCTGTGGTGGGCGCTGGCCCTGGGGGCCGACCTGGGCGGCAACGCCACGGCCGTGGGGGCGGCGGCCAACGTCGTCGTCATCGGCATCGCCGCCCGCAACGGCACCCGGATCAGCTTCTGGCAGTTCACCAAGTACGGGCTGGTCGTCACGTTCGTGACCGTCGCGCTGTCGGTGCCGTACCTGTGGCTGCGCTACCTCATCTGACTCATCTGGCTCATCTGACTCATCTGACCGGCAGCACGTCCACGTTGCCGTAGCTGCGCCACCACTGCCCGGAGGCGTCGCGGCACTCGTACTGGAACCGGACCGCGATGCGGTCGCCCAGCACGCCCCACAGCTCCTTGCGCAGGGAGTAGTCCAGCTCCCGTTCCCACTTGCGGCGCGGGAAGTCCCTGATCTCGTCGCGCCCGGTCACGAACTCGTCGCGGTTGCGCCACTCGGCACGGCTTCAGAGAGGCAGCAGCTTATCGAGCGTGATCGGCAGGTCCGTGACGCGCTTGCCGGTGGCGTGGCGCACGGCGTTCGCCACGGCCGCGCCCACGCCCGTGATGCCGACCTCGCCCACCCCGACCAGCCCCAGCGGCATCGTCGGGTCCGGCTCGTCCAGGCAGTGGATGTCGATGCGCGGGACGTCGGCGTGCACGGGCACGTGGTAGTCGGCCAGGCTCGCGTTGACGACCCGCCCGGTGCGCGGATCGATCAGCGTCTCCTCCGACAGCGCCAGGCCGATGCCCATCACGATGCCACCGCGCAGCTGGCTGGCCACCGTCTTGGCGTTGATCACGGTGCCGACGTCGAACACGCCCGTCCAGCGCGAGACCCGTACCTCGCCCGTGTCGCGGTCCACCCGCACCTCGCAGAAGTGCGCCCCGGACGCGGCCTTCACCCACCGGCTGCGGTCGCGTACGGTCTTCGCCATGAACCTCAGCATGCCGCCGCCGGCCGCCACCTCCAGGTGGTCGCGACCCGCCCGGGCGAGGATCGCCGCATATGTCTCGCCTCTGGACCCCTGGTAGAGCCCGCCGTCGCGGGCCTGCGGATCGCGCACGCCGCGCAGCGGGGAGTCCGGCGACTTGCGCGCCAGGTCGAGCGCGGAACGCCGCAGCTTGCGGCAGGCCTCCAGCACGCTGGCCGCCGCGCTCGCCGTCTGCCCGGAACCGCCCGCCATCGGGCCCGCGGGGAGGTCGGAGTCGCCGACCTCGACGCGTACCGACTCCAGCGGCACCCCCAGCTCGTCCGCGGCGATCTGCGCCTGCACGGTCGCCGCGCCCACGCCGATCTCGTGCAGGCCGCACCGCACCACGACCCCGCCGTCCGCGCCCAGCCGCACGGTGACGCTCGCCGGGAGCTGGAAAGCCGGGTGGTACGCCGACGCCACCCCCATGCCGACCAGCCACCGCCCGTCGCGCATCGAGCCGGGCCGCGGATCGCGCTCGCGCCACCCGAACCGCTCCGCCCCCACCTCGTACGCCTCGCGCAACATGCGGTGCGCGAACCGTTTGCCGTCCATCGGATTACGCGCCGGCTCGTTGAGCATCCGCAGCTCGATCGGATCCATGCCCAGCTCGCAGGCCAGCTCGTCCATGGCCGATTCCAGGGCGTAGGTGCCGATGGACTCGCCCGGGGCCCGCATGAACGTGTTGGAGAGCAGGTCGAGCTGGACGAGGCTCTGGCGCAGGCGGATGTTCGGGGAGTCGTACAGGTGCCGGGAGGCCGAGGTGATCTGCTCGCCGCCGCCGCCGACCCGGCCCGTCCTGGCGACGCTGGTGTGGATCAGCGCGGTCAGCTTCCCGTCGGAGTCCGCGCCCAGGGCGACCCGCTGGGTGCTCGGGGTCCGGCCGCCGACCGTGTGGTAGACGCCCGCCCGGGTGAGCGCCAGCCGTACCGGGCGCCTGGTCGCCCGGGCGGCCAGCACGGCGAGCAGCGTGCCCGCCCACACCGAGCCCTTGCCGCCGAACCCGCCGCCCACGTAAGGGGACAGCACGCGGATGTTCCCCTCGGGAACGCCGAACCGCTGCGCGAGATGGCTGCGCAGCCACGTGATGGTCTGCGTGCTCTCGTGCAGGGTCAGGCGGTCGCCGTCCCACACGGCGGTCGTCGCGTGCGGCTCGATCGCGTTGTGGTTGTGCGGCGGCGTGGTGAAGCGCAGGTCCACCGAGACCGCCGCGGCCGCCAGCGCCGCCTCCGCGTCCCCCTTGTTCGCCGCCGCCGGCATCAGCGCGTTGCCCTTCTGCGGGGTGGCGTTCGGCTCCTCGGCCGCGAAGTCCACCACGGCGGGCAGCTCCTCGTACGTGATCCGCACCAGGCCCGCCGCGTGCCGCGCGGCCTCGGGCGATTCGGCCACCACGACCGCCACGGGCTGGCCGTTCCAGTGCACCTCGTCCGTGGCCAGGTAGTTGACCGACGTCCCGATGACCATCGAGCTGAGGTTCAGCAGGCTCCGGGAGGGCGGGGGCTTCATGGCGGGGGCGTTCTCGTGCGTGAGGACCTCGATCACGCCCTTCGCCGCGCGGGCCGCGTCGGCGTGGATGGCGGTGATGCGGCCCCGGGCGACGGTGGAGTGCACGAGGGCGGCGTGGGCGAGGTCCGGATAGTCGTGCTCCGCCGCGAAACGGGCCCGGCCGGTGATCTTGTCCCGGCCGTCGAGCCGGTCGACGGGCCGGCCGACGTACTTGATGCTCATACCGGCTCCCTCAGCGTCTGGATGCTCACTGGTGCAGCTCCCTCAACGTGGCCACGATCGTGGCCCTGGCCAGGTCCACCTTGAACGCGTTGCCCGGCCGGGCCGTCGCGGGCGCCAGCTCGGCGGCGGCCGCCCGGCCGAACGCCTCCTCGGTCGCCGGGCCGCCGACCAGGACCCGTTCCGCCTCGTGGGCCCGCCACGGCTTGGTCGCGACGCCGCCCAGCGCCAGGCGGGCCGCCGTCACGGTCCCCTCCCGCACCTCCAGCGCCGCCGCCACCGAGACCAGGGCGAACGCGTACGACGCGCGGTCCCGCACCTTGCGGTAACGGGAGTTGGCCGCGACCGGCGCGGGCGGCAGCTCGACCGCCGTGACCAGCTCGTCGCCGGCCAGCGCGTTCTCGGCCTGCGGCGTGTCGCCCGGCAGCAGGTGGAAGTCCGCCAAGGGGATCCGCCGGGTGCCGCGCACGCTGCGCACCTCGACGGTGGCGTCCAGGGCGGCCAGCGCCACGCACATGTCGGACGGATGCGTGGCGATGCAGCTCTCGCTCACGCCCAGGACCGCGTGCCCGCGGTTGAACCCGCCGAGCGCGGCGCAGCCGCTTCCCGGCTCGCGCTTGTTGCAGGCGTGGGCCTGGTCGTAGAAGTAGTTGCAGCGAGTACGTTGCAGCAGGTTGCCGCCGACGGTGGCCATGTTGCGCAGCTGGGGGGAGGCGCCGGCGAGCACGGCCTGCGACAGGACCGGGTAGCGGGCGCGGACGCGGCGGTCGGCGGCGAGCGCGCTGTTGCGTACCAGCGCGCCGATCCGCAGGCCGCCCCCGGGCAGCTCGTCCACCTCGTCGAGCGGCAGGCCGGTGAGGTCGACCAGCGTCTCGGGACGTTCGATGCCCTCGCGCATGAGGTCGACCAGGTTCGTGCCCCCGCCCAGGAACTTGACGGCGGGGCCGGCCGCTCGCAGGGCCTCGTCGATGTCGAGCGGCTTGACGTACGCGAAGGGCTTCATGGCGCCTCCTGCGCGGCGACGTCCTTGATGGCGTCGAGGATGCCGTTGTAGGCGCCGCACCGGCACAGATTCCCGCTCATGCGCTCCCTGATCTCGTCGTCGCTCAGCTCGATGCGCTCTGCAGCTTTTGCGGGGGTGACGGCGCTGGGCGTGCCGGCGGCGTACTCGGTCAACATGCCGACGGCCGAGCAGATCTGGCCCGAGGTGCAATAACCGCACTGGAACCCGTCATGGCGCACGAACGCCTCCTGCATCGGGTGCGTGCCCGCCTCGCCCTTGGCGATCCCCTCGATCGTGGTGATCTCCTTGTCCGCGTACTGCACGGCCAGGGCCAGACAGGCGTTGATCCGCACCCCGTCCGCGAGAACCGTGCACGCGCCGCACGCGCCCTGGTCGCAGCCCTTCTTCGGCCCGGTCAGGCCGAGGTGGTCGCGCAGCGCGTCGAGCAGGCTGACCCACGGCTCGATGTCGAGGGTCCGGGTGACGCCGTTCACCCGCATTTGTAGCTCGGTCACACGTTTCTCCCCTCCGTAGGATGCCGACGCTAACAGAACGGTGTTTCCTTAACAAGAGAACGTCGTCCTCTAAAGTCCGGTCACCTATGCTGGAGCGCGACATGAAGCGGGCATTCGTCCGGGCCAGGCGGCCGGAGCACAAGCAGCAGCGGCGCGAGGAGATCCTCGCGGCCGCCCGCGATCTCGCCGTGGCCTCGGGGGTCCGCAACGTCAGCCTGGGGGCGGTCGCGGAGGCCGTCGGGCTGGCGAAGTCCAACATCATGCGATATTTCGGGACTCGCGAGGAGATCTACCTCATCCTGGCCGCCGAGGAGTGGCACCAGTGGGCGGCGACCGTCACCACCCGCCTCGGCGCGCCACCTTGCGACGTCGCCGCGGTCCTCGCGGAGACACTCGCGGACCGGCCGCTCCTGTGCGACCTCCTCAGCCAGACCGCGACAACCCTGGAACACAACGTCTCCGTCGAGGCGGCCCGCACGTTCAAACGCGCCATCCATGCCGTCATCGCCGACCTGGGCGAGCAGGTCGCCCGGGTGACCGGCTTGACGGCGGACGAGGGAGTGGAGCTGGTCGCGGCCGCCACCGCCCTGGCCGGCGTCCTCTACCCCGTCGCGAACCCCTCACCGACGCTCGCCGAACTCTACGCCCAGGACCCTGACATCGCCGCGACCTGCCCCGACTTCCTCCCCACCCTCACCCGCGCCCTCAGAGCCCTCCTCGCCGGCCTGCCCGCGCTCAGAGACGACTGAGCTGAGTCCCCGGATGGTGACGGCCGGCGTCGATCTCGCCGCGGAGGCGGTGCGAACCGCGGTGGCCTGGCTCGACTGGTCGGCCGGACGCGCGCGGCTCGTCAGGGTGGTGGCCGGGGCGGACGACGCCCTGATCGTCGAGGCGATCATGGACGCGGACAAGGCGGGGATCGACTGCCCGCTCGGCTGGCCGGACCGGTTCGTCGACTTCGTAACCGCCCACCGCACCGGTCACGTCCAGGTGCCGCCGGGCCTGGCGGGCCGGGCCTGGCGCCGCGACCTGGCGCTTCGGGTCACCGACCAGGTCGTACACCAGCAGACCGGCCTGACCCCGCTGAGCGTGTCGGCCGACCGCATCGCCCACGCCACCATGCGCTGCGCCGCCCTCCTGGCCGAGCTCGCCCGCCGAGACCACCCGGTCGACCGGAGCGGCGCCGGACCCGTCGTGGAGGTCTACCCCGCGGCCTGCCTGAAGCAGTGGGGCCTGCCGCACCGCGGCTACAAGCGCACCGCCAACCTGGCCGAGCTGGGCCACCTCGTGGACCGGCTCCAGGAGGCCGCGCCCTGGCTGGACCTGGGCGAACACGAGCCCCTCTGCCGCGCCTCGGACCACGCCACCGACGCCGTCATCTCGGCCCTCGCCGCCCGCGCCGCCGCCCTCGGCCTGGTCACCGTACCGACGGGGGAGCAGGCGGGCCCGGCGACCACGGAGGGCTGGATCGCCCTCCCCACCACACCCCTGGCCCGCCTCGTCGCAGACGGGTGAACACCTGGCAGCCGGCGGTGACCAAGTCGAAGTAACGGCGGTAGAGGTTCGTCTCCCGAGCGAGCGTGTACCTCGGTTCTGTGCTTGAGCGCCCGCTACTACCACGAATCAGTCTTGTCCGCGGGCGCCGTCCGCTTCGGGAGCGGTGGGTCGTAGGTCGTTCCAGTGGTAGGCGCAGTTTTCTGGGGGAGAGCCCTCGAAGGTGCGAAGAGGGTCGATTTCCAGATCACACAGTTGCTGGTCTTGTGAGAGTGCGTGGTAAGCCAGGGCCTTGTTCATCGCGCTCGTCACGTCGGTGGCCTCCACGACCCAGGTGTAAGGCGCCTCTCCGTCGAACCGTTCCGTGCCGGCGATGGTCACGGTGAAGGTCCTCATGTCCTCTGACTCCTTTGCGCCCCTTGGTGCCCGGCAGCGTGCGGGAGCGAGGTCAGGTTGACGGAACGGCGGACGCTTGGCAGAGGTGAGGAACGGAGACGCCCCCGCCGGCGTCGCCCGCGCTGCTCTCATCGGGCGTCGCCCTGGAGGATCTGATCGAAGGTGTGTCTGGCGGCTGCGGTCAACGTCCAGGCGGTTTCGCGGACGGTGCCGTTCTTCCGGTTTGTACGGCGGATGAAACCCTGGCCGGCGGCGCTGCACAGCTCGTACGTCGTGATCTTGCACTCGCAGGTGTGCGAGACCACGCGGATGCGCGGGGCTCGGTTGGCTGGTTCGTTCCAGGTGAGCTTGATGCGGTCTGGCTTGGGCAGGTGGACGTGCGGCCCGTGGAAGTCGGCGATCTCGTCTCGCCGGGTCATCGGGTCCTCCCCTCGAAGACCTCGACGAGGTTCTTGAGGGCGATGCCGACGCGAGCAATGACGAGCTCGTTTACGTGGTCGCCTTCGGAAGGCAGCCGATAGCCGTGTCTCTCCAGCACGGCCTGGACGTCTGTCGCCAGCAGGGGCGTGAACCGCAAGTCTGTGATTGAGTCACCCATGGGTCGGACCTCCCGTGTCCGATCAAGGGCCCGCCCAGCGCTTGCATCGCTGAGCGGGCCCGTCGCTTCTCGAATGCTATCTCAACCTTCCTAGTCCTACCTAGGGGTACCCATGGGTACCCCTGAGACTGAAAGGGCACCTATGGGTTCCTAGCGTTGCCTGCATGGACTTCAATCCCGATGAGTTGCGCTGGCAAGCCGTGGTAAATGAGATCCGGCGCAGGATCGCAGAAGGGGAGTACCGGCCCGGCATGCCGGTCCCTGGCGAGCCGCGGTTGGCAGTGGAGTTGGGCGTGTCCAAAGGGACAGCCCGACGGGCGCTGAACGCCCTGCTCGCGGACGGCACACTCTATTCAGTCCTCGGCAAGGGCACTTTCGTCAGCCGGCCCAGCGACGCAACGGCATCCGAGAGCTAGGCGCAAGCGTCGGTGCGAGCATCTAGCAGTGCACTACTCTTAGGTGTAGAAACTCGAATGTGATCACATCACCGCACGACGACTTGGACAGCCGGGTACGGGCTGCGGCCATGGCATGGCTCCGTCTGCGATGCACGCCCGAAGATCCGGTCGTTTCGCGTAGCGAACTTCTTGGGTTCCAGTTTGAGGGCCACGCGTTCCCGTTGATCGACAACCAATTGGGTATCCGCAAGCCCCAGGGCATGGCCGCTGCACTGTCGATCCTGACCACCTATACCTCCGACGGTGCACGAGCGCCGTACGAGGATGCCGTGGGCAATGACGGATTACTGCGATACAAATTCCAGGGCAATCCTAAGCATTACACCAATGTTGGGTTGCGAGTTGCCTTCGAGCACAGAGTGCCACTGATGTGGTTCTTCGGCATCAAGCAGGGTCTGTATCTGCCCTTCTTTCCCGTCTGGATCGTCGCTGTCGAGCCCGAACAGTCTCAGGTCGCGGTTGCGCTGGACGAGGCTCAGCGGCACCTGTCGGTCGACACCGTGACCAGCGAGATCGAACGCCGCTACTCCCAGAGGATTACCAAGCAACGGCTACATCAGCCGGTGTTTCGCCAGCGGGTAATCCAGGCATACGAGAGCGCCTGCGCAATGTGTCGCCTGCGGCACCGATCACTCCTCGATGCCGCACACATCATTCCTGACCGCGACACGCGAGGTGTCCCTGCCGTGTCCAACGGGGTTTCCCTCTGCAAGATCCACCATGCGGCTTACGACGAGAACATTCTCGGTGTCCGGCCCGACTACGTCATCGAGGTGCGCACTGACATTCTCGAAGAGATCGACGGGCCGATGCTCAAGCACGGGCTCCAGGCGATGCACAACCTCAGGCTCACCCTTCCTCAGCGACGTGCCGATCGCCCGAATTCCGGCCTTCTTGAGGAGCGCTACGAGCGTTTCCGTGCTGGGTGAGCGGCAATGAGCCGAGAACGGGGTCAGCTCCGAGTCTCAAAGGCCACTTACGGTCGCAGGCTGCTCTTCACGCCCGCAGAACGGTGACCTGCCGCCCCGCCGGGGTGCGGTCCTGGTCGAACCGGACGCACTCGGCGCTCGGCTACCGGCTGCCTCTGGAGGTGCTCAAACGAGTTCTTCTCAACTCAAATGGCCGCATAGGCTACGACCATAAGACGGCTGTCCGGAATCACCGCGGCACCTCACAGCGTGTGGGTTCGGAGACGAGTTCGATCTCGATGGCCAGGACACCGAGGGCTTCCTTCTCGGGTCCGTAGATGCGGCGGATGTCGGCGAGTTGCCGGTCGCGGGGGCAGGTCGGGTTGACCTTTTCAGGGCCCTCGGTATCGAGCATCTCCTCGAAGCTGGTGTAGCGGGTGACGCGTTTGACGCGGGTGAGGGCGTCGTCGTGGCCGCAGACGAACCGGATATGGTCGCCGGCCTTGAGGTTGCGCAGGTTGGGGTATTGGACGCGAACCTCGATGGTCTTTGAGCCGTTGGCGACAAGGTCGAAGTAGCGGCGGTAGAGGTTCATCTCGCGGGGGAGTGCGGTCGTTACGGGATCCCCGGTCGCATTATCACTGACATTTGATGTCAGTGAAGATGCGGAGAATGTGCGCATGCCCGTTCAGATCCCCCATCGCACGACCATGCGGCTGCTCATCGCCGCGGCCTTCACCACCGCGCTCGGCAACAACGTCCAGCTCATCACCGGCGCGCTGCTGCTGGCCAGGGAGCAGCAGACCATGATGGCCGTGGGCTGGTTGTTCATCGCCGTCGCGCTGCCGCAGGCCGTTCTGTCCCCGTATCTGGGACGACTCGCGGACCGCCTGGAGCGCCGCGCCTTGTGGGTCGCCTGTGACATGGTGAGCGCGGTCGTCGCGCTCGGCCTGCCGCTGTGGCTGGCCGCGGGCGGTGCGGCCGAGGTCGGCATCTACGCCGCGAACTTCGCGCTCGCCCTGGTCGGCGCGATCTTCGTGCCGGCGAGTGCGGCGCTGATCAAGGAGCGGGTTCCCGGTGGTGATGTTCTGCGGCGGTTCAACGGCCGCTATGAGATGGCCACGCAGGCCGGGATGTTGTTGTCCGCCACCGTCGGCGGGATCGCCGTCCAGGTCTTCGGCGCCGTCCCCTTGCTCGTCTTCAACGCGGCCACCTTCGCCGTCTCGGCCCTGTGCGTGACCGCCATCGGCCGTACGGGAGCTGTCGGCGGGCTCGCCCCCGAGCCGGTCGAGGTCGCGGGCCCGGGCCGTCCTCCGCTTCCGATGGGCAGCCTGATCCTGCTGTACGCGCAGGGCAGCGTCGTGGTCACCGTCTTCAACGCCCTCCTGCCGATGTATGTCCTGGTCGAGCTCAATCGCGGCGCGGGCACCTTCGGGGCCATCGACGCCCTGGGCAGCCTCGGCTTCCTCGCTGCCGCCGCCGGATACCGGCTGTTCGCCCAGCGGTACTCCGATCTGCGCATCGCCGGGGTGGGTTTCTTCGCGTGCAGCCTGCTCATGGTCGCTCAGGGGCAACTGGGCGTCGCTGGGCTGGCCGTGCTCGTACCCATGGGCGCGTTCGTCTTCGGTCAGGCGAGGATCTCCTCGCGGAACCTGCTGATGGCCCGGGCCGATCTCGCGGAGGTGGGCCGGGTATTCGGCCTCGCCAACGGCGGCGGGCTCGCCGCGACCGTCGTCGTCATGCTGCTCGTGGCCACCGTTACCGATCACACCAGCGCGGGGGCCGGTTTCGCCAGCCTCGGCGCTTTCGCGCTCCTGTCCACGGTCTGTGCGCTGGTGCTCTGGCGACGGGCCGTCAGGGTCGCCGAAGCACCTGCGTCATCAGCCGTGCAGACCGAAGACGACCGCGCCGCGCTCCGGTAGTCGCTCGACTTACCGAATCCGGATTGCGTCTGACGGCCACCGCAATGGCTTCAGCGTCGTCCATTGCGCATCCGTCAGATCCGCCCGAGCAAGGGATGACATCGCAGAAATCCGATCTGCAGTGGGCTCGGGACGGGGCCGCCCTTCACGCCCGTAGAACGGTGACCTGTCGCCCCGCCGGGGTGCGGTCCTGGTCGAAGCGGACGCGCTCCTCCATCGGTGATGCTTCAGGACGGCGATCGAAGATCACCAGGTAGCCGGTGTCGAGATCAAGCCGGTCCAGATAGCGGTCGAGCTGCGTGAGCCCCTCGGCCAGCGGATCCCGCTGGCCGGGCCGCCAGACCTTGAGCTCCATGGCCTCGCGCTGCACCTGCCGCTCGCCGTACGGCCAGCGCAGGTAGACATCCAGCCGTCCGGTGCCCGCCGCGTACTCCCTGTCGAGGAAGCCGCCGCCGTTGACGATCCGGTGCAGGTAGGCCATGAGGATGATCTGGCATGCGGCCTCGTGGTAGGCGGCGCCACGGACCAGGGTCTCGCCGTGCTGCTTCCAGAAGGCGGTGAACTCACGCAGCAGCTTGAGCAGGTCCAGACGGCCGTCGGGGAAGACGAAAGACCGCGAATCCTCCCGGATGATGGCTTCCGCGCCGCTACCCAGCACGCGCAGGATGACCTCGCGGTAGATGGGGTTGGCGATTTCGAGCACGCGCCCCCGGGCCGCCAGGCCGAGATCACGCACGTAGGAGAAGTCGTCCTCGAAGGTCCCGTCGAGGTCGACCGGCGTGCTTGCGAGCACCGGTTCGAGCACTCGCTTGACCCGGGGTTCGTGCAGCTTGGCGACAAGAGAATCCAGGTGGGTGGCGCGGTCGCGGATCAGTCGCTCCTTGGCCTCCTCCATGTGCCCGGCAGTGATCGGCTCCTCTGGGGGGACCCGCATGCCCCAGGTGATCTCCCAACCCAGCGCGTTGATCAGCCACGGTTGTCCGCGGGTGAATTCGAAGGCCGCGGTGATGGCTTCCTTGGTGAACTCCTGCCCGGTCTCCGCGGTGTGCTGGCCGTACAGCTCCCTGACGTCCTCCGGGGTGAAGTCGCCCAGGCGAAGCGACCTGACCGCGATGTTGAAGGGGCTGATCGCGCCGAGCCGGGTGGGGTCGCCGCCTGAGGCGATCTTGTAGTCCCGTACGTCCCTCAGCCCGCACAACACCACGGAGTTGGGGAACGGAACACCTCTGGGACGATTGTTGTGGCCGATGCGTAGTTGCCGCAGGACCGCGATCAGGCTCTCCCCGTACAGCGCGTCGATCTCGTCGATGAGCAACACGAGCGGGAGCTCGCACTGGGCCGCCCACGCCTTGAGAGCGGCGCCCAGCCGCGCACCCGGAGCGGCGTCAGGCCAGGCGGTGGGCGCTGAGTTGTTGCTCCAACGGAGCTCGTCCAGCAGGATCCGCTCGGCGGCCTCGTAGTCGTCGCCCGCCACGGACGCCGTCTCGCAGGACATCATCACCGCCACGGCGGCGCCTTCCTTGGTGAGCTCATGCTCCAGGGAATGCAGCATGGTTGTCTTGCCCGACTGACGCGGAGCGTGGAGCACGAAGAAGCGATCCAGGTCGATCAACTCGCGCGCCTGCGGCAGCCGGGGCTGCGACGGCAGCACGTAGTGGAGCCGGGGGTCGCACGGTCCGGTGGTGTTGAAGTACCTGACTTTGGCCACCGTCACAGTGTGCCATCGAACGGTGACAGATTCGATCGGCTTGACGCACGAGCCGAATCTCACGCTGCCCGCCCTCATGCGCCGTGCTGGACGATGACGCCGCTTTGACGGTGGCGGGCGATGCTGCTCCGGGCGCATCAGCGTCTGATGGCAGACAGATGGGACGGCGTGCGCCGGGTTTTCCGCGACGTGTTCACGGCAACCGCGTTCCACGCAGGGCGCGTACGTTCCGTCGATGGTTCATCATGGGGAGTCATCGGCCCGCGCGGCTTCGAGCCCGGGGCAACCGGAACCACGGTGGGGAGTCATGCGGACCTTTTTCGAGCCGGACCAGGAAGAGGAGTTCGAGGCGGCCAAGGATCTGCTGATCCGCCGCTGCCTGGACTGGGCCGGCGACCGCGGCCTGGCCGCCGACGGTTTGGTGCTGACGGCGGCCCTGGACTCCCGCCATCGCAGCAGGGACGGACGGCTGGCCTTCTGGGATGGCGCACAGGTGCGGCGGTTCCTGCTGGAGTGGATCCCCCGGTACGTCGCCGCCCCCCGGGAGGACCTCGAGGCCGCCCCGCAAAGCCTGATCACGCTGCTGCGTTACCTCGACGCGACCGGCATCCGCGACCCGCGCGGCGCCACGACGGCCGAGCTGGAGAAAGCCGTGGCCGAGGCCGTGAAGGACTATCCAGCGGCTTTGGCGGACCCGTACCGCCAAGGGCTGGCGAGGTTCTGGGCGCAGGTGGCCATCGACAACGGTGTCGACCCGGGCGACCACAAGGCTCTGACGAAGTTCCAGCGCGATGTCGACGCGGGGCGGGTGGCGTACGACGCGGACGTGCTCGACAAGGTGGTGGAGGCCCGTTTCGTCGGGTTGGGGCCCGACGAGGAACGGGCGTTCCCGCAGCCGCCCATCGTCCTGCCGCCCGCGCCGGAGATCGCCGCCGCCGCGGCGCGGAGCGAGACCGTGCGGAGGCTGGCGGCACTGGCCGACTGGGCCGGAGCGGAGGGCCGGCCGCTGACCGGTGCCGGAAACCTTCGCGTGGCCGACGCCCGCGAGCTGGCCGAGCTTCTCGGCACCGGCGAGCAGGACCTCAAGGTTCGCAGCGCCACGCACATGCCCAAGCTGCACCTCGTCGTCGAATGGGCGAAGGCCGCCCGCCTGGTCCGCGTGAGCAAAGGCCGCCTCCTGCGGGTGGCCAAGGCCGCACCCCTGCTGCGCGATCCGGAACGCCTGTGGTCACGGGCCTTCGAGGTCTTCTTCGACCTCGGCCCGGCGATCGGCGCCTCCGCCTCGGGGTGGGACGTCCAGTCGCCGCTGGCGGAGGTTTTCGACGAGGTGATGGCGGACGTACTGAACAGCGTGTACGGCCTCCCGGGCCAGGTCCCCGTGGCCCGCCTCCAGGAGACGGTCTGGCTGGCCTGCCGCGAATACCTGATGCCGGGCGATCGGACGCATGACCTGTGGCGGCGGAAGGTCGACGACGACCTGGTCGCGGCGCTGGAGGCCCTGGCCGAGTTCGGCGCGGTGGAGCTGAGCCACGGCGTCGCCGAGGCCCTCTACCTCAGCGACCTGGGTGATGACGACGAAGAACAGCCCTTGCCGCTCGACGCCCGGACCCGGCTGCGTGCCATCCTCGCCGAGCCGGGTCTGCTCGTGAGCCTGACACCGCTCGGCATGCGGGGTGTGCGCGAGCGGATGCTCGCCGAGGGCCGGGACGCACCGCTGGTGGGCGAGCTGGCGCAGGCCGCGCCGGGCGAGCTGCTCGGCGTGCTCGCGGAGCACTACCCGCCGGAGGAGGCCGCGACCGAGCTGGGGGGCTGGCTCGCCGCACACGGCGGGGACGCCGAGCCTTTGCTGGATGCCATACGGGCCTGCCCGTTCCGCACCCGCGCGTCCGCCATGCTCACCACCCTGGTGGAAACCCATCCCGGCGGCCGGTCGCTCCTCGCGGGCCTGCGCGGGGACCGCGTGCTCGCGCCCATCGCCATCACCCTGCTGCACGACGCCGGAGCCGTGGGCCCCGACGATCTCTCCTCCTCCGAGCAACTCCTGCTCATGACCGAAGGCCTGCTCAACCTGCTGGAGGTGGCCGGCCCGGAGGAGGTCGTGACACAGCTCGGCCAGATGGCGGGCAGGGAGGCGCCACAGATCATCGAGGCGGTGACGCGATCCGGCCATCCCGCCACGGTCGGCATGGACGAGCTACGCAGGCTGGTGGCCGAGCCGTTGCTCACCCGTTCCCGCACGCTCCGTTTCGTGCAGGGGCCCCGGCCGGGGGCGCGCGGCCGCCGTTCCGGTCACGGCAAGAAGCGCAGGCGCTGACCTCAGGGTCAAAAGGGGTCGCGGCGGCGGTCGGGCGGGCGACGGCCGCCGACGGTCTCGTCGCGGTCGAGTGCACCGCGCGGGGCGGGGTGAGCCGGCTGGACATCGATCCGAGGGCGAAGAGGTTGGCCAGCACCCTGAGCAGCCACGAGAGGTCGTGGGCGGAGCCGGCCGCGGTGTCCGACCCCATGGCGTAGCCGGCGACCTGCTGCCCGTAGAGCTCCCGTGCCGGCGCCTGCCAACTGGCCGCGGACACGCTGTCGTGCTGCGCCTTCGCCGTCGCGCCCGCGGCGTGGACGCCGTCTCCGAAGGCGCTCCAGCCGTCCGCGGCCCTGTGCATCACCTGCGGGTCGGACGGGACCGACAGCCCGTACCCGACCACCACCCGCTCGAACGCGGGAAAGATCTCGACGGCGGAGTGCTGTCCGAGCCTGGACGGGTGTGTCCGGGCCTCTGTTGGACACCTGACCACGCTGGCTTTCCTGAGCCTGACGCCCAGCGATCCAGGGCGGTCACAGAACCAGAACAGGAGTCCACACCATGCCAGTCAAAATCAAGAACTCGTCCCCCGTCACCTTCCTGACCGTCCTCGCGGCCGTCAGCGCCACGCTTGTCACCGCCACCCCGGCGGCCACCGCCGTCAGCGAGCGCAGCCACCTGGCAGCCGCCTGCGGCATGTACCGGGACGGCGACGCGGCCATGTACAAGAACTGCACCGGCGCCGGCGAGAACATCTTCGTGACCTACCTGCTGGGCGGAAACACCTACTTCTGCGTGCCGGCGGGTGAGTCGAGGTACGTCGGCAGGTGGAGCAACGTGTTCAGGGTGTACAACCGGGGCGGCTGCTGATCGACACGGGGCCACGGGCCAGGCCCGTGGCCCCGTCCGGGCCTGATCAGACGGCACGGGCGAGCACGGCGGTGCGGATGCCGCGGCGCAGCAGGGCGGGCAGGCACAGGATCGTGCCGAGCGCGCCGATCCACACCGTCGTCTCCAGCCCGGCGAGCGCGGTGGCCACGGAGGCGAGCAGGGCGCCGAGCGCGACCGCGCCCCACAGCTGGAACCGCTGTACGGCGGAGACCCGGCCGAGGAGCTCGGGCGGGGTCTGGGTCTGGCGGAGGGTCAGCGAGATGGGGCTGAACGCGCCCTCGCCCACGCAGTGCACGATGCTGCCGATGACCAGGCCGGCGGCTCCCAGGCTGCCGTGCGCCGCCCCCAGCGCGGGCATGGCCACGATGCCCAGCACTGAAACGGTGGCGGCGAGCATGAGCGCGCGCGGGCTGCCCAGACGCCTGATGAGGAAGGCCGAGGCGAGGTTGCCGATCGGGTAGCCGGCCGCGGCGGCGCCCACCACGATCCCGATCCACTGTGGCGACAGGCTCAGGACGTTGCGGCAGTACAGGACCAGGCTGGTCTCGACCATGGACAGGAACAGCACGTAAACGGTGCCGCAGGCGATGACCGGCTCCAGAACCGGATGCCCGAGCGCGAATTTGAGCCCGGCCGCGACGTCCCGCCGTACCCAGCCCCGCTCCCGCACGGTGACGGCGGGCGGCGCCTCGCGGTGCCGGATCGCGACCAGCGTCACGAGCGAGGCGGCGAAGCTGAGGGTGTTGGCCAGGAGCGCGCCGGCCACGCCGAGCAGCCCGATGAGCGGCCCCGCGGCCATCGGCCCGACCGCCTTGGCGGACGACTCCGACAGTGCCAGGCGGGTGTTGCCGGTGTGCAGCTCGCCCGGGTCGGGGAAGAGCCCGGGCAGGTACGAGGTGTAGGCGACCTGGAAGAACACCACCGCGCAACCGCTCACCAGCACCAGCGCGAACAGCAGGGGGAAACTCAGCACGCCGGTGACCGCCGTGACCCAGATCGCGCCGAACGAGATCACCTGCACGCCGTCGCAGACGAGCATGACGGTACGGCGGGGCAACCGGTCCACGATGGCGCCGGCCGGCAGACCCAGCGGCAGAAAAGGCAGGAACATGGCGAACGGCAGCAACGCGGCCTGCGCCGGAGTCGCGCCCAGCACCGTCACCGCGAGCAGCGGCAGCGCCAGCGTCATGAACTGGTCCCCGAACAGCGACAACGACTGCCCGGCCCACAGCAGCCCGAAATCCCGGCGGGCCGCACGCCCGGCCGTCTGCGTGACGGCGGTCATGCCTGCCGTCCGAAGTCGCGGTGGGCCGTCTCCGTGATGGCGGTCATGCCTGCCGCCAGAAGTCCCGCAGCAGCGAGTGGACGGTCTCCGTCTCCTCGACGTGGCCGAACGAGCCGCTGCGCTCCAGCATGTGGAACCGGGCCTGGGGCGCGAAGCGCCGGAAGTCGCGCTGCAGCGCCGGGTGCAGCGCCCGGTCGTACCGGCCGGCCAGCACCATCAGGGGAACGCCGATCTCCTTGAGCCGGGGCCGGAAGTCCGGGATCCGGGCCACCTCACCCCCGATCACGAAATCGACGGCGTCGCCGCAGAAGATCGGATAAAGCTCCTGGTTCCTGGCGCCGGGCTCGTCGGCCAGCAGGGCGGCGTTGGCCGGGTCGTAGAAGCGGACCAGGGCCGCCGCCTTGGCGAACTCGCGCCTGAGCGGCTCGTCCGTGGAGCGCAGCCCGTCCAGCCGCAGCTCCTGGATCCGCTCCCACACCTCGGGGAGCTGGGTGGCCAGCTCGCGGTTGATGTTGGCGTGATTGAGCTGCCACATCTCGGGGCTGTGCAGGGTGTTGGCCAAGGTGACGGTACGCGCCACGGCGGGGTGGTCCAGGGCGATCGCCTGCGCGATCAGCCCGCCGTACGAGAAGCCGTACAGGTGGGCGGGGCCCAGTTGTCCGAGCAGCGCGGCCACGTCGGCGACGTCGTCGGCGAAGGTGATCTCGGAGAGGTCCTGAGGGCGGCCGGAACGGCCGCGGCCGAACAGGTCGACGTAGATCACGCTGTGGTCCGCCGCCAGGGCGTCGAAGTGCGGGTGGAAGATCACATGCGACCCCGCGGGGCCCAGCCCGGCGAGCAGCACGACGGCGTCGCCGTCCCCGTGCCGCTCGACCCAGACGTGCCGGCCGGCGCGGATCTCGTACGCCTGACCAGGGGGATGTTCGATCATGGCGCTCATCTTGGCCCGATCGGGAGGCGGGACGACGGCGGATATCGGACCTTTCATTTGGGGCCGTCCGCACGCCGGCCGGGCCCGGTGAAAATCAGCTGGGAAACTGTCGGCGCCCGGTGATAGAAAGCAGGTTCGAGACGCACGTGCTCGTGCCCGGGGGAGGGCCTGCCAGTGACCACCAGCAGTTCGGAGTTCTCTGTCTCCGGCCCGAGCTACAACCGGCGCGGCCCGGTGCGCTGGCTCTGGTCCCACCTTCGCCGGCATCCGGTGCACCTGCTCGGGTTCCTCGGCGGGTCGCTGGTCATGGTGGTGCTCAACGCCATGGTGCCGCAGTTCACCGGCGACGCCTTCGACGCCGTGCTGGGGCAGCGGGGCGAGCCGCTCGACGCGCTCGGCTTCATCGCGCTCGCGCTGCTGGCGATCGTGCTGGCGCGGGGGCTGTTCGACCTCGTGGCCAGGCTGTCGAGCGAGGTGCTGGCCAAGCGCCTTGAGCGGGACGCGCGCGACGAGCTCTACGTGAGCCTGCTCGGCAAGAGCCAGACCTTCCACAACCGGCAGCGGGTCGGCGATCTGATGGCCAGGGCCGCCAACGACATCCGGCAGCTCTCCATCATGATCACGCCCGGGGTCGACCTGATCGTGGACTCGGGGCTCACCGGGCTGGTGCCCCTCTTCTTCATCGCGGCGATCGATCCGCGGCTGCTGCTGGCCCCCGGGCTGTTCGCCGTCGTGTTCGCGATCGCGCTCTGGCACTACATGCGGCAGCTCAACCCGGTGGCCACGCGCATGCGCGAGCAGTTCGGCGACCTCAACGCCGGGCTCAACCAGGCCGTGCGCGGCATCGAGGTGATCAAGGTGACCGCGCAGGAGGCGCAGGAGCGGCGGCGCTTCCGGGCCGACGCGCGGCTCTACCGCGACCTCTTCGTACGCAACGGGCTGGTCCAGGCCCGCTACCTGCCCACCCTGCTGTTCTCCTTCGCCATGGCCGGGGCGCTGTGGCACGCCCTCTACCTCCAGGGCATCGGGGCGATCACCATCGGCGAGCTGGTGGCGTTCATGGGGCTCATGGGCCAGCTCGGGTTCCCGACGCAGATGTCGATCTTCACGTTCTCCCTGATCCAGATCGGCATCGTGTCCTCTCGCCGGATCCTGAGCGTCGTCACCTCCGACAGCGAGATCGAGCAGCGGGCCGAGGGACACGCCGCGCCGATCAGCGGGGAGATCGTCTTCGAGGACGTGACGTTCGGTTACGAGGACGACGAGGATCCGGCGGTGCGCGGGGTGTCGTTCACCGTGCAACCGGGGGAGACGGTGGCGATCGTCGGCGAGACCGGCTCCGGCAAGAGCACGCTGACCAAGCTGGTGCCGCGGATCCACGACGTCACCTCCGGGCGGATCCTCATCGACGGCGTGGACGTGCGCGACTGGGACCTCGACTCGCTGCGGTCCCAGATCTCCACCATCGAGCAGGACATCGTGCTGTTCTCGCGGTCCGTGTCCGAGAACATCGCCTTCAGCCTGGGGCAGCGGGCCGATCAGGAGGCCGTGGTGCGGGCGGCGGAGGACGCCCAGGCCGCCGAGTTCATCGCCGAGCTGGACGACGGCTACGAGACCGTGATCGGGGAGCGCGGGGTCACGCTCTCCGGCGGGCAGCGGCAGCGGCTGGCCATCGCGCGGGCGCTGCTGACCGATCCGGCGATCCTCGTGCTCGACGACTCGACCAGCGCCATCGACTCCGCCACCGAGGACAGGATCCAGCAGGCCATCGGGCGCATCCTCGAAGGGCGCACCACGCTGCTGATCACCCACCGGCTCTCGCAGATCCGCTGGGCCGACAAGGTGCTGCTGCTCAGACGCGGCGAAGTGGTCGACTTCGGCACCCACGACGAGCTGATCGCGCGCAGCCGGCTCTACCGCCGGATCTTCGCGCACTACGACGAGGTCGAGCTGGACGGTGATGGTGACGTGGACGGGGTGCTGGCCGCGGAGCAGGGCGGGGTGCGCTGATGGGCTTCATCATGGACGGCCTCGACGCCGAGGACTACGACCGCACCTACAGCGACCGTGCCCTGCTGCGCCGCATCATGTCGTACTTCCGGCCCAAGCTGGGGTCGATGGTCCTGGTCGCCACCATGATCGTGCTGCTGTCCGCGAGCCAGGCGGCCGTGCCGGCGCTGGGCAGCCTGGCCGTCGACGCGGTCTCCGATGGCACCATCGGCGCGGTCGGCTGGCAGTTGGTGGCGGGCATCCTGGCCACCGGGGTGCTCTCGTGGGTGTTCAACTTCATCCGGCAGAAATACAGCGCGCAGGTCACCGGTGACGTGGTGCTCCGGCTGCGCGAGGACGCGTTCGACGCGGTGCTGGAGCGCGACCTGTCGTTCTACGACGAGACCCCGTCCGGCAAGATCGTAAGCCGGGTCACGTCCGACACCGACGACTTCGCCACCGTCTCCACGCTGACGATGGACCTGATCAGCCAGGTGCTGATGGTCGGCTTCGTCACGGTCCTGCTCTTCGTGCGCAGCGTCGAGCTGGCCCTGCTGACGCTGCTGGTGGTGCCGATCGTGGTGGGCCTGGCGCTGATGTTCCGGCGGCTGGCCAGGATCAGCACGCGCAGGGCGCAGCGCTCGCTCAGCCGCGTCAACGCCAACCTGCAGGAGACCATGGGCGGCATCGCGGTCGCCAAGAACTTCCGCCAGGAGCAGCAGGTCTACGACGAGTTCCGGCCGATCAACCGGCAGAGCTACCAGGTGACGCTCCGGCAGGGGTTCGTCTTCTCCACCATCTTCCCCGTGCTCTTCCTGGTGGCCGGGCTGGCGACGGTGGGCCTGGTCCGGCTGGGCGGCGCGCAGGTGCTCGACGGCGGGCTCTCGGCGGGCGACTGGTACCTGTTCCTGCAGGGCGTGTCGCTCTTCTGGTTCCCGCTGACGTCCATCGCCGCGTTCTGGTCGCAGTTCCAGCAGGGGCTGTCCGCGTCCGAGCGCGTCTTCGCCCTGATCGACGCCCCGCCGCGGGTGGTGCAGAGCGCCGCCGAGCCGCCGGGCAGGCTGGCCGGGCGCATCGAGTTCGAGGGCGTCACCTTCGGCTACGACGCCGCCAGCCCCGTGCTGCGCGACTTCGACCTGCGCATCGAGGCCGGCGAGACGGTGGCGCTGGTCGGTCACACCGGCGCCGGGAAGTCGACGCTCAGCAAGCTGATCACCCGCTTCTACGAGTTCCAGGAAGGCCGCCTGCTGATCGACGGGCGCGACATCCGCACCCTTGAGCTGGGCGCCTACCGCAGCCAGATCGGCGCGGTGCCGCAGGCCCCGTTCCTGTTCAGCGGCACGGTCGCCGACAACATCCGCTACCCGAGGCCGGAGGCGGGCGACGACGAGGTACGCGCCGCGGCGGCCGCGGTGGGCGGCGGCGACTGGATCGAGGCCCTGCCCCACGGGCTGGAGACGGACGTGGGCGAGCACGGGCGGGCGCTGTCGATGGGGCAGCGGCAGCTCGTCGCGCTGGCCCGGCTGCTGATCCAGGACCCGGCGATCGTGGTCCTGGACGAGGCCACCGCCAGCGTCGACCCGCTGACCGAGGCCCAGATCCAGGAGGGCCTCGACCTGGTGCTGGCCGGTCGCACCTCGATCGTCATCGCGCACCGGCTCTCGACGATCGAGCACGTGGACCGCATCATCGTGCTGGATCACGGACGGATCGTGGAGGAGGGCGACCACGCGACCCTGCTGGCTCGCGGGGGCCGTTACTGCGAGGTCTACAACACCTACTTCCGCCACCAGTCACCCAACTACCGCGCCGGCTCCGGCTTCGTCTCCGTGACGAGCGGCGACTCCGCCTGACCTCGGGCGTGTGTCCTTTGGGGGCCGCCCGAGCTGGTTGATCGCTCCGCTCGCCGCTGTTCAGGTCGCCGGCTCGTCGCCTTCGACCAGCGGTGCCGGCTTGGCCAGCAGCGCTAACCGCCCGGTCAGCCAATCGGCGAGCAGGTCGCGGTCGACGAGCAGCAGCCTCTGGCGCGCGTTGGTCGCCTCCTCTCGCGCCGGGCGGGTGAGTCGCCCCGAGGTGATGAGCACGCCGGTGTGCCCGTTGAAGGCGTTGGCCAGGGCGCCGAGGAAGTTGCGGACCGCCGGTGCGCCGACGCTCTTGTTGTAGCGCTTGCACTGGACGGCGCATCGCGTGCCGTCGGGCGCGACGGCCGTGATGTCCACCCCGCCGTCCCCGGCACCGCCCCGGATCCGCACCCGCCGGAACCCCTGGGCGATCATGCGCTCGGCGACCAGCTGCTCGAACTGCGGCCCGGTCATGAGGTCGACCTTCTCCAGGGCCGCGTTGGCAGCCAGGAACTGCAGGCGGCGGGCCTGGATGACCCGGTGCCGCAGGAAGAGCCCGCCGCTCAGGGCCGCGATCAGGACGATGGTGATGGCCATCGCCCATCCCGGATATCGGGTGATGAAGTAGGCCACGAAAGTGATCACGACACCGGCTCCCACCAGTGCCATCACTCGAAGATCGCTCGACTTCCGCCGCTTGTTGCCCCGTCTGGATCCCCTCGCCATGGGCGCCTCCTGAAAGATCGGTGCTTGATGGCGAGTATGAAGCGCGGCACCGACAGAGTGGCCCAGGAGTGTGACGTCGTACGCCGCGCAGGAGCAGGTGGACCTCGTGCCCACCCCGTCGGCCGGTACGAAGCGGTGCGTCACCCAGATCTCCACCCACGCGCTGCGCAACAGCACCACCAGCTACGGCTCCTACTTCGGCCGGGAAGCGCTCAAGACCTTCCGCGCCGCGGAGGCGGCCTGAGCACCGCCACCGAGCGCTGTAGTGGCTGCCCGGCCGTTGCGGACCGTGCTGCAGCGCCGCCTGGGCCCTGGCGACCGCACTGCGGGAGGCTGCCTGGGCGCTGCGGACCACGCTGGAGCGGCGGCTGTCCGTCGAGGGTTAGTCTTGAGGCATTTGTGACAATTGGGGGAAATGTGACCATGTTCAGCCGCCGACGGCTTCTCCAGGCGGGCGCGGGTGCCGTGCCGGCGATCGCGCTGGGGGCACGTCCCGCTTCGGCCGCCGTGGCCGAGCCGCTGACCACGGGTGTCGTGCCGAGCGCGATGGCCGGGTTCGACAAGGCGATGAAGACGTTCATCACGGAACGGGACATCTCCTGCGCCCAGCTCGCGGTCGCCAAGAACGGCAAGATCCTGCTCGCGCGCGGCTACGGCTTCTACTCCAAGCCGGGCGCCCCCATCGTGCGGGTGCAGCCGACGTCCCTGTTCCGGGTCGCCAGCCTCAGCAAGAACATCACGGCGGCCGCGATCGTCCGGCTGGTCCAGGACGGCAAGCTGACCCTGGGCGCCAAGGTGGCCTCCGTGCTGGGGCTGTCCACCACGGCGGACCCCCGGCTGGCGAACGTCACCCTGTGGCGCCTGCTCCAGCACCTCGGCGGCTGGGACTCGAGCGTGTCGGGCGACCCGCTGTGGAACGACTACACGATCTCCGCGTCGCTGGACGCGCCGCTGCCGATCAGCCACGCCGACATCATCAAGTACGTCACCGCGAGGAAGCTCGACTTCGACCCGGGCACGAAGTACGCCTACAGCAACTACGGCTACATGCTGGCCGGGCGGATCATCGAGAAGGTCTCCGGCACGAGCTACGAGTCGTACGTGCGGCAGAAGCTCCTCGCACCCGCCGGGATCACCCGGCCGCGCCTCGGCCGCAGCCTCCGCTCCGAGGCCTTCTCCACCGAGGTGACCTACGCCTCGAAGTACACCCACAAGAGCGTCGTGGACCAGTCGGGCGCCGTCGTGCCGTACCCCTACGGCGGTTTCAACATGCCCAACCAGGACGCCAACGGCGGCTGGCTCGCCTCGGCCGTCGACCTGGTCAAGTGGGGCTTCGTCTTCAACGCCGCCGGGCCCGTGCTCAACGCCACGTCGATCTCGCGGATATTCGCCAAGCCCGAGACCGGCGTGACCGCCGGCGGCTCCTGGTACGGCCTCGGCTGGAACGTGCGCGACAACAACGCCGGAGGGCTGAACACCTGGCACACCGGCAGCATGCCCGGCACGTACAGCTTCCTCGCGCGGGTGCAGAACGGCGTCAGCTACTGCGCGATCTTCAACCGCAGGGAGGAGGAGGGCACGCTCGACTTCGACGCGATCGACCCCATCCTCGGTGCGGCGATCGGCACCGTGAAGACGTGGCCCACCACTGACCTGGCCCCCAAATACTTCTAAAAGCAGCATCGTGACCGTCAATGTTGCGTCATGTAACGTCGCGGGAAAGGTAAGACCTACCGAGGAGCGGTAGATGGCAGAGGAGCAGCGACCCGACGCGACAGGTCAGCAGCAGACGAGAAGGCAACTGGTCCGGGCGGTGATCGCCTCCGCCGTGGGGACCTCGATCGAATGGTACGACTTCTTCCTCTACGGCTTCGCCGCCAGCACGATCTTCGCGGAGCTGTTCTTCCCCAAGAGCGACCCGACCACGGGCCTGCTCCTGTCCCTCGGCACCTACTTCGGCGGATTCGCCGCCCGTCCGATCGGGGCGGCGATCTTCGGGCACTACGGCGATCGGATCGGCCGCAAGGCCACGCTCATCATCACGCTCCTGAGCATGGGTATCGCCACCGCGCTGGTCGGGCTGGTGCCGACGTACGAGCAGATCGGCATCTGGGGCGGCATCCTGCTGACCGTGCTGCGGCTGCTGCAGGGCATCAGCGTCGGCGGTGAGTGGGGCGGGTCCGTGCTGCTGGCCACCGAGTGGGGGAAGTCGCGCGGCGGGCGGCGCGGGTTCCTGGGGAGCTGGCCGCAGTTCGGGGTGCCCGTCGGGCTCGTGCTCGGCTACCTGGCCCTTGAGGTGTTCCAGCCGCTCGACCCCGACTGGGGCTGGCGCATCCCGTTCCTGCTCAGCATCGTGATGGCCGGCGTCGGCCTCTACATCAGGCTCGGCATCCTGGAGACGCCGGTCTTCACCAAGGTCCTCCAGGAGAACCGGGTCGAACGCGTCCCGGTGCGCGAGGTCATCGTCAGGAACTGGCGGGAGATCGTGCTGAGCGCGCTGCTCCGGACCGGGCAGCAGGCGCCGTTCTACATCTTCACCGTCTTCATCCTCACGTACGCCACCAAGACCCTCGGGTTCAAGGCGGGTGACATCTACCCGTACGTCATCGCCGCCGGGATCGTGTCGCTGTTCACCGTGCCCTTCTGGGGATACGTCTCGGACCTCGTGGGCCGCCGCAAGCTGTACATCATCGGGGCCGCGGCCATGGTGGTCTGGTCGTTCGTCTACTGGCCGCTGCTGGACACCCGCGTCCCCTCGCTGGTCCTGCTGGCCATCGTGCTGGCGGCGCCCATTCACGACATCCAGTACGGCCCGCAGGCCACGTTCATCGCCGAGAGCTTCACCGGGCGGCTGCGCTACAGCGGGGCCTCGCTCGGCTACCAGCTGGCCTCGGTGACGGCGGGCGGGCCCGCGCCGCTGATCGCGGTCTGGTTGTACGCGACGTACCAGAGCTCGTTCGCCGTAGCCGTCTATATGGCGATATGTGCGCTGATCAGCGTGGTTGCGGCGTTCGCCTTGAAGGACCGGTCGAAGCAGGATTACGCGGTCGAGTACGACGACGTACCGACCAAGACCGAGACCAGCCCTTGAGTCACGCGTCGCTCGGCCCCGGCGCCCAGCCGGTGACCTGAGACCAGCCGTCGGCCTGGCGAAGCGTGTCCCAGACGAACGGCCGCTTCGCCTCGACGTATCGGTGCCGCTCGTGCCGGAACTCGGCCGCGAGACGCCGCTTGACCGCCGCGTACTCGGCCGCGCTTTCGGGGTGGGCGCGCAGGTAGTCGCGGAAGAGCAGGGAGAGCTGCTGGGAGAAGCTGCCCAGCACGCGTACATGGACGTGCGTGCGGCGCTCGCCCGACGCCTCGCGGAAGTAGCGCTTGGTCAGGTCGGGATTGTCCGCCCGGTACACCAGGCCGAGGCTCTCCAGCGGCGGCCTGAACGCCTCCGGCGGCTCGAACGACCGCACCGACACCTGGACGTCGATCACCGGCTTGGCCGCCAGGCCGGGCACCGCGGTCGATCCGATGTGATCGATCCGCGGTGCCACGTCGCCGAGCCGCCGGCGCAGGGCCTCGCCGATCCTGGCGAACTCCTCCTGCCAGGCCGGGTCATGGTCCGCTATCTCGACGGGGTCTGCCATGCGCCGATTATCCTGCGTCCCATCAGCCGAAGGCGCGGACCTCCAGGAGGCCGACCGAGCCCTGGCCGCTCTGCAGCACGACCCGCAGCCTGGTGGTGCTGACAGCGGTGAACGTGACCGGGTTGTAGGCCCCGGCCGTGATCCCGTACGCGCTCGCCCCGGGCACGTCCGCGTACGCGCTGCCGTTCCAGTACTGCAGCTTCCACGAGGCGGGCACGCGCACGCCGCCCCCGTCGTCGAAGAAGTAGACCTCGGCCGACTTGATCGTCTGGGCCGAGGACCAGGTCAGCTCGGCCCACTGGGTGCCGGTCTCCGGCCAGGTGCCCCAGCGCGGGCTGGGCACGAGGCCGTCGTTGACGGCGGCGACGCTCTCCCAGGGCGAGGTGTAGGAGGCCGAGGGCGTCGCGCTCGAAGCCAGGTTGACGGGCGTGGGGTCGCCGCCCCCGCCGCCGAAGGCGAGGTCGGCGTCGCTGAAGATCGGGTGGGACGGGTTGACGTCCGCCTCGCCACCGCCGCCGTCGCAGCGCCGGTCGGGGTTGAACATCAGGTACGTGCCCGAGGAGCAGGCCGTCGCGGGCTCGGCGTCGCCGCCGACGACCACGCTGCCGCCGAGGTTGGCGCCGCCCTGGACCAGCGCGCTGTTCTTCACCACGGCGCTGCCGCCGACGGTCGCGCCGCTGTTGACCCAGGCCAGGTCCTCGATGCGGGCGTTGCCGCTGACCGTGCTGTTGCCGTACACGGCGGCCCGGGGGCCGACGTAGGCGGTGGCGGCCACGTTGGCGCGGTTGTCCACCCAGCCGCCGCCGTTGGAGTGCCAGTGGCCGCCGCCCGGCGCGGCCGGCTTCACGTGACCAGGCTCGAAACCCCACGGCGTGGCGCCCTGCAGCCGGAACTGGTACGGGTAGCGGTAGTTCTTCGGGTAGCCGTCGAGGAAGGCGTACTTGTGCACGGCGCTCGGGGCGCCGACGACCACGAGGTAGACGTCCTTCTCGCCCGCCTGGGTCTGGAAGGTCACCTCGCCGTTCGAGGAGCTGTAGATCGGGCTGTAGCGGGGCGTGCCATTCTTCACCGCGACGAACCCGTACGACCAGCCCGACCCGGCCGCGGAGTTGACGTGACCCCTGAACCGCATCCGGATGAGCGCGCCGTCGCTGCTCGGGACGAGGCGGATCTTGTTGTAGCCGTAGTCGGAGGGGGCGATGGCGTCGGAGATGCGGAAGTGCCCGGCCGAGGCGTTGACCGCCTGCACCTCGACGCCGTTGTAGGCCGTGACGAAGGGATACAGGCTGTTGATGAACGGCATGAAGTCGGCGCGGTTGGAGTAGTCCCACGTCACGTTGCGCTGGGCGTACTCACCCAGCCGCCGGTTGAGCTCGGCCTGGTCGATGCCGGCGATCCGGCGGTAGGTCTCCAGCGGGTGCTCGTTGCTCCTGGCCTCGTTCCACAGCCGGTTGAACATGGCCAGGCCGTCGCGGTCCTTGATGTACTGCAGCAGCATCCAGTTGCCGTAGTGGTGCCGGCTGCTGCTGTAGGCGAGGTTCTCCGTGCGGATGAACCTCGTCAGGTCGCCCGCCGCCGTCTTCGGGTAGACCTGCATGGCCATGAACTCGGCGCTCGTCTCCCAGAACGTGCCCGCGCTCGGGTCCGTGAACCCGTAGCCGGACCTGCCGAGGAACGTGTAGTTCTGGAACACGTGCCCCAGCTCGTGCGCCAGCCCCCAGGAGCCGGGGAGCGCGGCGGCGGGGGCGATGTTGATGACGCCGACCTTGCCGTCGGTCGAGCCGCCCGTCGCCCACGCGTCGAGCGGCGCGTTCGACCAGGTCCTGGTGACGATGACGATGATCTTGTACTGCGCCAGCAGCCCGGTCTCCGGCGTGAACTTCATGGTGTTCACGTAGAAGGAGTAGAGGCTCTCGAGCTGGCTGAGCATGTTGTCGGGGTCGAAGTTGTACGGGGAGGGCGCGGCCTTGGGGTTCGTGCCCGATCGGTCGCCCCATAACAAGATGAAGTTCGCGGATTCCTTCGTACGGTCACTGGCCCACGGCACCTCGCCCGTGCTCTGCCAGCGTGCCGGGATGAAGACGCTCTTCGCCGCCGCTGAGGTCGCCGCCGTGGCCGCCGTGGCCGCCGGGGTGGTCGTGAGGAACGCGGTGACAAGCATCAGGAGGGCGATCGTCGCCGCCCGCAATCGTCTCATTCGGAAACCTCCGTGAGCCGCTCTTTGTGTTAGCGCTAACAGCGTGCGTTATGTCACATATTTTGGGCGGCATAGAGTGTTGAGGTTCGCAACAGAGACTGTCAAGACCCGGTGAAACTTTCAGTCCCGGCGAAAGGCCGCCTCCGCCGCGTTCGCCTGGGCGCGCTTCTCCTGCTCGGCCGTCCACCCGGCGAACTCCCGCTCCAGCGTGGTCGCGGCGGTGGTACGCGTGTCGGTGCTGATCGTGACCGCCAGCCCGTCCTCCAGCAGCGGGATCGCGGGGTGCTCGGACATGCCGGGGACGGCGCCGGTCAGCACGTTGCTGATCGGGCACATGTCCAGGGCGATCCGGTCGCGGCGCAGCCGTTCGAGCAGCGCGGAGTCGCCGGTGCAGCGGACGCCGTGCCCGATCCGGCGGGCGCCGAGCACGTCGATCGCCTCCCACATGCTCTCGGGGCCCGCCGCCTCGCCGGCGTGCACCGTGCAGGGGAGACCGGCCGCGTGGGCGAGGTCGAACGCGGCCCGGTGCGGCGTGGCCGCGTACAGCAGCTCGTCGCCGGCCAGGTCGAGCCCGGCCACCTTGTCGCGGTGCCGCAGTGCCGTCTCGGCGACGGCCAGGCTCTGCTCCGGCGTCTGATGCCGCAGGCAGCACAGCAGCAGCCCGGTACGCACGCCCGTCGCCGCCTCGCCCGCCGCCAGCCCCTCGGCGACGGCCTCGACCGCCTCGTCGATGGTCATGCCCTGGCGCCCGTGCTGCTGCGGGGCGAAGCGCGCCTCGCCGTAGACCACGCCGTCCGCGCTCCAGTCCTCCACCAGCTCGCGGGCGGCCCTGCTCAGCGCGTCGGGCGTCTGCAGCACCTGGAGGGGCACCTCGATGTACGTGATGAACCGGCCCAGGCTGCCGCACCCGGCGGGCGCCGTCACCAGCTGCTCGACGGGGGCCTCCAGGGTGATGCCCTGGCGGCGGGCCAGATCGGCGATCGTGCTCGGGCGTACCGATCCGTCGAGGTGGCAGTGCAACTCGTAACGCCGGTTCATCGCGGTCCCTCACAGGTGTCGAAGAGCAGTTGCTTGAAAGCGGTCTCGTCGACCCGCCGCACCAGTGTCAGGTTGGGTGCGGGGGCCGAGCGGCGGCGGTCGATGATGAGCTGGCCGCGGGCCTCGTCGCCGAGCGCGACGTCCACGTACGCCCGCTCCCGCTCGACGGCCAGCTCGGGCCGGAGCGCCACGGCCATGGCGACGGGGTCGGGCAGGTCGTAGCCGGACAGGCCGGTGACGTCGCGGGCCCACTCGGCGACCGTCCGGTTGACGCGGTGGGCGAAGGTGGCCATGGGGGTGCCGATCCGCTCCAGCCGGAGCTGGTCCGCCGGGGTCATCACGGCGTCCCGGCGCGAGACGTCCCAGCCGATCCAGGTCACCTGGTCCGGTGTGGCGGCCTGGAGCACCACGCGGGCGGCCTCGGGGTCGACCCACACGTTGAACTCGGCGGTGGCCGAGACGTTGCCCCACAGGTCCGCGGCGCCGGCCATGCAGTACACGTGCCGGTACCGGCGGAGCAGGTCGCGGTCGCGGAGCAGGGCGGCGGCGAGGTTGGTGAGCGGCCCCAGCGTGACCAGCGTCAGCTCGCCGGGGAGGCGGCGGGGCGCGGCCAGCAGGACGTCCACGGCGTGCTCCCGCTCGGCGGCCCCCAGGGGGTCGGGGAGGTCCAGGTCGCCCATCCCGTCCTGGCCGTGGACGTGCTGGGCGGTGGACAGCGCGCGGGTCATGGGGCTCTCGCAGCCCTCGTGAACGGGGACGTCCGGGCGGCCGGCCGTCTGCAGGGAGATGAGCGCGTTGCGGGTGGCGGTCGCCAGGGGCACGTTGCCCGCCACCGTCGTCACCGCGCGTACGTCGCCCAGGCCGCTGGCGGCGGCCAGCAGCAGCGCCACCGCGTCATCCGAGCCGGTGTCGGTGTCGACGATCAAGGGCAGCACGGTCACCTCTTGTCTAATCGTTTAGAACCGCCAAGTGCATATCTAATCGATTAGATGCGAGAATGTAAACCGCCATGAGGAAACGTCCGAGCACTCTGGCCGACGTGGCCCGCCGAGCGGGGACCTCGACGGCGGTGGTCAGCTATGTGATGAACAACGGCCCCCGTCCCGTCGCCGCCGCCACCCGCGAGCGGGTCCTGGCCGCGGCGGCCGAGCTCGGCTACCGGCCCAACCGCATCGCCCGCGCGCTGCGCTCGCGCACCACGGGCGTGGCCGGGCTGGTGCTGGCCGACGCGTCCAACCCCTACTTCGGGGCCCTGGCCAGGCACGTCGAGCGGGCGCTCGAAGGTCGCGACCTGCTCACGCTGGTCGGCAACGCCGGCTATTCGGCGCAGCGCCAGCGGCATCTCGTCGAGCGTTTCCTGGCCGCCCAGGTCGACGGGCTGGTGATCGTCTCGGCCGACTCCGTGGGCGACGTGGCCGAGGTGGCGGAGGCGGCCGGCGTACCCGCCGTCTACGTCCACCACGGGCCCCCGGGCGCGCCGGTGGCGGCGGCCGACAACCAGGACGCCGTACGGGAGGCGGTCGCGCACCTGCGCGGGCACGGGCACCGGCACGTCGCCTTCCTGGCCGGCCCCGACGACGAGGGGCCCGTGGGCGTGCGGCGGGCGGCCTGGCAGGCGGCCGTCGCCGGCGACCCCGGCGCGGCGCTCCTGCGCTGCGACTACTCGCGGGCCGCGGCGGACGCCCTGACCCGCGGCCTCGCCGCCGCCGGCACCCTGCCGCGCGCCCTGGTCACCGCCACGGACGAGCAGGCCATCGGGGTCCTGTCCGGCGCCTGGGCCCGCGGCCTGGCCGTCCCCGACCGGCTGGCCGTGATCAGCCTCGACGGGACCCCGGAGAGCGCCCACACCGCTCCGGCGCTCACGGTGACCGAGCAACCGCTCCAGGCCATGGCCGAGCAGGCCGTCGCCCTGCTGTTCGACGAGGCGGCCGCCCCGCTCGCCGCCCGCGCCGCCCTGATCCCGCGGCGCAGCTGCGGCTGCGCGGGAGGAGATCTGGACCTAGTCTCGTAAGAGAAGGGATAGGTCCATGGACATCAACATCGTGCTCGGAGTCATCGCCTTCTTCCTCTTCTTGGTGGTGGTCACCGGGGTGAGAGTCGTCAACCAGGTCGAACGCGGCATCGTCTTCCGCTTCGGCCGGGCACAACAGCAGATCCGTCAGCCGGGCCTGAGGTTCCTGATCCCCGGGGTCGACCGGATGCGGAAGGTCAACGTCCAGATCGTCACGATGCCGATCCCCACGCAGGAGGGCATCACCAGGGACAACATCTCCGTACGGGTCGACGCCGTCGCCTACTTCCGGGTGCAGGACCCGATGCGGGCCGCGATCGAGGTGCAGAACTACCTGTTCGCCGTCGAGCAGGTGGCGCAGACCTCGCTGCGGTCCATCATCGGCAAGAGCGAGCTGGACGATCTGCTGACCAACCGCGAGGAGCTGAACCGGGGCCTCGCGCTCATGATCGACAGCCCGGCGCTCGGCTGGGGCATCCACATCGACCGCGTGGAGATCAAGGACGTGCAGCTGCCCGAGGCCATGAAGCGGTCGATCGCCCGCCAGGCCGAGGCGGAGCGCGAGCGGCGCTCCCGGGTGATCGTCGCCGACGGCGAGCTGCAGGCCGCGGGCAAGCTGGCCGACGCCTCGGGCATCATGGCCCAGACGCCGGGCGCGCTGCAGCTGCGCCTGCTGCAGACCGTGGTGGAGGTCGCCGCGGAGAAGAACTCCACGCTGATCATGCCGCTGCCGGTCGAGCTGCTGCGCTTCTTCGAACGGGCGACGCAGAACGCCGCACCGGCCGGGCCCGCCACGGCCGACGCGGAACGGGTCCAGACCGGGCCCGCCGCGGTCGGCTCCGAACGGGTCCAGCCCGAGCGGCCCGCCCTCGCGGAGGAGGAGGCCGTTCCCGAGCTGCCCGCGCAGCGGAGCGAGAGCGATCCGGCCCTTGAACCCGGACAGAAGCCAGGTGATCTCCCGCTGACCCGGTGAGAGCCACTCGGCGACGTCCGCGACCACGGCAGGATCGACGTGCCGCGGCGCGCTCACGCGCGCCCGCGAACTGATGAGGTCGCAGGAGCGGCGGTGCGGGAGTGCCGGAATCGGTGGGAGGACGTCATGGCATCCGGAGAGTTCGCCAGCTATTGGCGTTACGGCGGCCTCGGTGGCCTGGATCTGATGCGGGCACGTTTCGTCCGGCGCCGGTTCGCCCGGCACAGCCACGAGACGTACGCGATCGGGACGCTGGAGGCGGGCCTGGAGGAGATCCGTTTCGCGGACGGCGTCGAGTACGCGGGCATCGACGACGTCGTGCTGATCGAGCCCGGCATCGTCCACACCGGCGAGTCCCCGACCGCCGACGGGTGGACGTACCGGGTGCTCTACCCGAGCGTCGAGCAGATGCGGGAGGTCGCGGACGAGCTCGGCGTGCCCGCCGGGATCCCGTCGTTCGACCGGAGGATGGTGCCCGACGCGCGGGTGGCCCGGCGGGTGACGGCCGCCCATCGCGCGGCGGAGTCCGGCCCGTCGCTGGCCGCCGACTCCCAGCTGCACGCGTTGCTGACCGTCGTGCTCGGCGCGTACGGCACGCGCCGCCCGAGGCGCCCGGCCCGCTCGACCGGGCACAGGAGCATGGCCGAGATCCGCGACCTGCTCCACGCGACCATGCCGAACCCGCCCGGCCTGAACGAGCTGGCCGCCACGGCCGGGGTCACGGCGTTCGCGCTGTTGCGCTCGTTCCGGCGCGCGTACGGCATGCCGCCGCACGCGTACGTGACCCAGCTGCGCGTCTCGAAGGCCCGCGAGCTGCTGCGGCAGGGCGTGCCGCCGGCCGAGGCCGCCGTGGCGGTGGGGTTCTGCGATCAGTCGCACCTTTCGCGGCACTTCCGGAGCCTCGTCGGCGTCCCGCCCCGCGCTTACCAGCGGGGAGTGCAATAACGTCCAATCCATGATGTTCGGCACCGGTTTACGGTGCCTCGCGTGACAACCGACGAAAGTGCTCTTCCCCTCGAACTCGACCGATCCGCCGTCGCCCGGCTGGGCCGCCAGGCGGTGGACTTCCTGGCCGACTGGGTCGCCGAGCTGGACTCGGCGCCCGCGAGCGACTACGGGCAGGTGGACCGGCTGGCCCCCGCGCTGCTCCGGCCGCCCCCCGACGGCCCCGGCGACTTCGGCGCGCTCCTGGAGACGTTCCGCCAGGCGGCCGGGCAAGGCGTGAACACGGCGGGGCCCGGCTACCTGGCCTACTTCCCGGCGGGTGGTCTGGTCACCGCGGCGCTGGCGGAGCTGCTCGCCCAGGCCGCCAACCGCTTCACCGGAGTGGCCCAGATGTCACCCGCCCTGGTCGCCATGGAGCACGGGGTGGTGACCTGGTTCTGCGACCGCTTCGGACTGCCGGCGGGCGCGGGCGGGCTGGTCACGACGGGTGGCTCGCCGGCCACGTTGTCGGCGCTGCTCGCGGCCCGGCACGGCCGGCCGGGCGACGGCACGTTGTACGTGAGCGAGCACACGCACTACTGCGTCGCCAAGGCCGCCCGCATCGCGGGCCTGCCCCCGGAGCGGATCCGCGTCGTGCCCGCCACCGCGGACCTGCGCATGGACGTCGCGGCGGCGGCCAGGATGATCGCCGACGACCGTGCGGCGGGACTGCACCCGTTCCTGCTGGCCGGCACCGCCGGGACCACCAGCTCCGGCACCGTCGACCCCCTGCCCGAGCTGGGCGAGCTGGCTCGCCGTGAAGGGCTCTGGTTCCACGTGGACGCGGCCTACGGCGGCGGCTTCCAGCTCACCGAACGCGGCCGGACCCGGCTCGCCGGGATCGAGGCCGCCGACTCGATCGTGTTGGACCCGCACAAGAGCCTCTTCCTCCCGTACGGCACCGGCCTGCTGCTGGTGCGCGACCCGGCCGTGCTCCACGCCGCCCACGCGGCCGACGGCCGGTACCTGCAGGACCTGCGGGAGCTGGACGGCCTGCCCGACTACGGACATCTCGGGGTGGAGCTGACCAGGGAGTTCCGCGGCCTGCGGCTGTGGCTGCCGCTGCACCTGCACGGCGTGCGCGCCTTCGAGCGGGAGCTGGACGAGAAGCTCGACCTCGCCGGCCACGTCCACCGCCGGCTCGCCCAGGACCCGCGCTTCGAGGTGCCGTGGCGGCCGGACCTGACGGTCGTGCTCTTCCGGCTGCGTGGCACGGACGAGCGCAACCGGCGGCTCCTGGCGGACGTCAACGACACCCAGCGCGTCTTCCTGAGCAGCACCACCGTCGCCGGGAAGTTCTTCCTGCGCCTGTGCGTGCTCAGCTTCCGCACCCACGCCGACCGCGTCGAGGAGGCCCTGGGCATCATCCGCACGGCGGCGTGAGCGTCAGGAACTAGTGCTTGATGGGCAGGTCCTTGCGGGCCTGCTCCAGGTCCGTCTTCCAGATCCACAGCCGGTTCGGCGGCGGGACCTGGTGGTAGCCGTACAGGCCGACCTCGGTCAGGGTGCGCAGGTCCACGCACACGCGCTCGTAGGCGTTCGCGATGGCCTCCGCGGGACTCTTCAGGTCCTCGGTGCCGAGCTTGACGCAGGCCCGGTACTCGTAACCCAGCAGCAGCTCGGGGCCGAACTGCGCCCACGCGCCGCGCTTCTGCTCCCAGGCCACCTCGGCCTCGTCGAGCATCAGGTTCAGGTCGAAGGTGGACGGGATGGAGGGGTAGATGAGGAAGCTGGCGGCCCACCCGAGGGACAGCAGGTCGAGGTTGAAGGTGCGGCGCTGCGGGTCGTCGCGGGGCGGCAGCGGGTCCGACGTCCCGCCGGCGAACCAGGGCGCGGTGTAGGCCAGCAGGCGGCCGTGGTTCTCGACGAGCTCGCCGGTGGCGATGACGGCCAGCTTGCGCTGGGTGCCGTCCGGGCGGGTCAGGCGGGTCTTCACCATGGTCTTGTGCGCCTCGGCCGCCAGCTGGCCGGCGGTCATGTGGTGATCGGCGGCGTTCGGGGTGATGCGCGAGATGAGATATTCGCGCAGGTGCTCGGGGATGGCGTCGTACGTGCCGTCCTGCAGGCGGGTCTTGGTGCGCTCGAGCGCGGCCTGGGCCGTGACCGGGGTGCCCCCGAAGTGGGTCTCCGGGGTGTCGATGGACACCATGCGGACCGACATTTCGATCTTCGGGGTGTCACCGTCGATCACGTCGGTGAGCTTGTAGTCGTTGGCGGGACGGCTGGGCCCGACGAAGCCGAGATTGATCATTTGCGCTCCAACACCCGGGTGAGACCTGGAGCACCAACGTCGCAGCCGACCGGCCTTCCCCGGCGACGGACACGCTGACCTGCGCCGACGTAGATCGAAAACATTGACCAAGATCTACCTGGGGTCAGGTGCTCGCGCCCCAGGTGAGCGACAGGCCGGTGGCGGCCCGTTCTGTGCGGATCTCCATCATGCTGGCCAGGATGGTGGCGTGGTCGGCCACCAGCGCGGTGGCGTCGAGCGCGTACGTGATCCGCTCGCTGAGGAAGACCGGGCTGCCGGGCGGCTCCCCGAGGTGCGCCGCGACGGCCGGGTCGAGCAGGCCGGGCCGGATCTTCTCCGAGGCGCGCGCCACCGCCACGCCGCAGTCGGCGAGGGCGCCGTAGAGGGAGACGGCGGTGAAGTCCCGATCCCGGATCTGCTCGGCGGCCGGCCGCCGGATCCAGGAGACCTGGTGGATCGCGGGGCGGCCGGCGAACTCGCGCACCCGTTCCAGCCGCAGCGCGCTCTCGCCGGGAGCGGTGCGCAGCTGCGTGGCGACCCCGGCCGGGACCCGGCGCAGGGAGCGCCCGAGCACGACCGTGCGAACCTCGTGGCCCTGCTTCCTGAGGTCGTCGGCCAGGCTCTGCAGGGAGCCGAGCTGGTAGGCCAGGTGCGGCGGGGACACGAACGTGCCCCGTCCGGCCTGCTGCACGATCAGCCCTTCGTCGCTGAGCTGCCGGAGCGCCTGGCGCAGCGTCATCAGGGTGACCCCGTACGAGGCGCTCAGCTCGCGCTGGGGCGGCAGCGCCGCGCCGGGGGCGTAATGTCCCGACCGGATCTTCGCGGCGAGGTCGGCGGCTATGGCGCGGTACCTCGCCTCGTGTCCGGCGTCGCGGGCCATCGTGTTTCGTCACACTCCTGGTCCAGGGCCCGCCGCAGGCCCGTCAGGTAGGCGCCGACGTCGTCCGGCGCCGCCCCGTCGAGGATCCGGCGCATGATCGCGGTACCGATGACGACGCCGTCGGCGCGCCGGGTGGCCTCCACGGCCTGTTCCGGCGTGGAAATGCCAAATCCTAGCAAGACCGGCCGGTCGCTGCCCTGCTTGATCCGTTCGGTCAGGGCCGCGGCGGGCTCGGCGAGCGCGGCCCGCTCGCCGGTGGTGCCCATCACCGAGACGGCGTAGACGAAGCCCCGGCTGCGGCGCGCGATCTCGTCCAGCCGTCGCTGCGGCGTCGCGGGGGAGGCGAGCAGCACCAGGTCGACGCCGGTGGCGGCGGCCGCGTCCGCCAGCTCGCCGGCCTCGTCCAGCGGCAGGTCGGGCACGATGAGCCCGGCGACCCCCGCCCGGCGCAGCGCCCGGCAGAACTCCGCGGGCCCGTCGCGCAGCACCAGGTTGTAGTAGGTGCTGGCGACCAGCGGCACGTCCAGGCGCAGCTCGGCGACCTCGGCCAGGATGCCGTGGGCCGTCGCGCCCCGGGCCAGCGCCGCGTCCGACGCCTCCTGGATGGTGGCGCCGTCGAGCGTCGGGTCGGAGAACGGCAGGCCGAGCTCGATCGCGTCCGCGCCGGCGGCGGCGAACGCCCGCAGGTAGCCGGTCCAGCCGGGGGTGATGCCGCCGGTCACGTACGGCATGAGCAGCTTGTGGCCGCCGTCGCGCCGGGCGCGCAGCGGGCTTTCGAGCAGGCCGGTGCTCATACCAGCTCCTTCAGGGTGGAGATGTCCTTGTCGCCCCTGCCGGACAGGGTGAGCAGGACCGTCGCACCGGGCGGCAGCTCGCCCGTACGCGCCGCGCGGATCACCCACGCGACCGCGTGCGCCGACTCCAGCGCGGGCACGATGCCCTCGGCGCGGGCCAGCCGCACCGCCGCGTCCACCACCTCCTCGTCGGAGACCGTGACATAACGCGCCCGGCCGAGGTCACGCAGGTGGGCGTGCTCCGGCCCGACCCCCGGGTAGTCCAGGCCGGCGGCGATGGAGTGCGCCTCGGTGATCTGCCCGTGGTCGTCCTGGAGGAACAGCGAGCGGAAGCCGTGCAGCACGCCGAGGCTGCCCCTGGCCGCCCCGGCGCCGCCCTCCGCCTCCACCCCGATGAGCCGGGCGGAGGTGCCGACGAACCCGGCGAACGTGCCCGCCGCGTTGGAGCCGCCTCCCACGCAGGCCACGACGTAGTCGGGCACGGCGGCCGGGAGCGCCCCGGCGCACTGCTCGCGCGCCTCGTCGCCGATGACCCGCTGGAACTCGCGCACCATCCACGGGTACGGGTTGGGCCCGATGACCGAGCCGACGCAGTAGTACGCCTCCTCGGTGTCCGCCACCCAGTGGCGCATCGCCTCGCTGGTGGCGTCCTTGAGGGTACGGCTGCCGGTGCCGACCGGCACGACCTCGGTGCCCAGCATGCGCATCCGGAACACGTTCAGCCCCTGCCGCTCGACGTCCCGTTCCCCCATGAACACGGTCGCCGGCAGCCCCAGCAGCGCGGCGGCGGTCGCGACGGCCACGCCGTGCTGCCCCGCGCCGGTCTCGGCGATCAGCCGGGTGCGGCCCATCCGGAGCGCGAGCAGGGCCTGGCCCAGCACGTTATTGATCTTGTGGGAGCCGGTGTGGGCGAGATCCTCCCGCTTGAGCAGCAGGGTCACGCCCAGCTCCGCCGACAGCCGCCGCGCCGGGGTCAGCGGCGTGGGCCGCCCCACGTGCAGGGCCAGCGACTCCGCCAGGCTCTCGCGGAAGGCCGGGTCGGTCCGGGCCTCCCGGAAGGCCGCCTCCACCTCCCGGCACGCCGCGACCAGCGACTCCGGCACGTAGAGCCCGCCGTACTCCCCGAACCTGCCCCGCTCCCCGGGGTCCTCCATCACACCTGGCCGCGTCGCCAGGACTCCTGTCGCCATGTGCCTCACCCATCTATAACTCTTGAGACTGTTCTATAACAGTTGAGTGTGGCACAGACTATGTGGAAGCGCTACGCCGCCCCGGCGGCGAGCGTCAGCCCGTCGTGCCCGTAGGCCCTGGCGAGGTGGGTGAGGGGCCGGCCGAAGAAGTCGGTGACCGCGAGGGCCTGTTCCTCGGAGGTGAGAGCGTGCCAGACGAGGAGCCGCTTCTCGCCGTACCAGGAGACGAGAGAATCCGGCTCGACGGGGATCCGGGCGGTCCTGGCGCCGTTCGCGGTCCGCCACAGGCAGGTCTGGCTCGTGCGTCCAGGGCAGTGGGTGGCGAAGACCAGGCCGGAGGGCGACACCCAGTTCTGTCCGTCGATCAGCTTCCCGACGTTCCCGAGGCGACGGTTCACGGTGCCGTCGAGGTTGAAGAACGTGACGTCCAAATCGTTGTCCGCGCCCTCGGCCGCGTCCTCGTACTCGGTCTTGGGTCCGGACTGCAGGGCGACGGTCCTGGCGTCAGCTCCCCAACGGAACGCGCCCGAGTAACGGTCACCCTCGGTGACGCGGACGAACCGGGGACGCATCGTGGCCAGGTCGATGATCACGAACCCGGTGATCGTGTCCGCGTCGGTGGCGGTCAGCAGCAGCCGCCGCCCGTCCGGTGACCAGACGGGCGAGGCCACACCCATGGGAGCCTCGACGGTCGGGATCCGGTGGACCGACCGCTTCGCGGTGTCCAGGATCGTCACCGGGTCCCGGCCGCGCGAGGGGTGGTTCTCCGTCGTCCGGGCTCCCCAGGCGCCGCTCGGCGAGAGCGCGTGCACCTTCGTGCCCAGCCGGGTGAAGGTTCCCTTCTCGCGGACGTACGGGTGCCCGTCCAGCACGTACGCGGTGACCACGGGCGGGGCCGTGAGGTCCTGGGCCACCGTCACCTTCGTCCCGGGCAGGCGGGACAGGACGAGCCGCCGCGAAGGCGCGACGGGAAGCGTGGCCGGTGCCCGGACGCCGGGGCCCGCGTCGCGTAACCGGTCGGCGATCGATCCGGCGAGCGCCGTCAACCGGCGCCGGATGGGAAGGTCGCTCGACGTCACGGCCGCCACCACCGGGCCGGCCCGGAAGTAGATCCTGCTCGGCGGAGAGCCGTCCACCACGGCCTGGTCCCCGATCCCGGCGGACCGGTAGGCGTACACGTCTGCCAGGGCCTGGACCATATCCGCGGCCTCGTCCTCATCGTCGGCGATCCAGATCACGCGGAGGCTGAAGGAGCCGGCGCCCGGCTCTGTGTAGCTACAGGAGACGGGCCTGGGCAGCGTGTATCCGTACAGGGCGGTCTGAGGCTGACCGGGTGAGAACGTCCCGGCTGGCAGTAGCGCGCAGGCGTCCGGCCAGCGGCCCGGGTTCACGCCCGCGAGCAGCGAGGGGCCTGTGCCCGGCGGGACGCGCCGCAGGGCCGTGACGCGCACGCGGGCGGTCTGCCCCGCCGCGTGCATGACGCTCCCGACGTAGAGCCGCTGACCGGCCGACGCCAGCACCTCGGCCGGGAGGGGCAGGCTGTACGAGGTCGCCGCCCCGGTCCCTGGCTCGATCGAATCGACGACCGGGAACCCGCCGAGCCCGGCCCGGGCTCCGATGCCGCCCTCGACCAGCTTCGCGTACTCCGGCGCCGGCTTCACCTGCCACAGGGGCGCGCCGTCCGGCCAGGACGTCGCCGCCAGGACGTCGTCCTCGCCGCTGTGATAGGTCGTCAGCACGAGGCCGGGCCCCCGCGCCACGGCGCAGCGCGGCCAGCATTCCCCGTGGTGGAGGACGGCCCGTCCGCGGTCGTCGAACAGCGTCATCGCGCGGTCCCCGAAGAACGCGATCACGCCGTCGGCCACCTGGAAGTCCGGGGAGGTTCCCGCGGGGAGCGGGATCGAGCGGAGCGTCGTACCGGTGGCGGCGTCCAGCAGGAGCACGCGCGGTGACCGGCCGCAGGCGAGGAACAGCACCACGTCGGCGGCGCGGGCCGCCGAGCCGGAGACGTCGCACCCGGCGGGCACGCGGAAACTCCACACCTCGCGGCCCGTCCCGGTCGCGATCCCCTTGACCGCGCCGGCCGCCCCGACGGCGAACACCGGCGAGCGGTCCCGGGGAGCCGACGATCTCCTCCAGCCTGGCGGGAGGGACGTCCCCTGCCTGCGCCAGAGCTGCCTGCCGGTGGTGCTCGACAGTGCGATCAGCTCATGCCTGCCGCTCGCCTGCCTGGCCGGCCGGTAGTAGTCGATCAGGACGACGCCGGAGGCGAGGTCCCAGCCCGTGGCGGACGCGGTGGTGAGCTGGTACCTCCACCTCGGGCGCCCGTCGTCCGTCCCGAACGCCAGCACGCCCCGCCCGGTGCGCAGGAGGAAGTCGCGGGAGGTCAGCGCGTGCTCGTAACCCTCGCGCGGGATGGGCACGTCGGCGTGCCAGAGGGAGACGAGCCGCGCTCTCGGCAGGGCGCCGGCCGGCGCGCTCGCCGGCACCAGGGCCATGCTCAGGAGGAGGACGGCCAGGAGGCATGCCCTCACCACCCGCGGCACGGCTGGTTCCTCTTCCAGACCCGATAGCCCCCGCCGAGGAGAGTGGGATCGCCGTAAACGGTGGCGTACCCCTTGGCCTCTCCCGTGACCCTGAACGGCTGCCCGTCGGCCTCGCGGAAGAACGCGCTCGCGGGCTGTTCGTCGGCCTTGTAGACGTAGACCACCTCGATGTCCCACTCGTACCAGCGGAGTTCGGCCGTCGCGGTGAAGTCGATCGTGACGCGCTCGCCGTCGGCCAGGTCGATGCTCTTGGGCAAGAACCGCGAACCTCCGCCTTCAGGCGTCTGGCGATCGAGGTCCACCTTGACCTCGTACTCGGCTCCGTCCCCCTGGGAGGGAACGGTGAGGCAGGTGCCCGTGGGAACGGGACCGGAGCGGAGAATCCGGGGCCGGACGTCGATGATCCTGATCGGCTCGCTGCGCCGCCCCTGGAGGACGACGACCACGTTCATCTTCCGCACGCGCGCCGCGTGATTACGTGACAGCATCTCGGTCAGCTGCTTGAGGCGCGGGCCTCGCATCAGCATGGCGTGATCGGCGGGCGGCAGCTGGTCGTGCGTCGCCACGGAGTCCGTCACGTCGAGCCTCGACGTGACCGTGCCGGCCAGGACCGGTGCGCCGGCCAGATCCTCGGCCGCGTCCACCAAGGTGGGCCACAGCCCGGCCGCCACGCCGCAGAGCACCAGCGCGACCCCGGCGGCGATCAACCGCGGGAGCCTGGGGACACCTCGTGAGATGATCGTCACGTCCCGTGCGGTCGTGATCTGGATGTTGTCCCCACCGACCACCGAATCCCGCAGCACCGGGGCCGCGGTGGCCGGCTGGCCCGGCTCCGCGCCGGGCAGGCGGGTCATGCCGCCGCCCGGAGGCTGCCGGCCAGCGCGCGGGCGAGCCGCACCGCGACGTCACGGTTCCCCGCGCCGTCCATGCGGACCAGCGCGCCGCCCACCCGTACGACCGTTTCATCGGTCATGTACGTGCTGACGTACAAGCGCATCCAGGGCTCGGGGCTGGAGATCCGGCTGGGGTCCTTCTCATCCCACTCGGCGGCGATGGTTTGCAGTATCGTCTCCGCCTCGCCCGCCGTCGCGCCCACCCACAGGACGCTGATCGTGAGCACGGGGTGCTTCGCGTCACCGGGGACCAGGTCGCAGCCGATGGGGGTGCTCAGGCCGAGTCCGGGCGGGCCCGGCAGTGGGAGTGGCCGGTAGCGGGCCTTCGGAAACTCGGCCGCCAGTGCCGAGGGCGGGATGAGGGAGCACGTGTCCGGCCAGGCCCGGGTCTCGACGCCACCTCTAGCCGTGCGGCCAGGGTCGGTCATCGGCGGTGCGACCGTTCTGTACGCCAGCAGTGACTTCGTGTCCTCGTTCGAGTCGGGGGCGAGGAGCAACGCGTACCGGCTGATGCCGATCACGTCCTCGTAGATCGGGAACGTGACGACAGGCGTCTGCTTCGCCGTCGCCGGATCCACTGTCACGATGGCGGAGCCTTGGAGCGTGGCGCCGAGCCGCCTCCTCCCGTAGATCCTCCCGTCCACCGCCTCGACCGTCTCGAACTCTCCCGCCTCGCCGCGGATGGGCGTGACGCGGCGCGATCGCCGGTCCACCGCGTCCGCCACCATGGACTTGCTGACGTCGTCCTGCCGTACGACCACCAGGCCCTCGGCCGTGGCGGCCCACAAGCACACGCACGTCTCGCCCGCCGTGTGCTCGTAGAGCCGCCGTCCGTCGGTGTCGTAGACGGTGAAGGCGTTGTCGCTCTCCACACCGATCGCCCGGCCGCTGATCCCGATCACGGGAGTCCCCGACGGGAAGACCTCCCGTTCCCAGAGGAAACGCCCGGTGGAGACCCCCAGCACGCGCAGTCGGAAATGTCCGGCGCAGTTCATCAAGTACGCGGCCACCGACTCGTCCGCGTTTCCCGACTCGACGTGGCATCCGGGGGAGATGGTGGACTCCCACCGCGGCTGCCCGTCCACGGCGTCCAGAGCCCGCACCACGCCGGCGGAAGGGATCTCGATCAGTACGCGTTCCCCGCCCGAGCCGAGGTAGGTGAAGTAGGGATCGGGCATCTCGGAGCCGTAGAACCCCGACGTGAGGTTCCAGAGGACCGTCCCAGTGCGCCCGTTGAAGGCGAGCAGGCCGGCGCCCGGGGAGACCACCTCGCTGTCCTCGTCGTCGCGCTGGGCCACCGCGACGACGTAGTCACCCGTGGCCTCCAGCGATTCATCCGGCGGCAGATGGACGCCGATGTCCGACGCGCTGAAGGACCACAGGATCTGACCTGTCACGGCGTTCCTGCCTTCGACCCGCTCGCCGTGCGTCAGGACCAGGACGTCGTCCAGGAAGAGCGCACCGGGCCAGTCACCTCGGAAATGGGCCTGCCATAACAGGGAACGAGTCCCGGCGGGAATGGCCGGTCCCGGCCGCTCCACGGGAAAACGCGGGGCCGGCGGGGCGAGAATCGCGAGGAAGGCCAGGCACAGCAGGGCATGCCACACCCACGACTCGCGAATCCGCCGTCGCCTGATCACGAGATATATCTACGTGGAACGCGGACCCAAGTAAACGCTTCAGCGCCGGCGGATGTCGATATCCCGCGCCTGGCCTATCTGGATGTTGTCACCGGATATCGAGCTGCCGGAGACGATCTGGCTGCCGTCGTTGCCGACGATCGCGCCGGCGGGAGCCGTCCGCAGCAGCTCCGTGACGTCCCTGACCAGCTCGGGATCGGCGGCGAGAGCCTTTTTCAGCTGGCCGCGCAGCGCGGCTACGAGGTCCTCGTCCCCGGGCGTCTCCACCAGGTCCTGTACGGCGGATTCGATGCGGTCGCGGCTCTCCTCCCGCTTGGCGAAACGCCGCAGCAGCCGGCGTCCGAGATTAACCGACTCGTCGGCCGCCAGGTCCTGCGTTTTGGTCAGCACCGCGGCCCCGTAAGCGCCGACGGCCGCCGTTATATAGGGCATGACCTGGCCGGCAATCGCAACGATGTCCATGCGCCCCTCCTCGTCTGCTCATTTCATCGCAACTGATCAGGAAAAGGGTTACCCCATTCGTGAGATTTTTCCGGCCGCGGGCTATGTCACATTCGCCGGCGTCGAGGGCTCTCAGTGGCGAACGCCGCTTCCGCTTTCCAAGGAGCTCTCTTGACCACCGCCTATGTCGTCACCGCCCTCGTGACCATCGCCGCCAACACGTTCTCGGGCCTCGCCGCCATGACCCGGCTCGAACCGATCATGCGGACGCTCGGTCCCGCGCTGAAGACGGCGGGAGTGCCCGAGTCGTGGCTGGTCTTCCCGATCGGCGCGCTCAAGGTCGCGGGCGCGCTCGGGCTGGCGCTCGGGCTCCTCGGCGTCCCCCTGGTCGGCACGGCCGCCGCGGCCGGGCTCATCCTCTACTTCGTCTGCGCCCTCTACACCCACCTGCGCGTCAGCGACTTCTCGCCGACGTTCTTCCTGGCGATCGGGTTTCTCGGGCTGGCGGTGGCCACGCTGGCCCTGGACCTCGTGAGGTGAACCCGCGGCTACGAGCCGGCCGTGGCCAGCGGCCGCGTCGCCGCGCTGGGCTCCGCACCCTCGGCCGAGCGGGCACGTACGGAGCCGGCCGCGACCGGCGCCCAGTTCTTCCTGAGCCCGCGGACGGTGGGGTTCCACCTGTACACCCGAAGCTGGGGATCTCTTCGCGCGCCGACCCGGCGGGCCTCGGCCTGGGCCCTCCTCGTTCGGTGGATCCAGCGTAACGCGATCAGGAGCAGAGCAGGCGGGCGACCGTCAGGTCGGTGATGAGGACGTTGACCCAGCCGCCCTCGATCGCGGCCTTGATCGCGGAGAGCTTGCGCATGCCGCCCGCGACCCCCACCCGCCGTTCGACGGCGCGGAAGGACGGCGCGTCGATGCCGATGACGCGCTGGTCGAAGCCCGAGTCGACGGGTTTCCCCGTGGCGTCGAAGAAGTGCAGGCAGACGTCGCCGACGGCGCCGAGCCCGCGCAGCTCCTCCTGGTCGGCCTGGCTGACCGCGTTGCCGCTGCTGAGCAGCAGCGGCGAGGGCTCCAGGCTGCCGATGCCGACCAGCACGACGGTCAGGTCGTGCCACTGCGCCTGCACGTCCTTCACGCCGGGGTCCTCCAGCAGCGCGTCGCGGATCGCGGTGGTCGCGACCACGCCGGGCAGGGGCACGAAGATCGGCCGGGCGTAGGTGAGGTTGGCCAGGCGGGCGACCAGCCGGGTGGCGTGCACCTGCGCCTCGGGGCTGCCGACCCCGCCGACGAGCTGGATGACGCGGTCGGCGACCTGGGAGTTCTTCTGCGGCAGGCGTTCGACCGTGGCCAGCAGGGTCTCGCTCCAGGACGAGATGCCGATCACGTCGCCGCCGGTGAAGGTGACGCCGAGGTAGGCCGCGGCCGCCGAGGCCAGCGACGGGATCACGTCGTCCTGGTAGTCCTCGACGTCCACGACCACGGCGTCGCGCAGCCCGTAGCGCCGCTGCAGCTCCTCCTCCAGCTCGGTGTGCACCCCTTCGGGGAGCGTGACCACCGTGCGGACCATGCCCCGCGTGACCGCCTCCTTGAGCAGGCGGGACACGCGGGGCTGCGAGATGTTGAGCGTGGCGGCGATCTCGGGCTGGCGCATGTTCTGCTCGTGGTACATGCGTGCCACCCGGGCCAGGAGGCGCAGGTGATCCTTGGTCGTGTCGCGCCTACGTTCCGGGTTCTGGACCACCGCGCACCCCTTTCTATTCACTCCTGAATGAAGCCTATTGTCCGTACCGCGGTGGCGGAGACTCCGGCGGGGTCACTTCCTGGCGAACACCCCGAACTCGTCGGCGTTGTCGGCCGTGACGAGCTCGCAGTCGATGGACTGCTTCTCGTCCTTGCCCGTCTTGCCGGTCTTGATGAACTGGTCGGCCTGGTCCACGGCGCTGGTGGCGCCGAGCGCGGCGGGTTGCAGCGCGGTGGCGTGCATCTCGCCCGCCTTGATGGCGGCGATGGCGTCGGGGCTGCCGTCGAAGCCGACGACCACGACCTTCTTCAGCAGTCCCGCGGCCTTCAGCGCCGCGACCGCGCCCAGGGCCATGGTGTCGTTGCCGGCGATGACGCCCTGGATGTCGCGGCTCTTCTGGATGATGGTCTCCATCTTGGTGAACGCCTCCTGCTGGTCCCAGTTGGCGCTCTCCTTGGCCACCGGCTTCAGGTCCGGGTACTGAAAGATCACGTCGGCGAAGCCCTTGGAGCGGACGCTGGCGTTGGTGTCGGACTCCTTGCCGACCAGCTCGACGTAGTTGCCCTTGCTCTTCATGGCCTCCACGAACGACTGCGCGACCAGCTGGGCGCCCTGGGAGTTGTTGGAGACGATCTGGGCCTTGGCGACGCCGGTGGCGTTGATCTCCCGGTCGATCAGGAAGACCGGGATGCCGCCCTGCGCGGCCTTGCGGACCGGCCCGATGGAGGCGTCGGCGCCCGCGTTGTCCAGGATGATCGCCTTGGCCTGGCGGGAGATGGCGGCGTCGATCAGCTCGCTCTGCTTGTTGGGGTCGTCGTCGTGGGAGGCCACGGAGGTCTGGTAGCCGAGCTTCTCGGCCTGCGCCTTGGCCGCCTCGGCCTCGGCCTTGAAGAACGGGTTGTCGTGCGACGGGGTGATGATCGCGATCAGGCCGCCGGCGCTGCTGCTGCCGCCCGCCTTGGCGGTGCTCGCGGGCTGGTCGCCGCCGCCGCTGCCGCAGGCGGCCAGCATGGTGCAGCCGAGCAGGACGGACAGTGCCAAAGTGACGATGCGGGTGGGGGGCATGGTGTCTCCTTGTGGTTCAGTCGTGCTTCTTGCTCGCGGCGACCGCCGCCGCGGCGGCTCCCCGTCGCTTGAATCGCTGCTGGCCCTGGTCGAGCATCACGGCGAGGATGATGACCGCGCCCTTGATGAGGATCTGCCAGAACGTCGACACGCCCAGGATCACCAGGCCGTCGGCGAGGAAGCCGATGACGAACGCGCCGACCAGGGTGCCGCGCACGGTTCCCCGGCCGCCGCTGAGCGCGGCGCCCCCGATGACCACCGCCGCGATGGCATTGAGCTCGTACGTCTCCCCGGCCTGCGGCGCGGCCGAGGTGAGCTCCGAGGCGATGATGAGCCCGGCGACCGCCGCGCAGGCCCCGGAGATCACGTACACGATCGTCTTGACCCGCCGGATCGGCACGCCGGACAGGTCCGCGGCCCGCTCGTTGCCGCCGGTGGCGTACAGCCAGCGGCCGAACGGGGACTTGGCCAGCAGCAGCACGGCCGCCACGGCCAGCAGGATCATGATCCAGATGGAGGTGGGCAGGCCGAGCGGGCGCCCGCTGCCGAGCAGCTCGAAGCCGGTGTTGCCGAGCGCCGGGTTGCCGCCCAGGTTGGGGTAGGTGGCGCCGTTGGAGATGAGCATCGCCGCGCCGCGGGCCACGTACAGCATGCCGAGCGTGGCGATGAACGGCGCCACGTTGAAGCGGGTGACGAGGATCCCGTTGATCAGGCCGACGGCCATGCCGACCGCGACGCACAGCACGATCACCACCCACACCGGCGGGTAGGCGATCACGCCGCCGACGTGCAGCCCTTGCAGGAGCTCGCCGGCGACCACCCCGGACAGGCCCACGATGGAGCCGACGGACAGGTCGATGCCGCCCTTGAGGATGACCAGCAGCATGCCGAGCGCGATCACGCCGTTGATGGCGACGTGCTTGGTCATCGTGATCAGGTTGGGGACGGTGAGGAAGGAGTCCGACAGCAGGCCGAAGATGACGATGAGCACGGCGAGCGCGATGAAGGCGCGCAGCTCGAAGGCCACGTTCAGCAGCGAGAGGCGGCGGGCGCGGGTGGCGGCCCGCTCCGGGGCCGCGGTGGTCGCCGTCGCCGTCATGACGAACCGTCCTGAGTTCCGCCGTCGGACACGCGCATGAGTTCCTCCCGGGTCAGCTCGCCGCGCCGAAACTCGCCGACGAGGGCGCCGCGGGCGAGCACGAGCAGCCGGTCGGGGATGTGCAGGGCCTCTTCGGCGTCGGATGTGGTGAACAGCACGGCCAGGCCCCTCCTGGCCTGGGCCGCCATCAGCTCGAAGATGTCGGCCTTGGCGCCCACGTCCACGCCGCGGGACGGCTCGTCCAGCAGCAGGACGCGCGGCCCGGTCAGCAGCGCCTTGCCGATGATCACTTTCTGCTGGTTGCCGCCGCTCAGCGACCCGATGGCCGCCTGGGCGCCGCTGGTCTTGACGGTGACGTCGGCGATGGTGCGGGTGACGGCGGCGCGCTCGCGCTCCTGGGAGACGAACAGGCCGCGGACGAACGTGCCGAGCGCCGCCAGGGACAGGTTCTGCCCGACCGACATGGTCTGGACGAGCCCGTCGCGCTGGCGGTCCTCGGGCACCAGCACCACGCCCCGCTCGATGCGGTCGCGGATCCCGGCCTCGTGCAGGGGCGTGCCTTCCAGCAGGATCTCGCCGGAGGACGGCCGCAGGCGGCCCGCCAGCGTCTCCAGCAGCTCGGTGCGGCCTGAGCCCATCAGCCCGTAGATGCCGACGATCTCGCCCGCGCGCACGCTGAGCGACAGGCCGTTCACGGCCAGCCGGTCGGGTACGCCCGGGTCGGCCACGGTGAGCCGGCGGACGGCCAGCGCCTCCTCGCCGAGCACCGGCTCCCGGCTGGGGAACAGCGTGTCCTGGTCGCGGCCGACCATCTGCTCGACGATCCAGCGGATGTCGACCTCGTCGGCCCGGGCCGTGGCGACCAGCCGCCCGTCGCGCAGCACCACGACGTCGTCGGCGATCTCCAGCGCCTCGTCCAGATGGTGGGAGATGTAGACGACGGCGACGCCCGCGGCGGTCAGCTCCCTGATCACCCGGAAGAGCACCTCGACCTCGGGCGCGGTCAGGGCCGAGGTCGGCTCGTCCATGATGAGGACGCGGGCCCGCTGCAGCAGCGCGCGGGCGATCTCCACGAGCTGCTGCTGGCCGAGCCGCAGGTCGCCGACGAGCCGGTCCGGGTCGACGTCCTCCTCCAGCCGGCGCAGGACCGCGGCCGTGGCCTCGCGCTGCGCCCTGCGGTCGATGGAGCCGTACGCGGTGCGGACCTCGCGGGCCAGGAACAGGTTGTCCTGGATGCTGAGGTTGGGGCAGAGGCTGAGCTCCTGGTGGATGATGGAGATGCCCTGGTCGGCGGCGTCGCGCGAGGAGTGCAGCCGCACGGGCCGCCCGTCCAGCTCGACGTGGCCGGTGGTGGGCCGCTCGATCCCGGCCAGGATCTTCATCAGGGTCGACTTGCCGGCGCCGTTCTCGCCGAACAGCGCGGTCACCCGGCGGGGCGCCACGTCGAAGTCGACGCCTTTGAGCGCGTGCGTGCCGCCGTACACCTTGGTGACCTCGCCGGCCCGCAGCACGGGCCCAGAGACGGGCCGAGAGACGGGCCCAGAGACGGGCGCGCTCATGAGATCGCCACCGGCGTGATCGTCACGGTCTGGGGCGTCAGCAGGGTGAACGCCCCGGTGACGGAGATCTGCTTGCCGTCCAGCGCCGCCGCGTCCAGCCCCTTGAGCAGCTTGTCGCGCAGCTGGTTGTTCAGGGCGGTGGCGGCGTCGGCGTACTCCACCTGGTTGGTGAACTGGCCGAACGTGATGAATCCCACCGCGTCGCGCAGCGCGGTGCCGTTGATGGCGGGGCCGATCTGCACGGAGACGCGGGTGCCTTCCGGCAGGCCCTTGACGGTGACGGGCAGCAGCCCGGACCTGGCCGCGCCGGCCTCGCCCGTCACCTTGACGGCGAAGGTGTAGGGGCCGGTGCCCTGGCGCTTGCCGTACTTCTGGCTCGCGGCCTCCTTGTCGGCGGCCAGGGCGTCGAGCAGGACGGGCAGGTCCACGGCGGCGCTCTTGACGGCCGGGACGATCTTGGCCTCGTAGTTCTGGGCCCCGAACGCGGCCGGGTCGAACTTCTTCGGCGCCGCCGCGGCCGCGGTCTCGGCCGTCCGGTACTCGGTGCTGACGGCCATGAGCACCACCAGCACGGCGACGGCCGCGGCGGTGATCCAGCGGATCGGGACGCGCCGACGGGGGGTCGGCGCCGTTGCGGTCATGTGATGCTCCCTTCACCGGAGGGGCGGGACCTGCGCACCGCCTCGTGCCAGGCGGCTCTCCTGGCCGCGCGATCCGTCTCGTCCAGGGCGGGCTCGAAGCGGTCGGCAGGCCGCGGGCGGCGTTCCAGCTCGCCGAGCGTCCACAGCTTGGCCGCGAGCCCGGCGGCGTCGGCCACGCCGAGGCATGACAGGTCGTGCTCGCCGGAGCGGGCGACGGCCCGGCCGCTGACGTCGGCCTGGAGCTGCATCAAGCGGGCGCTGCGGGTGAGCCCACCGTCGGCCATGAGCACGCTCACCTGGCCGACGGCCTGATCGGCGGCGGCCACCACGTCCTCGACCTGGAAGGCGACCGCCTCCAGGGCGGCGGCGACGAGCTGGGCCCGGCGGGTGGCGAGCGTCAGCCCGATGATGACGGGGCTGGCGTCCGGATCCCACCAAGGGGCGCCGAGGCCACCGAAGGCGGGCACGAAGTGGACGTTGCCCGGGTCGGCGGCTTCGGCCAGCAGCACGTCGGCGGGCACGTCGAACAGCTCCGCCAGCCAGCTGACGGCGCGACCGGTCGCGCGGATGTTGCCCTCGACGGCGTGAACGGGACCGTCCCCGAGGTCCCAGGCGATGCTGCGGCACAGGCCGGGCGCGTCCGGAGGGCCGCCGATGGCCATCACGGAGGAGCCGGTGCCGTAGGTGGCCTTCACCACGCCGGGCCGCCAGCCGGCGTGGGCGAACATCGCGGCGTGCGAGTCGCCCATGACCGCCAGCACCGGCACCCCGTCGGGCAGCGGCGCGAGGTCGCGGACGGTGGGGAAGGGGCCGCAGGAGGCGACCACCCGGGGCAGGACCTCGGCGGGCACTCCGAACAGCTCCAGGAGCCGCGGGTCCCAGTCCCCGGTCCCGACGTCGAGGAGCTGGGTGCGGGAGGCGTTGCCGACCTCGATGAGATGCTCCCCGCCCAGGCGGCTGAGCAGCCAGGAGTCGACGGTGCCCAGGCACAGCTCGCCCGCGCGGCTGCGCCCGCGGTCCGGGTCGTGGGCATCCAGCAGCCAGCGGGCCTTGAGCGCGGAGAACATGGGGTCCAGGGGCATCCCGCTGACCGAGCGCACCAGCTCGGCGGAGCCGGCCAGCTCGTGGCAGTGGTCGGCGGTGCGCTGGTCCTGCCAGCTCAGCAGCGGCCCGACCGGCTCGCCGGTGCGGCGCTCCCACAGCACCAGCGACTCGCGCTGGTTGCTGAACCCCACCCCGGCGACCCGGGCGGCCTGCTCGGGGGCGACACACTCGGCGACCGCCCGCCGCACGCTCTGCCACAGCTCGCCGGCGGACTGCTCGACCCAGCCGGGGCGGGGCTGGCTCTCGGCGACCGGTACGACGGCGCGGGAGACGACGCGGCCGCCCTCGTCCACGAGCAGCGCCTTGGTGGAGCTGGTGCCCTGGTCGATGGCCAGGATGAGCGGGCTAGCCATGGCGCAGCAGGTCCTTGACGGCGCTGACGATGCCGTCGGCGGACAGGCCGAAGTGGTCGAGCAGGAAGGCGGTGTCGCCGGTGGGGGCGAACACGCGGGGCACGCCGAGGATGCGCATGGGGACGGGGTGGCGGGTGACGACGGTGGCGGCGACGGCCGCGCCGAGCCCGCCGCTGACGGTGGCCTCCTCGGCCGTGACGATGCCGCGGGTCTCCCGCGCGGCGGCCACGATGGCCTCCTCGTCCAGCGGGTCGAGGAAGGGCATGTTGAGGACCCGCAGGTGGACGCCCTCCTCGCGGAGCAGGGCGGCCGCCTGCAGCGCTCGGGAGGTCAGCGAGCCGATGGCGATCACCGTGGCGTCGTCGCCGTCGGCGAGCAGCACCGCCCTGCGCGGCTCGAAGGGCGCGCCCTCGGGCGTGACCACGGGCACCTTGAACCGCGGGATGCGCACGTAGCTGGGCCTGCCGGAGGCCGCCGCCCACCGGACGGCGGCGCGGGTCTGGACGGAGTCGGCCGGGACGATCACGTCGAGCCCGGCGACCGCGCGCATCCAGGACAGGTCCTCGATCGAGTGGTGGGTGGGGCCGAGCTCGCCGTAGGCCATGCCCGGGCTCTGCCCGCAGAGCACGACGTGCGCCTCGCTGTAGGCGACGTCGGCCTTGATCTGCTCCAGGGCGCGGCCGGTGAGGAACGGCGCCGCCGCGCAGACGAAGGGGATCTTGCCGGCGTTGGCCAGCCCCGCGCCGACTCCGACGAGGTCCTGCTCGGCGATGCCGACGTTGATCAGCCGGTCGGGGAAACGCTCACGGAAGCCGACGAGGTTGCTGGAGCCCACGGAGTCGTTGCAGACGGCCACGATCCGCTCGTCCTCGGCGGCCAGGGCCAGGAGCTCCGCGGCGAAGTCCTGCCGGCAGTCGAAGGCGGTCTGCTGGTCGGTCACGGTCATCGGGCCAGCTCCGCGAGGGCCGCTTCGACCTGGTCGGGGCTCGGCACCTTGTGGTGCCACTCCACGCGGTCCTCCATGAACGACACTCCCTTCCCCTTGATCGTGTGGGCGATGACGGCGACCGGCCTGCCGGTCGACGAGCCGCTCATCGCCTCCAGGAGGGCGAGGTGGTCGTGGCCGTCGACCTCGCGTACCTCCCAGCCGAAGCTGCGCCACTTGTCGTCCAGCGCCCCCAGGGCGTTGGTGTCCTCGGTCCTGGCGCCCTGCTGCAGCCGGTTGCGGTCGATGACGGCGGTCAGCGAGGACAGGCCGTGGTGGGCGGCCGCCATGGCCGCCTCCCAGTTGCTGCCTTCCTGCAGCTCCCCGTCGCCGAGCACGACGAACGTGCGCCAGTCCGCGCCGTCGAGCTGGGCGGCCAGCGCGCACCCGGTGGCCACGGGCAGGCCGTGCCCGAGCGCGCCGGTGTTGGTCTCGATGCCGGGGACCTTGATGCGGTTGGGGTGACCGTTGAGCGCCGACAGCGGGGCCATGAAGGTGTCCAGCTCGGCCTCGGGGAAGAAGCCGCAGTGGGCGAGGGTCGAGTACAGGGCGGCGGCGCAGTGTCCCTTGCTCAGCACGAAACGGTCGCGCCCGCTCCACCTCGGACGTTCCGGATCGACGGACAACACGCCGTAGAAGCAGGTGACCAGGATGTCGGTGACCGACAGGTCACCTCCGACGTGCCCCAGCTGGGCACGGTCGATCATGCGGATGATGCTCCGGCGCACCTCCGTGGCCAGCTGGTCCAGCTCCGCGGCCGCGGTGTGCCGGTCGGCCCGGCGAATCCGCTCGGCCGCCTGGCGATAGACGGCCGAACGCGTCGGATCGGCAGCGAGCAACGACATCACCGGGCCACGCCTTGAATATCTATTCCAATATGACTAGGCATATTTTGAAGCTACGGCCGCTATCGCGTTCATGTCAATGAGGTGCGGAAGCTTGCGGCTCGCCTGGTTCTTGACGGTTGTATGTCGCCGACGTTACATTCCGCTCGAATAGACAGGCGGTATTGAATAGCTATTCAATCGCCTCCAGCCCTCTGGAGAGGCAATGAACATCGCAAGCAAAGCGGCAGCTCTGGCAGCGTCTGCGCTGCTCCTGACCGCCTGCAGCGGCCGAGTCCAAGACAACACCAGCGCGACCAGCGGGGGGCAGGTCAAGCTGAGCTGGTGGATGGTCACTCAGAACGCGGACACGGCGACCGCCGCGTTCAAGTCGATTATCGGCGACTTCGAGAAGCAGAACCCGAACATCAAGGTAGATCTTCAGTACCGCGCGGTAGATGCGCACAAGGACGCGCTGCGCACCACGGCCGGCAGTAGTTCCGGCCCGGACATCTACTACAACTGGGCCGGGCCGGGTCTCGGCGGCGAGCTCGTCAAGTCGGGCGTGAGCCTCGACCTGGGCAAGTACTACGAGCAGTACAAGTGGGCCGACCGGTTCAACCCGTCGACGCTGGCGGCGTACAAGCAGTACGGCGGTTACCACGGCGTGCCCTGGACGCAGCGCACCGAGGTCGTCTACTACCACAAGGACCAGTTCGCCAAGGCGGGCATCAGCGCGCCGCCCACCACGTACCAGGAGTGGGCCACGGCGGCGCAGAAGCTCAAGGACGCCGGGCTAACGCCGATCACCATGGGCGGCAAGGACAACTGGCACGTCATGCGCCTGCTGGACACGTTCATCGAGACCAACTGCGGTGCCGAGCTGGGCGACAAGCTCAACACCCGCGCGACGAGCTGGGCCGGGCAGCCGTGCGTGGACAAGTCCTTCGAGCAGCTCAAGCAGTGGTCGGACAACTACTTCAACAAGGGCTTCGCCGGCCTGCCGGTGGCCGAGGCGGGCGCGATGTTCCACTCGGGCAAGTCGGCCATGCAGCTCGAGGGCGACTGGTTCACCCAGCAGAACATCGACGCTGGCGACGACCAGAACAACGTGGGCGTCTTCCCGATGCCCACCGGCACCGACCGGCTCTACGGCTTCTCCGAGGGCATGTACATCAGCAAGACGAGCAAGCACCCGGACGAGGCCGCCAAGTTCCTGGACTTCTTCACCTCCGCCGCCGTGGAGGGCAAGTACCTGGGCGTCTTCTCCTCGGTCCCGGTGAACAAGGACACCAAGGGCGCCAACCCGCTCGCGCCGATCAACACCCAGATCGCCGAGCTGACCGGCAAGGCCAAGGGGTTCTTCCTCAACAACGACCAGAACTTCCCCACCGACGTGACGACCGAGTACTGGCGCATCCAGAACGGGGTCACCAGCGGCTCGATCGCCCCCAAGGAGGCGGGCGCGCTGCTGCAGAAGTTCATCGACACCCATAAGGACTGACCAGCCGTGATCGGCCGGGGGGATCGCCCTCCGGCCGGTCCGATCAACCGAGGAGGAGCGGCCTTGGCCACCGTGTCCACCGCCCCGACCACGTCACGACCCACCCACCCCTCGCACCGCCCCCGCACGCCACGCCGCGGCCTGCCCATTCTGGGCGCGCTGCCGTTCCTGGCGCCCGCGCTGGCGCTCTACGGGATCTTCCTGCTGTTCCCCATCGTCTCGGCGATCTACCTCAGCTTCGTGCGGTGGAACGGCTTCCCCACCGTGCCGCAGATCTGGGCGGGACTGGCGAACTACCAGGACATCTTCACCAACGACACGGTCTTCCACACCGCCCTGCGCAACAGCGTCCTCTGGGTCGTGCTCTCGCTCGTCGTGCCCACGGTGCTCGCCCTGCTGCTCGCCCTGGCGCTCAACCACCGGCTCCTCGGCCGCAACCTGCTGCGCTCGGCGTTCTACATCCCGGCCGTGCTGGCCTCGATCGCCGTGGCGACCATGTGGACCTGGATCTACAACCCGAACTCCGGCCTGGTCAACAGCACGTTGACGTCCCTCGGCCTGTCGTCGTGGATCCAGGACTGGCTCGGCGACCCGCAGATCGCCCTCTACTCCGTCTTCGTCGCCTTCGTCTGGCAGACGACGGGCTTCTCCATGGTGCTGTTCCTGGCCGGGCTGCAGACGGTGCCGGCCGACCTGGTCGAGGCGGCCAAGCTCGACGGCGCCTCCGCCTGGCAGACGTTCCGGAACGTCACCCTCCCGGCGCTGCGGCCGACCTTCACCGTCGTCCTGGTGCTCACCGTGATCAGCTCGCTCAAGGTGTTCGACCTCATCGTCGGCATGACCAACGGCGGCCCGGCCCAGTCGAGCCAGGTGCTGGCCCTGTGGTCCTACAGCCAGTCGTTCATCAACCACAACTTCGGAGGGGGCAACGCGCTGGCCGTCGTGCTCCTCGTGATCACCCTGGCGCTCGTCCTGCCGTACCTGATGTGGACCTTGAAGGAGGACGAGCGATGAACGCTGTCCGCCGTGCCAACTACCCGCTCATCGGGCTGTGGATCGCGCTGGTCGTCTGCGCGCTCATCTGGCTCGCGCCGTTCGCCTTCATGGTGCTGACCTCGCTGAAGTCCACGGCGGACATCGGCCGCTCCTCCATCTGGGCGCTGCCGGAGGTGTGGCGGTGGGACAACTACACCGCCGCCGCCGAGCGGGGCGAGCTGTGGACCGTGGCCGGGAACAGCGCCTACATCGCGCTCATCAAGGTGCCGCTCGGCCTGATGATCTCGGCCGCGGCGGCGTTCGCGATCGCGCGGCTGCGCTTCAAGCGGCAGCGGATCCTGCTCATCGTGATCACCCTGGGCGCGATGGTGCCGGTGCAGGTCGCCATCGCCCCGATGTTCACCACGCTGTCGAGCATGGGGCTGCTGAACTCCACGAACGGGATCATCCTGCCCTACCTGGCCTTCGGCATCCCGTCCCAGGTGTTCTTCCTGTACGGGTTCTTCCGCTCCCTGCCGCGCGAGCTCGACGAGGCCGCCCGCATCGACGGCTCGGGGAACTGGCGCCTGTTCGTACGGGTGATCCTGCCGCTGGCCAAGCCCGCGCTGGCCGCGCTGTTCATCCTGGACTTCGTCGCCACCTGGAACGAGTACGGGATGGCCCTGGTGCTGCTGCAGGACCAGGACGTGCGTACGGTGCCGCTGGCGCTGCAGGCCTTCCAGTCGCAGTTCGCCTCGAACTACGGGCAGCTCAACGCCTTCATCATCATGTCCATCCTCCCGGTCCTCATCGTCTATCTGATGTTCCAGCGCTTCTTCACACAAGGCGCCCTCGCCGGCGCGATCAAGGGATAGGAGACCATTCCGTATGGCAGCAGAACCACTGTTCGGCGCCGGCCTCTGGCACTTCGGGCAGTTCCGCGACCGCTACGCCACGGACGGCTACGGCCCGCCCGTCTCCACGCTGGAGGCGATCGACCGCGCGGGCCAGGTCGGCAGCCTGTCCGTGGTCGACATCAACTACCCCTTCAACCCCGCCGACCTCGACGTGGACGAGCTGGAAGACCGGCTGAAGGCCAACGGGCTGCGGGCCATCGCGCTGACGCCGGAGATCTACACCAGGAAGTTCTCCCGCGGCGGCTTCACCAACCCCGACCCCGCCGTCCGGCGCGACGCCATCGAGCTGGTCAGCGAGTCCGCCGACCTGGCCCGCCGCCTCGGCTGCGACTACGTCAAGCTCTGGCCCGGCCAGGACGGCTGGGACTACCCCTTCCAGGCCGACTACAAGGCGCTGTGGCAGATGTCCATCGACGCCGTCCGCGAGCTGGCCCAGCGCCACCCCGACCTGCGCTTCGCCATCGAGTACAAGCCGCGCGAGCCGCGTAACCGCATGACCTTCTCCTCGGCCGCCCGCACCCTGCTGGCCATCGAGAAGATGGACGTGCCCAACGTCGGCATCCTGCTCGACTTCGGCCACTCTCTGTACGGCCTCGAGTCCCCGGCCGACGCGGCCCAGCTCATCCTCGAACACGACCGGCTCTACGCCATCGACGTCAACGACAACTTCCGCGGCTGGGACGACGACATGGTGGTCGGCTCCATCCACCTCGTCGAGACCTTCGAGTTCTTCCACACCTTGCGCCAGGCCGGCTGGCAGGGCGTCTGGCAGCTCGACCAGTTCCCCTTCCGCGAGGACTCGGTGGAGGCCGCCCGCGCCGGCATCGAGGTCATGCGGACGATCTGGCGGGCCCTGCAGGTCCTCGACGTGGACGCCCTCGCCGAGGCACAGGCCCGCCAGGACGCCCTGGCCGCGCAGCGCATCGCCAGGAAGGCGCTGCTCAGCGCCCAGGTGGACGGCTGATGGGCGACGTGACACGCGTCGGGGGAGCCTGGCGCGAGGTGGAGATCACGCTCACCGCCTCGGCCGACCTCCCCGACGCCTACACCGCCGTCGAGGTGTGGGCCGACTTCACCCACGACACCGGGCTGAGCCTGCGCAGGCCGGCGTTCTACGACGGCGGCCGCACGTGGCGGATCCGGTTCAGCTCGCCGCTGGCGCACGGCCGCTGGCACTGGACCACCGACGCGTCCCTCGACGACCGCGGGCTTCGCGGGGCGTCCGGGATCATCGAGGTGGACGCCGCCGAACCGGCCACTCACCGCTTCCGGCGGCACGGTTTCTGGACCATGTCGCCGGGCGGGCGCAGCCTCGTCCACGCCGACGGCACCCCGGCGATCATGGTCGCGGACACCGCCTGGGGCCTGCCCTGGCGGGCCACCGAGGAGCAGGTGCGCACGTACGCGGTCGACCGGCAGGCCAAGGGCTTCAACGCGGTGCTGCTGATGTCGGTCCAGCCCGACATGCGCGCCGTCGGCCCGCGCGACCGCTCCGCCGACGAGGGCTTCGACGTCGCCTTCGAGGACCTGCCCACCGGCCACGTCAACGCGCTCAACCCCGCCTACTTCCAGTATCTGGACCGGCTCCTGGACATCCTGGTGGAGCACGAGATCGTGCCCGTGCTCCAGCCGGTCTTCCAGGGGTTCGGCTGGAAGGGGCTGGACGTGGCCGGCACGGTCGTACCTCCCGAGGAGTACGCCCGCTACTGCCGCTACCTGGTGGCCCGCTACGGCGCCCGCCCCGCGATCTACCTGGTCGGCGCCGACGGCTCCGGCCGCGAGCCGCAGATCGCGGCCGGCGGCGCCGAGGTCCACGCCTGGGACTGCTACGCCCAGCCCACCGGCATCCACTACCGCCCGCACGCCGACAACCGGGCCTGCCAGGACGCCGACTGGCTGGACTTCCAGTGGTGCCAGACCGGCCACGGCGGCGAGCACGTCCCCGAGCGGGTCGCGCTCATGCGGCGCGACACGCCCGTCAAGGCCGTCGCCAACGGCGAGCCCACCTACGAGCAGACCCGCGGCGCCACCAACGCCGCCGGCTGGTGGCAGGGCCACGAGGCGTGGAGCAACCTGTGCGCGGGCGGGGCCATGGGCGTGGTCTACGGCGCCGCGAACATCTGGCAGTGGAAGCTGCACGCCGACGAACCCGGGCACGCTCCCTACTTCCTGGCCCCGTCGGGCGGCTGGCGCGAGTCCCTCGACTTCGAGGGCTCCACGTACGTCGGGCTGCTCGGCAAGATCCTGGACGGCCTGCCCACGACCGACATGGAGCCGGACTGGGAGACGTTCATCAGCCCGCGCGCCCTGCGCGTGCCGGGCCGGCTGCACGTGGTCTACCAGGAGAACGGCGGCGCGCTGCGCCCGACGCGCGAGGACGGGCTGCCGACCGCCTACCGCGTCGTGGACCCGCGCACCGGCGACGTCGTCGCGCGCGGCCGGCGCCGCCCCGGCGAGGCCGTCGAGGACGAGCGCCAGGTGGCCCGCGTGGTCATCTTCTGCGACGAACAGGACGGGTGACCCGGGCCTGCCAGGCGGTCAGGCGATCGCCTGGTAGGCGGTGGTCCAGAAGTCCTTGTGGAGGCGGGGCGTGTGGACGGAGTCCATCGCGCTCTGGGTCAGCAGGATGCCGACCAGGTCCTCGGCCGGGTCGGCGTACCCGGTGGTGCCCAGGCCGCCGTCCCAGCCGAACTGGCCGGGAGAGGCCAGGTCGCGGCGGTGGGTGCGGACCGCCATGCCGAAGCCGTAGCCGCCGTGCCGGCCGAAGTGGTCGCCGAACGCGTCCTTCTCGACCTTCTGCCCCGGCGTCAGGTGGTCCGTCGTCATCAGCTCGACCGAGGCCCGCGACAGGATGCGCGCGCCGCCGAAGGCGCCCTTGTTCAGGAGCATGCGGAAGAAGGCGTGGTAGTCGTCGACGGTCGAGACCAGCCCGTCGCCGGCGGCCTGGAAGAGCGGCGGGCGGCTGTACTTCCCGCCGGCGGCCTCGTCCCAGACGACCAGCTCGCCGTTATCGGGGTTGTGCGCGTAGCCGGTGGGCAGCCGGTGGATCCGGTCGGCGGGCACGTGGAAGCCGGTGTCCTTCATGCCGAGCGGCCCGAACAGCCGCTCGCGCAGGAACTCCTCCAGCGGCTGTCCGGCCACCCTGGCGACGAGCACGCCGAGCACGTCGGAGCCGACGTGGTACTGCCACAGCTCGCCCGGCTGGTGCATCAGCGGCAGCGTGCCGAGCCTGCGGATCCACTCGTCCGGCCCGAAGTCCGGCGAGGTGGTGTCCAGGCCGAGCTCGCGGATCGCGGTCTGGATCGGGTACGTGTCCGGCGCGGCCAGCACCACCCCGAACCCGAAGGTGAACGTCAGCAGGTCGCGCACGGTGATCGGCCGCGCCGCGGGGACAGTGTCGTCCAGCGGGGCGTCGATGCTCCTGAGCACCTGCCGGTCCGCCAGCTCGGGCAGCCACTCGTCGACCGGCTCGTCCAGCCGTAGCCGGCACTCCTCGACCAGGATCATCACCGCGGCGGCCGTGACCGGCTTGCTCAGCGACGCCATGCGGAAGAGCGTGTCACGCCGCATCGGCTCGGCGCCGCCCGCGTGCAGGGTCCCGAGGGCCTCCACATGCGTCTCGCCGCCCCGTCCGACCAGCGCGACCAGCCCGGGTACGCTCCCACGCTCGACATGTCCGGCCAGAACCTGACGCATCCGATCCAGCCCCGCCCGTGACAGGCCGGCCCGCTCGTGCACTTCCCACCGGCCGTCGGTGTCCCAGGCGCCCTTCAGATCCCAACTGGTGGACATCGCCATCTCCCCGCGCTGCGTACGGCGTTCCCTCTGTGCGAACACTGTACTCAGAGGGAACGGTGTACGCAACGGGAACGCCGATAGGCCCGCGCGGGGGCGGTCAGGCGACCCTGAGGCCCGCCGGGCTGAAGATCGACGCGGCGAGGCTCTGGACGAACCGGGCGAGCAGTGCCTCGAGGAGCATCATCGCGGCCTTTGCTAGCAGGGAGGCCAGAAATTCAGACAACTCTCTACCTCTTCATCGAAACTACGCTTCAAGTCATATTTGGGTAGAAAGATGTATATACGGTGAGGATCCGGATGTCTATAGGGTGAACACCAGGTGACTATCCCTCACCGTTCGACTGCTCGATCATGGTCGCCAGCCAGGTCGTGGCCCCGGCGCACCCGAGCGCGATCGCCCACGCCAGCGGCCCTACGGGCTGGCAGCCGAAGAGCTGGCTGAGGCCGGGCACGGAGACGATCACGCCCAGCGCCGCCAGGGACGACACCGAGGCGAGCACCACCGTGCGATCCCCGCCGCCCAGCGCCAGGGTCTGCAGCAACTGCGCCCCCACCAGGCCGATGAGCCCCACCGTATCGGCCCGGCCCCGGGTGCCGGTCATCCGAGCCAGCACCCAGGCCGCGCCCGCCGCCACGGCCGTGGTGACGGCGCGCAGGTAGATGTCCCTGGTCAGCGCCGCGCCCAGCGACGCCTCCGGGCCCTCGGCCAGCAGCTTCTCCGGGCTCGCGGCGCTCGGCGGCCTGATGGCCACCGCCATCGCGGGCAGCATGTCGGTGAGCAGGTTGACCAGCAGCAGCTGGCGGGCGTTGAGCGCGCTGCGCCCGGTGAGCAGGCTGGAGCCGAGGGTGAAGGCGATCTCCCCGACATTGCCGCCGAGCAGGATGCCCAGCGCGTCGCGCACCGAGGTCCACATGGCCCGGCCCTCGACGATCGCGTCGATGATGGTCTCGATGCGGTCGTCCACCACGACGATGTCCGCGGCGGCCCTGGTGGCCGGTGCGGCGCGCGACCCGAGGGCGACGCCGACGTCGGCGAGCCGGATCGCGGGCACGTCGTTGGCGCCGTCGCCGGTCACGGCCACGACCTTGCCGGCCTTGCGCCAGCAGGTGACGATCCGGGCCTTGTGCTCGGGCGTGACCCGGGCGAACACCGCCACCTTCGGCAGCGCCTCGGCCAGCGCGTCGTCGTCCAGCTGCTCCAGCTCCGGGCCGGTCATGACGCGCAGGCCGTTCAGCGCGCCGATCTCCGCGGCGATGGCCTCCGCCGTGCTGGGGTGGTCGCCGGTGAGCATGGCGACCCGTACGCCGGCCCGCGCCAGGTCCTCCACGCTGCTCTTCGCCGTCGGGCGCACCGGGTCCGCCAGCCCCAGGAACCCCAGGAAGCACAGGCTCTCGATGCGCGACTCGTCGAGGTCGGCGCGGCTGGAGGCGGGCCGCTCGGCGACGGCCAGCACGCGGTAGCCCCGCAGGGCGAGCCGGTCCACCTCTTCTTCGAGCTGCCGCCTCATCCGGTCGTCCAGCGGCACGCGCTCCCCGTCGACGGCGATGGTCGTGGAGCTGGTGAGCACGATCTCGGGAGCGCCCTTGACGCTCAGCAGCTGTCCCGCCTCCGACCGGCCGAGTACGGCGTGGTAGCCGCGGGCCGGCTCGAAGGGCAGCTCGTCCACGCGGTGCCACGTACGCAGCCCGTACCTCGGGGTGACGCCGAGCTTGCCGGCGCCCTCCACGATCGCGCGGTCCGTGGGGTGCGGGATGGCCCGCCCGCCCTCGAACCTGGGCCCCGCGCGCAGCGCCGCGCCCACGATGGCCCGCAGCCGCGGCGTGGCCTCCTCCACCGACTGCTCGACCCTGCCGTCCGACACGCGCCGCAGGCTGATGTGGCCTTCGGTGAGCGTTCCGGTCTTGTCGAAGCAGAGCACGTCCACGCGGCCCAGCGCCTCGATCGTGGACGGGTTGCGCACCAGCGTGTTGTGGGCCGACAGCCGCTTGGCCGAGGCCAGCTCGGCCGCGGTGGCGACGAACGGCAGCCCCTCGGGGACCGCCGCCACCATCATGCTCACCGCCGGGGCGAGCGCCTGCGACAGCGGCGAGCCGCGTACCAGCTCGACGGCCATCAGGAGCAGGCCGGAACCGAGAGCCGCCGGGAGGATCCGGCGGCTCAGCGTGCGCAGGCGCAGCTCGACCCCGCTCGGTGGCGGGCCCTCCTGGCTGAGCCTGGCCGTCCTGCCCGCCTCGGTGGCCGCTCCGGTGGCCACGACCACGGCGAACCCGTGGCCCGCCGCGACGGTCGTGCCCTCGTAGACCATCGAGGTGCGGTCCGCGACGGCGGGCGCCGCGGTCGGCGTGTCCGTCTTGGTGACGAGCTGCGACTCGCCGGTGAGGGTGGACTCGTCGATCTCCAGCCCGGCCGCCTGGATCAGCCGCCCGTCGGCCGGTACGGCGTCGCCGGCGCGCAGCTCGATCACGTCCCCGGGCACCAGGTCGTCGGCGAAGCCCGCCACGGAGCCCGTGGGACGGCGGATCCGTACCCGGATGGCGGTGGTCTCGGTGAGGCGGTGCAGCGCCCGCGCGACGTTGCGCCGCTGAGCGCCGCCGAGCACGGCGTCCACCACCATCACGCCGCAGATGAGCACGGCGTCCAGCGCGGAGCCGAGCCCGGCCGACACGCCCGCGCCCGCGGCCAGGACCGGGCTCAGCGGGTTGGCCAGCTCGTGCAGGCTCGCGCTGAGCAGGGATTCGGGGCCGGCCGCCGCGGGCTGCGCCGGGCCCGTCCTGCGGCGCGCGGCCTCCGCCTCGCTCAGCCCGTCGGGCGAGGTGTCGAGCCTGGCCAGGACGTCGCGGGCCGCCATGGCGTGCCAGGGCGTGTGGTCGGCGAGGACCGGCGCGGGCCGGCTCCCGGCGCTGCGCCCCATCCACTCGCCGACCGTGAGAGCGGCCAGCGCGGTGCAGTCGCGGGCCAGGGCGGCGCGTCCGACGGCGACCGTGGCCGGGCCGAGGAAGGCCAGGCCGGTGCTGGCGACCGAGCCGGCCGCCGCCACGAGCACCCCGCGGACGCTGGCCTTCCTGGCCGCCGGCAGGCACTGCAGCAGCAGGTGCGCGCCTTCGAGCCCGCCCATCACGTCGGCGTCCCAGGGGACCCGCCGCGCCCCTTCGAGCACCCCGATGCCCAGGTCGGCCTGGCGCAGCCCGCTGCGCCCGCGCTGCGAGACCACGGCCACGGCGTGGCCCTCCGACTGCAGCGCCCGTACCGACGCGCCCAGCCGCGGCCCGTTCTGGACCACGCGGTCCACGCGCAGCCGATGGGCGAGGGCGGGCTCCCCGCCGGCCAGGACCACCTCGCAGGTGCCCCGCGCCGCCGCGACCAGCTCCTCGGCGAGCGGATGCAGCTCGGGGACCAGGCGGACCACGGCGATCGGGGTCCCGTCGCGCTTGACCATGACGGCCGTGCCGTCCTGCGCCTCATGGGGCTCGACGCTCCACCCGTCGCGCTCGCGCCGGGCCGAAGGGTCGGCGAGGTCGATCAGCGCGTAGAGCCGGGTGTAGAGCTCGTCCCTGTCCACGTCGGGGTCGAGCGAGGTCACGTCGTCGATCGCCCATGCGCCCGTGGTGAGCAGGGCGGCGTCGAGGACCACGGTGTCGATGCGATCCATGCGGACGAGGACGTTCCGGTTGAGCACGATCATTTCGCGCCCGGCGAGGCCGCGCGCGACGGCGCTGGCGAAGGCCTCCCTGCCGAGGTTCGCGGCCTTGGGGATGCCGGCGATCAGCACGGACAGCCCCCGCTCGCGGTCGCTGCTGAGCAGCGTGGTCAGGCCGAGCCCGGCCAGCGACACCGCGCTGGCGGCGTCGGCGTAGCGCTCCACAGGCCCGCGGGGGAGCCGGCCAGGGCGCGGCGGCGTGGCGGCCCTGGTGTGGCGGTACGCCCCGGTCACGGCCGCGAACTGCTCCTCGCGCCGTTCCCACGCCTTGAGCCCGGCACGCGAGTCGATGTACCGGCCGGCCGCGGCGACCGAGTCGATCACCAGGGACATGGGCCGCATGGCCAGCGTGTGGGAGACGACCCGGGTCGCCGCGATCAGCGCGTCCGCGCCGGGCTTGCCGATGCGCTCCTCCAGCTCCCTGCGTACCAGCGGGGTGTGCTCGGCCAGCGTGAGGAGACCGGGCACGGCCGTGGACAGGCGCGGGACGCCGGCCAGCCGGCCGGCCAGGGCGAGCCCGGTGCCGGCCAGGTGCAGGCCGAGGCTGACCACGGAGCGGTCCTGCTGCTCCACGCCGTCCTGGGCGAGGGCGGGGGCGTCGTCCCCGGCCTCGGCTTCGGCCTCGTCGAACTCCTCCACGACGGCCACGAGCTTGTCCATGTCGTCCGTCGTGACGTCGCAGGCCACGAAGACGCAGCCGAGCGCCCCGTTCACCTCGGCGCGCGGCACCCCCACCGCTCTGAGGCGGTCTTCCAGTTCGCGGGCGCTCCGCTGGGTGCGCGGGCCGCCGATGTTGCGCAACTCGATACGAGCTCCGCCCGGACACGGCTGAACCCGGCGGGAGCGCGGGAGGACGCTCCGCACCGGCTCCGGGAACATGTTCAGCAACGTGCCGGCGTTGAGCAGGCCGAACAACGCCATGTGGTCTCCCGTCTACGGCGTCGTGGTCACCCGCTCGGCGCGGTGCTCTTTCGCCTGCTTGTCGAGCTCGAAGTCGAGGTGGTCTTCCTGGTGGTGGCGCCGGAGGTGGCGGCCGGCTTGCGCGCGGTGCTCCTCGTGGTGCTTCTCGTGGTGCTCTTGCCGGTCGTGCCGCCGGTCGACGGCTTGGCGGCGGTGCGCCGGGTGGTGCCGCCGGTCGTTCCGGTGGCGCCCTCGGTCGTGCCGCCGGCGGCGCCGGTCGTGGCGGCCCTGCGCCTGCCGGTGGTCGTGCCGGTCGTGGTGCCGGCCGCGCCGCGCCGGGTGGCGGTCGTGGCCCGCTTGGTCGTCCCGGTCGTGGTCCGCCTGCTCGGGGTCGTGGTCTCCCGGGCCTCGGGCTCCCTGGCCGGCGTGGTGGCCGCGCGCGGCCTCCCGAACGAGGTCCGCGGCAGTCCCCGCCGCGCCAGCATCGTCCCGGCGCCGATGGCGGCCGCGACGGGCCATTCGAGCACTCCGACGGCGGCGAGCGCGCCGAGCGCTCCGTAATAGGCCATGCGTTCGGGCGGAGGGAGGAACGTCCGGGCGACGTCGACGTAGTGGCCGAGCTCCTGCTTGCTGACATGCGGCATCGGGATGTTGGGCATCTGGATGCGTGGCATCTCGATGTTCGGCATTTCTATGTGCGGCATCCGCATTTCGGGCTGCCGGACCTGGATGCCGAGCATCGGCAGGTCCAGACTGAACCGCTTGCTGCCATTCCCATCGGGTCCGGCGGTCGTGCGCCCTCGCGGCTGGGTGACGGCCATGATCCCTCCTAGCAGGACGCTAATTCCTTATATGTCCCTATCCACGGCGCGGGCCCTCTATTCCGGACGAGAGAGATTTGGGGATTTTTGCCGTCTTTTATTCGTTCCTTTAGTAAAGCCCAGGTCAGGAGGAGGGCGATCGTGTGCCGGCGAATCCCTCGACGACGCGGCGGCACGTCCGAAGTGGGCCGGACGACGGCCTCGCGGAACGCCTCGCGCGCCGCGGCGGCGGTGGCGAGCTGCAGCTTCTCCTTCGTCCCGAAGAGCGTCGCGACCCCGCTCTTGCTGAGCCCGAGGTCGGTGGCCGGCCGGCCGATGCTGAGCCCGTTGAGCCCCTCCAGCGACGCGACGTCCACGGCGTGGCGCGTGATCGCCTGCCTGGCCCGCGGGCCGCGGAGGAGGCGCTGGTCGGGGACCGGGCCGGCGCGGCGGCCCATGTGGCGCCCCGGCGACCAAGGCCGGGGCGGGTGTCACTCCGAGATCAGGCGGGCGGGGAAGCCGCCGGTCGCGATGGGGCCCCAGCGGTCGATGTGGATGCGGATCAGCGACTTGTCCTGGCGCCGCATGGCGTCCCGGTACTCGTCCCAGTCGGGGTGCTCGCCGGCGATGCACCGGTAGTACTCGACCAGGGCTTCGAGGGCGTCGGGCATGTCCAGCACCTCCGCGTGCCCGTCGACCTGGACGTACGGGCCGTTCCAGTCGTCGGACAACACGCAGATGGACACCCTCTCGTCGCGGCGGGCGTTGCGGGCCTTGACCCGGTCGGGATAGGTGGAGACCACGATCCGGCCGTCCTCGTCGACCCCGCAGCTGACGGGTGAGAGCTGCGGCCGGCCGTCCTTGCGGGTGGTCGAGAGCAGGCCGTGGTGCCGAGGGCGGAGGAACTCGAGCAGCTCGGGCAGGTCGACGTGGCGGGCGGTGGCGATGTTCGGAGCCATCTCATGTGCCTTTCGGTCATACGAAAACGCTTCGATCCTTTCATCCGGAGTGGCGCCTGCCGGGCCGCGGGCGCGCCCCGGCGTGATAACCCCCCTGGCCAGGGCATCAGGGGGACGTCGGAGAAATCGGGAGGAGCCGGGCAATGTGCGGCATCTGCGGCTGGGTTGACTTCGAGCGGGACCTGCTGGACGAGAGGGCCGCCGCGCAGGCCATGACGGACACGATGGCCTGCCGCGGCCCCGACGACCAGGGGCTCTGGATGGCGCCGCACGCCGCCATCGGTCACCGGAGGCTGGCCATCATCGACCTCCCCGGCGGCCGGCAGCCGATGGTCGCCGCCGACGACGGGCGGGACCCGGCCGTCCTGACGTACAGCGGCGAGGTGTACAACTACCGCGAGCTGCGCGCGGAGCTGGCCGCCCGCGGGCACCGCTTCCGCACCCAGAGCGACACCGAGGTCGTCCTGCGCGCCTACCTCGAGTGGGGCGAGGACCTGGCCGCCCGCCTGAACGGCATGTACGCCTTCGCCGTCTGGGACGCCGAGCGCGATGAGCTGCTGCTGGTCCGCGACCGCATGGGGATCAAGCCGCTGTACTACTACCCGACCTCCCATGGCGTGCTGTTCGGCTCGGAGCCCAAGGCGATCCTCGCCAACCCGCTCGCCCACCGGGTGCTCGACGCCGACGGGCTCCGCGAGCTGGTCGCGTACGTCAAGACGCCGGAGCACGGCATCTTCAAGGGCATGTACGAGGTGCGCCCCGGCCAGCTCATCCGGGTGAACCGCGACGGGTGCAGCAAGCGCCGCTACTGGCAGCTGGAGTCCCACGAGCACCGGGACAACGTGGACTCCACGGTCAAGACGGTGCGCGACCTGCTGGAGGACATCGTCCACCGCCAGCTCATCAGCGACGTGCCGCTGTGCGCGCTGCTGTCGGGCGGCCTCGATTCCAGCACCATCACCGCGCTCGCCGCCAGGGGCCTGGCGGAGCAGGGCCTGGGGAGGGTCCGCTCGTTCGCCGTGGACTTCGCCGGCTACACCGAGAACTTCAAGCCCGATCCGACCCGTTCGACGCCCGACGCGCCGTACGTCCACGAGGTGGCCGGGCACATCGACGCCGAGCACACCGACATCGTGCTCGACTCGCGGGAGCTGATGAACCCGGCCGTGCGGGCCGCCGTGCTGCGCGCCCGCGACCTGCCGATCGGCATCGGCGACATGGACAGCTCGCTCTACCTGCTGTTCGAGGCGATCAGGGGGCACTCCACGGTGGCGCTGTCCGGGGAGTCGGCCGACGAGGTGTTCGGCGGCTACCGGTGGTTCCACGACCCGGCGGCGGTGGGGGCCGACACCTTCCCGTGGTTCATCGGCGGCCTCACCGACCGGCTGGGGGTGGAGCAGCTGTTCAAGGAGGAGCTGGAGCGCAAGCTCGACGTCTCCGGCTACCAGGACGCGAGCTACCGCCAGGCCATGGCCGAGGTGCCCGAGCTGCCCGGCGAGGAGGGGCACGAGCGGCGCATGCGCCAGATCAGCTATCTGCACCTGACCCGGTTCGTACAGATCCTGCTCGACCGCAAGGACCGGATGAGCATGGCCGTCGGGCTGGAGGTCCGGGTGCCGTTCTGCGACCACCGGCTGGTGGAGTACGTCTTCAACGCCCCCTGGGCGATGAAGACCTTCGACGGGCGGGAGAAGAGCCTGCTGCGCGCGGCCGCCGCCGGCCTGCTGCCGGAGTCGGTGCTCCAGCGGGTCAAGAGCCCCTACCCGTCCACGCAGGACCCCGCCTACGAGCAGGCCCTGCGCGAGGAGGCCCGCGCCCTGGTCGAGCGCGACACGCCCTGCGCCCAGCTGCTCGACCTGGACAAGGCGCGTGCGCTCATCGACCGCCCCGTGGGCGAGTCCAGCTTCCTCGCCGCCCGCGCCTCGCTGGAGCGGCTGCTGCAGCTCGACGCGTGGCTCAGGGAGTACCGGGTTCACCTCGCCCTCTGACCGCCGGCCGGACGAGAGACCGGTCAGCCTGCGGGAGGAGAGGTGGCACGCCGTTCGACGCCCGAGTGAGAGGGGAGCCGCTCGGGACGAAGACGGCGCTACCGGCCGATCAGGAGGTCGGCGTGGGCGTCGGGGTCGGGGTCTCCGAGACTGACGACGACGGATCGGGCGTCGGGGTCTCGGTGGGCGTTTCCGTCGGTGTCTCTGTCGGGGTCTCTGTCGGGGTGTCGGTCGGTGTCGTGGTCGGTGTCGTGGTCGGCGTCGGGCACGCGGTCGGGGTCTGCCACGCAGGCGGGCCCTGCCACTGCCATGCCTGCTTCCAGCCCTTGTACGACCAGATCCGCTTGACGGGCCGCGACAGGTCGTAGACGGTGGCGGCCGTGGCCGTCTGGGCCGTCTGGTCGGCACCGGGGGCGGTCGTAGCCGTCTGGTCGGCACCGGTCGCGGTCACCGACACCCAGTCGTCCTGCTTGACCGCGCTGTTGCCGCGGCGTCCGGCGATGGTGTGCGTGTTGTCGTCGATCGCGTACGTGCGCTCGAAGCCGTCCTGGCTGCGCACGGTGATCGAGTCCTCCGCGACGGCGGTCGCCTGCCCGGTCTGGGCGAACAGGGTCACGGTGCCGCAGCCGTCCTTCGTCGCCACCTTGAACTCGCCGTGCATGGTCCCGACGAACCCCCACGGGTTGATCGGCGCTATGTCAGGAGGCGCCGTCGTGGGCGTGTCCGTGGGCGTGTCCGTGGGCGTGTCCGTGGGCGTGTCCGTGGGTGTGTCGGTCGGCGGGTCGGTCGGTGTTCCGGTCGGTGTCGTGGTCGGTGTCTCGGTGGGCGTCTCGCTGATCGTCGGCGTGGGGGTCGGCGAGCCCGTCGGCGTCGTTCCCGACGCCGCCGAGGCGGCTCCGACCCCGCCCGTCGTCGCCAGCGCGACGGCGGCGGCGACGATCAGCGATCGTGGGACGCGCCTGCGCGGCCCGTCCGGTTGGGATGACAGTTCCTCGTGTGGTTGGTCAGTTGGTGGCACCTTGTCCTCCACATCGGGTTTGTCCGATTAGAACCCCGACGGACTAAGCCACGTGTAAGCCGGCGCCGGGGGATCCGCCCGGACAGCGCTGCCCTGATCCGTAGCCTTCATGCATCAGATGCTGGACACCTCTTCAGATAGTTAGGCATGAAATGCGACTATCAGAGTCGTTTGTCCCTTAAGTGATAGGCGGGAGCATGGCAGACGAACACGGCAGGAAGGCGCTGGTGGTGCGCGGTGGCTGGGAAGGGCACGCCCCGGTCGAGGCCACTGAGCTCTTCGTGCCCTTCCTCGAGAAGCAGGGGTTCGAGGTGCATCGGGCGGAGTCTCCTGCGCCGTACGCGGACTCCGCGTTCATGTCCGGCATCGACCTCATCGTGCAGTGCTACACGATGGGCACGATCGAGAGGGAGGAGCTGATCGGACTGGAGGCCGCCATCCGCGCGGGCACCGGGATGGCCGGCTGGCACGGCGGCATCGCCGACTCCTACCGCAACTCCTCCGACTACCTGCATCTCATCGGCGGGCAGTTCGCCTGCCATCCCGGCAAGGAACCGGCCGAGCGGGAAGGCTCGCAGGCCGACAACTTCGTGCCGTACACCGTCAACATGCTGCCCGAGGCGGCCACGCACCCCATCACCGAGGGCATCGCGGACTTCGACCTCGTCACCGAGCAGTACTGGGTCCTGACCGACGACTACATCGACGTGCTGGCGACGACCACGCAGAAGGTCCGCCCGTGGGACCCCTGGCACCGGGAGGTCACCTCGCCGGCGATCTGGACCCGCCGGTGGGGGAACGGGAAGATCTTCGTCACCACCCCCGGGCACAGCCTCGACGTCCTGCAGCACGACAGCGTGCGCACCATCATCGAAAGGGGAATGTTGTGGGCCAGCCGGTGAACGTCGGCGTCGTGGGGTGCGGGGCGATCTCGGCCCAGTACTTCCAGACCATCGACCGGTTGCCGCAGCTGCGGCTGGTGGCCGTGGCCGATCTCGACCTCGACCGGGCCCGCGAGGCGGTGCGCCCCTACGAGGGGGTCGACGTGCTGGGCGTGGCGGAGCTGATGGCGGACCCGCGCGTGGACGTCGTGCTCAACCTCACCGTTCCCGCCGCCCACGCCGAGGTGGCCTTGCAGGCCATAGCGGCCGGCAAGGACGTCTACTGCGAGAAGCCCCTTGCCGCGACGAGCGCGGACGCCGCCCGCGTGCTCGAGGCGGCCGCCGCCGCTCGCGTGCGCGTGGGGTGCGCGCCCGACACGGTGCTGGGCACGGGTACGCAGACCGCGCGCAACGCGATCGACGACGGCCTGATCGGCAGGCCGATCGCGGCGACCGCGACGATGATGACCCCCGGTCACGAACGCTGGCATCCGAACCCCGACTTCTACTACGTGCCCGGCGGCGGCCCGCTCCTGGACATGGGGCCGTACTACATCAGCAGCCTGGTGACGCTGCTCGGACCGGTGGCGAGCGTCATCGGCGCGGCCAGCCGCACGCGGCCCAAGCGCACCATCGGCTCGGGCCCCCGCCAGGGGGAGGAGATCCCGGTCCTGGTGGACACCCACGTCACCGGAGTGCTGGTGCACGCCTCGGGTGCGCTGTCCACGCTGGTGATGAGCTTCGACGGGGTGGCGACCAAGGCGCCCAACATCGAGGTGCACGGTGAGAAGGGCTCGCTCGTCGTGCCCGACCCGAACCGCTTCGACGGCCAGGTCCTGATCTCCGGTAAGGACGGCTGGCAGGAGCTTCCCGAGTCGGCCGGCTACATCGGGGCCGGGCGCGGGGTGGGGCTGATCGACTTCGCGGCGACCCCGGCGGACAAGGAGCTGCGCGCGGGCGGCTCGCTGGCCTTCCACGTGCTCGACGTCATGGAGTCGCTGCTGGCCGCGGCGGGCTCGGGCACGGCGGTGACCGTCGCGAGCACCTGCGAACGGCCTCGTCCCGTGGCTCTCCATTCGAGCGTGTCGTAACCTGGAGTGCCCGATCGGGCACTTAACGTTGGAACATGGACACCGTGGATCTCGCGCGCTGGCAGTTCGGGATCACCACGGTGTACCACTTCCTGTTCGTGCCGGTCACGATCGGGCTGTCGGTGCTGGTGGCGATCCTCAACACGGCCTGGGTGCGCACCGGCAACCCGGCCTACCTGCGCGCCACCAAGTTCTGGGGCACGCTCTTCCTGATCAACTTCGCCATGGGCGTGGTGACGGGAATCGTGCAGGAGTTCCAGTTCGGGATGAACTGGAGCTCCTACTCCAGGTTCGTCGGTGACGTCTTCGGCGCCCCGCTGGCGCTGGAGGCGCTGCTGGCGTTCTTCCTGGAGTCGACGTTCCTGGCGCTGTGGATGTTCGGCTGGGACCGGCTGCCCAAGCTGGTCCACCTCGCGTGCATCTGGACGGTCGCGATCGGCAGCATGGTGTCCGCCTACTTCATCCTGGCCGCCAACTCGTTCATGCAGTGGCCGGTGGGCGTCACCGTCCACCGGCGGGCGGAGCTGGCCGACTTCGGGGCCGTGCTGACCAACAAGGTCCTGCTGGCCACCTTCCCGCACACCATCCTGGGCTGCTGGCTGGCCGGCGGGGTGATCCTCATGGCCGTCTCCGCCTGGCACCTGGCCAGGAAGCGGGACGCTGACGTCTTCCGCCCGTCCCTGCGGCTCGGCGCGGTCGCGGTGCTGGTGGGGGCCGCCGGCACCCTCATTTCCGGCGACGTCCTCGGCAAGATCATGACGCAGACGCAGCCGATGAAGATGGCCGCCGCCGAGGCGCTCTACGACACCCGGCAGCCGGCGCCGTTCTCCCTGTTCACCATCGGGACGCTCGACGGCACGAGGCCGCTCTTCGCGCTGGAGGTCCCGGGCCTGCTGTCACAGCTGGCCACCGGCTCGTTCGACGGCAAGGTGCAGGGCGTCAACGACGTCCAGAGGGAGTACCAGCGCAGGTTCGGCCCGGGCGACTACCGCCCCTACATCCCGCTCGCCTACTGGTCCTTCCGGCTGATGATCGGCTTCGGCATGCTCGCGGGGCTGGTGGCGCTCGTCCTGCTCTGGCTGACCCGCGGCGGGCGCCTACGCGGCAAGGGCTGGATCTGGCGGGCCGCCGTGTGGTCCGTCGTGCTGCCCTTCCTCGCGCACAGCTTCGGGTGGGTCTTCACCGAGACGGCCAGGCAGCCGTGGATCGTCTTCAGCCGGATGAAGACCGTCCACGGCGTCTCGCCCAGCGTCGGGGTGGGCACCGTGCTCACCTCGCTGATCGTCTTCACCCTCCTGTACGGCGTGCTGGCCGTGGTGGAGGCGGGCCTCATGATCAAGTACGGCCGGATGGCACCGCCGTCCGACGACGTCACCGAGCCAGGCGAGCCGTCGCCCGCCTACTAGGGGAGAGATCGCGGCATGGAGCTGACCGAGGTCTGGTTCGTGGCGATCGCCGTGCTCTGGCTCGGCTATTTCGTCCTGGAGGGGTTCGACTTCGGCGTAGGCATGCTGCTGCCCGTCGTCGCCGGTAACGACGCGGAACGCCGCGCGATGATCGAGACCATCGAACCCGTCTGGGACGGCAACGAGGTGTGGCTGATCACCGCGGGAGCGGCCACGTTCGCCGCCTTTCCCGAGTGGTACGCCTCGCTGTTCAGCGCGTTCTACCTGCCGCTGCTGGTGATCCTGGTGACGCTGATCGTGCGCGGGGTGGCCTTCGAGTTCCGCGGCAAACGCGACTCCCCGACCTGGCGGTGGCGGTGGGACGCGGGCATCGTGGCCGGCTCGTTCGTGCCCGCGCTGCTGTGGGGCGTCGCCTTCGCCAACATCGTGCGGGGCCTGCGGCTCGACTCCCGCCACGAGTACGTGGGCACGGTGGCGGACCTGCTCAACCCGTACGCGCTGTTCGGCGGGCTGACGACGCTGGCGCTGTTCGCCACGCACGGGGCCGTGTTCCTGGCGCTGAAGAGCACCGGGGAGATCAGCCGGCGCGCGGTCGCGGTGGCGGTGCGCACGGGCGTCGTCGCGGCCGTGCTCGTGGTGGTCTTCCTGGCCTGGACGCAGCTCCACGGCGGGAGCCTGGCCACGGCCGTCCTGGCGGCCCTGGCCGTCGTCTCCTTCGTGCTCTCGCTGGTGGCCGTGGGCCGGGGCCGCCAGGGCTGGGCGTTCCTGCTGTCGGCGGTCGCCATCGGACTGACCGTGATCAGCCTGTTCGCGGTCCTCCATCCCGACGTCCTGCCCTCGACGATCGACCCGGCCTACAGCCTGACCGTCGTCAACGCGGCCGCGACCCCGAAGACGCTCGGCCTCATGACCTGGGTCGCGGTGATCTTCCTGCCGCTGGTGCTGCTCTACCAGGGCTGGACGTACTGGGTCTTCCGGCACCGGATCGGCGCCGGCTGACGTGCGCCCGCTCGGCCGGTCGCTCAGCCCGGGGTGCGCGTGACCTTCGAGGCCAGCCAGGACACGAGCCCGGGCAGCGGCTCGACCAGCTGGCTGATCACGTAGAACAGCTTCGGCGGCAGGTGGGGGAGCAGCGCCGAGTGCCGGTGGCCGAGCAGCGTGAACATCTGCCCCGGCGGCAGGTCGATGTAGCGCGGCAGGTTCTCGTACCACTGGGCGCTGCGGCGGGCGCTCTTCTGGGTGCCCAGGATCGCGGCCCTGCGGTCGCGCTCGTAGCGGGCGAGGGCGGCCGGCAGCGTGGTCTCCTCGTGCAGCGCGTTGACCAGGCCGGCGGCGTCCCCGAGCGCGAGGGCGGTGCCCGCGCCGATGGAGTAGTGCGTGGTGTGCGCGGCGTCCCCGAGCAGGACGACGTTGTCGCGGTGCCAGGTGCGGCAGGTCAGGGTGCGGAAGTTCAGCCAGTGCGAGCTGCCGTCGGGGTGCGCCCGGCCGATCAGCGGGTGCCCGTCCAGGATCTCGGAGAAGAGCTTCTCCAGGAGGGCCAGGCTGTCGGCCTCGTTGGCCTCGTGCAGCCCGAGCCCTCGCCAGGTCGCGGGGGAGCACTCGACGACGCAGGTGCTGTGCGTCCTGCTGAATCCGTAGCCGTAGCACCAGATCCAGCCGTGCGGGGTCTCCGCGAAGGCGAAGGTGAAGGCCTTGAAGATCTGGGTGGTGCCGAGCCAGGTGTAGTAGTTGTTCCCGACCGCGAACTCGGGGCCGTAGTGGTCGGCGTGGCGCCCGCGCAGCGTGCTCTTGACGCCGTCGCCGGCGACGATGAGCTCGGCCTCCGGCAGCTCGTGCTCGCCGGTGATCTCGCGCTCGTACTCGAGGCGTACGCCGAGGGCGCGGGCCCGTTCGCTGAGGATGTCGAGCAGCAGGTGCCGGCCGATGCCGTAGCCCTCGTCCCCGTGATCCACCGTCACCGTCGCGCGGTCGCGGATGTGCGCGACCCAGCTGTCCCAGTGGACCGAGTTCGCGCGGATGGCGCTCGCGGAGTCGGGGTCGGCGGCGAGGAGGTAGCCGAGCAGCTCGTCCCAGTAGGTCACGCCCCAGCCGTACGTCGATCCGGCCGGGTTTCGCTCGTAGACGGTGATGTCGTGGGACGGGTCCACCCGCTTCATCAGGATGGAGAAGTACAGATTGGCGGGTCCGCCACCGACGCAGGCGACCTTCACAAGAGCCCCCGTAATTACACAAGGTAACCTATCTGTCGCTAAGCGTAACAGGAGTTCTGTCGGTTACCGGGCAGCGGGGGCGCGCACCTCAGAGGATCAGCTCGTACTCGATCTGCTCGATCGGGTTGCCGTCGCCGAAGTCGTGGCCGCGGACCGCGCCGGACTCGGTGAAGCCGCTCTTGGCGTAGAAGCGGCGGGACTGGGGCGTGTCACGCAGCGTCCACAGGTGGATCCGCCCGAAGCCTCGCGCGCGGATCCCGTCCAGGGACGCGGCCATCAGGACGCCCGCGATGCCGGTGCCCCAGCCGTCCGGGTGGCCGTAGAAACCGAAGATCTCCGCCGACCCGGGGTGCTCCGGTGAGGAGCCGAAGTAGGAGAACGCCAGCGGCCGCCCGTCCAGGGTGGCCAGCAGGATGGTGTCCTTGCCCTCGGCGAGCACGCCGTGCCATTTGCCGCGCCGGTGGCTCACCGCCTCGTCGAAGAACTCCGAAGGAAAGAATCCGGCATAGGCCGCTTTCCACGACTCGGCGTGGATCTCGCCCACCGCGTCCCCGTCGCCGGGTGAAGCCGGGAACACGTTGAATACTCCGCTCATGGAAGAACGGTATCGATGAGCTGGATGAGCCAGGCCAAAGCGACATGATGCCCGGCTATTCGGACAGGCCGGCCGGTCACCGCTTGCCCGGCTTCCGGCCGCCGGGCTGAACTGGTTCCGGCCAGCCAGGGCGCCACGACCCCCATCGACGACGTTCAGGAGTCCGGCAATGACTGTTCACGATCCACGTACGGGAAGGGCGCGCCTGGCCGGGCGCTTCATCTGGCACTACATCGAGATGGTCGTCGCGATGAGCCTCGGGATGCTGCTGCTCGGCCTGGTGTGGGGCGCGGTCCTGCCGGGGCACCTCCGGTTCGAGGTCAGCACGCTGATCATGGCCGCCGACATGACCATCGGCATGGCGGTCTGGATGCGGGTGCGCCGCCACGGCCGGGCCGCCATCGGCGAGATGAGCCTGGCGATGTTCGCGCCGTTCCTCGTGCTGCTCGTCCCGTACTGGTTCGGCGCGTTGCCGGGCCACCTGGTGATGTCGATCGGGCACACGCTGATGTTCGTCCTCATGGCCGTGGCCATGCTGTGGCGGCGCGAGGAGTACCTCCACCGTCACCACCGCCTGCGCGTCCCGTGGAAGTGGGTCAGGCGGGCGGCCGTGGTGCCGGCCGTGCTGCTGATCCCCGCGTCGGTCTCCGCGGTGAACACGATCGGCAAGTTCGGCGACATGTACCGGGCGCGCCCGGACGCGGTGTCGGCCCGGCCGCTGGCCAGGGCCCATGACCCGGCCAAGCCCACGGTGGCCTTCCTGGTCGGCGGCAAGGGCGCCAACGCGGCCGACCTGCTCGGTCCGTACGAGGTGCTGGCCGGCACCGGCCGGGTGAACACCTACGTCGTCTCGGCGGGACCCCGGCTGGTGCCCCTGACCGGTGGCCTGGACATCGTGCCGGATCTGACGTTCGACGAGCTGACGCGGCTGATGCGCGAGCGGGGCGACAGCCTCGACGCCGTGGTGATCCCGGCCCTGCAGCCGCCCGACCCGGCAGAGTCCGCCTCGATCGGCGCCTGGCTGCGGCAGCAGTCGGCCGCCGGCGCGCTGACCGTCAGCGTCTGCACCGGCGCTCGTACGCTGGCCGCGAGCGGGCTGCTGGACGGCAGGCCCGCCACCTCCCACTGGCTGCGGCTGTCCGGGCTGCGCAAGGACTTCGGCGAGGTCAGGTGGACGAGCGGCACGCGGTACGTCGACGACGGAAACGTGATCACCACCGCCGGCGTGCTGTCCGGAGTAGAGGGCGGCCTGCGGATCATCGAACGGCTGCTCGACGCGGACACCGCGCGTGCGGCGGCCCAGCGGGTCCACTGGCGTCACTATGTGCCCGGCCGCGCCGCGCAGATCCCCGAGGCCGCGCTGGAGCCGTCGGACGTGGTCGTCGCGCTCAACGCCTCCTACCAGACCGGGCCGTCGACCATCGGCGTCCAGCTGACCGAGGGCGTCGGTGAGCTGGAGCTCGCCTCCGCGTTCGTCTCCTACACCGAGTACTCCATGGTCGGGCACACGGTCGCGGTCGGCGACGGCGTGATCCGCTCCAGGCACGGCCTGACGTTCGTCCCGCGCTCGACGGTGGCGGCGGCCGGCCTCGACCGGCTCCTCGTGCCGGGGCTGGACGCGGCGCGCCGCCACCCGGCGGTCACCGCCGGGCCGCGGCCCGAGTACCTCCACGCCGACCCGGAGTTCGCGTTCGATCCGGTGCTGCGCGACCTCGCCCGCACCTACGACGTGCAGACCGCCCGGTTCGCCGCCAAGACGCTGGAGTACCCGGTGCTCGACGTCAAGCTGACGGGCAGCGCCTGGCCGTGGTCCGCCACCCTCGTCCCCGTGCTGCTCGCCCTGCTGGGCGGCGCCCTCACCGTCGCGGCCGGCATGGTGTCCCGCCGGCTCCGCGCCCGGCGCCCGGACCCACTCGACGCGCCGGCCCCCGAGGAGCCGCCGGTCGTGCCGGCCCCCATGGGAAAACCCCCGAAAAACGGCTGAAATGCTGATGGTGCCTCAGACATGTACGGGGTGTTCCACCCCCGAGATCCGAGGAGGCCGACCATGGGGACCGCCTGTGGATGACGACCGGAAGACCCGGTTCGAGGCCGTCTACCAGCAGACGTACGAGCGCATACTCGGCTACGCCACGCGCCGCTGCGACTCGCCGGAGGACGCGGCGGACGTGGTCGCCGAGACGTTCGCGATCGCCTGGCGCCGCGTGGACGCGCTGCCACCGGGCGACGAGGCCAGGCTCTGGCTGTACGGAGTGGCCAGGAACGTGCTGGCCAACCACCGCCGGGGCCAGGCCAGGCACCGGCACAGGAGCGTGGAGCTCGACACCGACCTCGCCGACCTTTACGCCCACGCGCCCGAGACCGGCCTCGAACTGAGCGCGATTGCGCGGGCGTTCGACGAGCTGCCCGACGACGACCGGGAGCTGATCTCGCTGGTGGCCTGGGAGGGCCTGGACCGGGCCCAGATCGCCACCGTCCTCGGCTGCTCACGCAACGCCGTCCGCATCCGCCTCCACCGGGCGCGCAAGCGCTTGTCCAAGGCGCTGGCCGCGGCGGGCGTGACCGGTAACCAGCTGATCATGGAGTCCGCATGAACGAGTTGCAGCACCTCGCCAGGGTCCGCGACGAGGATCTGGCAGGCCGGGCGTCCGGCGCGGGGGCGCGGGCGCTCCTCGCCGCGATCACCTCCGAGGAACCCGCCACCGCGCCTGCCGCGCCCGCTGCCGGGCCTGCCACCGGGCCTGCCACCCAGCCCGTACGTCTTCGGGTCTCCAGGTGGCGCGCCCGCCTGGCCGTGGGCGCCGTGGCCGTCACCGGGCTCGCCGCAGCCGCCGTGATCGCCCCCGCCGTCCTCGGCGCGCGCGGCCCCGCCTCCTCCTACGCCAACTCCGCCATCGACATCGAGCTGCGCGGCGACACGTACGTGGCCACCATCAAGGACCCGTTCGCCGACCACGCCAGGTACACCGAGGGCTTCAAGGCCGTGGGCCTGAACGTGAACCTGGAGGTCGTGCCGGTGTCCCCGACCCAGGTGGGTCAGATCACGGGCATGCGGATGAGCGGCCCGCTGGCGGACAACGGTCAGTCCATCGCCAACGGCACGACGCCCGAGGGCTGCGCGCTCGGCAGCGAGGGTTGCGCGATGACCGTCGAGGTGGCCCGCGGCTGGACCGGCTGGGCCTCGGTCCAGCTCGGGCGGGCGGCGCGGCCGGGGGAGAAGTACCGGAACTGGCGCTCGGCCATGAAGAAGGGCGAGATGCTGGCGGGCTACCGGGCCGACGGGAAGACCGTGGGCGAGGTCATGGCCGAGGTCCGCAGGCGCGGCCTCAAGGCCGTCTTCCAGGTCATCACCCCCGTGCCGGGCAACGACGGCTACGGGGTGGAGCCGAAGCGGCAGTCGGCCGAGGTCGGCGACGACTGGATGGTCTGGGAGGTCCAGTCGGAGGAGGCCGGCGTCGTGCGGCTGATGGTGACCAAGGAGCGACTGCCGAGGAACCCCGTCTACGGCGACACGAAGATCGTGGACGAGTAGCCGGGGCCAGGCGGCGCGCCGGGCCCGCGACTTGCGCGCGGTTCCGGTGCGCCACCCGGCCGGCACAGCGAGCCGCCCGCCAGGCCCGACCGCGATCAGCGCCGCCAGGAGCGCCGGCCCATCCCCCGTGAGAGCTACCTGAATCGTCCGCTCAGTGGTGATTCGCCGGGCACCGCCGCGCTCATACCGTCGTCCCCAGGTCGCCGACCGCGCGGCCGACGTCAACGGAGGTCACCATGAGCACGCCAGCCGCAATCCCCGGCGACGGCCGGACGCGCAGGATCGCCCGCTTCCCCCTCACCTGGCTGCTGATCGGGCTGCTCGGCCTCAGCGTGGTGTCGGCGCTGGCCGGGGGCGGAGCGCCCGTGCTCGCCGTGGTGGGCGCGGTCGCCGCGGTGGCCGTCTACTGGGCGGTCATGCGCTTCGTCGCCGGGCGGCCCACGCCGGAGATCGCCAGAGAAGGGGCCGGGCGGGAGGTGCTGTCCGGCGCCGGGGTCGGGCTGGGGTTCGTGCTCGTCTGCGCGCTCCTCATCGCGGCGGCCGGCGGCTATTCGTTCTCCTGGTCGTCCGGGAACCTCCTGGCGGCCGTGCTCGCGGTGGCCGCGACGGCGGTCGGCGCGGCGGTCACCGAGGAGCTGATGTTCCGCGGCCTGGCGTTGCAGGCCCTGGAGGCGATGTGGGGCAGCCGGGTGGCGCTGGCGATCACCGCGTTGCTGTTCGGCGGCATGCACCTGGCCAACCCGGGAGCCACCGTGTGGAGCTCGCTGGCGATCGCCGTCGAGGCCGGAGTCCTGCTCGGCGCCGCCTACCTCTGGCGGCGCAGCATCTGGTTCGTCGCCGGGCTCCACTTCGCCTGGAACACCGCCGAGGGACTGCTGGGCATCCCGGTCTCCGGCCACGTGTCGCCCGGTCTGCTGACCGCCGAGGTCTCGGGTCCGGCGCTGCTGACCGGGGGCGAGTTCGGGCTGGAGGCGTCGATCGTGCCCGTCCTGGTGAGCGTGCTGCTCGCCGTGCCGATGCTCCTGCGCGCGCACCGGCGCGGCGGACTGCTGCCCGCGCGCCGCAGGGGTCGTTAGGCTTGCCCGGTGTTCGCGAACGCCACCCGTTCCGCCCGCGTCTGGTCGGACTCGTGGCGAGCCCGCCACCTGTCCGTGAAGGACACCGCGCTCGCGGCGGCGCTCATGCTGCTGGCGACCGTGCCGACGATGTCCGCCATCGGGCCGCAGCTCGGCGACCTGCCCGAGCGCCCGCCGGACGCGCTGGCCGTGGCGCTGGCCGTGGCCCAGTCCGCGCCGCTGGTGGTACGGAGCCGATGGCCCGCCGCCTGCCTCGCGATCACCGGCGCCGCCTTCGCCCTTCATCAGGCGCTGAGCTGTCCGCCGACGTTCGCCGGCGTCGGGCTCTATCTGTCCCTGTACGCCGCCGGCGCCTACCAGGCCCGGTTCCGGCGCGGCCTCGTCGCGGCGTCGACCGCGGGCTACGCCCTGCTGGTCGTCGTGCTGCACGGCCTGGGGTCGCCCAACGGATTCCCGGAGTTCCTCGCGTTCTATCTGACGCTGGCGGTGATCTGGATGGCTGGTGCCGGGATGCGCCGGTGGCGGGCCGACGAGGCCGAGCGACGGCGCCTGAGCGCGCAGGTGGCCGCGGCCGACGAACGGGCGCGGATCGCCCGCGAGCTGCATGACGTGGTCACCCATCATGTGACCGCCATGGTCGTCCAGGCCGACGCGGCGCAGTTCCTGGTCGGCAGCGCGCCGGAGCGCGCCGGGGCCGGGCTCGCCGCCATCAGCGACACCGGCCGGCGGGCGCTGACGGAGCTGCGGTACCTGCTCGGAGTGCTGGAGGCCACCGGCGATCCGGCGGTCGCGGGCCGCGCGCCGGCCCTGGGCAGGATCGGCGACCTGGTCGAACAGGCCCGGCTGGCCGGCCAGCCCGTCGAGCTGGCCGAACGCGGCGACCGGCGGCCGCAGCCCGTGGACGTGGAGCTGGCCGCCTACCGGGTCGTGCAGGAGGCGCTCACCAACGCGATCAAGTACGCGAAAGGGCGGCCGACCGCGGTCACGGTCCAGCATCACGACGATCACCTCGTGATCGAGGTGATCACCGATGGGCCCGCCGACGCCGCACCCGTCGTGCCGTCGGGCGGACGAGGGCTGGACGGGCTGCGGGAACGCGTACGCATGCTCGACGGCGAACTGGCGGCCGGGCCCCGCCCTGGCGGCGGGTTCGGCGTCCGGGCCCTCATCCCGTACAGGGACTGACGGACCGAGGTCATGTAGTTACACAGGGTTATTCTCGCAGCTCGGGCGGGCACAACGTCAGGAGTGCCCGCTTGGAGGAGCCCCATGCCGACCGTCGTCCGGTTCACCGCCGCCGCTCTGCTGGTCGTACTGGCCGCTGCCTGCGCCGACTCGCGTACCGCGCCGTCCACGCCCCTGTCGGTGGCGACGGACACGCTGCCGCCCACGACGGACACGTTGTCACCCATGCCGACCGCCTCCGTCCGGCCCTCGTCCACCGGGCATCACCCGGCCGCCGGGAGCAGCCTGGCGTCGTGCAAGGACGCCGACTGTGAGGTCGAGGTGCGGGTGGGCGACCGGCTCCGGATCGACAAGCGGTTCGGCGTGCAGCGGCTCACCATCAGCTCGCTCGACCCGGACGAGGTCACGATCGCGCTCCTGGGCTTCACCGGCGGGCTGCGGGCCGAGGGGGCGAACGTCAGCATCTCCAGCAGCTGCGTCAACGGGCGCTGCCGCGACGAGGGCAAGCTCTCCCTGGCTCCCGGCAGGTCCGCCCGCATCAACGACCTGCGGCTGGAAGTGCCCTACCTCTCCGGCGACCACGCCGTCCTGCGCCTCACCCCGAGGTGAGCCGCTGACCACCCCCGGCCGCTCTTTCCACTGGTTATTTCCGGCGGGAAATAATCGACGCCGAAAATGCGACATAAACGCTCGCCGGTGAAACGTTCAGTCACCGGGCCGACAATTGTTTGACAACAAGTGCCGCACGCCTGACGATCGCCTTGCGCGGGTCGGACGACCAGTCCACCGATTTCACGCTCAACGGCGTCCCCTGCACCGTGTCCTGAAGGGACGGGCGATGAAAACGATCCTTCGGCTCTTAGTCACGCTCATGACGGTGGCGGGGCTCGTCCCGGCCGCCACGAGCGCCCTCGCGGCCGTCCCGAACATGTGGGGGTTCGCCTACGTCGACGTGGCCATGGGGCCTCCGCCGCCCGCCCATCAGGGCCTGTGGACGGCGGGCAGCGTCTCCAGCTCGCCCGTGGGGCCCACGGGGCTGGTCGAGGTCAGGTTCCCCAACACCCCGCTCCTGGACGGAGTGGCGCACGTGACCGCGGTCACGCCGGCCCCCGCCTGGTGCCAGGTCCGCGGTTGGACGTTCGTCGCTCCCGACCTGAAGGTGCTGGTGCAGTGCTACAAGTTCGGCGGCGCCCCCGTGTTCGTGCCGTTCACCATCGCCTACGAGCAGAGCAGCGGGCTCGTTTCCCCGCCGAGGGCCTTGGGTTACGTGTACTACGACGGCTCCTCGGTGGTCTCGTCGTACAACTCCAACGCGGGCCTGAACAGCGTGTCGGTGGGGCCTCCCGGGGTCTGGACGGTGACCCTGCCCGGGCTGCCCACGACACCCACCGGCGACCTCCAGGTGACCGCGGTCGATCCGGCCCAGCCCGCCCGGTGCAAGGTCGGCAACTGGGCCCCGACCGCGGCCGGACAGGTCGTCGAGGTGCGCTGCTACGACGCCACCACCAACCCGCTCAACACCGGGTGGACCCTGTCCTACACCCGGCAGCGGGCGATCACCGGGGGAGCGAATCCGCCGAAATACTTCGCCTACACGATGGACGAGTCCCCGACGACCGCCGGGCCGTACCCTCCCTCACCCGCGTGGAGCTACAACAACGTGGGCGGACCCAACACGGTGCAGGACGCGCTCCCGTACCGGGCGGTGACGTTCACAGGGGTGGGGCAACTCCCCGACGACGTGCAGGTGACGGGCTTCGGCCCCGGCCCCCAGTACTGCCATCTCGGCGGTCTCTGGACGGTCAGCAGCTTGAACGCCTACGTCGACAAGGTGGTCTGCTTCAACGGCACCGCCTTCGTCAAGCAGCGCACCTTCGTCACCTACACCTCGGCCAGCTGAGGGCTGTCAGAGCCCGCACGTCAGGTCGTGCTCCAGCGTGCGGGCGTAGGACTCGACGCCGGACACGATGTCGATCGTGTCCGGATCGAGCAGCCACTGGGTCTGCAGGCCGTCGAGAGTCGCGATGATCTCGGCGGCCTTGGCCGGGGGGTCGATGTCCTGGCGGGCGAGCCCGGCGGCCTGGGCCGAGCGGATGCTGTCGGCGACGATGGCGCGCATCGCGCGGTAGCGCTCGACGAAGTGCCGGTGGCCGGGCGCGCCGGGCTCCAAACTCTCCGCGACCAGGACGGTGAACAGCTTGGCCAGCCCCGCCCGCTCCTTGTTGCGGCGCGCGAACTCCGGCAGGGCGCGCAGCCGCCCCGAGGGCTCCATGCCCAGGAGCTCCATCGCGAACGCCTCGCTGTCGAGGTCGCGCCGCTCGATCACGGCCAGGAGCAGGCCCGCCTTGCTGCCGAAGTGATGCAGGAGGCCGGGCTCGCTGATGCCGGCCCGGGCCGCGACGGCGGGCAGGGAGGTGCCGCGGAAGCCGTCGCGCGCGAACAGCTCCGCGGCCACGGCGATGATCTCCTCTCGCCGTAAGCGCGCGCGTTCCTGTCTGCTGGGGTCTTGCCTACTTCGGGCCACGGTGTTAAATCTAACCCATCACTTACCGAGTGCTCAGTAAGTGAATTCCCCTCAGAAGTAGCGAGGTGTGACTCATGTCATCGAGGCGCCGACGCATCACAGGGTTAGTGGCCGCGGGCATCCTGCTGGCCGGGCTGGGCCCCTGCCGGCAGGTGCAGGCCGCGCAGAAGGAGCCGGTCATCCTGATCCACGGCTGGAACGGCTCGCCGACCGAGTTCGCGCAGATGGAGGCGGCGCTGGAGCAGGCCGGCCATCCCGCGTACACGATCGACCTGCCGGGCGAGGAGAACGTCGCCAACGCGGGAGCCATCAGGGACCTGGTGGCGCAGGTACGGCAGGAGAACGGCGGCGGGAAGGTCAGCCTCGTCGGGCACAGCATGGGAGGGCTGTCGGCGCGTTACTACCTGAAGTTCCTCGGCGGCGCCGATGCCACCCTGAGCTACGTCTCGATGGGCACCGGGCAGCGCGGCTACTGGCCGGCCTGCCTCCTGCCGGCGAACCAGGGCGGGCAGATGTGTCCCAGCGGCACCTTCATCAGCCAGCTCAACAGCGGCGACCCGACGCCCGGCACCGTCCGGTACACGCTGCTGGTGAGCTCGCTCGACGAGACCCGTAACGACGTCATCGACGGCGTGTGGTGCAGGGCCGAGTTCCCGGGGGTGGCGCATGCCGACGAGCCGAAGTCGCAGGTGTTCATCGACGGGGTGATCAGCGCCCTGGACGGGACCTGCCCCTCCTGACCCCGGTACAGCTGGCTGTACCCCAACGCTCCAGCGCACGGGATCGATCAAGGATGCCGTGCGCCGACATGCTGGGTGATGTCCGAAGCGGACGACCCCCACCCAGAAATCAGGAGCGTTTCCCATGTCGCGTACCTCTTCCGAGTCGAAGTCCTCCCGTCGCGTGCGGGTCCTCGCGGCGGCGGCGCTGGCGGCGCTGTCGGGGCTGGTCGTGGCGGGGACGCCGGCCGCCGCGGCCACCGGGCTCGACCGCACCGCGAACGTCGTGCGGCAGAGCCCGGACGAGAGCCTGTCCGCCGAGCTGGCCGAGGTGCGGGACGAGCTGAAGCGCAACCACCGGCCCGACGCCCTGCAGCGGAAGCTGGACGGGCTGGTGGAGAAGGACGGGTTCCCGGCGGCGCTGGCCGCGGTGCGGGACGGCAAGGGCCGGACCCGCCACTACACCGCCGGGGTCGCGGACCTGGCGACCAAGGCGGAGGTCCCGGTCGACGGCCGGGTGCGGATCGCGAGCAACACCAAGATGTTCACCGCGGTGGCGGTGCTGCAGCTGGTCGGCGAGGGCAAGGTCGATCTGGACGAGCCGATCGAGACATACCTGCCGAAGGTGGTCCGCGGCAAGGGCATCGACGGCAGCGACATCACGGTGCGGCAGCTGCTGCAGCACACCAGCGGCCTGCCCAACTACACCCGCTGGATGACGAGCATCTTCAAGAGCCGCGATGTCTACCGCTCGCCCCAGGACCTCCTGGACATGGCGTTCGCGCACAAGGCGTCGTTCGCGCCGGGCACGAGCTGGGAGTACAGCAACACCAACTACGTGTTGGCGGGCCTGCTGATCGAGAAGGTCACCGGCCGTCCGGTGGCCGAGGTGATCACGGATCGCATCATCAGGCCGATCGGGCTGCGCGACACGTACTGGCCGGGCAAGGGCGACAGGACGATCCGCGGGCGTCACCCGCAGGGGTACGCCTCGGAGCAGCCCGGCGGCAAGCTGAAGGACATCACGAACCTGGACCCGTCGTGGGGCTGGGCGGCCGGCCAGCTGATCGGCACCCCGAGCGACCTCAACCGCTTCATGACCGCCCTGATGGGCGGCAAGCTGCTCAAGCCGGAGCAGCTGGCGGCGATGAAGCACACGATGAAGGCGCCCGGGTTCCCGGCCGGCTGGGAGTACGGGCTGGGCCTGATGAAGATGCCGCTGAGCTGCGGCGGCGTCACCTGGGGCCACGGCGGTGACATCGACGGCTACGAGACCCGCAACGGGGTGACCGAGGACGGCCGCGCCGCCACCGTCGCCGTCACGGCGCTGCCCCCGAACGAGGAGGCCCACCAGCACGTGATCGAGGCCATGGACACCGCGCTGTGCGCCAAGCGGTAGCCGACCCTCCAGCAGGCCGCCCGGATCCCGCTCCGGGCGGCTTTCGTATGTCGGGATTTACCGGAGCCCGGTCATTCATGTCAATTTTCGTCGCCGACTTTCGTCGGGCGCTGATGAAAATTTCACGAAGGCGAAACTTTATGTCTGCGGCGTTCGGGCAGGTTATAGGTATACAGCGCGTTTTGGACCGATCCTACGAGTGATGCGACATTGACATATGTGCGTGATCTCAAGAATCTGTTTGGGAGCGCTCCCATACTTTTCAACAGCGGGAAAGGGCATTTGCCGTGGATCTGTTGGACAAGAATCAGGGGCTCTTCCTGGCCCTGTACCGGTTCGTGCTGGGACTGCTGTTCGCCTGCCACGGCGCGGCGACGCTCTTCAACGTGCTGGGCGGGCCGCAGGGCCCGGTGCCGACCTTCGGGCAGTGGCCAGGCTGGTGGGCCGCGGCCATCCAACTGGTCGGCGGCATCCTCGTCCTGCTCGGCTTGGGCACCCGCGTCGCCGCCCTCCTCTGCTCGGGCACCATGGCCTACGCCTACTTCGTCGTCCACCAGCCCCAGGCGTTGTTCCCGATCGAGAACGGCGGTGAGAAGGCGGCCCTCTTCAGCTGGGGCTTCCTGCTCATCGCCGTCCTCGGACCCGGCCGCTGGGCGCTGTCCACACTGCTGACGCCCGCGCGGCAGCTCGCCCACGAGAGGGCTGAAGTCACTCCGTGAGGAACAGCTCGACGACGGGCACGGCCACGTCGGGACGCTGCACGGGCAGGTCGAGGGTCAGGACGTCCGGCGCCACAGCTCCCATCGTGGTGAGACCGGCCTGTTGACCGGGGTCGATGACCCGCGTGCGGATCTCCGACGCGTCGTGCAGGAACTGGGCGTACTTCACCCGCCCGGCCAGCCCCGGCAGGTGCAGGTGGCCGAACGGCCAGGCGAACAGGTGCAGGTAGAGCCGGTCGCCACGCTGGGTGTAGCGGCAGTCGGGAGGCGCCGCGAAGCCGCTGGGCCCGCAGCCGTAGATCGAGCGGGAGTTCAGCCGCATCCAGGCGCCGATGCCGGCGAGCGTCGCTCGCGCGCGCGGGTCGATCTGGCCGCGCCCGTCCGGGCCCACGTTGAGCAGCAGGTTGCCGCCCTTGGCGACGCTGTCGACCAGCATCCGTACGAGCAGGTCCGGAGACTTGTAGTCGAGGTTGTCCCGGTCGTACCCCCAGCTGCCGTTGAGCGTCTGGCACGCCTCCCACGGCACCTCGTGCCCGTCGACGACCATCGGCCCGGCGGGCTGGTACTGCTCGGGGGTGACGAAGTCGCCGGGGATGTCGAGCCGGTCGTTGACGATGACCTCCGGCTGGAGCTCCCGGACCATCGCGAGCAGTTCGTCCGAGCGCCAGTCGTCGGCGCCCTTGCCGCCCCAGGTCCCCGGCCTGCCCCGGTAGGAGAAGTCGAAGAACAGGTAGTCGATCTTGCCGTAACCGGTGAGCAGCTCGCGCACCTGGGCGTGCAGGTAGTCGGCGTACTTGGAGACGTCGCGGCCCGCGGCGGCGGCCTTGAACGCCTCGTCGTCGCGCTGGGGGTGGAACGAGTCGACCGGGAACTCGGGATGGTGCCAGTCGATCAGCGAGTGGTAGAACCCGACCTTCAGCCCCTCGGCGCGGACGGCCTCCACGAACGGCGCGATCAGGTCCTTGCCCCAGGGGGTGCGCGTCGCCTTGTAGTCGGTCTGCGCCGAGTCCCACAGGCAGAAGCCGTCGTGGTGCTTGGTCGTGAGGACGATGTAGCGCATGCCGGCCTCCTTGGCCAGCCGCGCCCATTGCGCCGGGTCGTACAGGTCGGGATCGAAGTGGTCGAAGTAGCGCTGGTAGTCCTCGTCGGTCAGGCGCTCGCGGTTCTTCACCCACTCGTGCCGGGCCGCCAGAGAGTACAGACCCCAGTGCACGAACATGCCGAACCGGGATTCGGCGAACCAGGCGTGGTGCTGCACGATGTCCCTCTTCTTCACAAGGTTCACCGTCCGCCGAGACCGCTGGTCGCGATCCCGCGGACGAGATGTTTCTGCAGGATGATGAGCAGCGCCGTGGTCGGCGCCATGGAGATCACGGCCGCGGCCATGATGAGATTCCACTGAGTGCCCTGCTGCCCGAAAAACAGCTGCAGACCCAGCGGGACCGTGGCCTTCTCGTCCACCGAGTTGATGATGATCAGCGGCCACAGGAAGCTGTTCCAGTAGTTGATGAAGGTGAAGACCGCCAGCACCGCGAGCGCGGGCTTGATCAGCGGCAGCATGATGCTGGTGAAGACGCGCACCGCTCCCGCGCCGTCGAGGCGGGCGCTCTCGGCGAGCTCCTCGGGGATGGTCAGGAAGAACTGGCGCAGCATGAACGTCCCGAAGGCGGTGAACGCCCAGGGGAAGATCAGCGCCTGGTACGAGTCCACCCACCCGAACCAGCGCATCAGCATGAACATCGGCACGACCAGCACTTCCTGGGGGATCATCAGGGTGGCCAGGAAGACCAGGAAGACGCCGTCGCGACCGCGCCAGCGCAGCCGCGAGAAGGCGTACGCCGACATGCTCGACGCCACCAGCACCACGACGGTGCCGCAGACGGCGACGGCGAGCCCGTTGATCACGAAACGCCCGAACGGCAGGAACTCGAACGCCTCGCTGTAGTTCTCCCACCGGAGCACCGATCCGAGCAGGCTCGGCGGCGACCCGAACACCTCGTCGGCGCGCTTCAGCGACGTGGCCACCATGTAGACCAGCGGCGAGACGAAGGCGGCGGCCACCAGGTAGAGAGCGGCATGGGAGACGACCAGTCGGACCCTGCGCGCCCACGGGGAGACCGGCGCGGCGTGCACGTGCTCAGACATCGTAGGTCACCCATCTGCGCTGGCCGGCGAACTGCAGCGCGGTCACGCCCAGGATCAGCACGAACAGGATCCAGGCCGCGGCGGACGCGAGTCCGAACTGGTAGACGGAGAAGCCCTGGTTGTAGACGAACATCATGAGGGTCTCGGTGTCGATGCCGGGCCCGCCGCCGGTCATCAGGAACGGCTGGGTGAAGACCTGGAACGACGTGATGAGCGTCATGGTCGTGGCGAAGAACATCGCCGGGGAGATCATCGGCAGCGTGATGCGGAAGAACAGCCGCCACGGCCCCGCCCCGTCGATCTGCGCCGCCTCCACGAGCTGCCGCGGGATGGCGTCCAGGGCGGCCGAGAAGACCAGCATGTTGTACCCGAACCCCTGCCACACGCTCATCGCGACGACGGCGAACATGGCCCAGCCCTGCTCGCCGAGGAAGTTCGGCGCGTGCACGCCGGTGGCGGCGTGCAGCGTGCCGTCGATGAACCCGTTGGGCTGGTAGATCATCCGCCAGACGATCGCGTTGGCCACCATCGGCGTCACCACGGGCAGGAAGAAGATCACCCGCAGCGCCTGGCGGCCCTTGATGCGCGGCGAGATCCACACCGCCAGCCCCACCGAGACGATGAGGTTGAGCGGCAGGTAGAGCACCACGAACAGCAACGTGTTGAACAGCGTCCGCCGGAACACGGGATCGCCGAACAGTTGCGCGAAGTTCCCCAGCCCGGTGAAGACGTGCTCGCCCGCCGCGGGCCACTGGAAGAAGGCGATCACCAGGGACATCACGATCGGGAAGAGCGTGAACAGCGTCAATCCGATCAGGCTGGGCCCGGCGAACAGGGCGGCGACCCTTCCGTCGCCGCGCAGGCGGCGGGCACCCTGTCCGCGTGCTACCGCCGCTCGCCCGGGTATGGCGTCGTTGTACACGTCACTCCCTGTGGATGGTTGCGCATGCTCGTTACGCCGGTGCCTGCTGCTGGACCTGCTTGAGGACGTCCGCCGCCGTGCCCTGGCCGTTGAAGACCGGCACGCCGTACTGGGCCAGCAGCTTGGACACCTGGTCCCAGCTGGAGGTCGTCCGGAACGGCGTCGCCGAGGCGTTGGCGGCGTCGAGGACCTCCTTGGCGCCCTCGAAGGCGTTCTCGTACCACTTGTTCTGGACGGACTTGCGCGCCGGGTAGGCGCGCCCGATCGTGGCGAGCTGCCCGAGCACGTCGGCGCTGGTCATCACGCTGATCGCCTTGAACGCCTCGTCCGGGTACGGGCACGACTGGGAGATGCCGAAGCCGGACCCGGCCGAGTAGGTCTTGGTCCCGTTGGGACCGGCGGGGATGGTGGCCAGGCCCACGTCGAACTTGGCCTGTTCCTTGAGCGACAGGACGGCCCAGGGCCCGTCCACCTTCATCGCCACGTTGCCGTTGAGGAACTGGGTGTCGGGGAAGTTGTTGTCCACGCCGGGCACCTTGGGCGCGACCCCGGCCTTGGCGACCAGGTCCGCGTACCACTGGAAGCCGGTCGCCATCGGCTCGGAGGTGAGGGTGAGCTTGCCGGACGCGTCCACCGGCTCCGCGCCGGTCCGTGACAGGATCATCGAGAACATCGGCAGGTCGATGGGGTAGGCCGCGAAGCCGTACTTGCCGCCGGTGGTCAGCTTCTTGGCCGTCGCCTCGAAGTCGGCCATGCTCCAGCCGACCTTCGGCGCCGGCACGCCGGCCGCCTTGAACAGGTCCTTGTTGTAGGTGACGATCAGCGAGCCGACGTCGTACGGCAAGGCGTACTGCTTGCCGCCGGAGGCCAGCCCGGCCATGATCGAGGAGTCGAAGTCGCCTGTGTCCAGGCTGTTCTTCTTGATCAGCTCGTCCAGCGGGAGCATCCCGTTGACGTAGCCGCCGGTGCGCAGGCTCTGCATGGAGACGATGCACGGCGCGCTGCCGCCGGCCAGGCGGGTGCCGAGCTTGGTGAAGTAGTCGTTGAACGGAGAGGTCTCCAGCGTGATCTTGATGTTCGGGTATTTCTTGGTGACCTCGTCGGCCACCTTCTGCCAGGCGTCGCGGTCCTCCGTGCCGGAGGCCCACATCGACCAGGTGAGCGTCACCGCACCGTTGCTCGCCTTGCTGCCGCCCGATGACTGCTGACCGCCGTTGTCCCCACAACCGGCGGTGAATCCCCCCGCGATGACCACCGCTACGACGACTGCCAATGATCGCCGTCCGCCATGCATCCGCCTGCCCATCGCAGCTCCACTCAATAAGCTCGGGGCCGAGTTAATAATTGTGAAACTTAGGCGTCGCGCTCTGTAGTGTCAATGAGATCGAGGTGGAAATATCCGATGATTGCTCGTCGAGTCGTCCCTCGTGGGGATCTGACCCGCGTCGAGATCCTGGCGCTGCTCGGCACCGCGGGCGCCCTGGACCGCCGCCAGATCGCGGCCCGCCTCCGGCTCGGTGACGCGACCGTGCACGAGCACACGCGACGCCTGCTGGCCTGCGGTTACCTGCGCGCTCTCGCCCCGCAGGCCGGTGCCGTGGGCAGGCCCCGGATCCCGCTCCAGGTCGTTCCGGAGGCCGCCGCGACCCTGGGTGTGCGGGTCGCCACCGACCACGTCGTCACCGTCGTCGCGGGCCTGGACGGTCGCGTGATCACATCCGATGTATCACCCTTCGACTGCCATTCCGACCCCATCCCCCAGCTGCTCGCGGTGATCAACCACCGGCTGGCCGACCCCACCATGGGGCCCAGGTTGCGGGCCGTAGGGGTGGTCACTCCGTCCTCTGTCGATTCGGCCACCGGTTACATACGTGTATGTCCCCGATTCGGCTGGAGCGAACTTCCCCTCGGCGAACGGCTGCGCGCCGAACTGCCGATCCCCGTGCTGGTCGACAACGATCTCAGGGCGAGCACCACCGCCGAGCTGCTGTACCGGACGGGCCGCGAGCACGACGACTTCCTGGTGCTCGGCATCGGCGACGGGGTAGGGCTCGGCGCGGTCCTGCAGCGGCGGGTGCACCGCGGCCCGAGCGGGCTGTCCGGCGAGTTCGGCCACACGCCGGTCGCCGCCACCGGGCCGCGCTGCTCCTGCGGCGCCCGGGGCTGCCTGGAGACGCTCACCAACGACGACGGCATCCTGCGCGCCGCCCGCCGCGTCGGCCTCGCCGAGGCGGCCACCACCATCGAGGAGCTCCGCGCGCGATGGGTCCGCGGCGGCGAGCCGGCGCTGGCGGACGTCCTGGCCGGGATCGGCACCGTGCTCGGGCGGGCCGTCGCGGGCGTCGTCAACCTGCTCGGCACGCCCACCATCGCGGTCATCGGCGAGAACCACGTCCTGTGGCCGGGGCTGGAGCCGGGCTTCCTCGCCGCGATGCGGACCAGCCAGGTCACCGCCGCCCACCGCGTTCAGGTGATCGTCCGTCCCTGGGACGACGCCCAGCACGCCCTCGGCGCCGCCGGCCTGGCCCTCGCCGCCCCGGAGACCCTCGCCTGACCACGGCGAACGGTCAGGAATGGAGAAGCGCCGGTCAAGTGGCCGCAACTAGCGTCGTCGCCATGGACTTCACCATTCACCAGACCTTCCTCCCGCACAACGACCCGGAGGCCTCCCTGGCCTTCTACCGCGACAATCTCGGCTTCGAGGTCCGCAAGGACGTCGGCGCCGGCACGATGCGCTGGATCACGGTCGGCCCCGCCGGCCAGCCCGGCACGTCCGTCGTCCTGCACCCGCCGGCCGTCGCGCCCGGCATCACCGAGGAGGAGCGCCGTACCATCCTGGAGATGATGGCGAAGGGCACCTACGCCAGCATGATCGTGGCCACCGCCGACCTCGACGGCGCCTTCGCGCGGCTGCGGGACGGCGGGGCCGAGGTCGTCCAGGAGCCGACCGAGCAGCCGTGGGGCGTCCGCGACTGCGCCTTCCGCGACCCCGCGGGCAACATGATCCGCGTCAACGAGCTGAGGTGACTGTCACCCCTTGAGCCTCCAGGTGGTGCCGGGCACGGGCCAGCCGTTTGCCGCCCCGCACCACGCGCACCCGCCCGGCCTGTTGGTCGGCCCGCTTGGGCACCCGCCCCTCCAGCGCCCCAGGCTGAGCCGGAGTCCGAGCAGTGAACTCCCAGGTGGTCAGACACATCTCGGATGGTTCGCCCGTACAATCCCCATCGGGGGTGGGCGATGGCGACACGTTCCAGGGGCACCACCGCATTACTCGCCGTCGCGGCGGGAGGGGCTTGGCTGCTGGTCGTCAACGCCCTGGGGGCCAGTCCGGGCGCCATCTGGCGGCACGGCCCGATCTTCGTGCTCGGCGCGCTGGCCGGCCTGTCGTTTCTCGCCGCGGGGATCGTGGCCTGGCGGGAGCATCCGCGTAACCAGGTCGGCCCGCTCATGGCCGTGCTCGGGGTCGCCTGGATCCCCCAGCAGGTGCTGTTCTTCCCCGGACAGCAGCTGTGGGCGCTGGCGCTGTGCGGCCTGTGGGCGGGGATGGCCTGCCACCTGTTCCTCGCCTTCCCCACCGGCCGGCTGGACCTGGTGTCGTACAAGGTGGTGACCGGCCTGGCATACGTCCTGTCCCTCGTGTTGCCCACGGCCAAGGCCCTCACGCACGTTCCGATGCCCGTGCCGCTCCGGAATTTCACCGACGCGCTCGACGCCTCGTCCTGGCAGCTGACCGTCCTCATGTCGGGCATGGTGCTCGCTCTCAAGGTCAAGCGCTGGCGTCAGGCCAGCGTGGCGCAGCGCCGGGCGGTCGCGCCGGTCACCGGCGCGTCGATGGTCGCGACGGCCGCCTTCGCCGTGGACCGTCTGGCCGACCTCTTCGGCCGGAACCCGCTGCAGCTCCCCATCGCGCTCGTCATGCTGGTGTCCTTCATGGCGGTCCCGATGGCGTACCTGGTCGGGCTCATGCGCAGCCGGATGGACCACGGCCGCGTGGCCGACCTCGTGGTACGGCTGAGCAGGCGCGAACGACCGGAGAAGCTGCGGGACGAGCTGGCCGCCACCCTGCGCGACCCGGGGCTGACCGTCGGCTACTGGGCGGCCGAGCAGGCCTGGTACGTGGACGCCGACGGCCGCCCGGTCGACCTGAACCCGGGGCCGAGCAGGGTCGTCACCCGCGTCGACCAGGGCGAGGCGCCGCTCGCCGTGCTCGTGCACGACGTCGCCCTCCTCGAACAGCCCCTTCTCGTCGAGGCCGCGTGCGCCGCCGCGGCGCTCGCCCTGGAGAACGAGCGGCTCACCGCTGACCTGCGGGCCCGCCTGCGGCAGCTCGCGGCCTCGCGGCGGCGGATGCTGCAGTGGGGCGAGGCCGAGCGCCGCAGGCTCGAACGCGACCTGCACGACGGCGTGCAGCAGCGGCTGCTGTCGGTGGCGATGACGCTCGGGCTGGCCGAGGCCGGCACCGACCCCGGGCGGGCCGCGCCGCTGATCGGCGAGGCCAAGACGGCGGTGCTGGCCGCGCTGGACGACCTGCGCGCGGTCAGCCACGGCATCCACCCGCCGGTGCTGACCGAGCGCGGCCTGTCGGGCGCGGTCAAGGAGCTGGCCGCGGTCGCCCCCATGACCGTCACCTGCGACCTGGCGCTGGACGAGCCGCTGCCGCAGGCCGTGGAGAGCGCGGCCTACTACATCGTCAACGAGGCCCTGGCCAACGTGACCAAGCACGCCGCCGCGTCGAAGGCATGGATCCGGCTCGCCCAGGTCGGCCGCAGCCTGCTGGTCGAGGTGGGCGACGACGGCGCGGGCGGGGCCGATCCCGCGCTCGGCTCGGGGCTGGCCGGGCTCGCCGACCGCGCCGAGGCCAACGGCGGCAAGCTCACGATCGACAGCCCACCGGGGAAGGGAACCGTGCTGAAGGTGGTCCTGCCGTGCGCGTAGCGATCTGCGAGGACTCCACGCTGTTCCGCGAGGGCCTGGCCCGGCTGCTGACCGAGGCCGGCTTCGCGGTGGCGGCGTGCGTCGAGCACGCCGACGAGCTGCTCGCCCATGTGGCGAAGGACCCGCCCGACGTGGCCCTGCTCGACATCCGGCTGCCGCCCACGCACACCGACGAGGGGCTGCGCGCCGCCGTCACGCTGCGGGAGCGGCATCCGCGGGTGGGGGTGCTGGTGCTGTCGCAGTACGTACGGGTGAGCTACGCGGTCGAGCTGCTCGGCGGCCACACGGAGGGCGTGGGCTACCTGCTGAAGGACCGGGTGTCGGACCTGGCCGAGTTCGCCGCGGCCATCCGCCGGGTGGGGTCGGGCGGGTCCGCGCTCGACCCGGTCGTGGTCGAGCAGCTCGTCGGCCGCCACCGGCAGCCCGGCGACCCGCTGCGCATGCTCACCGAGCGGGAGCGCGCCGTGCTGCGGTTGATGGCCGAGGGCCGCACGAACATGGCGATCGCCGAGCGGCTCGTCATCGCCGAGCGCACCGTGGAGAAGCACTGCACCAGCATCTTCGTCAAGCTCGGCCTGGAGGCGAGCCCGCACGACCACCGGCGGGTGCTCGCGGTGTTGCGCTACCTGAACGCCTGAGGGGTGCGGATAACCGTACCTACCTGTGGGTGCCAGCCGGGTTCCGCTTCCGGCGGCCATCGCGAAGGATCGGATCGACGGGAAGGAGCATGCTCATGGTGGCAGTGGACGCTGGGGTGCGGCGGCTGCTGGCGGATTCCGGGGAAGCGCGCACATGGGTGAGCCCTCGGGCGGACCTGGTCATGGCGTTGCTCGGCGTCTGGTTCGGCGTCGGGCTGATGATCGACGCCTGGGCGCACAGCAACCAGCCTCAGCTGGAGACGTTCTTCACGCCGTGGCACGCGGCGTTCTACTCGGGGTTCGCGGCGGTGTCGGCGTGGATCATCTGGCAGGTCTACCGCAACGTGCGGGCCGGCCGGAGCGGGCCGGCCGCGGTGCCGAACGGGTACCTCGCGGGGTTGCTCGCCATCCCGGGATTCGCCGCGTTCGGGTTCGCCGACATGATGTGGCACACGTTCCTGGGCATCGAGCAGACCATCGACATCCTGTTCAGCCCGTCCCACCTGGGGCTGATCGTGACGATGATGCTCATCATCACGACGCCGCTCCGCTCGGCCTGGAACGCCCCGGACATCGGGGAGCGGCCCCGGCTGTCGCGGCTGCTGCCCGCGCTGATGGGGCTCGGCTTCGGCGCCACGCTCGTGTCGCTGTTCGTGTCGTACGGCAACGCCATGCAGCGGAGCGCCAACGGCATCGTCCGGGACTTCTCCGCCCTGGAGGACGGCGGCGCCGGTATGCTGGGCGCCTCGATGATCATCACGAACATAGTGGTGCTCGCTCCCGTGCTGTTCCTCCTGCGGCGCTGGCAGCTCCCGTTCGGGAGCGTGACCGTGCTGTCCGTGGTGGGCATCCTGATGCCGGGCGCGCAGACGGGCTTCCGCAACCTGCCGATCCTGCTGACGTTCGTCGCCGCCGGGCTGGTCAGCGACCTGCTGATCCGGTGGCTGCGGCCCTCGGGGCAGCGCCGGGCCGCCTACTGGGCCTTCGCCGGCCTGTCGGCGTTCGCCACCTGGTCCCTCTACATCGCGGTCGCCTCCGTGGCCGCCGGGCGGCTGCCCGCCGTACCCGAGCTCTGGACCGGCGCCCCGATCGTGGCCGGTCTGGTGGGCCTGGCCCTCGGCGCCCTGTTCCTCCCGAACGCCATGCCCGCGCAGGCGGGCGAGTCCGGCGCCCGGCGGGCATGATCCGGCTTCTCTTCCTGGTCGGCCTGCTGGTGGTGATGCTGGCGCCGCCGGCGACTGCGCACGACGTCAAGGCGGGGGCGGACCTGCGCATCGCACAGACGATCGCGGGCGCGGAGCTGACCCTCGTGATCAAGGCCACGACCCGGGTGCCGGGGCCGCTGCGCGTCGAGGTGATCGGGTTCCCGTCCGCCCCGACGCTGGACCTGCGGCTCCGGTCGGTGACCGACGGGCGCGTCGTGACCGGCACGGTGTCGCCGGGCCGCCCCGCCCAGCTGCGGGTCGAGGAGACCGGGCCGCACGAGCTGACCGTCGGCGCCGGGGGCGAGAGCGCGGTGATCCCGTTCCGGGTCCTGGTGGACCGGGGTTCGGGGTGGGAGTTCCTGATCTACGGCGGCCTGTTCGTGGCCGGGCTGCTCCTGGTGGGCGGGCTGCTCACCGGCGCGTTCAACCGGCGCGGCCGGTCGGCGTTCGTGGTGACCGCGGTCGCCGCGGCGGGGCTCGCGGTGGCCGCGCTGATCGTGATCCTCGACCCCTGGCTGCCCGCTGGGTCGCCGGCCGGCGCCGAGCCGCGTCCCACGGACTCGGTGCTCGGCCGGCCGTACGTGCAGCGGGTCGTCACCACGGTCCCCGCCGGCCCGGCCGTCGGCGAGGAGTTCGTGACGCGCGTGGAGCTGTTCGACGGGTCCACCGGGCGTCCCGTCGACGACCTCACCATTCACCACGAGGCCATGGCCCACCTGGTGGTCACCAGCGAGGACGGCCGCTACTTCCGCCACGTCCATCCGCTGCGCACCGCGCCCGGCCGCCTGGAGGTACGGCTGCGCGCCGACCGCCCCGGCCGCTATCTCACCTACGTCGAGCTCGAACGCACCGACTCCGGCGGCCAGCTCCTCACCGGCTCTTTCACGGTCACCGGGTCTCCTACGGTCTCGCCCGACCCGGCGATCCAGGACGCCGCCGCCGGGACGGTCACGGTGACGCCCGCCGCACCGCAGGCGGGGCGGGCGGCCACCGTCGAGGTGGCCACCACCGGCACCCCGCGGCCGTGGCTCGGGATGGCGGGCCACCTCATCGTGCGGGGAGCGGACGGCGAATTCCTCGGCCACGTCCACGAGATGGGGACGCCCGGCAACCGACTGCGCTTCACGTTCAGCTTCCCCGCGCCGGGCCGCTACCTCGCCTGGGCGCAGTACGCGACGGACCGCGGCATCACCACCGTGCCCTTCACCGTGGAGGTCCCCCGATGAAGCAGGTCAAGGGCCTGAGGGTGCTGGTGCTCGCCGGGCTCGTGGCGGTCGTGGTGGCGGCGTTCGTCATCGCCCGCACCTCGGGCCCGGACCCGGTGACGACGACGGGCGCCCGTTACGCCGTCACGGTCACGGCCGACCGGAGCGCGGTCGACATCCGGGTGGACAGGGGCGAGGCCGACACGGTCACCGTCGCCGCCGTGATGCCGACCATGGGTCACGCGGTGCCCGAGGTCACCGCCAGGAAGGCCGCCCCCGGCCACTTCGTCGCCGAGGGTGACCTGTTCCGCATGAACGGCGCGTGGGAGCTGTCCATCCGCCTCGCCGGCCGCTCCGGCGAGGAGACCCTCACCCTCAACGCCCTCGTCACCGACTGACCGGCGCCGACTCGGAGGTAGTGGGCCCAGTAGCCCTCCCAGGATCCGTAGCGCTCGGCCGGCACGTCGAGGTCCGGTCTCCCGCCGGCGGGCGCGTCGAGGTCCGGTCCGGAAGGACTCGGCGTCGGCCCGCTCCACCTCCTCGACGGCCCGCCGGGCCAGGCCGGCGCCCTGATCGGTGACCCGCAGCAGGCGGGCACGGCTGTCGGCGGGGTCCGGCTCGCGGACGAGCAGGCCCTTTTCCTCCAGCTTGCGCACGACCTGGGAGGTCATCTTGACGTCGGTGTCGGCGAATGTGGCGACGGCGAGCTGATTGGGCAGCTCGCCCTGCCGGTTCAGCCCCTCGGTGCCGGCCAGCAGCACGAACTGGACGTGCGTCAGATCGAAGGGCGCCAGCGCGGCGGCGATGGCCCGCTGCCAGCGCAACGTGGTCCGCCAGAGCAGCAGTCCGTCCCGGCGGCAGCGATCGGCCCGCACCCCTCGGCCGGCCGGGCGCCCACCTCGGCGTCCATGCCCGCCAGCCCCGCCGCCACCAGCGCGGGGAAGCGCCCGTACGGCCAGGTCCTGTCCTCCGGCAGCAGGAACCCGACCAGCTCGCGAGCCGGCGCGGCCAGTTGCCGCCTGGCGCGCTCGTCGGTCGCGTACCGCCCCGGCGCCGAGCCGGCGACGCCGGTCAGCCCGACGTTCAGCTGGGAGGCGTCGGGCCGGCGCGTGGGGTCGTTCGCGGTCCCGTCGATCAGGTGGAGCAGGCGCTGCGCGAGGGGGGAGAGGCGCATGCCGGTGGGTCCTGTCAGAAATGGATCTGTCGGGTGATGGACGGGTCGGTGATGGCGGCGTCGGCGGCCAGCAGGAACGCCTTGGACAGAATGATCGACAGCATGCCGCCGTCTTCCTCGAAGGGCAGGAAGACCTGGTCGCCGGTGCCGTGGGGGACGATGCACAGGTAGGCGTCGTTGGGCTCCATGAGGATGTTGCCCGAGCCGAGATGGATCTTGTAGGTGCGCAGGTCGCCGCGGACCCGCAGGAACCGGTCTGCCAGTGTGCAGCGGTCCGCGATGGCCAGGCGGGGCAGCAGCCCGGCCAGGGCGTCCCGCCGGACCTGGGCGCTCTCGGTCAGGTCGCCGAAGCTGTAGGACTGCCAGTAGTCCCCGTGTCCCTCGGGGTCCAGGCCGGTGGAGGTGACGCCGACGGCCAGGTCGGCGTCGCGCAGCGCCTCCGACAGGGTGAGCGCCGGAACCTCGACCAGCGGGACCGGCGAGCGGCGGGTGTCGGCCAGGAGGACCGGCGAGGTGCCGGTGTCGGTCGGCGGGACCGGCGAGGTGCCGGAGGGGGAGCGGAAACGAAGGTCGGCGCTGACGCAGATGGAGACCGTGGTGCCGTAGCCGTCGCGTTCGTAGGAGTGCTCGTCCAGGTAGAACTCCCAAGTGGCGGTCAGGCCGCCGGGCAGCTCCTTGGCGGCCTCGCACTGGCCGGACCCTCCGGCCGCGTCCCAGTGGCCCAGCGACATGCCGGTCCAGCCGCGCTCGGTGAGCAGCGCCTTGGCCTGGCCGTACCGGAGCAGATGGCCGGAGAAGCGGCGCGAATGGTCGCGCGTCGCCTCCTCGGCGGGGGTGAGCAGGTAGACCTCGCGGAAGGCCTGCTTGAACGGCTGCCGCAGGCCGATCACGAGCAGGTGGTCCCGCCAGGCGCGGACCTCCTCGGGGGTGTGGGAGATGGGATGCCACAGACGGACCTGGGTCTCCGGGCGGGGCCGGATGCGGCGCCCGGCCGGATCGCTCAGCTCCCACGCTCCAGCCACGTGGACGGGAAGCCCGGCAGAGCCCTGGACGACCTCCCAGATCAGGGTACGGGCGAAGACGCCGGTGACCGGGTGGTCGAGGTAGAACTCGCACACCTCCTGCCAGGACCAGGTCCGCCCGGCCGCCAGCGCGCGTTCGACGCGGAGCCGTTCGGCGGGGACCGTCTTCTTCAGCTCCTTCGCCGTGGCCCTGAATCCGGCCAGCAACTCCCGGTCGACGCTCTTGGGGACGGTCTTGCGGCCGTTGTAGGTGATCGCGCCGGTCACGGCCAGGGTCAGCCCCTGCTCCGTGCGCGTGCCGTCGTGGCCCAGGCCGAAGCTGGGGACAGTGCGTTCGACCAACTGCTCCGGAGACAGCCCGGTCCGTACGGCCGTCTCGTCGAGGATCTGCCTGACCTTGGTCAGGATGCTCTTCCTGCGCACCTTGGCCTGGATGCGGGCGAGCTGGGCGACCACCTCCATGCCCCCGCGCCGGGCCAGCACGCCGAGGGCCGCGTTGGCCACTCGCTCGCTGCGGGAGTTCGGGCCCGATCCGCCCATTCCGATGCCGGTGGCCAGGGCCACGTCACCCAGGAGCCCGGTCACCCACGGCTCGTCGATCAGCTCGCAGGTCCAGATCATCCCGCGCAGGAGCTCGGCGGTGCGCTCGTGAAGATAGGTGACGACCTCGCTGTAGCCGTTGTGCCAGAGCCCCTCGCGGTAAGCGGGCACGCGGCCCAGGATCTCCTGGATCAGCTCGGTGGCGTGGGGTGTGAGCAGCTCGCCCGCGCGTGCCGTCCACTGCGGCGCCGGGGTGACGGTGATCGCGGTGGCCCAGTGTCGCGCGAGCGGGAGGGCATCGGGCTCGCCCAGCCGCTTGCCGTACTCCTCGCGCAGCAGCGCGGCGAAGCCGTCGCACTCGGGCACGAGGGAACGCGTGGCCGCGGCGGGGTCGCCGGCGAGGTGCTCGGCGATGAGACCGTCCAGCAGCCGCCGGATCGTCCAGCCGGCCGAGAGCGGGCCCGCCTCCATCTCCCGCTGCGCCTGCATGAGGAGCGGCAGGAGCGGTTCGCGCTCGCTCGCCGGCAGCTCCTTGATCGAGGACATCGGAATGCGGTAGTCGAGATCCGTCCAGTGCGGCTCCGGCCGGCCGAGCGTGGTCCGCCACAGCAGCTCCCGTTCCCACGCGGACCAGCGCAGCTTGCGCTGGGCCAGCCTGGTGAGCAGCGTCTCGCCGGCGATGCTGCCGTCGGTGGCCCGCGTGAGCAACTGCGCCCACAACGCCGTCGCCCGCCATTCGGCCTCGCCCCACCCGACGGAGAGCTCCTTCAGCGGCGCCTCATCGACGAAGTGGTAGGCCTCCTGGGGACGCAGAGTGGCGTCGAGCCGACGGAACATCTCCAGCTCCGCCTTCCCCAATCCACCTCCACCTTGGCTTTCCCTTCCGTATTCGCCGAGCCAGCCGCGGACGTCGGCCGGGAGGCCGTCGAGGACGCCCACGTCAGCCTCCGACCAGCGGGACGAGCTTGACGAAGGAGACGACGGGGTCGGCGATCAGGTCGATCTCATCGTCCAGATCCAGGATCTGCCGGTCACCGACCAGCAGCAGGAAGCCGTTGCGGCCGAACGCGACCTCGGCGGCGTCGGCCTGCTTCTCCCAGTCCAGCCTGCGCGCGCTCCGCATCCGGTAACCGTTCAGCTCGGCCTCGGCATCGGTCGGTCTGACCAGGCCGCGGAAGTGGTGGGAGGGGGAGGCGTTGTAGCGGGCCACCTCCTCCCGTACGCGCAGCCGTACCAGCTCCCGGGCCGAGATCCGCTCGGGCAGCTCGGGCACGGAGAACTCCTCCAGAGCCCGGCCGGTCGCGCTCTCGTCGCGAAACGTCACTGATGCCATCGGACACCCTGCTTCCATGAAGATCAGGCGGTGCGGCAATCTATAGCAGCGGCGAACGACAGAAACCCCGACGGCGGCGGGCCTCCCGAACAAGACCTGCGCCCTCTTCCCTGAGGGCTGAATCCGTCGCATGGACAGGTCCCTGGGCGGTGCCGCCGAGCCGCACCGCGGTCAACGCTTCGCTGCGGCCCACCCGCTGCGCCTCGGCCTGATCATGGGGCCCGCTTTCGGCGCCCTGATCGGCGTCATCCTGCTCATCAGCGCCATGGCCGGCGTGGGGCGCCCCCTCACCTCGACCGCTCTGCTCCTCTCTCTCGGCCTCTCGGTTTTCGTCGGGGTGTTCTTCGCAGGCCTGGGCTACTTCGAACGCCGGCGTCAGCGCCATTATGGCCACCATCATGAGTCATAGCTTCGGAGCCTCCGTGCCAAAGAACCAGTGGGCCGTTGCCGCCCTGGCCCTTTCGATCCTCGGGCTGGTCACCCTCGCCGTTCCGAGCGTGGCCGGGGTGATACTCGGACACTTAGCCCTCTGGCGGGCGAATCATCTCAACGGAAAGGGGCGGGCCGTTTCCATCACGGCGATGATCCTCGGCTACGTGGGCATCTCCGTTTACGCCACGGTCTTCATCCTGTGGAGCCTCCTCCTGTGGAACTTCTGACCCCAGCCGGCCACCGCAGCCACGGGAACCGGCGGTGGCGTCGGCTGGTCGTCCGAGCGCTGCCCCTTCTACGCTCCCTCCGTGGCAGACATCGGCTATCTGGACGCCCTGCAGATGTGGTTCTCGGGCAACAGGCGGTGGCATACAACCGCGGCCGGCCACAATGAAATACGTCTGCCGAGGCACGGAAGATCGCCCTAAACTGGCCGACCGTGGACTGGATCGAGCGGGTCGCCGAGATCCGGCGCTGGACCAGAGGCGGCGAGCGCGCCCCGCACAAGCCGCTCCTCCTCCTGTACGCCCTGGGCCATTTCCAACGCCACGGCAACCGGCCCATTTCCTTCAGCGCCGCCGAGGCCGAGCTCAAGAAGCTGCTCAAGGAGTACGGCCCGCCCCGCGACACCAGCCCCGGCTACCCCTTCCACCATCTGACGAACGACGGCCTCTGGCTGGTCGACACCCGCCACGGCCCGGGCAGCCCGGGCCCTGAGCTGGGCCGCCTGCGCGACAGCCAGGCCGCCGGCCGCCTCCACCCCGACCTGGCCCGCGCCCTGTCGGAGGAGCCCGGCCTGCTGGGGCGGATCGCCCGCTACCTTCTGGACGCCAACTTCGCCCCATCCCTGCACCCGGACCTGTGCCTGCTGGCCGGCCTCGACCTGGAGCCGGGTGAGGAGCTCAGGACACCGCCGGTGCTGCGCCGCGACCCGGGCTTCCGCGACCGGGTGCTCATGGCGTACGAGTACTGCTGCGCGTTCTGCTCCTACGACGGCTGGCTGGACGGCGCGGCGGTGGGCCTGGACGCGGCACACGTACGCTGGTGGGCCTTCGCCGGACCCGACGACCTGACCAACGGGCTGTGCCTGTGCGCCATCCACCACAAACTGTTCGACAAGGGCGTCCTCGGCCTGACCGTCGATGGGACCATCGCCGTCTCCGCCAGGTTCGTGGGCCGGTCACAGGCCTCCCGCGACATGGTCCTCTCCCTCGCCGGCCGCCCCGCCCGAAGCCCCCAGCCCGGCCTGGACGCGGTGGAGCCCGATCACATCAGCTGGCACAGCCGCCAGGTCTTCCGCACCCCGGCCCGCAGCTGACGCCACCCCAGGCAGCCACGGCCGGAGCCCAGCGTCCCGGAACGCCGTGATCCGCCCCGGCAGCCCACCCACCTATCACGGCCGATCTGCGCCGGTTTCCTCGCGTGCCGACACAAGCTCATGCTTCGATGTTGCTTTGCCGGTACATCGCATGAATCGCACGATGAGAGGTCACCCATGCCGGATCTCGACGACCCGACCGCCACGTTCCAGGAGTTCGACCGCGACGGGGACGGATACATCACGCGCGAGGAGTTCGCGCTCGCCCTGAACGCGCGCGGCGAGGAGGTCACCTCCGCCGAGCTCGACTCGATCTTCAAGGTCTCGGACGAGCACGACGGGGACGTGGACGGGCGCATCTCGTTGGCGGAGTTCCTGGTGGCCTGGAACAAGTGACGACGGCACCCCGTCGCCCTTCGGCTATGAGGTGACGAGGTGATCCATGAACCGGTGTACCGGATGGGCGTGCGGATCTCCATGCACGCGTCGCCCTGACGACCTCACATCGCTGGACGCGATCCCCTTTTCGCGGTGGGCGCGGTCGGGGTGGATTGCCGCCGTCGCCGGCGCTGCTGCGCCTGTGGAGCCAGGTTCTGCTCAGACGTTTCCGGGCGTTCGATGCGAGTGGGGTTGCCGCGTACGAGCTCATCATGGACGCGCCAGCGGGCAGCGGTGACAGCGCGCCCCGCCGCCTCGTCGCCGTGCTCGATGCGCTGTCGCAGCAGCCGCATGGCGATGCGGCGGTTGAGGCTGAACTGCCGCTCGGTGTCGACCACGACGACGATCCCCGTCGGCCGGTGGGTCGCCCGTACGGCCGTGCTGGCCTTGTTGCGATGTTGACCGCCGGGGCCGCCGGTGCGGCAGGCGACGACGTCGACGTCCGCTTCCGCGAAGGTCGTGCGCGGGGCGTCGACCTGGCACGGCTCCGCGATGACGTACCAGTTCTTCCGGCCGGTGCCGGCCCGGTAAGGGCTGGGGGCCTGCCAGCAGAGGGTTCCGGTCCACGAGGCGGCGAATGCCTCGGCGCCGTCGCCTGCGATGCGGACGAGGACCGATCGATAGGTGCCGGGCCGGTCACCGGGAACAGTCTGGGTTCGCCGGGTCTCCAGCTTCTGCCGGGCGGCGTCGGCCTCCAGGCGGTGCAGCAGTTGCGCCAGCGCCCAGGCACATTCCTGCGGGCCGCGCCCGGCCGACAGCAGCAGGTCGACGCTCACGGCCGCCCCCGCTTGCGGCGCTGCTCCCGGCGGTCCCTCTGGGGCGCCGACCCGAGGTCGGGCGTCTTGTACGTGACCAGAGGGATCGTGGTGGCCACGGGCGTGGCCAGGTCATGGTCGACGAGGTCGGCGATCACTTGCTCGATGCGCTTGTACGCCGTCGGCGCCTCCTCGAAGAGCAGCTGCCGGTCCCCGCACACCACCAGCGACCCCATCGGAGTACGGCGCAGCTCCTCGACCGTGTGCTTGGCCCGCCCCCGGCGCAGGGCGTCCGCACGCGACATCTTCCGGCCCGCGCCGTGCGCAACGGAATGGCCGGCCTCCGGTCCGGCGTGGCCGGCCACGAGGTAGGAAGGGGTGCCTCGCGTACCGGCGATGAGCACGTCCCGGCCGTCACCCGGCGCCGCCCCCTTGCGGTGCAAATAGATCCCGTCGCGGACCTCGACCAGGTTGTGGCACTGGTCGACGATCGGCTCGGCGGGCTCGAACCCCAGGGCATGGGCGACCCGGGCGGCCAGCAGCCTTCGATTGAGTGAACCCCAGCGTACGGCGTCGTCATGCATCGCCAGATAGGCGTCGGGATCAGGGGCGGGGCCCGCGCCATGGGCCTCGGTGTGCGCCCGCAGGATCCGTTCGCCCAGCCCGCGGGAACCACTGTGGACGATGAGAACCAGGTCGTCGGCGGCGAGTCCAAGCCGGCTCGCGTGACCGGGCTCGAAGACGGTCCCGATCCGCGCCAGCTCGACGAAGTGGTTGCCCCGGCCGACCGTACCGAGGCCCTCGACGTACCCAGCGGGAATATCGCCCTTCACCACGGCCCAGGCCGGGTCGTCGGCATCCTGCTCAGGGTGCAGCGCGCGATCGAGGTCGGGGAACCGGGCGGCCAGCTTCTCGGGTACGGCGCGCTTGAGCTTGACGGGGAACACGGCGATGCCGCAACCGATGTCGGAGCCCACCAGGAACGGGTACAGGATGGTCGACGCCATGGCGGCGCCGATGGGGGCGCCCTTGCCGGGGTGCAGGTCCGGCATGGCGGCGACGTGCATCATGCCGTCGAGGGCGGCCACCTGGTGGCACTGCGCGACGGCATCGGACTCGATCCAGCTGGTGGGGGAGGCGAACACGGTGACGCTGGCCGACCCCGTGGCCAGGGTGGACGGCACCGGAAACTGTTGCTGAGACAAAGACGCTCTCTTCGCTGAACAGGGTGTGGGCGGGCGGCATCACGGCGCGAGTCGGCGCCGTGGCATCTCGAATAGCGGGGTGCGTCCGTCAGAGCATCATGGACACCACATTCCCCTGAGCCCGCCGGCCGAGGCAAGCGGTTTTCGGCCGGCGGGCACGCCCCGGAATTGTCCTTGCCCTCCGCCATGATGGCCCCGCTCGTATCCGCTCACGTGATCTCGAAGGAGCCGTCATGACCGCGAAAGAAACTGCCGGATGGTCCGATTTCGGGTGGAGTTCCTGGCAGGACCTCGCTCTCGTCCGCGCCAGGCTCGACGCGGGCGCCGACCCGAACGATGGGGTGTACTCCTTCGAGCCGCCGCTGCACGCCGCGGCGCACCGCGGCTCGCCGGAGGTGGTCGCCGAGCTGGCCGGCCGGGTCGATGACGTCGACGCCGAGTGCGAGGGCCGCACCGCGCTCTGGGAGGCGGTCTTCAACGACCGGCCCGAGAACGTCCGCGTCCTGGTCGCCGCCGGAGCGGACCCATGGCGGCCGATGATGGGCGGCTGGTCGCCCGGCCGGCTGAGCCTGGCGGGCCCCACACCCGGCCTGTTCTTCCCGTTCCCGCCGGGTCATGTCGGCCTGTCCGAGGCCGAGGCCGCCGCCGTGGCGGAGGCTGAACGCCTGACCGGCGCGCTGACTGGCTTCGGGTGGGACGGTTACAGCCTGGCATGTGTACGCGGCATCACCGCCTCCGAGGCGGCACGGCGCTTGGCCGCCGAACCCGCAGACGAGGAAGATCTGGAAGAGATCATGGAAGACCCGGAAGACGACGAGGCCATGCGGCTCATCGGCTTATCCGACGTGCCAGGCGGCTGCGTCGTCAGCCAGCAGTGGGCGTACATGGCCTCCACCCCCGGCGTCATGAAGACACTGTCGGCGGGCACGGTCGCCTACGGCATGTACGCCAACCCCAAGAGCGGCAACCAGGGTTACGTCTACCGCGACGGCAAGGTCGTGGCCGGGGATACCCACCCGGGCGGCGGCGACGTGTCCTCCGGCGATTCGGCCGAGGAGATTCTGCTCAAATACCTGTACCAGGGCCACGCCGAGGCCTATTGCTTCGCCGGCGCGGGCCTGCGCCCGGCTGACGGCCACGCGATCTCCCACCCGGACACGTACCTGCGACTGCCCGAACGGGACTACTGGAGCTGACCGTCGCCGCGGGTCTTGCTCCCCGACCGGCGGCGTGACGAGGTGGCCGCGGTCGAGCAGCAGTCCAGCGGCGCCGCTGTGGCGAGCAACAACGTAACGGCGAGTGGCGGTAACAGGCCGAAGCCGGCTGCGTCAGTGCCACTGGCCTTTTGGAGCACGCCGTCTCATCGCGGGCATTGCTGACGGCGGGTCACAGGCGGGCGGTCCACTCGTGGCCTGTGAGGACGTCAGCACCCCTGGCCGGGAAGACGCGGTTGATCAGGAAGTCGTGTACGTCCGGTTCCCCGTCGGCGCAGGCGTCGCTGAGCACGGTCACGTGGTAGTCGCGGTCGGAGGCGTCGTAGAGGGTAGCGGCGATCATCGCCCCGGTCGCGACACCGGTCAGCACGATCGAGTCGACCTGCTGGGCGCGCAGGAGCCGATCGAGGTCGGTCGCCGCGAAGGCGCTGGCGCGGCGCTTGAGAACGACGGCCTCGCCAGGCAACGGCGCGATGCGCGGGTGCACGAGCGTCTCGGGGGATTCTTCGTGAAACAGCGTCCCCGCTCCGTGCAGGCCTCTGATCAACTGGTTTCCCGCCGCCACATCAAGGCCTGAGGCCCGGAGCCCGAAACGGATGAAGATCACCGGGATTCCGGCGGCTCTGGCCGCGGGGAGAACCTTTTCCACGACGGGGAGCACGCCGGCGGCGAAGGGGTAGTTGTCCACGATGCCCGCCTGCAGGTCGCCGACGATGAGCGCAGTGGTGGTCATACGGTCTCCTTCTCTGTACGACGCGCCATCGGTCACCATCCACGGTCGTATCGTTGGCGCTGTTGTCGTCGATCTAGCACGACGATAGTGGGACAAATTCCCGTAAGGGCCGTCGGCCGCGGCGCTCGCCCGTACATCTGTCGCTTGAGCATCTTGATGCGGTTGACGTGTCCCTCGACCGGGCCGGAGCTGTAGGGCATAGTCAGGCCCGCGCGGGCTGCGTCGAGATTGCGGCGCAGGCCCTGTGATGAAGGAGCGCAGTTCGGCAGGTCGTCGGCCTCGGCTGTGGCCATCCAGCGTTCAAGGGGATGACCCTGCCAGCTGACCATCATCTCGGCGAAGGCGCGGACATGGTTGCAGAGACTGGCCAGGGGTGGGCCGGGCGGTGGTGAGTGCGTTCAGGTGTCGCTACTCGTCAGCGGTGAGGGTGGCGGGGTTGCGCAGGGGTGAACGGCGAAGCCATGACAGGAAGCTTGGCGCGCTGGTCAGCAGGCTAACCATCGGCTAGGGCTCGACTGAGTCAAGAGCGGGTGGGGTCTGCGGAGGGCTTCGCTACGTCGAATGTGTGAGAGGCTGTCGCTTCGGTCAATCGTCACCTGGTTCAGGGCCTGCGTAGAGATCGGCGTCGTCTTCTTGTACCTCATCCTGCTCTCGCTGGGATGCGCCTGGTCGGTAGGGCGGCAGGCCGAGCATGTCATTCAGGACGTGGACCAGAAGCTGACGCCGGGCATCCAGGAACTGGGGCAAGTTCTCGACCTTGCGAAGTTCGGGGTCTTCGGGGATCCACTGCTCGGCAAGGCGATCGGGTGCGATCTCTGGCATGTACTCCTCTGGCGCCTTCGAGCTGATGTACTTGTTGCTCTCGGCTGAGATGAAGGCCAGATTGGCAATGCTGTTCCACTCCTCTTTGGAGTACGCGTTCTGCACTTGCGCTTTGGGGAACACATGGTGGTACTCAATCGAGGATGAGGAGGTCAGGGGCTGGTCGATGATCTTCAGGTTCGTCTTCCAGTCGCGCACGCCTGTTCGGAGTGCGGCGATATAGAGCAGGTTAAAGAAGGCGTTGCTGGCGTACTTCTTCTCCAGGTCCTTGGGGTGCACCGGACTATCTATGGATCGTTGGCCGGATGCCCGGCGGATGAGCTCGTTGAAAAGTTCCGCTCCGTCGCGGGTGTCGATGAGTCGGGCCTCGGCATCGAGCTTGGTCTCGACCTGCAGGGAGTAGTGGCTGAAGGCCATCGCGGTGAAGATCCAACGGCGCAGCGTCGCTGCGTCGCCCGGCGCCAGCTTGTTCTTCCTGCGGTAGAGCAGATAAGCAGGCACGATCACGGCATTCGGTGAGGTCAGGATCTTTGCCCGGGGGATGCCACACTCGCCTCGCAGGAAATCGATGGCCCATGCCAAGGCCGTTTCGGTCCTGCTCCACGCGCTCTTGAGCGCGTCACCGTCGATCTCCTTATGGAGGAGCTGTATGTGTCGTGCACCCTTGCCCGCCAGTAGGCTCATCAGCCGGAGGACCGCCTCGCGGTCCAGCGCAAACTGGTTGTCCTGGAGCTTGTGGTGGAAGGCATCCATAATGTTTAGGCCCTCGGCCCAGCGAGCTGCGATCGCGCTGTAGACCAGGTCACCCTTGGAGAGCCTGCGACCGCCCTTATTGACCCTGGCGAAGATGTCGGCGACTTCTTCGTAGTCATCGGAATCATGGGTGATCACATGGATGATGTGGTCCCTGACCCCGTGTAGGCGCTTCAAGCGCTGGTAGTACTCCTCGAAGGTCGGATGTCCAGGTTCGACACCTGCTGTCTTGAGGATGGTGAACATTTGAGCGTTGTCCTGTAGGACGTCGGTGACGGGGATAAGCAGTGGGTCCTTCTTCTGTACGGCGTTGGGATTGATGAACTCTTCGTTCTCGATGTCGAACCGGACGTCGATACCCTTGCCGTCGGTCTTGGAACTGGGCTGATACACCCACGCCAAGGAGGTCAACCGCTGCTGTCCGTCTAGGAGATAGAGCGGCTTGTGCTTCGCTTCTGCGGTTTGCAAGACTCCCGCCTTGCGGAACGGTGGCTCCAGGGCGGTCTTCCAGAGCAGTAGCGCGCCGACCGGATAGCCGCGGTAGAGAGAGTCCAAGAGATCACGAACGTCGGTCCGGGCCCATACGTAATCGCGCTGTATGGAGGGGATGACGGTTTGTCCGGACAGCAGATCTTTGACCTGATCGATGATCTTCTCGTTGCTCAGCCCCACCGTCGGCTCCTTATGTTGCACCGGGTCAGCTGCTACTACTACCAAAAGCCTGCCTGCTGATCACCAAGCGTAATCAAATCGGAGCTAGATTGCACAGCTTCAGTGTCGTCCAGCGAACGATCAAGGATCTTAGCCTCCAAGCCGCGAGGTCTGGAACCCCGCTTGCCCGATAACGTTGGGAATGATGATCGCTGATGAGGGGATCCGGCTGGGAACACCAGATCCCTTCATTCCGAGTGAGAACTTGGCCATCCATAGCTGTCCGCAGATGCCTCGCCATGCTGGTCGCGGGCTTCTATCACGCGACCTGGCTTTGTTCGTGAGTTTGGGCGCCACCCCTCGGCGGGGGCGGGAGACGTCTGTCGTCGGTCAACACACCGCTCACGCACGGTGACGGATGTCGGAGGCGGGATGCGCCTTGCCTGCGGCAGCCGCATGGTCAGAATGGGCGATGACGATCTCCGCTGACGACTCCGGTCGGGTCCGGATTGTGACGGCCGTTCTTCGCGACGGCGATCGGGTGTTGCTGTGTCATCGAAACGCCGGACGCCGTTGGTATCCCGACGTGTGGGACCTGCCGGGCGGTCATGTTGAGGAGGGGGAGGATCCGAAGGAGAGCCTTGTCCGCGAGCTTCGGGAGGAGTCGGGAATCACGGCGTCGGAGCCGTCCAGCCCGCCGATGCATGAGATCCGGACCGCGACGTTCGACATGCAGATCTGGTTGGTCGACAGGTGGACCGGAACACCCGTCAACGCCACGCCGGACGAGCACGACGCTGTGGCGTGGTTTGAGACGTCCGACCTTGACAGTCTGCGTCGCGCCCATAAGTCGTATCTCTCGATGCTCACCGCCGTGCTCGTCACGTGACATCGCTCCGGAAGCCAGGGGTGCGCGCTCATCGGCAGATCCGCGCCCTCGCGCCCGGCTCGGTTCATGATTGATTGCACGGAGGGTGAACGGGCTCCGGAGCTACCGTCGGCGCCACCGGCGGGCAAGGTCCACAAGTGGTGACGGTTCTCACGGACATCTCGGCACGCGGCACCAGCCACGTGGCGCCGAAAGTCGCGAGCATCTGGCGCCCAATCTCGCGAACGAAGCCACGCGATCCCAGTCCACCGGCCTCCAGTATCGTCCAGAGTTGTTGTTGCATCCGCGTTAGCAAGATCGGCCAGCGTAGAATACTGCCGCTGGCTCGGCTGTCACTTAAGCCATGGTCATCCGATGGCAGGACCCGACGAAGGAGGGGCCTAGCGGCGATCGCCCCGACCACGTACGGCGTATGCCGAAGTCCGCGATCGTCACGGCATCAGCCAGCCGATACCCGAATTGGGAGAGCTGGGGCGTTCCCATGATCAGCCTCGGGGAAGCCTTATTAGATATTCTTAATTGAGGTGACTAGCAACAAAGCATCTCGAGTGTTGAGTGCTAAACGACGCCATGACAGCGCTGTACCTTCCTCCCCGAGCCGCAGAAACAAAGCGCATTGCGACCGATATCCCCAAAACCGTCACGAACCTTCATATCGAACTCGCATCCTCGCTGTTTCTTAACCCATTGAATAAGATCCAGGGCCCTTAGAGTTTTGGGGTGTTCTTCTCCCAAGGTTCTGCGGCGTATCTCCCAGACAGCTCGGCCCTCGCGCTCAGTCTCCTCGAACCGTCCCAAATCCCCCAGTACGGTCACAAGGTTGCCGCGGCTAGTCAAAGTATTGGGGTGTTTCTCACCAAAGATTTGGGCCATGGCCAAATAGACGGCACCAGTACGGGCGCCACGCGGCCGCTGTATGCCGACTTCCTGACCGAGACAGGCCACGACGCGGCTGCGGCCGTCTACCGGCAGGCGGGCGAGCAATGGTCACAGGTGGCCGCAGCCGCGGCCGGCCGGGCGTCTTTCGTCGAGATCATCGAACTGGTGGAACAGGTGATACGAGTCGAAGAGCGGGGCGCCCGAGCGCTGGAACAAGCGTAGGCGGCCGAACGAGACGGGACAGGGCAGGCGCATGTGGGTCGCCACACCGGATCGCCGGCTGACGCCATCAAGAAGCCGCAGGTCAGGCACCAACTCCAAACACCGAGCCCCGGAACGTCTGAGCAGGCCACGTAGTTCTCGGCACCCACCATGCCCGCCGGGGAAGCTTGACCTGCGGCACGTTCGTGAGCTCCGGTCACCCGGGAGACGGCAGCGGGCACGGCAGGATGACCCGGTGTATTCCTTCGCCTGGGCTGGTACCAGCTGGAAGCCATGTTGATCTTGCCGGAGAGTCGATCAGGTGAGGTGCCGGTTGCGGTGAAGGCCTCAGGTGACCGATTCCCGTAGCTTGCTTGGATGCGCATCCGGATATACATCCGGCCGCCACTCGTGGACGTTCCTCAGGAAGAACCCGTATTCCTGACTCTCCGCGAACCTCCGGCGCAGAAGGTCAGGATGAAGGCCGGCCTGGCCCAGGAGCAGAGCGCGTAGTACCCAGCGCAACGACAACGCGACGGTGAGGTATCGATCTACATCGCCGTCCTCCAGCCACCCAGGGTTTATTTGGTGTGCGAAGTCATTGCGGGCTCCGTAGACGAGGGTCTTCCACTTGTTCGAGCGGCCGGTGACCCCCGGCACGAGCGCTTCGGCGTCAAGCGCCAGTTGATTGAGCCTTTGTCCGTAGCCGGGTTCATGCATATGGCCGAGGAACCCCTTGACGGCCTCGGCGGCGGACTTGTCGACCTTCTTGACCGCCTCGGCTGCTGCCTCGCGGATCTGAGCCGCGAGCTCAGGGGAGAAACGCTGCGCGTCGGGGAAGAGCCGCCGGTGTAGCCCTTCGGAGACCGTGCTGAGGATCAGAACCTGGGTCTCCAGGGGAAGCGAGGCTGTGAGGACACTCGCCACTCCCGCAGGAAGGGGACCGAGGGTTTCGACACGGTCCAACCACGCCCCGATCACGGCAGGCGACAGGTCAGTGAGAGGCAGCAGGGGCTGCGACGGGAGGGCGAGGTCGTCACCGTGCTGGGAAGGACTGTGGACAGGCCACCAGGGCGCTTGGGAATGCTCCTGAACAGCGAACTCCATCACAGTTACGGGGCGTGCGGTGGCAAGCTGAAGCAGGGTGACGAGTGGCTGCAGGTATGTGCGCTCCAGGATGTGCATCCCGACTGGCGGCAGATTCGTCAGCACGAGCTGAGGCTCACCGGAGAAGTCCTCCCAAAACAGCTGGCCACCATTGCCGAGCTGCACGGGGGCGCTTGCCGTATCGGCTGCACGGGTGAGCGTCTGCAGGCGGACTCGAAGTCCTTCGAAGTGGTGATTGACGTTGTCCAGATGCGCTCCGACAACCGCGAAGATCCCCTCGAAACGCTGCTTCTGTTTCTCGCGCGTCAGCCCTCCGGCCCATTTCATGGACCGCGCTTCCAGGAGGGTGATCGGGATATCGTCCTCAAGCTCTCCATGGATCACGACGATCCCGGGATCTGTGGACTCCGACTTGGCGGCGACCGAACCGTCGCCGGCGACCTGTATGGTGACAATTCCCGGAACGCCATAGAGGGAAGGCGACACCGTGAGCGAGGGTGAAGCCTGCTTAGCGAGCTCGAGGTGTCCTGGGGAGCGGACGGACGGATCGGTGGCCCTCCAGAACGTGCCGGCGATACTGCTGCCGCACGCATCTGTGCTGGACGTCACAGGTGTGATCACCTCTGAGAATTCGTTCATGATACGGAGCCCTTCCAACCTGACGCTGCGCTCGGGACCGACCCGACCGGCTAGTTGAGATGGCGGAACGCCTGCGGTCGGGCAGCAGTCGACCGAGATCCGATGTCCAGGCCGGGTGTCCTGGACGCTGTCTTGCCCCTCCATCATTCCGCTGTTCATTCGCGCCCTGGCCTTGCATCTGAAGACCACTGCCAGGAAGTGTGCAGACGCAGATACACCGCACCGGCCCATGGCGTGCGCCGGATCCTGTGCCAGGCAATGGGCCGATTTGCGTGCGATCCACAGACGCTTGGCCGGTGGCGGGCTGTGCCCGCAGAAGACACACCGGCTGCCGTCGGCCAAGGCACTGCTGCTGCGCGACGGGGGCGGCGATGTGGGTCTTTCCGGCACCGGGCAGGCCAAGCAGCGCGGCGTTGGCCTCGACAAAGGCTAAGGCGGCCAGGTCGCGGACGTGGTGGGGATCCAGTTCGGGCTGGTGGAGAAATCAAATACCCAGGCCATCTACCTGGCCGTCCTCGAGATCATCGGCAACAACGATATTCCGGTGGGAGAGCAATCTCCCGACCATGATCTGAAGGGTTGCCGCACGCAGCCCCACCGCCTCCCGACTTGGCCGTGGCACCTTGCCGTGAACCAAATGACTCCGCAGGGTGTAGCAGTTCTTGAAGAATTCGGCTGGGCTTTCGCCAGAGAACTGCTGATCACCGAGCCGAGAAGCCAGGGATTGACCAGCCTGTCCGATCGACTGTTTACGAAGCCTCCTCAAGGAGCCGATGAGAGAGTCTCTCTCCCGGACCGGAAGATCTGCGCGCTTGGCCTGGTCGATGAGATGATCCACAAGAGCAACTTCAGCGTCTGATCGGTCGTCCGGCTTGATGAGAGTTTCAACGGCCATCATCAGCATCAGGAAGCGAGCATCGACGGATGCCTCGGAGAAGGAGGACGCGAAAAGACTATGGGCGACAAGTTGTGCATCGTCGAGAACCAGATCGCTTCTGTCCACGAGGGTCAGCGCCTGGGTGACAACGTCTTGGACAGGGCGACTCAGCACAGCCCTGACCGGCATGGCAGTCACGAACAAGGGCGTTGGTTCACTGGGAAACACCAGTATTCCGTGGACATCATCCAGCACTTGCCGAAGCTGACCAGGAACGTGCTCCTGGAGGATGCGGCGACCACTATCGGCTAGCTGCCCCTGTGGTGCTCGCGTACCAAAGTCGGCACCAATATTGAGCTTGGCGAAGGACAGCATGAGTGCGGCGCGCCACTGCCGCGCGGCGGCCTCGGCCGCCGCGATGGAGATATAATTCCTGCCGCGAACTATGAGGAAGGAACTGTCAACCGCCCATCGCTCCATCGTGACACGGTTCCCGGGATCCATTTGAATGCACGAGTCGGCCTCGACTCCCGTCACCTGGGACGTATTTCCAACACGAAAGCGAATTCGAAAGTCAAACCACCCCTCAGCGGTCGCTCCGGGCTCGTTCGATACCTGAGTCAACAATAGACTCCTCTACAGAGGTCGATCATGGGAAAAACAAGTCACAGCCCAGTCGGGGAGCTATGGACCAGTAAACCTGGTCCTGGGCTCAGCTCATCAATCTGCCTGAGAGGATGCTCGCCGACTGCAACCACGCCCTCAGTCACTGTTTGATACAGGCGGTTCTGCGATTAGTCGAGGGCGAGTGCCTGCCGGGAGCAATCGGTGCACACCAGGTACCAACAAGGCGCGCACCGGGTCACGGCGCGGATGCAGTTCCGCCTCACACCCCCGACACTACACCCTTCCTGTGAACCTTCTCAAAAGGCCACTTAGCCGTGGTCGCAATCAGCGGCCCAGTCAATCCAAAGGCAGGATTATCCGTTCTCGACCGTTACGCATCCTCCGAACTTCGCTTCAGAGTGATTAATCGCCAGAAACACATGTACGCGGCGGCGTGGGTTGGTGTGCTTACAGAAGCTGGACGCACCACCGGGTGTGTCGCTTGGCCGTCACACTGCTCGGCCCACCCTTTATTGGGCGTTCAAGCTCTTTCCTGAGCGGTGGGAGGTCGAATCGGCCACGGCTATTCGTCCTCCTCCATCTCCTGGGAAGCGTACTTGACGCCTCCCTCCAAGTCCGCTTCGTAGATCGGGATCTGTTCAATGCCGAGGGCCTTGAGCAGGAATGCCGTGGGGATGCGGTAGTGGGTGCCGACCTGGATGACATGGCACGGAAAGTTGCCCGAGTGGATTAGTCGGTATGCGGTACTAGAACAGATTCCCAGAGCTCTCGCGGCAGTGCCCAGGTCGACAACCAGAGGGAGGTAGAATGCCTCAGCGAAGGTCATCGGTGTCCCGATCATCGAGGGGCTCCCGTCGAGCGCAGGGACAGGGTACCGATGAGGCGCCTCTTGGTAGGGCGCCGAGCGCAATCAAGAATGTCCGTCAACCCGAGGCGCTGGGCCAGCACCCCAAGACGGACTCCTTCGATTTGTGAAGGGGTGGCGGCTAAGTGGATCGGGGCGGAGCGCTCGCCGATATGCCCGGGTGGAGCTGTCTTCGACTCCCATCTGCCGCCGGGGAACCGATTCAGACCTTTCGGAGGAGCGAATACGAAGAGATCTTTCACGGGAGTTTCCCGGCTGCCGGAACGAGCCTCGGACCAAGCCCTGCTCGACACAGATTTGAGAACCTTCTCGCCTGCACCTGGTAGATCTGCGTCGATGGTCGTCAAGCCCTCCAGAAGAGTGGTGGCCATCTCGGCTTCGAGATCCTCATGGCTCACGCGCAGCCGGATGGAGATCATGGAGAGGGTCCGGCGCATCCAAGGCTCCGCCAGCCATAGGGCGAACAGCCGTCCCGTCTCGTTTGTCGGCCCTTCTCGCTGTGCTGCATGGATTGCCTCCCGCCAGATTGCGTCGCGTAGAGTCGTGTCCCTGCCAGAGACGCATACCGCGTCACGGGCCTGGCGTGCGGTCAGTCGGACGAGGCCGTTACCCGTATCGATCAACAGTCCGTCGTGTGCTCCTGATTCGATCCGCTCGTTGACGATGCGGGACAGGGCGCCCCATCGGTGATTCGCCATCAGTGCTCCTTCACCGCATAGGGCAACCGCGTCGTTCACTCGGGGATCGCCCTATACGAGGATGGGCCGAGACCACTGGTCAGCCCAAATTCTCTGGTGTTGGGGATAGTTTCCAGAGTGTGCTCACGCGCTTCAGCACTGCGAGTGCAGAAGACATGTGATCTGGCTCTCACCGGATGTACTTCTGGTAACTCGCAGTTGAAGCGCCACGGTTGCACTGGATGCAGGTTGTCCCTGGCGGCCGGGTTGATCGTACACAGTCGATGCCTAGGCCGATCGGCAATGCCGATCACCCGGGGCGGTCTCACAATGAGACAGAGGTCGAGGAGACTGGACCGTAGATCCAGACGCTCTACCCGAACCTTGCACTGAACCATCCCTTCACTGTGAGGCCAGGGGTGCTTAACGAGCATTTCGAACGTGACAGCTCCGAGGAACTCGGCGGTTGCGTCCACGGGAGTGGGTACGAGTTCCCCCTGGTCACATGCGTGGCGACCGCAAATGGAGATGGCCATCGCGGTGGCTGGCGAAGCAATGACCCGGACGTGTTGCGATCCGTGGTGAAGACCATGTCCGAGGCCGACACCCTGCGCGGAGCACCGTACGGCGAGTGCAGCAACGAACGGACCAGTGCGCGTAACGGCTATCGCCGTCGAGCGTGGGACATCCGCGCGGGCACCGTGCACCGGCGATCCCCAAGCTGCGCTCAGGCTCATACGTCCCCGATTGGCTCGGCACTGCGGGTAGACGAACTGGTCGGGCAACCGGCATCAAGCACGTCTCCAAAAGCCAGGTCAGCCGGCACCGAAGCGGTCGGCGTCTTCCTCGACCGAACCGCGATCATCCGGCTGGTCAGCGCCGTGCTGGCCGAGCAGAGCGATGAGCGGGTCGAAGCTCGCCGCTACATGGGATTGGACGTGCCGGCCAAAGCCCGTCTACGTTTCGTCCCCGGCGACACACCCGCCCCGGCTCCGATCCCGCAGCCATTGACCGATTGACCTGCGGATGCAGGATCTCATCAGCGGTCGAGCTCCTTCACGGCCTCGCCCAGTGCTGAAAGGTCAGTGATGACGATCGTGTTTCGTGAGGCCTCGACACCCCGTTCCGCCAGTTGCCTGAGTGATGCAGAGATGGTGTTGCGGCTGACCCTGAGATGGAGGGCGAGATCGGTGCGAGTGAGGTGCAGCACAGCTGGCCTGTCAGGTGCGGCACCGCTCCAGTTGCGGCTGGCGAGGCGAACCAGGGCGAACGCCAGTCGGATCCAGGGAGGACTGTTCCCCTGCACGATCATCGACTCGATCAGGCGCCCATGGGTATGCGTCACCACCGGGAGGGTGAGTGATCGCTCCGCAACGGATCCAAGGTATGCGTCAGGGCGCACAACAGCGACTTTGCACGGCTGCAGTGTCTCAACGCTCGCAAAATGGCGACAGCTCTGCAAGACAGCAGTTCTCCCGACGAACTCGTATGGCCCGCGGAAGGCGAGGATGCTACGTTCGCCGTTCAATTCCGTACGCTCCACCTTGACCAGACCCTCGATGATGATGACCACTCGGTCGCCTGGTTCGCCTTGCCTGAGGAGGAGCTGCTCGGCGCGGCAGTAGTAGGTCGGAGATGTTTTGATGAGATCTTGCAAGAGGTCTTGTTCGGGGGTCGCTTGCACAGGCCAAGTGTAGAAGCTTCCGAGCTCGCGAGGTGGTGTGTTCGAACACTTGGAAGGCTGGTCAGGGAATGGCGCATTGATCATTTCCACAGCCGTCGAACAGCGACGATGACACTCATTAATGTGAAGAAAATTATCGTACTTCGATGATCACGAAGAATAGTCTTCAGTTGTCGAGCCCAACCATCGATGCGTGAGGCTTCAAGATCCGATTCGGTGGGAGGAGCCTGCCGGGCCCAAGAAGTCGTCGTTGCAGGTGGAAGCGGCGAGTATGTCTGAGGGCGGCCGCGAAGGGCGGCTCTGATTCACTCCTTGTGAATCGATCGTGCGGCGTCACCTCGCCTGGAATGATCTTCGCGCGCGCGGCTCTGCGTACATTGGAACGTGGCCGGGGCGCCGACGTGGGGGCATCGGCGCCAACTGGCGGATGTGTGGCGCTGACCCGATACCGGATGGCGATTCGAGCCGCTGGTGCAGCGTTTTCCGCTGCATCGGGGAGGCGTGCGAGCGCACGACTTGTGGAGCAGGTCGAGGGCTTGACCGAGCGGTCCAATGGCGGCGGACGCAAGTCACCCTTCATTACTTTCTGCCATTTAATCTACACACTGTGTTATCAAGGGATTGTCCATACCTACAGGACCTCGACAGCGAGGAGCAACATGCGTTTCCGTACACGCCGCACAGCGCTGGCCATCGTTCTGGCTGCGAGCGCGGCACTGACCGCAGCTGCTCCGGCCACGGCGCCGCCGCGCCGGCATCGCCTGCAGAGGATAGCGGGCGGCAGCGGGGAAGCTCGGCTGAGTATGAACCCAGGCGCAGGTGCCCCTGGGGACGTCATAAAGATCATCCCCCATATGTCCCCAGAGCACTGTCCTACGGCAGCATTCGGGTGCGCTCGGCGGCCTACCAAGGGTCTGGCAAGCAAAAGACCTGCGGTCAAGAAACCGCAGGTCAGAAGGCGAAATGCGTGGTCAAGATGAGTGCCCCCGGCAGGATTCGAACCTGCGGCACCCGCTTTAGGAGAGCGGTGCTCTATCCCCTGAGCTACGGAGGCGGACTCTCGTAAGCCTAGCGAAAGTCTGGCACTGCGTGGGACGTGGAGCAGGGGTGAGTTTGGTGGGGTTGGTTATGGGTGCTCTGAGCTGCGGTAAAGGCATGGCAAGCGGTCGGAATCCTGTGGATGCGGCGTGGATAGCGTCTGCCTGTGACCAGGAGGCGATGCAAGCAGGCGCGGCGGCGGCCTGTCGTGTTGTTCGGGGCGTTGTTGGCGCCGGCGATCCTTGCTGGGGGGTTGCTGGCTGGGGAGATGCGGGGGTTTGAGGGGAGTGTCCCGGCGGTGGTTCGGGAGCGGGTCGCGCGGGTGGGGTTCGGGCCGGTGGTGGTGCGGGCGCCGGCGCATCCGGATCGGTTGTACGAGGGGAGTGTGCCGGCTCCTGTTCGTGGGGTGAGTCGGCCGCGGGTGGTGGTGGTGCCGGCGGTGCCGCCTGTCGAGGATTTGGCGCCTGAGGTGGAGGAGCCTGTTACGCCGGCTCCGGTGCGGACTCAGCCTCAGGTCGGGTGTTCGGGGGAGTGGGTGGACACCTGGTTGTGGGATCTGTGCCGGGAGGAGGGGGATGGGGTGGGGTTGAGGGTGGGTGGGAGTTTGGTGCCTGGCATCTGATCGGCCCTGTTTTGGGTGGTGGGATGGCTGGTTGTGAGGGGTGGGCGGACAGAGTGCGCTTTTTGTCTCATAACAGCTCTCCCGAGTTCGGTCCGGGCACTCGGGGGGCTGTAGTAACGTGCGTGCCTGACCCGGGTAACGAGTTTGCAAACGGAGGAGTCGAACGTGCCAGCCCCTCGATCAGCGGGTCTGATCGCGGTAGTCATGGCGGTGGCTTCTCTTTTCGTGCCTTCCGGGCAGGGGCGTGCTCAGGCGCAGGTGGTGCAGGAGCAGGAGCGGCAGGCGCCGGGCGATCTGGCGGAGCTGCGCAAAGAGGCCGAGCGGTCGGCCAAGGAGCTCGAGGACGCCACCAAGGCGCTGGAGAAGCGGCGGTCGGACATCGCCGCCGCCGAGAAGCAGCTGAAGACCAAGCTGGCGGCCCTGCAGGATCTGGAGCAGCGGGTCTCGGTGATGCGGCAGCCGGTGTCGCAGATGGCCGAGTTGCTGTATGAGCAGCCGATCGTGGGGGACGGGATCGTGCCGTTCCTGTCCGGAACCGCGGACGAGACCACGCTGCGGGCGCTCAGCGACGTGACCCAGATCGTCACTGTACGGCAGCAGGCCGTCGAGCAGACCAGCGCGCTGTACAAGCAGGCCGAGGGCCTGGCGGGGGAAGCCCAGGAGCTGCGGGCCGGCAACCTGCTGGCCGAGGCGCAGCTGGCGGTCGAGGTGGACACGCTCCGGCAGCGTTCCGACAAGATCGTGAAGTCGTTGACCACCGCGCTCGTGAAGATGGGCATCAAGATCGACAAGGTCGGGCGGGCGGCGCTGGGATGCAATCCGTTGCGGGCGGCGACGGCCAACGACTATCCCAACGGGCTGATTCCGAAGAGCATGCTCTGTCCGTTGCAGCAGAAGGGTTTCAGCCTGAGGGCCGACGCCACCATCGCGTTCGTGAGCCTGAACGAGGCGTATCGGAAGCGGTTCGGGAAGAACATGTGCGTTCGCGACGCTTATCGGAGCCTGGCCGAGCAGCAGTCGATCTACTACCGGCGGCCGGGGTTCGCCGCCGTGCCGGGGCGGAGCAACCACGGGCTCGGGCTGGCCGTGGACCTGTGTGGTGGGGTGGAGCGGTCCGGGTCGGCGGAGTTCGTCTGGATGGAGAAGAACTCGAAGAGGTACGGGTGGTTCCATCCCTCCTGGGCCTACACCGGCCCGTTCGAGCCGTGGCATTGGGAGTACGATCCCAAGATCGATTCGCTGCTCTAGCCGCCTCTACGCGACCTGTGAGCTGCAGAAGGCGCAGCGGGACGCGGCTCTGGGGATTTCCGACAGGCATTCGGGGCAGTCGCGGGTCTTCGATTCGATCTTGGCGGCGCTGCGGTCCTTGAGGTGCGTGTACGGCTTCACCAACAGGAAGTAGACCACCGTCGCGACCATCAGGAACGAGATGATCGCGTTGATGAAGTTGCCGTACATGAAGTTGGATCGGCCGACCGTGACCTTGAGTGAGGAGAAGTCGGGCAGGCCACCGAACGCCGAGATCAGCGGGGTGAGGAGGTCGGCCACGAACGACTGCACGATCGAGTTGAAGGCCGCCCCGATGACGACCGCCACGGCCAGGTCGATGACGTTCCCCTGCATGAGGAACTTCTTGAATCCGCTCATGATGAAAGCGTAGCTGAGTGATTACGTTAAGTTAGATTTGATGGTGATCGAAAGGTGGCCGGTCGTCTGGGCGGAGGCGAGTTCGGCGGCCTGGGTCGGGGTGGTGGCGAGCACGATCAAGGCGCCGTGGGTTTCGCTCGTCGTCTTGCCGGGCGTCTGGGGGATCGTGATGATTCGTACGTCTTCGGCTACCGCGCGGGCCGGATGGGTTTCCTCCCCGGCCGCCAGGACGGTGATCGTGGCGCCTGGGGTGAGGAGGCTCGCGGTCGCGGCGTCGGCGATGCGGACCGGGGTGGCGACCAGGCCCGGCGGGAGCCGGTAGGAGTGGAGAAGGCGGACATCCGTCAGCGGCTCACCCTTGCGCATGGGGCTCGCCAGGATCTGGCCCGCCGCGGCGGCGCGTACGGCACCCGTGGGTGGATGGTTGAGGGCCGCAGGGGTCAGGTCGCCTGGGCCGAGAGGGCCGGGAGACAGGTCGCGGGCCGCGACCAGGACCGTGGGGGACGGCTCGGGGCGGGTGGCGATGAAGGCCGACATGACAGCCAGGGCGGCCAGCGCCGCCGCGACGAGGCGGCGACGGCGGCCGTAGCGGATCAGCCAGGCCCGGATCACGGCAGCTCGAAGGGGAGCTTGATGCCGTCGAGCGCCGCCCCGCACGGGCAGGTGCGCTCTTCCGGGAGGGCTTGTACGGTCTCCGCCACCAAGGTGCGCATGCGGGTGACGTTTTGCGCGAAGAACTCCAGGACCTCGTCGTGCGTGACGCCCTGGCCGGCCTCGACCCCGGCGTCATGGTCGGTCACCAGGGAGAGCGAGGTGTAGCAGAGGGCCAGCTCGCGGGCCAGGACGGCCTCGGGGAAGCCGGTCATGCCGACGACCGACCACCCGTTGCCCGCGAACCACTGGGACTCCGCTCGCGTCGAGAAGCGCGGACCCTCGATGACCACCAGGGTGCCGCCGTCGACCGTCTCCCAGCCGGTCGAGCGGGCGGTCTCCGCCGCGGTGGCCCGGCCTGACGGGCAGTAGGGGTCGGCGAAGGAGACGTGGACCGCGCCGTCCGCGTCGTAGTAGGTCTGGACGCGGCCTGAGGTGCGGTCTACGAGTTGGTCGGGGATGACCATGGCGCCGGGGCCGTACTCGGCTCTCAGGGAGCCTACGGCGCTGGGGGCGAGCACCTGGCGCACGCCGAGCATGCGCAGAGCCCAGAGGTTGGCGCGGTAGGGGATGCGGTGTGGGGGGAAACGGTGATCTCGCCCATGTCTGGGGATGAACGCCACCGAACGGGTGCCGATGCGTCCGACCGTGACGACGTCGCTCGGGGGGCCGTAGGGTGTGGTGAGCTTGATCTCTTCCGCGTCGTCGAGCAGTGAGTAGAAGCCGGAACCGCCGATGACGCCGATGTCTGCGCGAGTGACCATGGCCGAGAGAGTAGCCGGATCGGGGACGGGCCAGGGTGAGCCGAATTCCGTTCTGTGGATAACTTGATTTCAGCTCGAGGGGAGGCCTGGGAGTCCAAGGGGCCTGGGGGTGAAGGCCGTCGTCGGTTTGCAGCAGTGCGCATGCGGGCCGGGCGGGTTGCTGGGGTCGCCGATGCTGCCGATGCCGGCGAGGAGATCCCCCGTGAGGTGCTGGAGGGTCCACGCATGAGTGTGTGGTCGGTGCTGGGCGGATTGGGACCGCATGAGGTGCTGGTGGGACCCCGTGAGGTGATGGTGCCCGTCCAAGAGATGCTGGAACCCGACGCGGCCGCGGTGGCGGGTGGTGCGGGGCCGCGCGAGGTGCCAGTGTGAGGCCGGCGTGGGCCCACAAAAGCCGCGATCCTCAAGCGTGCGTCTGTGCCCATGTCGGTGCGCGCACGCGACCCCGCCTGACGCCGCACGCGGCCTGAAACGCGCGAACCCCGCCCAGGTGGCCGCGGCGGTTGGCGCTGAGCGGCCACGTCCTGGGGACGACTGGCGAGAGGCTGCGCGGTGGCTGACGGGAGGGTCAGTTAGAGGCTGCGGCGGGGGCGGCGGCGGGGGTGGACGTGCTGGTGTCCGCGGACTTGCTCTCCGCGGGCTTCGACGACGAGGAAGATGAGGACGCCGTGGAAGTCGAGGTCGACGACGAGCGGTTGTCGGTCCGGTAGAAGCCCGACCCCTTGAACACGATGCCGACAGCCGAGAAGACCTTCCGCAGGTTCCCCTCGCAAGCAGGGCAGATCGTCAACGCGTCGTCGGTGAACTTCTGAACGACCTCAAGCTGCTCGCCGCAGTCGTTGCAGGCGTACTGGTACGTCGGCACGCGCTCCTCCTTAAGGTCTGGCACTCGAGGGATGCGACTGCTAATGGTAACCGATTAGGTCAAACGCCTATTCCAGTCCCCGCTCTCCGTACCAGCCCGCCAGTTTTCCGCTTCGGCTCACGGCGCGCAAGCGGCGTTCGACCTGGTCACGGCAGGAGGCGGTGGTGACCAGCAGGATCTGGTCCTCCACCCTGATCCTGGTATTTCCGGTGGGGACGAAGGATTTGCCGTCACGCACGATCAGCGTCACCTGCGCCCCGGCGGGCAGGCGGAGCTCGAAGATCTCCACGCCGTGCAGCCGAGAGCCGGGAAACACCTTGACCTGCAGCAGGTCCGCCTTGAGCTCTTCGAGCGGCGCCGCCTCCACCTCCAGGTCGTGCGCCTCCCCGGGGGCCGCCACCCCGAGCAGCCGGGCCACGAAGGGCAGCGTCGGCCCCTGCAGCAGCGTGAACACGATGACGATCACGAAGACCTCGTTGAAGATCTCCTTGGATCCTTCGACGTTCGACGCCCAGGGGATGGTGGCGAGCACGATCGGGATCGCGCCGCGCAGCCCCGCCCACGACAGGAACGCCTGTTCGCGCCAGCTCACCCGGCCCATCCGCAGCGCCCACGACAGCAGCGAGCTCACCATGACCGAGAGCGGCCGCGCCAGGAGCACCAGGACGGTGCCGGCGATCAGGCCGGGCACGATGGACGACGGCATCTCCGTGGGGCTGGCCAGCAGACCGAGCATGACGAACAGCCCGATCTGCGCCAGCCACGCGGCCCCCTCCGCGAACCCCCTGGTCGCCGCCCGGTGCGGCAGCCGCGAATTGCCCAGGATCAACGCCGTCAGGTAGACGGCCAGGAACCCCGAGCCGTGCAGCAGCACGGCCCCGCCGTACGAGACGAATGTGAGTGAAAGCACGGCGAGCGGATAGAGGCCGGAGGCGGGGAGCGCGACGCGGCGCAGCGCGTACGCGCCCGCGGGGCCTACGGCCAGGCCGACCGCGGCGCCGATGATCAGCTCGACCGAGGTCTCGAGGAGGAACGTTCCCGGGGACGCGGAAGAGCGCCCGGCCCCGCTGAGCAGCATCACGGCGATGACCGTGGGGGCGTCGTTGAAGCCGGACTCGGCCTCCAGCACGCCCGCCAGCCGGGGCGGGAGCGGCAGTCTGCGCAGCACGGAGAAGACGGCGGCGGCGTCCGTGGAGGCCAGCACCGCGCCGAGGATCAGCGCCGTCGTCTGGTCTATGCCGAGAAGAACCTGTACGGCCAGCGCCACCACGACGATGCTGACCGTCACGCCCACGGTCGCCATGATCAGGGCCAACGGGACTGAACGCCGCACATGCGACCAGCTCGTGGTAAGTCCGCCTTCGGCCAGGATCACCGCCAGTGCGGTGAGGCCGATCTGCTGGGCGAGCTGGGGGTTGTCGAAGGGGATCCCGAACCCGCCCTCGCCCAGGATCAGGCCGATGCCGAGGAACACCAGCAGGCTGGGCAGGCCGGTACGGTGCGCGACGCGTACGGACGCGATGGCCGCGATGACAATCGCGGCACTCAGAAGAAGCCAGACATCTAGTGTCATCTGGCCCCCTCTCGTCCCTGCGGTCACATAAGCCTAGTGAGTCCCCCCGGGGTCGCGGCAAAACGGACGTGCCGGTCATGAGGCTCCGCCGGGATGCCCTCGATCAGCTCGCCGTCGTGCAGCAGGGCGACCGTCGGGACGTTGGGGCCCACCCTGGCCAGGGCACGATCGTACGAGCCGCCGCCCCGCCCCAGACGTACACCCGTCGCCCTGTCCACCGCCAGGGCCGGGACGATCACGAGGGCGGCGGTGCGGATGGCGTCGACGCCGCGGCGGGTGTCGACCGGCTCCATGATCCCGAAGCGGCCCGGGGCGAGCGAGTCCGGCCCGTCGTACACCGCCCAATCCAGGTCATTGTCCTCAAGCAGGACGGGGAGGATAACGGTGGCTCCATGTTTCCAGAGAGCGAACACGAGCCCGTGCGTATCCGGCTCCGACCCCGTTGACCAGTAGCAGGCCACGAGACCGGCCATCTGGACCCATGGCTGGTCGAGCAGAGTTTCGCGGATCTTGATGGAGTTTGCCCGCTGTTGTTCGGGGGAGAGGGAGGCGCGTGCCGAACTCAGGTCGCGACGCAGGTTCAGCTTGTCCACAGATACCTCCACTAGGGTCTACTCATGGCTGACTTCGACCCTGTGACGAAAGCCGTCGTGCCCGCCGCGGGTCTGGGCACCCGGTTCCTTCCGGCGACCAAGGCGACACCGAAGGAGATGTTGCCCATCGTCGACAAGCCCGCGATCCAGTATGTCGTCGAGGAGGCAGCCTCCGCTGGGCTCCTCGACGTCCTCATGGTCACCGGCAAGAATAAACGCTCCATCGAGGATCACTTCGACCGCGCGTTCGAGCTGGAGGAGGCCCTTGAGGCCAAGGGCGACGAGCACCGGTTGTCCCAGGTTCGCGAGCCGGCCTCGCTGGCGACGCTCCACTACGTACGTCAGGGCGAGCCCAAGGGGCTCGGCCACGCGGTGCTCTGCGCCAAGCAGCACGTCGGCGGCCACCCCTTCGCCTGCCTGCTCGGCGACGACCTGATCGACTATCGCGATCCGCTGCTCAAGCGCATGATCGAGGTGCGTGACACGTTCGGGGGGAGCGTGATCGCGCTGATGGAGGTGCCCAAGGAGCAGGTCTCCCTGTACGGCGTCGCGACCATCGAGGCCACCGCCGACGACGACGTCGTCCGCGTGACCGACCTGGTGGAGAAGCCGCCGGCCGACGAGGCGCCGTCCAACTGGGCGATCATCGGGCGCTACGTGATCGACCCCGCGGTGTTCGAGGTGCTGGAGAACACGCCGCCGGGCCGCGGGGGCGAGATCCAGCTCACCGACGCGCTGCGCACCCTCGCCGGACGCGGGTCCGGCGACGGCGGGCCCGTGCACGGGGTGCTGTTCAGAGGGCGCAGGTACGACACCGGCGACAAGCTTGACTATTTGCGGACGGTGGTGAAGTTCGCGGTGGACCGGGAGGACCTGGCGCCCGAGTTCGTGCCGTGGCTGCGGGAGTTCCTCGATGAAATCGGTTGACGAGCACCTGGCTGAGATCCTGGCCACTGTTCGTCCGCTGGCGCCGCTGGAGCTGGAGCTGGAGCAGGCGCTGGGGGCGACGCTGGCCGAGGAGGTCGTCTCGCCGGTGCCGCTGCCGCCGTTCGACAACTCGGCAATGGATGGCTATGCCGTACGTGCTGTCGATGTTTCGGATGTTCCGGTTACGTTGCCGGTGACCGACGATGTGGCGGCCGGGTCCCAGGAACTGCGGGCCGTGGGGCCGGGGCACGCCGTACGCATCATGACCGGTGCTCCCATGCCGGCCGGGGCCGACGCCGTGGTGCCGGTCGAGTGGACGGACGGGGGCACGGTCACCGTACAGATCTCCCGCCAGGTGAGCGCCGGCAACGCGATCCGGCGGGCGGGCGAGGACGTGCAGGCCGGCGAGGTCGTGCTCAAGCCGGGCACGGTGATCGGGCCCTCCCAGCTCGGGATCATCGCCGGGGTGGGAAGGCGGCGGATCTGGGCGCGGCCCCGGCCCCGGGTCGTCGTCATCTCGACGGGCGCGGAGCTGGTCGAGCCGGGCGGCCCGCTGGCTCCCGGGCAGATCTGGGACTCCAACAGCTTCACGCTGACCGCCGCCGTGCGGGAGGCCGGAGGCGAGGGGTTCCGGGCAGGGTCCGTCGGGGACGATCCGGGCGTGCTGCTCGATCGGCTCGACACCCACCTGATGCGGGCCGATGCGATCATCACCAGCGGCGGCGTGTCCATGGGGGCGTACGAGCCGGTCAAGGAGGCCCTGTCGCCGCTGGGGACCGTCCGGTTCGAGAAGGTGGCGATGCAGCCGGGGATGCCGCAGGGGTTCGGCGTGCTGGGGGAGGACCAGGTGCCGATCTTCGCGCTGCCCGGCAACCCGGTGTCGTCCTATGTGTCTTTCATGCTGTTCGTACGTCCGGCGCTCGACAAGATGCGCGGCCTCCCCGCGGACATGCCGCAATCGGTGACCGCCCGCCTGACCGGGCCGGTGCGCTCGCCCGCCGGACGGCGGTCGTTCCTGCGCGGCGTGCTGGCCTCGGACGGCACGGTGGCGCCGGCGCACGGCCAGGGCTCGCACCAGCTCGCCGCGCTGGCCTCGGCCAACGCGCTGATCGTGGTGGCGGAGGACGTGACCGAGCTGCCCGAGGGGGCGACTGTCGAGGTGATCCGGCTGTGAGTGACTCGGGGCTGACCCACGTGGATGAGACCGGGGCCGCTCGCATGGTGGACGTCTCCACCAAGGACGTGACGGCTCGCACCGCCACGGCGACCGGGCGGGTGCTGCTGTCGGGCGAGGTCGTGGAATTGCTGCGGTCCGGCGAGGTGCCCAAGGGCGACGCGCTGGGCGTGGCGCGGATCGCGGGGATCATGGGGGCGAAGCGGACGCCCGACCTGATCCCGCTCTGCCATCCGATCGCGCTGCACGGGGTGAAGGTGACGCTGGACGTCGAGGACTGGGGCGTGGCGATCACCTGCCGGGTGAAGACGGCCGACCGCACCGGCGTGGAGATGGAGGCGCTGACGGCGGTCTCCGTGGCCGCGCTGGCGCTGATCGACATGGTCAAGGCGGTCGATCCGGCCGCGGTGATCACCGACGTGCGGGTGGAGGAGAAGCTGGGCGGCAAGACCGGTCGCTGGAGCAGGGAGCCGGAATGATCCGCGCACTCGTGATCACCGTGTCGAACCGGGCGTCGGCCGGGGTTTATGCGGATAAATCCGGGCCGCTGCTCGTTGACCTGCTGCGCCGCGACGCGGGCTGTGAGGTCGTGGAGGGCCCCCTGGTGGTGCCCGACGGGGAGCCGGTGGAAGGAGCGCTCCGTGACGGGGTGGCGCAGGGCTACGACGTCATCGTGACCACCGGAGGGACCGGGTTGACGCCCATGGACCTGACCCCGGAGATGACTTCCCGGGTAATTTCTCGGGAAATTCCCGGTGTAGCCGAGACCATTCGGCTGGCGAATCGGGAAAAGGTCCCGACCTCGATTCTGTCCAGAGGGCTGGCCGGCCAGGCGGGCAACACCTTGATCATTAATTTGCCCGGATCGTCGGGTGGCGTACGCGATGGCGTCGCCGTACTCGCGCCGATTCTCCAGCACGCGGTCGACCAGATCCGGGGAGGCGATCACCCGCGCTGATCGCGATTCCGTGATGCGTGGCGACATCATGCCCGATGGGGGGATGATGAGAGAGTGGATCGACTTCGTGGCTGGCCGGTGACCCTGAACGAAGGTCCGGTAGGCCTCCGGCCGCTGCGGCTGAGCGACGTGCGGGTATGGCGCGAGACCCGGCTGCGAAACGCCGACTGGCTACGCCCCTGGGAGCCCAGCAACCCCGAGACACCGCTGTTCAGGACCGGGCTCGGCCCGTACGTCTCCATGGTCGGCACCCTGCGCCGCGAGGCCCGGCAGGGCCTGGCGATGCCGTGGGTGATCACGTACGGAGGGCGCTTCGCGGGGCAGCTGACCGTGGGCGCGATCGTGTGGGGCGCCGCCCGTTCCGCCCAGGTCGGCTACTGGATCGACGGCGCCCTCGCCGGCAAGGGGATCACCCCCACCGCCCTGGCCATGGCCGTTGACCATTGCTTCTTCACCACGGGGCTGCATCGGCTGGAAGCGAACATCCGTCCCGAGAATCAAGCCAGCCGACGGGTGGTTGAGAAGCTCGGTTTCCGGGAAGAAGGCATTCGGCGGCGCCAACTTCACATCGACGGAGCCTGGCGCGACCACATTTGCTACGCGTTGACCGCTGAGGACATTCCTGGCGGTCTGCTCGTGCAGTGGCGTCGCGCGCGTGAGTCAGCTGCTCACGGGGGGCCTTCCGTCGAAGAGGTTTGACGATCTCGCGACACACCGCACCGAATGCTCGTCAATTAGTGACACGCGGTCTTACGGTGCGTGACGTGAGCACATTGAAGGCGCGACAAGCACACTCGCGTCTTTGTGCTGCCCGGAGGTGCCCATGAGCAGCGCCTTCCTCTATCTGGTCATCGTCGTGATGTGGCTTTGCGTCCTGATCCCGATGTGGCTGCGCAAAGACAAGACGAACCTGGCCGAACTGGCCGAGCTCGAAGAGCACTACACCGGCGAGCACCAGCTCCCCGATCTCGACAACCTGGGCCCATCGGACGGGGACGAGGACGACGGGTCGCCTCCTGCCGAGGTCGAGAAGGTCGATGTGCGCCAGTTCCGGCTCCGGCGCCGCGCGATCATCGTGGCCCGCCGGCGGCGGCTGCTGTTCTTCACCGCGCTGCTGGTGCTGGCCTCCGTCGTGACGGCCGCGGTCAAGATGATCCCGTGGTGGGGTGTGGCTCCCTCGGTCGTCATCACGTTCGCGTACATGGCGTTTCTCCGCATCGCCGTACAAGTCGATAGGGAACGCCGCGAACGAGCCCGCCAGGCGCGCGCTGAGCGCCTGCGGCGGGCACGCGAGCGGCGCCGGGCCGCGGAGGCGGCCGCCCAGGCTGAGGTCATCGACCTCACGGCGCTGAACGCGGATGTTCTGTTCGATCAGTACGCCGAACCGCCCAGGCGAGCGGTGGGCGACTGAAACGGTGGCGCGAGGACCCCTCAGAGTTTGCTAATCTGGTCGAGTCCTTGGGGATGTAGCGCAGTCCGGTAGCGCACTTCGTTCGCATCGAAGGGGTCAGGGGTTCGAATCCCCTCATCTCCACCCAGGTCAAAGGCCGCTTCCAGAGCATTGGAAGCGGCCTTTTGCGTTGCTGAGTGACTACAGGTCCCGGAAGATCTGGTCCACCGCTTCGGCGCGCTCCAAGAGGAGGGGGCGGAGCTTGTTGGCGGGAGACCGTTCCGGTGACGCTGGTGTTGCGGTGCCCGACCAGGCGAGAGATGCCTCGATGGGCATGCCGGCGTCGGAGAGCATCGAGACGAAGCTGTGCCGCATCTCGCTCGGTGTCCACTCTTGGGCGTTGAGGCCGGCCTTCTTGAGGACGGCTCGGAACGAGCGGCGGACGTTGTGGGAGTCGAGTTCCGTGCCGACCTTGGATGCGAAGACGAGGTCGTCGTCCTGCCATCGGTCGCCTGCCGCCTTCTTGGCCACGTCCTGTCGCTCGCGGTGGAGCTTGAGGGCTTCCGCGCAGCGTTTGGGCATGGCCAGTGTGCGGCGGGATTTGCGGGTCTTGGTGTCGCCGCCTTCGCGTACCGAGCGCCAGAGCATGACGACGGGCGGCGCAGATCCGCTCGATGGTCCGCTGGGAGGCGGCGGCCGTGGTCACCCTCGGCACGATCCTCGGTCTGGTGATCGCGATGGGCACGCTGGTGCTGCTGCATCTGACGAGCGGCAGCTCGTACCTGCGCCCTGCCCCACAGTGGTGGCTCTTCTCGCTGGTCGCGGCGGGTGCGGCCGTGGCGACGCTGGCGACCTCGGCGCTGCCCGCGCGCCGGGCCGCGTCCGTACCCGGCCTGGAGGCAGCCAGGGCGGAGTGAGCCCCCACGTCCAGTGAGCGGCCGTCGCCTCGTCGAGGCGAGATGCCGACGGCTTCCAACGGTACGGGCGGCGACTCACAACGTGCACCTTTCGTCTCGCACTGCTGCCCTGCGGGATGCCGGCTAGGGGGTCATGGCCTGGTCAGCGGAATGAGCACCTCATCGACGATGGAGGCGATCTCGCAGGAGTCCACGAGACCGCCCTCCCATGCCTGGAGGAGGATCAGGCGTGGCCCGACTGAGACAATGCGCGGGGTGAGGCTGCCGGGTGCGGCTTCGCCGCGTTCGACCGCCTGGCGCAGGACGGACAGCAGTACTTCCTGGTGCGGGCGGATCACCAGCCGGTGGACCTGCTCGAACAGCTCGGGATGGCGGTGGCGGTGGGCGATGAGCGGGAGCAGCGCGCGGCCGCGCGGCTCGTCGAGCGCCCGTACGAAGTGCTCGAGCAGGGCGATCAGGTCATCGCGCAGTGTGCCCGTGCCGGGCGGCGCCGGCGGTTCGCCGAAGCCGGTCGCGGGGTCGCTCAGCGCGGCAAGGACGAGTTCGGCCGGGGTGGACCAGCGCCGGTACAAGGCCGCTTTCCCGGTCCCGGCCGCGGAGGCGATCTTGTCGAACGTCAGCTCCTCGAAGCTGCTCTCGGCCAGTTCGCTCAGGACGGCCTGGAAGATCGCGGTGGTGAGGGCGTCTCCGCGGCGCCGGGTAGGACTCATGAGGACGGATTATCACGCACTTCGCCGTGCTAGCCTCCATTAGTGAACAAAGTTGTTCCCTATTTGAGGCGGGTGACCCATGTCCACTGACGGCAGGTCAGCCTTGCGCAATGTGCGGGTCTTCGATGGCAAACGGCTCGGCGAGCCCCGTACCGTCGTCATCGACGGTACGCTGATCGGCGACGATCCCGCAGGGGCGGAGGAGATCGACGCGGCTGGGGCGGCGCTGCTGCCCGGGCTGATCGACGCGCATGTCCACCTGCACGGCCCTGGGAACCTGGCCGCCCTGGCCGCCTGGGGAGTGACGACCGGGCTCGACATGGCCTGCTGGCCGGCGGAGCGGGTGGCCTCGTTGCGCGAGGCCGGGGGAGTGGCCGACTTCCGTACTGCTGGACTGCCCGCGATCGGGCCGGGCGGCCACCACGCTCGCATGCCGGGAATGCCGCCGGAAGCCGTCATCCTGACGGCAGCCGATGCTCGGCGGCACGTCGAGGCGCGGGCGGCGGAGGGTGTCGACTACATCAAGGGCGTCGCCGAGGCTCCCGGCGAGGGCGGGCCGCCCGCGGACGCGCTGCGCGCGCTGGTGGAGGCGGCACGCGAGTACGGGCTCAAGACGATCGTGCACGCCGCCACCCCGGGCGCCTACACGATGGCCGTGGAGTCGGGAGCGGAGTTCGTCACGCACACGCCGATCGCCGGCGGGGTCCGGGCGCAGGACGTGGCCGCGATGAGGAGCGCAGGCCAGAGGTCCATCCCGACGATCACCATGATGGAGGCGTTGCTCACCGCCTTCATGACGTCCGGCCCGTCGCCTGGGCGGGCCGACCACCTGGGGGAGGTGCTGGGCGACGTCGGCCGTCTGCACCGGGCCGGTGTCGAGATCCTCGCAGGGACGGACGCGAACGCTGAGGCGTCCGCGCCGCTGCCCGTGCCCCACGGCGAGAGCCTGCATCACGAATTCGAGCTGATGGCGCGGGCCGGAATGACGCCGGTGGAGATCCTGCGCTCGGCGACCGTGCTGCCCGCCCGCGCCTTCGGCCTGGCCGACCGGGGCGCCGTCCGGCCGGGCATGCGGGCCGACCTGTTGCTGGTCAACGGCGACCCGACCCGGGACATCACGGCCACCCGCGACATCCGCGCCGTATGGTGCGCCGGTCACCCCGTCACTCCGGCCGCCGCTCGCGAACCCTGAACCTGAGCGGCTGCACGAGCGGAGGTTCCCGCAACCGCGGCGGCGTCGAGCAGGTCGAGGCAGTACCGCCACAGGCCGGCGACGGCCCCGCAGTCAACAACGGCGCTCGACGTACCGGTCGACCGCTGGCTCAAGGGCCGCGTCCCCTACCCCCGCCACCGCTGGGCACTGGCCGACTTGCTGCCCACCCGCCTCGACGGGACAGATCGACCGGCTTCCTGAAGGCCACGTCACCGCTACCGCCCACCGTCACTCAAGCAGCATCCGCCGCATTCGCCAGGAAAGACCGGTTGACCTCGATCAGGTGATCAAGCGCTTCCCTGGCGGCCGTGAGGCTGTCGATCGTCGATGTAAGGCGGGTTCGCTCATGATTCATGACGGCCAAGGCCTGCAGGGCCTTGGCCGTGGTGGGCTCCGACATGGGGTGTCGAGGACCAGGCCGAGCGCCAGTTGAGGGAAGGAGCCGAGTGCTGTGCGGGTGCGGGCGGCGACGGTGAGGGTGGCGCTGTAGCCGTACTCGGGTGGGCCGTTGCCGGCCGAGTGGTGCCAGCCCGCGGTGATCTCGGTGGAGGCGATCAGTTCCCCGGTGGAGCGGCGGGCCCGGGGTGGGCGGGCGAAGACAGGGGCGGCGGTGGTGTCGATGCCGACGTCGCCGCGGAAGTGACGGAGGTAGCCCCGCCCTTTGGCCCAGCGCACTGGGGTGAGCACCAGCGCGGTGACGATGTCCTGCAGCAGTTCCCGCTTGCGCGCGTGTGCTGGGTCGTCATGCTCCCACGCGGTGGCCAGCACGTTGGCCTGGTGCTGGGGCAGGCGGACGCGCCGATCGTGGCGGGCTGGATCCAGCAGGGTGGTCAGCCGGTCGAAGGCCCGGTAGAAGCGGCGGGAGGAGGCGAGCACCTGGTGGATGTCTTCGCGGTTTATGTCGGGCAGGCCGAGCCGATGGCGTGCGGCGGCGCTCAGACAGAACACGGCGATCCGCCAGGCCTCGACGAGCGTGGCCTTGCCGGTGTGGTTGATGGACAGCGGCAGGCAGGTCAGCACCGCGGCGATGGGCAGCCCGGGCGGGCCGCCTCGGGTGCCGCCGAGGGCCTAATCTCGGCGGCACCCTGCTCGTCCGGCCCGGCGTCCCACGACCGTCGTTGAACGCCTGGCCTGCAATGTGTCTGTCGCTCTACGCCTCGTCGTTGGAGACTCCCCCAGCGCGTGGCCATTGATGCCCGCGGCGATGGAGAATAGGCCCGGCTCGTGCTGAGTCAGCCATCCAAGCGCCGTCAGCCGCTTGAGCCGTGCCCGTGTGGTCTCCACCCGGCCTCGCACGTCAGGCTCGCCCAGCGCTTGAGCCACTTCTTTGGCACGCATCGTCCGTCCGGAACTCGCCATGATCACGACGACCCGCTGGTCGAGCCCGGTGACCTGTTTTGGCGCCGGCGCGACTTTCTCCGGCAAGGTGTGCGTCGGGGTGTCAGGCGTGCCGCCAGAAGGCTCTTGCGCGGGCTGGGAATGCCTGGCTAGCATCGGCGCGACTATCCTTCGGGCGGTGGCCAGGTCGCTCAGCTGCTCTTCCAGGGCCGCCACCTGCTCACGCAACGACTCAAGTTGCCCGCGGACGGACTCCTCGTCCGCAGCCAGTTGCTCCAGCAGCGATGCTTCGCCCAAAGAGACACCTCTGCACTCGCTCCTTCCACCACCGAGCGCAACTGCCCCTGTGCGACTGCAGACCTGCCGGATGGCTCGACGACCCACGCACTGTGCGCTGCCTTGAGGCGATTGTCCGCTGCAGAGTCTTGAAGAGCGCAGTCAGCTCCGCCGTCGTAGGGGTGAGAGACACGGCTCATCCGCTGGGAAGTGAAAGATCATCTGAAGGGCCACGTGATCCCGTCAGATGTCGCGGAATGATGGCGGTTGCCGACAAAGTAGATGGCTATGAACAGCGTGACGGCCGATGACTATCGCTGGCTGGAGGAGTTCGGCTACCGCTTCGACTCCGGCTTCTGCTTCACCTTCGCCAAGGCGCTTGATCCGGAGGACGTGCTGCGCCGCCTGCGGGCGGTGGACGACCCCGACTACATCGGCCCGGGCGGCATCGAGGTGGACACTGCATCGGGGGGATCCGTCATGATCGAATGGGGTGGCTACGCGGGCATCATGCGAGACGTCGTTCGCGATCTATCGGCCGGTGCGATCATCGCCAGCGTCAAACGCAACATCAACTGGCATGCCACGTTCCTCTATGTCGTCGACGGCCAGGTACGCGCCAGGTTCGATCCCATGTACTGGGGTAACAGTCCCACCCGTCACCCGGACGATCAACTGCTCAACGGTGAATATCTCGACATGATCCCCGGCTACCAGGATCCCGGCGACGGGTTCATCGATCGTCATCTCGAAGCCGCGCTCGCCTTTGCCGAGCGCCGTACCGGCGTTCGTCTTGAACGTCGGCATCTGCAGTCAATGCCGGTGTACGCGTCCATCGCGCACTACTACTCGCCTGAGCACGGCGGAGCACCGGAACTTGCCTGACATCCACCCGCTTGGCACTTCTCGCTCGGGCGGTGCAGAACTGCTTCGGCAGAGTTCGGGAAACGATCACATGGCGCACGGGAAGCGATCAAGGCGCCTGTCGTGCCGTCTCGCCGATGGGTGCCACAGAGGTGTCGCCATGGAACGGCTGCCAGCGGGTGAGCCCCGGCTGTTCCGAAGACGGCGTGATCATCTTGCCATCGGGGATGGAGACGTAGGCGGGGGTGGGTAGCGTGCCGTCCCACAGAGTGCGCGCGAAGGCGGGGAGATCGGCGGCCGTGCAGTAGGCCACGCGATGTGGGCCGGCGAATGAAGGAGGCCGGCGGTGAAGTCGACCCGGGGGCCGGACGGCTGGGTTGCGGCTGGAGTGATCACTTCGCGGGGCAGAACAGCGATTTGAGGGCGTTGGTGATGCGCGACGGTACGGTGCTGCGCTCGTCGTTGTCCATGGCCAGGGTCAGGGAAACGGCGAACTGCAGACGGCCGTCGGAGGAGGTGATGGTCGCGGCGGTGAAGCCGGGGGCGCTGCCTCCGCCCCCGGCGGCGAACTCGGGGTTGCCGGCGCACGGGCCGCCCGCAGGCGGCGGCGTCTGGCCGGGCGGCGGGTCGGTGATCAGCTTGCTCAGGGACGCCGGCAGGAGCTTGTTCTGGCGGAAGGCGCGCTGGAAGACGCTCATCTCGCGCGTGGTGGAGATCACGCCGCCGGCACCGAGCATGCTGGTGGCGTTCATCATCTTGTCGACATCGCGCATCGTGCCCGTCTCGTCCGGGGCGTAGCCGTGCCCGTGCGGGCCCTTGATACCCTGGCCCGCCTTCGTGGGCAGGTAGGTATGGCGCATGCCGAGCGGGGCGAAGAGCCTGCGGTTGAGTTCGGCCGCCAGTGACCTTCCGGACAGTTTCTCGATGATCATGCCGAGCAGGATGTAGTTGCTGTTGGAGTAGTTGAAGGTCCCGACTTCCACGGGCCGGGCGTTCTTGCGTGAGGCCGCCAGCAGGTCGGTCGGGCGATAGTTACGCGTGGGGTCGGAGGTGTCCGGGCCGATGTAGTCAGGGATGCCCGAGGTCAGCTGGATCAGGTTGCGTACCGTGATCTCGTCGGCCCGCTCCACCAGGTCCTTCTCCGCCACCTCGGGCAGGACCTCGCTAAGTTTGTCGTCCACGCTCAGCTTGCCTTCCCTGACCAGTTGCAGGACCGCGGTGGCGGTCATGGCCTTGGTCTGCGAGCCGATCCAGTAGCGGGCGCTCGCCGGGATCGTGCCGCCCTTGCCGTCGAGCAGGCGGGAGCCGGCTGAGCCCTTCCCGACCCGCTTGCCGTCCACGTACACCTCGCCGATGGCTCCCACCACGTGGCCCGTCTTCACCAAGTCTTCCATCGCCTTCTGCACATCCCCGACCTTGACGGGGGCGGCAGCTGTCGAGGCGGTGGCGGGCGGGGCCGCGCTCAAGACCAGCGCCGCGCACGCCAGCGAGGCTGCGCCAGTGAACGTCGCTCGACGCAGAATCATGAAGTCTCCCGCTTCCAGGTTCGAATACTCGGCTGTCGAGCCACAAGTTCTAACGAGGGCGGTGTTTCCTCGGCGTTTCCGTGCAGGGCCAGGTGGCTCTGCACGGAGCCCAGAGCACAGGCGCGGACCTTGGCCTCCGCTCCCGCACTCTGGGAAACGATCAGCGCTACGCCGGGACGCGAACTTCTCGACCGTTCTTCCGGCCCAGGTCGGGGCTATTCGTGAACACCCCACCAGGGGCCGTTCTTGAAACGGCTGGACTGGGGCGTTCACGAGTGTCTTGGAGCTGTGGTGCAGCGGATATCCGGAAGATCGCTTCCCGCACTCAGGGTGATCGTTTCCCAGGCTGCGCTGTCAGTGCATGCCTCATCGGTTCGAAAGGGGCGAGTTAGGAGACATCGCTGCTTCTACGCCTCCTCGATGGGAGGCATGGAAAGTCCACCCGGTTGCCAGGTCTGCAGAAACGCGGCTTGCTGCCTCATATCGACGAGTTCGATGTCCGCCCCTATGGAGTCAAGGCGGTGGTAGGCGAACTGACGGCCGTAGGGGCAGCCGGAGAAGGATTCGGGGAAGCCGGCGGTAGCGAGTCTCTCCGCTCCGGCTACGAGGTCAGATGTCCAGAACCCGAGGTGATGAAAGCGAGGTCGGCTTGTGTCGCCCCACGGGCCGCCGGGCGCGGCCTCGATGAGTTCGATAAAGGCAGGACCGTCGGTGGAGAAGACGATGCGATAGTCCCAGTCCCCGATGCGTCCGTCACGGGGGTCATGCCAGGTGACCGCTGCGGCGCTGGAGAGATCCCTCATCGCTGCTTGCAGATCAGGGACGGTGAAGCAGACGTGGTAATAGGCGGACATCGCGTTCTTGATGCTCCAAGTCGAAGAGGACGAAGACGAAGCAGACTTACCCGTTCTCAAACCCGCACGCGACTTCCCGCCGACCGCGAGGCCGGCCGGAGTCGGTGCATCTCCACTGAGCCGAGCTGCGAGTTGGTTCAGGGGGACGCTTGTCCGCTGTCGGGGACCACGAGACGGTCCAGCACATAGCCACATCGAGCCATGGCTGGGTAGGGCGGAGTTGCCGGTGGTGCTCACTCAGGTTGGCAGTCGGCGACCCAAGGACGACATCACCCCTGTCACCGGGCACGGACGTGACACCACAGAGCGAGCGGACGCTCGGCCCGCTCCCCCGCCCGGCCACCATGCGGCGCAGGGCAGCCCGGCAACGACACCACCGCCGGCACCCCGACACGGCACCTGTCGCGGCCGCTGCTCAACTCGCCGCACGCCGACCCGAGTGCCCGGCAACCCGAGTCCCCGGGTCCGGGTGACGTCACCTGCCGCGGCCGCCGGAGAGCCGGCACCCCACCGCGGCGGGCGCGGAAGGCCATCGCGTACATGCGTGATCGGTTGAGTGAGCCGGTGCGTCTGGCGGAACTGGCCGTGGAAGCGCGGCTGAGCCCGTATCACAGACCCGGAAGTCGTCGGCGAAGGTTCAGACGCCGCGTGACGATCGGGGCGAAGGCCTGCTCGGCAAGGTCCAACACAAACCCGGAGCGGCGACGGCCGCCTTCAGGCGAGGGGCGAGCTCGCGATTCATCGGGCCCCTCGCGCTGGAGGCGCGCTCGAGGCCGGCAGCGATCGCCTCGAGCGGGCTGGCGTTACGGAGCGTCTGTGCGATCTCCTCGGTCAGCAGCCGACTCGGCGTCTCCTGTCCGGCAACCAGCAGCTCGCGCTTATCGGGGAAGTGCCGGAAGAAAGTGCTTTTGGTGACCCCGGCGCGCTCGGCGATCTGCCCGACCGTCGTGGCGTTCACACGAACGCCGGGCCCGCCCCCGACCGCCCCGGCCAATACCTTCACCTGAGCTGCGCTTTCAGCGGTATTTCAGCGTCGCTTCAACCTCATTGGGGACAGTTGCCTCAGCGCCCCGATTCGGGAGGGGAGTAGAACCCGTCTGGGCGCGACGGAGAAGTCAATGTCGGTCAATATGCTGCTGCGCTGAGTTATGTGGCCTGGCTGCCAGATGACCATCAGAGAGGACCGAAGTGCGATTCGCGAGGAAACACATCCTGTCAAGCTCGGCAGTAATAGCGCTTGCCGCCGGAATCTCGATCGGTCTCGAATCCACAGCGGGCGCCGCAGCCTTGTACGCGAAGACCGGTACAAGTGTCAGCCACAGCTATGTGTTCTCCAATGTCGACTCCGGCGATATGCGGTGTTTTGGCCCCGAGCTCGATATCACCGACGCCGTAGTGTGCTACCGCTACGACCGGAACGCAACGTACGTACAGAGCAAAAAGGCCAGCGGCAATTTCAAGCTAGGGCAACACGCAGCGGGCGGCAACACCTGGCGCTGCCGTAACAACTACGCGAACAGCTCCGGCACCGGAACGTGGGTGGAATGCAAGTGGAGCACGAAGCCGGCAGCTGGGGCTTGCGCCGTTCTGCGGGTCGGGCATGGGCAGAGCGACTGGTATGTGGTGAGCAAAGGCTCTTTCACGATGTGCTTCTAAGCCTGGAACTCGGCGGGTAGCCGGGACGCATTGCCGCGCCCCGGCCCCTTCAGAACCATGCGTGCCACTCGGTCGCGGCACACGGCTCAGGCAAGCCCGGGAGGGTGGTTCAGGGTTGTTGCGCTGGTCTCCTGCCGTGGCGGGCGAAGAACCCGCGATGGCAGGAGCAGGACATTCTCATAGAACCAGAGCTGGTCGTGGGGCCGGTAGGTGAGGCTCGGCCGGGACAGTAGCTCCCGCAGGACGTTCCGCACATTGGCGTCTGATGCCCGCCCCGTCTTCCAGCGGGTAACGAGCTCCAGGGCGTTCTTCAGTTCTTCGGGCGTGTCCTCTGTGGCGTCGTCGTCCGGCAGGACGGGGGAGCACCCCGGCCAGCGTGGTGGCGGTGATGCCGGCGTTCGACCAGGCCTGGATCCGGACGTCGATCTTCTCGGCCGCGGATCAGGGGAAGAGAGGTCGTGAGATCGCCCATCGCCAGGTGCGCACGGCCGGCCTCGTACATGGCGAGCGATAGTTTGTCCTGATCCGCGTGAATCGAGGGGGAGGCCAGAGCCTCCGGCACCAGAACAGCCGGTCGGCCTGCTCGTTCAGCCCGCGCCCCCTGCCAGCGTCACCGCCCTGCAGGCGATGCGACGGCTGGGACCGGTGCTCGGCCGCCGGGTGCTGGTCACCGGCGCATCGGGCGGCGTCGGACGATTCGCCGTGCAACTGGCCGCGCGGGCAGGCGCGCACGTGATCGCCTCCGTGGGCAGTCCTGAACGTGCCGAGGGGCTGCAGGCCCTGGGCGCCGGCGAAATCCTCGCCGGTACGGCCAAGCCCGCCGAACCCGTCTTCGGCGTACTCGACAACGTAGGCGGCAACCTGCTGGCCGAGGTATTCGGGGCCCTGGAAGACGGCGGCATTGCCCTGTCCATCGGATGGGCATCCTGCGAGCCGACCATCCTCGACTTCGAGGAAGAACGGATGAAAGGCGTTCTCAAGCGTCTCGAACCCTTCACCGAGAGTTCTTCAGGTACGTATGGCACGTCTGGGTCAGCAGTCGCTGTCTCGGGGTGCTGGTATATCTGGCCGAGATTTCCCGCTTTCAGATGGACCGATCGGCGCAGTGGAGAACTGGGGCGCGGGTTGTGTGCGTTCTTGGGGCTGATTGCGGCGGCGGATTCTTGGCGTGTCTCGGGAGGCGGGTGCGGCCTATGACTAACTGGTCCTGGATGATGGTCATTCTGGCGGTATTCTTTGTTCCCCTGGTGATCAGCCCGAGGTGGGTCTGGGGGCTCACTGCCTGGATGTACCGCAACCCGGAGGCGAACGAGCCGAGCGAGGCGGCTCACATGGTCACTCGGGTGGTCGCGATCGTCATGCTGGTCGTCTTCCTGCCGCTCTTCGGCAACCAGCACGTCAGCGAGACCGCCCCGAACCGGAGAGCCGAGCCCGTGTCCAGGGCGCTGGACGGTGGCTTCTTCCGGGCCTACTGGGCTGAGGAGGGCGGGAGGAAGCTCACGCTCGTCTATGAGCCACCGTCAGGTTGTCGCCGTTTCGGCCCCGCTGAGGTGTACGAGACCGGGCAGCATGTGCGCGTCAGGCTCACCTACGAACGCGCGTCGGGAGATCCGGCGCTCAGCGAGTGCCCGGGGGGAACGAGAGCAGAGGTCCTCCACCTGGACGCGCCGCTCGGCCTGCGGAAGGTGGTGATCGTCGACGACGTGCAGTCGCGCGAGCTCGACAAGTGTGACGCCAATGTGCGGCTGTCGAGGCTGTGTATGTCAGCTGTTGATGACTATGACGGCTGAGCCGCGCCCTCAGGCAGAAGCTCAAAATACGACTGCGGCCAGATCATCGGCGGCGCCGCCCCGGACGCCGCGACCCTGCGCCGCGCCCGTGGACGGGTGGTGCAACGCGCCCTCAGTGGCATCCTCATCGGAGAAGCCGGCGTCTGCAGTCGCCGAGGTGGCGAGGCCACGTGGGGCCCCACGCCGCACTGCGACGCCTCATCGCAACGGCCCATCGCCGATCGATCGCATCTCCACACGCTCGGATACTTTCGCGCCGGACCCCACCGTGCTCGGCATGCCGGGGTCTACTTGCCTGACGTGCCTTAACGGCCGCCATGCGGCTGACCAGCAAGTTCGTTCGACAACCCCAGATAACCAAGGCCGCTCCCTTCGGACCGGATCTCGCCTACCTGATCCACCTGCTGGAGAAAGGAGAACTCGATCCGCAGATCGGCTGGCGCGGCCCCTGGGAACGGGTGGATGAGGCGATAGATGCCCTCCTTGGCCGCCGTGTTCCAGGCAAGGCCGTACTCGACCTCATTCTCCGGGGTCCGACCGATTCCATGTAGACCTGGGAAACGATCAACGTCCTCGTGGGAAGCGATCTTCCCAGCCCCATCTCAACCGCAGGTCACACCCACTCGTGAACACCCCACCCAGGGCCGTTCTTGAGACGGCTGGACTGAAGTTGACGGGATCCCGTCTGATCATCGCCATCGGGCGGGGGATCTTGTCGGTTCGGGAGTTTCCGAATCGGGTTCGTCCTGGTTTGGGGATCGCGGAGCAGGTGTCCGGGGAGGCCCGGGTGATGTCAGGCCGCTGGTGGAGGACCGCGTTCGCGTCGCTGGGCATAACGATGCCGGCTCCGGGTTGGGTGCTGCGACAAGGTGATCTGAATTGTGCGTTATGGGGCGGGTGGTGGCCTGCCGCGGCCCGTGAGCGGTGTGCGGTCGGTGTGCTGCTCTGCTGGGATCTCGGGGATGTCGGCGGATGTGTCGGGCTCGTCTGGGGGCTGGTGGGTGTGGCGCCACTGGTCGAGGAAGTGGTCGTTGGCGACGGTGACGAGCAAGGCGACCAGGATGGTCTGGGTGACGCGGCCGTGGGCGAGCCGGCTCTTCGGGTCGCCGAGATGAAGATGATGTTCCTTGACCCTGCCGTTGAGGCCCTCGGTATTGGCCCGGACGGACTTGTAGGTTCCGATCCAGGCACGACTGAGGTATGCCACGTCCTGGCGGAACTTGTCCTTGGCACCGAGGTCGTCGGGGTGCAGGGTGATGGTGGTCTGCGCGCAGATGTGCGCTGGGTCGCCGTTGCCCCTGGAGGGCCGGAGGGGTTCGTCGGCGGGCAGGAGGACGACGGCCACGTGAAGTTCCGGCTCCACACGCCGCTTCGACACGGCGGCCCGGTCATGGTTCCATGACCTTCCATGATCGCCCACTCGTCCGGCAAGAGGAGCTCCCCGGCGACCCCGCGCCGCAGATGGCGGATCGTGCTCCCGGCTGTCATGGCGGTGCTCCTGCTGGCCGCCTTCGCCCTCTACCGGCTGGCCAACGCCCGCACCTTCCAGCTGGCCGGACAGCTCACCGCCCGGGTCGAGACCTCGGAGAAGGTCGTCGCCCTCACCTTCGACGACGGTCCGGACGAACACACCCAGGAGATCCTCGACCTCCTCCAGAAGGAGAAGGTGCGCGCCACCTTCTTTGTCGTGGGCTCCCACTTGCAGGCGCGGCCCCAGGACGGCAGAGCGCTCGTGACGGCCGGGCACGAACTGGCCAACCACACCTACACCCACCGCCGGATGGTGTTCGTCGCCCCCGGCACCGTCGCCGACGAGATCGAGCGGACCGACGCCCTCATCCGGACCGCCGGCCAGCGGGGCACCATCTACTTCCGGCCTCCGACGGGCAAGAAGCTGTTGACACTCCCCCTCTACCTCGCCGACCACGACCGGCACACCATCATGTGGGACATCGAGCCCGACTCGGGCCGCACCCCGACCCCCGCCGAGCTCGTGACCGAGGTCCGTGCCCAGGCCAGGCCGGGCTCGATCATCCTGCTCCACCCCTGGTACGCCAGCGGCGCGAACACCCGCGCGGCGATCGGACAGCTCATCGCCGCCCTGCGCGGCGATGGCTACCGCTTCGTCACTGTCTCCGAGCTGCTCGGCTGAGCCCCACGTCGTCGTCCGGGCCGTGAACCCCGCCTCCGCTCACGCCGCCGTCCGACCTTCCGGCGAGCGCATGCTGGAGGGGAAGCGCTCCTTCATGGGCGCCTACTGCCAGCGCACCAAGCGCAGGCGAGCCGGGCAGGGTAACTGGCGGTTGGTCCGCTACTGCGACGACTTCGTCGTCATGGTGTTCGGGACAACCGAACGGGCAGGGATGCTGCGCGAGCAGATCGCAGAAGTTCTTGCTCGGCTTGGCCTGTGCCTGGCGGTGGACAAGACCCGTGTGGTGGTGCGAGGTACTCCAGCGCATAACCGCCGCCGGAGGCGGTTACGCGGGCGATGCCGGGTGAGTCGAGGTGGGCGCCGGCTACGAAGTGGTGTGGCTGGGTCAGTTGTTCGAGGAGCGCCGCTCGCGCGGCGCGGGCCTGGGACTGGTTGCCGTCGAGCTCCCAGGACACGTTCGGCTGATCGAATTGGAGCGTGGGAACGTGAACGGTGTCGCCCCAGACGAGAAGGTGGCCGGCGCCGCTCCTGACCTCGTAGACGGTGTGACCGGGTGTGTGGCCCGGTGTCGGGATCGCGGTGGTCCAGTCGTTGATCGCGACCTTCTCCGACACGGGTACGACCCGGTCGCGGATCGGCTCGAGCCGCCCCGTGAACACCGAGGTGTCGCCCGCGCCGATCCACACGCGCTCGAGTTTGGTGAACGCCTCTGAACCGTCCGGCGCGATCAGGCCGCTCACGTGGTCTTCGTGCTTGTGGGTGATGGCCACATCGGTGACATGCGTGCGGTCGATTCCCGCTTCGTCGAGCGCGTCGTAGATCAATCCCATGGTGGGGTCGTGCCAGGCGTTGGACGCGCCGGTGTCGATGAGAACCGACCGCGTGCCGTCGGTGACGAAGAAGGCGTTGACCGACAGCCGCAAGTTGTCGCCGGCCAGCGGGACGGCGGCCGGCAGCTCATCGAGCGGGCGCCCATCCTCGTCGCGGAGCCGTGTCGGCGGCATGTCGATGTACCCGTCTCGCAACGAGATCACCTGCAGATCGCCGAATTCGAACGTGGCATGGTGCCGGCCACTCGAGATGAAACGCATGGAACCTCCGTCGCGTTGGGCGCACATCGCCCGTCTCCAATAGAAGACTCTGTCTTCTTTAGGAGAAACTCTACACTGTGGGCGAGCGAGGTACTCATCGATCGAGGAGCACGGTGGTCAAGCAAGACGCAAACGCGGCCGAACCCCAGCACGGAGACGATCTGGCCGGCGCGTTCGGCGGTAACGTGCGGCGACGCCGCGAGGAGGCGGGCCTGACGCTGGAGCAGCTCTCCACACGGTCGTCGGTCAGCCGGGCGATGCTGTCCAAGGTCGAACGCGGTGAGAAGAGCCCGACGATCGGCGTCGCGTCCAGGATCGCCCACGCGCTCGACGCGTCACTCTCGGACCTGATCGGTGCGCCCGCTGCTGCCGCGTCTGGTGTGGCCATTGTCATGCGCAAGAACGATCGCCCTGTTTTCCATGACCCGGAAACCGGCTTCGAGCGGCACATGGTGTCAGCGGCGCCGGGCGCGGGAGGAGCCGAGATGGTCGTCCACTACCTTCCCGCGCAGGTGTCTACCGGGCTGCTGCCCGCCTATCCGCCGGGTACGGAGAAACAACTCGTAGTGCTCGAAGGCACCCTCACCGTCGCGATCGGCGGGATCAGCGAGACCCTGAACACAGGCGACTCCCTGTTCTTCCAGGCCGACGCGGACCACGGCTTCGCCAACCGGACGAACGCTCCCTGCGAATACATCATGGTCATCTCACGCAGAACCTGATCGGCCGCAGTTTGCGGTACCAGCCTGCCCTGCAACACACGGACCCGTCCCGGTACGGGCAGGACGTTGAAGTCGTAGCCCTCGCTGTGCGGGGTCAGCGGGCGGGTGTTGCCAGGGGCGCGTCCTCCCACAGCTCGTCGATCAGCGTGCCGAGCGGGAGCTGCGGACCCGTTCCGCCGGCTACTCCCTGCTCGTCCCGCCGAGCGCGACCGACGTGGAGGAGTTCGAACGGCTGGTCGCCCGGGCCCGCGAGACGCTCGTCGGAGGCCGGCCCGATCAGGCCCGACAGATGGCCAGGCAGGCGTTGCGGTTGTGGCGGGGGCAGGCGTTCGCCGACGGTGGCGGACCTGCGGGCCGCCGGCCACGCGGCGGCCTTCCTGGCCGTCCAGCGGCTGCGCTGGCGACTCGCGCTCCCCCTTCACCTGTACGCCAAGATCGCCGGTCAGCCCAAGCCGGTCTACTGCGACCTGGACAGCCCGCTGCTGGTGCGCTCGCTGACCGGCGCCGTAATCCTGCGCTGTCGCACGTGTCGCGGATGGCCTCGCTCGATCGGTGGTGGCTGTCTTCGACGGTGCGGACGCCACGCTACCGGCGAGCGCCGACGTTCCTGATCGGCGTTGTGCCGCTCGGTCGGGAGACGGCACAGAATCGCGAGGGGCCTGGGTCCAATAAGGAGATGAGAGACACGTCAACGACGGCCTGCCGAGCGCGGTGAAGAGCATGGCCCGGGTTGGGGTCAGCCGGTGGGGTCAGCCGGTGGTTGTGGCGGTGAAGGACTCGATGGCGGCGGCGACCTTGGCGGGTGCGGCCGCGTGGGCGCTGTGTCCCTGGCCGTGCAGCACCACGCGTTCGGCGCGGGGCAGTGCGCGAGCCAGCGCATCCAGGCGTTCGCTCAGGTGTCCGGGGCTGCGGTCGCCGCCGAGCAGTAATACCGGGGTGTCGATCCCGGCGTAGGCGTCGAGGCGGACGCCGAGCCGGTCCATTGCCTCGTTGTCGTCGATCTGGTGGGGGACGAGCAGGCGCAGTCGCGGGCTGAGAGCGACGAACAGGCCGCTGAGGAAGGCCACCCAAGCCGGCAGCCGCACGGTGTCGCGGATGAATATCCGCAGCGCCCGGCCGGGTCGACCGGCCGCGATGGCCTGCCGTGCGCGGATGTTGATCTCGCCGCCGGGGCCACCGAGCGGGGGCCCGATCACGACCGGTGGCTCGTAGAGGACGGCGCCCGTGAAGGTGCCGGGCGCGGCGACCAGTGACTCCAGGGCGACCACCGCGCCGGAGGAGTGGCCGACGAGCAGAACCGGGGTGCCGATCTTTCGTGCTGCCGCGAGCACGTGCTGGACCTCCTGCGAGATCGTCGCGGGGCTGGGCAGGTCTTGGCGGTACTGGCGTCGGTGCAGGCGTACGACCCGGTGGCTCCGCGTCAGCAGGGCTGCCACTTTGCCCCAGGAGCGGCCGTCGTCCAGCCCTGGGTGGAGGATCAGCAGGGCCGGCCCCTGTCCCTCGTCGATGGCACGGACCTGGGTGCCGTCAGATGCCGTGGTGATGAGCATGGCGACCTCCTTAGCAGCGCTAAGGCTAGCTTAGCGCTGCTAAGGTGGCAATGATGAGCGACCGCGGACGGGCCGGGCTGACCCGGCAGACGATGATCGACGCCGCGCTGCGGCTGCTGGAGGAGGTCGGCCTGGATGGGCTGACGGTCCGCCGACTCGCCGCGCAGCTAGGTGTCCAGTCGCCTGCGCTCTACTGGCACATCCGCACCAAGCAGGAGCTCTTGGACGGCATGGCCGACGCGATCGTGCAGTCCGCGGGCATGGGGCCACCGCGGCAGGGGGAAACCTGGCAGGAGTGGCTGGCCCGGCGCGCCCGCGCCTACCGGGCCTCGCTGCTCGCCCACCGAGACGGCGCCCGCATCGTGGCCGGCGCGGCGACGCTGAGCCCGAATACCGTGCGGATGTTCGAGGCGGAGCTGGCCGCGATGACCGCCTGCGGATTCACCCCCGTGCTCGCGGTGCGCACGATCAGCACCCTCACCCACTACATCACCGGGTTCGTCCTCCAGGAGCAGGCCACCCGCCCCACAGCACAACCGATGGAAGAGCCCGTACCGACCCTGGCGGCGGCCCTGCGCGAGGGCGGCAGCCCGCTCAGCGAGGACGCCTTCGAGCACGGCCTGCATGCGATCATCGCCGGGACGACCGCCGCCCTGGCGTGAGGGCGCCAAATAGGCGCGGTGAACACGCTGCCGGGCATGGTGAAGCCGGCGGCGGGCACGCGCTGCGGCAGTGTGGGCTCAGGTAGGGCAGTCCCGGCCGAACTTGTCCAGGGTGCAGGCAGATGATCTGCTGCGATTGATCCTGGTGTCGGGCAAGATCGCCCTGTGGGCCTGACACGCAACCGCCGCGCTCTGCTCTTCAGCGGGGCGATCGGGTCGTGGATGTCGGGTCGAGGGTCGGGCCGGCGGGGGCGGGTGTCCTGGATGTTCGTCCCGCTCGCACGGGTGCTGGGCACCGTGCTGCTCGTCAAGACCGACGCGCCGGAGGGAAGGTATGAGCACTTCACGGGCCCCTGGTACATCTGGTCCGACGGCCCCTGAACCTCAGGTGATGGATGACCTCCCGGTTCCTCGCCGACGTGTGCCGCACGCAGAGCGCTGTCAGTGCCCGGCCGGAAGGCGCGCCGCGCGCCCGAGGCGACGACGTGATCCCAGCGCGGCGCGCGTGCCTCCTCGGTGCGGACTGCCGTGATGAGACCGATCATCACGTAGGCATGGAGTTCGGCGACCTTCAGCAGTGCTCGGCCTGTTGCCGGGCGAGTGCCTTGCGCTCAAGACGCCACGCTCTCGCGGACCTGCCGGGTCAAGCTCTGTAGGCGCTCGTCAGGCGTGACCGCGACGCCTCCAGGTGGGCGGTCATGGCGCTCGCCGCCGCCTCGGGATCCTTGCGGCGGATGGCATCGAGCACCGCGCGGTGCTCATCGGCGGCGTGAGTGGCGATCCCGTGGCGGAAGTAGAGGCGGTAGCCATGGGTGTGCGCGCGGAACCTGCGCAGCGTGTCGGCGATGAGCGGGCTGCGACTGGCCTCGGCGATCGCGTTGTGAAACAGGGCGTCCAGTTCCGCGAAGCCGCGGTACGCCTCGTAGGTGTCGCCGAGCAGCGGTGACATCATCTGCTCCAGCGCCTCCCGCATGACGTTCACCTCGGCGTCGGTGGCGTACCGTGCGGCACGCGCGGCAGCCGACGGTTCGAGGAGCAGGCGAACGTCGTACAGGTCGTCAAGGGCGGCCCGGTCGAGCAGGGGAGCCACCAGGTAGCCGGCGTTCGGCCGGCGGACGACGAGCCCCTCTGACTCGCAGCGCGCGAGCGCTTCGCGGACCGGCGTCTGCGACACGTCCAGTTCGCGGGCGAGCCCGTCGATGGACAGCTTGGTCCCGGGCTCCAGGTCGTGATCCATGAGCCTGGCCTTCAGGGCCTGGAAGACCGATTCGCGGACGCTGACCTTGGCAGGCTCGTCGGAACCCGAGCCGCCGGATGCGCCTGTCACCTGCGCTGAGTCACTCATCGCCCCTCCATCCCAGGCCGCCGCGGACATCTGGGTTCCGGACAACTTCGCCACTCATGGTTGACACGTGCCCGAAACGCCCTGCATTCTCATGCAATCGTATCGTATCCGATCTGAGCGAGCCCGCTCGACGCAGAAGGATGAGCTCGTGACCCTTCCCGACTGGTTCTGCGACGCGGGTTTCGGCCTGTTCGTGCACTGGGACCATGCGAGTCAGCAAGGCGTGGAGATCGGCTGGCCACTGGTCGGCCATTCGATCCTTCCGGGCCGGACAGAACCCGAAGCAGACATGACGATCACGCAGTACCAGTCGAGTGCGGCCACGTTCGACCCGCGGCGCTGGGACCCGCGAGGCGTGGCTCGGCTCGCCCGCGACGCCGGTGCCCGCTACGTGGTCTTCACCGTCCGCCATCACGCCGGGTACTCGATGTACCACACGAGGCAGTCGGAGTTCTCCATCGCGGCGTCGCCGTACGGACGTGACATCACCCGGGAGTTCTTCGACGCGTTGCGCGCGGAGGGCCTGCGCGTCGGGGTCTACTACTCGCTGCTCGACTGGAGCCATCCCGACTACCCGGCGTTCACCGACGCCGATCGCCCCTACCCGCACGACCGTTACCGTCGGCCCGCACCTGAGCAGTGGGCTCGATATCTCGGCTACGTCAAGGGGCAGCTCACCGAACTGCTCACCGAGTACGGGACCATCGACCTGCTGTGGTTCGACGGGGAGTGGGAACGCACCGCGGAGGAGTGGCACGCTGCCGAGCTCCGCGAGCTGATCAAATCCCTGCAGCCGGATGTGATCATCAATGACCGGCTGCCGGGCCAGGGCGACTACGCGACACCGGAGCAGGGCATGCCGCGCCGGCCCCCGGGCGGACCGTGGGAGCTGTGTCTCACCATGAGCGAGAGCTGGGCCTACCGGCCCGACGACCTCGACTACAAGAGCCCGCGGCTGCTCGCCTCCTACCTGAGCGAGGTCGTCTCCCGGGGCGGCAACCTCCTGCTCAACATCGGGCCGCGGGGTGACGGGTCGCTGGTGCCGACCGAGGTCGCCACGCTCAAGCAGCTCGGCAGCTGGCTCGCCGGTCACGGCGAGAGCATTGTCGGGGCCGCACCCGCGCCGGAACGCCTCGACTTCCACGGCCCGGCCACGCAGCGCGGCAACAACATCTACCTCCACCTGGTGCTGCGGCCGCAGGACGTGCTCATCGTCAGGAACGTTCCCATCGGCTCGGTCGTCGGCGTTCGCCTGCTCGGCACCGAGCAACCGCTGCAGTACAGCGTCAACGAGGAAGTACACAAGGCCAACGGCGCGGACGACGAGCCGCTCGGCGAACTGTTCATCTCGGTGCCACCGCCGACCGGCGCGCTCATCGACGTCATCGCCATTGAGCTGTCAGCTCCCTGGAAGGACGGGGCCCATGCGACTCTCTAGAACTCTCAGGCCGGCACTCGCAGGCGTCCTGCTGGCGGCCGTCAGCGTCGCGTGCGGCACCGGCACCGGACCAGGCGGCGGTGACGGCAAGTCGCTCCGGGTCCAGATCCCCACGGGTCCGCTGGCCGGCGCCATGGAGCAGGTCGGCAAGGACTTCGAAAAGGCCAACCCGGGCACGGTGGTCACCTTCGAGGGCGTCGACTCCGGCAGCTCCCGCGGTCCCAACGTGGCGCTGCTCAGCTCGACCGGCACCCCGGACATCGGCTACCTCCAGCGCAGCACGGGTGTCTGGTCGGCGTTGCTGAAGAACAAGCAGCTCACCCCGCTGGACGACGTCTGGAAGGCCGCGGGCCTGGCGGACAAGTACTCCAAGAGCCAGGTCGACTACTACACGACCGACGGGCACCACTACGGCGTCCTCTATGAGCAACTGCTGATCAACCCCGTCTACTACAACAAGGCGGCCTTCGCGAAGGCCGGCATCCCCGACCCGCCCGACCACCAGGTCGCCTCCGTCGCCGACTTCGAATCCATGGTGGGCAAGGTCAAGGCCGCAGGTTACGAGGGATTCGGCGTGGGGGGTTCGAGCCCGTACGACCTGGGGCACACCCTGGACGCGCTGCTGCCCACCGCGGTGCCGGCCGACGACTACGACGCCATGCTCACGAACTTCAAGCCCGGGTCTCCCACGGACGTCAAGTACACCGACCCCGGCTTCGTGAAGGTGCTCCAGACGATCCAGGACTGGCAGAAGAAGGGCATCTACCAGAACGGGATGCTCGGCATGGACACCGACCAGGCCCAGGGGCTGTTCACCAGCGGAAGACTCGCGATGCTGCAGGGCGGCAACTACACCTACGCGAGCCTGAAGGAGGCGAAGCCGTCGTTCGAGATGGGCTGGTTCCTGCTGCCCCCGCTCACCCCGGGCCGCAAGACGCCGTTCGACGCCTTCAACGGTGACACCCTGGTGGTCCCGGCCAAGGCGGCGAACCCGGATCTGGCCAAGAAGTTCCTTCAGTTCTTCATGACCGACAAGTACCAGGTCAGCGTCATCGCAGCCACCGGCTCGCTCCCCGTGTTCAGCTCGATCCCAGCGTCGAGCCTGTCGAACCTCGGTGACCTGGTGCAGCAGCAGCTGGAGCTGTCACGGTCCGTCGGATTGGTCAACATTTGGGACTCCACCGTGCCGTCCACCCTCGGACAGGCGTTCTCGGTGCCGGTGTTGCAGAAGCTCGTGGCAGGCAAGCTGACCCCGCAGCAGGCGGCGCAGCAGTACCAGTCCGCGCTGGAGGACCTGCAGTCCGGCAAGGTGTCGGGGGCGTCGGACTGATGACCGCCGACAACGCCGTTCCGGCGACGGCCGCCACGGCGCGGCCGCCTCGCCGGAGGCCACGGATCTTCCCGATCGCGATGATGGTCCCGGCATTGGTGCTGCTGCTCGTGCTCGTCGCCTACCCGATCGCCGGATCCGTGCGCATCAGCCTCGGCTCCTGGGACGGCATCGGCGCGGTCGTCTATCACGGCCTGGACAACTACCGGCGCCTCCTGCACGATTCGCTGGTCTGGCAGTCCATCGGGACCAGCCTGCAGTTCTTCGTCGGGACCGTGGTGTTCACGGTGACCTTCGGCTGTCTCCTGGCCAACGCGATCAGCCGGAAGGTGCCCGGCGCCCGGATCTTCAAGGTCGTCTGGTTCCTGCCGGTGATCATCCCGGTCAGCATCGCGGGCATCTTCTGGTCGAACGCGTTCCAGCCCACGACCGGTGTGGTCAACTCGGTGCTCGGCCTGCTCGGGCTCGGAGACGGGCACGCCTGGCTGGCGTCGTCCTCGACGGCACTGTACGCGGCGATCTTCGCCGCGGTGTGGACGCAGACCGGGTACGCGATGCTCATCCTGCTGGGCGCGATGGAGGCCATCCCCCAGGAGGTGCACGAGGCGGCCACGCTCGACGGCGTCGGAGCGGCCGGACGGCTGTTCCGGATCACCTTGCCGAACATCGTGCCGATGCTGGGCACGATCACGACGTTGACCTCCGTGTTCTCCTTCAACGCCTTCGGTATCATCTACGCGATGACCCGGGGCGGTCCGGGCAACGCCACGAGCATCCTCCCGGTGCTGGTCTACAAGCAGTCCTTCGTCGACCAGGACTACGGCTACGGCTCGGCCACCGCGGTCGTCACGACGCTGATCGTCGCCGTCATCGGGATCATGGTCATGCGGATCTTCCGTCAGCAGACCCTGGACGCGCGATGAGGGCCCCGCGCACTCCGAGCCGGACGCGGCCGTCCGTACGGCGTAGCGGGCGGCGATCGGGCTGGCGGCGTGGGCCGCTCTGGTACGTCGGCTACGCGCTCCTGCTGGTCTGGACGGCGATCACGGTCGTGCCGTTCGTGTCGATGCTGCTGCTGTCGCTCCACCCGACCAGCGACATCTACGCCCACCCGCTGGGCCTGGGCGGCCAGTGGGTGCTGTCGAACTACGCCGACGCCTGGCGGGGCGTGGTCGGTGGCGCGCCGCTGTCGACGTACATCATCAACAGCGTGCTGGTGGCACTCTGCAGCCTGGCCATCGGCGTGACCTGCGGCAGTCTCGCCGGCTACGGTCTGGCCCGCGCGACCAGAGGCCTGTCGAACGCGGTCAGCCGCGTCATGGTCCTCGCCCTGAGCGTCCCGCTGGTCGTCGCGCTGATTCCGACGTTCGAGCTGCTGGGCAGGTATCAGATGCTCAACAGCGTGCCGGGCATCTCGCTGGTCTACGCGGCGTTCATGACGCCCACCATCGCCCTCATCATGCGTTCGGTGTTCGCCGCCGTACCGAGGGAGCTGCTCGAAGCAGCCAAGATCGACGGTTACGGGGAGCTGGCCGCGCTGCTCCGCGTGGTCCTGCCGATCAGCAAGGGCGGTTTCGTCTCGGTCACGCTGCTCGGGCTCATCTTCGTGTGGAGCGAGGTCCAGTTCGGAGTGGTCCTGCTGACCCGCCCGCAGAACCGCACGCTGTCGGTCGGCCTGCTCTCCTTCCAGGGCCAGTTCGTCAGCGACCAGGGTGCCTTCTTCGCCGGTCTCGTCATCGCGACGTTCCCGATCGTGATCCTCTTCCTGATCTTCCAGCGTTACATCACGAGCGGTATCACCCTGGGCGCGCTCAAGTGAGACGGCCGGGTGGGAGCAGTCCAAGGAGAACGATCGTGCCGTCGGAGTAATCCGGGAGGCCCTTTCTCAGGACCCGGACAGGTCCCGGGCGGTCGTGGCGTTGTGACGCTGGTAGTGGCGTGCCGCCCGGGCCCGGTTGCCGCAGGACGGCTTGCACCACTCCTGCCGCCCGTGGCTCTTGACGAAGTAGCGTACGCAGCGCGGCGCGTTACAGGCCCGCAACTGCTCACGCTGCGGACCGCTCAGGAAATCGATGGCGGCCCGCGCCAGGCCGGCGATCAGCCGGACGTCAGCGTCGTGCTCGGCCGACAACACTGCCGTACGAGGTGTCCCGCCCTCGGGCCAGTCAAGTTGCGGGACGATCGCCTCGCGGGCAGCCGCCGCGTTGAGGTGCGCCAGTGCCTGCTCGGCGGGCATCAGGTGATGGGCGTCGGCCCGGCTGGGCGGCGCCGGGCTGACCGCCTGCGCGAACAGCGCCCGCACGGCCCGGCGCAACTCGACGATCTCGCCCCTGAGCTCCTCGCCCATCGTGAGCCCCGCAAGGTCGACGTGGCCGGCCAGCAACTCGGCCTGCTGGTGGATCCAGCGGGTCGCGCTCTGCAGGGTCGCCAGGTCGTCGGCGACACCGCCGTTGCCGTCGTGACGGATCGTGCTCGCCAGTTCCAGGGCCGGCCAGCGCTCCACTCGAACCTCCCGGTTGCCTACGTCCCCTCCATACCTTATGGTCCTAACGCTAAATCTCATTTAACCATTAGATCGGGAGATCGGACGATGACGTTGCTGCTGGCCCAGATCAGCGACCTGCACCTCGACGGCACCGACAGGGCGACCAGGCGCGCCACCCGGGTCATGGACTATCTGAGGGCCCTGCCCCGCCCGGTCGACGCCCTGTTGGTCACGGGTGACATCGCCGATCACGGGGAGGAGGCCGAGTACGAGCAGGCCGCCGAGATCCTGACCGCCCCCTTCCCGGTGCTCACGTGCCCTGGTAATCACGACGTCCGCCCCGCGTACCGCAAGGCACTGCTGCGGCAGCCACCCGGCCCCGGCCCTGTCAACCAGGTGCACCACATCGCCGGCACCGCCATCCTGATGTGCGACGCCACCATCCCCGGCCGTGACGAGGGCCGCCTGGACTCCGAAACCCTCGCCTGGATGCACACCACCCTCGACGGGCTCGCCCCGGACACGCCCGCGCTGATCGCCTTCCACCAGCCGCCCGTCGAACTCCACCACCCGTTGCCCGACTCCGGGCGGCTGCAAGAGCCCGACGCCCTGGCCGCGCTGCTCCACGCCCACCCGCAAGTCGTCGCCGTGCTCACCGGCCACGCTCACACCGCGGCCGCCTCCACCTTCGCCGGCCGCCCGCTGATCGTCGGACCGGCTGTCACCTGGACCCTGCGCCTGCCGTGGGAGGGCGACCAGCCCGCCGACCGCGAGCAACCGCCCGGCCTCGCCTTCCACATCCTGGACGACGACCTCCGCCTCACCACCCACTACCGCGTCGTGCTCCCGGCATGATCCACCCGTACGCCGTCGCCGCGTTCCTGCTGGCGATCCTGCCGATCATCGCCACTCCGGGCGCCAGCCTGACCCTGCTGATCCAGCACGTCACGACCGACGGCCGGCGCCGGGCTCTCCCCGTCATCCTCGGTACGGTCAGCGGCTTGTACGCGCACGCGACCCTGGCCATCGCCGGCCTGTCGGCGCTCGTCATGCACTCCAGCCAGGCCTTCGCCGTCGTCAAACTCCTCGGCGCGGCCTACCTCGTCGGCCTGGGCCTGTGGACCTGGCGCTCCACCACCCTGCCCCCGCCTCCCACGCTCAGGGAACAGCCGAAACGGACCGGCTCCGTCTACAGCCAGGCCCTGCTCGCGAACGTACTCAACCCGAAGGCCGCCTCCATCTACCTGACCCTGGTCCCGCAGTTCGTCCAGTCCGGCCGTTCCATCGGCGGGCAGATCCTCACCCTGGCCACCGCCCACGCCCTGCTGATGGCGGTGTGGCTGCTGACCTGGACGACGCTCATTCACCGAGGGGCGCACTTCGTGCGCAAGGCCCGCTTCAAGCGTGCGGTTGGCAAGGTGACGGCGGTGGTGCTCGTCATCCTCGGCGTCCGGGCCGCCGCCACGTAGGCGACCTCGGTGGTCACCAAAACGCTGGCTCCACGACCGTCAAGCCTGTCCGAACTCGGTGCAGTGTGCAATCGTCGCGTCGTCCGCAGCTACCGCGAGATGTGCCTCGGCCTGCCGGACACGGCGAATGATCTCGTCCGGTCCGCTCGACGCCAGGACGGCCATGACCCCTGGCCAGTCGGTGAGCCCGAACCGGTCCACGACGCCGCTGGCGCCATTGCTGAGGAGAACGGCGCCGACCTCGGTCAGCTCGGAGATCGGACAGCTTCCGGTGATGGCCTCGTCCGCCGCCCGCGGGTCGTCCTTGGCCACCCAGAAGCCGCCCGGCCGGTTCCGGTTCGAGCGTAGGTCGCTGAGGATCCGGTGGTACTCGTCGCTCCCTTCGGCGGCGGTCGCCAGCGCGCGCTCGTACGAGCGGCTGATCACGATCTCCCGGGGGTCGGAGACGACGAGCGGCGCGCTGTCCGCCTTGTCGAGCACGACGTACGCGTCGCCGAGCACCAGGTACTCGACGAGGCCATGGGACAGGCGCAGGATGGCCACCGCGGCCGACGGGCTTGTGCGGCCGGCGACGTCGCAGGTGTCCCGATGATCGTCCGTCACCTGCTCGATGGCATCGGCGAGCACTGCCGGAAGGCCGCGGTCCTGTGCGAGTGACAAAAGACCGAGGAGGCTGCCTCCTAAACGGCTGGCATACCAGGCCACGCCGTGCCGGCAGATCGATTCCGTGCCGGGGATGCCGGCACCGTCGACCAACACGGCCGCCGTCGGCAGGGCCCCGGTGAAGTCCTCGTTCGCCCGGTCGGCCCGCCCCGCCGCGACGCTCGCCATGGCCACCCGCATGTCCCACCGCCGATCAAAGCGTCCACGACGACCATCGCCGCCCGCTTGAAACGTACACACCTCAGCCCTTGATCAATATCCGGAGCCCGAGCAGTCCGACCGCCCCGGCACGCTCACCGCGCCTGGGGGGTCGGCGCGACGGCGTCGCAGGGCTCGAGTGCCTGCGATGAGGACGACGCAGACGACGCAGACGGCGCGGCGGCCGGTGACCGGCGCGAGAGCAGGTATCCCGTCAGCGCGGCGAGCAGGCCGGCCAGACCGGCCGCCGCGAAGCCGCCCGCCGGCGCGGACGCGTCGATCGCCATTCCCACGACCGGGGAGCCGAGCGCGAACCCCGTGCTCGCCACCGAGGACTGCAGGCCGGTCGCCTCACCTCGCACACCGGCCGGCGTCAGCCGGCTCACCGCGTCGGAGACCGTGGAAAGGGTCGGTGCGGTGAGCAGCCCGGCACCGATGACGGCCGCACACAGCCAGGGCCAGTCATGGGCGAGTCCGGCCGGGATCGTCACCAGCCCGAGCAGGCCGAGCAGCAGCCAGGTGGGCATCGGCCGGGGCAGCGCTCCGTACACCAGACCGCCCGCGACGGATGTCACCCCGAACACGGCGACGACCACGGCCGCCCACGAGAGCTGGCCGGCTTCTTGAAGCGTGGCGACGATGGCCAGGTCGACGCCGCTGAGCAGCATCGCGACGCCGAACCCCATCGTCAGAACGGCGACCATGCGCGCTCCCAGCCACTCCCGGCGCCGGGGCCGCCCCGCTGCCTCGCCGTCCACCTCGTCCTCGGCCCGCAGCGGCGGGTTGAGCAGGGCGATCCCTGCCCCGCCGGCGACGATCGCGACGCCCACTCCCCATGCCGCCACGCCGGGAGACACCTTCGCCGCGCACAGGATCACCACCGCCGGCCCCACCATGTACGACAGCTCGCCCGCCACCGACTCCAGCGCGAACGCCGCCCGCCGCTGCCCTGCCGTCGTCATCGCGGCGATCGCCTGCCTGGTAACCGATTGGACCGGCACCATCAGCAGACCGGCGGCGAAGGAGGCGCCCAGCAAGATCACGTACGGCAGCATGGGCACGGTCAGCCAGAACACGAGCTGCGCCGCAACCGTGGCCGGCAGGACGGTACGCAGGCCCCGCCGGTCGATCAGCCGCCCCAGCAGCGGCCCGCCCAGCGCGACACCGGCGGTGAGCGCCGCCACCACGGCTCCCGCCGCCGCGTAACTCAGGTCGAGGGCGACGACGACGTACATCGTCAACGCCATCGCGTCCGCCGTGATCGCGGTACGAGCGAGCAGCGAGATGCCGAGCAGTGGCGTCATCCCCGGCACCGCGAGCACCTGCCGAAATCTGATCACTGGTTTGACGCTAGATGACCCGTTATGCCATAGGAAGTCATCAATTCGTTGGACCGGACATAATCAACGCTTATGGCACGTGATCTCGAGACCGCGCTGCTGCGGTCGTTCGTCACCACCGTGCGAGCGGGCAGCATCAGCCGTGCGGCGGCGGCGCTCGGCCGCACCCAGCCCGCGCTCAGCCAGCAGTTGCGCAAGCTCGAGAGGGCCGTCGGCAGTCCGCTGCTGCACCGGGCGCCGTCCGGCGTCTCGCTGACCCGGGCGGGCGAGGAGCTGCTGCCCTACGCCGAGCGCATTCTCGCGCTGTCGGCACAGGCGCTCGCCGAAACGGGACGTGCGCTCACCGGGCACTGCGGGGTGGGACTCCTCGAAGACCTCGCCGCTTCCCGCCTTCCTCAGGCGCTCGCCGACCTCGCACGGCTGCACCCCGACGCGACGCTGGAGGTGCTCAGTCTCTCCAACGCGGCGATGCGGGAGGCCTACGACAGGGGCCGGGTCCAACTCGTGCTCGACGAGGCCGCGGTTCTTCCGTGGCCCCCGCGCTGGACGGTGCGTCTGCCGCTGGTCTGGGCGGTCGGGCAGGGTGTCGCCACCGACGCCGATCCGCTGCCGGTGGTGCTGTTCTCGAACGCGTGCGCCTGGCGAACGTCGGTGCTGGAAACGATGGAAGGCGCAGGGCGTCCCTGGCGGGTGGCGTTCGAAAGCAACAGCCTCGCCGGAGTGCTCGCCGCGCTACGGGCCGGGCTCGGAGTCGCGGCGCTCCTGCCCGCCAACCTCGAGCCGGCCATGGCCTGCCACGACGCGGCCGCGCTGCCTGCTCTGCCGGACGTCGAACTCGGCCTTGCCCGCCACCCCGGCACCGAGGGTGACGCGCTCATCGACGCCGTGGAGACCGCCCTACGGCGGATGCTCTGAGCCGCACCCCTTCCTGCGCAAGCCCTGGCGAGGAGGAACGGCATCATGTAGTTGGTTCATTGACGGGGGCGCCCGTGGGGAACTCCTCGATGCCGAGCACCAGCAGCAGCTCCAGCCGCTCGCGGGTCTCGGCGTCCGCCGGGGTGAGCACCAGCAAGCGCTGACCCTCATCGGGGGTGACCAGGGTCTCGCAGTTCATCAGCAGGCGGCCCACCCGCGCGTGCAGCAGGGTCTTGCGGTCGATGCGCCGTACCGCCACCTCGTGCTCGGCCCACAGCCGCCGGAAGTCGGCGCTCGCGGCCCGCAGGCGGTCGACGAGCCCGGCCACTTCGGGGTCGCCGGGGCGGCGGCCGGCGGTCGCGCGCAGGTCGGCCACGAACTGACGGGCCCGATGTTCCTGCTCCTCGGGCGGGCAGACGGCGCGCATGGCGGGCTCGGTGAACCAGCGGTGGACGACGTAGCGCCGGTCGCCGGACAAGCCGGTGTGGTCGCCCGTCAGCAGGACGGCCGCGCGGTTCTGGGCGAGGATCTCGCCCAGGTCGGACAGCACCAGGGCCGGGGTGTCGCCGAGCAGTTCGAGCATGCGGATCAGGCCGGCGCGGGCCAGGCGGGTCACCCCGTCGGCGGGCTGCGGCCGGTGGCCGGCCAGGTGGAACAGGTGCTCGCGCTCGTCGTCGGACAGGCGCAACGCCCGGGCCAGCGCGCCGAGCAGCTGGGTCGAGGGCTGGCTGCTGCGGCCCTGTTCGAGGCGTACGACATAGTCCACCGACATGCCGGCGAGCATCGCCACCTCTTCCCGGCGCAGGCCGGTCGTGCGGCGGCGAGGGCCGTCGGCCAGGCCCACCTCGGCCGGTCGGATGCCCTCGCGGCGGCGGCGCAGGAAGTCGGCGAGCTGGTCACGCTGCATGGCCCCATACTGCCTCGCGGCCGGCGAGCCGAGCCAGGGAGCGGCTCTCCCACGATGAACGCTCCGCTCCCGCCCGCCCCGGTCCGGGCGCAGGGTTGGGGACGACATCGAGAACGAGGGAGAACGCGATGCAGAGACGAACCCTGGGCCGCACCGGACCGGCCGTTTCCGCGCTGGGGCTGGGCGCGATGGGCATGTCGGGCGCGTACGGCGCGGCCGACCGCGCGGAGAGCATCGCCACCGTGCACGCCGCGCTGGAGAGCGGCGTCACGCTGATCGACACCGGCGACTTCTACGCCATGGGCCACAACGAGTTGCTGCTCGCCGAGGCGCTGCGCGGCCGGGATCGCGACAGCTACCAGCTGAGCGTCAAGTTCGGCATGCTGCGGGGGCCGGGCCGCGAGTTCGGCGGGCACGACGGCCGTCCCGAGGCGGTGAAGAACTTCCTGGCCTACTCGCTGACCCGGCTGGGCACCGATCACATCGACGTCTACCGTCCCGCCCGGCTGGACCCGGCGGTCCCGATCGAGGAGACGGTGGGCGCGATCAAGGAACTGGTCGAGGCCGGGTACGTACGGCACATCGGCCTCTCGGAGGTCGACGCGGCGACGATCCGCCGGGCGCACGCCGTACACCCGATCGCCGACCTGCAGATCGAGTACTCGCTGATCTCCCGCGCGGTGGAGGCGGAGGTCCTGCCCACGCTGCGGGAGCTCGGCATCGGCCTGACCGCGTACGGCGTGCTCGGCCGCGGCCTCATCTCCGGCCACTGGACCGCGGGCCACACCGCCGGCTCCGGTGACGGCCGCGGCCTCAGCCCGCGCTTCTCCAGCGGGAACGTGGAGCACAACCTCGCCCTCGTGGACGCCCTGCGCCGGGTCGCCGAGGCGAAGGGCCGCACCGTCGCCCAACTGGCCATCGCCTGGGTGGCCGCACAGGGCGAGGACATCGTGCCGCTGGTCGGCGCCCGCACCCGCGAACGGCTGGCCGAGGCGCTGCCCGCGACGGACCTGGACCTCACCGCGGACGACCTCGCCGAGATCGAGAAGGCGGTGCCGCCGGGCTCGGCGCGCGGCGACCGGTACCCGTCCGTGTTCATGTCCGGCCTCGGCGTGGGCAACTGAGCCAGCAACGCCGGTTCGGGGGTCAGCCGGCGCTGAGGAGGGCGAACCGCTCGGCGAACGCGGACATCTCGTCGCGCTGGTGCTCCGGATCCGCCGAGGTGGGGCCGACCACGATGCGGGTCACGCCCTGCGCGGCGAAGGTCTCGACCCGTTCGGCTGACATGTCGATCGACCCCCATCGGGTGTACTCCAGCGCGCCGGGATCACGGCCGGCCTCCACGGCGGCGGCCCGGGCCAGCTCCCACTGGGTCGCGCGTTCCTCCGGGGTGAGGGCGCCGCCGGGGAAATAGCCGTCGCCGCGCCGCCCGGCGCGCCGTGCGGCCGCCCGGCTCGACCCGCCGACGTGGATCGGCAGGTGCGTGGCCGAGTGCGGCTTGGGGTAGCTGGTCACGTTGTCGAAGCCGAAGAACTCGCCGTCGAAGCTGACGCCCTTCTCGTCGCCTTCCCACAGCAGCCGCAGCACGTCGATGGCCTCGTCGGTACGCCGTCCCCGGGTGCCGAAGTCGACGCCCGTCGCCCTGGCCTCGCCGGGCAGCGTGCCCAGCCCCACGGTGAGCAGCCGCATCCGTCCCTTGGACAGCACGTCGATGGTCGCCAGGCGCTTGGCCAGGACCACGGGATGGTGGTACGGCAGCAGCAGCACGGCGGTGCCGAGCAGGATGCGCCGGGTGGCCGCCGCGACGAAGGCCAGGCAGTCGAGCGGATCGGGGAAGGGCAGGGACGGCGGGAACTCGAAGGGGCCGACCGCGGCGCCGGGATACACCACGATGTGCTCGGGCAGGTACAGTCCCTCAAAGCCGCAGTCCTCGGCATGGCGGGCGTACGTTACGAGCCTGTCGGGGTCGAGCCCGTCGGCCGTCGAGTAGCTGATCGCGAATTTCATCGTCATCCTCGAGTCGGAGTCCGCGGGCACGCTACATCCTTGACGTCAGTGTCAGGGCAAGGTGGCCTCACTCCTGGGGCGAGCCGTCGCTGCCGAACACGACGGCGAGCAGCCCGGGAAAGCGCGCCTCAAGATCGTCCCTGCGCAGGGTGAGGTAGTTTCTGCGCCCCGAGTGGCGCAGGCGGATGACGCCGCTCTCCCGCAGGACCCGCCAGTGATGCTTGAGCGTGGACTTCGGCGCTCCGGTCTCGATCGCCCCGCAGTACGTCTCCTCGCCGGAGGCCAGAGCACGGACGATCTTCATCCCGACCGGGTGCCCGAGCGCGGCCGGGGCAGGCCCTTGGTGCTGCTGGGCGGATGGCCGCAGACGTGGTGGGAGTTCCACAAGATCATGCCGCCGCTCGCCGAACGCCACCAGGTGATCGCCGTCGATCTGCGCGGCATGGGCGGCTCGGACAAGCCCTCCTCCGGCTACGACAAGAAGACGATGGCCGCCGACATCCTCGGGCTCGTACGCCGGTTGGGCCACGACCGGGTGGACCTCGCCGGCCACGACATCGGTCGAGGACCCCGCCTGACGCGGTTCTTCGCCTGAGGCCCGTCTCGCGGGGATCCCGCCTGGCGCCGGGCAAGCCCCGCCGAGCACCGATAGGGTCAGAACGCGCAAAATCGATCAGAGGGGCTCAAACGGAACCTTGATCGGCCCGCTCGCACGACAGGAGAGACATTGATGTACCCCCCGTCCGGCTCCGGGCCGGGGTTCCATCCCCCTCAGCCGCCCCCTATGCAACCTCCTCCGTACCCACCCGGCCCTTACCAGCAGCAGCCGCCACCACCGGCCGGGCCGGTGCGGCCCCGGCGCAGCGCCTGGCGGGTCGCGGTGGGGCTGGTCGTCGCGGGCTTCGGCCTGCTGGCCGTGCTCGGCGGTGGCGCGCTCATCGCGCACGCCTACTCCAACAGCCGGCAGGTCATCCACAACTCGGCGTACTCCAAGGAGCTGTGGCGCAACGTGCCCGTCGAGAAGCTGTTCCCGCCGCGGCTCGGCCGGGAGCACCCCGACAAGGGCTACTCCTCCCCGAACGACGAGCGCGGCTGGACCAGGGCCGCGATCTCGTCCGACACCTCCTGCAAGACGGCGCTCTCCGGCGAGCTGGCCCGGGTCGCCGCCGAGCGGGGCTGCGTCGCGACCGTGCGCGCCACGTACGTGGACGACACCGGAGGGACGGCCGCCACCGTGGCCCTGGTCGCCTTCCGCGAGTCGCAGGCCCGCGTCGATCTGGAGGGGATCGTCCGCGAGGCGCAGCGGAAGCCGGATCACGCGGTGCGCGCGCTCGCCGCGCCCGGCACCCAGTGGAAGGACTCCGCGCGCACCGGGAACGGCGGCCGGACGGTTGGGGACGCGCCCATGTTCGTGGCGGTCACCGCGGGGCCGGCGGACGGCCGCAGGCCCGGACGGTTGCCCGAACCGTGGGGCAGGAGGGAGTTCCCGCAGAGGGAGGACCGCGAGGCGTGGGCGCGCACCGCGCAGGGGCTCGCGGAGAGCCTGGCCACCCGGCTGTACGCGGAGTCCCGGAAGGTGGGGGCATGATTCGCAGGCTGACCTGCGCGACTGCGCTGGTCACGGGGCTGGTCACGGGGCTGGTCGCCGGCCTGGTCGCGGCCACCGCCGCGCCGGCCGTGGCCGAGGCGCCGCGGGGCTGGGAACAGCAGGCCATGAAGGTGCCGGCCGCGCAGCGGCTCGGACAGGGCAAGGGGATCACCGTCGCGGTCCTGGACACCGGGGTCATGAAGAACCATCCGGAGTTCCGCGGACGGGTCACGAACGGCCCCGACTTCATCGGCGGGGGAGCCCGGCCCGGGCAGTCGTACTGGGGCGCGCACGGCACCGCCATGGCCTCCAGCGTGCTGCGGGTCGCCCCGCAGGCCCGGGTGCTCTCGGTACGGGTGATCTGGGACCGCGAGGACCCGGCGCGCAAGCGGGCGGAGGCCGCCGCCAAGTCCGGCGGCGTCGCCGCCGACAAGGAGAGCGTCAAAGCGGGCACCGCGCTGGCCAAGGGCATCCGGTACGCCGTCGACAAGGGCGCCCGGGTGATCTCCATGTCCCTCGGCACCGACGAGTGGGGCTTCGGCAGCGGTTACGACGACCTCACGGCCTCGGCCGTCGACTACGCCCTCGGCAAGGGGGCCATCCTGCTGGCCAGCGCGGGCAACGGCGGATCCACCGACCCGCTGGAGGTCGACGCCAACAACGTCGTCTCCTACCCGGCCGCGTACCCGGGAGTGATCGCGGTGGCGGCGATGGGGCCGGGCGGCGCGCGGGCGGACTTCTCCCAGGTGCACACGTACAACACGATCGCCGCACCCGGCGTGGACATCTACGCCGCCGACAACCGCGGTGGCCACCGGGCGGGGGACGGCACCTCTCCCGCCTGCGCGCTCGCGGCGGGCACCGCGGCGCTGATGCTGTCCCGCAACCCCGATCTGACGCTCCGGCAGGTACGCGACATCCTGGTGCGGACCGCCAGGAAGCCGCCGTCCGGCTACAACGTGTTCCTCGGCTTCGGGCTGATCGACGCGGCGGCGGCGGTGCGGGCGGCGGGCGCCGCCAAGGACGCCAAGATCGAGGCGGCCCCGTACAAGGGGAAGGAGTACCTCGGCGGCGGGCCGGTCGCCGCGCCGACCACCAACCCGCCGATCGACATGACGTACGTGGCCGTGGGCGGCACGGCGGCCGGAGTGGGGCTGTTGTTCCTGCTGGTCGCGGTGCTGCTGATGCGCCGGCCACGCGCCCCGCGCGGCGCCTGACGCGGCGAACCCGGCTCGGGAGCGGGCCGGGCAGCCGCATGCCCCCTAAGCGAGACGAGACGGTCCGTCTTGACGCGGAGGCGAAGTGCCTGTATACCTTGTCATCACGAGACGAACCGTATCGTCTCACTAATACAAGGAGCCTGTGTGACGACTGCCCGAGTCTGGTTCATCACCGGCGCGTCGAGGGGCCTGGGCAGGGCCTTCGCCGAGGCGGCGCTCGCCGCCGGAGACCGCGTCGTGGCCGCCGCCCGCGACCTCGGCCCCCTCGCCGACCTCGCCGCCGCCCACCCCGACAGCCTCGTACGGCTGGCGCTGGACGTCCGCGACCGCGCGGCCGTCAGGAAGGTCGTGGACGAGGCCGCGGCGGCGTTCGGCCGGCTCGACATCGTGGTCAACAACGCCGGCGGACTGCTGTTGGGCATGGTGGAGGAGGCCACCGAGGAGCAGATCCGCGCCCAGTTCGACGTCAACTTCTTCGGCGCGGTCTGGGTGGCCCAGGCCGTGGTGCCGCACCTGCGGGCGCAGGGGTCCGGGCACATCCTGCAGGTCACCTCGATGGGGTCCGGCGGCGGGTTCGCGTCCGTCGGGTTCTACGCGGCGAGCAAGTCCGCGCTCGACTCGGTGAGCCAGGCGCTGGCGATGGAGGTGGCGCCGTTCGGGATCAAGGTGACGATCGTGCAGCCGGGCGGGTACGGCACGGACCTGTTCACGCGGGGCGCCACGCTCGCGGAGCGGCGCCCGGAGTACGAGCCGCTGCACGCTCAGCTGGCCGAGATGTGGGGCGAGGACGCCGGTCCCGACCCGAGCACCGCCGCGCCGGTGATCACGGAGCTGGTCGACCTGGCGGAGCCGCCGCTGCGGCTGATCGTCGGCGGAGCCTCGTACGACCTGGTCCAGCAGATGGAGCAGGCCCGCATGGAGGAGTACCGGGCCTGGGAGCACCTCAGCCGGAAGGCCCCGGGCTGACCTGTCCACGCTCAGAAAGGAGGTACGCCCTTTGCGTACCGCTGCCCAACTCGCACTCACCGAGATCACCAAGCGTTACGGCACCCGCGTCGTCCTGGACCGGGTGTCGCTCACCGTCAGACCCGGCGAGCGGATCGGAGTGATCGGCGACAACGGGTCAGGCAAGTCCACGCTGCTCAGGCTCATGGCGAACGCCGAGCGGCCGGACAACGGCGAGCTCCTGGTCGTCGCGCCCGGCGGCGTCGGACATCTGCCGCAGTCACTCGCGCTGCCGCCGCACGCGACGGTGGCCGACGCCGTCGACCTGGCGCTGGCCGACCTGCGAGAGCTCGAGGCCCGGATGCGGACGGCCGAACGGTCGCTCGAAGAGACGGACGCGGAGGCGTATGCGGGGCTCGTGGCGCAGTTCGAGGCGCGGGGCGGCTACGAGGCCGACGTCCGCGTGGAGATCGCGCTGCACGGGCTCGGGCTGCCCGGGCTCGACCGGAGCCGCCCGCTGGGCACGCTCTCCGGTGGCGAACGCGCCAGGCTCGCCCTGGCCGCCACGCTGGCCTCCGCTCCTGAGCTGCTGCTGCTCGACGAGCCGACCAACGACCTGGACGACCAGGCCGTGGCCTGGCTCGAACAGCGCCTGCGCGCCCACCGGGGCACGGTCGTGGCGATCACGCACGACCGGGTGTTCCTGGAGCGGGTGACCACCGCCATCCTGGAAGTCGCCGACGGGAAGGTGCGCCGCTACGGTGACGGGTACGCCGGATACCTCGCCGCCAAGGCCGCCGAACGCGCCGCGCAGGCACGGGCCCACGAGGAGTGGAGGACGGAGCTGGACCGGCATGCCACGCTGGTGGCGGCCAACGCGGGCCGGCTGGCCGGGATCCCGCGCAAGACCCCCAAGGCGGGCATGGGCACCGGCACCTGGCGGGCGCGCTCGCGTACCCACGGGGCCGCCGGGCGCATCCGGCAGTCCCAGCAGCGGCTGCGATGGCTCACCGAGCACCCGGCGCCGCCACCGCCCGAGCCGCTGCGCTTCACCGCCGCCCTCGCCACCGCGAGGGCCGCATCCGGGATCGCTTCCGGGGCTGCTTCCGGGGCTGCTTCCGGGACCGAGGTGGCCGCGCTCGACGGCGTGGTGGTGGCGGGCCGGCTTCGCCTCGACTCCCTGACCGTCCGCGCCGGTGAGCGGCTGCTCGTCACCGGCCCGAACGGGGCGGGCAAGACCACGCTGATGCGCGTGCTCGCCGGCGAGCTGCGTCCGGACGCGGGCGAGGTACGGCGGGCCGGCCGGGCCGGGCTCTTCCGGCAGGACGAGTGGGACGTCGGGCCGGCGGACCGGACGGTGCTGCGGGCCTACGCGTACGGGCGTCCCGGGAGCCTGGACGAGCACGCGGACGCGCTGCTCGCCCTGGGGCTGTTCCGGCCGTCGGACCTCGGGCTGCGCCTGGGGCAGCTCTCCTACGGGCAACGGCGCCGGATCGAGCTCGCCCGGCTGGTGAGCGAGCCCGTGGACCTGCTCCTGCTCGACGAGCCGACCAACCACCTGTCGCCGATGCTCGTGGAGCAGCTGGAGGAGGCGCTGTCCGCTTACCGGGGCGCGCTGGTGGTCGTGACGCACGATCGGCGCCTGCGGGCCGCGTTCACCGGCTCCCACCTGGAGTTGGGCGCGGGCGCGGCGGAAACCGTCAGCGGTGCCAGACGTCGTAGCCGCGGTTCTGGAAGAGGTACGCGGGCGTGAACGCCGACTTCCCGCCGATCAGGCCGAAGTGGATGCCGTACGCGGTCCCGGCGTAGTACCAGGGGCCGCCGGAGTCGCCCGGCTCGCTGATGTTCTTGTCCATGACCACCATGTGCCTCATGTCGCCGGCGGACACGTCGCGGCGGGCGACCTTGGCGCAGCTCCCGCCGCTGGTTATGCCGAAGTGGCAGATGCGCGTGCCGATGGAGGGCATGGCCGAGCGGTCGTCGGCGTACCTGGTCTTGTTCCAGTCGTGGTAGAACGTGCGGCCCGGAGTCTTGGAGCCGACGGTGTAGTAGGAGAGGTCGCCCCAACTGCCGATATGCCACCAGACGCGCTTCACCGTGGTGGAGCCGCCGTGGGTACTGTGGTTGGAGTACGTGCGGGTGGCGTAGTCCTGCGCGCAGTGGCCCGCGGTCCCGTGGCGCTTGGTGTTGCTGTGGATGTACTTCAGGTTGAAGCCCGACGTGCAGTTACCGAGCGAGCCGCCGCCCCTCATGTACCTGTCCTCCGGCTGCGACACCTTGTCGACCAGGACGAACTGGGCCTGGATCCCGGCTGCCCTCGCCTGCGGGGGCAGCAGGTCCTGGGCGGCGAGGGGCGCGCTCGACTGCGCCTCCACGATGACGGTCCCCGTGCGTACGTCGTAGGAGGTGGCGGCGTCCTTGACGGCGGGATCGGCCAGGACGGCCGCGTGGGTGGCCGTGGCGGCGGCGGACAGCTCCTGCTCGGAGAAGCCGCGGCCGCCGACCAGGTCGACGCGTACGGGGAGGGTTCTGGCGAGTTCGACCGCCTTGGCGGGGACGTCGCCCTTGAAGCCGAACCAGGCGCTGTCGTCGTCCTTGACCGCGCCGGCGAACTCGGCGGGGAAGCCGGTCTCGAGTTCCGCGGCCACCTTCTCGAACTGCGGCTGCCAGGAGATCGCGTCGATCGCGGCGGCCAGCCCGATGCCCTCGGCGGCGGCTATGCGCGTGAGGTCCTCGATCTCGCCCGCGTGCAGGTCGTCCACCATGACGTCGGGGGTGTCCACGGGACCGTCGGGCTGGGCGGCGGCCGAGAAGGTCTGCTTGGCGGCGGTGGCGCTGACGTAGTCCTTGACGGCCTGCTCCAGGGGGATCCCGTCCTGGGCGGCCCGCTGCTTGATGGCCTCCAGCGTGGGGCGGGCCGGCTTGGGCTGCTCCTGGGCGGTCAAGGTGACGCTGGTCGCGCCGGGCTCCGCGGAGGCGGCCCCGGCAGGTAAGCCGATGAGGGCGAGGGCAAGAACGGCACCGGCGCCGATATGGCGGGCATGGGACAACGAGGGCATACACCAGCTCCTGCACTGTCGTCGGAATAACGGAACGTGTGCTCCAATATATACGGTTCTAGAGCGCGTGCTCCATTTGGCCGACGCGGCTGAGGGCGGGGCGAGTGCGGTGGCGCACTCGCCCCACCTCTGTCAGGGCGTCACCGGCGTGCCGCCGAAGGTCACGACGAGGCGGCCGTCCGAGGCGAAGGACCAGCTCAGGGCGCCGCTGTAGGACGAGCACCGGGACCCGTTCGAGCCGGACCAGAACTGGTTCGAGCTGTCGGAGTTGCCGACGATCCGGTCATTGGTCCCGCTGCCGCTGCGGCACGAGACGTTGTTGCGGAACACCGAGGTGCCCGCGTCGAACGAGTAGTTGCGCTCGGTGTTGTCGATGCTGACGTTGTCCGACACCGTCATCGTGCCGGGGTTGCGGTTGTAGGTGAAGCCGTGCTTGCCGTTGCGGTACGCGATGCTCCGCCGGATGGTGTGGTTGACCGCGATGTCCTCGCCGCCCAGCTTGTAGCCGTTGCGGTCGCCGTTGCCGGCCTGGCTGCCGTCGCTGAGCGTGCCGTTGTTGTACGACAGGGAGTCCTCGATGGTCACCGGGCCGATGGCGCCCGTGTCCGTCTTGGTGTAGAGGTCCCAGCCGTCGTCGATGTTGTTGCGGGACACGCAGTAGCGGAAGACGTTGCCGGAGCCGACGGTGAGCTTCGCGGCGAAGCCGTCGGCGTCCTCGCCGTCGGAGTCGGCGTTGTCGTGCGACAACGCGCTCAGGATGAGGTTGTTGGACGGCCACTGGTCGCGGGGCGTGTCGGAGGCGATCCGGGAGAGCTGCAGCCCCGTGTCGCGGTTGAAGCGCGTCTCCGTGCGCTCGATGATGTTGTTGCTGCCGCCGACGAAGATCCCGTTGTCGCCGGCGCGCTCGACGACGATGCCGTAGACGTGCCAGTACGACCCGTTCACGGCGAGCCCGCGGTTGGCCGAGTTCTCGCTCTGGGCGGAGAAGTTCAGGATCGGGGTCTCACCCGGGTAGGCGGACAGCTTCTTGCGGGCGCTGGAGGTGCCGTTGTTGCCCGGCGCGATGGTGACCGTCTGCGAGAAGTTGTAGGTCCCGCCGCGTACGTAGATCGTCCCGCCGGCGGTGACGCGGGTGATCGCCGAGGTGAGGGTCGTCGGGTCCGACTGCGTCCCGGTCGCGCCGTCCCTGCCGTTCGGCGCCACGTACAGCGCGTTGCCCGTGGGCGGGGTCGTGCCGCCCGCGTCGACCTCGATGTAGTCGATGTTGGCCAGGCCGTTCGAGGTGGTCGGGCTGAGCTGGATGGTGTTGCTGCCCGAGCGCACCGACACGGTGAACGTCCTGGTGACCCAGGTGTCCCACGCGCCGGTGCCCTCGTACGAGACGTTCTGGACCGTCGACCCGTTGACGATCAGGTCGGCGGGCCGGGCGGTCGTGGTGCCGTTCGCGAAGCGCACGCTCAGCGTCGCCGTCCCGGCCGCGCCGGCGTTGACGGTGAACTGGGCGGAGGCGCCGGTGGCGTTGTTGCCGTTGCAGAATCCGCTGCCGGAGTACCCGGACCAGTTGCTGTCGATGGTGCCGGTGCAGACCGCGGGGGAGCTCTCCGCCTCGTACCGCGTCGGCGCGGCCTGTGCGGCGGTGGGTGACAGTGCGACGAACGCACCGGCTAACAGGCCGGCGCACGTGAGGACGGCTTTCAGGCGCATCATCGTTCTCCAAGGTGTTGGTACGAGGCGCGGGCGAAAACGACGCCACAGTAGGAAAGCGCTTTCCCCCCGTCAATGCGCCACTGCAAACCCGTCACCCCCGAAAGCATCGCCGCTGGCCAGGGATTTACCGCGGGCTCGACCGCCGGTGAAACTTTCATTCAGCCCGCGGCCGAGGGCCTGGCCGTATCGACCGCCGGGCGTCGCCGGCGCGCGGATTCTGCACAGAGCCCTCACAGCGGGCGCGTAAGACGCGCACACCCGTCTGCTTCGATGGCAGCGTGATCGACCGGAGACTGGAGAGGGCCGGCGAGGTGTCCTGGACCTTCGGGTGCGGCCTTTCCGTGGTCGTCGCCCTGGCGTGCGCGATCGCCGGGAGCTACTTCGACGTGACCCTGGTGGCCCGCGCGCAGGTCCATTGCGGTCTCGACCTGAGCTCGGGCGAGAAGCTGTCCGAGGGGATGTGGCTGCTGACCCGTTTCGCCGTCATCCCGGTCGTCGCGGTCCTGTCGGCGGTCCTGGCGTTGCCGTTGCACCTGCTGGCCCGGCTTCCGCCGGTGGCCCGCCGGGTGTGGCCGGTGCCCGTCCTGTCGCTGCTCGCCGTCGGCATCACGATCGCGGGGCCGGTGGCGATGGTCATGTACGACGTCGCCACCGAGGGCACGCCCGGTGATTGCGTCCTGCCCTGGTGGCCCTCGTGGCTGCCTTCGTAGGGCGACCCGCTCGGGACCGGCCGGAATATCGCCGTGTGCGCCCGGGCTGACCCGGTCATGACCGAGATTCTGGTGACCGGCGCGACCGGGAACGTGGGCCGGCAGGTCGTGGCCGGGCTGGTGTCCGCCGGTGCTTCCGCGCGGGCGTTGGTGAGGGACGCGCGGGCGGCGCGGCTCCCAGGGGGAGTGGCGGCCGTGGAGGGCGACCTGGGTGCGCCCGGCACGCTTGAGCGGGCGCCGGCGGGCGTGGAGACGGTGTTCCTGGTGTGGCCCTTCCTCACCGCCGACGGAGCCTCCGCCGTTCTGGAGGTGATCGGGAGCCGGGCCCGCCGGGTCGTCTACCTCTCGTCGTCGGGGGTGGACGACGAGGCGGAGCGGCAGAGCGACCCGATCAACCAGTTGCACGCCGACATGGAGGGCCTGATCGAGCGGTCCGGGCTGCGATGGACCGTCCTGCGGTCGAACACCATCGCCTCCAACACCCGGGGATGGGCGGCGCAGATCCGCGCCACCGGTGTCGTACGCGGGCCGGAGATCGCCGCCACCGCGGTGATCGACCCGCGCGATGTCGCGGAGGTGGCGGTGCGGGTGCTGGTCGACGAAGGGCACGACGGCGCGACGTACGTGCTGACCGGGCCTCAGGTGGTGGGCCGGGCCGAGCAGGTGCGCGCGATCGGGGAGGCCGTCGGGCGCGCGCTGCGGTTCGAGAAGGTGCCCGTGGAGGACGCGCGTGCGCAGATGCTCGCGGACGGCAGGCCGCCGGCCCTGGTCGAGGCCCTGCTGGCCAGCGCGGAGGCGCGGCCGCGGTCGGAGCTGATCACCTCGACGGTGGAGGAGATCACCGGGGCGCCGGCGCGTACGTTCGGGCGCTGGGCCGCGGACCACGCGGACGAGTTCCGCTGACCGCGGGCCGCTTCGGCACGACCTGCTGTACGCCGCGCGCGTCGGCGTACAGCATCGTGAACTCCCAGGGTCCACGGGACGGTGGGAGGGGACGGCTCGGCACCGGTGTGCCGGCAGAGGAAAGTGTTGTCCTCCTGCCAGGCGCGTTCGGTTCACGCGATGCCGAGGCCGTCCGTCTTAGGTTGAGCCGGGCCGGTGCGGGGTGCTCGCCGTCCATGTCGAAGTCCCTTCGCCCCGTCCCTCTGACAGTGAGGCCAGAGGCGCGTCAGTTGCCGAGGATCTGGTTGACCAGCGACGTGACCCCGGAGGTGTCCAGGAGCGTCACGGGCTGCTCCACCGTGAGATCGCCCGGCGACTCGATCATCCAGGTCCCGGTGGTCGGGGACCAGGTGGTCGTCGGGGACCAGGTGGTCGTCGTGGCGCAGGGCACCGCGCCCAGCCAGAGCGAGTCGACGACCTGCGTGAGTCCGAGGGTGGCCAGCAGCGACGAGGGCGACGTGGACGCCGTCGTGCAGGGCTGCTGCGCCGCGGGTGCGGGGTTGAGCAGCCCGTCGAGCAGGCCGGCGACGCCGCCGGCCTTGTACGAGGGGACGCTCTGGCTGCACGTCGTCGTCCGGTTGAACCAGGTCAGGCCGTCGACGAAGCTTCCGGACCACGGCGGGCCCAGCGTCGAGTCGTCGAAGACCGCCTGGGTCTGGGCCTCGAAGTTGTGAGCCCAGGCTGACTGCGCGTTGTAGCTGACGACGTTGTTGTCGCCGCACAGGACCGTGTCCACGGCCCCTTCTTCTGCGGCGGCCGGCCCTGCGGCCAGCAGCAGGCCGGAAGTCGCGGCGAATGCGGCAATGGCGTGCTTGTACATGGTGCTCCCTGCGGATTGGTAATCCGGTTATCCGCAGAGATCATTACCCTTAGTGGTGGTTGAATTACTTCATAGTTGTATCTAGCCCTCTTTACCGGGAGGTCCTATTCTCACGACTCGTGAAACTTCTCATGTTCGTGGCGCTTACGGGCGCTCTCATGATGCCTTTGGCCGGTACTGCTAACGCCCAGGCAGCTGCATACCCCGTCAAATCCTCCCAATTAACCGCCAACCCGCTTTATAAGGCGGGTGGCTGTTCTCGAAGGCGGCCTCCACGTACGCTTACCACGTGTAAAAATTGGTCGGAATCGCCAAAGCATGCGACAAATTGCCCTATGACAAAAAGACGGAAGGGCAGGAACCTGAGGGACTGGAACGCGCTCGTCTCCCTCCTCGTCCAAGGTCGCGTGACCGCACGGCCACGGCGGTCCACCGTGGCCGTCCCGCTAAGGTCGGTTTCATGTATCCCCCCATCGAGCCGTACGACCACGGCCTGCTCGACACCGGTGACGGCAACCTCGTCTACTGGGAGGTCTGCGGCAACCCGGAGGGGAAGCCCGCGCTCGTCGTCCACGGCGGCCCCGGATCGGGGTGCAAGACCGGGGTGCGCCGGCTCTTCGACCCGGAGCGCTACCGGATCGTCCTGTTCGACCAGCGAAACTGCGGCCGCAGCCGCCCGCACGCCAGCGACCCGTCCGTCGACCTGAGCGCCAACACGACCCACCACCTCGTCGCCGACATGGAGCTGCTGCGCGAGCACCTCGGCATCGACAAGTGGCTGCTGTACGGCGGCTCGTGGGGCTCGACGCTGATGCTGGCCTACGCCGAGGCCCATCCGGAGCGGGTGTCGGAGATGGTCATCGTGGCCGTCACGACCACGCGCCGCTCCGAGATCGACTGGCTCTACCGCGGCGTCGGGCGGTTCTTCCCGGAGGAGTGGGAGCGCTTCAGGCAGGGCGTCCCCGAGGCCGACCGCGACGGTGACACCTTCGCGCTGCTGGCGGCGTACTCGCGGCTCCTGGCCGACCCCGATCCCGAGGTCCGCGCGAAGGCGGCCCGTGACTGGGTCACCTGGGAGGACGCGGTGATCTCCATGGAGCCCAACGGCAAGCCCAATGCCTACAGCGACCGCCCGGCCGAGGCGGTGATGGCGCTCGTCCGGATCTGCTCTCATTACTTCTCCAACGCCGCCTGGCTGGAGGAGGGCGTGCTGCTGCGGGAGGCGGGGCGGCTGGCGGGCATCCCCGGCGTGCTGATCCACGGCCGTCTCGACCTGGGCGGCCCGCTGGAGACGGCCTGGGAGCTGGCCAAGGCCTGGCCGGACGCCAGGCTGGTCGTCGTGGACGACTCCGGGCACACCGGCAGCGGCACGCTGTCCAAGGAACTGGAGGCCGCCCTCGACGGCTTCGCCGGGCGGTGAGGGGGCGGGGACCCGCGGCTCGCGATCGTCTGGGGCGTTAGGACGGCGCCAGTGGTGACCATCGCTTCGCCGTCGGTCGATTCCGTACGGGTGAGCCGCGGGTCCGCAGGGGACAGCGCGCTGACAACCGCGTGTCCACTCGCTGACCTGCAGCAACAGTAGCTTCGCCGACTGTCCGGACACCACCGAATTAAACGCCCGTGCGCGGAGGATTCCCCACCGTGTCTGTGACCGGCAACGCAGCTACCGGTTGGGGTTGGAGCGCGTGGTGGTTACGGGCCATGCTCCTCTACTCCTCGGTGTAGATCTTCAACCGGCGCTGCGCGGCGCCGGTGCGCCTGGGTCGCGTCTTGAAAGCACGGATTCGAGACGAGCAGAGCCCTGTCATCCAGGGTGACGCACGGCCAGCGACGGGGGTCGGCTGATTCCGATGGCAAAGGCTCAGCGACGGTCCGTGAAAGCCTCCAGGCACTTCGGGCAAGAAAGGGCGACCATCGTTCACTTGACCCAGCGGAGACGCCTGCATGGCCGTTCCACCTGACCTGGCCGACCCGCCCGATCTACGGGTGGACTTCGAGCAGATCTTCAACGCGCACTTCACCGAGATCCACCGCTACATCGTCAGGCGGTTGTCCGACGACGTCGCTGACGACCTGGCCGCCGAGGTGTTCCTGGCGGCCTATCGGGGTGGCTACGACGCCTCGCGCGGCGGGGTGCGTCCGTGGCTGTACGGCATCGCCACACACCTCATCGCACGGCATCGCCGCACCGAGATCCGTAGATGGAAGGCGCTCAGCCGGACGGCTGAACGCGCCGAGCACAGTCCCGAGGACGCGGTCCTGTCCCGCGTGGCCGCGGACCAGCTGACCGGCAAGCTGGCGGGGGCGCTGGCCGGGCTCAACCGCAGGGACCGCGACGTCGTGCTGCTGAGCGTGCTGGGCGACCTCAGCCACGCCGAGGTCGCTGCCGCCCTGGGGATCCCAGCGGGGACGGTCGCCTCCCGGCTCAACCGCGCCCGCAAGCAGCTCCGTAAGGCACTCGGTGACGTCAACCCTTTGGAGGAGATCCATGGATGAGCTGAGCCTCCTGGCGAGAGCGCTGCCTGACGCTCCGCCGCCCTCGGCAGAGGTGGTCGAGAAGGCCCGCCTCCGGCTTGCCGCCGCCCAGCGCAAGCCGGTACGGCCAGGTAGAGCGAATCGGCGTGGCCTCGCCTGGGGATGGACCCTGGGAGCGGCCGCAACAACGATCGCCGTCGTCATGGCCGTCGTCACGCTGGTGTCGAACGTGACCGCTGTTCCCGCACCGGTGCTCGCGCCCGCTCGCGGCAACGACGCCCTGCTCCGGCTGGCGGACCAGATCGCGAGACTGCCGGACGAGCGCGGCGACTACTGGCGGAGGCCGCTGCTCAACAATTGGCTGACCAGGGTCCAGGCGGGCGGCGAAACGTTCAACGTCCTGTCCTCGTCACGAATCGACCTCTGGCAGCCGCGCGACCCCGGCGACCCCGTTCAGGCGGAGCAGTGGCAGCAATTCGTCCGTCCCGCCACCGAGGCCGATGAGCGTGCGTGGCGGGCGGCGGGTTCTCCGGACACGGTCCAGCGCGTGTGCACGCCGGGCACCCGCGCGGGCGACTGCGCGAAGGTTCGGCTGCGGTCCAAGCCCTCTCAGTGCGTGTACACGCGCGCGGCTGAGCCGGGCGGCGTGCTCGGTGATTCACGGCTGGGTGAACTTACGCTGGCCGACCTCGCGGCGCTGCCGGGCGACGCCGAACAACTCCGGGAGAAACTGCGAACCTACTGGAAGACCCGAAAGGACAGCCAGCCCAAGGGCAGCTTCGAAGAATTCCTCGCCACCTCCTCCGCTCTTCTGGAGCTCCCGGTCAAGCCCTCGGTCAGGGCAGCCGCCCTGCGTCTCCTCGCCGGCCTGCCGACGACCAAGGTGCGTGGCTCGATCACCGACCCACTGGGACGTGCGGGAATCGAGGTCACCTTCATCAAGAGCGAGGGCTTCACCGCCGAGTTCGGTACCGATGACGAGGTGGCGCAGCGGTACACCACCATCCTCGACCCACACACCGGCACCGTCTTGGCGGCAAACGTCGGGATCGCGGTCGAGAGCACGGAGGGGCTCGCCAAGGGGACGTTCATGGATTATCAGGCATGGGCACCTGAGGCCGGCTGGACCAGCGAGCGCCCCGAGCGACCACGCGGCTGCCGGCTCAGCGACCGTCCGCTTCCATAACGGGCCGCCCCCGGGCACGCACGCTCGCCACCTTCCTTTCTGTCAGCGCCTGTGGGCGGCGGGATATGGGTCTCCTCGCCCGGGGCTCATAGGAGGGGGGTCATACGGGAGGCACCAGGACGAAGTAGCGGTCGAGTATGTCCCTGTCGCCGCGCACGTCGAGGCCGTCGGCCGGGATGCGGTTCCAGAGGAACAGCATGAGGTCCGACGCGCTCCCGGCCAGCTCGACGTCGAAATCGCCGCCGCCCGCCCCCGAGGACAGCCGTACGTCGGGGCCGTCGAAGTGGACCGTCCAGTCACCCTCGCTGTCCGTGCGCCGGAAGCGGAAGCGCTCGCCCGCTCCGGCGGGCGCCCCCGTCCACTCCCGCCGCGCGGGCGCCATGACCTCGAACGTCTGCGTGACCGCGTCGGCCGTCACGTCCTCGTGGATCGGGTGCGGGACGCCGAGGGCGTTCTCGGCGTCCCAGCGGTGCACGGCGGCCTCGATGGTCTGCACCCGCACCCAGAACCCGACGGTCTGCTCCTTCGACCACGTCCACGCCGGATCGCCGGCGTCGCGCCCGTCGAACAGCTCCGCCAGCCGGGCCGCCCCTTCCTCGAACCAGTCGAGCACCCCGTCCGGGATCGGCCCGAGGTTGGGCGCGTGCTGCGGGTCGGGCCACCCCGTGAGGTCCGGCGGCAGCCCGGCGAAGGACAGGTCGGAGCCGTCGGGCGGCCCGTCGAGCCGGTTCTCGATGATGCTGAACACGCCCCGGTGCACCGAGCCCAGGTGGATCAGCAGATCGGCGACCGACCAGCCGGGACAGGACGGCACCGGGGGCGCGGCGCCGGTCTCCGCCGCCTGCCGGGCGGCGTCCTGGAATGCTCTGACCTCTCGGCGAAAGCGCGCAGCGGGTTCCATTCCCCCTACTGTGCCTCAGCCGGCCGGCCCTTCTCCACCGGGTTCACCCCGACGGCGTGGGCGACGGCGGCGGTGACCAGGGCGGCGGCCACCAGCAGGGCGCTCACCCACAGCGGCGAGCGCAGCCCGAGCCCGGCCCCGATGGTCAGGCCGCCCAGCCACGGGCCGAGCGTCGCGCCCACGTTGAGCGCCGCCGTGGCGAACCCGCCGGCCAGGGTGGGCGCGCCGGTGGCCGCGTACAGCACCTGCGAGATCAGCGTGGAGCCCACGGCGAACGAGAGCGTCCCCTGGACGAAGACGAGCACGACGGCGGGCACCGGCGCGCCGGCCGCCAGCGCGAAGACGGCCCAGCCGGCGGCCAGCGCCGGCCCGCAGATCGCCAGGAGGCGGGTCGGCCGCCGGTCGGCCACCCGCCCGCTGACGGTCACCCCGGCGAACGAGCCGAGCCCGAACAGGGCCAGCATCAGGGGCATCCAGGAGGACGCGATCCCGGTGTCCCCGGTGAGCAGCGGCGCGAGGTAGGTGAACGTGCAGAAGGTGCCGCCGTTCACCAGGCCGGCCAGCAGGAGAAGGACCAGCAGCCGGGGCCGGCGCAGCGCCCGCAGCTCCCCGCGGGCCCGCGGACCGGCCGGGCCGGACGGTCCGGGGGCGCCGGACGGCACCGACTTGAGCACCGCGACGATGGCCGGGACCAGCGCGACGGCCACCGCCCAGAACGCCGAGCGCCACCCCCACACCTCGCCCAGCAGCGCGCCGCCCGGCACGCCCGCGACGCAGGCGATCGTGACGCCGCCGAGGAGCGCGGAGGTGGCGCGCCCCTTGGCGTCGGGCGGCGCGAGCGCGACGGCGGTCGCCATGGCCACCGCCAGGAACCCGGCGTTGGCCAGCGCCGCGATCACCCGCGTGCCGAGCAGCACGCCGTAGCTGGTGGTGAGCGCGCCCACCACGTGTACGACCAGGAACGTGACCAGGAAGGCCAGCAGCGCGAACCGCCGGGACCAGCGCAGGCTGAGCACCGCCATGAGCGGCGCCCCCACCACCATCCCGACGGCGAAAGCCGAGGTGAGCAGCCCCGCGGCGGGGATGGAGACCTGGAGGTCCCGCGCGATGCCCGGGATGAGCCCGGACAGCATGAACTCGGACGTGCCCTGGGCGAAGACCGCCAGTCCGAGCAGGTAGACAGCGAAAGGCATGGAAGAACTCCGCGACCGTATCGAGGATCGACAGGGAAGCGGGCAGGCCGGAAGAAGGTCCTGCTCCGCTGGGGGATCGGCCGCATCACGAAGAACCGCACGGCTCGCGGAGAGCCCGGCGTCAGCGCGAGACAGCCACCGGATGAGCGGTGGCTAGCGTCTTGACGCCTCGGGGCTGGACATGAGGGCGAACGTAGCAAGGCCCTGTGACCTGACGCAAACAGGTTTGCTATCTTGGACCAGTCGTTCCAAGATGGAGGTGTCGATGCCGGACGTGAAGCATTTCGATCCCGACGCGGTGCTGGAGCAGGTGGAGCGCCTGTTCTGGCAGCGCGGCGCCGCCACCACGGGCATCGCGGAGGTGATCGCGGCGACCGGCCTCAGCCGCTCCAGCCTGTACGCGACCTACGGCGGCAAGCAGGACCTGTACGTGCGGGCGCTGCGCCGCTACGTCGAGCGGCGCTCGCAGCCGATGTTCCAGACCCTGGCCGACGACGGGCGCGGGCTGCCCGCGATCGAGGCGTTCTTCGACCGCCTGATCCGGATCAGATGCGCGGGCGAGCACGCGCGCTGGGGCTGCATGGCGACCAACGCCGGCGCCGAGGGCGCGGACCCGGCCGTGCGCCAGGTGCTGGACCAGCACCACGACCGGCTCCGCGCGACGATGCGCGTAGCCCTGGAGGCGGCCGGGGCCCAGGGGCAGCTGGCCGAGGGCCTCGACCTCGACGCGACCGCGGAGTCCCTGACCCTGCTGGCCTACGGGATGAACCTCCGCTCGCGCGCCGGCGCGGACCCGGCCGCCCTGCGCAGGGGCGCGTCCGCCGCACTCGACTCTCTCAGAAAGGACCGGCCATGAAGCCACAGATAGTGATCTTCGATGTGAACGAGACGCTGACGGACCTGGAGCCGATGCGGGGCAGGTTCGAGGAGGTGGGGCTGTCCGGCGAGCAGATGGGGACGTGGTTCGCGAGCGTGTTGCGCGACGGGTTCGCGCTCACGGCGGCGGGCGGTTTCGCCGAGTTCGGCCGGATCGCCGCCGACGTGCTCAGGGAGATGGGGTCCGGGGACGAGGCGGTGAGGCACGTGCTGAAGGGGTTCGGCGAGCTGCGGGTGCATCCCGACGTCCCCGAGGGCATGCGGCTGCTGCGCGAGGGCGGCCTGCGCCTGTTCACCATGACGAACGGGGCGGCGGCCATGACCGAGGGGATCCTGCGCCGGGAAGGGCTGTCCGACCTGGTGGAGGCCACGCTGGACGTGAGCGGCCCCCGCGCGTGGAAACCCGCCCGCGCGGCCTACGAGTACGCGACCGGCCAGGCCGGGGTGCGGCCCGACCAGGCGGTCCTGGTGGCGGTGCACCCGTGGGACATCGACGGGGCCCAGCGGGCCGGGCTGTCGGGGGCCTGGCTGGAGCGGCGCGGCACGCCGTACCCGAGCGTGATGAGCGCCCCGCACCTGTCGGCCCCCGACCTCGTCTCGCTGGCCAGGCGCATCATCGGTTAGGGAAGAAGTCCGCGCCCTGGACGTACTCCAATCGCCTTCGTGAGGACGGGGTCGCTCATGCGGCGCTCCAGCTCCTCGGGCGAGACCTCCTCTGCGCCCCTCGTCGTCGGTCACCCGGGCCAGCTCGACGGCGTCGAACGCGGCGTCCTACTTGCGCTCGCGAGTAGGAAGTCCAGCACCAGAGGGCTCGCGACCTCCCTGAACTCCTCGAAGTACGCGTGCCGCGCCCCCTCGATCATCCGCAGCTCCGCCCCGGGGATGCGGCCGGCCAGCAGCGGGGCGTTGGCCGCCGGGTTGAACACGTCATCGGTGCCGTGCACCACCAGCGTGGGCGCGGTGATGGAGGGCAGCGCGTCCCAGCTGTCGTGCCCGGCGCTGGCGGCCAGGTGGCGGCGGCGCGCGTACGCGGGCATGGCCGGGTCGCCGACCGTGTGGTGGGGGCCCGGGTGGGTGGCCAGCCAGGCCGGCGTGTACATGAGCTCCAGCAGCGCCCGCTCGGCGGCCGCCCGGTCCGGCTGGGCCAGCGACCTGCGCACGTCGTTGTCCCGCTCGAACCCGTGGACGCCGCCCGGCGAGCTGCAGCCGAGCACCAGCGACCCGACCCGCTCGGGATGGTCGGCCGCCAGCCACTGGGCCACCCGCCCGCCCATCGACGTCCCGTAGACGTGCGCCCGCTCCACGCCCAGCTCGTCGAGCACGGCCAGCACGTCGGCGGCGAACCCGCGGGTGGTGTACGGCTCGTCGGGTTTGTCGCTGCCGCCCGTGCCGCGGTAGTCGAAGGTGATGGTGCGGAACCCCTGCTCGAAGTCCGGGCGTACGGGATCCCACCAGCGGTGCTCGTTGGCCTGTCCCTGGAGGAGGACGAGGGGTTGCCCGCCGCCGCGGACCTGGTAGGACAGCTTGACGCCGTCCACGGCTGTCGCAAATGGCATGTCTGGCATCGTAGGGGTGTCCGGTGAGCGGGCGCGGCTCCGACGTACCTGGTGAGAGGCACACGAGAGAGGACTCACCATGAAGTACATGATCCTGTCGTACGGCACGCAGCGGGACTATGACGTCCTGTCCGGCAAGGACGCCGAGGGGCAGCCCGCCTGGTCGCCGGAGGACGTCGCGGCGATGCACCAGTTCATGGAGGCGTTCAACAAGGAGCTGGAGGAGTCCGGCGAGCTCGTCGAGACGCGCGGCCTGGTCGCGCCCGTGCACACCAGGCGGCTCCACCTGCGCGACGGCGTCCCGGTCGTGACGGACGGCCCGTACGCGGAGACGCAGGAGGTGCTCGCGGGCTACTGGATCGTCGAGTGCGACAGCTTCGACCGGGCGACCGAGATCGCCGGGCGCCTGTCGAAGTGCCCGAGCCCCGGCGGCGTCTGGGACGGCAGCGTGACCGACGTCCGGCCCATCGCCGAGGGCGGCGCGGACCTGGGGTTCTGATCGACGCCACGGTGGCCGGGGACCTGCTGCGCAAGCTGGCGCCGCAGGTTCTTGGCGCGGTGGTGCGACGTTACGGGCATTTCGCCACCGCCGAGGACGCCGTCCAGGAGGCGCTGCTGGCGGCCGCGGTGCAGTGGCCGAAGGAGGGCGTACCGGACGATCCGCGGGCGTGGCTGATCACCGTCGCCGCGCGCCGGCTGACCGACCTGCTCCGCAGCGAGCAGGCGCGCCTGCGCCGCGAGGACGCCGTGGCGGCCTGGACGCTGCCGGAGGACTGGCTGGCGCCCGCCGCCGACCAGCCGGTCTCCGGGACGGACGACACGCTCGTCCTGCTGTTCATGTGCTGCCACCCGTCGTTGTCGCCGGCCTCGCAGATCGCGCTCACCCTGCGCGCGGTCGGCGGCCTGACGACGGCGGAGATCGCCCGCGCGTTCCTGGTGCCCGAGGGCACGATGACGCGCCGCATCACGCGGGCCAAGCAGCGGATCAAGGACAGCGGCCTGCCGTTCGGGCTGCCGAGGGCGGAGGAGCGGGCCGAGCGCCTCGCCGTGGTGCTGCACGTGCTCTACCTGATCTTCAACGAGGGGTACGCCGGCACGTCCGGGCCCGACCTGGTGCGCGCGGAGCTGACGGACGAGGCGATCCGGCTGGCCCGCCTGGTGCGCCGGCTGCTGCCCGACGACCCCGAGGTGGCGGGCCTGCTCGCGCTCATGCTGCTCACCGACGCGCGGCGACCGGCGCGTACGGGCCCCGACGGCGCGCTGATCCCGATGGCCGAGCAGGACCGCGCCAAGTGGCACGCCGGCCACATCGCCGAGGGCGTCGACCTGGTCACCCGGGCGCTCTCCCGCGGCACACCGGGCCCCTACCAGCTCCAGGCGGCGATCGCGGCCGTGCACGACGAGGCGCCGAGCGCGGAGGAGACCGACTGGCCGCAGATCGTCGCGCTGTACGAGCTGCTGATGCGCGTCGCCGGCAACCCCATGGTGGCACTCAACCACGCCGTCGCCGTGGCCATGGCCCGAGGCCCGCTCGCGGGGCTCCGCCTGCTCGAACCCCTCCGGGAGCACCTGTCGGACGACCACCGGCTGCACGCGGTCCGCGGGCACTTGCTGGAGCTGGCGGGCGACCACGCGGCCGCCCGCGACTCCTACGAGGAGGCGGCCAGGCGGACGACCAGCTTCCCGCAGCAGCGCTACCTGCGTGGCAGGGCCGCGCGGCTCTAACGGGTTTTCGCCTCGACGTACCACTTGCGGCCGAGCAGCAGGCCGAACACGGGCGCCGGGAGCCGCACGAGCACTCTGGCGACGGCGGACAACCGGCCGTTGCCGCTGATCTGGGAGTGGTGGGCGGCCAGCGCCCGCTGCTTGCGCCCGGCGTAGCGGCGCACGTCGATCCGGGAGGCCTTGCCGTGCCCGCTGTCGGCGTAGCCCAGGTGCTCGACGCGCGCCACGCCCAGCCGGTCGCCCTATATTCTGTTGACGGAGTGAGTACTCACTCCGTACCGTGATGGTCATGACCAACGAGACAGGCCGGCGACGCGCGCCGGCGATGAGCCAGGAACAGCGCCGCGAGATGATCGTCAGGGCGGCGCTCCCGCTGGTGGTGGAGTACGGCACCTCCGTGACCACCGCCCAGGTCGCCCGCGCCGCGGGCATCGGCGAAGGCACGATCTTCCGGGCCTTCGGCGACAAGGAGACCCTGCTGGCCGCCTGCATGGCGGAGGCGGCGCGGCCCGACGACACGCTCGCGCACGTGGCGGCGATCGCGATGGACGTGCCGCTGGAGGAGCGGCTGATCGAGGCCGCGGAGGCGTTGCGCGGTTACCTGGCCCGGATGGGCGCCGTGGCCGGCGCCCTGGCCACCTCGGGCGGCCTCCGCCGCGACCCCCGCCTCCTGGGCGCGCCCTCCGAAGCCTCCGGTGCGACCTCCGACGGCTCGGGAGAGGGGCGTGGCGCGGCGGAGGGGCCGCCGGGAGGGGCCGGGCGGGCCCTCTCGGGGCGGGAGGCGTCGATGGCGGCCACCCGCGACGTGCTGTCCGGGCTCTTCGAGCCCGAGCGCGACGACCTCAGGCTGCCCCCGGAGCGGCTGGCCGAGGCGTTCCAGTTCCTGATCCTGGCCTCCGGCCGGGGCGGGTCGTCCCCGCTCACCTCGGCCGAACTCGTCGACCTGTTCCTGTACGGCGCGCTGCAGGGCGGCGAGGCCGGGTGAGGGACCTCTACGAGGACCTCCCGGAGCGCAGCCGCACGGCGGCGACGTACGCGCTGCTCGGCTGCGCGTTCCTGAGCATGCTGGACGGCACCGTGGTCGGCACCGCGCTCCCGCGCATCGTCGGGCAATTAGGCGGGTCGGGCTCGTGGTACGTGTGGCTGGTCACCGCCTACCTGCTCACCTCCTCGGTGACCGTGCCCGTCTACGGCCGCCTGTCCGACCTGTACGGCCGCCGCCGGCTCCTGCTCGCCGGCCTGGCCGTCTTCCTGGCGGGATCCCTGGCCTGCGGCGTGGCGGGCTCGATGCCGTTCCTGATCGCCAGCCGGGCGTTCCAGGGCCTGGGCGCGGGCGCCCTGCTCACCCTGGGCATGGCCATGATCCGGGACCTGCACCCGCCCTCCCGCGCGGAGGGCATGATCCGCATGCAGACCCTGCTGGCCGCCATGATGATCGCCGGCATGGTGGGCGGCCCGCTGCTCGGCGGCCTGCTGGCCGACCACGCGAGCTGGCGCTGGGCGTTCCTGATCAACCTGCCCCTCGGGGTGGCCGGAGCCGCCGTGATCGCCGTGCTGCTGCCCGAGCGCCGGCTCCCCGGCGCCGCGCCCGGCAGGCTCGACGTGGCCGGGATCGTCCTGCTCACCACCGGCCTGTCGCTGGTCCTGGTGGGCCTCAGCCTCAAGGGCAACACCGCCCTGGGCTGGGCCGATCCCGCCGTGCTCGGCACCCTGCTCGCCGGTCTGGCCCTGCTGACCGCCCTCGTGCCCGTCGAACGCCGGGCCGCCACCCCGGTGCTCCCGCTGCGCCTGCTGCGCCGCCGCACGTACGCGGCCCTGCTCGCCGGCGGGTTCTTCATGCAGTTCGCGATCCTGCCCGTCGGCGTGCTCCTGCCGCTCTACCTCCAGCACGTACGCGGCTACTCGGCCACGGCCTCCGGGCTGGTCCTGCTCCCGTTCCTGATCGGGATGACCGTCGGCAACCGGATGACGGCGGCGACCATCCTGCGTTCCGGGCATCCGAAACCCGCGCTGCTGACGGGCGCGGCGCTGATCACGATCGGCACGGGCGCGTTCTTCGCCCTCGGGCCGGACACCTCGCCGGTCGTGACCGGGGCGTGGCTGCTGCTCGCCGGTCTCGGCACGGGTCCCGCCATGGGCGGGATCACGATCGCCACCCAGAGCAGCGTCCCGCACGCCGACATGGGCTCTGCCACGGCCGGGTCGGCGCTCACCAAGCAGCTCGGCGGCACCTTGAGCCTGGCCTGCGCGCAATCCCTGCTCGCCGGGCCCAGGGTCACGGCCGGCGGGGTGGGGGCGACGGTGGCGTGGATCGGCGGGGTGGCGGGGGTGCTGGCGTTCGCGGCCCTGCTCGCCATGCGCGACACCGCCGTGACGGCTCCCGCCCGCTCCTAGCGACCCGGGGCCGGTCGTCATCTCGTGGTGGCCGGAAATTCGTGTCGGGGTGGGAATGTTCGGCGGGTGGGTGTGGTTACATAGATCGTGGCCGGTGTGTCCAGTGTCCCCGGGCCTCACCTATTGCCTTCGCGGAATACCGTTCGGCTGGAGCCGCGTTGTGCCTTTCGCCGAGAGGCGACCTGCACACCGGTTCGCATACGTTGAGCGCCCGCCCTCTCCGGAGGGCGGGCGCTCAATACTTTCCGCTCAGTACTTCCCGTAGTACGGGTCCGTGACGCCCCCTGGAGAGCTCAGCGCCTCCGTGTCGAGCCCGGTCAGCCGGGCCCCCGCCTGGTAGGCGCTGTCCAGGAACTCCAGCACGGACGCGACCGGATCACCCATCGCGCGCACGTCGTCGTACCGGAGGACGGCCAGGTGGCTGCCCCGGGCGGGCAGCCACTCGGCCTCCACGGGCCGCAGCGGCTCGAGTTCCAGGCCCTGGGGCTCCGGCGCGGTGTAGGAGTAGAACGCCGGCCACGGCCGCTCCTTGTCGCCGAACCAGAAGCCCGAGCTGATGACCTCCCAGCTGTACGCCTCCCGCGTGACCGGGTCGGCGTCCGGCGAGACCCGGACCACGCGCCCGGTGAAACGCGTCACGGCGATGTCGAACGTGTGCCAGAAGTGGTGCACCGGCGAGGTCTTGCCGGCGAAGTCGGCGGCGAAGCGGTCGAGCAGCTGCACCACCTGCGACAGGATCCGCCAGTAGCGGTTGATCAGGACGGGGTCGTACCGGGCGTGCAGGGTGTCGTCGGCGAACGGCGTGTCGTCGCCCAGGTCGAACGGCACCGCCCAGATCTCCGGCCGGATCCCCAGCCCCGCGAGCGTCTCGAAGAGCCGGTCGTGGAACGACGCCACCGACCGCCCGATCAGGCTGAACTCCGCGCTGCGCCCGTCGAGCACGTCCACCACCAGCCGGTGGCGCACCAGGTCGAAGTCGATGCTGAACAGCGCCTGCTCGCCCAGCCCGCCCATCGGGCGCGAGGTGAGCCCGCGCCCGGTCGGGTGGAAGGGCACCTGCCACCAGTGATTTCGCCGGTTGCTCGACGACAACCGGATCTTCCCCACGATCTGCGCGAATCTGTGAAAGGTCTCCTTGGCCTCCGCCCACTCGGCGAGCGGCATGGCTGGGAACAGCTCCATGAGACCAATGGTAACTACCGTATGTAATGGGACAGTTCCCAAGGGTCATGCGCGGAGAAGACTCTGACGCCGTGGTCGTGTACGAGCGAGCGCAGGCGTTCCTGGCTCGACAGGCGGCGCGCGGCGTCGACCTGGGCGCTGACCTGCACGAGGTCCATCAGCGGGTGCGGCTGGGGCTCGCGGTCGAGTTCGCCGTGGTAGAAGTACGCGTCCCCGGCGTGCAGCAGCCAGCCCTCGCCGTCGTGGACCGCCACTCCGGCGTGCCCGCGGGTGTGCCCGTCCAGCGGCACGAGCAGGAAGTCCTCGCCCAGCCCCGCCAGCGGCCGCACCCCGTCCACGCCCAGCCACCGGGTGCCCGTGTCCGGATAAGTCACCCACTTGGGGGAGTGGGCCCAGTGGCCCGGGCGGTAGCGGCGGTTCGGGGCCTGGGCGATGGCGTCCTCCAGCTCGACCTCCATGACGTGTACCTGGGCGTGCGGGAAGTCGGGCAGGCCGCCGCTGTGGTCCACGTCCAGGTGGGTCAGCACGATGTGCCGTACGTCGAGCGGGTCGTGGCCGAGCGCGGCGACCTGCCGTACGGCGGTCTCGTCGGGCGAGAGCAGCGGCTCGACGAGCTCCGCCCACTCGCGCTCCAGCATCTCCCCGGGCTTGGCCACGTCGTCGAGGCCCAGCCCGGCCTCGACCAGGACGAGCCCCGAGGCGGGCGTCTCGATCAGCAGCGCGTGGCACACGGCGGGCGCCGCAGGCTGCCCGTCCGGGGATTCGATCTCGCGCATGGAGCCGAGGTTCAGGTGGTGAATTCGCATGCCCACTAGACTGCGACTTGAAGCGCGATTCAAGTCAAGGAGCCAGGTCGTGGAAGACACGTTGATCGACATAGGCGAGGTGGCCAGGCAGAGCGGGCTGGCCGCGTCGGCGCTGCGGTTCTACGAGCGCAAGGGGCTCATCCAGGCGGAAGGGCGCAACGGCCTGCGCCGCGCCTACCGTCCCGAGACGCTGGAGCGCCTGGCGCTGATCACGTGCGCCCGCGACGCGGGGTTCACGCTGTCGGAGATCGCCGAGTTCCTGCGCGCCAGGCCGTCCGACGCGAGGCTGCGCGAGCGCATGGCGGCCAAGGAGCGCGAGGTGTCCGAGCGGGTCGCGCAGCTCACCCGGCTGCGCGACAGCCTGCGGCACGCGGTGACCTGCGACCACGACCCGCTCGTGGAATGTCCTGAGTTCAAGCAGGCCGTGGGCCGCGTGCCGCTGGGCTGAGCACGTTCGTCAGCTCGGGTTGACGTACTTCCTCGGTCGCAGGGCGTGGGCGCGCAGGGCCGCCAGGGCGGCGAACTGGCCGGAGCGGTCCATCCGCACCACCAGCTCGTCGCTGAAGGCCAGCCCCAGGGCGGTGAGCTGCGAGATCAGGTCGGCCACCGGCGCGGCGACGTCCTCCACGGTCGTGGTGGGATGCCAGCCCTCGCCGCCGACCACGTCCGCCACCCGCTCGCGCAGCTCGGTGGGTGACATCAGCGTGCCGTCGGCCAGCAGCATCAGCGCGGCCTCCCGCGCCGACACCTCGAACTCGTGCTTCCCCCTGGCCAGCAGCAGCTTCGTGACCGCCGACCACATGGCCGACTTGGACTTGAGCAGCCGCCGGCCGTAGTCGGTGATGGCCAGTTTCGTGCCGTCGCGGCTGATCGCGCCCAGCTCCCGCTCGGCCAGCTCGCGCAGCCTGAGCGCCTCGGGCGAGGGGGCCAGCCGCAGCGGCAGGCTCTCCTCCGAGGCGGCCAGGGTGAGGAGACGGTGCAACGGGGGCAGGGCCTGCGGGGTGATGGGCGCGTGCAGGCGCACCTCGAACGGCTGGGCCAGCTCGCGCCGTGCCGGGCCGCGCCCCAGCACCCAGCGGTTGAGGCGCTCGCCGTGGACCCGGTTGAGCCAGCTGTCGCCGCCCAGCTCGGAGCGGGGCTCGGTGAGCCAGCGGCGGGTCAGGGCGGTGCGGTCGACGGTCTCTCCGGCGACGATCGCCAGCTCCAGGGCGGCGGAGCAGGCGAGGTGCGCGCCCAGCTCCTCGGGCCCCATGATCATGCTCCACTGCAGTTCGGGGACGTCGGGCGGGAGCACGCCCGTGGCCTCGAGCGCCTGCTGGTAGGCGCTGGTGCCGGCGTCCTCGCCCTCGCGGGTGTAGGTGCGGAGGATCTGGAGGGTCGTGGGTGACACGCAGAGCGCGGCGTAGCGCTCCATCCCGCCGAGCTGGAGCAGCCGCCCGAGCGAACGTGCCAGACGTTCGTGGTCGCCGCCCACCTTGAGCGGCAACGTGTACCAGAGGAACTCGCAGACGTCGAGCTGGGTCACCGTTTCCAGCGGCTCTCCAGCCGTCAGCCATTCGACGGCGGTCCTGGCCTCCTCGGCCAGCTCCGGCTGAGAGCGCTCCAACTCGGCGAGCAGGGCGGTGACATCCGGTGCACTCATGCCTCGAAGTTTGCCGTATCGACCCCGGGCCTGACGATGGCCGAAACCGGTGCGTATTGGGTCTTGCACAGCGATAACCCTAAGAAACCACTATTGGGCGGACGGTAAACAGATCATATCCACCGTTTCTCGAACAGCATGCGGGCCTTCCACTCCGTGTACGGGATGAGTTCGGCGGACAGGATCGGGTGCAGCCACCAGAAGTTGATGAGCGCGAGCAGCGTGAACGCGCCGACCACGGCGGCCCCGACGGTGCGCCGTACCGGCATCGCCCCCGTGATCGTCGGTTTCGACGACCCGATCAGCAGCCCGGCGCACAGCGTGATGGCCAGCACCATGAACGGCACCATCGGGATGGCGTAGAACAGGAACATCGTACGGTTGTCGGCCACGGCGAAGTAGATCCACGGCACCAGGCCCATGGCGTACGACAGCAGCACGGCCCCCGCCCGCCAGTCGCGCGAGGAGACGTACCACGCGATCAGGGCCACCAGCGCGGCCACCGCCCCGAACCAGATCACCGGCGTGCCCACGCCCAGCACGGCCTCGGAGCAGTCCTTGACGCCGCAGGTGTTCTGCCTGCCCTCGTAGTAGAAGGCGACCGGGCGCAGCAGCAGCGGCCACTGCCAGGGCTCGGACATGTACGGGTGCGAGGTCTCCAGCCCGCTGTGGAAGGTGTAGACCTGCCACTGGTACTTGATCCACGACCGCATCGAGTCGACCACGAAGAAGATCGGGTTGCCCGCGGAGGTGGCCTGATCCCAGTCGCGCCCGTAGCCGGTCGCGTTGACGAACCAGCCGACCCAGGTGGCCATGTAGGTGACGAACGGCACCACGGCGAACGCCAGGAACGCCTGCGGCACGTCCTTGTTGAACGCCCCCACGTACGGATGCCGCAGCCCGACGGCCCGGCGGGCGCCGAAGTCCCACATCACGGACATGATCGCGAACGCCACGGCGAACGCCAGCCCCGACCACTTGACCGACATCGCCAAGGCCAGGCAGACCCCGGCGCCGATCCGCCACCACCTGATCCCCAGCGAGGGTCCGTGCGGCGCGAGCGGCGAGGTCTCGTACCAGGTCGCGAGCCGTTCGCGGGCCTGGTCGCGATCGACCACCAGGCAGGCGAACGCGGCCAGCACCCAGAACATCAGGAAGATGTCCAGCAGCGCCGTGCGCGAGAGCACGTAGTGCAGGCCGTCGAGGGCCAGCAGCAGACCGGCGAAGCAGCCCAGCAGCGTCGAGCGCGTCATCCGGCGGGCCACCCTGGCCAGGATGAGGATCGACAGTGACCCGATCAGCGCGGCGGCGAAGCGCCAGCCGAACGGGTTGAGCCCGAACAGCCACTCGCCCGCCCCGATCATCCACTTGCCCAGCGGCGGGTGGACGACGTAGGAGGCGCACTTGTCGAGGGTCTCGGCCGTGCACGACTGCCAGATGTCGGTCTTGCCGGCGATGATCGCCTTGTCGGCCTCCTTGATGGTGGTCCGCTCGACACCCCAGGTGATCAGCGAGAACGCGTCCTTCATGTAGTACGTCTCGTCGAACACCACGGCCTTGGGGTGGCCCAGGTTGATGAAGCGCAGGATGGCGCCGAAAAGGGTGACCAGCAGCGGGCCGATCCAGCCCCACAGGATGCTGCCGTGCATGGGAGGCACGAGCCGTTCGCGTACGGACATCGTCTTGGGAAGGCTGTCGCCGACCTCCGAGCTCTCGTTGGCCTGGTATGGGGAATCGGTCACCGCCATTCGGACATCGTACGGGCCCCAAGCCGATCGCAAACGCAGAAACACGGTTATTTGGGATGCCCTGCCACAATGGTCAGGTGACTGAAGACGGCAGGTTGGTGCTGGCAGGAGCCCCCATCGGCCAGGCGGGTGACGTCTCGCCGCGGCTGCGCGAGGTGCTGGGGAGCGCCGACGTGGTGGCCGCCGAGGACACCAGGCGCCTGCGCAGGCTCGCGACCGAGCTGGGTGTGGAGATCGAGGGCCGGGTGGTGTCCTATTACGACCAGAACGAGGCGGTCCGGGCCAAGGAGCTATTGGAGACCCTGAAAGAGGGCCGCACGGTCGTGGTCATCACGGACGCGGGCATGCCGGGCGTCTCCGACCCCGGCTACCGCCTGACGCGCCTGGCGGTCGACGAGGGCATCACGGTCACCGCGCTGCCGGGGCCGAGCGCCGTCACGACCGCGCTGGCGGTGTCCGGTCTGGCCAGCGACCGGTTCTGCTTCGAGGGCTTCCCGCCGCGCAAGCCGGGCGAGCGGGCCCGCCGCCTGGCCTCCCTGGCGGCCGAGGAGCGCACGATGGTCTTCTTCGAGTCGCCGCGCCGGCTGGCGAGCTCCCTGGAGGCCATGGCCGAGGCGTTCGGCGCCGACCGGCAGGCCGCCGTGTGCCGCGAGCTGACCAAGACGTACGAGGAGGTACGGCGGGGCGGGCTCGGCGAGCTGGCCGAATGGGCGGCCAAGGACGTCAAGGGCGAGATCACGCTCGTGGTCGCCGGATACGCGCCGGGGGAGGGCGAGCCGGACCTGGACGAGCTGGTCGCCGAGGTGGACCGCAGGGTCGCCGAGGGCGAGCAGCGCAAGCTCGCCGTCGCCGAGGTGGCCAAGCAGGCGGGCATCCCCAAACGCGAGCTGTATGACCTGGTTCACAGGAGATCCCCTACGCCATAGGGTGCGCATCGTGAGGAACTGGGGGGTTTCCGCTCAGCGACTGGTCCCGCCGATGCCGGGGACCCCCGTGCTGGGCTGGGCCGGGCCGATCCTGGTCGCGCTGTTCGGTGGCCTCCTGCGGTTCATCAGGCTCGACGAGCCCAAGGCCGTCGTCTTCGACGAGACGTACTACGCCAAGGACGCGTACTCGCTGATCACGCACGGCGTCGAGCGGACCATGCTCGGCGACGCCAAGGACCCGATCGCCGACAAACGCCTCATCACCGGCAACCTGGACATCTTCAAGCAGTGCCCGCAGCCCGACGACTGCGCCTCGTTCGTGGCGCACCCGCCGCTGGGCAAGTGGATGATCGGCGTGGGCGAGTGGCTGTTCGGGATGGACCCGTTCGGCTGGCGCTTCGCCGCCGCACTGATCGGCACGCTGTCCATCCTGATCATGGCCAGGGTGGCCCGCAGGATGACGCGCTCCACGCTGCTGGGCTGCCTGGCCGGGCTGCTGCTCTCGCTCGACGGCCTGCACCTGGTGCTGTCGCGCACGGCACTGCTGGACATCTTCCTGATGTTCTGGGTGCTGGCCGGGTTCGCCTGCCTGGTGACCGACCGGGACTGGGCGCGGCAACGGCTGGCCGACCTGCACGGGCGCGGGCCGCTCGGCGAGCTGGGGCCGCGCCTGGGGCTGCGGCCGTGGCGGCTGGCGGCCGGGCTCTGCCTGGGGGCGGCGTGCGCGGTGAAGTGGTCGGGGATCTTCTTCCTGATCGCGTTCGCGGTCATGAGCCTCATGTGGGACATGGGGGCCAGACGGGCGCTGGGGCTGCGGCAGCCCTACCGGGGGGCGTTCTCGTACGATCTGCCGGGCGCGTCCGCGGCCATGGCGTTCGTGCCCGCGGTCACCTTCATGGCCTCGTGGACCGGGTGGTTCGCCACCTCCGGCGGCTGGGGGCGCGACTGGGCGCAGGCCACCTCGTCCGGGCCCGCGTTCTTCGTGGTCGACTCGGTGCGGTCGTGGCTGCGCTACCAGCTGCAGGTGCTGGGCTACCACAGCAACCTGCACGAATACCACCCGTACATGTCGGAGCCGTGGCAGTGGCCGCTGCTGATCAGGCCCGTCTCGTTCCACTACCCGCTGGACATCCCGCCGTCGGCGTGCGGGGCCGACAAGTGCTCACAGGCCGTGCTCGGGGTCGGCACCCCCGCCCTGTGGTACGCCGCCGTGCCGGCGCTGATCGCCCTCGTCGCGTGGTACGTGGCCACGCGCGACTGGCGGGCGGGGGCGGCGCTGCTGGGCGTGGCGGCCGGCTGGCTGCCGTGGTTCTACTACGCCCTCGCCGACAACCGGACGATGTACCTGTTCTACATGATCCCCGTCGTGCCGTTCATGGTGCTGGCGCTCGTGCTGGTGGCGGGGCTGGTGCTGGGCCGGCAGGACGCCCCCGCGACCCGGCGGGCGACCGGGGCCGCGGTGGTGGGGGCGTTCGCGCTCATCGTGCTGATCAACTTCTGGTGGCTCTATCCGGTGCTGACCGCCGAGACGATCACACACGCAGACTGGTGGGCTCGGATGCTGATGCGTTCTTGGGTGACCGCCGCGCCCAAGTGACGCCGCGGCGCAGCGTGATCGCCGCGGCGACGCAGGCCAGCGGGACGGCCGGGAGCACGTACCGGTAGTCGAACTCCGCCGTCGCCGCCGGGGCCAGCAGCAGCCCCACCGCGCCGAGCCACGGCAGCACCACCGGGCCGCCGAACTTGCGCCACCTGACCGCGACGCCGTACAGGCCGATCAGCAGGATGCCGCCGAGCATGATGCCGCGCAGGTAGAACACCTTCTGGTAGCCGCTCATGATGTCGGCCCACGGGTGCACGATGCGGGTCTCCGGCGGGCCCTGCTCGTAGCTGAACGCGTCGGTGTCGGTGCGGCCGCCCGCGTACGACGACCACTTCGGCAGCCGCTTGGGCTGGCCGCTCTCGTCCGGCTCGACGTACGGCTTGAACTCGTACATGCCGTACGTGGACGGGTCGGGGAACATCGGCCGGCCCCAGTGGAAGGACCGGAAGAAGTCACGCGTGACCACCTTGAGGTAGTCGCCGGGCTGCGACAGGATCGCCCGCGTGGCGAACGCGCTGGCCGCGTCGTTGGTGATCTCGCTCCACTTCTTGTTGATGCCCCACCGGTGCAGCACCTCGCCGGTGCCCGTGCCGTCGCCGTTGCCCTGGCCCCACAGGTACCACTGCGCGTAGTCCTTGCGCTGGCTGACCGGGTCGTTGATGCACAGCAGGAGGAGCTGGACCTCCTTGTACTTGTCGATCTTCATCTTGTTGCAGTCGGCGAAGATGGCCGTGCGCATGTAGAGGATGAGACCGTCGCTGTTGGTCATCGCGAACTTGCCGTACGCGGAGGCGAACCAGCCCATGTACGCCATCACCGGCACCGCGCAGGCCGTGATCACGGCCACGATCGGGCGCCAGCCGGTCCGCTTGACCAGCAGGTAGAGCACCACCAGCGCCAGGATCGGCAGGCCGATCGAGCGGGTCAGCCACGTCACCGCCAGCAGCAGGCCGACGACCGCGCCCGCCTGCCACGACAGCCGCCGCTTCCACAGCACCAGCGTGATGACGCCCACCACGAGCAGCGTGAACATGCTGTCGGACATCACCAGCTGCTCGAGCTGGATCTGGTACGCGTCCAGCAGCACCGGCGCCGCCGCCAGCGTGGCGCCCCACTTCGGCAGCCGGAACTTGATCCGCAGCAACGCGTAGATCAGGCAGGCCGTGGCCAGCCCCATCAGGTGCTGCGTGAAGATCACAAACGCGAAGCTGTGGAACGGCTTGAGCATCATGAGCCAGAAGCTGTAGCCGTCGGGCCTGATCGGGTGCGGCCGCGGGTGCAGCGCCACCGAGACGTACTCGTAGGAGTCGTTGAACCACATGGCCGGGCCGTAGCCGAGCATGGTGATGAGCCGCAGCACGGCGCCTACGCCGAAAACCGCGGCGAACACTCGATGCCGGCGCAAGAATGACAGCCAACGCGCTGCCCGGCCAGGAGCGGAGTGGTCCACAGGGGTAATCTCCGCGACGCTCACCATGCTGTAAAGAATGCCAGTCGTTTTTGGGTCTTGACCCGAGCACGGTTGGGCACAGGGCATGATGGTTCACTGGAAGAGTCTTAACTGAAGGGTAGACACGTGGAACTGACGGTGGTCATGCCCTGCCTCAACGAGGCGGAGACCGTGGAAGTCTGTGTACGCAAGGCGCTGGCGTGCATGGAGGAGCACGGCATCGAGGGCGAGGTCCTGATCGCCGACAACGGCAGCACGGACGGCTCGCAACAGCTCGCCCGCGACGCCGGAGCCCGCGTGGTCCACGTCGACGAGAAGGGCTATGGCAACGCCCTCATGGGCGGTATCAGGGCGGCGCGCGGCAAATACGTCATCATGGGCGACGCCGACGACTCCTATGACTTCACCGCGTTGCTGCCGTTCGTGGAGCAGCTGCGCGACGGCGCCGACCTGGTGATGGGAAACCGCTTCAAGGGCGGCATCGCCCCGGGCGCCATGCCCCCGCTCCACCGCTACCTCGGCAACCCGGTGCTGTCGTTTATCGGCCGGCTGTTCTTCCCCTCGGCCATCGGTGACTTCCACTGCGGGCTGCGCGGGTTCCGGCGCGACTCGATCCTCAAGCTGCAGCTGCAGACGGGAGGCATGGAGTTCGCCTCCGAGATGGTGGTCCGCTCCACGCTGTCCGGCCTCGACGTGCGCGAGGTGCCCACCACGCTCTCGCCCGACGGCCGCTCCCGCCCGCCGCACCTGCGCTCCTGGCGCGACGGCTGGCGCCACCTGCGCTTCCTGCTGCTCTACAGCCCCAAGTGGCTGTTCTTCTACCCCGGCGTGCTGATGATGGTCATCGGCCTGATCGCCGGGACGGCGCTGACGTTCGGCCCGGTGGAGATCGGGGAGCTGGCCTTCGACGTCGACACCCTCGTCGGGTCGTCCGCCCTGGTCGTGATCGGCTTCCAGGCGGCCCTGTTCGCCGTGTTCACCAAGGTCTACGCGGCCGAGGAGGGCTTCCTGCCCGAATCGCCGCGCATCCGGCGGCTGATCGACATCGTGAGCCTGGAGAAGGGGCTCGTGGTCGGCGGCCTGCTGGCGCTGGCCGGTCTGATCGGCCTGGTGATGTCGCTGGTCCACTGGCAGGTGCGCAGCTTCGGCGAGCTCGACCCGCGCGAGTCGCTGCGCATCGTCGTGCCCTCCGCGACCGCTCTGATCGTGAGCTTCCAGACGATCTTCGCGGCGCTGTTCATCAGCATCCTCGGCATCCGCCGCACCCGCGAGAGCTCCATCGACGTGGCCGCCAAGGCCGCCGAGGAGGCCGCGGAGGCGGTCTCCCTCGAGGACGTCTCCCTCGAGGAATCCAAGCGATAGCCGCTCCCGGCGGGGTCCAGACGGGCCCCGCCGACGTGGGGGATTCGGTCCGAGGCGGACAGGGAGCCCCGTTAGGCTAAGGACTATGTCCCAGCACATCTTGACCGCCGTCGCGTGGCCCTACGCAAACGGCCCCCGCCACATCGGGCACGTCTCCGGGTTCGGCGTGCCGTCCGACGTCTTCAGCCGCTACCAGCGGATGGCGGGCAACAAGGTGCTGATGGTGTCAGGCACCGACGAGCACGGCACGCCCATCCAGGTGCAGGCCGACAAGGAAGGCGTGAGCGCCAGGGAGCTGGCCGACCGCTACAACCGCGTCATCGCCGAGGACCTGACCGGCCTCGGGCTCTCCTACGACCTGTTCACCAGGACCACGACGAAAAACCACTACGCCATCACACAAGAGATCTTCAAGGGCCTCTACGACAACGGCTATATCTTCCCCAAGACCACGATGGGGGCCATTTCCCCCTCGACCGGCCGCACTCTGCCCGACCGCTACATCGAGGGCACCTGCCCCATCTGCGGCTACGACGGCGCGCGCGGCGACCAGTGCGACAACTGCGGCAACCAGCTCGACCCGATCCAGCTGATCAACCCCAAGAGCCGCATCAACGGCGAGACGCCCACGTTCGTCGAGACCGAGCACTTCATGCTCGACCTGCCCGCCTTCACCGAGGTCCTCGGCTCCTACCTGCAGTCCAAGCAGGGCGAGTGGCGGCCCAACGTGCTGAAGTTCGCGCTCAACCTGCTCGGCGACCTGCAGCCGCGCGCGATCAGCCGCGACCTCGACTGGGGCGTGCCGATCCCGCTCGACGGCTGGCGCGACCAGCCCAACAAGCGGCTCTACGTGTGGTTCGACGCGGTGATCGGCTACCTGTCGGCCTCCATCGAGTGGGCCAGGCGCTCGGGCGACCCCGACGCGTGGCGCGCGTGGTGGCAGAATCCCGACGCCCGCGGCTACTACTTCATGGGCAAGGACAACATCGTCTTCCACGCCGAGATCTGGCCGGCGATGCTCTACGGCTACAGCGGGCAGGGCGACCGCGCCGGCACGCCGGGCTCGCTCGGCGCGCTCGCGGTGCCGTCCGAGGTGGTCTCCAGCGAGTTCCTGACCATGGAGGGCAAGAAGTTCTCCTCGTCCAGGCAAGTAGTAATTTACGTAAGAGATTTCCTGGCGCGTTACGACGCCGACGCCCTTCGCTACTACATCGCGGTGGCCGGACCGGAAAACCAGGACACCGATTTCACCTGGCAGGAGTTCGTCAACCGCAACAACGGCGAGCTGGTCGCGGCCTGGGGAAACCTGGTCAACCGGTCGATCTCGATGGCGGCGAAGAACTTCGGGGCCGTGCCCGAGCCGGGCCACCTCACCGACGCCGACCGGGCCCTGCTGGAGCGCTCGCGCAAGGCGTTCGCGCCGGTGGGCGCGGAGCTGGGCAGGTCGCGCTTCAAGAACGCGATCAACGAGGCGTTCGACGTGGTCCGCGAGGCCAACAAATACCTGGCCGAGCAGGAGCCGTGGAAGCTCAAGGAGGACCCGGAGCGGCAGAAGTCGATCCTGCACGTCGCGCTCCAGGTGGTCGACGACGCCAAGACGATGCTCACGCCGTTCCTGCCCAGCTCCTCCAACAAGGTCTTCTCCATGCTCGGCGGCGAGGGCGTGTGGTCGGGCATGCCGGAGATCCGCGAGGTCGACGAGGACGGCGGCACCCCCTACCCGGTGATCACCGGCGAGTACGACGGGGCGGCCCGCTGGGAGCACCGGCCGATCAAGCCGGGCACGCCGCTCGCGCCGCCCGTGCCGCTGTTCAAGAAGCTCGACCCGAAGGTCGTGGACGAGGAGCTGGCCCGGCTGGGCGAGTGACCCCGTAGTCCTTGGGGCTGATGGCGCCATCAGCCCCAAGGACGGCAGAGCGCTACTTTAGAACGCGTGACCAAGCTTCCCGCCGCTCCCGAGCCGCTTTCCGCACCTGTCTTCGACAGCCACTGCCATCTCGACATCATGGTTGGCAACAGGCAGGCGTCGTCCGGCGATCCGGTGGCGCAGGCCGCGCAGGCGTCGGAGGCCAGCGTCCGGAGCATCCTGGAGGACTCCAGGGCGGTCGGCGTGACGCGGCTGGTGACCATCGGCTACGACCTGAGGTCCTCCAGGTGGAACGCCGAGGTGGCGGCCGAGCAGGAGGGCGTGTACGCCGGGGTGGCCATCCACCCGAACGAGGCCCACGAGGCCACCGCGGAGGTCCTGGCCGAGATCGAGAGCCTCGCGCGTCGGCCGGAGGTGCGGGCGGTGGGGGAGACCGGGCTCGACTACTTCCGTGACTGGGCGAGCAAGGAAGATCAGCACGCGAGCTTCCGCGCGCACATCGAGATCGCCAAGCGCACCGGCAAGGCTCTGGTCATCCACGACCGCGACGCGCATGACGACGTGCTGAGGGTGCTGGCCGAGGAGGGCGCGCCGGACAAGGTCGTCTTCCACAGCTTCTCGGGCGACGCTGAAATGGCGAAAAAGTGTGTCGAAGCCGGATATTTCATGTCTTTTTCCGGTCCTGTGACGTACAAGAACGCCGCCTACCTCCGTGAGGCCGCCCAGACCGCCCCGCAGGAGCTCATGCTGGTCGAAACCGACGCCCCCTACCTGCCGCCGGTCCCGCACCGCGGCAAGCCCAACGCCCCCTACCTCATCCCCCTCACTTTGCGCTGCCTCGCGGAGGTCAAAGGGGTCCATCCGGATCAGTTGTGCGAGGCGATCAGTGCCAACGGAGTCATGGTCTTCGGCGAGTGGTGACCATCTTTTGCTGAACCCGCGGCTGCGGGCACGGGCGCGACGCTAACGTTCGGGCGGTCCTGACCGTTACCGGAGGTGCTTCGTGCGAGGTAAGAGGCGCGCGCCTCGTCCCCCGATCCCGTGGCGTTCACCGTGGACGCCGGCCGTGTGCCTGGCGGGCATGGTGGCGCTGGGGGCGCTCGTGGCGGTTTCGTCCCTGGTCAAAGATGTCGTCGTGATCGTCGACGGCAGGCAGTCGCAGGTCCGCGCGTTCGCGGGGACCGTACACGACGTGCTCGCCGAGGCGGGGGTCTCGGTGGGGTACGGCGACCTCGTACGTCCTCCCGCCCACGAGGACGTCACCGACGGATCCACCATCGAGGTACGCCACGCCCGCCCGATCACCCTGACCCTGGACGGCCGCACCAGCAGGCACCTGGTCACCGCCACGAACGTCGGCGACGCCCTCGCCGAACTCGACCTCACCCCGGCCGCCGGCAAGCTCTCCGCGCCGCCGGACGACGCGGTGCCGCTGTCGGGGATGGAGCTGACCGTCTACACCAGGCGCAAGGTGTACGTGGTCGCGGGCACGAGCCGGATCACCTCGCGCACCACCGCCAGGACGGTACGCGAGGTGCTCAGGCAGAAGCGCGTCCCGCTGCGCCGCGGCTACGTGGTGACCCCGCCGCTCGGCAGCTTCCCCAAGGACGGGACGGTCATCACGGTCACACCCTCGCACACCATCCCGATCCGCCCGGAGGTCCTGCGGCTCAACTGGCAGGCCCTGGCCGCCTGCGCGGCCCAGGGCGACCCCCTGGCCTACAACCCGGACGGGCCGTACTACGGGATGTACCAGTTCAGCCTGCCCGTGTGGCAGGCCGCGGGCGGGATGGGGATCCCCAGCACGTGGCCGGCGGAGGAGCAGACATACCGGGCGCAGGTCCTCTACCAGCAAATGGGCAGCCGCTGGCAGACCCAGTGGCCGAACTGCGCCGACCGCCTCTTCGACCCGGTGGGGTCATCCCGATAGGGACACCCCGAAGTCCGCGCCCTTGGACGGCTGGATCGGCTGGAGCGTCTCGGCGTTCCGCCCGGCCACCGCCACCCTCCCGTACGGCCGCGCGTCCGGCTGCCCCACGAACAGCTTGTTGCCGCTGAAGGCCACCGACCACCCGGACAGCCCGTCGCCGGTCGCGAGCTGCCGATCCTCGGCCGCGTTCTTCCAGGAGACCACCCGGACACCGCCCCCGTACGGGGCGCCGATGGCCAGCCTGCCGTCCGCCGACGCCGCCATCGAGAACCCGAACGCCTGCTTGCCCCCCTGCGTCACCCTCCGCGTCGGCTTCCTGCCGGGGTCGAGCAGCTGCACGTAGCCGGGGCCGGGAGAGCTCACCGCGTAGCCGGAGCCCTCGCCGTACACCACCGAGTAGCCGAACCGGTCGCCGGAGACGTCCGTCGGCGAGTCCAGCTTGAACGACGTGAGCTTGGACGCGAGCACGTCGTCGATGAAGACCACCGAGCCCGAGTCGATCTTGCCGGTCTCGATCTGGCGGCCGGCGCCGTCGTCGTTCTCGTACGGGACGCCGACGACCAGCTCGTTCTTCGGCCCGAACGCCATCGACCAGCCGAACTGGTCGCCGACCTCGCTGTTTCCCCGCACATCGTCGGACTCCTGGCTGATCCTGCGCAGCTGGCCGGTGCCCTTGCGCACGTAGAGCGCGCCCGCGTCGGGGAGCTGCCCCTCGTCCTCGTACGGCGCCCCGATCGCCACCAGGTCGCCGCGCGCGGCCAGCGACCAGCCGAAGTGCGCGAACCGCTGTGGCCGGTCCGCGGTCAGCCGCTGGGGAGGCGTGGCGCCGCCGCCGTAGACGACGTACGCGGCGCCGGCGTCCTCGGCGCCGTCCACGTCCGCGTACGGCGCGCCGATCACCAGGTCGGCGCAGGCGTCGGCGTCGACCTTGGCCAGCCGTACGGACCAGCCGAAGGCATCGCCCCTGGCCAGGTCGGGAACGGTGACGGGGATGACCTTGTCGCCCGACAGCACGCTCACCGAGCCCTTCTGGTCGTCCGCGAACGGGTCGCCCACGGCGACGTCGTCCACGCCGTCACCGTCGAAGTCGGCGGCTCCGGCACAGGCCGCCGCGCCGGTGTGCATGAGCGGCGTCCCCGTCGCGAGCATGAGCGCGATGAGCGCGGATCGGATCATCACAGCGCGACCTCGATCTGCTTGCCGTTCTCGAGCATGGTCGCCGTCAGCTTCACGGGTTTGCGGTACATCGCCAGGTCGAACACGAACGCGCTGTCCACCCGCCCGCCCGGCAGGATGGCCGGGGGCAGGGTGAGGGCGGCCGGGTCGTGTTCGCCGCCCCGGTCGTCGACCATGGTGACGACGGGCTGGACCAGCTGCCTGCGCTCGCCGCCGGGGTTGAGCATCGTCCAGCGGATCACGCAGAGCTGGCCCTGGGTCGCGCTCTTGCCCTCGTACTCCTTCAGCCCGCACTCCGGCGCCGACGCGACGATCGCGACGGGGTCGTCGAAGTTGGCGCCCAGCGCGAAACGGCGGCCCACGTCGTTCGGGCCGGTGGTGCCGGTCGTCTGGGACGGGGTGCCGGGGGCGGCCGTGGTGGCCGGGTTGCGGGCGGAGGTGATGATCAGTACGGCCACCGTCACGACGATGGCCAGCACGGCGGCCACGGCGGCGATGAGCCACCGGGTGCCCTTCGTCCTGGAGCCGCCGAGGGTGTCGGGTTCGCCGTCGCCCGCCAGGGTTTCGGGCGGACGGGTGTCGGTGCCGGGCAGGCTGCCCTGCCGCAGCTGCACCGGAGCGTCCGACCCGCGCGAGCGAGCCTGCTCCTCCTTCTTCTTGGCCAGGGCTTCGGCCTGAGCCTGCTCCCGCTGCCGCGCCTGCGCCTCCCAGCGCGCGAACTCTTCCCTGGCGGCTTCCTCCTCCCTGCGCGCCAGCTCGTCGACCGACGGCTGAGAGGGCACGCCGCCCGCATTCCCGAACGAACCCGGCACACTGGGGGAGACACCCGGCACGCTGGGCGCGCCAGGGCTGCTCTGGCTGCTGCCCGAGACATTGGGATTCCTACCGGTGGCATCGCTCGGCGGCGGCGTCGTGAAAGTAGCCGTGATATCCGGCTCATCCACGACATTCTGCGGCGGCTGCCATTCGTTGAGCATCTCGGTCGCGACCAAGGTGGGCGGATCGGCGGGGCGCGCCGGCGTACTGCCTCCCACCAGGGCGAGCAGGAGATCCTGCGCCGACGGGCGCACGGTGGGGTCCATGGAGGTGGCCCGCCGTACTAACTCGTTGAGCGGCGCGGGCAGCACGCCCAGCTCGGGCGGGGCGTTCAGCACGCGCGTGGCCAGCGTGATGGGGTCGCCGCGGCCGAACGGGTGCCGTCCGTTGCCCGCGTACGCCACCAGGCAGCCCCAGGCGAAGATGTCGGCCGCCGGACTGACCACCTCGCCGCGCACCTGCTCCGGGGCCCACCATCCAGGGCTGCCCAGCAGTTCGCCGGAGAGCGTGAACCCGGTCTCCCGGTCGAGCGCCCGCGCGATGCCGAAGTCGATCACCCTGGGCCCCGACAACGACAGGATCACGTTCGCCGGTTTCAGGTCTCTGTGCACGAGCCCGGCCACGTGGATCGCCGCCAGCGCCGCCGCGACCCCCAGCGCGACGCCGTGCAGCGGCCCCGGTTCGAGAGCGCCGTACTTCGCGATCTGATCCGAGAGCGGGGTGCCCGCGATGTACTCGGTCACCATGTACGGACGTCCGTCCCCGGTGTTGCCGTTGTCCAGCACCTGGGCGGTGCAGAACGACGCCACCCGGCGAGCGTTCTCGACCTCCGCATGGAACCTGGCCGCGAACCCCTCCTGGTTGGCGAACTCCGCCTTGACGACCTTGAGCGCGACGAATCGACCCGTCGGTGCCCGTGCGAGGAACACGGTTCCCATCCCGCCCTCGCCGAGCCGGCCGAGCAGCCGGTACGGTCCGATCTCCCGCAAGTCCGTCGGGCGGAGCGGCGCGGCGCCCGTTGGCTCCATGAGGGACGTCCCTTCCTGTTCCACGCCATCCTCTCCTTTGGTCTCCCCAAGCGCCATCGATGGTTCTTCGATGCGAGAGACTGGTTGGATGATGAGGCTGTTGGGCCCTGCAGAAATACGTATTTTGGCGGACAAGCTAGATCTTCGTCCGACAAAAAAGCTTGGCCAGAACTTCGTGATCGACGCAGGGACCGTCCGGCGCATCGTCCGCGTGGCCGACCTCTCGGAGAACGACGTGGTCATCGAGGTGGGGCCGGGCCTCGGCTCGCTCACCCTCGCCCTCCTGCCCTCCGCCGCACACGTGGTGGCGGTCGAGATCGACCCGGTGCTGGCGGCCCAGCTCCCCCTCACGGTGGCAGACCGTGGCGGGCTCGACAAGCTCACGGTCGTGAACGCGGACGCCATGAAGATCACCCCGGACGATCTGTCCGGATTCACCCCCACCGCCCTCGTCGCCAACCTCCCCTACAACGTGGCCGTCCCGGTGGTGCTCCACCTTCTCGAGGTCCTCCCGTCCCTGCGCAAGGGCCTGGTCATGGTCCAATCGGAGGTCGCCGACCGCCTCGCCGCCGGCCCCGGCTCGAAGGTGTACGGGGTGCCGTCGGTCAAGGCCGCCTGGTACGCCGACGTACGCCGCGCCGGCCCGGTCGGCCGCACCGTCTTCTGGCCCGTCCCCAACGTCGATTCCGGCCTCGTCTCCCTGGCACGCCGCGAGCCGCCCACGACGACCGCGTCCCGCAAGGAGGTCTTCGCGGTGGTGGACGCCGCCTTCGCCCAACGCAGAAAGACCCTGCGCGCGGCCCTGGCGGGATGGGCGGGCAGCGCGGCCCAGGCGGAGGAGGCGCTGAGGGGGGCCGGCGTGGACCCGTCGGCTCGCGGGGAGCAACTGGACATCACATCCTTCGCCCGCATAGCCGAACGCAAACCCTAACCCACCACCCCCATCTCACCTCCCGGCCCACCCTCCCGATCGGTGCCCCGGCCCACCCTCCCGGCCGCTGCGCCCCGCTCCCGGCCGGTCCCCTACCTCGCCCTCTGACCGGTGCCCCCGGCCGGTGCCCCGGCCCACCCTCCCAGCCGGTGCGCTCCGCTCCCGGCCGGTGGCCTACCTCTCCCTCTGGCCGGTGCCCGCCCCCGGCCGGTACACCCCCTCGCGCCGGTACACCCCCTCGCGCCGGTACACCCCCTCCTGGCTGGTAAACCCCCCGACCGGCCGGTTCACCCCGACCGGCCGGTTCACCCCGACCGGCCGGTTTACCCCGACCGGCCGGTTCACCCCTGCCGGCCGATGCCCCATCTCGCCCGCTGGCCGATGCTCGCCCCCAGTCGGTGCACGCCTCCGGCCGGTGCTCCGCCTCGTCCTCCGATCGGGGGCCTCACCTCGCCTCCGACCGGGGGCTCTGCCCCACCCCCGGGCCAGCACCCCACCTCACCCTTCCACCGGGGTGCCCCACCTCGCCCCTCCCGGGCCGGTGCTCTGGCCCGCCTCCGGGCTGGCATCCCACCTCACCCTTCCGGACGGGTACCCTGCGGTGCCCACGCCGCCCCCACCTGCGCTTCCGCCTGGCGCCCCTTCCCATGACCCGCGGCGCGCCCTTCCGACCGTGCCGGACGCCGCTTGCTTCCTACCGCGCCGGACGCTACCCCCTACGGTGCCGGCTCAACGCCCTTGTCCACAGCTCCACCCACCCGGCCTCCCGTTTTCCACAGAACCGCGCTCGGTCCAACCCCACCTCCCGCCACCGAATGATCCTGGCCTCCACAACCACCACACGGTCAGGAGGCCACCATGATCACCCTTGCCACCTTCCTCAGGCTCACCCTCGGCGGCATCCTCTTCGGCGAGCTCATCGCAGTCCTGGCCGCCCACCCGACCTCAGCCCAAGCCGCAACGACCCGACCCCAACCCAGGACCCTGACCACCCACCCGACCTCAGCCCAACCCACGGCAACCCCACCCCAACCCACAACCCTGGCCATCAACCCCGAAGCCGAGCCCCTTCAACGCGCCTCAATCGGCAGGATCACGGATCCCACAACCGACCTCGAATCACTCCTGCGCACCACAGGCGGCAGGGCGACAAAGAGCCTGACCAGGGGCCAGATCGCCGCCACAGCCGCCCTAAACCAATTGGGAGTCTCCTTCTCCTGGGGCGGCGGCTCAGCGAAAGGCCCCACCATCGGCATCGGAAGGGGCGCCGGCACAAGGGGCTTCGACTGCAGCGGCCTGACCCTCTACGCCTGGTCCAAGGCCGGCATCACCCTCAGCCACTACACCGGCGCCCAGTTCCGCCAGGGCCGCAGGATCCCGTTCCGCGCGCGACGCACAGGAGACCTGGTCTTCTTCGGCGGCGGCACGGGCGACCCGACCCACGTGGCCCTGTTCCTGCGGGACGGCCTCATGATCCACGCCCCCAGAACCGGCGACGTGGTCAGAAAGACCAACTTCCTCGCCTCGCCGTACTTCCGCTCCGCCTACCGCGGCGTCGTACGTCCGGGCTGAGCACAGACCTTGACCAGCTCTCCGACCAATCCGGAGAGCAACTCCTGATCTTCCCGCCTGGACGGCTCGTACTCCGTGAGTCCCAACCCCGCCACCTCGAACCGCTCGGCAACGGTGGCGACGAGCGAGAGCAACTGATCAGGCTGCAGCCCGCCCGGCGTAGGACACCCCACACTCCGGAAGACCAGAGGATCGAGCACATCGAGATCGATATGAACGTAGACCACAGGCTCCCGCCCCTCAGAGCCGTCATCCCCGAGCGCCCCGGCACCGCAGCCCTCGATCGCCGCGACCAGCCCCGCGCCGTCCACCACCGGAAGATGCCGGACCCCGTGCTCCTCGACAAAGGCGGCCTCACCCGAATCGAGGTCCCGCACTCCCACAAGCACGATCCGCCCAGGCGCCACCGGCTCCCGAGCCACCAGCCCCTCGGGCCCTTCCCCAGTGAGCGCCCGCAGCACCATCCCGTGATAGGCCCCGGAAGGCGACGACTCAGGCGTGTTCAGATCCCCATGGGCATCGAACCAGACCACAACGAGCCGATCCCCGTACCGCTCCCGAGCTGCCGCAACCGGCTCAAGTTCAACCCCGCAATCCCCGCCAACGGTGACCAGGAGCCCACCTTGAGCCTGCCCGACCGCCGCACGGACCTTCACAGCCGTCGAACGAAGATCGTCATCAACTTCGACACGAACCCGCTGGTCCGCCGCCCCCACCATCTCGGCCAGCAACCGCGCCCCTTCCCGCAGCCGCTCAGCCGTAGGAGCCCCGGACCCCCGCCACTGCCCCACCTCAACCACCGTCACGTCCACCACGGCCTCCCTGGTCATCTCTGCCTCATCGCTCACTCACGGGAAACCGGCTGGTCAGACCGATACCCCGCAGACCAACGCTACGCGGGAGGACGAGAGCCAGACCAGCGCGGTGTCCTGGCCTGGGCCGTGGGGCGCCGACGCTACGCGGTCGAACGGGGATCAGACCAGGGCAGCACTCTGGATGGGGTGCCGTCGCTACGTGGGAGGACGGGAATCAGGTCAGCGTGGCGTCCTGGACGAGACCATGGGCGCCAACGCTACGCGGGAGGACGGGGATCGGACCAGGGTGGCGTCCTGGTCCTGGCAACGGGGCGCCAACGCTACGCCGGAGGACGGGAATCAGGTCAGCGTGGCGTCCTGGACGAGACCATGGGCGCCAACGCTACGCGGGAGGACAGGAATCAGACCAGGGTGGCGCCCTGGACCGGGCCGTGGGCGGCTACGGCCGTGTGCGCGGCGCCCGTAGTGGTCAGGCTGAGGGCCAGGTCACGGGCGTGGAGGGCGTCGATGGCCAGGAACGCGCACGTCGGGCCCGACCCCGAGACGATCGCGCCGAGGGCCCCGTGCTGGCGGCCGGCGTCCAGAGTGGTCGCCAGCTCCGGCCTCAGGCTGAGCGCGGCCGACTGGAGGTCATTGCTCAGATGAGCGCCCAGGGAGTACGCGTCCCCCGTGCCCAGCGCCTCGATCAGGGAGTCGTCCAGCTGAGGCCAGGGCACCTCGGCCCCTTCGGCCGCCCTGAGCCGGTCGCACTCGGCGTAGACGCTGGCCGTGGAGAGCCCGCCGTCCGCCAACGCGAACACCCAGTGAAACGTGCCCCCGGTGGGCAGCTCACTCAACTGCTCACCGCGACCGGTGCCGACCGCCGTGCCCCCGAGCAGGGAGAACGGGACGTCGCTGCCGAGATCGCCGGCGATCTCCATGAGGTCTTCGAACGGCAGCCCCAGACCCCACAGCTCATTGCAGGCCACCAGCGCACCGGCCGCGTCGGCGCTGCCGCCCGCCATCCCGCCCGCCACGGGGATGTCCTTCTGGATGATCAGATCGGCGCCGTACGTGCGACCCGCGTGCTTGGCAAGCGCCCGAGCGGCCCGGATCGCCAGGTTGCTCTCGTCGGTCGGCACCTGGTCGGACCACTTCCCGTTCACCGCCACGGTGATCGACTCGGACTCCTTGGCTACCACCTCATCGAAGATCGATACTGCGTGGAAGACGTTGACCAGGTCGTGGTAGCCATCTTCCCGGAGCGGGCCGACAGAAAGCTGTACGTTGACCTTCGCGGGCACACGTACGGTCACCGAACTCATCGATCTTCTGCCACTCTCATCACTTGCCGGGGTCAAGGACACTCGATGTTATCGAGGCCCGCCGCCCTGACATGCGGTTCTCGAAAGATGACCTCGCGAACGCCCAACTCATCAACACGCAGAGTCAAGTTCGTAGACATTTGCCCCAGATCCTCATCTGCCAGCAAGCGTCTCCTGCCCCTTCCTCCCGATTGCCCTGTTCCAGTGGCCACCGCTGCGGCCTCACCCGCAGTCTCGGAGCCCGGCCCTACAACGCGACAGACGTTTCCGGCAACGGCTGCCTCATCGCGGCGTGGGCGTCTCCTGCGACGCGGCTGCCTCGCCGCGACACGAGCGCCTCCTTCGGCGATGGATACCGATAGAGAAGCGGACGTCTCCTCGCGATAAGACGTCTCCCATGACGAGGAGACGTCTCTCGCACGACGGGGCGATGGGGACGTCTCCCGCGGCGACGGGAGATCTTCCGTGGCGACGCGGCGACAGGACGTCTTACCTGGCGATGCGACGTCTCCCTATAGCGATGGGAGGTCGCCCGTGACGACGGGGCGAGGGGACGTCTCCCACGGGGGATAGGCGGAGGTCTTCCGTAACACGGGAGGATGGGACCTCCCACGGCGACCGGACGACGGACGCCTTCCGCGGCGGCAGGACGTCTCCTGCGACGATAGGACGTCTCCTGCGACGATGGGAGGGTCGCCCGTGACGACGGGAGATGGGACGTCTCTCGCGGCGACGAGACGTCTTACCCGGCGATGGGATGTCTCCTGCGGGGGATAGGAGGAGGTTTCCCGTAGCGTCGGGGCGATGGGACGTCTCCCAAGGCGGCCGGACGACGGGACGCCTTCCGCCGCGGCAGGACGTCTTACCTGGCGCTGGGACGTCTTCCATGGCGATGGGAGATCTCCCGTGACGACGGGACGAGGGGACGTCTCCCACGACGACCGGACGTCTTACCTGGCGCTGGGACGTCTTCCATGGCGATGGGAGATCTCCCATGACGACGGGACGAGGGGACCTCTCCCACGACGACCGGACGTCTCCCACGACGGCAGGACGTCTTACGCGGCGGCGGGGACGTCTCCATGTGGTCTCCATGTGGTCTCCATGTGGCGTACACCCCTGAGCGGGTCGTTCGTGCGTGCGGCTGGGTGGGTGTGCCGTTGGGTGTGACGAGGGGCGGAGGGGTGCAAATCGCCGGGCGCTGGGTGGGCGAGGAGCCGATACCCTGAGGAGGTCATGAATCTGGTCAATCTTGAGTCGGTTTCCCATGCGTACGGGCCCAAGCCGCTCCTCAGTGACGTGTCCCTGGGCGTCGAGGCGGGCGAGCGCATCGGTGTCGTCGGGCGTAACGGGGGCGGTAAGACGACCCTCCTTTCCGTGATCGCGGGAGCGGTCCGGCCTGACAAGGGGCGGGTCACGCATAACAGGGGCCTGCGGGTCGGGTTCCTGTCGCAGCAGGACACGCTCGACGCCGGCACCGCCGTACGTGAGATCGTGCTCGGCGAGCGGGCCGAGCACGAATGGGCGGGGGATCAGGGCGTACGCGAGATCCTCGCCAACCTGATCGGCGATCTCGACCTCGACGCCAGGGCCGGTGATCTATCCGGTGGGGAGCGCAGGCGTACGGCGCTGGCGCGGCTGCTCATCGACGACCACGACCTGATCATGCTGGACGAGCCCACCAACCACCTCGACATCGAGGCCATCGCCTGGCTGGCCGGGCATCTGGCGGCCAGGAAGAGCGCGCTGGTGGCCGTGACGCACGACCGGTGGTTCCTTGATGCCGTGTCGAGCCGTACGTGGGAGGTCGTGGACGGGCGGGTCGAGCGGTATGAGGGCGGTTATGCCGCTTACGTGCTGGCGAAGGCCGAACGGGCGCGGATCGCGCAGGCCGCCGAGGAGCGCCGCCAGAACCTCATGCGCAAGGAGATTGCCTGGCTGCGCCGCGGTCCGCCCGCCCGCACGTCCAAGCCGAAGTTCCGCATCGAGGCCGCCCAGGCGCTGATCGCGAACGAGCCTCCGGCGCGCGAGACCGTCGAGCTGATGAAGTTCGCCGCGGCCCGCCTCGGCAAGACCGTCTACGACCTAGAGGACGTCACCCTGCACGCCGGCGGGCCGGACAGCGGGCCGCTGGTGCTCGACGATCTCACGTGGCAGTTCGGCCCCGGGGACCGCATCGGGTTGATCGGGGTGAACGGCTCCGGCAAGTCGTCCGTGCTGCGCCTGCTCGCCGGCACGGTGGTGCCCGACTCCGGGCGCGTGATCAAGGGCAAGACGGTACGCCTCGCGCACCTGTCCCAGGAGCTGGCCGAGCTGGATCCGGCGCGGCGGGTGCTGGAGTCGGTGGAGGAGGTACGCAAGTACCTCCAGGTCGGCAAGCGGGAGTGGACGGCCTCCCAGCTGCTCGAACGCCTGGGGTTCAGGGGCGAGGCGCAGTGGAAGGTCGTCGGCGACCTGTCCGGCGGTGAGCGGCGGCGGCTGCAGCTGCTCAGGCTCCTCATGGACGACCCCAACGTCCTGCTGCTCGACGAGCCCACCAACGACCTCGACATCGAGACGCTCAACGAGCTCGAGGACCTGTTGGACGCCTGGCCGGGCACGCTGGTCCTGGTGAGCCACGACCGCTACTTCCTGGAGCGGGTGACCGATCGCTGCGTGGCGCTGCTCGGTGACGGCAAGCTCGCGCTGCTGCCCGGCGGGGTGGACGAATACCTCGAACGCCGCGCGGCCGGCACGGCCCTGACCGCCCGTCTCGGCACCTCCACGAATTCCGCGAACTCCGCGACCGCGCAGGCGCCCAGTGCCGCCGCCGCATCGGGTGGCGCCGCGGGTACGTCTGCGCCCGACGAGGCGAAGGGCGGGCTGCCGGGGCTGTCGGCCAAGGAGGAGCGCGAGCTGCGCAAGGAGCTCAACCGCCTGGAACGCCAGCTCGACAAGCTGAGCGATCAGGAGTCCCGCCTTCACGCGGCCATGGCCGATGCGGCCAGCGACTACGAGAAGCTGGCCTCCCTCGACGCCCAGCTGCGCGAGATCATCACCCAGAAGGACACGATCGAGGCGGAGTGGCTGGAAGTGGCCGACCGCCTGGGCGACTGAGCTTTCGCGTCCCGCGGGGTGGGATGGTCGTCGTTTGGGGTGGCTGTCGCTTCATGTCCCGTGAGGTGGGGTGGGGTGGTGGTCGCTTGGACGTGTCGCCTTGCGTCCCTCGTGGCGGGGTGGCTGGAAGTGGCTGACCGCCTGGGGTGGCTGAGGTTTCGTGTTCCCCGAGGTGGGTGGCTGGGGCTTGCCGATTGCCTGGGCGGTTGAGGCTTCGTGTCACACGGGCTTGAGGTGGTTGGTCGCTGGGGCGGCTGTCGCCTTGCGTCCCTCGTGGCGGGGTGGCTGGAAGTGGCTGACCGCTTGAGGTGGCTGAGGTCTCGCGTTCCCCGAGGTGGAGTGGCTTGGGGTGGTTGGCCGTCTGGGCGGCTGAGGGTTTGGGCCGCACCCGCCCGAGGACGTGCCGTGATCCGTGAGGAGTAAACAGTTAGTGGGGGGAGTCGAAAGGGGCGAGGAGGGTGCGGAGGAGGCCTGAGAGGGCGCGCTGATCGTCGGAGCCGAGGCCCGACAGGAGCTCGTGTTCCCGCCGCAACAAGTCGGCGAAGGCGGCGTCCACGCGGGCGAGGCCCGGGTCCGTCAGGGACACCAGGACGCCGCGCCGGTCCTCCGGGTCAGGGCGGCGGCGCACCAGGCCCGCCTGGGCGAGCCGGTCGATGCGGTTGGTCATCGTCCCCGAGGTGACGAGCGTGGCCCGCAGCAGGGCGCCGGGGCTGAGCTCGTACGGCTTGCCGGCCCGTCGCAGCGCCGTCAGCACGTCGAACTCCCAGGGCTCCAGGTCGTGCTCGGCGAACGCCGCCCGCCTGGCCCGGTCGAGATGTTTGGCCAGTCGTGACACCCTAGAGAGCACCTGGAGCGGCTCGACGTCGAGGTCGGGGCGTTCCGCGCGCCAAGCCGCGACGAGGCGGTCGACCTCGTCTCTAGCATCCTCCGTCATGACACAAGAGTGTACTGTCTTGACATCGAGATATCTCTCTCGATATCAATTATCTTCATGTCAAGAGATATCTGGGACCCGGTAACGTACGCGGTCTACGCCGACGAGCGGTCGCGGCCATTCATCGAGCTGATCTCCAGAGTGGGGGCGGTCGATCCCGATTATGTCGTGGACGCGGGCTGCGGCAGTGGCGAACTCACCGTTGAGCTGGCCAATCGCTGGCCCCGCGCGACCGTGGAGGGCTACGACTCCTCGCCCGCGATGATCACCAAGGCCCGCGCGCTGGAGTCCCGGGTGCGCTTCGCGGTGGCGGACGTGGCCACGTGGCGTCCCGACCGGCCGATGGACGTGATCGTCTCGAACGCCGTCCTGCAGTGGGTGCCGGAGCACCGCGAGGTGCTGGAGCACTGGGTCGAGGATCTGGCCCCGGGGGGCTGGCTGGCGTTCCAGGTGCCGGGCAACTTCGGCGCGCCCAGCCACGTCGCCATCCGCGACCTGTGCGCCTCCCGCACCTGGTCCGACAGGCTCGACGGCGTCCTCAGGGCGCACCCGGTCGACGACCCGGTCGACTATCTGGACCTGCTCAACCACGGCGGTGCGCAGGTGGACGCGTGGGAGACGACCTACGTGCACGTGCTCCAGGGCGAGAACCCGGTGCTCGACTGGGTCTCCGGCACCGCCCTGCGCCCGGTCTTCGACCGGCTCGACCCGGACGAGCGGCAGCGGTTCAGGCAGGACCTCGCCAAATCGCTCGCCGAGGCGTACCCGGCCAGGAGCTACGGGACCCCCTTCGAGTTCCGGCGGATCTTCGTGGTGATGCAGAAATGATCAAGGCGCTGCACCACGTCCAGCTCGCCGCGCCCAGGGGCAGCGAGCCTGAGCTGAGGCGCTTCTACGAGGGCGTGCTGGGGCTGCGGGAGGTCCCCAAGCCGCCGGAGCTGGCCGAACGCGGTGGGGTATGGTTCAAGGGCGAGGGTGTGGAAGTGCACCTCGGCATCGAGGACGACTTCAGGCCCGCGCGCAAGGCACATCCTGCCTTCCTGGTGGACGACCTCGGCGCGTACGCCTCCGGCACGGAGCCCGACCTTCTCTTCCCCGGCTACCGGCGGATCTATCTCGCGGACCCCGTCGGCAACAGGATCGAGCTCCTGCAGGCCGTGTGATGTTCACCTCAGAGTGGCATGATGTTCCGAAATCGGACTCTTGCGAGGTGTAGTGGGCATCGAGATCGAGGACAAATTTGACGTTCCTCCCGACTACGCGATTCCGGACCTGAGCCGTGTGGCCGAGGTCATAGGGCCGAAGAGCTATCAGCTGGTGGCTCTCTATTACGACACCGCCGACCTGAGGCTGGCCGCCCGGGGCGTCACGCTCAGGCGGCGACGAGGCGGTGAGGACGCCGGCTGGCACCTGAAACTGCCCAAGGCCAAGGGCGTGCGACAGGAGATCACCCGTCCCCTCACCCGCAGCACCAAGATCGTGCCCGAGGAGCTGGCCGAGCTCGTCCGCGCCTACACCCGCGGCGCCCCGCTCGTTCCGGTCGCGGAGCTGGACACCCGCAGGAGCGTGACCGTCCTGCTCGACGACGGCGTCAAGCTCGTCGAGGTCGCCGACGACCGCGTCAAGGGCACGGTGTACGGGGATGAGCCCAAGATCGTACGGTGGCGCGAGGTCGAGGCCGAGCTGCTCGCCCCCGATCGCCAGGCCGTCCTCGCCAAGGTCGGCAAACGCCTCAGGAAGGCCGGCGCGACGCCCTCGGCGGCCACCAGCAAACTCGCCAAACTGCTCGAACCCACCCCGCTCCCCAAGGCCCCCACCGAGCCGGGCACGGCGGGCGAGATCGTCGTCGCCTACCTGGCCGGGCAGGTCAACGCCCTCCTCGCGCAGGATCCCCGCGTACGCCGGGCCGAGGACGACGCCGTGCACCAGATGCGCGTGGCCGCCCGCAGGATGCGCAGCGCGCTCAAGGCGTTCAAGAGCGTCGTCGCGGACACCGCCCAGGTGCAGGACGAGCTGCGCTGGCTCGGCAACGTGCTCGGCGAGGCCCGCGACCTGGAGGTGATCAGGGCCAGGTTCGCCAAGGAGCTGGCGAGGCTGGAGCCCGAGCTGGTCCACGGCCCCATCCAGGCCCGGCTCGGTACGGATCTGCACGAACGCGAGCAGGAGGCGTACGCCCGCATCAAGGAGGCACTCAGCGGCGAACGCTACTACACCCTCCTCAACGCGCTCGATCAGCTCGTCTCCGACCCGAAGCTGGAGAAGGCGGCGGCCAAGCCCGCCGAGAAGAAGCTCAGCGCCATCGCGGCGGCCGGCTGGAACCGGGTGACGAAGGCCTACGAAACCGCTCAGGCCATAGAAGACCCGGAACGTCATGAAATAGCCATGCATGACGTGCGCAAGGCCGCCAAACGCGCTCGTTACACCGCCGAAGCGCTCCAACCCACCCTCGGCGCGAACATGGGCAAGCTCGCCAAGCTTTCCGAGAACGTCCAGGAAATCCTGGGAACGCACCAGGACGGCGTGGTGGCGCAGGAGACGCTGGCGAAGGAGGCCGAGAGCGCCCGCCAGGCAGGCGAGGACACGTTCACGTACGGAGTGCTCATCGGCATCGAGCGCAGCGCGGCCGAGCGGGCGTACGCGGAGTTCCCCAGAGTCTGGGCAGAGACGGTCGGGGCGGTTATGAAGGTTCTATGAGGAACCTTCCCACCATCCCCTTCGAGCGCGGCAGCGTGCTGGAGGTGCCGGCCGCGTACCGCGACCTGCGGGCCGAAGCGGGCATCGCGAAGGTACGCACCCAGACGGGTGACGAGGTCTGGCTGGTCAGCGGCTACGAGGACGCGCGCAGCCTGTTCAACGACCCCCGGCTCGGGCGCTCGCATCCCGAGCCGGACAAGGCCGCCAGACTGTCGGGCTCGGCCATACTCGGCGGCCCCCAGGGCGACATCGCCACGGAGAAGGCCGAGCACGACCGCATGCGCAGGCTGTTCATGCCGTCCTTCTCGGCCCGCCGGATGAAGGCGCTCAGCGACCACGTCGGCTCGCTCGTGGACGAGCGGCTCGACTGCCTGGCCAAGCTGACCCCGCCCGCCGACCTGCACGCCGAGCTCTCCTTCCCGCTGCCCGTGCTGGTCATCTGCCAGCTCCTCGGCGTGCCGTACGAGGACAGGGAGTACTTCGGGGGCGTGTCGTTCCGCTTGGGCGACATGCGGAACCTGGAGGAGGGGCAGGCGGCGCGCGAGGAGCTGAGCGCGTACATGGCCGAGCTCATCGAGCGCAAGCGGCGCGAGCCGGCCGAGGACGTGCTGTCCGACCTTGCCACTGAGCTGGACGACGACGGGAGGATCGCCGAGCTCGCCGGCGGGCTGCTGTTCGCCGGCCACGAGACCACGGTCAACCGCATCGACTTCGGCGTGCTGCTCCTGCTCGCCAACCCCGGCCAGCGCGACCTGCTCATCGCCGACCCGGGGCTGGCGCCCGGCGCGGTCGAGGAGATCCTGCGGATGGCCGCGCCGAGCCTGCACGGCCTGCCCAGGTACGCCCACGAGGACATCGAGATCGGCGGCCGGACGATCCGCCGGGGCGAGGCCGTGGTGCTCACCCCGGGCGCGGCCAACCGGGATGAGCGGATATATCCGGATCCGGATGTGTTCGACCTCCGCCGTCCGCAGACCGACCCGCATCTGAGCTTCGGGTACGGCCCGCGCTTCTGCATCGGCGCCAGCCTGGCCAGGGTCGAACTGGTGGCGGTGTTCAGCAGGCTGTTCCAGCGCTTCCCCACCCTGCGGACGGCCGTGCCCGTCGAGGAGCTGCCGCGCAGCCAGGGGAGGATCGCCGACGGCTTCGCGGAGCTGCCGGTCACGTGGTGAGCGGTGCTGCCGGTCACGTGGGGAGCGGCGCGGGCGGCCGCGTGGTGAGCGGTGCTGCCGGTCACGTGGGGAGCGGCGTGGGCGGCCGCGTGGTGAGCGGCGTGGGCGGTCAGGTCGCGTAGCGCTCGACGCTGACGACGTCCCCGCCCACCCGCTGCAGCACCGCGAACGCGCCCTTGCGCAGGTGCAGGTCCGTTCCGCTCAACGTCCTGATCAGGTCGGGGAGCACCTTGCGGTGGCTGCACACGGCCGCGGGCACGGCGATCTCCCTGACCATGGCGGGCGTCTTCTGCGGGTCCTGCCCCTCCTCGCTGAGGAGGGGCTCCAGCTTGACCTCGGCCCCGTACGGCTCCAAGGTCTGGACGCATCGGGCGCTGGGGGAGCTGATGAGCAGCTCGGGCCGGTAGGCGGGCAGCGCGGTGGCCAGCTGCGCCGCCTGCGCCCGGCCGTCGGTGTCGAGCGGGCGCGACTCGTCGTCGCCCTGCCACTCTTGCCTGGAGCCGGCCGAGCCGTGCCGTACGAGGACGAGGGGCACGGTCTCGAGCGGCGCGGCCCTCAGCGCGCGCAGCAGCCCCACGTCCCACTCGAACGTCAGCAGCCGCCTGGCCTCCTCTAACGGCAGCCAGCGCAGCTCGTCCACCTCCTCACCGGGGGTGAACCCGTCGTCGGCGGCCACCCGCGCCGTCCAGTAGTCGACCCGCTTGAGCCGCCCGGAGCTGAGGTAGTGGACCGGCGGCAGCGCGCGGCCGAGCAGCACCGTCAGCCCGGTCTCCTCCCGCACCTCGCGCAGGGCGGCGGCGATCACGTGCTCGCCGGACTTCAGCTTGCCCTTGGGGAAGGTCCAGTCGTCGTAGTCGGGACGGTGGATGACGGCGACCTCGGGGTGGCTCTCCTCGCCCCTCCAGATCACGGCTCCGGCGGCGCGGAGCAGGTCAGTCATCAACGGTCCTCCAGCGGCGCATGCCGATGAGGTGGCTCTGCAGATCCTCGCCCTGGTGGCGGGCCCACGTGCCGTCGGAGTTGAGCACCCACGCGTTCGTGGTCTCGGCCATGGCCAGGTCCATCAGCTCGATGAGGTAGGCCTTGTGCTGCGGCGAGGTCACCTTGACCAGGGCCTCGACGCGGCGGTCGAGGTTCCTGCGCATGAGGTCGGCGCTGCCGATCCAGATCTCGGGGCGGCGGCCCAGACCGAACTCGTACACCCGGGAGTGCTCAAGGAAGCGCCCCAAGACCGACCTTACGCGGATATTTTCGGACAAATCTGGGATGCCGGGGCGGAGGCTGCAGATGCCCCGCACCCACAGGTCCACCGGGACGCCCGCCCTGGACGCCCGGTAGAGGGCGTCGATGATCGGCTCGTCCACCAGGGAGTTCGTCTTGATCCTGATCCGTGCCGGGCGCCCCGCCTCCTGGTGGGCGATCTCCCGCTCGATCCTGGCCAGCAGCCCGCTGCGCATCGAGTGGGGCGCGACCAGCAGCCGCCGGTAGGCGGAGTGGTTGGAGTAGCCGGTCAGGTGGATGAACAGGTCCGTCACGTCCTCGCCGACCAGCGGGTCGGCGGTGAGCAGGCCGAAGTCCTCGTACTGGCGGGCGGTCTTGGGGTTGTAGTTGCCCGTGCCGATGTGGCAGTAGCGGCGCAGCTCGCCCGAGGCCTCCTGGCGGACCACGAGCGCGAGCTTGCAGTGGGTCTTCAACCCGACCACGCCGTAGACGACATGGCAGCCGGCCCGCTCCAGCTTGCGTGCCCAGGAGATGTTGGCGTGCTCGTCGAAGCGGGCCTTGATCTCCACGACCACGACGACCTGCTTGCCCGCCTCGGCCGCGTCGATCAGCGCGTCCACGATGGGGGACTCGCCGCTGGTGCGGTAGAGGGTCTGCTTGATCGCCAGGACCCTGGGGTCGGCCGCGGCCACCTCGATGAAGCGCTGCACGCTGGTGGCGAACGAGTCGTACGGGTGGTGCAGCAGCACGTCGCGCTCGCGCAGGATCGAGAACAGGTCGTCCTCGGCGCTGATCACCTCGGCGGGCACGAACGGCCGGTAGCTCAGCTCGCCCCGGTCCAGGTCGGCGATGGCGTGCAGGCCCGACAGGTCGAGCGGCCCGGCCACCCGGTAGACCTCGTGCGGCGCCAGCTCCAGCTCCTCGATCAGCGGCGCCAGCACCTCCGGGGTGATCGTGTCCTCGACCTCGAGCCGCACGGGCGGGCCGAACCGCCGCTTGAGCAGCTCCTTCTCCAGGGCCTGCATGAGGTTCTCGGTGACGTCCTCGTCGACGTCGAGATCCTCGTTCCTGGTGACGCGGAAGACGTGGTGCTGGAGGATCTCCATGCCCTTGAAGAGCTGCCCCAGATGGGCCGCGATGACATCCTCAAGAGGGACGAACCGGTCCTTCGAGGCCGGTACGAACCGCGGCAACTGCGACGGCACCTTGACCCGCGCGAAAACCGTGTGGTCGGTCGCCGGATTCCGCACCAGGACCGCGAGGTTCAGGCTGAGCCCGGAGATGTAGGGGAAGGGGTGCGCGGGGTCCACGGCCAGCGGCGTCAGCACCGGCCTGATCCGCTCCCTGAACAGCTTGCGCAGCTCCGTACGCTCCTCGCGGCCCAGCTCGTCCCACCTGACGATCTCGATGCCCTCGGCGGCCAGCTGGGGGCAGATGTGGTGGTGGAAGGCCGCGGCGTGCCGCCTGGCCAGATCGTCCGCGATCGTGGCGATCCTGGCCAGCTCCTCGCGGGGCTTCAACCCGCTCTTGGTACGCAGCAGCAGGCCCGTGGCCATGCGCCGTTTCAGGCCCGCGACCCGTACGCGGAAGAACTCGTCGAGGTTGCTGGCGAAGATCGCCAGGAAGCGCACCCGCTCCAGGAGGGGGGTCGATGGATCTTCGGCCAGATCGAGGACGCGCTCGTTGAACTGGAGCCAGCTCTCTTCACGATTGAGAAACCGCTCCTGAGGCAGGGGCAGGTCGTTGGCGGGTTGGAACGGTTCCGCGGACATATGGCCTATATTGCCCCGATTGGTTGAACAGAACGTTAACGCGGTCGCAACGGCTTATCCTGGAAAGTCAACCACGCTCAACCCAATCGTCACTCAAGACATCCCCCCTGTTCAAGCCCACCGCCGGACCGTCTTCGCACATCTGCCCCTTTCTCCGGACTTTTTGAATTCATGGGCGGCGAGCCGCATCTCGCCGCCGAGAACCGCCCCGCCGACCGTGGCTGAGGTCCTTTGGGGAAGGGGGTGAGAAGGGCTGAGGTCCTTCGGGGGGCCGGGCCGGGGGCGCTCGGGCCTACTCCGGGTGGTCCGCCTGTTCCAGGCGGGCGGCGCGTTCGGCGAGGCGGGCCTCGCGCTGGCGGATCTTCTCCTCGCGCTCCCGCGCCTTCTCCGCCTCCTTCAGCACCCGCTCTCGCTCCTTCTCGGCCTCCTTGAGCAGCCGTTCCCGCTCCTTGAGCTCCCTGACCCGAGCCTTCTCCGCCTCCTTGAACTCCCGCAGCCGCGCCTTCTCCGCCTCCTTCAGCTCCTTCTCCCGCGCCTTCTCCAGCTCGCGCAGCTCCTTGTCGTTCGTGCGCGGCTTGGCGGGGAGAGGGCCCGGGGCGGGGACGGAGACGGGCTGGTCGCGGGTCGCGGCGGTGATCGCCGGGTTGGGGTTGAGCCCGGTCAGGCCGTTCCAGGCCAGGTTGACGAGGTGGGCGGCGACCTCCTCGCGGCCCGGCTTGCGTACGTCGAGCCACCACTGCCCGGTCAGAGCGACCATGCCGACCAGCATCTGGGCGTACATCGGCGCGAGCTTGGGGTCGTAGCCGCGGGCCGCGAACTCGTCGGCGAGGACGTCCTCGACCTGGCTGGCGATCTCGCTGATCAGGCTCGCGAACGTGCCGGTGCCCGAGGCGGCGTGGGAGTCGCGCACCAGGATGCGGAAGCCCTCGCTGCTCTCCTCGATGTAGTGGAGCAGCGCCAGCGCGGCCCGCTCCAGTTTGATCAGTGAATGGGACGCGGCCAGCGCCTCGGTGATCATGGTGAGGAGCTTCTGCATCTCGCGGTCCACGACGACCGCGTAGACGCCTTCCTTGCCGCCGAAATGCTCGTAGACCACGGGTTTCGACACCTGTGCGGTAGCTGCGATCTCCTCGATAGAGGTCCCGTCGAACCCCTTCTCCGCGAAGAGGGTGCGGCTGATGCGGATCAGCTGCTCTCTGCGCTCGCTACCGGACATACGCCTGCGAGTCGGGGGTTCGGTCACGGTCTCCATAATGACGGCCACGGGTGCGCGGCCGTTCACCGGCTGATCTACGTCAGGCAATGCGCTTCGCCGCCAGGCGTTCGGGAGTCGGCCAGCGGACGTCGTACACCCAGCCGAGCTTCTCGAAGATCCGGATGAGCCCGGCGCTCAGGTCGATCTGGCCCTTCAGCGCCCCGTGCCGGGCGCAGGTCGGGTCGGAGTGGTGCAGGTTGTGCCAGGACTCGCCGAAGGACGGGATGGCCAGCCACCAGACGTTGCGCGACTTGTCGCGTACCTGGAACTCCTCCTCGCCGAAGACGTGGCAGATGGAGTTGATCGACCAGGTCACGTGGTGCAGCAGGCCGATGCGGACGAGCGAGCCCCAGAACAGCGCGGTCAGCGCGCCCTGCCAGGACCAGGTGACGAGCCCGCCGATCACGCCGGGGAGCAGGATGGAGGTGAGGGCGATCGTGCCGAACCACTTGTGCAGCTTCATGACGTCGGCGTCCTTGACCAGGTCGGGAGCGTACTTCTCCCGGTTGGTCCGCTCGCTCTCGAACAGCCAGCCCATGTGGGCGTACAGCAGGCCCTTGGTCAGGGACTTGAAGCCGGGGCCGAAACGCCACGGCGAGTGCGGGTCGCCCTCCTTGTCGGAGAACTTGTGGTGCTTGCGGTGCGTGGCCACCCAGTCGAGTACGGACATCTCCAGCGACAGGCTGCCCGCGATGCCCAGCGCGATCTTCAGCGGCCGCTTGGCCTTGAACGAGCCGTGGGTGAAGTAGCGGTGCAGCCCCACGGTCACGCCGAGCCCGGAGACCACGTAGAAGACGAAGGAGATGACGATGTCCGACCAGCCGAGACCCCATCCCCACGCGAACGGCACGGCGGCCGCGATCGCGATCAGCGGCAGCCCGACGACGAGTGCGAAGGTGACCAGCTCCGCCTTGGATCTGGGCTCGGGCTCGAATTCGGGCTTCGGTGTCGGGGCGGAACGCTCGGCGACAACGGTCATGGACGACCTCCAACGGCATGTATGAGGATGTATGTCCTGGCTACGCAACCGTAACCTACGCCAGCGTAAGTAAGGAAGCCCTAAGCCGTGAATGTGGGGAACATGACGCTCTGCAGAACAAGGTGGGTGGGGTTCGTGTCTTGCGCCCTTTAGGGCGGTCTGTTATAGGGTCGGCAAGCCGCGTACCCGCCGCTACCTGGGACTTCGCGCCCGAGGCGGGTGTGGGGCGCAATTACGGGCGCGCGCCGGGGTGTGGGATCGGTATCGTAGGGATGTGTCGGACGCCACGTGTCCGATCTGTCCCGGATCGTCTAATCGGCAGGACAAGTGGTTTTGGTCCACTTTGTAGGGGTTCGAGTCCTCTTCCGGGAGCTGTGACCTGCTCCCCCGGCGAGAATGTTCCGGGTGCGTCCAGGTATCCTCACGGTGTCGGGAGGGTAGCGGTGCGGTAGACGTACCAATTGCCCTGATCCGTCCAGTCACAGGGAGCCGCAGTCCGTGAGTGTGCCGCGCCCGGCAGCCGTCATCGTCCTCGCCGCCGGCGAGGGCACCCGGATGAAGAGCCAGACCCCCAAAGTCCTGCACGAGCTATGTGGCCGTGCGCTGGTCGACCATATGCTCGCAGCCGCCCGGGACCTCGGTCCCGAGCAGCTGATCGTCGTCATCGGCCACGCGCTGGAGCAGGTCGGCGGCCATCTGGCCGCCACCAGTCCCGACGCGCGCGCCGTCGTCCAGCGTGAGCAGCGTGGCACCGGCCACGCGGTCCGCACCGTGCTCGAAGAGGTCGGCGTGATCTCCGGCACCGTGCTGGTCACGTACGGGGACGTTCCTCTCCTGCGCCCGCAGACCCTCGCCGAGCTGCTCGAACGGCACGAGGCCGAGGGCAACGCCGTCACCGTGCTGACGGCCGACGTGCCCGATCCGACCGGCTACGGGCGGATCATCCGCGACGAGAGCGGCGCCGTGCTGGAGATCGTCGAGGAGAAGGACGCCAGCCCGGAGCAGCGCGCCATCAAGGAGATGAACTCCGGGATCTACGCCTTCGACGGCTCGCTGCTCGCCGACGCCGTCAAGCGCGTGTCCACCGACAACGCCCAGGGCGAGGAGTACCTCACCGACGTCCTGGCCATCTTGCGCGGCGACGGCCACCGGGTCGGCGCCTGCGTCGCGGGCGACTTCGTCGAGGTCGAGGGCGTCAACGACCGCGTGCAGCTCGCCGCCGCCCGCAAGGTGCTCAACCTGCGCCTGCTCGAAGCCCACATGCGCGCCGGGGTGACGATCATCGACCCCGGCAGCACCTGGATCGACGTCGGCGTGCGGATCGCGCCCGACGCGGTCATCCTCCCCGGCACCCAGCTCCACGGCGACACCGTGATCGAGACCGGCGCCGAGGTCGGCCCCGCCACCACGCTGACCGACACCCGCGTCGGCGAGGGCGCCGTCGTCCGCAACGCCGTCTGCGACAGCGCCGACATCGGCCCCGAGGTCAACGTCGGCCCGTACGCCTACCTCCGCCCCGGCACGGTGCTCGGCCGCAAGTCCAAGGCCGGCACGTTCGTCGAGATGAAGAACACCAAGGTCGGCGAGCGTTCCAAGGTGCCGCACCTGTCCTACGCGGGAGACGCCACGATCGGCGACGACGTCAACATCGGCGCCTCCACCGTCTTCGTCAACTACGACGGGGTCAACAAGCACCAGACGACCATTCGCGACGGGGTGTTCGTCGGCTGCGACACCATGCTCGTCGCCCCGGTCACGATCAATGACGGCGCCTACACGGCGGCGGGCTCGGTGATCGTCGACGACGTGCCACCCGGCGCCATCGGCGTGGCCAGAGCGCGGCAGCGCAACATCGAGAAATGGGTCTTGCGCAGGCGCGCGGGCACGAAGTCGGCCGCGGCCGCCCAGCGGGCGCTGGCCGAGCAAGAGCAGCAGGAGAGTGGCAAGTGAGCAGTATCAAACAGCCGGGCGAGAAGAACCTCATGCTCTTCTCCGGCCGGGCCTACCCTGAGCTCGCCGAGGAGGTGGCTCAGCACGTCGGCGTCTCCCTCACCCCCACCAAGCTGATCGACTTCGCCAACGGCGAGATCTACGCCCGCTATCTGGAGTCCGTACGCGGCTGCGACGCCTTCGTCATCCAGAGCCACACCGCGCCCATCAACAAGTGGATCATGGAACAGCTGATCATGGTCGACGCGCTCAAGCGGGCCTCCGCCAAGCGCATCACCGTGGTCATGCCGTTCTACGGTTACGCCCGCCAGGACAAGAAGGGCCGCGGCCGCGAGCCCATCACGGCCCGGCTGATGGCCGACATGTTCAAGACCGCGGGCGCCGACCGGCTCATGTCGATCGACCTGCACACCTCGCAGATCCAGGGCTTCTTCGACGGCCCGGTCGACCACCTGTTCGCGATGCCGGTGCTGGAGAGCTACCTCAAGAACAAGCTCGACCTGGAGAACACCACCGTCGTCTCGCCCGACACCGGCCGCGTCCGGCTGTCGGAGCGCTGGGCCGACACGCTCGGCACGCCGCTGGCGTTCATCCACAAGCGCCGCGACCTCGACGTGGCCAACCAGGTGAAGGTCAACGAGGTCGTCGGACGGGTCCGCGGCCGCACCTGCGTGCTGATCGACGACATGATCGACACCGCGGGCACCATCTGCAAGGCCGCCGACGCCCTCTACGAGCAGGGCGCCACCAACGTGATCACCGCCGCCACCCACGCGGTCTTCTCGGACCCGGCCGTCGACCGGCTCAAGAACTCCCGGATCTCCGAGGTCATCGTCACCAACACGCTGCCGCTGGCGGAGGCCAACCGGTTCGACAAGCTGACGGTGCTGTCGATCGCGCCGCTCATCGCCCGCGCGATCACCGAGGTCTTCCAGGACGGCTCGGTCACGAGCTTGTTCGAGGGTGACACCTGACCGAGTAGACTGGCACGGTTGCGCTCGTAACGCCTTCCGCTAGGGCGGGTGAGGGAGAGCGCAGACACCCACCAGACTCCAAGCATCCCTAGGAGATGTCGTGTCCGAAGTACGTATCGCCGCCGAGCCCCGCACCGAGTTCGGCAAGGGCGCCGCTCGCAAGATCCGTCGCGCCGACAAGGTGCCCGCCGTTCTCTACGGGCACGGCATCGACCCCAAGCACCTGACCCTGCCCGGCCACGAGGTGCTCCTCGCGCTCCGCACGCCCAACGTGCTGATCCGCCTCAAGGGTGAGGGCGTCGACGAGCTGGCCCTGCCCAAGGGCGTGCAGCGCGACCCGATCAAGGGCTTCGTCGAGCACGTCGACCTGCTGCTGGTCAAGCGCGGCGAGAAGGTCACCGTCGAGATCCCGGTCACCACGGTCGGCGACGTCCACACCGACGGCCTGCTCGACCAGCAGCTCGTCTCCATCGCCGTCGAGGCCGAGGCCACCCACATCCCGACCGGCGTCGAGGTCGACGTCGAGGGCCTGGAGGTCGGCACCGCCATCACGGCCGCGCAGCTCGCGCTGCCGAAGGGCGCCACCCTGGCCGCCGACCCCGAGGCCGTCGTGCTCCAGGTGAGCGCCAAGCCGGTCGAGGAGCCGGCGGAGGGCGAGGAGGCCGCCGAGGGCGAGGCCGCCGCGGCTTCCGAGACCGCCGAGGCTCCTGCCGAGTAACGGTCCGATTCGTGAACGGGGTGGCCGGACTCGAGCCGCCCCGTTCCGCTGTAAGGGGTGCAGATGGATCGCTGGCTGATCGCCGGCCTGGGCAATCCGGGGCCCGAATACGCGGGCAACAGGCACAACGCGGGCTTCATGGTGCTCGACGAGCTCGCCGCCAGGGCGGGCGGGCGGTTCAAGGCGCACAAGAGCAGGGCCGAGGTGTGCGAGACCAGCACCGCGATCCTGGCCAAGCCCCTCACCTACATGAACCTCTCCGGCGGGCCCGTCAAGGCGCTCTCCGACTTCTACAAGATCGGCCCGGAGCGGCTGATCGTCGTCCACGACGAGCTCGACGTGCCCTACGGCGCGCTGAGGGCCAAGCTCGGCGGCGGCGACAACGGCCACAACGGCCTCAAGTCGATCACCAAGGTCCTCGGCACCCGCGACTACCTGCGGGTCCGCTTCGGCATCGGGCGCCCGCCCGGGCGCATGGACCCCGCCTCCTTCGTGCTGCGGGACTTCGCCACCATGGAGCGCAAGGACCTGCCCTTCCTCGTGGACCGGGCGGCCGACGTCGTGGAGTCGCTGATGTCTCGCGGCCTCGAAGTCACCCAGAACGACTTCCACCGTTCTGATCTGCATATTTCGGGCCCTCCACGCTGATCGCCACATAGGTCCGTTCGCCGGTTCTCTGCCTCCCTCGCGGCTACCATCTGTGACTGTCCGTTCAGGAATGGTCACCTGGAGGCATGCGTGCGGGGTGAGGGCTTCATGGCCGTCGTCGGACCGGGCCCCGTGGCCTCCTGGCGAGTCAGCCCGCGCACGCCCACCTGGGTCCGCTCCTACCGCTTCCGCGCGGTGCTGGGCGACCTCTGCGGGGCCTGGGTGGGGTCCGGGCTCGCTTTCTACGTGCGCTTCGGCGAGCTCACGCCGTACGTGCTGCCGTACCTGCTGGTCAGCCTGGCCCTGCCGGTGGTGTGGGCGTTCGCGGTGGCGCTCAACCGCGCGTACGAGCCGCGCATGCTCGGCGTCGGCTCCGAGGAGTTCCGCCGGGTCGTGCAGTCGGGCGTCGCGCTGACCGCGGGCACCGCCATCGGCTCCTACCTGACCAAGACCGACGTCGCCCGGGGCTACGTCGTGCTCGCGCTGCCGCTGGTGACGTTGCTCACCCTGATCCTCCGCTACGCCCTGCGCCGCTCACTGCACCGGCGCAGGGCGGCGGGGGAGTGCATGCGCAAGGTGGTCGCCGTCGGGCACGCGGCGTCCGTCGAGGAGCTGGTGCGGCTGTTCCGGAAGGAGCGCTACCACGGGATGGACGTCGTGGCCGCCTGCCTGCCGGGGGGCGCGCCGGGCGACTTCGTGGGCGAGGTGCCCGTCGCGGGCGACCTCAGCGACGTGCCGATCGTGGTCGACCAGTTCCGCGCCGACACCGTGGCCGTGCTGGCCTGTCCCGAGATGGACGGGCAGGCGCTGCGCCGGCTGGCCTGGCGGCTGGAGCGCACCCACACCGAGCTGGTGGTCGCACCGGCGCTGATGGACGTGGCGGGCCCGCGCACCATGATCCGGCCGGCCGCCGGGCTGCCGCTCCTGCACGTGGAGCACCCCGAGCTGGGCGGGGCCAGGAAACTGGTCAAGAACGTCTTCGACCGGCTGGTCGCCGCCGCGCTGCTGGTGCTGCTCGCGCCGCTGCTGGTGGGCCTGGCGGTGGCCGTACGCGTGACGAGTCCGGGGCCCGCGCTGTTCAGGCAGACGAGGGTCGGCAGGGACGGGAAGCTGTTCACGATCCTGAAGTTCCGCACCATGCGGCGCGGCTCCGAGCAGCAGAAGATCACCTTGGTCAGCGACCGCGACGGCGTGCTCTTCAAGATCAGGAACGATCCGCGGGTCACGCCGCTCGGCACGCGGATGCGCCGCACCTCGCTGGACGAGCTGCCGCAGCTCATCAACGTCGTACGCGGCCACATGTCGCTCGTCGGCCCCCGGCCGCCGCTGCCGGAGGAGGTGGCGCGCTACGGCGACGACGTGCGCAGACGGCTCCTCGTACGCCCCGGCATGACGGGCCTGTGGCAGGTCAGTGGTAGATCTGACCTATCGTGGGAGGAATCCGTACGTCTCGATCTGCGTTACGTGGAGAACTGGTCCCTCACGCTCGACCTCCAGATCCTGTGGAAGACTTGGTCGGCCGTCGCCCGCGGGCAAGGAGCTTATTGATGACGATTCGCGACGACCACTCCCTCGCCGCTGATCTGGCCACCGAGGCGGGCGAGCGGCTGCTGCGCATTCGTGAGCGCACCGGGTTCGGCGACTCCTCCGCCCTGCGCGCGGAGGGTGACCGGGCCTCCCACGTCTTCCTCATGGAGTCGCTGGCCAGGCTCCGCCCCAGCGACAGCGTGCTGTCGGAGGAGGCCACCCGCGAGGAGCGGCTCGACCCGCGCCGGCTCGGCGCGTCCCGGGTGTGGATCGTGGACCCGCTCGACGGCACGCGAGAGTTCGCCGAAGAGGGCAGGGCCGACTGGGCCGTGCACGTGGCGCTGTGGGAGGGCGGCAGGCTGAGCGCGGGCGCCGTGGCGCTGCCCGCCCAGGGCCGCACGCTGACCACCGCGCAGCCGCCCGAGCCGCCCTCCCACGACGGGGGGCGCTTCCGCATCGCGGTGAGCCGCACCCGGCCGCCGGAGTTCGTGCAGAAGCTGGCCTACCTCGTCGGAGCCGACCTGGTCCCCATCGGGTCCGCCGGGGCGAAGATCTCGGCGGTGCTCACTGGCGAGGTCGAGGCGTACGTACACGCCGGGGGCCAGTACGAGTGGGATTCCGCCGCGCCGGTCGCCGTCGCCCAGGCCGCGGGGGTCCACGCGAGCCGGATCGACGGCTCAGAGCTGACCTACAACCAAGCCGACCCGTCACTACCGGATATCCTGGTTTCCCTACCTGAGCTAGCGACATCGCTGCTCAGCGGGATTCGGGACCTGCACCGCTAAACCGCCGGAGGAAGCTCCCATGCTCCAGCGCGACTACACGACGTCGCAGCTCGACGTGCTCGAAGCCGAAGCCATTCACATCATGCGCGAGGTGGCGGCCGAGTTCGAGCGTCCCTGTCTGCTCTTCTCCGGAGGCAAGGACTCGATCGTCATGCTCCGCATCGCGGAGAAGGCGTTCTGGCCCGCGGCCATCCCGTTCCCGCTCATGCACGTCGACACGGGCCACAACTTCGACGAGGTCATCGACTTCCGCGACCGCCGCTCCGCCGAGCTGGGCGCGCGGCTGATCGTGGCCAGCGTGCAGGACTCCATCGACGCCGGCCGCGTGGTCGAGGAGACCGGGCGGCGCGCCTCGCGCAACCGCCTGCAGACCACCACGCTGCTCGACGCGATCGAGGAGCACGAGTTCGACGCGGTCTTCGGCGGCGCGCGCCGCGACGAGGAGAAGGCCCGCGCCAAGGAGCGGGTCTTCTCCTTCCGCGACGACTTCGGCCAGTGGGACCCGAAGAACCAGCGCCCCGAGCTGTGGAACCTCTACAACTCGCGCATCCGCAAGGGCGAGCACATCCGCGTCTTCCCGCTGTCCAACTGGACCGAGCTCGACGTCTGGGACTACATCAGGCGCGAGGGCATCGAGATCCCCTCCATCTACTTCGCCCACACCCGCAAGGTGTTCGAGCGCGACGGCATGCTGCTGCCCGACTCCGAGGTCGTGCAGCGGGGTGACGACGAGCCGCTGTTCGAGGCCGTGGTGCGCTACCGCACCGTGGGCGACATGACGTGCACGGGCGCCGTGCAGTCCACGGCCGCCACGGTCGAGGAGATCATCGAGGAGATCGCGGCCACCCGGATCACCGAGCGCGGGGCCACCAGGGCCGACGACCGTGCGTCGGAGGCCGCGATGGAGGACAGGAAGAGGGAAGGCTACTTCTAATGGACATTCTTCGCTTTGCCACGGCGGGAAGTGTCGATGACGGTAAGTCCACCCTCATCGGACGGTTGCTCTTCGACTCCAAGGCGATCTTCGAGGACCAGCTGGAGGCGGTCGAGCGCACCTCGCGCGACCGGGGCACCGAATACACCGACCTGTCGCTGCTGACCGACGGCCTGCGGGCCGAGCGGGAGCAGGGCATCACGATCGACGTGGCGTACCGCTACTTCGCGACGCCCCGGCGGAAGTTCATCATCGCCGACACGCCCGGCCACATCCAGTACACCCGCAACATGGTCACCGGCGCCTCCACGGCCGACCTGGCGATCATCCTCATCGACGCCCGCAAGGGCGTGCTGGAGCAGTCGCGGCGGCACGCGTTCCTGACCACGCTGCTGCGGGTGCCCCACCTGGTGCTGGCCGTCAACAAGATGGACCTGGTGGGCTACTCCCAGGAGCGGTTCGAGGAGATCAAGGACGAGTTCACGGCGTTCGCGTCCAAGCTGAACGTCGCCGACCTCACCTTCATCCCGATCTCCGCGCTCAACGGCGACAACGTGGTCTCGCGCTCCGAGAACATGCCGTGGTACCTCGGCACGTCGCTGCTGCACCACCTGGAGAACGTCCACATCGCTTCCGACCGCAACCTGGTCGACGTGCGCTTCCCCGTCCAGTACGTGATCCGCCCGCAGCGGGCCACCGATCAGGCCTTCCACGACTACCGCGGCTACGCGGGCCAGGTCGCGGGCGGCGTGCTCAAGCCCGGCGACGAGGTGGTGCACCTGCCGTCGGGGCTCACGACCCGCATCGCCTCGATCGACACCTTCGACGGGCCGGTGGAGGAGGCGTTCCCGCCCATGTCGGTGACGCTGCGCTTCGAGGACGACCTCGACATCTCGCGCGGCGACATGATCGCCCGGCCCAACAACCAGCCGCAGGTGGCGCAGGAGCTGGAGGCGATGATCTGCTGGATGGCCGACGGGCTCAAGCTGACGCCGCGCTCCAAGCTGACGATCAAGCACACCACCCGTACGGCCCGGGCCATGGTGCGCGACCTGCACTACCGGCTCGACGTCAACACCCTGCACCGCGACGAGGAGGCGACCTCCCTCGGCCTCAACGAGATCGGGCGGGTGTCGCTGCGGATCACCCAGCCGCTGTTCGTGGACGACTACGCGCGTAACCGGCTCACCGGCGGCTTCATCCTCGTGGACGAGGCCACCAACGGCACCGTCGGCGCCGGCATGGTCATCGATGCCCGTTAGGTAGATCTTTCCGGGTTCTCCGACCTTCGATTACTCTCAGCGATAGGGTCTTCGCGTTCCGTGTTCACGACGCGAAGGCCCTTTTTCGTGACCGACCGCGAAAGCCCCACCCGGGTCATCTACCTGGGCGGCCTCGGGCGCAGTGGCACCACACTGCTCGAGCGGCTCCTGGGCGAGCTGCCGGGGGTGGTCGCGCTCGGTGAGGTCGTACACCTCTGGGAGCGGAGCGTGCTCGCGGGGGAGCCGTGCGGGTGCGGCGTGGCCTTTCCCGACTGTCCCTTCTGGCGGCAGGTGGGGGAGCGGGCGTTCGGCGGATGGAGCCCGGCGCTGGCCGGGAAGGTCCTGACGCTGCGGCGCCGGGTCGACCGCACGCGCAGGATCGCGCGGATCGCGCATCCCGACCTGGCCGAGTACACGCAGGCGTACCGGCTGCTGTACGAGGCCGCGGGCGCGCCGGTCGTGATCGACTCCAGCAAGCACGCGTCGCTGGCCTGCTGCCTGGTGGCCGCCGGGGTGGACGTACGGATCGTCCACGTGGTCAGGGACCCGCGCGCCGTCGCCCACTCCTGGGCCAGGACGGTGCGGCGGCCCGAGGACGGGCGGCCCATGACCCGGTGGCGGCCCGCCCACACGGCCGTCCACTGGACGGCCCAGAACGCCGCGCTGGAGCTCCTGCCGGGACGCGGGGCCCGCGTCACCAGGGTCCGCTACGAGGACCTGCTCGCCGCGCCCGGGCCCACGCTCAGCTCCCTGGCGCTCAGGCTCGGCCTGGCGGAGCCGGAGCTGCCCTTCCTGGACGGCCGCACGGCCTGGCTCGGGCCCTCCCACACCGCCTCCGGCAACCCGATGCGCTTCCACGTGGGGCGGATCGAGCTGCGCCGGGACGACGCGTGGGTGACGGGCCTGCCGCACGGTGACCGCCGCGTGGTCGACGCCCTCACGTGGCCGCTCAGGGCCCGCTACGGCTATCGGGGGCTCGCATGACCCCCTCCGTAGGTGTGGTGATCCCGACCCGGGGCGACCGCCCGGCGCAGTTGCGGGAGGCGGTGGAGTCGGCGCTGGCCCAGGACCACCCCGGGCGCCTGTCCGTGGTCGTGGTCGCCGACGGCGCCGCCCCCCGGGACATCGAGGTGCCGTCCTGCGTCCGGGTCCTGCCGAACACGCGCACCCCTGGCCTGCCCGGCGCCCGCAACACCGGCATCGCGGCCTGCGACACCGACCTCGTCGCCTTCTGCGACGACGACGACGTGTGGCTGCCCGGCAAGCTCGCCGCCCAGACGCGGGCGCTCGGCGAGCGCGGCGGCGAGTTCGCGAGCTGCGGCATCGAGGTGGAGTACGCGCACCGCCGCGTGGCCCGCCTGGCCGGGTGCGACACGGTGACGGCGGGCGACCTGGTCCGCTCGCGCATGGTGATGGTGCACTCGTCGACGTTCCTGTTCGAGCGCGGCGCGCTGTGGGTGGACGAGAGCGCCCCGGGCGGCCAGAACGAGGACTGGGACCTGGCCCTGCGCGCCGCCGGACGCCGGCCGATCACCCATGTGGACCGCCCGCTCGTGCGGGTGCGCTGGGGTGGATCCCACTATGTCGCCCGATGGGCGGACCGCATTGCCGGGCTCGACTGGATGCTCGCCCGGCACCCCGAACTGGCCGTGGACCCGCGCGGCGCGGCACGGGTCTACGGCCAGCTGGCCTTCGGCCACGCGGCGCTCGGCCACCGCCGAGAGGCCGTCCGCTGGGCCGTGCGCGCCATGGGGGCCAGGGCCGGGGAGCCGCGCGCCCCGATCGCCCTGGCGGTGGCGGCCGGCCTCATCTCCGCGCCGGCGGTACTTTCCGCTCTTCACCGTAGGGGGCACGGCATTTGACTCGCTCCGAGACCACCGCTCCACACGTCCCGCTGCAGCGCCTCCCCGAGGCCCCGCACCGGGACGCCACCCGCCTGCCCGCAGCGCGGCCCCTCGACGGGCCGCCACGGGGCACGCCGCCCCGCCGCCGGTGGGATCGGGTACGGGTGGGCGGGATCGGTGTTGACGCGCTCACCGAGGACGAGGTGGTCCGGTGGGTGGAGGGCGAGCTGGAGGCCGGCAGGGGCGGCCGGATCGTCACCCCCAACATCGACATCTGCCGAGCCGCCGCCACCGACCCCGCCCTGCGAGAGCTCGTGTGCACCGCCGAGCTGGTGGTGACCGACGGGATGCCGCTGGTGTGGGCGGCCAGGCTGCTCGGCACGCCGGTGCCCGAGCGGGTCACGGGCGCGGACCTCATCTGGTCGCTCAGCAAGCTCGCCGCCCGCCGGGGCTGGCCCGTCTACCTGCTGGGCGGCCCCCCTGGCGTGGCGCGCAGGGCGGCCAAGGAGCTCACGAGCTGTCACCCCCGGCTGCAGGTGTGCGGGGTCCACGCGCCGCCGTACCACTTCGACACGACCCCCGAGGGGAGCGCGCGCGTCCGGAGGATGGTGGCCGCGGCCCGGCCGAGGGTGGTGTTCGTCGGGCTCGGGTTCCCCCGGCAGGACCGGCTCATCGCCGACCTGCGGGAGGAGCTGCCGGAGGCGTGGTTCGTGGGGTGCGGGGCGGCGATCGCGTTCGCCGCCGGCACGGTCTCCAGGGCGCCGGGATGGATGCGCAGGACCGGGCTGGAGTGGGCGTACCGGCTGGGGTGCGAGCCGGGACGGCTGGCCCGCCGCTATCTGGTCGACGACCTGCCGTTCGCGCTGCGGCTGCTGGGCGGCAGCCTGGTCGCCCGCCTCATGAGGTGAGGGCGCGGACCCGGGCGGCGTCCTGCGGGCTGAGCCCCCGGGCGGCGGTGTCGAGCGCGCGGCGGGAGTCCATGGGGCGGTAGGCCGTGCGGGACAGGCCCGACCAGGCGAACCCCGTGGCCGCTCCGGACGGGCCCGTGCAGGCCCGCGTGATGCGGCGTTCGGCCGCGGGCGTCCAGGGCAGGCCGGCGTAGGCGTACAGGTCGCGGAAGCCGGTCAGCGGGTCGGCGGCCAGCGACTCGTACGAGGTGACGCGGACGCCGGGCGTGCGCTCCAGGATCGCGCGGGTCGCCCGCCACAGCGCGGCCGCCTTGGCGAGGCGGTCCTGGGAGCCGACGAGCGCGCGCAGCTCCAGCAGCTCGGGGTGGTCGCGGACCAGGAGCGGCTGTTCGAGCAGCTCGTGGAAGTAGACCGTCCAGCCGAGCCGCTGCCAGCTCGCCACGAACGACACCGGATCCCGCACCAGCGCGATCACCCGGCAGCCCAGGGAAGCGGCGAACCAGCCCGCGCTCAGCACCGCGAACGGGTCGTCCAGCAGCGCCCGGCGGCCCGTCAGGCGGCCGAAGGCGAAGGCGGTGCCGTAGCGCAGCAGGCGGGCCAGGTCGTACGGGGAGCGGTTGGCGCGCAGCTCGGACAGCCAGCGGTAGCGCAGAGCGACCGTGTCGCGGAAGGCGGGCAGCCAGTCGGCGGCGTTGTCGTCGCAGATGTATTGGAACCGGTGGGTCACGGTGGCCCTGAGCACCCCCGGGCAGCGGCCGGGCGGGTGCTGCGGGTTGAGCGGCTCGTTGACGTAGACCAGGTCGCCGCCGGCGGCGAGCATCTTGCCGGTCCAGCTCGTCCCGCTCCTCGGCAACCCCGTCACCAGGACGGTCATACCACCCTCCGGTGAAGCAGCGCTGGCAGGGTGTGGCGGCCGAAGGGGTGGAGGCCGTAGCGGCGGTGCAGTTGCCACAGCGGGAGGAGGTTCTTGACGAGCACGCCGCCCGACCAGCCGATGACCGCCCCGAACGCGCCATGGACGGGGATCAGGGCCACGTCCAGCCCCACCGTGCAGGCGATCGCCGCCACCAGGTTGAGCAGGCTCGTGCCCGTGTGCCCGGCGGCCGTCAGCACGACGTCGACCATCCCGCAGGCCGTCGCCACCATCATCGTGCCCGCCAGCACGAGCGCCACCGGGACCGCGGACCCGTACGTGGGGCCGAAGAGCCGCAGCAGCCACGGCGCCAGCGCCGCGTACGCCAGCCACACCGGCCAGGTGAGCAGCACCAGCCAGATCGTGGCGGTCTGGTACAGCTCACCGGCCCGCGCCCGCTCGCCGTCGGCGAGCGCGCTCACCAGCCGAGCTTGTACGGCCTGCGCCAGCCCCTGGCTCGCGAGCTGCCCGACCACCTTGAACCGGGTGGCGGCCGTGTAGACGGCGGCCTGCGCGGGCCCGCCGAGCAGCGCGACGACCACGATGTCCAGCCGCTGGAACACCGCCTGGATCGCCCCCGCGACCGACCGGGGAGCCGTGTGCCGCCACAGGTCACGAGCCGTCCCCGGCAGATACGGGCTGCGCGGCACCCGCCCCCGCAGCTCCGCCCGCGCGATGACCGCCACCAGCGCGTACGGCGCCCCCCACGCCACCGGCAGCCACGCGACCGCCCCCGCCAGCGCGGCGCAGGTGACCAGCGCGAGCTGCGAGAACGGCACCAGCAGCCCGTCCACGAGCACGGTGGGCCGCATGGCCCCGAACCCCCGGGTGGCGGCCAGCAGCACGTCCCCCGCCACCATGACGGGCAGGATCGCGGCGAGCGGGCCCAGCCGCGGGTAGAGGGCGACCCCCGCGACGCAGGAGGCCACTACACAGGGCACGAGCGCCGCCCGGATATATCCGGATATGCCGAGATAGTCGTACGTCTTCGCCCGCGCGATGAAGAACACGAGCCCGTTCCCCGCGTCCAGCTTGGCGATCCCCGCCGCCATGAGCGCCACCGCGGTGACCGTGAAGAACGCCCCGGCGTCGGCCGGGCTGAACGCCCTCGTCACGACCATCACGAGCACGAACTGCGCGAGCGCCCCGCACCCCGCCCCCAGCACCCCCGCGATCCCGCCGCGCCGCAGCCGCCGGTCCGCGACCGCGGTCACCGCCGCCACGAAGGCTCACCGCCCAGCCACCGCACCAGCCGGGCGTCGTACGGCTCGAAGTGGTCGCGCAGCTCCCGCGCCAGCGCCGCCGGCACCGGCCGCGGCAGGGGGCGGCCGTTGTGCCGCTCGAACAGCGGATAGCCGAGATGCGGCACGCCCAGGAACGCCAGCACCCGGTCGTAGGCGGTCTCCGGCTCGGCGAAGAACCGATGGCTGTCGAGCACCAGGATCCGCTCGCGGCCGACCAGGGCCTCCAGCCGGTCGAGCTGGTCGGCGTAGCGCCCGCGGGCCAGGTAGGCGTGGTGGCGGTGGGAGTGGTGCAGGGAGAAGGGCGACTCGCGCAGCGCCTCCTCGGCCCCCGCCAGCCGCTCGGGCTCCAGCTCGATCGCGTGCGCCAGCAGCGACTCCGTCTCGTAGCCCCTGGCCAGCTCGTGGGCGTGGGCCGAGCAGGCCCGCTCGACCGGATCGCGTACGAGCACGATCAGCCGCACCTCGGGCAGGTCTGCCGCGATCCGCTCCCCGGCCAGCGGATGGAACAGGTAATAGGGGGACGACTCGAAGGCCAGCGCCCGCGAGCCGTACCGGTGCTCGACCAGCCCGGCGCTCATCCGCAGCGGGAAGTGCCCCTGATACCAGTGCACTCCCCGCCCGTAGCCGACGTCGAAGTAGTGCACCCCCTTGTGCAGCACCGGCTTGAGCAGCAGCGGATGCTGGGCCAGCGCACGGTAGAGCGAGGTGGTGCCGCACCGCTGCGCCCCCACGATCAGGAACGACGGCAGCACCCGCACCCCCGACGTGATCCTGCCCGTGACGCGGGACAGCGACAGCACCGACCGTTTCATGGTCTTCACGTGAGCAGCTCCTCGTGGTCGACGACCGGGCTGAACCAGATCTCCGGCGGCCCGAGCGGCGCGTGCCCGTCGGCGGCGTGCCGGTCGGCCAGCGCGATGAGATAACGCAGCGCGGTCTGCCTGGCCACCGCGGCCGACACCCCCAGGGGCGCCAGCTCGCGGGCGGCCCGCGCCACGCACGCCCGCGCCGCGACCGGCGGGGACATCCTGCGCAGGGCCCGCTGGAAGAAGTGGTGCACGGCGTCGAAGCCGTAGGGGACGCCGAGCTCGTACCGCTCCCAGTCCCACACCAGCAGCCGGCCGTCGGAGGACGGGGACATGTTCCACGGCGCGAGATCCCCGTGCCAGGCCGCGCACGGCCCGCCGGTGGCCGCGATCTCCCTGATCGCGCCGAGCAGCAGCTGCCGCGGCACCCGGCCGCGCCGCACCGGCAGCGGCGACAGCGCCAGCACCGCCAGCCCCCGCCAGCTGCCGTGGTGCAGCACGGCGGGCGGCACCACCGTGTCCAGCTCCAGCCCGGCCAGCCTGCGCAGGGCCGCCGCCTCGGCGGTGATCAGCGCGCGTGCCCGCGCGCTGTCGCCGATCTTCACGAACGCCAGCAGCCGCCCGCCCGAGCGGGCCTCCAGGACGGGCTTGCGGTTGGCCCGCGCGGCCGGCCGCACGTGCAGGACGGTCTCCACGGGCTGCCCGAAGACCTCGCCCAGGTACGTGGCGATGGACCCCTCGCCCGGCACGACGACCGGGGACCACGGGTGCCACCAGCGGCGCGGCACCATGCGCCGGGGCACGGCGGAGTGCGGCAGCACGGTGTAGGCCCGGGGCGACCGCGTCCCTGGATACAGCAGCCGCACGGTCTTCTCGAGATAGTCGAGCCGGATGGCGGCGTCGTTCACGTGACTTCCCCTCGGCTGTTGCGCCACAGCAGGGCGAACGAGATGAGATAGAGGCTGAGCGGGGTGACCAGGCCGTCGTAGACGAACATGTAGAGCAGCACCAGCCCCATCACCAGCACCCCGGCCAGCCCGATCGGGCTGCGGTCGGCCCAGTGGCGCCGGATCGCGCCCACGAAGAACGCCACGTAGAGCACGGCCCCGGTGAACCCCTGCGTGATGATCAGCAGCCAGAGCTGGCCGTCGCTGCCCAGCGGCGGGTGCCCGCAGCCCTCGCACCACTGGGTGCGGCCCGTGGTGATCGTGCGATGGTTGCCCATGGCGTTGCGCGTGTTGCCGTACCCGATGAGCGGCGAGTGGCCGGCGGCCGCGACGGTGGCCGTCACGGTGAAGGCCCTGATGTCGTTGGAGTGCGGCCGATTCAGCCGCTGGGCGACCAGCGGCGCGAGCGGGCTCAGCGCGAACGCCACGGCCGCCACCGCGACGGCCCCGCACAGCGCCACCCTGGTCCGGCCCCGCACCCGGACGATCAGGTACGCGACGGCCAGGCCGAGCCCGATCCACAGGCCGCGGTTGAGCGAGTAGACGACGGGGATCGCGGCCAGGGCGAGCACGGCGGCCACCAGGGCCCGCTGCCGTCGCCCCCCGTACACCCACCACCCGACCACGAACCACACCAGCAGCACCGACACGTTACTGCCCCACGCGTTGGCCCACTCGAACGGCGCCTCCGGCCGGGGGGAGGCGAAGCCCAGCACCTTCTGCGTCTGGGCGGCGGTGGGGTGGATGAGGTTCTGCACGAAGGAGTTGGAGGCCACCCAGTCGGGCAGCAGCAGCTCCACCGGCGAGGTGAACGCGAACGACGGGACGAACACGCCGAGCAGCCCGCCCGCGACCGTCGTGACGAACAGCACGCCGAGCATCCGCACCAGGCGCAGCTGCGGCAGCTCGCGCTCGGTGAGGTTGCCCAGGTAGAGCACCATGATCAGAATGGCGGTGTAGAGCGCCAGCCGCATGGCGTAGCCGACGACCCGGCCGGGCCCGATCTCGCCGTACGTGCCCGGCGGCATCTCCGACAGCATGAGCCCGCTCACCAGGTAGCCGGCGATCAGCAGCAGCCACAGCCCGAACCCGCGCGGCACCCTGATCGGCCGGCGCCGCCACAGGATCACCGCCATCGGCACCGCCACCACGATCACCGACAGCCCGCCGAACCCCAGCGCCCACCACACCGGATAGCCGACGAGCAGCGCCGCGATCGGCCACGCGGGCCCTCTCACGTCTGCTGGCCGGGGCGCCGCGGGTGCATGGGCATGGGGGTGGTCTCGCCCAGCTCCAGCTCGCCCGTGGCGACGAGCTTGCCGAGCGGGGTGTGCGTGCGCGGCTCCAGCAACGGCACGAACGACGGCAGCGCGTCGGTCACCGTCACCACGCCGATGACGGGCACGTCGTGCCTGGCGAGCCGCCGTACGGCCGCCGCGACGTGGACCGAGGTGGCCCGCCCGAGCCCCACCAGCAGCATCGCCGCGTCGGCCCTGGACAGGTCGCGCACGTCGTAGCCGTCGAGCACGGTCAGGGGCATGTTGACGGCCACCGGGTCGGCGGACTCCTCCAGGTCGGGTGGCAGGATCCGGACCAGCAGCCGCTTGCCCGGGCAGGCGGCCACCGCGGCGCAGGCCAGCTCGTGGGCCACGCCGGGCTCGCGCGGGCTCGACAGGTCGCCCAGCACGGGCAGGCCGGTCAGGCGTTCGACGTCGGCGACCGTGCGCAGCCGCCGGTCGAGCCGGTCGCGGACGTAGGCGGCGGCCGCGCCCGCGAGCAGGCCCGCCATGAGCCCGGTGCCGAGGTAGAGGGGCAGGCTGGGCGAGCTGGGGGCGGTCGGCGGGGCGGCCTGGCTGATGATCGTGCCGGGGGTCACCGCGACCGTCCTGAGCGCGTCGTATCTCAGCGCTAGCCCGGCGGCCTGCCGGTTGAGCACGCTCTCCCGCTGGGTGGCGATCGTGTGCTCGGGGGTGCTCTTGGACAGCCCGGAGAGCTGCTTGATCACCGCGTCGAGCGCGGTGTTGACCTGCTTGAGCTTGCCCAGCACCACCTGCTGCTGGGCGGTCAGCGCGGCCAGCGCGCTCTCGCGGCGGTTGGCCAGGTACGCCTGGGCGTATGCCCGGGACTGGGCCGCGGCGACGCCGGCGTTGGCGGCCGTCACCGAGATCCACAGCACCGCCGAGTTGGGCGGCACCGAGACCTCGACGGGCTCCGGGGTCTCGATCCGCAGCGTCCTGGCCGCCCGCGCCGCGACCACGGCGGACTGCGCGACCTGGGCCTCGGTGTCGAGGTTGAGCGACTCGCGCTGGCGGCTGGTCACCTGGTTGGCCGGCTCCTGAGGGCCGACCGGCATGACGAGCACCTGCGTGGTCGCGGTGTAGGCGGGCGGCGTGAGCCGCATGAGCGCGAGGCCGGCGGTGCCGCCGAACACGACGCAGCCCACCAGCAGCAACCATCGCCTGCGCAGCAGTGAGAGGTGCTCGTCCAGGTCCGTGCCGGAGCTCATTGGGGAGGGTCTCCTGGAATTGCGTCGAGATGTGCGCCCACTATAGGGCGGACGATTATCAGCCAAGCCTAATACCCAAGATTTTCTGCAGAACGGCACAAGGTAAAGGCAGCTATAAAAGGAAATGTCCGGAAAATTCCTTGGGGCATATACCCATCGCGAGCTGCCGAGACACGGCACACTTGCTGAAGTTCCAGGAACGGCATGGCAAGGATCCGGTTTGATAGGCGGGGGTCGTTCGACGAGGGGGTTGAAAGGCTTTGCAGCTACGGGGAATTTCGCATAACACCACCAAGGCGGCGCTCATTCTGGCCGTGATCGCGGTGCTGGCCGCCTGCTCGACGGCGGAGGGCTCCAACGCGCGCGCGCCCGTGGCGATCAAGGAAGCCTCGGGCTCGCCTTCCTGCACGGCCACCTCCAGGCTGATCCCGTCCTGCGGGGCCTGGTGGGGCCTGGCGCCGGAGGTCTTCAGCGGAGCGCCGCTGGACCAGGCCCTGCACAGCGCCGAGTCGCGCATGGGCGCCGCCGCCGACGTGGTGCACGTCTACCACCGGGGCAGCGAGCTGTTCCCCACGCCCGCGGAGATCAGGATGGCCCGCGACCCGGCCAGGCCCCGGTTGCTCATGGTCAACTGGAAGCCCTCGCTCGACCACACCTGGGCCGAGATCGCCGACGGGGCGCTCGACGCCCGGATCGACCGGCTGGCCGGATACCTCAGGCGCACCTTCCCCGAGCGGTTCTTCCTCACCCTCCACCACGAGCCAGAGAACGACGTGGACGAGTCGTCGGGCTCGGGCATGCAGGCCACCGACTACGCGGCCATGTTCCGGCACGTCGTGGCCAGGCTGCGGGCCGAGGGCGTGAAGAACGCCGTCATGGTCATGACGTACATGGGGGCGCCCAACTGGGCGGCCGAGCCGTGGTTCGAGGACCTCTACCCGGGTGACGACGTGGTCGACTGGGTGGCCATGGACCCGTACGCCGACGGCCGGGTGGAGGACTTCGAGGGGCTGGTGAACAAGACCCGCAAGGAATATCCCGACTGGCCGGGGTTCTACCGGTGGATGCAGGCGCGCTTCCCGGGCAAGCCGGTCATGGTGGCCGAGTGGGGGGTGTTCGAGCGGGAGGACGACCGGGGGTTCAGGCGGGCGTTCTACGAGTCGGTGCGGCGGCAGATCAAGCGGTATCCGCAGATCAAGGCCCTGCTGTACTTCGACTCGCCGCACGCGCCGCGCGGCGACACCAGCTTCGACACCGGCTCGGGGGCCGACCGGGCGTTCACCGAGCTGGCTCGGGATCCTTACTTCCGCTCGACACCCGTCCCCCGGCCGTGACTATGGCCTCCACTCCGTGGAGGCGGCTCGGTCGCCGGGGAGCCGTCGCCTTCCCTCGTCGCTCTGGTCGCTACGCTCCCGCCGCTCCTCAGTCCAGGCGACGGCGCTCCCTCGCAGGCGCCAACCGACGACGGTGACGACTGTGGCGGCCACCAGGGCCCAGACGGTGAGGGTGTTGCTCACGTCGAGCAGCTTGAGCGCGGAGGCGAGCAGGACGATGGCCAGCAGCGCCCGGATCAGGCCGCCGGGGGCGCGCGAGGAGATCCGGGCGCCGAGGTAGACGCCCGGGATCGAGCCGATGAGCAGCGACAGCGTGAGGTCCAGCTGGAAGTCGCCGAACAGCAGGTGCCCGAGCGCGGCGGAGGCCACCAGCGGCACGGCCTGGACGAGGTCCGTGCCGACGAGCTGGTTGGCCTTGAGCGCCGGGTAGAGGACGAGCAGGGCCACGATGATCAGCGATCCGGATCCGACGGAGGAGACCCCCACGACCAGTCCGCCCACCGTACCGACCAGTAGGGTCGGAATTGGGCGCACGACGATCTCACGGGCGCTCGACGTGCCTCCCCGCGCGCCGAGCCAGCTCTTCAGCGCCATGCCGGCCACGGCCAGCAGGAGCGCCACGCCGAGCGCGTACTTGACCGCGTCGGTGACCGCGAACGCGCGGGCCAGGAACACCCCGCAGAAGGCGGCCGGCACCGAGCCCGCGCAGAGCCAGCCGACCAGGCGCAGGTTGACCGTGCCCCGGCGCAGGTGCACGACGCTGCCGACCGGCTTCATGACGGCCGAGGCGACCAGGTCGCTGGAGACCGCGGCCAGCGGCGGGACGTTGAAGAAGAGCATCATCATCGGCGTCATGAGCGCCCCGCCGCCCATCCCGGTCAGCCCGACCACGATCGCGACGAGGAAGGACCCGAGGATCAGGGGGAAGTCGATCAACGGACCCAGCCTCCAGACCGCAGCGTCCCCAGGACCTGGGAGACGGCCGCGTCGATCGAGATGTGCGTGGTGTCGATCACCAGCTCGGCGTCGTCCGGCTCCTCGTAGGGGTCGGAGACGCCGGTGAACTCGGGGATGAGGCCGGCGCGCGCCTTGGCGTACAGGCCCTTGCGGTCGCGCCGCTCGCACTCCTCCAGCGGCGTCGCGACGTGCACGAGCAGGAAGTCGGCCCCGACCGACTCGACCATCTCGCGCACCTCCTCGCGGGTGGCCGCGTAGGGGGCGATGGGCGCGCAGATGGCCAGGCCGCCGTGGCGGGCGGCCTCGGCGGCGACGAAGCCGATGCGGCGGATGTTCAGGTCGCGGTCGGCCTTGGAGAACGTCAGGCCCTTGGACAGCAGGTGGCGTACGACGTCGCCGTCGAGGTAGGTCACCGTGCGACTGCCGAGCTCCAGCAGCGCGTCGCGCAGGCCGCGGGCGATCGTGGACTTGCCGGAGCCGGACAGGCCGGTGAAGAAGACCACGAGGCCGCGGCGGTGCGGCGGGCCGGGGATGTGCACGGGGTCGGGGCCGGCCAGGTGCTCGGCGGCGCCGTAGGCGGTGGCGACGTGCTCGCGCAGCTCCAGGTCGATCTCGGGCTCCTCGCGGGCCGCCAGGGGCACGGAGACGACGACCGTGTCCTGCGGCAGCTTCTCCTTGGCGCGGAGCGCGGCGCGTACGACCGCGGGGCCCGCCTCGCCGTACGCGAGGGGGAGCAGCATGATCAGCGCGTCGAGCTCCTTGGCGGTGGCGACGATCTCGGAGAGGTCGTCGAGGGGCCCTCGCATGGTGACGGCCAGCGCGGGACGCCCGCCGAGCTCCGCCTTGACCTCGGCCGGAGTGCGCCGCAGGCGCGCGAACGGGCCGTGCTCGGGCGTGCCGAGGCCCTTGACCGGCCCCGAGGTCAGTCCGTCGGGCTCCTGGGCGGCCACCGTGAGGGCGGCCAGCGGCAGGCCCTCGGGGTCGAGCAGCGTGACCTCGTCGCCGGGCGAGAGATCGGCGGACACGTGGAGCGTGACGGGCGCGGGCCACGGAGTGCCGTCGGCGAGAGTGCCCCGCTCGTGCACCGCGTGCAGGTCATCGTGGCCCAGGAACCCGGTCAGCGGCTCGAAGGCGCCGGAGAGCAGTAGCTCGAGGTCGGCCAGCTCGCGCGCATCGGGGGTCCACTCCACGGCTCCAACATCCCAACTATTCCGATTGAATTGGTAGGGATGGAGTCTACCGATTGATGCAAGTGTGCCGCTAGAGGACCCGGGCGAAGTGGTGCTGCGGCTTCCTGATCACCATGGTGATCTCGTCGTGGGTGGCAGGGTAGCGGCCGTTGCTCAGCTTGGAGGCCAGCGCCAACGCGGCGACGGTGAGCTTGCGCCGGCGGGCCGGGCCGCTGGTGTTCCGCTGGTCGTCGGTGATCATGAGGCCCCGGCTGAGGCAGAACGCGTAGATGCCGTCGCTCGACGCCAGCGGCTCGTAGACGCTGGGCAGCGGGCCCGGGGTGCCGGGCGTGACGAGCATGCGCCAGAACATGCGGCGCAGCAGCGACGGCGTGAGCCGGTCGAGCAGCCCGTAGGCCGACTTGCGGTCGCGCATCCGCAGCAGCACCAGGCCGCCCGGGCGCAGGGACTGCAGGAGCCGGTCGAACACCAGCTCCGAGTGCTTGATGCGCTCCAGCAGGAAGGAGAGCTGGATCACGTCGTACGACCTGGGCGGCAGCGGCACGGACCGCAGGTCGCCCAGCGACCACGACACCAGGTCGGCCCGCTCCTCGAGCACCGCCCTGATCGCGGGGATCTCCTCGTCGGCCCCGGTGGCCCTCGTCTCGATCTCTTCCAGGGCGAGTGGCTCGTCGTGCGCGCACCCGGCGACCAGCACGTCGAGCCGCCTGCCGGGCAGCCCGGACCAGTGCTCGCGGACCCGTTGACCGAAGAGGTCGCCCCGATGGGCGACCGATCGCACCTCAGACATGTCACCTACAGTAATCACTCGAACGGTTTCAGTGAGCCATTTCCTCGCTAGCATCCTTCCCCGTGAACGGCGAGGTTTACGTGGGAAATGCGGGCGTTGATGCGGCGCTGGACCGGGGCTGGCTGCTGGGTCATTTCAAACCCCTCGGCGACCCAAGGCACAGTGACGACGTGGAGATCAAATGGGGGGTCCACGCGCCCGGCGAGGAGCGGGCGGAGTGGGTCAAGGGTGAGGCGCGCACGGCCCTGCTGGTGCTGATCAGCGGCCGGTTCCGGGTGGAGCTGCCGGGCCGCGGCGTGCTGCTGGCCGAGCCGGGCGACTACGTGGTCTGGGGCAAGGGCGTCGACCATTCGTGGCGCGCGGAGGAGGCCTCGACCGTGCTCACGGTCCGCTGGCCCTCCGTGCCCGGCTACCGGGCCGGGTAGCCGAGCACGGCTGAGCTGCGCCTGCGAGTACCCTTGGAGAGAACCCCCGCGACCTGACCCGGCCGGGGGTAGTCGTGTTGCCGTCGTGGGGCTGTGGGCGTATCTGATGAGTCTTTCCGGGCTACTTGACCTTGTTCGCGCCGACCCGAAACTGACCGCCGCTCTCGAAGAGGGCGGCGACGTCGCGCTGGTGGCGCCCGTCGCGCTGCGGCCGTTCGGCGTGGCCGCGCTGGCCACGCACGACCAGCGGGCCGTGCTGGCGGTGACCGCGACGGGCCGCGAGGCGGAAGACCTCGCCGCCGCGCTGACCAGCCTCATCGAGCCCAGCTCGGTGGCCGTGTTCCCGGCCTGGGAGACGCTGCCGCACGAGCGGCTCTCGCCGCGCAGCGACACCGTGGGGCAGCGGCTGGCGGTGCTGCGGCGGCTGGCGCACCCGATCAAGGGCGACAGCGCGGCCGGGCCGCTCAGCGTGATCGTGGCGCCGATCAGGGCGCTGCTGCAGCCGATCGTGAAGGGGCTCGGCGACCTGGAGCCCATCAGGCTGCGCGCCGGTGACGACGCCGACCTCGACGAGGTCGTCGACCGCCTGGTGACCAACGGCTACCACCGCGTCGACATGGTGGAGAAGCGCGGCGAGGTGGCCGTGCGCGGCGGGCTGCTCGACGTGTTCCCGCCGACCGAGGAGCACCCGCTGCGGCTGGAGTTCTGGGGCGACACGGTCGAGGAGATCCGCTGGTTCAAGGTGGCCGACCAGCGCTCGCTGGAGGCGGCCGAGGAAGGGCTGTTCGCGCCGCCGTGCCGCGAGCTGCTGCTGACCGACGAGGTCCGGGCCCGGGCGGCGGAGCTGGCCGAGGAGCACCCGGCGCTGGCCGAGGTGCTCGACCAGCTCGCCGAGGGCACGCCGGTCGAGGGCATGGAGGCGTTCGCGCCCGTGCTGGCCGGGGAGATGGACCTGCTGCTCGACCACCTGCCGGTCAGGTCCGCGGTGTTCGTGTGCGACCCCGAGCGGATCAGGGGGCGGGCCGAGGAGCTCGTACGCACCTCGCAGGAGTTCCTGGAGGCCTCCTGGATCAACGCGGCGGCCGGCGGCGACGCGCCGATCGACCTGGGCGCGGCGGCGTTCCGCACGCTGGAGGAGATCCGCGACCACGCCGACGCGCTGGGCCAGCCGTGGTGGACGATGGCGCCGTTCGGCGGCGGGGTCGAGCTCGACGCGCAGGACTCCGAGGCCTACCGGGGCGACACCGCCAAGGCGCTGGCCGACATCAAGGGCTGGCTGGCCGACGACAAGGCCGTCGTGCTGCTCAGCGAGGGCCACGGGCCGGCCGAGCGCATGGTCGAGCTGCTCAAGGGCGTCGACGTGCCCGCCAGGCTGCGGCAGTTCCTGGACAAGGCGCCCGAGCCCAAGGTCGTCCACGTCAGCACGGGCCTGATCGAGCACGGCTTCATCACTCCCAACCTGGCCGTGCTCACCCACCTCGACCTGGTCGGGCAGAAGGCCTCCACCAAGGACATGCGGCGCCTGCCGTCGCGCCGCCGCAACATGGTCGACCCGCTCCAGCTCAAGGTCGGCGACCACGTGGTGCACGAGCAGCACGGCGTGGGCCGCTACGTCGAGATGGTCCAGCGCACGGTCCAGGGCGCCACCCGCGAATACCTGGTCATCGAGTACGCCAAGGGCGACCGGCTCTACGTGCCGACCGACCAGCTCGACGAGGTCACCCGCTACGTCGGCGGCGAGGCGCCCACGCTCAACCGCATGGGCGGCGCCGACTGGGCCAAGGCCAAGTCGCGGGCGAAGAAGGCGGTCAAGGAGATCGCGGGGGAGCTGATCAGGCTCTACTCCGCCCGCATGGCCTCGCCGGGTCACGCGTTCGGGATCGACACGCCGTGGCAGCGGGAGATGGAGGACGCCTTCCCGTACGCCGAGACCGGCGACCAGCTGGAGGCCATCGACGAGGTCAAGCGCGACATGGAGCGCGGCGTCCCGATGGACCGGCTGATCTGCGGCGACGTCGGCTACGGCAAGACCGAGATCGCGGTGCGGGCGGCGTTCAAGGCGGTGCAGGACGGCAAGCAGGTGGCCGTGCTGGTGCCGACGACGCTGCTGGTCCAGCAGCACATGTCCACCTTCACCGAGCGCTTCTCCAGCTTCCCCGTCACGCTCAAGCCGGTCTCCCGGTTCCAGACCGACGGCGAGGTCAAGGGCACGCTCGAAGGGCTCAGGTCGGGCGCCGTCGACGTCGTGATCGGCACCCACCGGCTGCTCAGCCCCGAGGTCCGGTTCAAGGACCTGGGGCTGATCATCATCGACGAGGAGCAGCGGTTCGGCGTCGAGCACAAAGAGGCGATGAAGCACCTGCGCACGCAGGTCGACGTGCTGGCCATGTCGGCCACGCCGATCCCGCGCACGCTGGAGATGGGCCTGACCGGCATCCGCGAGATGTCCACGATCCTCACGCCGCCGGAGGAGCGGCACCCGATCCTCACGTTCGTGGGGCCGTACGAGGAGAAGCAGATCGGGGCGGCGATCAGGCGCGAGCTGATGCGCGACGGGCAGATCTTCTTCGTGCACAACCGGGTGGCCTCGATCAACCGCGTGGCCGCGCGGCTGCGCGAGCTGGTGCCCGAGGCGCGCATCGCGGTGGCGCACGGGCAGATGAACGAGCACCAGCTCGAGAAGATCATGGTGGGCTTCTGGGAGCGCGAGTACGACCTGCTGGTCTCCACCACGATCGTCGAGTCCGGGCTCGACGTGCCCAACGCCAACACGCTGATCGTCGACCGGGCCGACAACTACGGCCTGTCGCAGCTGCACCAGCTCCGCGGGCGCGTCGGGCGGGGCAGGGAGCGCGGCTACGCCTACTTCCTCTACCCGCCGGAGAAGCCGCTGACCGAGACCGCCCACGAGCGGCTGGCCACGATCTCGCAGCACACCGAGATGGGCGCGGGCATGTACGTCGCCATGAAGGACCTGGAGATCCGCGGCGCGGGCAACGTGCTGGGGGCCGAGCAGTCCGGGTTCATCGCGGGCGTCGGCTTCGACCTGTACGTGCGGCTGATGGCCGAGGCCGTGCAGGAGCAGAAGGCCAAGCTCGACGGCGGCGAGGCGCGGGAGGAGCAGCCGGACGTCAAGGTCGAGCTGCCGATCAACGCCCACATCCCGCACGACTACGTCACCTCCGAGCGGCTGCGGCTGGAGGCGTACAAGCGGATCGCGGCCATCGCCGGCCCCGCCGACATCGACGAGGTGCGCGCCGAGTTGACCGACCGCTACGGCAAGCCGCCCGCGGAGGTGGAAAACCTGCTGGAGGTGGCCCGCTTCCGGATCAAGGCGCGCCAGGCCGGGCTCACGGACGTGACGCTGCAGGGCCAGAACATCAAGTTCGGCCCCGCCAGGCTGAGGGAGTCGCAGCAGGTCCGGCTCGACCGGCTGTACAAGAAGGCGATATACAAGCAGGCGGCCGAGACGCTGCTGGTGCCGGTGCCCAAGACCAAGCCGCTGGGTGGGCAGCCGCTGCGGGATCTCGACCTGCTCAAATGGTGCGGTGACCTGGTCGAGGCGATGTTCCTCGAGCCAGCGCGGGTAAGCTAGCGGCGGTTTTCGGTCGGAAAGGGACGCACGTGAAGTCGATACGAGTGGCTGTGGCCGCCGCCGCGGTGGGCATCGCGCTGACCGCCTGCTCTTCCCCCATGCAGGCCGGCGCCGCGGCCGTGGTGGGCAAGGAGCGCATCTCGACGGGTCAGCTCAACAGGGACGCGGAGGCCTACAAGGCCGCGCTGAAGCAGAACAAGCTGGATGAGACGGCGCTCGGCGTGCCGGTCACCCAGTACGTGCTCCAGCGGCTGGCCGACATCAGCGCCGCCAGGCAGCTGATGGCGCGCAACAACGTCCAGGTCACCGACAAGGAGATCGACGCCAAGCTCCAGGACCCCGGCCAGTACCAGTCGCCCCAGATCAACCTGCTGGCCCTGGGTGTCGCGCCCAGCTACGCCCGCGACTACGCGCGCACGGCGGTCGGGATGGCCAAGCTGCAGCAGCAGGCCGGCCAGGCCGGGCTCGACAAGCTCCGCCAGGACTTCGCCTCGATCAAGACGACCTTCAACCCCCGCTTCGGCGTGGTCAACACCAACCCGTCGCAGGAGAACCCGTCGCTGTTCGTGGACGCCGGCAGGTTCGGCAAGGCCACCTCGCAGCAGGCGCAGCAGCAGCAGCCGCAGGGCTGAGCCGTGCCGCTGACCGTCGTCACCACCTCGCCCAGGGTCCCGCCGGGCCTGCTGAGCCATCAGGCCTGGCAGGCGCTGCGCTCGGGCCCGGTGCTGACCGGCTCCGCCGCGCATCCGCAGCTGCCCTACCTGGCGGAGGCGGGGGTGACGGTCGAGGTCGTGGAGCCCGACCCGCGCGGGCTGGCCGCGCGGGCCGTCGGCGAGAGCGTGGTGTGGCTCGCCTCGGCCTCCGAGAAGGAGGACGAGGAGTTCATGCGCGCGGTGGGGCACGCCGCGATCGCGCTCGAGGAGCCGCCGGTGATCGAGGTGGTGCCGGGCTCGTACGACCTGCCCGGGGCGCGGGTGCTCGACCTGGTCGCGGTGATGGACCGGCTGCGGACCGAGTGCCCGTGGGACCGCAAGCAGACGCACGAGTCGCTGGTGCCGTACCTGCTCGAAGAGGCGTACGAAGTGCTGGAGACCATCGAGCACGGCGACTACCCGGCACTGCGCGAGGAGCTGGGCGACCTGCTGCTGCAGGTGGTCTTCCACGCGCGGGTGGCCGCGGACTTCGACATGGACGACGTGGCGGCCGGGATCGTCGAGAAGCTGGTGCGCCGCCATCCGCACGTCTTCGGCTCGGTACGCGCGGAGAGCGCCGACGAGGTCAGCGACAACTGGGACGCGATCAAGGCGGCCGAGCGGGCCGCCAAGGGCCGGGAGTCGGCGCTCGACGGCGTGCCCATGGGGCAGCCCGCGCTGTCGCTGGCCGCCCAGCTCCTGCGCCGGGCCGAGCGGGCCGGGGCGCCCGACGCGCTCGCGGCGGCCGTCGGGCAGGGGGTGGCCCGGGAGCTGTTCGACCTGGTCCGCCGGGCCGCGGAGGCCGGTCTCGACGCCGAGGCGGAGCTGCGGGCGGCCGCCCGCGCCTACCGCGACCGGGTGCGCGCCTGGGAATCGGCCTGACCCTCCGGTGCGCGGTGACCGTGCGGTCCCGCGTCCAGGGGTACCGATAGGCTCTGATGGCATATCGCCTTTCACTTAGGAGCGCATCCCGTGGCTACCATCGAGGTCGTATACGCCCGCGAGATCCTCGACTCCCGAGGCAACCCCACGGTCGAGGTCGAGATCGTGCTCGACGACGGCAGCACCGGCCGCGCGGCCGTGCCGAGCGGGGCGTCCACCGGCCAGTTCGAGGCGGTCGAGCTGCGTGACGGCGGCAAGCGTTACGGCGGCAAGGGCGTGGAGAAGGCCGTCCTCGCCGTGACCGACGAGATCTTCGAGGAGATCAACGGCATCGAGGCCGAGGACCAGCGCATCATCGACCAGATCATGATCGACCTGGACCGCACGCCCAACAAGGCCAAGCTCGGCGCCAACGCCATCCTGGGCGTCTCGCTGGCCGTCGCGAAGGCCGCCGCCGACAGCGCCGACCTGCCGCTCTTCCGCTACGTCGGCGGCCCCAACGCCCACGTGCTGCCCGTGCCGATGATGAACATCCTCAACGGCGGCGCACACGCCGACACCAACGTGGACATCCAGGAGTTCATGATCGCGCCGATCGGGGCGGAGACGTTCCGCGAGGCCGTGCGCGTGGGCACGGAGGTCTACCACGCGCTCAAGAGCGTGCTCAAGGAGAAGGGCTACGCCACGGGCCTGGGCGACGAGGGCGGCTTCGCGCCCAACCTGCCGTCCAACCGCGACGCGCTCGACCTGATCCTGGTCGCCATCGAGCGGGCCGGCTACGTGCCGGGCGAGGACGTGGCGCTGGCGCTCGACGTGGCCGCCTCCGAGTTCCACAAGGACGGCGTCTACACGATCGACGGCAAGGGCCTGTCGGCGCAGGAGCTGATCGAGTTCTACGCCGACCTCGTCGCCAACTACCCGCTCGTCTCCATCGAGGACCCGCTCGACGAGGAGGACTGGGCCGGCTGGAAGGCCATCACCGAGGCGCTCGGCGACAAGGTGCAGCTCGTGGGCGACGACCTGTTCGTCACCAACCCCGAGCGGCTGGAGCGCGGCATCAAGGAGGGCACCGCCAACGCCCTGCTGGTCAAGGTCAACCAGATCGGCACGCTGTCGGAGACCCTCGACGCCGTGGACCTGGCCCACCGCAACGGCTACAAGTGCATGATGAGCCACCGCTCCGGCGAGACCGAGGACACGACGATCGCCGACCTGGCGGTGGCGGTCAACTGCGGCCAGATCAAGACCGGCGCCCCGGCCCGTTCTGACCGGGTGGCCAAGTACAACCAGCTGCTGCGCATCGAGGAGCTCCTCGACGACGCCGCCCGCTACGCGGGTCGCGCCGCCTTCCCGCGCTTCCGGCGCTAGATTTTTTGCGAGGGAGCGCCGTCGTTTTCCTCGCCATGGAGGGAGCGCAGCGACCGGAATGGTGAGGAAAGCGACGGCTCCATAGCGACCGAGCCGCCGCCGCGAAGCGGCGGCCATGAGCAGGGGTGCAGCAATTGGCTAAAAGGCCGCAGCTGACCGGGCGGGCCGCCATCCTGGCCGTCGTGGTGTGCGCGATCGCGATGAGCCTGGCCTACCCTGTCCGCGAGTACATCAGCCTGCGCCGCAGCATCGCCGAGCTCCGGGCGGAGAAGGCCAGGGTCGAGGCGGAGAAGCAGACGCTGCTGGCGCGCGACCGGCAGCTCTACGATCCCAACTGGCAGAAGAAGACGGCCAAGGAGCGGCTGTTCTACTGCGGGCCGGGCGAGAAGTGCTACGTGGTGATGGAGCGCCAGCAGGCCAAGGAGCCGGCGGCCGTGCAGCAGCAGCCGGCGCCGCCGCCGTGGTACGAGACGCTCTGGGAGTCGGTGGAGGCCGCCGACAAGGGCACCGGCCGCCGGGCCGTGACGGGGAAGGAAAGTGTTGGACAGTCCTGAGCGCAGGAGCTCGGCCCGGGAGAGCGAGGGACGGGCCGGCGAGGGCCGGAGCGGGCGCGACCATGAGCGCGACGTCGAGACAGTGCGACTGCAGCTCGGGCGGCCGCCCAGGGGGCTGCGCGGGGTGGCGCACCGCTGCCCGTGCGGCAACCCCGACGTGGTGGAGACCGCGCCGAGGCTGCCCGACGGCTCGCCCTTCCCGACTCTCTACTACCTGACCTGCCCCAAGGCGGCCTCGGCCATCGGCACGCTCGAAGGCTCGGGGCTGATGCGGGAGATGCAGGCCCGGCTGGCCACCGATCCCGAGCTGGCCGCCGCCTACCGCGCCGCGCACGACGACTACGTCGCCAGGCGCGACGAGGCGGCGAAGGAGGAGGGCATGGAGCCGCTCCCGCGCGACATGCAGAGCACGGGCGGCATGCCGCTGCGGGTCAAGTGCCTGCACGCGCTCGTCGCGCACGAGCTGGCGGCCCCCGGGAGCAACCCGTTCGGCAGGGAGGCGCTCGACGCCCTCCCCGACTGGTGGAGTGACGGACCATGCGTGTAGCCGCCGTCGACTGCGGCACCAATTCCGTACGCCTGCTCATCGCCGACGTGGGCGACGATCTCATCGACGACGTCGAGCGGCGGATGGAGATCGTCCGCCTCGGCCAGGGCGTCGACAGGACCGGCAGGCTGGCCCCTGACGCCCTTGAGCGCACGTTCAAGGCCATGCGGGTCTACCGGGAGCTGATCGACCGGCACGGCGCCGTCAGGACCCGGGTGGTGGCCACCAGCGCGACCCGCGACGCGGCCAACCGGCAGGAGTTCGTGGACGGGGTCCGCGAGATCTTCGGGGTGGAGCCGGAGGTCGTGTCGGGGGCCGAGGAGGCCGAGCTCTCGTTCGTGGGGGCGACCAAGGGGCTGCTCCGGCTGTCGCCGGAGACCGAGATGCCGCAGGGGCCGCTGCCTCCGTACCTGGTGGTGGACATCGGGGGCGGGTCCACCGAGTTCGTGGTCGGCTCCGAGCACGCCGAGGCGGCGCTGTCGGTGGACATCGGCTGCGTGCGCCTGACCGAGCGGCACCTGAAGGACGCCGGCGACCCGCCCTCCGCGCCCGCGCTGGAGGCCGTGGTGGCCGACATCGAGGCGGCGCTCGACCGGGTCGAGGCGGAGGTGCCCGTACGGCGGGCCCGCACGCTGGTGGGGCTGGCGGGCTCGGTGACGACGGTCGCGGGGATGGTGCTCGATCTGCCCGCTTACGACTCGGCCAGGATTCACCACTCGCGGATTTCGGACAGGCAGGTTCACGAGGTGACGCGGCGGCTGCTGGCGATGACCCATGGTGAGCGTGCCGAGGTCCCGGTGATGCATCCGGGAAGAGTGGACGTGATTGGCGCCGGCGCGCTAATTCTTGACCGGATCGTCCGCCGTTTCGCGTTTTCGCAGGTCGTGGTCAGCGAACACGACATCCTTGACGGTATCGCCTGGTCTATCGCCCGATAGCTGAAGAAATCCGGACATTTCCGGTCTATGGATCATGTTGAGCGTCCATTCAGTATTGTGGTTAGGTAAAGGGGCATTACGGGGGCTTTGCCATATTGCTGTGCGCGGAAGGCGCCGGCGTGGCGACCGTTCCCGAGCGCGTCTCTTCCCTCAAAGGAATGGAGCACTCTCACATGATGTCTGTTGGGTTAGCACGTAAGGCGGCGGCTTTCGGCGCGTCCGCCGCGATGCTGGCCGCCCTGGCCGCGGGCCTGGTCGCCAGCCCCGCCCAGGCGGCGACGGCCGCCACCGCCAAGGCCGCTCCCAAGGTCTCGGTGTCCGCGCCCTCGGTGTCCGCGGGCGACTACGAGGGAACCTGTCCGGTCAAGGTCAACTTCTCGGCCAAGATCAAGGTTCCCGTCAAGGGCAAGACGGAGGTGGCCTACCGCTGGCTCCACGGCGACGGGTCCAAGGGCAAGGTCAACGTGATCAAGCTCAAGGGCAAGGGCACCAAGTCGGTGACGGTCAAGCAGACCATCACCTTCAAGGAGAACGTCAAGGGCTGGGAGGCCGTTCAGGTCCTCGGTCCGAAGAAGGTCACCTCCAAGAAGAGGTACTTCTCCGTCTCCTGCCAGGAGCCTCAGGAGCCCAAGGAGGTGCGTTCGCACCTCGACGTGTCGGTGTCGGCCCGCGCATGGGCCAGCCCCGACTCGTACGAGGGCGTCTGCACCCCCGGCGACAAGATTGACTTCGTCGGTCTGATCGAGACCAACCGCCCGACGCGCGTCCGCTACCGCTGGATTCTCAACGGTGAAGTGGCCGACTACGGCACGGTCAGGGTTCGCGACACGCGCAAGGTCGGCTTCGGCATCTCCCCGCGTCACAGCCAGCGTGGCTGGGCGCAGCTGGAGATCCTGAGCCCCGAGGGCGCCTCCTCCAACCGGGCCTACTACAAGGTCTGGTGCAAGGACCCGGCCCCGGCGCCCGCCCCCAAGGTCTCGGTCTCGGGTGTCTCGAAGGCCGGTGAGCGGTTCGACATGTGCAACGACGGCCGTGGCCCCGGCGTGGACTTCAAGGCCACGCTGACCAGCACCGGTCCCACCACCGTCCAGTACTACTGGGTCGTCAACGGCGTCCGTGACCACAACACGCTGGAGCGTTCGGTCAACGGCAGCCTCGACGTGACCTGGGGCATCGGCGGAGCGCCGAGCTCCACCAAGACGGAGGGCACCGTCGAGCTCGTCGTCGTCAGCCCGAACTCCGCGTCCTCGGGCGTCGCCTCCTACTCGGCGACCTGCCCCCCGAAGTAGGCCGCAGCCTAGGCTGACAGGACCGGGTGGCAACCTTCGCGGGTCGCCACCCGGTTTTCTCGTTGCCACTACTGTGCTTTGCGCAGTAGTGTGCATTACGTGGATAGCAGCCAGCTCCTCAAGGGCGTGCTCGACCTGGCCGTGCTCGCCGTGCTCAACGAGCGCGACGGCTACGGCTACGACGTCGTGCGCCGGCTGAGGGAGGCGGGCCTGGAGGAGGTGGGCGACGCCTCGGTCTACGGCACGCTGCGCCGCCTGTTCAAGGCCGGGGCGCTGACGTCGTACGTCGTCGCCTCGGACGAAGGGCCGCACCGCAAGTACTACGGGCTCAACGAGGCCGGCCGGAGCATGTACGCCACCTCGGCCAAGACCTGGACCTCGTTCTCGGCGACCATGGCAGCCCTGCTCAAGGAGGGACAAGCATGACCCCCGAACAGTACGCGCAGGCCGTACGGGAGGCCCTGGCCGACCATCCCGAGCGCGGCGAGTTACTCGAAGACCTCGACGACCACCTGGCCGAGATCGCGGCGGAGTCGGAGCTGCCGCTGGAGGACCGGCTGGGCCCGCCCGAGGTCTACGCCGAGGAGCTGGCGGCGGCGTACGGAGACCGCCCCGAGAGCGGCGGGAAGCGCCGCATCGACCCGCGGGCGTGGGCGCTGGGCGCGCACACCCGGCTGATGGCCCAGGGGCCGTACCGGAGCTTCGTGGGCTTCCTGCCAGAGCTGCGCCCCGGATGGTGGGTGCTGCGTGGCTACCTGCTGGCCATGCTGCTGCTGGCGCTGACCGGCGAGGGCGGCCTCGTCCCGCCCAACCTGGCCGGCTGGGCCCTGGTCGCGGCAGGCGTCTGGATCTCGGTCTGGCTCGGCAGGGCGCGCAGGGGACGGCTGGCCACGGGCCTCATGGGGGCGCTCAACCTGGTCGCGGCGCTGACGTTGTTCGCCGGGATGGTGGATGCCGCGTCCTACGGCGGCCCCCAGCAGGCGCGCGTCGTCATGGCGAACCCGCAGCCGGTGTGGGTGGACCCGGCGTCGTCCAACGACCGCGTCTACAACATCAAGCCGTACGGCAAGGACGGCACCCCGCTGACTGACGTCTACCTCTACGACCAGGACGGCAAGCCGCTGACCACCAACTTCGAGGACTTCGGATACTCGGTCGACAAGTCGTGCGGGGAGCCCATTCTCAACCGCTACCCGCTGCCGCTGATCGAGGAGCGTGAGGCCTTCGCGCAGGATGAAACCCGCTCGCCGGCGTCCGCCTGCCCGACCCCCTCGCCGACTCCCACTCCCAAGCCCGCCAAATGATCGGGCACCATCGGTGTCATGAGCTTCGTACCTCCTGGCACCGGCTGGCCGGAAGACCCGGCGACCGCTGACACCCCGGTCGCCCTCGACCCCGCGGACGTGCGCCGCCTCGCCGCCACCAGTGACACCCTCGCGGAGCTCACGGCCGGACAGTCCGTCTGCCGTGCCTGTCCCCGCCTGGTGGAGTGGCGCGAGCAGGTCGCCGAGGTGAAGCGGCGCGCGTTCGCGGAGGAGACGTACTGGGGCCGCCCGGTCCCCGGCTGGGGCGCCGAGCGCCCGCGGATCCTGCTGGTCGGCCTGGCCCCGGCCGCCCACGGGGGCAACCGCACGGGGCGGATCTTCACCGGTGACCGCAGCGGCGACTGGCTGTTCGCCTCGCTGCACCGCACCGGCCTGGCCGCGCGGGAGACCAGCACGCACGCCGGGGACGGGCAGCGGCTCATCGACACGCGGGTGCTGGCCTCGGTGCGCTGCGCGCCGCCCGCGAACAAGCCGCTGCCCTCGGAGAAGGCCGCCTGCTTCCCGTGGATGGCGAGGGAGGTGGCGCTGGTGGCGCCGTACGTGCGGGTGGTCGTGGCGCTCGGCGGGTACGCCTGGCAGGCCGTGTGGCCCGCGCTCAAGGACGCCGGCTACGAGCTGCCGCGCACCAGGCCGCCGTTCGGGCACGGGGCCGAGGTGGAGGTCCGCCACTCCGGCGCCCCCGTCACGCTGATCGGCTGCTATCACCCCAGCCAGCAGAACACGTTCACCGGCCGCGTGACCGCCCAGATGCTCGACGACGTCTTCACCAGGGCCAGGTCACTGGCTGTGTGACGCGTTCCACCACCCCCGGGTTGGATTCATCAAGAGCGCTTGACGTAAGCTTGTGAATGCTTTCACAAGCACTCCACGAGGGATGGGGCCTCAGGATGAACAAGCACATCTTGATCGTCGGCGGTGGATACGTCGGCCTGTACACAGCGCTCCGGCTGCAGCGCAGACTCCAGCGGGAGCTGCGCGGCGGCGAGGCACGCATCACGATCATCGACCCCCAGTCCTACATGACCTACCAGCCCTTCTTGCCTGAGGCGGCGGCGGGTAACCTCTCGCCCCGGCACGTGGTGGCGCCGCTGCGGCGGATCCTGCCCAAGGTGCGGATCCTCAACGGCAGGGTCACCAAGGTCGACCACTCCGAGCGCACCGTCACGTTCCAGCCGCCCGAGGGCGCGCCGCGCCAGGTGGCCTACGACGTGATCGTGATGGCCGCCGGATCGATCTCGCGCACGCTGCCCATCCCCGGCCTCACCGACATCGGCATCGGGTTCAAGGCCGTGGGCGAGGCCATCGCCCTGCGCAACCGCGTGCTGCACCTGCTCGACGTGGCCGAGTCGACCGACGACCCGGACGTGCGGCGCAAGGCGCTCACGTTCGTCGTGGTCGGCGCCGGGTTCGCGGGCGTCGAGGCGCTCGCGGAGCTGGAGGACATGGCCAAGGACTCGACGCGCTACTACCGCAACATCAAGCCGTCCGACCTTCGCTGGGTGCTCGTGGAGGCCACGAACCGGGTGCTGCCCGAGGTCGGCCCCGAGATGGGCAGGTGGACCCTGGAGCAGCTGCGCGAGCGCGGCATCGACGTCAAGCTCGAGACGCGCCTGGAGTCCTGCACCGACGGGCACGTGATCCTCTCGGACGGCTCGGAGTTCGACGCGGAGACCCTCGTGTGGACCGCGGGCGTCAAGCCCAGCCCCGTGGTCAACGACAGCGACCTGCCGCTCGACGAGCGCGGCCGGATCAAGTGCACCGCGATGCTCACCGTCGCCGGCACGAACGACGCCTTCGCGGCGGGGGACGCCGCGGGGGTGCCCGACGTCACGAACCCCGGCCAGTACTGCGCCCCGAACGCCCAGCACGCCGTCCGCCAGGCCAAGGTGCTGGCCGACAACATCGTCCGTCACCTGCGTGGTCAGCAACTGGTCGAATACCGCCACAAGTATGTCGGATCGGTTGCCGGTTTGGGCCTTCACCAGGGTGTCGCCAATGTCTATGGCGTCAAGCTTCGCGGATTCCCTGCGTGGTTCATGCACCGGACCTACCATCTGTCGCGGGTGCCGACGCTGAACCGCAAGGTCCGTGTCGTCGTCGATTGGACCCTGGCCCTGTTCTTCAAGCGCGAGACGATCTCGCTGGGTGAGATGGAGCACCCGCGTGAGGACTTCAGGGCCGCGGTCGCGACGACCCGTCGCTAGCCCAGGAACGGCAAGCGCCCCGGCGAACCTCGCCGGGGCGTACTCGGCACCCCTGGTCGCAAGCGGAAGGGGTACCACGGGTGGGGCTCTCAGCGGTGACCGTGCTCGGCGTGGACCGGCCCGGCGTGATCGCCGCGGTCACCGGTTCGCTCGCCGACTGCGGGGCGAACATCCAGGACTCGACGATGACGTTGCTCGGCGGTCACGTGGCGATGATGCTGCTGGTGTCGGGCGATCTCGACTCGGCCGAGCTGCTGAAACACCTGTGCGCGCCGGATCTCGTGGTGACCGCCTCGGCCATCGAGGCCCAGCGGCACTTCTGCGAGGAGGGCGGCGGTCTCGGTTACGTGCTGACCGTGCACGGGCCCGACCGGCCGGGGATCATCTCGGCCATCAGCGCCGTGCTCGCCGCGGACCGGGGCAACATCACCGGGATGAGCACCAGGCTCACCGGCCGTCTCTACGTGCTGATCGCGGACGTCGAGCTACCGAAGGAGGTGGACGTGGCGGCGCTCATGCGCAGGCTGGCGGCCGTCGGCGCCAGTCTTGACTCGGAGATCACCTTCCGCCCCGTCGAACCGGACCTGCTGTGAACGAGCAGGAGGGCAGATGAACGGGTGGGGCGGCGTGCCTTGGGAGGCGCCCGGCGGCCATGACGTGCTCGGCGGCCGCGTGGGCACCCCCCGCGAGGTCCTCGGCGCCCCGCACCCGCTCCTGTCCGCCCCCGCCGAACCGGTCGACCCCACCGCCCCCGAGATCGTGGCCGCCGCCGCCGATCTCCTGGCCACCCTCCGCCGGGAGACCGCCACGACGGGGCTGGCCGCCCCCCAGATCGGCCTGAGCTGGCGCCTGATCGCCTTTGACGCCGGGCTCCACCCCCGGAGCCGTTCGTGGGCCGGAGAGCTCGTTCTGGCCAATCCACGCCTCGCCAGAGCGTCCCACTGGGACCCCGGCCGTGAGGGCTGCACCTCGATCACGGGACTCACGGCAGATGTCCTCCGCGCCAGCCGTATCACCGTACGTGGGCATTTGCCAGGTACGGGGGAGCCCGTCACCATCGAAGCGGACGCCTTCGAAGCCCGCTGCATTCAGCACCAACTGGACCATCTGGACGGTCTACTCTTCTTGGACAGAGTCCCCGGAGCCCTCTCACTTCACCGCAGACTTCACAGTTGTGACGCCTGATGCGAAGTTGTGCTCCTCTGAACCATGGTCTGTTTCGTATGATTGCGGCGCCCCCGTAGCCCAATGGCAGAGGCAAACCCCTTAAAAGGGTTGACGTGCGGGTTCGAATCCCGCCGGGGGCACTTGCCGTCTTCATCGCCTTTGGGTCCCTGACCTGGAGGTTTACCGCGATCGTCCGACGGGCCCGCTCCGGTCGATATCGAGTTGTTACGGAGTCGCGCCGCCACCGGGCGCTTCGCCCCTGGTGGAAGGGCTTCTGGGCGCTGAGGCCGGACCGGTCGAGCCCGACGCGGAGCGGCCGAGTAAGCTCCGGTGGGCGTCGTTTATTTTTCTCCTTCGGCCATATTGACAACGGGCTGTCCGCCTGCTTCTTCGGGCTTCTCCCGGACGTTTCTTTCTGTGAATGCTTGACTACGCCATTACTGCCGGTCTTTTCTCGTGGACGCACAGTAAATGGGGCGCGCGGAGACCCTGGCGGCGGGCCTGTGGATGATCTTGAAGGACGAGCTCGATGACCTTGGGAACTCTCGGCCGGTCGTGTTCGTTGGGAAGCTGCCGAAGTCCCGAATGAACATCGATCTAACACGTCAGTTGACCAAGGTGTCGCCGCGCCCCGTAGGCTCGGCGTCACAGGAGGCAGCGATGGAGAGCAAGAACCCCGTTTTCAGCAGGTCGCGGCAGCAGTCCGCGGGCTGGGCCGGACCGACCCCGTCCCCGAGCCAGCTGCAGAACATGTACGACGCGCCGTCGTACGCGCAACCCACCCGGCCCGCGTACCGCACCATGACGCTAGACGACGTCGTCGTGCGCGGGTTTCTCACCCTTGGGGCTCTCGTCGCGGCCGCCGCCGCGGCCTGGGTCCTCAACGTCCCGCCCGGGGTCGCCATCGGCGCCGCGGTCGTCGCGCTGATCCTCGGGCTGATCGCCTCGTTCACGCAGAGCACCAACCCGGCGCTCATCCTGGGGTACGCCGTCGCCGAGGGCGTGTTCCTCGGCAAGATCAGCTCCGTCTTCGAGGGCATGATCAGCGGCATCGTGCTGCAGGCCGTGCTCGGCACGGCGTTCGCGTTCGGCGCGGTGCTGACGGTCTACTCGTTGCGGATCATCCGCGTCACGCCCAAGCTCGTGAAGTTCGGCATCGCGGCCGCCTTCGCGGCGCTCGGGCTGGTGCTCGTCAACCTGGTCCTCGGCTTCTTCGTCGACGGCGGCCTCGGCCTGCGCACCGACAGCCCGATCGGCTGGGCGTTCAGCATCGTCATGATCCTGATCGGCTGCTTCTTCCTGCTGCTCGACTTCGACTCGATCGAGCAGGGCGTGCGGGAGGGGGCGCCGGAGAAGTTCGCCTGGCAGTGCGCGTTCGGCCTGACGCTGAGCCTCGTCTGGATCTACCTCGAGGTGCTCCGGTTCGTCAGCTATTTCACCAGCAGTGACTGATCGTTAACCTCCGCGTCACCCCCGAGGGCCTCGCCGTTCAGGCGGGGCCCTCGCCGCGTGCGACCGAAAATCTACGTGCCGTCACGAAATGATGCCTGGTTAGGGGCTTGCCATTCGGACGCAGGTGTTGCAGGGTCGAGCAAAGGACCGTTATCCGCGGAGGTGCCCATGTCCTTGAACCACTCACCGGAGACGCAGACAAAACTGATCGCAAGGGTCCCGTCCATAACGGGGCGCGAACTCCCCGAGTGGTTCCAAGCCATCGACAACGGCCCGGCTTTCCTGAGGTGCGACGAGCGGGCCAACTGGCTTGCCGACGAGCACGGGCTATCCCACGGCTACGCCGCCGCGATCGTGCACGAGCACGAGCGGCACCGCCGTAACCGCATGGGCTTCATCTAAGCCCATCCATCCTCGCGCCCGTGCCCCAGGCGCGGGCGCGTCCTCATGGGCGTCATCATGAGGGCATGGACCTCGACAAGGCACTCGCCTTTCTCCGCACCCACCACCGCGCAGTCCTGCTCACCAGACGTCGCGACGGGCGCCCGCAGATGTCCCCGGTGACCGCCGGCGTCTCGGGCGGCCAGATCATCGTCAGCACCCGGGAAACCGCCGCCAAGGTCCTCAACGCCCGCCGCGACCCGCAGGTCTCGCTGTGCGTCTTCACCGACGGCTTCTACGGCGAATGGATCCAGGTGGACGGCACGGCCGACATCCAGTCCCTGCCGGAGGCCATGGAGGGGCTGGTCTCGTATTATCGCGACATTTCCGGCGAGCACCCGGACTGGGACGACTACCGCGCCGCCATGACCCGCGAACGCCGCGTCCTCCTCCGCATCACCCCCCACCACGCCGGCCCAGACACCCACGGCTGACCCACCGCCACCCCGCCTCCCACGGCAGCCGCCGCCACCCAGGCACCGGCTCGGCGATCCGGGACGCTGTGGCGCTCGGGGCGCGAGGGGGCGTCTGGGCGGCGCGGGGGTGGCGCGCGTCGCGGTATGAGCGGCTTGCCGGGATGGCGTGCGGCGGCTGCGGTGGCGCGCTGGGCGGCATGCGCGGGTGCTGCGATGGCGGAGTCGTGGGCGCGATGGGGCGCATGGCGTGCGGCGGGCGCGATAGCCGACGCTGCGGCCCGCTTGGGCGCCGGGTCGGCAGGGTGTGGTGCGGTGGTGCTCGGCGCAAGGCGTGCGGCGCTCAGGGGGCGGTGCGGGGCGTGCGGTGGGCAACGTGGGCGGTGGTGACCGGGCAACCTGGGCTCGCGTAGCGGCGCTCAGCCGGTTCACTGTCAGAGGCGTTCGAGGATCATGGCCATGCCCTGGCCGCCGCCCACGCACATGGTCTCCAGCCCGATGCTCTTGTCATGGTGCTGCAGGCTGTTGATCAGCGTGGACGTGATCCGCGCCCCCGTCATCCCGAACGGGTGCCCCACCGCGATCGCCCCGCCGTTGACGTTGAGCCGGTCCAGCGGGATCCCCAGCTCCCGGTAGGACGGGATCACCTGGGCGGCGAACGCCTCGTTGATCTCCACGAGGTCGACGTCCTCGATCGCCATCCCCGCCCGCGCGAGCGCCTGCTTCGAGGCCTCCACCGGTCCGAGCCCCATGATCTCCGGGGACAGCCCGGTGACCCCGGTCGAGACGATCCGGGCCAGCGGCGTGATCCCGAGTTCGGCGGCCTTCACGTCGCTCATCACGATCACGGCCGCCGCCCCGTCGTTCAGCGGGCAGCAGTTGCCGGCGGTCACGGTCCCGTCGGGCCGGAAGACCGGCTGGAGGGTGGAGACCTTCTCGTACGTCGTCCCCGCCCGCGGCCCGTCGTCCTTCTCCACCACCGTCCCGTCCGGCAGCGTCACCGGCGTGATGTCCTTGGCCCAGAACCCGTCGGCCAGCGCCTTCTCGGCCAGGTTCTGCGAGCGCACCCCGAACTCGTCCTGCTCCTGGCGGGTGACCCCCTTGAGCTGGGCGAGGTTCTCGGCGGTCTGCCCCATCGCGATGTAGATGTCGGGGATGACGCCGTCCTCGCGCGGGTCGTGCCACACCTTCCCGCCCTCGGCGAAGGACTTGGTACGCGCCAGGGCGTCCAGGAAGACCGGGTTGTGCGTGTCGGGCAGCGAGTCGGAGTTGCCCTTCGCGAACCGGGACACGGTCTCCACCCCGGCCGACACGAACACGTCCCCCTCGCCCGCCTTGATCGCGTGGAAGGCCATCCGCGTGGTCTGCAGCGACGAGGAGCAGTAGCGCGTCACGGTCGTGCCGGGCACGTTGTCCAGCCCGAGCAGCACCGACACCACCCGGGCCATGTTGAACCCCTGCTCGCCCCCGGGCAGCCCGCACCCCAGCATGATGTCGTCGATGGACGAGGGATCGAGCTGGGGCACCTTGGCCAGCGCGGCCCGGATCATCTGCACGGTCAGGTCGTCGGGGCGGATGTCCTGGAGCGAGCCCTTGAAGGCCCGGCCGATCGGGGAACGCGCGGTCGCGACGATGACTGCCTCGGGCATGGCCCCTCCTTTGTCGGTGCTACAGATAGAACTATATTCCGGTCCTATCCGTACATGCCGGGCGCGGTGGAGGTTTGGTCGTTGATCGCGTGGATGCCGCCCTTCTCGTCGCGCCACAACCGCCACCCGTCCTGGCTGCCGGTGAACCAGGGCGGCGGCACGACCGCCCCCTTGACCTGCTTGCCGGTGGCGAGGTCGTACTCGCAGACGGCGGCCGTCGAGTAGAAGCCCGGCGCCTGCCCGCGCAGCGGCAGCGGCTTGGGGTCGGTGACGCAGAAGGACCAGCCGCGCTGCTCCTCCACCGGCACCGGCTTGCCCGAGACCAGGTCGAACGCCGTGCCCTTGGCGTCGTGCTTGAGGAAGCCCAGCTTGTCCATCCGGTCGGGGAAGGCCAGCCACCAGCCGGACCCGGGCACGTCGGCCGCGGTGACCTGCCCGAGCACCCGGCCGCTCTCCGAGTCCAGCCGCGCGAAGCCGCCGTAGGCGCCCTGGCGGTCGACGGGGCGTACGACGGGGGCGTAGCCGGGGCTGCCGCTCGGATAGACGCGTACGACCGAGGGCCGCATCCAGTTGATCGTCCCGTCGGCGATCTTCACGGAGAAGAGGCCGAAGGTGGAGACCTTCTTCGTCTGGGGGTTCGTGTAGGGGGCGACGTAGCCGACCAGATTGTCACCGGTCGCCCCGAACGCCCACCCGCCCGACATGTCGATCCCCGGGCCGAGCGCCTGCTCGATCGGCTGCTGCCACTGCAGCTTGCCGGTCTTGAGGTCGTACGACTCGATCATGGGGTTGGCCGCCAGCCTGAGCAGCAGGACCCGGCTCGGGTCCGACCACTCCACCTCGGAGATCCCCGGCAGCTTCCACAGGGTCTTCCCGGTGGACGGGTCGAGCACCACCATGCGGGCCTTGGCCAGGGCCGTGTGCTCCGACAGGCAGACGTACGGCCCGCACCGCTGCGGCCCGAACGTCGAGTGGACCGGCCTGCTCCACTTCTGCGCCCCCGAGTGCGAGTCGCGGGCGATGAGCGTGGCGTTCCAGCGGCCGCTCTTGGCCGGGTCGAGCGCGACGACCACGCCCTGGCCCGGGGACGTCTCGACGACCGCCGGGGCCGAGACGCCCATGCCGGGCAGGCGGCCGGCCATCGTGGCCGGGTAGGCCCACAGCCGCTTGCCGTCCCGCAGGCCGAGGGCGACGGTCTCCAGCGAGCCGTCGGGCTTCATGGCGGTGGCGGCCACGACCCCGCCCGCCACCGCCGTCCGGCTGACGGCGTTGACCTGGGTGTTCTGCCAGGTCGGGAAGTTGGGGGTGGTGGCCGCGTCGCTGCCGGAGCAGGCGGCCGCGGAGAGGACTCCGACGAGGGTGCCGGCGAGGGCGACGGACGGTTTCCAGAGGGGTCGCTGCACGGGCAATCCACTCCAAAGGGGACGAGGAGTGGCGACGCGGGCGCGCAGAGTAACCGGACTTCGGCTCGGCGGGCCTGGACGGGGGACGTCAGGCGTCGTCGAGCGTCTCGCCGAGCCGGGACGTCAGACGCCGTGCGTCGTTGAACGTCTCGCCGAGCCGCCGCCGGAACAACGTCGCCCACTTGCCGTGCAGGCCCGTCGCCCGTCCGTCGACCCGGGTCGCGGTGACCTCGGTGCCGGGCTCCTCCGCGGCCGTAGCCGCCGCAAGGTAGATCGGTTGTAGTGCTTCGCCGCGTGCGGGGCGCGGCTCAGGCCACAGCCCCAACGCAGCGCACACTGACGGTAGCACCGCGTAAGCGGCCTGCGCGTAACCTCGGGCAGATGGATGGAAACGATCCGGTCCGAACATTTCTGTCGGATTTGTAGCGAACTCGGGGCCCAGGAGGTCGGCGAACGCCACCGTACGGCCGCCCGCGTCCACCACCGCCACCGTCTGCGCCGCGGCGAGCTGGCGGCTCCACCGCCGCGCCACCCAGCGCAGCGGCTGCCCGATCGGCCGCACCGTGCCGAGGTCGGGGCAGGTGCCCACGACCACCTCGACCCCCGCGTCCCGCAACCGCCGCACGGCTTTGGCGAGATGGCGTACGGCGACGGCGGGCGGCGTCTGCGTGATGATGTCGTTGGCCCCCACGAAGATCACCGCGATGTCGGCCTCCATGGCCAGGGCCTTGTCCACCTGGTCGCCCAGTTCGGAGGAGGGCGCGCCCGACTTGCCGACGACGATCAGGCGTACCGGGCGTTCGGCGACCGAGGCCAGGCCATGCGCGAGCAGTCCGCCGGGGGTCTGGGCGGGGTCGGTCAGGCCGAGCCCGACCGAGGTGGAGTCGCCGAGCATGGCGAGCTTGAGCGGCTCGCCGGGAAAGTCGCCGTACGTGCCGTCGGAAGGCGGCCCATCCAGGCCGTGCGGCTGCCCGATGGCCCTGCGCGCGAGCAGACCTTCGGCGACCAGCAGCCCGTACGCCGTCGCGCCGAGGGCCGTCAACCCGCCACCTCCGAGCGCCGCGGCGGTGGCGATCTTGCGTGCCGCGCGCGCCATACCAGCTGGCCAGACCACCGTACGTGCCCTCCTAGTCGAACTCAGCGGTAGCGTTTGCTTGAAAACTAGCCGAGTGCCGGCCACCCCCACTGGATCTCGGCCACTGGCAAGCTGACCAAGCTTCGGTAAAGAAGGTGAACACCGCGGTGCGCGTTTACGATTCCCTGGTTGATCTCATGGGGAACACTCCGCTCGTCCGGCTGCACAAGGTCAACGCGGGGTTGTCCGCGCAGGTGCTGGCCAAGGTCGAGTACTTCAACCCGGGCGGCTCGGTCAAGGACCGCATCGCCGTACGGATGATCGAGGCTGCGGAGGCGTCCGGCGAGCTGCGTCCGGGAGGCGTGATCGTCGAGCCGACGTCCGGCAACACGGGGGTGGGCCTGGCGATCGTGGCCCAGCAGAAGGGTTACCGGTGCCTGTTCGTGGTGCCGGACAAGGTGGCCCAGGACAAGATCGCGGTCCTGCGGGCCTACGGGGCCGAGGTCGTGGTCTGCCCGACCGCCGTCTCGCCCGACCATCCCGACTCTTACTACTCGGTCTCCGACCGGCTGGCCCGCGAGGTGCCGAACGCCTGGAAGCCCGACCAGTACTCCAACGTCAACAACCCCGACTCCCACTACCACTCGACGGGTCCGGAGATCTGGGAGCAGACCGAGGGCCGGATCACCCACTTCGTCGCGGGCATCGGCACCGGCGGCACGATCAGCGGCACCGGCCGCTATCTCAAGGAGGTCTCCGGCGGCCGCGTGAAGATCATCGGCGCCGACCCGGAGGGCTCGGTCTACTCCGGCGGCACCGGCCGTCCGTACCTGGTGGAAGGCGTGGGCGAGGACATCTGGCCCGCCACGTACGACACCAAGATCTGCGACGAGATCATCGCGGTGTCCGACAAGGACTCGTTCAACATGACCCGCAGGCTCGCCCGCGAGGAGGGGCTGCTGGTCGGCGGCTCCTGCGGGATGGCGGTCGTGGCGGCGCTGCGGGTGGCGGCCACGGCCGCGCCCGACGACGTGATCGTCGTGCTGCTTCCCGACGGCGGGCGCGGCTACCTGTCCAAGATCTTCAACGACGACTGGATGGCCGACTACGGCTTCCTGACCACGTCGTCCGAGGAGGGGCTGGTCGCCGACGTGCTGGCGCGGAAGGGGGAGGGGCTGCCGGAGTTCGTGCATGCGCATCCGCACGAGTCGGTGGGCACGGCCATCTCGATCATGCGCGAATACTCGGTGTCCCAGCTCCCGGTGATGAAGGAGGAGCCGCCGGTCATGGCGGCCGAGGTGGTCGGCTCCATCGTCGAACGCGACCTCCTCGAAGCCCTCTACCACGGCAGACTCTCCTCCGACGACCCGATCGGCGATCACATGTCGGCGCCACTACCCATGATCGGCAGTGGTGAACCTGTGGCCCGTGCGGTCGAAGCGCTGGAGAAGGCCGATGCGGCCGTAGTGCTGGAAGACGGCAAGCCCTCGGGCATGATCACCCGCCAGGACCTGCTCGCCTTCCTCGCCAATCACTAGGGCCTTCTGATCGACTCGATCACGGTGCCGAGCCCCTCGTGGCCCCGGCCCTCGGCGTCGGCGCGCTCGAACAACGCCTTGAGCGCGCCCGGGACCGTGGTCTCCAGCCCGGCCTCGGCCAGTGCCTCCACGGCGTGGCCGATGCCGACGGCCTGCATGTGCAGGGAGTTGAGCTCGCCCGGGTACTTCCCGGCCGTGAAACACTCGGCCAGGATCTTGGCGTACCCCATGGGCCCCTCGCCGCCGATCTGGGTGAACAGGTCCCGGGCGAACGGCAGGAACTCCGCCGGCTCGGCCCCCGCCGTGCGCAGCATCGCCATGGCGTGCATGAAGCTGGTCAGGCTCGACCAGAAGATCAGGAGCTGGGCCTGGTAGTACATCATCGCCAGCGCCTGGTCCGCCCCGACGTAGGTGATCTCGCTCAGCGCCTCCAGTGTCCCGGCGTGCCGGTCGAGGACGTCCTTGGGGCCGCTGTAGAAGGTGTACGCCCCCGGCTGCCCGATCCCCGGCGGCGGCACCATGATGCCCGCCGTGATCAGCGTGCCGCCGCGCTCCTCCACCCACCGGGCCGCCCGGCGCAGCGCCTGCGGGGTGTCGGAGCTGAGGTTGACCACCACCTTCCCGTCCAGCCTGGCGTCGCCGAGGCTGTCGTACATCGCCTGGTAGCTGATCTGGCTGACCACCAGCAGGTCGCCGTCCGCCGCGCTCGCCGCCTGCCTGGCACCCTGGGCGACCAGCGGCGCCGTCCTGCTCGCCGTACGGTTCCAGACCGCCACCTGGTGCCCGGCGGCCAGGAACGTCTCGGCCATCTTCGAGCCCATCGGGCCCATTCCCACGACTGTCACTTGACTCATGCCCGACACCCTCGGGCACGCCACTACGGAAATCCTTCGGGCCCGCCACGGGTTGGATATTGACGTGGTGCGATTCGGGGTGCTGGGGCCGCTGGAGGTCCGGGCCGAGGACGGCAGGCCCGTCCCGGTGGCCGAGCCCAAAGTACGCGCGCTCCTGGCCGACCTGCTGGCGAACGGGGGCGGGCCGGTCTCGGTGGACCGGCTGATCGACGACCTCTGGGGCGCCGCGCCCGGCCGCAACCCGGTCGGCACCCTCCAGGCCCGCGTCTCCCAGCTGCGCCGCGCCCTCGGCGACCCCGGCCTGGTCGTACACGGGCCCGCCGGCTACCGGCTGGCCGCCCACGACTGCGACGCCCGGCGGTTCCGCTCCCTCGTGGAGCGCCGCTCCCCTGACCCCCGCACGCGCGCGGCCGAGCTGGAGCAGGCGCTGGCGCTGTGGCGCGGGCCCGCGTACGCCGACTTCGCCGACGCCGCCTTCGCGCTCCCGGAGGCCGCGCGCCTGGAGGAGACGCGCCTCACGGCGCTGGAGGAGCAGGCGGAGATACGCCTGGAGCTCGGCGAACCCGTGGACCTGGGCGACCTGGTGGCCCGCCACCCGCTGCGCGAACGGCTGGTCGCCGCCCACATGACGGCGCTCTACCGGGGCGGGCGGCAGAGCGAGGCCCTGGCCGCCTACGAGAGCCTGCGCGGGCGGCTGGGGGAGGACCTGGGGCTCGACCCGTCACCGGCGCTGGCCGGCCTCCACCAGGCCATCCTGCGCCAGGACCCCGGCCTGGCGCCCGCCTCCCCGGTGGCGCCCGCGACCAACCTGCCCGCGCCCCTCACCGACCTGATCGGCCGGGAGGGGGAGCTGGCCGAGGTCCGTGCGCTGCTGGCCGCCTCCCGCCTGGTGACGCTCACCGGGCCGGGCGGCGTCGGCAAGACCCGGCTCGCCCTGGCCGCCGCCGCCGACGCTGGGCCCGACTTCCCCGACGGGGTGTGGCTGGCCGAGCTGGCGGGGGCGGCCGAGGCCGCCGAGGCGGTCGCGGCCGTGCTCGGCGTGCGCGACGACGACGCCGCCCCGCTCGCGCCCAGGCTGGCCGGGGCGCTGGCGGGCAAGCGCATGCTGCTCGTCCTCGACAACTGCGAGCACCTGGTGGAGCAGGCGGCCGAGCTGGTCGCCGCCCTCCTGCGCGCCGCCCCGGGGCTGCGCGTGCTGGCGACGAGCCAGGAGCCGCTGGGCGTGACGGGCGAGTCCGTACGCGTGGTGCCGCCCCTGCCCGGACCCGAGGCCGTGCGGCTCTTCACGGCCCGGGCGAACGTCCCGCCGAGCGAGACCGTGGCCACCATCTGCCGGCGTCTGGACGGCATCCCGCTGGCGCTCGAACTGGCCGCCACCCGCGTGCGCGCCCTCGGGGTGCGGGAGCTGGCCGACCGGCTGGACGACCGGTTCAGGCTGCTCAGCGCGGGCATGCGGGACGCGCCGGCGCGGCAGCGCACGCTCCGGGCGATGATCGACTGGAGCTGGGAGCTGCTGAGCGAACCCGAGCGCGTCGTGCTGCGGCGGCTGGCCGTGCACGCCGACGGCTGCACGCTGGACGCGGCCGAGGAGGTGTGCGCCGAGCCCGGCGTGGACGTGCTCGACACCGTGGCCAGGCTGGTGGACCGGTCGCTGGTGGTGCGCGTGGCGGGGCCGCGCTACCGCCTGCTGGAGTCCGTGACGGCGTACTGCGTGGAGCGGCTGCGCGAGGCGGGCGAGTACGACGCGATCAGGGAGCGCCACGCCCGCCACTACACGGCCCTGGCCGAACGGGCAGACCTCAAGGGGCCCGGGCAGCGGGAGTGGCTCGCCCGGCTCGACGCCGAGAGCGCCAACCTGCGACTCGCCCTCGCGGGACCGGAGCCGCTGCGCCTGGTCAACGCCCTGGCCTGGTACTGGTTCCTGCGCGGGCGCCTGCGCGAGGCCCGCCGCTCCCTGTCGGCGGCCCTGTCGGCGGCTTTGGGGACGCACGCCGCCTCCGGGGCGGAGGCGGCGCGGGCGTCGGTCTGGCTGGCCGGGATCGAGCTGCTGATCGGCGAGCCCGCCGCGCCGGTCCGGCGGGCCGAGCTGGACCCGGCGGGCGCGGCGCTGGCCGACTGGTTCCTGAGCCACGTCCAGTGGGCCTACGGTGACCGGCGGGCGCACGAGGTGGCGGCGGAGCGGGCGCTGGCGGCCTACCGGGAGCTGGGCGATCGATGGGGCATGGCGGCGGCGCTCTGCCTGCGCGGGAAGCTGGCCGTCGGCCGGGCCGACCTGGCCGCGATGGAACGCGACGGCGAGCGGGGCCTGGCGATCTTCAGGGAGCTCGGGGACGAGTGGGGCCAGATCGAGGCCATGGACGTGCTCGACCGGGCGGCGGAGATCCGCGGCGACTACGCCAGGGCCGCCCGGCTGCGGGAGGAGGCGCTGCGGCTGGCGGAGGAGCTGGGGTTCGAGGTGTCGTTCAAGGTGGCGGCGCTGGGCCGGATCGCGATGTTGTCCGGCGACTACGCGCGGGCCGACGACCACCACGAGCGCGCCAGGCGGCTGGCGGTCGAGCAGTCGTACAAGTCCGCCGAGGAGAACGCCGTGCTCGGCCTGGCTCTGAGCGCCCGGCGGCAGGGCAGGTACGAGGAGGCGGAGTCGTACCTGCTGTCCCTGCTCGACTGGCTGCGGCAGGTGCGGGGGACGCCCGGGATCGCGTTCGTGATGGCGGAGCTGGGCTTCGCGGCCGAGCAGCGCGGAGCCGCGGCGCTCGCGCTGGCCAGGCACCGCGAGGGGTACGAGGCCGCGCGGGCGAGCGGCGATCCCCGGGCGGTCGCGCTGGCGCTCGAGGGCCTGGCGGGAGCCCTGTCGCTGGATCGGGAGGGCAGCCCCGTCGAGGCGGCCAGGCTGATCGGGGCGGCCACGGCCATGCGGGCGGCGGCGGGGGCGCCCCTGCCGGCGGGCGAGCGGCTGGACGTGGAGCGGATCGGCGGGCGGCTGCGGGCCGTCCTGGGCGGCGAGGCGTACGAGCGGGCCCTACGGGAGGGGGAACTCGGCGACGACCTCCCAGGCGCCCTCGGCGGACGGGCCCGCGTAGAGCCTGCCGCCCAGCGCCTCCACCCGCTCGGCCATCCCGACCAGCCCGAACCCGCCGCCGAGGCGCGACACCTTCGGATCTGACCCCGACCCGAAGTTGCGCACCCGCAGCACCACCACCTTCTCGAAGCGCCGCAGACCGGCCTCGACCCACGCGGTACGGGAGGCGTGCTTGCGGATGTTGGTCAGCGACTCCTGGAGCACCCGGTGCAGGGTGGTCATGACCTCGGGCGGCAGCGTGCGATCGTCCAGCCCCTGCCCGATCTCGAACGCCACCTTCGGCCCGTCGGCGGAGAAGCGCTCGGCCAGCATCCGCAGGTCGGCCAGCGTGACGCCGGGTTTGCGGCCCGCCTCGTCCTCCGTGCGCAGCACGGTGACCATGCGCCGCATCGAGGTCAGCGCCTCCGACCCGGCCGTGGCGATCGCGTCGAGCGCGGGCGCCACCGCCTCCGGCTTGGTCTCGGCGACCGTGCGCGCGGCCTGGGCCTGGACCACGATGCCCGTGATGTAGTGGGCGACCAGGTCGTGCAGCTCCCTGGCGAGTTCGAGGCGTTCGGCCCGCCGTACCGAATGGACGGCCTCGGTGCGGCGCTCCTGCTGGAAGCGGAGGTAACCGCCGGCCCCGGCCGCCGCCGACCACCCCGCGAACAGCAGGAACGAGAACGCCAGCCCCGAATTGTCGTACTGTCGCCCGACGGCCTCGGCCATCAGCACGATCAGGCCCACGCACGCGAGCACCGCCGCCCGCCGCACCGGCTCCACGTGCCGCAGCACGCCGATGATCAGGATGAGCAGCGATCCCGTCTCCGCCATGCCGGGCGCGCCCCTCAGCTCGCTGCTGCCGATGACGATCGACACGCTGAACGACAGGGCCAGCATGATGCTGAACCCCTCGATCCGGTGGCGGCGCCGCAGCACCACGGCCGCGATGCCGGCCGCGCCGCAGAAGGGCACGAGCCACTGGACGCCTCCGGTGACGCCGGCCAGCACGAGGTCGAGCAGCAGCATCATGCCCAGCCAGCCGAGCATCGCGATCTCGCTCAGCCGCCGGATCCAGTACACGATGCGCTTGCTCTCCACCACGGCTTCGAGCCTAGGCCGGAAGTCGGACATCTCGTATCAACCGTTCGGCCGAGACGGATGGCCGGAGACCAATCCTTCAGTGGAGGCGGGAGCCATGGGGTGTCGCCGATGCTGGGAGATGTCGGAAGGGGACAGGAAATGGTTGCCATCGGATTCGTGCTGCTGGGTGCCGGGCTGCTGGTGGGGGTGCTGCTCGCGCTGGCCGACCCGGTGCTGCTCTCCCGCATCAACGGGGAGCCCGCGCAGGGCGGCAGCGGCCGGTTCATCGAGGCGGACGTCGTACGGCTCCGGCCTCGCTCGGAGGACCACGAGTCCAGGGCGGCCTGAGGCCCGGCTCGCGCGGGCATGGTGCGCGAGCCACCGCGGGGGCCGTTGGGGGACGGTGCCCGCGAGCGGCCCGCGATCCGGAGGGGACGGATCGCGGGCCGACTTCCATTAACGTGGCGTGTATGAGCAACGGTTTTGAGACGCTGGCCATCCACGCAGGTCAGGAGCCCGACCCCGCGACGGGTGCGGTGGTGCCGCCGATTTACGCGACCTCCACCTACAAGCAGGACGGCGTGGGCGGTCTGCGTTCCGGATATGAGTACAGCCGTTCGGCCAACCCCACCAGGACCGCGCTCGAAGAGGCGCTGGCCGCGGTGGAGGGCGGCGTGCGCGGGCTGGCGTTCGCCTCGGGGCTGGCCGCCGAGGACACCCTGCTGCGCACGGTGTGCAAGCCGCAGGACCACGTCATCATCCCGAACGACGCGTACGGCGGCACCTACCGGCTGTTCGCCAAGGTGCACCAGCGCTGGGACCTGCACTACGACCCGGTCCCGCTGCACGACCTCGACGCCGTCGCCGCGGCGATGACGCAGAAGACCAAGGTCGTCTGGGTCGAGACGCCCACCAACCCGTTGCTCGGCGTCGCCGACATCGCCGCGCTGGCGCAGCTCGCCCACGACAACGGCTCGCTGCTGGTGGTGGACAACACCTTCGCCTCGCCCTACTTGCAGCAGCCGCTCCAGCTGGGGGCCGACGTCGTCGTCCACTCGACCACCAAGTACGTGGGCGGCCACTCCGACGTGGTCGGCGGGGCGCTGGTGACCGTCGACCGCGGGCTCGGGGAGGAGCTGGCCTACCACCAGAACGCGATGGGCGCGGTGGCCGGGCCGTTCGACGCGTGGCTGACGCTGCGCGGGCTCAAGACCCTGGGCGTACGCATGGACCGCCACTGCGACAACGCCGAACGCGTCGTCGACCTGCTGCTCGCGCACCCGCGGGTGACCCAGGTCCTCTACCCGGGGCTGCCCGACCACTCGGGGCACGAGGTGGCGGCCAAGCAGATGCGGCGGTTCGGGGGCATGGTGTCGTTCCGCGTCGCCGGGGGCGAGGCGGAGGCCGTGGAGGTGTGCAACCGGGCGAAGCTCTTCACCCTGGGGGAGTCCCTGGGCGGGGTGGAGTCGCTGATCGAGCACCCGGGCAGGATGACGCACGCCTCGGCGGCCGGATCGCCGCTGGAGGTGCCCGCCGACCTGGTGCGGCTGTCGGTCGGCATCGAGACCATCGACGACCTGCTCGCGGACCTCACCCAGGCGCTCGCCTGATCGGCTGCCCGCCGATCTCACCCAGGCGCACACCGGAGCGGCTGTCCGTGGCCTCAGCCAGGGACCACGATCAGCCGGGGACCACCATCAGGAACAGGATCACCAGCCAGATCACGGACACGACCCCGCTGATCGCGGCGATCCTCCCGATCTGCACCTTCGCGTCGTCCTCGGCGCTCTCGCTGGAGAGCGCCCGCAGGGCGGTGCGCAGGTCGCGGTCGATGATGACGAGCAGCACGGCGGCCACGATGAACAGCGTCATCGAGGCCGTCATGTACCACTTGCCGAGCAGCCCGCCGCCGAGCACCACGCCGAGCGCCACCCCGAACACGAACACGCCCAGGGCGCCAAGGCTGTAGATCCTCGTCATGCGCTGGATGACCTGCAGCGCGGGCACGTTCTTGGTGCGGATGACGCGCGGCGCGGACATCGTCGCGGCGGTGACCGGGCCGATGGTGAAGATCGCGAAGGCGATGTGCAGCCAGAGAAGCAGGGACGACATGCCCGAGAGACTAGTCCCCGGCGATCTCGCCAGTGGACTCGACACTCTCTTCGCTCTTCATGGAGCACCACATGATCATTTCTGTGGCCGCGACGGCGACGAGCATCAGGACGATGAGCAGAACCGTGGCTATCATGGGCACCCCTCCTTCCCCGAATCCGACCCGAATATCGTCCGTAATGACTAGACGGCTGTGCAACGGAATAAGTTCGGCCCGGGTATGGTTGGTCCCTGTCATTTTTTTCTTACCGATAGGGCACAAGGGGGTGCCGTCCGTGGCCATCAGGCACGTCAAGCCGTACTCCGACGAGTGGCTGCAGCAGCCGACCAGCTATGTGCGGCAGGTCATCGGCGTACTGGGACCTGAGGTGGCGGACTGGTGGGAGGGCCCCTGCGATCCGCGTGACGCGACGCTGAAGCTCGCGGACGGGGCCGCGCTGGTCTGGGACGAGGAGAGCGGCTGGCGCCTGGGCACGTTCGTCTCGGGCGGCCGCGGGGCCCACACCGAGCTGACCGGCATCCGCTACCTGGGCCACGGCCTCCTCCCCAAACCGGAACGCGTCCCCTCGGCCCTCAGCGACGCCAGGGCGGGAGTCGGCGCCAGCTCGGCCTGGCGACCCTGCTACCGATCCCACCGCAACTGCCACGACGGCTTCGACGTGGCCCTCGACTTCTACTCCCGCCTCATCGACGCCTGACCCCCAACTGCACGGGCCTTCGCCAGGTGGGCGCGCTTCGCGCGGATGCGGCTACGGGCTCCCCTGACGGGGGAGCCAAGCTCCCCCGAGCCCCCTTGCCGGGGGTCTCCCGACCCCCGGACCGCCGGCGGCCGGCCGGTTACCGTCTGGTCGTGGCGTCATCCTGGAAGCGCCACGCCCGATGCCGGCCTGGTGGGTAAGGCCGCTCTCCCCACCCGTTGACCGATTGGGTAATCAACCTGCTGGAGCCCGCCCTACCGGCTGAGCAGGCACCTCGCCGGCCGTCTGGACAACGGCGAGGTCGGATTGCGGTCCAGCTCGTCCATCCGTGCACCGTCGGGCCTGGCCAGATCGGCGGGCCGCGGTGAGTGGACTTCACGAGGCGGGCCGCCATGTCAGGGACATCGGTGGGGAAGCGGAGGCCCTGCTCTTGAGCCTCGCCATTCACCGCCGCGTCGCCATGGCCAGCCGCTCGCATGTCTCGCACACGGTGTCCTGTAGGCGATCCCAGACGTACCACCCACGGACCCGCCTCACCATCACACCTTCTCGTCCACAGAGTGGGACGCCTTCCTTCGAGGTGTGCGTCACGGCGAGTTCGATCTCACCAAAGCCGCCGACACGCGCTGACGCCCAACTGGGCGGGCCTTCGCGGGATGGGCGCGCCGACAGATCGCCCAGGTCGTGGCCAACGCCCGCACCGCGATCGGCGTCGGCCTTCACCATCGCCCGCGCACTCCCTGAATGTGGAACACCCCGATCGCCAGGCAGGCGCGACCTGAGCACCTCAGGGGGACGCTCCTGAGCCCGCGATCGGCAGTCGGCGCCGCAGTGAACCACCCCAGCCTCCACCTTTGTCGTAAGATCAGGCGACTTCGTGAGAGTGGTAGGGCTGTGGACATCCGTGTGCTGGGCCCGCTGGAGGTCGTCGGCGACGACGGGCGGTCGTGTCAGATCGGCTCGCTGAAGATGCGGGCGCTGGTGAGCGTGCTGGTGCTGGCGGAGGGCCGGCCGGTGGCCCCGAGTGCGTTGATCGACCGGTTGTGGGGCGAGGAGCCGCCGGCCGAGGTGATGGCGTCGCTGCACGCGTACGTCTCCAACCTGCGCCGCCTGCTGGAGCCCGGTCGCCGGGCCAGGGCGCAGAGCCGGTTGCTGACGTTCGGGCCGGTGGGTTACACGCTGGCGATCGATCCGGAGCAGGTGGACTCGACGCGGTTCCTGCGCCTGGTCGGGCAGGCCGAGCAGGCGGCCGGGCCCGCCGAGGCGGAGCGGCTGGCGGGTGAGGCGCTGGCGCTGTGGCGCGGCGAGCCGTACCAGGAGCTGGACGATCAGGCGTACGTGACCGCCGTCCGGGTGCGGCTCACCGAGGCCCGGGAGCGGGCCCGCGAGCTGCGGGTGAGCGCGGTCATCCAGCAGGACCGCCACGGCGAGTTGCTGGGCGAGCTGGAGGCCCTGACCTTCGAGCACCCCCTGCGCGAGCGGCTGTGGGCGCTGCGGGCGCTGGCGCTCTACCGGAGCGGCCGCCAGGGTGAAGCCCTGGAGACGCTGCGCACGGCCCGCCGGATCCTGGCCGAGGAGCTTGGCATCGACCCGGGCGAGGAGTTGCGCGCGCTGGAACGCGACATCCTCGACCAATCGCCAACGCTGTTCCCCCACCGGCCGCCACCGCCGCCCGAGCCGCGGGTGGCGGAGCGGGGGATCACGGGCCGGCAGGACGAGCTGGCCGCGCTGGACGGGCTGCTGGAAGCGGCGGCGGCGGGGCGGACGGGGTTCTCGCTGATCACCGGGGAGCCGGGGATCGGCAAGACGCGGCTGGCCGAGGAGCTCGTGAGCCGGGCCCGGGCCAGGGGGTTCACGGTCGCGGTGGGGCGGTGCGCGGCGACGGAGGGCGCGCCGGCGTTCTGGCCGTGGGTGACGGTGCTGGAACGGCTGGCCGACACGCTGCCGCCACTGCCCGCCGACGTGCGCGCGAACCTGCCAGGAGTCGGCTCCGCGACCGGGACCGACCCCGAGGGCGCGAGGTTCCGCACGTACGGAGCGGCGGCACGCGCGCTGACCGCGGGCCGGCGGCCGGTGCTGGTGGTGCTGGACGACCTGCACTGGGCGGACCGGTCCTCGCTGCGGCTGCTGGGCTACCTGGCCGAGTACGTGCTGGACGGCAGGCTGGCCGTGGTGGGCACGGCACGCGACTGGCCGCCGCCGCAGGGCGCGCTGGCCGAGGCGTTCGAGGCGCTGTCGCGCCGGCAGGCGGTGCGGCTGCCGTTGTCCGGCCTTTCGGCCTCCGACCTGGCCGAGCTGACCCCGGCGGGTACGGACGTGCGGGCGCTCAGGGACCGCACGAACGGTAATCCGTTCTTCGTCACGGAGCTGATGCGTTACCTCGGAGCCGGATCGCCGGGCCGCGGCACGCTGCCGCTGGGCGTGCGGGACGTCGTGCTCGGCCGGGTGAACCGGCTGCCCGAGCCGTCCGCCGAGCTGTTGCGGGTGGCGGCGGTGGCAGGGCGGGAGTTCGACGTGACGGTCGTGGCCGAGGCCGCCGGGCTCGACCTGGACGCGGCGCTGGACCGGCTGGAGCCGGCCCTGGCCGCCGCCCTGGTCGCGGAGGGGCGGCCGGGCCGGTTCCGGTTCGTGCACGCGCTGGTGCAGGAGGCGCTCACCGAGGTGGTGCCGGTGCTGCGGAGGGCGCGGCTGCACGCCGCCGTGGCCGCCGCGATCGAGTCACGGATTGGCGGCTCGGCCTCCGACCGGCTGGCCACCGCCGCCCACCACTGGTTCCAGGCGATTCCCGCGGGCCACACCGCGCGGGCCTGGCGGGCGGCGTGGCGGGCCGCCGAGGAGGCCAAGCGGCTGCGCGCGTACGACGTGGCCGTCGAGCTGCTGGAGCGGGCCGGCCGGGTGGCCGAGGACGACCCCGAGCTGGGCCCGGCGGAGCGTATGGACCTGCTGTTCGCGCTGGCCGAGGCCAAGTTCGGGGCGGGCGATTCGGTGGGCCAGGAGGCCGAGCTGACGCGGATCCGCCGCCTGGCCAAGCAGGAGGGCGACCGGCGGCGCTGGATCGAGGCCGCGACCGGGTACGGCGGCCGCATCCTGCAACCCTGGAAGGTCTACGGCGACTACGACGCCGAGCTGCTGGCGGACCTGCGGGAGCTGGCCGCCGACGAAGGGCTGGAGCCGCCGGCCCGGGCCCGGGTGCTGGCCTGCCTGGCGCTCCAGGCGTACTACCTGCCGGGGTCCGACCCCGCGGAGCGGGACCGGTGGAGCGCCGAGGCGGCGCGGCTGGCCCGCCAGGAGAACGACGCGACGCTGCTGGGCCGGGTGCTGTTCGCCCGCTACTACGCGATGCTCGACCCGGACTCGGTGCGTCAGCGGCTGGAGGCGGGGGAGGAGATGGCCCGCGCCGGGCTGGAGGCGGGCGACGACGAGCTGCGCACGATCGGGCTCACCTGCCAGGGCGGCACGCTGCTGGAGCTGTGCCGGGTGCCGGAGGCCCTGGACGTGCTGGCCGAGGCGGAGCGGCTGATCGGCCGTACGCACATGCCGTATCTGCGGATCATCCTGGACTGGCTGCGCCTCGGCGTCATCCTCCACCGCGGCGACCTGGAGGCGGCCGAGTCGCTCCTCGCGGTCACCGCCGCTGAACAGCGCGCCACCTCGATGTGGGGCGTGGAGACCACCACGGCCGGCGCCACGTACCAGGTCGCGCTCATGCGCCTGCGCCGCGGGGCGGCGGACGCGGTGCCGCCGCCGGGGGACATCTCGCACGACCAGCTCGACCAGTTCAACCGGGACGGGCTCGCCCACTACCTGATGGTCAGCGGCCGGCTGGAGGAGGCGCGGCGGGTGCTCGGGCCGTGGGAGCGGCAATCACCGATCCCGCGCACGTTCGTCTACCTGTTCTGGCTGGTCGTCCGCTGCGAGATCTGGGCCGGGCTGGGCGACCGGCAGGCCTGCGCCGACCTGTACGAGGAGGCGTCCGCGTACGGCGACCGCATGGGGATCGCGGGGCTGAGCATGCTGATGTGGCCGGTCAGCCGGTCACTGGCGCAGCTGGCCGAGGCCCTGGGCGACACCGAGGCGGCGCGGCGGCACGCCGAGCACGCCGAGGGCGTGGAACGGGAGCTGGCTCACCCCCACAGGTAGGCCGCGCGCCGCCGGTAGCGACCGCCGGCCAGGGTGCTGAGCAGCACCATCGGCCTGGGCGAGGTCCTGCGCAGGTGGGCCTCGACCTCGGCGGGCAGCTCGGACGTGATCCAGCCGAGCAGCGTGATCAGCTTGCGGAGACCGTACTGCTTCCTGATCGTCTTGTGCCCCTCCGCGTCCTCCTCCGGCGTGATGTGGGCCATCATCAGCGGGATTCCGTCGGTCTCCTCGTGCGCCAGGTGCGCGCCGAGGGTGTCGGCCAGCGCGCGCAGGGCGGTCATGAGCCGCTCGCGCCGCTGCTCGGACGGGCCGGTGCCGAACGCCTGGAAGGCGTCGGTGCTCTCGCGGATCCAGTGGTCGCAGGCCTCGTGCTCGGCCTCCAGCGCGTCGATCGTCCCGATCGCCTGCGGCGCCCGCTCCCGCAGCCGCGGCCAGACCGTCTCGTCCTCGGCGGTGTGGTGGTGGTGCAGCACGAACAGCACCCACGCGTGGTGCTCGCGCAGGGCGGTGATGCGCCGGCGGTCGCCGAGGCGGATCCGGCCGATCGCGGTGATCAGGTGGCCGAGGTCGCGGCGGAAGCCGTAGTGCGCCAGGTACATGTTGGTCATGTCGAGCGGCCCCGGCGCGGCGGCGGCCTGGCCGGGCAGCGAGATCTGCGGCAGGTTCGGGGGTGCGGTGGTGCGCATGGTCGTGCTCCTTCCGGTTTGTCAGGGTGCCGTCATCGTGACCTCCCGGTCTTGGGCGGCTCTTGAAGGTCGGCTCCAAGAACGGCCCAAGACACCGTCATTAGCGTGCGCGGGCATGACCCTCACGCTCCCCACCACGACGTTCCGGAGCTCCGTGGTGTGCGCCTACACCTCGCTCACCCGCGACGGGCGGCCCGTCACCTGGCCTGTCACCCCCTACACCGGGGCCCGCGGCACCATCGACGTCAGCACCGGCCTGACCTATCCCGGCAAAGCCGAGCGGGCGCGCCGCGATCCGCGCGTCGCGCTGCTGTTCGAGGGCGATCCGGTGGTGCTGGTGCAGGGCCGCGCCACCGTCCGCGACGCCGATCTGCAGGCCAACACCGACCGGTACGTCCGCGAGTCCCGGGCCAAGATCCCGGACGCCTTCGCGGGGCTGCCGTGGTTTCTGGTCAAGCGCCTGACCTGGTATTTCGCGCGGATCTACATCGAGGTGACCCCAGAGCGGATCACCTGGTGGCCGGGCGGCGACCTGACCCGCGACCCGCTGACCTGGACCTGCCCGCCCGGCACCACGGCCCCCGCCTCGGACCCGGCCCCGTCGGGGCCCCGCCTTCCCGGTCGCTCCTCACCGCCCGCCGACTGGCGCCCGTACGCCCGCCGGGCCCGCGACCTGGGCCGGCCGATCGTCTCGACGGTGGCGGACGGCCGGCCCGTGACCGTGCCCGCGCGTGCCTTCTCCCGCACCACGACCGGGTACGAGCTGCACCTGCCCGCCGGTGTGGCCGCTGTGCCCGGACCGGTCTGCCTGACCTTCCACCGGCACGATCCCGGCATGCGCTGGCAGGAGAACGTCGTGCTGCTCGGCACCGCCACCGCCCACGGGGACGACCGGCTCACCGTCGCGATCGACCGCGCGCTGCCCGACTGGAGCCTGCCCGAGGATCGCCGCCTGCGGACCCGTTCCTTCCTCGGCCACGGCAGGCAGCTGAGGCGCCAGCTCCGGGCCGAGGCCGCCCGCCGCGCCCAGCAGGTGCCTCGAGTCCGCAGACAGGCGGATCATCCGTAACGCGCCGCGATCAGGCCGTCGGCGGGGCCGCGAGGACCAGCATGATGTGCTGGTCCTCGCCGTGCCGCACCGTGCCGGAGCGCTGGAAGCCGACCTTCTCCAGGAGCCGGACCGAGCCGGTGTTGCCTTCGTAGGGGTCGGCGTAGAGGGGACGGGTCTTCTCCTGCTCCAGGAAGAGCGTCAGGGCCCGGGTGCCGATGCCGCGGCCCCAGAACTCGCGGCCGAACCAGTAGCCGATGAAGCGCCGCTCCTCCTCCCACCAGGCCACGATGTTTCCGGCCACTTCGCCATCGACGAGGACCGCCTGCACGAAGACGGTGGGGTCGGCCAGGATCCGGGTGGCCCAGTGGTGGAGGAAGCGCTCCCGGGGGCGGGGCGTGAACCTGGACCTCCGGGCCGCCTCCGGGTCGTGCTCCTGCGCCAGGAAGACCTCCAGATCGGCCTCCACGACGTCTCTCAACCGCACGCCAGGCTCGCTTCGCTCGCTCATGGCGAGCGAGTCTGGCAGACGGCACCGACAAACTCAGCGGGCGCGGCGCAGGCGCAGGAAGTCGCTGACCACGTACTCGCCCAGGCGCTCGGCGCTCGGCGAGAAGACGCGGCCGCCGTTCCTGCGGGCCACCTCGTCCACGAACTCCTTCAGCCGGTCGTCGGCCGCCAGCATGAAGACGTTGATCGTCGCTCGCCGCCGGGTCATCTTGTCGACCTCGGCCAGCGTGAGCTCCAGCGTCTCGTGCGACGGCGGCCACTCGAACGCCGACCTGCCGTTGCGCATGAGGTGGGCCGTGGGCTCGCCGTCCGTGACCACCAGCACCACCGGCTCGAAGTCGGGGTGGCGGTCGAGGTGGCGGCCGGCGATCAGGAGGGCGTGGTGCAGGTTGGTGCCCTGGACCATGTCCCAGTCGAGGCCCGCCAGCTCGTCGGGCTGCAGCACCCTGGCGTAGTTGGAGAAGCCGATGATCTGGACCGCGTCCTGCGGGAACTTGGACGCCACCAGGGCCTGGAGCGCCAGTGCCGTCTGCTTGGCGGCGGCCCAGGTGCCCCGCAGGGCCATCGAGTACGACAGGTCCACGAGCAGGCAGACGGCCGCGGCGGTGCGGCGCTCGGTCTCGGCCACCTCGAAGTCGTCCACCGAGAGGCGGACCGCGACGCGCCCGCCCGAACCGGCGGCCCCCGAAGCGGCCCCAGCGTCGCGGACGGCGGTGCCCGGGGCGGCGACGCCGCCGCTGCGCACGCCGTTCACCAGCGTGCGGACCACGTCGATGGGCTGCTCGTCGCCGAAGCGCCACGGCCGGGACGAGCCCGTCAGCTCCCCGGCCGAGCCCGCGTCGTGCTGGTCGTGGTCGCCGCGGCGGCCCGCGTCGAGGGAGGAGAACACGCGGCGCAGCGCCGTCTCACCCAGGCGGCGGACCGCCTTGGGGGTGAGTTCCAGCTTGCCCCGGCGGCGCAGCAGGTAGCCCTGCTCCTCCAGTTCGCGCTCGATGCGCTTGAGCGCCTCCAGGTCGTCCACGGCCGAGCGGCCGAGGGCGCGGCGTACGGCGGACTCGTCGATGTCGTCCAGCCTGGCGCCCGGGTAGTCCTGCCGCAGGGCGGTCTCCAGCTGGGTGAGGTCGGCCAGCTCCTCCAGGGCCGTGACCGCGTCGCCCATGCCCAGGGGCTCCTCGCCGGTGAGGCGTTCGGGGGCGTTCCACGCCAGGTCGGGCCGGCGGGCGTAGAGGGCCTCGCCGAGGCGGCGCATCTCGTCGGAGAGCCCGGCCTGGTCGAGGGTCTGGTTGATCAGGCCGGCGAGCTCCTCGCGCTGACGTGGGGTCATCGAGGCCAGCATGCGCTGCGTGGCGGCGGCGCGGCGGGCCAGGATGTCGACGAGCTCCTCCAGGTTCCGCGGCTTTTCGGGGAACAAATCGCCATATTTCCCCATAAAGGCGTCAAAGTCGGCCTGGGTGTGCTGGCCGCGGGAGTCCTTGTCCAGCATGTCGTTCAGCTCCGCCATCATCTGGCGGACGCGTTCCATCGCCTCGGGGTCGGGGTTGGCGAGGGCATCCCGCAGGCCCCTGAACTGGCTGTCCAGGACCTCGCGCCGCAGCAGGTCGCGCAGCTCCTCGAACGTCTGGCGCGCCGCCGAGGAGCGCCACTCGTACGTGCTCAGCTCCTGGATCGCGCCGGCCGTGTCCTCGGGCAGCCCGTCGAGCTCGGCCTCCCGCAGCCGCGCGTCGTCGGACGGGTCGGGGAACAGCTCGGCCCGCTCCTGCCCGATGGCCTTGTCGAGCAGCGCCCGCGCCTTCTCCAGGGTGCCGTCGAGCCGCCCGCGCTCGCGCAGGTCGCGCCGGCGCCGGCGCACCTCCCTGAGCATGTCGTCGAGCCCGCGGCGGTCCTGCGCGCCGGGCAGGCCGCGCTTGAGCAGGTCGCGCAGGGCGTGGACCGGCGTCGAGCCGGACAGGATCGCGTCGCCCATCTCGTCGAGGGCCGCCCGCACGTCGTAGGGCGGGGCGAGGGGATCGGGGCCGTCGTGGTACTCACCATAGCGAAAGGCCATCACGCACTAACGCTAACCCGATCCGCCCGTTTACGCGTCCCCGAAGACCTCCCACACCTCGTTGACGCCCCCGGCCTCGGGGGTGTAGTCGATCTTCACCAGTACGGGGTGCCGGGCCGCCTTGAGGGCCCTGGTCAGGTCCGCCGAGGTGCACGACTTCTTGCCGAGCCCCTGCTTGTCGGCGTTGACCGGCCTGCCCGCCAGCCACCCGTCCCGGCAGCGCGCGGTGGTCCGGTAGAAGCTCGTGGCGTGCGTGTACCCGAGCTTGACCGTCTTTCCGCCGGTCGTGAACAGGACCGTCGTGTCGTTGACGCGCTTGAGCGTGCCGCGGGCGGTACGCGCGCCCGGCCACTCGGTGACCAGGAACTCGTTGATCTTGACGGCGTCGGCGCCCCGGTATTCGACGCGGAGCGGAACGGGGCCGCGGGCCAGCCCGTCGGTCAGATCCCCGGCCTCGCAGGCCGTCCGGCCCAGCCCCTTGGCGTCCAGGGCCACCTGGCCCTCGGTCTCCTTCAGGTCGCACGCCACCGTGACCCGGCCGAAGGAGGCGCCGGTGTAGTCGAGCCGCACCTCCTGGGCCCCGGCCACCGGCTTGAGCCGGTAGCTCCGGAACTCGCCCTTCCGCACGAAAGTGGCCGACTTGGGGACGATCCGCAGGTGCCCCTCGCCGTCTGCCCAGGCGTACCCGTACACGACCTTGGCCGCTGTGGCCTCGGCGGAGGCGGGCACGGCGACGAAACCCATGGCAAGAGCGGTGGCGCAGGCAAGCAGGCGCATGGGCGGCCTCCCGGTCGGTGTGATCAGCTATCCACTATGACGCGGAAGACCGCCGATATGTTCATGTGCGGTAGACGCTCACGCCGTCAAGGTCTTCCTTGGACAGGCGCCGCATGAGGTAAAGACCCTCCAGCGCGAACTCCAGGGCTGCTGCCGCGTGCCCCGGCGACTCCTCGCCCGCGCCCATGCCGAGCTTGGACATGACCTTCGCCAGGCCCGTGACCGGGCCCATCCGGTGGAGCAGCTCGCCGGCGGCGACCAGCTCGCCCGACTCCACCTGGGCGCCCTCGGAGAACTTGTCGATGATCGCCGACAGGTCCATGCCGCCCAGCCGGGTCCTGAACGTCTCCGCCGTGGCCCGGCGCAGCAGGTGGGCGAGGATCTCGGTCTCCCTGCCCTCCTCGCTCACCTCGAACTCCACCTTGCCCCGCAGGCTGTGGACCACCGAGGCCAGGTCGACCACGCGCGTGACGGCCTGCTCCTCGCCCGTCAGCGCCGCCCTGCGCACGGCCGAGGCCGCGGCGGTCTCGGCGGCGGCGATCGAGAAGCGCGCCGACACGCCGGAACGGGCGTCCACCGCCGTGGACTCGCGTACCAGCCGGGTGAACCTGGCGATGACCTCGACCAGGTGTTCGGGGACGTCGGCCCCGATGTCCGGCACGGACTCCTGGCGGATGAGCGTCAGCTCGTCCTCGACGGTCAGCGGGTAGTGGGTGCGGATCTCGGCGCCGAAGCGGTCCTTCAGCGGGGTGATGATCCGGCCCCTGTTGGTGTAGTCCTCGGGGTTGGCGCTGGCGATGAGCAGGATGTCGAGCGGGAGCCGCAGGTTGTAGCCGCGTACCTGGATGTCGCGCTCCTCCAGCACGTTGAGCAGCGACACCTGGATGCGCTCGGCCAGGTCGGGCAGCTCGTTGACGGAGAAGACACCGCGGTTGGTGCGGGGGACGAGGCCGTAGTGGACGGTCTCGGGGTCGCCCAGCGTGCGCCCCTCAGCGATCTTGATCGGGTCGACGTCGCCGATCAGGTCGCCCACGGAGGTGTCGGGCGTGGCGAGTTTCTCGCCGTAGCGCTCGTCGCGGTGCTTCCACGCGACCGGCAGCTCGTCCCCCAGCTCCCGCGCGAGGGCCTGACAGCGCGTGCAGGCCGGCGCGTACGGATGGTCGTTGATCTCGCAACCTTCGACGACTGGGGTCCATTCGTCCAGCAAACCCGTGACGGTACGGATGAGCCGGGTCTTGCCCTGGCCCCGCTCACCGAGGAGGACCAGGTCGTGCCCGGCGAGCAGGGCCCGCTCCAGGTGCGGCAGGACGGAGTCGTCGAAGCCCACGATGCCGGGGAATCGTGGCTCGCCTGCCCGCAGCTTGGCCAGCAGGTTCTCCCGGACTTCGGCTTTGACGGTGCGATGAACGTGGCCGCTCTCTCGCAACTCGCGGAGAATACGTGGCTGATGCACGGGAACGAGACTACGTCCCCCGCGAGCAATGCGGCAGAGAGTTTCGCATCTGGCGCAGATTTCGGATCTCGACCATTGCGTGACGTTTCGTGCGCGTGCTTGTCCTTTTAGTGGGGAGAATCGGGCCTAGGGAACTTTGACATGTCGAGGGAGGCGAGACTCGTGGCCGTTATGACTAGCCGCTTCGCCGACGGCCTCGCCGTGGGTTCCGACCTGGTGGGGGCCGCGGAGACCGCCGTGGGCCAGGCCCTGTCGAGGCTCAGTGGCCGGGCCGACCTGGTCTGTTTCTTCATCTGCGGCGATGATCCCGAGGACGTCGCGCGGGCCGGTGAGGCCGCTATGAGGCTCGCGCCCGACGCGCACGTGGTCGGATGCAGCGCCACGGGGGTGATCGGCGACGGACAGGGGGTCGAGCTGCTGCCCGCGGTGAGCGCGTGGGCGGCGACCTTGGACGGCGCCAGGCTGACGACCTTCCAGCTGGAGACGCTGGCGGCCGAGGACAGGTTCGTGGTGGTCGGGCTGCCCGAGCGAGGCGCCGATGATCATGTCGCGATCCTGCTCGCCGATCCGTACACGTTTCCGACCGACGCCTTCGTCGAGCGCTCCGTCGACGTGCTCGGCGACCTGCCGCTGATCGGCGGGCTGGCCAACGGGTTGCAGGGACGGGGCTCCGTACGGCTGTTCGCCGACGGCGAGGTCTACACCGAGGGCGCGATCGGCGTGCTGATCAGCGGCCCGGTCAGGATCAGCACCGTCGTCAGCCAGGGCTGCCGCCCGATCGGCCCCAGCATGGTCGTCACCGCGTCGGAGGACAACCTGCTGCTGGAGCTGGCCGGGCAGCCCGCGCTGGCCCGGCTGGAGGACATCGTCAGCGAACTGGACGAGGACGACCGCGAGCTGGTCGCCTCCGGCCTGCAGATCGGCGTGGCCATGGACGAGTACGCCGAGCGCCACGAACGCGGCGACTTCCTCATCAGGGGAGTCATCGGCATCGATCCCGAACGCGAGGCGGTGGCCATCGGCGACATCGTGGAGATCGGCAGGACCGTGCGCTTCCAGGTACGCGACGCGGCCACCGCCGACGAGGACCTGTACGACCTGCTGGACGCCCATCGGGAGCAGCTCGGCAAGGTGGACGGGGCGCTGCTGTTCTCGTGCAACGGGCGGGGCTCGGCCATGTTCGGCACGGCCGACCACGACCCGGTCGCCCTGCGTGACACGCTGGGGCCCATCGGCATGGCCGGGTTCTTCGCGGCCGGCGAGGTCGGGCCGGTGGCGGGCCACAACCATGTGCACGGGTTCACCGCGTCCGTCCTGGTGTTCTCCAGCCCGGGCCCGTGACCCAAGCCTGAAGGCCCGGCGACCCCATCTGCTCGGGAGGGCCACCGGGCCTCAAACCGGGCCTCAAACCGGGCCTCAGGCGCCCGGGCAGGCCCGGACGGGTGGGTTATTCGGTCGCCGAGTCGTTGCTGGGGCCCTGGCCCTCGTCCCCGGTGCTGGTGTGCAGGCCGCCCCCGCCGTCCTGGGTGCCGGGACCGGGCATCGCGGTCGGCTCGCAGGGCGCGACCGGCCCCTTCACGATGGTGAGCGACATCCCGAACGGCGGCTGGTCGTCGCCGGCCTTGCTCTTCGAGACCGCCATCACCAGCGTCGAGCCCTCCGGCACCTCCCCCTTCTCGATCATGAACGAGGTCACGCCGCTCGACCGGCCGAAGCTCACCGAGAACTCACCAGGGCCGTTCCCGTTCGCGCCACGCGGCTCCTTGCAGGTCTGCCCCTCGGGCAGGTAGTCGACGACCGCCGTGACCCCGGCCTCGGCCAGGTCGGCCCGCAGCCCCTCCGGGTCGTCGAACTTGTTGATCCGCACGGTGATCACCCCGTCCGCCCCCGTGGTCACCGCGTACGCCGGGCTGCCGCCGAGCCCGGACAGCACCACCGCCGTCGCGGTGGCGGCCGCCGCGACCCCCGCCAGCGCGGCGGACAGCCCCACGTAGCGCCGCCGGGAGCCACGCCTGACCGGTGTCACGGTCGTCGTCACGTCGTCCTCCGCCGTTCTCGTCGTGATCTCTTCCTTGAGTGCACTGAGAAGGCGCTCCTCGAAATTGCTCATGCCTGTCCCTCCACGTACACGGGTGCCGACGGCGAAGCGACGCGTTCAAGGGCCCGTCTTGCCCGGTGCAATCTGACTCGTACGGTCACCTGCCTGATCCCCAGGACCTCGGCGACCTCGGCGACGGTGAGCTGGTCGATCGCGACGAGCTCCAGCACCGCGCGCTCGCCCTCCGGCAGGCCGCGCATGGCCTCCAGGGAGCCGCGCAGCCGGCGCTCGGCGTCGATCCGCTCCTCCATCCGCACGAGGTCGTCGTCGTCCATCAGCCGGCGGCCGGCGACGCGGCCATTCGCCCGCGCCTCCCGGGCGGCCTGCCGGTGCCGGGCCGACACGATGTTGCGCGCGACGCCGTACAGCCAGGCGATCTCGGTGCCCCGGCCGGGCACGTAGGTGTGCGCCGAGTCAAGGACCGCCAGGAAGATGTCCGCCGTCAGGTCGGCGGCGAGGTGAGGGTCGCTCACCCGCCGGACCACGAAACGCATGACGGCATCGACGTGGCGGCGATAGAAGGCCTCAAAGGCCGCGGGGTCTTCGTTGAGGCGCACTGGCCTCGCTCCCTTCGTCGTTCGCCTTACCTCCATACTTGGATCGAGCGACGGGAAGCGTTTCGCCCCAGGTCAGCTGGGGCGGCGGGGCTGGAAGAGCCAGGCGTCGAAGAGCGGGCGGAGGTTTTTGCCCGACAGTTGCTCGGCGAGGGCGATGAACTGCTCCGTCGTGACGTGACCGTAGCGGTGGTCGGCGGTCCACGTCCTGAGCAGCCTGAAGAAGGTGTCGTCGCCGATCGCGTCGCGCAGGGCCTGCAGCGTCATGGCGCCGCGCGTGTAGACCGACGCGTTGAACAGGTCGGAGGGCTTGGCCCGCCCCGGCGGGTAGGCCCACATCGGGTCGTCGGCCGGGCGGGCGTGGAGCTCCTTGAAGATGGCCTCGGCGGTCTTCGTGCCCTTGTGCTCCTGCCACAGCCACTCCGCGTAGGTGGCGAAGCCCTCGTTGAGCCAGAGGTCCTTCCAGCGCTTGAGGGTGAGGCTGTCGCCGAACCACTGGTGGGCCAGCTCGTGCGCGACGATGGTCGCGTCGGGCTCGAAGCCGCCGTAGAGCGGCTTGGTCTGGGTCTCCAGGGCGTAGCCGGCCATGTAGTCGTCGATGATGCCGCCGGTCGAGGAGAACGGGTAGGGGCCGAAGACCGTCGACCAGTAGTCGGTGACCTCGCCGGAGATCGTGTAGAGCCTGTCGAGCGAGCTCTTGAACTTGGGATCGACGGCGGCGTACTCCGGGATGCCACCGGGGGTGCGGCCCTGGCGCAGGTCGAACTTGCCGAGCGTGGCGGTCGCCAGGTAGGTCGCCATCGGCTGGCGCTCGCGCCACCGGTAGGTGGTCTTGCCGCCGGTGGTCGTGGGCCGGCCCTGGAGCTCCCCGTTGGACACGGCGGTCAGCCCGGCGGGCACGGTGATCGCGAAGTCGAAGGTGGCCTTGTCGGCCGGGTGGTCGTTGTTGGGGAACCAGGTCTTGGAGCCGTTGGGCTCGGAGGCCACGAACGCGCCGTCCGAGGTCGGGATGAACCCGTACGTGCCGAGGTTGGCGCTGTCCATGGCGGCCTTGGGCCGCCCGCCGTAGACGACCTTGACGGTGAAGCGGGACCGGTTGCCGAGCGGGCGGGCGGGGGTCACGGTGAGCTCGTCGCCCTCCCGCCTGAACCTCGCCGCCGCGCTGTCGACGGTGACCTTGCGCACGTCGTAGCCGGCCAGGTCGAGGTTGAAGCTCGACAGGTTTTGGGTGGCGGCGGCCTGGATGGTGGTCTGCCCCTCGAGCTGCTTGGTCTTCGGGGTGTAGTCGACGGCCAGGTCGTAGTGGGAGACGTCGTAGCCGCCGTTGCCGTCGTCGGGGAAGTCGGGGTCGCCGATGCCGGCGGCGCCCGGTCGGTAGCCGGCGACGGCGGGCGGCTCGTCAGCGTGCGCCGGCCGGCCGTCGGTGGGCGCACAGGCCAGCACGCTCAGCGTGGCCAGCAGTGCCACCCCGCGTCTGTCGAAACGCATCGGCAAGGTGCCCCCTTCGGATCGTGACCAAAATCTTACGCTGAGTCAGGCATTCACCACGACCGTCCTGGCGGCCTTGTCGTGTACCGCCTGCTTGCGAGGGTCGAAAAGGATCCAGCCGAGGTCCACCAGCGTGCCCACGCAGCAGACCCAGACGAGCGCGGACTCGACGATCTGTCTCACCGCGGCCTGCGCCACGGTGATCCGCGCGCCGTTCTCCTGCACGACCCGCATGCCGAACAGCCTCTTGCCGAGGGTCTGGCCGTTCCAAAAGGCATGCAGGAGCCAGAAGTACAGGAAGGCCACGAGAGCGGCCAGGAAGGGCTGCCCCACCGGGTAACGGTCCCAGGCGCCTCTGCCCCGGTCCCAGACGTACTCCCAGCTCGACCAGCTGAAGGGGGCGGCGATGACGTTGACGATGAACCAGTCGAGGACGCCGGCGAACAACCGTCGCCAGCGTCCCGCCAGTCCCGGTGGTGTTCCCATGATGTCCTGATGACCACCACTAAGTCGGGACAAACTATAGATTGCCCCTTCGTTCCTGCTCTCGCTCGATCGCCTCGAACAGCGCCTTGAAGTTGCCCTTGCCGAACCCCAGCGAGCCGTGCCGCTCGATGAGCTCGAAGAAGACCGTGGGCCTGTCCTGCACCGGCTTGGTGAAGATCTGCAGCAGGTAGCCGTCCTCGTCGCGGTCCACGAGGATCTTGCGCCGCTTCAGCTCCTCGATCGGCGCGCGCACCTTGCCGATGCGCTCCCGCAGCTCGGGGTCGTCGTAGTACGAGTCAGGCGTGTCCAGGAACTGCACGCCGGCCGCCCGCATGTGGTCGACCGTGGTCAGGATGTCGTTGGTGGCCAGCGCGATGTGCTGCACCCCCGGGCCGCCGTAGAACTCCAGGAACTCGTCGATCTGCGACTTCCTGCGGCTGACGGCCGGCTCGTTCAGCGGGAACTTGACCTTGCGCGTGCCGTCGGCGACGACCTTGGACATGAGCGCCGAGTACTCGGTGGCGATGTCGTCGCCGACGAACTCCGCCATGTTCGTGAAGCCCATCACCTTCCGGTAGAACTCCACCCACTGGTCCATCTTGCCCAGCTCGACGTTGCCGACGCAGTGGTCGATCGCCTGGAAGAGCCGCCCGCCCTTCGCCGCCGGCGGCGCCACCAACGGCTCGGCGGCCACGTAGCCGGGCAGGTGGGGGCCGCCGTAGTTGGACCTGTCGACCAGCGTGTGGCGCGTCTCGCCGTAGGTGGCGATGGCCGCGACCTGCACCTTGCCGTGCTCGTCCTCCATCGTGTACGGCTCCGCCAGCCCCTCGGCCCCGTGGGCCACCGCGTACGCGTACGCCGCCTCCACGTCGGGCACCTGGATCGCCAGGTCGATCACGCCGTCGCCGTGCTCGGCCACGTGCCTGGCCAGGTCCGTGCCAGGGCGGAGCGCGGCCCGGAACTCGAACGTGGCGCCGCCCGAGACCAGCACGTACGCGACCTCGTCCCGGCTGCCGTTCTCGGGCCCGCGGTAGGCCACCAACCTCATGCCGAACGCGGTCGAGTAGTAGTGGGCGGCCTGCTTGGCGTTGCCCACGGCGAACACGACGGCGTCCATGCCGTTGACCGGAAAGACATCATTCATACCGGCAACTCTCGATATCCCTGGGCGTACTGCGCAAGAGTTACTTCAATCAGTGAACAACCTGCCTAGCAGCCCTCCGAAATATCCGGTAAATCTGTACAGTATGACGATCGATGAGCTGGACGCCAGGTTGATCACCCTCATGACGGAGGAGCCCCGCCTGGGGGTGCTCGAATGCTCGCGCCGGCTCGGCGTGGCCCGCGGCACCGTTCAGGCCCGGCTGGACCGGCTGGTCGCCAGGGGCGTGATCATCGGGTTCGGGCCGGACGTGTCGCCGGAGGCGCTCGGCTACGACGTCACCGCGTTTGTCAGCATGGAGATAAGGCAGGTCGCCGGGCACGACCCGGTGGCCGACCGGCTGGCCGCCATCCCCGAGGTGCTGGAGGTGTACACGATCACCGGCGACAGCGATCTGCTCTGCCGCGTGGTGGCGCGGACGAATGCCGATTTGCAGCGGGTTATCGATCGAATCGTTGATGTACAGGGTGTGCTCCGGACTAATTCGATCATCGCCCTGGACACCCCGGTTCCCTATCGAGTGCTGCCGTTGGTCGCCGATGTTCCGCGCCGCGGTGACCGGTAGCCGTACTATCGCTAAGGGACGAGGCACCGTTATCGATCGTTTAGCCTTGACATTCGCCCAGCGCACGGGGGTGATTGAGGGGGTCGAGGGTGCGGAGCGGTGGTGGCAACGGGATGCGAAAACGACGAGTTCTCCGACTTCTACTGATTTCATTTGGCGCCGGAATCCTCGTGCTCGTCGGGCTTTTCGCGGTCGCATGGGCGCTGACGCCCATTCCTGATTCCACGCAGAAGCAGGCCACCGCGCAGGGTTCGGTGATCTATTACCGCGACGGCAAGACCGTGCTCGCCCGCCGGGGCATCGACCGCAAGATCGTCGAGCTGGCCAAGGTGCCCAAGCACGTTCAGGACGCGGTCATCGCGGCCGAGAACCGCTCCTTCTACGAGGACGGCGGCGTCTCGGTCAAGGGCACCGCGCGGGCCGTCTGGTCCACCGTCACCGGGCAGCAGCTCCAGGGCGGTTCGACGATCACCCAGCAGCTCGTGCGCAACTACTACAGCGGCCTCAGCCAGGAACGTTCCGTCACCCGGAAGTTCAAAGAGATCCTCATCGCGATCAAGGTCGACCAGTCCAAGTCGAAGGACTGGGTGCTCGAGCAGTACCTCAACACGATCTACTTCGGCCGTGGCGCCAACGGCGTCCAGTCGGCCGCCCGCGCCTACTTCGGCAAGGACGTCGACAAGCTCAGCGTGGCCGAGGGCGCGTACCTCGCGGCGGTGATCCAGCAGCCCAGCCGCTTCGCCGACCCCAAGGGTCCCGATCTGACGGCGGCCCAGGAGCGCTGGAAGTCCGTGATCGACGCCATGGGCCAGACCGGCATGCTGACGCCCGCCCAGGTCGCCGAGCAGCGCTTCCCCAAGCTCGCGGCGCCGAAGAAGCCGTTCGAGCTCAAGGGGCAGGCCCAGTACATGCTGGAGCAGGTGACGGCCGAGCTCAACCGGCGCGGCTACACCGACGAGGACATCAACGGCGGCGGGCTGAAGGTCGTCACGACCTTCGACAAGAAGCTCATGCAGGCCGCCCAGCGGGCCGTCAAGGACGTGCTGCCCGACGCCACGCCCAAGAAGGTCCACACGGGGCTGGCGGCCGTCGATCCGGCCACGGGTGAGATCGTCGCGTTCTACGGCGGCAGCCCGGCGCAGTCCCAGTACGACAGCGCGTTCTCGGCCAAGGTCATGGCCGGTTCGACCTTCAAGCCGTACACGCTGGCGGCGGCGCTCGACAACGGCTTCGACCTGTCCACCAGGGTCAACGGCAACTCGCCGATGCGCGTGGCGTCCGACCCGAAGCCGATCCCCAACGACAGCGACCGCTCCTACGGCGAGATCAACCTGGTCCGCGCCACCCAGAACTCGGTCAACACCGCGTTCGTGGACCTCGGCCAGAAGGTCGGCCTCGACAAGGTCGCCGCCGTCGCCGAGAAGGCGGGCATCCCCAAGGCGCAGCTGGAGAAGCAGCAGAGCTACGCGTCCTTCCCGCTCGGCGTCTCCTCGGTCAGCGCCGTCCAGAACGCCTCCGGCTTCTCCACGTTCGCCAACAAGGGCGTGCACATGGAGGCCCACGTGGTGATTTCGGTCACAGACGCGGAGGGCGCGAAGAAGACCGTCGAGCCGGTCTCGACGCGGGTGGTCGCCGAGCAGGCCGCCGCGGACACCACGTACGCGATGCAGCAGGTCGTCAAGTACGGCACCGGCACCGCCGCCCGGCTCTACGACCGCCCGGTGGCCGGCAAGACGGGCACCACGGACAAGTCGAAGAGCGTCTGGTTCAACGGCTTCACGCCGCAGCTCGCCGTCGCCGTCAACATGTTCAGGGACGACAACGCCACCGTCACGATCCCCGGGTACGGCACGCAGTTCGGCGGCCAGTTGCCGGCGCAGATCTGGCGGGCGTTCATGACCGAGGCCATGGCGGGCAAGCCGGTCGAGGAGTTCCCCGAGCCGTCCGACTACGGCTGGGGCCCCGACTACGGGTCGCCCGACCAGAACCAGGACGTTCCCCAGCCGGGGTACACGCCGCCGCCCGACCCGAACGACTGGTTCGACAACCAGCCGGAGCCCGACATCACCGCGCCCCCGCCGACGGACGGTCCGCCGGTGACGGACCAGCCGAGCGACAACGGGCCGCAGCAGGACCAGCAGCAGCCCGACGAGCAGACCGGCCCGCCGTCCACGCAGCAGCAGGCGCCCGACCAGCCCACGACCGGGGGCGACACGATCAACGAAGCCAACACGGGCCGCCCGCAGACGGGTTAGCGCGCCGCGCCCCCAGTTCCGCCCGCAGACGGGTTAGCGCGCCGCGCCCCCAGTTCCGCCCACAGACGGGTCAGCGCGCCGCGCCCAGCTCCGCCCGCAGGTCATCGACCGTCGTCACGGGCAGGCGGCAGGTGAACCCCTTGCACACGTACGCGGCCGGCGCCCCGCCGACCAGCCCGCGCCCCTCCAGCAGCTCGGGGAAGTCGCCGGGGCCGCGGGCGACCACCAGCCCCGGCACGTCGGCCAGCAGCGCCGCCCTGTGCAGCTCAGCCGTACGCGGGTCGTCGGCCGGGCCGATCACGGCCACCTCCACGGGCCCGTCCAGCGCCGCCCGCGCCACGGCGAGGCCCCAGCCCGCGAACCTGGCGTGCCCCGTGGCCAGCACGGACACCGTGCCGAGCGCGGCGTGGGCGGCCTCCCTGTGCCGCGTGGAGCCGGTCAGCGCGCCGTAGGAGAGCAGCGCGCCCGCGGCCGCGAACTGGCCCGACGGGGTGGCGTTGTCGGTGGGGTCCTGCGGCCGCTGGAAGAGCCGCTCGGCGTCGTCGGCCGTGTCGTAGAAGCCGCCCGCGCCGTCGGCGAACCTGTCGAGCACCGTGTCCAGCAGCGAGCCCGCCAGCCGGAGCCACCTGGCCTCGCCGGTCACGCCGTACAGGGAGATCAGGCCCTCGGCCAGGTTGGCGTAGTCCTCGAGCACCCCGGCGTTGGCGCCCGCCCTGCCGTCCTTGGACGTACGCAGCAGCCTGCCGTCCGCCATGTGCGTGCTCGCGAGCAGCTCGGCCGCGGCCGTGGCCGCCGCCACGAGGTCGGGGCGCTCGAACACCACGCCGGTCTCCGCCAGGGCCGCGATGGCCAGGCCGTTCCACGAGGCCACGACCTTGTCGTCGCGCCCCGGGCGGACGCGCCGGTCCCTGGCGGCCAGCAGCCGCTCGCGGACGCTCGCGTAGCGCGCCGGGTCGCCGGGGTCGCGTGGTAGCTGCAGCACGGACGTGCCGTGCTCGAACGTGCCGGTCACCTCGAACAGCTCCCGCGCCCAGCGCCCGTCGTCCTCGCCGAGGACCTCGCTCAGCTCCTCGGGCGTCCAGACGTAGAACTTGCCCTCCACGCCCTCGCTGTCGGCGTCGAGCGCGGAGGCGAACCCGCCCTGCTCGGTGCGCAGCTCCCGCAGCAGCCAGTCGGCCGTCTCCAGCGCCACCCGCCGCGCCAGCTCGCCGCCGCCCGCCTTCCACCAGTGGGTGTAGACGCGCAGCAGGAGCGCGTTGTCGTAGAGCATCTTCTCGAAGTGCGGCACGACCCATTCGGCGTCGACGCTGTAGCGGGCGAACCCGCCGCCGAGCTGGTCGTAGATGCCGCCGCGGGCCATCGACGCGAGCGTCTTGCCGCTCATCTCGCGCTCGCCGGAGCGCAGCAGGAACTCCAGCACCATGGACGGCGGGAACTTCGGCGCCCTGCCGAACCCGCCGTTGACGGCGTCGAACTCCTGGCCCAGGTTGCGCGCCGCCAGCGCCAGCGTCTCCTCCTTGGGCACGGCCCCGCTGGGCAGCGTGGTGTTGGTGTTGAGCGCCTCCACCACCTTGGCGCCCTGCTGCAGCACGGACTGCCGGTCGCCGACCCACACGTTGTGCACCTCGGTGAGCAGGCGCTGGAAGTGGGGGCGCGGGAAGTAGGTGCCGCAGTAGAACGGGTGCCCCTCGGGGGTGGCGAACACCGTCATCGGCCAGCCGCCCTGGCGCGTCATGGCCTGGGTGGCGCCCATGTAGACGGCGTCCACGTCGGGCCGCTCCTCGCGGTCGACCTTGATGTTGACGAAGTGCTCGTTCATGAGGCGCGCGGTGCCGGGGTCCTCGAAGCTCTCGTGCGCCATCACGTGACACCAGTGACACGCCGAGTAACCGACGCTGATCAGCAGCGGCACGTCGCGCCGCCTGGCCTCCGCGAACGCCTCCTCGCCCCATGGGTGCCAGTCCACGGGGTTGTCCGCGTGCTGCAGCAGGTAGGGGCTCGTGGCGTCTTTCAAGCGGTTCATCAGGACCTCCCTCGATCAGCCTAGTCCGCCCCACCCCGCCGATCTCCCGCCGCACGGCGCCGCGCCACCGCCGCGCGTCATGCCCACCGCCGCGCGTCATGCCGCCCGGCGCCGCGGACGGGCGCCTCACCGAAGGGCCTCACTGAAGGACCTCACCGAAGGACCTCAGCGAGGACGGAGCGGGGGGCGGCTGACTACGGAGGCCGGGACGGCGTAGGTTACGGGGCGTGGATATGGACTTCGTCTGCGCACACGCCGGCCGCCCGGTCGGCGCCATCACCCGCAGGGACGTGGCACGCGCCCTGCTGGCCGTCCCCTCAGGGGTGGCGCTGGTGGCGCTGCCCGACCTGCGCCGCGCGATGATGGCGGCGGGAAACCCGCTCTCCCTCCCGTTCTGGGAGTCCGCCAAGGCCACGCTCAGCTCGATCGAGGCGGGTGTCGCCACGGTCGGCGACGTGCAGCGCTGGGTGGAGTCCACCGGCACCGAGCCGATCCTCATGACGCCCAGCTTCTTCGTCTGGCCTGAGGAGGACGAGCGCGGGCCCGTGGCGGCGGAGATGTTCGGCCGGCTGGTCGCGTACCTGGAGGAACGGGTCGAGGCCGGGGAGATCGACCCCGACGCGCTGGCGGCGGGCGACCGGACGGCCCGCGGCGCCTACGAGGAGCTGCAGGAGCGCTGGCTCGGCACGCCGCTGGCCGACGGGAGGGTGCCCGGGTTCGCGGTGAGCGACGAGCAGGACGAGGAGTCGTTCGCGATCTGGGACGAGGAGGAGGCGTTCGCGCTGGCGGAGCTGCAGCGGATCGTCGCCGGCCTGCCCACGCAGCCCGAGCTGCCCGCCGGCGAGCTGGACGCGGCGGCGGCGCGCCTGCGCGCGCTGCTCGCCCAGCCCGGCTACCCCGCCAACGTGCTGCGGGCCTGCGCCGGGTTCGAGGACAGTCCGATGCCGGACGACGACGGCGAGCTGTGGCTGGCGGTGGCGGCGGGCATCGCCGGGCCGATCGCGGACCTGTCGGAGAGCGGGGACCTGCTGGAGGAGTTCGTCGACCTGGACGGGGAGCTCAGCCTGGAGGACGCGACGCTGGCCAACCTCTGCGCGATCCAGCACGCCGACTGGCTGGCCGGGGTGGCGGCGCTGGCGAGGCTCGGCCCCGGGGTGCTGGCCTCGCCCGAGCGGATGGCGCGCCTCATCTCCGAGTCGGAGGACATCGACGTCGACGAGCACGACGTCGACGATCTCAACGCGACCGAGAGCCTCTTCGGCTCGGTGGTGAGCCTGTGGGGCTATCTCGGCATCGTGGACAAGGACGAGGTGCTCACCCCGCTGGGGTGGTGGGGCCTGCCCAAGGCGCTGGAGCGCGCCTGGTCACCCGCTGCCGAATGAGCTGTCGACCAGGTGCTGGAACTCGGGGTGGCGCTGGATGTACTTCGCCACGTAGGGGCAGAGCGGCACGACGCGCAGGCCGGTGTCGGCGCTCGCCTGGAGCGCGAACGCGACCAGCCTGCTCGCCAGCCCCTGCCCCTCGTACGCCGGCAGCACCTCGGTGTGCGTGAAGACGATCTTGGTGGGCAGCAGCCGATAGTCGGCGAACCCGGCGACCTTGCCGTCCACCAGCACCTCGAACCGGCTCTCCGTCGAGTTGTCGACGACCTCGATCGGCATCTACTCGGCCTTCTTGTCGTCCACGTCGCCCTCGTGGGGGACCTGGATCTTCGACATCTGCTTGTTCATCGACTTGACCAGGAAGTAGAGGGCAAAGCCGAGGAAGGCCACGACGAGGAAGCCGAGCAGGCCCGGACTCACATCACCTGCTGCTAGAACGTTCACAGTTCCAGTCTGCCACTGGGGGAGCGTGGTCCCGTCAGTGGCAGGCGGGGGAGACGTCCTCGGCGTGGATGCCCGCGAACAGGTCGTCCTCCGGCAGGTCCGTGTCCACCAGAGAGCGCGCCAGGTGGTAGTCCTCGGTCGGCCAGATCTCCTGCTGCAGCTCGCGCGGGCAGACGAACCACCAGCTGTCGGGGTCGATCTGGGTGGCGTGGGCGATCAGGGCCTGGTCGCGGATCTCGAAGTAGTCGCCGCACGGCACCCGCGTGGTGACCGGCCACTTGGCCGGGCGGTCCTCCCAGCGGGAGATCCAGTCGGCGTACGGGGAGCCGAGGCCACGCTCGGTCATCGCCTCGTGCAGCGCCTCGAACCGCTCCTTGGTGAAGCCCATCTGGTAGTAGAGCTTCAGCGGCTGCCACGGGTCGCCCGTACCGGGGTAGCGGTCGGGATCGCCGGCGGCCTCGAATGCCTCCACCGAGACCTTGTTGGTCATGATGTGGTCGGGGTGGGGGTAGCCGCCGTCGTCGTCGTACGTGATGATCACGTGCGGCCTGAACTCCCGCACGGCCGCCACCAGCGGCGCCGAGGCGTCCTCCAGCTTCTGCAGGGCGAAGCAGCCCTCGGGCAACGCCTCGTCCTCGTTCTCCGGCAGCCCGGAGTCGACGAAGCCCATGAAACGCTGCTGCACGCCCAGGATCTCGCGGGCCCGGTCCATCTCGGCCTTGCGCACGGCGGCGATGTTCGCAACGATCTCGGGCCGGTCCATCTTCGGGTTGAGCACGGAGCCCCGCTCACCGCCCGTGAGCGTACAGACCAGCACTTCCACACCTTCGCGCACGTAACGCGCCATCGTGGCGGCGCCCTTGCTCGACTCGTCATCGGGGTGGGCGTGGACGGCCATCAGCCTCAGCGGTGCACTCACGGGCTCGATGTCTCCTCAGTAGGGACCGGTCACTCGCCCAGAGAGGTTAGTTTCTGCTGGGCGGTCGCGAGGGCACACCCCCCGCGGGCGACAATTGTCTCGGATAACGCTCAGGGAGTGCAGGGAGATTCCGCCATGGCGACCAGAGATGTCGAGAACCAGCCAGTTCTCGGCACACCCGACGACTTCCCCGACCGCCCCAAACGAGGCGGGCGGCTCGTCGTCCACGTCGTGATCGGCGTGCTGGTGGCCATCATCGCGGGTGGCTGGGGTTACGTGATGTGGTCGATGACGGCGGGCGGTTCGGAGGCGCCGTCGCAGGTGGTGACGTTCAACGTGGTCAGCGCGAATCGCGCGGAGATCACCTTTGAGGTGTACAAGCCAGACGATAGGGTGGCTGTCTGCCGGATCAGGGCGCTGGACGTCTATCACGCGGAAGTGGGCAGCAAGGAAGTAAGAATCCCGGCTGGCGGGGGTAGTAAGCAGATCAAGGAAGGCCTCGACACCAGTGGTCAGGCCACTTCCGTCCACATCCAGTACTGCAATCTCGTATAGTGAGACGTTTGGGGAAGCGTTGGAGCGGTTGACTTGTTAGCCTTTCGCAATTCAACCACACGTAACCTCAAGTGATCTCAGGGCCCCCTAGGCAAGCAAGGAGAACCCGTGGCCGACTCTCGCGATGAGAACGTCACATGGCTGACGCAGGAGGCGTACGACCGCCTGAAGGCGGAGTACGAATATCTCTCTGGCCCCGGGCGCGTCGACATCGCCAAGAAGATCGAAGCCGCCCGCGAAGAGGGCGACCTGCGTGAGAACGGCGGCTACCACGCCGCCAAGGACGAGCAGGGCAAGATGGAGGCCCGGATCTTCCACCTCCGGCAGATCCTCGACAACGCCCAGGTGGGCGAGGCCCCCAAGGCCGAGGGCGTGGTGGGCCCCGGCATGACCGTGACCATCCGCTTCGTCGGCGACGACGACGAGGTCACCTTCCTGCTCGCCTCCCGCGAGGAGAGCGGAGCGCCGATCGACGTCTACTCGCCGAAGTCCCCGCTCGGGGCGGCGATCAACGGCAAGAAGATCGGGGAGAAGGCGACCTACTCCATGCCCAACGGCCGCCAGAACACGGTCGAGATCCTCGAGGCTGTGCCGTACATCGGCAACTGACACCCCCGCAGGACGACCGCCGGGCCCACGTTGGCCCGGCGGATTTTTCGCGTGCCTCGGGGATCCGGCAGGACCTCAGCTTCCTGGTCAAGTCCCGTAAGCGGGACAACACGTACAAGCTGGTGCCGTTCATCGTGGTGGCGCTGGTCGCGGTGCTGACCGCGGACGTGCTGCTGCTCGCGCGGTCCGGGCAGGACACCGGCCCCGTACGCGCCCAGGCCACGCTCAAGCAGACGCCGCTGGCGCAGCGCCGGCCGCAACAGCAACAGCAGGGGCAGCAGCAACCGCCGCCCGTCGCCACCGCCCAGCCGGTGGAGCCGCTGAAGAAGCTGCACAAGCCCAACCTGTTCGTGCTGACCCGCAAGCCGTTCACCAACGAGCTGTTACGGAAGGTGGCCAAGCTGCGCGGGGTGCGGGCGCTGGAGCTGGCCGACGCGGCGTCCGTCATGCTCGACGGCAAGCGGGTGCAGACGCTGGCGGTCAATCCGTCCACGTTCCGCTCGTACACGCCCAAGGTGACCGCTTCGTCCGACGCGCTCTGGCAGAACGTCGCGGCGGGTGACGTGGCGGTGTCGTTCGTGCTCGGCAACGACGGCGGGCTCGCGCTGCACCGGCGCGTGGCGAGCCCGGCCGGGACGCTGCGGATCGGCGCGTACGCCACCACCGGGTTCGGCGCGGTGGACGCCGTCGTGTCCAAGAACGTGGGGCGGACCCTGGGGCTGCCGCGCGACAACGCCCTCATCGTGAGCGCCCCCGACACCAACTCCGAGACCTTGCGCAAGGCCATCCTCCGGCGGCTGCCCAAGGGCACGCAGGTGGCCATGGTCAACCCGGTGCTCCCGCAGCCGCAGACCCCGACCCGTAGCTGGCCTTCCGGGTCGTTCATGACCGGCGAGCAGATCACCGTGGCGCTGAAGGCCGCCGCCTCCAAACTCGGCCGGCCGTACGTGTGGGGCGCCGAGGGCCCCGACACCTTCGACTGCTCCGGCCTGGTCCAGTGGGCCTTCGCCCAGGCGGGCGTACGGATGCCCCGGGTGACGCACCAGCAGTGGGTGACCGGGCCGCAGGTCCCGCTGTCGCAGGCGCAGCCGGGCGATCTGATCTTCTGGCGCCTTGACCCGACCAATCCCGACTACATCTCGCATGTAGCGATTTATTGGGGTAACGGGAAGATGATCCAGGCGCCGCGCACCGGCGATGTCGTCAAGATCTCGCCCGTACACACGCGCAACCTGGCGGGCGTCGTCCGCGTAAGCCCGGTCGCCGCCGCCAAGGTCCGCTGACCCCACCACCCCCACCCCCGCTCTGTGCCGCCGTGAGGCGCGTGTGACCGATGGTGACCATGAGGGCGCTGGGGTGCATAAACGCGTGCCCGGAGGCGTGCATTTGGCTTGCAACTGTGTAATCGTAATTACATGGCAACAGACGACGAGACCGCGCAGATTCACGGCTGGTTCGCCGGACGCCTGCCCGAGGGCTGGTTCACCGGTGCGCCCGAGATCGTCAGGGACCGCGAGGAGATCGCGGTGCTCGGCACCCTCCCCGACCTCCCCGACGACGTGCCGGAGGCCGAGCGGGCCGCTCTGGTCGAGGGGCTGGCCAGGAGGTTCAGGGAGGAGACGCGCGAGCGGCGGATCGAGATCGCCAGGGAGGCCGAGCGCAAGTTCCGGCAGAAGGTGTCCTGGGGCGTGGTCTGCGGCGGCGAGACTGTGATGTTCACCACACTCTCCGTGCCCGTGATGACCCGGCTGCGCCAGACGGAGCGGCAGGTTCTGGACACGCTCGTGGCCGCCGGAGTGGCCAGGAGCCGCAGTGACGCGCTCGCCTGGTGCGTGCGTCTGGTCGGCAAGCACACCGACACCTGGCTCGCCGACCTGCGGGACGCGCTGCAGCACGTCGACCGCGTTCGCTCCGCGGGACCCGACGTCAATTCCTGAGACCACGCAGCGGAAACGGGCGCGGAAATGGACTAAACCACTGGGGAAATTGGTTTAGACCAGCGGAATTGGACTGGACCACTGCGTGTTAATTCTCTTTTAAATCTGCTCGGGCTGGGTAGGCTCCCCCAATCGTCAGGGCCGCTGCCTGCGACGACGGTCAGGCCAACAGGTCTATGCCAATTGGCTTTCATGCCGCTTCGTCGTTAATGATGGCTGGGCCCTGAGAGAGTGGAGGAGTCGCAGTCGTGTCCGTTTCCGTGGAAGTGCCCGCACCGACCAGCAATAGCGAATTGGCCGCGTGGGTGAACGAGATCGCCGCCCTGACCCAGCCAGACCGGATCGAGTGGTGCGACGGGTCCGAAGAGGAGTGGACGCGCCTGACCAACCTGCTCGTGGATCAGGGCACGTTCACGCGACTCGCCGCCCGGCCCAACAGCTTCTACGCCAAGTCCGACCCCAGCGACGTGGCCAGGGTCGAGGACCGTACCTTCATCTGCTCCGAGCGTGAGGAGGACGCGGGCCCGACCAACAACTGGATCGCCCCCGACGAGATGCGCCGGACGTTCCGGCAGCTCTTCAAGGGCAGCATGCGCGGCCGGACGATGTACGTCGTGCCGTTCTGCATGGGCCCGCTCGGCGGCGAGATCTCGCAGCTCGGCGTCGAGATCACCGACTCCCCGTACGTCGCCGTCTCCATGCGGATCATGACCAGGATGGGGGAGAAGGCCCTCCGCCTGATCGAGAAGAGGGGCCAGTTCGTCAAGGCGGTCCACTCCGTCGGGGCGCCGCTGGAGCACGGTCAGCGGGACGTGCCCTGGCCGTGCAGCTCGACGAAGTACATCAGCCACTTCCCCGAGACCCGCGAGATCTGGTCGTACGGGTCCGGCTACGGCGGCAACGCCCTGCTCGGCAAGAAGTGCTACGCCCTGCGCATCGCCAGCGCCATGGCCCGCGACGAGGGCTGGCTGGCCGAGCACATGCTGATCCTCAAGCTCACGCCGCCGTCCGGCGAGACCCGCTACGTCGCGGCCGCCTTCCCGAGCGCGTGCGGCAAGACCAACCTCGCCATGCTCCAGCCCACGATCCCGGGCTGGAAGGTCGAGACGATCGGCGACGACATCGCCTGGATGCGCTTCGGCGACGACGGCCGCCTCTACGCGATCAACCCGGAGGCCGGCTTCTTCGGCGTCGCGCCCGGCACCGGCCAGGTGACCAACGCCAACGCGGTCAAGACGCTCTGGGGCAACAGCATCTTCACCAACGTCGCGCTCACCGACGACGGCGACGTGTGGTGGGAGGGGCTGACCGAGGAGCCGCCGGCCCATCTGACCGACTGGAAGGGCCGTTCGTGGACGCCCGGCAGCGGCGAGCCGGCCGCCCACCCGAACGCCCGCTTCACCACTCCCGCCTCCCAGTGTCCGACCATCGCACCCGAATGGCAGGACCCCAAGGGCGTGCCCATCTCAGCGATCTTGTTCGGCGGTCGCCGCGCCACCGCCGTGCCTCTGGTCACGGAGTCGCTGAGCTGGGAGCACGGCGTCTTCCTCGGAGCCAACGTCGCCTCCGAGAAGACCGCCGCGGCCGAGGGCAAGGTCGGCGAGCTGCGCCACGACCCGTTCGCCATGCTGCCGTTCTGCGGCTACAACATGGGCGACTACTTCGGCCACTGGCTGGAGATCGGCCGCCGCAAGGGCGCCCAGCTGCCCCGGATCTACTACGTCAACTGGTTCCGCAAGAACGCCGAGGGCAAGTTCATCTGGCCCGGCTTCGGCGAGAACAGCCGCGTGCTCAAGTGGATCGTCGACCGGCTCAACGGCGAGGCCAAGGCCGTGCCGACGGCGATCGGCCTGCTGCCGGCCGACCTCGACACCGAGGGCCTGGACCTGACAGAGGAGGACCTGCACACCCTCCTGTCGGTCGACAAGGACGTGTGGCGCGAGGAGGCGTCGCTGATCCCGGCCCACTTCGACAAGTTCGGCTCGCACCTGCCGAAGGAGCTGTGGGACGAGTACAACGCCCTGCTGGACCGCCTCGGCTGATCCTTTTGTGCGGTACGGCGGCCACGTCTGACTTGACGGGCCGCCGTACCGCTATGAGGGCCCTATGAGGGCCCTATGACGGCTCTGCGGGAAATTCGAATAATCTAAATGAGCAGAACGAAACCTTTACCTCTGCCTTACGCGTCCTTCCGATAACCAGCCGATCCGGCTGTACGGAGGGAGGCCTAAATGGACCTGTTCCTGCTGATCCTTTCGGTGGCTCTGGCCGCGATAGCTTTCACCACCGCCTCCGCATTCAAACGCGAGCACGCCGACCCGGAGACGTCCCGTACTCGCGCCATGGGCCAGAAACTGAGCCACTACGAGATCGCCTATCTGGCGGGCGGCCCGGAGCAGGTGGCCGCCACGGCCATCGCCCTCCTGACCGGCTCGGGAGACCTGCGCGTCTCACGCGGGGGGCACGTCCACGGCGTCCACGCGCCATCGGTGTCGCGGGACCCCGTCGAGCAGGTGGTGCTGGCCGCCGTCGCCGGCAGTTCCGGACTCCCGGCGTCCGCGCTCAAGGCCGAGGTGCGCAGGAGCCTGGCGACGGCCGAGCTGAAGCGCGGCCTCACGGACGCCGGCCTGGTCCTGCCCGCCTACCGCGCCAGGCGGCTCGACCTGCTGGCCGCCGTCCTTCAGGTGGTGTCGGCGCTGGCCTTCGCGGGGGCCGTGGCGGCCGCGGTCACCGTGATCACCGAGGGCACCAAGCCGCTCCTGATGATCTCGCTGATCGCCCTGGCGATCATCGGCGCGGCCACGACCGCCGCGATCGCCAACCGGCGGAAGTCCCGCCGGCACAAGCTGACCGCCCACGGAGTGGAGCGGCTCGGCGAGGCCAGGAAGACGCACCCGCTGGGCTCGGGAGGCGGGCGGGTGCACACCGCGCTGTACGGCCCGGGCGCGCAGTTGAAGGCCGACCTGCGCGCGGCCAGAGCGGCCCGCCGGCCCAGGCGGCGGGCGACGTACGGTGGCGGATACGGCGGAGGTTGCGGCGGGGCGTCTCACCACGGCTGCGGCGGCACGTCGGGCTGCGGCGGCGGGAGCGGCTGCGGCGGCGGCGGTTGCGGGGGAGGAGGGAGCTGACATGGCCGAGTCAGGAGCCCGGCAGCGTACCGGGGTCGAGCTGGGGGTGGGGATCGGCTGGCGGGCCGAGCTGGACCTGTCCATCGAGCGGATGCCGGGCGTCGACTTCCTCGAGGTCGTCGCCGAGAACATCAGGCCCGCCGACCTCCCCGAGTCGTTACGCGTGCTGCGCGCCAGGGGGTTGCCGGTGGTCCCGCACGGGGTGTCGCTCGGCGTCGGCGGCGCCGAGCCGCCCTCCCCGGCCCGGCTCGCCCACCTGGCGGCCTGCGCGCAGGCGCTGGACGCGCCGCTGGTCAGCGAGCACCTGGCGTTCGTACGGGGCGGCGGCATCGAGGCCGGTCACCTGCTGCCCGTGCCGCGCACCCGCGAATCCCTGCGGGTCATCACCGAGAACGTGCGCAGGGCCCAGGACGCGCTGCCGGTGCCGCTCGCCCTGGAGAACGTCGCCGCCATCTTCGGCTGGCCGGACGACGAGCTGACCGAGGCCCAGTTCCTCGCCGAGCTGGTCGAGCGCACCGGGGTCGGGCTGCTGATCGACGTGGCCAATCTCTACACCAACCAGTTCAACCTGGGGCTGTCGGCCACGGCCGCGCTCGACGCCCTGCCGCTGGAGCACCTCGCGTACGTCCACGTGGCCGGCGGGTACGAGCACCACGGCATCTGGCACGACACGCACACCACCTCCGCGCCGGAGCCGGTGCTCGACCTGCTCACGGAGCTGTGCGCCCGCGCCACCCCGCCGGGCGTGCTGCTGGAGTGGGACGACGAGTACCCGAGCGACGCCGCCCTGGGGCACGAGCTGGCCAGGATCCGCACGGCGATGTCCGCGGCCGGGGAGCCCGGATGACGGACGGGCGCCCCGCCGAGGAGCTGGCCGAGGAGCTGGGCGAGACGGGTGAGGAGCTGGGCGAGGCGGGCGAGGAGCTGGACGAGGCGCGGCGGCGGCTGGCCGAGGCGCAGGGGCGGGTCGTGGCGGCGCTCGTCGCCGGCGCGGAGCTGCCCAGGGGGTTCGACCCGGAGCGGATGCGGGCGCAGGCGTCGAGCCTGGTCGCCAAGCGGCGCGGCATCGTGGCCAGGATCCGGCCCGACGCCGCCGCCGCGGCCGGCCCCGACCTGCCCGCGGCGTTCGCCGCCTACGCCCGGTTCCGCAGCGAGCCGCCGCCCGGCTATCGCGCCGACGCGGACGACTTCGCCGCCTGGCTGCGCGAGCGCGGCCGCCTGCCCGATCCGCCGCGCAAACCCCGCTGGTGGTCGCGTTTCCTGCCCTGAACGCCCCTGAACGCCCCTGAACGCCCCTGAACGCCCCTGAACGCCCTTGAACGCCCCTGGCCGCAACCGGCCAGGGGCGGATCCGGCATAGGCGGTTTAGCAGACATTCGTCCGGAAACCGTCAGAGAATGGGGGGATTGCGTTGTGTCGACGGTTCTTATCTGACCGTCACGCCAGTGGCATGCAAGGACAGCGTCGGCACGCCGTACGAGGTCACCCTTGAGCTGCGCCGCGACGGCACGCCGTACGGGAGCGTCGGGGAGCGGTGCGGCTGGCTGCTCGCCCGCCTGGCGCGCGGCGTGGACGAGGCCCGGCAGGGGCGTGGAGCGGCCAGGCGGTGGACCGACCCCGACGACAGGTTCCCCGACGAGGACCCGGACAGCGAGCTGTTCTCCTTCCGCTACCGCACCAGGGCGGGCCTGGTGGGCGGCGGGGAGCTGCGCTGCCAGCTCAGGACCATCCCCGTGTGGCAGGCCGCCAAGGGCGAGTGGCGGCTGACCAGAAGGGCGTACGTGGAGGCGTGGGGCTCGACGGGCGTGGGCATGCGGGCGGTGCTGACGTCGTCCGAGCTGTCGGTGTTCGTCCGGAGCCTCGTGGATGAGGCGGAAGGATGTCTGAAAGGTAGAGATCTAGCGAGGAATCCGCTAGACGGAGCAGGCACGGGCGATTCGCGGTGATAATTGCCTGTTGGGTCATGCGACCGAAGGCAACCGCTGGGGAGGCACTCCGTGGGCCTGCGCGATCTGGTCTACCGGCTGTATGAGCACAGGCTGGAGTCCAAGCTGTCGAAGGACATCATCCCCAGGCACGTCGGGGTGATCATCGACGGCAACCGGCGCTGGGCGCGCGCGATGGGCATGCGTGACGTCGCCAGCGGCCACCGCAAGGGCGCGGACAAGATCTCGGAGCTGCTCGGCTGGTGCCGCGAGACGGGCGTCGAGGTCGTCACGGTCTGGATGTTGTCCAACGACAACCTCAACCGGCCGAAGGAGGAGCTGGAGCCGCTGCTGCGCATCATCGAGGACGTGACGCAGGAGCTGGTGGACGAGGGCTGGCGGATCAGCCCGGTCGGCGCGCTGGATCTGCTTCCGGCCAGGACGGCGAATGTCCTAAAAAACGCAAAGGAAGCATCATCACACCGTCCAGGCCTGATTGTGAACGTTGCAGTTGGGTATGGAGGAAGGCGTGAGATTGCCGATGCGGTGCGCTCACTGCTCCAGGAGCAAGCGAGCAAAGGGGCGAGCATCGAGGACCTCGTCGAGGTGCTCGATGTGGAGCACATCGCGGAGCATCTCTACACTCGCGGCCAACCCGACCCGGACCTTCTCATCCGGACCTCGGGCGAGCAGCGCCTGTCCGGCTTCATGCTCTGGCAGAGCGCTCACTCTGAGTTCTACTTCCACGAGGCCTACTGGCCTGACTTCCGCAGGGTTGACTTCCTGCGGGCGCTGCGCGATTACGCTGCGAGACATCGACGTTACGGTTCATGACGCGACAACGGGGCATTCAGAACGTAACGTAGTAAATGTCCGACCGCAGGCCGGACATTTCGGAGAGGGCCCGCCTTTGCACCAAGATCTGCCGAGGGGGGCCGGTACCCGGCGCCGACGGCAGCTCATGGTCGGGGATGCGGGTCCGGTCCGAATCCCGCCTCGTCTGCAGGGCGCTCGCGCTTATGGGCGCCCGGGGGAGAACGTGTGGCAGTGTCCTCGAGCAACCCTACTCACCAGTCGGCCAAGCGCACGTACGTGCTGGACACCTCGGTCCTGCTGGCCGACCCGGCGGCAATGACGCGCTTCGCCGAGCACGACGTGGTTCTGCCGATCGTGGTCATCACCGAGCTGGAGGGAAAGCGCCATCATCCCGAGCTCGGCTACTTCGCCAGGAAAGCCCTGCGCTACCTCGACGACCTGCGGGTCCAGTACGGCAGGCTCGACGAGGCGATGCCCACGGAGGACGGCACGATCAGGGTTGAGCTCAATCACAGCGATCCGTCGATCCTGCCCGTCGGGTTCCGCCTGGGCGACAACGACACGCGCATCCTGACCGTGGCCCGCTCGCTGGCCGCCGAGGGCTGCGACGTGGTCCTGGTGTCCAAGGACCTGCCGCTGCGGGTCAAGGCGGCCTCGATCGGCCTGGCGGCCGAGGAATACCGCGCCGAGCTCGTCCACGAGTCGGGCTGGACGGGGATGGCCGAGGTCCAGGTGACCGCGGAGGACGTCGAGGCGCTCTTCGACCAGGGCAGCGCCGACCTCGAGGAGGCCAGGGACCTGCCGGCGCACACCGGCCTGCGGCTGCTGTCGGCCAAGGGCTCGGCGCTCGGCAGGGTGCAGCCGGACAAGTCGGTGAAGCTCGTGCGCGGCGACCGCGAGGTGTTCGGCCTGCACGGCCGCTCCGCCGAGCAGCGCATCGCGCTCGACCTGCTGATGGACCCGGAGATCGGCATCGTCTCGCTGGGCGGCCGGGCCGGCACCGGCAAGTCGGCGCTCGCACTCTGCGCGGGCCTGGAGGCGGTCCTGGAGCGCCGCCAGCACCGCAAGGTGGTCGTCTTCCGCCCCCTCTACGCCGTGGGCGGCCAGGAGCTCGGCTACCTGCCGGGCACCGAGGGCGAGAAGATGGGCCCGTGGGCGCAGGCGGTCTACGACACGCTCGGCGCCATCACCTCGCCCGAGGTGATCGAGGAGGTGCTCGACAGGGGCATGCTGGAGGTGCTCCCGCTGACGCACATCCGGGGCCGGTCGCTGCACGACGCGTTCGTGATCGTGGACGAGGCCCAGTCGCTGGAGCGCGGGGTGCTGCTGACCGTGCTCAGCCGGATCGGCGCCAACTCGCGGGTCGTGCTCACCCACGACGTGGCCCAGCGCGACAACCTCCGAGTCGGCCGGCACGACGGCGTGGTCGCGGTGGTGGAGAAGCTGAAGGGCCACCCGCTCTTCGCGCACGTCACGCTGACCAGGTCGGAGCGCTCCCCGATCGCGGCGCTGGTGACGGAGATGCTCGAGGACATCACGATGTGATCACTTGAGCTCGCCGCAGGTGTGCTGCCCCTCCGACCTGGAGGGGCGGTTCACGTTCTCCCGGACGATCTTCACCATCTCGTACGCCGCGTCCTGCTGGGCCGTGCAGACGATCTGCGCCATGCCGAGCCTGGTGAGCGTGCCGTCACCCCTGATGTAGACGGTCAGCGTCGAGGTGCGCGGAAGCTGGACCTCGTCGCGCTGCACGGGGTTCAGCGAGTCCTTGATCCCCAGGTACGTGAACCCGCGCAGCGCGGTGTCCCGGCCGCCGTCCAGAGGTTGCGAGGAGGCCGCGAAGAGCGCGCCGAGCAGGCTGGCGACGGTGTCGTTCTCGACGTCGGCCGCCTCCAGGGCGAGCTTGCCGTTCCTGATCAGGAAGATCGTCTTGGACGGCGGCGGGATCTTGATGGTGGGCGCGTTGCCACGGTCCTGGACGTCCGTGGGCGAGATGCCGCAGGCCGTCAGGGCGAGCAGGAGGGCGAACGCCAGAATGCGAACAGCGGTCATGAGTGTGGGAGCCAGACCGTGAAGAGCGTGCCGGGATTCTGCGGGCGTACGGAGATCGTGCCGCCGTGGAGGTGGACGTTCGCCCTGGCGATGGCGAGGCCGAGGCCGCTGCCCTGGCTGCGGGCGCGGCCCGCGCCGGCCTTGAAGAAGCGGTCGAAGACGTGCGCCAGCGCCTCGCGCGGTATGCCCTTGCCGTGGTCGCGCACCTTCACCTCCAGGCCGTTCTCCGTGCCTCTGGCGCTCACCATGACGGGGCGCTGCCCGTGCTTGAGCGCGTTGCCGACCAGGTTGGCCACGATGACGTCGAACCTCCTCGGGTCGAGGTTCACCGTCAAGCCCTGCGACGCCTTCACCTCCACCTGATCGCTCCAGCCGCGCACCTCCAGGCAGTCGGCGATGGCGTCGGCCACGTTCACCGGCTCGACGTTGAGCGTGGCCGTGCCCGCGTCGAAGCGGCTGATCTCGATGAGGTGCTCGACCAGCTCGCGCAGGCGCTCGATCTCCCTGAGGACCAGCCGGACGGCCTCCGCCGGCGCCTCAGGCAGCCGGCCCGCCTCCTCGGAGAGCATGTCGGCCACGGCGGTCATGGCGGTCAGGGGCGTGCGCAGCTCGTGCGAGACGTCCGCCACGAACCTGCGTGACATGGCCTCCAGCGAGCGCAGCTCGGCCACGCTCAGCTCCAGCGCCGCGGCCGCGTCGTTGAACCTGGAGGTCAGCTCGGCCAGCTCGTCCTGCCCGTGGACGGGCAGGCGCGTGTCCAGCCTGCCCTGGCCGAGCGCCTGCGCGGCCGCGCTCAGCCGCCTGACCGGCAGCAGCACCTGCCTGGCCGACAGCAGCGCCACGACCAGCGCGATCAGCACGATGGCGGCGCCGGCCTGGGCGAGCGTGGCCCTGAGCGTGTTGAGCTGGTTCTCGTCGCCCCGCATCGGGAAGAACGCGAACGCGCGCAGCCCGGTGGCCTGGGGAGCGCCGTCGACGTCGCGGTAGACCTCGGCGCCGACGATGAGCCAGAGCTGGTTGCGGATGACCTTGCGCTGGGTGACCACGCTCTGCTTGGCCCGGCCGTAGAGCTCGTTGGGCACGTCGCTCAGGGTCATGGGGCCCTCGGTGGAGACCAGCGTGCCGTACTCGACGATCACGCTGCGGCCCGGCCCGCTCAGCGCCGCGGCGACCCGGTCCAGCTCCTTGATGGTCGGCGCGGCCTCGCCGGGCGCGAGCTTGCCGATGGGGAACGTGATGCTGCCCAGCTCTCTGAGCACGAGGTCGAGAGAGGTGTTCTCCTCGCGGGTCACGAGCGCGGTCTTGGCCAGCTCGAAGCCGATGGTGGCGACCAGCAGCGAGGCGGTGACGGCGACGAGCGTGAACGTGATGACGAGCCGGGCGCGCAGTCCCGTGGGCAGGGGGATCACGGAGGGCTGAAGCGGTAGCCGAACCCGCGCACCGTGTGGATGAACACGGGCTCGGCCGGCTTCGGCTCGATCTTGGCCCGGATCCGCTGCACGCAGGCGTCCACCAGCCGCGAGTCGGCGATGTGCGTGTGGTCCCACACCTCGCGCAGCAGGTAGCGGCGGTTGAGCACCTGGCCCGGGTGCCGTACGAGCTCCAGCAGCAGCCGCAGCTCGGTCGGCGTCAGGTGGATCTCCTTGTTGGCCAGCATGACCTTGAGCGCGCCCCGGTCGATCACGAGGTCGCCGAAGGTGATGCGATCGGAGGCGGCGGACTCGGCCCTGCGCAGGATGGCGCGGATGCGCGCGTCCAGGACCCGGGGCTCGACCGGCTTGACCACGTAGTCGTCCGCGCCGGCCTCCAGCCCGACCACCACGTCCAGGTCGTCGCCGCGGGCCGTGAGCAGGATGACGGGGAGCTGGTCGAGCTTGCGTACGCGGCGGCAGACCTCGATCCCGTCGATCCCGGGGAGCATCACGTCGAGGATGGCGATCTCCGGGCGGCGGGCCCTGATGTGGTCGAGTGCCTCCTCGCCCGTCGCGTACGAGGTGACGGAATGCCCCTGCCGGGTCAGCGCCAGCTCGAGAGCCATGCGCACCGAGGGGTCGTCTTCAACCAGGAGGATGCCTGCCACGCACAAATTATTATTCCTTGTCCCTAATGCCCAAACTAAGTCACCAAACTGTGACGTGTCACAGATGGGACACCGAAGTAGTCGCGGCACCCTGGAAGCGGCCTCCCTTCGGTTTGCGGGCACCTGAGGGGGAGGCGTCCTTTGTGTGAGCAATATCACACTATTTCGGAAACGCCACGCTTACCAGCGAGTTAGCCAACGGGGTCCCAAGCGATTCCCGCGTTTCGGTTGCGAACCACCCCCCACTACAGGGCAAGCTCATGGTTCGTGAGCCCCGGTCCGCAGTTGAGTGAGCGCCCGTCGAAGGAAGACCTCCCCCCGGCGCGCCGGCCCAAGAAGCGCCTGAGCGTGAAAGCGGTGGTGATCACCGCCGTCTCGCTGGTGGTCGTGGTCGGCGGAGGCGGTTTCGTCGCCTACCGCGCCATGGAGAACGCCAAGAGGCCAGCCGTCACGCCCTTCACGCCCGAGCAGCTGGGCGCCATCGCCGGCGGCAGCTTCTACACGCCCGACCCCCAGAACGACGCGCTCAAGAACGCCGCCGAGCAGGCGGCGAAGGCGGACAAGCTCAAGGACGGCCGGGCCTCCGCGGGCAAGAACCCCGACATCGACTGGGTGGTGCCGAAGAAGGCGCCGGGCGGTGACGGCTTCCCCTCGGCGAACTTCCCGCCGGGCAGCAACCCCTCGCCGGGCAGCAACAAGGCCACCGCCAAGACCATGCTCGCCGGCATGGGCTGGGGCGACGACCAGTGGGGTTGCCTGGAGCGGCTCTGGCAGAAGGAGAGCGGCTGGAACGAGCGGGCGATGAACCGCTACTCCGGCGCGTACGGCATCCCGCAGTCCCTGCCCGGCAGCAAGATGGCCAGCGCGGGCGCCGACTGGCAGACCAACGCCGCGACCCAGATCAAGTGGGGCCTCGGCTACATCAAGGGCCGCTACGGCTCGCCCTGCGGCGCCTGGGGACATTCACAGTCGGTGGGTTGGTACTAAAGGGTCAACTTTCCCTCTCTAATCGGCAAGCCGCCGCGCCCGAACGTGCATGCGGGCCCACTCTGGCCGCATGGGTGTCAAGGTCAGCGTGATCGTCAATGTCCACAATCCGGGGGCCACCGCCGACGCGTGCATCCGCTCCGCCCTGGAGCAGACGATGCCCCCGGACGCGTACGAAGTGATCTTCGTGGACGACGGCTCCACGGACGGGATCGGCGAGCGCCTCGACACCATCGCCACGACCCGCGACAACGTGAGCGTGCTGCACCTGCCGCACACCGGGACGCCCATGCGCGGCCGCAACGTGGGCCTGGCGGCCGCCGCCGGCGACTACGTCTACTTTCTCGACCAGGGCGACCGGCTGGAGAAGGACGCGGTCGCCCGCATGCACGAGCGCGCCGTGGAGACCGACGCCGACGTGCTGATCGGCCGCCTGATCCGCGACTTCGGGCCGCCGATGGCCGCCTTCGAGCGCGGCACGGCCCGCGCCGACATCCTGCGCGACCGCCTGCTCCAGCTGCTCATGCCGCAGCAGCTCTACCGCCGCGCCTTCCTGGAGGAGCACGAGCTGGGGTTCACCGTGCCCGGCGGCAGGATGGCCGAGCAGGCGTTCGTGATGCGGGCCTACCTGCACGCCAAGGTCATCGCCGTGCTGGCCGAGCACGTCTGCTGCCACCTCGGCGACCGGCCGGGGGCCGAGGACGAGCCGCGGGCGATGGTCAGGGAGCTGAGCGCGCTGCTGACCGACATCGAGACCTGCGTGGGCGAGGGCCGTCAACGCGACCGCATGCAGGCCCACTGGTTCCGGTACGCCGTCCTGCGCCCGCTGCTGACCGCCAGGTTCGCCGACTCGTCGGTGGACCGGGGCCTGCACTTCCGGGTGGTGCAGGAGCTGGTCGCGGAGCGGTTCCCGGAGCGGCTCGACCGCTACCTGCCCGTCCAGCTGCGCGTGGTGGCCGCGTACGTGCGGATGGGGCGCCTGGACCAGATCGTGCTCCTGTCGAACTCCTCCAAGCGCGCCGGGCTCCGCGCCGACCTGACCGAGATGCGCTGGGACGCCCACGTCCTGGTGCTCGCGCTGACCGTGGAGGTCCTGTCGGGCGACGGCACGCCCGACAGGTACCGGGAGGACGGCGAGCGCCTGCACTGGATCCCGCCGCGCTCGCTGGAGACCAAGGCCCTGGACGAGAGCGTCACCGACGTCACCGAGGCGGTCGAGCGGGCCCGCATCGAGCTGTACGTGCGCCACACCGAGACGGGAGTGATCCACTTCCTGCCCCTGACCCAGCACGTGGAGCGCATCCAGGACGGCCGCCGCCGGATCCGCGTGCAGATCAGGGGCGAGGCTCAGCTGGACGTGACGGCCGCCGCGGTCGGCGAGCCGCTCAGGCCGGGCCAGTGGGAGGTGCACGTACGCATGTTCGGCGGCGCCAACCAGGCCAGGAGCCGGGTCGGCAGCTCGACGGGGCCGCTCAACTGCCTGGGCGTGCTGGCCCAGCGCCCCAGGACGCGCCTGGTGGTGCCGTGCTGGACCGACCACGGCGAGCTGGGCCTGGCCGTGGAGCCGCGCTCGTTCTCCGAGTCGATCGCCCTGGTGTCGCGCGGGGCGGAGGTCAAGCGGCTCGACGGGCACGTGTACGTCGTGCTGCCGGTGCCGTACGTGCCGCCGAGCGGCGGGCCCCCGCTGGAGCTGGTGCTGCGCAGCACCGGGCGGCGCGGCCGCGAGGTGTGCGCGCCCGCCCTGGTCGAGGCCGGCGTGCCCGGCAGGCTCGCGGGACAGCTCGTGGCCAAGGTGCCGGTCAAGCGGATGATGCCGCCACCCGACCAGCTCGGCCCCGGCGCCTGGCTGACGTCGCTGCGCACGGCGGAGGAGGAGATCGGGCTCAGGTTCGCGCTGGAGGTGCGCAGGGGCAAGATCCACGTACGGCCCGCCGCCACGGTCGAGCTCGGGCGGCGCTCGCCCATGGGCAGGGACACCGTCCTGCACCGGATCGGCAGGCGGCTGCCCGGCGCGCGTCACATGGTGCGCCTGGCGCGCGCGGGCAGGCACCGCTACCTCAAGGACTGACCCAGCCCTCCAGCTCCTCGAAGGCGCTCCTGAAGACCGGCAGCATGGGCTTCAGCTGCGAGGGAGCGCCGTCGCCTGGAGGAGCGGCGGGAGCGAAGCGACCAGAGCGGGGGAAGGCGGCGGCATCCAGGGCGACCGAGCCCGCCTCACGGAGTGAGGCCATGGGCAGGGGGTAGGCGTCCACCAGGCTGTCCAGGTGGTTGCCGCCCTCGACGCGGTAGTAGCGGAACGGCCGGTGCGGGCCGACCATCTTGGCGTAGACGTCGGAGTCGCGGGAGATCGGCAGCAGCGTGTCGAGCGTTCCGTGGATCGTGATCAGCGGCTTGGTGATCCGGCCGGTCAGCGCGATCTTCGCCACGGCCGCGTACGGCTTGCGCCGGTCGTAGTCGTAGTCCGCCGCCGCGCCCTGGTAGGACGGGTCCAGCTCCTTCTGGTAGAGCTGCTGGGTGAGCTCCCAGTAGTACTGCCGGTGGAACGGCCACAGGAACTCCGAGCCCGCCGCGAACCCGGCCGCCCGCACCCCGGCCTCGTCCGGGTACGCCTTCAGCGCGGGCGGCAGGAAGTTCAGCAGGTTGTCGCCCTTGACCCGCCAGAGCGTGCCCTCCCAGTCGACGCCGCCGTCGTAGAGCCAGCCGCGGTTCTCCAGCTGCCACCTGACCAGGTAGCCGCCGTTGGAGATGCCCGCCACGAACGTGCGGTGTGGTTTCTTGCCGTACCGCTGCCTGACGACGGCCTTGGCGGCCACGGTGAGCTGGGTGACCCGGTGGTTCCACTCGGCGATGGCGTCGCCGGGATCGCGGCCGTCCTCGTGGAAGTTCACGCCGACGTTGCCCTTGTCGGTGGCGGCGAACGCGTATCCCTTGGCCAGCACCCAGTCGGAGATCGTGTAGTCGTTGGCGTACTGCTCCCTGTTGCCGGGGGTGCCGCTGACGACCAGGCCGCCGTTCCAGTGCTCGGGGAGCCTGATCACGAACTGGGAGTCGTGGTTCCAGCCGTGGGTGGCGTTGGTGGTGGAGGTGTCGGGGAAGTAGCCGTCGATCTGGATGCCGGGCACGCCCGTCGGGTTGACCGTGGCGGCCGAGTGCAGCCCGGCCCAGTCGGCCGGGTCGGTGTGGCCGGTCTTCGCGGTGCCCGCCGTGGTCAGGTCGTCCAGCGTGGCCACCACGGCCTGCTCCGCGCCCGGCACCGTGAGCCGCGGGACCGGGGTGAGCAGGCTCGCCACCAAGGTGAGCGCGACGAACATCACGCCTCCCCGAGGTGAGCGGTCAGCAGGCGGCGGAACTCCTCGGGGTGCTCCAGGTGCGGGCTGTGGCCGCAGTCGTCGATGACGGCCTCGCGGTAGGGGCCGTAGCGCTCCAGCACGGCCCTGGTCTGGGTGACCATGGGCTGGGCCGGGGTGCCGGGGGAGCCGGGCACGACGCCGAGCGCGCCCAGGTGGGCCAGGTCGAAGAGCGACGTGTCGGAGACGATCACGTCGTCGGCGCCCCTGATCCACAGGATGGGCGGCTTGGGGTCGATCTCGTGGAGGTCGTCCAGGCGGAAGCAGGTGGGCGCGATGGCGTTGAGGATGCCGTGCTTGCCGGGGGCCACCCCGGGCCACTGCGCCGAGGTGACGGCGTCGCCCGGGTAGTTGGCCTCGCCCACGCGGGTGGTGAGCATCGAGCGTACGTAGAAGTCCTCGTCGGCGATCCCGGGGTGCTTGACGTACGAGGAGCGGAAGACGTTGCGCGGCGACGTGGGGGATTCGTCCGACATGTCGCCCGCCTTGAGCCGGGCCACGAAGTCGGGGTTGGCGGCGCCGGCGCCCGCTCCCGTGCCGTCGGGGTGCGTGAGGCGGCCGTCCGGGCCCTCCGTGCCGCCGAAGCCGTACGGGGAGATGGGGTTGACCAGGGTGACGCTCCGGACGGCGGCCGGCCGGTCGCGCAGGACCTGCAGCACGATGCCGCCGCCCAGGCTCCAGCCGACCAGGTGCACCCCGTCCAGGCCCAGCGCCTCGACCAGCTCGATCAGGTCGTCGGACCAGTCGCGCAGGCCCCTCGTGGCGTCCACGGGCGCGGGGTCGCTCTCGCCGAACCCGCGCAGGTCGACCGCGAGCGGGCGGTAGCGGCCGGGCAGCGCCGCCATGCTGTCGCGCCAGAAGGCGGCCGAGGAGACGTTTCCGTGGACGAACAGCACCGGCTCGCCGGTGTCCCTGCCCTCGACGGTCAGGACGTTCTGGGTGAGTCTGGGGGTGGTGACCTTCATCGCGCGTGGATCCTCTCAGCCAGGTCGCTGCCCTGGGTCTCGCGCGCGGCGTAGACCGCGCCCAGGGTGAGCAGCGCCGCCAGACCAAGGTAGACGGAGATGGGCAGGCTGCTCGAGTAGCTCTTCAGGAGCGCGACCGCGATGATCGGGGCCAGCGCGCCGGCCACGATCGCCGACAGCTGCGCGCCGATGGAGACGCCGGTGTAGCGCATCCTCGTGCCGAAGAGCTCGGAGAAGAAGGCCGCCTGCGGGCCGTACATCATGCCGTGGAAGAGCAGGCCGACGGTGATGGCGAGGGTGATCACCAGGAAGTTGCCGGTGTCCACGAGCGGGAAGAACGCGAAGATCCACACCCCGATGCCGGCGGCGCCCGCCAGGTAGATCGGGCGGCGGCCGATCCGGTCCGACAGCGCGCCCCACATCGGGATCGTGATGAAGTGGATGGCCGAGGCGATCAGCACCGCGTTCAGCACGGTCGAGTTGTCGATCTTGACTGACTTGGCGTACGTGATGACGAAGACGGTCAGCAGGTAGAAGGAGATGTTCTCCGCCAGGCGCGCGCCGATCGCGGTGAGCACGTCCTTCCAGTGGTGCCGCAGCACGCCCACGATGGGCGGCGCCTTCTCCGGCGGGGCCTCCTGGAACACCGGCGACTCGGTGATCGTCAGGCGGATCCACAGGCCGATCAGCACCAGCACGCCCGACAGCAGGAACGGCACCCGCCAGCCCCACGCCAGGAACGCCTCGTCCGACTGCCAGGCGGCCAGCGCCGCCAGCACGCCGGTGGCCAGCAGGTTGCCGCCGGGGGCGCCGGCCTGCGGCCAGGAGGCCCAGAAGCCGCGGCGGGCCGTGTCGCCGTGCTCGGAGACGATCAGCACCGCGCCGCCCCACTCGCCGCCGAGCGCGAAGCCCTGCACGAGCCGGAGCGCGGTCAGCAGCAGCGCCGCCGACGGGCCCAGGGTCTCGTACGTCGGCAGGCAGCCGATCAGGAACGTGGCCGCGCCCATCGTCAGCAGGCTGACGACCAGCAGCGTCTTACGGCCGATCCGGTCGCCGAAGTGGCCGAAGACCAGGCCGCCGAGCGGACGGGCGACGAATCCGACGGCGTAGGTGAGGAACGCCAGCAGCGTGCCGGTGAGCGGGTCGGACTCGGGGAAGAAGAGCTTGTTGAACACGAGGGCGGCTGCCGAGCCGTACAGGAAGAAGTCGTACCACTCGATGGTGGTGCCGATCAGGCTCGCGGCGACGATCTTCTTGATGGAAGTGGCCATGCCGGTCACGGTAAGGAGTGACCGGCGTCACTTATATGGGGCCGGAGCCCACAGTCTATGGGGTGGATGTGTGGCCGAGCCGGTGCAGGCGGAGCGCGAGCTGGATCTCGAGCGCGCGTTCCGGCTCCAGCCAGCCGTCGCCGAGCAGCTTGCCGATCCGGTCGAGCCGCTGCGTGACGGTGTTGACGTGGATGTGCATGGCCTCGGCCGTACGGGAGGGCGAGCCGCCCGAGCCGAAGTAGGCGGCCAGCGTGTCGGCCAGCGCGGTGCCCCTGCGGGCGTCGTAGTCGATCACGGCGCCGAGCACCCGTCCGACGAAGCCGCGCACGTCACGGCCGTCACCCACGAGCAGCCCGACGAAGCCCAGCTCGGCCGCGCTCGCGCCGTCGCCCGCCCGTCCGAGCGCGATCAGCGCCTCGGCGCACCTGCGCGCCTCCTGGTAGGCCGCCGCCACGTCGCCCGCCCCTGGCGCGCCCGGGAGACAGACCTTCGACGCGCCCGCCGTGGCGGGCACCTGCAGCGACGCGCTCAGCTCGGCGGCGACGCGCTGCGCGATGCCGCCCGCGTTGGCCCCCGGCAGCAGCAGCACCACCTCGCCCGCCCGGCCGGCCGCGAGCCCGTGCCGCAGCGTGGCCTGCGACGAGGCCCAGAACGCGGCCCGTTCCCGCTGGCCCTCGTGCCGCACCACGACCACGACGTGCGGCGCCGAGAGATCGACGCCCAGCCGCCGGGCCCGGTCGGCCAGGCCGGGGGAGCCGGGCCGGGAGATCAGGTCGTCGAGCAGCTCGCCCCTGACCCGGCCCTCGGCCTCGGCCACGCTCCGGCGGAACAGCAGCAGCAGCGCGCACACCAGCGCCGCCCGCTCCAGGATGCGCTCGTCGGCGTCGTCGCTGCGCAGGATCAGCGTGGCCAGCGGCTCCCCGCCGACGTCCACCGACGCGATCAGCAGGTCACCCCGCCGCACGGTACGCCCCAGCGCTCTGGACACCTGCGCCGACTCGAACACCCCGGCGTCGAGCTCCCCCACGTCACCCGTGAGCGGCCGCCCGAGATCGTCGAGCACGGCCAGCGAGCCGCCGAGCACGTCGGTCACCACGGCCGCCACGTCCTCGATCCCGCCGCCGCGCAGCACCAGCGAGGTCATCCTGTCGTGAGCCAGCGCGGCCCGCTCCACGGCCTCCCCGTGCGCCCTGGCGGTCCTGTGGGCCTGGGAGAGCTCCTCCAGCGCGTTCCTGGTCTCCTGCAGCAGCCTGGCGTTGTCGATCGCGACGGCGGCGTGCGCGGCCAGGCTCGCCAGCAGCGACACCTCCTCCTGGTGGAACGGCCGCGCGCTGCGGTTGGCCGCCATCAGCACGCCGATCACCCGCTGCCCCAGCCGCAGCGGCACGCCCAGGATCGCGACCAGGCCCTCCTCCTTGACGGCCTCGTCGATGTGGTGCTTGTGCCGGAACCTGGCGTCGGCGAAGTAGTCGGCCGTCGAGTACGGGGTGGCCGTCTGCGCGACCAGCCCGCCCAGCCCCGCCCCCATGGCCAGCCGCAACGCCCTGAACTTGGCCGAGATCGACCCGTCGGTCACCCGCATGTACGTGTCGCCCTGCTCGGGGTCGTGCAGCGTCATGTAGGCGACGTCGGTGGCCAGCAGCTGCCTGGCCCGGTGCACGATGGCCTCCAGCACGGCGTCGAGGTCGCGCAGCGCGGCCAGGTCGCCGGCCGTGTCGTAGAGGGCCGACAGCTCGGCCTCGCGCCTGGCGCGCCGCTTGAGCAGGTCACGCACCTTGAGCGCCTCGACCTTGGCCTGCTCCAGCTCCTCGATCGTGGCCGGGTCGGCGCCCCGCGCCCTGGCCTCGATGATCGGCCCCTCGAACTCGACCGCCGACGCCTCTCTGGCCAGCAACTCAAGGAACTGCGTGCTCATTGCCTCACTCCGTTCGGCGGGCTCGGTCGCCGGGGAGCCTGCTTATGGCCTCCACTCCGTGGAGGCGGGTTCGGTCGCTCCGAGCCGTTGCCTTCCCTCGTCGCTCTGGTCGCTGCGCTCCCGACGCTCCTCAGTCCAGGCAACGGCGCTCCCTCACTAGTGCGCCGTCCAGCCGCCGTCCATCGGGAGGGAGACGCCGGTGATGAACGACCCGGCCGGGCCGCAGAGGTAGGCGACCAGCTCGGCCACCTCCTCCGGCTCGATCAGCCGCTTGATCGCGGCGGGCTGCAGCATGATGCTCCCGACGACCTCGTCCGGCTCGATGCCGTGCACTTTAGCCTGGTCGGCGATCTGCGCCTCCACCAGCCCCGTCCGTACGTAGGCGGGGCAGACGCAGGTGGAGGTGACCCCGTGCGGCGCCCCTTCGAGCGCGACGACCTTGGAGAAGCCCTCCAGCCCGTGCTTGGCCGTCGTGTACGCCGACTTGAACGGCGAGGCCCGCAGCCCGTGGACGGACGAGATGTTCACGAACCGGCCCCAGCCCCTGGCGTACATGCCGGGCAGCACCTGCCGCGCGATCAGGAACGGCGCCTCGACCATCACCCGCAGCATCGTCGAGAACACCTCGGGCGGGAAGTCCTCGATCGGCGAGACGTGCTGGAACCCGGCGTTGTTCACCACGATGTCGACCGGCTCGTCAGGCAGCGCCGCCACGAACCCGGGATCGCTCAGATCGGCCACCACCGCCACCCCGCCGATCTCGGCGGCGACCTTCTCGGCGGGCTCGGCCCGCAGGTCGACGACCAGTACTTTCGCCCCCTCGGCGGCCAGGCGGCGGGCGCAGGCCGCCCCGATGCCGCCCCCAGCCCCCGTCACAAGCGCGGTCCGCCCCGTCAGCTCCTTCGCCATATCCGAACCCTAGGCGGTCGCCGCTCCCCGACGCATGGGTGCCGACGACATAGATCGGTGCCGCCCTATGTGGATCACGAGGTCTGCTATCTTGAACGCATGACCGCGTATTCGTCCCAGTGGTGGCCCGCCTCCTAGGCGGACCTCCCAGCGCATACGCACCGGCCGCCTCGACGAGGCGGCCGCTCGCATGTCGTACGCGCCCCCGTCGAGCACTGACGAAAGGGGCGCTCACCATGACCACCACCTGGCCAGCACTGCTCACCACGCTGCTCGACGGCAGGTCCCTCACCTCGCTCCAGGCCAAGTGGGCCATGGAGCAGATCATCGGCGACACGGCCACGGACGCCCAGATCGCCGCGTTCGCGGTCGCGCTGCGGGCCAAGGGCGAGAGCGTGGCCGAGGTGTCCGGGCTGGCCGACGGCATGCTCCTGAAATCCGCCGCCATCAGGGTCTCCGGCGACCCCGTGGACCTGGTCGGCACCGGCGGCGACCGCGCCCACACCGTGAACATCTCCACCATGGCCGCCATCGTCGCCGCCGCCGCGGGCGTCAAGGTCGTCAAGCACGGCGGCCGGGCCGCCTCCTCGCTGGCGGGCGCGGCGGACGTGCTGGAGGAGCTGGGCGTGGTCATCGACCTGCCCCCGGCCGCGGTGGTCAGGGTCGCGGACGAGGTCGGCATCACGTTCTGCTTCGCGCCCGCGTTCAACTCCGGGCTGAGACGCACCGCCGGGCCACGCCGCGAGCTGGGCGTGCCCACGGTCTTCAACTTCCTGGGCCCGCTCACCAATCCGGCCCTGCCGGCGGCCCAGGCGGTCGGCGTCTTCCACCAGGGGATGGCGCCGGTCATCGCGGGCGTGCTGGCCCAGCGCGGCTGCTCCTCGCTGGTCTTCAGGGGCGACGACGGGCTCGACGAGCTCACCACCACGGGCCCCTCCACGATCTGGGTCGTACGCCGGGGCACGGTCACTCCCACCGCCTTCGACCCGGCCGACCTGTCGATCCCGCGGGCGCGCCAGGACGACCTGCGCGGCGGCGACGCCCGGCACAACGCGGCCGTGGCGCGGGCCGTGCTCGCGGGCGAGCGGGGCCCGGTGCGGGACGTCGTCCTGCTCAACGCGGCCGCCGCCGTGGTGGCCGCCGAGGGCACGCCGCCCGCACCAGACCTCACGCCCGCCCTGACCATGGCCTACAAGCGGGCCGCGGAGGCGGTCGACTCCGGCGCCGCGCTGTCCCTGCTCACTCTGTGGGCGCACGCCACGCAGGCCCAGGCGGCGGCGGGTCACTGAGGCCGGGTCATCGACAACACATCGAGCGCGGCGTCGAGCTGCTCCTCAGTGAGGGTGCCGTCGGCCACGTGGCCGCGCTCGATGACCACCTCCCGGATGGTCTTGCGCTCGGCCAGGGCCTGCTTGGCGATCTTCGCGGCCTCCTCGTAGCCGACGTACCTGTTGAGCGGGGTGACGATCGACGGGGACGACTCGGCGTACTCGCGCAGGCGCTCGACGTTCGCGGTGATGCCGGAGACGCAGCGGTCGGCGAGCAGCCGCGACACGTTCGCCAGCAGCCTGATCGACTCCAGGATGTTGCGCGCGATGATCGGCAGCTGCACGTTCAGCTCGAAGGAGCCGGACGCCCCGGCGAACGTGATCGCCGTGTCGTTGCCGATGACCTGGGCCGCGACCATGGCCGTGGCCTCGGGGATCACCGGGTTGACCTTGCCGGGCATGATGGACGAGCCGGGCTGCAGGTCGGGCAGGTTGATCTCGGCCAGCCCGGCGCGCGGGCCCGAGCCCATCCAGCGGAGGTCGTTGGCGATCTTGGTGAGCGAGACGGCCACCACCTTGAGCTGGCCGGACAGCTCGACGATCGAGTCCTGCGCGCCCTGGGCCTCGAAGTGGTCGCTGGTCTCGACGAACGGGATGCCGGTGGCCTCGGCCAGCTTGGCGATGGCCGCCTGGGCGAAGCCCGGCGGGGTGTTGATGCCGGTGCCCACGGCCGTGCCGCCCAGAGGCAGCTCCAGCACGCGCTCCAGGGCGGAAGCGACGCGCAGGGCGCCGTTCTCGACCTGGGTGGCGTACCCGCCGAACTCCTGCCCGAGCGTCACCGGGGTCGCGTCCATCAGATGGGTGCGCCCCGACTTCACCACCCCGTCGAACTCGATCGCCTTCTCCCGCAGCACCGCCGCCAGGTGCCTGAGCGAGGGCAGCAGGTGGAAGGTCACCTCCGTCGCCGCCGCCACATGAATCGAGGTGGGGAAGACGTCGTTGGACGACTGGGAGGCGTTCACGTGGTCGTTGGGGTGCACGGGACGGCCGAGGCGCTCCTCGGCCAGCGTCGCGATCACCTCGTTGGCGTTCATGTTGGACGAGGTGCCGGAGCCGGTCTGGAAGACGTCGATCGGGAAGTGGGCGTCGTGCTCGTTGTCGGCGACGTCGGCCGCCGCCTGGGCGACGGCCTCCGCCAGGTCCTTGTCGATCACGCCCAGCTCGCCGTTCACCTCGGCGGCCACCGCCTTGATCAGGCCGAGCGCGGCTATGTGGGACGGCTCGAGAGGGCGTCCCGAAACCGGGAAGTTCTCCACTGCCCGCTGGGTCTGAGCGCGCCACCTGGCGCCTGACGGCACGCGTACCTCGCCCATCGAGTCATGTTCGATTCTGAACTCGCTCATGACTTCCAGTCTGACCCACGACCGCCTTACGGCCGCGGCGCGGGTCAGCTGGAGATGAGCGCGACGATGAGTACGGCGATCACCACGGCGGCCGCGGCGGCCACCGCCATGAGCACCAGCATGCCGTTGCGGTTGCCCGAGGGCTGCTCCGGCTGCCCGGCGATGGCGAACAGGTCGGTCCCCAGGCCCTTGCCCTGATGAGGGACCTGCTGAGGGACCTGCTGGCCGCCCGGCGGGGACGGCGGCTGCTGGGGACCCGGCTGCTGGGGGGCGGGCTGCCGGCCCGCGGGCGGCGTGGTGGGCGGATAGACCTGCTGGCCGGGCGCGGGCGGGAGCTGGATGCGCGTGGTGACGACGGCGCTCTCGTCGCCGGGCCCCTGCGGGGGCCTGCCCTGCTGCGGAGCCGGCGGGAACGGGCCCTTGGGACGCTGGACGCTGACCGTCCGCTCGGGGTCGAACCCCTGCTCAGGGGAGGACGCGGCGGCCTGGGGGCCGGACTGCGGCTGGTGCTGAGGAGGGGCGTTGCGCGGCACGGTGGGCGTGCCCGGGCTCGTCATCGGCCCGTGCGGCCCCGACGCGGGCCCCCGGCCGGGGTGGCCGGGGTTGCCGGGCACCGGCCCGCCTGGCCCGCCGACGGGCCCTCTGGGCGCCTGCGCGCCCGTACCCTGCCCCGGACCCTGCCCCGGTCCGGCGGGACCCGGTCCGGCGGGACCCGGTCCGGCGGGACCGGGGCCCCAGGGCGCCTGGCCGCCCGGAGCGCCCGGGGCGCCCGCGCCTGCGGGCCCGTACGGCGCGGGGCCGGCGGGCCCGGCCTGGGGGGCCGGGGCCTTCTGCACCGGGTTCGTCTGGCCCTGCTGCGCCGGATTCTTCTGGGCCGGATTCTTTTGGGCCGGATTGTGCTGGGCCGGATTCTTCTGGGCTGGGTTCTTCTGGCCGGCGAACGGGTCGGGCAAAGCGGCCTCCTGCGCCATGAGAGCCTCAGCCGTGATCGCCGGCATGTCGCTCGTGGGGGTGTCGGCGACCATGCGCAGCAGGGTCTCCGCCTTGGCAGCGCTGAGGCGCTGCCGGTAGTCCTTGTTCAGCAGCCCGTTCAGCACGGGCCGCAGCTGGCCCGCCTGCGTGGGCGGGTCGGCGCTCTCGGTGAGCAGCGCCGCCAGCGTCTCCGCGATCGTGGCCCGCTCGTACGCCGGGCGCCCCTCGACCGCGAAGTAGAGCGTCGCCCCGAGCGACCAGATGTCCGACTCGGGACCGGTGTACTCGCCCCTGGCACGTTCCGGGGCCGTGTAGCCGGGGGAGCCGATCACCATGCCCGTCTTCGTCAGCCGCGAGTCGCCCTCGGCCTTGGCGATGCCGAAGTCGGTGAGCACCACGCGCCCGCTCTCCGTGATGAGCACGTTGCCCGGCTTGACGTCGCGGTGGGTGATCCCCTGGGCGTGCGCGGTGCGCAGCGCCCCGAGCAGGTCCACGCCGATCTCCGCCACGAGCCGTGGCGGCAGCGGACCCTCCTCGTCGATCACCTGCTCCAGCGACCGGGCCTCGATGAGCTCCATGATGATCCACGGGCTGTCGTCCTGGATCAGGACGTCGTGGATGGACGCCACCGAGGGATGGTTGATCCGCGCGGCGATGCGACCCTCGCGGACCATGCGCTCGCGCAGCTCGGCCCGCTGTTCCTCAGTGAGTCCCGGGTCCTGGCGGATTTCCTTGACCGCCACCTCGCGCCCGAGCGCGCGGTCGCGGGCGCGCCACACCGTGCCCATCGTGCCCCGGCCAAGCGGGGCTATGAGCTCGTAGCGCTCCGCGAGCAGGCGTGTCTGCTGTTCCGGCATGAGAAGAAGATATCGATTCTCGCTTGGGAAGTGCTTTACCCTCGCTTGCGAAGTTCTCTTGGCCAGAACCGTCGAGGAAGGCACAACTTTATCACCGTCGCTTTGAAACGGGCATAAGCCGACGGCGTAGGCCGCGGTTCGACGCGCTTCCTGTGTACGCCCTCGCCGGGTTTGCGCTCCTGCCTGGGCACCGGGACAGACAGCGCTGTCGTGGAGACGTCCGCCCTGTGGAGCCCGCGATGCGCGGGCCTGCGGGTGAAGGACGGCGGGTTGATCGTCGGCCCGGAACGTACGGGCTTGCGCGGCGCCAGCGGCTCCTCGGCCGAGCCCCCGGCGGCGACCCTGGCCAGCATGAGCGAGGCCCGCACCGAGTCGAGCCTGGTCGCGGGGTCGATCCTGAGCAGCGCGTCGAGCACGGGGGCCAGCGGCCCGGCCTTGGTCATCGGGATCGGCTCGCCACTGGTCAGCGCCGCGAGCGCGGCGGCGGCCGTACGGCGCCCGTGCAGGCCCCTGCCCTCGACGGCGGTGTAGAGGGTCGCGCCGAGCGACCACAGATCGCCCGCCGGGCTGGCCTTGGAGCCCAGCACCCGCTCTGGAGCGATGTATCCCGCGGAGCCCAGGACGATGCCCGCCTGGGTGATGGAAACGTCACCTTCCAGTGCGGCCAGCCCGAAGTCGGTGAGCACCGCGCGGTCCTCGGTCACCAGCACGTTGCTCGGCTTGACGTCGCGGTGGAGGATCCCCTTGGCGTGCACGGCGCGCAGCGCCCCGAGGATCTGGCGGCCGATCTCGGCGGCCCGGCGCGGGTGGAGCGGTCCCTGCTCCTGGATGAGCTGTTCCAGGGACTTGGCCCGCAGCAGCTCCATCACGATCCACGGCCGGTCGTCCTCGGTGACCACGTCGAAGACGGTGATGACCGAAGGGTGCGCGACCATGGCGGTCGCCCGGCCCTCGCGCTCGGTGCGCGCGCACAGCTCGGCACGCAGCTCCTCGTCGAGCACGTTGGGCAGGCGCACTTCCTTGACCGCCACGTCGCGGTCGAGCAACTCGTCATGTGCCCGCCAAACGGTGCCCATGCCGCCGCGTCCGACCGGCTCCACAAGCCGGTAGCGCGCGGCGAGTAGGTAACCGGAGGGCGCACGCATGCCTGGCAGCTTACCTATTTGTGTAAACCGACCAGTAGAGGCGCGGCCGATAAATTGTTGCGAACTTAAGTCAACCCGCCTGACTCGTGACGTCAGCAAACCTCCTGGCCACATCGGCCCAGTTGATGAGGCCCCGCAGTTTCTCGGCGCAGTCCGGGCGCACGTTCCGATACCGAGGGTAGTCGGCGACGCGCCGGAGCGCCCGGCCGCGCCGGATCCTGCCGTCTCTTGGCAATGTCGAGGGAGTCAGATTGGTCCCGCCTCGCGGGCGGCCTTACCCGCGGCCCGCACGGGCCTCCCGTACCGGCTTTCCTGAATGCGTTTGTGCAGCTCGGGGGTGATGTGTGTCGTGCGGCACACTCGCCGGCCCGTTAAATGTGCATGATGCAAGGCAGGGGACTTTCAGGTGTACGGCAGGCTGGCGGACAGGAACTGAGGGGCCCGGTCAGCGAGTTGTAAGGGTCCCGTAAGGGGGCGGGGGCATGGTACAGCCATGAGAGAGGGAGTTCTCCCATCGGCCCGCAAAGTGTCGGGGCCCGGCGTCAGAATGAGGGCGAACACCAAGGTTCCACCACTAACGACAGGCCGTTGAAGGACGTGATGAAGATGCGCCAGACCCAGGTTCGCACCCAGCCGAAGAAACCGAGCGGGACCGCTCTGGACCTTCGCACGCCGTCGGGGCGCAAGTTGCCCTTTTGAAAGCCATGAATCAGGAGCGCAATCTGAGAGGTGCGCGATGTGCAGTCACCACCCCGCTTGCCCGAGTGCCGATTCCCCCGACCGTGAGGCGTCGCACGTGATCGCGGCCCACCCCGACCAGGGCTGGAGCCTGCTCTGCAACGGCGTCGTGCTGTTCGAGGACACCGGTCTGCTGCTGCCCGACGGCTCCGTCGTGGCACCGCACCGGTCCCCGGTGGCCGCCTGAGCCGGCAGTTCCGAGGGGATGCTCGCGCCGCATCTCCCGGCCTACCGGCGCCGGGGCCCCGGCCCGTAGCCGCCCCCGGCTCCGCGCTCGCCCGCGCCAAGCCCGTATCCGGCCCGCCCGCCGCCACCCTCGACTCGCCGCCACCCTCAACGCATCGCCTCCCAAGGCGACCCGCTTCCCGAGACCACTCCGCCTCCTGAGGCCGCCCGGCCTCCTGAGGCGACCCGGCCTCCCGAGGCGACCCGGCCTGCTGGGGCCGCCCAGACTCCCGAGACGACCCGGACTTCCGAGACGACCCGCCTCCTGAGGCGGCCCGGCCGCCCCGCCCCGCCCCACCGGCGGTCGGCCGCGCCGGTGGGTGGAGCCTCACGGGGATCAGGCGGTCAACGGCGGCCGATCGTCAGCACGGGGCCGGTGCGGTCGGTGAAGAAGTCGTCGCCCTTGTCGTCCACCACGATGAACGCGGGGAAGTCCACGACCTCGATCTTCCACACCGCCTCCATCCCCAGCTCGGGATACTCCAGCACCTCGACCTTCTTGATGCAGTCCTGCGCCAGCCGGGCCGCCGGCCCGCCGATGGAGCCGAGGTAGAACCCGCCGTGCTTCTGGCAGGCCTCGGTGACCTGCTTCGACCGGTTGCCCTTGGCCAGCATGACCATGGAGCCGCCGGCCGCCTGGAAGCGCTCCACGTACGAGTCCATCCGCCCGGCCGTCGTCGGCCCGAACGAGCCTGACGCGTACCCCTCAGGGGTCTTGGCCGGCCCGGCGTAGTAGACGGCGTGGTCCTTCAGGTATTGGGGCATCTCGCCGCCGTTGTCGAGCAGCTCCGCGATCTTGGCGTGGGCGATGTCGCGGGCGACCACGAGGGGGCCGGTGAGGGAGAGGCGGGTCTTGACGGGATATTTCGTGAGCTCGGCGAGGATCTCGGGCATGGGGCGGTTGAGGTTGATCTGGACGACGTCGTCCGAGAGGTGCTCGTCCGTCGTCTCCGGGAGGAACCGCGCCGGGTCCGTCTCCAGCTTCTCGAGGAAGACCCCCTCAGGGGTGATCTTGGCCAGCGCCTGGCGGTCGGCCGAGCAGGAGACCGCGATGGCCACCGGGCAGGAGGCCCCGTGCCGGGGCAGGCGGATGACGCGTACGTCGTGGCAGAAGTACTTGCCGCCGAACTGCGCCCCGATCCCCAGCTTCTGCGTCAGCTCGAAGACCTTGGCCTCCATCTCCAGGTCGCGGAACCCGTGCCCGGACGCCGACCCCTCGGTGGGGATCGAGTCGAGGTAGCGGGCGCTGGCGTACTTGGCGGTCTTCAGCGCGTACTCGGCGGAGGTGCCGCCCACCACGACGGCCAGGTGGTACGGCGGGCAGGCCGCGGTGCCGAGCGAGCGGATCTTCTCCTCCAGGAAGGCCATCATGCGCTTCTCGTTGAGCACGGCCTTGGTCTCCTGGTACAGGAACGACTTGTTGGCCGAGCCGCCGCCCTTGGCCATGAACAGCAGTTTGTACTCGTCCGGATGGCCGTGCGGGTCCTCGGCGTACAGCTCGATCTGGGCGGGGAGGTTGTTGCCGGTGTTCTTCTCGTCCCACATGTTCAGCGGGGCCATCTGCGAGTAACGCAGGTTGAGCTTGGTGTAGGCGTCGTACACGCCCCGGGAGATGTGCTCGGAGTCGAGCCCGTCGGTGAGCACGTGACGCCCGCGCTTGCCCATGACGATCGCGGTGCCGGTGTCCTGGCACATGGGCAGGACGCCCCCGGCGGAGATGGAGGCGTTCTTGAGCAGGTCGAGCGCCACGAAGCGGTCGTTGCCGCTCGACTCGGGGTCGTCGACGATCTTCCGGAGCTGGGCGAGGTGCGAGGCCCGCAGGAAGTGGGAGATGTCGTGGACGGCCGTCTCGGTCAGCAGCCGCAGCGCCTCCGGCTCGACCTCGAGGAACGTACGCCCGGCCGCCTCGACCTTCCGCACCCCCTCCGAGGTGATCAGCCGATATTCGGTCTCATCGGCTCCCAGCGGCAGCAGGTCGGTGTAGTCGAACTCGCCCATGTCCATCCTTTCGGTCCCCCAAGAGATTACGCGCCTCCGGGAGATCCCACTTCGGTCACCGCCCGCGACCGCCCGGCCGTCAGGCCGACCAGGATGCCGGCGATCACCAGGCCCGCGCCCAGCAGGTCGTACGCGGACGGCATCGCCACGCCGAGCACCGCCCCCGTCACGATCGCGCCCACCGGGATGATCCCCGCGAAGAGCCCGGCCCGGCCGGGGCCCAGCTTGGGCAGCGAGCTGTACCAGAGGAAGAACGCCACCACGGTGACCACGATCGCCAGGTACGCGAACCCGAGCGCCTCCGCCCACGTCGGCGGCCGGAACATCGCGGCGCCCTCGTGTGCCAGCCCGATCACGGCCAGCAGCGGCACGGCCAGCGCCGTCGAGTAGGCCGACACCCTGATCGCCCCCAGCCGCGGCAGCAGCGGGATGGCCAGCATGGAGAAGCACACCTCGCCCACGAGCGCGCCCAGCGCCCACAGCAGGCCGGGCAGGTTGCCGCTGCCGAGCCCCGTGGCCAGCGTCGCCCCGGCCACCACCACGCAGGCCCCGGCCAGCAGCCGCGGCGCGGGCCGCCCGCCGGCCAGCGCGAGGGCCAGCGGCACGGTGCCGAGCACGGTCCCGACCAGGGCCGGCCCGGCGGCGCTGGTCGACTCGATCACGCAGACGTTGAAGATGACCAGCCCGAACAGGGTGAGCCCGGCGAGGCAGAGCAGCTCGCGCGGCGTGAGGCGGACGAACCGCAGGCCGAGAGCTCGCGTTATGACAAGCAGGATGACCGACGCCACGAGATACCGGACGGCCTGGCCGCCGTATATGGGATAGCCGTCCACCAGCCCCGCCACCCCGGCCAGCGTCCCGACGAGGAACATGGCCGAGGCCGCACCCACGATGCCGTTTCTCATGCGAAGGATGCTAGGGAGACAATGGTTCGCGTAAACAGTCCAATGTCCCGCCCGAAGACAGGACCAATATGGCCGACCTCCATATCCAGATAAATCGCGATAAGGGGGGAATCGCCGGGCAGATCGCCTCCGAGCTGCGCGACTCCATCAGGGGCGGCCGGCTGGCGCCGGGCACCCGCCTGCCCGCGACCCGCGACCTCGCCACCGACCTCCAGGTCTCCAGGGGCGTGGTGGTGGAGGCGTACGAGCAGCTCGTCGCCGAGGGCTTCCTGGTGTCGCGGGTGGGCGTCGGCACCCAGGTCACCCCCAAGACCGCACCCCGGGCCGCCCCGCGGCAGAAGACGTCTCCCCGGCCCAGGCCGGTGCCCCGCGCGTCGAGCGCCCCCGTGTGCGGGCCGTACTACGGTCATCGCCCCACCTCTCCTGACCTCAGCCACTTCCCCCGCGAGCGCTGGCTCGCCGCCGTCAGGCACGTCCTGACCACCGTACCCTCGGAAGCCTTCGATTACGGGGACCCTGGCGGGGTGCCTGAGCTGCGAGAAGAGCTGGCCGGCTATCTCCGGCGGGTCAGGGCGGCGGACGTGCGCCCCGAGAATCTCGTCATCGTCGGCGGCGTGGCGCAGGGCCTGAGCCTGGTGCTGCACGTGCTGAGCCGGCAGCGGCCGGTCCGGCTCGCCGTCGAGGACCCGACGAGCCACCGCCAGGTCCCGCTGCTGAGGCGCGCGGGCGCGCACCTGGTGCCGGTGCCCGTGGACGAGGAGGGCCTGGACGTGCGGAAGCTGAGCGGCGACGCCGTGCTGGTCACCCCGGCGCACCAGTACCCGACCGGCGTGGTGCTCTCGCCGCCGCGCCGGGCCGCCCTCATGGAGTGGGCGTACGCGGGCGACCGGGTGATCCTGGAGGACGACTACGACGCCGAGTTCCGCTTCGACCGCGACCCCGTCGGCTGCCTCCAGGGCCTGGCGCCCGACCGGGTGATCCTGTCGGGCAGCGTCAGCAAGGCCCTGGCGCCGGGGCTGCGGCTCGGCTGGGTGGCGGCGCCCCCCGACCTGGCGGAGGCCGTCCGCCGGGCGCGGGGCGAGCTGGACCTGGGCTCGCCGGTCGTCGAGCAGTACGCGCTGGCGCACTTCCTGCGCACCGGCGGCTACGACAAGCACCTGCGCAGGATGCGCCGCGAGTACCGCCGCCGCAGGGACGCCCTGGTCAGGGCGCTGGCGGAGGAGGTGCCCGAGGTGCGCGTCAAGGGCATCGACGCGGGCCTGCACGTCTACCTGGAGCTGCCGGCCGGCTGGGACGAGATGGGGACCGCGCGCGTCGCGCAGGAGCTCGGCCTGTCCGCCGAGCCCGTGGGGCCGATGCGCGAGTCGGCGGGGCCGGCGGCCGTGGTGGTGGGGTTCGCGCGGCTGCCGGCGCACAAGGCGCTGGACGCCGTACGAGGCTTGAAAGTCAGAATGTCAGGACAAAATGTTGACTGAGGCAGGAGGGCTCGCCTAGAAAGAAAGCCTGATCCGGATCGGAGGATGTCATGCGTGTGGGACTGCTGGGTCTGGGCAGGATCGGAGCCTTTCACGCCGCGACCCTGGCCGCGCATCCGCTGGTGGACGAGCTGATCGTGGCCGATCCCGTGCGTACGTCGCCGTACGGCAGGCCCGGGGACCCGTTCGAGTCGGACGCCGTGGTCATCGCGACCCCGACCGGCACCCACGCCGAGCTCATCGTCAAGGCGTGCGAGAAGGGCGTCCCGGTCTTCTGCGAGAAGCCGGTCGCGGGCACCGTGGACGAGACCGTCAAGGCGCTGGAGGCGAGCGCCGGCAACCGGGTGCAGATCGGGTTCCAGCGCAGGTTCGACCCCGGCTACGTGGCGGCGGCGGGCGCGCTGCGCGCCGGCGAGCTGGGGGAGCTGCACCGCGTTCACCTGATCACCGCCGACCCCGCGCCCCCGCCCGCCGCGTACATCGCGACCTCCGGCGGCATCTTCCGCGACTGCCACATCCACGATTTCGACATCCTGCGCTGGGTGACCGGCCGCGAGGTGGTCTCCGTGTACGCGACCGGGGCCAACCGCGGCGCCGCCTTCTTCGCGGAGGCGGGCGACGTGGACAACAGCGCCGCGCTGCTCACCCTCGACGACGGCACGCTGGCCACCCTGCAGGGCTCCCGCTACAACGGCGGCGGGTACGACGTGCGCATGGAGCTGGCCGGCACCAGGCGCACCCAGGCCGTCGGCCTGAGCCCGCGCGCCCCGCTGCACTCGGCCGAGGGCACGCCGAGCCCGCAAGACCCCTGGCCCGACTTCGTCACCCGCTTCGAGACCGCCTACCGCGACGAGATCGACGCCTTCCTGACCAGCGACAAGAGCCTGTGCACGATCGAGGACGCCCTGGAGGCGCTGTACGTGGCCGAGGCCGCCGACCTGTCGCTCCGCGAGCGCCGTACCGTCGAGGTCGCCGAAGTGCGGCGGTGAGGCCTCAGGCGGCGGAGGGGTTGGGGGCCTGGCGTCTGGGCTCGAAGCCGGGGGCGAGGGCGATGATGACGGCGGCCAGCACGAGCGGCGCGGCGAACGCCCACCGCATGTCCACCGCGTCCGCGATGCCGCCCACCAGGGCCGCGCCCACGATGAAGCCGATGTAGTTGAAGAGGTTCACCCGGGCGATGGCCACCCCGGTCCCGGCCGGGTCGAGCTTGCCCGCCGCCGAGAACGACTGTGGCGCCACCACCGACAGCCCCACCCCGGTCAGGCCGAACGCGACGATGGCCAGCGGCTGGTTCGGGGCCGCGACGACGCCGAGGAACCCCAGGGTGGCGATCACGCCGCCGATCCTGACGATGGCGGCGGGCCCGTACCGCCGGACCGCGAGGTCGCCGCCGAGCCGGACGGCCAGCGTGGTCGCCTGGTAGGCGACGTAGGCCAGCGGGACCACCTGGGGGCCCGCCGAGAGCACGTTCTTCATGAACACGGTGTTGAAGTTCGACACGGCGGCGTCGCCGACGTACAGGAAGCCCATGGCCAGGCAGAGCGGGATGATCGGCCGCCACGGGAAGCCGCCGGCGGCGGCGCCCGCCGGAGCGTCCTCGACCTTCTCCTCCTCCGGCGCGCACAGATTCCGTGCGAACACCAGCGAGCCCACCAGCGCGAACACCATCGGGACCGCCATGATCACCGGCAGCGGCAGGGTGGCGGCCACCGACGCCCACGCCGCCCCGAGCATGCTGGCCACGCTCCACACGCTGTGGAAGCCGTTCAGGATCTGCAGGCCGTACCTGCGCTCGACCGCCACGCCCTGCATGTTCATGCCCGCGTCCACCGCGCCCACCGCCACGCCGAACAGCAGCAGCACCGGCACCAGCAGCGGCACGCTGGGCGCGAGCCCGGCGAGCACCACGGCGAGCGCGACCACGGGCTGGGCGACGCGCAGGAGCAGCCTGCTGCCGAACCGGGCGGCGAACGTGCCCGCCGCCACGCTGCCGACCCCCGCGAACACGGGCACGATCAGCAGCAGGAGCGTCAGCGCGCCGTCGTCGAGGCCGTGCTTGGCCTGGAGGTTCGCGACCTGGATGAGCAGCGAGGCGAAGGACAGGCCCTGTACGGCATAGACGGCGTACGTGGCGACGCGGGCCTGACGATCACGCGAGGACGGCACGACGGCCTCCTGATGGGGGGAATCAAACGTGAGGCTGGGTCAGGTTAGCGGCCCGCCGCTCCGTTCCGCCAGCCCACCGACCCCGGCGTCGACCTGCTTCTCGGGCAGGCGTCCGGTTTGCTCCGTCGTGTCCAGTCGCTTGGCGGCGGCCCAGACGCCGAGCGCGAGCAGCGCGGCCACCTCCGTGACGGCCATGCCGCGCTCCACCAGGCCGAGCGGCATGACGCGCCACCACGGCAGCCCGTTGCGCGCCCCGACGTACATGACCGCGGCGATGCCCACCACCCACAGCGCCGAGAAGATCCCGAGCCCGAAGGCCACCAGCCTGGCCCGCGACCGCTCGCGGTGCCGCCAGGGCCTGGCGATGATCATCGCGGCCAGCGGCAGGCTGAGGAAGGCGATGAAGCTGCCCAGCCGGTGGATGCTCCCGCTCGTGCTCGGGCCGACCGACCAGTCGTGCTTCTCGAACCACGCCGTCATGAACAGCCCCACGCTCCACCCCATGAGCGCGATGGTGCCGAAGACCCCCGCCAGCCGCTGGCGGGCCAGCGACACCCCGATGGCCGCCGATCCGGCCGCGAGCAGCCCCACCGCCATCCCGAAGATCCAGCCGTCGGGGCCGAGGCCGTGCTCGCTGATGGTCCGCTTGATCGGGTTGAGCTCGTCGAGGCGGGTCAGCTCCAGGACCACGATCACGGCTATGCCCGCGCCCGCCACACCGAGACCCCATCGCGCCGGTCGATGCACGCGCACACCTCCCTTTTGCCGGGATCAACGGCGTGGAAGGGCGTGGGGTTCCTCAGGCCTTGAGCCGCGCCCCTCCGTCGACGGTCAGCACGATGCCGGTCGTGTACGCGTTGCGCACCACGTACTCGATCGTGGCCGCCACGTCCTCGGGCCGGCCCACGCGCCGGACCGGCAGGCTCTCGGCGGCGCCCTCCATGAACGCGGCCCGCGCCTCGTCGCCGATCTCCGACCACCAGTCGGTGTCGATCACGCCGGGGGAGACCGCGTTCACCCTGATGGGGGCCAGCTCGACGGCCAGGCCGGGCACCGCGGCCTCGATCGCCCCGTTCACCGCCGCCAGCGTGGCGATGCCGGGCAGGGCCGCGCCGGCCGAGGCCGCCGTCACGAAGGTGATCGAGCCCTCCGGGTTCAGCACGCCCAGCGCGGCCTGCGCGGTCAGCAGGTGGGGGACCAGCTTGTTGCGCCACGCTTCGGTCAGCCCCTCGCCGGTCAGCGAGCTCAGCGGGCCCGCGCCGCCGCGGCCCGTCACGGTGACGACCAGGTGGTCGACGGTGCCCAGCCCCTCGAACAGCGCCCGCATCGACGCGGTGTCGCGCGCGTCCACGACCTCGCCCCGCGCCTGGTCGCCGAGCTGCTTCAACGCCGAACGCAGTCGCTCCTCCGAACGCCCCGTGACGACCACTTCCGCGCCGCCCGCGGCCAGCCGGGCCGCCGCCGCCAGGCCGATGCCGGACGTGCCGCCGACGATCACTACTCGCATCTTCGTCGTCCTCTCATTACGAGACATCTTGCCTCGAATATAAAACGAGGCACGGTGACTTGTAAAGTGGGCGCCATGGTTGGCAGACCACGCAGCGAAGTGGCCAGGAAGGCGATCCTCCGGGCGGCGCTCGACCTGTGCGCCCGCGACGGATACCAGAACGTGACCATGAAGGGCATCGCCCAGGCCGCGGGCAGCGGCAGGCAGACCGTCTACCGCTGGTGGCAGACCAAGGCACAGGTCCTGCTGGAGGCCCTGACCGACGTCCTGGCCGAGGAGGTGGAGGGGCTGCCGGACACCGGGGACGCGCGGGCCGATCTGGTGGCGTTCCTGGAGCAGACGTTCGCGCTGGCGCGGGGGGTCGCGGGGCAGGTCGTCGTGGGGCTGATGGCCGACGCCCAGTCCGACGCGGAGCTGGCCGCCGAGCTGCGGGCGAAGCTCATCAACCCCCGCCGCGCCGCCCTGCGCGCGGTCCTGGCGCGCGGCGCCGTGCCGGCGGACGTGGAGCTGGACCTGGCCGTCGATCTCGTCTTCGGCGCGATGTGGTACCGGCTGCTCAACCGCCACGCCGAAGTGAATCAGGAACTGGCCGAGGAAATCGCCGGACTTCTGGCGCGCATCAACTGATTCCCGCGACTTACGGAGCGCATCTGCCGATTTGGCACGAGCGATTCTCGCGGGCGCCGGTTATCGTCGGATGTGTGAACGAACGCGCGCAATCGTGGCTGCCGAAGCTGCAGGAAGTCGGAGAGCGGCTGGCCGAGGAGTGGGTGTCGGCCCGGCGGCCGCACGCGGCGAGCGACGTGCCGCCGCCCCACGAGCTCCGCGCGTCCGACGCCGACCGCGAACGCATCGCCCAGGTGCTGCAGGACGCGCACGCCGACGGCCGGATCACCCTCGACGAGCTCGAGGAACGGCTCGGCGTGCTCTACTCCGCGCGCACGCTGGGCGAGCTGGCCGCGCTCACCGCCGACCTGCTGCCCGCCGACCAGCAGCCGCTCAACCTGGACGGCCGCCCTGTGTCGGCCATCTTCAAGCAGGAGCAGCGCGGCGGGCGCTGGGTCGTGCCCGCCGAGCTGGACGTGACGGCCATGTTCGGCACCACCAAGCTGGACTTCCGCGACGCGATCCTGCAGAACCGGCAGATCATCATCAACGCCACCCTGGTCTTCGGCGGGCTGGAGATCCAGGTGCCGGAGGGTCTTGAGGTGATCAGGGTCGCCAAGGGCAAGTCCGTACGGCTGACCAAGCAGCCGACCGAGCCCGGCGCGCCCGTCGTCGAGGTGCGCACCACGAACTTCGCGGGAGACGTGAAGGTCAAGGAGCCACCCCGCCGCAAGCGCCGCCGCTGAGGTCCTCAGCCGGCCGTGTCGAAGTTGATCGCGCTGTACGCGCGCAGCTTCCAGAGCTGGTGCTCGCTCTCGATCTTGCGGATGGTGCCCGACCTGCCGCGCATCACCAGCGACTCCGTCACCGCCGAGCCGGCGCGGAACCGTACGCCCTGCATGAGCTCACCGTGCGTGATGCCGGTCGCCGCGAAGAACACGTCGTCGGACTTGACCAGGTCGTTCGTGGTGAGCACCCGGTTGAGGTCGTGGCCGGCGTTCACGGCCTTGGAGCGCTCGGCGTCGTCGCGCGGCCAGAGCCTGCCCTGGATCACGCCGCCCAGGCACTTGAGCGCGCACGCGGCCACGATGCCCTCGGGCGTGCCGCCGATGCCCAGCATCAGGTCGATGCCGGTGCCGCCGCGGGCCGCCATGATCGCGCCGGCCACGTCGCCGTCCGTGATGAACTTGATCCGCGCGCCCGCCTCCCGGATCTCCTTGACCAGCCGCTCGTGCCTGGGCCGGTCCAGCACGACCACGGTCACGTCGGAGGGCGAGCAGTGCTTGGCCCTGGCGACCGCGTTGATGTTCGCGGACACGGGGGCCTCGATGTCGACCACGTCGGCCGCCTCCGGGCCCGTGACCAGCTTCTCCATGTAGAACACGGCCGACGGGTCGTACATCGAGCCGCGCTCGCTCACCGCGATCACCGACACCGCGTCGGGCATGCCCAGCGCCGTCAGCCGGGTGCCGTCGATGGGGTCCACGGCCACGTCGCAGTCGGGGCCGCTGCCGTCGCCCACCTGCTCGCCGTTGAACAGCATCGGGGCGTGATCCTTCTCCCCCTCGCCGATGACCACCACGCCGTTCATCGAAACCGTGTTGATCAGCTGGCGCATGGCGTTCACGGCCGCGCCGTCGGCGCCGTTCTTGTCACCTCGGCCGACCCACCGGGCCGCCGCCATCGCGGCCGCCTCCGTGACGCGCACCAACTCCAACGCGAGGTTGCGATCGGGGGCGTGCTCGCCCGTGGCGAGCGCGGGCGGTACGGAAGTCTGATCGGACATGATGGGCAGCCTCCTAAGGGGAATCTACGTCGATCGTAGTTGTCCCCCTCTTCCCGCCCATGGGCGGATAATCTGCCCATCCCCTGCCCGAGATGACCGCTTCCTCGCAGCAGGGGCGGGTCAGAGGTGACATCGGTAAGCTTCGACAGGGTTGCCCTGCCATCACGGGGAGCGGATTTTGCGCCATACGGTGTGCGCGCCAAAGATCTTGCCTCCACCATGGAGCCTGGAGGAGATCGCATGAGCGAAGTGGAAAACGTGGCCGCCCAGCCGCGGACGTCCGAGCGCGGCGCCGCCACCCGCAGCTCGCTTCTGGCCGCCGCGAGGGAGGTCTTCGTCTCCAACGGGTTCGCCGAGGCGGGCGTGACCGACGTGGTGGCCAGGGCCGACGCCAGCGTGGGCAGCCTCTACCACCACTTCTCCGGCAAGGCCGACCTCTACCTGACGCTGTTCGAGGAGTTCCAGGCCAGGCAGACGCAGCGGACGAAGCAGGCCGCCCGCTTGGCCCGCGCCGCCGGCGAGAGCGACCCGATGCGGGTGTTCATCAGCGCCGCCCGCGCCTACCTCGACGGGTGCCTGGAGGAGCGCGAGCTGGCCGACCTGTTCCTGCGCGGCGACGGGCCGCCCGGCTTCGACGTGGTCATGCGCGACCGGCTGCGCAAGTGGGCACAGCTCAACGCGGCGCTGTTCGAGGACGAGGGCGCGCTGGTCGTGGTCGTCACGGGCGCGCTGGCCGCGGCCGTGTCGGAGGTCGTCCGCACGGGTGATCGCGGCCTGGCCGAGGAGGTGCTGGCCATCATCGGTCAGATCCGCCCGGCCACTTCGGCGACCGCCTCCTCCAACGGGTAACCTCCCCAAGTGTGCGACGGTTCACCCAAGGTTTCTACGGTTACGCGGTAGCGCTGCTCGTCTGCGTCGCGGCGGTCGGGCTGTTCCTGTTGATCGCCCCGCAGAGCCGGGAGGAGCACATTCCGCGGCTCGACTACTCGATCACCGTCGCCAACTTCGGCCACTCGGTGCCGTACGGCGTGTGGGCGCCGCAGAAGGACCCGGCGGGCTGGGTCCCCAACAGCAACAAGATCGCCAAGGGCGAGAACGGCGCCCAGGTGCTCTTCCTCGGCTACGCGACCGCCAAGCGGCAGCACGCGATGTTCGCGCAGAGCAACGAGCAGCCGGCGGCCGGGTTCGCCAGCCGCATGGCCAACTCCGACAAGGCCGTCGGCACGCAGCAGGTGGGCGAGGTGCAGTGGGAGCAGCGCTTCCGCGAGGACAAGAAGCAGCGCTCGCTCGTCCGCGTGCTGCCGGAGGTGACGCTCGTGATCACCGGCACCGCCGACTGGCCGGAGCTCGCCGAACTCGCCTCCGTCCTGCAGCAGCGCCCCAAGGGCTGACGGGGCCGCCTGGTCTGCGATGTCGGTCGCCCCGTCTAGGGTGGTGGTCGTGGCAGGAGACGAGAAGGCACCCTCATACGAGCAGGCCCGCGAGGAGCTGACCGAGGTGGTGCGCCGCCTGGAGACCGGCGGGCTCACCCTGGAGCAGTCCATCGAGCTGTGGGAGCGCGGCGAGAAGCTGGCGGCGGTCTGCGAGGAGTGGCTCCAGGGGGCCAGGGTCAAGCTCGCCGCCGCCATGGCGCGCCGCTCCGAGCCCTCGGCGGCCAACTCCGACGACGCCCCCTTCTGACGCCGCTGGAGGGGGTCAAGCGGTCTCGCAGGGGGCCAGCCAGCGATAGCCGTGCTCGGTCGCCCGCGCCAGCCAGGCGTTGGTGGTGCTCAGCCCGCGCTCGTTGAGCTGCGCGTCGTGGATCCCGTACGCCCGCCGTGGCCGTGCCGCCCGGACGAAGTCGATCGCCTCGACGGTCTTCAGCCACGACCCCTGCAGCGGCACCAGCAGCGTCTCCACCGGCTCGTCCGGCACGTGGACCGAGTCGCCCGGGTGGTAGAGGGCGCCGTCGACCAGGTAGCCGAGATTGGGGCAGTCCGGCTGGCCTCCGTAGATCAGGGCGTGCCGACCGCCGTGCGCCCGCACCCGGAAGCCCGCCGCCGCGAACTCCTCGCCCGCGCTCACCGGCGTGTACGGCAGCCCGTCCAGCCCCGCCCCCGCCGGCGCGAACACCGGGACCCCGGCCCCGAGCAGCCGCAGCACGTCCACATGATCGCTGTGTTCGTGGGTGACGAGCACCGCGTCGGCGCCGTCCAGCGCGGACGGCTCGCTCCAGATCCCCGGGTCGATGACCAGCACCCGGCCGTCGAGCTCCACCCTTACGCAGGCATGTGTGAACTTTGTTAGCTTCACCCCTCCCACGCTAGGTCATCAGGCGGAGCAGGTTTCCCCCGGAGTCCCGGATCGCTCAGGTGTCCCCGCTTTCGCCCGCGTCCTCCGCGCGTACGGTCAGGCGGTCGTCGCTCAGCCGGATCGTCAGCAGCGAGCCGGGGGAGACGTCCTTGGCCAGGCGTACGACCTCGCCCGAGGGGTGCTGGACGATGGCGTACCCGCGCTCCAGCGTGGCCGCGGGGGACAGCGAGATCAGGCGGGCCCGCAGGTGGACGAGGTCGTCGGAGGCCCGGTCGAGCGAGCCGGACAGCGAGCGCCTGGTCCGGTCGCGCAGCGACTCGACCTGCTCGGCCCGGCGCTCCAGCTCGCGCACCGGGTCGGCCAGGGAGGGGCGCGAGCGCACCGACGTCAGCCAGGACATCTCGCGGTCGAGCCAGCCGCTCACCACCCTGCGCCCCCGGTCGCGCAGCTGGCGCACCAACGAGAGCTGCTCGCCGACGTCGGGCACGACCTTCTTGGCCGCGTCGGTCGGGGTGGACGCGCGCACGTCGGCCACCAGGTCGAGCAGCGGGCTGTCCTGCTCGTGGCCGATCGCGCTCACCACGGGGGTGCGGCAGGCGGCCACCGAGCGTACGAGCGTCTCGTCGGAGAACGGCAGGAGGTCCTCCAGCGAGCCGCCGCCGCGGGCGATGACGATCACGTCGACCGAGGAGTCGGCGTCGAGCTTGCGCAGCGCCTCGGTCACCTCGCCCACCGCGTAGGGCCCCTGGACGGCCACCTCCTCGACCTTGAACCGCACGGCCGGCCAGCGCCTGCGGGAGTTTTCCAGCACGTCGCGCTCGGCCGCCGAGTCGCGGCCGCAGATGAGCCCGATCGTGCCGGGCAGGAACGGCAGCCGCCGCTTCCTGTCGGCGTTGAACAGCCCCTCGGTGGCCAGCAGCTGCCTGAGCCGCTCCAGCCGGGCCAGCAGCTCGCCCACGCCGACCGGGCGGATCTCCAGCGCGGTGAAGGCGAACGAGCCCCTGTTGACCCAGAAGTCGGGCTTGACCTGCATCACGACCCTGGCGCCGTCGGCCGGCCTCGGCACGGCGGCCTCGTAGACCCCGCGCGGGGTGGTGACCTTGGCCGACACGTTGGCGACCGGGTCGCGCAGGGTCATGAACACCGTGCCGCCACGAGCGCTCAGGTCGGTGATCTGGCCCTCGACCCAGACCGTGCCGAGTCTGCCGATCCAACCGCCCACCATCTGCAGGACCGTGCGGATCGGCAGGGGAGCCTCGGGTGAGGTCTTCTCGCTCATGCCGGAAGACTACGGGGTCGGTACGACCTACTCTCCGGCCTGCAGCTTCGCCAGGCGGTTCTCGAACATCTTGATCACCTCGGGCCGGGACTTCGTGGCCTTCTCGAAGGAGAGGAAGTCGCTGATCTGCTCGGCGGTCTTGCCGCGCATCCTGGCGCGCAGGGACGCGACGGTGAGCTCGGAGTAGCCGGGCAGCGGCTCGGTCAGGTCCACCGGGGCGGAGGCGACCGGCTCGGGCGCGGCGGCGGGCTCGGGGGCGCGGGCGGGCTCCGGGGCGGACGCGGGCTCCGGGGCCACGGTCGCCTCGGGGGCCGCGGCGGGCTCCTCGGTCGCGGCGGGCTTCTTGGTGGTCCTGCGGGTGCGCTTCGGCTTGGCCGCGACGGCCTCCTCCGCGACGGCCTCCACCTTGGCGGGCTCTTCCTTGACGGCCTCTTCCTTGGCGGCTTCCGCCGCGACGGCCTCTTCCACGGTGGCGGCCTTCGGCTCGGGGGTCGCGGCGGGCTCCTCCGCGACGGCGGCCTTCGGCTCGGCCTCCACGGCGGCGGCCTTCGGCTGGGCCACCTCGGCGGGCTCGTCCACGACGGCGGTCTTGGGCTCAGCCTCCTCCGCGACGGCCGCCTTCGGCTCGGGCTCGGCGGGCTTCTCCGCGACGGCGGGCTCGGCGGCGGCCTTCGGGGCCGCGGCGGGCTCCTCCGCGACCGCGGGCTTGGGCTCGGCTGCCGGGGCGGTGGTCTCGGGGTTGGCGGTGGCCGCCGACTCCGACTTGCCCGCCGGAGCGAAGATGACGGGGTCGGGCTTGGTCTTGGCGACCCCGTTGGGCTCGGCGGCGCTGGGCCGCGGCGCGAAGATCACCGGCTCCTTGCGGGCCGGCTTCGCCTCCTCCGCGGCCGGAGCCGCGGCCACCTGCTCGGCGGCGGAGGGGCGCGAGTCCTTCGACTCCTCTTCCTCCTTGCTGCCAAGGCCCTTGATGGAGTTTTTCACCCGGTCCACGACCAGCAGGGCCTGCCCGGCCGCGCTGAGCGTCGTCTGGATGAACAGGAGCGGAAGATCCTTGGCCTTCTCCTTCAGCTCGTCCTTGTTGGTAACGGTCTTGGCGATGTTGCGTATCACGTCGCTGAGGGACATGACGTCTCCCTGGGAGGTCAGTAATGGACGGCCAGTCTGGCAAACCGCGGGCAACCACGCACGCGCAGGCCTGATGGCCGCTCCACGTAGCATAGAAAGTATGGAGCCGCAGACCCCCACTTCCCGCCGAGTACTCGTAGCCAAGCCGCGTGGCTACTGTGCCGGAGTCGATCGAGCCGTGGTAGCGGTCGAGAAGGCCCTGGAGCAGTACGGTGCGCCGATCTACGTACGCAAGCAGATCGTCCACAACACCCACGTCGTCAAGACGCTGGAGGCCAGGGGCGCCATCTTCGTCGACGAGACCGAGGAGGTGCCCGAGGGCGAGATCGTCGTGTTCTCGGCTCACGGGGTGTCCCCGGCGGTGCACGACGAGGCGCGCCGGCGCAGCCTGCGCACCATCGACGCCACCTGCCCGCTGGTCACCAAGGTGCACAACGAGGCCAGGCGGTTCGCGAGCCAGGACTACGACATCCTCCTGATCGGGCACGAGGGTCACGAGGAGGTCGAGGGCACCTCCGGTGAGGCCCCCGACCACATCCAGCTCGTGGACGGGCTCGACTCGGTCGACAAAGTTCAGGTCAAGGACCCGAGCAAGCTGGTCTGGCTGTCGCAGACCACGCTGTCGGTCGACGAGACCACCGAGACGGTCGCCCGGCTCAAGGAGCGCTTCCCCACGCTGATCGACCCGCCGAGCGACGACATCTGCTACGCCACGCAAAACCGCCAGGTCGCGGTCAAGGAGATCGCCGCCGAGGCGCAGCTGGTCATCGTGGTCGGCTCGGAAAACTCCTCCAACTCCAAGCGCCTGGTCGAGGTGGCCAAGGACTACGGGGCCGAGGCCTCCTATCTCGTCGACAACGCCACCTTCATCCGCGACGAGTGGCTCGACGGCGTCACCACGGTCGGCGTGACCAGCGGCGCGTCCGTGCCGGAGGAGCTGGTCGACGAGGTGCTGGCGCGGCTGGCCGAGCACGGGTTCGACGACGTGACCCAGGTCGAGTCGGTGCAGGAGAGCATGCGCTTCGCCCTGCCCCACGAGCTGCGCAAGGACCTGCGGGTCTCCTAGTCGTCCCCGCGCGGCGTCCCGTAGACCTTGGGCTCGAAGTAGCCCTCCGGCTCGGGCACGAACGGCTGGCGCGGGCGCGGCACCTCCGCGCCCGCCTTCAGCTCCTCCCGCAGGTCGCGTACGTTGTCGCGGAGTCCGCGCCGCCACGCCACGCCCAGCACCACGGCCGAGCCCGCGAACAGCCACGGCGCGCCCTGCGTCAGCGACGTGTAGAGCCCCAGCGCCAGCGACTGCACGATCGACACCGAGCCGAACGCGCGCCCCAGCTCGACGAAGAGCGTGGCGCAGAAGAACACCAGCGGCGGCGTCACCACGAGCGACAGCAGCTCGCGCCGGTTGACCAGGAGCACGCCCAGCAGGCTCGACAGCACGAACGCAGCGCCCACGACGTACTGGATGGCGAGCACGGCCGCCAGCACGTAGCCCGCCAAGGTGGAGACCAGGGCGAGCGCGATGGCGCCGCGAGCGGTCAGCCTGACCGCGGAACGCCTCTTCTCACCCAATGCCCCACCCCCGATTTATTGCGACCCGTTGGCCAACTTACCGTTCGAGTGGGAAAGCAGAGGCGAGGTTTCCAGCAGTTCCGGGGACGCCAGGGGTCTGGGCAGGCCTTCGAGCATCTCAGGAGACTCGAGATCGCCGTCCACGACGCCCAGATCGTGCAGCTTGCGCGCGGTGACCAGGACGCGGCTTTCGAGCGATCCGACCGACTTGTTGTACGCCTCCACGGCCCGCGTCAGCGCCCTGCCGAGCGAATCGACGTTCCTGCCGAGGGAGGAGAGCCGTTCGTACAGCTCCTTGCCCAGCTCGAACACCGCCCGCGCGTTCTCGCTCAGCGCGGCCTGCTGCCAGGCGTAGTGCGCGGTGCGCAGCATCGTGATCAGCGTCGTCGGCGTGGCGATGTGGACCCGCCGCGTCATCGCGTATTCCAGCAGCCCGGGATCGCGCTCCAGCGCCGGGGCCAGGAACGCCTCGCCCGGGATGAACAGCACCACGAACTCCGGCGACGGGTTGAACCCCTGCCAGTAGGACTTGGCCGCCAGCCGGTCGATGTGCTCGCGGACGTGCCGGGCGTGGGCGTCGAGCCGGACCGTGGCGAGGCTCTCGTCGGACGCCTCTGCGGCCTCCAGATAGGCCGCCAGCGAGACTTTGGAGTCGACCACGATGTTCTTGCCGCCGGCGAGCCTGACGACCATGTCGGGGCGCATGGAGCCCTCGGTGACCTGCTCGTCGAAGTCGCAGTGGTGCTGCATGCCGGCGATCTCGGCGACCCTGCGCAGCTGGAGCTCGCCCCACCTGCCGCGCGCCTCGGGCCGCTGCAGGGCCCTGACCAGGGCCGTGGTCTGGGAGCGCAGCTGCTCGTTGCTCTGCCGTACGAACTCCATCTGCTTGGCCAGCTCCGCGCGGGCCGCGCGCTGGCCCGACTCGGTGTCGCGCAGCTGCGACTCGACCCGGGCGAGCGCGTCCTTCAGCGGCTCCACCAGGTGCTCGACGGCCTGCCTGCGCTGGTCCAGATCGCCCGTGGCCTCGGCGCGGCTGGCGGCCAGCCTGGTCTCGGCCAGCTCCAGGAAGCGGATGTTGTTGACGTCGAGGGCGCGCGTGGACAGGGCCTGGAAGCGCTCGGCGAGCTGCTCCTCGACGTAGACCACCTTGTCGGCGGCCGACTTGGCGCGCGCCTCCGCCTCGGCCACCCGCACCGCGGCCCGCGTCCTGGCCACCAGGAAACCGATGACGAGCCCGGCGGCCAGACCTACGAGAAGCGAGACGAGATCCACTCGATCGATGATTGCAGGACTGCGGCGCGCCGTTCCGTCCCGACACGCTCGTTACGCTCAGCACGTAAACTTAGGGTCCGTGAGTCTCTCTATCGGTATCGTCGGTCTGCCCAACGTCGGCAAGTCCACGCTCTTCAACGCGCTGACGAAGTCCGGCAACGCGCTCGCGGCGAACTACCCGTTCGCCACCATCGAGCCCAACGTGGGCATCGTGGGCGTGCCCGACGACCGGCTGCCCAAGCTGGCCGAGATCTTCAACTCGGCCCGCATCCTGCCCGCCAAGGTCGAGTTCGTCGACGTCGCGGGCCTGGTCAAGGGGGCCTCGGAGGGGCAGGGCAGGGGAAACCAGTTCCTCGCCAACATCCGTGACACCGACGCGATCTGCCAGGTGGTCCGCGTCTTCAGCGACCCCGACGTCACGCACGTGGACGGCGACATCTCGCCCAAGCGTGACATCGAGACCATCAACACCGAGCTGATCATGGCCGACCTCCAGACGGTCGAGAAGGCCATCCCGCGCCTGCAGAAGGAGGCGCGCAACAACAAGGACAAGAAGTCCGCGCTGGAGGCCGCCGAGGCCGCGCTGAGCGTGCTGGAGACCGGCAAGACCATCTTCGAGAGCGGCCTCGACCGCGAGGAGCTGCGCGACCTTCACCTGCTGACGGCCAAGCCGTTCCTGTACGTGTTCAACCTCGACGCCGACGAGCTGGGCGACTCGGCGCTGCGGGAGCAGCTCGCGACGCTGGTCGCGCCCGCCGAGGCGGTCTTCATGGACGCCAAGATCGAGTCGGAGCTGGTCGAGCTCGACGAGGAGGAGGCGCTGGAGCTCCTGCAGTCCGTCGGCCAGGAGGAGTCAGGGCTGCGGCAGCTCGCCAGGGTCGGCTTCGACACGCTCGGCCTGCAGACCTACCTCACGGCCGGGCCGAAGGAGACCAGGGCCTGGACGATCCCCAAGGGCGCCACCGCGCCCGAGGCGGCCGGCGTGATCCACACCGACTTCCAGCGCGGCTTCATCAAGGCCGAGGTCGTCTCCTTCGACGACCTGGTCGAGGTCGGCTCCATCGCCAACGCCCGCGCGGCGGGCAAGGCCCGCGTCGAGGGCAAGGAGTACGTCATGCGCGACGGCGACGTGGTGGAGTTCCGCTTCAACGTCTGATCGCTGCTCGGACCGGGGTGTCTCGTGGGAAATCACGGAAAGCCGCCGTTCGTTACGGTAAGTTACCAGCGGTGACGGCGGCGATGCCCCCTCAGACGTCTGATCCCGGGAATCGGTAGGACGTCTGATGCCGGGACAACTGATGCGTCAACCACTTTGGGCCCCCGCGCGTCGAATCGTCACGGCGTTCACGCTGACTCGGGAGGCCCTCAATGATCCGTCGCATCATCCGGAAACGACGTCCTGCGCCCACGCTCGCCGGCATCAGCCTCGAGGAGGAGCTCGCCCTGATCAGGGTCGAGCTCATGTACGGCCTGCGCGTCAACCGCGAGGCGTACCTCCGCAGGAAGGTCGACGAGCGCAACGAGATGGCGACGCGCATGCGCGAACGGGACGCCGCCGAGATGCTGGCGGACCTGCGCGGCTCCCTGGAGCGGGCGGTGCAGCCGACGGTCGTGTCGCTGGACCGGGCGGCCCAGCCGACGGTCGTGGACCTGCACAGCCGGCGTCAGCCGCGCCCCACCCAGGACCCGGAGCCCGCCTGACGCCCTGACTCCGCTCCGCGATCCATACCGAATCCGCAGGTAGCGAGAGAGTCCATGCCCGCCAGGACAGGAATCCGTAGCTCTCGCGCTATGCCAATTTAGGTATCTGGGCTGGTCAAAAGGTGTTTCCACCGGGAAGTCTCAGGAATCGGCAATGAGGCCTGCCCTCCGGCCCGGTTTGCCGTCAGGACGGTCATGCCGCAGCATGGGCGTGGCTTTCCTGGAACAATGGCGGAGACCGGATAGGGTGACTACTTCACCGCGGATGATGGGGATCGGCAACGGACGACACCGCGCCAGCCGGGGGGATCGGCGCGAGCGGAGGCGTGATGGCTCGTAGGTCTACCGTCCAGCACGATCCTCGGATCGCTGGCGAGCCCGAGCTTTCCGCGCGCCTTGACACGGCTGACTTCGACGCGCCGCCGCCTCGCAGGCCGCGGCGCGGCGGCTGGTCGGGCGGAGGCGGGCGGTGGCTGGTATGGACCGGCCGTGTCATTCTCTGGGCAGTTATCGTGGTTGTCGTGGTTAATGGGGTGCGTGCCCCATTTGAGCGATTTACCCAACAAACGACTGCGGCGCCCAATAGCGTCGCGCCAGCTCACCATGGTTTTCCGGCCGACCGGGGCATGGCTTTCGCCGCCCAGTTCGCCGGGGTCTATCTCAATTTCAGCCCGGACGACGCCGCGAGCAGGTCGCGTAAGCTGGGCGCTTTCCTGGCCGAGGGCATGGATCCGCAGATGGGCTGGGACGGCTACGGCAAGTTCGCGGCCGTCGCCATCCAGCCGTACGACATCGAGGCGAGCGACGCCCACAACGCCCTGGTCAGCGTGGCCTTCCAGTCAGGTCCGCGCAGGTTGATGCTGTCGGTCCCGCTCTACTACTCGGGCGACGAGACGGGCGGCAGGTTCGCCGTGGTCGGCCGCCCCGCGGTGCTGCCCGCGCCGGGCCCGGCCGACGTGCCCCAGGTCGCCGCGCCGGAGACCGACGAGGCCACCGCGAGCGAGCTCAAAGAGCAGCTGAAGGGTTTCTTCACCGACTACGCCTCCGGCGACGCGGCCGGGCTGCAGCGTTACGTCGCCGCGGGCCGGACCCTGCCGAGCTTCGGCGGCACGTTCACGTTCAGGGAGCTGAAGAAGGTCGTGGTGCCTGTGGGGGGTGCCACCCGAGAGATCCAGGCGGTCGTGGTGTGGGTCGTGCCTAACAGCGAGACGCCCGCCACCCCCGACGCCACCGATCCCGCGGCTGTGGGCGGCACGCTGGAGATGGCCTACCGGCTGACCGTCGAGAAGCAGGGCGACAAGTGGTTCGTCGCCGACATTCGCGGAGCCGGCCGGGTCGTTGGATAGAGGCACGGCCACGCCGCTCATCGGTACCCCCCCGGGAGGACAAGAAGTGACCTTGAAGACCGTTCTGCTCCACCTGATCGAACTGACGCCGACGCCCCCGGCGACCGGCCCGGACACCGGGGGTCTCGCCAACTTCCTGCGCGGGTTCTTCGCCCCGCTGTTCCTCGTCGTCGTCTCGGTGGTCGCGCTCTTCTTCCTCTTCACCCGCGAGATCACACGTTTCGTGCAGTTCCTGATACTGGCCGTGGCCATTGGCGTGATCTTCTACGTTCCCAACATCATTGAGGTGACGGCGAAGGCGATCGCGGGCGCTCTGGGCATCAAGTAAAGGGTTGAGACCGCTCCGCGGCGGTCATGTACGAGCGGGTGGAGAGGAGGACCGGCGTGGATCTGCCCACGTATACGAACATCTGGCGGATCGAGAAGCGGCTCTACAAGCTGTACGACCTACGGCTGCCGATGCCGCTGCCGATCGTCTGGATCGGCGTTTTCGTCGGGGTGTTCGTTCCGTGGTCACTCCTGCTGGTCCTGGTGGGCGTGCCGGTGGAGATGCCGTGGCACGTCCTGTACCTGGTGCCGCCCGGGATCGTGACGTGGCTGTCCACGCGTCCCGTCATCGAGGGCAAGCGGCTCACCGAGCTCCTGGAGTCCCAGCTCCGCTACCTGGGCCAGCCGAAGGCGTGGTACCGCCTCGCGCCCACGTCGGAGGCCGAGACGATCACGTTCTCCGCCCGCGTCTGGCGCACCACCCCCGCGCGGGCCAAGTCGAAGGCGCCCCGCAAGGCCCGCCAGCCGCAGCGGCGGCGCGAGGGCCAGCGGATCGCCGGTCCGCGCCAGGTCCGCCCGGCCGTCGCGGCCGCTGCCGCCGCCGCTTCCCAGGCTCCCGTGGCCGAGCCGACCACCGGCCGCTGGGGCACCCGCCGCGGCACCGCGCCCGCCCTCAAGGCCCGGGTACGCGAGACGGCCCCACCCTCGGCACCGAGGGCCGGGGTCGGCGCGTTGCGGCGCGAGGAGGCCCTTCCAGGCGGCCCTGGACGCCACCAGGACGCCCTGCCGCCCGGCACCCACGAGACCTCCGAGCCTCCCACCCGGGAGTCCGTGGACGCGCGAAATGCGGCGACTCGGGACCGCAGGACCGCCGAGGGTGCCGTGGCTCGGGAGCGTGGGACCGCTGAGGGTGCCGTGGCTTGGGAGCGCGGAGCTGCGCGGGACGCTGATGCTTGGGATCGGGGGGCCGCTGCGGATGCTGCGGCGTCGCCCGACGACGCGCGGGCCGACCACGAGGCGACCGGGGCGGCCGGGGTGGCCGGATCGGTCAGGGAGACCGAGACCCACAAGCCCACCGCCGGCAAGCCCATCGACACCGAGGCACTGCGGCGGCTGCGCCGGCTCGCGGCGAGCGCCGACGCCCCCGCCGCACCTTCGGCCTCCGCGGAGGGCGAGCGGCGGGACCGGGATCGCGATGAGGAACGCCGCGAGGAACGGCTCGGGGAGCTACGGGGGGAACGGCCCGAGGAGCGAGGCGGGGAGCTGGACCAGGAGCGACGCGGGGAACTGGACGAGGAACGGCCCGGGGAACGGCCCGGGGAACGGCCCGGGGAACAGCGCGGGGAACGGCGCGAGGACGAGGTCGCGCGGGATCAGCACCGGAAGGGGCAGCCGCCGCGGCTGGGCCCGTCGCTGGTGCTGTCCGGCCCGCAGCGCGTCTGGCCGCCGCTCAACCCCGACGCCAAGCCCCTGCCCCGCCCCGCCGCCACCAGGCCCGGCACAGAGTCCCCCGACACCACATCCACCGCTCCGCCCCAACAGGACACGACGCCGAGCCCACGGGCCGACACGCCCGATACGCCGAGCCATGGGCCGAGCCCGACGGTTGGAACGGCGGATGCGTCGAGCCCGACGGTTGGAACGGCGGATGCGTCGAGCCCGACGGTTGGAACGGCGGGTGCGTCGAGCCCGACGGTCGACGTGCCGGACGGATCAGGCGACCTGCCGGGCACGGTCGGTGACGCCCAGGACGTCGGCCTCCCGCAGCCGGTGGTCGAGGTCACGGATGCGCGCGGTGGCGTGAACGTGCGGGGTGCGGCGGACGGCGGAAAGAAGGGCGACGCGCCTGCTGCGGCTGGCGACGGGCCGAAGAGCGAGACGCCGGGTGCGGCTGGCGACCAGCCAAAGAGCGAGACGCCGGAGACGGCTGGCGCCGCTGTGGTCGTCGACGCGACCGAGATGCGCGACGGTGTGGATGCGTCGGGTGCCGCCCTGGAGGGTGACACGCTGGAGACGGCTGGCTCCGCTGTGCTCCGCGACGCGACCGAGATCCGCGATGGCGTGGACGCGCCGGGTGCGGCCCAGGAGGGCGACACGCCGCAGTCGGCTGCTGAGGTCGCTGAAATGCCCGGCAGTGCCGATGCGCAGGAGCCCGGTGCGGCCGATGAACGCGCCGAGCAGCCCACGGCTGAACGACCCGAGCGGTCCACAGCTGACCGCCCTGAGCGGTCCACGGCTGAACCGCCTGAGCAGTCCACAGCTGACCGCCCGGAGCGGTCCACGGTTGAATCGCCTGAGCGGTCCACGGCTGAACGCCCTGAGCGGTCCACGGTGCGGCGACTTGCGGCGAAGGGCGATGCGCCCGGCACGGCCGTGCCGGGCACGCGCGGTGACCGAGGTCCGGCAGCGCCTGGCACGCGCGGCGACCGGAGCGCGTCCTTCCCCGGCACGCGCGAAGACCGGGGAGCGGGTGTGCCCGACGCGCGCGATCCCGCGGCCGGTGACCGGCGCGTGGCGGCGGCGAGCGCCGGCGACTCCCGGGGCGCGGCGACGGGCGCCGTCGACGGTCGGGGTGCGGCGGCAAGCGCCGAGAACGGCCGGGGTATGGCGTCGAGCGCCGGCGACTCCCGGGGCGCGCCGAGCGCTGGCGAGGGTCGGGTCGCGGCGGCGAATGCGGGCGACCCCCGGGGCGTGGCGGCGAGTGCCGGTGACTCTCGGAGTGCGTCGGCGGGTACCGGTGAGTCCCGGGGCGTGGCGGCGGGTGCCGGTGAGTCCCGGGGTGCGTCGGCGGGTGCCGGTGAGTCCCGGAGTGCGGCGGCGGGCGTCGGCGAGGGCCGCAGCGGGGCGAATGCCGGTGACGGTCGGGCTGCTGCGGCGGCGGCGCATGAGCGTGGGGGCGAGTTCGTTGCCCCCGTGCCCGTCCCTCGCCCGGGTGAAGGCCGGGTGCGGCGGGTCGAGTCCGTGGTGGGGCGGGACTCCGGCGGGTGGCGGAGGATCGCGCAGGTGGTCGTCGGCGGAGGCGGGGTCAGGACCGACGGGTCCGAGATCGACGAGGCCAGGGCCAGGGGCGTGTTCGGCGGCAGCCGCAGGATCGTGGTCCTGGGCTGCACCGGCGGCGCCGGTCAGAGCACGACGGCGCTCATGCTGGGCCACACCTTCGCCAAATACCGCGACGACAGGGTCGTGGCCGTCGACGCCAACACCGGCGGCGGCACCCTGACGAGCAAGATCCAGCCGGAGACGCCCGAAACCCTCACCTCGCTGCTGTCCGGGCTCGACCGCGTCAGCGGGTATCTCACGATGCGTGGATACACCACGAGGACCGCCTCGGGGCTCGAGGTGATCAGCGCGGACAGCGACGCGGGCGCCGAGCAGCGGCTGGCGGACCGGTCGTTCTTCTCCGACCATCGGTTGGGCGAGTCCATGCGCCTTCTGGACCGCCACTACAAGCTCGCCGTCATCGACCCGGCCGCCGCGCTGGCGGCCAGGCTCCTGCCGTACGCGGACCAGCTCGTTCTGGTGGTCCCCGCGAGCGAGGAGGCGTCGGAGGCGGTGGCGATGACGTACGAGTGGCTCGACGGGCACGGCTGCGCGGAGCTGCGCAGGCGTGCGGTCATGGTGGTCAACGGCGTGAGCAGGCGTTCGATGGCCGACGTCGAGCAGGCGGAGTCGGTGGCCAGAGGCAGGTGCCGGGCCATCGTCAGGGTCCCCTGGGAGGACGGCCTGGCGTCCGAGGGCGCGGAGGTCGTCGATCCGGGGCAGTTGCGCGCGGCCGGCAAACGGGCCTACCTCGCCCTGGCCGGGGTCGTGATCGCGGGCTTCGCGGCACAGGCACAGACCGTCCGACCGAGCGAAGAGGAGTTGGCGAGTGACCCCCCGGGCACGAGAATCGGTGAGCGATAAGTGAACAAGCGAGCAGGTCTGGCCCGTTCATGCGCCGAGGGGGCGGCATGAGCAGGGCGGCACGAGCGCACCAGCGCCTGGCGGTCCGGTATTTCGACGACCGCATCCTGCTCACGGACACCTGCGCATGGGCGTACTTCCGCCTTCCGACGGTCAGCTACGAGTTCGTCACACCCGACGAACGGGAGGCGCTGGCCACCAACATCACGATCGCGCTGGCCGCGATCAGGATGCCCGACGCCGAGGTTCACCTGAGGGTCGCGCACCGCACGTACCCGGCCGCGGAGTGGGCCATGGCGCTCAACGCCACCTCCGACGAGGGGCCCGGCTGGCGCGACTACCTGGAGGAGATGTACCGGCACGTCTGGGCGAAGGACTTCTGGTCCAAGGAGGTCTTCATCGGCGTGCGGCTCGGCCCGCGCGGCAAGCAGCTCGGCACCGGCGTGCTGTCCCAGCTCTTCGGCTTCTACCAGAAGACCGAGAAGGCGCTCGGCATGGAGGACGACCACGTCCCCGACAGCGAGATCGGGCGCTGGACCGAGCAGGCCGAACGCCTCGGCAGGGCGCTCTCGTCGAGCGCTCTCTACGCCAGGCACGCCACCTCCGCCGAGGTGGCGTGGCTGTTCCAGCACGCGGCCGCGGGCGCGCTCGGCGACCCGCCGCCGTCGGCCAGCCCGAAGCGGCGCTGGGGCAAGGGCGAGATCGAGTCGCTGGTCGAGGGGGAGATCCACAACGGCAGGTCGCTGCTGCGCATCGTGCAGCCGCAGGGCGACTCGTACGTGGCCTACCTGTCGTTCGCGAGGTTCCCCGACCTCATGCCGTTCCCGGACGGCGAGCCGTGGATGCACTTCGCGGACCAGCTCGCCTTCCCGGTGGAGATCTCGTCGCGGATGCGGCTGATCCCGCCGGTCAAGGCGTCCAAGGACGTCGCGCGCAAGCTCGCGCACGCCCGCGACATGGACCACCACATCCGCGAGGCCGGCGCGGAGGCGCCGCTGGCGCTGGCCGAGCAGATCGACGCGGCCCGCATGCTGGAGCACGGCATCACGAAGGAACGGCTGCCCTTCGTGTACGGCTGGCACCGCCTGATCGTGTCGGCCCCCACCGAGGACATCTGCGTGCAGCGCGTGGAGGCGGTCGTCGAGCACTACCGCGACATGGGCATCGACGTGGTCAACTCGACGGGCGACCAGTTCTCGCTGTTCTGCGAGACGCTGCCGGGCGAGAAGGTACGCGTCAACGCCTACGCGCAGCGGCAGCCCCTGCGCACCATCGCGGGCGGCATGGCCACCGCCACCGTCGACCTCGGCGACCGGCTGGGCGACGGCCACGAAGGCTGGCTCGGCCCGTACATCGGCGAGACCGTCGGCAGGGCCCGCAGCATCGTGCACTTCGACCCGCTGGTGGCGGCCACCCGCAACCGGCCGACCGCCATCGCGATCACCGGCGAGCCCGGCGGCGGCAAGACCACGCTCGCGCTGCTGATGATCTACCAGATGGCGCTCAGGGGCGTGACGGTCGCGGTGATCGACCCGAAGGGCGACGCCGAGTCGCTGGTGCGGCTGCTGGAGAAGCGGGGCCGCAAGGCCCGCATCATCCCGCTGGGCTCGGCGGCGCCGGGGCTGCTCGACCCGTTCTCGTTCGGCGACGACATCGCGGCGAAGAAGACCATGGCGACCGAGACGCTGCGGCTGCTGCTGCCCCGCATGTCGGAGGAGCGCGAGTCGGCGATGATCCAGGCGGTGGCGGCGGTCTCCAACGCGCCCGACCCGTCGCTGGGCAAGGTCGTCGACTTCCTGGAGCAGGCCGACGACCCCGCCTCGAAGAACCTGGGCGCGGTGCTGCGCTCCATGTCGGAGATGCACCTGGCCAGGCTCTGCTTCGACGCCTCGGGCGGCGACCAGATCGACAGCGAGGGGTGGACGACCGTCTTCACGCTGGGCGGGCTGACGCTGCCCGACGTGGCCACGACCAGGGACGACTACTCCTACGAGCAGCGGTTGTCGGTGGCGCTGCTCTACCTGGTCTCCCAGTTCGCGCGCAGGCTGATGAACGGCCTCGACCGGCGCGCCCCGAAGGCGATCTTCCTGGACGAGGCGTGGGCGATCACCTCCACGCCCGAGGGCGCCAAGCTGGTGCCCGAGGTCAGCCGGATGGGCCGCTCCCGCAACACCGCCCTCGTGCTGGTCTCGCAGAACGCGGGCGACCTGCTCAACGAGCAGGTGACCAACTGCCTGTCGTCCGTCTTCGCGTTCAGGTCCACCGAACGGGTGGAGGTGGAGCACGTCATGTCCCTGCTCGGGGTGGAGCCGTCGGAGGAGCACAAGGCCGTGCTGCGCTCGCTCGGCAACGGCGAATGCGTATTCCGCGATCTGGATGGCAGGGCTGGGCGGATCGGAGTAGACCTGATCTCCGAGGAACTTCTCCGTTGGCTCGACACGAACCCGACACACGACAAACCCGACGGCAGCGGGCATGATGATCTTCAGGGGGGCGTGGGCAGGGCGCAGGAGGTACGGTCATGAAGATCCGGCTGTCTCGACGGCTCGCACTGGCGCTGGCGCTCGCCATGAGCATTCTCGTGGTGCCGATCGTGGTGGGCGGGCTGTCGGCCCCGGCCGCCGCGGCGCCCTGCGACCTGTCGGGCCCGCTCAACCCGGAGATGGTCGGCGGCGGCACCGACGGCCTGATCCAGGCGCCCGCCCCCGAGGGCGGGCCGCAGACGCCGACCACCAACTACGCCCAGTTCGGCATGAGCGGCCAGTTCTGGCACACCCACGACCTGGGCTGCTCCGACTACGTGGCCGTGCTCGGCAACATGTGGGCCAACGGCATCTTCACCGCGGCCAAGGCCATCGACCGGCTGACGATCACCACGTACCAGGCGGCGGCGACGGAGGGACCGCTCCAGGCGATCAAGGACGTGGTCGACGACATCGTCACCAACCTCTCCAAGGCCATGTACTGGCCCTTCCTCCAGCCGATCGTCATCCTCGGCGCCATCTGGCTGGCCTGGTACGGGCTGATCCGCAAGCGCGCCACCACGACCGCCGAGGGCGTGATCTGGATGGTGCTGGCCGTCACCGTGGCGGTCTGGTTCCTGAGCCGTCCCGGCGACTTCACCGGCCTGGGCAAGGTCGTGACCGACAAGACCGGCGAGGTCGTCAACTCGGCCTTCTCCGGCCTGCCGGGCGCGGGCGGCGCCTCCTGCCTGCCGCCGCCCGGCGGCACGGACGCGAAGGTCCAGGCCGGCGGCTACGCCCAGAACGGCACGCCGGGCGTCGACCAGAACGCCGACGCGCTGTGGTCCACCCTGGTCTGCAAGCCGTGGCTGGTGGGCCTGTTCGGCACCGCCGACCCGCAGCAGCCGATCGTGCGCGACTGGGGCCGCAAGGTGCTGGAGATGCAGTCGGTCCCGCGGGCCGTGGCCGGCCAGCCGGCGCCCGACGTGGGCGCCCGCCAGTCGGAGTACGCCTCGCTGGCCGACAAGCTCAAGAACGACCCCGTCTACACCGTCTTCTCCGGCCGTGACTGGTCCAACCGGCTCGGCGTGGCGGTCGGCGCGTTCATCGCGGCGATCGTGGCCGGGCTGCTCATCTTCCTGGTGGCGGTCTCGCTGCTGGTGCTGAAGGTGGGCTTCCTGCTGCTGCTGATCCTCGGACCCGTGTTCCTGCTGATCGGCGTCCACCCGGGCAGCGGCCGGATCGTCGCCATGCGCTGGGTGGAGATGCTCGTGGGCACGCTGCTCAGGCAGGCCGTGCTCACGCTGGTGCTCAGCGTCCTCGTCTACGGGTACGCGCTGATCATCTCCACGGCCATGCCGTGGGGGCTGCAGGTGCTGTTCATGGCCCTGCTGACGATCGCGGTGTTCTTCTACCGCAGGCCGTTCCAGCACCTGTTCGCCTCGATGAACGGCCACACGGTCACCACCCGCATGCTGGGCGAGGCGGCGAGCTCGTCGGTCCTCGAGCGGTCCGCGGGCGCGCTGCCGCCGGTCGCCTCGGCCAGGATCGGCCGCTGGGGGCTGCGCAAGGCCGAGCCGATCATCAGGGCGGCCGGGGCGGCCAACCCGGCGGGCGCCGCGGCCACGGCGGCGGCCACCGCGGGTCAGGCCCGGGTGCGCGCCGAGGAGGGCGAGGGCGTTCCCACGGGCACCCGCGTACCGGCCACGGCCGCGCCGCTGGACACCGAGCAGGGCGGCAAGGCGGCCGCCAGGGTTCCGCTGGAGCCGCGCAGGGGCACGGCGCCGCCGCTCAACCTGGGCGCGCCCACCCGCACGCGCGGTCCCGCGGCGGGCGGCCCCCGGCCGGCCGCCGCGGCCGGTGGCACGGCCTCCGGCGGAACCGGCGGTTCGGGTGGTTCCGGTGGCGGTTCGGCGGGTGGCTGGTTCGGCGGCCGGTCCGGCGGTGGCTGGGCGTCCCGCGGCGGCTCGTCGTCGGGGTCGCGCGGTTCGTCCGGCGGGTCGCGCGGGTCCCGGTTCGGCGGCTCGGGCGGGTCCCGCTCGGGCGGCACGCGCTCGCGCGGGAGCGGCGGCGGCGGCCTGTTCGGCGGCGGCTCCGGCGGTTCGGGGGGCTCGGGCGGCGGTTCGGGTGGCGGCCTGTTCGGCGGCGGTTCGAGGTCCAACGGCGGCTCCCGGTCGGGCGGCGGCTCCAGGCCGTCCGGCGGCTCGTCCGGCCCCCGGATCTTCGGCTCGGACGAGCCCTCGTCCCGCACCTCCGAGGCACCGCCGCTCTGGCTGCGCGGCAGCCGCAACGGCGGCTCCGGAGGCGACAGCACGGATGTGCCGTTCTGGCTCAAGCCGAGCAGCCCGGACAAGGACTGAACGAACATGGTGCAGCGAGGTGACAGGCGGGGGTTGGCCTTCGCCGCCGTCGTCGTGATCATCGCCGCGGTCGGCATCTACCTGACCATGTGGCCCGACCCGGAGGAGCGGGCCGGGCCCAGCCAGGAGCCGGTCAGTGTCACCGGCGCGCCGGCCCCGGCGAACACGCCGCTGGCGACCGCGAGCGCCGCGCCGTTCGACATCTACTCGTTCCTGCCGATGAAGAAGGAGCAACTCGCCGCGACAGCGGACCTGGCCGAGCGGTTCACCGCCGAGTACGGCACCTTCAGGTACGACGAGGACCCGGCGGCGTACGCGACCCGCGTGAAGGCGTACACGACGGCCGAGCTCGGCAACCAGCTGACCAGGACGATGACCTCGGCGGGCACCGTCGAGCAGAACCGCGACGACCAGACCGTCTCCAAGGCCACGGCCAGGCTGAAGGAGATCAGGCAGATCGAGAAGAACTCCATCATCTTCGTGGTCGCCTCGGCCAGGCAGGTCACCGCCAAGAGCGGTAACCAGACGGCCCAGGAGGAGTACGCGGTCACGGTGACCCAGTCGGGAGCCGACTGGCGGATCTTCGACATCCGGCCTGCCTCGGAGGGCCAGGAGGGGGACACCTCGGGGTGAAGCTCTCACGTACCCGGCTGGCGCTGCTGATCGGCGTCGCCGGTGTGCTGCTCCTGGTGGCGGTCATCGTGTCGCCGATGCTGCTGATCTCGATGCCGTCGTTCCTCAGCGACGGCGGCACCTCGCCCGACTGCAAGGACAACACGCAGGTGGAGGAGGTGTCCGACTCGGCGACGTCGGACATCCCCGCCGAATACCTGGAGTTCTACAAGCAGTACGGCAAGAAGATCGGCGTCCAGTGGAACATCCTGGCCGCCGTGGGCAAGCGCGAGACCGACCACGGCCGCTCCAACCTGCCGGGCGTCAAGAGCGGCACCAACTACGCGGGCGCGGCCGGGCCGATGCAGTTCCTGATCTCGACGTGGGGCGGCAAGGCCAGGGTCGCGATGTCGTCGAAGTTCACCGGCTACGCCTCCGACGGCGACGGCGACGGGGTGGGTGACGTCTACAACCCGGCCGACGCGATCCTCGGCGCCGCGCGGATGCTCAAGCGCAACGGCGCCCCGGAGAACGTGCGGCAGGCGCTGTTCGTCTACAACCGGGCCTGGTGGTACGTGGACCAGGTCGAGGCGATCGCCAGGAAATACGCCAAGTCGGGCGACGTCAAGGTGCCGCCGCAGGCTTCGGAGGAATGCGACGACTCGCTGGTGGAGGCCGCGCCGAGCGACATCGTGGCCAAGATTTTGGAATACGCGCTGGCGCAGCGCGGCAAGCCGTATCTGTGGGGCGGGACGGGGCCCGACGCGTTCGACTGCTCGGGCGTCATCTTCGCGGCGTACCGGGAGGCGGGGCTGACGATCCCGCGGACGACGTTCGGGCAGTGGCCGTTCGGCGTGAAGGTTTTAGACGGCCAGGAACAGCCCGGTGACCTGGTGTTCTTCAACGCCGGTCCGGGCACGTCCGCCGACAACCCCGGCCACGTCGGGCTCGTCGTGTCGAAGGGCAAGATGCTGGAGGCCCGGTGCCGGCTGTGCGGGCCGATCAAGGTCACCAGCTATCAGGCGCGGGACAACCGCATCGGCTTCACCCGTCCCCTGCAGAACCCCGACGTGCTCGAGCAGCTGAAGAAGCTGCAGAATCCTTCCCTGTGAACGTTTTCGACACGGTCGTGGTGGCCGCGGTGATCGTCGCGCCGGGCGCTCGGGTGCTGGCCGCCCAGCGCGCCGAGCCGCCGGCGCTCGCGGGTGGCTGGGAGTTCCCTGGCGGGAAGGTGGATCCCGGCGAGAGCGAGACGGCGGCGCTCGTCCGCGAGTGCCGCGAGGAGCTCGGCGTGGAGGTCACGGTGGGTGAGCAGGTGGGCGGGGACTGGGCGCTTTCCGAGGGGTACGTGCTGCGCGTGTGGCTGTGCTCGCTGGCCTCGGGGGTGCCGGAGGCTCGGGAGCACCTGGCGCTGCGGTGGCTGGGGCCCGGCGAGTACTACTCGGTCGAGTGGCTCGGGGCGGATCTGCCCGTGATGAAGACTGTGGAGAATCTGCTCCTTTCGCGGGATTAGGCGCTTCCTCTGTGTGACAGAATGACTACCAAGAGTGACATCTGTCGCAACGGGGGAGTTGGGAGTGATGCGGCGTGGCTGGATCATTGCGGGCGCACTGATCCTGGCGGCTGTGCCCTCTGTGCCTTTGGCGGCCTCCCGGGTCTCGCTGGTGCTGGAGCGGTTGAGCACGCCCGGGCAGTGGATCAGGACGGGCGACGTCCAGCGGTTCCGGGTGCGGCTCAACGGGATGGCCGACGGGGTCAAGGTGGCGATCGCGGCCAACCCGGCGGCGGCGCTGACCCAGGTGTCGTGCGCCCCGGCGGCCGCGGGCACGCCTTCGGCGCCCGTGCCCGCCGCGGAGCCGAACCTTGGGGCGGCCCGGGCCGGGGTGCGGGCCGCGCGGGCGCTGGCGGCCCAGGCGCTGAGCGTCACGGGCGGCTCGGCGCTGCCGAGCACGGTCCCGCCCGGGGCGCGGGTGTGCGAGCTGGGCGACCTGGCCGGTGAGCGGGAAGTGGAGGTGACGCTCACCACGCCGTCGGGGGCGAAGCAGGTGGTGCTCGCGGCGGTGGCCGGGATGCGGGCCGACGCGGGCGATCCGGAGACGACCAAGACCAAGACCGCCGCCACGCGCGTCATGGACGAGGACGCGGGCTTCAGCGGCCCGGCGGTCCGCGTGAGCCCGGCCGAGCCCCGGCCCACCGCCCTCGTCGCGCCGTCCGGCGTGCCCGGCGGACGGGAGTACGCCGAGGCGAAGGAACGAATCCTCGCTCAGCTGCAACAGCCCGCCCCGCCAGCACGGGCCTGGGCGAAGGTGCGGACCGACACGGAAGAGGCGGAGGTCGTCGGGGAGCGCGCCGGACGCCGGTTGCTGGCCGGGGCCGGCGTGCTGCTCGAGGGCCAGTGGCCCGCCGAGGCGGCCGCGCCGCGGCGTCAGGCGGCCGGAGGGACCGCGCGCCGGTTGAAGGGCGGCGGCCTCGGCGTGCCGCAGGCTCGGCGGCAGCCCCAGCTGGCGCCGCAGTGGCCGCAGGGCGCGCCGGGCCTGGCCGGGCTGCCTCAGGGCGCGCCACAGGCGCAGGGACTGCCCCAGGCCGCCCCGCAGGGGCAGGGGCTGGCTCAGGCCGTGCCGCAGCTGCCTGAGGGCGTGCAGCGGCGCCAGGCGGTGCCGCAGCTTCCAGAGGGCTTGCAGCGGCCGCCTCAGGCCGTTCCGCAGTTGCCTCAAGGGCTCCCGCAGGTGCCGCAGTTGCCTCAGGGGCTGCCGCAGGTGCCCCAAGGGCTGCCGCAGGGTCTGCCGCAGGCGCCGAGGCTGCCGGAGTCCGTGCCGCAGCCGGTGCCCGGAGCCCCGCCCGCGCTGGTCATGCCCGGCGCGTCGCCCCCGCCGGCCGGCGGGCCTCTCCTGCCCGGCATGGCGGCGCCGCAAGCCGCTCCGGGAGCGACCGGGCAGCCCACCCGCGGCGCCGAAGGCGTGGTGCCGCTGCCGTGGAATGTGGCCGCGGCGCGGAAGCACGCCCGCCCTGTCGCGTGGGCGAGCCCGCTCGACGGTCCGAAAGGGGTGCCGGTGGTCCTCGGAGGCATCGGAGCGCTGCTGGGGGCCCTGTGGTTGATTGGCACGGTGCAAAGACGCCGAAAAAGCAAAACGTAGGTTAATTCGGGCTTTACTGTTACTTTGACCCGACTAGTATTCCCTTGACCAAGGTTCCGGGATACGCGGAGGGCACCGGTGGCACGCACGCGAGCGACGGCCGCGTCCGCTGTCGTCCTGGCGCTGGGGCTGGCCGGCGTCGGGGCGACACCGTTCATCGTACAGAGCGCGAGCGCGTCCGTGTCGGCGTACCAGCCGGTCGATCCCTGTGACGTCGGCGAGACGTGCGACACGACGCCGGAGACCACCGTGACGGTCACCGAGACGGCGGGCACTCCGGAGCCGGAGGAGCCGGAGACGACGATCACCAAGACCGTCACCTCGACTCCGACGAAGGCGAGCAAGACCCCCAAGCCGACCAAGAGCACGACGCCTCCGGCGACCACCAGTGCTCCGGCGACGCAGCAGAATCCGCAGCCGCTGCCCACCCAGACCGTCGAGCAGCTGCCGGTCTCGACCCCCACGGAGACCACCTCCGAGACGGCCGTCGACATGCCGGAGATCGCGTCCTCCGATCCCGTCACGCCGCCGCCGGCGCAGCCGAGCGACACGCAGCCCGCCTCCTCCGAGGAGGTGCCGCTGGAGCTGCGTAACGCGGCGCCGGAGTTCGACCAGAAGTCGCTGACGCAGAAGCTCAGCATCCCGGCGCTGGTGCTGGTCCTGCTCGCGCTCTTCGCCGTCCTGATCTTCGAGGGACGCCTGCGCCGGATGGCCCACGCGGCGGCCGTGCGCAAGGCCGGGCCGCAGCCGGGCCGCCCGGACCTGCCTCCGCCTCCGCCGGGCGGCGGCTACCCCGCGGGGCCCGGTTACTACACGACGGCGGGCTTCCCCGCGCCCGGCTATCCGGGCGGCACGGCGTACGCGCCGATCATCAGCTTCGTCCCCGTGCAGACGTATCCGAGCGGCCCGGTCCCCGGCTACGAGGAGCACCACTACCCGCCCCAGACTTACCCGCAGGAGGCCCCGCCGCCGCCGGCGACGACGGAGCCCGTGGTGCTGCACCCGGACGAGTTCGACTCCTTCAACCACGAGCCGCCCAAGCCCAAGGAGTTCCGCGACCCGTTCGAGCCGCTGGTCCCGGCGGACCCGCCGCCGCCGGACATCCCGCCGGGCGGCGCCGACCCTTACGAGGTCCCAGGCCAGGAGCGCCCGCTCGGCGCGGTCTCGGCGGCGGAGTCCGGCGACTCGGAGCCGTGGCAGGGTGGCGGCCAGTCGCTGTTCGACCCGCCGGCCAGGAACCAGGAGCAGCAGGCGTACGACCCGCCGCCCTACCTGGCGCCCGACGCGGAGGCGACCGTCGTCCAGCCGCTGCCGCCGGAGCCCGGGCAGCCGGAGCAGACCAAGGAGCTGCCGGACCCCAAGCGCAGGCGCTGGGGCCGCAAGAAGTAGCCGGACAACGAAATGAGGGGGGGCTGGAGATCCAGCCCCCCTCATTCGCGCGTGCCTACTTGGCGCGCTTGAAGATCTTGTTGCCGAGCCACACCAGCGGGTCGTACTTGCGGTCCACCACGCGCTCCTTCATCGGGATCAGCGCGTTGTCGGTGATCTTGATGTGCTCGGGGCAGACCTCGGTGCAGCACTTGGTGATGTTGCAGTAGCCGAGCCCGTGCTGATCCTGCGCCGCCTCCTGGCGGTCGGCCACGTCGTACGGGTGCATGTCCAGCTCCGCGATCCGCATGAGGAACCGGGGGCCGGAGAAGCTGGCCTTGTTCTCCTCGTGGTCACGGATGACGTGGCAGACGTTGTTGCACATGAAGCACTCGATGCACTTGCGGAACTCCTGGGACCGCTCGACATCGACCTGCTGCATCCGGTATTCGCCGGGCCGGACGCCGTCCGGCGGCGTGAAGGACGGGACCTCCCGCGCCTTCTGGTAGTTGAACGACACGTCCGTCACCAGGTCCTTGATCACCGGGAACGTCCGCATCGGCGTGACCGTGATGGTCTCGTCCTCCTCGAAGGTGGACATCCGGGTCATGCAGCCCAGCCGCGGCTTGCCGTTGATCTCCATGCTGCACGAGCCGCACTTGCCCGCCTTGCAGTTCCAGCGCACCGCCAGGTCGGGCGCCTGCGTGGCCTGCAGCCGGTGGATGATGTCGAGGACGACCTCGCCCTCGTTCACCTCGACGGTGAAGTCCTCGAGCTTGCCCTCACCGCCCTCACCCCGCCAGACCTTGAACTTCGCCTTGTAGCTCATTTCGAAATCCCGTCGAACTCGGCCATCTCTTCGTCGGTGAGGTACTTCTTCAGCTCGTCCCGGTCGAACAGGGTGATCAGGTCGTCGCGCATGCTCTGCTGGAGCTTCTCCTCGACCTTGACCGTGGAGCCGTCCTCGGTGGAGCAGACGAGCAGCTTGCGGCGCCATTCCGGGTTCATCCCGGGGAAGTCGTCGCGGGTGTGCCCGCCGCGGCTCTCCTCGCGCAGCAGCGCGGCGCGCGCCACGCACTGCGAGACCAGCACCATGTTGCGCAGGTCGATCGCGAGGTGCCAGCCGGGGTTGTAGATGCGGGACCCGGCCGCGCCGACCACCTGGGCGCGCTCCTTGAGCTTCTCCACGACCTGGAGCGCCTCGGCGACCTCCTCGGCCTTGCGGATGATGCCGACCAGGTCGTTCATCGTCCGCTGGAGCTCGTGGTGGACCTCGTACGGGTTCTCGCCGTCGCGCCCCAGCGGCGCCAGCGCCTCCTGGCGGGCCTCCTCCACGAGCTCGGGCAGGACCTTGGGACGTGCCTCCAGCGAGTCCACGTACGCCGCCGCGCCCGCGCCCGCCCGGCGCCCGAACACCAGCAGGTCGGACAGCGAGTTGCCGCCCAGCCGGTTGGAGCCGTGCATGCCGCCGGACACCTCGCCCGCGGCGAAGAGCCCCGGCACGGCCGCCGCGCCGGTGTCGGCGTCCACCTCGACGCCGCCCATGATGTAGTGGCAGGTCGGGCCCACCTGCATGGGCTCGGCAGTGATGTCGACGTCGGCCAGTTCCTTGAACTGGTGGTGCATCGACGGCAGCCGCTTCTTGATCTCCTCGGCGGGCAGCCGGGTCGAGACGTCGAGGAAGACGCCGCCCTGGGGTGAGCCGCGACCGGCCTTCACCTCGGCGTTGATCGCGCGGGCCACCTCGTCACGCGGCAGGAGCTCCGGCGGGCGCCGGTTGTTGGCCTGGTCGGTGTACCAGCGGTCGCCCTCCTCCTCCGTGGTCGCGTACTTGTCCTTGAAGACGTCCGGGATGTAGTCGAACATGAAGCGCTTGCCCTCGGAGTTGCGCAGCACGCCGCCGTCACCGCGGACGGACTCGGTGACGAGGATGCCGCGCACGGAGGGCGGCCAGACCATCCCCGTGGGGTGGAACTGGATGAACTCCATGTTGATCAGGTTGGCGCCGGCGAGCAGGGCCAGGGCGTGGCCGTCGCCGGTGTACTCCCAGGAGTTGGAGGTGACGACGTACGACTTGCCGATGCCGCCGGTGGCCAGGACCACGGTGGGCGCATCGAAAAGCACGAAATTTCCGGACTCGCGCCAGTAGCCGAACGCGCCCGAGATCCGCTCCCCGTCCTTGAGCAGCCGCGTGATCGTGCACTCGGCGAAGACCTTGATGTAGGCCTCGTAGTCGCCGTGCTTCTCGTAGTCCTCCTGCTGGAGGGCGACGACGCGCTGCTGCAGCGTGCGGATCAGCTCCAGGCCGGTACGGTCGCCCACGTGTGCGAGCCGCGGGTACTCGTGCCCGCCGAAGTTGCGCTGGCTGATCTTGCCGTCCTTGGTGCGGTCGAACAGCGCGCCCCAGGCCTCCAGCTCCCAGACGCGGTCGGGCGCCTCCTTGGCGTGCAGCTCGGCCATCCGCCAGTTGTTGAGGAACTTGCCGCCGCGCATGGTGTCACGGAAGTGCACCTGCCAGTTGTCGGCCGGGTTGACGTTGCCCATCGCGGCGGCCGCGCCGCCCTCGGCCATGACGGTGTGCGCCTTGCCGAACAGCGACTTGCACACGATCGCCGTCTTCTTGCCCTGCTGGCGGGCCTCGATCGCGGCCCGCAGGCCGGCGCCGCCCGCGCCGATGACGACGACGTCGTATTCGTGACGCTCTGTGTTAAGCGAGTTATCCACTGAAGCTGGTCCTTACGCGTACGGGAAGGCGATGATGCCCTTGGCCACCAGGCGGACGTACAGGTCGGCGCCCATGACGGAGAACATCGAGGCCCACGCGAGGGGTTGGTGCTTGGCGTTGAGCTTGGACACGAACGTCCAGGCCCGGTAGCGCAGCGGGTGACGAGAGAAGTGGTTGAGCCTGCCCGCGGTGATGTGCCTGCAGGAGTGGCACGACAGCGTGTAGGCGTTGATCAGGACGGCGTTGAGGACCAGGATCCAGGTGCCCAGTCCGTCCGGCTTGTGGACGAGCGCCAGGACGGCGTCGTAGGCCAGGATGAGGCCGATCACGATGGCCGCGTAGAAGAAGTAGCGGTGCACGTTCTGCATGATCAGCGGGAAGCGCCGCTCGCCGGTGTACTTGCCGTGCGGCTCCTGGACGGCGCACGCCGGAGGCGAGAGCCAGAAGGAGCGATAGTAGGACTTGCGGTAGTAGTAGCAGGTAAGCCGGAAACCGCCCGGCAGGCCGAGGATCAGCAGCCCCGGCGGCAGTGCGTACCAGTCGCCGAACGGCGCCAGGCCGAACAGCCGGGCCCCCTCAGGACAGGACGTCGCCAGGCAGGGCGACGAGAACGGCGCGATGTAGGGATCGACGAAATAGCTGTTGTCGATGATCGCCCACACGCCGTAGACAAGGAATGAGCTGAGCCCGAGGAACGTCAGCAGCGGAACAAGCCACCATCTGTCGGTGCGCAGCGTGCGCACCTTGACTTGCGCTCGCTGCCTTCTGACCGGAGCGTCGGGCGTAGTCTGGGTCATCGCGGACCTCTCCACCTCCCGCGGACCCGTCGCGCAGGGGGTCCGTGGTTTTCGTATTCGCTGGGCGCGCGGGCGGCGAGCGACCGCTCAGGCGCGCGTTGGTGGGGGATACGTTACGACGACAGCATGCGAATTTGTGAGCGGGGTCACTCACAATTTCGATGACTAGCTGTGATTCCTGTCACGTACGCCCGTCAGGGCGCTGCCCTTGGGCGGGCAACTTAACCACAGTCACGAAAAAATCATCTATCTGACGGACAACTCGGATAAATTGCTCAAAATCCACCGGTTTGGACACATATGCGTTGGCATGCAACCGGTAGCTGTGCAGGATGTCCTCCTCCGCCTCAGAGGTCGTCAGGATCACCACCGGGATCGTCCGCAACCCGGCGTCGGCCTTGACCTCGGCCAGCACCTCCATGCCGCTCATCCTCGGCAGGTTGAGGTCGAGCAGGATGAGGTCGGGCCGCGGCGCGTCGGTGTATCCGTCCTCGTTACGCAGGTACGCCATCGCCTGCTCACCGTCGTTGACCACGTTGAGCCGGTTTCGTACCTTGTTGAAGTCGAAGGCCTCCTTGGTGAGCAGGATGTCACCCTGGTCGTCCTCCACCAGAAGCACCTCGATGGGGCGCCCCTCATGCATCGTCGTCTCCCGCGGCCGGCAGTGTCCAGCGGAACGTCGCGCCCCGCCCTTCGGCATCGCCGTCGAGCCAGAGCTGTCCGCCGTGGTACTCGACGATCTTGCGGCAAAGTGCCAGCCCGATGCCAGTACCCGGGTACACGTCGCGGGGATGGAGTCGCTGGAAGATCAGGAAGATGCGGTCGGCGTACTTCGACTCGACCCCGATGCCGTTGTCGGAGCAGCTGAACTCCCACATGTCGCCGGACCTGGTGGCCCCGATGTGGATGCGCGGGGAGGCCTCGGAGCGGAACTTGATCGCGTTCTCGACCAGGTTCTGGAACAGCTGCGTGAGCTGCACCCGGTTGCCCCTGATCGCGGGCAGCTCGTCCCTGGTGACCGTGGCCTCGGTGTCCTCGATCGTGGCCGACAGGTTGTCCAGCGCCGTGTCGAGCGTCTTCCCCGTGTCGACCGTGGTCTTCCCGCCGGTCACCCGGCTGACCCTGGAGAAGTCGAGCAGGTCGTTGATCAGCAGCTGCATGCGCTTGGCGCCGTCGACGGCGTAGTGGATGTACTGCTTGGCCCGCTCGTCGAGCTCCGAGCCGTAGCGCTGCTCCAGCATCTGCGTGAAGCTGGCGATCTTGCGCAGCGGCTCCTGCAGGTCGTGGCTGGCCACGTACGCGAACTGCTCCAGCTCCCCGTTGGACCTGCGCAGCTCCTCGGCCTGGTCGTCGGCCATCCGCCAGGCCGACACGATGCGGCGCCGCATGGAGTCGACGTGGCTGGACAGCACGGCCAGCTCCGCCGGCCTGTCGACGTGCAGGGTGTGGTCGAAGTCGCCGGCGGCCACCGTGCGGACCTGCTGGGCGAGCTGGTCGATGGGCTTCAGCACGGCGAAGCGGATGATGAAGGCCAGCGCGATGCCGAACGCGAGCATCACCGCGAAGAGCACGATCAGCACCATGTTGAGCTGGTCGAGCTGTTCCGCGACGCCGGGCGCCCGGGCCAGCGCGCGGGCCCGCGAGCCGAACATCATCGCGATCACGATGCCGGCCAGGAGCACGACACCGGCCACCAGCCCCATGATCAGGAACCAGCGGGCCACGGGCAGCCTGCCCAGCCCGGTCGGCTCCCTGGGGGGAGGCAGCGGGTTGATGCTCATGCTCTCCTCCTCCGGACCAGGACCACGGCGAGGTCGTCGCTCAGCGTGCCCACGTGGGTGATGAGCCGGTCGAGGTCGATGGCGCCGTGCTCGCGTACGAGATCGATCAGGCCCTCCACGCCGAGCAGCTCCCTGCCCTCGCCCACCGCGGCCTCGATCAGGCCGTCGGTGTAGAGCATCATGGACCACTCGTCGCCCAGCGGCACGTCGATCACCGACCACTCCGCGTCGGAGAAGATCCCGAGCGGCGGCCCGGAGGGCGCCTCGTCGACGACCTGGACGACGCCGTCGCGCACCAGCACGGGCGGCGGGTGCCCGACCACGCGCATCCTGGCGTGCCGCAGGTCGGGGGCGATCGTGGCCATGCACAGGGTGGTGAAGATCTCGGGGGTGTTGCGCTCGGCCCGCAGCACGGCGTCGAGCGTGCGCAGCAGCGTGTCGTCCGTCTGACCGGCCAGGACCAGCGTGCGCCAGGCGATGCGCAGCGCCACGCCGAGGGCCGCCTCGTCGGGGCCGTGCCCGCACACGTCGCCGACCACGATGTGCACCGAGCCGTCCGGCGTCTGCACGGTGTCGAAGAAGTCGCCGGCCAGCGTGCCGCCGCTGCCCGGCAGGTAGCGGGTGACGTGCTCGATCGCCCCGGTACGCAGCAGGGCGCCGGGGAGCAGGGCGTTCTGCAGCCTGGAGTTCTCCTTGGCCGTCAGCTCCGCCTGCACGAGGCTGACGTGGGCCAGGTCGGCCCGCTTGCGCTCCATCGAGTAGCGGATCGCCCTGGCCAGCAGCCGCTCGTCGACGTCGCTCTTGACCAGGTAGTCCTGCGCGCCGGCCTGGACGGCGGCCACGCCCACGTGCGCGTCCCTGAGCCCGGTGAGGACCAGCACGGCGGTGTGCGGCGCCAGCGCTAGCACCTCTTCCAGGGCCTCCAGGCCGCTGGCGTCGGGCAGCGAGAGATCGACCAGCACGCACTGGATCTGCGGCGTCAGCTTGGCCCTGGCCTCCTGCAGGCTGCGCGCCCAGAAGACCTTGGGCGGCGCGAGGGCCTGCTTGAGGAGCTCCTCCACCAGGAAGGCGTCGCCGTCGTCGTCCTCGATCAGGAGCAGCGTCAGCGTCTCCGAAAGATGTGCCGTCAAAACGCCTCACCAGGGGGTCGGTCTGTCCAAGGTAATTCTGCGATGAGATCGACCCCTTGCGGAAGCGTGCCCTCGTGACCTGCCTCCACGACGAACGACAGCAGGGTCTCCCTGAACGCCTGGGCGGCCCTGGTCGGCTCGACGTCCTTGCGTTGGGCCAGTGCGATCGTACGGCTGAGCCCGGGCGGCGCGAGCGGCGTGCCGGACAGCCCGGGCCGCCCGTCGAGCACCATCGAGGGCACCACGGCCACGCCCAGCCCCGCCTCCACGAACCGCAGCACGGCGTCCATCTCGCCGCCCTGCACCGAGAACCTGGGCTCGAACCCGGCCTGCCGGCAGGCCGTCAGCGTGGCCTCCCGCAGGTCGTAGCCGCGCCTGAACATCACCATCTGGCGCCCGCGCAGGGCCTCGATCTCCATGTACGGTCCCTTCGGCCGCTCGTGGGAGGGCGCGGCCACCACGAGGTTCTCCCGCAGGATCTCCTCGGTCACCAGAGAGGGGTCGTCGCTCTGCAGCGGCATGATGATCAGCGACAGGTCGAGCTGCCCCCGCGCGAGCGCCCTGACGAGGTCACGCGAGCCGCCCTCCTCCACCAGGAGCTCGATCCCCGGGTACGCGCGGTGGAAGCGGGCCAGCGCGTCGGCCATCAGCCCCGCGCAGAGCGACGGCGTGGCGCCGAGCCGCACCCGGCCCCGGCGGAGCCCGGCGAGCTGGGCCACCTCCTGCCTGGCGGTGTCGGCGTCGGCGAGGATCCTGCGGGCGAGCGGCAGCAGCGCCTCACCGGCCGGCGTCAGCGTGACGTTGCCCCGCGCCCGGGAGAACAGCGGGGCGCCCAGATCGGCCTCCAGGGCCTTGATCTGCTTGCTGAGCGACGGCTGCGCGACCCTCATGCGCTCGGCCGCCTGGGTGAAGTGCCTGGCCTCCGCGACTGCCACGAAGTACGCGAGCTGCTGCAACTGCATGTGATTTTCCTCGCACCGAGCGGCGTCGTTTCCGTGGGGCGACCGTACAAACCAAGCATCATAGCTGGTGGCTATCGAAACCAGACCCGTCATGACTTGGACGGATGATTGCTGGATACCTAGCGTTTGAAGACGTGACTGCCACGATAGAGCGCGGCGCAGCCACCGCGCCTGTTACCGCTCGCAAGAACCCTCCAACGAGCAGGAGGCCCGGCGGGTTCCTGCGCTCGTCCAGCGGCAAGAAAGCCGTCATGGCCGTCACGGGGGCCGTGATGGTGCTCTTCCTCGTCCTCCACATGCTCGGCAACCTCAAGATCTTCCTGGGCAGGGACTCGTTCAACGAGTACGCCCACGCGCTGCGTACGCTCCTTGAGCCGATCGCGCCCTATCGGACGGTGCTGACCATCCTCGAGGTCGGCCTCGTCGTGTCGGTCGTCCTGCACATGTGGGCGGCGATCTCGCTGGCCCGCCGCGCCCACCAGGCCAGGCCGGTCAAGTACGTCGCCAAGAAGTCCCAGGCCAACGGCTACGCGACCCACATCATGCGGTTCGGCGGCCTGACGATCCTGCTCTTCCTCGTCTGGCACCTGCTGGACCTGACCTTCGGCGTCGTGAACCCCAAGGGCTTCGACTCCGCGCCCGCCGACCGGATGATCGCCGGCTTCGACCCGTCCCGGTGGTGGGTGACCCTGATCTACGTGGTCGCCGTCGTCATGGTCGGCCTGCACCTGCGGCACGGCATCTGGAGCGCCTTCCAGACCCTCGGCTGGGCCAACCGCACGCGGAACAAGGCCCTTCGGCCGGTCGCCGGGCTGGTGTCCGCCGTGCTGGTCATCGGGTTCCTCGCGCCGCCGCTCGCGATCACCTTCGGAGTTGTGAAGTAATGAAGTTCACGGAAGGCCCGGAGATCCGGGACACCAAGGCTCCGGCCGGGCCCATCGAGGAGCGCTGGGAGAAGCGGAAGTTCAGCGCGAAGCTGGTCAACCCCGCCAACAAGCGCAAGCTCAACGTGATCGTGGTCGGCACCGGCCTGGCGGGCGGCTCGGCCGCGGCGACGCTGGGCGAGCTGGGCTACAACGTCAAGTCGTTCTGCTACCAGGACACGCCGCGCCGCGCGCACTCCATCGCCGCGCAGGGCGGGATCAACGCCGCCAAGAACTACCGCGGCGACGGCGACAGCATCTACCGGCTCTTCTACGACACGGTGAAGGGCGGCGACTTCCGCGCCCGCGAGTCGAACGTCTACCGCCTGGCCCAGGTCTCGGTGAACATCATCGACCAGGCCGTGGCCCAGGGCGTCCCCTTCGCCCGCGAGTACGGCGGCCTGCTCGACACCCGCTCCTTCGGCGGCGCCCAGGTCTCCCGCACGTTCTACGCCCGCGGCCAGACGGGCCAGCAGCTCCTGCTGGGCGCGTACCAGGCGCTGGAGCGGCAGATCGCGGCCGGGACCGTGACCATGCACACGCGGCACGAGATGCTCGACGTGATCGTCTCCGACGGGCGGGCGCGCGGCGTCATCGTGCGCGACATGGTGACCGGCGAGATCGAGCGCCACCTCGCCGACGCCGTGGTGCTGGCCACCGGCGGCTACGGGAACGTGTTCTTCCTGTCCACGAACGCCAAGGGCTGCAACACGACGGCGATCTGGCGGGCGCACGAGCGCGGCGCGTACTTCGCCAACCCCTGCTACACGCAGATCCACCCGACCTGCATCCCCGTCTCCGGCGAGTACCAGTCGAAGCTGACGCTGATGTCGGAGTCGCTGCGCAACGACGGCCGCGTCTGGGTGCCGCTGCGCAAGAACGACACCCGCGCCCCCGGGGACATCCCGGACGAGGAGCGCGACTACTACCTGGAGCGGATCTACCCCGCCTTCGGCAACCTGGTCCCGCGTGACATCGCCTCCCGCGCCGCCAAGAACGTCTGCGACGAGGGCCGCGGCGTCGGCCCCGGCGGTCTGGGCGTCTACCTGGACTTCCGCGACGCCATCGCGCGTCTCGGGCGCGACGCCGTGGAGAAGAAGTACGGCAACCTCTTCGAGATGTACGAGCGCATCACCGGCGAGAACCCGTACGACGTGCCGATGCGCATCTACCCGGCCGTCCACTACACGATGGGCGGGCTGTGGGTGGACTACGACCTGCAGTCCACGATCCCGGGCCTGTTCGTCATCGGCGAGGCCAACTTCTCCGACCACGGCGCCAACCGCCTCGGCGCCTCGGCGCTGATGCAGGGCCTGGCCGACGGCTACTTCGTCCTGCCGACCACCCTCGGCGACTACCTGGCCGCCGGGCCGTTCGGCGACGTGGACGAGGAGGCCGTGGCGGAGGCCGAGATCAAGGTCCGGAGCAAGATCGACCGGCTCCTGGCCGTGAACGGCACCCGCACCCCCGACTCCTTCCACCGCGAGCTGGGCAAGCTCATGTGGGACTACTGCGGCATGGAGCGCACCGAGGAGTCGCTGCGCAAGGCCCTGGAGCGCATCCCCGAGCTGCGCGAGGAGTTCTGGCAGAACGTCAAGGTCAGCGGCACGGCCGAGGAGCTGAACCAGGTCCTGGAGAAGGCCGGCCGCGTCGCCGACTTCTTCGACCTGGCCGAGCTCATGTGCCTGGACGCCCTGGTCCGCACCGAGTCCTGCGGCGGCCACTTCCGCGCCGAGTCCCAGGACGCCGACGGCGAGGCGCTGCGCGACGACGAGCACTTCGCGCACGTGTCGGCCTGGGAGTCCACGCCCGACGGGCCGGTGCTGCACAAGGAAGCGCTCGAGTACGAGTACGTCAAGATGACCCAGCGGAGCTACAAGTGAACCTCACCCTCAAGGTCTGGCGCCAGAACGGCCCTGCCGATTCCGGCCGGATGGTGACGTACAAGGTCGAGGACGTCTCCCCGGACATGTCCTTCCTGGAGATGCTGGACGTCCTCAACGAGCGCCTCATCCTGGAGGGCGACGACCCGATCGCCTTCGACCACGACTGCCGCGAGGGCATCTGCGGCATGTGCGGCATGGTCATCAACGGCGTCGCGCACGGCGAGCAGCGCGCGACGACGACGTGCCAGCTGCACATGCGCCACTTCGAGGACAACGCCACGATCACGATCGAGCCGTGGCGCGCCGCTCCCTTCCCCGTCGTCAAGGACCTGGTCGTGGACCGCAGCGCCTTCGACCGGATCATCCAGGCGGGCGGCTTCGTCTCGGTCCCGGCCGGCTCGGCCCCGGACGCCCACAGCATCCCCGTACGCAAGGAGGACGCGGACGCGGCCTTCGACGCGGCGACCTGCATCGGCTGCGGCGCCTGCGTGGCGGCCTGCCCGAACGGCTCGGCCTCCCTGTTCACCGCCGCCAAGATCACCCACCTGAGCCTGCTGCCCCAGGGCCAGCCGGAGCGCCTGTCCCGAGCCAAGGCCATGGTGGACCAGATGGACGCGGAGGGGTTCGGCGGCTGCACGAACACGGGGGAGTGCACGGCGGTGTGCCCGAAGGGGATCCCGCTGGACACGATCGCCCGCATGAACACCGACTACCTGAAGGCCAACGCCAAGTAGTAGGTGAGCCTGCTGGACTGCCGCCCCGAGCGAAAAGGGCTTCCCCAAGGGAGCGCTTCGCGCTCGGGGCTCAGGCTGTTCTCATTGAGGCGCCTGTCGGCGCACCCCACGCCTTCGGCGACTGGTCCGGCCCACCCGTTGCCTGGTTACCGGCTGGGCCTGCTGGAGCCCACCCCGGACCGAAGTCTTCGCCGGGCCGGGGCATACCGGCTCTTCGAATCGAGGCGGGGTTGAGTTGTCCGCGTCCGTGTCGAGTGGTCACACAACTCGGGCAGGCCGGAGGCGGCGCACCGGTCGCAGAAGCGGGTCGTCGGCTCAGAGAAGTCGGCGTTCGCGTGCCCACCGCGGAAGTTCGCGTCCAGTGCAAGGCAGACGCATGCCGGTATCCCTCAGCGCATCCACATGCCCGCAGATTTCCACGAGCGTCATCTTGCCCATTCCGTGAAGTCGCGTCAGCAGCCACACCGTTCCGTGGACGTCGAGCCCCCATGCACGTCCGACCTTGGTGGCATCCCGGTCATCCGTGATGGCAACCAGCCGGTGGATCTCGGCAGCGGTGAAAACGCTGGCCTCACCCAGGTCGTGCTCGCCGGCACCCAGCAGATTGACCCAGCGTTCGAAGGCGATCAGTTCCTCATCGGTGTCCTGCGGTAGCACGCGCAACCACTCGAGCTCTCGGATCGATCTAAGGGTTGGGTACAGATGGCAGTACTTGTCCACCTCCCCGGCGACGATGTGCGTGGTCGACAGCTCGGAGACGCTGGCCCCAAGAACATCGAGGCGGTCCGATTTCGCGAAATGGTGGATCACCATGGCGTCGGCCACGAGTGGGGGCAATCGGTCGCCCGGCGTCGCGGTCGTCATGGAGCCTCGTCCTCATCGGACCTCGGCGGCAGGTCCGACACCGTTTCGAGCTGCCCATGCATCAACTCCAGGGCGCGACTGCTGGTGATCCGGCCGAGCCGGTACGCCGTCATGACGGCGTGCGCGAAACTCGGTGGCACGCGGATGGAGCTGAGATCCGGTTGTGGTGTCCATCCCACCGAGTCCCTGAATTCCGCATAGGTCGGCGGGCCTGCGCGCAGGCGCTTTTCTTCGGACGGATTTATCAGTTCGGCCGCTCGGGCCTGCCGTAGTGCCAGGCTCCAGGATGTGCGGTATTGAGCCGCCAGCCCGACAAGTGTGGATCGGATCGGCTGCCCTGTTCTCTTGGCACGCCGAATAGCCTCCAATGGCAAGAGCAGTTCTGCCGCGAAAGCGTCGATCACTTCTTCGCGTTCCATCCGCGAAGCGCTGACTCCCACATCGGTTGAGTACTCGTCACCAAGAATGAGATGCCCGAGTTCGTGTGCCGCGGTGCTTCGCCGCCGGCCGGGGTCGCCGTTGAGACTCACCACCGCCGCCGCCACATCGCCGTCCACGGCGGACGCTCCGTCTCCTGGGAGGTCCATCACCAGAATGTACTGGCCGCACTGCTCGCAAAGGTCTGCCATCGATTCGATGGCAGCCATTCCCAGGTGGAGCTCGCCTCTCAACCACCTGGCGGCCTCAACGGCTGCGGGAATCCCGTTGACTTTGCCCGGATATCGCTTGATCGGCTTTGGCTGAAGTACGCCCAACGACATCAGCATGCGGATTTCGCGGATCCACGCCGCCAGCGCACTGTCGATGCGATAAGAGGCCTGGGCGGCATTGGTCGCTGTGTCCTCGGCCAGCGGTGTGCGGTGTGACATGACCGCCGGTGGCGCGTTGAGGAAGTGGCCGATGGGCATGTCCAGCACACGGGCCACCCTGGCGAGCTCCAGTGCGTCGAGCCGTCTCGAACCAGCCTCGATCTTGCTGATCATGGTTCTGTCGAGATCGGTCTTCTGGGCCAGCTGGTCCTGCGACAGTTGCATGGCTAGTCGCGCTTCGCGGACTCGCTCTCCGATCTCGTTCCAGTCGAGCGTGCTCATGGTGCGATAATCGCACATCGAATGATGCGCGTACATGGACGGCGGGCATCCTGGGGATAACTTTTGCTTTCTGCGGCATGCGGTGTAGTGGGAGATCGCGCATGTCTCCTCAATAAATGTCCGCTTTTCGCCCGCCTGGATGGATCAGGGATCTATAGACGGTGAGCGACGGCGAGGCGATCAGGAGTCCCCCGATCGGCGCTCCGTCTCGGTCTGCTGTCGCGAGTCGGACGAACCCGCGTGGGAGATGCTCCATCTCTGCCCGGTGTGGATGGGCTGGTGATGTCAACTATGATAGGTATGCCTATCATAGTTGTATCCATCATTGATGGATGGAGGTGGTGCGGCAATGCTACGGAAGCCGGAACGCCTGTTCGGGCGCGACACGGAGTGGGAGGAACTGGCCGACTTCGCCAGTGCCCCCGCCAACGGCGCCACCTTGGGGCTGGTCTACGGGCGTCGGCGCCAGGGCAAGACCCTCATGCTCGAACTGCTCGCCCAGGAAACCGGGGGCCTGCTGTTCGCCGCCACCCAGCAGACAGAGGCACAGAACCTGGCCGATCTCGGCGCCGCCTACGCCGCCTATCGCGGGCTGCGGCAGCCGGTCTCGTTCGGCAACTGGCGGGAAGGGCTCGACGAACTGTTCCGGCTCGGCGAGGAACGGGCGACGCCCGTGATCGTCGACGAATTTCCCTACCTGGTCTCCGCGACCCCGGCACTGCCGTCTTACCTGCAGCAGGCGTTGAGCCCGACGGGATACGCGAAGGAGCGCACTCGTACCCGTCTGATCCTCTGCGGCAGCGCGTTGACCGCGATGGCTCAGCTGCTGGGCGGCGGCGCGCCACTACGAGGCCGAGCGGTGCTCGAGCTGATCGTGCGGCCTTTCGGGTTCCGCGATGCCGCTGCCTTCTGGGGCCTGACCGGCGACCCGGAGCTGGCTTTCCGAGTGCATGCCCTCGTCGGCGGCACCCCCGCCTATCTGGAGATGTGCGGAGGGTCAGGTCCGGCCGACCTGGAGGGGTTCGATCGATGGGTGCAGCGGTGGTTGCTGAATCCCGCCTCGGCGATGTTTCGCGAAGGCGGGCTGCTCCTGCGGGAGGAGCCCTCGATTTCCGACCCCACCTCGTACGCGGCCACGCTGAGCGCCATCAGTGCGGGTAACCAGCGTCGCTCGGAGATCGCCGCCGCCCTCGGCCGTCCCGTGAGCGCGCTGGCACATCTGCTCAGCGGTCTGCGGAGCATCGGCCTCGTCGAGCAGGTCGACGACGCGTTGCGTGAAAAGCGCAGCGTTTTCCGCATCGCCGAGCCGATCGTCCGTCTGCACCAGTTGATCACGCAGCGCCGCGAGCCCGAGCTCGTCAGCGGCCAGGCCCCCCGCGTCTGGCGTTCCAACGCCGACACGGTGGCCTCGAAGATCTACGGTCCCCATTTCGAAGATCTCGCCCGGGAGTGGTGCTTCCTTCATGCCTCCGGCGACACGCTCGGTGGAATCGCCAGTGCCGTACGCCCGAGCGAAATCCCCTGCCGAGCGCACCGCAAAGGGCATGAGCTCGACATCGTGGTGACCGAGACCAATTCCTTCGCCGCCGATCGGATCATCGCGATCGGCGAGGCCAAGGCCACGCTCACGCCCATGGACGTACCCCAGCTCCAGCGGCTGGATCACCTGCGCGCGCTGCTTCCCGACGCCCGGATCGGCACGCAGCCCAAACTGCTGTTGTTCGCACGCTCCGGATTCACCGGCGATCTGGTGGAGGCGGCGCGCGGGCGCGCGGACGTGGAGCTCGTGGACCTGAACCGCATGTATTCAGGGGACTGACCTGCGGGGCATGGCCGGTCTGCTGATCAGAAGCGGAACATCTCGGCGAATCGATCGAGCAGCGCGGGATCGCCTTCTACGCGCACGCTGCCGTCGTGGAGTACTTCGCCGGGGGTCCTGCTGCCACTCATCAGTTCGCGGATGGGGTGGCCGGTGAGCCGTTCGATGACGAGGTCGGGGGCGGGGTGCCGGCCGATGCCGACCGTGAGCGTTCCATCGGTGATCTGCAGGCGGAGCGTGAGATCGCCCATGCGGACCTCGTAGCCGACGGTGACTCCAAGGGCTGCTTCCGGCCGGTAAGTAGTGCGGAAGGACATGGCGACCGACTCGGCGGTGACAAGCTCGCCGGGGCGAGGCTCGGTGAGTGTCCGCGCGCCCCAGCGACCCAGCGCGATCAGCGCCGGTTCGAGGTCGCGTCCGTAGTCGGTGAGCTCGTAGACGACCGCGCGTTCGGGATGCGGGAGCGCGCGACGGGTGGCCAGTCCTGTCTCTTCGAGTTGTTTGAGGCGGGCCGACAGGATGTTGGTCGGGATGGCGGGCAAGCCCTTGTGCAGGTCCGTGAAGCGCTGGGCCCCGGTGAGGAGGTTGCGGATGATCAGCATGCTCCACCGTTCGCCGACCATCTCCATCGCGCGGGCCAGGCCGCAGAACTGTCCGTACTCCCGAGACGCCATGATGCAGATCTTACAGCATGCTTCAGTTGACAAACTATACTTGCAAAAGACAAGCTTGCTGCTCACAGGCCTCCCATGAAATGGAGAAACGCATGTCGTTCCAGGCGTACCTCGACAACATCGAGGACAAGACCGGACTGACTCCACGTGAGTTCATCGCTCTGGCGAAGGAGCGTGGCTTCGACGAACCGTCCGTGAAAGCCGGAGCGATCGTTGACTGGCTGAAGCAGGACTACGACCTTGGACGTGGGCACGCGATGGCGTTGGTGCACGTGATCAAAAAGGGGCCGAAGATCGACGCCAAACACGTCGGCAGCTCGGGTTCCCATCGCGATGAGTCCGACACGCTATGGCTGGACGGCAAGGACAGCCGGCCCTGACGAGTCGACCCGGTAGCCCGGAGCAAGGGCATGGGCGTCTGGGGGCCGCACGTGCTCGCAACCCGCAGAATCGCCCTGTCCTCGATAAAATTGGGTGGGAAATCCTTCCTGGTCACGCCACACTGATCAAGAACCAGTGAGGAGATTTCACCCGTGCCGAACCAGCCCGCACCGAACCTGCTGTCATGGGCCAGCGAGATCGACGAAGGCGCGATCATGCAGGCCGCTCGCACCGCCCGCCTGCCGTTCATCTCCGGCCACGTCGCTCTCATGCCCGACGCGCACGTCGGCATCGGTGCGACGGTCGGCTCGGTGATCCCCACGGAGAACGCGATCATCCCGGCCGCCGTCGGCGTGGACATCGGCTGCGGCATGGTGGCGACCGAGACGACGCTCACGGCCGCCGACCTGCCCCAGACCCTCGCCGCCCTGATGCCGATGGTGGAGCACCGCATCCCCGCCGGCGTCGGCAAGGGGCACGAGGACCCGGCGGTCGACCGTGCGCTCAGCGACCTGGGGCTCCCGCACACCGACCTCACCCCCAAGCAGGCCAAGAAGGTGAGCGACCAGTTCGGCACGCTCGGCTCGGGCAACCACTTCGTCGAGGTCTGCCTGGACGAGCGCGACCACGTCTGGACGGTGCTCCACTCGGGCTCGCGCGGCATCGGCAACCAGCTCGCCCAGATGCACATCACGGGCGCGAAGAAGCTGATGAAGAAGCAGGAGGCGACCCTCGAGGACCCGGACCTGGCGTATCTCGTGCAGAGCACGCCGGAGTTCACCGCGTACATCGAGGACATGCTGTGGGCGCAGCACTACGCCATGGCCTCGCGGGCGCGGATGGACCGGGTCCTGATCAACGCCCTGTTCAAGGTCGTCGGCAAGGGCGAACGGGTACGTACTATCAATTGTCACCATAACTTTACGCAGCAGGAGACTCACTACGGCAAGACGTTGTGGATCACCCGCAAGGGCGCCATCAAGGCCGACACCGGTGACGAGGGCGTGATCCCGGGTTCGATGGGCACGCGCTCGTACATCGTGCGCGGTCGCGGCAACCCCGAGTCGTACAACTCGTGCTCCCACGGCGCGGGCCGCCGCATGTCGCGGACGAAGGCGAAGCGGGAGCTGTCCGCAGCTTCGCTCACCGCGGCCATGAGCGGCCGCACCTGGAACGCGGATCGGGCCGCCGCGCTGGTGGACGAGCACCCCGAGGCGTACAAGTCGATCGACCAGGTGATGGCGGACCAGCGGGATCTCGTGGAGGTCCAGCACACGCTCCGCCAGATCTTCAACTACAAGGGGTAGGACACTCGATTCCCCGTCGAGTCGATCACCTTCAGCGTGAGCTCGTGGAGTCGTTCCGCGGCGGCCGGGTCGAAGGGCCTGGGGGCGAGGGCGATCCGGCGTTCTCGGATGAAGGCGCTGAGCGGCTCGGCGGGCGGGTCGTCGAGGCGGGCGACGATCGGCTTGATGCCCTCCTCGACCGGCAGTCCGTGCTTCTTGAGCGCCTCCACGTGCGCGGCGGTCGTCGCGTCGAACTCGCCGGCGACGCTCGTCGAGACGCCTTTGGGGTGCATGAGGACATAGCGGGTGCGGCTGCCGTGCCGGGCGGCGAAGGCCACGCCGAGCAGGTCGTTCGCCTTGCCGGCCTGGAACTGGGCGGTCATGCCGTCGTACCGGCGTTCGAGCATGAGGTCGTTCCAGTGGATGAGATCGGTCGGCTCGCCCGGGCCTGACACGTTCACGATGAGGCGGGGCGCCGTGAGGCCGTAGCTGAGCAGGAAGCGGCTCAGGTAGTCCAGCGCGAACGTCCCCTCCACGCCCTCCGCCGTCACGAACCGGTGCGTACGGAAGTAGCGCGCGCACAACACGAGCGCGTCCACGACGGGGAACCTGGCGTTGATCTCGTCGATCACCCGCAGGTTCTCGCTGATCAGGCTCAGGTCCGCCGGGATGAACACCGCCCCGGGGAGGGCCTTGGACCTGTCGCGGCCGATGACGACCACGGTGTCGCCCCGTTCGAGGTAGGTGCGGGCGAGCGCCCGTCCCATGCCGTCCGTGCCGCCGCTGATCACCAGTGTCCTCATGACGTGCTCCTCGCAGGCTCGGCTGCCGGTACGGCCTGCGTACGGGGCCGGCCCGGCAGCAGCGGGACGGCGGCCAGGATGATCACGATCACCGCCACGACGAGCCAGAAGATGCCGTGGAAGCCGCTGATCACGTCTCCGGCGGTCTGGAGGATGAGCGTGACCACGGCGACGCCGAGCGCCGCGCCGAGCTGGTTGAGCATGTAGAGCACCGAGCTGCCCTGCGCCACCATGGACGGTGGCAGCGCCCGGTAGAGGGAGCCCATCGTGGGCGCGCTGAAGCACCCGCTGCCCAGCCCGATCGTGAACGCCGCCAGCGCCGGCCAGAGCTCGGGCGTGTCCGCGCCGATCCGGGTGAAGGCGAGGGCGCTGAGCCCGGCCACGAGCGCGCCGCCGACGGCCAGGCCGCGGGCGCCGACGCGGTCCGAGAGCCGCCCGGCCAGCGGCATGGCGAGCGCGCCGCCGAGCCCGAGCGGCGCCATCAGCAGCCCGGCGGCGAGCACGCCGTGCCCGTGGGCCTGCTGGTAGTACAGGGGCAGGGCGAACAGGGCGGCGAAGAGGGCCAGCCCGCCGAGGCCCATGATCGCGACGCTGGCGGTGAAGCCCCGGTTGGTGAACAGCCGCAGGTCGATCAAGGGGGGAGTTCGGCGGTTGCCGGAGGTGCCCAAGCCTCCGGACGCGACGGCGGGGGCGCGCAGGGCGTGTAGGGCATAGGCGAGCAGCAGCGCCAGGCCCGCGCCCAGCGGGAGGAGCGCCTGCCAGGCGGTGAACGCGCCCTGTTCGGCCGTCTGCGACAGGGCCAGGACGACGGCCGCGAACCCGGGCCCGAGCAGCGCCAGCCCCACGACGTCGAGGCGTGCCGGCGGCCCGGCGGACGGCTCGTCGGCGGGGATCACGCGCAGCGCGAGCAGCAGCGCCACCAGGCCGAAGGGCACGCTGAGCAGGAACATCCAGCGCCACGACAGGCCGGCCAGCACGGCGCCGCCCGCGATCGGCCCGAGCACGGGCCCCAGGGACAGGACCACGCCCATCAGGCCCATCACCCGTCCGGCCCGGCGCGGCCCGGCGGCGCGGGCCAGCAGGATCAGCACGAGGGGGTCGAGCAGCCCGGCCCCGAACCCCTGCACCACGCGGAACACGATCAGGGCGCCCACGTCCCAGGCCGCCCCGGCCCCGAGCGATCCGGCGAGGAACAGCGCCAGCCCGGCCAGCCACAGCCGCTTGCCGCCGAACCGGTCGACGGCCCAGGTGGTGAACGGGATGGTGGCCGTCACGGCCAGCAGGAACCCGGTGGACGTCCAGCCGATCGTGCTCAGCGAGGTCTCGAAGGTCGCGGCCAGGGTGTCGATGGCGACGGCGGCCATCGTGCTGTTGAGGATGCCCAGCAGGCCGCCGAGCAGGATCACGCCGATCATGCCCAGCAGCCGCGCGTCCATCCGGTCGTCCGGCGTATTTGAACTCATGGGTTCAAAGTAGTTACCTCATGCGTTTGCCCGCAACCCGTACGTCCATGAAGTTGAACTGGCGGGTACAATTCGGAGGCATGGCCACCACCACGCGCGGGCGCATCGACAAGCGGCAGGCGATCCTGGAGGGCGCGTTCGCCGTGTTCGCCCGGCTCGGCTACGCGCAGGCCTGCGTGCAGGACATCGCGGACGAGGCGGGCGTCGCCAAGCCGACGGTCTACAACCACATGACGGACAAGGCCACCCTGTTCAGGGGCGCCGTCGAGGCCGCCGCGCAGATGACGCTGAACGCCCGCCTGGCCGCCCTGGAGCCGCTGGCCGATCCGGGCGAGGACCTGCGTGCCACGCTGGAGGGCGTCGCCGACGAGCTGCTGCGCCTGCACACCGACGGGCGCTCGTGCGCGCTGCGCCGGCTGCTCTACTCGGAGATCACCCGCTTTCCCGACATCCTCGACATCGTCAAGGAGAGCGGCCCCGACCGCCTCAACCAGGCCCTCGCCGACCGGATGGCCCGGCTCGCGCTCGCGGGGCGCCTGCGCGCCGCCGATCCCGACCTCGCGGCCGAGCAGTTCATGGCCCTGCTCGTCGGCCCGCTGGAGGCCCGTTCGCAGATGGGCACCCGGACGATCCCGGAGGGCGAGCTGCGAGAGCTGGCGCGCGCCGCGGTCCGGGCGTTCCTCGATGCCTGGAGCGCTGACTAATCTCGCCGACAAGGTCCCTTGTCGGTAGCGGGCAAGCCCCGCGCGATCGTCCCGCTCTACCCCGGGGAGACCCCGCACCTGGTGGACTCCGAGGGGCTGCCGTTCCTCTTCGCCGACCGGGCGCAGCCGCCCAAGCCCGTCTTCCACCACGCGCTGCCCGGCCTGTCGGACGGGGACATCGGCGAGCTGCTCGGCCTGACCAAGCAGCGCATCCAGCAGATCCGCAGCAGCGCGAACGACGAGTCCCGCCAGGTCTCCTAGCGGCGTCTCGGCACGCGAACGGCGCCCCCTCTCGCGAGGAGGCGCCGCCGGGAAACGGGGACTACCTGACCCAGAGGTAGTACCAGCCGGTGCCGTTGAGCGAGCACTTGTACTCGTTCCAGCCCTCACGCTTGTACGACTGGCCCATGTCCACACACTTGCTGTAGCTGGTGTATTCGCCGATGTATGTCCAGCTGGCCGCCTGGGCGGGGGCGGCGACGCCGATGGCGGCCAGCGCCGCGATGCCCGCGGCGACGATACCTGCACGAACGCGCATGCGTGATCTTTCCTTCCTCCGGGGGGTTCCGCATACAACGATCATGGACGGCCCTACAAGACCGCTATAGAGCGGCCACAAATGCGTCAGGAGGACAGCGCCTGGTAGGCGGCCAGCAGGAAACCCATGCCGCGGTCGTCGCCCTGGCTGAGCATCCGGTTCATCACGTACGCCACCGTCATGCGGGCGTCGAGGTCGATCACGACCAGCGAGCCGCCCATCCCGCCCCAGAAGCACGTACGCGGCTCCAGCAGCCCGTAGCCCATGCCGTACCACATCCGCGTGCCCAGGACCCGGTCGAAGCCCCGGAACTGCTCCTCGACGGCCCGCGCGCAGCCCTCCTCCGACAGCAGCCGCACGCCGCGCAGCGTCCCGCCGCAGGCCAGGACCGACTGTACGAGGCCGACCGAGCGGGCGTTGCCGTGCCCGTTGCCGGCCGGGATCTCGGCGCGCCGCCAGGGGGTGGTGTTGGCCTCCTCGGGCCGCAGCGCGGGATTGGCGGGCAGGTCGGGCGGGGCTTCCATGGGCGTCGGGGGCGGGATGACGGGGGCGACCCGGGGGTCGTGCTCGGCGGCGAGGCCGATGTGGAAGTCCGCCCCCAGCGGCCCGGCCACCTCCTCGGCGAAGAAGGCGCCCAGGCTGCGCCCGGTGACGCGGCGGACGACCTCCCCGACCAGGAAACCCTGGGTGATCGCGTGGTATCCGGCCTCGGCGCCGGGCTCCCAGCGCGGCGCCTGCCCGGCCAGCCGCGTCGTGGCCAGCCGCCAGTCGTAGAGGTCCTCGACCGTCATCGGCTCGTCCCAGGTGGGCAGGCCGGCGGTGTGGGAGAGCAGGTGGCGTACGAGCACCCGCTCCTTGCCCGCGGCGGCGAACTCCGGCCAGTAGGCGGCGACCGGCGCGGCCAGGTCGAGCTCACCCCGGTCGGCGAGGATCAGCGCGCACAGCGCCGTCATCGGCTTGGTGGTGGACCAGACGTTGGTGATGGTGTCGCGCTCCCAGGGGACGGTGCGGGCCGCGTCGGCGTACCCGCCCCAGATGTCCACCACCGGCTCGCCGTCCACGTGGACGGCCACCGAGGCGCCGACGTCGTCCTTGTCCAGGGAGGCGGCCAGCAGCTCGCGCACCTCGGCGAAGCGGTCCTCGCACACACCATGGATCTCGGCCATGGACGGAACGTAGCCCGGGTCCCCGCGGGCGGGCCACGGATTTTTTGGCATACTCCTGGTCATGGTCGTGCTCGAGACGGAACGACTTGTCATGAGGCCGCTGACGGGTGATGACTTCGACGACTACGCCAGGATGCTCGCCGATCCCGAGGTCGCGGACGGGCTGGCGGAGAGCGTGGGGACCTCCCGGGCCGACGCCTGGCGGAGCCTCGCCACGTTCATCGGGCACAGGGAGATCCGCGGCTACTCGCATTGGGCGCTGGTCGAGAAGGCCACGGGCCGGTTCGCCGGGCGGGCGGGGCCCTGGCGGCCCTATGGCTTCCCGGGGCTGGGAGTCGGCTGGTGCCTGGCCCGCGACCACTGGGGCAAGGGCTATGCCACCGAGGCGGCGCGGGCGGCCCTCGACTACTGCTTCGGCACGCTCGGCGCGACGGAAGTGATCTCTCTCATCCTGCCCGGCAACGCGCGGTCCGTCTCCGTCGCCGAACGCATCGGCCACTCCCACCTGCGCGATACCGAGTACCGAGGACAGCAGGTCCACGTCTACGGCCAGCGTCGGTAGGCTGCGCCGCATGGAGGTCGGCGAGCTGCTGGGGTCCGGGCGCACCGCGGACGTGTACGCGATCGACGACGAGCGGGTCTTACGCCGCTACCGGATACCGATCGACGCGCGGCGGGAGGCGGCGGTCATCGCGCACGTGGCCGGCCACGGATATCCGGTGCCCGAGCTCTACCCCGACGCGGGGTCGGCCACCGAGCTGGTGATGGGGCGGCTGCCGGGGCCGACGATGTTGCGGGCGCTGTTCGACGGGGAGATCACGGCCGAGGAGGCGGGCGGGATCATCGCCGGGCTGCTGCGGCGCCTGCACGAGATCCCGGCGCTGGCGTCCGCCGATCCCGGTGACCGGGTGCTGCATCTGGACCTGCACCCCGACAACGTCATGCTGACGCCCCGCGGTCCGGTCGTGATCGACTGGTGCAACAGCCAGGACGGGCCGCCCGGGTTCGACTGCGCGATGTCCGCGGTGATCTTCGCGCAGGCGGCCGTGGACGAGGTCGAGTTCGCCGAGGTGGCGCGGCGGGGCCTCGTCGCGCTGGTCGCCGGGCTGGGCTCCGCCATGGACTTCGGCGAAGGGCTCGACCGGGCCAGGGCGCGCCGGGCCGCCGACAGGGCGCTCACCGAGCGGGAGGCCGGGCTGGTGGACGCGGCGGTGGAGCTGATCCGCGGCTTACGGTAAGGCGCCGTTACTCCGTCCAGGCGGCCGTGGTGTCGAGGCGTTCGTGCCAGAGCTTCTCGCCCGCCCCGCCGGGCTCCCAGCGGCCGCAGAAGTCGATCAGACTGCGGCAGCGCTCCACCATGGCCTCCTGGCGCTCCGCCCACGAGGGGACGGGCCCGTCGTACGCGGCGAAGAAGCGCGAGAGCAGCGGTACGTGCTCCGCGTGGTGGCTGCGGATGATCCACTCGCACCACGCGAGGTCCTCGACCGGGCGCCCGGGGTGGGCCCACTCCCAGTCGAGGATCGCGGTCGTCCGGAACGTGGCCGGGTCGAACAGCATGTTCTGCGGGCCGAAGTCGCCGTGCACGATGCCCAGCCGGTGGATGCCCGACAGGACCCGGCCGCACTCGGCGAGCACCTCGGCGCCGTGCCCCTCGTCGATGAGGTCCTGGCCGTGGGCGCCGGAGACGAAGCGGGTGGTCAGGCTGGTCGAGGTGACCTGGTGAACGCGGGGGACCGGGAGCCGGCCGCGCAGCCGGCGCAGGTATCTGCTCTCCGTGCCCAGCCGGAACGCCGCCTCCGGGCCCTGGTAGCACTTCACGATCAGGGCGCCGTCGCCGACTGTGCTGTTGGTGTACCCGTGCTTCACAAGGGTCGATTCTGGCCTACTCCCGCCCCTGCCAGACGCCCCGGCACGCTATCGGGTGCGACTCCGATACACGATGTAAGGACGGAACAAATAGCCCAACGGGGCGGAAAGAGCATGCACCAGGCGGCTGAACGGGAAAAGTACGAACAGCGCCATCCCGATGAGCGTGTGCACCTTGTAAAGGATGTCGGCCTGACGCATCGCGGTGGCGTCCGGCTGGAGGACGAAGATGCCGCGGAACCAGGGCGCGACCGTGGTCCGGTAGCTGACGTCGCTCGGCACGAACCCCGCGACCGTCGTCACCACGCCCGCCACGATCGAGGCGGCCAGCACCGCGTACATCGTCTTGTCGTTGGCCGTGGTCGCCAGGAACACCGGGCCGGTGGCGCGGCGGCGGTAGATCAGCAGGGCCAGCCCCACCAGCGTGGCCAGGCCCGCGAGCCCGCCCCAGACGAGGGCGTTCAGGTGGTAGGCGGCGTTGGACACGCCGATCGCGTCGGTCCAGCTCACCGGGACGAGCAGGCCGGTCACGTGGCCGACGATCACGAAGACCAGGCCGTAGTGGAACAGTGGGCTGGCCACGCGCAGCAGCGGACCCTCGTAGAGCTGGGACGAGCGGGTCGTCCAGCCGAACTTGTCGTAGCGGTAGCGCCAGATCAGCCCGCCCACGAAGACCAGCAGGGTCAGGTACGGCAGGACCACCCAGAGCGTGCTCTCCGCCCAGCTCACAGGTAACCTCCCACGGTCTCGGCCGGCGGCCCGGCCTGGGCCAGGCGCGTGGCCTGGAGCCGCTCGGCGGCGGTGATCGGCGGCAGGGCCGCGCACACCGCGCCGATCACGCACGCGTACGGCGAGTCGCGATCGGTCAGGGCCGTGAGCAGCAGCTCCAGCCCCGGCCTGTGCTCCCTGAGGAGCTCGGCGCCCGAGGGATCGAGCGCGGCGAACTCCAGCATCACCGGCAGGAAATCGGGCAGTTCGTCGTCCATCAGCTCCCACCCGGCCGCCCGGTAGCGCTGTTTCAGCGCGGCCAGCGACCGGCCGCGGCGGCGGGTGTCGCCGTCGGCGTAGTAGGTGAGGTAGAGGCAGCAGCGCCGGTGCAGGTCGAACGTCTCCACGTAGTGCGCGGCCAGCTCGCCGGGCCCGAGGTCGGAGGCGCGCGTCAGGAACGCCCCGAAGTGCGGCTCGGCGGCCTCCTTGATGAGCGGGAGCCGGTGCCAGAAGCGCTCGTCGGGATAGGCGAGGAGGTGGGCGGCGGCCTGCCAGACGACGGCGCTGCTCATGATCTTCTCCTCTTGGTCGGGAACAGGCCGGCGGGGACGCCGCGGCCGTCCCAGTTGAGTAGGTTCACCCGGTCGTGGGTGATCTCGTCACTGGTCTGGCGCTGCTTCAGGCTGTGGAAGGTCTCCACCGAGACCGGGACGGGCCGGCCCGACCCCTCGCCGAACGGGGCCTGCATCCCCGGCCCCCCGTCGTAGTCGAGGCTGCAGCCGCCCTCCTCCACGATCCCGGGCGGGATGTTCCCGAAGGCGGTCGGGATCACGTACCGCTCCTCGTACTTGGCCAGCGCCAGCAGCCGGTACATGTCGCGTACCTGGTCCTCCGGCAGGCCCGTGTCCGCCAGGACGGGCGGCTCGCCCAGGTTGACGGAGCGCATGTACGAGCGCATCGCCGCGAGCCGGCGCAGCGCGGCGGTCACGGGCGTCGGGTCGCCGGCGGTGAACAGCTCGGCCAGGTAGCCGACGGGGATGCGGAGCGACTCGATGGCGGCGAACAGGTTGACCGCGTCCTCGCCGTCGTGGCCTCCTTCGGCGAGCGCGTCCACGACGGGGGAGAGCGGCGGGACGTACCAGACCATCGGGAGGGTGCGGTACTCCGGGTGCAACGGCAGCGCTATCCGATATTTCTTGATCAGGTCGTACACCGGGGATCTCCGCGCGGCCTCCACCCAGTCGGCAGGCAGGTCCGCGGCGTCCACCGCCGGGTCGTACGGGTCGACGAACAGGTCGAGCTGGGCCTCGTACAGGTCGCGCTCGTTGGCCACCGAGGCGGCCGCCGCCACGCGGTCGGCGTCGTACAGCAGGACCCCCAGGTAGCGCAGGCGCCCCACGCAGGTCTCCGAGCAGACCGTCGGCAGCCCGACCTCCACGCGCGGGTAGCAGAACGTGCACTTCTCCGCTTTGCCGGTCTTGTGGTTGAAGTACACCTTCTTGTACGGGCAGCCCGTCACGCACATGCGCCAGCCCCGGCACCTGTCCTGGTCCACGAGCACGATGCCGTCCTCGGCCCGCTTGTACAGGGCGCCCGAGGGGCACGAGGCCACGCACGACGGGTTGAGGCAGTGCTCGCAGATGCGCGGCAGGTAGAACATGAACGCCTGCTCGAAGGCCAGCTTGACCTGGTCCGAGACCTTGGCGAGCACGGGGTCGGGCGAGGGGTCGCCGCCGAGGTCGTCGTCCCAGTTGGCGCTCCACTCGATCTTGGTGGGCCGGTTGCTGATGAGCGACCTGGGCGGCGCGACGGGGACGTCCTCGGAGAGGGGCGCTTTGATGAGGTTCTCGTAGTCGTACGTCCAGGGCTCGTAGTAGTCCCGGAGCGCGGGCATGAGGGGGCTGGCGAAGATGGTGAGCAGCTTGCGGAGCCGGCCGCCCGCCCTGAGCTTGAGCCTGCCCCGCTTGTCGAGCGTCCAGCCGCCGCGCCAGCGCTCCTGGTCCTCGTAGCGCCTCGGGTAGCCCTGGCCGGGGCGGGTCTCGACGTTGTTGAACCAGACGTACTCGACGCCCGCCCGGTTGGTCCAGGTCTGCTTGCAGGTGACCGAGCAGGTGTGGCAGCCGATGCACTTGTCCAGGTTCATCACCATGGCGATCTGGGCCATGATCTTCGCCATCAGAAGCGCACCTCCTGTGATCTGCGGCGGATGGTGGTGATCTCGTCGCGCTGGTTGCCGGTGGGGCCGAAGTAGTTGAAGCCGTACGAGAGCTGGGCGTAGCCGCCGATCATGTGGGTGGGCTTGATGAGCACCCTCGTCAGCGCGTTGTGGATGCCGCCCCTGCGGCCGGTCGCCTCCGACTTGGGCACGTCGATCAGGCGCTCCTGCGCGTGGTACATGTACACCGTGCCCTTCGGCATGCGGTGCGAGACGATCGCCCTGGCCACGACCACGCCGTTGCGGTTGACCGCCTCGATCCAGTCGTTGTCGGCGATCCCGAGCCCGGCCGCGTCCTCGACCGACATCCAGATCGTCGGGCCGCCCCTCGACAGCGACAGCATGAGCAGGTTGTCCTGGAACTCGGAGTGGATCGACCACTTGCTGTGCGGGGTCAGGTAGCGCAGCGTGCCCGCCTCCCCGAACAGTGCTGCCAGGTCCAGCGGCGGGCGGTAGACCGGCAGCGACTCGCCGTACTCGTGCATCCAGTCGTGGTCGAGGAAGAAGTGCATGCGGCCGGTGAGCGTGTGCCAGGGCTTGCCGTTCTCGACGTTGATCGTGAAGGGGGAGTAGCGGCGCTCGTGCGACTCCTTGCCCGACCACTCGGGGCTGGCGGCGACCTGCACCGGCCTGGCCTGGGTGTCGGAGAAGACGATCCGGTGCCAGACGCTGACCAGGTCCTCGAAGTCGGTGCCCGTACGCTCGGCGAGCTGCCTGAAGCCCTGCGCGGCCAGCCTGCCGTTGCTGACGCCCGACAGGGCCAGGATCGCCTCGCACGCCTTGGCGTCGGTGTCGAGCTCCGGCCGGCCCTTGGCCGCGCCGCGCGGCACCAGGCCGCACGACTGGCCCAGCCAGGTCACCTCCTCGTCGGGCATGAACGTCACGCCCTTGACCGGGATCCCCAGCTTCTCCGTGAGGGGGCCGAGCGCCGCCAGCTTCTCGGCGATGGCGCCGTAGTCGCGCTCCACCACCTTGAGCTCGGGCCCGCCGCCCGTCGCCAGCTCGCCCGGGGTGTCGTGCTGGTACGCCGTCGCGACCACGTCCCGGCGGACGCCGAGGTGCTTCTCGCCGAGCTTGCTGAAGGTGCGAGCGATGGCATGAAAGGCCGAAAAATCGGTCTTTGTCTCCCAGGGTGGGCTGATCGCCGGGTTGAACGCGTGCACGAACGGGTGCATGTCCGTGGACGACAGGTCGTGCTTCTCGTACCAGGTGGCGGCCGGGAGCACGATGTCGGAGAAGATCGTCGAGGACGTCATCCTGAAGTCCAGCGTGACCAGGAGGTCCAGCTTGCCGCTCGGGGCCCGGTCGTCGGGGTCCTCCAGGTTGGAGATGGCGCCGAGGAGGTGGTGCTGGAAGTACTCGCTGCCCTTGGCGGAGGAGCCGAAGAGGTTCGAGCGCCAGAGCATGAGCACGCGGGGCCAGTTGCGCGGGTCGTCCGGGCGTTCGGCGGCGTAGCCGAGCCGGCCCGAGCGGAGCTCCTCGCGGGTGAAGGCGATGGGGTCGTCGGCGTCGCCCAGCTCCAGGGGGTTGCGGTCGAACGTCGGGGCCATCGGCATCCAGCCGTTCTTGACGGCCTCCACCACCAGGTCCGAGGTGCGCTTGCCGCGGAACGTGCCGGGGCCGAGCGGCGAGGCCAGGTCGCCCGCGTCGAAGTGGTCGTAGCGCCACTGGTCGGTGTGCAGGTACCAGTACGGCGTGCCCGGAACCTGCCGCGGCGGCCGGGCCCAGTCGAGGGCGCCCGCCAGCAGCGCCCAGCCGGCCAGAGGCCGGCATTTCTCCTGGCCCACGTAGTGCGCCCAGCCGCCGCCGTTGCGGCCCTGGCAGCCGGTCAGCAGGAGGAGCGACAGGAACGCCCGGTAGATCGTGTCGCCGTGGAACCACTGCGTGGTGCCCGCCCCGAGGATGATCATGCATCTGCCCCGGGTCGACTCGGCCGTCCGCGCGAACTCCCGGGCGATCTTCACCGCCCTCCCGGCGGGCACGCCCGTGATCCCCTCCTGCCAGGCCGGCGTGTACGGCTCCCCGGCGTCCTCGTAGCCCGCCGGCCAGACGCCGGGGAGCCCGTCGCGCGCCACCCCGTACTGGGCCAGCAGCAGGTCGAACACCGTGGTCACCAGGTGCTCCCCGACCCGGGTCACCGGGACGCCCCTGCGCGCCGAAGGGCCGCCGTCGAAGCGGGGCAGCAGGACCTCGGCCGGCTCGCCCCCGTACAGGGTGAGCTTGGGGTCGGTGCCGAGGTCGAGGTTCCAGCGGCCCTTGCCGGACTCGGTCCAGCGGAAGCCGGCCGAGCCGTTCGGCACGACGGGCTCGCCGGCCTCCGACATGAGCACGGTCTTCCACTCGGCCGCCTCCTCCTCGGAGCCCAGGTCCTTGGCGGTGAGGAACCTGCCGGGCACGTACGCGCCCGCGCGCTCCTCGAGGCGGACGAGGAAGGGCAGGTCGGTGAAGCGCTTGACGTAGTCGGTGAAGTAGGGCGTCCCGCGCTCGACGAAGAACTCCTTGAGCAGCACGTGCCCCATGGCCATGGCCAGCGCGCCGTCCGTGCCGGGCCGCACGCTGACGAACTCGTCGGCGAACTTGGCGGCGTCGCTGTAGTCGGGGGAGACCACGACGACCTTCTGGCCCCGGTAGCGGGCCTCGGCCATCCAGTGCGCGTCGGGGGTGCGGGTGACGGGGACGTTCGCGCCCCACATCATCAGGTACGCGGCGTCCCACCAGTCGGCCGACTCCGGCACGTCGGTCTGGTCGCCGAAGACCTGGGGGGAGGCCACGGGCAGGTCGGCGTACCAGTCGTAGAAGGAGAGCATGGCGCCCCCGATCAGCGACAGGAACCGGGAGCCGACCGCCTGGGAGACCATCGACATGGCGGGGATAGGGGAGAAGCCGGCGATCCGGTCGGGACCGTACCGCTGGATGGTGTGGACGTGGGCGGCGGCGATCATCTCGGTGGCGAGGTCCCAGGTGACGCGGACGAGGCCGCCGGTGCCCCGGGCGGACTGGTAGCGACGCCGTTTCACCGGATTTTTCACGACATATGCCCATGCGTCGACCGGGTCGCCGTTCAGGCGTTTCTTCGCTTCCAGGTACATCTCGACCAGGACGCGCCGGGCGTACGGGTAGCGGACCCGGGTCGGCGAGTAGGTGTACCAGGAGAAGGCGGCGCCGCGCGGGCAGCCGCGCGGCTCGTACTCGGGGCGGTCGGGGCCCACGCTCGGGTAGTCGGTCTCCTGCGCCTCCCAGGTGATGATGCCGTCCTTGACGAACACCTTCCAGGAGCACGAGCCCGTGCAGTTCACGCCGTGCGTGGAGCGGACCACCTTGTCGTGACTCCACCGGTCGCGGTAGAAGATGTCTCCCTCGACGCCGCCTTTCAGGTAGAGGGTGTGCAGATCGGCGCTGGTGACCGATCTGCGCAGATAGCGACCGGTCTTCAGCAAAAGCTCCTCCGCACTCATACCCCCACTTCATCACACATAGTGACTCTCTGTTACACAGGGTGTATGTCTGAGCTTCGTAAAGGTCAGGTGCCGAACCTGGCCCTGGCCACTGCGGCGTTCGCGGTGACGTTCTGGGCCTGGAACCTCATAGGGCCCCTGTCCGGGAGCTACAGCGGGCAGTTGGGGCTGTCGCCGACCCAGACCTCGCTGCTGGTGGCGATCCCGGTGGTCGTCGGGGCGCTGGGGCGGATCCCGGTGGGGGTGCTGACGGACCGGCTCGGCGGGCGGCGGATGTTCGCGGTCATCTGTTTCGTGTCGATCGTGCCGGTGCTGCTCGTCGGGTGGTCCGGTTCGTACGGGTGGCTGCTGTTCTGGGGGTTCCTGCTGGGGATTGCGGGGACGTCGTTCGCGGTCGGCATCCCGTTCGTGAACGCCTGGTACGAGCCCGCGCGCCGGGGGTTCGCGACCGGCGTCTTCGGGGCGGGCATGGGTGGGACGGCGCTGTCGTCGTTCTTCACGCCGCGACTGGTGGAGGAGTTCGGGCGGGCGGGGGCGCATGTGCTGATGGCGGCGGTGCTGGCGCTGATGGGAGTGATCATGCTGGGCGGAAGCCGGGACTCACCCGCGTGGTCGCCTGCTGGGTCGCCTGCTGGGTCGCCTGCTGGGTCGGCCGCGGGGGCGTCCGCCTTGCGTGGGATACGGGAGGCGGCGCGGATCAAGGCGACCTGGCAGTGCGCGTTCCTCTATGCAGTGACTTTTGGTGGTTTCGTAGCCTTTTCCACTTATCTGCCGACATTGCTGCAGAACGTGTACCGCTTCGCCCAGACCGACGCCGGGCTGCGTACGGCCGGGTTCTCCATCGCGGCCGTGCTGGCGAGACCGCTGGGCGGGGCGATCTCCGACCGGATCGGGCCGGTCAGGGTGCTGTTCGGCTCGCTCGGCGGGATCGTGGTGATGGCGCTGGTGCTGGCCCTGCGGCCGCCGCCCGAGGTGCCCGCCGGGGTGAGCTTCGTGCTCATGGCGTTCTTCCTGGGCCTCGGGACCGGCGGCGTGTTCGCCCTGGTGGCCAGGCTGGTCGAGGCGTCCAGGGTGGGGGCGGTGACCGGGCTCGTCGGGGCGGCCGGAGGGCTGGGCGGGTACTTCCCGCCGTTGGTGATGGGGGTCGTCTTCACCGTGACGGGGGCGTACACGGTGGGATATTTGCTGCTGGCGGTGACTGCGCTGGCGGCGCTCACGTACACGTACCGGGCATTCCGGACGCTTTAGTGGCGGGTTTTCGTACGTTCCAGCAGCTCGAAAACCGTTTGCCGAGCCGGGGTGCGCCTTGTCAACCTTGTCAGGCCATGCGATCCCTTCCTGAAGCCGATCCCGGCGTGCCCGACATCCGCAGCCCGCTCCGCTACCTGTGGTGGAACGCGCGGCGGCAGTCGGCACCCCTTCTCGCGGGCATCGGCTTCGCCACGCTGTGGTGGCTGGTGCAGGCGCTGATGCCGGCTGCGCTCGGCAAGGGCATCGACGCCGTCACCGCCAAGGACACCGAGGGGCTGCTGCTCTGGGCGTCGGTCCTGTTCGGGCTGGGGCTGATGCAGGCGTTCACCGGGATCATGCGGCACCGGATGGCCGTCTACAACTGGCTGGCCGCCGCCTACCGCACCGTGCAGCTGACCGCCAGGCAGTCCGCCAGGCTGGGCGCCACGCTGCCGAAGCGGCTCTCGACCGGTGAGGTCGTCAGCGTCGGCAACTCCGACATCGCCCACATCGGCAACTCCATCGACATCCTGCTGCGCGGCACCGGCGCCATCGTGGCCATCGTCACCGTCACGGTGATCCTCATCTCGACCTCGCTGCCGCTCGGGCTGCTGGTCCTGTTCGGCGTGCCGCTCATGACCGCGGCCGTGGGGCCGCTGCTCAGGCCCCTGCACAAGCGTCAGGCGGGCCAGCGCGAGCTGTCCGGCGAGCTGTCCACCAGGGCCGCCGACATCGTGGCGGGCCTGCGGGTGCTGCGCGGGATCGGCGGGGAGCAGGTGTTCTCCGACCGCTACCGGGCCGAGTCGCAGCGGGTGCGGCGGGCCGGGGTGAGCGTGGCCGGGATCGAGTCCGTGCTCGAAGGCGCCCAGATCGTGCTGCCCGGCCTGCTCATCGCGGTCGTCACCGGCGTCGGCGCCTCGTTCGCCGTCGCCGGGGAGATCCCCACCGGGCAGCTCGTCGCGTTCTACCTCTACGCGGTCTTCCTGATCGGCCCCATGCGGACGCTCACCGAGGCCGCCGACAAGCTCACCAAGGGCCACGTGGCGGCCGGGCGCGTGATCCGGATCCTGTCCATCCAGCCCGAGGTCACCGGCGGCACCGGCGCCAGCGCGGGCGGCGTGCTGCGCGACTCCTACAGCGGCGTGACCCTCCAGCCCGGCTGCCTCACGGCGGTCGCGGCGGACACCTCCGATGACGCCATCGCCATCGCCGACCGGCTCGGCCGCTACGCCGACGGCGACGTCACGTTCGGCCCGGCCGACCTGTCCACGCTGCCCATCGACGAGGTCCGCGCCCGCATCCTGGTCGCCGACAACGGCGCCCGGCTGTTCACCGGCCGCCTGCGCGACGAGCTCGACGTGCGCGGCGAGGCCTCCGACGCGCAACTGCGCGAGGCTCTGCACGCGGCCTGCGCCGAGGACATCGTGGAGGCGCTGCCCGACGGGCTGTCGGCCACGGTGGCCGAGGCGGGGCGGGAGTTCTCGGGTGGGCAGCAGCAGCGGCTGCGCCTGGCCCGCGCGCTGCTGGCCGACCCCGAGGTGCTCATCCTGGTCGAGCCCACCAGCGCCGTCGACGCCCACAGCGAGGCCCGCATCGCCGAACGCCTCGCCAAGGCCCGGGCCGGCAAGACCACGCTGATCTGCACGACCAGCCCGCTGGTGCTCGACCGCACCGACCACGTCGTCTACGTGCAGGACGGGCGGGTGCTCGCCGAGGGCACGCACCGCCAACTGCTGGACAGCTCACCACACTACGCCGCCACCGTGACCCGCGGAGAGGACTGACCTCATGCCCCGGACCCACGGGAAGCGCTGCCCCCTGCCCACTCTCGGCTCCCAGACCCGCCTCCACTCTGGGCCGGATGGGACCACTCGCGGGCGGCACGGCGCACATTCGGGATGCTCGCTGGCTCGTTCGTCCGGGAAGGGGTGAAGCAGGATGGCTCGCGAGATCTTGCCGGTCGCCGATCGAAAACAGGTGCGTGCCTATGCCAGGCGGCTCACCCTCCGCTACCCGCGACAGCTCACGATCGCGCTGGCCCTGCACGGCCTGGCGGCCGTCGCGGGGCTGGTGGTGCCGTGGCAGCTCGGCGGGCTGGTGGAGGACGTCCAGTACGGCATCGAGGTCAACGTCACCCTCGTGGCCGCCGCCATCGGCGGCTTCCTGCTGCTGCAGGGTGCGCTCATGCGGTTCGCGGTGCTGGCCTCGGCCAAGCTCGGCGAGAAGGTGCTGGCGGAGCTGCGCGAGGAGTTCGTGGACCGGGTGCTCGCGCTGCCGCTGTCCACCGTCGAGCGGGCCGGGTCCGGCGACCTGATCACCCGCACCTCCCGTGACGTGGACTCGCTCTCCCGCACCGTACGCAAAGCCGTCCCGGAGACGCTGATCGCCCTGGTCACCTTCCTGATCACGGTCGGCGCGCTGCTCCTGGTCAGCCCCCTGCTCATGCTGCCGATGCTGATCGCCGGGCCGGTGATCTGGGTCGCCACGCGCTGGTACCTGAGGCGGGCGCGAGACGGCTATCTCCGCGAGAACGCCGCCTATGCCGACATGACGGAAGGGCTGGCCGAAACCGTCGAGGGCGCCCGCGCCGTGGAGGCGCTCGGCCTGCAGGAGCGCCGCCGCTCCCGTACCGACGCCGACATCAGCCGCTCCTTCGCCGCCGAACGCTACACGCTCGGGCTCCGCACGGTGTGGTTCCCCGCCGTCGAGCTGGGCTACGTGATCCCGGTCGTGACCACGCTGCTGGTCGGGGGCCTGTTCTACACCAACGGCTGGGTGGCGCTCTCCCAGGTGGCCACCGCCACGCTCTACGCGCAGCAGCTGATCGACCCGCTGGACAGGTTCCTGATGTGGATCGACGAGCTGCAGGTGGGCGGGGCGTCCATGGCCCGGCTGCTGGGCGTGGCCAACGTCCCCGACGACCGCGCGCTCGGCTCCTCCCGCCCCTCGGGCGAGCTGCTGGAGGCGCCCTCCGGTCCCGCGGGCGAGCTGCTGGAGGCGTCTTCCGGTCCGGCGGGCAAGCTGCTGAAGGCGTCTTCCGGTCCCGGGGGCAAGCTGCTGGAGGCGTCCTCCCGTCCTTCGAGCGAGCTGCTGGAGGCGTCCGACGTCCGGTACGCGTACCGGGAGGGCCGGGACGTGCTGCACGGCGTGTCCCTGACCGTCCGCCCCGGCGAACGACTCGCCATGGTGGGCCCTTCAGGAGCCGGCAAGTCCACGCTGGGCCGGCTGCTGGCGGGCATCCACGGACCGCGTACCGGCTCGGTGACCGTGGGCGGGGTCCCGCTCGTGGACCTGCCGCTCGACGAACTGCGCGGCCACGTGGCGCTGGTGACGCAGGAGCACCACGTGTTCAAGGGCTCGCTGCGCGACAACCTGCTGATCGCCCGCCCGCACGCCTCCGACGCGGCCGTACGCCAGGCGCTGGAGGCAGTGGACGCCCTCGACTGGGTCCTCGCCCTGCCCGCGGGCCTGGAGACGGAGGTGGGCTCCGGCGGCCTGGCAGTGTCGCCCGCCCAGGCGCAGCAACTCGCCCTGGCCCGCCTGGTGCTCGCCGACCCGCACACCCTGGTCCTGGACGAGGCCACCTCCCTCATCGACCCCCGCGCGGCCCGCCACCTCGAACGCTCACTGGCCGCCGTCCTCGACGGCCGCACCGTGATCGCAATCGCCCACCGCCTCCACACCGCCCACGACGCCGACCGGGTGGCCGTCGTGGAGGACGGCCGGATCAGCGAGCTGGGCTCCCACGACGACCTGGTCGCGGAGGGCGGCTCCTACGCCGCCCTATGGACCAGCTGGCACGGCACCCCAACCACCACCCACTCCTGACCCACCCACCCCAATAGCCGGTGCGCCCCCCGCGCCGCCGACCCCGGGCGTCGGGTGGTGAGGCCTGCGCGTCGCACCGCGACATTCGGGCCCGGGCGTCGGGTGGTGAGGCCTGCGCGTCGCACCGCGACATTCGGGCCCGGGCGTCGGGTGGTGAGGCCTGCGCGTCGCGCCGGGGCGGACGGTCAGGGACATGCCGTGCAGCAAGCCCTGGCCCTCCCGGTACGCGTACCGGACGTCGGGCGCCCGGGTGTCGGTTGGTGAGGCCTGGGCGTCCGGCCGGGTATTCGGGCCTGGGCGTCGGGTGGTGAGGCCTGGGCGTCGCGCCGGGACATCAGGTGGCGCCCGGCCGGACGTTGGGTGGTGTGGTGGCTTCCCGCTGCACTCGAACATCGGGCACTGAGGGTGGCGCACCGCGCCGGGACATCGGGCACCGCTGTGTTGGACGTCATGCGCCGCGCCGGGACGTCAGGCCCGTTGCACCACGACGTCAGGTGGTGATGCCCACACGCTGCACAGGGGGCGTTCGGCGGCGAGATGGTCTACGCGCTGTACAGGGGGCGTTCGGCGGCGAGATGGTCTACGCGCTGTACAGGGGGCGTTCGGCGGCGAGATGGTCTACGCGCTGTACAGGGGGCGTTCGGCGGCGAGATGGTCTACGCGCTGCACCGGGGACATCAGACGGCGACGACGCGCGGGCGTTAGGCAAATGGGGGTTCATGCTACGGGCACCCAGGTCGGGCCGTCGTCGTCGGCGGTGTGGTCGACGCGGCCGAACACCACGTCGGCGAAGTGCACGCCGAAGCCGATCGTGTCCGGACGCTGCAACTCGTTGACCAGCCGGTGCCGGTGCACCGTCGACTCCACCGAGTCCAGGTCCGAACCGGCGAACCACTCGGGATGCCGGATCTGGACTGAGGAGTGCAGCGCGTCACCGAACGCGATCAACCGCTGCCCGCCGGACGTGATCGTGTAGGTGGCGTGCCCGAACGTATGCCCAGGAGCCAGCGCCACCCGCACTCCCGGGAAGATCTCCTCGTCATCCCGCACGGTACGCGCCCGAGGCGCCAGAGCGGCGAGCATCTCGTCGGTCGTCCCCTGCTCAAGGCTCAGGTGCCGCTGCTCCCATTCGGGCTCAGAGATCAGGTAGTCGGCCTCGGTGAACGCGGGCCGGTCGCGGCCAGGCGCGGGGTGCCAGGCCCAGCCGAGATGGTCGAGGTGCAGGTGAGTGAAGGCCACCGCCTCGATCTCGTTGGGCCGCCGACCCAGCTTGGCAAGGCTGTCGAGCAACTCGCCACCACGGATGGAGCCGATCTTCGGGTTCTCCGGATCGTCGGGCACGGACACCGGCCCCACTCCGGCATCGATCAACAAGGCCCTCTCGCCGTACTCCACCAACAGCGCACCGATGCTCCCCACAAGGTTTCCCGTGTGGTCGAGGAAGGCGGCGTTGTCCTTCCAATCCTGCTCTGTCGTCCTGAGCAACCACCCGTACGGCTTGAGCTGCACCGCACCGTCCGGCACATAGCTGATCTTGAGCTCGCCAAGCTGAAGGGAACGAGCAGAGGACGGCCGACGCAGACGCTCTTCGTAGCTGTTCATGGCAGAGAAACTTACAACTAGAACTATTAAAGCTGCAAATATGCATGCTTGAGCTATCCTGGCCCTGTGAAGTCGCCCCACCCCGCCACCAGCGCTGATGACGCCACCCTTGCCACCAGCGGCGGTAACGTCACCAGCCATGACGCCGCCAGCCTTGCCATCACCAGCGCTGACGTCACCGGCGGTGACGCCGCGAACCGTGACGCCGCTAGCCGTGACGCGACCGGTGGTGACGCCCCCGGCCTTGCCAACGGCGCTGACGCGACCGGTGGTGACGCCGCCAGCCTTGGCGCCACCAGCGGTGACGCCAGCGGTGGTGGGGCCACCAGTGGTGATGCCGCCGGCGTGGGCGCCACCAGCGGCGGTGCCGTTGGCAGCGCGGAGCGGGCCATTGCTGAGCGGAACCTGTGCGGTCTTGTCGGCGCGTTGGCCAAGCAGATCGAGGGCCATATCAGGGAGCGGGCGGGGGCGCTGGACCTGACGGCGGCCCAGGCGGTGGCGCTGCGCGAACTCACCGGCCCGATGACCATGCGCGACCTGGCCGAGCGGATGAGTTGCGAGCCGTCGAACGCGACCTTCGTCGTCGATCGGCTGGAGGAGCAGGGCATCGTCGAACGGCGCCCTCATCCCGGTGACCGCCGTGCCAAGCAACTCGTGCTGACCCCCGAAGGCGCCGCACTCCGCGAGCGGCTGATCGACCTGCTCACCGAGGCTTCACCCTTGGCCCGGCTCACTTCGGAGGAGCAGGCCGCCCTCAACGACCTCCTCGCGCGCGTGGTGCGATAACCGGAGCTCCAGCTCCAGCACTCGCCCTTCGATCGACATCCGCCTCGACGCGTCACGCACCCGCGTTGCCCAAAACGCCGCAGGCAGCCCAACCCCAGCGCAGGCAGCCCAATCCCTGCGCAGACGTTCCAACCGCTGTGCGGGCCCTTCCAACCGCTGTGCGGGGTCGGGGTACAGGGTCATGTGCAGAGTCAGGCACGGCTAATCGTGCAGAGCTGGAGCTTGAGTTCGACCCGCGCGGCCAAGAAGGGCAGCGTGGCCTGCCTCCACTGTCAGAGAGCGGCCAACATGCGCCGGGAGGACATGATCAAATTAAGGCCCGCACACTGCCCATGGCGGACGTGCGCACCCCCTCAACAGCCGCGCGCAAGGACCCTGACACGCCTGCCTCAGCCGCCTGACGACACCGGCGCGGACCCCAGACCCCATAGCCGTACGGTGCCGTCGTCACCGCCGGCGGAAATCGCGATCGTTTCGCCGCCCAGGCGGCCGACCGCGACTGAGCGGACTTCGCTGGTGTGGCCGGTCAGCGGTTCGCCCAGTTGTTTGTGTGCTGCCAGATCCCACACCCGCACGGTGCCGTCCTTGCTCCCCGACACCGCGATCGTCCGGTCGTCCAGCAGGCCCACGGCGACTGAGCGGACTTCGCCGGTGTGGCCGGTCAGCGGTTCGCCCAGTTGTTTGTGTGCTGCCAGATCCCACACCCGCACGGTGCCGTCCTTGCTCCCCGACACCGCGATCGTTCTACCGTTGAGCTGTCCGATCGCTACGGAGAAGACGTAGTCGGTGTGGCCGGTGAGCTCGCTTCCCAGCTGTTTGCCGACGGTCAGGTCCCATACTCGAACGGTGCCGTCGTTGCCGCCGGAGACTGCGATCGTCTTACCCTCGAGTTGCCCCAACGCCACTGCGTAAACGGCCCGGCTGTGGCCAATGAGCAGGGTGCCCGGCAGTCGTCCCGCCGCCAGGTCCCACACTCCCACCCGGCCGAGCTGATCTCCGGAGATCGCGATCGTCTTGCCGTTCATCTGCCCGAGTGAGAGGGGGGAGCCGGCTCCGACAAAGGCGCCGATCTGCTTGCCCGAGGTCAGATCCCACACCTGCGCGAGGTCGCTGCCGCCACCGCTGACGACGATCTGTCTACTGTTCATCTGCCCGACCGCCAGGGCGTCGATGAATTGATCCTCGTCTCCGCCGAACGGCCTGCCGAGGCTTTCACCGGTGGACAGGTCCCATGCCTGCGCCAGGTTATTGTGCGCGACAACGGCGACCGTTCGGCCGTTCAGCTCCGTCAGTGCCACGGCCCCAGCCCACTTGCCGTCGCCGACGATCGGCTTGCCTATCGCCCGGAACGATGGAGCCGAATCCGGCGGCCATGCAGCCACGAAGGAGCCCGCCGCCACGACCACGACCGCAGCGGCAATCAGCCCCCAGCGTCGCAGACGTCCAGGGCCGCCTGATGCCGACGCCGATGCTGGCGGATGCGGTGGCAGCGGGACGTCATCAGTGGATAAGGGGCGGTGATCGGCCACCAGACCTCCAGCGGGTACCCGGCCTCGGTGGCGGGATGGGTAACACACCCTAAATCGCGGGAGCCTCGGACCAAAAGCCAGGGCGTGGGGACGTCGATGCGCTGGTGCCGCTGACACGCCGCTCACGCCTGCACGTTGACCCGTACTCACTCTGCATCTGGAGTACGCCGACAGCGGGCCGCCCAACTGCTGTGCGGGCGGCCCAACCGGCGCGTCGTCTGCTCGCGTTGGCACAGGCATCCCCTCGGCACAGGCATCCCCTCGGCGCAGCCATCCCCCTGGCACAGGCATCTCCGAGGGTTGTTCGGTGGGAACATCGCGAGGGAGTGTGTCCGGGTGTGGGGGTCAGGGTTGTGGGGTCAGCATTCTGTTTTGGTGGGGGGCATAGTGCGGTCGGTGAAGTAGCGGTTGATGTGGTCTCGGGCGCAGGGGTTGGTGCCGTAGAGCGTGTGGCCGGGGCCGTCGTGGCGGATGGTGGCGCTGCCGGGCACCTGGGAGAGGACGCGGGTCACCGCGTCCGACTCGCCCCAGGCGCCTGCGCCCAGCATGGGAGGGAGGCCCTTGGGGAGCGGGGTGGGTGGGTTGGTGACCGGCTGGGGCCAGCCGATGCAGCCCAGGGTCGCTGAGGCGAGGGTGTTGGCCGTGCCGGTGTTGGGGGCCACGCGTTGCAGGCGATTGATGGTGGCGGTCATCTCCTTGCGGTTGGCGAAGCGGGGCCAGTCGGCGCATTCGGTGACGCCGGTGGCCTGGTCGGGGTAGCGGGCGCCGCGTTGGGGGACGAAGTCGGAGGCGTCACCGTCGGCGGCCTTGCGGATCGCCTGGGCCAGTTTGGGCCAGGCGGCGGTGCCCTGGCGGGCCAGGCCCAGGGCGAAGCTCTGGAGGTCGCGGGTCTTGTAGGCGACGTTGGCGGTCTTCGTGGGGATGGGGGTGCGGTCGGCTCGGGCGATCAGGGTGCGCCAGAGGGCGGGGACGTCCGCGCAGTCGTTGGAGGCGCACCAGGTGAAGAAGCGTCGCAGGAACTGCTCGTTGGACTTGGCCATCTCCTCCAGCTCGCGCTCCCAGTCGGTGGCACTGTGGCTCCACGTGCCGTCGAGGACCATCGTGCGGATCCGGTCAGGGAAGAGGCGGGCGTAGGCCTGGCCGTAGAAGCCCGCGTAGGAGGCGCCGTAGTAGTTGAGCTTGTCGTCGCCGAGGGCCTTTCTGATCGCCTCCATGTCTCTGGCCTGGTCTGCCGAGCTCATGTTGGCGAACAGCTCGGGATCCTTGAGCCGGCAGGCCTCGGCGTAGCCGCGGTTGGTGTCGGACAGGCGGCCGAAGTCGGCGTCGTCACGGGGTGAGTCGGGGATGGGAACGCGGGTCCAGGCACACTGCAGGCCCGTGCTGAGGCCCCTGAACTGCTCGCCGTAGCCGCGGGTGTCCCACGTGACGATGTCCATGCGTTCGCGGAGCTTGGCCCACCAGTCGGGGGCGGACTGGGTGATGCCGATGCCGGGGCCGCCAGGGCCGCCGTAGGCGATCAGGACCGAGCCTTCGGACTTGCCGGTGGCTTTCAGGCGGCCCAGCTTGAGGGTGATCTTGCGGCCGTCCGGCTTCTGCCAGTCGGCCGGGACCTGGAGGTCGCTGCACTCCATGCCGATCTTGTCATTGGGGCAGGTCTGCCACTGCTGCGGGCCGCCGGCGGTGGTCGCCGCGGCCGCTGTGGTCGCCATGGTGGTCGCGGACGCCGAGGTGGTCGGCAAGGTCCCCATGCCCAGCAAGGCGAGGGTGATGGTGAGGGGCTTGAGCATGGCGTTCACGATGCCGGAGGGGGAAGTGGAAACGCGTCGGACCAGGGTTTGGTCTTTGGGGGGTGCGGGTCCTACCAGGGGTTGTCAGACCGCTGCGCGCCTCGACCGGTTGGAGGGGGTCTGTGGGGATTTGCGGGCGGGACGGGTCTTGCGGTGGTGGGGTGGCGTTGTCACGATCGACGGCGTGACCAAATGGCAGTGGTCTGGGAAGGCGCGCTGAGCTTCACCGGCGCGGGGTCCCACCAGCCCCGGGCCCTGCCAGCACGCGCCCCCACCGGCACCCGGCCCCATCAGCCCGGGCCCCACCGGCACAGAGCTCCGCCGGCGCGGCCCCGCCGGGCACGGAGCTTCACCGGCGCGGCCCCGCCGGGCACGGAGCTTCACCGGCGCGGCCCCGCCGGGCACGGAGCTTCACCGGCGCGGGGGTCCCACCAGCCCCGGGCCCTGCCAGCACAAAGCTCCACTCGCACGGGGCTCCACTGGCACCGAGCCCCAGCGGCACGTAACTTCACTGGCGTAGGGGCGTCGAGCGCTCGGGACACGGCGAGACCGGCGATCACGACGCCACCCAGGACGATCATGATGACGTACGTGGGCACGGCCAGCAGGGCGAGCTCACCCTGCGCGATCGCCAGGATGAGCACGGCGAGCAAGGCGCCTACGACGCCCCCACGCCCTCCGACGACCACCGCGCTCGCCACGCCGGCACCGTTCGGAAGGGGGCTGCCGTTCGGCGGAAGGGGGCTACCGCTCGGAAGGGGGGCGCCGTTCGGAAGAAGGATCCCACCCGGAAGGCCTGGAAGGCCCGTGCCCGGCGGGGCCGCGCCGGCGGAGCTCCGTGCCGGTGGGGCCCGGGCTGATGGGGCCGGGTGCCGGTGGGGGCGCGTGCCGGCAGGGCCCGGGGCTGGGTGGGGCTCCGTACGGGTGAAGCTCTGTGCTGGTGAGCCTCGTGCCGGCGGAGCCCCCGCGTCAGTGGGTCAGCCCAGTGACTTCTTCAGGAAGTCGACCTGGAGCAGCAGCAGGTTTTCCGCCACCACCTCCTGCGGCGTCATGTGCGTCACCCCGGAGAGCGGGAGCACGCTGTGCTGCCGGCCCGCCGCGAGCAGGGCGGAGGACAGGCGCAGCGTGTGGGCGGCCACCACGTTGTCGTCGGCCAGGCCGTGGATCAGCAGGAGCGGGCGTTCGAGCTTGGGCGCGTCCGCGAACAGCGAAGAGTTCTCGTACACCTCGGGCTGCTCGTCCGGATGGCCCAGGTATCGCTCCGTGTAGCACGTGTCGTACAGCCGCCAGTCGGTCACCGGCGCGCCCGCCACCGCCGCGTGGAACACGTCCGGTCGCCGCAGCACCGCCAGCGCGGCCAGGAAGCCGCCGAACGACCAGCCGCGAATGGCCACCCTGGTCAGGTCGAGATCGTCGGGATACTGCTCGGCCACCCCCTGCAGGGCGTCGATCTGGTCCTCGAGCGCCGGGGTCGCCAGGTCGTTCAGGACGGAGCGCTCGAACTCGGGGCCCCGGCCGGGGGTGCCGCGCCCGTCGGCCACGATGACCGCGAAGCCCTGCTCGGCGAACCACTGGCTCTCCAGGAACGCGCCGCGCCGGTTGAGCACGCGCTGCGCGTGCGGCCCGCCGTACGGGTCCATGAGGACCGGCAGCTTCCCGGAGCCCTGCTCGTGCCACGAGGGCAGCACCACGGCGGTGGCCAGCTCGCGACGGCCGGAACGGCCGAGCGAGACGCGCAGGTCGAGGCCGGGCCGCTCGGCGAACGACGGGATCGGCACCGCCATGCCGTCGCGCCGCACGACCGTGGTCGACACGCCCTCGGCGTCGAGGCTCTGCTCGGTCAGCACGCCCACGCCGCCCGACATGCGCCCCGAGAACACCCCGGAACGGGTCGAGACGGGCAGCAGCGAATGACCGTCCCACGTCCACAGGTGAACCTCGGTCGGATCGCCGCTCGCGCTGAACAGCACGCTGTCGTGGTCGACGTCGAGCACCGCCCGCACCTGCAGCGTGGGCGGGGTGACCGCGCGGTCGCCCACGAACAGCCGGTTGCCGCCCTCCGAGGCGGCCACCCACACCAGCGACCCGTCGTCGAGGTGCGCGGGCACGCCGGGCACGATGTCGACCCAGGCCGGATCGGTGTCCTCGCGCACCAGCGTGGACGCGCCCGTCGCCGGGTCGACCGTGAACAGCCGCAGCGTGCGCTGGTCGCGCGTCAGGGTCACGATCGACAGGGCGTGGGAGTCCCAGGCCGCCGTGGTGAGGTATTCCTCCTCGTACGGCACCGCGACCCGCGACCCGTCGAGCCCCAGCACGAACAGCTCGGTGACCGCGTTGGGCGTGCCTGCGGCCGGATAGCGCTGGACCGACGCGGGACGGCCGGGGTTGGCCGGGTCGGCGATGTGCCAGACGTGGACCGGGGCCTCGTCGACGCGTTCGACCAGCAGCGCGTCGCCCGACGGCGCCCACCAGTGGCCGCGCATCCGGCTCATCTCCTCGGCGGCGATGAACTCGGCCAGCCCGTACGTCACGGTCTCCGACTCCGGCGTGGCCAGCGCGCGGTCCTCGCCGGACCCGAGGTCCTGGACGCGCAGCGCGCCACCGGTGACGTACGCGACATGTCCCCCGTCCGGGGACAGACGGGGATCGATGACCGCGCCCGGCGTGTCCAGCCGACGCGCCTGGCCGCTCGCGAGGTCCACGACGTAGAGAGCGCCGGACAGGGCGAAACAGGCCCGCGTGACGTCCCTGTCGGCGGCGTACGCGACCACGCCGCCCGCCGCCTCCCGGCTGCGCTCGCGCCTGGCTCGCTCCTCCGGCGGCAGGTTCTCCTCGTCGGCGTCGAGCGCGCGCGGGTCGACGACCAGGCGCTCGACGTGGGTGTCGGTGTCGAGCTCCCACAGGCACGTCACCGGGTCGGTGCCCGATTTCGTGCGGAGGAAGACCACCCGGCCGCCGTCCGGAGTGATCGTGAAGCTCCTGGGCACTCCGAGGGTGAACCGGCGGGTCCTGGCAGACAGTCGCGGGAAGCTCTCGCTCATGGGCCCAATCCTGCCACCGCCGATGAGGAACCTGAGCAATGGCGTCCGGGGCCCGTCGGTACGCTCGTCCTATGACTGATCGACGGCTCCTCCTCGTACACGCCCATCCGGACGACGAGTCGATCGGCACCGGGGCGACCATGGCCAAGTACGCCGCCGAGGGCGCCCACGTCACGCTGGTGACCTGCACTCTCGGCGAGGAAGGCGAGATCATTCCCGCCGATCTCGCCCACCTGGCCGCCGACCAGGACGACGCGCTCGGGCCGTACCGGATCGACGAGCTCGCCGCCGCCTGCCGGGCGCTCGGCGTCGAGGACCACCGCTTCCTGGGCGCGCCGGGCCGCTGGCGGGACTCGGGGATGATGGGGGTGGCGTCCAACGACCACCCGAAGGCGTTCTGGCGCGCCGACCTCGACGAGGCGGCGGGGGAGCTCGTCAAGGTCATCCGGGAGGTACGCCCGCAGGTCCTCGTCACGTACGACGACAACGGCTTCTACGGGCACCCCGACCACATCCAGGCGCACCGGGTTTCGCGCAGGGCGTTCGAGCTGGCCGCGAAACCGGACTTCGGCGAGGGCGAACCGTGGCAGATCGCGAAGTTCTACCACACGGCCCTCGCCCGATCCGTCATGCGGCGCACGACCGAGGCGCTGCGCGAGGCCGACGTCGGCTTCCTGGTGGAGGACGTGGACGACATGCCGTTCGGCAACGCGGACGAGGACGTCACCACCGAGATCGACGCCCGCCCGTGGATCGGCCACAAGATGGAGGCCATGCGGGCGCACGCCACGCAGATCGTCGTGGACGACCCGTGGTTCGCGCTGTCCAACAACATCGGCCAGGAGGTCCTGGGCGTCGAGCACTACAGGCTGGCCATCGGCGTGCCCGGGTCCGCCGTGCCCGGCCCGCCCATCGAGGCGGGCGGCCTGGGCGAACCGCACACCCGCGAGAACGATCTCTTCGCGGGCATCCACTAACCTCTGGCGACATGGAACATCGCAGCCAGGCCGAGTCGGCGCTGGGTGGAGCGGCGTACGGCATGCTGTTCGTGCTCGGCGTCGTCATGGGGGTCGTGGGCGGCTTCACGCATGCGGTACGGCAGCTGGGGCCCGTCCCGATCGCGGCGATCGTGTGGGTGCTGGCGCTGTTCGCGGTGTGCCTGGGGGCGGGCAAGCTGATGCGGGGCAAGCTCGGGGCTTTCATGACGGCGGTCGGGTGGCTGCTGGTGACGATGCCGTTCACGCTGAAGCTGAGCGCGGGCGATCTGGTGATCGCGGATGGTCTGCCCGGGTACGTCTACCTCTACGGAGGGTTGACGGCCATCGTGGCGGCCTATTTGCTTTCGCCCTCGTCAGAGGGGGGATCATGGCTCTTGCATGGGTACCCTCAGAAAAACTCTATGTAGCGGCATAAAGTAGCGTTCGTGCATTCCATCGAGCGGCCAGTGGACCCCGGGACTTACCGCAAGGTCGTCGGTCGCTTCGCCACCGGAGTCGCGATCGTCACCACCAGGCTGGACGACGTCGATCATGCGATGACGGTGAATTCGTTCACCTCTGTCTCCCTTGATCCGCTCCTCGTGCTGTTCTGCGCGGAGAAGGTGGCCCGGTTCCACGACGCGGTGCTGGAGGCGGGGGTGTGGGGGGTCTCCGTGCTGCCCGCCTCGATGGAGGACGCCTCGCGCTTCTTCGCCCACCGGGGCCGGCCGTTGAACGGGCAGCTCGCGCGGTGGCCGCATCACCTGGGGGAGTCGGGGGTGGCGTTGTTCGACGGGGCCATCGCGACGGTGGAGTGCGTGACGACGGCGGTGCACGACGGCGGGGACCACTCGATCGTGGTGGGCGAGGTGACGGCCCTGGACACACCTTCGGACGGGGCGCCGCTTCTGTACCACGAGGGGCAGTACAAGACCCTTTAGAAGCTTTCGGTGCGCGTGGCCGCGCCGGCATGAGTCGGGCCAGGCGCGTGGCCTGGCCCGCTCACTTGCTCGCTTCCCCGGTCGCTACTGAGTGGTAGCGCTGGGCGACGGCGTGGTGGACGCGGTGTCCGTCGGGACGCTGCTGTCGGTCGGCGTCGCCGTGTCCGTGGGGGTCTCGGAGGGGAGCTCTGTCGGCGTCTCCTCCGCCGGTGGCGGACAGGTGGGGATCCCCGGTGCGCTCTCCGTCGGTGTCACGGAGTCCGTCGGGGCCGTGGTGGATGTCTCGGTCGGGGTCGTGGTCGGGGTTTCGGTCGGAGTTGCCGGCGGAGTTTCGGTCCCGGTGTCAGTCAGGGTCGGGGTCGGCGCCGGCGTTTCGGTGACCGGCGGGGACTCCGTGCCCGTGGCCGGCGGGGAATCCGTGCCCGTGGCGGTGGGCGTCACCGTGCCCGTCGGGCCGGTCGCCGGCGGAGGGGTCTCCGTCGGGACGCTCGTCGGCGGCGGCAGGGTCTCCGTCGGCGGGGTCTCCGTCGGCTCGGCGCTCGGCTGGCAGGTGAACGTCACCGTCTGCGTGACCGTCGGCCCCGGCTCGGTGACCGTGACCGTGACCTGCTCCTTCACCGTCACCGTCGGAAGGGGCGTCAGGCTGACCGCCGGCTTGCCCTTCTTCTTGTACGTGCCCCGGCCGAGCCGCTTCGTGGACTCTCCCGAGCCCTCGGTCACCGGCAGGTCGACGCTGGTCGTCTGGCAGGATCTGCCCTTGCACACGCGCTGCTTGATCGAGAAGAGAGCAGCTTGCGCGTCTGTGATCGATACATTCAGGTAGGAGACGCCTCGCCTCTTGACTACCTTCGTCGTGGCGGTGTACTCCCCGACCGTGGGAGTCTCCGAGGGTGCCGGACTCGTGGTCGGGACGGTGGTTAACGCCACGTGCGCGCCTAGAGCGCCTAGTGGGTTGTCAGGGGATCGTAGGGGATCGGTCGCTGACGTCTGGGTGATCGCGACTCCGCCGGCTCCTGCCAGTGCGACGGTGCCGAGCAGCGCGCCCAGGATGGAGAATCTCATAATCCTGCTCTGTAGGAGATTTCAGGACGGGGATCATTATTCCGACTTGTCAAGATTGGTCAAGACTGAGACGCATGAATAGGCGCTTCCGGTTCCGGCGGGTGGCGAACTACGTCAACCTCGCCACGCCGCTCGGTTTGCTGATCTCGATCATCGGCGGCGCGACCAGGAACCCCGGCCCCGACGGGCTCATCCTGGCCTTCGGCTACCGCTACCGCTTCCCCGTCGCGGGGGCGTTCACCGTGGGAAACGTCGTCCTGACCAGGTGGGACGCGCTCCCCGACCACCTCGTGCGCCACGAGGGCCGGCACGCCACCCAGTGGGCCTGGTGCGTGGGCCTCCCCATGCTGCCGCTCTACCTGCTGTCGATGCTCGTGTCGGTGATGGTCTGCGGCAACCAGGCCACGTACAACCTCTTCGAGCGCCTGGCCGACCTGGAGGACGGCGGCTACCCCCGAGCCCCGCTGTGGTGGCGACGGCGGCGCGGCGGCGAGTGAGGCCGGTGTCAGGTGAGCGATCCCCGCGGTGCGGGGGCGCGTCTTGACGAGCCCTTCAGCCGGCCCAGCATGAGCGAGGCGATGGCCAGGCCGGAGACGGCGCCGGCGCACAGGACGGAGGCGGTGGAGGGGGACACGGGCTCGATGCCCGCCAGGGCGAGGGCCGAGACGGCGGTGGCGGTGGCCACATAGAGCCAGGTGGCCAGGCGGATCCAGCGGACGCGGGAGCCCTCGGAAGGCAGCGTGCGCGACAGCAGCCAGGACAGGGCCGGCAGGAGGAGGACGCCGTGCATGAAGATCGCGTGGGCGGGCTTCAGCGCGGTGGCCACCGTGTACGCGAGCTGCTGGTCTCCCGTCACCACCGCGACGACGCCGCGAGCGATCATGACGGCGCCGAACGCCATGGCGGCGAGCAGCGTGGCGAAGCCCGCGCGCACGGCCAGGCGCGTGCTCGGGGCGAGGTCCGGATCGGGGCGGAACGCGGCGATCGTCATGACGATCCCGATGGCGACGAGGACGCCGCCGCCCGCCGCCAGGGTCCTCGCCACGGCCGTGTCGAAGGCGGTCTCCATGTTGAAGTGGGACGGGACGCCTCGCCACGCCTGGAGGGTGATCAGCGCCACCTCCAGCGTGGACGCCACCGCGAAGGCGCCGACCAGGAGCGGGCGGGCGCGGAGCCGGACGAACTGGGCGACCCAGGTGAGGGTCAGCACGCTCAGCCCGAACGACACGCCGAACGTGAACGGCTTGCGCCACGACACCGCGCCCTCCCACGGCCCGCCGTCCACGACGAACACGCCCAGGTGAACGAGGCCCGCGAGCACCAGCAGGACTCCGATGAGGTACCAGAGGCGATTCATGCCGCCATGGTGGCAAGGCGGCGGGGGCCGGCGCGTCGCCCCAGGGTTTGAATCGCCTCTACAGCGCTGGTCGTACGGTCACGGCGTGAGCCTGAGGGTGTGGACGGCCGCCTTTTTGACCGACTCGGGCTTCCCGTACATCGGCAGCAGGTCGCCCTTGGCCCAGGTCTCCGCCTGATCCCAGTAGTTGTCGTGGAAGGCGTGCCCGGAGGCGCCCGTCAGGTTGATCCATCGGGACTTGTCCATGTCCGACAGGTCGACGACCATGCGCATCGACGGGACGGCGGTGATCTCGTACCCCTTCTGGACGTTCCACCCCGTGGCGTTCACGGCGTCCTTGCCCCCCGCCACGGCCAGCGGCCCGCGGTTGAACAGGGCCTCCACCGGGGCTATCCCCGAGGTCCCCAGCGAGCCGTTGACCAGCTCCAGCTGGTGCAGGTCGCCCCAGCGCCAGGACTTGACCTCCGGCCCGAGCCGGTCCGACAGCTCCTGGTACGCCGAGGCGAGCGCCTGGCGGAGGATGTCGTCGCGGGTCTCCTTGATGTTCCTGGTGGTGACGTCGTCCCAGAAGGGGTCGTCAGGGGCGTCGAGCAGGCGTCTGACGACCTCGTACCAGCGGTCTTCTCCGGCCGGCCGCGCCGCCTCCGGCAGATCGTCGTCGAACGTCAGCGTGAGCACCTGCCGCCACACCGCGTTGAAGTAGGCGGCGGCGGTGGAGTCGAGGCCCTGCATGCGGTCCCACGTCTTCAGCAGCTGCCTGGCCTCGCCGCTGGGCCCCGCCAGGTCCACCTGCATCAGGGCCGGGATCAGCGTCTCGGCGAAGCCGTTGTACGTGTCCTGCTGGATCGCCGACATGGTCGCCGCGTCGATCGGGCCCTTCTTGAGCGCTTCCTTGATGCGGTCGCGGATGCGTTCGGAGCGGTAGCCGTGCGCCCAGTCCTTGGTCAGCAGGGGTTTGTACCGCTTGGGGTCGATGACGGCGTTGTTGGCCGTGACGATGAACCCGTCGGCCGGGTCCTCCACCGAAGGTAACTGGTCGTACGGGATGGGGGCCGTCATCCAGTCGTACTCGCCCGTCCACCCCGGGACGGGCCAGGTGCCGTCACCCTTGGCCCGCACGGGGATGCGCCCGGGAGCCTGGTAGCCGATCTTGCCCGTGGTGTCGGCGTAGACCAGGTTCTGGGACGGCACGTCGAACAGCGCCGCCGCCGCCCTGAACTCCTGCCAGTCGCCCGCCTTGTTCAGCGCGAAGATGGCGTCGGCCGTCCGGCCCGGCGTCAGCGCCGTCCACTGCAGCGCCACCGCGTTGGCCTCGCCGCTGGGTTTGGCGCTGCCGATGACGTCGTTGATCAGCGGCCCGTGCCGGGTGCTTTTGACCGTGATCGTGACCGGGGCGCCGCCCGCGACCTTGATCTGCTCCTTCCTGGTCTCCAGCTTCACCTGCTGGCCCTTGTACAGGTACGTGTCGCCCTGCACCTGCTCCAGGAAGAGGTCGGCCACGTCGGGGCCCAGGTTGGTGAAGCCCCACGCGATCTTGTCCGTGCGCCCGATGACCACACCCGGGACGCCCGAGAACGTGAACCCGGTCACGTCGTACGGGCACGCCTCCGTGATCTTCCTGCAGTGCAGCCCCGCCTGGTACCAGACGGAGGGCATCTGCGGCGACAGGTGCGGGTCGTTGGCCAGCAGCGGCTTGCCGCTCTTGGTGTACTCGCCGGAGACCACCCACGAGTTCGACCCGATGCCCTCGCGGTCCTCCGTGCCCATCGTGTTCGGGACGGCGTCCAGGGTCCTGGCCGCCTGGGCGATCGCGCGGTCGGCGCGCAGCTGGGGCTCGGCGTGCTGGTTGAAGCGCCCCTGGTCGATGGTGCCCTCGGTGACGATCGGGCTGTGCCGGTCGTACGGATAGCCGGGGTAGAGCTGCTCGACGCGCTCCTTGGGCAGTTTGGTCAGCGCCAGCGCGCGGTCGATCTCGTCCTCCATGTTGGAACGCAGGTCCCAGGCCATGGCCTTCAGCCAGGCCACGGAGTCGGCCGCGGTCCACTTCTCCGGCTGGTACGCGCCGTTCTGGATCTTCAGGATGGAGTATTCGAGGCTGCGGTCGGAGGCGTTCGGGTTGGCGCTGAGCCAGGCGTTCACGCCTCTCGCGTACGCGTCCAGGTAGTCCCGGGTGTCCTGGGCGAGCTCGGGGAGCTCCTCCTCGGCGACCTTGCGCCAGCCCATGGTCCTGATGGCCTTGTCGTTCTCGACGGTGGCCTTGCCGAAGAGCTCCGAGAGGCGGCCGGAGGTCAGGTGGCGGCGGAAGTCCATCTCGTAGAAGCGATCCTGGGCGTGGACGAACCCCTGGGCCATGAACAGGTCCGCTGCGGTGTCGGCGTAGATGTGCGGGATTCCGTATTTATCCCGATAAATCTCCACATTCCCGTTTAGGCCGGGCAGCCGCAGGGATCCGTCCACCTGCGGGAACGATTTCCGCACCGTGTAGACGAGGACCCCTGCCAGCACGAGGACCAGCGCGAGCACTACGGACAGCACCCGAGCGAACCACCGCAACGGCCGCGGCATCCACGCATAGGGCCTCACCGACACCTCCATCTCCGCCGAACTGGCACTAAGTCTGTCAGCCCGCGATCACTCCTCCGGCCGCCTTCCGCAACCCTGGGAGGCGGACTTCGGGGGGCCTGATCACGGCCGATCACCCCTCCCTCACTCGCCGCATCCAGCCAGGCGAGGGCGGGCCGGAGTGGGCGGCACGCGCGTTGGGCCGGGCGGTCGGTCGGGTGGGCTGGCGGGCGTCGTGGGCGTCGCACTGGCCGCGGTGCGGGCGGGTTGGCCGGGCGCCGTGCGCGTTGCGCCGGGCCGCGCCGTTCCGCTCCTCGCCGACCCGGCGCCGGTGGCGGCGGCGGGGGAAGCAGCCGCATCCGGAGGGCGGAGGAAGGCGCGGGGCCTTACGAGGGGGACGGCGTCGCCTGGGGTCGCGGTTGTACGGGCGAGGGCGCGGCCGGGCGGTGGGGTCGCGGTTGTGCGGGCGAGGGGCGGGATGGGCGCGGAGGGCGTGGTGGGTTGCGGGGGGATGGCGGGCATCGCCGGCAACGACGACCTGGGCGATCCCTCGTAAGAGGGAGTGAGAAATCGATCGCACCGGCGATCCGCGGCGGTGGTGCTGATCGACAGGATGGGCGCATTCCACCTGAACCCCTCTCCCTTGGAGATACTCCGATGAAGCTGTCAGCCGCCTGCCTCGCCCTCGCCACCCTCCTCGTGGCGACACCCGCTCAAGCGACCGCCACAACCCCGGCCCCCGCGTCGAGTGTCTGCCCGCCACCGGCCGTGGTCCAGCCCGATCCCGGCGCTCCGGTTCCTCCCGTCAACGCCGCCGCGCTGGAGCAGGCCGTCAAGGACCTGCCCGCTGCCGATGCCACTGCCGCGATCGTGCGGGTGGGCGGCACGAAGGGCTCGTGGCGGGGCGTGACCGGCGTGGCCGACATCACCACCGGGCGCAAGGCCTCCGCAGGCGTACGCTTCCGGGCGGGCAGCGTGACCAAGATGTTCACCACCGCGGTCGTGCTGCAGCTCGTGGCCGAGGGCAGGCTCTCACTGGACGGAGCCGTCCAGGACCACCTGCCCGGCCTGCTGCCCGAGTCCTACCCCGAGGTCCGCGTCGGCCAGCTGCTCAACCACACCAGCGGGCTGCCGGCGCCCGACCTGCCCGGCACGTTCGACTGGGTCTACCGGACCCGGTTCAAGACCTGGACGCCGGAGGAGTACGTCGGGCTGGCCGTGCGCAACCCGATCGAGTTCGCGCCCGGCACCAGGCAGCACTACCTCAACACCAACACGTTCGTGGCCGGCCTGCTGATCGAGAAGATCACCGGACGCTCGTACGAGCGCGAGGTCACGTCCAGGATCCTGCGCCCGCTCGGCATGCGGGACAGCTACCTGCCCGGAGCTTCGCCCCGCATCCGCGGCCCGCACCACAAGGGCTACCAGTCCGTGCCCGCGGGCTTCGACGGCGCCATCGCCTACGGTGCGGGCCAGGTGGTGGACATGACCGAGACCAGTGTCACCTCGACCTGGGCGTCGGGTGATCTCATCTCCACCGCCGCGGACCTGGAGAAGTTCGTCAAGGCGCTGTTCTCGGGGAAGGTCGTGCCGCCAGCGCAGCTGGAGCCGATGTTCACGGTCCCGGACGTGACGATGTACGACGAGTGCGGCAACCAGCCGGCCGTCTACACCTCGGGCATGACGAGGCTCGTGCTGCCGGGCGGGATCGTCGCGTACGGCAAGACCGGCGCCCGCTACGGCTACGCCGCCGGGGTCGGCGCGACCCGCGACCTGAGCCGGACCCTCGTCTACTCGGTCAACTCCACCGACGCCAAGGCATCCGGCCAGAATGACAGAACGCTGCGCATCGCCCTGGCCGCCTTCTCCCGATCAGCCGGCGCATGACGCGTCTCGCGCGCGTGCCCGAGCGGGCGGGTGAGGGTCAGGTCCAGGTCTGGCCGTCCGGGGTGTCCGCGACGCGTACCCCCATCTCCGCCAGCTCCTCCCGGATCCGGTCCGCCTCCTCCCAGTCCTGAGCCTCCCGCGCCCGTCCCCGCGCCTCCAGGAGCTCTCCGGCCCCGGGCGGCAGCACCCGCGCCTTGCCGATCTCCGTCGAGAGGTCGAGCCCCAGCACCTGGTCCAGATGCAGGAACGTCTCGAACTTGGCCCCGGGCGCGACGGACTCGTCGCGTTCGAGGTCCCGGAGGGTCCGCAGCGCGGACGGCGTGTCCAGGTCGTCGGAGAAGGCGGCCTCCACCCGTTCGGCGTAGTCCGCGGCCATCGGCGCGCTGGGCGACTCCGACCACTCGGCCACCCGGGCGCGCCACCGCCGCACCGTACGGTCGGCCGCTCGCAGGGTGTCCCAGGTCAGGTTCAGCTGCTGCCGGTAGCGGTGCTCCAGGAACGCCAGGCGTACGGCGAGCGGGTCGAGCCCGGCCGCGGCCACGTCCGGCAGCAGCACGACGTTCCCCGTGGACTTGGCCATCTTGCGGCCGTCGAACAGCAGGTGCTCCCCGTGCACCCAGTGCCGCACCACCTCGTGCCCGGTCGCCGAGTTGGACTGGGCCCGCTCGTCCTCGTGGTGCGGGAAACGAAGGTCGATCCCGCCGACGTGGATCTCGAAGCTGGAGCCGAGGAAGCGGAGGGACATGGCCGAGCACTCCACGTGCCACCCGGGGAAGCCGCGGCCCCAGGGCGCGTCCCACGTGAGGTCTCCCGAGGAGGGCTTCCACAGGGCCCAGTCGGCGTGGAAGCGCTTGCGCGGGTCGACGGCGTCGATGCGGTGGGCGGGCTTGAGCGAATCCAGGCGATTTCCCGAAATTTCGCCGTAAGTGGGGAAGGTTTGGGCGTCGAAGAACACCGACCCATCCGGCACCTCGTACGCGTGCCCCCGCTCGATCAGCTTGGCGATCAGCTCGATCATCAGGTCGACGGTCTCGCTCGCCCGGGGCGTGTGCTCCGGCGGGCGGATGTTGAGCGCCGAGGTGTCGTTCCTGAAGGCGTCCTCGTAGAAGCGGGCGAGCTCGCCCACCGAGCGCCCCTCCGCCCGAGCCTGCTCCAGGACCTTGTCGGAGCCGGCGTCGGTCAAGTGGCCCACGTCGGTGATGTTCTGGCAGGCCAGCACGCGCACCCGCCGCCGTTCGAGCACCCGCCTGATCAGGTCGGACAGCAGGTACGTACGGAGGTTGCCCACGTGCGCGTGGCGGTAGACGGTCGGCCCGCACGTGTACATGCGCACCGCCCGCCCCGCGGCGATCTGCTCGACCTGCCGGGCACGCGTGTCGTAGATCCGGAGCATGCTCCGAGCCTAGCCGCGCCGGCATCCCCGCAAGCCGAGCCCAGCCGCGTCAGCCTCCGAGGAAGCCGAGGATGTCCCGGTCGCCGCGCTCGCGCAGCCTGCCCAGCACCTCCTCGCGCGCGGCCGTGTCGGGCATCCCGATCCTGGCCCCGATCAGCCGCAGCCCCTCCAGCTCCGAGCTCACGGGAGCGGTGTAGCCGATGAGGTAGAGGGCGCGGTTGACGGGCGGCATCCCGACGGGCGCGGCCGGCAGGTAGCGGGTCAGCAGCTCGCCCCCGTCCGACACGGTCAGGAACACGTGGTCGCCCTCGCTCGCCTTGAAGTCGGCCAGCACGTTGCGGATCGACCCCATGGTCGGCTGGTTGTGCCAGCTGATCACCACGTCACCGGACGGGGTCGAGGCGGTGAGCTGCCCGCCCGGCGCCATCCCCAGGTACGCCGCGAACCCCGTGGGCAGCGGCGAACCGGACCCGCGCAGGTGCTCGGCGTTGACGTCCACCCGGTGCCACCAGCGGCCGTCGCGGGAGCGGAAGCTGCGCCGCGTCTCCGACACGTCCTTGCGCGGCTGGTACGGCTCCGCCTCCCCGGTCGGCGAGGTGCCGGCCACCCGGATCCAGCCCCGCTGCGTCCGCTCGAAGCCCGGCCCGCCCGAGTACGCCCGCACCGAGCTCTCGCTGACGTCGTACTTGGCGGTCAGGTTGGTGACGATCGTGCTCACCGAGGCCTCGCCGCCGGCCCGCTCGATCTCCCTGGCGATCATCTCCCTGATCCCCAGGTATTCGTCGCCGCCCCATCGCGTCAGGCCGTACTTGTTGCGGTCGACCCGGCGGAAGCGCTCGTCGGCGGTGAGCTGGTTGCGGATGCCGACCAGGCTGTAGTCCTCGCCGATGCGCTCCTGGATCTCCTCGGGCGACAGCGGCGCGCCCGCCACCGCCAGCACCGCCTCGGCCTTCTCGTTGATGCTGCGCGGCCACGGCACGACGTGCTGGCCCAGCACGCGAAGCTGCGGCACCGCGAGGATCCACCGCTCGGCCACGTCCTCGCGCACGCCGAGCTGGGAGACCATGGACACCGCCTCGCCGAGCGGCCGCGGCCCGTCGGCGAACAGCTGCCGCGTCTTCTCCCGGAGCTCGTCGGCCCCGCCCGCCACCAGCCACCCGTCGGACTGCTCGTAGCCGGTCAGCAGCGTACGCACGAACCGCCACGCCGGGATCCCCAGCGAGCGCAGCTCGGCCCGGTGCCACGGCACGGCGGCCTGCAGGTCGTCGGCCGGGACCGCGGAGCCGAGCCGGCCGCGCAGCCAGGAGACGTGCGCGACGAGGGCGGAGGCGTCCGGCTTGCCGAGCCAGGCCTCCACGTGGTCGCGCAGGTCGCGTTCGATCTGCCGGATCCGTTCGCGCGTGACCGAGAAACGCTGGGCCAGCTCGTCCAGCGTGGCCCGCTGCGCGGCGTAGAGCCGGTCGCGGGCGATGGCCCGCTGCCGGTCGTCCAGCGCCCCGAACAGGTCGTCGATCGGCTCGGGCAGCGGCCGGTCCGGCCTGGACGGCGCGGGCACGACCTCGGGAGCCGGTTCGAGCAGCCGCTCGAACACGCCGCTGAACAGCTTCTGCACCACGTCCTTGCCCAGCGTCTCCGGCGTCCGCTCGGCCTCGGCGGGGTCGGAGAAGCGCAGCAGGGGGAGGATGTCGCCGACCATCAGATGACCCCAGCAGGCCACGGCGAGGTCGGCCAGGCGGCCGGCCACGGCCGGCGTCCCGACCATGGCGCACGCGCGATCGAGGGGGATCGCCTGCCACCAGGCCTCGGGCAGCTGTGGCTCCTCCACGATCGGCGCGATCTGACCAGGGGAGGTCCATCGCAGGGGTGGCGCGAGGTCGCTCAGGCTGAGGTTCATTGACGTCCAACCGGCAAAGGGAAGATATATCCGCAGTTCAGACTATGTGATTAGAGTGACAAAAACGGGCTGCCTCTTCCGGAATGGGAGATATAGAGCATCGCACGAGCCCGCGTGCAGGCGACGAACAGTATGCTCCGTTCACGTTGCAGGGCACGAGCCCGAGCGTCCGGTTCCTCGGGCGGCGGCTCGGGCACCACGCCCTCCGCCACGCCGATGAGCGCCACCCGCTCGAATTCCAGCCCCTTGAGATGTTGGAACGTCGAGGCCCGTACGTCCAGCCCCTCCAGCGCCCGCCTGGCATCCCGCACGAGCCGCGGACTGCGCGCGCCGACGGCGATCTCATCGGCGGGTACGCCGTCCGCCAGCCAGGACTCGACCGTGCTCCGCAGCCCGGCCAGCTCCGACTCCGGCGTCTCGTAGGCCCTGACGACGGGCCGGTCGCCGTTGCGCGTCGAGTGGAAGCCGTACATGTTGGTCGTGCCCTTGACCAGGCCGCTGGCCGGGCCGCCGCCGCGCAGCCGTACCACGAAGGACAGCAGCTCCTGGGACAGCCGGTAGGAGCGCCGCAGCGTGTGCTGGGCGGCGGGGATGCCGACCGCGCCGAGCGCCACCCGCGTGTCGGTGATCCGCTGGTGCGGGTCGCCGACCACGAACAGGTCGTCGCGCGCCCGCGGCACCGCCGCGCGCAGCAGCCGCCACTGCGACGGGCTGATGTCCTGCGCCTCGTCCACGACGATGTGACGGTACGGCTTGCGCCCCGGGTCCACGTCGTCGAGCAGGCCGCCCGTCGCCAGGGAGAGCAGCCTGAGCGCCTCGTCCGTGAGCTGGGCCAGCGTCCGCGCCCCCGGTCCGACCAGCGCGGGGCGGCGGCCCTCGGCGTCGGCCACGATGCGCAGGGCCAGGCGCTCGGTGTTGCCGACCTCGACCCGCTTGCGGACCACCTCGTCCTCGATCAGCAGGTCCAGCTTCGCCGACAGGTCCTCGGCCAGCGCCTGGGAGAACGTCACGAGCAGCACGGGCCCCGAGCCGTGCGCGGCCAGGTGAGCGGCCCGCTGCAGGGCGACGACCGTCTTGCCGGTGCCCGCCCCGCCCACGACCAGCACCGGCTGCTCGAAGCGGGCGGCCCTGGCCAGCCGGTGCTGCGGCGGGTCGAGAAACGTGCACCAGGCGGGCGCCCCGAGCACCCGGTCGAGCTCCACCTTGTCCGCGACGAACGCCGCCCGGTCGGGGCTGCGGCGCAGCGCCGCGTGCAGGTCCTCGGGGTCGATCGGCCCGGTCTCCTCGTCGGAGGCGCGCCAGGCGTCCAGCTCCCGCCACGCCTCGGCGAGCGTGCCGCCGCGGGCCAGCACGGCGAGCGGGACGTGCTGGGTCGGCGGGAGCAGCGGTTCGAGCGCGGCCACGTCGGCCTCGGTCGTGATCAGCCTGAACAGCGGCAGCGCGTGCACGTCGAGGCCGAGCCCCATCAGGTCGCCGTCGCAGATCGGGTCGAACAGCCCGGACGACCTGGCCGAGCGGCGTAATGCGGGCTCGACGCGTTCGAGCGCCTCGGCGTCCCACTCCTCGACCACGCCGATCACCGGGTTGACCCCGAACCTGAAGCGTCGCGCGTACGACCAGGCCTCGGGGTCGGGCAGCACCGTGCGCAGCCAGTACACCTCCCGCTGCCGCACCACCACCCCGCGATGACCCTCGGCCAGCCGCAGCGTCGCGACCCGCGGATCCCGGCAGCCCCTGACCCGCTGGGGGTGCGGGGCGCCGGCCACGTTCAGCAGGAACCTGCGCAGCGCGACAACGGCGTCCCTGCGCACCGGCTGGGCCAGTGCGCTGAGCTCCCTGGGAAACTCAGGGCCGATCGCGAGCCGCGGCACCGGCTCAGTCCAGGAGGGCGAGCAGGTCGCGGTCCCCGCGTTCGCGGAGCCTGGTGAGCAGGTCGGGGAGCGCGACCGGTCCCGTCATGCCGATCCTGGTGGCGATCACCCTGGCCGCCTGATCTCGGGTGCCGCCCGGGGCCGTGTACCCCACCAGCCGGAGCGCCTTGGTGATCTTCTCGGCGCCCTGCGCGGCGACCGGGAGGTGCCTGGCCCTGAGCACCCCCTCGTCCGACAGCGTCAGGAACAGGTGCCCGCCCTCTCGCGCGCCCACGTCCACCAGGAGGCGTTCGATGGATTCGAGCACCGGCTTGCCGTGCCACGTCATGGTCAGCTCGCCCGCGGCGCTCCTGACCGTCCGGCTCTCGCCCGGGGACAGGCCCAGGTACGAGGCGAACCCCGTCGGCAGCGCGCACTCGCCGCCGGCCAGCTGCTCGGCCGTCACGTCGATGCGCAGCCACCAGCGTCCGTCGGGCTGCCTGAAGCAGCGCCTGGTCTGCGAGACGTCCTTCAGTGGCTGGTACGGCTTGTGCTCCCCGGAGCCGCCGTTCGACTCCTCCACCTGCGGGGCGGCCGGGGTGAACGCCTGGAACTGCGGCGGGCCCGGGGGAGGGGACGGCGGCAGCTGCGGCGAGCCGAACGCCGACTGCGGCTGCAACTGGGGCTGCGGCTGGGGCTGGGGCGACAGCGTCGCCAGCACGAACTGCCAGGCCGGGACTTCCAGGGCGCGGATCTCCACGTTGTGCCAGTCGGCCGCGCCGATGAGCTGCTCCTTGCGGGCGGCCGGGCCCAGGGTCTTGCGCAGCTCCTCCAGATGGGCCCGGTACGGGGCCGCCTCCTCGCTCGCCAGCCAGTGGTCGAGCCGGGTACGGAGCTCGTCCTCGGTGGCGGAGATCTCGGCCGGGGGGACGGCGAAGAGCTTGGCCAGCTGGTCCACGGCGGAGGGCTCGTCGGTGAAGACGCGGTTCTGGGCCACGGCCCAGCTCTTGTCGTCGAGCCCCGCGAACGCGGCCTCGATGAGGTCCGGCAGCGGCTGCCCGTCCTGCTGCTGCGACGGGGCGGGCTCCGGCTCGGGCGCCTCGGCCCCTTCCGGCGCCTCCTGAGCCGCCGCTTCCAGGACGGCCACCTCCTGAGCCGGGACCTCCTGGGCGGGCGCCTCCTGGGCGGCCGGTTCGGGGACGGGCTCCTCGGCGGCGTCGAGCACGCGCTGCGGCTCGGACTGGGGCTCGGGTTGCGGCTCGCGTTCAGGCGCCTCGCCGGCGTCCGGCGCGGCGTCGAGCACCGGCTCAGCGCCCTCGGACGCACCCTGCTCCGCAGCGACGCCTTCGGGCTCGCTCTCGGGCGAAGCGGCGGCCTCGGGCGCCCCCTCGTGCGAGACGGCCTCGGGCACATCCTGCTGGGGGGCGACGGCCTCAGGCTCGTCGTGCTGGGGGGCGACGGCCTCGGGCTCGTCCTGCTGGGGAGCGGCATCCTCGGGCGCGCCCTCGTGGGACGCGGCGACCTCGGGGGCGCCCTCCTGGGGAGCGGCGTCCTCGGGCACGTCCTCGTGTGCCGGGGCGTCCTCGGGCACGTCCTCGTGTGCCGGGGCGTCCTCGGGCACGTCCTCGTGTGCCGCGGCGCCCTCCGGCGTGCCCTCGCGCGGCGCGGCGGCCTGGGGCTCGTCCTCCTGGGGAGCGGGCGCACCCTCGTGGGACGCGACGGCCTCCTCGTCCCTCGGGTGCTCGGCCTCGGCGGCGTGCGGGGCCTCGGCGGGCTCGGGAGCGGCCGCGCCCTCGTCGGGCTCGGGGTCGTCGATGACGGAACCGGCGGGGACGAAGTGGGCGTCGGGCTCGGGGTCGTCGATCACCGACCCGACGGCGGCGAACCGGACCACGGGGTCGGGCTCCTCGACCGGCTCGGGGGCCCGCTCCTCGGCCACGGGCTCCGGCTCGGCCGTGCGCGGGTGCGCCAGACGCACCAGGACCGCCGAGAACAGCGTGTTCAGCACCGGCCGGGCCTGGATGAAGGGCTGGTCCACCAGCTCCCTGCTGGTCAACGTCAGCAGCCCGGCCCACGATCCGGCCCGGTCGAGGGCGATCGCGACGGCGGGCTCGTCGGCCTCCTCCGGGTCCAGCACGTACAGCGCCGGCAGGACGTCACCCACCGCCGCCGCGGGCCAGTGCTCCAGGGCGATCTCCGTCAGCAGCTCGCCCAACGACTCGGGGCCGATGGCAGCCAGGACGTGTGGCATGGGCAGACTGCGCCACCACGCGTCGGGCAGCTCAGGCTGCCCGGTGAGCAGCGTGATCGTCGTGGCGTCGCTCCACCTCAACGGTGGTACGAGGTCGCTCAGGCAGAAGTTCATCCCGTTCCGTTCACCAGCCCCTCACGCCGCCGCAGCGGTGCAGCCATAATCTCGCCGCCCACGGAACAGACCATAGTCCGGCAAATCAGCCCTACGCATCATGTACTACGCATCAACGCCGAACAGCGGCAAAGCGTAGACGCACGTAGTCGGCCATCCAGCCAGTCTCCCTGCGAAGCGCGGGCGCGGCCAACTCGTTCACGCGATGAAGCAGGGGCTCCACGATCTCCGGCGGGAGTCCTTCGAGCACCGACGAGGCGAACATGCGCACCCAGTCGGCGGCCCCGCCGGGGCACTCGTCCAGGGGGGTCGGCCGGTCGAAGTATTCCAGCAACCTGACGACGAAGCCCTCCTGCTCCAGGCGGCGGGCGTACTCGGCAGGCGAGGGAAAGTACCACGGGAGATCGGGTTCGCGCAGGCCGTACTCGCGCCAGGCCGTCAGCATCGCGGCGGTCAGCTCGGCGCAGTTGCCGGCCCCGCCCATCTCGGCGACGAAGCGCCCGCCGGGCGTCAGCGCCTCGCGCACCCGGGCGATCACCAGACCGGGGTCGCGGCTCATCCAGTGCAGCGCCGCGTTGGAGAACACCGCGTCGTACGGGTTCACGACGTTGAAGTCGTGCCCGTCGCCGACGATGAAGTTGATCCCCGGGTACTGCGCGAGGGCCTTTTCGATCATCGCGGGGGAGCCGTCGATGCCCAGCACGTCCGCGCCCCTGAAGGCGATCTGCGCGGTGAGCACGCCCGTGCCGCAGCCGAGGTCGAGCACCCGCTCGCCGGGACGCGGATCCAGCAGGTCGACCAGTGGCGCGCCCTGAGTAGAGACGTAGCCGAAGCTGCTGTCGTAGGCGCGACTGTTCCACCGCTCCAAGCTCGGTGTGTCATATCGCAAGACGATCAGCTCACATTCGATCAGACAACGGGCCCCCCTGGCCGTGCTGTCTGCTCACTTTAGAGCCTGAACGTCCCTACGACATATCAAGTCACATGGGACTCATCCGACACTCTTGGTCCATTCCCGGTTGAGATACGCCTTCGCCGCGTCTGCCTGCGGGATTGTCATGAGGACCGGCGGGCCCGGAGCCTTGGGAAGTTTCGCGGCCTGCTCGGCGTCGAGCGTGCCCTTCATGATCATCGCCTCGCTGCGCGCCGGGCGGGCGAAACCCTTCTGGAAGAGGTTCTGGCCCTCGTTCGAGAACAGGAACTCCTGCCACAGGCGGGCCGCGGCCGGATGCGGGGCCGCCTTGTTGATGGCCTGCATGTGGTAGCCGCCGAGTGGCGCGTCCTTGGGGATCGTGACCTTCCACGCGTCGGCGTGGGCGGCGCTGCGGGCCGCGTTCAGGTGGTCCCAGGCGATGACGGTGTTGGCCTTGGCCAGGTCGGTGAGCCGCCCGGCCTGCTTGAGTTTGGCGAACAGCGCCACCCCCTGCGACGGCTGCGGCACGCCCGAGCGCATGGAGGCGGCCATCACGCCGTCGAACGCCCCCTCCGACCGCAGCGGGTCGCCGTCGAGCGCGACCCGGTAGCCGGGATTGAGCAGGTCGGCGAAGGAGGCCGGGGGCTTGACCTCGCGCGGGTCGTACCCGATGGACATGTAGCCGCCGTAGGCGGCGTACCAGGCGCCGGCCGGGTCCTTGACGTCGTCGGGCAGGTCCTGCCAGACCTGCACCTTGTACGGGGCGAACCGGTCGGCCCCGGAGACGGCCGCGTCCAGGGTCAGGTCGAAGACGTCGGGCTTGAGCTGCGCGGCGGCGTCCAGCTCGCGCTTGCTGCCGGCGGTCGGCTCCAGCTCGTTGACCTTGAGCCCGTACTTGTCGGCGAACGCCTCGATGATCTCGCCGTAGTTGACCCAGTCGTGAGGCAGCGCGATCACGTTGAGCTGGCCCTCACGCTTGGCCGCCTCGACCAGCCGGTCCATGGTGGCGAAGCCGGCCTTCATGGAGCTCGCCTGGACGTTGACCGGCGGCAGGTTCTTGGGCTGGGCAGAGGTGGAGTGGGTGGACGACGCGCCGCATCCGGCGCTGGCGAGGATGGCTGCTGCGGCGGCGCAGGTACGTACAGTCACACAACAAATACTTACCGTTACATTCGTTCAGGTCGAGGAGGCGCGGCCGGAACCACCTTGGCGGCCACCAGCGTCTCTTCCGGTATCTCCACCACGGTGCCGTCTCTTTTGCGAACTTTGAGTAGTCCGTTCTCCCACGACACGAGGATGCCCACCGCATCTCGAAATCCCCCAGGAACGCGCCTGCGGGTGGTGATGCGTGCACCTATATCCTGACTTGTGATCGCGATGATGAGACGTGCGGCCACGACTTTGCCACCCTCCGTTTCGGCCAGCTGGCAAGCACGGCAATACTAGGGCGTAGCAAACCGCGGTCAGAGTCATGCCATGGTGCGGAGAAGAAGGAGCTCGAGGTGACCTACGTCATCGCGCAGCCTTGCGTGGACGTCCTGGACAAGGCGTGCATCGAGGAGTGCCCCGTCGATTGCATCTACGAGGGCGAGCGCATGCTTTACATCCACCCCGACGAGTGCGTGGACTGCGGCGCGTGTGAGCCTGTATGCCCCGTCGAGGCGATTTTCTATGAGGACGACCTTCCCGAGCAGTGGAAGGACTTCTACAAGGCGAACGTGGACTTCTTCGAGGACCTCGGCTCGCCCGGTGGCGCCTCGAAGGTCGGCAAGATCGAAAAGGACCACCCGGTGGTGGCAGCCCTGCCGCCGCAGGGTGAGGACCACTAGACGATCCTGTCACGCCGTACACGGGGGCATCCGGTTCGGATGCGCCCCGTCGGCGTGCGCTTTTTGAGTACGGCGACCGACAACCCTGGAGAACCGTGAACAAGTTGCCCGACTTCCCCTGGGACCGGCTGGAGCCGTACAAGGAGCGCGCGCTCGCACATCCCGACGGCATCGTCGACCTCTCGATCGGCACGCCCGTCGATCCCGTGCCGCGGATCGTCCAGGACGCTCTCGCGGGGGCGGCCGACAGCCCCGGTTACCCCTTCACGCACGGCACCAAGGCGCTGCGCGAGGCCGCGGCCGGGTGGCTGCGGCGCAGGCACGGTGTCACCGTCGACCAGCAGGACGTGCTCCCGCTGATCGGCTCCAAGGAGTTCGTCGCCTGGCTGCCCACCTACCTGGGCGCGCGGCGGGTGGTCTTCCCCGAGCTGGCCTACCCCACCTACGACGTGGGCGCCCGGCTGGCCGGTGCCGTGGGCACGGCCTCCGACAGCACGCTCGCGCTCGGCCCCGAGCGCGTCGACCTCATCTGGGTCAACTCCCCGGGCAACCCCACGGGCCGGGTGCTGCCCGCCGAACACCTGCGCAAGGTGGTCTCCTGGGCCCGCGAGCGCGGCGCCGTGGTGGCCTCCGACGAGTGCTACATCGAGCTCGGCTGGGAGGCGGAGCCGGTCTCGATCCTCCACCCCGACGTCTGCGGCGGCTCCCACGAGGGGCTGCTCGCGGTCCACTCGCTCTCCAAGCGCTCCAACCTGGCCGGCTACCGCGCCGGGTTCGTGACGGGAGATCCCGTCCTGGTCAAGCGGCTGCTGGAGACGCGCAAGCACGCGGGCATGATCATGCCCCAGCCCGTACAGGCCGCCATGACGGTCGCGCTCGGCGACGACGAGCACGCCGACCGGCAGCGCGAGCTGTACTCCGCCCGCCGCGCCCTGCTGCGGCCCGCGCTGGAGCGGGCGGGGTGGCACATCGACCATTCGACGGCCGGGCTGTACTTCTGGGCGTCGAACGGGCAGAGCGCCTGGGATCAGGTCGGGAAGCTTTCCGAAATCGGCATTTTGGTCGCGCCGGGCGAGTTCTACGGATCGGCAGGTGAGCGGCACATCCGCATCGCGGTTACCGCGACTGATGAGCGGATCGCTGCGGCGGTGCGCCGCCTCCAGTAGGATCGCCCGTCATAGCCGGGCAATCCGGCTGATACGCATAAATTGATAAGGGCTTTTGCCGAGGCAGACCGCGAGTGGAGCGAGCTGATCGATGAGCATGACCTCCATGGTCGTACTCGGGCTGAGCATCGCCACCGTCCTTCTGCTGCTTGGGGCTTTTCTGGCCACCATGCGGCAGGACAGGAAGGGCCGTACGAGCGCGCCGCCGGTCGAGGTCGCCCCCGTCGAGACCCCGCTGCCGGCGCCGGTGATCGCGCCCGGGCATGCCGGCACCGACTACACCGACCCTCGCACGATCCGGGTCGGCGACCGGATCGAGGTGCACGGGTCCCCCCGCCGGGTGCTCGGCGCGATGTTCGTCTCCTGGCAGGGGCAGCAGTGGGTCGAATACCTGCTCAGAGACAGCGCCCGCCGCTTCCAGTGGCTCTCGGTCGAGGCGCACGAGGGTGATTCGCCCCATCTGGAGGTCCAGCTCTGGACGGACGTGCCCACGCAGGGGATGGTCCCGGCCAAGAGCACGCTGGTCATGGAGGGCGTGGAGTTCTCCCCGATCGAGCGGGGCACGGCGGCGTTCCGGAGCGAGGGCGACACCGGCCATCCCGAGCGGGGCCTGCTGGACTTCGCGGACTATCGCGCCTCGGACGGGCGGCTGCTGTCGTTCGAACGCATCCAGGGGCAGTCGTGGACGGCCAGTTACGCCCAGCCCCTGCCGCCGGGCTCCATCACCATCGTCCGCCGCGCCTCTTAGGAGAGCTCGACCTCGCGGGTGCCGGCCTTGCCGCCGGTCTGCCAGCTCTCGAGCTCCACGTCGTTCTTCCACGTCGCCCCCGCGAACCCGACCTGGCGTAGCGCGTACTTCTGCGAGTAGGAGACCGACCAGGCGGCGATCAACCAGCCCCGCCGCTCCGAGGTGACGGCCGTGCTGCCGAGCGCCCTGGCCAGCTGCTTGCGGGCCTCGGCGGTACGGGGCTGCGGCGCCGGGGTCTTCTTGCCCGGCGGATACCAGCAGTGGACGGCGCGCGGGACCCGCCCGGTGAAGGCGGCGGCGAGCAGTTTGGCCTCCTCCTCGTGCTGCGCGTACGCGTAGCCGCCCGCCGAGCGCTGCACCTCCTGGGCCGCTTCGGCCAGCGGCATCTTGCGGTAGTTCTTGACCTTCTCCAGCGCGGCGAAGAACTTGTTCGTGGCGTAGACGGGGTCCATGAGCTGCTTCTTGCTGCCCCAGCCCTGCGACTCCCGCTGCTGGAACACGCCCACCGAGTCACGGTCGCCGTAGTCGAGGTTGTAGATCTTGGACTCCTGGAGCGCCGTGGCGTACGCGATCACGACGGCCCGCTCGGGCAGCCGGCGGCGGGCCGCGACGGCCGCGATGGTGGCGGAGATCTCGGCCTGCTCGAAGTCGAGATAGCGCTCGCCCAGCGGGGTGCGCACGGTGCAGTGCGGCTCCGGCGCCACCGCCAGCGGCTTGGTCTTCTTCAGCAGGTGGAACAGGCCCACGGAGATGCCCACGGCGAGCACGATGACGATGATCGCGATGGTGATGACTCCACGGGAGAAGCGCAGGCGCACCCTGAAGAACCTACCCGTGGCGGATAAGCTCCGTGGCCATGAGTGACGTGAGCACCACCTCAGCGATTTCCCCGGTGGTGGACGAGTTGTGGGAGCGCCGGGCGGAGCTGTCGCCGGCCGACGCCGAGGCGCGCCGGCTGATCGTCGGCGCCGTCGACCTGCTCGACAGGGGCGAGGCCAGGGCCGCGCGCCTGGAGGGTGGCGAGGTGGTCGTGGACGAACGCGCCAAACGGGCCATCCTGCTCAGCTTCAAGGTGCTCGGCATGGCGCGCTCGCAGGTGGGCGACTTCCAGCATCACGACCGGGTCCCGCTCAAGAGCTCGCTCGACGGCGTGCGTGTGGTGCCCGGCGCGATCGCCCGCTGGGGCTCGTACCTGGCGCCCGGGGTGGTGCTGATGCCGTCGTTCACGAACATCGGCGCGTACGTGGACGAGGGGACCATGGTGGACACCTGGGCCACCGTCGGCTCGTGCGCGCAGATCGGGAAGAACGTCCACCTGTCGGGCGGGGCGGGCATCGGCGGCGTGCTGGAGCCGCCCAACGCCGTGCCGGTCGTCGTCGGCGACGGCGCGCTGATCGGCAGCCGCTCGATGATCGTCGAGGGCGCCCGGGTGGGCGAGGGCGCGGTCGTCGGCGCCGGCACGATCCTGTCCGGCTCGATCCCGGTGATCGACGTGCAGACCGGCGAGGAGCTGGCCCGCGGCCACGTCCCTGCGTGGTGCGTGGCGGTCGGCGGCACCCGGCAGAAGGAGTTCCCCGGCGGCACGTTCGGCCTGCCGTGCGTGCTGGTGCTCAAGCGCCTGGAGCCGGGGCAGCGACACGACAAGGCGGCGCTCAACGACGTGCTGCGCGAACACGGAGTGAACACCTGATGCTTGATCTCACACAGGACGTACGCGCGCTGACCGCGGCGATCGTGGACATCGAGTCGGTGAGCGGCGACGAGCGGGCGCTGGCCGACGCGGTCGAGGTGGCGCTGTCCGCGCTGCCGCACCTCAAGGTCGACAGGTCGGGCGAGACGGTCGTGGCCCGCACCGAGCTGGGCAGGTCCGAGCGGGTGCTGATCGCCGGGCACCTCGACACCGTCCCCGTCGCCGCCAACCTGCCCAGCCGGGTGGAGGGCGACCTGCTCTACGGGTGCGGCACGTCCGACATGAAGGCCGGCGTGGCGGTCGCGCTCAAGCTCGCGGCCACCGTCCCCGCCCCCAACAAGGACGTCACGTACGTCTTCTACGACTGCGAGGAGGTCGAGGCCGAGCGCAACGGCCTCAACCGCGTGGCCAGGGACCACCCCGACTGGCTGGCGGCCGACTTCGCGGTGCTCATGGAGCCGACCGACGGGACGATCGAGGGCGGCTGCCAGGGCACGCTGCGCGCCGATGTCACCGTCAGGGGCAAGCGGGCCCACAGCGCCAGGTCGTGGTTCGGGGTCAACGCCATTCACGGGATCGAGCCGGTCCTGGCCAGGCTGAACGCGTACGAGGCGCGGCTGCCGGTGGTCGACGGCCTCGAATACCACGAGGGCCTCAACGCCGTCGGCGTCCGGGGCGGGGTCGCGGGCAACGTCATCCCCGACCTGTGCGTGGTGTCCGTCAACTACCGGTTCGCTCCCGATCTGACGGTCGAGCAGGCGCAGGAGCACGTACGCGAGGTCTTCGACGGGTTCGAGGTGAGCTTCGTGGACGCCGCGCCCGGGGCCAGGCCGGGGCTGACGCACCCGGTGGCGGCGGCCTTCACCGCGGCCGTCGGCGGCACGCCGCGCGCCAAGCTGGGCTGGACGGACGTCGCCCGTTTCTCCGCGCTCGGGGTGCCCGCCGTGAACTACGGTCCCGGGGATCCGAACCTGGCGCACCAGCAGGGCGAGTACGTGTCGCTGACGAAGATCGTCGAGAGCGAGCGGGCCATGCTCGACTGGCTCACAAAATGAAAGTGGCCTTCCTCGCCGGCCATTTGGCGGGGAAGACCACTTTCAGTCCCGAGCAGCACCCTCGTCCGTTAGACGCAGGGGGGTCGAAATCCGGTTCCCTGGTTTTTTCAAGATTTTTTAGAGGCGGGGTTCACCGGCCTGACCTGCGGTGTTCGCGCTCAGGACGCCCATCCCGCCCGAAGAGGGCTAGCGTGACCAGCATGGAACAGTCACGTCCTGAACGCCGTCAGGGCCAGGCGGTCGTACGCGGCCGCCTGGTGCCCAGCTCCACGCACGACCAGCGCCTGCTCGCCCGCCAGGGGTCGTCCGACTGGGTTCACATGGACCCGTGGCGGGTGCTGCGGATCCAGGCCGAGTTCGTGGAGGGGTTCGGCCAGCTCGCCGAGCTGCCGCCGGCGGTCACGGTCTTCGGCTCCGCCCGCACCCCCGACGGGACGCCCGAATACCGGCAGGGCCGCGAGCTCGGCCAGGCGCTGGCCGAGGCGGGCTACGCGGTGATCACGGGCGGCGGCCCGGGCGTCATGGAGGCCGCCAACCGCGGCGCGAGCGAGGTGGACGGCGCGATGTCGGTCGGGCTCGGCATCGAGCTCCCGTTCGAGCAGCGCATGAACGACTATGTCGACCTCGGCATCGAGTTCCGCTACTTCTTCGTGCGCAAGACGATGTTCGTCAAGTACTCGTGCGGCTTCATCGCCCTGCCCGGCGGCTTCGGCACGCTGGACGAGCTGTTCGAGGCGCTGACGCTGGTGCAGACCCACAAGGTCACCTCCTTCCCCGTGGTCCTGATGGGCTCGGAGTTCTGGGGCGGGCTGCTCGACTGGATCAAGGGCACCCTGCTCGGCACCGGCAAGATCGCCCCCCAGGACCTCGACCTGATCACCGTCACCGACGACGTGAACGAGGCCGTGCGCATCATCGTGGACGCCGACCTGGCCCGCTCCAGGCAGCGCGAGGAGGAGCTGGAAGCCGCCGCGGCCCAGTTCGCCGAGCCCCAGTAGGCTTCCCCGATGTGAATATCTGCGTCTTCTGCGCCTCCAGCCTGAACATCGACAAGAAGTACATCGACCTGGCCGGACACGTGGGCGCCGAGCTCGCCAAGCGGGGCCACACCCTGGTGAGCGGCGGCGCCACCGTCTCCTGCATGGGCGCGGTCGGCTCCGCGGCCCGCGCGGGCGGCGGACGCACGATCGGCGTGATCCCGCAGGTGCTGGTGGACATCGAGGTGGCGGACGAGGAGTCCGACGAGCTGATCGTCACCACCGACATGCGCGAGCGCAAGGGGATCATGGACGCCCGCTCCGACGCGTTCCTCGTGCTGCCCGGTGGCATCGGCACGCTGGAGGAGCTGTTCGAGATCTGGACCGCGCGGGTGCTCGGCATGCACGACCGCCCCCTGGTGATCCTCGACCCCTGGGGTCTGTACGACCCGCTCAAGCAGCTGATGAACCACCTGTACGACGAGGGCTTCACCCGGCCCGACGTCTTCGACGCGATCTCCTGGACCTCCACGGTGGAGGAGGCGTTCGCCCACCTGGAGGCGCGTGCGCAGCCGGTCCGGCCCAGCGTCGCCGAACTCGGCGAGGCGGTCGGCTGACCGGCGCGCTCACCGCCCGGAGAGGCACGGACTGCGGCAAGTGCGGGACCTCATGCCCCGATGGTGTGAGTACGATGCCAATGTGCTGGTCATTCTCGCCATCGCCGCCATCGCCATCTTGGCGTGTGTGGTCTTGGTCTCCCTCGGTAGGGGCGGTGAGCTGACCGAGTTCCCGCCGGATGTGCCGCCCCTCGACCTGCCCGAGCCCGGACAGCTGACGGCGGTCGACTTCATGGCGCTCCAACTGCCGGTCAACCTGGTCGGCTACCACACGGCGAGCGTCGACGAGACCCTGCGCAGGGCCGCCAACGCGATCAGCGCGCGTGACACGCGGATCGCGGTGCTGGAGCAGCGGGTCTCCGAGCTGCTGTCGAGCCGGTTGCACGCGCGCCAGGAGATCTACGCCGCGCCGGGGGCGGGGCTGCGTACCGACCACGCGCCCGAGGCCCCGGCGGTGGCGCGCGAGCTGCCGGAGTCCGGCGATCCTGTGGAGGTGAGCGGCGCCACGGTGTCCTGGGACGGCACGCCGGACCTGCGGCGGGCGCCGGAGGAGCCGGAGTGGCGGATCCCGCCGGGCGACGGCGAGCAGGCAGCCCCGGACGACAAGGCCGAGGCCGAGTCTCCCCACAGCGAGGCCACCGCGCCCGAGACCACAACGCCCGAGGCCACAACGGCTGAGGAAGCCGCTGCCGTTGTGAAGCCGTCCGCCGACGAGCAGCCGGAGGAAGATCCGGACGAGAAGCCCGACGAGACCGTGAAAGCCGAGACAGGCGAGGTCGCCGAGCCGGTGGGTGAGTCCAAGGACGGCGCGGAGGCCACACCGGCCGCCCCGCAGGGCAAGGACGGGGACCGGCGCCCGTGACCGAGCTGATCCGCTGCTCCTGGACGGGCATGGCGGGCAACGCCGCCTACATCGCCTACCACGACGACGAGTGGGGCCGCCCGCTCACGGGCGACGACGCGGTCTTCGAGCGAGTGGCCCTGGAGGCGTTCCAGTCGGGCCTGTCGTGGCTGACGATCCTGCGCAAGCGGGAGAACTTCCGCGCGGCCTTCGACCGGTTCTCGATCGTCAAGGTGGCCGCGTACACCGAGCAGGACGTCGAGCGCCTGCTCGGCGACGAGGGCATCGTGCGCAACCGGGCAAAGATCGAGGCCGTGGTCGGCAACGCCAGGGCCGCCATGGACCTGTCCGAGGGCCTGTCGGACCTGGTGTGGCGCTACGCCGACCCGGACGCGCCCGTGCCGAGGAGCATGGCCGACGTGCCCGCCACCACGCCCGGCTCCAAGGCGCTGGCCAAGGAGCTGAAGAAGCACGGCTTCAGGTTCGTCGGCCCGACCACGGCCTACGCGTTGATGCAGGCCATCGGCCTGGTCAACGATCACATCGAGGGCTGCGTGGCCCGTTCGCGCTGAGCCCGAACTCGAAGGTGTGGGTCGCGCCGAGCGACCCGCCGAGCTCGACGGTCACGGCGGTCGGCTCCCCGGCCCGTGCCGTGACGGTTTCGTCCGCCCTGATGAGCCCGCGCACCGGGTGGCCGAGCGTGATCGTCACGACGTCCACCGTCCGGCTCGGGTCGGCCACCGCAACGGCCACCCGCCCGCCGGCGCGCCGCACGATCACCACGCACGGCGCGTCCACCGCGATCTCCCCGATGGTCCCGGCCGTCCAGAACACGGCCGCGAGCAGCCCCCGCGCCCGCACGGCCTGCAACTCGGCGGTGTTGGCGGCCACCCGCACGGGACGCCGCCCCCGGTACCTCCGCGTCTGCTCGCGCGCCGCGCCCGGCAGCACCGTGTACGCGTAGGAGGCGTTCACGGGGTTGACGCCGTGGTCGATCCAGAGGCTCGCGTAGCGCCGCGTGACGGGCTCGACCGCGCCGCCGGTGTCGTCGCCCGCGTTGATGTCGCGCCACCTGCCCGTACGCGTCTCCACGGCGCACTGAGCGCCGTCCAGCACGTAGCCCGCGACTCCGGGCAGGTGCGCCCAGCCGTCGCCGACGTGCGGCGTCGCGTCCGTGGCGCGGTTCTCCACCACGGTCACCACCCGGCGCCCGTCCGAGCCGGTGATGCCGCTGCCGAGCGCCACCACGGCCGCGTCGAGGAAGAACCACGACTTGCGCGCCCGCAGGCTCACGCCCTCGCTCGTCACCTCCATGACGGCGGCCCCGTACCGGCCGCCGAGCACCGCGCCGCCGGCCCACGCGCCGGGCGGGCAGTGGGCGCGGAAGGAGAGGTCCGCGCGCTCGCGGTCGTCGACGGTGGTCCCGGGCAGCCGATACGGGTCCACCGTCGGCCAGAAGTCCTCTCCGAACTGGCCCAGGTCGCTCGTGTAGAGGTAGGTCATGCCGTCGCCGGTGTACCAGCCGTGCAGGTTCTCCCCGTTGATCGCCTCGTACGCGGCGATCCGGCGTGACGACAGGCTGAGCGCGAACGACCAGGTGGGCCGCCGGTGCACGATCCGGTCCATCGAGGGGAACACGAAGTGCCCGATGGGCCCGGGCGCGGCCTCGACGCTCCCGTCACGCAGCACCGCGACCGCCCGCCGGGTCTCCGGCACGTCCGCGTGCTCCAGGTACGGGCGGGCCTTGCCGCGCTCGATCCACCCCTTGGCCAGCTCCTTGAACCGGCCGGCGTACGGCTCGGGCGCGCTCCCGGCCAGCAGCAGGACGGCGCCGATCAGGCCGTGGCCGGCCACGGCGTCGGAGAACGCCTGCCGCGTGGCCGCCCGCCCCCTGACCGTGTCCATGAGCAGCCCGTCGTGGACGAACGGCGCGTACGACCGCTCGACCGCGTCCAGGACCACGGGCAGGCCCGGATCGCGGACCTGCCACGGCGAACCGCCCAGGAGCGCGAGCGCCTCGGCGACCGCGACGAGCAGCGACAGGCCGTAGGAGCCGGTGTAGGCGACGCACTCGTGCTGGATGAACGACCCGTCGCGGTAGAAGCCGTCGCCGGACTCGACGTGGCGGAACACGCTCCTGAGCCCGCCGTCGCGCACGTCCGACAGGCCGTCGCGGGCCAGCGCCAGCTTGTCCGCGCTGCGCCCCGCGATGCCGCGGAAGGCGACGATGGAGGCCTTGTCGGCCCGGTTGGCGCCGCTCTCGCCCGCCTGCGGGTTGCCGGTCCGGCGGTCGGCGTCCGGGCAGAACCGGTCCACGGCCGCCAGGTAGGCGTCGAGCCTGGCGGCGTCGAGCCGGTCGCCGAGCAGCACGCACAACCGGCTCAGGTGGGCGGGCGTGCCGATCTCCCAGAACCACCAGTTGCCCGTCTCGGGGAGCCGCTCGTTGTAGTGGCGCTCGTGGAGCACGTCGAGCGCGTCCACCAGCCGGGCCGCTACGGCGTCGTCGCCGTGCTGCGCGGTGCCGGGCGTGGCCCAGGCCGTGGCGATCCGCCGGAGGCGGCCGTAGCTGCCCGTGACGTTGCCGGGGCCGCCGGCGGGCGGCAGGTCCGGCCAGAGCGTTCCGGGCGCCATCGAGGCCAGCAGGCCGCCGGCGGCCTCGCTCAGCCTGGCCAGCGGCCCGGCGTAGACCGGGTCGGAGACGTCGATCCCGCCGCCGGTGAGCAGGCCGAGCGCGCCCGCGCGAAGAGCGTCGAACGCCGCGAGCTCCTGCGCGGCGAGCTCCTGCGCGGCCGGGTTCGGTGCGCGAGGGTCCGGTGCGCGAGGGTCCGGTGCGCGAGGGTCCGGTGCGCGAGGGTCCGGTGGGGGCGTCACTCGGCGCGGAACGTCGGGCGTTCCTTGGCGAGGAAGGCGCGGGTGGCGTTCAGGTGATCCAGGGTGGCGGCGCACTCGTCCTGGAGGTCGGCCTCCATGGCGAGCGAGTCGGTCAGCGAGTGGGTCGCGGCGTAGGCCAGCGCCCGCTTGGTGGCGGCGTAGGCGAGGGTCGGGCCGTGCGCGAGGCGTACGGCCAGCTCGTGGGCGGTCTTCAGGACGTCGTCGGCGGGCACCACGCGCGTGACCAGGCCCAGCTCCAGCGCTCGGGCCGCGTCGAGCGGCTCGCCGAGCAGCAGCAGCTCGGCCGCGCGGCCCTGACCTACCAGGCGCTGCAGCGTCCAGGAGGCGCCCGAGTCGGGCACCAGGCCGATGCCGGCGAACGCCAGCGCGAACTTCGCCTTCTCCGAGGCCACCCGCAGGTCGCAGGCGAAGGCCAGGGACGCGCCCGCGCCCGCGGCGACGCCGTTGACCGCGGCCACCACGGGCTTGGCCATGGTGGTGATCAGCTCCACGATCGGGTTGTAGTGGACGCGGACCGTGTCGGCCAGGCCGCGACCCGCCTCCAGGTTCTCGGCGTGCTCGCGCAGGTCCTGGCCCGCGCAGAAGGCCCGGCCCGAGCCGGTCAGCAGCACGGCCCTGATCGCGGCGTCGCCCGCCGCGCGGCGCAGCGCGCCGAGGAGCGCGTCCTTGGTCTCGGCGGTCAGCGAGTTCATGGCGTCGGGGCGGTCGAGCGTGATGGTGGCGACCGTGTCGGCCACGTCATAGCGGATCAAAGTAACTCCCTCTCGACGAACGCGGCGGCCGCGGGCAGCAGCCGGGCGGCCTCCTGCTCGAAGTACGCCCTGGCCTTCTCGCCCGGCCAGCCGGAGGGCAGCAGCTCGGGCGGCAGGCCCGGGTCGCGGAACAGGAAGTTGCGCCAGCCGTGCACGAGCCTGCTCCTGGTGGCGAACACCTGGTCCGCCGGTGCCCTCTCGGGCAGCGTGCTGATCAGCGTGACAGCCTCGGCGAGCCAGAGCTCGTACGCCTCGCCGATGGCGGTCAGATCCCACGCCCTGGCCACCAGCTCCCGCGGGTCGCCCTCCAGCGCCGAGTCGAACCTGTCGGCCCGCACCCCCTCGCCGTCGAGCAGGTTGTCCAGCTCGATCGACGAGCGTGGACCGATCCACGTCGTCTCGGACAGGGCCGCGTACCCGAGGAACGCCAGATCGGCCCGCAGCCGCTCCCTGCGCGGCCGCTCCTTCACCGGCGCGAAGACGATCAGGTGCCACCGGCCGTGCCAGGTCAGCGTCCCGGCTCGGTAAATTCTGAGCGCGGCCTCGTCCAGGCGTCTGCCGCATTTCGGCGTCAGCCCGTAGCCGGCTCCCTGCGGTAGTTTCACCGGCTGCAGCCACCCTTGCCGCACCATTCGTGACACGGCGGTGCGGACGGCGGGAGCGGCTATTTCCAGGGGTTTCATGAGCCTCACGAGCGAGGCGACGGACGCCTGTCCACCGCGCGGGCGCAGGTGGTCTCCATAGAGATCGAACAGAGCGGCGCGAGCGTGCACGAAGTCCAGTTTGGACGTCATCGCACGGCTCGACAACGCATTCTGGGAGGAGATCGTTACCCATGAGCGCTCTCGATGCGGGAGAATAGGACATCACAGAAGACGTGAATGCGCCGACCACCCCCCACGGGCGGTCGGAAATCGCGGGCCGCGGGAGCCCAAGGCAGGAAGGGATGCACGCATGGCGGCGATGAAGCCGCGGACCGGCGATGGTCCGCTCGAGGTCACCAAGGAAGGGCGCGGCATTGTCATGCGGGTTCCCCTGGAGGGTGGCGGCCGGCTCGTCGTGGAGATTTCCGCCGACGAGGCGAAGGCGCTCGGCGAGGCGTTGAAGAACGTCGTCGGCTGAGAGCTCCCGAAAGACCACCTGTTCCACGACCCTGGCGTAATCCGGCGCCAGGGTCGCTGACGTTCGAGGAGAGAATCCGTGCCCATTGAGACCACTGCGTCGGTGGTCGCCCAGGTTCCCGACGGAGCCGAGCTGCTGGCCGTTCCCTTTGACTCCGCCCTCAGCCCCGAGGTCGAGCTGCACCTGCCGGTGTCCGACCTGCTGGCCCACTACGAGGCCAAGGGGGAGGCGGGGGAGATCGTCGAGGTTCCCGTGGCACGGGCCGGCGGTGTCGGCCGCGTCCTGCTCTACGGAGTGGGCGACGGCTCGCCGCGTGCCCTGCGCAAGGCCGGCGCCGCGCTCACCCGCAGAGCCAAGGGCAGGGACACGCTGACCGTGGTCGCGCCCGAGGGCGACGTGGCGGCGTTCGCCGAGGCGGCGCTGCTCGCGGCGTACTCGTTCAAGATCGGCAACGGCGGCAAGAAGCCGGTGCGGGCGCTGGCCTTCGCGGGTGCGGACGCGGCGCAGGTGCGGCGCGCGCAGGTCGTGGCGCAGGCGGTGGCGCTCGCCCGTGACCTGGCCAACACCCCCTCCTCCGTCAAGAACCCCGCGTGGCTGGCCGAGCGGGCCGCCGAGGTCGGGGTGCCCGCGCGGATCTGGGACGAGGAGCAGCTGCAGGCCGACGGGTTCGGCGGCATCCTCGCGGTCGGCAGGGGCTCGGCCAGCCCGCCCCGGCTCATCCAGCTCTCCTACACCCCCGCCGAGCCCACCGACCGGCACGTGGTGCTGGTGGGCAAGGGGATCACGTTCGACTCGGGCGGGCTGTCGCTCAAGCCCAACGAGAACATGAAGACCCAGAAGACCGACATGGCGGGCGGCGCGGTGGTGATCGCCGTGCTCGGCGCGCTGGCCGAGCTGGGCGCTCCCGTACGGGTCACCGGGCTGATCGCCTCCGCCGAGAACATGCCCTCGGGCACGGCGCAGCGGCCCAGCGACGTGATCAAGCATTACGGCGGGCGCACGGTCGAGGTGCTCAACACCGACGCCGAGGGCCGGCTGGTGCTGGCCGACGCCCTCGCCTACGCCGACGCCGTCCTCGATCCCGACGAGGTCGTGGACATCGCCACCCTCACCGGGGCGATCACGGTGGCGCTCGGCCGCAACGTCGGCGCCGTCTACGCCTCCGACGACGCGCTGGCCAAGCAGCTCCTGGACGCCGGGCAGGACAGCGACGACCGGCTGTGGCGGATGCCGCTGATCGAGGACTACGCGCCCGCGCTGGAGTCGTCGATCGCCGACCTCGCCAACGTCGAGGCCGGGTCCAGGTTCGGGGCCGGGTCGATCACGGCGGCGCTGTTCCTGCGGGAGTTCGCGGGGCGGCGGCCGTGGGCGCACCTCGACATCGCCGGCGTCGGCCGCAGCACGGTCGACGAGGGCACGCTGACCAAGGGCGCCACAGGGTTCGGAGTCCGCCTCCTGCTGGAGTGGCTCACCCGCGCCTAGCCCGCTCACCCGCGCCAAGCCCGCTCACCCGCGCCCGGCCCGGTCACCCGCGCCCGGGTCGCGCGCCCGGTCCCGCCGCTTCGCCTGGCTCCGGCCGCTCGCGCGGGTGACGTTTCGCCGGAGCGGGTCGCGCGCGGCTAGTCGGCGATCTTGATGGCGGCCAGCAGGCCGTCGCCCAGCGGTATGAGCACCGAGCGCAGGCGGTCGTCCGACTGCACCAGCTTGCCCACCTCGCGCAGCGCCACCGTGTCGGCGTCGCGTTGCGCGGGGTCGGCCACCCGGTTGTGCCACAGCATGTTGCCGAAGGCCACGATGCCGCCCACGCGCAGCAGGCGGACCGCCTCGGCGAGGTAGTCGGCGTACTCCTGCCTCGCGCCGTCGGCGAACACCATGTCGTAGCCGCCGTCCGACAGCCGGGGCAGCACGTCGAGCGCCCGGCCCGAGATGAGCCGCACCCTCCCGCCGGCGAAGCCCGCCTCCGCGAACGCCTGTCTGGCCAGCCGCTGGTGCTCGGGCTCGACGTCCACGCTCGTGAGCGTCCCGTCCGTACGCATGCCGCGCAGCAGCCACAGCCCCGAGACGCCGCAGCCCGTGCCGATCTCGACGACCGACTTGGCGTTGACGGCGGTGGCGAGGAAGCACAGTGCCGCCCCGCCGCCGGGAAGGATGGGTGTGGCCCCCATCTCCAGCCCGCGCTGTCGCGCCGTGTGCAGGAGCTCATCTTCCTGATGGAACTGCTCCGCATAGGCCAGAGTGGCCTCCACCGGGTTGGTCATCGGCCGCCTCCCCCCACTTTCGTGCGATTGGTCCACGAGATTGGCACCGATCGCAGCCTAGGGGAGACACGCCAGGACGGGAACTCAGGAGGGACCTAAGGCGTTGCAGGTTTAAACGGGCTTTGCCGGTCCGGAAGGCAGGCAGTGCGCACGAAGGGACGAAACCAGGCACTATGGCGGTAGCGGTGGTCCCAAAGAGAGGAGTTCTGGTGGACGAAAGCGACCACCAGGCGGATACTCCCGTGTCGTCTGACTGGACACCTCCCACATGGGAGGAAGTGGTGCGGACTCACTCCGCACGCGTGTATCGGCTGGCATACCGGCTGACCGGCAATGTCCACGACGCGGAAGACCTCACCCAGGAGGTCTTCGTCCGCGTCTTCAGGTCGCTGTCGAGCTACACCCCGGGCACGTTCGAGGGGTGGCTGCACCGGATCACGACGAACCTGTTCCTCGACATGGCGCGGCGCAAGCAGCGCATCAGGTTCGAGGGGCTGGCCGACGACGCCGCCGAGCGGCTGCGCGGCCGTGAGCCGTCCCCGGCGCAGGCGTTCGACGACGCCCACCTGGAGCCCGACATCCAGGCCGCCCTCGACGCGCTCGCCCCCGAGTTCCGGGCCGCGATCGTGCTGTGTGACATCGAGGGCCTTTCTTACGAGGAGATCGCGGCCACGCTCGGCGTCAAGCTGGGTACGGTCCGAAGCCGTATTCACCGTGGCCGGGCGCAGTTGCGGGAGGCACTCGATCATCGAGCCCCCCGTAATTCTCAACTCCCCCCGACCGTGATCCGTGGGGAGGAATTCTGATGGCTCATCTTGGAGAACGCGTTTCCGCGCTCGTCGACGGAGAGCTCAACCACACCGAGCGCGAGCGCGCGCTGGCTCATCTGACCTTCTGTGCCGACTGTCGGCAAGAGGTCGAGTCGGTGCGGGCGCTGAAGTCGCGCCTGCGCTCGCTGGAGGGGCCGGCGATGCCGGCCGATCTGACGATGTCCCTGCTCCGGATGGCGGAGCCGGGCGGGCCGCTGCCTCCGAGGGAGCGCCCTTTCCCGTCGCGCACCTTCGGCGGGGTGCCCATCCCTGGGCCGCACACCATCGCTCCGCTGGACAACCGCCCGCGCAGGGACGCCACTGGTGGGGTCTCGGGCCCTGGCCGCGGCGGTAGGCGGCGTTCGACCTACGTGGCCGTAGGGGTGGTCTCAGCGGCCGTCGCGCTCGGCACCTTCTTCGCGGCCACCGGCGTCGGACAGAACAACCCGGCGCCGCCGGTGGAGCTGTTCCAGCAGCCGCGCACGCCGGCGGGCGCGCCCTCGACCGCTACTCCTTGACCTCCGGCTGACCTCCGGCTATGCCTGGGAGACTTGGACTTGGCGTACTTGGCAGCGCGCTGGGCATACGATCTGGGTTCGGGATTTGTCACAAGCGATTCCTGACAAATGCTTTATGACCCTCGTATGCCGCAAGAGCGAGGATTGCGGTGGCCGAGCCAAGGAGTGGTGAGACTTAGATGACCGACGAGACGCGCCCCACCGAAGGACGCACGCCGTCGGACTACCCCGAACCACAGGGGCGGCCGGACTTCCTGCCCGCGGACGACTCGCCCGACCAGGCCGGCCGGCTGCCGGAGCCGCCCGCCTCGTTCGGCACCTCTTGGGGCGACCCCTCGGGTCGCCCCTCTTCGGGTGTTCCCCCGTACGGTGGCCCGGCCACCGGCGCCCCCACCTTCACCAGCCCCGCGTTCGGCTCCCCGACCTCCTACGAGAGCCCCTCATACGGCCACGAGGGCAGCGGCCCGTTGTTCGGAGCCTCCAACGACAGCGGCTCCTCGTTCGGAAGCCCTTCCTACGAGACCACCGGCCCCTCCTACGGCAGCGGCCCCACGTATGGGAGCGCTCCTTCCTACGGGAGCGGCCCGTCGTACGGGAGCGGCAGCCCCTCCTACGGCGGCGGCCCGGACAACGGGACGCGCACCTACGAGAGCCCGCTGTTCGGCGGCCCGTCCCCGTCCGGTCCCACCGGCGGCAACACGCCGCCGCCACCGCCGCCGCCCCGGCAGGCGCTGCCCCTGGGCGCGGGCTGGGCGCCGCCGCCTCCCGGCGCGGACGCGGGCACCTCGGGGGGCAGGCGCGGGCCGAGCACGGCCGTCCTCGTCTCGACCGCCGTGGCCATCGCCCTGGTGGCCTCGCTGCTCGGCAGCGTCGGCACCTACCTGCTCACCAAGCCGAGTAGCGGCAACGACCCCGGCTACAGCCTCCCCCTGCCGACCGGCGGCGCCGCCAACCGGGAGCCCGGATCGGTGGCGGGCGTGGCCGCGCGGGTGCTGCCCAGCGTGGTCTCGATCGAGGCCGGCACCACCACCGAGGGCGCGACCGGGTCCGGCTTCCTGATCAAGAACGGCTACGTGGTGACCAACAACCACGTCGTCGCGCTGGCCGCCAAGGGCGGCGAGATCCGGATCATGTTCAACAACCGCAAGACCACGCCGGCCAAGATCGTGGGCCGCGACCCCGGCTCGGACCTGGCCGTGATCAAGCCCGAGGAAACGTTCGGGACGCCGGAGATCACCCTCGGCAACTCCGACCAGGTCGTGGTCGGCGACCCGGTCATCGCGATCGGCTCCCCGCTGGGCCTCACGGGCACGGTGACGACGGGCATCGTCAGCTCGCTCAACCGCCCGGTCATCGCGGGCGACGAGACGGGCGCCGGCACGGAGGAGCCCGCCTACATCAGCGCCATCCAGACGGACGCCGCCATCAACCCGGGCAACTCGGGCGGCCCGCTGGTGAACGGCAAGGGCGAGGTCGTCGGCGTGAACTCGGCCATCGCCACCCTCGGCCGCTCGGTGAACAGCCAGAGCGGCAGCATCGGCCTGGGCTTCGCGATCCCCGTCAACCAGACGCGGCGCGTGGCCGAGGAGCTGATCACCACCGGCAAGGCCAAGCGGCCCAGGATCGGCATCGTCCTGGACAAGGACTACAAGGGCCAGGGCGTGAAGATCGCGTCGTCTCCCAGCGGCGGACGCCAGCCGGTGGACGCCAACGGGCCGGCCGACAAGGCCGGGCTGAAGGCGGGCGACGTCATCCTGGAGATCGACGGGCTGGCCCTGCAGGACGGGAACGAACTGATCGCCCTGATCCGCAGCAAGGCGCCGGGCGCCAAGATCACCATCAAGTACCAGCGCTCCGGCCAGGAACGCACCGCCACCCTGACCGTGGTCGCCGACGACGAGCCCACCCCGACGCCGTCTTGATCCACGCTTAGGTCTTTTCGACGGCGCGGGTGCTCACCACCCGCGCCGTTTTCGGTGCCTGTCCTTGGGTCCTGCACGCCTTCGCAGAGTGAGCAGCACTCGCGCCGTTTTCGGTGTCTGTCCTTGGGTCCTGCACGCCTTCGCGGAGTGGGCGGCACCCCCGCCGTTTTCGGTGCCCGTCCTTTCGGGCCCTTTTACGGCTGAGCACGGTGGGCACCACCCGCCGACCCGGCTGACCGCCCTTCCAGGGAGACGCTCACCGGCTTCCCCGCCGCGCCGCCGTTACGGACGGTGCGACCGGCTGGGTGGCAGACGCGTTGACCGGGGCCGGAGGGGTGTATGCGGGCGATGTCGGTGATATGACCGAGGGTGGACGACCGACCCACCCCCAGGAGCCCTTAGTCTGTGGATAGGCCGGGGTTGTCCTCGGAGTGATTGGACTGCGGTAGGAGCTCACGGTGTTCGGACTCGGGTGGATGGAGGTCGGAGCGCTGATCGTCATCGCGCTCCTCGTCTTCGGTCCCGACAAGCTGCCTCAGGCCGCATCTCAGGCAGGCAAGACGCTGCGCAACCTGCGCCGGATGGCGAACAACGCGCGTGACGACCTGCGTTCCGGGCTGGGGCCGGAGTTCTCCAACTTCGACCCCGCCGACCTCAACCCGAGGAACTTCGTCCGCAAGCACCTGCTGGACGACCTCGAGGACGACTGGAACAACAACAAGCCTCGAGAGCTGGAGCCCGCCACGACGGCTCCGTACTCGCCCGAGCCGGTGGACGAGCTCGGCTACGGGGAGATCCCCCCTTACGACGCAGAGGCGACCTGACGGGCTACGCAAGGCCCGCCGCCGTCCATACGGCTCGCCACGCCCCGGACGGCACACGAGGGCTCAAACAGCCCGCCAGCCGTCCTCCTGGACCACCGTCGCTCACGAGCGCACACATGGCCTTCTGAGGGTTCTCCATGCCCTCTCGGGCGCGCCTCGGTCAACGCTGTTCACCACCCAGCCGGTCACGCCTGGCCGTAGCGGTGGCGCGCCGGGGAAGCCGGTGAGCGTTCCCCTGGAAGGTCGGCCACCCGGGTCGGCGGGTGGCGCCCACCGTGCTCAGCCGTAAAGGACCGAAGGACGGGCACTGAAAACGGCGGGGACGCTGCTCGCCGTGCGCAGCCGCGCAGGACTCAAGGTCGGGCACCGAAACGGCGGGGACGCTGCCCACTTCGCGAAGGCGTGCAGGATCCAAGATCGGGCACCGAAAACGGCGGTAGTGCTGCGCGCAGCCGTAAAGGACCCGAAGGACGGGCACCGAAAACGGCGCGGCTGCTCGCCGTGCGCAGCCGTAACGGGCCCCGAGAGAGGGAAAGGGTGCCCGCCCAGAGGACGGGCACCAAGGATCAGCGGTTGGGGGAGAGGCCGAGTTGGAGGCCCTTGAGGCTGGTGGAGCGCTTGCTGAGGCCGGAGGCGATCTTGCGGAGTTCGGCCGCCGCCGGTGAGTCGGGCTCCGTCAGGACCAGCGGCTTGCCCTCGTCGCCGCCCTCACGCAGCCGCAGGTCGATCGGGACCTGGCCCAGGAGCGGGACGCGGGCGCCCAGCGTGCGGGTGAGCGCGTCGGCGACCGTCTGGCCGCCGCCCTCCCCGAACACGGCGATGCGCTCGTCGCAGTGAGGGCACGGCAGCCAGGCCATGTTCTCGATGACGCCGGCGATCTGCTGGTGCGTCTGTGCGGCGATCGACCCCGCCCGCTCGGCCACCTCCGCGGCGGCCATCTGCGGCGTCGTCACGACCAGGATCTCCGCCGTGGGCAGCCGCTGCGCCACCGAGATCGCGATGTCGCCCGTGCCCGGGGGCAGGTCGAGGAGGAGCACGTCGAGGTCGCCCCAGTAGACGTCGGCCAGGAACTGGTGGAGCGCCCGGTCGAGCATCGGCCCGCGCCAGACCACCGGCGTGTTGCCCTCCGGCTTGAACATCCCGACCGAGATGACCTTGATGTCGTGGGCCACCGGCGGCATGATCATGTCTTCGACCTTGGTGGGCCGCTCGGCGGCGCCCAGCATGCGCGGGATGCTGTGGCCGTAGATGTCGGCGTCGACGATGCCGACCTTCATGCCGTTGGAGGCCATCGAGGCGGCCAGGTTGACCGTCACGGACGACTTGCCGACCCCGCCCTTGCCGCTGGCCACCGCGAACACGCGGGTCAGCGAGCCCGGCTGGTTGAACGGGATCTCCTTCTCCGGCCCCCGGTCGCCTCGCAGCTTGGTCTGCAGCTGCTTGCGCTGCTCGGTGCTCATGACGTCGAGCTCGATCTGGACGCCCGCCACGCCGTCGAGCTTGGCGACGGCGTTGGTGACGTCGCGGCGAATGGTGTCCTTCAGCGGACAGCCCGCCACGGTGAGGAAGATGCCCACGCGCACCACGCCGTCGGGAGCGATATCGATGCTCTTGACCATGTCGAGGTCCGTGATCGGGCGACGGATCTCGGGGTCGATGACGGTGCCTAGGGCTGCCGTCACCTGTTCCTGGGTAGGTGCCATCGAAGTCTCGGCACGAGGGAGTGCCGTCCCTCCTTTGTCGGTATATGTGTGACAGGCGCAGGACGCCAGTGAGGATGCCCCTCCATGGTATGAACGGGCGGCCTCGCTGAGTTAATCCGTGCTGTTAGATGTCTGTGCAACAACGTCTTAAGGTTACTCCGTGACCCTTCTGCGCGACGAGGGCCTGACCGCCGAGGAGCTGGCGGTCTGGCGGATGATGCAGCGCGCCCAGGTGCGCATCACCCGGCATCTGGAGGCGGAGCTGCTCGTCGCCCACGACCTGCCGCTGGCCTCGTACGAGGTGCTCGTGCAACTGGCCGAGGCGCCGGAGCGGCGGCTGCGCATGAACGATCTCGCGGGCCGTGTCCTGCTCTCCCGCAGCGGCCTGACCAGGCTCATCGACCGGCTGCAGCGGGACGGGCTGGTGTCGCGGGAGGCGTGCGCGGACGACGCCCGCGGGCTGTTCGCCGTGCTCACGGACGCCGGCGCGGAGCGGCTGGCCGAGGCCACCCCGACCTACCTGCGCGGCGTCCGCACCCAGTTCCTCGACCTGCTGGGCGCGGAGGAGATCACCCGCGTCCGGGCGATGGTCGCCAAGCTGGACCTCAGCGGCTCTCCCTGAGCTCCGCCCAGCTGGACCTCAGCGGCTCTCCTTGAGCTCTGCCAAGCTGGACCTCAGCGGCTCTCCTTGATCTCCTCCGCGAGGCGTCCGAGCTCGGCGCGCAGGTAGTCGCGCGTGGCCAGCTCGTTGAGCGCCAGGCGCAGCCCCGCGATCTCGCGGGTCAGGTACTCGATCTCGGCCTGGTTGCGCTCGGCGGTCTCGCGGTCCTGCTCGTACTGGATGCGGTCCCGGTCGCCCTGCCGGTTCTGGGCCAGCAGGATCAGCGGCGCGGCGTAGCTGGCCTGCAGCGACAGCATCAGCGTCAGGAAGATGAACGGGTACGGGTCGAACTTGAGGTTCGGCGGCGCGAACGCGTTCCAGATGACCCAGATCGCGACGACCACGGTCATGTAGACGATGAAGCGCGCGGTGCCGAGGAACCGGGCGATCTGCTCCGACAGGCGGCCGAACGCCTCCGGGTCGTAGTGCGGCCGCAGCGAGCGGCGCAGGGCCCGGGGCTGGTCAAGCCGTTCGGTCGTCATGGTCGTCCGTCCCCTCACGCCAGTCCTCGGGCAGGATGTGGTCGAGCACGTCGTCCACCGTCACGGCGCCGACGAGCCGGCCCAGCTCGTCCACGACCGGGGCGGCGACGAGGTTGTAGTTGGCCAGGTAGCGGGTGACCTCGCGCAGCGTGAAGTCCGGCCTGATCGGGTCGATCGACGGGTCGATCACGCCGCCGAGCAGCGTCGACGGCGGCTCGCGCAGCAGCCGCTGGAAGTGCGAGACGCCCAGGTAGGTGCCCGTCGGCGTCTCGGTGGGCGGCCGGGCCACGTAGACCTGCGCCGCGACGGCGGGCGTGAGGTCCTGCTGCCTGATGTGGGCCAGCGCCTCGGCCACCGTGGCGGTGGGGGGCAGGATGACCGGTTCGTTGGTCATCACGCCGCCCGCGCTGGTCTCCGGATAGGTCAGCAGGCGCCGCACGGGGGCGGCCTCCCCGGGCTCCATCAGCGCCAGCAGCCTGGCCGCCTGCTCCTCCGGGAGGTCGTGCAGCAGGTCGGCCGCGTCGTCGGGGCCCATCTCCTCCAGCACGTCGGCCGCCCGCTCGGGCTCCAGCGTGCCGAGGATGGAGATCTGGTCGTCGGGCGGAAGCTCTTCGAGCACGTCGGCCAGCCGGCCGTCGTTCAGGGCGCGGGCGATCTCGATGCGGCGCTTGCTCGGCAGCTCGTGCAGCGCGCTGGCCATGTCGGCGGCCCGCAGCGACTCGAACGCGGAGATCAGCCCGGCCGCCCCCTGGTCCTTCTGCAGCTTGTCGAACCCGGAGACCTCTTCCCAGTCGACGATCCGCGGGTCGCGCCGCCTGCCCTTGTAGAGGGCCACCTGGGTGATCTCCCAGTGGGACGGCTTGATCTCCTCCATGGCCGCGTCGTAGACGGTCATGGGCTCGTCCTCGTGCTCGACGCTCAGGTCCAGCATCTCGCCGATCACCAGCGTCTCGGTGGCGCGCTGCTCGAACCTGCGCATGTTGAGCCGCCCGGTGAAGACCACGGCCCCCGTCTCGATGCGGCGTACTCGGGTGATGGGCAGGAACACCCTGCGGCGCGGCTGCACCTCCACCACCAGGCCGTGCACGGTGGGCCGGAGGCCGATGCGCAGGCCGACCACCACGTCCCTGACCCGGCCGATCTGGTCGCCCGCGGGGTCGAAGACCGGGGTGCCCGGCAGCCGGGCCACGAAGATCTTCACGTGGCCAAGGCTAACAGTGCTGCCCCATTGCGCCTCTGACGCCTCTCATGTCAGTATCAAACGTGCTTAACGGTGATTACTGCGCAGGTGGTGGACGATGAGGTATGCGGGACTCGGGCTCGCCTTCGTCTCCTCCTGGTGTTTCGCGTTCTCGGGGCCGATGGCCAAATATCTGATCACCGCTGGGCTGGCGCCGATCGAGGCCGTCTGGACCCGGATGGCGGGCGCGGGCCTGCTGCTGCTGGCCGTGCTGGCCGTGGTCAAGCCCCAGGCGCTGCGGATCCCCAGGTCCAGGCTGCCGTTCTTCGGGCTGTATGCGGTGATGGCGGTGGCCGGCGTGCAGTCGCTGTATTTCGTGGCGATCACGCGGCTGCCGGTGGGGATCGCGCTGCTGCTGGAGTTCATGGCGCCGGTGATGGTGGTGGCCTGGGTGCGGTTCGTACGGAAGGTGCGGCTCGCGCGGGCGGCCTACATCGGGGCGGTCGTCGCGGTCGTGGGCCTCGGGATCGTGGTCGAGGCGTGGCAGGGGATGCGGCTGGACGCGGTGGGCCTGCTGCTCGGCCTGCTGGCCGGGGCGTGCTGCGCCGGATATTTCCTGATGAACGATAGCTTCGGCGACGACGTGGACCCGCTCGGCCTCATCGCCTGGGGGATGGCGGGGGCGGCCGTGGTGCTGATCCCGTTCGCCCGGCCGTGGGACATCCCGTGGACGGCCTTCACGGCCACCGTCGCGCCGGAGGGCGGCCGGACGCTGCCGGTGCTGGGCGCGTACCTGTGGATGGTGCTGATCGCGACCGTGATCGCGTACATCCTGGGGGTGAACGCCGTGCGGCGGCTGTCGGCCGCGGTGGGGGCCACGGTCGCCTCGCTCGAGGTCATCGGCGGCGCGGTGGTGGCCTGGGCCCTGGTCGGCGAGACGCTGGGCGTCTTCCAGATCTTGGGTGGCCTGCTGGTGCTGTCCGGCGCGCTGCTCGCTCAGACCGCCACGGCGAGTGCCTCGCCCTCACCCGCGGCGGAGCTCGACGCGGAGCCCGTCACCACCAGGAGGTGACCCCCTCAGCGGCCTCAGCGGCGGTCGGGGGTGAGGCGCAGGATCGTGGAGTCGCGGGCCCAGCGTTCGGTGAGGTGCTCGCTGTCGAGGGCGTTGAGCCGCTCCTTGGCCAGCGCGGCCACGGCGTCGGCCGCCGCGGCCTGGTCGACGACCGCGACCGCGGCCTCGAACTCCACCAGCCTGGCGCCGTTGTCCTTGCTGCGCAGCGTGACGTGGACCCGGTCGAGCGCGTCGAGGCCGGGCAGCGCCTGCTCCTCGCCGCCCGTCACCAGGTAGATCGCGCCGTCGTGCCAGGTGTGCCAGGCCAGGCGGGGGCGGTCGAGAGTGAGCCAGAGGATGCCGGACTTCTTGGCGCCCTCCTCGATGGCCGCGGTGTCGTCGCTCACAGCTTCGACTGTAGTCCGTTCAGCGCGAGGACCCGAGCCGCTCCGAGGCGAACGAGCTGATCTCCCTGTCCTCCGCGCGGGCGGCGGCCTCCAGGGGGCCGGTGTCCTCGGCGGCCAGCCGGGCCGCCGCGGCGGCGGCGAACAGGCGGGTGGTGAGATCGGGGTCCCCGAGCCGGGCCACGACGTCCCGGGACGCCGGCCGTCCGGCCAGCCATTCGGTCAGGTCCCTGACCCGGCCGGCCTCCAGCCCCGCCGCTCCGGCCGCCAGCTGGTCCTGCGACGCCCCGGCGAGGAACGACAGCGCCTTCCAGCGCACGGCCGCCTCGGGGTCCTGGGTCAGCTTCAGGGCGGGCGCGAGCACGCCGCCGTGCCGGCCGTTCACGAGCACGACGTCGAGGGCGAAGAAACGGACGTGCCGGAGCGGGTGGCCGAGCAGCGCGGGAAGCTCACCCGTCATCGGAGCGGCGCGCTCGCCCAGCTCCGAGAGCAGCCACGTGCCCGTCCGCACGCACGTGTCGTCCCCGGCGCGCAGGAGCCTGGTGAGGTTCTCGACGGGATATCCGGAGAACAGCTCGTGCAGCAGATCGTTGGCCGCGACCCCGAGCTCTTCGTCCAGGTCAGACGCATGAGCACAAATGCGATCGATCAGGTCGTCGCCCAGCATCAGCCGGTCCTCACCACGGTTCCAGGTCGTCGTTGATCATGTCCAGGGCCTCCTGCTCCCGCCGCATTCTCTCCTGGTGCCCCTTGTCGGAGAACCCGAGCCAGGCCTCTTCCTCCTGGCGGGTCTTGATGCTGTCCTCCAGGTCCTTCTTCAGCTGCTTCTTCTCCTTGTCCGTCATGTTCATGGTGCTGTCCGGGACGTTCCCGTGGAATTTCCCGGTGTTGTCCTTCTTGCCCCACCCCATGAACGTCCGCATGCCGCGACCCCCCGGAGAGGCCGCCTCGAGCGGCCTGGCCGCGTACGGGCTGATCCGGCCCGCCCCGGCGGGCGCGAGGTTGCCGAGGCCGCCGCGCGGTCCGGGCACGCGTTCGCCCAGGTCTTCGAGGCGCCGGGTGATGCGCTCGACCGCCGGGGTGAGGCGGCCGGCCACGCCCCGCTCGAAGGTGTGCTTGATCCGCTGGATCGCCACCCGCGTGGTGGCCGTCCTGGCGGCCACCACGCCCGCTCCCAGCGCGCCGGCTCCCACGGCCACCTTCAGCACGGACGCGAGCTGCACGAGCTGCGTGATCTCCGCGAGCCTGGCGGCCGAGGCCACCGTCGCGAAGCCGTTCACCACCGGCGGCAGGACGTTCATCGCGGCGGCGGTCTGCAGCATGCGTCCGCCGCCGGCACTCTCCCAGCTCTCCGCCAGGGCGGTCGCGGAGGCCCCCTGGTAGTCCTCCGTCGCGCGCCGCACGGTGGAGTCGGCCTGGGTGGCCGCCGCGGCCACGTCGGGGGCGATCCGGTTCACCGCCGCGGCGTCCACCGCCACCTGGTCGGGGTTGACGTCGAGGACGTGGACGCCGGCGAGCTGGGCCAGCCCGTCGACGAGGTTCGAGGTCAAGTCGCCGCCCCGTGCCCGGGGACGGCGCCCCTGGCGGTGGCGTCGGCGTCGCGCAGGGTGGCGGCCGTGTCGCCGAGGCCGCGTCCCGTGTCGTCGAGCACGGCGCCGTGGACGGACAGCGCCCGCACCCCCGCCTGGACGCACTGCGCGACGGCCAGGGCGAACGGCGCGATCAGCCCGTCGGCCCCCCACGACTCGCCGAGTCCCAGGGTGGCCAGCTGCCGGGGCACCGCCTGGTACTGCTCGGCGTGCTGCGCCAGCCGGCTCGACCCGGCCTCCAGGGCATGCGGATCCGCGCTGAAGCCTGCGTTCATTCCGGTCAGCCTAAGCAGCGGATGACTTCCGGATGAACAGTTCGAAAATCCTCGAAACGGCCGACGTTCTCCGGGCGTCCGGCGAGACTGGGCCGCGTGAGACCGTCGTCCATCGAGGAAGACCGCGACTACCTGGACCGGCTGCTCACGCAGGCGGAGACCATGATGCGGAGCCTGGCCGGCGCCCGGGCCAGGATCGGGCGGATCACTGGCACGGGCCAGGCGGCCGGTGGCCTGGTGAGCGCGGTGGCCGACGGCCACGGCAGGGTCCGGGAGCTCGTCGTCGACCCGCGCGGCATGCGGCTGGGCGCCGAGGCGCTCGGCCGGGAGGTCGGCGAGGCGCTGCGGGCCGCCCAGCGGGACGCCGAACGCCAGGTCCACGACCTGATGGCGGAGATCGACGCGCAGACCCCGCGGCTGCCCGAGGCGCTCGGCGCGGACTTCGTGCAGGAACGCGTCGAGCAGGTTTCCCGCGAGATCGAGGCCCGCATGGGATCGGCCTGGCCGGGCCAGTAGCGTGTGCGCATGCGCTCACGCCGTTCCGTGCTCGCCGTGCCAGGCAGCAACCCCAGGTTCCTGGAGAAGGCCCAGACCCTGCCCGTCGACGAGGTCTTCCTCGACCTGGAGGACGCGGTCGCGCCGCTGGCCAAGGAGGAGGCGCGCAAGAACATCGTGACCGCGCTCCGCGAGGGCGACTGGTCCGGCAAGACGCGCGTGGTCAGGGTCAACGACCTCACGACGCAGTGGACGTATCGGGACGTGATCGAGGTCGTCGAGGGCGCGGGGGAGTTCCTCGACTGCCTGATCCTGCCCAAGGTGCAGGACCCGACCGAGGTCGTCTGGCTCGACACGCTGCTCACCCAGATCGAGAAGTCCATGGGGTACGAGGTGGGCCGCATCGGCATCGAGGCGCAGATCGAGAACGCCCGCGGCCTGGTCAACGCCGACGCCATCGCCGGCTCGTCCAAGCGCCTGGAGACGCTGGTCTTCGGGCCGGCGGACTTCATGGCGTCGATCAACATGCGTACGCTCGTCGTCGGCGAGCAGCCGCCCGGCTACGAAGAGGGCGACGCCTACCACTACATCCTCATGCGGCTGCTCATGGCGGCCAGGATGCACGACCTGCAGGTCATCGACGGGCCCTACCTGCAGATCAAGGACGTCGAGGGCTTCAAGCGGGCCGCCAGGAGGTCGGCGGCGCTCGGGTTCGACGGCAAGTGGGTGCTCCACCCCGCCCAGGTGGACGCGGCCAACGAGGTCTTCTCGCCGTCGCAGGACGACTATGACCACGCCGAGCTCATCTTGGAGGCGTACGAGTACTACACCTCGGTCGAGAAGCGCGGCGCGGCCATGCTGGGCGACGAGATGATCGACGAGGCCTCGCGCAAGATGGCGCTCGTCGTGGCGGCCAAGGGGCGGGCCGCCGGGTTGAGGCGGACGAAGAGCTTCACACCTTGAAGCCGATGACGGCGAAGAACCAGAACGACGACGTCAGCCAGAGCCCGATCAGCGCGGTGAACGCCAGCCCGCCGAGCACCGGCAGCGTCCAGCCGGGCGCGTCGTGCTTGGGCAGGGCCAGCATCTTCGCCGTGAACACGCCGTAGAAGAAGCAGCCGAGCAGCGAGTGCGCGAGCACCCGCGGCACGTCGTACTGCAGGCCCAGGGCGTAGAGGCAGTGGAAGGCGACGGGGATCGTGAGCAGGAACGCGATCCGCCCCGACCAGCGGTGCACGCCGGGCGGGATCGTGACCCCGAGCCTGCCCCACATCGACAGGGCCGAGACGACCTGCACGATCGCGAGCACGAACGCCCCCGTCGTCAGCCACGCCTTCATCGGCAGCGCGCCGGAGAACCCGGCCACGCCCACGGCGAACCCGGTGGGCGTGTGCACGCGCCCGTAGACGCCGAGCGCGAGCGCCGCCAGGCCGCCGGCCAGCAGCGGCACGAGGAGCGGGGTCAGCCCGCGGGACTGGTGGGGGAGGGCGGTCATTGCATCTCCTCGATGAAGCCGTCCACGTCCTCAGGCTGGATCGTGGTGTCGCCGACGGTCACGGGCGCCGTGGGCCGCTCGCCCTGCAACTGGGGGATCGGCACCTGCGTGTCGCCCTCGAAGGCGGCGCCGACCTGGGTGTAGCCGCCCCCCGGGTTCTTCAGCACGATCCAGCCGGCCCGCAGCTTGGCGCCCCTGACGAGCGCGGTGGCGCGGTAGAGGCCCGACGGCTTGACCACCGTGGGCGCCACGAAGGTCCACTTCTTGCCGCCGACCGCGACCGAGCCCCTGGCCCGGCCGCCGCCCAGCTCGGCGGTGACCTTGGCGCCGCCGAGGCCGGTCAGCTGCAGCTCGCCGTCGGACTCGCTGCCCTTGAACCAGGCCTCGGCCTTGCCGTCGCAGAAGTAGCCGACGGCCTTGCCGTCTCTGATCGAGATCGCGATGAGGCCGCCGTTGCCCTTGACGTAGCCTCCGTAGTCCGCCTTCGCGGTCTTCTTCGGTTCGGTCCGCTGAGGCGAGGGCGTGGCGTCCGCCTCGGCCTCGGCCGATCGTGACGGGGCCGCGGCGGTCTCGCCCGCCGACGGTGCCTCCGCGGCGGTGTTGGCGGCTTCGTCGTTGGCCGCCGGTGTCGCGGTGACGCTGGCGACACCCAGCCCCACGGCGAGCACTGCTCCCGCCGCGAGGGTGATGACAGGTCCCAGCCTTGACATGGACTGCTCCCAGGGTCGAAATGCCGTACGCCTCCGAGCATCCGCCTAAATCGGTGAGCCGTCTGTGAACTATTGCGCATCGCGCGGACAGAATGGATAGATGCAGGAGAATCCAGGGCGCCAGCCGCCCGTTTACGGCATGCAGCCGCCGGTCTATCCGTATCAACCGCCGTCCTGGTTCCTGCCGACGCCGATCGGCGCGAGTTACGACCACCTGGCGAGGAATGCCGCGACCCGGCCGTGGCGGGCGATCGTGGGCACGCTGGTCGTGGCCACCGGGTTCGTCGTGATCGGCGCGGTGGTGGTGTGGGGCGGCGTGGTGATGTCGCTGCTCCTCGGGATCCCCGCGCCGCTGGAGTCCGAGGGGCAGCTGTTCGGCGATCCGGTGTTCTCGCTGGTCGTGGTGTTGCTGTCGCTCGCGCCCGTGCTGCCCCTCGTGTACGGCACCGCGGCGCTCGTCCAGCGCAGGCGCCCCGGCACGCTCTCGTCGGTGGCCGGGCGGCTGCGCTGGCGCTGGCTGCTGACCTGCTCGGGCCTGGCGGTGCTGGCCCTGCTGCTGGGGCAGGGCGCGCAGGCGCTCGCGCTGTCGGCGGCCGGCGAGGACGCCGAGCTGTTCGGCTGGGCCGGGTGGTCGGGGTTCCTGCCCGCGCTCATCGTGATCCTGCTGCTGGTGCCGTTCCAGGCGGCCGCCGAGGAGTACGTCTTCCGCGGCTGGTTCATCCAGGCGGTCGGAGCGCACGTGCGCAATCCGGCCTGGTCCATCGTGCTCGGGTCCGCGCTGTTCATGTCGTTGCACGGGTATTCGTGGGCGGGGCTCGTGGACGTGTTCGGGTTCGGGGTCGTGATGGGCTTCCTCACGGTGCGTACCGGAGGGCTGGAGTCGGCGGTCTCGCTGCACGTGCTGAACAACCTGCTGGCCTTCGGGCAGGCCGCCGCCGCCGGGCATCTGTCCGACGCGCTGGACCAGGGAAAGGTGCCGGTGCCCTGGCAGGCATTGTCGGGAACGGTGGTGCAGCTCGGGGTGTATGCGTTTGGTGTGTTGTATCTAGCCAAAAAACAGTCAATTAAGACTACTTCGGAATAAATCGGTCGTGAGGTGCCGGGAATCTCGCTAGAGAGGTCTCGCTATTCCGGCTGAGTCATGCTGGTCTGGTCCTGTGGAACGGACCAGCGTCCTCGTTCCACCCGTACGACGTTCGACCCCATAGGAGGTAGGGCGCGTGGCCTCCGGCCCCAGCGAACCGCCACGGCGACCGCCGGATGACGACGAACCTCGTCCCGAGGGCGCCTCTGAACCGCATTCCTCCGAAGAGCCGAGGATCAGCCATTCGCCGCCGGGTCCCACTGACGACCGGGCCAGGGGCTTACCGCTGAGCTCGCCCTGGGGCATGCCGCCCTTCGCCGCCCCCGTCCCGGACGACGAGCCGCAGGAGCCGCCCAAGGGGCGCCGGCCGTACAGCTCGCCGACGGCCGAGCCCGACGTCGAGCCGCGCCGCCGCCCCCGCCGCGTCGTCAACCACCCGGACAAGCTCGTCGCGGGCGCCCCGCTCCATCCGCCGCGGGAGGCGCCCGAACGGTCCGAGCCGGACGCGGAGGCCGCACCCGCCCCCGAGCCCTCCCCTGAGCGGTCGTCCCGGCCCGCGCCGCCGTACCGGCTGGTGTATCCCGTCCCGGAACGCGCCGAGGCCGCCGCACCCGAGCCGGCACCCGAGCAGGACGAGGAGCCGGCCGGGCGCGACGAGACCCCCGAGGCCCCGGAGCAGGACGGCGAGCCCGAGGTGCGGCGCGTCGGGCGCCCGCCGGCGGGCCGCCCCACGAGGCCGGACCTCCTCGTCGCCACCGGCGGGGCGCCCCAGGGGTCGAGCGGCCGGCACCACAGAGGCCCGGCGCCCTCCGCCGTGCGCAGGTCCAGCCCCGTACGCCGCCGCAGCAGGTCCACCCCCGTAGCCCTGACCCTGGCCGTGGCGATCCTCGTGGCCGCCGGCGTGCTCGTGTGGCAGTGGACCTCGGACGAGGCCCCGGGGCTGCGGCTGGAGGCGGGCACGGGGCGCTCGGGGGACGAGCTGTTCACCGTGCCGGCCGCGGGCGAAGGCGCCAACCAGAAGCTCAACGACATGGCGTCCGTGGGCCGCGCGGTCGTGGCGGTCGGCAGCGACACGACGAGCCCGACCCCGCGCCCGCTCTTCCTGTTCTCGCCGGACGGCGGCAAGACCTGGCAGCTCGGCCAGGTGAACGGCGCCTCCACCCCCACGGTCCAGCGGGTCGTCGGCGGCGGCGGGCGCTGGCTGGCCAGCGGCGGCGACGGCGTGTCCGGCGAACGCGGCCTGTGGACCAGCACCGACGGGTTCAGCTGGACGGCCGTGGAGGCGGCGGGGCTGGCCGCGTTCAGGTCCGGTGACCAGATCAACGACATCGCCAGGACCGCCTCGGGTTTCGTGGCCGTGGGACGCACGACGGGAGACGACGGCGGTTCGGGCCCCGCGGCCTGGCGCTCCGCCGACGGCCGGACCTGGGAGCGGGTCGAGACCAGGGAGCTGGAGGTACGCGAGATCAAGGCCGTGGTCGCCAAGGGCGACACGGTCGTCGCCATCGGAGACCCCGCGGTCGGCGAGGGATCGCGGGTGCTCCGATCGGCGGACGGCGGGCGGGACTGGCAGGCGACCGCGTTCCAGCTGCCCGAGGTCGCCCCGCACAGCGGGATGGTGGCCGTGTCGCCCAAGAGGTTCGTGCTGGTGCCGACGCGCTTCCCCACGTTCACGGGCGACCTGCGCGTCTACTGCTCGCCGACCGGGGCGCAGTGGTCGCAGTGCGGCTCCATCGGCGGCCTGAGCGGCGAGAGCACGGGCGTGGAGACGCTGGTCTCCTTCCCGTCGGGCATCGCGGCGATCACGCAGGCCGGCCTGGGCCGCTACTCGGTGCTGACCAGCACCGACGGGCGCTCGTGGAGCAAGCGGACCGACCTCGGCAACCTGACCGGCGCGACGCTGCGCGGGTTCACGATCGCCGACGGCGGCACCCTGTTCGCCGGCGGCGACCAGGCGGTGTCCGACGTCGACAACCAGCTCGTGCTCATGGCCGCGCCGCCGCGCGGCGGCGCCTCGCGCGTCCAGCTCGGGCAGGTCGAGGGCCTGACCAGGATCGCCCGCGAGACCAACGCGCTGGCCGGCTTCGCCGGCAGGTACGTCGCCGTCGGCTCGGCCTCCGGCGACGCGGGCCTGTGGACGATCAGGGACTGGGCGAGCTGGAAGTCCATGAGCCTCGGCGGGCCGGGCAAGCAGACGCTGGAGGACGTGGCGCACGGCAGCCGCGGCTGGCTGGCCGTCGGCTCGACCGAGACGAACGTGGCCCTCACCGACCCGCTCCTCGTCACCTCCGCCGACGGGGAGAGCTGGAAGAAGGTGGACGTCACCGGCGACCTGGCCCGCGACCCGAACGCCCCCTCCCTGGAGACCCACGTCGTGACGGCCGGCAAGGAGGGCTACGTGCTGGCCGGCGAGGCCAAGGACCAGATGGGCACGGCGAGCGCCGCCATGTGGTTCACCCCAGATCTGCGCAAGTTCACCAGGTCGAAGAAGCTGCCGCAGGGCGGCTCCGGGGTGCGGATCTACGACGCCGTCGCCACCGGGGACGGCGGTTACGTGGCCGTGGGCGGCTCGGGCGGGGCCGACCAGGAGAGCAGCGTGGTCTGGCACTCCTCGGACGGCGTCAACTGGAGCGCGCGCAAGCGCGTGGTCCCGCCGGACGCCACGTCGGCCGGGCTGCGACGGGTCACGACTTATCAGGACAAGCTGGTGGCCGTCGGCACGGCCGTGTCGGGAGGTTCGCGGCGCGCCTTCGCGGCGGTCTCGGACGACGACGGCTCGTCCTGGCAGACGGCCTGGCTGCCCGCGGACCAGGCGGCGGCGGTGTACGACCTGGCCGCGGCGGACGAGGGGCTGGTGGCCGTGGGCTGGCACGGCGTACCGGGAGAGGGCGACAGCGCGGCCTGGACCTCGCAGGACGGCCTGTCGTGGAACCGCATGGCGCTGACCAAGGACCGGCTGGCCGGCCAGGGGGCGCAGTGGCTGTCGGCGGTGGCCGTGTCGGGCTCGGAGGTCGTGGCGCTCGGGCGCTCCACCACGTACAACGCCGACCACCTGATCCTCTGGACCTCCAGCCTCACCTCGAACCGATAGGACCCCGGTGTGCTGCGCCGCTTCAGCGGGGCAGCACACCCCAGTCGGTCAGCGACTCCAGGAGGCCGTCGGCGAGCGGCAGCCGCGCCAGCTCGTCCACGCCGCACCAGCGCACGTCGTCGGCGTCGTCCCCGGCCACGGGCACGCCTCCCGCCACGGTGGCGAGGTAGTCGCGGATCACGTACGTGGCCCCGCCCAGGCCGGGGCGGTCCACCGTGCCCGCCAGGCGGCCCACCTCCACGCGCAGCCCGGTCTCCTCCAGCACCTCGCGCCGCACGCCCTCGGCGTCCGTCTCCCCGGCCTCCAGGCGGCCACCGGGGATGGACCACTGCCCCTTGCCCGGGGGACGCCCCCGCTTGATGAGGAGCAACCGGTCGGAGGAGTCGAAGATAATCGCGCCGACACAATTTACGCGCACATGACCAAGATTACGACGGGACAACGGGAAGCACCCTTGACGGGCCGGTGCCGGAGAAAGCACCGTGGGTAGTTGTGAGAGCGGCTCCGACTTGCCCACGGTGCTTTGGCCCGCTTCACGGGCCGAGTGTGTGGTCCAGCGCGTACCGATGCGACACGCACGGTGATGTCCTGCCGTATCAGCCTCCGTGGCCGCCGACCGGCACGGCGTTGGAGGCCATCCGCAAGAGCTCCGTGGTGCCCGTGTGGCTGCCGTGGCCGTTGCCCGCCGGCTGGCTGGTGACCGGTTTCGGGGAGGTCGGCGACGAGCGCACCGGCGCCCGGGCCAGCGTGGTCGCGCTGACGGGGCCGTCGCTGACGGAAGGCCCCGCCGACCTGCTCGTCATCGCGGAGGAGCCGGGCATCGGGCTCGGCGCGGCGTTCGCCGGGCTGGACGGCCCCGATCCGGGCGAGGGGTTCGACACGGGGCCGCCGAACGCCAAGATCGGCGTGCTCGGGCATCCCACCGCGCTGTGGTGCGTGGACGGCGCCGACGACCGGGCCGTCTACGCGGGCGAGGCGCTGGGCAACTGGCTGTGGGCCATCGCGTGGCCGGCCGACGCCGGGTGCATGATCGCGCTGGCCGAGCTGTCGTTGCTCGACGCCCGCGACCATGAGCTGGACGTGCCGTTCGGCGCTTTCTCGCCCAGGCTCGAGGATTAGGCGTGCTTTCACGCTCTTGATTCGCGCTCTCATGCAGACGGGCTAGAGTTCGGAGGCGTGACAGCGCGTATCGAGCGAGTGGTGACCGAGGGCGTCGTCGACATCGACGGCACCGAGTACAAGGTCGAGAACAACACCTGGATCATCGGTGACGACGACGAAGTCATCGTCATCGACCCGGCGCGCGCCGCCGAGAAGATCCTGGAGCAGGTGGGCGAGCGGGAAGTGCTGGCCGTCATCTGCACGGCGGGCCTGCCCGACCACGTCTCCGCGGCCATCGAGGTGGCCAGCCGGGACGAGGCCGTGGTCGCCCTGCATCCCAAGGACAAGCCGCTGTGGCGGGAGACCTGGCGGGAGACCTGGCCCGACATCGACATGGAGGACGACGGCATCTTCGGGGTGGCCGACGTCCAGCTCGACGTCATGGAGACGCCCGGCATCTCGCCCGGCGGCGTGTCGCTCTACTGCGAGGCGCTCGGGGCCGTCTTCACCGGCAAGGCCCTGCAGGCCGACGGGCCCGGCAAGCTGGGCGGCGACTACCCCGCCCTGGCCGACCAGCTGACCTCCATCGGCGGGCGGCTGTTCACGCTGCCGGCCGAGACGCGGGTGCTGGCCGCCCACGGCGACGAGGTCACGATCGGCGACCTCGAGCCGCACTTCGACGACTGGGTGTCGGGCTCGCTGACCCGCACGGACAGCGCCGACGACGGCCCGCTGACCGACGGCACCAGGCTCTCCGGGATCAAGCTCGACCCCGACGACGAGTGAGGCGAGACAGGACGGCGGCTTCCGGGCGACCGGGCCGCCTCCACGGAGTGGACGCCATGAGCGCGCGAGGCAGCGCCGCCGCCTTCGCGGGGTGGAGGCCATGAGCGCGACCCAGGGGCAACTCCCGCTGGACGGGATGCCGCGGCGGCTCTACTCGTGCACGCCGTCGCGGCTGAACGCGTGGCTCGACTGCCGCCGCCGCTACCGGTTCACCTACCTTGACCGGCCGCAGCCGTCCAAGGGACCCGCGTGGGCGCACAACAGCGTCGGGGCGAGCGTGCACAACGCGCTGGCGGGGTGGTGGCGGGAGCCGTACGACCGCAGGACCCCGCTGACGGCCGCCATCCTGGTCACGAACGGCTGGATCGCCGAGGGGTTCAGGGACGTCGAGCAGTCGGCCCACTGGCTGGGCCGGGCCCGCGACCTGGTCTCCGGATACGTCGCGACCTTAGACCCCGGCGACGACCCGGTGGGCGTGGAGCGCACGGTCGCGACCCGTACCAAGGTCATGGCCCTCTCCGGCCGCATCGACCGGCTCGACCGGCGCGGTGACGAGCTGGTCGTGGTCGACTACAAGACCGGCCGCCGGCCGCTCACCGAGGACGACGCCCGCTCGTCCCTGGCCCTGGCCGTCTACGCGGTCGCGGCCTCCACGATGATGCGCACGCCCTGCCGTACGGTCGAGCTCCACCACCTGCCGACCGGCGAGATCCTGGAGTGGCGGCACACCGAGGAGTCGCTGGCCCGCCACATCCGGCGTGCCGAGGACGTCGCGACGGAGGCGTCGGCGGCCGACGAGCGCTACCGCGCGCTCGTGCCCGCGCCCGCGCCCGCCAAGAAGGGGTCCGCCGCTTCGGGAGAGCGGCCGTCCGTCGGACCGGCGGCGGTGCCGGACGAGATCGACGAGCTGTTCGCGCCGAGTCCCGGCCCGATCTGCTCCTGGTGCGACTTCCGCCGCCACTGCCCGGAGGGCCTGTCGGCGGCTCCCGACCGCAATTCGTGGGACGGCCTCGCCGAGTGACCCGCCTGCCGGGGCGAGCGGCGGAGGGGACCGCTCGCCCCGGTTAACGGCATTTGCCGGAGGGCGCACAGTTTCCCGGGGAAAACAGTGGTTATGACGGGAAAGTGGCTCCTATCGGGCGGTTACCGGCGGCAGTGGCGCTGGGCACACTCTTCAATCCCCTGAACTCGTCCATGATCGCCGTAGCCCTGGCCCACATCGAGGCCGAGTTCCACGTGGGCATCGCGGCCGTGACGTGGCTGGCCGGCGGGTTCTACCTGGCCGGCATCCTCGTCCCGCCCGTGATGGGCACGCTGGCCGACCGGCTGGGCCCGCGGCTGGTGTTCTGCGCCGGGCTGGTGACGATGGCCGTCACGGGCGTGCTGGCCGCGCTGGCCCCGTCCTATCCGGCGCTGGTCGGGATCAGGCTGCTGCAGGCGTTCGGGAGCTGCGCGACGATGCCCGCCGGGATGGCGATCGTGCAGGCCGTGATGCCGGGCGAGGACGGGAGGCCGCCGCCGCGCGTGATCGCGACGATCTCCATGGTGCTCACCGCCAGCGCCGCCGCCGGTCCGGTGCTCGGCGGGTTCCTGGTCTCGTTGTGGGGCTGGCAGGCGATCTTCCTGGTCAACGTCCCGCTCGCGGCGGTCGCGCTCATCGCGGCCCTGCGCTGGCTGCCCAAGGTCCGCGTGGACGGCCCGAAGCAGGCCCTGCTGCCCCGGCTGAGGCCCGGGCTGCTGGCCACCTGCGGCCAGTTCGCCCTGGTCAACGTGGTGTTCTACTCGGCGTTCTTCGTGGTGCCGCTGTGGGCGCAGCGCTCGGCGGGACTGCCCGCCCACATCGCCGGCCTGCTGGTGCTCCCCATGGCCGGGCTGGCGATCGTCATGACGCCGGTCGCGGTGGCGCTGGCCGCGCGGCTGGGGATGCGGACCGTGCTGGTGGCGAGCGCGGCGCTGCTGCTCGCCGGCTCCTTCCTGATCCCCGCCGTCGGCCCCGTCTGGCTGGTGCTGGTGGCGGCGGGACTGCTGGGGGTGGCGTCGGCGCTCAGCCAGTTCGGGCTCAACTCGCTGGTCTTCGTCCACGCCGACAGGAGCGAGACCGGGGTCGCCGTGGGGTTCTTCCAGTCGTCCAGGTACGTGGGCGCCGCGACCGCGTCCACCCTGCTCGGCGTGCTGTTCGACGGCGGGGGCATGGGCCGCAGCGGATGGACGATGGCCGGCGTGTCGGCGGTCGTGCTGGTCGGCGGCGCGCTCCTGCCGGTCAGGCGGCCGGCTCCCGCGGCCACCGACGGGGATCGGTCAGGCCCTTGAGGCCCCTGCTCACGTCGTACCCCACCGCGCCGAGACGCTCCCTGGCGGCCCGCAGCATCTCGCGCGTGGCCGGCATGAACGCGTGGTCGTGCACCGGCTCCGGCAGCGAGTTCATCCCCAGCCTGAAGGCCCTCAGCGCGGCCGTGACCGTCGCGCGCGGCACCTCCGGCAGCGCCCCGTACATCCGCCTGGCCCAGTCCGGCAGCGTGTAGTAGCACAGCGCGCCGAACGGGAAGTAGGCGGGCTTGCCCGCCGACAGGTGCCTGAGCTCGGGCGGCAGCCTCGGCCACATCAGGAACCGCACGGTCGAGGCCGCCTCCTCCGTGACGCGCAGGCCGGGACGCGCCTGCTTGAAGTAGGCGTCCATCTCCGCGCACGAGCCGGGCACGTCCTCGGGATGCAGGCCGACGTACGCGGCGCTCTTGCGCTGCTCGTGGAGGTAGCGGTCGGCCTGGCGCTCGGTGAGGCCCAGCCCGCCGCGCCTGGCCACCTCCAGGTACGACGACACCTCCGCGCAGTGGACCCACAGCAGCAGCTCGGGCTCGTCCACCCGATGGGTCCGGCCGGTGTCGGGGTCGTGGACGCGCAGCGCCTTGTGGATGCCGCGCACCCGCCTGCCGATCTCGTCGGCCTGCTCCGGGCTGCCGAACGTCACCCGCCCCACGAAGTCCGCCGTGCGGCGCAGCCGTCCGAACGGGTCCTCCTGGAAGTTGGAGTTCTGCCAGACGCCGCGCATGGCCAGCGGGTGCAGCGCCTGCAGCATGAGGCCGCGGACGCCGCCCACCCACATCGACCGGTCGAGATGCACCTGCCACGTCGCGCTCTGCGGTGGCTGCACGACGAGGTCCTCGATGTTCGCCATAGTAAGTAAAGAATTACATGGCATTGGACCTGGTGTCCAAATAGTGTTTCTCGGCCGCGTTCCAGAACCTCACCAGCGCCGCCGCCGTCGTCTCCGGCGCCTCGACGGCCGGCGAGTGGACGGCGCCGGGCACGACCACGGACTCGGCCCCGAGCCTGGCCGCCATCTCCGACTGCGCCTCCGGCGGCCATCCGTCGTCGTGCTCGCCGTAGAGCACCAGCGTGGGCACCTCGACCTGGCGCAGATCGTCGGTGCGGTCGTGCATGCTCAGCACCTGCTCGGCCATGCACGCCAGCGCGGTCGGGGAGTTGGTGAGCAGGCGCTTGCGCAGGAACGCCAGGATCTCGTCGGACACGTCGTTGGACAGCGCCTCGGGCTCCAGCCGGTGGTGCCACACGTGCTCCAGGCCGAACTCCTGGACCTCTTCCATGATCTTGCGGCCGTTGAGCGCCCGCTTGCCCTCGATGCCCGAGGGCCCGGACCCCATCAGCGTGAACGACGCGAACCTCGTGAGCCCGTCGATCACCGCCTCCCTGGCCACCAGGCCGCCGAACGAGTGGCCCACCAGGTGAACGGGGTCGCCGCCGCCGATGATCTGGGCCAGCGCGTCGACGTCGGCGCCGAGCGCGGGGCAGGTGTAGGCGGCGGGGTCGTCGGGGCCCGGCGTCTCGTACTGGCCGCGCAGATCGACGGCGATCACCCTGCGCCCCGAGTGGGCCAGGGTCATCAGCACCGCGAGGAAGTCCTCCTTGCTGCCTGTCAGGCCGGGGACCAGGAGGGCGGGCCAGCGCTCAATCACACCACTGACCGGGAGGGCCTCCAGGACCGCGAACGTGCCCTGTGGCGTTTCGATCTTCTGTGGTGCGACGCCAGGAGGCAGATCGAGGAATCGCGGCGTACTCACGTGGGGCAACAATACCCAGAGGTCAGCGGCTCGACACCGTGATGGGCACTACACCGGGCAAACGCGACTCCGTGGCGGGAGCCCACGACGCGCTCAGAGCGCCTGAGAGGGCCCGCGGGCCTTATGACCGGAAAGGCGCGCATCCGAATGAGGGTGCGCGCCTTTCAGGCGGTGTCAGACGGCGCTCAGCCCGTGCGGCGGCGGTTGCCGCCCCCGCCACGGGGCTGGCGGCGCTGCTGCTTGCGCTCCGTGGCCGCCGACGGGGCGATGTCGTCGTCGTCCGAAGCCAGGTCGGGCGACTGGAAGATCACCGTGAACGGGTTCGGCGGGACGATCCGCTCCGCCTCCTTGCGCACCGGCGGAGGCGGCGTCGCGAGGAAGCTCGGCACCGGCTCGGCGGCCGGAGGAGCGGGCGGGACCTCTGCGACGGGCGCCGGCTCGGCGGCGCGGCGGGAGCGGGTGCTCTTCGCCGGCGCCTCCTCGACGGTGCTGCGAGAGCGGGTGCCCTTCGCCGGCGCCTCCTCGGCGGTGCCCGCCTCAGGGGCCGTGATGCCGGCGGCCTCAGGGGCCGTGACGGTGCCGGCCTCAGGGGCCGTCACCTTGGCGGCCCGCCGCGACCGGGTGGCCTTGACGGGTGCCTCAGGGGCCTCGGCGAGCGCCTGCTCGATGGCCGACGACGCCGCCCCCCTCCGCGTACGCGTCCGCTTCGGCTCGGCGGCCGACTGGATCTCGTCCGTCGAGAAGATCGCGGGAGTCTCCTCCCCCTTGGCATCCACGAGCTCGACCTCCGGAGTCTCGACGACTGCGGTCTCCGCCAGCTCCTTGCCGCCACGGGTGCGGCGGCGCTGGCGCGGCGTACGGGCAGGGCGCTCTTCGCGCTCCTCGCGGCGACGGCCGCCACCACGAACGCGGGCCCTGCCGGTCTCCCCGAGGTCCTCGAGGTGCTCCGCGGACAGCCCGGCACGCGATCGGCTCGCGTGCGGCAGGACGCCCTTGGTGCCCTCGGGGATGTTGAGCTCGGAGTAGACGTGCGGCGAGGTGGAGTAGGTCTCCTCGGGCTCGGCGAACTCGAGCCCGAGCATCTGGTTGATCATCTTCCAGCGGGTCAGCTCCTCCCACTCCACGAATGTGACCGAGATGCCCGTGCGCCCGGCCCGGCCGGTGCGGCCGATGCGGTGCACGTACGTCTTGTCGTCCGTGGGGCAGTCGTAGTTGACCACGTGGGTGACGTCGTCGATGTCGATGCCGCGGGCCGCCACGTCGGTGGCCACCAGCACGTCGATCTTGCCGTTGCGGAACGCGCGCAGGGCCTGCTCGCGCTGGCCCTGCCCGAGGTCGCCGTGCACGGCCGCGACGGCGAAGCCGCGCGTGTCGAGCTGTTCGGCGACCATGTCGCAGGCCCGCTTGGTCTCGCAGAAGACCATCGTGAGCCCGCGCCCCTCGGCCTGCAGCAGCCGCCCGAGGATCTCGATCTTGTCCATCCGGTGCGCGCGCCACACGAGCTGGCGGACCTGCGGCGTGGTCTCGCCCTCGCCGCTCTCGTGCTCGGCGCGTACGTGCGTCGGACGGTTGAGGTACTTACGGGACAGCGTGACGATCTCGCCCGGCATGGTCGCCGAGAACAACATCGTCTGCCGCTGACCGGGGATCAGACTGAAGATCCGCTCTACGTCGGGCAGGAAGCCCAGGTCGAGCATGCGGTCGGCCTCGTCGAGCACGAGGGTGGTGATCTGGCTCAGGTCGAGGTGCTTCTGCTTGACCAGGTCGAGCAGGCGACCGGGGGTGCCGACGATGACGTCGACCCCGGCCTTGAGCGCCTCGATCTGCGGCTCGTACGCGCGCCCGCCGTAAACGGTCAGAACCCGGGACCCGAGCTTGCCGGCGGCGGTGACGAGGTCTTCGCTGACCTGCGTGGCCAGCTCGCGGGTCGGCACGACGACCAGCCCGCGGGGCTTCTTGCGGTTCTTGCGCGGCTTGCCGATGCTCTGGAGCATGGCGATGCCGAACGCGTAGGTCTTGCCCGTGCCGGTGCGCGCCTGACCGATGAGGTCCTGGCCGCTCAGGGCGAGCGGGAGAGCCATCTCTTGGATGGGGAACGGTGTGACGATGCCCTCGGTCTCAAGGGCATCGGCGATCTCAGGTGTGACTCCGAGGTCTCGGAAAGTCGTCAGCGTGGCCTGCCTCAGTTCTCAAATGAAGGCGGGCCTGCCGGGACCGACGGGCATGAAACAGCCCTCGTAACGTGGGTCCTCGCGGTAGAGCCAGCCCTCTCGCGTCATCAGCGACCGCGCACCCGGAAGTGGGGGTATCCGGGAGAAACCCCCGAATTTACACAGTGCGGTCGCACTTTCACAGAGCAGTGTACTCGATACCACAACGCTGGCCGAGCTTACGTATGTTCCCGAAGATTCGCGGAAGTACGCTGCCAGTCATGAAGGAGTCTCCAGGAGTCGTCGATCTGCTCGGGGTGCTCGCCTACGCCGAGCTCAGTGCGTACGCGCGGATGACGGAGGACGCCGCCACGCTGGCGCCTTCGCTGGCCGACCGCGCGGCGCTGAGTGAGCTGGCCGTGACCGAGTACGCCCACTTCCGCCTGCTGCGCGACCGCCTGGCCGAGTTCGGGGCCGATCCCGACGCGGCGATGTCTCCGTTCGTCGGCGCGCTCGACGCCTGGCACGCGCAGACCAGGCCGGCCGACTGGCTGCAGGCGCTGGTCAAGACGTACGTCGGGGACGGCATCGCGCTCGACTTCTACCGCGAGGCGGCCAGGCACCTCGACCCCTCGATCGCCAAGCTGGTGGACGAGGTGCTGGTGGACGAGGGGCGCTCGCAGTTCGCGGTCGAGCGGGTCAGGGCCGGGATCGAGGCGGCGCCCGCGGTCGCCGGACGGCTGGCGCTGTGGGCGCGCCGGCTCGTCGGCGAGGCGCTGAGCCAGGGGCAGCAGGTGGCCTCGGCGCGGCCCGAGCTGGCGCTGCTGCTGGTGTCGGGGGAGGGCGCCACCGATATTTCCCGACTTTTCGCGACATTGACGGAGGCCCACAACAAACGCATGGCCACCCTGGGCCTCTGACCGCCCCGGGCACGGCCTCCGAGGGCACGGCTTCCGACGGCACGGCTTCCGAGGGCACGGCTTCCAAGGGCGTCGGGTCAGAGAGGCACGGTCGTGGCGCGACTCGATGCCGCCTTCGGGGCTGCCTTTCGGTGCCGCCATCGGAGGCGCCGAGTCGGCGGAGTGCGGTAGGTGCGGCATGGCGGGACCTGGCGCCGCTTTCCGAGTCGTCGAGCTGGCGGCGTGCGGTAGGTGCGGCATGGCAGGACCTGACGCTGCTTTCCGAGTCGTTGGGTCGGGGGACGTGGTCTGGCAGCGCCTGAGGCCCGTGTCACGCCCAGCCGACGCGTGCGATAGATGCGGTGTGTGGCGGGACCTGACCCCACGTTCCGAGTTGCCGGGTCGGTGGGATGTGGTGTGGCAGTGATTGAGGCCCGTGCCGCGCCCAGCCGACGCCTACGGTCGGCGCGGGGTGGCGGGAATGCGCCGCTTTCCGAGTCGCCGGGGTCGGCGGGATGTGGTGTGGCAGCCCTGAGGCCCGTGCCGCGCCCAGCCGACGCCTACGGTCGGCGCGGGGTGGCGGGAATGCGCCGCTTTCCGAGTCGCCGGGGTCGGTGGGACGTGGTGTGGCAGCCCTGAGGCCCGTGCCACGCCCGGCCGACGCCCATGGTCGGCGTGCTGTGGGCAAGGTGTGGCGAGGTGTTCGGGCGATCCAGCGCCGGCATGCGGCCGCGGGCGCCACCCTCCAGCGCGGCGCTGCCGGGTGACGCAGATGAGCGGGCTGGGCTCTTGCGACGCTCGCCGGTCGGGCACTGCCCCAGGATGGGCCAGGTTGTGGCGGTCGCTGGGACGCGCTGCCCCTTGGGACAGGCCGGCCTGCTGGGCGCGCTGCCCCCTTGGGACGGGCCAGGTCTTGGGATGCCTGCTGGGCGCGCTGCCCCCTTGGGACGGGCCAGGTCTTGGGATGCCTGCTGGGCGCGCTGCCCCCTTGGGACGGGCCAGGTCTTGGGATGCCTGCTGGGCGCGCTGCCCCCTTGGGACGGGCCAGGTCTTGGGATGCCTACTGGGCGCGCTGCCCCCTTGGGACGGGCCAGGTCTTGGGATGCCTACTGGGCGCGCTGCCCCCTTGGGACGGGCCAGGTCTTGCGACGCCCGCTGGGCGCACTGCCCTTCGGGACGGGCCAGCCCGCTCGGCGCGCTGCCTCTGGGGACGGGCCGGGCTATTGCGACGGCCGCTGGGCGCGTACTGCCCCTTGGGACGGATCGGACCCTTGCGACGCCCGCTGGGCGCGCACTGCGCCACGCGCGCGAGACGGTCGTGCGTGGGCGCCATGCGCCGACCTCTCGCAGCCGCACCGTCCCACGCGCGGGACGATCGTCGGAGCGGGGCCAGCCCTGGGAGGGGTACGGCGGGTGGGCCGTACCCCCAGGTCAGGAAACTCCTAGAGGGTGCCGCCGAACCCGACGGGCCGGGCCTCGTCCTCACCGATCTCGACGAAACCGAGCGAGGCCACCGGCACCATGACCCGCCTGCCCTTCACGTCGGTCAGGGCGAACACGCCACGATCGACCGACAACGCGTTCCTGATCTCCTCTTCGACCTGCTCAGCGGAGAGGTCGGTCTCGACAACGAGTTCGCGGTGTACGGAGCGTACGCCGATCTTGACTTCCATGTGGCTCCCTAGTCGACGGGCTGGCTCACTCCCATCGTGGCGGCTCGTAACCGGGAAAGGGGCAAATGATCGCGCCCAGCGAACGGGTTATGCCGTACGCGGAAAACCGCTGATGCCGCGCCAGGCCAGCCGGGCCATGAGCTGTTCGGCCGCGTCCTTCGGGATCGAGCCGTGCTGGGTCACCCAGTAGCGGGCGCTCACCTCGGCCATGCCGACCAGCCCCACGCCGAGCAGGTGCGCCTCGTCGCTGGTGCACCCGGTGTCCTCCTGGATGAGCACGCTGACCATCTCCGCGCACTCCTGCAGCGAGCGTTCCACGCGCTGCCGCACCGGCGCGACGTTGCGCAGGTCGGACTCGAACACCAGCCGGAACGCCTCGCCCTGCGTGGAGACGAAGTCGAAGAACGCGCTGAACGTGGCCTGCACGCGGAGTTTGTTCTCGTGGGTGGAGGCCAGCGCCTCCCGGCAGCGGTTGACCATGTCGTCGACGTGGAGGTCGAGCAGCGCCAGATAGAGCTCGAGCTTGCCGGGGAAGTGCTGGTAGAGCACCGGCTTGCTGACGCCCGCCCGATCGGCGATCTCGTCCATGGCGGCCGCGTGATAGCCGTTCTCCACGAACACTTCCTGCGCGGCGCTCAGCAGCTGCCGGCGGCGGGCGAGTCGGGGCAGCCGGGTGCCCCGGGGCTTCGCGTCCGGGGTTGCGGTCACGCGGGTCTCCATAGGTCTCTCAGCGGGCTGTGCGGACATCCTACGTGCGGGTTGGGCACTTGTTCATTTGTTCATCGCCTCACTCCGCGAGGCCGACCGGTCGTCGCGCAGCCGTGCTCAGCGATATTCGTCGTCGTCGAGATCCACCACTCGGTCCTGGTCGGCCGCGTCGGCGGGGTCGACGTCGAGCGGCAGCTCGCGGCGCTGTCTCCCGGCGCTCTGGCGGATCTCGAAATGCTGCTCCGCGGCGTCCGCCTCGGGCGTCTCGATCGACAGCTCTGGCTCCTCCGGGTCGTAGGAGAGCTCGTCCCCGCGTGTGTCCATCTCCGACATCTTCTGGTCCCCCTCTTGGTGTGGACGGACCCAGCCTACGCCCGGCCGAAAAGGTCGCCGCGTTTCTCCACTCTGGCGAGTACGTCGGCCGCCGTGAACACCAGCTCCTCGGGCCGTTCGCAGCCCTCGACCTCCGTCCACCTCAGCGGTGTCGAGACGGTCGGCAGCTCCCTGGCCCGCAGCGAGTAGGGCGCCACGGTGGTCTTGGCCGGGTTGTTCTGGCTCCAGTCGATGAACACCTTGCCGGGCCTGGCCTTCTTCGTCATCACGCTGACGACCTGCCCGGGCTGCTCCTTCTCCAGGAGCCGGGCCAGCCTCTTGGCGTACGCGGAGGGCTCCTCGCGGCAGTCCCAGTCGGCGTACAGCTGCATGCCCTTGTTCCCGCTGGTCTTCGGCAGGGCGGTGAGCCCGTCGGCCGCCAGCACCTCGCGCAGCCTGAGGGCCACGCGGCAGCACTCGACGATGGTCGCGGGCGGGCCGGGATCGAGGTCGAACACGAGCGTGTCGGGCGGCAGCGCCTCGCCGTCCTCGTCGACGCGCCACTGGGGTACGTGCAGCTCCAGCGCGGCCAGGTTGGCGTAGTAGACGAGCGTGGGCAGGTCCTCGATGACGGCGAAGTCGATGGCCTCGCGGTTCTTGGTGCTGCCGGGGACGGGGAGCTTGACCCGCCTGACCCAGTCCGGGGTGTGGTCGGGGGCGTTCTTCTCGAAGAAGGACTGGCCGTCGACGCCGTTCGGGTAGCGCTTGACGGTCAGGGGCCTGCCCCGGAGGTGGGGGAGGAGCACGGGGGCCACGCGGCTGTAGTAGTCGATGACCTCGGCCTTGGTGAAGCCGTACTCGGGGTAGAGGACCTTCTCCAGGTTGCTCAGCGTCAGCGCTCGCCCGTCGACCTTTACCGGCACCTTCGCCGGGCTGTTCACAGCGTCACCTCCGAGGGGAGCTTGTCGGGGCGCAGGCCGCGCCACACGGGGTGGCGCAGCCGCTGCTCGTCGGTCCACATCGTGTAGGCCACCTCCCCGACGAGATCCGGCCTAACCCACCGATTTCGCCACGGGACCGCGTTGCTGAACGGGCTGTGCGTGACCTCCAGCGGCCGCATCCGCCGGTGGAGCTCGTCGAGCACGGTGTCGGTGAACCCGGTCCCGACGTGCCCCACGTACGCGAGCCCTCGATCGGTGAACATCCCCATCACCAGCGAGCCGATCCCGCCAGCCCGCCGCCCCTTGCCGGGCTTCCAGCCGCCGATCACGACCTCTCTGGTGCGCAGGTGCTTCACCTTGATCCACCACGGGGACCGGGTGCCCGGCCGGTAGGGCGAGTCCAGCCGCTTGGCGACCACGCCTTCCAGGCCCTGCTCGGACGTGGCCGTGAGCAGGTCGGAGTCGCCGGGGAAGTACGGGGGCGCGCCGACGTCCAGCTCGTCGAGCAGCGCCCGCCGGTCGCGGTAGGGCAGGTCGAACAGCGGGGTGCCGTCGAGATAGAGCAGGTCGAACGGCATGTACGTGACGGGGTACAGCTCCAGCATGACCGGCTCGGGATCGGTCAGGTGCATCCTGTGCTGCAACCGTACGAAGCTGGGCCTGCCCCGCTTGTCGAGCGCGACGACCTCGCCGTCGATGATCGCGTTCTTGATCCCGAAACCAGATATTTCCGGATACCTCCGCGTGTATTCGACTCCGTGCCGCCCCGTCACCCTCAGCCCGCCGTCAAGATGGACGACGGCGCGGATGCCGTCCCACTTGACCTCCAGTCCGTACCTCTCGCGATCGGAGGGTAGTTCCCCAGGTACGGCCAGCATCGGTTCGACCGGGTATGGCATTGGTTGCCCCATGACGGGTATGTGCCCGTTGGCGAACGATTGAGAGCTGAGGAGTGACCATGCGCAGCATCTGGAAGGGTGCGATCTCCTTTGGCCTGGTCACGATCCCCGTCAAGCTCTACTCCGCCACCGAGCAGAAGGACGTGACGTTCCACCAGGTCCATCGCGAGGACGGCGGCCGGATCCGCTACAAGCGCGTGTGCACGCTGGACGGCGAAGAGGTGCCGTACTCCGACATCGCGAAGGGCTACGAGCTGGCGACGGGCGAGATCGTCGTGCTCACCGACGAGGACTTCGAGGATCTGCCGCTGAGCACGTCCCGCAGGATCGACGTCCTGCAGTTCGCCCCGGCCGAGCAGATCGACCCGATCTACTTCGCCAAGTCGTACTACCTGGAGCCCGACGCGCAGGGGGCGAAGCCGTACGTGCTGCTGCGCAACGCCCTGGAGAGCTCGGGCCAGGTGGCGGTGGTCAAGGTGGCGCTGCGCCAGCGCGAGTCCCTGGCCACGCTGCGGGTACGGGACGGCGTCTTCGTCCTGGAGACCATGCTCTGGCCCGACGAGATCCGCACGCCGGACTTCGGCTTCCTCGAGGAGGACATCGAGGTACGGCCTCAGGAGCTCCAGATGGCCGAGTCGCTGATCAGCACCATGGAGTCGGACTTCGACCCGGGCGAGTACCACGACACGTACCGCGAGGCGCTGCAGCAGGTGATCGAGGCGAAGGTGGCCGGCAAGGAGGTCGTCCCGGCTCGGGAGGAAGAGGAGGCCGGACCGGCGGTCGACCTCATGGCCGCGCTGCGCGCCAGCGTGGAGGCCGCGAAGCGGGAGCGGGAGGGCGGGGCCGCCAAGCCCAAGAAGGCCGCCGCCAAGTCCAAGGACGAGGAGAAGGCCCCCGCCAAGCGCAAGACGCGCAAGACGGCCTGACCCCTTCAGAACCTCTCTCAGCGTTCCCGCACGCCTTCGTGCGGGAAGGCGATCCACGGCCTCGCCGGCGCTTTTCGCGTCGAGCCTCCGGCCGCCTTTCTCAGGTACCCACCCCACCGCGAGGTGGGGTTTTTCGTGCTGCCCCAGGCCTCTTCGGCGCGATCACCAAATAGGACATATCCGGATAAGTCATGTCATTTCGCTCTATAAATCTTTAATGCAAGCAATAAGATTCTTAATGCATAGTAAAACCGGCTAGGTGTCGTTTGTTGGGCTGCTGTCGGGAAATGACAGTTCATGGATGGCTCTTCGCAGGCGTCCAAGACCTCTTTCCGGGATAACCGGAAATGTCGAGAACGGGGCAATCGATCCTTTAGGGGGAAAACGCAATGCCCAAGCTCAAGACTGTTTTCGCGGGTCTCGCCGTCAGCACGGCGCTGACCGGTGGCGTGGTAGCCGCGGGCGCGGCCACGACTTCGGCCAGTGCCGGCGCCGCCGCTCAGGTCAAGTCCGCCGCCTCCGTCCTCGCCAATGGCTGCGGCAGCTGGGGCTGGCGTCGCTGCGGCGGGGGCGGCGGCTGGGGCGGTGGCTGGGGCTGGCGTCGCCACCACCAGAACAGCCGCGTTCGGGTCAACGTCCACAACCGGAACATCAACATCAACCGCTTCGAGCGTGAGCGTGAGCGTGAGTTCCGCCACCACCACAACAACGACGACAACTGGTCATAGCCGTGTGCTGACGGCGTGGGGATGACCGCGTTTTCGCGGTAGGGGGCTTTCTCCACGCCTCCCACGGCAGGCTTTCGACGAGGGCTCTCCAGACCTTAGGGCTGGGGAGCCCTTGCTGTGTCCGGATCTATGGCGTTTGCGTCGAATCATGGCAATGTCTGTGGTGGGCCAAATGACGGCAATTCCAGTTTGCTTGCTGTTTCAACCGGAAATATGCATGATGCGGATGATTCGTTAAGGATCATCCCGGGGCGTTTCCTAGTCGATCGGGTTTTCGGGGATTGGCCGGGAACGTGAGGAACGGGGCAATCGAACCTGTAGGGGGAAAACGCAATGCCCAAGCTCAGAAGTGTTATGGCGGGCCTCGCCATGAGTACGGCCTTCTCCGGCGGCGTGGTCGGCGTGGGCGCGGCCATGTCCGCGGCCGACGCGGCGACCCAGGTCGGCACCGCCACCTCCGTCCTGGCCGGGGGCTGCGGCAGCGGGGGCTGGCGCCGCTGCGGCGGGGGCGGCTGGGGCGGCTGGGGCGGCGGCCGCTGGGCCAACTGGCGCCACCGCATGCCTCGCATCAAGATCATCATCATCAACACGAACCGCAACCGCAACGTGCAGCAGCGCCTGGAAGAGCGCCACGAGATGGACCACCACGAGGACAACAACCAGCCCACGTGGCAGTAGAGCTCAGCGCACAGGCGAACCCGTGGCGCGGGCCGCGCCACACCAGGAGTCCCCTGGGCGATAAGCCCCGGCCACGCCGATCGAGTGCCCGTATTCACCGGGTTGCGACGTCCACCCCGACAGTGCCGACGTCGACCCACCGAATACGGGCACTCGACATGTCCGCATGTCCGCTGCCGCCGGCGTGCGAAGACGGGCGACCTGGGAGAGGGCCGCGACCGCCCTCTTCCAGGGAAACGGACGATCCGTGGCGATGGCGGCCGGGTGCCGGTGAGCCGGGGGACAGGGGCCCGCTCGAGACAGGCGATCGAGAATGCCGGGCGCGGACCCCTGGCTTCAGCCATGGGGGTAAGCCCGGCGCGGGAGTGCCCGCCAGGGCGCGAGCGTGCATTGACGGGAATCGACTGCGGTGACGTGCCCCGGCGTGAGTATGGTGAGTCGCGGTCGAAACCGCCAAGCAACAGCGTCGCGACCATGCGCGTAGCCGCACGGTTGGGACGGCTGGAATCCCCGGGATTCATCCGTGGGGAGCGCTTCAAGACCGTCGAAAACAGAAGTGAGTGCCCGTATTCGCTGGGCGGCGCCGGTCGGAGGGTGGCGCCGGTCCCGATGAATACGGACACTCGTTTGTCGGGGCGGAGGACCATCGCTCGGGGGCTCCGCCCGCTATGGCGGCCTCAGAGGCGCGCCGATGCTCAGCTCAGTGTCTGAGTCCTACCACTCGTCACGGTCGCCACGGCCGACACGGTTGATGTTGTGGTTCTGGTTGACGATGACGATCCGGACCCGGGCGCCCCTGTTGTGGCCGCCCCAGCCGCCGCCCCAGCCCCAGCGGGGACCGCCCCAGGCCCAGCGGGGACCGCCCCAGCGACCGCCCCAGCCGCACCGGCGCCAGCCTCCGCCGCGGCAGTTGCCGGTGAGGACGGGAGCGGCGGACTTGACCTGGACGGCCGCGCCGGCCGGAGACGTGGCCGCGCCCGCGGCTACCACGCCACCGGTCAGCGCCGTACTGACGGCGAGACCTGCGACAACACTCTTGAGCTTGGGCATTGTTTTCCCCCTAAAGGTTCGATTGCCCTGTTTCACGCCCCCCGCCCGGCGAATGCAGATCCGGTCGCATCGGGGAAACGCTACGGACGATTCTTAGAGAATCTCCCGCACGATGCATATTTCCGGACAAATCAGCAGCAAACCGGAACTACCTTGATTTGGCTGACCACAGACTTCCTCATGGTTAAAACAAAAGCTTCCACCCATATAGCCCCGTCGCCCGCCGTACCGGCATGACACCGCCCCCTCGCCGTACAACGCAGTGAGGGCTCCCCCGGCCAAAGGCCGGGAGAGCCCTCACTAAGCCCCCCGCGGAAGACGAGAAGACAGGACCTACCCGAAGGTGCGGACGCTCATCCTCCCGCCATTAACACACGGTTTTGTTACCAGGTACGAACCCGGCGGCGCTCGGGCCTGTTGTCGTTGACGTTGTCGTTGCGGATGACGACGCAGACCTCGCCGCCGCGGCGGTGGCGACCACCCCACCAGCCGCCGCCCCAACCGCCGCCCCAGCCGTGGTGACGGCGGCACTGCCGGCGGTGACGGTCACGGTCGCGGCGGTCGATGACGATGCCGTTGGTGAGGCCGTCGTCGATGCCCTCATCGATGCCGAGGCCGTCATCGAGGCCGTCGTCGTCGATGCCGGTGAGGATGGACGAGGTGTTGAGCTTGATGGCGTCGGCGCTGACCGCAGTGGTGGCCGCGCCCGCGCAGACCATGCCGCCGGTCAGCGCCGTGCTGACGGCGAGGCCTGCGATAACACTCTTGAGCTTGGGCATTGCGTTTTCCCCCTAAAGGATCGATTGCCCCGTTCTCGACGTTTCCGGGTACCTGAAAACAGGTCTTGGACGGCTGCTGAAGAGTCATCCATTGAATGTCATTTCCGGGGCGACGGGCGGGCAAACTGGAGAGACCCTATTTTGCTATGCATTAAGAATCTTATTGCTCGCATTACAGATCTATCCAATGAAATGGCATGATATGTCCGATTGTGGTGCAATTGATAGGGCGGCCACGCGTGGCAACGCTCGCGCCCCGGACTGGCCTGTCGTCATCGGCCGTGCCGGTTCTGCGAGTGGTGATTTGCCTGACTGCGGTGCCGCCCTCGGACCGGTGAAAGTCCGCGAACATATCAACGGCCATTACGCCGGGCGCTTCGCCGACGCCCGGCGTCATCATTCGGAGGACGCCGTTGTGCGCCCTCCGAAAATGTCTCCCGCTTTTTTTGCGGCACCCGGCGGTGGTGCGTTCGAGGCTGGTCTGTCCCGCCATTAACGGTGCGTTCCTCAACCGTCACGCTAAGTGCTGCTGGTTGTCATGCTTTCCGACCTTGGTGCGCCATAAACGATGTTCGGTGGCTTTTGCCACACTCTTGGCATGCGATGAGATCGATTAGACCTCTAAGCCTCGATATATGGCGATATGTCCGAACCTGGCGATGATCGCCGGGGATCCACCCGCCGCCCCGGATCCGGGCGCCGCGCCGGGCACCGAGACGCCGCCACGGCCGCCGGGGGTCGCACCAGCGGGGTGTTTGAGGCATGTGATGCCGTATGTACCTGATGCCGGAAAAGGTGGCATAAGCGGGCTTCTGTACGGAATCCAGACCCCACCCAGACGCTGTGGTTATCGTTGAGGGAACGCGAAGGAACGGCAGGGAGGACGCATGATGGCGGAGCCGGTCCCGGACTGGCCGGGCCGCATGGTCGGCTCGGTGCACGTCCGATCGACGAGCGACCAGCGGGGACAACGCGAGCAGGCCGTCTTCGTACACGGCCTGGCCGGGTCGGCCACCAACTGGACCGACCTCATGGACGAGCTCAAGGACATGGTCACCGGCCACGCCCTCGACCTTCCCGGCGCGGGCTTCTCACCCGCCCCGGCCGACGGCGACTACACCGTCGCCGGCCACGCCAGGGCCGTGACCGAGCTGATGGAGCACACGGGCCCGGCCCACCTGTTCGGCAACTCGCTCGGGGGCGCGGTCGCCGTCCGGGTGGCCGCCACCCGCCCCGACCTGGTCCGCTCGCTCACCCTCGTCTCCCCGGCGCTGCCCGACCTGCTCCCCAGGTACGGCCCCGTCCGGGTGGCCGCCGCCGCGGTGCCCGTACTGGGCGAATGGGTGGCGAGCAGGCTCCGCCTGGTGCCCGCCGAGCACCGCGTCAACGCCTCCGTGTCCATGGTCTGGGCCAACACCAACGGCGTCCATCCCCTACGCCTGCGCGACGCGATCGACGAGCTCCGCAGGCGCGACGACCTCCCCTACTCGGGCGAGGCCATGATCAGGTCGGCCAGGGGCATCGTGGCCGAATACTTCCGCCGCGGCGAGGACAACCTGTGGCACCAGGCGGCCAAGGTCAAGGCTTCGACCCTGATCGTGCACGGCAGGCACGACCGGCTGGTCCGGCCCGCCATGGCCGCGAAGGCATACCGTACGTTCGCGCAGGTCCGGCTTGTCTTGCTGCCGACGGCGGGTCACGTGGCGATGATGGAGATGCCGCAGGTCGTGGCGGCGGAAGCACGCCGTCTGATCCGTGAGACTCGATTGGGGAATGCCCCACTCGCCAGCTAGGTTTCAAGGTGAGATAGGACCCCCTGGAACGGGAGCGTAGAAAGTGTCGTTGCCACCGCTGGTCGAGCCGGCCGCAGAGCTGTCCGTCGACGAAGTGCGCCGCTACTCGCGCCACCTGATCATCCCCGATGTGGGCATGGCGGGGCAGAAGCGGCTGAAGAACGCCAAGGTGCTGTGTGTGGGCGCCGGGGGCCTGGGCTCGCCCGCGCTGATGTACCTCGCGGCGGCGGGCGTCGGCACCCTCGGCATCATCGACTTCGACGTGGTCGATGAGTCCAACCTGCAGCGCCAGATCATCCACGGCCAGTCCGACGTGGGCAGGCTGAAGGCCGAGAGCGCCGCGGCGTCAGTCCGCGAGATCAACCCCCTGGTCGACGTCGTCATCCACAACACGGCGCTGACCACCGAGAACGTCATGGAGATCTTCTCCGGCTACGACCTCATCGTCGACGGCACCGACAACTTCGCCACCCGCTACATGGTGAACGACGCCGCGGTGCTGCTCGGCAAGCCGTACGTCTGGGGCTCGATCTACCGGTTCGACGGCCAGGCCAGCGTGTTCTGGGCCGAGCACGGGCCCTGCTACCGCTGCCTCTACCCGGAGCCCCCGCCTCCCGGCATGGTGCCGTCGTGCGCCGAGGGCGGCGTGCTCGGCGTGCTGTGCGCGTCGATCGGCTCCATCCAGGTCAACGAGGCCATCAAGCTGCTGACGGGCATCGGCGACCCGCTGGTCGGGCGGCTGATGATCTACGACGCCCTGGAGATGAAGTACCGCGACGTCAAGGTCCGCAAGGATCCCGAGTGCGTCCTGTGCGGCAAGAACCCGACGGTCACGCAGCTCCTCGACGACTACGAGGCCTTCTGCGGCGCGATCTCGGACGAGGCCGCCGAGGCCGCCAGCGGTTCCACGATCACCGCGATGGAGCTCAAGGGCATGCAGGACCGCGGCGAGAACATCTTCCTCGTCGACGTCCGCGAGCCCAACGAGTACGAGATCGTCTCGATCCCCGGCGCCACGCTGATCCCCAAGGGCGAGTTCCTCAACGGCTCGGCCCTGGAGAAGCTGCCGCAGGACAAGCGCATCGTGCTCCACTGCAAGTCGGGCGCGCGCTCGGCCGAGGCGCTGGCCGTGGTCAAGAACGCCGGGTTCGCCGACGCCGTACACGTCGGTGGCGGCGTTCTGAGCTGGGTCAAGACCGTCGACCCGAGCCTGCCCTCCTACTGATGGTTTCTGGGGGTGTTCCCCGTAAGGCCCGGTTAAGGTCGATGGCGTGAACACCGCCCGTCCGTGGCCGACGCTCGTGGTGGCCTCCGCGCTGACCCTGGTCTGCGCGGTGGCCGCCGGAGTGTCGGGCAGCGCGGCGGGCACGGAGCTCACCCGGGGCCCGAGCGCGGCCGAGCTCCAGGCGGCGGCCAGACGCGAGGTCGCCGAGCGCTGGCGCACCTGGCCCAGCGGACGTATCTTCCCCGCCACATTGCCGTACTCCGCCGAGCAGGGCGGCCGGGAACGTGCCAGCCGGATCGGCATCTCGCCCGAGACCGGCTGCTACCCGGTCGACCCCAAGGCGATCAAGGCCCTGCGCGAGGCGGGCTGCCAGGGCCTGCTGCGGGCCACCTACATCGACGCGCTGCGCGGCGTGCTCGTCACGATCGGCGTGGTCGCGCTGCGCGACGAGCCGGACGCCGTACGCGCGAAGGCCGCCTTCTCCGACAGCGGCAAACCCGTGCCGGGCCTGCACCCGCTGGCCTTCCGCGACACGGTCGCCGACCGCTTCACCCCGGACGTGCGCCAGGCCGGCTCGGTGCGGCAGGCGGGGCCGTACCTGGTGCTGACCACGGCGGGCCAGGTGGACGGCCGGCCCGCGGACGCGGCGGACGAGCAGCGGCCCTCGATCTTCGCCTTCGCCACCGAGATCTCCGAGCGGGTGCTGACCGACCTGAGCACGCCGCGGATGCCCGACTGCACGGCAGAGGAGTGGCGGTGCTGAGCCGGGGCAGTACGGGGGTCATGCTCAGGCGGGGAACGGCGGCCGTGGCGGCCGGGATGCTGCTGTACGCGGCCGCGCCGGCGTGGGCCGACGACGTACGCGGCGGGCAGCGGCCGGTCATCAAGACGCTGGCGCTGACCCAGGCGTGGCGCACCAGCAAGGGCGGCGGGGTGACGGTGGCGGTGCTCGACTCCGGGGTCGATCCGCACCATCGCGACCTGGTCGGCTCGGTGCGGGTGGGCAAGGACTTCACCGAGGGCGCCAACCCGCCGGGGGTCGCCCCGAGCCGCCTGCACGGCACGTACATGGCCTCCCTGATCGCCGGGCACGGCCACGGCAATGGGGGAAATCTGGGGATCATCGGCGTCGCGCCCGAAGCGGACGTACTGTCAGTAAGGGTCATCCTTGAGGACGAGGAGCCGGGTTTCCGGGAGTTCAACTCGGCGGAGCGCTTCGAGGACGTGGTGGCCCAAGGCATTCGCTACGCGGTGGACGAGGGTGCGGACGTGATCAACATGTCGATCTCCAAGGAGCTGGCGACCAGGGAGGAGCGGGCGGCCATCCGCTACGCCATCTCCAAGGGCGTCGTGCTCGTGGCCGCCGCGGGCAACGACGGCGACCGGAAGATCGACGGCGACTTCGCCCCCTACTCCTATCCGGCCGCGTTCCCCGGGGTGGTCTCGGTGGGGGCGACGGACCGGCGGCTGCGGCGGGCCACGTTCTCCAACTGGAACTCCTCCGTGCTGGTGGCCGCCCCGGGCGTGGACATCATGGGCGCGGGCCCCGGCGGCGAGTACTGGGTCGGCAGGGGCACCTCGCAGGCGACCGCGCTGGTCTCGGGCATAGCCGCCCTCATCAAGGCCAAATATCCGGGCATGTCGCCGCCGCTGGTGGCTCGCGCCCTGACGGCCGGCGCCATCGACAGGCCCCCAGGTGGCTACGACACCGGCACCGGCTTCGGCGTCGTGAACGCGGCCAGAGCCCTGTCCGAGGCCGGCAAGCTGGCCGGCTACACCGAGACCGCCGCGGGCGACCAGGCCCAGGACCCGGCCGAGCCCCTGGCGGGCGGGCGGGCGGCCCCCATCGAGGTCATCGTCAGGGACGACAAGCGCGTCACGGTCTACGCGGCCATCGCCGCCGCGGCGGCCGCCGGCGCGTTCGCTTCTTTGGGCGTCATATTCATCCTGGTCAGACGCGTACGTCGGGTGTACGGCTCACAAGACGCATGATCCGCCTGCTAAGGGGGACGAAATAGACACGGGACGCCAACGGCTCCCCAGCCCGCCTCACGCAGTGCGGCGACGGGCAGGGAGGACGGCGAGGATGAGGCGGTGGTGAGGGCTCGTAGGTCGACTTCAGGGCTACCGCGCGCCGAGGGCGGGACCACGCCGGAACGGAGGAATCCGCTCGGCGCCACCACCGGCCGGCGCTCGCGCGTGCGTACGTGGCCGGCGGCGGGCTCCCGCGCGCGTGCGGCCGCCAGGGACCGCGTCGAGAGGGAGGCGCTCCAGCAGGGCGTCCGGTATCGGCGCATTTTCGTGATGCTGCTGAGCGTCATCGTGGTCGTGTCGTCCGTGGTCGTGCTGCTGGGCACGATCGGCCTGTTCGCCGAGACCCGCGCGCGCCCGCTGACCCCCGCCGAGCAGAACCAGTACAAGCAGGAGGAGATCGCCAGGCGCTGGCAGGCGTGGCCGGCGACGGGCGTTTTCCCGGAAGAGGTGAAGTACCTCGGGCTCGACCGGGCCCAGCAGTACGCCAGGCGCGTCGGCATCGCCCCCGAGACCGAGTGCGGCAAGGGCGTGGACGCCTCCGTGGCCGGGATCCTGGACAACCACGGCTGCGTCACGATGCTGCGGGCCACGTACGTCGACCAGACCGCCTCGTTCGTGATCACGGTCGGGGTGGCCGTGCTGAAGGACGAGGCGTCCAGGGTCTCGGCGAGCGAGGAGCTCACCCAGGACGACCGCGTGGGCGTGCTGCCCGTCGCCTTCCCCGGCACGGTGACCGAACGCTTCGGCCCCGACCAGCGCCAGCGCACCGGCTGGGTGGGCGCCGGGCCGTACATCGTGTTCTCCACGGCCGGCTACGCCGACGGCCGGACCAGGGCCGCGATCCCGCCGGAGGAGATCCTGCACTCCGAGCTGTGGCCGGCCGCGAAGTCCGTCGGCAACCAGATCGCCTACTTCCTCGCGGACCCGCCCAAGGTCCCGCCCTGCACCCAGGGGAATGTGTGCTAGCGACCGTACGCGCGCTCACCGCGGCGCTCCTCGTACTGGCGGGACCCGCCGCCGACCCCGTGCGGGAGCAGCAGCAGTGGGTGCTCGACGCCCTCAACGTCGAGCAGGCCTGGACCGTCACCAAGGGCGAGGGCATCACCGTCGCCGTCGTGGACAGCGGTGTGGACGACCAGGTCAAGGAGCTGAAGGGCAGGGTGACCGCGGGCCCCGACATGACCGCGGGCGCGGTCGTCAAGGAGACGGCGCCGGGCAGGCACGGCACCGCCATGGCCGGGCTGATCGCGGCATCGGGCGAGGACGACGGCCTGATCGGCGTCGCCCCGCAGGCCCGCATCCTGTCGCTGCCCATGGTCACCGACGACAACCCCGAGCTGGGCGTCCCTCCCGTGGAGGACGAGGAGCAGACCTCGGAGAGCCCCCTCGCGCGAGCCCTGCGGTATGCCGCCAACCACGGAGCCAAGGTCATCAGCATGTCCATCGGCTCCTACGGCCCGCTCAGGTCCGAGCGCGAGGCCGTCTCCTACGCGCTCGGCAAGGGCGTCGTCCTGGTCGCCGCCGTGGGCAACGACGGCCTGACCGCCTACGCCAAGGAGAACGGCACCTCCTACTGGAGCTTCCCGGCCGGCTACCCGGGGGTCATCGGCGTGGCGGCCACCGACAAGCAGGGCAAACGGGCCACGTTCAGCAGCGACAACCTGTCCGTGCTGGTCGCCGCGCCCGGCGTGGGCGTGCCGGTGGTCAAGCGCAAGAGCGGCTACGAGCTGTCGGAGGGCACCAGCTCGGCCGCCGCGCTCGTGGCGGGAGTGGCCGCGCTCGTCAAGTCCCGCTATCCGGACCTGCCGCCCGAGCAGGTCGCCCAGGCGCTGGCCTCCAGCGCGCGGGGCCGGCCCGCCCCGGGGTACGACGACCAGACCGGGTTCGGGGTGGTCGACGCGGCCGCCGCGCTCAACGCCGCCGAGCGGCTGACCGGGGAACAGCGCAGCGTCATGTCAGGTCAGGACCACTTCGGGCAGGGCGAGGACTCACCCGTGCCGACCCGGCCGGGGCCCGATCCGCTGCGGCTGTGGCTGTACGGGGGAGGAGTGCTGGTCGCGCTGGTCATGTTCTGCGGCGCGATCATCGTGCTCAATCAGCGCAAGGAACAGTAAAGATCCGCTATGGTCCCGCGTCATGGGATACGAGCTGCGGGTGGTGCGCGAGTCGCCACTCGCCTTCGCGGAGCTCGCGAAGGCCATCGCACCGGCCGGTTTCGGGCTGAGCGGAGATGACGAGATCGTGGCCGCGCACAGGGGCGGCACGCACGCGGTGGCGCGCTGGCAGGGCCAGCTGGTCGGCGAGCCCGGCTCCGACTGGCAGGTCGCGCAACTCGTCCGGCTCTCGGCCGCGCTCGGCGCCCGGCTCGTGGGCGAGGACGGCGAGGTCTACGCGCTGCGCGACGGCGTCATCGAGGTCGTGACGGGCGGCAGCGCGATGGAGATCGGCAAGTTCGAGGAGATCATCGAAGCGGGCCCGGCGGCATGGACCCCCTGAACCCCTTCGCCGAGCGGGTGCTCGACCTCGTCGAGCGCATCCCGCCCGGCAAGGTCATGGCCTATGGCGACATCGCCGAATACCTGGGCGAGGGCGGTCCCCGCCAGGTCGGCAAGGTGATGTCGACGTGGGGCGGCGGCGTGCCGTGGTGGCGCGTCGTCCACGCCGACGGCTCCGGCGCGGCCCCTGACCACCTGCAACGCTGCCTGGCCCATTGGCGTGAGGAAGGCACGCCGTTGCGGGGCGAACGGGTGGACATGAGACAGGCCCGCTGGGACGGGCCTTCAGCGGATTTTCAGTAAGGGTCATGACCTGCCGTTTCGCCGAACCGGCGAAATTGTGACATGTGACTCGCATTACCATGGGCAGAACACTGAATGGCGGCCCGAAAGGCGGTGCCACCCCAATGGCAACCGGCGTCACAGCCCAGAGCCAGGGCGGCGATTCGCTCGCCGACCGCCTCAAGGCTGTCCAGGATCTTTGTGATCGTGGAGAGCCCCTCGAAGCGGTCATGCGAGCCGTCGGCCCCGGCGGTCGCGACGCGGCGTACGACACCGAGGTGCTGAGCGGCCCACTCGGGTCCCGCATGGACCTCGCGGTCAAGCGCGGCGCGGCACGGCGGCGCGAGATGCTCGACCTCGTCCGGCCCTACCTCGCGGCCGTCGACGCGCGCGTCAAGCATGATCTGCCGGTCGCGCGGCGTGTCATATGTCACCTGATCGAGCACCGGCCCGACGAGGAGCTCGTCGAGGGCGAGACGCTCACCAAGGTCGTGACGGCCGCCGCCGAGCCGTCCAAGCGCATCCGCAAGGGCCTGCGCTGGTACGCGGACCTGCCCTTCCGCGACGAGCTCTCGCCCGACCTCTACCGGCTGCGGCGCGCCGACATGGTGCCGGTGACCCACATCGACGACATCGTCTGGGTCGACGGCAAGCTGCGCGTCACCGGGTTCGCGTACCTGGCGGGGCTCTCCGTCCGCAGCCGCAGGTTCAACTGGGCGAGCGTGGTGCTGCGCGGGCCGCGCTGGCTGCCGCCCATCCGCATGCGCACGCGGCGCGTGCTCGCGCCCGAGGCCACCCATGGCGCGCGCGAGCCCGGCTGCAACTACGACTGGTCCGGGTTCAGCGCCGAGCTGAGCCCGTGGCCGCTGCGCTGGCGCGGCGCCGTACGCGACGTGGTGTCGGCCGTGCGGCGGCGGATGCGGCACCGCCCGTCGGTGCCCGACACGACCACCTGGCGGGCCGAGATCGTGTTCTGGAGCCGGGGCGCGCGGGCCACGGGCCTGCTGCGCGGCTCCTCGGTCGGCCGGCCCGAGCGTCCCGCCGGGCTCAAGCTGAAGCCGGGCCTGTGGATCCGGCCGGTGTGGACGTCCGACCGGGCGCTGCAGGTCGTGCTCCAGCCCAACCGGGCCGAGCTGAAGGGCGTGTCCGTCGAGGGCGAGCGCCTGGAGCTGAAGATCTCCCTGCCCGGCCGCACGGTGACCAAGGGCCACGCCCGCCTGGGCGGTCACCGCATCGCCGCCGACTTCACCCCGGCCGGCGACGGCACGGAGGTCACGGTGGGGCTGGCCGTGCCCACCCTGCTGCAGGAGAAGGACGGGCGGCGGCTCTGGGTCGAGCCCAAGGGCGACCCGGCGGCGTCCGTCATGCTCGCCGACCTCGTGGAGACGCGCACGCCGGTGGGCGACCGCGAGATCACCGTGCTCGGCGACCGCCGTGACCGCGTGGTCGTCTCCGCCCACCGCATCCGGCCGGTGATCACCTCGGCCGTCTGGGAGGGCTCCGCGCTCCTGCTGCGCGGCCACTATCCCGATGCCCCGGGCTCCCGCACGCTGACGCTGCGGCACCGCTCCGGGCTGTCCTATCTGCTTCCCATGGAGCGCTCCGGCGAGGAGTTCTCCGTACGCGTCGAGCCCTCGGCCATGGACCGCTTCGGCGAGCCCGTGCCGCTCGCCTCCGGCACCTGGAACATGTCGATCCGCCACCCGTCGGGCGAGATCGTGCCGTTGCGCATGGACCACGCGGCCCTGCCGGGGCTCGACGAGGAGCCGCGCACGCTCGGCGGGCACACGTACCGGATGATCTCCACCCGATTCGACGTGCCGGTCGTGACGGTGGAGGAGGCCCGGCCCGCCGACGAGCGGGGCGTGGCCGGCACCCACGTGCTGCGCCGCGTGTTCTACCCGGCCCAGCGCACCGAGCCGCTGAACGACGCGACCGTCTACGTCGTCAACGACGGCCGCCTCTACGCCGACAGCGTCCGCGCCATCTACGAGGAGCGGCTGCGGCGGGGCGACGACCGCGAGCACATCTGGGTGGTCAAGGACGGCGCCTTCGTGCCGCCCGGCGGCGCGACCGTCATCCGCGCGGGCAGCCGCGAGCACCACGCCGCGCTGGCCAGGTCCCGCCACATCGTGACCAACTCGTTCCTGCCGGTCTGGTTCAGGGCCCGCGAGGACCAGGTCGTGCTGCAGACCTGGCACGGCACCCCGGCCAAGCACATCGGCAACGACCAGTCCCACATGGCCCGCGACCCGAAGCCGCCGATCTGGCACCGCCAGGCGGCGGAGGTGCGCGGCTGGGACCTGCTGCTGTCGCAGTCGCCGTGGGCCACGCCGGTGCTGCGCAAGGCGTTCGGCTACAAGGGCGAGATCCTGGAGAGCGGGCTGCCGCGCAACGACGTCCTCAACTCACCCGACCGCGAGGCGCTGGCCGCCGCGGTGCGGGAGCGGCTGGGGCTCGTGGAGGGCAAGCGGGTGATCCTGTACGCGCCCACGTGGCGGGATTACGACCGCAAGAACGCCATGGTCAAGCTCGACCTCGCCAAGACGCGCGAGGCCCTCGGGGCCGACCACGAGATCCTGGTGCGGGCGCATCCGATGCAGGCGGTGCCGGCCGTCCCGGACATCGCCCACGACGTCACAACTTATCCCGATATTGCCGACTTGCTGTTGGTGACGGATGTGCTGGTGACGGACTACTCGTCGGTCATGTTCGACTTCGTGTGCACCGGCCGGCCGATCGTGTTCTACGGCTACGACCTGCCCAAATACTCGACCAAGCGGGGCCTCTACCTGGACCTGGCCGAGCAGGCGCCGGGGCCGGTGCTGCCGACGTCGGCCGAGGTGATCGAGGCCCTGCGCGACATCGACTCCGTGGCGGCGGCCCACGCCGACCGCTACGAAGCCTTCCGCGCCACCTTCGCCCCCCGCGACGACGGCAAGGCTACTGCGCGCGTCGTCGATCATCTCTTCTCGTAGTCGTGGCGGGCCGCTTCTCATAGCGGCCCGCCCATCAAGACCTTCATCCTTTACGGCTGCGCACGGTGGGCCGCACGCGCCGACGTCGGTGGCCGTCCGTCATGGCCGGTAGTGAAGGCTCACGGGCTGCTCGCCGTGACGACGCGCGTCCTTGACCGGCTCCGTGGTCAAGGGCGCGCCCCTCAGCGCTGTCAGAAGAGGTCCGGGAGGTCGGGCAGGAGGAAGCGGCGGTCGGGGTCGTAGTCGGAGGTGAGGTCTTCGGCGCGGGGGAATCCGACGGTCGGCAGGTGCTCCACCAGGAGGTAGAGCAGGGCCGACATGGTGGTGCCGCAGACGATCTCGCCGTTCTCGATGAGCTTGCGGATGCGCGAGGCCTGCATCCATTCCACCCGCTCCGCCTCGCACGGGTCCGACGGCGGGCCGATGCGGGTGGCCGAGTCGGCGTGGTAGACGTGGTGCAGGCTGTCGGTGAAGCCGTTGGTCGGCTGGATCGACAGCAGCGGGCGCAGGGGGCCGGGACGCCAGCCCGTCTCCTCCTCGACCTCGCGCGCGGCCGCCGCCTGAGGCATCTCGCCCTCGTCCACCTGGCCCAGCGGGATCTCCCAGCCCCACGTGTCGGTGATGAAGCGATGCCGCCAGATCAGCAGCACCCGGTCCTGGCCGTCGGTGACGACCGCCCCCGCACCGGGTGCGATGCGTACGAGCCGGTGGTCGAGGCGGCGCCCGTCGGGCAGCTCCACATCCGCCACCCGGATGTCCAGCCACGGGTCCGCGTACAGGGATCTCTCGGAGTGGACCTGCCAGCGCATGACCCTAAGTTACAAGGTCCTACGCTCCGTAGGCGGGGTATTCGGTGATCGCGGCAACGCCGTCGGCGAACATCAGGGCGGCGTGTCGTGCGAGAAAGTGGAGATTCGCCCCGATACGGTAGGCGGATCGCGTGGGGAGACCGGGCAAGTCGGCACGATCTGTCCCTGTGGTCTGGTGGAATCTAGTGTTGTGAGTGGTCAGACCTGGCGCTTGGTGCGGCGCGGCAGCACTGGCTCTGTTGTGCCCCCTGTGCTCGACGAGCACCAGCGTGCCGTGGTCGCCCACCAGAGCGGCCCGCTGCTCGTTCTCGCAGGTCCGGGCACCGGCAAGACCACCACGATAGTCGAGAGCGTCGTCGACAGGATCGAGCGCCGCGGCGTCGATCCCGAGCGCGTGCTCATCCTCACCTTCAGCCGCAAGGCCGCCGAGGAGCTGCGCCAGCGGGTCACCGCCCGCCTGCGCCGCACCACCCGCACCCCGCTGGCCCTCACCTTCCACTCCTACGCCTACGCGCTCCTGCGCCGCGAGGCCGTGCTGGAGGGCAAGGCCCCGCCACGCCTGCTGACCGGCCCCGAGCAGCTCCTGGAGATCCGGCGGCTGCTCCACGGCGAGCTGGAGGGCGGCGGGCTCGACTGGCCGGTGTCGCTGCGCGAGCCGCTCAAGACGCGGGGCTTCGCCGAGGAGCTGCGCGACTTCCTGTCCAGGGCCAACGAGCGCGGGCTCGACCCCGAGCGGCTGATCGCCCTCGGCAGGCTGCACGGCCGGGGCGACTGGGCGGCGGCGGGCAGGTTCGCCGAGCGCTACCAGGACAGGTTCGACCTCGACCCGGAGGAGACCTACGACTACGCCGAGCTGATCGGGGCCGCCTCCGCGTTACTGGCCCGGCCGGAGGTGCGCGAGCGGGAGCGGGCGGCGCACGACGTGGTGTTCGTGGACGAATACCAGGACACCGACCCGGCGCAGGAGTTCCTGCTGGCCCAGCTCGCCGGCGACGGGGCCGACCTGGTCGCCGTCGGCGACCCCGACCAGTCGATCTACGGCTTCAGGGGCGCCGACGTGCAGGGCATCATGAAGTTCCCCGAGCGGTTCAAGACCCTCGACGGCCGCGAGGCGCCGGTGCTGGCGCTGCGGGTGTGCCGCAGGAGCGGGGCCGACCTGCTGGAGGCCTCCCGCCGGGTGGCCGCCCGGCTGCCGGTGGCGCCCATGCCCGACCACGCCTACGGGCACGAGCACGACCACCGCGACCTGGCGTCGCTGCCCGACGCGGACGCCGGCGACGTGCGGGTGCTGCTGGCCGACAGCACCAGCCAGGAGGCGGCGATCGTGGCCGACACGCTGCGGCGCGCGCACCTGATCGACGGGGTGCCGTGGCACCGCATGGCGGTGCTGGTCCGCTCGGCCAAGCGCCAGGTGCCGCTGTTGCGCCGGGCGCTGGTCAACGCGGGCGTGCCGACGATGATCGCGGGCGACGAGGTGCCGATCGCGCAGGAGCCCGGCGTGCGGCCGCTGCTCACCATGCTCCGCGTGGCCATGGACCCCGCCCAGCTCGACGAGGGCGTGGCCGAGGAGCTGCTGACGGGGCCGCTCGGCGGCACGGACATGATCGGCGTACGCCGCCTGCGCCGCGCACTCAAGATCGCCGAGAACGAGGCGGAGGGCACGCGCTCGTCCGGCGAGCTGCTGGTCGCGGCCGTGCAGGACGTCAGGGAGCTCATCCGCGTCGAAGACCACGTCGCCGTCCCCGCCGAGCGCGTGGCCAAGCTCCTGGCCGCCGCCCGCGAGGCCGCGCAGCAGGAGGGGACGGCCGAAGACCTCCTGTGGGCCGTGTGGCACGCCAGCGGCCTGGCCCAGCGCTGGACCGACCTGAGCCTGCAGGGCGGCCCCAGGGGCGCGCAGGCCGACCGCGACCTCGACGCCGTGGTGGCCCTGTTCGACCATGCGGCCCGGTTCGTGGACCGGATGCCCAAGGCGGGCCCCGAGGTGTTCATCGACGACCTGGCCGCCCAGGAGATCCCCGGCGACACGCTGGCCGACCGGGCCCCCGACGGCGACGCCGTGCGCGTGCTGACCGCACACCGTTCCAAGGGCCTCGAATGGGACGTCGTGGTCGTCGCGGGCGTGCAGGAGGGCGTCTGGCCGGACCTGCGGCTGCGCGGGTCGCTGCTCGGCGTCGAAGACCTCGTCGAGGTGGTCGAGGGCACCAAGCCCAACGCCGCCTCGCTGGCCTCCAAGCTGCTGGCCGAGGAGCGCAGGCTGTTCTACGTGGCCGCCACCAGGGCCAGGCGCAGGCTGGTGGTGACCGCGGTGGGCGGCGAGGACACCGACGAGCGCCCGTCCAGGTTCCTGTCGGAGCTGATGCCGGGGGCGGTGGAGTCGGCCACGGTGGACGACCGGGCCCGCTGGCTGAACATGTCCGCCCTGGTGGCCGACCTCCGCAGCGCGGTGACCGACCCGACCAAGCCCAGGAAGATGCGGCAGAAGGCGGCCAGGCAGCTCGCCCGCCTCGCCGCCGCGGGCGTCCAGGGGGCCCACCCCAACGACTGGTACGCCCTCACACCCATCTCCGACGACCGCCCGCTGAGCTGGCCCGACGACGTCGTGAGCATCTCGCCCTCGGCGGTCGAGAGCTTCACCAAGTGCGGCCTGCGCTGGCTGCTGGAGACGGCCGTCGGCGCCGCGGGCACCAGCACCGCCCAGGGCCTGGGCAACATCATCCACGCCCTGGCCGTCCTGGCGGCCACCGACCTGCCCAGCGAGGACCTCCTGGGCGACCGCCTCAACCAGGTCTGGGGCGACCTCGACTTCGGCGGCGTCTGGTACAACCGCAAGCAGCGCCAGGTCGCCGAGCAGATGATCGGCAAGTTCCTGCGCTGGCACAAGGAAAATCCGCGCGAGCTGGTGGCCCTGGAGGAGGCGTTCACGGCGATGGTCACCGAGGGCGTCCAGATCAAGGGCCGCGTCGACCGGGTCGAGCGCGACTCCGACAACCGCGCCGTGATCATCGACCTCAAGACCGGCGGCTCCAAGCCCAAGGCCGGCGACCTCGACCGCCACCCCCAGCTCGGCGTCTACCAGCTCGCCGCGCTGCTCGGGGCCTTCGCGCGCCACGGCATGACCGAGCCGGGCGGCGCCGCGCTCGTCCAGGTCGGCAAAGCGGCGGGCAAGCACGACGCGCTGGAGCAGGCGCAGCCCCCGCTGGCCGACGACAAGGACCCGGGCTGGGCCAAGGATCTGGTCGACACCGTGGCGACCGGCATGTCGGGGCCGTTCTTCCAGGCCAAGGTCAACGACGGCTGCCGCACGTGCGCGGCCAGGGCGAGCTGCCCGGTCAACGACAACGGGGGCCAGGTGTGCTGACCCCCGCCGAACTCGCCGGCAAGCTCGGCATCCTGCCCCCCACCCGTGAGCAGGCCACGGTCATCGAGTCCCCGCTGGAGCCCATGGTCGTCATGGCCGGCGCCGGCTCGGGCAAGAGCGAGACCATGGCCGGGCGCGTGGTCTGGCTGGTCGCCAACGGCCTGGTCAAACCGGAAAACGTGCTGGGCCTGACCTTCACCCGCAAGGCCGCCGCCGAGCTGGCCAACCGGGTCAGGGAGCGGCTGAACGGCCTGGCCGAGGCCGGCCTCGTGGAGCCGGGCGCGCTCGACAACGAGCCGACCGTGTCCACCTACCACGCCTACGCCGCGCGCCTGGTCACCGACCACGCCCTGCGCGAAGGGCTGGAGCCCACCATGCGCCTGGTCACGCCGGCGGTGTCGTGGCAGCTCGCCTCGCGGGTGGTGGCGATGTACGACGGGCCGATGGACCGGATCGAGCTGGGCCCGCCGTCGGTCACCGCCGCCGTGCTGGAGCTGGCCGGCGAGCTGTCGGAGCACCTGCGATCGGCCGGCGACGTGCGGCGGGTGGGGGAGTGGCTGCGGGGCAGGCTCGACGTGCTGCCCGGCAGGACGACCGTGGCCCAGCGCAAGCCGATCGGCGTCCAGGCAGCCAGGGAGCAGCTGCTGCCGATGGTGGAGGCGTACGAGCGGCTCAAGCGCGGCCGGGAGGTCATCGACTACGGCGACCAGATGTCGCTGGCCGCCAGGATCGCCGCCAACCACAAGGAGGTCGGCGAGATCGAGCGCGCCCGCTACTCCGTGGTCCTGCTCGACGAATACCAGGACACCAGCCACGCCCAGCTCGTCCTGCTGCGCTCCCTCTACGGCGGCGGCCACCCCGTCACCGCCGTGGGCGACCCCTGCCAGTCCATCTACGGCTGGCGCGGCGCCTCCGCGGGCAACCTGCGCCGCTTCCCCCAGGACTTCCGCAACAGCTCCGGCGACGCCGCCGAGGTCCGCCAGCTCAGCGTCAGCTTCCGCAACGGCGACCGGGTGCTCGATGTCGCCGCCCGGGTCCAGCTCCCGCTGCGCATGGAGGCCCGCGAGGTGCCGGTCCTGGTCCCGGGCCCCAACCGGGTCGACCGCGGCCGGGTCACCTGCGCCTTCCACGAGACGGCCGAGGACGAGGCGAAGTGGGTCGCCGACGGCATCGCCAGGATCCTCGGCACGGAGACGGCGCCCGACGGCCTGCCCTGGGGCGAGAAGGAGCGCAAGAAGACGCTCGCGGTGCAGCCCCAGGACGTCGCGATCCTGGCGCGCAAGCGCTCGCAGTTCCCCGCGCTGCGCAGGGCGCTGGAGGAGCGCGACATCCCGGTCGAGGTGGTCGGTCTCGGCGGCCTGCTGACCGTGCCCGAGGTGACCGACATCGTGGCCACCCTGCGCGTCCTGTACGACGCGACGGCCGGCGACGCGCTGGCCAGGCTGCTGGCCGGGCCCCGCTGGCGGATCGGGCCCGCCGACCTGCGGGTGCTGGGCGAGCACGCCAGGCTGCTGGCCCGCGAGCTGAGCGACAGCGGCCGGGAGGAGGATCCGCTCGACCAGGTGGTGGCCGACCTGGCCGAGGAGCGCGGCAGCCTGGTCGACGCGCTGGACGAGCTGCCCGACCGGGAGGAGTGGCTGGAGGCGTTCTCGCCGCTGGCCCGCACCAGGCTGGTGGCGCTCGCCCAGGAGCTGCGCCGGCTCAGGGCCCACACCGCGCAGCCGCTCCCCGACCTGATCAGCGAGGTCGAGCGCACGCTCGGCCTCGACGTCGAGGTGGCCGCGCGCAGCGGCACGACGAGCACGTTCGCGGCGCGGGCCGATCTCGACGCGTTCCTCGACGCCGCGTCCAGGTTCGCGGGCGACGCGGAAGACCCGACGCTGGGCGCGTTCCTGGCCTACCTGCAGGCGGCGGAGAGCGAGGAGTTCGGGCTGGAGGCGGGCCGGGTCGGCGACAGCAACAGCGTCAAGCTCATGACCGTGCACGCCTCCAAGGGGCTGGAGTGGCCGATCGTGGTCGTGCCGGGCCTGTCGCAGCTCGTCAGCTCCAAGGGGACGATCGCGACGGGCAGCATCTTCCCCGCCACGCCGGTCATGAACAGCCGCTGGACCGAAAACCCGCGCAAGCTCCCCTACCCGCTGCGCGGCGACGCCGCCGACCTGCCGAGGCTGAGCGGGCTGAGCAAGGAGGAGCTGGGCGCGTTCGACGAGCACTGCCGCGAGCGTGACCTGATGGAGGAGCGCAGGCTCGCGTACGTGGCGGTGACCCGCGCCCACTACCACCTGATCGCCTCCGGCTACCGGTGGGGCAGCGCCACCAAGCCGCTGGAGCCGTCCGACTTCCTGCTGGAGATCCGCGACACCGCCGACCGCGTCTCGGTCTGGGCCGGCGACCTGGCCGACGGCGCCACCAACCCGCTGCTCGCCGAGCCCGCCGAGGCCATCTGGCCGGTCACGCCCGAGGGCCTGCGCTACGAGTCCGTGCTCGACGGCGCCCGCCTGGTCGAGGACGCCCTGGCCGGGGCGCTCGCCGACGACGAGGAGGAGGACGAGCCGCTGCGGGCGTTCGAGGAGGAGCGGCTGCGGGCCTGGGAACGCGACACCGACCTGCTGCTGCGCGAGCGGGAGCTGCACCGGCGCAGGCCCGCCACGATCGTCGAGCTGCCGGCCAAGCTGACCGTGTCGTCGCTGGTCACGCTGGCCGGCGACCCGCGCGAGCTGGCCCGCAGGATCCGCCGGCCCGTCCCGGTCAGGCCCGCGCCGCTGGCGCGGCGGGGCACGTCGTTCCACAAGTGGCTGGAGACGCGGTGGGACCAGCAGCGGCTGATCGACGACCTGGAGCTGTACGACGAGGAGCTCGAAGAGGCGGATGTGCGCCTAGCCGAGCTGCAGGAGCGGTTCGAGGCCAGCGAGTGGGCCGATCGGCGGCCGGTCGACCTGGAGGTGCCGTTCGAGACCATGATCGCCGACCGGCTCGTCCGGGGGCGGATGGACGCGGTCTTCGAGCTGCCCGATGGCGGCTACGAGGTCGTCGACTGGAAGACCGGCGAGCCGCCCCGGGGGAAGAAGGCCACCAGGGTGGCGTCGGTGCAGCTCGCCGCCTATCGGCTGGCCTGGTCGCACCTGGCGGGGGTGCCGCTGGAGAAGGTGCGGGCAGCCTTCCACTACGTACGCGCCAACCGCACCGTACGCCCGGTCGACCTGCTCGACGCCGACGGCCTGGTGGCGCTCATCGAGGGGGTCAAGCTCGTAGATGGTGAAAGGCCGGCTTCGGATGCATGAGGAAGTCGTGGTGGGAGATGTTCCAGGCGTAGGCGCCGGCCATCTCGAAGACCACGGTGTCCCCGACGCGGGCCGAGGTCACGATTTTTCGGGAAAAAACGTCTTTTGGGGTGCATAGCTGGCCGACGAACGTGATCGGCTCGTCCGCCAGGCCCGGCCCCGCGCCCGTAGGCAGGATCGTGAACGGCTGGTCGTGGCCCTTGGTCGCCGGCGTCCGCAGGTGGTGGGTGCCGCCCAGCAGGATCGCGTACGCCTCGCCGCGCACCCGCTTCACGTCCACGACCCTGGTCACGTAGTAGCCGCAGTACGCGGTCAGCGCCCGGCCGGGCTCGATCCGCAGGCGTTTCCCGCCCCGGAGGGCCGCGAGGCCCGCCCCGTACGCCGCCCAGTCGAACCTCGACTCCGGCGCCGCGTAGGACACCGCCATGCCGCCGCCCAGGTTGACCTCGTCGTGCCCGTTGTCCAGCAGGGCCTTGGCGAGGGTCAGGAGCTGGGGGGCGTCCAGGCCGCTGGCCAGGTGGGTGTGCAGGCCGCGCAGGCGTACCCGCTCGGTGAACAGCGGCAGGCACTCCGCCACGCCCTGCTCGTCCATGCCGAACGGCCCGCTCATCGTGAGCGCGGCCCCCTCCACCGGCAGGTCGGGGTTGAGCCTGAGCAGCACGTCGGCCTCCAGACCGGTCGCGAGGAGGCGGCGCAGCTCGTTCGGGGACTCGACGTGGATGCGGTGGTGCGGCAGGCGAAGCTCGGCGTCGGTCTTGCCGGGGCCGCCGAGCGCGACCGGCTTGCCCGGGAACAACGTCGTGACGTGGGCGTGCTCGCCCGCCGACGACGCCTCGAACCCGTCCACGTGCCCGGCCAGCACGCGCAGCAGCTCGGCGTCCGGGTTGGCCTTGACGGCGTAGTAGAGCTCGACCCCGCCGAGCTCCCGCCGTACGGCGGCGGCGTGCTCGTCCAGCGCGGGCAGGTCGTACAGGTAGGCGGGGACCTCACCGAGGCGTGGCGCGGCGTCCTGGACGCGGTCGGTGATCATGCGAGCGGGTTCGCGATCGGGACGTAACCGGCGGTGCGGTCGGCGGCCCGCGCCCAGCGGACGCCCAGGTTCGCCTTGGCGGGCAGGGGCGCGCCGGCCAGCAGGTCCGACAGGGGCAGCGGCCGGCCGAGCTCGTCCGCCTGGCCGGCGAGCAGGTCGCGGGCGATCCGCCACAGCTCGCGCAGCAGCCCGTCGTCGGCTCCCGCGACCGTGGCGGCGATCTCGGTGAGGTGGTTGACGAGCAGGCAGTACACCACGCGGGCCCAGCCGCGCTCGGCGTCGTAGGTGAGGGCCGCGGCCACCTCGGGGTGCAGGCCGCCGAGGTCGTGGCGGCCGGCGACGAGCTTGGTGCCCTCCAGGTCACGGAAGACGGCCTCCGCGGGGAGCCCGTCGGCGTCCAGGCCGACCAGGACGTTCTGCAGGTGGGGCTCCAAAACGACGCCGTACGCGAAATACAGCTCCAGGACGGGCAGCGCGACCGCCGCCACGTACGCCCGCCACCAGGCGAGCGGGTCCCTGACCGGCGCGTCGAGGGCGAGCGCGGCGGCCAGCACCGGGGTCACGCCGGGGGAGCAGGCGGTCCAGGGGCTCTGCCGGACGATCACGCCCAGGCCCTCGTGGAGCCGGGTGCCGAGGGCCGCGGAGCGGTAGCCGGGCTCGGGGAGCCAGCGGGTGGCGGGATGCCTGTTGGCGACCTCCTTGAGGATCGGGCCCAGGCGGGAGGTGAGTTCCACGGCGCCGGCCAGCTCGTACCAGGCGTTCTTGCGCACGCAGTTCGTGATCCGCACGTCCAGGGAGAACTTCAGGCACGCCTCCGCCCCGGGCGCGTACACGGTCCGCACGGACGAGGTCGGCAGCACCACCGGCCCCGGCCCCAGGTCGATCAGCTCGGCCCCGAACGCGGGCGCCAGCAGCTCCAGTTGCCACGGGTGCGCCGGGAGCAGCCGGTAGCCGCGCGGCGCCGCGCCCATCGTGTCGAGCACCGACGCGTCGCCGCCCTCGGCCAGCACGTCCTCGCGCACGCCGAGCAGCCGGACGGGGAACTCGGCGTGCGCCTCGGGCGCGTAGCGGAGCCAGCCGTCCCCGCCGCGCGCCTTGGGGCTGGGGTGGAAGGGATGGCCGTACACCAGCGCCTGCTCCGAGGCCAGCCACGGATCGGCGGGCGGGGCGGCGTCCTGCCTCGCGCGCAGGATCATGGCCACCGCCTCGCGGCTGGCCGCCACCTGCTCGGCGAACTCGCCGTTGGCTCCGTGAAGGTCGGACTCGACCAGCCGTACCAGCTCGCCGGTCGTCAGCGGCTGCCAGGCGCCCTCCTCCAAGCGCTCGGGCCGGCCGTCGAAGCGCAGCGCGGCGCCGCCGTGGGTGCGGACCCGCAGCAGCGTGCCCGCCACCCGCAGCAGCAGGTACGGCGGCGCGGGCCAGACCAGGCCGCGCGGCCCGGCCACCTCCCGCACGCAGCAGCGCAGCAGGGCCGCCAGCGTCGCCTCCTCGGCGGTTTCCTCAGCTGTTTCGTCAGCTGGGGCGGAGGCCGCGTCGAGGGCCGGAGCGTGCATTCAAGCTCTCCTCAGGTAGTTGGGCCCGCTGGTGCCGTAGAACTTGTTGACGTCGCGGGCGCCGGAGCGTTCCTTCGCGACGAGCGTCCCAGCGGTGATCATGGACTTGCCGGTGAGCCTGGCCGCGTCCAGGGTCCTGGCGCGCAGGATCCTGGCCATGGGGTCGTCTCCGTACGCGTCGAGGGCCTCGGCCAGCGTGCCGCGCAGCAGTGCCGCGGCCTCGGCGTGCGGCATCGCCCCGAACGCCACGGCGGCGGCGGCCAGATGCAGCGTGATGGTCACGAACACGTCGGCCAGCGCGTGCGGATCGTCGTTCAGCATCCGCTCGTCGGCGAACCCGGGCACCTCGATCCCGGCCGCCCGCAGCCTCGCGGGTGAGGCCAGCAGCCCGTCGTTGTCCTTGACGAGCAGCCGCATCCGGTCGCCGTGGAAGACCAGGGCGAGGTTCTGCTGATGGGCTTCGAGGGCGACGCCGTAGCGCACGAAGAGCCGTACGTTCCAGCGCAGCAGCAGCCGCAGGTAGGCGGGGACGACGTCGCCCAGCTCGTCGAGCACCCCGGGCGCGCCCAGCGCGGCCACCGGCACGATCTTCCCCTCGGGCAGCCGCCTGACCATCCAGGCCAGGTATTCGTGCCCGGCGTGCCCGTAGGTCTGCTCGTCGGCCAGCAGGACGTCCGGATCGGCCAGCTCCCGCAGCAGCAGTTCGGCCTTCGCGCCGTCGCCGAGCGTGCCCGGCTTGATCGACCGTCTGTTCCTGGCGCCCAGGGTGCTGATGGGGAGGGGCAGCTTGAGGTGGGTTCGGGGATCGAGCTCGACGGTCCGCATCGACAGGGTGGGCCGCACGGTCACCCGGGCCTCGTCGAGGACCCGTACCCCGTCGATCTTCCGCACCTCGCCGACGGCGAGCGGATGCACGGGGAACAGCGCCTCGTCGCTCTCCCAGGGCGCCACGTCGGCGGGCAGGCGCTCGGTGGAGCCGGGCACCACCGCCCACCGCAGCTCGAACGAGGGCGCGAACTCCGGCGCGTAGGCCAGCAGCTCCCGCTCCGACAGCCCCACCCGCGCCCGCGACGTCGGATAGACGGGATGGTCCACGAAGGCGGCCAGCGCCTCATAGGACGGCCCCCGCGCGAGCACCTCCCCGGCATGCGAATCGTGCAGCTCCAGAGCGGTCAGCGCCGCCAGGCACTCCTCGAAGAAGGCCGCGACCCCCTCCGAGTCCGCCGGGTCCGCGACCTCCACCAGTGTCTCCAGCACCTGCTCCAGCCCGAGCCGCTCCTCCGACGCGACCACGAAGTCCTGGAACAGCGCGCCGGGCTCCAGGCGCACCCACCGGCCGTCCGCCAGAAGCAGCCCCGCGCCGTCCTTGGTCCGGCTGATCCGGGAGGACAGCCCGCCGTAGTCCTCGCGCAGCAGCGCGTTCAGGACCCGGGCGGCCAGATAGGCCTCCCGACCGCTCACTCGACCACCCACGGCCGCGCGGCCCGGTAGGACGCGACGGCCGCGTCCACGGCGTCCCGGGAGGGCCCGACGGCACGTAGGACGCCCAGGTAGTCCCGGTTCGTGTGCGTGAGCGAGATGACGTCCCCGACGGCCCGCAGCGGCCGGTGCCACAGCCGGACATCTCCTTCGACGAGGGTCTCGGCCCCGGGGGCGTCCTTGACGGTCCCGGCCCGGTCGGCGACGAGGCTGACCGCACTCCCGTACGACGAAATTTCCGGAATGTCGGGCACGGCCTCCCCGAGGTGCACCCGCAGGATCCACTCGAACAGCGGCACCCCGAGAACATCACCGAGCAGGAAGTCGCAGTTGTCGCCGATCACCCGGTAGTTCACCTCGACGATCCGGGGCCCTCGCGGGGTGAGCACGTACTCGGTGTGGCAGGCCCCGAACCCGACCCCCAGCGCTCCCAGCGCCGCCAGCACGTGCTCGTGCGCCCCGTCCCGCGGAGCCCAGTCGAGCCGTTCCTCGACGAAGTACGGCAGCGCCCCCAGCGTCGTCTCGAACCCGCCGAGCACCCGCGTCCCGGACGCGTCCCCCAGCGTCTCGAGCGTCCGCAGCGGCCCTTCCAGGAACTCCTCGACGACCAGCGTCTCGCCCGGCCGCCGCTTCCTGACCAGGGCCACGGCGGCGGCCAGGTCGCGTTCGACGAGCATGACGTCCTCGCTGGCCACGCCCTCGCGCGGCTTCAGCACGACGGGGTAGGGCAGGCGCTCGGGCACCGGATCGCCGGGGGCGAGCCGGATCGACCACACCTGCTCGACCCCGGCCTCGAGGAGCCTGCGACGTGTCAGGAACTTGTTCTTGGCGGCCACGCAGGCCCGCCAGTCCTTGCCGGGCAGCCCGAAGTAGGCCGCCGCGAGCGCCGTCTCCGCCTGGAGGTGGTCCGAGTTGGTGAAGATCGCGTCCGGCCTGCCGAGGCTCTCGACGGCGTCGATGAGGGCCCGTGGGTCGCGTACGTCGCACGCCACCGCGTACGGATGCCGCTCCGGCCGATCCGTCAGGACCGTGACCTCCAGCCCCAGCGCCTCGGCCGCGGGCAGGAAGCCGTCCGTCACGGAATCGGTTGTTTTGAGCGCGGTCAGGTAGAGCCGCAACGCGAAGGCACCCCCGAAGGATCAGGTAAGGCTAACCTAACTCGTCGATCTTAGCCCGAGAGAGATCACTCCGGTGCCCGGATACCGTAATCGCCGGCTAACTGCGAGGTCATAGGATGACAGGGGATTTCGGGAGGGGACGGCCTGTGGAGACGACCGCGGAAGAGCAACTCATCGGGCCTCTGCTTCTGGCACGCGGCACCATCGACAGATCCTCGGCGCTGCGGGCCAACGAGCAGTGGCTGGAGCGGGCGTGGACCGATCCGTCGACCAGGGTGCTGGTGATCGACGACGGTCACACGCTGGTGCGGCGGTCGGGAGACGCGGTGCAGGCGGTGCTCTACGCGCCGGCCGACGCGCCGCCGGGCGAGCGCTACCTGCTCGGGGTCGAGGACGGCGTCGCCTACTTCGCGGTGGCCGCGCCGCTGCCCGGCGTTCCCGGGGGCGACGTCAACGGGCGCGTGACGGTCCCCATGAGCCTGCGCGACACGCCCGAGGGCGAGCCGGTGGCGGCCGGGCTGCGCCAGGTCGGGGGCCTGCTCGGCGACCGCGACGCCGGCCTGCTGGTCTACGCCGTGGCGCTGGAGGCCTGGCACACGACCCACGAATACTGCCCGCGCTGCGGCACCCGCACCGAGGTCAGGGGCGGGGGGCACATCCGCGTCTGCCCGCAGGACGGCAGCCAGCACTTCCCCCGCGTCGACCCCGCCGTGATCATGCTGGTCCGCGACGAGGATGACCGCTGCCTGCTCGCCCGGGGCCCGCAGTGGCCGGAGGGGCGGCTGTCGATCCTGGCGGGGTTCGTGGAGCCGGGAGAGTCGCTGGAGCACGCCGTCGCCCGCGAGGTGGCGGAGGAGGTCGGCGTCACCGTCGTCCGCCCGCGCTATCTCGGCAGCCAGCCCTGGCCGTTCCCGCGCAGCCTCATGCTGGGCTTCTTCGCCGACGCGATCTCGACCGAGCTCACGCCCGACGCCGAGGAGATCGCCGAGGCCCACTGGTTCTCGCGCGAGGAGCTGGCGCGGGCGCTGGAGTCCGGCGAGCTGCGCCTGCCCCCGCCGGTGTCGATCGCCCGCCGCCTGATCGAGACCTGGTACGGCGGCGAGCTGACCGGCGACTGGTGATCAGGAGGCCCCGAGCAGGGCCTTGACCTCGAGAGCCGAAGGGTTCGTGCGCACCACGCGGCCGTCGGGGGTGTCGATCACCACGGTCGGCACCACCTGGTTGCCGTTGTTGACGCTCATCACGAACTCCGCCGCCGACGGGTCGCGCTCGATGTCGATGTCCTTGAAGCTGATGCCCTCGCGGGTGAGCTGGGACTTGAGCCGCTTGCAGGGGCCGCACCACGTGGTGCTGTAGACGGTGAGCGCCATGTCGGGGGATCCCTCCGGAGGTCAGGAAAATAGGCGTTCCATGCAACAACCGGACCGCGCACGTTCATTCCGGCGGCGGGGGTGCCTCGCCGCGGGCGCTCAGCCGATGCGGTCGGCGATCCAGGCCTGCACCTGCTCGGCCACCCCGGGCTCACGGTAGAGCGGGTTGCTGTGGTTGACGCCCGGCTGGGTGATCACCGTCACGGGCACGCCCACCTGCCCCAGCATCGTCTTGAGCAGCTGGCTCTGCGCCGGCGGCACGAACTCGTCCTTGGAGTGCACGGTCAGCATCGGCGCGTCCTTGCGGCTGGCGTGCCAGGCCACCTCCATGCTGGCCCAGATCCGCGAGCACTTGCCCTTGGGCGCGCAGCCCCCGGCCAGGCGGATGGCGGCCGTGCGGAGCTTGCGCTTGTTGGGGTCGTCGGACTTCTCGCCGTCGGAGTAGGCGCGCAGGGGCGAGATGATCGGCGACAGGCCCACGACGCCCTTGAGGCCGGAGATGCCGTCGCCGTACGTGCCCACGGCCGCCGCGATGTGGCCGCCGGCGGAGAAGCCCACCACCACGTAGTTGCTCGGGTCGAACGCCCACCGATCGGCGTGCTTGCGGGCCAGCGCGATGGCGGCCAGCGCGTCCGAGCGCTGCGCGGGCCACGCCGCGTCGCTGGAGAGCCGGTAGTTGAGGTTGAAGACCGTGTAGCCCAGCTCGGCGTACTGGCGGACGATCTCCTTCATGTAGCGCTTGTCGCCGCCCGACCACCAGCCGCCGTGGATCAGGAAGACGCCGGGGCGCTGCTGGCCGTCGGGCGTCCACCAGACGTCCATGGCCTGACGTGCCTGGGGGCCGTACGAGACGGTCTCGGAGCCGAAGTCGCCGAGCCCGTACTGGTCGATGGCGTCCGTGGGGCCGGGCGTCGGCTCCTTGTTGGCGCTGGCGGCCACGGGTGTGAGCACGACGGCAGCGAGCGCGAGCACGCCCGCGAAAACCGCAGTTCGCACGGCCTTCCTTTCCCCCATGCAGATGGTCGGACCCATTGTGAGGGAAGAGACCGGTTCTTTGCATCTGGTGGCTATGAACATACGTCGGCCCGCATGTTGCCAGAATAAAGAGGCTGTCCGCTACACCTGAGAGGATGTACGGGTGAACAACGTGGATGACGTCCTGGCCGGTCTCGACCCCGAGCAGCGCGCGGTGGCCGAGGCGGTGCGCGGTCCGGTGTGCGTGCTGGCCGGCGCCGGCACCGGCAAGACCAGGGCGATCACCCATCGCATCGCGCACGCGGTCCGCAGCGGGGTGGTCGACGCCCGGAGCGTGCTCGCTGTGACGTTCACCACTCGGGCGGCGGGGGAGCTGCGCCAGCGGCTGCGCGCGCTCGGGGCGCCCGGGGTGCAGGCCCGCACGTTCCACGCGGCGGCGCTGCGGCAGCTCACCTACTTCTGGCCGAGGGTCATCGGGGGCGAGGCGCCCTCGGTGATCGAGTCCAAGCTGCCGGTGCTGGTGGAAGCCTGCCGCCAGATCCGGAAAAATCCGGATCGGTCCGAGTTGCGGGACATCGCGGCCGAGGTCGAGTGGGCCAAGGTGACCCAGATCGGGCCGGAGGACTACGTGACGGCCGCGGCGAAATACCACCGCACGCCCCCGGTCCCGCCGGAGGAGGTCGCTCGCCTCTATGAGGCGTACGAGCAGATCAGGCGCGAACGCCACCTGGTCGACTTCGAGACCATCCTCGAGCTGACCGCCGCCGTGATGACCGAGCACCAGGAGGTCGCGGGGCAGATCCGCCAGCAGTACCGCTATTTCGTGGTGGACGAGTACCAGGACGTCAACCCGCTGCAGAAGCTCCTGCTCGACACCTGGCTCGGGGGCCGCGACGACCTCTGCGTGGTCGGCGACCCCAACCAGACGATCTACTCCTTCACCGGCGCCACCCCGCGCTACCTGACGGGCTTCGCGGTCGAGCACCCCGACGCCGCCGTCATCAAGCTGGTGCGCGACTACCGCTCGACCCCGCAGGTGGTCGACCTGGCCAACCGGCTGATCGTCAGATCCCCGCACCGGCTCGACCTGGTGGCCCAGCGCCCCGACGGCCCCAAGCCGTCGATCTCCGACTACGACGACGAGCCCGCCGAGGCCGCGGGGGCGGCCCGCGCGATCAGGAAACTGCTGGACAAGGGCGTGCCGTCGCGGGAGATCGCGATCCTGTTCCGCGTCAACTCGCAGTCGGAGGCGTACGAGGAGGCCCTGTCCAAGGCCGAGATCCCCTACGTGCTGCGCGGCGCCGAGCGCTTCTTCGACCGCCCGGAGGTCCGGCAGGCCGTTGTCCTCCTGCGCGGCGCCGCCCGCGCCTATGCAGGAGAGCCCCTGGCCGCCGAGGTCCACCACATCCTGGCCGGCGTGGGCCTGACCCCGTCCCCTCCGGGCGGCGGCAAGGCCAGGGAGAAGTGGGAGTCCCTGAAGGCGCTGGCGGACCTGGCCGAAGACCTGGCGGCCGAGGGCGCCGACCTGCCCGCGTACGTGGCCGAGCTGGAGCGCCGGGCCTCCGAGCAGCACGCCCCGCCCGTGGAGGGCGTCACCCTGGCCTCGCTCCACGCCGCCAAGGGCCTGGAGTGGGACGCCGTCTTCCTGGTCGGCCTGACCGACGGCATGCTCCCCATCATCTACGCCGAGACCCCGGAGCAGATCGAGGAGGAGCGCCGCCTCCTCTACGTGGGCGTCACCCGCGCCCGCGAGCACCTCTCCCTCTCCTGGGCCGGCGCCCGCGCCCCCGGCGCCCGCAGGACCCGCCGTCCCTCCCGCTTCCTCGACGGTCTCGGCACCCGCACCTCCTCCTCGTCCCCGCCCCGCGCCTCGACCGCGCCCCGCGAACGGCGTGCGGTGGCGGCGCCGGTGAGCTGCCGGGTGTGCGCGAAGACGCTGGTGGCGGCGGCCGAGCAGAAGCTGGGGCGCTGCTCCACGTGCCCGGCGGACTACGACGAGGCCCTCCTCGAACGCCTCAAGGCCTGGCGCACCGCCACCGCCAAGGAGGCCAAGATCCCGCCGTACGTCGTCTTCACGGACGTGACCCTCCAGGCCATCGCGGAGCGCGCGCCGTCCACGGAGCAGGAGCTGCTGTCGATAGCGGGCATCGGCAAGATCAAGGTGGACCGCTACGGCGAGGCCGTGCTGTCTCTCTGCCGCACCGACTGACAGCCCCCCTTTAGTCCCATATAAGGGGCACGTCAGACTGGTCCCCAACACCCGAGATCCCAAGGGGGACGGACACGTGAACGAGGCGCTGAAGGAGCTGCTGGATCTGCTCGACCTGGAGCAGATCGAGCTCGACATCTTCCGGGGACGGAGCCCGGAGGAGCGCATCCAGCGCGTCTTCGGCGGCCAGGTGGCGGCCCAGGCTCTCGTGGCGGCCGGCCGTACGGTGCCGAAGGACCGGCACGTCCACTCCCTGCACGCCTACTTCATCCGCCCGGGCGACCCCACCATCCCGATCATCTACAACGTCGACCGCCTCCGCGACGGCCGCTCGTTCACCACCCGCAGGATCGTCGCCGTCCAGCACGGCAAGGCGATCTTCACGATGTCGGCGTCGTTCCACATCCCCGAGGAGGGCGTGACGCATCAGGCGTCCGTCATGCCGCAGGTGCCCGACCCCGAGACGCTCCCCACGTTCCGGGACCGGATGCACGACGCGGTCGGCGACCACCCCGAGCTGCTCGAGTGGTTCTCCCGCCCCCGCCCGGTGGACGCCAGGTACGTCTCGCCGCTCACCTGGGAGGCGTTCAAGAACCCCGACCTGCGCAGCGCCCAGACCAACGTGTGGTTCCGCTACCACGCCGACCTGCCCGACGACCCGCTGCTGCACGTCGTGCTGGCCGCGTACGCGTCCGACTTCACGCTGGTCGACACGATCCTGCTGGCCCACGGCATGGCCTGGGGCGCCTCCAACGTCTCCGGCGCCTCGCTGGACCACGCCATGTGGTTCCACCGCCCCTTCAGGGCCGACGACTGGTTGCTCTATGCTCAGGAGTCCCCCTGGTCGGGGGGAGCTCGGGGGCTCGCGCGCGGCGAGATGTTCACCGCGTCGGGTGAGCTCGTGGTCTCGGTCGTCCAAGAGGCCATGATCCGCCTGACGAAATAGTGCCGACACGCCGCGTAGCAATAGGCCGTCAGGCGCGGTCAATGTAACAAAATCGCAGGTAGAAAATATGTTGCCCGTTCCCGGGTTCCCGGTTTAGGGTCATGGTCAAGCGAGTCGGACACTACTGTCCGACGGTCTCGAGAGTGGAGGTGAGTCACCGGTGATCAGCATTCAGATGGCAGCTACGCAGTGGCTCGCTTCCGCATGCCGTGTCTCGGTGAGGCTCGTCGATGGCCCCGCCAGACTGCGGCAGGAGAAGTCTGCCCGTAGCCAGGCCGCCGCCTACGGCGCGCGCGCCCACTTCGGCGCTGCCAAGCCAGCTGCTCCTGTCTACAACGCACGTATCGAACTGCCGGCCTACCAGCTCACCAAGGGTGGACTGTGGGGTCCGCAACCCTGGAGGGATACACCGGTCACAACCTGACCGGCGTATACAGCCCCCCAGGCCGCGGATCCCCAGACGGATCCGCGGCCTTACTTATTTGTCCGTGATTCCCGACCACCTACGAGGTGTCCGACCAAGATCAAAAAGATCTGACAAAAGGAGAAAGCAGATGGGGGCGAAGACGATCATGGACCTGATCGACGAAGCCAAGATCCCCTGCCGTACCGACCCTGACCTGTGGTTCGCCGAGTCGCCGGAGGACGTCGAGTTCGCCAAGGCTCTCTGCGGCGGCTGCCCGATCCAGAAGGCCTGCCTGGCCCGCGCGCTCGAGCGCGAGGAGCCGTGGGGCGTCTGGGGCGGCGAACTCATCCTCAGGGGAGCCGTCGTTCCCCGTAAGCGTCCGCGCGGGCGTCCCCGCAAGCACCCGGTCGCTGCCTGAACACCGCACCTTCAACCAGAAAGCGAACAAACCCATGAGCACTCAGATCTCGAGGAGCCGAGCAGTGCCGGATCTCATCCATGACCTGGTGAATGACCGAATACAAACCCTCCACCGCGAGGCGGAGGAGCAACGCCTCATCGCGCGCGTCACCCGTGTGCAGCGTGCGCGGCGCAAGGTCCAGCTGGCGAACGATCGCCTCCGCGAAGCCCTGAGCCGCCAGATCTGACCTGGGAGGTCCTGCCGCCGGCGCAGGATCTCCCAAACAGATCCTCCTTGGAGAGCCGGGCGCCCAAAGCGCCCGGCTCTCTCCATGCCCCCACCCCAACCCCCGCACCCCCGGGCACCACCCCAACCCCGGCACCCCCCCAACCGCGCCCCCACCCCAACCCCCGCACCCCCGGGCACCACCCCAACCCCCGCACCCCCCAACCGCGCCACCACGCCAACCCCCGCACCCCCGGGCACCACCCCAACCGCGCCACCACGCCAACCGCCGCACCCCCGGCACCACCGCAACCCCCTCATCCCCCCGCACCCCAACCCCCCAGCCACCCGCACCCCAACCCCCCAGCCACCCGCACCCCCAACCCCCGCCCACCTCCACCCCCCCACGCGCCCGCACCACCCCCAACCCCGCAGCCACCCCAACCCCCACTGGCCCCTTGCCCTGGCTCCGCCCCAAGCCCCACGCCCCGGCCCTCAGCGGCAGACCTTCGCTCCCTCGGCATTTCGGCCCCCAGCGCCAGCCCCTTCGGCTCCTCGCCCCCTCGGCCCCTGCCGCCCGGAGCCCGAACCCCGCCCTCCAAACCCGGACCCGCAGCCCGCACTGCAGGCCCCGACCCGGCCCGCCGGTGATCGCTCAGACCGTCGGTCGTACGCCCGTCGTCCGTGACCGACGCGCGATGAACTCCTCCTCCACGCGCCAGAGCCGAGCCGCCATCCAGGCCACCCCGATCGCCGCCACCACGAGCCCGGCCAGATACACCGGCACCGGCACCACGCTCCGCAACGACCCCGGAACCATCCCCACCGCATAGAGCACCACGCCGGCGACGGGCATGGTCCCGCTCCTGATCGCCGCCACGCTGAAGGTCAGCACCCCCGCCAACAGCACGGCCGACGTGACCAGGAAGGCCCGCCCCGTGCCCCCGGCCAGCAGCTCGCTGACCGTGCCGGCGCCGAGATAGGGGAAGACGAAGTGCAGGATGTACTCGACGGCGAACGCCCCGGCCAGCCCGGCCGAGTTGAGCACGTACCCGATGAGTCCGAGACTGCCTGCCGTACCCCGGATGACCAGGTAGATGCCGGTGATCGCGAGGAGACCCGTCAGCGCCCCGAACGGCGCGATGGCATGCGTGAACGCCGTCTCCGGCAGCAACCCGGCGCGTCGGGCCGAGTTCACCACGAGCAGGACGGCGCACACGAACCCCGCCGCCGCCGTGACCCGATGGACACCCATCTCTGGAGCCCTTTCTCTCGGTGATATCAAGTGATAACGCTCGTTATGATGCGCGTTATCGCCAGATATGGTGAGAGGGTGCCGCGAGACGTAAGCATCCCGAAAGAACTCGGCGCACTGCGCCAGGGCCTGCTCGACGCGGCCATGCGCGTCCTCCGCGAACAGGGCGCCCTCCACCTCACCCTCCGCCGCGTCGCGGACGTCGCGGGCACCTCCACCATGGGCATCTACACCTGCTTCGGCGGCCGCGCCGGCCTCTTGGAAGCGATCTACGAGTACGGCTTCAGCATCCTTCACGACGCCATGACCACGTCACTGAACGGCCACACCGACCCGCTCGCCCGGATCATGGCGGTGGCGCGCGGCTACCGGGAGTTCGCGCTGGCGGATCCCGCTCTCTACGCGCTGATGTTCGAGCGCCCGCTCCCCGACTTCGACCCGTCACCCCAGCGCCGGAACGACGCTCTCGGCCTCACCTTCGACCTCCTCACCCAGGCCACCTCGGCCGCAGCCCAGACCGGGCTCATCCAGTCGAACGACCCGGTGCGCGCGGCGTACCTGGTGTGGACCACGATCCACGGCATCGTCAGCATCGAGCTGACCTGCTCACTCCGAAGCCCACTTCCGGGCTGGTTCCTGAACTCGCGCGAGGAAGGCGAACGCGTACTCACCGACGGCGTCCACGCCCTCCTCGCGGGCCTCACCTGAACAGCCTGCGTGATGTCGGCACCCGGGGAGAACACCCCTCGAGACCGGCACCGACTCCTACCGGCCGGCCAAGACTCAGGCCGCCGCAGCCGAGGAATCCGCAGCAGGCTGACAACTCCCTGCAGCTCTCGTCGCGGCTACTCCACGGGCCGGCGTACCTGCCTTACTTCGCGGTCGATTGCCCAGGCGTCCGCCACTGAGCCCAGGTGCCCGAGCTTGTCGGGGTTGATCACCGCGCGGATCGTCTGGATCTGCCCATCGAGCACATCGAGCGTCAGGGTGTGAAGCACCTTGCCGTCCCGGTCGCGGAAGATCGCGCCCGGCTGGCCGTTGACCTCGTGCGGCTCGCACGTCACGCCGACCAGGGCCATCCGGGGGAAGGCGGAGGCGAGCAGCCGGGCCACGTTCTGGGCGCCGACGACGGCCTTGGCCAACTGCGGAGCCTTCCCGCCGCCGTCTCCGACCATCGACACGTCGGCGGCCAGCAGGTTCTGCAGACCGACGACGTCGCCTTCGCGGAGGGCGTCGAAGAATCGCGACGCCAGCTCTTCCCGCTCCTTGCGATCCGCCTCGAAGCGGGGCCGGCCTGCGGCCATATGGCGCCGCGCCCGTACCGCCAGCTGGCGACACGCCGCCTCCGAACGCCCCACGGCCGACGCGACCTCGGGAAAGCCGAAGTCGAACACCTCCCGCAGCACGAAGACCGCCCGCTCAAGCGGGGACAGCCGCTCCAGCAGCACCAAGGCCGCCATCGACAACGAGTCGGCCAGCTCCGCAGACCGCTCCGGGTCCTGGTAAGGGTCGGCGAGCAGCGGCTCGGGAAGCCATGGCCCGACGTACTCCTCCCGCCGGACGCGGGCCGAGCGCAGCACGTCGATGGAGATCCGGGTCACCGTGGCCGACAGGAACGCCTTGGTCGACCTGGGCTCGGTCGCGGCGGCCTCGAAGCGCAGCCAGGTCTCCTGGACCGCGTCCTCGGCCTCGCTCACGCTGCCCAGAATCCGGTACGCGAGCGAGAACAACAGCGGCCGCAGCCCCTGAAACTCCTCGGCCCTGCTCATGCCAACTCCTCCTTGAAACTCCGCCACCACGAGGGCCCGCGCAGCCGCCGGCCGCGCTCCCGCTTGCCCTTGACGTCGGACAAACCCCGCCCCTCGCCCATCATCGTCACCGCCACCTGCCGGCCCAGCAGCAGGGCCGGCCACATGGGCCTCCATCTGGCTCCCGCGCGCCCTGCCATATAGGTCGCGGGCCGGGGCCGATCCGCCGTCCAGGCCCATCGAATGCAGGGCTGTCCGCCGCCACCCCTCCACGCCCGACTCCGCCGGCAACCCCAACTTGGCCCCACTCGTCTTCATGGCCCTCGGCCACCTGTTGACCTCGTACCACGAGCTGCGACATCAACCGCCGCCCCGAAACCCACTCCCACCTGCCACGAACACGCGCCTGATCATCTCTCCACAGCCTCGGGGCAGACGATCCGAAAACTGCGCGTCACCACCGGTCACCCGCTGAAAGGCCCGGGACCGAAGCGGCCCCACACAATGAACGCCGCAACCGCGAGATAGATCAGATTCAGCACCACGAACGCGGCTTCGCCACGCCGGCCGTGGGTGATCATCGCGCCGAGCATCAGCAGAATCCAGCACAGCGCGGTCACCGGCACCAGAACCGGCGCGATGTCGAGCACAGCGGGCACGATCAAGCCCACCGCAGCCAACAGCTCAAGGACGCCCAAGGTCCGGACGAATCCTGCGCTGGCGTCTGCGGTCCACCCCCCGCCACGGACCACAGCCAGCTTCTCCTTGGGCACGAACGTCTTGCTGATCCCGCCGCTCACCGCCACCACGGCCAGCAGCCCGGCAGCGATCCACAACGCGAGGTTCATCGTCCACTCCTTGACAGAGGATTGCCTGCACTCCCTAGACGAGACAGCAACCCCCGCCAGTGACATCTCCGACCACCCGCGCGTACCGCCTTCTCAAGCGCGCCCGCTCCCCGGCACCGGCTGCCAGCCCGTAACGGGCTCCCGCTTGTGAGGACGCTCACACCGTGTCACAGCTCAACGGAGTGTCTCGTCTCAGAGGGCATGACGAACTCGGAACAGACCACAGTCCTGATCACCGGCGGCAACAAGGGGCTCGGTTTTGAGGCGGCCCGGCGGCTGGGCGAGCAGGGCTGGACGATCTTCCTCGGCTCGCGCGACGAAGGCCGAGGGCGGGAAGCTGCCGCCAAGCTGACCGACGGCGGCGCGAACGTGGTCATGGTCCCGCTGGACGTGACCTCGGATGAGTCGGTGAAGGACGCGGTACGGCTCGTTCGCGAACACACCGGCCGACTGGATGTCCTGATCAACAACGCCGGCGCGCCGGGAAGGGCCATCGCGCCTGCGGACGCGACGGTTGACGAGATCCACTCCGTCTACGACACCAACGTGTACGGACCGATCAGGGTCACGCATGCGTTCCTTCCCTTGCTGCAGGCGGCGGACAATCCGCGGGTGGTGATGGTGTCCAGCGCCGTCGGTGCCTTCTCGGTCGTCACCGACCCGGAGCAGACCGCCTCAAAAATGCACGAGCTCGCCTACAGCTCGTCGAAGGCGGCGCTGAACATGATCACCGTCCGGTACGCCCAAGCGCTCCCAGAGATCAAATTCAACCTGATCACTCCCGGAGAAGTCGCCAACCGCAAGTTCACCGCCACCGACATGAACAATCACACCGGCCAGCTGACGGTCACCGAGGGCACCGATCCGATCATCAAGCTCGCGATGATCGACGCCGACGGTCCGACCGGCATCTTCATCGACCGCCTTGGCCCAGTCGCCTGGTGACTGAACGCCTCCCCGGTCTGGCGGACACCTGATCTCCAGGGCACCTGCCCGACTGGGGGGCGGCTCGCCGCGATCCGCACATCGAGCCAGGAAACACCATCCCGATCCTGATCACCGGAGCCAACGGCGTTATGGGACATCAAGTGATGAACCTGCTGCTGCAGGACGGCGCGGCCGTCGCCGCCGTCACCCACGGCCCCCGGCAAGGCCCACTCCTGACGGCGCAGTGATCGTTTCGTCCTCACTAGATCGAGGCGGCGCTGGTGGAAGGAGCGAAAGCAACGCAGAGTCGGCCCGCGTGCGCGCGGGCCCCGGCCGTACGCGAACCACTGAAGCTCGCCCTCAAGCAAGCAGTACGGCGCGCGGTGCTGCTGTCGGCCACCACCATGGAGGATCCAGATCGCAGTGCTCGGCTCCTGGCCTCGGTTCGGCATTGCCGATAGATGCGCCCTGAACTCGATCCCCGGCCTCAGGCTACGGCTCGGTGCTGTCGGACGACGTGCCGTGGTGCTCACCCACCGGCGCCGGCTCAGCACCCTGGAGGGGGTGTGCTGACCATCAGCGCCGGTGGGATCACCGAGCATGGCACGGGCACATGCACGGGCCTGGTGGACCGAGCCGGCCAGGGGTCACGAACCCGGACGGGCCGTGCGGGAAGCCGAATCGGTCACGGACATCAGGGCGCCGCACTCACCTCAGGAACCACGACGCCGAACCGTGCGCGAGCTCATGCCGTCCTGACCGCGTTCGTGCTACCCGCGCCATGGGGGGTGGGGGAGCGAGTGGGTCCGCGGAGGTGGTGAGCAGGCGCGCGGATCGGCGCATGTGGATCCTTTCGCGTGGGTAACGGCTTGCACTTGTATCATTACACAGCGAGATCAGAAGTTAACCTGATGTTCAGTAAAATCCCTGCGACCCGCCAACAGACCGCCGGATCGGCTGAGGGCTGACCCGCCAACAGACCGCCGGATCGGCTGGGGGCTCACCCGTCAACGGGCCGCCGGAGGGGCCGGGGGCTGACCCGCCAACAGGCCGCCGGATCGGCTGAAGGTGACCCGCTAACAGGTCGCCGGATCAGCCCCCAAGGTCGGGCGATCAACCGATGGCAAGGGCCTCGTCGTTGGGGTCGTCGGTGAAGCCGGGGACCCAGCGGATCACCTCGTCGCGAAAGCGCGCCGTGGTGCCCAGCTGGCAGAGGACGCCGATGCCCGCCGCATGGACCCGGTGGATGAGCACGTACGAGGCAGGCAGGTTGAGTTGACGGACCACGTTGGTAGGCCGCAGATCTGTCACACTCGCGGCCTGAGCCTGCAGCCACTCCCGGCTGAACGTGAACTCCTCCACCGCCGTCGGCTCCACATACGGCGCGAGAAAGGCCCGCAGCGCGTCCGGATCGATCTCGATGCCGCTGCGGATGAAGCCTTCCCGGCGCAGGCCCGCCATGACGGTCTCCATGTCGCCCTCGTTGAAGATCCGCGTCAGCTGCCCGAACGCCTTGGGGTAGCCCCCGGGCAGGCGGTTGACCGCGCCGAAGTCGAGGACGCCGAGCTTGCCGTTGGCCAGCATGCGGAAGTTGCCCGGGTGCGGGTCGGCGTGGAGCATCCCGACCCGTGCGGGGGAGCAGAAGAGGAAGCGTACGAAGAGTAAGCCCGCTCGGTCACGCTGCTCCTTGGTGCCCTCGGTGATGACGCGGGACAGCGGGGTGCCGTCCATCCACTCACTGACCAGCACCATCTCGTTGGCCGCGACCACATCGGGGACGTGGAAGTCGGGATCGTCGTTGAACTCCAGCGCGAAGGCGTGCTGGGCCTCGGCCTCCCGGAGATAGTCGAGCTCCTCCGCGATCCGTTCGCGCAGCTCCGCCAGCACGGCCTTCACGTCGAGGCCGGGCAACATCACGCCGAACAGCTTGCCCAGCCGCGCCAGCTGCGCGAAGTCGCCGAGCAGAGCCTTGCCCGCCCCCGGATACTGGATCTTGACGGCCACCTCCCTGCCGTCGTGCCACACGGCCTTGTGCACCTGGCCGATGGACGCCGCGGCCGTCGGCTGGTCGTCGAACGACAGGAAGTTTTCCCGCCAGTCGTCACCCAACTGCTCGGTGAGCACCTTGTGAACGGTGGACACGGGCAGCGGGGGAGCGGCGTCCTGAAGCTTGGTCAGCGTGGCTCGATAGGGACCGACGATCTCCTGCGGCAGCGCCGCCTCGAAGATGGACAGCGCCTGCCCGAGCTTCATCGCGCCGCCCTTGAGCTCGCCGAGCACCTTGAAGATCTGCTCGGCCGTACGCTGCTGAACCTCCTGAGCCACGATCTCCGCGGACTTGCCGCCGAGCCTCTTGCCCAGCCCGAGAGCGGCGCGGCCGGCGAAACCGAGCGGAAGGGTGGCCAGCTTGGCGGAACGCGTGACAGCACGGCGCGGAAGATCGCTCACCCTCATGCGCGGAACCTCGACGAGATACCGCTTCCCCCCTTCATGGTCGTCCTCTGAGCACGTCAGTCGCGGTTAGGAGACATGACCATTCTTAGCGAATATGGATTGTTTCGCATACAACGACATTGCGGATGCATGGTCCAGGACCGTCTTTTCCAGCGCCAATCAGGGGTTACGTCCATTGTGCCGTTGGTCACAGCCGACTCTCTGCCATCAAGGTAAGCAAGCGCATGGCCAGCTACCGCCGCCGCGACCAGCGTCGCCAGGGTGACGTCGCAGGCTATCTCGCCCGGCGGATATCCGCCCAGGCGGGCGGTGACGATCGGCCACATCGGGTCGCGATCCCGTCGCGTCAGGTCCAGACAGTGTAGGCACGCCGTCTTGCCCGGGATGACCAGCGGGCCCACGGTCCCGTGCCCTTCGAAGGCCGAGGCCAGGAGGTGCGGGATGCCGAGCGAGGTCAACTCGTTGACCAGCACCCCGTCGAGGGGGGCGACGGGCGTGAGGATGACGAGGTCGGGGCGGTCCGACTGATCCCCGAGGTATGAGCCTCCCGCCATCGCATTGACGGACGGCCGCCGCCACACGCTGTCGTCGGACTCGTGCTCCAGACCACCCTGATGGCTTCCGTCCACCGTGGGGACTGCTGTAGCCCGTGCCGAGCTGGTGGGCTGCCCGCTTTTGGTGGTTCGAATGGAGGTTGCCGGGCTGGTGGGTTGCCCACTTTGCGTGGTGCTAGTGGAAGCTGCTGAACTGGTGGGCTCTCCGCTTCGGGTGGTGCCAGTGGAAGCTGCTGGGCTGGTGGACTGTCCGCTTTGTGTGGTTCGAGTGGAAGCTGTCGAGCCGGTGGGCTGCGCCCCTTCCGCGGTTCGAGCGGAGCGGACGCCCCCACGCGTGCGTGTGGTGTGGGGGTCTTCATCGCTGTGGGGGACGTGGGTGCCTGGCGTGGCTCGGGTGGCGCGAGGGCCTTTCCCGGCTTGCGGGCGTTGGGCTTGGGCGGGCTGGGCTGCCGGGCTTCCTTCGGCGCTGCGACTGTTTGCGGCGGCGCGGGAGTCGTCGCTTGCCCGGGTGGAACCGGTGCCTGTGCTGGCCATGCGCTGAGGCGGGACGGCGCCGGCATTGGTGGTGGGCTGAGGCGCGGCGGCTGTGGGCCGAGGTGGGCTGGTACCAGCGGTGGTGGTGGAGTGGGGTGCAACGGTGTCCGCGGCGGTGGTGGGCTGAGGCGCGGCGGCTGTGGGCCGAAGTGGGCTGGTGCCAGCGGTGGTGGTGGAGTGGGGTGCAACGGTGTCCGCGGCGGTGGTGGGCTGAGGTGCGGCGGTTGTGGGCCGAGGTGGGCTGGTACCAGCGGTGGTGGTGGAGTGGGGTGCAACGGTGTCCGCGGCGGTGGTGGGCTGAGGTGCGGCGGCTGTGGGCCGAGGTGGATTGGTGCCAGTGGCGGCGGCGGACTGGCGTGCGGTGGTGCCCGCGGTGGCGATGGGCCGAGGTTGGGCGGTGCTTGCGGTGGCAGCGGGCGGGGGCGGGGTGGTGCCGGTGGTGAGGGTGGGTTGGGGTGGGACGGTGCCGGCGCCAGGCGGTCGACGCGGGGAGGGTTGGGGTGGGGCGGTGTGGTGGGGGACGGGAGGTGTGGTGTTGGCGGCGGCCGGACTGTGCCTCGCCGTGGGGGTGTGGCCGCCTGAGGTGAGTCGTCTGGCGATCGTCGCGGCGCCCACCTCACGGGGGAGGCCCACCTCCGTCCACGTCAGGCCGCCCGGTGTGATGTCGCACGGGCGTGCCGTGGCTGGGTCGAGGATCCGGATGGTGCCGACTCCGGAGGCGGCGAGCAGGGCGACCACCTGGGCGCCCACCCGGCCCGCTCCATAGACGCGCACCCGCCGCTCACGGCGGCGGGCGATGAGGCCGATCGCGCCGTCGGGGGCGGTCGAGGCGAGGTCGAGGGCGTCGAGGTCCGGTCGCAGGCGGTCTCGTTCGGCCAAGGAGAGGTCGGCGATCGGCGCGGGGCTGGTGGCGGCGTCGTGGAGAGCGCCTTGGGCGGCGAGCTGATCCAGCAGGGATCGGGCCTGGACCTCGTCCAGGCCGGCGGCGGCCGCGTCGCTCAGGACGCACTCCAGGTCGCGGGTGCCGTCGAGGCCCTCTATCCATTGCCGGACGGCTTCGGTCAGGCCGCTCAACATGACGGCCCGGAGAGGGTGTGCGCCGTACTGGAGAGTGTGCTTGTCGCGGATGATGCGCCGGAGGGCGGGCTTCACACGTGGCCTCATGGCGGGAAGGGTTCCATGCCTGAGCAAGATCCCGGGAGGGTTCGGCGGTGGTTGTGGATAACTACGGATCCCGAAGGCGGCCTGTGGAGGCAAGCAGGTCAGAGCGTTGATGGGCGGGCATATCCGGCTGATGGCGGGCGAGGCCGTACAAGGAGGGCTGGATCTGGGGCTGGCGCTGGCGGTTGCGGGCGAGCTGTGTGGCGAGGGCCGCAACGCGGCCTCGGACAGCGGCTGCCGCATGGTGCCGCCCTGATGGTCTGGCTCTGATGGTGCGGTCTGGACGGTGCGGCCCTGACGGCGCTGATGGTGCAGCGCGGATGGGTGCGGCGCTGATGGTGCAGCGCGGCTGGTGGCGTCATGACGGGGCGGTGTGGATGGTGCGGCGGGGGTGGTTGGGGTCTGCAGGCGACAGCTTGGGCGGGAAAGGGTGGCCTCGGGGGCCTGGCGCGGGGACGTGACAGCTGCCACGGAGGCCAGGGACGGGGATCGTAGATAAAGGTCTGGTAAATCAAGCTTTCCCGAAAAATGACCGAATGTCGGAAGCTCGACGGCCCGGAATGAAGATCATTTAGAACGCTCCCATCCCCACAAGACCCCGCAAACTACCCCAGAACCAAGACCATCAAGGCTTGGAAGCCGTGCTGAGGTGGGAATCTTCTGTCTGGCCCGTGACCACGGCCTCCGCCCGGATGATCAGGCGCTCAACGCCCATCGGGAAACGCCGCGTGCCCAAATTCACCGGCTCTTAATCATCTGACCAGCAGAAACAACGTCCACCCTCTGTGGAATTTCGCCAGGGTCGGCTACCGTGCATATGTGCCCCCCGAGACAGTCGAGGTTCGTCGCAGTTCTCGTCGCCGGCGTACGGTCTCCGCCTACCGCGACGGCGACAAGACGATCGTGCTCCTGCCCGCCTGGCTGAGTGGCGAAGACGCAGATGAATGGGTGAGCCGGATGCTGGATCGGCTGGCTGCGAAGGAACGCCGACGAAGGCCCACCGACGAGGCGCTGCTCGAACGAGCCAGAGAGCTGTCAGCGAAATTCCTCGACGGCAAGGCGGAGCCGGCGAGCGTGCGCTGGGTCGACAACCAGCAGCACCGCTGGGGCTCGTGCACCCCCGAGAACGGCACGATCAGGATCTCGACCAGGCTCAAGGGCCTGCCCGAATGGGTCATCAACTACGTGATCATCCACGAGCTGGTGCATCTGCTGGTGCCCAGTCACGGGACCAAGTTCTGGGCGCTGGTAGAACAGTATCCCAAGGCCGAACGCGCGCGCGGGTTTCTGGAGGGATTCTCGGCCGCGGCCCAGACGGCACCGGAGGAGTGTTGACGCGCATCGCCGCGGTCCTGGTACGACAGCGCATGGCACAGGCGGCGCCCCCGGGCGTGGATCCCGCGCGGTTCCTCGAAGCGGTGGCGGAGGACACCTACGAGATGGTCGCGGGGCTGGAGCTCGTCACCCCGGTCCTGATCACCAGCGTTCCCGAGCTGGAGGAGATCGTCTGGCCGGGCACCGAAGTAATCACGATAAAAGACGACGAACCGCTAAAAATCATCCTTGAGCGCCTCAAAGTCGACCAGGCCGCTGTGATCAGCGCGGACGCGCCCGACCTGCCGCCCCTCCTCGTCGGCAAGCTGTTCAGGGAGCTCGGCAGAGCAGAGATCACCGTCTGCCCGGCGGAGAACGGCGGCGCCGTGGCCATGGCCTGCGCGCTCCCCCCGCCCACCTGGGCGGACCCCGACCTCGACGACGAGCGGATCGTGACCACCCTGCGCTCCCAGGCCCCGGGCCCCCGCAGGGTCGCCACCACCCCGGGCTGGCACCGCCTGCGCACCCCCGACGACGTCGAACGCCTCGACCCCGGCCTCGAAGGCTGGGAGAGCACCAGGGCGCTGATCAGGGCACGGTGAGCTCGGCCAGCACCGCCCGGTGGTCGGTCTTCGGCACGTCGCGCACGCTGACCTCCTTCACCCCCACCCGCTCGTCCACCAGCACGTGGTCGATCGTGATGATCGGCGGCACCCGCTTGTTCGCCGGCCACGTCGGTATCAGCCCGGCTCCCACGGTGTCGGCCGCGTCCTTGTAGCCGCGAGCCAGCAGCCCGCGCAGGGCGGCGTGGTCGAGCGAGGCGTTGAAGTCACCGGCGATGATCCGGATCCGGTCGGGGGAAGCGGAGGGAAAGGCCGCCATGGCCTCGTTCCACTCGACGACCTGGGGCCCGAGCGGCGGGAACGGATGCGCGTCGATGAACTCGACCGGCTTCCCGCCGGGCAGCGAGATCAGCGCGGCGGGCATCTGATGCCCGACCGGCGGCATCACGTCCCACAGAGGCTCCACCGGATGCCTGGAGTAGAGCCCGCTCCCGCCGGCGCTCCACTCGTCCTGCAGCACGCGGTACGGCATCAGCTCCTTGAGCCCGGCCTCGTCGAGGTCGGTGACCGCCCCGGGGGTGAGCTCCTGCGTGCTGAGCACGTCGGGCTGGAACTCGCGTACCAGCTCCATGATCGTCGCCGCGTCGGCCCGGCCGAACAGCATGTTGATCGTCATGACCTTCAGCGGCCTGCCCGTGGTGGCCTCCGCCCTGCCCAGCGCCCTGGGCAGCACGCTGAAGCCGAGCGCGGTCGTGGCCAGCAGCGCGACGGCGGTCGCGGCCCGCTTACGCCCGACCGCGGCGATCAGGAGCGGGACCAGCGAGCCGGCCGCGGCGTACGGGGTGGCGGTCATGATCTGCGTGGGCAGCGACCCCCGCTCCAGACCGGCCACCCGCACCACCGCCCATGCCGCGAACGGGGTCACGGCCAGCCAGGTCAAGGCCGTTGCGGGGAACTTCCGGCGCTTGCGCCCGGGTGTCACGATGGTGCCGCCGACGGCAGAAGTCTCCACGCAGCCCCCTATTTGGAACGACGCAAAAGACTCTAGCCAAACGCGCGTGTGCCCGAGCTAAGCGCCGCCCGTCCGCGTGCGGCCAACCGCCGCGTCGCCTCGTCGGACAGCTCGGGGATCGCGTCCACGGGGAACCAGCGCAGGTCGAGCGACTCCTCGCTGATCACGGCATCGGCGCCGGGCGGGGCCACGGCCGCGTACTCGACGTCGAGATGCCAGCTGCGCGGGGGATGGCACCACACCTCGTGCCTGTCGACCGCGAGCGGCCCAGGTAGCAGCTCAAGCCCGGAAATTCCCGACTCCTCCCATGCTTCCCGCAGAGCAACCTCCGCGAGCGACATGTCGGAAATCTCGCAGTGGCCACCCATGGGCAGCCACATCTTGGCCTTCGGATGCAGCGTGAGCAGCACCTGCGTGCCGTCATGCGACAGCACCGCCGTCGTCGCCGTCAGATGCCCCGGTACGCATTCCCGCAGCATCGCGTCGTCATGCGCCCGCAAATGCTCCAGGAACTCCAGGCGCAACGCCTCTTCCTCGGGCGTGGGCGCGCTCCACGCGGACAGCACCGCCACCGCGTCGCCGTGCAGGCTCAACTCTCGTCGCCCTTGTCGTCCTCGTCGTCCTTGTCCTCCGGCTTGGCCTCCAGCTGGGAGATGTCCCAGGCGGCCTCACCGCGTACGAACGCGTCGGGATCGTCGAGGTCGTCGGCCGTCGGCATGAGATCGGGGTGGCCCCACAGCGCGTCGCGCCCCTCGATCCCGCGCTCGCTCTCCAGCGCGCGCCACAGCGCCGCCGCCTCACGCAGCCGCCGGGGCCGCAGCTCCAGCCCCACCAGCGTGCCGAACGTCAGCTCCGCGGGCCCACCGGTCGCGCGCCGCCGGCGTACGGTCTCCGCCAGCGCCACGGCGGAGGGCAGCTTGCCCTCGGCGGCCCGGTCGACCACGGTGGCCACCCACCCCTCGACCAGGGCGAGCATCGTCTCCAGCCGCGCCAGAGCGGCCTTCTGCCGCTCGGTCTCCTCGGGCTTGAGCAGGTTGCCCCCGCTCAGCGCCTCCTGGATCGCCTCAGGATTGTTGATGTCGAGCCCGCGGATCTGCTCTTCGAGCGCCGAGGTGTCGACCGTGATGCCCTTGGCGTATTCCTCGACCGCGCCCAGCAGGTGGGAGCGCAGCCACGGGACGTGCTGGAACAGCCGGTGGTGCGCGGCCTCGCGCAGCGCCAGGTAGAGCCTGATCTCGTCGGACGGGATCTCCAGGCCCTCGCTGAAGGAGGCGATGCCCCCCGGCAGCAGCGCGGCCGTGTCGGACAGCGGCAGGCCGATGTCGGTGGTGCCGACCACCTCGCGGGCCAGCGAGCCGAGCGCCTGCCCGATCTGCTGGCCGACCATCATGCCGCCCATCTGCTTGAGCATGCCGAGCAGCGGGCCGGCCATCTGCTGGGCCTCGGGAGGCAGCCCGGATCCGCCGAGCGCGCCGCCCATGGTCTCGACCATGCGCTCCGCGATCGGCTCGCAGAGCTTGCGCCAGACCGGGACGGTGTTCTCGATCCACTCGGACCGGCTCCAGGCCCGCGGGTTGGACACGCCGCTGGGCAGCGTCGTCGCCTCGTTAAGCCACAGGTCGGCCAGGCTCAGCGCGTCGACGATCTGACGGCGCTCGCCTTCCATGACGCTCGGATCGCCTTGGGCGACCACGGCGTGCCGGGCGATGTTCTTCGCCATGTCCCAGTTGACAGGGCCTGAGCCCTGCGGTGCCGACAGCATGTCGGCGAACTGGCGCATCGCCTGAGCCATCTGCTCAGGGTTGCCGAACATGGCGAACGGGTTCTCGTTAGGGTCGTTTTCGCGACCTGGCAGGTCAGTCACCGCTCTACCTCGTGCAGGATGGAGGAGTCCACATCCGCCACGTTAGTCGTCCTACGGCGGATCAGTGCAAAGTGAGGACCTGGTGCCTACCTCGAAACGCCCGAGCCAACCCGTAGTCGCCGTCACCGGAGCGGCCTCCGGCATAGGCCGAGAGCTGCTCGCGAGGCTCGTATCCTCCGCGGATTTCCGCAGGGTGGTGGCCATTGACGAGGAGCGCGGAGATGTTGGGGAAGCCACGTGGAGAGTGATCGACGTACGGGATCCGCTCTTGGCGAACCGGATCTCCGACATCGACGTCCTGGTCCACCTGGCCGGTGACTACGCCGTCGACTCCGACCCGTCCGAGCGGCGGGCGTACAACCTGCGGGCCGCCCAGACGGTGCTGACGGCCAGCGCGGCGGCGCGCGTGCGGCGTGTGGTGCTGGTCACGAGCGCGATGGTGTACGGCGCCGCGCCCGACAACGAGGTGCCCCTGCCCGAGGACGCCCCCGTGGCGGCCGAGCCCGACACCGGCGTCGTGGGCGACTACCTGGAGATCGAGTCCCTCGTACGCCGGTCGCTGCGCAGCCACCCCGGCCTGGAGGTCACCGTGCTGCGCCCGGCCGCGGTCGTCGGCCCGGGAGCGGACACCGTCATCACCCGTCACTTCGAGTCGCCGAGGCTCCTGACGGTCAAGGGCTGCAACCCGCGCTGGCAGTTCTGCCACATCGACGACCTGGTCTCCGCCCTGGAGCTGGCCGCCCGCGGCGCCGTCACGGGCGTGGTCGCCGTCGGCTCCGACGGATGGATGGAGCAGGAGCAGGTCGAGGAGCTGTCGAACATCCGCAGGTTCGAGCTGCCCGCGGGGCTGACGTTCAGCACGGCCCAGCGCCTCCACCGGCTCGGCATCACGCCGGCCCCGGCGACCGACCTGCACTACGTCGTCTACCCGTGGGTCGTCGACTGCACGGCGCTGCGCGAGGCGGGCTGGAAGCCCTCGTGGACGAACGAGGCCGCGTTCGAGCAGCTCCTGGAGCTGCGCGAGAACAGGACGACCGTGGTCGGCCGGCGCCTGCCCGTCAAGGAGGCCACGCTCACCGCGGCCGGCGCCACCGTGGCCGTCATCGGCACCGCGGCGATCGTCCGCCAGGTGCGCAAGAAGCGGCGCGCCTGAGAAATTCGCCGCCAACCCGGCTTTGACCAGGAACGATGGCGTTTCGGCAGTCCAGCGGGCGGATTTCTTGTTGGTAGGCTCTTTGCGTGGACGTCATCCGCTTGCTCGGCATTCGTGATACCCCGCTCTCCACCGACGAGGTGCTGGCCGCCGTGGGCGACCACGCCGCCGGCGGCACCGCCGTCTTCGTGGGCACCGTGCGCGAGCAGGACCACGGAAAGCCGGTGACCAGGCTCTCCTACTCGGCCCACCCCTCGGCGGAGGCCGAGCTGCGGCAGGTCGCCGAGAAGGTGGCCGCCGACTTCCCCGTGACGGCGCTGGCCGCCGTCCACCGCGTGGGCGACCTGGAGCTGGGCGAGGCGGCCGTCATCGTCGCGGTGGCCGCACCCCACAGGGACGAGGCGTTCAAGGCCTCGAGACGGCTGATCGACGACCTCAAGGCAAACGTCCCCATCTGGAAACACCAGGTGTTCGCCGACGGTGAGACCGAATGGGTCGGCGCCGGCGAATAAGCTCATCGACATGTCACGACGCGCCCTGACCCTTCTGCTCGCGGGATTCCTCGTGCTCGCGCTCGGCGTGGTGGGCGCGTTCAGTCCGGTCCCGTACGTCGTGCTGAGCCCCGGCCCGACCGAGAACACGATCGGCGAGGTCGACAAGAAGCCCGTGATCTCGATCAAGGGGCGGGAGACATACCCGACCAGCGGCGCGCTGAGCCTGGTCACGGTGGCCTACCAAGGCGGCCCGGCCGCCCAGATCGACCTGCTGACGGCGTTGCGCGGCTGGATCGACCCGACCGTGGCGGTGGTCCCGCAGGAGACCATCTTCGCTCCCAACCGCGACCCCAAGGAGGTCGAGGAGGAGAACACGGTCGAGATGACCAACTCCCAGGACTCCGCCAGGGCCGCCGCCCTCAACGAGCTCAAGATCCCCTTCAACATGGTCGTGACCGTGGTCTCCACGGAAAAGGGCCGGCCCGCCGACGGCAAGCTGCTGAAGGGCGACGAGATCAACTCCGTGGACGGCAAGCCCGCGAAGGACGTCGACGTCGTGGGTGACGCGGTCAAGGCGCACAAACCGGGCGACAACGTGGCCTTCTCCGTCACCAGGGGAGGCCAGAAGCTCGACGTCACCGTGCCCACCGTGGCCGGCCCCAAGGGGCAGACCCTCGTGGGCGTGGTCATGCAGGCCAAGTACAAGTTCCCGTTCGACGTCGACATCAACGTCGGCGACGTCGGCGGGCCGAGCGCGGGGCTGATGTTCTCGCTCGGCATAGTCGACAAGCTGACGCCCGGCGAGATCACCGGCGGCAAGCGGATCGCCGGCACCGGCACGATCCAGCCGTCGGGCGAGGTCGGCGCGATCGGCGGCATCGCCCAGAAGATGGTGGGCGCGAAAGACTCCGGCGCGACGGTCTTCCTGACGCCCGCCGACAACTGCGCCGAGGCCATGCAAGCCGTGCCCGACGGGCTCCGGCTGGTCAGGGCCGACACGCTGCATGACGCGGTGCTGGCGCTCGACGCGCTGCGCACCGGCAAGGGCAACGTGCCCGCGTGCGAGGCCGGATGAAACTTCTGGAGCTCGCCGTGCGTTAGCCGTAGGGCTGGCCCTGCGGTGTAGGTTGCCAGACACGGACCGTTTCTTCATCACGACGAGGGGTTGGCCTTGAGCTTCCGGACCCCAGGAGCCGGTAGGGCGATGCGCTTGCCCCGCCGTCCGAGACTGCTTCTGCCTGTGGCGATCGCTCTGGTGGCGATCGTGGCGCTATTTTTCCTATTTTCCGGAATTTATACCGACTATCTATGGTTTGACGCGGCCAACTACACAACGATCTTCTCCGGCGTCCTGCTGACCGAGATCGTGCTGTTCCTGGTCGGGGCATTGCTGATGGTCGGCATCGCGGGCGGCAACATGCTGCTGGCCTTCCGGACGCGGCCGATGTTCGGGCCCGCGATGTTCGGCGGGGGCAGCGGCGCCGACCGCTACCGCATGGCGCTCGACCCCCACCGCAAGCTGATCTTCATTGTCGGCATGGGCCTGTTCGCACTCTTCTCCGGCTCCTCGTTCGCCGGCCAGTGGGAGACGTGGCTGAAGTTCATCAACGGCGAGTCGTTCGGCAAGCAGGACGAGCTGTTCAAGGAGGACATCTCGTTCTACGTGTTCGACTATCCGTTCATCCGGATGGTGCTGAACTTCCTGTTCACCGCCGTGATCATCTCGATCGTGCTGGCGGCGATCACGCACTACCTGTACGGAGGGTTCCGGCTGCAGTCGCCGGGCGTGCACGCGTCCAGGGCGGCCCGCATCCACCTGTCCGTGCTGCTCGGCGTCTTCGTCCTGCTGAAGGCCGTCGCCTACTTCTACGACCGCTACGGCCTGGTCTTCTCCGACCGCGGGTTCGTCCACGGCGCCTCCTATACCGACGTCAACGCCGTCCTGCCGGCCAAGACCATCCTCGCGATCATCGCGCTGATCTGCGCCGCCCTGTTCTTCGCCGGCATCTTCCGGCCCGGCGGCATGCTCCCCGGCGTCTCGGCCGGCCTGCTCGTGCTCTCGGCCATCCTGATCGGCGGCGTCTACCCGGCGCTGGTCGAGCAGTTCCAGGTCAAGCCCAACCAGCAGGGCAAGGAGTCGGCCTACATCCAGCGCAACATCAACGCCACGCGCGAGGCGTACAACCTGGACAAGACCGAGGTCGAAAACTACAACGCCGAGTCCGACCCGTCCAAGGTCCAGAAGGAGGGCGACGCCTCCGTCTCCGGCGTCCGGCTGCTCGACCCGGCGCTGCTGTCCTCGACGTACGAGCAGACACAGCGCATCCGCGGTTTCTACAACTTCGGCGACACGCTCGACGTCGACCGCTACCCTGACAGCACCGGCAAGCTGGTCGACCATGTCGTCGGCGTGCGCGAGATGACCGGTCCGCCCGAGGGCCAGAACAACTGGATCAACCGGGCCCTGGTCTACACCCACGGCTACGGCTTCGTCGCCGCGCCGGGCAACCAGGTCGACGGCGGCGGCCTGCCCAACTACGACGCCAAGGACATGCCGGTCACCGGCCCTCTGGTGAACACCACCGGGCTGCGCCAGTCGCGCGTCTACTTCGGCGAGGAGCCGTCCGCCGAGGAGTACGTCATCGCGGGCGGCAACCCGAAGAACCCGCAGGAGCTCGACTACCCGCAGACGGGCGGCACGGGCCAGGCGAACAACACCTACGACGGCAAGGGCGGCGTCCGCGTCGGCTCGTTCATCAACAGGCTCGTCTACGCCGCTAAATACGGCGAGGCGAACATCCTGCTGTCGGGCGACATCAACGACAACTCCCAGATCCTGTACGTGCGCAACCCGCGCGACAGGGTCCAGAAGGTCGCGCCCTTCCTCACGCTCGACGGCAACCCCTACCCGGCGATCGTCGACGGGCGCATCACCTGGATCCTCGACGGGTACACGACGTCCAACGACTACCCGTACTCGCAGAGCGAGAGCCTCGGCGACATGACGCGCGACGCGTCCACCGACCGCCGCGTGATCGCCCAGCAGCCGAGCGACAAGATCAACTACATCCGCAACTCCGTCAAGGCCACGGTCGACGCCTACGACGGCACGGTCACGCTCTACGGCTGGGACACCAACGACCCGCTGCTCAAGACCTGGAGCAAGGCGTTCCCGGGGATCATCCGCCCGGCCTCGGAGATGAGCGCCGACCTGCGCAACCATGTCCGCTACCCCGAAGACCTGTTCAAGGTGCAGCGCTACACCCTGTCGCGCTACCACATCACCAACCCCGCCGCCTTCTACAGCGGCCAGGACTTCTGGAACGTCCCGGGCGACCCCACGCAGAACGACAAGAACATCAAGCAGCCGCCCTACTACCTGACCACCACGATGCCGGGCGGCACGCCGACGTTCTCGCTGACGACGACGTTCGTGCCGCGGCAGGGGAGCGCCAACCTGTCGGCGTTCATGGCGGTCGACTCGTCGGCCGGCTCCGGCTACGGCCGGCTGCGCATCCTGCGCATGCCGTCCAACACGCCCATCCCGGGCCCCGGGCAGGTGCAGAACGCCTTCCAGAGCCGCCTGGCCGGTCAGCTCAACGTGATGGGCGTGGGTAGCTCGTCGCTCCGGTACGGCAACCTGCTGACGCTGCCGTACGCGGGCGGACTGCTCTACGTCGAGCCGGTGTACGTCCAGGTGGCCGCGGGCGGGGGCCAGGAGCCGTACCCGATCCTGCAACGGGTCCTGGTGTCGTACGGCAACAAGATCGGCGTCGGGCCGGACCTGGAGAAGGCGCTCGCGGAGGTCTTCGGCGGCCAGCAACAGCAGCCGAACACCCCCACCGAGCAGAACGTCCCCAACCAGGCCAACACGGCGATCAACTCGGCGATCGCCAACGCCAAGAAGGCGTACGAGGACGCGCAGAAGGCCCTGCAGTCCAGTCCGCCCAACTGGGACGCCTACGGCGAGGCGCAGAAGCGGCTGGAGGAGGCGCTGAAGGCGCTGGAGGGGGCCAACGCCCAGCAGCCCAAGCCCTCGGCGACCCCGTCGGCCACCCCATCCGCCACCCCGTCGGCGACCCCGTCAGGCTCGCCGCCGGCCACGCCTTCGGGCTCGCCATCGCCTACGGGATCGCAAGCGGCGGGCACGTCCTAGCTCAATCAGTTTGCGCCCACCCCTCGCCGCCCACTAGTCTTTAAAGGCAACAACGCGACGCGGGGTGGAGCAGTTCGGTAGCTCGCTGGGCTCATAACCCAGAGGTCGCAGGTTCAAATCCTGCCCCCGCTACCAGCCCAGAAGCCCGGGCTCCTTAAACGGAGTCCGGGCTTTTGCTTTTCCCGGTGGCGGGGTGCGCCGAATCGGCCGGGGATGTGTTCCCCGTCCAACCGCTGCCGCGCCGGCGGACGGTCGCTCGGGCCGCCCGGCTGCGGGGACGCCCTTCGGCGGAGATCCTTCGCCGACCCCCGCGCCCCTTCCTCTCAGGCGCCCTCACCGTACTCCGGGTCGGCGGCGGTCAAAGCACTCTCGCGGGCCCTGTATAGTTATCTCAGAGACACCGACGCGGGGTGGAGCAGTTCGGTAGCTCGCTGGGCTCATAACCCAGAGGTCGCAGGTTCAAATCCTGTCCCCGCTACAAAGCCAGAGTCCCTGGTCACCGGAGAGATCCGGAGACCGGGGACTTTGTCGTTTTCCGATCTTGCCGCCTTCATCCGCGAATGATTACATCATTACATGACTGAAGAATCAGTGCCCACGCTGTACGACTGGGCCGGCGGCGCCGAGGCGTTCGAGCGGCTGACCGAAGCGTTCTACCGCACGGTCGTCAAGGACGACCTGATCGGTCCGCTGTTCGCGCACATGGACCCCGATCACCCCGCATACGTGGCGATGTGGCTCAGCGAGGTCTTCGGCGGCCCCGACCGGTACACCAAGGAGCGCGGCGGCTACCCGAACATGCTCCGCCACCACCTCGGCAAGGCCATCACCGAGCCCCAGCGCCGCAGGTGGGTGAATCTCCTCATGGACGCGGCCGATGAGGTGGGACTGCCTGACGACCCCGAGTTCAGGGCGGCGTTCGCCGGCTACATCGAATGGGGCACCAGGCTGGCCAGGCACAACTCCCAGCCGGACGCCACGCCTCCGCTCGAGGCCCCCGTGCCCCACTGGGGTTGGGGGGTCGCGCCGCCGTACCAGCCGTAACCTGGAGGAATGGGGAGCACGTCCCGCGGGAGGCTGCGCGTTCACCTGGGTGCGGCGCCCGGCGTGGGCAAGACGTACGACATGCTGAGCGAGGCCCACCGCGCCCGCGAACGAGGCAAGGACGTGGTCGTGGGCTTCGTCGAGACCCACGGCCGCGCCAGGACGGCCCGCCTGCTCGACGGGCTGGAGGTCCTGCCGAGGCGGACGATGACCTACCGCGGAGCGACGTTCACCGAGCTGGACGTCGATGCCGTCATCGCCCGCGCCCCCACCGTGGCGCTGATCGACGAGCTCGCCCACACGAACGTCCCCGGCTCCCGCAACGTCAAGCGCTGGCAGGACATCGACGAAGTGCTCGACGCCGGCATCGACGTCGTCTCCACCCTCAACATCCAGCACCTCGAATCCCTGAACGACGTGGTCGAGCAGATCACCGGTGTGTCGCAGCGGGAGACCGTGCCCGACGAGGTGGTGCGGCGGGCCGACCAGATCGAGCTCGTCGACATGTCACCCGAGGCGCTACGCCGGCGGATGGCGCACGGGAACGTCTACCCGCCCGATCGCGTCGACGCCGCGCTGGCCAACTACTTCCGCGTCGGCAACCTGACCGCCTTGCGGGAGCTCGCCCTGATCTGGCTGGCGGACAAGGTGGACGAGCAACTCGACCAATATCGCGCCGACCATGCCATAGCGGGCACCTGGGAGGCCCGCGAGCGCGTGGTCGTCGCCCTCACCGGAGGCCCGGAAGGGGACACGCTCATCCGCCGGGCCGCGCGCATCGCGGCCAGGAGCAAGGGGGCCGACCTGCTGGCCGTGCACGTCACGAGCGCCGACGGCCTCACCTCCGCCGGCGACCCCGCGAACCTGGTGCACCAGCGGGCCCTCGTCGAGGCCCTCGGCGGGTCCTACCACCAGGTGGTCGGCGACGACATCCCGCACGCGCTGCTGGAGTTCGCCCGTGGCGTGAACGCCACCCAGCTCGTGCTGGGCGCGTCGCGAAGGGGACGGCTCGCGCAGATCCTCGCGCGTGGCGTGGGAGTGACGACGACGGCGCTGTCCGGGTCGATCGACGTGCACATGGTGACGCACGAGGCGACCAGGACGGGCCGCGGGCGGGCGCGGTCGAGCGCCGCGCTGACCCGCAGGCGGCGGCTGTCCGGCTGGGGGCTGGCGCTGCTCGGGCCGCCGCTGCTCACAACCGGGCTCCAGCCGCTGGGCCTGTCGCTGCCCAGCGAGATCCCGCTCTTCCTGCTGCTGGTCGTCGGGGTGGCCCTGGTGGGCGGCATGTGGCCGGCGTTGACGGCGGCGGTGCTCGGGTTCGGGCTGCTCAACTGGTTCTTCACGCCGCCGCTGCACACGTTGACGATCGCCGAGCCGCAGAACGTGCTCGCGCTCACCACGTTCGTGCTGGTGGCGGTCATGGTCAGCACGGTCGTGGACCTGGCGGCCAGGCGCAGCAGGGAAGCGGCGCGCTCGCGGGCGGACGCCGAGGTGCTGTCCACGCTGGCGGGTCACGTGCTGAGGGGCGAGGCGGCGCTGCCGTCGCTGCTGGCCAGGACGCGGGAGACGTTCGGGTTCAGCTCGGTGACCCTGCTGGAGCGTACGGACGGCTGGCACATCGTCGCCACCTCGGGCGGCATGCCGTGCACGAGCCCGGGCACGGCCGACACCGACGTCATGATCGACGAACGGCTCGTGCTCGCCGCCCGGGGGCGGCTGCTGGACGCGAGCGACCGGCGGGTGCTGGAGGCGTTCGCGGCGGAGACGGCGGTCGCCCTGCGCGAGCAGCGGCTGCGCGAGGCGGCCGAGCAGGCCGAGCCGCTGGCCGAGGCCGACAGGATGCGCACCGCTCTGCTGGCCGCCGTCAGCCACGACCTTCGTACGCCGCTCGCCTCGGCCAAGGCGGCGGTCGAGAGCCTGCGCAGCACCGACGTGACCTGGTCGGACGAGGACCGCGGCGAACTGCTGGCCACCGCCGACGAGTCGCTGATCAAGCTGGACCGGCTCGTCGCCAACCTTCTCGACATGAGCCGTCTCCAGGCCGGCGTGCTCGGCGTGAACCTGGAGCCCGTGGCGATCGAGGACGTGCTGCCGCACGCCATCGACGACCTAGGACCGCTGAGCGACCAGATCCGCAGCGACCTGCCGCCCATCGTCCCCGAGATCATGGCCGACCCCGCCCTGCTGGAGCGCGTGCTCGTCAACCTCATGTCGAACGCCGTCCGCTACAGCCCCGACGGCGAACCCGTGCTCGTCAACGCCAGCTGGCACGGCTCGAACGTGGAGATCCGCATCATCGACCGGGGCCCCGGCATTCCGCCGGAAGCGCATGAAAGGGTGTTCATGCCGTTCCAGCGGCTCGGCGACCGCGACAGCCACACGGGAGTGGGGCTCGGCCTGGCGCTCTCGCGCGGCCTCACCGAGGCGATGGGAGGCACGCTCGTGCTGGAGGACACGCCCGGAGGGGGACTGACCATGACCGTCTCGCTGCGGAGGCACCCGTGACCCGCGTGCTGGTGGTGGACGACGAGCCGCAGATCCTGCGTGCGCTGCGCGTCAACCTGGCCGCCCGGCAATACGAGGTGGCGGTCGCCGCCGACGGCGGCTCGGCGCTGCGCCAGGCCGCCGAATGGCATCCCGACCTGGTCATCCTCGATCTCGGGCTGCCCGATCTGGACGGTGTGGAGGTCATCGAGGGCCTGCGCGGCTGGACCGCCGTGCCGATCATCGTCCTCTCGGGGCGCGCGGACAGTACCGACAAGGTGGACGCGCTCGACGCGGGCGCCGACGACTACGTGACGAAGCCGTTCAGCATCGACGAGCTGCTCGCGCGCGTCCGCGCGGTGACCCGCCGCACGGGCCAGCACGAGGAGGAGGCCGCCACGGTGCGGCTGGGCGATCACGTGATCGACCTCTCCAGCAAGACGATCTCGGGAGGGGTACGGCTGACGCCCACGGAGTGGCACTTCCTGGAGATCCTGCTGCGTAACCCGGGCAAGCTGATCAGCCAGCGCCAGCTGCTGCGGGAGGTCTGGGGAGACTCCTACCTCAAGGAGACGCACTACCTGCGCCAGTACATGGCCCAGCTCCGGCGCAAGCTCGAGCGGGATCCCGCCCGTCCGGTGCATCTGCTGACCGAGTCGGGGATGGGCTACCGGTTCCAGCCGTCGGCTTCCTCCGATTAGCGGCGGCCGGCTGACGGCTTGACGAGCATCATGACCGCTCGCTGCACGGCCCAGCCCAGCAGCAGGACCCCGAAGGCCACCTGCACGACCCGCATCCAGAGGGAAGAGTTCTGATCTGCATAGATCACGACACCAACCCACATCAGGCCAAATATCCCGACTAGTGCGACTGCCGCCCAGTTCAACCTGCGCTGCCACATATGCGAAGTCTTACAGCCGGTCAGCCAAGGCCGGGTATGGGCCGAGTGCTCATCGGGTCAGCGGCTAATGCGGGAGGGCCCGCCTCATGCCGACGCACCGGCGCAGGCGCATTCCGCGGGGGCGCTGGGGGACGGACTCCTCCAGGCAGGCGAGCAGCAGGGCCGCCGTACGGGCGTCCGCCAGGATGCGCTGCACGGCCTCGCCGTCCGCCGGCATCTGACCGCGCTCCGACAGCTCGTGCTTGACGAACGCCATGGGGTCGGGCGCGTCCGCGAGGTCGGCCGCCACCGTCGCCCGCGCCGCCGTGAGCAGACGCAGGTAGTGGGTACGGAGTACGGCCTCGCGCATGCGGGCGTGTTCGAGGTCGTCGATCAGGGTCCTGGCGATTCTCAGCAGGTCTCCGGCATGGGTCGCCTCGTCGGCGAGGAAGGCACGGATGTCGTCGAACTCCGAGCGGGTCATAGCGGACACCTCCGAGAGCGCAGTCTGCTCGTAGGTACCTTCGTACCTGGCGGCGGTTGCGGATGACTTGCCGTCGGCTTGACGGCTGGGGTGCCGACCTGGGTGTCCTTGGTGAGGTTTGGGCGTTGCGTGGTGAGGGAACAACCACGTGATTACCTGAGTGGCGCGAAGTGGGTGCGTCGGGCTGCTAGAGTTGCTTCGCGCAGGGCGGCCGAGGGGGTCCACAGAGACTCCCGGAGATGCCCGGCAAATCCCACTTACTTCGAGGGTCGTCCTCCGGTGGATTCGCATCGGTTCGGATGGCCTGATAAGTTAGAGGGGTTGTCCCGGAAACGGGGCAGGTCTTAATTCCAGCAAGTCGAGCGAGTCGGGTCAATTTGACAGGGACTTGAACGGCTGAAAGAATAAAGACACAACGAAATGAACGCCTCCGAGCGAAAGACCGGAACGGTTTTGAGCAAGGAAGTACGCGTCCGTTTCTTGAGAACTCAACAGTGTGTTAAAAGCCAGTGCATGAGATACATGCATATCCCCGTCATTATTGACGGAAATTGCTTGGATTCACAATCCAAACGAAAGACATTGTTTGGAGAGTTTGATCCTGGCTCAGGACGAACGCTGGCGGCGTGCTTAACACATGCAAGTCGAGCGGAAAGGCCCTTCGGGGTACTCGAGCGGCGAACGGGTGAGTAACACGTGAGCAACCTGCCCCTGACTCTGGGATAAGCCCGGGAAACTGGGTCTAATACCGGATACGACCGCCCCCGGCATCGGGTGGTGGTGGAAAGTTTTTCGGTTGGGGATGGGCTCGCGGCCTATCAGCTTGTTGGTGGGGTAGTGGCCTACCAAGGCGACGACGGGTAGCCGGCCTGAGAGGGCGACCGGCCACACTGGGACTGAGACACGGCCCAGACTCCTACGGGAGGCAGCAGTGGGGAATATTGCGCAATGGGCGGAAGCCTGACGCAGCGACGCCGCGTGGGGGATGACGGCCTTCGGGTTGTAAACCTCTTTCAGCAGGGACGAAGTTGACGTGTACCTGCAGAAGAAGCGCCGGCTAACTACGTGCCAGCAGCCGCGGTAATACGTAGGGCGCAAGCGTTGTCCGGAATTATTGGGCGTAAAGAGCTCGTAGGTGGCTGGTCGCGTCTGCCGTGAAAGCCCGCAGCTTAACTGCGGGTCTGCGGTGGATACGGGCCGGCTAGAGGTAGGTAGGGGCAAGTGGAATTCCTGGTGTAGCGGTGAAATGCGCAGATATCAGGAGGAACACCGGTGGCGAAGGCGGCTTGCTGGGCCTTACCTGACGCTGAGGAGCGAAAGCGTGGGGAGCGAACAGGATTAGATACCCTGGTAGTCCACGCTGTAAACGTTGGGCGCTAGGTGTGGGGATCTTCCACGATCTCCGTGCCGGAGCTAACGCATTAAGCGCCCCGCCTGGGGAGTACGGCCGCAAGGCTAAAACTCAAAGGAATTGACGGGGGCCCGCACAAGCGGCGGAGCATGTTGCTTAATTCGACGCAACGCGAAGAACCTTACCAAGGTTTGACATCACCCGGAAACGCCTGGAGACAGGCGCCTCTTCGGACTGGGTGACAGGTGGTGCATGGCTGTCGTCAGCTCGTGTCGTGAGATGTTGGGTTAAGTCCCGCAACGAGCGCAACCCTTGCTCCATGTTGCCAGCACGCCCTTCGGGGTGGTGGGGACTCATGGGGGACTGCCGGGGTCAACTCGGAGGAAGGTGGGGATGACGTCAAGTCATCATGCCCCTTATGTCTTGGGCTGCAAACATGCTACAATGGCCGGTACAGAGGGTTGCGATACCGTGAGGTGGAGCGAATCCCTAAAAGCCGGTCTCAGTTCGGATTGGGGTCTGCAACTCGACCCCATGAAGTCGGAGTCGCTAGTAATCGCAGATCAGCAATGCTGCGGTGAATACGTTCCCGGGCCTTGTACACACCGCCCGTCACGTCACGAAAGTCGGCAACACCCGAAGCCCGTGGCCCAACCAGCTTGCTGGGGGGAGCGGTCGAAGGTGGGGCTGGCGATTGGGACGAAGTCGTAACAAGGTAGCCGTACCGGAAGGTGCGGCTGGATCACCTCCTTTCTAAGGAGCATCTTCACCCTTCACCACCGAATGTGTGGTGGGGTGACAGCTCACTAGTGGAGCACTGGCTACTCAATCAGGCCGTGATTGTCGGACTGCTAGTACCGCCCGTGAGGGAGTGGGAACGGGGTTTCGAGGGTCCGGGCTGGTTGGACACACTGTTGGGTCCTGAGGAAACGGGTGACCGGTTCTTCTGGAGTACAGGGCCGCTGAAAGGTCTTCCGAGATCTGGAGGCGGTTGCTGTTTGTTGTTTGAGATTTGCATAGTGGACGCGAGCATCTTTGTGGCCAAGTTTTTTAGGGCACACGGTGGATGCCTTGGCATCAGGAGCCGATGAAGGACGTGGGAGGCTGCGTTAAGCCTCGGGGAGTCGCCAACCAGACGTTGATCCGGGGATGTCCGAATGGGGAAACCTAGCACCAGTCATGTGGTGTTGCCTCCGCCTGAATGTATAGGGCGGTTGGTGGTAACGCGGGGAAGTGAAACATCTCAGTACCCGTAGGAAGAGAAAACAACAGTGATTCCGTGAGTAGTGGTGAGCGAAAGCGGATGAGGCTAAACCGGGCGTGTGTGATAGCCGGCAGGCGTTGCATGTCCGGGGTCGTGGGACCCTCTTGGTCGATCTGCCGATCGGCCGGACAGTAAGAAATCGATGGGGTAGTTGAAAGCTCTGGGAAGGGCTGCCGTAGACCGTGAGAGCCGGGTAGGCGAAATCTTGTCGACTGTTTGAGGGGATCCCAAGTAGCACGGGGCTCGAGAAATCCTGTGTGAATCTGCCAGGACCACCTGGTAAGCCTAAATACTCCCTGATGACCGATAGTGCACGAGTACCGTGAGGGAAAGGTGAAAAGTGCCCCGGTGAGGGGTCGTGAAATAGTACCTGAAACCGTGTGCCTACAAGCCGTAGGAGCTTACAGAAGCTTGCTTCTGTGTGATGTGACTGCGTGCCTTTTGAAGAATGAGCCTGCGAGTTATGGTGTGTGGCGAGGTTAACCCGTGTGGGGGAGCCGTAGCGAAAGCGAGTCTGAATAGGGCGTTGAGTCGCATGCTGTAGACCCGAAGCGGAGTGATCTACGCATGGGCAGGTTGAAGCTCAGGTAAGACTGGGTGGAGGACCGAACCCACCAGGGTTGAAAACCTGGGGGATGATCTGTGTGTAGGGGTGAAAGGCCAATCAAACTCCGTGATAGCTGGTTCTCCCCGAAATGCATTTAGGTGCAGCGTCGCGTGTTTCTTGCCGGAGGTAGAGCACTGGATGGCTAATGGGCCCGACAAGGTTACTGACGTCAGCCAAACTCCGAATGCCGGTAAGTGAGAGCGTGGCAGTGAGACTGCGGGCGATAAGGTTCGTAGTCGAGAGGGAAACAGCCCAGATCACCGACTAAGGCCCCTAAGCGTGTGCTAAGTGGGAAAGGATGTGGAGTCGCAGAGACAACCAGGAGGTTGGCTTAGAAGCAGCCACCCTTGAAAGAGTGCGTAATAGCTCACTGGTCAAGTGATTCTGCGCCGACAATGTAGCGGGGCTCAAGTACACCGCCGAAGTCGTGGCATTGACGCACATGTTGTGTTGATGGGTAGGGGAGCGTCGTGCAGCCGGCGAAGCAGCAGAGTGATCTAGTTGTGGAGGCTGTGCGAGTGAGAATGCAGGCATGAGTAGCGAATCGAGGGTGAGAAACCCTCGCGCCGGATGACCAAGGGTTCCTGGGGCAGGCTAATCCGCCCAGGGTAAGTCGGGACCTAAGGCGAGGCCGACAGGCGTAGTCGATGGACAACGGGTTGATATTCCCGTACCCGCTTTAACGCGCCCATACTGAACCCCTTGATACTAAGAGTCCTTAAGTCAGCTGGTCCTTCGGGACTGGTGTTAGACCGAACGCTCGGCCTGATTGGGTAGTAGGTAAGCGATGGGGTGACGCAGGAAGGTAGTCCAGCCCAGGCGATGGTTGTCCTGGGGTAAGCATGTAGGGCGGAACGTAGGCAAATCCGCGTTCCTTAAGCCTGAGATGTGATGCCGAGCCGATTGTGGTGAAGTGGATGATCCTATGCTGCCGAGAAAAGCCTCTAGCGAGTGTTGTGGCGGCCCGTACCCTAAACCGACTCAGGTGGTCAGGTAGAGAATACTAAGGCGATCGGGTGAACTGTGGTTAAGGAACTCGGCAAATTGCCCCCGTAACTTCGGGAGAAGGGGGACCTCTGCTGGTGATGAGTCTTGCACTCGGAGCTGGTGGGGGTCGCAGTGGCCAGGGGGAAGCGACTGTTTACTAAAAACACAGGTCCGTGCGAAGTCGTAAGACGATGTATACGGACTGACGCCTGCCCGGTGCCGGAACGTTAAGGGGACCGCTTAGTCCAGCTTGCTGGGCGAAGGTGAGAACTTAAGCGCCGGTAAACGGCGGTGGTAACTATAACCATCCTAAGGTAGCGAAATTCCTTGTCGGGTAAGTTCCGACCTGCACGAATGGCGTAACGACTTCCCCGCTGTCTCAACCGCAGACCCGGTGAAATTGCAGTACGAGTAAAGATGCTCGTTTCGCGCAGCAGGACGGAAAGACCCCGGGACCTTCACTACAGCTTGACATTGGTGTTTGGAACGGCTTGTGTAGGATAGGTGGGAGACTGGGAAGCTCGGACGCTAGTTCGGGTGGAGTCATTGGTGAAATACCACTCTGGTCGTTTTGGATGTCTAACTCTGGTCCGTGATCCGGATCGGGGACAGTGTCTGGTGGGTAGTTTAACTGGGGCGGTTGCCTCCCAAAGGGTAACGGAGGCGCCCAAAGGTTCCCTCAGCCTGGTTGGCAATCAGGTGTTGAGTGTAAGTGCACAAGGGAGCTTGACTGTGAGACTGACGGGTCGAGCAGGAGCGAAAGCTGGGACTAGTGATCCGGCATCGGCGTGTGGAAGCGGTGTCGCTCAACGGCTAAAAGGTACCCCGGGGATAACAGGCTGATCTTCCCCAAGAGTCCATATCGACGGGATGGTTTGGCACCTCGATGTCGGCTCGTCGCATCCTGGGGCTGGAGTAGGTCCCAAGGGTTGGGCTGTTCGCCCATTAAAGCGGTACGCGAGCTGGGTTTAGAACGTCGCGAGACAGTTCGGTCCCTATCCGCTGCGCGCGCAGGAGACTTGAAAGGGGCTGTCCCTAGTACGAGAGGACCGGGACGGACGAACCTCTGGTGTGCCAGTTGTACCGCCAGGTGCACGGCTGGTTGGCTACGTTCGGGAGGGATAACCGCTGAAAGCATCTAAGCGGGAAGCTTGCCTTGAGATGAGGTCTCCCACCACGAGAGTGGGTAAGGCTCCCGGTAGACGACCGGGTTGATAGGCCGGAGGTGGAAGCACGGTAACGTGTGGAGCTGACCGGTACTAATAGGCCGAGGACTTGACCACAAAGCTTCTTGCTCGCGTCCACTAGGCAATTCTGAAACAACAAGCGGTAGTGCTTGATAGTTTCATAGGGTTACGGCGGTTATGGCGGGAAGGAAACACCCGGTTACATTCCGAACCCGGAAGTTAAGCTTCTCTGCGCCGATGGTACTGCACTCGGGAGGGTGTGGGAGAGTAGGTCGCCGCCGGACAATCTTTATAGAATGGCCCCACGCCGGTGCGTGGGGCCATTCTTGTTTTGCGGGCTGATCCGCCGCCCGCGCCAGCTCGAAGCGGCCACGTCTCTCCCGCTTTGGCGTAGTGCCCTGTCCGGGGTGTCCACGCGGAAGACGATTTCGTGGAACAGCTCGCCCGTCCCGCATCTCAGCAGAACCTCTCGGGAGCCGGCCCACCGACTGACGTCGCACATGCTCGCCCTGTTCCTTCAACGGAAGCGAGCGACGTACGTAATGGACCGCCTTTCCGGTCCGGATGTCGATGGTGACCAGCCGGGCCGGGCGGAGGTCGGTGCCGCCCGCCGGGAAGTTCCTGGAGACGACCTGCGCGGCCTGTCCCGCCCCGTCGGGCGGCGCGGTGGGTGGAGTCCGAGGAGGAGCTGGAGTTCGGGGCGAAGGTCTTCTGGTTCGCGGTGGACTTCTGGGCGACGTGCGGCGACAGCTGGGTCGAGAAATTGATCGCCGCGGCCGACTAGCGGCCTGTCGTGATTTTTCGTGATAATGCGTCAATGATCGCGGGCCGCAGCCAAGCGATACCACGAGCGGTCATCGCCCTCGCCCTGCTCACAGCTCTCTTACCGATGCCTGCCCAGGTCCGGGCGCAGTCGCCCGTACCCGTCCGGCGGGAAGCGGTCCTGGGCGTACGCGAGGCGGCCCTCGGGGCACGGCTGGAGCGGGTCTCGGCCGGGGAGATCCTCACGCCGATCCCGGCCGGGCGGATCGGCAAGCGGCTCGACCGCTATCTCGCAGGCCGGTCCGGGCAGGTCACCGCCATGGTCAAGGACCTGACGACCGGCCGGCTCTACCGCTACCACCCGGGCGAGCGCCTGATCACCGCCAGCACGGCCAAGGTGCAGATCCTCATGGCGCTGCTGCTGCGGACCTCGTGGAAGAAGCTGCCGGCGGCCGTCCGCCACGACGCCGGCATCATGATCCGCTACAGCGACAACCACGCCGCCGACCGCCTCTGGTCACGCATCGGCGGCGCGCCCGGATTCACCCAGGCGGGCAGGAGGCTCGGCCTCGAACACACCCAGGGCGTCCCAGGCGAGTGCGTAGACCTGTATTGCTGGGGAATCACCCGAACGTCGGTGGACGACCAGATCCGCCTCATGCGGGCCCTGGTGTCCGGCAAGAGCCCGTTGAAGGCCAAGGACCGCGATCAGGTGCTGAAGCTCATGGGGCACGTCGTGGCGGGCCAGGACTGGGGCATCAGCGCCGCCGCGTGCGCGGGCGACCGCGTGGCGCTGAAGAACGGCTGGCTCAAGCACGTCTCGAACAAGCTCTGGGCCACGGTCAGCGTGGGCCTGATCAGGGGCGACGGCCACGACTACGCCGTTGCCGTACTCACCGAGGGAAGTCCCGAGGTGGCGTACGGCATAGCGACGGTCGAAGGCGTGACAAAGCGGATCATGCAGGACTTCCGGCGGTGCCCGGCGTGACCAGGCGGTAGCCGACGCCCCTGACGGTCTGGATGAGCTGGTCGTCCTCGTCGCCCAGCCGGGCGCGCAGGCGTTTGACGTGCACCGCGATCGTGTTCGTCGAGGTGTTGGCCGCGGCGTGCCACACGTGGCGCATGATCTGCTCGCGGGTCACCGTGCGATCGGCGTTGCGCATCAGATACTGCAGTAATTCGAACTCCCGCAGGGGCAGGTGGACCGCTCGCCCGCCCACCCGTACCTGGTAGGCCTGGACGTCCAGCTCGACCCCGCCCACGGCGAGCACCTGGCGCGCGCCGGGCGAGGCCGCCTGGATGAACGGCAGCAGTTCCGGCACCCGGTAGGGCCTGGCCACGCAGGCGGCCGCGCCGGCGGCGAGCGCGCGTACCGCCTGCTCGGCGTGGCCCTCGCCGACGCCGAGCAGGACGGGCACGGCGCGCGCCAGCCGGACCGCGCGGACGAACTCCACCGCGTCTATGACCGGCAGCGTGGCCGAGACGAGCACCACGTCAGGCTGCAGGGCTCCCGCCTGGAGGAGGCCCTGAGCCCCGTCGGGCGTGCCCGTGACGGACACGCCCTCCCGTTCGAGCGCCGTGGCGAGGTCTTCCACGACCGCGCCGTCGGGGTCGGCGATGAGCAGTACGGGCTTCGTCCGCGCGTCCCCGAACACCGTGGATGCCGCCTGCTGTTGGGTCATCAGCCGAAGCGCCCCGTGATGTAATCCTCTGTTGCCTTCTGGGACGGATTGGTGAACATGCGGGACGTCTCGTCCATCTCGATCACCTTGCCGGGCTTGCCCTGCTCGGCGAGGTTGAAGAACGCGGTCCTGTCGCTGACCCGGGCGGCCTGCTGCATGTTGTGGGTGACGATGACGATCGTGTACTCGTCCTTGAGCTTGGCCATCAGGTCCTCGATGGCCAGCGTGGAGATCGGGTCGAGCGCCGAGCACGGCTCGTCCATCAGCAGGACCTGCGGCTTGACCGCGATGGCCCGGGCGATGCAGAGACGCTGCTGCTGACCGCCCGACAGGCCGGCGCCCGGCTTGTGCAGGCGGTCCTTGACCTCGTTCCAGAGGTTGGCGCCCTTAAGCGACTCCTCCACGATCCCGTCGAGCTGCGACTTGCCGACCCGGCCGTTGAGCTTGAGTCCGGCGGCCACGTTCTCGTAGATCGACATCGTCGGGAACGGGTTGGGGCGCTGGAAGACCATGCCGATCATCCGGCGCACAGAGACGGGCGCGACGGTGGGGGCGTACAGGTCCTCGCCGTCGAGCAGGACCTTGCCATCCACGCGGGCGCCCGGGATCACTTCGTGCATGCGGTTGAGCGTGCGCAGGAACGTCGACTTGCCGCACCCGGACGGGCCGATGAACGCGGTGATCGAACGGGGTTCGATGGTCATCGACACGTCCTCGATCGCCTTGTGCGACCCGTAGTACGCGTCGAGACCCGAGACCTGGATCTGCTTGGACATTGCGGCGTTAACCCCCTATCGGCCCCTGGCGGGCGCACGCCACCAGGCGATCAGGCGCGCCACCAGGTTGAGCAGCATGACGATCAGGATGAGCGTGAGGGCGCCGGTCCACGCCCGGTCGATGGCGGTGTCGTTCGGGCGGGCCGCCTGGTCGAAGACGAAGAGCGGCAGGCCCATCTGCGGTCCGGTGAACGGATCGTTGTTGATGGAGTTGGTGAAGAACACCGTCATCAGCAGCGGCGCGGTCTCTCCGGCGACGCGGGCCACGGCCAGCATGACGCCGGTGACGATGCCGGTGAACGCCGTCGGCAGCACGACCTTCATGATCGTGCGCCACTTGGCCACACCCAGCGCGTACGAGGCCTCTCGGAGGTCGTTGGGCACCAGCCGGAGCATTTCCTCGGCCGATCTGACCACGGTCGGCATCATCAGGATCGACAGTGCGAGCGCGCCCGCCCAGCCGGAGAACTGGAAGCCCAGGACGAGGATCCAGAACGCGAAGACGAACAGACCGGAAACGACCGAGGGGATGCCGGTCATGACGTCCACGAAGAAGCTGATCGACCGGCTCAGCCGGCCGCCGTTGCCGTACTCGACCAGGTAGATCGCGGTGAGCAGGCCGATGGGGACCGAGACGGCCGAGGCGAGCAGGACCTGCTCCAGCGTCCCGATGATCGCGTGGTACGCGCCGCCGCCCGCGTCACGGGCGCCGATGCCGCGCATCGAGTGGGTCAGGAACTCGAGGTCGAAGCGGGCCAGACCGTTGGAGATGACCAGCCAGAGCACCGAGATGAGCGGCACGACGGCCAGCCCGAACGCCAGGTAGACCAGCCCCTGGACGATCTTGTCCTTGACCCGGCGGCTGGTCGAGATGTGCTGGATTGCTGTCATGCGCCGGCCCTCGAATACTCCTTACGGCGGTTGATGATCATGCGCGCTCCCATGTTCACCAGCAAGGTGATGACGAACAGCACCAGGCCGGAGGCGATCAGCGCCCCGCGGCCGATCTGGGTCGCCTCGCCGAAGCCGTTGGCGATGTTCGCCGCGATGCTGTTGGCGTGGGGCGTCAGGATCTCGAACGTGATGTCGAAGGTCGCGGGGAAGATCAGCGCGACCGCGATGGTCTCGCCCATCGCGCGGCCGAGGCCGAGCATGGCGGCGCTGATGACGCCCGGGCGGCCGAACGGCAGCACGGCCATCCTGATCATCTCCCAGCGGGTGGCGCCGAGCGCCAGGGCCGCCTCCTCGTTCATCTTCGGTGCCTGGAGGAACACCTCACGCGAGATCGCCGCGATGATCGGCAGGATCATGATCGCCAGCACGATCGAGCCCGCGAGCATGGTCTTGCCGCCGATGGCGCCTTCTCCGGCGAACAGCGGGAACCAGCCGAAGGTCTCGTTGAGCCACTGGGACGGCTCTCGGATCAGCGGCACCAGGAACGCCAGGCCCCACAGGCCGTAGACCACACTGGGCACGGCGGCGAGCAGGTCGACCAGGTAGCCGAGCCCCGAGGCCAGGCGGCGGGGCGCGTAGTGGGAGATGAACAGCGCGACGCCGACCGCGATCGGGGTGGCGATGACGAGCGCGAGTGTCGAGCTGAGGACGGTCCCGAACGCCAGGGCGCCGATGCCGAACACCTTCTGGCCGTTGGGGTCCCAGGTCAGCTCGGTGAAGAAGGATGCCTTGTTCGCCTGCAGGGCGGGGATCGCCTCGCTGATGAGGAACACGGCGATGGCCGCCATGATCGCCAGCAGGAGGACGCCCGCCGCCGTGGAGAGGAAGCGGAAGGTGCCTTCACCATGGCTGCGCCGCGAGGCGGACCGGCTCATGGCCGGTCCGCCGTCACGGGTCTTCAGATCGGTGGCCATCGGCGGCTAGGAGATCGCCTCGACAGCGGTGCGGACCTTGGTGAGCAGGTCGCCGGCCAGCGGGGCGTAGCCCAGCTCCTTCAGGGCCGCCTGACCCTCGTCACTGGCGGTGTAGGTGAGGAAGCCCTTGACCAGCTTCGTCTCCTCCGCCGACAGGCCCTTCTCGCAGGTGATCTCGTAGGTCACCAGGACGATCGGGTAGGCGCCCGGGGTCTTGGTGGCGTAGTCGATCGACAGGGCGAGGTCGTTGCCGGTGCCCTTGACCGTGGCGGTCTCGACCGTCTTCGCCGCGCTCTCGGGGGTGAGCTCGACGAACTCGTTGGCGCCGTTGGCGACCTTGGCCTTCTGCAGCGACGAGTTCTCGGCGTAGGAGAGCTCGACGTAGCTGATCGCGCCCTCGGTGTCCTTCACGGAGGAGGCGATGCCGTCGGAGCCCTTCGCGCCCTGGCCCTTGGCCTCGGCGGGCCACGCCTTGGCGGGCTCGTAGGCCCAGCCGGCGGTGGCCTTGAGGAACTTGGTGAAGTTGTCGCTGGTGCCCGACTCGTCCGAGCGGTGGAAGGCCTGGATCGGCGTGGAGGGCAGCTTGGCGCTGGGGTTGTCCGCCTTGATCGCGGCGTCGTCCCACTTGGTGATCTTGCTGTCGAAGATGCCGCCGAGGGTCTTCGGCGACAGCTGCAGGCCCTCGACGCCGGGCAGGTTGTAGACCACCGCGATGGGGCCGGTCACCATCGGGATGTTGATGGCCTTGCCGGTCTTGCAGCGGGCGTCGGCCTGCGCGGGCTGGTCATCCTTCAACGCCGAGTCCGAGCCGGCGAAGGCCACCGTGCCCTGGATGAACGCCTGCACACCCGCGCCGGAGCCGCTGGGCTGGTAGTTGAGGGTGACACCGGGGTTCGTGGCCGTGAAGTTCTTCGTCCACTCGGTGATCGCGTTGGCCTGGGCCGAGGAGCCCGCGGCGTTGATCGTACCGCTCAGACCATTGTCATTGCCCGCGGCGGGCGCGCTGGCGGACGTGGTGCTGCCCGCGGGGGCGTTGTTGTCTGTGCCGCACGCAGCGAGGGAGAGCGCGCCGACAACGGCTACGGCGGCGAGCCGGCCTGCATACTTCACGGTTGGGTTTCCTCCCACTTGGTCCTTAGTCGCCATGAAGCTATGCAGCGAAGGTGACCGCAGCCCCCTGACAAGGGTGAACGTTCGGTGAACGGGCCCGGTCGCCCCCATGATGGGAGTTATGACTTATCGCGTATGCCTGGTGTGCATGGGCAACATCTGCCGATCCCCCATGGCGGAGGTGGTGCTCCGCCAGACGCTCGCCGAGCGCGGGCTGGGCGACCGCGTCACCGTGGAGAGCGCCGGAACCGGCGGCTGGCACGCCGGGGACCCCATGGACGAGCGGGCGCTGGCCATCCTCGAGCAGCACGGCTACGACGGCTCGGCGCACCGGGCCCGGCAGTTCACCAAGGACTGGTTCGACCGCTACGACCTGGTGCTGGCCATGGACCAGGACAACCTTGCCAATCTGCGGCGGCTGGCGTCGGCGGGGGTGGAGGTGCGGCTGTTCCGGTCGTTCGATCCCGCGGCGGAGGAGGGGGCCGAGGTGCCCGATCCGTACTACGGGGGCCGCGAGGGGTTCGAGGAGGTGCTCGCGCTGGTCGAGTCGGCCTCCGAGGGCGTCGCCAAGCACATCGCCGACGAGATCGGCTGATGAATCCGACGGCGGACCTCGGCTCGTCGCACGGCTGGCGGCTGCTGAAGGGCGTGCTGGACGACGGGCGCGAGGTGTTCGCGAAGACCGGGGCCGCCTCCGAGGTGTTCGCCTCGGAGGCGGCCGGGCTGCGCTGGCTGGGGGAGGCCGTCGCGGTGCCCGAGGTGGTGGACGTGGGGCCCGACCGGCTGGTGTTGTCCTGGGTACGGGAGGAGGCGCCCAGCGCGGCGGCGGCAGAGCGGTTCGGGCGTTCGCTGGCCCGGCTGCACCGGGCGGGGGCGGCTGACTTCGGCGCGCCGTGGCCGGGGTTCATCGCCGAGCTGCCGATGGACAACTCGCCCTGCTCCGACTGGCCCGGCTTCTACGCCTCCCGGCGGGTGCTGCCGTTCCTGCGGCAGGCGCGGCTGCCCGCCGCGGACGTGGCGCTGGTCGAGCGGGCGATGGAGAGGTTCGCCGAGGTCGCGGGGCCTGCCGAGCCGCCGGCACGGATCCACGGGGACCTGTGGAACGGGAACGTGCTGTGGTCGGGCGGGTCGGGCGTGCTGATCGATCCGGCGGCCCACGGCGGGCATCGGGAGACCGATCTGGCCATGCTGGCGCTGTTCGGGCTGCCGTACCTCGATCGGGTGCTGGGGGCCTACCAGGAGGAGTTTCCGCCGGCGGAGGGGTGGCGGGAGCGGGTGCCGCTGCACCAGCTGCATCCGCTGCTCGTTCACGTGGTGTTGTTCGGCGGGTCCTATCGTGACGGGCTGATGAACGCGGTCCGGGCCGTGCTCGCGCTCTAGCCGCTCCTGCGCTTGCGGTAGGCGCGCTGCTGGCAGGCGCGGGAGCAGTAGACGCGGGGACGGCCGGACGGCGCCGGCTCCAGCGGGGTGCCGCACTCCAGGCACCCGGCGCTTTCGTCACGACTTTCATCACGATCGCGGATGAGGGCCTCGATGCCGTCGAGCTGGCGGCGCAGGCCGAACTCGAACGAGTCCTCAGGATGGTCCCAGCCGCCCTCCGCCCAGAGACGGGAAAGGGTGGGGAACCGGTCGAGGCGCTCGTAGAGGGCGTCGCGGCCGCCCCACCAGTCCTGCTCGGACACGCCGCTGCGGCGCTCCTCGCGCCGGGTCTCGACCAGGGTCAGCGCCTCGGCGTCCACGAACCGCCCCAGCATGCCCACGACGGCGATCACCTCGGAAGGGGCCAGGCCGGTGTCGACGAGGGTGCTCAGCAGGTGGTCGTAGTAGGCGATGGCGTTGGGTCCGGGGAGGTGGCGGGTGCCGCGTACCTCGGCCAGCCACGGGTGCCGCCGGCGCAGGCGCCAGCCCTCCCGGACCGCGGCCTCCAGCCGCGCCCGCCACCCCTGCCCCGCCGCGGGCTCTTCGGGGGCGCTCGCCCGTTCGCGGTGGACCTCGTCGACCATCAGGTCCACGAGCTGGTCGCGGCCGGGGACGTGGCGGTAGAGGGACATGGTCGTGAAGCCGAGCCGGTCGGCGACTTTGCGCATCGACAGGCCCTCCAGGCCCTCCGCGCCGGCGACCTCGATGGCGGCCCGCACGATCCTGCCCAGGCTCAGGCCGGGCCGCGGCTCGCGGTCCTGCTCCCCCCAGAGCAGCTCGACTTCGGGGTCGGTTGTCATGTCGCCTCCTCCTGTTTATGGTGTACTACTACGTGTACGGCATAAACAGCAAAGGCGGTGTTCGATGTTCCACTTCCATGTCGCACCCTCCGGCGACGACTCGGGTCCCGGCTCGGCCGACGACCCGTTCGCCACCCTCGGACGCGCGCGCTCCGCGGCCCGCGAGGCGGCCGGCGGCGCCGTCGTACACCTCCGGGGCGGGATCCACGTGCTGGCGGAGCCGTTCGCGCTCGGCGAGGCCGACTCCGGGACGGTGTACCAGGCGTACGGCCACGGCACTCCCGAGCGGGAGGAGGCGGTGGTCAGCGGCGGCCGGCAGATCACGGGATGGCAGGTGCGGGACGGCGTCTGGACGGCGGAGGTCGGCGACCTCGACACCCGCCAGCTCTACGTGGACGGCCGCCGGGCCGAGCGCGCCTGGATCCCCGGCCTGCCCGGCGACGCGCGGGCGACCGCCACCGGCTACGTCACGGACGAGCCGCTCGGGTGGCGGAGCCCGGGGGACGTCGAGTTCGTCCACCGGGGCGTCTATCCGTGGACCGAGGCGCGCTGCGGGGTGGCGTCGGTGTCCGGGGACACGGTGGTCACGATGGCGCAGCCGGCGTTCGGGTGGGCCGCCGAGCTGTACAACTCCGTCTGGGCGGGGCAGACGTCGAGCGGTCCGGGGCTGCCGACCAGGATCGAGAACGACCCGAGCTTCCTGCGCGAGCCCGGGACCTTCGTGCTCGACCGCTCGCGGCCCGGGCGTCACGTGCTGCTCTACCTGCCGCTCCCCGGCGAGGATCCCGCTCGTACGCGGGTGGTGGCGCCGGTCCTGGAGACGCTGGTGAGCGTGGCGGGGGCGCGGGACGTGGCGTTCAAGGGGCTGGTGTTCGCGGAGGCGACGTGGCTGCGGCCGAGCCGTCCGGAAGGGTTCCTGCACTATCACGGGAGCGGCTACTACGAGGGCGGCGGCGTCGAGACGGCGGTGATCGGCGAGGGCGCGTCCGTGACGTATCCGACCGCGTCCGTGACGATTCCCGCGTGCGTGAGGTTCGAGGACGTGGTGGGGGCGGAGGTCGAGGGCTGCCGGTTCACCCGGCTCGGGGCCACGGGGCTGGGGGTTTCCGGCGGTTCCGAGGTCGTGGTGCGGGCCTGCGACTTCGACACCCTGTCGGGCGGCGGCATCGTGGTGTCCGGGACGCGCGACGCCTCTGTCGAGGACAACAGGGTTCACCGCATCGGGCTCGAATTCAGCGGCTCGCCGGGGATCGGCGTGACGGGCACGTACGGATGCGTCGTCGCCAACAACGAGGTCACCGACGTTCCGCACTGCGGCATCACCGTCGGCCCCGGGGAGGGCACGCAGGTCCTGCGCAACCTCACCGTGGACACCATGGGGACGCTGGCCGACGGGGGCGGCATCTACCTGTCCGGGGTGCAGGGCGACTCGCCTGACAACCAGGCCCTGGTCCAGGGGAACGTCATCAAGGACACGCGGACGCCGTACAACTTCGGGCTCTACACCGACTACGGCGCCTCGTGGGTGACGGTCGAGGGGAACGTCGTCATGCGGGCCGACAGCACCGCCGTCCTGGAGGTCGGGCCGCCGCTGGAGAACGTGGTCTACCGGGGCAACTTCTGGGACGCCGACCCCATCGGCCACGACAACCCGCCGGACGGGGTCCGCTACGAGGACAACGTGACGATCAAGGACGGCGCCGAGCTGGACGCCGCCACCGCCGCCATCCAGTCCCGGGCGGGCCTCAGGAGATGATGGAGGTGCCGTTGAGGCGGTCGATCACCTCGGTGTGCAGGATGCCGTTCGTGCAGACCAGGCTGCCGCCCTCCAGGCCCTTCACGCCGGAGACGTCGGTCCACTTGCCGCCGGCCTCCTCCACGATCACGGTGAGCGCCGCCATGTCCCACGGCGACAGCTCGGGCTCGGCCGACAGGTCGACCGAGCCCTCGGCGACCATCATGTGCGACCAGAAGTCCCCGTAGGCCCGGGTGCGCCAGCAGGCTCGGCTGAGGTCCAGGAAGTTGTCGAGCTTGCCGGTCTTCTCCCATCCGCCGAAGCTGGAGTACGAGAACGACGCGTCCTCCAGGGTCGACACGGACGAAACCTGCATCCGGGACGCCTTGGTCAGGCTTTTGCCGGTCCACGCGCCGCCCTCGGTCGCCGCCCACCACCGGCGGCCCAGCGCGGGGGCCGACACCAGGCCGACGACGACCCTGCCGTACTCCATGAGCGCGATCAGGGTCGCCCAGACGGGGACGCCGCGCACGTAGTTCTTCGTGCCGTCGATGGGGTCGATGATCCACGAACGGGCGCCCCAGCCGGTCTTCCCGAACTCCTCGCCCACCACGGCGTCGCGCGGCCTGGCGCGGCGCAGCGTCCCCCGGATGGCCTCCTCCACGGCGCGGTCGGCATCGCTGACCGGCGTCAGATCGGGCTTGGTGTCGACCTTGAGATCGACCGCCTTGAACCGCCGCATGGTCAGGTCATCGGCGGCGTCCGCCATGACGTGCGCCAGCCGGAGATCATCGTTGTAACCCTGCACGGTCGCCCACGCTACCGTGTCCGCCATACAGAACATCAGTCACCAACGCCCCTTTTCTGGTAACGGTGTCCATCCCGCCCGTGTCGCCCTCGCCCGGGTCCGAGGGGTGACGGTGACGACACGGCACGGCGGCAGTGCCCGGTGCGGTGGCCCGGTGGCCCGGTGGCTCGGTGGCGCGGGGGTCGCGTGGCGTCGCTGGGCATGCTCCCCGGCTGGACGCACGGTGGCGGGCACTTGGTGGGCGCGTGCGGGGCGTGCCCTGGTTGGTGCGCGGGGCCCGCGGGGCGTCGCTGGGGGTGCTCGGTGGCTGGGCGGTTGGTGGGGGACGAGGACGCTGGGTGGGGGTCAGGGGGTGTCGTCGAGGGTGCCTTCGCGGCTGGAGAGGAGGCGGCGCAGGGATCGGAGGCGGGCGGGCTCGGCGTTGCCGGCGGCGACCCAGGCGTCCAGGGCGCACTCCGGGCCCAGGTGCGTGCAGCCCTTCGGGCAGTCGACCGTGCCCTCCACCAGGTCCGGGAACGCGGCCAGGACCGTTTCCATGGACACGTGGGCCAGGCCGAAGCTGCGTACGCCCGGCGTGTCGATGATCCAGCCGCTCTCCGGTAGCTCCAGCGCCACGGCCGAGGTGGAGGTGTGGCGGCCGCGGCCTGTTACGGCGTTGACCTGGGAGACGGCGCGGTTGGCGTCCGGGACCAGGGCGTTGACCAGGGTGGACTTGCCGACGCCCGAGTGGCCGACCAGGACGCTGATGCGGCCCTTCAGGTGGTCGCGGAGCTCCTCCAGGGAGCCGCCCTTGTGCACGACGACGTGCGGGACGCCCAGCGGCTCGTAGAGGGCCACCAGCTCGTCGGGCGGGGCGAGGTCGGACTTGGTGAGGCAGAGCAGGGTGTCGATCTCGGCGTCGAACGCGGCCACGAGGATGCGGTCGATCATGCGGGGCCGGGGCGGCGGGTCGGCCAGGGCGGTGACGATGACGAGCTGGTCGGCGTTGGCCACGACCGGGCGCTCGATGCCGTCGGTGTCCTCGGTGTCGTCGGCCGAGCGGCGCAGCATCGACGTGCGGGGCTCCACGCGGACGACCCTGGCCAGCGTGTCGGGGCGGCCCGAGACGTCGCCGACGAGGGCCACCCGGTCGCCCACCACGATGCCCTTGCGGCCCAGCTCGCGGGCCTTCATGGCCATCACCAGGCGCCGCTGCGGCTGCTGCTTGCGCTTCTGCGCGGACCCCTTCGGGCGCTCGGGCTCGACCAGCGTCGTGTAGCGGCCGCGGTCCACGGCCACCACGAAGCCCTGCACGGCATCCTCATGCGCAGGACGGATCCGGGTCCGCGGCCTGGAGCCCTTGCCCGGCCTGACCCGTACGTCGTCCTCGTCGTACTCCCGCTTCTTCAGCGGTCTGCTCCCATGTCCTCGCTCGCTTTCGCTCGATGAACCGCGCGGTCGCCCCCGGTCAGGCCGGAGAGGCGTCGTCGGCCGGTCGGTGCTGATGGGGGATCGGGCGCCGCCGCGGGCAGGCCGGAGTGGCGCCGTGCTGGTGGATCTCTTCCTCGCCGAACGGGCGGTGGACCCTCACGGGCCGCCCTTTTCCGACGTGCCCGGCCTTTGCGGCGCGAAACCCGCGCCCGAGGGCAGGCGCCGCCGGGTCACCGCGCCTCCAACATGCCGGTCCACATCCGGACGAACTCCGGCAGCGTCTTGGCGGTCGTCGCGATGTTCTCCACCTCCACGCCGGGCACCCTGAGGCCGATCACGGCTCCGGCCGTGGCCATGCGGTGGTCGTCGTAGCTGTGGAAGGTGCCGCCGTGCAACGGGCGGGGGCGGATGATCAGGCCGTCGGCGGTCTCCTCCGCGTCGCCGCCCAGCCGGTTGATCTCGGTGGCGAGCGCGGCCAGCCGGTCGGTCTCGTGGCCGCGCAGGTGGGCGATGCCCCGGATGCGGCTCGGGGTGGTCGCCAGCGCGGCGAGGGCGGCGATCGTCGGGGTCAGCTCGCCCACCTCGTGGAGGTCGGCGTCGATGCCGGTGACCTCGCCCGTGGGCCGCCCCGTGACCACCAGGTCGGCTCCGTCGGGGGAGCGGGTCACGGTGGCGCCCATCGCGGTGAGCAGGCCGCGCAGGGCGTCGCCGGGCTGCGTGGTGCGCTCGGGCCAGGTGGGGATCGTCACGGTGCCGCCCGTGACCAGGGCGGCGGCCAGGAACGGGGCCGCGTTGGACAGGTCGGGCTCCACCGTCATGTCTCTGGCCGCGATCGGGCCGGGCTCGACGCGCCACACGTCGGACTCGCTGTCGTCGACCGTGACGCCCGCCGCCCTGAGCATCTCCACGGTCATCTCGATGTGCGGCTGCGAGGGCACCGGCGGGCCGACGTGGCGGATCGTGATGCCCTTCTCGAACCGCGCCGCCGTCAGCATCAGCCCCGACACGAACTGCGACGACCCCGACGCGTCCAGCGTGACCTCGCCGCCCGCCAGCGGCCCGCTGATCGTGAACGGCAGCGCGTCGTTGTCGATCCTGGCGCCCAGCGAGCGCAGGGCGTCGAGGATGGGGCCCATCGGGCGCTTGCGGGCGTGCGGGTCGCCGTCGAAGGAGACCGGGCCGTCGGCCAGGGCGGCCACCGGTGGGACGAACCGCATGACCGTGCCGGCCAGGCCCGCGTCGATGCTCGCGCCGCCCCGGATCGGGCCCGGCGTCACGTGCCAGTCGACCCCCGCGGCGCTCTCGTCGGCGGGCTCCAGGGTGGCGCCCAGGGCCCGCAGGGCCGAGGCCATCAGGTCCGCGTCGCGGCTGCGCAGCGCCCGGCGCACGACGCCGGGACCGTCGGCGAGCGCGGCCAGGACGAGCGCGCGGTTGGTCACCGACTTGGAGCCGGGCAGCGGGACGGTGGCGGTGACCGGAGAGGCCGCCGTGGGCGCGGGCCAGTGCGGCGTGGTCGGCGTGGGCGTGGTCGCAGCGGGCATGGTCAAAGAGTACTGGGAGTGGTAGGGCGAGGGTCACAGCCTGTGGACGGCGGCGAGCGCGCCGTCGCGCCTGTGGACAACCGCCGGTCCGGTGTGCCGGCGGAGGCGGTCCTCCTGTATTCGGAAAGAGGCGCCGGGCACGCCGGCGGTAAGCGGTCGCAGGGGGTCGGCGGCCGGACGATGGATGATCCGAGGCGGCTGGGTGACGGATGATCCGAGGCGGCTGGGTGACGGATGCTCCGAGGCGGCTGGGTGACGGACGACCCGACGCGGACAGGGGATGGGCGACCCGAGGCGGACAGGCGAGCGAAAGTCGTACCGTACGTGGCAGTGTGGGGTTATGTGCGGTAGATACGCGTCGGCGCGCAAGAAGCACGAGTTGCTGGAGGAGTTCGAGGTCGAGCAGGACGGCGACCCCGAGGAAGAGCTCGGGGCCGACTACAACGTCGCGCCGACCAAGAACGTCTACGCCGTGCTGAGCCGGGTGCCCAAGGAGGCCCAGCGGGCGGTGCGGCAGCTCAGGATCGTGAAGTGGGGCCTGGTGCCCGCCTGGGCGAAGGACCCGTCGATCGGGTCCCGGCTGATCAACGCCAGGATCGAGACGGTGGCCGAGAAGCCGTCGTTCCGCCAGGCGTTCGCCAAGCGCAGATGCCTGCTCCCGGCCGACGGCTATTTCGAGTGGATGCCGGTCGAAGGCGAGAAGAAAAAGAAACAGCCGTACTTCATCCATCCCGAGGACGGCGGGGTGCTGGCGATGGCGGGCTTGTACGAGTTCTGGAAAGACCGGTCCCGGACCGACGACGATCCCCTCAAATGGCTGGTGACCTGCACCGTCATCACCACGGACGCCGAGGACGAGCTCGGCCGCATCCACGACAGGATGCCCATGATGATCGAGCGCGAGCGCTGGGCCGAGTGGCTGGACCCCAAGGTCACCGACGTCGAGCAGGCCTCGCGGCTGCTGGTGCCGGCCGAGCAGGGGCGGCTCACGGCGTATCCGGTCTCCACGGACGTCAACAACGTCCGAAACAATGGCCCGGACCTCATCAAACCTCTACCGGAAGAGGAAGAAACCGCACTTTTCTAAAGGTGTAAGAAGCACGGTAAGTGGGCATCCGGTGAGGAAAGCGATGCATCCGTTTACTCGGTGTCACCGCCATAAATGCCCCTAATTGCACCGGGCGGGACAACCGGGGAGTCCCAGCCGCGGGTTGCCGTGATTCACCCGGAGGTGCGGATTCGTGGACGTCACGACCGCTCGTGAGCGGCTGGAAGACATGCTCGCGGAACTGGACCGATCGATCGGGGTCCTCCAGGGCGACCCCGTCGCCGTGCGCGAGCACTCGGCGGCCGACGCAGGCTCCGACCTGACCGACGCCGATCGGGCCCAGGCCATGCTGACCGTGGCCGCGTCACAGCGGCGCGCCGTGGTCGAGGCCATCAAGCGCCTGGAACAAGGCGTGTACGGCCGGTGCGTCGACTGCGCCAAGCCGGTGCCGGAAGGGCGGCTGGAAGCCCGTCCGGAGGCCGCGCGGTGCGTGCAGTGCCAGGGCAAGCGGGAGCGACGCCGCTGAGCGAGCGGGGATCCCGCCCAGCAAGAACGAGCGGGGATGCCGCCGGACACGAAGAACGGCGGCACACCTCTCCACAGCCGGGCGGAGTCAGCTTTTGCGGCAGCTGGCGACCAGGTGGATGCCGACCGTGTCGTCGTCGTCCGGATGGGCCTCCAGCTCCGTACGCACCAGGTAGTTGAGCGCGCGTGCGTCGGCCCCGAGCACGTGGTCGACCGTGGACGGCGACAGCACCGTGCGCGGCCGCATCCACTCCACCTCGAGCCCGGCGCCCATCAGCAGCTCGCGCAGCTGCCCGCTGCTGAAGCACCGCGTGATGCTGCCGTCCGGCCACGGCACGAGCATGACCTCGCCGGTCTGCCGCAGGTGCTGCCACTGCTCCTGCTCGGCCAGGATCGCCATGCCCAGCACCAGCGAGTCGACGCACACCAGCGCCCGCCCGCCCGGCCGCAGGACCCTGGCCACGTCGCTCATCGCCGACTCGGCCATCAGCTCGATCGACATCACGCGCTCCTCGGCGAGCACGGCGTCCACGCTCGCGTCCGGCAGGAACGCCAGGTCGTCGGCGCGTACGTGCCGGACCCGGTCGGCGTCCCGCAGGCCGGAGCGCGCGTCGCCGGTGCGGCGGAAGTCGAGCACCTCGATCACCTTGTGCCCTGCCCTGGCCACCTGGCCGGACCAGCGCCCGCGGCCGCCGGAGAGATCGAGGACGACGGAGGGTTGGTCGGGGAGCCAGCGGTTGAGTTGTTCGGCGGCGACGGCGCGGTAGAAGGTCCAGTACGGCCCAAGCGTCCCTGAGCCGTTCAGTTCCTCGGCCGGAATGGGCAGCACACGCGACTCCTGAGTTCCGGGTAAAGGGCTACCAGCCGGTACGTATGGACGTTCCCCGCACCGGGTGCTTCGTACCTTCTATCTTGCGGGAACAGACAAGGGCGCGGGCGTGTTGCGACGAGCATGCTCACTATGGCGAGACCCCTCCCCACTGACCGGCAAGGCACCGGCCAGCGGGTATCCTCCCCTGAGTACGGTGTTCCGCAACAGCCGGCCACCGGTGATCTTAGGGGGGTGGGTCCGGTGCCCGCGACAGGCGCGGAGACGCTGGAGCAGCGAAGCGAGCGATTCGAGCGGGATGTCATGCCGTATCTCGAGCAGCTCTACTCCGCCGCGCTCCGGATGACCCGGAATCCCGCGGACGCGGAGGATCTGCTTCAGGAGACCTTCGCCAAGGCGTTCGCGTCGTTCCACCAGTTCCAGGAGGGCACCAACCTCAAGGCGTGGCTCTACCGGATCCTGACCAACACGTTCATCAACAGCTACCGCAAGAAGCAGCGTGAGCCGAAGCAGTCCGGCACGGAGGAGATCGAGGACTGGCAGCTCGCGCGGGCGGAGTCGCACACCTCCAGCGGGCTGAAGTCGGCCGAGGTCGAGGCGCTCGAGCACCTGCCCGACGGCGACATCAAGCAGGCGCTGGCGGCCCTTCCGGAGGAGTTCAGGATCGCGGTCTATCTGGCCGACGTCGAGGGCTTCCCCTATAAAGAGATCGCCGACATCATGGGCACTCCGATCGGCACCGTGATGTCGAGGCTGCACAGAGGACGCAGGCAGCTCCGGGGCCTCCTTGAGGACTATGCTCGTGAGCGGGGTCTGGTCCCGGCGGAGGGATCGAAATGAGCTGTGGCAACCCGCATGACACCGACTGTCGTGAGGTGCTCGACAAGGTTTACGCCTATCTCGACGGCGAGCTGACCGAGAACGACGTCGTCGAGATCCGCGTGCATCTCGACGAATGCAGCCCGTGCCTCCAGGAATACGACCTGGACAAGGCGATCAAGGCGCTCGTGCACAAGCACTGCGGCTGCGACCCGGTCCCCGGCGATCTGCGCTCCAAAGTCCTCGCCCGCATCGCACAGGTCAGAGCGGAGCTGGCCGACTAGGATTCCCCCATGCGCGTGTTGGTCACCGGGGGTGCCGGGTTCATCGGGTCCAATCTCGTCGATCGCCTGCTCTCCGAGGGGCACGAGGTCGACGTGGTCGACGACCTGTCTTCAGGGTCCAGGGAAAACCTGGCCGGAGCCGCCTCCAGCGGCCACTTCCGGCTGCACGTGCTCGACGTGCTCGACCCCGCGCTGACCGGCCTGGTCGGGGAGCTGCAGCCGGAGGTCGTCTGCCATCTGGCCGCGCAGATCAGCGTGCGCAAGAGCGTGGCCGAGCCCAGGCGGGACGCCCGGATCAACGTCGAGGGCACCGCGTCCGTGCTCGCCGCGGCCCACGAAGGGCGGGCCCGCAAGGTGCTGTTCGCCTCGTCGGTGGCCGTCTACGGCAGGCCCGGCACGATCCCCGTGCCCGGCGACGCGCCCACCGACCCGCGCTCGCCGTACGCCGCGTCGAAGCTGAGCGGCGAGACGTACCTCGCCGCGTTCCGCGCCCTCCACGGCATCGAATACACCACCCTCGTGCTCTCCAACGTCTACGGCCCGCGCCAGTCGCCCGAGGGCGAGGCGGGCGTGGTGTCGATCTTCACCGACGCGCTGCTCAGCGGCACGCCCACGGTCGTCTACGGCGACGGCACCCAGACCCGCGACTACGTCTACGTCGAGGACGTGGTCGACGGCTTCGTCCAGGCGCTCGGGCAGCGTGGCGACGGCCGCAGGTTCAACCTCGGCACCGGCATCCAGACCACCGACCGCCGCCTCCACTCCCTCATCGCGGACGCGGCGGGCGCTCAGGACAAGCCCGGGTTCGCGCCGCCGCGCGTGGGCGATCTGCCCGCGATGGCGGTCGATCCGGTGCCGGCCCACGAAGGGCTCGGCTGGCAGCCGCGTACGGACCTGCCGACAGGTGTGAAGAAAACCGTCGAATGGGCCCGAAATCGTCGCGTGAAGTAGTGGCTTGATTACGCTTTGCTTGCGATTTCCGACTCCGCCCTTGCGGGGACGTCGTCTTCTGTAGCGTTGAACCCCAGAACTCGACGTGGAGGCATGTGGATGTTCAAGGCTATGGTCGCCCGGCTGCTCACGGCCGTCGTCATGCTCACTCCTGTGGTCATGCTGATCGCTGGGGGAGCGCTTCCCCCAGGGGTGTCCTGGACCTGATGTCCGTAGGGGGCCGCAATGCGTGATCTGCCGTGGCCCGCAAGGGTCTATCTGGTCGCCGTGATCGGCGCGGCGGTCGCTCTCATGGTGCGCAGCGTCATGGTCTCCGGGGCTCCCGTGGCCCCGGAGGACCTCGACGTCCTGCTGGTGCTCGCGCTGCTGTTCCTGGTGTGCGAGTCGATGCCGACGCTGCTCAACGTGGAGCAGTTCGCGGTGTCGGTCAGCTTCTCCGCCTCGCTGGCGGCGGTGGTGCTGATCGGGCCCGAGGGCGCGGCCGTGGTGGGGCTGACCGCGATGGTGAGCGTGCGGCCCGGGCTGCCGCTGATCAAACGGCTGTTCAACGGCGCGCAGTTCGCCATCTGCGGCTACGTGGCCGGGCGGGTCTACGAGTCGCTCCACGGCCAGGTCGGCGTGCCCCAGGTCAACGCCTTCGACGATCTCATCGGCCCCTACGCCGCCGCCATGGCGGTCTTCGTGCCGCTCAACATCGCGCTCACGCTGACCATGATCGGGCTGGCCACGCGGGTGCGGGCCACGGAGGTGCCGCTGCGCGGCATGGCCCAGTTCCTGCTGTCCTATCTCGGATACGGCACCTTCGGGCTGCTGGTGGCCGGGCTCTGGGCGACCGTGCAGTCGATCTCGGCGGTGCTGGTGCTGCTGCCGCTGTTCGTGGCGCGGTGGGCGTTCGGCCAATATCACGCGCAGCAGCGCTCGTACGACGCCACGATCGCCGCGCTCTGCCAGGCCGTCGAGACCAAGGACTACTACACGCGGGGCCACTGCACGCGGGTCTCGCTCGCCTCCTCCATGATCGCCCAGGAGATCGGCATGGGCCCCGAGCGCGTACGGGCCATCCGCTACGCGGGCATGCTGCACGACGTGGGCAAGCTCGGGGTGCCCACCAAGGTGCTGCAGAAGGACGGGCCGCTCACCGAGGAGGAGTTCGCCGCGATCCAGCTCCACCCCATGCGGGGCCTGGAGATCGTGCGCGGCATCGGCTTCCTCGACGAGGCCTACGCCGGGATCATGCACCACCACGAGCGCCACGACGGCACCGGCTACCCGATGGGGCTGGCCGGCGACGAGATCCCCGAGTTCGCCAAGGTCATCGCGGTGGCCGACGCGTTCGACTCGATGACCTCCGACCGCTCCTACCGGGGCGCCAGACCCGTCGCGGAGGCGCTCGACGAGCTGCGCAAGACCTCGGGCACCCACTTCGACCCCGTCATGGTCGCGGCCTTCATCCGCGTGCTCGACCGGGAGCCGTGGCAGCCGCCGCGCAAGGTCGAGGCGCCGCCGCCCGACGAGACCCCGATCAAGGACCACGACGATCCCACCATGCCCATCGAGGTCGTGACCGGGCAATGATAACCACCGAGCGCCCCAGGCGCGCAGAACGCTCTCTGAACACGGTCTTCCGCCGGCTCGACTCCGGCCAGCTGCTGCTCATCTGCGCGGCGGGGCTGGTCGCGATCGCCGGCGTCGCCCACACCGCGGCCGTCGGGCTCGACCGCACGGAGATCGCGGTCGGGTTCGGGGCGCTGATCGCGGTCGGCGAGCTGGCCAGGCTCACCATGCCGGGCAACAGGGAGGTCGCGCCCATCGGCGCCGCCGCGGCGCTGGGCTACACGCTGCTGCTCGACCTCAGCCAAAACCCGCTGCGCCACTCCGCCCTGCAGGTCGTCGCCGTGATCGCGGTCGGCATGGCGGCCGGCGCGCTCCCGCACCTGGCGGTCGGCCGCCCGCCGCGGCTGGACGCGATGGCGCGGCGGCTGCTCACCGGCGCGCTGCTGGCCTTCGCGTTCCGGCCGCTGGCCGACCCGCTCTACCTGCTGACCAAGCCGCCGACCAGCACCTGGTGGCCGGCGCTCGCGGTGATGGTCACGCTCATCGCGATCACCCTGCTGATCGACGTGCTGATCGCCGCGCTGCTGCGGGCCGAGCGGCTGCGCACCTCGTTCCGGGTGGCCGTGCGCGACGAGGTCAACATGGCCTTCCCGCTGGGCGCGGCCGTGGCCTCGTCGGGCGTGCTGCTCGCGCTGGCCACGCACAGCATGGACCTGGTGGCGCTGCTGGTGTTCGCGGCGCCGCTGCTGGTCACGCAGGTGGCCTTCAGGAAGTACGCCGGGATCCGCGCCACCTACCTGCAGACCGTACGCGCGCTGTCGCGGGTCACGGAGGTCGGCGGCTATGTCGAGCCCGGCCATTCGCGCCGGGTGAGCCGCCTGGCCGTGGCGATCGGCAGGGAGCTGGGCATGTCCGAGCCCGAGCTGCTGGAGCTGGAGTACGCCTCGCTGATGCACGACATCGGCCAGCTCTCGCTGCGCGACCCGATCCCCGGCGGCGCCACCGTCCTCACCGAGCCCGACCAGGCGCGGCGCATCGCCGAGCTGGGCGCCGAGGTGATCAGGCAGACCGGCGTGCTCGACCGGGTCGCCGAGGTGGTGCGGCGCCAGTGCGATCCGATCACCGACGACCCGCCCCTGTCGAGCCGCATCATCAAGGTCGCCAACGCCTACGACGACCTGGTGGGGCCCTCGACCGACCGCGACCGCGCCGGGGCCGCGCTGGAGCGCATCCGCCTGTCGTCGGGCAGCGCGTACGATCCTCATGCGATCGAGGCGCTCACCCGGGTGATCGACCGCGGGCGTGTCTAGCCCGTACGGAATTGTGGGGTTCCTACAGATCATGATCGCCGGATCGGTGGTTTAGGGGGAAAGGAGCCGCGGCGGTCGCGGCTCTAGTGTGGTCGGCGTGTTAATTGAGACGCTCGGACCCGTTCTGGTCGCCAACCGAGGGGAGATCGCGCGGCGGGTCATCCGCACGGTCCAGCGGCTGGGGCTGCGTGCCATCGCCGTCCACTCGGAGGCCGACGGCGACCTGCCGTTCGTGCGCGAGGCCGACGAGGCCGTGCTGATCGGTCCGGCCAATCCCGCGCAGAGCTACCTCGACGCCGACAAGGTGCTGGAGGCGGCCCGCGCGACCGGTGCCAAGGCGATTCACCCGGGTTACGGGTTCCTCGCGGAGAACGTCGCGTTCGCCAGGGCCGTGATCGACGCCGGGCTGGTGTGGATCGGGCCCTCGCCCGAGGCCATCGACAAGATGGGCGACAAGATCAACGCCAGGAACCTCATGGAGAAGGCCGGCGTGCCGGTCGCCGCGGGCACCCGCGAGCCGGTCACCGACCTGTCGCTGGCGCTCAAGGCCGCCGACGCCATCGGCTATCCGGTCATGGTCAAGGCCGCGGGCGGCGGCGGTGGCATCGGCATGAGCGTGGCCCACGACGACGAGGGCCTGGCCAAGGCGTTCGAGCAGGCGGCCAGGGCGGCCGCGAGATTCTCGGGGGACGCGCTCGACGGGCCGGCCGTGCTGCTCGAGCGCTACATCGAGCGGGCCCGCCACGTCGAGGTGCAGATCCTCGGCCTGCCCGACGGCCGGGTCGTGGCGCTGGGCGAGCGCGACTGCTCGGTGCAGCGCCGCCACCAGAAGGTCGTCGAGGAGTCGCCGTCCCCGGGCATCACCCCCGAGCTGCGCGAGCGCATGCTGGCCGCCGCCGTGCGCGCCGGCGAGGCCGTCGGCTACCTCGGCGCGGGCACCGTCGAGTGCCTGGTCGACGCCGACCGGCAGGACTTCGTGTTCCTGGAGATGAACACCCGGCTGCAGGTGGAGCACCCGGTCACGGAGCTGGTCACCGGGCTCGACCTGGTCGAGCTGCAGCTGCGCGTCGCGGCCGGCGAGAGCCCCGAGGTGCGGCCCGCGAGCACCGGGCACGCGATCGAGTTCAGGGTCTACGCGGAGGATCCCCGGCGCTTCCTGCCCGGACCCGGCACGATCACCGCATGGGTGGAGCCGGGCGGAGCGGGCGTGCGCGTCGACTCCGGTTACGCGGCGGGCAACACGGTCACCCCGTTCTACGACCCTCTGCTGGCCAAGCTCTGCGTCCACGGCGAGACCCGCGCCGAGGCGCTGGAGAAGGGGCGCAAGGCGGTGGACGCGTTCGTCGTCGAGGGGCCCAAGAACAACCTGCCGTTCTGTGCGGAGCTGCTGGACAACGCGGAGTTTGTTACTGGTGTCTACGACACTGGTCTGGTTGGGCGGATGCGGGCCTAAGGTGAGTACATTGATTCCAGAGGGGAGTTCCGGTGGCTGAGGTACGCGCTGAGATGGTTGCGAACGTCTGGAAGGTCGTCGTCAAGGAGGGCGACACCGTCTCCGACGGCGACACGCTGGTCATCCTCGAGTCCATGAAGATGGAGATCCCGGTGCTCGCCGAGGAAGAGGGCGTCGTGGCCCAGCTCAAGGTGGCCGAGGGCGACGTGATCCAGGAAGGCGACCTGATCGCGGTCATCCAGTAGATCGCGACCGAGCCAAAAACCGGGCGCGGTCGACGACGATGCGTTCGATGGTGCCGCGGCCCACGACGGCGTGTTTGTCGTGGGCCTCGAAGGCGAAGACCAGCCGCCGCCCGTCGACCTCGGTGAGCTCGACGCCGATCTGCACGTGCGTGCCCAGCGGGCTGGCGGCCAGGTGTTCGAGCTCGACCCGGGTGCCGACCGACGTCTCGCCCGGCGCGAGGTGCTTCTCCACGGCCTGTACGGTCGCCGCTTCGGCCAGCGCGAGCAGCCGCGGCGTGGCGAGCACCGGCACGTCCCCGCTGCCGACCTTCTTCGCGGTGTCCGACATCTCGACCATGATGAGCAATTGGGCGCGCAGACCCGGAGCGAGCGTCATGGGGTCAGCCTACGGTGGTCGCGCCTGTCCAACGGGTCAGCTGACTTCCCGGAAACGCGGACAAGTGCGGGCATAAGGGCCCAGGATAGGGTGTGTACGGCTTAAGGCATTTGAGTGGCATGTGAGACAGGTGGGTCGTACACTCTCTGAGTTCCGTGACCACTGTGTGACCTGTCCGCGACGAAAGTTCGCTTTGTTGGAGAGCCGCGGGGTGCAAGAGGTTACTGGTGTAGGGGGGTAACGGGGGAGTCATGGTGGCCCAAGGAACGACGCTGGCGGGGCGGTATCGGCTGGACACCCGCATCGGCGCCGGCGGCATGGGCGAGGTGTGGCGCGGAGAGGACATCGTCCTGGCCCGCACCGTCGCCGTCAAGGTGCTGCTCCCCGGCCGTACGCAGGACCCCGGGTTCGTCGCTCGCTTTCAGGGGGAAGCGCGGGCGATGGCCACGATCAACCACGGCGGCGTCGTCGACGTCTACGACTACGGCGTCAGCGAAGACACCGTCTACCTGGTGATGAAGTTCGTCGACGGCGAGCCGCTCGACCGGCTGCTGGCCAGGCTGGGCCGGATCCCGCCGCAACCGGCCATGGAGCTGATCGCGCAGGCCGCGTCGGCGCTGCAGGCCGTCCACGATCGGGGGATCGTGCACCGCGACGTCAAGCCGGGCAACCTGCTCGTGCAGCGCGACGGCACGCTGGTGCTGACCGACTTCGGCATCGCCCGCTCCGACCTGGCCAACCGGCTGACCGACGCCGGCATGGTGCTCGGCACGGCCGCCTACTGCGCCCCCGAGCAGGCCGAAGGCGCCCCTGTCACGCCCGCGGTCGACATCTACGCGCTCGGCGTGGTCGCGTACGAGTGCCTGGTGGGGCAGCGGCCGTTCGACGGCGACAGCGCGGTCACGATCGCGCTCAAGCACATCCGCGAGGCCCCGCCGCCGCTGCCCGCCGACATCCCCCAGGCCGTGCGCACGCTGGTCGAGGTCGCGCTGTCGAAGGACCCGGCCAGGCGCTTCCCGACCGCAAGGGCCATGAGCGAGGCGGCCAAGGCCATCGCGAACGGGCAGACGCCCGCCCCGACCCCCGAGCCGCCGGTGCCGAACACCGGGGCCACCATGGCGCCGCCGGCGGAGGCGTACCAGACGGGTGCCCATCAGGCGCGTCCCGCCGAAGAGACGACGACCATGGCCGACCGGCGCCCGGGCGGGCGCCGCGCGGCCAAGGCGCCGCGCAGGACCGGGCTCATCGCGGGCATCGCCGTCGCGGCGGTGCTCGGCGCGGGCGCCACCGCGATCGCGCTGACGGGCATGAACCCCGAGCCCGCACCGACGAGCACCATCTCTCCGTTGGGCGACGGGTCGCAGAGCAGCCCCAAGCCGTCCAAGACCAAGCCCACGAAGATCCACACGGAGGAGCCGACTCCGGACCCCGACCCGACGACCGACCGGCCGAGGCCCACGGAGACCGAGGACACCAAGCCGCCGACGAAGACGCCGACGAAGACCCCCTCCAGCACGCCCAGCGTCACCAAGACGCCGACCAAGACGCCCACGAGCACCCCGACGCCGACCGTCAAGAGGGTACGCGTGCCCAAGGTGGTCGGGATGCCGTTCCTGCAGGCGCAGGAGATGGTCGAGGCAGCGGGCTTCGAGGAGATCATCCCCGACGACCGGACCTCCACCTCCAACGGCATGCGCTGTGGGAAGGTGAGCGGGACCCTCCCGGGAGGTGGGACGGTGCAGGACGTGACCAAGCCGGTCACGCTGATCATCGTCGACGGCGTCTGCCCAGGGGACAGCACCGGCAGCCCCTCGCCCAGCGCCACGCCGAAGTCGTAGCTCTCACACCCCAGTGGTGCTGCGGGGGTAGGCGATCTGCGGGTCGGTGGCGATGTTCACCATGTACGGGATGCCGGAGTCGAACGCCCGGCGCAGCGCCGGCCCGATCTCCGACGGCTTGGTGACCAGCTCGCCGCCTCCGCCCAGCGCGGTCACGACCTGGTCGTAGCGGCACTGCGGCTGGAGCTCGGCGGCCACGTCGTAGCCGTACAGGAGCTGCATGGGGTGCTTCTCCAGGCCCCAGATGCCGTTGTTGCCGCAGATCATGACGACGGGCAGCCTGTGGCGGACGAGGGTGTCGACGTCCATGAGCGAGAACCCGGCGGCGCCGTCGCCCAGCAGCAGCACCACCTGGGAGGACGGCCTGGCCAGGCGGGCGGCGACCGAATAGCCCAGGCCGGTGCCGAGGCAGCCGTACGGGCCGGGGTCGAGCCAGTTGCCCGGCTGCTTCGGCTCGACGTACTTGCCCGCGTAGGAGACGAAGTCGCCGCCGTCGCCGATGACCACGGCGTCGTCGGCCAGGACCTTGCCCAGCTCGCCGTACACGCGCATGGGGTGGATCGGGTCGGAGTCGGAGGCCAGCAGCTCGGCGTCGCCCGCGATGGCCGCGGCGGCCGTGTCGGCCAGCTTCGACACCCAGGAGGCGTACGTGTCGGGCTTGACCCCGGCGTCGCCGCAGGCGGTGCCGAGACTCCAGAGCACCACGGACAGGTCGCCCGCGGCGGACGCGGCCGGCTGCATGTGGGTGGCCAGCTGCGAGGGCGCGTCGGCGATGTGCACGACGCGGGCCAGCGCGTCGTTGCCGCCGAACCAGCCGTAGTTGAGGCGGAAGTCGAGCGGCGTGCCGATCACGATGACCAGGTCGGCCTGCTTGAACGCCACGCTGCGGGCCCGCGTGACCAGCAGCTCGTGGCCCGAGGGCAGGATGCCGCGGCCCTGGCCGTTGGGGATGACCGGCAGCCGCCACGTCTCGGCGAAGTCGCGCGCGGCCTCCTCGGCCCGGTCCATCCACACGTCCGACCCGTAGACCAGCACGGGCCGCTCGGCCTCGGCCAGCAGTCGCGCGATGGCGGCCAGGTCGTCGGGGTCGGGCTCGAGCGGCGACGGCGTCTGCGTCCGCACCTCGTGCGGCGCCGAGGGGGAGAACAGGTGGTCCATGTAGAAGTCGAGGAACACCGGGCCGCGGTGGGGCGCGACCGCGGTGCGGAAGGCCATCTCGACGTCCTGGCCGACGGACTCCGCGTCGGTCCCGGTGAACGACAGCTTGGTGATCGGCTTGAGCAGCGGCGGATGGTCCAGCTCCTGGAGGGCGCCGCTGCCCCAGCGCGACTGGGGCGCCCGGCCGCCCATGACGACGACGGGGGAGCCGTTGAAGTGGGCGGTCGCGACGCCGCTGACGCCGTTGGTGATGCCGGGGCCCGCGGTCAGCACGGCCAGGCCCGGTTTTCTGGTCAGCCGGGCGGTCGCCTCGGCGGCGAAGACCGCGCTCTGCTCGTGGCGTACGTCGAGGATGCGCATGCCCTCGTGTACGGCGCCGTCGTAGAGGGGGAAGACGTGTCCTCCCGACAGTGTGAACATGGTCTCGACGCCATAGGCCTTGGAAACGGCGACAGCGGCGTCACCGGCGTGCTTCGCGGACTCCATGCCCGGAACTTACCAACCAGTCACCGGAGTAAACAGATCTTAAGGATCTTCAGTCGCAGCAGAGCGACACCGTGCCCTTCGGCGCCCGCACGACGACCTTCCGCGGTGACGCGGGGTCCTGATCGACGTCGACGTTGGTGTTGGCCCCTTCCGCCGTCACGTGGTAGATCGTCTTCGGTAGGTCCAGGGTGACGTTGCCCGCCGTACGCACCACCGCGTTGACGGTCGTGGGGGCGCTGACGAACGACAGGTCGACGTCCCCCGAGCCGATCTCCACGTCGGCCGCCTCGACGTCGAGATCACCGGCATTGACGTTGCCCGTGCCGCTCCTGGCCCAGAGGGTGCCGGACAGGTTGTTGACCTGGACGTCGCCGGCGACGGAGGACAGACGGACCTTGCCGAACAGATCGTTGACGTTGAGCCGGCCCTTGCCCGTGCCGGCCTCGACGTCGGTCTCCGGCGGCACGTAGATCACGTAGTCGGCCCAGCAGAGGGGGCCGTCCGGCTGCTCCTCGCCGGGGCAGACGGCGTCGAGCCGCAGGGTGTCGGAACGGACGTCCCAGTCCTCGGTGATGGTCGGCCGGTCCCTCGACCAGCGCAGCGCCCTCCAGATGAGCAGCTCGCCGGCCCTGCCCGGCCGGATGGTCAGGTCGACCTGGGTGCCTTTGCCCGCCTTGATGCGGACGTTCTTGTGCTCGAAGGCGATGGACCTCTGCGTGTGCTCCTCCGGCATGCTGGCCCGCGCGAACCCGCGCCAGAGCCCCGCGGTGGAGAGCAGCAGCGCGATCGCGGTCGCCAGCGCGCCCGCCGCCAGCCAGGCGGCTCTCACGGCAGGCTCCTGATCTTGAGGAACTGCAGGACGGCGAGCACGCGCCGGTGGTCGCCCTCGGCCGGCGACAGGTCGAGCTTGCTGAAGATGTTGCCGATGTGCTTTCCGACCGCCCCCTCGCTGAGCACCAGGGACTGGCCGATGCCGGCGTTGGAACGGCCCTCGGCCATCAGCCTGAGCACCTCGTGCTCCCTGGGCGTGAGCCGTTCGAGCGGGTCGCTGTTGCCGCGCACCAGGAGCTGGGCCACGACCTCGGGGTCGAGCGCGGTGCCGCCGGCCGCCACCCTGCGCAGCGCGTCGATGAACTCCGTCACGTCCGCCACCCGGTCCTTGAGCAGGTAGCCGACCCCGCCCGTCGCGGCCGAGGCGAGGAGCTGGGCGGCGTAGCGCTCCTCCACGTACTGCGAGAGCACCAGGACGGCCAGGCCCGGCTGCTGGCGGCGCAGCACGAGCGCGGCCCGCAGGCCCTCGTCGGTGTGCGTGGGCGGCATCCTGACGTCCGTGATGACCAGCTCGGGCTTGTGCTCCGCGGCCGCCCGCAGCAGCCCTTCGGCCTCGTCCACGGCCGCCACCACCTCCATGCCGGAGGCGTCCAGGAGCCTGATCAGCCCCTCGCGCAGCAGTACGGAATCCTCCGCGAGCACTACTCGCACGGCAGGTCCACCTCGATCGTCGTTGGGCCGCCCAGCGGGCTGGACAGCCGCAGCGACCCGTCCACCGAGTCGATCCGCTGGGCCAGGCCGCGCAGCCCCGTGCCGCCGTCCAGCCGGGCTCCGCCGCAGCCGTCGTCGTACACGAGCACGTGCAGGCGCTCGCGCTCGCGCCGCACGCTCACCTCGGCCCTGGTGGCCGCCGCGTGCTTGGCGATGTTGGTCAGTGCTTCGGACACGATGAAGAACGCCACCGCCTCGATGGTCGGAGTGGCACGCCGTTCGATGTCGACGTGGAGTTTGACGGGGAACGGCGCGCGGGCGGCCACGCCGGACAGCGCCGCGTCCAGGCCCTGGTCGTTCAGCACGGCCGGATGCAGGCCGCGTACGAAGTCGCGCAGCTCCTTGAGCGCCTGCTTGGCCTCCTCGTGCGCCTGCTCGATGGCCTCGCGGGCCGGCTCGGGCAGGTCGGTCAGGGTGGCCCTGGCCAGGCCGAGGTTCATGGCGAGGGAGACCAGCCGCTGCTGGGCGCCGTCGTGCAGATCGCGCTCGATCCTGCGGCGCTCGGCGTCGGCCGCGTCGATCACCCCGGCCCGGCTCTCCGTCAGCGTCTCGATCCGCTGGCCCAGCTCCGAACGGCTGGGCCCGAGCATCGTACGCGCCACCGAAAGGTCCAGCGCCGCCATGCCGCGCGCCAGCACCGGCGCGAGCAGCAGGAGCACGAGCCCGATCGCCAGGTAGATCGCCACGACCTTGCCGTCCCTGAGGTCGAACTCCTCGAACTCCATCGGCGGCGGCTGCAACCTCTGCGGCAGGTACGACATCAGCCCCACGATCGCCCCTCCCCACGCCAGCCCCACCAGCACCGCGGCCGCGAACCCCACGAACGGCGACAGCAGGTGGTAGCCGATCTGCCGCCGCGTGGCCGCGCTGCGCCAGCTGCTCGGGGAGCGTACGGGCGGGATGCGCGCACCCAGGAACGCCTCGAACCTGGAGCGCTGCACCCTCGTGAACAGCGGCACGCTCCGCATCAGCAGGCGCGGCCACACGAGCAGGACGAGCGTCAGCCCGCCGAGCAGCACGGCGACCGGGAGACCGATCATCACGTGGGCCGTGTCGAGCCACGCCCGCGCCGACCACGGACGGGGGACTTTCATGGCTCAACGGTATTGAGCAGCGGGTGAGACGCGAAATAGCCCTGGTGTGCTGATGAAGGGTGGGGTTTTCCCCACCCTCAAAGCGTCGCCTTGAATCCGGCGGGGTCGAACGAGCCGCCCAGCATCACACCCAGCCCTCTCCGCGCCACCTCGGCGAACTCCTCCCCGCCCAGCTCCCCGGCCCCTTCGGGCAGCACCCCGGCCAGCGGCCGCGCGGCCAGCATCTCCAGGTCGCACACGCAACTGCGCTCGACGATCCCGGGCTCACCGGGCCAGCGCCCGATGACGATCCCCGTCGGCTCGAGCCCTCGATTGGCCATCGCCTCCAGCGTGAGCGCGGTGTGGTTCACCGCGCCCCGTCCGGGCCTGACGACGACGAGCACCTGCGCGCTCAGGGACCGGGCGAGGTCCCCGATGGTCCCGCCGTCCTCGTCGAACCGCTCCAGCAACCCTCCGGTGCCCTCCACGACCACCATCCGGTTGCTCTCGGCGAGCTCCCGTACGAGCTGCCCCACCTCGGCCAGCGACACGGGCGGCACCCCGGCGACGCGGGCGGCGGCGGCGGGCGGCAGCGGCTCGGCGAAGCGCCGCACCTCGAAGGTCGTGCCGGCGCCGGACATCCGGATCACCCGATCCATGTCCCCGGCCTGTCCGGGCGCGACCCCGGTCTGCGCGGCCTTCACCACGGCCACGGAGGCCCCGCGCCGCCTGGCCAGCACCGCGAGCGCCGCCGTCACGACGGTCTTGCCGACCCCGGCGTCGGTCCCTGTGACCACGAGAACACTCACATGACCAGCCTAGATGTGGTGCGGGGCCGGACCGGTTCGGTCAGGGGCGCCGCAGGCGGGTGACGAACTTGTACCGGTCGCCGCGGTAGAGGGACTGGGCCCACTCGACGGGGTTGCCGTCGGCGTCGAAGGCGTGGCGGGTGAGGAGGAGCATGGGGAGTCCGACGTCGACGCCGAGGGCCTTGGCGTCGTACGGAGTCGCCAGGACGGTCTCGATGATCTCCTCGGCGTCCGTGAGCCTGACGTTGTAGGCGTTGTGCAGCGTCTCGTACAGGGACGCGTGCACCTCGAGCTCGCGCCGCAGCCGGGGGAAGCGGCGGGCGGACAGGTGGGTGGTGTCGATGGAGACCGGCTCGCCGTTGGCCAGCCGCAGGCGGTGGATGCGCAGCACCCGGCCGCCCGGGTTGATGGCCAGGCGCCTGGCCAGGGCCTCGTCGGCGGTGATGTAGCCGATCTCGAGTATTTTGGTGTCCGGCTCCAGGCCCGCCGTGCGCAGGTCGCCGATGTACGAGGTGAGCTGCAGCACCTGCGCCACCTTCGGCTGGGCCACGAAGGTGCCCTTGCCCTGGATGCGCAGCAGCCGGCCCTCCACCACGAGCTCGGTCAGCGCCTGCCTGACCGTGGTGCGGGAGGTCTCGAACTGTACGGCGAGCGTGCGTTCCGGCGGCAGCGCCGTGCCCGGGGACAGGGTCTTCGTGAGCTCGAGCAGGCTGCGTTTGACGTCGTAGTACTTCGGTACGCGGGGGCTGTCGTCCGTCACGCTCTCACCTTCACTTCTGCCACGGCGGTGAAGGCGTGTCTGATCACCGCGAGATCATCGGAACTCACATCAGCCCGAGCGGTCAACCGCGGGCTGTGGCGGCCGACCGGCACCGGACGGGCACGGTAGCCGGCTCGCACGGATCCGGGCAGCTCAGGCTGATTGTGAAGGATATCCACAGCGGCGTGCGCGATCGCAACCGAGGCCGGTCCGTGATCCGTGTCGAGGCGGAGCCACCTGCCCGTGCCGATCACCTCCGACTCGTCCCGTCTGCGGTTCGAGCAGCTCCCGTGGTGTGACGGTTCTCACAATATGAGATTCCCGATATGTCGAGTTGGGTGGACGATGCCGTATCTGTCGTCACTGTGCGGACGAGCGGGTGTGCGGCCGTGCCGTGCGGAGTCCTGCCCGGGTATCCGGGCGCGCATTCAACCAGGGAGCCGGTTTGGTTCTTGCGGGGGAAAGCACGCATGATGCACCTGTGCCGACTCTCAGCGACCTCGTAGCCCGCCACACCGCCCTCGACGAGGCGGATCTCGACTGGCTGCACTCGCTGGTCTCCGACTGGCAGCTGCTGGCCGACCTGTCGTTCGCCGATCTCATCCTGTGGGCGCCGCTGCTGGGGGAGAGCGGCTGGATCGCGATCGCGCAGATGCGCCCGACCACCGGCCCCACCGTCTACCACGACGACATCGTCGGCAGCGTCGCCGCCAAGGGCGAGCGCCACCTCATCGACACCGCCTGGAACGAGCGGCGCATCTGCCGCGAGGGCGATCCCGACTGGTCCACGGGCGTCCCGGTGCGCGAGGAGACCATCCCCGTGCGGCGGACCGTCGACGGCGGCGAGGGCCGGTTCCTGGCCGTGATCCAGCGCTCCACGAACCTCTCCTCCGCCCGCACCCCGTCGCGCCTGGAGCTGACCTACCTCCAGAGCGCCTCCGACCTGGCGCAGATGGTGGCCGAGGGCCGCTTCCCGTTCTCGGGCGAGGAGCCGATCCTGGTGCGCTCGCCGCGCGTCGGCGACGGCCTGCTGCGCCTCGACCGGGCCGGGCGCGTCACCTACGCCTCGCCGAACGCCCTGTCCGCCTACCGGCGGCTCGGCCTGCACGCCGACCTGGTCGGGGCCGAGCTGGGCCGGGTCACCGCGACGCTCTGCTACTCCGACGAGCCGATCAACGAAGATCTCATGATCGTGGCCAGCGGGCGCGCGGCCAAGGAGACCGAGGTCGAGTCGGGCGGCACGATCGTGCAGCTCAGGGCCATCCCGCTGATCGTCGGCGGCGGCCGCATCGGCGCGCTCGTGCTCATCAGGGACGTGACGGAGCTGCGCCGCCGCGAGCGCGAGCTGATGACCAAGGACGCCACGATCCGCGAGATCCACCACCGGGTGAAGAACAACCTGCAGACCGTGGCCGCGCTGCTGCGCCTGCAGGCCAGGCGCCTGCAGGTGCCGGAGGGCCGGGAGGCGCTGGAGGAGGCGGTGCGCCGGGTCGGGTCGATCGCGATCGTGCACGAGACGCTGTCCCACGCACCCGAGGAGTTCGTGGACTTCGACGAGATCGCCGACCGGGTGTTCGCGATGGCGGGGGAGGTGTCGGCCGCGGAGGTGGCCGTCACGCCGCGCCGCGTCGGGGGCTTCGGCGTGCTGCCCTCGCTCATCGCCACGCCGCTGGCCATGGCGCTGACCGAGCTGTTGCAGAACGCGATGCAGCACGGGCGGCCCAAGCGGCTCGAAGTGGTGGTCGAACCCGAGCCCGACCGGCTGAACGTCACGGTGTGGGACGACGGCCGCGGGCTTCCAACCGGCTTCGACCTCGACACCTCCACCAGCCTGGGGCTGCAGATCGTCCGCACGCTGGTCGAGGGGGAGCTTTCCGGCAGGCTCTCGATCGAGCCGCGGCTCGAAGGGGGCACGGAGGTCACGCTGTCGATCCCGCTCCCGGCGGCCTGATCCCGGTCCGTACGCGTCCGTCGGGGTTCGACGGGAGTACGGGGGCTCGGCGCGTCGGGTGCGGGCATGTCGAACGGCGGCGGTGCGTCGGCCGGGGTGACGGCTTGGGGCCGGCGCCTCCGGCGGGTGGCGCGGCGGTCGGCGGCGACGCATCGGGGCGGGGAGTGCGGCGGCGCGCGAGCCGATCGGGGCTCGGGCGACGCGGGGTCAGATGGTGGTGGAGATCAGATGACGGTGGTGGGTCAGGCGGTGAGGCGGGCGCGGTGGCGAGCGGTGCGGCGCTTGAGAGCGCGGCGCTCGTCCTCGCTGAGGCCGCCCCAGACGCCGGCGTCCTGCCCGGACTCCAGCGCCCACTTCAGGCAGGCTTCGACGGCCGAGCAGGAACGGCAGACCTGCTTGGCTTCTTCGATCTGCATGAGTGCCGGGCCGGTGTTGCCGATCGGGAAGAACAGCTCGGGGTCCACGTCACGGCAGGCAGCTCGGTGGCGCCAGTCCATGCGTCCACTCCTTAGTAGATGGAGCCTCTGGTCGGCTCCGTGCGGCTACTACTTTGTGAAGAGTTTCACTAACTCGCGCGAACAATGCCCCGGACCTGTGTGGACCCGGGATTGCCCGCTGACACTCGGAGAACCTTGGGGTTGTTAAAGGTCCTACGTTCCGACGTCAGTCTTGAGACTGTCAGCCACGCTGAGTGCACGCAAGAGGGTTGACGGGAAGTTTTGGGTGTTATGGCTGTCGGATGCGTCACACAATGACCGAATGTAACCGCCTAGACCAAAACTTGTAACGCGTTCGGTGTAGACCGGAACGTCACGGTTTCGTATTCGCCCAGGTAGTCCCCGTCCAGTTGGAAGGCCACGGGGCGTTCCGCGGTGAGCGTGAACTCGGCCTCGTCGTGCAGTTGCACGAGGTGCCGGCCGCCCGGAAGGGCGTCACTCTCCGTGAGAATCTGTCGGATCAATGGCACGAGTGACGTCGGTCCCATCCGGCGCAGCCCGAGGAGGTCGAGCCCGGTCTCGAAGCTCGCCCACGGGGTCGGGTGGACGGGCCTGCTGCCGACGTACGTCCATGGCGAGGTGTTGGAGATGATCGCCATGAACAGCCCGCGGGCCGTCGGTATCCCCGGACCGGTCAGGGTCATCGCTGGATGGCGCTTGTCCGTGGCCAGATAGTGCCGTAGAGCGGTGTTCACGTACCGTGCAGGCGTGGCTTTGCGGCCGGTCCCCCTGAGGCCTTCCACGGCCCGTACAACCTCTGCGTCGTAGCCCATGCCGGAGCAGAAGGTGAAGTAGCGGCTCTGGCCCTCCCATAGGGCCTGCCCCAAACCCACGGTCCTGCGCCGGCCGTCCCTGATCGCCTCCAGCACCGCGCCCGTGGACTCCACCGGGTCGTTCGGCAGCCCCAGCGCGCGGGCGAACACGTTCGCGCTGCCCCCGGGGATGACGACCAGCGCGGGCCGGCCCTCGCTGCCGGGCGGGACGTGGTCGGTGCCGTTGACCGGGTTGAGCAGGCCGTTCACGGTCTCGTTGATCGTCCCGTCGCCGCCGAGCACCGCCACGACGTCGTATCCCTTGGCCCGGGCGGTGGCGGCCAGCGCCGCGGCGTGCCCGCGGTAGCGGGTCTCCTCGACCGACAGTTCCACCGCCGCGCCGAGCGCGCGGATCAGCACGTCACGCGTACGGGCGTTCGTGGTGGTGGCCTTGGGATTCACCAAGAGCATGGCGCGCATATCGCCAGCGTATCCGCTGGACTTGTGGGCGATATCGGCCGAACGTCCTATTTCTCGGACCGGGTGACCCGAGGGGTAGGGTACGGGCGTGAATCGTCGTCCGGTCACCCTCGTCATCGCCGCCGCCATCGTCGCCCTGGAAGGCCTGGTGGCGCTCGGGCTCGGCGTCTTCGTGGCCGTGGAGACCCTCATCAGCACCCCGGCCAACCTGACCACCGCCATCGCCGAGTCGGCGTTCGGCGTGCTGGTCGGAGCGGGGCTGCTCTGGGTGGCGTGGGGCGGGCTGTTCAGGATGGAACGGTGGGGGCGTTCGCCCGGCGTCCTGACGCAGATCTTCATGGTGCCGATCTCCGTCACGCTCATCCAGTCAGGCCAGCCCCAGCTCGGGATCCCGCTGATCGTGATCGCGGTGGCGGGGTTGGCGACGCTGCTGGCGCCGCCCACCACGCACGCCCTCTACGGAGACGGCTAGTCCCCGGCTAGTCTTCGGCGGTCAGACCCTCGCGCAGCTGCGCGAGGGTGCGGGCCAGCAGGCGCGAGACGTGCATCTGCGAGATGCCCAGCTCGGTGGCGATCTGCGACTGCGTCATGTTGCCGAAGAAGCGCAACAACAGGATGCGCTTCTCCCGCGGCGGCAGCCGTTCGAGCAGCGGTTTCAGCGACTCGCGGTATTCGACGCCTTCGAGCGACTCGTCCACGATGCCGAGCGAGTCGGACACCGCGGGGGCGTCGTCGTCGCCGGAGTCGGGCGCGTCGAGCGACACGGTCGAGTAGGCGTTGGCCGACTCGAGGCCCTCGAGCACCTCCTCCTCGGTCATCTTCAGGTAGGAGGCCAGCTCGGCGACCGTCGGCGCGCGGCCCTCGCGCTGCGAGAGATCGCTTATCGCCTTGGTCAGCGAGAGCTTCAGCTCCTGCAGCCGGCGCGGGACGCGGACCGCCCAGCCCTTGTCGCGGAAATGGCGCTTGATCTCGCCGACGATCGTGGGCGTGGCGTACGTGGAGAACTCCACGCCGCGGTTGAGGTCGAACCGGTCGATGGACTTGATCAGGCCGATGGTGGCGACCTGGGTCAGGTCGTCGAGCCACTCGCCCCTGTTCCGAAAGCGGCGGGCCAGGTATTCGACCAGGGGAAGGTGAAGCTCGACCAGCTCGTCTCTGATGCGCTGGCGGCGCGGCTCCTCGGGGCCCAGCTCGGCCAGCTCGGCGAAGAGCATGCGGGCACGCACCCGGTCGGGCACGGCGTGTTCGCTGGTGGCCATGGCTCCAGTCCTTTCCGTCACGCCGGCCTCGCTGCGCCTCGGCGCTTACGCAGGACGATAGCCATGCGATCTGGGGAGTCGGTCACCGCGTCGACGTCGTCGGCCAAGGCGGTCAGCACCATCCAGGCGAAGTCATCGCGTTTGGGCGCGGAGCTGCCGACCGTGGCCACTTCGACCCTGACCTGCATCTCATGCCCGGTCAGCTCGAACTCGGCGGTGAGGTCGGTGCCGGGCACCGCCTCGCTCAGCAGCATGGCGCACGCCTCGTCGACCGCGATCCGCAGATCCTCGATCTCGTCGAGCGTGAAGTCCAGCCGCGCCGCCAGCCCGGCGGTAGCCGTACGCAGCACAGACAGGTAGGCACTGGCGGCGGGGAGCCTGATGCTCACCACGTCGCGGATGCCGGCCACGCCCTCCGCGCGCGTCTCGGTTTCCTCGGTCACGTTCCTCCTCGCGTTTCCGACGCCAACTGCAACTTACCGCCCCTGGGAGGTGCTTGGACGATTCAGACTCGCCATCAACGGAAAAGGCTCTGCACGGCTGCTGCCGTGCAGAGCCTTATGTGCCGTTTTAGGCGGCCTTGGTCTCCCAGAAGATCTTGGAGATCTCGTCGATCTTGCCCAGCAGGTCCTCGGCCTTGGAGACGTCGACCGTGCCCTTGGCGCCGGCGGCGCCCGCGAGCTTGGTGGCGTCCCAGAAGAGCTGGTGAAGCTGAGGGTACTGCTCCAGGTGCGGCGGCTTGAAGTAGTCGGTCCACAGCACCCACAGGTGGTGCTTGACCAGCTCGGCCCGCTCCTCCTTGATGGTCAGCGCGCGGGCGCGGAAGACCGCGTCCTCGTTGGCCGCGTACTTTTCCATGATCGCCTTGACCGACTCGGCCTCGATGCGGGCCTGGGCGGGGTCGTAGACCCCACAGGGCAGGTCGCAGTGTGCGGAAGCGACATGCTTGGGTCGTAGCAGTCGTGCGAGCATCAGAAAGTCCTTCCTTGATGCTGAATCAGCTTGGTCCACAACCGACCTTACTCGGGTCCCAACGCCTGCGGAGTAGGGGGTCACAGCCCATGAGAGTGCGTGTCGAGGGCGATTCGATGCGGCCCGCGCTGGTTCCCGGCGACTGGCTCCTCGTACGCCGGGGCGCCACCGTCCACCCGGGAGACCTCGTGGTGGCGAGACTTCCCGGCGATCCCCAGCAGCTCATCGTGAAACGGGCGCAATGGCACGGACAGGACGGATGGTGGCTGGAGAGCGACAACCAGCGGGCCAGCGGGCGGCGTGACAGCTGGGACTTCGGGCCGGTCCACGACATCGTGGGCCGGGTCGTGCTGCGTTACTGGCCCCTCCTGCGGCGGCGTTAGGCGGCGTCAGGAGCCGTTGCGCCGGCGGGCGCGGAAGGCGGCGACGTTCGCGCGGCTGGCGCAGCGGGAGGAGCAGTAGCGGCGCGAACGGTTGGACGAGGTGTCCAGGAACGCCTTCCCGCAGCGCTGCTCCTGGCACCGGCCGAGCCGGTCCGCGCCCAGCTCCGCCACGACCGCGGCCAGGCCCATCACGGCGCCGGCGGCGGAGTCCTCGGCCAGGTGGAGGTGCCAGCCCGCGCCGTCGTGGTCGGTGAGCTGGGGGCGTACGGGATAGCGCACGAGCAGGGCGTTGAGCCGCGCCGCCACGGCCCGTTCGTCGTCGGCCTCGTCGAAGGCGGCGGCCAGCTCGGCGCGCAGCGGCCTCAGCTCCGGCGGCGGGTCAGGGTCGTTGACCAGCCGGACGGCCCACTCGGCGTAAGAGGTGAGGTCCATGCGGGTGTATTACATCACGGGGCCCGCCGATCGGGGCCGGGTCTTCCGGCGGGGAGTGCGGTCAGGCGCGGCTGAGAAGGCGCTTCCGGGGCTGTCGGCGCCGCCGGGTAGAGAGGGCTTTTCCCGGCGCTTCGGAGCGTTGGGGCGGCGCTTCAGGGCGATGCGCGGCGGTGCCGGGTCCGGTGGGCGGGGCGCTTCGTACCGGGCCTGGGAAGGGGGTACGGGTGGCTGCGCCCCGCCGTGCTGCCGGACCTCAATCCTCGGGGTGCAGGACCCGGTGGAGGAAGGCGCGCGTGCGTTCCTGCTGCGGGTCGCCGATCACCTGCGCCGGCTCGCCGTCCTCGACGATCACGCCGCCGTCCATGAACACCACCCGGTCGGCCACCTGCCGCGCGAACCCCATCTCATGGGTGACCACGAGCATGGTCATGCCCTCCTCCGCCAGCTTCCGCATGACAGTGAGCACGTCGCCCACCAGCTCGGGGTCGAGCGCCGAGGTGGGTTCGTCGAACAGCATCAGATCGGGGTTCATGGCCAGCGCCCTGGCGATCGCCACCCGCTGCTGCTGGCCGCCCGAAAGCTGCGCCGGGTAGGCGTCGCACTTGGCGCCGACACCGACTTTGTCCAGGTTCTCCCTGGCGACGACTTCGGCTTCCTTCTTGCCCCGCTTCAGCACCCGCTGCTGGGCGATCATCACGTTCTGCAGCGCGGTCATGTGCGGGAACAGGTTGAACTGCTGGAAGACCATGCCGATGCGGCGGCGTACGGCGTCGATGTCCACGTCGGGGTCGGTGAGCTCGACGCCCTCCACGAACACCTTGCCCTTGGTGGGCACCTCCAGCAGGTTCACGCAGCGCAGCAGGGTGGACTTGCCGGAGCCCGACGGGCCGATGACGCAGACCACCTGGCCGGGGTCGACGGTCATGTGGATGCCCTTGAGCACCTCGTTCTTGCCGAAGTGCTTGTGCAGGTCCGCGATCTCGATCGCGTGCGTCATCGGTTCCTCCCCTTACGTCCCTCCAGCCGGGTCGCCAGATATCCCAGCGGGATCGTGACGATCAGGTACGTCAGACCGGAGACCATGATGGGCGTGGCGTTGGAGTGCTGGGAGGCCAGGTCGTTGCCGAACTTGGCGAGCTCGACATACTCGCTGGACACGCCGAGGAACAGCACCAGCGAGGAGTCCTTGAGCAGGGCCACGAACTGGTTGGTGGTCGGCGGGATGACCATGCGGAGGGCTTGCGGGATCACCACGGTGAACTGGGCGCGGGTGGCCGACATGCCCAGCGATCTGGCGGCCTCGACCTGCCCCTTGGGCACGGCCTGCAGCCCCGCGCGGAACACCTCCGCCTGGTAGGCCGCGCCGATCGCCCCGAGCCCGAGGGCGACCTGGCCGTATGTACCGAAAGGCACCTCGAAGCCCGGCAGCGCCAGTGGCAAGAAGGTGATCATGATGAAGATCAGCAGCGCGGGCAGGCCACGGAAGATCTCGATGTAGACGATCGCGATCCACCGGTAGGGCCGGACCGGCGACAGCCGCATGAGCGCGAGCAGCAGTCCCACGAGGAAGGCGAGGACGAATCCGGTGACCGTGTAGATGACCGTGTTGCGCAGCGCGATGGTGAACAGTTCCGGCAGCGTCTGCTTCGCCACGTCGGGCTTGGCGAAGTTCTGTGCGAGGCTGCCCCAGTCCGCGTACAGGACAAGGAGGACGAGCACGACGACCAGGACGGCATATTGGATGCCGCGGCTGATCTGCTGCTTCTTCCGAGGGCTGAGCCCGGCGCGCGCGGGCTCAGCCGTCTTCGGCTGGTCGGCCATGGATCAGCCCAGCTCGCCGGGCTTCTTGCCGAACCACTTCACGTAGATCTTCTCGTAGGTGCCGTCTTGCTTGGCCTTGGCGATCTCTTCATTGATCGTCTTGAGCAGCACCGGGTCGGCGTTCTTCTTCAGGCCGAGGCCGTACTGCTCGCCGGTGTCCAGGCTGCCGATCAGCTCGAACTTCGCGGCGATCTCCGGCTTCTTCAGCCAGGTGAGGACCACGGGGAGGTCCTGGACGATCACGTCGGCCTGGCCGGCCTGCAGGGCCAGCAGCTCCTTGGCGGAGTCGGCGTACTCCGTCGGGTCGAAGCCCTGCTTCTTGACGTAGTCGAGGCCCGTGGTGCTGGCCTGGGCGCCCAGCTTGAGGTTCTTGGCCTTGACGTCGGCCAGCGACGTCGCCCCCGTGCCCTTCTTGGCGAGCAACGCCTGGGTGGCGTCGAAGTAGGGCTCGGAGAAGTCGATGTTCGCCTTGCGCTCCGGCGTGATCGTCATGCCGGCGGCGGCCAGGTCGCACTTCTTCGCCGCCATGGCGGCACCGCTCTTGATCACGGCGAAGTCGATGTCCACGATCTCCTGGGTCACGCCCAGCTTCTTCGCGACCAGGTCGACGATGTCCACGTCGAACCCGACGATCTTGCCGCTCGCGTCCTTGAACTGGAACGGCTCGTACGGGATGTTCGTGCAGACCGTGAGCTTGCCAGGAGCCACCAGCTGGACGCCGCCGGCCGCGGAGGCGCTCGCGCTGGTGGTGGCGGAGCTCGAGCTGTTGCCGCCGCTCCCGCACGCGGTCAGCGCCACAGCGGCGGTCAACGCGAGCACGCCGGCGGCATAGCCACGGCGGCCCTTGGGACTGAGGGCCATGTACGGCCTCCTCAAAGTGAAAAGCCAGGAAACTTGCGTTTTGTGCAGTTTAAATGGGGTTTCGCACCGGTCCGTCATCAGACATTTAACGATGCGTCAACGGAACGGCGTCGGCACTGACACCGACTCCATCTCACCATGTGGCACGATAGGGAGACGGGTGACCCCCGTACCCCTCTGAGACGACCGACGAGGGGATCCTGGCAGCTACCGAGGCCAGCCCGCTCGCGCTCGCCCGCCGAAGGTTTCTTCCGCTCCCGATGACTACAGGGGTCGCTGTGGCTGTCACGCCCGCTTCTGCTTCCGTTTCCGTCGAGAAACTCGATCTCGACCCGGCCTTCGCGCTGCACCGCGGGGGCAAGCTCGAGGTCCGCTCCACCGTTCCCGTCCGCGACGCGGACGACCTCTCCCTCGCCTACACGCCCGGCGTCGCCCGGGTCTGCACCGCCATCGCCGAGACGCCCGCGCTGGTCAACGACTACACCTGGGTCTCCAACGTGGTCGCCGTCGTCTCCGACGGCACCGCCGTGCTCGGCCTCGGCGACATCGGCCCCTCGGCCGCCATGCCGGTCATGGAGGGCAAGGCGCTGCTGTTCAAGCAGTTCGCGAACGTCGACGCCGTCCCCATCTGCCTCGACTGCACCGACGTCGACGCCCTCGTCGAGACCGTCGTGCGCCTCGCGCCGTCGTTCGGCGGCATCAACCTCGAGGACATCAGCGCCCCGCGCTGCTTCGAGGTCGAGGACCGGCTCCGCGGGTTGCTCGACATCCCCGTCTTCCACGACGACCAGCACGGCACCGCCATCGTGGTGCTCGCCGCGCTCCAGAACGCCGCCCGCCTGACCGGGCGCTCGCTCGGCGACCTGCGCGCCGTCGTGGCCGGCGCGGGCGCGTCCGGCGTCGCCGTCTCCCGCATCCTCCTGGAGGCGGGCATCGGCGACATCGCGGTCGCCGACTCCAAGGGCATGATCTACGCGGGCCGCGAGGGGCTCAACCCCGTCAAGGAGGCCCTCGCCCGCGACACCAACCGCGCCGGCCACACCGGCTCGACGGAGGACGCGCTCGCGGGCGCGGACGTGTTCGTCGGGCTGTCCGGGTCCACCGTGTCCGAGGCGGCCATCGCCTCCATGGCGCCCGACTCCATCGTCTTCGCCCTGTCCAACCCCACCCCCGAGGTCCACCCCGAGGCGGCCGCCCGGCACGCCAAGGTCGTGGCCACCGGCCGCTCCGACTTCCCCAACCAGATCAACAACGTGCTGGCCTTCCCCGGCGTCTTCAGGGGCGCCCTCGACGTGCGCGCGTCCGCCATCACCGAGAACATGAAGGTGGCCGCCGCCAACGCGCTGGCCGGCGTCGTCGGCGACGACCTCTCGCCGACGTACGTCATCCCGAGCCCGTTCGACGAGCGCGTCGCTCCCGCCGTGACCGCCGCGGTCGCGGCCCAGGCCCGCGCGGACGGCGTCGCCCGCGTCTGACCTCTTCGTACGGGGGCCTCCGTGGATCACGGAGGCCCCCGTTTCGTCGTGCAGTTGGGGGTCTCTTTGAGAACTGCCCTAAAACCTTTACTCAAGGTGCTATAACAGTAGCTCTCTGTAAGGTGTGGGCGCCCAACTCCTGTGACGAGGAGAGCGATGGAACGCGAGCCGAACCGACTGCTTCAGCAACTCATCGCGGAAGCGGGCTTCTCCCACAAAGGACTGGCCAGGTGCCTGAACGATTGGGGAGCCGCCCGTGGCACTCCGGGCCTCAAATACGACCACAGCTCCGTGTTGCGCTGGATCGGTGGTCAGAGGCCGCGTGACCCGGTGCCCGGCCTGCTCGCTGAGATCTTCGCGATGCGGCTGGGCCGACCGGTTACCTCGGAAGACCTGGGCATGCCGGCGATCCTCACTCCCCTCGATCTCGGGCAGGAGTTCACGCACACGTGGCAGGAGGGGGTCGCGACCGTGACTGCGCTATGGCGGGCCGACGTGGAGAGACGGAGGTTCCTGATCGACTCCACCTTCGCGATAGGAGCGGGCTCCGTGGGAGCCATCCGCTGGCTGACGTCCCCACCCGGGGGACAGCTGAGCGGCACGGGCGGGCGGCGGGTGGGCCGCGCCGACATCGCCGCCATCCACGAGGTCACCCGATCGTTCGGTGAGCTCGACAACCGTTTCGGCAGCGGCCGGGTCCGCTCGTCCGTGGTCAAATATCTGGACACCGCCGTCTCGCCGCTGCTCAAGGACGGCCTGTACGGCGAGTCCACCGGCCGCCGGCTGGCCGCCGCGGCCGCCGAGCTGACCCGCCTGGCCGGCTGGATGGCGTACGACATGGAGCAGCACGGTCTCGCCCAGCGCTACCTCATCCAGGCGCTCCGCCTGGCCAGGAGCGCCGACGACCACACTCTGGGCGGCGAGATCCTGGCCGGCATGGCCCACCAGGCCATCTACATGGGCCAGCACTCCCACGCCCTCGACCTGGCCCGGTCCGCCCAGCTGGCGGCCCGCCGCGCCGGCGTGCACACGCTCCTGGCCTCCGCGCACGTCCTGGAGGCCCACGCCCACGCCGGTCTGGGCGACGTCCGCTCCTGCGGGGTCGCCCTGCACGAGGCGGAGTGCGCCTTCGACGCCCGCAAGCCCGACGACGAGCCCGTCTGGCTCAGCTACTTCGACGAGGCCTACCTGTCGGCGAAGTTCGCCCACTGCTTCCGTGACCTGGGGGAGGGGGAGCGGGCCGTGCGACAGGCCCGGCGCTCGCTCGACATGGACTCCCGCTACGTCCGAGGGCGGATGTTCAACCTCTCGCTGCTGGCCGCCGGGCTGCTGCAGTGCGGGGAGCTGGAGGAGGCGTGCTCGGTCGCGGGCACCGCCTTCGCGCTGGCGGGGGAGCTGCAGTCGACCCGGTCGCGGTCGTACGCGGCCGACCTGCGGCGGCGGTTGGAGCCGTACAAGAACGAGCGGGCCGTGCTGGCGCTGCGCGAACGGACGCGGGAGCTCGCGCCGGTATGACGCGAAACGGCCCGGGTGCTGGTCACCCGGGCCGTTTTCGTGCTGCCGTCTACTGGAGAAGCTCGCCGTTCGGGCCGACGATCTTCTTGGTCTCCGCGTAGTTGGCCTTGTTGTACACGTCGGCCACCTCACCGTCGAAGATCGCCGAGCTGATGTAGTCGACCCGGCCGTTGCCGTCGTTGTCGTGGAACAGGCTGGTCACGCCGTTGACGTAGCCGGTGCGCTTGTTGTTGTCGTACTTGATGAGCCAGGGGCCGCCGTCGGCGCCGCCGGTCATGGAGCACTTGAGCAACTGGTGCGTCTCGACCCTGAAGGTGTTGACCTGGTAGCTCTTGGTGGCGGTCTTGCCGGAGCACCACTTCGGCGTCACACCGCTGAACGGGCGGTCGCCGTCGGGGTGCGGGGCCGAGGGGTAGCCGAAGGCGGTCACCTGCTGGCCGAGGGGCTGGTTCCAGGCCACGCCCTGCCCGCCGACGACGTCACCGAGCCGGCCCATGTCCTTGGCGATGCCGAGGATGTAGTGGTCACGGAAGTAGCGGATCGTCTTGCCGGTCTTGACCCACTGCTTGAGGTAGTAGTGGCTCTCGTACCAGGCGATCTCGTTGCCGTTCTTGTCCTTGTCGACCTCGAGCCAGCCGAGGAACTTGCCGTCGGACTTCTCGGCCACGAGCTTCTTGTAGGTCTCCAGGGAGATGGGGGTCCGCTCGACCTTCTCGTACTGCTCGCCGTTCGCGCGGTCGGCGGTGTCCTTGGGAGCGGCTTCGTAGGCGGCCTTGGTGACCTCGACCTTCGTCAGGGTCTTGGCTCCGGTGTAGTCGTGGCCGACCTTCTCAGGCGTGAGATCGAAGTCCTTGGACCAGTACGGCCCGAGCGGCCCGTACTTGGCGAAGTTGAGGTCGAACTCGTCCTTCTTGATCTCCTCGTGCTCGACCCACTTGTCACCGCCCCACTTGATGAACTCGCTCCTGGTGACCTCCTTGCGGGCGGCCAGGGTGAAGCCGTTGTGCACCGCGACGAACGCGAAGTCGCCGTCGTAGTCGTCGTAGGTGTCCAGGTCGTACGCGGTGAAGGCGTAGGCGCCCACGTAAACACCCCAGGGGGCCTTGCCCTGGTAGTAGCCGGGCACGAAGATCCACTTGTCGTAGACGTCGTCCTTGCCGTTCGCGAAGACGCAGTGGCCCGCGGTGGCGACCAGGTTGCGGTTCCTGGACTGGATGGACGTCGCCGAGCACCAGCGGTAGTTGCCGGACTTGTCGAGGAAGAACACCTTGCCGATGGTCTTGGGCAGGTTGACGTTCTTGGACACCGTCGCCTTGGCGGTGGTGGTCGGGCCGGTCATGCCCGGCTTGCCGTCAGGGGCGCCGTTGCTGCCCCCCGACACCAGCTTGGAGACTTTCTTGACATCCAGGTTGTACTGGGTGGCCTTGCGCAGGGCGGCTCCGTTGGAGTCGAGCCAGAAGTCCGCGGCACCGTACGCGTCGGCGGGCTTCGGCAGGAGATTGTCGGTGGCCCAGCTCGGTGCGGCGGTGGCTGGGACGGCGAGCGCGGCGGCACTCAGGCAGGCGGCGGCTAGGGGGACGAGCAGGCGCTTCACGGGAGGCTCCACAGTTGTCAAAAGGCGTGTAAAGACCCTATCGACCCGTTAGTCACTCTGGTAAGGGGAATTGCCAGATTTCTCAGCAAAAAGGCCGAAGGGCCCGGCAGGATGCCGAGCCCTTCGGTATTGCTGGAGAACGACGAACAAGTCTTCGTTCCGATCCGCAGCGAACTACGGGATGAGCTTGCCGCTCCACGAGGCCGCAGCGGCCTTGTAGACGACGTTGGTCTCACCGTCGAAGTAAGCCGAGGTGATCGTGTCGTAGCGCTTGTTGCCGTCGGTGTCCGCGATGAGGCTGGTGACACCGTTGACGTAGCCGAGACGCTTGGCGTTGCTGTACTTGGACAGCCAGGGGCCACCGTCGTAGCCGGCGGTCACGGTGCACTTCAGCGAGATCTGCTCCTCGACCTTCTTCGAGGGGATGAGCAGAGCCTTCTTCGCGGTCTTGCCGTAGCACCACTTCGGCGTCACACCGGTGAACGGCTTGTTGCCGTCCAGGTGCGGGCCGTAGGGGTAGCCGAAGGTACGGACGGCGCTACCAGCAGCCTGGTTCCACGCGAAGCCCTGGCCACCAACGTTGTCGCCGAGGCGACCAACGCTCTTGACCACGTTCTCGACGACGAAGTAGTCCTCGACCCAGTACTTCATCACAGCAGTGGTCTTGACCCACTTCTTGACGTAGTACTGCGTCTTGAACCACGCCGTCTTCGCGTCGTTGGTCCGCACGGTGCCGAGGAACTTGCCGTCACCCTTGGCGGCCACGAGAGCGTCGTAGGCCTCCTTGGAGATGGGGACCTCGGTGCTCAGACGCTCGAACTTGGCGCCGTTGTCGAGACCCGACGGGGCAGCCTTGTACGTCGCCTCGGTGACCTCGACGCCGGTCAGCTGGACGCCGTCGACACCCTTGGAGATGTAGTCCTCGATCTTCGCCGCAGCGTCCTTCGGCATGGCGACCGTCTCGACCGAGGGGTCGGCCAGCTTGGACTTGAAGGGGCCCGCCTCGCCGTACTTGTCGTACCCGGCCGCGAACTCTTCCTTGGTGATGGGGGTTTCCTTGACGTAACCCTTGCCACCCTTGGCGATGTGCGCCTTGTACTCGCTCGGGGAGACCTTGGTCTCCTTGTTGAGCACGCCGCCGATGCCGTCGTAGACGGTGACGAAGGCGTAGTCGCGGTCGAAGTCCTCGTAGACGTCGAAGTCGTAGTGGGTGAAGGCCTGCTTACCCACGTACACGCCCCAAGGAGCCTTGCCCTGGTAGTAACCGGGGACGAAGACCCAGCGGGACACGACCTCGTCGTTGCCGGCGATGTCGTACACGCAGTGACCGGCCGTGGCGACCAGGTTGCGGTACTGCGACTGGATCGAGGTGCCGGAGCACCAGTACAGCTTGCCGTCACGGCCCTCGAAGAAAACCTTACCGATGGTCTTCGGCAGGTTCACGTTCTGAACCTTGACGGCGGCCTTCTTCTCCTCGCCGATGGGGGCGGTGGAACCCGGCTTGGTGTCCGAGGTATAGCCACCACCGGAGGAGATCTTCTGAACCTCGAGCGCGTCGGGGTTGAAGGCAACGGCCTGCTTGAGGGCCGCGTAGTTGGACTTGGTCCAGAAGTCCAGGGTCTCGGCCGCCTTCTGCTGGCTCGCCAGCACGTCGGACGAGATGGTGTCGTCAGCCTGGGCCGTGGTGGCCAGGCCGGCGGCCAGGAGGCCAGTGGCCAGAATGGCGCCACCGGCGGGGAGGAGGATGCGCTTCACGGTAACTCCTTGCGCTGTCGTGGAACGCCTCTTGCGTCCCATGCGTCAGTAAAGGGATAGCCAGGAACATACAGTGTGGATCTTGCTCGCGGGTAGCCGCTTTGACAGGAAAAGATGCGACAAGACGGGCGTGACCGTTCTGTGATGTTTAAACGGCTGATGCGCAGGAGTCGAGGAAAGCTGGCATTGAGACCGTTTGCCCTGATCAACATAAGGGAGTTGTCAGCACGGTCGGCGGGGCTCTGGCGCGCCTTCGATCGCGGTCGAATAGGTTATGTGATGCAGATCACATTGGATTGATGGCACCGTATGAGCGCCCCATGCGTCCAACGGGCTTCACTTTTGGACGGGAACGCAGAAGGGCCCGGCGAATGCCGGGCCCTTCGCGGGAAACGGTTATACGAACGGTCTAGGACCGGTCGCTCTGCGTCACCTTAGACAATCTTGCCGGACCACGAGGCCGCGGCGGCCTTGTAGACCACGTTGGTCTCACCGTCGAAGTACGGCGAGGAGATGTAGTCCACGCGGCCGTTGCCGTCCTGGTCGTTGAAGGTGCTCACGACACCGTTCAGGTAACCGAGACGCTTGGAGTTGCTGTACTTGTACAGCCACGGACCACCGTCGGCGCCCTCGGTGAAGGCGCACTTGAGGGCCACGTGCTCCTCGATCTTCTTGGCGGCAGAACCCTGCAGCTTCTTCGTCGTGTTGCCGTAGCACCACTTCGGAGTCACGCCGGTGTAGTTCTTGTTGCCGTCGGGGTGCGCGGCGGCCGGGTAGCCGAACACGCGGACGGGCTTGCCGGTGGGCTGGTTCCACGCGAAGCCCTGGCCGCCGACGTTGTCGCCGAGGCGACCGTTGTCCTTGGCGGCGATGTCGACGAGGTAGTAGTCCTCGACCCAGTACTTCACCTGAGCGGTGGACTTGATCCACTTCTTGATGTAGTACTGCGTCTTGAACCACGCGGTCTCGGTGCCGGCCGAGTTCTTCACGACACGCAGGGTGCCGAGGAACTTGCCGTCACCCTTGGCCGCCACCAGGGAGTCGTAGGCCTCCTTGCTGATGGGCACCTCAGTGCTCAGGCGCTCGAACTTGGCGCCGTTGTCGAAGCCGCTGGGGGCGGCGTCGTAGACGCTCTTGGAGACCTCAGCACTCGTGAGCTGGATGCCCTTGGTGGGGCCCTCGCCCTTGATGTAGTCCTCGACGTTGCCGTTCGTCACGTCGCTCGGCTTGGCAACGGTCTCGACCTTGGGGTCGACGACCTTCGACTTGTACGGACCAGACTCACCGTACTTGTCGAAACCGGCGTCGAACTCTTCCTTGGTGATCGTCGTTTCCTTGACGTACCCGACGGCGCCCTTGGCGACAGCCGCCTTGTACTCGCTCGGCAGGACCTTGCTGGTCTTGCCGCTGAGCGACACGCCGTTGTACACGGTCACGAACGCGTAGTCGCGGTCGTAGTCCTCGTACACGTCGAAGTCGTAGTGGGTGAAGGCCTGCTTACCCACGTAGATGCCCCACGGAGCCTTGCCCTGGTAGTAACCGGGGACGAAGACCCACTTGGACAGGACGTCCGAGTTGGTCGCCGTGTCGTACACGCAGTGACCGGCCGTGGCGACCAGGTTGCGGTACTGGGACTGGATCGAAGTGGCGGAGCACCACTTCTTCTCGCCCTTGCTGTTGACGAAGAACACCTTGCCGATGGTCTTCGGCATGTTGACGTTCTGGACCTTGACGGTCGTCTTCTTTTCCTGGCCGATCGGCGCCGTCGAGCCGGGCTTGGTGTCGGCGCTGTAGCCGCCCTTGCTCTGCAGCTTGGCGACGTCGCCCTTGTCCCAGACGTTGGACTCCTTGGCGGCCCGGAGGGCAGCGCCGTTGTTGTCGGCCCAGAACTGGGCAATGGCCTTGGCGTTCGCCGCACTCGTCGCCATCGGGTCAGATGCGACGTCGCTGGCGGCCTGGGCGTTGCCGGCCAGACCGGCGGCCAGAAGGCCGGTAGCCACGATGGCACCACCGGCGGGGATGAGGATGCGCTTCAAGGGAACTGCTCCTTGCTCTGTCGTGGGTCGCAACATGCGTCCCATGCGTCAGTAAAGGGATAGCAAGGAACATAGCGTGGTGATCTCCGCAGGTGGAACCCGCTTTGGGCGATCCGGTAGGCGCCCCTACCGCCGTTACCGTGCTGTTATCTGTCAGAGATCTTTGCGCGCGGTGATTGGATAGTTACGTTTTCGCTGGGTATGACGGGGTAATTGCTGACGGGACTGGAGTGTCGTTAGTGGCCCGCCACGTACCGTAGTCGGTGAAACGTGACTTAGATCACAGGAACCGGATTGACACCTTATCCGTCTAACTCGGTCCAATCCTCACAGGTGATCTTCAGGTTCGGGTTATAGAGGGCAAAAAACGGCCGTCCTCGCCGGGAGGAGGGGCGGCGAGGACGGCTGTCGAGCGCCAGGCGTGGGGTCGGTCGTAGGGGGAGACGCCCCGCGCCTGGCCTATGTGGACTGGGGCGCTTCGGAGCGCCTCAGTGTGCGTGATGGCGGGCGAGGAGCTGGAGGGGTGCTCCTCGGCCGTCGGAGGAAGGGCGAACCGGTCGGGCGGGCCGATTGCGGGTGCCGCCGATACGCCAAGTAGGTAGGGCCCAGGGACTAGATGTCCCTCTGCCGGACGACCGCCGCCAGGTGGGAGCGCAGGCTCAGCAGCACCGGATCGTGGGCGAGGGCTTCGTGCCGGGGGTGGCGGACGGGCGCGGGGCGCGGTGGTGGCTGTGCGGCGCCGCCATCGGTCGTCGCGTCGTCCTGAGCGGTCTCGATCGCTCTCAGCAGCCGCCGCCAGGTGCCGTCGGCCGTCCAGTGGCGGTGGTGCCGGTAGATGGTCACCCAGCAGCCGAATCGCCCGGGCAGATGACGCCACCGCAGACCGGTCCTGGCTTGGTAGAGCACCCCATTGATCATCATCCGGTGCTCGTCCCACCGGTCTCCAAGTGTGTCGCCGGGGGATAGCAGCGATGCCAGCCGTTCCCATTCGGCGTTCGTCAGATCGCCACGATGCATGTGCCCATCGTGACAAGGTAAACACTCTGTGTCAGCAGATCCAAAAAAGATCTTACGCTTGGGCGGGTATCCAGCTGTCTCTGACGCAAGACGCAGCAGCGCCCCGCCGGCCTCCCGCGTCGGGCTGACGCGGCGGATCTGGCGGAACGCGTGGGGGATGCCAAAGGGCGGATTTCGCAAATTGGGGCCGGCGGTCGTTGACCGGCTGGCTCATCCTGGGCCTGGAGCCGTGCGTCTATGCGATGAGTTGATGCCAACTCTCGTCGCTTTGCGTACTCAACATGTGACAATGGGTGCCATGCCGTCCCCCCGACATGACGCCCTCGTCAAGATGTTCGAGCATCGCCCCGAGCTGGCGGTGGAGATTCTGCGCGATCTCATGGGGGTGGAACTGCCCGACACCCCGCTGGTCCGGCTGGAGAACACGACCTTCAACACCCGTCGTTCCGACGACATCCACGCCGACATGGTCCTCGTCCTGGGGCCGTCGCAAGATCCCGCGCACGCCATCATCGTGGAAATCCAGCAGGACAAGTCCAAGGCTCCCCGGCAGCTGGCCCGCTATGCCGCCGTTTTGTGGCTGATGTTGGGCTGCGACGTCACGGTCCTGGTCATCTGTCCCGACCGGGCTACGGCCGCCTACTACGCGCAGCCGATCGAGTCCGGGCTGACCGGCTACCGGCTGCAGGCCCTGGTTCTGGGGCCGGACAGCATTCCAGCCCTCACCGACCCCCAGGAGGCCGCCGGTCACCTGGGGTTGGCGGCCATGTCGATCATGGTCCACGGCCGTGACCGCAAGGTGGTTGAAGCATTCGCCGCGGCGCTGACTGACACGGATGACGATCACGCTCTGAAGTACACTGAATACGCTTACAGCATGGCTGCGCCAGAAGTACGCCGCCTCATGGAGGAGATCATGACGTCTACCGACTGGCCCGTCTACACCCCCTTCGCTCGCGAACACTTCGGCCGCGGCCGTGAACAAGGCAAGGCGGAGGGCAAGGCCGAGGGCAAGGCCGAAGGGGAGGCCAGGGCAGTCCTGCTGGTGCTCGCCGCCCGTGGCCTTGACGTCCCAGAGGACGTACGGGCTCGGATCACCGCCTGCACCGATCTTGCACAACTGGAAACCTGGACCACCCGCGCGGCAACCGCCCAGGCCCTGGAGGAGCTGTTCGACGAAGCCGGCGGGCAGCAGGGTTAGTGCCGGCATCGGCACGGGTGGGCGCCTTTGCGACGAGGGCGTCTGCATCGCACCCGGGGCGGCGGGGCGGTCTTTTCCCACCGTTGCGCCCGCTTACCGACTCTGTTGGTTTCCCTTGATGGTCAAAGTGGTGGTCGGCCTTCACATGCTCACGTCGGGGGTGCGCGAGGGGCGGGAGCCCCTCGCCGGGGCGGGCTCCAGCAGGCCAAGCCGGTAACCGGGCAAGGGGCGGAGGCTGGCGGGCGAAGCGAGCGGGGGGTTGGGGAGGTCGAAGGGGGCGCGAGCCCCTTGGGGAGGCGCTGTCTGGAACTTCATGGCGCGAAGCGCCCCCAAGGGGAAGGCCGGGCTTTCGGGCCAGGAAAGAGTTAAGGCGAGGGCCTCGGGATGCCGAGACCCTCGCCTTTCCCCTGGAAGGGCTTACTTGTACAGCTCGCCGTTCGGGCCGACGATCTTGCCGGACCACACGTTCTTGGCGGCGTTGTAGACCGCTGCCGTCTCGCCGTCGAAGTAGGGCGAGGTGATGTAGTCGATGCGGTCGTTGCCGTCCTGGTCGGCGAAGGTGCTCGTCACACCGTTCACGTAACCCAGGCGCTTGCCGTTGCTGTAGTTGAGGAGCCAGGGGCCGCCGTCGTAACCGGGGGTCACGGCGCACTTGAGGCCGATGTGCTCTTCGATCTTGAGCCAGGGGGCGCCGACCGCCTTGGCGGTGGTCGTGCCGTAGCAGTTCTTCGGCGTGACGCCGCTGTAGACCTTGTTGCCGTCCGGGTGCGGAGCGGCCGGGTAGCCGAAGGCGCGGACGGGCTTGCCGGTGGGCTGGTTCCAGGCGAAGCCCTGGCCGCCGACGTTGTCACCGAGGCGGCCGGCGTCCTTGGACAGCAGGATGTAGTAACGGCCGCCCCACGAGCGCTTGGGGCCGGTGAAGGACTGGAAGTCCTTGCGGTCCACCTGCTTCACACCGTTGAACTGGATGCCGTTGTAGACGGTGACGAACGCGTAGTCGCGGTCGTAGTCCTCGTAGGTGTCGAAGTCGTAGTGGGTGAAGGCCTGCTTGCCCACGTAGATGCCCCACGGGGCCTTGCCCTGGTAGTAGCCGGGGACGAAGACCCAGTTGTCGAGGAGGGCCTTGTCGCTGTCCGTGTCGTACACGCAGTGGCCGGCCGTGGAGACCAGGTTGCGGTAGTTCGACTGGATGGAGGTGGCCGAGCACCAGCGGAACTTGCCGGAGCCGTCGACGAAGAAGACCTTGCCGATGGTCTTGGGGATGTTCACGTTCTGGGCCTTGGCGGTCGACTTCGTCTCGCCGGTCGGCGCCGTGGTGCCGGGGCGGCCGTCAGGGCTGTAACCGCCCTTGGAGACGACCTTTCGGACTTCCTTCGCGTCCCAGGTGTACTGGGTCGCCTGGCGGAGCGCGGCCCCGTTCGAGGCGAGCCAGAAGGAGGCGACGGAGGCCGCCTCGGCGGTGTTGTTGGCCATCGGGTCGTGGGAGACGTCGCCGTCGGCCTGGGCCGTACCGGTCAGACCTACCGCGAGCAGGCCGGTCGCGAGGACGGCGCCGCCGGCGGGCAGAAGGATTCGCTTCAAGGTAACTCCAGGTTGCGCTGACATGAGGCGCCTCGTGCACCTCCATAACTCAGCAAACGGACAGCCCGGAACTTACCGGTTTGACAATGGACGTGTGAATTTCAGGTAGATCATGTCAGCGTTCCAACGGGGTGTCGTGACCTTGTTGAGACAAAGGATGCGCTGATCACCAGTAGTGACCGGACGGTTGCAGTGATTTAGGTCACATTTGGCGGAGTGGTCTGCGCGGCGGCGCGTCGGTAGACCTCTCCGGCGGTGGTGTCGAAGTACGGAGACGACACCGCGTCGTACCAGCCTTTCGCGTCTCTGTTCCAGGTCAGGCTGTTGACGCCGTTCAGATAGCCGGTCCAGCGGTCCTTGTTGAAGCCGATCAGCCACGGACCGCCGCTCGCGCCCGGGCTGAAGTCGCAGTTGAGCAGCTGCACGCCCTTCTGCAGGTCGAGGCTGACGGCGGAGGTCCAGCGGGTGGGGCCTTCCTTGCACATGCGCAGGCGCTTGCCGTCGAACGGTCGGGTGCCGTCGGGCTGCGCGCCCGCCGGGTAGCCGAACGCGGTCACCGTGTACGTGGTCGGCTTCTTGTTGAGCTCGATGCCCTGGCCGCCGACGTTGTCCTGGAGCCGGCCCACGTCCTTCATGACGTAGCGGCCGTCCTTGGACTCCCACTTGAAGCCGCGGTGCACGGTCACGAACGCGTAGTCGAAGTCGTAGTCGCCCTTGCCCGACCAGTCCTCGTGCATGCTGATCGAGGAGCCCACGTAGATGCCGTCGGGCGTCTCGCCGTTGGACCCGGGGTTGGGGACGAAGATCCAGTAGTCGGCCGCCTTGGCCTGCCGCGGGTCGTACGCGCAGTGCCCGGCCGTCGCGACGACGCTGCGGTTCTTGGCGGCGACCGCGCTGGCGGAGCACCAGTACTCCTTGTCCCCGAACCGGAAGAAGACCTTGCCCATGGTCCTGGCGACCGTGCCCTTGCGCGCCAGCACGGGCGGCACCGCCTGGGCGGCGACGGCCCGCGTGACGGTGGTCGCGGCCTGCGTGGCGGCGTTGGAGGCCTGCGCGGAGGCCGACGGCGCCGGGGTGGCGGCCTGGGTGCCGGGCGTCGCGGGGCTGTAGCTGTCGGCCTGCTTGAGCTGGTCGGGGGTCCAGTAGTCGGCGACCCGCTTCACGTCCACCGCGGTCTTGGCCAGCGAGACGGCGAAGACCCTGCTGTCGCGCGCGGCGTTCGCGATCCCCGTGAAGGCAGGCGCCATCAGCAGCGCGCTGCTGAGCGCAGCCGCCACCAAGTGCCTGGCCCGGGGGATCATGAATTAGCCTTTCTTGGGGTCGTAAGGGTGGATTTTTCCAGATGAACTGGTGGTATTGCAGCCAGGATAGAGATTCGTTACCTGATCAAGAGTGCTCTGTGCACTATAAGGACACCGTCAGACAGATCTCTAAATGATCATTGGTAACGGACGTTTCCGCAGGTCAGAGCGGGTGTAGGCGCTTGTTGAATTCCGCTCATTCCGCGCCCGCTCCAGTGATGTACGCCTCAGTGGAAGACCCCGGTTCCCAGGAGAACCGGGGCCTCGTAAGCCACCTCGATCAGCGGAAGTTGCCGGTCCAGCGGTTGGCCGCGGCCTTGTAGACCTTGTACGTGTCGGTGTTGAAGTACGGGGACGAGATGTAGTCGTAGCGGTCGTTGGCGTCGGTGTCCCAGGCGACGCTGTTGACGCCGACCAGGTAGCCGGTGCGCGACGCGCTCTTGTAGTTGTAGAGGAACGGCCCGCCGCTCGCGCCGGCGGTGAAGGAGCACTTGAAGCCGATGTGCTCCTGCAGGTTGTACTTCCTGGCCTCGGGCATCGGCCGGGTCTTGCCGTAGCAGAACTTCATCGTGCGGCCGGTGAACGGCTTGTCGCCGTCGGGGTGCTCGCCGGCCGGGTACCCGAACGAGTACACGTTCAGCTTCGTGCTCCGGTTCCAGGTGAAGCCCTGGCCGCCGACGTTGTCACCGAGGCGGCCGACGTTCTTGACCGTCCACTGCCACTTGCCGTTGACCCTCTCCCAGTTGACCTTGATGCCGTTGTAGACGTTGACGAACGCGTAGTCGAAGTCGTAGTCCTCCTTCACCACGAAGTCGTCGTGCGCGTTGAACGTCTTGGCGGCGTAGATGCCGTAGGGCGCCTTGCCCTCCCAGACGTTGTTGCCGTCCCAGTACGACGGAATGAAGATCCAGTTGTCGTAGAAGGTGTTCTTGCTGGTGTCGTAGACGCAGTGGGCCGAGGTCGCCACGAGGTTGCGGTACTTGCCCTGGACCGAGCTGGCCGAGCAGTAGCGCCAGCTCCTCGGGTCGCGCGGGTCGGCCTTGGGGAGCGTGAAGAACACGCGGCCGACCGTGTTGGGCAGATTGACCTGCTTGCTCTTCTTGGTCTTCGTCTTCTCCTCACCGATCGGCGGGACGGATCCCGGAGGGCCGTCAGGTGCGTCGTTGCTGCCCTTGACGCCCTTGGAGGTCAGGTCGAGGCCGGCGTCGTAGTCGGTGGCCAGCTTGACGCGGTCGGGGGTCCAGAACTGGACCGCCTGCTCGGCGGGGGTGGCGGAGTTCTGGGACACGACGTCGGAGGGTGCTTGGGCGTTGGCCGGGGTGCCGCCGACCATGCCCGCGGCCAGCCCGACGGCCATCAGGCCGGCGAGCGGGAACGCGATGCGCCTTGCTCGGGAAAACATGGAGCTCCTTTCGGCTTTCGGCGGCCCAGAGCGGGGTACTGCGCCCCGGTGGGCCAGGAAAACGATCGGAACGTTAATGAATGGCGCAGGGGGCTGGCCATGAAACGACGTGAAAAAGCATGGTCCGGTTCCGTTCCGTTATGGAAATAGCGAAACCGCATGTATTCATGATTGGCATCTCCGCAGGTTGCGACGCCCGTTTTTTGTCTTGCGCAACAGCGGTAACAGGCATTATCAAATGCCACTTCTTATCAACCGAACCTTGTTCTGGTTAGATGGTTTCATGGATCCTCGCACCCCCTGTCTCATCGGCATCGCACAACGCACCATTCGCGAGCAGCCCGGCCCGGAACCGCTCGATCTGTGGGAGGAGACGGCGCGCGCGGCCGCCGAGGCCGCCCGGCTCCCCGTCGGGCGGCTGGACTCGATCCAGATCGTCCACACCGACTCGTGGCAGTACGACTCGCCGGTCGGCCGCCTCGCCGAGCGCCTCGGCGCGACGCCGCGCCACCGTGCGTACTCCAAGGTCGGCGGTACGGCCCCGCAGCTGCTCATCGGCGAGGCGGCGGCCAGGATCGCGGCGGGCGACCTCGACTCCGCGCTGGTCACGGGGGCCGAGGCGCTGGCGACGCGCCGGGCGTACCGGCGGGCGGGCGAGCACGTCCCGTGGAGCCACCCCGCCGTGCCCAAGCCCCCGTACGGATGGGAGCGCCCGCCGCACCCGTACGCGCTGGCCCACGGGCTCTTCATGCCGGTGCACACCTACGCGATCATGGAGACGGCGCGGAGGGCGGCGTCCGGGCTCACGATCGAGGCGGAGATGCGCGACAGGGGCCGGCTGATGGCGCCGATGACCGAGGTGGCCGCCGCGAACCCGTACGCCTGGCGCCGGACCGTCCGCACCCCCGGCGAGCTCGCGAAGGGCGACCGCTTCGTCGGCTGGCCCTACACCAGGGACACGGTGGCCGTGCTGGAGGTGGACCAGGCCGCGGCCGTCGTCCTGGCCAGCTCGCGGCTGGCCGACCGGCTCGGGGTGCCCGCCGAGAGGCGGGTCTACCTGCGCGGGTGGGCGTACGGGGAGGACACCTGGGAGGTGGCCGCGCGGCCCGAGCTGGGGTCTTCCCAGGCCATCGGGCCCGTGGCGGAGGCCGCTTTCCGGCGGTCCGGGCTCGGGCTCGGCGACATGAACGCGCTCGACCTGTACAGCTGTTTCGCGGTGGCGCTGCGGCAGGCGTGCGACGCGATCGGGCTCGATCCCCTGGACCGGCGCGGGCTCACGGTCACCGGCGGGCTGCCGTACGCGGGCGGGCCGGCCAGCGACTACGTCCTGCACTCCACGGCGACCATGGCGGGGCTGCTGCGGGCGCAGTCCGGGCACGGGCTGGTGAGCGGGGTGGGGATGCATCTGACCAAGCACACGTACGCGGTGTGGTCGAGCGAGCCGGGAGGGCGGCTGGGGAGCGCCGCGCCGGTGTTCGTGGCCGAGGAGGTGCCCCTGGTGGGGGGCTGGGCGGGGGAGGGGGTGGTGGCCGGGTACACGGTGGCGCACGGGCGCGACGGTGCCGCCGAGCGGGGGGTGCTGGTGGTGGAGGTGCCGGGTGGGCGGGCCTACGCGGTGGTGGAGGACGGCGGGCTGCTGGCGGACGCGGAGTCGCGGGAGCTGGTGGGGCAGGTCGTGCGGGTTACTTCCGACGGAAAGCTCAATGTCGCCACGTGGTGACGCAAAGTTGATACAAAGACTGTGACCGTATGACTACTATCTGGTGTTGACATTTTTATGTCGGCGGCGGACGCTGGAGTCATGCGGAGGACAACGGTGCGCATCGACGAGACGCTCCTCAACGAGGCGAAGGCGTACGCGGCACGTAACGGACGCAGTCTCAACTCAGTGATGGAGGACGCCTTGAGGCAACTTCTCAACCGCTCCACGGAGGTGGCCGACCGGCCGCGGGTGGAGCTGATCACCTCTGGGAGCCGGCTCAAGCCCGGGATCGAGCTCACCCCGGAGTTCATCTACGGCCTGATCGAGCAGGACGACATCGAGCGCTACCTGAAGGTGCAGGCCGATGCTGCTCAGTGACATCAACGTCCTCGTCAACGCCTTTCGCAGGGAGGCCCCCGCTCACGTGGCCTGCCACAAGCTGGTCGATGAGCTGATCAACGGCGACTCCGCCTATGCGGTCACCGACTACGTGATCAACGGGGTCATCCGTGTCCTGAGCGTCGAGGCGCTCTACGACGTCGCTCCGACGATGGAGCAGATCCTCACCTATGTCGGCCAGGTGCGTAACCAGCCGCACGCCATGGTCGTCAATCCCGGCGAGCGGCACTGGGAGATCTTCACGAGACTCTGCCGTGAGACGGACGCCCGAAGAAAGCTCATCCCCGACGCCTACCTCGCCGCACTCGCCATCGAGCACGGTTGTGAATTTGTGACCTGCGACAAGGATTTCGCCAGGTTCCAGGGCTTGCGCTGGCGGTCGCCGCTCAACTGAACTGGATGAAAGGGCGCGAGCCCGCACTACTCGGCTAGGAACGTCGTGGCTGACCGGTTCGACGTCATCGAGGTGGGCGAGCGCGGTCGCCGCAGGTGGGTCGGGCTGGTGGTGGTGGCCGCGCTCCTGCTGATCCCTGTCGCCGGCCTGCTCATCAGCCGGGATCCCGAGCCGGCGCCGCCGACCGGGCCGACCTCCGAGCCCATCAGGTCCCTCACGAAGATAGACAGCGCCCCCAACGTCCTCACCGTCCGGCCCGCGGCCAAGGGCGGTGCGGAGGTCATGGAAGTGGTGTTCCCGCACGGGGTGCGGGCCGAGGTGCGATATCCGGCCGAACTCGGGCTTGCCGCCATGGGGTCGCGGCCCTTCCAGGGGCTCTCGATCGACGGGCAGTATCGGCAGTTGTCCGCCCCGTACAACGGTGAGTTCGAGGTGACCGCGGGTGGCCGGCCGATCAGGAACTACGCGCCCAACGTCACCCTCTGGCCCCGCCGGGCGGGCAGCGGTTACTACGGGCAGGTGCTGCTGTTCGCGTTCGGGCGGTGGCGGCTGGCGATGTACGACCGGGGGCAGGGGCTGACGTTCGAGCAGCGGGTGGCGCTCGCCCGAGGGCTGAAGGGCAGGGAGACGAAGGACGGCTACCTCGTGCTGTCGGCCGGGGCGCCCGTGCGGCTGGCCAGGCCGGGGGAGACGGCGCAGGGGCAGCCGATGGGGCCGCAGCTGTGGTTCGGCGGCGGCGCGGGGGAGATGGTCGCGCTGGTGCCCACGCCCGGCTGCAAGAACAAGGCCGGGATGCCGAGTGTGATCGAGGGGCGCGGACGGCCGGCCGACTCGGTGTGCAGGGGCGACGTGCTGGTCGCGGTCTCGGGGCCACAGTCGTTCAGGAAGCGGGCCTTGGCAGGGATTCGGATCACGCTGAAGTAGGGTGCGGCCATGTTCGCCGTAACCGCCACACAGACCGACCCCGACAACCCACTCGCCGGGCTGACGCTCGGCGAGCGTCCGGAGCCGAAGGTCCCGGACGGATGGACGACCGTCTCCGTGCGCGCGGCCGCGCTCAACCACCACGACCTGTGGACGCTCAAAGGCGTCGGCATCAGGCAGGACCGGCTGCCGATCGTGCTCGGCTGCGACGCCGCGGGCGTGGACGAGGACGGCAACGAGGTCATCGTGCACTCCGTGATCGGCACGGGCGCCGACGAGACGCTCGATCCCAAGCGCACGCTGCTGTCTGAGGTGCACGACGGCACGTTCGCCGAGCGGGTGGCCGTGCCGCGGCGCAACCTCGTGCCCAAGCCGGCCGGGCTCGGCTTCGAGCACGCCGCCTGCCTGCCGACGGCCTGGCTGACCGCGTACCGGATGCTGTTCGACAAGGCCGGGCTCGAGCCCGGCTCCACCGTGCTGGTGCAGGGCGCGGGCGGCGGCGTCGCCACCGCGCTGATCGCGCTCGGCCGGGCCGGCGGCTACCGGGTCTGGGCGACCAGCCGCTCCGAGGACAAGCGCGCGCGTGCGCTCGAGCTCGGCGCCGACCAGGTGTTCGAGCCGGGCGCGCGGCTGCCCGAGCGGGTGGACGCGGTCATGGAGACCGTCGGCCAGGCCACCTGGGACCATTCGCTCAAGTCGCTCAAGCCGGGCGGGCGCATCGTCGTCAGCGGCGCCACCAGCGGCGCGGTCCCGCCCGCCGACCTGAACCGGGTCTTCTTCCTGCAGCTGTCCGTCGTCGGCTCCACGATGGGCACGCGGGAACAGCTCGGCCGGTTGGCGGTCTTCCTGGAGCAGACCGGGGTTCGGCCCGTCGTCGACCGGGTGCTGCCGCTGACGGAGGCGCGGGACGGGTTCGCGGCCATGGCCGAAGGGGACATCTTCGGAAAGATCGTCTTCGCCGTATGAATAAGTAATGGGTTACTTCCCGGCTTTCCGGGTGATACAAGCATGAACGGGCTTGTCTCACCCGGGAGGCCGTCATGATGGAGGTTCAGCCCTTCGGTCCAGGTTCGATGCACTGGGACACCACCGGCGAATACCGCAATCTGCTCGTCGCCGGGAGCGCGCTGGTCATGCAGACGATGCACCCGGCCGTGGGCGCGGCCGTCGCCGAGCACTCCACGTACAAGGACGACCCGTGGGGGCGGCTCACCCGCACGCTCGTATCGATCCAGAAATGGGTGTACGGCGGCGCGGACGGCCCGGCGGAGGGCGAGCGGCTCAGGAGGCTGCACCGGCCGATCGGCGGCGTGGACGAGCTCGGCCGGCCCTACCACGCCCTGAACGGCGAGGCGTGGGCGTGGGTACACCTGTCGCTGTTCGAGCGCTTCGTCGTGCTCAACCGCTATTTCGGCACCCCGTTCACCGTCGAGCAGGAGCGCCGGCTCTACGCCGAGTCGCGGCAGCTCGGCGCGATCCTGAGAGTGCCCGAGCGGGAGCTGCCCGCGGACCTGGAGGCGTTCTGGCGGTACTTCGACGCGATGGTGGCCGACCGGCTGGAGGCGCACCCCACGGCGCTCGACGTGCTGTCGGTCCTGCGCGGCACGCCGGCGCCGCCCGGACTGCCGAGGCCGCTGCGCCGGCTGTGGACGCCCGTGGGGGCCGGATCGGGGGAGTTCAACTACTTCGTGACAGTCGGCACCCTGCCTTCCGCCGTACGGCGGAAGCTGGGGCTGCCGTGGACGGCGCGGGAGGAGCGGCGCCTGCGGCACCTCGGGCACGCGGTCGCCGTGCTGACGCCGCGCCTGCCCGAACGCCTGAGGTACATGCCCATCGCCTACCACGCCCGCAAGGCCGCCCGCGGCGCGCGCCGCCTGGAAAGGCACCTCCGCTCGGCGTGAACGGAGGTCAGCCTTCGAGGATGTCGCGGACGCGGCGGCGGGTCTCGTCGAGCGTCGTACGCAGCTCCGCCAGCTTCTCCGGCGTCAGCCGGGCCTCGGACGCCTCCTGGCGGGCCTCGGCGATGAAGTCGGCCAGCAGCTCGCCCAGCTCCGCGTCGAGGTCGGCGCGGCTCGTCGGCGAGCCGCCCAGGGTGGCCCAGACCTCGGACCAGATCCTGCGCCACTCCTTGCTGAGGCGCTCACCCTCGCCCTGCCAGTGGTAGGCGTGCTCCATCCACTGCCGCTTCTGCTGCTCCTTGAGCCGTCTGAAGTCCGCCTGCTGCTGCTCCTTGAGCCGCCGGGTGTCATCCCGGGCCCCCGTGCGGACGTCCTTGGCCATCCGCGTGAGCTCGTCGCGCAACGACTTGACCGTGTCGCGGACGTCTTCCTTGACCTCGCGGGCGATGTCGCGCACGGAGGCGGAGATCTCCTGCTCCAGGTCGTCGAGCTCGTCGAGGCGGGCGTTCAGCTCCTCGCGGCCCTTGTCGGTGATCGAGAAGACCTTCTTGCCCTCGACCACCTCGTGCGTCACCAGGCCCTCCTCCTCCAGGCGGGCCAGGCGCGGGTAGATCGTGCCGGGGGAGGGCGAGTAGACCCCGAGGAAGCGGTCCTGGAGCAGCCTGATGACCTCGTAGCCGTGACGCGGGCTCTCTTCCAGCAGCTTGAGCAGGTACAGCCGGAGCCGGCCGTGACCGAAGACAGGGCTCATTCCTTCTCCCCCTTGAGCAGCGCGACCTCGCCGGAGACCGTGATCGCCGACAGCGACGCCATGCCGCCGCCCAGCCTGCCCGACATCGACTTCGTGCCGGGGCCGTTCGAGTTGAACAGTTCGTGGAACGTGCTGACCAGCCTGCCGGAGGTGGACCGCACGCTCACGTCCGCCTCCACGTTTTCGGGCAGCCTGACAAGGATGTCACCGGAAACGCTGTTGAGCGTCACATGGCCGGTCGGCCGAAGCGCCAGATCCGCCGTTATGCGGCCGGAGACGGTGTTCGCCTTGAGCCGGCGCGGGGTGCCGTCGGCCACGGTCAGGTCGCCCGAGACGCTCTTGAACGCCAGGTCGCCGTCCATCGCCCGGCTCTCCACGGGGCCCGAGACGGTCGTCGCGTTCACGTCACCGCTGACGCCGTCGAGCACGATCTCCGCGGACACGCTCCTGACCTGCGTCATCCTCTCGAACCCGGCCACCACGGCGGGCGCGGAGACCACGCCGGCGTTGACCGTGCAGTGCTTGGGGACGGTGATCGTCAGGACCGTCCTGCGCCGGTCGCGCCTGAGCCAGCCGAGGAGGCCGTCCCAGGTGAGGTCCTTGTAGGTGATGGAGAGCTCCTTGGCGTCCTCGTCGTACGTGACCAGCAGCGGGGACGCCGACTCGATCTCGGACACCTCGACTGTGGGCGGGCCGTCGCTGGCCAGCACGGCCAGGCGGCCGGCGACGATGCGCACGTCGAGCGCGTCCACTTGGCCGAACGTCAGCTGTTCTGGGCCCTCGATCGTCCACTGCTGCATGTTCCCCCGCCCTTCTGGCGACATGTTCTCTCTGACTAACACGATATGTCGCGTTTTCGGGAAACTCAAGATGTATCGCGTTTTCTGGGCGGGGGTGGCGAGGCCGCGGTGGGGCGGGGTCAGTCGTCCTCGTCGTCGTCGAGCCGTGCCAGCCAGGTGGCCAGCCGCTCGATCGGGATCTCGAACTCCGGGTTGAGGTCGACGAACTCGCGCAGCCGCTCGCCGAGCCAGAGCAGGCTGACCTCCTCCTCGCCCCGCCGCTCGACCAGTTCCTCGATCCCCCGATCGGTGAAGTACATCTTTCTCAAGTCCTCCTGAAACGGCAGTGAGCCCCCAGCCGGGGCCGGGGGCTCACTCTGGTGTTGGATCAGCCGAACAGCTCGTGGAGGATCTCCTCGAGCTCGGTGTCGTGCGAGTTGTGCGAGCCCGTCGCCGGCGAGCTGTTGGCGCGGCGCGAGACGCGCCGCACCGGGCGGCCGCCCATCGTGTCGGGGTCCTCGGCCAGCTTGAGCGCGAGGTACGGCCACGGGCCCATGTTGACCGGCTCGTCCTGCGCCCAGACCAGCTCCGCCTGTGCCCCGTAGCGGGACAGCTCGGCGGCCAGCTCCTCACCCGGGAACGGGTAGAGGCGCTCGAGCCGGACGATCGCGACGTCGTCGCGGCCCTTCTTGTCGCGATCGGCCGCCAGGTCGTAGTAGAGCTTGCCGGACGTGAGCACGACCCTGGTGACCTTGGCCGGGTCCACGGTCGTGTCGCCCAGGACCGGCTGGAAGGTGCCCGTGGTGAAGTCGGACGCCTTGGACGTGGCCGCCTTGTGGCGCAGCAGCGACTTCGGCGTGAAGACCACCATCGGCTTGTGCCGCTGCGACTCCACCTGCCAGCGCAGGAGGTGGAAGTAGTTGGCCGGGGTCGAGGGCTGCGCGACCGTCATGTTGTCGAGCGCGCAGACCTGCAGGAACCGCTCGATGCGGGCGGAGGAGTGGTCGGGGCCCTGGCCCTCGAAGCCGTGCGGCAGCAGCAGCACGACGGAGGACTTCTGGCCCCACTTCTGCTCGCCCGACGAGATGAACTCGTCGATGATCGTCTGGGCGCCGTTGACGAAGTCGCCGAACTGCGCCTCCCAGGCGACCAGGGCGTCCGGGCGGACGACGCTGTAGCCGTACTCGAAGCCGAGCGCCGCGAACTCGCTGAGCAGCGAGTCGTAGACGTAGAACTTCGTGGTGCCCTCGTTGAAGGTCTTGAGCGGCGTGTGGTCGGCGCCGGTCATCCGGTCCACCAGGACGGCGTGGCGCTGCGTGAACGTGCCGCGGCGCGAGTCCTGGCCGACCAGGCGCACCGGGTGGCCGTCGATCAGCAGCGAGCCGAACGCGAGAGTCTCGCCCATCGCCCAGTCGATCGTGTCCGTCTCGACCATCTGGCCGCGGCGCTGCAGCACCGGCGCCAGGCGCGGGTGCGGCGTGAAGCCCTCGGGCAGGTTGAGCTGGGTGTCGACGATGCGCTTGAGCGTCTCGTCGCTGATCGCGGTCTCCGTGTCGGCGTGGGACCACTTGACGACCTCGGTCGGCGGCACCCGCATCGCGGCGGCCTCGGCCGGCTTCTTCGCCGCCTCGCGGGTCTCGGTGAACGCCTGCTCCAGCTTGGCCTGGTAGTCGCGCAGCGCCTGCTCGGCCTCCTCGACCGTGATGTCGCCCCGGCCGATCAGCGCCTCGGTGTAGAGCTTGCGGGTCGAGCGCTTGGCGTCGATCAGGTCGTACATCAGCGGCTGGGTGAAGGCCGGGTTGTCGCCCTCGTTGTGGCCGCGGCGGCGGTAGCAGATGAGGTCGATGACGACGTCCTTGCGGAACGCCTGGCGGTATTCGTAGGCCAGCTGGCCCACGCGCACCACGGCCTCGGGGTCGTCGCCGTTGACGTGGAAGATCGGGGCCTGGATCATCCGGGCCACGTCGGTCGCGTAGACCGAGGACCTGGACGAGGCGGGCGAGGTGGTGAAGCCCACCTGGTTGTTGACCACCACGTGCACGGTGCCGCCGGTGCGGTAGCCGCGCAGCTGCGACAGGTTGAGCGTCTCGGCCACGACGCCCTGGCCGGCGAAGGCCGCGTCGCCGTGGATGAGCACGGGCAGGACGGTGAAGCCCTCCTCGCCGCGCTCCAGGAGGTCCTGCTTGGCGCGGACGACGCCCTCGAGCACCGGGTCGACCGCCTCCAGGTGGGAGGGGTTGGCGACCACGGAGGCGGTGATGGTCTTGCCGCTCGGCGAGGTGAACGTGCCGGTCGCGCCGAGGTGGTACTTCACGTCGCCGGAGCCGTGCGCCGTGCGCGGGTCGATGTTGCCCTCGAACTCGCCGAAGATCTGCGCGTACGACTTGCCCACGATGTTGGCCAGCACGTTGAGGCGGCCGCGGTGGGCCATGCCGATGACGACCTCGTCGAGGCCCTCGTCGGCGGCGTCGCTGATCACCGAGTCGAGCAGCGGGATCAGGGACTCGCCGCCCTCCAGGGAGAAGCGCTTCTGGCCGACGAACTTCGTCTGCAGGAAGGTCTCGAACGCCTCAGCGGTGTTGAGCCGGGACAGGATGTTGAGCTGCTCGTCACGCTCGGGCGACTTGTGCGGCTTCTCCACCCGCGCCTGGATCCAGGCCCGCTCCTCGGGGTTCTGGATGTGCATGTACTCGATGCCGACCGTGCGGCAGTAGGAGTCGCGCAGCACGCCGAGGATCTCGCGGAGCTTCATCAGCGCGCGGCCGCCGAAACCGCCCGTGGCGAACTCGCGCTCCAGGTCCCACAGCGTCAGCCCGTGGGACTGGATGTCCAGGTCGGGGTGCTTGCGCTGCTTGTACTCGAGCGGGTCGGTCTCGGCCATCAGGTGGCCGCGCACGCGGTAGGCGTGGATCAGCTCGATCACGCGGGCGGACTTCGACACGTCGTCGTCGTGGGAGGCCGAGACGTCCTGCACCCAGCGGACCGGCTCGTACGGGATCCGCAGCGCCTCGAAGATCTCGTCGTAGAAGCCGTCCTCGCCCAGCAGCAGCCGGTGGATCTGGCGCAGGAAGTCGCCCGACTGGGCGCCCTGGATGATCCGGTGGTCGTAGGTGCTGGTGAGCGTCATGACCTTGGAGACGGCCAGGCGCGAGAGCGTGTCGGGCGCGGCCCCCTGGTATTCGGCCGGGTATTCCATCGCGCCGACGCCGATGATCGTGCCCTGGCCGGGCATCAGGCGCGGCACGGAGTGGACGGTGCCGATCGTGCCGGGGTTGGTCAGCGAGATCGTGGTGCCGGCGAAGTCGTCGACGCCCAGCTTGCCCGCGCGGGCCTTGCGGACGACGTCCTCGTAGGCCATCCAGAACTGGCGGAAGTCCATCTCCTCGGCGCCCTTGATCGAGGGCACGAGGAGCTGGCGGTCGCCGTTGCTCTTCTGGACGTCGATCGCCAGACCGAAGCCCACGTGCTCGGGCTTGATCAGTGTCGGCTTGCCGTCGACCTCCGTGTAGGAGTAGTTCATCTCCGGCATGGCCCTCAGGGCCTTGACGATCGCGAAGCCGATCAGGTGGGTGAAGGATATCTTCCCGCCGCGACCCCGCTTGAGGTGATTGTTGATGACAATGCGGTTGTCGATCAGCAGCTTGGCCGGGATGGCGCGCACGCTGGTGGCCGTCGGGACCGCCAGCGACAGGTCCATGTTGGCGGCCGTGCGGGCAGCGGCGCCGCGCAGCTTGACCTCCTCGGCGCCCTTGGGCACCGGGGTGGCCGGCTGCTTCGGCTTCTCGGCAGCCGGTGGCGCCTTGGGTGGCGCCTGGGGGGGAGCGGGAGCGGTCACGGTGCCGTTCGCCACCTCCCTGACCGGCGCTGCCCGGCCCGTTCCGGAATCAGGGTTGTAGTCAGCGAAGAAGTTCCACCATGCCTTGTCGACAGACTCGGGATCTTGGAGGTACTTCTGGTACAGCTCGTCGACAAGCCACTCGTTCTGACCAAAGCTTGCCAGCGGGTTTGTCCGCGACGACTCAGACGACACGGCGGAAATCGCCCTCTTCCGCAGATCGGCGTTGATGTTAGAGAACCTGTCCAAGGCTACTCGCCCGGACCGGCAGCGCGCGCCGAAGAGGGCGTGCCGCCTCGAACGATCCTCTCAGGACAGTGCAAAGAGGTCACGTCCCCCTAGTCAATCCGGGTGGTGCCGCAATTATTACTCTTTGGTATCAACACCACGACGGGACGTTTATTTCCCGCCGGACACCAATCTGCTAGCAATCCGCACCTCTGGGGACAACTCGGACAGCAGGGCGGCCAGCTCCTCGCCCGCCTCCTTGAGCTCCTCCATCGACATCGGCTCGAGGCGTTCGAGGAGGAAGATCGCGTTGGTGGTCTCCTCGGTGAGCCGGGTGCGCGCGACCTGACGCCAGTTCCACCGGCGGCAGGTGACGCCGACGTCGTCGCGCCAGATCACCTCGCCCGGCTCGGGCGTGCCGAGCGCCTCCTCGGACGCCTCGTCGCCGGTCGCCCGCAGCAGCCGGGCCGGGCCCGCGTAGTGGTCGAGGTCCTCGCCGCCGATCGGCAGCGCGTGCTTCACGCTGATCGAGTTGTACGCGTCGACGGCCTGGTTGATCTCCGGCAGCGGCATCCTGCGGGTCAGGGCGTCGACCGAGGGCCTGGTGCGCTGCGGTTTGGCGCCGAACGCCCGATAGGCGTCCTTCCAGGCGTCGATCTTGTCCGTCTGCACCTCGTACTCGGAGGCCGCCGCCAGCCAGGCCCGGGACCGGTCGTCCGTGGGCCCGTTGCGCAGGCCGTGCGCGGTCATGACCAGCACCGCGAAGTCGGGGCGCAGCGCGAAGACGGAGTCGTCCACCCAGATGTCGTCAAGCATCCCCACAGTTTAGAAGCCGCCGAGGTCGCAAAAATCTCTTTGCAAAATTAGCTTTGCGGTTTACGGTGGAAGGCGTGATGGAGCAGTACAAGATCAGCGACCCGCGGGTCCTCAAAGCGGTCTCCCACCCCCTGCGCGTGCGCCTGCTCGGCCTGCTGCGCTCCGACGGCCCCGCGACCGCGAGCGAGCTGGGGCGCAAGGTCGGCGAGAGCTCGGGTTCCACCAGCTACCACCTGCGGGAGCTGTTCAAGTTCGGCTTCATCGAGGAGGACGACGACCGGCGCGACGGGCGCGAGCGGCGCTGGCGGGCCCGCCACGACTACACCTCGTGGGACGCCGGCGAGCTGTCCGCCACGGCCGAGGGCCGCGAGGCGGTCCGGATCATGCACCTGCGGCAGGGCGAGTTCGTCGGGCGGGTGATGGGGGAGTTCGACCCGGACGGCTGGTCGCGCGACTGGGTCGACGTGGCGGGGATGAGCGACCACATCGTCTCGCTGCCGCCCGCCGGGGTGCGCGAGTTCAACGACAGGGCCGCGCAGCTGCTGCGCGAGCTCGCCGCCAAATACGCCGGCGATCCCGAGGCCAGGCAGGTCAGCGCCTGGCACGGCGCCGTACCGCGATCGACGGAGGAGGGGTCATGACCGCACGCTCGGCCTTACGCCGCTACATGCTCGTCAGCTTCCTGACCTGGCTGCCCCTGGGCCTGATGGTGGCCACCATGGTGCTGCTCATGACCGCGCGGGGGCTCAGCCTGGCGGAGGTGGGGCTGTCGGTGACGGTGTTCTCGGTCGTCACCGCCACTTTGGAGCTGCCGACCGGCGGCCTGGCCGACGTCCTCGGGCGGCGCGTGGTGCTGGCCGTCTCCGCCGCGTTCACCGTGGCCGCGCTCGCGCTGATCGCCGTCTCCACGACGTTCTGGATGTTCCTGATCAGCGGCGTGCTCAAGGGCGTGGCCAGGGCGCTGTCCAGCGGCCCGGCCACCTCCTGGTACGTCGACACGCTCCACGGGATCGAGGGCCGCGACGCCGACCTCAAGCCGGGGCTGGCCAGGGGCGGCGCGATGGAGTCGGTTGCGCTGTGCGTGGGCGTGCTGGCGGGCGGCGGCCTTCCGCTCCTGGTGCCGCCGCAGGTGATCTTCCCGCTGGCCGCGCCGCCTCTGGTGGGCGCGGTGGCGGCGGTCGTGCTGCTGGTCGTGGTGGTGTTCGCGATGCCGGAGCCCGAGCACGCCCGCAGGTCGCTGGCGAGCGTGCTGCGCGAGGTGCCGGCCACGGTCGTGTCGGGCATCCGGCTGGCGGCGGGCGCGCCCGTGCTGCGCCGCATGACGGCCGCCGCGGCGGCCTCCGGCGTGGTGCTGTGCAGCATCGAGCTGCTCACCCCCGGGCGGCTGGCCGAGCTGGCCGGCACGGCCGAGCGGGGCAGCCTGGCCTACGCCGTGGTCTCGGCGCTCGGGTTCGCGAGCAGCGCGGCGGGTGCCGCGCTGGCGCCCCGCGTGGCTCGGCTGGCCGGGGGTTCGGCCAGGGGCGCGATCGCCGGCTCCGTGCTGGCCGCGCTGTCCGTCGGGGCGCTCGCCGCGACCGCGGGGCTCGGCGGCCCGGCGGGCCTGGTGAGCGCCGGGCTGGCGTACATGACGCTCTTCGTGGGGCTCTCGGTGACGGGCCTGCTCTGCCTGGAGATGACCCACAACGCGGTCGGCGCGGCCGAGCGCACCACCGTCACCTCGACCAGTTCGCTGTCGCTGCAGGCGGGCGGGGTCATGGCCAACCTGACGCTCGGCGCTCTGGCAGGACAGGCGGGCGTGGCCGTGGCGTGGGCCGGAGCCGCGCTGGTCGTGCTGGCCTCGGCCCTGCTGTTCGTACGGATGCCCGCGCCTACAGGCTCCAGTCGATCTCCGGCCCCACGGGCACGATCCCACTCGGGTTGATGTTGGTCTGGGTGATGTAGTAATGACGCTTGATCTGGTCGAAGACGGTGGTTTCGCGGAAGGCCGGAATCGCGTAGAGCCGGCGCGCGTACGCCCACAGCGCCGGATAGTCGATCAGCCGCCGCACCGAGCACTTGAAGTGCCCGTGATAGACGGCGTCGAACCTGGCCAGGGTCGTGTAGAGGCGCACGTCGCTGTCGGTGAGGACGTCGAAGAGGTATTCCGACTCGGCCAGGCGCACCTCCAGGAGGTCGAGCGTGCCGAAGACCCGGGCCACGGCCTCCTCGTACACCTGCTGGTCGCGGGAGAAGCCTGCCTCGTAGACCGCGTTGTTGAGGCCGTGGTAGAGGCGGTCGTTCATGATGTCGATGTCGGGGCGGAGGCGTTCCGGATAGAGGTCAGGGGAGGTTCCCCATGACATTTCCAGATCGAGGGTGATCTGCGGGAAGTCGTTGGTGACGATCCGCTTGTCCTTGGTGTCCCAGACGCACGGCACGGTGTAGCGGCCCGTGTAGTCCGGGTCGGTCGCGTGGTAGAGCTCCGACAGATACTCGGGATCGCCGTCCGGGACGCGCCAGCCCTTCTCGTCGCGGATGGGGTCGACGATCGTGACGTCCAGCACGTCCTTCAGGCCGAGCAGCGCCCGGACGATCAGCACGCGCTGCGCCCACGGGCAGGCGTAGGAGGCGTAGAGGCGGTAGCGGCCGGGTTCGGGAGGGCCGAGGCGGTCGGTGAAGCGGTTCGGCTGCCGTACGAACCGGCCATCGTCGGAGAGCTCGCGGCGCAGCTTCATGACCCCAGTAGAACATGATTCGGACACAGAACTATATTCGGCGTGTGGCGAAATTTGTGGTGACTCCCGCGAGCCTGGCGCAGCGGGAGGCGTGGGTGGGCGGGGCGATCCCCGAGGTCGAGCGGGTGCGTCCGGGGCTGTGGTCGGTCCCGGTGCCGATTCCCATCAACCCCCTGCGGTACGTACTGGTCTATGTCCTCGAACTCCCCGACGGCGTGGTGATCGTCGACGCCGGGTGGAACACCGACGAGGCGTACGACGCGCTCGTCGCGGGTCTCGGCGTGGCCGGGTACGCGATCACCGACGTCAAGGGCGTGCTCGTCACCCACATCCACCCCGACCACTACGGCCTGGCCGGGCGCATCCGCGAGACGTCGGGCGCCTGGATCGCCCTGCACCCTGCCGACGCCCGCCTGATCCGCGAGCGCTACGACGACGAGGTCATCGACTCCCTCGTCGAGCGCGAACGCGCGCTGCTGGCCCGCTGCGGCGTGCCGCCGCTGACGCTGGACGACCTGGCCGGCGCGTCCATGATGATCAGGCACGTGGTCTCGATGGCCAGACCGGACCGGCTGGTCGAGGACGGCGACGAGCTCGGCCTGCCCGGCTGGGACCTGCGGGCGATCTGGACGCCCGGCCACTCGCCCGGCCACCTGTGCTTCGTCTCGCCCTCGCGCCGGCTGCTGTTCTCCGGCGACCACGTGCTGGCGAAGATCACGCCCATCGTGGCCGTCCACCCCCAGTCGGGCCCGAACCCGCTGGCCGACTACCTCGACGCGCTGGCCGCCGTGCGCAAGCTGGACGTGGAGGAGGTGCTGCCGGCCCACGAGTACCGCTTCCTGGAACTGGCCGAGCGGGTGGACCACGTGCTGGCGCACCACGACGCGCGGCTGGCGGAGATCGAGCAGGTCGTCGGCTCCCTGGACGGCGTCACGTGCTGGGACGTGGCCACCCGCCTCTCGTGGTCGCGGCCGTGGGAGACGATCCCGCCGTTCATGCGGCGCGCGGCCAACAACGAGACGCTGGCCCACCTGGCGTGGCTGGCGGCCAAGGGGCGGGTACGCAGACAACCCGGCGAACCCGACCTGTGGCGCCTGCCCTGACGCGGTCTATCGTAGCTCGTAACAGAATGTTGTTCTCCTGCGTGGGAGGTTCGATGCTTCGGTTCGATGACAGGGTCGCGATCGTCACGGGCGCCGGGCACGGTCTGGGCAGGTCGCACGCGCTCCTGCTGGCCGAGCGGGGCGCCAAGGTCGTCGTCAACGACCTCGGGGGCGCGCTCGACGGCACGGGCGCCTCCACGGGGCCCGCCGCCGACGTGGTCGAGCTCATCACGAAGAACGGCGGCCAGGCCGTCGCCAACGCCGACAACGTCGCCACGCCGGAGGGCGCCAGGGCCATCGTGCAGGCCGCCGTGGACGCGTTCGGCAAGGTGGACATCGTCGTCAACAACGCCGGCATCCTGCGGGACAAGTCGTTCGGGAAGATGACGGTCGAGGACTTCGACGGGGTGCTGGCCGTCCACGTGCGCGGCTCGTACCTGGTCAGCCAGGCCGCGTACCCGCTGATGAAGGCGGCCGGCTACGGCCGCATCGTCAACACCTCCAGCCCGGCCGGCCTGTTCGGCAACTTCGGCCAGGCCAACTACTCCACCGCCAAGATGGGCCTGGTCGGGCTGACCAAGACGCTCGGCATCGAGGGCGCCCGCAACGGCATCAAGGCCAACGCCATCGCGCCCATCGCCTGGACCCGGATGACGGAGGCGCTGCTGCCGTCCGAGTTCGAGGCCAAGTTCACGCCGGAGCGGGTGAGCGCGCTGGTGGCCTACCTCGTGCACGAGACGTGCGAGGCGAGCGGCGAGGTGTTCAGCGTGGGCGGCGGCAGGGTGGCCCGGGTGTTCGTGGCCGAGGGGCCCGGCTGGAAGACCGACGACCTCACGCCGGAGGCCGTCGCCGGCAACTGGGAGGCCATCATGGCCGAGCAGCCCTACGTGCTCACGGCCGCCGACTCGATGAAGGCGATGCTCTAACGCTTGCGGGCCCCCGCCGCCGGGCACTTCACGTCGGCGGCGGGGATCACCCCGTCCAGCAGGTACGCGGCCACCGTGTTCAACGGTTCGGGATCCGCGATGAACGCCGCCACGCCCGAGACCCCGGGGCCGCCGTAGTTGACCACGAGCGAGCCGATCCGCTGGTCGGGGTGGCGCGCCCACGCCGGCCGCAGGGCCTCGTCGGTCTGGGTGGTGAGGACGCCATGGGCCCACCAGGCCGGCAGGCTGACGATGATCGCGGCCGGCAGGGCGACGTGGATGACGCGACGTAACAAGCCAGGCTCCCGGGGGGACTTCCGCCAGGGGGCGACGCCGACGTGGCCGCTCCTCGAGGGACCCTAGCCGAAGCGCGAAGTTGCGATAGATGCCCAAAAAGCCGGAAAAACCGGGCTTTGTTCGATCTTCGGCGGAAGTCGGCGGAGTTTTGTCGATCCCTACTCTTGATTTGCCGCATCGGTGATCTTATTGTCGCGGCATGACCCCCCAGCCGGGCTCGGCCGGAGATGTGCTGACGTTGATCAGCGCAGGCTCGGCCACGACCCGTTCTGATCTAGCGAGGCTCACCGGCCTGGCCAGGTCCACGATCTCCCAGCGCGTGGACGCGCTGATCGAGCGAGGGCTGGTCGAGGAGAGCGAGAGCGGTGAGTCCACCGGCGGCCGGCCGCCGCGCCAGCTGCGCCTGCACACCGAGGACCACGCATTCGCGGGCGTCGACCTGGGCGCCACCCACTGCCGGGTCGCGTTGATGGACATCTCGGGCAACCTGCTGGCCGAGTGCGAGGACTCGCTGCTGATCGGCGAGGGGCCGGAGAAAGTGCTCGCCCACGTGGACCAGCGTCTCGACCGGCTGCTCGGCGAGGCGGGGCGGCCGCGGTCGGCGCTGCGCGCCATCGGGATCGGGGTGCCGGGGCCGGTGGAGTTCGCCACGGGGCGGCCGAACAACCCGCCGATCATGCCGGGCTGGAACGACTACCCGATCCCCGAGTACTTCGAGGGCGTGTCGGTGCTGGTCGACAACGACGTCAACGTGATGGCGCTCGGCGAGCACCGCCACTCGTTCCCCGGCGCCGGCCACCTGCTGTTCGTCAAGGTCGGCACGGGCATCGGCTGCGGCATCGTGGCCGAGGGCAAGCTCCACAGGGGCGCCCAGGGCTCGGCCGGCGACATCGGGCACATCCGGGTCAGCGGCCACGAGGACGCGGGCTGCCGGTGCGGCAACAGCGCCTGCCTGGAGGCCGTGGCCGGCGGCGCCGCCATCGCGCGGCGGCTGAGCGAGCTGGGCCTGCCGGCCGAGTCGGGAGCCGACGTCGTGGCGCTCGTACAGGCGGGCAACACCCAGGCACTGCGGCTGGTCAGAGAGGCCGGCCGGCTCGTCGGCGAGGTGCTGGCCGGCCTGGTCAACTTCTTCAACCCCGAGGTCATCGTCATCGGCGGAGCGCTGTCACGGGTGCACGAGCACCTGCTGGCCGGCATCAGGGAGACGGTCTACCGCAGGTCGCTCCCGCTGGCCACGCACCACCTGTCGATCACGCCGAGCCGTACGGGCATCAACGCGGCGGCGCTCGGGGCGGGGATCCTCGCCATCGAGCACTACCTGTCGCCGGACAACATCAACCGGATCGTCAACGCCTGAAAGGGACCTTCCCCGATGCTGGTCATGCAGGGCATCGTCAAGCAGTTCCCCGGAGTGCGCGCGCTGGACGGGGTCGACCTGGACGTACGGGCGGGCGAGGTGCACTGCCTGCTCGGCCAGAACGGCGCCGGCAAGTCCACCCTGATCAAGGTGCTCGCCGGGGTGCACCAGCCGGACGAGGGCACGATCCGGTTCAACGACCAGGAAGTGCGCCCGAGCAGCCCCATCGACGCCATCAGGCTCGGCTTCGCCACGATCTACCAGGAGCTCGACCTGGTCGACGGGCTCAGCGTGGCCGAGAACATCTTCCTCGGCCACGAGCACGCCCGCTTCGGCTTCGTCAACCGGGCGGCCGCCAGGCGCGCCGCCCGCGAGGTGCTCGAACGGCTCGGCCACGGGGAGATCCGCGCGTCGGCCGAGGTGGGGCGGCTGTCGCCGGCGGCCAAGCAGGTCGTGTCCATGGCCAGGGCGCTCTCCCACGACGCCCGCCTGATCATCATGGACGAGCCGTCCGCCGCCCTCGCCCACGACGAGGTGACGAACCTCTTCCGCATCATCCGCGAGCTGACCGCCCAGGGCGTGGCCGTGGTCTACATCTCCCACCGCCTGGAGGAGATCCGCGAGATCGGCGACCGGGTCACCGTGCTGAAGGACGGCCGCACGGTCGCCGTCGGCCTGTCCGCGCGCGACACCCCAACCGGGGAGATCGTCTCGCTCATGACCGGCAGGAACGTCGAATACGTCTTCCCGCCACGGGCCGGCCGCGCGCCGGGCGAGGAGGTGCTCAAGGTCGAGAACCTGTCCTCGCCGGGCGTCTTCTCGGACGTGTCGTTCTCCGTGCGGGCCGGCGAGATCGTCGGGCTGGCCGGGCTCGTCGGCTCGGGCCGCTCGGAGATCCTGGAGGCCGTGTACGGCGCCCGCCCCGCCTCGGGACGCGTCCTGCTCGCCGGAGCCCCCGTGCGCCGCAACGTCGTCGGCACCGTCAAGCGAGGCATGGGCCTGGCCCCGGAGGAACGCAAGGCCCAGGCCCTCCTCCTCGACCAGAGCGTCACCGCCAACATCACGCTGGGCACCCTGCCGGGGTTCGCCAGGTTCGGTTGGATCGACCGCAAGCGGGAGCGGGCCGAGGCCAAGCGCCTGTCGGAAATGCTGGACATCAGGCCACCTGACCCCGAACGCCCGATCCGGACCCTGTCCGGCGGCAACCAGCAGAAGGCCGTGCTGGCCCGCTGGCTGCTCGGCGGCCGCAAGCTGCTCCTGCTCGACGAGCCGACCAGAGGCGTGGACGTGGGCGCCAGGGCTGAGCTGTACGCGGTGATCCGCAACCTGGCCGAGCAGGGGATCGGCGTGCTGCTGGTCTCCAGCGAGGTCCCCGAGGTGCTCGGCCTGGCCGACCGGGTGCTCGTGTTACGCGAGGGCACGGTCATCCACGAGGGCGACGCCGAGGGCCTGGACGAGCACCGCGTACTCGACATGATCATGAATGGGAGGGCGGCGTGATGAGCGAGCCCACAACGGACCGGCCGCTCGCGGGAGCGGGGGCGCCCTCGCCGCCGGGCGGCTTCCGCGCCAGTTTCGGAGAAATGCGACATCTTGGGCTGCTGGCGGCCCTGGCGCTGCTGATCGTCGTCGGCCTCGTCACCGTGCCCGAGAACTTCGCCACCGCCTCCAACCTCGTCAGCATCCTCTCCCTGGCCGCCACGATCGGCGTGATCACGGTCGGGGCCACGTTCGTGATCATCGGTGGTGGCATCGACCTGTCGGTCGGCGCGGTCATGGCGCTGGCCTCGGTCTGGGCCACGACGCTGGCCACGCAGTCGTACGGGCCGGTGGTGATGGCGATCTGCGCCATCCTCGTCGGCACCGGGGCGGGGCTGGTCAACGGGTTACTCATCGCCTACGGGCGACTGGTGCCGTTCATCGCGACGCTGGCCATGCTCGTCGCCGCCCGAGGGCTGGCGCAGCGCATGTCCGACCGCAAGACGCAGCTCATCCAGTCCGAGAACTCCGCCATCGTGGACCTGTCGACCACGCGCCTGCTCGGCATCCCGCTGCTGGTCTACATCTTCGCCCTGGTCGTGGTGCTCGGGTGGATCGTGCTCAACCGCACGACGTTCGGCCGGCGGACGTACGCGGTCGGGGGCAACCCCGAGGCGGCCAGGCTCGCCGGGATCGACGTGCGCAGGCACACGATGCTGCTCTACGCCCTGTCGGGGCTCTGCTGCGGCATCGCCGCGATCCTCATCATGGCGCGTACGACGACGGGCTCGTCCACCCACGGCGACCTGTACGAGCTCGACGCCATCGCCGCCGTGATCATCGGCGGCACGCTGCTCACCGGGGGCCGGGGCACGATCGTGGGCTCGATCCTGGGTCTGCTGATCTTCACCCTCATCACCAACCTTTTCATTCTCAACGGGCTCAACACCAGCGACCAGCTGATCGCCAAGGGCCTGATCATCGTCGTCGCGGTCCTTCTCCAGCGGCGGAACTTGAAGGAGAGAGCACCATGAGTGAGAACGTCGCGCGCAGGGGATTCCTCGTCGGCGGAGCCGTACTCTTAGCGACGGGCTGCACCAGCAACGAGCCCGCGGCCGCGCCCAGCAGCGCGGCCTCGGCCCCGGCCCCCGCGGCCAGCGGCAACGACCAGCCGGGCGACAAGGTCACGATCGGCTTCTCGGCGCCCGCCGCCGACCACGGCTGGATCGCGGCCATCGCCAAGAACGCCGAGAGCGCCGCGAAGCAGTACTCCGACGTCGACTTCAAGCCCGTCGAGCCGACGAACGACATCAACCAGCAGATCTCCGCGGTCGAGTCGCTCATCGCGGCCAAGGTGAGCGCGCTGGTCATCCTGCCCAACGACGGCCAGCAGCTGAACCAGGTCGCGCTGCAGGCCACCGCGGCCGGGATCCCGGTCATCAACCTCGACCGCGTCTTCCCCGACAAGCTGGCCTACCGGACCTGGATCGGCGGCGACAACTACGGCATGGGCGTCGCGGCCGGGCAGTACATCGGCAAGCAGCTCAAGGACAAGGGCGTCACCAACCCCGTCATCGTCGAGATCCAGGGCATCGCCACGCTGCCGCTGACGCAGGACCGCAGCAAGGGCTTCGCCGACGCGCTGAAGACGTTCGGGTTCAGCGTCACGGCCAAGCAGGACGCCAAGTTCACCGTCGAGACCGGCAACCAGGTGGCCACGTCGCTGCTCCAGGCGCACAAGAAGATCGACGCGCTCTGGAACCACGACGACGACCAGGGCGTCGGCGTGCTGGCCGCGATCAAGGAGGCGAACCGGAACGAGTTCATCATGGTCGGCGGCGCCGGGTCGCTGAACGCGATGAAGGAGATCCAGTCGGGTACGTCGGTGCTGAAGGCCACGGTCACCTACAGCCCAACGATGGCCTCCTCGGCGATCAAACTCGCGCGTCTGATCGCGCAGGGGAAGGGCATGAGTGATCTGGTGGAGAACCAGGTTCCGCAGTCCATCACGCTCGCGTCCGAGACCATTACCAAGGACAACGTCGAGAAGTACCTGGCGCTCGGCTTCGAATCCTGATCGGGGGTTGCATGTCAGACAAGACCACCATCGGCGTGGGCATGATCGGCTACGCCTTCATGGGCCGCGTTCACTCCCAGGCCTGGCGCAGCGTCTCGGCCTTCTTCGACCTGCCTTTGGTGCCTCGCATGGCGGTGCTCGGCGGCAGGTCGAAGGAGAGCACCGAGGCGGCCGCCGCACAGCTCGGCTGGGCCGACGTCGAGACGGACTGGAGGGAGCTGATCAAGCGCGACGACGTGCAGATCGTCGACATCTGCACGCCCGGTGACTCGCACGCCGAGATCGCCATCGCCGCGCTGCAGGCGGGCAAGCACGTGCTCTGCGAGAAGCCGCTGGCCAACACCGTCGAAGAGGCCGAGGCCATGGTCCGGGCCGCGCAGGCGGCGCCGTCCTCGGTCAAGAGCATGGTGGCCTTCAACTACCGGCGGGTGCCCGCGATCGCGCTGGCCCGCCGGTACGTCGAGGAGGGACGGATCGGCGAGGTCAGGCACGTACGCGCCGCGTACCTGCAGGACTGGATCGTCGACCCGGAGTTCCCGCTGGTCTGGCGGCTGCAGAAGGACAAGGCGGGCGCGGGCGCGCTGGGCGACATCGGCTCGCACATCGTGGACGCGGCCCAGTTCATCACCGGGCAGCAGCTGGTGGGCGTCTCCGCGCTGACGGAGACGTTCATCAAGGAACGCCCCGTCGCCGCGGCCTCCGCGGGCCTGGCGGCCACCGGCACCGGTGACATGGGCCCGGTGACCGTGGACGACGCGGCCCTGTTCATCGGCCGGCTCTCGGGCGGAGGGCTGGCCTCGTTCGAGGCCACCCGTTTCGCCTTCGGCCGCAAGAACGCGATGCGCATCGAGATCAACGGCTCGCTCGGCAGCCTGGCGTTCGACTTCGAGGCCATGAACGAGCTGTGGTTCAGCTCCGGAGGCGGCGGTTTCGAGCGGATCCTGGTCACCGAGCCCGACCACCCCTACGTGGGCGCCTGGTGGCCGCCCGGGCACGGGCTCGGCTACGAGCACACCTTCACCCACGAGATCAACGACTTCCTTGCGGCGATCGCCACCGGAGCCGACCCCTCGCCGTCGTTCGCCGACGGGCTGCGGGTGCAGCGGGTGCTGGAGGCGGTCGAGCGCAGCGCGGCTGAGGGCAGCCGCTACATGAACGTGGAGGACTGACACATGCGACCTGTCACCCTGTTCACGGGGCAGTGGGCCGACCTGCCGTTCGAGGAGGTGTGCAGGCTGGCCGCCGAATGGGGTTACGACGGCCTGGAGATCGCCTGCTCGGGCGACCACTTCGACGTGGCCCAGGCCGTGGCGGACCCGTCGTACGTGGAGCAGAAGCACGCCCAGCTCGAAAAGCACGGCCTCAAGGTCTGGACCATCTCCAACCACCTCGTCGGCCAGGCGGTGTGCGACCTCATCGACGAGCGCCACAAGTCCATCCTCCCCGCCCGGATCTGGGGCTCCGGCGACCCCGAGTCGGTGCGCCAGGCGGCGGCGGAGGACATGAAGAACACGGCCCGCGCGGCCGCCCTGCTGGGCGTGGACACGGTGGTCGGCTTCACCGGGTCGTCGATCTGGCACACGGTCGCCATGTTCCCGCCGGTGCCGGCGTCGATGGTGGACGCCGGATACCAGGACTTCGCCGACCGCTGGAACCCGATCCTCGACGTCTTCGACGAGGTCGGGGTGCGCTTCGCGCACGAGGTCCACCCGAGCGAGATCGCGTACGACTACTACACCACCGTGCGCACCCTGGAGGCGATCGGCCACCGCCCCGCCTTCGGCCTGAACTGGGACCCGTCCCACATGGTCTGGCAGGACCTGGACCCGGTCGGGTTCATCCTGGACTTCAAGGACCGGATCTACCACGTCGACTGCAAGGACACGCGCATGCGCGTGGGCGACGGCCGCAAGGGCCGCCTGTCCTCGCACCTGGCGTGGGCCGACATGCGCCGTGGCTGGGACTTCGTCTCGACGGGGCGGGGCGACGTGCCCTGGGAGGACTGCTTCCGGGCGCTGAACTCGATCGGGTACGAAGGGCCCATTTCGATCGAGTGGGAGGACGCGGGGATGGACCGGCTGGATGGGGCCAAGGAGGCGCTCGCCTACATCCGCAAGCTCAACTCCATCACCCCACCGGCCACCGCCTTCGACGCCGCCTTCTCCACGACGTAACAGCAAGGCCTTTCACGAGGGGGGCGCTGCGCGCCTCGGGATTCCAGACAGCGCCTCCCAGGGGGGCTCACGCCCCCCTTCGACCCCCGAAACCCCCGCTCGCCGCCGCCCACCCGTTGCCTGGTTACCGGCTTGGCCTGCTGGAGCCCACCCCGAGGCGAGGGGCTCCCGCCCCTCGCGCACCCCGGTGCTGGCCGATGGCGAAGTCGTCCTTATGCCTGCTCGTCGAAGCGCACGGCCATTGAAGAGACGACGGGCTTGCACTTAGAGGAAGCGCCTCCACCTCTGGTCGCGCCGACACCAGATGCCATGCGGTAGGCCGCTTATCCTTTCACCGCGAATAGCGGCCGCTCGACCCTCAATCGGGGCTGTACAGCCGGATGTCGAGGTCCAGATCGCCCAGCTTCTCCCGGATGAGCGTGCGCACCTCCGGCCAGGCGAGCCCGCCGTGCCCACATCCCAGGGGCGGGATCGCGACGCTGCCGAGGCGCAGCTCGACCAGCAGCCGCGCCAAGTCGTCCAGCCCTGAGGCGATATCCGGCATCCTGGACTTCTGGCGCCAGTGGCGTTTGGTCGGGAAGTTGAGCACCCACCGATCGCCGTCGCCGAGCCGTACGGGGAGGACGTGCCCGATGCGCATGCGGCCGTCGGCGCACGCCTGCGCGTAGGCGGCGAACACCTCAGGGAACGCCCGCTTGAACTCCAGGGCGATCCCCTTGCCCATCACCCCCACGGTGTTGACCGCGTTGACGAGGGCTTGCGCGTCGTCTTGGAGCAGGTCGCCGGTGGTTTCCGTGATCAAGGATGCTCTCCCGCAGGTCGAGGTGCCCGACCACCAGAACTAGCAGGCGGCTCCGACAATCGGGGTCGCCGTTCAAGGGGAGAGGCTGATCTTCTTGAGAAGGCCGACTCCCCAGGGCGCGCCCGAGTAGAGAGCTTTTGCGGTGGGCTTGGCGTGAGTCGCGTAAGCCCACCGTCGCACTGAGGCCCGTCAGCGCCGCTCGGCCGCCCGCGCTCCTCGACCCAGGGCCGGGTGATGGTGCCGGTGCAGGCTGGGCGCCCGGCGCGAGACCAGGGCTCCCGTATGAGGTCAAGGGGCGGTCGCTCCGGCCACGACATCACGCGTCTTGATGTCGCTGCCGAGGAGGACGAGGTCGCTCTCGGTGGTGAAGTACGCCGTTGACATATTGACCTCGGGTCATTTATTAATGACCTTAGGTCAATAATCAGGAGGAGTGCAGGTGTCCCATGCAACCAACAGCGAGATGTCCGGTTTCCACCTGGTCGGCAAGCTTCTCGAGCACGCGTCGAGGCCCGACCCGTACCCGATCTACGCCGAGTTCCGCGCCCGCGGCCCGTTATGGATCGAGGAGATGTCCTCGCTGGTGGTGACGGGCTACCACGACTGCGAGACGCTGCTGCGCGACCCGCGGCTCAGTGCCGAGCGGTGGCGGTTCTTCCAGCCCGATGGGGCGGCCGACCCGTACCCTCAGGACGCTCCCGCCTCGGTCCGGCGGCCATGGTTCCTCTCCCTGGACCCACCGGACCACACCCGGCTGCGGCGCCTGGTCAGCAGCGCGTTCACCGCCCGTACCGTCGCTCGCATGGAGGACTCGGTCACGCGGCTGGTCGACGAGTGCCTCGACCGCGCGGCCGACGGGGAGACGTTCGACGTGATGTCCGGCCTCGCCTACTCGCTGCCGGTGACGGTCATCTGCCGGATGCTCGGGGTGCCGCAGGCCGACGAGCGGTTGTTCCACCGGTGGACCGCGCAGCTCACCCGGCTGCTCGACGGGTTCTCCAATCCTGGCGACGGGAACGAGGAGTGGGCGGGTGGCATGGTCGACATGCATCGGTACGTCAATGACCTCGTCGCCGAACGGCGCCGGAGCCCGCGCCGGGACGACCTGATCTCCGAACTGCTCGCCGCGCAGGAAGGCGGGGACGTGCTCAGCCATGACGAGCTGGTCTCCACGATCGTGCTGCTGCTGGTGGCGGGGCACGAGACGACGGTCAACCTGATCGCCAACGGCGTGCTCGCCCTGCTGCGGCACCCCGGCCACCTCGCCGCCCTGCGCGCCGACCCCGGTACGGCGTCCGCGGTCGTCGAGGAGACCCTGCGCTACGACCCGCCCGTCCAGCTCACCGCCCGGGTCGCCAAGGAGGACATGAGCGTCGGGAAGGCGAAGGTGCCCGCGGGCAGCCTGGTCATCCTGCTGCTGGCCGCGGCTCACCGGGACCCGGAGGCGAACCCGGACCCGGACCGGTTCGACCCGTCCCGGGAGCAGGTGCGGCATCTGGGATTCGGCTTCGGCCCGCACTTCTGCCTCGGCTCGCCGCTGGCCCGGCTCGAAGGCCGGGTGGCGCTGGCCGCGTTCGCCCGGCGTGTCCGGGGGCCCGAGCTGGTGGCCGACCCGCCCCCGTACCGGGAGCACATCAACCTGCGGGGTGTCAGTGAGCTTCTCGTCTCCCACGCGGGGGTGACGCGGTGACCACGACTCATTTCCCATGATGAGGGGGCGGGCTCGTACGGCCTCTGACGCGGCCCGCACGGTCGGCTAGCCTGATGCGATGGTCACCTCCAGGAGCCGGCGCCGCCTTTCCCCCGAGGCCAGGCGCGGCGAACTCATCGATGCCGCCATCCGGCTCCTGGACTCCGGGCAGGACGTGACCAACTGGGTCCAAGCCGTCACCGCCGAAGCCGACGCCGCCAAGGGCACCTTCTACGTCTACTTCTCCTCCTGGGAGGAGATGGTCGCCGCGGTACGGGACCGCGTGCTACGGGACTACGTGGACCGCTTCCACCGGCTCGCCGAGTCCACCGAGCCGATCGACTGGTGGGCCACCCTCGACGCCGAATGCGCGGCGGCCATCGGGGTCATCGCCCGGCCCGGCGGGCTGCACGCCGCGGTCTTCCACTCCAAGCCCGGCCCCTCTTCGTCCGCGGACGAAGAGGGGCCGGACATCATCGCCGCCATCGCCAAGGCGCTGCGACGGGGCATGGACGACGGCGCGTTCCGCGAGGTCGACCCGCATATAGCGGCCACGCTCCTGTTCACCGTCCTGCACAGCGCCGCGGACGCGATCGCCGCCGGGGAGCGGTCGCAGGTCTGGCTGGAGGCCGTCCGCGACCTCAACCGCCACTGGCTCGCGCCGTCGCCGACGCGGTAGAAGGGGCCACCGCGGCGGCCCCTTCCGCTTGCAACAGGGTCAGTCCATGACGACGATCTGGCGGAGGACCTCGCCGCCCCGCAGCGCGGCCACCGCGTCGTTCAGGTCCGACAGGCGGATGCGGGCGCTGATCATCGACTCCAGGTCCAGCTTGCCGGCCTTGTGGAGCTTGGCGAAGTAGGGGAAGGCGTGGCGCACGTCCGCCTCCCCGTACAGGCTGGACAGCAGGTTCTTGCCCTCGAACAGCAGGCTGAACGCCGAGATCGACACCATGTCGTCCACCGCGCCCGCCCCGACCACGACGACGTCGCCGCCCTGCCGGGTGATCTGCCAGGCGCTCTGGATGGTGGCCGCCTTGCCGACCACCTCGAAGCCGTAGTCGAAGCCGGCGCCGGCGGTGAGCTCGTTCAGGGCGTCGGGGACCTGCTCGGGGGTGACGGCGTGCGTGGCGCCGACCTTCTTGGCCAGCTCGTGCTTGGACTCCAGGGGGTCGACCGCGAGGATCGTGCGGGCGCCGGAGAGGCGGGCGCCCTGGATGACCGACAGGCCGACGCCGCCGCAGCCGATCACCGCGACCGTGGAGCCGGGGCGGACCTTCGCGGTGTTGATCGCGGCGCCCACGCCGGTCGTGATGCCGCAGCCGATCAGGGCCGCCGCCTCCCACGACACGTCTTCGTCGATCTTGATCGCGCCCTGCCACGGCACGACGATCTCCTCGGCCCAGGTGCCGCAGCCGGCCATCCCGTACGCCGTCGCCGAGTCGCCGCCGAACCGGAAGTTGCCCTTGCTGAACGCCTCGACCACGTACTTGATGCACAGGTACGGCTGGCCGCCCAGGCACAGGTCGCACTCCTGGCAGCCGGGACGCCAGTTGATGACCACGTGGTCGCCCGGCTTGAGCGAGGTGACGTGCTCGCCCACCTCGACCACCTCGCCCGCGCCCTCGTGCCCGAGCACCAGCGGCACGGGCTGCGGCAGTACGCCGGTCATGGCCGACAGGTCCGAGTGGCAGACGCCCGTCGCCCTGATCCGTACGCGTACGTCCGCGGGCCCGACGGGGGCCAGGGTGACGTCGTCGCGGATGTCCAGCTTGTCGTTGCCTACGGCGTGCAGGATCGCGGCGCGCATGGGGTTCCTCCTCCGGCTGGTGCCTTGCGGGGCTATTCCTCTACGGAAAGGGCGGCTTTGGGGCAGGACCTGACGGCGTGGCGGACGCGGTCCTGCATCTCGGGGGGCGGTTCTGGCAGCAGGATGTGGAGCTGGTCGTCGTCGTCCACCTCGAACACCTCCGGCGCGAGCCCCATGCACACGGCGTTGGCCTCGCAGACCAGCTCGTCCAGCTTGACTCTCATGCGAGCCTCCTGTGATCCCATGAGACCACTTTGGTGTACTCCACGACGTACGCAACTCGCTTCTGCCCGGTCTGCTCCACGTACGGGCGCAGAAGTTCGTCCGGTACGCCGGGAGTCATCCGCCGGGCGACCATCATCCCGATGTCCAGGACGCGGTCGCGGTCGTCCACCCGTTCGGCGTTCCCGTACACCAGGACGCCTTGGAGCTCGGCGTAGTCGTCGCCCGCCTCGATCAGGCAGCTCACTCGGGAGTCTCGGGCGAGATTGCGGGCTTTCTGGGCTTTCGCATAGGTCCAGAAGGTGATGCGTCCCTTGTCGAGCCCATAGAACATCGTCACCAGGTGGGGCGTGCCGTCCGCGTTGATGGTGGCCAGCTGCAGCTTGCGCGAGTTCTCCAGGAAGGCGGTGACGTCGTCGTCCGACATGGCGATGCGAGCGCGCTGATTCACGTTGCAAGTAGAACAGGTTTCAGAACGGCCCTGCAAGGGTCCGCTGGAATGTTGTTCGGTTCGGCTAGGCTGCATCCCCATGACGATGCCGTCAGAGCTGCTCTACGCAGCGAAGCACGCCAAAGGATTCATGCCGCACAACGAGGGGCTGGCCCTGTACGAGGCCGCCTGCCGCTACGGGAAGCTGGGCCCCGTCTGCGAGATCGGCACGTACTGCGGGAAGTCGGCCGTCTATCTCGGCGCGGCGGCCAGGCAGTCCGGGTCGGTGGTCGTGACGGTGGACCACCACCGGGGCTCGGAGGAGATCCAGCCCGGGTGGGCCCATCACGACCCGACGCTGGTGGACCCCCGGTTCGGGAAGATGGACTCGCTGCCGACGTTCAGGGCCACGATCGCGGCGGCGGGGCTCGAGGACGAGGTGATCGCGATCGTCGGCCGGTCGGAGCGGGTCGCGGCTCTCTGGAGTACGCCTCTGGGGATGTTGTTCATCGACGGCGGGCACTCCGAGGAGCCGGTGACCCGCGACTACGAGGGCTGGGCGCCGCACGTCATGGAGGGCGGGGCGCTGGTCTTCCACGACATCTACCCCGATCCCGCCGACGGCGGGCAGGCGCCGTACCGCATCTACCAGCGGGCGGTGCGGTCGGGCGCCTTCAGCGAGGTGTCGGTGGAGGGCTCGCTCCGCGTGCTGGAGCGCGTCGGCCCCGGCATCTGAGCGTCAGTCTGCAGCGGTGGCGCCGTCCGGCTCCGGGATCTGAGCGTCCCGAAGCCCGACTCGGCAGCGGTGGCGCCGGCCCCGGCATCTGAGCGTCCGGGAGCGGAGTCAGCAGCGGTGGCGCTGGCTCCAGGACCGGCGGGTCTGGGACTGCCAGCGCCGGAAGTCCTCGTGCGTGTGGGCCTCGTGCCCGAGCGCGAGGAGCGCCTGGTCCGTCCACGAGGACGCCTCCTCGGGTTCGGCCCCGGCCAGGATCGGCACGGCCTGTGCCGCATGGTCCGGCAGCGTCCCCGACCGCAGCCGGGCGGCGACGGCGAACGCGCACCCCTGGGCCAGGTGGGCGCGGAACCCGTCGGCCCCGGCGTGCTCGGTCAGCCACCACAGCTCGTCGGCGTCGGCCCCGCCCGCGTACGTCGCCGCGAACCCGATCCCGCTCCACAGGTCACCCCGACGTCCCGCCGGATATCCACCGATCCTGGCGGCGACGTCGTCGGGCGAGGCGCTGTCGTGGTACCAGAGCAGCCGCCCCAGCCCCTGGTCGAACACCGCGCAGTGCGCCCTGGTCAGCAGGTCGGGCATCGTGCGCTCGCCCACCATGCGGTCGGCCCTGGCCAGGCTCCACTGGAACCCGAACCCGTCCACGGCCAGCCAGCGCAGCAGCGGATGGGCGCGCCGCGCCCCCCACAGGGGCCGCAGCCGCAGCAGGGCGTAGCCGCGACCGGCGCCGACGTAGGCGGCGTGGCGATGATGCTGGGCGGGGCCGGTGAGTAGCTCGTGAAGGCGCCGGCCCCGCGTCAGCGTGAGCAGGTCGAGTACGGTGCAGGCGGCGGCCGCCCCTTCGTAGCCGAAGGGCCGCTGCTCAGCCGATATTTCCTCGACCTTCTCGATCTCCCGGGACATCACCGCGTTGAAGCCGAAAACGTATGAGCTTTCGGCATCGGTGAAGACCGCTCGGGAAGCTCCTCCTCTGAGCCGGAATCGTCGCCGGCCCAGATCGGACTCCAGAGGATCCTTGGCCAGGAACCTCCGCAGCCCCCTCGCCCGGGACAGTGTCGGCTCGGTCCTGACCTGATCCAAGAACGAAGTTGTGCCCGTGTCGCCCACGCTTCCCCCGAAGACGCCTCGTACGAGTCACTCAGAAGCTAGTAAGCCCATTGCGTCGATCATCGGCGGCGCACCGGATTTCGGGGGCAAAGAACCCGCAAAAGCGCTTGTGCGGGGACCGGGTCAGAGGTCGTCGCGGCGTACCAGGCCCGTGCCGGCGGCGCAGCCGCAGGTCTCCGGGTCGGACACCGACGTCCCCACGATGTCCCTGAACAGCCCCGACCCCGGCGTCAGAGCCAGCAGCGCGTCGGCGGCGAGCACGACGGCGGCGGCCGTGTACCCGGAGCGTTCGTGGGGGAAGTGCTTGCGGTTGGCGAACTGCCAGCCCGTCCAGTACGAGCCGTCCTCGTGCCGCAGATGCTGCACGTCCGTGAACAGCGTGACCGCCCGCCCCCGGTCTCCCAGCGCGTCGAGCGCGAGCACCAGCTCGCACGTCTCCGCCCCCGTCACCCACGGCTGGTCGGACACGCACCTGATCCCGAGCCCGGGCACCACGAACGTGGCCCACTCGCGCTCCAGCAGCTCGAACGCCTGCCGCCCGCGCACCGCGCCGCCGAGCACCGGGTAGTACCAGTCCATGGAGAAGCGGCTCTTGTCCGCGAACGCCTCGGGATGCGTCGCCAGCACGTGCGCCAGCCGGTCGGCCGCCAGCTCCCAGTGCGGCTGCGGGTCGCCCAGGTGGTCGGCGAGCAGCACGCCGCAGCGCAGCCCCTGGTGGATGGAGGAGCACCCGGTGAGCAGCGCGAGCGTCGAGGCGACGCCGTGCGCGTCGCGCTCCCAGACGATCTCGCCCCGCTCGGTCTGCAGCCCCGCCACGTAGTCGAGCGCGGCCTTGACCATGGGCCAGTGCTCCTCGGTGAACGCCTGGTCGCCGGTCACGAGGTGGTGGTGCCAGAGCCCGGCGGCGACGTAGGCGGCGTGGTTGCTCTCGCCGCCCTGCTCCGTGGGCACGCCGTCGGCCAGCTTCATCGGCCAGGAGCCGTCGGGGCGCTGGTGGCGGGCCAGCCACGCGTAGCCGCGCCGTACCGGCTCGGCGAGCCCCGCGACGGACATGGCCATCAGGCACTCGACGTGGTTCCACGCGTCGACGTGGCCTTCCGGCCACGGCACGCCGCCGTCGTCCTGCTGGATCGCCGCGATGCTCTCGGCCGTTCGCACGACCTCCGCGTGGGAGATCATGGCTTCCTGACGTAGAGGACCACGCTCTTGCCGATGATCGGGTTGAGCACCGCTTCGGCGATCCTGGTGGCGGCCGGGCGCTTCATGATGTCCCAGACCAGCAGCTCGTGGTACGCCTTGGCGATCGGGTGGTCGTCGTTGCCGACGCCGACGGCGCACTTGATCCACCAGTACGGCGCGTGCAGGCCGTGGGCGTGGTGGTGGGGGCCGATCTCGAACCCGATGGACTTCAGCTTGGCCGACAGCTCAGCCAACGTATAAATCCGGACATGTCCCCCGGGGGCCGTGTGGTAGGCCTCGTCCAGCGCCCAGCAGATCCGTTCGGGCAGGAAGCTCGGCACGGTGACGGCAGCCGTGCCGCCCGGCTTGAGCACGCGGAAGAGCTCGCGCATGGCCGCCATGTCGTCCGGGATGTGCTCCAGCACCTCGGCCGCGATGACCCGGTCGAAGCTGCCGTCCTCGAACGGCATGTCCAGCGCCGTACCCTGGACGATCTGCCCGCTCGCCCCCGGCGGCACCTCGCCCGCCTTGTCCATCGCCGCGAACATGGCCGCCACGCCGTCCAGCTCCGCCTGGTCCATGTCGAACGCGATCACGTCCGCTCCCCGGCGCAGCGCCTCGAAGGCGTGCCTGCCGCCGCCGCAGCCCAGGTCGAGCAGGCGTACGCCGGGGCCGACGGGAAGCCGGGCGAAGTCGACGGTCAGCACTGGTCAGCCTCTCCTCTTGTGGTTCTCGATGGCCTCGAAGTACGCCTCGACGGTCCTCTTGGCCACGACGTGCCAGGTGTAGCGCTCCATGACGCGGTCGTATCCGGCCTTGCCCACGCGTTCGCGCTCCTCGGGGGAGTCGTGCAGGCGGCGCAGCACCGAGGCCAGCTCCTCTGGATCGCCCGGGGCCACCTGGATGGCGGCGTCACCCACGACCTCGGGCAGCGCCCCCGTACGGCTGGCCACCAGGGGCGTGCCGCAGGCCATGTGCTCGACGGCGGGCAGCGAGAAGCCCTCGTAGAGGGAGGGGACGACGGAGATCTCCGAGGTGGCGATCAGCTCGCCCAGCTCGTCGTCGGAGATGCCGTGGACGAAGCGCACCCGGTCCTCCAGCGACAGCTCCTGGACGAGCTGCTCGGTCGGGCCGCCGGGGGTGGGGCGGCTGACGACGGTGAGGTGCACGTCGCGCTCGGTGGCCAGCTTGGCGACCGCCCGCAGCAGCGTCGCGACGCCCTTCATGGGAGAGTCCGCGCTGGCCACGGCCACGATCGAGCCCTTGCGCCGGGGCTTGTCCGGGCGCGGGTGGAAGTAGCGGGTGTCGACGCCGAGGGGGATCAGGCGCATGTTCGCCTGGGGGACGTTGAAGTCGCGGTGGATGTCGGCCAGCGACGACTCGCTGACGGTCAGGATCGGGCTCAGCCGGGGCGCGACGCGCGACTGCATCTTCACGAACCCGTACCAGCGGCGCAGGCTCAGCCTCTTGCCGCCGGTGGCGGCCTCGAGCTCGATGCGGCGGTCGACGCTGATGGGGTGGTGGATGGTGCCGACCACGGGGAACATTCGCTGGATGCCCAGCAGGCCGTATCCGAGGGTCTGGTTGTCCTGCACGACGTCGAAGTCGCCGATGCGCTTCTTCAGCTCGCGGTAGGCCCGCAGCGTGAACGTCAGCGGCTCGGGGAACCCCGCCGTCCACATCGTCCCGACCTCTAGCCAGTCGATCCAGTCGCGGTATTCGTGCAGCTTGGGCGTTCTGAACGGGTCCTCGTCGCGGTAGAGGTCGAGGCTGGGCACCTCGCGCAGGATGACGCCCTCGTCCAGCTCGGGATAGGGCTGGCCGGAGAAGACCTCGACGTGGTGCCCTAAGGCGACCAGCTCGCGGCTGAGGTGGCGAAGGTAGACGCCCTGGCCGCCACAGGTGGGCTTGCTGCGGTAGGACAACAACGCGACTCGCAGCTTTCGCTCCTGCCGGGCTGGCTCTTCCACGACACCCCTTTCTCCGCCGGTAGGGCCCATGAGGTGGGCGTGTACCGTGAAGATGACCTTAGTCCGAAAAGGCTACCATTCGGTAGGTCGGGTGGAATTGTTCACAATTACGGTTAAACGTCGTGCGAACTGCGACGTTGCCGTGACCGAGCGTGGTTCGGTGGAACGGGTTCTAGGTGGCTTGGTGCCCTATCTGGGCGCTTAGCTGTACATTCCGTCCCAAACAGATTGCTATACGCGATAGCTGGAGGACCCTTGGCCAGGCGAGCTCTGATCACCGGCATCACCGGCCAGGACGGTTCTTACTTGGCGGAGCACCTGCTCGAGCAGGGGTACGAGGTGTGGGGCCTGGCCCGGGGTCAGGCGAACCCGCGCGTGTCCAGGATGCGCAAGCTGCTGTCCGACGTGCAGGTGGTGCGGGGCGATCTGCTGGACCAGGGGTCGCTGATCTCGGCGGTGGAACGCGTTCAGCCTGACGAGGTCTACAACCTCGGGGCGATCTCGTTCGTGCCGATGTCGTGGGAGCAGGCGGAGCTCACGGCCGAGGTGACCGGGATGGGCGTGCTGCGCATGCTGGAGGCGATCCGGGTGTGCTCGGGGGCGTCCCGGGGCTCGGGTGCCTCCCGACAGATCCGCTTTTATCAGGCTTCATCCTCTGAGATGTTCGGGCAGGTCAGCGAGACGCCGCAGAACGAGCGGACCGCCTTCCACCCGCGCTCGCCGTACGGGGTGGCCAAGGCGTACGGGCACTTCCTCACGCAGAACTACCGCGAGTCGTACGGGATGTTCGCCGTGTCCGGGATCCTGTTCAACCACGAGTCGCCGCGCCGGGGGGCCGAGTTCGTCACCAGGAAGGTGTCCCTGGGGGTGGCCCGGATCAAGCTGGGGCTGGCCTCCGAGCTGCGGCTGGGGAACCTGGAGGCGCGGCGGGACTGGGGGTTCGCCGGCGACTACGTGAAGGCGATGCACCTGATGCTGCAGGCCGCCAACCCCGAGGACTACGTGATCGGGACCGGGCGGATGAAGTCGGTCAGGGAGCTGGTGGAGGCGGCGTTCACGGCCGCGGGGCTGGACTGGGAGCGGTACGTGGTGACGGACCAGACGCTGCACCGGCCGGCCGAGGTGGACCTGCTGTGCGCGGACCCGAAGAAGGCGCGGGCGCAGCTGGGGTGGGAGCCGGGCGTGTCGTTCGACGAGCTGGTGGCGATGATGGTCGAGTCGGACCTGCGGCTGCTCTCGGACGGAGGCGATCCCGACCAGGACAGCTCCTGGCCGTGACTTTTTACGGCCGGCCGATGATGCCTGGCGGTTGACGGCCGGGCTCAGGCCGAAGTGGCGGGTGTGATGGCCTGGCGGTAGGCGCCCGGCGTCAGGCCGGAGTAGCGGGTGTGATGGCTTGGCGGTAGCTGCCCGGCGTCAGGCCGAAGTAGCGGGTGAACCAGCGGGTCAGGTGACTCTGGTCGGCGAAGCCCGTCGCGGTGGCCGCCTCGCTGATGGCCGTGCCGCCGGTGATCAGCGTACGCGCCTGTCTGAGCCGTAGCTGGCGCTGGTAGTCGCTGGGGGACAGCCCGTACTCCGCGTGGAAGGCCCGGTAGACCGCGTAGCGGCTGGTGCCCGTGGCCCGCGCCAGGTCGTCGCTCGTGAGATCGTCCGTGAGGCGGTCGTGGAGAAGCTGCCTGGCCTGCCGCGCCACTCTCGCCGACCGCCCAGGCCTGCTGTCCGGGCGGATCGGGGTCGTGGCGGCCCGCCGTACGATCGCCGCGACCGTGGCCGTGAGCAGCTCGTCGCGCCGCAGGGCCGTCGAGTCGGCGCCGAGGAGCTCCGCGTGCAGGGAGCGCAGCGCCCCCGCCAGGACCGGATCCTCGACCACGGGCGTCGTGAACAGGGGCAGGCCCAGGCGGCGGCCCGTCGTGTCCCCCAGGGCGTTCCGCACGAGCTCGGGACCGATGTGGACGATCCGGTACGTGAAGCCGTGGGCGTTGGTGGCGTGGCCGTCGTGGGGATCCTCCGGGTTGAACGCCATGACCATGCCCGCCGAGCTCGTGTGGGCCGACCCGCGGCAGGTGAACGACTGCGCGCCGGTCTCGGTGACCCCGAACGAGTAGGTGTCGTGGCTGTGCCGGTGGTACACGTGCCGCTCGAAGTGGGCATGCATGGCCTCCAGCGGCCGGTCGGGTGACCGCCAGTATCGGGACCAGTCATGCGGCATCCCTCCATTGTCCCCATCGCCATTGACAAACCAAATTTTTACGTAAAGGATTGTTTTTGCGATGAGAGACGTCCTGTACCTGGAAGAGATCGAGCAGGCCGAGGCCCTGCTCAAGCCGCAGCGCGTGGAGGTGCTGCGGCAGCTGGCCGAGCCGCGTACGTGCTCGGAAGTCGCCGAACGGCTCGGCCAGACGCCGCAGCGGGTCTACTACCACGTCAAACGGCTGGTCGAGGCCGGCCTCGTGGACCTCGTGTCCGAGCGCAAGGTGCGCGGGATCCACGAGGGCATCTACCAGGCCGGTGCGCGCTCGTACTGGCTGTCGCCCCGGCTGGTGGGCCGGATCGGACTGCGCAAGGCGCGTGACGAGCTGAGCCTCGGTTACCTGCTGGATCTCATGGAGGAGGTCCAGTCGGACATCGCGGCACTCGACCGGAGCGCGCCCGAGCTGCCGTCGATCGGGTTGTCGGGGGAGATCCGGGTGCGTCCCGAACAGCGCCAGGAGTTCCTGAACGATCTGCAGACGATGCTGCAGGGGCTGTTCACGCGGTACGGCGGGGCGGAAGGGGACGCGTTCAAGCTCGCGGTCGCCTGCTACCCGAACACCACCACCACCGAACCCCCGGCCGACCACCCCGAACCCGCCACCCCTCCGGATCCTCCGGACGAGCCTGGCACCCCCGACCGACCCTGAACTCGCCAAAGGAGAAAATGACCATGACCGAGCCCATGACGTTTCGTGCCCGCATCAAGGCGCCTGTCAAGGACGTGCGCCACGCGCTCACCGACCCGGCCGCGCTGCGGATCTGGCTGGCCGAGCACGCCGAGGTGGAGCTGCCCGACCGGTTCGGGTTCTGGGGGCGTACGACGCCTGAGGGGGACGCGCCCCACCAGCGGCTGCTGCACGCGGACGAGCGCACGGTGCGCTTCGCGTGGCTGCTGGACGGCGAGGAGACGACCACCGAGTTGAGGCTGGAGGAGGACGGGGACGCGACGATCCTGACGCTGTCGCAGACGCACTTCGACTTCCAGGACGTCATCACGGGCAAGAGCATCCGGGGCGTGCTTCAGACGTACTGGGGCCTGGCCATCGCCAACCTGGCCGAGTACCTCGAGGGGCGCGAGCTCACACCCAAGATCGACTTCACCTCCGCGGACCTGCGCGCCCAGGTCACCATCGACGCCTCGCCGGAGAAGGTGTTCGAGTCGCTGATCGACTCGGAGACGGTGACGCGGTGGTTCGGGTTCCCGATCGAGATCGAGCCGTACGTGGGCGGCCGCTTCGCCATGGGCGGCCTGGCCAACGACCCCAGCCCGGCCAAGGTGCTGGAGCTGGAGCCCGGCAGCAGGTTCTCCCTGGACTGGGGCGCCCCGGGAGTCGGCACGTGGGAGCTGGAGGGCTCCGGCGGGCAGACGCGGCTGACGCTGGTGCAGAGCGGGTTCGACGCGGAGCGCCCGCCGTACGCGGCGTGGGGCGGGATCCTGTCGGGCGTCGCGGAGCTGCGGCGCTACCACGAGGTGCCGGACTGGCAGCCGGTCATCATGGGCTGACGCATCCGCACCAGCGTTCAAGACACGGCGGGGGCGGGAGGTGGAGACTCCTGACCATGCGTTTCGACACCAAGATCGGCATCGTGGTCCGCGCGGATCTGGCCGCATGGCAGAAGCTCAACGTCACCGCCTTCCTGTCCAGCGCCGTGGCGGGCGGGGTGCCGGGGCTCATGGGGGAGCCGTACGAGGACGGGTCCGGCACTTCGTACCTGCCGATGCTCCGCCAGCCCGTGCTCGTCTACACGGCCGACTTGGAGGGCCTCCGGGGCGTCCGGGAGAAGGCGGTGGGCCGGGAGATGGACGTGGCCGTCTACATCGAGGAGATGTTCAAGACCGGACACGACGAGGACAATCGAGCGGCTGTGCGGGCGGTGGAGGCCGACGAGCTGGCGCTGGTGGGGGTTGCGATCCATGGGCCGAAGAACGGCGTGGACAAGGTCCTGAAGGGCCTCTCCCTGCACCCCTGACCCGCTAATTCCACCACAATCCCCACCACGCAGGCTCTCCCAACCGCACCCCGGCCCCGCACCCCGGCCCCGCACCCCGGCCCCGCACCCCGGCCCCGCACCCCGGCCCCGCACCCCCTGGCTCGGCGCCCTCTGGCCTCGCGCCCCTGGCCCGGCACCCCCCTGGCCCGGCACCCCCCTGGCCCCGCACCCCGGCCCCGCGCCCCCCTGGCTCGGCGCCCCCTGGCTCGGCGCCCTCTGGCCTCGCGCCCCCTGGCCTCGCAGCTCGGCCCGGCACCCCCCGACCCTGCCCCGCTCGGGCGGGTGACCAGCTCGGGCAGGCACTCGGGGTCGGCACGCCGTCCCAGACCCTGTGGATAACCTCACCCCGTCCACAGAACCCCATTCGGCCACCCGCCATCGAGCCCTGCCATAGCACCCTGGGCGCCATGCACCACGCTGCCCACCCCACCCGGCTCACCACGCCAAGCGACCCACCAGCACCCGCGGCACCCCCTCCTGGAGCTGCAGCCCCCAACAGAGGGACAGCGGCTCCCAGGGCAGCACCCCCGAAAGACCCACCTCCCATCCAGGAAGAGACCGATCACGGCCTTCCAAAGAGGGAGACGCCACCCACCCCACCATCGCTCGCTGAGCGGACCGCCCGAATCACCCGAGCGATCCCGCAGGCCGTCGTCTGCCGCCAGACGTCCGCCCACATCTGGGGCCTGAACGTCCTGCACACCCCAGAAGCCGACTGGCCCATAGAGCTGATCGCCCCCGGCCACCTGGCTCTCCCAGGCTGCGTCACCTACCCGGCGCCGCTGCCTCCGGAAGACATCACCATGCACAAGGGCGTCCGCCTCACCACCATGGAACGCACAGCCCTCGACTGCGCCCGCTGGTTGCCCCGCACGGAGGCGGTGGCGATCCTCGACCAGTTCGTACGCCGGGGCGTCGATCTCGAAGCTCTGTGGCGCCGCCCGCTCAACTCCTGGCGCCTACGCGACACCCTCAGCCTCGCTGACGGGGGCGCCGCCTCTCCCAGGGAGAGCTGGCTCCGGGTCATCCTTGTGGAAGGCGGCCTCCCCAGACCCACCACCCAAATCCGGGTCGAACTGGACCACGATCGGTTCGCCTATCTCGACCTGGGCTGGGAGGAGTTCAAGGTCGCAGTGGAGTACGACGGCCAGGAGCATCACACCTCACCCGCCGACCAGCAACGCGATGAGGACCGCCGCGAGGAGCTTCGCCGCCGCGGCTGGCGCGTGATCGCCGTCCGCCGAGACGTCATCCCCGGCCAGATCGCCGACCTCCTCCATCACGTGGCCAACGCCCTGATCGAATGCGGCTGGCAGCCCGGCCCGGAGCGCACCAACCACATCCTCCGCCGCATCCGAGCCGCCCGCCGCCGCTCCCGCTTCCGATTAACCAGCCACCGGCCCCTCCAATCCTCCACGCCAGGTGCCGGTTAGACCTCCGCGCCCAAACGTCGGCCGGGCACTGGCACCGGGCTGGTGGCTGGGTGTCGTGCCTAAACGTTGGCCGGGCACGCGCACCGGGCTGGTGGCTGGGTGTTGTGCCCAAACGTTGGCCGGGCACGCGCACCGGGCTGGTGGCTGGGTGTTGTGCCCAAACGTTGGCCGGGCACCCGCGCCGGGCTGGTGGCTGGGCGCCGTGCCCGAATGTTGGCCAGGCGCCACGCCGGAGCATCAGCTGCACCGCAGTGTCAGCCGGACGTCACACCGCAGGATGGGCTGGGCGTTACGCCGCAGCGTCAACCGGACGTTACGCCGCAGGGGGGGCTGGGCGTTACGCCGTGGCGCCGGCCGCGCGTCACGCCGGAGCCTTGGTGGGGCGTTCTTGGCGGAACGTCGGGCTGGGTGGGCTGGACCGTGCTGTCGTGTGTTGTTCTGACCACCAATAGGCCGTTGTGGCGAGCGGTGTAAGGGGTGAGGCGGATTGCCTGTGGTGGCTGCGCCAGGGGTCAGCCGACCGCGACAGGAAGTTCCTTGATGCCGTTGATGAAGTTCGAGCGAAGCCGGCGCGCGGAGCCCGTTTGGCGGAGTTTGGGGCGTCGGCGGGCCAGTTGTTCAAAAAGGACTCGGAGCTCGAGTTTGGCCAGGTGGTTGCCCAGGCAGAAGTGAGCTCCGCCGCCGCCGAAGCCGATGTGCGGGTTCGGGTCGCGGGTGATGTCGAAGACTTCGGGGTCGGAGAAGACCGCGGGATCGCGGTTGGCGGCGGCGTAGAAGACCACGACCTTGTCGTCGGCCTTGATCTCCTGCCCGCCCAGCACCTGGTCGGTGGTGGAGGTGCGGCGGAAGAGGTTGACCGGGGAGACCCAGCGGACGATCTCGTCGGCCGCTGTCTTGGCGAGGGTGGGGTCGGCGACCAGGCGGGCCCACTGGTCCGGGTGCTCGAAGAGGGTGAGCATGCCGCCGGAGGCCGCGTTGCGGGTCGTCTCGTTGCCGGCGACGGCGAGCAGGAGGATGAACAGGTTGAACTCGTCCTGGTCAAGCGTCTCGCCGTGCTCGTTGGGCTGGAGGAGCTTGGTGACGATGTCGTTCTTCGGTGTGTCCCTGCGCCGTGTCGCGAGTTCGTTGGCGTAGGCGTAGACCTCCATGGCGGCGGCCGAGCCCACCTCGGGAGTCTCCGAGTAGTCGGGGTCCTGGCTGCCGATCATGCGGTTGGACCAGGTGAAGAGCTTGTCGCGGTCGGCCACGGGCGCGCCGAGCAATTCGCAGATCACGTACAGGGGGAGTGGTGCGGCGACTTCGGTGACGAAGTCGATCTCGCCGGTGCACTTGTCCAGGAGGTCGTCGCAGATGTCGCGGATGTGCTCTTCGAGGGCGCCGATCGTGCGCGGCGTGAAGCCGCGGTTGACCAGGGAACGCCGTCTCGTGTGCTCGGGCGGGTCCTGGTTGAGCATCATGTGGCGCTGGAGGTCGATCTGTTCCTGGGTCAGCTCTTCGAACAGGGCGAGCTTCTTGTACGAGGAGAATCGGTCGGAGTGCCGCGATACATGGACGACGTCCTCGTATCGGGTGATGGCCCAGAATCCGGGCTCGCCCTCGTGCCAGTGGACGGGGGAGTTCGCGCGGAGCCAGGCGAGCTGCTCGTGTGGTGGTCCGGTGGTTGCGTAAATGTCCCTGTCGACGAGGTCGATGTGCACCAGATTCACCCTCTTGATCAAGCGCTTGGTTTACTACTACTTGAAACGTGTTCTATTACGTCCCTGTACGACCGTCAAGGGGCAATGTAGTGGCGAAACGGCTCCACAAGGGGTCCACCGAGGTCGGGCATTCATCGGGTGATGCGGCTTGTGCCAGCTCCCCGGGGTCACCGACGAAGGCGGACTCGCTCGGCGGCGCGCTCGGCGGCCTCGGTCGGTGGCGCGCTCGGCGGTCTCGGTCGGTGGCGCGCTCGGCGGCTTGCTCGGCGGTCTCGGTCGGTGGCGCGCTCGGTGGCTCGCTCGGTGGCCTCGTTCGGTGGCCTCGGTTGGTGACGGGAAGCGCGCGAGCCGTTGGCCGTCCGAACGGGAGCCACTGGCCGTCCGAACGGGAGCCGCTGGCCGGCCCCCCTGGGCGCAGGCGCTCGACCGCGTCGTACACCTCGCGTGGGCCGCTCACCCGCACGCTGATCGTGGTGAGGCTGTCGCGGGTGACGGCGTCGAACCGGGGCGGCGCCGCGCCCTCGACGCGCATCCCGTAGGTGGGGGTGAGCAGGCCGGCCGGCATCTTGGTGGAGGTCTTGCCGGCGCCGTTGGGTCCCAAGAAACCGAAGACCGATCCGGCGGGGATGTGCGGGGGCACCTCATCGACCGCCTGGGCCGCGTCGAGGGGATGTGCGGGGGCGCCTCAGCGACCGCCCGGGCCTGCGTCGAGGGGATGTGCGGGGGCGCCTCAGCGACCGCCCGGGCCTGCGTCGAGGGGATGTGCGGGGGTGCCTCAGCGACCGCCCGGGCCTGCGTCGAGGGGATGTGCGGGGGTGCCTCGTCGACCGCCCGGGCCTGCGCCGATCCGTAGACCTCGGTCAATGCGTCGATTGCGATCGTGTCATCTTCTTGGTCCGGGGAGCCCCGGCTCCCGGGTTCGGGGGCCGGGGCAGGGTCGTCAGAGCTCTGCCAGGACCTCGATGTCCTGCGCCGTGACATCGCGGGCCAGCGCGAACGCTGCGGTGGCCGCGGGGGTGCCGGGCGCGGCCTGGCGGGCCGCCTGCAGGCTGGCGGCCGAGTCCCAACGCCAGACGCCGACCCACGTCTCGTCGTCCAGCCGGCCGAGGCGCGCCTCGGTGAGGCCGGACTGAGTGGCTCTGATCGCGGTGACCAGAGCGGCGTGCCGAGCCTGAACCTGCTCGGCGTCAGCGGGATCGGCCTGGAAACGGGTGACGCTGATGACCGTCATAGCTGGACCTACTCTCTAGAGTTGACTTCTAGTGAATAAATCTAGAGATAAACTCTAGCCATGAGCGATGTCAAGCGGACGAACAAGAGAGTGCAGAAGGCCAAGGAGACGCGCCGGCGTATCCTCGCGGCGGCGCTGGAGCTGTTCGTGCAGGACGGATATGGCGCGACGAATCTTCAGGACGTCGCCGACAAGGCCGGCGTCGCGGTTCAGACGATCTACTTCGTCTTCGGCAACAAACGCGCCCTGCTCAAGGAGCTGGTCGACGTCACGATCGCGGGCGATGACGAGCCGGTGGCCACGATGGACCGGCCGTGGTACGTCGCCGCGCTGGCCGCCGAAACCGCCGAGGACATGCTTCGCCCCTACGTCGAGGGCGCGACCTCGATCCTGGAACGCGTCGCACCGATCGGCAGGGTGCTGGAGGCGGCGGCCGCGAGCGACCCCGAGGTGGCCGCGCTGTGGTCGTACGAGGTCGATCCCCGATATGTCGTCCAGCAGGGTGCCGCCAAGGCTCTTGTCGGCAAACCCGGGGCGCGCGCCGAGCTGTCGGTGGAGGAAGCCGCCGACGTGCTCTACGGCCTGCTCAGCCCCGAGCTGTATTTGCTGTTCGTTCGCGAGCGAGGATGGACGCGCGAGCGCTGGGAGCGGTGGGTCGGCGAGACCCTTCGCGCCCAGCTCTGCTCCACGAGGGGAGACTCGTGATGGACGGCGTCATCCTGACCCCCACGGGGGGAGACTCGTGATGGACGGCGTCATCCTGACCCCCGTCGCCCGCGTCCTTGGCGGACGGGCCGAGATGTACGAGGACAACTGGTACGACACCAAGGCCGTCATCCGGCTGGACGATCATCTCGAGGCGTCGGCCCTGCAGGGCCTGCAGGAGTTCTCCCACCTGGAGATCGTCTTCCAGTTCGACCGCATCGACGAGGCGGACGTGCAGATCCGGCCGCGACCGCCGCGCAAGAATCCCGACGGCCCGCTCGTCGGTGTGTTCGCGCACCGCGGGCCGTACCGGCCGAACCGGCTCGGCGTGTCGGTGTGCCGGCTGCTGGCCGTCGACGGCCGCGACCTGCACGTGGCCGGCCTGGACGCGCTGGACGGCACTCCTGTGCTGGACATCAAGCCGTACCTGGTCGAATTCGCGCCCACCGACCCGGTCCGGCAACCGGCCTGGGCGTCCCGTCTCATGCGCGAGTACTACAAGGCTTGATCAGGGTTGGCGGCGGCTGCGGTAGGCGGCGGTCTTGGCGCGAGCCGTACATGCCGCGCTGCAGTAGCGGCGCGAGGCGTTGCGGGTCAGGTCGATGTAGACCGCCTCGCACTGGTGCGCCGCGCACTGTCCGAAGCGGTCGGGGCCGTAGCCGTCCACGATGAGGGCCAGCGCCGTGGCGAACTCGCCGCCCAGGGCCTCCACCGGGGTGCCGCCCGAACCGTGGAAGTGCAGGTGGAACGGCTGGCCGACGTCCTCGGTCAGGTACGGTTGCGCGCCGTACCTGCGGATCATGGCGTTGATGCGGGCGGCCTGGTCCGCCGGATGCTCGGCCAACAGCGCCTGTCGCAGCTCGGCGGCCAGCTCTGCCAGGTGTCGCCCCGTGTCCGGGGCCGCGCGCAGGGCCGCGCTTGCGGGGTCGCGGAGCTGGGTGGCGAACGTCGTCGCCAGGTTCTCGCCTGCCAGTGGCTGCACTGAGGCGCCGCCCCGCCAGCGCGCCGTGGCCAGGTTGACCAGCTCGGCGATCAGGGGAGCCTGTCGGGTCACGTTACAGGCTATTTCCACTTGACTGGTAACACCCTTCTGCTATGTCATAGGCGTAATCCAGTTAGATGGTAACGGAGCCGCCATGTTTGCGCCCTATCGACGCCTGCTCGCCCAGCCGGGCGTCCCTCGCCTGCTCGTCACAGGGCTCCTCGTCAAGCTGGGGACACCCGTGCTCAGCCTCGCCCTGCTGCTGGCCGCCGTCGACCGGCTCGGCTCCTACGCCACCGCCGGCCTCGTGCTCACCGGCCACGCGCTGGCCCTGGCCCTGTGCGCGCCGCTCGGCGGGCGCATCGCCGACCGGTACGGCCCCCGCTCGGCCCTGACCGGTTACCTGGCCGCCCACGCCCTCGCCTACGCTCTCCTCCTCATGGCCCCGCCTGCGCTGATGATCGGCGCTGCGGCACTGCTCGGCGCCACCACCCCGCCGGCCGGCTCGGTCGTCAGAGGCGCCTGGCCGCGCCTCGTCCCCGTCGCGTCCCTGCCCGCCGCCTATGCGGTGGACAACGCCGTCAACGAGCTGACGTTCATCGCCGGCCCCCTGCTCGTGCCGGTGCTGACCCTGGTCGTTCCGGCCTACGGCGTGGTGGCCGCCGCCGGCGCCGCCGTCCTGCTCGGCACCGCGCTCCTCCTGGCCTCCCCCGTGGTACGGCAAGTGGCGCCCACCCCGCCGGGCAGGCTCCACCTGGCCGGGCCGCTCACCCACCGGCCTACCCTCCTGCTGCTGACCATCGCCGCCTTCGGCACCTTCACCTTCGGCTGCCTGCGCATCGCCACGGTTGCCTCGGCCACCACCTTCGGCTCCGCCGCCTCCGCCGGCGTGCTGATGGGGCTGCTGTCGGCCGGCGCCCTCCTCGGCACCCTCGGGTACGGCGCACGGGCCTGGCCCCTCACCGGCGGGCGGCTGCTCGTCCTGCTCTCGCTCGCCGAGGCGGCCGTCCTGCTCGGCGGAAGCTGGGCGCCCGGCTTCGTGACCCTCGCTGTACTGATCACTCTTGTCGGGCTGGTGACCGGGCCGCGGGACGCGGTCGTGCCGGCCCTGCTCGCCGACCACACCCCCGCCCGCTACCGCACCGAGGTCTTCGCCTGGCTCAACACCTTCATGTGGGCCGGCTACGGCCTGGGCACCGCCGTCGCCGGCCGGCTCACCGGTCCCCACGACACCGGCGCCGCCGCCTTCGGCGCCGCCGCGGCCGCAGCCGTGGCAGGCGCGGTCCTGGCGGTCGTCGCCAACCGGATCGCCTCGCCCCGGCCGGCACCCGCCGCGGCGCCGGCCGAAGGTCCTTCCCGTGAATCTGATCATCCAGCTGACAACTGAGACCCAGGCTGGGCGGTGGCCCTGAGGGGCTGGTCGTGGGGGTGGATTGTCGTGGAGCAGGTGCTTGCCGTCGGCGGCTGATGTGGCAGGCGGGGGTGTGGGGTTGGGGTGGGGTTTACCTCCGATGTATGTGGGGGCGTCAATTCGTGTATGTGAACGCAGCCATCGGAGCGGTAAAGTCGTTTCACAGGCATCTACCACCCCCAGGGTGTGTCTTCCGAGGTCACGGATCGGATGTATCCCTCTTATCACCCTTGACACACTCTGCCTGGTCGCACGAGCATCATGAATCGAGACATCCGATGTATATGTGAAGGATGCGGTGTGAAGCTGCTGCGAGTAGGACCTGTCGGCCAGGAGCGTCCGGTGGTCATGGATGACGCCGGTGACCTGCGCGACATCGGAGAGCCCGAGATTGACGGGGCTTTCCTCGCTTCCGGGGGAGTGGCGCGCGTCCGGGACGCGCTCGAGCGTGGTGCCCTGCCCGTCGTCGATGCCGAAGGGTTGCGGATCGGCGCTCCGATCGCTCGTCCAGGGAAGATCGTTTGCATCGGCCTGAACTACAGCGACCACGCCGCCGAGTCCGGGCAGGACGTGCCGGCCGAGCCGGTCGTGTTCATGAAGGCCGCGAACACCGTGGTCGGCCCGTACGACGAGGTGCTCGTGCCCAGGGGCAGCGTGAAGACCGACTGGGAGGTGGAGCTGGCCATCGTGATCGGTCGGGAGGCCCGTTACCTGGGCAGCCGGGAGGAGGCGCTCGGCGTGATCGCCGGGTACGCGATCTCCAACGACGTCTCCGAACGCGAGTTCCAGCTCGAACGCGGTGGGCAGTGGGACAAGGGCAAGTCGTGCGAGACGTTCAATCCGCTCGGCCCGTGGCTGGTGACGGCGGACGAGGTGGGCGACCCGCAGAGCCTGCCGCTGCGCCTCTGGGTGAACGGTGAGCTGCGCCAGGACGGCGACACCAAGAACATGATCTTCGATGTGGCCGAGATCGTGCGCTACCTGAGCCAGTTCATGGTCCTGGAGCCGGGTGACGTGATCAATACGGGTACGCCGGCCGGCGTGGCGATGGGCATGCCGGGGCAGCCGTACCTGCGTGAGGGTGACGTGATGGAGCTGGAGATCGAAGGGCTCGGGCGGCAGCGCCAGACGGTGGGGCAGGCATGACGACTCCTGGCGCGTACCGGATCGTCGGGATGGAGACGCACGACGTGCGGTTCCCGACCTCGCGCGAGCTCGACGGCTCAGATGCGATGAATCCGGATCCCGACTACTCCGCGGCCTATGTCGTGCTCACCACCGATGACGGGTTCGAGGGGCACGGGTTCGCCTTCACGATCGGGCGTGGCAACGACATCCAGACCACGGCCATCAGCGCGCTCGAGCCGTACGTGATCGGCAAGGACGTCGAGGACCTCGGCGCGCTCTACAAGGACATGGTCAACGACTCGCAGCTGCGCTGGCTGGGGCCGGAGAAGGGCGTCATGCACATGGCGATCTCCGCCGTGGTCAACGCCCTGTGGGACCTCAAGGCCAAGCGGGCGGGCAAGCCGCTGTGGCGGCTGCTGTCCGAGATGTCCCCCGAGGAGATCGTCGGCCTCATCGACTTCCGCTATCTGAGCGACGCGCTGACGCCGCAGGAGGCCCTGCAGATCCTGAAGAGCCAGGAGGCGGGCAAGGAGGAGCGGATCGGCCGGCTCATCGAGGTCGGCTACCCCGCCTACACCACCTCCCCCGGATGGCTCGGGTACGACGACGACAAGCTGCGCAGGCTCTGCAAGGAGGCCCTGGAGCAGGGCTTCAAGCAGATCAAGCTCAAGGTCGGCGCCGACCTCGAGGACGACCGGCGCAGGTTCAGGGTCGCCCGCGAGGTCTGCGGCCCCGACTTCCCGATCGCCATCGACGCCAACCAGCGCTGGGACGTCGGGTCAGGCATCGAGTGGATCAACGCGCTGGGCGAGTTCCACCCCCACTGGGTCGAGGAGCCGACCAGCCCCGACGACGTGCTCGGCCACGCCGCCATCGCCAGGGGCATCGACCCCATCCCCGTGGCCACCGGCGAGCACGTCCAGAACCGCATCATGTTCAAGCAGCTCCTGCAGGCCAACGCCATCTCCTACCTGCAGATCGACTCGGCCAGGGTCGGCGGCGTCAACGAGAACCTGGCGATCCTGCTGCTCGCGGCCAAGTTCGGCGTGCCGGTGTGTCCCCACGCGGGTGGCGTCGGGCTGTGCGAGCTGGTGCAGCACCTGTCGATGTTCGACTACGTCGCGATCACCGGGTCCATGGACAACCGCGTGATCGAGTACGTCGACCACCTTCACGAGCACTTCGTGGACCCCGTGGTCATCCGCAACGGTCGTTACGCCGCACCGTCCGCGCCCGGCTTCAGCGCGGAGATGCACGCGGTGTCGATAGCCGCCCACACATTCCCCGGCGGCGAAGTATGGAGGGACGCGTGAGCCTGAAAGCGATCGTGACCGGCGGTGGTTCCGGCATCGGGCTGGCCGCGGCCACCCTGCTCGCCGAGCGCGGCATGAAGGTCGCCTGCCTCGACATCAACCCGCCCGGCGAGCCGTTCATCGGGGTCAAGGTCGATGTCACGGACGACGCGCAGGTACGCGCGGCGGTGGCGGAGGCCGCCGAGCGGCTGGGCGGCATCGACGTGCTCGTCAACAACGCGGGCATCGGAGCTCTGGGCACCATCGAGGACAACCCGGACAGCGAGTGGCAGCGGGTGTTCGACGTCAACGTGCTCGGCATGGTCCGGGTCGCGCGGGCGGCGCTGCCGTACCTCAGGCAGTCAGAGCACGCCTCGATCGTCAACACGTGCTCGATCGCGGCCACCGCGGGCCTGCCCCAGCGCGCGCTCTACAGCGCGACCAAGGGCGCGGTGCTCTCGCTGACCCTCGCGATGGCCGCGGACCATGTCCGCGAGGGCATTCGCGTCAACTGCGTCAACCCCGGCACCGCGGACACCCCGTGGGTCGCGAGGCTGCTCGACCAGGCCGACGACCCAGAGGGGGAGCGGGCCGCACTGAACGCCAGGCAGCCGATGGGCCGCCTGGTCAGGGCGGAGGAGGTCGCCGCGGCGATCGCCTATCTCGCCAGTCCTGACGCCGGCGCCACCACCGGGACCGCGCTGGCGGTCGACGGCGGCATGCAAGGGCTCCGGCTGAGGGCGTCCAACTAAGGAAGGTACCCCCCATGAAGTTCGGATCGGCGGTCGCGGCGGCGGCCCTCTTGGCGGTCGTCACCGCGTGTGGCTCGGGCACGGCAACAACCGGAGGAGGGGGCGGCGGCGGGAAGGTCGGCATCGACCACCCGCGGGCCGACTCCAACTTCTGGAACTCCTACATCAAGTACGTCCCGCAGATGGCCGGCGAGTACAAGGTGGACCTCATGCCACCCACCAACTCGCAGAACGACGTCTCCAAGCTGGTCAACAACGTGCAGGCGCTGGTGGGTCAGGGGGCCAAGGCGATCATCATGGCCCCGCAGGACACCGGTGCCATCGCCAACACGCTGCAGCAGCTGGAGAACAAGAAGATCCCCGTCGTGACCGTCGACACCCGTCCGGACAAGGGCAAGGTCTACATGGTCGTACGCGCCGACAACCGCGCGTACGGGACCAAGGCCTGCGAGTTCCTCGGGGAGAAGCTGGGGGGCAAGGGCAAGGTCGTGCAGCTCCAGGGCGCGCTCAGCTCCATCAACGGCCGTGACAGGTCGGAGGCGTTCCTGGAGTGCATGAAGTCCAAGTTCCCCGGCATCACCGTGTTCAGCGAGCCCACGGAGTGGGAGGGCACCAAGGCCGCGTCCATGCTTCAGACCCGGCTGGAGCAGCACCCTGACATCAAGGGCATCTACCTGCACGCCGGCGGCGTGCACCTGGCGCCGACGCTGCAGGTGCTGAAGCAGAAGAGCCTCCTCGTCCCGCCGGGCGACCCCAAGCACGTCTTCGTGGTGTCGAACGACGGCATCCCGGAGGAGCTCGAGGCGATCCGCAAGGGCGACATCGACGCCACGGTGTCGCAGCCGGCGGACCTGTACGCCAAGTACGCGGTCTTCTACGCCAAGGCCGCGCTGGAGGGCCAGACGTTCAAGCCGGGCCCGACCGACCACGACAGCACCATCATCCAGCTCCCGAACGGCATGGAGGACCAGCTCCCCGCGCCGCTCGTGACAAAGGACAACGTGGACGACAAGAGCCTTTGGGGTAATCAGATCAAGTGATGAAAAATCACGTTGAAGCCCGAAACGTCGTCAAGCGCTTCGGCCCCACCGTCGCGCTGAACGGCGCGGGGATCGCGATCGCCGAGGGTGAGACCCACGCTCTCGTCGGCAGGAACGGCGCGGGGAAGTCCACCCTCGTGTCGATCCTCACCGGGCTCCAGCCGGCCGACGAGGGCGAGGTGCTGTTCTCGGGAGAGGCGGCGCCCGCCCTCGCCGACCGCGACGCCTGGCGGCAGCGCGTCGCCTGCGTCTATCAGAAGTCCACGATCATCCCCGCGCTGACGGTCGCCGAGAACCTCTTCCTCAACCGCCAGTCGGCCAGAGGCGCCAGGATCCACTGGCGCGCGCTGCGGGCCAGGGCGCGCGAGCTGCTGGACACGTACGAGGTGGACGTCGACGCGCAGGCGCTGGCCGGCGACCTGAGCGTCGAGCAGCGCCAGCTCGTCGAGATCGCCCGGGCGCTGTCGTTCGGGACGAGGTTCATCATCCTCGACGAGCCGACCGCCCGGCTCGACGGCCCGGCCATCGAGCGGCTGTTCGCGCGCATGCGCTCGCTGCGCGAGCAGGGCGTCACGATGATGTACATCTCCCACCACCTCGACGAGGTCTACGAGATCTGCCAGAGCGTCACGGTCTTCCGCGACGCGCGGCACATCGTGACCAGGCCGGTCGCCGACCTTCCGCACGACGAGCTGGTCGCCGCGATGACGGGGGAGGCCACGACGGCGTACGAGTCCCGATCCCGCACGCCCGGCGACCGGGTCGTGCTGTCGGGCGAGGGCCTCTCGCTCGGCGGCCGCTACGCAGATATCGATATTTCCGTTAAATCGGGCGAGGTCGTCGGCCTGGCCGGCTCCGCGAGCAGCGGCAAGGTCGGCCTCGCCGAGACCCTCGTCGGGCTCCGCAGAGCCGACTCCGGCACGGTCACCGTCAACGGCACCCGGGTCAGACCGGGTGACGTGCCCGCCGCCATGGAGGCGGGCCTCGGGTTCGTGCCGGAGGACCGCCACCACGAGGGCTTCGTCCCGCTGCTCTCGGTGGGGGAGAACGCCACGTTCCCGATCGCCCGCAAGCTGGGCCGGTACGGGATCGTGTCGCCGGTCCGCCGACGGGCAAAGGCCAACGAGATGATCAAGAACCTCGACATCAAGACGGAAGGCCCTGACCAGCCGGTCGGTGACCTGTCCGGGGGGAACGCGCAGAAGGTCGTGTTCGCGCGGGCCCTCGTGGACGACCCGACGGTGCTGGTCGTGATCAACCCGACGGCCGGTGTCGACGTCAAGGCCAAGCAGGCGTTGCTCGGCGCGGTCGAGGACGCGGTCGGGCGGGGCGCGGGGGCCGTGGTGGTCTCCGACGAGCTCGACGACCTGCGGATCTGCGACAGGGTGCTGGTGATGTTCCACGGCAGGGTCGTCAAGAACGTGCCGCGCGGCTGGACGGACCACGAACTCGTGGCCGTGATGGAGGGCATAGAAGATTGACCACTTTGACTGCGCCGGTCCCACGGGTGCGCCTGGCCAGGTTCCGTGACCTGACGCTGGTGCCGGTGATCGTGATCCTGCTGGTCGTGGGCGCGTTCCTCGACCCGACCTTCCTGACCGCGGGCAACCTCACGAACGTACTCCAGCAGCAGGCGGCGATCTCGCTCGTCGTGCTGGCCGAGGCGATGATCCTCATCGCCGGCAAGTTCGACCTGTCGCTGGAGTCGACGGTCGGCACCGCGCCGGCCATCGCGGTGATGCTGGTGATCCCGGCGGCCGCGGGCGGGTTCGGCCTCGGGCTCCCGGGCGCGCTGGTGATCCCGCTGGCCCTGCTGATCGGCGCGGCCATCGGGGCGTTCAACGGTTTCCTGATCATCAGGTTCCAGCTGTCGGCGTTCATCGTGACGCTGGCCATGCTGATCATCGTGCACGGCCTGCTGCAGGGGCCGACCGAGGGCAAGACGCTGTTCGAGCTCCCCGGCTCGATCCTCTACCTGGGCAGCGCCATATGGCTCGGCCTGCCGGCGGCCATCTGGATCGCCGGGGCGCTGTTCGCGGCGGGCATCTTCGGCCTGGGCTACCTGCGGCTCGGCCGCGCGCTCTACGCGATCGGCGGCAACACCGACGCCGCCCGCGCCGCCGGCATCCGGGTGGATCGGGTGCTGTACGGGGTGTTCATCCTGGGCGGGACGCTCGCGGCGCTCGCCGGGATCCTGGAGACCGGCCGCCTCGGGGCGATCGGCAACAACCAGGGCGTCGGGTGGATCTTCATGGTGTTCGCGGCGGCGGTCATCGGCGGCGTGAGCATGGACGGCGGCAAGGGCACGATCCTGGGCGCGCTCACCGGCGTGCTGGTGATCGGCCTGGTGCAGAACATCTTGACGCTCATCGGCGTCTCCGGCTTCTGGCAGCCGGTGATCTATGGCGGGATCATCCTCATCGCGTTGATGATCAGCCGGATCGCGGGCGGAAAGGCACAGGATTGAACGGCATCGACGAACCTCCGGCCGCACCCGACGGCGGTGGGGCATGGGTCGGGCGTGATGGCGGCGGCGTCGAGGTGTCGCGGCACGGCTTCGGCGGGGCGCCGATCGGCAACCTGTACCAAGGGGTGTCGGAGGAGCAGGCGCGGGCCACGGTCGACGCGGCCTGGGACGCCGGGGTGCGCCTGTTCGACACCGCGCCCCACTACGGGCTCGGCCTGTCGGAGCGCCGCCTCGGCGCCGCGCTCAAGGACCGCTCGGGTTACGTCCTGTCCACCAAGGTCGGCCGCCTGCTGGTGCCCGCCTCGTCGTCGGACGGCCGCGACGAGCAGGGCTTCGACGTGTCCGCCGACCTCCGGCGGGTGTGGGACTTCTCCGGCGACGGCGTACGCAGATCCCTGGAGGAGTCCCTGGAACGGCTGGGGCTGCCGGCCGTCGACATCGCGCTCATCCACGACCCGGACGACCACCTGGACCAGGCGCTGGCGGAGGCGTACCCGGCGCTGGCCGAGCTGCGCGCGCGGGGCGTGGTGAAGGCCATCGGCGTCGGGATGAACCAGTGGCAGGCGCCGCTGCGCTTCGTCCAGGAGACCTCCATCGACGTCGTGATGCTCGCGGGCCGCTACACCCTGCTCGACCAGTCGGGCCTGCCGCTCCTGGAGGAGTGCGCGCGTCGCGGGGTCAGGGTGCTGGCGGCGGGCGTCTTCAACAGCGGCATCCTGGCCACCCCGAGGCCGACCGGCACGTACGACTACCAGCCCGCCCCGGCGTCGGTGGTGGAGAGGGCGACGAGGATCGCGGAGATCTGCGAGCGCCACGGCGCCACGCTGCCCCAGGCGGCCATGGCCTTCCCCCTCCGCCACCCGGCCGTCGCCTCGGTCGTCCTGGGCGCCCGCTCGCCCGAGGAGATCACCGCGAACGCCGCCCTGCTGTCCCGTCCGGTCCCGGAGGCGGTGTGGGACGAGCTGATCTCGGAGGGGTTGCTGCCCAAGGAGTGATGGCGGGGCTCAGGTGGGGATGTACAGCCAGGACTTCGAGGGCCCTGGCTCGTACGCCGAGTCGAGGCGTTTGGCCACGATCCCGGGCAGGCCCTGCTCGCGGGCGGCCTGGCGGACCGGGCCCGCCTCGCCCGGCCACGACGGAGCGGTCTGCCAGTGCGCTCCCGCCAGTTCCAGCGCGTCCAGCGCCGCCCGCCGCTCCGTGTACGGCTCGTCGACCAGGGAGCGGCCGTCGTCGTACAGCAGGTCGTAGAAGACCAGGATCTCGGCGCCGCCGAGCGTGGCCACCTCACCGTCCAGCATCGCCGTGCGGCTGCCGAACGACTCCGCGAGCCCCCGCAACCACGGGTGCTCGCGCGCGGCCGTCGTGCGCCCGCCCTCGATGGGGACGAGCAGGCGGCGGCCGCCCCACGCGAACTCGAAGGCGTAGGCCGAGACGTCCTTAGGGGGCTTGGCGCGTTCGGTCGGGAGCATGGGTTCGGGCGGCGGGAACGGGTCGCGGGCCCGGGCGTCCATGCGGTGGATCATCCAGTTCTGGCCTCGGGTCCGGAACAGGACGAACCGCCCCGAGGCCCGCCCTCCGTGCAGGACGAACTTGACCTCGCGATCCGACCATTTCTCCGTCTCGTACGTGCCGGTGTCCCAGACGGTCATCGTGCCGCCGCCGTACTCGCCCTTGGGGATCTCGCCGTGGAACGTGAGGTACTCCATCGGGTGGTCCTCGGTGTGCACGGCCAGGTGGTTGGTGTCGGGGTCGGCGGGCAGGCCCTTGGGGACGGCCCAGGACACGAGGACGCCGTCGCGCTCCAGCCGCAGGTCCCAGTGGAGGGAGCGGGCGTGGTGCTCCTGGATGACGAACGCGTTGCCGTCCCCGGTGGAGGGCGGCGATGGGGGGACGGGTTCGGGGGTGCGGCTGGCGTCGCGTTTGCTCCGGTATCGCTCCAGTTTGTCGGCCACGACAGCGCTACTACCCGCCCGCACCAAGGTTCTGCGTGCCGATGACCTTGAGGAGGCGCAGCGCCTCGTACGACGGCGATCCCGGCGCCGCGGTGTAGAGCACGATCCACTGGTCGCCCTCGGGCACGTGCAGTGTCTCGCAGTCGAGTTCCAGCCACCCCACCGCCGGATGGTTGATCCGCTTGCGCGCGGACCTGCGGACGGTGACGTCGTGCCCGGCCCACAGCTCCGCGAACTCGGCGCTGCCGGCCAGCAGGCGCTCGATGAGCCGGCGGATGCCGGGGTCGTCCGGGTAGCGGGCGGCGGCGGCGCGCAGGTCGGCCACCGACTCCCTGGCGAAGCGCCACGCGCCGTCGGGGTCGTGGCGCTCCCGGGCCCGGGGGTCGGTGAAGTAGCGCCAGATGAGGTTGCGTTCGCCGGGCGGCAGCACGGAGAAGTCCGTGAGGAGCGCGGCAGCGAGGGGGTTCCAGGCCAGCACGTCGTACTTGGCGTCCGACACGAGCGCCGGGGTGTCGTCCAGCCGGTCGAGCAGGTGCAGGACGCCGGGCCTGACGTCCTGTGCCGGGCCGGGAGGCGGTCCAGGCGGCTCGCCGGTCAGGTAGTAGAGGTGGGCGCGCTCGTCGTCCGTCAGCCGCAGCGCCCTGGCGATCGCGCCGAGCATCTGCCGCGACGGCCGCGGTCCGCGGGCCTGTTCCAGGCGGGCGTAGTAGTCGACGGACATGCCGGCCAGCCGGGCGACCTCCTCGCGCCGCAGCCCGGGCGTGCGGCGGCGCTTGCCGCCCTCCAGGCCCACGTCGGACGGCCGCACCAGTTCGCGGCGGCTGCGCAGGAAGCCCGCCAGGCCGGCCCTGTCGATCCGGTCCATGATCTCAGGATGCCTGGTCCGCGCGGCCGTAACCAGGGACTGCCGGTCCGGGGCTCAGCGGGTCTCTCCCGCTCGCACGCGGCCCCGCCCAGCCTTGACGGCATGAACATCGCACTCATCACCGGTGCCAACAAGGGCATCGGGTACGCCACCGCCCGCGTACTGGCCAAGTCCGGATATGTCGTCCTTGTTGGTGCCCGCGACCCCGAGCGCGGCAAGAAGGCCGCCGAAGAGCTGGCGGGGGAGGGGCTCGACGCCCGGTTCGTACGCCTGGACGTCACCGACCTGGACACCGTGGAGGCGGCCGCCGCTCACGTCGAGCGCGAGTTCGGCCACCTGGACCTGCTGATCAACAACGCCGCGATCAGCCGCGACCAGGAGCGCACGCCGAGCCGGCTCCCGGTCGAGGACCTGCGCGAGGTCTACGAGACGAACGTGATCGGCGTGGTCGCCGTGACCAACGCCATGCTCCCGCTCCTGCGCAAGTCGCAGGCCGGCCGCGTGGTGAACGTCTCCAGCGGCCTGGGCACGTTCGCGTTCCTGGCCGACCGGGAGTCCGAGTGGCGCGAGTACGCGACCCTGCTCGGCTACAACTCCTCCAAGGCCGCGCTGAACGCCGTCACCCTGATCTACGCCGAGGAGCTGCGCGACACGCCGATCAAGGTCTACGCGGCCGCGCCCGGTTTCTGCGCCACCGACCTCAACGGCTTCATCGGGACGCTGACCGCCGACGAGGGCGGCGAGCACGTGGCCCGCCAGGCCACCCTGCCCGAGGTCCCGACCGGCGTCTTCCTCAGCGAGCAGGGCGGTACCAACCCCTGGTGACGGGGTCAGTCGAGATCGAGCGCCTTGCGCAGCCACGACTCCACGCCCGCCACGTGCACGGTCGCCCAGGACCGGGCCACGTCGGCCTGGCGGGCGGCGATGGCCTCGTAGATCGCGGTGTGCTGCTCCCGCGTCTTGTCCATCGCCCCCTCCTGGGTGAGCCCGCGCCAGATCCTGGCCCGAGTGGTCGGACCTGACAGGCTCTCGATGAACGAGCAGAGCACGCTGTTGCCGGAACCCCGGGCGATCCGCTGGTGGAACTGGAGGTCGTTGGCCACCAGCTCCTCGACCGTCGGCTCCGCGGGCAGGGACTCCAGGATCACGCGCAGTTCCTCGACGTCGGCGTCGGTCATCAGCTCCGTCGCCATCGCCGTCGCGGCCGGCTCCAGGATGCGCCTGACCTCGAAGAACTGGATCACCGTGTCGTCGCGGTGCAGGTCGAGCACGAACGACATGGTGTCCAGCAGCAGCCGCGGCTCCAGGCTGGTCACGTACGTGCCGTCGCCCTGACGTACGTCGAGCACGTTGATCAGGGACAGGGCCCGCACGGCCTCGCGCAACGAGTTGCGTGACAGGCCGAGCCGCTCGGCGAGGTCGGCCTCCTTGGGCAGCCGGTCGCCCGGGGCCAGCTCGCCCGAGAGGATCATCTGTTTGATCTTGTCGATGGCCGCGTCGGTGACCGCCACGCTTCTCTCCCTAGACATCGGATGTCTAGGAGTCTAGAGCCTGGAAGCGGACCAGATCGACACCGGGGACCCGGCGAACTTCGCCCCTGGCCTCCAGGGTGCGCAGGTGCGCCGCGGCCTCCCCGGCCGCCATGCCTTTCAGCATCGGGGACAGGTCGTCCCAGGGCCTGTTCCATGTCATCATCGCGGCGACCTCCCAGATGGTCAGCGGTTGCGGCCGCTGGGCCAGGAGGGCGCGCAGCCGTACGAGCTTCTCATCGTGATGGTGGCGGATCTGGGCGGCTCGCGCGGCCACATCAGGAAATATCCATTCGTGTGCGGGCAACGCGTCCAGGGGTCCCAGCTCGGCGACGCGGTCCAAGGAGTCCAGGAAGTCACCCAAGGGATCGACATCGTCCCGGTCATACGGATAAATCCCGACGTGGGGGGTGATGTCGGGGAGGACGTGGTCACCGGTGAACAGCCGGTCGGCGTCCTCCAGATGCAGGCAGATGTGCCCCGGGGTGTGGCCGGGCGTGTGGACGGCCCGGAGTTTGCGGCCGGGCAGGTCCACCAGGTCCCCGTCCCGTAACCGGCGGTCGGGCAGCGCCGGCGGGGTCGGGCGGCTCACCGCCTGCCGCGCCTCGCCCGGATCGGCCCCGGCCCGCCTGAGCATGTCGGACTGGAAGCTCTCGTGCTCCTCGGCCGCGTAGTCGTGCATGAGCCTGACCAGCGCCGCGTCGGCCTCGTGCATCGCGATCCACGCGCCGGACACGTCCTTGACCTGGCCCGCGAGCCCGGCGTGGTCGGGATGGAAATGGGTGACGACCACCCCGCTCACCGTGCTCACGTCGATGCCGAGCGTGGCGAGGCCGCCGCTGAGCGCGTCCCAGGCGTCCGGATGGTTCCACCCGGCGTCGACCAGCACCGGCCCCTTGGGGGACTCGAGGGCGTAGACGAGCGTGTAGCCGAGCGGATTGCCCGGGATGGGCACCGGCACGCTCCACACCCCGCCGCCGAGATCCTGCGGCCGCTGCTCCGCGTACGGCCTGCGTCTGCTCTTCATGCGCCCCCCGATCGGGTAATGACTGTCACCGGCCGGCCACGCCCTCAGCCGGCCCGCTCAAGAATGGTGGCCGTGGCCAGCGCCCCGCCGGCGCACATCGTGACCAGCGCGGTCGCCGAGTCCGACCGCTCCAGCTCGTGCAGCGCCGTGGTGATCAGCCGCGCGCCCGTGGCGCCGACCGGGTGACCGAGCGCGATCGCGCCGCCGTTGACGTTGACGCGGTCGAAGTCGGGCTCGTGCACGCCCGCCCACGACAGCACCACCGATGCGAACGCCTCATTCACCTCGAACCTGTCGATGTCGCCGATCGTCATCCCGGCCGCCGCCAGCACCTTGGCCGTCGCCTCCACGGGCCCGTCCAGGTGATAGTACGGCTCCGCGCCGACGAGCGCCTGCGCCAGGATCCGCGCCCTGGGCCGCAGCCCGTGCCGGGCGGCCGCCTCCTCGCTCATCACCAGCACCGCCGCGGCGCCGTCGGAGATCTGCGACGAGGTGCCCGCGGTGTGGAGGGCGCCCTCGGCGACGGGCTTGAGGTTGGCCAGGGTCTCGACCGTGGTCTCGCGTAAGCCCTGGTCCCTGCGTACGTCCCCGACGGGCACGATCTCGCGCTCGAACCGCCCGTCGGCCCACGCCTTGGCCGCCAGCCGCTGGGAGCGCGCCCCGAGCCAGTCGAGCCGCTCCCGCGTCAGCCCGCGCCGCCGCGCGATCCGCTCGGCCGCGGTGAACTGGTCGGGCAGGTCGATGCTCCAGTCGTCCGGCTTGGCCGTGGCGGGCCGCACGTTGCTGCCGAGGGGCGCCCGGCTCATCACCTCGACGCCGCACCCGACACCGGCCTCGATCACGCCCGCGCGCACCATCGCCGCCGCGAGGTGCACCGCCTGCTGCGACGACCCGCACTGCGCGTCCACCGTCGTCACCCCGGCCTGGTACGGCAGCCCGGCGTAGAGCCACGAGTAGCGCCCGACGTGGCCGCCCTGCTCGCCCGCCTGCGTCACGCATCCGGCGAACACCTGCTCGACGACCGCCGGATCGAGCCCCGACCGATCGACGAGGCCGTTCAGCGCGGTGGCCAGAACCTGTTGCGGTTTGTGCCCGGCCAGCCAGCCGGCGCGCTTGCCGATGGGGGTGCGTACGGCCTCGACGATCACAGGTGTGCCCACAGTCGCCTCCAGAATGATGCTCTGGCGAGACTGTAACGCGTTCTACTTTGTCGTGGAACCCTCCAGCGTCGACGGCAGCCCGAACGTCTCGAACAGGCTCTCCTCGAAGAACATGCCGACGTGCTTGACCTGCTCCCCGGCGAACGTCACCACCATGATCGCGAACTGCCCGTAGACGCCGTTCTCGCGGTAGTACACCGCGAACGCCGGCTGCCCGTTGGCGGCGATCGGGACCAGCTTGAGGTCGCCGGGGCGCTCGGCCGGGCACTGCGTCCTGGTGAGCTCCACGATCGCCTCGGGCCCCTGGTACCAGCCGACGAACGGCGGCATCTCCCAGACCGCGTCCTTGGTGAACAGGTGGACCAGGCTGTCGACGTCGTAGTTCTCGAACGCCGCGACATAGCGGTCGAGCTGGGCCCGCTGCTCGGCCGACAGCGGCTCGACCGGGTCGTCGAGGCTCGGCTGCACCTCGTTGAGCTGGGCGCGGGCCCGCTGGAGGATGCTGTTGACGGCCGCGGTGGACGTCTCCAGCGCCTCGGCCACCTCGGCGGCCTTCCACTTGAGCACGTCACGCAGCACCAGCACCGCCCGCTGCCGCGGCGGCAGGTGCTGGAGCGCGGCGATCAGGGCGAGCCTGATGCTCTCGCGGCCGGCCACGATCGTGGCGGGGTCGTCGCCGCCGACGCCCATCAGGGCGTCGGGCACGGGCTCCAGCCACGGCACCTCGTGGTCCGACACCAGGGGAGCGGTCGGCTCGGTGCTGGGGGCGCCGAGACCGGTGGGCAGCGGCCGCCTGCTCCGGCTGTCGAGCGCGGTCAGGCAGGCGCTGGTGGCGATGCGATAGAGCCACGTGCGCAACGAGGAGCGCCCCTCGAAGCCCTCATAGGCCCGCCACGCGCGCAGATACGTCTCCTGGACGAGGTCCTCGGCGTCGTGCACCGAGCCCATCATCCGGTAGCAGTGCGCCAGCAGCTCGCGCCGCATCGGGTCAGCCTGTTGGAGGAACTCCTCGTTCGTCGGCTTGTCGGTCATACCCCCTGTATAGACGTTGCCACTGACATTTCGGCGAGTTCTGGCGGCGATTAAGACGAACCTTTTACGGAGCCAAAGAAATGACCATGAATCAGTGGGGGACGGTGAGGACGATCTTGCCGGTCACCCGATTCGTCTCGCCGAGCTCGTGCGCCTTGGCGGCCTCCGCCAGCGGCAGGGCGGCGGCGATCTCCACGCGCAGCCTCCCCGCCTCGACCAGGGCAGCGAGCGCGCGCATCGCGGCATGGTCGGGCTCCACCAGCATGCCCTCCGAGCGGATGCCCAGCTCGGCGGCCCGCCGGTGCAGCTCCGGGCTGAGATCGCTGAGCACCAGCGACACGATCGTGCCGCCCTTGCGCAGGGTGCGCAGCGAGCGCAACCCGTAGTCGCCGCCGATGGTCTCGAGCACCACGTCCACGTCCCGGACGACCTCGGCGAAGTCCTCGTTCCGGTAGTCGACCAGCTCGTCGGCGCCCAGACCGCGCAGGAACTCGTGCTTGGCCGCGCTGGCCGTCCCGATCACGTACGCGCCGCGCGCCTTGGCGATCTGCACCGCCAGGTGCCCCACGCCGCCCGCGGCGGCGTGAATCAGCACGCGCTGGCCGCCCTTCAGCCCGGCGACGTCCACGAGCGCCTGGTACGCGGTCAGCCCCGCGAGCGGGATCCCGGCCGCCTGGACGTGGTCGACGGCGGCGGGCTTGCGCACGAAGTGGCGGGACGGCGCGGTGACGTACTCGGCGAAGGCGCCGTGCCCGTCCGGGTACTTGAGCATGCCGAACACCTCGTCGCCCGGCTTGTAGAGCGCCTGCCCGACGCCGGAGTCCTCGACCACGCCCGAGACGTCGTAACCGAGCACGAACGGCAGCTCGTCGCGCAGGAAACCGCCGCCCGCGCGGGTCTTCCAGTCGGTCGGGTTCAGGCCGGCCGCCTCCACCCGCACCAGCACCTCGGTCGGGCCGGGAACGGGCCGCTCGACCTCAACCGTCTTCAGCACCTCAGGGCCGCCCAGGACGTCCTGGCTGATCGCTTTCATCTTCATGAGACCCAGCCTGCTGGTTCCGGGGTCAGACCCGCGAGTGGCCCAAAGGTCATGATGTGTAAAAATCGGGCCATGCATCGCGTCGCCGTCCTCGCCGCCGACGGGGTCATCCCGTTCGAGCTGAGCGTGCCGTCCAGGATCTTCCTCGTCGCGCGGGGGCCCGGCGGCGAGCCGCTCTACGACGTGGTCACCTGCACGGTCGACGGCCGCCCCGTCGCCACGGCCGCCGACTACTCCATCGCCGTCGGGCACGACGCGAGCGTGCTGGCCGGCGCCGACACGGTGGTGGTGCCGGCCGCGGAGTGGTACGACGGGCTCACGGGCCCGGACTCGCTGCCCGCCGGGCTGGCGGCGGCGCTGGCCCGGATCCGCCCCGGCACCCGGATCGTCTCCATCTGCATCGGCACGTACGTGCTGGCGGCGGCCGGGCTGCTCGACGGCCGTCCGGCGACCACGCACTGGCGGCACGCCGAGCGGTTCGCCACCTTGTTCCCGAAGGTGCGGGTGGACGCGGACGTGCTGTTCGTGGACGACGGCGACGTGCTCACCTCGGCCGGCGCCGCGGCCGGGGTGGACCTCTGCCTCCACCTCGTCCGCCGCGACCACGGCAGCCGGGTCGCCAACCAGGTGGCCAGGGCGTGCGTGGTGCCGCCGTGGCGGGACGGCGGCCAGGCGCAGTACGTCGAGCACCCGGTGCCCGAGCCGTCCAGCGTCGGCACCGCCCCCACCCGGGCCTGGGCCATGGAACGGCTGGGCGCGCCGCTCCGGCTGGACGACCTGGCCGAGCACGCGGGGATGAGCAGGCGCACGTTCACCCGGCATTTCCGGCAGGAGGTGGGGCTGAGCCCCGGGCAGTGGCTGACGCAGCAGCGGATCGCGCTGGCCAGGCAACTGCTGGAGAGCACCGACCTGCCGGTGGACCGCATCGCGGAGCGCGCCGGCTTCGGGACGGCGACCTCGTTCAGGCAGCACCTGCAGGCGGCGGTGGGGGTCTCGCCGCACGCGTATCGGCGCACGTTCCACATGGGGTGACCGGCCCACCGGAACGCATGAGGTGATCGGGCCACCGGGACGCAGGAGGTGATCGGCCCACCGGGCAGCACTTAGGCGGCCCACTGTGCGCGCCGTAACGGCGGCGCGCCACTGAAGGGTCAGCGGGCGTTTCCTGGAGGGCCGTGCTCATGGTCGCGCTCGCACGGGGCTCCGCTGGTCACGCAAGCTGCCGCTCTCCGCCCCAGGCTCGCCGCTCCGCCAGCCGAAGTGCGGCGGGTGGCCTGCCCGTGCTCCGCCGTAAAATATGGGGTTATATATCGGCGAGAAGCCTGTCGGCGGAGGTTTCGATACGACGCTGGATCTGATCATAGGTGCGGCGGCCGCGGAGCATCTCGAGGAGCTCCTGCACCCACACGCTGGCCAGCGACCCCGCGAGGTCGGCCTGCTCCTCGGTGGCGTCCTCGAGGCTCAGGCCGTCGGCCGAGACCCGCAGCAGCAGCCCCGTGATGCGCTCCCCGAACGGCGTCTGCACCTCAGCCATGATCAGCGATCGGATGAGCGCGTCGGCCAGCTCCGGCTCGCGCATCAGCCCGCGGGTCGCCCGCATGAGCACGTCCACCGCGCGGCTCGACGGGGTGGTGGCCCCTGGCGGGCGCCGCTCGATGCTGCTCTCGAGGAGGTCGATCTCCTCGCCCACCACCGCCACCACCAGGTCCATCTTGGACGGGAAGTAGCGATAGAGCGTGCCAAGCGCCACGCCCGCGCGCTCGGCCACCGTGCGCATCTGCATGGCTTCGACGCCGCCGCGCGAGGCCAGCGCGGCGGCGGCCTGGACGATGCGCTTGCGGCGTTGGTGCTGGCTACGCGTACGGACGCTGTGCGTGCCCGGCGTGGGGTGGCTCTCCATGGTCCCCTCGGTGTCACTGGAGGGCGCGTCGTGCGTGGTACGCATAAGAACACGTTATCTGATTTCTCGGCGACACGGCTTGTTACTCGCGGGTCACAAAGAAGCCTTATAGCCCCATGTCTGTGGCGTTACAGCCGTATGTCGCGACTTATCAGGATAGGTGGGCACTGGACAGATATTAGAATCTGTTCTAGTTTGCGATTCGGCTGACCGAGCGCTTGGTGGAGGCTCCGGATGGCGGCGAACACGCTGGCGGCCCTGCTGCGCGCACGGGCCGACGACGATCGACCTGGGCTGATGTTCGAGGACACGACGTGGTCGTGGCGCGAGCACGTGGCGGCCTGCCGCGCCGCCGGGGCCTGGCTGTCCGGGCGCGGCGCGGGGTTGCACGTGGGGGTGCTCAGCGAGAACGTTCCAGGGCTGGTGTTCCTCGTGGGCGGGGCGGCGCTGTCCGGCCACGTGGTCGTCGCGCTGAACCCCACGCGGTCGGTCGACGAGCTGATCCGCGACGCCCGCGCCACGGACGTGGACCTGCTGCTCGCGGACGCCCCGTACGCGGGGCTGGCCGGGCCGCTGTCCGAGGCGCTGGGGGTGGAGGCGCTGCCCCTGCCGGACGCCTCGTCGTCTCCCACGGACGCCGTGTCCGGAGAGGATCCCGCGCCCGAGGACCTCGTGATGCTGATCTTCACCTCGGGCACCTCCGGCCGCCCGCGCGCCGTGCGGATCACGCAGCGCAAGATGGCCGTCCCCGGGTTGAGCCTGGCGGCGCTGCTCACCCCGTCCGACGTCGTGTACTGCTCGATGCCGCTGTTCCACTCCGGCGCGCTGATGGCCGCCTACGCCCCGGCCGTGGTGTCGGGGGCGGCGCTGGCGCTGCGGCGGCGGTTCTCGGCGTCGGGGCTGCTGCCCGACATCAGACGGTACGGCTGCACGTACCTGCACTACGTGGGCAAAGCGCTCTCCTACGTCCTGGCCACCCCGGAGCGCCCCGACGACGCCGACAACCCGCTCAGGATCGCGTTCGGGAACGAGGGCAGCGCGGTGGCGACGCGGAGGTTCGGGGAGCGGTTCGGGTGCCGGGTGATCGACGCCTTCGGCTCCACGGAGACGGCCATCTCGCTCACCCCCGACCCGTCCGGGCCACCGGGATGCCTGGGGCGGCTGCCCGAGGGCGTCCGGATCCTCGATCCGTTCACCGGCCGTCCCTGCCCGCCGGGCCGCGTCGAGGACGGCCGCCTGCTCAACCCGGACGAGGCCGTCGGCGAGCTGGTCAACGTGCGCGGGCTGGGGCTGTTCGACGGCTATTACAACGACCCCGAGGCGGACGCCGAGCGGATCAGGGACGGCGCGTTCTGGTCGGGCGACCTGGCGTACGCGGACGGCGACGGCTACGTGTTCTTCGCGGGGCGCGGCACCGAACGCCTGCGCGTGGACGGCGAGAACCTGGCGGTCGCGCCCATCGAGGCGGCGCTGAGGGAGTTCGCGGGGGTGGTCGAGGCGGCCGTCTACCCGGTGCCCGACGCGGCGGCGGGCGACCAGGTCATGGCGGCGCTGGTGCTGGAGGGTGGCTTCGAACCGGAGGCGTTCACGGCGTTCCTGGCGACTCGCCGCGATCTGGGCACCAAGTCCTTACCCCGATATATCCGCCTTTCTGATCACTTGCCCCAGACGCCCTCCCACAAGGTCATCAAGCGGGTCCTCGCCCGCGAGGGCTGGCGCACCACCGACCCCGTCTGGGTGCGGTCGGGCTCCGGGCTCCGGCCCCTGACCGACTCGGACGTCAAGGGGATCGAGGAGGAGTTCGTACGGCACGGCAGGCAACACCTCTTGGAGACGTGAATGGACTTCAACCTGGACGAAACCCAGCAGGACCTGCGGAAGCTGGCGGCCGAGGTGCTGGCCAGGGAAGGGGACGAGGAGCGGCTGCGGCAGGCCGGGCTCATGAGCGTGTGCGTGCCGGAGGAGGCCGGGGGAGCCGGGCTCGGGCCGGTGGAGATGGCCGTGGTGCTGCGGGAGGTGGGGGCGCGGGCGGCGCCGGTGCCCGCGCTGCCCGCGCTGGTGAGCACGCTGACGCTGGCCCGCTATGGCACCCTTGACCAGCAACGGCGCGAGGGCGGGCTGACCCTCGCGCTCCGCGAGCCCGGCAGGGCGCTGGCCGACCCGCCCTCGACGGCCGCCCGGGCCGTGGACGGCGGCTGGACGCTGACCGGGCGCAAGGTGTCGGTGCCGCACCCCGGCGACGCGGTGCTCGTCACCGCCGACGAGGGCCTGTTCCTGGTGGAGTCGCCGGCCACGACCCCCGAGTACACCTCCACCGGCGAGCCCGCCGCCACGCTCGTGCTCGACGCAACCCCGGCCGAGCGGGTCGCGGGGGCCGACGCGGTCACCGGGGCCCGGCGGCTGTTCATGGCGGCCGTGGCGGCCCAGGCGAGCGGCGTGCTGGCGGGCGCGCTGGAGCTGACCACCGAGTACATCAGGACGAGGAAGCAGTTCGGCCGGCCGCTGGCCGAGTTCCAGGCCGTGACCATGCAGATCGCGGACGTCTACATCGCCGCCCGGGCCCTGGACGTGGCCATGTGGTCGGCGGTCTGGCGCCTGGCCGAGGACCTGCCGGCCGACGAGGACCTGGCGCTGGCCGCGTACCACGTCAGCGAGGCGTGGAAGGCGCTCTACACCTGCCAGCACCTGCACGGCGGCCTTGGGCTGGACGTCACGTACCCGCTGCACCGCTATTTCGCGCAGGCCAAGCACCTGTCCCACCTGCTCGGCGGCGCCGACGCCCAGCTCGACCTGATCGGAGCGCTCCTCTGATGCTGATCGACCTGACCCCAGCCCAGCGCGCCCTGCGCGACGAGCTGCGCGAGTACTTCCAGGGCTGCCTGACCGACGAGGACCGCAGGAAGATCGCCGAAGATCCGTTCGGCGGGGCCTACATGGAGCACTGCCGCCGTCTCGGCCGCGACGGCAAGCTCGGCCTCGGCTGGCCCAAGGAGTACGGGGGAGGCGGCTACGGCCCCCTGGAGCAGCAGATCTTCGCCAACGAGATAGCCCGGGCGGGCGTCCCGTACCCGATCATCACGGTGCAGACCGTGGGGCCCACGCTCATGCAGTACGGCACCCAGGAGCAGAAGGACCTCTTCCTGCCCCGCATCCTCGCCGGCGAGTGCCACTTCGCCATCGGCTACAGCGAGCCGGAGGCCGGCACCGACCTGGCCTCCCTGCGCACCACGGCCGTGCTCGACGGCGACCACTACGTGGTCAACGGCCAGAAGGTGTTCACCAGCGGCGCGCACTACGCCCAGTACATCTGGCTGGCCGCCCGCACGAACCCCGAGGCCAAGAAGCACAAGGGCATCACCATGATGATCGCCTCCACGGACGACCCCGGCTTCTCGTGGACGCCGATCGTCACCATGGACGGTCGCCACCACACGAACGCGACCTACTACAGCGACGTACGCGTGCCCGTGGACATGGTGGTCGGCGAGGTGGACCGCGGCTGGGACCTGATCGTCAACCAGCTCAACCACGAACGCGTCACCCTCGGCCCGGCCGGTAACCTCGGCCAGACCTACGACCGCTTCCTCGCCTGGGCCCGCCGCACCGGGGTGGCCGACAATCCGGACGTACGGCGGGCGCTGGCCAGGGTGTGGGGCTTCTTCCGCACCAACGAGCTCCTCAACTGGCAGGTCGCCGCGAACATGGACCTCGGCTGGCTCGGCGCCCCCGACGCGTCGGCCACCAAGATCTACGGCTCCGAGCGCATGCAGGAGGTCGGCAGGATCGTCGGCGACATCCTGGCCAGGTACGGGGACCCGTCGGATCGGGAGACGGCCGAGCTGCTCGAACGTACCGATCACGGGGTGAAGGGGGCGGTGGTGCTGACGTTCGGCGGCGGGGTGAACGAGGTGCAGCGCGAGCTGATCGCCATGCTCGGCCTGAACCTGCCGAGGCCGCCGCGATGATCCCTCCCCCGAAGGCTCCTCCCTTGAGTGACGAGGAGCTGCACGAGCTCGCGGGCAAGCAGGCGGCGCTGGGCGAGGTGCGCGGGACCCCGGCGCAGGACCCGGTGAACGCCCCCATGATCCGGCACTGGCTGGACGCCATGGGCGACGAGAACCCGGCGTACCTGGAGAAAGGGGTCGCCCCACCCGCGATGGCCCAGGTGTGGACGATGCCGGGGGTGCGCCGGTCGGCGAAGGACCGTTCGCCGGTGGACGACATGATCGCCGCGCTCGACGCGAGCGGCTACACGGGCGTGGTGGCCACGAACTGCGAGCAGACCTACCACCGGTACGCGCGGGTCGGCGAGCGGCTCACCCCGGCCACCCGGTTCGCGGACCTGGCCGGGCCCAAGCGGACGGCGCTGGGGGTTGGCTTCTTCGCCACCTGGAAGGTCACCTGGTACGGCGAGGACGACGAGCCGGTCGCCGACATGCTCTTCCGGGTCCTGAAATTTCGCCCACGTACCAAGGCGGCCCCCGCCGCCGCCGACCGGCCGGCGTACCCGCTCCAACCGGCGATCAACCAGGACACCGCGTTCTTCTGGGAAGGCGTACGGCAAGGGGAGCTGCGCATCCAGACCTGCGCCGACTGCGGCCACCACCGCCACCCGCCCGGCCCCCTGTGCCCGCAATGCCGCTCGGCCAACAGCTCCCACCTGGTCGCGAGCGGCCTCGGAACCCTCTACAGCTTCGTCGTGCACCACCACCCGCCGGTGCCGGGCCGGGAGACCCCGTTCGTGGTCGGCGTGGTGGAGCTGCCCGAGGGGGTACGGATCGTCGGCAACGTCGTGGACTGCCCGATCGAGGAGGTGGCCGTCGGCATGCCGTTGCGCGTGACGTACCGGCCGATGGACGACCAGCTCGTCCTGCCGATGTGGGCGCCTTCGAAGGAGGAGGCGTGATGGGCGCCGAGATCGGGTCCGCGCTGCCGGAGCTGGCCATCGACCTCACCCCCACCTTCGTCGTCTCCACGGCGCTGGCCACCATGGACTTCACGCCGGTGCACCACGACGTCGACAAGGCCCGCGCCCAGGGGTCGAAGGACATCTTCCTCAACATCCTGACCACCATGGGCCTGGTCGAGCGGTACGTGACCGACTGGGCCGGGCCCGAGGCCGTCATCGAGCGCGTGGCCGTCAAGCTGGGCGTCCCGGCGTACGCGGGGGACCGGCTGTGCTTCAACGGGACGGTCGTGTCGCGCGAGGAGGGCCGGTTCACGGTCGAGGTACGCGGCAAGGTGAGCCTGGGCGACCACGCCACCGGCACCGTCACCCTCGCCCTGGCCGAGGAGGGGAAGCCGTGTTGAGCGGGCGTACTGCCGTCGCGGGCATCGGCGCCACCGAGTTCAGCAAGAAGTCGGGGCGTTCGGAGCTGCGGCTGGCCGCGGAGGCCGTGCTGGCGGCGCTGGACGACGCCGGGCTCTCACCCGGCGACGTGGACGGCATGGTGACCTACACCCAGGACTCCAACCAGGAGATCGCCGTCGCCAGGGAGGCCGGGATCGGGGACCTGACGTTCTTCTCGCGGGTCGAGTACGGCGGCGGCGCGGCCTGCGGGACCGTGGCGCACGCGGCCATGGCCGTGGCCACGGGGATGGCGCGGACGGTCGTCTGCTACCGCGCCTTCAACGAGCGCTCGGGCCGCCGCTTCGGCCAGCCGAACAGCCGCCTGACCGGCGAGCCCACCTCCCAGGGGCTGGAGATGAGCTGGCACGTGCCGTACGGGCTGATGACGCCGGCGGCGTGGGTGGCGATGTTCGCCCGCCGGTACATGCACACGTACGGGGCGACCTCGGAGGACTTCGGCCGCGTGGCGGTGGCCATGCGCCGCCACGCCGCCACCAACCCCGCCGCCTGGTTCTACCGGCGTCCCATCACGCTGGAGGAGCACCAGGCGTCCAGATGGATCGTCGAGCCGCTGCACCTGCTCGACTGCTGCCAGGAGAGCGACGGCGGCGTGGCCCTGGTGGTCACCTCGGCCGAACGCGCCCGCGACCTCCGCAGATCACCCGCCCTGATCACCGCCGCCGCCCAGGGCGCGGGTTCGGGCCAGCTGATGATGACCAGCTACTACCGCGACGACATGACCGGCCTCCCCGAGATCGCCGTGGTAGCCCGCCAGCTCTGGGACATGTCCGGTTTATCGCCAAAAGACATCCAGACCGCAATCCTGTACGACCACTTCACCCCGTTCGTCCTGGCCCAACTGGAGGAGCTCGGCTTCTGCGCCCGCGGCGAGGCCCCGGACTTCCTCCGGGACGGCACGATCGAGCTGGACGGCCGCCTGCCCGTGAACCCCCACGGAGGCCAGTTGGGGGAGGCCTACATCCACGGCATGAACGGCATCGCGGAGGCTGTCCGCCAGATCCGAGGCACAGCCGCCAACCAACTCCCAGCCGTCCGAAACGTCCTGGTAACCGCCGGCACCGGCGTCCCCACCAGCGGCCTGATCCTCTCCTCCGACGCGTAGGTGGGCCTGCGCCACCCACCCGTTGCCCTACTGGGTGGTCAGCCTGCTGGACCCCGCCCCGAGCACAAAGGTCTTCGCTGGGAGCGCTTCGCGCTCGGGGCTCAGGCGCTTCTTATTGAGGCGCCTGGCGGCGCAACCCCCGCGCCTTCGGCGCCATCGCCCACCCGCTGCCTGGTTACCGGTCTGGCCTGCTGGAGCCCACCCCAAAACCCCCGCTCGCTCCGCTCGCCATGCACCCCCACCCGTTGACCGGCGAAGCGATGGTCCGGCTGACCCCGCCCGAACCGGCACGTCCGGCCACTCATTCCGCCTGGCCATTTATGATCTTTTCCCACAGTTCTTCGGCCTTTGGGATCAGATCCGGGTGGCTTTCAAGAACGCGGAGGCCGGACCCGAGCCTGCTTGTCTTCCGCACCCACGCGAGTCCCCCAGCGGCGCAGAACTCGTAGACGCATGGCGCACACTCACATGTGTGCCGTTGCACCCGCACCCGGGCGAAGCGCCGGACCGGCTTACGCCAATCGACAGATTCTGCGTCGGACCTGGGTGAGACGTGAGGGCCATGGAAATCAGGGAGATTCATCGCGGCTTGATGCCTGCTTCGGGATCGCCAGCCAGAGTGAGGTGGTTGGCTTCAACACTGCTGCTCAGGTTCTTGGCGTTGTTGCCGCTCGGAACGTCTGATGGATGGTCGGCTCTCAAGGTGAGCACCTCGGCCCACACCAGGTTCCACCGCATAGGCACGGGCCGCGTCCCCCATCGGATCGACGTCTGCTGGACCAGCCACAGCCCCCGCCCGCAGCAGTCGCCCTCGGCGGACTCTCGCGGCCTCGGGACGGTTGACGCTCCCTCGTCAATCACCTCGATCCTGGCCAGATCATCAGAGACCTCGTAGATGGTCACCGTAACCAGGCCACCCGATCGTCCGGAGCCGGTGTGCAGGATGGCGTTTCCCACCAACTCGCTCGTGACGAGCTGGGCGCCATCCATATCTTGATGTCCCGCCGTCGTCAGGGCGTCCACGACTCAGCGACGAGCCAGCGACACCGAACGCGCCATGCCCGGAAGGATTATCTTCGCCAAGGCCTGATCGTTCATCGCGCAACCTCCCACACTCGTTCGGGCGTTTACTCGTCAAGCGCGTCCACCCCCCGATCACGACCCGGCCCCCAAGTGAAGACCCATCGCTCCCCTTGCAGTGCAGTCCGGACGGAACCTGTCAATTTGCTCAAGGCGGTTGAGGTGGTATTTTCCGAGGCCCGTAGACAGTCAAGATCGCTACTGTAATTTTGCCCCCAGCCATGTGAGTGGAATGTCGGGTTACCGTTTGACAGGCCGTTTGTGGGCAACACCAGACGGCCGGTGAGCACACTCCATTGCACGTCAGATAGGAGGACAGTCTGACGACAGAAGGCTTCACCGAGAGTACGCAAATCGTCTATTTGATCACCTTCGCGCACGAGCAATCGGCCCCGATCAGACTCGGCGCTTGATCGAGCAGGTAGTAGGAGGGACGTAGTGAACCACGGAAAAGATGACGATCCGACGCAGCAGGACCGTGTGGCGTGGCGTAAGTCAAGCTTCTCCAATGGGACTGGCGGAAATTGCGTCGAAGTAGCGCTATTGGCGGCATGCCGCGATGGGGTCGAATATCAGGCGTTTGGTGCCGAGCATAAGGCTGGCCTCGGACCCTTGGTTGCGATACGCGACTCCAAGAACCCGGATGGTCCCAAGCTGTACTTCACTCGTAGTGAGTTTGCGGCGTTCCGTCATGCCATTGTGGCGGGCGAATTCGACGATCTGGGATAAATTATCTTGTTTCTTTCGTAGCATCACCATGACGGCGCCAGCCGCCGCCCAATTCCTCTGGTCTCACTGGTCACGAACACTCGCGTGGCCATCACCTTCCCGATCCTGGAACCCCCACTTCGAAATTCGAGACGAGACAGCCCCGCCCGCCCATGGCCCGATCGAACTGGACGGCCGTCTGCCCGTGAACCCCCACGGAGGCCAGCTGGGGGAGGCCTACATCCACGGCATGAACGGCATCGCCGGATGGCGGCTCTTCGAATTTAGGCGGGGTTGAGGTGTCCGCGTCCGCGTCGGGTGGTAGCACAGCGGATGCGTAGACGCTGGTTTTCGGGGTTGCGGAAGCCATAGGCGTCGCGGGCGGTGGTCTTGATGACGCGGTTGGTGCCTTTCGGAGCCGGTGTTGGTGATGCCGGCCCGAATGAAGACGAGGATTTCCGGCCACCAGGTGTCGATCGTGGTGGCCAGGCGTTCGAGTTCGGGCAGGCCGGAGGTGGCGCAGCGGTCGTAGAAGCGAAACAGCCGGTCGGCGGTGACTGCGCGGTCGGGGTGGGTGCGGCCCAGGGCGAGCAGGTCCAGCAGATCTTCCTTGGCCTTCCAGGCGGCCAGGATCGGCTGGCCCAGCTGCATGGGCAGGGCTTGCAGGTCATGGACCATCGGATCCAGCTGGGAGCCGTGCGTCCCGGGCCGCGGAGCGGGTCAGCCGGTTGCGCAGTTCCCACTCGCGGTTGCCCTTGCGTCCGCGCCGCCCCGGATCTGCACGGTGAGGCGGCGGCTCCTCCAGCACTCAGCGAGCACGGCCCCGGCGGACCTCGTCAATGCCCGGCACGGTGACCGACTTCGGCTGGGCGGGCAGCACCCGGCGGGCGTGCGCGGTGAACGCGGCGGATACGATCGGCCAGGACACCCCGTGATCTCGCGCCGACTGGATCACCGTTCGCCCGCCGTCACCGATGACGGCACTGGTGGCTTGGCATAATCGCAGCGTCAGCCGCCGCAGATTCCCTAGACGAGTAAGTCCTAAGTAGCTGCGGTACGGAGTGCGTACATAGCGAAGGGTGTTGACGATCGGTTTGTGACAACAGACCTCAACACCCTTCTCACCGCACTGTACGTCAGCATCGACGACTGGCTCGGACATCAGCCACGACTGGGACGCAAGCCGCAGCTGACCGACGCCGAACTGCTCACCCTGGCCGTCGCCCAGGTCCTGCTCGGCATCCACTCCGAGGCGCGCTGGCTGCGCTACGTCCCCAAGCACCTGCCCGGCGCCTTCCCCTACCTGCCCGGCCAGTCCGGCTACAACAAACGCCTGCACAAGGCCCTGCCGCTGCTCAAACGGGCTATCCGAGTGCTGGCATCCGACACCGACCTGTGGAGCGATCCAGTCTGGGTGGCCGACTCCACCCCGATCGAGTGCGGCCGCTCCCGCCCCACCACCCAACGCTCGGACCTGGCCGGCTGGGCCGGCTACGGCTACTGCCGCTCCCACTCCCGCTACTTCTGGGGCCTGCGCCTGCACCTGATCTGCACCCCCGCCGGACTACCCATCACCTGGGCCCTGGCCACCCCCAACATCGACGAACGCCAGGTGTTGATGGCCATCTGCGAGCACGACCCGCACCTGCTCGCCGACCGGCCCGGCCTGCTCATCGTCGCTGACAAGGGCTACATCTCCGCCGAACTGGACACCTTCCTGACCGAGCGCGGCGTGCGGCTGCTGCGCCCGTCCTACCGCAACCGCACCCCTCGCCCCGGCGAAGAGCTGCTCAAGCCGATCCGCCAGCTGATTGAGTCCGTCAACGACACGCTCAAGGGCCAGCTCGACCTGGAACTGCACGGCGGACGCACCGTCACCGGGGTCGGCGCCCGCATCGCCCAGCGCATCCTGGCCCTGACCGCCGCCATCTGGCACAACCGAGCCACCGGCCAGCCCATCACCCGATCCCTGATCGCCTACGACCACTGACCCGACTTAGGACTTACTCGTCTAGGACGTCCGGCCACCTGGTTCTGCAGCGCGACCATCTTCTCGGGCACGCGGCGAACCTCGGCTGGCAGCGCATTTACAGCATCTTTCGGTTGCCTCTGTTCTAATCCCATTTCATGATCGACAGACAGCACATGTGGATGACCAATGGCCCTTCCGCGCAGAGCCGTGAGGCCGCGACTCGACGGGCCCTGTTCGGGGCCGCCGTCGGCGCACTCGCGGGCGCAGCCGTACTGGCCACTCCGGCACGCGCTTCGGCGGGCGTCTCCCCGCAGGGCGCCGATGGCGTACGGCGCGTGGCCGATCGGGCGATGGACCGCTTCGACCACGGCTGGCGCACTGGGGAATGGGACCCGTTCCTGGCCATGTTGACGCCCCGCTTTTCCTTCTGGTTCCCAGAAGGCGAATGGCGAGGGCGCCACGAGGGCGAGGCCGGGCGGCGCGCTGTCGAAGCATGGGCGCGGTTCCACGGGGACAACGGCAATCGTGTTCACGGCCGGCGAAGAACCGTGACGACCATGGGCCACCGAGTCCTGTACGAGTACGACTCCCGTGGCGCCTCGCCCTCCACGGCCGGCTATCTGAATTGGGAAACGATCATCCTCGGGGTGACGGGTGAGCGTATCAGCGCGTTTCACGAATACTGGGGGAATATTCCGCCGACGGGTGAGTGAGATCCCGATGTCCGCCCCGGGCGTTCGAGATGGCGCGCAGGAATCTGCTGCACCTGCTCGGTGAACGTCTGCCGCGGACGGGACGCTGATCACAGCACCAGCGACACTTACCCCAACGCAACGCACACCGCAGCCCGCCGACCGGCAGGTCCCGCGGCCGGGTGGTCACCCATTCCTTCATCCGGCCGCGGCAACCTCGCCCTGCGGGCAGCATCTGGCCCGCTCATCCGTGGTGGCCAGGTGCGCCACCGACCCCTCCTGCGATTCCTCACCTGCGGCGACGACCTTCGTGACGGCCGCCCCGTCCAGGCCGAGCAGCAGCGTCGTATCGTTGACCATGCTCGTGGCTTCTCTATGTGATCTTCTTGCCTCGACCACAAGAAGGATCACCGAGGCACGAGCCCTCTCAAGCCTCTCAAGCCTCTCAAGCCTCTTGAGCCCGGCGAGACCTCAAACCCCGATCAAGTTCGAAGCGCTCGGATGGCCTGCTCAAACCGATCCGCCAGCTGATTGAGTCCGTCAACGACACCCTCAAAGGCCGGCTCGACCTGGAACTGCACGGAGGCCGGACGATCACCGGCGTCGGTGCCCGCATCGTCCAGCGCATCCTGGCCCTGACCGCCGCCATCTGGCACAACCGCCACACCGGCCAGCCCATCACCCGATCACTGATCGCCTACGACCACTAACCCGACTTAGGACCTACTCATCTAGTGCTGCAGTGATTCGCTGGAGTGCTGAATCAGGCTGCAGGTCCTTCAGCGCCGTCCCCCAGGTGGGCCAGCGCCGAGACCACGGCCGCTTGCACGCCGGTGTCCAGGGTGGGCTGGATGACTGGGGCGAAGGTGGCGTTGTGGTTGGTCGGGATGTCGGTGGCGATCGTGCCCTTCTCGGCCGCCTTCGCGTACCGGTCGGGGTCTATGCCGCCGAAGCCCCAGTAGGTGAACGGCACGCCGAACGCCTTTGGTATCTCACTGAAGTCCTCGCTGGCCGTCTGGAGATCGAGTTCCCTCGCCCGTTCGCCGAAGAAGGCGGAGAAGGACGTTGCGACCCGCCGGGTGGTGTCCTCGTCATTGATCGTGGGTGGAAAGGCGCCGAAATGGTCGATATCGGGTGGCTTGGGAGCACCTGAGGCGGCGCATTCCGCGTGGGCGATGCGTGCGATGCTGTCCTTGACGCGCTGCCGCACCTCCTCCTGGTAGGTGCGCACGTTCAGCTGGATCTCTGCCGTCTCCGGGATGTTGTTGGGGTTGGCGCCGGAGTGGATGCTGCCCACCGTCAGCACGACCGGGGCGAGCGGGCTGACCTCGCGGGAGACGACCGTCTGCAGGCGGACCACGAGCATCGAGGCCATCACCACCGGGTCTATGCCCCGGTCGGGAGAGGAGCCGTGGGCCGAGCGGCCGTACACGGTGATGCGGTAGTTGTCAGCGGCCGACAGCGCTGGCCCCGGCCGGGTGAGCACCTGGCCGGCCGGATAGGGCAGCACGTGCTGGGCCAGGCATACGTCAGGTTTCGGGATCCGGTCAGTAAGCCCGTCGGCGATCATGCTGCGGGCGCCGTCCCCGGGCTCTTCCGCGGGCTGGAACAGCGCGATGTGCGTGCCCTTCCAAGCGTCCTTGGTCCGCGCCATCAGCCTGGCCGCGCCCAGCAGGGCGGTGACGTGGGTGTCATGCCCGCAGGCATGCATGATCGAATGGCCGTCGCTGTCGGTGGCCGTGCTCGCGTACGGCAGGCCGGTCTGCTCCTTGATCGGCAGGGCGTCCATGTCGGCGCGGAACAACACACCCGGCCCGTCGCCGTTGGCCAGCACTCCCACCACGCCGGTGCCGCCGATCTGGTCGTACACGTCATAGCCGCACGCCCGCAGCCGCTCAGCCACCCGGGTCGAGGTGCGTTTCTCCTGGTGTCCGAGCTCGGGGTGGGCGTGCAGGTCACGGTAGAACACCTCTAGGTCGGACCTGATGGTGTCAAGCCCGGCCAGCACCGTGGCGATGGACATCGGCCGCTCCCCTCGCACCTACCCACAGCGGATGATTTCCGCATATACAGCCCGATCAGTCCAAAAAGACGCAAATGTTCGGTCAGCCTGCAAGCGGCCCAGCCTCGGTTCTTCGCAGGCGTCCCTAGGCTCCTGCTTATGCGCGTCGAGACAATCACGACGGTGCTGGATCTGGTCGGGGTGTTCATCAACGGCCTGCTCGGCGGCTCGGTGGCACGCCGCCGGGAACTGGACCTGTTCGGGTACGTCGTGATCGGGGTGGTGTCCGGCCTGGGCGGCGGACTGATCCGCGACGTGCTGCTGCAACACGGGCCGCCGCTCGCCCTGACCAATCCCCTCTACATCCCGATCGCGCTGGCCGGGGCCGGGGTGGCGTTCTTGCTGAAGTTCACCGAGCGGGATTGGAACCGGCTCTTCTACGTGCTGGACGCGATCGCGCTGTGCGTGTGGGCCGTCGCGGGGGCACAGCGAACGCTGGCCGTCGGGCTCGGATGGCTCCCGGCGATCCTGCTCGGCACCACCACCGCAGTCGGCGGCGGTGCCACGCGCGACCTGCTGGTGCAGCGCGTTCCGGCCGTGTTCGGGGGCAACGGCCTATACGCGTCGGTCGCAGCCCTGGTTGCGGCTTTGCAAGTGATCTGCTCGGCGCTGGGCGCGCCTACAGTGGTGGGCACGTCCGTGGGGGTCGTCGTGGGCACGGCGCTGCGGCTGGTCGCCTACCGGCGGGGGTGGGAACTACCCGGCGGCCTGGAATGGGAGGCACGTGACGTCATCGGCAAGGCCGTCCACCCACCCCTCCGTCGCAACCGGCGGCGCGGTCGGCGTCGCGATGGCGACGACTGAACGGAGGCGTAACAGCGCCAAGTTGGGGCCAAGTGACGTCCAAGTCCGATTCCTTACTGTCGCGCAGGCACTGAGAACAACGCTTCCACGGGAGCCGGTCTCAGTACTGGTCCTTCATCGGACCGGACACACCGCGATGACACTCAAAGGAAAGGACGATCAGATGGCCTTCAGTTTCCGCCACAATCCGGCGGCGCGCGCCGGTGTGGGCGCCGCGGCAGCGGCGATGACCGCGGCGTTGGTCTGTACGCCCACCGCTGCCAGGGCCGACGAGCCGTCGATCACGGTGGAGGTGACGCCCACCGGCTCCACGCGCTATTACGAATCCTGCTCCAATACGGAGACCTGGGGGGTGGCCGCCGGTAGGGAGAGCCCCGACTTCGACAAGGGGAACTATCAGGTGTGCAGCTATCCCAGCAGCGGCGTGGCGTTCAACCCGTGGGCGAACGGACTGGGCGGCGAGTACAACTCCACCGCGAGGGATCACGTCATTGAGCAGTCCCATGGGGAGTGGTATCCCCGGAGCCTGAAGTCCCTCTGCCCGTACTGGATGCCCGCCGGCCCGAACCGTTCGGCGCTGATCTCCGAGATCGTGCAGACGTACCAGGTCAAGCTGATCTACAAGTACCCTGACGGCACCATTCAGGTCGCCGACACCACCCAGGCGACGTATTCCGGCAACAAGAGCGTCTCGTGGAACCCCGGGTGCTGGACGAGATGACGCCGCGCCGCCGCTTGGCAGCCCCTTAGGGAACCTCCAGGAAGAGGAGGCGGAAGAAGGGGGGCGCGGGCCGTGGAGGTGGTGCGGCTCGCGCCCGGATGGTCAGGGCCCTCCCCGATACCTGAGGCGCCTCCTGACACGTCGATCGTTCTCAACGCGATCCTCCTCGAACTGACCGGGAATCGGGGTGGGACGAGGTGGCTGCCGGACGCATCCTGGACGCGGCAATCACTGCGAGGGCGACGATCACGGCCATGGCCAGAAAGACATCGGAATAGGCAGCACCGTCTTGCCCGGTATGGAGGGGGTTGAAGGCGTCAGCACCGGTTTGCTGCCGCGCGCTCACCAGCACGCCGAGGAGGGCGGGGCCGGTGCCGGCGCCGAGGAACTGGGCTCCTTGCAGGATTCCGAGCCCGACGCCGGCCTGGTCGGGCGGAAGCGCACTCGCGGCCGCGCTGATGATCGGGGTCAACACGAAGAAGAAGCCGACACTGAGCCCGAGGATCCCGAGCCCTGCGGGGATCACCGAACTGCCTCCCGCGAAGGTAGAGAGGAACAGGGAGAACAGCCCCACGGCCACCAGCCCCGCCAGCACGAGCCGCCGGGTGGCGATGCGGTCGGCGAGGCGACCGATCAACGGCGAGAGGACGGCGACCGCGACTCCGGCCGGGACCATCACCAGGGCGCCCGCCCCCGGCTCGAGACCGTTGACGTCCACCACGAGCAGCGGAACGAACACCATGCCACCCAGATTGACGACCATGGCCAGGAACGCGACGACGACCGCGGCCCGGTAGATCGGGCCGGCGAACAGTGCGGGCGGGACGAACGGATCCGGGAGGCGGACCGTACGCCACCCGAACAGCACGAACGCCACCACGGCCACCACGAGGCTGACCCAGGACGACGGGGCCGCGACACCGGCGACCTGTGCCTGGGTGATCCCGAACAAGATCAGCCCGGCGCCGAGCCCGAGCAGGATGCCACCCGGAAGATCGAAGCGGCCCGCGCCGGCCGGGCGCTCGCCTGGTAGCACGCGCCACGCCGCGGGAACCAGCGCCAGCGCGACCACGAGCATCATCCAGAACAGTGCGGGCCAGCCGAGGAACTGGCCGATCCCACCACCGAGGGCCGGTCCCGCGGCGGTGCCGATCCCTGTGGCCGCGGACACGACGCCGATCCCCATCCCTCGCTTGTCCTTGGGCATCAGCCTGGTGACGGCGATGATCGACAGCACGGGCAACCCGGCCGCGCCCACCCCCATCACGATCCGGCCGAGCACGAGCACCAGGAGCCCCGGCGCAAGCGCGGAGATCAGGCTCCCCGCGGCGTAAGTCACCAATGCGAAGCAGAACAGGCGTCGGAGACTGACCTGGTCGGAGATGCGGCCGTAGAACGGGATGCCGACCGAGAACATCAGCAGGAAGCCGGTGACAACCCAGGCGAGCTCGGCCTCTGAAGCCCCGAACTCCTCACCGATCGACGGGAGCATCAGATTGACCATGTCACTGGCGATGACCGTGGCGAGCATCGCCGGCGTCAACACAGCCAGCAGTGCCGGCGCAGAACCGGTTCGTCCTGTTCTGCTCGATGTGGTTGTCATCCAGCGTCCCTCCGCGTGGCCATGACTGCCACCAGGTTGGTTACAGTTAAGGTTAAGAGAAACGGCGGAGACGTCCTCTCCGCCGTTGTCCGGGGCTACTGCTGTCGTGTCGCCGGTTTGCGCTCTTTGGTCAGCACCTGATGGACCAGGTGGGCGATGGTCGTCTGGCCCAGTCGCTCCTGCATGGCCTGTTCGGCCTCCCGGAACTCCGTCTCAAGGAGGGTCTGCATGTGGCGGCCGACCTCGCACGCCTCGCTGGGTGGATGGGTGTGCCGCGACAGGATCGGCCCTGCCTCCACGGCGACATGTGCGTCGTAGAGCGTGATCTCGCGAGCGGGACGAGCGAGCGACCATCCGCCCCCGCGACCTTCCGTCGACCACACCAGACCCGCATCCCGCAGGCTGCCGAGGATGCGTCGCACGAGCACTGGATTGCTCGCCAGGCTGTCGGCGATCTCGGCCGAGGTCAGCGAGCGATCCCAGCGACCCAGCATCGTGAGCGCATGAATCGCGACAGCGCTCCTGCTGCTGAGGCTCACCGCTCTCACCCTTCGGTCAACGTCCGCCGTACTGCGGATACTGCAACCAAGCTAGTTGCGGTATGGGTATCCGTCAATCCCGCGTCGTAAGAACACGAGCTCTCGCGGTTGCGACACAAGGACACCCGCAAGAGCGAGGCCATGGCTGGGTCCGGGTCGAGCCGCACTTCGAGCGATACGCCTGCGGACAGGAGCTGGCTCCTGATAGCTGAGGTGTTGTCTACGCAACTCGGTAACCAGGAGCGCTGGAGCTACGGCTAACCACCGCTCAGCTGATCAGTGGGTACGTCGGGTGAGGTGCCAGGAGCTAGTGCCGCATCAGAGAACCTTTGCCCCGTAGTGACGTGACGCGCCGTTCGGATGCTGGTCCGTGCGGCGCGGTGTCGCCAGGCTGTCCGGGCGGCAGAACGGGTACGCGTCCGCGAGATCGATGACGACGGGGGCCGGCGCCTGCTGCGGATTGTCCGCAGAGGCACCGGGTCGGTGGTGACCTGGTGGCGGGCCCAGGTGGCGTGTCGTTTCAGCGCATAAAGACCTGGAAGACGTCCCGCGACCGGGACTACGCCACGAAGAAGGCCCGCGTCGAGCACCTCTACGCGATCGCCGACGGCGAGGTCATGCCAGAGGAGGGTGAGCCTGAAGTCGTCTTCTGCCTGGACGAGTTCGGCCCGCCTAACCTCCAGTCCCGCCCTGGGCGGCAGTGGGCCGAGCGCGGTGGGCGGCACGAGGAGCCCGGCCGGGAACCGAGGCCCCGCCGACGGGCGACCTACACCCGCCCGCACGGGGTCAGACACCTGTTCGCCGCCTACGACCTGGGCAAAGACAAGCTCTACGGCCACATCAAGCCGAGGAAGCACCGGACCAGGTTCCTAGAATTCTGCCGCTATCTGCGCGGTCTCTACGCGCCCGAGATCCGCATCGCGTTCGTGCTCGACAACTGCCAGTTCACCGCCCTGCGCTACTTCACCCTGGACGGCACCGACCGCGCCACCCACAAAGAGCAGGGCAGCATGATCCGCCGTTACATCATCTGGCGGAACCAGCACGCCACCGACGAACGCCTCCGCGAGGTCGTGGCCAAGGCCAACGTCGCCTGAATCGGGCTGAGCCTAACGACTGTGTCACCGGCCGCATCGATCCCCACTTCGTTCGCCGCTCATCAGGGCAGGCGGGCGTGTTCGGCTCGGGTGGCAGCGATCCGCTCACGCGCGAGCGTACGGGCCCGCTTGGTGTCGTCACCGGTGAGTCGGGCGAGGATCGTTGCGAGCGGCCTGATCTGGCCCCAGCCGCCCCAGTGACCCTCGGGGATCTCGGTGGGGAACACCCAGATCCGGCTGGCGTCACGCGGCCAGGCGCCGTTCTCCGCGTCGAGGATTGCCTCGGTGACCTCGGCGATGACGCTCGCACGCTTCTGCTCGTCGAGCTGGCCCTCGGGGACGGACGGGACGACCTTGTAGCGAGGTGCGTCCGCGGGTTCTCCGCCGACGTAGATGCCGGCCGGTCGGTGCAGCCAGAGCCAGGAGACGGAACGGCTCACCGGGTCGGCGGGGTCGAATCCCTCGTTGCGGACGAGGATCTCGGTGATGCGGTTCAGCAGGGCCGCCTCGGCGTCCGGCTGGAGCGCGCCGTCGGGAATGTACACGTCGAGCATGGGCATGGTCGATCTCCTTCATGAGTTTAGTTCTTCAACTCAGGCCGGAGTCTAGGAGGGCTAAGTGCAGCTTGTAAACCCAGGTGGGTACACTCGTCCCATGGAGACGCGGCGAATCGACCCAGTGAACTGCTCGGTGGCGCGCGCCCTCTCGGTGGTGGGGGAGCGCTGGTCGCTGCTGATCGTTCGTGAAGCGCTGGACGGCGCGCGCCGGTTCGGAGAGTTCCACTCCCGCCTCGGGATCGCCAGGAATCTCCTGGCGACTCGGCTCGAGACCTTGGTGACCGCGGGAGTGATGCGCCGCGTGCCCTATCAGGAGCCTGGGGATCGGCAGCGCTTCGCCTACGAGCTCACCGAGCAGGGCCGGGCGTTGCGGCCCACGCTCGTGGCGCTCCTGGAATGGGGCGACACGTACCTCGCCGACCCGCAGGGCCCGTCGGTCATCGTCCGGCACCGGCCCGTCGACGATGCGAGCTCCTGCGACGAGCCGGTCAAGGTCGTCCTCGAGTGCGCTGCGGGGCACAGCCACCTCGCCCCGGAAGCCGTCTGCCGCACGCCCGGGCCGGGCGCGCGCTTCGTGGAAAGCTCCTGAGATCCCAGGATCGTGCTGAGCAGCTCATATCGGGAGAAGCATGATCCAAGCAGTGGGGCCGACGCCTGGGCCATGGGGCAAACGTTGGATGCTGCGGCACTGGATACGGGTGATGCCGGGAGAGCCGCTACGCTCCCGTGGTCCCATCGATGCGCTCCCGAATCAGGTCGGCGTGCCCGGTGTGCTGCGCGTACTCCTCCAGGAGGTGGATGTAGATCCAGCGGAGGCTGACCTTGCCGGTCGGCGCCCGGGGGTCGTCGGCCAGCTCATCGAGGTCGATGTCCGCAACCGCGGCGTCGCAGGCAGCCGTCTCCGCGAGGAAGGCGGCGTAGTCCGCCTCGGCGTCGGCGTCGGCCACCAGGTCGAAGTCGCCGTCTTCGTACTCCTCCGTGATGTGCAGCTCAGGCAAGTTTTCGTGCAGGAACTTCTCCCGGAACCACCAGCGCTCGACTTCCGTCATGTGTCGCAGGAGGCCGAGCAGCGTCAGGTTGGACGGCTCCACGGAGGCGGTCTTCAGTTGCTCGGAGGTGAGGCCGGCGCATTTGCGCAGCAGGAACACCCGGCGGAGCTTCAACCAGTCATCCAGCATCTCGCGTTCGCCACAGGCCATGTCCGTCCGAGATCCCCGCTCTACGTCGGGTGCTGTCCACGTCATGTCACCATCATGACGACCTGCGCAACCGATTTTGCGGGGTACGCGCGTATCTTGCCCGCCGCCGGGCGTATCGCTCGAAGATGGGGCCCGACCAGGGCATCCCTGTCCCGGCCTCAGCGACCAAATCCTTTGTCAGCAGGCTCTTGGACCTGGCGCGGCCGTGGCCGCGCCGGCTGCCGACTCGCCCTGGGCGGCTGAGGACCGCCGGCCGCCCTGCTCGGGGCGGCCGGCGGTGTTGGGCGGGACCTACTGGGCGGCCAGCTGAGCGATCTGCTCGGCGCTCAGCACGCCGTCGTACGTGCGGACGTCGTCCACGATCCCCGGCCAGTAGCCGGTGAAGGCGCCCGCCGCCTTGGTCCGTCCGAGCTGGAGCGGGCCGGTGGCGTTCCATGCGCTGACGTGGTCGGTGACGGTCGCGGACTGCAGCTGGCCGTTGACGTAGATGCGCAGCTCCCCGGCGAGCGGGTCGTACACGCCGGCCACGTGCGCCCACTCCAGCGGGGTCGGGATGGCGTCGGAGCGGGTGCGGGCGAGTGCGGCGGTGTCGCTGTCGGCGGCGGCCATGCCCAGGGTCCAGCGGCCCTGCTCCTTGTCGAAGCCGAGCTGGAAGCCGGCGGCCCGGCTGCCGGGCTGGGCCACGGCGGCGGTGTCGCGGGTGGGCAGGTAGTCGAGCTGTGTCCAGGCGGCCACGGTGAACCCCGTCCTGGTGTTGACCGCGGGCCCGCCGGCCTGGGCGTAGCCGTTGACGCCGTCGAGCGCGAGAGCGCCGTCCAGCCAGCCGGCCGTCCACGAGGCCCCGCCGGACAGGGTCGCGGGCGTCCCCCTGCCCGACGAGTCGGCGGCCGTCAGGCCGGACTCCTCATCCAGCTTCCAGTGGCCGACCAGCGTGGCAGCGCTGTTGACCAGGTCGGCGAGCTCGTCGGCGAACATGGCGCGGCCGTAGACGCGGACCTCGTCGAGGTCGCCCGCCCAGTGGTCCGCCGCCGCGCCGTTGACCTTGCCGCGGCCGATGGTGAGGGGTCCGGCCGCGTTCCACGGTGAGGTGGCGGCGACCGTGGATTCGAGCTTGCCGTTGACGTAGAGGGAGATCTGGCCCGCGGCGGAGTCGTAGACGCCGGCCAGGTGGGTCCACTCGTTCAGCCTGGGAGCGGCGGCCGACAGGGCCTTGACCGTCGCGGCGCCGTCGGCGTCGGAGCCCGGGCGGAGCAGGGCCCAGCGGTCGTCGGACTTGGAGTACTGGAGTGTGAAGCCGCCGGTCCTGGAGCCTTCCTGGGTGACGACCGTGGCGGTGGCCGCGTTGCCGGTCAGGCGGGCCCAGGCCGTGACGGTGAAGTTTCGGCTGGTGTCCGTGACGGGGCCGGAGGTCTGGGCGTAGGCGTTGGCCAGCTTCAGCCCCGCGCCGGTCCTGCCGGTGGTCCACGACGTCCCGTACAGGGTGGCGGGGTGCGCGCCGGCGGCGTCGGCGGTGACGCCGCCCTGGCCCTCGTTCATGGCCCAGTGGCCGCTGGGCGCGCGGCCCGAGTTGACGTTGAAGACGTAGGTGCGGATCGGGCCGAGCTGGCCCGCGCGGTCCTTGCTGCGTACCGACAGGACGTTGGGGCCGTCGTGGCGCGGGGTGAGCGCGATCGTGGCCGTGCCGTCCGCGGCGGGCGCGACCTCGGACTTGGGCGTGGTGTCCAGGCCGTAGACGTACGCGGCCACGTCGGTGACGCCGTTGGGGTCGAACTTGAAGGTGCCGGCCAGGCCGACGCCGTCGTTCCAGCCCTCCTCGGCGTACTCGGGCGAGGTCACGACCGGCTCCCTGCCGGGGGCGGTGGCGTCCACGGTGGCCTCGCACCAGGGGCTCCAGGCGCTGTTGGCCTTGCCGTCCTCGGCCCGGACCCGCCAGCGGATCAGCGCGCCGTCCGCGTACAGGCTGACCGGGATCGTCGCGTAGTAGGCGGAGCCGGACGAACCGGTCGCGGTGACGTACTCGCCGGTCTTCGTGCCGGCGGCGTTGTACCACTCGAAGCGGCCCTTGACCGAGTTGTCGGTGTCCTTGAGCTTGGCCCACAGCTTGGGGGTGGCCGTGCTGATGACCGGCCGCTCGTCACCGGAGACGCAGGGGCCGCCCGGGTCCGACCAGGCGTCGGCGGCCACCGGGTCGGACGGGATCGAGTTGTACTCGATGACCAGGCTCGGGTTGTTCTTGAACTTCTTCCAGGCGTACACGTCGGTCTCGCTGGTGGCCCGCAGGCCGATCGTGACGTTGGGCCACTTCTTGGCGGCGGCGTCCACGACCTGCGGGGTGACGTCGAACTCGACGCCGCCGGGCAGGCAGGACGAGCCCCAGCCCTTGGCCACGTTCACCGTGGACAGCAGCTTGACCCACGACGGCTGCTTGTTCCAGGTCGTGGCCTTGCTGATGGTGTTGGTGGCCCAGGCTTCGACCTTGCGGGCGCTGCAGGAGTACGACCACGTCTCGTACGTGCGCAGCGTCGCCTTGATGATCTGCTTGCCGTGGATGGTCGAGCCGGTGTTCATCTGGAAGAACGAGCGGTTCTTCTGCGACTCGACGTGGCCGACCCGGGCGACGTCGCTGGAGTTGAGGTAGTTGGAGTTGGGCCAGTTGCTCCAGACCGCCGTCCAGGCGTTGCGGGCGGCCGAGAAGTACGGGTCGAGATAGACGGGGAACTTGGTCTTCGGGTCCGTCATCATCTTTCTGTCGGGCTTGAGCCGCAGTTGCCTGCCCGCCAGCTCCACGCCCATCGTCGCCTCGCGCGCCTCCGGGGAGCGGCCCTCCTTGAGCGCCTGCGGGCTCGTGATGCCCTTGGAGTCCCACATCTTCGGGGTGGGCGCGGTGAAGATCGTGCCCTCGTTCTTGTCGACGGCCTCGATGTTGCCCGCCTGGTCCGACTCGACCGACAGGCCGGAGGCCGACAGCGGGAACGTCAGCTCCGTCATGCTCTGCGCGGCGGCCCGGGACTTGACCACCAGGATGTGGGAGAAGCCGTCCACGTCCGCGGTGACCTGGAGGTCCACGCCTGGCATGACCTCGGCGTAGGTGGCGGTGTCGCCGTTCAGCGTGGGCTTGGGCAGCGTGCCCTGCCAGCCCAGCTCCAGGGACTTGGCGCCGCGCGACAGCTTGGCCAGCGGGGCGTCGCCGCCGCCGGAGAACCTCAGCCCGATCGCCGTCGCGGCCGGGCTGACCGAGCCGTCGGGGTTGAGGCGGAGCGTGGTGTCGACGGGGACCCAGCCGCCCGCCTGCCGGACGCGCACCGGGCGGACGTTCATCTCCATCGAGAGCGTGCCGTCCGGTTTGGCGAAGACCTGGCGGGTCTCCGTACGCATCGATTCGATCTCCACCGGCCGGCCGGCGCTGCGAGCGGCCGCGACCGCGGACTCCTCGGCCTTCGGCGGCTCCTGGACGGCCTTCGGCGGCTCCGGCGCCTCGTCGGCCCGGGCGGCGACCGCCGGGGAGCTCGTTAAGATCAGCGCCGCCGTAAGCAGCCCACGCACTACCCGCATACGTCCTCGCCCGTGTTGAGCAGGGGTTACGCGCGGGACAAGAGCTGCCCGGCGTTTCCACGATCTTCGGTTGACGATCGGATTTTCGCCTGCCCCCGAACGGCGAGTCCAGGGTTCTGCTCATTCTGCGCAAAGATTTTTTACAGGACCGAATCCGCGTGGCGATATCCGTCGGCCGGTCGCGTCAGGTCCCCGGTTTGAGCTCCTGGAGGATGGCCTGGCCGGCCGCGCGGTGTTCGGCGGCCGTGGGCGGGTCGCTCTCGTCGAGGACCGCGGCGATCCCCTCGTGGGCCAGTGCCTCCGCGTACCGGTAGCCCAGTTTCGGGGCCAGCTCCAGGGCCTCCCGGTGCAGGCGCAGGGCCTCCTCGGGCAGGCCCGCCAGGCGGCAGGTCTCGGCGTAGCCGTTGAGGAAATGGATCTTCCAGTGCTCCTCGAACAGCTCCTCCAGCAGCGCGAACGCCTGCCGGTGGCTCGCCAGCGCCTCCTCGTACCGGCCCATCTGCCGCAGCGCGACGCCCATGCAGTTGAGGCACCACGCCTCGTTGTGCTTGTGGCCGTCCTCGCGGGCCAGCGTCAGCGCCTGCTCCAGGTGCTCCAGCGCCTCTCCGGGCGCCTCGGGGGCGATGGCCACGCCGAGGGTGATCCTGGCCGTCAGCGTGGGCGGCCACGCGGGGTCGGTGTGCGGCGTGTCCAGCGCCGCGCGGGCCAGCCGCGCGGCCTCCTCGCGGTGTCCCAGCTGCAGCATCGCCCAGGCCTCGTACGCGGTCGCATGGACCGCGCCCGTCGGGCAGCCGGCGTCCGCGTACAGCTTGCCCGCCAGCCGGAAGAGGTCGAGTGGCTCCTCGACGTAGCCCTCGTCCCACCTCAGGTAGCCGCGGCGCATGGTCAGCTCGGCCTCCGACCTGGTGTCCCCGGTCTGGGACACCAGCGGCGCCGCCGCCTCGTACGCGGCCTCCGCCTCCGCCATCCGGCCCGCGTTGTACCGGGCGAAGCCCAGGTCGCTGTGCGCATCGGCGAGCTGCACGGGATCGCCGAGGCGCTGCGCGGCGACCAGCGACCGCTCGAACAGGACGTTGAGGTGCGTCGTGCCGCAGCGCCGCGCGAAGAACGCCCGCATGAAGCGCGGCAGTTCGCACACGTGCACGTCGGCCCCGGCCGCGACGGCCGCCTCGAAGACGGCCATCAGGTTGGTGTACTCGGTGGCGAACCAGTAGAGGGCGGCGTGCTTGCCAGCGAACCGCGGCAGCTCAGGGGGAGGCGGGCCCGCGGAGACCGTCCGGTCCGGGGTCAGGTACGACATGGCGGCGTCGCCGGCGGCCGCCGCGTGGACGTAGTAGTCGAGCACCCGGCGCAGCGCCTGGTCGAGCTCCGCCGGTGAGTCCTGCTCGGCGGCGGCCCGGCGCGCGTGCTGGCGTACCAGGTCGTGCAGGCGGTAGCGGCCGGCCGCCGGCTGCTGGACCAGGTGCGCGTCGAGCAGGTCCTCCAGCATCGCCCGGGCGCTGCGCAGCGGTATGTCCGCCAGCGCCGCCGCCACGTACTCGTCGAAGGTGGAGCCGGGCATCAGGCCCAGCAGCCGGAAGAAGCGGCGCTGCGTCCGGTCCAGTTGCCGTACGGACATGGCGAACGCCGTGTCGAACTCGGTGGCCCCCTCCGCCATCCGCTCGACGAGGATGCCCACGGTCCAGCCCGGCCGGTGCCGCAGCCGGGCCGCGGCCAGCCGCAGGGCCAGCGGCAGCTGGCCGCACAGCCGCACCACCTCGGCGGCGGACTCCGGGTCGCGGGCCAGCCGGCTGTCGGGCCCGCCCGGGTCGCCGCTGGCGCGGGCCAGCAGCTCGGCGCTCTCCTGCGGGGTCAGCACCTCCAGCGACACCGGGGGCACCTCGTCCAGGCCCAGCAGCCGGTTACGGCTGGTGATCAGGGCCACGGAGGGGCCGGCGCCGGGCAGCAGCGGGCGGACCTGGTCGGCGTCGGCGACGTTGTCGAGGACCACGACGGCCCGCCGGTGGGCGAGCTCGGAGCGCCAGCAGGCGGCCAGCGGCTCGATGCCGCCCTCCTGCGGGATCTTCTCCGAGGGGACGTCGAGGGCGGCGAGCAGGGCCCGCAGCGCGGGGTCGGGACCGAGCGGCTCCCGCCCGGCGGTGAACCCGTGCAGGTCCAGGTAGAGCTGGGCGTCGGGGTAGTCGGCGCCCAGCCGGTGGGCCGCGTGGACCGCCAGGCAGGTCTTGCCGACGCCCGCCATGCCGTCGATGGCGACCACCCGGCTGCTTTCGACGCCGGCGAGCACGGCGGCGAGCTGGGCTTCGCGTCCGGTGAAGTCGGGCACGTCACGCGGCAGGTCGTTGCGGGGCGGGCGCGGAGCTCCGGCGGGTGGCGACGGGGGCTGGACCTGGCGGCTGGTCTTCGGGGGCGCCGGCAGGGGGTTGGAGGCCCGCTCCCAGAGGGGGCGCAGCGGGCGGGGGTCACGCTTGAGGAGGCGGCACAGCGCGACCACGGCGGGCCAGGGCGGCAGCGTCTGGCCGCTGAGGTAACGCGACAGCGACGACGAGCTGAGGCCGGCGTCCCGGGCCAGGGCCCGCACGCCGCGCTCCGACACCTCCTGGAGCAGGCGCAGGCGGGCGGCCAGCTCGTCCTTCGGGTCGGCGGCCTTCGCTGCCTTCTGGTGCACAGCCACCGTTTCCCTGCTTTCTGTCCCACACCCGATGAAACTTCGTGAAGACGGTCGTTGCTGGTCAGAGGCGTCTCAACTGTCCCAGGGTGTCCCATCAACGTCGTCATGGTAGCCCTCCACAGGCTGTCATGGAGCCACGCCCCCGAGGGAACGGGGCGCAGACCTGAAAGAGGAGAAACCCGATGCAGCCCCGTATGCAGAACCCCGCCGTCATCCTGTCCGGCGCGATGCAGCCCATCCAGGAGATCTTCAAGGCCGTGCACTCCGGCGGGGTCGAGGGGCAGACGCTGGAGCTGGTGCACCTGCGGGTCAGCCAGATCAACGGCTGCAGCGCCTGCGTGGACGGCGGCGTCAAGACCTCCCGCAAGGCCGGGGTGAGCGAGGAGAAGCTGGCCACGGTCGCCGCCTGGCGGGAGACCCCGTACTTCACCGACGAGGAGCGGGCGGCGCTCGCGCTCGCCGAGGCCGCCACCCGGCTGGCCGACCGCGCCGACGCCGTCAACGACGAGGTCTGGGACACCGCCGCCACCTACTTCGACGAGAAGCAGCTGGCCGCGATCGTCCTGATGATCGGAGTCACCAACCTGTTCAACCGGCTCAACGCCACCACCCGGCAGATCGCCGGCGCCTGGGGCTAGGGCATGCCGGTCTCCGGGCGGCATACACTGATCCGCCGCCCGGGGCCGAAACCTCGTAAGACGGACGATTCACGGACAAGGAGATTCTCACCATGAGCGAAACGAAGAAGACCACCGCGGCCGGCGGCAAGTTCGACGGGTTCACCGATGACGAGCGAGCCGCGATGAAGGAGCACGCCCAGGAGCTGAAGAAGGCCGCGCGCCGGGGCGCGGCCGCGAAGGCCGCCGACGCGGAGCGGGACGTGCTCGAGAAGATCGCCGAGATGGTGGATGAGGACCGGGTCATCGCCGAGCGCATCCACGCAATCGTCAAGGCCAGCGCCCCGTCCCTGACGGCGAAGCTCTGGTACGGGCAGCCCGCCTACGCCAAGGACGGCAAGATCGTCTGCTTCTTCCAGCCCTCGCAGAAGTTCAAGACGAGGTACTCGACCCTCGGCTTCAACGACCCGGCGAACCTCGACGACGGCACCATGTGGCCGACCGCCTTCGCCCTGACGGAGCTGACCGCCGAGAGCGAGGAGAGGATCAGCGCGCTCGTGAAGCAGGCGGCGAGCTGAGGAGAACTCCGCTCGCCGCGACCCGCCCGGCCGTCGCCGGGCGTGCGGGTCACGGGTGGAGGAACGCGGGCATCGAGAAGAAGACGATCATGGCGATCGCCACGCAGACCAGGAACCCGACGACCTCCCAGGCCCAGTCGAAGTGCCGGTCCTTGCGGCGGCGGATCTTCTCGGGCCGGGCCGTGTACGCCGGGCGCTTCTTGGGCACCGGACGGGGGCGGACCGGGCGGGGGGCCAGGAGAGAGGGCTCCGGGGCGAGCGAGGCGAAGGTCCCTTGGGGTTCCTCGTCGGGTGGAGCCTGGGTTTTCCTGCTCGACGAGGAGGAGGGCCTGGGCAGGGTGGGGGGCTTCGGGGGCGCCTTGTCGTACAGGGGCAGGCGGTAGACCGGTTCGGCGGGCCTCGCGGGCTCGGCCGGCTTGGGGGTGCGCCTGGCCGGCTCGGAGGGCTTGGCGGCCTTGGTGCGCCTGGAGGACTTGGGGCGGGGACGGAAGAGGGGCGCCGCGTCGCGGGCCGGTTCGCTCGTCCGCGGCGGTTCCTGGAGCGGCCGGGCGGGGCCCTTGTGCACCAGCACGTCGGGGTGCGGGTCCCTGGGGGCCAGGATGTCGCCGTCGTCGTCGTACGAGAACGGCTTCGGAACATCTCTGGGCAGGATCACGTCGCCGGTCGCGAAGGGCTCCGCGGTGTCCCTGGGTAAGATCACGTCGCCGGTCGCGAAGGGTTCCGGACCGCCGAAAGGCTCGTCGGGCGGGTCCTGGAAGAACGGATGGATGTAAGGCGGCACTGGGGTCCTCCCTGCGAAGGGTGGAGCTGTCTGTGGTGTGCCGGGCTGTTCGGGCCGTGCGCCGTCCACCGCCGCCAGAGGATCTCTGAGAGACGGGGTGGGTCCCAGCGGATCGTGCAGACGCTGGGCGGAGGCCAACGGGTCCCTGAGGGGGGAGCGGGCGGAGGCTTCTCCGAAGGGAACGTGCGAGGTAGGGACTTCCCTGCGGCGTGGCGCCGACTCCGGGGAGTTGTTGAGCGCGGGCATCGGGGCCGTGGTGGCGGAGTGCTCGGGCTCGCGCGACGGCGACGGCGGCGTCAGCAGCTCGGCCGGGAAGATGACCGTGCTGGTCGCCGGGTCCGCGTCCGCCAGGGGCTGGGGCCACATCGGCGGGCTGGGCCAGCGGGGCTTGACGAAGAGCGGGGCGGGGCTGGCGGAACGGGAGCCCGCGAAGTGGATGCGGAGGGCTCCGGGCGGCTGCGCCCAGGGGAGGCGGCCGATGATGTCGGCGAGCGGGGCCACGCCCAGCGCGCCGTACACGTCCGCCACCGGCTTGGGCACGCGGACCCCCGTGGAGGACAGTGCCGTCACCAGGGCGTGCCGGAAGTGGTGGGCCGCTCCGACCGCCAGTTCCTCGGCGGTGTCCGGGGCGACGTCGAGTACCCACGCCAGCTCCGCCTTGCTCATCCCGCAGACCGCGCACAGCACCAGCACTTCGCGCTGGTGGGGTCGCAGCTCGCGGAAGGTGCGCTCGACGAGGGCGGAGGCGGGGTCGATCAGGGGATCGATGGAGGGGGGCGCGAAGACGATGTCCCGCCGGTGGATCTCGCGGCGGGCGAACGCGTAGAGAGCGGCACGAGGCGCCTCGGCGGCAGAGGGAACGCCGGCGACGCTGGAGAACAAGGTCACCAGTACGTCGGACGCGGAGCCGAGGTCGCCGAGCTGGTCAGCGCAGTAGGCGAACAGCCCAGCGGCATGGCGGTCGTAGAGCTCTGCGATCAACTCGGCGCGTCGGCGCTGATCGGTGAGCGGCTGAGACACGGGGCCGGATCCTCTTGCTGTGAGCGGACGCTGAGGGTGAGGGGTGCGGGCTGGAGTTCGTGAGTTTCGTACGGGGGTACTCGTCAGAACTTTGTGGAGGTATAGGTCAGAACTTTGTGGAGGTAATCATGCCAACACACCACGGTCCGGCGCACTATCACTTCCAGATTTGGGGTAAATATCCAGCTCAACTGAAGCGTTTCAGCTGGATCCCGGGACGACACCGTGCTCCGGATCTGCGTAGTCTGTGCTGCGATAGATCATGCGGCGGTCGTGGCACGGGGGCTGCGACCCCTGCCACAGAAGCCTGAAGCGAGAGTTCGCGCGTGATCACATTCGACGCTGTCACCAAACGCTACCCAGACGGAACGGTCGCCGTGGACCGTCTCGACCTCGAGGCGCCCACGGGAGAGATCACCGTGCTCGTCGGCCCCTCGGGCTGCGGTAAAACCACGTCCCTGCGGATGATCAACCGGATGATCGACGCCTCCGAGGGCCGGATCCTCCTCGACGGCACGCCGGTGCAGGGCATCGACCCGCCGACGCTGCGGCGCGGCATCGGGTACGTCATCCAGCAGGCCGGCCTGTTCCCGCACCGCAAGATCGTGGACAACATCGCCACCGTCCCGTACCTGCTCGGCTGGGACAAGAAGAAGGCCCGCGCCAGGGCCATGGAGCTGCTCGAACGGGTCGGCCTCGACCCGGCGCTGGCCGGTCGCTACCCCTTCCAGCTCTCGGGCGGGCAGCAGCAGCGCGTGGGCGTGGCCAGGGCGCTGGCCGCCGACCCGCCCGTGCTGCTCATGGACGAGCCGTTCAGCGCGGTCGACCCCATCGTGCGCACGAGCCTGCAGGACGAGCTGCTCAGGCTCCAGTCCGAGCTGAACAAGACCATCGTGTTCGTCACGCACGACATCGACGAGGCCATCAAGCTGGGTGACCGCGTGGCGGTGCTGCGGGTGGGCGGCAAGCTGGCGCAGATCGCGGCTCCCAAGACGCTGCTGTCCGAGCCGGCCGACGACTTCGTGAGGGAGTTCCTGGGGCACGACCGCGGGATCCGGCGGCTGCAGTTCATCCCGACGGACGGGCTGCGGCTGCGTACCGACCTGGCCGACCTGACCGGCGCCGCGGACGAGCCGTGGCGGCTGGTCGTGGAGGACGGCAGGCCGGCCGGGTGGGTCTCCCGGGAGCGGCCCGACGAGCTGGAGCCGTACGGGACGTTCGTGTACGGGCGCGACTCCATGCGCACGGCCCTCGACGCGGCGCTGCTGTCGCCGTCCGGCTGCGCGGTGGCCGTGGACGAGCAGGGCAAGGTCGTCGGCGTGGCCACCAGGGAGACCCTCGACCAGGCGCTCGCGGAGGCGGCAGATGGCTGACGGCCCTCCTTCCATATGGGAATGGATCGGGCGTAACTGGGACACCGGCCGGGTCGACAGCATCAAGAACCTGCTCATCGACCACCTGACCATGTCCCTCGTGCCGATCCTGTTCGCGCTGGTCGTCGCGCTGCCGCTGGGGCTGGCCTGCGTGCGCTGGCGCTGGCTCTACCAGCCGACCTCGGGCTTCATGAACGTCGTCTACGCGCTCCCCTCGCTGCCGGTCTTCATGCTGCTGATCTCGGTGACCGGGCTGTCGCAGGCCACGGTGATCATCCCGCTGACCTTCTACGGCATGGCCGTGCTGATCCCGGCCGTCGTGGACGGGCTCGGCTCGGTGCCCGACCACGTGCGGCAGTCGGCGGTCGCGATGGGGTTCACGCCGCTGCGCAGGCTGCTCGCGGTCGAGCTGCCGATCGCCGTCCCCGTGGTGCTGGCGGGGCTGCGGGTGGTCGCGGTCTCCAGCATCAGCCTGGTCAGCGTGGGCGCGCTGATCGGGCAGGGCGGGCTCGGCGGGCTGTTCACGCGGGCCTACCAGAACCCGTTCATGCCGCCGGTGATCGTCGGGATCGTGCTGGTCGTGGCGCTGGCGCTGGTCGCCGACGGGCTGCTGGTGCTGGCCCAGCGGCTGCTCACTCCATGGGTACGGGCCCGAAGGGGGCAGGGATCGTGAGCTGGCTCACCGCGTTCTTCGGCTGGCTGACCGAGTTCTTCGGCAACGGCGCCAACTGGTCCGGCCCCGACGGCATCCCCATGCGCCTGCTGGAACACCTGGAGTTCTCGGCCCTGGCGCTGGCCCTGGCCGTCGTGATCGCGGTGCCGCTGGGGCTGCTGATCGGCCACACGGGCCGGGGCGAGGTGCTGGTCGCCGTCACCGCGAACCTGGCCAGGGCGCTGCCCACGCTGGGCCTGCTGGTGATGTTCGTGCTGCTGCTGGGCACGGCCTCGAGCTGGCCGGTGATCATCCCGCTGGTGCTGCTGTCGGTGCCGCCGATCCTGGTGAACACGTTCGAGGGCATCAAGGGGGTCGACCCCGAGTTGCGCGACGCCGCGTACGGGATGGGGCTGCGCGGCGGGCAGGTGCTCGGGCAGGTGCTCGTGCCGGTCGCGCTGCCGCTGATCCTGCTGGGGTGCCGGCTGTCGGCGATCCAGGTCGTGGCCACCACCACCGTCGCTTCGTACACCGGGCTGGGCGGTCTGGGGCGGTTCGTGATCGACGGTTTCGCGACGAAGGATTACGCGAGCGTCGTCGGTGGTTCAGTACTGGTTGTGTTGTTTGCGCTGGTGGTGCAGATATTGTTCACGCTCGCCCAGAGAGTGACGGTCTCCCCGGGGGTGAGCCGGCGACTTAAGGTCCGATAGTCTCCTGTATTACCTCCCGCTTAGAAGGGAAAAGCAAGATGGGACGCAAGTACGGCATCGCCGGGGTGTTCGTTTCGGCGATGCTCGCGCTGGCCGCCTGTGGCGGTGGCGGCGGTGGCAACACTGGTGGCAACCCGCTCGACACCTCGAGCGCGGCCCCCAGCGGTTCGGCTTCGAGCGGGGGCGGGGGCAAGGCCGTCATCGGATCCTTCGACTTCGACGAGAGCGTGCTGCTCGGGTCGATCTACGCCCAGGCGCTGGAGGCCAAGGGCGTGCAGGTGGAGGAGAAGCCGCGCATCGGCAGCCGCGAGGTCGTGATCGACCAGGTCAAGAGCGGTGGCCTGACCATCGTGCCCGAGTACAACGGCAACCTGCTGGCCTTCGTCGACCTCAAGAACACGGCCGCGACCACCGACGAGGTCAACGCCGCGCTGAAGGAGAAGCTCCCCGCCGAGCTCGAGGTGCTCGACTCCTCCCCGGCCGAGGACAAGGACAGCCTGTCCATCACCAAGGACACCCAGACCAAGCAGTCGCTGAACACCATGGAGGACCTGGCCAAGGTCTCCAAGACCTTCGTCGTCGGCGGCCCGCCCGAGTTCAAGAAGCGGTGGGAGGCGCGGTTCAAGGAGGTCTACGGGATCGAGTTCAAGCAGTGGAAGCCGACGGGCCCGACCACCGCTGACGCGATCAAGGACGGCACGATCCAGGTCGGCAACGTGTTCACCACCGACCCCAAGATGACGGCCAACAACCTGGTGCCGCTGCAGGACCCCAAGAACATCTTCCCCGCCCAGAACGTGACGCCGCTCCTCAACAAGGCGGCCGCGACCGACACGATCAAGACCACGCTGAACGCCGTCTCGGCGAAGCTCACCACGCAGTCCCTCCTGGACATGATGCAGAAGATCTCCGTCAACAAGGACGAGCCCGGCACCGTGGCCAAGGAATGGCTGACCTCCAACGGCCTCGGCTGACGCCGCCTTCCGGTGCGGGTCCCCGCCGTCCGGGGGCCCGCACCGCTAGGTTCGTGCCGTGAGCGAGTTCACGGAGGCGATGGCGCAGCTCGCGGCCGGGGTGGCCGTGGTGACCGTACGCGATGGGCGCGACGACCTGGGCGTCACGGTCTCGGCGCTGATGTCCGTCTCGCTGGAGCCCCCGCTCCTCCTGGTGAGCCTGGCGAGCGGCGGCTACCTCAACGAGGTCCTGCTCCGGCAGGACCGGTGGGCGGCCTCACTCCTGTCGTCCGGCCAGGCGGCCATCGCCAGCCGCTTCGCCACCGCCGGCCGCCCCAGCGCCCGGCTGCTGCTGGCGGGCACGCCGCATCACCGGGGAACACACTCCGGCGCGCTGGTGGTGGAGGGCGGGGTGGCCGCCCTGGAGGCCGAGACCACCAACGTGGTCCCGGCCGGGGATCACACCCTCTTCATCGCCACCGTCCTCGCGGTCCCCTACGTCGAGGCCGCTCTCCAGCCGCTCGTACGGCTGCGCTCCCGCTACCGCCCGATCGGTACGTGAGCGCTCAGCGGATCACGTACCACTCGGGGAGGAGCAGCGGGCCCGCGGCGGGGAGGCCGAGCTCGGCGGACAGGCGGGCGAGGGGGCCCCACGCGTCCAGGCGCAGGCGGGCCAGGGCGGCGGACCTGTCCTCGCTCGAGTCCGGCCCGCGCAGCCGCTCCAGCGGGTTGAGCCGGGGGTAGGCGCGTACGGGGGCGTCGTCGGGGAGGCCGGCCCGCTTCCTGGCCAGGGCCAGCGCGTCCTCCAGGCCGCCCAGCTCGTCCACGAGCCCGCCGGCGTGCGCGTCGGCGCCGGTCCAGACGCGGCCGCGGGCCAGCTCGTGCGCGCGCTCCCGGGTCAGGTCGCGGCTCGCGGCGACCTTGCCCACGAAGTCATCGTAAATGCGGTCAAGCCAGGCGTTCACGCGGTCCCATTGTTCGGGGGAGAAGCCGCGGGAGGTGGAGAACATTCCGGCGTTAGTCCCGGACGCCACCATTTCCGAATTTATGCCGATTTTTTCGAGCATTTCCGCGACGACGGGCTTGCCGCCGTACACGCCGATCGAGCCCGTCAGCGTGCCGGGCTGGGCCACGATCACGTCGGCTGCCATCGCCACGAAATAGCCGCCGGACGCGGCCAGGTCGCCCATCGAGACGATCACCGGCTTGACCTTGCGCGTGAGGGTCACCTCGCGCCACACCGTGTCGGAGGCCACGTACGAGCCGCCGGGGCTGTCCACCCGGAACACGACCGCCTTGACGTGCTCGTCGCGCCGGGCCGCCCGGAAGGCGGCGCTGATCGTGTCGGAGCCCATCGCCCCGCCCCCGCCGAGCGGGCTGCGTCCGCTGCGACCGGTCCTGATCATGCCGGTGCCGTGGATGAGCGCGATCCCGTCGGCCGTCGGGTGCGGCAGCTTCCGCACGGCCGCGCCCCTGGCGTACCTGGACACGTACAGCAGGTGCGAGTCGTCGCCTGCCGCCTGCTTGACCTGCTCGTAGACCTCGTCCCGGTACGCCAGCCCGTCGACCAGCCCGGCCTCCAGCGCCTCGGAGGCGGTGAACGGGCCGCGGTCGATCAGCTCCCGCACCTTGCCCGGATCGAGCCGGCGCCCGTCGGCGATGCCCGCGCTGAGGCTCTCGGTGACCGACTCGACGATGCGGCCCATGGACTCGCGGTGCGGCTCGGTCATGTGGTCCTGGGTGAAGGTGTTGACGGCGGTCTTGTACTCGTGCCGCTGCCCGGCCTCGTACCCGACACCCAGCTTCGTCAGCGCCCCCTTCAGGAAGCGCTGCTCCAGCGCCACCCCGGTCAGCCCGACGTCGCCACTCGGCTGCAGGTAGACGCGCTCGAACGCGGTGGCCAGGTAGTAGGGCACCGTGCCGCCGCCGAACTCCCCGAACGTCTCCGAGAACGCGACGGTCAGCTTGCCCGACGCCCTGAACCGGATCACCGCCTGGCGCAGCTCCTGCACCATGGCCAGGCCCAGCGGGTTACCCCCGATCTTCACCACCAGCGCCTTGACCCTGGAGTCCTGCCTGGCGCGCTTCAGCCCGGACAGGACGTCGGACAGGCGCGTCTTGCGCATGGACAGCACCGCGGCGAGCGGGTCCGCCGGCGGGCCCTCGGTGAGGCCCTCTGTGAGATCGAGCTCCAGCACCAGCGGGGCCGTGCGCCGCTGACGAAGCTTGTCGACGGTTTCGAAGATCGCCTTTCCTGCCTCCATGAAGCCACCCTAAGCGACCCAATACGAAATGGGTTTAGGGATCTAGAGCCAAGGTGTCCACCCCTTTGCCGCATAGTTCTCCTATGAGTTCGGTCACCCGGCCCTGACGCGCGCCGGGTCGGTCTCACGGAGCTTTACGCGTGACCAGGCCGGTCTCGTAGGCGAGGACGACGGCCTGGACGCGGTCCCGGAGCTCCAGTTTCGACAGGATGCGCGCGACGTGCGTCTTGACCGTCGTCGGGCTCAGCACCAGGCGGTCGGCGATCTCGGCGTTGCTCATGCCGGTCGCGAGCAGGCGCAGGACCTCCAGCTCGCGCGGGGTCAGCTGGGACAGGTCGCCGTGGACGGCGCGGTGAGCGGGCTCGTCGTGGCGGGCGAAGCGCTCGATCAGGCGGCGGGTGATCGCGGGCGCGAGCAGCGCGTCGCCCGTGCGCACCAGGCGCACCGCGGCCACCAGGTGCTCGGGGGAGACGTCCTTGAGCAGGAAGCCGCTGGCCCCGGCGGTGAGTGCCGCGTAGACATAGTGGTCGAGGTCGTACGTGGTCAGGATGAGGACGCGGGTCCCGTCCGCGCCGCCGGACAGGATCCGCCGGGTGGCCTCGATGCCGTCCATGCGCGGCATCCGTACGTCCATGAGCACGAGATCGGGCCGGGTACGCCGGACGGCGGCGACCGCCTCGGCACCGTCGGCGGCCTCGGCGACCACCTCGATCCCGTCGGCGGCCAGGATCATCCCGAACCCGCCGCGTACGAGCGCCTGGTCGTCGGCGATGACCACGCGCGGCGCCTCGTTCACGCCGACCACCGCAGGCGCGCCCTGGTCACGAAGCCTCCGCCGCTCCGCGGCCCCGCCTCGAGGGTCCCGTCGTAGAGCGCCAGCCGCTCGCGCAGCCCGATCAGCCCCCGGCCCTGACCGTCCCCCGCACGCGCCGCGGGAGCGGCGCCGCGGTCGGCGACCTCGATGTCCAGCCAGTCGCCGGTGTGACTGATCGCCACCGACACGGCCGCGCCGCCCGCGTGCTTGATCGTGTTGGTGAGAGCCTCCTGGACGACGCGGTAGACGGCCAGGCCCACCCCGGGCGGCACCGGACCCTCCGGCGTGCCGATCTCGGCGCTGACCGGGACCCCGGCCGCGCGCACGCGCTCGATGAGCGAGCCGAGCTGGTCGAGCCCCGGCTGCGGTTCGAGAAGGTCGGATCCGCTGCCGGAGGCGGCCAGCAGGCCCATGACATGGCGGAGCTCGGCCATGGCGGCCCTGCCACTGGTCTCCACCGCGAGCATGGCCTCCCTGGCCCGCTCCGGCGCCGTGTCCATCACCTTGCGCGCCGCCCCCGCCTGGATCACCATCACGTTCACATTGTGGGTGACGACGTCGTGCAGCTCGCCGGCGATGCGCGAGCGCTCCACCTGTACGGCCCGGCGGAGCTTCTCGTCCCGCTCGGCGAGCTGCTGCCGCCACAACCGGACGAAGCTCGCCATGACCCCCGCGCTGAGCAGCACCACGAACGGCCCGAGCCAGCTCGGCAACCCCGCCACGGCATCACTGAAGGCCATGCCCGCCAGCACGGTGGCCAGCACCAGGCCACCCAGCGCCACCAGCCGGTTGCGGCTGTAGGCGACTGCTCCGTAGGCGGCGATGGCGCAGGTCGCCACGGTGACCCAGGTCGCCTCGTCATCGGTGGCCAGGGCGGCCAGCAGCACGATCCAGAAGGCGGTCAACGGGTACAGCCGCCGTACGGCCAGCGGCAACGCCGTCAGCGCCACCGCGAAGAGCAGGCCGGGATCGACCGCGTCAGTCTGGGTGGGCAGGACGGGCCGGGGCGGGGGAGGCAGCCGCAGGGGGTCGACGCTGTGGACGACGTCCACGGCGGGTGCCGCCGCGACCACCGCCAGCACGGTCAAGGCGACCGCGAGGAGGATGTCGAACACGAGCGCGCGACGCGAGGGCCTGTGCTCCGCGCGGAGCAGGTCCCGCCATCGCCTTCTGATCAGTGACACTCGCACATTGTCCTGTTCGTGGCGTACGGGGGCATCGGCGGAGCGGAGTACATCTCGAGGACGACCCCGCCGCCGATGTCGTCGTCACGGCCGACGCGGGCGGAGGTCGCCCGGCCCTAGCGTCGAGGCCCATGAGTCACCGAATCGGGCGGCTTGCCCTCGCCGTACTCCTCGCCCTGCCGGCCGCCGCCTCCTTGGCGTCCCCCTCGGCGGCCTCGGTCAGAGACCGCGCGCCCGCCTCCGCTCTGCGCATCCCCAAGCCGACGGGCAAGCTGCCGGTCGGCCTGACCTCCCTCCACCTCAAGGACACCTCCCGCCCCGATCCCTGGGTGCCCCGTGCGAAGGCGAGGGAGCTCATGGTCTCGCTCTGGTATCCGGCGGCGAAGGCCGGCGGGGCGCGGGCGCCGTACATGACGGTCAAGGAGTCCGAGCTCACGTTGAAGGAGGCGGGCGCTTCCGGCGTACCGGGCGATCTGCTCAGCAAGACGCGGATCGACGCCGTCAAGGACGCCAGACCGGCCAAGGGACGGCTACCCCTCGTGGTCCTCTCCCCGGGCTTCACCAAGCCCCGCTACTCGCTCACCGGCCTGGCCGAGGACCTGGCCAGCCGGGGCTATGCGGTGGCCGTCATCGGGCACACGTACGAGAACGTCGCCACGAGCTTCCCCGACGGCAGGGTCGCCGAGTGCGTCGCGTGCGAGGTCGAACCGAAGAATCCGGCGTTCTGGGCCAAGGTCGGGCAGATCAGGGCGGCCGATGTCTCCTTCGTCCTGGACTCGGTGCCGGCCAAATATCCCAAGCTGATCGACCGATCCAGGATCGCCATGGGCGGCCACTCCGTGGGCGGCGCGAGCTCCGTGGCCGCCCTGCTGAAGGACTCCCGGCTGCGCGCCGGGATGAACATCGACGGCACCGCCGTCGTCCAGGTCCCCAGCGGCGGGCTGGCCAAGCCGTACCTGTTCCTCGGCTCCGAGGCCAAGCACAGCCCCGGCAAGGACCCCACCTGGGACCAGTCCTGGCCGAACCTCACCGGCTGGAAGCGCTGGTTCGTGGTGACGGGCACCGAGCACGCCTCCTTCACCGACATCTCCGTGCTCTCCGAGCAGCTCGGCATCGACGACGGTGCCGACCTGCCCGCCACACGGTCCCTGCAGATCACGCGCGGGATCGTCGCGGCCTTCTACGACCTCCACCTGCGAGGGAAGCCGCAGCCCCTCCTGAACGACCCGGCGTCGCGCTACCCGGAGGTCAAGTCGGTGGGCTAGGACCTGTCCTCCTGCGGTCGCATCAGGTCGAGGTCCTCGCCCCACGCGTCCAGCACCGCGCCGTGCCCGGCGCGCCGGGCCGCCGCCTCGACCTGGGCGAAGAGGCGCCGTTGCAGGGGTACGTCGCCCGTTCCCGAGATGCGGCGCGCGGCGTCCAGCAGCATGCCGGTGTCCCAGCCCGGCAGCGGGTGCCGGGCGAGCTCCCATTCCAGGTACTTGTTGTACGGGCGGGGGCGACGGTCGAGAGCGAACAGCAGCTCCAGCAGGAACCGGATGCTGTCGGCGGCGTCGAGGCGGGCCGCGAGCGCATGCCCGTCACGGTCGTTCTTGACGGAGCGGTAGAGGGAGTTGACGTAGGCGTCGAGCCATTCACCGCAGTCCCGGAACGCCTCGTCGGCGTCGAGCCGCGCCTTGGCGGCCAGGATCCGGGCGATGCCCCCGTCGAGCCGGTCGAGCACGATCCTGGCGCGGGCGAGCGCGTATCGCTCGAAGCCGGGCATTCCAGCCGTACGGAACTCGGCCAGGGTGATGATGGCGAGGTCGAGTTCGGGGGTGCGGTGACCGGCGAACCGGGTGAGGTCCGTTGCCGCGCCGTCGGCGAGGATGACGTACAGGTCGTGGTCGGAATGCTCGGTGACCATGCCGTCGTGGGCGTGGGAGCCCTTGAGGACGAGCCCGACGACGGCGGGGTCGGCGGTGGCGAGCTCGACGAACGCGCGGTAGGTCAGAGGCCGCTGAGCGGACATGGTGATCTCCGTGGGGGGTTGTGACGAGGGAATGCCTGCGGGAAGGGGCCGCCCGCACCGCCTTCGTCTTCGGCGGTACGCGTCCGCCGCCTGGAGATCAACGCACGTATGGAACTCTATCGGCCGGGCGGCCGGTAGCCGGGCGATCACGCCGGCCGTCAGCGTGATCGCCCGGCCTCGATGGCACGCTCGTCCCCGGCAGCTGGTCCGGACTTTCTGCCGGAGCTCGCCCTACCCGGCGGCGCGGGCCGGACGGCTCACAGGCCGTGGCCGCACCTCCCGTAGAACCCGCCGTCCCAGCTGAAGCAGTGCTCCCAGACGTTGAAGCGCTCCCCACGGATGAATCCGGGGGATTCCAGCCGTCCCAACCGTGCGGCTACGCGCATGGTCGCGATGCTGTTGCTTGGCGATTCACCTTCCGGCCCCGCTTTCGTGGGTTTCCACGCCCCAACACGCGCACCCGGTCTGAGTTGTGCGTGCTCCGCCCTCCCGGCGGTGAGCAGATCCCTGCCCGGTCCCCCTCGCGAGCTTGGTTATCGCTCACGTGTTCGACCGCGACCCACCATACTCACGTGGGGCGTCCTGCGACTGACTTGGATCGTCTTGCGGACGAGATGGAAGGCATCGGGGCGACGATCACGCGATCGGGTCGCGGCCCTGGCTCCGCTCGCGCGGTCGCCGGGGAGGCCCGGTGGTGACTCACTACTCCGGATCCGGCAGGTCCATCGACGCGAGCCTGGCAGGATCGGTCACGACCACGATCCCGGCGATCCGGCCCTCGACGACCGTGAACGCGATGGCCGAGAACGGGGTGCCGTCCTCGCGCCAGGACACGAGCCCCGGAAGGCCGTTGAGCAGCACCGCCTGCCCCCGCGAGACCGCGCCCGAGGACCACCGCGCGCCCGCGGCGACCTTGGTGGCGCCGAGGACGACGATCTCGCCATGGGGCGTGTCGACGGTCAGCCTCACCTCGGGGTCGAGCACGCGCAGCAGCCCCTCGAAGTCGCCGTTGCGGGCCGCCGTCAGGAAAGCCCGGACCACCTCTCGCTGCTCCCGCCCGACGACCGCCGGCCGGTCGGTCCCGCGCATCTTCCTGCGGGCGCGGCTGGCGAGCATCTTGGTGGCGTCGGCGGACCTGCCGAGGATCCGGCCGATCTCCTCGAACGGCACCCCGAACAGGTCGTGCAGCACGAACGCCAGCCGTTCGCTCGGCCCGAGCGAATCGAGGACGACGAGAAGCGCGAGCCCTACCGAGTCGGCGAGCGCCACGTCGTCCTCCGGCGCAGGACCGTCGTCGGCCGTCACGACGAGTGCCGGCAGCCGGTCGTCGTAGGACGCCTCGGGGCGGGTCTGGCGGGACCGCAGGACGTCGAGGCTGATCCGGCCGACCACGGTGGTCAGCCAGCCGGCGAGGTTGTGGATGGTCGCCGTGTCCTGGCGGGAGAGCCGTAGCCAGGCCTCCTGAACGGCGTCCTCGGCATCGGCATGCGATCCGAGCATGCGGTAGGCGACCGCGCGCAGCCGGTCGCGTTCGGCCTCGAACGCCTCGGCCACCGGGTCCCTCGGGCTGGTCTCGGACATGTTGTTACCTTCCTCGGATCCGCTCCGTCATGGGGATGACGGGCCCGGACGGGCTCAGGTAACCGATGAAGGAGCGAGACCGATGGAAGCACGCATGAAGAGCCAGTCGAACCCCGAAGTGATCACCGCAATCCAGCATCTCTACAAGGTTATCCACACCGGTGGCGTCGACCCACTCGTGCTGGAGCTCGTCCACCTGCGCGCCAGCCAGATCAACGGCTGCAGCCCGTGCGTCTTCGCCGGGGTCGCGTCGGCCAAGAGGCAGGGAGAGACCGACGAGCGGTTGCACAACGTGGTCACCTGGCGCGAGACGCCCTTCTTCACCGAGCCGGAGCGGGCAGCGCTCGCGCTGACCGAGGCCGCCACCCGGATCCAGGACGGCGCGCCGGGCGTGACCGACGAGATCTGGGACGCCGCCGCCGCCCACTTCGACGAGAAACAGCTGTCGTCGATCATCATGAACATCGCGCTGACGAACTTCTTCAACCGGATCAACCGCGCGACCCGGGAGCAGGCCGGCAAGGCCTGGTGACCTGGGCGGGGCGTCATCCGCTCGGGGCCGCACCTCCCTGGGACCAGGAATGACGCCCCGACCGGCAGCCATACGGGTTGGTTACGGTTGGCCTGAGGCTTGGCCGGTCGTGACCTGGGCCACGAAGCGTCTCAGCGCATGCGGATTCCGGATCACGTGCAGCTCCGCATCACCGGCGTGAGTCGAGATCGCCGAGAGCAGAAGCGGTCGGCTCCGGCATCGCCAGGCCCACACCCACAACCAGAAGTCGGCGCGTTCCCGGGAGCGCCGGATCGCTCGCCAGGCGCAGCGCCAGAACGAGAAGTCCAGCAGGATGACGGTGTCCGCGGCTCGGAGCCGTACGTCCAGGACGTCGTAGGGACCGAGGTCGCCGTCCATGATCCAAGCCTCGGCCCGGACGAGCTCACCTTGGACGGCGGCCCACTGATCGGGAGGCGTCGCTTCAAGACCTGGCTGCCAGAAGTGCTTGTCCAGCTCGATGATGGGGAGTCCGGTGATCCTGGTCAGACGGGCGGCGAGCGTCGATTTTCCCGAACCGCCACGCCCCAGGATCACGACTCGTCTCATGGCTCTCATGGTTCCAGGCCGGTTTCCGGAACGCCCACTCCTTTCTTTCGGGCTCGATCCCAACGGCACGGTGGAAGGCTGTGTCGGCCCGTGTCGCTACGGTGCTGCCGTGGCTGACATTCACGAACTCATGCTGGCGATGGACCTGCGGGGCGACTTGTCCGAGACCGAGCTCGCCGAATTGCGCTGGCACGTGGGCCTCGGCTCGCGGCCCGAGCACATCGCCGAGAAGACGATCATCGTCAACGAGGTTCTCGATCTGCTGGACGACGAGCAAGAGCCGGTGCGGGACGAGAACGGCGACTGGGTGATCAAGGAGTTTCCGCAACCGGCGTGGAGCGACGGCTCGCCGTACGCGGCCTCGAAGATTCCGGGCGCCGGCGGCTCGGCCCTGGTGCGCGCGGATGACCACGGCGACGAACGCTGGGCGCTGACCTGCCGCTGGGAGATCCACCCCGACGGGCATGCCGAGGTGGCCGAGCTGATGAGCTGGTTGGCCGCCCGGCTCCACAAGAACGAGTCCTTTTTCGGTTATCAGCGCTGGTACGAGGACGATGAGCCAGAGTTGTTGAGCGTTCGGGATGGGGAGGTTGTGGCGCGTCGCGAGGGTGCGCTCGTGGCCCCATTCTGGGACGAAGCTGAGGAAGAGTGAGAGATCGATCGCCTTTCTCCGGGCGATTCAGGATCAACTCGGTGCCGGCCGGCGTCGCATAGATGCGCTTACTGCGGTCGTCGCCGCGGTTTGTGCGGCGCTCGACGAGGCCGCGGCACTCAAGCCCCGGTGACTCGTGAGCTGCTCTTAAGATCGCTCAAGAGCAGCTCCTACAGGAAGAGCTCACCCATGCGCACTATTTACGCCGTCACCCATCCGGAGGCGACGCACCACGTCGAGAGGGTCGTCGGCGGCTGGCATGATTCGCAGCTGACGCCAGCGGGCCTCAGCGCGGCAGCCTCCATTGCCCAGGCGCTGCGGGCCCAGATCCCGGACGGCGCCGATGTGGAGCTGTTCTCATCGGATCTGCAGCGCACCCGGCAAACGGCCGAGAAGGTTGCCGGGCTGTTCGGCGTGAAACCGATCCTGGACCGCAGACTGCGGGAGAAATCCTACGGAGAGGCGGGGGGAAGGCCACAGGAATGGCTGGACCAGCGATTCATCCCGCCGCCGGCTGTCGGGGAGCGGTTGGACCACGATGAGGGCCTGGAGGGTGCCGAGACCAGGGCGGTGTTGGCGCAGCGCATCTACGCGGCCATGGACGAGATCTTGCAGCGTCCCTGCGAACACCAGATCATCGTGACGCACGGTGGCTCCCTGACATTCGTCGTGGCGTCCTGGATCATGATGCCGATCAAGGCGGTCGGATACGCCAGTTTCCGGGTGCCATCCGGCAGCATCACCACGCTGCGCGAAGACGACCTCTTCCACTACCGCACGGTCGTCAACCTCGGTGACACCCGCCATCTCGCAGCGAAGGTGGCTGAGACGAAGAGGGAGGGCAAGCGATGAGTCCTGGACGCAATTGGCGTGAGGTCAAGGCGGAAGCGCACCGGTTGTACCCAGAGTTGGCCGATCCACAGCGTCAGGCCGCCGCCGATGCGCAGTTGGACGCGTACGTCGCAGGCCACCACCTGAAAGAACTGCGCAAGTCCGTAGGCAAGACGCAATCCGAGGTCGCGGCCGCCCTCGGGATCTCTCAGGCACGGGTCTCTTAAAACGGGAACGGCGATCTGGACTCGACGGGACTCGAGACCATCCGTGCCTACGCAGCTGCCCTTGGCGGTCACGTCGACGTGACGATTAGCGTTGGGCCTCACTCGGTACGGGTCGCTTGATCAAAGCCTCGCCAGTGATTACGCCTCGCGGCCAATGGATGGCCCGAAAGGCATCCCGATCCGGGGTGGGCATCAGTCGGCCCACCGCCTCGCCGGTCAACGGGTGGGGGCGTTTGGCGAGCGGAGCGAGCGGGGGTTTTGGGGTGGGCTCCAGCAGGCCAGACCGGTAACCGGGTCACGGGTGGGCGATGGCGCCGAAGGCGCGGGGGTTTGCGCCGTCAGGCGCCTGAATAAGAAGCGCCTGAGCCCCCGAGCGCGAAGCGCCTCCCCGCGAAGACCTTTGTGCTCGGGGCGGGGTCCAGCAGGCTGGCCACCCAGATGGGCAACGGGTGGGGGAGCGCAGGCCCATCTACCCGTTGCAGTGAAAAGGGCCGGATCCCGCCGATCCGGCCCTTGTGGCCGGCCCCCGCCGTCCGGCCCTCGCAGCCGGACCCCGCCGTCCGGCCTTCCCCGCGCCGAATCAGGCGCGGGCGCCCGCGGTGGCGCGCTCGGCGTCGATCCGCGTGGTGGTCACTGAGGTGCCCGCCGCGTTGTAGCGGATGGGCGTGCCCGTATCCTGCAGCCGCTGCAGGCTCTGCGCGACCGTGAAGGCCGGGTACGCCTGCTTCATCAGCGCGAACATCCCCGCCACGTGCGGCGCGGACATCGAGGTCCCGCTCTTCTCCGCGTACGTGTTGTTCGGCACGGAGGACCTGATGTTCACACCGGGCGCGAACAGGTCGAGCAGCGGCCCCCGGTTGGTGAAGGCGGCCAGGGCGTCGGAGTCGTCGGTGGCGCCCACCGCGACGGCGGTGGAGATGCACGCGGGGGTGGCGACGCCGTTCTGGAAGCCGTTGTTGCCCGCCGCCACCACGGGGGCCACGCCCAGGCCCACCAGCGTGTCGAACTCCGGCTTGACCGCGGCGGCCGACGCCTCGGTGTCACAGGCCTGCGCGTACGGGCCGCCCCCGCCGAGGCTCATGTTCACCGAGGCGATGTTGTGGGTCTTGGCCACCCGCGCGACGTATTCGAGCGCCAGCTTCTGGTCGGAGGTGTAGCTGAGGAAGCACGGGGCGGAGACGCCGCCGATCAGGCAGGTCATCGGGTTGTCCACGCGGCTGAAGACCTGGATCGGCAGGATGCCGGCCTCGGGGGCGACGCCGTTGGAGGGCGCCCCCGTGGCCAGCCGGCCGGCCGCGATGCCGGCCACGTGCGTGCCGTGGGAGCAGGCGTTCGCACCCTTGATGACGCACTGGGCGGTCTCGGCGTCCGCCGCGCCGGGACCGGTCTGGCTGGGCTGGTTGTTCGGGCAGAGCGAGACGGACCCGTCGCTGGCGTCGGAGGAGGAGAAGCACGCCTCGTCCACGATCCGGCCGGTGAAGAACGGGTGGTCCCGGTCGATCCCCGTGTCCAGGACGGCGACGGTGGTGCCCCGGCCGGTCCAGCCGGCCTGGTTAGCACGGTTCGAGTGGATGACGGCGGTGCTGACGTCAAGGGTGGACATGCGCAGCTCGTCCTTGTAGACGGACTGGACGCGGTTGTCCTTCTTGAGCTTGGCCAGCGTGGGGCCGTCCACCTCGGCCACGAAGAAGTGCGGTGACTGCGCGGACTCCAGGACCCGGCTGCCCTCGGACGCCTTCTCGATGTCGCGCGCGACGGCCTCGACGCTCTGCCCGGGCTTGAGCTGGATGATGGAGCGCACCCTGGACTTCGCCTCGACCTCCGCCGTCAGCGACGGGCTGATGATCGGATCGCCCGAGTCGGCGTGGAGCGCCGGGCCCGTACAGAGCCCGGCGACTGTTGCGGCCAGCGCCGCGGCGCCGGCCAACAGAGTTCGTAGCCTCACTTGTTCCTCCGAGAGCTCCTGGCTCGCTTACAGCCGCATACATCCCCACCTGCGACAACTGTGATGTCGGTGGTCTATGTAGCCCAGAGAAACGTTGGAGGCTTTTTTGCCTTCCTGCGGCCCTAGCCGCCTACCGCTGGCTATTTGACGGTTTTCGCCGCCTTCCGCAGTGCCGCCGCGGTGGTCTTGCCGTTCAGCCGGACCTTCTCGGCGGTGGTCAGCTTCTTGGTGCCGTTCGTGCCGTGCGCCCAGTTCAGCCAGGAGGTGAGCAGCGCGCTGTCCAGCTTGGCCTTGCTGGCCTTGGTGTTCTTCAGCACCCGGTACGCCTTGCCGAGCGAGGACGCCTTCGTGACCTCGGGGAACACCTTGCTCGACTTGCCGATCAGCTTGAGGTAGCAGGTGAGCGTGGCGTCCGGGATCGTGCCGCTGCTGCGGTGGATCTCCACGGCCCACTGCTTGGCCGACAGCTTGGTGGCGTTCGTGCCCCGCGTGCAGACCTGCGCGGTGGTCTTCGGGGTCGGCGTGATCGTCACCGTGACCGTGACCGTGGGCAGCGGGACCGGCGAGGTGGAGGCCGAGGGCTCGGGCGCGGGGTTCGCCGGGTCGTCGGGCTCGGGGCTGGGGCCGCTGCTGTCCGACGGGTCGGGCTCGGGGGCGGGGTCCTCGGTCGGCACGCCCGGGGTCTGCGTGACGGTCGGCTGCGGCGAGGCGCCGCCCAGGGCCGCCGCCAGGTCCAGGCGCGGCGTGACGACCTGCTGGCCGTTGGCCTCGTACGAGTACGGCCTGCCGGTCGTCTTCAGCGTGTTGATCAGGTCGGCCATCGGCGTCTGTGGCGAGGCCTGCTTCATCAGCGCCAGCGCGCCGGCCACGTGCGGGGTCGCCATCGAGGTGCCGCTGAAGACGGTCGTCCGGTTGTCGGGCACGGACGACTCGATGCCCACGCCCGGCGCGAACAGGTCCACGATGGCCCCGCGGTTGGAGAAGGCCGCGATGACGTCGTTGTTGTCGTTCGCTCCGACGGCCACCGCCGAGGAGATGCAGGCCGGGTAGGACGCCCCCTCGAACGCCTCGTTGCCTGCGGCCACCACGGTCGCGATGCCCTTCTCCAGCAGGGCGTCGATCTTCGGCTTGAAGATCGTTCCCTCCTCGCTGGAGTCGCAGTCGGTCTCGGACAGCTCGCCGCCGAGGCTGAGGTTCACGGCGGCGATCGGCTGGTTGAGGCCGGTCACGTAGTCCATGGCCTGCCGCAGCGACGACTCGAACGCCAGCAGGCACGAGGGCTCGCCGCAGATGTCCTCGTCGTTGACCCGGCTGAACACCTGCACCGCCACGATGTTCGCGCCCGGCGCGACGCCGCCGGTGCCGGCCGCGATGCCCGCGACGTGGCTGCCGTGCTCGCACAGGTTCGCGCCGTCGGCCAGGCACTTGGCCGTCGTGGCGTCCGCCGCGCCCGTCCCGGTCTGCGAGGTCTGCCCGTTCGGGCAGAGCGACTCGACGCCGTCCTCGACGGCGGAGAAGCAGGCCTCGGCCACGACCCTGTTCCCGAACCACGGGTGGTCGCGGTCGATGCCGGTGTCCAGCACGGCCACCGCCTGCCCGGTCCCGGTGTAGTTCTTGGCGTGCGCCTGGTCGGCCCCGATCAGCTTGAGGTTGGGGCTCACGTCCACCGGCGCGTACGTCCTGTCCCGGTGGATGGACGCGACCCGCGGGTCCTCGGCCAGCTTGGCCAGCTCCTCCGCGGTCCCCTCCACGACCATGAACGACTGGCTCTGCGGCTGCATCACCACGTCCACGCTCTCGGCGGCGGCCTGGCTCGCGACGGGCGCGTTCTGCGCCGGGTCGGCGAGCTCGACGATGGCCCGCACGGAGCCACCGTCGACGCCTAACCCCTCCTCCACCTTGGCGGGGGGCTCGCTGGGGGTGGAGGTCGTCTCTTCCACGACACTCGGGCTGGGGCTCGGGCTGAGAGTGGGGTCCTCCGCGTAGGCCGGCGCCGACAACGGCAGCAGGGCCAGCGCGATCGAGCTCACGATCAGGGGGCGAAGTCGCACGCGTCCTCCGAGAGGGGGATGATCTCGGAGTTTAGGGTGATTTTTCGGACAGAGACAGGTCTCAGGCCCGGTTTCTCACCGAACTTTCAGCGGGCGCACCTCAAACGTTCAGCGTTTCCCCCTCGTGCGTGAGCCACACCGCGCCCAGCGGCGGCACCCTCAGCGTGGTCGAGTGCGGCAGCCCGTGCCACGGCTCGTCGTCGGCCTCGACCACGCCCATGTTGCCCACGCCGCTGCCCCAGTAGTCGTAGGCGTCGGTGTTGACGATCTCCGTCCACTGGCCGGAGTAGGGGAGGCCGAGCCGGTAGCTCTCGTGCGGCGCGCCGCTGAAGTTGACCACGCACGCCAGCGCGGACCCGTCGTCGGCGTAGCGGACGAACGAGAACGTGTTACCGGAGGCGTCGTCGGCGTCGATCCACCGGAACCCCTCGGGCTTGGCGTCCTGCTGCCACAGCGCCGGGGTCTCCTTGTAGATCCGGTTCAGGTCGCGGACCAGCCGCTGCACGCCCTGGTGCCCGTCGAACTCCAGCACCCACCAGTCGAGCCCGCGCTCCTCCGACCACTCCGAGCCCTGGCCGAACTCGCCGCCCATGAACAGCAGCTGCTTGCCCGGATGCGCCCACATGAACGCCAGCAGCGCCCGCAGCTGCGCGAACCGCTGCCACTCGTCCCCGGGCATCTTGCCGAGCAGCGACCCCTTGCCGTGCACGACCTCGTCGTGGGACAGCGGCAGCACGTAGTTCTCGGAGTAGGCGTACAGCAGCGAGAACGTCATCTGATGGTGGTGGTACTGGCGGAAGATCGGCTCGTGGCGCAGGTATTCGAGCGTGTCGTGCATCCACCCCATGTTCCACTTGAAGCCGAACCCGAGCCCGCCCAGGTGCACCGGGCGCGAGACCCCCGGCCAGGCCGTCGACTCCTCGGCGACGGTCGAGATGCCGGGCGTCTCCCGGTAGGCGACGGCGTTCATCTCCTTGAGGAACTCGACCGCGTCGAGGTTCTCCCTGCCGCCGTAGACGTTGGGCGTCCACTCGCCCTCGCGCCGCGAGTAGTCGAGGTAGAGCATCGACGCCACCGCGTCCACCCGCAGCCCGTCGATGTGGAACTCCTTGAGCCAGTAGAGCGCGTTGGCCACCAGGAAGTTGCGCACCTCCCTGCGGCCGAAGTCGAACACGTACGTGCCCCAGTCGGGGTGCTCGCCCCTGGCCGGGTCGGCATGCTCGTAGAGGGGGGTGCCGTCGAAGCGCGCCAGCGCCCAGTCGTCCATCGGGAAGTGCGCGGGCACCCAGTCCAGCAGCACGCCGACGCCGCGCCGGTGCATCACGTCCACGAAGTGGCGGAACTCGTCGGGCGTGCCGAACCTGGCCGTCGGCGCGTAGTAGGACGTCACCTGGTAGCCCCACGACCCGCCGAACGGGTGCTCGGCCACCGGCAGCAGCTCCACGTGGGTGAACCCCATGTCGACCACGTACGCGGACAGCTGCTCGGCCAGCTCCACGTACGACAGGCCCGGCCGCCAGGACCCCAGGTGCACCTCGTAGATGCTCATCGGCCCGGCCTGCGGATGGCTCTCGGCCCGGTCCGCCACCCACTGGTCGTCCGCCCAGGCGAAGGTTGACCTGTCGACCACGGAGGCGGTCATCGGCGGCACCTCGGTGCGCCTGGCCATCGGGTCGGCCTTGTCACGCCACACGCCGTCGGCGCCCAGGATCTGGAACTTGTACCGCTCGCCCGCGCCGACGTCCGGGACGAACAGCTCCCACACCCCTGAGCGGCCCAGCGACCGCATCGGGTAGGCGGTGCCGTCCCAGTGGTTGAAGTCGCCGACGACCCGGATGCCACGCGCGTTGGGCGCCCAGACGGCGAACGCCGTGCCCTCGACGTCCTCGTGCTCCATCACGCGGGCGCCGAGCGCCTCCCACAGCCGCTCGTGCCGCCCCTCGCCGATGAGGTGCAGGTCCACTTCGCCGAGCGTGGGCCAGTGCCGGTAGGGGTCGCGGACCTCGTACGGGTCGTGGTCGGCGTACTTGACGCTCAGCGTGTAGCCGGGGACCTTGTCCAGGCCGGGGACGGTGACCTCGAACACCCCGTGGGCCTGGTGTTTCATGTCGTGGGCCGTGCCGTCCTCCAGCACCACCCGCACCCGCTCGGCCAGCGGGCGCAGCGCGCGGAAGACCACCCCGCCGGACACGGGATGCGCTCCCAGCACGGAGTGCGGATCGTGGTGTGCCCCACCCGCGAGGCGGTCGAGCTCTGTCCTCATCGGCATGCTCCCAACCTTGCCCTATGATGACCGTCCATCCCAGGCACTGCCCGCTTTCACCGGGACAATCACCGAAAGTGCGAAATCCTGGGTTTAACCTGCCTTATACCAGGCTTGGATCCAACCTCTCCGGCTCCGTCACCGCGCCGCGCGCCAGAGCCGCGTCGAGCGCCTCCTGCCCGAGAGCCGCCCGGACCGCGGCGGTGATCCGGTCGACGTCGCCCCGTTCCCCGGCGGGGAGCGGCGCGCCCGCGGCCGCCCGCAGCGCCGCCGCCCGGCCCAGCAGCAGCGCCGCCTCCTCGTGGCGTCCGCCCAGGGCACGCGCGCCCGCCAGCCCTTCCAGCGCGAGCGCGGTGGCCCTCGGGTCGCCGACCCTGCGGGCCGCTCTGAGCCCCTCCAGCTGCAGCTCCAGGGCGGCGGCCGCGTCGCCCCGCTGCTCGGCCGCGAACCCCAGCTCGGCCAGGATCAGCGCCGCCCCCGGCTCGCCGGCCACGTCCCTGACCCAGCCCAGCCAGGCCCGCAGCCGCCGCTCGGCCTCGTCGAGGCGGCCCTGCCGCCGCGCCGCGAGCGCCAGGCCCAGCTCCGCGAACTCCTCGGCCGGGCGGTTCGACTGCTCCACGGCCAGCCGCCTGGCCCGCTCGTGATAGTCGTCGGCCCGCGCGTGGTCGCCCGTCAGCAGGGCGATCCTCCCCAACCGGGACAGCGCGTCGGACACCGAGCTCCACAGCCCGAGCTCCTCCGCCATCCGCAGGCCGTCCGCGCGCAGCTCGGTGGCCCGCTCATAGTCGCCGGTGATCTCGGCAAGCGTGCCGAGGTTCTCGGCGGCCCGCAGCTCGCCCCACCGGTCGCCGAGCTCCCTGAACAGCGCCAGCCCCCGCTCGCCGTCGCGCCGCAGCGCCGCCAGGTCGCCGCGGGTGGCGGCGTAGCGGGCCAGCACGTTCAGCGCCGCGCCCGTGCCCCACTTGTCGCCCAGCTCCTGGAACGTCTCCAGCGCCTGCTCGATCAGGGCCCGGCTGGCCGACAGGTCGTCGTAGCCGAACATCGCGTACCCGATGAACCACCGCGCCCTGGCCCGCTCCGACCGCCCTTCGATGGCCTCGAACACCGCGTGGTCAGGCGGCTCCAACCACCCCGCCAGCATCCGGAGCCCGGCCAGCCACACCCTGGCCTGCGCGGCGGCGGGCCCCGCCGCGCCCGGGACGGACAGCGCGGCCTCCAGCGCCCGCTGGCCCTCGCCGAGCCTGCCGCGCAGCACCCAGTACCAGGCCATGGCGTTCACCAGCCGCACCGCCTCGCCGGGCCGGGCCAGCCGCACCGCCGTCTCCAGCGCCGCCCGCAGGTTGGCGCTCTCGGCGTCGAGCAGCGCGAGCGCGTCCCGCTGCCCGTGCCCCCGCAGGTACGGCTCCGCCCGCTCGGCGAGCGCCGTGTAGTACGCGGCATGCCTGAGCCGCACCTCGTCCAGCTCACCGGCCTCCGCCAGCCGCTCCAGGCAGTAGGCCGCGACCGACTCCAGCAGCCGGTACCGCGGCTCGGCGCCGGGCGCCCGCACCCGGACGACCAGCGAGCGGTCCACCAGCCTGGCCAGCACGTCGAGGACGTCCACGCCGGGGTCGGCGGACACCTCCTCGGCGGCCTCCAGCGTGCCGCCGTCGGCGTGCACGGCCAGCCGCCGGAGCACGACGCGCTCGGGGCCGGTCAGCAGCTCCCAGCTCCAGTCGATCATCGCCCGCAGCGTCCGCTGCCTGGCCGGAGCGCCGCGCAGCCCCGACGCGAGCAGCCTGAACCGGTCGTCCAGCCGGTCGGCGAGCTGGCGCGGGGTCAGCGCCCGCATCCGGGACGCGGCCAGCTCCAGCGCCAGCGGCAGGCCGTCCAGGCGGGCGCAGATCTCCGCCACGTCCTCGTCGGGCTCCACCCCGGCCCGCGCCGCGAACAGCTCCACCGCCGCCTCCCGCGTCAGCGGCGGCACGCTCCACAGGGCCTCGCCCTCGATCCGCAGCGATTCCTGGCTGGTGGCCAGGATCCGCAACCCCGGCGCGGCCTGGAGCAACCGCCCGGCCAGCGCGGCGACCTGCTCGACGACGTGCTCGCAGTTGTCCAGTACGAGCAGCGGCTCCCTGCCCGCGAGCGCGCCCGCGATCCGCTCGACCGCGCCCTCGTACGGAGCGCCCGGCCCGGCCGTGTCGTCGCGCAGGCCGAGCACGGCCGCGACCGCCTCGGCCACCTCGACCTCCGCCGCCCCCGGCAGCAGCGCGGCCAGCTCGACCAGCCACCCGTCACCGCCCGTGCCCGAGGCCGCGGCCAGGGCCAGCCGGGTCTTGCCGACGCCGCCGGGGCCGGTGAGCGTCACCAGGCGGCCGGCCCGCAGCAGCGAGCGGACCTCGGCCACCGCCTCGTCCCGGCCCACCAGGCTCGTCAAGGGCGCGGGGAGGTTGCCGCGCGGGCGCGCGACCGGGCCCAGGGACGGGTCCTGCCGCAGGATCGCCTGGTGCAGGGCCGCCAGCTCCGGCCCGGGGTCCAGGCCCAGCTCCTCCGACAGGTGCCGCCGCAGCTCCTCGTAGCCGCTCAGCGCCTCGCTCTGCCGTCCGGCCAGGTAGAGGGCCCGTACGTGCGCGGCGCGCAGCCGTTCGCGCAGCGGATGCTCGGCCACCAGGGAGGCCAGCTCGGCCGCCAGCAGGACGTGCTCGCCGAGCCCGAGCCGCGCCTCGGCCAGCTCCTCCAGGGCCGCCAGCCGCTGCTCGCCCAGCCGCGCCACCGCCGCCAGGGCGAACGGCTCGCCGGCGAACTCGGCGTAGGCGTCCCCGCGCCACAGCCCGAGCGCCTCGCGCAGCAGCGCGGCCCGCTCCTGCGGCCCTGAGGCCCGCTGCGCGCGCCCGATCAGCGTCTCGAACAGCCCCGCGTCCACGGAGGACGGCTCCACCTGCAGCACGTACCCGGGCGCCCGGTACGCGACCAGCCCGCCGACCGCCCGGCGCAGCTGCGACACCTTCACCCGGAGGGCGCCGGACGCGTTCGCCGGGGGACGCTCGCCCCAGAGGTCCTCGATCAGCCGGTCCGCGGAGACGGGGCGGCCGGCGTGGATCAGCAGGTCGGCGAGGAGCGCCCGGACCTTGACCTCCGGCACCTTGACCGGCTCCCCGTCCGCGGTCCACACCGCGAGCGGGCCCAGCACCCCGAACCGCATCCCCACCCCCGTAACCGACCCCGAACCAGACCATAACCGCCCACCTGCAGGGTGAACGCATCACACCTATTCAGAAGGAACACCGAAATGTCGGAAAATATCTCCGTGCTCGGCCTCGGCCTCATGGGCACCGCGCTCGCGGCGAGCCTCATCGAGGCGGGCCACCACGTCACGGTGTGGAACCGTACACCGGCCAAGGCCGACCCCCTCGTCGCCAGGGGCGCGACCCTCGCGGCCACCCCGGCGCAGGCCGTCGATGCGAGCTCGCTGGTGATCGTCTGCCTGCTCGACTACCCCTCCGTCCTCGAGGTGCTCCAGGACGCCCCGCTGGCGGGCCGGGTCGTCGCCAACCTCACCACCGGCCGCCCCGCCGAGGCCCCGGAGATGGCGGCCTGGGTGGGCGAGCGCGGCGGCGACTACCTGGACGGGGGCATCATGGCCGTGCCCCAGATGATCGCCCAGCCGGGCGCGCTCATCCTCTACAGCGGCTCCCGGCCGGCGTTCGAGCGCTACGAGCAGGCGTTCGGGGCCATGGCCGCGGCCCGCTACACCGGCGAGGACACCGGCATGGCCTCCCTTCTCGACCTGGCCATGCTGACCGGCATGTACGGCCAGATGGCCGGCGCCCTGGAAGCCCTCGCGCTGGTGAGGTCGGCCAAGTATCCGTTGATGGAGTTCACCACCGAACTGCTGATTCCGTGGATCAACGCCATGTCCGCGCAGCTGCCCCGCTGGGTGGCGGACATCGAGGCGGGCGACTACCGGACCGAGGTGTCCAACCTGGAGATCAACCGGTCGGGCATGGAGAACCTCGTCCGCGCCTTCGAGGAGCAGGGCGTCAAGCCGGATCTCTTGCTGCCCATGAAGACCGTCATCGACCGGCGCGTTGCCAGGGGACTCGCCCACGAGGGGCTTTCGGGGCTGATCGAAGAGCTCTAGCGGGGGCGGAAGGCGGCCAGGGGGATCGAGATCCACGACGGGCGGTTACGGGCCTCGTAGACGACCTCGTACACCGCCTTGGACAGCTCGAACGCCCGCAGCAGCGCCGCGTCGCCCCGCGAGATCACGCCGCCGCCCTCGGCGTACCCCTCCAGGAACGCCGCCCGGTTGCGGTCCGCCCACTCCTGGGCCCGCGGCTCCAGCCGCTCGGCCTGGGAGTGGCCGGCCAGCAGGTGCCTGGCCGCGTAGTCGAACGAGCGCAGCATCCCCGCCACGTCCCGCAGCGGCGAGTACAGCGCCCTGCGCTCGGCCAGCGGCTGCCCGGGCTCGCCCTCGAAGTCCAGCACCACCCAGTCCGTGGGCGTGCGCATGACCTGGCCCAGGTGGTAGTCGCCGTGAACCCGCTGCACGGGCACCTCGTGGGTGAGCAGCTCCACCTGGTGGTAGGCGTCCTCGATGGCGGTCACGTGCCGGCGCAGCTCGGGCACCTCAGCGGCGGCCCGGCCCAGTTTCCGCCGGAACGCCTCGGCCATGCGCTTGACCTCGTGCGACTCGATGACGTCCGTGGGGAAGGCCGCGGCCAGCTCGTGGTGAACCCGCGCGGTGGCGCTGCCGAGCCGCAGCGACTCGGCCGCGAAGTCGCCGCCCGCCTCGGCCGCCGGCAGCTCGGGCAGCGACGCGTACAGGTCGCGGACGCTGGTGAGGGCGAGGTCCCAGCCGTCGTTGGCGTTGGACAGGAATTCCTGCATGAAGCCGAGCGTGGTGTCGGTGCCGTCGAGGTCGGTCTCGATCCACCCGTACGGCTGCGCGACGTGCGGCGCGCCCCTGGCCGCCAGCGCCGTGACGATCTCCAGCTCGGGGTTGACCCCGGGGATGAGGCGGCGGAAGAGCTTGCAGATGTACGCGTCCCCGTACACGAGCGAGGTGTTGGACTGCTCGGCCCCCAGCACCAGGCTGCGCTGGGAGGTGTCGATGGCGGCGTCCGGCACGTGCCGCAGGCGCAGGCCGTTGCCGTTCACGTCGTGGGCCATGCCTTCGAGGAGCCAGCTCATGCGCTCGGAGTCGTGTACGGCGTCGTAGAGGTAGGTGTCGCCGATGGTGCCGATGAGGGCGTGCGCCAGGCGGTCGGGGAGCTCCGTCCGCTCGCCGAGCAGGAGCTGGTAGCGGTCGCGCGAGCCCTCCTGCCACACGGCGACGATCAGATGTCTGAGCCCGGACGTCAGTTCGACGTCCGATTCGATCGACAGCTCGTCGATCACCCGCCCCTTGCCGCCGAACCAACGCTGACGACCGATCCATGCGGCAAGGGGCTCGCTCAGCACGTCCTACTCCTCCTGGATGATGGCCGGCGGGAGTGTGAACCAGTAGAACCCATGCCCAGGAAGCGTCAAAAGATACGGAAGTTCGCCAATTGCCGGGAATGGGACCCCGCCCATCGTCTCCACGGGGGAGACGCCGACGAATCTCCGCAGGTCCAGCTCGACCGGCTGGGGGAAGCGTGACAGGTTGTTCACGCAGAGCATCCGGTCGTCGCCCAGCTCCCTGACGAACGCGAGCACGCTGGGGTTGGAGGAGTTGAGCTCCGCGTAACCGCCCAGCCCGAACACCGGGTGCCGCTTGCGGATCTCGATCATGCGCTTGGTCCAGTGCAGCAGCGAGCCGGCGTTGCGCTGCTGGGCCTCGACGTTGAGGCCCTGGTAGCCGTAGATCGGGTCCATGATGACCGGCAGGTAGAGCCGGCCGGGGTCGCAGTCGGAGAAGCCGGCGTTGCGGTCGGGGTCCCACTGCATGGGCGTGCGCACGCCGTCGCGGTCGCCGAGCCAGATGTTGTCGCCCATGCCGATCTCGTCGCCGTAGTAGAGCACGGGGGAGCCGGGCAGCGACAGGAGCAGCGCGGTGAACAGCTCGATCTGGTTGCGGTCGTTCTCCAGCAGGGGCGCCAGGCGGCGGCGGATGCCGACGTTCGCGCGCATGCGGGGGTCCTTGGCATATTCGGCGTACATGTAGTCGCGCTCCTCGTCCGTGACCATCTCGAGCGTCAGCTCGTCGTGGTTACGGAGGAAGATGCCCCACTGGCAGTGCTCCGGAATTTTCGGCGTCTGCGCCAGGATCTCGGAGATGGGATAGCGGGACTCCCGGCGTACGGCCATGAAGATGCGCGGCATCAGCGGGAAGTGGAAGGCCATGTGGCACTCGTCCCCGCCGCCCACCGGGTCGCCGAAGTACTCCACCACGTCCGACGGCCACTGGTTGGCCTCGGCGAGCAGCACCCGGTCGGGGTAGAGCCGGTCGATCTCGGCCCTGATCCGCTTGAGGTACTCGTGGGTCCTCGGCAGGTTCTCGCAGTTGGTGCTCTCCTCCTCGAAGAGGTACGGCACCGCGTCCAGCCGGAACCCGTCGATGCCCAGGTCCAGCCAGAAGCGCAGGACCTCCAGCATGGCCTCCTGCACGTCCGGGTTCTCGTAGTTGAGATCCGGCTGATGGTGGAAGAAGCGGTGCCAGTAGTACTGGCCGCGCACCGGGTCGTAGGTCCAGTTGGACGTCTCGGTGTCGATGAAGATGATCCGGGCGTCCTGGTACTTCTCATCGGTGTCGGACCACACGTAGAAGTCGCCGAACGGCCCCTCGGGGTCGTGGCGCGAGGCCTGGAACCACGGGTGGGCGTCGCTGGTGTGGTTCATGACGAGGTCGGCGATGACGCGCATGCCGCGCTTGTGCGCCTCGTCCACGAGCTTCACGAAGTCTCCCAGGTCCCCGAACTCGGGCAGGATCTTCATGAAGTCCGCGATGTCGTAACCGCCGTCGCGCAGTGGCGACTCGAAGAGCGGCAGCAGCCAGAGGCAGTCGACCCCGAGCCACTGGAGGTAGTCGAGCTTGTCGATGAGGCCCCTGATGTCGCCGGTGCCGTCGCCGTTGGAGTCGGCGAAACCCCGGATCAGGACCTCGTAGAAAACCGCGCGTTTGTACCAGTACGGATCGCGCGGCTTTTCTTCGTCAAAGGTGTTGGGAATGGGTGTGGTTGAGCTCATGAGCCACTCCGGGAGCGGCTCATGACGGAGGCGCTTTCACACACGTTGAAGACTCCCCGCTGAATTCAGTTCTTACCGTGGCGCGGCTCGTACGGTGAGAATATGGGCAGGCTGGATGTGGGGATCGAGGCGTACGTAGTTGCTCTGCCGCCAGCGGTACGACTCACCCGAGAGTTCGTCGTCCACGACGAACTCGGCGTTCCAGTCGAGTCCGATGGCAGGAAGGTCAAGGTCTACGGTCGCCTCGTGGGTATGGTGCGGATCCAGGTTGACGACCGCCAGCACCACGTCGCCCGGACCGTGCCTACGCGTGGCCGGATCATAGGCGCCGGGAAGCCGCTTCGAGAAGCAGACGATGTCCGGCTGGTCGACCCTGTGGAACCGTAGATTACGCAATTCCTGCAGTGCGGGATGCGCTCTTCGGAACAAATTCAGGTGGGTGATGAAGGGCGCCAGGCTCCACCCCTCACGTTCGGCGGTAACCCAATCGCGAGGTTTGTACTGATATTTCTCGCTATCTAGGTATTCTTCGCTGCCGGGGCGTACCGGAATATTCTCTATAAGCTCATATCCGGAGTAAACCCCCCAACTTGGCGAGCCGAGCGCGGCCAGCACAGCCCTGATCTTGAAGGCGGGGATGCCGCCGTGCTGCAGGTATTCGTGCAGGATGTCCGGCGTGTTCACGAAGAGGTTGGGGCGCACGTAGGCGGAAGTCTCGTGGGAGAGCTCCATGAGGTACGACTCCACCTCGGGCTTGGTGGTGCGCCAGGTGAAGTACGTGTAGGACTGGTGGAAGCCGACCTTGCCCAGCATGCGCAGCATCGGGGGCCTGGTGAACGCCTCCGACAGGAAGATCACGTCGGGGTCGGTGGTGTGCACGTCGGCCAGCAGCCGCTCCCAGAACCCGACCGGCTTCGTGTGCGGGTTGTCCACCCGGAAGATCCGCACGCCGTGCGCCATCCAGCGCATCAGCACCCGCTTGACCTCGGCGTAGATGCCCTCGGGATCCTTGTCGAAGTTGATCGGGTAGATGTCCTGGTACTTCTTCGGCGGGTTCTCGGCGTAGGCGATGGAGCCGTCGGCCCTGATCGTGAACCACTCGGGGTGCTCCTTCACCCACGGGTGGTCGGGCGAGCACTGGAGCGCGAAGTCGAGCGCGATCTCCATGCCCAGCTCTTTGGCGCGGCCGACGAACACGTCGAAGTCCTCGAACGTGCCCAGGTCGGGATGGATGGCGTCGTGGCCGCCGTCCTCCGAGCCGATGGCCCACGGGGAGCCGGGCTCGTCGGGCTCGGGGCTGAGCGTGTTGTTGCGGCCCTTGCGGAACGTCGTGCCGATGGGGTGGATCGGCGGCAGGTAGACGACGTCGAAGCCCATCTTGGCGATGGCGGGGAGGCGCTTGGCAGCAGTCTGGAAATTTCCGGACTTGGAGATGCCGTGCTCGTTGACGACCGCGCCTTCGGACCTGGGGAAGAACTCGTACCAGGAGCCGTACAGCGCCCGGCGCCGGTCCACCCTGATCTTGTGCGACTTGGACCTGGTCACCAGCTCCCGGAACGGGTGCGACTCCAGCAGCGCGGCCGTCTCCGGCAGTTGCGCGATCGACAGCCGGGCCCTGGGGTCCAGCTCCTCGTCGCGCAATGTGGCGGAGACCGACAGCAGGGCGGCGCGGTGCCCGCAGGCGCTGTCGCCGTTGCCGTTGCCCTTGGAGCCGCCGTTCGAGCCGCCGTTGGAACCGCCGTTGGAGCCGTTCTTGGGCTTGCCGTTGGGGCAGTCGGCCGTGCGCACGGCCTTCGCCGCCCGCTCGAACAGCCGGGCGCCCTCCTCGCACATCAGATCGACGTCCATGCCGCGGGGGATCTTGATCTCGGCGTCGTGCAGCCAGGTGCTGATCGGGTCGCTCCACGCCTCCACCCGGAACAGCCAGTCACCCTCGGCGGGAAGGGAGACCTCCACGGCCCAGCGGTCGGTGCCCGGGGCGAGCTCGCGCATCCGTTTAAGGCGGGCACGCTGCCCATCGGGCGAGGTGAGCACCACGCCCGCGGCCACGGCATCGTGGCCCTCTCTGAACACGGTCGCCGAGACCTCGAAGGTCTCGCCGGCGACCGCCTTGGCGGGCCACTGCCCGCAGTCGACGACGGGGGAGATGTCCGTGATGGGAATTCGTCCGATCATCGCATTCAAGGGTTGGCGACGGCGCGCTCGGTGCCGCCGGAGGCTTGGCGTGGGTGCAGACTCCGCGTCCCGGTGGTGAGCCGCTGGACGCGGACCACCGTGGTAGGAACGATCCTTGCATGTAAATAGTGGACAGCAGCGGATAGACCTCCCGAGAGTGTCCGCGGGAGTGCCAACATTCAGGAAAGTTGCCCCAATCGCCCGTCTTCATGCTTGTTCCCGGAAGGGGTTTGAACGGCCTTCATGGGGGTGAAGGACTGAGAGGTCCCTCCTAGCCCGTAGGGTGCAGAAACGTGAGAGCAATCCGCCGGTTTACCGTCCGCACCGTCCTGCCCGCGGAGCTGGCCGCCCTCGGCGAGCTCGTCCACAATCTCCGCTGGTCCTGGCACCCGGAGACGCTGGACCTCTTCGCGGAGGTCGATGCCGCCCTCTGGGAGCAGGTCGGTCACGACCCCGTGGCCCTGCTCGGCGCCGTGACCCCCGCCCGGCTCCGCGAGCTGGCCGCAGATCGCCGCTTCCTGCGTCGCCTCGCCGACGCGGCCGACGACCTGCGCGAATACATGACCTCCCCGCGCTGGTACCAGACGCTCCCCGACGGGGCGCGGGCCATCGCGTACTTCTCCCCGGAATACGGCATCGCCGCCGCCCTCCCTCAGTATTCGGGTGGTCTCGGCATCCTGGCCGGAGACCACCTCAAAGCCGCCAGCGACCTGGGTGTGCCCATCCTCGCGGTCGGCCTGCTCTATCGCCACGGCTACTTCACGCAGTCCCTGTCGCCGGAGGGCTGGCAGCTGGAGCACTATCCGTCGCTCGACGCGGGCGGCCTGCCGCTGAGCCTGCTGAAGGACGCCGGCGGCGAGACCGTCAAGATCCGCCTCGCCCTGCCGGGCGAGCGCGAGCTGCACGCGCAGGTGTGGGTGGCGCAGGTCGGGCGGGTGCCGCTGCTGCTGCTCGACTCCGACGTGGCCGAGAACGACACGGCCGCCCGCGACATCACCGACCGCCTCTACGGCGGGGGCACCGACCACCGGCTCATGCAGGAGCTGCTGCTGGGCGTGGGCGGCGTCCGCGCCATCAGGGCGTACTGCAAGATCACCGGGCACGCCGATCCCGAGGTGTTCCACACGAACGAGGGGCACGCCGGCTTCCTCGGCCTGGAGCGCATCCGCGAGCTCACCGAGGCGCGGCTGTCGTTCGACGAGGCGCTGGAGGCGGTGCGGGCGGGCACGGTGTTCACCACGCACACGCCCGTCCCCGCGGGCATCGACAGGTTCCCGGTGGACATGATCGAGCGCCACTTCGGCGGCGCGAACGCCTGGCCGACCGTGCCCGTCGAGCGGATCCTGGCGCTGGGCGCCGAGGCCGATCCCACCCGGTTCAACATGGCCGTCATGGGCATGCGGCTGGCCCAGCGGGTCAACGGCGTCTCCGTGCTGCACGGCAAGGTCAGCCGGGAGATGTTCAAGGATCTCTGGCCCGGATTTGACGTGGCCGAGGTGCCGATCGGGTCGATCACCAACGGCGTGCACGCGCCCACCTGGGTCGGCAGGGAGCTCATGGAGCTGGCCGAGCGCGAGCTGCCCTCGCTGCTGGAGCGGGCCCGCGGCTGGGAGGGCATCCAGAAGATCTCCGACGCCGACCTCTGGCAGATCAGGGGCACGCTGCGGCAGCGGCTCGTCGAGGGCGCCCGGGTGCGCCTGCGCAGGTCGTGGCGCGAGCGCGGCGCCTCGGACGCCGAGCTCGGATGGATCGACGACGCGCTCGACCCCGAGGTGCTGACCATCGGCTTCGCCCGGCGGGTGCCGTCGTACAAGCGGCTCACGCTGATGCTGCGCGATCCCCGGCGGCTCACCGAGCTGCTGCTCGACCCGGACAAGCCGGTCCAGATCGTGATCGCCGGCAAGGCGCACCCCGCCGACGAGGGCGGGAAGAAGCTGATCCAGCAGATCGTCAAGTTCGCCGACCAGGCCAACGTGCGCCACCGCATCGTCTTCCTGCCCGACTACGACATGGCGCTGGGCCAGCTCATGGTCCAGGGCTGCGACGTCTGGCTGAACAACCCGCTGCGCCCGCTGGAGGCGTCCGGCACCTCGGGGATGAAGTCCGCGCTGAACGGCGGGCTCAACCTGTCGATCCGCGACGGCTGGTGGGACGAGTGGTACGACGGCACCAACGGCTGGGCGATCCCGACCGCCGACGGCGTGACGGACGCCGACCGGCGCGACGAGCTGGAGGCCGCCGCCCTCTACGACCTGATCGAGCACGAGGTGGCCGACCGGTTCTACGACCGTCCCGTGGACGGGCTGCCGCGGCGCTGGATGGAGATGGTCAAGCACACGCTCACCTCGCTGGGCCCCAAGGTGCTGGCCGGGCGCATGCTGCGGGACTACGTGGTCGACCTGTACAACCCGGCCGCCGCCGCGGCCAACGCGCTGTCGGCCGACTCGTACGCGCCCGCGAAGGCGTTCGCGGCCTGGCGGGTCCGGGTCACCAGGGCCTGGCCCGGGGTGCGCGTCGAGCACGTCGAGGCCACCGGCGTGGGGGACACGCCGGAGGTGGGCGCCTCCATCGAGCTGCACGCCACGATCGCGCTCGGCGACCTGGAGCCCGACGACGTGCTGGTCGAGGCCGCCTACGGCAAGGTCGGGCCGCACGACGAGCTGATGCGCCCGACGTACGCGAAGCTCACCGTCGCCTCGGCGGGCGACGACGGGCGGGCCCACTACACGGGCACGGTGCCGCTCGACCGTACGGGCGCGTTCGGATACACCGTGCGCGTCGTGCCGTACCACCCGCTCGTGGCCACCCCCGCCGAGCTCGGCCTGATCGCCGTGCCGGAGGAACCCGTGGGCATGACAAATGGCACATTGCGTTAATCCGGGGCACCCGCGAACGGCATATCGCGTTAAACGGACGGCATAATCAGGGGGTGGACGACAGCGGCAACGGCTTGCGGGCCGACACTCTGGTGGCCACGGTCCGCGGTGTGCTGCCGTCCCTGACGCCGGCCGCGCAGACCGTCGCCCGGCTCATCCTGGAGGACCCCGCGACGGTGGCCAGGAGCACCATCACGGAGCTCTCCGCCGCCTCGGGCACCAGCGAGGCCACGATCGTGCGCACCGCGAGGCTGCTCGGGTTCGCGGGATACCCGCAGCTCCGGCTGGCCTTAGCCGCCGCCGCCGCGCAGCCCGACCGGCTCGTGCCCGGCGACCTGGCGCCCGACGACCCGTTGTCGGAGGTCATCCATAAGGTCGCGCGGGCCGAGTCCGAGGCGATCAACGACACCGTGGCCCAGCTGACCTCCGAGCGGCTGGGCCTGGTCGTGGACGCCATCGTGGGGGCCCGGCGGATCGACGCGTACGGCGTGGGCGCCTCCGGGCTGGTGGCCGAGGACGTCGCGCAGAAGCTGCTGCGCATCGGGCTGTCCAGCCACGCCTTCCAGGACGCGCACCTGGCGCTGACCAGCGCGGTGCTGCTCAGGGAGGGCGACGTCGCGATCGGCATCAGCACGTCGGGGGAGACGCCCGACGTGATCGAGCCGCTGACCCGGGCCAAGGAGGCCGGGGCCACCACGGTCGCGATCACGAACAACCCGCGCTCGTCCATCGCGGAGCTGGCCGAACACGTGCTGATCTCCGCCGGGCGCGAGACGGAGTTCCGTCCCGGCGCCCTGGCCAGCCGGATCAGCCAGCTCCTCGTCGTCGACTGCGTGTTCGTCGGCGTCGCCCAGCGCACGTACGACTCCTCTCAGGAGGCGCTCGCGAGCACCAGGCGCGCCGTCAAGGAGTTCACCCGGAGAACGTCACCTGCACGTCGTCAGCCTTGACGAACATGACGCGGTGGCCGAACTGGATCTGCAGGTACTTCGTCTTGCCCCGGACCACCTTGTGGTCCTGGTCCATGGTGAAGGTGACCGCCCGGTAGTACTCCGCGGGCGCCGTCCCGGCCAGGGTGTACTTCTCGCCTGCCGAGAACGTGTACTGCAGCGGGGTCACCGCCTGGTACGGGATGTCCGCCGGGTACGCCTCCTGCTCCGGGTAGGCCCGGCCGTACACCGGGACGGTGGCCTTGCCCGGCTTCGGCGTGACCACGAGGCCGGCCGACGGGACGGCGGTCGGCGCGCTCGCCGGGTTGAAGAACCACGCCTTCTGACCCAGGTACCAGATGGCCGTCCAGTCGCCCTGGCGCTCGGCCACGGCGAAGCGCTGGCCGGTGGTGGCGCGGGCGCTGTGGTCGTACACGCTGTAGAGGGACCCGCCCGTGGGGTGCTTGCCGATGTCCTTGACCAGCGGCGCGTCGGCCCTCGGCTCGGTGCGCAGCCAGACCGTGCTCGCGGGGAGCGGCGGGCAGGCGTTCTCCGGGTTCTTGCGGTCGCACCCGTAGAAGTACGGCTTGTTCGTCGCGAAGTCAGGCTTGATCATGACCGAGCCGGAGCCGGGCCCGCCGAACCGGTGCAGCGGGGCGCCCATCAGCTGGAAGTAGTGTGCCCAGTCCCAGAACGGGCCCGGGTCCTCGTGCATCTGCTTCACGGTCGTGGGCAGCGTGCCGGGGACGTTGTCGTGGCCCAGGATGTGGGCGCGGTCGAGCGGGATGCCGTACCTGAACGCCAGGTAGCGGACCAGGCGGGCGCTCGAACGGTACATCGCCTCGGTGTACCAGGTGCTGCCCTCGGCCAGGAAGCCCTCGTGCTCGATGCCGATGGACTTGGCGTTGACGTACCAGTTGCCGGCCTGCCAGGCGACGTCCTTGCCCTTGATGTGCTGGGCGATGTGGCCGTCGCTGGAGCGCACGGAGTACTGCCAGCTCGCGCCGTACTTCGGGTCCTGGTTCAGGCGGATGGAGGAGTCGAAGTATCCCTCCATGTCATGGATGATGATGTACTCGATCTTCTGGCTGAACGGCCGGTTCGCCAGGTCGTAGTGCCCGTAGTTGTTCGGCGGCAGCTCCTGGTAGGCGGACGGGATCCACTCGCAGGAGACGGTGACCGGGCACTCCACGCCGTCCTTCCTGGACGGGCGCAGGCCGAGCTTCTCCAGCCACTTCTCGATCTTCTCCAGGTTCGGCACGGCCGGGAGCGCGACGCGCTGCCCGTCGTCCGTGGTGCGCGCCTCGCCGTCCTTGATCGTCGCGAACACCTCGTCGGCGAAGAACTTCGCCGCCCCGTCCTCCTGGGCTCCGGAGTACTTGGCGACGGCGCCGTACCACTCGCCGGGGTTGTCGCTCAGCGGCGCGCCGAGCGCCTTCTGGTAGTCGGCGAGCAGCGCGGCGCCGCCCCGGATGTTGGCGGCGTCGTCCGTGCGCAGCCGCTCGTGGGTCTCGCCGGTGAGCTGCGCGGCCTTCTCCATGGTGCGGAGGGAGGCGGGGATCGCGACGGCGGACTGCTGGGGTTCGGGGGCGGGCAGGGGCCGGGCCTCGTCGCCGCGGGCGTCCTCCTCGCCGTCGCTGTGATGGTTGGAGGTGGTGTACGCGGCGGCGTCGGTGAGATGCATGGGCCCGAACCCGGCGTCGTTGGACGGCTGGCCGGCATGGGCCTCCCACCGCGACTCCAGATAGGACACGCCGAGCAGCACGCTCTCAGGGACCTTGAACTCCTGCGCGGCGGCCGCGAAGGCCTGCTGCCGGTCGCCGGAATCCTGAGCGTGAGCTGGGACGACGCCTGAAGTTAAGGGCAGCGCGACGACCGCGGAGATCGCCAATAGGCGGCGCATGAACCACTCCTTGGGGCTGGGGGCACCTGGTGCAGATCAGCGTCTCAACATTTTCCTTCGTGCGCGAGATCTTTGCGAAGAGATTCTTCATCGCTTGCCGCGGGATCAGCTCACGGCGGCCTGCACGGTCAGGGTGCCCGCGGCCGTGTCGATCGTGGCCTCGGTGCCGATGGGGATGGTCGGCGGGTCGTCGCCGTGCCCGGCCGGCAGGCCGCCGAGGATCGGGACGCCGAGCCGGTGGAGGTGGTCGCGCAGCACGTCCACGACGCCCCAGCCGCCCAGCGTCGGGTCCCCGTCATCCTCCTCGAATCCCAGGAACTGCCCCAGCGCGATGCCCCGCACGCCGTCGAGCGCTCCCGAGCGGGACAGCTGCGTCAGGGCGCGGTCGACCTCGCCCAGACCGGTGCCGCGGTTGTCCTCCAGGAAGAGGATCGCCCCCTCCAGGCTGGGCAGCCCGGCGCCGACCTGCGTGCGGACCGCGCTCAGGTTGCCGCCGATGAGCGTGCCCGTGGCGGTGCCGACCGGCGTGCCCGTGGCGGTGCCCGCCAGGGTGCCCGCCGCGCCGACCTGCGCGGTGACCTCGGACGGGTCGCGGTGGACGGTGACGGGGTCGGTGGTCATCAGGGCGCGGCGCAGCGCCTCGGCCGACGCCGGTCCCGTGACGGACGCGTTCCAGTTGACGAAGGGGCCGTGCAGGCCGGCCAGGCGGCAGTGCCGCCACACGGCCAGGTGGAGGTGGGTGATGTCGCTGAAGCCGATCACGGGTTTGGGGTCCCGCGCGAGCGCGCCGAAGTCCAGGTCGTCCACGATCCGGTACGCCCCCTTGCCGCCCCTCGTCGCGAACACGGCCCGTACGCCCGGGTCCCGGAAGGCGTCGTTCAGGTCGGCGGCGCGCTCCTCGTCGCGGCCGGCCATGTAGCCCCACTGGTCGAAGACGTGCTCGCCCAGCTCGACCCGCAGGCCCCACGAGGTGAGGAGCTCGACTCCGGCGGCGACCAGGGCGGCGTTGGGCGGGGAGGCGGGGGAGACGACCCGGACGCGATCACCGGGCATCAGGCGGGGAGCTCGTAAGGTGTCCATCGCCTGGCCACTTTATTGGGTGGACCGCCTGTGGTGATCGTGCGAGGCTCGCTGTGTGTCGGACTACTACCGTGACCTGGCCGTCGACTACCACTGGATCCTCGCCGACGAGGTCGTCAACCCGCCGGGCGTGATCGGCGGCACGTCCGTCTCCCGCCGGGAGTTCATCCGGGCAGTGGTCGACGCCCTGCCGCCGGGCGCCCCCGTGCTCGACTGCGCCTGCGGCATCGGGGCGGACGCCATGGCGCTGGCGCACGCCGGGTTCCGGGTGACCGCCACCGACGGCAGCCCGCAGATGGTCGCGGAGGCGCGCCGTCGCGTGCCCGCCGGCGTCGAGCTGCGCACCTCGCGGTGGGAGGACCTGCCGGCCGCCGTGACCGGGCCGTACGAGCTGGTGCTGTGCCTGGGCAACTCCCTCGTCCACACGGGGTCGCGCGAGGCCATGGTGGCGGCGCTGTCGGGGATGCGGCAGGTGCTGTCCCCGACCGGCACGCTGATCGTCGACTCCCGCAACTGGGAGCTGCTCTATCGCGAGCGCCGGCGGATCGTGGTCGGCGACCGGGTGCGCGAGCGCGACGGCGTACGGTCCACCTGCGTCTACGTCTGGACCTTCCCCGAGAGCTTCGACGAGCCGTGCCTGGCCGAGATCCTGTTCATCCTGGAGCACCCCGACGGCACGCTCAGCCACCACCGGCACACCATCGACTTCCAGCCGTTCACCCCCGCCGACCTGGAGGCCCGGCTCGCCGAGGCCGGGTTCACCGTCGTCGGCTCGTCCTACCGGCCCGAAAACCCGCAGTACGCCATCGCGGCTAAGGGATGAGCACGACCTTGCCCGTCGTACGCCTGCTTTCGAGCGCGGCGTGGGCGGCCGCCGCCTGCGCGAGCGGGAACGTCTGCACGGCGGGGGTCAGCGTGCCGTCGGCGAGCGCCGCCAGCGCCCTGACCTCGTAGTCCGGGCGCGTGTTCGGCCCGCTGAGCAGCAGCATCAGGGCGTCGGTCACGGTGAGGCCGCGCTCCTCCACGGTCTGGGGGTCTGGCTGGAACTCCTGCCGGGAGGCGCTGCCGATCGTGACGTAGCGGCCGCCGTCGGCCAGCAGCCCGAACGCGGCCCGCGCCTTGTCGCCGCCGACCCCGTCGAGCAGGGCCGTGACCGTGCGGCCGCCCAGCTCCTTGGCGACGCTCTCCTCCCAGCCCGGCTGGTCGTAGTCGACGGCCAGGTCCGCCCCGAGGTCGCGTACGGCCGCCACCTTCGCGGCCCCGCCCGCCGCGCCGACGACCCTGGCGCCGAGGCCGCGCGCGTACTGGACGATCAGGCGCCCGATGCCGCCGGCCGCCGAGGTCACCAGCACGACGTCGTCAGGCGTCAGCTTGGCCACGTCGAGAAACTGCAGCGCCGTCACCCCGGTGACGACCATGGCCACGGCGCTCTCGTAGCCGGCGGCGATCGGGTGCACGGACGTCACGTCCGCGACCGCCAGCTCCGCGTAGCCGCCGGGCCGGCCGTACGCGGTCACCACATCGCGCCCGATCCAGGACGGATCCACCCCGGGGCCCACCTGGTCCACGCGTCCGGCCACCTCGCCGCCGAAGATCGCCGGCAGCTCGGGCAGCGGCGGCATGATGCCGCCGGTCGCCCCTGACCGCAGGGTCGTCTCGATCAGGTGGACTCCGGCCGCCTTGACGGCGATGCGAACCTGGCCGGGCCCCGGCTCGGGGTCGGGCACGCTCTCGTAGCGGAGGTTCTCGGCGGGGCCGAAGGTGTGCAGGACGACGGCATGCATGGGTTACTCCCGGGGACAGCGGTCAACTCGTCCTCCGAGCCTGCAACCTCAACCTTGCTTGATGTCAACCGCGCTTGATGTCGACCGCTCCGCGGCCTGGCCGATGCCGCCGCGGGCGCCCGTGACCAGGGCGGTCGTGCCCGCCAGTTTCATCGGTCCGCCAGGAGCGGGGTGAAGACGAGGGTCGCGTTGTGCCCTCCGAAGGCGAAGGAGTTGGACAGCACCGGCCCGGGAACGATGGGGCGCGGCGCGGTCACGACGTCGACGGGGCAGGCCGGGTCGCGGCGGTCGAGGTTCGCGGTGGGGTGGACGGTGCGCTCGCTCAGGGTCAGCACGCTGATCACCGCCTCGATGGCGCCCGAGGCCCCCAGGCCGTGGCCGATCACGCTCTTGCTCCCCGTGACGGGCACCGCGTACTCGCCGAACAGCCGCGCGATGGCCCGCGCCTCGATCTCGTCGTTGAGGCGGGTGGAGGTGGCGTGCGCGTTGACGTGGACGACGTCGGCCGCCGCGATCCCGGCGTCGGCCAGCGCATCACGCATGCATCGGTACGCGCCGCCGCCCTCGGGGTCGGGGGCCGTGAGGTGATGGCCGTCGGAGGTCCGGCCGTACCCGCTCAGCTCGGCGTACACGTGGGCGCCCCGGCGCAGCGCGTCCTCCAGCCGTTCCAGCACGAGGAACGCGGCGCCCTCACCCAGCACGAACCCGTCACGGTCGGCGTCGAAGGGCCGGCTGGCGCGCTCGGGCTCCGACGCGCGGCGCGACAGCGCCCCCACCCGCCCGAACCCCACCAGCGCGCCGGCCTGCACCGCCGCCTCCATGCCGCCCGCCAGCACCACGTCCGCCGTCCCGTCGCGGACCAGCCGCATGCCCTCACCGATGGCGTGGCTGCCGGAGGCGCACGCGGTGGCCACCGACATGCTCGGGCCGAGGAACGCGTGCCGGATGCTGAGCTCCGCGGCGGCGGCGTTGTGCATGCTCATGGGGATGTGCAGGGGGCCCGGCCAGGCGCGTCCGCGCTCGTCCAGGGTGCCGAAGGCGAGCGCCTGGGTGGCGACACCGCCGTACCCGGTCCCGGTCACGACGGCCCGCCGCTCGGGCGCCGCCGCCGTCCGGCCCGCATCGGCCAGGGCATCGGTCGCGGCACAGAACGCCATCCGCGTGACCCGGTCCATCCGGCGGGCGTCCCTGGGCTTCACGTAGCCGTCCAGGTCGAGGTCGGGCACCTGGCAGGCGAAGTCCACGGGCAGGCCCTCGGCGTCGAACGAGGTGATCGTACGCGCCGTCGACCGGCCGGCCAGCAGGGCGGCCCACAGCTCCTTGGGATGGGCGCCGGCGGGGGTGCGCACACCCATGCCGGTGACGGCCACCCGGGCGCGCACCGGAGCTCCGCTGGATCGCATGTCCCACATGGAAGCGATCATCGCACGCATAGTCACGAAGAGTAGCGCTACAACTCCGTAGTGTCGCAGCCGTTCACCTCGGCGCCACCAGCACCCACTCCTCGCCTCACCAACGCAGCAGCACGGTGCCTGCGCTGACCCCACTGGCCACCCCCACCAGCGCGACCAGGTCCCCCCGCTGCACCCGGCCCGACTGGACCGCCTGATGCAACTGCACGGGGATCGTGGAGGCGACGAGATTGCCGTGCTCGGCGATGGTCACCACCACCTTCTCCAGCGGGATCCCGACGGCCTCGCAGAAGGTGTGCAAGGACGACAGGGACGCCTGATGCACGCAGATCGCCGCCATGTCCTCCCAGTCGAGCCCGCGCTCGGCCAGCGGAGCCCGCAGCACGGACCGGTCGAGCTTGTGAACCCCGGCGGCCAGCCCCACGGGATCCACGGTGAACGCGCCCACCTGGTAACCGGCCGAGAGGGAACGCGTGACCGGCAGGATGGCGGCGTCCCAGTACGCCGAGCCGGCGCAGAACCGGTGCCCGAGTACCCCGGGCACCGCACTGGCCTCCAGCAGCATGGCCGTCCCCGAGTCGGAGACGGTGTAGGAGGGTCCGGCGGCGGCGAAGTCCGCGTCCGACTCGACCTGCCAGCGGATGACCGGGGTGGCGACCTCCCCGCACACGATGAGGACCGTGCGGTAGCGGCCCGCCGTGATGAGCGTGTCGGCCAGCTCGACCGCGTTCAGAACGCTGTTGCATGCATTGCGTACATCGAATACCGGGCAGCTCGCCCCCAGCTCGGCGGCCACCATGTGCGCGGTGGCGGGCTCGACGGCGTCGACGCTCACCCCGGCGTAGATGATCAGGTCTATGACGGGCGGGACGTGCCCGGTCTGCTCGAGCAGGGTACGGGCGGCGGTCGCGGCCAACCCGGCGGCCGTCTGTTCGGGAGCGGCCACGTGCCGCCGCTCCACGCCGCTGGCCTGCTCGATGACGCCGCGGGGGATGCGCGTGCCCGGATTGCGGGCGGCCAGCAGCGCCTCCAGCTCCGGTGTGGTCAGGCTCTCCTCAGGCAGGTGCACCGCCACCCCGGCCACGTGGGCGTACCGCCTCGGGTTCGGCTCGGACTGCGCGGCCACGCCCATCCCCCCTCAAGATCAGGTGCTGCTCAGGATAGGTACGCGGCCCCGCGGCCACCCGCCGCGACCCTCGAAACTTGATCAACTCCTTAACGGCGGGTTCCGCGTCACGAGTGCCCATTTATCGGGCGGCCGGTCACGCTAAGTGACAAGACCGCTATGAGGAAGGGGCCCGGGGTGAGCGACGAGGAGATCTTGACGGTGGTGCGCGACCGCTGCGCCGGCATCCTGAAGGTCCACCCGAGCCGGGTCACGCTGGACGCGCGGCTTCGCGAGGACCTGGAGGCCGACAGCCTGGACCTCGCCGAACTCCACGTCGCCATGGAGGACACGTGGGGCCCGCTGCCCCGCGAAGCCCTCGCCGGCGTACGCACGATCGCCGACGTACTCGCGCGAGCCCGCCTCCTGGCCGGAACGCGTGCGTGAAGGCACCTTCCCACTGCCCCGCCTCCTGGCCGAGCGCCGTCGCCTCAGCGGAGACAGCGCGACTTCGACCTTCTCGCCAGCCACGAAGGAAACAAGATGTACAAGCACGCTCTGACCGCGACCACCATCGCCGCCGCCCTGCTCTCGGGCCCGTCCGCCACCGCCGACACCCCGCCGATCGTCGGCCAGGAGGGGAGAGCCTGCGTGAACATCCCGGTGACGGCCATCGCTGAGTCCTTCATGGACTTCGTCACCTCGGGCGAACTGACCATTCCCATGGAGAAGATCGCGAGGGGAGACCAGATTTCCTTTGCTGACTTCTTCCGCGGCAACTCGCCGAAGGACGTGACCGTCCTGGAAAGAACACGCTGTTGACGTCCCAGGCACCTCGGTTACTCATGTGGGATCAGAAGGTGCTGCCAGCGTTCGGCTGTCCGGAGGATGTCCTCGCCGGTACGTCGAAGGAATTCGCCCACGAATTCGCAGCGCGCGCCGGCGGGTGTCGCGGCGCCCAGGATGCGTGCCCCGTCGCGGGCGGTCTCGGCCAGCATGAAGTTTCGCTGGGCGCTCGCCAGAAACGACCGGAACCAAAGGGCGTTGTCGACGCTGTACAGCTCGCGACGCGTCCGCGGGTCGCGGTCGCGCCTGATCAGCTCCTGCTCCTCCAGGTAGGTGACGGCGGTGGAGATCGAGGCCGGGCTGACCTGCAGGCGCTGGGCGAGATCCTTGGCCGTGAGCGTGCCGGTGTCGGTGGTGTAGAGGCAGGCCAGGACCCTTGATGCCATCCGCTGCACACCCGTCTGCACCAGGGTCTCGACGAGCCGCTCCGCGAAGTCGCGCATCTCCTCGGGGTCGCGGCCGTACGCCGTGTCGGCGGCCAGGGGCGCCGATGGCGCGGTCTGCTTGCGGCGGCGGGCGCGTCGTTCGGTCGCCTGGTGCGCCCGTTCGGCCCGGTACGCGCCCGGGCCGCCGTTGCGGCTGACCTCCCGGCTGACGGTGGAGGTCGGCCTGGACAGGCGCCGGGCGATCTCGGCGTAGCCGAGCCCTTTCGCCAGACCTGCGGCGATGTCCCGACGGTCCTGCTGGGTCAGCCTGCCTCCCGGCATCGTCACCCGCCTCCTGGCGCTCCTGCCCCCGCCATCTGATGGCCCAATAGTGCCTTCGATCGCATCCCATTGCAATCGCGGCAAGCCCGAGAGTTGCATTCAGTTATAGACCCATTGCAATTCATTGCTCTATCTGCCTGCATAAACAGAGAAGACGCGGCACCTGGCTGATTGGCGGGCATTTGAACGCAACGTAGCTTTTGGTTGACGCTGAACGAGAACTCGCCGCTAGAGGACGAGCTTCAGCGAGGGCCGCTGGTCGGGCAGGCCGATCAGCTCGCGTACGCGGGTGATGGGCCAGGCCAGCTCCCGGGCGAGGGTGGCGGCGGTCAGGTCGCTCTCGCGGGTGGCCAGGTCGAAGGCGTGGGCCAGCAGGACCGGCTGCTCGCCGGGGTAGCCGGAGACGGGCTCGTTGGTGAAGCCCGGCTGGTCGCGCAGGGCGGCCAGGCGCTGGTAGGCGCGGCCGGCGGCGGAGTCGGAGATCTGCCCGGTCTCGCGGCACCGGTAGAGCAGCGAGTCGACCGACACCCCCCACGTCCGCCGCAGCTCGGCGAGCTTGCGCAGGTCGGCCCGCTGGGGCAGCTGCGGCAGGATGCTGTCGCGCGGCGTGAGGAACTCGGCCGCGAACGCGTCGGCCTCGCGCTCCTGGTGGCTGTCGCCGGCCGCCGTGTCGCCGTGCAGGACGAGGTGGCCCAGCTCGTGGGCGGCGGTGAAGCGGTGGCGGTAGATGTCGTCGAACCGGTTGGGGGTCAGCACGACGATCGGCCGCGGCAGGCTGGAGGTGGAGAACGCGTCGACGGTGACCGCGTCGGGGTCGTGGCGGGGGAAGGCGACGACGATGCCGTGGGACTCCATGTGGCGGACGAGGTGGCTGACCGGGCCGGTGCCCAGCCCCCAGTGGGCGCGCAGCGCGCGGGCCGCGCCCGCCGGGTCGCGCGGCAGCGAGGAGTGCATCTCCCCGCCCGCGAACCCGGGCAGATCGACGGCCGGCAGCTGGACCCGCTTCTCCAGCGCGTACGTCAGCTCCCACACCTGCTCGACGAAGGCCACGGCCTTGGCCCGCTGGTAGGCCCGGGTGGAGCGCAGGCTGCGGAAGTGGGCCATGGAGCCGTCGAGCTTGCCGTGCGGCCGTCCGGGCAGGAAGAACGCCATCGGCACGGCCAGCGCCTCGGCCAGCAGCGGGACCAGGTCGGGGCGCGGCCGGGTGACGCCCGACTCGTACTGTCCGACCGCGGCGGGGGAGACGCCGAGGAGCTCGGCCACCTCCTTCTTGGTGAGCGCGGCCAGGTGGCGGGCCTGGGTGAGGCGGGTGGCGTCGAACGCGTCGGCGACGGCCTGGGGGGTCGGCGCGCCGGTCTTGAACTCACTCACCGCCGGCGGCTTCTGCCCTGGTGATCGGTACGGCTTCGCTGACGGGCGCCGTGAGCCGCCCGGCCCCGGTGCGGGGGTTGAGCGCCGGGGTGGGCAGGGCGCCCTGGTCGAACGCGGGCTGCTGCGCCCCGGCCTGCCCGGCCTGCCCGGCCGCCGCCGCGTCCTGGGCCAGGGGGATCGGCTCGCACACGTGCCAGCGCAGGCTGCCGGTGCGGTCGAGCAGCTCGGCCTCGCCCCACCAGACGTCGAGCAGCCCCGCGTGCGCGTTGCAGGCGTAGGCGATCAGCACCAGGCTCGTGTCGTCGGGCAGGCCGGACAGCGCCTCGGCCACCGGCACCGCCTGCGGCGCGAGGTCGTGCAGCGCGAGCTGCCGCATCCGCGGCTCGGGCCCGAACCGGTTGAACAGCGCCTGCACCAGCGCCGACGGCCGGCCCTCGCCGACGCGCGCGCTCATCACGCTGATCGAGCGGTCCTTGGCATAGCGGAACGGGAACAGCAGCTTGCCGTCGAGCACCACCAGCTCGTGGGGAGACCCGGCGGGCTTGATGATGCGCACGTCGCCCATGTCCTCGAACGCCTCGGCCAGCGCCTCGAACTTGCGCGACATGAGCGTGAAGCCGAACGGATGCGTGTGCTCGGTCTGCGCGGCCGTCTGGGCGTCGCGGGCGTTGTCGAGCGCGACCGACAGCGCCTCGGCGATCGCCTGTCTGATCGCCGGCACCCGCTGCCCGAACGTGTCGCGGGCCCACTGCGACTCCAGCATGCGCCGACCTCCGAACGCCTCGCCCGGCGGCGACCGGGGACCGGAGCCGCTTCAGTTTCCAACATCATAGACCCGCCATGACTTCACGAAGCCACTCCACCGGCACGCGTGTCGCCCGCTCCTGTGACTGCTGTGCTCTCGCGGGACAACGACGGGAAGAGTAAGAACAGCTCTTAGGGGAGTCGCCCGCGGTAGACGGCCCTGGCGCGCTCGTACAGCTCCAGGTGGTCGTCGAGCTGGGCGGGCGTCTCGAACGTGCCGTACCGCCGCAGCAGGACCTCCAGCCGGTCCAGCCACGCCAGGCACCAGCGCACGTCCGCCTCCCTGGCCACGTGCCCACCGGCGACGTCCACGTACACGGGGCTGGTGTGCGCGTACGCCCCCGACCGGTGCGTGGTGCGCGGGTGAGGCCCGCCCGAGGCCACCGCGACCACGTACGTCGGCTCGCCCGCCGTCATCGACGCGACCAGCCGCCCGGGCGGCCCCTGCGCCAGGACGCCGTCGGCGGTGCGGATCTCCAGCGACTCCACCTCGGGCCCGATCGAGGAGACCACGATCTCCACCCGCTGCCCGGGCGCCAGCTCCAGCGTGTCGCCCGGCCCGTGGCCGTTCACGGTCAGCTCCAGCCACGGCCCGGTGGTGGCGAACGTGCGGCCGAGCAGGATCGCCTCGGCGTAGGACTCGGCGGTGAGCGGGCCGGCGACGTTCGCGTAGACCCGCTCCCACCCCGGCGGGCTGGACGCGGTGCCGCGGCGGCAGAAGGACAGCACGGCGTCGGTGCCCGCGGTGACCGTGAGCCGGTTGCCCGCGCCGATCAGGCGGCGGTAGACGGCGGCGGTGGCGGCGATCGAGGAGTGGTTGAGCACGTCGAGCGTGTCGATCAGGCCGAGCGCGGCGTCGGCGACGATCTCCCTGGCCGAGCAGTTGCGCCCGCTGTTGAGCACCACGTCGGGCGGGTCGTCGTCGGAGAACGCCGTGTGGAACGGGTGTCCGTACCCCGTCACCCCGCCGAGCCCGCGCAGCTCCTCCAGCGCGACCGCGTTGGGCGGCCAGTCGACCGTGCCCTCGAACCCCGCGTGGTAGCGCCGCGGCGGCTCCCGCAGGCCGAACGCGGTCAGGTGGCCGACGACGTCGTTGCGGTACTCGACGCCGAGCCTGGCCAGGTGCCGCTCGTCGGACCAGGGCAGGTCCTTGCCCACCCAGTGCTCCAGCGCCTCGACGTCGTAGACGCGCCCGCTCGCGACGTTGCCCGCCACGAGGTTGAGCACGTGCAGGTCCTCGCCGTGCTGCGCCGCCGCGGCCAGCTCGGGCGCGGCGGGCTCCTCGCCCATCCAGTTGAGGTGAACGTGCAGGTCGCCGCCGTACCAGCCGCGGGCCGCCGCGTCGTACAGGCGCTCAGGGGCCAGCTCGACCAGCGTCTCCGCGCCCGCCTCCGGGATGATCACGACCTCGGACGTGGTGTACTCCATGCCCCTGGCCACCGCCACCGTGACCGGCTCGGCGGGCACCGCGATCACGAGGTCGTCGCCGTGGAAGAACGGCCTGCGGTGGACGTCCATCTTGGGTGGGGCGCCCTCGGGGTACCAGCCCTGCCCGTTCGCGCCCATCACGCTCCACCGGCACGGGAACCCCGCCCGCACCCTGATCGTGGCCGCCTCCGCCCGCCTGCGCAGCGGCGACAGGTCCACGGGCTCCCCGCCGACGCTGACCTCCCGCTCCAGGCCGGCCACGCGGGCGCCATGGGGCGGCACCTCGTACGGCGTGCCGTCCACGACGACCGTGACCGGCTCGTCCGCGCTGGAGTCGAGGAGCAGCGACGTACGGAAGGGCCCGTCGTCCAGCACGACCCGGGTGACGGCCTCCAGCGCGAAGCCCTCGGGGGTGAGGCGCAGCGCGGCCAGGTTGTCCAGCACGTCGCCCGCCAGCGCGTCGCGCAGTGCCAGCTCGGGGTCCGTCTCGTCGAGGTGGTCCTCGGCCTCCTCCGGGGGATAGCGCCCGGCGAGCTGCCGTAGCGCCGCCTCCCAGTAGCTGTGGCGACGGTCGAGGAAGACGGTGGCCCAGGCCTGGACGACGTACGTGATGGGCGGTTCGCCCCAGCAGGGGCCGTGCGTGTCACGAAGCTCGCGATAGTCGGCGAGCGCGCGGGCCACGGGGGCGGGCAACAGCGGATCGTCACACATCGGGCACTCCCTGAATAGGACGCCCCGTCATAGTGACACAAATCACCGTCTGGGGGCAGGAGGACCTCATGACGAACATCATCGATCGCGAAGCCGTGCGGGACCTGGTCGCCGACCGGCGGGCCCAGCTCGTGGAGGTGCTGCCGGAGAAGGAGTACACGTGGGCGCACCTGCCCGAGGCCGTGCACCTGCCGCTCGCCGCCATGCGCACGTCCGCCGGCGAGCTGGATCCGGGGCGGCCGGTCGTCGTCTACTGCCACGACTGGCTCTGCGACCTGAGCCCGCGGGCCGCCCACCGGCTCGACCACCTCGGGTTCGAGGACGTGTACGACTACCGGCAGGGCAAGATGGACTGGCTCTCCGCGGACCTGCCCTACGAGGGCACGGCCACGCTGGTGTCGCGGTACCTGCGCCGCGACCCCGTGCGGGCCGCCCTCGGCGACCCGCTGGACGAGATCACCGAGCGCATCATCGCCGACCCGGCCGGGCTGGCGGTCGTCGTGGACGACGACGACGTGGTCCAGGGCGTCATCGGCTCGCGCGAGCTCAAGGGCGCCGATCTGGACGGCGTCGCCGAGCGGGCCATGCGGCCGGGCGTGACCACCGTACGGCCGAGCGAGGAGCTCGAACCGCTGGTCCGGCGCATGGACCGGGCCAAGGTGGACCACGTCGTCGTCACCCGGGTGGACGGGACGCTGGTGGGCCTGTTCGGGCTGGGCGACGTGCGCCCGCCCGAGACCGGACCCGATTTCGGCTAGGCCCCGTCAGGCCCGCCGACCCAGCCGGAACATCGGCTGCCCCGGCGCGCCCGGCTGCGCGTCGAGCGCCTTGTCGTCGAGGATCTCGACCACGTCCTCGGCGACGAAGACGCGGACGTTCTCCTTCTCGACGACCTGGTCACCCGCTTCCGGCGTGCTCGTCAGCGAGAGCTCCAGCGTTCCCGCCTCGTCGGGCTTCGGGGAGATGCGCAGGCCCGCCTCGGCGGGCACGTCCTCTCCGACCATCAGATCGCGGATCGCCTCGACGGCGTTGTCAGTCAAGGTCAGCACGGCTAGCTCCTTCGCAGTCGCCAACCCTCCGCCTCCCCAGCGACCCCCACCCCAAACCCGGCATGTCACGACACGCCCCGGGTAGCGGGCGGGCATGGGTAAGACCGAGAAGGCCGTCGTGGACGTGCTGCTCGACCGGTACGGCCGGACCTTCGCCCGCGAGGCCGGCATCAGACTCGCCGACCGGCCCAAGCCCCTCTACCAGCTGCTCGTCCTGGCCACGTTGCTCAGCGCGCGCATCTCGGCCGAGGTCGCCGTCGCGGGCGCCAGGGAGCTGTTCGAGGCGGGGTACGGCACGCCGAAGGCCATGCGGGAGGCGAGCTGGCAGGACCGGGTGGACGCGCTGGACCGCGGCCACTACGTCCGCTACGACGAACGCACCTCGACGATGCTGGGCAGGGGCGCCGACCTGCTCCTCGACCGCTGGAAGGGCGACCTGCGCCGCCTGCGCGAGGAGGCCGGCGGCGACGACCGCAGGATCGCGGCGCTGCTGACGGAGTTCCCGGGCATCGGCCCGACGGGGGCCGACATCTTCCTGCGCGAGGTCCAGGCCGTGTGGCCCCAGGTCGCGCCGCACCTGGACCAGCGGGTGCTGGAGGGCGCGGGCAAGCTCGGGCTGCCCCGCCAGGCGCGCCCGCTGGCCGAGCTGGCCCACTCCGGCGACGAGCTGGCCCGGCTGTCGGCGGCGCTCGTCCGCGCCTCCCGGAGCAGGAAGACGGTGGACGAGGTGATCTCCGCCGCCCGCTGACCGTGTCCGCCACCGTGGCTGCCATGGACGATCGCGATCACTCTGTTAGGTTCGGCTCATGGGTGAGTTTGTGAGCGTCGAGGTGGCCGACCAGATCGCCACGATCCGTCTTGACCGTCCGAAGATGAACGCCCTCAACATGCAGGTCCAGCGGGAGATCGTCGAGGCGGCCCGCGAGGTGGACGCCGACCCGCAGGTGCAGGCCGTGATCGTCTACGGCGGTGAGAAGGTCTTCGCCGCGGGCGTGGACATCAAGGAAATGGCCGACATGTCCTACGCCGACATGGCCGCCCACTCCCGTACGCTCCAGGCCTGCTTCACCGAGGTCGCGCGGATCGGCAAGCCGGTCATCGCCGCGATCACCGGCTACGCGCTGGGCGGCGGCTGCGAGCTCGCCCTCTGCGCCGACTTCAGGGTCGCGGGCGAGTCGGCCAAGCTGGGCCAGCCGGAGATCCTGCTCGGCCTCATCCCCGGCGCGGGCGGCACCCAGCGCCTGCCCCGCCTGATCGGCCCGGCGCGGGCCAAGGACCTGATCTTCACGGGCCGCCACGTGCCCGCCGCCGAGGCCCTCGACCTGGGCCTGGTGGACCGGGTGGTGCCCGACGAGCAGGTCTACACGGCCGCGCTGGAGTGGGCCGCCACGTTCGTCGGCGGCCCGTCGGTCGCGCTCCGCGCCGCCAAGCAAGCGGTCGATCGAGGTCTGGAGGCCGACCTCGACACGGGGCTCGAGATCGAGCGCCTGCAGTTCTCCGGGCTGTTCGCCACGGACGACGCCAAGCTCGGGATGCGGGCCTTCACGGAAAAGGCCAAGCCCAAGTTCACCGGCCGCTGAAAAGGGAAAGTCGACCCATTCGAACGGCTCGTCCTATCGCGCGCGGGTTTGCCAGTATGGTGGCGTTTCATGATGCGCGTCCTGGTCCCTGCGCGGCTCCGGAAGGCCGTGCGTACGTGGTTCGACTCCCGCTACATCTCCATTTCCGACCACCGTCAGGACATCAGGGACGCGCTCTGGGAGGTCCAGACGCTCCGGCGGGAAATGGCCACCCTCCAGAGCGAGGTGGAGCGGCTCAGGAACGCCCGCCCGACAGTGACCGGGACCGGCTCCGGGATCGGCAAGGCCGACAAGGCGAAGCTCGACGACACCCACCGGCTCGCCCAGGAGACGGCGAAGGCCCTGGACGGCGTGCTCCAGAACGAGGTCCTGGTCTGGCAGGCCATCGACGACCTCCGCGCCGGCCGCGCCTCCGGGCAACCGGGGGAGCAGCCGTGCGCGTGACCTGGACCGGCACGAGCCTGACCTTCCGCCTCGACGCGGAGGACGAGATCACGGGCAAGGCCTCCGACGAGCACCCCATCAAGCTGGCCATCAACTCCTGCTCCGTCGGCGGCGTCCCCGGCGACGCCCACCCGGACCTCTTCGCCGTCGCCGCCTGGACGGTCGTGGCGCCGTGGACGAGGAAGCGCATCTCCTTCGACCGCGCCATCTCGGCGGACCTCGCCGAAGCCCTGCACTCCGGGTGGGGCGTCGAGGCCGGGCCGGTGGGGGCCGAGCCGCGCCGTCCGGGGGCCCGGCTCGCGATCTCCTACAGCGGCGGCGCGGACTCCGTGGCGGCGGCCACCGTCTACCCGCAGGCGCCGTTCGTGCACTTCCGCCGGGTGCCGCACCCGCGCGTCCCCAACCGCTGGTCCCACTACCGGTCGGACGTCCTGGCCAAGCTCGCCGCCAAGACAGGGCGCGAGCTGAGCACGGTCACCTCCGACCTCGAGTTCACCCTGGCCGAGCCGCGCCCCGGCTACCCGGAGCACCACGCGGTCGCGGCCGGCGCGCTGCTGCTCGCCGACCAGCTCGACCTCGGCGGGCTGGGCTTCGGCTACGAGCTCGGCTCGCGCTGGCTCGGCGGAGGCCGCTACCTGTGGCGCTACACGCCCGACAACCCCATGTGGTCGCCGCACGGCAGGTGGGGCCGGCTGTTCGCGGCCGCCGGCGTGCACATCGTGCTCCCCGTCGGCGGGGTGAGCGAGGCCACCACGATGCGCCTGGCCCTGGGGTCCGACCTCAAGGACTACGTGCGCTGGTGCCTGCGCGGCACCGACGGCCCGTGCCGTACCTGCGGCAAGTGCCTCTACAAGGAGCTCATCCAGGCGGCCGTCGAGCGCCGCCCCCTCGACACCCCCATCACCGCCGACCGCCCCGTCGCGCAGAAGTACCTCAAGAAGCCGCCGTACGGGGGGCAGGAGATGATCGAGTACGGGTTCGCCCGCGTCCCCGGCATCGAGAACACGCTCTTCGCCAAGGCCCTCGACTACTTCGACGTCTCGGAGGAGTCGACGGCCTGGCTGGACCACTGCTACCCGCGGGCCCTGGCCGAGATCCCGGCACAGTGGCGCGAGGAGGCCACGGCGTTCGTCGAGAAGCACGTGGGGCTCATGACGGAGGACGAGGTCCGCCGGGTGGAGACATGGGGCGCCTGATGAGGAGTGGGAACGCGTGAAGGTTTATCTGTCCGTCGACATGGAGGGCGTGACGGGGCTGACCGACCCCGAGGAGATGCACGCCGGCAAACGCGGGTACGAGCGCGGCTGCGAGCTGATGACGGCCGACGCGAACGCCGCCATCGAGGGGGCCTTCGCCGCCGGGGCGGCCAGCGTGCTGGTCAACGACGCCCACGGCTCCACCAAGAACCTCCGGATCGACCTGCTCGACCCGCGCGCCAGCCTCATCCGCGGCCCGGGCAAGGCGCAGCGGATGGCCCAGGGGCTCGACAGCTCGTTCCAGGCGGCGTGCTTCGTCGGCTACCACGCCCGCGCCGGCGTGCCGCACGGCGTGCTCAACCACACCTGGATGGGCAAGGAGATCCAGAACGTCTACCTCAACGGCGAGCTGTGCGGCGAGACCCGGCTCGTGGCGGCGTGCGCCGGGTTCCACGGGGTGCCGGTCGTGCTGGTGGCCGGGGACGAGGCCGTCGGGGAAGAGGCGCGCGAGGTGCTCGGCGACGTCGAGACGGTCGCGGTGAAGAAGGGGATCGACAAGTTCTCCGCCGAGTTGCTGCCGCCGAGCGTCGCGCAGGCCAGGATCCGTGAGGCGACGGTCCGTGCGCTCAACCGGTTGAGCGACTTCACGCCTTATGCGGTGGCTGCGCCGTACACGCTCGGGGTGGAGTGGAACTCCACCGCCATCGCGGCGGCCGTGGCGCTGATCCCGGGCGTGAAGTCGGTGGGGCCGCGGCACATCGAGTTCACGACGGACGACTTCGCGCAGGTCATGGCCCTGTTCGGCATCTTCGCCACCATCGGCGGCCAGATCGCCTGCGGCAGCGGCCCGTACGGCTGACCCTGGCGTTCCACGGATCTCCGGCGTCTGGAATGCGGTGATCTGCGGCCGGGTGTACGGTGCGGAGCGGTTTTGTGGAGCGCGGAGGGAGACGGCGGCGTGGAGGGTGCGGCGCTGACCCGGCGGGGGCTGCTCGTCGGGATCGGGGCGGTGGGCGGCGCGGGCGCCATGTACGCCGCCATGGGCGCCCTCGGCCTGGCGCCGTCCGAGCAGGACAAGCAGTTCGCCGCCCCCAGGCCGGGCGACTTCAGCCTGAGCGGCAAGGGGGCGGCGAAGGTCGTGATCCTCGGCGCCGGGGTGGCGGGGCTGACGGCCGCGTACGAGCTGGGCAAGGCCGGATACGACTGCACGCTCCTGGAGGCCAGGGAGAAGGCCGGCGGGCGGAACCTCACGTTGCGCGGCGGCGACCGCCTGGCCGAGCTGAACGGGCCCGCCCAGGACGTGAGGTTCGGCGAGGGCGTCTACTTCAACGCGGGCCCCGGCCGGATCGCCCCCTGGATGGTCACCCTCGACTACTGCCGCGAGCTGGGCATCCCCATCGAGACCTTCGTCAACAACAACGCCGCCGCCTACGTGAACACCAACGGCCGGACGGTGCGGGCGCGCACCGCCCGAGCCGACATGTACGGCTATATCGCGGAATTATTGGCGAAAGCGACAAATGTCGGCGCGCTGGACCGGGCCATCAGCAAGGCCGACCAGGAGACGCTGCTCGAATTCCTCCGGAGATTCGGTGACCTGGGCCCGAAGCACCGATACGAAGGCTCCGAGCGCCGCGGTTTCACGAAATATCCGGCAATCGACACCGGCACTCCCCTCGACGCCCCGGGCACCCTCCACCAGGTCCTCGCCGCCGGCACCGGCCGCGCCATCACCAACGACTTCGGCTACGAACAGGCCACCCCCATGTTCCAGCCCGTCGGCGGCATGGACGCCATCGTCACCAAGCTGACGGAGGCGGTCGGCCGCGACCGGATCAGGACCGGCGCCAAGGTCACCAAGATCACCAACCTGGCGGACGGCGTGGAGGTCGCCTGGGAGGGCGGCGGCCTCAAGGCCGACTACTGCATCGCCGCCCTGCCGCCCCACATCCTCGCCAAGATCCCGCACAACCTCGGCGCCCAGGTCACCACCGCGCTCGGCACCCCGATCCCGGTCGCCGCCGGCAAGATCGGCCTGGAGTACGGCCGCCGCTGGTGGGAGCTGGAGGACCGCATCTACGGCGGCGTGACCGAGACCGACCTGGACATCACCCACATCTGGTACCCCTCCCACGGCTACCACTCCGAGCGCGGCGTCCTCGTCGGCTACTACAACACCGAGCGGAACGCCGAGTTGTACGCGGCCCTCGCCCCCGAGGACAGAAGGCGCAGGGCGCTCACCCAGGGCAAGAAGATCCACGGCGACAAATACCGACAGAACCTTCTGTCCAGCGTCTCCATCGCCTGGGACCGCCAGCCGCACATCCAGGGAGGCTGGGTGCGCTGGCCCGACTTTGATTCGTCCTTCACTTTTCTGCAACGCCCCGCCGGAAGGGTTTACTTCGCGGGCGACTGGCTCACCCATCTGATCGCATGGCAGGCGGGGGCCATGGAGTCCGCCCGCAGTGTCGTCACCCAGCTGCACCAGCGAGTGCTGCAGTCCGCCTGACGCCGCTCGCCACCCCCGCGGCCACCGTAGGCTCCTGGGAGAAGCGATCTGCGGAGATAAAATCGAGGAGATGGGGATGGCGTTGCACTGGGTGCCCGCCAACGACCGGACCGACCTGCTGGCCGACCCGGTCGCGCTCGCCGTGCCGGAGCTGGAGGGCGTCGAAGTGGCCGAGATCGACCCTGAGCTGGCCGACACGGCGGCGTTCTGCGAGCGGTATGGCGTGACGCTCGACGAGTCGGCCAACTGCGTGGTCGTCGCGGCCAAGCGCGGCGGCGAGACGCGCTACGTCGCCTGCATGGTGCTCGCGACGATGCGGGTGGACGTCAACGGAGTCGTCCGCCGCCACCTCGACGCCCGCAAGGCGAGCTTCGCGCCGATGGCCGACGCGGTCGAGCTGACCGGGATGGAGTACGGCGGCATCACCCCGCTGGGCCTGCCCGCCGACTGGCCCGTCCTGGTGGACACGCACGTCGCCGAGCATCCCAGAGTGGTGATCGGGAGCGGCGTGCGCAGGTCGAAACTGGCCGTGTCCGGTGCCACGCTGGCCGGGCTGAAGAGCGCCGAGGTTCTGCCGCTGGCCGGTTGAGGGGAAACTGAAGCCGATTCGAGACCGTTGGATGGGAAACCGATGGCCCCTTTCTGGACGTTGTACGAGTGGGAATGTGGCCTCATGGTTCATCTCGTGGGCGGGGATTAAGCCGGTATGGTGCTTCATGCCATGAACGATGACCGACTAGGCCCTTACCGGCTGCTCAGGCGGCTCGGTGAAGGCGGGATGGGCGTTGTCCACCTCGCTGTCGACCCGCAGGGTCGGCAGGTGGCGGTCAAGGTCCTGCGCGGCGAGGTCGCCGGCGACGAGGTCGCCAGGCGGCGGCTTTCGCGCGAGGTCGAGACGATGCGGCGCGTGCGGAGCAAATACATCGCCGAGGTGCTCGACGCCGATGTCACCGGTCATCGCCCGTACATCGTCACCCGTTACGTCCCCGGCCGTCCCCTCGACGAGATCGTCAAGGACGACGGGCCCCTCGACCTGCCCTCGCTGGTCAAGCTCGCGCACGGGGTGGCCGCCGCGCTGTCCTCCGTGCACTCGGTGGGCGTGATCCACCGCGACCTCAAGCCCGGAAACGTGCTGATCCTCGACGGCGAGCCCGTCCTGATCGACTTCGGCATCGCCCAGGCGGTCGACGCGACCCGGCTGACGCAGACCGGCATGTTCATCGGCACGCCCGGCTACCTCGCGCCCGAGATCATCGAGGGCCAGGAGGCGGGGCCGGAGGTCGACGTGCACGCGTGGGCGGGCACGCTGCTGTTCGCCTCCACCGGCCAGCCGCCCTTCGGCAAGGGCACGCTGGAGATGATCTTCTACAACATCACCGCCGGCAAGGCCGACGTGAGCGCCGCCCCGGCGACGTTGCAGCCGCTGCTGAAGGCCGCGTTCCAGCGCAACCCGAACAAGCGCCCCAAGGCGGCCGAGCTGGCCGAGCAGACCGCCCGGATGCTCCCGAAGACGCCGAGCACCGTGCCCGACGAGATCTCGACCGTTCCGCGGCCGACCGAGCCCCCGCGCGTGCAGGACAAGCCGTCGTACGACATCTCCACGCCGCCGGTGACGCCCAGGAGCCTGCTGGAGTCCCAGGAGCAGGCCGCCGCGCCGCCCCAGGACCAGCAGTACGTCTCGCTCCTGCCCAACCAGCCGGACCCGTGGCCGACCCGCAGGGTGACGCCGGAGGAGCTGCGGCGCATCCAGCGCGAGAGCGGCCTGACCCCGCCGCCCTGGCAGCCGCAGCAGCCGGTCAACAACCACGGCCTCGTGGCCCCGCCAGGTGAGGGCGACGTGCCCACCCGGCGGGTCCGCCCCGACTCGCCCGACTACGGGCGCATCCACACGCCGGTCCCGAACGCCCAGGTGCCGAGCGCGGGTCCCGACGTGCCCGACTACGCGCGGCCCGCGCCGAGCCCGCTCCAGCCGCCCCCGTACATCCCGCCGCAGTACCCGCAGCCCGACCCGAGCACCAAGCGGGAGCCGTACATCCCGTCGGTCCCGCCGGGCAAGATGCTGCAGCGGTCGAAGGCGTACGGCGTGGCCGGCGCGATGCTGCTCATCGTGATGATCGTGGCGGCCGTGCTCGCTCCCGTGCTGGTCGCGGTCGTGGCGATCCCGGCCGCGATCCTGCTGCGCGCGGCCGACCTGGCCCAGCCGCAGCTGACCGCCCGCAGGGCCGCGGGGGCCGCGGCGCTCGACGTGGTCAGGGTGTTCGCCTTTCCCCAGGCGCTGGCCAAGTCGGTGGGCATCACGCTGGCGCTCGTGCTCTACGCGCTCATCCTGGGCCTGCCGGTGACGCTGCTGCTCACCGTGGTGGCTCGGATGGACCCGTCCAACGCCCTGGCCTGGGGCGCCGCGGTCGCGTTGTGGACCGTCTGCGCGGGCCCTGGAGTGGAGGGTCCTGGCAAACAGATGCGCAGAACGCTCTCATCGCTCGTACCCTCGAGGGCAGCGGCGATGGTGATGGCGGGGGCTCTGGCGGTGGCCGCCGCGCTCTCGCTGATCCTCGCCGCCGGCACGTTCGGGGACAAGCCAAAGGGGGCCGTATGGACTCCGCTGAACGTCAATCCAGTGGTCAGACAGCTAGACGGGCTGAGGGGGAATCCCGGGGGATGATGCGGGGAAGGTGGCGATGAGCACCCAAGCACCAGAACGCCTGGGCCCGTACCGGCTGGTCAGGAAGATCGGCGAAGGTGGCATGGGGGTCGTCCACCTCGGTCTCGACGGCGAGGGCCGCGAGGTCGCCATCAAGGTGCTCCACCCGCACGTTGCCGCCGACCTCAAGGCGCGCGACCGGCTGACCCGCGAGGTCGAGACCATGCGCCGGGTGCGCAGCCCGCACGTCGCCGAGGTGATCGACGCCGAGCTCGTGGGCGGCCAGCCGTACGTCGTGACCCGCTTCGCCCCCGGGCGCACGCTGGAGGACACCGTCCTGGCCGACGGCCCGCTGGAGGCGCGCGAGGTCATCAGGCTCACCCAGGGCCTCTGCCAGGCGCTGGTGGCCATCCACACGGCCGACGTGATCCACCGCGACTTCAAGCCGTCCAACGTCATGCTGGTCAACGGCGAGCCGCTGGTCATCGACTTCGGCATCGCCCACCTGGTCAACGCGACCAGGCTGACCCAGACGGGCATGTTCGTCGGCACGCCGGGCTATCTGGCGCCCGAGATCATCCGTGACTCCGAGATCACCCAGGCGGCCGACGTGCACGCGCTGGCCTCGACGGTGTTCTTCGCCGCGACGGGGGCGCCGCCGTTCGGCACGGGGACGTTCGAGGCGGTCTGCTTCAACATCATGGAAGGGCGGGCGCAGATCGACAAGGCGCCCGCGTGGCTGCGCGGCTGGCTCGGCAGGGCGCTGCAGGTCGACCCCGCCTCCCGGCCCAGCGCGCACGAGCTGCTGCGGATGGCCAGGGCGCTCGACCCGGCCGTGACCACCTTCAACGAGACGTCCTTCGACGGGCCGACCGGCACCAAGCGCATGGGCAGCGGCACGCGGGTCATGGACTCGTACTCCGACCTGCTGCCGCCGGTCGAGTACGGCAAGACCGCGCCGCCCCCGCAGCGGGAGGATCGGCCACCGACGCGCAGGGAGGAACGGCCGCCACCGCGCAGGGAGGAGCGGCCGTACCAGGAGGAAAGGCCGCCGCCCTACGTGCCCGCGCCGGTCGCGGCCAGGCCGCCGGTGGCCCGCACCGACCAGCGGGTCGCGGGCTACCCGGCGCCGCCGCCCACCTCGCCGTCGCAGGTCAGGCCCTACACCCCGCCGCCTCAGTACACCCCGCCGTCCGAGCGGAAGAGATACCTGTTCGGCAGCCAGGTCGTGGGCCTGCTCCTGCTGGTCACGCTGGTCGCGCTGACCGTCATGATGCCGGTCATGGTGGGCGCGATCGCCGTCGCGCTCGCGCTGGTGCTGAGGCTCGGCGAATACCTCTTCGGCGACCTGGTCAAGCGGCGCCAGATGCGCGGCAGCAGCTCGGCCGACCCGCTGCTGGCGGTCGTCGGCACGCCCTGGGCGCTGGTCAAGTCCGCGCTCGTGACGGCGGTGCACGTGCCGCTGGCGCTGCTGTTCGGGCTGTGCGTCTGGGGCCTGCTCCACTGGGTGGGCGGGATGAGCGTCAACGTGGCCGCCTCGTTCGCGGCGGGCGCCTTCGCGGGCGGCCTGTTCGTGCTGCCGGGCGGCGGCGCGCCGCGCCAGGCCGTCACCCGTACGCTGACCGGCGTGCTGCGCAGCCCCGGTGCGGCGCTGGTCGCGGTCGTGCTGGTGGGCACGGCGGCGCTGTTCGCGGTGATGTTCGCGCTGGGGCAGGACGCGGTGTGGTATCCGTGGCAGGCGCCGGAGTCGGTCATCGACGAGCTGGCGGGCAACGCCAGGCAGAGCACGATCGGGCTGATCACCGGGCTGATCGACAGCCTGCTCAGCGACCTCGGGCTGGGGTTCCTGACTCCCTGGTCCTGAGTGTCCCCATGGGATCTCGGGGGGAGAGATGAGGTATGAGCGAGCACCTCGGCCCGTATGAGCTTCTTTCCAAGCTCGGGGCGGGCGGGTTCGGCGAGGTGCATCTCGCCCTCGACGCCGAGGGCCGGACGGTCGCGGTCAAGGTGCTCCACCCCCACGTCACCGCCGACGGCGGGGCGCTGGCCCGGCTGGCGCGCGAGGTGGAGACCATGCGCCGGGTCGGCGGGCCGCACGTGGCCGAAGTGCTCGACGCCTCGCTCGATGGCGGCCGGCCCTACCTCGTGACCCGCTACGTCCAGGGCCGCCCGCTCAGCGCCGTGCCCGTGCCCGTGGCCGACCTGCGCCGGCTGGCCGCCGGGCTGGCCGACGCGCTGCTCGCCATGCACGAGTCCGGCGTGGTGCACCGCGATCTCAAACCGGCTAACGTGATGATGGCCGAGGGCGAGCCCGTCGTCATCGACTTCGGCATCGCCAGCGCGCTCGACTCGCTGTCGGTCACGGCCTCCGGCGCCGTGGTGGGCACGCCCGGCTACCTGGCCCCCGAGGTGCTGGAGGGCAAGAGCGCGGGCATGGAGGCCGACGTGTTCTCCTTCGGGGCGACGCTGGCGTACGCGGCGACCGGGCGGCAGCCGTACGGGCAGGGGCCCGCCTCCGCGGTGGCGTACCGGGTGGTGCACCATTCGCCCGACCTGGAGGGCGTGCCCGAGTGGCTGGCGCCGCTGTTACGCGAGTGCCTGTCCACCGACCCCGCCGCGCGGCCGACGGCCGCGCAGCTCTGCGCCAGGCTGGGGGTCGAGCCGGTCTCCCACGTACGCCACGTCCCGCCCCGGGCGATGAGCCTCGCCGACGACCTGGAAACGAGGGAGTGGCGGCCGGGCAAGGGAGGGCCGCGCAGGTCGGTGGAGGAGTCCAGGGCCAGGCACCGGGAGAAGGTGCGCAGGCGCTGGCTGATCGGCTCGGGACTGTTCGTGTCGCTGCTGGCCGCCGCCGCGCGTGAGCCGCTGCCCGAGGTGGCGTTGTTCATGCTGGCGGCGTACGCGCTGGCTGTGGTGGCCGACGCGGGCGTGGCGTTGTTCTCGAAGAGCCTGTTCCGGCGCAGCCGCATGATCACGGACCTGGTCAGCGTGGCGGGGGCCGTGGGACTGTGTTTCGGGCTGGCGGCGGTGTTCAGCACGTTCACGCTGGCGCTGTTCGCGGGTACGGCACTCGTGGTGGGGGTCGTGTTCCTGCTCTCGGCCTAGACCGAACAAAGTTCTGTATAGTGGGTAGCTGCGGGTTTGCAGTGAAGCTACTGACGGGTAACATAACTCCCGAAAGCTTGGGCAGACCCTCTGTCAGTGGCCCGGTGGGCACCTGGCAGTCTGGACAGCATTGCATTCGGCGCCGGCCGCAACGAGGCGGTCGCGCACGCGAACACGGGAGGTCGGCCACCGGCCATGAACATCGTCGTCTGCGTGAAGCAGGTCCCCGACACTGCGACCGAGCGCAAGCTGCGGTCCGATGACAAGACGCTCGACCGCGACGCCGTCGACGGCGTGGTCAACGAGCTTGACGAGTACGCGGTCGAGGAGGCGCTGCGGCTCAAGGAGGCCCACGGTGGTGAGGTGACCGTGCTCACCATGGGCCCCGGCAAGGCCACCGAGACCATCCGCAAGGCGCTGGCCATGGGCGCCGACAAGGCCGTCCACCTCAGCGACGACGCGCTGCACGGCTCCGACGCGCTGTCCACCTCGTACGCGATGGCGCAGGTGCTCAAGAAGATCGGGTTCGACCTGGTCATCCTGGGCTCCGAGTCCACTGACGCGCGCACCGGCGTGCTGGCCGCGATGCTGGCCGAGCGCCTCGGCACCCCGCAGCTCACGCTGGCCAACAAGGTCGACGTCGAGGGCTCCTCGATCGCGATCCAGCGCATCACCGACTACGGCTTCGACAAGGTCGAGGCCACGCTGCCGGCCGTCGTCTCCGTGGTCGAGAAGATCAACGAGCCGCGCTACCCGTCGTTCAAGGGCATCATGGCCGCCAAGAAGAAGCCGGTCGAGACGCTGGCCATCGGCGACGCCTCCATCGACGCCGCCCAGGTGGGCCTGGCCGCCGCGTGGTCCTCGGTCGTCGACTTCGCCGCCGCCCCGCCGCGCGTGGCCGGCACGATCGTCAAGGACGAGGGCGACGGTGGCGCGAAGGCCGCCGACTACCTCGCGTCCAAGAAGTTCATCTGAGAACGGGAGTTTTGCTGATATGTCGGAGATTCTCGTTCTCGTCGAGCAGGTCGAAGGCGAGGTCAAGAAGGTCACGCTGGAGCTGCTGACCCTGGCCCGCTCGCTCGGCACCCCCTCCGCCGTCTGGGCGGGCCCCGGCCTCACCGCCGAGGCCAAGGCCAGGCTCGCCGAGTACGGCGCTGACAAGATCTACGTCGCCGCGTCGAGCGACATCGTCGACTACGTGGTCGCGCCCAAGGCCGAGCTGCTCGCCCAGCTCGTCGCCGCCACCTCCCCGGCCGCCGTGCTCGTGGCCGCCACGTCCGAGGGCAAGGAGGTCGCCGGTCGCCTGGCCGTCAAGACCGACTCCGGCGTCATCACCGACGCCGTGGGCCTGGGCGAGGGCTTCGTCGCCGACCAGTCGATCTTCGGCGGCGGCATCAACGTGCAGTCCAAGGTGAGCAAGGGCACGCCGATCGTCGCCGTACGCCCCAACTCCACCGCCCCCGAGGCCGCCCCCGCCGCGGGCGCCGAGGAGGAGGTGTCGGTCACCCTGTCCGACGCCGCCAAGGCGGCCCGCATCGTCGAGCGGGTCAAGCAGGAGAAGGGCGCCCGGCCGGAGCTGACGGAGGCCGCGATCGTGGTCTCGGGCGGGCGCGGCGTCGGCTCCGCCGACAACTTCTCGATCATCGAGGGCCTGGCCGACTCGCTCGGCGCCGCCGTCGGCGCCTCCCGCGCCGCCACGGACGCGGGCTGGTACCCGCACCAGTTCCAGGTGGGACAGACGGGCAAGACGGTCTCGCCGCAGCTGTACATCGCGGCGGGCATCTCGGGCGCCATCCAGCACCGGGCCGGCATGCAGACGGCGAAGACGATCGTCGCGATCAACAAGGACCCGGAGGCCCCGATCTTCGAGCTGGCCGACTACGGCGTGGTGGGCGACCTCCACCAGGTCGTGCCCCAGCTCACCGAGGAAATCAACAAGCGCAAGTAGCCGCAGGGGAGAAGCACGGTCTTCGCTCAATAGCGCTTCGCGCTCGGGAGTTCAGGCTGTGACATTGGGGGGCGCAGCCCCCCAAACCCCCGGCTTTACAGGCGCGGTCCTCGCAGTGGGGGGCGCTTCGCGCCTGAGGGCTCGGGCTGTGACATTGGGGGGGCGCTTCGCGCCTGAGGGCTCAGACTGTGACATTGGGGGGCGCGGCCCCCCAAACCCCCGCTTCAAGCCGCTTCGCCGGCCGATCGCGTTCCCGAGAGGCGTGCGAAGAGGGAGAAGTCGTCGCTACGCGTAGCCAGTCGCGCAGGGAAGGCGGTTTCTCGGTCATTCTCGTAACTTTGGGTGCTGGACATGTGACAATAAGTGTCATGCCGTCCCCCCGACATGACGCCCTCGTTCAGATGTTCAATGAACGTCCCCAACTGGTGGTGGAGGTCTTGCGTGATCTTCTGGGAGTCGAGTTGCCCGCCACCCCGCTGGTCCGGCTGGAGAAGACCACCTTCAACACTCGCCGCTCCGACGACATAGAGTCCGACGTGGTCGTTGTCCTGGGACCGCCGCAGGCCCCCGCACACGCCATCATCGTGGAGGTCCAGCAGGACAAGTCCAAGGACCCTAAGCAATTGGCCCGCTACGCTGCCGCCCTGTGGCTCATGTTGCGCTGTGATGTCACGGTCTTGCTCGTCTGCCCCGATCGCGGTGTTGCCGACCATTACGCGCCGCCCGTCGAGTCCGGATTGACCGGCTACCGCCTGCAGGCGCAGGTGTTGGGGCCGGATGACATTCCGGTCATCACTGATCCTCAGGAGGCTGTGGCTCGCCCGGCGCTGGCGATCATGGCGGTCATGGCCCACGGTCGTGACCGCAAGGTGGTGGAGGCTTTCGCCATGGCGCTGGCAGAGCTGCGCGATGAACACGCTACGAAGTACTATGAATACGCTTACAGCATGTCCGCGCCCGACGTGCGGCGCCTCCTGGAGGAGATCATCATGACGTCCGCCACCTGGCCCGTCTACAGTCCCTTCGCTCGTGAGCACTATGGCCGCGGCCAAGCGGAAGGCAAAGCGGAGGAGGCGGTCAGGATGCTTCTGCTGGTGCTGGGCGCCCGCGGCTTCGACATCTCGGATGACATGCGCACCCGGTTCTCCACCTGCGCTGATCTGGCCCAGTTGGAATCATGGGCCACTCGTGCGGTGACGGCCCAGTCCCTTGAGGACCTGTTCGACGAGACAGGCGGACAGCACTCCTAGGACGGCAAGGGCGCGGAGCTCTGCCGTCTCATTCCGCTCCGCCCTCATCACGCATCCCGCTCTGCCGCCCGGCGGGCTCGACACCCTCGAACGTGCCGCCCTTGCGCTCGTCGAGCCGCGACGCGATCAACGAACAAGGGTGTGAACCAGCACGTCGAAGTGCAGGACGTGCGGGTCCGAGTCCAGTAGCGTCGCGCGGGCCGGCGGGGTGACGCGTTCGCGGGTGTGGTCCGCGCCCGCGAAGGCCTTGATCGTGTCCAGGGAGTCGAACAGCGTGACGGTCGTCAGCTCCGTGGCCTCGGCGCCGTGGCGGGCCAGGAGGTAGGCGCCGCGGAAGCCGGGCAGGCCGCGCAGGTCGTGCATCACCTCTGACTCGAACACCTGCTGATAACAGCATGTCCGCGCCCGACGTGCGGCGCCTCCTGGAGGAGATCATCATGACGTCCGCCACCTGGCCCGTCTACAGTCCCTTCGCTCGTGAGCACTATGGCCGCGGCCAAGCGGAAGGCAAAGCGGAGGGCAAAGCGGAGGAGGCGGTCAGGATGCTTCTGCTGGTGCTGGGCGCCCGCGGCTTCGACATCTCGGATGACATGCGCACCCGGTTCTCCACCTGCGCTGATCTGGCCCAGTTGGAATCATGGGCCACTCGTGCGGTGACGGCCCAGTCCCTTGAGGACCTGTTCGACGAGACAGGCGGACAGCACTCCTAGGACGGCAAGGGCGCGGAGCTCTGCCGTCTCATTCCGCTCCGCCCTCATCACGCATCCCGCTCTGCCGCCCGGCGGGCTCGACACCCTCGAACGTGCCGCCCTTGCGCTCGTCGGGCCGCGACGCGATCAACGAACAAGGGTGTGAACCAGCACGTCGAAGTGCAGGACGTGCGGGTCCGAGTCCAGCAGCGTCGCGCGGGCCGGCGGGGTGACGCGTTCGCGGGTGTGGTCCGCGCCCGTGAACGCCTTGATGGTGTCCAGGGAGTCGAACAGCGTGACGGTAGTCAACTCCATGGCCTCGGCGCCGTGGCGGGCCAGGAGGTAGGCGCCGCGGAAGCCGGGCAGGCCGCGCAGGTCGTGCATCACCTCTGACTCGAACACCTGCTGATATCTGCTGGTCGCCGCGGTGCCTGTGGTCCTGGCGCGCCATACTCGGGCGATCATGATCGGCTCTTTCTCCTTCACCGTACGGGGATCGGACGTCACCGAGTCTCGTCCCCGCAGTACGGCTGCCGCTTGAAGAACCTTGCTCGGATGAGGCCGCATCGTCAGGACGGCGGGACCGCCAGCAGGCGGCGCACGGCCACTGGTGTGAGCCCGCACTCCCCACGGATCGTGCGCGTCAGATGGGCGTGATCGGCGAAGCCCAGGTCGGCGGCGAGAGAGGCCAGATCATCGTGGCCCGCCTCGATGGCCTCGAGCGCGCGCATGGTGCGGATGCGATTGCGGTACGCCGTCAGGGTCACCCCGGTCTCCTGGCGGAAGGCGCGGCTCAGGTGGTAGGGCGACCAGCCGACGCGCCGGGCCAGATCGCGTAGGGAAGCGCTCAGATCGTCGGCGATGAGCGTGCGTACCGACTCCACCAAGGACCGCCGTCGCGCCAGTGTGGCGGCCCGGCCGCGGGTCAGGGCCTGACGCGTGCCGGCCTGCGCCGTGAGCAGGTCGCCCACCAGGCCGATCACCATCTCGGCGAGTTCCGGGGAATCCGCACCCTTCCCAGCCCGTGACGCCAGCAGCCGATGTGCGAGGGCGAGCCTGCCGTTGACCGGCAACGCCACGGCGGACGGTGGCTCGTCACCTGCCAGTTCGCGCATCAGGCCAGGTGAGCAGGTCACGGCCGTGCAGATGTCCTCGATCCCGGGACGGTGGGCGATGCTCAGCTCCTGGCCCGCCCCGCCGAGGTAGGCCAGCGCGGGATCGGCCAGCAGGACCTGATCGTCCACCCGGGCGCGGAAGGCGCCGCTTCGTACCAGCACCACCCGGTACGTTGCCGTCACCTCGGGCGGCGACCACGCCTCGCTCTCGGCCCGGATCCTGACCCGCTCCAGTGAGAACCCGTCTCCGGCCGCGAGGTGCGTCACCGTCCACATTCCACAACGCTACTCGTGGATCGGCCCGAAGGAGTCAGTGCGGGTCGGCGGTCGGGAGGCGTACCTGGAAGGTCGCGCCCTTGCCCGGCGCGGAGCGGACCTCCACCCGCCCCCCGTGGGCCGTGACGATGGAGCGGACGATCGCCAGCCCGAGCCCCGCGCCCCCCGTCGCCCGGGCGCGGGAGGCGTCCGCGCGGTAGAAGCGGTCGAAGACGCGGGCCTCCTCCTCGGGGCTCAGCCCGGGTCCCTCGTCCTCGATGACCAGGACCGACTCCCCGCCGTCCGTCCCGACGCCGATCCGCACCGGAGTGCCGGCGGGTGTGTGGGTGATCGCGTTGCCGACGAGGTTGCTGACCACCTGCCGCAGGCGGGCCTCGTCCCCCAGCACGGGCGCGGACGCCGCCGGGCCGCCGGACGGGCCGGTGAAGGCGATGGGCCTGGACGGGGCGAGCGCGGTGAAGTCGTGGCGGGCGTCGGCGGCCAGTGTACGGAGGTCCATGGGGGTGAGGTCGAGCCCCGGCCCGTCGCTCTCGTCGAGGCCGGCGAGCAGCAGCAGATCCTCCACCAGCCGGGCCAGGCGGCCCGACTCGCTCTCGATGCGGGCCAGCGCGGGCCCCGCCTCGGTGCCGCCCATGCGGTAGAGCTCCGAGAAGCCCTTGATGCCGAACAGCGGGGTGCGCAGCTCGTGGCTGACGTCCGCCACGAACCTGCGCATCCTGGCCTCCGACTCCACCTTCGCCGCGACGCCCTGCTCGATCTGGGCCAGCATCTTGTTGAGCGAGCGGGCCAGCCGGCCCACCTCGGTGGACAGACCGGCCGGCTCGGGCACGCGCCTGGTCAGGTCGCCGTCCGCGATGGCCGCCGCCGTCTCCTCCACCCGGCGCAGCGGAGCCAGCCCGGCCCTGATGGCGACCCCGCCGACGAGCGCGAGCACGCCGAGCAGGACGGCGCCGGTGAGGAGGCAGGCCACCCGGAGTCGGTCGACCGTGGTGTGCAGCTCGGCGAGCGAGACCGCGGCCACCACCGCGGTGTGACCGGCCGGGCCGAGGCTCGTGCCGCCAGAGCCAGGTTCCGTGCCGCCGGGGCCAGGTTCCGTGCCGCCGGGGCCGAGGCTCGTGCCGCCGGAGCCGGGTCCAGTACCGCTGGGGCCGAGGCTCGTGCCGCCAGAGGCGGGGCGCGGGCCGTTCGTGCCGGCGCGGGGCAGCGCCACCGCCCGCCACTCCTCGCCGTCCGTGCCGTTCACCGTGAACGGCTGCCCGGCGCGGGCCGCCACCGCGGCGCTGTCGAGCCGGGGCAGCGCGGGCCCGGCGAGGTCGCCGAGCTCGCGGAGCACGGACCCGTCCGCCGCCAGGTAGGCCACGAACCCCTTCCCCATCAGGTCGAACTGCCCGGCCGGAAGCGGGCTGCGCGACAGCTTGGCGACCAGGTCCGGCGGGATCGCGGACGCCGCCTTGCCCATCGGCTCCAGCTGGGCGTCCACGCGCGCCATGAGCTGGGTCTCGAGCTGACGCAGCACCACCGAGCTGATCACCACCAGGCCGACCACCAGCAGCGCGACCGCGATGGCCAGCAGCCGGGCGGCGAGCGAGAGCCGGCCGATCATCGCTTGGGATTGCGCAGGACGTAGCCGACGCCGTGGACGGTGTGGATCAGCTTGGGCTCGCCGACGTCGAGCTTGCGCCGCAGGTAGCTCACGTACGTGTCCACGATGCTCGTGTCGCCGGCGAAGTCGTAGCGCCACACGTGCTCCAGGATCTGGGACTTGGGCAGCACCCGCCCGGCGTTGAGCACCAGGTGGAGCAGGAGCCGGAACTCGGTGGGCGACAGCCGTACCGGACGTCCCGCCCGGGTGACCTGGTGGCCGTCGGGATCGACCTCGAGGTCCCCGACCACCAGCGTGGAATCGCCGGGGGCCGCGCCCGTGCGGCGGAGAATGGCCCTGATGCGGGCCAGCAGCTCCTCCAGGTCGAACGGCTTGGTCACGTAGTCGTCGCCGCCCAGCCGCAGCCCGTTGATCTTGTCGGCCGTGGCGTCCCGGGCCGTGAGGAACAGCACGGGCACGGGGCCGGGCCGCCCGCCGCCCCTGGGCAGGCTCCGCAGCCGGCGGATCACCTCGAACCCATCGAGATCGGGCAGCATGACATCGAGCAGGACCAGGTCCGGCGGGTCGCGCCGGGCCGACTCCAGCGCCTGCGCGCCGTTGTCCGCCGAGCTCACCGTGAAGCCGGCGAACCGTAGCGTCGCGGAGAGCAGCTCCTTGACGGTGGGCTCGTCGTCGACCACGAGCAGCCGTTCTCCCACGAGAGGCACCTCCCCGGTCCAGCGTAGTCAGGCGTCGCGATTCTTGAGCTGGACGTACGCGGCGACCAGCATGACCGCCACGAACCCGACCAGCAGCCCGAACCCCACCGCCCCCGGCAGCTCGGACTTCCCGGTGACGGCCTGGAGGGCGGCCACGCTCGGCCAGTAGACGCCGATGAGATCGCGCAGGAAGCCCGGCGACGCCCCGGCCATGACGGGGAGCAGGAGGAAGGCGGTGCTGGCGTTCGCGGCGGCGGCCGTGCCGCGCAGCAGGACGCCCAGCGCCAGGCCGAACAGCGCCAGGAGCGTCAGCACGAGCGGCCCGAACAGCAGCAGCCGCAGCGCGACAGGATCGCCGGGCAGGACGGACGGCGCTCCGCCCGCGGACAGCGTCAGCTGGCTCGTCGTGAACATCAGCCACACCGCGGCCACGCTCACCGGCAGCGCGGTCAGCACGGTGATCCCGCACTTGGCCGCCAGCAGCCGGCCGCGACTGCTGACGGCGGCCAGGCTGGCCCGCATCGTGCCGGAGCCGTATTCGGAGGAGGCCACCAGCACGCCCAGCGCCGCCACCAGCAACTGCACGATGAACACGCCGCGCATGCCCAGGTCCAGCGGCTGGAAGTCGAGCCGCTCCTGCGCCGTGGCCGTGGCGTACTCCTTGGCCGCCGTGCTGCTGAACAGCCACCCCAGCAGCCCCGCGACGGCGGCGGTCGCCGCCGACAGCACCATGGTGGACCTGATGCTGCTGAACTTGGTCCACTCCGCTTTCAGCATCCCCGTGTCGATCATCGTGCCATCCCGTACTCGACGCTCTCCCGGGTGAGCTCCATGAACGTCTCCTCCAGTGACGCGCGGCGCGGGGCCAGCTCGAACAGCGGCACGCCCTCGACCGCCGCCAGCCGCCCGACGTCGGGTGCCGTCATGCCGGTGACCAGCAGCTCGTCGGGGCCGCCGGGCTGGACGTGGGCGCCGGACAGCTCCAGGCGTCGGGCGAAGGAGGCGGCGTCGGGCGTGCGTACGAACACCGCCGCCCCGCCCTCGGTGAAGTCGCCGATGTCCCCCTCCGCGATGAGCCGGCCCTTGCCGATCACGACGAGGCGGTCCGCCGTCAGCGCCATCTCGCTCATCAGGTGGCTGGACACCAGCACCGTGCGCCCCTCCGCGGCCAGCCCGCGGACGAGCGTGCGGATCCACAGGACGCCTTCGGGGTCCAGGCCGTTGACCGGCTCGTCGAGCATCAGCACCGGCGGATCCCCGAGCAGCGCCGCGGCGATGCCCAGCCGCTGCCCCATGCCCAGCGAGAACCCGCCCGCTTTCCTGCCCGCCACCGCCGTGAGCCCGACCAGGTCCAGCACCTCGGCGACGCGGAGGTCGGGGATGGCGTTCGTCTGGGCGAGGTAGAGCAGGTGCTTGTACGCGCTGCGCCTCGGGTGCACGGCCTGCGCCTCCAGCATCGAGCCGACCTCGCGCAGCGGGTGGCGGAGCTCGTGGTGGGCACGGCCGTTGATCGTGGCGGTGCCGGAGGTGGGCAGGTCGAGTCCGAGGATCATGCGCATCGTGGTGGTCTTGCCCGCGCCGTTCGGGCCCAGGAAGCCGGTGACGAGTCCCGGGCGCACCGTGAAGGTGAGATCGTCCACGGCGAGCACGTCGCCGTGGCGTTTGGTCAGTCCGTCGAGCTGGATCATGGGTCCAGCGTGCGGGCGGCGGTTGGGGGAGTTCTGAGGAGTCTGTGAGTTGTCTGTGAGCCGGGGCGCTCCCACGTGGGCGTGCGCGGTGCCGCCCGCCGCCGGTCCACAGAGAACTCTTAGGAGAGCGCCGTGATCACGGCGGCGGAGGTCAGGCCGCGACCTCGACGGGTTCGCGGTCCGGGAGCGTGACGGCCGGGGCCATCGCGGCGGGCTCCCTGCGGGGGAGGAGGCGGGAGGCGGCCGCGATCAGCACGCCCAGGACGACGCCGATGCCGAGCGCGGTACGCAGCGTCGTGGCGTCCGAGATGAAGCCGATCACGACGGGCCCGAGCAGCAGGCCGGCGTACCCCATGGCGCCCGCCTGGGCGATCGCCGGTCCTGGGGAGTCGGTCGCGGTGCCCGCCAGCGACAGGGTGAGCGGCGAGATCGTCGCCACGCCGAGCCCGACGAAGAACATCGCGAACACCGCCACCAGCGCCGCCGGCGCCATCAGCACCACCGCGAAGAACCCGGCCGTCGCCACCCCGGAGACGGTCAGCATGCCCCGCACGCCGAACCTGGTCCGCAGCCGGTCACCGGTGAGCCTGGCGATCAGCATGCCCATCTCGAAGACCGGGTAGCCGAGGGCGGCCAGCGCCTCGGGGGCGCCCAGCTCGTCGCGCATGTAGAGGCCGTTCCAGTCGGCGACCGTGCCCTCGACCATGAACGCGAAGAACATGATCGCGCCCAGCAGGTAGACGATCGGCGGCATGCGCCGGCGGGCCGCCGTCGCGGTTCCGGCCGCCGGGGGCTCGGGCAGGTACGTACGGCCGATCAGGACCATGACGGGCAGCGAGACCAGGCCGATCAGCGCGACGTTGGCGGTGAACGGCAGCCCCACGGCGATCGCCAGGCTGCCCAGCGCGCCCGCCGAGATGGCGCCCACGCACCAGCCCGCGTGCATGCCGTTCATCAGCGGCCGTCCGTACGCCTGCTCGACCGTGGAGCCCTGGGCGTTCATGGCCACGTCCACGGTGCCGAACGCCATGCCGAAGAACGCCACGGCCACCATGAGCGAGGGGAGGTTCGGGGCGAACGCCACGGCGACGAGTCCCAGCGCGGTGAGCGGGCCGCCGATCCGCAGCACCGCCCGGCTGCCCGCGCGGGCCATGATCCGGCGCATGGACTGCATCGTCACCAGCGCGCCCAGGCCCCACACGAGGAGGACGGCGCCGACCGTCGCCTCGGACAGGCCGAGCTTGTCGGTCAACGCCGGGATGCGCACCGTCATGGTGCCCACCATCAGTCCGCCCAGCACAAACGTCAGAACCGCCCCGTAACGGGCATTCCTCAGGGAACGGGTCATCGTTTAACACCTCATAAGAATTCGCACTATTTCGCCATATTTAGGTCGCCATGCCGCCCCGACGTGCGCGGCATGGCGGGGTGGGGGAGGGGGGTTCGGCTGGACGGTTGTGACCCCGACGGGTTCCGCCGACCCGCTCGTACTCGGCAACCGAGCACCGTCATGGGCCGAGCACCCGGGTCGGGGGCCGGTCCGGGGGTCGGCTCGATCGTGGCCTCGGCCTCGGGCAGGCCGCGCTCCAGGCGGGCGGCGCTCCGGATCGGAGCGGCTGTCGTCTCAGCGGGCAGCGGGGAAGGCGTCGGCGGACCCGCGTCCCCACGGCGGGGAGGCGGGCGGGTCAGGGCTCAGGAAGGGGGTTTGAGCAGCGCTTTCATCCGGGTCTCGAGCGCCTGGAGATCGTCCTCCGTGTTGAGCTCCGGGTCGTGGCTGGCCACGTCCCAGAGCCCTTCACACGCCAGTCGTACGATCTGCGACGCCCGCGGATCCGGCTCCTCGCCCAACCCCTCGCGATGCCAGCGGGCCATCGCCTCGCGTAGCGGCGCGAGCAGGAAGAGGTTGCCCGAGGCGCCCGTGACCACGGCCCATCGTCGTAGCCGTCCGGAGCGGACGGCGGCCAGCGTGGCGTGCAGGTAGCGCTCGGTGTAGGTCTCCCCGGACTGCGCGGCCATGAGCTGGTCGAAGTCCTCGATCAGGCGCTCCACCATGCCCTTGATCAGGGCTTCTTTGGTGCCATAGTGATAGAGGAGGCCGCCCTTGCTGACCCCTGCCCGGTCCGCCACGGCGGCCAGGGTGAGTGCGGACGAGCCCTGGTCGCAGAGCAGGTCCTCTGCCGCATCCAAAAGCTCGTCTCTTCGCATGCCGCTACTGTACCGTCCGGACGGTACAGTAGCAAACGAGATACGCTGATCGGGTGACCAGACCGTCGGCCTATCTTGATCATGCGGCTACCACGCCCATGCTGCCCGAGGCGATCGAGGCCATGACGGAGCAGCTCACCTGCGTCGGCAACGCCTCCTCGCTGCACGCCGCGGGACGCCGGACGCGCAGGGTGGTCGAGGAGGCGCGCGAGACGATCGCCGACGCGCTCGGCGCCCGGCCCAGCGAGGTTGTGTTCACCTCGGGCGGCACCGAGGCCGACAACCTCGCGATCAAGGGGCTCTACTGGTCGCGCCGTCCGAAGCGGCGCGTGCTGATCAGCTCGGTGGAGCACCACGCCGCGCTCGACCCCGCCCACTGGCTGGCCGACAGCCAGGGCGCCGAGGTCGAGCTGCTCGACGTGGACGCGTACGGCCGGGTCCGCCCCGAGACGCTGCGCGCGGCCATCGAGCGCGACCCCGACGACGTGGCCATGATCAGCGTCATGTGGGCCAACAACGAGGTCGGCACGGTCCAGCCCGTCCACGTGCTGGCGGCCATCGCCCATGACCACGGCATCCCGTTCCACACCGACGCGGTCCAGGCGGTGGGGCAGCTGCCCGTGTCGTTCTCGGCCTCGGGGGTCGACGCGCTCACGCTGACCGGTCACAAGGTCGGCGGCCCGATGGGGGCCGGCGCGCTGCTGCTGGCCAGAGGGCTGACGCCGGTCTCCGTGCAGCACGGCGGAGGCCAGGAGCGCGACGTGCGCTCGGGCACGCTCGACGCGCCCGCCATCGCCGGGCTGGCCGCCGCCGTCAGCACCGCGGTCAAGGAGCAGGAGGCCCTGGCCCGCCGCCTGACGTCGCTGCGCGACGAGCTCATCCAGCGCGTACGCCAGGCCGTCCCCGACGTGGTGCTCAACGGCGACCCCACCGACCGGTTGCCCGGCAACGCCCACTTCTCCTTCCCCGGCTGCGAGGGAGATGCGCTGCTCATGCTGCTCGACGCCAAGGGCGTGGAGTGCTCGACGGGCTCGGCGTGTTCGGCGGGCGTGGCGCAGCCGTCCCACGTGCTGCTGGCCATGGGGGCCGAGGCGGCGGCGGCGCGGGGTTCGCTCAGGTTCACGCTGGGCCACACCTCGACCCGCGACGACGTCGACCGCCTGATCGAGGTGCTTCCCGCCGCCGTCGAACGCGCCCGCCGAGCCGGCCTCAGCTGACGCCAGCTGCCTGACCTGACGCCAAGTGCCTCAGCCGGCGTAAGGTGCTTCAGCGGGCGTCAGGTGCCTCAGCGGGCGTCAGGTCAGGAAGGCCACCACGGCCGACCAGGACGGATCGGCGGCCACGTCCACCCGCGGCTCGCCCTCCTCCCAGCTCACGATCAGCTCCTTCGCGTGGATCGCCGCGTCGCCGGTCGGGTCGGCGTACACGTGGATGATCCGATGCCCCTCGGCGCTCAGGTGCGCCGCCAGCACCGCGTCGTCGCGCAGCTTGAGCAGCCGCGCGGCCAGCCGCTCCTCGAAGTCGCGCAGCGCCGTCAGCGAGTCGCCGACCGGCAGGCCGTTCTCGTCGCGGTGGGTGTAGGGCAGTGTGATCTCGATGTGCTGGTCGAACAGCGGATAGTCCACCGGCCGCAGCGGGTGGCGGGCTGTGGCGACCAGCGGGGCGCCGCTGCCGGTCTGCCCTTCGAGCAGCACCCACTCCTCCTCGGCGTAGCCCGAGGCCAGGTCGGCGACCACGGCGGGCAGGTGGACGGCGGCCACGGAGTCGATCGGCTGGAACGTGGCGGGCGTGATCTCCCCGACCCACCGGGCCACGTCGTCCTCGCCGAGCAGCCAGTCGAGGGCCAGCAGGGTGGCCTCCATCCTGGTGTCCTCGTCGAGCTCGCCGAAGATCGGGTGGTACGCGGACACGTCGACCCGCGGCTGGTCCCTCGGCACCCGCAGCCCCAGCATCAGCTTGTCGAGCGCGAACTCGAAGCCGCCGACGTCGAGCGTCAGCTCCATGGCCTGCGGATTGGCCTGCCGCGACGGGTGGAACTCCCACAGCATGTCGGACGGCGGCGCCGCCTTGACCCAGCGGTGCGCGAGCGAGCGCAGCTCGGCGTCGCCCGCCGCGGTCACGACCAGGGCGTGCGCGGCCTCCTTGCCCGGGGCCACCTCCCAGACCAGGCCCGGGTGGATCGCGGCGACCGCCGGGGCCAGCCGCTCCTCGAGCCCCTCGACCTCGCCGTTCGCGACCAGGGAGTCGAGCCCCGGCCTGGACTCCTGCCACCACGCCCAGAACTCGGCGATCCCGTCGCCGGCCTCTTCGTCTGCGCCCTTGCGCCCGAACAGTCGCATGGCCTGAATACTCGCAGACCCCGGCCATGGTCGCGCACTCCCGCGCGGACAGTACGCTGGAACGGTCATGGGACTGCGTGTGCTTGCCGCCATGTCGGGCGGCGTCGACTCCGCCGTGGCCGCCGCTCGGATCGCCGAGGCCGGTCACGATGTCACTGGCGTGCACCTCGCTCTGTCGGCCAACCCCCAATCCCACCGCACGGGTGCCAGGGGCTGCTGCACGATCGAGGACTCGCGCGACGCGCGACGCGCCGCCGACGTGATCGGCATCCCCTTCTACATCTGGGACATGGCCGAGCGCTTCCAGCGCGACGTGGTGGAGGACTTCGTGTCCGAATACGCCGCGGGCCGCACGCCCAACCCGTGCCTGCGGTGCAACGAGAAGATCAAGTTCTCGGCGGTGCTCGACCGGGCGCTGGCGCTGGGCTTCGACGCGGTCGCCACCGGCCACCACGCCAAGCTGGTCGACGGCGTCCTGTCCAGGAGCCCCGACCAGGGCAAGGACCAGTCGTACGTGCTCGGGGTGCTCACCCGCGAGCAGCTCAGCCACGCGATCTTCCCGCTGGGCGACTCGACCAAGGCCCAGGTGCGCGAGGAGGCCGCCAGGCGCGGCCTGACCGTCGCCGACAAGCCCGACAGTCACGACATCTGCTTCATCGCCGACGGCGACACCCGCGGCTTCCTGGCCGAGCGGCTCGGCGCGGCCGAGGGCCCCATCGTCGACCAGGGCGGCGAGGTCGTCGGCAGTCACCAGGGCGCCCACGGCTTCACGATCGGGCAGCGCAAGGGCCTGCACATCGACCGCCCGGCGGCCGACGGCCGGCCCCGCTACGTGCTGTCGATCGAGCCGGTGTCCAACACGGTCACCGTCGGCCCGCGTTCCGCGCTCGAGGTCACCTCGATCACGTGCGGCAGCCCGGTGTGGAACGGCCCGTCCACGTTCGAGGACCTGACCGTGCAGCTGCGCGCGCACGGAGAGGTGTACGCGTGCCGCTTCGAGGAGGCCGGCGGCGGCCTGCGCGTCGACCTCGACCGCCCGGCCACCGGGGTGGCGGCGGGCCAGGCGGCGGTCCTCTACTCCGGCGACACCGTGATCGGCTCGGCGACGATCGTCTCCGCTAGCTGAGCGTGACCGACTCGCCGACCTTCAGGCGGCGGATGTCGGCGCTCTGGTGCTCCGACTCCATCTTCAGCCAGTTGTCCACCAGGCCGAAGCCGATGTCGTTGTAAAGGCCGTCATGGGTGGAGAACGCCCTCCGGGGGCGGATCTCGCGGAGATATCCGATCATGTCCCCGAGCTTCAGCCACGGCCCGCCGGTCGGCACCAGCAGGGTGGGCACGTCCACCCCCGGGACCGTCAGGGCGTCACCCGGGTAGAACAGCTCGTCGTCGACGAGGAACCCGACATTCTGCACGACGGGCACGTCAGGATGGTTCTTGGCGTGCCACTCGCCGAAGGCCCGCACGTGGAAACCGGCCGCCTCGAACGCGTCGCCGTGCCGTACCACCTGGACCTTCTGCGGAACGTCCGTCAGATCCGCGGCGACGCCCTCGCAGGTGTAGATCTCCAGGCTGGGGGGTGCGGCCTTCAGCTTGTCGACGTCCACGTGGTCGAAGTGCTCATGGGTGAACAGGACCGCGTCGGCGCCGTCGAGCACCGGTCCCTTGCTGAACGTCCCGGGGTCGATGACCAGGACCTTGCCGTTCTTCTCCACGCGTACACAGGCGTGCTCGTGTTTCGTCAGCTCCATTCGACAGAGCCTACGCTTGTGCCCATGTCAACGTGGGAAGCCACCGGAGTCGGTTCACACCCGGGCGAGGACCATCTCGAGGCGATCAAAGTCGTGTTCGGTGAGGTGCCCGGACTGCCCTATCTGCCCGAGCTGCCGGCCAGGGGCGTCGGCGCCGACATGATCGGCAGGACGGCCGGGCTGCTCGTCGATCTGCCCGTCGAGGTGCAGCCCTCCGGGTGGCGGCTGACCGATCGGCCGGGGCGCGACCACCAGCGGGCCGTCGATCATCTGCGGCGGGATCTCGACGGGCTGGAGGAGATCGGCCACGACTACGCCGGGCCGCTCAAGCTGCAGGTCTGCGGCCCGTGGACGCTGGCGGGGTCGATCGAGCTGAAGCACGGCGACAAGATGCTCTCCGACGCGGGGGCCGTACGCGATCTGACCGCCTCGCTGGCCCAGGGGGTCGCCGACCACTGCGCCGACGTGCGGCGGCGGCTGCCCGGGGTGACGGAGATCGTGCTGCAGCTCGACGAGCCGGGCCTGCCCGGCGTGCTGGCGGGTACGGTGCCGACGGCGTCGGGGTTCGGGCGGCTGGCGGCCGTCGAGGAGTGGCGGGTGGAGGAGTCCATGCGCTCCTTCGACGCCCCGATCGTGCACTGCTGCGCGCCGTCCGTGCCTTTCGACGTGCTGCGCAGGGCCGGGGTGCGCGGGGTGTCGGTGGACGCCGCGCTGCTGCGGCGCAGGGACGAGGACTCCGTCGGGGAGGCCGTCGAGGCGGGCCTGCGGTTCCTGCTGGGGGTCGTGCCCGGCCGGGACACCCGGCTGCCGGACGTCGGGGTGATCGCCAAACCGGCGCTGGAGCTTTGGCGGCGGCTCGGGTTCGCGCCCGACCGGCTGGCGGGGCAGGTCGTCCTGACCCCGGCGTGCGGGCTGGCCGGGGCGTCACCCGCGTACGCCCGCGCGGCCCTGGCGGCCTGCCGGAAGGCGGCCCAGGTGCTCAGGGAGGACCCCGAGGCCGGGTCGCAGGGAGGGTGAGCACTGGTTGTCGGTGCTCAGCGGTAGCGTTTGCACAGGTTGACGTACGGGCACGGGCTCGGGTCCGGGCCCGGGTTCGAGTCCCGGTTCGAGTCCCGGTTCGGGTTTGGTTCGGAAGGGGAGCATACGGTGAGTGAGCCAGGCGCCGAGGTCGCGGGTGTGCCCGTGGCCGCGCTCAAGCGGCATGCCGAGCTGAGCGAGCTGGTCGACGAAGCTCGCTGGCGCTACTACGTGCTCGACCAGCCGACGGTCAGCGACTCCCAGTTCGACGAGTGGTTCAGGGAGCTGCTCGCGCTGGAGGAGTCGCATCCGTCGCTCCAGACGCCCGAGTCGCCGACGCAGAAGGTCGGCGCCCCCGTTTCGGGCGACTTCGCCAAGGTGCAGCACCTCAACCGGATGGAGAGCCTCGACAACGCCTTCAACGAGGCCGACATGGCCGCCTGGATGCAGCGGGCCGAGCGGCTGGCCGAGGGCGATCCGGGGCCCTACCTCTGCGAGCTCAAGATCGACGGGCTGGCGATCGCGCTGGTCTACCGCGACGGCAAGCTGGAGCGCGGGGCGACCCGCGGCGACGGGCGCACGGGCGACGACGTGACGGCCAACGTCCGCACGATCAAGGGCGTCCCCCACCGGCTCACCGGCGACGACGTCCCCAGCCTGGTCGAGGTGCGCGGCGAGGTCTACATCCCGGTCGAGGACTTCAAGAAGCTCAACGAGCAGCTCGTCGAGCAGGGCAAGACGCCGTTCGCCAACCCGCGCAACTCCGCGGCCGGCACGCTGCGGCAGAAGGACCCGCGCGTCACGGCCCAGCGGCCGCTGCGGATGCTGGTGCACGGCATCGGCATCTGGGAGGGCTCGGCCGTGCCGAAGGCGCAGTCGGACGTGTACGAGCGGCTGCGGGCGTTCGGGCTGCCGGTCAGCGATCTCTACCAGGTGGTGCCGGGGCTCACCGAGGTCAACGAGTTCATCGAGAATTACCGCGTGCACCGGCACGATCCCCCGTACGAGATCGACGGGGTGGTCGTGAAGGTCGACGACTTCCGCACGCAGCGGGAGCTGGGCTCCACGTCACGGGCGCCGCGGTGGGCGATCGCGTACAAATACCCGCCGGAGGAGGTCAACACCAAGCTGCTCGGCATCGAGGTGGGCGTCGGCCGCACGGGGCGGGTCACGCCGTACGCGGTGATGGAGCCCGTGTCGGTGGCGGGCTCGACCGTCGAGCGGGCCACCCTCCACAACGCCGCCATCGTGGTCAAGAAGGGCGTGCTCATCGGCGACACCGTGGTGCTGCGCAAGGCGGGCGACGTCATCCCCGAGATCGTCGGGCCGGTGACGGCGCTGCGCGACGGGTCGGAGCGCGAGTTCGTCATGCCGACCCACTGCCCGGAGTGCGGCACCGAGCTGGCGTACGAGAAGGAGGGCGACGCCGACCTGCGCTGCCCCAACACCCGCGGCTGCCCCGCCCAGATCCGCGAGCGCATCTTCTTCGCGGGCGGGCGGCGCGCGCTCGACATCGACGGGCTCGGCTACGTCGCGGCCACCGCGCTCACCCAGCCGCTGCCGCCGCAGGAGCCCGTGGTGCGCACCGAGGCCGACCTGTTCGACCTGACGCTGGAGCAGCTGCTGCCCATCAAGTCGATCGTCCGCGACCAGAACACCGGCCTGGCCAAGATCGACCCCAAGACCGGAGAGGAGAAGGTCGTCACCTTCTTCTCCAACATCGACGGCGGGGCCAGCCAGAACGCGCTGCAGCTCATCGAGGAGCTGCAGCAGGCCAAGCAGGCGCCGCTCGCCAACGTGCTGGTCGCCCTGTCGATCCGGCACATCGGCCCGCCGACCGCCCGCGCGCTGGCCGACGAGATGCGCTCGATCGACCGCATCATGAACGCCTCGGAGGAGGAGCTGGCCGCCGTCGAGGGCATCGGGCCCCGGGTGGCGGCCACGATCCGCGAGTGGTTCTCGGTCGACTGGCACCGGGAGATCATCGACCGGTGGCGGGCCGCGGGGGTGCGGATGGAGGACGAGCCCGCGCCGGACAAGGGCCCGCAGACGCTCGAGGGGCTGACGTTCGTGGTGACGGGGACGCTGGAGGGCTACACCCGCGACTCGGCGGCCGACGCGATCACCTCCCGGGGCGGGAAGGTGTCGGGGTCGGTGTCGAAGAAGACGTCGTTCCTGGTGGTGGGGGAGAACGCGGGGTCGAAGTACGACAAGGCGGTGAGCCTCGGGGTGCCGATCCTGGACGGGGCCGGGTTCGAGGTCCTCCTGAAGGACGGCCCGGAGGCGGCCGCGGCGGCCGCGGTGCCCACGGAGGCTTAGCACCTTCTCGCGGCCGGGCGCCGGAATGGGCGGCGCCCGGCCGCTGCGCGGGATACGGCGCCGGGTGGTTGGCGTGCTCGGGCGGGTCGGTGCTTGGCGGCGGCGCGTCGGCGGTGTCGCGGCTCTCGGCGGGGGCGTTCTTGGCGGCGCGTCGGCGGGACGTGGTGCGGCGGGCTCGGCGCTGGTGTGCGATGCCTGGCCGGTGCGGTATACGGCGTCGGGTGGGCGGTGCGGGCTATACGGCGTTGGGGCTCGGCGGCGTGGCCGAGGTGGCAGGTGGGGTAGGAGGGCCGCCTATAGGGCGGTGTCACTGCGCTGCAAGAGCAGGCGAGGCCGCGGGGGTGGCGTCGCGCCGTGATGCGCGGCATTGCGGTGGCCTTGGCGCGTCGCATCTTGGCGGTGCGGCACCGCGTGGCATTGGGCGCCGCGTCGGCGGAGTGTGGTGCGTCGGGGCTCGGCGCTGGTGCGCGGTGGCCGGCCGTGCGTGGATTGCGGCGCGGGTGTGCGGTGCCCGGCTGGTGCGGGGTGCGGCGTCGGGTGGAGTGGTGCCGGATGCGGCATGGGCGGCGTGCGGCATGGCGCGGCGTGGCTATGCGGTGGTCGCGTGGGGGGCGCGGATTAGAGGCGGTGGCATGGCGGTGGTGTGGCCGCTCTCGGCGGGACGTTCTTGGCGCCGCGTCGGCGGGACGTGGTGCGGTGGTGCTCGGCGCTGGTGCGCGGTGATCGGCCGTGCGCGGGTGCCGCGCCTGGTGTGCGGGGCCCGGTTGTGCGCGGGTGCCGCGCCTGGTGTGCGGGGCCCGGCTGTGCGCGGGTGCGGTGTTGGTGTGAGGTGTCCCGCTGGTGCGGGGTGCGGTGATGGTGGGTGGGTGGTGGTACGGGCTCGGCTGTGCGGCGGTCGGGGTGGGGTCCGCCGGTGGTTGTGTGGGGAGGGTAGGCGGTTTGCTACCGAGGGTGGTTTTTGGGTATATGTCGGAAAGGAGAAGTGACGGAACGTACGCGCTTGGTTTCGCGAAGTGGGGTGAAGGTCGTACCCTCCCATAGTGACCTAATGGGGGTTCTGTTACCGATGACTGACCCAACCGACACCCGCGACACCGGACCACGCGTCGGCACGCCGCTCTGGGCGTTCCTCGCGGGCGTAACCGTGATCGGCTTCACCGCGCTCGTGGTGGCCATGCTGAGGCTGGACGCCGCCGGATTGGTGGAGCTCGCCCGCACGCCGCTGTTCTGGGCGCTGTCGGTGCTGGTGATCCTGGGCGAGCTGAGGCCCGTGATGGTGTCGTCCGCCGCCTCGGTGGGTGGCACGTACCCCTCCACCATGTTCACCTTCGCCGTGCTCCTGCACTTCGGGCTGCCTGTCGCGGTGCTCATGCAGGCCGTCGCGGTCGCCATGAACGGGGTGGTGACGCGTAAGGCGTGGCATCGGGTCATGTTCAACATCGCGCAGTCGACGCTCGCGCTCACCGCGGCGGCCGTGGTGATGGGGGTGTTCGGGATCGCGCCGAGTCCGGCCGCGCCCTGGGTGCCGGACGGGTCGGACCTGCCGGCGATCGCGCTGGCCGGGGTCGCGTACTTCGCCACCAGGGCCGCTCTCGTGTGCGGCGCGGTCGCGTTGCACGAGCGGCGCTCGATCATGCGGGTGTTCAGGGTCACGGTCGTCCCGCAGAGCCTCGTGTACGTCGGGCTGCTCGGCCTGGCGCCCCTGGTCGTCGTGGCCATGGAGCACTCGCCCGGCATGGTGCCCCTCTTCGTCGCCCCGCTGGCCGCCGTCTACTTCACCGCCACGCTCTCGATGCGCCGGGACCATCAGGCCCTGCACGACGAGCTGACCGGCCTGCCCAACCGCAAGATGCTCATCGTCAGCACGGAGGAGGCGCTGGCCGAGGCCCGGCAGGACGAGCGGGTCGGCCTGTTCCTCCTCGACCTCGACCGGTTCAAGGAGGTCAACGACACGATGGGGCATCCGGTGGGCGACCGGCTGCTGCAGATGGTGGCGCACCGGCTCACCCATTCCGTACGCCCCGGCGACGTCGTGGCGCGGCTGGGCGGTGACGAGTTCGCCGTGCTGCTGCCCTCGATCAGGGACGCCCACGCGGCCAGGGAGGTCGCGGCCCGGCTGCGGGCGGCGCTGACGGAGCCGGTGCGGCTGGAGGGCATGACCTTCGACGTGGACGGTTCGGTCGGGATCGCGCTTTATCCGGACCACGCCCCCGACTTCGAGCTGCTGCTGCAGCGGGCCGACGTGGCCATGTACCTGGCGAAGGAGGGGCGCAGCGGGGTGGAGCTCTACCAGCCCGACAAGGACCGCAACTCTCCCGAACGCCTCAACCTCCTCGGCGACCTGCGCCGTGCCATCGACAGCCGCGAGCTGCGCCTGCACTTCCAGCCCAAGGTCAGCCTCGGCACCGGCGCCGTCCAGGGCGTCGAGGCGCTGCTGCGGTGGCGCCATCCGGTCCACGGGATGATCCCGCCGTCGGAGTTCGTGCCGCTGGCGGAGCAGTCGTACCTGATGCGGCCCCTCACGGCGTACGTCATCGAGGCGGCGCTGGAGCAGGCGGCCCGCTGGTGGCACACGGGGCTGCAGGTGCAGATCTCCGTCAACATCTCGGCCCGCGACCTGCTCGACTCGGCCCTGCCGGAGCAGCTGGAGGTCGGCCTGGCCGCCTCCGGGCTCCCGCCGGGGGCCATCCAGCTGGAGGTGACCGAGCGCATCCTGACGGGCGACCAGGCCTACACCCAGGAGACGATCAAGGCGCTAGCCGCGCTGGGCGTGCCGCTGGCGCTCGACGACTTCGGCACGGGTTACTCGTCGCTGATCCGGCTCCAGCGCCTGGCGGTGTCCGAGGTCAAGATCGACGCCTCGTTCGTGCGCCGGATCGCCGAGTCGGAGGACGACTACCGGATCGTCCGCTCGATCGTGGACCTGGTCCGCTCGCTCGGCCTGCGTTCGGTCGCCGAGGGCGTGGAGTCGGACGAGGTGGCGATGCGGCTGGACGAGATGGGGTGTGACATGGGGCAGGGGTGGCTGTTCGGGCGGCCCATGCCCGCCGCCGACGCCACGGTGTGGCTCAGGGAGCACACCGGCGCGGGGCCCGGGATCGAGTACGGCTACCAGCCCGAGGTCAGCCGGTCAGCCTGAGCCGGACGGCGACGGCGAGCGCTTTCGTGGCTACCAGCCCGAGGTCAGCCGGTCAGCCTGATCCGGACGGCGACGGCGAGCGCTTTCGTGGCCACCAGCCCGAGGTCAGCCTGAGCCGGCCGCCGGTCGCTTGCGCAGGACGCGCAGGAGCACGTAGGCGGGCAAGAGCAGGGTGGCGAGCGAGAGGGCGGACAGCAGCAGCACGCCGGGCCAGTCGTAGGCGCCCGGGCGGAACACCTTGACGTCGTGGCCCGCGTCCAGGGCGGGCACGCGGTCGCCCTCGGACAGGTCGAGGGGCCCGTACCCGTAGATCCAGGCGTCCTGCCGGGTTCGCGCGGAGGACTCGAAGACGCCCTCCCAGCGGCAGGGGCCGCGGCCCGAGCAGTCCAGGTCCGTCGCCGTGAAGGTGCCCGTCGTGCCCTCGCCGTGTGCGGCGCGGTACTCCAGCTCGGCAGCGGACACGGTGGCGGCCGACAGCAACACTCCGACGATGAGCACCAAGGGCATCGTCACCACGGTGAGCACCACCAGGCATCCCGTGCCGCAGCCGTTGCGCTCCACAGCCGACCCCCTGTCCCCGAGGGGATAACGAGCGGGAGCAGGGTGAGGTTCGTTTCGGGGCGGTTAATCGGTTCGGGGCTGCCACGTCAAGCCCCCTAGGATGGCATTGTCCAAAGACTCCATCCACGAAACGGGTTACACGACTCATGTCCGCCATAACCCGCGACGAGGTCGCACACCTGGCCCGGTTGTCCAGGCTGGCGCTCACCGACGACGAACTCGACCACTACGCCACCCAGCTCGATGCCATCATCGAAGCGGTTGCGAAGGTGGCCGAGGTCGCCGCCGAGGACGTGCCGCCATCGTCGCACGCGCTTCCGCTGACCAATGTCTTCCGTGCCGACGAGGTACGACAGTGCCTGACGCCCGAGCAGGCGCTCTCCGGCGCGCCCGCCGTCGAGGACGACCGCTTCCGGGTGCCGCGCATCCTTGGGGAGGAGGCATGAGTCTGATCAGAAAGACCGCCGCCGAGCTGGGATCGATGATCGCCGGCGGCGAGGTGTCGGCCGTCGAGGTGGCCGAGGCGCATCTCGACCGCATGGCCGAGGTCGAGCCCAAGGTCCAGGCGTTCCTCCACATCGATCGCGAGACGACGCTGGAGCAGGCGCGGGCCGTCGACGCCAGGCTGAGGGCGGGCGAGAAGCTCGGCCCGCTGGCCGGCGTGCCGATCGCGCACAAGGACATCTTCACCACGCGCGACATGCCGACCACGGCCGCGTCCAAGATCCTCGAGGGCTGGCGCCCGCCGTACGACGCGACCGTCACCGCGCGGCTGCGCGAGGCGGGGCTGGTCTTCCTGGGCAAGACCAACCTGGACGAGTTCGCCATGGGCTCCTCCACGGAAAACTCGGCGTACCAGGTCACCCGCAACCCGTGGGACCTGACGAAGATCCCGGGTGGTTCGTCGGGCGGCTCCAGCGCCGCCGTGGCCGCGTACGAGGCGCCGCTGTCCACGGGCACCGACACGGGCGGCTCCATCCGGCAGCCGGCCTCGGTGACCGGCATCGTGGGCATGAAGCCCACCTATGGTGGCTCGTCCCGTTACGGGCTCATCGCGTTCGCCAGCTCGCTCGACACGCCGGGCCCGTTCGCCCGCAACGTGCTCGACGCGGCGCTGCTGCACGAGGCGTTCTCCGGGCACGACCCGATGGACTCCACCTCGATCGACGCGCCCGTGCCGAGCGTGGTCGAGGCCGCGAAGAACCCCGACATCGCCGGCATGCGGATCGGCGTCGTCAAGGAGTTCGCCGGCGAGGGCTACCAGGCCGGCGTGCTGGCCCGCTACCACGAGGCCGTGCAGCTCCTGGAGTCGCTCGGGGCCAAGGTCGTCGAGGTCTCCTGCCCGTCGTTCACGACCGCGCTGCCCGCCTACTACCTGATCGCGCCGTCGGAGTGCTCGTCCAACCTGGCGCGCTTCGACGCCATGCGCTACGGCCTGCGCGTCGGCGACGACGGCACCCGCAGCGCCGAGGAGGTCATGGCGCTGACCAGGGCCGCCGGGTTCGGCGCCGAGGTCAAGCGGCGCATCATGCTCGGCACGTACGCGCTGTCGAGCGGCTACTACGACGCCTACTACGGCCAGGCGCAGAAGGTGCGCACGGTCATCTCCCGCGAGTTCGAGGCCGCCTACCAGCAGGTTGACGTGCTGGTGTCGCCGACCACGCCGACCACGGCGTTCGGGATCGGCGAGCGCGCCGACGACCCGATCGCGATGTACCTCGCCGACCTGTGCACCATCCCGTCCAACCTGGCGGGCAACGCGGCCATGTCGGTGCCGGTCGGCCTGGCCGACGAGGACAACCTGCCGGTCGGCCTGCAGATCATGGCGCCGGTCCTGGCCGACGACCGCTGCTACCGCGTCGGCGCGGCCGTCGAGAAGGCCCTGGAGAGCCGCTGGGGCGGCCCGCTGCTGAAGGAGGCCCCGTCGCTATGACCATGGTCTATGACGAAGCGCTCGACCGGTTCGAGCCGGTGCTGGGCCTGGAGACGCACGTCGAGCTGGGCACCAGGTCGAAGATGTTCTGCGGCTGCAAGACCACCTTCGGCGCTCCGCCCAACACGCAGGTCTGCCCGACCTGCCTGGCGTTCCCCGGGTCGCTGCCGGTGGCCAACGCCGCGGCCATCGAGTCGACCATCCGCATCGGCCTGGCGCTCAACTGCTCGATCGCCGAGTGGTGCCGCTTCGCCCGGAAGAACTACTTCTATCCGGACATGCCGAAGAACTACCAGATCTCGCAGTACGACGAGCCGCTCTGCTTCGACGGCTATGTCGACGTCGAGGTCGAGGGGCAGACCGTGCGGATCGAGATCGAGCGGGTGCACCTGGAGGAGGACACCGGCAAGTCCACCCACGTGGGCGGCGCGACCGGGCGCATCCACGGGGCCGACTACTCGATCGTCGACTACAACCGCGCCGGCATCCCGCTGGTCGAGATCGTGACCAAGCCCATCCCGGGCACCGACCGGCTCGCGCCCGAGGTGGCCAAGGCGTACGTCACCGAGCTGCGCGAGATCATGCGCTCCCTCGGCGTCTCCGACGTGCGCATGGAGGAGGGCTCGCTGCGGTGCGACGTCAACGTGTCGCTCATGCCGCGCGGCTCCTCCGAGTGGGGCACCCGTACGGAGACCAAGAACGTCAACTCGCTGCGCAGCGTCGAGCGGGCCGTGCGGAGCGAGATCGAGCGTCAGGCGGCCGTGCTGGCCGACGGCGGGAAGATCATTCAGGAGACCCGGCACTTCCACGAGGACACCGGCACCACCACGTCCGGCCGGTCCAAGGAGGAGGCGCAGGACTACCGCTACTTCCCCGAGCCCGACCTGGTGCCGATCGCGCCCGACACCGCCTGGGTGGCGGAGCTGAAGGCGGCCCTGCCCGAGCTGCCGTCGGTCAGGCGCAAGCGGCTGCAGGCCGAGTGGGGGCTGTCCGACCTCGACATGCAGGCCATGCACAACGCCGACGCGATCGACCTGGTCGAGGCCACGGTCGCGGCGGGCGCCCCGGCGGCGGACGCGCGCAAGTGGTGGATGGGCGAGCTGGCCAGACGCGCCAACGAGACCGGCGCCGCGCTGGCCGACCTGCCGATCAGCCCGGCGCAGATCGCCAGGGTGACCGAGCTGGTGGCCTCCGGCGCGCTCAACGACAAGCTGGCGCGCGAGGTGCTCGAAGGCGTGCTGGCCGGTGAGGGCACGCCGGACGAGGTGGTCGACAAGCGCGGCCTGCAGATCGTCAGCGACGAGGGCGAGCTGCTGGCCATCATCGACCAGGTGCTGGCCGGCAACGCCGACGCGGCCGAGAAGGTCAGGTCCGGCAAGATCGCCGCGGCCGGCGCCCTGGTGGGCGGCGTGATGAAGGCGAGCAGGGGCAAGGCCGACGCGGCCCGCGCCCGCCAGCTGATCCTGGAGAAGCTGGGCGTCTCCGAGTAACACGGGCAGACAAGGAGGGCCTCGCCGTTCCGACGGCGAGGCCCTCAGCCTTGGCGCCGGGTCCTAGGTCCAATTGCCGGGCCCGGCTAGGACCGGCGCTGGAGGCGCCGGGAGGCGGGGTTTCATAGCGTTCGGGGCATGAAGAGAAAAGCATTGACGGCGGGCCTGGTGGCGATGGTGTCGCTCGTGGCCTTCGAGTACATGGCGGTCGCGATCGCCATGCCGGTCGTGGCCAAGGAGCTCGGCGGGCTGGAGCTCTACGGTCTGGCCTTCAGCGGGGCGATGGCGGCCAGTGTGGTGGGCACCGTGCTCGGCGGCCGGTGGGCGGACGTACGCGGCCCTCTGGCGCCCCTGTGGACCGGGGTGGCGGGCTTTGTCGGCGGGCTGACGGTGGCGGGGCTGGCGCCGAGCATGGAGATGCTGATCGCGGGCCGGTTCCTGCAGGGGTTCGGTGGCGCGCTGGTCAGCGTGGCGCTCTATGTCGTGGTGGCCCGGGTCTACCCCGAGGAGCTGCATCCGCGGATCTTCTCCCTCTTCGCGACCGCGTGGGTGGTGCCCTCGATGGCGGGGCCGGCGATCGTGGGGGTGGTGACCGAGACGCTCGGGTGGCGCTGGGTGTTCCTGCTGGTGCCGATCATGACGGTGGCGGGCGGCCTAGTCCTGCTGCGCGGACTGGCCGGCCAGCCCCTGGCCGGTGGGCAGAGCGAGGCCGAGCCCGGCCTGGCGGGCAAGATCGGCTGGGCGGTCGTGACGGCCGTGGGCGCCGGGCTCATGCAGTACGGCAGCGACGGCCGGCTCGTGCTGCTGGTCGCGGGCCTGGCGGTGCTGCTCGTGGCGCTGCCCAGGCTGCTTCCCGCCGGCACGCTCCGCGCCGCCCGCGGGCTGCCGGCCGTGGTGGGGCTGCGCGGCCTGGCCTCCGGCGCGTTCTTCGCGGCCGAGGTGATCGTGCCGCTCATGCTGATCCAGGCGCGCGGCCTGTCGACGCTGGCGGCCGGCCTCGTGCTCATGGGAGGCTCTCTGACCTGGTCGTTCGCCTCGTGGCTGCAGGGCCGCGAGACCTTCAGCCAGGTGACGAACCTGCGGCTGGGCTCGGCCATGCTGGCGCTGGGCATCGCGCTCATGGGCACGGTGACGTTCACCGCGGTGCCGGTGGCGCTGGCCTACCCGGCGTGGATCGTCACCGGCTTCGGGATCGGCCTGCTCTACCCGACGCTGTCGGTGCTGACGCTGGAGCTGTCGGCGCCCGGTGAGCAGGGCAGGAACAGCTCGGCGCTGCAGGTGGGCGAGTCGGTGTTCTCGGTGGTGGCGGTGGCCGTCACCAGCGCGCTGTTCACGGCGGCCCACTCGGGCTACTGGACGGTGTTCGCGGCCACCCTGGTCATGGCGCTGGCCGGGCTGGCGGTCGCGCCCCGGTCTTTCGCGACCCGGTCTTTCGGGCGCCGGGCCGCGAGCGGTTCCGCCGATCCGGTCGCACCGGCGGAACCAGCTCGTGAGCCCGTCAATCGACCGGCGTGACCTGACGCCGCCGGGCCGACAGCGACCTGAACACCGGCGTGAGCAGCGCCAGGGCGGCCAGGACCAGCAGCACCACGGCGACCGGGCTGTGGACGAGGACCGTCACGTCGCCCGCCCCGATCGCCAGGGCCCGGCGGAGCTGGATCTCCGCCATCGGGCCCAGGATCATGCCGATCACCGCGGGGGCGACCGGCAGGCCGAAGCGGCGCATGGCGTAGCCCAGGAGACCCAGGACGTACAGGACCACGAGGTCCACGACGGTGCCGTTCAGGGCGTAGACGCCGAGGGCGGCGAACAGGACGATCCCGGCGTACAGGTACGGGCGGGGGATCCGCAGGACGCGGGCCCACAGGGGCGCCAGGGGCAGGTTGAGCACCAGCAGCATCGTGTTGCCGATGAACAGCGACGCGATCATGCCCCACACCAGCGCCGGGTTGTGGTCGAACAGCTGCGGCCCGGGCTGGAGCCCGTACTGCTGGAAGGCGGCCAGCAGGATCGCGGCCGTCGCCGACGTGGGCAGGCCCAGGGTCAGCAGCGGGACCAGGGTGCCCGCGGCGGAGGCGTTGTTGGCCGCCTCGGGCCCGGCCACCCCCTCGATGGCCCCCTTGCCGAACTCCTCGCGGGCGGCCCCGCGCGCCAGCCGCTTCTCGGCCGCGTACGACAGGAAGGTGGGGATCTCCGCCCCGCCGCCGGGCAGCGCGCCGAACGGGAAGCCCAGCGCCGTGCCGCGCAGCCACGGGAACCAGGAGCGCCGCCAGTCCGCGCGCCCCATCCACGCCCGGCCGACGGGCACCACCTCGGGCGTATCGTGGCGCAGCCGCGAGGCCACGTAGAGGGCCTCGCCGAGCGCGAAGAGCCCGACCGCGACGATCACGACGTCGATGCCGTCGAGCAGCTGCGGGATGCCCATGGTGAGCCGGGCCTGGCCGGTCTGCTGGTCGATGCCGACGAGCCCGATCACCAGCCCGAGGCCCAGGGAGGCCAGGCCGCGCACGATCGAGCGGGACAGCACGGACGACACGGCGGTGAAGGCCAGGATCGCCAGCGCGAAGTAGTCCTCGGGGCCGAACGAGATCGCGAAGCTCACCACGGCGGGCGCGGCCACGACCAGCAGCGCCGTGGCGATCGTCCCGGCCACGAACGAGCCGATGGCCGCCGTGGCCAGCGCCTGCGCCGCCCGGCCGCGCCGGGCCATCTTGTTGCCCTCCAGCGCCGTGATCATCGACGAGGACTCGCCGGGCGTGTTGAGCAGGATGGAGGTGGTCGAACCGCCGTACATGCCGCCGTAGTAGATGCCCGCGAACATGATGAACGCGCTGGCCGGCGGCACGGTGAACGTGATCGGCAGGAGCAGCGCCACGGTCATCGCGGGCCCGATGCCGGGCAGCACGCCGACCAGGGTGCCGAGCGTGACGCCGACGAGCGCGTACAGGAGGTTGACGGGGGTGAGCGCGGCGGCGAAGCCGTCGAGCAGGAGCTGGAGCGACTCCACCTAGATCACCCCCGCCAGCAGCCCGCCGGGCAGCGACACGCCGAGGCCCTTGACGAACAGCAGGTACGTGGCGAGCCCCACGACCACCGAGATCACGGCCGAGCGCGCCTTGTGCTCGGCCCCGAGCGCCAGCGACAGCCCGAAGAACAGCAGGCTCGCGCCGATGATCCAGCCGAGCACGTTGAGGAGCGCCGTGAACGCCAGGAAGATCCCGCTGACCAGTCCGACGCTGCGCCAGTCCGTGGGCGCCTCCACGTCCACGTCCTCGCTCTCCTCAGGGTCGCCGTGGCCGCCGCGGAGGACGTCGGCCACGTAGAACAGGCCGATGAGCACCATGGCGCCGCCCACCAGCATGGGGAAGAAACGGGGCCCGATGCCGAGCTGGGAGGCCGCCGCGGAGACGTCCAGCGTCCCGATCACGACGAGCACGCCCAGGCCCAGCACCACGACCGCCAGCCCGAGCTCGGGCCGCCACCAGCGAGCCATCAGGAAACGAGCCCCATCTCGGCGATGATGCCCTTGACCCGGGTCTGCTCGGAGTTCAGGAAGTCGGTGAACTGCTGCCCGGTCTGGAACGAGTCGATCCAGCCGTTCTTGGTCACCGCGTCCTTCCACGGCTGCGAGTCGTGCATCTTGGTGACCAGGTCGGTCAGCGCCTTCTTGTCGGCGTCGGACAGACCGCCGGGGGCGACGAAGCCGCGCCAGTTGGCCAGCGAGACGTCCAGGCCGCCCTCCTTCAGCGTGGGCGCGTCCAGGCCGGGGATCCGCTCGGCGGAGGTCACGCCGAGGGCGCGCAGCTTGCCGGACTTCACGTGCTCCGCGAACTCTGCCACGCCCGAGATGCCCGCGCTGACCTTGTTGCCGAGCAGCTCGTTGAGCGCCTCGCCGCCGCCGGAGTGGGCGATGTAGTTGACCTGCTTGGGGTCGACCCCCGCGGCCTTGGCCATCAGGCCGGCCACGATGTGGTCGGTGCCGCCCGCGGACCCGCCCGAGATCGACACCTTCTTCGGGTCGGCCTTCCAGGCCGCCACCATGTCGGCGAGCGACTTGTACGGCGACTCGGCCGGGACGACGACGATCTCGTACTCCTCGGTCAGCTTGGCGATCGGAGTGGTCTCGGCCAGGGTGACCTTGGACTTGTTCTGCTCGATGGCGCCCACCATGACCAGGCCCATGGTCATCAGCAGGTTGCCGTTGCCCTTCTCGCCCGCGAGCTGCGCCAGGCCGATCGTCCCGCCCGCGCCGGGCACGTTGTAGACCTCGACCTTCCGCTTGGAGTCGGCGGCCTTGATCGCCTGCTCCGCGATGCGGGAGGTCTGGTCCCAGCCGCCGCCGGGGGAGGCCGGAGCCATGATCCGCAGGGAGCCGCTGGCGGACGTGCCGGTGCCTGACTCGCCGCAGCCGGTCAGCGCGGTGAGGGAGAATGCCGCGAGGGCGGCGAATACGCGCAAGCGCATGATCACTCCAGGGGGTGTTTCACGGTTGTAAAACTGGGATCGTGAAGCCCCGTCCCGCCCGCGTCGAGGCTTTGCACGCTTGCCGTCATAGTGGTCGTATTGGTCGCAACCTGGCCGTGACCTGCGTTTGTTTCCATGTGCAGCGTGAGACGCGTCCGTGACGCCTCCCTCGGGACCCAGCTGTTCGTGCTCCAGATGGTGATCGTGATCCTCGCCGTCGGGAGCACCGCAGGGGTGTGGGCCGAACACACGCGCGACCAGCTCGACTCGCTGCACCAGCAGCGGGCGCTGGCCATCGCGCAGTCCGTGGCCGGGCTCCCACAGGTTCGGGAAGCGTTCAAGCTGAAGAATCCGGAGTCGGTCCTGCAGCCGCTGGCCATGAGCGTGCAGCACGAGACCGGCGCCGACTACGTCGTGATCGCCAACGCCGAGCAGAAGCGCTACGCCCACCCCAACACCCTGCTGATCGGCAAGCAGCTGTCCACCGACGGCACCACCGTCCTCAAGACGGGCAGGAGCTGGGTCGGCACCGAGACCGGCACGATCGGCACCACGGTCAGGGGCAAGGCCCCCATCCGCGACGAATACGGCAGCGTGATCGGACTGGTCTCGGTCGGCGTGCTGGAGACCACGGTCGTCGGCCAGCTCGGCGCCGCGCTCCCGCCGCTGGTCTGGACGGCGCTGGCCGTGCTGCTGGCGGGCCTCACGCTAGCCGCGGTGATCACCGCGCGGGTGCGCAGGCAGACGTTCGGGCTGGAGCCGCGCGAGATCGCCGCGCTGCTGGAGCAGCGCGAGGGCGTGCTGCACGGCGTCAAGGAGGGCGTGCTCGCGCTCGACCTCAACGGCCGCGTCACGCTGGTCAACGACGCCGCCCGCGAGCTCCTGGGCAACGTCGGCGAGGACCTGACGCAGATGCCGGTCTCCGAGCGCATGCGCGACGTGCTCGGGGGCGCCGACCCCGGCGAGGACCGCGTCGTGCTGCACGGCGAGCGCGTGCTGGTGCTCAACCGCACCCCGGTCTCGGTACGCGGCCAGCACCGCGGCTGGGTCGTCACCCTGCGCGACCGCACCGAGCTGACCCGGCTGGCCCGTGAGCTCCACGACACCAGCAGCGCGACGGAGGCGCTGCGGGCTCAGGCGCACGAGTTCGCCAACCGCATGCACACCGTCGTCGGCCTGCTGGAGCTGGGCGAGCACGAGGCGGCCATCACCTTCATCACCCGCACCACCCGCGGCACCTACGCCACCGACCTGCGCGAACGCGTCCAGGACCCCACCCTGGCCGCCCTGCTGCTGGCCAAGTCCGCCGAGGCGGCCGAGCGGGGCGCCCGGCTCGTGCTGTCGGAGGACTCCGCCGTCCCCGAGGGCCTGCTCGGCGACCCGCAGGACGCGGTCCTCGTGGTCGGCAACCTGGTCGCCAACGCCATCGACGCGCTCGACGGCGCCGAGGGCACGATCGAGGTGTCAGTGCAGGCCGACGCCGACGGGCTGCGCGTGCGGGTGGGCGACTCCGGGCCGGGCATCGCGCCCGACCTGGTGGAAGAGGTGTTCAGGGAGGGGTTCACCACCAAGGCCGCCCGGTCGGGGCAGCGCGGGCTCGGGCTGGCGCTGACCCGGCAGGCGTGTCTGCGCCGGGGCGGCTGGGTACGGGTACGGAACTCGGGCGGCGCGGTCTTCACGGCCCTGCTCCCGGCGAGGCCCGCGCATGATGAGGTGCGGTCATGAGTGACATCCGGGTGATGGTGGTGGACGACGACTTCATGGTCGCCCGCATCCACAGCGGCTACGTGGCGCGCGTACCCGGATTCCGGGTGGTGTCGGTCGCGCACAGCGGGGCCGACGCGCTCGCCGCGGCGGCCGAGCTGCGCCCGGACCTCGTGCTGCTCGACATCTACCTGCCCGATATGTCGGGACTTGAGGTGCTCAAGCAGCTCCACGGCGTGGACGTCCTCATGATCAGCGCCGCCCGCGACGTGCCCACGGTCAGGGAGGCCATGCGCGGCGGCGCCGTCAACTACCTCATCAAGCCCTTCACCGCCGCCGCGCTGACCGACCGGCTCCAGCAGTACGCCGACACCCGCAGGCGCCTGACCGCCATCGGTCCCGAGGCGCGGCAGGACGACGTGGACCGGCTCTTCGGGAGCCCCAAGACGTCCGCGCCCATGCCGAAGGGGCTGTCGGCGGCCACGTGCGAGCTGGTCGCGGAGACCCTCCGCGAGGCGGGCCGCGACCTGTCGGCGACCGAGACGGCCGAGCTCACGGGCCTGTCGAGGGTGAGCGTGCGCCGCTATCTCGAATACCTCTGCGTGGCCGGGCAGGCCGAGTTCCGGCCCCGTTACGGCACCGCCGGCCGACCGGAGCATCGCTACCGGTGGCTAGGTTGACACACTTCCGTAGCCATTTCCCGTGACATATGCGGATCCGCGTGCCTTACTGTTGCCTGAGACTTGGCTGCGGACCGGGAGGAGATTGAGGCGTGCGTAACGCCGGACCGATCGAATCACCGACCGACCCGTTCGCCTCGGTGCCGTTACCCGCCCAGGGCGTCTCCAAGAAGCCGCGGATCGAAGGACTGCCCCCGGGGGTCTCCCGGGACATCTTCGGCCCCACGGACAGGCAGGAACCCCGGCCGGCCCAAGGCCCGAGCGCCCCGGGCGGTCCCTCGGGCGGTGCGCTGCCCCCTGTGGCGCCGCCGGCGCAGCCATGGCCGGTGAACGGCAGGCAACCGCCGACCCCGCCCGCGCCCGTGTTCGGCTCCCCTTCGGAGCGGCCGACCTCGTACGAGCCCGAGCCGCCGCGCAAGCGCCGCCTCCTGCCGGCGCTGCTGGTGTGCGTCGTGGTGCTCGCGGCGCTGGCGTACGTGGTGCCCGCCGTGCTCATGTCGGGCTCCGTCCTGCGCGGCACCCACGTCTCCGGCGTCGACATCGGCGGGCTGACCGTCACGCAGGCGGCCGACAAGCTCCGCAACCAGCTCGCCACCCGGCTGAGCCGCCCGGTCGTGGTCGACATCGCCGGCCGCAAGGAGACCATCCAGTCCGACGAGGCCGGCCTCGAACTCGACGTGGTCGGCACGATCGGCCAGGCGCCCAGCGGGTTCCCGAGTCCGCTGGAGGTGTGGCGGGGCCTCACCGGCAGGACCGAGCTCCAGCCCAAGGTGAACCTCGACTCCTCGCAGCTGTCCAGGACCGTCGAGGGCCTGGCCGAGGCCGCCGACAAGAAGCCCCGCGAGGGCCGGGTGAGCTTCACCGGGCTGGAGCCGAAGGCCCGCCAGCCCGAGGACGGCGTGCTGCTCGACCGGGAGGACGCGGTGCGCCGGATCGGCGACGCCTTCCTTCAGGGCGGCGGCAACGTCGTGCTCACCCTCAGGCCGGCCAAGCCCGTCACCACCGCCGAGGCCGTCGAGACCGCCCTCACCAAGGCGAAGCAGGCCGTCTCCGCGCCCGTCACGCTGACCGTCGGCGGCAAGCAGGCGCAGATCCCCCCGGCCATGATCGCCGCCAACCTGACCTACACATCCGACGGCGCCGGCGGGCTCGCGCCCCAGTTCGACGTCAAGGCGGTGCTGGCCGCCCTGGAGAGCAGCCTGGTGGACGCGGCCCAGCAGCCGCGTGACGCCACGTACGACATCGTGAACGGCAAGCCGGTCCTGGTGCCCGCCCGCACGGGGCGGGGCGTCAACGACAAGCTGCTGGCCAGGGACGCCGAGCGGCTGTTCGACGAGGGCGGCAGCCGGACGATCCCGGTCAGGCTGGGCGCCGTCGCCCCCACCGTCGCGACCGAGCAGGTACGCGACCTCGGGGTCAAGGAGACCGTGGGCGCGTTCACCACGTCGTTCGACGCCGGCCAGCCTCGCGTCAAGAACATCCAGCGCATGGCGCAGGAGCTCGACGGGCGCCTGGTGAAGCCCGGGGAGACGTTCTCGATCAACGATGTCGTGGGCGAGCGCACCGTCGAGGACGGGTACGTCGAGGCGGGGCAGATCGTCGGCGGGCGGATGGTGAGCATCGTCGGCGGCGGGGTCTCCCAGTTCGCCACGACCATGTACAACGCCGCCTTCTTCGGCGGGTTCGACCTGGTCGAGCACCAGCCGATGGACTACTACGCCCCCCGTTACCCGCCGGGGCGGGACGTGGCGCTGCTCTATCCGGACACGGACCTGAAGTGGCGCAACGACTCCGATTTCGGCGTGCTGATCAAGACGGCCTTCACGGAGACGTCGGTGACGGTCACCTTGTGGAGCACCAAGCGGTACGACGAGGTGGAGGCGGTGACGTCCGAGAAGCGGGACGTCCGGCCGTTCCGGACCGAGACCAGTTCGGCGCCCGGGTGCCTGCCGACGGTGGGGGAGCAGGGGTTCACGATCGACGTGACCCGCGTGTTCCACCAGGACGGCAAGGTGGTCAAGAAGGACAAGAAGCTGACCACCAAGTACCGGCCCCAGACGCAGATCACCTGCAGCTGACGCTCACCGTCCCAGGGCCGCCCTGGGCGGTGCCGGGCCCCGTCACTGGCACTTCGGAGCCCCCAGGGCCTGTGCTCGGGTCTGGGGGCCTCTGAGGCGGCGTCAGGAGAGCGGGACCGAGAGGATGCGGTCGTCGCCCGGCCGTGGGGAGCCGCGCCCGTCCTTGTTGCTGGTGCCGACCCACAGCGTGCCGTCCGGGGCCGCGGTGACGGCGCGCAGGCGGCCGTAGCGGCCGGTGAAGTGGGCGACGGGCCTGCCCGCCGACCCGTCCGCCGCCAGCGGGACCTGCCACAGCCGGGTCCCGCGCAGCGCCCCCACCCACAGCGAGCCGTTAGCGTACGCCATCCCCGACGGCGAGGCCTCGTCGGTGGACCAGGTGACGATGGGGTTCACGTAGCGCGAGTCGTCGCTGCGCCCCTCGACCTCAGGCCATCCGTAGTTGCCCCCCGCCTTGATGAGGTTGATCTCGTCATAGGTGTTCTGGCCGAACTCCGACGCGTACAGGCGGCCGGACGGGTCCCAGGCGAGGCCCTGGACGTTGCGGTGGCCGTAGCTGTAGACGAGCGTGCCGAACGGGTTGCCGGGCGCGGGGGTCCCGTCCACGGTCATGCGGAGGATCTTGCCGCCCAGTGAGTCCCGCTGCTGGGCGAGCTGGTCCTCGCCGGTCTCGCCCGTGGAGGCGTACAGGAACCCGTCGGGTCCGAACGCGAGCCTCCCCCCGTTGTGGATCGCGCCCTTGGGGATGCCCCGCACCAGGACCCGCTCGTCGCCGAGGCGGTCGCCGGTGAGCCGGTAGCGGACGATCCGGTTGTCCTGTTCCGCGGTGTAGTAAAGGAATATTTGCTGATCCTTTGCCGCCACCCCCATCAGCCCGCCCTCGCCGGCCGGGCTCACCCCCGGGACCGTGCCCAGCGAGGTCACCTTCCCGTCCCGGGTCACGCGGAGCAGCCTGGCCGTGTCACGCTCCGTGACCAGCGCGTCGCCTCCGGGCAGGAACGTGATCGCCCACGGCACCGCCAGCCCCGTCACCACGTCTCTCGGCTCTCCCGGCCCGGACCCGGCCGGCGCGGTGGCGGTCGGCGTCACCTCCCCGCCGCCGGCCAGACCGCTGGAACAGGCGGTGAGAGCGGCCATGAGCATGATCGTCCAGAGCTTCCTCATGTGTTCCATACTTCCCTTGCAGTCATAAGGTTCTCGGCATGAAGACCTGGGTTCCGTCCGATTCGGTGGCTGATGTTCTGTCCGACCTGCCTGGGGTTGAATGTGCCGTTTACGATGGCACGGCCCCGATGCCGGAAGGGATCGAGGAGGTGGAGGTCTGGATCCCGCCGCTCGTCACCGTGCCGGACGTGCCGGGCACGCTGGCCAGGATGAGCTCCCTGCGGCTGGTGCAGACCGTCACCGCGGGTGTGGAGCCGTACCGGCCGCACCTGCCGGACGGCGCGGTGCTGTGCAACGCCCGCGGCGTGCACGACGCCGGGACCGCCGAGTGGGCCGTCGGGGCGATGATCGCGGTGCTGCGGGAGTTCCCCGGGTTCGTGGACGCGCAGCGCAGGGGCGAGTGGACCTACCACCACACCGACGTGCTGGCCGACTCGACCGTGCTCATCGTCGGCCACGGCTCCATCGGCGCCGCGCTGGAGAGGCGGCTGGAGGGGTTCGAGGTCGAGGTCGTACGCGTGGCCAGGAGCGCCCGCGACGGCGTGCACGCCATGGGCGAGCTGCCCGCCCTGCTGCCGGAGGCGGACGTCGTGGTGCTGCTCGTGCCCGCCACGGCCGACACCGCGGGCATGGTCGACGCGGCCTTCCTGGCGCGGATGAAGGACGGCGCCGTGCTGGTCAACGCCGCCAGGGGCGGGATCGTCGACACGGACGCGCTGATCGCGGAGCTCAAAAACGGTAGGCTACGCGCCGCGCTGGATGTGACCGCGCCCGAGCCGCTGCCCGAGGGCCACCCCCTCTGGAGCGCTCCGGGCCTGTTGATCACTCCGCACGTCGCGGGCAGCACCCCCGCGTCGGGGCGGCGCATGCTGCGCCTGATCCGCGCCCAGCTGCTGCGCTATCTCGCAGGCGAACCGCTGGTCAACGTCATCACCGACTCGTACTGAGAGGATCCCGGAAAGTGGCTGGTCCGTGACCTTCGGTGCGTACGGTTGCCTTTGCGGGGAGGTCCTGACTCGCTGTCAAGGATCTCTTGGCGGAAATTGGTCTGTGTGGTTATCAGATCGGTGACGACATCGGCGTTGTCACCACCCGCGCACCCACGAGCGCACACACTGGCGAAGTGATCGACCGGGCTTCGGCGGTCGCAGGTGCAGGGTTCGAGACGGGATGGGCAACGACTGTGATCCGCTGGCGTGACCCACGGGTGCCGCTGACCGCCGCGGCGGCGGCAGGCGCGGTGGCCTTCGCCGCCGCGCTCGGCATACGCGGTGAGGCCTTGCTCACCGGCGCTGTCGCCGGCGGGCTCGCGGCGCTGATCGCGGCCGGTTCGCTGCTGTTCGCCTCGGTGAAGTCGGCCGGGCACCGGCCGACCGCGCTGGGCGCGCGCTGGATGGGCGGCGGAGCCGTCATCTGGGCCGCCGGCGTGGCGCTGCGCCCGTTCGCCGAGAGCTTCCTGGTCAGCTTCGCCGACCTGTGCGTGCTGCTCGGCACCGTGGTGACGGCGGGAGGCGCGCTGATCGCCGCCGACCGCAGATTCCCGGCCAGGGTCGTTTTACGGCATGTCACCGACGCCTACCTGTGCGCCGCCTCACTCTTCCTGATCGGCTGGGTGGCCGCGCTGCGGCACGTCTACGACGACGCGGCGGACCCGGCGGCGTTCACGCTGGTCATGCTGCCGCCGATGATCGCGCTGCTGGTGACGTGCGCCGTGATCCCGTCGGTGCTGACGAGCCGGGCCTCCTCCTGGCCGCTCGGCCTGGCGGGCGTCGGCGTGCTGGCCACCATGACCGTGGCGGGCCTGGCGGCCGGGGTCGCCCGGCTCGACGGCGGCGATCCGCAGATCTGGACCGTCATGCTCGCGCCCGTCGCGTTCCTGCTGCTCGCCGCCATCCCGTGGGGTCCGCATCCGGGCGCGGCGGGCAGGTCCGCCGTCGGCGGTGTGGTCGCGCTGGTGCCGCTGGGGCTGGTCGCCGTGGCCGCCTGCACGCTGCTCGCCCACATGGTGGGCGGCGGGGCCGAGCGGCCCGTGACCGGCGTCGTGGTGGTCGCGGTCTCCGTGGTGCTGCTCCTGCTGGTCCGCCTGTTCTTCGTCTCGGCGACCAACATGCGCCTGCGCGGCCTGGTCAAGCTCGGTGAGCGGCAGCTCAGGGAGCTCGCCCAGAGCACCGGCGACGTGGTCTTCCTGTGCGACTACGAGGGCGTGGTGCGCGAGATCGACGCCGGGGTCGAGGTCACGTACGGCTACTGCCCCGAAGACGTGGTCGGCGGGTCGATCTTCGACTACATCCACCCGGAGGACGTCCCCGGCATCCAGGTCGCGCTGCGCGCCATGCACCTCGACGAGGACAACGCCGCGCCCGGGGCCTGCCTGATCGCCTGCCGGGTGCGCGCGGCCGACGGCACGTGGCGGCCCACCGAGTCGGTCGCCACCCGCCACGTCGGCGGCGACGAGCTGCTGCTGGTGACCACCAGGGACGTCAGCGACGAGGAGGCGCTGCGCAACCAGGTCGCCCACCTGACCTTCCACGACGGCGTCACCGGGCTGCCCAACCGCTCCTACTTCGAGGAGCGCACCCGCGAGGTGCTCTCGGGGCGCACCGCCGGCACCGGGGCGGCCAACGTCGCGGTCATCTTCCTCGACCTCGACGGGTTCACCTCGGTCAACGACTCGGTGGGCCACGCCAGCGGCGACTACCTGCTCGGGCAGGCCGCGCGCAGGCTGCGCGGCGCCGTACGCGCCGACGACACGCTCGCCCGGTGGGGCGGCGACGAGTTCGCGGTGCTCGTGGAGACGGGCGGCGAGGCGCAGGTCGCGGTCGATCTGGCCGAGCGGCTCGTACGCGCGGTCTCGCAGGAGCCCTTCCGCGTCGCCGACCGCGACGTGGCGCTGACCGCGAGCGTGGGCGTGGCCTTCACCGAGGACGACATGCCGGCCGGCGACCTCATCCGTAACGCGGATGTCGCGATGGCGCGCTCCAAAGAGCTGGGCGGGCGGCGGGTGGAGGTGTTCGCCGCGCAGATGCACGCCGACGTGGTGCGCCGGCTGGAGCTGGCGGCCGACCTGCAGCGGGCGCTGATCGAGCAGCAGTTCGCGATCGAGTACCAGCCGATCGTCGATCTGGCCACGTCGCGGGTGACCTCGGTGGAGGCGCTGGTGCGGTGGTGGCGCGGGTCGGTGTTCGTGCCGCCCGAGCAGTTCCTGGGCCCGGCCGAGGACACCGGGCTGATCGTGCCGCTGGGGGAGTGGATCCTGCGCGAGGCGTGCCGCGAGGTGGCCGCCTGGCGGGCCTCGTCCTGGGACATCGGGCTGTCGCTCAACCTGTCGGCCCGCCAGATCACCGCGCCGCGCTTCGTCGAGACGGTCGAGGAGGCGCTGGCCGAGAGCGGGCTGCCGGCCTCCGCGCTCACCCTTGAGGTGATCGAGGAGATGCTGGTCGAGGACGCCGAGGAGACGATCAAGCGGCTGTCGGAGCTGCGGGCGCTCGGGGTGCGGCTGGCCATCGACGACTTCGGCACGGGTTACGCCTCGCTCGCGTTCCTGCGGCAGCTCCCGGTCGACATGATCAAGATCGATCCGTCGTTCGTGTCGGGGCTGGGCAACGACGACACGCTGACGCTGCTCACCCGTACGATCGTGCGGCTCGGTCACGACCTCGGGCTTATCGTGGTCGCAGAGGGGATAGAGCGTCCCGAACAGCTCGATCTGCTCAAGCGGATGGGGTGCACGAAGGGCCAGGGCTTCCTGGTCGCACGGCCGATGGCGGCGCGCGGGGTCGACTCCTTGATGCGTACGAGTCTCACTGTTTGAGACATGTGTCCACGAAGTTGGCACCAGGGCATTCAGTGCGGCTATGGTGTAGGTCATGCTTCGCAGTGAGATTCTCGTAGTACTTCGCCGGCGCGCAGGCCGATAGCGAAGCACGACGACCTGCGCGCCGCCCCAGTCCCGCCGTCCCGGTGGGAAGGGGCATTTTTTATGTCCTTAAGCGAGTAGCCACGCAAGGAACGAGCCGATGACCGAACGGATGACAGGTGCACAGGCCCTGGTGAGGGCGCTGGAGCACGTTGGAGTCGACACAGTGTTCGGGATCCCGGGCGGTGCCATTCTGCCGGCCTACGATCCTCTCTACGACTCGACCAAGGTCCGGCACGTGCTCGTACGCCACGAGCAGGGCGCCGGTCACGCGGCCGAGGGCTACGCGCAGGCGACCGGCAAGGTCGGGGTGTGCATGGCCACCAGCGGCCCCGGTGCCACCAACCTGGTGACGCCGATTGCCGACGCGTACATGGACTCGGTGCCGATCGTGGCGATCACCGGCCAGGTGGCCAGCGCGGCCATCGGCACGGACGCGTTCCAGGAAGCCGACATCTCCGGCATCACCATGCCGATCACGAAGCACAACTTCCTGATCACGGACCCAGCGGACATCCCCCGCACGATCATGGAGGCCTTCCACATCGCCTCCACCGGCCGTCCCGGCCCGGTGCTCGTGGACATCTCCAAGGACGCGCTGCAGGCCGACACCACCTTCAGTTGGCCGCCGACCATGCAGCTCCCGGGCTACCGCCCGGTCACCAGGCCGCACTCCAAGCAGATCCGCGAGGCCGCCAAGCTGATCGCCGAGTCCAAGCGGCCGGTCCTGTACGTCGGCGGCGGCGTCCACAAGGCGCATGCCTCCGCCGAGCTGCTGCAGCTGGCCGAGCTGACCGGCATCCCGGTCGTCACCACCCTGATGGCGCGCGGCACGTTCCCCGACAGCCACCCGCAGCACATGGGCATGCCGGGCATGCACGGCAGCGTGTCGGCCGTGGGCGCGCTGCAGAAGGCCGACCTGCTCATCGGGCTGGGCGTGCGCTTCGACGACCGGGTGACCGGCGACCTGGGGTCGTTCGCCCCGTACGCCAAGGTCGTGCACGCCGACATCGACCCGGCGGAGATCTCCAAGAACCGCCACGCCGACGTGCCGATCGTGGGTGACTGCAAGGAGGTCATCGGCGACCTGGTCGCCGTGATCGAGGCGTCCGGCCAGAAGGGCGACTACACCGAGTGGTGGACGACGCTCAACGGCTACAAGCAGACGTACCCGCTGGGCTACGAGACGTACGAGGACGGCACGCTGGCGCCCCAGTACGTCATGGAGCGGCTGAGCGCGATCGCCGGGCCCGACACGTACTACGTGGCCGGGGTCGGGCAGCACCAGATGTGGGCCGCGCAGTTCATCGACTACGAGAACCCCGGCACGTTCATCAACTCCGGCGGCCTCGGCACGATGGGCTTCGCCGTCCCGGCCGCGATGGGCGCCAAGATGGGCCGCCCCGAATCCACGGTGTGGGCCATCGACGGCGACGGCTGCTTCCAGATGACCAACCAGGAGCTGGCCACCTGCGCCCTGGAGGGCGTGCCGGTCAAGATCGCCATCATCAACAACGGCAACCTCGGCATGGTCCGCCAGTGGCAGACGCTCTTCTACGACCAGCGCTACTCCAACACCGACCTGCAGACGGTCCGCCGCATCCCCGACTTCGTCAAGCTGGCCGAGGCCTATGGTTGTGTGGGCCTGCGGTGCGAGCGTGCCGAGGACGTGGACGCCGTGATCAAGAAGGCCATGGAGATCAACGACGTGCCCGTCGTGGTCGACTTCGTCGTCCACCAGGACGCGATGGTCTGGCCCATGGTCGCGGCAGGCACCAGCAACGACGACATCAAGATCGCCCGTGACATGGCGCCCAAGTGGGAGAACGAGGATGAGTAGGCATACTCTGTCGGTGCTTGTCGAGAACAAGCCGGGCGTACTGGCACGCGTGTCCGCGTTGTTCAGCCGAAGGGGCTTCAACATAGACTCGCTGGCAGTGGGGCAGACCGAACACGACGACATCTCGCGCATCACCATCGTGGTCAGCGTCGAGGAGCTGCCGCTTGAGCAGGTCACCAAGCAGCTCAACAAGCTGGTGAACGTCCTGAAGATCGTCGAGCTCGACCCGTCGCAGTCGGTCCAGCGCGAGCTGATGCTGATCAAGGTCAAGGCCGACGCCGACAGCCGTTCCCACGTGCTGGAGCTGGTCAACCTCTTCCGCGCGCGCTGCGTCGACGTGGCCGCCGACGCCGTGACCATCGAGGTCACCGGCACCCCCGACAAGCTCGAGGCGTTCGTCAAGGTCCTCGAGCCGTTCGGGATCAAAGAACTCGTCCAGTCGGGCATGGTGGCCATCGGCCGCGGCGCCCGTTCCATCACCGACCGGTCCCTCAGGGCACTGGACCGTACCGCCTGAAAGGTTTTAGCAAGTGACCGAGATCTACTACGACGACCAGGCCGACCTGTCGATCATCCAGGGGCGCCACGTGGCCGTGCTGGGGTACGGCAGCCAGGGCCACGCCCACGCGCTCTCCCTGCGTGACTCCGGCGTGGACGTGCGCGTCGGCCTGCCGGAGGGCTCCAAGAGCCGCGAGAAGGCGGAGAACGACGGGCTTCGGGTCGTCACCCCGGCCGAGGCGGTGGAGGAGGCCAACCTCACCATGATCCTCGCGCCGGACCACATCCAGCGCCACCTGTACGCCGAGCACGTCGCCCCCAACCTGGTCGAGGGCGACGCGCTCTTCTTCGGCCACGGCCTGAACATCCGCTACGGCCTCATCGAGGCGCCCGAGGGCGTCGACGTGTGCATGGTCGCCCCCAAGGGCCCCGGCCACCTCGTGCGCCGCCAGTTCGAGGCCGGGCGCGGCGTGCCGTGTCTCGTGGCCGTCGAGAAGGACGCCTCGGGCAAGGCGCTGGACCTGGCGCTGTCGTACGCCAAGGGCATCGGCGGCACCCGCGCCGGCGCGCTGCGCACGACGTTCACCGAGGAGACGGAGACCGACCTGTTCGGCGAGCAGGCCGTGCTGTGCGGCGGCGTGTCCGAGCTGATCAAGGCCGGTTTCGAGACCCTGATCGAGGCGGGCTACCAGCCCGAGGTCGCCTACTTCGAGTGCCTGCACGAGATGAAGCTGATCGTCGACCTCATGTACGAGGGCGGCATCTCGAAGATGTACTGGTCGGTCTCCGACACGGCCGAGTACGGCGGCTACACCCGCGGCCCGCGCGTCATCACCGACGAGACCCGTCAGGAGATGCGCCGGATCCTGGGCGAGATCCAGGACGGCACCTTCGCCCGGCAGCTCGTCGAGGAGTTCGACGGCGGCCAGAAGGAGTTCCAGCGCTACCGCGACGAGCTGGCCGAGAACCCGATCGAGAAGACGGGCGCCAAGCTGCGTCCGATGATGAGCTGGCTGAAGGCGTAGCCAGTTTTTCGGGGTACGGGTGGGGCGTCGGCGTAGGTGAGCCGGGCGCACCCACCCGTTGCCCTGTTACTCGGTGATGGAGCCGGCGGGCACGTGCTTGATGGCGGTTGTGGTGCGCACCCCGTGGCGGCGAAGCCAGGTGGCCCAAACCACCCATGAACTGTTGATCCGCGCGGCCCGGGGAACGGGCCACCTTGACCGTGCTGCCCGCGGCGGCCCCGGCTGTGGCCGCCCACCGCAAGTGGGGGTGGCGGCGAGTGGGCGAGAAACGCAACCCCTGCCGGGAGCACCGATATTCGCGCTGATGGTGTGGGAGCTGAGAAGGTAGCCCGCAAGCTCGCACGTCAGAAGGTGGTTCTCTCGACCACGGACAGCTCGAACGACGCCTCGAATCGGAGCTTGGGGACGGGTCACACCCCCTGCGATTGACGGGACGGCCGTGGTCGTACCAAGGTATGGTCTTGGTGTGACTCAGAAGTTTTCGATCAGCCTGCCGGACGATCTGTACGAAGAAGTCAAGGTCATGGCCGAGCAATCCGGCACCACCGTATCCGGGTTCCTCGCAGATCTGGCCCAGCAGCGCGCCGACGCCGACCGCGCGTCACGCGAACGTCTCGCCCGCCTCATCGCAAAGGATCGGGCCGTTGACCCCGAAGGTTACGACCAGCGCAAGGACGACATCCGGCGGCGGATGCACGCCGCTCAGCAGGCCGCCGCAGCGAAGAAGGCCGACGTCGCGTGATCGCGGGATACGTGGCTGACCTCACGGCCATCCTCCGCCTTCTCGCCGACGACCAAGACGGGGCAGACGCGCGAACGGCACTCGAAGTGCTCACCGAGGACGGTCACACTCTGCTCCTGCCTGTGACCGCGCTCGCCCAAGCCGCCATCCTCGGCGACCCGGAGCCGGAGAAGCTCATGTGGCTGTACGGGTTCCGATCATGTGTGGTTCAGGATTTCGCCGGCCAAGAAATCTTCCGCGTCACGCGGCAGGCCCGCCATGCCGTGCGACCCTTTGAAGTGCCCGTTCACCACGCCCACACTGCTTATCTCGCGATGGATCGGGGTTGGCCTGTCCTGACAGGCGACGCGGGCTCCTGGAAGGGATACGGTCATCTGGAGTTCTTCCAGGTATAGCGCGTAGATCTGGGGCCGAACCTTGACCTGTGACCGGAATGGTGGCGCAGATTCGACTTCGGCAAGAAGGGCGGCCGTTCTAGGGCATGAGGCCCAGGAGTTCGGGTTTGGTGGCCCTCCTGCGCCACTCGCGCTCGGGGTCGGCGATCAGCCGGCGGGCCTTCAGATCCAGCAGGCCGCTCACGTGGCTCACCTCGGCCGCCACGGTGCCGTCCGCGCGCCGCAGGAGATGGCGCACCCGGTAGGTCTTCCCGCCGCTCCACTCCCACTCGCAGGTGACGTCCACCTCGTCCCCGCCGCGCAGCTCGCGGTGGTATTTGATGACGCTCTCGAGGTTGACGGGGCCGAGGCCGCCGGCGAGCAGGTCCTCGACCGACACCCCGGCGGCGCGGACGCAGGCGAAGCGGGCGTGGTCGGCGTACTGGATGTAGAAGCCGCCGTTGAGGTGGAGCTGTGGGTCGATCTCGTAAACGCGGACCTCGAGGCGGACGCTGAAGGGCTCAGTCACGGGGCTGTGGGTCATCGGGGGCTCCTTGTTCGGCCAGCCAGTGCAGCGAACGGTCGGTGAGATAGCGGCGGCCGTCGTCGCGGACCTCCAGCCAGTCGCCGCGGGCCCAGCCGCCGGCGGCCTGGGGGGAGAAGCCGTGCTTGCGGAACAACGCGCTGGCTTCAGCCCTGGTCAGGCCGGCGCGCCCCCATTCGGCGATGAGCGCCCGATGCCGGCTGTCTGCTGGGGGTCGAGCCGGATCGGCCGAGATCGCATCGGCCAGCGCCGCGAACCCGGCGCTGATCTGGCGTAGCGCCGCGGCTATCTGATCTTTCTGCGGCCATGGCTCCATGTCCATAGGTTAGCAATTGCTACCGATTGGTGAGCATTGTCGATGGCGATCGGTGAGTGTTACCGTCTTTCATGTGTAAGAAGAATCTTACACATGACCTAAGTCTCTGACGAGGGAGCATCGCCATGAAGGCCATCCGCTACCACTCCTACGGCTCGCCCGACGTCATCGAGCTCCAGGACGTCGACAAGCCCGAGATCGGCGACGACGACGTGCTGGTCCGCGTCCGGGCGGCCTCCGTCAACGCGGGGGACTGGCACCTCCTGCGCGGCCTGCCCTACATCTTCAGGGCGCAGGCGGGGCTGACCCGCCCCAAGTCCCACCTGCTGGGCGCCGACCTGGCCGGGGAGGTCGTGGCCGCGGGCAGGAGCGTCACCGCGCTGCGGCCCGGAGACGAGGTGTACGGCTTCTGCCGCGGCGCGTTCGCCGAGTACGTGGCCGTGCCGGCGGAGGGGTTCGTGGTGCGGAAACCCGCCGGGCTGACGTTCGAGGAGGCGGCGGCCGTGCCGGTGGCGGCCGTCACCGCGTTACAGGCCCTCCGCGACAAAGGCCGGGTCAGGGCCGGGCAGAAGGTGCTGGTCAACGGTGCCGGGGGCGGGGTGGGGCCGTTCGCGGTGCAGATCGCCAAGGCTCTGGGCGCCGAGGTGACCGGCGTGTGCGGGCCGGGCAACGTGGAGATCGTACGCTCGATCGGGGCCGATCACGTCGTCGACTACACCAAGGAGGACTTCACGCGCGGCGGCGAGCGCTACGACGTCATCCTCGACAACGTGGCCAACCGCTCCTTGGCGGACTGCAGGCGCGCGCTCGCCCCTCAGGGGATCTATCTGCACAACAGCGGAGACAAGGGCGGGCGCTGGGTGGGGGTCATGACCCGCATCGTCCACGTGATGCTGTCCTCCCTCTTCGTACGGCAGAGCCTGCTCGCCGGATACGTGGTCGACGAGAGCACGGACGACCTCGTCGCCCTGCGCGACCTGCTCGAAGCGGGGAAGATCAGGCCGGTCATCGACCGGACCCACCCGCTGAGCGAGGTCCCCGAGGCGATCGGCTACGTCGAGCGGGGCCACGCCCGGGGCAAGGTCGTCATCACCGTGGCATGACGGCGGGATTGTCGGTGGCGCTTGAGAGGATCGGGCCCATGTCCGATCTCACCTCCGCGATCACCGGCTACTGGGACGCCGCGGCGCCCACCTTCGACGAGGAGCCGGACCACGGCCTGCGGGCCGACCGCACGCGTGCCGCCTGGGACCGCCGCCTGCGCGCCTGGACCCCGGCCCAGCCGGCCGACGTGCTCGACGTCGGCTGCGGCACCGGGTCCCTGTCCATGCTGCTGGCCGCGGCCGGGCACCGGGTGACCGGCGTGGACGTGGCGCCGCGGATGATCGAGCAGGCCCGCGCCAAGCTGTCGTCCGCCGGGCTCGCGGGGCGTTTCCTGGTCGGCGACGCCGCCACCCCGCCCACCGGCGACGACCGCTTCGACGTGGTGCTCTGCCGGCACCTGGTGTGGACCCTGCCCGACCCCGAGGCGGCGCTGCGCGAGTGGACCTGCCGCCTGCGCCCGTCCGGCAGGCTCGTGCTGGTGGAGGGACGCTGGCGGGAGACCGGGCAGCCCTATGTGGAGGGCGCCGGATCGCTGCCCTGGAACGGTGGCCTCGGCGCCGCCGACCTGGCCGCGGCCGTCCGCCCGCTGGTGTCCGACCTGCGCGTGGAGCCGCTCAGCGACGACGCCGACCTCTGGGGCGGTCCCGTGCGCGACGAGCGCTATGCGATCATCGCATATGCCTGACAGAACGATCCGCGACAAGGTCCTGTGCTACATCGTCCGCGATGCCGAGCTGCTCGTGTTCCGCCACGTCGACTACAGCCCCGAGGAAGTGGGCGTCCAGGTCCCCGCGGGGACGGTCAAGGAAGGGGAGGACCCTCGGGACGCCGCGCTCAGGGAGGCGCGGGAGGAGACCGGGCTCCACGACTTCACCGTCGTGCGGAAACTCGGGATGGCCGAGTACGACCTCACCCCCTACCGCGCCGAGCTGCAACGCCGCCACGTCTTCCAGCTGGCCCTGCACGAAGAGACCCCGGATCGGTGGGCGAGCAGCGAGGACCATGACGGAAACGGGCCGCCCACGCGCTTCGAGTGCTTCTGGATCCCGCTCGAGCACGGCCACGTGCTCCAGTCCGGCCAGGGCGCGCTCCTCCACCGCCTGTTCGAGCGCGAGGCCGGATAACCGGTTGAGCGGGGTTCGGGCGGGCTGCGAGCATCGTGATCCGTGACGGACACCGAGGCCGCGTGCGTCTTCTGCCGGATCGTCGAAGGCGTCGAGCCCTCGCAGACGATCCACGAGGACGACCACACGATCGCCTTCCTCAACCTCGCCCCGGCCACCAGAGGGCACACGCTCGTCGTGCCGAGAGCGCATCACCGGGATCTGGCGGACATCCCGCCCGACGAGGCGGCCCACGTCATGCGGGCCACCGTGGAGGTGTCGCGCCGCCTCGCGGGCGCGCTGGGGGCGAGGGGCGTCAATCTGTGGCACGCGAGCGGCGAGACCGCGTGGCAGAGCGTCTTCCACTTCCACGTTCACGTGGTGCCGCGCTACACGGACACGGATCTCACGCCTCCGTGGACGGAGATCGAGGTGCCGGTCGAGTCGCTGCGGGGGTTGGGGGCGGAGATCCGCCGGTTCCGGCCAGCGCCCCGCCACCTCCTCTGAAGCGGCGGGGCGCTCACCCGGCGATCAGTCTTCGCCGAACTTCCCGGACCCGGCGTCGCACCTGCCGGTGCCATCGCCCACGCCGGCCAGGTCGGTGCCCGCGTTGCCGGAAAGCACGTCGCCGCCCGACTACATCTGGATCACGTTGCCGGAGCCGCCGATGGTGGCCGCCCCGTTCCCCGAGATGAGGTTGTCCCGCCCCGGCGCCAGGTTCGCCCGCATCGGCAGGCCCGTACGGTTGCGCAGCGTGTCGTCGCCCGGCCCGGTGATCGCCACGATCGACTCGATCTCGTCGGCCGGGCAGGCCACCCGGTTGGCGCTCTCCTGCCTGCACGGCGCGGACGCGTCGATCCTGTCGCCGGCGTTCGAAACGATCACCCAGCGGCCGGACAGGGACAGGTCGATGTTGTCGGACGCGTCGCCCCCGTAGACGTTCAGCTCCGAACCGGACACGCTCACGTCGGTCGTGGCGTGCGCCGGCCCGGCGACGGCCAGCAGCGAGGCGGCCAGCGTCCCTCCCACGGCCAGCGCCCGCACGCCGTGCCCGCGCAGAGCGCCGATCCGCGGCCGCCTGCCGTTCCCCCGTGTACTCATCAATTCCCCCTGTGTTGGATGGCGCGCCCCGCGGGTCCGGGACCTTGGATGAGTACGGCGCCACGACGGTCACGCTTGTGTCGAAGCGGGGACACGTTCTGTGGTTTTGCCGTGTTCGCCGAGGAGCCGGGCACAGGACAGGCCATGGCCTTGTCTTCAGGCGTCCGTCATAGCGAGCGTGGACGGAAGAGGGGCGTACGGTGCGCACACGCCCTCCGGCACAAACGACTCCACACCTTCCACAACAGCACCGTTAGCCTCCATACCCCCGACAGTGGCCTCACCAACCGCCGCCCTCGTCCCCGAGGAAGAGCCCTGTCCTGCGGCTTTACCGCGTGGCCGGGTCGCGAGGGGCTCGATCGACAGTTGCTTAGCTATATCGTTCGATATAGCATTCGAGCCATGATGAACGCGCGTCGCGGCCCCGAGCGGGGCCCTACCGGGCGCTTCTTCGGTCCTGGCGAGCTTCGCCTGGCCATCCTGGCCCTGATCGTCGAGCGGCCCGGCCACGGTTACGAGGTCATGGGGCGCCTCGCCGACCGCTTCAACGGCACCTACGAGCCCAGCGCCGGCTCCATCTACCCCACCCTCCAACTGCTCGAGGACGAAGGACTCGTACGCGTCGAGCAGACGGACGGCCGCAAGGTCTACCACGTCACCGAGGACGGCCGGCGGGCGGCCGGGGAGCAGGCCGAGGCGATCGAGCGGCTGTGGGGGCGGGCGGCCAGCAGGGGCGAGTGGGGGATGTTCCGCGAGCCCGAGGCCGCCGAGATCGTCGGGCCGGCGTTGCGCCTGGTCAAAGCCGCCGTGAAGGCGCTGGCCCACGCGCACGGCGACCCGGCCGTGGTCGAGCGCATCCAGGAGGTCTTCGTGGAGGCCCGCCGCAGGATCGAGGAGCTGGACACCATGAGACGGCCATGGAAGGAGGCGCCATGAGGCGGAGCGTCGCACGGCGGTTACTCGACCGGATGTTCCTCACCGGTGAGGTGGTCGAGGTCGAGGAGGTGGCCCCCCGCATGCGGCGGGTCAGGATCGGGGGAGAGGCGCTCGCCCGCCTGGACTGGACGCCCGGCCAGCACGTACGCCTCTTCATCGGCGACGGCGGCGGCCTGCTGGGCGGCGTCTTTCGCACGTACTCGATCTGGCGGCACGACCCGGACTGGGAGGCCCTCGACCTGATCGGCTACGACCACGGCGGCGACTCGCCGGGCGCCTCCTGGATCAGGACCGCCGAGCCCGGCATGGAGATCTCCTTCACCAGGCCGGACGGCGGTTTCGTCACGCGAGAGGCCCGCTACCACCTGTTCGCGGGTGAGGAGACGGCCTCGGTGGCGTTCGGCGCGATGTTGCGGGCGCTCCCGGAAGGCGCGGCGGCATACGGCGCGGTGGAGGCCGAGGGGCCGGGCGACCATCTGGAGCTGCCCAAGGAGCTGGTCAAGGTGTGCCGGGCGGGCAGGCCGGCGGCCAGGTCGGAGGCCCTGGTCGACGCCGTCCGGGAGCTGGACCTGCCGGACGGGCCCGGCGTGGCCTACCTGGCCGGGGAGGCGCGCACGATCCAGGCCATCCGTGCCCACCTGGTCAACGAGCGCGGCTGGCAGCGCAGGGATGTCCGTACGAAGCCCTTCTGGGCCCCCGGGAGAAAGGGGCTCGACTAGGGCGATGCGACCGGTCCTCGTAGCGTGATAATAATACCGGTATAGTTATTGGTAACGCCTGCGAGGAGGGCTTGTGATCGAGCTGAAGAGTGCCGGAGAGATCGACGCGATGCGGGAGGCGGGGCGGGTCGTCGCCGCCGTCCACGCCGCGGTGCGCGAGCGGGCCGCCGTCGGCGTCTCGCTGAAGAAGCTCGACGAGGTGGCCCGGACGGTCATCGAGGAGGCGAAGGCGGGAGCGTCGTTCCTCGGCTACCACCCGTCGTTCGGCGCGACCCCGTACCCGGGGGTGATCTGCACGTCCGTGAACGGGGTCATGCTGCACGGCCTGCCGTCCCCGTACCGGCTGCGGGACGGCGACCTGATCAGCATCGACTGTGGCGCGATCGTGGACGGGTGGCACGCCGACGGCACGGTCAGCTTCGCGGTCGGCGAGCCGCGCGCGGAGGACCTCAAGCTCATCAGGGTCGCCGAGGAGACGCTGGCCGCCGGCATCAAGGCGGCCGTGCCCGGCGGCCGGATGGGAGACATCGGCCACGCCATGTCCACGGTCGGGCGCGGCGCGGGATACGGCATGCAGAACGACTTCGGCGGTCATGGGATCGGGCGGGCCATGCACGAGTCGCCGTTCGTGCCCAACGAGGCCCGCGCGGGACGCGGGATGCGGCTGCGCCCCGGCCTGGTGATAGCGATCGAGCCGAGCCTGATGGCCGGGGGCGACGACGACTACTACATGGCCGAGGACGGCTGGTCGGTGTGCTCGGGAGACGACAGCAGGAGCGTGCACGTCGAGCACACGGTCGCCATCACCGCGGACGGCCCGGTCATCCTCACCTTGCCGTAGACACCGCGCACCGAGAGCCCTTGGCGCCGTTCGGGGGCTGCCGGAAGGTGCAGGTCGTTACGCATGGTCATGATCACCTCCCGTATGTACCATTCTGAGGCCCCGAAAGCGCTCGCGCCATGGTCTGTGGCGAGGTGGGAAAAGGTACAGGAGTCACCACGGGGAAGCACTCCCACGTCAAGATCGGCGATCTACATATCGGTTCGGCCATGCGCGCCATTTCGCCAGGTCAAGAGCAAAATTGTGGGCGTTTGTCGAAGTTGGGGGCCGGGGACATTCTCTCTCGGCAGCTACGGAGAGTAGTGGACATGTACCAGAGAGGAATCGATATGTACAGACATGGGCTCGTTCTGGCCGGCCTCGTCGCCGGGATGGCTGTGTTCGGCGGCTCCGCGTTCGCGGCCACCACCGGCTTTCCGAAGGACCACGACGACAACAGGAAGATCCTGTTCGTCTGTGGCGACGACAACTACATCGCCGGTGGCGACATCAACAAGAACGAGAACAAGCTGCTGAACATCGAGACCGGCGACATCCTCGGCATCCTCAGCGCCCACAGCGAGGACGACAACCGGAAGTGCACGCTCGCCTAAGGCGGTCTCCTCAGCGGTTGAGAAACGTGACCACGGGGCCCGCCTGCGAAGTCGGGCCCCTTGGCCTTGCTCGACCTCGTCTGCGAGAGGTCGTTCGCGGGGCCAAAAGTGAAAAACGTGGTGTTTGTCGAAGTTGAGGCCCGGGGAAATTCCCTCCGACAGCTACGGAGAGTAGTTGACATGTATCAGAGAGGTATCGACATGTACAGACATGGACTCGTTCTGGCCGGTCTCGTCGCCGGGATGACCGTGTTCGGCGGCACCGCGTTCGCGGCCACCACCGGCTTCCCGAAGGACCACGACGACAACAGGAAGATCCTGTTCGTCTGTGGCGATGACAACAACATCGCCGGCGGCGACATCAACACCAACGAGAACAGCCTGCTGAGCGTCAAGACCGGCGACATCCTCAACATCCTCAGCCGCCACGACGAGAACGACAACCGTAAGTGCTCGCTCGTCTGACGTAGCCTTTTCGGCGGCTGAGAAAACGTGACCACGGGGCCCGCCCGCAGGGCCGGGCCTCACGGTCTCGCCCAGTCTCGTCTGTGAGAGAGGTCTCGCGCGGTGGTCGGCCGCACTTCGAATCCGCGTCCGCCACCCTACGCAGGCCACTCGGAGGCGACGGTCTCGAACACCTCGCCAGAAGCAGCGATGCCGCTACCGGACCTGCTCCTCGGCGGCCGATGCCGGGGGGCAGGTCCTCGTGGTCTCACCCTTCGTACGCGAACGAAGCCTCGAAGGAGTTGCGGGCGATCCGGTCGAGCTGCTCGTCCGTCATCCCCAGCTCCCGCTGGAGCGCCGCGTAGTTGTCCTCGACGTAACCGCCGAAGTACGCGGGATCGTCCGAGTTGACGGTCACGACCAGCCCTTCGTCCAGCATCGCGGGCAGGATGTGGTCACGCAGGGACGGCACGGCGCGCAGCCGTACGTTCGACAGCGGGCACACCGTCAGCGGGATCCGCTCGTCCCTGAGCCTGGCCACGAGCTGCGGGTCCTCCATGGCCCTGATCCCGTGGTCCACCCGCTCGACGCGCAGGATGTCCAGCGCCTCCCATACGTAGTCGGGCCCGCCCTCCTCGCCCGCGTGCGCCACCCGGCGCAGCCCCTCGGCGGCCGCGATCTCGAAGACCCGCCTGAACAGCGACGGCGGGTAGCCCACCTCCGCCGAGTCCAGCCCCACCCCGATGAACGACTCCCGGTACGGCAGCGCCGCCCGCAGCACCTGCTCGGCCTCCTCCGCCCCCCGGTCACGCAGGAAACACAGGATCAGCGCGGCCGACACGTCGCCGTCCTTCAGAGCCGCCGACAGCCCGCCGAACACCACCTCCAGCGGCACGCCCCGGCTCAGGTGCGCCTGCGGGTCGAAGAAGATCTCCGCGTGCCGCACGCCCTGCTCCGTGGCCCGCCGCAGGTAGGCGGCGGCGAGGTCGTAGAAGTCCTCCTCGGTGCGCAGGACCGCCATGTGCTCGTAGTAGAGGTCCAGGAACGACTGCAGGTCGGTGAAGGAGTAGCGGGAGCGGATGGCGTCCACGTCGAAGGTCGGCAGGTCGATCCGGTTCCGCCGGGCCAGCTCGACGACGAGCTCGGGCTCGAGGGTGCCTTCGATGTGCAGATGGAGCTCTGCTTTGGGACGCATGACCACGAGTAAACCCGACCCGGTCACGGGGACGTATCGTGCGAACCTCTGAACTCGCGGGCTTCTCCGATGAGAAACCTCCTAATCAGACTGCCGCTCCACCGCAGCGCCGGGGTGCGACCGTAGCGGCAGTCCGCCTCGGAGGTTTCTCATCGTCTGGCATAACATCGGAGGTCATGAGGCTGTCGGACCTGCTCGCGCGCGACGACCTGCGGCTGACGCTGGTGACGGGTCACGAGGGGGTCGACCGCGAGATCCGGCGCGCGTACCCGACGGACCTGCCCGACCCCCGGCGCTACCTGCAGTCCGGCGACCTCGTGCTCACCAGCGGCGTCTGGTACGGCGAGCCGGCCGACTGCGAGCGCTTCGCCGACGCGCTGTGGGCCACCGACGCCGCCGGCCTGGTCGTGGGGCTGCTCGTGCTGGGAGAGTTGCCCGAGGAGCTGGTCAAGGCGTGCGAACGGCGCCGGCTGCCGCTGCTCCTGGCCGCTCCCGACCAGTCGTTCGGCGTGATCACCCAGGTCGTGACGGCCGAGGGGTTCGCGGCCGAGCAGCGCAGGGCCGAACGGGTGAGGGCCCAGACGCTGCTCGACGTGCTGGGCCACATCCCGCCGGGCGAGGTCTCCGCGCACCTGCGGCTGCTCGGCGCCGACCCGGGCCTGCCGACGGCCGCCATGGCGGTCACGTGGACGGGACCGGCGAACGACGAGTACGACCTGCCCGAGGTCCTGCACGAGGGCCTGGCCAGGAGGGGCCGGCACCTGATCGTCGGCGGCACCCCGCACGAGGCGATCGTGCTGGTCAACGGCCGGGCGTCGCGCAAGAGCCTGGCCGACGAGCTGCGCGGCCTGGTGGCGGAGCGCCCCGGCCTGAGCATCGCCGCCGGGATCAGCGAGATGGCGGCCAGCGTGTCGCAGCTCGGGGAGGCGCTGGAGACGGCCAGGCGCGGCATGGAGTCCGCGCGGAGCGGGCCGGGGCCGGTGTCGATCATGTCGGTGGCCGACATCGACAGCTTCGACCTGCTGATGGCCGCGCTGCCGGCCAGCGTGCGCCGGTCCTTCCGCGACCACCTGCTGGGGCCGGTGGAGGAGTACGACGCGCGGCACGGCTCCGAGCTGCTGCGCACGCTCGACATCTTCCTGGAGACGTGCGGCTCCTGGCAGCGCACCGCCGACGAGCTGTACGTGCACGTCAACACGTTGCGCTACCGCATGCAGCGGATCGAGGAGCTGACCGGGCGGCGCATGTCGTCGATGCGCGACCGTACCGACCTCTACCTGGCGCTGCGGTCAGGGAGAGACGGGCAGGCGGCCCGCGACGACGCGGCCCCGTGAGACCACGGCCACGATGTTCTCCGTGGCCAGGTCCTCGATGCGCTCCCACGGGCGGCCGCGCAGCACGACGAAGTCGGCGCCCAGCCCCGGCGCGATCCGCCCCACGGGCATGCCGATCGAGTCGGCCGCGTCGGAGGTGGCCGCGCGCAGCGCGGACTCGGCGTCCATGCCGAGCACCCGCGTCATGTGGACGACCTCGGCGAACTGGTCGCCGAACTGCACGTGGTGGCCGTTCGCGTCGGTGCCGAGCACGAACCGCACGCCCAGCGCGGCGGCCTGGGCCAGCAGCACGTCGCGCCGGGCGATCAGCTCGGCGGCCTTGGCGCTGGCCTCGGGCGTGACGGGGACGCGGCCCTCGGCGATGGCCTCGTTGATCAGCAGCGTGGGCGCGACCGGCGTGCCCCGGGCGGCCAGCGTCTCGGCCAGGTCCTTGCTCATGAGCGTGCCGTGCTCGATCGAGTCGACGCCCTCCTCGACGGCCACGCGGATGCCGTCCTCGGAGTGGGCGTGCGAGGCCACCAGCATGCCGAGCGCGTGCGCCTCGTCCACGACCGCCCTGATCTCGTCGCGGGTGTAGTTGCGCCAGGCGTTCTTGTCGCCGATCGACAGCACGCCGCCGCTGGTCGTGAGCTTGATGCCGTCCATGCCGGCGCGGGCCCAGGCGCGTACGAGCTTGCGGCACTCGTCGGGGCCGTCCGCCGTGGGCTTGCGCACGGGGAAGGCGGGCGGCACGAACAGGTCGTTGTGCCCGGCCGTCATCCCCACCACGCCGTGCACCTGGACGCGCGGCCCGGGCAGCACCCCGGCGTCGAACACCCGGCGCAGCGCGATCTGAGCCTCGTCGCCCGCCAGGTCGCGCAGGGTCGTCACGCCGTGCCGCATGGCCCGCTGGGCGTGGGCGGCGCCGTGCAGCACCTGCTCGTCCCGGGTGGTCACCAGCGGCCAGGTCGCGAAGTCCGGCGGGTCGCCGGGGCCCGCGTAGCCGACCAGGTGCACGTGCGTGTCCACCAGGCCGGGAAGCACGCATAGACCGTCATAGCCGGGCAGAGTGTCCGGCTGCACGCTGATGATCCGGTCCGGCTCCCAGCTCAGATCGACTGGGCCGCGATATTCGGTACCGTCCCAAAGGGGGATTCCGTCGAGTCTCATTTCAGGCCCGACGCTACCCGAGCCGCCGGGTGGCTGGAGGGATCTACGGTCCTCGGATCGCGCTCTCGTAGGGACCTACAGGGCTCGCCAGCGGTTTTCCCGCATTCCCTCCGAGCGACGGCTTCCGGTGCCCGGTTGTCCAAAACCACCGTCACACGATGGTAATAATCAAGGGATACCGTTCCTGACCTGCACCTTCACCGCCGCTCAAGGAAGAATTATGGCTATTTCTCTCGACCGCCGCGCGTTCCTGCGGACAACAGGTCTGGCCGGTCTGGCGCTCGGTCTGGCCGCCTGTGGCGAGACCACGGCCGCCGGCGGCGGAGGAGGAGCGAGCGGGCTGGGCTCGGTCAAGCTCCAGCTCTCCTGGAAGAAGAACGTCGAGTTCGCCGGCGAGTACTTCGCGGACACCAAGGGCTACTTCAAGGCCGCCGGATTCTCGCAGGTCGAGCTGCTGTCGGGGGGCGGCTCCGGCACCTCGGTCGAGTCGGGCCTGGCCACCGGCCGCTGCTGGGCGGGCCTGTCCGCGCCCACGATCACCGCGCCGGCCGTCCTGCAGGGTGCCCAGCTGAAGATCGTCGGCGCGACCTTCCAGAAGAACCCGTTCGCGATCGTCTCGCTCAACAAGAACCCGATCAAGGACGCCAAGGACCTCGTCGGCAAGAAGATCGGCGTCCAGGACTCCAACGAGCTGGTCTGGAACGCGCTGCTCAAGGCCAACAACCTCGACCCGTCGAGCGTGACCCGCGTGCCGTTCCAGTCGGACCCCTCGATGCTGACCTCCGGGCAGCTCGACGGTTACGTCGGCTACGTCACCAGCGGTCCCGTACGGCTGCGGATGCAGGGCCACGACCCCGCCTACCTGCTGTTCGCCGACGCCGGCCTGCCGCTGGTCGCCGAGACGTTCACGGTGACGCAGGAGACCATCGACAAGGAGCGCGACAAGCTCAAGGCGTTCCTGACCGCCGAGATCAAGGGCTGGAAGGACGCCGTCGCCGACCCGGCCAAGTCCGCCGAGCTGGCCGCCACCGTCTACGGCAAGGACCAGAACCTCGACGTCAAGGAGCAGACCGAGGAGGCCAAGATGCAGAACGAGCTCGTGGTCACCCCCGACGTCAAGGCCAACGGCCTGTTCACGATCACGCCGGAGCTGATCGAGCAGAACATCGCCTCCCTCGCCAAGGCCGGCGTGAACATCAAGGCCGAGCAGCTCTTCGACCTGACGATCCTGGACGAGATCTACAAGGCCGACCCGAGCCTGAAGCTGTCATGACGGGCATCAGCATCGCGGGGCTGAGCAAGTCCTTCGGCAAGGGAGTGACCGCGCTCCAGGGCGTCGACATCCAGACGCCGAAGGGCTCGTTCCTGTCGCTGCTCGGCCCCTCCGGCTGCGGCAAGTCCACGGTGCTGCGCATCCTCGCCGGGCTGGAGGAGCCCACGTCGGGCGAGATCCGGGTGAACGGCGAGACCCCCGAGGAACTGCGCAGGAGCCACCACCTCGGCATCGCCTTCCAGGACTCCGCGCTGCTGCCCTGGCGCAGCGTCGCGGCCAACATCCGGCTGCCGCTGGAGGTCGCCGGGCTCAAGCCGGAGCCCGGCGTGATCGAGGACCTGATCAAGCTGGTCGGGCTGGAGGGGTTCGAGAAGGCCCGGCCGGCCGAGCTGTCCGGCGGCATGCGCCAGCGCGTGTCCATCGCCCGCGCGCTGGTGGTCAAGCCCAGCGTGCTGCTGCTCGACGAGCCGTTCGGCGCGCTGGACGACATGACCAGGCAGCGGCTCAACCTGGAGCTGCTGCGCATCTGGACCGAGAAGCCCGCCACGACGCTCATGGTCACCCACGGCATCGGCGAGGCCGTCTTCCTGTCGGACGTGGTCGCCGTCATGAGCCCGCGCCCGGGGCGGGTCATCGAGATGGTGGAGATCGGGCTGCCCCGGCCCCGCACCCCCGAGATGATGCGCACGCCCGAGTTCCACGCGATCCACGACCACCTCAGCGACCTGCTGTTCGGGCACGGCGCATGAGGCGCGTCCAGGGGCTGGCCGGCGTCGTCGCGCTCGTCGCGCTGTGGTGGCTGCTCGCGGCGACCGTGTTCGCCGACGGCGGCGCGGTGCCCACCCCGTGGGCGGTGCTGGCCGCCATGGGCGCCGACGGCTGGGCCTTCTACGGCCCGAACGTCTCGGCCACGCTCGGCGCGGCGGTCCAGGGCTTCCTGTGGGGCAACGGGCTGGCCGTCGGCGTGGCGCTGCTGGTGCTGCTCGTGCCCCGGCTGGAGGCCGTCGCCACCCAGCTCGCCGTCATCAGCTACTGCATCCCGCTGCTCGCCATCGGCCCCATCGTGCTGGTGGTCTTCGGCGGCGACGCCACCGTGGTCTTCCTCGCCGCCATCTCCGTCTTCTTCACCACGCTCATCGGCGCCCTGCTCGGGCTGCGCTCCGCCGACCAGGCGAGCCTGGACGTCGTCACCGTCTACGGCGGCGGCCGGCTGGCCAGGCTCCGCTACGTGCAGATCATCTCCGCCCTGCCCAGCACGTTCGCGGGCCTGAAGATCTCCGCGCCCTCCGCGCTGCTCGGCGCGATCATCGGCGAGTATCTGGGCAGCAACGACGCCGGGCTGGGCGTCTCCCTGATGATCTCCCAGCAGCAGTTCCAGGTGCCGCGCACGTGGGGGCTCGCGCTCGTGTCCGGGCTGATCGCCGGGCTCGGGTACGCGATCGTCGCCCTCGTCGCCCGCGTGGTCACCCCCTGGTCGAGAGGCGAGTCACAGTGATCGGCCGCACCGTGCTGAGGATCGTCGGGCCGCTGGTTCCGTCCGTGGTCATCGTCGTGGCCGCGTGGTGGGTGGCCCTGGAGGCGTTCGGCATCAGCCCGCTCGTGGGCAAGCGCCCGCCGCAGGTCTGGGAGTACCTGACCTCGTCGGCCGCCCACCGCGAGGCCGTGTTCGGCGCGCTGGGCATCACGATCAGGGACGCGGCCATCGGGTTCGCCAGCGGGATGATCGCCGCCATGGTCGTGGCGGTCGCGTTCGTGCTGTTCAGGACCGTCGAGCAGACGTTCATGCCGGTCGCGATGCTGCTGCGCTCGGTGCCCCTCGTGGTGATGACGCCGCTGATCACCCTGATCTTCGGCCGGGACCTGCTGGGCGTGGCCGTGATCGGCGGCATCGTGGTCTTCTTCCCCGCCCTGGTGAACATCGCCTTCGGCCTGCGCTCCGCCTCGCCGCAGGCCACCGACCTGATCATGGCGTACGGCGGCACGCGCCTGACCGTCCTGCGCAAGGTGGCCGTGCCGACGGCGATGCCCTCCGTCTTCGCCTCAGCCCGGATCTCCGTGCCCGCCTCGATCATCGGGGCGCTCATCGCGGAGTGGCTGGCCACGGGGCGGGGGATCGGCGCCGAGATCCTGCGGGCGATCGGCGGCTTCCGCTACGACGAGGTGTGGGCGGACATCGTGGTGGTCACCGCCGTGTCGATCCTGGCGTACGCGGTCGTCGGCGTGGTCGAGTCGTTGGTCCTGGCCCGCTTCTCCGACCGCTCGTAAGCGGGGAGTTCGCGGGCCCGGCCGCGGTCCTGTGTGCGGGGGAGGCGCGGCCGGGCCCGCTCGGAAGGGAGCGCGTGGGCGTGCGGTGGGATACCGGCGGGTGTGGCCGGTGGAGGCCCGACGCTCCCTTGGCTCAGTGGCTCCGGCTCAGCGGGTCGGCTCATTCTGGCGCTCCTAAGTCGCCTATGTACGGAAATTTCAGACCTAGCCTGGAGCTCCAACTAGATCCCGGTAAACCACAGCGGCCCTCTGAGCGTCAGAGGGCCGCTGTGGTTTCAGGCGATGGCTAGCACTGCACCGGCTTCAGCCAGGAGCATTCGAGGTCGCCCGCCTCCCCCTGCTCCGTGGCGCGGAGCTGGGTGGCGTCGGCGGTCGCGGTGGCGCGCGTGAACTGGGCGAGCCGGATGGCGATCTTGTCCTCGATGTCCTTGGGGGAGCCGGACAGGTACTGGTTCAGCATGATCGAGAAGATCAGCGGCTCGCCCTCGGCGCTCGTGACGTACCCGGACAGCGAGGTCACCCCGGTCAGCGAGCCCGTCTTGGCGTGGACGTTGCCGGCGGCCGGCGTGTTCCGCATCCGGCTGCGCAGGGTGCCGCCCACGAAGCGCTCGGCGTTGCCCGCGATGGGCAGGGACTCGTACCAGGTCTTGAACCAGGGCTTGCTCCGCACCGCCGTCAGCAGCTGAACGATCGAGCCCGGCGAGAAGCCGTCACGGCGCGACAGGCCGGAGCCGTCCCGCATGTTGATCACCTGCACCCCGTTGGCCTTGGCGAAGTCGGTGCTGACCTTGAGCCCGGCCGACCACGTGCCCTGGTTCGCGACCTTGCGGCCCATGGCCTTGGTGAGGATCTCGGCGTGGATGTTGTTGCTCAGCTTGAGGAACGGGACCAGCAGCTCGCCCAGCGTCATCGACTCGTGCCTGGCCAGCTCCTTGGCCTCGGCCGGGGCCGGGCCCGTGACGGTCGCCCCGAGCACCTTGACGCCGTGCTTGGCCAGCGACGTGCGGAACAGCGACGCGACGTACGCCGTGGGGTCGTCCACGGCCACCCACTCCTGGTACGGGTCCTTGACCGTGCCGGTGATCACGACGGTGCGGCTGTTGTGCTGCCGCTCGATGAGCACGTCGGTCTCCGAGCCGACCGTGGCCTTATTGACGATCTTCAGGTAGCCGGTCTCCGGGGTGGTGGACACCTTGACCTTGTCACCGTCTGCGGCCACGGAGACGATCACGGAGCCGGCGTCGTAGTCCCTGTCGGGCGAGGCCGTCAGGGCGGAGATGGGCGCCGCGTAGTAGGCGCTCTCGTCGTCCCACGACCAGTCGTTGCCGAGGCGCTGCGAGTCGAACCAGGTGTCGTCGGTCACCAGCTTGCCCGTCACGACCTTGACGCCCGCGGCGGCGATCTTGGCGGCCAGGGCGTCGTAGTCCTCGGCCAGCATGGTCGGGTCGCCGGTCCCGCGCAGCACCAGGTCGCCGGCCAGCACCGACCCGGCCTTGCGGCCCGAGGAGAGCACGGTGGTGGGGAAGCGGTAGTCGAGGCCGAGGGTCTCGGCGGCCGCGGCGGAGGTGAAGAGCTTGGTGTTGGAGGCGGGGGTCAGGAGCTTGCCCGCGTCCGTGGCGTACAGTTCCTCGCCGGTGGCGGCGCTCTTGACGACCACGCCCGCCCTGGCGATCGTGAGCCGGGAGTCGCTGAGGATCTGGTTGATGTCCTGGGTGAGGTCCGCCACGCCGGCGGAGGGCTCCAGGGCGATGGCCGGGGAGGAGGGGCTGGACGCCCACGCGAGGGCCGCGACGAGCGTGCCCGCGACGAGGGATGCTGAGGTGCGCCGCATGGGGGGTCTCCAGATGAATGGGAAATCGCCCTGCCAGCATGGATCACCACAAGCCCGCTGCAATCCGCAAATATCCGTATTTATCGGGCGGTTCTGGGCGGGCGCGTCAGAAGGACGGCTGGCCCGAGGTCACCATGAAACCGCAGTCGCCGAACGAGATCTCGTCACCCGACCGCACCCGCGCCGGCCCCACCAGCCGCCACCCGTTGAGCCGGGTGCCGTTGAGCGATCCCAGGTCCACCAGCATCCACTCGCCGTCGTCCTCGCGCCGCAGCTCCGCGTGGACCCGGGAGACGGTTAAGTCGGACAGGACGAGGTCGCAGGCCGACCCGCGCCCCACCACGTAACGCAGCCTGTCGTCGTCGGGCAGCGCCAGCTTGGGCAGCCGGGGACGCCGCCACGCGGACTGCAGCCGGGTGGTGAACTCGGAGACCGACGCGACGGCGTCGGTCAGCCGCTGCCTGACCGTCGGCTTGCGCGGCAGGTCCGCGACCAGCTTGTCGAGCTCGTGCCGGCTCTGCGCGCGCAGCGCCTGGTCGACCCGTCCCACAAACGTGTCGTGGGAGATCCGGCCCTCCACGGCCTGGTCCCTCAGCTCGCCGATCGCGCGGTCCCGTTCCCCGTCTGATGCGCGAAAAGGCGGCTGCGTCGAGCTCATGTAGCGAGTATCGGACTGAAAGGCGCTCGCTGTCCAGAAAACGCGGATCGCTTGCCATGGACATACTCGGTATGCATACTCAGTATTCATGTCGATCAGACACGGACTGCTCGCGTTGCTGAGCAGCGGACCGCGTTACGGCTATCAGCTCAGGGTCGAGTTCGAGACGTCCACAGGGGCGACCTGGCCGTTGAACATCGGCCAGGTCTACACGACGCTCTCCCGGCTCGAGCGCGATGGCCTGGTGGCCCCAGGGGGAGCCGACGAGCAGGGCCGCGCGGTCTACACGATCACCGAGGCCGGTCGGGAGGAGCTGGAGCGATGGTTCAGCACCCCCGTCGCCCCGTCCGACCGGCCTCGGGACGAGCTGGCCATCAAGATCGCGATGGCGGTGGCCGGTGGCCTGGACGTGGCCGAGGTCATCCAGACCCAGCGCGTGGCCACCATGCTCGGGCTGCAGGAGCTGACCCGGGCCAAGCGGGCCGCGACAGATGGGTTCGCGCAGCGGCTGGTCCTCGACTCGCTGATTTTCAAGGCAGAGGCGGAGCAGCGCTGGCTGGACCACTGCGAGGCCGTTTCCAAGCAGATGTCCAAGGAGCAACAACGATGACTGTGGTGAGTTTGCGGGACGTGACCCGTGAGCACGGCCAGGTGCAGGCCCTGAAGGGCGTGAGCCTGGAGGTGGCGCCGGGGGAGCTGGTCGCGGTCATGGGCCCGTCGGGCTCGGGCAAGTCGACCTTGCTCAACGTGGCGGGCGGTCTCGACCGGCCCACCTCGGGGACCGTGACCATCGAGGGCGAGGACCTGGCCAGGGTGAAGGACCTGGCCGCGCTCAGGCGCACCAGCGTCGGGTACGTCTTCCAGGACCTCAACCTGATCCCGTCCCTGACGGCCGCCGAGAACGTGATGTTGCCGAGGGAGCTCGACGGCGTGCGCTCCGCGACCGCCCGCGAGGAGGCGCTGGCCGTGCTCGCCGAGGTGGGGGCCGGGGAGGTCGCCGGCCGGTTCCCCGAGGAGCTGTCCGGCGGGCAGCGCCAGCGCGTGGCCATCGCCAGGGCGCTGGTCGGCGAGCGGCGGCTGCTGCTGGCCGACGAGCCGACCGGCGCGCTCGACACCGCCACCGGGGACGAGATCCTGCAGCTGCTGCGCACCCGTTGCGACGCCGGCGCGGCGGTCCTGCTGGTCACCCACGAACCGCGGTACGCGGGCTGGGCCGACCGGGTGGTCTACCTGCGTGACGGCGCGATCGTGGAGTCGAGCGCCGTGCGGCTGGAGAGCGCCCGATGAGCGCCTTCCGCGCCGCGCTGCGCATCTCCCGCAGGGACGCCCTGCGCTTCAAGGGCCGCACCGCGCTGATCATGGTGATGATCGGCCTGCCCGTCCTGGTCATCACGGCGGTGCTCACCGGCGCCGCCACCACGAGCATCACCGGCCGCGACAAGCTGGACTCGACGTTGGGAGCGGCCGACGCCCGCATCGCCACCAGTCCGTCCCGCACCCCGGTCGAGCAGAACTCGGACGGGGAGATCACCAATATGCGCCCATCGGATCGTCCCGGGCGGCCATGGACCCCCGCCGAGATCGGCGCGCTGCTCCAGGGCCGCCTGCTCCGTTACCAGGCGAACGTCGTGGAGGCCCGCCTGGCGGACGGCTACACCCGGACCGACGTGTTCGAGGTGGACCTGCGCGACCCCTTGACCAGGGGGATGCGCCGCCTGGTCGAAGGGAGGTTCGCCACCGCGCCCGGTGAGGTCGCCGTGTCCCCCGCGTTGATCGACAGCGGTGTCCGGATGGGCGACACGATCAAGACGTGGCGGCCGGACCGCACCGTGCGGGTGGTCGGGATTGCCGAGCACCCGAACCGGCCCGGCCTGCGCGAGATGCTCGCCCTGCCGGAAGGGCTGCTCCCGCACCAGAACGACGGCAACGACAGCGGCTGGCTCATCGACACCGCCGCCCCCGTCCAGCGGCCGGACGTGCGGCGGCTCAACAAGGTGGGCCTGAGCGTCAAGTCCCGGTTCCTGATCGAGCGCTCCGACGCCGGCGACTCCGGTCCCCGGGACCTGCACGGGCTGGTCGAGCTGGGTGTCGCCGTCGTGCTCATCGTGACCGAGACCGTCCTGCTCGCGGGCCCCGCCTTCGCGGTCGGCCTGCGCCGCAGGCGCAGGGAGCTCGCCGTGATCGCCGCGCAGGGCGGCTCCGGGCGGCACCTCAAGACCATCGTGCTGGCCGACGGCCTGGTGCTCGGCGGCGTGGCGGCCCTGCTGGGCGCCGCCCTGGGCATCGGCGCCGGACTGGTGGCGGAGTGGTTCGCCGCCCGCTGGCTGGACTGGACGCACGGTCCGGCGGACGTGCCCTGGGCGCAGGTGCTCGGCGTGGCCGCGCTGGGCGTGGTGAGCGCGCTGACCGCGGCGATCGTGCCCGCGATCCAGGCGAGCCGGCAGAGCCCCGTACACGTGCTGGCCGGGCGCGCCGCCGTGGACACGCCCGGCCGCGCGGGCCGCCCCGTGCTCGGGGCCGTGCTGGTGCTGCTCGGGCTGGTCGCGCTGGGGTTCGCCCTGCACCGGGGCATGCTGTCGGTCGTGCTGGCCTCGACGCTGGTGGTGTTCGGGCTGGTCGCGCTGATGCCGTGGCTGGTCCAGGCCACGGGGCGGCTCGCCGGGCGGTTGCCGCTCCCGTTGCGTCTGTCCGTGCGCGACGCCTCCCGCCACCGCGTCCGTACGGCCTCCGCCACCGCCGCGGTCATGGCGGCCACCATGGCGGCCGTCGCGCTCGGCATCGGCGTCAACAGCACCTACGTCAGCCGGGACGAGAGACGCGGTTCGACCGTCCCAGCGGGCACCACGGTGATCAGGGCCTACAAGACCGACGATCAGAAGTGGGCGCGGGTGCGGGCGCTCGTCCAGCAGAAGCTGCCAGGGGCGAGCCTGATCAACGGGTTGGAGGTGACGGACGCGCAGGGTGACCCCGTCACTCTGAGATTCGCCTGGCCGGAGGACTGCAAGCGCAGGTGCAACCCTCCTGACTACGTTTTCCACTCAGTGGCCGCTGCGGACGAAGGGGTGCTCGCCTTCCTTCAGAAACGCAGGGATCCGCAGGCGGCCGCGGCACTGGCGGCCGGCAAGGCCGTGGCATTCGAGCCTCGCATCGTGCGCGACGGCATGGTCACGCTGCAGACCGAAGCCTGGGGGGAGACGTCGGCCAAGACCTTCCGGGTTCCCGCCGTGGCGGCGGCAGCAGCCGAGCCCGGCCAAGGGGGCGTGGTGATCCCGCCGTCCGCACTGGCCTCGGCGGGGTTGAAAGTCCAGCAGCGGGCTCTCTACGCGGCGTACACGGACGTCGACGATCAGCGTCTGACCACCGAGCTCACGGCTGCGATCGGCGATCAGGCCTCCGTCTTCGTGGAGAGGGGCACCGCCGAGGACCGCTTCGTGACCCTGCTGATCCTGCTCGCGGCCGCGCTGGTCCTGGTGCTCGGCGGTACGTTCGCGGCCACGGGGCTGGCCGCCGCCGACATGCGCCAGGACCTGGACACCCTGTCCGCCGTCGGCGGGACGGCGCGGGTGCGCAGGCTCGTGGTGGCGGCCCAGGCGGCCTACATCTCCGGACTCGGCGCCCTGGTGGGCCTGGTGGCGGGCACCGTCAGCGGCATCGCGCTGACCTGGCCGCTGACCCGGGGGGGTTACAGGACCATGGAGCTCTTCAACCCGGGAGCCACGACGATCGCCGTCCCCTGGCTCTTCCTGGCCGGGGTCGTGGTGGGGCTGCCCCTGCTGGCGGCGCTGACGGCGGGGTTGTTCACGCGGACGCGTCTGGTGCTGGCGCGCCGGGTGGCGTGAGCCGGTACTTCAGCGTCATCAGCACCGACAGGAAGATGATCAGCGCCGGGACCGCGGTCTGCCCGATCAGGACCGCGGTCACCGCGCTGTCCGGCTGCTCGACCGGCCTGCTCGGCTCGGACTCGATGAAACCGCCGATCGACAGGATCAGCCCGAAGATCAGCGCGCCGAACGCGCTGACGCCGCTCTCGATGGCCGTCCACAGCCCGGTCAGCACGCCCGCCCGCCGCTTGCCGGTCTCGGCGGCGTCCGCCGCGATCACGTCCGCCAGCATCGAGAACTGCAACAACTGCACCCCGGCGTAGCCGACGCCGACCACCAGGATCGTCACGTGCGCCCACACGATGCCGAGGACCGGCGTGGCCAGGGCCGCCGTCGTGCCGCCCCCGTACAGGAGCGCCGCCAGGATCATCGCGCCCCGCTTGTCGAAGCGCTTGGCCAGGCGCACCCACAGCGGCATCGTCAGCAGGATCGGGCCGACCAGCGCGGCGAAGAGCGTCTGCGTGGCCTTCGGCGAGCCGAGCGTGTAGGCGGCGAAGTACGGCGCGGCGGCCAGCATCATGCTCACGGCGAGCATCTGCGTGCAGGCCAGCATGGTCAGCCACAGGAACGGCCGGTTGCCCTTGATCGCGGCGAACTGCTCGCGCCACCCTCCCCGGTCCGCCTCCGGCGCGCCGGTCATGGGCGCGCGGGCGGTGCCGAAGAAGGAACCCAGCATGGCGAGGAGCAGGATGACCGCGATCACCGTGGCCATCAGCCGGTAGCTGTCCAGCGTGCCGTGCTCGCCCTGGCTCGTGACGAGGGCCGGGGCGAGCACGCCGCTGACCGCGGTGGCCGCGCCGATGAAGATCATGCGCCACTGCAGCAGCGAGGTGCGCTCGTGGTAGTCGTGGGTCATCTCGCCGGGCATCGCCTTGTACGGCACCTCGAACAGCGCGTACGCCGTCGCCGTCGCGAGGAAGCACACCCCCACGTAGAGCGCGGCGGGCACGCCCGTCAGCGGCGGCCCCGCGAACACCAGGAAGAACGCGATCGGCAGCGTGCAGGCGCCCGCCAGCAGCCAGGGCCGCCGGGGGCCCAGCCGCGACCGGGTCCGGTCCGACCAGCGGCCGATCATCGGGTTGATGATCAGATCCCAGATCTTGGGCGCGGTCACCACGACCCCGGCCAGCCAGGCGGGCACGGCCAGGAAGTTGGTCATGTAGTACAGCAGGAGCAGGCCGGGCACGGTGGTGACCGTGGCCGTGCAGAAGGACCCCACGCCGTAGCCGAGGCGCACGCCCCTGGAGACCGTGGACGTGCCGACCGCCGGTGTGATCATTCCCTCATTGAAGCCGAGCGAGAGCTTGTTCGGGAGGGCCCACTTTTCCCCATGCCGCGGGGCCCGGTCACCCGGGCTCCGCGGCATCTGGGTCGCGTCAGTCGATGACGTTGGCGCACACCACGTGCGCGCCGATCTCGATCATCCGGCGCTCGCTGCGCGCGTCGGCGACCCTCGCCATGAGGATCGGCGCCCCGGAGGCCGCGAACTGCGGCAGGCGGGCGCGTACCAGGCGGTGCAGGTCGCGTACGACGTCCTCGGCGGCCGACATGTGCACCTTCACGTGCAGCATGATCCCCGGAGCCCCGGACGCCGTGCGCGCCTCGGAGATCCAGACGTGGTGCACGAGCGGGAAGTCCATGAGCAGCAGCCCGATGGCCTGTCGCAGCGCGGGCAGGATCGGATGGGCGCACCGCCGGTAGCCGGGGTCCACCTGCTGCATGGGCCCCGACAGGTGCGGCCGGGGCGCGGGCACCCACGGCAGCGTCGGCGCCTGCGGACTCGGAGGTGCCACCTGGGCCAGCGCGGCACCGCGTGACACGGTCGCCATCGCCCCGGTCGCGTACGCTGCCGGCGCCGCCCCCGAGAGGACGGGCGTCGGCCCCGTGCGCGTCGAGGACATGAAGCGCTGGAGGTCGTCGATGGGCACGGCCGCGGCGGCTGGTCCGGCCGCGTCGATGACGATCTCCCGCACGCCGGTGACGCGCTGGATGTCCAGGATGGTGTCGGCGTCGCACGCCGATAGGGAATGACTGCCGCGGTGCCTGGCATAGGTGGCAGGGCCGGTGTAACCGAGCAACACCCGGTCTCCGGCCTGGGTCGTCCCGAGGACGACCGAGCGGTCTGGCCGCACTGCCACCAGGACTCCACCGTCGGCGAGAGCGCTCAGCAGGCGATGCGGGGTGCCATGCTGAGCGAGCACGTCGGCAAGCGCAGGATTCCCGATGCTCATAAGACGAACCCTAGGTACTCGGCCACGGCTTATCAGGCTAATGGCGAATAAATCTCCCGATCAAGACAAAGATGTGAGCGGAGTGGATGAGTTTCTTCCTCCGGGGGTAGAGCGGAGCTGTCTCACATCGTGGGTGTCTCGTGAACGCGTTCACAAGCCCCGGATAGACTCTGTGGGACCGTCGGGGGATCCGTGGACGTGTCCCCCGAATGCCCGCCGTGCCGTTAAGGATCCACACCAGTGAACAAGCCCGTCGTTCTGGTCGCAGAGGAGCTGTCCGAGGCTGGCCTCGCCGTACTCGGCGCTGATTTCGAGGTCCGCCACACCGACGGCGCCGACCGTTCCCAACTGCTGCCCGCCCTCGCCGGGGTGGACGCCCTGATCGTGCGCTCCGCCACGCAGGTCGACGCCGAGGCCATCGCCGCCGCGCCGAAGCTGCGCGTGGTCGCCCGCGCCGGCGTCGGCCTCGACAACGTCGACGTCGAAGCCGCCACCAAGGCCGGTGTCATGGTCGTCAACGCGCCGACCTCCAACATCACCAGCGCCGCCGAGCAGACCATCGCGCTCATCCTGGCCAGCGCGCGCAACACGGCCCAGGCCCACGCCGCGCTGAAGAACGGGGAGTGGAAGCGCTCCAAGTACACCGGTGTGGAGCTCGACGAGAAGGTCATCGGCATCCTCGGCCTGGGCAAGATCGGGCAGCTCGTGGCCCAGCGGCTGCAGCCGTTCGGCGTCGAGCTGATCGCCTACGACCCCTACCTGCCGCCGGCTCGCGCCGCGCAGATGGGCGTCAAGCTCCTCAGCCTCGAAGAGGTGCTCAAGCAGGCCGACTTCATCACCGTCCACCTGCCCAAGTCCAAGGAGACCCTCGGTCTCATCGGTGACAGGGAGCTGCACCAGGTCAAGCCGTCGGTGCGCATCATCAACGTCGCCCGCGGCGGCATCGTGGACGAGGGCGCCCTCTACTCGGCGATCAAGGAGGGGCGCGTCGCGGGAGCGGGCCTCGACGTGTTCTCCAAGGAGCCGTGCACCGACAGCCCGCTGTTCGAGCTCGACCAGGTCGTCGCCACGCCGCACCTGGGCGCCTCCACGCACGAGGCCCAGGAGAAGGCCGGCACCCAGGTCGCGCGGAGCGTGAAGCTGGCGCTCGCGGGCGAGTTCGTGCCGGACGCGGTCAACGTCCAGGGCGGCGTGGTGGCCGAGGACGTCAAGCCGGGCCTGCCGCTGGCCGAGAAGCTCGGCCGCGTCTTCACCGCGCTGGCCGGCGAGGTGGCCACCAAGCTCGACGTCGAGGTGCGCGGCGAGATCGCCTCCGAGGACGTGCGGGTGATCGAGCTGGCCGCCCTCAAGGGCGTGTTCACCGACGTGATCGAGGAGCAGGTCACGTACGTCAACGCGCCGCTGCTGGCCAAGGACCGCGGTCTCACCGTGGAGCTGGTGACCAGCTCGGAGAGCCCCGACTGGCGCAACGTGGTGACCGTGCGCGGCGTGCTCGCCGACGGCCGCCAGGTCTCGGTATCCGGCACGCTCTCCGGCCCGCGCCAGATCACGAAGATCGTCGAGGTCAACGGCTACGAGATGGAGATCGAGCCGACGGCCCACCTGGCGTTCTTCACCTACACCGACCGTCCCGGCATCGTCGGCGTGGTCGGCCGCCTGCTCGGCGAGCACGGCGTCAACATCGCCTCGATGCAGGTGGCCCGCTCCACCAAGGGCGGCAACGCGCTCATCGCGCTGACCGTCGACTCGGCGATCCCGGCCGACATCATCGACCAGATCGGGAGCGAGATCGGCGCCGAGAGCGGCCGTTCCGTGGACCTGGAGGGCTGAGCCTCCTTCCCGGCCTGAAGGCCGCCACCCGGTTCCGGGTGGCGGCCTTCTGCTGTCTCAGCATGCAAGATAGTAGGACATCCAATGAGATTGCTGAGGTACTGTTGCTGGTAATGCGCCAGGTGCTCGTACTTATTACCTGCCGCGGCGGGGCCTGTTAGGGCAGGTCGACGACTCGCCGCGGTGCGTCGTGGTGCGTCGGCCAATAAGTCCCATTCGTCCGCCGAACGGCTCGCGAAATGAGATGAGTCACATGTACGACATGTATGCCTGGAACCGTGCCGAGGAGCATGAGGACGAGGCCGCGCAGGCCCTGCAGACCGCCCTGGACCGCAGGGACAACGGCGGCGCCCCTCAGAACCCGAGCCGGTAGAACACCGCCGCCCGCTTCACCCCCGGCAGCAGCCCGGCGATCCGGGCCGCGACGCGTTGCGGCGTCGGCAGGCGGTCGAACCCCTCGATGTCGAACGCGCTCACCGCGTTCAGGCACCGCAACCTCGGATGGATCGCCAGCAGCTCGCCCGGCCCGTCGATGCCCCAGACCAGGTGAGCCTCCGCCTTGCGTACCGGCCTGTTGAGCTTCTGCGTCCTGAGCCCGAGCGGGCTCACCGCGTCGAAGACGAACTGGCCGCCGGGGAAGCGGTCGACGATCGCCCTGATGAGGGCCCGGCCCTCGCCGGGATCGAGGTAGTAGAGCAGGCCCTCGGCCACGACCAGCACGGGGGCGCGGTCCGGGACCTGCTCCAGCCACTTCAGCTCGGTGACCGACGAGCCGATCAGGCGGTAGCCGGCCCGCTCGGGGAACAGGCGCCGCCGCAGCTCGATCACGTCGGGGTAGTCCACGTCGTACCAGCGGACGGTGGACGGCGGGTCCAGCCGGTGGACGCGGGTGTCGAGGCCGCAGCCCAGGTGGAGCACGGTGGCCTCGGGATGGGTGGCCAGGAACTCGGCCGCCCACCGGTCGATGAACCGCGCCCTGATCGCGACCGAGGCGGCGAGGCCGGCGTTCATCCCGGTCCGGGTGAAGTCGTGGTCGATGCGCTCGACCACGTCGGCGGCCAGGTCGTCGCCGAGGATCGGATCGGGGGAGCGCGCGTCCAGCGCCCGCCCGTACAGGGTGGCGAGCAGCGTGGCCCTCTCCCCGGTGAGTTGCACCTTTTCGGGTGCCATATCCCTACGCTACCGCCGCGCGGGCCAGCGCAAGCGCGCCCAGTAACGGCGCGTCGTCCGCGAAGCGGGCCGGGCGGACCTCCGGCGGGAACGGCACCGCCCGGCCGATCTCGGCCGTCAGCCTCGGCAGGATCAGCTCCGCCGCGCCCATCATGCCGCCGCCGATCACCAGGCGCTCGGGGTCGAGGACCACGCACAGGTTCGCCACGCTCATGGCCAGCGTCCGCAGCGTCTCGTCCACCAGCGCCCGCGCCTGCTCCCCGCCCGGCGTCTCGTCCACCAGCGCCCGCGCCTGGCCCCCGCCCGGCGTCTCGTCCACCGGCGCCCGCGCCCGGCCCCCGCCCAGGAGCTCGGCCGCCGTGATGGGGCGGCCGAGGAGGGCGGCGCCGCGGGTGGCCAGCGCGCCGCCCGAGACGCGCTCCTCCAGGGGCACCCGGCCGTCGGCGAAGGCGGGCTCGCCCGGCGTCACCTGGAGGTAGCCGATCTCGCCCGCCGCGCCGTGGGCGCCCGGCACCACCCGGCCGTCCACCACCAGGGCCGCCGCCAGGCCGGTGCCCAGGTTCAGGTAGACGCCGGTGGAGACCCCGCGCAGGGCGCCCCAGCGCAGCTCCGCGGCGGCCGCCGCGTTCACGTCGTTGTCGATGGCCACCGGGGTGGCGCCGTACGCCTCCTGGAGCAGTCTCGGCAGTTCGAGGCCCTCCCAGCCGGGGACGTTCGGGGCGAGCCGTACCACGCCATCGCGGATCACCCCGCACGTCGAGAAGCCCACGGCGGCGGGCGCGCCGTCCAGGGCCCTGGCCGCCGCGAGCGCCCGCGCGAGCGTGTCAGGCCCGGTGTCCAGGCGGACGTGGGCGGACAGCGCGGGGCCGTCGGCCGCCGACACCCCGATGGCCACCTTCGTCCCGCCCACGTCGATGCCCAGGACCCGCGTCACCGGGCGGCGCCCCTGCGGGCGAGCGAGTCGATGGCCACGGCCAGCGCCAGCACCGCGGCGGTCACCATGAACCGCACCGAGGAGTCCACGCTGAGCAGGTACATGCCGTTGGAGATGGCCTGGATGACCAGGACGCCGAGCAGCGCGTCGTAGGCCCGCCCGCGCCCGCCGAACAGCGAGGTGCCGCCGATGACCGCGGTGGCGATCGCCATGAGCAGGATGTCGCTGCCGCCCGAGCCCTGGTTGACGGCCGACAGGCGGCTGGCGGCGAGGATGCCCCCGGCCGCCGCCAGCGTGGAGGCCAGCATGAACGCGAGGATCCTGATCCTGGTGACGTTGATGCCGGCGCGCCTGGCGGCCTCGGCGTTGCCGCCGACGGCGTACAGGTGCCGCCCGAACGTGGTGTGCCTCAGCATGAGGTCAAGCAGCACCACCAGCGTCCCGAAGATGATCAGCAGGAGCGGCACGCCGCGGTCCGCCGACATGACGATCACCGCCGCGGCGAGCAGCACCGCCAGCCCGCCCGCCTTGGCCAGTGACCACCACAGCGGCGTCACCGGCAGCCCCGCCACCAGCCGCAGCCTCCTGACCACGAGCGACGCGCCCGCCGACCCGGCCACCAGGGCCGCCGCGAGCGTCCACGCGAGCCAGCCCGGCAGCCAGGTGTCGCTCAGCTTGGAGATGAACCCGGTGAACGGCAGGTTGATCGTCCCGCCCTGCCGCAGCAGGTAGAGCAGCAGGCCGAGCCAGCCCATCAGCCCGGCCAGCGTCACGACGAACGACGGCATGCGCAGCTTGGTCAGCATCAGGCCGTGCAGGAACCCGATCGCCGCACCGACGGCGAGCGCCAGGAGGATGGCGAGCAGCGGGTTCCAGCCCTGCTTGACGTGGACGATCGTCATGATCGTGGCGCACAGGCCGCTGACCGAGCCCGCCGAAAGGTCGATCTCGCCGAGCAGCAGCACCATGATGATGCCGAGCGCGATCGTGCCGGTGGCGGCCATCTGGAGCACGAGGTTGGTGAGGTTCTCGGGGGACAGGAAGCGGTCGTTGAGCGTGCTGAACACGATCGCGATGGCGATCAGCCCGCCGACCACCGGCCACGCGCCGACGTCCCCCTGGCGCAGCCGCTCGACGGCGACCTTCGGCGTGTACGGCCTGCGGACCAGCGTGTCGGTCATGCCCCTGCCCCCGTGATCGCGGCCACGATCTCCTCCTGGGAGGCGGTGGCGGTGGTGAACTCACCGGCGTTGCGGCCCAGCCGCAGCACCACGACGCGGTCGCTCACCGCGCGCACGTCGGCGAGGTTGTGCGAGATGACCAGCACCGCGAGCCCGCGCTCGCGCAGCCGCCCGATCAGCGCCAGCACCTGCGCCGTCTGCTCGACCCCCAGGGCCGCCGTGGGCTCGTCGAGGATGACCAGCCGCGGCTCGCCGATGAGCGCCCTGGCGATGGCCACCGACTGCCGCTGGCCGCCCGACAGCATGGCGACCGGCACCCTGATGTCCCTGATGCGCACGTCGAGCTGGCCGAGGAGGTCGCGGGTCGCGCGTTCCATGGCGATGTGGCGCAGCAGCGAGCCGCGGCGGCGCTCGGTGCCCAGGAAGAGGTTGGCCACGACGTCGAGGTTCTCGCAGAGCGCGAGGTCCTGGTAGACGGTCGAGACGCCGAGGGCCTGCGCGTCGTGCGGGTTGGCGATCCTGACCGGCGAGCCGTCCACGGTGATCGTGCCGCTGTCCGGCGTCACGACCCCCGAGATGGCCTTGACCAGCGTGGACTTGCCCGCGCCGTTGTCGCCCATGAGGGCCACGACCTCGCCGGGGCGCAGGTCCAGGCGGGCCCCGTCGAGCGCCTGGACCGCTCCGTACCGTTTGGAGATGCCTGTCGCCGAGAGCATCTACTCGATGCCCTGCTTCTCGCAGGCGGCCTTGACCTCGCCCGTGCAGAGCTGGGCGGCGGTGTAGAAGCCGTCCTTGACGATCGTGTCCTTGACCTTGTCGGCCGTGACGGGGATGGGGTCGAGGAGGAAGGCCGGGATGTCGGCCGCGCCGTTGTTGACCTTGGCGGGGGCGACGGGCTGCTCGCCCTTGGCGAGGGCGACGGCGAGCTCGGCGGACTTCTCCGCCTCCGCCCTGATGTCCAGATATATGGTCATGTACTGCTCGCCGGTGAGGATGCGCTGGACGGCGGCCAGCTCGGCGTCCTGGCCGGTAATCGGCGGGAGCTGCTTGTAGCCCGCGCGCTTCATGGCCGCGATCGCGCCGCCCGCCATGCCGTCGTTCGCGGACAGCACGCCCGTGACGGTGTCCTTGCCCAGCGCGGTGATGGCCTGCTCCATCTCCTGCTGCGCCTTGTCGGGGCTCCAGTCCGGCGTGTCGAACTCCCTGCCGACCTTCACCTTCCCGTCCAGCACGCTCTTGGCGCCCTTCTTGTAGTCGGCCGAGCTGGGGTCGGTGGGGGAGCCGTGGATCATCACGATCTGGCCCTTCGCCGCCGTGCCCCTGGCGGTCATGGCGTCGAGCAGGGCCTGGCCCTGCATCTCGCCCACCCGTACGTTGTTGAACGAGACGTAGTACGCGTAGTCGATGCCGGAGATCAGCCGGTCGTAGGCGATGACCGGGACCTTCTTCTGCTTGGCCTGGTTCACCAGGGGAGCCACGGCGTTGGCGTCCACGGCGTCGAGCACGAGCACGTCGGCCTGCTGGGTGAGCGCGGCCTCGACCTGTTGCTGCTGCTTGGGAGCGTCCTGCTCGGCGTTGCTGTAGAGGATCTTGCAGTCGGGGCAGAGCGACTTGACCTTCGCCTCGAACAGCGGGCGGTCGAATGCCTCGTACCGGGTGGTCTTGGACTCGGGCAGGAAGAGCGCGATCGTCCTGCCGCCCTGGCCCTGCGTGGTCGTGGTGGTGGCGCCGGTGCTGTTCCCGGCGTTTCCGCAGGCGGCGGCCAGGAGGACCGCCGCGACAGGGATTGATCGCCATGCTCGGTGCATCGCACTTCGTCCTTCCGGATGTGCCGCCCCTGTGCTTGGTAAGAAAGGTAATTTACTATCAGCCGAGTTGGCTAGGCTCTGCTTCCTCAAGGGAGGGTGAGATGCGGGGAGACCTGGGTAATCCGCGCCTGCTGCGCGTGCTGAACGAGCGCCGCCTGCTCGACCATCTTCAGGAGCACGGCCCCGCCGGACGTACCGACCTGGCCAAGATCACCGGCCTGTCGAAGCCCACGGTGTCCGCGGCCCTGGCCGGGCTGGAGGAGGACGGGCTCGTTCACGTCGTCGGCGAGGTCTCCGGCCGCCCGGGGCCGGTCACGTCCCTGTACGACGTCAACGCCGCCGCCAGCCACGTCGCCGGCGTCGACATCGGGCGGGACTGGATCAGGGTCGCCATCGCCGACCTGCGCGGGACCCTCGTCGGCCGCAGGGACGGGCGCAACACCGCCCTCACCTCCGCCGAGCTGGCCGTCCTGGTCGGAGAGTTGTGCCGGCTCGCCGCCGACGAGGCGGTCGTCGACTGGGACGCCGTCGCCTGCGCCGTCGTCGGCTCGCCCGGCGTGTACGACCCGGAGCTCGGCCGCCTTGAGTTCGCCCCCAACCTGCCCGGCCCCGACCTGGCCGAGCGCCTGCGCGCCGCGATGGGGGCCGACCTCGTCATCGAGAACGACATCAACCTGGCCACCGTCGGCGAGCACGTGCACGGGGCGGGACGCGGCAAGTCCAACTTCGCGCTGGTGTCCATCGGCACCGGCGTCGGGATGGGCATCGTGATCAACGGCGAGCTGTACGTGGGCGCCCGGGGAGCGGCGGGGGAGGTCTCGTACGTGCCCGCGGCCGAGGACCCGGCGCCATCGGCCGGTGACGCCCTGGCCCACGGCGCCACGGAGGCGGTGACCGCCGCCCCCGGGGTGGTCCGCAGGGCCCGCGCCGCCGGGCTGCGCCTGGAGACGGCCAAGAAGATCTTCGACGCGGCGGCCGAGGGCGACGCCGTCGCCCGCTCGGTGGTGGAGTCCGAGGGCCGCCGCATCGGCGAGCTGCTGGTGGCGGTGGCGGCCGTGCTGGATCCGGAGGTGATCGTGCTCGGCGGCGGCGTGGGCCGCAACCTGGACCTCCTGGGGGAGGCCATCGAGGCCCGCATCGCCGAGTTGGGCCCGCTGCGGCCGTCGGTGGTGGCCAGCACGCTGGGCGACAGCGGCGTCCTGCTGGGCGCGGTGGCTCACGCCAGGACCCGCGCCTGGGACCTCATCTTCGACGCCCGCCTCCCCTGACCGTCGCGCGGGGAGGCGGACGCCGGAGGGTCCCTACAGGGTGGCGGTGAGGGTGGTGGGCGTGCTGAGGCGCTGTTCCTTGAGCTTGGACCAGAGTCGTACGCCCTTGGGGTCGGGGCGGACGCCACCCACGAAGGAGTCTCTGCGCCAGGAGCTCAGGCGCTCTTCCTTGACCACGTCACCCGTGCGCGGAGCGTGGACCATGTAGCCGGGCCGGGAGATCATCCCGACGTGCCCGAGGCCGTGGAAGAAGACGAGATCGCCGGGTTTGAGGTCCTTCCAGGCGATCTTCTTGTCGAACGCGGCGTACTGGTCGGCCGCGACGCGGGGGAGTTCGATCCCGGCGTGCTCGTACGCCCTGAGCATGAGCCCGGAGCAGTCGTATCCGCTCGGGCTGGCGCCGCCCCACACGTACGGGGTGCCGCGCTTGCTCATGGCGAACTTGAGGGCGATCTTCCAGGCGGGCTTCGGGGCCTGTTTCGCCTGGATCTTCTTGATCTGGGCGCCGGTCAGAGTGGTGAGGTCGTCGATCTTGGTGGAGGCATGGGCTGGGGAGGCCAGGAGGAGCCCGGCGGCGCCCGCCGCCAGGACAATGGCGATTCGAGACAGGGGTCTGTCCTTCCATACGGCCGGCCGGGTTAGCTGACGGGCTCGGGCCTGGAAGTAGCCCTACGACATGGGATGCCGATTCGCCCCAGAGGGAAGTGGGTCCCCGACTCCACGCAGCGGCTGCGCGGATTAGGCTGGTCGGGACTTTAACGAAACGGTCAAAGAACCGCAATACGGACAAAGAGGGCGTCCGGAAAATGAGATGAAGTGTTCGTCAGTCGAGACGACGCGGTAAGGTACCGCCCATGGAGTCGCGTAACATCCGTCTGGCCGTCATCCCCGGCGATGGGATCGGCACCGAGGTCGTGGCCGAGGGGCTCAAGGTCCTGGAGGCAGTGGGCACGAAGATCGAGCCCACGCACTACGACCTGGGAGCCGCACGCTATCACCGTACCGGCGAGACGCTGCCCGACGCCGTGCTCGAAGAGCTGCGCGGCTACGACGCGATCCTGCTCGGCGCCGTGGGCGACCCCAGCGTGCCGCCGGGCATCCTCGAGCGCGATCTGCTGCTGCGGCTGCGCTTCGAGTTCGACCACTACGTCAACCTGCGCCCGGTCAAGCTGTTCCCCGGCGTGGCGACCCCGCTGGCCGACACGCCGCCGGAGAACATCGACATGATCGTCGTCCGCGAGGGCACCGAGGGCCTCTACGCGGGCACCGGTGGCGCCATGCGGCGCGGCACCCCGCACGAGATCGCCACCCAGGAGTCGCTCAACACCGCCTACGGTGTCGAGCGCGTGGTGCGCTACGCGTTCGAGAAGGCCGCCACGCGGCCGCGCAAGAAGCTGACGCTCGTCCACAAGACCAACGTCCTCACCTTCGCCGGTGACCTGTGGCAGCGCACGGTCAACCGCCTGGCGGCGGAATACCCCGACGTCACGACCGACTACTGCCACATCGACGCGGCCTCGATGTTCTTCGTGACGCAGCCGGAGCGGTTCGACGTGGTCGTCACCGACAACCTGTTCGGCGACATCATCACCGACCTGGGCGCCGCCATCGCGGGCGGCATCGGCCTGGCCGCCAGCGGCAACATCAACCCCGAGCGGTCCGCGCCGAGCATGTTCGAGCCGGTCCACGGCAGCGCCCCCGACATCGCCGGCCAGGGCAAGGCCGACCCGACCGCGACCATCCTGTCCGTCGCCATGCTCCTCGAGCACCTCGGCCTGCACGCCGAGGCGGCCAAGGTCGAGCAGGCGGTCGCCGATGACATCCTCGAGCGGCTGGCCGGCTGGGCGGGTCGCACCACGCACGAGATCGGTGACGACATCACCGCGCGAGTATCCGGCTAGGACCGCCTAGCCCCAACGCGCCTGGTGGTCCGGAGAGGGCCGCCAGGCGCTTTTTTGCGTCCAAAAGGGCTGATCGCCCCATTGGCCGCTTGCCATCCCATATAGCGAGACAATAGGAAGTACGGGGCTGCCTTCCGGGCAGCGCCCGCCCATCAGCACCGATCCGCAGATTTCTGTAGATTTGGGCAGATTCGCAGAGAGAAGGACCGACGTCATGACCATCGCTCAGAAGCTCAGCTTCGACGTGCAGCTATCCGACCACGCTCGCACCGCGGCCGAGCGGGAGCAGGTACTGGCGAACCCCGGCTTCGGGCAGACCTTCACGGATCACATGGTCTCGATCGACTACACCGAGGGGGAGGGCTGGCACGACGCCAGGCTCCTGCCGTACGGCCCGCTCTCGCTCGACCCGGCCACCTCGGTCTTCCACTACGCGCAGGAGCTGTTCGAGGGGCTCAAGGCCTACCGCCAGGCCAACGGCTCGATCGTCGCCTTCCGCCCGTACGCGAACGCCGCCCGCTTCAACCGCTCCGCGCTCCGGATGGCCATGCCGGAGCTCCCGGAGGAGGCGTTCGTGGAGTCGCTCGAGCTCCTCGTCCAGACCGACAAGGAATGGGTGCCCACGACCGAGGGTCACAGCCTCTACCTGCGCCCCTTCATGATCGCCACCCAGGCGGGGCTCGGCGTCAACTACCCGTCGAAGTCGTACAAGTACATGGTCATCGCCTCCCCGGCGGCCTCGTACTTCACGGGCGGGCTCAAGCCCGTCTCCGTCTGGCTGTCCACCGAGTACACGCGGGCCGCCCCCGGCGGCACGGGCTTCGCGAAGTGCGGCGGCAACTACGCGGCCGCGTTCGTCGCGCAGCGGCAGGCCGTGGAGAAAGGCTGCGACCAGGTGGTGTGGCTGGACGCCCACGAGCACAAGTACGTCGAGGAGATGGGCGGGATGAACCTGTTCTTCGTCTTCGGGAACAAGCTCGTCACCCCCGCGCTGACCGGCACCCTGCTGCCCGGCATCACCAGGGAGTCGATCCTGGAGCTGGCCGGCGACCTGGGCCTGGAGACCGAGGAGCGCCTCATCTCGATCGACGAGTGGCAGGCCGGGTGCGAGTCCGGGGAGCTCACCGAGGTGTTCGCGTGCGGGACGGCGGCCGTCGTCACGCCGGTGGGCACGGTGAAGGGCGCCGACCGCTCCTGGAGCGTCGCCGACGGCAACCCCGGCCCGGTGACGATGCGGGTGCGCGAGGAGCTGGTGGGCATCCAGTACGGCGTCCGCCCCGACGCCCACAACTGGATCCACAAGATCGTCTAGTGGCGACGGCCGGGTCCGCGAGGGCCCGGCCGCCGCGGCTAGTTCTTCCTGATCAGGGTCATTCCGTCCGCGACCGGCAGCAGGAGGACCGTCACCCGCGGATCCTCCATCACCAGGTCGTTGAACTGCCGGATCTCCACCGTGGTCTGCTCCTCGTGCGCCGGGTCCGCCACGTGGCCCCGGCGCAGCGTGTTGTCCGCCACGATCAGCCCGCCGGGCCGCAGGCGCTGCATGAGCAGCTCGTAGTAGCCGGGGTAGTTGCCCTTGTCCGCGTCGAGGAAGGCCAGGTCTACGGTCTGGTCGAAGGCCGCGAGCGTCTCCAGCGCGGGCCCGAGCGTGAGCGTCACGCGGTCCTCCACCCCGGCCTCGCGCCAGTAGCGGCGGGCGATGGAGGTCCACTTGTCGCTCACGTCGAAGCAGTGCAGCCGCCCGCCGGACAGGCCCCTGGCGATGCACACGGACGAGTAACCGGTGAACGTCCCGACCTCGACGACGACCTGGGGCGCCACGAGCTGGGTGATCATGGTCAGAAAGGTGCCCTGGTCAGGGGAGATCTGCATGCCGGCGGCGTCCCCGGTGGCCCTGAGCGTCTCCTTCGCCAGCTCGTCCAGCAGGGGATCGGGCGGCGTCGTGTGCGCGAGGACGTACTGTGCTACGGCGGGGTCCAGGAGGTATGCCTTCATATGTCCATTCTCTCGACATCCGGTAGGGTCTGCGCGATCAATGAGGTGAGAGTGGGCTGATGATGAAGCGGTTGCTGGCGGTGGCGCTCGCGTGCGTGGCCATCGCCGTACTCGGGGTGCTGTCGTTCTCGGAGCCGGGCCGGTCGTCCGAGGGGGTGCGGCTGACCCGGCAGGTGGACGGGACGATGGTCCTGGCCGATAGGGGCGGGGACGCCCCCGTGCTGGACGTGTACGAGGACTTCGACTGCCCGGTCTGCAAGGACATGCACGCCAAGGTGGACGGCACCATCAGGAAACTCGCCATGGAGGGCAAGGTCAAGGTCGTCTTCCATCCGGTGACGATCTTCCAGGACGAGCCCATGCGCTCCAACTCCATCCGCGCCGCCGCGGCCGCCCGCTGCGTCCCCGAGGAGAACTGGTTCGCCTTCAGGGACGAGCTGTACGCCATGCAGCCCGCGCCGCACGGCGAGGCGTCCGGATTCGCCGTCGAGGACCTGATCAAGGCCGCCAGGCAGGCGGGGGCGTCGGTGGACGAGTGCGTCAGGTCGCAGTCGTACGCGCAGGCCCACCTCGCGGAGACGGCGAAGGTGCGCCTCCAGGGCACGCCCACGGTGCTGCTCGACGGGCAGCTGCTGGGGAATGAGGCGTTCGACCCGGCCGCGCTCGAGCGCGTCATCACAGGTGGCGACGGCGTCACCGTGTAAAGGCTTGTCCCAGAAGCTGAGATCGATGTGCCAGATGCTGAATGCGTGTGGCAGACTTGGCGGCACCATGTTCTACGGTCTGCTCATTATCGGCAGGCGCGCTGGCTGACAAAGGACACCGCCAGCGCGCAGACCTCTCACGTCCGTGAGGGGTCTTTTTGCTTTCCAGAGGACTTCCAGAGAAGAGAGACTCATGGCCGACGACCGCTTCCACGTATACGACACGACGCTGCGTGACGGCGCCCAGCAGGAGGGGCTCAACCTCACCGTCGCCGACAAGCTCGCTGTCGCGCGTCACTTGGACGGGCTGGGCGTCGGTTTCATCGAAGGGGGCTGGCCGGGCGCCAACCCCAAGGACACAGAGTTCTTCAGGCGTGCTCGAACAGAGCTGGACCTGAAGCACGCGCAGCTCGCCGCGTTCGGTGCGACCCGCCGGGCCGGTGTGAAGGCAGCCGACGACCCATTGGTGGCCGCATTGCGCGAATCCGGCGCGCCGGTCGTGACCCTTGTCGCCAAGAGCCACGACCGGCACGTGGAGCTGGCCCTCCGCACGACTCTCCAGGAGAACCTCGCGATGATCCGCGACACGGTCTCTCACCTTCGTGCGGAGGGACAGCGAGTCTTCCTCGACGCCGAGCACTTCTTCGACGGCTACAAGTCCAACCCAGCCTACGCGCTCGAAGTCCTCAGGACCGCCGCCGAGGCCGGGGCCGACGTCATCGCCCTGTGCGACACCAACGGCGGCATGCTGCCCGACGAGCTGGCCGAGATCGTCCACGAGGCCGTCCAGACCAGCGCCCGCGTCGGCATCCACTGCCACGACGACACCGGCTGCGCCGTCGCCAACACCCTGGCCGCCGTCAAGGCCGGGGCCACGCACGTACAGGGCTGCGCGAACGGCTACGGCGAGCGCTCCGGCAACGCCAACCTCTTCACGGTCGTGGCCAACCTCCAGCTCAAGCGCGGCTTCGACCTCGTCCCCACGGCCGCCCTCGCCGACATGACCCGCATCGCCCACGCGATCACCGAGGTCACCAACGTCACCCCCAACTCCCACGCCCCCTACGTCGGCACCTCCGCCTTCGCCCACAAGGCCGGCCTGCACGCCAGCGCCATCAAGGTCGACCCCAACCTCTACCAGCACATCGACCCCGCCGCCGTCGGCAACGACATGCGCATGCTCGTCTCCGACATGGCCGGCCGCGCCTCGGTCGAGCTCAAGGGCCGCGAACTCGGCTACGACCTCACCCCCGAACACACCAAGACCCTGGTCGAACGCGTCAAGGACCTGGAGTCGCGCGGATTCACCTTCGAGGCCGCGGACGCGTCGTTCGAGCTGCTGCTGCGCGACACCGTGGCCGGGGAGCGCAAGCGCCACTTCGAGGTCGAGTCCTGGCGCGTGATCGTGGAGCGCACGAAGGGCGGCGAGCTGGTCAGCGAGGCCACCGTCAAGCTCCACGCCAAGGGCGAGCGCATCGTCGCCACCGGCGAGGGCAACGGCCCCGTCAACGCCCTGGACAAGGCCGTACGGCTGGGGCTGGAGCAGCTGTACCCCGAGCTGGCGAAGCTGGAACTGGTGGACTACAAGGTCCGCATCCTCGAGGGCACCCACGGTACGGGCGCCATCACCCGCGTCCTCATCACCTCCAGCGACGACACGTCCGAGTGGGCCACGGTCGGGGTGGCGGAGAACATCATCGACGCGTCGTGGCAGGCCCTGGAGCAGGCAGTCACCTACGGCCTCCTCCGAGCCGGCCACAAAACCGCCTGAAACCGCACGGTCCTCCGCAACGAGGCGCTGCGCGCGATGCCGCTGCAGGCAGCGCCTCCCAGGGGGGCTCCCGCCCCCCTTCGCCCCCCCAAAACCCCCGCTCGCTCCGCTCGCCTGAGCCCGCCCGTTGCCTGGTTACGCGGTGGGCCTGCTGGAGCCCACCCCGAGGCCAAAGGTCTTCGCAAGGGGCGCTTCGCGCTCGGGAGCTCAGGCGCTCTTATTCGGGCGCCTGACGGCGCACCCCCGGCTCGCTTCGCTCGCCTGAGCCCGCCCGTTGCCTGGTTACGCGGTGGGCCTGCTGGAGCCCACCCCGAGCGAGGGGCTTACCAGCTGCCTGCCGGCCTTTGGGCAGTTTGCTGACCGGATGGTTAACAGTCGAGCAGCCCTAGAGGGATGTCCTGAAGATCTGAGTTTCGGGATTCAGACTCGGGTCATGGTGGGCCGTCGGAGGGCGCCGGCCGGGCCCGAGGTATGGGCCGTATGCGAGGACATGATTCCGGCCGGGAGCGTGTTCGCATTCCTGGCCGAACACCGGCGGGCGTTGTTCCCGCCGGAGGCGTTCGCGGACATGTACGCGCCGGTCAACGGGCGTCCGTCGGTGCCGCCCAGCCTGCTGGCGACGGTGGTGGTGCTGCAGGCGCTGCATGGGTTATCCGATGAGGAGGCGGTGGCCGCGCTGCGGTTCGATCTGCGGTGGAAGGCCACCTGCGGGCTGGGCCTGTATGACCAGGGCTTCGATCCGTCGCTGCTGACCTACTTCCGGCGTCGGCTGGCCCGCTCGCCGGCCCCGGACCGGATCTTCCAGGCCGTCCGCACCGTGGTGGAACAGACCGGGGTACTGGCGGGCCGGACGCGACGGGCGCTGGATCTCCGCGTGCTCCTCCACGACGCACAAGTAGTGGTCGGTGAGGCGCGCGACCACCTCCCGCAGGGTCGGCCCCAGCGGCACGTCCTCGGCCGCCATCCCCTGCCACAGCGCGAGGGCCCGGGTGTACGCGTCCAGGGCGCCGCTGGGATCCCGCCTGGCCAGCGCCTGGCGGCCGCGCGCGGGCAGCGCCTCGAACTGCAACAGGTCGAACTCCTCCGGCTCGACCCGTAACAGGTATCCGGCGTCCGCAGCGGCCCGAAAAGCCGGAACTTCACCTTACGCCGCCTACAGGGCGGATCCGTCCAGCCTTCGCAGCGCGACCCCGAGCAGGCGATCGCCCGCGAAGAAGCCGCGCTGCCGCGAGTCGACGCTATGGGGGTTGTCGCCGTAGACCACCAGCGAGCCTGCGGGCATGCGGTCCACACTGCCGTCGATCCCCGGCGGCACGGGGTCTCCCGGGAGGGCGACGGCGCGCTTGATGTTCCAGTGCCGGCCGTCCGTACCGGGATGGCCGGCAGGATCTTCCCGGTGGGATCGAGCGGGGGCTCGAGCACCACCACGTCGCCCTTTTACACCTGGTCGAGCCGGCGCCGCCGGACCGGGACGCGGTCGCCGTCGCTGAGTGTCGGGGCCATGCTCGTCCCGTTGACGGTGACCACCACATAGCGCCGGCGGGCCACCAGGGCGGCGGTCACCGTCACGAGAACACCGGCGAGCAACCCCAGGCTGATCAGCTTCATCGCTCACTTCCGCTCGGCCCTATTGATCTTCGTGTGGTTAAGATCGCCGCCGACTCTCCGAACTGCCAACACCGGGGCTCTGTCGCGTGGCGGCGGCGATGCGTTCGGCCAGCTGCCGCGAGCACGCGACCAGCTCGGGCGGCCCCTCGATCGTGTACGGCACGCCCACCGCGGCCAGCATGACGGCCAGCCACTCCCAGGAGTCGGCGGCGGTGACGTAGCGGCACGTGTCGTCGTCGATCGCCTCCAGCGACCCGGCCTGGGCCATCAGCCGTCCGGAGACGTGGGCCAGCGGGGCGGCGAACCGCACCACGCCATGGCAGGGGCTGCCCTGCGGGAAGACCACGGCCTCGCCGGAGGGCGGCTCGTGCGGAATGAACGTGGTGCCGGGAACGGCGAGGCGATCGATCCGGTCGAGGCGGAACGTGCGCCAGTCCTGGCGGTCGGCGTCCCAGCCGAGCAGGTACCAGTGGCCGCCGAACAGCACCTGCCGGTACGGCTGGACCCGGCGTTCCGTACTGCGCCCGGCGCGGCTGGTGTAGTGGAAACGGACGTCCTGGTGCGCGTGCGCGGCGGTGCCCAGCAGCTGCACGGTCCGCAGGTCCAACGGCCGGGCCACCCGCGACACGGCCTCGGTGGAGGCCGACAGCGCCTCGATCCGATGGCGCAGCCGCGGCGGGAGTGCCTGGCCGAGCTTGCGCAGCGCGCTGTCCGCCGCGGCGACGGCGCCGTCGGCGCTGGAGAGCGCGGCGAAGCGCAGTCCGACCACGGTCGCCACGGCCTCGTCGTCGGTGAGCACCAGCGGCGGCATGGCGCGGCCCGCCAGGAGCTGGTAGCCGCCGCCCGGACCTCGGAGCGAGGAGACCGGATAGCCGAGGTCGCGCAGTCGCTCGATGTCGCGCCGCAGCGTACGCGGAGAGGTACGCAGCGCCTCGGCTAGCTCGGCGGCCTGCCAGGCCCGGCCGTCCCGCAGGAGCGACAGGAGCTCCAGCAGCCGCTTGCTCGGATCGGGCATTCTGCCAGGTTCGCACATTGTGGCCATGATCTGACCACAACCCGGCCTAGCTTCACCGCATGGCACGCGATCACATCCGCATCGCCGGAGCACGGGAGCACAACCTGAAGGACGTCACCGTGGCCGTTCCGAAGGGTCGGCTCACGGTCGTCACCGGCGTCTCCGGGTCCGGCAAGTCGTCGCTGGTCTTCGACACCATCGCGGCCGAGGCCCAGCGCCAGCTCAACGAGACCTTCACCGCGTTCGTCCGCAACCGGCTCCCCCGCTACGGCCGGCCGGACGTGGACGAGATCGAGAACCTGTCCGCCGCCATCGTCGTGGACCAGCGGCGCCTCGGCGGCAACGCCCGCTCGACGGTCGGCACGATCACCGACATCTACGCGCTCATGCGGCTGCTCTGGTCGCGGGCGGGCCGCCCGTTCGCCGGGTACTCGAACGCCTTCTCCTTCAACGATCCGCAAGGCATGTGCCCGCGGTGCGAGGGCCTGGGCACGACGCGTACCGTCGACGTCGACCGGCTCGTCGACCGCCGGCTGTCGCTCAACGAGGGCGCCATCCGCTTCCCCACCTTCCAGGTCGGAAGCTGGATGTGGCGGACGTTCGCCGAATCCGGCCTGTTCGACCTCGACAAGCCGCTGTCCGGCTACACGCCGCGGGAGTGGCAGGCCTTCCTGCACGGCGAGGGCGTGCCCGCGAGCCCGCGCGGCCGGAGCGGGCCGGCCGCCAACTTCGAGGGGCTGCTGCCGCGCTTCGAGCGGATCTGGCTGCCCAAGGACGTCGAGTCGCTCAGGGGCAGGACCCGGGAGGCCTACGAACGGGTGGTCACCGCGGGACCCTGCCCCACCTGTCACGGCGCCCGCCTCTCCGAGGCCGCGCTGTCCAGCCGGGTCGGCGGCCGTAACATCGCCGAGTGCGCGGCCATGGAGGCCGGCGAGCTGGTCGAGGTGATCAGGGCACTCGACGCCCCGGAGGCGCGGCCGGTGGCCGCCGCCGTCATCACCCAGCTGGAGCGCCTGATCTCGGTCGGGCTCGGCTACCTCACCATGGACCGGCCGACCTCGACGCTGTCCGGCGGTGAGTCACAAAGGGTCAAGATGGTACGCCACCTGGGCAGCAGTCTCATCGACATGACGTACCTCTTCGACGAGCCGAGCGTCGGACTGCACCCGCACGACGTGGCCCAGCTGACCGCGCTCCTGCGTGAGCTGCGTGACAAGGGGAACACGGTCATCGTCGTCGAGCACGACCCCGACGTCATCGCGGTGGCGGACCACGTGATCGACCTGGGGCCGGGAGCCGGCCTGGACGGCGGCCAGATCGTCTACCAGGGCGACGTGGCCGGGCTGGCCGAGTCCGGCTCGGCCACGGGGCGGCACCTCCGGCACCGGCCGCGGCCGAAGGCGGTCACGCGCGGCCCGGCGGGGTTCATCGAGATCCGCGGTGCCACCCGGCACAACCTGGACGGCGTCGACGTCGACATCCCGGTCGGGGCGCTGACCGTGGTGACCGGCGTCGCGGGGTCCGGCAAGAGCACCCTCATCCGGGGCTTCCTGCCCGAGGCGTGTCCCGACGCCGTGCTCGTCGACCAGGCCGCGGTCCGCGGGTCCCGCCGCTCCAGCCCCGCGACGTACACCGGGATCCTCGATCCCGTCCGCGCGCTCTTCGCCGCCGAGAACGGGGTGAGCGCCTCGCTGTTCAGCCCGAACGCCGAAGGCGCGTGCCCGCGGTGCGGCGGGCTCGGCGTGATCTACACGGATCTGGCGTTCATGGACCCGATGGTCAGCACCTGCGAGGAGTGCGACGGCCGCCGGTTCACCCCTCGCGTCCTGCGGTACCGCCATCGCGGTCGCACGATCAGCGAGGTGCTCGACCTCACGGCACGGGAGGCGCTCGAGGTCTTTCCCGAACGGCGGATCCGCCGGGTGCTCGAGAGCCTCGTGGACGTGGGGCTCGGCTACCTGCCGCTTGGACAGCCGCTGAGCACCCTGTCAGGCGGGGAGCGGCAACGGCTCAAGCTCGCGAGCGAGCTCGACCGGCCCGGCCGCGTCTACATCTTCGACGAGCCCACCGCGGGGCTGCACATGTCCGACGTCGCCGGCCTCGTCGAGCTGCTGAACCGCCTGGTCGACGGCGGCGCCACGGTGGTCGTGGTCGAGCACGACCTCGACGTGATCAGCCAGGCGGACTGGGTCATCGACCTCGGCCCCGGGCCGGGCCGCCACGGCGGGCAGGTGGTCTTCCAGGGCCCGCCACGCGACCTCGTCCACGCGCCGGGCTCCCTGACGGCCCGCCATCTGCGAGCACTCGGCTGACGCCTGGTGGCTTCGACCGCAGCCCGGCCGAACGGCGCGCCCCAGCACTAGGGGTCTGTCCCGTAGATCTTGACTGCCTGACGGTCACGCTCCGATGAAGCTCACTGTTTCCGTCATGTCCGCGCGCTCGGTACGCAGCCGTGGCACGTCTTCCTTCTCGAACCCCACCGAGACACCGCAGAACAGTGCGAGCGTGTCATCGGCTCCGACTATGCGGCTGACGGTCTTGCGATACATCGTCCACATCACCTGGGGACAGCTGTGCAGCCCTTCCGCCCTCAGCAACAGCATGACCGTCTGCAGGTACATCCCCGCGTCCCCCCACTGCCCGGGCCCCATCGTCCGGTCGAGATAGCAGAACAGTACGACCGGCGCCCCGAACGCCTCCGAGTTCAAGGCGGCGATCTTCATGGGCCTGTCGGGGTCGTCGCGCTCGATTCCCAGCGCTTTGTACCGCTGGGCAGCAGCGGCGGAAAAGCGGTCCAGATACGGCGAGGTCAGTTCTGCCGGGTACATCGGATACTCCCGCTCATCGCCCGGGTCTCCTGCCAGTGCCCTGGCCGTCGCGTGCTTCTTCAATTCGGCCAAGGGCTCACCGGCCACAACGTACAGATGCCACGGTTGGAGGTTCCCGCTCGATGGAGCCCGCGTCGCTGCGGTCAGCACTCGTTCGAGTACTTCTTTGGGCACGGGCTCATCGCTGAACGCCCGCACGGCCCGGCGACTGTCCACGGCTTCATACACATCCACGCCTTCTCGTCCTCTCACTCATCGACGACCACCTCTCTACCGTCTAGGGAGTGTCGTCATTGAACCGGGTCACGGAGCCAGATCCTGATCGAGGCGACGTCGACGGTGCCCTGGTAGATGCGCTCGCGCTTGTTTGCGGGGACGGCCCAGCCCGCGGCGCTGGATGCGCACACCTTCCACCACACGCCGGAAGTACGGACTGTCGCCATGCTGGCCAGAGCTGCTGATCCGGGCGATCGGACGGCAACGCCGGTCGGCGACCAGGTGCACCTTCGTGCTCAACCCGCCACGCGAACGGCCCAGCGCCTCTCGTCCCTTCACCGGCTTGTGATCTACGCCGCCCCCTTTGACGGGAAATCGGCCGGCGGCCGGCGGCGGGCTCAGGCGCTCTTCCAGTGGACTGATCTACACCAAACGCCACTAAAGATCCACGGGACACGCCCTAAGAGGAACAGCGCGGCGACTCCCTCGGGGCCCGTTTTCGAAGACGGCGCAAACCGCCCCGACCGCCTCCTTTCCCCTCAGCCTTGTCCCCGCGCCCACCGGTTCCTTAGGGTTGGCGGGTGTCAGAGCCGACATCGCCCCCGCCGCGGATCGGATCCCCCGAATGGGACCGGGAACTCGCGAACATCGGGCTGGATCGGCGAGGGGGCGACGCCGATGTGGATGCCGTGCTGGCGACCACGGACGCCCATGGCGAGTTCGACCCGCATGGGCTGAACCTCTTCGGGACAGATGCCGAGATCGCCGCTGACTGGGTCCTGTTGCACCAGAGGTTCCCTTCCTATGGGATCTTGATGTACCTGCGAATGTGCTGGTCGCGCGGTGATCACGCGCTGCAGGACTGGATTTTGCGCCAGTTCGCCGCGATGCTGATGTACGGTCCAGCCCCGGTGGCCGATTCGGCCGAGTACGGGCTGTGGGTCGACTACTTCGAATCGCCTGAGGCATCGCAGGTCTTCACGGCGCTGACCCTTCAGTTGCCGCAGTCCCACTGGGATCGCCTGATCAGCGGCGCCGGTCCGGTGCCCTGGGACGCCAAGCATCATGTGTTCCAGGAGGCGGCCGAGGTCCCGGCGCTGCATCCCGCGCTCGCAAGGGGCATCGCGGGTTCGTTCTATGACGTGCACGGCGACGTCGACGCCGTGGACGCGGCCCTGCTGCTCGCTCAGCTCACGGTCGCGGACGAATCTTTGCTGGCGGCACTGACCGAGGCCACCACACAGCCGCTGCGGCTGCGGTCCGGATCAGCCGTGATCGTGGACGAGTCCGATGCGGGGTGGGCGCACCCGGGGAGCTTCCTGCTTCGCGCGGCGGTGGGCGACTCGCGGATCCGGTGGGTGCGGCAGTCCGAGCTGGTGGCCGCCGGCCGGGTGTACGGCCGGCTGGCGCACTGGGACTTCCCGTTCGACCCGACGAAGATCACGCACCGCGTTGTGGCCGCGCCCGAGCCGGAGGGACGGGTCGTACTGTTCCGGGTCGAAGGACCGCCTGAGCACGCGGAACTGCTGGTAGACCGGGAACTCGAGGCATGGCCGCCGCGTCTGAGGGAGCATCTCGCACCCTGAGGACCCCGGGTGTCAGAGGATGTCTCGATCCCGAGTGCAAGATCGTGATCTGGCCCGGGGGCAACACTGCCGGAAAGACCTTGTTCGCAGAGGAATATCATCGAGGGCGATGGGCCCGGATATCCACAGGGCGTCCATCGGGATCGCGAGCCATCATCGTCCATTGCGTAGGCAGTGTCTCGATCTGTCCGACCGGCCGCCCGGCATCCAGAATCCGTTCGCGAAGCTCACACAGTTGTGCGTATGTGCCCACGCGTAGCCCCCAACCCGCCCGGTTCAGGGGATCAAGATCGAGGGCGGGGACGGTGGCGGTTTCGACGATCATCAGATGGTCGGCCCCGCCGACATCGAGGACTGCGATCCGAGGATCAGCAGAGGTAGCAGCGCGCTCGAACGCGAGCGTTGCTCCGAGCAACTCCGTGTAGTACGCCACGAGCCGGTCGAGTTCGGTCGTGGACAGTGTCAGATGGTTGATTCCGAGCAGATTGGTCATGATCAACCGACCGTAGCTCAGCCACATCACGATCTTGCACTCGGGATCGAAGACACCCGTCCAGGTTGCTGACGACCTCGTCCCCTGCCGGGCACATCTCCTCAACTCATCACGAACCACGATCGATGCCGAGTGTGTGCGCGTTGCCTGCCGCATGTCTCGGTTCGCCGACGGCGGCCACCGTCGGTCGGGGCCGTGACACGACCATGACACGGCGCGGACGAGGCGCGAACACGGCTGGCCGACAGTGGACGGGGTCGGCCGGCGGGCGAGTTTCGGAGCGCACTGCGAAACGATCCCGCCGCCCCGCATCGGGACGACGCTGTACGGCCTGGGTGGCCCCGGCACCACGGCCTCGCCCTCATCGAGCAGGGCGAGACGAACCGGCCGGAGGTGTCGTGCCCGTCCGCCGGACAGAAAGTCACGGCGAAGGTGATCACGAAAAGGAGAAGGTGTGGCTGATGACAGGCAATGGGACCGGCGTTCGCTGCTGCGGGGCGCCGCCGTGCTGGCCGGTGGCGCCGCGGCCGCGCCGCTGCTGGGCGGCGCGGCCACCGCGCTGGCCGGCAGCGGTGACGCGGACGCGCTGTTCAAGGCCGGCAAGTTCGAGGAGGCCGGCCGCGCGTACGAGGAGATCCTCAAGAAGGACCCCAAGAACCTGCACGCGGCCCGCCAGCGCGGCTATGTCGGGCTGCTGGCCAACCGGTTCGCCGACGCCGAGAAGTACCTCAAGATGGCCCTCGCTCTGGCGCCCGACGACAAGAACACCAACTACTTCCTGGCCGACTGCTACATCCGGCAGGACAAACTGGCTCTCTCCGCACCCCACTGGAAAGCGGCCGGCGAGGACAGCTACGCCAAGTGGTTCGCGGCGGTCCGCGGCGAGGCGTATCAGATCCACGGCGAGACCGCGCGGCTGCCATTCCAGCAGATGGACCCGATGCCGCTGGTCGAGGCCTCGGTCAACGGAGGGCCGACGAAGCGCTTCACGTTCTACACCGGCGCCCCGAACCTGAGCGTGCGCGCGTCGGTGGCCAAGGAGGCCGGGCTGAGCCCCGTCGCCAGCCAGAAGACCGATTTCGAGGGCAGCACCATATGGGCGTACTGGGGGATACTGGACTCCTTCAAGCTCGGCGGCATCGAACTGCGTAACGTCCCGGTGGGCTGGTCGTCGACGGAGTCGGGCGAAGACGTCGGCATCGACAGCGATGGCCTGATCGGCACGTGGGTCTTCTACCACTTGCTGACCACCTTCGACTACGCCGGCCGACAGCTGATCCTGCGCCGCCGGACCCCCGAAACGGCCAGGAAGGCACGCGCCGCCGCCGCACGGGCGGGCGCCGATCCCCTGCCGCTGTGGCTGGCCCGTGAGCAATACCTGCACAGCACGGGCAGCTTCGCCGGCGTTGCGGGCTCCCGCACAGGGGTGGTGGGTGTGAACTTCGGCGGAGTCAGCGAGATCGCCGCGGGCATGGTCGGGGAAACGGCCAAGCAATTGGGGGTCCGCGCCGACTACGACCGCCAGATCGGGACTTTCGCCCAAAGCCACCCGGCCGCCGTCTACCCCTGCTACCCGAAGGAGATCCGCCTCGGCAACGCCGTCGCCAAGGAGGTCTACTGCTACACGAACCCAAACCAGAAGGTCAACGTGCCCTGGCCCTATGGGACAGGGATCGACACGATGGGCTGGTTCTCCCACTGCTTCTGGAAGCCCTACAACATCACCGTCGACTTCACCGACATGAACCTCTACATCGCCCGCGGCGAGGCCGCCTGATCACCGCGACCGCACGGGCGTCACGGGAGCCACCTGGAACTGCCGGCTCCTACGGTTAAGGGGGTGAGGGCGGACCAGGCGCCCTTACCCCGGCGCCCAGCGCCCTGCGGCCGGCGGCGATGAGGCCGCACCTGCGGTCCCGGACGGCGAGCGCCGCTTCTGCTTCAGCGTGATCCACGCAGTGGAGCAGGACGACGCAGGTAGGCGGTGGTCGTGGCGTCGGCGGGGAAGAGGGTCTCGATGGCGATCTCTTCGAGGGTGATGTCAAAGGCCGCGCCGAACGTCGTGATCGTGCTGAAGAAGCTCAATTCGACCCCGTCGTGCCGGAGCCGGATGGGCATGGCGATGTCGGTGGGTCCGGCGGTGGGCGGGTCGTCCTCGGTGCCGTAGGACCGGAGCTCCTCGTACAGCGCACTCAGTTGGGGATCTCCCGTGCGGGCGGCCTGGCGGGCGAGCCGAGGCAGCAGGTACGCCCGTACCTGCCCCAGATTCTGCAGCCGGGGCGCGAACCCGCGCGGGTCCAGGCCGAGCCGCATCATGTTGACCGGCGATCTCAGCAGCTCCGGGTCGACGCCGTCCAGGAAGATCTCCATGGCCGGATTGCTGAGCAGCACGTTCCAGTGGTGGTCGACGGCGACGGCGGGGAACGGCTCGTGCCCGCGCAGCACGCCCTGGATGGCCTCGTACGCCCGGGCCAGCTCCGGGTCCTCCAGCGGGCGCCGCTCATAGGCGGGGGCGTACCCGGCGGCGACCAGGAGCCGGTTGCGTTCGCGCAGGGGGACGTCCAGGTGCTGGGCCAGGTGCAGGAGCATCCGGCGGCTGGGGATCGTACGGCCGGTCTCGACGAAGCTGATGTGCCGGCTGGACACGTCCGCCTGGACGGCCAGGTCGAGCTGGCTCAGGCGGCGCCGCCGGCGCCACTCCCGCAGCAGCTCGCCGACCGTGCGATCGCGATGCATGCCCCAGTTCTACCGGGCGAGCGGAAAGGATCAGTACGTGGCTCGACGGTCGTGACGTGGCGCAGTCCTCCACTACGGTCACAGCTCATGAGAACCCTCATCGTGGGCGGCAGCGGCTTTCTCGGCGCCGAACTCGTGCGGCAGTCCGCGGCGGCCGGCGAGGTCGTGGCCGCGACCTGTCTGACGCGGCCAGGAAGGGCGGCGGGGGTCGAGTGGCTGCCGCTGGATGTCCGCGACCGTACGGCTGTGGCCGACCTGATCGGCGCGTTCGCCCCTGACGTCGTCATCAACGCGGCCTACCGCCAGTCGGACTGGGCGACGACGGCCATGGGCGCCGCTCACGTGGCCGTCGCCGCCTCCGCGAACGGCGCACGCCTGGTGCACGTGTCCAGCGATGCCGTCTTTTCGGGCAAGGCGATCACCTATGCCGAGGACCGCGTGCCCGACCCGGTCAGCCCGTACGGGGCGGCGAAGGCGGCGGCGGAGGTGGCCGTGCATGCGATCGACCCCATGGCGGTGGTCGTACGGACGTCGCTGATCATCGGCGACGGCGGCTCCCAGCACGAGGACTTCGTGCACGCGCTGGCCACGGGCGGCACGCACGGGGTGTTGTTCACCGACGACGTGCGCTGCCCGGTCCACGTCCGCGATCTGGCGGCGGCCCTCCTGGAGCTCGCGAACTCGGAGGACCGCGCCGGGATCCACCACGTGGCCGGGGCAGACGCGGTGAGCCGGTATGAGCTGGGCTGCCTCGTCGCCCGGCGCGACGGGCTGGATCCGGCCCGGCTGCCGTCCGGCCGGCGGGCCGACACCGACCTGCCCGGGCCGCTCGACGTGCGGTTGGACTGCGCCCTGACCCAGCGGCGGCTGCGGACCAGGCTGCGCGGTGCGCGGGAGTTCGTGACCGCCCAGTAGCAGCAGCCGCCTCACGTCCGGTCGGCGGAGGTTTCCTGGTTGGGCCACGCGAGGTCGTCGACCGCCAGAAACGGCTCGCCGGCCACGGTCGCGGGGGTCACCCCGGTGAACGCCACGACGTCCCGATGCAGGTGGGACTGGTCGGCGTAGCCGGCGTCGGCCGCGACCCGGGCCGCGCCCTCACCCGCGACCAGGCGGTGGGCGGCATGGTCGAAGCGGACCAGCTTCACGGCGCGCTTGGGCGGCAGGCCGATCTGCGAGCGGAACCTGGACCACAGGCGCTTACGGCTCCACCCGACCTCGGCCGCCAGGCCGTCGACCCTGACCAGGCCGCGGCCGGCGACGATCCGCTGCCAGGCCCAGGCCACCTCGGGGTCCACCGGCGACCCCGCGTCATGCCGGCGGGCGAGCAGCGCGTCCGTCAACGCGAAGCGTTCCTGCCACGACGAGATCTCGCTCAGCCGCTCGCGGAGGCGTGACGCCTCGCGGCCCCACAGGTCGTCGAGGGCCACCACGGTGCCGTCGAGGTCGGCGGGGGAGACGTCCAGGACCGCGCGCGCGATCGCAGGGGACAGGCGTACCTGCACGCACTCGACGTTCTCGCCCCGCGCCCGGACCGAGCCTCCGGACCCGAGCCCGGGCCCGGCGACGACGCTTCCCCGCTGCTGCCGCCCGGCGGCACAGTCCATGACCGGCGAACCGCCGCCGAACTCCACCAGCAGCGTCACGGCCGGATGCGGGACCATCCGGAGCGTGTCCAGCTTACGGACCCGGAACCCCGCCATGGTGACACCGGCCACCCGGCTGGGCCGCCGCGGGCAGGCCACGCCCCACACAGCCGCGCCGTGCACGAATGTCCGCACTGCCCCATGCTACGCGCGCTGATCGAGGGAACATTTGTTCAATCCAGCGGCGCCCGCAGACGGCGACAGTGGCCTCATGACCATTTCTGACGGTATGAACGGCGACAGCTCGACCCTGTCCCTGGACGAAGGCGACATCCACGTGCGCCAGGACGGCCCCCGCGACGCCCCCGCGCTCCTGCTCATCCACGGGACGGCAGCCTCGGCCAGGTGGTGGGGCCTGCTGGTTCCGCTGCTGACCGGATCTCATCGCGTCATCCGGATCGACCTGCTCGGGCACGGCCGGTCCGGCCAACCGGCCGACGGCAGCTACGCGATCCCGGACCAGGCCCGCCGGGCCGGCGCGGCCCTGGACCGGCTCGGAGTGGAGCACGCCGTGGTCGCCGGCCATTCCAGCGGCGGCGTGGTCGCCACCGCCCTCGCCGAGCAACGGCCCGACCTGGTGACCGCGCTCGCGCTCATCAACACCGGACCCGGCATGGACGCCCTCATCCCACAGGAGTCCGCCGCGATCGGCCCCTCGCAGTGGCCGCCGAGCGACGAGCTGATCCGCCAGTTCGCCGGCACCGGTTTCAGCCGCCCGGACTACCCGATCCCGCAGGAGTTCATGGACGAGCTGCGCGGTATGAGCTTCCACGCGTTCGCCGCGATCATGCAGGCGCCCCGCCAATACCTGGAGGAGCAGGCGCTCCCGGATCGGCTGAAGGTCCTCGGCAAGCCGCTGCTGGTGATCTTCGGCGAGGAGGACCGGAGATGGCGATCCTCGTCCGCGGCCGACTACAGCGTCGTTCCGGACGCGAAGGTCGAACTGCTGCCCGGCGCCGGGCACTCGCCCATCGTGGAAGATCCGCAGCGGACCGCCGAACTGCTCCTGGCCTTCACCGCGCAAGCCCACTGAACGCCGTCAATTACATGGGATGTAATCGACGGGCCGGGCCGGTGCGCCGCAGGGTGGGCGCATGAGTGAGAACGGCACTGCCGGACGCAACAAGGAAATCGTCCTGCGCGGCTTCTCGGAGTTCGCGGCGGGGAACGTGGAGATACTCCGGGAGCTGCTCCGGGAGGACTTCGTCGAGCACAGCCCGGGAAACCCCTCAGGCAGGGACGCGTTCGTCGAGTTCATCGCGAGCGCCCCGGTCGCGGGGGCGAAGCTCGACCTCAAGCGGGTCATCGCCGAGGACGATCATGTGATGCTGCACTATCACATGGTCCCGCCAGGGGACGGGCGCGGGATCGCGGTCGTGGACATCTGGCGGATGGTGGACGGGCGGATCGTCGAGCACTGGGACGTGGTGCAGCCGGTGCCCGACCCGGATGAGCTCCCGAACGGGATGTTCTGACGGCGGCCGCGAACTCACGGTGAGGCGCCGACCATCAGGGGCCAGACCGTCGCGGAGAGCTCCTCGGGGGTGCCCGGGCACCCCCGCCGCACCCAGTCCGCCGCCACCGACAGCAGCGCCCCCGCGATGAACGCCGCCGGAACGTCATGAGGGATGTCCGCAGGATCATCGACGTGCGTGGAGTCGCCGTCGTCCGGTGCGGTGTGCTGTTTGCTGACGTGGATGGCGACGGTCATGCGATGGCGCAGGTGGTCCTGGAGCCGGGCGCTGCCGTCGGGGCCCAGCAGCGCCCGGTACAGGTGCGCGTGCTCGGCGACGTGTGCGAACAACCGTGTGGTCTGGACGGGCGGCTCGCTCTGGGCCATCACGTGCCGGCCCGCTTGGTGACGTCGGCCACCGTGATCTGCCCCAGCTCCTTGTCCAGGACCAGATCCAGCAGCGCCTGCTGCAGCGCGGCCAGGGATCGCGGCATCGCGACGGCCATGGCCAAGGAGGGCGCCTCGATCGCCGTCGTCGACCTCAACGGCGATCACCGACGAGGATCTCGAGCTGGCCTTCCGCACCGGCCCCATGGCCGGCACGTACTTCATGCGGGCCTGTTTCCCCCACCTCAAGGGCGGCGGGCGCGTCATCAACCTGCGCTCAGGCTCCGAGGTCCAGGGGCTGGTCGGTTACGCCGCGTACGTCTCGGCGAAGGCCGCCGTCGGCGGCCTCACCAGGACCGCGGCCCGCGAGTGGGGCGCCCACGACATCACGGTCAACGCGATCTGCCCCTTCGCGCTCAGCGAGGGGGCGAAGTCCTACTTCGACACGCGGCCGGACGAGCTGGAGGCGGCGCGTTCCTGGGCTGATGGGTGGACGGCGCCCGCCCACCCATGGCCAGGACGCCTGGGCTAGAACGCCTTGGCGGAGAACGAGGTGCCGTCCACCGTGACCTTCCCGCCCGAGCAGGACACCTTGGGCGAGTCCGTCCCGGGCACGATCACCGTCAGCAGCGACGGCGCCGCCGGCGACACCACCACATTGGTCGGCAGCTTCGACAGGTACGTGGGCGAGACCCAGCCCACCTTCCCGCCGCGCTCCACCTTCTGCCCGCCGACCCGCTCGCACGACGCCGAGAACTGCAGCAGGGTGACCTTGAACTTGCCGTCCCCGAGCACGACCTTGCCCCCGCCGTTGGACACGAGCTTGAGCGACGGGTCGAACCGCCAGAGGTTGCTGACCTTCTTGCCGCCCGACGCCGTGTCCAGCACCGCCATGAGGTCCTCGCCGTGGTTCACCAGGACCGACCTGGTGCGGCTGACCCCGTACGCCTTGTCGGTCAGCTTGAACGACTGCCGGTCCTTGCCGTACTTCGACGCCACGAGCTTCGAGGCGGTCCGCGGCTTGAAGCGGGCCCCGGCCACCGTCGGCACGTTGTGGGCCTCGGGGGAGAGCGTCCAGTAGCGGTAGGCGCTCTTCTCGTAGGAGTGGAAGCCGCCGTCCACCAGGAGGTTGCGACCCTGGGCGTAGTACGTGACGCCCAGGTGGTCCTCGTGGCCGTGGAACTTCAGCCCGGGCCCGAACCTGATCGAGTAGTACGCCGACTCCGGCTTGCCCCAGGCCGTGCGGCCGAAGACGTAGCCCGCCCGGTACGCCTTGACCTCCTGCTTCGGCGTCCCCGTCTCGATCTTCGGCTCGGTCTCGGCGGTGCCGTCGCCGATGGGCACCATGTAGCCGGTCGGCATGGTGGCGTGGGCGATGAAGTCCTTCATCGCCTCCGCCCGCTTGGAGATCTCGCCGGGCACCTTCCTGTCGCACGCCTTCATGTTGGTCATCGCGACCTGCAGCCGGCTGTAGACGTACACCGCATAGCGCGGAGCCTGCTCCATGAGCGCGCCCTGCGAGTCGACGTCGAGCTTCACCGTGCCGGTCAGCCGGCGGGAGGCCAGGTCCGACCAGTCCTTGCGGCCGTACCTGCAGCCGATGCCCATGAGCGCGATGTCCTGGTCGATGCCGTGGTTGTGGCCCTTCTTGTAGAGCCGCGCGTTCGACAGGAGCTTGGCGTGGTCGGCGAGGCTGTCCTTCAGCCAGCTCTCCTTGACGTGCATGCTCAGGCAGAGCAGCGGCTGCGTGCGCAGCGAGACCGGGTGGTCCTTCCACGTGTACGGCTGGGTGCCGCGCGCCCCGAGCTTGTTGTTCGCGACCCAGTCCTTGGTGATCTCGGTGGCGCGATCCAGGTAGCTCCGGTCACCGCTGTTCTCGTACGCGACGACCAGCGTCCCCATCCAGCGCAGCGACTGGAACACGAACTCCCACGAACGGTTCCGGTACGGGCTCGCGCTCCAGTTGATCTTCTTGCCGAGCTTGTACGTCGGCAGCCCGACCAGCGAGATCTCGCCCTTCATGACGTCGTCGGCCGTGGGCGTGCCGGGCAGCCAGTCGCCCTGGCACTCCGCCGTCCGGGTCACCTTGTCGGCATGCGCGGGGCTGCCTAACCCGCCGAGCGCCAGCAAAAGGGCAAGAGGTATCGCGAGCCGGCGCACGCCAGTTCCTTTCGGGACAAAGAGTGAAGGTGGAACATGCTTTCCGAATCGCGATCAATGGGTCAAGTTGAGTGGCGGATTCGTTAGATGCTCGATGCGCCCCCGGTGTCCCGGATGGCGTAGCCGTACCTGGCGCGACATGCTGGTGCGGTGACATTCGACGACCTCGTGATCCCGGACACACCCGCCTGCCGCGGGGCGCTGGAGGTGGCCGCCCGCTACCACACGCCCTCGCTGCTCAACCACTCGATCCGGGCCTACCTGTGGGCGGCCGCGTACGCGCGCGAGCACGGCATCGCGTTCGACGCGGAGCTGCTCTACGTGGCGGCCATGCTGCACGACCTCGGGCTGGTGGCCGAGTTCGACAGCCACTCGGTGGCGTTCGAGGAGGCGGGCGGCGACGTGGCCTGGGTCTTCTGCGCGGGCGCCGGCTGGTCGCCCGAGCGCAGGGTACGCGCCCGCGAGGTGATCATCCGGCACATGTGGGACGAGGTGCCGCTGGAGGAGGACCCGGAGGGCCACCTGCTGGAGCTCTCGACGGGCATGGACATCTCCGGCCGCCGTACGGAGGAGATCCCCGAGGAGATCAGGCGGGAGGTCCTGGAGCGCCACCCCAGGCTGCAGATCGCCAAGGAGTTCGGGGCGTGCATGTCCGAGCAGGGCGCGCGCAAGCCGTCCAGCCTCGCCGGCCAGTTCGTCCGGGCCGGCATCGTGGACCGCATCGCCCGCAACCCGCTGGACGCCTGATCTCGAAAGGGCCGTGGAGGCCGGAGCCGTTACGACTTGGGGCCGGTGCTCTCGGCGACCTCGAAGGTCCACACCTCCGAGCCGGTCGCCGCGGGCCCCTGCCCGTGGCCGTGCCCCTGTCCCTGCGCGGCCTGGGCCGCCTGGGCGTGCCCGCGCCGGAAGGCCTCACCCTGCTGCCAGTTCTGGAAGTCCTCCTCGCTGCGCCAGCGCGTGTAGACGAGGTAGCGCTCGGTGCCCTCCACCGGCCGAAGCAGCTCGAACCACTCGAACCCGTCGGCCGACTCCACCATGCCCGCCCGGTTGGCGAAGCGCTTTTCGAGCTCCTCGCGCATGTCGGCGGGCACGTCAAGGACGTTGATCTTCACGACGGACAACGGGACCCCTTTCGTCGGCGACAGGTCCAGGCTAACGCGGGCGACCCCGGGCCGGTCCGGCGCGGCACGAGGTACGCGTTGGGCGGAGCCTGGCGGTGGCGGCGATAGCCTTGTCAGGTGCGTATAGCGAGGTTCTCCACAGGCGAAGGCGTGTCGTTCGGCGTGGTCGAGGGCGGCCCGGGCGAGGAGGTCGTCTCCGCGGTCGCCGGTCACCCGTTCGGCCAGGTGCAGTTCACCGGCGAGCGCCACCCGCTGTCCCAGGTGAAGCTGCTGGCCCCGATGCTGCCGAGCAAAGTGGTCGCCATCGGCAGAAACTACGCCGAGCACGCGGCCGAGCTGGGCAACGAGGTGCCCGAGGAACCGCTGATCTTCATGAAGCCGTCCACGTCCGTGATCGGCCACGGCGAGAACATCGCGTACCCCACGACGCTGTCCGACCGCGTCGACTACGAGGGGGAGCTGGCCGTGGTGATCGGCCGGCTGTGCCGCGAGGTGCCGGTCGAGCGGGTCAAGGACGTCATCTTCGGCTACACCTGCGCCAACGACGTCACCGCGCGCGATCTCCAGAAGAAGGACGTGCAGTTCACCCGGGCCAAGGGGTTCGACACGTTCTGCCCGCTGGGGCCGTGGATCCAGACCGACCTCGACGCGAGCGACCTGGCCCTGACGACCACGGTCAACGGCGAGATCCGGCAGAGCGGCCGCACCAGCCAGCTCATCAACGACATCCCCGCGCTGGTGGCCTACGTCAGCGCGGTCATGACCCTGATCCCCGGCGACGTCATCCTGACCGGCACCCCCGCGGGCGTCGGTCCCCTCGAGATCGGCGACGAGGTCAGCGTCGGCATCGAAGGCATCGGCACACTCACGAACAAGGTGGTCTCCCGTGACTGAAGTACGGGTGCGGTTCGCCCCGTCCCCAACCGGCATGTTCCACGTGGGCGGCGCCCGCACGGCGCTGTTCAACTGGGCGCTGGCCGAGCAGTCCGGCGGCCACTTCGTGCTGCGCATCGAGGACACCGACGCCTCACGAAACCGGCCGGAGTGGACGGAGGGCATCATCTCCGCCCTCGACTGGATCGGCATCAACGGCGGCAACCCGGCGTTCGAGGGCCCCTATTTCCAGTCGGCGTACGAGGCCCAGCACCGCGAGGCGGTGGCGAAGCTGCTGGCCGACGGCCGCGCCTACTACTGCGACTGCACGCGTGAGCTGCTGGTGGCCCGCACCGGCTCCGAGCACCGGGGCTACGACGGCCACTGCCGCGACCGCGGCCTGACCGAGGGCGCGGTCCGCTTCCGCACCCCCGACGACGGCGTCACGGTCGTCGAGGACCTCATCCGGGGCAACGTGGAGTTCCCCAACGAGGCGCAGGAGGACTTCGTCATCGCCCGCACCGACGGCTCGCCGCTCTACGTGCTGGCCAACGCGGTCGACGACATCACCCAGAACATCACCCACGTCGTCCGCGGCGAGGAGCACCTGGGCAACGCGGCCAAGCAGATGCTGCTGTGGCCGGCGCTGGGCGCCACGCCGCCGGTCTGGGCGCACCTGCCGGTGATCGTCAACGAGCAGCGCAAGAAGCTGTCCAAGCGCCGCGACAAGGTGGCCCTGGAGGACTACCGCGCGGAGGGCTACCTCGCGGAGTCCATGGTCAACTACCTCATGCTGCTGGGCTGGGGGCCGGGCGAGGACCGCGAGATCATGCCGTGGGCCGAGATGATGCCGCTGTTCAGGCTGGAGGACGTCAACTCCGCCAGCGCGTTCTTCGACGAGAAGAAGCTGCGCGCGTTCAACGGCGAGTACATCCGGGCGCTGCCGCTGGAGACGTTCGAGGATCGCTGCGCGCCCTACCTCGACCCGTCCTGGGACCGCGAGCTGTTCAGCAAGGTCGCGGCGCTGGCCCAGACCCGGATCACCGTGCTGTCGGAGATCCGGCAGAACGTCGACTTCCTCTTCCTCGACGAGCCGGTCTTCGACCAGGCGTCCTGGGACAAGGCGATGAAGAACTCGCCGGTGGAGATCCTCACCGACTACCTGTCGCGGCTGGAGACGGTCAGCTGGGACCCCGAGTCGCTCAAGGAGGCGCTGGAGGAGGTCGGGACCGCGTACGGGCTCAAGCTGGGCAAGGCCCAGGCGCCGGTCCGCGTGGCGATCACCGGCCGGACGGTGGGACTGCCGCTGTTCGAGTCGATCGAGGTGCTCGGCCGCGGTCGCGCGCAGGAGCGCCTGCGCGCCGCCCTGGCCCGCCTGAAGGGCTGAGCCGACGCCCGGCGGCCCGCACGGCGGGCCGCCGGAGCACAGGCTCAGTCGAGGCCGCGGCGGACGAGCAGCGGCTGGATGCTGGGCTCGCGCCCGCGGAAGTTGCGGAACGCGGTCAGCGGGTCGAGGCTGCCGCCACGGGAGAGCAGCTCGCGGCGGAAGTGGTCGCCGTTGGCCCTGGTGAGCCCGCCGTTCTCCTTGAACCACTCCACGCTCTCCGCGTCGAGCACCTCGCTCCAGATGTAGGAGTAGTAGCCGGCGCTGTAGCCGCCGGAGAAGATGTGGGCGAAGTAGTTGGTCCTGTAGCGCGGCCCGACCTGTGGCAGGGCGATCTGGGCGGCCTCCAGGGCCGCGGACTCGAACCCCTCCGGGTCGGCCACCGTCTCTCCCGGCGCCAGCTTGTGCCAGGCCCAGTCGAGCAGGGTCGCGGCGAGATATTCGACGGTCTTGAAGCCCTGGTTGAACTTCTCCGCCGCCTGCAGCTTCTCCACCAGCTCGGCCGGCATCGGCTCGCCCGTCTCGTGGTGCCTGGCGTAGTTGGCCAGCACCTCGGGCCAGGTCACCCACATCTCGTTGACCTGTGACGGGTACTCGACGAAGTCGCGCGGCACGCGGGTGCCCGCCACGCGCGGGAAGCGCACCTGGGAGAACAGCCCGTGCAGCGCGTGCCCGAACTCGTGGAAGGCCGTGTTGACCTCGTCGTACGTCAGCAGCGTCGGCCCCGCGGCCGGCTTGGTGACGTTGAGGTTGTTGACGACCACCGGCAGCTGACCGAGCAGGAACGACTGGTCGACCAGGTTGTTCATCCACGCGCCGCCGCGCTTGGTCTCCCGCGCGTACGGGTCGAGCACGAACAGCCCGAGCCGGCTCCCGTCCTCCTCGAACACCTCGTACACCGTCACGTCGGGGTGATACCCGCCCAGGTCGGGCCGCTCGGTGAAGGTGAGGCCGTACAGCTTCCCGGCCGCGAAGAAGATGCCGTCACGGTAGACGCGGTCGAGCTCGAAGTACGGCCGCATCTCGGCGGCGTCGAAGTCGTAGCGGGCCTGGCGCACCTTCTCGGAGTAGTACGACCAGTCCCACGGCTCGATCTCGAACCCGGCCTGCTCCGACAGGGCCTCGGCCTCCTTGCGCGCGTTGCGCACGGCGGGGGCGACGAGCTGGCCGAGCATCTCCTCCACCGCCTCGACGGTCTTGGCCGTCTGGTCGGCCACCACGTACGCCGCGTGGCTGGGGAACCCCAGCAGCGCCGCCCGCTCGGCCCGCAGCGCCGCCATCCTGGCCGCCAGCCCGAAGTTGCCGGGCGCCCGGCCGACGCTCAGCTCGTAGAGCCTGCGGCGCACGTCGCGGTCGGTGAGCTGGGCCAGGCCCGGCTGGGAGGTGAAGTTGAGCAGCGGCAGGACGTACTTGCCGTCCTTGAGCAGCGACTCGATCTTGGCCTGGTCGAGGCCGTCGAGCTCCTTGGGGTCCGACACCACCAGCGCCGACTCCGTCGAGGCCTTCAGCAGCGTCTGCGCGAACTCCGTCGAGAGCTTCGACAGCTCCTCGTTGAGCTGCCGGAGCCGGTCCTGGTCCGGCTCCGACAGGTCGGCGCCCGCCCTGATGAAGTCCTCCCGGTACTTCTCCAGCAGCCAGGCCTCCTCGGGGTCCTCCGTGGACACCTGCTTGATGCGCGCCCACAGCGCCCGGTTGAGCCGGATGGCGTCGCCGTGCCTGGTCAGCTGCGGAGAGATCTCCTTCTCGATCTCCATGATGCCGTCGGTGGTGTTGGAGGCGGCGACGCTGAAGAAGACCGTGGCCGTGCGGTCGAGGATCCGTCCCGACCGCTCGAGCGCGGCGATCGTGTTGTCGAACGTCGGCGCCTCGCTGCTGCCTGCGATCGCGTCGACCTCCGCCAGCTGCTCCGCCATGCCGCGCTCGAACGCGGGCAGGTAGTGCTCCTCGCGGATGTCGGCGAAGGGGGGCAGCTCGTACGGCAGGTCGCTAGAGGTGAAGAACGGGTTACCGGCCAACGGTGAGGCTCCTCCACGTGGTGTTTTGTCCCCTTCAGCTTGGCACGTGAGGGCCGGTGCTGTGGGCGATGGAGGGCTCGTTGGCTATTCGTTTTGGTCTTACCCCCAGAGCTGGGCTATTCTTTCGGACGTCGCCGAGAGCGCCCCCAGGGGTCGCGAGCGGTGGGGTATGGTGTAATTGGCAGCACGACTGATTCTGGTTCAGTTAGTCTAGGTTCGAGTCCTGGTACCCCAGCTTTATCATTTCGCCAGTTTGTGCAGGATTTCGGTAATCAGCCGGTACGTTCGCGCCGTCGGCGCATGCGAAGCCTCCACCGAGAAAACCTCGAACTTGTTGCCTGGCGTGGCCGCATCCGCCTCCTTGATCATCCTGTCCTGCAGTGCGAGCGGGATCACCCTGTCCCGCGTGTGCCTGATGTAGACGCGCGGCACCCTTCCCCACGCCTCCTTGCGCCCCCGAGCGTCGGCGCTCCCCACCTGGAGACTCTCATCCGGCAGCAACGTGTTCAGCATGGCCAGGAGCTCGCCCTCGCTCGCCTCCGCCATGAACGCCGCCTTGACCGCGTCCAGGAACTTCCTGTCGTTGGTCCGCCAGTTCATCCGGATCGCGCCGATCACCCTCGGGTCGGCGATGATGCCCGACACCACGCTGCCCGCCAGGCTCTCCTTGCCCTCCGGCGTCGCCAGATAGTCGTTGGGCGAGCTCAGCTCCGTGCAGCAGAACGCGGTGTCGTAGACGAGCAGGTCGATCAGGTCGGGCACCGCGTCGGCCGCCTTCGTGATGGTCGCGCCGCCGAGGCTGCCGCCCACCAGGATCACCGGGCCGTGGCCGGAGACCCGGCGCACGGTGCCCACCGTGGCCTCGACATAGTCGTCCAGCGTGACCCCCGCCACCGGCGACGGCAGCGTGGCCAGCGTCTCCAGGTCCTGCGGGGTCTGGTAGGCGACGTGAAACTGCTCCTCGGGGCCGTGCCCCGGCAGCGTCACGCCCACGGTGCGGTGGCCGCGCAGCGCCAGCTCGGAGTCGCCGCTGGCCACGCCGTTCGCGCCGGTCACGAAGACGTACGTGGTCACCTCCCGCCTCGGCTTGGCGGCCGCGGAGCCCACGGCGCCCGCGCCCGCGACGGCGGCGTACTGAAACATGTCCCTACGGGTCGGAAAGCTCATGACTCGATGTTCGCCCAGCTCAGAGCGGGTGCGCATCGCCTGCCCGGCTCGTCGTGCGGTGGACGTCCGGCATCCACCGATCGGTTGACGCCATGCCAGGCTTGACCTCATGAGCTGGCTGGACGGGCGCGAGCGCGGGGTTTTTCTGTGCCTCGCCTACGGACTGCTCGGGATCTCCTCGACCGCGGCCGCCCTCGCGGACGCGCCGCCCACCGGCGCGCCCTGGCCCCTCCTGCGCTGGCTGGCCGGCCCCCTGCCGGCCTGGCTCGCCGAGGCGGCAGGCCCGGGCTGGGCGGCCACGGGCGGCCTCACGACGGCATGGCCGGAAGGTGGCGGCCCGGCGTCGTTCGCGGCGTGGTGGCCGGCGGTCGCGCTGGCCGCCGCGGTGTGGGTGGCGCCGATCGGCTGGCTCCACCCCCGCCGGGACACCCGCCGCGCGCTCGCCGTGGGCCACTTCCTCGTGCTGATCGCGCTCGCCGCCGCGCTGACGGCCGCCAGCCCCGCCTTCATCGTGTTCGCCTCGATCGGCTACCCGCTGGCCAGCGCCCTGCTCCCGGCCCGGCTGACCATGGCGGGCGTGACGCTCACCGCCATCGTCATCGTCACGGCCCAGGCGGGGCCGGGCGCCCGAGGCACCCTGCTCACCGTGATCGCGGGCGTGGCGCTGCCGCTGGTCGCGGCCGGCTGGTACGTCTCCGCCGAGCACGACAAGCGCCGCCGCCTGGTCGAGCGCCTGCGCGCCGCCATGGCCGAGAACGCCTCACTCAACGCCCGGCTCCTCGACCAGGCCAGGCGGGCGGGCATGCTCGACGAGCGGCACCGCGTGGCCGGAGAGATCCACGACACGGTCGCCCAGGACCTCGTCGCCTTGATCGGCCAGCTCAACGCCGCCGACCGCACCTCCAGGGCCGAGACCCGCCGCCGCCACCTCGACCAGGCCGCCGACCTGGCCCGCCGCAGCCTCTCCGAGGCCCGCCGGTCCGTACGCGCCCTGCGCCCGGAGCCGCTGGAGACCTCGAAGCTCCCGGACGCGATCACCGACCTGGCCGAGTCGTGGTCCCGGTCGGCCGGCGTCGACCTGATCCTCGAGATCACCGGCACCCCGGTCGCCCTGGCCGCCCCCATCGAGGACACGCTGTTCCGCGTGGCCCAGGAGGCTCTGGCCAACGTCGCCAAGCACGCCAGAGCCTCCAGGACGGGCCTGACCCTGTCGTACACGGACGAAACCGTCCTCCTCGACATTCGAGACGACGGCGCCGGGTTCGCCCCGCAGAAGCCCGCTGACGGCTTCGGCCTCGACGGAATGCGCCAACGCGTCCGCGCCGTCGGCGGCACCCTCCACCTCGAGTCCACCCCCGGCCAGGGCACCGCCGTGGCCGCCGCCATCCCCATGCTCCCCGCCGAGGACGACCACCCATGATCCGCGAGCCGTCCACGGCGATCACCCGAGATAGACCACCGCGCCCTGCTCCCCATCCCCAACGCTCGCCAGCCCCGCCCTCCTCCGCCCCTGATCCCAAGGCAGCACTTGAGGCGCCCCCGCGCCCTGGCAGACGCCCGCGTGGTCAGAGCCGCCCCCGCGCCCTGGCTGGCGCACGCATAGTCAGAGCCGGTCCCGCACCCTGGCCGGCGGACGCGTGGTCGGAGCCGGCCCAAGGAGGGGCGATGGATGAGAGCCTGACGAGGGAGAGAGAGACGAGTGTCGGCCGGAAGGGGAGAGATGCGGCTGAGGCTGCTGATAGCGGACGACCACCCCATCGTGCGCGACGGCCTGCGCGCGGCACTCGGTGGCGAGCCCGACCTTGAGATCGTCGGCGAGGCGGCCGACGGCGCGGAGGCCGTACGCCTGGCCGCCGAGCTTGAGCCCGACATCGTCCTGATGGACCTGCGCATGCCGGGGATGGACGGCGTCACCGCCATCCGCCGCCTCAGCGGCACGGGCCCGCGGGTGCTGGTCCTGACCACGTTCGACACCGACGTCCTGCCCGCCCTCGAAGCGGGCGCCACCGGCTACCTGCTGAAGGACGCCCCGCCGGAGGAGCTGGTGCGCGCCGTCCGCGCCACCCACCGGGGCGAGACCGTCCTCGCCCCGGCCGTGGCCGGCCGGCTCGCGGCGGCCCTTCGCAAGCCCACCAGGGGGAGGCTCAGCAAACGGGAACTGGAGGTGCTGCGCCTGGTGGCCGGGGGAGCGACGAACAAGGTGGCGGCGGCGAGCCTGTTCATCAGCGAGGCCAGCGTCAAGACCCACCTCCTGCACATCTACGCCAAGCTCGACGTCCGCGACCGCGCATCCGCCGTGGCCGAGGCCTACCGCCGCGGCCTCCTCACCGACTGACAGCGTGCCAGGGCCGTGAGGGTGGAGACACGGCAGCGGTTTGGGTAAAGTCCGCCCGGCTTATGGATGAGTTTCGGATTCGCGCGGGCAACTTCCCGCGCTTCGTCGCCCCGTTCGCCGCTCCGCTCGCCCTCTTCTTCGCCGTCTGCCTGCTCCTCGGCGCCATCTTCACCGGCAGCACCCCGCTGGGCGCCGTCATCGGGGCGCTGGCCACCGCTGCCCTCCTGGCCGTGCTCGTGGCCAAACACCGCCGCCTGACCACCGGCACCGTCGTCCGCTTCTCCGCCGACGGCGTGGAGCTGACCGACTCGTACGGCTTCCGCGTCCGCCTCCGCTGGCCCGACATCACCAGGATCGACGTCGTGGACACCCGGCTGGCCAGTCCCAGGCGCATCGGCCGTCCGGGCGGCGTGCGGGTACGGGTGGAGCCGCTGCGTTCGGTGGGGCTCGTCGGGTGGGGCGAGCGTACGGTGCCGCCCCGCGTGCCGGGCTGGACGCGCGAGCGGCTGGCCCGGGTTCCCGTGGACCCGGCCACCGGCCGGCCGGAGGTGGCGATCCCGCTCGGGGAGTTCGACCCGCTGTGGGAAGGCGGGGCGATGGGGGATTGGGTACGCCGCCACAGACCCGACCTGATGGGCCGTTAAGCGGTTTGGTGTGGTCTCCGGGGTGCGGTAGAGTTACCTGCGTTGCCGGGGAGATCCCGGCACCAGCAGCTTGTGGACAGGGTCCCGTCGTCTAGTGGCCCAGGACGCCGCCCTCTCAAGGCGGTAGCGCCGGTTCGAATCCGGTCGGGACTACCACTGTCACAAGCCCGCGAAGGTCCCGTCGTCTAGTGGCCCAGGACGCCGCCCTCTCAAGGCGGTAGCGCCGGTTCGAATCCGGTCGGGACTACGTCTATCACACTCGCTCCGGCGCTCACAGCCCCGGAGCGTTTCTGTTTTCCGGCCTCGCCTGCCACTTCCACGGGAGGTCCGACCGCCTCCCCGAACAGGACCCGGGCCGGGTGCGGTGGGGTTGCCGACCCGAGGCATCGAGCCACGTGCGCGTGAATGCCGACCCGAGGCGCCCGCCGCCGTTCGGTGTGCGCTTGCTGCAGGCGTGCAGGATCGAGGGGCCGGCCGCGTGCGCTGGGTGTCCGGTCCAAGGGCTGGCCGCGTGCTTGCGGCGGGTGTCCGGTCCGAGGCGTCCGGCCCCCATTCGGTGGGTGTCCGGTCCGAGGCGTCCGGCCCCGTTCAGTGGGTGCTCGCTGTGGCGTGCGAGACCCACGGGCCCCCGGCCGCGAGCGGCGGCTTGCCCACCCGAGGCGCCTGGCTTTGCGCGGTGGGTGCTCGCTGCCGACGTGCAGGGTCGATGGACCTGGCCGTGTGCGGTGGGTTGCTCGCCGGAAGAACGGAGAGTCCCGGGAGGCCCTGGTGTGCTTGAAATGGAAAGGCCCCCGCCGAGTGGCGAGGGCCTCCCGAAGGGCGGTGGTTACACCGAGCGGGCCTTGAAGAGGGCGCGGCGGGCCGCCTTGGCGACCTGCTTGTCCGGGTGGACCTGGGAGATCAGGTCCAGCAGCTCCTCCACGTGCGAGTGCGGAATCCGCCAGATCACCTCGAGCAGGTCGTTGACCATCTCCGGCCCGATGTCCCGCAGGCTGCTCACGAACTCCGAACGCCCCAGCCCGGCCGAGATCGTCCACATGTCCAGGATCAGCCAGTGGGTGTCGTCCTGGGTGGGCTCGGGAGCCCCCTCGATCTCCAGCTGGCTCAGGTGCGTGGCCGCGTAGGGCCGGAGCGAGGGCTGTTTGAGGGCCGCCTGCCAGGCCGGGATGGCGGCCTCGCCCAGGGTGCCGACCACGCTGGCCGCCTGCACCCTGATCAGCGCGTCGCTCTCGTCCTCGGCCGCCGCCTCCAGCAGCTCCTCGGCCGCCTTGCCCGGCTCCCGGAGCCGCATCCAGGCCGCGAACTCCGCGTCGGCCTCCTCCTCGGGCAGCTCGGCGCTGAGCGCCAGCAGCTCGTGGGCGCTCATGGACTCGATCGCGGGCCGCGCGTCCACCTCGATGTCGGCGTCGTCCACCAGGTGGACGACGCCCTCGGTGCCGAGCGGCGTGAGGCGCAGGGTGCTGCCGTCGAGCTCGACCATGCCGTATCCGGCGAGCCAGTCGATGGCGGGGGCCAGCGGGTCGCCTGCCGCCTCCCACGCGTCCGAGCCCAGCTCGTCGAGGTCGGCGGCGGACTCGGCCAGGTCCTGCGCCAGGTCGTCGAGGTCGCGCGAGCCGCCCGCCAGCAGCAGCCTGACCAGCAGGCCGCGGGTCAGGCCAGCCAGCGCCATCGTGAGGTCTTCGTCGCTCAGCTCGGGGTCGCCGTAGTCGACGGAGTGGAGCCCGAGCATCCAGGCGTCGAGCACGTCCTCGTCGTCGTCGAACGGCCACTCCGAGGTATCGTCCTGCACCGCGACCGTGTTGCCCTCGCCGGGCTGGAGGAACTCCAGGTCCACGGCCAGGTTCCAGATGTTCCACAGCTGCGGGACGGCCTCGGCGATCGGGCCCTCGGTGTCGGGCCTGGGCAGCCCGACGGCCGCCAGCGCCTCCTCCACCTCGGCGTCGGTGAGCAGGGTGTCCTCGCCCACCCGGCGACCGGACCCCACCCAGAGGGCGAGGTCGCGGGCCTTGGCCACCAGTGGCGCCTGCCGGGCCGCCGCGGCCAGCTCCGAGTCGGGCCGCAGCCTGATCGTGTCGAGTTCGGCGAGGTCGTCCGCGAACGGCTCGAAATCGCCCAGGTCGCCGACCTCGTCCTCCTCCTCGTCGTCGCCTTCGGCGTCGTCGAGCAGCTCTTCCATGAGGTCGACGAACTCGTCCTCGACGTCGTCGAGCTCAGCCTGCAGATCGGCGAGGGAGTCCGAGCCCTTGGCGAGCCTGCCGGTCTGGGAGAGGAACGTCAGGTACGCGTCCACGGCCGGGAGCATCCCGTCCGCGGCGGCGTCGGGATCCTCCACGACCTTGGGCATGCGGTCGAGCAGCAGGTTGCGCAGGTCAGCACGCTTCCACGTGCCGAGGTCCTGCGAGAAGGCGAGACGGTGCCACAGTGCGGCGGGCCCCACGAGCTCGGGGTCGCTTCCGGGCGCGTTCGCACGCGCCCACATGATGAACTCTTCGAGCAGGGGTCGCAGCTCAGTGGCGGCTACCTCGATGCGATCTGTCACGCACTCAGGCTAGTGCGCCCACGAGGCACTCGGCTCCCCAAATACCTGGTTTCGCCGATCATGACGTGCGGCGCATTGCCTCCGTTATACGTTCGGCCGCCGCCATAACGGGCACCGCGTGGAGCCGTCCCGGTGCCCTCGTGAGCCGTTCGATGGGGCCGGAGACCGACACGGCCGCGATCACCTTGCCGCCGCTGCCCCTTATGGGCGCCGACACGCTGGCCACCCCCTGCTCGCGCTCGCCGACGCTGTGGGCCCAGCCGCGGCGCCGTACGGAGGCGAGGGTCGCGGCGCTGAACTTGGCGCCGCGCAGGCCGCGGTGCAGCCGGTCCGGCTCCTCCCACGCCAGCAGTATCTGCGCGGCCGAGCCCGCCCCCATGGGCAGCGCGGAGCCCACCGGCACGGTGTCCCGCAGGCCGCTCGCGCGTTCGGCGGCCGCGACGCAGACGCGCTCGTCGCCCTGGCGGCGGTAGAGTTGCGCGCTCTCCCCGGTGAGATCCCTGAGCTGCATCAGCACGGGGGCGGCCACCGCCAGCAGCCGGTCCTCGCCGGCCGCGGTGGACAACTCGGAAAGCCGGGGACCCAGTACGAACCTGCCCTGTGTGTCACGACTCACAATGCGGTGGTGCTCAAGTGCGACGGCCAGCCGGTGGGCCGTGGGGCGGGCCAGACCGGTGGCCTGGACGAGCTGCGCCAGGGAAGCGGGTCCCGCTTCGAGGGCATTGAGTACAAGAACTGCCTTGTCGAGTACTCCGACTCCGCTAGAGTTGTCCATAAACCGATACTGCCGTCTCGACATATGAGAAGGCAAGTCGGAGGCAAACTCCCCCGCGAGGGAGCGCCGGTCTCTGGACTGAGGAACGAAGGGAGCGTAGCGACCGGAGTGACGAGGGAAGAGACCGGACCTCAGCGACCGAGCCGCGATGCGCAGCATCGCAGTAAGCAAGGGCGGCGACCGGCGGGACCGGGCCTGAGCAAGCGGTGCGATGGCGCATCGCGAACAAACAGGAGGAGATCATGGGCCGCACACTGGCCGAGAAGGTCTGGGAGCAACACGTAGTCCGGCGGGCCGAGGGCGAACCGGACCTGCTCTACATCGACCTGCACCTCATCCACGAGGTGACCAGCCCGCAGGCGTTCGACGGGCTCCGTCTCGCCGGCCGGAAGGTGCGGCGGCCCGATCTCACGATCGCCACCGAGGACCACAACGTGCCGACCGTGCTCGGCCCGATCTCCGACCCGGTGTCCAAGACGCAGGTCGAGACGCTGCGCAAGAACGCCGCCGAGTTCGGCATCAGGCTCCATCCGATGGGCGACGCCGGTCAGGGCGTGGTGCACATCATCGGCCCGCAGTTCGGGCTGACGCAGCCGGGCATGACGATCGTGTGCGGTGACTCCCACACCTCGACGCACGGCGCGTTCGGCGGCATCGCGTTCGGCATCGGCACCTCCGAGGTCGAGCACGTGCTGGCCACGCAGACGCTGCCCGCGTACCGGCCGAAGACGATGGCGATCGAGGTCTCCGGCGAGCTGCCCGCCGGCGTGACCGCCAAGGACCTGATCCTGGCGATCATCGCCAAGATCGGCACCGGCGGCGGCCAGGGCTACATCGTGGAGTACCGCGGCGAGGCCGTGCGCAAGCTCTCCATGGAGGGCCGCATGACGGTCTGCAACATGTCGATCGAGGCGGGCGCCCGCGCCGGCATGATCGCGCCGGACGAGACCACGTTCGAGTACCTGAAGGGCCGCCCGCACGCGCCCGAGGGCCAGGCGTGGGACGAGGCCGTCGAATACTGGAAGACGCTGCGCACCGACGACGACGCCGTGTTCGACAAGGTCGTGGAGATCGACGCCTCGACGCTGACCCCGTACGTCACGTGGGGCACCAACCCGGGCCAGGGCCTGCCGCTGGGCGAGTCCGTCCCGTCGCCGGAGAGCTTCTCCGACCCGGTCGAGCGCTCGGCCGCCGAGCGGGCGCTGGAGTACATGGGCCTGACCGCCGGCACGCCGCTGCGTGAGATCGAGGTCGACACGGTGTTCGTCGGCTCGTGCACCAACGGCCGCATCGAGGACCTGCGCTCGGCCGCCGAGATCCTGCGCGGCCGCCAGGTGAGGACCCGCACGCTGATCGTCCCCGGCTCGATGCTGGTCAAGCTGCAGGCCGAGCAGGAGGGCCTGCACGAGGTGTTCAAGGCCGCCGGCGCCGAGTGGCGCGAGGCCGGCTGCTCGATGTGCCTGGGGATGAACCCCGACACGCTCCAGCCCGGCGAGCGCAGCGCCTCCACCTCCAACCGCAACTTCGAGGGCCGCCAGGGCAAGGGTGGCCGCACCCACCTGGTGTCGCCGCAGGTCGCCGCCGCGACCGCCGTCACCGGCCGTCTGACCGCGCCCGCCGACCTGTAAAAGGAGACCTGGACCGATGGAAGCATTCACCACCCACACCGGTACGGCGGTGCCGCTGCGCCGCAGCAACGTCGACACCGACCAGATCATCCCGGCCGTCTGGCTCAAGCAGGTCAGCCGCACCGGATTCGAGAAGGGCCTGTTCTCGGCCTGGCGCGAGGACCCGACGTTCGTGCTGAACGACCCGTCCTACGAGGGCGGCTCGATCCTCGTCTCCGGCCCCGACTTCGGCACCGGCTCCTCGCGTGAGCACGCGGTCTGGGCGCTGCAGCAGTACGGGTTCCGCGTCGTGATCGCAGCCCGCTTCGGCGACATCTTCCGCAACAACTCCACCAAGATGGGCCTGCTGCCGGTCGCCCTGCCGGGCGACAAGGTCGAGGCGCTGCAGTCGGCCGTCGAGGCGGACCCGAAGCTCGAGGTCACCGTCGACCTGGCCGAACGCCAGGTCCGCTGGGCCGATGAGGTCGTGCCGTTCGAGATCGACGACTACACCCGCTGGCGGCTCATGGAGGGCCTCGACGACATCGGGCTGACCCTGCGTCACGCCGACGAAGTGGCGGCGTACGAGAATGGTCGGCAGCCATGGCTGCCGACGACCGTCTAGAAGACGACGAACTGGCGCGGCGGTTGCGCGAGGCGCACCGCCGCGTCCGCCTGCTCCCCGCCGCCGAGAAGGACCGGCTGGCCCGCCGCTACCTCGCGATTTGCGATCTGGCGAAGCGCGACCCGGAAAGGGCTGCCGCCCGCCTCGACGCGTTTCTGGCCGCTCTCGACACGCCACGTAGTGAGGAAAACGCGCTAGGTGATTGAGTTCACTCGCGATCCCGCCTACTTTCAAGCGCGTAAGGGGTTTCTAGGGCGAACTCGTGAGCTGGAACCCCGAGCCGTAACTGGGGGAGCAGGACTTTCATGAACAAGCGAGAACTCGTCGAGGCCATCGCTGATCGGGTGGGCGACAGGAAGACGGCCACCGAGGCCGTCAACGCGGTCATCGACACCATCCAGAAAGCCGTGGCGAGCGGCGACAAGGTCTCGATCACGGGCTTCGGCGCATTCGAGATGGTGAACAAGCCCGCCCGCACGGCCAGGAACCCGTCGACCGGCGCGGAAATCAACGTTCCCGAGAGCTGGGGGCCGAAGTTCCGCCCGGGATCCGACTTCAAGGAACTGGTCAACCAGGGCGGCAAGAAAGTCGGAAAGAAGAAGTAAACCCAGCACGCGCTTCCGCCCGGGCCATCGGCCCGGGCGTTTCGCTTTTCGGCCCGCAATCGGCGCGGCCGGGACCCGGCAAAAGTTACTCGGAATCGCCCGCCGGCGGCCGGCCGCCGAAGGCGTCGGGGACCGGGAAGGTCGAGAGCGTGATGTAGGCGATCCGCCCGCCGGACATCCCGAGGTTGACCCGCTGCCCCGTGCGCAGCAGCCGCAGCGGCCCCGCGTCGAAGGCGGGCGTGCCGAACTCCAGCACGGTCCCGTCGTCGAGGAACACCGTCCCCGAGCGCGTGGTCTCGTCGAAGCTGCGTACCGTTCCCTGCACGCTGATCAGCGTAATTCGTTTGCCCCTCGCCCGGCCAGGCCACCAGGATGAAGCGACATGGGGCGTACGGGCGATTTCTGGCGGTTCGCGTGGGCGAACGCCATCACACAGACGGGAACGCAGGTCACGGTCGTGGCCCTGCCCCTGGCGGCGCTCCTGGTCCTGGACGCCGGGGCCTTCGAGCTCGGCCTGCTGTCGGCGGCCGAGATGCTCGCGTTCCTGCTGATCGGGCTGCCCGCGGGCGTGTGGGTGGACCGGTCGCGGCGCCGCCCGATCCTCATCTGGTCCGACGTCGCGCGGGGCGTGGCGCTGCTGTCGATCCCGGTGGCGGCCTGGCTCGACGTGCTGACGCTGCCGCAGCTGTACGCGGTCGCCCTCGTGCTGGGCGTGGGCACGGTCTTCTTCGACGTCGCCCACATGAGCTTCCTGCCCGCCATCGTGACCAAGGAGCGCCTCGAACGCGGCAACGGCGTCCTGGAGGTCACCAGGAACACCTCGCTGCTCGCGGGGCCGGGCTTAGGAGGCTGGGCGGTGGCCGTGTTCACCGCGCCGATCGCGCTGCTCGCCGACGCCGTCAGCTATCTCCTCTCCGCGCTCCTGCTGTCGGGCGTGCGGGCCGAGGAGAGCCCGCGGCGAAGCGAGCGGAGGCTGCGCCAGGAGGTGTCGGAGGGCATCAGGTTCGTCGCGGGAGAGCGGGTGCTGCGCAGGGTCGCGGTCGGGGGCGCGCTCGTCATGACGGCCAACGGCATCTCCACGGTCGGCCTGCCGCTCTACCTGGTCAAGGAGCTGGGAGTCGGCTCCGCCCAGTACGGGCTGCTGCTGTCGGCCGCCGCCGTCGGCTCCCTCGTGGGCGCCGCGCTGGTGGCCCGCGTCACCGCGCGCTTCGGCAGCGGCCCGGCCCTGTACGGCTCCGCCGTCCTGGCGACCGTGCTCTACCTGCCCGCGCTGGCGACCGGCCCCGGCTGGCGGCTGCTGATCTTCCCGGTGGCCTCGTCGTTGTTCGGCGTGGTGACTTCGATCTTCGGCGTGGCCCAGCTCAGCTACCGCCAGCGCATCACTCCCGACCACCTGATGGGCCGGGTCAACGCCAGCATGCGTTTCCTCATGTGGGGGGCGTACCCGCTCGGCGGGCTGGCCGGGGGCGCGCTGGGGGAGTGGCTCGGCGGCTACGCGGCCTTCGCCGCGGGCGTGGCCGTGATGGGCCTGGCGCACCTGGCGGTGGCGACCTCGCCCGCCATCATGAGGACCTCCGCGAAGACGTCATGAGGATCTCCGCGAAGACGTCATGAGGATCTCCGTGAAGACGTCATGAGGACCTCCGCGAAGACGTCATGAGGATCTCCGGCAAGACGTCATGAGCCGGGCCACAGCTCGGCGACGACCGCGGCCGTGTGGCGGCCGAGGCCCAGGGCGATGGCCGCGCGCAGGTCGTCGGGCGTGTCCACGTCCCGCCGCACCGAGTCGATCCCCGGCACGCACAGCTCCTTCGCCCCGCCCGCCAGGTGCTTGGCCCGCGACTCCCCGCCGAACCTCGGCGTGAACGGCATCCCGGGCCGCACCCCGTAGAAGGTCGTCCCGACGTCGAGCGCGTCCGGCACGAAGGACTGGTCGAACTCGGCGGCGGCCTCCAGCGCCGTCCCCAGCTCCGGCGACCGCAGGGCGGGCAGGTCCGCCTGGAGCGCCCCCACCGCGTCGCCGGGCGCCACGCGTACGGCATGGGCGGCCCCGGTGCGCAGGGCGGTGTTCAGGCCGCGGTCCGGGTCGGGCACCACCTCGGCACCCAGCGCGCCCAGCGGCCCGGCCGCGGCGGGGTCGGCCGTCACCACGATCACCCGGGCGACCCGCGCGCACGCGAGCGCCGCCGCCACCGTGTCACTCGCCACGGCCACGGCCAGCCGGGTCCGGTGCGGGCCCGTGGCCGCCGCCAGCCTCGTCTTCGCCGCGACCAGCGTCTTCACCGGGATGACCAGCGACCAGCGGATGCTCATAGTCTTAAGCATCCCGCCTCGACATCCCGCGCGGCCAACCGGGAGACTTGGGGCGCATCCCGTACGTGTTGGAGGAGACCATGAGCCGCCCCGCGCGACCGTCGCGTTTCTGGGAAACCCTGGCAGTCGTCCTCGTGAAACCGCTGTCCCGGCTCCTGGTCAAGAGGGACTGGCGTCGTGGGGAGCGCATCCCGCGCACCGGCGGTGTGATCATCGCGGCCAATCACCTCTCATGGACTGATCCGGTCCTGCTGTCGCACTTCCTCTACAACAACGGGCGCTGGCCGGTAATCCTGGCCAAGGCCGGTCTGTTCAGGGTGCCGTTCCTGGGCAGGGCGGTGACGGCGCTCCTGGCCATCCCCGTCGACCGGGGCAGCGCCGAGGCGGCGAAGTCCCTGCACATCTCGGCCCAGCGGCTCAAGGACGGCGGCGCGATCCTGTTCTATCCCGAGGGCACCTGCACCCGCGATCCCGATCTGTGGCCCATGGTGGGCAAGACGGGCGCGGCGCGGCTGGCGCTGGAGAGCGGCGCGCCGGTCATCCCGGTGGCCCACTGGGGCGCGCATGAGTTGCTGCCGTACGGGGAGAAGAAGCCCAGGCTGTTCCCGCGCAAGACGTTCCGCGTGTCGGTGGGCCCACCGGTGGACCTGTCGAAGTACGAAGGCAAGGAGCTGCACGCGGACGTGTTGCGCGCGGCGACGGCCGACATCACGGCCGCGATCACCCAGCAGCTCGCCGAGCTGCGTGGCGAGAAGGCCCCCGAGACTCCCTACGATCCCGCCGGGCGGTGATGGCATGACAAAGGTGGCCGTTTTCGGCACGGGTTCCTGGGGGACCACGTTCGCGATGATCCTGGCCGAGGCAGGCAACGAGGTCACGCTCTGGGGGCGCAGGCGGGAGCTGGTCGAGGCGATCGACCGCGACCACGTCAACCCCGACTACCTGCCGGGCATCCCCCTCCCGGAGCGGCTGCGCGCCACGACCGACCCGGCCCGGGCGCTCGACGGGGCCGAGTTCGTGGTGCTGGCGGTGCCGTCGCAGCAGTTGCGGCCCAATCTGGCCGCCTGGCGCGAGCACCTCCCGCCGAACGCGGTCCTGGTGAGCCTGATGAAGGGCATCGAGCTGGGCACGACCAAGCGGATGAGCGAGGTGATCCGCGAGGTCGCCGAGGTGCCCGAGGAGCGGGTCGCGGTCGTCTCGGGCCCCAACCTGGCCAGGGAGATCGCCGAACGCCAGCCCGCCGCCACCGTCGTCGCCTGCACCGACGAGTCGGTCGCCGCCCGGCTGCAGGCGATCTGCCACCTGCCGCCGTGGTTCCGTCCGTACACCAACCCCGACGTGGTCGGCGTCGAGCTGGGCGGCGCGGTGAAGAACGTGATCGCCCTGGCCGTGGGCGTCTCCGCGGGCATGGGCATGGGCGACAACGTCGGCGCCATGCTCATCACCAGGGGGCTGGCCGAGATCTCCCGCCTGGGCGCGGCCCTGGGGGCCGACCAGCACACGTTCGCGGGGCTCGCGGGCATGGGAGACCTCGTGGCCACCTGCACCTCGCCGCTGTCGCGCAACCGCACCTTCGGCGAGAACCTGGGCAGGGGCATGACCCTCGCCGAGGTCGTGGCCGCCACCAAGCAGACCGCCGAGGGCGTGAAGTCCTGCGAGTCCGTGCTGGAGCTGGCCAGGAAGCACGACGTCGAGATGCCGATCACCGAGGTCGTCGTCGGGGTCGTGCACGACGGCATGTCGCCGGCGGAGGCGGGTATGTTGCTCATGTCCCGATCGCCCAAGCCGGAGCGTTACGGGGTATGAGCGTGGGAGAAAGTCCTGATTACGGCGTGCTCGGCTCGCTGTGACCCGGACACCCCGGTAGATTCGGACACCATGAGCAAGCCACGCGTCGCCGTTGTTTTCGGAGGCCGCAATTCGGAGCACGCCGTGTCCCTGATGGGCGCGGGCAGTGTGCTGGATGCGATCGACAGGAGCAAGTACGAGGTGATCCCCATCGGGATCGCCCAGGACGGCAGGTGGGTGCTGGCGGCTTCCGACCAGCGGTTCGCCATCGAGTCGGGCGAGCTGCCGATCGTCGACACCTCGGGCGCGGCGCTGGCGCTGCCGTCCGGTGGGAGCTCGCTGGTGGCGTACGACCCCGGCAGCATCCCCGTGGAGCTCGGCGCGGTGGACGTGGTGTTCCCCGTGATGCACGGCCCGTTCGCCGAGGACGGCACCATCCAGGGGCTGCTCGAGATGGCCGGGGTGCGCTACGTCGGCTCGGGCGTGCTGGCCAGCGCGGTGGGCATGGACAAGGCCCACATGAAGACCGTGATGGCCGCCGCCGGTCTGCCGATCGGCCGCCACGTCGTCGTACGCGACCGCGACTGGCGGCTCGACCGCGACCGCGTGCTGAAGGAGGCGGAGGGGCTCGGCTGGCCGGTGTTCGTCAAGCCCGCCAGGGCCGGGTCCTCGCAGGGCATCTCCAAGGCCCACGACCTGGGCGAGCTGGAGGCGGCCGTGGAGTTCGCCAGGCAGCACGACCCCAAGGTGCTCATCGAGGCCGCCATCGTGGGCCGCGAGATCGAGTGCGCGGTGCTGGAGTCGCTCGGCGACGAGCCCGCGGTCGCGTCACGGCCCGGCGAGGTGAAGGTCGAGGGCGGCCAGGAGTTCTTCGACTTCGAGGCGAAGTACTACCCGGACCAGATGTCGCTCACCGTGCCCGCCGACCTCCCCGAGGAGGCGGCCGAGCAGCTGCGGGCCATGGCGGTGCGCGCGTTCGAGGCGCTCGACTGCGAGGGGCTCGCGCGGGTCGACTTCTTCTACACGCCCGAGGGCCACCTGGTCTTCAACGAGATCAACACCATGCCGGGGTTCACGTCGCTGTCGGTAGCACCGCAGCTCTGGGCCGCCTCGGGGCTGGACTATCCGGCGCTGGTCGACCGGCTCATCCAGCTCGCGCTGTCGCGCTCGGCTGGCCTGCGTTGAGCTCGCGCGGTCACCGGGACGGCGGCGAGATTTGGGCGATCGGCTTCGACAGGTCCGCCAGCACCTCGGCGGCCACGTGCTCGCCGCCGACCGTGACCTCCACGTAGGCCGCGTCCGTGACCGCGGTGAACAACGTGGGCTTGTCGGGATCGGCGAACCACCCCACCCCGCCGATCTCCTGGAGCTGGTCGGTGGGCGCCATCCTGGCGGGCCTCGGGACGCCGCAGCGCAGCGCGATGCTCCCGTCGCCCCAGACGGCCACGTACGGCGACTCGGGCGTGGACGTGCCACGCCGGTCGCCGTCGAGCGTCTGGGGCAGCAGCGTCGCCAGCTTGCCGCAGGCCGTCACCGCCTCGCCCGTCGGCTTGGGCGGATCGACCTGTACGGTGCCGCCGCAACCGGCGAGCGCGAGGAGAACGAGCAGGGCGGCGGCGGCACGCATGCGACGACTACCTTCAAATGTGGACGATCGGACACGTAAGAGTACGCGTGATCCCTTCCACCGCCTGAATCTGCGCGACGACGAGCTTGCCCAGCTCGTCGACGTTGTTGGCCTCCGCGCGCACGATAACGTCGTAGGGCCCCGTCACGTCTTCCGCCTGAGTGACCCCGGGAATCCCGGAAATCTCGCGAGCCACGGCAGCGGCCTTGCCGACCTCGGTCTGGATAAGGATGTAGGCCTGCACCATCACGTCCTCCCGGGCGATTGGATCACGCCGAAGGGCCACCGTACCCTGTGTGCGTCAGGAGGTGCGTCATCACAGTCGGAGATCTCGGCGAATTCGGAGTGATAAATCGGATTACCGGTCGTCTGCCCCAGGGTGCGGCGGTAATGCTCGGTCCGGGGGACGACGCCGCCGTGGTCAGCGCGCCTGACGGCCGGGTCGTGGTCTCAACGGATTTGCTGATCGAGGGTAGACATTTTCGGCGGGATTGGTCCAGCGGTTACGACGTGGGTCGTAAGGCCGCCGCCCAGAACCTCGCCGACGTGGCCGCCATGGGCGCCGTGCCGACGTCCCTCGTGGTCGGGCTGGGCGTGCCCGCCGACCTGCCGCTGGAGTGGCTGGACGGGCTGACCGACGGGTTCCGCGACGAGTGCGCGGTGGTCGGGGCGAGCGTGGCCGGGGGCGACATCACGCGGTGCGACCTGGTGGTCATCGGGGTGACCGCGCTGGGCGACCTGGGCGGGCGGGCTCCCGTGACGCGCTCGGGCGCCCGGCCCGGGCAGGTGGTGGCGGTGGCCGGGCGGCTGGGGTACGCCGCCGCCGGGTGGGCGCTGCTGGAGGCGGGCGTGCCGGACAACCCCGTCGTGGAGGAGGTCGTGGTCGCGCATCGGCGGCCGAGCCCGCCGTACGCGATGGGGCCGGGGGCGGCCGAGCTGGGCGCGAGCGCGATGCTGGACGTCAGCGACGGGCTGCTGCAGGACCTCGGCCACGTCGCCGAGGCCAGTGGCGTGCGGATCGAGCTGGATCCGGGGGCGTTCGCCGTGGGGGAGCCGGTTTCGGTCGCGGCCAAGGAGCTGGGGGCCGATCCGCTGGAGTGGGTGCTCACGGGTGGTGAGGATCACGCGCTCGCCGCGGTCTTCCCCGCGGAGGTACGTCTGCCGCCGTCGTGGCAGGTCGTGGGCCGGGTGGTCGAGGGCGAAGGCGTGCTGGTGCGGGGACGGGAGATCGGCCGCCGCGGCTGGGATCACTTTCGGTGATGACTTGTCCCGATTTAAGTGACATTTTCCGGATTTGTGGTGGGACTCCGGGGATTGCTGTGACAACGGTGTCGCAAAGGTGTTATGAAGATTGGCGGCCACTGTAACCGCGAGAAAGGGCAGCCATGGGCCGCCACGGCACAGGTGGATCCGACGACGGGGATGAACGGGGGAACAACAGCGCATTCTGGGGTCCTGACGAGCAGGCCGAGCCGCCGGGCTGGCCTTCGCTGCCGGACGAACCCGAGGTGACGGGCCAGTGGGCTCCCATGCCGCGGCGCACTGACGGACCGCTTCCGCGCGGGCCGCAGTCCGAGCCGTTCGAGACCACCGGTGCCTTCGCGCTGCCCAACAACTCCGACGGCGGCTTCCCCTCGGCCAACGACCCCGTGCGTGGCTTCCCGCAGCCGGGTCCTGGGGAGGAGGCCGGGCCGTTCGAGACGACGGGCGCCTTCGCCCGGCCGCCGGAATGGGGCCAACCGGGCGACCGCCCTTTTGACGCCGACCGTCCCGGCCCCTTCGACGGGGCGATGGAACGCACTGCCTTCTTCGACGGCCCGCCGGGCGCGCCCGGCGGGCGGGGCCCTTTCGACGCCGCGGCTCCCATGGAGGGGCCCGCCGAGCGTACGGCCTTCTTCGGCGGCCCGGACGCTCCCCCCGGTCCTGGAGGGCCGGGTCCGGGGCCGGCCGCCGGGCGCGGCCCCTTCGAGACGCCTGGTCCCTTTGACGGGCCCATGGAGCACACGGCCTTCTTCGACGGCCCCGACGTGCCGGGTGGCGCCTTCGGCGGACCACCTCCCGGCGACCGGCCCGGGCCGTTCGACGGGCCCGGCGACCGTACCGGCGCGGTGCCCATGTCGGCCGGTCCTCCCGAGCCAGGGGACGTCAAGGTGGCCGGGGAGCCCACGGCCGTGCAGGCGCCCGCCTGGGCGAACGCCGAGACCGGCTTCCTCGCCTCCGACTGGGCGGCCGACCCCGGCCTCGACGGGCCGGACGAGTCCAAGGGCCGCCGCGGGCGCCGTAAGGGCGGACGCGGCGGCGACGACGTGCTCACCCCGCCCCCGTCGTCGGGCGGCGGCAAGGGCCGCGTCGCGCTGCTGTCGGTCGCGGCGGTCGCCGTCGTCCTCGGCGGCACCGTGGCGGGCGTCAAGTTCATGAGCTCGCCGGGTACGCCCGACAAGTGCGCGGGCGCGACCTGCGCCGCCGTCCAGGCGACGAACAACCAGCCGGGTCCCGCGGCCTCCCAGCCGACCGAGGAGGAGACGACGCCGGAGGAGGAGCCGTCCGAGGAGGAGTCGGCGACGGACGAGCCGACGCCGTCCAAGACCGCGGCGCCGACGGCCTCGTACAGCGCCCGTACGCCGCGCCGCACCGCCTCCGCGACCCCCACGCCCACCAAGACCAAGGTGAAGACCTCCGCGAAGCCGACGAAGGAGCCGACGCCGCCCGTCGAGGAGCTCGCCTCCGAGACGCCGACCGAGGAGCCCTCGACGATCGACGACTCCGACACCGGCGGCGGGACCAGCGGCGGCAGCACCCCGCTCCCGTCCAGCACGAACACGTTCGGGTCCGGCCAGAGCGGCGCGATGAACATCACCCAGACCATCAAGCAGCGCGTGCTCAGCTACCGGGCCGACATGACGCTCTCGAACTCCTCCAAGGAGACGCTGGAGAACCCGACGGTCTCCGTCCCGGTCGAGGGCGATGTCATGACCGTGACCGGCGCCCAGTGGACGCAGGACGGCGATCTGCTGATCCTCGACCTGTCGGCGTCGCTGTCGGCCGGTGACTCGGTGAACGTCTCGTTCACCGCCACGGGCAAGGGCCAGAAGGCCGCCAACTGCGGGCTGGTCAGCGGGGACTGCGCCATCAGCTGAGTGGTTGGATGGGGGACATGACGGTTTCGACCCCTCCACGCGTGCTGACCGTCGCCGGCTCCGACTCCGGGGGCGGCGCGGGCATCCAGGCCGACCTGAAGACCATGCTGGCCATGGGCGTCCACGGCATGAGCGTCATCGCCGCGGTGACGGCTCAAAACTCCCTGGGCGTCCAGGGCTACTGGGAGCTGCCGCCCGAGGCCGTACGCGCGCAGCTCGACTCCGTCCTGGGCGACATCGGCGCCCAGGCGGTGAAGACCGGCATGCTGGCCTCCCCGGCGCTGGTCGAGGTCGTGGCCGACGCGCTCGGCTCGTACGCCGCGCCGGTGATCGTGGACCCCGTGGGTGTGTCGAAGCACGGCGACCCGCTGCTCGCGCCCGAGGCCGTCGACACGCTGCGGACGCTGCTGCTGCCCGTGGCCACCGTGGTGACGCCGAACCTGTGGGAGGTGGAGCAGCTCACCTCCGTCAAGGTGGAGGACGAGGACGGGCTGCGGGCGGCGGCCGAGGCCGTTCTGGAGCTCGGGCCCAGGTGGGCGCTGATCAAGGGCGGCCATCTGCCGGGCGCGCCGGTGGACCTGCTCACGGACGGCACGGACGAATACCGGTTCGCCGCCGAGCGCCTCGACAACCGCCACACCCACGGCACGGGCTGCACGCTGGCCTCGGCCATCGCCTCCCGGCTCGCGCTGGGCGACGACGTGCCGCAGGCGGTGGGGAAGGCGAAGGAGTACGTGACGGGCGCGATCGCGCGCGGCTTCCCCCTGGGGAGCGGCATCGGCCCGGTGGACCACGCCTGGCGCTGGCGCTGACTTCGGGGAAGAAAACGCTTTGGTGAAGAAAACGCGCAAGCCCGCGGCTCCCTGGGGAGCTACGGGCTTGCGCGAAAGTGGGAAGACTAGCGGGTGACCTTGCCCGCCTTGATGCACGAGGTGCACACGTTGAGCTTCTTCGGCGTGCCGCCGACGACCGCGCGGACCGTCTGGATGTTGGGGTTCCAACGACGACGGGTACGGCGGTGGGAGTGGGACACGTTGTTGCCGAAGGTCGGGCCCTTGCGGCAGACATCGCAGACGGAAGCCACGGTTCGCTCCTTAAAACAGTCGATGTAGCCCTGTCCGCTGATGCTTTCCGGGCGGAGGGCATGCCGGGACAACCGGCCAGCCAGACGAGAATATCCGATCCACACCGATGGGCGCGAACCGGAACGCTGGACCGGTGGTCCGGCGGCGATATTCTCCATCGACAACCGTAGCGCATTCGGGCGACGCCGGGAGCCGGGAGGGTGCAGATGAAGATCCTCGACCCGCCGGCGGTGCGCCGCTGGGCCCGCCTGGCCGCCGACGCGCTCGGCCGGGCCAGGACCGAGATCGACGCGCTGAACGTCTTCCCCGTGGCCGACGGCGACACCGGCACCAACCTGCACCTGACCATGCTGTCCGCGGCCGAGGCCGTCGAGTCGCTGCCCGACGACGTGGACGCGGCCGTGGTGTGGCAGACGCTCTCGTACGGCGCGCTCGTCGGGGCCCGCGGCAACTCCGGCGTGATCGTCAGCCAGGCGTTACGCGGCCTCGCCGAGGTGCTCAAGGACGGCTCCGACCTGCGGGCCGGGCTGCTCAGGGCCGCCGTGCTGGCCAGGGAGGCGGTGGCCAGGCCGGTGGAGGGCACGGTGCTGAGCGTGCTGGAGTCGGCCGCGCGAGCCGTACAGGACGTGGAGGAGGGCGACCTGCGGACGGTGGCGCGGCAGGCGGCGGGCGAGGCCCGCGCCGCGCTGCGCCGCACGCCTTCCCAGCTGGACGTGCTGGCCCGCAGCGGCGTGGTGGACGCGGGCGGCGCGGGCGCGGCGATCGTGCTGGAGACCCTGGCCTCCGTGATCACCGACTCCTACAGCGACCACTACGACGTGCCCGCGCCGACCTCGCGGGTCGCGCCGATGGCCGAGGTGGGGGCGGGCTACGAGGTGATGTACCTGCTGGACGCCGACGACGCCGCGGTGGCCGCGCTGCGCGAGGAGCTCGACGCCATGGGCGACTCGCTGGTCGTGGTCGGCGGCGACGGGTTGTGGAACGTGCACGTCCACGTGGCCGAGGCCGGTCCCGCCGTCGAGGCCGGGCTGCGGGCGGGGCGGCCGCACCGGATCAGGATCACGTACCTGGCCGAACGCACCCACCGCGGCAGCGCGGGCCGGGGCGTGGTGGCGGTGGCCGCGGGCGACGGGATCGCGGCGCTGTTCGAGGAGTGCGGCGCGGTCGTGGTACGCCGCGAGCCCGGCACCCGGCCCAGCCTGCCCGCCCTGCTGGCCGCGATCAGGCAGGCGGGCAGCGAGGTCGCGGTCCTGCCGAACGACGAGGGCGTCAGGTCGGTCGCCGCCGCGGCCGCGGAGGTCGCCCGCGAGGACGGGGTCGTGGTCAGCGTGCTGCCGACGAAGGCGACCGTGCAGGGGCTCGCCGCGCTGGCCGTACACGATCCGCTGCGCCGCTTCGACGACGACGTGGTGGCGATGACGGACGCGGCCGGGCACACGCGGTACGGACACGTGACGGTGGCGGACCGCGAGGCGATGACGAGCGCGGGGCTGTGCCGCCCCGGCGACGTGCTCGGCATGATCGACGGGGACGTCGCCGTGATCGGCGGCTCGCTCGACCGCGTGGCCACCATGGTCGTGGACCGGATGGTGGCCGGCGGCGGCGAGCTGGTCACCCTGGTCACGGGCGCGCAGGCGCCGCCGGGCCTCGCCGCGCGGCTGGAGGAACAGCTGCGCGGCACGCGGCCCGACGTGGATCTGGTCGTGTACGACGGCGAGCAGGGCGGCTATCCGCTCCTGATCGGCGTGGAGTGACACCGATGGACGGGATTCCTGTCGGGCCGACGCGGTAGAACTTAATGCCGTGAGCCGTTTCGACGAGCCTCTGACGAAGGCGCTCGACCCGAAGACCGCCAAGTTGCTGCACAGCGTGCTCGACCTGGAGACGGTCGGCGACCTGCTGCGCCACTATCCCCGGCGTTACGCCGAGCGCGGCGAGCTGACCACCCTCGACGCGCTGGAGGTCGACGAGCACGTCACCGTGGTCGGCGAGGTGACCAGGCTCATGCGCAAGCCCATGCGCAACCGCGGCGGCACCTGGCTGGAGGTCGAGGTCGTCGACGGCAACGGCAACCGGCTCTACCTGTCGTTCTTCGGCAAGGGCTCCCACGTGGCCGAGTCGCGGCTCAAGCCGGGGCAGCGGGGCATGTTCGCGGGCAAGGTGGGGCTGTTCGGGGCCCGGGCCAAGCCGCGCTGGCAGCTCGCCCACCCGGAGTTCGAGCTGTTCGAGGAGGGCGAGGCCAACGCGGAGGAGTTCGCGGCGGCGCCGGTGCCGATCTATCCGGCGGGCAAGGACGTCACGCCGTGGGCGATCAGGCGCGCGGTCGGCGTCGTGCTCGACACGCTGGGCCCGCTCGACGACCCGCTGCCCGCCGAGCTGCGGGCCCGCCACGGGCTGCAGGACCTGGGCGAGGCGCTGGCGGGCATCCACCGGCCGAAGGACTTCGCCGAGGTGGGGCGGGCGCGCAAGCGGCTGAAGTTCGACGAGGCGTTCGTGCTGCAGGCCGTGCTGCTGCGGCGGCGCCAGGCCGCCACCGCGCTGCCCGCCAAGCCCAGGCCGAGGCGCGGCGACGGCCTGCTGACCGACTTCGACGCGCGGCTGCCGTTCTCGCTGACGGAGGGGCAGGCGCAGGTCGGCGAGGAGATCGCCGCCGACCTCGCGCTCGAGCACCCGATGCACCGGCTGCTGCAGGGCGAGGTCGGCGCGGGCAAGACGGTGGTGGCGCTGCGGGCGATGCTCCAGGTGGTCGACGCGGGCGGCCAGGCGGCGCTGCTGGCCCCCACGGAGGTGCTGGCCCAGCAGCACCACCGCTCGATCACCGGCATGCTCGGGGATCTGGCGCAGGGGGGCATGTTCGGGGGCACGTCGGTCACGCTGCTGACCGGCTCCATGGGCGCCGCCGCCCGCCGCGCGGCCCTCCTGGACGCCGCCTCGGGCACGGCGGGGATCGTCGTGGGCACGCACGCGCTGCTGCAGGAGCACGTGCAGTTCGCCGACCTGGGGCTGGTCGTGGTGGACGAGCAGCACCGGTTCGGCGTGGAGCAGCGCGACGCCCTGCGCGAGAAGGCGGCCGGCGGCCGGCCGCACGTCCTGGTCATGACGGCCACCCCGATCCCGCGCACGGTCGCCATGACCGTCTTCGGCGACCTGGAGATCTCGACGCTGTCCCAGCTCCCGTCGGGCCGCGCCCCCATCACCACGCACGTCGTCCCGGCCGCCGAGAAGCCCCACTACCTCGAACGCACCTGGCAGCGGGTGCGGGAGGAGGTGGCGCTGGGGCGGCAGGCGTACATCGTGTGCCCGCGCATCGGCGACCTGGAGGGCGACGAGGGCGACCTGGCGGCGGCGCCGGCCGGCGACGACGACCGCCGCCCGCCGCTGGCGGTCCTCGACGTGGCCGAGCTCCTGAAGAGCGGCCCCTTCCACGACCTGCGGGTGGGCACGCTCCACGGCAAGCTGCCGCCGGAGGAGAAGGACGCGATCATGCGCTCCTTCACGCGCGGCGAGCTCGACGTCCTGGTGGCCACGACCGTCATCGAGGTCGGGGTCGACGTCCCCAACTCCTCCGTCATGATCATCATGGATGCCGACCGCTTCGGCGTCTCCCAGCTCCACCAGCTCCGCGGCCGCGTCGGCCGCGGCGGCCTCCCGGGCCTGTGCCTCCTGGTCTCCGACTTCTCCGAGGGCACCCCGGCCCGCGCCCGCCTCGACGCGGTGGCCACCACCCTGGACGGCTTCGAACTGTCGCGCGTGGACCTGGAGCAACGGCGGGAGGGCGACGTCCTGGGGGCGGCCCAGTCGGGCAAGCGGTCGTCGCTGAAGCTGCTGCAGCTCCTGCGGGACGAGGACGTGATCGCCACGGCCCGCGACGAGGCCGCCGCCCTGCTGGAGGAGGATCCGGACCTGAAGTCGCACGAGGGGTTGCGGGCGGAGATCGCCCGGCTGCTGGCGGACGAACGCGCGGAGTACTTGGAGAAGACCTGACCCGATGGCCGGGGCCGCCTGAGCAAGCCCCGGGCTGGGGGAGCGGCACGCGGCGTACGGTCGCCCGGGAGGCGGCGCCAGGCGGATAGCGGCCGTCGGGTGGCACAGGGGATCTCGGGCGACGGTGCGGTGGGGTGGTGTGCGGTGGTGTTCGGCGCGACGCGTGCGGCGGGTCGGGGCCGGGCTGCTGGCGGGGAGCGGCGTGCGGTGCTTTGCCCGGGCGGTAGTCGGGGCGCCGGGGCGGTGGGGAAGCTGAACGGTAGTGAGATGCCCAGCCGCGGGGACGGCCTCCCCCCGAATGCCGTCCCCGGCTGGGCCCACCCTCGGGTCAGGTGCCGAGGGAACCGGCGTGCGGAAGGGCTCACGATCACGCCGGTCGGCCTTCATGTGGGTCACCTTGAAGGCCGCAGAACTCATCATGCGGGCCCGTCGCGCCGATGTGAATCACCCTTGCGCACTCGAGGCAGACACTTGTCCACTCTTGACCTGCGCGAACATGCGGAACAATGGGTCACATGACGCGGATCATCGCAGGCAGCGCGGGTGGCAGGCGGTTGGCGGTGCCGCCGGGGCGGGGGACGAGACCGACCAGCGACAGGGCCAGAGAAGGGATCTTCTTGACGCTCGACTCGCTGTACGGCCTCACCGGCGCCCGCCTGCTCGACCTGTACGCCGGGTCCGGCGCGATCGGCCTGGAGGCGCTGTCCAGGGGCGCCAAGGAGGCCGTGCTGGTGGAGTCCGACCCCAAGGCGGTCAGGACGATCAAGGCGAACGTCCAGTCGCTGGGCCTCGACGGCGCCCAGGTGATCGCGGACAAGGTCGAGCGCGTGCTCGGCAAGCCGCCCGCCGAGCCGTACGACATCGTCTTCGCCGACCCGCCCTACGCCGTGTCCGACGAGGAGGTCCGGCGGACGCTGGAGGCGCTGCGCGACAACGGATGGCTGTTGGATGAGGCGCTGGTGGCATTCGAGAGGGAAAGCAGGGGAAAGGCACTGATGTGGCCGGAAGGCTACGTTGAGGAGAGGGTCCGTCGTTATGGCGAAGCGTCCGTTTGGTACGGTCGCGCCGCCGGGAACCCGTAAACCTGGGAGGCGTCTTGCGCCGCGTAGTCTGCCCGGGGTCGTTCGACCCCATCACGAATGGCCACCTCGACATCATCGGCCGGTCCGCCCGGCTCTATGACGAGGTGACCGTGGCAGTCCTCATCAACGTCGAGAAAAGCAGCCTGTTCACGGTGGACGAACGAATTGAGATCCTGCAGACCGTGACCAAGGAATATCCGAACGTCACGGTGCGGAAATTCCACGGACTGCTGGTCGACTTCTGCAGGCAGAACGACATCCCCGCCATCGTCAAAGGCATCAGGGTGGTCAGCGACTTCGACTACGAGTTGCAGATGGCACAGCTCAACTACCGCCTGTCGGGGGTCGAGACGCTGTTCATGCCGACGAACCCCGAATACTCGTTCCTGTCCTCCAGCAGGGTGAAGGAGATCGCCAGGTATGGTGGGGACGTCTCGGGCCTCGTGCCCGATCTCGTGCACAAGCTGCTCATCGAGCGGCTCAGGGGCTGAGCGCGACCTGCTATCCTTTCATTTCGGCCTTGTACGACGGCGATCGTCTCGCCATGCCTAGCGAGAGCAGGATGACTCAGCACCTCGACCCCCGCTCCCCGTGGGTGATCTCCACTCATGACCTGGGAAAGCGGCCGGGCACGATGCGGCAGATGACTCTGACCCTCCCGGCACCGGCAGATCTCGGCGTCGACATGATCGGTGTCCCCAAAGACGCCGAAGTCGAGCTGGACCTCCGGCTCGAAGCAGTGATGGAAGGCGTGCTCGTGTCGGGCACGGCGCAGGCCCCGCTCGCCGGGGAGTGCGCTCGCTGTCTCGACCCCGTCACCTCGGACCTCGAGGTCGACCTGCAGGAGCTGTTCTTCTACTCCGACGAGGACGCCTCGGAGGAGGACTCACTGCTCGACGGCGAGCTGCTCGACCTCGAGCCGACGTTCCGTGACGCGGTGGTGCTCGCACTGCCGTTGAGCCCCGTGTGCCGTGAGGACTGCGAAGGGCTCTGCACGGAGTGCGGGATCAAGCTGGCCGAGGCCGGCGAGGATCACCGGCACGAGAAGATCGATGCCCGCTGGGCGTCGTTGCAAGGTCTGATTACCGACAAAGATAACGATCAGGAGAAGTGACGTGGCCGTCCCGAAGCGAAAGATGTCGCGGAGTAACACCCGCCACCGTCGCTCCCAGTGGAAGACGACTGCTGTCGCCCTGGTGAGCTGCCCGCAGTGCCGTTCGCCCAAGCAGCCGCACATCGCGTGCCCCACCTGCGGCACCTACAACCGGCGTCAGGTCATCGAGCCGTCCGCCTGATCCGTCAGCAGTTGACGTGATGCCGACCGGGTGCGATGGTGCCTCGGTCGGCGTTACCGTCTCAGATGCGTGCGGCGGCGGTTCGCCCGCGGCCGTGGTGGACGCCGGGGCTACGCGTTACCCCGACGCCCACCACGTTTTCGGGCATCTTCCGCACTCCGCGCACCATGCGAAGATGTCCGAGGAGGAAAGCACGTGGGCACAGGTCCTAAGCCGGTGGCCGTAGAGGTCGCCCGAGACGAGCTGGAGCGGGTCCTGGCGGTCGGCCTCGACCCCGACATCCTGGAGCGGGCGCTGACGCACCGCTCCTACGCGTACGAGAACGGCGGCCTGCCCACCAACGAGCGCCTGGAGTTCCTCGGCGACTCGGTCCTGGGCCTGGTGGTCACCGACACCCTCTACCGCAACCACCCCGACCTGCCCGAGGGCCAGCTGGCGAAGCTGCGTGCCGCGGTGGTCAACATGCGCGCGCTGGCCGACGTGGCCCGCAACCTGGGCCTGGGCCGGTTCCTGCGGCTCGGCAGGGGCGAGGAGGGCACCGGCGGGCGCGACAAGTCGTCCATCCTGGCCGACACCCTCGAGGCCCTGATCGGCGCGATCTACGTCGACAAGGGGCTCGACGAGGCGTTCCGGGTGGTGCACCTGCTGTTCGACCCGCTGATCGTCCGTTCGGCCTCGCTCGGCGCCGGGCTCGACTGGAAGACCTCCCTGCAGGAGCTGACCGCCTCCGAGGCGCTCGGCGTGCCCGAATACCACGTCGAGGAGAGCGGCCCCGACCACGCCAAGTCGTTCACGGCGATGGTGCGGGTCGGCGGCGAGTCTTACGGTTCGGGCAACGGGCGCAGCAAGAAGGAGGCCGAGCAGCAGGCGGCCGAGGCGGCCTGGACCCGGATCAAAACCCGGCGGGAGCAGCGCGAGAGCCAGCCCGCCGGCTGAACGCCCCCGCCCGGGGCCAGCCATGGGCAGGACGCCCGGACCGGGCCGCATAAGCCGCATAAGCAGGTCGCCCGAAGCGGGCCGCACAAGCAGGTTGGTGCCGGAAAGGGTCTGAGGTGCCTGAGCTACCGGAGGTCGAGGTCGTCAGGCGCGGCCTCGCGCAGTGGGTCACCGGGCGCGAGATCGCCTCGGCGGAGGTGCTGCATCCCCGCGCCATCAGGCGGCACGCGCCCGGAGCCGACGAGTTCGCCGCGCGCCTCAAGGGCCGCACGGTGCTGTCCGCCGAGCGGCGCGGCAAATACCTGTGGCTCCCGCTGTCGGGCGCCGAGGAGGCCCTGCTGGCCCACCTGGGGATGAGCGGCCAGCTGCTGGTCGTCGAGCCCGACTCGCCGCTGGAGAAGCACCTGCGGGTACGCCTCCGCTTCGAGGACGGCGGCCCCGACCTGCGCTTCGTCGACCAGCGGACGTTCGGGCACGTCATGCTGACCGGCCTGGCCGAGGGCGTCCCCGAGCCGATCGCCCACATCGCCCCCGACCCGTTCGAGCCGGTGTTCGACGACGCGGAGTTCGCCCGCAGGCTCAGGGCCAGGCACACGGAGATCAAGCGCGCGCTGCTCGACCAGTCGCTGATCAGCGGCGTCGGCAACATCTACGCCGACGAGGCCCTGTGGATCGCCCGCCTGCACGGGGCCCGGCAGACGGAGACGCTCACGCGTCCCAAGATCGCCGAGCTGCTGGCCGGCGTCCGTGCCGTCATGTCCTCCGCGCTTCAGCAGGGCGGCACCTCGTTCGACAGCCTGTACGTCAACGTCAACGGCGAGAGCGGCTACTTCGAGCGCTCGCTTGAGGTCTACGGCCGGCGCGACCTGCCCTGCTCCCGCTGCGGCACCGCGATCAGGCGCGAGCCGTTCATGAACCGCTCGTCCTACTCCTGCCCCAGATGCCAGCGACGGCCGCGGTGATCACGGCGAGCCCGGAGCCCAGCCACATCACCGCGGTGGTCGACACCCCGTCCACGACCCGGCCGCCGGCGAACGCGCCGAGCGCGATGGAGACGTTGAAGGCGCCGACGAAGAGCGCCGTGCCGAGCTCCCCGCCGCCCGCACGCATGATCCACAGCTGCAGGGTCACCCCGACGCCCCCGTAGCCGAAGCCCCACACCAGCAGCACGACCAGCGGCAGGCCGATCGAGGCCAGCGCCGCCGTGGCGAGCGCGATGAGGGCGGCCAGGGCGATCAGGACCGGCTTGGGGTTCCTGGCCGCCCACGCGCCGGCGGCGAAGTTGCCCGCCACGCCCGCGGCGCCGTACAGGAGCAGGATCGTGCTGACGAGGGCGGGCCCGGCGTGCGAGACCTGCTCCAGGAACGGCCGGACGTAGGTGTAGGCCGCGAAGTGGCCGGACACGACGAGCACGGTCATGACGAGGACGGTCTTGAGCGGCCCTGAGAGCCATCCGCGCCGCGGTCCCGAGGTCCGGGCAGGGGCCTCGCCCGGAAGGGGCGGCAGGGTCGCGTACAGGACGGCGACCAGGGCCAGCGCCACCACCCCCATCGCGGCGAACGCGCTGCGCCACCCCGCGAACGACGACACGAACGTCGCCGCGGGCACCCCCAGCACCGACGCCACCGACACCCCGGCCAGGATGATCGACGTGGCCCGCCCGACGGACCGTTCCGGCACCAGCCGCGTCCCGAGGCCGGCCGCGAACGCCCAGAACCCGCCGATGCTCACCCCGGTCAGCACCCGGGCGGCCAGGATGACGGGGTAGCCGGGCGCGAACGCGCCCACCAGGTTGGCCACCGCCAGCAGCGCCATCAGCCCGATCAGGATGGCCCGCCGGTCCAGCCGGCGGGCGGTGAGCGCCAGCACCGGCGCGGACACGGCGGCGACCAGCCCGGGGGCCGACATCATCAGCCCGGCCGTCCCGTCGGACACCCCGAGGGTGGCGCCGATCGAGGTCAGCAGGCCGACGGGCAGCATCTCGCTGGTCACGATGGTGAAGGTGCCCACCGCCACCGACGACACGGCGAGCCAGCGCGCCCGGGTGGCGGAGGAGACATCGGTAATGGTCATGCCCCCAGCCTCGGGTTCGGCGCCGGACGGGAACAATGACGAAGTCCGAAGGCTTGGTTTAGGCAGGCTAAGCGATCCGGGGGGATGGGGATGGAGTTCAGGGAGCTGGAGTGCTTCGTGGTGCTCAGCGAGGAGTTGCACTTCGCGCGTACGGCCGAGCGCCTCTATCTGTCGCCCGGCCGGGTGAGCCAGCTCATGCGCTCGCTGGAGACCAGGATCGGCGGAAGGCTCTTCGAGCGCACCAGCCGCAGGGTGCGCCTCACGCCCCTGGGCGAGCGCTTCCTGGCGGACCTGCGCCCCTCCTACGACGGCCTGGCCGACGCGGTGCGCCGGGCCAAGGCGGCCGCCCGCGAGGTGACCGGCCGGCTCAGGGTCGGCTTCCTGGCCACGCCCACGGAGGTCGTCACCGGCAGCGTGCGGGCCTTCGAACGCCGGTATCCGGAGTGCGAGGTGGAGCTGGTGGAGATCCCGCTCTCGGACCCCTTCGGCAAGCTGCGCGCCGGGCAGGTGGACCTCGCGTTCACGCTGCTCCCGGTGAACGAGCCGGATCTCGCGACCGGCGAGGGGCTGAACGAGGTCGGCTACCAGCTGGGCGTCTCCATCCGCCATCCGCTGGCCGCCCGCCCGGGCATCGCCGCGGAGGAGCTGGCGAACGTGCCCCTGATCGGAATGGACGGCCCGGCCCCGCGCACCTGGCGCGAGCGGATCGCACCGTCCGTAACCCCTTCCGGACGTCCGATTCCCCGGGCCGGCACCGTGGCGACCAGCCAGGAGGGCCTGACCCAGGTGGCGCTCGACCGGGGTGGCATGCTGTTCTGCGCGCCGACGGCGGCCCACCACCGGCGGCCCGACGTGAGCTTCGTCCCCGTCGCCGGGCTGAGCCCGTCGGTCATGGGCCTGGCCTGGGTGAAGGCGGCCGAGACCGCCGCCGTGCTGGCGTTCGACGAGGCGGCCGTCGGGCACGCACACCGGATGGAGTCCCTTGTGGCCTGACGGGAGATGAAATGCAGGAAAACAATGACAACTCACGGCTGACCGCCTGGGTACGGGGCAGGGTCCAAGGGGTGGGGTTCCGCTGGTGGACCCGTGCGCGCGCACTGGAGCTGGGGCTCGTGGGATGGGCGCGCAACACCGAGGACGGACGGGTGGAGGTGGTCGCGGAGGGCCCGCGCGAGGCGTGCGTCAAGCTGCTGGCGCTGCTCAGAGGTTGCGACACGCCGGGCAGGGTCGATGGAGTAGTGGAACGTTGGAGTGAACCCCGAGGTAGTTTGGGTGGGTTTGTGGAGCGGTAGTGGCTTCCGTTTAACCGCTCAAATAGGGTATAGTTGTATGTCGGGAGTGCCCATCAGTAGGGCTCAGCGGTTCGTTCGACTTGACCGCCCACACTGCCGGTGCGACTCTTGTTAGGTACCACGCGCACCCCTCCCGCGGAATAGAAGTGCGCGAACCAGTCTGGTCACTCAGCGTGGAGGACCCTTTACCATGGCGAAGGCTCTACTCGGCCACGTCGGCGGTCCTGACCCTCGGATGGTCTCGGAGATGCGCCGCCTGCAGCAGCGTATCCGGGATCTGGAGGCAGAACTCATCCGACTTCAGGCCACCAATGACGCTCTTGCGGCGCAAACCCGCGACGAGGCACTAAGCCGCATGCAAGAGCGCGAGCCGGCACTCACCTGAGAGTGATCGGAGCGCAAGACCCCAGGGACGTCTCAAAGAGGCGTCCCTTGTTATTTGCGCATATTCGGAAAGCTTCCTTTGCCCAGGTCGGGCCGGCGTGTACCGCACCGGCCCGCGTGGGGCAGTGAGGACCAGTAGGCTTTCCGGAGTCCGCATCAGGCAGAAGGGGGCCGCGCTTGTATTTGAAGACCCTCACCCTGCGCGGCTTCAAGTCTTTCGCCTCGGCGACCGCCCTGCGTCTCGAGCCGGGCATCACCTGCGTCGTCGGCCCCAACGGCTCGGGAAAGTCCAACGTCGTCGACGCCCTGGCCTGGGTCATGGGCGAGCACAGCGCCAAGTCGCTGCGCGGCGGCAAGATGGAGGACGTCATCTTCGCCGGCACCTCCTCCAGGCCGCCGCTCGGGCGCGCCGAGGTGACGCTGACCATCGACAACTCCGACGGCGCGTTGCCGATCGACTACACCGAGGTCACGATCAGCCGGCTGATGTTCAGGTCGGGGCAGAGCGAATACGCGATCAACGGCGACACCTGCCGCCTGCTCGACATCCAGGAGCTGCTGTCCGACTCCGGCATCGGCCGCGAGATGCACGTGATCGTCGGCCAGGGCCAGCTCGACGCCGTCCTGCACGCGGGGCCGGAGGACCGGCGGGCGTTCATCGAAGAGGCCGCGGGCGTGCTCAAGCACCGCAAGCGCAAGGAAAAGGCGCTGCGCAAGCTCGACTCCATGCAGGCCAACCTGACCCGAGTGCAGGACCTCACCACCGAGCTGCGCCGCCAGCTCAAGCCGCTGGGCCGGCAGGCGGAGATCGCCCGCAAGGCCGCCGTCATCCAGGCCGACCTGCGTGACGCCCGGCTGCGGCTGCTGGCCGACGACGTGTGCATCCTGCGCACCACGCTGCAGCGCGAGGCCGCCGACGAGGCCGCGATCACGGAGAGGCGGCACAAGGTCGAGGCCGAGCTGGCCGAGGGCCAGCAGCGCGAGGCGGCACTGGAGACGGCCGAGGCCGAGACCCAGCCGCGGCTGAGCGCCGCGCAGGAGACGTACTTCCGGCTCTCGTCGCTGCGCGAGCGCATCACCGGCCTGGCGCAGCTCGCCGCCGAGCGCCACCGGCACGCGCTCGACGCCGCCGCCATCGAGCGCCGCGGCCGCGACCCCGAGGACCTCGAACGCGAGGCCGCCGAGGTGCGCGAGCGGGAGCTGATCCTCAGGGCCGAGCTGGAGCAGGCGCAGGAGCTGCTGGAGGAGGCCGTCCAGCGGCGGGCCGAGGCCGAGGCCGAGCTGAGCGCCGAGGAGCACCGCCTCGCCCTGGCCGCCCGGGCCGCCGCCGACCGCCGCGAGGGGCTGGCCAAGCTGCGCGGCCAGGTCGATTCCGTACGGAGCCGGACGCGGGCCGCCCAGGAGGAGATCGGGCGGCTCCAGCAGTCCGTGGCCGACGCCACCGGGCGCGAGCGGCGGGCCAGGGAGGACCTGGAGGCGCAGCGGCTGGAGGAGCCCGCGGTCGATCCCGCGCTCGCCGAGGAGCTGGCCACGGCGCAGGCGCTGGTGGAGGAGGCCAGGGCGGTCGCCGACGAGGCGCGGGCGGCGGCCGAGGAGGCCAAGGCGGGCCTCGACGCGCCACGCGCCGCCCTGCAGGCCGCAAAATCCGGGATGACCACCGCGCGCGCCGCCGACCAGGAGGCCCAGCGGTCCGTGGCCGCGCTGATCGCCCGCCGGGACGCCCTGGAGCTGGGGCTCGCCAAGGGCGACGGTGGCGCGGCCCTGCTGGAGGCGGACCTGGCCGGGGTGCTGGGGCCGCTGGCCGCCTCGATGCAGGTCACGCCCGGCGCGGAGCCGGCGGTGGCGGCCGTGCTGGGCCCGGTCGCCGAGGCCGTCGCGGTCAAGACCCTCGACACGGCCGTCGAGGCCCTCGACCTGCTGCGCGCCCAGGGCTCGGGCCAGGCGACCCTCCTGGTGGGGGCGGACGGCGACCAGGCCCGGCGCGCCCGTACGACCGCTCCCGAGGGCGGCCAGTGGGCCGCCGACCTCGTCACGGTCCCCGACCACCTGCGGCCCGCCCTCGACCACGTCCTCGCGGACGTCGTGGTCGTGGCGGACCTCGAAGCCGCCCGCGCGGTCGTCGAGGGCCACCCCGGGCTCAGGGCGGTCACGAAGGCGGGCGACCTGGTGAGCGCGCACCTGGTCAGCGGCGGCTCCGAGGGCGGCACCTCCGTGCTGCAGGTGCGGGCCGCGTTCGACGAGGCCGTCAGGGACCTGGAGGAGGCCGAGAGCCGGGCGGAGGAGACGGTCGTCGTCCTCGACCAGGCGGTCGAGCAGGAGCAGGCGGCCCAGGCGGCGCTGGAGGCCGCCCAGGCGAAGGTCAACGAGGCCCAGACCGCCGTCACCACCGCGCAGGCGGGCGTGAGCGCCGCCCAGGGGGCCCTCGACCAGGTCAGGGGCCGCCAGCGGGAGGCCGACCAGCGCAACGCCGCCGCCGCCAAGCGGCTGGCCCAGCTCGAGGCCGCCGCCAACGCCGCCCGCGACGAGGCCGAGCGCCTGGCCGTGAGCGTCACCAAGGCGGAGGAGGCCCGCGCCGAAGGGCTGGAGGAGCTGGCCGAGCTGGAGATCCGCCTGGCCGAGGCCGAATACGCCCAGGAGCTGGAGTCCGAGCCCACCACCGACCTCCGCGACGACCTGGCCGGCGCCTGCGAGGCCGCCAGGCAGCGCGAGATGGACACCCGCCTCCAGGTCCGCACCGCCGAGGAGCGGGTCAAGGGCATCGAGGGCCGCGCCGACGGGCTCGTCCGGGCCGCCCAGCGCGAGCGCCAGGACCGCGCCCAGGCCGCCGCCCAGCGCGCCAGGCGCCGCCGGCAGGCCGCCGTGGCCGAGGCCGTCAGCAAGGGCGCCAAGCAGGTGCTCAGGGAGCTGGAGTCCTCCATCCGGCTCGCGTCGAGGGAGCGCGACGAGGCCGACCTCGCCAGGGTCGCCGTCGACGCCGAGCTCAAGCAGGTGCGCCTGCGCGTCCGCGAGCTCGGCCAGGAGCTGGACAAGCTGGTCAACCGGGTGCACGGCAGCGAGGTCGCCCGCACCGAGCAGCGGCTGCGGCTGGAGCAGATGGAGCAGCGGGCGCTGGAGGAGTTCGGGGTCGAGATCGAGGCCCTGATCTCCGAGTACGGGCCCGAGGTCCCGGTCCCCGGCGACCCGCCCGTGCCCTACGTGCGCGAGGAGCAGGAGAAGCGGGCCAGGGCCGCCGAGCGGCAGATGAACCAGCTCGGCAAGGTCAACCCCCTCGCCCTGGAGGAGTTCGCGGCGCTGGAGGAGCGGCACGCGTTCCTCACCTCGCAGCTGGAGGACCTCAAGAAGACCAGGCGCGACCTGCTGACCGTGGTCAAGGAGGTCGACGACCGGGTGGAGCAGATGTTCGCCTCGGCGTACGAGGACGTGGCCCGGGAGTTCGAGCAGATCTTCACCAGGGTGTTCCCTGGCGGCGAGGGGCGGCTGGTGCTGACCGAGCCGGCCGACATGCTGACCACCGGCATCGAGGTCGAGGCACGGCCGCCGGGCAAGAAGGTCAAGCGGCTGTCGCTGCTGTCGGGCGGGGAGCGCTCGCTGACCGCCGTGGCGTTCCTGATCTCCATCTTCAAGGCGCGGCCCTCGCCGTTCTACGTGATGGACGAGGTCGAGGCCGCGCTCGACGACACCAACACGCAGCGGCTGCTGACCCTGTTCGAGGAGCTGCGGCAGAGCTCGCAGCTGATCGTCATCACCCACAACAAGCGCACGATGGAGATCGCCGACGCGCTCTACGGCGTCTCGATGCGCGGCGACGGCGTGACGCAGGTCGTCAGCCAGCGACTGCGCGAACGCGAGCCGGCCTGACCCTGGCCCCTGCCCGGCGGCGCGCCGGACAGCCGGTCGGAGGGCGTGAGTTGGGCCTGATCGGTGGTGCCTTGGGCATGACCATGCCGGTCGATCTGGAAAACTGACATCTTGTGGATGGTTACCTCGGCGTCATAGTGATCGTGGCCGTCGTCGCCCTGCTGGCGGCCGGCGGCCTTCTGCTGTACTTCAAGCCGGGTCGCAAGGCGGCCCCGCCGGTCAAACCGCCGGAGAAACCCGTTCTTCCCGAGCAGGAGGAGCGGCCCGCGGGAGTGGCGGGCGAGGAGGGCGAGGGCGCGACCACCACGCTGCCGCCCCCGGTCAAGCCCGCCGAGCCGGCCGTCGTCACGCCCGAGATCGAGGTGCCGCCGCCGTCCGCGGGCCGGATGGTGCGGCTGCGCTCACGGCTGGCACGCTCGCAGAGCGCCCTCGGGCGCGGCCTGCTGGAGCTGCTCTCCCGCGACCGCCTCGACGACGACGTGTGGGACGAGGTCGAGGAGAAGCTGATCACCGCCGACGTCGGCGTCGCGCCGACCCGCGTGATCGTCGACGACCTGCGCACCAAGGTCAAGGTGCTGGGCAGCCGCACCCCCGAGGAGCTGCGCGGCCTGCTGCGCGAGGAGCTGCTGGCCCAGATCGACCCCGACCTCGACCGCACGCTGCGCATCCAGAAGCACGGCGAGCGGCCGGCGGTGGCCCTCGTCGTGGGCGTCAACGGCACCGGCAAGACCACCACCACGGGCAAGCTCGCCCGCTCGCTCGTCGGCGACGGCAAGAAGGTCGTGCTCGGCGCGGCCGACACCTTCCGTGCGGCCGCCGCCGACCAGCTCCAGACCTGGGGCGAGCGGGTGGGGGCCGACGTCGTGCGCGGTCCCGAGGGCGGCGACCCGGCCTCCGTGGCGTTCGACGCCGTCGCCAAGGGGATCGAGGAGAAGGTCGACGTGGTCATCGTCGACACCGCGGGCCGCCTCCACACCAAGACCGGCCTCATGGACGAGCTGGGCAAGGTCAAGCGGGTCATCGAGAAGAAGGCCACGGTCGACGAGGTGCTGCTCGTCCTCGACGCCACCACGGGCCAGAACGGCATGCGCCAGGCCCAGGTGTTCGCCGAGGTGGTCAACATCACCGGCATCGCGCTGACCAAGCTCGACGGCACCGCCAAGGGCGGCATCGTGATCTCCGTGCAGCGGGAGCTGGGGGTGCCGGTCAAGCTCGCGGGGCTCGGCGAGGGGCCCGACGACCTGGCGCCGTTCGACCCTGAGGTGTTCGTGGACGCGATCCTGGGAGAGTGACGCGAAACGATTCGGGCGCGCGGTAATTGTCCGGATAATAGCCATTACCAGATAAACAATTGTTTGAGAGCTTCTCACGTGCTGACATGTAGCGGTCATCAATGATCGCTCGTTCCGCGCAAAGGGGCGCCATGAAGAAGATCGTCGTTCATCGGCCAGGAACCGTGAAGCCGACCGCAGCGGCCGCGCCGAGGCACAGCGCCTGAGCCGCCCGGCCGGCGTCTCGTGGGGCGCCGGCCAGCACGGAAGGCCTTTCGTGGACACGATCTCCCTTGACGCCGACCGCCGGATCGGCGGCCCCTACACTTTCGCGGCCGGGCTCCTCGGCCACTTGGTCCCCCGGGCGCTGGAGCGCCGGCCCGAGCTGGTCGCCGCGCACGACATCGAGATCCGCACCGCCGCGCCGCAGCTGCGCGCGTCCGTCCCCGAGCGCAGGAGCTCGCTGGCCGGCCGCCTGCCCCAGGGGCAGCGCATCCTCGTGCCCGGCGCCCGGCGCAGCCTCAGGATCGCGAACGGGCTGGCCGAGTTCGTCCGCGACCACCTGCGCGACGCGGGCCCGCTCGCGCTCACCGTGACGAACCTGGGCGCGGCCGACCCCACCGACACCGAGCTGGTGGCCGTGCTGCGGCGCAGGCTCGACCCGGGGCTGCTGCGCATCGACGAGGGCCCGACGGCCCCCGGTGCCGGACCGCTGTGCGCGGACTTCGACCGTTTCCGCGACGAGGGCTTCCATCACGCCATGGCCGAGTCGGGCCTGGCGGTGCTGCGCGGGATGGCGTACGAGGACGACCCGGAGGGCTGGCAGCACCTCCTGCAGCGCGTCGCCGGCGCCCTGGAGGCCATCGAGCGCGAGGACGAGGCTCGCGAGCTCTACGACCGGGCCAGGCGCGTGAGCACCGAGCCCAAGCACCGCGCCACCGTCGCGTACGCCACCGCCATGATCCTCGTACGCCACCACGACCCCGCCCGGCGCGACCCCGAAGAGGCCCTGGCCTGGATCAACGAGGCGATCACGATCACGTCGCTGCTGCCCGACCGCCGCGAGCGGGCCTTCCACCTCGGGTTCGACCTCAACGGCAAGGCCCTGGTCGAGGTGCGCATGGGCCGTCACGAGGCGGCGATGGAGCTCGTGCGGCAGGCCATCGACCTGGCGGAGACGGACCTGGCCGGCGAGCACCCGATCCACCGGCTCGTGCTCCACGCCAACAGGGGGCAGCTCCTGGCCATGGCGGGCCGGACGGAGGAGGCGCTGGCCGACTACACGCGGGCCGTCGAGGCCGACCCCGGCTACCCCGACTACTACCTCGAACGCGGCAACCTGCTGCACCGGCTCGGCCGGTCGGAGGAGGCGCTGGCCGACTACGAGGCGGTCATGCGGCTCAGCCCGCCCTTCCCCGAGGCGTACTACAACCGGGCCGAGGTCCGGTTCGCCGCGGGCGATCTCGACGGAGCCCGCGCCGACCTGGACCACACGCTGGAACTGGACCCCGAGTTCGCGCCCGCGTACGTGAACCGCAGCGGGATCAGCGTGGTGATGGGCGACTACGCGGGGGCCAGGCAGGACGTGGTGCGCGGGCTGGGGCTGACGCCCCGCGACGCCCACCTGCTGTGCGTGCTCGGGCAGGTGGAGCTGGCCGAGGGCAGGCGCCCGGAGGCGCGGGCCGCGTTCGACGGGGCGCTGGAGGCCGATCCCGAGCTGGTGGCGGCCTGGGCGGGCCGGGCCGAGCTGGCCTTCGAGAGCGGCGACCACGACGCGGCGCTGGCCGACCTGACCCACGCGCTGAAGCTGGCGGAGACGGCCGAGCTGCTGTTCAACAGGTCCGTGGTCCACCGGGCCGCGGGGCTGGCGGACAAGGCCAGGGACGACCTGCTCAGAGCCACGGAGCTGGCCCCTGACGACGAGGAGGTCAGGCGCGCTCTGGCCCAGGCGTGATCGCCGCCGCGGCGGGTCAGGCCCGCGGCTGCGCGGGGTGCGAACGCGGCCGGATCGGCACCACGAGAGGCGTCCCCGCCACCGGATCCTCGATGACCTTGGCGTCCAGCTCGAACACCTCGCCCAGCAGGTCCTCGGTCAGCACCTCGTGCGGGGTGCCCGCGGCGACCACCCGCCCGGCGCGCATGGCCACCAGCCGGTCGGCGTAGCGGGCGGCCAGGTTGAGGTCGTGCAGGACCATGACGACCGTGCGGCCCGCCTCCTGGTGCAGGTGCCGTACGAGCTCCAGCACCTCCACCTGGTGCGCCAGGTCCAGGAACGTGGTCGGCTCGTCGAGCAGCAGCAGGTCGGTGCCCTGGGCCAGGGCCATGGAGATCCACGCCCGCTGCCGCTGGCCGCCCGACAGCTCGTCCAGCGGCCGTTCCGCCAGGTCGGCCAGGCCCGTCATGTCCAGGGCGGCCGCGACGGCGCCCTCGTCGTCCGAGGACCACTGCCGGTACCACGTCTGGTGCGGATGCCTGCCCCTGGCCACCAGATCGGCCACGGTCAGCCCCTCCGGGGCGCTGGGCGCCTGGGGGAGCACGCCGAGGACCTTGGCCACCTCGCGGGTGGGGATCTTGTCGATGCGCTTGCCGTCCAGCAGCACCTCGCCGCCCTGCGGCTTGAGCAGGCGGCCCAGCGCGCGCAGCAGCGTGGACTTGCCGCAGCCGTTGGGACCGATGATCGTGGTCACCGTGCCCGCCTCGATGCCGAGGTCGAGCCCGTCGACCACCAGGCGTTCGCCGTACCCGAGCTTGACGCCGGCGGCCTGCAGCCTCATTTGCGTGACCTCCAGATCAGGTGGATCAGGTAAGGGGCGCCCAGCACGGCCGTGACGATGCCGACCGGCAGCTCCAGCGGGGAGAACGCGGTCCTGGCGATCAGGTCGGCGGCGGTGGTGAGCACGGCGCCCACGACCGCCGAGCACAGCAGCGGCGGCTGGGCGGAGCGGGTGAGCCTGAGCGCGATCTGCGGTGAGGCCAGGGCCACGAACGCGATCGGGCCGGCCGAGGCGGTGGCCACGGCGGCCAGCAGCACGGCCGCCAGGATCATCAGCGCGCGGGCCAGGTTGGTGCGGACGCCGAGCGCGGTCACCGTGTCGTCGCCGAAGCGCAGGGCGTCGAGGGAACGGGTGCCGAGCAGGGTCAGCGGCACCAGCACCGCCAGGGCCAGCGCGGTGGGCAGCACGTGCTCCCAGCCGCGGCCGTTGAGCGAGCCGCTGATCCAGACCATGGCGCGGCCGGTGTCGTTGACGTCGCCGACGGTCAGGAGCCAGAACTTGATGTTCGTGAACACGGCGGCCACGCCGATGCCGACCAGGACCAGCCGGTAGCCGTCCAGGCCGCGGCGCCACGCCAGCCCGTACACGACGGCCGCGCCGACCAGGCCGCCGAGCAGGGCCAGGGCGGGGATGCCGACGGTGGCCAGCAGGCCGCTGGCGCCGCCGTACGCGCTGCCGCTGGCCACCACGCCGGCCACGACCGTGACCGAGGCGCCGGTGGTGACGCCGAGGATCTCGGGGCTGGCCAGCGGGTTGCGCGCGATGGACTGGATGATCGCGCCGGACAGCGCGAGCGCCGCGCCGACGAGGGCGCCGGTGAGGGCGCGCGGCAGGCGCAGCTCCATGATGACGAAGTGGGCGGCGCTGTTGACGTCGAAAGTGCCGGAGATCACTTCCGGCAGCGTCATCGGGATCTCGCCGATGCGCATGTTCAAGGCCATGAGCACGACGATCAGGGCCAGGCCGATCAGGGAGACGGCGACGCCGCGCAGCCGTACCCGCCAGGACACGGCGCCGGCGCGCAGGGAAAGAGTGGTCATCACAGTCGCACGGGCTTTCTGCGCCTGACGAGCGCGACGAAGAACGGCGCGCCGAGCAGCGCGAGCACCACGCCCACCTCCAGCTCTCCCGGCGGGGCCACCACGCGGCCGATCACGTCGGCGAGCAGCAGCAGCGCCGCGCCGATCAGCCCGGAGAACGGCAGCAGCCACCGGTGGTCGGTGCCCGACAGCGGGCGGGCGAGGTGGGGCACGATCAGGCCCACGAACGCCAGCGAGCCGCAGGCCGCGACGGCCGCCCCCGACAGCAGGGTGACCGCGACGACGCCGACGGCGCGGGTCGCGGAGATGTTCTGGCCGAGGCTCCTGGCCACGTCCTCGCCGAGGGAGAGCGCGTTCAGGCCCGGCGCGTTGACCATCGCGAGCACCAGGCCCACGAGGATGAACGGCAGCACCTGCCAGACCACGTCCGAGCCCCTGGCCGCGATCGAGCCGGCCTGCCAGAAGCGGAAGACGTCCATCGCCTGCTCGTCCAGCAGCACGATGGCCGAGGTCAGCGCGTACAGCAGGGCGCTCACGGCGGTGCCCGCCAGCGCCAGCGTGACGGGGGTGGGGCCGCCCCTGCCGCCCACCATGCCCAGCGCGAACACCCCGACGCTGGCGACCAGGGCGCCCGCCAGGCCGAACCAGATGTAGGCGAGCAGGCTGGAGGTGCCGAGCAGGATGATCGAGGACACCATCGCGAACGCCGCCCCCTGCGTGACGCCGAGCAGCCCCGGATCGGCGAGCGGGTTGCGGGTGTGGCCCTGCATGAGCGCGCCCGCCACGCCGAGCGCGATCCCGGCGAGGACGCCCAGGGCGGTCCTGGGCAGGCGCAGCGAGCGGATGACGATGTCGTTCTCGGTCCCGGTGGGGGCCGTGAGGGCGTGCCAGGCGTCGGCGAGCGGCACGGACTTGGAGCCGACCGTGATGCTCAGCACGATGGCGACCAGCACGGCGGCCAGCAGGGCTAGGAGAACGGTGAGCCGCCTGTGCCGGATGCCATGGAGGCGCGGGGCCACGGCGGTCGCACTCACCCACGTCCTCCTCAACATTTGCTCGATCACGGTGAAGTATGCCAGCTTAGGCAGACCTAACCTAATTTAGGTTTGCCTTACTTTGGGATTCGGGAAAGGGATCTTATGAGACCGTTGCGCATGCTGGCCGGGGTTCTCCTCGTGGCGGGGCTTTCGGCCTGCGGTTCCGGGGGGACCACGGCGGCTCCCTCTTCCGCTGCCCCGTTCAGGACCGTCAAGCACGCGATGGGCGAGACCGTGATCCCGGCCCAGCCGAAGCGGGTGGTGGCGCTCGACCAGAGCTTCGTCGACGCGGTGCTCACGCTGGAGACGCCGGTGGTGGGGTACACGACGTACCGGTCGCTCGACGACAAGCTGCCCGCCTACCTGGGGACCGTCGCCGGGCAGTACGGCAAGGAGGCCACCCCGGTCGGCTCGCTGGAGCAGCCGAGCCTGGAGAAGATCATGGCGCTGAAGCCCGACCTGATCGTCTCGGCGAAGGTCCGGCACGAGGCCCTGTACGACAAGCTGTCCAAGATCGCGCCGACCGTCTTCAGCGAGACCACCGGGGCCATCTGGAAGGAGAACCTCCGGCTCATGGGACAGGCCCTGGGCAAGGAGCAGCTCGCCGACACCAGGATCAAGGAGTACGAGGGACGAGCGGCCAAGATCGGCGCGGCCATCAAGGCGAAGGACGGCGAGCTGCCGACGATCTCGGTCGTGCGGTTCGCCGGCGAGCCGACAGTCAGGCTTTATGTTGAGAAGTCCTATTCCGGGCTGGTGCTGAAGGATGTCGGGTTCCCGCGGCCCGAGGGGCAGCCGACCGAGCAGGACGCCATCGCGGTGGACATCAGCCAGGAGCGGATCGCGGACCTGGACGCCGACCACATCTTCGTCTCGACATATCAGGATCCGTCGGCGGAGGGGCCGAAGGAGAAGTTCGTGAACAACCCGCTCTGGGGCAAGCTCAAGGGCGACAAACACGATGTCGCTGACCTGACCTGGATGACCGCGGTGGGCATCCAGGGGGCGCACGCGATCCTGGACGACGTGGCCAAGCTCTTCGAGGTGGACCCGGCCAGGGCCTGAGCCCCTTCAGTCCGGCAGGAACGCGCGGAGCTCGTCCAGATGGGGTTCGACGTCCAGGCCCTGGTCGGCGAGCCACTGCGGGTTGCCGTACGTGCCCCGGTAGCGGTCGCCGCTGTCGCAGACCAGGGTGACGATGCTGCCCCGCTCGCCCGCCGAGCGCATCTCCTGGATGAGGTCCACGCAGGCCGCCATGTTCGTACCCGTGGAGCCGCCGACGTCCAGGCCCGTGACCTCGCGCGTCCAGTGCATGGCGGCGATCGAGCGGGCGTCGGGGACGGCGATCATGCGGTCGATGACGGACGGCTGGAACGACGGCTCCACGCGCGGGCGGCCGATGCCCTCCACGCGGGAGCCCCGCGCGGTGACCGAGGTGTCGCCGGAGACCCAGCTCGGGTAGAAGGCCGAGCCCTCCGGGTCGACGACGGCCAGGCGGGTGGGGTGGCGGCGGTAGCGGATGTAGCGGCCGATGGTCGACGACGTGCCGCCGGTGCCGGCGCCCACCACGATCCACGAGGGCTCCGGGTGGGGCTCCATGGACATCTGGGAATAGATGGACTCGGCGATGTTGTTGTTCCCGCGCCAGTCCGTCGCCCGCTCCGCGTAGGTGAACTGGTCCATGAAATGGCCGCCGGTCTCGGCGGCCAGACGGTGAGATTCCTCATAGATCGCGCCGGGGTCGGTCACGAGGTGACACTTCCCGCCGTAGAACTCGATGAGGTGACACTTCTCCGGCGACGTGGACGCGGGCATGACCGCGATGAACGGCAGTCCCAGCAGGCGGGCGAAGTACGCCTCGCTCACGGCGGTGGATCCGCTCGACGCTTCCACGATCGTCGTGGTGGGCCCGATCCAGCCGTTCGCCAGGCCGTACAGGAACAGAGAACGAGCAAGTCGATGTTTGAGTGAACCCGTCGGGTGTACCGATTCGTCTTTCAAGTAGAGGTTTACACCCCAGTGCGAGGGCAGCGGAAAGACGTGCAGATGTGTGTCGCAGCTACGGTTGGCATCGGCCTCGACCTTGCGTATGGCGTCTGTCACCCAGTGGCGCGCAGCAAGGTCGTGACGGTCCACAAAACTCATGCCCATACGCTATCCCATGTGACTCTTGCCACTATTACTGCGAAATTGGGTGGGTAGTGTTATGATACTGAGACTTGTCCGGCCGTGGACGTGACCACACACGCCGCGAGCAGATGGACGAAACCCCCCTCTGACCAAGGCGGAGCCTCTAACGCGTCCCTTACCTGGGACTTGCCATGATGGAAACCGCCCGCAGGCGGCTTGTGCCGAAACGGGGGATAGCGCAAGGGGGAATGAATTGATCACTATGACCGATGAGCAGCGTCAGGACTGGTTCGAGCGCGATGTCGTGCCCGTGACGTCGCAGCTGTTCGCCTCCGCCATGCGCCTCACCCGCAACGCCGCTGACGCGGAGGACCTGGTGCAGGAGACGGTGGCCAAGGCGTACACCTCGTACCACCAGTTCCGGGAGGGCACCAACCTCAAGGCGTGGCTGCACCGGATCCTCACCAACAACTTCATCAACGACTACCGCAAGAAGCAGCGTTCGCCCAAGCTGTCGGCCGCCGAGGACATCGAGGACTGGCAGCTGCACGCCGCCGAGTCGCACAGCTCGACGGGCCTGCGCTCGGCCGAGACCGAGGCGCTCGACCGGCTGCCCGACAGCGTCGTGATGAACGCCCTGCGTTCGCTGCCCGAGGACTTCCGCGTGGCCGTCTACCTGGCCGACGTGGAGGGATTCGCCTACAAGGAGATCGCCGACCGCATGGGCACGCCGATCGGCACGGTCATGTCCCGCCTCCACCGGGGCCGCCGCCAGCTGCGGGGCATGCTCGAGGAGTACGCCCGCGAGGAAGGCGCCGTACGGCTCCCCGCCCAGCGCGCCGCGTGAAGACCCCTATGACCCCATCATGAAATGAAGGCGGACGCGTAACACGCCGCCTTCATTGCGCAGCTGCACGAGATCGCAGAGCTGCCGGCTGATCCAGAGCCCGTATCCCCGAGGGGATTCGGGCTCAGGTGGTATGTAGCCGGGTAACGGGTCGTCCAGGGCGCCGCCCGGGTCGGCGATCTCGCAGACCAGCTCCCCGTCGCTCACCCACATCGTGACCATGCCGTGCCCGGCGCCGTGCTCGATGCTGTTCGCGGCGATCTCGGACACGCTGATCACGAGCGAGGTGATCAGGTTGCGGTCCATGCCGGCCGCCCTGGCGTAGTCGCCCACGCTCCGGCGCAGCCGCTTCAGCTCGCGGGCGGTGAAGGGGATGGTCTCGGCGCCGTCGGCCGGCGCGGGCAGGGGGGCGCGGTCGCCGTTCAGGACCAGCTCGTGGGGCTCGACGAAGCGGGTGCTGGCCGCCTCGCCGTCCGGGCCCAGCAGGAGCGGATGGCTGACCGGGCCGAAGTCGAGCGCGGTCCTGGGGGCGCGGCGCACGTCGTACAGGCACAACATGATCGCCGCCGCCGGGCGGAGCGCGGCGTTGACCAACGACTCGTAGCGGATCAGCTCCCTGATGTCGCGCTCGGTCCTGCCCTCCCAGTCGGGCTCGCCGATGACGAGGGTGCGGCGGTCGCGGGTGTACTCGTGATAGGCGGCCAGGGTGCGGTACGGGTGGCCGTACCAGCCGGTCGAGACCCGGCTGTCGATGCGCCCGGCGTCGCGGCCGAGGGCGTCGTGCAGCAGGGCGAGCTTGTCGGCGCACGTGATCACCAGCACGTGCCTGCCCTCGTCGAGGGCGGAGCGCACGCGCGGGGTGGCGAGCCTCACGAAGGTCTCGTCCGAGTCGTGCGGCACCGCGATGTGCCGGAGCGACTCGCCGTCCGAAGGTGCCCGGTCAGGGCGCACGGGCGAAACGTAGCAAGCGCTAGAGGTGCTGCGCAACGGCTATCAGCGCCACCGCCCCGAGCGCGCAGGCCACACCGGCCACCTGGATGGCCCGCAGCCGCTCTCCGAGCACCTGTCTGGCCAGCAGCAGGGTGCTCGCCGGGTACAGCGACACCAGCACGGCGACCAGGCTGAGCAGGCCGCCCCGCTGGGCCAGCAGGTAGAGCACGTTGGCCGCCATGTCGAGCACGCCCGCCGCCACGATGATGTGCAGGGAGCCCGGCCCCGGCCTGAGCGCGCGCCGCGTGACCAGGGCCAGCAGCGCCACCGTCGTGATCGACGACACTCTGGCGCCGACCAGCGGCCACAGCCCGGCGTCGTCCGGCGCCATGGCCAGCAGGATGAAGAACCCGCCGAACCCGGCCCCGGCCGCCAGCGCGGTCAGCACCGAGGCGCGCGAGCCCCGGCGTTCGGTGGACCTGTCCTGGCTGACCAGCAGCACCGAGCAGAGCGCCAGCGCCACGCCCACCAGCGCCCAGAACGCCGGCCGCTCGCCCGTCGCCAGCCCGAACACCACGGGCAGCGCCGCCGAGGTGACCGCGGTCGTCGGGGCGACCACCGACATGACGCCCGTGGCCAGCGCCCGGTAGAACAGCACCAGCCCGGCCGCGCCCGACAGGCCCGCCGCCAGGCCCCACGACAGGGCGGCGGCGCCGGCCGTGCCGGGCAGCACCGGCAGCAGGGCCAGGATCAGCACCAGGCCCGCGACCTGCGACAGCACGACGACCGACAGCACCTGGGATCGGCGGGTGGCCAGGCCGCCGAAGAAGTCGGCCGTGCCGTACACCACCGCGCAGGCGGTCGCCAGGATCACCGTCACCGGTATGCCTCCCTTGGTTCAACAGGTTGCACTGTCAGTACAACACATAGAGTACATTCCATTGCAAATCCACTTCACTAGACTGCACTGCGTGGAAGATCCAGACCTGATCAACCAGGCCATCGCCAACAACGTCCGGGCCCAGCGGGCACACCGGGGGCTGACGCTCGACGCCCTCGCCGCCAGGTCGGGGGTGAGCAGGGGCATGCTGGTCCAGGTCGAGCAGGGCAGGACGAACCCGAGCGTCTCCACCCTCACCCGGATCGCCTCCGCCCTGGGCGTCACCGTGGCCCGGCTCGTCGAGGTCGCCGACGTGCCGACGGTGCGGATCGTGAGCAAGGCCGACGTGGTCACGTTCGACCAGGGGGACGTGCGGGCGCGGCTGCTGGTCGGCGCCGACGTGCCGATGATCCTGGAGCTGTGGGACTGGCGGATGCCGCCCGGCGAGCACCACGACGGCGACGCCCACCCGCCGGGCACCCGCGAGATGCTGACCGTCCTGGACGGGGAGCTGACGCTCACCGTGTACGGCAAGAGCTACGTGATCGGCAAGGACGACGCGGTGCTCTTCACGGCCGACCGGCCCCATCGCTATGCCAACCGGGGCACCGAGGACCTCAGGTTCGTGATGGTCGTCGCGGAGCCGCGCGACACCCATGACCAATGACCGTTTGGAAAACCTCGGTAACAGCCAGTAAAGTTTGCGATCGCTGAGGCTGATGTGACAGGAGGTGTGCGATGGCGGTGCCCTATGACGCGCGCCTGATGACCGTGTCGCCGTGGCCCCCTGCCGGCCGGGTCCCCTGCGCGGGCCGATGACCGGCCTCCCCGCAGCCGGACGGAGCAGACCAGTGGCTTTGGACGGCTGATGGCTCGTTGTGGGTACATCCCTGGTGTGGCGGAATGTGGGCAGGGGGTGGCGTGTGAGTGAGGCCCTTGCGGCGACGGAGAAGCTCCAGTCGGAGCTTCGCGCTCTGGGCGTCACCAGCGCGTACGAGGTAGGGGACGGAGCGACTATCTCGGTATGGATAGGCCTGGTCGTTCGGTATAGAGATGGTTTTTACCGTTGGCAGGAAGGACCGGTGAAACGTCGGCATCTGGGTACGGATCCGGTCGGATGTGCCATGCGCGTGGCGCGCCGCTACAAGGAACTGCAGGCCGATATCCCACTCTGGTGGGACGACCTGGCCAGGGAATTGCGGGGGAAACCGGTCCAGGACTATCCATAGGCCCCCGCGCGCGGCGCTTCGGGGGGAACCATGCGCGTATGGGCTGTGCCGCTGGCCCTGCTCGCTCTGGCGGTCTGCGTCACCTGCTCGGTGGCGAGCCACCAGCAGAAGGAGCCGCCGATCGCGCCGTACAAAGCGGCCGTCGTCGATCCGGCGGTGCTCGCCAAGCGGCTGGTGTCGATGCAGTACGGCTCCGGCTGGCCGCGCAGCCGCAAGTTCGACTGCTCGAAGCTCAAGTGCGTGGCCCTGACCTTCGACGACGGGCCCGGCGAGTACACCGCGCGGCTGCTCGACCTGCTGCGCAAGCGTGACGTCAAGGCCACGTTCTTCGTCATCGGGCAGATGGTGGCGGCCGACAAGGGCGGCCACCTCGTCCGGCGCATCGTCGAGGACGGCCACGAGCTCGGCAACCACTCCTGGAGTCACCCCGCCCTCGCCGGGCTGTCGCACGACGCCGTGCAGCGGCAGCTCCAGCACACCAACGACCTCGTGTTCAAGCTGACCGGGGTGCGGATGCACATCATGCGGCCGCCGTACGGGTCGACCAACGCCGCGGTCGCCGCGGAGGCGCGCCAGGAGGGGCTGGCGGAGATCCTCTGGAGCGTCGACACCCTCGACTGGCTGCACCGGGTCCCCGCGGCCGTCACGCGGCGGGCCGGTGAGGCCAAGCCCGGATCGATCGTCCTCATGCACGACATCCACCGCACGACGGTCGAGGCCGTGCCCGCCATCCTCGACCTCCTCGCCCGGAAGGGCTTCACGTTCGTCACGGTGTCGGAGCTCTACGGCAGGACGCCGTCGCCTGGGCGGACGTACACCGAGCGGTGACCCGAGCTGTCGGTGCGGCGTGGCACCCTTGGGAGCATGGGTTTCAGCGGCTTCCCTGATGAGGCTTTCCTGTTCTACGAAGGGCTCGAGGCGGACAACTCGAAGACCTACTTCACGCGGCACAAGCACCTCTACGAGGAGGCGGTGCGGGAGCCGATGCTCGCGCTGACGGACGAGCTGGCCGCCGAGTTCGGGGCGGCGCAGCTCTTCCGGCCCTATCGTGATGTGCGCTTCTCCAAGGACAAATCGCCGTACAAGACCCATCAGGGCGCATTCGTGGACCTCCAGCCGGGGATCGGGCTCTACGTGGAGCTGAGCGCGGCCGGGATCTACACGGCCGGGGGCTTCTACACCCAGGCGCCCGACCAGGTGGCCCGCTACCGGGCCGCGGTGGACGAGGACCTGACCGGCAAGCCGCTGGAGTCGATCACGGGGGAGCTGGTGTCCGCCGGTTACGAGCTGGGCGGGGAGCGCCTCAAGACCAAGCCGCGCGGCTTCTCGGAGGACCATCCGCGGATCGGGCTGCTGCGGCACAAGTCGCTCTACGCGGGGGTGCGCTGGGAGCCGGAGCCGTGGGTGCACACGGCGGAGGTGCGGGAGCGGGTGTCGCGGACGTGGCGCGCGTACGGCTCCCTGGTCGACTGGCTCTGCACCCACGTCCGCGGCAGCGAACTCCCCCGCCGCTGACCCCCCGCTCGCCGGGCGCCGGGTCGGCGGGGTGTGGTGCGGGGCAAGCGGTCAGCGGGGGGCGGTGGTCGTGATCTGGTCGCCCTTGAGGATGCGATCGACGGTTTGGCCGGCCGCCGAGGTGGCGGCGGTGGTGCCGGCCGCCACGACGATGGCCAGGGTCGGGGCCGCCAGGCTGCGGATGCTGCGCAGGTTGCGGACCCGGGCCCACGGCTCCCCGGCCAGGTGCATGACGCGCCACTCCCAGTACAGCCCCAGCCCGACGCAGACCATGGTCACCTGGCCCACCACGATCCCCACCACCTGCACCTTGTCGAAGGCCCCGATGTCCGGCTCCACCAGGGTGGACAGGTAGCCGGACAGCTCCGTGAGCAGGGCCGCGGCGATCAGGTGGAGGGCCTTGGTCATCGGCTGGGTGCCGCGCAGGCGCGGGTAGAAGTAGCCGAACAGGAAGCCGAAGGCCGGCAGCGTGACCAGGTAGCGCGCGTCGAAGATGAAGCTGGTGAGGTCGGTCCCGTCCGGCCACCCGTACACGATCGCGAACGGCAGGCTCAGCAGCAGGCTCACCGCGAAGGCGTGTACGCCGTTGTGCCAGGGCGTGCACCCGGCGGCCGTGGCGAAGGCGGTCTCCGGGTGTCGGCCGTGCTGCCGCAGCGCCTCCTCCAGGGCGTCCCGCCGCTCGTCGAAGTCGGTCATCGACATCTCGCCCGAGCCGATGCTGCCCCGTCCGACGCGGTACAGCTCCTGCTCGGCCACCAGCAGCAGCCGCTTGTGCAGGGCGGCCCTGATGAGCCGGCGGTGCTCCTCCTGCGAGACGGGCTCGGTGAGCACGGGGCGCGGCCCGGAGAGCAGCCAGCGCGCGCTCGCCCAGGCGACGATCGAGGTGATCGCCAGCAGCGGCAGCGGCACGTCGATGTCCGCCAGGGTCGTGCTGCCGCCGGGCGTGATGTACAGCACCATCAGTACGGCGATCATGGTCGACTCGGCGACGGGGTTGTCGATCGCGGAGAGCTCGTCGCCGAGCCGCCGCAGCCGCAGCACCAGCATCAGGAAGCCCAGCAGCAGCAGCCCGAGCACCCCGCGCACGAGCGGGGTGAGCACCAGGCTGCCGATCCTGGGCTCGGGTTGCGAGACCGCCAGGCTCCACGACCCCGAGTCCAGCCATTCGGTGGGCCAGCCCTGGACCAGCAGGCTCACGATCACCGCGCCGGCCACCGCGCCGCGCGTCCACTGCCTGGTGGCCACGGCGATGGCGGCGACCGGGATCGCGGCCCAGCTCAGCGCCAGCATCAGGCGGACGCTGTCGGGCGGGTACACCCCGTTCAGCAGCGCCCGCAGCCACAGCGCGAGCGCGAGCAGCCCGACCGCGGCCTCCGCCGACAGCACCGCCAGCCGTACGATCACCGGCCTGACCCCCAGGTCCACACTGAACGCCACCGCGGACCCGGCCGCGGCCACGGCCGCCACCGCCCCTCCGGCCAGCAGCGTCTGCCCCGGCAGCTGCCCGTGCAGCCACGACCAGGCCAGCATGCCGAGCCCGACCACCACGCCCAGCCCGGTCGTGACCAGCAGGTCGCGCGGGTTCCACGGCGGGCTGGTGGGCAGCACCCGTCCCGCGTGCCGCAGCGCGAGCGCGGGCACCGCGACGAAGAGGATCACGTACGCCACCGCCGACCAGTCCTCGGCGAACAGCGGGATCAGCAGCGTGGGCGCCGCCAGCAGGAGCCCGGCGAACAGCTCCCTGTTGGCCAGCCGCGCCCACCACCCGCTCCCGAGCGAGCGCAGCAGGAAGGCGACGAGAGCGATCGCGGTGAGCACGCCGAGCGCGGTGGCCCACGAGAAGTCGTCCTCCACGACCGTGTCGGCGAACCCGAACGAGTCCGGCGCCAGCGTCAAGCTCACCGGGTACGCCCCGACGGTGAACTCCAGCCGCTCCTCCTGCTCCCGCTCCGGCGTGATCCCCGCCAGCCGCAGCACCGTCCATTCACCGGGCAGCACCGCGATCGAGCGCGAGGTGACGATCAGCGGCACCGCGTCGGGCGCGGTGAAGTCGAGCGTCAGCAGTTCGTCCGCCTTGACCTGCCGCAGCAGCGTCACGGCGAACCTGGCCGTGGTCCCGGCGGCATCGGAGGTCAGGATCGGCGCCAGGCGTGTCGTGGGCGCCAGCCCGGGTCCGCCCACCTTGATCGCGCCGAACGCGGCGTCGGTGACCTGCTGCAGCGTGCCCGGGAACCCGCTGCCCTGGCGCAGCGCCTCCGTGAGCGGATCCTTGGGCGCCAGCCGGAGCCGGTGTACGACGGTCACCTTGACCTGCCGCTGGCGGGGATCGATCCGCCCCTTGGGCACCGGATCCAGGTCGCGCTCAGTCGCCCTGGCGAGCGTCACCTCGGTGGTCGCCTTGCGCGCCCAGCCCACGACGGGGTCGGCGCGGGCGGCGGCCGCCACCCACGGGTTGGGCGCCGCCGTGCTCTTGAGCGGCGCGGGGCCCGCCACCGGTCTGGCTACGACGGTGCACCAAACGATCGCCCCCAACGACACCAGAGCCAGCCCGAACGCGGTTGCCATCCGGAGCTTTCCCACAAAGTGGATGATTCTCCGGAATGGCAGAAGGTTCTATGTCAAGGGGTCACGGTGTGATTACAGCTTTTCACCATGACCCCTTTTCTTGACCGGCGGGCTCATTCATCGCCCATGGCGAGGCCCAAAGCCTGACCAAGTGGGCTTACACCGAAAAAGGCGACGAAAAAGCTCAGGCGCGCTTGGCGCGGGCCGCGGCGCGACCGCGCGTGGCGGCGTCGAGCACGACCTTGCGAATGCGTACGTGCTCCGGAGTGATCTCCACGCACTCGTCCTCGCGGATGAACTCCAGCGCCTGCTCCAGCGAGAGGACGCGCGGCGGGATCACCTTTTCGGTCTCCTCGCTGGTGGAGGAGCGCATGTTGGTGAGCTTCTTCTCCTTGGTGATGTTCACGTCCATGTCGTCGGACCGGGAGTTCTCGCCGATGATCATGCCCTCGTAGACCTCGGTCGTCGGCGAGACGAACAGCGTGCCGCGCTCCTGGAGGTTGAGCATCGCGAACGCGGTCACCGGGCCGGACCTGTCGGCCACCAGGGAGCCGTTGTTGCGGGTGCGCAGCTCGCCGAACCAGGGCTCGTACGAGTCGAACACGTGGTGCACCAGGCCGGTGCCGCGCGTCTCGGTGAGGAACTCGGTGCGGAAGCCGATCAGGCCGCGCGCCGGGACCACGAACTCCATCCGGATCCAGCCGGTGCCGTGGTTGGTCATGTGCTCCATGCGGCCCTTGCGCACGGCCAGGAGCTGGGTGACCGCGCCGAGGTATTCCTCGGGGCAGTCGACCGTCAGGCGCTCGACCGGCTCGTGGACCTTGCCGTCGATGGTCTTGGTGACGACCTGCGGCTTGCCGACGGTCAGCTCGTAGCCCTCGCGGCGCATCTGCTCCACCAGGATGGCCAGCGCCAGCTCGCCGCGGCCCTGGACCTCCCAGGCGTCGGGCCGGTCGGTGGGCAGCACGCGCAGCGACACGTTGCCGACCAGCTCCTTGTCGAGGCGGTCCTTGACCATGCGGGCGGTGACCTTGGAGCCCTTGACCTTGCCGACCAGGGGCGAGGTGTTGGTGCCGATGGTCATCGAGATGGCCGGCTCGTCCACCGTGATCAGCGGCAGCGGGCGCGGGTCGTCGGGGTCGGCCAGCGTCTCGCCGATCATGATGTCGGGGATGCCGGCGATGGCGATGATGTCGCCGGGGCCCGCCTCCTCGGCCGGCTTGCGCTCCAGGGCCTCGGTCATGAGCAGCTCGGTCACCTTGACGCGCTGGATCGTGCCGTCGGTGCGGCACCAGGCCACCTGCTGGCCCTTGCGCATGATGCCCTGGTGGATGCGGCACAGCGCGATGCGGCCGAGGTAGGAGGAGGCGTCGAGGTTGGTGACGTGGGCCTGGAGCGGCGCGCTCGGGTCGTACGTCGGCGCGGGGATGGTCGACTTGATGATGTCGAACAACGGCTCGAGGTCCGTCGAGTCGGGCATGCCGCCGTCCTCGGGGCGTTCCATGGAGGCCCGGCCGGCCTTGGCGGAGGCGTAGACGATCGGGAAGTCGATCTGCTCCTCCGTGGCGTCGAGGTCCATGAACAGCTCGTAGACCTCGTCCACGACGTCCTTGATGCGGGCGTCGGGGCGGTCGACCTTGTTGATGCACAGGATGACCGGCATCTTGGCGGCCAGCGCCTTGCGCAGCACGAAGCGGGTCTGCGGCAGGGGCCCCTCGGAGGCGTCGACCAGCAGCACCACACCGTCGACCATCGACAGGCCGCGCTCGACCTCGCCGCCGAAGTCGGCGTGGCCGGGGGTGTCGATGATGTTGATGGTCATGCCGCCGTGCTTGACCGCGGTGTTCTTCGCGAGAATGGTGATGCCCTTCTCGCGCTCGAGGTCGTTGGAGTCCATGACGCGGTCGTCGACGTCCTGGTTGGCGCGGAAGGCCCCGGACTGCCAGAGCATGGCATCGACAAGCGTGGTCTTGCCATGGTCGACGTGCGCGATGATCGCGATGTTCCGCAGGTCGTCGCGGCTGTTCAAAGGCATGATGACGTCTCGCTCTGTGGTCGTGGGGTCGGCCGCGCGAAGTCGCGGCCTTATAAGTCTAGTTGATCCCCTCTGATGACAGCGCGAGGTGAGGGGTCCTCAGCGGCGAGCGGCGTGCGGTCCACGTACATAGCCGGTTGCACAATTGTGCGCATGGCAAGCCGGGCCGCCGTCCCTAGATTATCGGCATGACCTGGACAGAGCTGGTTATGGCCGCGGCGCCGACCCAGGGGGACCAACCCGCGGTCAGCGAAGTCAGGACCGGCGAGGTGCTGTCCTACGCCGCGTTCGCCAGGCGGGTCACCCGCGCCGCGGCGGGTCTGCAGCGCCAGGGCCTGCGTTTCGGCGACGAGGTGATCGTCGACGTCCCGCTCGGCACGTCGTTGCCCGTGGCGGTCCACTCCGTGGCCTGGGCGGGCGGGGTGGCGGTGCTCGCGGCCTCGGGGACGGCGCGCTTCATGATCACCCACGGCCGCTACGACCCCGCCGCGGTGAAGGTCGACCGGGTCTTCTCCTTCCAGTCCGCGCCGGGGACCAAGCCGTTCACCGCGCTCATCGGCGACCGCGCCCTCGAGTACGGCCCGCTGGCCGGGCCCGCGCTCACCGTCGACGGCGGGCGGGTGTTCGATCACCACACGCTGGCGGCCGACCTGCGCAGGCTGGCCGGCCGGCTGGTGATCGGCAAGGAGGACGTGGTGATCAGCGCGGTGAGCGAGCCGTTCCGGGGTCTGCGGGTGATCGATCTGGCGATGACGGTGGGGGCGCACGTCGTCATCGCCCACGAGCCGAGCCTGGTGGGCTGCCGCGTGCTGGCCCAGGAGCGCCGCGCCACCATGGTCGTCGCGCCGTATGACCTGGCCAGACGGCTGCTCGGCGACCCCGTCCTGCGTGTCGTCGACGAAAGGGCGATCGTGAGCTCGCTTGGGCTGTGAAAAGTGCGACACTGTGGGAGAGTGTGATCCTTCAGCGACGCAGGGTGACCACATGCCAGAGCCCCCCAGGCACAATCTTCCGGCGGAGCCCAACCGGTTCGTTGGTCGCGAGCGCGATCTCGACGAATTGCGTGGGCTGTTCCGCGAGACGCGCGTGGTCACGTTGTGCGGGGTGGGCGGCATCGGCAAGACCCGCCTGGCCCTGCGGGTCGCGGCCGGGCTGGTGCCCGCCTACCCCGACGGCGTCTGGCTGGTCGAGGTGGCCAGGCTGCGCCACCCCGAGCTGGTCGACCAGGAGATCGGCCGGGTGCTCGGCGTGCGGGAGGAGGGCGGCCGCCCGGTGTTCGGCACCGTCCTCGACCGGCTGCGCGACCTGCGGTGCCTGCTGCTGCTCGACAACTGCGAGCATCTCATCGACAGGTGCGCCGAGGTCGCCGCGGCGCTGATCGCGGCCTGCCCGCGCCTGAGCGTCCTGGCCACCAGCAGGGAGCCGCTGCGCATCGCCGGCGAGCTGATCTGGCGGGTCCCGCCGCTCGACCTCCCCGACGAGAGCACCCCCGGGGAGGGCGGTCCCGAGGCGGAGTCCGTGCAGCTCTTCCTGGACCGGGCGGCGGCCGCCGGCACCAGGCTGGGCGCCGGCAGCCTGCCCGACGTGGTGCGGCTGTGCCGGGCGCTCGACGGGCTGCCGCTGGCGCTGGAGCTGGCCGCGGCCCGCACGAGCCTGCTCAGCCCCGGGCAGATCGCCGACCGCATCGACGACCGGTTCTCGCTGCTCACCACCGGCGGCCGCACCGCCCCCATCAGGCAGCGCACGCTGCTCGCGGCCGTCGAGTGGAGCTACGACCTGCTCTCGGCGAAGGAGCAGGTGCTGCTGCGCAGGCTGTCGGTGTTCGCCGGGGACTTCGACCTCGACCTGGCCGAGCAGGTCTGCGCCGAGCGGCCCATCTCGGAGGCGGAGATCGTCGATCTGCTCGGCGGGCTGGTCGACAAGTCACTCGTGCTGTGCGACGAGAGCCGCAGGCGCTACTGGCTGCTGGAGACCATCAAGCGCTACGCGGTGGGGTGCCTGCAGAAGGCCGGCGAGCGCGAGGTCCTGCGCGAGCGCCACCTGCACGTGGTCTGCGAGCTGCAGGAGCGCCACTTCACCACCGAGATGGTCGAGCCGGGCGTGCCGTGGGCCCGCCGCCTGGAGGCGCTGACCATGAGCAAGAGCCTCGTCGACGACCAGCGGATGGCGCTCGACTGGTCCGTGGAGTCCGGCAACGTGCCGCTGGGCCTGCGCCTCTGCGCCGCCAGCAGCGGGCTGCTGCCGCTGTGCGGAAACCTGACGGAGATCGGCACCTGGATCGAGCGGTTGCTGTCGCTCGACCTGACCCAGGTGCCCGGCGAGCAGATCGCGCAGGCCAGGGGATACCTCGCCTACGGCCTGGAGGCCAGGGACGAGCTGAGCCGCTCCCTGGCGCTGGCCGAGGAGAGCCTGGCCGGGCTCACCACCGGCGACACGTTCGCGCGCTGCGTCATCCACAGCCTCATCGTCGTCGTGCTGCTGCGCATGGGCAGGCCCGAGGACGCGGTGCACCACGCGGAGGAGGGCCTGGCCCTGGCCCTGCGCTCGGGAGACGCGTGGAACCAGGCGGCGGGGCTGGCCGGGCTGTCGGCCGTGGCGCTGAGCCGCGGGCGGCTGCGCGAGGCGCAGCGGCACGGCGAGGAGGCGCTCGCGCGGGCCCGCGAGCACGGCCACCGGTGGATCATGGCCAGGACCGCCACCCAGCTCGGCGCGGTGGCCGAGTTCCGCGGCGACCTGGTGACCGCCAGGGCCCACTACGAGATGGTCGTCCCGTGGCTGCGCGAGCTGGGCAGCGACCTCGACCTGTCGCGCGCCCTGGCCAGGGTCGGCAGGGTGACGGCGATGCTGCACGAGTTCGCCGCCGCGCGGGAGTGGCTGGCCGCCAGCCTCGCCCTGGGCCGGGAGACCGGGCAACGCCACGGGGTGGCCCTGTGCCTGGTCGGGCTGTCGGTGCTGGCGGAGTGCGAGGGCGACCTGGAGGGGGCCGTGCTGGCCGCGGGCGCGGCGGTCCGGCTGCGCGAGTCGATCGGGCAGCAGTCGCCCACGCTCAGGATCGAGGAGCTGCTCGGCCGGGCCCGCACCAAGCTGGGCGACGGCCGCACCACCTCGCTCTGGTCGCGGGGCCGGGCCATGAGCCCCGAGGACGCCGCCCGGCACGTGCTGGAGGGCGAGCGCATCGCGCAGAAGGCGCCGGTGGCGACCAAGCCGGTCAGACACTCGCTGCTGACGGCCCGCGAGCAGGAGGTCGCGGGCCTGCTCACCCGGGGGCTGTCCAACCGGGCCATCGCGACGGAGCTGGTGATCAGCCCCGCCACGGTCGCCCGGCACATCGCCAACATCATGGAGAAGCTGGGCTACACGTCGCGGGCCCAGATCGCGGTCTGGGCCGCGGAGCACCCCACCGTCGCCCGGTGAGCGTGGCGCGGTTCTGCATAGGGATCTGCATATTCCGCCCCATGTATGCATGAGGGGCCCTCCCTACCGTGGGCCCCATGGATGAGCGCATCGTCGTGGTGGACTCGGGCACCGGCCTGAGGCTCACCGAGGAGCAGCTGGACGAGAGGTCTGCAGTCGCGGCCGTCCAGCTGCGGCGCCGAGGTGTGCGCGCGGGTGACGCCGTGCTCATCTGCCTGCCCGCGGGAGCCGACCTGCTGGTGGCTGCCGACACGGTGATCGCCGCGGGCGGCGTCGCCTGGCCGTTGCCGTGCGACCTCGACGCGGGCGCCTTCAGGGACCAGATCCACGCGAGCGGCGCCCGCGTGATGATCTCCGAGGTGCCGAGGGCGCTCGACGCCGCGGACGAGTCACGCGTACGGATCGTGATGAGCGTCGCCGACCTCGGCGTGCCGCATTCATATCCAACCAGTCGCGAACTCTGCACGGAAAGTGACCACATCAGCCCCTGAACCAGGGGAGACTTGGCATCGGATGTGATCCCCCCGCGACCACCTGGGCCCCACATGATCACGCAAGTTCCGCACAATCTCCCCGCCGAGCCCAACCGCTTCGTCGGGCGTGTCCGCGACGTGGCCGAGCTGGCGGCGCTCGTCCACGAACAACGCGTGGTCACGCTCAGCGGCGTGGGCGGCATCGGCAAGACCCGGCTCGCCCTGCGCGTCGCCGCGCAGCAGCTGAGCCGCTTCCCCGACGGTGTGTGGCTGGTCGAGCTGGCCCGCATCGGCAACCCCGAGCTGATCGTCAACGAGCTGGCCGAGGTGCTCGGCGTGCGCGACGAGGTGCCCGGGCGGCTGCTGGACGGCCTGCGCACCCGCCTGCGCACGGCCAGGGCGCTGATCGTGCTGGACAACTGCGAGCACCTGGTCGAGCGCTGCGCCGAGCTGGTGGCCGGCCTGAGCTCCGAGTGCCCCGAGCTCCGGTTCCTGCTCACCAGCCGGGAGCCGCTGCGCGTCCCGGGCGAGCTGGTCTGGCGGGTGCCGCCGCTGGAGCTGCCCGACGAGCGGCATCCCGAGGCCGAGTCCGTACTGCTGTTCGTCGAGCGGGCGCTCGCTGCGGGCGCGAGCGGGGTGGCGCGCGTCATGGACGACGTCGTACGCCTGTGCCACGTGCTCGACGGCCTGCCGCTCGCGCTGGAGCTGGCGGCGGCCCGTACGAGCCGGCTGAGCCCCGGCCACATCGCCGACCGCCTGGCCGGTCGCGGCGGCGAGCGCCTCGGCCTGCTCGCCGCCGGCGATCGTACGGCTCCCGCCAGGCAGCGCACGCTCCTGGCCATCGTCGAGTGGAGCCACGAGCTCCTCCCGCCCAAGGAGCGGGTGCTGCTGCGCCGGCTCTCGGTGTTCGCCGGGCCGTTCGACCTCGGCCTGGCCGAGCAGGTCTGCGCCGACGGCGGCATCCTGCGCAGGGCCGAGCTGCCCGGCCTGCTCACCGGCCTGGCCGGCAAGTCGCTGGTGCGCCACCACGCCCCCGGCCGCTACCGCCTGCTGGAGACCATCAAGCAGTACGCCGCAGAGCGCCTGGAGGAGGCCGGCGAGGCCGCGCACCTGCGCGACAGGCACCTGAAGGCGGTCTGCGAGGAGATGGAGCACTGCCACGAGGCCGGCTCGTTCGACCGCAGGATGCCGTGGCAGGAGCGGTTCGCCCATCTGACCAGGGGCCGCGCCCTCCTCGACGACTCCAGGAACGCGGTCGACTGGGCGGTGGAGTCGCGGGCCCCCGTGCTCGGGCTGCGCCTGGCCCGCGCCGCCATGGCCGTCATGGCCGTCCGCGGCGACCTGGGCGAGAGCGTCGGCTGGCACGAGCGGCTGCTCGCGCTCGACCTGTCCGGGGCCCCCGCCGACCTGGTCGCGGTGGCCAGGAGCGGGCTGGCGTACGGGCTGGAGCTCGCCGACGAGCTGGGCCGGGCGGAAGAGCTGGTCGTGCGGGGGCTGGAGGAGCAGAAGCGGCACCCGTACACGCACTGGCTGGGCATCACGTACGGCGTGGCGCTGACCGTGCTCTTCCGCACCGGGCAGAGCGAGCGGGCGCGACGCTACGCCGCGGAGCTGGAGGCGGCGGCCGGCGCCCACGACGACCTGTTCAACCTGGTCACGGCCAGGATCGCCCAGCTCAACCTGGCGCTCTTCCACGGCCGGACGGACGAGGCCCGGCGCTACGGCGAGGAGGCGCTCGCGCTGGCCGGGCAGGCCGGGCACCACTGGTCGCTGGCCAGGGCGCTGACCCACCTGGGCGCGGTGGCCGAGGCCGCGGGCGACCTGGAGACCGCCAGGTCGCACCACGCGGCCGCGCTGCCGCTGCTGGAGGACCTGGACAACCGGATCGAGCTGGCCCGCTGCCAGGCCCAGATCGGCCGGGTGGCGGCCGGGCTGCGCGACTACGCCGCGGCCCGGGGGCACATCGCCGACAGCCTGGCGTTGAGCAGGCAGACGGGCCAGCGCAGGGGGATCGTCCGGGCGCTCATGGCCGTCTCCGCGCTGGCGCACGCGCGGGACGACCTGGAGGGCGCGGTGCTCGCGGCCGCCGCCGCCACCGCGCTGCGCGAGTCCATCGGGCAGGTCGGCGCGTCCGGCCGGATCGAGGAGCTGCTGGCGCTCGTCCGCGCGCGGCTCGGGGCGGACCGGGTGGAGCTGCTGTGGGCCAGGGGGAGGAGGATGCCGCCGGAGGTGGTGGCCGGGTTCGTGCTCGACGGCGATCCCGGGCCGGCCGCGCCGCCCCCGGTGCTCGCGCACGACGGGCTGACCGCGCGGGAGCGGGAGATCGCCGCCATGCTGGCCCGGGGCCTGAGCAACCGCGGCGTCGCCGAGGCGCTGGTGATCAGCCCGGCCACCGTGGCCAGGCACGTCGCCATCATCATGGAGAAGCTGGGCTTCGACTCGCGGGCGCGGATCGCGGTCTGGGCGGCCGAACACGGGGTGGACGCGGAGCGAACATAAGCTCGTCTCCATGCCGTACGCGCCTCATTTCCCCGTCATGCTCAGGACCGAAGACGGGATACGCCTCAACGCCGCCCACACCCCCTTCTCGCGGCGACGGCTCCCCAGCGACCGAGCCCGCCTCCACGGAGTGGAGGCCATGAACACAGGGATCGTGATGGCGCACGGGTTCACCGGGTCGTGGCGGGACCGTACGGCGCGGCGCATCGTGCACGTGCTCAGCGGGTACGGCGGGGTGATCGCCTTCGACTTCCGCGGCCACGGGCGCTCCGGCGGTGAGACCACGGTGGGCGACCTGGAGATCCTCGACCTGGACGCCGCCGTCCGGCACGCCCGCGTGGCCGGCTACTCCAAGCTCGCGGTCGTGGGCTTCTCCATGGGGGCGGCGGTGGCCGTACGGCACGCGGGCCTGCTCGGCGGCGTGGACGCCGTGGTGGCGGTGAGCGCCCCGGCCCGCTGGTACTACCGCGGCACCAAGCCGATGCGGCAGGTTCACTGGGCCATCGAGCGGCCGTTCGGGCGCCTGGCGGCGAGGGTGGTCAAGCGGACGAGGATCGCCCGCGGCGAGTGGGACCCGATCCCGATGCCGCCGCACGAGGCCGCCGCGCTCATCTCGCCGACCCCGCTGCTGGTCGTGCACGGCGACCAGGACACGTTCTTCCCGCTCGACCACGCGCACCAACTCTACGCCGGCGCGCGCGAGCCCAAGGAGCTCTGGATCGAGCCCGGGTACGGCCACGCGGAGACCGCCGCGCCCCCCGAACTCATTCGCAGAATCGGCAAGTGGATCTCTTCGAACCTTTCGTGAGTTAAAGGCGTCTATCTAGGACGGAAAGAAAGAAACCGCCGGGAGAAAGTCTCTGGGGAAGGAAACCGTCGCAGCGGTGACCGTGGGACATACTTCCGGTAGCGGGATCTGTACCTAGCGTTGCGGGGGCGCGCTGGGTGCACGTTCCGCGGCACGAAGAAGGGCCTCGCGGCATGCCGCGAGGCCCTTCTCGCCGCGCTAGCCGAGCCGCGCGATCGTCTTGTACTCCAGGTAGCCGTTCAGGCCCTCGGGGCCCAGCTCGCGGCCGATGCCGCTGGCCTTGTAGCCGCCGAAGGGCGCGTTGGTCTCCAGCATGAAGCAGTTGACGCCGTACGTGCCGGTGCGGACCTGGCGGGCCACGTCCATGCCGTGCTCGGCGTCGGCCGTCCACACCGAGCCGGCCAGGCCGTAGTCGCTGTCGTTGGCGATGCGTACGGCGTCCGCCTCGTCCTCGTACGGGATCACGGCCAGGACCGGGCCGAAGATCTCCTCGCGGGCGATGCGCATCTCGTTGGTGACGCCCGCGAAGACGGTGGGGGAGACGTACCAGCCGCGGTCGTAGGGCCGGTCGAGACCGCCGACGACGACCTTGGCGCCCTCGTCCATGCCGATCCTGATGTAGCCCTCCACCCGGTCCTGCTGCCGCTTGGCCACCAGCGGGCCGATGCCCGTGGCTGGGTCGGCGGGGTCGCCGACGGGCTGGGAGTTGACCATGTTCGCGACGGCGTCGACGACCTCGTCGTAGCGGTTGCGCGAGGCCAGGATGCGGGTCTGCGCCACGCAGGCCTGGCCGTTGTTCATGAGCGAGGCGATGGACAGGAAACCCATGCTGGCGGCCAGGTCGGCGTCGTCCAGGACGATCGCGGCCGACTTGCCGCCCAGCTCCAGGCTGACCCGCTTGAGCTGCTCGCCGCAGATGGCGGCGATCCGCCGGCCGGCCGCCGTCGAGCCGGTGAAGGCCACCTTGTCCACGCCGGGGTGGGAGATCAGGTGCTCGCCGACCTCGCGGCCCGCGGCCACGATGTTGAGCACGCCCGCCGGGATGCCCGCCTCGATCGCCCACTCGGCCAGCAGGTACGCGTCCAGCGGCGTCTCGGGGGCCGGCTTGAGCACGATGGCGCAGCCGGCCAGCAGCGCGGGCGCGACCTTGGTCATCGTGACGAACTGGGGCACGTTCCACGGCACCACGGCCGCCACCACGCCCACGGGCTCCCTGCGCACGGTGATCGGGCCGAACAGGCCCGGCCGCTGCTCCTCCTGCTCGAACGTCTTGCCGAGCTCGGCGTAGTACTGCAGCATGCCCAGCGGCTGGGGCGCCTGGGCGAGGTTCGAGAACGTGATCGGCGAGCCCATCTCCTCCGTGATGAGCTGGGCCATCTCGCCCTGCCGCTCGTTGTAGATCGCGGCCAGCCTGCCGATGACCTCGGCCCGCTCGGCGAACGTCATCCGCGGCCACGGCCCGTGGTCGAACGCCTCCCTGGCGGCCGCGACCGCGCGGTCCATGTCCGCGGTGGTGCCGTCGGGCACCTGGCCGACCACCTCCTCGGTGTGCGGGGAGACGACGTCTATCGTCGCGGTGCCCGCGGGGGCCACCCATTCGCCCCCGATGAACAGCGTGTCGTGCCGGCGCATGTCGTGACCCTCCTGCTTGACCGAATGCTTGCTTGCTTCCGGACTTCCTCAAGGTGACCGAACCATGTTCTGTCCGGACACGCAAGAGGGGTGCGGCACGCTCTGCCGCACCCCTCTCCGGCTCTAACCGAGCAGGTGCTTCATGGATCTCTTGACGAGGTCGGCGCGCGTGGCCGGGTCGGTCACGCTCTCAGCGCCGAAGCCCAGGTAGACGGTGTCCTTGGTGACGATTCCGGCACCCTCCTCGAAGACCTGGTCCGTCCTGAACCAGTTGTTGATCGACGGCGAGGTGCCCTCGGGAGGCGCCCCGACGGCCCAGCCGCCCAGGTCCGACTCGAACGAGGTCTGCTCGGCCGTCACGCCGTCCAGGGTGACCGCGAAATCGTCCAGGAAGACGCCCGCGCCCTGGGTGCTCCAGTCGCTGATGTAGGAGATCGACAGCTCGACCCGCTTGCCCGCGTACGGGGTCAGGTCGATCTTCCACTGCTGCCAGCCGGCCGAGTTGCCGGTGGCGGCGTGCCAGGCGCCGGAGGTGCCGGTGGGCTCGCAGTTGGGGCCCTGGTAGCGCTGGGTGAACGGGTGGATCGTCCGCCAGCCGTCGCCGCCGCTGGGCGGGTCGCAGCTGCTGCCGGTCTCCTGGGTGGTGTGGCCGTTGGCGTCCGGGAGCATGGTCCAGTCGTCGCCGCCGGCCGTGTGCGCCTCGACCGCGAGGTAGTCCCAGGTGCTCTCGGTGTCGTACGACGTCCAGAACGTCAGCTCGCCACTGGTCTTGCCGGTCAGGTCGACCGTCTTGGTCAGCCGCTTCCACGAGACGTCGGCGATGCCGCTGTAGACGTCCCACGCCCCGGAGTGCGGGTCGAACGGGCCGCCCGGGCGTACCCACTTGACCTGCGCCGAGCTCGCGAACAGCGGGAACTGCTGCGCGGGCAGGATGGCCGAGGTGGCCACGAACGAGTTGGTGTGGCTCGGCTCGATCGTCGCGCCGAAGCCGTCGAACGCGCCGCCGTTGCCCGCCAGCCCGAACGGCTGGCCCGTGTCGTGGTTGGTGCCGGCGTCGTCGAAGAAGACGTACGCGCCCAGCCAGTACTGCTGGAAGTCGTTGAACACCGGGATGCACGGCGGGTCGTCCGGGACCGTGCACTCCGGCTGCGCCGGCTGGTCGGGCTGGTAGTAGTAGGCGCCGTTGTTGTTGGCCGCGAACGACGGGTACTTGCCGGCGTGCAGCAGCTTGCCGCCCTCGTTCAGGTAGTCGCGGACCGCGAGCTCGGTGTCCACGCCGCCCTTGGAGGTGGTGCCGCCCACCTGGCCGGGCGACCTCGGGATGATGTCGTCACCGGTCTCCCACACCACGGCCTTGTAGTGGCTGAGCACGCCCAGCGGGTGCGGGGCCTTGCGGCCCATCTTGTCCATGTCGTACACGTCCGAGGTGTAGCCGGCCGCCGTGAGCGCCGCGGCGTACTCGTCGGCGTACTTGGCCTCGCTCACGCCCTGCGCCGGGCTGAGGCCCGTGACGTCCTCGGTGGCCAGGATCAGCACCTTGCCGCCGATGTCGGTCGCCACGGTGTAGGTGAAGTCGGCGCTCTTCCTGCCGATCGAGGCGAACCAGACCTTCACCTTGTCGCCGGGCCTGGTGCCGGTGATCTTGCCGCGCAGGCGGTGGTAGTAGCGGTTGTAGCCGCTGCCGTACCGCTCGCCGCCCTTCCACTCGCCCGTCAGGACGGTCTTGGTACGGCCGCCGTTGACCTGGTAGTTCAGGAAGACCGGGCCGAGCTTGCGCTTGGCGTTGACCTGGACGACCTGGTCCTTGCCGTAGCTGACCTCGAACGGGTCGATCTCGAAGTCCGGGGTCGTGTTGCCCAGGTGGTTGACCGGCTCGACGGGGTTGACCGCCGACTTGGCCACGTCGAGCGCGAACGGCAGGTTCTTCTCGAACTCGCCCTGCACCAGCGCCTCGTCGTCGGGGAAGACGAACCCGCAGCCGTCGCACCCCTCGTCCAGCTCCGGCGTCCACGACAGCGTGCCGTACTGGCGGTGGGCATGGTCGTTGGTGTCGCCGTTCGTGGTGTACAGCTCGGCCCCGAGGTCGGGGTCGAAGCCGGGGACGGCCGGTTTGGCGTCGTTGCCGGTGATGGCCTCGTAGATCGGGTTGTCGGCCGTCTCCGTGGCGATCTGGAAGCCGCTCGGGTAGAGCAGCAGCGGGCCGTAGGAGTGGTAGTTGAGCTGCATCTCGAACCCGATGCGCCTGAGCAGGCCGTCCATGGCCCTGGTCTCCGGCTCGCTGGCCGGGCCCGCGCCGCGGTAGGTGTCGCTGCTCGGGATACTCGACGAGCCTTCCTCGTCGTAGTGGAAGTTCGTCGGGAAGTTCCGGTTCGGGTCGACGCCGTCGCCGATCGTGATCTTGCCGTCGCCGTCGACGTCACGCAGGTTCTTGCGCCACAGGCGGTTGCCCTCGGTGAAGGTGAAGTCGTACCCGTCGGGGTTGGCCACCGGCACGAACCACAGCTCGGTCTTGTTGAGCAGGTCCTTCAGCGCGGCCTTGTTCGCGATCACGTACTTCAGCAGCCGCATGTCCACCTCGGTGGCGATCCACTCGCGGGCGTGCTGGGTGGCGGAGTAGAGCGTCGAGGGCTTGAGGCCGTCGGGCAGCAGCCGGGCGCCCGTGGTGACCTTGACGGCCAGGATGTCCTGGCCCTTCAGCGACTTGCCGATGGACTGGAGCTTGACGATGTCCTTGTTGGCGCCGGCGATGGCCTTGAGCTGGTCGGCGATGCCGCCCGTCTCCGAATAGGACTTCCACACGGTGTAGCCGGAGGCCGCCTGTGCCTTGGCGGCCTCGAGCTGGGTCTGGCCCTGGGGGTTGCGTACGGGCTCGGGTTTGTGGCCGAGCTTGCGCAGCGCGTCGAGATCGGTCTGCGCGGCGGTGAGTTCGATGTGTTCCTGGTCGCCCTTGTTCTGCTGCTGGACGACGTCGAAGCCTTTTTCCCTGAGTGTCTGCGCGGTGCCCGGGGCGCTGTCGAGCTGGTAGAGCTCGATGCGGTCGCGGGGTGGTAGCGGGTCCACGGACGCCTGCGCGGTCGTGGCCACGATGGAGGTGCCTAAGCCGAGGATGACGGCGGTGGCGATGGTCAAGGTTCGAGACACGATCTGCCCCTTCGCAGAGACGAGTTCGATCGCCATCTCAGACCGTTGGAGCGATCTATACAAGGCCCAATCTTTAGATCCTTCTTAATTCGGACAAATCACCATAAATGTCACCAATGGTGCGGCAGTTCGGCCGTTCGGGTGACAGGAATCAAGATCATCTTCTATAGTTTCGGACCGTCTATGAGGGGAGGGGGCGGGTGTGAGAACCGGGCGGATCGCCGTTCTTGTCGCCGTCCTCGCCGGGCTGCTCGGCCTTCCCGTGTCATCCCCTGCCGTGGCCGACCCCAGCCCTGGTGACCTGCGGAAACTCACCAAACAGGCCGAGCTGCTCGAAAAGCGCTACCGCGGCCAGATCCAGAGCCTGGAGGAGATCAAGCTCCAGGTGAAACGGGCGACCACCACTTCCAGCACCCTTCTGGCCCAGCTGAGGCAGGCGCAGGCGGACGTGGCGGGCATCGCGCAGACCGCGTACATGGTGGGCCCCCTCGACACCTTCCAGCTCCTCACCCCCAACGTCGACCCGACCATGATGCTGGGCCAGGCGGCCAACATGACCTACATGGCCGACGAGCGCACCAGGCGCGTCCAGAGCGTCCAGAAGCTGATCGACAAGTCCAAACAGGCGAAGATCGCCGCCAACGACAGGATCGAGAAGCTGCGCAAGGAGATCAAGAACCTCCAGAGCAAGCAGCGCGAGATCGACAAGCTGCTCGCCAAGTACGGCTTCCAGCAGCCCGGCGGCGCCGAGGGCCTGACCCAGCGCATGATCGACGTGCGGGCCGACATCATGCGGAACTTCCCTATGAAGTACGGCGTGGGCTGCCTGCGCCCCGGCGACCCCGGCGAGCACGGCAAGGGCCGGGCCTGCGACTTCATGATGTCGCGTGGCGGCACCATGGCCAGCGGGTCCGACGAGGCCCGCGGCGACGCCCTGGCCGACTACCTGATCAAGAACGGCGCCCGGATCGGCGTCATGTACATCATCTGGAAGCAGCGCTACTACGACATCCGGTCAGGCGGCGGCTGGGACCCGATGTCGGACCGCGGCGGGGTCACGGCCAACCACTACGACCACGTTCACGTGTCGGTGTTCTGAGCCCGCAGGTGCTCCCGCAGCCAGCGGTAGGAGGCCTTCGGGGTGCGGCGCTGCGTCTCGAAGTCCACGTGTACGAGCCCGAAGCGCTGGTGGTAGCCCTCGGCCCACTCGAAGTTGTCCAGCAGGGACCAGACGAAGTAACCCCGGACGTCCACGCCCTCGTCCATGGCCCGGCGCATCGCCGCGATGTGGCCCTCCAGGAACTCGATGCGGGAGTGGTCCTCCAGCGTGTCGTCGGTCGAGCAGCCGTTCTCGGTGATGTGGATGGGCGGGAGCGCGCTGCCGTACCTGGACTTGAGGCCGGTCAGGAGCTCGCGCAGGCCGTCGGGGACGACCGGCCAGCCGAACGCGGTGGTGGGATAGCCGGTGACGCCCGCGTCCGCGAAGGGGAGGCCGTCGTCGGTGGGGGCGGCGATGCGGGTGGGGTTGTAGTAGTTGATGCCCAGGCCGTCCAGCGGGGTGGCGATGACGTCGAGGTCGCCGTCCCGGACGAAGTCGACAGTCTTGGTGTACGCCGACAGGTCCGGATATTTGCCGAGAAGTATGGGGTCGTTGAAGAGGCGGTTGTGGAGGATGTCGTAGGCCTCCGCCGCCTTCAGGTCGGCTTCCTCCTGGGACGCGGGCCAGACCGGGGTGCAGTTGTTCGTGATGGCCACCTGGCGGGCTCCGGCCGCCCGTAGGGCCTGCGTGGCCAGGCCGTGGGCCAGGAGCTGGTGGTGGGCGGCGGGGAGCGCGTCGGTGAGGAGGGCCTGGCCCGGCGCGTGGATGCCCATGGCGTAGCCGTAGGCCATGTGGACGAACGGCTCGTTCAGGGTGATCCAGAGGGGGACGCGATCGGCCAGGCGGGCGGCGACGGTGGCGGCGTACTCGGCGAAATTTCCCGCAATATCGCGATTAATCCAGCCGCCGCGATCTTGTAGCGCCTGCGGCAGATCCCAGTGGAACAGCGTCGGCACCGGCTGGATGCCCTTCTCCAGCAGCGCGTCCACCAGCCGCTCGTAGAAGTCGAGCCCTGCCACGTTGACCTCGCCGTCCCCCTGCGGCTGCACGCGCGGCCAGGCTATGGAGAAGCGGTAGGCGTTCACCCCGAGCCCGGACATGAGCTCGACGTCCTCACGCCACCGGTGAAAGTGGTCGCATGCCACGTCCCCGGTATGCCCGTCCCTGGTGCGGCCCGGCTCGTGGGCGAAGGTGTCCCAGATGGAGACGCCCCTGCCGTCCTCCTTGACCGCGCCCTCGATCTGGTACGCCGCAGTGGCCGTCCCCCACAGGAACATCCCGGGCTCCTTTCGTCTATGGGAACTTTAATGTCAGTAATAGGTCAGGATGGGGTCATGACGAGTACCTTGCGCCGCCGTCCCGCCCAGCGCCGGAGCGTGGAGCGGGTGGAGCGGATGCTCGACGAGTGCGCGCTCCTTCTCGATGAGGTCGGCTACGAGGCGATGACCACCAAAGAGGTCGCCCGCCGCGCCGAAGTCCCGATCGGCACCTTCTACCAGTTCTTCCACGACAAGCAGGGGTTGGTGCGGGCGCTGGCACGGCGCAACCTCGAGGCGTTCCTCTCCCGGGTCATCGACCGCATCCCCCAGGCCGACCTCGGACACTGGACGGACCTGGTCGACCTGGCCATCGACGAGTTCGTCGCCATGAAGCGCACCACGCCGGGGTTCGGGGTGCTGGACTTCGGCGAGGTCCTCCTCGCCCCCGGCGGCCCGGCGGTCGGCGGGAGCAAGATGGCGCTGGACGGCACCCAGGAGAACAACATGGTGGTGGCCGACCGGCTGCGCGCCCTCACCCTCGAACTCCTGGACGCACCCGTGGGGCCGGGGCTGGATCGCGCGCTGCTGGTGGCGGTGGAGGCGACGGACGCGGTGCTCAAGCTGGCGTTCCGCCTGGATCGGTGCGGCGATGCGCTGCTGATCGCCGAATGCAAACACCTCGTCCGCCGCTACCTGTCCGACCACCTCGCCTGACCGACTCCCGCTCACCCACCCCTCTCCCTGACGCCCCCCACCCCCAAGGCACCCCCACCCCCAAGGCACCCCCGCCCCCAAGGCACCCCCGCCCCTCCGGCTGCGACGAAGGCCACCACACCGCCCGCCACCACGCGGCCCGCTGCGACGCCGCCCCGCCATTGGGCCGCCCGCGAGCGTGCCGCCTGCTGCCAGGCCGCAAGGCGCGAGCCCCGCCCTTCTGGCGCCGGGTCGGCGGGGTGTGGTGCGGTGGAGGGCGGCGCAATGTGCACGGCGCTTCACTGGTGCAGTGGTGGTCGGGCGCAATGTGGACGGCGCTTCACCGGTGCGGTGGTGGTCGGCGCAATGCGCGCGGCGCTCAGCTCGGTGCGGTGGGGCGGCGGAAGGGGGACCGGGTCAGGTGGTGGTGTCGAGTCGGGTGCGGAGGTCGGGGTCGAGCTTGAGGTCGGCGGCGGCGATGGCCTCCTCCAGCTGGGCCTGCGTAGAGACGCCCACGATCGGGACCACGCCGTCGGCCAGCAGCCATGCCAGCACCACCTGGTTGGCCGTGGCGCCCAGCTCGTCCGCGACCTCCCGCAGCACCGCGAGCCGCCGCGCGGTCCCCGGGTGGTCGTAGATCTCGGGGATGGGCCGGTCAGGGCGCGTGTAGCTGCCGAACATCAGCGTGTTGTACGCCCACAGCGTCACGTCAGGCTCGGCGGCCAGGTAGTCGAGGGTTTCGTCCGTGGCCAGCCTGTGCCCGGACTCCGCCAGCTTGGTGAGCGGGCGCGGTCGCAGGTAGGTGTGGCGGAGCTGGAGGTAGGTGTAGGGGATCCAGCCGTGGGCGGCCGAGAGGTTCCTGGCCCGTTCGAGGCGCCAGGTCGCGATGTTGCTCGCCCCCGCGCTGCGGATCTTGCCTGCCTGGGCGAGCTCGTTCAGCGCCCCCAGGGTCTCCTCCAGCGGGACGGACCGGTCTTCGATGTGCGACCAGTACAGGTCGATGTGGTCCGTGCCGAGGCGCCGCAGGCTGCCCTCGGCAGCCTTGGCGATGGCGGGGGCGGACAGGCCCTCGGCGGAGGCCAGGGTGGTGTCGCCGGGGACCGTGGGGCGGGCGCCGCCCTTCGTGCTGATGAAGACCTCATCGCGGTTGCCGCGAGCGGCCAGCCACGCGCCGATGGCCAGCTCGCTCTCGTCGCCCGACCGGCCCTCCACCCAGAACGGGTAGTTGTTGGCCGTGTCGAGCATCGTGCCGCCGGCCTCGTGGAAGCGGTCCAGGATGGCGAAAGTGTCCCGCAGGTCGACGGTCGTGCCGAACGGAATCGTGCCGAGTGCGATGTTCATGGGCCCGACTTTGGGAGCTGGAGCGCACTCCATGTCAAGCCCATTGACCTGGAGTGCGCTCCAGGTGGGATCCTGGTGAACGTGAGCGAGCAGAGCGAGCGAACCATCGAACACAGCAGTGGCACGCTCATGCGACCGACGAAGGAGGGCGCATGAGTGTCTACACGCCGGCGGAAGTTGTCGAGGAGACCGGCTTCAGCATCGACACCCTGCGCTACTACGAGAAGATCGGCCTGCTGGAGCGCGTCGGGCGCAACGCGGCCGGGCAGCGCAGGTTCAGCCAGGAGGACATCGGCTGGCTCGGCACGCTGCGCTGCCTGCGTGACACGGGCATGCCCATCGCCAAGATGCTCCGCTTCGCCGAGCTCGTACGCGCCGGAGACGGCACGATCCCCGACCGGATCAAGCTGCTGGAGGAGCACGACCGGCAGGTCAGGGAGCAGATCGACAAGCTGGCGGAGCGGCAGAAGTACATCCACAACAAGATTGGCTACTACCGCAGCCAGCTCTAGCCCTGTCTTTGCGGTCCGGCTGTTAAACCAAGATCCATGGCCGGATCGAGGGCGGAGCGGATCGACGAGCCGCTGCGCCGTGTCGCCAGGTTGTGCGCGGCGATGCTGTTCGTGTTGCTGGCGCATGTGACGCTCGTCCAGGCGTTCGGCTCGCGGGAGCTCAACGCCGACCACAGGAACGTGCGGCCGCTGATCGCCAGGTTCGACCATCCGCGCGGCGACATCCTGACCTATGAGGGCACCCCGATCGCCGTGAGCCGCCCCACCGGCGGCGGCCCGTACCTCTACCGGCGGGTCTACCAGGACGGGGAGCTGTACGCGGCCGTCACCGGTCACATGTCGCTCTACCGCTCCACCGGGATCGAGCAGGCGCGGGACGAGGTGCTGTCCGGGGATGACCCGAAGGTCAAGGTGCGCTCGCTGGTCGGGGCGGGCGTCGTGGAGGGGGCCGACGTCCGGCTGACGATCAGCGAGCGGGTGCAGCGGGCCGCGTACCAGGAGCTCAGGAGGATGGGGCTCCCTGGAGCGGTGGTGGCCATCAACCCGGCGACGGGGGCGATCCTGGCGCTGACCACCTATCCGACCTACGACCCGAACACCCTCACCACGTTCGACGCCGGGCGGCTCCTCGCGACCTCGCGGCTGCTCCGGCAGGATCCGGCGCGGCCCCTGCTGAACCGGGCGCTGAACCGGCTCTATCCGCCCGGGTCCACGTTCAAGCTGGTCACGGCGGCCGCGGCGCTGGCGTCCGGGGAGTACACGCCGACCACGCCGGTGAACGCGCCCGCGCGGCTGCGGCTTCCCGGGACGCCGACGATCCTGCAGAACGCGGGCGGCGGCGGCTGCGGGAAGGAGCGGCCGACGCTCACGGACGCGTTCCACGTGTCCTGCAACACCGCGTTCGCCGGCATCGGGCTGCAGCTCGGGCAGGACCTGCTCAGGGACCAGGCGGAGGCGTTCGGGTTCAACGCGCCCAACCTGACGATCCCGCTCGTCGCCACCGCCAGCCGCTTTCCGCCGGCCATGGATCGGGCGCAGACCGCACTGTCGGCCATCGGGCACCACGCCATCCGGGTGACGCCGCTGATGGTCGCCATGCTGTCGGCCGCCGTGGCCAACAACGGGACCTTGATGCGGCCGTACCTGGTGGAGGAGGTACGGCTGGCGGACGGCTCGATCATCGACCGCGCCGGCCCCTCCGTCTATCGCAAGGCGGTGTCGCCGGCGCTGGCCAAGAGCCTGGCGGCGATGATGACGATGGCGCCGCGCACCGGCAAGTCGGCGGCCGCCGCCCCCAGGAGGGGCGCCGAGGCCGTCCTGTCGGAGGTCATCCCGGGGACGGACGACCACGCGCTCGTCACCGCCTTCGCGCCCGCGGACGCGCCCGAGGTGGCGGTGGGGGTCGTGCTGGAGCACCCCGGGGCGCGGGCCGACGCGGTGACCTCGATCGCCCGCACGGTCATCGCGGCCGCCCTGCAATGAAGGGTCAGCGGTAGGCGGCGGCCCGGAGGGTGCAGAGGTCGTCGAGGGACCTGACGCGAGTGTGTCCGCGGGCACTGACAGATCTCCATAGATTATGTCTGGGCGCATGGCGTAGTTGGTGACACACTCACAGTGATGCTGCGATTCGCCGACTTCAGCGACCTGCCGGCCGAGCCGAACGCGTTCGTGGGCCGGGAGTCCGATCTCGATGAGCTCGTCCATCTGATGCGCGTCTCCCGGGCCGTGACCCTCTGCGGCGCGGGCGGCATCGGGAAGACCCGGCTGGCGATGCGGCTCGCGGCCAGGGTGGGTCCTGACCATCCTGGCGGCGTGTGGGTGATCGAACTGGCCGACCTGGAGAAGGGCGAGCTGAGAGGGTACGTCGCAGCCGCGCTCGGCATCGCGGGCGACCTGGCCGAGTCGATCGGGGGCCGGCGCGCGCTCCTGGTGCTCGACAACTGCGAGCCGGTGATCGGGGAGTGCGCGGAGCTGTGCCGTGACCTGCTCGGCGCCTGCCCGGGGCTCACCGTGCTGGCCACCAGCAGGGAGCCGCTGCGCGTACCCGGCGAGACCGTGTGGCGGGTGCCGCCCCTGTCGGTGGACCGGCCGGCGGGCGGCTCCGGGGGTGGCTCGGCGGGCGGCTCGGTGGGCGGCTCGGCGACAGGGGCGGCGAGCGGTTCGGGGGGCGGGGAGGAGAGCGAGGCCGTGCGGCTGTTCGTGGCCAGGGCCACCGCCGCCCGGCCCGGCTTCGAGCTGACCGACGAGAGCCGGCCGCTGGTCACGGAGCTGTGCCAGGCGCTCGACGGCCTGCCGCTGGCGATCGAGCTGGCCGCCGCCATGGTGCGGGTCCTGTCCGTACGCCAGCTCGTCGAGCGGCTGGACGACCGGTTCAGGCTGCTGGCGGGCGGCGCGCGTACGGCTCCGGCCCGGCACCGCACGCTCAGGGCCGCGGTGGACTGGAGCTACCGGCTGCTCTCCCCGCAGGAGCGGCTGCTGCTGCGCCGCACGGCCGCCTTCCGCTCCTCGTGGACGCTCGACCTGGCCGAGGCGGTCTGCTCGGGGCCGGGGCTGCCCGAGGAGGACGTGCTGCTCAGGCTGTGCGACCTGGTGGACAAGTCGCTGGTCGCGCTCGACGGCGAGATCGCCGGTCAGGCGCGCTACCGGCTGCTGGAGACCGTACGGGACTACGCGCTGGAGCAGCTCGCCGAGTCGGGTGAGGAGACGGAGCTGCGGCGCAGGCACCTGACGGCGCTGGCCGCGATGGCGAGCGGGTTCAAGGAGGCGATCGCGCCGGGCGCGCGCACGTCGTGGCCGGTGATCGAGCGGTACGTGAACCTGTTCGACGCGCTCAAGGTCGAGGTCGGCTCGGCCTGCGACTGGTCGATCGCCATCGGCCTGCCGGAGACCGCGCTGGGCCTGCTGACCGACCTGCGTTACCTGCTGGTCGGCAGCGGCAGGAAGCTCGACATGGCCGAGCGGCTCGACCGGCTGCTGGCCCTCGAGGCCCCGCAGGTGCAGCCGGCGCTGCGCGGGCAGGCCACGATCCTGCGCGGCGAGCTGGCGCTGGCGGCGGGCGATCTCGAGCTGGCCACGTGGTGCACCCGCGCCGGGCTCGATCTGTGCAGGTCCGCCGACGACGCGTACGGCGAGGCCGTCGGCACGATCGTGCTGGCCCAGCTCACCGGCAAGCCCGACACCCTGGCCCGCGCGCTGGAGCTGGCCAGGCGCTCCGGCGACCTCATCCTGGAGTCGCTGGCCCAGGGCACCCGGGCGCAGTTCGGGCTGCACCACGGCCGCCTGCGGGAGGCGCAGCGCGGGTTCGAGGAGGTGCTGGCGATCAACGAGGGGCTCGACAACCACGTGGGCCGGTCCTACGCCCACATCGGGCTCGCCCAGGTCGCCAGGCGCTCGGGCGACCTCGCGACGGCCAAGCGGCACTACGAGTCGGGGCTGGGCCTGCTGCGGCACGTGGACGCCAGGCAGCAGATCGTGAGCTGCCTGGCCGGGCTCGGCAAGGTGGCGCTCGACCAGGGTGACCTGGCGGAGGCCAGGGCCAGGTTCACCGAGGCGCTGGTGCTCAGCCGCGACGCGGGGCTGCGCGCGGGCATCGCCAGGCGGCTGGAGGAGTGGGCGGTCCTGGTCTCCGCCGAGGGCGACCACCGGCGCGCGGTCCTGCTGGCCGCCGCCTCGGTGGCGCTGCGCAGCCGCCAGCCGGACGCGCGTACGGAGGACGTCCTGCGACCGGCGCGGAGCGGGCTGGGCGAGGCCGTGGTCGGCATGTTGTGGTCGGAGGGCGCGGGGATGACCGCCGAGCAGGCCGTGGCGTGCGCCCTGGACGGCGCGCTGCCCGAACGCCCCATGGAGCCGGTCATGCCGGTCAGCCAGGACAGCAGGCTCACGGCCAGGGAGCGCGAGATCGCCGAGCTGATCGCCAGAGGGCTGAGCAACCGGGCCATCGCCGACGAACTGGTCATCAGCCCGGCGACCGCCGCCCGCCACGTGGCCAACATCCTGTCCAAGCTGGGCTTCTCCACACGTACACAGATCGCCGCATGGGTGATCGAGCGCCGCTGATCGGCGCACCTCTCTACACATCGCGGAGCCGGCCGGTTTACATCGTCGAATGGCCATGTCAGCGCATGTGCGGCACCCGTATGCACACCTACCGTTGCTACGTGTGATCGGCCGCACCGTCGCTCCTATCCCTCGGCGGTGTGGCCGGTCCATCGGGGACGTCACGCGTCCGCGCGGAGCTGGGCCTCCTCGGAGGGGTGGAGGTCCGGTTCCGGGCGCGTGGCAGCGGGCTCGAGTCGCGCAGGGCTCGGGCCCGCCCGAGGGAATGCACATCTGCCTACATACATCGGTGGATGCTGTGCATGCCCGGCGGTCGTACGTTGGCGGGCATGAAGCCTGCCGCCTCGACCACCGGGACCGTGATCCACGAGGTGTTCCGCCGGGCGTACGAGCGCGGGGAGCGGCCGGCGCTCGTCGATCTGCGCGGCGGCCACGTCTACGGCTACCGCAGGCTGGTGACCGAGGTGACCAGGGCGGCCTCGGGGCTCGTACGCAGGGGCGCGCGGCGCGACCAGGTGGTGGGCGTGCACGTCTCGACCGCCGGCGCGCAGACGCTGGCCGTGCACACCGTGCTGGCGGCGGGCGGCGTGGCGGCGCCGATCGATCCCGCGCTCGGCGCCGGTGAGATGGCCGCGTGGCTGCGCGCGTGCGACGCGCGCACCCTGATCACCACTCCCGACCTGGCGGAGACGGCGGTGCGGGCGGCCGACGAGTCCCGGGTGCGCCAGGTCGTCTCGCTGGGCGCGGCGCTCGACACGATCGACTTCCGCTGCCTGCTCACGCTGGAGCCCACCCCGCTGCCCGCGCTCGACGCCAAGCGCCAGGACGCGCTGCTGACGGCCGACGGCGGCCGGATGTCCCACGCCGACCTGCTGTCCAGGATGGCGGAGCTCGACCTGCCCGTTGGCCTGGCCGAGTCCGACGTCGTGCTGACCACGTGGTCGCCCGACAGCCGGTGCGACCTGGTCGCCCTGGTGGGCCTGGGGGTGTCCAAGGGCGCGCTGGTGGTGGCCGCGGGCGGCGGCGATCCGCCCGGCACGAGCTACGACTTCAGCGTCACGGTGGTGACCAACCCCGAGGGCGGGCTGGAGCGCGTCCGCTGAGTATGCGGAGCTGTTATCCGCCCATCCCTTGACGCCGCGCGGCGGGAAGTGGGTAGATGGCCGTTGGTTGACAACGTTGTCAAATCACCAACTTCGGGGGCTTCGAAGGGATGGTGTGCGATGCGACGGTGGTTAGCGACCGTCTCGATCTCGATCGTGAGCGCGTTGAGCCTGGTGGCCTGCGGCGGCGGCGGAGGCGGGCAGGCGTCCCAGTCTCCGGCGGCCAGTGGCGGCGGCGGAGAGAAGAAACAGGTTGAGGTCTTCTCCTGGTGGACGGGCCCCGGCGAGGCCGACGGCCTCCAGGCGATGAAGAAGATCTTCGAGCAGCAGAATCCGAACTACACATTCTTCGACGCCGCCGTGGCGGGCGGCTCCGGTGACAAGGCCAAGGCCCTGCTCCAGTCGAAGCTCCAGGCCAACACCCCGCCCGACACCTTCCAGGGACACGCGGGCGCCGAGCTGCAGGGCTACATCAAGGCCGGCAACCTGGAGGACCTGACCTTCCTGTACGACGAGCTGAAGCTGAAGGACGTCTTCCCCGCGCAGCTCGTCGAGCAGATCAGCGTTGACGGCAAGATCTACTCGGTCCCGGTGAACATCCACCGCTCCAACGTGCTGTGGTTCAACCCGGCGGTGCTCAAGGACGCCGGCGTGGCCGCCGCGCCCAAGACGATCGACGAGTTCATCGCCGACCTGGAGAAGGTCAAGGCCAAGGGCAAGATCCCGCTGTCGATCGGCTCCGAGTGGACCGTCACCCACCTGCTGGAGAACGTCCTGCTCGGCTCGATGGGCACCGACGCCTACAACGCGCTGTTCAAGCCGGGCGCCGACTGGAACAGCCCGCAGGTGACCAAGGCGCTCGAAAGCTTCGCCAAGATCATGTCGTACGCGGGCGACCCGCAGGACGACTGGCAGCCGGCCGCCAAGCAGGTCGCCGACGGCGAGGCCGCGTTCAACATCATGGGCGACTGGGCGTACGGCTACTTCCACAACCCGCCCGAGGGCGGCCTGGGCAAGAAGTCGAAGACGGACTTCGACTGGGCGCCGGCTCCCGGGACCGAGGGCACGTACATGTGGCTGTCCGACAGCTTCACCCTCCCCAAGGGCGCGAAGAACCGTGACGGCGCCATCGCCTGGCTGAAGGTGGCGGCCAGCAAGGAGGGCCAGGACGCCTTCAACCCCAAGAAGGGCTCCATCCCCGCCCGCAAGGACGCCGACCAGTCCCTCTACACCGACTACCTGGCCGACGCGCTGAAGGACTGGTCGAGCAATAAGCTCGCCGGGTCGATCCAGCACGGCGTCTCGGTCAACCAGCCGTGGCTGGCGGCGATCACCGAGGCGGTCGGCCTGTTCATCGGCAGCAAGGACGTCAAGGCCCTGCAGCAGGGGCTCGCCGACGCGGCCAAGGCCAACGCTCAGTAACTCGTCGGGGCGCGGCGGGCACCCGCCGCGCCCGTGGGAGGGAATGCTTGTGAGGCGGGCACGCACGTGGCTGCCCGGACTCCTCCTCGTCACGCCGTCGATCGTGCTGATCGGCGTCTTCGTGTACGGCATGCTCGGCTGGAACTTCCGGCTGGCCATGACGGACAAGCACGATGAGGTGTCCGAGGGGAAGTTCGTGGGGCTGCGGAACTTCATCGACATCTGGGACCAGCCGCGGTGGCACCTCTCGGTGAACCACGCGATCGTCTTCACGGTCGCGTTCGTGGTGGGCGCGCTCCTGCTCGGGTGGCTGCTGGCCTTCCTCATGGAGAAGGGGATCAGGGGCGAGGGGACGTTCCGGGCGATCTATCTGTTCCCGATGGCCATCTCGTTCGTCGCGACCGGCATCGTGTGGCGGTGGCTGATGAACTCGGGGACGGGGGAGCGGGCGGTCGGGCTGAACCGGCTGTTCGACTGGATCGGGCTGCCGCAGTGGCAGTGGTTCAGGGATCCGGACTGGGGGATGGCCGCGATGGCGATCCCCGCCATCTGGCAGATGTCCGGATATGTCATGGCGTTGTTTTTGGCGGGCTTCCGCGGCGTGCCCGAGGAGCTGCGGGAGGCCGCGCGGGTGGACGGCTGCACCGAGTGGGGCGTCTACCGGCACGTGGTGCTGCCCCTGCTGCGGCCGGTCACGCTGTCCGCGCTGATCATCCTGGGGCACATCTCGCTCAAGGTGTTCGACCTGATCGTGGCGGTGTCGGGCAAGCAGATCATCACGGACGTGCCCGCGGTGTTCATGTGGGTGGCGGTGTTCGACTCGCACGACCCCGCCAAGGGCGCCACGATCGCGTCGTACATCGTGCTGAGCGTGGCGATCTTCGTGATCCCGTACCTGATCTGGTCCGTGCGTAAGGAGAGGCGCTCATGACGGCGGTGGCCACGCGCCGGACGGCCTTCCCCTGGCTGCGCTTCGGGCTGCTGATCCTCTTCGTGGTGGTCTTCCTGATCCCCATCTACGTGCTGCTGGTCACCAGCTTCAAACCGCTCACGGAGGCCGACCCCGGCCAGGCGTGGAACCTGCCGCGCACGTGGACGACCGAGGCGTGGCAGGTGGCGTGGGAGAAGCTGGCCCCCGGCCTGTGGAACAGCGTGCTGCTGGCCGTGCCGGGCTCGCTGCTGTCGTGCGCGCTCGGCTCCATGAACGGCTACGTGCTGTCCAAGTGGCGCTTCCCCGGGGCGGACGTGCTGTTCACGCTGTTCCTGTTCGGCATGTTCATCCCGTACCAGGGGGTCATGATCCCGCTGGTGCAGCTGCTCGTGGGGCTGAACGAGCTGACCGGGCTGCAGGGCGTCTTCTACGGCGGCATCCCCGGGCTGGTGCTGGCCCACGTCGTGTACGGCATCCCGATCTGCACGCTGATCTTCCGCAACTACTACGTCACGATCCCCGACGAGCTGATCGAGGCCTCCCGGGTGGACGGGGCGGGCATGCTGCGGGCGTACTGGTCGGTGGTGCTGCCGGTGTCGGGGCCCGCGATCGCGGTGGTCGTCATCTGGCAGTTCACCTCGCTCTGGAACGACTTCCTGTTCGCCGTCTTCCTGACCGGGCCGACGAGCTGGCCCACGACCGTGATGCTGAACAACATCGCCGGTGCGCAGGCCACCCCGTACAGCCAGCAGATGGCGGCGGCCATCCTGTCGTCGATCCCGACGATGCTGATCTACGTCGTGCTGGGGAGGTTCTTCATGCGGGGGCTGATGGCGGGAGCGCTCAAGGGGTAGCCAGGTGAGCCAGGGGCTCGCCGCGTACGTAGCGGGCCACGTCGGCGGCCACGATCGAGGCCGCGTTCATGGCCGTCTGCTTGCTGGCCCCGGCCAGGTGCGGGGTCATGATCAGGTTCGGGGTCGTGAGCAGGCGCGAGCCGGCCGGGATGGGCTCCTCCGGGAAGACGTCCATGGCGGCCCCGAACAGGTGGCCCGACTCCAGGGCGTCGCACACGGCGTCGTAGTCGACCAGCGCGCCCCTGGCGCAGTTGACCAGGACCGAGCCGCGCGGCATGGCGGCGATCTCGGCCGCGCCGATCATGCCGTTGGTCTCGGGGGTGGCGCGGGCGTGCAGGGAGACGAAGTGGGAGCGCCGGAGCAGCTCGTCCAGCTCCACCCGGCCGGGCACGTCCACGTACGGGTCGTGGACCAGGACCTGCGCGCCGAAGCCTTCGAGCATGCGGGCCACGCGGCGGCCGATGGCGCCGTAGCCGACCAGGCCGACCGTGTTGCCGTCCAGCTCGGGGCCGACGTTGTCGTACATGTAGTAGTCGCCCCGCCACACGCCCCCCGCCAGGTCGTCGTGCGTCTGGGGGATCCTGCGGGTGGCGGCCAGCAGCATGGCCAGGGTGTGCTCGGCGGTGGCCACCGCGTTGCGGCCCGGCGCGAACGTCACCGCCACGCCCGCCGCCTTGGCCGCCTCCAGGTTGGCGTTGACGGGACCGCCCCGGCTCACGGAGAACAGCCGCAGGTCGGGAGAGGCGTCCAGGACCCGCTTGGTCAAAGGGGCCATCTGGGTCACGCAGACCTCGACGCCGCGTAGCGCCTCGATCAGCTCGTCCTCCACGTCCGAGGCCTCGTCCACCTCGCCCACCCGGCCGAACGGCTCGACCGGCCACGGCAGCGTGAGCTCGCTGATGTCCAGCTCGCCGGGGACCTCGCGTCTGAGCGCGTCGATGAGCAGGCGGTTCTGGACGAAGTGGTCGCCCGCGGCAAGCACTCGGATGGTCAACGAACGGCTCCAATCGGGGAGTTGTACTGCAGCATCGCGGCTCGCCGCCCGGTACGCAGGCGCAGCTCGGTCAGGGCACAGTTGTCCAGCCGCGGGAACAGCCGCCGGTACTCGCCGAGCGGCACCCCGATCAGGCGGCACAGGGCGAGCCTGATGGCGGTCGTGTGCGCGACCACCAGCACGCGCCCGTCGGGGTGGGCGGCGGCGATGTCGCCGAGGGCGGCCACGAACCGGTCGGCGGCCAGGCTCGGGTCCTCGCCGCCGGGCAGCGGGTGCGCGGCGGGGTCGGACTCGAACGCGGCGCGGGCCTCGGGGAAGCGGGCCGCCATCTCGGCCGAGGTCAGGCCCTCGCCCTCACCGAAGTCCAGCTCCCGCAGCCTCGGGTCGGTCCGGAGCTCCACCCCCGCCTGGTCGGCGCCGGCCGCGGCGGTGATCCGGGCCCGGCTGAGGGTGGAGGCCCACACGGCCGCCAGGCCCGCCTGACCGGCCCACTCGGCCAGCTGGGCGGCCTGGGCGTGGCCGCGCGGGGTCAGCTCGATGTCGCTGACGCCCGCATAGCGGTTCTCGGCGTGCCAGACGGTCTCGCCGTGGCGGACCAGGACGAGGTCGGTCATCGGGCGGTCCTCTCGCGTGCGTGCCGGGCGGCGGCCGGGTCGAGCCAGCCGCGCCCTTCCAGCTCGGTGACGAAGCGCAGGTAGGGCTCCGTGAGGTCGGCTCCCGACGGGTCGACGACCGCGCGGGTCCTGATCATCCGGCCGGGGTCGCCGCCCGCCAGGACGGCCATGCCCAGGGCGGGCTCGGCGTTCTCCCGCAGCGTCACGGGACGTCCCAGGACGTCCGCCCTGAGCCGGGTCCAGTACGCGCTGCGGGTGGCGCCGCCGGTCAGGATGATCTCGCCGTCCACGGGGGCGCCGAGGAGGTCGAGGTAGTCGAAGCAGAGGCGCTCGACGAAGGCCGCGCCGAGCAGGATCGCCGCGTAGCGCTCGACATCGTCGGCCGGGCTGCCGAGCGTGAACCCCTCGGCGCCGGGGGCGTCGAACGGGAAGCGCTCGCCCCGCGAGACCAGCGGGTACGTGACGCTCGCGGGCGGGCCCGGGCGGGCGGCGGCCCGGGCGCTCAGCGCGTCGAGGTCGCGGCCGGGCAGGTCGCGGGAGAGCACGCCGGCGCCGGTGCTCGACGCGCCGCCCGGCAGCCACGAGCCGTCCGGCGCGCGGTGCGAGTAGACGACGCCGAGCGGGTCGTGGATCAGCTCCTTCGTCACGCCCTTGAGCACCAGCGTCGTGCCCAGCACCGAGTTCCAGCTCCCGACCCGGGTGGCGCCCGCGCCGAGCTGGGCCGCGCACCCGTCCGTGGTCCCGGCGATCACGGGCGTGCCCGCGGGGATGCCGGTCTCCTCGGCGGCGGCCGCGCAGACCACGCCCAGGCGGGTGCCGGGCCGTACGACCTCGGGGAGCAGCTCCGCGGGCACGTCCAGGGCGTCCAGCACCTCGGATGGCCAGCGCTCCTCGATGAGGTCCACGCCGGTCTTGAGCGCGTTGCTGAGGTCGGTGGCCACCTCGTGGCCGACGAGACGCCGGTTGACGAAGTCGTTCTGGTGCGCGAGGCGCGCCCCGGCGGGGGCGTCCTGGAGCAGCCACAGCAGCTTGGGCAGCGCCCAGTTGGGCTGCATGCGCCGGTAGCCCAGCCGCTCCCACACGCGGGCGCCGACCTCGTTGGCGCGACCGGCGTCGGCGCGCCGGTCGTCGTACATGAGCGCGGGCGTCAGCGCCCGGCCGTCAGGGCCGGTGAGCAGGATCGTTCCAGACGTGGCGGCCACGGCCACGCCCGCCACCTGCTCGGACGGCACGTCGCGCAGCGCCTCGCGGGTGGCGGCGGCCAGCTCGCGCCACCACTGCTCGGGGTCCTGCTCGTGGCGGGGCCCGTCGCGGTGGCTGGTCAGCGGCCGGGCGGCGGTGCCGAGCACCTGCCCGTCCCCGGCGACGGCCATCGCCCGCACGCTCTGGGTCCCGAGATCGATGCCCACAAATACGCTCATGTACGGCCCCTCATCTCGGCCAGCAGCGGCCAGGAGACCGCGTTCGCCTGGCGCAGGGTCAGGAAGTCGTCGAACAGCCGGTCGTACAGCGCCTGGTTGGCGGGCTTGGGTTCGAGCGCGTCGCGCATCCGTACATGCTTCGAGGCCGCCGTGGCGATGGACGGAGCGGCGCCGGTGGCGGCCAGTCCCACCAAGTACGCGCCCCGAGCGCCCACCTCGGCGTCCGCCGGGCGGCGCACGGGCAGCCCCGTGATGTCGGCGATCAGCTGGAGCCAGACGGTGCTGTTCGAGCCGCCGCCGCACACGCGCAGCTCTGTCGGCGCCGCGCGGGTGGCGGCCAGGCAGTCGCGGATGACCATCGTCAGCCCTTCGAGCACCGCCCGCGCCATGTCCTCGCGGCCGTGCTCGAACGACATGCCCAGCAGCGACCCCTTGGCCAGCGGGTCGGAGAACGGCGCCCGCTCACCGGCGGGCGACATGTAGGGCAGGAACGTCAGCCCGCGCGCGCCCGGCTCGCTCAGCAGGGCCAGGTCGCCCAGCTCGGCCGGGCCGCTCAGCCCCATCATGCGGCACGTCCACTGCACCACCTCGGTGCCCGCGAACGTGGGGAAGGCCCGCAGGTAGCCGTCGGCCAGCGCGATCGTGATCCCGATCGGCTCGCCCTCCAGGTCGGCGGAGTCGACGATGACCTCGGTGCAGAGCGTGGTGCCGAGGATGCCGCACGCCTGCCCGGCCCGCACCGCGCCCGCGCCCAGCGCCGTGGCGGCGATGTCGTACGGGGCCATCACGACCGGCGTCCCGGCGGGCAGCCCCAGCGCGGAGGCCGCGTCCCTGGACAGCTCGGCGACGTGGCCGGAGCGGATCGGGGGCAGCAGCCGCTCGGCCCACTCCGTCCCGAACAGGCTCAGCAGCGAGGGGGAGTACGCCCGCGCCCGCAGGTCCATGAACGGCGCGGAGGCGTCGGACTCGTCGGCGACCAGCTCCCCGGTCATCCGCGCGAAGATCCAGCCGCCGCAGGTGAGCATGGCGCTCGACCGCTCCAGCCGCCCGGGGTCGTTCGCGCGCAGCCAGGTCAGGATCGCGTGCGGCAGCCCGGAGGCGGCCGACGAGCCGTTGAGCCGGAACGCCTCGGCCGCGATCCCGGAGCGGGTCCAGCCGTCCACGGCCGAGGCCGCCCTGGCGTCGTTCCAGAGGATCGCGGGGCCGGTCGGCTCGCCGTCCGGGCCGACCAGCCAGCAGCCGTCGCCCTGGGCGGTCACGGCCACGAAGTCGACCCCGTCCAGCTGGGCGGCGACCTCGCGCACGGTGGCGGCGACCGCGTCCCAGACGGCGTTCATGTCCTGCTCGGCGTGGCCGGGCAGGGGCCTGGAGACCACGGTCTCCCGCCGGGCGACGAACGCCTCCGCGCCCTCGGCGTCGTATCCGACCGCCTTGATGACCGTGGTGCCCGCGTCCACGCAGATGATCGCCATCAGGCCCTGCCGTGGGAGGTCCTCGACCGGCGCGACACGGAGTCGACGATCACGGCGAGCAGCAGCACTGCGCCGGTGACCACGAACCTGATCGACGAGTCGAGGTTGAGCAGGGTCAGACCGCTGGAGATGGACTGGATGACGATGATCCCGAGCAGCGCGCCGAACGCGGTGCCGCGCCCGCCGAACAGGCTCGTCCCGCCGATCACGGCCGCCGCGATGGCGTTGAGGTTGACGTCGCCGCCGCCGCTGGACTGGTTGGCCGCCGCGAGCCGGGCCGCGGCCAGGATGCCGCCGACCGCGGCGAACGTCGAGCAGAGCACGAACACCGAGGTGTAGACGGCCCTGACGTTGATGCCGGCCCGGCGGGCGGCCTCCACGTTGCCGCCGACGGCGTAGACGGCCCGGCCCCACTTCGTCCGCGACAGCAGGTAGTGCATGATCAGCACGAGCGCCACGAAGAAGACGAACATCCAGCCCACGCCGCGCGTCTGGCCCAGGTACCAGACCACGAAGGCCAGCACGACCAGCAGCGCCGCGCTCCTGACGGCCAGCGTGGACACGCTCCTGGCCGACAGCCCGGCCTTGCGCCGCTCCTGCGCGTGCAGGTATCCGGTGACGAACAGCCAGACGGCGGCGACGACCGCGAACGTGTACGACAGCCAGGCCGGCACGAAGTCGAGCTGCGCGAAGTTCACCAGGCCCGAGTCGAAGGGCAGGTTGATCGACCCCTTGGTGCCCAGCACGTACAGCTGGAGCCCGAGGAAGGCGAGCAGGCCGGCCAGCGTGATCACGAAGCTCGGCACCCCGAACCGGTTGAACAGCTGCCCGTACACCCAGCCGACGACCGCGCCCATGATCACGGCCGCGGCGATGGCCAGCCAGACCGGCAGCCCCTGGCCCACGAACAGCACCGCGAGCACCGCGCCCGACAGCCCGCTGACCGAGCCGACGGACAGGTCGATCTGGCCCACCAGCAGCACGCAGACGATGCCGAGCGAGATGATGCCGACGGCGGCGGACTCCAGGGTGAGGTTCACCAGGTTCGCGCTGGACAGGAAGATCGGGTTCAGGATCTGCAGCACCGTCCAGATGACCACGAGCCCGACCACGACGGGGATGACGCCCAGGTCGCCGCCGCGGGCCCGCTCGACCACGTCGGCGAGTGCGCCGCGCAGGCCGTCGCGATCCCGCAGCCGCTCGTCCTGGCGGTCGGTCGTCACTGTGCTCATGAGCTACTCCCCCTCTGCGCCCGCCTGGAGACCACGTTGTCGGTGGCGCCGGTGATGGCGGCGATGATGTCCTCGGTGGAGACCTGGTCCACGTCGAACACGCCGTTATTGCGGCCGAGCCGCAGCACGGCGACGGTGTCGGCGACGGCCTTCACGTCGGCCATGTTGTGGCTGATCATGACGACGCCCAGGCCGTTCTCGCGCAGCCGCTCGACCAGGTTGAGCACCTCGGCCGTCTGCGCCACGCCCAGCGCGGCGGTGGGCTCGTCGAGGATGATGACCTTCGGGTCGCCGAGCAGCGACCGGGCGATGGCCACCGTCTGCCGCTGGCCGCCCGACAGCGCCGCGACCGGCACCCGCACGCTCGGGATCTTGGCGGACAGCTGGCGGAGCAGCTCCCACGAGCGGGTCTCCATGGCCACGTCGTTGAGGCGCAGCGGGCGGATCTCCTGGCCGAGGAACAGGTTCTGGATCACGTTGAGGTTCTCGCAGAGCGCCAGGTCCTGGAAGACCGTGGCGATGCCGAGCTTGTGCGCGGCGGCCGGGGTCGGGATGTCGACCTCGTTCCCCTCGAACGTGATCGTGCCGCCGTCCGGCGGGTGCACGCCCGAGAGGATCTTGACCAGGGTCGACTTGCCCGCGCCGTTGTCCCCCACGACCGCGACGACCTGGCCGGCGGCGACGTCGAGCTCGATGTCGGTCAGCGCCGCCACCGCGCCGAAGGTCTTGCTGATCCCGCGCAGAGACAGGACGCTCATCACTTGATTCCGAGCTCGGCGCAGCCCTTGGCGTACTCGCCGGCGCAGGCCTCGGCGGCCTTCATGATGCCGCTGTCGAACAGCACTTCCTTGATGTTCTCCTTGGTCACCACCGTGGGCACGAACAGCTCCGACGGGGTGTTGTAGAGCGTGGCCTTGCCCGCGGGCTTCTTGCCCTGCATGAACTCCCACGCCACGTTCGCGGAGGCCTCGGCCACGATCTTGATCGGCTTGGAGATCGTGTTGTACTGGTCGCCCGCGATGATGCGCTGGGCGGCGGCCAGCTCGGCGTCGTTGCCGGTGACCGGCGGCACCTTCACGCCCGCGGCCTTGAACGCGGCGATCGAGCCGCCGCCGGTGCCGTCGTTGGCCGCGACCACGCCGACGATCTGGTCCTTGAACTGCGTGATCTGGCCGCTGACCCAGGTCTGGGCCTTCTCCGGCTGCCAGTCGGGGGTGTCGTACTCGGCCAGCAGCTTGAACCCGCTCGGGGCGACCGCGCTGTGGATGCCCTTCTTGATCAGGCCGGCCGCCGCGTCCGTGGGCGAGCCGTTGACCTGGAGGATCCCGCCCTTGGCGTTCTCCTTCTTCAGGTGGTCGACCAGGGACTGGGCGATCATGGAGCCGATCTTCTCGTTGTCGAACGAGATGTAGTAGTCGGCGGGCGTGGCCGGGATCGGCCGGTCGTAGGCGATGACCGCCACCTGCTGCGACTGGGCCGTCTTGACGATGGTGGCCGCGGCGGCGGAGTCGACCGGGTCGAGCACGATGGCCTTGACGCCCTGGGCGAGCGCGGAGTTGGCCTGTTGCTGCTGCTTGGCGGCGTCGGAGTCGGCGTTCTGGTAGATGACCTGGCAGGTCGGGCAGAGCTGCTTCATCTTGGCCTCGAACAGCGGCTTGTCGGCCAGCTCGTACCGGGTGGAGGCGAGGTCGGGCATGAGGAAGGCGACCTTGGCGTTCTGGACGGCGCCGCTGCCGCCGCCGGTCGTGCCCCCGCCGGTCGAGCCGGAGCCGGAGCCGCACGCGGCCAGCACCGAGCCTGCGAGCACTGCCACTGCGGCGAACGCGGAGGTCCGCATCTGAGCTCTGTTCACGGGTTTCGTTCCTCACTTGCTACCGGGATTCATGATGCACTGCCCCCGAAACAGGACAATGCCCTCACAACCAGGCACATCCTGTGGTGCGGCTCACGGTAGCGCGGGTGCTGAAACTTTGTCCAGCAAAGATGTTCAGAGCTGGCGGGCGGCGGCCACCAGGCCCTCTGCGGTCGGGACATCGGTGACGAGCTGGTTGAAGTAGCCGCCCTTGGCGCCCGCGACGATGGACAGCACCTTCTCGGCGCCCACCGCGACCGCGATCGTGGCGGGGATGCGGCGCAACTCCTCCGGCTTCGTGGCGACCAGGCGCTCGCTGCCCGGGTACGTGACCGGCTCGCCGTCGCGGTCGTAGACGCGCATGCACACGTCGCCCACGGCCTGGCGCAGGCTGTCGGCGTCGCGCGGCATGAGGGCGGGCGTCATCTGCCGCATCAGCGGGGCCGAGCCGACGCCGACGATGGCGCACTTGGCGTGCGCCCACAGGTCCATGACCCGGCGTACGGACGGCTCGTGCTGCAGCGAGTAGAACAGCTCGGGGCCGGGCAGCGCGGGAGCGTAGAGGTAGGCGGGCACGCCGCCGGCGCGTTCGGCCAGGATGCGGGTGGTCTCGTTGGTCTGGAACCAGGGCTGCGGCTCCTCCTGGCCGCCCACGGCGGGCGCGATCGTGACGCCCGGATACTGGCCGAGCCCCTCGCGGGCGCACTCGTAGACCGTGGTGCCGGACGAGACGAGCACGACGTCGCCGGACTCCAGCCCGACCGCGGCGAGCGCCCGGGTCACGGCGGGGGCCAGCCACGGGCCCAGGGTGGGGCCGCTGACCTTGGGGACCAGGTAGACGCGCTGCAGGTCGAGCGCCTGCGCCACCTCGGCGGCCAGCGGGCCGTCCTCCAGCGCGGCCGGCCGGTGCACCTTGATCTCGACGATGCCCTGCTTGCGGGCCTCGGTGAGCAGCCGGCTCACGGTGGCCCTGGAGACACCGAGCCGCTGGGCGATGTCGCCCTGGGTGGCCTCCTCGATGTAGTACTGCTGGGCCGCCGCGTACATCAGCTCAAGCGGGAACCTGGCCTGCGTCTCGGGTGCGACGTCGGCGGCATTCATGCGCGCGCTCCTGTGAACATTTTTGCTGAACCGATGCGCAAACGACTATAGGCGGTGATGTGCCCGGGGGCCACTACCGAGCTCTCCGCTGGAAAGGCTAGCTGCCATGACGTTCTCCAGACAGAGCCACTACGCTGCGCTTACGATCGACTGCGCAAAGTAATACGGGGGACAGGAGAGAGGCAATGTCCAAAGGGATGTTGGTCGCGGTCGCCGTCGGCCTGGTGGCCGGGAACATGGCGCCGCCCGCCGTGGCGGCGGCCACGGTCCTGCGCTGCGACACCTACGTGCACGCGCAGGACAGGGATCTCGGCATCGCGTCCTGCACCAACCCCACGGGCCAGACCTGGAGGTTCCGGGCCGTGGTGGTCTGCGGCCGGGCGCCGGACGTCGTGGGCGAGTGGGTGACGCTCGGGCCCGGCGCGTCGGGGGAGTCGCGGGGCTACTGCGGCGGCATCTTCACCAGCGGCGTGGGCGCCGTGGGCGTGGACGAGCGGATCGTCTGACCGGTCAGTCCGGCGGGGAGTTCGCCAGGCTGGCCGGTCAGCCCGGCGGGGGGAGCTCGCCGGAGCCGCGGGCGATGAGCCGTACCGGCAGCTCGATGTGCTCCGGCGGGCCGGCGTCGCCGCGCAGGCGGCGGAAGAGCAGCTCGGCCGCCACCCGCCCCATCCACGCCGGGTCCTGCGCCACCACGCTCACCCCGGGGGTCAGCAGGTCGGCCAGCTCGAAGTCGTCGAACCCCACCAGCGCCACCCGGCGCCCGGCCAGCGCGCGCAGCGCCGTCACGGTGTAGCGGCCGTTGCCGGTGAACAGCGCGGACGGCGGATCGTCCAGGGCGAACATGCGGGCCAGGTCCGCGCGGACGCCCTCCAGCGAGGGCGTCCGCATCGACACCAGCCGCTGGTCGAACAGCCCGCCGAGCGCCTGCCGGTAGCCGTTGAGCCGCTCGGCCGCGGTGAAGATCCCCGGGTCGTCGCCGAGGAAGGCGATCCTGCTGTGGCCGTGGCCCATGAGGTGGCGGATCGCCTGCCCGGCGCCGCCCAGGTTGTCGGCGAGCACCGTGTCCAGCTCGATCCCCGCGCCCGGCGGCCGGTCGGCGAACACCACCGGCGTGCCGGCCTCCAGCTCGGGCCGCAGGTAGGAGTGGTCCTCGCCGGCGGGCACCACGATCAGCCCGTCCACCCGGCGCGCGCAGAACGTCTCGACCAGCTCGCGCTCCCTGAGCGGCTCCTCGCTCGACGAGCCGCTGAGCAGCAGGCAGCCGTGCTCGATGACGACGTCCTCGACGGCCCGGCTCAGGCCCGAGTAGAACGGGTCCGCCACGTCCTCGATGACCAGCCCGACCGTGGCGGTCCTGCCCCTGCGCAGCACCGCCGCGCTCTCGTTGCGGCTGTAGCCCAGCCGCTCGATGGCCGCGCGCACCCGCTCGGCCGTGGCGGGGTGGACGCCGGGCTCGCCGTTCACGACGCGCGAGACGGTCTTGAGCGCCACGCCCGCCGCCGAGGCGACGTCCTTCATCGTCGGTCTCACGCCAGGATCATTCCGCACCCGGACCAGGCAGACAACGCTGTCAGGGCTTATGCGAGAGTGGTTCCCTATGTCGTTGAGATCTGCCGTGCTGGTCGCCGGGTTCGTACTGGCCGCGCTCAACCTGCGCCCCGCCATCGCGGGTGTCTCCCCGCTCCTCGACGAGATCATGACGGACGTGGGCCTGTCGCCCGCCGGCGGCGGCGCCGTCACGACGGTCATGGTGGTCTGTCTCGGGGTGTTCGGGCCGGTCACGCCGCTGCTCGCGCGGCGCTTCGGGCTCGACCGCACGCTGCTGGCCGGACTGCTGGTCATCGCGGCGGGCGTGGCGCTGCGCGGCCTCGACGGCGCGCCGGTGCTCTACCTCGGCTCCGCCCTCGCCGCCACGGCGATCGCCGTGATGAACGTCTCCATGCCCGCCGTCGTCAAGGAGCACTTCCCCACCCGGGTCAACCTGCTGACCGGCGTCTACGTCGCCTCGGTGGTGGCCGGCGCCACCCTCGCCTCCGGGCTGGTCATCCCCATCGAGCACGCCACCGGGTACGGCTGGCGCGGCGTCTCCGCGCTGCTCGCCGTGCCCGCCCTGCTGGCCGCGCTGCTCTGGCTGCCCCAGGCGTTGCGCAAGCAGAGCGGGGCGCAGAACGGGCCCAGGCCGTTCGGAGCGGTGCTCAGGAGCCCTGTGACCTGGTGGGTGACCGCCCTCATGGGCCTGCAGTCGCTCACCTTCTACGTCATGCTGGCCTGGCTGCCGACGATCTTCCTGGAGGCCGGACTCCCCGCCGACCAGGCCGGCTACCTGCTCAGCCTGACGAACCTGGTCCAGGTCGTCACCTCGCTGGCCATCCCCGTGCTGGCGGGCCGGCGGGCCTCGCAGGTGCCGTACGTGGTCGGCGCCGGGGTGCTGACCGTGCTCGGCTACCTCGGCATGCTGCTGGCCCCCACGGCCGCGCCCTGGTTGTGGATGATCGTGCTGGGGATCGGCCAGGGCGCCTCGTTCGCGCTGGCGCTGCTGATCATCGCGCTGCGGCCGGCCGATCCGGCGACCGTGACCGCGCTGTCGGCCGTGGCGCAGTCCGTGGGGTACGCGATCGCGGCGCTGGGGCCGTTGCTGTTCGGGTTCCTCAGGGAGGTCTCCGGCGGCTGGACGGTGCCGCTGCTGGCGGGGCTCGGGGTGCTCATGGTGCAGATCGTGGCTGGGTGGTTCGCGGGCCGGCCTGCTACCTTAGGTAAGGCTAACCTATAGGGGGATTCAGGTGCTGATCGAGACGCTCCAGCGGGTCGCCGACGAGCGTGGCGGGGTGCTGGGCGTCGAGCCCGGCCTGGTCATCGAGCCCGACGGCAGCTGGACGCCGGTCACCGAGCTGTTGCGGGAGCCGTACGCGGCGCTGCTCGGGCTGATCGACGAGACGGCCGCGCGCTGGAACGCGCCGCGCCACGTCGGCGCGGCGCTGTTCTGGAAGACGTACGGCTACTGGCACACGATGCCCATGGCGCTCGGCTGGGCGCTGGACGGGCGGGTGCCGATCATGCGGCCGGCGGACACGTACTTCAAGGTGTCGGACGCCGGGGTGACGATCGCGGCCACGCGGGTGAGCTGGTCCGAAGGGGCCGCCGCGATCCGCGAGGCGCTCGCCGAGTCGCAGGCGCCGCTGGTGCGGGCCGTCGGGGCGGTGGCGAAGGTGGGCGAGCGGACGCTGTGGGGATCCACGGCGGAGGCGCTCGCCCATCCGCTGACGTCGATCGTGCCGGGCGACTACATGCGGCTGCTGAAGGGGATCGGCCCGCCGGTCGACGGGCTGATCGAGCCCGCCGGCGACGGCTACTTCCGCAGGACCTGCTGCCTGTGGGTCACACTGCCCGACGTCGAGCCCTGCGGAAGCTGCTGCGTGCTCAGGCCACGACCACGTCGTCCAGCGGCCTGAGCTCGTCGGCGTAGCTCACCGAGACGCGGCGCATGACGCCGGTGCCGTCGATGGAGTACTGGCCGAGCCGCCACAGCGGCGGCGAGTAGGCGTGGATGGAGACGCTCTCGTCCACCGCGCCGTTGAGCCGGTGGATGTGGTCGGGCCCGAACGAGAACGACTGCCCCTCCGAGACCACGGTCTCCAGGTGCTCGCCGCCGATGCGCGGGTTGCACTCCAGGAGCGCGCCCTGCACCACGTGGACGGCGCCGGAGGAGATGTCGTGGTCGTGCCAGCCGGTGTCGTCCTCGGGGCGCCAGCAGAGCAGCCAGACGTCCACGTACGCGTCGCGGTAGAGCGAGGCGTAGTGCCTGCCGCCGTCCGCGGGGAACTGCACCTGGTCCCGCCACTCCTCGGGGTGGGCCGCCAGATCGTTCACCAGGTCGCGCAGTTCGCGCCGGTCGAGCGTGCGCTCGGGCAACCGGGCACAGGTGCCCCCGTCCTGGATCTGCTTCGTGCTCACGTACGAGTCTCCTTTCTGGTCAACAGACGACGGGGGTTGACGACCCGGATGGCGTGGCCGGCGGCCGCGCCGAGTCCGGGCTCGGGTGCGGTGGCGTAGGGGGCGTCGGAGCCGTTGACGACGACGTCGATGCCCAGCTCGCGGACGATCGCGTCGATCGCCCGCGGGCCGTAGGAGGAGGTCTCCACGAAGAAGTTGGGATCGACCAGGCCGCGGCTGCCGCCGCCCCTGGCGATCAGGCGCTCGGAGTGCAGCGGCGCCAGCCCCGCGAGGAGGGCGAAGCAGACGCGCAGCCGCGGGTGCCTGGGGCGGACGACGGCGTGGAAGTAGTGCCACGCGGCGTGCATCTGCTGGACGTACGGCACCACGGCGGGCCACCAGGGCGGCGTGCCCGCGGTCTTCGCGGCCGGGCCGGGGTGGACGAACAGCGGAAGGTCCAGGTCCGTCAGCACCTCGAGCAGGCGGTCGTCGGGCACGGCCGTCGCGGGGAGCTGCAGCCCCGCGAGGCCGCGGCCGAGGTCGCGGGCCAGGCGCTCGGGGTCGGGCCGGCTGAGGCACGTGGACGCCCAGGCCCCGAACGGCTCGCCCAGCGCGAGCGCGCCGTCGTGGTAGGCGTCGATCACCGGCCAGGACTCCTCCGGCGGCAGGAACTCGACGCCGAGCGGGCTCGACGGCGACACCAGCGCCAGCTCCAGGCCGGTGGTGTCGCGGTGCTCGAGGTCCTGGGGGTCGATCTCGTACGGGGGCTCGTCGTCGAGGTACAGCGTCCAGCCGTCGACGTGGGGAGGGGAGGAACGGGCGCGCAGGGCGTCGACGAGCGGGCGCGTCCAGACATGCTGATGGACGTCGATGCTCACGGCTTCCTCCTTCCCCTATTCCCTACTAACATTACAGGTAACCCGCGCCACCTTGCGACACTGAGCTGTGAAGCGTTTCAGTGATACGGTTCAGTGAACCGCTTCACAAGGCCGTTGTCAACGGGCGCCGAGGCAGCCGGAAACGCCGCCGGGCCCGGCGTTCCGGGGTGGTGCTCGCTCGGTGAGGAGCGCGAATCGGCTGAGGCGAATCCGTTCTGTCGGCGCTAGCGAATAGGCTGGCTTAATGCCTCGCAAGAGAGCCACGATCCGGGAGGTGGCTCAGGCCACAGGCCTGTCACCAGCGGCCGTCTCGTATGCGCTGCGCGGCCTGCAGGTCTCCGAGGAGACCATGGAGCGCGTCCGCGCGGCGGCGGCCGAGCTGGGCTACGAGGCCGACCCCATCGCCAGGGCCCTGGCCAGCGGGCGCACCGGCATGATCGGCCTGCTGTGCGGCTCGCTGGAGGACCTGTGGCAGCAGTCCCTGGCGGTCGGCATCAGCAGAGGGCTGCGGGAGAAAGACCGCTATGCCCTGATCCTTGATGCGGTGGGCGATCCCGCCCGCGAGCGGGCCTTCGCCCAGCGGCTGCGCGACCAGCGCGTCGACGGGCTCATCGTCCAGCCGATCGATCCGGCGGCGGCGTTCTGGCCCGAGCTGTGCGAGTCGCTGCCGGTGGTCGCGATCGGCGACTCGATCGCGGGCACGGCCGGGGAGGTCGTCTTCGACAACCGGCGCGGCGTGACGCTGGCGCTGGAGCACCTGCGCGCGCTGGGCCACCGCCGCATCGCCGTCCTCACCCCGACCCGGGCCAGCACCCCCGACCGGCCCGCCGACGTGCACGTCACCGCCGAGGCCGACCGCCTGGGGCTGGACATCGTGGTCGCCACCGCCCCGCACGGCCTGGCGGGGGCCACCGCGGCGGCGCGGGAGCTGCTGGCGGGGCAGGGGCCGAGCGCGGTGTTCTGCTTCGCGGACTCGATCGCTTACGGGGTCTACGCGGCCGCCCAGGAGCTGGGGCTGGCCGTGCCCGAGGACGTGTCGGTCATGGGGTATGACGATCACCCGATGTCGGGGCTGCTCACGCCTGGTCTCACGACCGTCGATTGGGACATCGACGGGATCGTCAAGGCGGCGGTCCGGCTCATCTCGGCGGCGGCGGACGGGGGGACCCGGCGGCGGCGCGTCGTCCAGGCACCCACCCTTCGCGAGCGCGGGTCGGTCGCCCGCCTGCGCTGACGCCTCCCCGGTCCCGGTGCGCGCGCGTGGGCTTATGGGCGGTGCGTGACACCCCTCGACACCGGATGTCCCGGTCGCCGGGTGCCCTCCCAAGATGGGATGCCCCCCGAAGGCGGTGCAGCTTCCGATCGGCATGCCGAGGAGCGGGGTCAGGGTGGTGGGTGAAGGGACAGGGCGTGGCGGGAGGTGGTGAGGTCGTCGGTGAGGGGGCGGTCCGGGGTCGGGGTGTTGAGGGCGCGGAGGGCGGCGGTGCGTTCGCAGGCCAGGACGATCTCCAGGGGCTCCAGGCAGCGCAGGGCGTTGCGGGCCGCCTGGGTGGCGAAGCCGGCGTGGTCCTCCGTGCCCAGGGAGATCACCACCGTGCCCGTCGTCACCGGCGTCGCGAGGAGGCGGAGCTCGGCCAGGGCGTCCTGAGCGACGTACTCCAGGATCAGCGCCCCCGACGACCCCGGGCGGTCGGCGAGGAACGGGTGGTGGCCGGTGTAGGCGGGGTCCATGAGGGTGGCCAGGCGGGCGGCGCTGAGCTGGGCCGTCTGTACGAGCGCGGCGCGCAACGCGTCGAGCGCCAGCGCCAGCGGGGCCGAGTGGAAGTTGCCGTTGTGCCAGGCCAGGGAGCCGGAGATGAGGGGGTTCTCGGCGGCGGCGTTGAGGTCGATCTCGACGGCGGCCGTGGCCCGGTCGAGGGCGTCCACGGCGGCCCCGTGCACCTGGGCGAAGGCCCGGTAGCCGTACGGGTCCTGGACGCGGGTCGCCAGCTCCTGGGTGAGCAGGCCGCGCAGGCGGGCGGCCACGGCGGCCTGGCCGGCGTGGGGACGGGCCTCCTGCACGGCGGCCGCCAGCGGCTCGGCCGAGGCGCCCACGGCGGTGAACGACATCGCCGCCACGTCGATGACGGCGTCCAGGAGGAGACGGAGGCGGTGGCAGGCGATGGCCGCGTCGGCCAGCGTGGCGGCTCCCGAGCTGATGAACGGCAGCGCGTCCTCAGGGGCGAAGGGGAAGCGGGGGTCGGCGGTAGCGGTGGCGGTGGCGTCGATCGGCGGTGTCCCCGAAGGGAGCGGGGGTGGGGGTTCGTGGTGCCAGGGGAGCTCGCCGAGCAGGCACAGGGCCGTGGTGGCGAGGGCGGCGAGGTCGCCGGTGCCGATGGCGCCGTACGTCTGGATCGGCGGGGTGAAGCCGCCGTTGATCGCCTCGGCCAGCGCCGGCAGGACGGCCGGGTCGATGCCGGAGCCGCCGGCGAGGAGCTGGTTGAGCCGGACCACGAGCATGGCCCGCGCGCGGGCCGGCGGGATCGGTGGGCCGGCGCCGCACACGTGGCTGCGGAGCAGGTCGAGGCCGGGCTTGTCGAGGATGACGCCTCTGTTGGCGCCCACGCCGGTGCTCCGGCCGTACACGGGGCCCGTGAGCTCCTGAGCGGTGGCCCACGCGGCCCGGGCCCGATCCAGGGAGGCGATCGTGACCCGGGCACCGCCGTACGCGGCCTCGTGGACCTGCGCGCAGGTCAGGCCGGCGCCGTCGAGCTCCACCGGCGGGTCAGTCGCCGTCGGGAATGAACAGGCCCAGCAGCCAGCTCACCACGCTGATGATGATCGCGCCCCAGAAGGCGGCCGGGTAGAAGTTGTCGACGTGGAAGGGGATGTCGAGCTGAGTCGAGATCCAGCTCGTCAGCAGCAGCATGGCCGCGTTGATCACGAGGAGGAACAGGCCCAGCGTCAGAACGATGATGGCGCATCCGAGGGCCTTGACGATGGGCTTGACGATCGCGTTCACGATGCCGAAGATCAACGCCACGATCAGCAGCACGCCCCAGTATTTGGCGGAGTTGGTGGAGGTGCTGACCTCGATGCCGGGGACCAGTTGGATGGCCACCCAGAGGGCCGCCGCCGCGGCGATGGTTCTGATGATGAATCTCACGCTGCTTGATCCTCCCACTTGAGATCGGCACTTCGATAGTGGCGCGGCCACTACGATTCCCGACGGTTACTGTGCGTAGTTGTCGGTTATGGTTGGTCAAACTCGGGCAGGGGCGTCCAGGGGAGGGAGCGAGATGGACGCGAACGGGCTCGAGTCGTTGCCGGCCGACGAGTTGCACGACCGTGCCGTGCGGTACGCCGTACGCCACGGGGACCTGGGGTTTCTCTGGGACCTGTTGAAGGTGATCCCGGCGGCCGAGGCCGCCAGCGGTCATGGCACGGAGGCCGCCAACGACCTCAGCAGGGTCTCCGCGCTGCTCAGCGACGCCATCGCCTCCGGCGAGGGCCAGCTGGGGGAGGCGCTGCGCCCGATCTACATAGAGTATTTGCGTAAACATCCCGACGCCTGACGTGCTCCCAGGGCGCCGGGAGGTGGCCTCGCAGAGCCGGTGCGGTCCACCCTCCGTAATCGCGCGGGCGCGCTCAGCCCGCCAGGCGGGCCTCGCTGCCGCTGTATTGCGCGAAGCCGGGCGTGCTGATCTCCTGCCCGTCACGGGTGATGATCATCGTCTGGTACGGTCCCGCCGCCGCCAGGTCGGCCGCGAAACGCCTGGCCAGCATGGGCCCCATGGCGTAGATGGCGGTGGCGTACGCGTCGGCCACGCCCAGGTCGGGACCGATCACGGTGACCGAGCCGAGCCCCTCCTCGACGGTCCCGGTGTGCGGGTTGACGACGGCCGCGCCGCCGGAGGTGGCGATGCCGAGGTCGTGGGCGAAGACGACCTTGCGGATCACGTCCTTGCGCGGATCGCGGATGCCGACCCGCCAGCGCTTGCCGGGGGCGGCCGAGCCGCGCACCCTGATGTCCTCGCCCGCGCTGATGCGGTGGTCGCCCGCGCCGGCGTTGACCAGGGCGCGGGAAAGGCGTTCGAGCGCCCAGCCCTTGATGTAGCCCGACGGGTCGGTGAGGCCGTTGATGCGGGCCTCGAAGTAGCCGTCGGTGGCCTGGCTGATCTCGTCGCAGCGGTGGAGGACCTCGATGAGCTCGGGGATCTGCTTGATCGTCTGGCCGCGGTTGAGCCGGCCGATCTGGCTGTCCTCGCGTACCGGGCTGAAGGTGTCGTCCACCCACCTCAGCCAGGAGAACGCGTCATCCAGCAGGGGCGTCATCTCGCGTGCCGGGAGAGCGGTGCGGATGTCCACACTGACCGGCATGCCCATGACCATCTCGACACGGGCGCTTCCGGGGAAAATCGTCACCTTGCCTCCTTGTCCGCAGCCCACCGTTGCAGATGGCACGTAATGTGGAGCTAAACCTTTTGCCGTGATTTGAAATAAATCTGTGATCTTGGGACAGCAAGGCGTGACAACGCGCCGCCTACGTACCTCTTGAACTGCCGCGGACCGGCCACCACCACGTCGCGCTCGGCGATGTCGGGAATCTGGCGGCTCAGGCCGGAGGCGCTCAGGCGCTCCTTGGCCCGCGGGTCGTGCTCGGCGCCCTCGATGAGGATGAGCCCGTACCGGGCCTCCAGGTCGCGCAGCTCGTCGGTGGCGCGCTCGGTGCGGTAGACGGCCACGGTGCCGGGCGTGCCGGCCAGCCGTTCGCGCAGGGCGGCCGCGTCGAGGCCGGTGGCGATCAGCAGGGTCGGCCTGGTCGCGTCAGAGACCTGGTGACTCCAGACCGCCATGACGGCCGCCATCGCGTACAGGATGAGCGAGCCGGCGCGGCTGAGGTCGGTCACGTACGCCGTGGAGCTGAACTGGTGGGCCACCAGCATCGCGCCGGCGAGATAGCTGCCGAGCCGCAGGCGCTGCCTGGCCTCCTCGGTGCGGAGGTAGTCGGCGGCCTTGACGGTGATCAGGCCGAACGCGACGAGCAGCGCCGCGGCGGCGTAGGCACTGGGTCGCCAGGGGTAGCCGAATCCCGGCTGGATCGCACCGAACTCGGCCACCGCGACCCCGCACCAGAAGAGGACGGGACCTTGGTTCGCATTCGCCTCGCTAGCCATGCCACTCACGATGCTGAATGAACATTAAAGGTTTCTGAGTAGGGTCTGAAACATGGCTAACGTGCGTGTCGAGCGAACTGAGGACGGCGGATTCCGGGCGACGAACGCCCGCGGCGCCGAGGTGCGGATGGGCGGCGGGGACGAGGACGGGGTGTTCACCCCGGTGGAGTTGCTGCTGGCGGCGGTGGGCGGCTGCAACATCGTGACGGTCGAGCCGCTGACCGCCAAGCGCGGCCACCGGCTGGTCCGCCTGGCGATGACGGTGCAGGCGGACAAGGTCGAGCCCAGCAAGCTGGGCCCGGTCACCGTCACGTACGACGTCGAGCTGCCCTCGGAGGAGGCCGACGAGGTGTTCAGGGCGGTCGCGGAGCGGGTGCACGAGAAGTACTGCACGGTGAGCAGGTCGCTGCAGGAAGGTACGGAGGTTCGGTTGGAGCTTCCGTAGTCGGATTAAACAGATATTCGACCCCGTTATGACGCGACCGTTGCATTCGTATCGGTAGCGTTGTAGCAGGTCAAGAGGCCAATAGACCTTCACCGAAGCGGACGCGGAGGGGGACCGCGGTTCGCAAGTGCGGGACCGCCGGCGTTTTGGGGGAATCGCCGGCCTGGACCGCCGCCGATCGGGCCGGGCAGCTTTGGGGGAACTGCCCGGCCCGATCTATGCGTATCCTCCCCTTCCGTGAAGAAAGTGCTGATTGACTGCGACCCCGGCATCGACGACGCGCTCGCTCTGGCCCTGGCCGCCGGCTCCCCCTCCCTCGACGTGGTGGGCATCACCACGGTGGGGGGCAACGTTGACCTCTCCTTGACCACCGCGAACGCGCTCGCGCTGCGCGAGTTCCTGGAGATGGGGAACGTCCCCGTGACGCCGGGCAGCGCCGGCGCCCTGCTGCGCGAGACCGTGCGCGCCACCCGCGTACACGGCACCACGGGCCTGGGCGGCGTGGTCCTCCCCACTCCGCAGCTCGGGCCCTCGGACGGCCACGCGGTCGACTTCATCGTGGACACCCTGAAGGCCGCCCCGGGCGAGATCACGCTGGTGGCCGTGGGCCCGCTGACGAACATCGCCCTCGCCGTACGCCGCGAGCCGCGCGTCGTGGAGTGGGCCCGCGAACTGGTGATCATGGGCGGCTCGTTCACTCGTGGCAACCACAATCCGGCGGCCGAGTTCAACATGCTGGCCGACCCGGAGGCGGCCGCCATCGTCTTCGGCGCCGGATGGACCGTGCGGATGCTGGGCCTGGACGTCACCCTGTCGGCCACGGTCACCTCCGACGTCCTGGACCGGATGCGGCCTCTCGGCAAGCTGGCCGAGCTGCTGGTGCCCGCCGCGCAGTTCTACGGCGTGGTGACGGCCGACGGCGGGCCGGCCATCCATGACGCGTGCGCGGTGGCGTACGTGCTCGACCCCTCCCTCTTCACCTGCGTCCCCGCGATGGTGAACGTCGAGACCGCCGGCCTTTACACGCGGGGGATGACCGTGACGGACTTCAAGGTGAGCGAGCAGGACTCGAACGCGCTCGTGGCCACATCGATCGACGTCAAGGGGTTCTGGGAGCTGGTGCTGGGAGCGTACGAGAGGTTGGCGGGGCGGCTCGGATGATGTGCGGGCAGGGCTCAGCGGCTGATACAGTTACACCTGTTGCGCCGCTAGCTCAGTTGGTCAGAGCAGCTGACTCTTAATCAGCGGGTCCGGGGTTCGAGTCCCTGGCGGCGCACAGCGAAAAGCCCAGGTCACTCAGGTGGCCTGGGCTTTTTTGATCAGGCGAGGGCCGGGCATCGTCGCGTCAGGATCGGGAAGGTCTCGGCGCACACCCGGCCGAGGCGCCCGCGGTGGAAGACGAGCGGGTCGTCGTCGGAGTCGTTCACGGTGAGCGACACCACCTTGGCGAGGATCAGCTCGTGGTCGCCCACCACGTGGCTCAGGTCCAGGACGCAGTCGATCCACGCGACCGCGTCCGTGATCGCCGGGTGCCCGCTCTCCCGCACCGACCAGCCGACCCCCGCGAACTTGTCGCTTCCCTTGGCCGCGAACGACCGGCACACCTGCTCCTGCCCGGCGCCCAGCACGCTGATCGTGAACGCGCCCGCGGCCTTGATGCGGGGCCAGGTGGCCGAGGTGTGGGCGGCGCAGAAGCTCACGATGGGCGGGTCGAGGGAGACCGAGGTGAAGGAGTTGACCGTGAAACCGTGCGGTTCGCCGTCCTCCAGCGCCGCGATCACGACGACCCCCGTCGGGTAGTGGCCGAGCACGCGCCTCAGCCGCAGGCTGTCGATCATCGTGTGCTCCAGCGCCGCTTGAGCTCGTCGAGGTGGCGCAGCCCGTCGAGGACGGTGTCGGTGTCGGGGACGAAGTCGATGAGACAGGCGACCTCGTCGACGCCGATCTCCTGCAGCGAGCTCAGCACGGCCATGCCGTCGTCGACCGTGCCGAACAGGCCGCCCGTCTCGAAATAGCGGTCGAACGAGACCTCCAGGAGGAACTCGATGTCCTCCGGGTCCATCGAGTCCGGGTCGATGCCGGGCATCAGGTCCTCGGCCGCCTTCAGCACCAGGCCGAGAGAGCTGCGCAGGTAGTCGGTGAAGGGCTGGTGGACCACCTCGCGCACGCGGGCGCGGTTCTCGCCGATGAAGGTGTGCAGCATCAGGGCGACGTGGCCGGTGCCGCTGTGCGCCCTGGCGTAGTGCTCGCGGTAGTCGGCGACCTTGCGTACGAGGTCGTCCAGGCTCTGGCCGAGCAGGTGCGTCAGGATGCCGTAGCCGAGGTCGCCCGCCTGGCGGAACGTCTCCGGGTTGCCCGAGCTGGTGAGCCACGTGGGCAGCTCCGGCTGGACCGGCGCCGGGTAGGCGCGCAGCTTGACCGACTCGCCCGCCCCGTCGACCAGCTCCACCTCCTCCTGCCGCCACAGCCGCCGCACCGTGTCGATGGTGTCCATCGTCACCTGCCGGCGACCGGCGTAGTTCTCGGGCCGCAACGCGAAGTCGACCACATGCCAGCCCGGGGCGAAGGACACGCCGACCCGGCCGCCGGACAGGTTGTCCACCATGGCCCATTCCTCGGCGATGCGAACCGGGTGGTGCAGCGGCGCCACGACGCTTCCCGCGCGGATGGCGACCCGCTCCGTCACGGCGGCGACGGCCGCCGCGCTCACGGCGGGATTGGGATATCGGCCGCCGAATTCATGAAAATGCCGCTCGGGTGTCCACACCGCGGAGAATCCGTGGGTGTCGGCGAACCTGGCCCCTTCCAGCAGCAGCCGGTACTGGTCGGTTCCCGCCCTGACATCGTCGGCGAAATAGAAGAGACCAAAGTCCATCGTTTCTCCTTGCGTGCCGCGTTGATGCGCCCGGTCCGGGTGCCACAAGTATTTGTGAGAAGCGAAAGCGGGGTAACCCCTAGCGCCCACTAGGCGTGCCGCCGCCGGGCGTCCGCCCTGCTGAGCACGGTCTGATGCGCTCGGGCAACCCTTATCGCCCCTTGTCCCGACGCGACTTCACCACGCGCCCGGCCGTCGGCGGATTCGTTAGGGGAATGACCCCGGACATTAGGGGGCGAATCCCGTGGCTACGCCGCGGCCGCATGGGCTGGAATGAACGGTGATATCCCGCGGCGTGGTGCCGAATTCCTGGCCGGCAGAAGGAAGGAATCCCTAGTGATCACCGAAACCGGAGCGTGGGTACGGCGGTTCTTCGCCGCACCGGCATCCGCCACCCGTCTGATCTGCTTCCCGCACGCGGGCGGCTCAGCCTCCTATTTCCACCCGGTCGCCAAACAGCTCGCACCGCGGCTCGACGTCCTGGCGATCCAGTACCCGGGCCGGCAGGAACGCCGCCTGGAGCCGTGCATCGACGACATCGGCACCCTCGCCGATCGCGTCACCGGGGAGATCCTGCCCCTGGCGGACCGGCCGATGGCCTTCTTCGGGCACAGCATGGGCGCGGTGGTCGCGTTCGAGGTGGCCAAGAGGCTGATGGGCGACGGCGTCTCGCCGCTGGTGCTCTTCGCGTCCGGCCGGCGCGCGCCGTCGAGCGTACGCGTCGAGACCGTGCACAAGGAGGGCGACCGGGCGCTCATCGCCGAGGTGCGGCGGCTCGGCGGCACCGACACGCGGATGCTGGACGACCCCGAGCTCGTGAACATGATCCTTCCGTCGCTGCGCGGCGACTACACGGCGATCATGACCTACCGCTGCCCGCCCGGCACCAAGATCGACGCGCCGATCGTCACCCTGGTCGGCGACTCCGACCCGCACGTGTCGCTGGACGAGGCCAAGCGCTGGAAAGAGCACACCAGCGGCCCGTTCGACATGCACGTCTTCCGCGGCGGCCACTTCTACCTGAACTCACACGCGGCAGCGGTCATGCGGAAGATCACCGAGAACATCCCCGCCGTCCAGGCGTAGGTCCCCCTTTCGGTTGCAGGAAGAGTACGAGGCGAGAATGGCTGCGAACGACACCAAGCTCATCGAGGCCCTGCGTTCCTCATTGAAAGAGACGGAACGGCTGCGTGCGCAGAACCGTTCTCTCGCCGAGGCGGCGCGCGAGCCGATCGCGATCGTGGGAATGGCCTGCCGCTACCCGGGCGAGGTCCTGTCACCGGAGGACCTGTGGGACCTGGTGGCCTCGGGCGGGGACGCGATCGGGGAGTTCCCCGTCGATCGCGGCTGGGATCTGGCGGCGCTGTACGACCCGGATCCGGACAGTCGTGGGACGTCTTACGCGCGGCACGGCGGTTTCCTGTATGACGCCGGGGAGTTCGATCCCGGGTTCTTCGGGATTTCGCCGCGTGAGGCGTTGGCGATGGATCCGCAGCAGCGGTTGCTGCTGGAGGCGTCGTGGGAGGCGATCGAGCGGGCGGGCGTCGATCCGGCCGGGTTGCGTGGCAGCCGTACCGGTGTGTTCGCCGGGGTGATGTACCACGACTACGCCCCTCAGGTGTCCTCCGTGCCCCAGGAGCTGGAGGGCCTGGTCGGGACCGGCAACTCGGGCAGCATCGCCTCGGGCCGGGTGTCGTACACGTTCGGGTTCGAGGGCCCGGCGGTGACGGTGGACACCGCGTGCTCGTCGTCCCTGGTGGCGCTGCACCTGGCGGTGCAGGCGCTGCGGTCGGGCGAGTGCGATCTGGCGCTGGCCGGCGGTGTCACGGTGATGGCCACTCCGGGCACGTTCGTGGAGTTCTCGCGCCAGCGCGGGCTGTCGCCTGATGGGCGATGCAAGGCGTTCTCGGCTTCGGCGGACGGCACGGGCTGGGCCGAGGGTGTCGGCATGCTGCTGGTGGAGCGGCTCTCGGACGCGCGGCGTAACGGGCACCGGGTGCTGGCGGTGGTCAAGGGCTCGGCGATCAACCAGGACGGTGCCAGCAACGGTCTGACCGCGCCGAACGGTCCCTCGCAGCAGCGGGTCATCCGGCAGGCCCTGGCGAACGCCGGGCTCGCGGCCGGGGACGTGGACGTCGTCGAGGCCCACGGGACCGGTACGACGCTGGGCGACCCGATCGAGGCACAGGCGTTGATCGCGACCTATGGCCAGGAGCGGGATCGGCCGCTGTGGCTGGGCTCGCTCAAGTCGAACATCGGTCACTCCCAGGCCGCCGCCGGCGTGGGTGGCGTGATCAAGATGGTCATGGCCATGCGGCACGGGGTGCTGCCGAGGACGTTGCACGTGGACGAGCCTTCGCCGCATGTGGACTGGTCTGCGGGTGCTGTTGAGCTGCTGACCGAGGCTCGGGCGTGGGAGGCGCAGGATCGTCCGCGCCGGGCCGCCGTCTCGTCCTTCGGGGTGAGCGGCACCAACGCGCATGTGATCATCGAGCAGGGCGAGGAGACCGAGGCGGTCGTCGGCGACGGCACGGGGCTGCCGGTGGTGCCGTGGCTGATCTCGGCAAAGACGCCCGAGGCGGTGGCGGGGCAGGCGGAGCGGCTCGCGTCATGGGTGGAGGAACGCCCGGAGCCGAACGCCGCCGGGGTCGCGTGGACGCTGGCGACCGGTCGTTCCGTGATGGAGCGGCGTGCGGTCGTGGTGGGGGCTGATCGTGACGAGCTGTTGGCCGGGTTGCGGACGCTGGCCTCGGATGGGGTTTCCGACGGCGGCTCGGGTGGCAGGCTGGCGTTGCTGTTCGCCGGTCAGGGCAGCCAGCGGGTCGGGATGGGCAGGCAGCTCGCCGAGGCGTTCCCGGTGTTCGCCGAGGCGTTGGAGGAGATCGACCGGTTCCTGTCGATCCGTGAGGTGATGTTCGACGATCCCGATGGGGTGTTGAACGAGACGGGGATGACTCAGCCGGCGTTGTTCGCCTTCGAGGTGGCGCTGTATCGGCTGCTGGAGTCCTTCGGGGTGCGGGCGGATGTGCTGGTCGGGCACTCGATCGGGGAGATCGCCGCCGCGCATGTGGCCGGGGTGTTCTCTCTGGCGGATGCGTGTGCGCTGGTGGCGGCTCGGGCGCGGTTGATGCAGGCCCTTCCGGCGGGTGGGGCGATGCTGGCCGTCGCCGCATCTGAGGCGGAGGTTCTCCCGCTGCTGGGGGACCGGGTGGGGATCGCGGCGGTCAACGGTCCGGCTGCGGTGGTGATCTCTGGTGATGAAGAGGCGATCGCCGAGATCGAGGGGCGGGTGAGTGTTCGGACGCGCAGGTTGCGGGTCTCGCATGCCTTCCACTCCCCGCTGATGGAGCCGATGCTGGCTTCCTTCGAGCAGGCCATCTCGGGGCTGACCTATCACGAGCCCGCTCTTGCGATCGTTTCCAACCTCACCGGCCGGCTGGCCGAGCCGGGCCAGCTCACCCGTCCTAGTTACTGGGTGGAGCACGTGCGCCAGGCCGTGCGGTTCGCCGACGGGGTGACGGCTGCCGGGGTGAGCCACTTCCTGGAGGTCGGCCCGGATGGGGTGCTGACCGGGCTGGCTCAGCAGAGCGTCGCCGATGGGGTGTTCGTTCCCGCGACGCGTAAGGACCGGGATGAGGTTCGCGCGCTGGTCGAGGCGCTCGGCCGGTTGCACACTCACGGCATCACCGTGGACTGGACCGCGGTGCTGGCCCCGGCCAAGCAGGTCGATCTGCCCACCTATGCCTTCCAGCACCAGCGGTACTGGATGTCGGCGCGGGCCGACGCCGGGGACATGGCCGGGGCCGGGCTCTCGGCGGTCGATCACCCGCTGCTGAGCGCGGTGACCGAGATCGCCGGTGGCGAGTCCGTGATCTTCAGCGGCCGGCTCTCCGTGGCCGCGCAGCCGTGGCTGGCCGACCACGCCGTCAACGGCACGGTTCTCCTGCCCGGCACGGCGTTCCTGGAGCTGGCGCTGCGGGCCGGCGACGAGGTCGGCTGCCCGGTCGTACAGGAGCTCACCCTGCAGGCGCCGCTGCTGCTGCCCGCCGACGGCGGGCGCCAGCTGCAGGTGCTGGTCGGCAGCGGTGACGGCGCCGGAGCGCGGCCGGTCTCGATCCACTCGCGCGCCGACGGCGACGCCCCTTGGGTGCTGCACGCCGACGGCACGCTGGCCGATGCCGCGCCCGCGCCGGTGGAAGGGCTGGAGCAGTGGCCGCCGTCCGGCGCCGCCGCGATCGACGTGTCCGACGCCTACGACCTCCTCCTCGACATGGGGTACGAGTACGGGCCCGTCTTCCAGGGCCTGCAGGCGGCCTGGTCCCGGGACCGCGACGTGTTCGCCGAGGTCGCGCTGCCGGAGCAGGCGCACGCGGACGCGGCCAGGTCGGGGCTGCACCCCGCCCTGCTGGACGCCGCCATGCACGCGCAGCTGATCGCCGGGGACGGGCAGACCGTCCTGCCGTTCTCCTGGGGTGGAGCGCGGCTGCACGCGGCGGGCGCGAGCAGCGTCCGGGTGCGGATCTCCCGCATCCGGGACACCTCCATCGCCCTGACCATCGCCGACGCCGACGGCGCGCCGGTGCTGTCGGTCGAGTCGCTGGCCGTGCGCCCCGTCTCGGCCGGCCAGCTCACCGCCGCGAGCGGCGGTCACGCCGACTCGCTGTTCCGCGTGGACTGGGCACCGCTCTCGCTCGCCCCCGGCGGGGCCGGGGACCTGCCCGAACTGGCGGCCGTCGCCGAGGGTGCCGAAGTGCCCGAGGCTGTGACGTACGTGGTGTCCGCGCCGGAGGGCGAGGTCCTCGACGCCGTCCACGAGATCACCGCTGAGGCCCTGGGCGTGATCCAGGAGTGGCTGGCCGACGAGCGGTTCGCGGCGTCGCGGCTGGTCGTGGTGACGCGTGGCGCGGTGGCCGTGCAGGCCGCCGAAAGCCTGGACGTCGGTACGGCCCCGGTGTGGGGCCTGGTGCGGGCGGCCGAGGCGGAGAATCCGGGCCGGTTCGTGCTGGTGGACGTGGACGGCAGCGCGGAGTCGTGGCGTGCCCTGGGTTCGGTGGTCGCTTCGGGGGAGCCGGAGGCGGCCGTTCGCGAGGGGCAGGTGCGGGTTCCCCGGCTGGTGAAGGCGCAGGTGCCGGCGGGCGAGCCGGTGTTCGGGCCGGACGGCACGGTGCTGGTGACCGGTGGCACGGGCGGGCTGGGTGCCCTGGTGGCCCGGCACCTGGTGACGGCGCACGGGGTGCGCAGGCTGGTGCTGGTGAGCCGGCGCGGCCTGGAGGCGCCCGGCGCCGCCGACCTCGTGACGGAGCTGGCCGAGCTGGGAGCCGAGGTCGCGGTCGAGGCCTGCGACGTGGCCGACCGGGAGGCGCTGGCCCGCGTTGTCGCTTCGGTGGCGGATTCGTTGACCGGGGTGGTGCACGCGGCCGGGGTGAGTGACAACGGCCTGGTGGGGTCGCTGTCGGTGGAGCGGCTCGCGCGGGTGCTCGGGGCCAAGGCGGCGGCGGCGTGGCATCTGCATGATCTGACGGCGGGCTTGGACCTGTCGGCGTTCGTGCTGTTCTCGTCGGCCGGTGGCCTGGTGCTGGCGGCGGGGCAGGCCAATTACGCGGCGGCGAACGTGTTCCTGGACGCCCTGGCGTCGTACCGGCGGTCGATGGGGTTGGTGGCGACGTCGCTGGCGTTCGGCCTCTGGGACACCGACGCGGGCATGGGCGGCGCGCTGAGCGAAGCCGACTTCGAGCGCATGCGGCGCCAGGGCCTGCCGGCGCTGTCGGTGGAGGAGGGCCTGGCGCTGTTCGACGCCGGGTCGGCCGGTGACGCTGCGGTGCTGGTGCCGTTGCGGGTGGACGCGGCGGCCTTGCGGAGCCGGGGCGAAGGGCTTCCGGCGCTGCTGCGCGGGCTCGTACGCGGTCCCGCTCGGCAGGTGGCGCGGGCGGCGGGAACGGGGCTGGCCCGGCGGCTGGCGGGGCTGGAGGCCGACCAGCGGGACCGGATGCTGCTGGAGCTGGTCCGGCAGGAGGTCGCCAAGGTCCTCGGACACGCTTCGATGGACGCGGTCCAGCCGGATCGCGCCTTCCAGGAGCTGGGCTTCGACTCGCTGACCGCGGTGGAGTTCCGCAACCAGCTGATCGCCGCCACTGGGCTGCGGTTGCCGGCGACGTTGGTGTTCGATTTTCCGACGGCTGAGGCGGTGGCCGGGTATCTGGCGGGTGAGCTGGTCGGCGGGCAGACGTCGCAGGTGGTGGCCGCCACCACGATGGCGGCGGACGAGCCGATCGCGATCGTGGGGATGGCGTGCCGGTATCCGGGTGGCGTGACCTCGCCGGAGGACCTCTGGGAGCTGGTGTTCTCGGGTGGGGATGCGGTTGGGGAGTTCCCGGTTGATCGGGGTTGGGATCTGGAGAGGTTGTATGACCCGGATCCGGACAGTCGTGGGACGTCGTATGCGCGGCATGGCGGCTTCTTGTATGACGCGGCGCAGTTCGATTCAGGATTTTTCGGGATTTCGCCGCGTGAGGCGTTGGCGATGGATCCGCAGCAGCGGTTGCTGCTCGAAACCTCGTGGGAGGCGGTTGAGCGCGCCGGAATCGATCCTCACGGGCTGCGTGGCAGCCGGACGGGTGTGTTCGCGGGTGTGATGTACCACGACTACGGGCTGGGCACCCCGGCCAACACCAGCGGCGGAAGTCTGGTGTCGGGCAGGGTCTCTTACACGTTGGGGCTGGAAGGTCCTGCGGTGACGGTGGACACGGCGTGTTCGTCGTCGTTGGTGGCGTTGCATTGGGCTGCTCAGGCGTTGCGGTCCGGCGAGTGTGACCTCGCGTTGGCCGGTGGTGTGACGGTGATGTCGACGCCGGGGATGTTCATCGAGTTTTCGCGGCAGCGGGGGTTGGCTGCGGATGGACGGTGTAAGGCGTTCTCGGCGGCGGCGGATGGCACCGGGTGGGGTGAGGGCGTCGGCGTGCTGCTGGTGGAGCGGCTGTCGGACGCGCGGCGCAACGGTCACCAGGTGCTGGCGGTTCTCAAGGGCTCGGCGATCAACCAGGACGGGGCGAGCAACGGGATCACGGCTCCGAACGGTCCGTCGCAGCAGCGGGTGATTCGCCAGGCGCTGGCGAATGCCGGGTTGTCGGCGGCCGATGTGGACGTGGTCGAGGCGCACGGGACAGGTACGACGCTGGGCGACCCGATCGAGGCGCAGGCGTTGATCGCGACTTATGGCCAGGACCGGGACCAGCCGCTGCGGCTGGGGTCGCTGAAGTCCAACTTCGGCCACACGCAGGCCGCCTCCGGTGTGGGTGGCGTGATCAAGATGGTCATGGCGATGCGGAACGGGTTCATGCCTCGGACCTTGCATGTGGACGAGCCGTCGCCGCATGTGGACTGGTCGGCCGGTGCCGTTGAGCTGCTGACCGAGACGCAGCCGTGGGAGCAGAACGGGCATGCGCGTCGTGCGGCGGTCTCCTCGTTCGGGATCAGTGGCACCAATGCGCATGTGATCATCGAGCAGGGGCCGGTCGTGGAGGAGCAGCCGGAGCCTGTTGACGAGCCCCGGGTGGTGCCGTGGCTGGTGTCGGCCAAGGACGCGCAGGCGCTTCAGGCTCAGGCGGCTCGACTGGCGTCGTGGCTGGAGGAGCGGCCGGAGCTGAAGACGGCTGATGCCGCTTGGTCGCTGGCCACGGGACGTTCTGCGCTGGAGCAGCGTGCGGTCGTGGTGGGTGCCGATCGTGACGAGTTGCTGGCCGGGCTGCGGGCGCTGGCCTCGGATGGGGTTTCCGAGAGTGGCTCGGGTGGCAGGCTGGCGTTGCTGTTCGCCGGTCAGGGCAGCCAGCGGGTCGGCATGGGCCGCCAGTTGGCCGAGGCGTTCCCGGTGTTCGCCGAGACGCTGGAGGAGATCGACCGGCTGTTGCCGATCCGCGAGGTCATGTTCAACGACCCGGACGGGGTGTTGAACGAGACCGGCATGACTCAGCCGGCGTTGTTCGCCTTCGAGGTCGCGCTGTATCGGCTGCTGGAGTCCTTCGGCATCCGCGCGGACGTGCTGGTCGGGCACTCGATCGGCGAGATCGCCGCCGCTCACGTGGCCGGGGTGTTCTCGCTGGCGGACGCGTGTGCGCTGGTGGCGGCCCGGGCCCGGTTGATGCAGGCCCTGCCGACGGGTGGCGCGATGCTGGCGATCGCCGCACCCGAGGCGGACGTCGTGCCTCTTCTGGGAGAGCGGGTCGGGATCGCGGCGGTCAACGGCCCGGCAGCTGTGGTGATCTCCGGCGACGCCGAAGAGATCGCGGAGATCGAGGGCCGGGTCAGCGCTCGGACGCGCAGGCTGCGGGTCTCGCACGCCTTCCACTCGCCGCTGATGGAGCCGATGCTGGCCGACTTCGAGCAGGCCATCTCCGGCCTGACCTACCACGAGCCGACCATCCCGATCGTCTCCAACCTCACCGGACAGATCGCTGAGCCAGGGCAGCTGACCAACCCTGGCTATTGGGTGGAGCACGTGCGCCAGGCCGTCCGGTTCGCCGACGGAGTGACGGCAGCGGAAGCGAGCCACTTCCTGGAGATCGGACCTGATGGGGTGCTGACCGGGCTGGCCCAGCAGAGCATCGCCGACGGTGTGTTCATCCCCGCAACGCGAAAGGACCGGGATGAGGCACGCGCCCTGATCGAGGCGCTCGGCCGGCTGCACACCCACGGCATCGCCGTGGACTGGACGGCGGTTCTGACCCCGGCCAGGCATGTCGATCTGCCCACCTACGCCTTCCAGCGCGAGCGGTACTGGGTCAACGCGCAGGTCGAGGCCCGTGAGATGAGTTCCGTCGGGCTGGCGGACGTAGACCATCCGCTGCTGGGCGCCATGACCGAAGTGGCCGCCGGAGAGTCCGTGGTCTTCAGCGGCCGGTTGTCGGTGGCCGCGCAGCCCTGGCTGGCCGATCACATGGTCAACGACACGATCCTGCTCCCCGGCACGGCGCTCTTGGAGCTGGCCCTGCACGCCGGGAACGAAGTGGGCTGCTCCCGCCTTCAGGAGCTCACTCTTCAGGCGCCGCTGCTGCTGCCTACCGATGCCAGTTGTCAGCTGCAGGTCGTGGTGGGCGCGAGCGACGAGTCCGGGACGCGGCCGGTTTCGATCCACTCCCGTGTCGAGACCGACACCGCGGGCGCGTGGACGGGGCATGCCGAGGGCGCGCTGACCGCGGCTCCGCCGGTCTCGGTGTCGGCGTCCAGGCTGGAGCAGTGGCCGCCGTCCGATGCCGTCGGGATCGACGTGGCGGACGCCTATGACATGCTCCTGGACCGGGGTTACGAGTACGGGCCGGTCTTCCAGGGGCTGCAGGCGGCCTGGCGGCTCGGCGACGAGATATTCGCCGAGGTCGCGCTGCCGGAGCAGGCATTCGCCGACGCGGGACGCTTCGGGATACATCCGGCCCTGCTGGACGCCGCGTTGCACGCGCAACTGGTCGCCGGGGACGGGCAGACGGTCCTGCCGTTCTCCTGGGCCGGAGTGGATCTGCACGCGGCCGGCGCGACCAGCGTCCGGGTGCGGATCTCCCCCTTGCGTGACAACGCCATCGCTCTGATCATCGCCGATCCCACCGGGGCTCCGGTCCTGTCGGTGGAGTCGCTCGCCGTACGCCCGATCTCGGCCGACCAGCTCGCCGCGGCCAAGAGGAACAGCCTGGAGTCGCTGCACCACCTCGAGTGGAGCACGGCTCCGGCCGATCCCGCGGCTCAGGCGCCCACGTGGGCGTTGCTTGAGGGACTCGCCGAAATCGAGACGGTTCCGGAGTGTGTGCTGGTGGCGGCTCCGGCCGGGCGGGGTGCGGTACACGAGGTGCTGGGCCTGCTGCAGGAGTGGCTGGCGGACGAGCGGTTCACGTCGTCGCGGCTGGTGGTCGTCACGCGTGGCGCGGCGGCGGCCGGTCCGGCGGATGTGCCGGATCCGGAGCAGGCGGCGATCTGGGGCCTGGTACGGGCCGCGCAGGGCGAGCAGCCGGGCCGGTTCGTCCTGCTGGATCTGGACGGCGACACGTCCGAGGACGTGATCGGCCGGGCGCTGGCCGGTGACGAGGCCCAGGTGGCGGTGCGGGCCGGTGAGGTGTGGGTGCCGCGCCTGGCCCGGGCGGCGGTGCCGGAGGGCCAGAGGCCGGTGTTCGAGCCGGAGTCGACGGTGCTGATCACCGGCGGTACGAGCGGTCTGGGCGCGCTGGTGGCCCGGCACCTGGTCACGGAGTACCAGGTGGGTCATCTGGTGCTGGTCAGCAGGCGCGGTCCGGAGGCGCCGGGCGCGGCCGAGCTGGTCGCCGAGCTGGCAGAGCTGGGCGCCGAGGTGAGCGTGGCGGCCTGTGACGTGGCCGACCGTGAGGCGCTGGCGGGCGTGGTGGCCTCGGTGGCGGACTCGTTGACGGGTGTGGTGCACGCGGCCGGTGTTCTGGACGACGGCGTGATCACTTCCCTGACGTCCGAACGGCTCGACACTGTCATGCGGCCCAAGGCCGACGCCGCCCGGCACCTGCACGAGCTGACCGAGGACCTGGACCTGTCCGCGTTCGTCCTGTTCTCCTCGATCGCGGGAGTGCTGGGTGGCCCTGGTCAGGGCAACTACGCGGCGGCGAACGCGTACCTGGACGCCCTGGCGGAGCACCGCAGAGCGCAGGGAATGCCCGCGATCTCGCTGGCCTGGGGCCTGTGGAACACGGGCGGCATGACCGAAGAGCTGACCGAGGCCGACCTGCGCCGCATGGAGCGGGTGGGGCTGAAGCCGCTGTCGGAGGCAGAGGGGCTGACGCTCTTCGACGCCGCACTGTGCTCCGAACGGCCGGTGCTGGTCGCGGCGCGGTTCGCGCAGGCCAGGAGCGCCCGCACCCAGCCCCGGAGGGCCGCCGCGGTCAACGACCTCGCCGGTCGGCTGGCCGCGATGGAGCCGGCCGAACGCCAGTCGGCACTGTCGAACCTGGTGCGGCAGGAGGTGGCGACCGTCCTGGGGCACGCCTCGGCCGACGCGGTGCGGCCCGATCGGACGTTCCAGGATCTCGGCTTCGACTCCCTCACGGCGGTCGAGTTCCGCAACCGGCTCAGCACGGTCACCGGAATACGCCTGCCGGCCACGCTGATCTTCGACTACCCGACCGCCGCCGCAGTCGCCGATTACGTGGACTCGGAGCTGACGGGGGCGGCGTCGGCGGCGTCCGTCGCCGTGGCGCGGAAGGTGATCGACGACGAGCCGATCGCGATCGTGGGGATGGCCTGCCGCTATCCGGGCGGGGTGGTGTCTCCGGAAGGTCTGTGGGAGCTCGTCTCCTCCGGGACGGACGCGATCGGGGAGTTCCCCAGCGACCGAGGCTGGGACCTCGACAGGGTGTACGACCCCGACCCGGAGAGCAAAGGCACCTCCTACGTACGCCACGGCGGGTTCCTGTACGAGGCCGCCGAGTTCGACCCCGGCTTCTTCGGGATCTCGCCGCGCGAGGCGTTGACCATGGATCCGCAGCAGCGGCTGCTGCTGGAGACCTCGTGGGAGGCGCTTGAGCGCGCCGGCGTCAGTCCCGTCGGGCTGCGCGGCAGCCGGACCGGTGTGTTCGCGGGTGTGATGTATCACGACTACGGACTGGGCACTCCCGCTTCGACCAGCGGCGGCAGCCTGGTGTCCGGGCGGGTGTCCTACACGTTCGGGTTCGAGGGCCCGGCGGTGACCGTGGACACCGCGTGCTCGTCGTCCCTGGTGGCGCTGCACCTGGCGGCGCAGGCGCTGAGGTCCGGTGAGTGCGACCTCGCGCTGGCCGGTGGTGTGACGGTGATGTCGACGCCGGGCACGTTCATCGAGTTCTCCCGCCAGCGCGGCCTGGCCACGGACGGCCGGTGCAAGTCCTTCGCCGGCGCGGCGGATGGTACCGGCTGGGGCGAGGGTGCCGGCGTGCTGCTGGTCGAGCGGCTGTCGGACGCGCGGCGCAACGGGCATCAGGTGCTGGCGGTTCTCAAGGGCTCGGCGATCAACCAGGATGGTGCGAGCAACGGGATCACGGCGCCGAACGGTCCTTCCCAGCAGCGGGTGATCCGGCAGGCGCTGGCGAACGCCGGGCTGTCGGCCGGGGATGTGGATGTGGTCGAGGCGCACGGCACGGGCACCAAGCTCGGCGACCCGATCGAGGCCCAGGCCCTCCTCGCCACCTACGGTCAGGAGCGGGAACGGCCGTTGTGGCTGGGCTCGCTGAAGTCGAACTTCGGCCACACGCAGGCCGCCGCCGGCGTGGCGGGGGTCATCAAGATGGTGATGGCCATGCGGCACGGCCTCATGCCCCGGACCTTGCATGTGGACGAGCCGTCGCCGCACGTGGACTGGTCGGCGGGCGCCGTTGAGCTGCTGACCGAGGCCCGCCCGTGGGAGCGGCAGGACCGGCCGCGGCGGGCGGCGGTCTCCTCGTTCGGGATCAGCGGCACGAACGCTCACGTGATCATCGAGCAGGTCGACGCCGAGGTCGCGAGTGATGACGCGGTTCTGCCCATGGTGCCGTGGCTGATCTCGGCCAGGACCACCGAGGCGCTGCAGGCCCAGGCCCGGCGTCTGGAGTCGTGGGTCTCGGAGGAGACCTCGATCGCCGGTACGGGCGCGGCGCTGGCGAGGAACCGGGCGGTGCTGGAGCGGCGTGCGGTCGTGGTGGGGGCTGATCGTGACGAGCTGCTGGCCGGGCTGCGGGCGCTGGCCTCGGATGGGGTTTCCGAGAGTGGATCGGGCGGCAGGCTGGCGTTGCTGTTCGCCGGTCAGGGCAGCCAGCGGGTCGGGATGGGCCGCCAGTTGGCCGAGGCGTTCCCGGTGTTCGCCGAGACGCTGGAAGAGATCGATCAGCTCCTGCCGATCCGCGACGTCATGTTCAACGACCCCGATGGTGTGCTGAACGAGACGGGGATGACTCAGCCGGCGTTGTTCGCCTTCGAGGTGGCCTTGTACCGGCTGCTGGAATCCTTGGGCGTCCGTGCGGAGGTGCTGGTCGGCCACTCGATCGGCGAGATCGCCGCCGCTCACGTGGCGGGCGTGTTCTCGCTGCAAGATGCGTGTGCCCTGGTGGCGGCCCGGGCCCGGCTGATGCAGGCCCTGCCGGCCGGCGGCGCGATGCTCGCGATCGCCGCACCAGAGGCGGATGTTCTGCCCCTGCTGGAGGGCCAGGTCGGGATCGCGGCGGTCAACGGTCCGTCAGCGGTGGTGATCTCTGGCGATGCCGAGGCGATCGCTGGGATCGAGGAGCGGGTCAGCGCCCGGACGCGCAGGTTGCGGGTCTCGCACGCCTTCCACTCTCCGCTGATGGAGCCGATGCTGGCCGACTTCGAGGAGGCCATCTCCGGCCTGACCTACCACGAGCCCACTCTCGCGATCGTCTCCAACCTCACCGGCCGGATCGCCGAACCAGGGCAGCTCACCAACCCCGGCTATTGGGTGGAGCACGTGCGCCAAGCCGTGCGGTTCGCCGACGGAGTGACGGCAGCGGAAGCGAGCCACTTCCTGGAGATCGGACCTGATGGAGTGCTGACCGGGCTGGCCCAGCAGAGCATCGCCGACGGTGTGTTCATCCCCGCCACCCGCAAGGACCGCGACGAGGTCCGTACCCTGGTCGAAGCCCTGGGACGGCTCCACACCTGCGGTCTGACCGTCGATTGGGAGGCGTTCTTCGCCCCCGTGGGGGCGCAGTGGGCGGATCTGCCCACCTACGCCTTCCAGCGGGAGCGGTACTGGGTGCCGGCCGCTCAGGGCACCGGCGATGTGGACGCGGCCGGGCTGGGCGCCGTCGATCATCCGCTGCTGAGCGCGGTGACCGAGGTGGCCGGCGGCGAGTCGGTGGTCTTCAGCGGCCGGTTGTCGGTGGCCACGCAGCCCTGGCTGGCCGATCACCTGGTCAACGGCATGATCCTGCTTCCCGGCGCGGGCCTGGTGGAGCTGGCGGTCCGCGTCGGTGACGAGGTGGGCTGCTCGTGCCTGCAGGAGCTGACCCTCCAGGCCCCGCTCGTGGTGTCGGCCGAGGGCGGCGTACAGCTGCAGGTGGTGGTCGGCGCGGCGGAGGAGTCCGGTCAGCGGTCGGTGAGCATCCATTCCCGGTCCGGTGACGGGGACGAGTGGGTCCGGCACGCCGAGGGCGTGCTGGCGGCCACGGCCGCGGAGCCGGGCTTCGACGTGGCGCAGTGGCCGCCGGCGGACGCGGTGCCGGTCGAGGTCGAGGACCTGTACGAGAACCTGGCGGGGATCGGCCTGGAGTACGGCCCGCTCTTCCAGGGCCTGACGAGCGCGTGGACGCGGCCGGGCGAGGTGTTCGCCGAGATCACGCTGCCGGAGCAGGCGCACGCCGAGGCGGCGCGGTTCGGGATCCATCCGGCCCTGCTGGACGCCGCGCTGCACGCCAGCGCACTGGGCGATCTGCTGCCGACGCCCGAGCCGGGGCAGCCGTTCCTGCCCTTCGCCTGGTCGGGCGTGTCGCTGCACGCGACCGGAGCGACCGGCCTGCGCGTCAGAGCCACCAAGAACGCCGACGCCGGCAGCACCTCCGTCTCGCTGACCATCGCGGACGGCACCGGCGCGCCGGTGGCCGACATCGACGCGCTCACCGTCCGACCGCTGTCCACCGGCCGGCTGCAGACGGGGCACAACCCCCTCTACGAGGTGACCTGGACGAAGCCGGCCGAGATTGCGGCCGCGTCCGCCGGCGTGGGCGAGTACCCGGACCTGGCGGCTCTCGGGGACGAGGTGCCCGAGTGGGCGTTCCTGGAGTGCCCGGCCACCGACCCCGCGACGGACGTCCCCACCGCCGTACGGCAGGCCACTCGTCCCGTCCTGGAAGCGGTGCGGGAGTGGCTGGCCGAGGCGCGGTTCGAGTCGTCGCGGCTGGTCGTCGTCACGCGTGGCGCGGCGGCGGTGCGGCCCGACGAGTCCGTGGACGTCGGCGTGGCCCCGGTATGGGGGCTGGTGCGGGCGGCCGAGGCCGAGAACCCGGGCCGGTTCGTACTGGTGGACGTGGACGGCAGCGAGGAGTCCTGGCGCGCCCTGGGCGCGGTGGTCGCCTCCGGGGAGCCCGAGGCCGCTGTCCGCGAGGGCGAAGTGTGGGTGCCCCGGCTCGCGCGGGCCGCGAGCGCGGAAGGCGGGTCACCGGTGTTCGGGCCGGACGGCACGGTGCTGGTGACCGGTGGCACCGGCGGGCTCGGCGCGCTGGTCGCCCGGCACCTGGTGGTCACCCACGGCGTGCGGCACCTGCTTCTGGTCAGCCGCAGCGGGCCGGCCGCCCCGGGCGCGGCCGAGCTGGTCGCCGAGCTGGGCGAGCTCGGGGCCGAGGTGTCGGTGGCGGCCTGTGATGTCGCCGATCGGGACGCGCTGGCCGAGGCGATCGCCTCTGTCCCCCCGCAGCATCCGCTGGTCGGCGTGGTACACGCGGCGGGTGTGGCCGACAACGGGCTGGTGGGTTCGCTGTCGGCCGAGCGGATCGACGGGGTGCTGGGGGCGAAGGCCGACGGAGCCTGGCACCTGCACGAACTGACCCGGGACCTGGACCTGTCGGCGTTCGTGCTGTTCTCGTCGGCCGGCGGGCTGGTGCTGGCGGCCGGGCAGGCGGCGTACGCGTCGGCCAACGTGTTCCTGGACGCGTTGGCGGTGCACCGTCGCTCGCTGGGGCTGCCGGCGACATCCTTGGCGTACGGGCTCTGGGACGCCGAGACCGGGCTGAGCGCCTGGCTGAACGAGGCCGACCTGGAGCGGATGCGGCGTCAGGGCCTGCCGGCGCTGTCGGTGGAGGAGGGCCTGGCGTCGTTCGACGCGGGCGTGGCCGCGCAGGCGGCGGTGCTGGTGCCGCTGCGGGTCGACGCGCAGGCGCTGCGTTCGCGGGGTGACGGCCTCCCGGCGCTGCTGCGCGGACTGGTGCGCGGCTCGGCCCGGCGGTCGGCCCGCTCGGACGCCACGGCGCTGGGGCGGCGGCTGGCCGGTCTGGAGCCGGCGGAGCGGCGGCAGGTGCTGCTGGAGCTGGTACGGCAGGAAGTGGCGACCGTGCTGGGGCACGCCTCGGGGGACGCGGTGCAGCCCGATCGCGCCTTCCAGGAGCTGGGCTTCGACTCGCTGACCGCGGTGGAGCTGCGTAACCGGCTGAACGCCGTGTCCGGGCTGCGCCTGCCGGCCACCCTCGTCTTCGACTACCCGACCGCCGCCGCGGTCGCCGATCACGTGGACTCGGAGCTGACGGGGGCCGCGTCCGCGGCGTCCGTCGCCGTGGCCCGGACGACGATCGACGACGAGCCGATCGCGATCGTGGGGATGGCCTGCCGCTATCCGGGCGGCGTGGTGTCTCCGGAAGGTCTGTGGGAGCTCGTGCTCTCCGGTACGGACGCGATCGGGGAGTTCCCCACCGACCGCGGCTGGGACCTGGACAAACTGTACGATCCCGACCCCGACAGCAGGGGCACCTCCTACGTACGCCACGGCGGATTCCTGTATGACGCGGGGGAGTTCGACCCCGGGTTCTTCGGGATCTCGCCGCGCGAGGCGCTGGCGATGGACCCGCAGCAGCGGCTGCTGCTCGAAACCTCGTGGGAGGCCCTGGAGCGGGCCGGAATGGACCCGCACGGGCTGCGCGGCAGCCGGACCGGCGTGTTCTCCGGCGTCATGTACCACGACTACGCCTCCCAGCTCACCTCGGTGCCCGAAGAGCTGGAAGGGCTGATCGGCACCGGCAACTCGGGCAGCGTCGCCTCCGGCCGGGTCTCGTACACCTTCGGCTTCGAGGGCCCCGCGGTGACCGTGGACACGGCCTGCTCGTCGTCCCTGGTGGCGCTGCACCTGGCGGTGCAGGCGCTGCGGTCCGGCGAGTGCGACCTGGCCCTCGCCGGCGGTGTGACCGTGATGGCGACGCCGGGCACGTTCATCGAGTTCTGCCGGCAGCGCGGCCTGTCCACCGACGGCCGCTGCAAGGCGTTCTCGGCCGAGGCGGACGGCGCCGGCTGGAGCGAAGGCATCGGGGTGCTGCTGGTGGAGCGCCTGTCGGACGCGCGGCGCGACGGCCACCAGGTGCTGGCGGTCATCCGCGGTACGGCGGTCAACCAGGACGGTGCGAGTAACGGCCTGACCGCGCCGAATGGCCCCTCGCAGCAGCGGGTGATCCGCCAGGCGCTGGCCAACGCCGGGCTGTCGGGCGCCGAGGTGGACGTGGTCGAGGCGCACGGCACGGGGACCCCGCTGGGGGACCCGATCGAGGCCCAGGCGCTGCTCGCGACCTATGGCCAGGAGCGGGACCAGCCGGTGTGGCTGGGGTCGATCAAGTCGAACATCGGCCACACGCAGGCCGCCGCCGGCGCGGCGGGCGTCATCAAGATGGTCATGGCGATGCGCAACGGCGTGCTTCCCCAGACCTTGCACGCCGACGAGCCCAGCCCGCACGTGGACTGGTCGGCGGGCGCGTTGGAACTGCTGACCGAGCGGCAGCCGTGGGACCGGCGGGACCGCCCGCGCCGGGCAGCGGTCTCCTCCTTCGGCGTCAGCGGCACGAACGCGCACGTGGTGCTGGAGGAGCCGCCGATCGAGGCCCCGGTGGAGCCCGAGCCCGTTGACGAGCCGCCGGTGGTGCCGTGGGTGCTGTCGGGCCGTAGCGCGGAGGCGTTGCGGGCCCAGGCGGGCCGGTTGGCCGATGCGGCGGCCGGGGTCCGGCCGGTGGACGTCGGGTGGTCGTTGCTCGGCCGCTCGGCGTTCGATCACCGCGCGGTGGTGATCGGCGCCGGCCAGGAAGAACTGCTGGCTCGTCTGGAAAGGCTGGACGAGGGCGCGGTGCGGGGTGTGGCCGGGCCGGGAGGCAAGACGGTGTTCGTCTTCCCCGGTCAGGGGTCGCAGTGGCTCGGCATGGGCGTGGAGCTGCTGGATGAGTCGCCGGTGTTCGCGGCGCGGATGGCGGAGTGTGAGGCGGCGCTGTCGGAGTTCGTGGACTGGTCTCTCACCGGCGTGTTGCGCGATCAAGAGGGTCTGGACCGCGTGGATGTGGTGCAGCCCGTGTTGTGGGCCGTGATGGTGTCGCTGGCCGAGGTGTGGCGCTCGCTCGGAGTGGCCCCGGCCGCCGTAGTGGGCCATTCGCAGGGCGAGATCGCCGCCGCCGTCGTGGCGGGCGCGCTGTCACTTCGGGACGGTGCCCGGGTGGTCGCACTGCGAAGCCAGGCCATCGTGGCGCTGGCCGGACAGGGCGGCATGGCATCCATCCCGCTACCGGCCTCGGAGGTCGCGGTTGACGACCGGATCTCGATCGCGGCCGTGAATGGTCCTTCTTCGACGGTGGTGTCTGGTGATGCGGATGCCATTGAGGAGTTCCTGTCTCGGTATGACACGGCGAGGGCGCGGCGGATCGAGGTGGACTACGCCTCGCATTCGGCCCATGTCGAGGCGATCGGGGAGGAGCTGGCGAGGCTGCTGGCCCCGGTGGAGCCGCGAGCGGGCGAGGTGCCGTGGTACTCGACGGTGCGGCAGTGCTGGCTGACCGGGTCCGAGGTGGATGCCGCGTACTGGTACGAGAACCTGCGGCAGACGGTGTGGTTCGCCCCCGCCGTGACTGAGCTGGCGGGTTCGGGCTTCCGGTTCTTCGTGGAGGTCAGCGCGCATCCGGTGGTGCAGATCGGGATGCGCGAGGCGGTCGAGGAGGCCGGTGCCGAGGCGGTCGTGGTGGGTACGCTGCGCCGCGACGACGGCGGCCTGCGCAGGTTGTGGACCAGCGCCGCCGAGCTGTGGGTGCGCGGCGCGGAGATCGACTGGGCCGGTGTGTACGAGCCCGCCCGGCCGAACCAGGTCGCCCTGCCCACCTACGCCTTCCAGCACCAGCGCTTCTGGCTGCTGGAGTCGGCCGGTGCCGGCGACGCGGAGAGCCTTGGCCTGCGGGCCACGGGACACCCGCTGCTCGGCGCGGTCACGGGTCTCGCCGACGGCGGAGCGGTGGTCCTCACCGGCCGCGTGTCGATCGCCACCCACCCGTGGCTGGCCGACCACGCCGTCAACGGGCAGGTGTTCCTCCCCGGGACGGGCTTCGTGGAGCTGGCCATCAGGGCCGGCGACGAGGCCGGCTGCGACCTGCTCGACGAACTGACTCTGCAGGCCCCGCTCGTCGTGCCCGAGCGCGGCGCGGTCCAGCTCCAGGTGGCCGTCGGCGCCCCGGACGAGGACGGCCGCCGGCGGCTGGGAATCTACTCCCGCCTCCACGGCGCGCAGGACGAGCCCTGGACCCAGCACGCCGCCGGAACGCTGGCGCGAGCCGGCGTGACGGCGCCCGAGCCCGAGAGCGTCTGGCCGCCGGAACAAGCGGAGGCGGTCGCGTTGGACGGCCTGTACGACCAGTTCGCCGCCATGGGTCTCGGCTACGGCCCCGCCTTCCGCGGGCTCCGGGCCGCATGGCGCAAGGGCGACGAGGTCTTCGCCGAGCTGGCGTTGCCGGAGGAGATGGCGCGCGACGCGGCCCGGTTCGGGCTGCACCCGGCGCTGTTCGACGTGGCACTGCACGCCACCGCACTCGGCGGGTTCGCGCCGGACGCGGAGCCCGGCCGCCCGTCCCTGCCGTTCGCCTGGAGCGGCGTGGCGTTGCACGCCTCCGGCGCCACGAAGCTCCGCGTACGGATCTCCTTGCGGGCGCAGGGCGCGGTTTCCGTGACGTTGACGGACACGGGCGGCCTGCCCGTGGCCACGGTCGCCTCGCTGGCGGTACGTCCGGTGTCCGCCGGCCAGGTGGAGACCACCCCGGGGGCCAGGAGCAGGAACAAGCTGTTCCAGGTCGACTGGGTGCCGGTGGCGTTGAGCGCCACGGGCGACGCGCAAGAGATCCTGGCAGGGCTCGCCGAGGTCGGGACGGTTCCGGAATGCGTGCCGGTGGCGGCCCCGGCCGGTGTGCACGAGACTTTGGACCTGCTGCAGGAGTGGCTGGCGGACGAGCGGTTCGCGTCGTCGCGGCTGGTGGTCGTCACGCGTGGCGCGGTGGCGGCCGATCCGGCGGACGTGCCGGATCCGGAGCAGGCGGCGATCTGGGGCCTGGTACGGGCCGCGCAGGCCGAGCAGCCGGGCCGGTTCGTCCTGCTCGACCTGGACGACGACACACCCGAGGACGTGATCGGCCGGGCGCTGGCCGGCGACGAGGCGCAGATGGCCCTGCGGGCCGGTGAGGCGCGAGTCCCGCGCCTGGTGCGAGCCGCGGTGCCGCAGGACCCTGCGCCGGTGTTCGAGCCGGAGTCGACGGTGCTGATCACCGGTGGCACGAGCGGTTTGGGCGCGCTGGTGGCCCGGCACCTGGTCACGGAGTACCAGGTGGGCCGTCTGGTGCTGGTCAGCCGGCGCGGCCCGGAGGCGCCGGGCGCGGCCGAGCTGGTCACCGAGCTGGAAGGACTCGGCGCCCAGGTGGAGGTGGCCGCCTGCGACGTGGCCGACCGCGAGGCGCTGGCGGCGGTGATGGCCCCGCTGGCCGGCTCGCTGACCGGGGTGGTACACGCGGCCGGCGTCCTGGACGACGGCGTGATCACCTCCCTGACGTCCGAACGGCTCGACACCGTCATGCGGCCCAAGGCCGACGCCGCCCGGCACCTGCACGAGCTGACCGAGGATCTGAACCTGTCCGCGTTCGTCCTGTTCTCCTCCCTCGCAGGCGTGATGGGAGGCGCGGGCCAGGGCAACTACGCGGCGGCGAACGCCTATCTGGACGCCCTGGCGGAGCACCGCAGAGCACAGGGGTTGACGGCGATCTCGCTGGCATGGGGCCTGTGGAGGGAAGGCGGCCTCGCGGAGCTCGACGACGCCGCCCTGCGGCGGCTCGCGCGCTCCGGCGTCGACCCGTTGTCGGCCGAGGACGGGCTGGCCCTGCTCGACGCCGCGCTCGGCACCGACCGGGCCACGCTGGTCCCCGCCCAGCTGAACCTCAAGGTCCTCGGCGCCCACGCCGACATGCTGCCCCCGCTGCTGCGCGGTCTCGTGTCCGGTCCCGCCAGGCGCGTGGTGACGGCCGCGTCGGAGGCCGCCGCCACGCTGAAGCAGCAGCTGGCGAGCCTGCCGGCCGCCGGCCGGCAGTCCGCGCTGGAAGACCTGGTACGCGACCAGCTGGCCGTGGTGCTCGGCTTCGCCGACCGGTCAACCCTCGACGAAGGCATGTCGTTCCAGGAGCTGGGCTTCGACTCGCTGATGGCGGTGGAGTTCCGCAACCGGCTCAGCGAGGTCACGGGCATCCGGCTGCCGGCGACGCTGGTCTTCGACTATCCCACCCAGGCGGCGCTCGTCAGGTTCCTGTCCGGCGAGCTGCTGGGCACGCGTGAGGTCGCGGTCACGGCACGGACGGCGGCGGCCGACGACGAGCCCATCGCGATCGTCGGCATGGCCTGCCGCTTCCCCGGCGGGGTCGCCTCGCCCGAGGACCTGTGGCGGCTGGTGGCGCAGGCCGGGGACGCCGTCGGCGAGTTCCCGGCGGACCGCGGCTGGGATCTGGACAGGCTCTACGACCCGGACCCCGGCAACCGGGGCACCTCGTACGCCCGGCACGGCGGCTTCCTGTACGACGCCGCCGAGTTCGACCCCGGCTTCTTCGGCATCTCGCCGCGCGAGGCGCTGGCCATGGACCCGCAGCAGCGGCTGCTCCTCGAAACCTCGTGGGAAGCGCTCGAACGCGCCGGAATCGACCCTCACGGGCTGCGGGGCAGCCGGACGGGCGTGTTCGCCGGTGTGATGTACCACGACTACGCGTCCCAGCTGTCCTCGGTGCCGGAAGAGCTGGAAGGGCTGATCGGCACCGGCAACTCGGGCAGCGTCGCCTCCGGCCGGGTGTCGTACACCTTCGGCTTCGAGGGACCCGCGATGACCGTGGACACCGCGTGCTCGTCGTCCCTGGTGGCGCTGCACCTGGCGGTGCAGGCGCTGCGGTCGGGGGACTGCGACCTGGCGCTGGCCGGCGGCGTGACCGTGATGGCCACGCCGTGGACGTTCATCGAGTTCGCCCGCCAGCGCAACCTCTCCGTGGACGGCCGGTGCCGGGCGTTCGCCGAGGCCGAGGGCGGCGTCGGGCTGTCGGAGGGCGCGGGCATGCTGCTGGTGGAGCGGCTGTCGGACGCGCGGCGCAACGGCCACCAGGTGCTGGCGGTCGTGCGCGGGTCCGCGGTCAACCAGGACGGCGCCAGCAACGGCCTGACAGCCCCGAACGGCCCCTCCCAGCAGCGGGTGATCCGGCAGGCCCTGGCCAACGCCGGGCTGTCGGCCGCGGACGTGGACGCCGTCGAGGCGCACGGCACCGGCACCGTGCTCGGCGACCCGATCGAGGCCCAGGCGCTGATCGCGACCTACGGCCAGGAGCGGGAGCAGCCGCTGTGGCTCGGCACGATCAAGTCGAACATCGGCCACGCGCAGGCCGCCGCGGGCGTCGCGGGCGTGATCAAGATGGTGATGGCGCTGCGGAACGAGACGCTGCCGCGGACCCTGCACGCGGACGAGCCGTCCACGCACGTGGACTGGACGGCGGGCGCGGTGCGGCTGCTCACCGACGCGCAGCCGTGGCAGCGGAACGGGCACGCGCGCCGCGCCGGCATCTCCTCCTTCGGGATCAGCGGAACGAACGCCCACGTCGTCCTGGAGGAGTCCCCGGTCGCGCCCGAGCCGGAGGCGGCCGGCGAGCTGCCCATGGTTCCGTGGGTGCTGTCGGGACGCAGCGAGCAGGCGCTGTCGGCGCAGGCCGGACGGCTCCGCTCCTGGATCGAGTCGCGGCCGGAGCTGGACGCGGCCGACGTCGGCTGGTCGCTGGCGGCGGGCCGGTCGGTACTGGAGCACCGCACGGTGATCACCGGCGCGGACCGCGCCGAACTCCTCGAAGCACTGGCGGCGCTGGCCGACGGCAGAGCGGACGAGCCGAGGACCCAGACGGGCCTGGTGCGCTCGCGGGCCAAGCTGGCACTGCTGTTCGCCGGTCAGGGGAGCCAGCGGGTCGGGATGGGCCGGCAGCTCGCCGAGGCGTTCCCGGTGTTCGCCGAGACGCTGGAGGAGATCAATCAGCTCCTGCCGATCCGCGAGGTCATGTTCGACGATCCCGATGGGGTGCTGAACGAGACCGGCATGACCCAGCCGGCGCTGTTCGCCTTCGAGGTGGCCTTGTACCGGCTGCTGGAATCCTTGGGCGTCCGTGCGGAGGTGCTGGTCGGTCACTCGATCGGGGAGATCGCCGCCGCGCACGTGGCCGGAGTTTTCTCCCTGGCGGACGCGTGTGCGCTGGTGGCGGCCCGGGCCCGGTTGATGCAGGCCCTGCCGACCGGCGGGGCGATGCTCGCGATCGCCGCACCCGAGGCGGACGTCGTGCCTCTTCTGGGAGAGCGGGTCGGGATCGCGGCGGTCAACGGCCCGGCAGCGGTGGTGATCTCCGGCGACGCCGAAGAGATCGCGGAGATCGAGGGCCGGGTCAGCGCTCGCACGCGCAGGCTGCGGGTCTCGCACGCCTTCCACTCGCCGCTGATGGAGCCGATGCTGGCCGACTTCGAGCAGGCCATCTCCGGCCTGACCTACCACGAGCCGACCATTCCGATCGTCTCCAACGTGACCGGCCGGCTCGCCGAGCCGGGGCAGCTGACCACCCCGGACTATTGGGTGGAGCATGTGCGCCAGGCCGTCCGGTTCGCCGACGGGGTGAAGGCCGCCGGGGCGAAGGTGTGGGTGGAGGTCGGTCCGGACACCACCCTGACCGCGCTGGCCCAGCAGAGCCTGGAGGACGGCGTCTTCGTACCGGCCGCGCGCAAGGACCGTGACGAGACCCGTACGTTCGTCGAGGCCCTGGGCCGGATGCACGCGAACGGCGTCGCCGTCGACTGGGAGGCGTTCTTCGCGCCGGCCCGCCCGTCCCGGGTGGACCTGCCCACCTACGCCTTCCAGCACGAGCGCTACTGGCTCCTGCCCGGCCCCGACGCCGGCGACGTCACCACCGCGGGCCTGGGCGCCGTCGAGCACCCGCTGCTCAGCGCGGCGACCGAGGTCGCCGGCGGCGAGACGGTGATCTTCAGCGGGCGGCTGTCGGTCGCCACGCACCCCTGGCTGGCCGACCACGTCGTGGGCGGCAGCGTGATCGTGCCGGGCACCGCGCTCGTCGAGCTGGCCGTCCGGGCCGGGGACGAGAGCGGCTGCCCCCACCTGCAGGAGCTCACCCTGCAGGCCCCTCTGGTCCTGCCCGAGGGCGGCGGCGTCCAGCTCCAGCTGGTGTCCACCGCCACCGAGGAGCCGGACCGCAGGTCGCTGGCGATCCACTCCCGTACGCAGGACGCGACCGAGTGGACCCGGCACGCCCAGGCCACGCTCACCGCGACCGCGCCCGAGCCGGACATCGACCTGCGGCAGTGGCCGCCCGCAGGCGCGGAGCCGGTCCCGGTCCAGGACCTCTACGACGACATGCTCGCGATCGGGCTGGACTACGGGCCGACGTTCCAGGGGCTGACCGGCGCCTGGGAGCGGGACGGCGAGGTGTTCGCCGAGATCGTCCTGCCCGAGGAGGCGCACGCGGACGCCGGACGGTTCGTGCTGCACCCGGCCCTGCTGGACGCCGCGCTGCACGCCACCGCGCTGGGCGGGCTGCTGCCGCGGCCCGAGCCGGGGCGACCGTACCTGCCCTTCGCGTGGTCGGGCGTGTCCCTGCTCGCGGCGGGAGCGACCAGCCTGCGCGTCAAGATCGCCAATGTCGGCGGCGCGGCCATCGCGCTGAGCATCGCCGACGAGCTCGGTGCGCCGGTCGCCGCGGTCGAGACCCTCACCCTGCGCCCGATGGCCGGCGGCCGGCCGGGCGGCGGGAACCAGGGCGCCCTGCACCAGATCGAGTGGACCCGGCTCCCCGACGCGCCCGCGTCCGAGACGCCGCGCTGGGCGCTGCTCGGTGCCGACGACCTCGGCACCGGCCGCGTCACCTATCCGGACCTGGCCACTCTGGTCTCGCTGCACGACCCGGCCGATCTCCCGGAGGCGGTCCTGACCGGCCCGTCCGCCGGGCGGGACCATCACGCCGCGACGCACGACGTACTCGAACTGCTGCAGAGCTGGCTGGCGGAGGAGCACCTCGAGTCATCCCGGCTCGTCATCCTCACGCGCGGCGCCCTGGCCACCACCGCCGGCGAGAGCCCCGACCTCGCCCAGGCGGCGGTGGGCGGCCTCGTCCGGGCCGCGCAGGCCGAGCAGCCCGGCAGGTTCGTCCTGCTGGACCTGGACGGCGACGCGTCCGAGGACGTGATCGGCCGGGCGCTTGCTTCGGGTGAGTCGCAGCTCGCGGTGCGGGCGGGCGAGCTCTGGGTGCCCCGGCTGGGCCGGGTCACGGAGCTGGAGGATCGGGGTCCGGTGTTCGGGCCGGACGGCACGGTGCTGGTCACCGGTGGCACGGGCGGGCTGGGTGCGCTGGTGGCCCGGCACCTGGTCACCGAGCACGGGGTCAGGCGGTTGGTGCTGGTGAGCCGTCGTGGCTTGGGTGCGCCGGGCGCGGCCGAGCTGGTCGCCGAGCTCTCGGAGCTGGGTGCCGAGGTGGAGGTGGCCGCCTGCGATGTCGCCGACCGCGAGGCGCTGGCGGCGGCGGTCGCCTGGGTGGCGGACTCGCTGACCGGCGTCGTGCACACGGCAGGTGTGCTGGACGACGGGGTGATCACCTCCCTGTCGGGCGAGCGGCTCGACACGGTCCTGCGGCCCAAGGCCGACGCCGCCTGGCACCTGCACGAGCTGACGCGAGGGCTCGACCTGACCGCGTTCGTGCTGTTCTCCTCGATGTCGGGGGTGCTGGGAGGAGCCGGTCAGGGCAACTACGCCGCGGCGAACGCGTTCCTCGACGCGCTGGCCCAGCTGCGGGCCGCCGAAGGGCTGGCGGGCACGTCCCTGGCCTGGGGGCTGTGGGAGCAGGGCGGCATGTCCGGCGAGCTGACCGAGGCCGACCTGCGCCGGCTGGCGCGCATGGGCGTGGCGCCGCTGTCCGCGGCCGACGGGCTGGAGCTGTTCGACACCGCGGTCACGTCCGGCCGGTCCCTGCTCATCCCGGCCCGCTTCGTCCAGGCCCGCGCCAGCGCGCGGACCTCCATGCGGCGGGCGGGCACCACCGACGGGCTGGCCGAGCGGCTGTCCGCGATGGAGCCGGCCGAGCGCCGGTCGGCGCTGTCGGACACCGTCCGCGGCCAGGTGGCGGCCGTCCTCGGGTTCTCCGACGGATCCGCCATCGACCCGCAGCGCCCGTTCCAGGACCTCGGGTTCGACTCCCTGACCGCGGTCGAGTTCCGCAACCAGCTCGGCCGGGCCACGGGCCTGCGGCTGCCCGCCACCCTCGTCTTCGACTACCCCACCCCGGTCGCCCTGACCGACCACCTCATGGGGTACTTCGGCGACGCCGGGGCGACGGACGGGGAGGCCGGCATCCTGCGGATCTTCGCGGAGCTGGACCAGATCCAGGATTCACTGACCACACTCGCTGAGGACAGCACGGTGCGCGCCAGGCTCACCACGCGCCTCAAAGAGCTCCTGTCGGGCCTGAACGGCACGGGCGAGTCGGACGTCGCGGACCAGCTCGAGTCTGCCAGCGACGACGAGATGTTCGCCTTCATCGACAACGAGCTCGAGATCTCCTGACAGTTGCAGCGGCTCAGAAGGGCTACGTTCGATGGCAAACGAAGACAAGCTCCGGGGCTACCTGAAGCGGGTCACGGCCGACCTGCACCAAACCAGGCAGCAACTGCGGGAGATCCAGGGCCGGGAGCACGAGCCGATCGCGATCGTCGGCATGGCCTGCCGCTACCCGGGCGGGGTCACCTCGCCCGAGGAGCTGTGGCGGCTCGTCGCCGACGGCGTGGACGCGATCTCCGAGTTCCCCACCGACCGGGGCTGGGACGAGAACCTCTACCACCCCGACCCGGACAATCCGGGCACGACCACGGCCAGGACGGGCGGCTTCGTCTACGACGCGGCCGACTTCGACGCCGGCTTCTTCGCGATCTCGCCGCGTGAGGCGTTCGGGACCGACCCGCAGCAGCGGATGTTCCTGGAGTCGTGCTGGGAGGCGTTCGAGCGCGCCGGCATCGACGCGAACTCCGTGCGCGGCAGCCGGACCGGCGTCTACGCCGGCGTCATGTACCACGACTACTTCCGCGCCGAGGCGCTCGGCAGCGTGGTCTCCGGCCGCGTGGCGTACGCGCTCGGCCTGGAGGGCCCGGCGATCTCGGTCGACACGGCCTGCTCGTCGTCGCTGGTGGCGCTGCACCTGGCGGCGCAGGCGCTGCGGCGCGGCGAGTGCTCGCTGGCGCTGGCCGGCGGCGTGACGGTGATGGCGACCCCGAACACCTTCATCGAGTTCTCCCAGCAGCGGGGCCTGTCGGCCGACGGCCGCTGCAAGTCCTTCGCCGACGCGGCGAACGGCACCGGCTGGAGCGAGGGCGTCGGGGTGCTGCTGCTGGAACGCCTGTCGGACGCGCGGGAGAACGGGCACCACGTCCTCGCGGTCATCCGCGGCAGCGCGGTCAACCAGGACGGCGCCAGCAACGGGCTGTCCGCGCCGAACGGCCCCTCCCAGATCCGGGTGATCAGGGAGGCGCTGGCCGACGCCGGCCTGTCGCCCTCGCAGGTGGACGCGGTGGAGGGGCACGGCACCGGCACCACCCTGGGTGACCCGATCGAGGCCCAGGCGCTCATCACCGCGTACGGGCAGGAGCGGGACCAGCCTCTGTGGCTGGGCTCGCTGAAGTCGAACATCGGCCACGCCCAGGCCGCCGCCGGCGTCGGCGGCGTGATCAAGATGGTGATGGCGCTGCGCAACGAGACGCTGCCGCGCACCCTGCACGTGGACGAGCCGTCCACGCACGTGGACTGGTCGGCCGGCGCCGTCGAGCTGCTCACCGAACCCCGGCCGTGGGAGTCCGGCGAGGCGCCCCGCCGCGCCGCCGTCTCGGCCTTCGGCTTCAGCGGCACCAACGCCCACCTGATCCTCGAAGAGACGCCCGCCGAGCAGGACGACACCGCCGAGCAGGCCGGGCTGAACCTGCCACTGGTGCCCTGGACGGTCTCCGCCAGGGACGGGCAGGCGCTGGCCGCGCAGGCCGACCGGCTCGGGACGTGGGTGGCCGCGCGGCCGGACCTGCGCGTCGAGGACGTCGGCTGGTCGCTGGCGACCGGCCGGGCCGCGCTGGACCAGCGCGCCGTGATCGTGGGGGAGACCCGGGACGAGCTCCTGGCCGGTCTCCGGTCGCTGGCCGACGGCGCCACCGCCGTCACGGGCTCCGGGGCGGGAGGCAGGATCGCCTTCCTGTTCGCCGGGCAGGGCAGCCAGCGGGCAGGCATGGGCGCCGCGCTCGCCCAGGCGTTCCCGGTGTTCGCCGCCGCGCTCGAAGACGTCTGCAAGGTCCTGGACCCGCTGCTGCCGCACCCCATCAGGGACGTCATGTTCACCGACCCCGACGGGGTGCTGGACGAGACGGGCATGACCCAGCCCGCCCTGTTCGCCTTCGAGGTCGCCCTGTACCGGTTGCTGACCTCGCTGGGCATCGAGGCCGACGTGCTCGCCGGGCACTCGGTCGGCGAGCTCGCCGCCGCGCACGTCGCGGGGGTGCTCTCGCTCGGCGACGCCTGCGCGCTGGTCGCCGCGCGGGCCCGGCTGATGCAGGCGCTGCCCGCGGGCGGCGCCATGCTCGCCGTCGCCGCCCCGGAGGAGCAGGTCCTCCCGCTGCTGGCGGGGCGTGCGGACCGGGCCGGGATCGCCGCCGTCAACGCGCCGGGCGCGGTCGTCGTCTCCGGCGCCGCCGCCGACCTCGACGAGATCGCGCAGGAACTTGAGGTGCGGCAGGTGCGCACCCGCCGGCTGCGCGTCTCACACGCGTTCCACTCGCCGCTCGTCGAGCCGATGCTGGAGGAGTTCCGGCAGGTCGCGGAGTCCCTCACGTACGGCGAGCCCGCCATTCCCATCATCTCCGACGTGACCGGGCAGAAGGCGCAGCCCGGCCAGCTCGCCGACCCGGGCTACTGGGTGGACCACGTCCGCCGGGCGGTGCGCTTCGCCGACGCCGTCGCCACCGCCAGGGCCGGCGGCGCCACCGTGTTCGTGGAGGTCGGCCCGGACGGGGTGCTGACCAGCCTGGCCAGGCAGACGCTCGACGGCGACGACGCCGCGTTCTTCGTCAGCGCCACCCGCAAGGACCGCGACGAGGCCCGCGCCTTCGTGGAGGCCGTCGGCCGGCTGCACTGCCGGGGCGTCGCCGTCGACTGGGACGCCTACTTCGCCGACGCCGTCCCCCAGCGCGTCGACCTGCCCACGTACGCCTTCCAGCGCAAGCGCTTCTGGTTCATGCCCGGCGCCGCCCCGGCCGAGCAGGCGCCCGACGGCTCCGTCGACCCCGAGTTCTGGGCCGCGGTCGAACGCGAGGACGTGGCCGCGCTGGCCGCCACCCTCGGCATCGAGGACGGTTCCCCGCTGGCCGCCATCCTGCCGGCGCTGTCGTCCTGGCGGCGCCGGCGGCGCGACCAGGACGTGCTCGACTCCTGGCGGTACCGCGTCACCTGGACGCCCGTCGGCGCGCCCGGCGGGAAGCCGCCCGCGCTGTCGGGCACCTGGCGCGTCGTCGTCCCGGCGGAGCGGGCCGGCGGCGACGCGGTGGCCTGCGTCGCCGGGGCGCTCGAACGGCACGGAGCCCGGTGCGAGGTCCTGGAGGTCACCGCCGACACCGGCAGGGACGGCCTCGCCGCGCTGCTGGGCGGGGACGAGGCGCCGGCCGGCGTGCTCGCCCTCCACTGCGACCTGCCCCGGACGGTCACGCTGATCCAGGCCATGGACGACGCCGGCGTGGCGGCGCCGCTCTGGATCGCCACCGACGGCGCCGAGAGCGTCAGCCGGGCCGACCCGGTCCGCGACCCGGAGCAGGCCGCGGTCTCCGGGCTCGGCCGGGTCCTCGGCCTGGAGCACCCCGCCCGCTGGGGCGGTCTCGTCGACCTGCCGGAGACGCTCGACCAGCGCGTCCTGGCCCGCCTGGTCACCGTGCTCGCCGGGATCGAGGAAGAGGACCAGCTCGCCGTCCGCGCGTCGGGGATCTTCGCCCGCCGCCTGTCCAGGGCGCCCAGGGCGCGGACCGACTCGGCCGAGCGCTGGCGGGCCCGCGGGACCGTACTGATCACCGGCGGCACCGGCGGACTGGGCGCGAACGTCGCGCGGTGGCTGGCCCGCGACGGCGCCGAGCACCTCGTGCTCACCAGCCGGCGCGGCGCCGACGCCCCCGGCGCCGCCGCGCTCGTGGCCGAACTCCAGGAGCTCGGCGCGCGGGTGACGGTGTCCAGGTGCGACGTGGCCGACCGCGACGCGCTCGCGGCCCTGGTCCGCGAGATCGAGGCCGACGCCCCCGTCCGATCGGTCTTCCACACCGCGGGCGTGCCCCACATGCAGCCCCTCACCCGGCTCGGACGCGACGAACTGGCCGACGCCACCCAAGCCAAGATCGTCGGGGCCGCCAACCTGGACGCCGCCTTCGACGGGCCGCTCGACGCGTTCGTGCTGTTCTCGTCCGGCGCCGGCGTCTGGGGCGGCGCCCTGAACGGCGCGTACGCCGCCGGCAACGCCTACCTCGACGCGCTGGCCGCGCACCGCCGCTCCCGCGGCCTCGCCGCCACGGCCGTCGCCTGGGGCTTCTGGGACGCCGCGGGCGGCGGCATGACCACGCTCCTCGACGAGGAGGACGCCCGCAGGACCGGCGTCCGCTACATGGACGCCGGCCTGGCCATCGACGCCCTGCGGCAGGCCCTGGACGACGGCGAGACCAACCTGGTCGTCGCCGACGTCGACTGGGAACGCTTCTTCCCCGTCTTCACCGCCGCCCGGCGGCGGCCCCTCCTCGACGGCGTCCCGGAGGCCGTGGCGGCGCTGCGGAAGGAGGCGGAGACCGACTCCGAGACCTCCGAGCTGCGCGCGAAGCTGCTCCCGCTGAGCGCGGACGAGCAGGACCGGCTGCTGGTCGCGCAGGTGCGCGAGCAGGTGGCCGCCGTGCTCGGGTACGCCCCCGGCGAGGTGGAGGTGGACCGGGCCTTCAGAGACCTCGGCTTCGACTCGGTCACCGCGGTCGAGCTGCGCGGCAGGCTCAACGCCGCGCTGGGCGTGCGGCTCCCGGCGACCGTGGTCTTCGACTACCCGAACGTCAAGGCGCTCGCGACCCTGGTACGCGGCGAGATCCTGGGCACCCGGACGGAGGCCGGGCCCACCGGCGAGAGCCGCGGGCCGGTCTCCGACGACCCGATCGTGATCGTCGGGATGAGCTGCCGGATGCCCGGCGGCGTGACCAACGCCGACGACCTCTGGCGGCTGGTCGCCGAGGGCGGGGACGCGATCTCGCTCCTCCCGGACGACCGCGGCTGGGACGTCGAGGGGATCTACGACCCGGACCCCGAGGCCCAGCTCGCCTCGTACGTACGGGAAGGCGGCTTCCTGCGTGACGCGGCCGAGTTCGACCCCGAGTTCTTCGGCATCAGCCCGCGCGAGGCCCTGGCCATGGACCCGCAGCAGCGGGTCCTGCTCGAAGCGTCGTGGGAGGCGATCGAGCACGGCCGGATCGAGCCCGGCTCGCTGCGCGGCACCCGTACCGGCGTCTTCGTCGGCGCGGCCTACGAGGAGTACGGCCGCCACTCCGACCAGGTCCCGCTGGAATCCGTGGGGCACCTGGTCACCGGCACGCTGAGCAGCATCGCGTCCGGCCGGGTCGCGTACGCGCTGGGGCTCGAAGGGCCCGCGGTGACAGTGGACACGGCCTGCTCGTCGTCGCTGGTGGCGCTGCACCTGGCGGCACAGGCACTGCGGAACGGCGACTGCGACCTGGCGCTGGCCGGCGGCGTCACCGTGATGTGCACCCCGCTCGGCTTCATCGGCTTCAGCCTGCAGGGCGCGCTCGCCCGGGACGGGAGGTGCAAGCCCTTCGCCGGTGCGGCGGACGGGTTCGCCCTGTCGGAGGGCGTCGGCATGCTGCTGGTGGAGCGGCTGTCGGACGCCCGCCGCAACGGGCACCCGGTGCTGGCGGTCGTCAAGGGCTCGGCGATCAACCAGGACGGTGCCAGCAACGGCCTGACCGCGCCGAACGGCCCCTCCCAGCAGCGGGTGATCCGCCAGGCGCTGGCCAACGCCGGGCTGTCGGGCGCCGAGGTGGACGTGGTCGAGGCGCACGGCACGGGCACGACGCTGGGCGACCCGATCGAGGCCCAGGCCCTGATCGCCACCTACGGCCAGGAGCGGGACCAGCCGCTGTGGCTGGGCTCGGTCAAGTCGAACATCGGCCACACCCAGGCCGCCGCAGGTGTGGCCGGGGTCATCAAGATGGTCATGGCCATGCGCCACGGGCTGCTGCCGCGGACGTTGCACGTGGACGAGCCGTCCCCGCACGTGGACTGGTCGGCCGGGGCCGTCGAACTGCTGACCGAGGCCCGGCCGTGGGACGTTCAGGACCGCCCGCGCCGCGCCGCAGTCTCCTCCTTCGGCATCAGCGGCACCAACGCCCACGTGATCATCGAGCAGGTGCCGGGCACGGACGAGGAGCCCGAGCCCGTTGACGGGCCGCCGGTGGTGCCGTGGGTGCTGTCGGGCCGTAGCGCGGAGGCGTTGCGGGCCCAGGCGGGCCGGTTGGCCGATGCGGTGGCCGGGGTCCGGCCGGTGGACGTGGGCTGGTCGTTGCTCGGCCGCTCGGTCTTCGATCACCGTGCGGTGGTGCTCGGCGCTGACCGGGAGGAGCTGCTGGGCGAGGGCGCGGTGCGGGGTGTGGCGGGTCCGCTCGGCAAGACGGTGTTCGTTTTTCCCGGTCAGGGGTCGCAGTGGCTCGGCATGGGGGTGGAGCTGCTGGATGAGTCGCCGGTGTTCGCGGCGCGGATGGCGGAGTGTGAGGCGGCGCTGTCGGAGTTCGTGGACTGGTCTCTCACCGGTGTGTTGCGCGGTCAAGAGGGTCTGGACCGCGTGGATGTGGTGCAGCCGGTGTTGTGGGCCGTGATGGTGTCGCTGGCCGAGGTGTGGCGCTCGCTCGGGGTGGTCCCGGCTGCGGTGGTGGGCCATTCGCAGGGTGAGATCGCCGCTGCGGTCGTGGCGGGCGCGCTGTCGCTTCGGGACGGCGCGCGGGTGGTGGCACTGCGAAGCCAGGCCATCGTGGCGCTGGCCGGGCAGGGCGGCATGGCATCCATCCCGCTACCGGCCTCGGAGGTGGCGGTCGACGACCGGATCTCGATCGCGGCCGTGAATGGTCCTTCTTCGACGGTGGTGTCTGGTGATGCGGATGCCATCGAGGAGTTCCTGGCTCGGTATGACACGGCGCGGGCGCGGCGGATCGAGGTGGACTACGCCTCGCATTCGGCTCATGTCGAGGCGATCGAGGAGGAGCTGGCGAGGCTGCTGGCCCCGGTGACCCCGCAAGCAGGCGAGGTGCCGTGGTACTCGACGGTGCGGCAGTGCTGGCTGACCGGGACCGAAGTGGACGCCGCGTACTGGTACGAGAATCTGCGGCGGACGGTGTGGCTGGAGCCGTCGGTGCGGGCGCTGGCCGAGCAGGGTCATGGGGTGTTCGTTGAGGTCAGTGCGCATCCGGTGTTGACGATGGCGGTGCAGGAGACGGTCGAGGACGTTCTGGCCTGTGGCACGCTGCGCCGCGACGACGGCGGCCTGCGCAGGTTGTGGACCAGCGCCGCCGAGCTGTGGGTACGCGGCGTGAACGTCGATTGGGCGCGGGCGCTGGAGCCCTTCGCCCCCCGGACGGTCGACCTGCCGACCTACGCCTTCCAACACCAGCACTTCTGGCTCGAGGAGCGCACCGCGAGCGCGGGTGACGTCGGCGCCGCCGGGCTCGGGGCGGTCGGACACCCCCTCCTCGCCGCCGCCGTCTCGCTGGCCGACGCCGACGGCGTGCTGCTGACCGGCAGGCTCTCGCTGAAGACCCACCCGTGGCTGGCCGACCACCAGGTCAACGGCCAGGTGCTGCTGCCCGGCACCGCGTTCGTGGAGCTGGCCGTCAGAGCGGGCGACGAGGCCGGCTGCGACCTGCTCGAAGAGCTCACCCTGCAAGCACCGCTCATCGTGCCCGAGCGCGGCGCGGTCCAGCTCCAGCTGGCCGTCGGCGCCCCCTACGAGGACGGGCGTCGGCAGCTCACCGTCCACACCCGGCCCGACGGCGGAGCCGCCGACGACCCGTGGACCTGCCACGCCACCGGCGTGCTCGCGCCGGAGGCCGCCGCGCCGCCCGCCCAGGAGACGGCCGCTTGGCCGCCCGAGGGCGCGCAGCCGCTCCCGATGACCGGCCTGTACGACTGGCTCGGCGCGGTCGGCTTGGGCTACGGACCCACGTTCCAGGGCCTGAAGGCGGCCTGGAAGCGCGACCAGGAGCTGTTCGCCGAGGTGGCGCTGCCGGAAGGGACCGAGACCGGCGGATTCGGGCTGCACCCGGCGCTGCTCGACGCCGCGCTGCACAGCGTCGCGCTCGACGCGGCCACCGCCGAGGACGGGCCGCGGATGCCGTTCGCCTGGACCGGCGTGCGGCTGCACGCGACCGGCGCGACCTCGATCCGCGTCCGGCTCACCCCTCGCGGCACCGACGACGTGACGCTCGCCGTCACCGACGCCACCGGCGTGCCCGTCGCGCACGTGGACTCGCTGATCCTGCGCCCGCTGCCCGCCGACCTCGGCGCCGAGCAGCGCGCGGCCGGAGAGGACTCGCTCTACACGCTCGAATGGGCGCCGGTGCCCGCCGGCGAACCCGCGGGCGAGCAGCGATGGGCCGTCATCGGCGACCCGTCCGAGCTGGCGGCCGCCGGGATCGACGCGGCCGCGCACGCCGGCCTGGCCGAACTCCTGGCCGCCGGATCGGTGCCCGAATGGGTGGTCGTCCCGCTGGACGGCGAACCGGGGCCCGATCTGGCCGCGGCGGTCGCCGACCGGACCTGCCAGGTGCTGGAGCTGCTGCAGACCTGGCTGGCCGAGGAGGGCTTCCCCGCCTCCAGGCTCGTCCTCCTCACCCGCGGCGCGGTCGCGACCACGGCCGAGGACGAGGTGCCGGACCTGGTCAACGCCGGGGTCTGGGGCCTGGTCAGGTCCGCGCAGTCGGAGAGCCCCGAACGGGTCGTCGTCCTCGACCTCGACCGTGACGCCGACTCCTGCCGGGCGCTGCCCGCCGCGCTCGCGACGGGCGAGGCACAGCTCGCGATCAGGCAGGGGACGCCGTACGCGCCCCGCCTGGCCCGGCCCGGGGCCGACGGCGCGCTGACCCCGCCGGCCGGGGCCGCGAACTGGCGGCTGGACGTCACCACCCGCGGCACGCTCGACGACCTCGCGCTGCTGCCCACCCCGTCGGCGGCGCTCGCGCCCGGCCAGGTCCGCATCAGCACCAAGGCCATGGGCCTGAACTTCCGCGACGTGCTGATCGCCCTGGACATGTATCCGGGCGACGCGCCGATGGGCGGCGAGGGCGCCGGCGTCGTCATCGAGGTGGCCGGCGACGTCACCACGCTCGCGCCCGGCGACCGGGTGATGGGCATCGTCGACGGCTTCGCCCGGGAGGCGGTCACCGACCACCGGCTGCTCGCCCGCATCCCGGACGAGTGGACGTTCGCCCAGGCGGCGTCCGTGCCGATCGCCTTCGTCACCGCGTACCACGCCCTGGTGGACCTGGCCGGGCTCCAGGCGGGCGAGGCGCTGCTCGTCCACGCCGCCGCGGGCGGCGTGGGCACGGCCGCCGTGCAGCTCGCGCACCACCTGGGCGCCGAGGTCTACGGCACCGCCAGCGAGAGCAAATGGGACGCGGTACGCGAGCTGGGCGTCCCCGCCGAGCGCATCGCCTCGTCCCGGACGCTGGAGTTCGCGCGGACCTTCGCCCCCGGCGTGGACGTCGTGCTCAACTCCCTCGCGGGCGAGTTCGTGGACGCCTCCCTGGGCCTGCTGCGGCCGGGCGGGCGCTTCATCGAGATGGGCAAGACGGACGTACGGGACCCGGCCGGGCTGCCCTCGGTCCGCTACCAGAACTTCGACCTCACCCTGCTCGGCCCGGCGCGCACCGGCGAGATCCTGGCCGACATCGCCGCCCTGTTCGCGCGGGGCGCGCTCCGGCTCCCGCCGATCAGCACGTGGGACGTCCGCCGCGCCCCCGACGCGTTCCGGTATGTCGCCCAGGCCCGCCACATCGGAAAGGTCGTGCTGACCGCGCCGCCCGCCCTCGACCCCGAGGGCACCGTGCTCGTCACCGGCGGCACCGGCGCGCTCGGCGCCCTGGCCGCCAGGCGCCTGGTCACCGAGCACGGCGTGCGGCACCTGGTCCTGGCCAGCCGGCGCGGCCCCGACGCCGGCGGCGCGGCGGCGCTGGAGGCGGAGCTGACCGGGCTCGGCGCCACCGTGACGGTCGCCGCCTGCGACGCCGCCGACCGCGACGCCCTCGCCGCGCTGCTCGCGAGCATCCCCGCCGAGCATCCGCTGACCGGGGTCGTCAGCACGGCCGGCGTGCTCGACGACGGGATGATCTCCTCGCTCACGCCGGAGCGCGTCGAGGCTGTCATGCGCCCGAAGGTGACCGCGGCGGCCAACCTACACGAGCTGACCGCCGATCTCGATCTGGCGCAGTTCATCCTGTATTCGGGCGCCGCGGGCATCCTCGGCAGCCCCGGCCAGGGCAACTACGCCGCGGCGAACACGTTTCTGGACGCGCTCGCCCAGCACCGCCGCGCCCGCGGGCTGGCGGCGACCTCCCTGGCCTGGGGCCTGTGGTCGCCGCAGAGCGGCAGCGGCATGACCGGCCACCTGGACGAGGCCGACCTGAGCAGGCTGAGCCGGTCCGGCATGGGCGCGCTCGGCCTCGAAGAGGGCCTCGGCCTGTTCGACCGGGCGCTGAGCGTGGACGAGGCGGCGCTCGTGCCGATCCACCTGGATCTCGCCACGCTGCGCGCGGGCGCGGCCAAGGGGTTCGGCCACCCGCTCTTCCGCGGCCTGGTACGCATCTCCACGCGCCGCGTGCTGGCGGCGGAGACGCCCCTCGGCGACTCGCTCACCGACCGGCTGGCCGCCCTGCCGGAGGCGGAGCGGGCTCCGATGCTCCTCGACCTGGTACGCGGCCACGTGGCCGCCGTGCTCGGCTTCGCCGGGCCGGAGTCCGTCGAACCGGGACGGGCGTTCAAGGACCTCGGCTTCGACTCGCTGACCGCCGTGGAGCTGCGCAACCGGCTCAAGGCGGTCTCGGGACTGCGGCTGCCCGTCTCCCTGATCTTCGACTACCCCAACGCCGCCGCGCTGGCCGGGCACCTGCTGGAGGAGCTGGCGCCACCCGCGCTCAGCGCCGAACAGCAGGTCCTGGCCGAGCTCGACCGGATCGAGGCCAGGCTGGCCGTCATGGCGGCCGAATGCGCCACCGCCGGGGAGATCACCGCCCGGCTCGAACAGCTGGTCTTCTCCTGGAAGGAACGGCACCAAGAAGCCGGCGCCACCGCCGACGACGTGGCCGGCCAGCTCAGCTCGGCCACGGCCGACGAGATCATCAGTTTCATCGACAGCGAGTTCGGACTCTCCTGAGCAGGCGTCACCGAAGGCTAGGAAGGCAGCACACATGGCGACAGAAGAGCAGCTCGTCGAATACCTCAAGCGCGTGACGACCGAGCTCCACGACAGCAAGAAGCGGCTGCAGGCGGCCGAGGACAAGGACCACGAGCCCATCGCCATCATCGGCATCGGCTGCCGATACCCCGGCGACATCGCGAGCCCCGAGGACCTGTGGCGGGTCGTGTCCGACCGCACCGACGCCGTCTCCGGGATGCCGGACGACCGCGGCTGGGACCTGGAGTCGATGTACAACCCGGATCCCGACGCGGTCGGCACCTCGTACGTCCGGGACGGCGGCTTCATGCGGGACGCCACCGCCTTCGACGCCGCGTTCTTCGGCGTCTCGCCGCGCGAGGCCGTGGCCATGGACCCGCAGCAGCGGCTGCTGCTCGAAACCTCATGGGAAGCGATCGAGCGGGCCGGCATCGACCCGGCCGCGCTGCGCGGCAGCCGGACCGGGGTGTTCGTGGGCGCCAACAGCCCCGAATTCCTCACGATGATGATGCAGGCGCCGCCGGAGCTGCAGGGCTACCTGATGACCGGCGTCGCCACGAGCGTGGTGTCCGGCCGCGTCTCGTACACGCTGGGCCTGGAGGGACCGGCCGTCACGATCGACACGGCCTGCTCCTCGTCCCTGGTGGCGCTGCACCTGGCGGTGCGGGCGCTGCGCAACGGGGACTGCTCGCTGGCGCTGGCGGGGGCCGTGACCGTCCTGTCCACGCCGGGCACCTTCATCGGCTTCAGCCGGGTACGCGGGCTGGCCAGGGACGGCCGTTCCAAGGCGTTCTCCGCCGAGGCGGACGGCATGGGGCTCGCCGAGGGCGTCGGCATCCTCCTGGTCGAGCGGCTGTCGGACGCCCGCCGCAACGGACACCCGGTGCTGGCGGTCATCCGCGGCTCGGCGGTCAACCAGGACGGCGCCAGCAACGGCCTGACCGCCCCTAACGGCCCTTCCCAGCAGCGGGTGATCCGCCAGGCGCTCGCCGACGCCAGACTCGCGCCCGTCCAGGTCGACGCGGTCGAGGCGCACGGCACGGGGACCCCGCTGGGGGACCCGATCGAGGCCCAGGCGCTGCTCGCGACCTACGGCCAGGAGCGGGACCAGCCGCTGTGGCTGGGATCGATCAAGTCGAACATCGGCCACGCCCAGGCCGCCGCCGGCGCGGCGGGCGTCATCAAGATGGTCATGGCCATGCGCAACGGCGTCCTGCCCGCGACGCTGCACGCCGAGGAGCGCTCGCCGCACATCGACTGGTCGGCGGGCGCGGTGGAGCTGCTCACCGAGGCCCGCCCCTGGCCCGCGGGCGGCGAGCCGCGCCGAGCCGGCGTGTCGTCGTTCGGCATGAGCGGCACGAACGCGCACGTGGTGCTGGAGGAGGCGCCCGCCGAGACCCCCGCGGAACCCGGCGGGGAGCTGCCCGTCGTGCCGTGGACGCTCTCGGCCAGGACGGGCGAGGCGCTGCGGCGGCAGGCCGAACGGCTGGCCTCGTGGACGCGGTCGCATCCCGACCAGGGAACGGTGGACGTGGGCTGGTCGTTGCTCGGCCGCTCGGTCTTCGACCACCGTGCGGTGGTGATCGGGTCTGACCGGGAGGAGCTGCTGGCCGGTCTGGGCGAGGGCGCGGTGCGGGGTGTGGCCGGGCCGCTCGGCAAGACGGTGTTCGTTTTTCCCGGTCAGGGGTCGCAGTGGCTCGGCATGGGCGTGGAACTGCTGGATGAGTCGCCGGTGTTCGCGGCGCGGATGGCGGAGTGTGAGGCGGCGCTGTCGGAGTTCGTGGACTGGTCCCTCACGGGTGTGTTGCGCGATCAAGAGGGTCTGGACCGCGTGGATGTGGTGCAGCCGGTGTTGTGGGCCGTGATGGTGTCGCTGGCCGAGGTGTGGCGCTCGCTCGGGGTGGCTCCGGCCGCCGTGGTGGGTCACTCTCAGGGTGAGATCGCCGCCGCGGTCGTGGCGGGTGCGCTGTCGCTCGAGGATGGCGCCCGGGTGGTGGCGTTGCGAAGCCAGGCGATCGTCGCGCTGGCCGGGCAGGGCGGCATGGCGTCGATCCCGCTACCGGCCTCGGAAGTCGAAGTGGGCGATCGGATTTCGATCGCGGCGGTGAACGGGCCGTCTTCGACGGTGGTCTCAGGCGATGCGGATGCCATTGAGGAATTGATCGCCGGCTATGAGGCCCAGGGGGTGCGGGCGCGGCGGATCGAGGTGGATTACGCCTCGCATTCGGCTCATGTGGAGGCGATCGAGGAGGAGCTGGCGAGGTTGCTGGCCCCGGTGGAGCCGCGAGCGGGCGAGGTGCCGTGGTACTCGACGGTGCGGCAGTGCTGGCTGACCGGGTCCGAGGTGGATGCCGCGTACTGGTACGAGAATCTGCGGCGGACGGTGTGGTTGGAGCCGTCGGTGCGGGCGCTGGCTGAGCAGGGTCATGGGGTGTTCGTCGAGGTCAGTGCCCATCCGGTGTTGACGATGGCGGTGCAGGAGACGGTCGAGGACGTGGTGGCGTGCGGCACGCTGCGCCGCGACGACGGTGGCCTGCGCAGGTTGTGGACCAGCGCCGCCGAGCTGTGGGTACGCGGCGTGGAGATCGACTGGACCGGCGTGTACGAGCCCGCCCGCCCGACCCAGGTCGAACTGCCCACCTACGCCTTCGAGCGCGAGCCGTACTGGCCCAAGACCGTCCAGTCCAACGGCGACCTCACCGAGGTCGGCATGGGCCCCGCCGGGCACCCGCTGCTGGCGGCGGCGGTGTCGCTCGCGGACGGCGAGGGCGTGCTGCTGACCGGCAGGCTCTCGCTGAAGACCCACCCGTGGCTGGCCGACCACCAGGTCAACGGCCAGGTGCTGCTGCCCGGCACCGCGTTCGTGGAGCTGGCCGTCAGAGCGGGCGACGAGGCCGGCTGCGACCTGCTCGAAGAGCTGACCCTGCAGGCACCGCTGATCCTGCCCGAGCGCGGCGGCGTCCAGGTGCAGGTGGCCGTCGGGGCGCCCGACGAGGACGGGCGGCGGGCGCTGGCCATCCACGCCCGGCTCGACGACGAGCCCTGGACCAGGCACGCCACCGGCTTCCTCGCCAAGGACACCGGCGCCGTGGCGTTCGGCGAGCCGTCGTGGCCGCCCGCGGGCGCGACCGCCGTCGGCGCCGACGACGTCTACGAGCTGCTGGAGGGCATCGGCGTCGGCTACGGCGCGGCCTTCCGCGGCCTGCGGGCCGTCTGGCGGCGCGACCGGGAGCTGTTCGCCGAGGTGGCGCTCCCGGAAGGGACCGAGACCGGCGGATTCGGGCTGCACCCGGCGCTGCTCGACGCGGCCATCCAGCCGCTCGCGGTGGGCGACTTCTTCCCCGCCCAGGACGGCGCCGGGCCCGTCCTGCCCTTCGCCTGGACCGGCGTGCGGCTGGCCGCCACCGGCGCGGCCACCTTACGGGTCCGGCTGGCGCCCGAGGGAGCGAACGCGGTCCGCATCGAGGTGGCCGACGCGACCGGCGCGCCCGTCGCCTCCGTGGACTCGCTGGTCGTGCGCGCGATGGCCGCCGCCGACCTCAAGGCCGCCGCGGACCCGCTGCGGGACGCGCTGTTCGCCCTCGAATGGGTGCCCGCGCAGCCCGCCCCCGCCCGGGACGGCCTCCGGTACGCGATCGCCGGTGGCGACGCCACCCGGCTCGGCCTGCCGGTGGACGCCCTCGACCCGGACGGCCCCGTGCCGGACCTGGCGATCCTGGTCTGCACCCCGTACGCGGGCGACGACCCGGCCGCCGGCGCCCGCGCCGCGACCGGCGAGGTGCTGGCCGCCGCCCAGTCCTGGCTCGAACAGGAGCGGTACGCCGACGTGCCCCTGGTCATCCTGACCCAGGGAGCAACCGGCGACGACCTGCCGGGCGCCGCCGTATGGGGGCTGATCCGCTCGGCCCAGTCGGAGAATCCCGGCCGGTTCGTCCTCCTCGACGTCGACGGCACGGACGCGTCCTGGCAGGCGGTCCCCGCCGCCCTCGCCTCGGGCGAACCCCAGCTCGCGCTGGTCGAAGGCGAGGCCCTGGTCCCGCGGCTGGCCCGGCACCGCGCCGTGGAGCCCGCCGGCCCCGGCACGTGGACCCCCGACGGGACCGTGCTGATCACCGGCGGTACCGGCACCCTGGGCGGGATCGTCGCCCGTCACCTGGTGAACGAGCACGGGGTACGGCGGCTGGTGCTGATCAGCCGGCGCGGCCCCCACGCCGACGGCGCGGCCGGCCTGATGGCCGAGCTGACCGGGCTGGGCGCGGACGTGACCGTCACCGCCTGCGACGCCGCCGACCGGCAGGCGCTGGCCGACGTGCTGGCCGCAATCCCGGACGAGCACCCGCTCACCGGGGTCGTCCACACGGCCGGCGCGCTGGACGACGGCGTCCTGGCCGCGCTGACGCCCGAGCGGATCGACAACGTGCTGCGGGCCAAGGCCGACGCCGTGCTGAACCTGCACGAGCTGACCAAGGACCTGCCGCTGACCGCGTTCGTGCTGTTCTCGTCGGCCGCCGGCGTCTTCGGCGGCCCCGGCCAGGGCAACTACGCGGCCGCCAACGCGTTCGTGGACGCCCTCGCGCAGTGGCGCGGGCGGCTCGGCCTGCCCGCCCTGTCCCTGGCCTGGGGCCTGTGGGAGCAGGACAGCGGGCTGACCGGCACCCTCAGCGAGGCGGACCGGGCGCGGCTGGCCCGCACCGGGGTCGCGCCGCTGTCCACCGCCGACGGCCTCGCGCTGCTGGACGCGGCCTGCGCCGCCGACCGGGCGGCGCTGGTGCCGATCCGGCTGGAGTTCGCCGCGCTGCGGATGGCGGCCCAGTTCGGGGCGCTGCCCACGATCCTGCGGGAGCTCGTCCCCACCTCCAAGCGGCGGGTGGTGGGCGACGACCCGGCCGCCGCGTCGGAGCTGCGCGAGCGCCTGGCCCGCATGCCCGCGGCCGAGCACGCCAGGGTGCTGCTCGACCTGGTGCTCGGCCAGGTGGCGACCGTGCTCGGCTATCGCGACGCCGGCGCCGTGGAGCAGGACCGCCCGTTCAACGAGGCCGGGTTCGACTCGCTGACCGCCGTCGAGTTCCGCAACAGGATGAACGCGGCCACCGGGCTGCGGCTGCCCGCCACGCTGATCTTCGACTACCCGACGCCCGTCCAGCTGGTCCGGTATCTGCTCGACCGCCTGCTCGACGGGCCCCAGACGGCCGCCTCCGCCACGACCCGGGCCGGTGAGGAGGAGCCGATCGTCATCGTCGGCATGAGCTGCCGGCTCCCCGGCGGCGTCACCAACCCCGACGAGCTGTGGAACCTGGTGGCCGAGGGCGGCGACGCGATGTCGATGTTCCCCTCCGACCGCAACTGGAACCTGGACGAGCTCTACCACCCGGACCCCGAGCACCCCGGCACCACGTACGCCCGCGAGGGCGGCTTCGTCTACGACGCGACCGCGTTCGACCCGGCGTTCTTCAGCATCTCGCCCAGGGAGGCCGTGGCCATGGACCCCCAGCAGCGCCTGCTGCTGGAGAGCTCGTGGGAGGCGCTGGAGCACGCCGGCATCGACCCGGCCGGGCTGCGCGGCAGCAAGACCGGCGTGTACGTCGGCCTGATGTACCACGACTACGGGATGCACCTGCAGCAGCCGGCGAGCGACCTGGAGGGCCTGGTCGGCACCGGGATCTCGGCCGGCGTCGCCTCCGGGCGGGTGTCGTACACCTTCGGGTTCGAGGGCCCGTCGGTCACCCTCGACACGGCCTGCTCCTCCTCGCTGGTGGCGCTGCACATGGCGATCCAGGCGCTGCGGCGCGGCGAGTGCTCGCTCGCGCTGGCCGGCGGCGTCACCGTGCTGTCCACCCCGTCCGTGTTCGTCGACTTCAGCCGCCAGCGCGGGCTGGCCGCCAATGGCCGCTGCAAGTCGTTCGCCGCGGCCGCCGACGGCACCGGCTGGGCGGAAGGCGTGGGCATGCTGCTCGTCGAGCGGCTCTCCGACGCGCGCCGCAACGGCCACCCCATCCTGGCCGTCGTGCGCGGCAGCGCGATCAACCAGGACGGCGCCAGCTACGGGCTCACCGCCCCCAACGGCCCCTCCCAGCAGCGGCTCATCGAGCAGACGCTGGCCGACGCGGGGCTGCGCGCCGCCGACGTCGACGCCGTCGAGGGCCACGGCACCGGCACCACCCTCGGCGACCCGATCGAGGCGCAGGCCATCGTCGCCACCTACGGCCAGGACCGGCCGCAGGACCGGCCACTCTACCTGGGCTCGGTGAAGTCGAACCTCGGCCACACCCAGGCCGCGGCCGGAGTGGCGGGCGTCATCAAGATGGTGATGGCCATGCGGCACGGCGTGCTGCCGAAGACCCTGCACGTGGACGAGCCGACGACGCACGTCGCGTGGGACGCCGGCGCCGTCCGGCTGCTCACCGAGGCCACCTCGTGGCCGGAGACCGGCAGGCCGCGCCGCGCGGGCGTCTCGTCCTTCGGCATCAGCGGCACCAACGCGCACGTCATCGTGGAGCAGGTCCCGGAGGAGCCCGCCGCGCCGCCGGCGCGGGCCGGGCGGCCGGTGATCCCCTGGGTGCTGTCGGCCAAGACACAGGACGCCCTGAAGGCCCAGGCCCGCCGGCTGCGCGAGCACCTGGCGGCCCGGCCCGGCCGGCCCGTCGCGGACCTGGCCTGGTCGCTCGCCACCACGCGGTCCTCGTTCAAGCGGCGGCTGGTCGTCCTGGGGACCACCAGCGGCGAGCTCGCCGCCGGGCTGGAGTCGGCGATCGAGGGGACCGCGGCCGACAACGTGATCACCGGATCGGCGGCCCGCGGCCGGACGGCGTACCTCTTCACCGGCCAGGGCAGCCAGCGCCCGGCCATGGGGGAGGAGCTGTACGCGGCCTACCCCGAGTACGCCGCGGCCTTCGACGCGGTCTGCGCCAGGTTCGACCGGCACCTCGACCGGCCGCTGCGCGAGGTCATCACCGGCGACGCCGACCTGCTCACGCAGACGCGGTACACCCAGGCGGCGCTGTTCGCCGTCGAGGTCGCCCTGTTCCGGGTCCTGGAGGCGTGGGGCGTGCGGCCCGACTACCTGGCCGGCCACTCCATCGGCGAGATCGCCGCCGCGCACGTCGCCGGCGTGCTGTCGCTGGACGACGCGGTCACGCTCGTCGCCGCCAGGGGCAGGCTGATGCAGGCGCTGCCGCCCGGCGGCGCGATGGTCTCGGTGCGCGGCGCCACCGAGGAGGAGGTGCTGCCGCTGCTCGCCGGGTACGAGGAGCGCGTCGGCATCGCCTCCCTCAACGGACCGGCCTCCCTGGTCCTGTCCGGCGACGAGACGAGCGTGCTGGAGCTGGCCGAACGGCTGGCCCGGCGCGGCTGCAAGACCAAGCGGCTGGCCGTCAGCCACGCGTTCCACTCGCCGCTGATGGAGCCCGCGCTGGAGGAGTTCGTGAGCGTGGCGCGGGGGCTGGACTTCCGGCCGCCGACCATCCCCGTCGTCTCCAACGTCACCGGCGAGCTCGCCACCGACGACGAGCTGACCTCGCCCGAGTACTGGGCCCGCCACCTGCGGCAGGCCGTGCGCTTCTGCGACGGCGTGCGGACCCTGCGGGACCAGGGCGTCTCCACGTTCCTGGAGCTCGGGCCGGACGCCGTGCTGTCGGCCATGGTCGAGGACTGCCTGGACGGCTGGAGCGGCGTCGCCGCGCCGGTGCTGCGCCGCGACCGGGCCGAGGCCACCACGCTGGTCGAGGCCCTGGCCCGGGCGCACGCCAACGGCGTCGGCGTCGACTGGGGCGCGGTGATCGGCACGGGCTCGCCCGTACCGCTGCCGACCTATCCCTTCCAGCGGCAGCGCTACTGGCCGGACCCGCCCCGGCACGAGGAGGCCGAGGGGCCCGGCCAGGAGCTGTGGGACGCCGTCGCCCGGGGCGACCGCGACGGCCTGCTCGCGGTGCTCGGCCTGCGGGGCGGGGCGACGCTCGACGAGCTGCTGCCCGCGCTGGCCCGGCTGCGCGGCCAGGACGGCGCCGACCACGCGGACGTGCGCTACCAGCTCGGCTGGCACCCTCTGACGGACCTGCCCGCGCCCGCGCTCCGCGGCACCTGGCTGGTGGTCGCCCCCGACGGCGCCGGCCCGGATGAGACGCCGGCTGGAGCCGCGCCGGGCGAGACGCGGGCCGGAACCGCGCCGGGTGAGACGCCGGCACAACTGCTGGCGGCCGGGCTCGCGGCGCACGGCGCGGACACCGTACGGCTGTCCGCGATGCCGGACTCCGACGGCGGCGTGGCGGGCGTCGTGTGCCTGCTGCCGGAAGGCGCGACCGCTCCGGCGCTCCCGTCGGGATCGGCGCCGGTCTGGTTCCTCACCCAAGGGGCGATCCAGGTGGCGCCGTCCGACCCGCTGGCCGGACCGCAGGCCGCCCGCGACTGGGGCGACCTGCGAGCCCGGCTGGACGAGCAGACCGGTCAAGGGCGCGGCGGGCTGATCGACCTGCCGGGCCGGCTGGACGAGCAGGTCATGCGGCGGCTGTGCGGGGTGCTGTCCGGGCTGACCGGCGAGAACGAGGTGGCGGTCCGCTCCGGCGGGGCCTTCGCCCGCAGGCTGCGCCCGGCACCGCCGCGCGGCGCCCCGACCGGCCGCGAATGGCGTCCCGGCGGCACGGTCCTGGTGGCGGGCCCGCTCGACGACACCGCCGCCGAGCTGGCCAGATGGGCCGCGCGCAACGGCGCGGACGAGGTCGTCCTGACCCAGCCGCACGCCGGGCTCGAAAGCGAGCCGGGCGTGGTCGTCCGGGCCGTCGGCGGGCGGCTGCCCGCAGGCCGGGTGACCGCCGTCGTCTGCACGACCGCCGAGGCGGCGTACGCGCTCGACAAGCCCGCCCGCGCCGCGGACGTGCCCGTCTTCCTCATGCTGGCCCCGGCGCACGCCGCCTGGGGCGGGGACGGCGCCGGCCGGTACGAGTACTTCACCGCGCTCGCCGACGAGCGGCTCGCATCCGGGCAGCCCGCGCTGGCCGTCGCGGCGGGCCTCGAGGAGCCCGCGGACGCGGTCCGCGCCGTCCGCCAGGCCCTGCGCCAGGGGGACAGGGCGCTCGTCGTCGCCGACCCGGACTGGGCCGCGCTCGCCGCGGCCGGGCCCGCCCGGCTGCTGGAGGAGATCCCGCAGGCCGCGGACCGGCAGATCGGGCCGGACGGCGTCGTGGACGGCATCGCCGCCTTCCGCCGCCTGCTGTCCGACAGCCCGGCCGACGAGCACCACGGCATCCTGCTCGACGTGGTACGCGGCCAGGCCGCCGCGATCCTGCAGCTGCCGCTGCCCGACGCGGTGGAGCGGGACGCGGAGTTCTTCGAGCTGGGCTTCTCCTCGATGGCCGCGGTGGAGCTGCGCAACCGGCTCGTCGAACTGACCGGCATCGAGGTGGCGGCCGACGCGATCTACGACTACCCGACCCCCGCCGAGCTGGCCGAGCACCTGCTCGCGGAGGCCGTGAGCTGAGCTCGCGGACCCCACCTGAGAAAGGACGCACCCATGCTGGACGGATGCACCCCCTGGCCGGAGGAGTTCGCCGAGCGCTACCGCTCGGCCGGTCACTGGCGCGACGAGACGCTGGGCGAGCTCCTCGGCGCGCGGGCCCGCTCCCACCCGGACAAGCTCGCTCTCGTGGCGGGCACCCACCGGTGGAGCTACGCCGAGCTGGACAGCCGGGCCGACCGCATGGCGGCGCGGCTGGGCGAGATCGGCATCGGCCCGGGTGACCGGGTCGTCGTGCAGCTCCCCAACGTCCCGGAGCTCGTCGCGCTGCTGTTCGCCCTGTTCAGGATCGGCGCCCTGCCGGTCATGGCGCTGCCGGCGCACCGCGGCAGCGAGATCACGTACTTCTGCGAGTTCACGGAGGCGGCCGCGTACGTCATCCCGGACGTGCACGTCGGGTTCGACTACCGGGACCTGGCCGCCGAGGTGGCCGCGCGGGTGCCCACGCTCAAGCACGTGCTCGTCGCGGGCGACCCGGGCGGCTTCACCAGGCTGGACTACGCGGACGCCGGGGCGGCCTGCCTGCCCCGGCCCGACCCCGCCGGCGTGGCGCTCTTCCTGCTGTCGGGCGGTACGACCGGTGTGCCCAAGCTCGTTCCCCGCGCGCACCAGGAGTGGTCCTACAGCGGGCGCGCGGTCGCCGAGGCGTGCGACTACGGCGAGGAGACCGTCCACCTGGTGAGCCTGCCGCTGTGCCACAACTGGCCGCTGACCCACGGGCTGCTGGCCACCTTCCACGCCGCCGGCACGCTCGTGCTGGCGCCCGGCCCCAGCCCGGACGAGACCTTCCCGCTCATCGAGCGGGAAGGGGTGACCGAGACCGGCCTCATCCCCGGCGCGGCCCTGCTGTGGATGGAGGCCGCCGAGTGGGACGAGTACGACCTGTCCAGCCTGCGCCGCGTCACGATCGGCGGCTCGAAGCTGCAGAACGAGCTGGCCCGCCGGGTCGAGCCCGCGCTCGGCTGCCGGCTCCAGCAGGCCTTCGGCATGGCCGAGGGATTGTGCGGGTTCCACCGATGGGACGATCCGCAGGACGTGGTCCTGGTCAGCCAGGGGCTGCCCGTCTCCCCGGACGACGAGGTGCGGGTCGTCGACGAGGACGACCGCGACGTCACGCCGGGCGAGGTGGGCCAGCTCCTGGCGCGCGGCCCGTACACGGTGCGCGGCTACTACCGGGCGCCCGAGCACAACGCCAGGACGTTCACCGCCGACGGCTACTACCGGACCGGCGACCTCGTACGGCTGCTGCCGACCGGGCACATCGTCTTCGAGGGCCGGGTCAAGGACCAGATCAACCGGGGCGCGGAGAAGATCGCGGCCGAGGAGGTGGAGAACCACCTGCTCGCGCACCCGGGCGTCAGGGAGGTCGCCCTGGTGGGCCTGCCCGACGAGGTGCTCGGCGAGCGGGCGTGCGCGTGCGTCGTGCCCCGCGGCACGCCGCCGGCGCTCGGCGACCTGACCGCGTTCCTGCGAGAACGCGGGGTAGCGGCCTTCAAGTTCCCGGACCGCCTGGAGATCGTCCAGGAGCTCCCTGTCACCCCGCTCGGCAAGGTCAGCAAGAAGGCGCTCGCCGGGATGTTCAGCTAACCCACGCTCGCAGAGGACGTACCCGATGCACGTCGCAGACATCGACTTGCCCGGCTTCCTGGAAGTGCACGCCAAGGCCACCGCCGAGGCGCGCAACAACGACTGCCCCGCGCTGGCGACCTGGCGCCAGGAGATCCCGCCCGTGGACCCGGCCGGGCTGCTGAGACCGCTGTTCGAGCGGTCCACGCGGACCTTCGTCTGGATGTCGCCGCACTCCACCGTCATGGCGATGGGCAGCGCGACGGACTTCACGCACGCCGGCCACGACCGGTTCGCCGGCATCCGGCGCGGCTGGGAGCGGGCGGCCGGGACCGCGGTCTCCGGCGGGCCGGGGCGGCGCGCCATGCCGTCGCTGGTCGGCGGGTTCGCCTTCGCGCCGCGCCCCGGGCCGCTGCCCGAGGCGCTGATGTGGGTGCCCAGGGTGCTGATCTCGCGCGATCCCGACGGCACGACCACGCTCGCGCTCAGCGTCAGCGTCGACCCCCGGCCCACCACGACGGACGGGCCGGCGCGCACGGTCGCGGACGCCTTCGCCCTGATCTCCTCCGCCGGGATCCGTCCCTGCCCCAGCCCCCTGCTCCCGGGCACGACCATGATCGAGGTCCCCTCAGCGTCGGAGTGGAAGGCGCTGGTCGCGCACACCACCGAGCAGATCGCCCGCGGCAGGTTCGACAAGGCCGTGCTGGCCCGCCAGCTGCGGATCACCTCGCCGTGGGGGTACGACCTGGCCTCCGTGCTGGGCTCCCTGCGCGACACGCAACCGGGGAGCACCGTCTTCGCCGTGTCCGCGTACGGGCACGCCTTCGTCGGCGCCACCCCCGAGCGGCTGGTCGGCCTGCGCGGCGGGCGGGCCGAGTCGATGAGCCTGGCGGCGTCCATGCCGCGCGGCGCGACGCCCGCCGAGGACGCGTGCCTGCGCGCCGCCCTGCTGCAGGACGACAAGAGCCGGCGCGAGCAGCGGATCGTCACCGCGACGCTGCGGCAGGCGTTCGACCAGGTGTGCCGCACGGTCATGGTGCCGGACGAGCCGCACGTGCTCGACCTGCCGAACCTGCGGCACCTGCACACCCGCATCGTCGGCGAGATCGCCGACCCGGAGACCGCCAGCGTCCTCGACCTGGTGGAGCGGCTGCACCCGACGCCCGCCGTCGGCGGCCATCCGCGCCACGCCGCGCTGGAGTGGGTGCGCGACGCCGAGCCCTTCGACCGCGGCTGGTACGCGGGCCCCGTCGGGTGGATGAACGACGAGCAGGAGGGCGAGTTCGCGGTGGCGATCCGCTCGGCACACGTGCAGGATGAGACCGCGACCCTGTACGCCGGATGCGGCATCGTGGCGGGCTCCGATCCGGAGGCCGAGCTGGAGGAGACCCGGCTCAAGTTCCGGCCCATGCTTAATGCGCTGGCGATTCCATTGTCGGAAAGGGCACCATATAGACAGTCCCGATGAGAAGATCTTGGAAACGACCGGTCTTCGGAGGGGCTGGAAATGATCGAAATAACCGGCTTGACAAAACGCTATGGCAATAAGACGGCAGTCGACGGATTGACGTTCAGCGTCCACCCGGGGCGGGTCACCGGATTTCTCGGCCCCAACGGCGCGGGCAAATCCACCACGATGAGGGCCATTCTCGGCCTCGACCGCCTCGACGCGGGCAGCGTGACGGTCAACGGCCGCGCCTACGCGGGGCTGCCCCGGCCGATGCGCGAGGTGGGCGCCCTGCTGGACGCCCGCGCCGTGCACCCGAGGCGCACCGCCCGCAACCACCTGCTCTGCATCGCCCAGACCAACGCCATCCCCGCCCGGCGGGTGGACGAGGTCCTGCGCCTGGTCGGGCTGGAGTCGGTGGCGGGCAAGCGCGCCGGCGGCTTCTCGCTGGGCATGGGGCAGCGGCTCGGCATCGCGGTGGCGCTGCTCGGCGACCCGAAGGTGCTGTTATTCGACGAGCCCGTCAACGGCCTGGACCCCGAGGGCATCAAGTGGATCCGCGAGCTGATGCGGGGGCTGGCCGCGGAAGGCCGCACCGTGCTGGTCTCCAGCCACCTGATGAGCGAGATGGCGCAGACCGCCGACCATCTCGTCGTGATCGGCAGGGGCAAGCTGATCGCCGACATCGGCATCACCGAGTTCGTCCGGCAGGGCTCCAACGTGCTGGTGCGGGCCGAGGAGCACGAGCTGCTCGTCCCGCTCCTGACCGAGGCCGGCGCCACCGTCCACCCGGGCGCCGACGGCGCCCTCATCGTCACCGGGCTGGAGCCCAGGGAGATCGGCAAGGCGGCACTGGCCGCCGGGGTGGTGCTGACGGAGCTGACGCCGCAGCGCTCCCTGGAGCAGGCCTACATGGATCTGACCCGTGACAGCATCGAGTTCCAGGCGAGTGTGGCATGAGCGTGGCCATCGCGGACACGATCCGCTCCGAGTGGACCAAGTTCCGCACGATACCGTCCAACATCCCCACGATCCTCACCGCCGTGGCGCTCATGGTCGGCCTGGGCGCGGCCACCGCCAACGGCGCGGCCAAGGGCTACCTGGCGGCCTCCGAGACCGGCAGGGCGGTGTTCGACCCCACCTACATCAGCATGTACGGCGGGTTCCTGTTCGCCCAGATCACCGTGGGCGCGCTGGGCGTGCTGGTGGTGACCCACGAGTACGCCACGGGCCTGATCCGCACCAGCGTGACCGTGGTCCCGCGGCGCGGCCGGCTGCTGGCCGCCAAAGTGGCCACGTTCGGGCTGATCGCCCTGCTGATGGGCCTGGTGGCGGGCTTCGGCGCGTACTTCCTCGGCCAGCGGGTGATCGGGGCGGCCGGCGCGCCCACCGCCTCGCTCGGCCAGCCGGGCGTGCTGCGCGCAGTCGTCGGCATGGGCCTGATCTGGGCGCTGGTCGGCCTGGTCGGCGTGGCGGTCGGCGGCCTGATGCGGGCCACGATGAGCGCGACGACCGTGGTGGTGGCGATCAACTTCATCATCCCCGTCATCACGCCCAGGCTGCTGCCCGACGCGGTCGGCGACTGGGTGACGACGTACTGGCCGATCTCGGCCGGCCTCCAGGTCACCACCACCGTGCAGCTGCCCGACCGGATGCTGCCGTGGTCCGGGTTCGGCGTGATGGCCGCGTTCACCGCGGTCCTGCTGCTCGCGGCGTTCGCGCTGTTCCGCTCGCGCGACACCTGAGACCTCCCACCGGCACCCGGCGCGCGTCACGCGCGCCGGGAATTCGGCGTGCCGTCCGCCCCCGAAGTGGGGCGTGAGCGGCCTCTTTAATGGGCGCTAGGGGTTACCCGCCTTATCCCGGCTCGCGAATACTGATGACGCTTGACCGGAATTCCTGGCGGGGAGGAGCGTTCAACAATGGCGTCGAGTTTCGCGAACGGCCAATGCCGTTCCTTCCGCGGCGACGGGCGGCCGGACCTGTTGGTGCGCAACACCGAAACCGGGGAATTGTTCGTCCATCCGCACAGCGGCGAGTTCAACGGCACCGAGACCTACGGCGATCCGGTGAAGATCGGTGACGGCTTCGGCTGGTGGCGGTTCTTCTTCGTCCGCGCCGTGGACGCGACCGGCGACGGGCGCGCCGACATCTGCGCGTTCAGCGCCAGCGAGTACGGCATCAACCCCGGCGAGAACGGCGAGCACGGCTTCTTCCTGCTGCGCAACCTGGGCGGCCCCGGCGAGATCGGCCCGTTCGCCGAGCCGATCCGGGTGTCCGGCAAGCGCGACGACGGCCGGGAGTGGGAGACGATCGGGTTCGCCGACGTGACCCGCACCGGCGCCGACGACACGTTCGGCAAGGGCAAGGACGCCGGCAACGTGGACGTCTTCCCCCACCGTGACCAGGGGGTCGTGCGGAACGACACCTACGACAAGGACCCGGTGCGGCTCACCGAGGTCGGCGTCGACGACCTCCCCATCGCCATGGCCGACTTCACCGGCAACGGCAACCTGGACCTGCTGGTCCGCCGCGCGAACGGCGACCTCGACCTGTACGAGTTCGCGGCCCCGCCCGGCACCCCGGCCGCCGCGACCACCGAGGGCACCTGGTACACCGTCGCCCACGGCTGGCAGGACATGCGCCTGATGACGCTGGCCGACGTCGACCTGGACGGCCGGCCCGACCTGCTGGGCCTGCGCCCCGACGGAACGCTCGAGGCGTACCTCCACTCCGGGAAGTTCAGGCCCGAGGACCCGCTCGACCTCTTCCGCGAGCCGGTCACCGTCGGCACCGGATTCGGCAATTACGACGTCATCAGCTGATGGCCCAAGAGCGTTTCCCTGCCCTCTGCTCGCTCCGTCGGAATCTGGATTGGTTCAATGTCCTACGAACGCTCCTCTCGTAGTTTTTCCGACGACGCGGTGGCGATCGTCGGCATATCCTGCCGCCTCCCCCAGGCCCCGGACCCCGACTCCTTCTGGCGGCTGCTGCGCGACGGGGGCGACGCCGTCACCGGCGTTCCCGGTGGCCGGTGGAACTCCCCGGAGACCGAGTCGCTGCGCGGCGGCTTCCTGACCGGCATAGCCGAGTTCGACGCCGAGTTCTTCGGGATCTCCCCGAACGAGGCCGCGATGATGGACCCCCAGCAGCGGCTGCTCATGGAGCTGAGCTGGGAGGCGCTCGAAGACGCGGGCATCGTCCCGGACAGCCTGCGGGGCACCGGCACGAGCGTCTTCATCGGGGCCATGGCCGGCGACTACGCCCAGCTGCTGCAGGGCGCCGGCCGCGCGGCGCTGACCCGCCACAGCCTCACGGGCATCAGCCGGGCCCTGCTCGCCAACCGGATCTCGTACACGCTCGGCCTGAACGGCCCCAGCCTGACCGTGGACTCCGCCCAGTCGGCCTCCCTCACCGCCGTGCACCTGGCCTGCGAGAGCCTGCGCGGCGGCGAGTCGAGCCTGGCCATCGTCGGCGGCGTGAACCTCAATCTGACCCCCGACAGCACGCTCGCCGCGCTCCGGTTCGGCGCCCTGTCGCCCGACGGCAGGTGCTTCACCTTCGACGCCCGCGCCAACGGCTACGTCCGAGGCGAGGGCGGCGGCATCGTCGTGCTCAAGCCGCTGGCCCGCGCGCTCGCCGACGGCGACCGCGTCCACTGCGTGATCGCCGGCAGCGCCGTGAACAACGACGGCGGCGGCGACGGGCTCACCGTCCCCGACCAGGACGCCCAGGAAGAGGTCATCCGGCTGGCCTGCGAGCGGGCCGGCGTGCCGGCGGCCGCCGTCCAGTACGTCGAGCTGCACGGCACCGGGACCCGGGTCGGCGACCCCATCGAGGCACGCGCCCTGGGCGCCGCCATCGGCACCGCGAAGGACTCGGGCACGCCGCTGCTCGTCGGCTCGGCCAAGACCAACGTCGGCCACCTGGAAGGCGCGGCGGGAATCGTCGGCCTGCTCAAGACCGTGCTGGCCATCAGGCACCGGGAGCTGCCGGCGTCGCTCAACTTCGAGACGCCCAGCCCGCTGATCCCGTTCGACGAGCTGAACCTGCGCGTCAACACCGCGCTGACCGCCTGGCCGCGCGCCGGCGAACCGCTGGTCGCCGGGGTCAGCTCGTTCGGCATGGGCGGCGCCAACTGCCACGTGGTGCTCGCGGAGCACCCGAGGCAGACGCCGCGCCCGGCGCCCGGCCCCGCCGAGCCGGCGATCTTGCCGTCGGCCGGGCAGAGGCCCGCCGGCCCGCTGATCCTGCCGCTGGCCGGGCAGAGCGAGGCCGCGCTCCGCGCCCAGGCGGGACGGCTGCGCGACCACCTGCTCGCCGAGCCCGCCGCCGACGCCGTGCCCGACGCCGTGCCCGACGCCGTGTCCGACGCCCTGTCCGACGCCGTGGACACGGCCTACTCGCTGGCCACGACGCGCACGGCTTTCGACCGCCGCGCCGCGATCGTCGTGGACGAGCCGTCCCGGCTGGCCGGCGTGCTCGACCGGCTCGCCAGGGGAGAGGCCGCCGCCGAGATCGTGACCGGGCGGCCGAGCGACGGCGACGTGGCGTTCCTCTACTCGGGCCAGGGCAGCCAGCGCCCGGGCATGGGCCGCGAGCTCTACGCCGCGTACCCCGCCTTCGCGCGGGCCCTCGACGAGATCGCCGCCTGCTTCGACGGCGAGCTCGCCAGGCCGCTGCTCGAGGTGATGTTCGACGATCCCGACGGGGCGTTGAACGAGACCGGGATGACCCAGCCCGCGCTCTTCGCCTTCGAGGTCGCGCTCACCCGCCTGTACGAGCACTGGGGCATCCGCCCCGACCGGCTCATCGGCCACTCCGTCGGCGAGATCTCCGCCGCGCACGTCGCCGGCGTGCTGTCCCTGGCCGACGCCTGCACCCTGGTCGCGGCGCGCGGCAGGCTGATGCAGGCCCTGCCCGCCGGCGGCGCGATGATCGCCGTCCAGGCCACCGAGGCGGAGCTGCGCCCCCATCTCGACGACTCGGTCAGCATCGCCGCGATCAACGGCCCCGACTCCGTCGTGGTCTCGGGCGCGGAGGACCGCGTCACGGAGATCGCCGAGGAGTTCCGCGCCCGCGGCCGCAAGACCCGGCGGCTGCGGGTGAGCCACGCCTTCCACTCGCCGCTGATGGACCCGATGCTGGCGGAGTTCCGGCAGGTGGCCGAGTCGCTGACCTACCGCGAGCCGGCCGTCCCGGTCGTCTCCAACCTCACCGGGGCCGTCGCGTCCGGCGAGGACCTGTGCTCGCCCGGCCACTGGGTGTGGCACGTCCGCGAGGCCGTGCGCTTCAGCGACGGCATCCGCGCGCTGGCCGACACGGGCGTGACCACGTTCGTCGAGGTCGGCCCCGGCTCGGTGCTGGCCGCCATGGGGCAGCACTGCCTGCCCGCCGACCCCGGCATCCGGTTCGTCGCCACGCTGCGGGACAACCGGCCCGAATGCCACAGCGCCGCCCTGGCCCTGGCCGAGCTGCAGGTGCGCGGCACCTCGCCGGCCTGGGACGCCCTGTACCCGGGCGCGCGGCGCGTCCCGCTGCCCACCTACGCCTTCCAGCGCACCTACCACTGGCTTCCCGAGCCGGACGGCGCGGCGCCGCCCCCGCCCGCGCCCCCGGAGCCGGCGGCCACCGGCGACGGGACGCAGCCGCTCGCCGACCGGCTGCACGGCCTGCCGGGACCGGAGCAGGAGCAGCTGCTCCTGGAGCTCGTACGGACCTGCATCGCGCTCGTCCTCGGCCACGCCAACGCCGCGACCGTGGACACGGCCACCGCCTTCAAGGCGCTCGGCTTCGACTCCTTCAGCGCCGTCGAGCTCAGGAACCGGCTCAACGCCGCCACCGGGCTCCAGCTGCCCAGCTCGCTGCTGTTCGACTACCCCTCGCCGCAGGCGCTGGCCGCGTTCCTGCGCGCGGAGCTGACGGGCGGGCAGGCCGCCCAGGCCGTGGTGACCGCCGCCTCGGTGGCGGACGAGCCGATCGCGATCGTGGGCATGGCCTGCCGCTTCCCCGGCGGGGTGAGTTCCCCCGACGACCTGTGGGACCTGGTGATCTCCGGTAGGGACGCGATCGGGGAGTTCCCCGTCGATCGCGGCTGGGATCTGGCGGCGCTGTACGACCCGGACCCGGACAGCCGCGGGACGTCGTACGCGCGGCACGGCGGTTTCCTGTATGACGCGGCGGAGTTCGATCCCGGGTTCTTCGGGATTTCGCCGCGTGAGGCGTTGGCGATGGATCCGCAGCAGCGGTTGCTGCTGGAGGCGTCGTGGGAGGCGATCGAGCGGGCGGGCGTCGATCCGGCCGGGCTGCGCGGCAGCCGTACCGGCGTGTTCGCGGGCGCGATGGCCCAGGACTACGGCCCGCGCCTGCACGAGGCCACCGGGGCGGCGGAAGGCTACGTGCTGACCGGCACCTCCGCCAGCGTGATCTCCGGCCGGGTCGCGTTCTCGTTCGGGTTCGAGGGCCCGGCGGTGACGGTGGACACGGCGTGCTCGTCGTCCCTGGTGGCCCTGCACCTGGCCGCGCAGTCGCTGCGGTCGGGGGAGTGCGACCTGGCGCTGGCCGGTGGCGCGACCGTGATGGCGTCCCCCGGCATGTTCGTGGAGTTCTCCCGGCAGCGCGGGCTGTCGCCGGACGGGCGGTGCAAGGCGTTCTCGGCCTCCGCCGACGGCACGGGCTGGGCCGAGGGCGTCGGCATGCTGCTGGTGGAGCGGCTCTCGGACGCCCGCCGCAACGGGCACCGGGTGCTGGCGGTCCTCAGGGGCTCGGCGATCAACCAGGACGGCGCCAGCAACGGCCTGACCGCGCCGAACGGTCCCTCGCAGCAGCGGGTGATCCGGCAGGCCCTGGCCAACGCCGGGCTCGCGGCCGGGGACGTGGACGTCGTCGAGGCCCACGGGACCGGGACCACTTTGGGCGACCCGATCGAGGCCCAGGCCCTGATCGCGACCTACGGCCAGGACAGGGACCAGCCGCTGTGGCTGGGCTCGCTCAAGTCGAACATCGGCCACTCCCAGGCCGCCGCCGGCGTGGGCGGCGTCATCAAGATGGTCATGGCCATGCGCCACGGGATGCTGCCGCGGACCCTGCACGCGGACGAGCCGTCCCCGCACGTGGACTGGTCTGCCGGCGCCGTCGAGCTGCTCACCGAGGCCCGGCCGTGGGAGGCACAGGACCGCCCGCGCCGCGCCGCCGTCTCCTCCTTCGGCATCAGCGGCACCAACGCCCACGTCATCATCGAGCAGGGCGACCCGGCCGTCCCGGCCCCCCGCGACGACGCGAACCTCCCCGCCGTCCCCTGGCTCATCTCGGCGAGGACGCCCGAGGCGCTGGCCGGGCAGGCCGAGCGGCTCGCGTCCTGGGCGACGCCCGGCATCCCCGTCGCCGCCGCCGGCGCCGCGCTGGCCGCCGAGCGGTCCGTGCTCGAACACCGCGCGGTGGTCGTCGGCCGCGAGCGTGACGACCTGCTGGCCGGCCTGCGGGCCCTGGCGGGCGGCCCCGCCGCGCCCGGCGTGCTGACCGGCAGCGGCCCGGCGGGCCGGCTCGCCCTGCTGTTCACCGGGCAGGGCAGCCAGCGGCTCGGCATGGGGCGCGAGCTGGCCGCCGCCTTCCCCGTCTTCGACGAGGCGCTGGAGCGGATCTGCGCGCTGCTGGATCCCCACCTGCCGCACCCCCTGCGCGAGGTGATGTTCACCGACCCCGACGGGGTGCTCAACGAGACCGGCCTGACCCAGCCCGCCCTGTTCGCCTTCGAGGTCGCCCTGTACCGGCTGCTCGAATCCCTCGGCGTGCGGGCGGACGTGGTGGTCGGGCACTCCGTCGGCGAGATCGCCGCCGCCCACGTGGCCGGGGTGTTCTCCCTCGCCGACGCCTGCACCCTGATCGCCGTACGGGCCCGGCTCATGCACACGCTGCCCCCGGGCGGCGCGATGCTCGCCATCGCATCGTCCGAGACTGACGTCCTGCCGCTCCTCGACGGGTACGAGGACCGCGTCGCCATCGCCGCCGTCAACACCCCGACCTCGGTGGTCATCTCCGGCGCGGAGGCCGCCATCGAGGAGATCGCGCGGAACGTCACGGCACGCAAGCGCCGGCTGCGGATCTCCCAGGCCGCTCACTCACCGCTGATGGAGCCGATGCTGGCGCCCTTCGAGGAGGCCATCGCCGGGCTGACCTACCACGAGCCCGCCATTCCGGTGATCTCCAACGTCACCGGCAGGCTCGCCGAACCCGGCCTGCTCACCAGCCCCCGGTACTGGATCGACCACGTACGACGCCCCGTCCGTTTCGCCGACGGCATCGCCGCCGCGGACGCCGCGCTCTTCCTGGAGGTGGGCCCCGACGGCGTCCTCACCGCGCTGGCCCAGCAGATGCTCCCGGACGGCGTCTTCGTCCCCGCCGTGCGCAAGGACCGCGACGAGATCGACACCTTCGTCCAGGCCCTCGGACAGCTCCACGCCTGCGGCGTCACCGTCGACTGGAACGCCTACTTCGGCGCCGCCCCCGCACTCCACGTCGACCTGCCCACCTACGCCTTCCAGCGCCGGCGGTACTGGCTGGAGGCGCGCGGTCCCGTGGACCCGCCCGCCGAGCACGTCGGGCTGTTCGAGGTGGACTGGATGCCCGTACCCGCCGCGGGCGGCGCCACCATGGCGCCCGGCGACGTGCTCCTGCCCTGGCACGACGAGGACGAAAGGGACGGGACGGACCGGGCGCGCGCGGCCGTGCTCCGCGTGCTCTCCGCCGTCCAGGACTGGCTCGACGGCGAGCAGCCCGCGTCGGCCCGGCTGGTGATCGTCACCAGGGGAGCGACCGACGAGGTGCCCGACCTGGCCGGCGCGGCCGTGTGGGGCCTGGTCCGGTCGGCGCAGACGGAGTACCCGGACCGGTTCGTGCTGCTCGACGACGACGGCAGCGTCGAGGACGCCGTCGCCGCCGCACTCGCCTACGACGAACCCCAGCTCGCCATCAGGTCCGGCAAGATCCACGTCCCGAGGCTGGCGCGGCGCGGCCGGCCGGCGGCGGACCGGCCCTGGAACCCCGACGGGACCGTGCTGGTCACCGGCGGCACCGGCGCGCTGGGCCGCACGGTCACCCGGCACCTCGCCACCCGGCACGGCGTACGCGACCTCGTCCTCGTCACCCGCGACCCGCACTCGGCCGGAGCCGTCGCGCTCGCGGCCGAGCTGGCCGAGCTCGGCGCGCACGCCGAACTCGTCGCCTGCGACGTCACCGACCGCGAGGCGCTGGCCGGGCTCATCGACTCCTGCCGCGACCTGACCGGCGTCGTGCACATCGCCGGCGTGCTCGACGACGGCGTCGTCCCCGCGCTGACCCCCGCGCGGCTCGACACCGTGTGGCGGACCAAGGCCGAGACCGCCTGGCTCCTGCACGAGCTGACCCGCGAGCGCGAGCTGTCGGCGTTCGTGCTGTTCTCGTCCTGCGCGGCCACGCTCGGCAGCGCCGGCCAGGCCAACTACGCCGCCGCCAACGCCTTCCTCGACGCCCTCGCCCGCCACCGCCACGCGCTCGGCCTGCCCGCCACGGCCCTGGACTGGGGCCTGTGGGACAACTCCGCCGAATTCGGCGGCATGGCGGGCACGCTCGCCACGGCCGACCTGGCACGCTGGGCCCGGCTCGGCGTCGCCCCGCTGCCGCGGGAGGAGGCGCTGGAGCTCTTCGACTCCGCGCTCGCGGGCGGCGCCGTGACGACGCTGCCCGCCCGGCTGAGCCTGGCCAAGGTCGCGGAGCCCGTACCGGCGATGCTGCGCGGGATGCTGCGCAAGCCCGTCGAGCGCCGCGCGGCCGTCGGCTCCCTTGACGTGCCGCTGGCGCAGTCGCTGCGCGGGCTGAGCCCGGACGAGCAGGAACGCACCCTGCTCGACCTGGTACGCGGCCAGGCCGCCCTCGTGCTCGGGCACGTGACGCCGAACGTCATCAGCGCCACCGGAGCGTTCAAGGACGCCGGGTTCGACTCGCTCACCGCGGTCGAGCTCAGGAACCGGCTCAACGCCGCCACCGGGCTGCAACTGCCCAGCTCGCTGCTGTTCGACTACCCGTCGCCCAAGACGCTGACCGAGCACCTGCGTACCGAACTGCTCGGCGGCTCCGCCACGCCCGCCACCGCGGCACGGGCGGCCGGCCACGACGAGCCGATCGCGATCGTGGGCATGGCCTGCCGCTTCCCCGGCGGCGTGCTGTCGCCGGACGACCTGTGGGAGCTGGTCGCGCAGGGCCGGGACGCGGTGGGCGAGTTCCCCACCGACCGCGGCTGGGACCTGGACCGGCTGTTCGACCCCGACCCCGGCAACCGGGGCACCTCCTACACCCGGCAGGGCGGCTTCCTGTACGACGCCGCCGCCTTCGACGCGGCCTTCTTCGGCATCTCGCCGCGCGAGGCCCTGGCCATGGACCCGCAGCAGCGGCTGCTCCTGGAGGCCTCGTGGGAGGTCTTCGAACACGCCAACATCGACCCGGCCACGCTGCACGGCAGCCAGACCGGGGTCTTCACCGGCATCGCGCCGATGGAGTACGGACCACGGCGCTCCGAGGGCTCCGACGCGGTCGAGGGATACCTCCTCACGGGCCAGCTGGCCAGCGTGGCGTCCGGGCGGGTGTCGTACACGTTCGGGTTCGAGGGCCCTGCGGTGACCGTGGACACCGCGTGCTCGTCGTCGCTCGTCGCGTTGCACCTGGCCGCGCAGGCCCTCCGGACGGGCGAGTGCGACCTGGCCCTGGCGGGCGGCGCGATGGTGATGGCGTCGCCCGGCACGTTCGTGGAGTTCTCGCGGCAGCGGGGGTTGTCGGCGGACGGGCGCTGCAAGGCGTTCTCGGCCTCGGCCGATGGCACGGGGTGGAGCGAGGGCGTCGGCGTGCTGCTGGTGGAGCGGCTGTCGGACGCGCGGCGTAACGGGCATCGGGTGCTGGCCGTCGTCAAGGGCTCGGCGATCAACCAGGACGGCGCCAGCAACGGCCTGGCGGCGCCGAACGGTCCTTCGCAGCAGCGGGTCATCCGGCAGGCGCTGGCCAACGCCGGGCTGTCGGGCGCTGAGGTGGACGTGGTCGAGGCGCACGGGACCGGGACCACCTTGGGCGATCCGATCGAGGCCCAGGCGCTGATCGCGACCTATGGCCAGGAGCGGGATCGGCCGCTGTGGCTGGGCTCGCTGAAGTCGAACATCGGTCACACGCAGGCCGCCGCCGGTGTCGCCGGGGTCATCAAGATGGTGATGGCCATGCGGCACGGGATGCTGCCGCAGACGTTGCACGTGGACGAGCCGTCGCCGCACGTGGACTGGTCCGCGGGTGCTGTTGAGCTGTTGACCGAGGCTCGGGCGTGGGACGTGGAGGATCGTCCGCGCCGGGCCGCCGTCTCGTCGTTCGGGGTGAGCGGCACCAACGCCCACGTGATCCTCGAGCAGGGGGATCCGGTCGAACCGGCTCCCGAGGAGGTCGCGGACTCGCCGGTGGTGCCATGGGTGCTCTCGGCGAAGAGCCGCGAGGCGCTGGTGGAGCAGGCCGGGCGGTTGGCGTCGTGGGTGTCGGAGCGGCCGTCGCTCTCGGCGGCGGACGCCGCCTGGTCGTTGGCGACGGGGCGTTCCGCGCTGGAGCAGCGTGCGGTCGTGGTGGGCGCTGATCGTGACGAGCTGCTGGCCGGGTTGCGGGAGGTGACGGCCGGCAGCGGCTCGGGTGGCAGGCTGGCGTTGTTGTTCGCCGGTCAGGGGAGCCAGCGGGTCGGGATGGGCCGGCAGCTGGCCGAGGCGTTCCCGGTGTTCGCGGAGGCGCTGGAGGAGATCGACCGGTTCCTGTCGATCCGTGAGGTGATGTTCAACGATCCCGATGGGGCCTTGAACGAGACGGGGATGACTCAGCCGGCGTTGTTCGCCTTCGAGGTCGCTTTGTACCGGCTGCTGGAGTCCTTCGGGGTGCGGGCGGATGTGCTGGTCGGGCACTCGATCGGCGAGATCGCCGCCGCGCATGTGGCCGGCGTGTTCTCGCTGGAGGATGCGTGTGCCCTGGTGGCGGCGCGGGCGCGGTTGATGCAGGCCCTGCCCACGGGTGGCGCGATGCTCGCGATCGCCGCACCAGAGGCGGAGGTTCTCCCGCTGCTGGGGGACCGGGTCGGGATCGCGGCGGTCAACGGCCCGGCTTCGGTGGTGGTCTCCGGCGATGCCCAGATGATCGCGGAGATCGAGGAGCGGGTCAGTGTCCGGACGCGCAGGTTGCGGGTCTCGCATGCCTTCCACTCGCCGCTGATGGAGCCGATGCTGGCTTCCTTCGAGGAGGCCATCGCCGGGTTGACCTACCACGAGCCCACTGTTGCGATCGTTTCCAACCTGACAGGCCGGCTGGCCGAGCCGGGTCAGCTCACCCGTCCCCATTACTGGGTGGAGCATGTGCGGCAGGCCGTTCGGTTCGCCGACGGGGTGATGGCCGCGGAGGCCGATTGTTTCCTGGAGGTCGGCCCGGATGGGGTGCTGACCGGGCTGGCTCAGCAGAGCATCGCCGATGGGGTGTTCGTTCCCGCGACGCGTAAGGACCGGGATGAGGTTCGCGCGCTGGTCGAGGCGCTCGGCCGGTTGCACACCCAGGGGATCGCCGTGGACTGGACGGCGGTTCTGACCCCGGCCAGGCACGTCGACCTGCCCACCTATGCCTTCCAGCACCAGCGGTACTGGCTGGAGTCGGGCACAGCAGTCAGCGACGTGACCGCCGCCGGGCTGAGCGCCGTGGAGCACCCGATGCTCAGCGCGGCCGTGCCCGCCCCCGACTCCGACACCCTCACGCTCACCGGGCGGCTGTCCCTGGCCACGCTGCCCTGGCTCGCCGATCACGCGGTCAACGGCACCGTGATCCTTCCGGGCACGGGCTTCCTCGAGATCGCGCTGCGGGCCGCGGCGGAGACCGAGGACTGCGAGGCGGTCTCCGAACTGGCCATCCAAGCCCCTCTTGTGATCACGCACGAGCACCCCGTACAGCTCCAGGTGGTCATCGACGGACCGGACGACGGCGGCCGGCGTGGCATCGCCGTGTACTCCCGCGCCGAAGGCGGCGACTCCTGGCAGCGGCACGCCCAGGGCACCCTCGGCCCCGCCGCCGCACCTGGCTTCGACCTCGCGCAATGGCCGCCGGCCGGGGCGCAGCCCATCGACATCGACAACCTGTACGACGACCTGGCCGTCTCGGGCCTGGAGTACGGCGAAGCCTTCCAGGGCCTGGTGAGCGCCTGGCAGCGCGACGGCGCGGTCTACGCCGAGATCGTGCTGCCCGACCAGGCGCTGGCGGGCGCGGAGCGGTTCGGGTTCCACCCCGCCCTGCTGGACGCGGTGCTGCACTCCATCACGCTCGGCGACCTCCTGCCGCGTACCGAGCCGGGACAGCCGTTCCTGCCCTTCGCCTGGTCCGGCATCTCGCCGCACGCGGCCGGCGGGACCGTGGCGCGGGTCCGTACGACGGCGAAGGGCCAGGGCGAGCTGTCGCTGAGCGTGGCGGACGACACCGGCGCGCCGATCCTCACCGTGGACTCCCTGGTGGTCAGGCCCGTGACGGCCGAGCTGTCGGCCGCGAGCACGCCGTACGCGCTGGACTGGGTGACCGCGCCCGCCACCGCCGGGCCGGAGCCCGAGCGCGTGGTGGAGCTCGACGGCCTGGCCTCGCCGGCTGACCTGGGGGCGGTCCCGGACCTGGTGCTTGCCCGGGTTCCGGCCGGTGCGGGACGTACCAGGACGTACGAGGTGCTGGCGCTCGTCCAGCAGTGGCTCGCGGACGAGCGGTTCGCGCAGGCCCGGCTGGCTCTGGTGACCAGTGGGGCGGTCAGCGTCGCCGAGGGCGAGGTGCCGGATCTGTCCACCGCGCCCGTCTGGGGCCTGATGCGGTCCGCCCAGTCCGAGCACGCCGGCCGGTTCCTCATCGTCGACACCGACGACCATCCCGACTCCGAGGCCGCGCTGCTGCGCGCCTGCGCGTCCGGCGAGCCGCAGGTCGCCCTGCGGCACGGAGAGATCCGGGTGCCGCGCATCGTTCCCCTGACCCGGGCGACCCCTGTGGCCGCGGCCGGGCCGGTGGACGGGACCGTGCTGCTGACCGGTGGCACGGGAGAGCTGGGGGCCCTGGCCGCGCGGCGGCTCGTCACCGGGCACGGCGTACGGCACCTGCTGCTCGCCGGCCGTCGCGGTGCCGCGGCGCCCGGCACGCAGGAGCTGGTGGACGAGCTGACCTCGCTGGGCGCGCAGGTCACCGTGGCGGCCTGCGACGTCGCGGACCGCGCGGAACTGGCCGCCCTGCTGGCCGCCATCCCCGCGGACCGGCCGCTGCAGGGTGTCGTACACCTGGCCGGGATCGTGGACGACGGCGCGGTGACGTCGCTGACCCCCGAGCGGATCGACCGCGTCTTCGGCCCTAAGGCGGACGCCGCCTGGCACCTGCACGAGCTCACCGAGGGCCTCGGCCTGTCGTTCTTCGTGATGTACTCGTCCGTCGCGGCCACGGTCGGCAGCGCCGGCCAGGCGAACTACGCCGCCGCGAACACGTACCTGGACGCCCTGGCCCTGCACCGGCGGGCGCAGGGCCTGCCCGCCGCCTCCTTCCAGTGGGGGCTGTGGGAGTCGGACCGCGGCATGGCCGGCGCGCTGAGCCAGGTCGACGTCGCCCGGCTCGGCAGGGTCGGGCTCGCGCCGCTGCCCGTGGCGGAGGGCATGTCCCTGTTCGACGCGGGGCTCGCGCTCGACAGGGGAGTGCAGATGCTCGCCCGCCTCGACACGGCCGCCCTGCGCCGCCAGGACGAGGTCCCCGCCGTCTTCCGTTCCCTGGTCAAGGCCCCGGCGCGCAGGCCGGCGGCGCCCAGGCCGGCGAGGGCGCGGGCCGACAAGGGCGCGCTGCTGGCGCTCATCCGTACGAGCGTCGCGCAGGTGCTCGGGCACGCCGACGCCGACTCCGTGGACATCGGGACCGCGTTCAAGGACCTCGGGTTCGACTCGCTGAGCTCCATCGAGCTGCGTAACCGGCTCAACGCCGCCACCGGCCTGCGGCTGCCGGCCACGCTCCTGTTCAACTTCCCCACCCCCGACGAACTCGCCGAGCACCTGCGCGCCGAGCTCACCGGATCCTCGCGGGCCGACCAGGTGGCCGCCCGGACCGGCACCGCCGACGAGCCCATCGCGATCGTCGGCATGGCCTGCCGCTACCCCGGCGGCGTGGTCTCGCCCGAGGATCTCTGGCGGCTCCTCACCCAGGGCGCCGACGCGATCACCACCTTCCCCGGCAACCGGGGCTGGGACCTGGAACGGCTGTACGACCCCGACCCCGCCCACGCGGGCACCAGCTACGCACGAGAGGGCGGGTTCCTGCACGACGCCGACCTCTTCGACCCCGCGCTCTTCGGGATCTCGCCACGCGAGGCCACCGCGATGGACCCGCAGCAGCGGCTGCTGCTCGAAACCTCGTGGGAGGCGATCGAGCGGGCCGGGATCAGCCCCAAGGCGATGCGCGGGAGCCGTACCGGCGTGTTCGCGGGCGTGATGTACCACGACTACGGCACGCGCCTGCCGCAGGCGCCCGAAGGGTTCGAGGGGTTCGTGCTCAACGGCAGCGCGGGCAGCATCGCCTCGGGCCGGGTCGCCTACACGTTCGGGCTGGAAGGCCCGGCCGTGACGGTGGACACGGCGTGCTCGTCGTCGCTGGTGGCGCTGCACCTGGCGGCGCAGTCCCTGCGGTCCGGCGAGTGCGATCTCGCCCTGGCCGGCGGGGTGACGGTGATGGCCACGCCCAACGTCTTCATCGAGTTCTCCCGGCAGCGCGGGCTCGCCGCCGACGGCCGGTGCAAGGCGTTCTCGGCCTCCGCCGACGGCACCGGCTGGGCCGAGGGCGCGGGCATGCTGCTGGTGGAGCGGCTGTCGGACGCCCGGCGCAACGGCCACCAGGTCCTCGCCCTCGTCCGGGGCACCGCGATCAACCAGGACGGCGCCAGCAACGGCCTGACCGCCCCGAACGGCCCCTCCCAGGAGCGCGTGATCCGCCAGGCCCTGGCCAACGCCGGTCTGACGACCTCGGACGTGGACGTGGTCGAGGCCCACGGCACCGGTACGACGCTGGGCGACCCGATCGAGGCGCAGGCCATCATCGCGACCTACGGCCAGGAGCGGGACCGGCCGCTGTGGCTCGGGTCGCTGAAGTCGAACATCGGCCACACGCAGGCCGCGGCGGGCGTGGGCGGCGTGATCAAGATGGTCATGGCGATGCGGCACGGCCTCATGCCCCGGACCCTGCACGTGGACGAGCCGTCGCCGCACGTGGACTGGTCGGCGGGGGCGGTCGAACTGCTGACCTCGGACCGCCCCTGGGACCTCCGGGACCGCCCGCGCCGCGCCGGAGTCTCGTCCTTCGGCGTCAGCGGCACCAACGCCCACGTGATCGTCGAGCAGGGGCCGGCCGCCGTCGAGCCCGCCGACGAGGACGACCCGTCGATGCCTGCCGTGCCCTGGCTCGTCTCGGCCAACGACCCGGCGGCGCTACGGGAGCAGGCGGGCAGGCTCGCGGACTGGGCGTCGAGGGAGGACGTACCGCTGGCCGGGGTCGGCAAGGCGCTGGTCTCCGCGAGAGCGGTGTTGGAGCGGCGTGCGGTGGTGGTGGGCGCTGACCGTGACGAGCTGCTGGCGGGGTTGCGGGCGCTGGCCTCGGATGGGGTTTCCGACGGCGGCTCTGGCGGCCGGTTGGCGTTGTTGTTCGCCGGTCAGGGGAGTCAGCGGGTCGGTATGGGCAAGCGGCTCGCCGAGGCGTTCCCGGTGTTCGCCGAGGCGTTGGAGGAGATCGACCGGTCCCTGTCGATCCGTGAGGTCATGTTCGACGACCCGGACGGGGTGTTGAACGAGACCGGGATGACCCAGCCGGCGTTGTTCGCCTTCGAGGTGGCGCTGTATCGGCTCCTGGAGTCCTTCGGCATCCGCGCGGACGTGCTGGTCGGGCACTCGATCGGCGAGATCGCCGCCGCACACGTGGCCGGAGTCTTCTCCCTGGCCGATGCATGCGCGCTGGTGGCGGCCCGGGCCCGGTTGATGCAGGCCCTGCCGACGGGCGGCGCGATGCTGGCGATCGCTGCACCCGAAGCGGAGGTCCTGCCGCTGCTGGAGGGCCAGGTTGGGATCGCGGCGGTCAACGGTCCCGCAGCGGTGGTGATCTCCGGTGACGCTCAAAAGATCGCAGAGATCGAAGAGCGCGTCAGCGTTCGGACGCGCAGGCTGCGGGTCTCGCACGCCTTCCACTCCCCGCTGATGGAGCCCATGCTGGCGGACTTCGAGCAGGCGATCTCCGGTTTGACCTTCCACGAGCCGAAGGTCGCGATCGTCTCCAACCTCACCGGCCAGTTGGCCGAGCCGGGCCAGCTGACCAACCCCGGTTACTGGGTGGAGCATGTGCGCCAGGCCGTGCGGTTCGCCGACGGAGTAGCGGCTGCGGAGGCCGGCTGCTTCCTGGAAGTCGGCCCGGATGGAGTGCTGACCGGGCTGGCCCAGCAGAGCATCGCCGACGGGGTGTTCATCCCCGCCACGCGAAAGGACCGGGACGAGGCCCGCGCGCTGGTCGAAGCGCTCGGCCGCCTGCACACCCACGGCATCATCGTGGACTGGGACACCTACTTCGCCTCCGTCCCCGCCAGGCACGTCGATCTGCCCACCTACGCCTTCCAGCGCCGGCGCTACTGGCTCGACGCCGGATACTCCGCCGGTGACGTCGCCTCGGGCGGCGGGCTGGCGGCCGTGGAGCACCCGCTCCTGACCGCGACCGTCCCCTCTCCGGGGACCGACACCCTCACCCTCATCGGCCGGCTGTCGCCGGCCATGCAGCCGTGGCTGGCCGACCACCTGGTGGGCGGCCGGGTGGTCGTGCCGGGCTCGGCACAGGTCGAGCTGGCCGTACGGGCCGGGGACGAGGCCGGTTGCCCGGTGCTCGACGAGCTCACCCATCAGACCCCGATGATCCTGCCCGAGCGGGGCACCCTGCATCTCCAGGTGGTGGTCGGAGCCGCCGACGAGTCGGGACGCCGGCAGGTGACGATCTACTCGAGGGCCGAGGACGCCACGGACTGGAGCCAGAACGCCCAGGGCATGCTCGCCCCGGTCGCCGCCGTACCCGGCTTCGACCTCAGGCAGTGGCCGCCGCCCGGCGCGCTGCCTCTCGACGTGGGCGGCGTCTATGAAGACCTCGCCGCGACCGGCATGGAGTACGGCGGCGCCTTCCAATGCCTCAGGGCCGTCTGGAAGAGCGACGAAGCCGTCTACGCCGAGATCGCCCTGCCGGAGCACGTCCATCCCGAGACCCGGCGGTTCGGTCTGCACCCGGCGCTGCTCGATGCCTCCCTGCACGCCATCCCCATGTCGGGGCTGCTGCCGCAGGCCGAGCCGGGACGGCCGTACATCCCCTTCGCCTGGAGCCAGGTGGCGCTGCACGCCGACGGCGCGACGTTGCTTCGGGTCAGGATCGCGCCCACGGCCGGCGCCGGTGTGGTCGCCCTGACCATGGCGGACGCCGCCGGCGCGCCCGTCATGGAGGTCGGCTCGCTCACGCTGCGCCCGAGCTCCGCCGACCAGCGGACGACCGGTCCCAACACCCTGTTCCAGCTCGACTGGGTGCCGGCCGGTGGCCGTACCGCGCAGAACGACTTCCAGTACGAGATCTTCGACGTACCCGTGACCGGGGCGGGCACCCCGGAGGCGGCCAGGCAGGCCGCCCACGCCGCGCTGGCGGCGGTGCAGGAGACGCCCGCGCGCCTCGTGGTCGTCACGCACGGCGCGGTCGCGGCGACCCCGGACGACGTACCGGACCCGGCGCAGGCGGCGGTGTGGGGCCTGGTACGAGCCGCACAAGCCGAACAGCCGGACCGGTTCCTGCTCCTGGACGTGGACGACGACTCGGCCGAGCCGGTCTCCCAGGCGCTGGCCACCGGCGAGCCCCAGGTGGCGGTACGGGCCGGCCGGCTGCTGGTGCCGCGCCTCAACCGCGCCGCACGCTCGGAGGAGCCGGGGGCGGTGTTCGGGGCGGACGGCACGGTGCTGGTCACCGGCGGCACCGGTGGGCTCGGCGCGTTGGTCGCCCGCCACCTCGTCAATGCGCACGAGGTCAGGCGCCTGCTGCTGGTCAGCCGGCGCGGTCCGGACGCGCCGGGCGCGGCCGAGCTGGTGGCCGAGCTTTCCGGCCTGGGCGCCGAGGTGGACGTGGCCGCCTGCGACGTCGCGGACCGCGACGCTCTCGCCCGCCTGATCGCCGCCGTCCCCGTCGACCGCCCGCTGACGGGTGTCGTTCACACGGCAGGTGTGCTGGACGACGGTGTCATCGGCTCCCTCACGCCGGAGCGCATCGACGCCGTCCTGCGGCCCAAGGCCGACGCGGCCTGGCATCTGCACGAGCTCACGCGGGATCTCGATCTGACCGCGTTCGTGCTGTTCTCCTCCCTGTCCGGGGTGCTGGGCAGCGCGGGCCAGGGCAACTACGCCGCCGCCAACACGTACCTGGACGCCCTGGCCCAGCGGCGCAGAGCGCAGGGCCTTCCGGCGACCTCGCTGGCCTGGGGCCTGTGGGCCACCGGCGGCATGGCGGGCGAGCTGGACGAGTCCGACCTGCGCCGCCTCGAACGCGGCGGCATCACCCCCCTGCCCATCGCCGACGGGCTGGCCCTGTTCGACGTCGCGGTCAACGGCGACCGCGCCGACCTGGTCCCGGCCGCGCTGAGCATGCCGGCGCTGCAGGCCCAGGCTCAGGCGGGCACGCTGCCCGCGCTCCTTCACGGGCTGGTCCGCGTGCCCACCCGCCGTGCCGGCACGACCAGCATCAGCGCGAACCCGGCCGATCTCCTTCAGCTGGTACGTGGCCAGGTGGCCACGGCGCTCGGGTTCCAGAGCGCCGATGCGGTGGAGCCGAGCAAACGGTTCCAGGAGCTGGGCTTCGACTCGCTGACCGCGGTGGAGTTCCGCAACCAGCTCAACGCCGCGACCGGGCTGAGGCTGCCGGCGACGTTGGTGTTCGATTTCCCGACGGCTGAGGCGGTGGCGGAGTTCCTGGCGGGTGAGCTGGCCGGTGGGCAGACGTCGCAGGTCGTGGCGGCGGCTGCGGTGGTGGACGAGCCGATCGCGATCGTGGGGATGGCGTGCCGGTATCCGGGGGGTGTGGTTTCGCCTGAGGGCCTGTGGGAGCTGGTGTTCTCGGGCCGGGATGCGGTTGGGGAGTTCCCGGTTGATCGGGGTTGGGATCTGGAGAGGTTGTATGACCCCGATCCGGACAGCCGAGGGACGTCGTATGCGCGGCATGGCGGCTTCTTGTATGACGCGGCGCAGTTCGATTCAGGATTTTTCGGGATTTCGCCGCGTGAGGCGTTGGCGATGGATCCGCAGCAGCGGTTGCTGCTGGAGGCGTCGTGGGAGGCGGTTGAGCGGGCGGGGATCGATCCGACGGGGTTGCGTGGCAGTCGGACGGGTGTGTTCGCCGGGGTCATGTACCACGACTACGCGCCCCAGCTCTCGGCCGTGCCCGGCGAGCTGGAAGGGCTCATCGGCACCGGCAGCTCCGGCAGCATCGCCTCCGGCCGGGTGAGCTACACCCTGGGCCTGGAAGGTCCGGCCGTGACCGTGGACACGGCCTGCTCGTCGTCACTGGTGGCCCTGCACCTGGCGGCGCAGGCGCTGCGGTCCGGTGAGTGCGACCTGGCGCTGGCCGGCGGCGTCACCGTGATGGCCACCCCGAGCACCTTCATCGAGTTCTCCCGGCAACGGGGCCTGTCCCCGGACGGGCGCTGCAAGGCGTTCTCGGCGGCAGCGGATGGCACCGGGTGGGGCGAGGGTGTCGGCATGCTGCTGGTGGAGCGGCTCTCGGACGCCCAGCGCAACGGGCACCGGGTGCTGGCGGTGGTCAAGGGCTCGGCGATCAACCAGGACGGTGCCAGCAACGGCCTGACCGCGCCGAACGGTCCCTCCCAGCAGCGGGTGATCCGCCAGGCGCTGGCGAACGCCGGTCTGTCGGCCGGGGACGTGGACGTGGTCGAGGCACATGGCACCGGGACCGCTCTGGGCGACCCGATCGAGGCCCAGGCGCTCCTCGCGACCTACGGCCAGGACCGGGACCAGCCACTCTGGCTGGGATCGATCAAGTCGAACATCGGCCACGCGCAGGCCGCGGCGGGCGTCGCGGGCGTGATCAAGATGGTCATGGCGATGCGGAACGGGGTGCTGCCGCAGACCTTGCACGTGGATGAGCCGTCGCCGCATGTGGACTGGTCGGCTGGTGCGGTGCGGTTGTTGACCGACGCGCAGCCGTGGGAGCAGAACGGGCACGCCCGTCGTGGGGCGGTCTCCTCGTTCGGGATCAGCGGTACGAACGCTCATGTCGTGCTGGAGGAGCCTCCCACTTCGGCAACCGAGACCGGTGGCACGGAGTTGCCGGTGGTGCCGTGGCTGGTGTCGGCCAAGGACACGCGGGCGCTCCAGGCGCAAGCGGCTCAACTGGAATCGTGGCTGTCGGCCCGGCCGTCGCTCTCGGTATCGGACGCCGCTTGGTCGTTGGCCACGGGGCGGGCGGTGTTGGAGCAGCGTGCGGTCGTGGTGGGGGCTGATCGTGACGAGTTGTTGGCTGGGCTGCGGGTGCTGGCCTCGGATGGGGTTTCCGAGAGTGGCTCGGGTGGCAGGCTGGCGTTGCTGTTCGCCGGTCAGGGCAGCCAGCGGGTCGGCATGGGCAGGCAGCTCGCCGAGGCATTTCCCGTCTTCGCCGAGACGTTGGAGGAGATCGATCAGCTCCTGCCGGTCCGCGAGGTCATGTTCGACGACCCGGACGGGGTGTTGAACGAGACCGGCATGACTCAGCCGGCGTTGTTCGCCTTCGAGGTCGCTTTGTATCGGCTGCTGGAGTCCTTCGGGGTGCGGGCGGATGTGCTGGTCGGTCACTCGATCGGCGAGATCGCCGCCGCGCATGTGGCGGGGGTGTTCTCGCTGGCGGATGCGTGTGCGCTGGTGGCGGCCCGGGCCCGGTTGATGCAGGCCCTGCCGACCGGCGGGGCGATGCTGGCGATCGCCGCGCCTGAGGCAGAAGTTCTGCCCCTGCTGGGGGACCGGGTGGGGATCGCGGCGGTCAACGGCCCGTCAGCTGTGGTGATCTCCGGCGACGCCGAAGAGATCGCGGAGATCGAGGGGCGGGTCAGTGTCCGGACGCGCAGGCTGCGGGTCTCGCACGCCTTCCACTCGCCGCTGATGGAGCCGATGCTGGCCGACTTCGAGGAGGCCATCTCCGGTCTGACCTACCACGAGCCCACTCTTGCGATCGTCTCCAACCTCACCGGCCAGATCGCTGAGCCGGGCCAGCTGACCAACCCTGGTTACTGGGTGGAGCACGTCCGGCAGGCCGTGCGGTTCGCCGACGGGGTGACGGCAGCGGAAGCGAGCCACTTCCTGGAGATCGGCCCTGATGGAGTGCTGACCGGGCTGGCCCAGCAGAGCATCGCCGACGGGGTGTTCATCCCCGCCGCCCGCAAGGACCGCGACGAAGCCCGCGCCGTGCTTGAAGCGCTCGGCCAGCTGCACACCCACGGCATCACCGTGGACTGGACCGCGGCGCTGACACCGGCCAGGCACGTAGACCTGCCCACCTACGCCTTCCAGCGGGAACGGTACTGGGTGCCCGCCGCACAGGGCACCGGCGACGTGGACGCCGCCGGGCTGGGTGCCATTGACCACCCCGTACTCCGTGCCGCCATCTCGGCGCCGGACTCCGACACTCACACCTTCACGGGCCGGTTGTCGCTGGCAACGCATCCATGGCTGGCAGATCACCAGGTCAACGGCCGGGTGGTGGTGCCGGGAGCGGCGCTGGTGGAGCTGGCGGTGCGGGCCGGGCACGAGCTGGACTGCCCGCAATTGCGGGAGCTGACCATCCAGGCGCCGTTGCTGGTGCCGGCCGAGGGTGGCGTGCATATCCAGCTGGTCGCCGGACCATCGGACGAGACAGGCGCCCGTCCGGTGAGTATCCATAGCAACCAGGCGGGGGAGTGGGTGCAGCATGCGCAAGGCTTGCTCGCCGACCAGGGCGAGGAGCCGGTGTTCGACCTGGCTCAGTGGCCTCCGGCCGGGGCTACCCCCGTTGACGTCGACCAGCTGTACGACGACCTGGCTGCGAGTGGACTGGAATATGGGCCGCTCTTCCAAGGCCTGACCGCCGCCTGGCAGCAGGGAAACGCGGTGTTCGCCGAGATCACGCTGCCGGAGCAGGCGCACGCCGAGGCGGGCCGGTTCGGTTTGCACCCGGCCTTGCTGGACGCGTCCCTGCACGCCGCCGCGCTGGGCGACGTGGTGCCGCGACCGGAGGCAGGGCGCCCGTATCTGCCGTTCGCCTGGAGCGGGGTGTCGTTGCACGCGGCCGGCGCCAGCGGCCTGCGCGTCAAGGTGAGCGCGGCTGGAGCGGCGAGCATCACGTTGAGCATCGCCGACGAGACCGGCGCGCCGGTGGCCGAGGTCGATGCGCTCACCCTGCGCGCCCTGTCCGCCACCGAACTGAGCGCGTCCGAGACCCAGGGCTTGCTGCACCGGCTCGACTGGGTGGCGGTCCCGGCGACTCCCACGCAAGAGGCGCACCAGTGGATCGTGCTGGGCCCCGACGACTTGGGCACCGGCGCCCGGACGTACCCCGACCTGGCCTCGATCGAGCCGATGGAGGCCGTGGTCGCGTGCCCGGCCGCCGGCCAGGACGTGCACGCGACGACCCACGCGATGCTGGATCTGCTCCAGAAGTGGCTCGCCGACGACCGCTTGACCTCGTCCCGGCTGGTCGTCGTCACCCACGGCGCGGTGACGGCCGGTCCGGAGGATGTGCCGGAGCCGGCGCAGGCGGCAGTGTGGGGCCTGGTACGGGCCGCGCAGGCCGAGCAGCCCGGCCGGTTCACGCTGCTGGACCTGGACACGGAGCCGCTGCGCGCGGAGACGATCGCCCAGGTCCTGGCCACGGGCGAGGCCCAACTGGCCGTCCGAGCCGGTCAACTGCTGACCCCGCACCTCAAGAGGCAGGAACCAGGCTCCATTTCGGGGCCGGGACCCTGGGGGAACGAGGGAACCGTGCTGGTCACCGGTGGCACCGGTGGCTTGGGCGCATTGGTGGCCCGGCACCTGGTGGTCGCGCACGAGGTCAGGCACCTGCTGCTGGTCAGCCGCCGGGGCCTGGAGGCGCCCGGTGCCGCCGCGCTCGTGGTCGAGCTCGCCGAGCACGGCGCGAACGTGTCGGTGGCCGCCTGCGACGTCGGAGACCGGGACGCCCTCGCCCGGCTGATCACCTCGATTCCCGCCGAGCACCCGCTGACGGGTGTCGTCCACACGGCGGGTGTGCTGGACGACGGTGTCATCGCCTCCCTCACGCCGGAGCGCATGGACGCCGTCCTGCGGCCGAAGGCCGACGCGGCGTGGCACCTGCACGAGCTCACGCGGGATCTCGATCTGAGCGCGTTCGTGCTGTTCTCCTCGGTGGCCGGGGTGCTGGGCAGCGCGGGCCAGGGCAACTACGGCGCGGCCAACGCGTACCTGGACGCGCTGGCGCACCACCGCAGAGCGCAGGGTCTCCCGGCGACCTCGCTGGCCTGGGGCGTCTGGGCCACCGACGGTATGGCGGGCGAGCTCAAGGAATCCGACCTTCGCCGCATGGAACGCGCAGGCGTGAAGCCGCTGTCCATCGATGACGGGCTCGCTCTCTTCGACACCGCCGTGTCGTCCGGGCAGGCGCTGCTGATTCCCGCACGTTTCGTACAAACCAGGACCAACGGGCGCACCCCGGTGCGTCGTGCCGGCAGCGCCAACGGCCTCGCCCAGCGTCTGGCCGCGCTGGACCCGGCCGAACGCCGAGCGATGCTGACAGACCTGGTCCGCGGCAGCGCGGCCACGGTGCTCGGGTTCGCCGACGGGTCGGCCATCGACCGGCAACGCCAGTTCCAGGACCTCGGCTTCGACTCCCTGACCGCGGTCGAGTTCCGCAACCAGCTCAACGCGGCCACCGGACTGCGGCTCCCGGCCACCCTCATCTTCGACTACCCGACCGCTGAGGCGGTGGCGGAGTTCCTGGCGGGTGAGCTGGTCGGCGGGCAGACCTCGCAGGCCGTGGCCGCCACCACAACCGCGACGGACGAGCCGATCGCGATCGTGGGGATGGCGTGCCGGTATCCGGGTGGCGTGACCTCGCCGGAGGACCTGTGGGAGCTGGTGGCGCAGGCCCGGGACGCGATCGGAGACTTCCCGACCGATCGTGGCTGGGACGTGGAAGGAGTGTACGGACCGGAGCCCGGCACGCCGGGCAAGACCTACACGCGCCTGGGCGGCTTCCTGTACGACGCCGCCGAGTTCGACCCCGTGTTCTTCGGGATCTCGCCGCGTGAGGCGTTGGCGATGGATCCGCAGCAGCGGTTGTTGCTGGAGGCGTCGTGGGAGGCGGTTGAGCGGGCGGGGATCGATCCGACGGGGTTGCGTGGCAGCCGGACCGGTGTGTTCGCCGGAGTCATGTATCACGACTACGGGTTGGGCACTCCGGCGAACACCAGCGGCGGAAGTCTGGTGTCGGGCCGGGTCTCTTACACGTTGGGGCTGGAGGGCCCTGCGGTGACGGTGGACACGGCGTGTTCGTCGTCTTTGGTGGCGTTGCATTGGGCCGCTCAGGCGTTGCGGTCGGGGGAGTGTGATCTCGCTCTGGCCGGTGGTGTGACGGTGATGTCGACGCCAGGGATGTTCATCGAGTTTTCGCGGCAGCGGGGCCTGTCGGCGGATGGGCGCTGTAAGGCGTTCTCGGCGGCGGCGGATGGCACTGGCTGGGGTGAGGGTGTCGGTGTCCTGCTGGTGGAGCGGCTGTCTGACGCCCAGCGCAACGGTCACCAGATCCTGGCGGTACTCAAGGGCTCAGCGATCAACCAGGATGGCGCGAGCAACGGGATCACAGCTCCGAACGGTCCTTCGCAACAGCGGGTGATCCGGCAGGCGCTGGCGAACGCCGGGCTGTCGGCCGCCGATGTGGACGTGGTCGAGGCACATGGCACGGGCACCAAGCTCGGCGACCCGATCGAGGCCCAAGCCCTCCTCGCGACTTATGGCCAGGAGCGGGACCAGCCGCTGTGGCTCGGGTCGCTCAAATCGAACATCGGTCACACGCAGGCTGCGGCCGGCGTGGGTGGCGTGATCAAGATGGTCATGGCGATGCGGAACGGGATTTTGCCGCAGACCTTGCACGTGGAAGAACCATCGCCCCACGTGGACTGGACGGCGGGCGCGGTGCGGCTGCTCACCGACGCGCAGCCGTGGGAGCAGAACGGGCACGCCCGTCGTGCGGCAATCTCCTCGTTCGGGATCAGCGGTACTAACGCTCATGTCGTGCTGGAGGAGCCTCCCGCTTCGACAACCGAGACCGGTGGCACGGAGCCAAGCGTGGTGCCATGGCTGGTCTCCGCGAAGAGCCGCGAGGCGCTTCAGGCTCAGGCGGCTCGGCTGGCGTCGTGGCTGGAGGAGCGGCCGGAGCTGAAGACGGCTGATGCCGCTTGGTCGCTGGCCACGGGGCGTTCTGCGCTGGAGCAGCGTGCGGTCGTGGTGGGCGCTGATCGTGACGAGCTGTTGGCTGGTTTGCGGGCGCTGGCCTCGGATGGGGTTTCCGAGGGTGGCTCGGGTGGCAGGCTGGCGTTGCTGTTCGCCGGTCAGGGTAGCCAGCGGGTCGGCATGGGCCGGCAGTTGGCCGAGGTGTTCCCGGTGTTCGCGGAGGCGCTGGAGGAGATCGACCGGCTGCTGCCGGTCCGCGAGGTCATGTTCGACGATCCCGATGGGGTGTTGAACGAGACGGGGATGACTCAGCCGGCGCTGTTCGCCTTCGAGGTGGCCTTGTATCGGCTGCTGGAGTCCTTCGGGGTGCGGGCGGATGTGCTGGTCGGGCACTCGATCGGCGAGATCGCCGCCGCTCACGTGGCTGACGTGTTCTCGCTGGAGGATGCGTGTGCGCTGGTGGCGGCTCGGGCGCGATTGATGCAGGCCCTGCCGGCCGGCGGCGCGATGCTCGCGATCGCCGCACCAGAGGCGGAGGTTGCACCCCTGCTGGAGGGCCGGGTCGGGATCGCGGCGGTCAACGGCCCGTCAGCTGTGGTGATCTCCGGCGACGCCGAGGCGATCACCGAGATCGAGGAGCGGGTCAGCGTTCGCACGCGCAGGCTGCGGGTCTCGCACGCCTTCCACTCGCCGCTGATGGAGCCGATGCTGGCCGACTTCGAGCAGGCGATCTCCGGTTTGACCTTCCACGAGCCGAAGGTCGCGATCGTTTCCAACCTCACCGGCCAGTTGGCCGAGCCGGGCCAGCTGACCAACCCTGGCTATTGGGTGGAGCACGTCCGGCAGGCCGTGCGGTTCGCCGACGGAGTAGCGGCTGCGGAGGCTGATTGCTTCCTGGAAGTCGGCCCTGATGGCGTGCTGACCGGGCTGGCTCAGCAGAGCATCGCCGACGGGGTGTTCATCCCCGCCACCCGCAAGGACCGCGACGAAGCCCGGGCCCTGGTCGAGGCGCTCGGCCGGCTGCACACCCACGGCATCGCCGTGGACTGGACCGCGGTGCTGGCCCCGGCCAAGCATGTCGATCTGCCCACCTACGCCTTCCAGCACCAGCGGTACTGGGTGCCGGCCAGTCTGGAGTCCGGTGATGTGGACGCCGCCGGGCTGGGCGCCATCGATCATCCGATGTGGAGTGCGATGACCGAGGTGGCCGGCGGCGCGTCGGTCATCTTCACCGGCCGCCTGTCCCTCACGTCACAGCCCTGGCTGGCCGATCACCAGGTCAACGGCCGGGTGGTGGTGCCAGGTGCGGCGCTGGTGGAGCTGGCGGTGCGGGCCGGGCACGAGCTGGACTGCCCGCAGCTGCGGGAGCTGACCATCCAGGCGCCGTTGCTGGTGCCGGCCGAGGGCGGCGTGCACATCCAGCTGGTCGCCGGACCATGCGACGAGTCAGGCACCCGCCCCATAAGCATCCATTCCCGCAGCAACCAGGCGGCAGAGTGGGTGCAGCACGCCCAAGGCCTGCTCGCCGACCAGGCCGAGGAGCCGGTGTTCGACCTGGCTCAGTGGCCTCCGGCCGGGGCTGCTCCGGTTGACGTCGAGCAGCTGTACGACGACCTGGCTGCGGATGGGCTGGAGTACGGGCCGCTGTTCCAGGGGCTGACCAAGGCCTGGCGGCAGGGAAGCGCGGTGTTCGCCGAGATCACGCTGCCGGAGCAGGCGCACGCCGAGGCGGGCCGGTTCGGTTTGCACCCGGCCTTGCTGGACGCGTCCCTGCACGCCGCCGCGCTGGGCGACGTGGTGCCGCGACCGGAGGCAGGACGGCCGTATCTGCCGTTCGCCTGGAGCGGGGTGTCGCTGCACGCGGCCGGTGCGAGCAGCCTGCGGGTCAAGGTGAGCGCGGCTGGAGCGGCGAGCATCACGTTGAGCATCGCCGACGAGAGCGGCGCGCCGGTGGCCGAGATCGACACCCTGACCCTGCGCGCCCTGTCCACCGCCGGCACCCAGAGCTCGCTGCACCAGCTCGACTGGATCGCGATCCCGCCCGCGTCCGGCTCGCAAGCAGCCCGGTGGGTCGTGCTGGGCCCCGACGACTTCGGCACCGGCGCCCGGACGTACCCCGACCTGGCCTCGATCGAGCCGGCGGAGGCCGTCCTGGTCGGGTGCCCGGCCGCCGGCCAGGACGTGCACGCCACGACCCACACCACGCTGGAGCTGCTCCAGGAGTGGCTTGCCGACGACCGCTTGGCCTCGTCCCGGCTGGTCGTCGTCACCCACGGCGCGGTGGCCGCGACCGCGGACGACGTACCGGACGCGGCGCAGGCGGCGGTGTGGGGTCTGGTACGGGCCGCGCAAGGCGAGCAGCCCGGCCGGTTCGTGCTGCTGGACCTGGACGGTGACGCGTCCGAGGACGTGATCGGCCGGGCACTGGCGTCGGGTGAGTCGCAGCTCGCGGTGCGGGCGGGCGAGCTCCGGGTGCCGCGCCTCAGCCAGGTCACGGAGCTGGAGGATGAGGGTCCGGTGTTCGGGCCGGACGGCACCGTGCTGGTCACCGGAGGCACGGGCGGGCTGGGTGCGCTGGTGGCCCGCCACCTCGTCACCGAGCACGAGGTCAGGCGCCTGCTGCTGGTCAGCCGGCGGGGCCCGGAGGCGCCGGGCGCGGCCGAGCTGGTCACCGAGCTGGAAGGGCTCGGCGCCCAGGTGGAGGTGACCGCCTGCGACGTGGCCGACCGCGAGGCGCTGTTCGGGGTGGTCGCCTCGGTGGCGGACTCGCTGACCGGGGTGGTGCACACGGCGGGCGTGCTGGACGACGGGGTGATCACCTCCCTGACGCCCGAACGGCTCGACACCGTCCTGCGGCCCAAGACCGACGCCGCCCGGCACCTGCACGAGCTGACGCGAGGGCTCGACCTGACCGCGTTCGTGCTGTTCTCCTCGCTGGCCGGCGTGCTGGGCAGCGCGGGCCAGGGCAACTACGCCGCCGCCAACGCGTACCTGGACGCCCTGGCGCACCAGCGCAGAGCCCAGGGTCTCCCGGCGACCTCCCTCGCCTGGGGCCTCTGGACGACCAGCGGCATGGCGGGCGAGCTGGCGGAGGCCGACCTGCGCCGCATGGAACGCGCGGGCGTGCAGCCCCTGACCGCCGAGGAGGGACTGGAGCTCTTCGACCTCGGCATCCGCTCCGGCCGCGCCACGCTGGTCCCCGCGAAGTTCACCAAGGCCGGGACCCGTACCCGGCCACGCCGCGTCCGCCCGGCCCAGGGACTGGCGGAACGGCTGGCCACGATGGAGCCGGACCGGCTGCAGGACACCCTGTCCGAACTCGTCAGGGGCCAGGTCGCGGCGGTGCTCGGGTTCGCCGACGGGTCGGCGATCGAGCCGGGGCGCCAGTTCCAGGATCTCGGCTTCGACTCCCTGACCGCGGTCGAACTCCGCAACCAGCTCAACACGGCCACCGGACTGCAGCTCCCGGCCACGCTCATCTTCGACTACCCGACCCCCCACGACCTGACGCGATTCGTACTGGAGCAGCTCTTCCCGGCCGCCGCGGCCAGGACGGCCGGGCCCGTCGCGGCCCGGAGCGACGCCGAGGTACGGCAGCTCCTGACGACCATCCCGATCTCACGGCTGCGTGAGGCCGGGCTGCTGGACAGCCTGTTCCGCCTGGCCGGTCCGGAGGAGGACGGAGAGCCGGACGGCAGGACCGAGGAGATCGACAGCATGGACGCCGACCTCCTGATTCAGCTCGCCCTTGAAGGCGGGAGTTCCTAGGCAGAACTCCGATCAAAGGAATGATCATGACCCTGGTAACCACTTGGACGACGATCAAAGCATCCAATTCGGCGGAACTCGTCCTCTGCGTCGACTTCACGGAGACCGGCCGCGCGGAGGCGGGCTTCCCCGACCTGGTGGCGAACATCGACTATGACGCGACCTTCTGGCACGTGCGCCCGCCCGCCGTGACGCCCGGTTGCGGGATCGACGGTGCCGCCTATGTCCGTTCCTGGGTGGAGCCCATCAAGGAGAGCGGCAGGAAGGTCCACGCGGTCATGGGCTACTGCGTGGGCGCCGTCTACGCGGCCGAGCTGGTCGACCGGCTGGCCGAGCTGCAGGGGTCGGCGCCCGAGCTGATCCTCTTCGACCCGGAGCCCACGAGCCTGGAGAACGTCTACTTCCAGTTCGGCAAGGTCTTCGGCATCCTCTCCTCGATCCTGAACGAGGAGGACGTCGCCCAGATCAGGGAGACCATGGACACGACGCTCCAGGTCGAGGGGATCACGGTCGAGGGCTACGCCGCCCAGCTTTATGCCACCTTCCGCGAGGTCGGGCACCGCGCGTTCGAAAGGGCCGGGTTCGACCCGGAGTACTCCGAGGAGATGTGGGAGACGTTCAGCGCCTTCCTGGCCTTCCTCACCTATGCCGACCATCTGGACCCCTGGGAGGGGTGGCTGCGCGCCACCGCGGTGAGCTCATCCAACCCGAGGAACGGCCTCAACCGGCTGCGTGACTCCGGCCGCACCGTCGTGGCCGAGGAGCTCAGGTTCGAGGAGAGCCACGACGTGCTGCTCACCTCGGACGAGGTCGCCAGGGCCGTCACCAAGCTGCTGGAGAGATGATCATGGAGCAGATGCTGGGTCAGCGCGCCTCGCGCAAGGAGCAGGCGCTGTGGATGCTGGAAGAGCTGGTCCCCGGTACCGGGGTGAACAACCTGGGCGTGGCGTTCAGCGTGGCGAGGCTGCCGAGCCGCACCCTCATGCTGGACGCGATCAACCACGTCGTGCGCCGGCACGAGATCCTGCGCACGGTCTTCGGGATCGAGGCCGAGGGCATGACGCGGGAGGTTCTGCCGCCCGAGTACGCCGAGCTGCGCTTCGAGGAGGCCGGCCGGGGCACCACGCGCGAGTGGCTGACGGAGTTCGTGGCCCGGCCGTTCCAGCCGGACGGCGAGCTGCTGGTGCGCGCCGCCGTGCTGGAGGAGGAGGCGGGCGAGGTCTACTGCCTGGCCATCCACCACTCGATCTTCGACGGGCTGTCGTCCGCGCTGCTGATGAACGAGCTCGCCGCCACCTACAACGCCCTCGCCGCGGGTGAGTCGCCCCCGCGCGACACCGTCCCGGCCTGGGAGGAGCCGGCCGCCAACCCGCGCAGCCGGGAGTTCTGGCACGACAAGCTGGACGGGTTCCGCGCCGACGAGCTGGACCTGTGGTGCGAGCAGCCGGAGGCCTCGCAGGTCACCCTCCTGGGCGACGTGGTCAACTGGGAGCTGTCCCCCGCCGCGCGCGACGCGGCGCGGCGGATGCAGCGCGAGCTGCGGGCGCCGGAGTCGGTCGTCCTCATGGCCGCGTACGGCGTGCTGCTCGCCGCCCACGGGGCCGGCCCCGACCTCACCATCGGCTCGCCCGTCAGCGTGCGGGCACCCGAGGCCGCCACCCGGATCGGCTACCACATCAACGTGCTCACCCTGCGCACCCGGGTGCAATCGGCGAACACCTTCCGCACCTACACGCGGCTCACCCGCCGCACGTTCATGGAGGCCATGTCGCACGCCGACCACCCGGTGGACGACCTGCTGGAGATCGTTCCCCGCGACGGCTGGCGCAACAACCTCTTCCGGCACACCTTCAACTACGTGCCCGCCGACCTGTCCGCCGAGTTCATGCTGGGCGGGCTGCGGGCCGCGCAGGTGGTGATCGAGAACGGCTTCAGCAAGTTCGACCTGGAGTTCTTCGTCACCTCCACCCCCGAGGCGATCAGGATCAGGACGGCGTTCTGCGTGGACGTCCTGGACCGCGCCGACGTGGAGCTGCTGCTGGCCCGCTTCGACGAGCTGCTCGTCACGCTCGCGGAGCAGCCCGACACGCCGCTCTCGGACCTGTCCGTCTGGTGCTACCAGGACCGGGCGGCCATCGAGCTGGCCAACGCCACCGAGCGCGCCGTGACGCCGGCGACCGTACTGGACAAGATCGCCCGCCAGGTCTCCGCCGCGCCGCCGGAGGACACCGACGCGGTGCTCGACGGCGAGCGCCGCGTCGGGTTACGCCGCCTGTGGGCCGCCGCCGAGGCCACCCGCGACGCGCTGCGGGCCGCCGGCGTGGGCCGGGGCGACGTCGTCGCGCTGCTCGCGCGGCGCGGCCCCGAGCTGGCCGCGGCCGCCGTCGGCGTGTGGCTCGCCGGGGCGGCGTACCTGCCGCTCGAGCCCGACCACCCGCAGCAGCGGCTCGACTACCAGCTCGACGACGCGGGCGCCGCCGTGGTCCTCGCGGGCGAGGGGATCGTCGTCTCCGGCGACCGTACGGTCCTGCCGCTGGTGTCCGTCGACTCGGTGACGCCGGTGTCCGGCACGGTGACGGCGTTCGGCAGCGTCAGGCCGGAGGACTGCGCGTACCTCATCTACACCAGCGGCTCCACCGGGCTCCCCAAGGGCACGCTGATCGACCACTACAGCCTCGCCAACCTGATCGCGCACTTCGCGCACCAGCTGGCCGTGAGCCCGGCGGACACCGTGCTCTGGCTGACCACGTTCAGCTTCGACATCTCCGCCCTGGAGCTGTTCCTGCCCCTGACGACGGGCGCGCGGCTGGCCGTCGCGCCGGACGACGCCCGCACCCAGGGCGAACCCCTCGCGGAGGCGCTGCGGCGCTACGACGTCACCATCGCCCAGGCCACGCCGACCACCTGGCGCCTGGTCATCGACCAGGTGGCCGGGCGGCTGGCCGGCCGCCGCGTGCTCTGCGGCGGCGAGCCGATGCCCGCCGTCCTGGCCAAACGGCTGTCCGCGACCGGGTGCGAGCTCTACAACGTGTACGGCCCCACGGAGACCACGATCTGGTCCACCTCCGGCCGCATCGACCCGGCCGCCGACCGCGTCGACGTGGGCGTCCCCATCGCCAACACCAAGGTGTACGTCTCCGCCCCCGACGGCCGCCCGCTGCCGATCGGGACCCGGGGCGAGCTCTGCATCGCCGGCGACGGGGTGGCCATCGGCTACCACGACCGCCCGGCGCTGACCGCCGAGCGGTTCGGCGAGCACCCCCAGTACGGCCGGTTCTACCGCACGGGCGACCTGGCCCAGTGGACCTCCGACGGCCGGCTGGAGATCCTCGGCAGGCTCGACCGCCAGATCAAACTGCGCGGCAACCGGATCGAGCTGGCCGAGGTCGAGGGCGTGCTGCTGAGCCACCCGGACGTCAGGGCCGCCGCGGTCGTGGTCGTCGGCGACCCCAGCGCCGACGCCGTCCTGTGGGCCTTCGTGGTGGCGCCGGAACGCCCCGAGGTCACCTCGGAGCTGTGGGAGCACGCCAGCGCCTCCCTCCCGTACGCCGCGACCCCCCAGGAGTACGTGACCGTGGACGCGTTCCCGATGACGGGCAACGACAAGGTCGACTACCCCGCCCTCCGCCGCCTGGCCCTGGAGCTGCGCGACGCCGAGGCCAGCGTGGAGGAGGCGGAACTCCCGTCCGAGAGCGGGGACCAACTGGTCGACTCCCTGGTGGCGCTCTGGAAGGTCATGCTCAACCGCACCGATCTCGGCCCCGACAGCCACTTCTTCGCGCTCGGCGGGCACTCGCTGCTGGCGGTCAAGCTGCTGCAGGAGATCAAACGGGCGACCCAGATCCGGCTCAAGCTCAAGGACATCTTCGAGGAGCCGACGCCGGCCGGGCTCGCCCGGAGGCTGCAGGCGGCCGGCGCGAACCTCTGACGAACCCGCGGCCGGGCCCACCCCCCGGCCGCCGGACGCGATGCAAGCACTACTCGATAGGCGGGTTCTTTCGTGTTGGACAAAGCCCCTTCCACCTCTCCGCCCACCCTCGAATCGATGCGCGCGGACATCGCGGGCCAGCTCGACCTCGACCCCTCGGCGGTCACCGACCACGCCGACCTGATCAGCCTGGGGCTCGACTCGCTCCGCGCGATGAGGCTGGCCGGGCGGTGGCGGCGCGCCGGGGCCGGCATCGCGTTCAGCGAGCTGGCGACGGAGTTCACGCTCGCGGCCTGGTGGTCGCTGGTCGGCTCCCGGCTGTCCCCGCCCGTGGAGGTTCCCGCGCCGGAGCCGGTCGTGGACGAGGCGGCGCCGTTCCCGCTCACCCCGGTCCAGCTGGCGTACTGGATCGGGCGCGGCGACGGGCAGGTCATCGGCGGGGTGGGCTGCCACGCGTACCTGGAGTTCGACGGCTCCGGCATCGAGCCGGCGCGGCTGGAGCGGGCCGTACGCGCCCTGATCGACCGGCACGGCATGCTGCGCGCGGTCTTCCACGACGACGGCACCCAGCAGATCACGGACACCAGCCCCTGGCCCGGCCTGACCGTACACGATCTGACGGGGCCCGAGCTCGGCGAGGAGGCCGCCGAGGCCATCAGGGAACGGCTGTCGCACCGCCGCTTCGACGCCTCCAGGGGCGAGGTGTTCGACGTGCGGCTGTCGCTGCTGCCGGGCGGCCGCTCCAGGGTGCACTTCGAGGTGGATTTCCTGGTCGCCGACGTGCTCGGCCTGCAGATTCTGCTGCGGGACCTGGCCACGCTCTACCTGGCCCCGGACCGGCCGCTCCCGGAACTGGCCTGCTCGTTCCCCCGATATCTCGCGGCCCGCGACGCGGAACGCGCGGCGCGGCACGCACGGGACCAGGAGTACTGGCGCGGCCGGCTGGACGAGCTGCCCGGCGCGCCCCAGCTGCCCCTCGCCGTGGAGCCCGGCCGGATCGACCGGCCCCGGTTCGCCCGGCGCGAGAGGTGGCTGCCCCTCGACTCGTGGCGGCGGATCCAGGAGCAGGCCCGCGCGTACGGGCTGACCCCCGCCATGGTGCTGGCCACCGCCTACGCCGAGGTGCTCGCCGCGTGGAGCGGCGAACCGCGCTTCCTCCTCAACCTGCCGCTGTTCGACCGGGACGAGACCGTGCATCCGGACGTGGCCCACCTCGTCGCGGACTTCACCAACCTGATCCTGCTGGCCGCCGACCTGTCCGAGGCGCAGCCGTTCGCCGAGCGCGCCAGAACCCTCCAGGCCCGCTTCCGCGCCGACGCCCGGCACACCGGCTACTCCGGCGTCGAAGTGCTCCGCGACCTCGCCCGCGGCGGCGAGCACACCGGGGCTCCGGTGGTGTTCGCCTGCAACCTGGGCACCGAGCTGATCGTCCCGGAGGTACGCGAGGCCTTCGGCGCCCCCGGCTGGATGATCACGCAGACGCCGCAGGTGTGGCTCGACCACCAGATCAACGAGTACGACCACGGGCTGCATCTGGCGTGGGACGCGGTGAAGGAGCTGTTCGCGCCGGGTGTGCTGGACGCGATGTTCGCTGCCTATGGGGGGTTGCTGGAGTGGCTGGCCGAGGGGGATTGGTCGGTTGCCGCTCCGGTGGGGTTGCCTGCCGGCCAAGCGCGGGTTCGGGAGCGGGTGAACAGCACGTCGGGGCCGTTGCCGGAAGGTGTTCTGCACGGGCGGTTCTTTGAGTGGGCGCGCCGTGAGCCGGATCGGGTGGCGTTGATCGCTGACGGCCGGGTGGTGTCGTATGGCGCGTTGGCGGATCGGGCGTTGCGGGTGGCGGGGCATCTGCGGGCGGCCGGGGTCGTGCCCGGGGATGCGGTGGGGGTGGTGCTGCCGAAGGGGCCGGATCAGGTAGCGGCGGTCCTGGGCGTCCTGGCTGCTGGTGGGGTGTATGTGCCGGTGGGAGTGGATCAGCCGGTGGTGCGGCGGGAGCGGATCTTGTCGCGGGCGGGTGCGCGTCACGTCCTGACCAGTCTGCCCAGTGAAGAGCAACCGGCCGAGCTGGTGGCCGTCGCGCCGGATATGTCGGCATACGTGATTTTCACGTCGGGGTCGACGGGTGAGCCGAAGGGGGTGGAGGTCTCTCATCGGGCGGCGCTCAACACGATCGAGGACATCAACCAGCGCTTCGGCGTGGGTCCGGACGATCGGGTCCTGGCGGTGTCGGCGTTGGACTTCGACCTGTCGGTGTATGACATCTTCGGCCTGCTGTCCGTGGGAGGCGCGCTGGTGCTGCCCGAAGAGGGCGAACGGCGCGATGCCCAACGCTGGGCGGAGCTGTGTGCCGCGCACGGGGTGACGATCTGGAACACCGTCCCGACCCTGCTCGACATGCTCCTGCACACCACGACGCCGAATCTGCGGTTGGCGTTGGTGTCGGGTGACTGGGTGGGGTTGGACCTGCATGCGCGGCTGGCCGCTCAGAGCGCCTGCCGGTTGGTGTCGTTGGGCGGGGCGACGGAGGCGGCGATCTGGTCCAACGCGTGGGAGGTGGACCGGGTCCCGGCGCATTGGACGTCGATTCCTTACGGGTTGCCGCTGCGGAATCAGCGCTATCGGGTGGTGGACGGGCGTGGCCGGGACTGCCCGGACTGGGTGGCGGGAGAGCTGTGGATCGGCGGCGCCGGGGTGGCGGTCGGTTACCGGGGAGATCCGGAGACGACGGCGGCCAAGTTCGTCGAGCACGAGGGCGAGCGGTGGTATCGGACCGGGGACTTGGGCCGGTACTGGCCGGATGGGACGTTGGAGTTCCTGGGGCGGGCCGATCATCAGGTGAAGATCCGGGGGCATCGGATCGAGTTGGGCGAGATCGAGGCGGCGCTGGAGGCGTCTTCGCAGGTGGCCCGTGCGGTGGCGGTCGCGGTGGGGGATCGGCGGCAGCGCCGGTTGGCCGCTTTCGTCACCCCTGAGGGCGTCGATCTGGACAAGTTGCGTTCGTTCCTGTCCGATCGGCTGCCCGGGTATGCCGTCCCGCCGACGATCGCCGCGCTGGATCGGTTGCCGCTGACCGCCAACGGCAAGATCGACAGGAGTGCGCTCACCGCCCTGGTCAGCGAGGCAGCGGAGAGCGCGGTCCAGGAACCGCCCGAGGGACCGGCCGAGACCGTGCTCGCCAAGATCTGGGCCGACCTGCTCGAACTCCCGGCCGTGCAGCGTACGGACAGCTTCTTCGCCCTCGGCGGCGACTCCCTGCTCGCCACCCGCATGATCGCGCGGCTACGTGCGGAAGGCGTCGCCGACGCCAGGCTGAGCCTGCTGTTCGAGACGCCCGTGCTGGCGGACTTCGCGGCCACCTTCACCGTGGGGGAGGCGGCCGCGCCCGCTCCCGTGCTGGTCCCCGACGTCGAGCACCGGCACGACCCGTTCCCGCCCACCGAGGTGCAGCGGGCCTACTGGCTCGGCCGGGCCGAGCACTTCACGCTCGGCGGCGTCGGCTGCCACTTCTACACCGAGTTCGACGGCGACATCGACCTCGACCGGCTGGAAACGGCCTGGAACCTGCTGATCGAGCGGCACGAGATGCTGCGCGCGGTCTTCGACCAGGACGGGCTCCAGCGCATCCTGCCCGAGGTGCCGCGCTTCGCCGTCGCCGCCGTCGACAGCGTCGAGCAGTTGCGCGAGCAGATGTCGCACCAGGTGCTCGACGTGTCCAGCTGGCCGCTGTTCGACGCGCGGGCCGCCCGCCACGACGGCGGGGTGCGGCTCGGCGTCAGCTTCGACAACATCATCGTCGACGCGCTCAGCATGATGGTCTTCTTCGCCGAACTCGACCAGCTCTACCACGACCCCGAGACCGTCCTGCCGCCGATCGAGGTGTCGTTCCGCGACTACGTGCTCGCGCAGGAGCCTGATCCGGCGGTCTTCGAGACGGCCAAGGAATACTGGGCCGCCCGGCTGCCCGTGCTGCCTCCCGCCCCCCGGTTGCCGCTGCGCGTGGACCCGGCGATGGTCGACCGGCCACGGTTCGCCCGCCGCGAGTTCCGGATGCCGGCCGGGCGGTGGCGTACGATCACGGATCTGGCCAGGCGGCACGAGCTGACCCCCGCCACCGTGCTGGCCGCCGCCTTCGGCGAGGTCCTGTGCAGGTGGAGCGGCCAGGAGGCGCTGACGCTCAACCTCACGCTGTTCGACAGGCGGGAGGTTCACCCCGACATCCACCGCGTGCTCGGCGACTTCACCTCCCTCCTGCTCGCCGGATACCGGCCGGGAACCGGCTGGCTGGACGGGGCGCGCGGGCTGCAGGAAGAGGTGTGGCGCGGGCTCGAACACGGCGAGGTGTCGGCGGTCTGGGTGATGCGGGAGCTGGCCAGGCGGAGCGACTCGATCGAGATGACCATGCCGGTCGTGTTCACCAGCACGCTCGGCGTCGCCGGCGACGGCGCGTTCGGCCCCTCCTTCGCCGAGCAGGTCTGGGGCGTGTCGCAGACCCCGCAGGTCTGGCTGGACAGCCAGGTGGGGGAGGTCGAGGGCGACCTGCTGGTCCGCTGGGACGCGGTGGAGGAGCTGTTCGCGCCGGGCGTGCTGGATGCGATGTTCGCCGCTTATGAGGGGCTGTTGGAATGGTTGGCGGAGGGGGATTGGTCGGTTGCCGCTCCGGTGGGGCTGCCTGCTGGTCAGGTGGTGGTGCGGGAGCGGGTGAACGCCACTGCGGGACCGTTGCCCGAGGGTGTTCTGCACGAAGGGTTCTTCGGGTGGGCGCGCCGTGAGCCGGATCGGGTGGCGTTGATCGCTGACGGCCGGGTGGTGTCGTATGGCGCGTTGGCGGATCGGGCGTTGCGGGTGGTGGGGCATTTGCGGGCGGCCGGGGTCGTGCCCGGGGATGCGGTGGGGGTGGTGCTGCCGAAGGGGCCGGATCAGGTCGCGGCGGTCCTGGGCGTCCTGGCTGCTGGTGGGGTGTATGTGCCGGTGGGGGTGGATCAGCCGGTGGCGCGGCGGGAGCGGATCTTGTCGCGGGCGGGTGCGCGTCACGTCCTGACCGGTCTGCCCGGTGAAGAGCAACCGGCCGAGCTGGTGGCCGTCGCGCCGGATATGTCGGCGTACGTGATTTTCACGTCGGGGTCGACGGGTGAGCCGAAGGGGGTGGAGGTCTCTCATCGGGCGGCGTTGAACACGATCGAGGACATCAACCAGCGCTTCGGCGTGGGGCCGGACGATCGGGTCCTGGCGGTGTCGGCGTTGGACTTCGACCTGTCCGTCTTCGACATCTTCGGCCTGCTGTCGGCGGGCGGGGCGCTCGTCCTGCCGCAAGAGGAGGAGCGGCGAGATGCGCAGGCTTGGGCCCGATTGTGCGCCGATCACGGGGTGACGATCTGGAACACCGTCCCGACCCTGCTCGACATGCTCCTGCACACCACGACCCCGAATCTGCGGTTGGCGTTGGTGTCGGGTGACTGGGTCGGGCTGGACCTGCATGCGCGGCTGGCCGCCCAAAGCAGGTGCCGGTTGGTGGCGTTGGGGGGCGCGACGGAGGCGGCGATCTGGTCCAACGCATGGGAGGTGGACCGGGTCCCGGCGCATTGGACGTCGATCCCTTACGGGCTGCCGTTGCGGAATCAGCGTTACCGAGTGGTGGATGGGCGCGGCCGGGACTGCCCGGACTGGGTGGCAGGAGAGCTGTGGATCGGCGGAGCCGGAGTCGCCATCGGTTACCGAGGAGATCCGGAGACGACATCGGCCAAGTTCGTCCACCACGAGGGCGAGCGGTGGTATCGGACCGGAGACCTGGGCCGGTACTGGCCGGACGGCACGCTGGAGTTCCTGGGGCGGGCCGATCAACAGGTGAAGATCCGGGGGCATCGGATCGAGTTGGGCGAGATCGAGGCGGCGCTGGAGGCGTCCTCGCAGGTGGCCCGTGCGGTGGCGGTCGCGGTCGGGGATCGGCGGCAGCGCCGGTTGGCCGCCTTTGTCACCCCTGAGGGCGTCGATCTGGACAAGTTGCGTTCGTTCCTGTCCGATCGGCTGCCCGGTTACGCCGTCCCGCCGACGATCACCGCGCTGGATCGGCTGCCGCTGACCGCCAACGGCAAGATCGACAGGAGCGCTCTGGCCATCCAGCTGGAACCCCTGCCGGATGACGACCCCCCACGCCCGGGCACGGAGGCGCTGCTCGCCGAGCTCTGGGCCGAGCTGCTGGAGATCCCGCCGCCGGGCCGGGGCCAGAGCTTCTTCGCCCTCGGCGGCGACTCCCTGCTCGCCACCCGTTTCGCCGAGATCGTACGGCGGCGGCTCGGCGTGGAGCTGTCCCTGCGCCGCTTCTTCGCCACTCCCACCATCGCCGACTGCGCCGAGGCGATCGGCCTGACGGCGGACGACACCCAAGAGACGGAAGAGGGCGTGCTGTGACCCAGGCACCGGCCGTACACGAACTCATCGCCGACATGGAGGCCGCGGGGATCCGGCTGTGGGAGGACGACGGCAGCCTCCGCTTCCGGGCGCCCAAGGGAGCGCTGACCGAGGAGCGGCGCGCGGCGCTGGTCGGCGCGAAGCCCGAGATCATCGCGCACCTGCGCCGCGAGTCCGAGGCCGAGACGGTCCGGCCCGAGCCCGAACGCCGCCTCGACCCCTTCCCGCTGACCGACGTGCAGCAGGCCTACCTGATCGGCCGCAACGACGCGTTCGGCTACGGCGGAGTCGCCTGCCACGGCTACGTCGAGGTCTCCTTCCCCCGGCTCGACCCGGAACGGGTGCAGGCCGCGTGGCGCGCCCTGATCGGCCGCCACGACATGCTCCGCGCCGTGATCCACCCCGACGGCCACCAGCAGGTGCTCGCCGAGGTCCCCGGCTACGAGGTCAGCGTGACGGACCTGCGCGGCACCGACCCGGAGGAGCGGCTCGCCGCCGTCCGCGAGGAGATGGCGAACACGGTCTATCCGGCGGGCAGCTGGCCCCTGTTCGAGCTGCGGATCTCGCTCACCGATCGCGGAGCGCTCCTGCACGCCTCGATCGACCTGCTCATCGCCGACTACGTCAGCATCCAGCTGCTGCTCGGCGAGCTGCACCTGCTGCACGAGAACCCCGATGCCGACCTGCCGCCCGTCCCGGTCAGCTTCCGGGACTGCCTGCTGGCCCTGCGCGCGCAGCGCGAGAGCGCCCGTTACGACCGGGACCGCGCCTACTGGTGGGGACGGATGGACGACCTGCCGCCGGCGCCCGAGCTGCCCGCGCTGGACCAGGCCGCCGCGGACGCCCGGTTCCGGCGGTGGGAGAGCAGGGTGGAGCCGGCGCAATGGGCGCGGTTACGCACCCGGGCCGCCGCGGCCGGGATCACGCCGTCGCAGGCCGTGCTGGCCGCCTACGCCGAGGTCATCGGGAGGTGGAGCCGCCGGCCCAGGTTCACGCTCAACCTGACGCTGCTCGACCGCCCGCCCCTGCACCCGTACATCGACCGGGTCGTCGGCGACTTCACCACGCTCAACCTGCTCGCCGTCGACACCGCGCCCGGCCGGTCCTTCGCCGAGCGCGCCCACGCCATCGGCCGGCAGCTCTTCGCCGACATGGAGCACCGACGCTGCGGCGGCATCGAGGTCATGCGCGAGCTGGCCCGCCGGCGCGGCCGGGACGCCGCGCTGATGCCGGTGGTGTTCACCAGCGCCATCGGCCTCGGCCGCGACGACGCCGAGCACGGCACGCCGGAGTACGGCATCAGCCAGACACCCCAGGTGTGGATCGACTGCCAGGTCAAGGAGCACCGCGACGCGCTGCTGGTCAACTGGGACGTGCGCGCGGGGGTGTTCCCCGAAGGGCTCGTGGACGACATGTTCGCCGCCTTCACCGCGCTCCTGCACGACCTGTCCTCGGACGAGACCTGGTCGTCCGCATCCCCCGTCGAGCTGCCCGGGGCGCAGGCCCGAAGCCGCGCCCTCGTCAACGCCACCGCCGCGCCGCTCCCGGACGGGCTGCTGCACGAGGAGGTCGTGGCCCAGGCACGGCGCACGCCGCAACGGACCGCCGTCGTCACGGGCGCCGGCTCGATCACGTACGGCGAGCTGCTGGACCGGGCCGCCGGGGTGGCGCGGGCGCTGCACGAGGCGGGGCACCGGCCCGGCGAGATCGTCGCCGTGGTCATGGACAAGGGGGTCGAGCAGGTCGTGGCCGTGCTCGGCACGCTGCTGGCCGGCGGCGCCTACCTGCCGGTCGACACCGGGCAGCCACCGGCCAGGCGCGACCGCATCCTCGCCGACGCCTCGGTCCGCCTGGTGCTCACGCAGTCCTGGCACGCCGAGAACGACTGGATCGCCGTCGACACCATCCCGCCGGCCCGTCCCGGGGACGGCGGTGTTCGGCGGGGCCCTGACGACCTGGCCTACGTCATCTACACCTCGGGCTCGACGGGCGTGCCCAAAGGCGTGATGATCAGCCATCGGGCCGCCCGCAACACCATCGACGACATCAACGCCCGCTTCGGCGTCGGCCCGGACGACCGCGTGCTCGGGCTGGCCAACCTCGGGTTCGACCTGTCGGTCTACGACATCTTCGGACCGCTCGCCGTCGGGGCGGCCCTCGTGCTGCCGGACCCGTCACGCCGGGGCGACCCGGTCCACTGGGCCGAACTCGCCGCCGGGCACGGCGTCACCATCTGGAACTCGGTGCCCGCGCAGCTCCAGATGCTCCAGCACTACCTGGACGCGGAGCCCGGGGCGGAGCTGCCCGCGTTGAGGCTGGCGATGCTGTCGGGCGACTGGATCCCGGTGGCGCTGCCCGGCCAGATCCGCCGCCGTGTCCCGGGACTGGACGTGATCAGCCTGGGCGGTGCCACCGAGGCCGCGATCTGGTCCATCTACCACCCCATCGGCGTCGAGCCGCTGCCCGGCTGGACGAGCGTCCCGTACGGCAAGCCGCTGGCCAACCAGACCTTCCACGTGCTCGACGCCGCCATGCGGCCCTGCCCCGACTGGGTGCCGGGAGAGCTCTACATCGGCGGCTCCGGCGTGGCGATCGGCTACTTCGGCGATGAAAGCAGGACCGCCGAGCGCTTCGTGCGCCACGGCGGCGAGCGCCTCTACCGCACCGGAGACCTGGGCCGCTACCGGCCCGACGGCAACATCGAGTTCCTCGGCAGGGAGGACTCCCAGGTCAAGATCCGCGGCCATCGGATCGAGCTGGCCGAGATAGAGACCGCGCTGCAGGCACACCCCGCGGTCGCGGCAGGGACCGTGATCGTGGACGGCGACCGCGCGCTGGAACGCCGCCTGATCGCCTTCGCCCAGGCCGCCGCCCGCGAGGATGCGGCGGCCGAGAGGAGCGGTGGGCCCGATGTCGCCGGTGCCGCCGAGGTGGCGGCGGTCGCGGCCCTGGAGGGCGTCGATCTGGCGCGCGTCGTGGCGGTGGCCGAGACGCTCGACGAGATCGCGCTCGCGTCGATGGCGGCGGCACTCCGTACGGGCGGCCTGTTCACCACCGAGGACGGCCACGGCCTCGAGGAGATCCTGGCAGCCGCGAAGGTCGCGCCCGACCACCACCGGCTCGTCCGGCGCTGGCTCGCCGCCCTGCACGAACGCGGACGGCTCGACCGCGACCCCGGCGGCCGGTACCGGAACCTGCGCGGCGACACCGGCGTGGAGCCGCTGTGGCGCCGGGTCGAGAGCCTGGCCGAGGGGCTCGACTACGGGGCGGAGCTGATCAGGTTCCTGCGGGTCAGCACCACGCACCTGCCCGAGCTGATGCGCGGCGAGCTCGACGCCCGCGAGCTGCTGTTCCCCGAGGGCGACGTGGGGACGGCCGAGGGCGCGTACAAGGACAACGTGCTCAGCAGGTACGTCAACCGCATCGTGCGCGCGGTGCTCGGCCGTGTGGCCGAGCACCACACCGGCGGGCCGCTGCGCGTGCTGGAAGCGGGCGCGGGCGTGGGCGGCACCAGCGCCGAGCTGATCCCGGAGCTGGCCGGACATCAGGTCGAGTACGTCTTCACCGACCTGTCACGGTTCTTCCTCACCCAGGCCGCCGAACGGTTCGCGGACCACCCGTGGGTGCGGTACGGCCTGTTCGACATCAACGCCGACTACCGCGCCCAGGGCTACGAGCCGAACTCCTTCGAGGTCATCCTCTGCGCCAACGTCCTGCACAACTCCCACGACGCCGCCGCCGTGCTGGCCAGGTTCCGCGAGCTGCTGGTGCCCGGCGGGTGGCTGGTGTTCATCGAGACCACCCGCGAGCACGTCCAGATCATGAGCTCGATGGAGTTCCTGATGAACCCGCACGACTACGCCGACGTGCGGCAGGGCCGCGACCGGACGTTCGTCACCCGCGACGAGTGGCTGGACCTGCTGCGCGGGGCAGGCGCCCGTACCCTGGCCTGCCTGCCCGGGCCGGGCGACCCGCTGGCGTCCCTCGGGCAGTGCGTCTTCGCGGCCCGCTTCCCCGACGACCGGGAGCGGATCGACCTGGCGGAGCTGCGGGCGTTCCTCGCCGAGCGGCTGCCCGACTACATGCTCCCGGCCCACGTCCAGGTGGTCGACGAGCTGCCGCTGACGGACAACGGCAAGATCGACCGGGCGCGGCTGCGTACCCTCCTGCCGAGCACGGCCGGAGAGGGCGCCCCCGGCGGCGAGGAGCCGCGCGACGACCTCGAACGGCGGCTGGCCGCCCTCTGGGCCGAGCTGCTCGGGCTCCCGCGCGTCTACCGCGACCAGGACTTCTTCGCGCTGGGCGGCGACTCCCTGCTGGTCACCCGCCTGGCCGGGCGGGTGCGCGAGGAGCTGGCGGAGGCGAGCGGCTTCTACTGGGACAGCCTGGTCCGCCAGCTCGTCAACCAGCCGACCGTCGCCGCGCTGGCCGCCCACCTCCGCCAGGCCCGCGAGGACCGCGCGCAGGGGCTGCCGAGAACGCACGCCAGCCCCCTGGTACGCCTGTCCGGCGATGGAGGCGGCGGCTCGGTGCGGGTGCTGCTTCACGACGGCACCGGCACCCTGACCCCGTACCGGGCGCTCGTCCCCGAGCTCTCCGGGACGCCGCTGCTCGGCCTGGTGATCAACGACGCGGACCGCTACCTGGAGCTGGACCCCGAGCAGACGGTGGAATCGCTGGCCGGAGCGTACGCGCGGCTCCTGCTCGACGAGGGCGCGGCCGGCTACCACATCGTGGGTTACTGCATGGGCGGCCTCATCGCCACCGAGGTCGCCCGCCGCCTCACCGAGGGCGGCGCGGTCGTCGACGGGCTCACCGTCATCAGCAGCTCCCGATTCCCCTACCGGATCGGCGACGAGCTCATGCTGGAGTACGGCTTCGCGCAGGCCTGCGGCCTGGACCCGGCGCGGCTCGGCTACCCCGGCGGGGACCTCGCCCGGGCCCTGCGGGTCGTGCTGGAGTCGTCGCCCGGACACGTGCGCGAGGGCAGCCTGGCCGCGCTCGCCGCCAGCGCGGATCCCGGCCTCGCGCGGATCGGCCGCCACTTCACCGAACTGGCCGCCACCTCGCCCCCGGACCGGCTGGCCGCCGTCGCCCGCGCCCTCGGCCATCCGCCCGAGCGGGTGGACCTGGCCTACCGGGTCTTCCGGCAGAGCTTCACGGCCGTGACCCACTACGACCCGGAGCCGTACGCGGGCGACATCACGTTCCTCCGCCAGCGCGGCGTCACCAACCTCGTGCCGACCCTGCAGGACGACATGACGGACTTCTGGCAGAACCTCTGCCTGGGGCGGCTCACGGTGCTCGACATCGAGGGCGACCACTTCAGCTGCCTCGGCGGGCCGTACGCGGCCGACGTCGCGAAACAGGTGACCGCGTGATCGGCGTGCTCGGCGGTTACGGCGCGGTCGGCGGCACCGTGGCCCGCCTGCTCGCCGCCCACCAGGGGTTGCGCGTGGGCGGGCGGGACGGGGCGGCGGCCCGGCGGTTCGTCGAGGCGGAGCTGGGCGGGCACGGCGAGGCGTGGCAGGTGGACGCGCTCGACGCGGCCGAGCTCGCCCGATTCTGCGCGGGCTGCCGGATCGTCGTGAACTGCGCGGGCCCCTCCTACCTCCTGCTGGACCGGGTGGCGCGGGCCGCGTTCGCCGCCGGGGCCGACTACGTGGACGCCGCCGGCGACGCCGCCGCCTTCGCCCAACCGGCCGGGTCGGGCACGCAGGGACGTACGGCGGTGCTGTCGGCGGGCATGCTCCCCGGCCTCACCGGACTCGTGCCCCGCCACCTGGCCGCCCTCGCCTCCCTCGACGCCGGGCTCCGGCTGGACGTCTACACCGGCGGGCTGGACCGGCTCACCCCCGCCGCCGCCGGTGACTTCCTGCTGGCCGGTCAGGAGGAGCGGGGCGCCGCGCTGGCCGCGTGGCGGGACGGCGCCAGGGTCGCCCGCGCCCTGACCCCCGTCCACGATGTCCAGCTTCCCTACTTCCCGGGACCGGTCACCGCCTACCCCTACCTGAGCGCCGAGGCGGAGCGGGTGGCCGGGGAGCTCGGGTTGGCGCAGGCCCGCTGGTACAACGTCATCACCGGCGACGGCGTCCTCGCCGCCGCGAGCGCCGCCGGCCAGGCCGCCGACCTGACGCGCGCGGCCGAGCTCGAACTGGCCGGGCGCACCCCGTACTACGTCCTGCTCTTCCAGCTCAGCGGCCCGCACGGCACCCGCACCCTGGCGCTGCGCACCCACGACTCCTACGCGCTCACCGCCGCGGTCGCCGCCCACGCGGCCATGGCGGTGCTCCGCGGCGAGGTCGCGGCGGGGCTCCACCACGCCGACGCCGTGCTCGACCCGGCCCGGGTGCTGGCGGACCTGGAGCCCGTGGCGAAGATCGAGATCACCGAGGCGGTGGCGCCGATCGACCTGGTCGCGCCGGTGTTCGAGGAGGGCGCGCTGTGAAGCGGGTCGTGGTGTGCGGGACCAAGTTCGGCCAGATCTACCTCTCCGCGCTGCGGGAGGGCCCCTTCGAGCTGACCGGCGTCCTCGCCCGCGGCAGCGCCCGATCCGCCGCGTACGCCGAGGAGCACGGGGTCCCGCTGCTCACGGACCCCGACCAGGTGCCCGAGCTCGCGGACCTGGCCTGCGTGGTCGTACGGTCGGGAGTCGTCGGGGGAGAGGGCAGCGAGCTGGCCGGCGCCCTGCTGGCCCGCGGCGTGCACGTGCTGCAGGAGCATCCGCTGCACGCCGACGAGCTGGCCCGCTGCCTGCGCACCGCCCGGGCCGCCTCCGCCGTGCACCACGTGAACACCCTGTACGTCCACCTCGACCCGGTACGCCGGTTCATCGAGACCGCCCGCCGCCTGTTCGAGCTCCAGCGGCCCCTCTACGTGGACGCCGCCTGCAGCGTCCACGTCGCCTACGCCCTGTTCGACATCCTCGGCCGCGCCCTGGGCGCGTTACGCCCGTGGACGTTCACCGCCCCGGCTCCCGGCACGCCCTTCACCTGCCTCACCGGAACCGTCGGCGGCGTGCCGCTGACCCTCCGGGTGCAGAACCAGATCGCCCCCAACGACCCTGACGCCCACCTGCACCTGCTCCACCGCGTCACCGTGGGGACGGAGGGCGGCAGCCTCACGCTGGTCAACACGCACGGCCCGCTCGTGTGGAGCCCCCGCATGTACGTCGGCCGCGACGCCGACGACCGCTTCGACACCGGCGCGGACCATCTGCGCCTGCCCAGCGCCACCACCATCGGGCCGGCGCACGCGCCCACCTTCCACGACATCGTCACGTCCGTGTGGCCCGACGGCGTCCGGCGGGCGCTGTCGGAGCTGCGCCAGGACGCCGAGGAAGGGCGGGACCCGCTGCGCCAGGGCCAGTACCACCTGACGCTCAGCCGCCTCTGGCTCGACGCCACCGCCGCGATCGGCCGGCCCGAGCTGCTGGTCCAGACGGCACCACGACCCCTGTCCGCCGCGGAGCTCACATGAACTGGTTCCACTGTTACCGGCCCAGGCCGTACGCCGGGCTGCGGCTGTTCTGCTTCCCGCACGCGGGCGGCTCGGCGAGCTTCTACCGGAGCTGGCACGGGGACGCGCCGCACTCCGTCGAGGTACGCGCCGTGCAGTACCCCGGGCACGGCGATCAACGCTCCGCCCCGCTCGTGGACGACGCCGTCCACCTCGCCAAGCTCGTCACCGACGCCATGGCGCCGCTGCTCGACCGGCCCGTCGCGCTGTTCGGGCACAGCATGGGGGCGCTGATCGCGTACGAGGTGGCCCGCGCGCTGGAGGCCAGGGGCAGGGGCGTGACGCACCTGTTCGCCTCCGGCCGGCACGCCCCTCACGAGCACCGCCCCGGCGACACGCACGCCCGCTCCGACGACGAGCTGGTGGACGAACTGATCCGGCTCGGCGGCGTGGAGCGGGAGCTCATGGACGATCCGGACATCCGCGAGCTGGCCCTGCCCGCCGTACGCAACGACTACCGGATCGACGAGACCTACCGGCACCGGCCGGGCGGCGTGCTCGCCTGCCCCGTCACCGCGCTGCTCGGGAGCGACGACCCCGAGGTGACCGCCGGGCAGGCGGCGCGATGGGGCGAGCTCACGAGCGACCGATTCGCCGTCCGCGTGATGGAGGGCGACCACTTCTACCTCGTGCCGCGGCAGGGCGACGTGATCGCGGAGCTGTCCCGCGCCGTCGCCGCCGCGTGGCCGTCCACACCCTGAGGAAGGACTCGATGGAGCAGGATCTGATGCGCATCCTCACCGGAGGATGGGTGGCGCAGGCGACCTTCACCGCGGTGCGCCTGGGCGTCGCCGACGTGCTCGACGGGCGGCGTCTGGCCCCCGAGGAGATCGCCGAGGAGGTCGGCGCGCACCCCGGCGCGCTGCACCGCCTGCTACGGCTGCTGGCGGGCGTGGGCCTGGCCGACGCCGACGGCGACAACAGGTACGGGCTGACCCCGATGGGGGCGCAGCTGCGCGGCGACGCGCTGGGCCCGCTGGCCACCCTCTACGGCGAGGACTATTTCGCCTCCGCCTGGGACGGCCTGGCCCACGCGGTCCGCACCGGGGAGCCGGCGTTCGAGCACGTCCACGGCGAACCCGTGTTCGCGCACCTGGCGGGCGATCCGGGCAAGGCGGCCGTCTTCAACGCGGGGATGGCGGCGGGCGCCTCGTTCTTCCGCGGCGTCCCCGACGCCTACGACTTCTCCGGCGCGCGCCGCGTGGTCGACCTGGCCGGCGGCACCGGCGCCCTGCTGGCCACGGTCCTGCGGAGCAACCCCGCGGCGCGCGGCGTGCTGTTCGACGTGCAGGAGGTCGTCGAGGCCGCGCCCGCGCACCTGGCGCGGATGGGGGTGCTGGACAGGTGCGAGCTGGCCGCCGGCGACCTGTTCGACGCCGTGCCGGAGGGCGGCGACGTCTACGTGCTCTCGCGCGTCCTGCACGACTGGGACGACGAGCGCTGCGCCGTCCTGCTGGCCAACTGTGCCAAGGCGATGGAGCCGGGGGCCGAGCTGCTGGTCGTCGAACGCGTCGTCGGCCAGGACTCGTACCTGCCGCTCGCGTACGACCTGCACATGATGGTGATGACCGGGGGGCGGGAGCGCACCGAGGCGGAGTACCGCGTGCTCCTGGAGGAGGCCGACCTGACCCCGGGCAGGCTGCTCGACCTGCCGCTCGGGATGCGGCTGCTCACCGCCACCCGCTGAAAGGGAACAAAGGCGCCGGGCTCGTGGAGAGCCCGGCGCCTTCTCCATGTCCTTCCTCAGCTCAGGACGAGCGCCCGCTCCGACTCGCCGATCACCTCGACGCTGCCCTTGCTGCCGTCGACGCGGATCCGGTCGCCGTCCCGCACCAGCATCGTGGCGTTCCTGGTCCCGACGACGGCGGGGATCCCCAGCTCGCGGGCGACGATCGCGGCGTGCGACAGGGGAGCGCCGACGTCGGTGACGACCGCCGCCGCGCGCGGGAAGAGCAGCGTCCAGCCCACGTTCGTCACGGTCGTCACGAGGATCTCGCCCTCACCCAGCCGGTCGCCCTCGGCCACCGACGCCAGCACCCGGGCGGTCCCCTCGACCACGCCGGCCGCGCCGGGGAAGCCGCTGATGGTCTGCGACGGCGGCGCCGCCGTGTCCTCGGCGTCGAACACGTCGCCGCGCCGGTGCGGGTCCGCGGCCCACCGCTCCGGGTCGAACCGGCCGCGGATGACGCCCGGGTACGGCGGCAGCGCCTTGTACAGCTCGTACGTGGCCCGCCGCCCGGCGACGTACGACAGCGGCCGGTTCCAGCCGCGCAGCACGCCCAGGATCTCCTCGATCGTCAGGAAGAACAGGTCGTCGCCCTGCCCGGTCACCTCGCCGGCCCGCAGGACGAAGTCGCGCACCATCCAGAAGCCGCGCATCATCTCCGACCGCGTCTCCTCGCGGGAGCGGACGATCGCCTCCCAGCGGTCGATCTGGCGGCGGAACTTCTCGGCCTGCCTGGGGTGGCGCTCGCGGAAGCGCCGCCAGGCCGCCGCGCTCGCCGCCTCCTGGCGTTCGAGCAGCTCGGTGGGGTCGACCGTGAGGCCGGCGAGCTGCTCGTCGATCCACGCCGGGTCCTCCACCGGCCGGGCGGCCGAGACCTCGAACTCGTCCGGGCAGCGGTGTCCGTACCTGCTGACGTACTCCTCGCGGGAGATCTCGCCGCGCTTGAGCCGGGCCAGCCCGAGCAGCGGGCCGAGGCTCTCCAACCGGCCGTCCCGGGCCTGGATGCCGGACATCAGCACGGTGGCGTCCGCCTCTCCGACCAGCTTCGTCAGCCGGGCGCCGAGGTAGACCAGCGAGCCGGCGTCCTGGCGGGCCGCGGCGGCCAGCATGCGGTTGCACTCGTCGAACCTGGGCTCGATCTCGCTCTGCCAGAGCGCGACCAGGTCGTCGCTCTCGGCGATCATGGCGCGGAGCTCCTCCGTGCGGCGGGGCGCCTGCGCGATGTACTCGGGGATCCGCTCCACGAGCTTCTGGATCTCGCGCCGGCCGCCCAGCATCGGCCTGGCCGCCCTGAGGGTCTGCCAGCGCGACATCGGCAGCAGCGGCGTCCGCACGCCCTCGGGCAGCCTGCCGTAGACCGGCTCCTGCGCGTCCTTGATCTTCCTGGTCATGCCGAGCGCCCTGCCGAGCGAGGCGGTCAGGCTCATGTTCATGTAGACGCGGCCGCCGATGTTCCCGCAGATGGGGTGGCCGCCGAGGTCGCCGACGATCATGATCTCGGAGATGAACGCCTGCACGAGCGACCAGGTGCACGGCGTCATGACGCTGGGGATGGCCTCGCCCAGGTTGCCGTTGGTCCACAGGTAGTCGCCCTTGAGCGAGTCGTTCCACACCTCGCGCTGGCCGGTGATCGGCCTGGCCTGAAGGATGTGCGGGCGCCCGTCGTGCAGGGCCCACTCGATGTCCATCGCGCGGCCGTACAGTTCCTCGATCGCCAGGCCCAGCTCGGCCAGCCGCGTCGCCTGCGCCGAGGTCAGGACCGGCTCGTCGCGCCTGGCGGGCGGGACGGGCTCCTCCCGGGTGCCGTCCTGGGTGCGCACGGTCATGACGGCCTTGGACGCGATGCGCTCCTCCACGACGGTGAGGCCGGCGCGGTCGATGGTGATCGTGTCGGGCGTGACGAGGCCGCCGACGACCGCCTCGCCCAGGCCCCACGCGGCGTTGATGGTCAGCCGGTCTTGGGGGGAGACCCGGTCCTCGGTGAACAGCACGCCCGCCGCGTCGGCGGGGACGAGCTCCTGGACGACGACGGCGATGGCGACCTGGTCCCGCGGGATGTCGTGGCGGTCGCGGTAGGCGATCGCCCGGTCGGTCCAGAGCGAGGCCCAGCAGCGCTTGACCGCGTCCAGGAGCTGTTCGGCGCCGCGGATGTTGAGATAGCTGTCCTGCTGCCCGGCGAACGACATTCCCGGCAGGTCCTCCGCGGTCGCCGACGACCTGACGGCCACCGCGGCGTCCTCGCCCAGCGTGGCGTACGAGGCCAGAATGTCCCCGGCGATCTCCGGCGGGATCTCGCACCCGGCGAACAGTGCCTGGATCTCCCCGGCGTCCCCGGTCAGGATCGCCTCGCGCAGACCGTGGCGGGAAACGAAGTCGCGGTAGGCGCCGGTGGTGACGTGGAAACCCGGCGGCACCGGCAGCCCGGCCCTGGCCAGGCGGGCCAGGGATTCGCCCTTGCCGCCGACGATCTCCAGCTCGGCCCTCGGGTCGGCCAGGGCAAGCGTGTTCATGCGTTCATCTCCAAATCCTTCCGGACGATCTCCAGGAACCGATTCGGCGGCACGCGGAAAGAACTCAGCAGGGGAAAAAGGAAATGCGGTGGCCATTTGACACACCGCTTGACTCGTCACGTCCGGGGCGGGAAAGGTGCCCTCGGGTAGAGATGGAACGGCCGCCTGTTCCACGGTACGAAGCGTCCGGAGGGGCGGCACACCCCTAGGCGCCCTTAATCAGCCGTCGGCGCCCGGCCTGAGCAGGCCCGTCTCGTAGGCGGCGGCGACGGCGGCCGCACGGTCGTTGACCTCGAGCTTGGCGAAGATGTGCAGCAGGTGCGTCTTCACGGTGGCCTCGGTGATGAACAGCCGCTTGGCCACGTCGCGGTTGGTGGCGCCCCGGGAGATGAGCGACAGGACCTCCAGCTCGCGGCGGCTGAGCGGCTGCTGGCGCGGCGCGCGCAGCTTCTGCGTGAGCACGCCGGCCACGGAGGGGGACAGCACGGTCTCGCCGCGCGCCGCCGCCTGCACGGCGCGGCGCAGCTCGGCGCGCGGGGTGTCCTTGAGCAGGTAGCCGGTGGCCCCCTCCTCGATGGCCGGCAGCACGTCCACGTCGTCGTCGAACGTGGTCAGCACGAGCACGCGGACGTCGGGCGCCTGCTCGCGCAGCCGGCGGATGAGCTCCGCGCCCTTCATCCGCGGCATGCGCAGGTCGGTGAGCACGACGTCGGGATTGGTGCGCTCCACCACGGCCAGCGCCTCGAACCCGTCACCCGCCTCCCCGACCACCTCGAACTCGTCGTCGGTGAAGATCCCGCGCAGCCCGTCGCGGACGACCGGATGGTCGTCCACGATGATCAGCCGAATCGGCATGTCTCACCCGGCGTTTCTGGATCGGTCGGATGGCTCGAGGCCCGTTTCGGCGGGGATGGCGGGGACGGTGGCGGAGATGCCGGTGCCCTCGCCGGGGGCCGACTCGATCTGGAAGTCGCCCGCCAGCCTGGTCACGCGCTGGCGCATGGACAGGAGGCCGAACCCGCCCGTCTCGGAGGCGGGCGCGGCCGGCAGGCCCGGTGGCTCGGGGGCGAAACCGGCTCCGTCGTCGCGTACGTCCAGCACCACGACATCTTCCATGTACGACAGAGTGAGGGCAACTCGTCCGGCGGAAGCGTGCTTGGCGACATTCGCCAGCGCCTCCTGCGCCACCCGCAGCAGGGTGATCTCCACCTCCGCGTGCAGCGGCCGGGCCTCGCCCGTGACCTCCAGGGACGAGAGCACGCCGCTGGCCTGCGACCACTTGCCGGAGACGTCCTGGAGCGCGGCCGGCAGCTGCGACTCGGCCAGCGGCGCGGGGCGCAGGGCCTGCACCGACCGGCGGGCCTCCTTCAGGCTGTCCCTGGCCAGCGTGCGAACGGTGTCAAGGCGGGCACGAGCCGCCTTGACGTCGTCGAGCGCCTCCTCGGCGGCCTCCACCTGGGTGACGATGGCGGTCAGGCCCTGCGCGATCGTGTCGTGGATCTCCCTGGCCAGCCGCTGCCGCTCCCCGAGCACCCCGGCCTCGCGGGCCCTGGTCAGCAGCTGGGACTGCAGGTTCGCGTTCTCCGCCGCGAGGGCGGCCAGCCTCGCGCCGGTCTCCTGGAGCTGCGCGATCATCACCCTGCGGCTCTCGTTCTGGTCGGAGATGGTCTGGACGACCAGGCCGACCGCGGAGGCGACCAGCGCGGCCACCAGGAACGAGAAGAGCATCTGGCCCGGGCTCCGCCCGGCCTCCGGCCGCATCGAGACCAGCACCGCCGCGGTCGCGGCCACCCCGGCGTAGGCCCACCAGCGGGGCAGCAGCGCGAAGGACTGGATGAACACCGCCGGACCGGCCACCGTGAACACCGAGTCGATGCTGACCAGCGCCCCGATGGCGGCGAGCAGGACGGCGAAGTAGGCGAGCGCGACGAGGTGGTGCTTGATCCACTCCGGGTGCGCGCCGACCATGAACCAGTGCCAGGCCATCGCGAACAGCGCCAGGACCAGCGTGTCCGCCCGCCAGTTCTGCAGCAGGGAGAAACCGGCCGGAAGCGCGATGAACAGGTAGGGCAGGTAGGGCCAGACCCGGTCCCATCGTGAAGGGCCGGGGCCGGTGGAGGTGACCACCGGCCCCGGCCCTTCACGGTCGACGCTGCTCACCACCGGAAGGCCTTGATGGCGACGCCGCCGGCGACCAGGCAGATCGCGAGCATGACGGCCAGCGAGATCGGGGACATCGCGCTGCCCTCCCAGCCGGCGCGGATGGCCTGGACGGCGGGTGCCATGGGGGTCAGGTCACCGATCGCCCGCATCGAACCGCCCATGCTCTCGCGGGGGATGATCGCGCCGGAGATGAAGACCATCGGGAAGAACAGGCTCAGCCCGATCACGGTCGCACCGCGGCCGGAGGGCACCACGGCGCCGAGCAGGAAGCCGATGGCGCTGAGGCTCAGCGCGGCGAGGAGCCACGCCACGACCACGCCGCCCACGTTGGCCGGCGCCGACGCGCCGTAGACGAAGAAGCCGATGGCCACCAGCAGCGCCGTGCCGAACACCGCCAGCAGCATGTGAGCGACCCACTGGGCGCCGAACAGCATGCCGGGCGAGGCCGGCGTGGCCCGCAGCCGCTTGAGCACCAGGCGCTCCCGGTACTGGGCGACCGTGGCCGGCAGGATGACCAGCGCGGCCATGCCGATGACGAAGGTGGTCAGCATCGGCACGTTGGCGTCCGCCAGCGACAGCCCGCTGGGAAGGGACCCGCCGTTGCGCAGCTTGACCCAGAGCATGATCGCCGGGAAGGCCAGCGCGAAGAACGCCGACATCGGGTCCCGTGCGATCAGCTTCAGCTCGACCGCGATGACCTGGGTGATGCCTCTCATGCCGCCTGCCCTCCCGTCAGAGCGAAGTACGCGTCCTCGAGCGATTCGGTACGGCCCTGGGCCTTCAGCTCGCCCGGCGTGCCGTGGGTGATGACGCGGCCCTGGTCGATGATCGCCATGCGGTCGCACAGCGCCTGGGCCTCGTCCATGAAGTGGGTGACCAGCACGACGGTCACGCCGCGGTCGCGGATCTCCCGGACCAGGCCCCACGTCATGCGGCGGGCCGAGGGGTCCAGACCGGTGGTGAGCTCGTCGAGGAAGACGACCTCCGGGTTGCCGACCAGGGCCAGCGCGATGAACAGGCGCTGCTTCCAGCCGCCCGACAGGCTCCGGAAACTGGAGCGCTGCCGCTCGGTCAGCCCCCACTCGTCCATGAGCGCCCTCCAGTCGGCGGGCTTGTCATAGAAAGAGGCATACATCTTCAGCGCCTCGCCCACCTTGAGCGCGTCCGGCAGGGCCGCCTCCTGCAGCTGGACGCCGATGCGCGGAAGGAGCCGGCGCCGGTCGGTCTGCGGGTCGAGACCCAGCACGCGCAGCACGCCGCCGTCGCGATCCCGCAGGCCCGCCATGCACTCCACGGTCGTGGTCTTGCCCGCTCCGTTGGGGCCGGCGATCCCGAAGACCTCGCCCTTTTCCACCTTCAGGGATACGCTCTCGAGAACCTGCTTGCCTCGGTAGCTCTTACTCATACCCTCGATTTCGATGACTGTCATGTTTACAGAATCATCGGTGGCCGCGACTTCCGACATCCTCCGAACGGTTGATAGGGGGTCAGCTCCTTGATTTGGGGTCCGACCTGCGGCTTAGACGTATGACCAGGTGAAACCCTAAATAGGGGTGTCGGCGGCGGGGCCGATCCCCAACCCTGATGGGTATGAGCGATACAGCGGTGCGCGTACGTGAGCTGCGCAAGCGATATGGCGACGTGGTCGCCATAGACGGCGTCGACCTGGACATCGCCAGGGGTGAGGTGTTCGCGCTCCTCGGCCCCAACGGCGCAGGCAAGACGACCACTGTTGAGATCCTCGAAGGGCACCGCCGCCGCGACACCGGCGACGTCAGCGTGCTCGGAGAGGACCCCGGCCAGGCCGGCAGGGCCTGGCGCGCCAGGCTCGGCATCGTGCTGCAGTCGGCCACCGACGCCGCGGAGATGACCGTCCGGGAGATGGTCCACCACTACGCGACCTATTACCCGAGCCCGCGTGACCCCGACCACGTGATCGAGCTCGTCGGCCTCACCGGCAAGGCCGACGTCCGCACCCGCCACCTGTCCGGCGGCCAGCGGCGCAGGGTCGACGTGGCGCTCGGCGTCGTGGGCAATCCCGAGCTGGTCTTCCTTGACGAGCCCACCACGGGGTTCGACCCCGTGGCACGCCGGCAGTTCTGGGACCTGATCTCGCAGCTGGCCGACGAGGGCACCACCATCCTGCTGACCACGCACTACCTGGACGAGGCCGAGGCGCTGGCCGACCGGGTGGGAGTGATCGTCGGGGGCCAGGTCGTCGCGCTGGGGGAGCCGGCCACGCTGGCCGGCCGCGCGCAGGCGATGGCCACCGTGAGCTGGTCCGGCCCGGACGGGGAGCACAGCGTGAAGACGGCGACGCCCACGCAGGTCGTCGCCGAGCTGGGCCGCCAGTTCGAGGGGGAGATCCCGGAGCTGGCCGTGACCCGGCCGACCCTCGAAGACATCTACCTCGGCCTGATCGGAGACCAGCCGTGACCACCACGATGTCGAGACCGACGACTCGCAGCCCCGCCGCGAGCTCGGTGAGTCTGCCCAGCGCCTGGAGCCTGGCGCTCAAGCGGGGCGCGCTGGAGCTCAGGAGCTTCTTCCGCACCAAGAGCCAGTTCATCGTCATCTTCTCGCTCCCGGCGATCATGCTGATGCTGCTGGGCGCGATGCAGATCAACAAGCCGGCCATCGCCGGGATCACGGGCGCCCAGATCCTCACGGCCGGCATGATCGGCGCCGGCGTGATGGGCACGTCCTTCCAGAACCTGGGCATCAACATCGCCCTGGAACGCCACGACGGGACCCTGAAGCGGCTCTACGGCATGCCGATGCCGCGGATGGCGTATTTCGGCGGGAAGATCATCCAGGTCCTGGTGTGCATGGTCGCCGAGGTCGCCATCCTGGTCATGGTGGGAGCGCTGCTGTTCGGCATCCAGGTGCCCACCTCGCTCGACCGGTGGCTGACGTTCGCCTGGGTGCTGCTCCTCGGCGGTACGGCCTGCGCGCTCCTGGGCATCGCGGCCGGCAGCCTGCCGAAGTCGACGCGCGGGGCCAACGCGGTGATCACGCTGCCCTTCCTCATCGTGCAGTTCTGCTCCGGCGTCTTCATGCCCTTCTCCGACGTGCCGGGCATCCTCCAGTTCTTCGCGTCGCTGTTCCCGCTCAAGTGGATCACTCAGGGCATGCGGTCGGTCTTCCTGCCGGAACACGCGGCGGCCCTGGAGCCCTCCGGGTCGTGGCAGCTCCCGATGACGGCCATCGTGCTCGGTGCCTGGTGCGTCGGCGCGCTGCTGCTGTGCCTGAAGACGTTCCGCTGGACGGCCAGGGACAGCTGACCTCGAACCCTCGTTCCTCGTGACGGTGGCGGGTCGTCTGAACGCCACCGTCAGTCGCATGCCCGGCCGCTGTGCCGGGCTTTCGCGTCGGTGGGTCCTCGCGCGTCGCGACCGGGGCGGGAGCCGTTCACCCGCCTTGCGGTTCACGGGGAGGGGCGGCCGCATGCCGGCGGGCGCCGGGAGGAGCGGGCACGTGCGGCGCGACTGGCGCCGGGAGGAGCGGGCACGTGCGGCGCGACTGGCGCCGGGAGGGGGCGCGTGTGGCGCGGCGAGCGCCGGGCGGAGCGGGCGCGTGTGGGGCGCCGTCGCCGTGCCCGGCCGGAGACATGGAGTCGGGCGCGGCGGGTGTGGGCCGCGCCGTCCGGCCGGGGTCAGGCCTTGACGGGCTGGGCGGCGGCGGGGCGCCTGTGTGCCGCGCGGTGGCGGCGGGCGGCGGGGCCGGTGGCCTTGACGATGGCGGTGACGATGAGGCCGTCCTGGGCCTTCCACGTGCCGGAGAAGCCCATCAGCTGCCGGCCCTCCACCTGCGGCCCGGTCACCAGGAGCCGGGCGGAGAACGTGCCCTGCACCGGGTTGAAGGTGAGGATCGCGTCCTCGAAGTCGAGCCACCGCTTCGCCAGCGGGAACCAGGCCTTGTAGACCGACTCCTTCGCCGAGAACAGCAGGCGGTCCCAGGCGACGTCCGGGTAGTCGGCGGCGAGCGCGGTCAGCGACTTGCGCTCCTCGGCCAGGGAGACCGCCTCCAGGACGCCGTACGACAGCGGCTGGTTGGGCTCGGCGTCGATGCCGATCGTGATGGTGTCGGTGCCGGGGCTGACGACGGCGCCGCGGTAACCGGCGCAGTGGGTGATGCTGCCCACGAAGCCCTTCGGCCACTGAGGTTCACCGCGCACGCCCGGCAGGAGAGGCTGCTCGGGCAGGCCGAGCAGCCCCATCGCGGTCCTGGCGCACATGCGTGCCGTGGCGAACTCCTTGCGCCGGCTCTCCACCGATCGGCTGATCACCTCTTCTTCCCCAGGGAAGAGCACCGCGTCGTGGTCGTCGAACGTGTCGACCGCCACCACCCACGGCGGGAGGATGCTCCCGATGAATGCATTGGTGTTCACAATTCCACGCTAGGCAGGGCCTTCGCGGAAGAAAATGTTCGGGCGCTTCTTCTCGGGCTCTCCGGAGACGGTTGCGGGGTGAACCTACCCCGGGAAGGGGGTCCGATTTATTCATATATATGGCTAATTGTCGGATCGTGTCCGTGATGGTGTGATCAGTGAGGCGTCGATCGCCCGGTTGACGGCGTCGATGCGCGAGGCGGCCCCGAGCTTGACGAAGATGTTGCGCAGGTGGCGCTTCACCGTGGCTTCCGTGGTGTTGATGCGGGCGGCGATCTGCCGGTTGCTGAGCGCCTGCGCGGCCAGCTCGAGGACCTCCCGCTCCTTGCTCGTCAGCACCTCGGACGGTGAGCTCTCCATCTGGGCGAGGCTCTCGCGTGAGACGGCGAGCACGACCCGTTCCGGCTCGTCGTGCACGCTCCGGATGGCCGACACCAGCTCGTGCCAGTGGACGCTCTTCAGCAGGTATCCGCGGATGCCGGCGGCCAGGAGCCGGTGCAGCAGCTGCGGTCCGTCGTACATGCTCAGGATGATGATCTGCGTGTTCGGTGACTGGATGCGCAGGCGGGTCACGGTGTCGGTGGCGGAGTCGCCGGGGATCTCCACGTCGAGCAGGAGAATGTCCGGCTTCTTGTCGGCCACCATGCTGAGCGCGCCGCTGGAGGTGCCGGCCTCGCCCACCACGACCAGCCCCTCCTGGGATTCCAGGATCTCCCTGAGTCCCTCGCGGAAGAGCGCGTGGTCGTCCACGATGGCCACGGTGGTCGGTTGCTCACTCCTGATCATAGGGTCGCCTCTGGATGGGCACCGCGAGGTCGACCCTCGCCCCCTTGCCGGGTTCGCTCGCGATGGTGACCGTGCCGCCGAGCAGCTGGGTGCGTTCCCGGATGGAGGACAGGCCCAGGCTGCCCTTGGGCGCCTGCTGGCTCGGGTCGAAGCCGCAGCCGTCGTCGATCACGGAGGCGATCAGCTCGTGCGGCGCGACGTCGATCCGGATGAAGATGGTCGAAGGGTCTCCGTGGGTGAGCGCGTTGCGGGCCGCTTCGCGCAGGATGAGCAGGCACTCCTCGCTGACGATCGGGGGCGCCCAGCTCTGGTCGCCGTTGACGATGAGCTCGACCTGTACGTCGTCGGTCCCGATCACGTCCAGGTAGCCGAGCAGTCCCTTCTCCAAGGTCCTCCCGTCGGGAGGGTGAAGGTCGGAGGTCACCTGGCGCAGGCTGCACATCGTCTCCTGGATGGCCTGCTGCGCCATTTCCAGTTTGGCCAGCGCCTTGGCCGGCTCGGACGGCCGGTAGAGGTTCGACAGCTCCAGCTGGCGCTGGGCGACGCTGAGGCTGTGGCCGATGCGGTCGTGTAACTCCCTGGCGATCCGGCGGCGCTCGGCCATCTGCGCCTCGGTCACCTGGTTCAGCAAGAACCCGGTGTAGCTGCTCGAAGCCTCTCGGATGCGCAGGGAGATGCTCTGTTCCAGGGCCGTCACCACGAGCCTGAGCAGCCGGGCGGCGTGGGTGTCGTCCTGAAGTCGGTGACTGAGAGTAGTGAATGCGGCGCGGAAGAAGACCGACGCGGCCAGTAGGGACTCTCTCGGGTGGATACCGGCGGACGCTCTGGCCACGCCGATGTCCCAGGACAGGAAACGGGACGTCTCGTCGTCGAGCAAGCGGCCTGCGCGCAGCGTGCCGGCCATCTCCGTCAGGATCTCGCCCGCGTTCGCCATGACCTGGGCTTTCGTATGCTGATCCCTGATCAGTACGCTGCCGATCGAGGCCAGTCCCTGCTCGTACCTGCTCAGTATGTCGGCTCGGCACTCCTCGATAAGATTCGCAGTCCCCGTGGCATCTTGCTCGCCCCTTTGCGCAATTTCTCCCACCATGTCCCCTTGGAAATGCACGAATGCTTACATCTTGGGTCAACACTGGTGAGTAGGCAACTGTATGAACATAGGCCCCGATGCGTCGCGGCCTGCGTTCCGGGCCTGCGAGCCCTGTGACCAGTGGGAACGCCTGCGACGCAGGGAATGTCAATATTCTGTGACTTAGGGTGCCCTATCTTGAGGGGGCACCGCGGAGGGCTCCAGGGGCCGGGGAGACGGCCTGGATCGACATGAGCATGGCTCGCATTAGCGCTGCTCGGCCAATGTTAACGCGCCGGTAATAAATGACTCAAGCGCTTCGCCGGGACGGCCGGGCCCCCGCCCGCCCCTGGGCCGCGGGGCCGCGGAGGGCGGCCCAGGGCCTGGTGCCGCCCCGAGGTGACCGCCCGGCGGATCGACTCGGACCACGCGTTGGTCCGAAAGTTGGAGACCGGTTGGTCCGTGTGGAGCGGTGGGCGGTATTAAGGATAAGTCATATTGTGGGCACCCCGAACTGACACCTAACGTGAGGACCGTCAACCCATAACCGGACACGGAAGAGGTTGAGGGTCGTGCGACAAGTCCGACGGATCGTGAAATCGAAGCCGAAAAAAGAGCTGAATGGCTCCTTGGACCTCAGAACCCCTTCCGGCCGGAAATTGCCTTTCTAAAAGGGGTGTCCATCATGGGGCTGTACGAAAGAGACACCGCCATGGCCTCCATGCAAGGTCTCCTCGCCGAGGCCGTGAGCGGCAAGGGCCGGGTCGCAATGGTGACGGGAGTCGTTGCGACGGGCAAGAGCGAGCTCCTGCACGCCTTCGCCGAGCAGGCTCTGGAGCACGGCGCGCTGCCGCTGGTGGCCTCGGCCACCCGGGCGGAGAGCGACCTGCCGCTGGGCGTGCTCGGCCAGCTCTTCCAGAACGCGCCGCTACAGGAAGACGTACGCGCGCTCGCGGCGGACCTGCTGCGAGAGGGCGCGCAGATGGCCTCCCCCGCGAAGGGGGAGAGCTTTGAACAGGTGGACGCCCAGATCGTCCACTCGCTGTGCGCGGTGCTGCTCTCGCTCGCCGAGCGCCACCCGCTGGTGATCGTCGTCGACGACGTCCACCTCGCCGACAGGGCCTCGCTGCTCTGCCTGTCCTACCTGGTCCGCAGGGCCAGATACTCCCCGCTCATGGCGGTGTTCGGCCAGGCCGACTACCGGCCGCACACCCACGGCTTCTTCGCCACCGAGATGCTGCGCCAGCCGCACTGCACGGCCGTGCGGCTGGCGCCGCTGTCGTACGACGCGGTGGTGAGCATGGCGGCCGAGCACCTGGGGGAGGTGGCGGCCGAAGCCGTGGCCCCGGACTGGTACGCGCTGAGCGGCGGCAACCCGCTCCTGCTCAGGGGCCTGATCGAGGACTTCGGGACGAGCGGCGGCGCCCCCGCCGAGCGTTACGGCGAGGCCGTGCTGTCCTGCCTGCACCGGGCCGACCCCGCGCTCCTGCAGGTGGCCGGCTGGCTATCGGTGCTGGACGACCCGGAGCTCCTGCAGCGCCTGGTCGACGCGGACGGCACGACGGTGGCCCAGGCCACCCGCTGGCTGGAGACCGCCGGCCTGCTGGAGTCGGGCCACTACCGGGCCGAGATCGCCAGGGAGACGGTGCTGGCCGAGCTGGGCGACGAGACGCGGCGCAGCGTCCACCGCAGGGCCGCCGAGCTGCTGCACCTGGAGGGGGCCGACGACGTCGTGATAGCCGAGCACCTGGCCGGCGCCGACGCCACCGACCTGCCGTGGGCCGTCCCGGTGCTGGAGGCCGCGGCGCTGCACCGGCTGGACGACGGGTTCGTGGACGAGGCCGTCGACTATCTCAAGCTCGCCTGGCGCTGCTGCACCGACGAGCGGCGGCGTACCACCATCGCCACGCTCCTGATGCGCGCGGAGTGGCGCATCAACCCCAGCACCCCCGCCGAGCACATCGCCGAGCTGACCGACGCCCTGCACAACGGCACCCTGCGCGGCAGCGACGCGGTCGTCCTGGCCAGGGCACTGCTCTGGCACGGCAAGGTGGACGACGCCTGCCAGGTGCTCGAACACCTGAAGGAGACCGGCGACACCGAGCCGCAGACCGTGGCCGAGCTGGTCGGCACCCGGTTGTGGCTGCGCGCCTCGGCGCCGCCGCTGCTGGCCCACGTCAACAGGGCGACCACCGAGCAGAACAAGGAGGCCGTCTTACCGGTGCGGGTGAGCCGGCGGCTGGAGGCGATCAACGCCCTGACCTCGGTGCTCACCCGCGGTCCCCGCGAGCGCACCCTGGCCACGGTGGAACGGATCCTGCACAGCTCCCGCCTGGACGAGATGTCCATGGACACGGTGGAGAGCTCGCTGCTCGCGCTCACCTACGGCGGCTGGCCGGACAAGGCGGCGCCGTGGTGCGACGCCTTCATCGAGGAGGCGCAGTCCCGCAGCGCGCCGGCCCGCCGGGCCCGGCTCACCGCGATCCGCGCCGAGATCGCCATGCGGCGCGGCGACCTGCAGACCGCGGCCTCGTCCGCGCGCCTGGCCCTGGAGCTCATCCCGCCGGCCAGCTGGGGCGTCACCGTGGGGTCCCCGCTGGCCAACCTGATGCTGGCCGGCACGGCCATGGGGCAGTACGACCAGGCGCTCGCCCAGGTCAACACCGCGGTCCCGGACGCCATGCTGCGCACCCGCTTCGGGCTGCACTACCTGCACGCCCGAGGGCGCTACCACCTGGCCGTGGACCATCCGGCGGCGGCGCTGCGGGACTTCCGCTTCTGCGGCGAGCTCATGGGCGAGTGGGAGATGGACACGCCGGGCTTCATCGCCTGGCGCGCCGACGCGGCCGAGGCGCTCATCCGGATGGGCGAGCACGACGAGGCCCGTGCCCTGGTCGAGGAGCAGTTGTCACGCTGCGGCCCCATGGCCTCGCGTACGCAGGGCATCGCGCTGCGCCTGCTGGCCGCCACGAGCGAGCTCCGGCACCGGCCCATGCTGCTGCGGCAGTCCACGGACCGCCTGCAGGCCTGCGGCGACCGCTACGAGCTGGCCCGGTCGCTGTTCGACCTCACCGAGGCGTTCCACAGCGTCGGGGAGTTCCGCAGGGCGGGCATCATCGCCAGCCGTACGCGCATCCTCGCCCAGGAGTGCGGTGCCCAGCCGCTGAGCCAGGCGCTGGCCGGTGACGCCTCCTCCGCCGGCGACGGGCAGAACGCGGAGATCAGCAAGGTCGTGGCCATCCTCAGCGACGCCGAGCGCCGGGTCGCCGGCCTGGCCTCCGTCGGCTACACCAACCGCGAGATCGCGGCCAAGCTGTTCATCACGGTGAGCACGGTGGAACAGCACTTGACGCGCATCTATCGCAAGCTCGGAATCACCCAGCGTTCGGATCTTCCCACCGATCTGGAGCTGAGCCCGGCCGTCCGCTAACCCTCCCAGAGCCTGCCCACCACGCGGAGTCCGCGTGGTGGGCAGCGTCATTAACTAGGTGTATAACTGATCGTTGCGTTCTGTGTCAGGCGGCATAAACGGGAAAGATTCTCCCCTTATTCATCTGCCCATAGGGGGGATAGGGGTTGTGGCACAATCACGGCCCACAGATCGTATGTATAACGTGCCGGCCGAATGAAGGGGAGTGTCGTGGACAGCAGAAGGCTGGGCGATGCGGGGCTCATCACCTCGTGTCTGGGCTTCGGGTGTCTGGCCCTCTCAGGCGTGTACGGCCACGTCGACCGCTCGGAGTCCCTGGCGCTGATCCACTACGTTCTCGACGTGGGCGTGACGCTGCTCGACATGTCCGACGACCACGCCGACGGCGAGGTCGAGCGGCTCGTCGGCGAGGCCGTCCGGCCCTGGCGTGACGACGTGCTCCTGGCGACGCGGACCGTCCAGCGCGGCACCGGCTGCGGAGAGCTGGCGCAGGCGTGCGACGCCTCGCTGAAGCGCCTGGGCGTCGACTACGTCGACCTCTACATCGCCGGCCACGAGGAGCCGTCCGTGCCGGTCGAGGAGACCGCCCGCCAGCTGGCGGACCTGGTGACCGCGGGCAAGGCCCGCCACGTCGGCCTGTCGGGGGTGACGGGGGAGCAGCTCCGCCGGGCCCACGCGGTCCATCCGGTGGCCGCCCTGGCGACGGAATACTCCCTTTGGCACCGTACGGTCGAGCTCGACCAGCTACCGGTGGCGCGCGAGCTCGGGATCGGCGTGCTGGCCGGCCGGCCGCTGGGCCGCGGCTTCCTGACCGGGCGTAGCCTGGCGCCCTCGCGGCTCGGCCCGGCCGACCCCCGCCGGGCGGATCCCCGGTTCTCGCCGCACAACCTCCCGCGCAACATCGCGATGCTGCGGCGGGTCGAGACCGAGGCGGCGAACATGGACGTCAGCACGGGCCGCCTGGCCCTGGCCTGGTTGCTGTCGCGGGGGCCGCAGGTGGTGCCCGTGCCCAGCACGCGCGACCCGGTCCACCTGGAGATGAACGTGGGCTCCGTCAAACTCCGGATGACCGAGGGGGTGTGCCGGCGGCTGGAGGAGTCCTTCCCGCCCGGCTCGACGGGCGCCGACTGCGCCGGCTGATCGGCCGGTCCGCCTGTCAGCTACCGTGATGCCGTCAGATGCCGTCAGATGCCGTCAGATGAGCAGGAGCGGCAGGATCGCCAGGCCGTGCAGGGCGTACTGGGTGGCCATGAAGGCGCCGTACGGCTCGCGGCGGCGGCCCTTGAAGCACAGGACCGTGATGACCAGCGCGCCGCCGGCCATGGCGAGCGCGGACGGCCACAGCGGGAGCTTCAGCAGCAGGACGGTCGCGGCGAAGGCCAGCGCCAGCCCGATCGCCGTGCAGCAGATCGTCAGCCGCAGGACGCGCTCGCCGTGCATGACCGCGAAGGTCATCCGCCCGGCGCGGGCGTCGCCCTCGATGTCGGGCAGGTCCTTGGTCGTCGAGCCCACGAGAGCCGTCCACAGCGACGCGGCGAGCACGAAGACGACCAGCATCAGCGAGTGCCTGATCTCGCTCGCGTAGGAGAAGGCGCCCCCGTAGTAGGTGAGCAGGGTGGCCACGCCTCCCGACAGGACCGTGCCGCCGGAGCTGCGCTTGAGCGGGAACGGGGGGCCCGAGTAGAGGTAGCCGAGCGTCAGCACGACGGCGAGCATGCCGCCCATCAGCGGGGAGAGCGCGAAGCCGGCCGCGAGCGACAGCAGTGCCGCCCCGATCGCGACCGCGCCGGCGAAGCCCGGCGGCAGGTCGCCACGGACGATGGGCCGGCGCGAGCCGTTGAGCCGGTCCTCCGGCACGTCCATGACGCCGTTGAAGAGGTAGACGGCGAAGATCATCATCACCCATGCCGCGGCGCCCCAGACCGTTCTGCCCAGGTGGCCGTCGTCGCCGGCGACCGAGGCGCACAGCGCCGTGCCGGTGAGGAAGCGCAGCAGGAAGATGAACTGCACGGTAGGCCGCGCCTCCGCGAAGCACAGACGGCCTCGCCGGAGCGCCGGTTCGATAGTCGCCATGATCGGAGTGTGAAGGGCGGGCAGGGGCCCGAGAAGGGGGGTGCGTCGAAAGATACCGGGGGCGCGCACTCTCGATACCCCTGCGGAATCCCTTGGTCAGGACCGGCACTCTCATGATCCCCGACCTGTTCGCGGGTCCGTCGCCGCTTGTACGTTGAGTCCGGAGATCTCCTAGAGCCACACCATGAGACCTGCGAAGGAGATACACGATGGCCGCGACCCGTCCCGTCGAGCGCTATTCGAACTTCACCCCGCTGGCCCTGGCCGACCGTACCTGGCCGGACAAGAGGATCGTGGCGGCGCCCCGCTGGCTGTCGACGGACCTCCGCGACGGAAACCAGTCGCTGGCCAACCCGATGTCGCCGGCGCGCAAGCTGCGGATGTTCGAGCTGCTCGTCGACCTCGGCTACAAGGAGATCGAAGTCGGATTCCCGGTGGCCAGCCAGGACGACCACGACTTTGTCCGGATGCTCATCGAGCAGGACCGCATCCCCGACGACGTGTGGATCTCGGTGCTCGTGCCGGCGAGGGACGAGCTGATCGAGCGCTCGGTCACCGCGCTGGCCGGCGCCCCCCGCGCCACGTTCCACCTCTACAACGCGACCGCGCCGCTGTTCCGGCGCGTGGTGTTCGACATGGACCGCGCCCAGTGCAAGGACCTGGCCGTGCAGGGCACCCGGCTGATGATGAAGTACGCCGAGCGGGACCTGGCGGACTGCGACCTGCGCTACCAGTACTCGCCCGAGCTGTTCAACGAGACCGAGGCGGACTTCGCCCTCGAGGTCTGCGAGGCGGTCATGGACGTGTGGGAGACCGGCCCCGGCCGTCCGATCATCCTGAACTTCCCCACCACCGTGGAGCGCTCCCTGCCCTCGGTGTTCGCCGACCAGATCGAATGGCTGGACCGCAACCTCTCCCGCAGGGAGCACGTCTGCCTGTCCATCCACCCGCACAACGACCGTGGCACGGGGGTGGCCGCGTCCGAGCTGGCGCTGCTGGCCGGGGCCGAGCGCATCGAGGGGTGCCTGTTCGGCAACGGCGAGCGGGCGGGCAACGTCTGCCTGGTGACGCTCGGCATGAACATGTTCACCCACGGGGTGGACCCGGGGATCGACTTCTCCGACATCGACCGGATCCGCGACACGGTCGAGCTCTGCAACGAGATCCCCGTCCACCCCCGGCACCCGTACGGCGGCGAGCTCGTCTACACCGCCTTCTCCGGCTCCCACCAGGACGCGATCAAGAAGGGCTTCGACGACCTGGAGCGGGCCGCCGGCGAGGACGGCGTCGACGTCGGCGAGATGCCGTGGAACATGCCGTACCTGCCGGTGGACCCCAAGGACGTCGGCCGCACGTACGAGGCGATCGTGCGGATCAACAGCCAGTCGGGCAAGGGCGGCATCGCGTACGTCATGAGCGCCTGGCACGGGATGCGGCTGCCCCGCGAGCTGCAGCGGGAGTTCGCCGGGCTGGTCCAGGCACGGGCGGAGGCACGGGGCAGCGAGCTGGCGCCCGAGGAGATCTGGGCGCTGTTCGAGCAGGAGTACCTGGCCGGCCAGGCCCGGACCGAGACGCTGCGGCCGGGCGACCGGATCACCGCGACCCTCCACATGGACGGCCAGCAGGAGCAGGCCGTGCGGGCCCTCGGCGTCACGATGGCGCCCTGGGGCGTCGACGTGCGGGCGGTGCACCGGGCCGACGGCACCGAGCGCGTCACGGGCATGAAGACGACGGTCTACGCCGAATGCAAGGTGGACGGCACGACGGTCTGGGGCGTGGGCGTCGACACCAACGTGGTCGACGCGACCCTGGCCGCGGTCGGCTCGGCCGCCAGGCGGAGCGGGCGGACGGGGGGCACGCTCGCGAACGCCAGCTGATGCCGGGGGGACACGCCGGCGGCCGCCGAAAGGGCGGCCGCCGCGGCGTTTTCTCTGGAAAAGCGAGAACGAGAGCCACCGTCCATTTGATTTTGGACGGTGGCTCTCGTTCTGCTGGGGGCTTCGCAAAAGGGGGAGTGCCGTCTAGTTCAATGCCTCACCTCTCCGGCGGGATAAACATCCGTCAAAACCCGACTACTCATATTGAATCGCCGGTCCGGCGGTTTTCCCACCCCTAGCGAACCCTTAGGAGGTCACCGGTCACTCGGCAATGGCGGTCCGCATGATCCAGTGGTAGGCGGGCACCTCCTGCCCGTCCACGTGCGTGCGCTCGCCTTTGTGCAGAAAATGCTCGTAGCCGCTGCCGAAAGGCAGTTTGATCTTCTCGCAGAATTTCGCGAGGGTCACGACCCGCTGCTCGGCCGGCAGGTGGTTCGGTCCGCCGACGAGCATTACCTTGATTTTCGACATGGTCTCCTCGATTCAGAGCGGGATATTGGAGTGGCAGCCGCGGTCCTGCGGCGCCGATGCCAGTGCTTCCGCCAGCCGGAGCCGGGTCTCCAGGGGCGAGACGACCGCGTCGACCACGCCGAGCGACATCGCCCGCTCGACCCCGCCGGCCGTCCGCCGGTGCTCTTCCACCAGCCGCGCGTGCAGGTCCGCCCGTTCGGACTCGTCCACCGCGGCCAGTCGCTTGCGGTGCAGGATGCCGACCGCCGCCTCGGCGCCCATGACCGCCACCTCCGCGTCGGGCCAGGCGTACACCGCGGTCGCGCCCAGCGACCTGGAGTTCATGGCGATGTAGGCGCCGCCGTACGACTTGCGGGTGATGAGCGTGACGCGGGGCACGACCGACTCGGCGAAGGCGTGCAGGAGCTTGGCGCCCCGCCTGACCACGCCGCCCCACTCCTGTTGCACGCCGGGCAGGTAGCCGGGCACGTCCACCACGACCACGAGCGGGACACCGAGCGAGTCGCACATCCGCACGAACCGCGAGGCCTTCTCCGCCGAGAGCGAGTCGAGGCAGCCGCCCTTGCGCAGCGGGTTGTTGGCGATCACGCCCACCGTCCGCCCGCCCAGCCGGCCGAGCCCGACCACCATGTTGGCGGCCCAGCGGGGCTGGAACTCCAGGAACTCCGGGTCCAGGAGCTCGCGCAGGACCGGCCGCACGTCGTAGGCGCGGCGCGGCTGCTCGGGGAGGAGGGCGCGCAGGTCGCGCGGCTCGCTCAGCGCGGCGAAGTCGAACCGGCCGGGGCGGGTGAAGAACCCCGTCAGCAGGCGGGCCCGGTCGTAGGCGGCCTGCTCGGAGTCGACCGTGATGTGCGCGACGCCCGATTTGGGGCCGTGCGCCTCCGGGCCGCCCAGGCCCGCCATGTCGATCTCCTCGCCGGTGACGCTGCGGACGACGTCGGGCCCGGTGATGAAGACCCGCGCGACGTCCGACATGATGATCACGTCGGTCAGCGCGGGCCCGTAGGCGGCCGCGCCCGCGGCCGGTCCGAGGACGACCGAGATCTGCGGGATCAGGCCGGAGGCCGCGGTCATGGCGGCGAACATGCGGCCGACGCCGTCCATCGACTCCACGCCGTCGGCCAGCCGGGCGCCGCCGGAATGCCACAGGCCGATCACCGGGCAGCGCCGGCGGACGGCCAGCTGGATGGCCTCGACGATGCGATTGGCGCCTGCCCAGCCCAGCGCGCCGCCCATGCGCGTCGCGTCCGTGCAGTAGGCGATGACCGGCGAGCCGTCGATCAGACCGTGTGCGGCCTGCACGCCGCTCTCGTCGTCGCCGGGCATCGGCACCAGGGAGCCGGGATCCAGGAGCCGCGAGAGGCGTGCCGATGGCGTCCGCGGATCGAGTGGTGCTTCCGTGGGAAAAGCGGTCAGGACCGTCATCGTTGTCCTTTCGCAGGTATCTGTGCTTCGAATTTCCCGACCGACCCCTATCCCGGACAACCCCTACTGCCTCGTACCTCTTACCAGGGGAGGGCTCCGATATAGGGGGCACGTGGGGTAATCGGGAATGGCCGCGCGTGTGACACTCGGGATGTGTTCTGAATCACAGCGGTCGTCGCGGAAAGGGATGGACGTCATGAAACGTGCACAGCTCAAAAAGGCGCGCCCGGCGCGCACCACGGTGCGACACGAGGTGCCCGACTTACGCACCCCGTCCGGCCGGCTGCTGCGGTTCTAGGAGTTCCCGATGACCACCGAAATCACCGCGCCGGCCATCAGCCTCGCCACGCTTCTCGACCAGGACCCGGCCTTCCGCCTGCACGAGGGCGGCAAATTGGAGACGCGCCCGTCGGTGCAGGTGCGCGACGCCGGCGACCTGTCGCTCGCGTACACGCCGGGGGTGGCCCGCGTGTGCACGGCCATCGCCGAGCGGCCCGAGCTGGCCGACGACTACACCTGGCGGTCCAACGTGGTCGCCGTGGTCACCGACGGCACCGCCGTGCTCGGGCTCGGCGACATCGGCCCCACCGCGGCCATGCCGGTCATGGAGGGCAAGTCGCTGCTGTTCAAGCAGTTCGGGGGCGTGGACTCGGTGCCCATCTGCCTGGACTGCACGGACGTCGACGAGCTGGTGGAGACGATCGCCCGGATGGCCCCGTCCTTCGGCGGCATCAACCTCGAGGACATCAGCGCCCCGCGCTGCTTCGAGGTGGAGCGCCGGCTCAAGGAGCGGCTGGACATCCCGGTCTTCCACGACGACCAGCACGGCACGGCGATCGTGGTGCTGGCCGCGCTGCGCAACGCCGCGCGGCTGACCGGGCGGCGGCTGTGGGACCTGCGGGCCGTCGTGGCCGGCGCGGGCGCCTCCGGGCTCGCGGTCACCAGCATGCTGCTCAAGGCCGGCATCGCCGAGGTCATCGTGTCCGACAGCAAGGGCGTGATCCACCAGGGCCGCGACGACCTCAACACGTACAAGGCCCTGATCGCGACCTGCACGAACCAGTCGGGCCACACCGGCACGACCGAGGAGGCCATGGCGGGGGCGGACGTCTTCATCGGCCTGTCGGGCTCGACGGTCAGCGAGCGGGCCATCGCGTCGATGGCGCCGGGCTCCATCGTGTTCGCGCTGTCCAACCCCGAGCCGGAGATCCACCCGGGGATCGCGCTGGAGCACGCCGCCGTCGTGGCCACCGGGCGCAGCGACTTCCCCAACCAGATCAACAACGTGCTCGCCTTCCCCGGCGTGTTCCGGGGCGCCCTGTCGGCGCGGGCCGTTCAGATCACCGAGAACATGAAGATGGCCGCCGCGCACGCCCTGTCGGGCGTGATCGAGGAGGAGCTGTCGGTTGAGCGGATCATCCCGGAGCCGTTCGATCCCCGGGTGGTGCCCGCGGTCGCCGCGGCGGTGGCCGACCAGGCCCGCCGTGACGGCGTGGCCCGCCTGCGCGGCCTCTGAGGCGCACACCGGCCGGGGCGCCCGCCTCTCCGCCTCCCGGCACGGAGGCGGAGCGGCAGCATGAGCCGCGCGGGATCAGGCGTAGTAGCCCTCAACGGGTACGCGCGCCTCGTCGTACAGGGCCGGGCCTTCGGCGGGCGGGTCCACGAAGGCGCTGCCCGGCGGCTTGAGGCCGTCGAGCTGCTCGCCGGACAGCGCGTAGACGACGCGGCCCAGGCCCGAACGGGCGATGGCCCCCGCGCACATCCCGCACGGCTGGCAGCTGGTGTACATCGTGGTCGTGGCCGCGGCCGAGGGATCGAGCTCGCGGGCGGCCCAGCGGGCCAGCTTCAGCTCCGGGTGCGCGGTGATGTCGCGGTCGGTGAGCGAGCTGTTGCGCTCCTCGACCAGGATCGAGCCGTCCGACCCCGCCAGCAGCGAGCCGAACGGCGGGTTGCCGCCAGCGCGGGCCTCCGCGGCCAGCTCGATGGCGCGGCGCAGGAGTCTCTCTTCGTCGCGGGTCACGCTCGGTCCTCCGATCCTGGGCATCTGGCCACATTCTCCATGGGGCCCCGACGCCCTGACCTGGTGGGGTCACGTCTCCTGGAGGCGGCGGATCATGGCCTGCTTGGCCGCCGCGAACTCCTCGTCGGTCAGCACCCCGGAGCGGTGCAGCTCCCCGAGCTCCCCCAGGCGGCGCAGGACCGCGTCGTGCACGTCGTCGGAGACGGGCGGGGGAGGCGGCGGCAGCTCGGCCTCCCTCGGCAGCCGGGCGAGCACGGCCGCGGCGACCAGGGCGGTGGTGCCGCCGAAGCGCTGGATGCCCCACGACACGCAGTGGAGGTCCTTCTGCGGCGGCTGCGCGGGCCCCTCGCCCTTGACGCGGAAGCGCAGCGTGCCGTAGCCCATGCCGGACTGCGGCTTCCACTCCACGCCTGCCACGTCCGCCAGCGGGAACTCCTGCGGCCCCGCCTTCTCCTTCTCCGTGCTCGCGAACCCGGTCCACTCCAGCCGCACCCGCTCCCCGTCGAAGAGCGCGGTGCCGTCGCCCGCCGTGGCCGAGACGGGCACGGAGGGCCCGGCCAGGAGGTAGTCGTCGCAGGCGGCGGTGGGCGTCTGGTAGACGAGCAGGGTGTCGCGGACCTCGTCGGCGAAGTATTCGGCCGCGCCGGCGCGGCTCTTGGGGACGCTCAGCCGGTACGGGTCGGCGGGCGGGCCGAGCAGCCCCGCCACCGCGTCGGAGAGCGGGTCGGCCCCTTTGCGCAGCCGCATCCGCACGTGGCCGCCCTTGCGCGACGGCTCGAACGCCATGCTCGCGATCGCCTCCAGCGGCACCACGATCTCGCCCAGCGTCCTGCGCAGCTCGTGCACGCCCTTGTCGCTTCCGGGGACAATGCGCAGGAACTCGCCGTTGAACGTCCACGAGCCGTCGGCGACGGCGATCTCGGCCATATTCTCAGCCTAGGACACGCGGGACGAGAGGAGCGGGATGGAGATCTTCACGAGCTGGTCGTCCTGGGCGCAGGCGGAGGGCCCTGTGAGCAAGGCGCTCCCGCCGGGGACCACGGAGTCCCTGCGTGACGCGGTGGCCTTCGCCCGCGCGCAGCACGGGGTGCAGCAGCGGCCGACCGGGCGCCCGTACGTGGAGCATCTGCTCGAGGCGCTGGAGGTGGCCGTGGTCGGCGCCGAGCTGGCCGACCGGGACGTGCTCGTGGCGATCGTGCTGCACGACGTGCTGGAGGACACGCCGTGCACCGAGGCGGAGATCGCGCGCCGGTTCGGCGCCGGCGTGGCCGAGCTCGTGCGGTGGGTGACCAGGCCGCGCGGGGTCGCGAAGGTCGACTACCTGAGCTCCCTGGTGCAGGCGCCGCTGCACGCGGTGTTCGTGAAGCTGGCCGACCGGGTGAGCAACGTGCAGGAGCTGCAGCGGATGCCGTGGCGGTTCCAGCGGCGCTACTACCTGGAGACCGTGGCCTACATCATGCCGCTGGCCGGTGCCCACCCCTGGTTCGCCAGGTGGTTCGGGGAGTGGCGCACGCGCTGGCATCCCCGCGTGGAGCGGCTCAGCGCGTACTAGCCGCCGATCTAGCCGCCGATCCTGGCCACGCGGTTGCGTACGCCCTCGAAATGGGCGTGTACGGCGGCCACGGCCGCGCCCCGGTCGCCGGCCAGCACGGCCGTGTAGATGTCGCGATGGCGCCTGACCACGTCGCCCGGCGACTCGTCGGGCGCGCCCAGCTTGTCGCGCAGCTGGTAGTAGACGTCCCAGAACGCCCCCAGGAGCTGGCTCACCAGCGGGTTGCCGAGCGGGCGGTAGAGGAGGTCGTGGAAGAGGCGGTCGGTCTCGGGGGAGACGGGCCCGGCGGGCGCCTCGGCCTCCATCCTGGCGATGACGTCTGCGACCGGCGTCAGGTCGGCCTCGGGGCCCAGCTCGATGAGGCGCTCGACGAGGCCGCTCTCCAGGATCTCGCGGATCTCGATCAGGTTGGCCAGGTGGTTCTTGCCGTCCTGCAGCGTGATGCGGCTGTGGAAGGTCAGCTCGTCCACCAGCCCCGCCAGCGACATGCGGCCCACGAACATGCCGAAGCCGTGGCGGATGTCCACGATGCCGACCGCCTGCAGGGCCTTGAGCGCCTCCCTGATCGAGTTGCGGCTGACCCGCAGCTCCTCCATGAGCTCCGACTCGGTCGGCAGGGGGTCTCCGGCCACCAGCCCACGCCGGACGATCAGGTCCTTGACGCCCTCCTGGGCCTCGACGGCACGGCTCGGCCGCGCCGGACGCGGGACTGTGGCCATGAAAATTCCTTTCGCCGTATGTAACATTCCGGAAATCTTCGGTTGACCTCAAGCGGGGGCAGCATCTACCGTCCACGTTACGGCAAAGATAGGACATGGGATGTCCCACGTGCTACGTCCCTGGAGGATTCCGTGAGCTCTGAGTTCAGCCGCCGCGACTTCCTGCGTTACAGCGGGGCCACAGGCGCGGCGGCGTTCGTCGCTGCGACGCTCTCCGCGTGTTCCGGCGGTCCGGCCTCGACCGGATCGGTCGGCGCCGGATCCAACAAGGACCTGATCACCGCCGTCATCGGGTACGGCAACGACCAGAGCTGGGATCCGACGCAGACCGCGTCGGCGTTCGCGATGGCGGGGATCAACCACATCTACGAGGGGCTGCTCGACACCGACCCGATCACGCGCGAGCCGTACCCGGCCCTGGCCACCGCGCTGCCCACCGACCTGAACGCGACCTCCTGGAAGTTCACGCTCAGGGACGGGGCCAAGTGGCACGACGGCCAGCCGGTCACGGCCGACGACGTGGTCTTCACCTTCGAGCGGATCCTGGGCCCCGACAACGTCCTGACCGGCAACTTCTTCAAGTCCTGGCTCCAGGAGGTGAAGAAGGTCGATGACAGGAACGTCGAGCTGGTCTTCAAGTTCCCCTTCCCCGACGCCGCGCCCCGGCTGACCATCGCCAAGATCATGCCCAAGCACGTCTTCAGCCAGGCGGGCGCGTGGGACAAGGCCAAGAGCGGCATGACGATGGGCTCGGGCCCGTACAAGCAGACCGCGCACAACCCCAAGTCCAACACCTCCTTCGAGGCGTTCGACGGCTACAACGGCCCGCGCCCGGCCACGGTCAAGAAGATGAACTGGCTGACGATCGTGGACGCCGCCGCCCGCGTGGCCAAGATCTCCGGCGGCTCGGCCGAGGCGCAGATCGCCGACAACATCCCGTACGCCAACGTCGACCAGCTCAAGCAGCAGGGCCTCACGGTCGAGGGCGGCAAGGGCATGAACCACATGTTCCTGATGTTCAACACGGGCGCCAAGCCCTTCGACGACGTACGGGTGCGCCAGGCCCTGCACTACGCGATCGACAAGCAGAAGATGATCGACGTGGCGCTCAAGGGCCACGGCACGGCCTCCAGCTCCTTCCTCAACGAGGGCCACCCCGACCACAAGCGGGCCTCGGTCGTCTACGACCACGACCCCGAGAAGGCCAAGGCGCTGCTGGCCGAGGCCGGGGTCAAGAACCTCACGATCAACCTCATGGCCGTGAACGTGAGCTGGATCGCGGACTGCCTGCCCACCATCGCCGCCTCCTGGGAGGCCATCGGCGTCAAGACCACGCTGGAGCCGCAGGACACGGCCGCGCTGTTCGCCAAGATGGACCAGTTCCAGGACTATCAGGTGGTCGCCGCCGCCTCCAACCCCAACCAGTTCGGCATGGACGCCGACCTGATCCTGCACTACAACTACGTGCCCGGTGGCCTGTGGATGAAGTACAGCCACTGGGACGGCACCGCGGACGCCAAGAAGCTGTTCACGATGATGGACGAGGCCGGCAAGGAGACCGACAAGGCCCAGCGGACCGAACTTATCCACAAATATCTGGACTTTGTGGCTGAGCAGGCCATCCTCTACCCCGTCGTCCACAACGAGCTGATGACCGCCTGGGACCCGAAGAAGCTGTCCGGCATCCGCGCCCAGCCCTACCCCGGCATCAACCTGCTGCAGGCCAAGAGGACATGACGCTCGTCGCCAGGATGCTGCTGCGGCGGCTCCTCATGCTGATCCCGCTGCTGCTCGGCGTGGTCGCGTTCGTCTTCATCGTGATGCGCTTCTCCAACAGCAAGCCGGAGTACGCGTACTTCCAGGGCGCGAACCCGACCCCCGAGCAGATCCACCAGTTCCAGCTCGAGAACGGCCTGCTGGACCCGCTGCCCCTGCGCTACGTCCGCTTCATCGCGGACCTGGCCCAGGGCGACATGGGCACCAGCGTGCTCACCAAGAAGCCGGTGCTGGAGTCCATCACGACCGCGCTGCCGCTGACGCTGCAGCTCACGTTCCTGGGCCTGGCCGTCGCGGTGGTGCTGTCGCTGGTGTTCGGCGTCGCCGCGGCGCTGTACCGCGACCGCTGGCCGGACCAGGTGATCCGCGTGGTGTCGCTGGTCGGGGTGGCCGCGCCGTCGTTCTGGCTGGCGCTGCTGATGATCCAGTACCTGGCCGTCGGCGAGGGCCTGTTCCCGACGGGCGGCTACATCAACCCGGCCGACTCCACGGCGGGCTGGCTGCAGTCGATGACGCTGCCCGCCCTGTCGCTGTCGCTGCCGATCGCCGCCCAGCTCACTCGCATCATCCGCACGTCGATGGTGGAGGAGCTGGACCGCGACTACGTGCGCACCGCGATCGGCAGCGGCCTGCCGCCGATCGTGGTCGTCGGCCGGAACGTGCTGCGCAACGCCCTGATCACCCCGCTGACCGTGCTCGGCCTGCGCATCGGCTACCTGATCGGCGGCACCGTCGTCATCGAGACCATCTACGGCCTGCCCGGCATGGGCCAGCTCATGATCAACGCCGTGCGCGACGGCGACCCGGCCGTCGTCCAGGGCGTGGTGCTGACCATCGCGGTCGGCTTCATGGTCGTCAACCTGGTCGTGGACATCCTCTACCTGCTGGTCAACCCCCGCCTCAGGAGCGCCGCATGAGACGTGGACTGACGGAACGGCTCTCCCGGCCGGGCATGGCCCTGCGCCGACTCAACCCCCTGTCGTGGGTGGCGGTCGGCATCGTGGCCGTGGTCGTGCTGGCCGCGCTGCTGGCGCCGTGGATCGCGCCGCACTCGCCGTACTTCCAGGAGGTCACCGGCGGCGGCCCGTCGGCCGCGCACTGGATGGGCCTCGACAGCGCCAACCGCGACATCCTGTCCAGGCTCCTGTACGGGGCCCGCTGGTCGCTGATCATCGGCCTCGGCGCGACCGCGCTCGCCCTGGTGGCCGGGGCGGTCGTCGGCGCGATCGCGGCCACCTCGCGCCGGGCCCTGGACGAGACCATCATGCGCCTGCTCGACGTCGTCATGGCCTTCCCCGGCATCGCGCTGGCGGCCGTGCTGGTGGCGGTGTTCGGCGGCAGCATCCCGGTGCTGGTCATGGCCATGGCCTTCCTCTACATGCCGTCCGTGGCCCGGGTCGTGCGGGCCAACGTGATCGCCCAGTACGGCGAGGACTACGTGGCGGCCGAGCGGATCATCGGGGCGCGCACGCCGTACATCGTCGTCAAGCACGTCGCGATCAACTGCGCCGCGCCGGTCCTCGTGTTCTGCACGGTGATGGTGGCCGACGCGATCGTGTTCGAGGCGTCGCTGTCGTTCATCGGCGCCGGCGTGCGCCCGCCGAACCCCTCCTGGGGCAGCGTCATCGCCGACGGCAAGAACATGGTGCTGCTCGGCGGCTGGTGGGCCACGGTCTTCCCCGGCCTGCTGATCCTGCTGACCGTGCTCGCGCTCAACATCCTCTCGGAGGGCATCTCCGACGCCTGGGCCGCGCCCGCCGCCCGCAGGGTCGTCCCGAAGAAGGATGACGCGTTCGAGCGGGCCAGGCCCGGCTCCGGCGAGGTCGTCGAGCTGCCCGGGCTGGCCGAGGCCGCCCGCAGGCTGGCCGAACGCGCCCGCCCGCTCCCGCAGGGGCCGCCGATCCTTTCGGTGGAACGGCTGCGGATCGGGTTCGCGGACGGCCCAGGTGGCGGCGTGGACATCGTGGACGGCATCGGCTTCGAGGTGCACCCGGGCGAGGTGCTCGGCCTGGTCGGCGAGTCGGGCTGCGGCAAGTCGCTGACCGCGCTGACCATCATGGGCCTGCAGCCGCGCAACGCCCGCGTCAGCGGCCATGTCCGCTTCGACCAGCGCGAGCTGCTCTCGGAGTCGCGCCGCGCCCGCCGCCGCCTGCTCGGCCACGAGATGGCGATGATCTACCAGGACGCCCTCTCGTCCCTGAACCCGGCCATGACCATCAAGGCCCAGCTCAAGCAGCTCACCCGCCGCGGCGGCCGGCGCACCCCCGCCGAACTGCTCGAACTCGTCGGCCTCGACGCCCGCCGCACCCTGTCCGCCTACCCGCACGAGCTGTCGGGCGGGCAGCGGCAGCGGGTGCTGATCGCGATGGCGCTGTCGCGTGACCCGAAGCTGATCGTCGCCGACGAGCCCACCACCGCGCTCGACGTCACCGTCCAGGCGCAGGTCATCGAGCTGCTGCTGAAGCTGCGCGAGGAGCTGGGGTTCGCGCTGATCCTCGTCTCGCACGACCTCGCGCTGGTCGCCGACGTCACCGACCGCGTGGTCGTCATGTACGGCGGCCAGATCGTCGAGACCGGCGCCACGGCGACCCTGGTCGGCGCGCCCGCCCACCACTACGCCCGCGGCCTGCTGGGCTCGGTGCTGTCGCTGGAGTCGGGCGCCGAGCGGCTCACGCAGATCCCCGGCGTGGTGCCCGCCCCGGCCGACTTCCCTGCCGGCTGCCGCTTCGCCGACCGGTGCCCCATGGCCACGGACGTGTGCCGTACCGAGGCCCCGGTGCTGACGGGGGACACCACGCACGCGGTGGCCTGCCATCATCCGGCGCTCGTAGGAAGTGAGCAGCATGCTTGAGCTGAAGGACGTGCACGTCGTGCACAAGGCCCGCTCAGGCGGCCTGTTCTCGCGGGACCGCGTCCACGCGCTGACCGCGGCGGACCTCACGGTGAGCCCCGGCGAGACGGTCGGGGTCGTGGGGGAGTCGGGCTGCGGCAAGTCCACGCTGGCCAGGGTGCTGGTCGGCCTGCAACGGCCCACCCAGGGCACCGTGAACTTCCGCGGCAAGGACCTCTGGTCGCTGAAGGAGGGCGAGCGGCGCGCGCTGATCGGCTCCAGCGTCGGGATGATCTTCCAGGACCCGTCCACGGCGCTCAACCGGCGCCTGCCCGTCAGGCAGGTGCTGCGCGACCCGCTCAACGTGCACCGCCGCGGCACCCCCGCCCAGCGCGACGCCCGCGTACGCGAGCTGCTCGACCTGGTGGGCCTGCCCGCCGGCGCCGCCGACGCGCTGCCCACCCAGCTGTCCGGCGGGCAGCGCCAGCGCGTGGCCGTGGCCAGGGCGCTCGCGCTCGAACCCGACCTGGTCGTGGCCGACGAGCCCACCAGCGCGCTCGACGTGTCGGTCCGTGCCCAGATCCTCAACCTGCTGCTCGACCTGAAGGAACGGCTCGGGCTCGCGCTGGTGTTCGTCTCGCACGACATCCAGACGGTGCGCAGGATGAGCGACCGCGTGGTCACCATGTACCTCGGCAGGATCGTCGAGCAGGCGCCCGCGCGGGCCACGCCGATGGGCGCCCGCCACCCGTACACGCGGGCCCTGTTCTCCGCGACCCCGGGCCTGATCTCGCCCATCAACCCGATCCCGCTCGTGGGCGTGGTGCCCTCCGCCACCAGGCCGCCGAGCGGCTGCCCGTTCCGCACCCGGTGCTGGCGGGCAGACCACCTGTGTGCCGAGGACTGGCCCGCGGCGCAGACCGAGGGCGACCACCTCTTCCACTGCCACCACCCGGTGGCGGCGGGAGCCACTGATGTAGAGCTGATCCAGGAGCGCGCATGACTTTGACCGGTGTCATCCCCCCGGTTTGCACCCCGTTGACCCCTGACTACGAGGTGGACGCCGCCTCGCTGGTCCGGCTGGTCGACCACCTGCTGGCGGGGGGCGTGGACGCGCTGTTCGTGCTGGGGTCGTCGTCGGAGGTGGCGTACCTGACGGACGCGCAGCGCCGGGTGGTGCTGGACACCGTGGTCGGCCACGTGGGCGGGCAGGTGCCGGTGCTGGCCGGGGTGATCGACATGACGACGCCGCGCGTGCTCGAACACGTGCGGGTCGCGGCCGGGGCGGGGGTGTCGGGGCTGGTGGCGACCGCGCCGTTCTACACGCGTACCCATCCGGAGGAGATCCGCACCCACTTCCGGACCATCGCCGCGCGGGGCGGGCTGCCGGTCTACGCATACGACCTGCCGGTTTCCGTACACACCAAGCTGAGCGCCGAACTCCTGCTCGGTCTGGCCGCCGAGGGCGCGCTGGCCGGGGTGAAGGACTCCAGCGGCGACGACGGCGGGCTGCGCCAGGTCATCCTGGGCCGCGAGGCGCCCTTCAGCGTGCTCACGGGGTCAGAGGTGACCGTGGACTCGGCGCTGTGGATGGGCGCGGACGGCGTGGTCCCCGGGCTGGGCAACGTGGACCCGCAGGGATACGTCGAGCTCTACCGGTGCGCCGCGCGGGGCGACTGGCAGGCGGCGAGAGCGGAGCAGGAGCGCCTGGTCAGGCTGTTCGAGATAGTCCGTGCAGGCGGCTCACGCATGGGCGGCAGCTCCTCGGGCCTCGGGGCCTTCAAAGCCGCACTTCACCTACGCGGTGTCATCGACTGCCCGATCACCGCGCTCCCGCAGATTCCGCTCAATGACGACGAGGTCGGCCGGATCGGCAAGCTCCTGGCTGCCGCCGGGCTGCTCTGAGCTATGCCGTGCCGGCCAGCTGGGCCACGTCGTCCGCGCCGTCCTCGATCAACTTCGAGGCCAGGTTGGACAGGGCCCGCCCAGCGGCCAGCTCGTCCCCGATCCCGGGCACCGGCCGGTCGGTGGGATTGCGTCGGGCGTGCGCCACGCTCTCGTGACGTTTACCGTCCGCGGTGAAGAGCACCGCCGTCGCCGTGGTGACGGCGTCCTCGTCGTCCTCACTGATCCAGATCTGTATGTTCCACTGTTTGTACTCCATGGAGGAACACCTCCCTACCTTCGAGGGTCTCTCTTGCGAGCCCAAAGGTAAAGGTCAGGGTGCCTGATCACCTGGTCACGCCGCCGGCGGGCCGCCGCGGAGGGCCCTCCCCGGGTCACCCTGGGAGGCCACCGCGATCGCCCCCGCCGCGCACTCTCCGCCGAGCAGCTCGCCGGCCGGTCTGCCGCCTTCTCCACGTCCGGCACCCGACGCCCCTGCGGAGATGGGCCCGATGCGCCCCCCATGTCACAGCCTGAGCTCCTGTGCGCGAAGCGCCATCCAGCGAAGACCATGCGTTTCCCCTGATGCCCCCCCTGGCTCAGGGCTTGGAAGGCCCTTCGGAGAGCGTGATTTCGTGTTTGTCGCCCGGGGCCAGGAACTCCAGCAGCCTCAGCGCCTCCTCCTCCACCTCCTCCATGACCGGGATCGGCGTCCACCGGTGAATGGTGAGCGTGGAGGTGCCCTTGGCGCGGGCGATCGTCCAGTCGCCGGCGGTGAAGCCGTCCACGAGGATGACGCGCGGCACCACGTTCGTGCCCATGAAGCCCTGGAGAGCGCTCGCCCCCGTGTCGGAGATGGCGCGGGAGCGGTCGGCGTACGACAGGAACAGGTTGTCGAAGTCGTACATCAGCCGCACCGGCGCCGGGGTGTCCTCGCCGGGCCGTGCGGCGTCGGGCAGGTCGTACAGGGTCCGGCCGGCCTCGTCCCTGAAGCGGACCAGGTCGAGCGTCTCCACCACCTCGCCCAGCCGCGTCAGCCCCGACCACGTCTGCACGTCCATCACCGACGCCGGCCCGAACGCCGCGAGATAGCGCCGCACCAGCTCGGCCGGCGTCATCGGCGGCACCTCGAAGCCCAGCCAGGACTCGGCGCTCGTGTGGGCGACGGGCCCGCTCTTGCCCCACACGCCCCGGGGCGGCACCTGCACGAGCGGCACCAGCCACCGCACGCCCTGGCCGAGCGCGTGCGGATCGTTCGACGGCCACCGCTCGGCCAGCTTCCGGCCCAGCTCGGCGAACGTCATGGGCCGCTCCTCCAGCAGTGCCCGCCCGACCGCCGCCAGCTCGTCCAGGTCGACCCCTTGCAGCCGCTTGCCGAACGTGGACATGGTCATGCGCCCGATGGCGGGCTGCAGCAGCGGCCGGATGGCCAGGCAGTCGCGGGCGGTGACGAGGTGGATCGTGCCACGCTGCAGCGCGATGCGTACGAGCTCGCGCGAGAGCAGCAGGTCGGCGGCGTCGGCCGGTTTGAAGCCCTCTACGCGGTTCCACAGGCCGGTGTACCAGGTGTGCGGGGTCTGCGCCTGGAGCCCGCCGAGGCGCTCCACGACCTCGGCCACGGAGTGGTCGGTACGGCGCAGCAGGTGCTGGCGGTCGAGCGTGGCCCGGTTGAGCGCCCTGCGGCTGATGAGGGGGTCCATGGGTCGAGGGTAGGGGGTAATGAGGTCCATTCCGGTCCTCAATGGCAATTGATCGAACGAAACCCAAACGATCATTTCGAAAGGCATAGGATCGGGGCATGTCCGTCGAGCAGCGCCACAGGCTCATCCTCCGCCAGGTCCGCGACCGCGGCTCGGCCCGGGTGGCCGACCTGGCCGAGGCGCTGGGCGTCTCCGCCGTCACCCTGCGCAGGGATGTCGAGCGCCTGGCCGCCCAGGGCCTGCTCACCAGGGTGCACGGCGGCGTCACGCTGCCCGCCGAGGCCCCCGCCCCGCGGGCCGGCGGGCTGACCGTCGGCATGCTGGTCCCGACCGCGCACTACTACTACCCGGCCGTGATCAAGGGCGCCCAGGAGCAGGCGGCCAGGGCGGGGGCGCGGCTCGTGCTCGGCATCTCCCGCTACGAGGACGCCGAGGACCGCGCCCAGGTGCGCCAGCTCGTCAAGGGCGGCGCGGACGGCCTGCTGCTCACCCCGAGCAGGCAGCCCGACGGCTCCCACGCGGAGTGGCTGGCCGGGCTGAGCGTCCCGGCGGTGCTGGTGGAGCGCCGGGCCGAGCCGGCCGGCCCGGCCGCCACGCTCGACGCGGTCGCCTCCGACCACGCCCACGGCGCCTATCTCGCCGTGCGCCACCTGGCCGAGCTGGGCCATCGCGGGCTCGCGCTCGTCGCCTCCCCCAGCCCGACCGCGCCGGGGATCCGGGCGGGCCTGCTGGCGGGCGCCTCGGCGCTGGGCCTGGACGCCCCCGCGGAGATCGTCATCGACCGCGACCGCACCGACGAGCTCGTGGCGGGCGTGCTGCGCCTGGTGCGCGAGCGGGGCGTGACGGGCCTGCTCGTGCACAACGACGAGGACGCGCTCGCGCTGGTCAGGCACCTGGCCGCGGCGGGCGTGGACATCCCGGGCGAGGTGTCGCTGGTCGCCTACGACGACGAGGTGGCCGCGTTCAGCTCGCCCTCGCTCACCGCCGTGGCGCCGCCCAAGGAGGAGGTCGGGCGCTGCGCGGTCGACCTGCTGCTCGCACGAATCACCGCGGACACCGCCCCGGTCGGCCGCCACGTGGCGCTGCTGCCCGAGCTCAGGCCCCGCGAGTCGTCCGCGCCCCCTTCGTTATGATCGCTTCGATCGTATTGATTACGGGGAGAGCGATATGAGCGAATCACGGCCGAAGACGCTGCTGGCCATGGGACGGCCGGTGGCGGCCCGGCTCCTCACCGGCGAGGTGCGCGAGCGCCTGGTCGGCCTCGCCGACGTGGACCCCGGCCTGGTGGCCGAGGACTTCGCCGATCCGGCCGTGGCCGAGGCGCTGGCGGGCGCCGAGGTGCTCTACACGAGCTGGTGGTGCCCGCCCGTCACCGGCGACGTGCTGGCCAGGGCGCCCAGGCTGCGCGCGATCGTGCACGCCGCCGGCACCGTGAAGCACCACGTCACCGAGGCGTGCTGGGAGCGCGGCATCGTCGTGTCGTCCGCCGCGTCGGCCAACGCCGAGCCGGTGGCCGAGTTCACGCTGGCCTCGATCCTGTTCGCCAACAAGCGCGTGCTCGACATCGCCGCGCTCTACCGCGAGCAGCGGGCGGGGATCGACGTGGACGGCCGCTTCCCCGGGTTCGGCAACTACCGGCGCACGGTCGGCATCGTCGGGGCCTCCAGGATCGGCCGCCGGGTGATCGAGCTGCTGCGGCCGTTCGAGCTCGACGTGCTGGTGGCGGACCCCTACCTGACGGAGGACCTGGGCGTGCCGCACGTCGGGCTGGACGAGCTGATCGAGCGGTGCGACGTGGTCAGCCTGCACGCGCCCTCGCTCCCGGAGACCAGGCACCTCATCGACGCGGCCCGCCTAGCCCGCATGCGCGACGGCGCCACGCTGATCAACACGGCCAGGGGCGCGCTCGTCGACCAGGACGCGCTCGTCGCCGAGCTGGCCGGCGGGCGGCTGTACGCGGTGATCGACGTGACCGAGCCCGACCCGCTGCCCGCCGACTCGCCCCTCTTCGACCTCCCGAACGTCCTGCTCACCCCGCACATCGCCGGATCGCTCGGCGGCGAACTGTCCCGGCTGGCCCACCAGGCGCTCGACGAGCTGTCCAGGTACGCCCAGGGCCTGCCCTTCCGGTACGGCGTAGAAGCGGAGTCGCTGGCGACAAGCGCCTGATGCCCGTACGGCCGGGGCCCGATGGCGCGGGCAGCGGGTCGGCCCTACGCTGCTCTGCATGCACAGACGGGTGATCGACGGCCGCTTCGAGCTCACGGAGCGGCTCGGTGGCGGGGGCATGGGCCTGGTGTGGCGGGCCTGGGACGTGGCCCTGCACCGCGAGGTCGCGCTCAAGGAAGTGCGCCCGCCTGACCCCTCCATGGACGAGCACGATCCGGCGGGCGCCCGCGAGCTGCGGGCCAGGGTGCTGCGCGAGGCCCGCGCCCTGGCCCGGCTGAACCACCCGCACGTGGCCACTATCCACCACATCGTCGACCCCGGCGAGCAGGGCTATCCCTGGATCGTCATGGAGCTGGTCACGGGCGGCTCCCTCCAGGACCGCATCCAGCGCGGGGCCATGTCGCCGCAGGAGGTGGCCCGCCTGGGCCGGGAGGTCCTGTCCGCGCTGCGGGCCGCGCACGCCGTCGGCATCCAGCACCGCGACGTCAAGCCCGCCAACGTCCTGTTACGCGAGGACGGCCGGTCGGTGCTCACCGACTTCGGCATCGCGGCGGTACGCGAGTCCACGAGCCTGACGGCCACCGGGTCGTTCATCGGCTCGCCCGAGTACATGGCGCCCGAGCGCATCAACGGCGTCGAGGGCGACCCGGCCTCCGACTTCTGGTCGCTCGGCATGATGCTGTACGTGGCGGTGGAGGGCCGGCACCCGCTGCGTCGGAGCACCACGCTGGCGACCCTGGCCGCCGTGCTCAACCAGGAGGTGCCACCGCCGGAGCGCGCCGGGGCGCTCACCCCGGTGCTGAGCGCGCTGCTCAGGCGCGACCCGGCGGCCCGCCCCGACGCCGACACCCTCGACCGCATGCTGGCCGCGGCGGCCGACCCCGGCGCGACGCCGCCCCCGATGCCCGCCGCCCCCGCCCAGGCGATGCCGGGCCCGCACGCCCAGGGCCCGACCCCGACAGGCCCTTCGATGGGCCCCGGCCCGGGCCCCGGCCCGGGGCCCGGCTCGGGCCCCGGGACAGGTCCCGGGATGGGTCACGCCACGGGCCCCGCGAGGCCCGGCCCGCACGGCGCCTACACGGGGCCGCCCATGCACGGGCAGACCATGCCGCCCGGGTACGGGCACGCGCCTCAGCAACCCCCGTGGGGCCCGGCGCCGATCCCGAAGGCGACCACCATGCACGGCCGCCGCCGCGGCGGCGGCCGCACCGTGGGCATCGTGACGTCGGCCGTCGCGGTCACGGTGGCGGGCGTGCTGGTGTGGCAGCTGATCCCCTCCGCCTCGAGGAGCACCACGAAGAACGACCCGTCGGTGCGCACCACCTCGGAGGATTCCTCCGAGGTGGATCGCACCGATCCCGAGTCCCCGCGCGGCAGCACGCCCGCCACCCCCGCCAACCTGCACACCCCCGCGGGAATGCGGGCCCTGATCGCCAAGATCAAGAACACGCTCGGCGACACCAAGGTCGTCGGGATGACGGTGTACCCCACGTACGCGTCGATCGAGGCACCGCTCAAGCGCGACAAACAGCTCTATGACACGTACTTCTACCGCGACGGCGAGATCACCCGGTCGAGCGCCGGCGGCAAGGTGAGCACCCCCGTCGTGGACCTGCAGAAGTACAACTGGGCCGCCCTCCCCGCCCTGTTGCGGAAGGCGGACAAGGACCTCGGTGTCCCCAAGCCGACCGCGCGGTATCTGATCGTGGACCCCGACTTCGCGTTCGCCACCCCACGCCAGGTGCTGCTCGTCTACGCGTCCGACGACTATCGCTCGGGCTACCTGGTATCCAACCTCCAGGGCAAGGTGGTCAAGGTCTACGCGAGCGACTAGCAGATCTTCTGATAGCCGCTCTCCGGGATCAGCCGGGTCCACTCCGCCTTGCTCAGCGACCCGCCCGCCCTGACGCACACCTCCTGTGCCGCCAGCGCTGGATCGACCGGGCTCTCGCGTACGGTGCCGTCCAGCCCGACGCCGCGCAGCCGCTTGCCGTCCTGGGTGAAGGCCGGTCCGGCGGCCCACGAGCCCGCCTGGCCGACCTCCCGCATCGTGCTCGCGTCCCAGAGCGAGGTACGGGCGGCGTCGACGGCCAGCAGGTCGCCACCAGGGGAGAAGCGCAGCTCGTCCACCGGGGCCGTCCCCGTCTGGATGGTGCCCCGCGCCTTCCCCTTGCGCAGGTCCCAGAGCAGCACGTGCCCGCCCTCCAGCCCGAACGCCAGCGTGCGCCCGTCGGGGGAGAATGCGAGCGCGGTCGGCGCGGGCGGGTCCTCGCCGGGGTCGGCGGAGCGGTCGAGGTTCAGCGGGGTGATCGCGCCGGTGCGCAGGTCGAGGAGCTTGGCGCCGGCGGCCAGCGTCGAGCCGTCGGGGCTGAAGGCCATCGCCAGGTCGCCCGCCCCCTCGTACGCCTTGATGCGCCGCCCCTTGCGTACGTCCCACGTCTCCAGGGTCCTGCCCCGCGCGGTGGCCAGCGTGTCGCCGGCGGGGGAGAGGGCCACGGCGAGCACGTCGCCGCCCGCGTCGATGGCGGCGACCCGGCGGCTGCTGGTGACCTCCCACACGGTCACGGGGTCGCCCGCGACGGCGAGCAGCCGGCCGTCGGCGTCGAAGGCCAGGTCGCCGGCGGCGGCGATGCGGCCGAGCGGCTTGCGCTCCACGGTGTCGGTGAGCTCGATGGAGTCGCCGACCTCCTTGGCGGCGACCCGGCCGTTGCCGGAGAAGGCGGCGGAGGGAGCGTCCTCGGACGGCACGGGCAGCCCCGAGACGTCGAGCGAGACGACGGAGCCGGTGCCGCTCAGGTAGCGCAGCGAGCGGCCGTCGGCGGAGAAGGCCAGGCCGCGCTCGGGGTTTCGGAGGGGGTAGGCGCCGGCGAGGCGGCGTTCGGCGACGTTCCAGACCCGGACCTCGCCGTCGCCCGGCAGGGCGAGCAGGCGCCCGTCGGGGCTGAAGGCGGGCGGGTCGGCCGAGGTGTGCCCCAGGGAGTCGGCTCCGACCACCTCGACGGCGCGCACCGACTCCCGGGCCGCACGCCCGTCCGCCCGGAACATCTCGGGCTTCCCGGACGCCGCGGTGTCGGGGGTGGTCGCCCGCTTGGGGGCGACGGGGCTCGGGGGCCTGGCCGCGATGAGCGTGATCCCGTCGCGCCCGGCCACGGCCAGCGTGGCCCCGTCGGGGCTGAAGGCCAGGGCGGGCGCCGCCGCGTCCGCGCCGGTGGGCGGCTGGACCGAGACGGTGCCGGTCCTGGTCCGGCCTGCCAGCTCCCACAGCTCGACCCGCCCGCTCAGGCTGGAGAAGGCGGCCCTGGTCCCGTCGGCGGAGAGCGCCACCTGGCGGTCGGCGACGTCGAACAGCAGCCGCCCGCCCCGGTAGACCCTGGTCCTGTTGCCCTGGCCGATCGCGTAGGTGACCGGCTCTAAGGGCGCGCGCCCCGTGGCCACCTCGAACGGCCGGCCGTCGGCCCCCTCCGCGAACCTCCCGTCGTCGCTCAGCACGCTCCCCGCCGGCAGCGAGTACGAGGCGACCCGCTGCCCGCCGGCCAGGTCCCAGACGGCGACCGTACCCGTGCCCCATTTGATCAGCCGGTCGCCGCGCAGCAGGTAACGCGCCCGCAGGTCGGCGGCCGGGTCGGTGAACACCCCCAGCTCCGGCTGCACCAGCGAGGCCTGCAGCGCCGCCCGCGCCTCGAACACCGGCGACAGCTTCCAGGCCGCCACGCTCAGCCGCATCGCCGTGCGCGGATCGGAGGACCGCAGCGCCTCCGCCCTGGCGGCCACGGCCCGCGCGTTGGCCTCGACGAGCTGCCCGCGCAGCTGGTTCTGCCCGTGCACGGACACCACGGCCAGCGTCACGGCGATGGCCAGCACGGCGGCCAGCCCCGCCAGCGCGGGCGTGAGCAGCCTCCTGCGCTGCTTGGACAGGGCCACGCTGTCGTTGACGAAGTCGCGTTCGAGCTGGTTGAGGCGCAGATGGCGGCGCTTGGTCGCGGCCCAGGCGAGCGCCGTGTCGAGCGCCTGGCCGCGGAAGAGGTGGCTCCTGCCGCGCCGGTGCTCCGACCAGTTGCGGGCGGCGTCGCGGATCTCCCGGTGCACGTGCATGCTCTCGCGCTCGTCCTCGACCCAGGCGCGCAGCCGGGGCCAGGCCCGGTAGAGGGCGGCGCTGGCCGGGGCCACCCGCTGGTCGCTGACCGCGACGAGCTTGCCCACGGGGGTCTCGGTCGGCGCCACGCGCACGCTGCGCCGTACCAGGAGACCCGCCGCCATGAGCGGGCCGAGCACGTCGCCCTCGTCGTGCGGGCTGTCGCCGTCGAGCAGGCGCAGCAGCAGCCCCGGCACCTCCGCCTGCTGCCGCGGCGTGAGCGCGAGGTAGACCTCCTCGGCCACCTCGCCCAGCGAGCGCGGCCTCGCGTGCCCCTCGGGCGGCCGCACGTCGGCCGGGCTCTCGATGCGCAGCTCCCGCGCGGCGGGCCGGTCGGCGGGGTCCTTGGCCAGGGCGCGCCCGACCAGCTCGCGCAGCGGCTCCGGCAGCGCGCCGAGGTCGGGGTCGACGGTCAGCAGCCGGTGCATGACCCCGCCCAGGCTCGTCCCGCTGAACGGATCGTCGCCGGTGGCCGCGAACAGCACCACGGCGCCCCACGCGAACACGTCGGCCGCCGCCCCCGAGTCGTGCCCGGTCAGGACCTCGGGAGCCATGTACGTGTACGTGCCGCCGGCCGGCACGCCCAGCTCGATCACCTTGGGCCCGTCGGCGGCCAGCAGCACGCTCTCCGGATTGAGCCCCCGGTGCGTCAGCCCGGCCTCGTGCAGCGCGCTCAGCGCCGACGCCAGCGCCCCGGCCAGCGCGACCAGCTCGTCGCCCGCGTAGGGCCCGTGCAGCTCGACCGCGCGCCGCAGGTCGGGCCCGTCCACGTAGGCGCTCACCACGTACGGCACGCCCTCGTCGTCGCCGACGGCGACCACCTCCGCCAGATGGGGGCAGGTGACCCGCTCGAACCGGCGACCGACCTGGCCACGCGGCACCGTCACCGCGAAGCGGCGCCCCTCGTCGTCGTAGGCGTCGTAAACCACGCCGCGCCCGCCCGCGCCGAGTCTGGCCGCCAGCCAAAAGCCGCCGAGCCTCTCGGGGTCACCGGGCACCAAGCGCATCGTCACTGATGCTTAGATGCACGCCACTGCCCAATGGTTGTCCCAAAGACGCCACAGGTCCCCCGCGCGCCTCGGGGGACCCATGCGTCATGATCATTATGCCAGGCTTCTGGATCTTGCCGGCCATTCGTGCCGGAGCACCGACATGAGCACCGCGTCGTGCCACTCGCCGTCCCACAGCAGGGAGTCGCGTTCGACGCCCTCCTCGACGAAGCCGACCTTCTTGTAGACGTGGCGCGCCCGCTCGTTGAAGGCGTAGACGCCCAGCCTGATGCGGTGCAGCGGCGTCGTGGCGAAGGCGTGGTCGAGGACCAGCTCGATGGCCTCGGTGCCGTAGCCCTTGCCGAAGGCGCGCTCGCCGATGAGCGCTATGCGCAGGTTGCAGGCGAGGTTGTGCTGGTCGAGCTCGTTGAGCACGATCTCGCCGACGTATTCGCCGGCGGCCATGATGGCCAGGTCGAGCCGGTCGGCGTGGTCCTTCCTGGTGGCGTACCACTGGCGGGCGGCTTCGCGGTCGATCTCGCCGTGCGAGCCCGTCAGCCGGCCCACCTCGGGGTCGGAGACCAGCTCGAAGAGGCCGTCGACATGCTCGGGGCCGACCGGGCACAGGGTCACGCGGTCACCCGTCAGGGTGGGCTTCTCGGCGAACATCCCCTTTGGCTATCAGTGCGGGTCGCCCTCGGGCAAACCCATTTCCCGCAGCGTCGCGTCCCGCACCTGCTCGGGGGTCAGCTCGCCGACGTCGCACCTCAGGTCCGCGACCTCCCGGAAGAACGGCTCGCGGCGGGCCCGCATGGCGGCGGGACCGAAGTCGGGGCGGTGGCTGCTCGACTTCATCCGCTGGGCCAGCACCTCGTCGGAGGCGTCCAGCCAGACCACGAACGCCTTGGCCAGCGCCGCGCGCACGTCGGGGAACTCGACCGTGCTGGCCGCCGCCGCGATCACCTCCGGCTCGCCGGCCAACTGGTGCAGCACGTGGTCGGCCTCGTAGCGGTGCAGGGCGTCCGCGCCCTCGCGCTCGGCGATCTGCGCGGCGGTGCCGCCGTAGCGCTGCTGGAGGAACGGATCGCTGTCGCTGAACGGCAGCCCGAGCGCCTGCGCGATCAACCGGCCGGCGCTCGACTTGCCCGAGCCCATAAGCCCGACCAGGACGACTGGTTTGTTTTTCGACATGGGGATAGATGTTCCTTCGTGTCAAGGAGGTAAAGCTGATGACCATCGCCGGAAGCATCATCCTCATCATGCTCGGCGCGATCCTCACCTGGGCCGTCGAGTTCGACCTCGCCGGTCTCGACATCAACGTAGTGGGGGTGATCCTCATGCTCGGCGGCCTCGTCGGTCTGCTGTTCGGCATCTACAGGATCAGCGTCACCCGTAGGGCGGTCGGACCCATCGACGAGCCGGTTCACCGTCACGAGGTCTACGAGGAGCCTGAAGCCCGCAGGACCACCGTGTACGAGGAGCGCCGCCGCTACGACGAACCACCGCTGTAGGAGGTGAATCGACATGCCAGCTGTTGAAGAGCTGCCGTCGACCATCAAACGTTCGCCGAAGAAGGCACAGAACACGTGGATCAAGGCGCACGACAACGCCGTGAAGGAGTACGGCGAGGGCCGGCGCGCCCACATGACCGCGTTCGCCGCACTGAAGCACTCTTTCGAGAAGGTCGGCGACCACTGGGAGCCGAAGGAGAAGAAGGGGCCTTCCGACGAGAGGGCGGCGATGACCCGGCCCGGAAAGGCCACCGAGATGGCCCGGGCCGGGAAGGCCGCGGTGACCCGGACGGCCAAGGCCGCGATGTCCCGGACCACCAAGACGGCCGCCAAGACGGCCGAGGGCGTCAACGCCAACGCCACCAAGGAGCACCTGCAGAAGCTGGCCGCCAAGCTGGACGTGGCCGGCCGGTCGAAGATGACCAAGCAGGAGCTGGTGAACGCCATCAAGAAGGCGAACAGGAAACTGACCGCGAAGGCCCGGACCCGCTGACGGGAGGCATCCCCGCCAGGGGGCCGCGCCAAAAAGGGGGCCAAAAGGGAGGGCCGGGGGCATGTCGCCCGTCGGCCCTCACTCATGTCCGGCCTGTCATCACAGGAGCCGCTTGACCGCCTCGGCGATCGCGTGGCGGTCGATGCCGGCGTCGGCCAGTTGCTCCTCCGGCGTCGCGGACCCGGGCAGGCCCGTCACGGCCAGCTTCACCACCCGCGGCCCCAGCTCGCTGACCGCGTCCATCACCGCGTCGCCGAGCCCGCCCTCCAGCCGGTGGTCCTCCACCGTGATCAGGTTGCCCGTGGTGGTGGCCGCCTCGACCAGCGCGGCCGTGTCGACCGGCTTGACCGAGTAGAGGTCGATCACCCCCACCGGGATCCCCGCCCCCCGCAGCTCGTCGGCCGCCGCCAGCGCCTCGTGCACGGTCACGCCCGCGGCCACGATCGTGGCCCGGTCGTCGGGCGAGTGTCGCAGCACCCGCGACCCGCCCACGGGGAAGCGCTCGTCCGGCGGGTAGATGACCGGCGTCTCCCCGCGCGTGGTGCGCAGGTAGGAGACGCCTTCGACGTCGGCCAGCTCGGCCGTCAGCGCCGCCGCCTGGTTGGCGTCGCACGGGTAGAGCACGGTGCTGCCGTAGACCGCCCGCAGCATCGCCAGGTCCTCCAGGCCCATCTGGGAGGGCCCGTCCTCGCCGATCGCCACCCCCGCGTGCGACCCCACGAGCCGGATGGACGCCCTGCTCACGCCGGCCATCCTGATGAAGTCGTACGCCCTGGTCAGGAACGCCGCGAAGGTGGCCGCGTACGGCTTCCACCCGCGCACCTGCAGGCCGACGGCGGCGGCCACGAGCTGCTGCTCGGCGATGTACATCTCGAAGAACCGCTCGGGGAACTCCTTCCCGAACGCCTCCGCCTTGGTCGAGTCCGCCACCTCGCCGTCCAGCGCCAGGACGTCCCCGCGCGCCGCGCCGAGCGCCGCCAGCGCCTCCCCGAACGCCGTCCGCGTGGCCGCCTTGTCGCCCACCTTGTACGCGGGCAGGCTCATCGGCCTGCTCTCGAACCGGTACGGCGCCGCCGGGGCCTCGGGCTTGTGCACCTCGACCCGCAGGTCCCGCCGGCCGCCCAGCTCATCGACGGCCTTGTCCGGTTCCTTGAGCGGCTTGCCGTGAGCGCCTTCGCGGTTCTCGACCTCCAGGGCCCCCTCGCCCTTGCGCGTCTTGGCCAGGATCACCGTCGGCCGCCTGCGCGTGTTGCGGGCGTCGTTGAGCGCGTAGTCGATCTGCCCGGGATCGTGACCGTCGATCTCGATCGTGTGCCACCCGAACGCCCCGAACCTGCGCGCGTAGGCCCCCGTGTCCCACCCGTGCCGGGTGGGGCCGCGCTGGCCGAGGCGGTTCACGTCCACGATCGCGGTCAGGTTGGCCAGTCCCTCGCAGCCCGCGTGCTCGGCCGCCTCCCAGATGGACCCCTCGGCCAGCTCGCTGTCCCCGCACAGCACCCACACCCGGTACGGCATCCGCTCCAGCCGCCCGGCCATGGCCACCCCGACCCCGACCGGCAACCCCTGACCGAGGGACCCGGTGGCCACGTCCACCCACGGCAGCCGCGGCGTCGGATGCCCCTCCAACCGGCTGCCCCGCCGGCGGAACGTCAGGAGCTCCTTGTCGTCGACGACCCCGGCCGCCTTGAAGAGCGCATAGAGCAGCGGGGACGCGTGCCCCTTCGAGAAGATCAAGTGGTCGTTGGCGGGGTTGTCCGGGTTCTCGAAGTCGTAGTGCAGATGACACGCGAAGAGCACGGCCATCAGATCGGCGGCCGACATCGACGAGGTCGGATGGCCGGACCCCGCCTCTGCGGCCGCCCGCACGGAATCGACCCGCAGCTGCGCGGCCAGCTCGGTCAGGTACTGAAGATCGCGCTCAGGCATCATGACCTCCTCGGAAGCGGTTTCCCGCCGCCTACCCCTCCAGGCCCGCTTAAGTCCGGCCGGTCAGGGGGACGGGGGGCTCAACTCATCGCCCGCACGGGCACCGGGCGGCCCAGTCGACGGCTCATCGCCCGCGCAGGCGCCGGGCTTATCGTCCGCGCAGACGCAGGGCCGCCCACGTGGCGGCCGCGCCTCCGGCCAGCGCGAGGAGGACCGGGCCGCGATGTTGGGACAGCCAGAGCTGGGGGCTGCGGGCATGGGAGCGCTCGTCGAACGAGCCGTGGGCGCCGTAGTCCACGTCCTCGTCCGCCGGCTCCCACAGGTTGGCGACGCCGTCCGGCGGCTTCTCGTCCGTCTGCTGGGACCGCGCGCCGGTCCTGGCCACGTACCGGTCCACGAGCGCCGGCGCCACGCGCTGGGCCAGGAGGGTGGCGGCCGTGGTGGCGCCCACCCAGTACTCCTTGCGCTCCGGGTGCTCGGCCGCGTACACGATGGCCCGGGCGGCCACCTCCGGCTGGTAGATCGGGGGGACCGGCTGCGGGTGGCGCCGCAGCTTGGACAGCACCCAGTCGAACTGGGGGGTGTTGAGCGCGGGCAGTTGCACCAGCGTGATGTCGATGCCGCTGCGGTCGGCCAGCAACTCCGTGCGGACCGACTCCGTGAACCCCTTGATCGCGTGCTTGGCGCCGCAGTACGCCGACTGCAGCGGGATGCCGCGCTGCGACAGCGCCGAGCCGGCCTGGACGATCGCACCCGTGTTGCGCGGGCGCATGAGGTCCAGGGCGACCTTCGTGCCCCAGACGTAGCCCAGGTACGTCACCGCGGTGGTGCGGGCGTACTCATCTGGCGAAATATCGCTGAATCTGGCGAAGACGGAGGAGAAGGCGATGTTGATCCAGACGGAAATGGGCCCCATCTCCGCCTCGATGCGCTCGGCCGCCCTCCGCACCTGGTCGTACTCGGCCATGTCGGCCTCGAATACCTCGCCGGTGCCTCCTTCCACGCCCACGTCCACGGCGGCGGCGCCCAGCCCGGTCGTGCCCCGGGCGATGAGCGCCACCTTCGCGCCCTGGCGCCCGAGCTGCCGGACGACCGCTCGCCCGACCCCGCCGCTGGCGCCCGTCACCACCACTACGCGCCCTTCAAGTGGTGCCATGTCGCAATCAGCCCGCCTCTCCGTCCTGTCGCAGCTTCTGGCGTCGCACGGCCAGTGCGATGTCGACCACCGTGATCAGAGCCACCACGAGCGCGATCGCCGTCATGACGGGCGCCCCGACGATGATCCCGAGCACCGCGAACGCGAACATGAACACCAGCAGGAACGAGCCGATCCTGATGTGCGCCACGTCGCGTGGCGTGGCGGGCACCATGGCATGGCCTTTGGTGTCCCGTTCCTCGTGCCACTTTCCGTTATCCGGCATGTCCCTGTTATCAGACATGCCGCCCACCTGCCCGTTCTGTTTGCCCCCTAACTTCCGGGGTAGCCGCCGTCCGTGCCCAAGCTGCGTCCCAGTGATCAGAGCGAGCCGGGGATCGTACGGAGGCGCTACGGGCGCGGGTTCGGCTACCAGGGGCCTGACGGGCGTGCGGTGCGCGACCAGGCCACGCTGGCCCGCATCAAGGCGCTGGCCATCCCCCCGGCCTGGACCGACGTGTGGATCTGCACGTCCCCCCACGGCCACCTGCAGGCCGTGGGCACGGACGCGGCCGGGCGCAGGCAGTACCGCTACCACGACCTGTGGCGTGAGCAGCAGGACCAGGCCAAGTTCGACCGCGTGCTGGAGGTGGCCGAGCGGCTGCCGGAGTTCAGGAAGACCGTGGAAGGCCAGCTCGGCGGCCGCGGCCTGACCAGGAAGCGGGTGCTGGCCGCCGCGGCCCGCCTGCTCGACGTCGGCTTCTTCCGCATCGGCGGCGAGAGCTACGACACGTACGGGCTGGCCACGCTCAGGATGGAGCACCTCACCTGCTCCAACGGCACGGTCACCTGCTCCTACCAGGCCAAGGGGGACATCTCCCGAGAGGTCGAGGTGGCCGATCCCGCGGCCTGCAAGGTGCTCAGGTCGCTCAAGGCGCTCAGCGTGGAGGGCGAGCTGCTGCGCTACCGGCGGCGCGACGGCGGCTGGGGCTACATCAGGAGCGACGACATCAACGACTACCTGCGCGAGACCATCGGGTACGAGGTCACCGCCAAGGACTTCCGCACCTGGCACGCCACCGTTCTGGCCGCCGTGGGCCTGGCGGTCTCCAAGCCGGCCGGCCAGAAGAAACGTGCGGTGGCCCGGGTCATGCGGGAGGTCGCCGAATACCTGGGCAACACACCCACGGTGGCCAGGGCGTCGTACGTGGACCCCCGGGTGGTCGAGGCGTACGACCAGGACAGGACCATCGCGGCCGCGCTGACCGAGCTGGGCGCGGAAGCCGATTTCGGGCAACTGGCCACGGCAGGACCGGTCGAGCAGGCGGTTATTGACCTTATCCGTGCCGTTTGAGGTGTTAATCCAGGGGCATGCGGCGACAGAAGAAGGAGGCGAGCGATGGAAGCTCCGCAGTACGTCGCGGCCCGCGTCCAGCAGGCGCTGGCCGAGGACGGACGCACGCACGAGCTCGGAATCCGCGTGGACATACGAGGCGACCAGCTGTTCCTGCGCGGTGAGGTCAGCGGGACAGGCCAGCGCGAGCGGCTCGGCCAGGTGGCGCACGAGGCCGCGCCCGAGCTCCACCTGCACAACGAGATCAGAGTCGTGGAGGCCAGTGAGCCGGGGGAGGATGAGCGTCTTGACTGACCTGCGTATCGCGGCCGTCGGAGACATCCACCTGGGGGAGGACGACAGAGGCCAGTACCGCAAGAGACTGGCGGGCATCGAGGAACGCGCGGACGTGCTGATGCTGGCCGGCGACCTGACCAGGCACGGCACGCTGGAGGAGGGGCGGGTCGTGGCCGACGAGCTGCGCGGCCTGCCGATCCCCGTCGTCGCGGTGCTCGGCAACCACGACTACCACTCAGACCTGCAGTACGAGATCGCCGGCGAGCTGCGCGACGCGGGCGTCGTGGTGCTCGACGACGACGGCGCCGTCGTCCAGTGCGGCGACAGGAAGCTGGGCGTGGTCGGCGGCAAGGGGTTCGGCGGCGGGTTCGCGGGCAAGTGCGCCAGCGAGTTCGGCGAGCGGGAGATCAAGAACTTCGTCGCCCACACCCGCTACATCGCCGAGTCCTGGAAGGTCGCGCTCAAGGAGATCGTGGCCGAGAAGCGCGTGGTGCTGTCGCACTACTCCCCGATCAAGGAGACGCTGGAGGGGGAGCCGCACGAGATCTATCCCTTCCTGGGCAGCTACCTGCTGGCGGAGGCGGTCGACACGGCGGGCGCCGACCTGATCCTGCACGGCCACGCGCACAAGGGCACGGAAAAGGGCATGACGTCGGGCGGCATCCGGGTCCGTAACGTGGCGCTGCCGGTGCTGGGCCGGGCCTACGCCGTCTACTGCCTCGACTGCGAGACCGGGTTCTGAAGGACCTTCGCGGCAAGCCCCCAGCCGGTTCATTCCCGACGCCCCCGCGATCATCGCGGGGGCGTCGGGAACGTTCGGCGTTCGTGCGCCACCGCGCGGATGCGGAAGCCGGCCACGCGGCCCAGTGCGTCTTTGACGGGGGGTCAGGTGGAGGGCCGAGGCGTGGACGGCTTCCGGCATCCCGCGTACCCGAACGGGTGAACGGTGGATATCTGTTTTCCGCGCTCCCATGCCCTCGGGAGCGCGGAACCTACACATTGAAGATACTGACCCCGCCCGGTCCGACCAGGAATCCGAGGACGATGAGCACGATCCCCCAGAGCAGATCGCGCCTGGCCAGGATCACGTAGATCCCGGAGATGACGAGTATTACCGCGATGATCCAGAGCAAAGTAGCCATGGGTCTGCCTCTGCCCTAAGGGGTGTTCTCATAACATGTTTTTTCCTTAATCAATGAGCAAGAGACCCCGCCGTCCAACGCCTAGTTGACGATCGTTTGGGTAGCCCGAAAACATGACGAGCCACGGCCACGCTGTCACTGACGCCATTCTCGACACGCTCAAGCGTGCCAGCACAGGGTTGAAGGACGCCGGGGTGAAATTCGCGCTGGCCGGCGGATGCGCCGCGTACGCGAGAGGCGCCGCACCGTCACTGCACGACGTCGACTTCATGCTGACCGAGCACGACGTGCCGACCGCGCTGGAGGCGCTGCGCGGGATCGGCTTCCAGACGGCCAAGCCGCCGGAGGACTGGCTGGTCAAGGCGTACGACGAGGGCCGGCTGGTGGACCTGATCTTCCGGGTGTCCGACCAGCCGATCACCGACGAGCTGCTGGACCGGGCCGAGCCGCTGAAGGCGTCCGCCGTGATCGTGCCCGTGCTGGAGGCCACCGACCTGGTCATCTCGTGGCTACTGCCGCTGTCGGAGCACGCCTGCGACTACGGGGCGCTGCTGGCCCAGGTGCGCGCGCTGCGCGAGCAGGTCGACTGGCCGCGCGTGGCGGCCGTGCTCCAGGACTCGCCGTACGCGATGACGTTCATCACGCTCCTGGAGCGGCTGGACGTGCTGCAGGGCCCGATCGAGCCGAAGGGCGACCCGAAATGGCCGTGACGCACCGCGAAGGGCCGCGCCCCCTGGGGGCGCGGCCCTTTTTGTTGCGGCGTGTCAGTTACACGAGCCGGCCGTAGTAGTCGCCTAGCCGCGTCCGGTACTCGGGTTCCTTGAACGTGCCCTCGTCGAACTCGGGCGCGTCCTTGATCTCGGCCTTGGTGCGCGCGACGTAAACGTTGCGCTCCTGAGGGTCGATGCTCGTGACGACCTGCGCCGGGAGCATGACCTTCTTACCGAAGATCCAAGGGCCGGTGTCGACGATGATGTAGCTCTCGCCGACCTCGTACGTCGCCTCGTCGACGGACCCGATCTTTCCATCGGTCGCCTGGACGTGGTAGCCCACGAGATCCAGGGGCTGGCCGCGGTCGTAGACGTCAGCGCGATAGTTCCAGAGCTCCATGGGGGCTCTCTCCCTCTCTTCTTCCGTCCTTCTCGGGCATGCCTTCTGCTACCCGGCCACGGCCGCGTAAACGTATGGGCAGGGGCGTCCCACAATCTGACGCGTTCTTCCCGTTAAGTCGCTGAGTGCGACTACGATCCCGGTCAAAGCACGCAAAAGGGGGCGGGGTTGAGTCTCAGCGGAGAGTACGAGTGGGCTCCTCCTGGGGTCGACCCGGCGCGGCCCAGCGTGGCCCGCGTCCACGACGCGCTGCTCGGCGGCATGGAGAACTTCGCCGCCGACCGCTCGGTGGCCCGCAAGCTGAAGGACACGGTGCCCGAGGTGGTGGACCTCGTCTGGTGCAACCGCGCCTTCATCGGCAGGGTCGTGGACTTCCTCGTCCGCGAGGCCGGGATCAGGCAGATCATCGACCTGGGCGCCGGGCTGCCCACGGTGGAGAACACGCATGAGGTGGCCCAGTTCGCCGACCCCAGGGCCAGGGTGGTGTACGTCGACAACGACCCCATGGTCGAGCCGCACGCCCGCGCCATTCTGAACGGCAACCCGTACGCCGACGCCATCACCGCCGACGTCCGCGACGTGGAGGCCGTCCTCGGCCACCCCTCGCTGCGCCGCCTGATCGACCCGGCCCAGCCCACGGCCATCCTGATCATCGGCGTGCTGCACCTGCTGCCGGACCAGGACGACCCGCACGGGCTGGTCCGGCGGTACATGTCCGCCCTGCCGAAGGGCAGCTACCTCGCCGCCTCCAACATGATGGCCTCGGCCAACCCCAAGGCCCAGGCGCTGGAGGCCATGCTCCACGTCACCATGGGCGCCGGGTACTTCCGCGACCGGGACTCCATCGCCGCGTACTTCGACGGGCTGGTGCTGGTGGAGCCCGGAGTGGTGCACTTTCCCGAATGGCATCCGGACGAGCGCCTGCCCGGCCCGCTGGCCACCTGGGAGCAGCTCCTCCTGGGCGGCGTAGGCCGCAAACCCTAGCCCGCCCCGCCGCGCTAGGGTGGGCGGGTGCACCGACGTCTGATCTGCTCCCCGCCGCCCGCCCTCTAGCGGGCGGCATTCCCTGAGATTCCGGGTCTGAGCGATCCGGGGGTGGTTGCTGCCCGCACACCGGGCCCATTCCAACCACTCCATCCGGAGCACTCCTGTCATGACCCATGTCTCCGCCCGGCGGGGCGCCCTTTACGTGTCCGTGGCCGCCACCGCCTGGGGCACGGGCGGCGCCGCCGGTTCGCTGCTCTTCGAGTCCGGCGGCCTCGGCGCCGTCGGCGTCTCTCTCTGGCGCTACCTCCTCGGCGCCGCCTTCCTTCTCCTCCTCACCCGCCGCCCGGTCGTGCTCAGCGGCCGGATCCTGCTGATCGGCGCCGGAATGGCCGTCTACCAGACCGCGTACTTCGCCGCGATCGCCCACTCCGGCGTGGCGCTCGCGACCGTGGTGACGATGGGCGCCACCCCGGTCTTCACCGCCCTGGGCAGCCGCTTCCTCCTCCGCGAGCCGCTCGGCCGCGTCGCGCTCACCGCGCTCGCCACCGCCCTGACCGGGCTCGTCCTCCTCACCGGGGAGACCGCGCTGCAGTCCCGGACGTCCTCCATCGCGGGCATCGGCCTCGCCCTGCTCTCGGCCGCCGGGTACGCCGGGGTCACGATCCTCTCCCGGAGGCTCGGGGACGACGACCCGCAGGGGGTGGCGATCGGCGGGTTCGTGGTCGGGGCGGCGTGCCTGGCGCCGTTCGCGCTGGTGGAAGGGGTCGTGCCGAACGTGAGCCTGCCGTCCGTGGCGCTGCTGCTCTACCTCGGCGCGGTGCCGACGGCGCTCGCGTACGGCCTGTTCTTCCGCGCCCTGACCGCGCTGCGCGCCACCACGGTGTCGATCATCTCGCTCGGCGAGGCCGTGGGCGCGGCGGTGCTCGGCGTGGTGCTGTTCGGGGAGCGGCTCACCCCTCTTGCCTGGTCGGGGTGCGTGCTGCTGCTGGCCGCCGTCACAGTTCTCGCCGTACGGGCTGAATCCGCGTGACTCGGACATGAGCGATGTGGCGGCGCAGCGTCCCGGATGAGCTAATGTCCGGTACGGCGGCGCTTGCCGTATCGTCGCTCCGCTCCCCTCCCTTGTAAGAGGGAACGGTGTCGGCGAAGCGTGCGTTGGAGGAACTGTGGCCTCAATAAAGGGAATTATCAGGAATCTCCTGGATCGTCCAGGAGGCGTGCCCCTGACCCCCTATGAAAAGATCGTCAAGGCGGCGGAAGGTCGCGCCGATCGGTTGCGCAAGCTCGACGAGCTGCCCGAGCCGAAGATGGACGATCTGGCCGAGTTCTGCGCCATCGCACGCGAGGCCGCCGACAGGACGCTGGGCCTGCGGCCGTACGACGTGCAGTTGCTCGGCACCTTGGCCCTCCTCGACGGGAAGGTCGCCGAGATGGCCACCGGCGAGGGCAAGACGTTGTCCGGCGCCATGGCGGCGGCGGGCTACGCGTTGCAGGGCAAGCACGTCCACGTGATCTCGGTGAACGACTATCTGGCCAGGCGTGACGCGGAGTGGATGGGGCCGTTCTACGAGGCGCTCGGCGTCACCGTGGGCTGGATCGGCCAGAACTCCACGCCGGAGGAGCGGCGCGAGGCGTACGCGAGGGACGTCACGTACGGGCCCGTCAGCGAGATCGGGTTCGACGTGCTGCGCGACCGGCTCCGCACGGAGGCCGCCGAGATCATCGTGCCCGCGCCCGAGGTGGCCCTGATCGACGAGGCCGACTCCGTGCTGGTCGACGAGGCCCGCGTGCCGCTCGTGATGGCCGGGTCCACCGACCCCGGCAGCGCGGTGCCGGAGATGGCGGCGCTGGTCAGGCAGCTCGTACGCGGCTACCACTACGAGATCGACGAGCAGGCCCGCAACGTCTACCTCACCCCCAAGGGCGCCGACAGCGTCGAGAACCTCCTCGGCGTCGAGCTCTACGACGAGCACGAGCCCGGCACGCTCATCGAGCTCAACCTGGCCCTGCACGCCCACGCGCTGCTCGCCCGCGACGTCGACTACATCGTGCGCGACGGCAAGGTCCAGCTGATCAACCCCTCGCGCGGCCGGGTGGCGCTGCTCCAGCGCTGGCCCGACGGCCTGCAGGCGGCCGTGGAGGCCAAGGAGGCGCTGCCGCCGAGCGAGAAGGGCGAGATCCTCGACTCGATCACCGTCCAGGGCCTGATCCGCCGCTACCCGGAGATCTGCGGCATGACGGGCACGGCGGTGGCGGTCAGCGAGCAGCTCGGCGAGTTCTACGGTCTCAAGGTCGCGGTCATCCCGCCCAACCGGCCCTGCGTGCGCGAGGACGAACCGGACCGCATCTACCCGACCGTCCCCGACAAGGACGCCGCCCTGGTCGAGGAGATCCAGGAGGTCCACGCCACCGGCCGGCCGATCCTCATCGGCACGCTCGACGTCGCCGAGTCGGAGAACCTCGCCAAGCTCCTCCAGCGGCGCGGCATGGAGCCGGTCGTCCTCAACGCCAAGAACGACGCCGAAGAGGCCGCGATCATCGCCAGGGCGGGGGAGCGCGACGCCATCACCGTCTCCACCCAGATGGCCGGGCGCGGCACCGACATCCGCCTCGGGGACGGCGTCGCCGAGCTGGGCGGCCTGTACGTGATCGGCTCGGGCCGCCACGCCAGCAGCCGCCTCGACGACCAGCTCCGGGGCCGCGCCGGCCGCCAGGGCGACCCGGGCGGCTCTGTCTTCTTCGTCAGCACCCAGGACGACCTGATCACCCAGTTCGTCCCCGACGAGCGCCCGCCCGCCGCCGACCCCGACGGCATCGTCCGCCACCGGCGCGGCGCCTACCTCGTCGGCCACGCCCAGCGCGTCGCCGAGGGCGTCAACCTGGAGATCCACCGCAACACGTGGCGCTACACCCGCCTCCTGGAGCACCAGCGCGAGCTCATCCTGGAGTGGCGCGACAAGGTCCTGCACGGCGACTCCGCCGCCAAGGCCCTGTCCACCGCCGACCCCGAACGCTGGGAGGCCCTGCCGGAGGACACCAGGGACGAGACCGCCCGCCAGATCGTCCTGCACGCCATCGACCGCTGCTGGACCGAGCACCTGGCGTTCCTGACGGACCTGCGCGAGGGCATCCACCTGCGCGCGCTGGGCCGGATGAGCCCGATCGACGAGTTCCACCGGGAGGCGGTGGCCGAGTACAAGTCGCTGCTGGCGGAGGTGGAGCGGCGCTCGCTGGAGTCCTTCGAGGCGCCCGAGCCGGACCTGAAGCGGCCGACGGCCACCTGGACGTACCTGGTGCAGGACAATCCGTTCGGCACGGAGTGGGACCGCATCCTCAAGCGTGTGACGGCCGCCACCCGGCGCGGCTAGCCGTACCTGACAGAAGATGACAGGTATGGCTGGAACCCTGGACTCATGACAACGAAAGCGAAGCTCCTGGCCGTCACCCTCGACTGCGCGGAGCCCAAGAAACTGGCCGAGTTCTACCACGAGATCACGGGGTGGGAGATCCAGTACGCGGAGGACGAGTACGCGGCCGTGGGAAACGGGACCACCAGCATCTACTTCGGCCGGATCCCCGACCGCAAGCCGGTGACCTGGCCGAGCCCGGACAAGCAGTTCCACCTGGACTTCCGGGTGCCGGACGTGGAGAAGGCGGCGGAGGAGTACGTCGCGCTGGGCGCCACGAAGCCGGAGTTCCAGCCGGGGATCACGGAGGACGGCGTCGGCTGGATCGTCCTCCAGGACCCCGCCGGGCACCTGTTCTGCGTCTGCCCCGAGCGCTCCTGACCTCTTCCCACCCGGTCACACATGTGTGCTGGCCGGGAGCAGCTCCCACCCGAACGATCCACCAAAAGTATGATTCGCCAGCTTCGCTTCCCTCATAAGCTAGAGCAATGCTCTTGGAAGGATCCATGCCCCTGCGCGGACGCCCATGACCTGGGTCGGTCTGATCATCGCCCTGGTGGGAGCGCTTGGATACGCACTCGGCGCGGCCCTGCAGCAGTATGAGGCCGTGGCCGCGGGCGCCACGCTCAAGCTGGCCAGGCGCCCCCGCTGGTTGATCGGCGGCGCCATCGGCCTCACCGGCGCCTGCCTGCACGCCGTGGCGCTGAGTTTCGCGCCGCTGGTGGCCGTCCAGCCGATCAGCGTCGCCACGCTGGTGTTCGCCGTGCCGCTGGCCGCGTTCATGTACGGGCGCAAGCCGTACCGCGCGGAGATCTTCGGCTCGATCGCGGTGGCCGTGGGCCTGCTCTGGCTCATGCTCCTGGTGCCGCACCACAACGTGACGCCGCACCTGAGCGACGGCGCCGCGCTCGTGTTCGTGGCCGTGATCGGCCTGATCGTCCTGGTGACGCAGCTCCTCGCGACCCGGGTGCACGGGCCGAACAGGGCGTTACTGCTGTCCGTGGGCGCGGGCGTGGTGACGGCGAGCGTGTCCACGTTCGTCCGGGTCGTCGGGGGCGGCATGCAGGGGGACTGGGGCCGGCTGGTGCACTGGTTCACGCTCGCCGTGCCCGTGCTGCTGGTCTGCGCGGTGGTGCTGTTGCAGCGCTCCTACGCGGTCGGCTACTTCGGCATCGCCTACGCCGGCGTGCAGGTCATCGACCCCATCACCTCGGTCCTCGCCGGTGTGATCCTCCTCGGCGAACCCCTGCCCACCAACCCCTCCACCGCGATCCCCGCCATCCTGGCCGGCGCGCTCACCATCGGCGGCACGATCACCCTGGGCCGCCTCGCCCCCGACCACTCCCGTCCCGCCCCGGCCTCGAAACCTGCCCCCGAGCCGGTGTCCGCGAGCTCCCAGGCCGGCTGACCCGTCAGCAGGTGTCGCGGTGCGGTAGTTCGGGCAGGTGCCAGGACCACTCCCGCGGGGAGAGGGCGCCGTACGTGGAGCAGATGTAGGCGGCCTGATCCCGGGGCGCCGGCCCGCGTTCCAGATCGATGGTCAGCACGATTCCGTGTCCGGCCAGGACCCGCAGCCACCGGCCGTCCCCGGTGACCGTGGCCTGCGCCGCCCGGTCCACACCGGCCGTGGGCACCGCCCTGTCGGCCACCGGCGTGCCGCTGCCGTCGTCGAGGCGCCAGACCCGTACCCGATCGCTGTCCGTGCTGACGAGCAGCCGACCGTCCGGGCTGAAGCGCAGGTGGCCCGGCGAGGGGCGCAGCCGGGTGGACCGGGTCGGCACTCCGCCGAGGTCGTAGATCTGGATCCCGCTCTCCTCGGCGATCGCCACCCGCTCGCCGTCCGGGGCGAATGTCGTGTACTCCCACGGCATCCGGTCCAGCCAGGGCGCGGGGGACGGCCGGGGCGGGCGGCGCAGCTCCGAACGTCTGCCCGCGAAGACCAGCGCCACCCGGTCCCCGGGGCCCACCACCGCGTACTCGCCCACGTACGCGGCTCGCCGCGCCCTCAGGTTCCACGCCCAGCGCTCGCCCGACAGCCGGGCCGCCGCGAACAGCAGGCCGCCGCCCGGGCTGAACCACGCCGACTGTTCGCCGGGTGCGCCGAGGCCGCGGCCGAAGGGCGGGCCGACGCCGTCGCCGGAGGTGGTGTCCCAGAGGTAGGAGCGGTCGACGCCGACGAGGGCCAGCGTGTGGCCGTCGGGGGACCAGGCCATGGCGCGTACGGACTGGACCGGGCCCGCCGTCCGGGCGACCTGGCGGCGGGAGGGGATGTCGTAGACCCGCAGGGTCCCCTCGTCGAGCGCGGCGAGGCGGGAGCCGTCGTCGCTGATGGCGTGGAGGGAGCGGGGGCCCGCGTACGGGTCGGCGAACACGTCCACCGCCGGATCCGCCGACGTCAACGCCCGCCGCGCCTCGGGGATCGGGGCCAGGCGCCACGCGGCGAGGCTGAGCTTGCGGGCCGTCACCGGGTCCGCCAGCCGCAGCGCCTCCGCCCTGGATGCCGCCACCTTCGCCATCGCCTGGTCCAGCCGCCCGTCGGCGGCGCCCCGCTGCCACAGAGCGAGCAGTACCACCACCGACAGCAGCCCCGCCATGACCGTCCACCGCCGGCGCGATCTCCTGCGCACCCCCGCGAGCCCCGCGTCCAGGAACGTCTGCTCGCCGGCGCTCAGTGTCACCCGCCGCCGCCCGCCGGCCGCCCACGCCAGGGCCCGGTCCAGCGGCTCCCCCTGCAACAGCGCCGCCTCCCGCCGCCCGCCGGCCTCCCACCGCCGCGCCGCCCGCGCCAGCTCCCTGTGTACGGCCAGCCCGTCGCGCTCGCCGTCCAGCCACTCGTGCAACCGCGGCCAGGCCCGCAGGAGCGCCGCGTACGTGATCGCCAGCGAGCCGTCATCCTCAGGGCGGTGGGTGAGGAGACCTGCCTTGCCGTACGCCTCCAGCACCCCGTCGATCGAGCTCACCTCGTCGGGGGCGCGGCCGGCGACCAGGTCGGCTCTGGAGGCGGTGACGATGGTGTCGGAGCCGTCGGAGTCCAGGTCGACCAGGCGGAGGAAGACCTCCGGCACCAGGTCCTGCTCGGCCGGGGTGAGCCGCGCGTACACGGTCTCGGCGCGGGCGCCCAGCGGCGGGTCGGAGACGGGCTCGGGGGGCAGCAGGCGGCCCTGCTGGGACTGCGGGGCGTCGAGGAGGGAGAGGAGGAGCTGGCGGGCGCTCGGGCGGCGTTCGGGATCACGCTGCAGCGCGGCGGCCACCAGCCCGCGTAACAGGCGGTCCAGCCGCTCGCCGTGGTCCGACGGCGCGTCCGGGCCGTAGGCGGCGAAGATCAGCAGCCGCCCCCAGTCGCGCACGTCCGCGGCCGGTTCCGCGGGCTCACGGGACAGGCCCCAGCCCAGGCCGACCAGGCGCGGCCCCTCGGTGCCCAGGACGACCTTGTCGGGGGTGAGCGATCCGTGGACCGCGCCCGCCTCGTGCGCGGCGGCCAGCGCGGTGGCCACGGCGGTGGCCAGGTGGTAGAGGGCGTCGCCCGTGTACGGGCCGTGCCGGTCGACGACCTGCCGCAGGGTGGGGCCCGGGACGTACTCGCTGACCAGGTAGGGCGGCTCGCCGTCCAGGCGGGCCTCCGTCAGCCCGGCGACCGACAGCGACCGCACGCGCGCGGCCGCCGCGGCGGCGGCGGCGAGCCTGGTGCGGGCCTCGGCGTCCGGCAGGCAGGGCACTCCCAGCGCATGCCGCGTGCCCGACTCGTCGTAGGCCTCGCGGACGATGACGTGCCCGCCGCCGTCGAGCCGGGCGCCGAGCCAGTAGCCTCCCAGCCGATCAGTCATACACCCCTTAACGGTCCAAGCGGGCCCGGTGCTGCGGCCACTCCTCTTCGAGGATGCCGAAATAGACCGTGTCGCGCCAGGTGCCGTCCGGCCGCCTGCGATGCCGCCGCAGAGTCCCCTCGTGGACCCCGCCGATGCGCTTGATGGCGTTCTGCGACCGGAGGTTGAGGTGGTCGGTCTTGAGCAGGACGCGGTTGTAGCCGAGGGCGAAGGCGTGGTCGATGAGCAGGACCTTGCAGCCGGTGTTCACGGCCGTGCGCCAGACCGCCCGGCCGTACCACGTCCAGCCGATCTCGATGCTCGCCTCGAAGCCCGGCACGTCGGCGTACGTGGTCCAGCCCACGGCCCGCCCGCTCTCCTTGGGCACCACCGCGAAGGGGACGTGGTTGTCGTCGGTCATCAGCCCCAGGGCGAGCTTCCCCAGCTCCTCCTCGGAACGCGGCGCGGGCGCGGGCAGCCAGCGCCAGACCTCCTCGTCGCCCCCGGAGGCGGCGAACAGGTCGGGAACGTGGTCGAGGGTGAGCGGTTCGAGCCGGACGACGCCGTTCTCGAGCACCACGGGGACGGGCAGCTTCGCGGTCATGGCAGGCAACTCTAGGGGCGCCCGCGAAGTCCTGATTATGGCCACCTGCACCTTTTTGTGGGGAACCACCTGTCGACACTCATACCGGCCGGTCGGTAGGCTCGCAGGCATGGACTTCGCCTTTGACAGCGTCACCGAGGACCTGCGCGAACGACTGCTGCTTTTCATGGAGGAATGCGTCTATCCCGCCGAGGCCCCCTTCGAGGAGCAGGCGGCGATCAGCGGCTGGAGCCCGCCGCCCCTCATGGAGGACCTCAAGGACGAGGCCAGGAAGCGCGGCCTGTGGAACCTGTTCCTCCCGGGCGAGCACGGCGCCGGCCTGACGAACCTCCAGTACGCGCCGCTGGCGGAGATCATGGGCCGCAGTCCCACCATCGCCCCGACGGCCACCAACTGCGCCGCGCCCGACACCGGGAACATGGAGGTTTTGTCCATGTTCGGCAGCGAGTGGCAGCGCAAGGAGTGGCTGCGGCCGCTGCTCGACGGGGAGATCCGCTCCGCCTTCGCGATGACGGAGCCCGACGTGGCCTCCTCGGACGCCACCAACATCGCCACCTCCATCGTCCGGGACGGCGGCGAGTACGTCATCAACGGCCGCAAGTGGTTCATCTCCGGCGCGATGAACCCCAACTGCAAGATCTTCATCGTCATGGGCAAGACGAACCCGGCCGCGCCCACGCACCGCCAGCAGAGCATGATCCTGGTGCCCCGTGACACCCCCGGGCTGCACATCAAGCGCGGCATGCACGTCTTCGGCTACACCGACGCCGACCACGGCGGCCACGCCGAGATCGTGTTCGAGGACGTGCGCGTCCCCGTGGAGAACCTGATCGGCGAGGAGGGCGGCGGCTTCGCCATCGCCCAGGCCCGGCTCGGCCCCGGCCGCATCCACCACTGCATGCGCCTGATCGGCATGGCCGAGCGCGCCGTGGAGCTGATGTGCAGGCGGGCGCTGGCCAGGACGACGTTCGGCAAGCCCGTCGCCCAGCAGGGTGTGATCCAGGACTGGATCGCCGAGTCGCGGATCAGGATCGAGGAGCTACGCCTGCTCGTGCTCAAGACCGCCTGGCTGATGGACACGGTGGGCAACCAGGGCGCGCACACCGAGATCCAGGCCATCAAGATCTCCACTCCCATCGCCGTGGAGTGGATCCTGGACAAGGCCGTCCAGGTGCACGGCGCGGGCGGCGTCTCGCAGGACTTCCCGCTGGCGGCGCTCTGGGCGGGCGCCCGCTCGCTGCGCCTGGCGGACGGTCCCGACGAGGTGCACAAGCGGTCCCTGGCCTATCGCGAGCTGAAGAGGTACATGTGAACGAGGCGGAGATCAAGGAGCGCGTCGCGGCGTTCCTCGCGGAGCACGATCCGGACGGGGATCGGCTGGAGTTCCTGCGGGCGAGGTTCGACGCGGGGCTGGCCTGGGTGTGGTTCCCCGAAGGGCTCGGCGGGCTGGGCGTGTCGCGGGAGCTGCAACAGGTCGTCGAGCGGGAGCTGGCCGGCACGCCGGAGCTCAACGCCGGCGTCCAGGGCATCGGGCTCGGGATGGCGGCCCCGACGATCCTGGCGTTCGGGACGGAGGAGCAGAAACGCCGCTTCCTCCGGCCGCTGTGGACCGGCGAGGAGATCTGGTGCCAGCTCTTCAGCGAGCCCGGCGCGGGGTCCGACCTGGCCACGCTCGCGACCCGTGCCGTCAAGGACGGGGACGAATGGGTCGTCGATGGCCAGAAGGTGTGGACGTCCGGCGCCCATCACTCCAGGTGGGCGATCCTCGTCACCCGTACCGACCCGGACGTGCCGAAACACCGCGGCATGACGTACTTCATCTGCGACATGCACGCCCCGGGCGTCGAGGTGCGGCCGCTGCGGCAGATCACCGGTGAGGCCGAGTTCAACGAGGTGTTCCTGACCGGCGTGCGGCTCCCCGACGACCTGCGGCTCGGCGAGGTCGGCGACGGCTGGCGGGTCGCGCAGACCACGCTGATGAACGAGCGCGTCGCCATCGGCGGCGCCCCCGTGCGGCGCGGCGGCGGCATGGTCGGCGTCGTGACCGACTCCTGGCGCGCCCACCCCGAGCTGCGCACCCACGACCTGCACCAGCGGCTGCTGTCGCTCTGGGTGGAGGCGGAGGTCACCCGCCTGTCCGGGGTGCGCCTGCGGGAGCAGCTCGCCGCCGGCCAGCCGGGGCCCGAGGGGTCCGGCATGAAGCTGTCGTTCGCCAAGCTCAACCAGGCGCTGTCCGGCTTCGAGGTGGAGTTCGGGCGCGACCTGGGCTACGACGACTGGACGTTCCGCCGCTCGGAAGACGTCGACTTCTACGGCCGCGGCCCCGGCTACCGCTACCTGCGGGCCAAGGGCAACTCGATCGAGGGCGGCACGTCCGAGATCCTGCGCAACATCATCTCCGAGCGGGTGCTCGGCCTGCCCTCAGAGCCCCGCGTCGACAAGGACGTGCCCTGGAAGGACCTGCCGCGATGACTCTTCTGTACTCGGAGGTCGAGGAGGAGCTGCGGGCCGCGGTGCGCGGGCTGCTCGCCGACCGCTGCCCGCCCGCCGCCGTGCTCAAGCGCATCGAGTCCGAGCCGTATGACCTGGACCTGTGGAAGACGCTGGCGGGCGAGATCGGGGTGGCCGGGCTGCTCATCCCCGAGCAGTACGGCGGCGCCGGGGCGTCGGCCAGCGAGGCGGCCGTCGTGCTGGAGGAGCTGGGCAGGGGCGTGGCGCCGGTGCCGTTCTTCACCAGCTCGGTGCTGGCCACCCGCGCGCTGCTGGCGACCGGTGACACCCTGCTGGAGGAGCTGGCCGAGGGCAGGAAGACCGCCGCCCTCGCCGTGCCGTTCGCGGCCTCCCCGTACCGGACGGGCGCGGCCGTGCGGCTCGAGGACGGGCGGCTGACCGGGACCGTCGCCGGGGTGGCCGGGGCCGACGTGGCCGACGTGCTGCTGGTGCCCGTCGGCGGCAGGCTCCACGCCGTGGAAGGGGGCGCGCTCGTCCAGGCGGTGCCGTCGCTCGACCAGACCAGGCCCGTCGCGACCGTCACCTTCGACGGGGCCGAGGCCAGGGACGTGGGGGAGTGCGACCTGGCCGAGGTGCTCAGGTTCGGGGCGGGGCTGCTGGCGTCCGAGCAGCTCGGGGTGGCCGAATGGTGCCTCGACACGACGCTCGCCCACGTCAGGGAACGCCACCAGTTCGCCCGGCCGATCGGCTCCTTCCAGGCGATCAAGCACCGGCTGGCGGACCTGTGGCTGGACGTCGTACGGGCCAGGGCCGCCGCCCGGAGCGCCGCGACCGACGGCTCGGCGGTCTCCGTGGCCGTGGCCCAGTCGTGGAACGCGGGCGTGGCCGTACACGCCGCCGAAGAGGCCCTTCAGCTCCACGGCGGGATCGGGATGACGTGGGAGCACCCCGTGCATCTCTACCTCAAGCGCGCCAAGGCCGCGGAGATCGCACTGGGCACGCCCGGCGACCACCGCGCGGCGCTGGCCTCACTCGTCGACGTGCCCGGCCCCGAGTGAGGTGAGCAGCAGGTCGGCGAAGTGCCTGCCCACCTGGGCTCCGGTCAGTGGCCCGTCCACGTGGAACCACGAGCCCAGGTGGTGCACCGAGCCGAAGAAGTAGTCGACGACCAGCTCCGCCGGGACCCGGTCGCTGAGGACGCCCTCGCGCTGGCCCTCGGCCACGAGGCCGCGGAAGCGCTCGTGGTAGCGGCGGCGCTCGGCGCGCACGCTCTTCTGCGTCTCGGGCGCGAGCAGGTGCATCGACCTGAAGAAGATCTTGGAGTCGTCCAGGTTCGCGGCCGTGGTCTCCACGACGTCGGCCGCGGCCCGGTACAGGCGCTCCCGCACGTCGCCGGGACCGTCGGCGATCCGCGTCAGCCGGTCCATCTGCATGCGCAGCACCCGGCCGTAGATCTCGTGCAGCAGGTCGTCCTTGGAGTCGAAGTAGTGGTACATGGCGCCCTTGGTGACGCCGGCCGCCACGACGATCTCCTGTACGGAGGTGCTCTCGAAGCCGCGCTCGGCGAACAGACGGGTCGCCTCGGCGAGCAGTCGCTGTCTGACCGGTTCCTCTTTCACATGTCCCCCTTTGTCACCTGCTTTAGCATACCGACTGGTCGGTTGAGGTCATTTGCTGGTCTTGCGGGTACTAATTACGTCACCTTAGGCTCGCCTTGGTTGAGGGGCGGGTATCCCTTGACTGGCGAGGGATCTTCGGCGTGGCAGATCCTGCAACACATCTAGATTGGGGGGGTCTGCCGTGCCAGGTGGCTCTATCTACGTGCAGCCGGATGAGAAGTACACAGGGTCTTCTCCGCAGTGGTGGTATGAGAAGTTCTGGCGGGAGGACGCCGCCAACCGGCGCAAGTCCAGGTATGTCAAGGCCGCCGTGGGGTTCGTGATCGGGGTCGCGCTCGCCCTCAGATTCGGCCTCTCCGGTGCTGCTCCGCTGTTCGGCGTGCTCCTGGCCGGGCTCGTGGCGGCGGGTGACTGGTTCCTCGACTGGCGTTCCTTCCACGCGACGGCGGTCTGGCGCGGTGCGCGGAAGGGAGAGGCGATCACCGGCAAGCTGCTGCGCCGGTCCCTCGGCCGCCTCGGCTACACCGTGCTCGACGGCCGCGCCATCCGCGGCCAGGCGTCGATCGACCACCTGGTGATCGGCCCGGGCGGATTGTGGATCATCGACAACGAGTCCTGGAGTCCCGACACCGAGATCGCCTGCTACGCCGGCCGGCTGTTCTTCGGCGAGAAGTACGGCACCAAGACGGCCAAGCCGCTGGTGGAGGCGTCCGAGGCGTTCGCCGAGCTGCTGAGCCGCGAGACGCGCATCCCGGTGACGATCACGCCCCTGCTCGCCGTCCACTGCGGCCTGCTGCCCAAGGGCGGCATCGTGGTCGCCGAGGGCCTGACGCTGCTCAAGCCGCGCCTGGCGGCCAAGGTGATCAAGTCGGCCGACCGCGTCGCGCTCAACGCCGAGCAGATCGAGCTGCTGACCCGCACCGCGGCCAGGGAGCTCCACCGCGCCTGAGGCCTCAATCCAGCGCTTCAGGCCAGCGTTTCGATGAAGGCCGTGAGCTGGGCGACGTTGCGGCACTCGTGCATGGGGACGACCGCACCATACTCGCTCGCGACCGAGTCTCCCGTGTCCCACTGCGCCACGGGCTCGGGATTGAGCCAGTACGCGTGCCGCGAGCGGCCCACGAGCGACCTGAGCACGTCCAGGGCGGGCGGCTGGTAGTTGGAGCGGGCGTCGCCCAGGATCAGCAGCGAGGTCCTGGGGCCGACGGCGTCGCCGTACCGCTCGGCGAAACGCTCCAGCGAGTGCCCGTAGTTGGTACGCCCGAAGCGCACCATGTCGGCCTCGGTCGTCAGCCTGGTCAGGGCCTCGACGACGTCGGCGCCGGGGACGAAGAACCGGGTGATCTCGTCCACCGTGTCCACGAACCCGAACGCCCGCACCTTGGTGAACTGCTCCCTCAGCGCGTACGTGAGCAGCAGCGTGAAGTGGGCGAACGACGAGACCGAGTCGCTGGTGTCGCAGAGGACGACCAGCTCGGGCTTGTGCGGCCGCGGGGGCCTGAAGTGCGTGGTCAGCGGCACGCCGCCGCTCTGCAGCGAGGCCCGCACGGTCCTGCGGAAGTCGAGGCGGCCGCGCCTGCCCTTGCGCTGCTTGATCGTCAGGCGCGTGGCCAGCCGTCTGGCCAGCGGATGGACCTCGCGGCGCAGCCTGGCCAGGTCGGCCTTGGTGATGCGCAGGAAGTCGATCTGGTCGAGCGGGGGCCGGACGGCGGAGCGGGCGATGCGCTCGATCCCCGAGTCCTCGGCGATGCGGCGGCGCACGTCGGTGGCCACGGCCTCCTCGAAGCGCCGGGTGTTGTCGTAGACCGTCCTGCGGGCGTTCCTCTCGGCCAGACCGCCGCGCTCCTGGCCCTGCAGGACGTTCTGGAGGATGCGGGCCATCAGCGTCTCGGGGGACAGGGCGCGCATGACGCTGTAGGAGAACCAGTTCTGCCGCCCGGGGGTCGCGGCCGGCTGGTGGCCGAAGCGCCCCACCATGGCCTGGGCGAACTCGCGCAGCTCCTGGTCGCCGCCGCCGGTCAGGAGCCGGGCGAGGTGGTCGCGCAGCTCGGGGACGGGGGCCGTCTCCAGGTCGATCGGCCGCTCGGCGCGCTCGGCGTGCATGCCGGACGTCGAGGCCGGGAACCACAGGTCGAACAGCACGTCGAACCCCGGCCGGTAGGCGGGCTTCTTGACCAGCGTGGCCGCGTAGGCGGCACGCAGCGACTCCCGCTCGCTCAGCTCGATCACCCGCAGCGCGTGCGCGGCGTCCAGCCCCTCGGCCACCGACACCGGGATCCCGGCCTCGCGCAGCGCCCGTACGAACCCGACATGCCTATCGATCAGCGACATCGGGCAGCCCCAGCTCCTTGACCGCCCGCGCCTGGTCGGAGGCGTGCTTGAGCACCACGCCCAGCGTCCCGGCCACGGTGGCCTCGTCGAGGTCGTCCCGCCCGAGCGCCAGCAGCGTGTTGGCCCAGTCGACGGTCTCGGCCACCGACGGCGCCTTCTTCAGCTCCAGCGCCCGCAGCGTGGCCACCGTCCTGGCGAGGCGCTCGGCCAGGTCGGCCCGGATGCCCGGCACCTGGCTGAGTACGATGTCCCGCTCCCGCTCGGGCGTGGGGTATTCGAGGTGCAGGTAGAGGCAGCGCCGCTTGAGCGCCTCGGACAGCTCGCGGGTGGCGTTGGAGGTCAGCACCACGTACGGCCGGCGGGTGGCGGCGATCGTGCCCAGCTCCGGGATCGTGATCTGGAAGTCCGACAGCAGCTCCAGCAGCAGCCCTTCGACCTCGACGTCGGCCTTGTCGGTCTCGTCGATGAGCAGCACCGTCGGGCCGGGGGCCCTGATCGCCTTCAGCAGCGGCCGCTCCAGCAGGAACTCCTCGGAGAAGATGTCGTCGTCCGCGCTGGTGGCCTGGATCCTGAGCAGCTGCTTCTTGTAGTTCCACTCGTACAGCGCCCTGGCCTCGTCGAGCCCCTCGTAACACTGCAGCCTGATCAGCTCGGCCCCGGTCGCCAGGGCCACGGCCTTGGCCAGCTGCGTCTTCCCGACGCCCGCGGGGCCTTCGACCAGCAGCGGCTTGCCCAGCGCCGCGGCCAGGAACACCGAGGTGGAGATGGCGTCGTCGGAGAGGTAGTCCACGGCGGCGAGCCGCTCCGCCACCTCGGCGGGAGAGTCGAACATCGGTGATCCTGTCTGCCGGAGCCGGGGGCCGAACTTTATTCTAGCCTTGACTGCCCGACAGGCCCCGCCTGTTACCGATTCGACCAGGATGCGGATCACCGGTATATTCCTCTCTGCAAGCGCCGCTAGCTCAGTTGGTCAGAGCAGCTGACTCTTAATCAGCGGGTCCGGGGTTCGAGTCCCTGGCGGCGCACCGCATCAAACCCCAGCTCAGGGCACTGAGCTGGGGTTTCTCGGTTTTCGCGGTACTCCGGCCGCGTTGAGGTGCTCCCGTGGTTGCTCGCTGGATGCTCTTCGGCACGGTCCCGGCACGCGGCCGGGCGTTCCGGAACCACGCGTGGCCCCGTTCGTCAGGTCAGACCCGTAGGACGTTCGATAGAACGCCAAACCGGAAGGTGCAGCGGGCATACCGGGCAGGGGTGCGCTTTCCTTTCGTGAGCTCGTCTTACTCGTCTCCGAAGTGTCGGCTCCGTCCTGCTCGGGCCCCGTTCTTGGAGGGTGCTCGCGCACTCGCCCCTTGTGCCCTCCCCGTCGGAGTACAGCGGACGGATCGGATTGGACGAGGTCGCCCAATTGGAGCAGGCGGCGAACGTCTTCCGCACATGGGACGACCAGCACGGTGGCGGGCTTGCCCGTAAGGCCGTGATGGGGCAGCTCAACGAAGTGGCCGACCTGCTGCGCGACAGCCACCCCCACGAGGTGAGCGTGCGCCTGTTCCACGTGATGGCGCAGCTCTCGAAGATCGCCGCCACCATGTCATGGGACTGCGGCATGCAAACCGCGGCGCAGAAGTACTACGTCATGTCCCTGCAGGCGTCCACGCCCGGCGAAGACAAGCCGTTCGGCGCGAGCGTCCTGGCGTCCATGGCTCGGCAACTGTTGTACCTCGATCAACCGCAGGACGCGCTGGAGCTGATCCGGCTCGCCCTGGACGGAGTCAGGTCCACGGCGACACCTCGGCTCCGCGCGATGCTGCACACCCGAGAGGCGCGGTCGTACGCCAAGATGGGCCGGCCCGAGTCCTTCAAGCGCGCCACGGGCAACGCCGAGGTCGCAGGCGACGCCCTTGACCACATCCGACAAGCGGTGGCACTCCGGCAACGTTCCAGCATGCGCAGCCTCGCACTCGATCAGGTTGGGCTCGCCTACGCCCACCTCATCAGCGGCGACCTCGACGAGGCCGTGACCGTGGGAAACGCCGCAGCCGACACCGCCGGGCAAGTCCAGTCCGACAGGCTCAGGGTGCGGCTCCGCGAGTTCTATCTTGAGATTGAGACCCGGAAAGATCCCATCGTGGCTCCTCTTCAGCAGCACATCCGCGAGACGCTGGCACGCCAGGAACTGGCACACAGGGAAGGACTCGATGATGCGTATCGGCGTGACCGGCCACATGAACCTGACGCCGGCGGTGGCCCGCCTCGTCTCCGACGCGCTCCGCGCGCACCTTGCCTTGTTGACCGGCGAACTCGTGGGCGTCTCCTGCATTGCTCGTGGGGCCGACAGCCTGTTCGCTGACGCGGTGCTCGCAGTCGGCGGATCACTGGAGGTGGTGCTGCCGTCGCGGGACTACCGGCAGGCCAAGGTGAAGCCGGATCACGCCGAACAGTTCGACCGGCTCATGGAGGCGGCGAAGACCGTCCGTATCATGGACTTCGACCACGCCAACCGGCAGGCGTACGAGGCCGCCAACGAGGCCGTACTGTCAACGGTCGATCAGCTGGTGGCCGTCTGGGACGGACAGCCCGGTACCGGCACGGGCGGGACGGCCGAGGCCGTGAACGAAGCTCAGCACCGACACCGCTGTCCGCCGATACGACACGACAGCGCCTCGCCGCTGCTGGAAAGCCTGCCGCGTCAGCATCGCCCGGCACGGCCACGGGCACGTGGTCTTCCACCTGGTCCAGCACTGGCCCTGGCAACATGCCTGGACCAACGCCTTCCACCGACCCACCGCCCGTCACCGGCCCCCCGAGGCCTGACCATCTCAAAGGCCCAGATCACCGCTCTGCTGGACAACCCCGCCCGGTTACCCGCGCCGCTCCGGCGCACGCCTTTGCCTCCCGACCGTCCCCAGGACAAGCCGTGACCGAGCACGGCAGGTCCCTCATGGCACGGAACCTGGCCTCTACCTGCGAGATTGGTCCTCATCGAGGAATTGGACCAACAAACTGACCGTGGGAAATCAAGCCGTGGATCCAAGCTGAGGCATCGAGCGCGGCGAACTCCGGCGTCCTTGAATGGTGCGGGCTATGCGAGCGAAGTGCACGGCTGTCAAGATCTTCAAATCGGGCCTCGCCTCCTCCTCGACCTGGCTGGCCCGATTCCGCCGAGAGATTGAAGCCGTCCGAGACATGGGCGGCGTCCACACAGCCGGGCTGCTGGACGCTGGCGCAGACGACGAACCCCCGTGGATCGCCACCCGTTACGTCCAGGCACCCTCGCTGTACACGTTGATCAGCAGGTGCGGTCCGGTCGACTCGATCGGCGGATGGTGGCTGGCCGCGGGGCTCGCCGAGGCGCTGACCGAGATCCACGCGAAGGGCATCGGGAGACACGTTCGTGTTGTCGGGCGAGGTGGTAACGCCAGTAAGCGTCGAGATGCGAGGTCGCAAAGACGACCCAATGGGTTCGGAACGTGGGCGCCCGCCTGCAGGCCCGCCACGCCAAGCTGTCCGCCGAGCGTAAGCGGCTGTTGTTAGGCGGGAGGAACTCCTCGGCCTCCTCGCTTCACCCAGGACCGCAGGGGAGTGGGCTGGGCGGGCCGAGCGCACGAGTCCCATACTTTTCCACGAGGGTGCCGTCGGCGGTGTGGGGGAGCGGCCCGGCAGCTGTCATTCGGCGGCGGTCACAGTGGCGTCAGGCGGCGCACCATGACGCCGACCAACTGGTCGCCCCGGACGAAGCCGAAGGCCCGAGAGTCCCAGCCGGCGGCCTGATTGTCGCTCAGCACGACGAGAGTACGCGGAGGCACGACGGTCTCCGGGACGTCACGCAGCGCCGGGAAGCGTTCTCTCGGCACGGGGTCGCCGGCCACCGCGACCGCCCGCTTGATGAGCAGTCGCCGGCCGGGACGATCCCGCTTCGGCGCCTCCGCCTTGGGGACCAGTTCAAGGCCCAGTTCAAGACCCGGTGGCGGCTCGTACACCACGGGAGGGTCTGGAATCCGGACGACCACGACCTGGCCGGCGCGAACCCGCCTGGCCCTGCGCACGAGTAGCCTGTCGCCGGAGCGGAAGGACGGCTCCATACTCCGCCCCTCGACGGCGGCGACCAGATAGTTCCGGCGGATCCACCACAGCGAGGCTCCCAGCGCCAGCGCACCGCACGCCGGGAGCAGCAGCGCGCCCCGCTTCACCGCGCCTCCTGGTATCCCGCGGCCTGGAGCCGGAACAGTCGGGCGTAGTGACCGTCCGCCTCCATCAGTGCCTCGTGCGGTCCCTGCTCGGCGATCCGCCCGTCGTGCAGCACAGCGATGAGATCGGCGTCCCGTACGGCACTGAGCCTGTGGGAGATGAGCAGGCTCGTACGGCGGGCGCGATGCTCCCTGATACGGGTATGGACCTCGTGCTCGGCCTCCGGGTCCAGGCCGGAGCTGGGCTCGTCGAGGATCATCAGGTCCCTGCCGTCGCGGACGAGGGCTCTGGCCAGCGCGAGACGCTGCCACTGTCCGCCGGACAGCACCACGCCCGTCTCGGCGTTGCCCTTGTCGGCCTCGGAGAAGAAGATGCGCGTGAGCAGGGTGTCGTACCCACGCGGAAGCTCGGAGAGCGTCTCGTGCACGCCGGCGCGGACGGCCGCCTCCTTGAGGCGGGCAGGGTCGCCCAGAGCGGGTAGGTCCCCGAGTCCGATGTTCTCGGCGGCGGTCATGTCGTAGTTCATGTGGTCCTGGAACACGGCGCTGATCCGCTCGCGGAGCGCGGCGGGAGGGATGTCCCGCAGGTCCACACCGTCCCACAGGATCCGGCCGCGCGTCGGGTCGTACATGCGGCACAGCAGCTTGATGAGGGTGCTCTTGCCCGCGCCGTTCAGCCCGACGAGGGCCACCGACCGGCCCTGTGGAACCGTCAGATCGACCCCGCTCAGCACCCAGGGGTGGTCATCGCTGTAGCGGAACCACACGTCCTGCAGCTGGATGCCCCGGCTCAGGGCGAGAGCCGTGCCCTCGTCGACGCTCGGCAGGTCCGGCTCGGCCCTGGTCACCGCGACGTAGTGCGAGAAGGTGAGCAGCCGCTGGTGGGCGGAGGCGACCGAGGAGATGAGCGTGTTCAGCCCGGCCTGCACGCCGCCGACGGCCGCGACGAACATGGCGACGTCGCCGACGCTCAGCGATCCGCCGCGGGCGGCCGTGATCGCCCACCACAGCCCGGTACCAGAGACCACCGCGCTCAGCGCGGTAAGACCGCCTTGGGCGACCAGTTCGCGGCGGTCCATCCGGGTTTCCGCGGCGTTCGCCTCGCGCCGGTCCGCCATCATCCGGGCACGCAGGAACGCGCCGATACCGAACAGCCGGATCTCCGTGGCGGCCTGGACGTCGGTGAGCAGCCGGCCGTAGAAGAACTCGCGCCGGTGGATCGGCTCGATGTCCCACTGCACGGCGGCCCGTCGCCGCGACAACAGCAGTTCGGCGACGAGCACGGGGACGGCGGCCAGCACCACGAGCGCCGTCATGGCAGGGCTGAGGATGAGCAGCGAGCCCACGAATCCCGCCAGGGACAGGATGCCGTGCAGGCTGCCGCAGATGCCGTTGACGAGGTCACCGGTGGTCCCGGCCCCCTCCTGGGCCAGGCGTAAGCGGTCGAGGAAGACCGGATCCTCGAAACGCCGCAGACCGACCTGCCGCTCGGCCTCCGCGAACAGCCTGTCGGTCGCCTCCACCCCGGCCCGGCGGCCGGTCTGCGCGCGCAGGTAGCGGCCGATCCCCGGCAGCGCCGCGGCGGCCAGACCCGCCGCGGCCAGCCCGAGCGCGAGTCCGGCGACCGCGCCGTCCGGGGTGGCCAGCCGGTCGAGGACGGATTTGGTGAGCCACGCGGTGGCGACGGGGGCCGCGGCCTCGGCGACTGTCATGATGACCTGGCCGATGACCCCTCCTGGCGCCGACCGCCAGGTCAGTGACAGGGCCGCCGCGGCGGCCGAGGTCAGCTCACGGATCCCGCTCCGCCGGATCGCCCCACGAGCGATCATGCCGACGACGCGATGGAGAGGTCCTCCAGACGGCCACCCGCGGCGACGACGCGGTGATCGGAACCGATCAGGTAGACCGCCGGGGTCCAGGTGTTCTGGAACGCACCGGCCACCGGGCCGTCGTAGTCCTCCACGATCACGCGCGCCACCGGCTTGAGCACGGCGACCGCTTCCGGGTCATCCCCTGCGACCACCGCCAGCACGTTCTCCCGTCCCACGGCGCAGGCGTGCTCGGCGAAGCGGGGCAGGAGCCTGTGGCAGGGCACGCATCCCGCGGAGAAGAACCCGACAAGACCGGTGACCGTGTCGTGCGACACCGCCTCCCCGTCGACGGACTCGGCGGCGAACTCACCGACAGGCGAGCCTGGCCGCAACGCGATGGGGGGACCGGCCGTCGCGGCGGCACTCTCGTTCGTCTGCCTCGTCCGGCAGATGAGAGCGACGGTGAGCAGCAGGTTGAACACGGACAGCAGGCCGATGATCACGACCGCTGCAGTCAAGAAGGGCATCAGGTGTTCCTAGCGAAGAGATCGACGATATCGTCGAAGGAAGCGATCAGAATCGCTCCGATCAAGCCTGCGCCCAGTGCCATGGCCGTCCCGGCGAGCACCGGCGAGCCATCGGGCAAGAGCGCGGCAAGCGTGGCGGCGGCGATCAGGAGGCTGTTGCGGACGAGGTGACGGGCGCTCAGGGGCGCGAGGGACGTGCCGAAGCAGCGGCACGGGGCGCGCTGCCCTCTCCTCAACGCGGAAGCGATCGCCGCAGTGAACGTGACGAGCAGTCCGCAGGCGAGCGCTAGGCCGTACGGCCGAGCCGTCGGCACCGCGACCAGGATCGAGACCAGGGCCTCCAGTGCCACCACCACTGCGGCCAGCGGCCTGACGGCCTTGCCGGAGACAGGGGCAAGCCCGGGGAGCGACCGGGCGAACCCTTGAAAGTCTCGCAGTTTCGACGTCGCCGTGACCGCGAAGACCAGGCCCACCAGGCAAACGCATCCGATCCGCACGTACTCCATCCGCCCACCCCACCGATCGGCGGGCGGTGGCCCGCCACCGCCCGCCGGACACCAGCCCGACTACCTCAGATGCACTTGCCGACCTTGGTCACCTGGCACTTCTGGTCCAGGCAGCACATCTCCTGATACATGTAGCTGCCGATGCAGTAGTACCTGTAGCTGCAGCCTGCCTCCACGGTCGCCTTTTGCGCGACCCGTGCCAGTAGACGATCGACGAGACCAGTCATGATGTCTCCTCTCCGGCGTTCCGCCGTGTCGTATCGAGCTCCGTCGAAATGGCGTCCCTAAAGATACATGATTCTAGAGCAGATGCTCCGTTATTTGCCGGATGCAAGCAATGAAGATCACGACAATGGTGGAGGGCCTGGTGATCTTGTTCGGCGGTGCGCACTTCCCAGGCCCGGTTTCGGCAGGACTTGCTGCAGCAGCTCGGCGGCCGGCCTCGCCTGGAGTAGGCCATGGTCGCCTATGGCGGGCTCTTCTGGTGAGCCGCGGTGACTATCGGGTGGGTCTGGTCCGCTGCGGGTTCCGGCTGGTCATGTGGTGACCCGGCGTGCCGCGATCACGAGCAGGACGATGGCGCCGATCGTTGTGATCGTGTTGCTGGTCAGGTCCACCGTCTGGCTGATGGGCACGGTCAAGGTCGGCTTCCACGGAAAGGAGTGCCACGCGTAGGTGAGCATGGCTCCTGCCGCGAGCGCCAGCCGGTGCGCGTCCGACCAGTTGGAGCGGTGCGACCAGCGCCTGACCAGGGTGCCGACCGTGGCGAACAGGGCCAGGTAGATGAGCACGCTGCCCCACGCCGGGACGGGGATCGCCAGCCAGGGCGACAGGCCGGTGGGGTCGACTGCGTAGAGGAGGACGAAGATCGCGCCGGCCGCCAGGGCGAAGGCGAACACCGTCCACGGGCTGGGCGCCCTACCCTCGACCGCAGGGGCGCTGCGACGCAGACGCAGGCCGAGCACGACCAGGCCGACGACCACCACGGCCGCCCCGATGAACTGGGGCAGGCCGGCGAGCGTGCCTCCCTCGTTGACGGCGTTGCCGACGGCGGCGAACACCGAATAGGCGAAGAAGAGCACGCCGACGATCACGAAACCGCGCTTCTTCAGCCATGGCGTGGTCCGGCGCGTGCCGGCCAGCGTCTCGACGATCGCGATCGGGGCGCTGATGCTCCAGATGGTGTGCACGCCTGCCATGAACAGTATCCATGGCAGCGCTGTCCCCATGGCAGGCATGTAGCCGTAGTCCAGGATGCGGACGTCGACCCAGTTCTCGTTCCAGAGCGTCTGGGTGATGAACGCCTCTTCGAACATCCCGTACGCCAGCCCGAGCGCCAGCATGGTCGGCCAGCCGCGCCCGGTCCGCCGGACCAGTTCGCGGATGAACAGGGCGCCGGCTCCGTACAGGGGAAGTATGGCGAGGAGTCCCACGACACCGATGGGGCTGGCGATCGGAAAGTTGCCCATGAGGGCTTCTGCGTTCAGCGGCGCCAGGAAGAACAGCCCGATCGCGGGCGCCACGCGAGTAAGCAAGGGCATTTGGTGCGTTGCTGTCATGACCCTCAGACGGGACCCTTCAAAGATGTTGCAACGGATGCATATTTGTGCGAGATGTATCGTTGGCGCGTCAGCCCCTTGCGGGCGCTGGGGTGACGTGAGAATCGGCCGGTGGCTGCGCGGAAGCGAACGTTGTCGACCCGGGGAAAGTCACAAGCAGGGCATCAGTTCGGCTGGGGGCCGTGCAGCCGCATGGGTACGTCGGCGGCGCGGGCGAGCACGTAGGCGTAGCCGCGCTCGGTCGGCACCTGTCGCCCACGACGTTGTGCGTGCCCGCATCGGCCCCGAACACCGTGATCCGCTGCGGTGGTGGTGTCGGCTGAATGGAGGACAGGAAGTCGTCCGACCGGGCGCCATGCTGATGTGAGGGTCTGGTGTGGCTCCCCGCCACGACCGGGCCTGTGGCCGAGGCGCCGACGACTAGCAAGCTGAGGTCAGGGCTCCTCCACAATGCTGATGGCTCTGCCGGATACCGGCATGGCCGCGCACACCGCGTCTTTTGGCCCGGGGCCGGGCATCGGATCGAGCAGGACTACGGTGCCGTCGTCTTCTCGCTGGTCCGACGCCACGGGCGCGGCGATCGTGTACTGCCCGGCGCTGATGCACCTGGCCTAGTTGACGACCACTTTCATGGCAGATCTCCTCGTTGCTCGTCCCAGGTGACGGGGAGGCTGTGTACGCCGTAGATGATCATGTCGTCGCGCATGGGGATCTCCTCGGGCGGGACGGCCAGGTGCAGCGTCGGGAACCGATCGAACAACGCGGGGATGGCAACCTGCATCTCGACCCGGGCGAGCTGTTGGCCCAGACACTGGTGGATGCCGTGGCCGAAGGCGACGTGCCCCGCAGTCGGCCTGCGCAGGTCGAGCGTGTCGGGGTCGGGGAAACGTTTCGGGTCGCGGTTAGCCGCCGGGACCGAGACGGTCACCGACTGGCCTGTCTTGATGAGCCGGCCGCCGATCTCGACGTCCTCAAGCGCGGCGCGTACCGTGCCGGGGATGACGCTCAGATATCGGAGTAACTCCTCGACGGCGTTGGTGGTGAGGTCAGGTTCGGCCCGCAGGACGTCGAGCTGGTCGGGGTGGCTCAGCAGTGCGTACGCGCCGATGGCGATCATGTTCGCGGTGGTGTCGAACCCCGCGCCCGTCAGGAGGCTGCCGATGATGGCCAGTTCGTCGTCGCTCAGGTCGCTGTCGGAGACCAGGCCGCCGAGCACGTCGTCGGAGGGCTCGGCCCGCTTGGTCCGCACCAGATCGCGCATGTAGTCCTGCATCTCGGCCATGGCGGCCACTCGCCCATCCGGAGCGGTGTCCAGGCGCATCACGACGGACATGGTCCGTACGAAGTCGGCTCGATCGCCTGTCGGCACGCCGAGCAGTTCGCAGATCACCAGGCCGGGGATGGGCCCCGAGTACGCCTCCACCAGGTCCACCGGCGGGCCGAGCCGCTCCATCGCGTCCAGGTGCTCGGCGGTGATCTTCTTGACCCGGCTGGTCCACTGGCGCATCCGGCGGACGGTGAACTGGCCGGTGAGCAGGCGGCGGTAGCGGGTGTGCTCGGGCGGGTCCATCGCGGTGAAGGCGCCGGGCTGTGCCGGCCGGGGCTCCCCGGCGGCCTCCGTCCCGGGCATCGGGTAGTGGAGGAGCTCGTGCCGGTGGCTGAAGCGGTTGTCAGCCAGCACCTCGCGAACCAGGGCGTGGCTGGTCACCAGCCAGCCGTCGTGGCCGTCGGGATAGGTCATCGGGGTGACGGGCTCCTGATCGCGTAGCTGCCGGAGCTCGTGCGGTGGGTCGAAAGGACAGCCCTCTGCGTGCTGGTGCAGGAGCCGGGAAAGGGCTGATGGATCGGACATGTCGCTCCTTGTGTAGGGCGGCTTCGCGCTGCGCTCACCCTCCTGTGTTTCCAGATAACTACATCCTCCATAAAATTTCAATCAGTGTAACTATCTTAGTCTTGTAAGATTGCCATCATGGAAGAGACGCGGCGCGAGCGCAAGAAGCGCCAGACCAGGGAGCTGCTGGTCAACACCGCTTTCAGGTTGTTCAAGGAGCAGGGATATGAGCAGACCACCGTCGTTCAGATCAGCGCCGAGGCGGACGTGGCCGTCAAGACGTTCTCCAACTACTTCCCCAGCAAGGAGGATGTGGTCTTCGCCGACATCGAGCGGTCCTACGAGATGGCGCTGGAGGTGGTCGAGGGTCGGGCGCCCGGCGAGCGCGTGCCCGACCTGCTGGTCAAGACCTACGAACGGGTCTTTTACCGCTATATGACCGACGGCCCTCCGGTGGGCGACCGCGAGCTGGAGGACATGTACGCCCAGCTGATCGCGACTGTGCCGGCCGTCCAGGCCAAGGCCCTGCACGTGATGTTCAACCTGCAACGCAAGATCGCCGACGCGTTCGTCAAAGCCTTCCCAGACGAACTCGACCCGATCATCGCGTCGGCCGCAGTGGGCGCGCTGATGGGAGCCGTCCAGGCGACTGGGCTCGCCAGCCACAGGCTGGGCCAGTCGGAGGAGGAGTCCGTGGCTTCCTTGCGTCACGCCATCGACCTGGTCATGCGGGGACTGAGCTCCCTGTGATCATCCTTGCGGAACACCACGCCCTCACCTTGTCCCCCTCTGAAGACGTCACCAAGGTCATCGAGTGCAAGTCCGGCCACGAACTCGTCATCGAAGATTGACCGCGTGGCACCAGGGACGCCCGCACCGGGCGGAGGCCATGACGAAGGAGGCGGCGTCGGTCAGAAGCGCGATCGGCGACCAGTGGGCCTCATAGAGTGCATCGAGGTCCTCGCCTGGATCGCGTGCTCGTACGAGTAGCACGAACGCGCCGCCCGCATGCTGAGCGTGGACCACTCGCCCTGGCAGGCGATGGGCGTCCACCGGCCCGACTGCGGCATCACGTGCGCGCCACGAGTTCTGCGCCGCGCAGGCCCGCCAGACGTTGGAAGGGCGGGCGTACGCGACGGCATTCCGTAGCGGTGAGCGACTCGGCCTTGATCGCGCCGTTCCCTGCGAAGACTGGCCTTTCCACCGAAATCACGGGAACCGCGGGACCGTCCGGCGGCAATTACCGGTGTCATGACAGACCCCCGAGAGGCATGAGATGCGACAAGAGGGCCGGACGGACGCACCGCCTCCGCTCGCAGCCACGGACCTGTACCAGGACACAGCCGATGACGCCACGGTGATCGCACGGTCCCGGCGTGAGCCCGAACGGTTCGCCACGCTGTTCGCCCGCCACGCGCCCGCGCTCAAGCGCTACGTCATCAGACGGCTGGGCTCAGACCCCGCCGAGGACATCGTCGCCGAGACCTTCGCGGTCGCCTTCCAGGACCTGGAGTCGTACGACCTGACCCGCGGCGACGCGCGATCGTGGCTGTTCGGCATCGCCACCAACCTCATCGGGCGGCACCGCCGCCGCGAGATCGCCCTGTACCGGGCGCTGAGCCGCACGGGGGCGGACTCGGTGACCGAACCGTTCACCGACCAGGTGGACGAGAGTGTGGTGGCGGACGGTGCGCGGCGCAGGCCTGCTGCGGTGCTGGCGGGGCTTCCCAGGGAGGGCACCGGGACCCGCTGCTGCTCGTGACGTGGGCGGACCTCACGTACGAGCAAGCCGCGGAGGCGCTCGGCGTTCCGGTGGGAACTGTGCGTTCGCGGGTCAACCGGGCTCGAAGCAAGCTCCGACGGGCGCTCGGTGACATCGATCCGACCACGAACGAAGGAATAGCGAGCTCGAACTCCTCAGGAAACTGCGGGACGAGGTCCCGGAACGGCTAGACGTGCGGGCCGAGGAAGGCAGGCTGCTCGCCGAGATTCGGGAGAGCTCCTGCGCGCCCCGCCGTCGGCCGGCCCGGCCCGCGCCGCGCCTGCGCTGGGAGCTCTCCCTGGCCGCGCTGGCCGTCGCCGTGGTGGCCGCGACCCAGCTGAGGGAACAGGTGAATCAGCAGGCCGTGGTCCGGCTGCTGGCCGCGGCGCCGGTCCTGGATCGGGCCGAGCTCGTCGCCGCAACCTCCCGAACGAGCAGACGCCGCTGTCGATCTGCGAGCCCGGCTGTCCCGCCGGGACTGGGAAGGACGTCAGGGCCTTCGAGGCGATCGGGTGGTACCTGAAGTACGGGCCGATGGTCCCTCCGGGGAAGGCCGCGGCGATGTACCGGGTCCTGGCGAAGATCCCGAACATCACGGTCGAGGAGAACGCCACCGACGGGGACGGGCGCAAGGGCCTCGGCGTCGTCCTCGACCTGGGGACGGCCGGCAAGGGTTCCAAGCAGTGGTCAAGTCGCCTTCGGCCGAGTCCATGCGCGGTCGACGCGGCGGCCGTCCATCTTGCATAGCTCGAATCATTGATCCATGCGCCGACCTGCAGCCCCCCGCAGGTTTGCAGATCTTGAGCGGTTGACGTCTGAGCAGTTGCTCAAATGACTTGAGTGACTCTAAAACGGTCCCGAAACTTAAGAGGAAGTCCAAGATCAATAAGACTGTCGTTTTCAGAAGGCGGTCGGCACCACCACCGCCCAGACCGGCACCAAGACGAGCCTCGGCTACCAGGGCGAGTACACCGACCCGGACACCGGCAAGGTCAACATGCACGCCCGCTGGTACCAGCCCGGCACCGGCCCTGCGGGCAGCTACAGCAGCTCAGGATCGTCGAGTGGCGGGCAATGCATCGGCTCCTGCGGACGGGAAGACATCGGCGGTGGAGGTGTCGCGTGCGACATCTACAGCTGTGCTGGCGCCACCGTCGACCCAAGCTGGGCTCGCATGATCGAGCTGGAGAATGAGAAGAAGTTCTGGCTCGGACAGGACGAAATCGACAGGTTGGGCATGAGGGTCATGCCCAATGGTCGACCGGTCGATCAGCCCAACTTCTGGTTCGCCGATGAGAAGGTACGGAATGAGTACATGGAGAGCTGGTCGCCAGCCCTAACGAACGATGACCTTGCCTTCAACTGGGTTAAGGCGGGTGGACTGGACAGTATCGGAGCGATGGAAAGAGCCGCAGCGATCAATTCGAGCGATCGCCGCCTGGCCGGTTTTAAGATCATGAAGCCGACCCGTTCCGGAAATTTGAAGGCATCTAATCGCTATTACACCACCACCGGCAATGCGGCTGGCAATTCGGTCGATCCCAGATTTGAACAATACGGGAAGTACAAAAGGCTCGTCGCATTGGAAGGTGCGATCAGACGCGCCGCCAAAGAACACAAGATCAATAAGGACGCTCTGGCGGCCGTGCTCATCTACGAAATGTCCCACTGGGAGCCCACTGGCGGGTATCCTGGCGACGCAGTCGGCGAAAAAGAAGGCTGGAAAGATTGGACGTCCCTCGGCGTTGGTCAGATGCAGATCCAAACGGCCAGAGAGATGATGAACAAATACTACGATGGAATGGGAGATGAACTTAGCAACCGCGGGATCGGGGCCGTACTGAATCACGATGTCGCGTTCGCGATACGTCTCGCAGCAGCATACATGCGGCACCTTAAGGAAACCATCACCGCTCCCGCCGGCCCGCTCAGAAACGGCAATGAAAAGTCGACTCGCCAGATCAATGACTGGGAGGCGGCTGTAGCCTACGGGGTCAGTCCGACTGACTACCAGAGATATAAGAACGGTGGCGGATCTCTTACTGCGGAAGGACAGAAGCGGGAGAGAGCTATATATGGCTGGGTGAGAGACGCGGCAAACGAATACTTGGACTGTGCGAATGCTCCGTCCTGCAAGGATCTATTCAAGAAAGGTCCGCCGATGGGGAGTGACGTGAAATAGTGTCGCGTATCAGTGGAAGATCGCTAGCTCTATCGATGGCGCTGCTCCTTGTGGTGCTAGGGCTCCTATACGCACTCATCGGCAGCGCTATCGGTTGGTTCTGGGCGGCGAAACCGCTAGAAGTGGACAATGGGGCGCTTCAAGAGGTGACGGCGATCGGCACCGTGGTGGCGCGGGCAGAGGGCCGGTACACCGAGTCGGACTCGGTGGTTGTGACAGAGTTCGTGGTCCTCGCCCTCCAAGCTCGTGGTCCAAATGAAGTCTTAACCGCTGCAGCTGCGTCGCTGCAGTCGAAGAGCTGGAAGGTTACAGAGCAAACTTCCATGTGGGTACAATTTAGATCCCAAAGATGGCCGAACCATCTGCTGACGGTTGAAGTGCCCGACAACGCTTCTTTTTCTCTACAAGGAGAGGCATATGAGAACGTATGGAGAGAAGCGATTTCCACAGCGCAAGACCCAGCAGCCTTGGTGATCTTAAGTTTGAAGCGTACCGACGTTTAGTCAATAGGGCTCAAGTTCGCATACGCCGTGGAATCGTGGCGTGCTGGATCGCCGCGGGAACCCGGTCACCGCCGATGCTCCGCAGGATACCGGCGTCCAGCACCACGATGATCGAGATCAGCCCGATCACGATAACAACCCAGACCTTGTCGTCCACCCGAACCCTGCGCCTGCCGAAAATTCCATCCATGCAGTTCAAGCCGCATGTGAGTACTCGTGGAGGACACCGCCGAGCCGGTCTCGTCGGCGTACATTCAGGTCGGTGATTCGCTCTGGATCCGTGATCGGATCGGGGACGGTACGCAGCGGCGCTGCTTGGTTCAGGGCTTGATGGGCTCGGTGCTGGTTGTAGAAGTCTTCGTACTCGCGTAGGGCGTGCCGAAGATGGTGTTCGTTCCAGACGAGGCAGCGGTCGAGAAGCTCGTGACGGCACGATTGCACCCACCGCTCCATGATCGAGTTCATGCGTGGCATGCGGATGCCGGTGATCACGGTCTTGATGCCGGCTTCGGCGAGGATCTCGTTCATCAGGGCGGGGAACTTCCCATCCCGATCGCGGATCAGATGGCGCGCCCGGTAGCCCGCATCGTCCAGATCCATCACCAGGTTCTTGATCGCCTGCGTGACCCAGTCGGCGCTCGGGTGCGCGGTGGTGCCGAGCACCTGGATGCGCCTGGTGGCGTGCTCGATGACGGCCAGGATGTACTGGCGCTGTCCGTTCAGGGTGATGGTCTCGAGGAAATCGCAGGCCAGTAGGGCGTCGGCTTGCGAGCGCAGGAAGTCGGCCCAGGTGGTGGACGCCCGCTCGGGCGCCGGATCGAGCCCCTCCTGCTTGAGGATCTCCCATACCGTGGACGGTGCCACCTTGATGCCGAGCGTGGTGAGCTCTCCGTGAACCCGCCGGTAGCCCCAGCTGGGGTTCTCCCGGACCAGGCGCAGAATGAGGGCGCGGATGGAGCGAACCGTAGGTGGGCGCCCGGGCCGCTTCGGCCGGCAGGTACGGGCATGGCGCCGTCGCATCAGATCGCGGTGCCAGCGCAGGACGGTGTCGGGCCGGATGAGGAGCCGCAGTCGGCGCATGACCTCGCGGGGCAGCGAGGCCAGGAGAGCGGCGAGAAGGGCCCGGTCTTCGGGTGCGAATCTCACTCTGGTGTCAGCGCCGAGTTGGCGTTCCAGGACGGCGATCTGGTGACGCAGGACGAGGATCTCCACGTCCTTGTCCCGATCGCTCATGGGCAGCAGCCGAAGCGCGGCGAAGGCGTTCGTAACGGTGAGGTAGGCCAGGCGAAGGAGCACAGCGGATCATCCTGCCGTACACGCTTCCGCCTCCCGGGTGCCCGGAGCTCGCGTACGCCACGTGAAGCCCTCGCAGAGTCATGAGCTGGGCGGATGTAATTATCGGCAGGCGCAGGTGCCTGGTGCGGCGCTCCGGATGGACAAAACGTTTCGTGGCCAGACCGGGCTTGCGCGGCGTTCGCGGAAGCATCTGATCTGCTCAGCCCTTCCTGAGCGCCTATGTCGCGGGGGTATCAGATGAGTTTCCAGGTGTGGGGTTCGTCGTTCAAGAGCCGAGGCGACGATGCAGTTCCGCATAGACGGCCGGCAGTGGCAGCACATCTTCCCTCGCGCGTGCCGCTGCCGAACCCCCGTGGGGCCTTCGGGAAGTACCTCACGCTGGGAGTCACCCCCCTGGTGGATGGATCATCCCATCTTGAAGGCCCCTCCTTCCCGATGCGGGTAAGAGGAGAAGAAGAAGGAGGCAGGTCAGCGTGCAAGCTGACCTGCCTCTTCCATTTTTCCGCCGGTGGCCAATCAGCTGGTGGGAAGGAGGGTCACCGTCCCGCCCGTGTCTCCGGCAGCCGCATCTTTCGCGTCCTGTCCGGGACGCGGGGTGCGCCGTCCGGGAGGTACCGGCCGGGGCGCGGGTACGGGGGATCCGGTCAGGAATGCGGCGGTTGCCTCGGCTGCCGCCGCTGCGGCTTCGGGGTAGACGCTGGTGTAGGTGTCACGTGTGAACGCCGAAGTGGTGTGCCCGAGCGTCTCCTGCACGATCTTGATGTCCACCCCGGCCGCGAGCATTGCCGTAGCGGCTCCGTGGCGCAGGTCGTGCAACCGGATCGGCGGCAGCCCTGCTTGGTAGCAGATCCCGCAGAAGCGGTCGGTCACATGCTGCGGGTGCAGGGGCCGGCCGATCTCGTCGGTGAAGACGAACCCGGACTCGGCCCAGTCCTCGCCCGCGGCCTGCCGTTCCCGTCTCTGGCACTTGTCGTGCTCCTTCAGGAGGGTCAACGTCTCGGCGTCGACGGCGATCTCGCGGTCGCTGGCATCGGTTTTCGGGACGTCCTGGATCGGGTCCCAGCCGAGTTGGGTGATCTGCCAGTGAATGCCGATCCTGCAGGTGGCGTAGTTGACGTCCACCTTGCGCAGACCCACGCTCTCACCGCGTCGCAGGCCGCGCGTAGCAATGAGTCGGTACAGGACGAACAGCCGATCCTTGCGGGCGTGGGCTTGGAACGTCTTCGTCTGCTCGGCCGTCCACACCATCACCGACGAGGGCCGGGGCGCGCTGATGTAGGCGGCGATCGGATCGGCCCGCCTACTCTCACCGGCTCGGTGAAGCAGGTTCAGATGTGCGGCGTGATCCTTACGCCATTGCATCACCTTCTCCTCGGTCCACACGACCGGCTTGGGCCGGTCGATCGCTGGCAGTTCGACTACGGAGGCGGGGTTGAAGTCCAGGAGCCGGTCTTGTCTGATCGCCATATTCAGGGCGTGGCGGAGGGTGGCGCGGATGCGATGCATGCTCGTGGGACCAACCGGTCGCCGGTAGCGGACCGCCAGTACGCGGGCAGGGTCGCCGCTGGCGCGTTCGGTGGCGACGGTGTCGTTGAACTCCTCGATAGCATCGAACATGCCCGCGATGTCGGAGACCCGTAGCTGGTCCAGGCGGATGTTGCCGAGGTAGGGGGTGAGGTAGAGCCGGACATGGGATTCATAGGAGCGCCTTGTGGTCGGCTCGATGGCGCGCTTGCGCTTGAGGAACTCCGCCAACCACTCCTCGACCGTGACATTGCGGTTGAGGTCTTGGCGGGTGTCGGCGTACTCCTGAATATGCAGAGGTGAGTACGAGTAAACGTACAGAGCTTGAGGTTGCTGGCACCCAATCCAGTGTCAGCGCTTCCTGTACGAAGGCCGGCTAGATCGGCTGGCAGGCATACTTGGACGATGCGTGTCGAAGTGCTCATGTACGACGGGGTGTCCGAGATTGACACCATCGCGCCGTTCAAGGTGTTCTCGCTCGCCCGGCGCCTTGGCGGTGATATCGAAGTGGCCATGGTGACGGTCGATGGACGGAGCGAGGTGACCGCCGTTGAGGGGATCCGCATAGGTGGGCTGCGCCAATGGCGTCCGGAGGAGGCCGATGTTCTGGTCGTGGCCGGTGGGTGGCTGGAGCAGATGATGGATGGTGATCTGGTCATGCGGCTGCGCGAGGCGAAGGAGGCGGCGGGTCGGCGGCTCGTGCTGGCCGCCGTGTGCTCCGGCACTCTCATGCTTGGTGCTGCCGGGCTGCTGGAGGGGCGGGCGGCGACCACGTTCGCCACCGACTTCGAGCGGCTGTCGAAGTGGGCCGAGGTCGTCGATGCGAGGGTTGTCGACGATGGGGACATCGTTTCCTCGGGCAGCGGCTGGAAATCGGGCTTTGATCTGGCGCTGTGGCTGATCGAGCGTGAGTTGGGCGATTCGCAGTTGGCGGTGCGTGTCGAGCGGTTCATGGGCCACGACCGTCGCGGCACCGTGTGGCGTCGTCAGGGATGAAGCCGACAATCGCCTGAGTGGTGCAGCAGCTGATCGAGGAGGCAGCGGCCTTCAGCGAGAGCTCCGCCCGCAACCGCGCATCGATCACCGGCTCGTACTGAGCGATCTGCCGACGTCGGCTCGGTCGGCCCCTTGGCCTTCAAATACTTCTTCATCGTGCGTTACGACCGTCGCAGTGATCATCTCTGCGCATTTACTTGTACCTGAGTCTGCACCTGCGCCCGTACGCCGACAGCGGGTGCGGACCTTGCGCCGCACCTCCTCGACGTCGGGCAGGCGCTTGGTGTCCTTGAGCACCGACAACATCAGCGCGGTGACGTCCGGCTCACCATCGATGACTTGGTGCACGACGGCGAAGCCGTGCTCCTGCACCTTGGGGAACCGCCCTCGCCCGTCCCCGCGCCGGTCGCATTCCTACTGCTGGAATACATCGCGGCTCGCGACAACATGAACACCGCCACCAACCGCGCCTCGCGGTGGCTGTTCCCCGGCCGCCGCGCACATCAGCCCTGCCGCCCCGACCACCTATCCGAGCTCCTCAACCAGATCGGCATCCCCGCGGCCGCCGCCCGCGGCGCCGCCATCCGGCAGCAACTCCTAGAAATGCCCGCCCCTGTCGTCGCCGACGCCCTCGGCTACCACGACAAGACCACTGCCCGGCTCCTCAACGAAGGCGGAGGAGCGTGGAGCCGCTCTGCCACCGGGGAGCACGGACAGTCACCATCGAGCTCCGTCCCACCCACAATCCGCGACAGTTGAATAGGCGAGCTCACCAGTACAAGACCCCAGTCCTGCCGTCGCTCGGGCCGACACGAACCTGGCCGGAACGGAACGCTATTTGGGGTGGACTCGGCCTCCGTCGTAAAGGACAACCCATCGATTGTCGAGCGGCCTGGTGAGTGCGATCGTCGTGGACTGCACCACGAAACTGCGGTTCTTCCATTCCTTTCCCCGGCATTTTTTCGTGAACTTCTGCCCGTTTCTGGTCTCCTCCACCAGGCGGATCTTCACTCTGTAGTCGTATGGGGACTTCTCTTCTGCCCAGGCGCTATGGAGACGCCCGCACGGCGACAAGTAATAGAGGATGGTCACCGCACTGGCCGCCCGGTCGGCGTAGTCGTAGCCGATGATGTAGCCGGATGCGTGGCCGGTTCCCGGCTCAAGGGAAAGGACACGCGCCACCCCCTTGGCGACCAAGTCCTCGGGGTACGGGTCCGCTTTCTTGCGTATCTCGTCATCCGTACGGACCGGCATGTCCGGCCGGGCATCCGTCCGTTCGGCTGCCCGCTTGTCCGCCGAGCACTGCGAGACCGCCACGAGGAGACAGACGATCGCCAACACGAGCAGAAGCGCACGGCCGGTCGCATAAGCGCTTTCGCTGGGCTCGTTCGCCTCGGGGTCGCGGTATGCCCATGCGCTCAGGTTCCACCACAACCATCGCGGGCTGATCAGGCATCCGACGAAAAAGACGATCGATAAGAGTATCGAATACGTGACCACACCTATAACGACGATCAACGATCTCGTCGCGTTCCATCCGTCAGGATGGACCCACGGCGACCTTCAGCCCGTCCGTGAGAGGTGGTGCTTGACGCTCAGGGCTGGTGGTCGGCCCTGAGCCGCGTGCTTCCTCCGCTGGGAACAGGATCATGCTCAGGAGGTGTGACCGCTGCCGGGCGTGGGCTTTGTTGCCGCCCTGGAGGCCAGGACGTCGCGCAGTTCGCCGATCATCCGCGTCTTGGCGCCCAGCCGCAACGGCGGCGCACGGGCGTCATGCTGGGCTGGGAGGCTTTCGCGCCCAGGCCTGGACCAGGAGGCTCTCGCGGACGACAGTGCTGTGACCGGAAACGATCCTCGGGCCCAGCCGAGGCCGGACTCGCGTACCTCCGTCTCCAACCGGGCCTGCTCGCGGCCTAGCCACCCCGGCTCCGGGAAGGTCACGACGGCGGAGGAGAGCAGGACCACCTGCTCGACGTCGGCCGCGACGCACCCGGCCAGGACCTGGCTGAAGACGTCGAAGACAGGGAACAGGAACACCCGGCGCACGTCCCGCAGCGCCGTGGCCAGCACCTGGGGGTCGGCCATGTCGCCGGTGACCACCTCCACGCCGTTGGGCAGCGCCGCCTCTTCGGAAGAGTCGAGGGTCAGGGCGCGGACGCGTTCCCCCTGGTTGAGCAGACCGGTGACCACATGGCGGCCGATGTTGCCGGTCGCGCCGGTGACGAGGATCATGTGTGGGTCTCCTTTGTTGCGGGCCGTCGGAGGATGTTGCGGAGGATCTGCGCCGTCGCCTCCGGTTGGACGGCGTACGGCATGTGACCGCCGGGCAGGTCGATTACGGTGGTCGCGGCCTGGTCGGCGATCCAGCGGGAGGTACGGCGCAGCGCGTGCTCCGGGCCTCCCGGGCCGGCCAGCACGTGAAGGGGGACGGCGGAGTCCGTTAGAGCGGAGGCGAGCGTGCCGGGCGCGGGCAGTGAGGCGGCCACGTCGGGCGCGTCGGCGCTGAGGAACACCTCGCCGTTGCCGAGCAGGCGTTCGAGCTGGTGGGGTTGGAGGCGCTTGAAGTCGTCTCCGAGCGTCTGACGGGCGTGCTCCTCCATCGCCGCCCTGGGATTCGGGGAGGTCACGCGGGAGGGCCGGGGGCGCGCCGTCGGACAGCACGGAGAACAGCGGTGGGTCGTCGGTCTCGATCTGCTTCGCCAGCCACTGGGTGGGCGGCACACTGGTGTCTGCGGCCATCGTCTGCTTCTCCTTCGATCTTGATCTAGCTACTCGAAGGATCACTCGATGGCCGTCTTCATTTCCCAACGCCACGCCTGTGACCAGTCAAAACTCGTACACCACTCCCGTGGACACAACCTCACCCGGCCGTCACGAAACCAGCCCACCCCACATCACGACGTGCACCCCGCAACCGGATTGACCACTGCGGAAACCCCTTGGAAAGTGCCAAGGGCCAAGAAATCCGCCAGCCCACGTCCGCGCCGCACAAGTCAGTGGATGCTGGGTCAACAGATTGGCGACTCACGGCCAGCGACACCTGGTCGCGAAGTGCATACCTTAACCACATGATCATATCTAAGGCCCGTCTCACCACGACGCTCACGGCGCTTGTCCTGGTCTCCGGCGCTGCACTGGCCATCGCCCCCGCAGCCGGCGCCGCCACCACCACCACCACCACGGCTGAGGCCGCGGCCGCTGCTGTCATCTGTCCTTACAAGACCTTGCGAGCGACCCAGCGCTACGTGTCCGCCACGAGCTCCAGCTTCCGCGGCGCCTGGGCCAAGGGCGCAACCCTTGGTGTCTACCAGGGGTCCGCGTCGAACGGCCGCCTGGAGACCACCTCCGGCTACTGGGTGAAGGTCGCCGATGTGGCCAGTGCCGGCCAGTGCTACTACTGATGTTCTGCTCGCGTATGACCCTGCCTCCTTACGGTTAAGGCTTGACGATGCGGCTGGGGAGCGATTCGGGCCGATCTCTGACGTGGCTGGCCCCGGCCCGTAGGGCAGACGGGGGACAGGCGCAGGACTGCTCGGTGATCACAACGCTGGTGTGACGCGCCCGCAGGTGCTGCCGGACGGCCGACGGGATGTCAGCGCCGTCCAGGCGACGAAACCTTTCGACCACCTCGAGCTCATACTCCCCGATGTGGTTGAAGCGGGCCGTCGCATGACGCTGCGGGGGAACCGGGTCGCGGATCGCGCTCTCCGCGTGAAGGGCGCAAGGTCGTACGTGCCGTTCTCCCGTCGCGCTTCGGCCGCGCGACAGCCCCACAACGCCGACCGTCAATCGCAGACACGTGCCCTAAAACAATTATCGGCGGCCACTAAATTTTGGCCTGAAAATAGAACTGAAACCGCACTTGGCGGGATGGTTATTGTTGGTTACGGCGAGAAACGGTTCGGGAATGCCTTGGCCGCCGTTGACTCGCTGTGCTCGAATCTCGAATCGTCCATCAGGACTTATGTAGATATTGGAGATGTGTGATCACAATCAAACGCGCTGTCGGCGCCTTCGCCCTTGCTCTGACAATGGCCACGGGCGTCGGTGCGCTGGCAACGTCCGCCAACGCCGCCGCGGCCCCGGACTCCGGGCCGGTACAGCCGGGATACTGGCCCAACGAACCCGATGCGTTGTTCCCCGGCACCACAGCGGGCGGACGGGCCTGCAACGCGGCGGGAAAGACTTCCGGCCAGAAATACCGGTGCGATCTCGTGACCATCGGCGGTGTTCGGGCCTACGCACTCTACCTTTGGATCGACTGATCGCGCAGCGCCGCGACCGCCAGGAAATTCGTCACGGATGATTCTCGATGATTGATGACGTTGACGGTTCGTCGCTGCCGACCCGGCACGACGAACCGTCTCGGCGTACGTGTGTATGTGGGACGAGATCTGAGCTATTTGCCAAATAACCTCCAGCCATGAACATCCCGGCGAGCTGCACCACCGTCACGCTGTGGATCACCTGACACGACACCGCAGGACTTGTCGACTACCTCAAGGCCGCGTTCTACGCCGCCGGACTGCGCGCCGCCGGAAAGTCCATGCACGCAGTTCAGCGGCATGTGAACGCGCCGCACACAAAGAGCAAGCCGGCAAGATCAAAAACTCGCCCAGCACCGCCCGCCTCATCGAAGGGCAACGCACCATCGGCCGGCGCGAAGCACTCATCGATCTCGACATCGCCTATCCAGGCCGCATCAGGTAAAGATGGCTCCCTATCACCCAGAAAGGATCTTTACGCACCTGAAGTGACAACCTCTCCTGGGCAGACTGTCATCACGCGCCCAGGGGACACGCGGTGCCGATGGTGCGCATGACCGGCCACGGGCACGATCGGTTCTCGTTCAGCAAGACGAGCGCCTGAGGTCTCGGTCGCGCAGGTCACGACGAGCCCCGTCTGACAAGACGCACTCCAGCGGCGCGCACAACATCGTTCAAAGAAGGAGAAACATGCCGAGGAACCTTCGGCTGCTGGTAGTCGCCGCGGTGACGGCGAGCACGCTCACGACGCTGTCGACCGGAACCGCGCAGGCGGCGACGTCGAACCAGGCATCGGCACCGGTTCATCGGGCCAGCATCAGCTGCAGCCGTCCCAAGGGTGCGAAGGCCAACTACTCGTGGGGTGATGGCCGCACATCCGTCACGGTGTACTTCAACAACCACTGCTCGCACAAGGTGGGGGCGAAGTTGCACATCAAGAACTCCATCGGCCCCAACTACACGTTGTGCCTGACCACCAACGGCGGGACGAAGGGCAAGAAGAAGTACTCCATCGGAGCCGCACGCACCTTGACCGCGATCACAAGCGGCTGCTGAGCGGCGCGTGCCCAGGGGGTCGTCGACCGTCCCGGCTTGGCCGAGCCATCCCCTCTGGGACCGGATGCATCCCACGGGGTCTGAAAACTGAGGCTTTCTTCGGCTACCCGCCAACGCGGCCGCCCCTGGTCGGGGGCGACGATGTGCGTGCCACCACCATCTTGGTGCCGGACTCGTTGCGTGCCCGTGTGGAAGTCGGTGGCTCCTGGCCGCTCGTCAGGGGTGTGGGTATTAACGGCGCCACTCCACGGGATCCTTGCGGTAGTTGTCCTGGTCGAACTTCGCGCCGACGATGTCGATACCGGAACGGGCGGCCGCGAGCCGGCAGGTCTCGAAGCTCGCGCCGGCCCTGGCGAAGTCCCTGGGCTGCCGCTTGCAGCCGGCCTTCCTGGCACGTTCACCTTCGCTGCCGTCAACGGGGCGATCGAGCGGATCGTCTCGCCGCTGGCCACCACGTTGCGGCGGCCGCCCGGCGACGGCGGCGGGCGGGCTGGTCACCGCGGCGCTGGCCGGACTGCTGGCCCAGGCCGCCAACCGCTTCACCGGCGTGGCCCAGGTGGCGCCCGCGCCGGTCGCCATGAAACACAGGGTGCTGACCTGGTTCTGTGACCGGTTCGGGCTGCCCGCGGGCGCGGGCGGGCTGGTCACGACGGTTTCCAGGGAGGGCGAGATTCGGGTCTCGAGAGGAGGCAAGCTGCACCACGTCCGGACTGCCGTCTCCGCGGGATACCCGGTGGAGCGGCGGGTGCTCGCGATCCTGGCCGAGCGGCGGGTCGGTCGGCCGGCCGTGCACGTCAAGCGGGAGGTGGCGGGGAGTGTGGAGGTCGCCGAGATCAGGGACAGGCTCGTCGGTCTGGGCCTGCTCGTCGATCCGCAGGCCGTGGCCGGGTACCGCGTCTGCCGTGACCTGCTGAGATGAATCCCCGGAATCGCGGTCGGCGGGGCGGTGGTCACTGTGATCGCCATGATCGTGCTGCACTCGCCGGAGCTGTCGGTGGCCGGCCTGCTGGGGTTCGGTGCGAGCTGGCTGGTGGCCAAGAAGGTCGGACCCCTGTACGCCAGGAGCCGGCGGGTCACGCTCGGCCGGGCGGGGCGCCATCACGTGGAGAAGGCGCGGCGGGAGCACCCGTACGGGGTCGTCACCGACGCGGTGGCCATGCCGCTGGCGCTCTACGGGCTGAGCCACCTCGGGGACCCCGCGCTGTCGGCCGAGATCAGCACCAGGGCGATCCCCGACGGCCACCTCTACCCGGCCGACCTGGGCCTCCGCAACGCGTGCGGCGGTAACCACACGCCTCTCTTCGGCGACGGCGGCTCTGGATGCGGAAGCGGGGGGTGCGGAGGAGGGGGGTGCGGAGGCGGCGGGTGATCCGCGCCGCCTGGTCTCAGCGGCGGAAGAAGTCGAGGGTACGGGCCTGCTCCTGCTCGTCCCCGACCGGGCTCACCAGGAACTCCGTCGCGCCGGCGTCCGCGTACCGGGAGATCGCCTTCTCGACGGTGCCCTCGTCCCCGGCGATGACCGTCTCGTGCACGCCCGAAAGGCCCTGGCGCTCCAGCATGGAGCCGTAGCTGGCGAAGCTCCCGGCGAACCCGAAACGTTCGCCGATCTGGTTCCGGACACGTTCGTGATCGTTTGTCACCGCCACCATGGCGCTGGCGACGACACGCGGTGAGGGACGGCCCGCCGCCCGCGCGGCCTCAGTGATGCGGGGCACGATGTGCTCGCCGATCGCCCGGGCGCCCGTCCACACGGTGACCGTGCCGTCGGCCAGCTCTCCCGCCATGCGCAACATCACCGGGCCGAGCGCGGACAGCAGCACCGGTGGCGTGGTGGCGCCGGGCGCATTCACCTGGCCGGCGACCGAGAGCGTCTCGCCGCGGTACTCGACCGTCTCGCCGCGCAGCAGCGGCATCAGTGCGCTGAGGTACTCGCGCACGTGCCGGGCCGGGCGGTCGTAGGACAGGCCGAAGACGCCCTCGACGATCTCCCGGTGGCTCGGGCCGAGGCCGAGCGTGAAGGTGTTCCCGCTGACGGACTGCGCGGTGAGCGCCTGTCCGGCCAGCGCCAGCGGGTGCCTCGGGTACGTCTGCACCACGGCGGTGCCGACTTCGATGCCCGGCACCTCCCGCCCGGCCAGCGCGGCCACGGTGATCGAGTCCCACGAGGTCAGCTGGCTGAAGAAGGCGCTCTCGAAACCCGCGGCCCTGGCGTCACGCACCTGGCCGACCAAGGAGTTCACATCCGCACCACCGCTGTGGAGGTAGACGCCGATCTTCATGGTTGCTCCTAACCTGAATCGGATATTCCGCTTCCGTCTAGAAACGCTACAGTAACCTGAATCCGGAATTCCGGTTAGGGGTGGGAATGGTACGAGCCGATGCGCGGCGCAACCGTGAACGCATCACGACGACCGCGCTCGACCTGTTCGCCGAGCACGGGTCCGGCGTGTCCATGGAGGACATCGCCCGCGCGGCGGGCCTCGGCGTGGGCACGCTGTATCGCCACTTCCCCGACCGGCTCGCCCTGGTGACGGACATCGCGAACGCCGCTCTGCAAGGTCTGCGCGATCACGCTCTGGCTCAGTCGGCCGAGGACATCTCCCGCTGGGAGGTGCTCCTGCGCGTCGTACGTCACTGCGCCGGCCAGCCGTTCGCCCTGATCACATCACTCGCCGGGACGCCTCCGGTGCCGCCCTCGACCCAGGAGCTCATACGGGAGGTCAACGTGCTGCTGGCGGAGATCGCCAAGCAGGCGCAGGAAGAGGGCACGATGCGCGGCGACATCACGCCCGACCAGGTCGTGGGGCTGCTCAACGTGATGGTCTGCCGCCCGGGAGCCCGGCCCGACGACCCGCTCACCACCGTGATGCTCGACGGCCTCAGGGCCGGCAGGACCGCTTGAACGCCTTGTTCGACATCCCATGGGTCTACGAGGTCTCGCTGGACCCGGCGTTGCGGCAGTTCGTCGAGCTGCCTTCGTCCTACCGGCTCGAGAACGCGAGATTCTTCGTGGAGGAGTTGGCCATCGCCGGCTGGGAAAGCGCCCATCGCCTGGAGTTCCTCGCGGAAGACGCCGCCACCGGCGCCCGCCTGGGCCGGGCTGGGCTCGGCGTCGGCCGTCAAGGCATGGCCGAAATCGGTTTCTGGGTCGACCCGAAGCGCGCCGGCGAGGCGTCGCCACCACAACGGTGCGTGCCGTCTGCGCCTGGGCCTTCGAGACCCTCGATCTGGAGATCATCGAATGGCGATGCGAGGTCGGGAACCACGCGTCCCGGCGGGTCGTCGAGAAGGCCGGCTTCCTCGAGGAGGGAACGCTCCGCAAACGCCTGTTCCACCACGGTGAGAGAGTCGACGCCTGGGTCGGCTCCCTCCTCAAGGACGAAGCGCTCCGCCGTGTCAGTGCTTGATGGGCAGGTCCTTGCGGGCCTGGTCCAGGTCCTTGGCCCAGATCCACAGCGGGTCCGGCGGCGGGACCTCGTGGTAGCCGTACAGGCCGACCTCGGTCAGGGTGCGCAAGTCCACGCACACGCGCTGGTAGGCGTCCGCGGGGTCGTCCAGGTGCTGGGTGCCGAGCTTGATGCAGGGGCGGTGCTCGTAACCCAGCAGCAGATCCGGGCCGAAATGCGCCACGCGCCGCGCTTCTCCTGCCATGCCGTCGCGGCCTCGTCGAGCAGCAGGTTCAGGTCGAAGGCAGGCGGGTTGGACGGGTAGATGACGAAGGTGGCGGCTCAGCCGAGCGCCACCATGCCGAGGTTGAAGGTGCGCCGCTGGGGGTCGTCACGCGGCGGCAGCGGATCGGACGCGCCGCCTGAGAACCAGGGCGCGGTGTAGGCCGGCAGGCGTTCGTGGCCTTCGACGAGCTCGCCGGTGGCGACGACTGCCATCTTGCGTTGCGTCCCCTGAAGGCCCATCTCCTCGCGTAGATACTCCTCGAAGCAGCCCGGGGGAATGTCCAGGTCGGGGGATATCTGCTCGCGGCACGCGAAGGCGTCCTCCGCATACCACTTCTGCCTCAGCACGTGGCCGCCGTTCACCGTCCGGATGAAGGAGGTGGCATTTTGGGGCATTTCGAGGACGACGGAAAGGGGTGGAGCGTTACAAGGAGATGCGAAAAAGGCGGGGACGCCAAGGCATCCCCGCCTTTTTCGCTGTCAGGATCCGACGGTCTCCGCGGTCCCGGCGGTCTCCGCGTTCTGGGCGCTGAGCTGCGCCTCCTGCTGCACCGCCTGGATCTGCTCCTGGGTGACGTTGAGGTTCCCGAACTCCTTGACCGCCTGGTAGTACGTCCAGGCCAGGCCGTTGCAGGTGGACTTGGAGACGCCCGAGTACCTGGCGCACACCTGCTTCATGTCGTAGTAGAACGAGTCATCGATGCGCGACTTGTTCGCCGGGAACTGGCTCACGTCCTTGTAGTTGCGGTAACCGAAATCGTGCCTCCTGCACGGCATCCGGAAATCGAAGCCGAGCGGCTGGTCGGGGCTGCTCGAGCACAGGTCGGTCGACCAGTCGAAGGCGTAGTCGGCCCACGCCGCCTGGTTCTCCCAGGCCGCCCGCCAGGAGGAGGCGCTGGCGGCCGTGGGCTGCGAGAAACCGGAAAGCGCGGCGAGCTTCTGCTCCAAGGTCACCGCGTGGGCGGGCAGGGCGAACCCGAGTACGGTGATCACAGAGAGGGCGAAAGCGGCGAGTAGCGCGCGGGATCGTCTGACCATGAGGACCTGCTCCTGTTGCCGGGGGGTCGGATGCACGTCCTCACGATGACCCGAAACCACCCGGAACGGCAGAAGCAGATCTTGCTCAATTCCAAAAGAAGGGTTCGCCGAGTCTCGATCTTTACACGGCGCCGCTTTTCTGTCAGTCGTGAAGTCAGTGAGGCCCGATGCCCTCCAGGGAGAAGCGCGCGTTCCACTCCCGCACCCACCCGCGGCCGAAGCCCTCGGTCGAGTTCAGCGGCGTGGCGGCCGCGTCGAACTTCCCCGTCGCCGGGTCGAAGGCGAAGCCGGCGGCGGTGTCCTGCCTGACGTTGTAGGAGTCGAAGTCGGGGTTGAACGTCTTGTTGCTCAGGCCGCCGGCGTCGTCGGTGTAGGCGAAGCCGCCCGACGCGATGCTCACCGACCGGGTCAGCACGTTGTGGGAGGGCACGTACACGGAGTCCGGGTCGTGCCAGACGTACGCCTCCGTGCACTCCGTGGTGCCGACGGCGGTGCAGATCCGCCCGCTCGAGTCCGCCGGGACGTACCAGGACCGGATGTTCGGGTACTGGCGGCCGTAGTGCCGGTACCACTTCTCGACGTTCTCGCGCGTGTTGGTGAAGCCGGTGCCGTCGCCGGCCTTCAGCATGTCGTTGAAGCGCTCGACCACGACCTTGGAGTTGGGCACCGGCAGCCGCCCGCCGCTCTCGTGGTAGAGCTTGTCGTGCCCCACGTACGTCACGTCCTTGAAGACGTTGTCGGACGCGACGTTGCTGTGCCCCGACTGGTAGAACAGGCCGTGCTGGGCGCCGTCGAAGAAGTTGTGGTGGATCACCATCCCCGACATCCCGTCGTCCATGTAGACGGCCTGGTTGCCCTTCGGTCCGACGTTCCTGAAGAGGTTGTAGGCGATCACGTTGTTCAGGTACGTGTAGTCGCGGCCCGCGTAGATCACCCCCTGGTCCGAGGCGTGCGTCACGAGGTTCTCGAACCTGTTGTGACTCACCTCCATGTCGTTGCCCATGATCTGGATGGCCATGTGTGGCGCGTCGTGGACGTTGTTGTACCTGAAGGTGTTGCCGACGCCGTACAGGTAGCCGGCCGGGGTGTAGGTGGCGAGCTTGGAGAAGTCGTAGATCTCGTTGTGCTCCACGACGTGGTCGCCGCGCTCCAGCGAGTCGCGGTCGCCGCCGGCCGTGAACACCCCGCCGCCGCCCAGGTCGTGCAGCGTGCTGTTGACCACCCGGTTGCGGTGGCCGCCCCGGCTGGTGCGGTACTCGGCGATGGCCGTGATGGCGTCGTTGGCCTCGCCGATCGCGACCGCGTCCATGCTGACGTTGAGGATCTCCAGGCCGTCGATGGTGCACGACTCCGCGTCGAGCAGGTGTACGCCGGTGCCGGTCGTGCCGTTGAGCCGCAGGCCCTTGAGTGTCACGCCCTTGACGTTCTCCAGCGTGAAGAACGGGGCGTCGAAGGAGGTCAGGCTGATCCGCTTGCCCTCGACCGTGCCGCCGGGCGGGTAGTAGTAGAGGGTGTCGCCGCCGTTCCAGCGGTCGATGTAGTACTCGCCCTCGGCGTCCAGTTCGCTCAGCACGTTCTGGGCCACGAAGGACGTCCACTTGTCCGTGGCGGCGTACATCGTGGGGTAGCGGGTCCTGAGCTCGTCGCCGTTGACGGAGTCGATGCGTACGCGGTCGTTGGCATAGTTGTTGCCGAAATATCCGGACAGCCAGCCGTCGGTCTCGTACGCCGTGTTGTCGGCGGTCCCGCCGGGCGGGGCCCACGTGGCGGAGCGCTCCTTGAGCGCGGGGTCGAGGGCGGTGTAGGCGGGGCCGGGCAGCTTCAGCATGTCCTCGTAGGGCATGGTGGTGCCGTCCGCGGTCTTGTCCGAGAAGTAGTCGCGGGCGCCCTTCGGCGCCTCCTTGACGGTGAGGTCGGCGCGGTCCAGCTTCTCGCCGCCGTTCGGGTACTGCGCCAGGGTCTGCGCGACGTCGTCGGTGATCAACTCCGGCGCGTACGGCTGCGGCTTCCAGTTGAACCCGTTCTTGTTGAGCCGCCCGGCCGGGATGCCCTCGGCGGCCAGGTCGTAGACGTAGACGTTGCCGGACACCGAGTCCCGGACCCGCGACCTCGACGACCACTTGGCCTCGCCCGCCGGGAGGTCGCTCAACTTGCGGAACTTCTCCGGCGAGAGCGTGGTCACCCCGGCGAACTCGACCCGCTCGCCCGGATAGGCGGCATAGGTGACGTAGGAGTTGCGCTCCCCGCTGAGCTGGACGGTCCTGGACGTCCGGTAGACGCCGCCCCTGATGCGGACGACCCCGGGGGAGCGGGCGCTCGTCCGGCCCGCCAGCGCGTCGCGGGCCTGCTCGACGGTCGCGAACGGGTCCTGCTTGGTGCCGCGGGCCCCGTCCCTGCCGTCCGGTGACACGTACACGGTGAGCGGGGCGTCCGCCGCCGCCGGGGCCTGCGCCACGGCGGTCGCCGGTAAGGCCGCGACCAGGATGACCAACACACTTCTGATTCGGCTGCGTCGCACCATGATCGATAAAATATTACAGATGCGACCCGGAGATCAATCGTTTGACCGAACCGGCCCTCAGCTGTCGTGGAGACGGTGGAAGTCGTTCAGACTCTGGCGGTAGAAGGCGAGATCGCTCTCCAGCTTCTGCCTGGTGACTCGATGGGGCTCCGACTCCCGCAACGCCCTGCCCATCTCGCTCCAGAAGGCGTCAGGGGGCAGCTCGGCGGCGCCGCGGGGGAAGAACTTCAGCGCCTCGGCCACGGCGTCGGCGGCGAAGCGCCAGTCGGTCTCGACCTTGCCGAACGCCTCGGGGTCCGAGGGGCCGGCGGCGAAGAACAGCGCGCCCTCCAGCGCCCGGCTCGCGTAGGTGGCGGCGACGAGCACCCACTGGCCGGGGTCGATCAGCTCGGAGAGGCCGGAGCCGAAGATCAGCCCCTCCTGCCTCGCCACGACCTCGGCCTCCCGGGGGACCAGGACCTCCGTGCCGCCGAGCCGCACCACCCAGCCGTCCGCGTCCTGCTCGGCCACCGCCCGGCGCGACGCGCCCCGCTCCACGCCGCCGGCCGTCAGGTCGAAGTAGACGTACGCCTCCACGAGGGAACGGGCGAGAGCGCGCTCAGGCATGCCGGCCCGCCAGGTCCTGGTAGGTGTCCCTGACGATGAGCAGCCGGTCGAGCTGGAACCTGCCGGGGTCGGCCGCCCGCAGCTGCTGCCCGCGCTCGGACCAGAACCCGTCGTCGGGCACCGCGTCCGCGCCCGGCGGCACGAACTTGACGACCTCCTCGACGGCCGCGGTCGCGACCCGCAGCGTGCGCCGGGCCTCGGCCCGGTCGTCCACCGGCACGTTGCCCGCGCTCAGGTCGGCCACCCACAACCATTCGCCCGCGTCGAGCAGCTCGGACGGCTCCGCCCCGCCGAATGTCGGATAGCCGGTGGGCAGCACGGGACGCTCCGGCAGGCCGAACAGGTATTCCCGGGCCGTCCCGCACTCCCCGCACACGCCGGAGTAGCGGTTGACCAGCCCTTCCTCGACGCTCACCAGCCCGCTGTGCCAGGTCGTGTCCACCGACCCGCAGGCGCACGGGTGCAGGTCGAGGTAGAGATGCGCCTCGTCCCTCGTCCGCGCCACCGCGAATGCCATAGCCGTCCTCTCCTCGGAAGTCCCATCATGCCGGAACGCGCGATCCCACTCACACCGTCATGCTCGCGCCGCCGTGCTCGCGCCGCCATGCCCACACCGCCCGCTCACACCGCCATGCCCACACTGCCCGCTCACACCGCCATCGTGCGCGTCACGTCCGGTGCCTGCCCGGCGCGCAGGCCGCAGCCGCACGGCCCGCCGGCGGGGCAGCGGCACTTCTGCTCTTCCGGCGGGTACCAGCCGGTCGCGTTGGCGAGCGCGCGCAGGCGGTCCAGGTACGCGGGCCAGTCCCGGGGACGCGCCCCGTCCGCCAGCATGGTGAGCTCCGTGGCCAGCGGCTGCGGGACGAGCTGCCACACCTGGGGGCGGGTGGTGGCGAGCAGGTCGTGGAGCACGCCGAGCCGGGCCGGCCGCTGGCGGGCGGTGGCCGCGCGCGCCTGGCGCACGGCCTCGTACAGCCCGGCCAGGGCCGCGTGGTCGCCGGCGGCCGTCGCGCCCAGCGTACGGGCGACCGCTCCGGCGGCCGTCGCGGCGGCGGCCCGCTCGTTCGCGCCGATCGTCAGGCGGCCGTCCACCTGGACGGTCAGCAGGCCCGACCCCGGGCCCCCTGCCGGGCCCGACCGGACCTCGACGGGGATGGGCGAGTGGTCGGGGAGCACGATGTCCAGCAGGCCCGAGCCGTAGTCGTGGACCCGGGCGCCCATGAGCGCCGCTCCGCGCTCGACGGCTCTGGCCGCGGCCGTCTCCGGCAGCGTCGCGTGGCCGCGGATCGCCGTGACGTCGGCGGGGGAGAGCTCGCCCGCCCGCGCCAGCGCCAGCAACCGGGGCGCCGCCCCGTCCTGGCCGGGCGCCAGGCCGGCCCGCGCCACCTCGGCACGCAGCGCGTCGGCCGCGCCGCTCCACCCGCCGTCGGCGACCGCGCGGGCCAGCCCGCGCAGCCGCGCGAGCGCCGCGGCGTCGGCCACCCCGAGCACCTGCCCCGGCGCCGTGCCGAAGGTCAGGCCCGGCGCCACCGGTCCGGGCTTGAGCGCCTGCCCCGCCGGGCGGCCGTCCAGCGCGGCCGCGTGGGCGGCGATCTGCTCGGCCACCTCGACGACCCCTCGCCCGCCGCCGTCGGCGGGCACCCGGAGCGCCAGCCGCCCCGGCGCGCGCGAGTCGACGGTCACCTCCGTGGCGCCCGGCGCGGCGTCGGCCAGCGCCACGGTGAAGGTCCCGCTCCTCGTGGACACCGTGAACTCGCCCAGGGGTCCCGCCGGAGCCAGGTCGGCGACGCCGGCGATCTGCGCCAGCCTGCCGAGCCCGGCCGGCGAGGTGTCCAGCCCCACGGGGCCTCCCCCGTTGAGCAGCCGCGCGAGCCGGCTCATCGGCTGAGGGGCGGCCGGCGCCCGCGGGCCCGTACCCCACGGTGGCGCGGGCGGGGCGTGGCCGCGGCGTTCGAGGTCGGCCGCGATGGCGTCGATCGCCTCGGCCAGGAGCGAGCGCGTGGCCGGGTCGGAGGTCGCGTGCCACTTGCGCGACAGGTGGGCGTGCTCGTTCAGGCGGGGGAGCAGGCAGTAGTCGGTGCCCTCGGCCTGGTGTTCCGACAGGGAGGTCCTGATCACGCCCTGCGGGGCGCCCGACGAGGCGGCGAGCGTCTGCTGCAGGACGTGCGAGAGCTCGTGCACCAGGACCGACGACGCGACGTCCGGGTGCACGCGCGGCCAGAAGCGCATGACGTGCGGGTCGTCCGGCGTGCCCGCGCGCAGTTCGGTGGAGGCGTCGTTGCCGGCGCCCGGCTCTCCGATCAGCACGCGGACGTGCTGGTCGGGAGCGGAGGGGACCTGGACGGTCACCATGTCGCCGTGCCAGGTGACCCGCGCGGCGGCGCCGCCCAGGTCGCCGAGGGTGACGTTCTGGCGGCGCAGCTCGTCCACGGTCAGGTCGGGGACCCCGTCGGGGCGGCCCGACCGGCTGAAGGGCGTGCCCTCGATCGCGGGAGAGGGCATGCCGGCGGGCGTCACCCCCTGGGCGACGCTCCCGCCCGCCGTCGGGCTCACCGCTTGCCGCTCGGCGGGCCACACCGACTTGTCGACGTCGGCGGGCACGACGCCCCGCGCCATCAGCTCGGCCCTGACCTGATGGGCGAACGTGCCGGGCTCGTGGGAGTTCATGAAGACGTCGCGCAGGTCGACGCCCGCCTGGTCGGCGGCGTCCAGGAGCCTGGGCGGAAGGGTGGCGAACGCCTCGGCGAACCCGCCGTCGGGCATCTCACTGGTGACCGAGCCGTCGGGGGCGGCCAGGTACCAGCGGATCCCGTCCGCCTCCCGGACCGCGACCCGGGCCACCATGCCGCTCTCGCGGGCGGCCAGCCGCGCGTCCTGAAGGATCTGGATCAACCCGGAGCGGCCCTCGGCCGGAGCGAACAAGAACGTCGCCCAGCCGGGATCGACCGCGGGCGCGAGCCGCACGTTCGACTCCACCCGGGAGCGCAGCTCCGCGATCTCCTCCTCGAAGAGCGTCACGTCGATCTCGCCGCTGGTTGCCCCCGTCATGTGGACGGGGTCGCCCACCGGGTGCACGTTGCCGTCCCGCAGCCGCGCCACGTGCTCGAACGTGAGGTCGTAGTCCACCCTGAGCCGGACGACGTAGGCCTTGCCCTGCTCGAACTTGCTGCGCTCGCGGCGCGCCCCGTGATGGTCGGAAACGCTCTCGGACGCCTGCTCGCCGGCCCGCACCCCGCCGTCGAGGCCGGAGTCGCCGTCGCTCATGCTGCCGCTCGTGCCGACGGGCAGCGCGCGGCCGCGGGACACCGTCGCGTTCTGGGCGTCGGCCGCCCTGTCGACCTCGCCCTTCTCCGCGTCGAAGGGCCCGGCGACGATGGTGAAGTCCGACAGGCGGGCCCGGATCGTGACCTGCGCGCCCTGGTCCTTGAACTTCTGCCTGGCCAGCGGGACGACGAGGCCGGCGGGCCCCGCCATCCGCTCGAACCCGGTCAGCAGGGCGTCGTGCGACAGCCGCTTGACCAGCTCGGAGCGGCGTTCCGCGACCGTGGCGGCACCCAGCATCTTCGCGAACCGCGAGGTGATGATGTCGAAGAGGAGCGGCTTGCCGGCGTGCTCGCGCAGCCTGTCGGGGAAGTAGCCGGGACGCAGCTCGACCAGCCGGGGGTCGAGCACGGGGATGACCGGCCCCGGGTCCTCGGCGACGGGCCGGATCATGCCGGTCGGGATGCGCCGTACGAGTGTGGCGCGGTATTTGACCGGGGGCGCGATGCGGAGAATGCGCCGGAGCGCGTCCGCGGCGCGACGGGCCGCGGAGCGGACCCTGCCCTTGCGCACCGGCCTGCGGGTGACCTCGATGACCAGCGTCATCGACTGCTCGACCCGGTTCATGCCGTTGAACACGGCCATCCGCTGCAGCCGCGTTCCCTGCCGGTTGGTGGAACCCGAGTACGAGCGGCCCCGGTCCGTCCCCACGCCGACGCCGTGGCCGTCGCCGTTGTCCACGCTGCCCTGGTTCACGCCCGCCGAGTAGGAGCCGTTGTACGACTCGGAGTGCGACAGGTCGGTGTAGCGGTAGCGCTGCCTGATGGCGCCGGCCTGCGAGGTGTGCGTGAGGAATCGGCCCCGGCGGGAGTCCCCCGGGTCGTCGTACACCAGCCGGGCGGTGACCGTCACCTCCTCGGCCTGCGAGGCCTGCGCGCCGACCTGGACGTGGTAGCTCTTCTCGTAGCCCTGTACCGACCACATGTCGTTGACGTGGATCAGCGCGGCGTCGCTGGAGAAGTCGACGCTCAGCTCGTCGAGGAGGGTCGGGCTCCCGTCCACGGCCTCGGGGTGGGCGGCGCGCACGGCGTTCAGCACCGCGTCCATCATGTCGACGGGATTGCCCTGCTCGTCGGTCAGATCGAGCGACTCCACCGTGCCCAGGCCCACCGTCCCGTCGTACGACGGCGCCAGCACGACGTCCCTGGAGCGGTCGAGCAGGTCCGTCGCCTCGCTCAGCGCCTGGTCGAGCTGCTGCTGCCCGTTCCCCTGCTGGGCCGTGGTGGCCGCCGGGCCGAGGCCGGTCAGCTCCTGGATCTTCTCCAGCAGGGCCTGCGGGGTGTGCCGCGCGGCGTACCCCACGTCCTCGCCGGCGGCCCGCGCCTTGGCGACGTCCATGATGTACCGCTGGACCAGGGGTACGGCGAGGCTCTGGTCGAGCTTCATGCTGCCGTTGAGGAAGCGCTCGACGGCGTCGCCCACCAGGGGGCCGGGCAGCGGGAGCTCGCCCTCGGAGTACATCACCAGGGCGTCGTCCTCGGAGAGCATGAACAGCCCGGTGCCCTGCGCCGTGGCCGTGTCGTTCTCGCCGGTCGGGACCCGGCCGGCCAGCGGCACCGCGTGCGCCATGCTCTCCGAGCCGGTCACCGTGAGGTCCGCGGTGGCCCGGAGGAGGATCTGGCGGCCGAAGTCGATCGAGAGCCCCTCGTCGCCCCAGATGTCGAGGACCGAGGTGGAGACGGAGGTGCCTCCCGACCGGGAGGGCAGCGAGAGCGTGCCGCTGTCGCTCGACGTGCCGCCGCCGTCGAGGTCGGAGACGGTCGTCGAGGCGCCGACGGAGTGACCGGACGACCCGCCCCAGGACACGCCGGCGCTGCCGAGCCCGAAGAGGATCTCTCCCTTCACGTGGTCGACGACGCCCAGGACCTCCATCTCGCCGACCTCACCCGTCACCGTCATGGACGACCGGGTGGGCGTCCCCTGGGGGCGGATGGCCAGGCCGGTGGTGAGCAGCCGCATCAGCATCCTGGGGTGCGAGACGAGGTTGCGCACGCCCAGGACCGCCATGAACATCTGGTACGCCACCGAGTCCCGGCGCATGCTCCCCGGCTGCACCTTCTGGGCGGCGCCCTGCACGCTGCCGTGCGCGTCCCAGTGGACGAGCTTCGCCCTGGACAGCACCTTCTTCGACACCTTGCCGATGGACGCGGGCGGCGAGCCGTCCTTGGCGGGGAGGAGGTCCGCCGCGAACAGCAGCCTGGCCGAGCCCCTGCCGGACGCCAGGGGGGTCGTCTCCCCGTTGTGCACGAGATCGACCTTCAGGTCGTGGCTCACGGAGAAGATCGCGACCGGGCCGGTGCTCTCGTGCAGGCTCACCACGTTGACCGTGCTGCCGACGCTCGAGCCCGCCGTACGGGTGCGGCTGCCGCCGGCGCTGACGCCCACCTCGTGCGACAGCCCGTCGTGCCCCTGGTCGGGGCCGTCGCTCTCGGCGACGGAGGCGCCGCCGCCGTACGTCCGGGACTGGCTGACGGCCCGGGCCGAGGTATCGGAGCCGATGTCGAGGTTGACCACCGTCTCCGAGTCCGTGTAGCCGATGTAGCGGTAGTCGTTGAAGTCCTGCTTCAGCGAGATGTGCAGCATGTGGTGCTCGGGGGCGCCGTTCAGGCCGTGCGTCACCAGGTCGACGGTGATGCCCTCCTGGGCCAGGGTGTCGTAGCCGGACCTGATCCGGTGCTCGGACAGCTGCTCGGTGACCTCCTGAAGGTTGAGGATCTGGGCGGCGCGGGCGAGCGTGTTGGACGCGTACTGCCGGACGTCGCCCTCGGCCTTCGGGATGATGCCGCGCTCGGCGAGCTCGTCCATCACCTTCTGCCTGACCTCGGCCAGCCCGTCGATCTCCTGGACGAGGCCGGGGCCGGCGCCCCGCATCTGGCCCGGGCCGTCGCCGAGCCACGAGGGCAGCTCGGGCTTGCGGCCGGGGGGCGGGCCGGGGCGCGGGTCGCCCCGCAGCACCTGGTTGCCGTCCGCGTCGAGCAGCGGCCGGCCGTCGTGGTAGACCAGCGCATCGTGATCGACGGGCAGGCCGAAGCGGTAGGCGGCCGACTCCCGCATGCTGACCACCGCCGTGCTGCGCATCGGCCGGAGCCTGACGGGCGGCTTGCCGAACTCCTCCACGACGAACGTGGTCTCCAGCGCGAGCCGGTAGCTCTGCTTGGGGCTGGTCTTCCGGTGCACGCTCGGGTGGATCGCCTGCTGGTTGGCGGTGGCCGAGTACGACCGTGACGCCGACCTGGAGCCCCTGACCCGCGGCCCGATGCTGGGCTCGTAGCTGCCGAACCCGTCGATCTCCTGCAGCGCGGGATGGGTCAACCCGGCCGAGGCGCTCGCTTCCAGCGACCCGCCGGACGACGCCCCGCCCGGCGTCGCGGCGAAGTCGACGAGCACCTCCTCCTCCCACTCCTCGGCGGTCGCCCCGCCGAGCGGCTCGCTCGCCACCAGCACGACCCGGGTCTCGGCGCGTACCCTCGCGTGCGGCTTGCCGTTCCTGGTGAAGACGCGCTCCAGATCGCCGTTGACCGCGTCGCGCAGCCGGTGGGGCAGCTCCTCGGTCACGAAGGTCCGCAGCTGGTCGTGGGGGACGGCGCCGACCTGGTCGTACAGCCCGCCCAGCGCCGCGGCGACCGTGTCCAGCGCGCCTTCCAGGCCGGTCATGCTGGTGATGACGTGGTTGGGGAGCTTGTCGTCGCGCTTGGCGTCGTCGATCCAGGCCAGCTTCCGCGGCGCCTGGTCGGTGAAGGAGTGCGAGACCCACAGCCGCTGCCCGGCGGCGTCGCCGGGAGCGCCGGAGTCCACGACGGTGGCGTCCTGCCAGCCGTCCGACTTCCGCGTGCGGATCTCGACGGTCCACGTCGCGGCGGCGTCGAACAGCAGCGACTCGCTCCTGTTGTCGGCGACGGAGCCGCCCTGCGCGTACATCCCCGCGCCGCCCGTCGCCGACCAGTTGCGCCCGGCCACGACCCCGACGCCGACCCCCAGCATCTCGGCCAGCGTCCTGCCCCATTCGCCCTCGGGCAGGAGCTGCGCCAGGACGGCCGTGTTGAAGCCGAGGGGCAGCCCGCCGCTGCCGGACTCGGTGGCGGTGACCGTACGGCCGGCCTGGAAGAACAGGCCCACCATCGTCTCCGACGCCTTGACACTCGCGTCGAGCACCTCGACGAGGTCGGCGAGGGAGAGCCTGACCCGCACCTCCGCCGCCCTGCTGCCGCGGCCCACCCGCAGCACGACGCCGTCGGGGGAGACGAGCTTGTGGAAGTCGGCGCGCAGGGCGCGCTCCAGCTCGTCCGGGCTGAACCGGTAGCCGATCTCGTGGCGTTCCAGGACGTTGTTGACGGCGGTGGTGAGAGCGGTGTGATGCGCGAGCGGGCCCGTCGGCATGGCCGCGGACAGGCTGTCCTGGGGCGGCAGCGCCGCCGACAGCGCGTCCAGATAACCCCGGTGGCGGCGCGCGGCCTCGTTCGCCAGCGATCGGGCGATGGAGGCCATGCCGACCTCGCCGGGCCGGGTGGGCGCTCCTGTCCGGCGCATCGCCGACAGCAGCTGCTCGTAGGCCTTTCTCGTCTGCGTCGCCCGCGCCAGGGCGGGGCCGTACGCCTTCGCGATCCTGGTGTGCCGCGCCTGCGTGGCGCGGTGCGCGCGGTTCTCCTGCCGGGCCTTGCGCGCCCGCTCGAAGCGGCCCTGGTCGTGCTGCTTCAGCGCCTTGCGCGCCTCCCGCGTGGCCTGGCGGGCCTTCCTGCGCGCCGCTTCGGCGCTGTCCGTCTTCGACTGGATCTGGATCTTGAGCGCCTGCTCGGCCTGGACCAGCGCGTCGATGACGGCCTGCACGTCCTTGGCGGAGGGGTTGGGGCCGAGTAAGGGAGGCGCGAGGGACGGCCGGTTGCCCTGGGTGGGCGCCCACGGCGGCAGGGGCGGGGTCTGGCCGTGTTCGCGCAACTGGCGGGCCACACCGTCGATGTCGACGGCGATGAGCCGCTTCTCCGGGAGCGTCTGGGCCTGGTGCCATTTGTCGGCCAGGAACGCCAGCTCGTTGAGCCAGGCGGGCACGCACGCGTTCTGCGTCTCGCCGCTCTTGCGCGGCAGGATGCTCCGCCGCCCGCCCTCGCCGGCCTCCTGCAGCTTCTGCAGGGTGTCGGTGATCTCGTGCAGCCAGACCCTGGGCAGCTGGTCGGTGGCGACGCGCGGGTTGAAGTGGACCAGATGGGCGTCGTCCTCGCTCTTGCCGGTCCTGACCTGGGTCTCGCCCATCAGACGCGGGGACAGGCCGCCGATGACGGGCCGGAAGTAGTGGGTGCCGTCCGTCGCCGTGTGGACCGCCAGCGTCCGGCCGTCCTGCGACCAGCTGAAGCCCGTCACGCCCTGGTCGAGGAAGTGGCCCGCGAGCAGCTCGGCGACCGCGTCGTACAGCTCGTCGAAGGTCAGGTCGGGGCCCTGGCGGCCGTCGGGGACGTACCTGGTGCCGGGGACCGGCCGCGACGTGACCGTCCCCGGCTTGCTCGTGTACGCCGGCGCGGCGTCGGGGGCCGGGGCCGTCGCGGGGGCGGCCGGCTCCCCGGCCTGGACGCCCTCCTCCGCCTGGACGACGGTCAGCATGGCGGCGGCCTCGGCCTGCAGCTCCGAGAGGTCCGAGACCTCCTCGGCCCGCATGTCCAGCGCGGAGCGGATGCGGCCCATGGTGGCCGCGGAGATCACGCGTACGCCGCCGGGGGTGGAGATGAGGAGGTCGCCCGCCGGGCCGACCACCGCGTCGGGGAAGTTCGTGGCGAGCGCGCCGATCAGCGCCGTACGGGCTCGGGCGGCGGCGGGCATGGGCTGACCGGCCGGAACCGACCCGTCGAGGGTGGTGACCGGCTGCCCGGAGCCGTCGTCGGCGAGCTGCGTGGAGCCGGCCGCGGCCTGGGCGTCGGGCACCGCTTGGGTGTCGGGCACCGCTTGGGTGTCGGGCGCTGCCTGGGCGTCGGGTTGGGCGGGGTTGTTGTCCGGTTGGGCCGGGGTGGCGTCGGGCGCGGTGGTGCCGTCCGTCGCCTGGCCCGTGGACGAGGGGTGCCCGGCCCTTCCCGAGGCGTCGTCCGGTCGCGGGCCCGCGTCGCCGGCGGGCTGCTGCGCGGCGTCGTCCTGGCCGGGCGTCGCCGCGCTCGGGTCCGCCTGGCTGGGCGTCGCCGCACTTGGGTCCGCCTGGTCGGGTGCCGTCGCACTTGGGTCCGCCTGGTCGGGTGCCGTCGCACTTGGGTCCGCCTGGTCGGGTGCCGTCGCACCCGGGTCCGCTTGGTCCGGTGTCGCCGCGCTCGGGTCTGCCTGGTCGGGGTTTTCGCCCCTGGAGGTCCGCCGCTGCGAGGTCGCGTCCGGGTCCGGCGCGGCGGGGGTGCGCCGGCCGTCGGCGTCCCGGCCGCCGTCGGCCCTCGGGGTCGCCGGAGCGTCGGGTCTCGGGGCCGCCGGGGCGGTCGCCGGCCCGCCGGACCGTACGGTGGTGGGCGCCGCGGGGTCGGGCTGGCGCACGGCTCCGGGCGTGCCGGGCTGGGGGCCGCCGTTCGCGGGGCCGCCGCCCGCCGTGTTCCCCTCCGCCGTGCCCCCGGGCGGGCCGCCCGCCGCGTGGCCCGCGTCGGCGCGCGCGGCGAGGTCGTAGGCGGAGGCGAGAGAGGTGACCGGGTGGGCCAGCGCGGTGTAGACCTCGGGGTTGAACGGGCTGATCGTCCCCGTGCGCCCGGCGCCGCCCATGAAGCCGCCCAGGAGGGAATCGGCCGTGAACGGGTTCTGCCACTGGTCGTAGACCACGCCGTTGGCGATGAAGCTGCCGGCCGGGGAGGCGATCGTGTTGGTCATGCCCGTGGTCAGGGCGCGGCCCGCGAATCCCGGCACGTGGCTGGTGATCTGGGACACCGGCCCGGCCAGTGCCGTGCCGAAGAGCGCGCCGCCGCCCGCGCCGATGATCGAGGCGGCCGACTTGTTCACGTCCCAGTCCTGCACGGTGCCCAGCTGGAGCTGCTGGTACTGGGCGGCCGCGTCGATGAAGAACTCCTCGCCGATCTCCTCGATCAGCTCCCGGCCGATCGGTGAGGCCAGCAGCCTGGCGATGAGGCCGCGCCCGGTGGCGCCGCTGAGCGCGGTCACCCTGGCCAGCTGCGTCACGCCCAGTTCCCGGCCGCCCAGGGTCATGAGCCTGACGAGGATCCGCGTGATGGCCGCGCGGGCCCCCGCCGCGTACGGCCCGATGATCGCGGTGGAGGAGCCGGCGGTGAAGAAGGCGACGAACAGAGCGATCGCGATGGCGACGACCGTCACCCAGAAGGCCACGTTGATGGAGAGCTTGGAGTACTGCGTCTCGACGGCGAAGTTGCCGGCCTGCTGCGAATAGGCCCGCGCGTTCCCGGACACCCCGGCCAGCCCGCCCTCGTGGCCGTACAGGAAGGTGGCCCTGGTGACGAAGTTCGCGGTCGCGGGCGAGATCCACCCGTCCAGGAGGACGCGCGTGGCCGAGCCCGCGGCGGGGGCGGAGCTGACGGACCCCTCGGCCAGCTTGTCGTACGCCTCGGCCAGCTTCGACAGCCCGCTCTCGCTGGCGCCCGGCCATTTCTGCCCAGCCGAAAGCAGCGGGATCAGCCAGTGGACGACCCAGTCGGGCAGCGCCTCGGTCTCCCACGCGGGGAGGACGTCGCTGTCGATGCGGACCGGCGGCCTCGGGGCGGCCAGGCCGCCGCCGTTCCGGCTGCCGGAGCCGTGGACGCCGGTGTCACCGGCGTTGACCGTCACGTTCTGGGCCTCAGATCTCCCGCACCCGCCCGGCCGCCATGTCGCGCCTGATGTCGAGGTCCATCTTCAGGGTGTTGTCGACGGCCGTACGCACCCCGCCTCCCGCGGCGGCGATCTCCTTGGCCAGCTGGGTGCACTGGGTGAGCATCTGGTTGGGGCCGTCGTTGCGGAAATGGGCGGCCCTGAACGACTCCCCCTCGGCGCCGGGACCCCACGGGGCGGCGTCGAGCGCCTCCTGGACCTGGGCGACCAGCCTCGCCGACTCGCGTTCGAGGTCCTCGGCCATCGCCGACCACTCCGAGAGCCCACGGTCCACGTTGGGCTTGAAGATCTGCGTGCCGTCCCAGAGTCTCATCGTTCACCCTCCATCCGCTCGGCGAGTTGCGTCAGGGCGGTTTCGACGTCGCCGTCAAGGTGCGCCTCGAGCTCCGCCCGGGGGATCACCGGCTCGAGGATCTCCGTGACGCGCTCGCGGGCGCCGGCCGCCGCCCGCTGAGCCGTCTCGACGATCGTGTCGGCCAGCTGCCGGGCCTCGGGCCGCCGGTAGATGCGCGGGTCCAGGTCGAGCCGAACGAGCTCGCCGCGCGGGCCGACCGTGACCGACACCAGGCCGTCGCGCGACTTCTCGGTGAACTGGACCGCTCTGGCCTGGGCATGCAGCTCCATGCCGGCGTCCTGGATCTGCCGGAACATGTCGCGCAGCTCGTCGGCGTATGCCCTCATCGCCGCCGAATCTGGCTGGTCGAGCGACTCCATGACACCCCCTGAAGCCAGGCCTCCCGTCTACGGGAAATCCTCTTACGAAACTTCCACGTTTCTAGTTAGTTTCCGTCACATGAACACCATGAGACAAGAGTGTGTTCAAAAGTGTTGTTTCCCGACATTTAGTGGTTCGGCGTGTTCGTGGAGATCTGTCACCTCGCCCCGGGGCACCCAGAGGCGGTACACCCCCCGCTCGACGCGCTCCAGCCCGAGCTCCACCGCCGCGGGCGCGGATCCGCCCAGGTATTCGAGCAGCAGCCGCCCGTCACGCTCGTCGTGCACGTGGAAGCGCTCGCCCCGCCAGGTGCACACCGTCGTCACGAAGTGCAGGGCCGTGCACTCGTACGCGGGCACCGGGCGTACGTGGCAACCGGGCTCGACCTCCTCGAACCCGTCCGCCGGCTCGGGGCTGCGCAGCCGGATCCACAGCTCCAGGGAGTGCGGCTCGGGGCTGGCCACGTAGTCCGCCCCCTGCCAGCGGGCCCGGTAGAAGTGCCGGCTCATCCCGTCCGCCTCCCGACCAGCAGCCACCGCCCCAGGTCGCCGTGGTAGATCGCGCGCCGGTGCTCCGTCCCTCCCGAGGTGAGCTCCCAGATCTCCGCGCCGTGCGGCAGGCCCACGCCGTACACCTTGTACTCGCGGATGACCTGGTCGACGTTCGGCACCAGGCCCATCCCCACGAACGGCGGCTCCTCGATCACCCAGCCCGCCACCGCGGCCCTGCCCTCCTCGTCGGTCCCGCCGTAGGGGGTGCGGTAGCCGGCCAGGCCGACGGGGCGCCAGCGCAGGATGTTCAAGGAGCCGTTCTCGGTCAGCAGGTCCGGCTGCCCCAGCGCGTCGGCGAGCACGACGGGCGTCGCGATGTGCGAGACGTCCAGGGCGTGATGGCAGTAGCCGGAGACGCGCGGCTCGCCCCCGGTCAGCAGGTCGTGGAGGGCGGCGGGGGACAGCAGCTTCTGGACCGCCGGCACCCCCGAGCCGGGGTCGAGCGCGAGGTCCTGGGCCAGCGTGGGCACCGCCAGCCTGGCCACCGTCCCCGGCTCCAGCAGGAAGGCGGCCGTCAGCCCCGGGTTGATCGCCAGCCCCCACCGGAGGTCCGGCCAGCCGGCCGCCAGCTCGACCAGTGACAGGACGCGGCAGTGCGTGGCGACGCCCCCGGTGGCCAGCCGCATCGCCTCCACGGAGGTGTAGGCGAGCAGCCACGTCCGCTCGCCGTCGGCGGCGGTCGCCCACGCGGGAGTCTCGGTCCCGGCCGCCGCGGCGGCGGTGATCGGCAGCGCCAGGTCCGCGTCGCGGAGCAGGCTCAGGCACAGCGCGCCCTGCCCGTCCCGGTGCGCCGCCCACAACCGCTCCTCGAACGGCGTGGCCGGTTCGTGATCACTCGACGTCATCCGCCCAGTTTGCCGGAGCGGAACGCGTCAACCCAGGGCGTGATCGAGGTTGAAGGCCGCGCTGATCAGCGCCAGATGGGTGAACGCCTGGGGGAAGTTGCCGAGCTGCTCCCCGGAGCGCCCGATCTCCTCGGCGTACAGGCCCAGGTGGTTGGCGTAGCTCAGGATGTTGTCGAAGACCCTGCGAGCCTCCTCCACCCGGCCCGCCCTGGCCAGCGCCTCGACGTACCAGAACGTGCAGATCGAGAACGTGCCCTCCGAGCCCTGCAGCCCGTCGGGGCTGACCTCGGGGTCGTAGCGGTAGACCAGCGAGTCGGAGACCAGCCCTTCGGCGAGCGCGTCGAGCGTGGACAGCCATTTCGGGTCCATCGGCGAGACGAACTTGGCCAGGGGCATCATCAGCACCGCCGCGTCCAGCACGTCCTCGCCGAAGTGCTGGACGAAGGCGTTCAGCGTGGCCGAATAGCCCTTGCGCATGATCTGGCGGTAGATGCCGTCGCGGGCCTCGCGCCAGCGCGGTATGTCGGCCGGGAGCCCGCGGCGGATGGCCATGCGCATGGCCCGCTCGATGGCCACCCAGCACATGAGCCTGGAGTAGACGAAGTTCTTGCGCCCGCCGCGGGTCTCCCAGATGCCTTCGTCCGGCTGGTCCCAGTTGTCGGAGACCCAGTCGACCAGCGTGCACAGCTCGTCCCAGCGGTCGCTGGAGATGGGCTGGCCCCACTTGTCGTACAGGTAGACGGAGTCGATGAGGGCGCCGTAGATGTCCATCTGGAGCTGGCCGGCGGCGGCGTTGCCCACGCGTACCGGGGCTGATCCGCGGTAGCCCTCCAGGTGGTGGAGCTCGCGCTCCGGGAACTCGATGCGGCCGTCGATGCCGTACATGATCTGCAGCGGGCCCGACGGGTCGCCGCGGCCGAGCGTGACGTTCTTCGACAGGAAGTTCATGAACGCCTCGGCCTCTTCGGTGAAGCCCAGCCTGAGCAGCGCGTACACGCAGAAGGCCGCGTCGCGCACCCACACGTAGCGGTAGTCCCAGTTGCGCGGGCCGCCGATCTGCTCCGGCAGGCTCGTGGTGGGGGCCGCGACGATGCCGCCGGTCGGCGCGTACGTGAGCAGCTTCAGCGTCAGCGCCGAGCGGTGCACCATCTCCCGCCACCTGCCGCGGTAACGGGAGCCGGCCAGCCACGACCGCCAGAACCGCACCGTGCCGGCCAGCTCCTGCTCGGCCTCGGCGAGCGCGCACGACTTCGGGCCGAGCCCCAAGTCCGTCCGGTCGAGCGCGAAGACGGCCTGCTCGCCCTCGGAGAGCGTGAACCGCGCCCGCACGTCACGCCCGTCGCTCTCCAGCGGCACGGTCGAGGTCAGCGTCAGGGACAGCCCGGACGAGTCGAACGTGGCCCGGCCGTCGTGCATGCGTACGGTGTGCTCCTGCGCGGCGTAGTCGAAGCGGGGCGCGACCACCACGCGGAACGGCAGCGAGCCGCGTACGCAGATCAGCCGCCTGATCAGCCGGTGCCGGTCGGCCTCGTGCGTCTCCCCCTCGACGACCGGCATGAAGTCCTGGACCTCGGCCATGCCCTCGTCCGCGAAGAACCGCGTGACCAGCACGTTCGTGTCGGGAATGTAGAACTGCCTGGTCCGGATGTCGAGGTCGGCGGCCAGTTCGAAACAGCCGCCCCGCTCGGCGTCCAGGATCGACCCGAACACGCTCGGCGCGTCGAAGCGCGGGCAGCAGTACCAGTCGATCGTGCCGTCCGTGCCGACCAGGGCGACCGTTCGCAGGTCGCCGATCAGCCCATGTTCGCCGATCGGCAGATATCCCATGACATCAAACTAGACCCGTCAAGGTCGGCAGTTGCCAAAACATCCGGCAAGGGATGTACTGCGTCGTGGGTCCGGACGGCCTCGGGGAGACTGCCACGATGGATTTCTCGATTCTGGGATCCTTGCGCGTACAAGGCGCGGACGGGCCCGTTCGGCTGAGCGCCAAGCAGCGCGCGGTGCTGAGCGTCCTGCTGCTCCACCCCAACGTCGTGATCTCGACCGAGCGCTTGGTCGCCGCCGTCTGGGACGACCCGCCGCGCTCGGCCGTGGCCAACCTCCAGACCTACGTCTCCCAGCTGCGCCGCGTCGTCAGCGGCACCGCGCTGCGCCTGCGCACGGAGCCCTCCGGGTACGCGTGCGAGCTGTCACCCGACCGGCTCGACCTGCTCGCGTTCGAGGACGTCGTACGCCGGGCGCGGCGCGCGCGGCAGGCGGGCGAGCACCAGGCCGCGGAGCAGGCCTACAAGACGGCGGTGTCCCTGTGGCGGGGCAGGCCGGCCGAGGACAGCCGGCTCGGCAGCGCGATGGAGCCCAGGATCGCCGAGCTGGAGGAGCAGCTCCTCCTGGCCAGGTCCGAGTGGATCGACGTCCGGCTGGAGCTCGGCGGCGAAGACCTGGTGGTCGAGCTGCGCACGCTGGTCGCCGGCCACCCGCTGCGCGAGCGGCTGTGGGCACAGCTCATGCTGGCCCTGCACAGGAGCGGGCGGCGCAGCGAGGCGCTCGACGCCTTCCGCCAGGCCCGCGCGGTGCTCAGCAGCGAGCTGGGCATCGAGCCGGGCCGCGAGCTGGCCGACCTGCACGCCGCCCTGCTGGCCGGCGACCCCGCGCCGAGCGCCACGGTCTCCCAGCGCGTGCCGCTGTGCCAGCTGCCCGCCGACACCTCCGACTTCGTGGGCCGCAAGGCCGAGCTGGACGTGCTGCTCCCCGCCGCGCGGGCCCGGCCGGAGCGGATGTCGCCGCCCATCGTGGTCGTGTCGGGGCTGCCCGGAGTGGGGAAGACCACGCTCACCGTGCACGCGGCGCACCTGTTACGCGCCGACTACCCCGACGGGCAGGTCTTCCTGCGGCTGGGCCGGGACGCGGCCGGCCCGCGGCGGCCGGAGGACCTGCTCGGCGAGCTGCTGCGCTCGCTGGGCGTGGACGGCACGCTGGTCCCGGGGCCGCTGGAGGAGCGGGCGAGCCTGCTCAGGCAGCGCCTGGCCGACATGGGCGTGCTCATCGTGCTCGACGACGCCCAGGACGAGACGCAGGTGCGCCACCTGCTGCCCGGCACCGCGCGCAGCTGCGTGCTGGTGACGTCCAGGTCGCGGCTGCCCGCCCTGGAGGGGGCCACCCGGCTGCAGCTCGACCTGCCCGGCGAGCACGACGCCCGGCTGCTGCTTGAGCGGGTGGCGGGCGGGGCGCGCTTCCGCGCCGCGCCGGAGGCCGCGCGGGCGATCCTGAAGGCCTGCGGGCTGCTGCCGCTGGCGATCAGGGTCGCGGGCGCGCGGCTGGCGATCCGCCCGGCCTGGCCGGTCGGCGTGTTCGCCAGCAGGCTGGAGGACCGGCGGCTCGACGAGCTGATCGTGGGCGGGCTGGACGTGCGGAGCACGTTCGGGGAGAGCTACGCGGCCCTGCCGGAGCCGGCGCGGCGGGCGTTCAGGCTGCTCGGGCTGGCCGACCTGGGGAGCATCGCCGAGTGGTCGGCGGCGGCCCTGCTCGGCTCGTCCGGGCTGGAGACGGACGCGGCGCTGGAGACGCTGGTCGCCAGGGGGATGCTCGACTCGGGCGAGGTCGACGGGGCGGGGCAGCCGCGTTACCGCCTGCACGACCTGTTACGCGTGTACGCCGAAGAGCGGGCCCGGGTCGAGGACGACCCGCAGGAGCAGCGGGCGGCGCTGACTCGGCACGTGCGGGAGTGCCTGCGCCGGCTCAGGGCGGCCACCAGCGACCTGCCCATCCCGACGGCGCCGCCCTTCCCGCAGGCGGAGGGGATGGACGGCGTGGGGATCGCGTGGCTGGCCGCGGAGCGCAGGACGCTCGTCCACAGCGTGTCGGCGGCCGTCGAGCTGGGGATGGCGGAGGAGGCGGCCGAGCTGGCGCACCACCTGTCGGCGTACCTGAACCTGGAGGGGTTCTTCGACGACGTGGAGCGGCTGCAGCGGATCGTGATCGCGGCGGCGCCGAGCGAGCGGATCGCGCTGCGGGCCGAGCTGCTGCTGGCCGGGGTGCCGCTGTCGCGCGGGGCTTACGGGCCGTCGGGAGAGCACTTCGGCCGGATATATCAGGACTGCTTGCGGATCGGGGACTCGCACGGGGCCGCGTACGCGCTGATCAACCGGGCGGCCTGCCTCCACGGGGCCGGGCTGTTCGAGGAGGGGCTGGAGGAGGCGCACCGGGCCATCGCCCTGCTGGAGGAGCTGGGCGACGAGGGCGGGCTCGACTACGCCTGGACGTGGCCCGTCTACATGCACATGGAGCTGGGCCGGTACGGCGAGGCGGTGCGGCTCTGCCAGGAGCGGCTGGCCAGGACGGGGGAGGACCGGCGGGCCCGCGGCGACCTGCTGCGGGCCCTGGGCATCGCCCGCTACCGGCACGGCGAGGTGGCCGAGGCCGTGTGGTGCTACCAGGAGAGCCTGGTGATCAGCGAGCTGATCGGGGACCGCGTCGCGGCCAGCAGGGGGCTGCGCAGGCTCGGTGAGGCGCTGGGGGCGCTCGGGCGCTTCGACGAGGCCGTGGAGGCGCTCGACCGGGCCAGGTCGCTCTTCCGCGAGTGCGGGGACGGGCTGGGGGAGGCGCTGGCCACGTACGCGCTGGGCGAGGTGCGGCTGCGGCAGGGGCGCGCCGCGGAGGCGCTCGGCCTGCTGGTCACCGCCCGCGACGGGCTCGGCCCCGGCGGGCCGCCGACCTGGCGGGCCCGCGTGCTCAGGGAGCTCGGCCGCGCGTACGCCGAGCTGGGGGAGCACCCGTGCGCGGCGGCGGTGTGGCGCCAGTCGGCCGAGCTGTTCGAGAGCGGGCCGGAACGGGCCCAGGTCGAGGACTTCCTGAGCGCGGACCAGGACTGACCTGTCATTCGGCGGGGCGGTGCCGCACCACGGGGACGGTCTCGAGGCCCGACTGCCGGGCCGCCCGCCGGGCGCTTCCCGGCGTGGGGCCCTCGCCCACGATCTCGCCGTCCGCCAGCGCCACCCACACGCCCGCGGGGATCGCCTCGCCCAGCGCCCGCTCCACCACCGGCCGCGACGGCGCCGGGACGGGGCGGGTGCGCCAGAAGAGCCACTGCGCGACGATGAGCGGGCCGAGCGGGGTCAGCAGCGGGATCGCGCCGCTCCCGGCCAGGAAGGCCGTGGCCGCGACGGCCAGCAGCGCGGCGTCGATCCCGGCGGCCAGCCAGCCGGCGCGCCTGCCGTACCTCTTGTACGCCACCAGCGGCCACAACGTGAGCATGAGGCAGTCGCCCAGCCCGACGAGCGAGGCGTCGGCGCCGTAGCGGGTGGCCAGCACCGGCGCGAACGGCAGCCCGTCCAGCCGCGCCACGAAGTCGAGCGTGAGCGAGCTGAGCCCGGTGGCGAGCGTGTCGTAGCAGGTCAGCGCGGCGGCCAGGGCGGCCACCTGGGCCGGGGTGACGGCCGTCTGGACCCAGAGGTTGACCACCCCCACGACGAGCAGGATCACCGCCACGTCGTTCAGCACGAGGACGGCGGGCTCCCAGCCGGCGAAGTACGCGGCCACGTCGCCGCCGACCAGCACCGCCGCCGCGATCGCCGCCGTCCGCCCGCCGAGCACCGGCGCCAGCGTGAGCTGCGTGAGCGTGAACACCACGACGCCGAAGACCGTCACGACGACGCCGACGGGGATGTGCAGGTACGCGAACGGCATCGCCACCAGCGCCACGATCATGACGGCGATGTCGGACCCGACGAACTTGCCGACCGGCGGGCGCGGGATCTCGTACCGGGACAGGAACAGGGCCGCCAGCGCGACGGTCAGCGCGATGAGCGTGTGCAGGCCCAGGACGTGCGCGGTCATCGGACTCCGATCGGGAGGTGCGCGGCGTGCTCGAAGCTCTGCTCGATCAGGTCCGCCCGGACGTGGCAGGGGCGCGGCAGGTCGTCGGGGCTCTCGACCAGCACGATGCCCTCGAGCTTCGTCGCGGCGGCCCGCTCCTCCAGCCGGCCGAGCAGCGCCGGGTCGTCCTTGCCCGACACGACGTGCAGGATCCCGTCCTCGACCGCGAACCTGGTCGGCAGCGGCAGCGCGTGCTCGGCCTGCAGCAGGTCCAGCACGTCACGGGTGGTCACGTCGCCGTCCACCGCGCGTCCCAGGATGCGGGAGGTCGCCGGGATCGCCGCCAGCGCGCACGTGGGCGGCTCGGGCAGGGTTCTGACCAGGTCGCCGGTGACGTAGCGCAGCAGCAGCGTGGTGTCGCGGAAGGTGGAGAAGGGGGTGATGACCAGGACGCCGAGCGCGTCCGGCCCGGCGGGCTCCATGGTGACCGGGTCGAGCACCTCGATCAGACCCTGGTCGGCGGGGAGATGCAGGTGACCGTCGTCGCAGACCCGCCCGGTGACGGGCGCGACCTCGGTCATGGAGTAGCCGTCGTAGACCCTGGCCCCCAGGGCCTCCTCCGCCCGCAGGCGCAGCGCGTCGGTGAGCACCTCGCCGCCGGACGTCACCTCGACGAGCCCGAAGTCGCGCGGGCTCCAGCCGCCGCGCTCGGCCTCCTGCACCAGCGCGGCCAGATAGGAGGCGGTCACGTTCAGGTGCGTGATGAGGGGCTGCTTGCCGGGGACGTGCATCGGGGTGGCCAGCCGGTCGAGGGTGGCGCGCGGGTCGATCATGCCGAGGTGTACGAAGCCCGCGCCCGTCATCGGCACCGCCCGCTCGGCCACGATCTGGGCGATGGAACGGGAGCTGATGGCATTGGCCCACAGGTGCTCGGAGCGCAGGCCGCCGTTCAGCATCGCGGCGAGCGCCGCCATCGACGACATCAGCTCGATCTCGTACGCGGAGAACCACACGAGCGTGGGGCTGCCGGTCGTGCCGGTCGTGTGCGCGAGCACGGCGGGACGGGCCAGCTCGGAGACGAACGCGGCGGACATGCCGCGCAGCGCCTGCTTGGGGGTGGGCGCGATGCCGGCCAGGTCGTCCGACTCCAGGCCGCGGTAGTACGGGACCTCCGCGCGGGCGTGCCGGATCGTCCGGCGCAGGCGCCGCTTCGTGAGGTCCTCCTGAATCTCCGGGTCGGCGGCGGCGAGCATGTCGTCGGAGCCCTCGCCGGGCGACCCGAACGCCTCCATGGTCGCCCGCGTGTCCTCCACCAGCGCCCGCACGTCCTTGATCCGGAACCTGCGGCCGGACATCATCGTCCACGCGTAGCCCAGTTGCCGCACCGCTGTGCCGAACACGCCTCGCCCTCCTGTCGCGATGGTGCAGTGTGTCCCCCAGGCCCGGAGCGCCCGGGGGACACCTGGGTGTCAGCCGTTGAGGACGAAAACCGCGGTCGACAGCGTGCTGATGGCGTACTTGGCGTACCGGCGAACGGTCTTGACCATGGGACTCTCCCTCGTTGTTCGGGACCGGGGGCCTTGTCCTTGCGCCCCTCTGCCGTAAACGATCAGCCCAGGTCCTACAGGGCCGCTACAAGCCCGCTACAAGCCTGCGTCGCCGCAGGACCAGGCCGGTTACGGAGGCGAGGACGAGCAGCGACCCCACTCCCACCAGCACCCGCCCATCGGGCCCCGCCTCACCACCGCCACCCGTGTCGGCCGCGCCCGCCGGGGTCCTGGTCTTCGTCTCCGTCTCGCCGGGGCTGGGGCTGTCACTGGGGCTCTCGCTGGCGCTGTCACTGGGGCTCGTGGTGTCGCCGGTTCCCGGGATGGTGAGGGGGTGCTTCGTCAGGGCGTCCTTGTCCTTGACCTCGCACTCGATCGCGCGGTCGCTGGAGCTGGTGCCGAAGTTGATGGAGGCCGCGTGCACGGTGCCGGTGCCCGGGTTCTTGGATCTCGTCTTCAGGTTGACCGTCGTCGCGGGGAGTGGGACGGGTGCCCCGGGGATGATCGGCCCGATCGCGGCGACGCCGGTGGCCGACGTCAGCTTGTCGATGCCGCTGATGCCCGCGTACGCGTACAGGTTGAGGTCGTCCCCCAGGCCCGTGGTGGGTGCGCGTAACTCGGAGCCCTCCACGTACGAGCCCTGCCAGCCGATGGCCATCTCCTCGCCCACCTGCGCGTCCGTGGGCACCGTCAGCTCGACCTCGACCTTCACGTCCTGCGTCTGGCCCGTGGCGCGGACCTTGCACGCGTACTCCACGACGTCGGGCTGGGCGGGGGCGGACGAGAGCAACAGGGTGGCGGCTGGGACGAGCAGCAGAACACGCACGGCGACTCCTTGCGACGGATGGGGACCATGAGGAGACGGGGCACGGGGACGCCTGGTTGACAGCTCCGGACGCAATAGGGTGACGGCATGGGCCTCATCGTCACCACCGGTGCCACCGGCCGCCTCGGCGGGCGGGTGGCCGCGCTGCTCGCCGCCGCCGGGGCCGAGCAGCGGCTCGTCTCACGGCAGGCCGGCCGCGTCGCCCCGCTCGCGGGCGCGAGGGCGGTCAGCGCCGAGTACGGCGACGCCGGCGCGGTGCGGCGGGCCCTCGAAGGGGCCTCGACCGTGCTGTTCGTGTCCGCGTCGGAGAGCGCCGACCGCCTCGACCGGCATCGCACTTTCGTGGACGCCGCGCGCGACGCCGGGGTCGACCACCTGGTGTACATCTCGTTCTACGGTGCCGCCCCGGACGCTACGTTCACACTGGCGCGCGACCATTGGGCCACCGAGCAGCACATCTGAGACAGCGGCCTGCCCTTCACCTTCCTGCGTGACAACCTGTACGCCGACTTCCTGCCGGGCATGGCGGGGGAGGACGGCGTGATCCGCGGCCCGGCCGGGCAGGGGCGGGTCGCGGCGGTGGCCCAGGACGACATCGCGGAGGCGGCGGCCGCCGTCCTGCTGGACCCGGGCGCGCACGAGGGCGCGACCTACGACCTCACTGGGCCGCAGGCCCTGACGCTGGACGAGGTGGCCGCCGCGCTGACCAGGGCGACCGGGCGGACGATCACGTACCACCCGGAGACGGTCGAAGAGGCGTACGAGTCCCGGCGCGGCTACAACGCGCCCGGGTGGCAGGTGGCGGCGTGGGTGTCGACGTACGAGGCCATCGCCGCCGGTGAGCTGGAGGGGGTCGACGACGGGATCCCCACGCTCACCGGCCACCCCGCGACCACGTTCGAGGAGCTGCTGGCCAAGGGCCGAGGCTAGTCCGGCCACTCCTCGCCCCAGCTCTCGCTGTTGCTGCAGATCTTCACCGTGGCGCTCTTCCTGAAGCTCGTGGGGGTGACCACCTCGAAGACGACGTTGTACGTGCCGGCGCCCTTCCACGTGATGGACGGCAGCAGGGGTTTCGACGACGCCGTGCCCTCCTGCCTGCCCTGGTTCTGGCCGTTGACGAGCCATCGGTAGCTGTAGGTGCCCGTGGCCGAGACCGTGGCCCAGATGTTCGTGTCGTTACGCCAGCAGTCGCTCAGCTTGTAGCCCTCGAACCGGAAGGTCACCGACTTCACCCCGCCGCCGCTGGTCGCGGTCGGTTTGGAGGTGCTGGGCCTCGTGGTGGGCTCGGTCGGTTTGGAGGTGCTGGGCCTCGTGGTGGGCTCGGTCGTTCGGCTGACCGTGGGCTCGGCGGTGGGACGGGTCGGGGCGGTGGCCTTGGGGGTCGTGGAGGTCTTGGGAGTTTTCGGGGTCTTCGGGGTCTTGGCGGTCTTGGAGGGGTGCGGGGTCTTGGCGGACCCCTTCGCCCCCGTGCCCGGGTCGGAGACGGTCGGGGTGGAGGCCGTGACGATGTTGGCGGTGGTGGCCCGGCCGGGCCACCACGGCGCCCAGGCCCAGGCGGCCACCACGGCACCGGTCACGACGACCGCGGTCCCGCCGGCCAGGAACGCGAGGACGCGCCCGTTGCCGGAGGCCGCCCGTCCGGGGTTGGTCTGGAGGTGGGCGATCGGCGGCTGGTGCGGAAACGGCCCGCCGGGATACTGCCCGGGCCCCCTCCGGCTCGGGCCCGGCCCATGGGGTCCGGGAGGGAAAGGCACCTGACCAGGGCCGGCCCTATGCGCTGGCCCTGGTCCGGCAGGGAAAGGCACCTGACCAGGGCCGGCCCCATGCGCGGACCCTCCCGGAAACCCGACCGGCCCCGGAAACGCCGCCGCTCCTGGGTACGCCGGGCTTGGGGCGGCCACGTGCGCCGGGCCGCCTGGGAACGCCGCCGCTCCTGGAGACGCCGCCGGACCGGGAAACGCCGCCGGGCCCGCGTGCCCTGAGCCCAGGGGTGCTGAGCCCGAGGCCGGCGGACCTGCCGGACCGCCTGGAGACGGAGGAGGCGCCTGACCGCCGATCAGCTGGAAGAGGACGTCGTGCATGGCGGGCCGGGCCGCCGGATCCTTGGCCAGGCAGGCGTACACGATCGAGCGCAGCGGCTCCGGCACCCCGCCGAGCTGCGGCTCCTCGTACTGGATCCGCCTGAGCACCGCGGGCACGGAGTCGTTGCCGAACGGCGGGGCGCCCGTGGCCGCGTACACCATGACGGCCCCCCACGCGAACACGTCCACCGCCGGACCCGCGGCGGCGCCCATGAACTGCTCGGGCGCCATGTAGGCGGGCGTCCCCACGACGCTGCTGGTACGGGTCAGCGCCGCGTCCATGGCCCGGGCGATGCCGAAGTCGATGACGCGCGGCCCGTCGCGTCCGAGCAGCACGTTCGCGGGCTTGAAGTCCCGGTGGACGACGCCGGCCCGGTGGATGGCGGCCAGCGCGGTGGCCGTGGCGACGGCGAGCCGTTGCAGGTCGGCCCCGCTGTGGCGGCCGGCCTGGTGGAGGGAGGGGCCTTCCACGTACTCGGTCACGATGTACGGCCGTGGGCCGCCCAGCGAGGCGTCCAGCACCTGCGCGATGCAGAACGGCTCCACCCGCCGCGCGGCCGCGATCTCCTTCGCGAACCGGCCGTCACCCGGCAGCCCCTCGTGCAGCGCCTTGACGGCCACCGGGGTGCCGTCGGGTGCGGTGGCCAGGTAGACCACGCCCTGGCCGCCCTCGCCGAGCTGCTTGACCACCCGATACGGGCCGATGGCCTCCGGCGTCATCATGTCGGGATGGCACAGACGTTGAACGACACGCTCTTCTGCGCCGCCGATGGGGAGGTGACCTTGAGGGCGACCGTGTGGCGTCCGGCCTTGAGCATGTACTGGCCGGAGGTCGACGCGAACGCGGTGTACCCGCCCTTGGACACCCACGACCTGCTCCGCGAGACCGCCTTGCCGTCCAGCAGCCACGTGTAGGAGACCCACACCTCCTGCCGGGTCGCCTCCACGTTGGTCTGGAAGTGGATCGGCGGCATGTAGCAGCCGCTTCCCTGACTCTGGCCAGGGCCGCCGAACAGCTCGATCTCGAGGATGCTGACCCTGGCGTTCGCGACCGGCTTCTTGGTGGTCTTGGTGGGGGTGGGAGTCACGGTGGGACGCGCCGTGGTGCGCTTGGGGGTGGGCGTCGCCGCCGGTGTCGTGGGTGTGGCCTTGGGGGTGATCTTCGGGGTGGGTTCGGGGGTGGTCTTGCGGATCTTCCGGGACGGAGTCTTCGTGGCCGGGGGCCGCGTGGTCTTGGTGGTGGCGGACGGGCTGGGCTGATCGGCGGCGAACGACGCCTGGACGGGCTGCTTCGACCAGGGGGCAAGCCAGACAACGCCGCCGACCAGCGCCACCACCATGACACCCGACACCCCTACGGCCACCGGAAGCACAACCCGCCGCCCAGCCGTCCTCCGCCGCCCTGGCCCAGTCGCCGGTCCTTGCCCCGGCCCGTGGCCCGGCCCGGGAATCGGGCCTTGCCCGGGCACCGACCCCTGCATCGGCATCGGCCCGTTCCCAGACCCGAAAACCTGACCCCGCCCTGGCCCCGGCATCGGCCCGTGGCCTGACCCCGGCCCGTGGCCTGGCACCGCCCCCTGCCCCGGCACCTGACCCTGCCTCGACCCGTGCCCCGGCATCTGGCCCGGCACCTGACCCTGCCCTGGCCCCCATGCGGTTCCTGGCATCGGACCGGGCCCCACCCCCTGGGGGACTCCGGGCATCGAGCCCTGCCCCCCGGAGTGCTGCCCCCCGGAGTGCTGCCCCCCGGAGTGCTGCCCCCCGGAGTTCTGCCCGCTCAACAGCCGCAGGATGACGTCCCGCATCGTCGGCCGGGCATGCGGATCCTTGGCCAGGCAGTCGTACACGATGCCCCGTAACGGAGGCGGGAGGTCGCCGAGCTGGGGTTCGTTGTGAAGGATGCGGTTGATGATGGCCGGCAGCGTGTCCTGCCCGAACGGCGGCGTCCCGTTGGCCGCCCACGCCATGACCGACGCCCAGGCGAACACGTCCGCCGCCGGCCCCACCGACTGCCCCGCCAGCTGCTCGGGCGCCATGTACGCGGGCGTGCCGACGATGCTGCTGGTATGCGTGAGGGCGTCGTCCATGGCCCGGGCGATGCCGAAGTCGATGACGCGCGGCCCGCCGGGCCCGAGCAGGACGTTCGCGGGCTTGAAGTCCCGGTGCACGATGCCCGCCTGGTGGATGGCGGCCAGCGCGGTGGCCGTGGCGACGGCGAGCCGTTGCAGGTCGGCCCCGCTGTGGCGGCCGGCCTGGTGGAGGGAGGGGCCTTCCACGTACTCGGTCACGATGTACGGCCGTGGGCCGCCCAGCGAGGCGTCCAGCACCTGCGCGATGCAGAACGGCTCCACCCGCCGCGCGGCGGCGATCTCCTTCGCCAGCCTGTCGTCGAACCCCGCACCCTCGCGCAGCACCTTGACCGCCACGGGGCTCCCGTCGGGGGCCTGCCCGAGGTAGACGGTCCCCTGGCCGCCCGCGCCCAGCCGGCCGTACAGGCGGTATGCCCCTACTGTCGCTGGGTCATCCTCCCGCAGCGGTTCGACTTGCGGCATGAGAGAAGTGACTCCTGAGGCGGGGGCGGGTGATCGTTACGTACGATAGCGACTGCATGCGGATTTGTGGCGAAGTTCCGGATCTGTCGGAAACCTTCCGGTAGCCCGGGGCGCGGCCAGAAGGGTGCGATCATGCCGCTGACCATGGACGACGAGCTGGAGGACTCGCCCGTCGTGGCCAACAGCCTGATGAACCGCGAACGCCGCCTCCCCTCCTACAACCGCGAGCTCGGCATCGACGTCATCGACGTGCTCCGCGCCACGAAAGCCCGCCCGGCGCGCTGGCTGGACCTGTGCTGCGGCACGGCGAACGCCCTCAACGAGGCCGCCGCACAGCTCGGACAGGACGCCGAGATCGTGGGCGTGGACCTGGTCGACTTCTTCGCCTGCCCGCCGAGACCGCCACGACTGCGACTGATCGCCGCCTCCGCCGCCACCTGGCGCCCCGATGCCCCGTTCGACCTCATCACCTGCGTGCACGGCCTGCACTACATCGGCGACAAGCTTGCGCTCCTGGCGAAGGCCGCCGACTGGCTCACCGAAGACGGCCTCTTCGTCGCCAACTTCGACATCCGCAGCATCCGCCTCCCGGACGGCGCCCCCGCCGGCCGCCGCCTGACCAACGCCCTGCGCTCGCAAGGGATGACGTACGACGGGCGTACCAGGAGGATCAGCTGCCGGGGCCGCATCCGCCTCGACCTCCCGTACCGCTACCTGGGCGCGGACGACCAGGCCGGCCCCAACTACACCGGCCAGCCCGCCGTCAACGCGCACTACGCCCCGGCCTGACCACCCCGAAACTGTCGGTACGGCCTGGCAGAGTGTCCCCGGATCTTCGGACCGGCACCGGCGACCAGGGGCGGTGCCGATGCCACGCGCGCGCGTCGAAAGGGGGCACGGTGTCCGATCGCAGCCACCGGAGCACAACCGAGCCCCAGCCGCTCGACCCCACCGCATGCGAGACCCACCATCCCGCCGCATGCGAGACCCACCATCCCGCCGCAGACGCCGCTCGCCACCTCGCGGCGCCTGACACCGGCCCGGCCTCGGCGCGGTCGCGTTCGATGTTCGCGCCGCTGGCGGCGAGGGGGTTCCGGCGCTACTACCTGGGTCAGACCGCCTCCGCGTTCGGCGACTCGCTGACCCCGCTGGCGGTCGCGTTCGCCGTCCTGCACCTCACCGGATCACCAGTGGACCTGGGGATCGTGGTCCTGAGCACCCGGCTGCCCGTCATCCTCCTGACCCTGCTGGGTGGCGCGGTCGGCGACCGGTTCTCCCGCAGGACCGTGATGCTGCTCGCTGACCTGACGCGCTTCGCCGCACACGGCATCACGGCGGTCCTGCTGCTCACCGGTGCCGCGCACCTCTGGATGCTGATCGTCCTGCAGCTGATCGCCGGCGTGGGAGCGGCGTTCTTCACCCCGGCCGCGGCGGGCCTCGTCACCGGGCTGGCCGGCAGGGAGCACGTGCAGGCGGCCAACTCCCTGATCTCGATCTCCAGGAGCGCGGCGTCGATCCTGGCGCTGGGGGCCGCCGGAGCCCTGGTGGCGCTGGTCGGGCCGGGCTGGGCCATCCTGGTCGACGCGCTGACGTTCCTGGTGAGCGCGGCCTTCCTGTACCGCCTGCCCATCGAGGCGGGACGACCGCGTCCGAGCGGCGGTGTGCTGGCCGGCATCGGCGGCGGCTTCGCGGAGTTCTCGCGGCACCGGTGGCTGTGGATGTGGACGATCCACAGCGCGCTCACGAACATGCTCGTGGTCTCCCCGATCCTGGTCCTCGGTCCGTACGTCGCCGACCAGCACCTCGGCGGCGCGCCCGCCTGGTCGGCCATCGGCATCGCGTACGCCGTCGGCGGGTTGGCCGGAGGCTTCGCAGGCGCCCGCTGGCGGCCGGGGCGGCCCGTGGTCGCGGCGCTCCTCTTCTTCCTCCTGATGGCCCCGCTCCCGGCGCTGCTGGCGATCCCCGCCCCGCTCTGGTTACTGGCGCTCGCGGCGGCGGCCGCCGGCATGGAGGTGGTGGTCTACAACGTCCTCCAGACCACCTCGATCCAGCGCCACCTCCCCGAGGAATTCGTCGCCCGCGCGACCTCCGTCACCATGCTCGGCGCCCTCGTGGCGGCGCCCGTCGGCATGGGCCTGGCGGGTCCCGCGGCGGCGCTGCTGGGCAGCGGGCCCGTCCTGAGCGCGGGCGCCGTGGTGGCCGTGGTCGTCACCGCCGGGAGCCTGCTCGGGCCGCCGGTGTGGCGCATCCGTGAGGAAACCGGATGAACTTTCTGCCGGGTCCGCCACTCGAAGCATGCGTACCGTTCGACACAGGGGAGATCATCGTGATGAAGGTGCTTGTGGCGGTCCTGGCAGGCGGGGCACTGCTCACCGCCGGCGCGCCCGCGTTCGCCCAGTCCGCGTCCGCTCAGTCCGCCAAGACCACGCTGGGGCCGTACGGCTACGGCAAGGTCCGGCTCGGCATGAGCGAGAAGCAGGCCAAGGCGACCGGCGCGGTCGTGCTCAAGAAGGCCGGCGAGGCGGGCTCGTGCGCGGGCTGGGACCTGAAGGCCCTGCCCAGCGGCAAGGACAACGTGGGCCTGTACATCTCCAAGAAGCGCGGCGTGGCCCTGATCTTCGCCGCGAAGGGTGTCAAGACGCCCGAGGGCATCGGCCTCGGCTCCACGATGACGCAGATCAAGAAGGCGTACCCCGGGGTCAAGACGGCGGCGAGCGGTTACCCGTACGTGGGCGTTCCCGGCAACTCCAAGGCCTATTACTCGTTCCTGCTCTCCAAGGGCAAGGTCTACGAGCTGGCGCTCGGCCTCAATACGCAGGACTGCGTCAACTGACGACCGGGCGATCCATACGGGGGTTGGCGGTGGTCTACGACGCTGACCAGGGGTGGCGGTGGTGCGCTTCCCCTGGCGGTGCTGACCGGGGTCGGCGGTGGTCTGCGGGGAAACGGTCAGGGGAGCACGGAGCGGACGGTTTCCTCGGAGCGGGCGATCATCGTCGTCCCGTCGTCGGCCGTGATGATCGGTCGCTGGATCAGGATCGGGTTCTCCGCCAGCGCCCGGACCCACCGGTCACGGGCCTCCGCGTCGCGCGGCCAGGTGGCCATGTCGAGCTCGGTCGCCCGCGCCTCGCCGGTCCTGGTGATGTCCCATGGTTCGAGCCCCAGCCGGGCCAGGACCGCGCGGATCTCGGCCTCGTCGGGCGGGTCCTCCAGGTAGCGGCGCACGGTGTACTCGGCGGCCTCCGCGTCCAGGATGGACAGTGCGGAGCGGCACTTCGAGCACGCCGGATTGATCCAGATCTCCATGACACCCGACAGTATCGAGTCAGTGGGGGATGAGCGGCAGGGACGCGGTCACGACCAGGCCGCCGCCCTCCCGGGGCTGCGCCCGGACGTCACCGCCGTGCGCCAACGCCACCGACCGTACGATCGACAATCCCAGCCCCGCGCTCCTGGCCGTGATCACGCGCTCGGCCCCGTGCCGGTGGAACGGCTTGAAGAGCTGAGGGATCTCGTACGGCGGCACGCCGGGCCCGGTGTTGCTGACCTCGACCTCGGCTCTCCCGCCCGAGCCGCCCGAACCGCCGGAGCCGCCCGAACCGCCGGAGCCGCCCGAGCCGCCGGAGCCGCCCGAGCCGCCGGAGCCGCCCGAACCGCCGGAGCTGCCCGAGCTGCCCGAGCTGCCCGAGTCGCCGGACACGATCCGGCTCACCACCCGCACCCACCCGGTCCCGTCGTCCAGGTTGTGCCGGATGCCGTTCTCGACCAGGTTGTGCACCAGCCGTTCCAGCAGCAGGGCGTCCCCGACGGTGGGCGCCTGCGCGGCGACCTCGTACACGGTGACCTTGGAGTCGTGGGCGTCCGCGGCGGTCTGCCTGACCACGTGCGTCACCACGTCGGCCAGGTCCACCGGGGAGCGGTCCGTGATCTCCTGCTCCGACCTGGCCAGCAGCAGCAGCCCGGAGATGAGCCGCTCGTGGCGGGCGTTGATCTCCAGCAGGCTCTCGCCCAGCTCCTTGATCTCCGCCGAGGCCGTACGGCGGTGCATGGCCAGCTCGACCAGCGCCCGGTTCAGCGTCAGCGGCGTGCGCAGCTCGTGGGAGGCGTTCGCCACGAACCTGCGTTGCCCGTCGAAGGACTGGTCCAGCCGCTCCACCATGGTGTCGAACGTGTCGGCGAGCGTCTTGACGTCGTCGTCCGGCCCCTCCAGCGCGATCCGCTCGTGCAGCCCGCGCTCGGCCATGGGCGCGGCGGCGATCCTGCGCGCCGTCTCGGTGACCCGGTGCAGCCGGGCCAGCACCCGCCCGGCGACCACCCAGCCGAGCCAGACGGCCACGCCGCCGACCACGACCAGCGCGATCACGCCCTGCGTGAGCAGTGACGTGATGGCCGCGCCGCGCAGCTCCAGCTCCTGCTGCCGCATCCACTCGTACGCCGCCTCGCCGGAGAGCTCGACGCCGTCCTGGACGAAGAACAGCTGTTTGGACTTGCCCGGCGGGGCGATGAACCGGCTCTCGAACGACTGCGTCAGCTGCTGGTTGAACAGCAGATAGGTGACGCCGAGCAGGGTCAGCCCGGCGAGCATGAACAGGGCGCCGTACAACAGGGTGAGCCGCAGCCGCAGCGTGGGCCGCGGCCGTACGAGCCGCCTCAGGAAGCTCATGCGATCCGGTACCCGACACCCGGCACGGTCTCCACCACCGGCGGGTCGGCGAGCTTGCGGCGCAGCTTGAGAATGGTGAGCCGGACCGCGCCCGTGAACGGGTCGGCGTGCTCGTCCCACGCCTTCTCCAGCAGCCGCTCGGCCGAGACCACGGTGCCGTTCGCCCGCATCAGCTCCGCCAGGACGGCGAACTCCTTCTTCGACAACGGGACGAACCGCCCGTTCCTGAAGACCTCCCTGCGTGCCGGGTCCAGCGTGATCCCGGCCCTGCGTAGCACCGGCGGCGCGGCCGGGCGCGAGCGCCGTCCCAGCGCGAGGACCCGCGCGGCCAGCTCGGGGAACGCGAACGGCTTCGACAGATAGTCGTCGGCCCCCAGGGACAGCCCCGTCACCCGGTCGTCGAGCTGGACGGCGGCGGTCAGCATCAGCACCCGCGCGTCGCGCTCGGACGCGACGAGCTCCCGGCACACGTCGTCGCCGTGCACGCGCGGCAGGTCGCGGTCCAGCACGACCACGTCGTAGTCGTTGACCGCGATCCGTTCCAGCGCGGCCTCGCCGTCGTGCGCCAGGTCGACCGCGTGGGTCTCCTCGCGCAGCCACTCGGCGATCGCGTCGGCGAGCAGCGGCTCGTCCTCAACCACCAGCACCCGCATCGTGCACCTTTCTTCTGCTTACGGAGCCGAGTGTGGCGTAGACGGCATTTGCTCAAAATAAGCCCCAGAACAAACAGCTGGCGGAAACGCTGAGGAAACAGCGGCCCCTATTGCATCTCTCCTCGAACCACGTTCATTCGACGGAGGAGAACACCCATGCGAGGACCAGCCCTCAGCGCGATGGCCCTGGCGCTCACTCTCGCCCTGGCCGCCTGCGGTTCAGGCGGCGGCGACGGCGGCGGCTCCGGCGTGGCGTCGGTGTCCGGCAACGGCAGCCAGACCGCGGCCGGCGCGAAGCCCAGCGAGGACCCGCACGAGCGCGGGCTCAAGTTCGCCCAGTGCATGCGCGAGAACGGCGTCGACGTCCCCGACCCCGAGCCCGGCAAGGGCATGATGATGAAGTTCGACGGCAGCGTCCCGCAGGAGAAGGTCGAGGCGGCCCAGCAGGCGTGCAAGCAGTACGCGCCGAAGATGGGCGGGGAGGGCGGCAAGATCGACCCCCAGAGGGCCGAGGCGCTGCGCAAGGTCGCCCAGTGCATGCGCGACAACGGCGTCGAGTCCTACCCCGACCCCGAGGGCGGCATGGTGCGCATCAACGCCGAGGTCGGCAAGGACCCCGATTTCAAGTCCGCCCAGCAGAAGTGCGAGAAGGAGCTCTCTGAGGCGGGCATGGGAGGCATGTGATGGGGATGGCCACCATCGACGGGAAGGCGGAGCCCGGCTCTCCGCCTTCCCGGCCGCGCCGCCGGCGCGGCCGGGGCAAGGTGGTCGCCGGGCTCCTGATCGTGCTGGTCGCCGCGGGCGGCGGGTTCGTGGCGATCAACAGCGCGGGCCTGCTGAAGGGCGACGCCGGCCCCACTCGGTCGGCCGGCGCCCTGCCCCCGGCCACCACCCCGGTGACCAGGCAGACCCTGAACGACACCAGGGACGCCGACGGCGAACTCGGCTACGGCCCCGTGACCACGGCCATGAGCAGGAAACCCGGCACGATCACCTGGCTGCCCGACAGCGGCGCCCAGATCACCCGTGGGCGGTCGCTGTACCGGGTGGACAACCAGCCGGTCATGCTCATGTACGGCGACACGCCCGCCTACCGCGACCTCAAGCCCGGCGTGGAGGGCAAGGACGTCGAGAACCTGGAGCGCAACCTCAAGAAGCTCGGCTACGACGGTTTCACGGTCGACGACGAGTACACCTACGACACCGCCGAGGCCGTCAAGGAGTGGCAGGAGGACCGCGGCCTGGACGAGACGGGCGTGGTCGAGCTGGGCCGGGTCGTCTTCGCCCCCGGCAAGGTACGGGTGGAGAGCCTGGAGTCCGAGGAGGGCCAGCCGGCCGCCCCCGGGCAGAAGGTCCTGACTTATACGGGCACGTCCAAGGTGGTCACGGTCGAGCTGGAGGCCGAGGACCAGCGGATGGCCAAGAAGGGCGCCAAGGTCCAGGTCACGCTGCCGGACGGCAAGGACGTACGGGGCAAGGTCACCGAGGTGGCCACGGTCGTCAAGCCGGGCGAGGGCCAGAACGCCGAGCCGCAGACCCGGGTCGAGGCGCTCGTCTCGATCGGCGACTCCAAGTCCGCCAAGGGGCTGGACAAGGCGGCGGTGGACGTGACGTTCACGGCCTCCCAGCGCAAGAACGTGCTGACCGTGCCGGTCGCGGCGCTGGTGGCGCTGCGGGAGGGCGGCTACGGCCTGGAGGTCGTCGAAGGGGGCCGCTCCCGCTACATCAAGGTCGAGACGGGGCTGTTCGCCGGGGGCCGGGTCGAGGTCAGCGGGGACGGGCTCACCGAGGGCATGACCGTGGGGATGCCGAAATGACGTACCCCATGATCGCGCTGACGGACGTCTCCAGGACCTACCCCGGCGGGGTGGCGGCGCTGCGGTCGGTCTCGCTGCGCATCGAGCACGGTGAGCTGGTCGCCATCGTCGGGCCGTCCGGCTCGGGCAAGTCGACGATGCTCAACGTCGTCGGCACCCTCGACCGGCCCACGTCCGGGACCATCCACATCGACGGGTACGACGTCTCCAAGCTCTCCGACAACCAGCTGTCGGCGCTGCGGGCCACCACGATCGGGTTCGTGTTCCAGTCGTTCCACCTCGCCGCGAAGGTCCCGGCGCTGGACAACGTGGCCGACGGCCTCGTCTACACCGGCCTGAGCAGGTCGGAGCGGCGCCGCCGCGCGGCCAGGGCGCTCGAACGGGTGGGGCTCGGGCACCGGATGGACCACGAGCCGCACGAGCTGTCCGGCGGCGAGCGGCAGCGCGTGGCCATCGCCAGGGCGGTGGCGGGCGACCCGCCGCTGCTCCTGGCCGACGAACCCACCGGGGCCCTGGACTCGGTGTCGGGTACGGGGGTGATGGAGTTGCTGCACGAGCTGAACGCGGGCGGCACCACCATCGTGATCATCACGCACGACCGGGAGATCGCCGCCAGCCTGCCCCGGCAGGTGCGGATGCGGGACGGCAGCCTGATCTCCGACACCGCGCGGGTCCCGCAGGAGGCGGTGTGATGGCCGTCTTGGAGGTGGCCCGGCCGAAGTTGTCGCCGGCCAGGATGCGGCCCCGCGACGTGATGCGCGTCGGGGCGGTCGGCCTGCGCACGCGACCGCTGCGGGCCTTCCTGTCGGCGCTCGGCATCGCCATCGGCATCGCGGCCATGGTCAGCGTGGTCGGGCTGTCGTCCTCGTCGGGCGCCGAGCTCGACCGTACGCTCTCCGCGCTCGGCACCAACCTGCTCACGGTCTCGTCCGGCACCACGCTCATGGGCGAGGCCGCGCAGATGCCGAAGGACGCGGAGGCGATGATCGAGCGCATCGGACCCGTGGAAAAGGTCTCGTCGATCGGGAAGATCTCCGAGGCCAAGGTCTACCGGTCGGAGGAGATCCCCGAGGCCCAGACCGGCGGCATGACCACGTACGCGGCCCGCCTCGACCTGCCCGCCACCGTCGGCGCGACTCTGCGGAGCGGGACCTGGCTCAACGCCGCCACCGAACGCTACCCGGCCGCCGTGCTCGGCTCCGCCGCGGCCCAGCGGCTCGGCGTGGGCTCGATCGGGGCCGACACGCAGGTGGTGATCGGCGGCGTCCGCTTCGCGGTCGTCGGGGTCATGAACCCGGTGGCGCTGGCCACCGAGCTGGACAGCGCCGTCCTGGTGGGCTGGCCGGTGGCGGAGTCCAGGCTGGGCTTCGACGGGCACCCGACCACGCTCTACACCCGTTCGGCGGAGTCCGAGCTGGAGGCCGTCCGCGAGGTGCTGGCCGGCACCGCCAACCCGGAGGCGCCCAACGAGGTGGACGTCTCCCGCCCGTCCGACGCCCTGGCCGCCAAGCAGGCGACCAGCCAGGCGTTCGCCAACCTCCTGCTGGGGGTGGGCGCGGTGGCCCTGCTCGTGGGCGGGGTGGGGGTGGCCAACACGATGGTCATCTCGGTGCTGGAACGCCGCGCCGAGATCGGCCTGCGGCGCTCGCTCGGGGCGACCCGGGGGCAGGTCCGCACCCAGTTCCTGGCGGAGTCGCTGCTGCTGTCGGCGCTGGGCGGGGGAGGAGGGATCCTCCTGGGGACGGGCGTCACGATGGGGTACGCGCTGTACAGCGGCTGGCCCTCCGTGGTCCCGGCCTGGGCCACCGCCGGCGGCCTCGCCGCCACCCTGGCCATCGGCGCCGCGGCCGGCCTCTATCCCGCCATCCGCGCCTCCCGCCTCTCCCCGACCGAGGCCCTGTCCACCCCCTGACGCCCTCGGCGGGGATGCGGCGTCAGTCGGCGGTGTAGCAGGTGGTCTTGCCGATGACCCGGACGCCGGGCTCGTCGCCGGAGAGCACGGTCAGCTCGAACGTCAGCCGGGTCTCAGGATTGCGCAGCACGGAAACGTCCTGATCCCCGTCCCGCAGGTCCAGGTCGTCGACCACCTTGTCGTACCCCATCGCCTGGAGGCGATCCAGCAGGGCGGAGGCGGAGGCGAGGTCGCTCTCGGCGCGGAAGTATCGTCGCACCTGCCCCGGCACGCACGAGTCGTCGTCCGCCGGCGACTCGGTCGACAGCCGGAGACCGGCGGAGCCGAGCAGGGCGCCGCCGTCGGAGTCGAGTTGCCGGGCGGCGTCTTCGAGAGTGGGCAGCTCGGCCGCCGCCGTGCAGGCCGTCATCGCCGCGACGCAGAGGAGCGCCGCGGATAAGCCGTGACGGCAGGCGCGCACGTTCGGACCATATCCGAGATCGTCCGGGAGCACCCACCGAAAAACGAAAACAGAATGATCAACGGCGCCGGCGGAGCCGGGCACGCAGTCCGAGGTCGTCCACGCAGGTGCCGAGGCCGAGCGCCACGCACTCCAGCGGCCGTTCCGCCCGCCGTACCGGCATACCCAGGGACTCCCGCAGCCGCCGCGGGAGTCCCGCGAGCAGCGCGCCGCCCCCCACCAGCACCGCGCCACGATCTCCGAGGTCGCCGATCAGCTCGGCGGGGCAGCGCTCGACGGTCTCCCTCGCCGCCCACACGATGGACTCGATCGCCGGACCGGCCGCCTCCCGGATCCGCTCCACGGGCAGCCGCACGTCGTGCTCGCGGCCGGTCTCGGAATCTCTGACGCGTACGGTGACGGGGCCCCCGTCGGCGCCGGCGTGGTGCTTGGCGGCCTCCGCCTCGCGTTCGTCGAGGGTGTGGCCGTGCTCGTGTTCGACCAGGCGGGCGATGGCCCGGTCCACGGCCCGGCCGCCGCTCGGGACCGCCGTCGTGGCCACGGCCTCCCCACCGGAGAGCACGGCGATCCTGGCGGAGTCGCGCCCGATGTCGATCACCATGCCGCCCACGTACTCGCGGACCGGCAGGCCCGCGCCGAGCGCCGCCGCGAGCGAGTGCGGGATCAGGCGGATCTGCCTGGCCTCCGCCTCGTACGCCACGTCGCGCAGCGTGGCCCGCTCGATCGGCGTGGAGCCGTCGGGCAGCGCCATGACCAGGCGCGGCCTGGCGAGCGGGCGCCGGTGCACCTTGCTCAGGAAGTGCTTGACCATCCGCCGGGTGAGGTCGCCGTCGGCCGGCAGGCCGCCGCTGACGGGCCAGCACGTCTCCTCGCCGGTCGCGTCCGCGCCGTACGCGATGATCTTGCCGGTACGGCCGTCGATCGTCACCGCGGAGGGTTCGTCGAGCACGATGCCCTTGCCCCTGACGTAGATCCGCGTGCGGGACCCTCCGAGGTCCACCGCCAGGTCGCGGCCGAGGAGGCTCATGACGCGGCTGCGGACGTGGCGGTCGTGGCGGACATGCCGGGTCTATTTCCTGGGCCGCTCCAACACAACACCAGGATCGGAGTGGTTCCCCTTTACCTGGGCGGGCGGGCTCGGTGGCTCCTGAGGGTGACGCCTTCGCCACGCCGCAGCGCAGGGTCGAGGCCAGTTTCGCGTCATAAGCGGCGCCATGCGAAGCTGTGATAGTCCCCAACACCATGGAGGTCCTCATGGCGGAAACACCGGAGCCGGAAGTCAGCGAGACTCCCGAGGACGAGATGAAGCGCAAGTTCCGCGAGGCGCTGGAACGCAAGCGCGGCCAGCACGCGGGCTCGGGCGCGGGTGGCAAGGGCGGCGACCCATCGAAGATCCACGGGACGCACGGTCCGGCTGCGAGTAAAAGATCGTTCAGGCGCAAGAGCGGCGGCTGAGGCCGGTAATTTCCAGGGGGTACGGCAATGCCGTGCCCCCTTTCTCTATGCCGGGGGCAGGTAGATCTTTACACCGATTCATGACGAACTGTTTGTGTTTGTCCGGAATACGTGGTTAGAGTGATGCCCACTTACCAGCCGGTGGCGTGGACCACACAAGGGGACCAGCCGGCTGGCGCCTAATCCCGATCACTCGGGAGCCGGGGACCCACCTCCCTGGGGTGAATCCGACCTTGTGTCGGTAGGGCAACTCCACCGCCCGAACCCGTCAGCTAACCCGGTAGGCGAGATGGAGAGGACACATGCAGAACTTGAATGATCACGTAGAACACCCATACAGCGTGATGACGGCCGCCCTCTGAGCGGTCCCTTCTCCAGGCTCGTTTCGCGCTCCGCGTAGCTCTCCCCCTGTCAGGTGCTTTCCCCTGCTACGCCCTTTTTCAGCGAGCGCAATCTCCCTGCCCCCTCGCGAAGGACTGTACTTTTCATGTCTGCACGTTCTGGTTTGCGTACCCTGGCTCTGCTCACCGCCTCCACCGTCGGCGCCCTCACCATCGCCGGCACCGCGGCCCACGCCGACTCCAACACGGACGAGAAGGTCCTGCTCAAGGGCTCGACCACCGCTTCGTACTTCTGGGACGACGCCTCCGGCCGCGCCGGGGACACCGGTCTGCCCGCCAGCGGCAAGCCCATGCAGAAAGGTCTGGCCGCCAGCCCGAGCTGGCCGCTCATGACCGAGGGCTACGTGATCCACGACGGCAAGAAGCTGCCCTTCTTCGTCGGCGACCGCGGCCCGGGCGTGCCCTCCAACAACGGCGTCATGCTCGACCTGGACGGCAAGACGTTCGCGGAGCTGACCGGCGGCACGTTCAACATGGACACGCTCGGCGTCGACGGCGTCGGCGGCCAGGGGCACATCAAGGTCGACTACGTCATCACCAAGTGGGGCGACGGTCCCGGCAAGAAGAACTACCCCGTCCCGTTCTCGACCGGCGCCTACGCCGAGCACGACGACAACCCGGCCGAGCCCCCGGCGGCCGCCGGTCTCGCGCTGCCTCCGGCGCGCGAGACCGGGGAGTGGAGCTCCGGCACGGGCGCCGTCGTGGCCAGCGCCGTGGCCGCGGTGGGCGGCGGCGTGGCGCTTGCCGGCGACCGCGTCCGCAATCTCCTCAAGGTCTGAACTTTACGGACGTGGACCAGAATGTCATTCTGGTCCACGTGACCACCCGCGTAGCCGCGAACGGCATCGAAATCGCCTACGAGAGCTTCGGCTCGCACGAGGGGCGCCCCCTGCTCCTCATCATGGGGCTCGGCGCGCAGCTCATCCACTGGGATGAAGGGCTCTGCGAGCTGCTGGCGGACCAGGGACACCACGTCGTACGGTTCGACAACCGCGACGCCGGCCTGTCCACCCACTTCCACGACCAGGGCGTTCCCGCGATGGGGGCGCCCTCGCCGTATCTGCTGGACGATCTGGCCGACGACTCGGCGGGACTCATGGACGCGCTGGGCTGGCCGGCCGCCCACGTGGTCGGGGCGTCGATGGGCGGCATGATCGCCCAGGCGCTGGCCATCCGCCACCCGGACCGGGTGCTGACCCTGACCTCGATCATGTCCACTCCCAGTCCCTCGGCGGCCCCGCCCACCGAGGCCGCGCTCGCCATCCTCATGGCCGCGCCCCCCGCCGAGCGCGAAGCGGTCATGGCCCAGGCGGTGCGCACCTGGTCGGTCATCGGCTCGCCCGGATACGAGCTGGACCGCGAGCGGATCACCCTGCTGGCCGGGCTCGCGTTCGACCGCTGCTTCGACCCCGGCGGGACGGCCCGGCAGCTCGCCGCCATCATGGCCTCGGGCGACCGCACGGAGGGGCTCGCCGGGGTGCGGGTGCCCACGCTGGTGCTGCACGGGGAGGCGGACCAGCTCGTCCCGGTCGCGGGCGGCCAGGCGACGGCCGCGGCCGTCCCTGGCGCCCGCCTGGTGACCTACCCGGGCATGGGCCACGACCTGCCGCGCCCGCTCTGGCCGGCCGTCGTGGCCGAGATCAGCAAGCTCACCGCCGCCTAGCCGAAGTGGCCGAGATTAGCAAGCTCACCGCCGCCTAGCCGAAGTGGCCGAGATCAGCAAGCTCACCGCCGCCTAGCCGAAGTGGGCACGGGTCTCCGCGAACGCCTGGTCCGTGCCCTCCAGCGCCCTGGCCACGTCGGCCTCCGTGTGCGCGGCCGACATGAACCAGTTGTGCCACGGGTGCAGGTAGACCCCGTGCCGCAGGCAGGCGTCGCTCCACCACATCGCGATGGACAGGTCGGCGTCACCGTCGAAGCTGAGCCACGGGATCGTGACCGGCCCCGTCTGGTTCACCACGAACCCGTGGGACTTGGCCTGCGCGTAAAGCCCCTCGCGCAGCTGCGTGCCCGCGCGCTCCATGGCGCCGATGCCGTCCGTGTCGCGCAGCGTCTCGATGGTCGCCTTGGCCGCCGCCATGGCGACCGCCGAGAACCAGAACGACCCCGTCGAGTACAGCGTCTGCGCCGGTCCGCGCAGCGCGTCCGTGCCGGTGACGGCGGCGATCGGGTAGCCGTTCGCCATGGCCTTCGACCAGGCGGTCAGGTCGGGCCGCACCCCGTACGGCTCCCAGGACCCCCGCAGGTCGACCCGGAACCCGGCCCGCACGTCGTCGATCACCAGCGCGGCCCCGAGCCGGTCGGCCAGGGCGCGGGCGCCCCGCGCGAAGGCGGGCTCCACCAGCTCCTGGTCCTCGAACGAGTCGTGCTTGAACGGCGTCACGATGATCGCCGCCACGTCGCCCTCCACGGTCGCCGCCGCGGCCTCCAGCGACTCCAGTGAGTTGTACGTGAACTCCACCAGGTCGGCCCGCTCGTTGGGCGTGGTGCCCGCCGGGGAGGGCGTGCACCAGGGGTCCGCCCCGTGGTAGGCGCCGTGCGCCATCAGGACCTTGGTCCGCCCGGTGGCGGCGCGGGCGACCATGAGCGCCTGCGTGGTGGCGTCGGTGCCGTTCTTGGAGAACATCGCCCAGTCGGCGCTGGGCACGGTGTCCACCAGCAGCTCGGCCAGCTCCACCATGATCGGGCCGGGGCCGTTGAGGCAGTCGCCGAGCGCGGCCTGCCGGGCGGCGGCCTCCTCCACGCGCGGGTGGCGGTGGCCGAGCACGACCGGGCCCCAGCTGCACATGAAGTCGATGTACTCGCGCCCGTCCACGTCCCACTGGCGGCAGCCCTCGCCGCGTTCGAAGAACTGCGGGAAGCCGGGGGCGAAGAGGGCGGCGTTGAGGTGGCCGTACATGCCGCCTGGGACGACCTTCAGTGCGCGCTGACGGAGTTCTGCGTCGGTCATCCGAGAGTCCTTAGGGTCGAGTCGAGATCGATGAGGCCGGCGTCCGAGCCGAGCCCCGTGGCGACGCGGGCGGCGGCGGCCGTGCCCCAGCGGGCCGCGGTCAGCACGTCCTGCCCGTGCAGGAGGCCCGTCAGGAACCCCGCGCAGTACGCGTCCCCGCAGCCGGTCGTGTCCGCGACGTCCACCTTGAGCGCGGGCACCGCCTCCGCGCCCTCCGGCGTGACCACCAGGCTGCCCGCCGCGCCCAGCGTGACCAGCACGCCGCGCGGCCCGTCGGCCAGCAGGGCCCGGGCGGCCTCGCCGACGTCGGAGGCGCCGGTCATGAGGAGGGCCTGCAACTCGTTCGGCAGCACATAGTCCACGTGCGGCAGGAAAGCGCGGGCCATTCCCAATAAGTCGGGCATCTCCGAAAGGAGGTCCATGGTGATGACGGTGCCGGACGCGCGTACCTCGTCCAGGAGGGCGAAGAACGCCGGGTCGCCGAGGCCGAAGGTGACGTCCATCCCGCCGAGGTGGATCGCCCGCACGCCACGCAGCACGTCGGGGTCGAGGTCCGCGTACGTCACACCGAGGTTCGCCCCGGGCACGTGGAAGCTGGGCCGCCCGCCGTCGGGCCTGATGGGCAGGATCGACGCGGCCGTCTGCTCGCCCGCCCTGCGCACCAGGCGCGAGACGTCGACGCCGCGCTTGGCGAGCACCGCCACCAGGAAGTCGCCCAGCTCGTCGTCGCCTGCGGCCCCCATGGTGATCACGGAGTTGCCCAGCTTGACCAGGTCGACGGCGGTCCCGGCGGCTGCGCCGGCGGCGGTGAGGCGGATCTGCTCCACCAGTACGGTGTCCTGGCCCTCGGGGATGTGATCGATGGGCCTGGCGAGAATGTCGACGATGTGGACGCCGACGGTGGCGACGGTCATAGTCTAAATAGACAGACGTCCGAATAAAAAGTCAATGGAGGAGCCGATGCCCAAGATCGTCGATCACGACGAGCGCCGGCGCGAGGTCCTGTCAGCCGCCCGCCGGGTGATCGTCAGGGACGGCATCGACGCCGCCACCACCCGGGCCATCGCCAAGGAGGCCGGATACTCCAACGGCGTGCTCGCCCACTATTTCGCCGACAAGGACGAGATCCTGCTCTCGGCGCTGCGCCAGTCGCACCAGCGCATCCGCGAGCGGCTGACCCGCAAGGTCGAGGGCGCGAGCGGGCTGGCCGCGCTGCGCGAGCTGCTGCTGGACAACCTGCCGCTGGACGCCGAGCGCACCCAGGAGTCGCGCCTGGAGGTCAGCTTCTGGAGCCGCAGCCTGGCCTCGGAGCGCCTGGCCGAGGTCCAGCGCACGGAGGCGGACGAGCTGCGCGCCGTCGTACGCGACCTGCTGGCGCAGGCCCGCGCGGCGGGCGAGCTGCGCACCGACGACAACCTGGACGACCTGACCGAGCACCTGCTCGCCCTGGTCGACGGCCTCAGCCTGCACCTGCTCCTCTACCCGGGCCGGCTCAGACGCGTCGACGTCGAGCGCCTCATGCTCCAGGCGCTCGATCGGTTGTAGTAATTCGGACGACCGATTACATTGCGAACGCATGAGTAGCCTGCGCGAGCAGTTGTGCGAGTACGGCCGGCGCGCGGTCGAGCTCGGCCTGGTCATCGGCACGTCCGGCAACCTGAGCGTGCGCGAGGGCGACCTGGTCGCGGTCACCCCCTCGGGGGCGGCGCTCGACCGGCTGACCCCGGAGATGTGCCCGGTCGTGGACGTCGAGGGCTACCTCGTCGAGGGCGACCTGCAGCCGTCCAGCGAGACCCCCATGCACTTGGCCGTCTACACGACCACGGACGCCCGGGCCATCGTGCACACGCACTCCGTGTTCGGCACGATCGTGGCCACCACCATGACCGAGCTGCCACCCGTCCATTACAACGCGCTGCTGCTCGGCGGCGTGGTCAAGGTGGCCGAGTACGCCACGTACGGCACGCCCGAGCTGGCCGCCAACGTCCGGGCGGCGATGGAGGGCAAGAAGGCCGCCCTGATGGCCAACCACGGCGGGGTGACCGTCGGGGCGACGCTGGAGGAGGCGTTCGAGGCCACCCGGCTGCTGGAGTGGCTGTGCGAGGTGTACGTCCGGGGGCTCAGCGTGGGCAAGCCGGCCGTCCTCACCGACGAGCAGCTCAACGCGGTGGTCGAGCGCGCGCTGAACCCCCCGGCGTTCCCTCGCCGCCTATGACAGCGCGGCCTGCTCCGCCAGGCCCAGCGGCAGCCCGCCCGACCCGGCGATCCGGTCGTGGAACTCCTTCAGCGACCCCTGGAACGACTGCCGGATGCGGTCGATCTCGATCGCGCCCGTGAGGTAGGAGGGCGCCTGCGTGGGCCACGCGCAGTAGCGGTTGACCTCGCCCTGAGCGGTGCCCGGCGACAGTGACGCCTTGGTCGCCATGAACGTCTCCGCCTCCTCGATCGACATGTCCTCGCAGTGCAGCGCGGTGTCCACGACGATCCTGGCGGCGCGGAAGATCCGGCAGTCCAGGTGGGCCAGCTCGGTGGCGGGGGTGTCGAAGTAGCCCTGCTCGTGCAGGAGCTTCTCCACGTACAGGGCCCAGCCCTCGGTGAAGTACGGGGTGCGGAAGACCTTCCTGACGGTACGGGGGTTGCCCGCCATGTACGACAGGTGCCAGTGATGCCCCGGGTAGGCCTCGTGTACGGAGATCGAGGGCATCTGGGCCCGCGAGTTCGTCCGCAGGCGCTGGCGTACCTGCTCGGGGGTGAAGTCGTCCGGCGTGTAGGGGACGAAGAAGACGCCCTTGCGCGAGGCGCTCAGCGGAGGCGGCGCCAGGTAGTGGGCGACGGACAGCACCGGACGGGTGTACTCGGCGGAGGGGAGCACGTCGCACTCCTCGCCGTCGGCGAAGGTGACCAGGTCCCGCTCCCGCACGAACTCCCTGGCCCGCTGGGTCTCGGCCTCGTACTCGGCCCGCATGTCGGCCAGGGTCGGCGGATGGTCGTCCATGAGGAACTCCATCGCCGCCCGCCAGTCCTCGCCGCCGTTGACCCGCAGCGCCACCTGGCGCATCCGCGCGTCCAGCTCGGCCCAGGCGGCCTTGCCCTTCTCGTGCAGCTCGGCGGCGCCGTAGCCGAGCATCTCGCGTTCGCGCAGCAGTGTGGAGTAGAGCTTCTCACCCATCCGCCAGGTGCCGCCGCACTCGAAGCCCTCGAGGAAGGCGACCAGCTCGTCGAACGCCCGCGCGGCCGGTTCGGCGGCCTCGGCCAGCCTGGCGGCCAGGTCGGGGTCCTCGACCATGGACGGGATCGTACGGGTGAGGAAGTTGCGGCCGGTGCGGGCCTGGCCGAGCCCGCGCTTGATCAGCAGCGGGGCGGCCAGTTCGGGGTCGAGGTTGGCGCGGCAGGCGGCCAGCACGCCGGGCACCTCGGCCAGCCGGGAGACGGCCGAGGACACCAGCTCGGGCTCCGGCTTGAGGCGCCGCTGGAACGGCGTGTACATGGAGGCGAAGATCGCGGACAGGTAGACGGCCGGGTCGCGCCGCCACTCGGGCCAGGAGGCGAGCGCGGTCGAGCCTCTCAACCAGGACAGGACCAGATCTCTGTCGATGGCGTCGTCGAGGGTGGCGGTCTGGAGGGAGGAGAGGCGGTCGAGCCAGCGGGCCTCTTCCCGCTCGCGGGCGGTCCAGGCGGAGGCGGTGAAGTCGCCGAGGGTGTGATCGTAACCGTCGGCCCCCAACGAGCTGGCCATGACGGGACGGTCGGAAAAGTACCACTTGAGAAACTCGTCCACCGATGCACCATATCCTGTGGAAATGCCCCTGCAGATCACTGGCGCGCTAGGCGACCCTGACCTGATCCGCCTCCCTTGGGAGGTCCCCCTCCAAGACTGGCCGCAGTACCATCTCGTCGATCTTCCGCGCGGCATATCGCGGCACGTGGTGCGGTTCGCCCGGCTGTCCGGCAAGGTGTACGCGATCAAGGAGATCAGCGAGCGGTACGCCAAGCGTGAATACCAGCTGCTGTGGGACCTGGCCCGCCTCGACGCGCCCGCCGTGGAGCCCGTCGCCTACGTCACCGGCCGCGAGGAAGGGCTGGACGCGGCGCTGATCACCCGGCACCTGCAGTTCTCGCTGCCGTACCGGGCCGTCATGTCGGGCACGCTGCGGCCCGACACGCTCACCCGCCTGCTGGACGCGCTGGCCGTGCTGTTAGTGCGGCTGCACCTGAACGGGTTCTACTGGGGCGACTGCTCGCTGTCCAACACGCTGTTCCGCAGGGACGCCGGGGCCTTCGCCGCGTACCTGGTGGACGCCGAGACCGGCGAGATGCACCCGATGATCAGCGAGGGGCAGCGGCTGGCCGACATCGACACCGCGCACACGAACATCTTCGGCGAGATGCTCGACCTGGAGGCCGGCGGGCTGCTGCATCCGTCCATCGACCCCATGGAGACCGCCGAGGACATCGTCACCCGCTACCACCGCCTGTGGGACGAGATCACCCAGAGCGAGATCATCGAGGAGGTCGACTGGCACCGCGTGGAGCAGCGGATCCGCCGCCTGAACCTGCTCGGCTTCGACGTGGCCGAGATGATGGTGCGGCGCAAGGTCGGCACCGGGCGGCTCATCGTACGGCCCAAGGTCGTGGACTCCGGCCACCACCAGCGGCGGCTGCTCCGGCTGACCGGGCTCGACGTGGAGGAGAACCAGGCGCGGCGGCTGCTCAACGACCTCGACGGGTTCAGGGTGGCCAAGGGGCTGCGGCACGAGGACGAGGCCATCGTGGCGCACCGGTGGCTGGCGGAGGTGTTCCAGCCGACGGTCGAGGCCATCCCCGCGGAGCTGCGCGGCAAGCTGGAGCCGGCGCAGCTCTTCCACGAGATCCTCGACCACCGCTGGTACCTGTCCGAGGAGTCGGGCGCGGACGTGGGGCTGGCCGCGGCCGTGAAGTCGTACGTGGACAACGTGCTCGTCCACAAGCCCGACGAGAAGGCGCTGCTCCCGGAGGACGCGGCTCAGTAGGCCACGGTGGTGCGCCTGCGCGGGTGGGCGCCGTTCTCCAGCTCGTCCGCGACGGCGACCGCGTAGTCCTCGGCCGAGATGAAGCTGCGGCCCTCGGCGTCGGCGAGCAGCGTGTCGCCGCCGATGCGGTAGACGCCGGTGCGCTCGCCCGGCGCGATCTCCGCGGCCGGTGAGATGTACGTCCAGTCGAGGTCCTCGACCTCCCGGTAGAGGGCGAGGGCCGACCTCTGGGCCTTGGACTCCTTTTTGTACAGCTCCGGGAAGTCGGGCGTGTCGACCAGGTCCTGACCCGGCGCGACCTGGAGACTGCCGGCGCCGCCCACGACGATCAGCCTGCGTACGCCGGCGGCGCGCACGCCCGCGATGAGCGCGCGGTTGGCGTCCAGGAACGGCGGCTCGGGCTCGGTGCCGTCGCGGGGCGGGGCGATGGCGGAGACGACGGCGTCGTAGCCCTTGGCCAGGGTGGCGGCGTCGTGGACATCACCCTTGACGGGGCCCTTGCGGCTGACGGCGGTCACCTGGTGGCCGCGATTCGTGAGCTCGGCGGCTATGCGCTGGCCGATCATGCCGGTCGCGCCAAAAAGCAGGATCTTCATGTGCGCCAGAGTATCCATCGGATACTGGTTACTTCATCGTGCTATAAGTACCTTATGGATACTGGCGATGTCTTCGACCCTAACTGCCCGACCCGGGTGGTTTTGGATCGGATCGGCGATAAATGGTCGGTGCTGGTGCTCCTCAGCCTCGCCCACGGCCCCATGCGCTTCACCGCTCTTCGGGGGCGGATCGGCGGGGTGACCCCCAAGGTGCTGACGCAGACGTTGCGGGCCATGGAGGCGGACGGGCTGGTGACGCGGGAGGTGTTCGCGGAGGTGCCGCCGCGGGTGGAGTACGAGCTGACGTCGCTGGGGCGGTCGCTGCACGAGCCGGTCTCGGCGGTGGCGGCGTGGGCCGAGAACCACATAACCGAAATCCTCACCAGCCGCGCCCAATCCGCCTAACCTGCCATCCCGCCCCCTCGCCAGCGCCCCGCCCCCCTCGCCAACGCGCCCCGCCCCTCAACGCCCCGCCATCGCCGCTCGCCAGCGCCACGCTCACGTCGTCGGAGCGCCCGCCGTCCACGCGCCGCACGCGTTGCGCCGGGTGCCGCCGTGCGCCTTCCCGCCGTACCGGCGCTGGAGGGACTTGGGGCGGGTGCGCCGCTCGCCGCCGCCGCTCTCGCCTCGTCGGGGCGCTCGCCGTCTATGCGCCGCACGCGTTGCGCCGGGTGCCGCCGTGCGCCTTCCCGCCGTACCGGCGCCGGAGGGACTCCGGGCGGGTGCGCCGCCGCTCGCCGCCGCCGGGGCCGGGGGTGCGCTGTCGTCGGCCGTACTCGCCTCTCACCACCGCCTCGCCCGCCGCCCGGCCCCGTGCCTCATCGCCGTACCGACCGCCGCCCTCCTCTCCTCCCGCACCTCCGCTCCTCATCACCGCACCGCCTAGCCTCCATCACCCCCGCGTTGCGGGGCGCTCCCGGAGTTGGGGTGGTCGGTAATGGAGGCGGAAATCCGGACATGGGGTGAGTGGTGGTGAACCACAGTGAGGAGAACGGATGGGAGCCGATCCCCAAAGCCGGTTCGAGGCGATATACCAAGCGGCCTACCCCCAGCTGCTCGGATACGCGTTACGCCGATGCCCCGACCCGGACGACGCGGCCGACGTCGTCGCCGAGACGTTCATGGTCGCGTGGCGCCGGATAGAGGAGGTGCCCGGAGGCGACGAGGCGAGGTTGTGGCTCTTCGGGGTGGCCAGGAAGGTGCTGGCCAACCAGCGGCGCGGTGAGCGGCGGCATGAGCAGCGCACCGCCGCCCTGCGCGAGCAGCTGGCCGCCTCGCCGCTCGTCGCCGAGTTGCCCGGCGACGACCTCTCGCAGCTGGGCAAGGTGTTCCGGGCCCTGTCCGAGGACGACAGGGAGCTGCTCGCCCTCGTCGCGTGGGAGCGGCTGGATCCGGGCCAGATCGCCAAGATCCTCGGTATCTCGCGCAACGCCGTACGGGTCAGGCTCTTCCGGGCCCGCAAACGCTTCGCCCGTGGCCTGGCCGCGGCCGGGGTCGAGTACTCGAATGCCGTCGCGATCGAAGGGAGCAGCCTGTGAGCATCCGGAGGGAGCAGCCCGTGAACATCGCCGAGCTCGCCCGCGTACGGGACGAGGAGCTGGCCGGGGACGCGGTGGGGCAGGCGTCCGGCGCGGGGGCGCGGGCGCTGATGGAGTCGATCATGGCTGAGGAGCGGGTGCCGGTGCGAAGGCGTTCCCCGCGCAGAGGGCGGTGGCTCGGGCTGGCCGCGGTGGCGGTCGCGGCGTCCGTCGCGCTCGTCGTCGGGGTGCCGTTCGGCGGCCCCGTCACCGAGTACGCCAACGCCGCCGTGTCGATCAAGGCCGGCGACGACTACCTGGAAGTGGCGATCAACGACCCGGAGGCCGAGGCGGCGGAGTTCGCGGAAGCGTTCCGGGCGGTGGGGCTGGACGCCGAGGTGAAGAAGGCGCCGGTGGCGCCGGAGGACGTGGGCAAGCTGGTCGGCCCGATCATGGACGGAGAGTTCCCGCCCGGCACGGGCGTGACGGGCAGTCGCAGGACGGACTGCCCGTCGGCCTGGTGCGGCACGATCTCCATCCCCGTCCACTTCAAGGGGAAGGTCATCTTCGGGATCGGCCGGCCGGCCGCGCCGGGGGAGCCCTACGCCACACCGAGCACTGACGGCCGGTACGCCGACGCGCCCGTCGACGGCTACAGGGCTCGCGGCAAGCGGGTCGGCGACGTCAGGGTCAACATGGAGCGGCTCGGGCTGAAGATCGAGTATGTGGTGATGTGGACCACCGGCCCCGACGGCAGCGGCAGCGGGTACCCCGTGGACGGCGCGCACATCAAGGACGACTGGACTGTCGAGAGCGCTTACAAGACGGCGTCCGACGCGGTCCGGGTGTACGTCGATGCCGGTCCCGGCGTGCCGCCCAACTCGCTGCCCAAAGCCGGCTCCTTTGAGAGGCCCGAGTGGTGGAAGTAGCGAACCGGCACTTGCCGCCCTCGTTCCCGTCCACGATGCTGTCATCTGGTCAGGCAAGGCGATCACGGCAAGGTCACGTCTCGATTGCACCCCCTTGACGCGTGTCGGGGGCCGTTCGTACGTTCGGGCAAACGTTTAGGAAACTTTCCTAATTCAGGAGCCCTCATGACCCCTCCGGGCGAGATCACTCGGCGTCAGCTGCTGCGCCGCCTCGGTATGACCGCGTTCGTCGCCGGCCCCGGTGCGGGCCTCCTGAGCGCCTGCGCCACGGCCGGTGCCGGGGGCGAGCCTTCGGCCGCCCCCAGCATCACCGCCTCCGCCGACACCAGGAACCCGTTCGGCGTCGACCCCAAGAAGCCGCTGGAGGTGGTCATCTTCAGCGGCGGGTACGGCGACGCGTACGCCAAGGACCTGCACGAGGAGCTCTACAAGAAGGAGTTCCCCGGCGTGTCGGTCAAGCACAACGCCACCCAGCAGATCGGCACCCAGTTACGCCCGCGCTTCGCCGGCGGCGACGTGCCCGACGTGCTCAACAACTCCGGCCCCGACTCGATGGACCTGGCCGCGCTGGCCGCCGAGAACCACCTCGCCGACCTCACCGTGCTCTTCGACGCCCCGTCGATCGACGACCCTGCCAAGAAGATCCGCGACACCGTCACCCCCGCCGTGATCGACAACGCCAAGATCAACGGCAAGGACCTCGTCCTGAACTACACCGTCTCCCACCGCGCGCTCTGGTACAACGCCAAGCTGTTCGCGGCCAAGGGATGGTCGCTGCCGAGGACGTGGGCCGAGTTCACGGCGCTGGGGGACACGGCCAAGCAGGAAGGCATCCTGCTCTTCGCGTACCCGGGGCAGAAGGGCCCGTACTACCAGCTCTGGAACGTCCTCTACACGGCCGCCAAGATCGGCGGGAACCAGGTCATCATCGACATCGACAACCTGGTCGACAACGCCTGGAACGCCGAGCCGATGAAGCAGGCGGTCACGGCCTGGGTGGACATTCAGGCGAAATATGGCGACAAAGCGTACTTCGGGCTCGACCACACCCAGACCCAGGTCAAGCAGCTCCAGAACAAGCTGCTCTTCTACCCCGTGGGCTCCTGGGTCGAGAACGAGATGGCCAAGGACAAGCCCGACGACTTCGAATACGCGATCGCCCCCATCCCCGACGTCACCGCCGCCGACAAGATGCCGTACGGCGCCATCCAGGTCGGCGTCGGCGAGAACTTCGTCGTCGCGGCCAAGGGCAAGAACCCGCAGGGCGGCCTCGAATACCTGCGCATCATGCTGTCCAAGGAAGGCGCGCGCGGATTCACGGAGAAGACCGAGAACCTCACCGTGGTGAACGGCGCCGCCGCCGGGCTCGACCTGCCCGCCGGGCTGATGAGCGCCGCCAAGGCCCAGGACGCGGCCGGCCAGAACATCATCACCGACGCGCGTTTCGAGGGCTGGTACAAGGAGCTGTTCGACTACGGCACCCAGCAGATCAACGTGGTCATGGCCGGGCGCATCACCCCGGACAAGTTCTGCGCGAACATGCAGAAGAAGGCCGACGAGATCAAGAAGGACGACGCGGTCGCCAAGCAGACGCGGAGCCAGTGAGCAGATGGAGCGGCTGCGCAAGTACGGGTTCGTCGCCGGATTCCTCGTCGTCCCCCTGGCGCTCTATTCGGTTTTCGTCATCAGCCCCTATGTCCAGGCGTTCCAGCTCTCCCTGACGAGCTGGAACGGATACAGCTCGATCGTGCGGTACGTGGGGCTGGACAACTTCGGCCGGCTGTTCGACGACGAGGTGTTCTGGCAGGCCCTGCGCAACCACGGGATCATGCTGCTCGTGCTGCCGATCGCGACGATCGTCATCGCGCTGTTCCTGTCGTTCCTGCTGAACCTGGGCGGCGGCACGCGCGGCGCGGGCATGAGCGGCGTCTGGGGGTCGAAGTTCTACCGGGTGGTGTTCTTCTTCCCCCAGGTCCTGGCCGTGGCCGTGGTGGGCGTGCTCTTCCAGGCGGTCTACCGCCCCGACGCGGACGGCGTCATCAACGGCGTGCTCGCCAGGTTCGGCGCCGAGCCCGTCGGCTGGCTCACCGAGCCGGGCCTGGCCCTCTGGTCGATCATCGCGGTGATGATCTGGCAGGGCGTCGGCTTTTACGTGGTGCTGTTCTCGGCGGGCATGGCGGCCATTCCCAAGGACTATTTCGAGGCCGCCGCGCTGGACGGCGCCGGCCGTGTCCGGCTGTTCTTCTCGATAACGCTGCCGCTGCTGCGCGACACCATCCAGGTCGGCTGGATCTATTTGGGGATCGCGGCCTTCGACGGATTCGCGTTGGTGCAGGTGCTGGCCGGCGACAAAGGCGAGCCGGACGGCGCCACGACCATTCTCCCGGTCACCATCTACAAAACGGCTTTCGCCTACAACAAGGTCGGATACGCCTCCGCGATGGGCGTGGCGCTGTTCTTCCTCACCGTGACCTTCGCCGTGCTTACACTGCGGACGACCAGGCGTGAAAGGGTTGAGCTCTAGATGGCCAGAAACAGGCCGCGGCCCGGCGTGCTCAACGGGCTCTCGCACGTGGCGCTGGCCGTCTGGGCGTTGCTGATCATCCTGCCGCTGCTGTGGACGTTCCTGGCGTCGTTCAAGAACAACACCGAGATCTTCGGCGACCCGCTGCAACTCCCGGGGGCGCTGCGGCTGGACTCGTGGGGCCGGGCCTGGGACAAGGCGCACATCGGGCAGTACATGCTCAACACCGTGGTCGTCGTCTTCTTCGGCACGGCGGGCACGATGTTGTTCGGGTCGATGGCGGCGTACGTGCTGGCCCGCTACACGTTCGTCGGCAACAAACTCATCTACTACTACTTCGTGGCCGGGCTGGCGTTTCCCGTGTTCCTGGCCCTGGGGCCGCTCTTCTTCGTCGTCAAGCAGTTCGGCCTGCTGAACTCCCACGTCGGGCTCGTTCTCGTCTACATCGCCTATTCGCTGCCCTTCACCGTCTTCTTCCTGGCGGCGTTCTTCCGGACGCTGCCGCAGACCGTCGCCGAGGCGGCCATGATCGACGGCGCCTCGCACACCCGGACGTTCTTCCAGATCATGGTGCCCATGGCCCGGCCCGGCCTGATCAGCATCACCATCTTCAACGTCCTCGGCCAGTGGAACCAGTATCTGCTGCCCCTCGTGCTCCTGGCCGGCGACCCGGACAAATGGGTCCTCACCCAGGGCATCGCCAAGATCTCCACCCTGGCCGGGTACGAGGCGGACTGGCCGGGCCTGTTCGCCGCGCTGAGCATGACGATCCTGCCGGTCATGGTCGTCTACATCATCTTCCAACGCCAGATCCAGTCCGGGCTCGGCTCGGGGGCGCTGAAGTAACGTGGCGCCATGAGCGAGAACCTGCCCGCATGGCGGCGCGAGGGCGACGAGATCCGGCGCACGATCGAGGCGCCCGACTTCCCCACGGCCATCCGCATCGTCGACGCGATCGCGGTCAAGGCCGAGGAGCTCAACCACCACCCCGACATCGACATCCGCTGGCGTACTCTCCACTTGGTCCTCACCACCCACGACGCGGGCGGGCTGACCGACCTCGACTTCACGCTGGCGGCCATCATCGACGACATCGCGGCGAAACACGGCGCCTGACCGCCGAATACTCAATGTAGTGGCTTGATTACTCGTTAGAGTGGGTGCCCTCCCGGAGCCCTCCTGCCGAAGGGGCTCGGACCATGGAGGCTCTCATGCGCGTGCCCGCACTCCTGTCCATCATGCTCACCGCCGCCTGCGCGGGCCCGCCCGCCCCGCTCCAGCAGGCCATGGGCCCCAGCGAGGGGCCCAGCGAGGGAGCCACGAGCGCGGCGATCAGGCTGGCCGGTGAGGGGCAGTTCACCACCTCCGACACCGCCGCCATCGTCTACGACCGCAAGCTCGTCCCGCAGGGCGCCCAGGGCAGCGCCCACGTCGAGTCGGCCGACGGTCAGACGCGCACCACGCTCGTCGTCGAGGGCCTGCTTCCCAACCACCACTACGGCGCCCACCTGCACGTCAAGCCCTGCGGGAAGAAGCCCGACGAGACGGGGCCACACTTCCAGCACAAGGCCGGCGAGATCAGCCCGGCCAGCGAGGTCTGGCTCGACTTCACCACCAACGCGGAGGGCGCGGGCCGCTCGTCCGCCCGCAACGACTGGGTCCTCGACCCGGCCAAGCTGCCCGGCTCGCTCGTCATCCACGCCAAGGCCACCAAGACCTCGGGTCCTGAGGTGGGCACGGCGGGGGACCGGGTGGCCTGCCTGACCCTGAAAAAGGTGTCGTAACCGCCCCCGGCCACGGGCATAATTACACAATTACATAAGGGAGGGTGTAGTGGTGACCCAGTGGCAGCCACCTCGATTACGGCTGTTCGAAGACGCGCACCGCAGGGCGACCTGGCTGGAGCTCCTGTACGACCTCGTCTTCGTCGTGGCCGTGGCCGAGCTCGCCGACGTGCTCCCCAGGAGCCTGCCGGCGTTCGTGGGCCTGTTCGTACCGATCTGGTGGGCCTGGCTGGGCTACGTCTTCTACGCCAACAGGTTCGACACCGACGACGTCAGCCACCGGTTGCTCGCGCTGCCGCAGATCCTGGCCGTGGCGGCCATGGCGGCGAGCGTGAGCGACATCGACCAGCGTTCCGGACTTTTCGCCATCGCGTATGTGGTGGTCAGAGTGCTGCTCATCGTGGCCTATGTCCGCGCCGGCCGCCACGTGCCCGACGCCCGGCCCCTGACGACCCGCTACGCCGTCGGGTTCGCGGTCGCGGTGCTCATCTGGCTGGCCTCGCTCGCCGTCGACCCGCCCCAGCGCTACGCGTTCTGGGCCGTCGCCCTCGCGATCGACCTCGTCACGCCGCTGCTGACCAGGCGGGCCCAGGGCAAGCTGCCGCCGCAGAGCGAGCACCTGCCGGAGCGCTTCGGCCTGTTCGTGGTGATCGTCCTGGGCGAGGTCGTGGCGGCGGTCGTCCTCGGGCTCAAGGGGCACGACGTGACGCCGGGCACGCTGCTGATCGCCCTGGCCGGGGTGGCGATCGCGATGGGCTTCTGGTGGCTGTACTTCGGCCACACCGACGAGTCCGTCGTGCTGCGCACCCGGCTGGCCGGACAGGTGTGGGTCTACTCGCACCTGCCGCTCTCGCTGGGACTGGTGGCGTTCGGGATCGGGATAGAACACGCGATCATGCACCCGTCCTCGTCGAGCTGGTCCGTCGGGCTGCCGGCAGCCGTGGTGCTCGCCGTGCTCGGCCTGCAACACCTGTGCTCGTCCGACCGGCGGGCGGGCGCCATCCGCCTCGGCGTGGCGGCGCTCACGCTCGCCACCTCGGCGCTTCCCGTCGCCGCCGCGCTGCCCCTGATCATCCTGTACGCGGCGGCGCAGGTCGCCTACGACCTGTTCCGCCCGCAGCCGGAGCGCGCCGCATGACCGCCGAGGACCTGTTCCGCCCGCAGCCGGAAGGTGCCGCATGACCGCCGAGGACCTGTTCGACCGCCAGCTGGCCGCCATCGCCGACCGTGACCTGGAGGCGCTGCTGGGCCAGTATCACGACGACGCCACGGTCGTCCGCTTCGACCGCGTCGCCCGGGGCCCCGCCGAGATCAGGGACCTGTTCGCCGCGTACCTCTCGGCGGAGCCCAAGGTGGACGAGATCGTCTCGGTGCGGACGACCGACGACGTGATCTTCTACAACGCCCTGATGACGATCGCCGGGAACCGCGTCACCACGTACGGCACCCTGGTCATCAGGGACGGCAGGATCTGGCGCCAGACGGCGGCCGCCGCGCCGCTCACCTGATCGCGGCCGCCATCGGCTGCCACGGCGCCGCGTCGAAGATCAGCATGATCGTGGCGATCTTCCCGTCGCGGAGCCGGAAGCGCTCGGCCGTGCGCGCTCATCGGGCCTCCTGGGCGGCCAGGTGCTCGGCCAGCCGCAGGCACAGGTGACGCAGCGACGTCAGCTCCTCGGGGGAGAACCCCCGGAAGATCGCCGCCATGGCGTTCCTCGGACTGACGCCGGCCGACTGGGCCGGCTCTCCGATGCTGACGCCGCCGTCGTCCGCGTCGCTCAGCCGCAACAGCAGGTCCATCGCCCCGGAGCTGAGCCCGCGGCCCTCGCTGCCGTGGGCGCGCATGCGCTCGATGGACTGGAAGGCGGTGCGGACGGCTCCACTCAGCCGGAGCTCTCGGCGGCCTGCAGGTTCTTCCGCAGCGCCGTGGTGATCGGCTCGATGGGTGCCGACAGCTGCTCCACCCTGCGCTGGTGGAGAGGCCACTCCCGGTCGGGCAGGACCGTCTTGAGCCGGGCCGCCGCCGCCAGCGCGGCCAGGACGCGGACGTCCGGGCTCACCCGGCTGATGGGCCGGCTGCCGTGGACCGCGCGGGCGACGCGCTCGGCGAGTCTGCGCGAGAGGTGTGGCTTGCGTGGCGTGACCCGCTCGACCGGGAAGAGCAGAACCCGGTGGCGCTCCACCCGGACCAGCCGGGCGGCCTCCAGCTCGTCGCGGACCAGCCGATACGCCTGCGCGTGGTCCTTGCGCATCCAGCTCCCCCACGACCGGGGCGGAGAGCCGGCGATCTGCTCCCAGACGGCCGCCTGCAGCCGGCCGGGGGCGGCGGGGGCGGTGACCGCCCGCGCCTTGCCCGACTCGTCCGCCAGGCTGCCGCTCGTCATGAGCTCGGCGAGCGCCGCCGCGCGCAGGAGGCAGCCCAGCCGGCGGCGGTTGGCCGGCCGTTCCTTGCGGAGGTCGAAGGCCAGCAGGAAAACCGACCTCGGCCAGGACTCACCCTGCTGTGTCGTCGTCCGCGGTTCCATCGGCCGTCTCCCCTCCTTCCAGGGCATCTTCCGGCTCCGGGGCCTTGCGCGGGCGCCCGCGGGGGCGCATGCGCCCCACGCTGTCGGGCAGGCGACCGGCCTCCGAAAGGGCCTTGCGCAACAGGAACTCGATCTGCGAGTTCGTGCTGCGCAGGTCGTCGGCGGCCCACTTCGCCAGCGCGTCGTGGACCACCGGGTCGAGCCGCAACAGGATCTTCTTCCGCTCCACGGCGATTACTGGTAGAGCGTGCCGGTGTTGACCACCGGCTGGGTGTCGCGGTCGCCGACCAGCACCACCATGAGATTGCTGACCATGGCCGCCTTGCGCTCCTCGTCCAGCTCCACCACGTCGTGCTCGGCGAGCCTGGCCAGGGCCATCTCGACCATGCCGACCGCCCCCTCGACGATCCGCTGCCTGGCCGCCACCACCGCGCCGGCCTGCTGGCGGCGGAGCATCGCGTGGGCGATCTCCGGCGCGTACGCCAGGTGGATGATGCGCGACTCGATGACCTTCACCCCGGCCGAGGCCACCCTGGCGCCGATCTCCGCGGACAGCCGCTCGTTGATCTCGTCGGCGTTGTCCCGCAGCGACAGCCGCGGCTCGCCGTGCGAGTCGTACGGGTAGACGCCCGCGATGTGCCGCACCGCCGTCTCCGCCTGGATGGCGACGAACTCCACGAAGTCATCCACCTCGAACACCGCCTGCGCCGTGTCCTGAACCTGCCAGACCACCACGGTCGCGATCTGGATCGGGTTGCCGTCCGCGTCGTTGACCTTCGTCACCTCGGTCTCGTGGTTGCGGATCCTGGTGGACACCCGCCGCCGCGCCGTGAACGGGTTGACCCACTGGAAGCCCGGCGTCCGAAGGGTGCCGACGTACCGGCCGAGCAGCTGCACCACCCTGGCCTCGCCCGGCGCCACGGCGGTGAGCCCGCAGCACAGCGTCGCGCCCACCAGGACTATGAGGGGGGCCGCCACCACCAGCCACGCGCCGGACTGCCCGGCCCCGTCGGCGAGCATGACGATCCCCAGCGCGAGTAACGCCACCCCACCCAGGATCAGCACCACCGCCACCCCCATCAGCACGAATCCGTTGGCCGCCCGGACGGGGCGCTCGCTGGTGTGCGGCGCCGGCATGTCCACGACGGTCCCTTCGAACGATGTGTCTGTCATCGCCCGTCCCCTTTTCCACCTGGCTCTGTCTGCTATCAAAGTGATATCACTTTTTGGGCGCACGGGGAAGAGGTCCTGGCTCAGGGAGGACCGGGCAGGTCAGCCGAAGACGGCGGGCGGGGGGACGGGGGCGAGGATCGGGTCGCCGTCCTTGATGGGGGCGGCGCCGGCGATGAAGTTGGTCAGCGCCTCGCCGTGCACGCATCTCGCCTGCGTCAGCCCGCCCGCCGCGCGCCGCGTCATGAGGTCCAGCGGCAGGCCGGTGCGGGAGGCGGCCACGATCAGGTTGCCGAAGCGGCGGCCCCGCATGACGCCCGGCTCCGCCAGCAGGGCCACGTGGCCGAACGTGCCGGTCACCGTGGCGAGCAGGCGCCTGGCGAAGGCCAGGCCCTTGCCGTCGGCCAGGTTGATCAGGAGGGTCCCGTCCGGGCGGAGGATCCTGGCGAGGTCGCCCATGTATTCCGCCGTGGCCAGGTCGACGGGCATCGTCGCTCCCGTGAAGGCGTCCAGCACCACCAGGTCCGCCGAGTCGTCCCAGACCTTGGCGGTGCCCTCGCGCCCCCCGGCCACGATGACCTTCAGGCGGGGCACCGAACGCAGGTCGAGCTGCTCGCGTACCAGATTGACGAGGAGGCCGTCCGGCTCGATGACGATGTGGCGGGAGCCGGGCCTGGTGGAGGCTATGTAGCGGGGGATGGTGCAGGCGCCGCCGCCCACGTGTACGCAGCTCAGCGGCCCTTCCGACAAAAGGTCGATCACATCCGCCATGAGTCGTACATACTCAAATTCGAGAAACGTCGGATCTTGAAGATCAACATACGACTGAGGTACGCCATCTTTGGACAGCACCCAGCCGTCCTGCCTGTCCAGGTCACGGAGAAGCTCGACCTCGCCGAACGTCACCGGATACACGCCGGGCATCGGTTCCCGCTGTCCTCGTGCCACGCTGATCCCCTCCTGGGAGAAACCGTATGCGACGACGAAGGCTGATTGTGCTCGTTATCGCACTTGTCGCGGTAGTTGGGGCTGGTGCGTTCGCGATCGCGGCGTCGAACCGGGTCAAGGGCAGCGCTTCCCAGACCGCCGCGGACTACTTCGACGCCTGGCGCAAGGGTGACGTGTCGCGCATGGCGCGACTGGTGTACGAGCCGCCGCCCGACTTCGCGATCCGGCATCACCGGCTGACGGAGGAGCTCCACATCGAGTCCATCCGGCTGACCCCGGGGCGCTTGAAGAGCATGGGGGAGGGGGCCGCCGAGGTGCCGTTCACCGGGGTGCGGCAGCTCGCCGACCTGGGGGCGTGGCCGTTCGACAGCACGTTGCGGCTCGGCGTGCGGGATCGGGCCTGGAAGGTGCTGTGGGCCCCCGAGACGCTGCACCCCCTGCTCGGGGGCGGCGGCACGCTGGAGCTGGACGAGGTCGACGCGTCGGCGGCCGAGCTGGTCACCAGCGAGGGCGAGCGGATCCCGAACGACAGTTACGCGGACGCCTACCTCGACCAGCTCAAGCCCGAGTTCGGGTCGTCGTCCCGAGGCTGGGAGCTGGTGTCCAAGGTGCCGGGGCAGCCGGCCAGGCAGCTGCTGGCCCGCCGGCCCAAGGCCGACGTCGAGCGCACCACGCTGTCGCGGCCCGTGCAGGCGGCGGCCGCCAGGGCGCTGGACGGGGTCGACGACTCCGCGATGGTCGTCATCCGGCCGAGCACCGGCGAGATCCTGGCGCTGGCCGACCGGCTCAAGAACAACTACAGCGCGGTCCGGGACGTCTTCCCGCCGGGGTCCGTCTTCAAGACGATCACGGCGGCGGCGCTGCTCGGGAGCGGGCTCGACCCGGCGGCGGAGGTCCGGTGCCCCGGCACGTACACCATCCCGTTCCACGCGCCCTTCAAGAACGACGGCGAGGTGGACCGCGGGCTCATCAGCTTCACCGACGCCTACGCGTACTCCTGCAACACGACGTTCGTCGAGCAGGCCACCACCAGGCTCACCGCTGACCAGCTGCGGGAGACGGCGGACGAGTGGGGGTTCGGCCGCCAGATAGCGACCGGCATCGGCGGCACCTGCGGGACCATGCAGGAGACCGACGATCCCGACATGTTCGGCCTCGACGCCATCGGCCAGGGCCAGGTGGTCGCGACGCCGCTGTGCATGGCCGCGCTCGCCGCCGCCGTGCAGAGCGGCACCTGGCGCTCGCCCCGGCTGCTGTCGGACGCGGAGGTGCGCCGGATCGACGGCGTCCCGCACAAGGACGTGCGCATGGACGAGGGGATCGTGGCCTCGCTCAGGGACATGATGGCCGCCGTGGTCGATCACGGGACGGCGAGCGACATGGGGCTGCCGGCGGGCGTGGCGGGCAAGACGGGGACGGCCGAGGTGCCGGACGAGGAGCTGTCGCACGCGTGGTTCATCGGCTACCGGGACGACCTGGCCTTCTGCGTCTTCGTACGGCACGGCGGCTCCGGCCGGCAGGCCGCCGTCCCCATCGCCGCGCGTTTCTTCAGCGGTCTCTGACCTGCGAAAGTCCGCGTACGGCGGACCTCCGAAGTAAGGCGACGCTAACCTACGGTACCGTAGGTTTCATGACGACCATCACCGTCAAGCCCAGGCTGCGAGGCTGGTTGCACACCGGGGCGCTGCCCGTGACGCTGGTCGCGGGGTTCGTGCTCGTGGCGCTCGGCCCGACCTTGCAGGCGCGGATGGCCTCCGCCGTTTACGCCATCACGTCCGGTCTGTTGTTCGGGATCTCGGCGACCTATCACCGGGGCACGATGGGGCCGCGGCTGGCGGAGTTCCTGCGCCGGTTCGACCATGCCAACATCTATCTGATCATCGCCGGCACGTACACGCCTTTCGCCCTGCTCGCGCTGGATGGGGTGGCGAGGATCGCGGTGCTCTCCGTGATCTGGGGCGGCGCGCTGGCCGGGGTGCTGTTCCGCGTGTTCTGGATGGGTGCCCCGCGCTGGCTCTACACCGTCCTCTATCTGGCGCTGGGCTGGACCGCGATCTTCGTGATGCCGCAGTTGCTGCAGGGCGCGGGCGTGGCCGCCGTCGTGCTGGTGGCGGTCGGCGGCGTCTTCTACTCGGCCGGGGCGATCGTGTACGGCCTGCGCCGTCCGGACCCGTCGCCCCGCTGGTTCGGCTTCCACGAGGTGTTCCACGCCTTCACCCTCGCCGCGTACCTGGTCCAGTACATCGCGGTGTCGATCGTGGTCTACTCGCACGTGTGATGAACCTCGGGGCAGAGCAGTACATCTCGGTGACCACGTACCGGAGGGACGGCACCCCTGTCGCGACTCCGGTGTGGGCCGCGCAGGACGGTGACGCGGTGGTCTTCTGGACCGTCGCCGACTCCGGCAAGATCAAGCGGATCGCGAACAACCCCAGGGTCAGCGTGGCCGGCTGCGACGTGCGGGGCAGGCTGAGGACCGAGCCGGTCGAGGGCCGGGCCGTGGTGCTGGACGCGGCGGAGACCGAGCGGGTGCGCGGGCTGCTGCGGCGCAAGTACGGCCTCCTGGGGCGGATCACGCTGCTCGGCAGCAGGCTCCGCAGGGGGAGTACCGGCACCGTTGGAGTGCGGATCACCGACATTTGACCCCACGCTGGTCTGTTTTCCGGCATTACCTGGAAATCAGACCAATATGGGAGATATCACACGGTCGTGGTGGCTTCTACTCATACGCGGCCTCGCCTCGCTGATCTTCGGCATCCTGGCGCTCATCTGGCCGGCGATCACGCTGCTCGTGCTCGTGATCTTCTTCGGTGCGTACGCGCTGGTCGGAGGCGTGGCTGAGCTGCTCGCCGGGTTCCGGCACGGGGCCGAGTCGCGCGCTTGGCTGATCTTCTCGGGAATTATCGGGATATTGGCCGGTATAGCGACATTTATCTGGCCGGGCATCACGGCGCTGGCCCTGCTCTTCGTCATGGCCTTCTGGGCCATCTTCGCCGGCGTCGCGGAGATTCTCGCGGGCATCAAACTCCGCAAGGCCATCGACAACGAATGGCTGCTCATCATCGGCGGCGTCCTGTCGCTGATCTTCGGCATCCTGCTGCTCATCTGGCCGGGCGCGGGTCTGCTCAGCCTCGTCTGGCTGGTCGGAATCTTCGCGATCCTGCACGGCATCGCCATGATCGGTCTGTCGTTCCGCGTGAAGAACTTCTCTCGCGGGGTAGGTATGCCGTAAATTTTGCGTAGATGCCCGTGTTCCTCAAGAGGAACATCCGGTCAGACCGACGCACGTGGAGTCGCCATGGACGTACACGCCCGCCTCGCCCGCCACCTGCTCGTCGACGGATACCGGCTCGTGCTCGATCTTGAGCTCAGTCGCGGCTCCTGGCTCGTCGACGCCCGAAACGGCCGCCGCTACCTCGACTTCTACACGTTCTTCGCCTCGGCCCCGCTCGGGGTGAACCCGCCCTTCGACCCCGACTTCGCCCTCCTGCTCGGCCAGGTCGCCCGGAACAAACCGGCGAACCCCGACATCTACACCGAGCACCTGGCGGACTTCGTCGACACCTTCGTCCGCGTGCTGGGCGACCCCGACCTGCCGCACCTGTTCTTCGTCGAGGGCGGCGCCCTGGCCGTCGAGAACGCGCTCAAGACCGCCTTCGACTGGAAGAGCCGCCGCAACGAGGCCGCCGGACGCTCGCGCGACCTGGGCACCCAGGTCCTGCACCTGACCAAGGCCTTCCACGGCCGCAGCGGCTACACCCTGAGCCTCACCAACACCGAGCCCGGCAAGACCGACCGCTTCCCCAAGTTCGGCTGGCCGCGGATCGACGTGCCCGCCATCCACTTCGGGGACGTGGAGGCGGCCGAGGAGCGCGCGCTGGCCCAGGCCCGCGAGGCGTTCGAGCGCCATCCGCACGACATCGCCTGCTTCATCGCCGAGCCCATCCAGGGCGAGGGCGGCGACAACCACATGCGGCCCGAGTTCCTGCAGGCCATGCAGCACCTGTGCCACGAGTACGACGCCCTGTTCATCCTTGACGAAGTTCAGACGGGCGGCGGGACGACCGGGACGCCGTGGGCGTACCAGCAGCTGGGCCTCGCTCCGGACGTGGTGGCCTTCGCCAAGAAGGTGCAGGTGGGCGGGATCATGGCGGGCCGCCGCGTCGACCTGGTGCCCGACAACGTGTTCCGGCAGAGCGGGCGGATCAACTCGACCTGGGGCGGCGGCCTGGTGGACATGGTACGCAGCCGGGGCATCCTGGAGATCGTCGAGCGCGACGGCCTGATCACCCGCGCCGGCGCCCTCGGCAACGTGCTGCTCGAACGCCTCACGAAGCTGGAGGCCGAGCGCCCCGAGTCGATCTCGAACGTCCGCGGCCGGGGCCTGATGTGTGCCTTCGACCTGCCCGGCCAGGCCGAGCGCGACGCGCTGGTGACCCGCCTCAGGGAGGAGCACGGGGTGCTGGTGCTGCCCTGCGGGCCCCGCTCGGTCCGCCTGCGGCCCGCGCTGAACATCCCGGAGGCCGACGTCGACCACGGCCTCCGGGCCCTGTCGGAGGCTCTTACTCCGTGACGCTGGTGGCCGCGCGGCGCGGCCCGAAGTAGCGCCAGAAGAAGTTCAGCAGCACGGTCATGCGGTTGCGCCCGCCCAGCAGGTACGCCACGTGGATGAAGATCCACGCCAGCCAGGCGGGCAGCCCGTACGCGGTCATCCCGTTGGACAGCTGCAAAACGGCCTCCGCCTTGCCGACGGTGGCCATGATGCCCGGGTCGCGATACTTGAACGCCGCCGGCGACCGCCCCTGGTGCACCGCGACGATCTGCCTGCCCACGTGCTTGCCCATCTGGATCGCCGGCTGGGCGAGCTGGGGGAGCGGGTTGGGCGGCCCCGCCAGGTCACCCGCCACGAAGATCTCGGGATGGTCCGGCACGTTCAGCGCCTGCGTGACCGTGATCCGCCCGCCCTTGCCCTGCGGCAGGCCCCAGTCGCCCGCCTGCTTGGGCGCGGTGACGCCGAGCGCCCACACGGTGATGTCGGAGGGCAGCCGCGTGCCGTCGGACAGCACCACGGCGTCCGGCTCGACGGAGGCCACCGTGGCGCCCAGCCGCAGATTGACCCCTCTCCTGCGCAGCGCGGCCGCCGCCCTGTCGCGCAGCCGCGGCTTGTACGGCGCCAGCACATAGTCGAACCGCTCCACCAGCGTCACGCTGGTCTGCTGCGGCTTGATCTCGGGATGCGTCAGCGGCAGCGTGCGCCGCCGCAGCTCGGCCAGCGTGCCCGCCATCTCGACCCCGGTCGCGCCCGCGCCGACCACCACGACGTGCACGCTCTCGCGCCGGCCCGCCGCGGTGTCCTCCAGGTAGTGCTGGAACCGGCGGCGCAGCACCCCCGCGTCGCTGAGCGAGTAGATGGGCAGCGCGTTCTCCTGCGCTCCCTCGATGCCGAGCCAGTTGGTGGTGACGCCGGTGCCCAGCACGAGGTAGTCGTACTCGAGCCCGCTGCCGTCGTCGAGCTCCACCCGCCGCTCGTCCGGCAGGATCTTGCTCAGCGCCGCCCGCCGCGCCCGCACGTTGGGCCACCTGGCCGCGAACGTGCGGATCGGGTACGACACGTCCGCACTGCCCATGCTGGCGGTGGCCACCTGGTAGAGGAGGGGTTGGAAGGTCGCGTACGGGTTGCGGTCGATGAGCGTCACCAGCGCTCCGGCCTTGGCCAACTCCTTGGTGGCGGCCAGCCCGGCGAATCCACCGCCCACCACCACGACTCGCGGTCTCTGAACCATGCCAAGGGGTCTGCCCCTGAAAGTGCTCATGGAACCGGTGGCCCGCGACGGCAGGCCGGTGGCCGGCCCGCCGGTTCTCTCGGGCCGGCTCGCGGAAAGCGTTACTCCTGGCGGGAGCGCCACAGGCCGATGGCCGTGACCCGTGAGTCCACCCCTAGCTTGGCGTAGATGCGATTGACGTGGTTCTTGACCGTCTTCTCGCTGAGGAACAGCCGTTGAGCGATCTGCCCGTTGGACTGACCGGTGGCGATCAGGTCCATGACCTCGGCTTCACGCTTGCTCAGGGACGTGAACACGCTATCGAACGCTGCGTCGTCGACTCTCATCCGGCCTCCGGGTGGCGCGCAGACGGTCAGATCGCCGATGGCCCCCGTGCTTCCGGCGTTAGCGGTAGACAGCGAGCATAACTCGCAATGTCATGATTTGGGGACGTTGTTGGGAGAAAACGGCAACGGCCGGTCCCGAAGGACCGGCCGTGCCTCGTTGGGGTGAGTGAAGGGACTTGAACCCTCGACATCCAGGACCACAACCTGGCGCTCTGCCAACTGAGCTACACCCACCATGAGCCACCCCTGTGTGGTGGCACAGGAAAAGTGTAGCGGGGTTCGGGAGTCTTTACGCCACTCCTTTAGCCGCTGACACGCTCTGCCAGGGATCTCGCGGTCGCCGAGTCGGGCCCCGGCTGGGCGACGAAGATCGCCGCGCGGTAGTAGCGCAGCTCCCTGATGCTCTCCATGATGTCCGCCAGAGCCCGGTGTCCGCCCTGCTTCTCGGGCGCCGCGAAGTAGACGCGGGGGTACCAGCGGCGCACCAGCTCCTTGATCGACGAGACGTCGATCATCCGGTAGTGCAAGTAGCCGTCGACCCCGGGCATGTCGCGCGAGATGAACGTGCGGTCGGTGCCGATCGAGTTGCCGCACAGCGGCGCCTTCTTCGGCTCGGGGACGTGCCGCCGGATGTAGTCGAGCACGACCGACTCGGCCTCCGCCAGCGTCACACCGCCCGCCAGCTCGGGCAGCAGCCCCGAGGCGGTGTGCATCTCGCGCACGACCTGCGACATCTGCTCCAGCGACTCCGGCGGCGGCTTGATGACCACGTCGACGCCTTCGTCCAGCTGATTGAGCTCGCTGTCGGTGATGACGCACGCCACCTCGACGAGCGCGTCGCGACCCAGGTCGAGCCCGGTCATCTCGCAGTCGATCCAGACCAGCAAGTCACTCATTCGCTCTCCTCGCCCAGCGGCTCGGAGCAATCCGCCCGCTTGTTACCCCACCAGCCTAGTGCCACTGATTAGGCGGGCTTGAGCGAGCCGAGAACCTTGGCCAGCACGTCGGTGCCCAGATTGTCGGGAACGGAGGCGTACATGATGGCCGGACGCTGCCCGTCGCCGCGGTCCATGAGCACGATCGCGCCGTTCTCCTTCTTCCACTTGTAGCCCTTCTCCTCCGAGACCTTGGAGAAGTCGAGCTGGAACTGCAGCACCCAGGCGTCCTTGTCGCCGATCTTCATCGCCTTGTCCTCCACGACCTTGGTCTCGTGGGCGAGCTGGTAGAACTTGGTGGAGAAGTCGACGAAGACCGCCTTGGCCGTGTCGCCCATGCCGGCGGCGCCGGAATAGGGATAGAGCTCGTTGAGCAGGCCCGTGTAGATGTTGCCGATCCAGTCGCCCTCGCCGTCGTACTTCGCCTGCGAGACCGCCTGCACCGCGCCCGACCACAGCTGCTGGGTCGGGGCCGGGTTGGGGCCGTTGACCTCGGCGGGCTGGGGCACCGTCCAGTTGCCGGGCACCTCGAAGGACAGGCCGGACTGCGGGTCGGTGATGCGGCCGCCGACCGGCTGGGGCAGCTCGGTGACGCCCTGGGAGGGCGGCTCGCTGGACGGGGGGTCCTGGCTCGGCGGGTCCTCCTGCTCGAACGTGTCGGCCGGTGTCGGCAGCGACGCCGTCGGCGTGGTGCTCCGGTTGATGAAGAAGATGCCGGCCACCACGATCAGCGCGACCACCACCAGGGCCGCCAGACCCCCGAACACCCAGGGCAGCGGGTTGGACTGCTTGGGCGGCGGGCCGTAGGTCACCCCGGGCAGGGGCGGGCCGCCCCACTGGGTGGGCCCCGGCTGGGTGGGGCCCGCCGGCCGGCCGTAGGGCCCCTGCCCGTACGCCGGCTGGCCGAACTGCAGCGTGGGGTTCGCGGGCGTCGCCGACCAGTCGGGGCTCGACTGGGGCTGCGACTGCGGCTGCGGCTGGGGCTGCGAGGGGGGCTGGGGCTGCGGCTGCGACGGGGGCTGCGGCTGCGGCCCGGAGGGCTGCTGCGGGGGCGCGCCCGGCCCGGACTGCTGCGCGTGGAGGGCGTCGGTCCACTGGGTGCCGTCCCACCAGCGGAGCTGGGGCTCTCCGTACGGGTCCGGGTACCAGCCCGCGGGGGTCTGCGTGGTCATGTTCGCCAGATTAGTAAGAACCTCATTGATATGCATTGTCGCGAGGGCATCAGCACTTGTACGTGAAGCTGGCCTTGTCGCTGCGGACCGGGCCGGGCGTCAGGATCCGCAGCGTGGCGGTGGCCTTGACGTTGCTCCTGCCCTGGAGCGTCCACCGGAGCGGCACCTCGTACGTCGTCTGGTCCGCCTTCGTGCGCAGCGTTCCCTTGACGACCTCCTTGTCCAGGTTCTTGCGCCATTCGTAGGTGATCTCGCCGGGCGCCCCGTTGGTGACCACCGTTCCGGTGATCAGGACGGCCTTGTCGCAGCCCTGGGTCTTCTTCGGCGCCACCACGTCGATCGACTCGACCGCCAGCGCCGGCGTGTTCCCCACGTAGAACCAGGCCAGGACCGCCCCCGCCATGACGACCGCGAAGAGGGCCGCGGAGGTGATCGTGCGCCGCCGCCGCGCCCGCGAGGCCCTGGCGAGCCTGGCGCCGGGACGGTGCTCGGTGGCGGCCTGGTCGCGCCCGGCCCGCCAGATCCGCTCGGCCGTCGTCTCCGGCCGCTGCTCCTGCGTGCTGATCCCCGGCCCGAACTGCACCGGCCCCGAGGACCGGCCCGGGACGTGCAGCAGGGTGACGATGTCGCCCTCGTCCCCGGGCGGCAGGACGGGCGGCGGCGCGTACGCCCGCGCCTGGGCGAACGCCGACCTCCCGCGCGCGGCCTGCGCCAGCTCCTCCCGGCCGGTGGCCTGGCCGGCCAGCACGTCGCGGGCGGCGGCCAGGCCCAGGGTCCCGGCCGTGGCCGCGGCGCGTTCGAACAGCTCGGCGGCCTCCTGCCGGCCCTGCCCGAACGAGGCGGCCAGCCCGCGCGCCAGCGACGCCCACCCCGCCGCGTCCCGCTCGCGGGGCGCGACCCGGCCGCGGATGGCGTCGGACAGCCCGCGCTCGGACAGCAGCGCTGCGCCCTCCGCCGTGATCACCACGGTGCCCGGGTGCACGGACCCGTGCGTGACCCCGGCCGCGTGCAGCCCGATGAGCGTCTGGGCGGTCTCCACGAGCACGGACGCCGCACCCGCCGGGCCGATCGGCGCGGTGGCGAGCAGATCGGACAGGGTGGGGCTGACCGCCTGCGCGGTGAGCAGCCACACCTGGTCGCCCGCCGCCACCACGTCGGCCACCGGGATCAGCCCGGTCAGCCCGGCGAGCACCAGCCGCTGGTCGGTCATGACCGCGTGCACCACCCGGTCGCGCACGCCGGGCAGAGCGATGATCTTGGGATCGAACAGCAGCGCCCCCGCCCTGCGGCCATCGGGTGAGATCGCGTCGATCCAGTTGCCGAGCTCGGTCATCCAGGTGTGTTCGGTGAGCCGGAAACCGGCGATCCCGTGTCCAGGGTTGTTCATCCGCCGTCCCCCCGGCGCGTCTCAGCGCTTCCTTCTGTGGCGTCCCGCCATACGGCGTCTCACCGCAAGTGTGACCGGAACCGCGCCGGACGTCATCAGGCCGAAGGCGAGCAGCGCGGCCTGCGCGTCGCTCCCGCGATCGATCCGGGGCTCCTCCGGCGACGGCTCCCCTTCGCCTCCGCTCCCGCCCTCGCCGCCGTCGGCGGGCGGCGAGCTGGGCGTCGGGGCCGGCCGGGTCGGCGGGGCCGGCGGGGTCGTGGTGGCGGGGGGCGTCGGGGTGGGCGCGGCCGTGGTCGGCGGGGTGTTGCCCTCGGGGTCGTGGGGCGTGCCGGTGATCTGGGGCTGCTCGGGAGACGGGGTCGGGGTCGGCTTCTTGGTCTTGGGAGGCGTCTTGACGGGGGTGGCGACGGCCTTGGGCGTGGGCTTGCGCGTCGGCCGCTTTGTGGGCCGCGTGGTGGCGGTCGGCTGCACGGGCGGCGGCGCGGCGCTCTGCGTCGGCGTCGCCTTGGGGGTGGTCGCCTCGGCCGAGGGGGTGGGCGTCGGCTCCTCGTCCGTCTCGTCGCTCTCCTCGGGCTCCGGCGTCGCGGGCACGGCCGTGGTGGGGGAGACCGTACTGGTCTGCGCCCGCAGCACCGGCGTGTCCGACGAGGCGTTGGCGATGACCACGGCCACCGCCACCAGCACGCCGACGGCGGTCGCGCCGATGGCGATCTTCGCGGGCAGCTTGCCGAGGACGCGCGCCGGGTCGCGGAAGCGGGTCTCGGCCAGCGAGGTCTGCGTCTGGGCGGGCTCGTCGAGGGCGGTCGGGAAGAGCAGGACCAGCAGGCCGGCGAGCGCGGCCAGGCGGCGGCGCCCGCGCTCCTCCCAGTCGGACCCGTACCCTTCGGCCGCGACCGCCTCCAGCTCGGTCAGGAACGCCTCCGCGGACGGCGGCCGCCGGCCCGGCTCCTTGGCCAGGCCGCGCTCGACGAGGCTCCGCAGCGGCGCGGGCACCTCGTCCACCGGCGGCGGGGAGCTCTGGTGCTGGCGGGCCAGGGCGGCGATGTTGGGGGCGCGGAAGGGCCGGGTGCCGGTCAGGCACTCGAAGAACACGACGGTCGCCGCGTACACGTCCGTCGGGGGCGCGGGAGGACCGCCCGACCACTGCTCGGGCGCCATGTACGGCGGCGTGCCCGCGGCGCTCGCGCCCTCGCCCGCCTTGACCGCGATGCCGAAGTCCACGAGCTTGCTGGTGCCGTCGCCCTGGACCATGACGTTCTCGGGCTTGAAGTCGCGGTGGACGACGCCGAGCGCGTGCGCCGAGGCCAGACCCTGGAGCGAGCCCTTGAGGACGGTCAGCGCCGCCTCAGGGCCGGTGGGACCCTCGGACCTGAGGATCTCGCGCAGCGACACCCCGTTGATCAGCTCCATGACGATCGCCGCGCCCTGGCCGGACTCGACGTAGTCGATCAACCGGGCGTGGTACTGGCTCTGGAGCGTGCCGAGCAGCCGGGCCTCGTGCCGGAAGCGCGCGACGAACCCCATGTCGGTCTTCAGCTCGTCGCTGAGGTACTTGATGGCCACCTCGACGCCGTCGTGGTCGCGCCTGGCCAGGACCACGCGCCCGGACGCGCCCGAGCCCAGGTCGCGGATCTCGGTGTAGCCGGGGACCCCCCACTGGCCTTCACCGTGCATAACGGTCTCCTCTGGAGTCTGCCGGGCCCCCACCCTCATCAACCGGCCGTAGCTTAACCAGAGGGAACCGCTTTCCCGCTACCGATATCCCTATTAGTCAGCAATGTCATCCAACGTTGTCGTCTGTGCCTGGGCTAGGGGTCTTGCTGGGCTCCTCCTCCTCGGGAGGTTCCTCTTCCCTTGGGCACTCCTGCGTGGCTCCGCTCGCGCTGTCGCTCCCGTTGCCGGCCGCCGGATCGGTGGAGGCCGTCACGGACCACCTCGTGCCGCAGGGGAGCTTGACGGCGTGGCTCAACGTCCTGGTGTACGAGGTGGCGCCGGACAGGGTGACCGACTCCGTGCCCCCGCCCTCGTCGGCGGAGAACGACACGACGAGCCGTACCGGCTGGGTGCTCGACGTGGTCACCGAGACGGTCGCGACGAGCCCGCCCTCGCCCTGACCGGCCCTGACGATCGAGACCCGCTCCACCTGCGGCGGGCAGGGCACCGACGTCCGTGCGGTGGCGGTCCGGTCACCGGCGCGCACCCGCACCGACAGGGTCGCGCCGCACGGGCGGGACCTGAAGGTGTGGGCGAACGAGCGCGCGTAGGACGTCCGGCCGGACAGGGTCGCCGACCGGGTGCCGACCGGATCGCCGTTCACCGCGAACTGGGCCTCGACGGGGATCTCCCCGGTACCGCTCGCGCTCACCCGCACCGCCGCCTGCGCGGTGCGGCCCGGCGCGTCGGGCAGGTCCAGGGAGACGCGCAGGCCGGTCACCCTCGTCGGGCAGGGCGGCACGGCCAGCGAGGCCGTCCTGGCGCCTCCTGGGGCCGCCGGGGAGGTGACCACGGTCAGCGTCACCGTGCTGCCGCACGGGCGCTCGCCGATGGACCAGGAGAGCGTTCGGGTGTAGGACCTGGCGCCGGCCAGGCGCAGGCGCTGGGTGCGGCCGCCTTCGCCGGGGGCCGACCAGGTCGCGGTGGCGGTGACGGGGGCGGTGCCGTCGGTGCGCACGGTGACCGTGGCGGCAGCGTCGCCGTCCTCGTCGACCGTGAGGCCGCCCACGTTCACCCCGAGCACCTCGGTCACGGGCTCCGGAGTGGGAGTGGGGGTGGGCGTCGGGGTCGGGGTGGGGGTCGGCCGGGGAGTCGGCGTCCGCTTGGGAGTGGGCGTCGGGGTGGCCTTCTTGGTGGGCTTGGGGGTCTTGACCGGTTTCGTGGTGGTCGGCGTGCTGACCGGGGTCTTCGCCGGAGTCTGTACGGGGGTCTTCGCCGGGGTCTTTATGGGGATGACCGCCTTGGGCGTGCTAGCGGGCGTCGCCTTCGGGGTGACCTCGGGTGTGGTTTCGGGGGTCGGCTCCGGCGTGGCCGGCGGATCGGCCGCCGGTTCCGTCGTGAACTGCGAGGGCGGGACGGCCGCCGCCGCGCCGAGCTCCTCCGTGGGCGGCGACTGGCGGTTGGCCAGCACGACCACCACCGCCACGGCGGTCGCCACGGCCACGGCGCCGGCCATGGCCATGCGTGCCACGTTCGAGCGCAGGCCGCGGAAGACCGTCCGGGCCAGCGAGGTCGTCACCTCCGGGACGGGCGTCGGCGCCGTGGGCAGCAGCAGGGCAAGCAGGGCCACGAGCGCGGCCAGGCGGCGCTTCCCGCGCTCCTCCCAGTCCTCGCCGTACGCGGCCCTGGCCATGGCCTCCAGCTCCGCCACGAACGCGTGCGCGCTCGCCGGCCGCCGCGCCGGGTCCTTGGCCAGCCCGCGCCTGACCAGCTCGCGCACCGGCTGCGGCGCGTCGTGGAACGGCACAGGGGCGTGGACGTGCTGATAGCCGAGCACGCTCGGCTCGGTGGAGCGGTAGGGGCGGTGCCCCGTCAGGCACTCGAAGAAGACGGCGGTGGCCGCGTACACGTCGGTCGCGGGCGAGGCGGGCAGCCCCTCCCACAGCTCGGGCGCCATGTACGGCGGCGTGCCCTCCGGATGCGTGGGCGTGCCCTGCCGCACCGCGATGCCGAAGTCGACGAGCTTGCTGACCCCGTCGTCCCTGACGATCACGTTCTCGGGCTTGTAGTCCCTGTGCACCAGCCCGAGGTCGTGCGCCCTGGCCAGCCCGAGCAGCGACCCCTTCAGCACCACCAGCGCCGCCTCGGGCTCGGTCGCGCCGTTCTCGCGCAGCAGGGCCCGCAAGGAGACGCCGTTGACCAGCTCCATCACGATGGCCGCGCCACCGGCGTCCTGGACGTACTCCCACATCGTGGCGATGTTCGGGTCGCGCAGCGTGGTCAGCAGCCGCGCCTCGGCCTGGAACCTGCCCAGCGCGGCGGGATCGCGCAGCAGCCCCTCGGAGAGGTACTTGATGGCGACCTTGACGCCGGTCTCGTCGTGTACGGCCAGCGTCACCCGCCCGCTGGCGCCGGTCCCGAGTTGCTTGATCTCGGTATAGCCGGGAGCGCTCCACTCCATCGACGTCTCCCATCACCATCAGGAGCAGGTGGTGCCTGCTCCATGGAACTACTCCCGATGGAGGATGTGAACAGGCGCGTCGATACCTTCTGGGAGCATCGGATCCGGCTCGGGTTCGCCCCACGTGGTGACCAGGGGCAGCACCCCGGCCCATACCGGCAGGTCGTAGTCCTCTTCCTCGTCCTTGGGCGCCCCGCGCCTGATCTTGACCGACGCCTCCTCCAGCGACAGGGCCAGCACGGCGGTGGCGGCGAGCTCCTTGCGGTTGGGCTGCCTGACGTAGTCCCACTGCCCGGGCGCGAGCTGCTCCGACAGGGCCCGCAGCCCCGCCATCCGCTCCTCCGGGTCCGTCACGAGCCGGGCGCGGCCGTAGACGACCGCCGAACGGTAGTTGACCGAGTGGTGGAAGACGGAGCGGGCCAGCACGATCCCGTCCACGTGCGTGACCGTGACGCACACCTCGCCCCCGTCGGCGGCGCGCAGCGTCGTGGCCCCCGTGGAGCCGTGCAGATAGAGGGTCTCGCCGATGCGGCCGTAGCCCGTGGGCACGACCATGGGGTGGCCGTTCACGACCACGCCCAGGTGGCAGACCAGGCCGGTGTCGAGGACCTCGTGGAGGTCGTTCCTGTCGGTGCTGCCCCGCTCCTTCGAGCGGCCGAGCGTGGTGCGGGAAGTGGTGGAGAGCATGATTCGACCGTAACCACCAAGTGGACCTATCCTGTAGGGCCACTATCGAGCCCTTCGCAGAGACCACTTCCGTGCGTACCCACGTTGACCTGCCCGTTTCCCTTTTCCGTGACTCGGACGCGCCGCTGACCGCGCAGCTCGCCGACTGGCTGCGGCGCGCCATGCTGGACGGCACGCTGGCGCCCGGCGAGCGGCTGCCGTCCACGCGTTCCCTGGCGACCCAGCTCGCGGTGAGCAGGACCGTGATCACGGAGGCGTACCAGCAGCTGTACGCGGAGGGGTGGCTGGACGGGCGGCACGGCTCCGGGACGTTCGTGGCCGACATGGAGGTGGCCCCGCCGCCGCGCGAGCAGACGCCGTACGTGCCCGCGCCGCCGCCCGCCCCGGCCGACGGGATCGACCTCACACCGGGCCAGCCCTGGGTGCGCGACTACGACCTGGCGGCGTGGAAGCGGGCCTGGCGCAAGGCCGCCGACCTGCCGCCGGGCGCCGACCCCAGCCCGTACGGCCTGCCGCGCCTCAGGGAGCTGCTGGCCGACCACCTGAGACGGGCCAGAGGCATGGCCGTCGGTCCCGAGAACATCCTGGTCACCCGGGGCACCGGCAACGGGCTCGACCTGTGCGCGCTCGCCCTGCTCGGCACCGGCACGCGGGCCGGCGTCGAGGACCCGGGCTACCACGTGGCGCGCACGGTCTTCGCGGCCAGGGGCGCCGAGGTGGTGCCGTGCCCGGTGGACGAGGACGGCGTGGTCGTGGACGGGCTGCCCGGCGACCTCCGCGTGCTCTACACCACGCCCGCGCACCAGTACCCCCTGGGCGGGCGGCTCCCGATCCCGCGCAGGGAGCGGTTGCTGGCCTGGGCCAGGAGCACGGGCGCGACGATCGTCGAGGACGACTACGACGCGGAGTTCCGCTACGACGTCGCCCCGCTGCCAGCCCTCTACGGCCTGGACCCCTCGCGGGTCGTGCTCCTCGGCACGCTCTCCAAGACGCTCGCGCCCGACGTGGGCGTCGGCTGGCTCGTCGGAGCTCCCGAGCTGGTCGCCACCATCTCCCGCCTGCGGCGCAGCGTCGGTGACCGCACCAGCGGGCCCGTCCAGCAGGCCGTGATCAACCTGCTGGAGTGCGGCGACCTCGACCGGCACCTGCGCAGGATGCGCCTGGAGTACGCCCGCCGCCGCGCCGCGGTCGTCGAGCTCCTGGGGCCCGTCTGCCGCCTGCGCGGCGACACGGCCGGGCTGCACGTGGTGGCCGAGCTGCCTGCGCCGGTCGAGCGGTACGTGGTGGAGCGGGCCAGGGAGCGCGGCGTCCTGCTCGACTCCATCGGCCGCCACCACCACGGGCGGGCGCGGCTGCACGGCGTGGTGATCGGCTACGGCTCCGCCTCACTCGCCGACGTCCGCCGCGGCTGCCGCATCCTCGCCGACCTCATCCGCTCCACGGGTGCTCAGGGCGGATCTGAGTAGCCGAGCTCTCGCCCCCCACCCCACCCCCGAAGCATGCTGAACCCCATGAAATGGTGGCTGCTCCTCGCGTCCCTGATCGTCGCCCTGCTCACCGTCTGGCTGGTCCTCTACGCGGGCGTGGCGCCGTCCACGCTCCTCTCCCTGGGCGCCGGCGCGATCAGCCTGCTCTGGCTGGTCGTCGTCCTGACCGTCCCGTGGAACCTGTTCCTGGCCGCCCGCCACGTCCTCCACGAGATCCAGGTGTCCAGGGAGGCCGGCATCGAGGTGGCCCGGCACCGCGAGGACGAGGCGCGGCGCATCGCCCGGCGCATGCTCGTGCTCGCGGTCTCCGGCCACGTCGTCTCCGCCGCCGTGATCGCGGTCGTCACGTTCTTCGCGGGGGCCCAGCTCGGCTACTACTTCTCCGGGTTCTACCTGCTCGCCACCGCTTTCCGGCCGGTCGCGGCGTACACGAAGCACCTGCGCGACCGGGTCAGGACGCTCGGGCAGGAGGTGCGCTACCCGCGCGCGGACGTGATCGCCCTGCTCGACCGGGTGTCCGAGCTGGAGACGGTCGTGAAGGGCATCAAAAGAGACGTCGACGACCTGAACGCCGCCCGCCAGGGCCTGGAGCTGGCCGACCACGATCTGGGGCGCCGGATGACGCTCATGGCCCGCCGGTTCGACGAGACCGTGGACGGGCTGAACGACAACCAGGAGGTGATCACGGGGCTGAAGGCGTTCCTGCGGCTGGTCAGGGCGGACCTTGCGTAGGCGGCTCGAGGTCGCGCAGGACGGGCAGGGCGCGGGCGGCGTACAACGGGTCCACGGGCAGCACGTGCCGCGCCCACCAGCGCGCGGGCCCGGGATCGGGGGAGGGCTCGGTGAAGGCGGGGGCGTAGTCGTCGTACGGCGGGTCGTACAGGTAGCCCGTGGCCACCCCGCGCCGCTCCAGCTCGGCGATGGCCGCGTCCCTGTCGCGCACCAGGAGCGGCACGCGGAACAGCGGGCGGCGCACGTCGTCGCGCACGGCGGGCGCGACCGTGGGCAGCTCGGCCAGGGCCGCGACGCCCGCCAGCCGCCGGCCGCGGTCGGCGGCGACCTTGGCCAGGCGCCTGGACTGGTACCAGCGGGCCACGCGGCCGCGGCGGGCGCGGTAGTCGTGCAGGTCGGCGCGTACCCAGGGGTCGAAGGGCGGCAGCTCGGGGATCCGCTCGAGTGCCTGCTTCAGGGCCTCGGGCTCCAGGGCGATGCGGTAGCCCTCGCGGTCTTCCTGCATGCCGAGTGCCCGCATGAGCCTGAGCGCGGGGCGTACGAGGTCGAGCCTGAGCGCCACCTGGCGGGCCATCGAGGTGGCCACGCCGGTCAGGTCGGCCCTCAGGGATCCGGGGGCCAGCAGGGCGTCACGGGCGCGCTGGAGCGCGCGCAGGTCGGACTCGTGCTCGACCGCCAGGACGCCGCCCGAGCCCGCCCCCGGGTGCTTGGAGAGGCTGAACACCCCGGCCTGGCCGAAGGTCCCCAGCGGCCGGCCGCCGACGCTCGTCTCCATGGCGTGCGCCACATCCTCGATCAGGATTTTTCCGGACAAGGAGGGGGCGTCGTCGGGCAGGCCGTACAGGTTGGTCGTCAGGACGGCGTCCACCGCGGCGAGGTCGACGCGGGAGACGTCGATGTTGCCGTCGCGCGGGGACAGCGGCGCGATCACCGGGCGCAGGCCGGCCGCGAGCACCAGGAACAGGATCTCGTCGGCCGAGATCGGCGACATGAGCAGCCGCTGGCCCGGCTCGCACCAGTGGCGTAAGGCCAGGTAGAGGCCAAGACGGTTGGAGGGGAGCGCCAGGCAGCGACGGCCTGTGCGCTCCTCGATCGGCCTCACCCCTGCAGGACGGTGCGGAGCCGTCCGTAGGTCTTCAACGCCTTGTCGGCGGTCTTGAGCAGGAACGGGTTGGCCATCACCGTGGCGCGCGTCTTGCGCACGGGCACCCGCATCATCCAGTGGATCCCGGCCGACGCGCCGATCCTGGCCACCCGGCCCTCGGCCACTTCGAGCTGGCCCGTCTTGAGCTTCTCCTTGTACTCCTTCTCGCCCCGGCCCATGTCGATCACCTCGATGCCGTTGGCCGCGGCCTGCTCGGCCATCGCCAGGTGGTGGATGAGGCCGGGGGAGTACTTGGCGAAGTGGGTGTCGTAGGCGGGGAACCACCCGGCGAGCGTCGTACGCGTACGGAGGCCGAAATGCCCGGCCACCGGCCGCCCGTCCACGTAGACCATGTCGAGCACCCCGGCGAAGCTGTCGGACCGGGTGGCCAGCAGCCGCTCGACCAGCTCCACGATCCACCGGTGCGCGAACCTGTCGGTGCGCCCGGTGCGGCGGTATTGATCGGTCTTCCAGCCGAGCAGCGTGTGCAGGGGCGCCAGGTCGGTGGTCGCGTAGTCGTGGTGCAACTCCCCGGCCTCGCGCTGCAGCTTGCGCGACTTGGCCAGGGTGGACTTGTACGTCTTGCCGGAGTGCTCCCGGAGGATGTCGGTGTAGTGCTCGTAGCCTCCGCGCAGGTCGATGATCGGCGACGGGTGCCGGTCGTGCCGCTCGTCCAGCAGCGGCTGGCCGGAGACCAGATGGTCGAACTCGTACACCGCGAGCCCGCACTCCTTGAGGAGGCGGCGCGGATCGATGGGGAGCCCTTTGGCACGTACCATCCCCTGCGCGTCGGTCAGCCCCGCGGCGACCGGTTTGCCGATGCCGAGGGGATGTCGTTCAAAGGGGAAGAAGCCGACGATGTCTGGGCCGTCGTAGAGGACCGCGACCCGTACGACATCTCGGAGTTCGCCTACCGTGATGGTGAATTCCGGAGACAAGAAGGGGCTGTCGAGTGCGGGGTCCGCCTCCTGGAGCTCCCTCCAGCGGCTCACTTCGGATTGTCCCAGCTCACGGGGCAGGGCAAGGGTGACGCGCATGGGCTCCTACCGTCGGCATGCCACTGTGTTTCAAGCTTGAGGGGGGACCTGTACAGCCAGGGTAAAGGTTATTACCAGAGCAGTCGTAACCGCAGGTCCCGAACGTTACCGAACTCTCAGGTGGTATTCAGGACCGAGTCGCGTTCTAATCTGGGTTCATGACCGTACCTGGCATCGACCGGCCCGCCCTGATCGCGTGGATGGGCCGGAACGTGCCCGACGCGGGCGAGCCCCTGTCCGTCTCGCTGATCTCGGGCGGCAGGTCCAACCTCACCTACCTGATCGAGGCCCGCGACCGCCGCCTGGTGCTGCGCCGGCCGCCGCTCGGCCACGTGCTGCCCACCGCCCACGACATGCGGCGCGAGTGGCGGGTCGTCTCGGCCCTGTCGGCCACGCCCGTGCCGGTGCCCGCGCCGGTCGCGTTCTGCGGTGACGAGTCCGTCATCGGGGCGCCGTTCTATCTCATGGGGTACGTGGAGGGGGCCGCCGTACGGACCCGGGAGGAGCTCGGCTCGCCGTCGCCGGCGCACACGCGGCGGCTGTCGGAGCGGCTGGCCGAGGTGCTGGCGGCCATCCACGCCGTCGACTACCGCGAGGTGGGGCTCGGGGACTTCGGGCGGCCCGAGGGCTACCTGGCCAGGCAGCTCGAACGGTGGGGGCAGCAGTGGGAGCGGTCGAAGACGGCCGACCTGCCCGAGTACGACCGGCTGGTGGAGCGGCTGAGGCGGCGGCTGCCCGCCACCTCCGACAGCACGCTGGTGCACGGCGACTACCGGCTGGACAACACGTTGATCAGGTTCGGGGAGCCGATCGAGATCATGGCCGTGGTGGACTGGGAGATGTCCACGCTGGGGGATCCGCTGGCCGACCTGGGGCTGACGCTGACGTACTGGCACGATGAGGGGGACGAGGAGCGGGCGCGGATTCCCGTGGCGGGGGACGTGACGCTGGCGCCGGGGTTCATGAACGCGGCGGAGTTCGCCGCGCACTACGCCAAGGTCTCCGGCCGGGATATTTCGGATCTTGGGTTTTACGTGGCTTTCGGCAACTTCAAGCTCGCGGTCATCGTGGAGGGTATCCACGCCCGGTTCCGGCAAGGTAAGACCGTTGGGGAGGGATTCGACCGCATCGGGTCCGCGGTGCCCGCGCTGATCTCCCGTGCGCACCGCATGCTCGACCAGCCCTGACGGTCCGGCCTTCGCGAGGACCCCCGACGCAAGGAGCGACGCCATGAGCACAGTTGCACTCATCACCGGAGCGGCCAGCGGCATCGGGGCGGCGGTGGCACGGCGGCTGTCGGCGGGCGGCGTCAAGTGCGTCCTCGTCGACCTCGACGGTGAGGGCGTCGAGAGGCTGGCCAAGGAGGTGGAGGGCGCGTGGCTGGCCGCCGACGTCAGCCGCGAGGAGGCGTCGCTGGAGGCGGTGGCGCTGGCCGAGCAGCGCTACGGACGGCTCGACCTGGTCCACCTGAACGCGGGGATCCCGGGCCGGGTGGACCTGGCGGACTTCGACCCGGAGCGTTACCGCCAGGTGGTCGGGGTGAACGTGGACGGCGTCGTCTTCGGCGTGCGGGCCGCGGTCCCGCTGCTCAAGCGGTCGGGCGGGGGCGCCATCGTGGCCACCTCCTCGCTGGCCGGGCTCGTGGGCTTCGCCGGAGACCCGATCTACACGATGACCAAGCACGCCGTCGTCGGCCTGGTCAGGGCGCTCGCCGAGCCGCTGGCCGCCCAGAACATCCGCATCGGCGCCGTCTGTCCTGGATTCACGGACACGCCGCTGGTGGCGGAGTCGCGGGAGATGTTCGTCAACGCCGGGTTCCCGCTGCTCACGGCCGAGGACGTGGCCGCCGCCGTCGAGTCCGCCTTCTACGCCGAGACCCCCGGCACGCTCCTGGTCGTGCAGCCCGGCCGGCCGCCGGTCCCGTACCGCTACGCAGGGGTCCCGGGCCCCGCTGGGGGCCGGCGTCCTCCTGTTTCCTGAACGGATCCGGCAAGTTCCTTGCAAGTGGGGCGATTAGCCTATTTAGGGTCAGGCTCTTGTACGTTTGCACTCTCTGGAACGTTCGCAACCCTCGCAGAATCCTGAGCCCTTGTAGGTTCGTGAGTCCTTGTACCTTTGCCGCAGCATGAGGAGCGTTCGGTGATTCCGACTGACGGCCGGCACGCACGACGACGATCGCCGTGGCCGCTCGCGCTGGGAGCAGGCGTCCTCGCCGTCGTGCTGGTGGCGGGCATCATGGTCTACGCGTCGATGCGCAGCCAGTCACGCAGCGTGTTCAAGGGCGACGACGTCGCCACGACCCTCCCCAGCGAGCCCGCGCCGCGGCTGGAGCAGCCGCCCGCGCTCGACAACTGGCCGCGCTGGGGCGTCACCCACACCCAGTACAGCGCCGACAACGAGCCGCCGCAGGTCGTGGAGGAGGCCAGGGGCGTGCTCGGCCGGGTCCCGATGCTGCAGAACCAGCACATCATGGGCTGGGGTGTCGGCAACCCGGAGCCCAGCCCGGGGCAGTTCAACTTCCGCGACCTGGACCGGCGGCTGAAGTTCATGGCGTCGTCGCGGGCGGTGCCCGTCATCACGCTGTGCTGCGCGCCGGACTGGATGAAGGGCGGGCAGGCCGGGCGTACGGACTGGAGCAAGAACCACACGGTCGCGCCCAAGCGCGAGCATTTCGACGACTACGCCAAACTGGCCGTCCAGGTCGCCAAGCAGTATCCGACGGTCAGGCACTACATGGTGTGGAACGAGTTCAAGGGCTTCTGGGACCCGTCCACCAACCGCTGGGACGCCGAGGGGTACACCGAGCTGTACAACAAGGTCTACACGGCCCTGAAGAAGGTGAACAAGGACATCCAGATCGGCGGCCCGTACATCCCCATCGAGACCAACTCCAAGGGCGGACCCTCGGAGCTGAGCGGCCCGTGGGGCACGGTGGACCAGCGGGCGCTGGACGCGATCACGTACTGGCTGGACCACAAGAAGGGCGCCGACTTCGTCGTGGTGGACGGCGCGTCCATGACGAACGACCGGGGCAACGTACCCGACGACTTCGCCGCCCAGGGCAAGTTCGCCGCCATCACGACGTGGCTGCGGCAGAAGAGCGACGACCTGCCCGTGTGGTGGGCCGAATGGTACGTCGAGCCGGAGAACTCCGGCTGGTCGGAGGAGAAGCGCACGGCGGTGCAGGCGACGGCGCTGATGGAATTCGCCAAGAGCGGCGTGACGACGGCCCTCTACTGGAACCCGCAGCAGAAGAGCCAGGGCGAGTGCGCCGGCTGCCTCTGGAGCCCCAAGGTGGGCGGGGAGATGCCGATGGCGGGCCTGCTCAGCGGCTTCACCAAATGGTTTCCGGCGGGCGTACGCGTCGAGCCCGTGACAACCTCGGACCCCAAGATCAAGGCAATCGGCCAGGAACGCCAGGTGGTCATGGTGAACACCTCGGACCGCGAGGTGACGGCCACGGTGGACGGCCGCCAGGTGACCCTGAAACCCCACGAAATCAAATGGTCGGGCCGCGGCGGCACCTAAAGAACGGGCTTCCAGCCAGCGCCTCCCAGGGGGCTCCCGCCCCCTTCGACCCCCCCGAAACCCCCGCTCGCTGAGCTCGCTTTGGGGCTCCGCCGGTTACCGAAGGTCCGCAGAAAGCCTCGGCCTTCACTTCAGGGCGGGGAGCAGGTCAACCAGTGGGTTGAGGAGCCCGGCAGCTCCGAGAGCCGGTCCACCGCCGAACCTACGGATCCTTTCGATATCCCGGACGGTCAGGATGACCGGGTCACGATCGGGCCGCTGTAGGACACGTTCCTGACTCCCACGAACGGCAGCAGGCGCTCTGTCTCCTGCTCCAAGGCGGCCTGATCGGTCGCGGTCAGGGCGCGGAACGGGTTGAGGCGCAGGGTCTCGCCTTCGAGGGACCAGGTTCCGTGCACATGGCCGTTCACGAGGAAGGTGGGCCGTACTTGTGCCTGGCCGGGCATCACGCGCTTTCGGTCCTCGTGGCTGATGATGCGGGTCCGGTCGGCGTGGCCGAGCAGGGCGTTGTCGAAGGCCGGCAGCAGCCGCACGGGGGCGGGCGTGTCGGGGTCGGGCAGTTCCACGTCGGCCAGGTCGATCAGTTCCCTGCCGTCGGGATCGCGGTAGTGGCGCAGTTCGGCGCGCATGTCGGAGACGACCTCGCCGAGGCGGGTCAGCCCGGACCAGGCCTGTACGTCCATGATCCCGGCTGGGCCGAACGCTGCCAGATAGCGGCGGATGAGGTCCTTGGCGGTTGCCGGCGCCATGGGCCGGCCGAGCCAGGTCTCGGCGGGGGTGACAGAGACGGCCGACCGGGTGCCCCAGGAGCCCCATGCGCCGGTGGCCGGGTTGTGGATGAGGGGGGTTCTGAGCTCGACCTCCCCGGCGAGGACGCGCCCGTCGCGGCCTGGGTGGCGTTCGGCCAGCCGTCGAGCCAGCTCCTTTCGCGGTGTCGTCCCGCCCGCCAGCAGCTCAAGCCCGGTGGCGATCAGCGAGGCGCTGTCCAGGCCTGCGCTGTTGCGGGCGAAGTAGGCCGAGCGGGCGGTGCGATCGAGGACGGGCTGCAGCAGCGGCCGCAGTCGGCGGAAGTCGTCGGCCGCGGCGAGGTGCTGGGTGCTGCGGAGCAGGCCGGAGCGGACCACCTTCCGGTCCTCCAGCAGCGTGGTGAGCTCGGAGTGGGTGAAGTCGCAGATCCTGCTCCACAGCCCGACGTAGGGCCAGTTGGGTTCTTGCGCCTGCAGCGCGACCAGGCGCCCGATCACCTCCAGCGGGGTGCGATCGGTGCGGGCCAGTAGGAATTGGCGGCCCAGCAGGGCCCGGTTCAGGGCCCTGCTCGAGAGAGCCGTCATGACAGCCGCACCGAGACATTGCCCCGGTAGGAGCCCTGGAGCAGGGACAGGAAAGCCTGCGGCACGTCTTCGAGCTCGCCCTTGATGACCGTCTGCGGGTAGACGAAGCGGCCCTCGCCCAGCCAGGTGCTGAAGTGTTCCCGCCAGGCGGCGATCTGGTCGGGGGTGTGGTAGCAGGAGAACGGCCGCAGCTCGACACCCCTGGCCTGGGCCGCGGCCTGGTCGGGCTCGGGGAAGCGCTCCGCCGCATCGCCGAGCTGGCTGGACAGCGAGCCGCACAGCGCGAAGCGGGCGCCGGGCCTGGCCGCCTGCAGCGCGGCCTGATACTGCTCGCCGCCCACGACGTCGAAGAACACCGAAACGCCCGCGGGCGCGAGCTCTCGGAGCCGGTCGACCGGAGAGCCGTCGTGATAGTCGAACGCAGCGTCGTAGCCGAGCTCGTTCACCAGATAGTCGACCTTGGCCGGGCTGCCGGCGCTGCCGATCACCCGCGCCGCGCCCAGGCATTTGGCGATCTGCCCGGCCAGTGAGCCGACCCCGCCCGCGGCGCCGGAGACGAACACCACGTCGCCCTCGCCGACGCCCGCCACGTCGGCCATCCCGTAGTAGGCCGTCGGTCCCTGACCGAGGTAGTAGCCGGGGTCGGCGATGGGATCAAGCTTCATGTACTGGGCGGCTGGGCCCGCCGAATACTCGCTCCAGCCGGTCATCGACTGGACCAGGTCGCCAACCGCGAGCTCGGGGCTGTCGGACCGGACGACGGTGCCGATGGCGGCCACGCCCACCCGCCGGCCCGGCTGCCAGGCCGGTACCGGGAGGGTGCAGTCCGCGCGCATCAACTCCAGGTAGGTCGCGGCAAGCCCTACCTGGTCAGTTCGTACCACAACCTCGCCGTCCACCTCGGTGGTGGCGACAGCGAAGTGGTCGAGCGTGGGGGTGCCGACGATCTGGGCGGTCAGCTGGATCTCGCGGGTGATCATTTCTTGGTCCTCGTGTCGGTTGAGCCTTCGAAATCGACACTAAAGAGGCTTCCGGTCACTTTTTGACCGGAAGTCGGGCGAGGATGGCGGTATGGCGAACACCAGCTCACGGACCCTCCGACTGCTCTCGCTGCTCCAGACCCACCGTCACTGGTCCGGCGCGGAACTGGCTGACCGGCTCGGGGTATCCGAGCGGACCCTGCGCCGTGACGTTGACCGGTTGCGCGAGCTTGGTTATCCGGTCAGCGCGGCCCGGGGGACCGACGGCGGCTACCAACTCGCGCCCGGCGCCGTCCTGCCGCCGCTGCTGCTGGACGACGAGGAGGCGGTGGCCCTCGCGGTGGGCATCGGCGACGCGGCGCAGAGCGGGATCGCCGGGATGCAGGAGGCGTCGCTCCGCGCGCTCACCAAGGTGATTCGGGTCCTACCGCCCCGGCTGCGGGCCAGGGTGGATGCCCTGCGGGAGATGACCCTCTCCGTCGCCGCGTCCGGGCCGGTCGTCGCGGCGCAGGTGCTCACCGTGGTCGCCCAAGCCTGCCGGGACCAGGAGCGGCTGCGCTTCGACTACACCGCCAGAGGCTCCGCCCGCACCGAGCGCGAGGTCGAGCCGCACCGCCTGGTCGCCCTCGGCGGACGCTGGTACCTGGTCGCCTATGACCTGACCCGGCACGACTGGCGAAGCTTCCGCCTCGACCGGCTGACCGAGCCGGCCGGGACCGGCACGCGATTCCGGCCGCGTCCACTCCCGGCCGAGAACGCCGCGGCCTTCGTCCGGGCAGCCAGCGGAGCCCCGGCGCCGTACACGGTCCAGGCGCTCGTCCATGCCCCCGCGACCCGGGTACGGCAGGCGGTCGGCCAGTGGGGCACGATCGAACCGCTCAACGACGACACCTGCCGGGTCACCATGACCTCGACCTCTCTCGATTGGCCGACCCAGGCGCTGGGCAATGTGGGCGCCGAGTTCGAGGTGCTGGGGCCGCCGGAGTTCGCCGCGCACGTCCAGGAGTGGGGCGCCCGCTTCATCCGGGCCACCAGCGCGACCGACGGACCGTAAGGCCAACTGACTTCTCGTCACCTACGCGTCTGCCGGCGGAGCTCCACGCTGAACGGGCGCGTACGACAGGAGGCCGACTTCCCTCGTAGGCTGATCCCGCACGTGGTGCGGACAGGAGGCTGAAGGTGGCCGGGACGACGGTGGCCGAGGTGATGGCCGAGCTGGCCGAGCTGGAGGACCCGAAGGCGCGCGAGGTGAACGCGAGACACGGTGACGATCACGGCGTGAACCTCAGCAAGCTGCGCGCGCTCGCGAAGCGGCTGAAGACGCAGCAGGAACTCGCGTGCCGGCTCTGGGAGACGGAGGACTCCGCGGCGAGGCTGCTGGCGATCCTGATCTGCCGGCCGAAGGCGTTCGAGCGTGACGAGCTGGACGTCATGGTGCGCGGGGCGCGCGCACCCAAGGTGCACGACTGGCTCGTGAACTACGTGGTGAAGAAGAACCCGCACTCCGAAGAGCTGCGCGTGGCCTGGTTCGCCGATCCGGACCCAGTGGTCGCGAGTGCCGGTTGGGCGCTGACCACCGAACGCGTGGCGAAGAAGCCCGAGGGACTCGACCTCGCGGGACTGCTCGACGTCATCGAGGCGGAGATGAAAGACGCCCCGGATCGCCTGCAGTGGGCGATGAACCACTGCCTGGCTCAGATCGGGATCGAGCACGCCGAGCACCGTGCCCGTGCGATCGACATCGGTGAGCGCCTGGAGGTGCTCAAGGACTACCCGACCTCCCCGGGCTGCACGTCTCCGTTCGCGCCCATCTGGATCAACGAGATGGTGCGCCGGCAGCACGACAAGTAGGAAGGTCCTCACTCGGAACGCGGCACCCGGTACGAACCGCCGGGCGGCGGCGGCCTGGACCGGCCAGAGAGCCGCACGCCGGCACCGGCCGATCCGCCAGGCCGCGCTCTTGATCCTCATGAGAGCAATCCGGGCGGCTCGCGGTGGAGTCTTTGATCGAGCAGTTCGCCGGACGATCACAACGCGAGGGGCGGGTGATCCGATCGGCCGGCGGCGGTCCCGTTGAGTGCTCGCAGGATCATGTCGGTGAGCCTGTCGAGATAGCCCGCTCCCGGCTCCACGGACCGGACGACGAGCCGCCAGTAGACCGGCGCGGCGATCAGATCGAGGGCGAGCTCCAGATCGGTGTCCGGTGGCAGCTCGCCGCGCTTGATCGCGCGCTGGAGCATCACCACGCCCCGCTCGCGCTTCGGCGTGCCGACCATGGCCTCGACCACCTCGGCCAACTCGGGGTCGCGGGCCACCTCGGTCACCAGGTCGGGCATGATCCGGGAGAAGCGGGGATGGGTCAGCCAGGCCAGCAATGAGTCCAGGCTCGCACGCAGGTCGCCGCGGAGCGAGCCGGTGTCGGGGACGACGACCCTCTCCATGCTGAACTCGGCGATCGCCGAGATCGTCATCTCCCGCTTGGACCGCCAGCGACGGTACAGCGCGCTCTTGCCCACGCCCGCCCGTCTGGCGACCGCTTCCATCGACAGCCGCGCGTAGCCCTGCTCGGCCAGTTCGTCGAGGGCGGCTTCGACGATCGCCTTGGTGACCGTGGGCTGCAGCACGGCTGCGCCAGTGGGAGGGCGGCGGGTCATGTGACGAGTCTAGCGAGTGGACGGTACGGGTCCGTCCCGTGGTAGTTTCTGGTCGGGACGGTACCGTACCGTCCATACGAAGGAGCTACGATGAACCCCCGTGAACTGGTGGAACACGCTCTGGATCTCCTGCTGGCGAAGGACATGCGGGCCTTCGCCGGACTGTGGGCGGAGGCCGGCGTGATCGAGTTCCCCTTCGCGCCGCCCGGCTACCCCGAGCGCGTCGAAGGCAGCACCGCAATCCAGAAGTACCTTCGCGGTTACCCTGATCTTCTTGACGTCCAGGAGATCACCGAGAAGGTGGTGCACCAGAGCGTCGACCCGGAGGTGGTGATCGCCGAATTCGAGGCCGCCGGCCTCGTGGTCGCCACGGGGAAGCCGTACCGCATGCGCTACGTCGCCGTCATCACCGTGCGGGACGGCGAGATCCAGCGGTACCGCGACTACTGGAACCCCCTGGCCGCGGCCGAGATCATGGGTGGCGCTGACGAGCTCTCCACCGCTTTCGCCGGAGGCGTCGATGGCTGACGTCCTGGTCATCGGCGCGACCGGCACCACCGGCTCCCTCGTGGCCGCCTTCCTGCGGGACCGGGGCGTCCCGGTGCGGCCGGCGAGCCGTACGCACGGCCTTCCCGGGCACGTGCGCTTCGAATGGGCGGACCCGGAGACCCACGCGCCGGCACTGTCCGGGGTCTCGGCCGTCTACCTCGTCGCCCCCATCGGTGTGGCCGAGCCCGCCCCGCTCGTGGCGCCCTTCCTGAACGAGGCCACCCGCCAGGGCGTCCGGCGAGTGGTGCTGCTCAGCTCGTCCGCGGTGTCGGAGAGCGCGACGGGGCTCGGCGCGCTGCACGGCCTCGTCCGCACCAGTGCGCCCGGGTGGACGATCCTGCGGCCGTCGTGGTTCATGCAGAACTTCGCCGGCGACTCCCTCGCACTCAGGACGCGGGACGGTGAGATCCTCTCCGCGACGGGGCAGGGCCGGGTGGCCTTCATCGACGCGGGCGACATCGCCTCCGTCGCCGGGCACGCCCTGACCGACGAGGTGCCGCACAACACCGAGCACCTGCTCACCGGCCCCGAAGCGCTCAGCTACACCGAGGTCGCCGATGCCATCGCCCGGCACACCGGCAGGCCACTGCGCCATACAGCCGTGACCGTGGACGAACTCGCCCGGCACTTCGCCGTACACGGCCTGTCTCCGGACTTCGCCACGGCACTCGCCGCGCTGGACGCCGACATCAGCGGCGGCGCGGAAGACCGGGTCACCGACGCCGTCGAGCGCATCACCGGCCGCCCGGCCCGCGCATTCCGGGATTTCTGCGCCCGGGAGATCCGATGAAGCCAGACACGCGACCGCCCCTCACGGGCGGCGAACCTGACGGCCGCGCTTGCCGCGGCCGCTAACGGGTGATCACGGCGAAGACGGCGATGGACAGCGCGTAGCACAGCACGATCAGAAGCGCTCCGGCGGCGCCGGCGAGGAACGAGCGGGGTGCAGAGGCGGCACCCGCCCACGGCCACAACGGCCGCCGTTACCCCAAGAGCGGGCCTTTGGAGCTCACCCGAGCGATCCCGTGCTGGTCGGCCTGGGTTGGCTCGCGATCTAGCGAGGGTCGTGCTCGGCGAGGAATCGCAGGCTTTCTCGCAGGTCCCGCGATATCCGGGCACCGTCGAGCTGCTCGGCCGATGTCAGCGCACGGCGATTAGCGTGCCGATTCGGCGCCTGTGGTTCGGCGGGGTGGGGTTTCTCTTTGAGGCGCGGCGGGCGACTTTTCGGAGCGCCCTCTTCCTTGATCGTGGAAACTCTCAAGACAGAGACCTTTCTACGTCTTCCCACCTGCGACGTTACGGTCATCTGTCGTAGTCACACATGCCTCCGGGCGTGTATGGAGGCTTCCATCATCTCGATGTAGGGATCTTGGCGTGCTGGAGCACGGAGAAGGGGCTTGGAAGGGATTCGAACCCCTCCTCCGTGCTTTTCCGGCTAGAAATCGAATTCGCCCTTGGCCATGCCGTCCTTGAACGCGGCCCACTCTGACGCGGTGAATACCAGGGCGGGGCCGGTGCGGTCCTTGCTGTCTCGTACGGCGACGCGTCCACCGCTGAGGGGAGCTACTTCGACGCAGCTCCCGCCGTTACCGCCGGATGCCTTGGCCTTGCGCCATGCGGCGGTTGCCAGTTCGTTGTCAGTCTCCATACCTCTCCATCACCTCACGAATGATCTGCTCGCTTACATTCACCGGATGGGCCATGCTGCTCAAGGCATCCCAGCGCACGCTGAGGGCTCGGACTTTGTCGGTGTTACTTATTACCTCTCCTGTCAAGGAGCTTTCCAGATAGGCGATGTCAGGTGAGCCATCCGCCTGCGCGATCTCGAACGCGCCCAGTAGTCCCGTGGTGAGCCCTGCGGCCAAGGGCACGATCCTGACTGTGATGCACGGATGCTTCATGACGCTGAGGAGATGCGCGAGCTGCTCCCTCATCACCTCTGCCCCGCCGACTGGTCGGGAAAGGACGTTTTCGTCGATGAGCGTCGAATACATGGGTGGCTTCGGCTGGCCGAATACTGCTTGACGCTTGAGCCGGATCTGGACGCTCTTCTGTACCTGATCGGGAGGGACGCCGGGCTCTCCGAGAAAGATCTGCTCCGCGTACCTCTCCGTCTGGAGGAGCCCGGGGATCAGGGACGGCTCGGAGGTGCGGATGGTGTGGGCGGCGGCCTCGATGCCGGGCCATGGCCTGAACCACTTGGGGCCGAAGTCGTTGTGGATTTCGGGCAGCAGTTCCTTCAGCTCTCCATTAAGCCCGAGAACGCGCTCGATCTCCTCCGTGAAAGCCGCGCCCGGCGTACGCTTACCGCGTTCGACGGCCCCTATCTGGCTCTCGCTGTAGGTGACCCCGGGAGCTGCGGCAAGGCGTTCCTGCGACAGCCCTTGACGTGTCCGAAATTTCCGCATCCGCGCGCCATACTCCGCTCGTGCGCGTAGGCCAGGTCCTTCCCCGTTAACGGTCATATCACGTCCCTTCGCCTCTGTCTCCGCACGTCCCTACAAGGCCCACACACACTTGGCCGGTGGCTGGCGGAAAGTGAAGCCGCCTTTTGGAAACACAACGTAACTGCACGACGCCATGCTGTGCAGTGGCTACGGAGTTTTATGCATGTGTAGCCCTCCACCTTCCGACCGCTCTTGTGTGCTTCGAGGTGATTTCCATGCGGCAAGGCGCGACAGTGCCTCGGCGATTGCGGTGTACCACTCTGCGGCAGGATCCGTACGCACCCCACCGCGCCAGGCTGGCCGTGAGAGCCTGGCTGGGACCGGCGCATCCCGCCCTGCATGACACCGAGCTCGTCGCCTCCGAGCTGGTCACCAACGCTGTCAGGCACGCGCTCAAGGGTCCCGGTCGCGACTGGGTCCGCCTCCGTCTGGACGAAGCGGTGCCTTGCCTCCGCCTCGTCGTCACCGATCCGGGCAATCCCATGTCGGAGCCGGAATGCCTGCCGCTCCCGGCTGACTGGAATGAGTGGATCCCGCATATGAGGCGGCCCGGAGGCATGGGTATCGCCACCGTCGCCGCGATCTGCGAGGGGGCGTGGGGCACGTACCTCACCAAGCGAGAGGAACGCGTGGTCTGGTGCCAGATCCCCATTCGGTGAACGGCTTCTGACCTTTGTTTATACATTTTCAGCTTCCTTGAAGAGGAGCCTCGTCCCAGTATCCGCGCGCTACGGTTCCGGCGGCGGTGACGGACGAGCGACGGGGAGCCGACGTGGGGCGCGAGTGGCGGATCCAGTCGGCCGCTCTGGAGGGCGGGGCACGCCGGGTGGAGGAGGCGGCGGGGATCATGACGGGGGCGGCCGCTGCGCTGCGGACCGGGACCGAAGGGCTGGAGCCGTGGGGTACGGGGGCGGTCGGCACGGTGATGGCCGCCGTACGGGACCTCATGGGGGAGGCGTGCGCGCACCTGGGGGACAACCTGGCGGAGACGGGCGCGGCCATGCGGGCGATGGCGGTGGAGGCCGTCGCTGCCGACGCCGCGGCGGTTCCCCGGCGTGACCTGTAGCAGGGTTCCGGAGACGGTCAGGGGAGGGCGAGCGCACTCGGCCCCGGCGAGGCAACGGGATACGGCCTGGGGAGGGCGACCGCATCCGGTCTCGGTGAGGCGGCGGGATACGGCCTGGGCGGGGCGGTCCCGGTGGTGCTGATGGCTGGGCCGGGGTTTGAGGCTGGGCTTCGGCTGCTCGGTGTGCCCTGGCCGGACGAGGACGAGCAGGCCCTGCGCGAGGTCGCCGCCGCATACCGGGCGTTCGCCGACACGCTCGACAAGCACGCCGTCCCCACGATGACGGCGGGTGTGGTGACGGCCGCCGCGGCCGGTGACGGCGACGACGTCGCGGCGATGCGGGCCTACACGGCCGACTACCACCACGAGGGCGGGCACCTCACCACGCTCGCCTCCCTGTCCCGCCTGCTCGCGGACGGCCACGAGCTGGTCGCCACGGTCGTCGAGCACCTGAAGGTCTTCCTGGCAGCCTCCGCCGCGTACGTGGTGGCCGCCGTGGCGGCGGCTGCGGTCGCGGGCGGGGCGGCGATGGTGGCCGCGTACCGGCAGGTGGCCGAGCGCCGGGTGGTCGTGCAGCGGGCGGTCGCGGCCTTCCGCCGCACCCTCGAACGCCTCTTCGGCCGTACACTCGCCCAGAAGGTGCGCGACCGGCTGCGGCCGCTCCTCGAGGCTCGCCCGCCCACCGCGGCGGCGCGGCGCGGAAGGTCGCCCGTCGCGCCGAACGCGACCGTGCGCCAGCTGAAGGACCTCATCTGTCCCGACCTCGACCGCAGCGCGCTGAGCCGGGGAAAGACCGACCACTACGCGCGCCTGCCGGACCACAAGCTGCTCGAAGCGGTGTTCAAGCCGGGCGAGGACATGTACATCACGGTCAGGGGGCGGGTCGTGCTCGACGGCAATCACCGAACTGAGGCGCTGCTGCGCCGGGCGTACCTGAGCGACCGGCACCCGGAGGACACCTCGATCACGTGGGACACCCCGATCCACATCCGCCGCCTGGACGACGACGCCTGACGGTGGGTGCGGACCCCGCCTGTCCGATCCGCCACGCGGGACGGCCCTGGCCTGCCCGGTGGTTTGCCGTCGACGGGCCCGTCCCGGAGCTGGTGATGAAGGCCGCGCCCGGCCAGGTCGGCGTGCGGAGGTCCCCGGCGGGAGATCAGAGCTGCTGCGGTGTCGTGTCAGCGGCCGCGTCAGGACGGCGACGGGTCGGTATCAGAGCGGTCGGCGATGGTGGATGGCATGAACGGTTCAGCGTCTGCCCGTTCAGTCGAACCTCGTAACAGCTTGAAGGAGCACACCACCATGTCCATCACCCTCACCGACCAGGACAAGCTCACCCTGCGGACCGCCGCGTGGGGCGCCGTCTCGCTGATGTCCGCCGCCGGCGCCGCCGGCTCGGCCCACAAGGTCGCCACCGAGGGCTCCATCGCCCTGACCTCCGCGACCGGCGTGGTCGGCCACGTGCTCGCCAAGGCCCCCAAGGGCGTCAAGTACGGCAAGTCCGTAGCCGAACTCGCCGACCAGGTGCTGCCGGCCCTGACCGCGTCCATGAGCCTGCTCAAGCGGCAGGACCCGGCAGAGGCCGACAACTTCCGCAGCACCGTCATCGTCGCCCTCGAAGCAGCCGCCGGGACCCACCGGGGCCGGCCCAGCCCCACCCTGGCCGAGATGACCCGCAAGATCACCGGCGTTCTCGACGCCGCTTGATGAAATCCGGAGTCTGCGCTCGTCCAGGATCGCGCGCGGGCGCACCCACGAGGGGCCCAGTGGGTGCGCCCGTGCGCGATCCGCTCCTGGTCGGTCAGGGGCGTACGTACCGCCGGAACATGATTCCCGAGGCGAAGGAACGGTGCTCGACCAGGCGCAGCCGCAGGTTCTCTCTCACGGGCAGGTACGGCTTGCCGCCCCCGATGATCACGGGGGACGCGTACACCCAGAACTCGTCGATCAGGTCCACCAGGGAGACGGCCAGTTCGGCGCCGCCGAGCTGGAGGGTGCCGTCGATCTCCTGCTTGAGGCGCGTCACCACGGACACGGCGTCCTTGCGGCGGACGAGCGTGAGCCCTTCGGGGACGGTCTGGATGGTGTCGGAGAAGACGTACCGCGGCGTCTCCTTGTAGAGCTGGGCGAACTCTCGCTCAAGGGCCGGGGCGCCCTCCTTGCCGAGGTCCTGCGTCCAGGGCTTTTCCATCGCCTCGTACAGCCGCCGCCCGAACAGGAACGCCTCGATCCGGCGAACATGGTCGCTCGCCGCCTGCTGGAAGTCCTCGTCCGGGTCGGAAAAGTCCAAGCCACCGGCGGAATCCTCGATGTAGCCGTCCATCGAGGTGTTCATCCAGTAGATGATCTTGCCCATTAAAACTCCTCCTTGGTCGTAGCGGTCGTCCGGAGTGGAGACCCGATGGAGCGCCGAAACTCATCGCAATCTTGGTGGATAGGGTGTGCTGGTGGGATTGTCTGGTGCTTCTGGTGTGCGGGTGCAGTATTCGGTCTCGACCTGGCAGCAGCCCTGCCCGGCGCCGGCCTCGCCGGAGCGTTCCGCGCTCGTGGCGCGGGTCGCCGAGCGGGTGCTGGCCTGCGGCGGTGGGCGGGTGCTGGTGGGGATCGACGGGTTCACCGCCTCGGGCAAGACGAGCTTCGGGCACGAGCTGGCCGAGCAGATCGTCAGGGCGGGGCGGCCCGCCCTGCGCGCCACCCTGGACGACTTCAAGAAGCCGTGGAAGGACCGCCACCTCTACGACCGCGAGTCGGGCGAGGGCTACTACCGCAACGCCTACGACTACGAGGCGGTCAAGAGGCTGCTCCTGGAGCCCGGCCGGTCCGCCGAGGCGGGGGCGTGTGCGCTGTGCGGCATCGATCCGCTGACGCAGATCGATCATTCCGGGACGACGACGCCGCTGGCGGCGGACTCGGTGGTGGTCGTGGACGGGGTGTTCGCGTTCCGGCCGGAGATCGACAAGTACTGGGATTTCCGGATCTGGATGGACGTGGACGCCGAGCTGTCGGTACGCAGAGGGGCCGAACGCGACCAGGACTGGGCCGGGTCGGAGGCCGAGTCGATCCACCGGAACCGCTACCTCGTCGCCGAGCGCATCTACCTCGAGGAGGCCGACCCGCTGCCGCGGATGGACGTCGTCATCGACAACACCGTCTTCGCCCGGCCTCGCATCAGGTGAGCCCGAAGAGCGGGAGGCAGGGCGCAAGGCCGTCGATCCGTACGGGGACGGGGTCGGTGAAGTCGGCCCGGTCGAGGCGGAGGCGCTGCTGGACCGCCCGCCTGCCGCGTACCTCGTCCACGATCAGCCCGTCCGGCCGGTAGCCGAGCTTGCCGGAGACGCCCAGCGAGGCCGGGTTGTCCAGGTACGCGCTGGAGACCGCCGTCAAGGCCCCGAGCCCCGTGAAGGCCAGATGGAGGACGGCGGCGCGCATCTCCGTGCCGAGGCCCTCGCCCTGATGGGCGCGGCCCAGCCACGAGCCCGTGTGTACCTCGCGGGTGACCCGGAAGCCGTGCGCGGACAGGTCCTGGGTGCCGATCACCCGCCCCTCGTGGACGACGACGAAGTTGCAGCACCACCGCTCGGGCTGCCAGCGCGACATGATGCCGAGCTGGTGGCGGACGACGTTGCCCGGCAGCTCGTCGGCGGGGGCGTCCGTCCACGGCACGCCGAACGGCATCACGTCCGGATCGTGCACGCCTTCGGCGGCCCGGTCGGCCAGCTCGTCGAGATCGTCCAGAGAGGGCATGCGCAGTTCTAGGCGGGGCGTGGTGAGGCGGAGGTCGAGCACGGGCCAGTTGCGCATGTCCCGTTACTTCTCCACAGAGTGGCGCGGGCGGCTGGGGCTTGGTTTGCGCCAGTACGTGAGGAAGCGCAGGATCCACTCCACGGGCCCGTACCGGTGCCTCTTGAGCCACCAGTGGCTGTAGAAGACCTGGCAGACGAAGACGCCGAGCGCGATCAGCACCTCCAGCGGCGGGCTGACCCGGTCCACGAGCGCCAGCCCGTACCCCGTGAAGATCAGCGAGCAGATCAGCGACTGCGCCAGATAGTTGGACAGCGCCATCCGGCCCGGCGCCGCGAGCGCCCGGGCGATGCGCGGCATGTACGGCAGCAGCCGCAGGAACGTCGCCGCGTACGCGGCCGCCAGCAGCGGGGCCGTCACCAGGTCCACGGCCTCGCCCCAGAACTTGTGCATCGTGCCGTGCCAGGCCGACGTCGTGTAGACGAAGGCGCCCGCGAGCCCGACCGTGAACCCCGCCCACTGCAGCTTGCGCAGCGTCCCCGTGTGGGCCGACAGGTCGCGCAGCGCGCCCAGCTTGCCGACCGCCAGGCCGATCAGGCACGCCGCCAGCACCGCCGGGCCCTGGAACAGCACGCGGAAGACGATGATCAGCGACAGCTTCCTGAGGTGCTCGGAGATGATCTGCACGGCGGAGGCCGCCAGCGCCGTGTCCGCCTTGGTGGCCTCGGCGGCCGAGTCCGCCACCGTGCCGCCCATGTCCAGGCCGAACGTGGCGAGCAGGGCCAGCAGCACGAAGCCGAGCGCGAGCATCGCGGTCAACATGACCGCCAGCACCACCGCGGCCTTGGGCCGGAGCTTGCGGAAGATCAGCAGGGCCAGGCCAACGGCCGCGTACGTCGTCAGGATGTCCCCGGGGAACAGCAGCACGGCGTGCGCCAGCCCGATCAGCAGCAGCCCGGCCAGGCGACGCAGGAACATCGGCCCGAACGGGCGCCCCTGCCGCGCCGCCGAGTCGACCTGGAGGGTGAAGCTGTAGCCGAACAGGAAGGAGAACAGCAGGTAGAACTTGTTCTCCACGAGCAGCGTCACGGTGAACCGCACGGTCCAGTCCACCGGGGACTGGAAGGCGGGCTCGGCCATCCCGGCCATCCGGTAGCCGGAGGCCAGGAAGGCGATGTTGACAACGAGGATGCCCAGGAGTGCGAAGCCTCGTAAGGCGTCCACGGAAGCGATCCTCGCAGCCGCGAGTCGTGCGTTCGGCATGACGGGGAGTGTCTCCTGTGTCCTCATATGGAGAACATCATCCCGCAGAAGCTGAGCGTTTCCTGTGAATTTAGTTATTTTGTGCGATGTAGATGAATCGTTCGATGATCACCGCTAGCGCGACCACGAAAGCGGGCACGGCGAGGAAGAGCAGGCGCTTCCTGGTCTTGCGCGCCCGGTTGGGGCCGTTCAGCCGAATGACCTCGTACGCGAAGAGCGAGACCCAGGTCACGGCCAGCGCGCCGATGCCCACGGGCGTCCACGGGGTGGTGGGGTCGCCGCGTCCCTTGTAGGGCTGCGGTTCGGGGATCTCGGTGCCCCGGACGAACTTCTTCCAGGTGTAGAGGGCCGCGTCCTGGTTGGAGAACACCCGTTTCAGGTCCGGCGAGGCGTCCAGGGCCGCGCGGAACTTCGTCCCCCAGTCCTCCGGGAAGCCCTCGTTGAGCTGCAGGTAGCTCACCTGCCCGCGGCTCACGATCAGGTACGAGTTACGCGGTTGCTCCTTGAGCGCCGCGACCGCGTCCGAGATCTGCGTCGGGTCCTTGTACACACGGGCCTGTACGCCGAAGTTGACCAGTTCGACGTCCTTCTCGCCCCACGGCAGGGTCGGCGTGACCTCCGGCCCCGTCTTGGGCACCAGGTAGAGCACCTTGGCGCTCGGCTTGTCGTGCTGGTAGACGTAGTGCAGCGCGGCCACCTCGCCCGTGGTGACCCGCTCGAACTTCTCGTTGCCGTACCTGGCCAGCAGGAACGCGAACGCGAACAGCACCGCGAAGCACGCCGCGAGCACGACCGAGAGCTTCTTGGTGAGCTGCGGGTTGAAGCGCACGTTCCGCTTGCGCAGCGGCACGGTCTCCTCGCGCACGTCCGCGCTGTCGGCCGGCAGGTTGGGGAAGAACGCGTACGCGGCCAGCAGGCAGGCCCCGGGCAGCGCGAACATGTAGATCCGCAGCCCGATCTCGCCGCCGTAGCTCTGCAGCCCCAGCGCCAGCACCGGCACACAGAGCAGGATCAGCGCCGACCGGTCGAACACCCCGCGCCGGAACCGCCTGAACAGCCCCGTGGCCGCCAGGCTGAGGATCACCACGAGGATGCCGAGCCGCGCCTGCAGCACCAGCGCGTGCGCGGGGTCGCTGCCCTCGATGCGGTCGCCGGTGCTGTTGCCGATGTTCTGCAGGATCCGGCCGAAGCCGCCGAAGATGGCGCCGATCTGGCTGGACCAGAAGCCCACCGTCATGTAGCTGATCCAGGCCAGCACGAGCAGTCCGAGGAAGAACGGCAGCCCCCAGGTCAGCGACGTCCGCTTGAAGATGAGGAACGCCGTCACGACCCCGAGCATCATGAACGGGGTGATCTGGTGCGAGGCCACCGACGCGACGAACAGCGCCAGCAGCATCATCAGCATGAGCAGCTTGTCGGCCCGGTACGTGCCGGTGTTGGCCAGCTCGCCCGGGGTCATCGCGTCCAGCTTGCCGAGCAGCTTGCGCAGGCCCTTGGGCGGGATCGGCTTCGTCCGCTGCTCGACCCGTCCGAACCATCTGAGCAGGATCGCGATGAACGCCAGGTACAAGGCGAACGTGAAGCCCTGCGGCGAGAAGTAGTCCTGCCCGATCCACTGCACCAGCACGAACAGCAGCGCCGCGAACCACCGCGCCCGCGTGGTGGCCACGACCTGGCGCAGGATCAGCACGAACGGGAGCAGGTAGAGCAGGTTGGAGACGAGCGGCGTCCACTGCAGGATCGGCGTCAGGTCGGTGATCCCGGCGGCCTTCGTCACGAAGGCGAACAGCGCGAAGAAGCCCGGCCAGCCCATGCGGGCGTCGATGCTGATGGCCGACTCGCCGGTCCGGCTGATGAACTCCACGAAACCGGCGTGGATGTACGCCGTGGGGAAGCGCGGCGCCGTGGCCACCAGGGCTCCCGCGCCGTGCAGGGCGAAGGTGATGGCGGCGATCTGGAACAGCAGGAGGAACTTGCGGTCGGTGCTCTGGGCGACCGTGACGAAGAACGACACGATCATGATGAGGATGGCGATGAACGCCGTCGTCGGGAGGGCGGAGATCAGGCCCAGTCCGTCGATGTTGTCGGGGTTCACGCCGCGCAGGGGGCCTGGGGCGACCTTGAGGGCCAGGATGTACATGACCAGGCCCTCGATGACCAGCAGCACGGGTAGCCACTTGGGCGCGCTGGCGACCAGCGCGCCGATCCGGCCGCCGAGCGTGCGCGGCTTGCCGGGGGCCACCTGAGGGGCCGGTCGGGGGGTCGCCTGCTGGGGCGGGACCTGCTTCGTGGCGATCTGGGGGGCCGCGGTCTGCGGGGGCGCTGCGGGCGGGGCGGCGGCGGGCATGGGCGACGCTTGCGACGGCGCTTGCGGCGCATCCACAGGCGCGGCAGCACCTGCCCCGCTGGCACTCGCCCCGCTGGCGGCTGACCCGCTGGCGGCCGCGCCACTGGTGGCCGACCCGTCGGCAGGCGTCGCTCCGGTAGGCGTGGCTCCGGTAGGCGTCGTTTCGGCAGGGGTCGTTCCGGCGGGCGTCGCCCCGGCCGGTGCTCCTCCGGCGGAGGGCTCTGAGGCGGGACGGGCTATGGGCACGGGCACGGTCCCGGCGGCCGAGGCCTCGGTGACGGGCCGCTTGGCAGGCGCCTCCTTGGGCGCGGCGCCTTTGGCGGTGCTGGACGCGGCGGTGTTGGACGCGGCGGTGCTGGGCGTGCCGGTGCCGGGCTTGCCGTCCGACCCCTTGGCGGGCGCTTCGGCCGCCGACGCGCCCTTGGCGGGGGCCTTCCCGGGCGCGGCGTCCTTGGCGGCGCCAGGCGCGGCCGGGCTGGACGTGGCGGCGCTGGACGCGGCGGTGCTGGGCGTGGCAGCGCTGGGTGTGGCGGTGCCGGGTTTGGCGGTGGTGCCGGGCTTCGTGCTCGTCGCCTTCGCCGATGCGCCACGCTGCCCGTCGCCGTCGGCCCGCGCACCATCGGCGGCCTGCGGCCCGCTCGCCGGCTGCGGCCGAATGTCCGCCTTGGCGTCAGCGGCCGGCTTCCCGTCGCCGGTCGCCTGCGGCCCGCTCGGCGGCTGTGGCCGGAGGCCGGGCTTGGTGGCGGAGGTGTCGGCGGGGGGTGCGAAAGCGGCGCCCTGCGCCGGGGTGGTCACCGTGCCCGTCGCGTCCGGGTCGGCCGCCTCCTCCACCGTGGGCGGGTGCCCGATGTGCAGGGTGGCCGGCAGCCGGATCATCGTCGTGTCCGAATCCGGCTCGGCGTCCTCCGCAGTCCCGTCGTCCGAAGGCGGGCCCTCCGGGGGAGCGGTGTCGAACGTCAGCTTCGGGATGACCCCGGTCGCCTCCGGATCGAAGGGCACGTCTGACTCCTCCTTGTCTCCGCGCACGCCCCCGCGCACCTCCGAGGAGCTTGCAGTGCCGTCGCCGTCCCGTTGCTTCACGTTGACCATCATGCGGCCCCGGACGACCCCTGGGTGACAACGGGCGTACGGGTTTCGCCGAACTTGAGAATTTTACGTAGATTCCCAAAGATCAAAACTGCCACGAGAAGCTCGCTGAAGAGCAACCCGTACCCCACCGCGTTCACACCGGTGTAGGGGAACAGCGCGACGGTGGACACCAGCACGAGCACGGCCAGCCCGATCTGCACGGTCGCCAGCGTGCGGGCCCGGCTCTGCGCCCGCAGCGCGCTCAGGTAGACCTCGATCAGCACGCGCGGCAGCACGGCCAGCGACATCAGCCGCAGCAGCGTCGTGCCCTCGTCCGCGAAGGCCGAGCCGAAGACGGTCAGGATCAGCGGCGCCGCGAGGATCGCCACCGCGATGATCGGGGTGACGATCATGAAGGCCCGCCGCAGCGCCCGACGGCAGTTCTCGGCCAGTTTGGCACGGTCGAAAGAGCCCTCGACGGTCAGCGAGACCGCCATGTTCATGGCCAGCAGCTCGATCATGCTCGCGAGCGTGTGCGCCATCGAGAAGCGGCCGAACGTGGCCTCGCCCACCTGCGTGGCGATCACCACGGGCACCAGGTAGACGATGCCGAGGATGGACAGCGTCCCGGGGAAGTCCCCAGCTAGGAACCTTCCAATTTCGCGCAGGCGAGGAGGCTCCTGGCCGGGGTCGCTCTTCTCCACGTGTCTGGGCACCACGACGGCGAAGATCAGCCAGTTGACGGGGATCAGCGCGAGCGCGGTCGGGATGACCCACGAGACGAAGATCCCGCCCGACGGCAGCGCGCCGGCCAGCGCGACCAGCAGCCCCATCTTGACGATGCCGAAGACCAGGTTGTTCAGGGGCACGAACGTGGCCCGCCGCAGCCCGGTCAGCACCACGTCCTGGAGCGTGAAGACGGCCCACACCAGCACCGACGCCAGGAAGAACAGCCCGGGCCAGAAACCGCTCAGCACCGAGTACGTCTTGCCCCACATCGGCAGCGTCAGCAGGAAGCCGAGGGCCGCGACCCCGCCCGTGGCGGCGGCCAGGCCGTACCCGCGCAGGGCCAGCTCGGGGGTGCGGCGCCCGGCGACCGGCAGGAAGCGGGCCAGCGCGCCCACGAACCCCAGCGCCGTCAGCGACGCGAACAGCCGCATCGCCGTGATCACCGCCTGGCCACGGCCGAACTCCTCCGGGGAGTAGAGGCGGGCGGCCAGCAGCCAGTAGCCCATGCCGAGCACGCCGGTGACCACGGTGTTCGCCATGAGCGCGTAGCCCTGGCGGAACAGCGGGTTACGGAGGTCGTGGAGGATCTTCCCCCAGACGCTAGACATTTCCGCGCACCCGCTGCAGCCCGTACCTCGTCCTGCGCACGACCGCGTAGCCCTTGGTGAGGATGCGTTCGCGCAGGTAGATGAGGGGTACGGCGTTGCCTTCGACGGCGCGCTTGAACATGCTGATGGTCGTGTGCTTGCCGACCGTCAGCCGGGGGATGGCGAGCATGTCGTGCCGGTCGGCGGCGATCGTGTTGCTCACGGCGCAGGCGGCGAAATAGCCGGCCTTGCGCACCTCGCGGCGGACCCTCGCGCTGGAGTAGCCGTAGGGGTAGGCCATGGTGGCGACCGGCGCGCCGATCTTCTCCTCCAGCAGGCCCTTGTTCCTGCGCAGCTCCTGCCGCAGGTCATCGATGCGGAGCTGGTCGAGCTGCGGGTGGCTGTGGCTGTGGCCGCCGATCTCAATGCCGGTCTGGGCGATCTCGCGGGCCTGGCCCCAGGACAGCATGTCGTCCAGCGGCCGGCCCGCCGCGTCCTTGCCCGCGTCGGACACCCAGCCGCTGGTCAGGAAGACCGTGGCCGGGAAGCTGTAGCGTTCGAGCAGGGGCAGGGCGTGGCTGTGGAAGTCGGCGTAGCCGTCGTCGAAGGTCACCACGATCGGCTTGTCCGGCATCGAGCGGCCGTTGTTCTGGTTGAGGGAGGCCACGAGGTCGGCCAGGGTGAGCGGGGTGAAGCCGCTCTCCGACAGGTACGCGAGCTGCTCGGCCAGGTCCGAGGGCCGCACGGAGTGCGGCTTGGTCTCGTCGTTGGGCGTGTCGGTGACCGAGTGGTACATCAGGATCGGGATGCGGGTCATGATCGTGCCGCCTTCAGCCGTACGGAGCCCACCACGTAACCCCAGGTCGTCCAGGCCAGGCCGATCACGATCGCGGCGGCCCGGCCGAGCCCGCCCACGTCGCCGCGCACGGCCTCACCGACCCCGCGCAGCGCGCCGAGCGGCAGCGTCTTGAGCGCGTGCGCCCGCTCGCTGGCCAGCCCGTCCTGGGTGCCGACCTCCTTCGTCACCAGGGCCTTCGACAGCCCCTCCGCGTAGCACCTGGATCTGAAGTAGGCGAACCGCTCGCGCTGCTTGGACACCTTGTGCCCGATCACGGCCCGCGGCTCGAACAGCATGACCGAGCCGGGCTTGCGCTGGCTCAGCCGGATGCAGAACTCCGTCTCCTCGCACCCCAGCGGACGCGACTTGCGCCCCTGCACGCTGCGCCCGATGCCGCTGTGGAACCCGCCCACCTCGGACACGACGTCGCGCAGGAACGCGGCGTTGCCGCCCATGACGTTGCGGATCGGCGCGCGTACCTCGGGCATGCCGCGGTAGGTGCAGCCGACCGTCCAGTCGAACTCGTACGGGAACCACCGCGGGCGTCGCTGGGACGCCCACAGCGGATCCGTGCGGCCCCCGACGCCCACCACACCGGATTCCTGGAAGCCCTCCTCCAAAGCCTCCAGCCATCCGGCGTCGGCGACCGCGTCGTCGTCGAGGAACGCGACAATCTCACCGTTGGCCGTGGCCACGCCGGTGTTCTTGCCTCCCGACAGCCCTTTCTCGTGCGTGTTCTCCACCACAATGGCCTGCGGATACGCGCGCTTGAGCTTGAGGTGCAGGTCGGGGTTGTGGTCGACCACCAGGATCAGCTCGTGTGCCGGGCGGGTCTGGTTCTCGACCGACTCGATCGCCTGCCTGATGTCCTCCCACCGCTCCTCGGTGTAGACGCAGATGACAACAGACGTGTTCACAGCGTTCCTTCTTAAGCGACGCCTCGGTCAGCGGCGGGAGTGGCGGTCGGCTCAGGCTGAGCGGGAGCGGGCTGGCGACGCCACTCCCTCAGGATGGTCTTGAGCACGCGGAAGCCATCTCGTACGGCGTGCAGGTTGCTCTCGCCGTGAATGCGGTTGCGCTCGTGGCTGGGCACCTCGTGCACCTTCAACCCGGCCTTGGCCGCGCGCACGTTCATCAGCGTCTCCACCTCGAAGCCGTCGCAGTCGAGGTTGAGCGCGTCGAGGTGACGGGCCCAGAAGGCGTTGTAGCCGTAGCACAGGTCGGTGTACTTGGTGTTGTACATGACGTTGACCATGCCGGTGAGAATCTTGTTACCCAGCCGCCGGTTCAGCGTCAGGTCGTCGCTGCCGCCGCCGGAGGCGTAGCGCGAGCCCTTGACGAAGTCGGCGCCCGTCACCAGCGCGCCCACGAAGTTGATGATCTCGCGGCCGTCGGTCGAGCCGTCGGCGTCGATCATGACGATGATGTCGCTCGTGCACGCGGCGAAGCCGGCGGACAGGGCGTCACCCTTGCCCTTGCCGGTCTGCGTGACGATCTTGACGTTCGGCCGCAGTCGCTTGGCCACGGCGACCGTGTCGTCGACGGAGTTGCCGTCGACGAGCACGATCTCGTCCACCCACTGGGGGATGGTGGCGAAGACGTGCGGCAGGTTCTCGGCCTCGTTCATCGCCGGCACCACGACGCTGACCGTCGGTGAAATGGCCAGGTGCGGCGTGACGGGCGTGAAGCTCGAAGGGGGCGGCATCGACCGCAAGGGCGAGGCTTGTAGCTTGCCGTTGTGCTTGGCTATCTCGGGACTCATGGCGAGGGAAATCCTTCCGGGACCCCGCCCTGCTGCGGTCCGGTCGCGGCCACCCCCGGGTGCTGCGGGAATGGCGAAGCCGGTGAACGGTGCATTGAAGGGTCCTGTGCTGTGAGGGTGTCTGCCGGGACTTGGGAGTGCTCAGCGCGCTCCCGTTGGTTCTTTGACTACTCCGTTGGGTGGCTCCTGCTGCTGCATCGAGGTGCGCACCCGACCGAAGCCCTTGAGGACACGGTCGGCCGCCCTATAAAGAGACGGTCGGTCCATGACAATTGTTCGGGCTTTGTTGAAAGGAGTTCGGCCCATCCAGTGAACGGCCGCGGCGGCGGACGGTCGCGAGATGCGGCCTTCGGCAACGTACAGGACCCCGCTCTTCAGCCAGTCTTTGTACTCCTTGCCGCCCTTGCCCATGTCCACCATGTGCAGACCGTCGTTCGCGGCGGCCTCGGCCATCTGCAGATGATGGACGATGCCCGGCGAATAGCGGCCGAACTCGGTGTCGTAGGCGGGGAACCACCCTACAAGCGTGGTGGCCGTGCGGAGGCCGAAATGTCCGGCTACCGGGACGTCCCCGGCATAAAGCATGGTCAGGACGCCCGCGAAGTCCGATGACTTTTCGGCATGCATCATGTCCGTCAATTCGACGATCCACGGCTGGGCGAACCTGTCCACCCGGCCAGTTCTCCGATACTGGTCGGACTTCCAGTTGAGCAGCGTGCGGAGCACCTCGGGGTCGGCCGAGGCCCACTCGAAGCGCAGCTCGCCCTGCTCCCTGCCGAGCTTGCGCTCCTTGTAGCGCACGGTCTTGAGGTTCTTCGGGGAGTTGGACTTCACCTGCTCGATCCAGGCGTCGAACCCGGCGGTGAAGTCCATCACCGGCGCAGGCCGGACATCCTGCTCGTACGGGGAGAAAGTGGGCTGCCCCGCGACCAAGTGGTCGAAGTCGAACACGCTGAGCTTGCAGGCCCGCAGCAGGGCCTTGGCGTCGAGCTTCAGGTCCGGGCCCGCGATCAGGCCGTGGCACGTGGTGAGGAAGCCGCCGAGCGGCTTACCGATGCCGAAGCTGTGCCGCTCATGCGGGAAGAACCCCACGATGCCGCTCTGGTCGGAGATGACCGCCACCCTCACGTAATCGCGCAAGCGGTCCATCGCCACGGCGAACTCGACTGACAGGAACGGGTTGTCCAGACTCGGGTCGGCCTTCTGCAGCTCCCGCCATCGTGCCCGCTCGGAGTCCCCGAGCTCTCTGGGCCGAACTACCTGGATGTTCACCTGGCCCCCTGTTGGGTCTGCATGCTCTTCCCCCGGTACAACACGCGAAGCACGTACATGAACCCTCCGAGCACGGCGACCGTCGCGACGCCCGCCCGGGGCGACCACGCGCCGAAGAGCAGCATGGCCTGAGCGAGGAGCACGTTCAGCACGAGACTTGCCGCGGCTCCTACTGATAGTGCGGCAAGGGGGTCACGATCACGCAACAGTCCCACCACTGCCGCCCCTGGGACGACCAGAAGGAACAGAGAGATCAAGAACGGGCGCAGGGGCGTCTCTATGTCGAACAGCGCGATGACCGCCCCCGCTATGCAGGCGAGCGCCACCAGCCAGGCCAGCGCTCTCCGGTGCTTGAGCATCTCCCTTTTCTCTCCTGCTTCTGCTGGTTAAAGCACGATTGATCGCAGTTCATGGGACCAATCCGCGCCAGGACACGTCAATGCCGACGCTTGAGGGCGCATCCCGGTTTACCGGCAGGCAGATATTTCTCGTGTGACGTTCAACACACGGTCAAGTGACACCGGCCCGGACGTCGCCCCCAAGCACACCAGAATGCCCTATGTGACCGAGGTTCTTCGAGCCAGGGTCCGATTTATCCCGGGTTTGTTGGCAAGAAAAGTTGATCTACTCTCGCTTGGCGTCCGTTTTACCCCTCCAGCGTCTCCGAATTCTCGGCCGACGTGGTTACGGAGGGTGACGGAGTGGGCTCGCTGGAGTTCGTCGGCTCGTCGGTCGGGTCGGCCGTGTCGGGCCCGTCGCCGTCCCAGGACAGCGAGCAGCTCGCGCTCCCGCCGTTCGAGGTGAAGGCGACGCGGCCGCGGCCGGCGGCGTTCGGGTCGACGATCGTGACCCAGATCGCCACCGACCCGCCCGCCTTGATCGACCCGCTCGCGGGGAACACGTCCAGCCCCTGCGAGGCGGTCGCCACCCACGAGACCGCGGCGTTGCGCGCGCCGAGGCCGATCTTGGCCGCGCCGTCGATCGCCTTCGGGCAGGAGGTGCGCAGCCGGGCGGCGGGCGCGGGCCTGCGGCGGGTGGGCGTCGGCCCGGCGGCGTGCCGGGCGCTCGGCCGCTCGACCGGGGTGGCGCGGGTGGCGGGCGTGCGGCTCGGGGTGGGGGTGGGGGCCGGCGTGAGCTCGTCCTCCTCCGGCGAGGGATCGGGCGCCGGGCTCTCCTCGCCCGGGTCGAGCGAGACGGCGGGGGAGGAGGGGGAGGGCGCCGAGCGCAGGGGAGTGCCGGTCGAGACGTCGCGGCCGTTGATCACGACCATGGCCCCCGTCACGGCCAGCACGCACGCGCCCGCCAGCAGCACCGGCGCCAGGCGGCGCGGCCTGCGCCGCCGCGAGCGCGGCTCGACGGCCACGGGGAACCCGGTCCGGTCGAAGCTGTCACCGCGATCGGTGATCAGCGTGCGGGCCTGGTCGCGCTCGGGGTTGACGCACGTGTCGATCACGCGGCGGCGCAGCGAGATGGGCGGGAAGGCGACCGGCACCAGGTCCAGGAGCTTGGCCGCCGAGACCTGCCGGTGCCGGCCCTCGGTGCACACCTCGCACCCGCTGATGTGGCCCGACAGCCTCCGCCGCAGCAGCGGGGTGAGCGGGCCCTCGCACCCGTCCAGCATCGCCGACAGGTCGGGGCAGTGCGCCCGGCCCGTCCTGGCCAGCACCACGGCCGCGGCGGCGTTCTCCAGGTGGTCGCGGGCCCTGGCGAGCCGGCCGGCCGCCTGCCGCGAGGTCAGCCCGAGCGCCGCGCCGACCTCGGCCGGGGTCAGCCCGTGGCGCAGCGACAGCTCCAGGACCTCGCGCTCGTTCCTGCTCAGCTCGCCCAGCGTCTCGTGGACGAGGTCGGTCAGCTCGGAGTCCTCCTGCGCCTCCAGCTCGGGCAGCGGCACGCCGTCCACCGGGGTCCGGCGCGACATCCTGGCCCGCACCTGGAACCTGGTCAGCGCGTACAGCCAGGCCCGCATCCTGGCCGGCTCCTTCAGCCGGTGCACGCACCCCTGCGCCGTGACCAGGGCGTCGTGGACGGCGTCGGCGGCGAGGTCCTGGGCGAAGGAGGCGGCGTAGTCGTGCAGCCGCTCGCCGTAGGAGTCGTACAGCTTGGCGGGAGCGTCGGTGTCCGCGCGCCGCAGAGCCTCGACGAGCTCATGATCCTCAGCGCGACCGACGGACGGCCATCCAGGCACGAATTCCTCCCCCGCGGGTAGAACGGGCACTCAAGCCCCACGCGGAGAGGACGCGGCCTCATTCTGACGGGTTCGCCCCTTATGCCCATCGGGCATAAGGGTGCACCTTTACCGGGTCTCAGCCGTCGCAGCCTGGCATGCAGAGGCGGCGCTCCATGCCCTGGAGGAAGAAGTCGCGCACCTGCAGGACGTTCTTGGCGATGTACGCCTCGCCGCCCGCGGCCTTGGCCAGGGCGTCCATCTGCTGCTTGCCCTTCTCGGCCTCCGGGCCGAAGGCGATGAGCAGGATGCTGATGGGCCGCTTCGGGTTGTAGGTCTTCTTCAGGAACTGCAGGATCTCGCTGTTCTTGACGCCGCCGTCCGGGTCGTCGTTGCCGGCGCCGTCCGTGAGGACCAGCAGCGTGTTGATCTTGTCTTCCTGGTACGTCTTCGTCAGCTGCGTGTACGCGGCCTTGATCGTGTCGTTCAGCCCGGTGTCGCCCGTGGCCTTGGCCTGGATCGAGGCGAACGCCTTGCCCAGCATGTCCTTGCGCAGCGTGCCGTTGACCGACTCGCTGACCGGACCGAGGGAGACGAGCTCCTTCCAGTCCTTGCCCTGTCCGTCCAGATGCGTGGAGAACGTCCACAGGCCCAGCTCGGAGTCGGCGGGGAACAGGCCCAGGCCCTCGGTGGCGATCTTGTTGATGGCCTGCATGCGGGTCATGCCCGTACCGGGGACCGGCAGCGCCATCGTGCCCGAGACGTCGAGCAGCGTGAGCAGGCGGCTGCCGAGGTTCAGCCTGGACCAGGTCTGCACCATCCTGGCCACGGTCTTGCCGTCCGGCGGCTCCAGCGCGGTCGGGGTCTCCTGCTTGAAGCCCTTGTCCGTCGCGAGCACGTCGCCCGCCTTGCCGTCCGTGCTGCGGAAGCCGGCGTCGCGCAGGGCGTTCTTGGCCGACTCCGTGGCGAGGTCCTGCTTGAAGTCCGCCGCCGCCTTGAGCACCGCCGGGTCCTTGGTCAGGACCGTGACCGGGTAGTCGAGGTTGAGCGTGCCTTCCTTGGGATAGAGCGCGACCACCGGCGCTTCCGGCTTCTTCGCGTTGTGGGAGTAGATGGCCTGCTCGGAGGTGACGCCGATGGGCACCCTGCTGCCGGACTTCACGGTGAGGCTGGCCAGCAGCGCCGTGGGGTCGGAGGCGAGCTGGCCCGACAGCTCCTTCATCGCGCCCACCAGCGCCTTGTCCAGCCCGGCCTCCTTCGCCGTGCCGGCGGCGGCCAGCAGCGCGGCCAGCCCGGCGGAGTTCTTCTGCGGGTCGAGGGCGAGGACGCGGACCTTCTTGCCCGGCCCGTCCACGTTGGCCACGTTCGCGGCCGAGATCATGGCGGCCCAGCTCGGCTGGAGGGCGCCGCTCAGCTTCGACGCGAACGACTTCGCCGTCGCCAGCACCACGGGCGAGGTCGCGATCGACCCCTCGATCTGCGGCAACGCCTGGCCGGCCGGGGTGTTGCGCAGGCTCTCCATGAGGAGGCTGGAGTCCGCCACCCAGAAGTCCGCCTTGGCCTTGCCGGCGGCCACCGCGTTCGCGGTCCTGGCCGCGGCCTCCTTGGCCACCGTCACCTCGACGCACTTGCTGTCGATCGAGTGCATGGCCTTGTTGTAGTTGCCCGCGATCTTGTTCAGCGCGGGCTGGATGTCGGGCGTCGCGACGACCCGCAGGGCCAGCTTGCCGCCCGAGCAGTCGTGGTCGCGGTTGAAGATCACGAACGCGGCGACACCGAGGAGCACGGCCAGCGCGACGGCGCCGGCCAGCGGTACGAGAACCCGGCCGCGACTGTTCGACCTTCTGCGGGCCGGGGGTTCGTGCGCTCTGTATCCGCCATCAAGCTCGTCTGTGCGGTGTCGCCCCACGATGTCCTCTTAGGTGTGCTTGAGACCTTCCGGAGACCCTAGCGGGAGATGCTCCGCAATACTCCGGGAACGATACTCGGTGTGGCGAGTGCGGGAAAACAGCCGTTTTGGTGCGGCGATTACCCTGTGTGGGCGGTGTTGGCCGCGTGCGTGACGGTTTACGAGAGATCTCTAATGGCAGCAGTGATGGCCGTGCCAAGCCCGGGTCCCCTCCCGTACGGCGACCGCCGCCAGCGCCACCGCCACGACCGGATCGACCCACCACCACCCCAGCGTGTTGAGCCACAGGCTGGCCAGCACCCCCGCCGCCATGGCCGCGCAGATGAGGTTCTGCGTCCCCTCGCCGGACGTGGCCTCCGAGGCCAGCCGCGCGCCGAGCCGCCGCTTGGCGATCCCCAGAGCCGGCATGCTGACCAGGCTGAACGCCGTCACCACGATCCCCAGCACGCTCGGCGTGGACCGGTGCCCCGCGTCCAGGTCATGCGCCACGTGCAGGACGAGGTACGGCGCGAGCAGCCAGAAGCTCGCCGCGACCGCCTTCCTGGCGGTGTTCTCCGCGCTCGGCGAGAGCGTGCGGGCGCCGGTGAAGCGCCACACCACGATCAGGCTGGCCGCCGCCTCCACGAGAGCCGACAGCCCCCAGCCGATCAGCGCCAGCGAGTGGGCCGCGAAGCCGGCGGCCAGGCCGAGCGTGCTTTCCACGCTCAGCCAGGCCAGCGTGGCCACGGAGAGCGACCGGGCGGTGCGGGCTGCGCGCAGCCAATCGGCTGACGCGGCCGGACGCTCATGAATCCGCTGGTCAGGCACCATGACCCCTCGCACTCCCGGCTATCCGGCCGTCGACAGCGATACGTACCGTACCCATTACAGAGGGTAGCGTAGTGTCGTCCGGGCAAAGATTGGTCAAGCTTGCCCGCATAATGAGCGTTGATCGCCAGGTCGCGAAGGTTGCCCGGAACGCCGAGGGAGGGCCGGTTGCCGTTCACGCCCAGTCATATGGCCGCGATGGTGCCGCTGATTTCGTCACAGCGCGTACGCAGGTTCGCCGATCCGTGGGCGATGGCGTTGGGGGCGATGGTGCCCGATCTGCCGATCTTCCTGCCGTTCCTGCCCGACTACGGCAACTGGCACTCCTGGCTCGGCGTCGTCACCATCGACCTGGCCGCCGTGCTGGTGCTGCTGCCGCTCTTCCACGGCCTCCTCAGGGACCCGCTGATCTCGCTGCTCCCGCCCTCGCTGGCCGGCCGCGCCGCGCTCCTCGCGCCGTCCCGGCTCCGGCTGCTCCCCATGGCGGTCGGGGGCGTGATCGGCGCGGCCAGCCACGTCCTGTGGGACTCCTTCACCCACTCCACCGGCCCCGTGGAGTGGGGCGGCTGGCTGGCGGTCTCGGTCATGGGCGTGATCAGGCTCTTCCGGCTGCTGCAGTACGTCTCGTCCGTGATCGGCCTGGCCATCGTGGTGTGGTGGGCCTGGCGCGGCCTGTCCCGGATGGCGGCGGCCCCCGTACCGGAACGCCTGCGGATCAGCCCGCGCGTGCGCGCGGCCGTCATGGCGCTGTGCTCGATCGGGACGGTGGCCGGCGCGTTCCTCTGGCCCCTCGTGGACGAGCCCGTCCCGCGCCTGGGCCTGCCCAGCGTGATCACCAAGACGGGCGCCGGCACGGTGATCGGCCTGTGCCTGGTGCTCGCCTGCTACGCGGCGGTCTGGCAGGTCAGGCGGCGCATGGCAGTATCGGAAGGTGCTTGAGTACGTAACCGACGCCGACGACCCCCGCCTGACCGACTACACCCGGCTTCGGGACGTGGAGCTGCGCAAGAGCCTGGAGGCGTCGCGCGGCCTGTTCCTGGCCGAGGGGGAGAAGGTGATCAGGCGGGCCATCGGCGCCGGCTACCCGATCCGCTCGGTCCTGACGACGCGCCGCTGGCTGGCCTCGCTCGAGGACGTCCTGGGCGACGCGACGGTCTATGTGGTGAGCGACGAGATCATGTCGGGCATCGCGGGCTTCCAGGTGCACCGCGGCGCCCTCGCCTCGATGGAACGCCTCCCGCTCCCCGCCGTCGAGACCCTGCTGAAGGGCGGCGCGCGGCGGCTGCTCGTGCTGGAGGACCTGGTCGACCACTCCAACATCGGCGCCATCTTCCGCAGCGCCGCCGCCCTGGGGGTGGACGGGGTCGTGCTGTCGCCCCGGTGCGCCGATCCGCTCTACCGGCGGGCGGTGAAGGTGTCGATGGGGGCGGTGTTCTCGATCCCGTACGCGCGGATGGACGACTGGTTCGGCGGGCTGGCGCAGCTCAGGGAGGCGGGCTTCCAGACCCTGGCCCTCACCCCGGACCAGGCGGCGACGCCCTTGGACACCGTCGAGCTGGCCGAGCGGGTGGCGCTGCTGCTCGGCGCCGAGGGCGACGGGCTCTCCTCCCACTGGCTGCACGAGGCCGACCGGGCGGTGTGCATCCCGATGAGCCGGGGGGCGATGGCGGCGGGCGTCGACTCGCTCAACGTGGTGGCCGCCGCGGCCATCGCCTGTCACGGGTTGATGCGGTCCGCGGGCTGATTGAGCCGGTTTTGTCCGTCTTGTGTACTGTCGAGACGCTGTTTTCATGATCGGAACATAAGGAGAGCCGTCCGAGATGTCCTTGTGGAAGGCGCTGGAAGGGGCGCGTGTCCTTGATCTCGCGCAGCCGATGCGCAAAGGCATGCCGCAGTCACCGAACCACCCCCCGTTCCGGATGGCGCTGGAGCGCAGGCACGGCGACATGGTCAGGCCGGACGGCGGCTCCGCCGCCAACGAGATCATCGTCACCGGCGGCCACGTCGGCACGCACGTCGACGCGCTCGCGCACGTCTCGCAGGAAGGGCTCCTGTACGGCGGGCAGCCTGCGGCCGAGGTGATGTCGCACGAGGGGTTCGGCGCGCTGGGCATCGACGCCTTCGAGCCATACGTGGGCCGGTGCGTCCTGCTCGACGTCGCCGCCGTGCACGGCGTGGACACGCTGCCGGCCGGCTACGAGATCACCGCCGACGACCTGTCGCGGGCCGCCGGCGATCTGGAGATCCGCGAAGGCGACGCGGTGCTCGTCGGCACCGGCTGGTCGCGGCTGTGGTCGTCGGCGGAGGAGTTCGTCGGCCGGCGGGGCGGCGTCCCAGGCCCGGGGGTCGAGGCGGCGCGCTGGCTGGCCGAGCGCCGGCCGCGCGTGGTGGGCGGCGAGTCCATCGCCTTCGAGCACATCGCGCCCGGTCGCGGGCACGCCACGCTGCCCGTGCACCGGATCATGCTGGTGGAGTCGGGCATCAACATCGTGGAGACCATGCGGCTGTCGGAGTTGCTGGACTCGGGGGCACGCGAGTTCGTGCTGGTGCTCAATCCGCTGCCGGTCGTCGGCGCCACCGGCGCCCCCGTCCGTCCGCTCGCCGTGATCGACTGACCTGGGAGGGACCATGACAACCCATGTCCAGCGGCTGGCCGAGTTCGCAGCCGCCTGCCGCGACAAGGGCGTTCCCGACCGGGTGCGCGACGACGTGACCGGACGGGTGCTCGACGTGCTGGGCAACTGCCTGGCCGCCTACGCCGAGCCGGACGGCGACGCGGGACCGCCCGTGCTGCGGGCCGTACGCCGGTGGGGCGGCGTCGAGGAGGCGAGCGCGATCGGCAGCGGCGACCGGCTCCCCGCCCCGGCGGCGGCGCTGGTCAACGGCACGCTGGCGCACGCGCTCGACTACGACGACACGCACCTGCCGTCGGTGCTGCACCCGAGCGCCTCCGTGGTGCCCGCCGCGCTGGCCGTCGCCGAGGCGACCGGGGCGAGCGGCGCCGCGCTGGCCGCGGCGATCGCGGCGGGCGTCGAGGTGTGCAACCGCCTCGGGATGGCCTCCTACCTGCCTGAGGCGCGCAACTCGCTCTTCTTCGAGAAGGGCCAGCACGCGACGTCCATCTGCGGCACGCTGGGCGCCGCGGTCACGGCGGGGCTGCTGTTCGACCTGACGGCGGACGGCATCGCGCACGCGGTCGGCGTGGCGGCCAGTATGGGCGCGGGCGTGATCGAGGCCAACCGCACGGGCGGGACGATCAAGCGGGTCCACTGCGGCTGGGCCGCGCACGCGGGCGTCTCGGCCGCGGTGCTCGCCCTGGAGGGCGTGACCGGGCCGCCGACCGTGCTGGAGGGCCGGTTCGGGTTCTTCCAGGCCTGGCTCGACGGCCGGTACGACGACGCGGCGCTGCTGTCGGACCTGGGCGAGCGGTGGGAGCTCCTGCGCACGGTCTACAAGCCCTACCCGACCAACCATTTCACCCACCCGGCCATCGACTGCGCCCTGGCGCTGCGGGCCGGCGGCCTGTCCCCGGACGACGTCGAGGACATCGAGCTGGGGGTGCCTGCCCCGGTGCTGCGCACGATCGCGGAGCCCAGGGAGGAGAAGACCGCCCCCAGGTCGCCGTACCACGCGAAGTTCTCCGGCCCGTACACGGTCGCGGCGGCGCTGCACGGCGGCGGCGGGCTCGGCCTGTCCCTGGACGACTTCGCCGCCCTGTCCCCGGAGCGGCTGGAGCTGGCCGAGCGGGTGCGTTGCGTGGCCGACGAGCGGGCGTCGGAGATCTTCCCCCGGGCGTTCGCGGCGGTGCTGCGGGTACGGCTGCGCGACGGCTCGACGCTGGAGCACCGCGTGGACTCCTCGCGGGGCGGGCCGGAGCACCCCTTGACGGTGGACGAGCTGGGGGTCAAGTTCCGCGCCAACGCGGGACGGGCGCTGCCGCCGGACAAGGTGGACGCCCTCCTGACGGCGGTCGGGGACCTTCCCTCGGCGCCTTCGGTGACATCACTGCTCCGGCTGACCGTCGCCGGGTGAAGTTCACGGTGGTGAGTGGCGTAGCGGGGCTCAGAGCCAGTCGGGGTGGCCGCCGGCGTCCTGGGTGACCGGCCGGCTGGTGACGGAGCAGCCGTCGGCGGTCTCCCTGATGCGCCGTTCGAGCGTCGGGACCAGCCCGTCCGTCGTGATGAGCGTGAGCTCCCAGACGGTGGTCCCGTGGCGCGAAGATGGCACCTCGGCGATGTCGATCGAGGCCGCCAGGCCGGCGCTGAAGATGCCGTGCGCCAGGGCGGCCGCCCTCTCGTCGCCCTCGACCGTCGCTCGCACCTCGATGAATTCCGCCATGGAGCTGTCCTCCTGGAGGGGTGTGAGGGCAACCTTACCTACGTGACCCCCGGTCGGTAACCGGTTTCCCGCGGCCGGGCCGGACTCGACCGAAGGAGTGCGGATGGCGAGAGCGGTGGTTCTGGGCGGTGGCGGGGTGCTGGGGATCGCCTGGGAGACGGGCGTCCTGGCCGGGCTCGCCGCGAACGGCGTCGACCTGCGGGAGGCGGATCTGGTGGTGGGCACCGTCTGTGCCGGCACGGCGGGCCCCGGCGTACGGCCGCCTGCCACGATCGGCGGGCGCCGCTACATCGACGGCGGCATGCGCTCGCCCGCCGGCGTCAGCCTCGCCGCCGCCGCGCGCCGGCCGCCGAACTGGGCCGGTCGCAGCCGAACGCCAAGGAGGTGGCCCGTCTGGCATGACGGCTTCTAGCGGCGCTAGACATTGAGTCATCGCTAGTCTAGCGTTGCTAGCACTTCTACCGATGACTCTCGTTTGGAGCGCACAAGATGGTCACCACCGCTTATGTGATCGCAGCCCTGGTCGGCCTCGCCCTTGTGGTGATCAGCCTGCGTTTCTTCCTCGTCCCCGAGGCCGCCGCCAAGGGGTTCGGCGTGCCGGGCTCGGCCTCGGGCATGGACGCGGGCGCGTACTTCTCCGTCAAGGCCGTCCGTGACCTCGGCACGGCCCTGGCCATCTTCGTCCTGATCGCCGTGGCGGACGCGCACACGCTGGGATGGGTCTTCCTGGTCATGAGCGTCATCCCCGTCGGTGACGCGCTCATCGTGGCCAGGCGTGGCGGCCACCCCGGCATCTCGTGGGGCGTGCACGGCGGCACCGCCCTGGTCAGCATCGCGGCGGGCGCGCTGCTCCTCCTGGGGTGACCCGGTCCGTCAAGCGCCCGCCGGGGGAGCGGTCGAGGCGCGGACGATCAGCTCGTGCGGGAACACCAGCCGCTCCGGCTCCGCCGCGGTCCCCGATAGCAGCAGCCGCCCCGCCGCCGCTCCCATCTCCTGCTTGGCCTGCCGGATCGTGGTGAGCCCCGCCTCCTCGGCCGCGCTGTCGGAGAACCCCACCACCGACAGCTCCCCGGGCACCTCCAGTCCCAGGTCCGCGGCGGCGTCGAGGACCCCCAGCGCCAGCACGTCCGTGTTGGTGAGGATCGCCGTGGGGCGCGGGTCCCGCCCCAGCAGCGCGTGCCCCGCCTTCTTGCCGGCCTCGCGGGAGTTGCGCGCCACCTCGTAGAACGGCACCCCTGACCAGTCGATCCCGGCCTCCTCGCACGCCTGCCGGTAGCCGCCGCACCGCCGCCGCATGGCCTCGAACACCGCGCCCTCCTGGCGCTCCGGCGAGGCCCAGCCGGTGTGGCCGTCGTCGTGCAGCCCGACCATGGCCACCCCGATCCGCCGGTGCCCGAGCTCGAGCACGTGCCGCGCCGCGGCCGCCGCGGCCGCCGGCTCGTCGGTCCCCACGAACGGATGCCCCGGCACGTACGGCTCGTCCACCATCACGACGGGCAGCTTCCTGGCCAGCACCTCCGCCAGCGCCGGATGCCCGTCGGGCAGCGACATCACGCAGAACGCGTCGACGACCGCGTCCCTGACCGTCTCGCTCCGCCGGTCGCCGTGCGGCAGCGGCAGGATGAGCAGCCCCACCCCCGCGTCCTCGGCCGCCGTCGCCAGCCCCTGGAAGAATCCGATCGAGTACGGGTCGGCGAACGCGTACGCCAGCGTCTCGCTGAACAGCAGCCCGAGCGCCCCCGCCCGCCCCAGCCGGAGCGATCGCGCCGTCGGGTTGGGCCCCGCGTAGCCGAGCTCGTCGGCCACCTCCATGATCCGGCGGCGCAGCCCGTCGCTGAGCTGGTCGGGCCGGGAGAACGCGTAGGACACGGTGGCCCGGGACACGCCCAGCCGGTCGGCGATCGTCTGCAGTGTCACCCTGGCCATCGTCCCACCGTACCGAAGAGAGCTTGCCCGGCTTGTCTTAATCGATTAAGGTCTTAATTGATTAAGGAGGGTATATGGACGCCATGCAAGTTCTCGCTCACCAGACCGCGATGGGCTACCGGGAGTCGCTGGGCGAAGCCCTGCCGGGCGCGCCCCGGCGGCCGCACCGCGCGAGGGCCAAGGTGCGCGTGCGGGTGGCGCACTCGCTCAGGTGGACCGCGGATCGGCTGGATCCGGCGTGCCGTACCGCGTGATGCAGCACACTGTGAGGGGTTGATTACGTACAGCGGCCCATGGGGAAGGCTCATGTACCTGGACTGGATCATCGCGATCGTCACCTCGGCCCCGGCGGGCCTCCCGGGCCCCGCCCTGACCTGCGTCGTCGCCACGCCGTCCGAGCGACCGCTGGCCTTCACGCCGCGGATCGGCCTCACGCCGCGGCGCGTCGCCGCCCGGGGGAACCTCCAGCTCACGGGCTGCACCTCGCCCGACGGCTCGGCCGCGTCCCTGCGCTCCGGCTGGGTCACCGTCAAGGCCGGCGCGGTGGCCTCGTGCGCCAGCGCCCGTGATGTGCGCGGGAGTGCCGTCATCACCTGGTTCGGCGGGGACGGCCGGCCGGTCGGCACGTCGAGGCTGCGCATCAAGGCCGACCGGCTCGCCACCCAGCATCCGGCCGACGCCCTGCTCGCCGGCACCGTCGCCGCCGGCGCGCTCAAGGGGGAGCGCGTCCGCGGCGGCCTCTCACCGGCGGCGGCCCTCCTCGGCTGCGCCACGCGGGGGACGAGCGCGCTTCCCGGGAACGGCAAGATCACCTTCGGCTGAACCGGCCCTTTCGCGGGTCCCCTGGCCCTGGGAGGTCCCTCCGGGGGCTCCCAGGGCGCCGCTCGTAGCCCGCGTTTGTGGCGTGGTCGCGGAGATCTAGGCGTCGCGCCTGCTGGTCGCCGCGTGGGCGTGTCGGGCGGGGGGCTGATCTCCGCCCGCGTGCGTCTGTCGGCCGCCACCTGTGGCGCGGGCGGGTCTGGCCGGGGTCGCCGCCGCAGGTTGCCGTCTACGGTCGCGAGACGTCGCCGCTGCGAGCCGCTGCCTGCGTCCGCGGCGAGCGTCGCCAGGGGAGCGTCGCCAGGGGAGCGTCGCCAGGGGAGCGTCGCCAGGGCAGTGCCGCGAGGGCAGTGCCGCGAGGGCAGTGCCGCGAGGGCAGCGCTGTCTATGGCCGAGGGGCGCCGTATGCGGTCGTCGCGGCTGGGTTGCCGACTGCGGGCGCGTCGTGGGGGTGGTCGTCGGGCAGGGGAGTGGTGGCGCTCGCCTCCGTGGCGGTGCTCGGTGATGGGCTGCAGGGCGGGGGGGTGACGGTCGTGTGGTTGCGGTTGGTCGGGGTCGGTGCGATGAACTCGCCGCGCTACCGCCCCGCCGGGCTGCTGGTCGGCTGGCGCGGGCACCGTGTCCTGCTCGACGGGGGTGGCGACGCCGCGGCCGGTGAGCGGCTCGACGGCTGGCTGGTCTGCGATGAGCGGGCCGAACTGATGCCCCAGATCCGCCGCACGGCGCGGGCGCTCGGGTTGACCGCCGCGGTGGCGGCCTTCGAGGCCGCGGGCGTGGAGATCGTGCCGCTGCCGGTCACCCACACCTCGCACCCCACCTACGGCTACCTGATCAGGAGGGCGGGGGCGCAGGTCGTCTGGGCGCCGGAGTTCTGGGTCTTTCCGGACTGGGCGGCCGGGGTGGACCTGATGTTCGCCGACGCCGCCGGATGGGACCGGCCGATCCGCTTCGCCGGGGGCGTGGGCGGGCATGCGAGCGTGCTCCAGGTCGCGCGGGAGGCGCGCGATCAGCGGGTGGGGCGGCTGGTGTTCGCCCATGTCGGCCGCCCTTCCATCCGGGCGATCGATCGGGGTGAGCGGCTGCCGTTCGGGGAGTGGGGCGTCGAAGGGCGCGCCTATCGGGTGTGAATATGGAAACGGTTATCATGTGCTAGTGTCTCGTCCCACTCATTACCCCTGAATTTGGGACAATCCGTGCACCATCGCAGCTTCTGGCTTGCCCTCATGACCGTCCTCTCCGTGTCCGCGTGCTCCGCCCCGGCGGGCGGGCAGAGCACGGGCCGGATCAAGGTGGCGATGCTCCAGCCTCCGCGTTCCGGCCTGTCACCCTTCAGCGACGACGCCTTCAAGCTCTCCCGCTGGTCCACCGCCGAGACCCTGGTCAACCTGGACGAGAGAGGCGACGCGCGACCCGCCCTCGCCACCGCGTGGACCCGTACCTCCGAACGGACCTGGGAGTTCACCGTCCGCGACGGCGTGACCTTCCACGACGGCAGCCGGTTGACCGCCCAGGTCGCCGCCGGCGCGCTGACGCGCGCCACCCGGGCCACGCCCAAGCCGCGCATCCTCGACGGCGTCGAGCTGACCGCCAGGGCCGAGGGCGGCAAGGTCGTCGTGACCACCCGCGAGCCCGACCCGCTGGTCCCGCACCGCCTGTCCTCGCCGCAGCTGGCGATCCTGGCCGAGCGCGCGTACGGCGCCGACGGCAAGGTCGATCCGGTCGGCACCGGGAGCGGCCCGTTCAAGCTGGTCAAGGTGAACGGCACCACCACCGCCACCCTCGACCGCCACGACGGCTACTGGGGCGCGAAGGCCAAGGCGCCGGGCATCGACGTCTCCTTCGTCCCGGACGGCGCCGCCCGCGCCGCCGCCATCCGCAGCGGCGAGGCGCACATCGCGGAGGCGGTGCCGGTCTCGCAGGCCGCGCTGCTGGCGAAGGAGACGATCAGCGAGGTGCCGATGCCGCGCACCAACACCCTGTACCTGAACACCGCCAAGGGGCCGTTCAAGAGCCCCGGCCTGCGCGCCGCCGCACGCGCGTCCATCGACGCGGGACAGCTCGTGCGGGGGGTGTACGAAGGGCGCGCCGACGTGGCCTCGGGCCTGCTGGGGCCCGCCCTGCCGTGGGCCGCCGAGGGGCGCGGGAGCCTGGGGGAGCGTACGGCTCCCGCGAGCGCGAAGGGCGTGGCGATCACCCTGGCCACCTACTCCGACCGGGCCGAGCTGCCCGAGGTCGCCTCCGTGCTGCAGCAGCAACTCCGGGGCGCGGGGTTCGCGGTCGAGCTGGTGGTACGGGAGTACGCGCACATCGAGGAGGACGCGCTGGCCGGGAAGTTCGACGCGTTCATCCTCTCCCGGGCGACCGTGCTCGACTCGGGGGATCCGGTCGCGTACATGCAGGCCGACTTCACCTGCGACGGCTCCTTCAACCTGGCGCGCCTGTGTGACGAGGACGTCGACCGGGCGGTACGCGAGGCCGCGGCGGCGGACGCCGGTCCCGCCAGGCACGCGGCCACCCTTGAGGCCGAGGCGGCGATCCTGCGTACCGACGCCGCCATCCCGATGCTGCACGAGCGCGTGATCCAGGGCGATGCCACCACGGTGCTGGACTCGGCCAAGGACCCGCGCGAGCGCGTCCTGATCACGGCGGAGACCCGCCTCAAATGACCGGATTCCCCACGCGCACCGACGAGCCGCCCGCACAGGCCCGGACGACGCGCCTCCGCAGGCTGCTCTCGCGCACCGCGGCGACGCGCGTTGGCGGGGCGTTCTTCTCGCGGGGTGCGGTGACGCGCCTCCGCGGGCTGTTCTCGCGGGGTGTCGCGCTCGTTGCGATCGTCGTCGTGGTCGGGCTGTTGCCCTGGTTGTCCGGTCGTGATGCCGCTCTGTCGCTGCTGCGGGCCCGTTCGGCCGAGCAGGAGCCGACGGCCGAGGCGTTGGAGGCCATCCGGCGCGAGCTGGGCCTGGACGGCGGTCCGCTGCCGCTGCTCGGCGAGTGGCTGGGCGGCGTCCTGCGCGGCGACTTCGGCCGCTCGTGGGCGGACGGCGGCGCGGTGCTGCCCTCGGTGCTGTCCGGCCTCGGCGTCTCGCTGACGTTGATGGCCGCCGCGCTGGCGGTGACGCTGGCACTGACGTGCGCCCTGTGCGCGCCCACCCTGGTGCGCGGCGCGCGGGGCACCCTGCGGGGCGGCGGTACGGGGGCGGTGGCGGCGGTGCTGGGGGCCTTGCCCGAATTCCTCATCGCGACGGTGCTGCTGGTGACGTTGTCGGTGTGGCTGGGCCTCCTGCCGCCCTACGGCTGGCAGGAGCCGCGGCACCTGGTGCTGCCCGCGTTGGCCCTGGCCATCCCGGCGGGCGGGGTCCTGGGGCGGCTGGTGGACGACACGCTGCCCGCGGCCTTCGCCGAGCCGTGGGTGGGGCTGTGGCGTTCGGCGGGCTGCGGTCCCGGCGTCATCGCGCGGGCGGCGCTGCGCCGTGCGCTCCCCGCGCTGGTGCCCCAGCTCGGGCTGGTCGCCGTGGGGCTGGCGGGAGGGGCGGTGGCCGTCGAGACGGTGTTCGCGGTGCCCGGCATCGGCCGGACCGCGCTCGGCGCCGCGGAGGCTCAGGACCTTCCGCTGCTCCAGGCCGCGGTGCTCGCCCTGGTCCTGCTCGGGGTGCTCGCCGGGATCCTGGCGAGCGCCGCCCGGCACTGGATGCTCGGCCCCGGCCTCCGCGACGCCGCCCTCTCACTCCCCGCACCGGCCATCGGGGGAGGCCAGGGCAACGGCGACCGGAGAGGTGGTGGCGGCCGAGATGGTGGCGGGGGAGGTAGCGGCGGCCGAGTCGGTCAAGGTGGTGGGCGCGGTGTTGGTGCGCGATTGTGGCGGCTGGGTGCGGTTGCGCGTAATGCCGCGGTGGGCGGGAGCAGGTGGGTCGGGCCGGTCGCCGGCGTGTGCGGCGGCGTGCTGACGGTGGCCGTCGGCTGGGGGCTGCTGCTCGACCCGCTGGCCGTGGACGTGGCCGCGCGGCTGGCCGGGCCGAGCTGGGACCACCCGCTGGGCGCCGACGCCCTGGGAAGGGACGTGCTGGCCAGGGTGGGCCATGGGGCCGCTGCCACGCTCGGCGTCTCCGCGCTGGTCTGCGCCGGCTCGTACGTCATCGCCCTGACCGCCGGCCTCCTGCCCGGACTGGCCTCCGGCGCGGCCGAGGTGGCCAACGCCGTGCCGCCGGTGATCGCCGGGATCCTGGTCGCGGCGGTGCTCGGGCCCGGCACGGCGGGCGCGTCCGTCGCGGTGGCCCTCGTCTCGTGGCCCGCGCTCGCGGCCCACGCCGCGGCCCTCGTCTCCGAGGTCCGCGCCGCGGCCCACCTGACCGCCCAGCGCGCCATCGGCTCCCCGCCCGCCTGGATCCTGACCCGCCACGTCCTGCCCGCCGTCGCGGGCCCGGTCGCCAGGCACGCGGTGCTGCGGCTGCCGGGGATCGCGCTGGCCATGGCCTCCCTCGGCTTCCTGGGCCTGGGGGCCCAGCCGCCCGCTCCGGAGTGGGGCCTGACGCTGGCCGAGTCGCTGCCGTACGTGGAGCGCGCGCCATGGGCGGCCCTGGCGCCCGCGGGGATGCTCCTGCTGCTGGCCGCCCTGGCGGTCTCGCTCTCGACGGCGGGCCGCCGGATCGGGGGTGCCGCATGACGCTGCTGCGCGTACGGGAGTTGCGGGTCGGCGTGGCGGGCACGGAGGTCGTACGGGGGCTCTCGTTCGACGTGGCCCAGGGCGAGACGCTCGCCGTCGTCGGCGAGTCCGGCGCGGGCAAGTCGCTGACCGCTCGCGCCGTGCTCGGGCTGCTGCCGCCCGGCGCGCGCATGTCCGGCAGCGTGCGCCTGGACGGGCGGGAGCTGTCCGGCGCGCCCGAGCACGTCTACCGGCAGGTACGCGGGCGGCGGATCGCCTTCGTGCCGCAGGACGCGCTGTCGGTGCTCAGCCCCGTGTACCCCGTCGGGGACCAGCTCGCCCGCGCCGTGCGGCGGCTGGGCCGCAAGCGGGCGTGGGAGCGCGCGGTGGCCGCGCTGGAACGGGTCGGCATCCCCGACGCCGCGCGGCGGGCCCGCGCCTACCCGCACGAGTTCTCCGGCGGGATGCGCCAGCGGGCGGTGATCGCCATGGCCACCGTCAACGACCCCGCCCTCGTGGTCGCCGACGAACCGGCCACCGCGCTGGACCCCGTCGTCCAGACCCGGATCCTCAGCCTGCTGACGGAGCCCCGCGAGGGCACGCGACCGGCCGTGCTGCTGGTCACGCACGACCTGGGGGCGGCGGCCGCGTACGCGGACCGCGTCCTGGTCATGTACGCGGGACGGCTCGTCGAGTCGGGCCCGGCCGGCGCGGTGCTGCGCGGGCCGCGCGCCCCCTATACCGGCGGCCTCGTCGCGTCCCTCCCGCCGCGCGAGGTGACGGGCCGGCCGCTCCCGGCGATCGCCGGTTCGCCGCCCGCGCCGGGTGCGCTGCCGCCCGGGTGCGCCTTCGCCCCCCGCTGCCCGGCCGCCGCCGGCGTCTGCCACGAGCGGGAGCCACAGCCGCAGGAGGCCGGGGAACGCAGGCTGGCCGCCTGCCACCGGCTCGGCGAGTTGCCCGGCCCGGCCACCGATCTCTACCGGGAGCCCTCATGACGACACCGCTGCTGGAGGTGCGCGATCTCACCGTGCGTTACCCCACGCCGATCCTGGCGGTGGACCGCGTCTCGTTCACCCTGGCCGCCGGCGAGACGCTCGCCCTGGTCGGCGGGTCGGGGTCGGGCAAGTCGAGCATCGCCGCCGCCGTCCTGATGCTGCGCAGGCCCGAGGCGGGCTCGGTGCGCTTCGAGGGCCGCGAGCTCACCGCGCTCGACGAGCGCGCCCTGCGCCCGCTGCGGCCCGCGCTGCAACCGGTCTTCCAGGACCCGTACGGCTCGCTCAGCCCGCGCCTGCGGGCACACGACGCGATCGCGGAGCCGCTGCGCGTCCAGGGCCGCTGGGACCCGCTGACCGGCCCCGCCCGGGTGCGGGAGCTCCTCGACCTCGTCCGCCTGGATGCCTCGCTCGCCCGGCGCAGGCCGTACGAGCTGTCCGGCGGGCAGTGCCAGCGCGTCGGCATCGCCCGCGCCCTGGCCTGCGAGCCCAGGCTGCTCGTGCTGGACGAGCCCGTGTCGGCGCTGGACCCGTCCGTACGGGCCGGGATCGTCAACCTGCTCGCCGAGCTGCGCGACGAGCTGGGGCTGGGCCAGCTGTTCATCGGTCATGACCTGGCCCTGATCCGGCACGTGGCGCATCGCGTGGCGGTGCTGAGCCAGGGTCGGATCGTCGAGACCGGTCCGGCCGGTCAGGTGTGGGCCGCCCCCGCCGACCCGTACACCCGCGAGCTGCTAGCCGCCGGCGATCTGCTCGCCCGCGTAGTCCAGTAGCCGCTCGGCCGTCTCGAAGCGGCGCTCGTTCTGGTCGCCGAGCAGCACGCCGACCACGCGCTTGCCGCCCCGCTCCCCGGCGAACAGCAGGCAGTAGCCGGCGGCGCGCGTGTAGCCGGTCTTCACGCCGAGCACGCCGTCGGCGCGCGAGAGCAGCTTGTTCGAGTTGCGCCAGGTGTGGGCCCGGTGCAGCGCGGTCTTGGCCACCTTGTGCACCTTGGCGCCCGTCACGGCCGCGAAGGTGCTGTCGTCCAGCGCCCGCTCCGCGAGCTTGACCTGGTCGACGGCCGTCGAGTAGCCGCCGTTCCCCGGGGTGGGCAGGCCGTCGGGGTTGGTGTAGCGGGTGTCGGACAGCCCGAGGGCGCGGGCGGCGCGGTTCATCTTGGCGACGAACGCCGTCTTGCCCGGGCCGTAGCGCCGCGCCAGGGCGTTGGCCGCGTCGGCCCCCGACGGCAGCATGAGGCCGTAGAGCAGGTCCCTGACCGTGAGTCGCTCGCCCTTCTTCAGCGCCGCGGTGGTCGCGCCGTTGCTGGTCGCGTGCTTGACGTCGGTCGCCGTGATCGTGATCGTGTCGCTCAGCTCGGCCTCGCGCAGCACGACGTACGCCGTCATGACCTTGACCAGGCTGGCGACCGGCACCCGGCGAGTCTCGCGCTTGCCGAAGTGGATCGTTCCCGCCGAGTCGACCACGTACGCCGACTTGGCCCCGACCTCCGGCGCGTCCGCCGCCGCGGCCGGGGAGGCGACCCCCACAACCAGCGCGAGTACGGCGGAGCCAATGAAACCCCCAATACGCATGGCAATCATGTTGGCAGGAGATCAAGGGTCCGTTTGCCTAACTACGCCATAAAGCCAGATCAGATGGGGGTAAATCAATGCCAGGTTAGAGAGGAGCGGCCGTGGCGGGCAGGTTCGTGATCAGTGAGGACGGGCAGGGCGGGTTCCGCTTCGCCCTCGTGGCGAACAACGGGCAGACACTCGCGGTGGGCGAGGGCTACCCGAGCAAGGCCGCCTGCGTGAACGGCATCGAGACGGTGCGCAGGAACGCTCCCGAGGCCGTCATCGACGACCGGACCGGGCGGGGCCTAGGAGACCAGAGCCTTCTCTGACGCGGCCGCGCGCCGCTTCCTCCTGCGCCGCACCACCAGCCAGAACGCCGCCGCGACGGCCAGCACGGCCACGACCCCCGCCGTGACGGGCGAGCGCGCGGCCAGCTCCAGCCAGCCCCACACGAGCGCCGCGATGCCGAACCACCAGATCGGCGCCCAGGTCAGGCAGCCCAGCGCGCTGGCGACCACGTACCAGGGGTAGGACACCCGCAGCGCCCCCGCCACCCACGGCAGCGTGTGCCGGAGCATAGGCACCCAGAAGCAGCCGTAGACGGCCAGCGCGCCCCACTTCTCGACGACCTGCTCGATCTTGGCGATGCGCTCGCGCCCCACCCGGGAGCCGACGCGCGAGTCGTAGAGCTTCTCGCCGAGCTTGCGCCCGACCCAGTAGTAGACCTGGAACGCGCCGAACAGGGCGAGGATCAGGATGGCGCCCACCAGCCAGTAAGGCAGACCCAGCCAGAAAGGCCGCGTGGGATCGGCGATGCCGTTCATGCTGCCCCACCCCTCCCAAGCCTTAGGTCAGGCTTACCTTAGTTCAAGTTGCAAGCTTTTGCCATCTCGGTTTGCAAGCCGCCGCAACCAGCCGACAACCAGGACTCAACCACCCGAGCTCACTCTATGGGTGAGGCAAAAGGGGTGGTGAAGATGGCGTCGAGAAGCGCGGCCGTCCTGACCAGTGGCAGTGCGAACGCGGCCAAGCTCTTCGTGGCCGCCCTCGCGTTCACCAGCGCGTACGTCGGCTTCTCCGCCCACAGCGCCGCCGGCGGCCCCCCGGCGGCTGTGAAAACCATCACCCTGTCGGCCCGCGAGGTGCCCGTCGCCGAAGAGCTGGCCCCGGCCGCCCAGCCCGGCAAGGTCACCCTTGAGGGGCCGGCCGGCGCCTGCTCGGGGCCGCTGGTCGCGCGCAGCGTGCTCGTCAGCCCCGAGCCCGGCCGCAGCGTGCACTACGGCTGGAAGCTCGCCCGCTGGAGCCCCGCCACCAAGTCGTGGCGCACGTATCTGGTCGACTACGACGGTTTCGTGGGCGCGGAGGAGACCGTCGAGTGGGAGCTCGGGCTCTCCGGCGACCCCGGGTGGTACCGCGTCGAGCTGTCGGCCAAGGGCGTCAGGACCGTCACGAGCGACCGTTTCCAGGTGAGCTGCTGACCGACCGCCGCGCCGCCTCCACCCAGCGCGGCACGCCGACCCGCTCGGCCACCTCCAGGGCCTTCTCGTAGTGGGCGCGGGCGGCGTCCGGCTGGCCCAGGCGCACGGCGAGGTCGCCCAGCGTCAGCGCCACCGGCCACAGCGCCACCACACCGGTGCCCGCGCCCGCCACCCGGTCGGCGAACGGCTTGAGCTTGTCGTAGCAGTCGACCATCCGCTCCCGGTCGTCGAGCAGCATCCCGGCCAGCGCCCGCCAGGTCATCGCCAGCTCGTAGAGGAAGTCGGGGCGGACCGGCGGGCGGGTGGCGGCCACGGCCTTGGCCTCCTGGAGGTGCCCGGCCGAGGCCAGGGCCAGCGCGTACGCGTCGAGCGTCCACTTGGCGCCCTGCTGGTGGGCCTGGGCGAGCAGGTCGACCATCTCGGCCGCCCGCCCGTCCACCAGGTGCAGGCAGAACGTCGTGATCAGCGGGAGGCCCTGGCGGCCCTCCAGCATGCCCGCCCGCGCCGTCATCCTGGCCGCGTCGCGGTAGGCCCGCTCGGCGCCCGCGTAGTCGCCGGCGATCATCAGCCGCTGGCCCGCGTACCAGACCACGACCGCGGCCGGCCCCGACAGGTCGTACTGCCTGGCCAGGCGATCGGCGGCGGCCGCGTGCTGGTCGGCGACCGCGAACTCGCCCCTGGCCGCCGCGCACTCCAGCAGCACCAGGTGGGCCAGCGCCTGCGTGGCCATCTGCCCCGAGCGCTGCGCGACCTCCAGCAGCTCCCTGCCGATGCTCTCCCGGCTGTCCACGGCGGGGATGTCGTACGACTGCCGCAGCCGCCCGCTCAGCGCCGCCGCGATCAGCGTCGGGTCGCCGCTCTGCCGGGCCAGCTCCAGCGCCTCCAGCGACGCCTGACGCCCGCGCTCGGGCGAGGAGGAGCCCTCCAGCTCCAGCGCCAGCGTGGTCAGCAGGCTGGCCCGCAGCCGCTGCTCACCCTCGGGCAGCTCCATGAGCGCCTTCTCGGTGACGTCGACGATCTCCCAGGCGGTGCGGGTGAAGTCGCGGGCGATGCCCTTGTGCGGCACGGCCAGCGACGCCGCCACCTTCGCGGTGATCTCCAGGTCGCCCAGCGGCAGCGCGGCGTCCATGGCCTGGCGGCGCAGCAGCCGGGCCGCCGTCATGTCGCCGCACAGCGCCAGCGCCCTGATCTGGCGCAGCATGAGCCGCAGGCGCTCCTTGCTGCGCTCGGGCGTCTGCGCGCCGCTCTGCTCGTCGCGCGAGCGGTCGAACGCCGCGATGGCCTGCTCCCACAGGGTGGCCGCCTCGCGGTGGGCGAAGCGCCGCTCGGCCTGCTCGGCCGCCAGCCCCGCGTAGTGGACCGCCTTCCCGGAAGCGTCGGCCAGGGAGTAGTGGTGGGCCAGCGCCGCCACGTCGGACGGCGTGTGCTGCTCGATGACCGCCGCCACGGCCGCGTGCAGCCTGGTGCGGCGCAGCCGGGAGGCGTCGGAGTAGATCGTGTCGCGCACCAGGTCGTGGTCGAACCTGAGCAGCCCGGGCCCCGGCTCGGTCACCAGCCCGGCCAGCAGCGCCGCCTCCACGGCCTCGATCACCGCGTCCTCGTCACCCGAGACGGCGATCAGCACGTCGAGGTCGACGTCACGCCCGATGACGGCGGCCTGCAGCAGGATCTGCTGGGCGCCCGACGGCAGCCGCGAGATGCGCCGCCGCAGCACGTCACGCACGCCGGAGGGCACCTGCGAGAGCACCTCGGTGGCGCTGGCCCGGTCGGCCGCGCCCTCGGAGTCGAGCAGGCGCACGGTCTCGCGGACGAAGAACGGGTTGCCGCCCGTGCGCTCGACGATCGACTCGACCGCGTCCTCGTCGATCTCGCGTACGCACGTCGCCTTGACCAGCTCGGCCACGGCCTTCGGGTCGAGCCCCGACAGGCCCACGCGGACCGGGCCCAGCCTGGCCAGCGCGGCCAGCACGTCGGACTGGCGGTCGTCGAGCTCGCTCTCCCGGCACGTCACCACGAGCAGCACCCGGCTGGTCGCCAGCAGGCTCGGCAGCGCGCGCAGCAGGGCGAGCGTCTGGTCGTCGGCCCAGTGGAGGTCCTCCAGGGTCAGCAGCACCGGCGCCCGGCGCGCGACCCCGGCCAGGTAGCCGCCGACCGCGCGGTGCAGCCGGAAGCCGCCGGACGCCTCGTCCTCGTCGGGGTCGGGGGCGGCGTCGTCGAGCAGCGGCGCGAGCAGCTGCGCGTATTCGCCCGCGCCGGTCGTGCTGGTGAGCGTGCGCAGGATCTCCACCCACGCCCAGCCCGGCGGGGTGGCGCTGGAGTCGGGGCACGCGCCGGAGGAGGTGATCCAGCCGTCGCCGGCGAGCCTGCTCTCCAGCTGGCGCAGCAGCGTGGTCTTGCCCGCGCCCGCGACCCCGGCCACGATCGCGACCTGGAACCGGCCCGTGCGCGAGGCCGCCGTGGTCAGCCTGGCCAGCTCGGCGTCACGGCCGACGAACGGCTCGGGCTCCAGCGGCGGCGGCTCGACGGCCGCGGCCGGCCTGGGCGGCCAGGTGTCGGTGACCGGCGCGGCGGGCCGCGCCGTGCGCGCGGGGACGGCCAGGTCCAGCTCCGGGGACTGGGCCAGGATGTCGGACTCCAGCTTGCGCAGCGCGGGACCGGGGTCGATGCCCAGCTCGTCGGCCAGGATGTTTCTCGCCCGGCGCAGCGCGGCCAGCGCGTCGCCCTGCCGGCCGCAGCGGTAGAGGCCCAGCGCCAGCAGCCGCCAGCCCTCCTCGCGCAGCGGGTTTTCGGTGGTGAGCGCCTCCAGGTCGGGAACGGTCTCGGCGTGCAGGCCGAGCCGCAGCCCGGTGTCGGCGTGCCGCTCGCGCGTCACGAGGCGCAGCTCCGCCAGCCGGTTGACCTCGGCCTCCGCCCATGACTGGTCGGCGAAGTCGGAATAGGGAGTGCCGCGCCACAGGCCCAGCGCCTTCTGCAGGCGGCCGCGGGCGGACTGCGGATCGCCCTCTTCGAGGTGCTCGCCCGCCGCGCGGACGAGCTGCTCGAACCTGAGCGCGTCGACCTGGTCGGAGGCCACCCGCAACGCGTAGCCGGACGCGACCGTCACCAGCAGCCGGTTGGGCCCCCCGCGCGGGCGGCCGGGCTCCAGCACCCGGCGCAGGCGCGAGATGTAGACCTGCAGGCCCGACTGCGCGCCCTTGGCTCCGTCGTCATCCCACAGATCGTAAAGAAGCGTGTCAACGGGCACGACCTGACCTCTGGCCACGAGAAGCCGGGCGAGGACGGCCCGCTGCCGCAACCCGCCGAGGTCGAGTTCGTCGTCGTGTTCGTACGCCTCGACTGGCCCCAGAACTCGGAACGCCACCATGTCAGCCGCCACGCTATGCGGGCCTAGGAATCACGCACAAGGTCTTTGATGGGTTTGGGATTGTCACTACTGGGCCTTCGAGATCGCGGACGGGGGCTCCGCGCCGGCGTTCCGGCCGTTGCGCCTGCGCAGGAGCGCCCATGCGCCCAGTGCCAGGCCGCCGAACGGGATCTCGATAGTGTAAGTCCAGAAGCCGAAAAGCAGTGCGGTCGCGGTGGCCGGAGCGACTCCGACGCCGAACCCTTCGGTGAGCAGGAGCACCACGCCGCCCTCCATGATCCCGGCCCCGCTGGGCGTGATCAGGACGCTGGTGAGCACCCGGGACAGGGCGAAGACCGCGATCGACTGGGCGAACCCCGGCCAGGCGCCCGTCGCCTGCAGGCACGCCGCCATGATCGCCCACTGGAACCCGAGGAAGAACACCATCCCCAGCGACAGCCCGGCCCATCTCGACCTGACGACGCCGGCGGTGTCGGCACGCAGCTTGTGGAAGGCGTCGGAGGCGTGGATCTTCAGCCGCAGCAGCCGGGTGATCCCGTCGAGCGCCCGGCCGAGCACGACGGCGGCGCGGTCCCAGTAGAGGGCGACGGCCACGATCACGCAGAGCACGAGGATCGAGATCGCGCCCGTCCAGCCGGCCTTGGCCACGGTGGCGTTGGGCGCCTCACCGGCCGCCAGCAGCGCGATGATCCCGACGGCCGGCAGGATGAACCTGAACATCGTGTTCCAGATGCCGCTGACCAGCGTCATGACCACGATCGACCGGCTGGAGAAGCCCCAGCCCCTGGTCATCGCGAACGACACCGCCACGCCGACCGCCCCGCCGAACGGCAGCAGGTTGCTGACCGCGCTCCCGGCCGCGTTGAGGGTGAGGCCCTGCAGGTTGTTGAGGCCGGGCAGGGAGTTGGTCAGCACGAACGTGTACGCCAGCAGGCTCAGCAGCCACAGCGCGGTCATCAGCGCGATCTCGCCGGGGCCGAGCGTGCCGAAGACCTTGCCGATCTCGTGCCAGGAGACGGGCTTGCCGGTGAGCGTGCGCACGATCTGCGGGAGGTAGACCACGAGCAGCACGGCCAGCCCGAGCGACAGCACGGACAGCGTGATCTGGAGCCACTTGTTCTTCATCGGGGTCCAGTCTGACGGGTCGCCGGACGAGGATCCTCCTCCGCCGGAATCATTTCGGCCACCGGTCGAAGGGATGAGTGAGCCGGGCGCCCGGTGGCAGGTCACGGCGGACGTACCACTCGGTGCCGAAGACGAGGCGGTAGATCGGGCGCGGGACCTTCAGCATGACGGCGAGCGTGCGGTCGCTGTCGCCGCCGCTGGCCTGGGAGGCGTGCGCGGCCATGGACGCGCGTTTTTGGCGCGTGTATTTCCTGACGTTGACCCGGTGGGTGATCGTCTCGCTCGACGAGTAGGCGCTCTCGAACGTCCGTACGTCGAACTCCGGCGGGAACTTGTAGAACCGGCCCGCCAGCCGCAGCAGCCTGACCAGCGGGTCGCGGTTGACCGTCGCCTCCAGGACGATCTCCGTCCCGGCGATCTTGGCCGCCCGTTTGCCCACCCGGTGCACCTGCACGTGGTCGGGGTGCCCGTAGCCGCCCGCCGGATCGTAGATCGCCAGCAGGTCGGCCTCCTCCTCCTGCAGGATCGCGGCCAGCGCCTTGGCCGCCGCCTCGGTGTCGGCGTCGATGAAGGCGTTGTCGGGCCGCTCCTCGGCGATGCCGCCCTTGGGGCTCAGGCCCGAGTCGCCGTAGCCGAGGCACTCCACCCGGGCGCAGCCGAGCAGCGCGGCCGACTCGTAGAGCTCCTTGAGCCTGGTCTCGCCGAGCGCCTCACCGGGCTCCATCTCGGCCAGGCCGCGCTCGCCCGCGGTGGCCACCACGAGCACCACGCGGTGTCCCTCGGCGGCGAGCATCGCCATGGTGCCCGCCGTCAGCAGGGCCTCGTCGTCAGGGTGAGCGTGAAAGAACACTGCGGTACGTGGAGGCACACGCCCAGATTAGTCTGGGAGGGGTGCGGATCTTTCACGTGAGCGACTGTTACCTGCCGCGACTCGGAGGGATCGAGGTCCAGGTTGCCGATCTCGTGCGGATGCAGCGGGAGGCGGGACACGACGTCTCCGTGGCCACGGCGACGAAGGGCGAGCCGCTGCCCGGCGTCCACCGGATCGTCGCCAGGATGCCGTTCGACCTGCCCGTTCACCCGTTCGGGGTGGGGCATCTCACGCGCCGGCTCACGGCCCTGCGCCCCGACGTGGTGCACGTGCACACGGGCGCGGTCTCGCCGTTCGCCTGGATGGGCGTGCGGGCCGCCGCGCGGGCCGGGCTGCCGTGCGTGGTGACCGTGCACAGCATGTGGGACCCGGTCACGCGGGCGCTCTACCGGCTGTTGCGGCTGGCGTTCGGCTGGCAGCGGTGGCGGCTGGTGGCTACCACGGTCAGCAACGCCGCCGCGGTCCCGATCCGCGCCGTGGCCGGGCCCGAGGTGCCGGTCCGGGTGGTCTCCAACGGCCTCGACCTGTCGGGCTGGGCGCCGGCTCCCGGCACGCCCGACCGGCGGGAAGAGGTGCACATCGTCGCCGTGGGCCGGCTGGCGCCGCGCAAGCAGCCCGTGCGCCTGCTGAGGTTGCTCCAGGCGGCCAGGCGGCGGGTGCCTGCCAGGATCCCCATGCGCGCCACCATCGTCGGCGACGGGCCGGCTCGCGGCCAGATGGAACGTTTTCTCGCCCGGCACGGCATGGCCGGCTGGGTCTCCCTGCCGGGCCGCTACACGCGGGAGCAGATCGCGAAGGTGCTGGAGTCGGCGGACGTGTTCGTGGCGCCCGCGCCGCGCGAGTCGTTCGGCATCGCGGCGCTGGAGGCGCGGGCCGCGGGGCTGCCGGTGGTGGCCAGGGCGCAGAGCGGGGTCGCCGACTTCGTCGCGGACGGCACGGAGGGGCTGCTCGGCCACACGCTCGGCGACCTGGCCCGCGCGGTGGCCCGGCTCTGCACGGACGCGGCGCTGCGCGGGTCGATCGCGGCGCACAACCGGGCGACCCCGCCGGCGGCGGGCTCGTGGTCCTCGGTCCTCGCCGGGTTCGACCGGGCCTACGCGGAGGCGCTTCAGCCGCGCCGGAGCACCACGTAGCCGTCGCGCTCGAACACCTTCGCGTACCCCTGGCCCTGCAGCGCGTCCACCGTGGCGCGCTGCTCGTCCGCCGAGCCGAAGGGGAACTCCCAGCGGGAGGTGTCGGCCACCACCCACGGCGCGCCGTGCGACTGGGCCGTCCAGAGCAGGACGGTGGTCCTGGAGGTCAGGGCGGGGCCGACGGAGTTGACCGCCTCGACGGTGACCCCCGAGGGCACCTTGCTCACGGCCTCGGCGGCGGCCGCCGCCTTGGGCTCCTGGTAGAAGGGCGGATGGTAGAGCTGGTCCAGCGCGAACCTGGGCACCAGGGTGAGCGCGACCGCGCAGGCCGCCGTCGCCCAGGCGAGCTTGAGCGAGGTGTCGTCGGAGCGCTTGAGCCGGCGCAGCAGCCTGGACAGCCCGTCCACGCCCGCGCAGAAGAGGATGACCACGGTGAACGCGCTGTACTGGAAGTCGGCCTGCCACCACTGGGAGCGGTCGGACAACATGCGCTCCAGCACGTGCGGCAGCGCCACCAGCGACAGCGGCGAGAGCAGGCACAGCAGCAGCGTCGGCCACACCAGCAGGAACAGCGTGTCGACCTTGGCCTCCTCGCTGAACGGCAGCAGCACGGCCGCGATCGGGTCGCGCAGCAGCGCCAGGATCGCGCTCGGCACGTCGGGGCCGAGATGGTTGTAGGCCCAGAAGTCCTTGGAGTCGCCGCCGAAGGCCGTGATCGCCAGCCCGCGTACGAGCAGGACGGCCCCCGCGCCGATCGCCATGCACAGCAGCCCCCACAACCGGTCGCCAAGGACGATCAGGCACAGCCCCGCCCCGATCACCATCAGGCCCATGTCCTCCTTGACCAGCAGGAGGCCGAGCATCGCGATGAGGGCGGGCAGCCGGTGACCGGCGTGGTAGCGCTCGATCATGATCGCGGTGAGCACGGGGACGAACATCACCTCGTGCGCGTCGAACGCGACGGCCTGCGCGACGGGCCACGACAGCGCGTACGCCACGGAGACCAGGTAGGCGGGCGCGACGCCGAGCACGCGCCGGGTGAACAGCCAGATGAACGGGATCGCGGCGGCGAACAGCAGCGCCTGCGCGACGATCAGCGTCTCGGGCCCGTCGTGGATCCAGTAGAAGGGCACGAGCAGCGCGTAGATGGGGGAGAAGTGGTCGGCGAGCTGCACGTAGTCCATGCCCCGCCCGTGGAACATGCCCAGCACGGGGATGTGCGGCGGCCGCAGCGCCGCGTAGTTGCGCACCGCCTGGTCCACGATCACCAGGTCGAACGACGTGGCCCGGAACGTGGCCAGCTTGACCAGGCCGAGCACGGCATAGGCCACCGCGGCGGCGAGCGCGATGGCGCCCACGCGTACGCGGTGGCCGGACAGCCGGATCCTCCAGAGGGAGGCGGCGGCGGACGCCCCCGGTCGCGCCGCCAGAGTGTCACCCGTCACGGGCAGCAAGGGTAGAACGAATCCCCCCGAACGTGGCGCGGCCGCCGCGCCGACCTGCCCCCCACAGGCGGAACGGCGACCGCGGGCTCCGCATCAGGTGCAGGCGGAGGAGATCTTGGTCGAGAAGCCCTGCATCTTGCCCGTGAACGAGGTCACCTGGGACAGGTCGCCCTTCTCCAGGGTCTCGAAACCGGAGGCAAGGTCGTTCAGCGCGGCGGCGACCTCGCCGTCGTACTTGCCCGCGAGCTCCTTGGTCTTGCCCGCCGCGTCCTTCGAGGCCGTGCCGATGGCCTTCGTGTCGGTGGCGTCCTTGGTGATCGCGGTGGTCCACTCATTCATGATCTTGGTGGCCTCATTGGCGGCGGTGTTGCAGTCAACAGCCTGACCCAGCGCACCGCAGCCGGTGCTCGTGAGGACAGCAAGAGTCAGCGTCGCGGCCGCGACGGCCAGGCGACGGCGAGGGGGTGTCATTTCTTGCCCTTCGGTGGTTTCTTCGAACGAAGGGAACATTATGGGGCAGTCCTTGACTGTCGCTTGCACCCCACTAACACCACGGGTATCAAGCCGGCGTAAAGCCTCAGCGGCCGAGCCAGCGTTTGCGGGGATAGCGGACGGTCAGGCTGCCGTACTTCGTCCTGCCGCTGATCACCACGTGGACGGCGCCGGCGCGGGGCCTGCCGGGCACGTCGCCGGTGTGGACGTGGCCCCATTCGCTCTGGAAGGCGTCCACGTTCGCGACGCCGCCGTCCGGAAGGGTGATCTTGGCGGAGCCGTACGCGAGGTCGAGCTCGATGTCCACCACCGGGTGGGTGATGACGGCCTCGGAGAGGTCCAGCTCGACGCTGCCGTACTTGGAGATCGCCCGCAGCCGCCGGGGGACGGCCCAGTCGCCGGCGCGCTTGATCTGGCCGTTCTTGGACTCCAGCTCGACCACGTTGTCGACCTGCGGCTGGTCGGTGGGGAGATCGTCGATCAGGCCCAGGAGTTCGCCGTAGGTCCTCGAGGTGAGGGCGATCTCCAGGCGGTCCTCGAGCTCCAGCTGGGTGAGCCGGCCCTCGGCGAAGGCTTGCTGGAGCTGCTGCGCGGTGCGCTCGCGGTCCTCGTCGGACACCCGCATCTGCGATTGCGACATATCTTGAGCATAAGTGCGCAGTGCTCAGAACGGGAGTTGTCTGCCGGAAGGGGTGCGGAGATCAAGAGGGAGCGGCCCTCGGACGAGGCGGGGGCGGCGAACGACCCGGATTCGCTTCACGACAATTACGTACCCACCGGATTGCTGTGAAGTCCTCATCCTTGGGTAGCGTTGAACCCTGATGTTGGCGGAACCGTTCACGCACCCGGCGCTCCTCTATCGGGGTGACCGGGAATATGTGGCTGCCACCAGCGCGTTCGTCCGCGCGGGGCTGGCCTTGGACGAGCCTGTCGCGATAGCGGTCCCGGCTCGTAACCTGGCCTTGATCGAGGCCGAGCTCGGCGACGACGCCAAGTCCGTGCTCATGCTCGACATGCAGCAGGCCGGGCGCAACCCGGGGCGGATCATCCCCGCCGTGCTGCGCGACTTCGCCGACCGGCATACCGATGGGCACGTGCGGATCATCGGCGAGCCGATCTGGCCGGAGCGCACCGAGACGGAATACGGGGCGGCCGCGCAGCACGAGGCGCTGATCAACCTGTCGTTCGCGGGGCGGCGGGTCACGATCCTGTGCCCGTACGACGCCGACCGGCTCGCTCCCGAGGTCCTGCGGGAGGCGGAGCTCACCCACCCCGTGCTGTGCGACCTCTCGGGGGAGTGGGCCAGCGCCCGATACGCGCCCGAGCTGGTGGTCGCCGCGCACAACCGGCCGCTCGACGAGCCCGCCGACTTCGTCTCGCTGCGCTTCGACCGCACCAACCTGTCGGCGACCCGCGCCCTGGCCGCGCGGCGGGCGGCGGAGATGGGGTTCTCCGGGGACCGGCTCGACGACATCCAGCTGACGGTGGCCGAGCTGGGCGCCAACAGCCTCGACCACGGCGGGGGCTCGGGCCTGATCCGGGTCTGGGCCGAGGGCATGCGACTGGTGTGCGAGGTCAGCGACGCCGGGCACATCACCGACCCGCTGGTGGGCCGCCGCCCGATCGACCCGCGCCACGCGGGGTCGCGCGGGCTGCTGATCGTCAATCTCCTGAGCGACCTCGTACGCGTGCACACCCGCCCGGGGGCGACCGTCATCCGCGTCTACTTCGACGCGCCCGGCCCCGCCGCCTGAGCCCGGCCTGCCGCGGCCGCGCCCGACCCCTCCGCCTGAGCCCGGTCTGCCGCGGCTACCCCTCGATCTCCGACATGTCCGGATAACGGGTGCCGACGACGGCGTCCGCCGGGACGGCGCGGGCCAGGGCGGCGAGCTGGTCGGCGGTCAGCGTGAGGTCGGCCGCCGCCGCGTTCTCCTCCAGATACCTCAGCCGCTTCGTCCCCGGGATCGGCACGACGTCGTCCCCCTGGGCCAGCACCCAGGCCAGCGCGAGCTGCGCGGCGGTGATCCCGGCGGCGTCGGCGATCTTCCGTACCTCCGCGACCAGCTCGGCGTTGCGCGCGGCGTTCTCGCCCGCCAGGCGCGGCATCCACCGGCGGACGTCGTCCTCGGGCAGCTCCTCCACGGGCGGCAGCGCGCCGGACAGGAAGCCGCGGCTGATCGGCGAGTACGCCACCAGCGCCACGCCCAGCTCCCTGGCCGCGGGCAGGATCTCCGCCTCCAGCCCCCGGGTGAACAGCGAGTACTCGCTCTGCAGGGCCGCGATCGGGTGGACGGCCGAGGCCCTGCGCAGCGTGTCCGCGCTCACCTCCGAGAGCCCGAGATGGCGGACCTTGCCCTGCTCGACCAGCTCGGCCATCGCGCCGACCGACTCCTCGACGGGAACGTTCCTGTTGCGGCGGTGCATGTAGTACAGGTCGATGTGGTCCACGCCGAGACGCCGGAGCGAGGCGTCGCAGGCGGCCCTGATGTACTCCGGGCTGTTCTCGACGGAGCGGGTGCCGCCGCCGCGCCTGACGCCGAACTTGGTGGCCAGCACCACCTCGTCCCGCCGGTCCTTGACGGCCCGGCCGACGAGCTCCTCGTTGGCCCCGAGCCCGTACGTGTCGGCCGTGTCCAGAAAATTCATGCCCAGGTCGAGTGCGCGGTGGATGACGGCGATCGACTCCTTCTCGTCACCCGGGCCGTAGAAGTCGGACATGCCCATGCAGCCGAGGCCCAGCGCGGAGACCTGAGGGCCGCCGTTCCCGAGAGTGCGCTTCTTCATGTTTCCAGGTTCACCCCTGGAGCGGGCTCCAGGTCAAACCGGGTCAGGCACCCGGGCCCCACCCTGAGGGGGGAGCCCCTACCCAGGGTCACGTCCGCGCAGGTGGACGGGGGTTCTCAGGGTCGCTTCCGACCAAGGTATTAGGGGATCGTTCAGGTCACTTCAGGGTCGATCTCCGATAGTCCGCGAGGCCGCGTTCCACGAGCTTTGAGTCATGAAGGCATTGCTTGTCAGCGGATTCGCGGCCATCGGCACCGGAAGCGGCGCCATGCTCACCCTCCACGCGGAATCCGACCTCGACCCGTTGCACAGCGTCATCAGCGAGTACGCCTTCCAGGCGTCCGGCTGGCTGCTGCCCGCCTCGCTGACGTTGTTCGCGGTGGGCTCGGCGTTGATCGCCGAGGCGATGCGCCGGGCCGGGATGAGCCGCTGGGTCGTCGCGCTGCTGCTGGCGTGGGGGGCGAGCATGTTCCTGATCGGCGCCTTTCCCACCGACCGGCCGGGCGTGCCGCTGTCGTTGTCGGGCGGCATCCACCGGTACGCTGCCTTCGCCGCGTTCCTGGTGATGCCCGCGGCGGGGATGCTGCTGGCCAAGGCCAGGATCCGGTACGCCAGGGCGGTGCGGATCCTCAGCGCGGTGGCGCTCGGAGCGCTGCTGCTGGTCGTGGTCCCGTACGTGGTGCGGATGTTCGGCATCCCGCTGACCAACGACGACATCCCGGCCGGGCTGACCCAGCGGGCCGTGGTCGTCACCGAGATCGGCGTGCTGGCGCTGGCCGGGCTGTCGATGCTCAAGCCGCTGGCTCAGCGCTCCCAGGGCGGCTCCTCGCCCAGCTTGGCGTAGTAGCGCGCCAGGTGGCCCTTGACGCGTTCGATGTCCTGCTTCGGCAGATCGACCCCGCCCCTGGCGCCCTCCATGACCGCGGCCGCGGCGAACACCGCCCGGGGCACGGCCTTCAGCTCCCCGTTCACGACGTCGGCGATCGGCAGCTTGTACGCGCCGAACTCGTCGGCGTCGTCCGCGTCGTACCAGCTGAAGGCCTCGCGGTATTTCGCGTTCGGCTTGTCCTCGGCGTCCGCCCACTTGCGCACCCGCTTGTCCGCCGCGGCGGCGTCCCACTCGCGGTCGCGCTGGGCGAGGGGCAGGTCGTGGAATCGCGTAACGGTCATATGGGGCGGCTACCCCTGACGCAGGAGTGAAACGGGTCGCCCGGGTAAGAGGTAGGGCCCGATCACGATGTGGGAGTGCTGAGATGACGATTTTGATCGCGTACGACGGTTCCGACGATTCCAAGGCGGCGATCGCCTTCGCGGGCGAGCTCCTGAGGGGTGAGTCCGCCGTCGTGCTGACGGTGTGGGAGCGGGCGGCGATGGCCACGGCCAGGGCCTCCGTCGGGCTCATGATGGTGATCGACCAGTTGGGCACGGAGGACGCGGCCGTCGAGAAGGCGATGCGGGAGCTCGCCGAGCACGGCGCGGACCTGGCCCGCAAGGCCGGCCTGGAGGCGACCCCGCGGTGCGATCCGGACTCGGCGGCGGTGTGGTCGACGATCGTGGACGTGGCCGACGAGATCGACGCCAGGCTCATCGTGACGGGGACGCGGGGGTTCGGCGGGGTCCGTTCGCTGCTGCTCGGCAGCACGTCCGACCGGGTGCTGCACAACGCGGGCCGGCCGGTGCTGGTCGTGCCCGCCCCCGACGCCCCCTCCGATGCCGGGCCCGGCGCCGAGCCCGGCGCCGACGAGGCCACCTGACGGCAGGCGTTCACCTGGCCGTCGGCCGGGCCGCCGGTGGGATGCGGCAGAGTGGGAGCCTCCTGAGGCGGGAGAGGAGGCGGGCACGTGGCGGAGGAGCTGTCGCGCAGGCTCGGCACCACCGACGCGGTCGTGGTGGGGCTGAGCGCGATGATCGGCGCGGGCGTGTTCGCGGCCTTCGCGCCCGCCGCGGCCGCGGCGGGCGCCTGGCTGCCGGTGGCCCTCGTGCTGGCCGGCGTCGTGGCGTACTGCAACGCCACCTCCTCGGCCCGCCTGGCCGCCCTCTATCCCGAGTCCGGCGGCACCTACGTCTACGGCAGGCGGCGGCTGGGGCCGCTCTGGGGCTATCTGGCGGGCTGGGGCTTCACGGTCGGCAAGACGGCCTCGTGCGCGGCGATGGCGCTCACGTTCGGCGCCTACGTCGCCCCCGGGCTGGCCAGGCCGCTGGCCGTCGGCGCGGTCGCCGCGCTGACGGCGGTCAGCCTGTACGGCGTGCAGCGTTCGGCCGGGGTGGCCCGGGTGATCGTCGTGTTCGTGCTGGCCGTGCTCGTCGCGGTGGTGGTCACGGGGCTGATCGGCGACGACACGGTCACGTTCGGCTGGTTCGCCCACGAGCCCCTGCCCCCCGCACCCGTCGATGTCTGGGACGTGCTGCAAGGGGCTGGGCTGCTGTTCTTCGCGTTCGCCGGTTATGCCAGGATCGCCACCCTCGGTGAGGAGGTGCGCGACCCCGCCCGCACCATCCCCCGAGCGGTCGGCATCGCGCTGGGCATCACGTTCGTCGTCTACGCGCTGGTCGCGGGGGCCGCGCTGCGCGCGCTCGGGCCGGAGCTGCTGGCCAGGTCCCCGGCGCCGCTGGCCGACGTCGTCAGGGCGGCCGGGGCCCAATGGCTGGTGCCGGTGGTGGGCGCCGGGGCCGCCGTGGCGGCGCTGGGCGCGCTGATGGCGCTGCTGCTGGGCGTCTCGCGCACGGTGCTGGCCATGGCGCGCGAGCGCGACCTGCCCGGCGCGCTGGCCGCGGTGGATCCGGCGCGGCAGGTGCCGCGCCGGGCCGAGCTGGCCGTCGCGGCCGCGGTGATCGTCCTGCTGCTGGCCGCCGACCTGCGGGGGGCGATCGGGTTCTCGTCGTTCGGGGTGCTGGTCTACTACGCCATCGCCAACGCGTGCGCGCTCACGCTCGGCCGCGAAGAGGGCGCGCCGCCCCGGCCGGTCGCCGGCCTGGGGCTGGGCCTGTGCGTGCTGCTGGCCGCCACGCTCCCGCCGGTGTCGGTGCTGGCGGGCCTGGCGGTCTTCGCGGCCGGCCTGGCCGTCTGGCTGGTCCGCCACCGCGCCGGGCGTTAACGGGTGGCCGGGGCGGGTGCGGGTGGTTAGCATGGGCGGCATGACGATCTCGCCGAAGATGATGGCCCCTTAGGGGGTTTCGTCGGCGACGTCTTGTCGAGGCCCTGCGAGCGGGGCCTCTCGTCGTGTCCGGGGCCCCTTGGAGGCACCTGATGTACCTCACGACGACCATCCCCTACGTCAACGCCCGCCCGCACCTCGGGCACGCCCTGGAGCTCGTGCAGGCCGACGTGCTGGCCAGGCACCACCGGCGGCGCGGCGAGCCGGTGCGGTTCCAGACCGGGACCGACGACAACTCGCTGAAGAACGTGCTGGCCGCCGAGGCGGCGGGCGTGCCGGTGCGGGAGCTGGTGGACCGGAACGCGGCCGCGTTCGAGGGGCTGCGGGGGCCGCTGGACCTGTCGTTCGACTCGTTCATCCGCACGAGCGTCCACCCCGGGCACCGGGCCGGGGTCGAGCGGATCTGGGAGGCGACCAGGCACGACCTCTACCAGCGGCACTACGAGGGGCTGTACTGCGTGGGCTGCGAGCAGTTCTACCCGGAAGGCCCCTGCCCCGACGGGCACGAGGCGCCGCTGCAGCGCGTGTCCGAGCAGAACTGGTTCTTCCGGCTCTCCCGCTACCAGGACGCCCTGAGCGAGCTCATCCGCGGCGGGCGGCTCAGGATCGAGCCGGTCGCGCGGCGGAACGAGGTGCTGGCGTTCGTCGAGGCCGGGCTGGACGACCTCAGCGTCTCGCGCTCCGCCGCCCGCGCCCGCGGCTGGGGGATCCCGGTGCCCGGCGATCCGGACCAGGTCGTGTACGTGTGGTGGGACGCGCTGGCCAACTACGTCACCGCGCTCGAAGGCGACGACTACGCCCGCTGGTGGGTCTCCGAGCGGCGCAGGACGCACCTGATGGGCAAGGGCGTGATCCGGTTCCACGCGGTGTACTGGCCGGCGATGCTCCTGTCCGCGGGCCTGCCGCTGCCCACGGAGATCTTCGTGCACGACTACCTCACGGTGGACGGCCGCAAGATCAGCAAGTCGGCGGGCGGCGCGGCCGATCCGGTGGCGCTCGTGGACGCCTACGGGGTCGACGCCGTGCGGTGGTGGCTGCTGCGCGAGGTGCCGCGCGTGGGCGACGCCGACTTCACCGAGGAACGGCTGGTCGCCAGGGCGGACGAGGACCTGGCCAACGGGCTGGGGAACCTGGTCAACCGGGTCGTCACCATGGTCCACCGCTTCCTGGACGGCCACGTGCCCCCGGCCGGGGAGGAACTGGCCGCGGTGCCGGTGGACGAGGCGCTGGAGGCGTTCGACTTCCGGCGGGCGGCGACGGCCGTCTGGGCGCTCGTCGAGGAGGCCAACAGGTACGTCGAGCGGACCCGGCCGTGGGGGCGGCCCCGGGCCGGGCAGGAGGCCGCGCTGGGGACGCTGGTGCACGCGTGCCGGACGCTGGCCGTACAGCTGGAGCCCTTCCTGCCGACGGCGGCGGCGCGGGTGGCCGCGGCGGTCGCCGGCGAGCGGCTGCCCCCGCCCGAGCCGCTGTTCCGCCGCCTCGCCGTGGCCGGAGTGGCTGGTTGACGGACATCGGGCGGGGACTTACCGTGGCGCACACCGACCAGCCGGTATGGAGGCGTTCATGGCCACCGTCCCCACCGTTCGCGGCCCCGTGGACGTCGAGGAGCTCGGGCAGACGCTCATGCACGAGCACGTGTTCGTCCTCGCCACCGAGCACCTCGACAACTACGGCAGAGGCGCCTGGTGGGACGAGGAGGTCCGGGTGGCGGACGCGGTCGCCAAGCTGAACGCGGTGGCCGCGAAGGGCGTGCGGACGATCGTCGACCCGACGGTGTGGGGCCTCGGCCGCTACATCCCGCGCATCCAGCGCGTCGCCGAGCGGGTGCCCGGCCTGAACATCGTGGTCGCCACCGGCATCTACTCCTTCGAGGAGCTGCCCCACCAGTACGAGCACCGCGGCCCCGGCCTGTTCATCGACATGCCGGAGCCGATGGTCGACGACTTCGTCCGCGATCTCACCGAGGGCATCGCCGACACCGGCGTGAAGGCGGCGTTCCTCAAGTGCGTGGTCGAGCAGAAGGGCCTGACGCCCGGCGTCGAGCGCATCTGCCGGGCCGTCGCGCAGGCGCACCTGCGCACCGGCGCGCCGATCACCATCCACACCAACTCCTTCACGCAGAGCGGCCTGATCGCGCTCGACCTGTTCGCCAAGGAGGGCGTGGACCTGGAGAAGGTGGTCGTCGGGCACGCGGGCGACAGCAACGACCTCGACTACCTCATGCGCCTGGCCGACACGGGCGCGACGCTGGGGATGGACCGGTTCGGGCTGGATCCGTACAACCCGACGGCGCAGCGGGTGGCCACGGTCGCGCAGCTCTGCCGGCGCGGATACGCCGATCGTATGGTCCTCAGCCACGACACGGCCTGCTTCATGGACTACTTCGGCGGCGCCTGGGAGGAGGCCCGCTCAACGCTCGCGCCGAACTGGCGCTACGATCACATCCACGATGATGTCTTGGCCGCACTGCGGGACTCGGGTGTGACCGACGAGCAGATTGAGCAGATGCTGGTGTTCAACCCGAAGCGCTACTTCTCGTAAAGTAGTCGGATCGGTCAAGCAATGCAGGTAGGTGGAGCTGGGTGACTTCGGAGCAGGCCTTGTCGATAAGCCTCGGACTCCAGGGACCCTGTGTCATCGCGCGACTGACGGGGGACTTCGACTTCGGGTCGGCCGCCGAGGTCCGCGACCGGGTCACCAAGGCGCTCGATCTCACCCAGCCCCCGATGCTCGTCATCGACATGCAGGCGGTCAGCGTCTGCGACTCCTCCGGCCTGTCCGTGCTGGTCTACCTGCACAAGGCCGTCACCGCCTCGGGCGGCCGGCTGCTGCTGGCGGGGCTGAACGGGCGGTGCAAGCACCTGTTCGCGATCACCGCGCTCGACAAGTTCTTCGACATCCGCAGCACGGCCGAGCTGGCCATCGCCGAGCTCAACGAGCCCGGGGACGTCCCGCCGTTCACCGCGGGATAAGGCGTACAGGTACTACCGCTGAGCGACCGCCAGGGGCCGGGCCGACCCCTGGCTGAGCCTCTGGCTCACGCGGTGACGAGGAGTGCCACCCCGATCAGCACCGCGACCGGAACGAGCCACATCACGGCCTCGACAGCGAACTCCTTGTACATCGCGCAAATCTCCTAACAACGGCTCGAGTACGTCACTGCGCAGCATAGCGGCCCGGGCCGCCTGCTCGGTCCCCGGTCAGGCCGTGACGGCGCCGTCCGAGGCGGAGCCCACCGTCGCCATGTACTTGGTCAGCACCCCTCGCTCGACCTCTCTCTCGGGCCGCTTCCACGAGGCGCGGCGCAGCGCCAGCTCCTCCTCCGGCACCACCAGCTCGATCGTCCCCGCCGCGCTGTCGATGACCACCGTGTCACCGTCGCGCACCAGCGCGATCGGCCCGCCGTGGTACGCCTCCGGCGCCACGTGCCCGATCACGCGCCCGTGCGAGACCCCGCTGAAGCGCCCGTCGGTGACCAGCGCCACCGAGGCCCCGAGGCCGCGCCCGACGAGCGGGCCCGTGATCGAGAGCATCTCCTGCATGCCGGGGCCGCCCGCGGGGCCCTCGTAACGCAGGACGATGACGTCGCCCGGCACGATGTGACCCTCCTGGATGGCGAGGTAGCAGTCGTGCTCCGAGTCGAACACCTTGGCCGGGCCCTCGTGGCGGAAGTCGTCCTTGCCGCCCAGCTTGAGCACGCAGCCGTCGGGCGCGAGCGAGCCCCGCAGGATGGCCAGCGCGCCACGCGGCTTGAACGGCTCGGCCACGCTCGCCACCACCTCCTGCCCCGGCGTCTCCTCGGCGTCGGCCGCCACCTCCGCCAGCGTGCGGCCGTCCACCAGCGTGACGTTCTCGCGCAGCAGCCCGGCCTCCAGCAGGCGGCGCACCACCAGCGAGGTGCCGCCGGCCCGCCACAGGTCCAGGGCCGTGTGGTCGCCGCCGCTCGGCTTGAGCCCCGTGATGATCGGGACCCGGCGGCAGACCTCGCCGATCTCGTCGATGCGCAGCGGCAGCCCCGCCTCGCGGGCGATGGCCAGCAGGTGCAGGACGGCGTTGGTGGAGCCGCCCATGGCGGCGACCGAGACGATCGCGTTGTGCAGGGCGTCCTCGGTCAGCACCCGCGAGGGGCGGGCGTCGCGGGCCAGCGCCTCCATGGCGATCTCGCCGACGCGCCGGGCGGCGGCGTTCTTGTCCTCCGCCACCGCCGGGATGTCACCCACCCCGAACGGCGCCAGGCCGAGGAAGTCGGCGACGCTGCCCATGGTGTTGGCGGTGTACTGGGCGGCGCAGGTGCCGGCGCCCGGGCAGGCGTGCTTGGCCAGGTCGTCCAGCTCCGCCTGGTCGAGGCGGCCGACGGCGCGCTCGCCGAGGGCCTCCCACATGTCCTGGATCGTGACGTCGCGCCCGCGCCACCTGCCGGGCATCATCGTGCCGCTGTAGAGGACGACGGCCGGCACGTCCAGGCGGGCGAGCGCCATGATCCCGGCCGGCACGGTCTTGTCGCAGCCCACGATGACCACCAGCGCGTCGAAGCCGTGCGCGCGACCCATGAGCTCGATCGAGTCGGCGATGACCTCGCGGCTGATCAGCGACGTGCGCATGCCGGGGGTGTGCATCGTGAGGTTGTCGGAGACCGCGATGGTGTTGAACTCCATCGGCGTGCCACCCGCCGCGCGCACTCCCTCGGCCACGTGGGCGGCCAGCTCGCGGTGGGTGAGGTTGCACGGCATCGTGCCGGTCCAGGTGGAGGCGATGCCGACCACCGGGCGGCGCATGTCCTCCTCCGACCAGCCCATGGCGTACAGGTGGGAACGGGCCGGTGCTCGGTCGGGATCGTCGGCGATGCTCAAGGCGCTGTCCTTCGTCGTGCGGGTCGTTACGCCTCCATGATCCCGCGCTCACTGTTCGCGCATGCGCCAGGGGGACCCGTACTCCACCAGAAGGTCCAGGAACGGGCCCGGCTCGAACGCCTCGGGCCCCAGCACGCCCGCGCCCTTCCAGACCCCGTTCGCCATCAGCTCCAGGGCGACGACGGGGTTCACGGCGGTCTGCCAGACCACGGCCTGGGAGCCGTACTCGCGCATCGACCACTGGTTGTCCACCACGTGGTAGAGGTACACCTCGCGGGGCCGCCCGTCCTTGACGCCCTTCACCCAGGTCCCGGCGCAGGTCTTGCCCCGCATGCGGTCGCCGAGGCCCGCCGGGTCGGGCAGCACGGCGGCCACCACGTCGCGCGGCGACACCCTGGCGGTGCCGTCGTCGGTCCGGACCGCGACCGGCTCGGTGCGGTCCACGCCGAGCGCGTGCAGGGTCTTGAGCTTGCCGATGAAGTCCTCGCCGAGCCCGTACTTGAAGGTGACCCGCTGCGCCGGGATCCACCGGGGGACCAGCATGACCTCCTCGTGCTCGACGTTGACGCACTCCACGGGGCCGATCCCGTCGGGGAAGTCGAAGATCTCGGGCTCGCTGAACGGCTCGGTGGTGTACCAGCCGCGGTCCTTTTCGTAGATGACCGGCGGGTTGAGGCACTCCTCGATGGTGGTCCAGATGTTGAACGAGGGGGCGAACTCGTAGCCGTCGACGGTCAGGTTGGCGCCGTCCCTGATGCCGATCTCCTCGATCTCGTCGAACAGCTCGTCGGCGGCGTAGCGGGCGAAGACGTCGGCCAGGCCGGGCTCCACGCCCATGCCGACCAGCGCCAGCCGGCCGTTCGCGGCCCACTCGCCGGCGCGGGCGAACTGGTCGTCGCCCAGCTTGACCCCCACCTCCTCGTACGGGCGGTCGGGGTGCGGCCTGGACATCGACATCGCCATGTCGAGGTAGTCGGCCTCGGCGGCGAGGGCCGCGTCGAACAGCGGCAGCACGAATCGGGGGTCGGTGGCGTTCAGGAGGACGTCGCACCGGTGCTCTTTCAGCAGCGCGGTGACCGCGGCCCGGTCGGCCGCGTCGATCTTGACAGGGGTGAACCGGTCCGCCTGCTCGCCCAGCGCGGCCACGGCGGCCTTGGCGCGAGGGAGGTCGTAGTCGGCGACCACCATGTGGTCGAGAAAAGGGCGGCGGGCGGCGATGCGGGTAATGGCGGTTCCCACGCCGCCGGCTCCAACGAGAAGGATACGCATGACGATAAGTCCCCTTTTAATGCTGTTTTGGGGGGTGTGTCGAGAATTCAACTCGGGTAGGGTCGTCAACGTCAATGGCGTTGGCATAAGGGGTCGTATCTCGTGGCCAAGCGAGTGGTGCCGGAGGCGGCGCGCAGGCGGCGCCGCCCCACCAAACAAGGGCAGGTCCTCACCCACCAGCTCATCGTGGAGACCGCGCTCCGCATGCTCCGCGAGCACGGGGCGGCGGGGCTGTCCGCCCGCCGCCTGGGCCTGGCCCTGGGCGCGGACGCCAGCACCGTCTACCGCTATTTCCGCGGCATGGACGACCTGGTGCGGGCGATCGCGGACGAGCTGATCGGCACCGCGATGGCCGACTGGTGGCCCGCCGGCGACTGGCGCGCCGACCTGCGCGAGCTGGGCCTGCGCATCTACCACGCGTACCTCGCGCACCCGCAGGCCGCGGTGCTGACCGCCAGCCGGGTCACCGGCCGGCCGAACGAGGTGGCCGGCGACGAGGCCATCCTCGGCGTCCTGCGCGGCGCCGGGTTCGCGGACGGGGACGCGGTGCGGATCTATCACGCGTTCATCGACCAGAGCCTGGCCTTCGCCATCCTCGACGCCGCCACGCTGGCGCTGCCCAAGGCGGCGCGGGAGGCGGACGAGGAGGTGTGGCAGGCCACGTACGCCCGGCTGCCCGCCCGTACGCACCCGAACATCGCCGCGACGGCGCCGCTGCTGGTGGCCGAGATGAACGACAGCGCCTATCACACGGCCCTCGACATGCTGCTGTCCAGCGCGTCGGCGCAGCTCAAATGAGCAGGGCCCGACATGCTGCTGTCCGGCGCGTCGGGGCAGCTCAGGTAGCAGGGCTCGACATGCTGCTGTCCAGCGCGTCGGCGCAGCTCAGGTGAGCAGGGCCCGACATGCTGCTGTCCGGCGCGTCGGGGCAGCTCAGGTAGCAGGGCTCGACATGCTGCTGTCCAGCGCGTCGGCGCAGCTCAAATGAGCAGGGCCCGACATGCTGCTGTCCGGCGCGTCGGGGCAGCTCAGGTAGCAGGGCTCGACATGCTGCTGTCCAGCGCGTCGGCGCAGCTCAGGTGAGCAGGGCCCGACATGCTGCTGTCCGGCGCGTCGGGGCAGCTCAGGTAGCAGGGCTCGACATGTTGCTGTCCGGCGCGTCGGCGCAGCTCAGGTGAGCAGGGCCCCGGTCCGCTCGGCGCCGCCGTCCCGAAGCCAGGTGCGGGAGTCGAGGAGGCCGGTGTGGCGTTCGCGCAACGCCGCGAGGTAGGCGTGCCACGGTCCGCGCTCGTCCGCGAAGGCGTGTTCGTCCGCGAGGCGCGTTCGTCCGGAAGGGCGCGCTCGTCCGCGAAGGCGCGCTCGTCCGGGAGGGCGCGTTCGTCCGGGAGGGCGCGTTCGTCCGGGAGGGCGCGCTCGTCCGCGAGGGCGCGTTCGGCGTCGGGGCCGAGCCCGAAAGCGGCGACGGGCACCTGCCGGTAGGTGATCTCGCGTCCGAGGCTCCGGCTGATGAGCTCCACCGTCCGCCTGGGGGTCAGCTCGTCCCCGGCGATCTCGATCGCCCGCCCGAGGTAGTCCTGCTGCGTCAGAGGCGGTTCTTGGCGATGCGCTTGCCGAGGCTCGCCAGGGACTCGTCGGCCATGAGGGCGGGCAGCCGTGGCAGGTCCGCCTCGACCTGGGCGAGCACCGCCGGATGCGCTCCGCAGAACCGGCTCCAGGCCCGCACCACCTCCGGCATCGCCGCGATCCCCGCCTCCGACAGGATGGCCTCCCTGGGCAACCAGGACGTCAGGAACTGGGTGACCCGCGCCGGGCTCCACCACAAAGGACGATCACCTACGAACTCCACAAGCTTCTCGAACGCCTCCCGCGCCCCCGGCAGCTCCGGCAGCTCCCGGAACCGGCTCACGGTGTCGTCGGGCGCCGGACGTACGAGATCGGGCACCGCGCGGGCCCTGGAGAGCGCGACCGGCCGCACGGCGGGCAGCGTGTCGGCGACCAGCGCCCCCATGATCCGGTCACCCAGCTCGAACGCGTCCAGCACCCGCCCCGCGACCGCCCCCGGCTCCTCGGCCCGCAGGCCCAGATCGTCGAGGAACTTCACCTCCTCGACGACCGCGTCCACCGCCAGACCGCCGTTCACCTGGTCGATGGCGACGACGAGGAGGTGCGGCTCCTTGCCGTTCTCGTACCGGAACGACAGGGCCGCGAGGGCTTGCTCACCGTACGGATCCGCCTTGCCGTACCAGCCGCCCTCACACACCACCCGTCCCATCCGCCGCACCCACCCGGGCAACGTCTCCACGACGCCGTCAGCGGCCCTCACGTACACGCTCGCCGCCACCGGGGCGTGAGAGCCCGCCTCGTTCCGATCGCCTCCGCCGGACCCCACATCCGATGCGGGACGTGCGTCGGACACCGGGCGTGCGTCGGCGGCCGGGTCGACCGCCGCCAGTGCCGCGAGCGTGAGCCGCGCCTCCGTCCTGCCGTCCTCGGACAGTTGCCGCAGGAAGGGCTCCACCTGGTCCGGCTCGAGATCAGCGGCGAGCCGCGCCGCCCACAGCTCGGTCCTCAGCGGCGAGCACCATCGGAGGAGGTCGCGGGCCTGGGCGATCGCTGTGGTGAAGGCTGTCGTGCTCACCCCTCGACCGTATCGCCCCCGCCCTCAGCGCGCGTCGGCACACTGCCCGGCACCCGGCCCATGCCACGCCACCGACGGCGGCGGCGGTGCTGCCCGCCGTCGCGACGCGATCCGGAGGCGTCGGCTACCTCCACCCGGCCGGTCCGAGCTGGCCAGGGGCCTCGGCGCTGCTCCAGACATGGGCGGCCCGGGTCCTCGTAGCTGTGATCCGCGTGCGGGGGCGGGTCGGCTGCTGGAGGGAGGGCGTGGGGTGGTGCCCGCGTGGCCTGTCGCGGGGCGTTGTTGGGTGGTGGGTGTGCGTCCGGGAGGGCGGGCTGTGCTGAGGGGAGGGTGCTGGGTGGCACGCCCGTGGTCTCTCGCGGGGCGTTGCGGCACGCCCGTGGTCTCTCGCGCGGGCGGTGTCGGGGGCGGCGTGCGTGGGGTGGTGTGTCGGCTGTGCCGGAGGGAGGGGCGTCGGGTGGAATGCCGTGGCCCCTCGCGCGGAGCGGTTCCGCGGAGGGGCCGGTGGGTTTCCTTGGTGGGTTAGTCGGTGAGGCCCGCCTTGCGGAGGGCTTCCGCCATGGCGCCGGTGGGGGCCGGGCGGTCCTGGCGGCGTTGGCCGCCGCGCTGGCCGTCTCCGCGACCGCGCTGGTCGCCCCCGCCGCGACGGCCGCCGTCCCCACGGCCGCCGTCTCCTCGGCCGCGCTGGTCGTCTCCGCGGCCCTGGGTGCGGTCGCGCTGGCCGCCGTTGCCCTTCCCGTCGCCGCGCCCGCCGTCACCGCGGGCACCGTCTCCTCGGCCGCCGTCGCCGCGACCCCCGTTCCCACGGCCGCCGTCGCCGCGAGCACCCTCGCTGCGGCCGCCGCCCCTGCGGGAGCCGTCGCCCGGGGACTGGGCGGGGGTCTCGTCGTCCAGGCGCAGGGTCAGGGAGATGCGCTTGCGGGGGATGTCGACGTCGAGGACCTTGACGCGGACGATGTCGCCGGGCTTGACCACGTCACGCGGGTCCTTGACGAAGTTTCGCGACATGGCCGAGACGTGGACCAGGCCGTCCTGGTGGACGCCGATGTCCACGAAGGCGCCGAAGGCCGCGACGTTGGTGACCACGCCCTCCAGGATCATGCCCGAGGACAGGTCGGAGAGCTTCTCCACGCCCTCCTTGAAGACGGCGGTCTTGAAGGCGGGACGCGGGTCGCGGCCGGGCTTCTCCAGCTCGCGCAGGATGTCGGTGACCGTCGGCAGGCCGAACGTCTCGTCGGTGAAGGTCTCGGGCTTCATCGAGCGCAGGGCCGCGGTGTTGCCGATCAGCGACTTGAGGTCGGTCTTGGCCGAGGTGAGGATCCGGCGGACCACCGGGTAGGCCTCCGGGTGGACGCTCGACACGTCGAGCGGGTCGTCGCCCTCGCGGATGCGCAGGAAGCCCGCGCACTGCTCGAACGCCTTGGGCCCGAGCCGGGGCACGTTCTTGAGCGCGGCGCGCGTGCGGAAGGGGCCGTTGGAGTCGCGGTGGCGGACGATGCTCTCGGCCAGCGTGGAGCCGATGCCGGACACGCGCGTGAGCAGGGGCGCCGAGGCGGTGTTGACGTCGACCCCGACGGCGTTGACGCAGTCTTCGACCACCGCGTCGAGCGAGCGGGAGAGCTTGGACTCGGCCAGGTCGTGCTGGTATTGGCCGACGCCGATCGACTTGGGGTCGATCTTGACCAGCTCGGCCAGCGGGTCCTGGAGCCGGCGGGCGATCGAGACCGCGCCGCGCAGGGACACATCGAGCTCGGGGAGCTCCTGCGACGCGTACGGCGAGGCCGAGTAGACCGAGGCCCCGGCCTCGGAGACGACGATCTTGGTGATCGACGGCATGTGCTTGACCAGCTCACCGGCCAGCTTGTCGGTCTCGCGGGAGGCGGTGCCGTTGCCGATGGCGATCAGCTCGACCCCGTGGCGCTGCGCGAGCGCGCCCAGGACGGCCAGCGACTGGTCCCACTGCCGCTTGGGCTCGTGGGGGTAGATGGTCGCGGTCTCGACGACCTTGCCCGTGGCGTCGACCACGGCGACCTTGACCCCCGTACGCAGGCCGGGGTCGAGCCCCATGGTCGGCCGGCTCCCGGCGGGGGCGGCGAGCAGCAGGTCGCGCAGGTTGGCCGCGAAGACCCGCACCGCCTCGTCCTCGGCCGCCTGCCACAGCCGCATCCGCAGGTCGATGCCGAGGTGCACGAGAATGCGGGTGCGCCAGGCCCAGCGCACGGTCTCGCCCAGCCACTTGTCGGCCGGCCGCCCCTGGTCGGAGACGCCGAAGCGGGAGGCGATGCGCAGCTCGTAGTCGGGGCTGTCGTCCGGCTCCAGCGTGACCGACAGCACCTCCTCCTTCTCGCCCCTGAACATCGCCAGGATCCGGTGCGAGGGCAGCTTCGTGAACGGCTCGCCGAACTCGAAGTAGTCGGAGAACTTGGCCCCCGCCTCCTCCTTGCCCTCGCGGACCTTCGACACGAGCCGCCCGCGGCTCCAGAGCTGCTCGCGCAGGCCGCCGATCAGGTCGGCGTCCTCGGCGAACCGCTCGATCAGGATCGCCCTGGCCCCCTCCAGCGCCGCGCCCGCGTCGGCCACGCCCTCGGTGACGAAGCCCTCGGCCGTGGCGGCGGGGTCGAGCGTCGGGTCGGCGAGCAGCTGGTCGGCCAGCGGCTCCAGGCCGAGCTCGCGGGCGATCTGCGCCTTGGTGCGCCGCTTGGGTTTGTACGGCAGATAGATGTCCTCGAGCCGGGCCTTGGTCTCGGCCGCCATGATCTGCTCGCGCAGCTCGTCGTCGAGCTTGCCCTGAGACTCGATCGACTCAAGGATCGCCGCCCGGCGCTCCTCCAGCTCGCGCAGGTAGCGCAGGCGCTCTTCGAGCGTGCGCAGCTGCGCGTCGTCGAGGGTGCCGGTGACCTCTTTTCGGTATCGCGCGATGAACGGCACGGTGGCGCCGCCGTCGAGCAACTCGACGGCCGCCTGCACCTGGCCGTCGCGTACGCCCAGCTCTGCCGCGATCCGCTGGTGAATAGAGAGCACTTGCCTGCCTTTCGATGGTCCCGCCGGTCAATTGTGCAGGACGACGCCGTCTTTCATGACCAGAGTGCGCGCAGGGTGAACGACCACCGCCTCCGCCGCGCCCCCGCACGGCACGACGACCAGGTCCGCCCGGTCACCCGGGGACAGGCCGTAGGACTCCAGCCCGAGCGCGCGGGCGCCGCCGTAGGTGGCGGCCTCCAGCGCCAGCTCGATGTCCTCGTCCCTGCGGAACGTGCTGCGGTAGGCGACGTGCATCGCCCGCTCCAGCATGTCGCCGCTGCCGTAGGGACCCCACAGGTCGCGGATGCCGTCGTGGCCGCAGGCGACGGTGACGCCCGCGGCCCGCAGCTTCTTGATCGGCGGCACGGGAAAGCTGTAGACGGCCGCGGTCGCGATGGCGACGCCCGCCTCGGCGAACCCCTGGATCAGGCGGTCCTGGTAGGCGTCGTCGAGCTGGCCGAGCGCGTACGCGTGGCTGACCGTCACCCGGCCGCCCAGCCCCAGCGCCCTGGTGCGCTCGGTGATGAGCTCGAGCTCCCAGCCGCCCAGCGACCCGCCGTCGTGCAGATGGAGGTCGAGGTGGGCGCCGTAGCGCTCGGCCAGGCCGAAGATCAGGTCGAGGTGGCGTACGGGATCGCGGTCGATGCCCGCGGGGTCGAGGCCGCCGACCGCCTCCACGCCGCTCTTCAGCGCCTCTTCGAGCAGCTCGGCCGTGCCGGGGTTGATCAGCACGCCGTGCTGGGGGAAGGCCACCTGCCGGACGTCGACCGGGGCGGAGGCGGCCGCTTCGAGCACGGCCTCCACGCCCCGCAGCCCCACCTGGGGGTCGATGTCGGTGTGGGTGCGGACGTGGGTCGTGCCCGCCGCGCTCATGCGCGCCAGCAGCGCGCCGATCCGCTCGGCGCTCGGCACGCCCAGCTCCGCGCGGCGGCCGAGGTCGGTTGCGATGCGCCCGGCCAGCGTGTCGTCGGCCGAGTGGGGCACCCACGGGCCGCCGTAGAGGGTCTTGTCGAGGTGACAGTGCGCCTCGACGAGGCCGGGCAGCACGAGCTGCCCGGAGATGTCGACGATCCGGGCGCCCGGCGCCTCGACGCCGGGGGCGACGAGGTGGATCCGGCCGTCGCGGACGAGGACGTCGGCGGGGGCGTCGCGCCCCCAGGGGTGCCCGCCGCGGAGCAGCACGTCGGTCATGGCAAGCACCCTAAACGGCGGTGCCGACGATTTCCGCCTCCCGGCCGGGATCGGTCGCGACCGGTCACGTTCACGGGGCGGCGCCGCCCGAAAGACCTCACCGCTACCGAGGTCGCGTTCAGGCGCGGCGGGGCGCGAAAAGCTCCAGGTGGTAGCAGTATCGGCAGCGGTACGCGTCGATCTCCCACTTCGGCCGGCCCATCAGCTTGGCGCCGCCGAAGATCCCGCGCTCCAGCGCGCCCTCGACCCATCTGGCGAAGCCCGGAGAATTCTCGCCCGAGTCTCGGATGAACCCGGCCTCGAGCCCCTCCTCACCGCAGTGCGTACAGTGTAAGTTCGGCATGCCCATACAGGTTAGTCAGATCTCGTCGAGGTGGGAGATGTTCGCCACGTCGGCGGAGTCGGCGCTCGGCCGTCCCGCCAGCCAGGCGTCGAGGATCTCGTCGAGCACCACCTCGGACGTGAGCCGCAGGCTGAGCGCCAGCACGTTGGCGTCGTTCCACTTCCTGGCCCCGTCGGCCGTGTAGGCGTCGACGCACAGCGCGGCGCGGATCCCGGGCACCTTGTTGGCCGCGATCGAGGCGCCCGTGCCGGTCCAGCAGCAGACCACGGCCTGGTCGGCCCGCCCCTCGCGTACGTCGCGGGCGGCCAGCTCGGAGGCCCACGCCCAGTCGTCGCGCTCCTCCTCGCTGAGCGCGCCGTGGGTGACCACCTCGTGCCCCCGCCTGCGCAGCTCCGACACGACCCGCTCGGCCACCCCGTCCGTGCTGTCGGCGGCCACCGAAATCCGCATGTGCCCTCCCGTTCCGACCTCAGGTGTATCAAGGGCCGCGGTGCGGACGCCAGCACATGCCCTGGACTGGCTAAATGAGATGAAGTGTGCTTGGTTGTGTCGCCATATGAGTATTGACGAGAGCGATATTCCGGCGCTCGCCCGCGGGTGCGCCGTCCTGGGCACCGGGGGCGGCGGTGACGTGCGCACCGGATCGCTGGCGGCGGTCGGGGCCGTCCGCGAGCACGGTGAGGTCCCGCTGATCGGCCTGGACGAGCTGGACGACGACGCGCTGATCGTGCCGCTGTCCGGCATCGGGGCCCCGACCGTGAGCCACGAGATGATCCACAGCGCGGACGAGCCCAAGCGCATCGCCGAGGAGATCGAACGCCTCTTCGGCCGTCCCCCGAGCGCGATCATGTCCTCCGAGATCGGCGGCTCCAACGGGGTCGCGCCCGTCGCCTGGGCCGCCCGGCTCGGCCTGCCGCTGCTCGACGCCGACGGCATGGGGCGGGCCTTCCCCGAGGTCCAGATGGTGTCGATGTACGTGGCGGGGCTCCCGGCCGACCTGGTGATCATGTCTGACATCGTCGGCAACGTGGTGACCATCCGCCCCGTCGACGGCCTCTGGTCGGAACGGCTGGCCAGGGCGGTCTGCGTGGCCGCGGGCTCGTCCGCGCTGATGGCCGACTACGTTCTCACCACCGTACGGGCCAGAGGCGCGGTCATCGAGGGCACGGTGACCCGCGCCATCGAGATCGGCAGGGCCACGGAGGGCGCGGCGGACCCGCTCGGCGCGCTCCAGGGCAGCCTGGGCGCCGTCCGGCTGATCACCGGCAAGCTGACGGACGTGGAGCGGCGCACCACGGGCGGGTTCGTCAGGGGGACGGCCACGATCGAGGGCACCGGCGACGACCGGGGCCGCCGCCTCACCCTGGAGCTGCAGAACGAGAACCTGGTCGCCCTGGAGGACGGCCGGGTGCGGGCCATGGTGCCCGACCTCATCACCGTCGTGGACACCGAGACGGCCGCCGCCGTGCAGACCGAGGGGCTCAGGTACGGCCAGCGCGTCACGGTGCTCGCCTGGCCGTGCGACCCGCTCTGGCGCACCCCCAAGGGCCTGGAGACGGCCGGGCCGCGGGCCTTCGGCTACGACCTGGACTACGTTCCCGTCGAGGAGCTGACGGCGCATGGCTGACCTGCGGATCGGGATCGACGTCGGCGGCACGAACACGGACGCGGTGGTGCTCGACGCCGACGGCCGGGTGATCGCCAAGGCCAAGCGGCCGACCACGCCCGACGTGACGGAGGGGCTGCGGGCAGCCCTGGACGCGGTCCTCACCGAGCTGGGAGAGGGGCACGCGCGGATCGGCCGGGTCATGCTCGGCACCACGCACGCGACCAACGCCATCCTCGAACGCCGCAACCTCGGCCGCGTCGCCGTGCTGCGGCTCGGCGCGCCCGCCACCACCTCCGTCCCGCCGCTCTCCGGCTGGCCCGGCGACCTGCGCGCGGCCGTCTCGGCGGGGGAGGCCGTCGTGCCCGGCGGCCACTACGTGGACGGCCGCGAGATCGGCCCGCCGGGGCTCGACGCCGTACGCCGCTTCCTGGACGGCCTGGAGGCCGACGCGGTGGCGGTCACGAGCGTGTTCAGCCCGGCCAGCGGCGATCACGAGCGCGTCGTCGAGGAGCTGATCAAGGCCGAGTACGGCCTGCCGGTCTCGGTGAGCCACGAGATCGGCTCGCTCGGGCTGCTGGAGCGCGAGAACGCCACCGTGCTCAACGCCGCCCTGTACGGCGTCGCCGCCCACGTGACCGAGGCCCTGGTCACCGCGCTGGCCGAACGCGGCCTGGGCGCGAAGCCGTACCTGGCGCAGAACGACGGCACGCTGATGACGTTGGAGCACGCCGCCCGGCTGCCGGTCTCGACGATCGGCTCCGGCCCGGCGAACTCCCTGCGCGGCGCCGCGTACCTGTCGGGCGTGGCGGACGCGATCGTGGTGGACGTCGGCGGCACCTCCACCGATCTCGGCGTGCTGGCCGGCGGCTTCCCGAGGGAGTCGGCGGCGGCGGTCGAGATCGGCGGGGTGCTGACCAACTTCCGCATGCCCGACATCCTGGCCATCGCGCTCGGCGGCGGCACGGTCGTTCGCAACCCGGGCATCGGCCCCGATTCGGTGGGTTACCGGATCGTCGAGGAGGCGCTCGTGTTCGGCGGCTCCACGGTGACGATGACCGACGCGGCCGTGGCGGCGGGCCGGACCCCGGACGGGGCGGCCGGGTGGCGCGAGCGCATCGAGGCCGCCGTCCGGGCGCACGGCTCGGGTGACATGTCGGAAAGAATGGCAGACACCCTGCAAAGAGCGGTGGCCATCGCGGACGGGATGGTCATCGACGCCGTGGACAGGATGGCTCTCGGCAAAACGGACAGACCCCTGGTCGCGGTGGGTGGCGGGGCCTTCCTGCTGCCCGACGCCGTCCCCGGCGCGAGCCGGGTCGTCCGTCCCGAGCACGCCGAAGTGGCCAACGCCGTGGGCGCCGCCATCGCACTGGCGAGTGGCAGAGTGGATACGATCTTGCCTGCGGGAGATAGCCGGTCAAAAGCGATCGAAAGGGCTAAAGAGGAGGCGGCGGCGCGAGCCGTCGCGGCGGGGGCGGATCCCTCCGGCGTAGAGATCGTGGACCTCCTCGAGGTGCCGCTGAGCTACCTCTCCGAGCCCGCCGTGCGGGTACACGTCAAAGCCGCCGGACCACTCGCCCGGTGACATACCGAAAGGATCCCCCCTTCATGCGCTGGCACAAGCGTCTGCTCGTCGCCGGGGTCACCGGAGTCCTGGCCTTGACCGCGTCCGCGTGCGCGGGCGGTCAGGTGCGCGGGGCCGGCGGAACCCCCAAGCCGGCGGAGAGCGGCGGCAGCAGCCAACCGGCGGCCTCCTCGGCCGCGCAGGCCAACGACAGCACGTTCGTGTACGTGCCGAACCTCGACGTGGTCACCGACTGGGACCCCGCGACCTCGTACTCCAATGAGATCGTCGCCATGCAGAACATCTATGAGGGCCTGACCAGGTACAACTCCCAGGAGAAGAAGGCCGAGCCGCGCCTGGCCACCGAGTGGACCTCGGCGGACGACGGCAAGGAGTGGACGTTCAAGCTGCGGCAGGGCGTCAAGTTCCACTCCGGCGCCACGCTCGACGCCGAGGCCGCCAAGAAGGCCATCGAGCGGACGATCGAGAAGAAGGGCGGCGCCGCCTACATCTGGGACGCGGTCAAGACGATCGACGCGGTGGACGCGTCCACGCTGAAGTTCACGCTCAAGTACGCCACCCCGCTCGACCTCGTGGCCTCCTCCGGCTACGCGGCCTACATCTACGACGTGAACGCCGTGGACAAGGACGGAAAGTCGGACGCCGGCACGGGCCCGTACACGATCGACTCCTGGCAGAAGGGCAAGGAGACCGAGCTCACGCTGAAGGCGTACGAGGGCTACTGGGGCGGCTGGAAGCCGGAGCAGTACAAGAAGGTCGCCTACCGCGTCACCCCCGAGATCACCACGGCCTGGCAGCTCCTGCAGAAGGGCGAGGTCAACTTCGTCCAGCGGCTGAACCCGCAGCTCTTCCAGCAGGCCGGGACGACCCCGAACGTGCAGACCGCCTCCTCGCCGTCGTTCCAGAACCTGCTGGTGCTGTTCAACACCGCGAGCGGGCCGGCGAAGGACGTCAAGGTCCGGCAGGCCCTGCAGTACGCGATCGACTACGACGGCCTGGTGGCGGCGCTGAAGGGCTCCGGCCAGAAGGGCAACGGCCTGGTGCCGCAGGGCCTGCTCGGCCGCACCAACGACATGGAGCCCAAGCAGGACCTCGCCAAGGCGCAGGCGCTGCTCGCCGAGGCCGGCTACGGCCCGGACAACCCCGAGCTCAAGCTCACCATGACCTACGCGCAGGGCGACGACGACCAGAAGCTGCTGGTCACGCTGCTCAGCTCGGCGCTCAAGGGCATGAACGTGACGCTGCAGGCCAAGCCGATGACCTGGAGCGCGCAGTGGGACCTGGGCAAGAAGCAGGGCCAGGACATCTTCGTCATGTACTGGTACCCGGACTATCCGGACGCCTACTCCTGGTTCGTCAACGTGTTCAAGAGCGCCGACAAGCCGCAGTTCAACCTGTCGTACCTGAAGGACTCCGCCATCGACACGGCGATCGACGCGCTGCCGCAGCTCACGGCCACTGACCAGCTCAAGGCCGACCAGGCGTACAAGGACCTGCAGAAGAAGATCATCCAGGACCAGGCGGCGGTGGCCGTGCCGTACGTGCAGACCTACCAGCGCGCGCTGACGTCCGACGTCGAAGGGTACGTGGACAACCCCGCCTATCCCAACGTGGTCTTCTTCTACGACCTCAAGAAGCGCGCAAGCTGACCATGTCGCGTTACCTGACCCGCCGGCTCGGCCAGGCCCTCCTGGTCGTGTCCGGCGTGGTCGTGCTCACGTTCGTCGTGATGCGGCTGGTGCCGGGGGATCCGGCGGTCGCGTTCGCCGGGCCGAAGGCCACGCCCGAGGAGCTCGCCGCGGCGCGCAGGCAGTTCGGGCTCGACGACCCGATCCCCGTGCAGCTCCTCAACTACGTGCGCGACCTGCTCACCGGCGACTGGGGCGTCAGCCTGCGCACCCGGCAGCCCGTGCTCGACGACCTGTACGTGGCCTTCCCCGCCTCGCTGGAGCTGGTCGGCACGGCCCTGGTCATCGCGGTCGTCGTGGGCATTCCGGTCGGAGTGCTCGCCGCCCGCTATAAGGCGAAATTTCCGGATCTGGGGGTGCGGTTCGGCAGCATGCTGGCCGTCTCCGTACCCGTCTTCTGGCTGGCCCTGGCCCTCCAGACGGTCTTCGCCAGCAACCTCGGCTGGTTCCCGATCGCCGGCGAGTACGACTCCTCGCTCGACACCACCAGCCCCCTCACCCTCTGGACGAACATCACGATCGTCGACGCCCTCATCACCGGCAACTGGCCCATCTTCACCAGCACGCTCCAGCACCTGGTGCTGCCCGCGCTGGTCGTGGCCGCCTACCCCACGGGCGTGATCGCCCAGATGACCAGGGCGGCGCTCATCGAGGAGTCCGGCCAGGACCACTCCAAGCTGGAGCGCGCGCTCGGGTTCGGCGAGACGTCCATCCTGACCAGGTTCGCCCTCCGGCCGGCCCTGAACCCGGTCCTGTCGCTGATCGCCCTCGTCTTCGCGTACGCGATCGTCAACGGCTTCCTCGTCGAGGCGGTCTTCAACTGGCCCGGCCTGGGCCGCTACGCCGCCGAGTCGATCAAGTCGCTGGACACCCCGGCCATCGCGGGCGTCACGCTCCTGGTGGCCCTGGTGTACGTGCTGGCCAACCTGGTCGTGGACATCCTCCAGGGCTTCGTCGACCCGCGAGCGAGGCAGCGATGACGAGCGTCGAGGCGCCGCTGCGGCGCGGCTTCCTGCCCCGGATCCCCGACCGGTTCGCCGCGTTCGGGGCGGTGCTCATCGTGCTGGTCGTCCTGGCCGCGATCCTGGCGCCGTGGCTCGCGCCGTACCCGGTGGACCAGGTCAAGCCGCTGGAGAACCTGCAACCGCCGAGCGCCGCGCACTGGTTCGGGACCGACCAGGTCGGCCGGGACGTGCTCACCAGGGTGCTGTACGGCGGGCGCACCTCCCTGTTCATCGCCGTGGCCGTGCTGGCCGTGTCGGCGGGGATCGGGGTCACGCTCGGCGTGGTCGCCGGGTACGCGGGCGGCTGGATCCGCGACGTGATCATGCGGATCACGGACGTCTTCCTGGCCTTCCCCGCGCTGCTGCTCTCCCTGGCCCTCGCCGTGGTGCTCCAGCCCAGCGTGAACACGGTCATCCTGTCCATCGCCGTGACGTGGTGGCCCTGGTACACCCGGCTGGCGGCCTCCGTGGCGGCCTCGATCGCCACCCGCAGCTACGTGGACGCCGCCCGGTGCCTCGGCGTGCCCGCCCCGCTGATCATCCTCAGGCACGTCCTCCCGAACTCGCTCACGCCCGTCCTGGTCCAGCTCTCGCTCGACGCGGGCGGCGTGATCCTGACCTCGGCGGCGCTGTCGTACCTGGGGCTGGGCGCGCAGGAGCCGACGGCGGAGTGGGGGCTGATGGTGCAGCAGGGGCAGACGCTCTTCACCACGAACTGGTGGGTGGTCACGTTCCCCGGCCTGGCGATCCTGGTGACGGCGTTCGCGTTCAACGTCCTGGGCGAGGGGCTGCGCAACGCGCTGGACCCCCGGAGCGGAGGAGCTCGGCAGGAGAGCGCGAAGCCAACGAGTGCCGAAGCGGCCGCGACCATGAACACGAGGGCGGTCAGATGATCGAGGTGCGCGACCTGCGGGTGCGCTACGGCGGGCGCGTCGTGGCCGACGTGCCGGAGCTGGACGTGCGCGAGGGCGAGTGCGTCGCGATCGTGGGGGAGAGCGGCTCGGGCAAGTCGACCACGCTGATGTCGCTGCTGGGCCTCACCCCAGATGCCGAAATTTCAGGTCATGTACGGGTGTGCGGCGTCGACGTGCTCACAGCGTCGCCCCGCAGGCTCCGCGAGATCCGGGGCGCCAGGGTGGCGCTCGTGATGCAGTCGCCGCAGGCGGCCCTCAGCCCGGCCACCCGCCTCGGCGTGCTGATGCGCCGCGCCCTCAAGCTCCACGGCGTCGGCAACTCCGCGGGCACGCCCCCGGAGGAGATCATGGGGGAGGCCGTGGAGGCGGTCCTGCTCGACCGCGAGATCCTGCGCCGCTACCCCCACGAGATCTCCGGCGGTCAGGCCCAGCGCTTCGCGATCGCGCTGGCCATCGCCCTGGGCGCCGAGGTGATCCTCGCCGACGAGCCCACGAGCGCGCTGGACGTGACCGTGCAGGCCGAGGTGGTCGGCGTCCTGCGCAGGCTGCGCGAGGAGCGGGGGCTGGCGCTCCTGCTCGTCTCGCACGACCTGGCCCTGGTCTCGACGATCGCCGACCGGGTGCTGGTCATGAAGGACGGCGCGGTGGTGGAGTCGGGGCCGGCCGCGCGGGTGCTGGCCGAGCCGTCCCATCCGTACACGCGCGAGCTGCTGGAGGCGCTGCCGTGACCATGCTCAGGGCCGAGCGGGTGACGCTCGGCTACGGCCGCACCCCGGTCGTGCACGACGTGACCCTCGACATCATCGAGGGCGGCGTCGGACTGATCGGGGAGAGCGGCTCGGGCAAGACGACCCTGGCGCGCGCGTTCCTGGGCCTCCTCACCCCCATGTCCGGAAATATCTGGTACGGCGACCAAACACTGAAAAAAGTGGACATGCGGAAGTTCCGGAAGGACGTCCAGCCGGTGTTCCAGGCCGAGGCCCTCGACCCCAGGATGCGCATCGGCGCCTCGGTCGCCGAGGCCCTGCCGCGCGGTGCGCGGGACCGGGTCAAGGACCTGCTCGAACAGGTCGGCCTGGACCCCGACGTGGCCACCCGCCGCCCCCACCAGCTCTCCGGCGGCCAGCGCCAGCGCGTGGTGATCGCCAGGGCCCTGGCGGTGGACCCCCGCCTGCTCATCCTGGACGAGCCCACCAGCGCCCTCGACGTCACCGTCCAGGCCAGGATCCTCGACCTGCTGGCCTCCCTCGACACCGAGCGCCTGCTCATCACCCACAACCTCGCCGTCGTGGACCGGCTGTGCCGCACCGCGCACGTGCTCTTCGCGGGCCGCGTCGTGGAGTCGGGGCCGACCAGCGAGCTGCTCGCCAAGCCTGCCCACCCCTACACCCGCGCCCTGCGCGACGCCGTGCCGAAGCTGGGCGGCGCCCCGCCCGAGGCCAAGGGCAGGACGGAGGCAGTGCCGGCCCGGACCGGATGCCCGTTCCGGCTGCGCTGCCCGCTGGCCGCGCCGGAGTGCGAGCAGCCGCCCGCGCTCAGGGACCTGGGCGGCCGCCAGGTCGCCTGCCACCGCGCCGAGGACGTGCTGCTCAGCTGACGAGGTTCTTGAGGTGGGCGCAGAGGTCGCCCGAGAGTTTGCCCATCAGCCTGGCCAGCTCCGCCCGGTCCTCCGCCGGCCAGCCCGCGAGCGCGCCCTCGAACAGGTCGGTGGTCACTCGGCGGCACCTGCCCGCCACCTCGATCCCCTCCTCGGTCAGCGCGATGCGCCAGGCCCGGCCGTCGTCGGGGTCGCGTACCCGCTCGACCAGCCCGCGCTGCTCCAGTGCGGCGACGTGCCTCGTCACGTGAGGGCTCTCCACCTGCAGCGCCTCGGCGATCGCGCCGATCCTGCGCGGCTCGGGCGCGTCCAGCAGGTGGACGAGGATCTTCACGTCGGGCCGGTCGAGCCGGACGCCGGCGGCCTCGGTCAGGCGCTCATGCGTCTTGGCGCGGTTCAGCGCGTCCACGACTGAGCGGAACGCCGACACCGTCCTGTTGAGATCTTCGTCCATACCGATTTGCTTACCTAACTTACGTATGTATTATCGTTCCCTGTTACTTACCTAAGTTAGCTAAAGGAGCCGACATGGCGACAATCGTGGCGTCCGCGGCACGTACGACGTCCACCAGAAACCCTTGGCCCGGGGTGGTCGCGCTGGCTTTCGCGGCCTCCATCGCCGCGCTCCAGAACACCGCCGTGGTCCCGCTGCTTCCCGTGCTGCAGCGGGAGCTGCACGCCCCGCTCTCCTCCGTGACCTGGACGCTCACGCTGAGCCTCCTGGTCGCGGCGGTGGCCACGCCGTTGCTGTCGCGCTTCGGCGACATGTACGGCAGGCGCCCCATGATCCTCGGCGCCCTGGGCCTCCTGGTGGCCGGCTCGGTCATGGCGGCGCTGGCGCCCTCGCTGGAATGGTTGATGGTGGCGAGGGTGCTCCAGGGGGCCGTGGCCGCGCTGGTGCCGTTGTCGATCGGGGTGGCGCGCGACGTGCTGCCCAGAGAGCAGCTGGCGACCGGCATCGGGGTGATCAGCGCGACGATGGGGTTCGGGAGCGGCGGCGGGATGATCCTGGCCGGGCTCGCGTCCGGCGACTTCCACCTGGTCTTCTGGATCACGGCCGGCATCTCGCTGGTGGCCGTCGCGATCGTGGCCGTGCTCGTCAAGGACAGCGCCCCGGCGGGCCCCAAGGGCCGTCCCGACCTGGCCGGCGCGGCGCTGATGACCGCCTGGCTGGTCGCGCTCCTGCTGGGCATCAGCGAGGGCGGCTCGTGGGGCTGGACCTCGCCGGGCGTGCTCGGCCTGTTCGCCGCCGCGGCGGTGCTGGCGGCGGTCTGGGTCGTGGTCGAGCGCCGGGTGGCCGAGCCGCTGGTGGAGATGGCGATGCTGGTCCACCGGGGCACGGTCGGCGCGACGGTGGCCTCGATGCTGCTCGGGTTCTCGTTCTTCACCCTCATGACGGGTATGTCCAGCTTCGCCCAGGTGCCGGTGGGGACCGGCTACGGCTTCGGCGCCTCCACCCTCCAGGTGGGCTTCTTCCTGCTGCCGAGCACGATCTTCATGCTGGTCATCTCGCTGTTCGCGGGCCGGATCATGCGCCGCTTCCGGGCCTCGTCCATGGTGGCGGCGGGGTCGGCGATCACGGCGCTGGCGGGGCTGTGGCTGGTGGTCGCGCACACCAGCCCGGCCCACCTGTACGTGGCGACCTCGCTGATGGGCATCGGCCTCGGCGTCGGCTACGCGGCGCTGGGCACCATGGCCGTGGAGCACGTGGACCCCGGCAAGACGGCCCTCGCGGCGGGCGTGAACGCGCTCGTACGCATCGTGGGCGGCAGCACGGCCGGCGCGGCCATCGCCGCCATCCTGGCCGCCCAGCCGGGCGTGGGCGGCTACCAGTGGGTCTTCGGGACGGCAGCCCTGGCCGGAGGCACGGCCGCGCTCTTCGCGGCCGTGTACGGTCGCCTCAACCGCGCGACGGTCACAGCGCCTTCAGGCCGCTGATCACCTCGAGCAGCACCTTCGCGTCGGGTGCGGGGGGCGGGTGCTCGACCTGCACGAGCTGCTGCGCGTGCAGGTCACCGACCAGCACCCGTACCACGCCGATGGGCAGGTTCAGCTCGGCCGCGACGTCCACGAGGCGGGTCGGCTTGGTGCACTTCTGCATGATGATCAGATGCTCGGGGCCCAGGCCCATCGGCGGCGCCAGGCCGCCGGCCGTGATGATCACCGCGATGAGGTCGATGGCCTCGCTCGCGGGGACCGTACGGCCCCTCGTCAGCAGGTAGGCCGGGACGATAGGACCGGCGTCCTCGTCCAGCCAGCGCTCGTCACTCACTTCGCACCACCCGCATGGGTCGAGCGGGTTCCTTCACGTGGGCCTCCGGTTCGGGCTCGGCCACGTGCTCTTCCGGGATCAACACGATCGCGGTGGTCCCTCCATATGGTGAACCGCGTAACGTCACGCGGATGTCGTGCCTGGCGGCCAGGCGGGAGACGACGAAAAGGCCGAGCCGGTCGCTGTCGGCCAGGTCGAACTCCGGTGGGCTGGCCAGCCGCTCGTTGAGTTCGGCCAGCTCCTCTGCGCTCATCCCGAGCCCGCGGTCCTCGACCTCGAAGACGAAGCCGCGGGCCGCCACCTCGCCGCGCACGATGACCGGAGTGTGCTTCGGCGAGTAGACGGTGGCGTTCTCGATGAGCTCGGCGATCAGGTGGATCACGTCGCCGACCACGGGTCCGGCCAGGCGCTGGCCGGACATCGGCTCGACGGTGACCCGCTGGTAGTCCTCCACCTCGGCGGACGCGCCACGGGCCACGTCGAGCAGCGGCACCGGCCGGCTCCAGCCGCGGCCGGGGGTGGCGCCCGACAGGATGATCAGGCCCTCGGCGTGGCGGCGCATGCGGGTGGTCAGGTGGTCGAGCTTGAACAGGTCGTCCAGCGCGTCCGGGTCGGTGGCCCGGTGCTGCATGTCCTGCAGCTGGATGCGCTGGCGGTGCAGCAGGGTCTGGCTGCGCCTGGCCAGGTTGCGGAACACGTGCCCGACGCCCTCGCTGAGCTGCGCCTGGCCGACCGCGGCCTCGACGGCCGTCTGCTGGACGGTGGAGAACGCCTGGCCCACGTCGTCGATCTCGACCGTGGTGCTCGCCACGGACAGCTCCGGCATCTCGACCTTCTCGCCCTTGCGGAGCTTGGCGACCACCTGGGGGAGCCGTTCCTGGGCCACCTCCAGCGCGGCCAGCCGGAGCGCGCCCAGCTCCTTCGACAGCCGGTTGCCCATGCGCAGCGAGAACGCGATCGACACGACCACCAGCCCCAGCGCCGTGCCCGCCAGCAGGAGCGCCCTGGACAGCACCTGGTCGGCGATCGGCTCGGTCCGCGTGTTCAGCGCCGCGCTGGCCCGCATCAGCGACTCCTGGAACGACTTGGACAGCCCCTCCGTGAGGGTGAGCCAGCTCCGCGGCGCCTGCCCGGCGATGATCTGGTCCTCCATGATCCGCATCCGCTGGTAGGCGGGGGAGGTGATCAGCGCCACCTGCTGGTCGCGCAGGCTCGGGTCGAGCTCGTTGAGCGACTGGTCGAGCAGGAAGCGCCGGTTGCCGACGAGCTCCGTGAACAGCCGGCGCTCGGCGGGCTGGGTCGGCCCGAACGCGACGGCCTGTTCCCTGGTGAGCAGCTCCTTGGCGTACCCGAGGTCGATGACGATGCGCGACTGCTCGTAGATCGGGATGTCGTCGATCAGCGCGACCCGCTTGTGCAGGCCGAAGAGCGTGTCGTTGATCGCGCTGTAGGCCTCCACAGTGTGCAGACGGTCGGACAGACCCGTGTCGATCTCGCCTCGGATCGCATCGAGCCTGTCGAGTTGCGTGTACACCGCGTCCACCTGTGTGCGGATCTCTTCCGATCGGTCCTTGGATTTGCTGGAGAACTGCCTGAACGCGTCACTGGCGGCGTCGGTGCGGGTGCGCTGCGTGGCGACGGCGGATTTGTCCCCCGAGCTACGCAGGAGCCTGGCCGAGACTAGGCGTTCACGCTGGATCTCGCTGATCAGTTTGTACGCGGGAAGACGGAGGTTCGTCCAGAGTGTCTTGTATTGACGCAGCTCCAAGCTCTCGGTGGCGGTGACGGCGGTGATGACCCCCCACAAGACCACCATGGAGGCCAGTGGCACGAGTAGCAGTCCGATGATCTTCATGCGGATCGTTCGGCTACGACCCATGACACCTCACTCCGGTCGGTCCCCTGCTGGCAACCCCGGACGGGACAAGCTCAGAGGATAGCAATTGGATCATCAAAATGCCCAATTTTTCGGGACTTTTGGACACCTGGGCGTTGATCCCATCGATCTTGGAGTAGGTTTCCCGAGTACATCGCCGACAGAGGGAGATGCGTTGCGCCGTCGTGTCGCAGCGGCCGCCGCGCTCATACTCCTCGCGGCCTGCTCACCGCCTCCGGAGTCCCCGCAGGCGCCGTCCGGGCAGTCCCCGTTCGTCTACGTCGAGAACCTGGACATCGTCACCGAATGGGACCCCTCCAAGTCCTACTCCAACGAGATCGTCGCCCTCCAGAACATCTACGAGACGCTCACCTTCTGGAACCCGGTCACCAAGAAGTCCAGCCCCAGGCTGGCCACGTCGTGGCGCTCGTCGCCCGACGGCCGGACGTGGACGTTCAACCTCCGCTCCGGGGTGACCTTCCACACCGGCAGGCCCCTGGACGCCGCGGCGGTCAAGTCGTCGATCGAGCGCACGATGAGCGCCAAGACGGGCGCCTCCTACATCTGGGACTCCGTCTCCTCCATCAGGGTCGACGGCCCCACGACGGTGACGTTCGCGCTGAAGTACCCCGTCCCGCTGGACCTGGTGGCCTCCTCCACGTACGCGGCCTACATCTACGACACGCAGGCGGCGCCCGACCTCGGGAAGTTCTTCGCGGCGGGCAGGGACGCGGGCTCGGGGCCGTACACGGTGACGAAGTGGCAGAAGGGCAAGGAGGAGGAGCTCACCCTCAGCGCGTACGACAAGTACTGGGGAGGGTGGGGCCGGCCGCACTACAACACGGTCAAGTTCCGCGTCGTGCCCGACCCCGACAGGGCGTGGCGGCTGCTGCAGCGCGGCGAGGTGAGCTTCGTGGCGCGGCTGAACCCGCGCCTGTTCGCCGCCGCCTCGACCGCGCCGGGCGTGCGCACCTCCGAGCGGGCGTCGTTCCAGACGGCGATGCTGCTGTTCAACACCGCGAACGGCCCCATGAAGGACATCCGCGTGCGCCGCGCGGTGCAGAAGGCCGTCGACTACCAGGGCCTGATCAAGGACCTGAAGGGCGCGGTCTCACCGGCCAGCGGCATCATCCCCGAAGGGCTCATGGGGTACGTGCCGGGCCGCGTCCCCCGGCAGGACCTGGCGGGCGCGGCGGAGCTGCTGACCAGGGCGGGGTACGGCCCCGGCGGGCGGCCGCTGCGGCTGCGGCTGACGTACGGGGAGGGCGACACCGACTGGCACCTGCTCGCCACGAAGCTCACCGCCGCGCTCAAGCCGCTGAACGTGACGATCGACGCCCGGGCGATGCCCTGGACCGCCCAGTGGGAGCAGGGCAAGAAGCGCGGCCAGGACATCTTCGTCATGTACTGGTGGCCCGACTACGCCGACGGCTACTCCTACTTCGGCAACGTCTTCCACAGTGGGAACCCGCCCGTCTTCAACCTGGCCTACCTGCGCGACCAGGGCCTGGACGCGCAGCTGGACACCGTGCCGGAGCTGACCGTGACCGACCGGCCGGCGGCGCAGCGGGTGTACGAGCAGGCCACGAAGCGGGTGCTCGACCAGCGGGCGGCCGCGGCGATCCCGTGGGTGGTCAACTACCAGCGGGCCTACCAGGGCGCCGTGCAGGGCTACAACGACAACCCGGCCTACCCGGACGTGGTCTTCGTCTACGACCTGCGCCCCTCGGGCTGAGAGTCCTGCACGCGCTCGCGCAACCGGACCCTGATCTCCTCGGGCGTGTAGGCCCGGCGGCGGCGCTCGGCACGCGCGATCACCACTCCCGTGGCCGCCACGCCCATGATTCCCGCCAGACCGAGCATCTTCCACCAGCGCATGTGCCTAGGCTAACGGTGTGCTGACTCTCGACGAGGCCGTAAGGGTGACGAGGACCGGCGATCTGTGGATTTTCCGCGGGCGCTCGGTGCCCGACCGCGCCATCCAGACGATGACCAACAGCCCGGTCAACCACGTGGGCATGGCGATCGTGACCGAGGACCTGCCGCCGATGATGTGGCACGCCGAACTGGGCAAGTCGCTGCTCGACCTGTGGTCGGGCACGTACCAGCGCGGCGTGCAGCTGCACGACCTGCGCGACGCGGTCACCACGTGGGTCGGCCGCTACGGCCAGAGACCCTGGCTGCGCCAGCTCGAACCGGAGGCGACGCCCGAGATGGAGGACGCGGCCCTGCGCACGGTGGCCCGGCTCGACGGCACCCCGTTTCCCTCCACGGCCCGCCTGGCCGCCCGCTGGGCGAGGGGCCGGCTGCCGCGACGGCGCCGGCGCCGGGAGGAGACGCTGGAGAGCGCGTACTGCGCCGAGGTGGTGGCGGTCACGTACGAGGAGATGGGCCTGCTGCCCGGGGGGCGCCGGCCCAACTGGTATGACCCGGGGAAGTTCTGGAGCGGTGACGACCTGGAGCTGCTGATGGGGCACCGGCTCGGCAACGAGATCACGGTGGGCGTCGAACGGTCGTGAGCTTCCCCTCCGCACCGGGATCATGGTAGGCGCGGACGTCGTGGGCTACGGCTCCGCACCGGGATCACGGTGGGCGTCGAATGGCCGTGAGCTTCCCCTCCGCACCGGGATCACGGTAGGCGCGGACGTCGTGAGCTACGGCTCCGCGCCGGCGACGACGGCCAGCAGCGCGTCCGCGTGGCACTCCTGGTCGGGGTCGCACCAGCAGGCCAGGTCCTTGCCGCGCAGCTCGCGGCGGGCCCGCTCGACGAGCTCGGGGTGCTCGCGCAGGTGTCCCAGGTAGAGCTCGATCACCTGGGACCGCTGGTGGACCCGGCCGCCGCAGACCCGGCAGCCCTTCTCCGACAGGCTGTGCGGGTTGGCGAACGGGCTGCGCCGGTGACCGGGGAACTCGCGCCCGACGTACTCGGCGCCCTCGGGCACGCGGCCGTGGAACCGGTCGCCCTCGACCTTGACGCGGCGTGGCACGGGTTCCTGGACCTCCACCGTGGTGGCCGCGTTCATTCGCACAATCTCCAGTGCGGTCTCCAGCGCGAGGCCGAAGTCGATGCGCTCGCGAGCGGGTCGCTCATTTCGCGAAGGCCAGCTGGTCGTTCTCGCGGGACACGACGGTCAGGACGAACGGCTGCCCCGGACCGCCGGGAAAGGTGATCCGGATCCGGTCGGCCCCCTGGCGCTCCCAGTGACCGACGATCTTCCTGGGCCGGTCGTCCGGCCCGGGAAGCCACTCGACGAAGGTGCCGTCGGAGTGGAACTCCATCCCGCGCCTGGGCCGCCGCGAAGGCCGGAACGCGAAGTCGTCCGGCCGGTACACCGCCACCGCGTCGGTGTCCTCCTCGTAGGAGTGCGCCCAGGCTCCGACGACGTCCGGCGCTTCCTCGTTCATCACGACGATGCTCATCGGACCTGGCGGTTCCCGGCCACCACGTTGAGTGCCGCGCGGGTGTCCTTCAGCACCTCCTGGAGCAGCTGCTCCAGGTCGCGCTGCGAACCGTTGCCGGACAGCCGCGTCTCGCCGGGGGAGGCGATGCCCGCCGGGATCCGCTCCTCCGCGCGCGCGGCGAGCTGCGGGACCAGGAAGGACGCCCGGGGGCCCTCCAGGCAGGCGTTCATCCGCGTCGACTGGCCGCTGGTGAACATCATCATGCCGGCGTCGTCGGTGTAGTCCATGTAGTTCACGAACATGTCGCCATTTGGACCGTTGTTACAGGAAATATGGGGAAATATCGGCATCCCGGTGTTGTTGCCGGCTTGGTTCGGAGTGTCGGCCACCTTGTCGTCACCGCTGCACCCCTCGCCGTCGTCCCCCCAGATGTGGAAGAGGTTCAGCCAGTGGCCGATCTCGTGCGTCGTGGTCCGGCCCAGGTGGAACGGCGGCGCCGCGGTGCCCGTGCTGCCGAAGGCGGAGTGGCGGATGACGACGCCGTCCGTCTCCGGCGGCCCGCCGGGGAACTGCGCGTAGCCGAGCAGCCCGCCCGTCAGCTGGCACACCCAGATGTTGAGGTACTGGTCGCTGGGCCACGGGGCGGCCCCGCCGGTGGCGCTCGACTTCACCAGGTCGTCGAAAGTGAAGCCCATCCGCTGGGTCTCCACGCGGACGATCCCGTCCGTCGGCTCCCCGTTCGGGCCGCGGGTCGCGAGGTGGAACTCGACCATCGTGTCCGCCACCAGCGACCTCCAGACGGGCGGCACCTTCGTCACGTCGGGGTTGGCGGCCCGGAAGTCCTGGTTGAGGATCTCGATCTGGCTGTGGATCTGGTCGGCGCCGATGTTCTGCTCCGGGCGGGCAGGGTTGTGGACGACGTGTACGACGACGGGGATGCTGACCACGCCGACGCGGCTGACCATGCGGATGCCGAGTCTGTACTGCGTGGCCTGGTTCTCGATGGACGCCCGCCGCCCGCGGTAGGACATGCTCTCGTTGAGCAGCCGGCGGTGCACGGGCATGGTGCCGCACAGGTCTCGCGTGAGCGGTTCGGAAAACTCTGACTCGTCCATCATGATTTCCCCCAGAAATGAAGCGAGAGAGGCCGCCCGGCCGGATCGCAGAAGAAGGGCAGACCGCGATCCGGCCGGTCGGACGCTGATGCACTCGTACCGCGAACCGCCCGGTCGAAAGCCCAAAGGAGTGCATAGCTTCCGGCTCGGATCCACGCACACGCCGCTCTCTTGGGGGCGCCCATGGTCACGGGTTTCCCGTCCGACGGCCCAGAAGGCGCCGTAACGGCGCCCGGCCCCGCACACCTCGTGACCGTCTCCCTGGACAGAGCCCGGCCACGTGCGGCGGGTGGGTGGCCCGCCGTAAGCGTAAAGATGGATTTTGAACCGGGTGGCAGGCTGGAGAGATGCGCCTAGCCACGTGGAACGTGAACTCCGTCAGGGCCCGGCTGCCCCGCCTGCTCGAATGGCTCGCCGAGGCGAAACCCGACGTCCTCTGCCTCCAGGAGACCAAATGCTCCGCGCAGGCCTTCCCCACCGCGGAGGTGGGGGAGCTGGGGTACGCCGCCGCGGCCCACGGCGACGGCCGGTGGAACGGCGTGGCACTCCTGTCCAGGGTCGGCCTCGACGACGTGACCCTCGGCTTCCCCGGCGAGCTGAACGGCGTGGAGGCCCTGGTCCCGGAGGCCCGCGCCATGGCCGCCACCTGCGCGGGACTGCGGGTCTGGTCCCTGTACGCGCCGAACGGCCGCACCGTGGACTCCCCGCACTACGCGTACAAGCTCGCCTGGTTCGCGGCCTTCCGGGACGCGCTGGCGGCCGAGCCGGCCATGCCGCTGGTGGTGTGCGGCGACTACAACGTCGCCCCCACGGACGCCGACGTATGGGATCCCGCGCTGTTCGTCGGCGCCACCCACGTCACCCCCGCCGAACGCCGGGCCCTCGCCGACCTGCGGGCGCTCGGGCTGCACGACGTGGTGCCGACGCCGATGAAGGGCCCGCACCCGTTCACGTACTGGGATTACCGGGCCGGGATGTTCCACCAGAACAAGGGGATGCGCATCGACCTGGTCTACGCGAGCGCGGACGTCGCCGGGCGGGTGCGCTCGGCGTACGTCGACCGCGAGGCCCGCAAGGGCAAGGGCCCTTCCGACCATGCCCCAATCGTTGTGGATCTCGGACCATAATTCAAATACAAACCGCGCCCGTCCGAGTATCGTGTTTTCTCAAATGTCTCGGGGGATCAATAGCTTCACGGCCCACAGGGGGGATCTCCGTGGAACCTGCAGACGGTCGCGTCATTCTCTTCATCATCATCGCCCTCGCCGTGTTCGCCCTCGGCCGCCGCTTCCAGACGATGATCATCATGCGTCAGGTGTGGAAGCAGAGCGCCAAGCAGGTCACAGCCAGGAAGGCGGTCGCGAACAACGCCGCGAAGTCGATGATCGGCATCACTTTGCTCGCGGTATTCGTGGTCTGGCTGGTGCTCAACCTCAATCGCGTGATGTGAAAAGCAATCAATAGCTGATTGCCGTGCAATTGCGCGACCGTCCGCAATCCTCCCGGTGGCCTATTTGTGGCGATTTCGCAGCGCCCAGGCCGTCAGCACGGCCGCTCCGGCGGCGGCCAGGCTGACGGCGCGCGTAAGACGTACCGCGCGGCGGATGTCCTTGACGTCGGGCTCGGGCCCGTCGCCCATGGTCGGACGGTGCTCGGTCCTGCCCTGGTAGACGTTCGTGCCGCCCAGGGTGACGCCGAGCGCCCCGGCGAAGGCGGCCTCGCACCTGCCGGCGTTCGGGCTGGGGTGCCGGTGGCCGTCCCGCCTGAGCACCGCCAGCGCGCGTCCGGGGTCCGGCCCGGCCAGGACCGTGAGCAGCCCCGTCAGCCTGGCCGGTACGTAGTTCGCCACGTCGTCGAGCCTGGCCGCCGCCCAGCCGAACCGTTCGTATCGGGGGGAGCGGTGGCCGACCATGGCGTCCAGCGTGTTGATCGCCCGGTACGCCAGCAGCCCCGGCACGCCCGCCACCGCGCCCCAGAGGAGCGGGGCCACGACGGCGTCGGAGGTGTTCTCGGCCAGCGACTCGACCGTGGCCCTGGCGAGTTCCTTGGCCTCGAGGTGGGAGGGGTCGCGGCCGCAGAGGTGGGGGAGCCGGGCCCTGGCCCGTTCCAGGTCGTCGCCTTCGAGGGCGTCCGCCATGTACTCGCCCTCACGGGCGAGCGTGGTGCCGCCGAGCACGGCCCAGGTGGCGACGGCTGTGACGGCCGTACGGACGTGGGGGATCCGCTGGGCGACCACTCCGAGCGCGGCCGCGCCGCCGACACAGATGGCGACATGTGCCACCCCGTGCGCCTTCTTGTCCGCGTACAGGGACTTCTCCACCCTCGCGGCGACACGCCCGAACACGGCGACCGGGTGGGCGGCGCTCTGAGGGTCGGCGATCAGCCGGTCGAGGGCCACGCCGAGGGCGAGCCCCAGCGGGTCACACCAGGTGGGCATGGAGCTCGTCTTCGTGTACGTCCAGCCAGGCCGCCGCGCGGCGGATGCGCTCGCCGGCGCCGCCCGCCCACATCTTCGCCCAGTTGCCGCCCGCCGAGGCGCGGGTGCGCATGACGTCGTAGGAGCGGTGGAAGCGGAGCCGGGCCAGTTCGAGGAGGCGGCGGCGGTCGCGGGGCGGCACGCCGTACGCGTCGCAGAACAGCCTCAGCCGCTCGCCCACGTCGAGGTTCCGGAGGAGCGGGGAGCGGTCCACGGGGTCGGCGATGGGGGCCCAGTGGCGGAGCGTGGTGACGATGTCGAAGAGCCGCGTGGTGGGCCGGGCAAGATCGAAGTCGATCAGCGCGTGGGGCTTGCCCTCGCGAAATATCACGTTTTCTGGCGTTAAATCACAATGTCCGATGATTTCTGGCGCTTTGTCATCATTTGACCCGCCTTCCCACCCCTCCAGGGACAGCGGGAACCCGACAGTCGCGTCATGAAACTCCCGAAGCAGCACCGCCAACCCGGCCAGCGCCTCCGCGCTCACGCTCTCCAGCCGCAACCCGGTCGTCCCCGGCAGATACGTCAGGATCTCCCGCCCGAGCCCGTCCATCCCCACCACCCGCGGCGCACCTCCGAACCCACGGGCCTCGAGGTGCCGGAGCAGGGCGTGCACGGCGGGTGTCGACGTACTGGCCGGTCTACGCACGGTGTCACCGACCCGCACCACCCCGTCAGTCACGTCCCCGCCCTGCAACGGAATCTCATGCAGGAGCGTCGCGACCATGCCACGAGAGCTTAGACCCTTTCGCCCCACCTCCGCCCAGCCTTTTCCCCACCTCCCACCCACACGCCCCCACCAACCTCCCCGCCCTGACCTCTGCCTCATGCCCCTCCACCCACCCCACTCACCAACTGCCCAATCCCCACATCCACCTGCTTCTGCGCGGTGGGCTTCTGCGCGGTGGGCTTCTGCGCGGTGGGCTTCTGCGCGGTGGGCTTCTGCGCGGTGGGCTTCTGCGCGGCGGGCGCCGTATCGCAGGGTCCTCTGCCTCGGGCTCCTGCGCGGCCAGATGCTGTGGCGCGGGGCGCCGCACTGCGGGGCCTTACGCGACCGGCCCCTGTGGCACGGGTGTGCAGCACTGCGGGCTCCTATGAGGCCCGGCAGCTGCGCCGCGCGTCCTGCGCGACCGGGCGCAGCGTCACGGGGGTGCAGCACCGCGAGGTCCTATGGAGCCGTGTCCTCGGCGCGGGGTGCACGCTGCGGGGTCCTATGGGACCGGGCAGCTGCGCCGCCGGTCCTGCACGACCGGGCGTTGAGGCGCGGGGCTGTAGCACCGCCGGGCCTATGGGGCTGGATCCTCAGCTCCACCGCTGGGTCGATGCTCCGCGAGGTATCCTTCGACCTCCTCCCCAACCCCTGGCAGGAGCGTTCGGCGTACCCCTGCCGACGCTGATCTTCGCCCCGACGTTCCCGCCCATCCACATCGCCCGAGCGCTAGATGGTCACGCCCGACGCTGCCGAGACCCCCCACTCCACCCACCCACAGCCACTCTCACGCCTACATCGCCCCCCATCGACGCTCCAATCGTCCCCGGCCTCCCCGACAGCCCGCCTCCCCGACGACGGCCGCGGCGACAGGATCAACCGCTCACGACTTCACGATGGTCACACCCCTCTACGACACGCCCGCCGCCGCGTCCAAACCTCCTTGCTCTTGGACGCGGAGCCTCCTAACCCCTCATCGCCATCACGGACAGCTCCGAGAGCGTCTACCTGCGTCTTTTCGCCAGTTTCATCCCCTATCTGGCCACCTCCGATATCCTCCCAGAGGCCCACACACCCTGCCGGGCAACTAGTTCGACCTTGACGCCCACGGCTTTGGGGACGCTGTTCGTGTGGGGTGTGATCGGCCTGACAGACTGACACGAGGAAAACGTGTGCGTGACATGTCGCCGGATCATGCACAATAAGGCGGGAGCGCCCTTAGCTCAGCTGGATAGAGCACCGGACTTCTAATCCGACGGTCGCAGGTTCGAATCCTGCAGGGCGCGCAACCGAGACCAGGCAATCTGCGGGTTGACCTGGTCTTTTGCATGATCGGTGGTCTTGCCTCGTAGGCAGGGCGAGGCGGCCGAAAGCAGCCCTGTGCCACTGGTCGCGGAACATACGCGGAATGCTCGCAGGCCGTTTTCCCAGGTGGGAACGGCGGTTTCGAGCCCTGGAACGGCGTAAGGACCCCGAGGTGTTCCGGGGTCCTGCCAGTGGTTGTGGATCATGCAGCTAGCGCGCCCAAGATGCGCTGGTTGGCGACTTCCCGTTGGTCGTCGATGCACTTGGCGTAGACGCGGAGCATCACGTCCACGCCGTGGCCTGCCCGTTCGGCGGCTTCTGGGGCATGCACGCCCGCGTTGAGCCAGAGCGAGACGGCCGCGTGCCGAAGGTCGTACGGCCTGCCCGCCAGGGGAGAGGCAGCCTGGTCGGGCGTGAAGGCGTACGTCCGGGCCTCTTGCCAGACCTTGGCGTAGGCCGATCCGGAGATCACGCCGCCTGTGCGAGTGCGGAAGAGCCGGCCGTCCTCGCCGACCCCGAACGATGCGATGTGCTGTAGGAGGATGGCCACCAGTTCGGGCGGGATGGGAACGGTGCGTGTCTGCTTCACGCCCCGGTGCTTCAGACCGCGTTCATCATGGGCCTGCCCGGAGTCGGTGAACCGCTTGTTGCTCTGGGGCCTGGTCTTCTCCAGCGTCAGCAGGCCCCAGCCCGTCGCCGGGAGGTGGCAGTCCTTCTGCCGCAGTCCCGCAGCTTCTGCTGGGCGTAGGCCGCCGAAGTACATACAGGCGAACATCGCGGCCAGCATCGGCGCCCAGATCTCGACCAATCCCGCCCGCAGCGCAGGAAGTAGCGTGCGCGTCCTGTTCGGCCCAGACCAGTTCGAGCCCCATCCGCCGAGTTCGGGAGGCGACCGCATCGACGCCTACCCTTGGAGGCGGGCGCTCACAGAACTTGCCGAATTGATCTCATAGGTATCAAGCGGCGGCGCGGCGCGCCGCCGTACCCCCGGCCCTCCGCCCGCCGCCGTCCGGGCGTGCGGCCTGGGGGCCGGTCCCGGACGGCGGCGGGACACCGGGCCGGACATCGCACGCCGGCCCCGCCGTACCGACGGAACGCTCCGACCGGGGTTGCCACGCCGCCGCACAGATGCAGCCCTACGATCGCCACTGCATGGTCGGCCACCGTATGTGTTTGGGGGCGATCGAAGGTCCAGGGCTTCGTTCCTCAGCCCTGGCCCACCGTATTCCCGTGTGCGGCTAGTGATCTTCAGACGCGGGCGGAACCGCGGGCTCGAGTCGCGGATCTCTACCAGCTATCCGGGCACGGGGCAGGAGCAGATTCAGAGCTGCCGATTGAGATGCAGATGTTCGGAGCCGTACGGCATCATGACGGATATGACCCATCTCAGCATCGAGGAGATCCGCGAGCGGAAGCGATGGGTCTTGTCTGTGATGGCGGAACAGGGTGGAAACTTTCTTCGACTACCGCCGCGCGATCAGCCGTACACGTGCCCATGCTGCTTCCACCCCACCCTTCAATACCGCGGCGGCTTCCAGATGTGTGATGAATGCTGTTGGGAGGACGATGGACAGGATGATCACAACGCCGATGTCGTCATGGGTGGCCCCAACGGGTCGGATAGCTTGACCGCAGAGCGACGGCGCTACCGAGAGATGCGGGGACTGCCGCCGCTGGAGCTGTGACAGCAACGGCCACGAACGAAGGCAGATCACCTTAGATCGGTTGGCTCCGACTCGCGGGATATACGCGGGATGGTCTTCCCCCAGCGGGGATGTCTGAGAGCCGTATCCAGAGGTCAGTGGCCTGATGCATCTAGCAACGTTGGCCCGCTGTAAAACCGTCGGCGCTTCGGAGGCGTGCCCGTTGCGTGCCCGTCAGGGCGGTCAACGAGGGGGAGTCGCGGGGAAGCTTGGACAGGATGACTGTCACGCTGACCTGCACCGCAGCAGGTCCAGAGATCATGTGCCGAAATCTTCCAAACTAGTGTAGCTACGACGGTCGTCGATGGCCGGTTGACCAGAGTCCACTTTCTTTCAGAAGTCGCTTCGCCGCGTGCTGACTAGCTTGGGATCCTCGCTGGCCAAGGGCGATCTCTCGAAGCAGGCTGGCGAAAAGCACTACCTCATCAGCCGCCATCCATGCCAGAGTCCTAGAGAGCCAGTACTCCGACTGCTCCATCAGGCCACAGTGAACGACTGCCCGCAGCGCCTCGGCGAGGTCCGGATCATCAGGGCCAAGCTGCCGCCTGGCCTCACTTTCCACTTCGTCTCGCGACCTCTCCACCAGCGGCAAGAGCCACAACCTCGATCTCTCAAAGGGAGTATCCGTTCCGGCCTCAGCTGACTCGACGGTCCAAGCCCCGTCAACAATGACCAGCCAGAGACCGTTCGGTTTGACGGCCAGGACCCTACGCAGTGAAGCCCTCCTCATGCCCGCCAGCGTGGCATACCAACGAGAACAAGATCCGGAATATGCGCGGAATGGTCAGCATCGAGAGCACCCCAGCCAACCGGCCAAGAAGCAGATCAGCCACCATGTGAGGCACCAAAGAGGTGTTCCACTTCTAATCCGACGGTCGCAGGTTCGAATCCTGCAGGGCGCGCTTTGATCATGGTCTGACCTGCGGTTATGCGGGATCGGATGCGTTCTAGAATTTTCGTCTAGCGGTTGCGTGCTCCGTACGTGCTCGCGCGCACCAACCCCGCACACACCATGATCAACATCAGCGTTCCGGCGCTACCTCGGCAAAGGAAACGGCCCCGTGATCGCCGTGCAAGCGCGGCGATCACGGGGCCGGTTCCTGATGTAGCCGGTCAGGCCCGCAGCGGGATCACCTCTCCCGGCTCCTCCCGGTCCTCCTCCTCGGCGAGCAGCAGTGCTGCGGTCTTCTCCGCGGCCGCCATCGCCACCTCGGGGAAGACCGAGGTGTAGGTGTCGGCCGTGAAGGAACTGGAGGTGTGCCCCAGCGTCTCCTGCACGACCTTCATCTCTACCCCGGCGGCCAGCATCAGCGAGGCGGCGCCGTGGCGGAGATCATGGAGGCGGACGGGTGGCAGGCCGGCGAGGTAGGCCAGCCACAGGAACTGGTCGGTGACATGCTGCGGATGCAGCCGATCCCCATCCGATTGGGTGAAGACGAACCCGGTGTCCTTCCACGCCTCGCCAGTGGCCAGCCGTTCCTGGAGCTGCCGCTGCCGGTGGGCACGCAGCGTTGTGGCGGTTTCGGCGTCCAGGGCGATGGTGCGTACCGAGGCGTCGGTCTTGGGCGTGCCTTCGTGGACCTACCCGGCCAGCTGGACCAGTTGCCAGTTGATCGTGATGGTGTGGGCGTCGAGGTTGACCTCCTTCCAGCGCAGCCCGCACGCCTCTCCCCGGCGCAGCCCGCGCAGGGCGATCAGCCGGTACAGGGCGAAGAGGCGGTGCCGCTGGGCCTCTTCCAGGAACAGCCGGGTCTGAGCCGGCGTCCAGACCATCACCCGGGAAGGCCGGGGCGTGCTGGTGTAGGCGTCGATCGGATCCCCCCGCCGCCCGCCCCGGCACTGCTTCTGTGCACGCAGGCGCTCATGGAAGGCGGTCTGCCAGTCGTGGACCCGGTCGTCGGTCCACACCAACGCTTTGGGCCGGGCCTTGGCCGGCAACTCCAGCACGGCGGCGGGATTGAAGTCGAGTAGCCGGTCTTGCCGGATGGCCATGTTCAGGGCGTGTCGCAGGGTGGCGCGGATGCTGTGCATGGTGGCAATGCTGACCGGCCGCCGATACTTGACGCCGGCCCGCACGCTCGGGTCCGGGCTGGCGCGGCGTTCGGCGATGGTGTCGTTGAACTCTTCGATCTGCTCGAACATCACCGCGATGTCGCTGACCTTGAGCCGATCCAACGCCAGCTGGCCGAGGTAGGGGGCCAGGTAGAGGCGGATGTGGCCTTCGTACGAACGCCGTGTACTCTCCTCGATCTTCCGCTTGCGTTGGAGAAACTCCTCCAGCCACTGCTCGATGGTGATCTCCTGGGTCAGGTCCAGCCCGGTTTTGATCTTGCGGCGGACCGTCTCCAGGTTGGGCAGCGTCTTGGTCTCGGCCAGCGTGCGCTTGATCAGGTCGGCGATCTGAGTGCGGGTGGCGGGCTCGCGCGGACCGGCCAACGACAAGAGGGCGCGTACCTGGGCGAGTTCGGCTTCGGCGTCGTCTTGGCTGGTGAAGCCGCCGCGGCGGAGCGGGCCGCGGCGCTTGCCGTCGGGGGTGGGTGGCAGTTCGATCTGGTAGTGCCAGATGCCGTGCCGGTGGTTCCAGCCGCCGCTGGGGCGGCGCAGCTTGGGGCATTTCTGCCCGAGTTCCTTGCCGTTATCGTCGCGCCAGGAGCAGCGTTTGAACGTGCTGCCTTCAGCCATCGGTTGTCCTGTCCTCCTCGATGAGGGTGTGATCGCCGAGCAGCGCGAGCAGGGCGGCGGTGGGCACCAGGTATCTCTTGCCGACGTGGATGATCCGGCAGGGGAACTGGCCGTCCCTGGCGAGCTGGTAGGCCGTGGTGCGTCCCAATCCGAGCGCCCGTCCCGCGGTGACCACGTCGACCACAGCCGGCAGTTGCTGGATCTCGGCCAACGTCAGCGCACGCCTCATCGCCGGCCTCCAGGCCGAGAAGGACGCGCGACTGCCGTGAGCCCGCCCGGCACGAGCACGGACGGGGCGGCGCAGGTGATCGGGTGAGCGTTATGCTCACCATCGCCCACCGCCCCGAGGGCGGTGCCGGGCACGACGTATCGACGCCCACCTCGGCGGCGGCACTCAAGCCCGATTCGATCGTCGCTACGAGAGCCACGGATCGCACGGCGCTGTGAGGCGCCGTGACGATGATGAGCAGCCCGTCGGGGGTGCCAGCGTGGATCGGGAGATTGTGTGCTCGGGGATGGTTGCGCACGGCGGATAGGCGAATACAAGCCCCATCTGGTGGCCGACCCTGACCTGAGGTGCTCAGCAGACTCTTGATCGCGTTGAGGCAGCCCAGGTGAGCCGCTCGGCGGCGCATGCCAGGGCCTGTTCTGGCTGAGGGCGTTGGGCCTGAGGGGCGTGGTGAATGACGGACTTCGAAGAGTGATGTGGCTGGGTCGTGTCATGGTGATGTGGCCCGATCATCCGAGCCACCTGGTCCCTGTCACTCTTTAAATACCTGCCTCCGGGCGCGAATCCGGACACGAGTGCAGGTAAAGAACAGACAAGGTCGTGCTCCGTAACCCGGTATATCTTTCCGGTAGGCCGCTGCTGTCCGCGCACTCCGCCAGAGCCCGAGACTACGGTCTCTGATTCGCCGGAGCCTGGTGGTGGCTCACAACCAACGATCACCTCATAGATCGGGGCGGGTTGAGCGTTCGACTCGCAGGCGTCCTTGACTCTAACAAGAGGGCTCGCTTTAGGAGAGCGAGGGCTAATCCTTGTCCTTAACTGTCTTGAGCTGGGCAAATAACCTACGCTGCGTGTGAGTCCTAAAAGATCATCCCGTGCATGTCCCTGTTCGTCGCGAGCCAGACGCCTATGGCGAACGCGCGGCGGTGCCCGCTCGGCATACAGTTCTTGAGGAACGGTGAGGATGCCATACCTGACTGCCGCTTGGAAGCTGATGGAACGGCCCCCGTACGGATCGAGATGGAGATCTTAGTGCTGAAGTGCAACGGTGGGACCTGTTGCGAAGCTGCGGAGACATCCGCAAGGCCGCTGGCTTTGACCCGGCAGGCGCGCGGGGAGAAAAGCCAGTAGCCGCCAACTGCACAGCTTGCAGTGCGTAAAGTGTCGCAGGTGAGCACTCCCCAGGGCCTTCTGGCAGGACTGACTGCGTACCGGTCCGCACGCAAGCAGCTTCTGGACGTCCTTGGACTCCCAGATTCTTGCCGTGATCCTCTGGCTGAGTTCGCGGAACGCTTCGTCGCCGCGCTTACCGGCGGCGCGCTCGCGACCAGTCGCGTCCAGGCCAAATGGGACATTCTTCAGCCCAATGGCAACCTCCTCCAGGTCCGTTACCTGGCCAACCCAGCAGACAGATGGGTGAATGAACACCTCGTACAGACCATCCCCGGCGTGGATCGGTACGCCCTCGTCCTCTTTGAGGACATGCACCCCACCGGTGTCCTCACGTTTCCGCCAGATCTGGCGCCGATCTGCTCCGCGCTGGGCAAACGGCACCCCCGGCAAGGCAAGACCTTGCAGTTCACCCGCCGGAACTGGCTACAGATGCGCGATCACGCCGATGTGTTCACCAGAATCGGCATGCGCATCAGGCTGCCGCCCTATACGGATGGGCAGCTGAACTTTTCAGGAACGGCAGCCCAGCGGACCCCTCGCTGACCGTGAGCGGCTGCCCCAGCAGGACGGCGGTTCGACAGACCTGCGACGGCCTCGACGTCGGAAGCGGCGGCCTACGTCGCCGAGGTGCTGCGCTGCAAGCGTGACCGCGATGGTCTGTAGGAACTGGTGAGCTGGCGCACAGTCATCGAGGCAGGATCGGTAGCGCCTGCGCCCTCCGGCTCTCCGTCGCACTGTGAATAATGGAACACACCGATTACTTCCTGACCACCATCCTGTTTGAGATTGCGGGGAAGCACGCGGTGCGATAAGTGAGCCCATATGCTGGCCGTGTGGGACACTTCGATCTTCGTCGTGAAATGATCCTTGACGCCATTGCAGAGTACGACACGATGGGCTGGGATGCCGACGACCTGTTGATCACCACGCGCGTGCTCGACGAGCAGGTACGCCTGCCGTGAGCGAGCAGAAGCGCCGGACACTTTCCAAGTCGTCCGACTATCTCGACACACTTGCGACGACGCTGCGGGATCTTGGCGGGGCGACGACCATTCCTCATGAGCTCACCCAGAACGCCGATGACGCTGGCAACGCCACCACCATTAGATTCACAGTGACCGAGGACGCGCTCACGGTCTGGAACGATGGCACCTTCACCGACTGTGGAGAGGGCGGCGACAACTGCCCTTGGCCGAAGCGATGTGACCTGCACGCGTTCCGCCGGTTCGCCGGACGGACAAAAGCCGGCGACGCATCTACAACTGGAGCTTTCGGCGTCGGCTTCACCTCGGTGTATCAGATCACGGATGCTCCTGAGCTTCTGTACGGCGATGAGCACTGGATTCTTGACGAAACTGCCCCGGAGGACCAACGCCTCCGATCATGTGACGGGCAATGTGCCAGAGCGCACGTGGGACCAGGAACAACATTTGTTTTGCCGTGGGCACGGGCCGCCAGTCTACTTCGGGCGAAACTCGAAGTCCCGCCGGTAAGTGACGAGACGATCGCGGAACTCGAGATGGCGCTCATCGAGGACGCTCGCGCCACGGTGCTGTTCCTCCAGCACGTGACCAGCATTGAGCTCGATACCACGCGGGGCAGGTTCCGCATCGAGCGCGAAGATGTCGAGGACGGGGTGGTCGTCCACGACGGGGCCTCCAGCACACGATGGCTCACCATCCAGTCAGACTTCCAGACAGATGCTCGCCTGTTGGTGGAACGCGCGGAAGGCCTAATCCCTCAGGAACGATCCACGACGGTCACCATCGCAGTGCCGGTCGATGAGAGCATCAAATCCGGTGTGCTCTACGCGACACTGCCGACCCAAACCCCCAGCGGACTGCCCGCCAACGTCAATGCTACGTTTTTCCCCAGCACTGACCGGAAATCGGTCCGCTTCGAGTCCTCCGGGTATTACTCGGAGTGGAATCGCGCAGCCATCTCCGCAGTCGCACGAGGCATAGCGAAGGAAGCAGGCAGAATCGCCGACCGGCTTGGCGTGCCAGCGTTCTGGGAGTTCCTCGGCGGCATCACTGACCTGAGCCGTGGATCCAGCACCGACCAGCAGAATCACGCTGCGGCGTACCTAAGTGCCTTGCGCCAGGCGGTACCGCGCCTTCCCGTCGTCGACACTATCGGCGGAACACGTGCGCTCCCGAAAGACGTGCTGCTTCCGGCAGGGACAGAGCTCTACGAGTCTGGCCAGGTGCTAGCCAAGATCGGCCTGCCGATGGTCGCCGAGCACCTGCACCGCCGCCTGCACACGAACACCCTGTACACGAATTATGGAATCCGCCCGCTGACCGGTCGGGATGTCGTTGAGCAGCTCAAGTCCAAAGGCATCACCGAAGCGTTCGACTTGTCAGATGGTCCGCTCGACCGCGATGAACTGATCCAGGTTCTCAACACGCTCGAACGCCTACAGGGGAAGGTCGCCAACCTCGATGGCATCGAGGACGTGGCGATCGTTCCTTGCCGCAACGGCACGGTGGCGCTGCCGTCTAAGGTCGTGTGGCCAGCATCGGAGGATGACGGCACGCTGTTCGAGGTCCTGGTCGATGATTTGATGATCGCAGATGTGGAGACGATTGAGACGCACTGCCCAGGGCTCCGAGATGCATGCCCACCCCTGGACGTCGCCTGTGCCGCGCGCATTCTGCACGATGTAGCCGCCGAAGCACTCGGCGTACTTGCTGACAGTCTGCTCGAATGGCTCAACCGCAACCTGGTGGGAATCATCGACTCCACAACTCGTCAGAAGATTGCCGAGCTTCCGATCTTCCCGACGGCCTCCGGGTTTGCGCCCTTAACGAAGTTGTCGCTTCCGAACGACTTCCGCGATCCAATTGGGGTTGCGACCCTGGTAGTCGACACCGCAGCGCGGGACTATCGCAAACTTCTGAGCGAGCTCGGTGCGCGACCGCTCAACATCATCGACTACATTCGCCTTCATGCTCTCCCGGCGGCAGAGGCGGGGCGAATCTCCATTGAGCAGGCAACCGAACTTCTAAAGCTCATTGCCGTTCACCAGGAGGAACTCGCCAGACTCCAGAAGAGCCTTGCATCAGTCGCACTTGTGCCCTGCACCGACGAGCAGCTACATCCCGCGTCCGGGGTACACCTGCCGTCTCGGGACATATCGACGTTGGCACCAGCTCTGCCCGTGGCACTCACCGCCGGCGTAGCTCCCTCTGTCTTGGAGTGGCTCGGTGTACAGAAACTACCCTCCGACCACGCCCTTACCTTGGCGGTCCAAGGGCTTGTTGGCGCAGAGGAAGACCCTGACGCTTCCATCGTCGGAGCGGTGTTGCGGACACTCCAGGCGCGTGATGACCTGCCGGAGAGCCCGCCGGAGCTCCTGACCACGCAACGATGGCTTCCACTCAAGCGCGGCGGACGCGCGAAGCCCAGCGAGGTGCTACCCGCCAACGCCCGCCACTTGTACGGCACTCAGGGCAACGAACTCGGATTGGCCTCGGATGTCCAGAACCACTACTTCACGCAACTGACCTGGCTCGGCATGCCATCGGCTCCGCCGGTCAGGACAGTTGTGGCTCATCTCCAACATTGCGCAACCACCGGAAGCGAGATGAGCGCAGACGTCTACCGGGTGCTGAGCGACAACGCGGATCAACTTGCCGTGAGGCAATTGCGCGGGACACTGTGTGTCCACCTAGGTGGAGGACGCTTTGTTGTGCCCTCCATGGTGTTCTGGCAGCAGCCGCCCTTCGGCAGGTGGGGCACAGCGCTCTCCGAAGACTGGCTCCGGTACAAGCCATTCTTCGATGTCGTCGGCGTGAAGCACGAACCCGGACCGACCGAGATTAAGGCCGTCCTGCGATCGATCCTTCACGAGTACGGAACGGACTGGGTGGACCAGGAGGGCAAGGATGCCATCCACGGCTGCTGGAGCCGGCTGTCTGAACTTCTTGGGCACGCCGAGGCTGGCACCGTTCTTCCGGCGCTGGGGCGCATGCGCTCCGCCCTTGATGCCCGCGGAATCCTGGCGCGGCCGGACGAACTCTTCTTCGAAGACAGCCGAGCGCTTCACAAACGTTTCCCTCAGCTGGCGCACAACGTAATCCCTCGGGTCCATGGCACCTGGTTGGCCCTTGCCGAAGCCGGAGTGCGGCGAGTCGAGGAACTCATCAAGGCCAAGGTGGTCGACGTCGATACCCGGGTCGACACCCAGCTCCCGGCCAGGATCGCCGACCGCATGAGTGCTCTCCGTCGGGTGTTCGATGAGGACCAGCTCCTCGATGAGCTACAAGAACTCACAATCCTGCGCGCACCCCGACTCCAGGTTTCCTACCGTGCCGAGCTCTTCGGCCACCCATATGAGATCGGTCCCGAACCTGCCGATGCGATCTACCTGCCTGACGAGGGCCATCTCGTGTATGCAGACGGGGCGTCGGATCGAGCCCTCGCGCGGGAACTTGCCCGCGCCATCGCGCCCGACGACGATCCCGGTCCATTCGCCATGCGGCTTGAACCGATCTTGAGCGCGACCTCGCCCGAGGATGCACACCGCGCGCTCGATGACTTTGGTATTGCGAAACTTGACACGGCCGAGCACGAGATCGCATGGAGCCCCACGGCAGACGTAGATGATGACGCCATCGGGGCCGAAGACTACGTGTACACCCCGCCAGCGGTTGCCGGTGCCCAGGGCTACGTCGATGGAAGCAGCAACGGTGAAGCCGTGGAGCTAGCCAGAGACAATGCTTCTGACGGCGAGAAGGAACACCGCCGTGGTACGGGCACGGGTGGCGGCGGTGTTAAGGGAACGGGAGAGCGAAGGCGCACGGATGGGGGACCGGATACCCGAACCGGGCGACAGAACCGCCTGCGTACCTACGTCGTGGAGACCGACGAGGACGAGGGCGATCGCGGGACCGTTGGAGACGAGGCTCCAGACCTGTCGCCGATCGACATAGCTGGCGTTGCGCGCGTGTTGGAGTACGAACGCAAATGCGGCCGCAATCCCCGCGAGATGGCGCACAGCAACGCGGGGTTCGATGTCGAGTCGTACGACAGGCGCGGTGAACTCGTGAGGCGGATCGAGATCAAGTCGACAGGCGGTGAGTGGTCCGTCGCCGGCGTCATGCTGTCGCGCCGTCAGCATGGCCAGGCAGTCGAAGATGGAGACTTGTTCTGGCTCTACGTCGTAGAGAACGCGCAAAATGATAATTTCAAGATCTATCGTATCCAGAACCCGGCTGGCCGGATAGATTACTTCGGATTCGACGGCGGCTGGAAAGACGTAGCGGAACCGGATATCGAGCGCGACGAGTCAGGAACCTCGACCGCCCGCTCGACGAGGGGCCTGCTCGATCTATCGCCGGGACACTCACCGGGTACCGGCTAACCTCAACATCCCGTCGCCGCGCGTCGAGCCCGCCTTGCCGTCATTGGCACGTCTCGGCAGAGTTCGGCCACGTCGCACGTGTCGCACTGCCCGCTCCAGACGGACAACCGAGGGAGATTGTTGTCGCGTAGTGAGTCTCCGGCCTCCTTGATCCGTGCCCGCACACCGATGAGCAGCGGATCCTCGACTTCTTCGCGGATCGTCTTTCCCTCCACATCGAGGTTCAGCACCTCGATGAGATCCGCGCGCTCACCTGTCAGCTCTTCATAGCCCACTGCGTAGACGTGGAGCTGATCTCGGGTCACGTCTTCGTCCTGGGCTCGAGCCGTGGACTTGAAGTCGACGATCGCAAGCTCGTGGGTGTCGAGTCTGCGGACGAGATCGATTCGACCGTCGACGATGATTCCCGGCGCCACGTGCACCTGGATCTGCTTCTCGCTGTGCAGCGTCCGCTCGAGGTCAGTCTCATGCTCTCTGAGGTAGCGCTGGACTGCCACGACGGCCGCGCGGTGGAGGGTTGCCTTGAGCTCGGGGTACGCATAGGGAGTGTGGAGATGCCGGGTGACGAGATCCTCAGCCTCGGCCTGGGATGCCAGGTCGCCGTTGATCGCCCGCTTGTGGATCTCGGCGAGTGCGTCGTGGAGGCCCTTCCCATATCCGAGTGCCTCGTGGAGGGGCGGGTTGAACCCATAGAGAAATCGAAGCTTGAACTGGTAAGGGCACTCGAAAAGGTACTTCAGCTCGGAGAACGACAGCGTGACGTTGGGAGTCTCGTGCCGAGCCCGCGGTTCAAGCCGCGGCGCATCTGCTCGGACGCCGGATACAACCCAAGGGAGTGTGCCGGGCAGGTTGGCCAGGCCTTCCAATCCTGCTCGGCGATCACTGCCTGGGCGAGATCGGCGATCAGCGCAAGGGTGACAGACGGTTCATGCTCTTCGTCGGCATGCAGTCCGTGGCTGGAGTATCGCCCTTTATACTCGACGCGCAGGTATCCGTGGTCGTCCCACTCCGGGGTGTCGAAGCCGAGCCGTCCGGCGATACCGGTCGCGTCCATGTCGCGCTGTACGGCGAGCACCGCGTCATCCAGTACCTTGTTAGTGGTCATGTCTTTCATCCTGGTGCTTTCATCCCACTTCGCGGAGCTGAAGCACAAGGATCGCTTTGACGAGCTGACCGGCCAGAAGAGGGCAGCAGCGGAGTTTGCGCAGAATACGCCAGGTCTTCAACTGCGCATTGGGCCGTTCGCCTGGTCCGCGTAGCTTGGCGTGGGCGGCGTTGGCGGCCTTCTGCGAGGCGGGCTTGTTACGGCCTTTGACCCTGCTGGGTAACTCGGGTTCAGACCGCGAGGGTCTGGTCGAGGCGGGCGAGGTGGCTAGTACGAGTGCGGTCGAGTGGGTGGCCGTTCCACCAGGCATCGAGTCGGGTGAGATTGAGGGCAGTAGCTGAGATGACGTGTTCGAGGTGGACCTTGCGGAGTCCGCGATAGCGGGCTCGGCGGATGCCAGTGATGGCGACGGCTTGCCGGATAGTGCCTTCTACTCCGGCGCGGATCTTGTACTTGTGCTGCCAGTCTTGGCTGCTCTGCTGGGTGCGGGCGGCGTCGAGGGCTTGTTGCTGGGCTTGGGTGTGGCGCAGGGTGATCTGGCGTCGGCCGCTGGTGCTGCGGGTGCATGCGGTCCTGGCAGGGCGGGGCGTGCAGGTCTTCGCGGAGAATCTGACCACGATGGTGTCCAGGCCGCGCTGGATGGTCGGAGTCCAGGAGATGCTGGTCTGTCCTTGGGGGCAGGTGGCCTGTTTGGCGGTCCAATCGATGGTGAACGCGGCCCGGCCGTATCCGGTGGCGGCGCGGGCCTGGGGCGAGGAGTCGAACCGCACCGGTGCGACCAAGGCCAGCCCGTAAAGATCACGGGCTGAGACGATCAGCTCGGCCGTAGCGTATCCGGAATCGACATAGTGCTCGGCCGGAAGCAAATCCCGCCGCTGGAGTCCTTGATGGATCGAGGCCGTCATGGCCATGTCCGCGACGGTCGCGTCGGTCGTGGCCACGTTCGTGATCAGGTTCGGTGGCGAGCTCGCGTCGCGGTCCTCGCCGCTTCTGCTGGTGGCGCAGGTTTCGCTGATGTGGACCTTGTAGCCGTTCCAGAACACGTCGGCTTTGGCCGACCAGCGGGTGTCTGGATCGTAGGGCGAGGCCAGCCGGTGTCTGCCGGGCGGCAGTCCCGCTCCACCCTCGCGCAGGGACCGCCGCCGTTCGACCACCTCCCGCCCGCGAGCATCGACGGTCCGGACGAAGTTCTGGATCAACATCACGCGCAACGCCTGCACCGCGGGCAGTTCTCGTAGCCAGGCGGGGGAGAACGGCGCGTAGAGGGCCGCGCAGAGCGCGTACCCGTCAGCGCCGTAGGCCCGCGCGAGCTGCTCCTGCTTGGCCTTGGAGGCCGGCAGCCGCCAGGAGTCGACTCGCGCCCGATACCGATCCGCCCAGTCCGGCACCTCCAGCACCTGTTCCCCCCAGCCGGGCGCGGCTGCGGCGAGGGCTTCCAAGGCGGCCCGCACGCATTCGCCGGCCAGCTCGACCCGGTTCAGGTCCCGCACCGCCGAGATCACATGTGTGGCATCGGTGCGCTGTTTCCCGCCCGCTTTCACCAATCCTCTGGCCTGCAGCGTCTCCAGCAGCAGGTCCAGGACCCGCTCCTCCAGCCCATGGGCGATCACCCTCGACCGGAACTCACTCAGCACACTCGCGTCGAACCCCGGATCGTCCAGCTCCAGTCCCAGCGCGTACTTCCACGACAGATCCGTCCGGACCGCTTCAGCGGCTCGTCGATCGGTCAGGTTCTCCACCCGCTGCAGCACCGTGATCAACGCCAGGCGGCCCGGAGACCATCCCGGCCGCCCCTCCGTCCCGAACGCGGCCACGAACTGCTCATCGGCGAACAACTCACCCAGCTCATCCCGCACCCGAACCGGTAACGGCATCTCCCGCCGCCCCCGATACATCACCTGGATCGCCTCCGCCACCAACGGCGACGGCTCCGGCCACGGACACGGCTGCACAGACACCGAAACACCCCAAACACAGCCGGGATAAGGGAACGACGGCCGCCCTTCATGATCCACCTGACCCAGCAGATCACGAACCACACCACACACGCCGCGAGTTAGCCAGCAGGGTCGCCTTTATACGGCATGCGCACGTGCTCACCAGCGCCGACGCAACCCTTATCGGCCAGAGTAAACAGATCGGCCGCCTTGAGACGGCGCAGGATGCCCCAGATCCGGGCGGCTTTGAGGTCGTGGACGGAGCCGGGCAGGGAACCGGAGGTCCACAAGGGTGTGCCGTCGGGTGTGGCCAGGATCTGGATGTTCATGCCGTGCTTCTTGTGCTTGCCGGAGTAGTAGGGCCGGTCGGCGGCCACGCGGTCGATCGCGATGAGGGTGCCGTCCAGTACCAGTTGGGGGTAGCCGGCGCGCTTGGCTGCACGTAAGACCGCATCCAGGCGGGGCGAGCTGCGGGCGAGCAGGGAGATGGCCTCGCGGACGTAGCGCCAGGCAGTCGCGATGCCGACACCGAAGCCGGCCGCGGCCTCCGCCAGCGTCTCGCCTTTGCGTAGGTGGACGAGGACGAGCAGGGCATGCTGGCCGGGGTTGAGGCGGCGCCATGGCGAGCCGATCATCTTACGGTGCCGGCGCAGGATGCCGGACAGGAAGGACAGGGTCTGAGGTGACAGCGGCAGCGCGGCGCGGTAGAACAGCAACTCGGAGCCTCTGGATAAAGGTTGATCTTGGTCGATAACCCTTCTACCAGGGGCTCCTCTGCTTGTCGATCAAGTCCTCCTGCACGGCATGCCCTCGACCTGCGGTTTCAGGTTGGAAAACACTCATGGTAGGCACGTGCCCTGAACGCCCTGTTACTCCCACTTATCCCGTCCTGTCCGGAAGGAAACCGATACTGCGCCTTACGCCCTAGAGTGCGTCCTCGCGGGGTGAGGCTGCAGGCCCAAAGCATGCAGGCCCAAGGCAACGATTCAAGGACATCTCCAGATAGTCGCCACGCCATCCGACGGCATGGAGGATAATTTCACGTCGGTGTCCTCGCAGTAGCGTCACAACTACCTGAGATAAGGCCGCTGGGTTAAGGCGCCGCGCTGTTGCGTGGCTGACAGAGGAGGCGACGAGTGTCAGGGATCGCGGCGGAGGTTCAGGCAACTATCGAACTCAGGAAGCCGCTGACAGCTCTAGTCAACAAAGGCTGCATGCCAGTCGGTGCCATCTTCCGGCTTGACTACGACTCGGCAGTCGTTCTGACCGACGACTTCAAAAAGCGCGAAGCCGGAGGTGTCCCCCGAGGTGGCTTCCTTCTCGCCGCGGCAGCCGACAACACTGACTGGGGATTCGTACTTGAGGACCAGGAAGTCATCCTGCTTCGCGTGCGCGGGACTTCTCCGCTGCCCAATGAGGCTGAGCTAGTCCAGACGCGACTGGCAGTTGTTCGCGATGCTGGCGCATCGGGGGCCGGATTCGACGACGTTACCGACGTACTCACCCGCAACGAACTGCAGCAGTCCGCGTTTGACTGTGAGGTTCTGGGGACCTTCTACACGTTGACCGATGCCCGTGACGCACAGATCGAATATGGTGCCGACATCGACAACGTAGTGGCCTCAGCCCGTTACCAGGTCTTTCTCCCGTCGACGGACGTGTTGTCGTGGCTTGCATCCTTTCCCGAGCCCGCTGACAAGAGAGATGCTCTCGCGATCGGGACAATTCGGTTTGCCGCCTCACGTCGCAAGGCTGCGATCGCTGGCACTGACAGAGCCGAGGTTCGCATCGATGTCTCCGACTTTATTGGCCGGAAGACAGCCGTTTTTGGTATGACTCGGACTGGCAAGTCGAATACCATCAAGACATTGGTCACGGCTGTTCATCGCTACGGCTCGGAGCATCAGCGTGCCATCGGCCAGCTCATCTTCGACCCACAAGGCGAGTACGCCAACGTAAACAGGCAGGACGGCACCGGCCTTCGACTGCTTGGCGATGACGACAGTACGGTGCGAATCTACAAGGTGGAGCCCGACTCAACCGACAGTCGAGAAAAGCCCCTGCGCATCAACTTCTATGATCGAGAGGTTCTGGATGCGGCATGGAGCCTTGTCAGCCAAGCCACCGCAGCAGTCAACACCAACTATGGCAAGGACTTCCGGTCGGCTGTTCTCTCCGAGCCTGACAGGAACGATCGCAGTGCTCACAGCCGTTGGGGCTGGGCAATGGTCGCATATTTCGGTCTTCTGGCAAAGTGCGGCTTCCAGGGTACGTCCCTGCCGCAGAACCTCGTTATCGTAGCGCCATCCGGCCCAATGGACGCATTTATGGCAGCCCACTCTGGAGCAGTTGCCCAAGCCGGCCGGTCGGGCAGCTACCAGGTAGTTTCTCCAGCTGGCGCGCTTGCACTCGCGGAGTGGGTCGGTGAGCGGCCTGACGACTTTCCCAAGTGGCACGAGAGGCAGAACTGCCACTTCGCCGACATATGGAACGTCTATAAGTACACAGGAGTGACTTCCGCCATTCGTTCCATCCGCGCCTTTCACGGGCCGCAGTCGGCCGGTGATGTCGGCGAGCATTTGTGGGAGGACATGCTTGCTGGCCGCCTCGCGATCGTCGATCTCTCGAGCGGCAACGATCAGGTCGCCAAGGTGATGTCGGAGCGCATTGTTACGCACTTGCTGAACCGAGCGGGCGAGCGGTTTCGCGACGACATCGACCCCGTTGACATGCAGATCATCGTTGAGGAAGCCCACAATCTATTCGAACGCGGCGGACGCGATGTGGCCGATGATCCATGGGTGCGTCTGTCGAAGGAGGCTGCGAAGTATCATATGGGGCTTATCTACGCGACGCAGGAAGTAACCTCGGTCGACAAGCGAATCCTGTCCAACACCTCGAATTGGCTGGTAGCACACCTCAATTCCGACCATGAAGCGCGCGAGTTGGCCCACTACTACGACTTCAAGGTATGGGCTCCCCTAATTATGCGGGCTGAGGACGTCGGCTTTGTACGTATGAAAACCTACTCCGGCAAGTTTATCGTTCCGCTGCAGATTGCGAAGTTTGACCATTCCATGGTCAACGATGCACGAAGGGCAGCAGGCCTCGCATGCGTCGACTTTCAGATTGCAGGCGAGTAGCTGATGTCATACGAGGGAGAGAAGGCTTCTCGCCTGGGTCATGTAGGCACGGTCCGTAATGAGGCGGTCAAGGCTGCGCTCCAGCGCTGGACGATCACGAGTGCCCGTCCTAACAGCAGGGACGAAATCGATGTACTATGCTTGCCGCTCGAAAACCTGCCCGTGATCGGCAATCTGGGCGACGTCGACTTCTCGATCACGGTGGATGGGTCGGACACCGAGGTCGAGACCACTCGTGAGCATCCCACCGTAAAAGTCGGGTACCTCCGAGTCGCCGGCTCGATGATCCGCCTCGATGTATTCCGACGTCTCGAGCGGGCGAAGTACATCGACCCGCGAGAGGTTCGTCGCTCTCATACCGAGTACGCCTTCGATGTTGCTCTTCCCGGCTCACAACTGGCACGCCCGGGTATGAGCGGCGTAGACACCTGGCGCGTGGAGCTCGACGCGTTTCTCCAGAACTCGCGATTCGACTCGAGCACTATCATGACACTCGCCGACGGCCTACTTGCACTACATGGCTCTCGTGGAGCGCCTGCGACGGCCATCGATCTTCGGGTATGCCCCGGATGTGGGCTCAAGGCAACACAGGTTAGCCCGCTTCGGGTCGCTGCCACGGGTGGCACTTGCCCATCGTGTAAGGTGCGGCTGTATCTAGCGGATGTACTCCGGACCCACGAGGAGTACAACGTCGAGGGCTCGAACTTCACGCCCATGGGACGTGTCATGACGGCCGCCGAGCGGCTGATGTCTCTGTGCTACCTAAACTTCTTCGCCAACACAGCGCCTGATGTTCTGCGCCACACCATCTTCATCACAGATGGTCCGCTCGCGCTTTTCGGCCCGCTGGCTCCACTTAAGCGCCGGTTCCAGGATTATCTCGGTGACTTGAGCACGTGGTGTGTGAAGCGAGGCTTGGCAGCCCCGCTGGTCGTGGGCATCGAGAAGTCTGGCGCATTCGTTGAGCACGCAGAGCAGATCAAGGATCTGATCCCGATCGGCCACGTCATGCGACTCACCAACGACTACATCAACCGGATATCAGGACGGCCGGCGAACAACCGCTATGGCGTGGACGAGTTCTATGGTCGTCGCTTCATTTACCGCACCAGCGCTGGGGATCCCTTGGTCATCACAGTCCTACCAGCGCCCGGTCTATCGCCATACGATGGCGGCGCCCAAGCTGAGGGTTGGGAAGCCTACCCAACTCTTCGGTTGATCTGTGAGGTCCTCGATTCGCTCCGGACCCGTATGTACCAACATGCTGTTGTGCCGGTCGCTCTCGCGCACTCGGCCGCGGCGCTACCACTCGGGGTTGGGAGGTCTGTCCTAACAATGATGGCACAGGAGAACATCCCGGGGCTGAAGCTCAACATTCAAGCGGTACAACCACCGGCCTATCTCAAGAGATAGGCCGAACTGTGTATCCCAATGATCGGTCCGTCCGGCATGATGTGATCATGACCACTGTACTCTCGCCACCGACAAGCATCGCCGCTAGCGAGCTTGCCCGGTCCGCCGATCTCTTCGGCACTGGCGAGGCGATCAGCGCCCAGGCTCGCCCGTGGGCCGCAGAACTTGCGCCGATCTCGCACAACCTGGCCCGTGGCCGCTACCAGTCGCCACTACGTTACCCTGGGGCCAAGTCGTCACTCGCTCCCGTCATCGCACGGGTGATCACGTCGGCGAAACGATCCCGGGAAGTGCCTGAGATCAACCTTCTGGTCGAGCCCTTCGCCGGTGGTGCTTCAGCATCACTGCGCATGATCGGTGAAGGCGTAGTGGACCGTATCCTTCTTGCGGATGCTGATCCGCTTGTCGTCGCCTTCTGGCAGGCGGCGGCTGATGACACCGAACGGCTCGTCGATCGCATGCACGACGAATGGAAACGGTACGTCCGTTGTGGTGGTGCGACAGCTGTCGAACGTTGGGATTATTGGCGCGGATGGAACCCCCGACCGACCATGAAGCGGCGCAACCGCCGCTTGACTGCCGCAATGAAGTGCCTATTTCTCAACCGGACCACCTTTTCGGGGATCCTGCATGGCAAGGCAGGTCCTATCGGAGGACGCGCGCAAAGCAGTGACTATCCGATCGGGTGCCGTTGGAATCCTGATGCAATAGCTGAGCGGCTTCGATACATCGGCCACCTATACGACGTTGGACGGCTTATAGATGTTTGGTGCAAGGACTGGCGCCAGACTCTCGACGATGTCCCCGAGCACTACCCGCAGCTTCTGCCGTCTCGGGTGGTTGCGTACCTCGATCCACCTTATGTCGAGAAGTCATCAGTTCTCTATCGAACCTCGTTTGATCCACGAGGCGGCTACGGTGGTGAAAGGATTGGCGCGTCCGGGATTGCTGATGACACGCTGCACCTCAGTCTCGCTGACTACCTGCGTACAAAAGCACAATTCAGGTGGCTCCTCAGCTATGACAATCATCCGATGCTCACGCAGAACACGTGGCTATATGGGCATGATCGAATGAATCCGTCAAAGTCGGATCGTGAGATGCTTGGCGTGCGCTGCTGGCGGATTAGTAAGCGTCTGGTAAGTACGCGCTATTCGGCTGCCGGTCGTGTTGGGAAGCGGTCCGCCAATGAACTTTTGATCACGACCCTTCCCCCGATGACTGTTCCGCTTGATGAGCAGCTGCGCCTGGCCTGATGTATGGTACTGCCTGCAGCCTTCCTATTCGGCAGAGTGATAACGTCCGCGAAAAGGATCATAGACCGCGACCTCTGATCTTGGATCCGTTTCTGCGTGGCGGGCGGCCTACTAATCATAGTAGAGGTCAACTTCAATGCCGAATTTGTCTAGTAAATCGACAAACTCGGTGCCATCAATTAGTCGGATCGGATGCTTCGAAGCCTGAACTTTCGCCGCTTGGCCAATGCGGGCATTGGTGATAAATAGGGCGGAAGTGTAATTGCCGCTCCGAAGTGCTCCAGCGAGCTCAAACATTCGCCTCGCAATAATGGGAGTGTTTGATTGTCGAGCTTCGACGATTATGAGATTGTCGGGCGCTTCTGGTCTCGTCACGATGAAATCGAAACCTCGATATGTGTGAGTATCCTCCGATCTGATTCTATAGCCCATGCGAGTGAGTAGATAGCGTATGAGTCGCTCGAAGTCTCGCGGACTTAGGTCGTAAACATTGATGCGGCCGGCGAAGGGTGTGAGGTCTTCCGAAAACGGTTCTTCGTCCTCATCCGCAGAAATCTCGGATTGTTCAAGCACCTCAAGTTCTTCGATCGTCCGACTTGAGATGCCTGAGGCGAGGTAGGATTGGGCTCCGCCGAGGAATTCCTTTAGTGAAGTGAGCATTAGGTCAGCTTGCGCTATATCTCGCATCTCTTGAATGAGTTCACGGCGAGGGCCAAGCGGCTTATGATTGCGGTCTAGTTCCCACCAGTCAGCCTTGAAGTCGCTGGTGATCAATAGAATTAAGCGCTCTCGGAGATCGCCCTCAGTCGCTTTATCCAGGGTCTGTCGCCAAACGAGATAGTCGCCACTGGAACGCAGATCCGTATCTTTGTCGGCATCTAGATACCCAGGTGGCATTTTGTTGGGATACCGAAATAGATGCGCTTCTTCGACTAGAACGCGAAGTTGTTGATGTGAAAAGGGCCGCCCTATTTTCCCATCGAGGATGTCATCTATTTCTGCGAGCAGAGGGTCAGAAGATTGTACGTCCTTCGGGAAGAGGTCTTGCTCTGCTTCTAGCGCGGAAATCTCAGTAAGGGCGGGCGCTATTGCCTGATCTAGTGCTGTCCGGAGGGCCTTCTGATCAGCGGTGGCGCCTTCTTCCCCCCACTTTCTTGATGTTCCTGTACGTTCACGGAGTTTCTGTAGCTGGCCGATCGCTCTTTCGATGACGTTGCTGGCATTGTCTGAAGCTGTCTTCAGCGCATGCTTTGTTTGTCTGAAGGAGGACATTCGATCCTCTACCGCGCGTTTGCGGTTTCGGCTGAACTCGAGAGCGGCCTGATGTGGGACCCAAAGGCGATCCGCTACGCTCCTAAATGCCCCTAATACCTGGGTCCTCGCTTCAGGAGTCATGCGGTATAGGTCAAGCAGGACATTAGCGTCCAGCACCAGGAGGCCTTCCTGGTAAAAGCGCTCCGCGGGTATGCGTTCCTCGTCGAACCAGGCGGAAAACTCAACCGTCAGTCTCCGGCCGGCCTCTGATCTCTGATCCTCTACCACGGCGACCAGTGTAGAGGAGCGCATGCGCCTTGGCGGCTGATTATCAGGTCTTCATTGAGTTGGATTCGTCGCAATGAGGGGAGAGACTGCTTGGTTCAGGCGGTGTGGCTTGGTTGTCTCTGACACAGGGATTTTGGCTCTCTGACTTAGCTGGCCCGTAGCTCATCGTGATCGTCCCTACCGTGACGTACGCCGACGAAGATCGGGCTGGCCCGGCCATCGAGACCAGCGTGCGAAAGCTGCTGGACATCGCGAATGGCAACATCGACCCCATCATCTCGGCCAAGGAGTCAGGCGTGACGACGTCACTTGCCATAATCTGCACCCGACGATCGACGTACCGCCGGACATGTACCGCCGCGCGCTCTGCATGTGAGGCAATTCGCAAGATGATCCCTCGCATGTCCCTGATCTCTGTCGAGGCGCGAGTTCGCACCCAGCTCTGCGCCTCGTGAAACGGACGCAAAGCTGATTGTCCTTGGCGAGCACAGTTATGCGCTCTCAGCTAATTCTCGTCGTCCTGATCGCGCCGATACTTGTCCGGCATGGCGATGTCTCGTACTCCTGGTCCCCACGCCGTGGCTCGTACCTGCATGCCGAGATCAGCCGTCACCACGTTGACGACTCGGCCGGTGACCTGATGCAGCAGGAGCGCTCGATCCAGAATCTCGGCATCGGTGTCGTACTGGCGGCGATGGCCGCGCTCGTCTGTTAGGCACTCAACAGTCCAGCGCGTGGGGGCCTTCGGCAGTTGTCCGTACCCGAGCGTTTCGATCTCAGACGCGAGACGGTCAGAGGCTTCACCGCGGTACGGGGCTCGACGCTTGAGCGCATCGCTGCCTTCATAGCGTTTTCGGTCGAGCTCGTCCAGAAACACGAGCGGCAGGACTAGTCTGATCTGCCTTTGGCTTTGAGGGGGTTCAGGTACGGCAGGCCCGCTTCCAGGCTTCCGGCGCGGACGGCGCGCTCGATCTCACTGGCTTCTGCTCCATCGCGGCAGATGAGGAAGCGATAGCCGAGGTGCTCGTGGATGTAGTCCCTGGTCAGCTGATCCAGGCTGAGATGACCGTGGCCGATTTCGGCCTGTTGGTGCGGTGTCAGCACCGGGACCACGAACCGATCGCAGACGTAGACGCTGAACTGGTCGCCCGACCGTCTTCCCGATGCGTGCGCCTTCAGCCGGGTCCACAGCCCCACCGCTGCCCGCGCCTGGCCGGGCGTGGCCACCAGTTGTTCCTGCTTCATCGCGCGCCCGCTCATGCCGGCGTACAGTAGTTCGTCCTCGCGCCACACGGTGTAAACCCCGGCCGCCAGCCGGGGTACCTGGTGGTTCGGCCACTCGGAGAACTTGTAGAGCGGCCCGTCCTGCAACTCGATCACCCGACTGAACCTACAACCATGCTACGGGCGACCGGTCGTGCGAAGCGGCGCTGTACCGCGTTTGGGCTGCCGGCGGTCAGAGGGGCGGCGTAGCGTGACGCTGTGACCTACCAGGACGCGTCGACCGGGTCAGGAGACAGAGGTGGAACTTTCCCTCACAGCGACAGGCAAGGTGGATCACCAGGTGCTTGACCACCTCGCGGGCGATCCGTGCACGGTCACGAAAACCTGACGAGATGCGGGAAGGTTGGGGACATACCGATATCCATGCCATCCGCGGACCGGTGCCCCTTCTGCGACTACCTTGCCGGGCTGAGGCCCGCCTCCATTCTGGAGCAGGTCGCCATCCTGGTCACGCGTTGGCAGCGTGGGCAGGGCCACGTGCTGGTGATCCCGGTCGCTCATCGCCCGACGGGCATGGACGTGGCCCCGGCGGAGGAGCAACAATTTATGGACGCCGTGCGGCGGGCGGCCCGGGCCATCACGGCCGCCTACGACCCCGGGGGCATCGCCGTTTGGCAGAACAACCGGGTGCCCGCGCAGCAGGCCGTCCCCCATGCGCACTTCCATGTCGCCGGCACTCTGCCCGACGGTTGCACGCGGTCGGGGGAGGTCCCTCGTCTCGACCTCGATGAGACCGACGGGATCGCCAAGCGCCTCAGTCCTCATCTCTGAATGGGCCCGCCTGGCGATGACACTCCGTGGGTCCTGATGTGGCGCCTTTCCCTTCGCGCTCGCCGGCCATACCGTGACCCCTATGTCGGTACCAGGGGAGAGCCGCCAGGACGGACCACAGAACGGCACGCTGGTGCTGCGCACCTCTCGCCAAGGCGAAGCCTGAAGAGAGACGCGGCTCATGTCGATAATGGTGGATTGCCCCGCACATGGTCCACCGACATGTCCTATTTTGTCGGGGTAGACCGCTAGCGTTTATACGTGGTTACTTCCCCCACCCCTCGACGTGACTTCATCAAGATGATCGGCCAGCTGTCCCCTCGCGCTGTGCGAGGCAGCGCCCCTACGCATCGTCCTCTTCTGTTGCTGTGGCTACTCGGCCGCGTTGCCGTGGGCGCGCCGCGGCTAACGACCTGGCGGGAGACGCGCGCCGCGTTTGAGAAACTCGAGGCGACCTACGGCAACGGTGCCACGGCCGATAGTGCCCAGTACCCGTTCTGGACCTTGCACGCCACGGATGCCCTCTGGGAGATCAAGGACGCGCATCGGATCGCACCGCTGCCCGGGCGACGCCGGCCCACCATCAGCGTGCTTGACCAAGTCAATCCCGAAGCCGGCTTCACACCGGCGGTGTATGCGATGCTGACTGGGGACCTTGGTCTGGTGGCGAACGCGGCTGCGACCCTGCTGGCCCGCTTCTTCAACCCCGTTCCGGTGGGGCTGGTTGCGGCCGTTGGCCTGGACGGTGTAGTGCCAGCCGGCCGAGAGGCTGACCTGATGCTTCCGATCCCCGGATTCGTGGCGTTCCCTAAGCGCACTGCAATTCACGCAGAGTTAGGCGGCCAGTGGACCAGCGGAATCGGTACCCTCGACGACGGGCTGATGTGCGTCTTCTCCGACGCTAAGGGCCCCTACGACGACCAAAGCATTCCTGGCACGGATTTGATTGAGTACCGCGGTCAAGGATTGAACGGCGATCAAACTCTGAAAGGCGGAGGCAACGCACAACTGCTCGTCTGCCAGCAGGAACAGAAGCCCATCAGGTACTGGCACCAGCCCGCCGGCGGCGATTGGGGGTTTGACACGTGGACCGTCATCGTGGACCGGCGCCTGGTGTGGGGCAAGGGCGAGGACAAGCAGTGGCGGCGCGAGTTCGCGTGGGTACTGGCCCCGGTGCCGTCTCCCTTCCGCGATCAATGGCCACAGTCAGTACTAGAACGGCTTGCTCAAGATGACCAGCAGACGCACGACGAAACCTTCGAGACAGAAGCGCCTACTGCGGTCACCAAACAAGATGCAGGCCGGCAGTATCGCAAGCTGTGTGCGTCAGTAGAGCGTAAGGAATCGCTCAACCACGGCAGAACGACCCGCACTGCTTCTGACCGTTACTTCCGCTCTGCGGATGCTCGCATTGCCGTGATGCTGCGTGCCCAGGGCATGTGCGAGAAACCAGACTGCGGTGGCCAACCGGCTGATGTCACCGACAGGGGCGATGCCATCCTCGAAGTCGACCATGTCGACGAACGGGCCGCCCAGGGCCGTGACCACCCGGCGAACATGATTGCATTGTGTCCGAACTGCCACGCGATCAAAACCCGAGGCAGTACTAGGCGCGACCTCAAACGCAAGCTGAAGACGCTGGCCGAGCGTCTCCACCGAGAAGCGGAAGCGTGGGAGAACGTCCTCTGATCTGCAGTCAACGGCACCGCCCTGCCAGGAGGCCTATCTCCTTGGTCCACCAGGCGATGGTGAGCGGCGTTGTGTGCTGGCGCGAGCGTGCGTTGCTGTACTCCTTGGCTGTCAGCAGAGATGAGAACCGCATACCTCGACGCATGTGGACCCGTCCCCAGAGCCGGTGAGGAGCGGAAGCCGCGAAGCAGCTATAACACCAGCTTAGGAGAGCGGAGGCTGCGCCGCCTGCTTCGGTGCTTTGACCTGCGTATACATCTCACAACGCGCATGGACCGTCCAAGATCATCCCATGTATATCCCTCAGGCTGGCAAGGGTGCCCAGTAGCAGCCGACGGAAGGCGGCCAGCAGCTACTTTCTGCGAGTGCGGGGCTGTATGGGCCGGATGGAGGCAAGGTACTCGGGGATCACGGTGGCGGCATCTCTGCTGATCGTGGTCAACTCTTGCCTGAGCAACTGCGCGTCGGCATTGGAGATCTCTAGGAGAGGGCGGCGAAGCCGGATAGGCCATACACCTTCCCGCTTGTCGGGGAAGGCGTCGAGCTGTGGGATGAGTGGCACCAACTCGATACCCGTGAGGTACGGTGCGAGCATCTCGATGTTGAGCTCGCAGCCCCGCGTGAAGTCACGGCCTGCGATCTTAACCGGCTCGTCGTAGGCGACGACGCTCGTGGTGGCCTCCGCAAGGCCGATGACACGCGTGCGGTCCCGCTTCGGGTCGTGCCAGCAGCCTCGTGTAGTGACGATGAGCATGTCGTCCCCTACTTTGAGCTTGGCTACTTCCCTCCGGCTCCTCGGAGGGAAGGCCATCCGGGACTCTCGCAACACCCACGCCACGGCCTCGCGTTCACCGAGAATCAGCAGGTACGAACTCACGATCGTCAGCGTATCGAATTAATCCGGCAAGCTGTTCGATGGTGGCGAGCAGCGCTGCTTTGGCCGGGTCAGATCGATCGCATGATGCTGATCGCGATCCCTATACCGTTTAACGACATGCCGAGGGATCGAGCTCGCCAGCTTGGGCGGCGAGCTTGGCTGATCCCGACAAACGATCATTGCCAAGGTGCAGAAGCGTGGTCTCTCGTGGCGTAGAGCGGCCTGTGGGTGATTCAGAGGCCGCTCTACGCCCAAGGACTACGCGCCGACGAGCTGCATGAGTTGGCTGTAGTCGCTGACAACGTCGTACGTGACGTTCTCGTCGTTCTTGTGGTTCAGTTCGGCGAAGAACTTTCGAGCGCACTCGATCTTGGCATCCTCGATGCCGCGGAGTTGCATCGAGGACAGTGAACCCTTGGTCTCCGCGACGAAGTAGATGTGCTTCACGGCCCCTTCTTTGAACGCGATGGCCCAGTCCGGGTTGTACTCGCCTACGGGGGTCGGGATGGAGAAGCCGCGTGGCAGCTTGGCGTACACGACAACCTCGTTGCTGGTGTCCAGTCCGGTCACGAACGCGCGCTCGACCTTGGATTCGGTCACCACGTAGTCGTAGATGTGCTTCTTCAGCTTCTCCCCGGCCTTGGTGAAGTCCTGCTTAGTCTGGTTCTCAGTAAAGATCGCCGTGTCGTGGCGTTCGGCGAGGGTGTCGTAGGTCAGATGTTCGATGACGACGGTGGCCTTCTGCTCGTTGATCAGACGCGCGGCCTCGGTGATGAACTGCTCAGGGTTCTGCCGGTACTTCGCGAAGGTCGTCGGCTTGATGCGGCTGAGGATCGCGCCGGACGTTCGCCGCGTGAGTTGAGTCTTCTCCGTGATCTCACCGAGCAGGTCGTACTTGACTTGTGATGAGGCCGAAACGGTCTCCGTGTGCGTGCTCGTGGAACTCACCACAAACCCTTCCCCGGCCGCCAGCTCGTCGGCATCGAGCGCTGCTCGCTGCTGGCCTGACTGAACGACGTACTGCATCGCAGCGACGTTCAGGTGGGCGTCGAGAGCAGTCACGCATTTGCCGATCAGCTCCGTCGAATCGAACTCGACCTGGTAGACGGCCTTGTGGTTGATGCGGGCCCAGAGTTCCTTGAACTCCTTCTTGGTGAAGTTCTCTTCGTTCAGCGGGATCCGCTTCGGCTTGCGTCCGTCGGTGATGAGGTCGACGTTCAGGTAGAGCGCATCGACGAGCGGCCAGATGAAGTCGACGACGGACTTGAGCACGTCCGACGTCGGCTCGGCAAGGGTGCCCGCGTCACGTGCCAACTTGTAAGCATCGGAGATGGTGTCGTCGTCATTTATGTAATCGTTCTTGACAAGGTACTTGTACAGGGCGTTCGCTAGCGCTTCCTCGACGACGCTCTCTCCGCACTCAGTGGTGAACGTCTTGCCGATGAAGTACTTGACGCTCGCCTTGCGGGGGCGCGCGGCAAGGGACTCGCTGATCTCCTTCTGGAGCCCGGCGACGAAGGCGGTGTAGGACTCGTCGGTCACGACGGTGAGCTCGTTGATGTCATGCACGGTCACCGAGTTGTCCATCCGCTCGCCGCGTTGGTCGACGGCAAGGCGCAGGCCGCGGCCGATCTCCTGTCGGCGGGAAATTGTGTTGTCGCTCTTCTTGAGCATCCCCATAACGAAAACGTTGGGGTTGTCCCATCCCTCTCGCAGAGCGGAGTGGGAGAAGATGAAGCGCACCGGCTCGGCGAACGACAGCAAGCGCTCTTTGTCGCGCAGGATCAGGTCGTAGGCATCGACATCGAGGGACTGTCCCTTCTCGTCGCCCGTCTTCTTCACCTCGCCATCGACCTGGCGCTTGGTTTTCTTATCGATCGAGAAGTACCCCTGATGGGTCGCCTCGACCGGGATTGCCTCGAGGTGGCGTCGGTACGCCTCGGTTTCCTCGTCGAGGGACAGCTGGTTGAGCTCGTCGGCTACCAGCTGCTGATATTCCTCGACGAACACGCGCGCGTAGTCGCCCAGAGTGTCCTGGCTGTCGTAGTCGCGGTACTTGGCGACCTCGTCGATGAAGAACAGCGACAGCACCTTGATGCCCTGGGAGAAGAGTTCGCGCTCTTTGTCCAGGTGGGCACGGATGACTTCGCGGATCTGGATACGCCGCTTGGCCTCGTCGGTCACGTCCTCGGTAACCTGCCCGGCGATCACGATGTCACCGTTGCTCAGCTCGATCACGTCGCGGCTGGCGTCGATATCGGTGATGAACAGGCCCTTGTACGCTTCGATGCCGCCTGAGACGTCGTGGAGGTTCGCTCCCTGGTCGAGTCGCTTGACCTGGCGTTTGATACCCGACTTCGTCTGCACCTCCAGTTCGACTCGGGCACGCGGCTTGGCACCCTTGGCGATCTCGATGGTATCTAGGTATAGGTAGGCGGTGCTGCCGGCCAGACCCTTAACGGTGATGCCGCGCACAGAGATCTTCTTCACGAGCTTCTGGTTGTACGCGTCGAGGGCGTCGAGCCGGTAGACCTTGTTGTGCTCCGCCTTGTGTGTGGCCGAGTACCGCAACACCATCAGCGCGTTGAACCGCGACAGCGCCTCTAGCGATTTCGCTGCACCAATCTTCTGTGGCTCATCGATTATGACGATCGGGCGGTTGGCGCTGATCACGTCGATTGGACGACGCGACTGGAAGTCATCCAATACGTCATAGATGCGCCGGTTGTCCTTGCCTGTGGCATTGAATGCCTGGATGTTGATGATCATCACCTGCACCCCGGCGTCGGAGCTGAACCGTTCCAGCTCGTGCAGTTGTGACGAGCTATAGATGAAGGAACGCGCCTTGGTGCCGTATATCTGCTGGAAGTGCTCCGCGGTGATATCGAATGACTTCTTCACGCCTTCACGAATCGCCACGCTCGGCACCACGACGATGAATTTCGACCAGCCGTAGCGCTTGTTCAGCTCCATGATGGTCTTGATGTAGACGTAGGTCTTGCCAGTACCCGTCTCCATCTCGATGTCGAGATTCGGTGTGTTTGGAATCGACGAAGCCTTGCTCGGAACGAGCGTTTTCGACAGCGGAAGGTTCCGTCTCCGTTGCACGGACTGCATGTTCTCCAGCAACCGGGCAGGGCTCAGCGTAATCTCTGCGTTCCGCAGACCTGAGTCCGGCGTCTCAGGAAAATCAAGCATCGGCTGAACAGATTTCGCACGACGGCCAGGATCGATCCGATAGGATACCCCGTCGTCCCGCGGCTGACCAGCGAAGCAGTCGACCACCGAGTCCACGGCCTCGGTCTGGTATTGCTGAACCTTGAACTGAAGCTTCATTGGGCTCAGATCGCCTTCACATCGGTCGCGGGCGAAACCTCAGCGAACACCTGCTCGGCGTTGATGCGGTCAGCATCCGTAGTGAAACCCGAATCACGGAAGACCACACGCAGCGGCTCCCGTTTCGCGATTTCGCGCACGACAGCAGGACTGACTTCGTCGGCGAAACATGCGATTAGGGCCCCATCATCGACGACAAAGATCTCCCGACCGTCGAAGACCTCGATCGCGATCGGCATCGTCAGATCAAGTCCCCAGCCAAGCAGAACCTGGAACAGCAGATCCTCCTCCGTCCTGCCCGGCTTGATGCTGTCGGTGTACAGGTCGAGCTCATCCTGGCCAAGGCCGTCCGGTGTGCGAAGAACATCGGCAAGGTTCGTGGAGTCGACTCGTAGGGTACGGAAGCCAAGATCAAGGCCACCGACAGTGACACCAGCATCGGTGGCTACCTTCGCTGCGGCGCGGCGGATTCGCTCACGGCTCAGTTGGGCGATGGTCTCATAGCCGGCCCTGCGTGCTGGAGACTTCTCCGGCAGCGCCTCATCGAGTTGTGTCAGCAGGAACTGTCGTGGCTTGCCGTCGATGGCAGAAGTCTCCAGCACTGCCTGTGCAGTTGTGCCCGAGCCAGCGAACAGATCAACCACAATTCCACCGTCCGGGGCTCCCAGCAAACAGATGTCTCGCATAAGGGCAACCGGTTTTGGGTAGCTCATGAAGTCGCCGCCCATTAGGGCTTTAGTCTCCTGCGTTCCATTCTGGTTATCGAATGAACTTGAGGCCCAGAGCGTCTTGAACTTTCGCTGCCGCTCCACACCTTCGCGGAAGAGTGCATCTTTTGTAAATATGTCGTACTCCCCGCGGCGCTCGATCCACCGAGCCACAAGCAGGTGATTCAGTGCCCGACAACGGTCCCGTCCCCACGCCCATCGACCATCTGAACCATCTGACTTGCGAGGCAGCACCTCGTGCCATCCTGGTTCTGAATCCACTGATACGCGGTCGCCATCTGAGGAAACATAGATAGGAAAGTACATCTCGGGCCGGTCGCTTCGCTTAGATGCTGTCCCCCGTTGCCTGAGCCCGAGCAGACGATAGGGGCCAAGTTCTGGATCGTGAAACTTGAAGTCGCCCCTCTGCTCCTCGTCGAGAGGAAGCCCTCCGACCTTGGCGAACTGCCGGTCGCGTGCGTAGATCAGAAGCGAGTCGTGTACACCTGCGAGAAATGAGTCGGATTGACGCCCCCTGGGACTCGCGATGACGATCGCTTCGGCAACGAAGTTCCGTTCACCGAAAACTTCATCACAGATCTTCCTGAGGTTGTGGGTCTCGTGGCTGTCGATACTTGCAACGAAAACGCCATCAGTCCGCAAGAGGGTCCGGGCGAGTTTGACTCTGGGGTACATCATGCTGAGCCAGTCCGAGTGGAACCGACCGTTGGACTCCGTGTTTGCGACTAGACGGTTTCCCTCGTCATCAACCTGGCCTGACCGGGCCAGGTACTCGGCAGTGGTCGCTGCGAAGTCATCGCAGTACACAAAATCGTTACCCGTGTTGTAGGGCGGGTCGATGTAGATGAGCTTAATCTTACCGAGGTAGGACTCCTGAATGAGCTTGAGCGCGTCGAGGTTGTCTCCTTCGATGAAGAGGTTCTGTGTGCTGTCGAACTCGACGGACTCCTCGCGAACGGGGCGCAGTGTTTTGGCGATCGGCGCGTTCGCTGCGAAGAGCGCCTCACGCTTGCCGGGCCAGTTGAGCTGATAGCGCTCCTGCGGACCCTCGATCACGTGGTCCGACAGTTCCTGGCGAAGCAGGTCGAAGTCGACGGCCCTCGTGGGGTTTCCCTCTTCATCGCGGCCCTCTGTGATGACCGTCGGGAACAGTTCAGCGATCTTGTCGATGTTCCGTTCGGTTAGATCGGGCGAGTGCATCCTCAGCTTCTCCACGGGGCGTCCTCAGTCGTTCGTGCTGCAGGGTCAGTCAGTGCGGCAAGCGCAGCGGTCCGGTCGCGAAGCCGTCGTCGCAGCTCGACCTTGCGGTTGAGCTGCGGTTCGCTTCGAATTCGCCTCTCCAGACCGGCGATCTCGCGTTCGAGCTTGCGTGCCTGGTCCATCCTGCCGATCACCTCCGACATTTTCTCCCCAGAGCGGGTTGCGAAGGGGAGGATTGGCGTCAGGAGACCCGAGTAAAGGCTCGGTAGGTCGATGGCCGGAGGCAACGGCGCACGGGGTGTGTCCGCGGGAAGCCAGTCTGTCGCGAAGTACGCGCTCAACTGTGGCGGTGTGCTCCCGAGTTGTTTGTGGGCGGCGATCATGCGTGTTTGGGCGTAGTTGCCTGTGCCTCGGATGATCTCGAAGATGATCGGGAAAGGCACGGCTTTGTCGATAGCGGTAAGTACGGTTTCGCTCACGTCGTCGTCCTTGGCGTCGACGGTGAAGACCTGGATCTCGGGCACGGTACTGCTGCAGCGAAGGTGGATCGTCTCGTCGGCGAGTTTGTACGCCCAGGTTATTCGCTGGACCTCATTGACGAACTTCTCCCGCACCGTGGTCGAGATGGTGGCGTGCTCGTAGAACTTGGTCTTGGGGATGACGCGACCGAACTTGGCAGTCGCTGGCCAACGATATAGAGGAGCGCTCATCCAACGGCTCCGGAGGTCGGGTCGACGACGGCAAGAAACGCGATCAGTTCGAAGTCGTCGAGGCCGCCGATGGTCTGAGTGAGGGCGGTGGTATGCCCGGCGCTGAAGAGGCTGTCGAGATCGTGTTCCTCGGTGACGTCGACCATCGACCTGATAGCAGCGGTAAGCAGGTCGGAATAATGGTCCATGTCCGCACCTTCATGAGTCGCTGCATTAAAGATGCGGCAGACCTCGGCAACGGGGTCGTCGTAGACGCGGCAACCCGCTCGGATGAGGTCCAGCAGACGCTTGACTTCCGTGTGGTCGGCGATGACGTTGCCGTCATTGTCGAGATACACCAGGTAATGCGGGTGCAGGCGGTTTCCTCGGTTGATGGTCTCATCGGCATTGATGTTGCGGAGCGCGAAGAGTACGCCGGGCCGCAGGCCCATGTCAGGCCGCGCTGGTACGACCGCATGGAGCCCCTTGGGCGCCGCGGCGAGGTCGCCGTACTCCTTGACGTAGCCGAGGAGATCCATGCGGAAGTCGTTGAGGCCAAGGTCGGTGATGGACACGCCGGTGCGCACGTCCTCCAGCTCGATGACCTCTTCCTGGAGCTTGCGTAGCTGCTCCTTCCGGAAGGCCGTGTCACTGGACTCCTGGGTGAGCACATTGTCGTCAGCGGTCGCGGCGAGGTCGGCGATGACCATGCGGTTCTCGACTCGGTCCTTGAGGTTGATGTACTCGTCCAGTGAGATGTCGGGCCAGAAGTTCACGAGTTGAATCTGCGCGTTCGTCGAGCCGATGCGGTCGATGCGGCCGAACCGCTGGATGATACGGACCGGGTTCCAGTGGATGTCGTAGTTGATCAGGTAGTCGCAGTCCTGGAGGTTCTGGCCTTCACTGATGCAGTCGGTGCCGATCAGCACATCGATGTCGCGCTTCTCGTTAGGTATCACAAGGTCACGGGACTTCGACCTTGGTGAGAACAGCGTCAAGACTTGTTGGAAGGCAAAGCCCTTGCCCAGGGTGGTGCGCGGCGCACCGCTGCCGGTCACCACCGCAGAGTGCAGGCCGGCACGTTCGAGTCCCGGAGCGAGTTCCCGGTAGAGGTAGCCAGCTGTGTCAGCGAACGCCGAGAAAATGAGGACCTTGCGATTGCCAGCATTGATCGGCATGGCAATCTTGTCCTGGATGCGCTGCCTCAGTGCTTGGAGCTTTAGGTCGTGTTGCGGAGTGACGACGCTGACCCCGGTGAGCAGCTCGTTAATGACACCAGCATCGTAGACAAGGTCGCGATGCCAGGACTCGATGTCGATGTCGTCAAGATCGATCTGCACCCTAGTACCGACCGTGTTACTGGGCGGCAACTCAAAGTCATCGTCGTCGGCTTCCAGGTCACCAATCTGCGCAATCAGGTCTGCGACAGAAGCGGAATGATTGTTGATTGCCTGGATCGCCTGGTCGACAGTGGAGGCGAGCTTGGTGAGAGTGATCCGGAAGGCCTCGACTGAACTCTCAAGCCGCTTGAGCAGGTTCACCGTCATGAGCTTTTGGATGCCGAGCTCGCGGTTCGCGTGGCCGAGGTTTCTCAGGCTCCCACTGTCTGCCTTGCCAAAGAGCAACTCGTATTTCTCGCGCCGGCTCGGGAACACATAGGCTAGGGGCGCATATACGGCAAGGGTGAGCGACGAGAGTTGCTCGAACATCTCGTTGAACGACGGCACGCCGGGCACATCCGTCAGTGGTGGCTGGATTGACTCAGGCGGGAGCCGTTTGGGGAAGGCGCCGATATCTGAGGTGTCGTAAAACGCCTGGATGTGCTTGCGGGATCGCGCGATTGTTACCGCGTCGAGCAACTCGAAGAAGTCGAAGTCCAGCTTGGCAAGGATCGTGTCGGTGGTGCGCTGCTCAGCGGGTAGCTTGGACCACTCGTTGAACACCCGTTGTGCCTGGCGAAACACCTCCTCGACGCTCGTGGAGATGTCGAGCTTCGCCGCGAGGTTTTGGGACTCGCCCTCGTAGGCGAGCGCGAGTTGGTTGCGCAGGTCGGTGAAGTGGTTGTTCACGGGCGTGGCGGAGAGCATCAGCACCTTGGTCTTCACGCCCTGCTGAATGACCTGCCGCATCAGCCGCTGGTAGCGGGTCTCCTTCTCGATGGTGAAGTCCGCGTTGCGGAAGTTGTGGCTCTCGTCGATGACGACGAGGTCATAGTTGCCCCAGTTCACCCGGTCCAGCGGGATGCCCAGAGACTCGCCCTTCGTGCGTGACAGATCGGTGTGGGCAAGCACGTCGTAGTTGAACCGGTCGGATGCGAAGATATTCGTTGTCAGATTCGCGTTGTAGTTCGTCCAGTTCTCCGCCAGCTTTTTCGGAGCCAGCACCAGGACGGACTTGTTGCGCAGCTCGTAGTACTTGATTACGGCGAGCGCGGTGAACGTCTTTCCGAGCCCTACACTGTCGGCGAGGATGCAGCCGTTGTACGTCTCGAGCTTGTTGATGATGCCCGTCGCAGCATCCCGCTGGAAGTTGTAGAGGCTCTTCCAGATCGCGCTGTCCCGGTAACCCGTGAGGTCGTTGGGCAGCGTGTCCTCGCTTATGTCGTCGAGGAACTCGGCGAACAAGTTGTACAGGATCAGGAAGTAGATGCGGGCCGGGGAATTCTCCGCATACACCGAGGCGATGTGGTCGTATACGGCATCCGTCACGTCGTCGAGCTGGTCTGCGTTGTGCCAGATTTGGTCGAAGAGCTGGACGTACTGTGACGTCATCGGTGCGTCGTCAACCTTGGTGACCATATTTGACACAGCGTTCCCGCGCTCGTAACCGAGGTCGGCCGAAGTGAATCCTTGGAGCGGCAGGTAAGTTGCCCTGTCGCCAACGATCGCGAACTGCTGCATCGGCGCGCCGGTCTTGTTTGAGCGGAAGCACACCTTGCGGCGCACCCACTCTGCACACTCGCGCGCGATTGCCCGCTGAGTCATCTTGTTACGCAGGCGGATCTCGAACTCGGAGCCGTACAAGGTCGACTCGCCGTTCCGCCCATGCGGGATGAAGAACTCCCGCCGCTCCTTGGGCAGCCTGTCGGTGGCTTTCGTGGTCACGAACGAGGGAGAGGTGAAGATGAACTCCAACTCCTCGATCCGCTCCAACTCCTTGCGTAGCGCCTCGAACGCGAAGATCGAGAAGGTTGACGCCGCGATGCGCAGCTTCGTTCCCGGGCCGATTTCGGCCTTGAGGTCATCCCCGAGTAGTTCGTTGACGTTGTCGATGATCCGCATCTGGGCTCACTCCACTTCGCCCTGTGAGCTTCCAGGTGCCGCGCTGCCGCTGAGCGCCCAGGCGCCGACCTCGCTGGCTTGGAACTTGCAGAGTTGTCCGACCTCGTGGGCCGCCATCCCCTTCTCCGCGATCTGGTAGATCGTGTTTCTGATGACGCCGAGGCGGGCGGCAAAGTCGTTAGTGGACGGCCACGGTTCAGCCACGGTGGAGCCCCCGGCCGGCGGCCAGCGATGAACGACTTCGAGCATGGGGCATCTTACCGTGCGCCATTCGGTGGCCATCCACTCGTCATAGCTTCATGATGAATGGTGCAGCAAGGACCGGTCGGTTACTTCGGGAAAATGATGGCGATCGTTGCAACGACACCGCGCTGCACTTGCGCCGGACGGTCACTCGATGGTTGAGCATCTCCGCCCTCCGGAGGTCTTACGGCTAGATCACAAGGTTGTTCGATGGCAAACCGACCCGTACCGCAGGGCTGCCAAGGCCCGAGGAGCGGAAGCGGTGCGGCGTGCGCCACGAGGCGCTGTTTGACCGTGCGGAGATGGAAGGGCTCCGCCGACGGCCTGTCGTAGCAGGTCGTGTGAAGTGGGAGGCAGCCTGATCCCGGAGGCGTGGGTGAGGGTGGGAGCAGCCTCGACAACGTCAGGGCGTGCCGGTACTGCCAGACGGCGCGGGCCTGGTTAACGAGCGGGAAAGGTGTACGTGAGGAACCAGTGGTGTAACGCCCTTCAAGGCTTCCACCAGCTCGAATCTGGCGGATATGGGCTGGGTTGCGGTGCGTACCCGCCGGGCGGAGGTGCTTGGTGGGGAACTCCTGGGCCGGTTGTCGCGCTTGGCCGGGAGGCTCTGGTGAAGGTCTACGGCGTAGCCGGAGCGATGCCGCAGGGGCATAGCTGGGCACCTCCTCTCGCGAGCGGTCAGCAGTGAACGTGGGAACCATCTCGTGTCGCTCCCCGAACTCGGTCTCTTCGAGGACGGGTTCGGGGATAGGTGCGTCGTCTGCCGAAGGCGCGGGGTGGGGCGGAGCCTGCGTAGTACTCCGAGCGCGGGAAAGCCGCGTACATGGGGAAGGCGGGCAGCAGTTTCGGGCAGGTAGGGACGTCAGGTCAGGAGGCCGCTCGTGAACTTGGGCGCGCTGCTGCTGGAGCCGGAGACGGCCGAGTGGCGGGTACTGAGTATTCAGACCAAACTGCACCGCTGGGCCGGTGAGGATCGTGCTCGCCGGTTTGATGATCTGTTCAACCTGGTCGCTGACCCGGCGTTCCTCGTGGTTGCGTGGCGTCGGGTCCGGGGTAACACCGGGTCCCGCACGGCGGGCATCGACGGGCTGACGGCCCGCGATATCCCTGCCGGTGGGGCGAAGAGGCGTTCCTGAACGAAATCCGGGAGCAGCTACGCGCTCGGACGTTCCAGCCTCTGCCGGTTCGAGAGCGGCTGATCCCCAAGCCCGGCACTTCCAAGAAGCGCCGGCTGGGCATTCCCGCGCTCGCCGACAGGGTCGTTCAGGCGTCGCTGAAGCTGGTCATGGAACCCATCTTCGAAGCGGACTTTGCGCCGTGCTCGTATGGGTTTCGCCCGAACCGGCGTGCGCACGACGCGATCGCCGAGATCCACCGCATGGGTTCTCACCGCTATGAGTGGGTGCTGGAGGCGGATATCGAGGCGTGCTTCGACACCATCTGAGCTTGATCCGCTTTGACGGACACCATCGTTGTGGTGTTCAGGCCGCGGTGGCCTCGAAGTCGGCGGGGCTACGGTAGCCCAGGCTGCTGTGCAAGCGGTGCAGGTTGTACCAGCCCTCGATGAACTCGAAGATCGCGCTGCGGGCGGCAGCGTGGGTGGGCCAGGACTGGGCCTCGAGGAGCTCGCCCTTGAGCGTGGCGAAGAACGACTCGGCCAGCGCGTTGTCCCAGCACTGGCCGGTGCGTCCGACCGACAACCGCACCCCGAGCCGTTCAGCCAGGGCGGCGTAAGCGGCGCTGGTGTACTGACAGCCCCTGTCCGAATGAAAGATCACCGGCCTGGTGGGGCGGCGGCGTGCGCAGGCCTGGCGCAGGGCCTCGGCGACCAGGTCGGTACGCAGGTGATCGGCTGTCGCCCAGCCCACCACCCGGCGGGAGGCGATGTCGATGACGGTGGCCAGATACAGCCAGCCTTCCTCGGTGGGGATGTAGGTGATGTCGCCGCACCAGCGGGTATCGACGGCGGCATCGGGCGTGAAGTCACGGCCGATCAGGTCCGGTCGGGCCTCGGCGTTCGGGTCGGGGATGGTGGTCTGCCGGCGGCGGCGCCGATGCCGCCCGGTCAGGCCGAGCGCGCGCATCAGCCGGGCCACCCGTCGCCGGCCACACTGCTGCCCGTCCCGCTGCAGCTGCGCATGCACCCTCGGCGCGCCGTAGCTGCCTCGTGAGCGCGCGTGCACCTCGGCGATGCGCTCGGCCAGCTGCGCGTCGCGCATCGCGCGGGGCCCAGGCATGGCACTGCGGCGGGCGTAGAAGGCGGCACGGGAGACTCCCAGCAGCTCACACGCCCGTTTGACGCTGTGGCCGCCCTGCTTTTCCGCCTCGATGAACGGGTGCACGCTCACCGGGTCTCCTTGGCGAAGAAAGCTGTCGCTCGCTTGAGGACGTCGACGTCCTCGCGCAGCCGCCGATTCTCCCGCCGCAACGCCTCCAGTTCCTGGCGTTCGCTGCTGGTCAGCCCGTCCCGCTGCCCGGCGTCGACCTCGGCCTGGCGGATCCACTGGCGCACCGCGGTCTCGGTCAGATCGAAGTCCTTGGCCACCTGACCGACCGAGCGGTCACCACGCTGGCACAGCTCGACGATCTCGGCTTTGAACTCCCGCGTGAACGAGCAGCGAGGACGCGGCTTCTTCTTCCCCATGCTCTCCATCATGGACATCCTTCCGGGGACAAACCCCTGATCTCGGATGTCCGTCAAACCGGATCAAGCCCTGTCTGAGCCTTCCACGAGCGCCTGCGTGCAGAAAGGCAGCGCAGTGACGGGCGGCGGGGGGATCCGATCGACGCCTACACCAGCACGCCCCGGCCTTCCCGGGTGATGGTCTGGACGCCGGCTCAGACCCGGCTGTTCCTGGAAGAGGCCCAGCGGCACCGCCTCTTCGCCCTGTACCGGCTGATCGCCCTGCGCGGGCTGCGCCGGGGAGAGGCGTGCGGGCTGCGCTGGAAGGAGGTCAACCTCGACGCCCACACCATCACGATCAACTGGCAACTGGTCCAGCTGGCCGGGTAGGTCCACGAAGGCACGCCCAAGACCGACGCCTCGGTACGCACCATCGCCCTGGACGCCGAAACCGCCACAACGCTGCGTGCCCACCGGCAGCGGCAGCTCCAGGAACGGCTGGCCACTGGCGAGGCGTGGAAGGACACCGGGTTCGTCTTCACCCAATCGGATGGGGATCGGCTGCATCCGCAGCATGTCACCGACCAGTTCCTGTGGCTGGCCTACCTCGCCGGCCTGCCACCCGTCCGCCTCCATGATCTCCGCCACGGCGCCGCCTCGCTGATGCTGGCCGCCGGGGTAGAGATGAAGGTCGTGCAGGAGACGCTGGGGCACACCTCCAGTTCCTTCACGGCCGACACCTACACCTCGGTCTTCCCCGAGGTGGCGATGGCGGCCGCGGAGAAGACCGCAGCACTGCTGCTCGCCGAGGAGGAGGACCGGGAGGAGCCGGGAGAGGTGATCCCGCTGCGGGCCTGACCGGCTACATCAGGAACCGGCCCCGTGATCGCCGCGCTTGCACGGCGATCACGGGGCCGTTTCCTTTGCCGAGGTAGCGCCGGAACGCTGATGTTGATCATGGTGTGTGCGGGGTTGGTGCGCGCGAGCACGTACGGAGCACGCAACCGCTAGACGAAAATTCTAGAACGCATCCGATCCCGCATAACCGCAGTTCAGACCATGATCAAAGCGCGCCCTGCAGGATTCGAACCTGCGACCGTCGGATTAGAAGCAAGATCTTTTAGTGTCGCGCAGTGACGTTAGATGATAGTTCGTCCCGGCTCAGCGTACTTCGCGTGTCAGGCAGTGCCGGGTCCTGACGGCGTGTGACGGGGCGTACGAGCACGCACCGAGCACACCCGACACCCTATTCGATCATTGCATCACAGCTCCTCGAAATGGATCCGCGCTCCAAGCATGCCTGCACCATCTAAGGAGGGCGGTCGTAGTGCTCGGCACGTGCTCTACCCCGTACACGACTCAATGATCTCCGCAGCGCAAGCTGCCCGCTCTCATCGAAGTCGTCGCCTCACCCTGCCGTCTCGGCTCCACCCTATGGGCTGGGATACGGCGCGGCGCTGGGGTGAAGTTAGACCGCCGTTCCGGCCGACTCCGCATTGGCCAGGGCCCGGGAGACGCTGGTCACCGAGGGGTTCCGGTCACCGGATGCGCGCGCTGATCTTCTCAGCGCAGGTCGGTATGCTGCCCCGCCTCCCTCAGCACCTCGAGTCGGCCATCCCAGCTGTGGAGGCGGGCCGTGAGACCGGCATGAGATTGTGATCCATGACACCGGCAGAGCTCCCCCAAGGGGCCGTGGTCATCAAGGCCAGCGAAAAGAGTGAACTTGCCGTAAGGCCCGAGAGCTTCGCGTTCGGCTCCTTCACGCCGTACGTCGCCCTGTAAGTTAGCCGCCGATCGGCCGGTGATGTTCGTCGGTGAAGCCACTCATGCGGCGCCCGCCGACTGGGTATCGGGGTTGACGTCGTCACCGGCTGCCTCCGAGGGAGGCTTCGGCTTCATCCTGCTCACCATGTTGATCGTACCGTTGAGGTCCTCGATCGCGTCGTTGATGTCGTCAATGGCCTGAAGGCGCTGGCCATCGGTCAGCCCTCGGTTGACGTCACGCAGCTTGTCCATGTCCTTCGGGTGCTTGAGGAGCTTGGCGGCGGTGGCCTTCACTGCCTCCACGTTGGCCCGAGATCCTTGTCCAGACGCGCCACGTGTCCCCTGGCGCCTCGGTGCCCTGCTCGGTCTTGACCGGGGTGCTCTCTCCTGATCTCTGAGGCTTCTCCGGCGGCCACGTGTCGCGGAACCAGGTGGCGTTAGCAACCGTGTCAGGGACGAGCCGACCGAATGCCACCCTGCACAGCCGCCCTTCCTTGGTGGCCGAACGCAAGGGAGAGCCGAGGTCGAGGTCGCGGTTGTCGAGGAGGCCTGCGAAGACGTCGATCGCCTGCAGAAAGAGCCCGATGGCGTCGTCGCTGCCAGCCACCGCGTCGATCTTCGCCCGGGCTTATCGCCGGTCGATGGTGGACCCGTAACCGCGAGGAACACCTTGCCGTTGACGAGGCCGGGGACCGCCAGGTGACCGAGCTCCAATTGAGCCGCTAGACGAGTAAGTCCTAAGTCGGGTCAGTGGTCGTAGGCGATCAGGGATCGGGTGATGGGCTGGCCGGTGGCTCGGTTGTGCCAGATGGCGGCGGTCAGGGCCAGGATGCGCTGGGCGATGCGGGCGCCGACCCCGGTGACGGTGCGTCCGCCGTGCAGTTCCAGGTCGAGCTGGCCCTTGAGCGTGTCGTTGACGGACTCAATCAGCTGGCGGATCGGCTTGAGCAGCTCTTCGCCGGGGCGAGGGGTGCGGTTGCGGTAGGACGGGCGCAGCAGCCGCACGCCGCGCTCGGTCAGGAAGGTGTCCAGTTCGGCGGAGATGTAGCCCTTGTCAGCGACGATGAGCAGGCCGGGCCGGTCGGCGAGCAGGTGCGGGTCGTGCTCGCAGATGGCCATCAACACCTGGCGTTCGTCGATGTTGGGGGTGGCCAGGGCCCAGGTGATGGGTAGTCCGGCGGGGGTGCAGATCAGGTGCAGGCGCAGGCCCCAGAAGTAGCGGGAGTGGGAGCGGCAGTAGCCGTAGCCGGCCCAGCCGGCCAGGTCCGAGCGTTGGGTGGTGGGGCGGGAGCGGCCGCACTCGATCGGGGTGGAGTCGGCCACCCAGACTGGATCGCTCCACAGGTCGGTGTCGGATGCCAGCACTCGGATAGCCCGTTTGAGCAGCGGCAGGGCCTTGTGCAGGCGTTTGTTGTAGCCGGACTGGCCGGGCAGGTAGGGGAAGGCGCCGGGCAGGTGCTTGGGGACGTAGCGCAGCCAGCGCGCCTCGGAGTGGATGCCGAGCAGGACCTGGGCGACGGCCAGGGTGAGCAGTTCGGCGTCGGTCAGCTGCGGCTTGCGTCCCAGTCGTGGCTGATGTCCGAGCCAGTCGTCGATGCTGACGTACAGTGCGGTGAGAAGGGTGTTGAGGTCTGTTGTCACAAACCGATCGTCAACACCCTTCGCTATGTACGCACTCCGTACCGCAGCTACTTAGGACTTACTCGTCTAGGCGGTCGGCGCTCTCGTCGTCGCTCAGCGCGGACTTCTCCAGGGCGGCGACGCTAGCGACGTCGGGCCGGGAGAAGGGTGCCAGCATCGGCGCGCTCCAAGTACGGCGTCCACGGTAGTCGCCGCACGCGCAGCCGGCAGGGTTTTCGAAAACCTTGGCGCCGCTGGCCTTGCGCTGAAGGCCTCGACCGTCCGGCGTCCTGTACGGCCCCGGTTCGACTGCCGGTGTCAGATGACGCGGTAGTTGGCCGCGTGCCATCCAAGTGGCCAAGGTGGTGGCCAGTAGGGTGCGCTGTGCCACTCCATCTGGCCATGGCGCAGGTCAACAACAGCAGGGCCTCGATGAGGGCGCGGTCGAGGGCCTTGGCGCGGTCCCGGGCGCGGGCGCGGCGCCCGCTGGGCAAGCGGACGCTCTTTCTGCTGCTGTACAAATCGGCGGCCCGGGCCGAAGAGGTTCTCGCCATCGATGTCGACGACCTCGACCTGCGCAGGCGGATGCGGCAAACCGGGTCGCCGGTCAGCCAGTCCTGGTCGCACCATCAGGCACAGGCGGAGCCGAGCGCGTCCAGGCGGGCGTTGAAGGTGGCCGGGCCCCCAACGAAGCAGCGATGTTTTATGCCGCAGAACCTGCTGCCGGTCCTCGACCGGCGCGTACGCTCCGTGATTGCGGCCACACCCGCCCGAGGTCCAGGCTCCGGCCGAATCCTCCCAGCCCAGGGGCGTCATAGTCGGCGCAACTCGGCGATGCTGCGGTCGACCGGCTCGGCATTGTCGCGCCGGGTCCCGTTCGGCTGATGGCTCTCGGCACACGGCCACAACCGTACGTCCAGACGCTCCAGGGCGCCGGGCAGCCACCGGTCCCGGTACTCGCAGGCGAAGTGGTCGGTGCGTTCCTCCCACAGGTAGGCGGTGCTCCGGGCGCAGTACAGCATGCTCAGCTCTTCGATCACCTCCCAGTGCCGCGACCAGCAGCGCGGGATCGTTCGTTGCGCCGTCGGCCAGGCCAGCAGCACGTCGCGCACCCAATCAGCCAGCTCGGCGAGCCGGTCGGCCTTCTCGCCGTGGCGCAAGCGTGGCCAGCACCACGGAGGGGGCGGATCACTGCTTCCTCCTGTCGTGGCCCACGCTTGCGGTCCTGGCCGTTCTGGCCGTTGGCCGCCTGCAGTCAGCCAACGGCGGCCCCCAGCAGGGCGACATGCTCGCCGAGCTCGACCACCATCGCCTCTGTCTGTGCCAGCTGGTCGGCGCTCACGTCTCACCCCCGGCCGACGTGGGGCAGCCGGCCTGAGTCGGCGGGTGCTCGCCTGCGCAGGTGTGTCCCAGGGACGTGACGGGCGCGGCCGCGACTGCGCGAGCGCGGCCCGGACGCTGCGCCGCGCGGACAGCTCATCCCACGTCGTCCGCCCCGCCTCCACCATCGGTGCTGGCCGCCTGCTCGTCCAGCAGCGGCACCCGGCCGCCAGCCGCGCGCAGCCTTGGCCATGCCCGCAAGTGGGCACTGCTACAGACTCAGCAGCCCGACGAGTCGGATGGTCACGATCACAACCATGACACAGGCCAAGAACCTCAGTATCCCGGACTTTACCGGCAGAAAGACAGCCGCTATTGCGGGGAAATAGGAAATGAACAAGAAAAGCTGCATGGCATTGACGGCGTCGCGATCGATTCCATATGTGTTCTCGCCGTCCCCACTAATGTCGTGAATAGTGAAGAGGAAAGCTGGCAGCGCGATCAGTGCGCTGCCAATAAACGAGAGTAGCCACGCGGACCGCCACAGAAGGATAGCCACCCGAGGATTCCCGGCGCGATTGAGTGGCGGCCGCTTTCGGGTCCTTCTCAGAGGCACTAGTTGGCCACCGCCCCTCCAGGCCCTAGGACTGACTTAACCCAAGTGCGGTAGTGCATATAGTCTTTCGCATATCTCTGCGCTTCGTTTGACCGCCAGTGGCTTGGCCCTCCATTGTAGTGCGCAACGATATACTGTTCTTCCGCGTCACCCCAACGCCTAGGGCTTTGATGGACGTCGGAGATGTACTTTGCGACGATGAACAGGTTAGCTGCCGGGTTTTGCAGGAGCGCCATAATCTGCTCTGCCTGTCTGGTGGTGACACCCTTAGTGTACCCAAGCACGTAAGCCGCCACTCGAAGCTGCATCTGGACGGGACCGAACGATGTCTTCAAGGCTTCGTCCAAGCCTCCTGTCGCGAATTTTTCGATGTATCCGGCTTCGTCAAAGAAGGTCGGGTCTCCGCCAACTTCGTTATAGGCTATACCACCAAGAAGATGGTTGGGGATTTTAAAGTACGCGGCTGCGGCATTGATGACGTCCCTATAGGCTTGCACCCATCTCTTTTTGAAGTCGTTCACGTATCGTTTCGCCGCCTCCTTGTTCTTCTTAACTTTTAGAAGATAGGCATAATTGGCGGCCATGTCATCCGTCCACGCCGGACCCTTCACCTTAGCCCATTGGCGTGCGAACTCTTCCGCCGCTCGATGCATTGCCGTTTCATTGTCGTGGCTCGGCGGACCCTCTGCGCAGGTGATATAGCAGCCGTCAGGGTGCGTCGGATACTGATTGTGGTAAGCGGCCGTCACGGCCCACATGATCTCAAGAGATTTATCGCTGAGACTGGGGTCATATTTCTCCATGAAGTCGAGCTGGGCTTCCCAGCTGGCGTCCCAGAAGTCGATGACCAGCTCGTCCGCCCTCTTCGGCACCGGCCGACCGTTAGGCATGACTTTTCGGCCGAGCCTTTCGATTTCGTCCTGCCCAAGCCAGAATTTCTTTTCGTTCTCCAGCTCGATCATCCGGGCCCAGGTGGGATCGACAGTGGCGCTGCCACAGGACTGGATGTCGCACGCAGTGGCCCCGCCTCCGATGTCTTCTCGGGATCCGCAGCCGCCGATGCACTGTCCGCCTCCCGAAGATCCGGAGCTGTTGTAGCTACCGGCTGGGATGGTGGTGTAGCCGCTCGATCCGGAGCCGCCGTAGCCGGTCCCACTGAGCGAGCCGCTGTCGATGGTGTAGTGGCCGGTGGGGTCGGTGCCGGTCAGGGGTGAGGCGTTGGCGTAGGTGTAGCGGTTGGCCTGCACGGACCGGTTCGGGTCCAGGGTGGCGGTGTCGCGGCTGGTGAAGGTGCCAGTGCCGGGCTGGTACCAGCGGGCGTGCATGTTGACCTTGCCGGTGTCCGGGTCGGTGTACTCGCCCTGGTAGCCGAGATTGGTCTTGGTGCCGGTCTGGGCGGTGACGGTGCCGAACGGGTCGTAGGAGGCCGAGGACTGCAGGCTGGTAGTAAAGGTGGCCACCAGATCGCCATGCAGGTCGCTCAGTGCGGCCACCGCGGCGCCGGTGCCCTCCTTGAGGCCGAGCAGGCCGCCGCCGAGGTCGCGGGCGTACTTTGCCTGGACGGCACCGCCGCTGTCGGTGATGGCGGCCAGGTCGTTGCCGAGTCCGGAGTAGGCGAAGGTCTGCTTGGCGGTACCGCGGATCCGGCTGGTCATCCGGTCCGTGGCATCGTAACTGTAGAGGCTGTCGCCGTCGACGATGAGCCGGTCGAAGGCGTCGAAGGTGTAGGTGGTGGTGGCGCTGGCCTTCGTGCTGGTGGCCAGGGTGCCGCGCGGGGTGTAGGTGTAGCCGGTGCCGTCGCCGTTGGTGAGGCGGTTGCGCTCGTCGTAGCTGAACGTCGCATTGCCAGCCTTGGTGCGGTTGCCGGCGGCGTCCCATTCGTAGCTGGTGGTGGTGCCGCCGGGGGCGGTCCAGGAGGTGAGGCGGCCGGCGTGGTCGTAGCCGTAGGTGTTGGTGCCCGCGCCGGCGGTGCCTGCGGTGGTCTTGGTGGTGAGGTTGTCGTCCTTGTCCCACTCGTAGGTGATCTTGGCGAGCTGGGTGCCAGAGCCGTTCTGCAGTGTCTGGCTCTTGACCTGGTTTGTGCTGTAGTAGTCGATGGTCTGGGTGCTGGCCGTGCCGGTGGCGGTGATGGTCTTCAACCGGCTGGCCGCGTCATAGCCGTAGGTGAGGGTGCGGTTGGTGACCGGGTCGGTGGCGGTCTTGAGGCGGTTGGCGGTGTCGTAGGTGAAGGTGGCGGTGCCAGCCGCGTCGATGCGCTGGGTGGGGCTTCCCACCCCGTCGTAGGCATAGGCGGTCTCCTGGGCAGTGCCGCGGGAGACCTTCAAGGGCAGGCCGCGGTCGTTGTAGTCGACCGTCAGGTCACCGGCGGTGGTGCGGCGGCCGGCCAGGTCGTAGCCGAACGTGCGCTCGGCTGTGGCGGCGCCGCCGCCTGCGCCGCTCTCCTTGGTGAGTCGGCCCAGGCGGTCGAAGGTGCGGTCGATGCGTACCCCGCCTGGCTGGATGGTGGCCTTCGGGTTTCCGGCCTCGTCGTAGATGTGGGTCCAGGTGCGGTCTGCCGTGTTCGGGTGCGCCGTTGTGAAGGGCTCGGTCACCGTTTCCGCCAAACCGAGGCTGTTGTAGCTGGTCCAGGTGGCGTTGCCTCGCCCATCGGTGATGCGGGTGCGGGCTCCGGTGGCATCGTAGCCGTAACTGGTGGTGATCGACTGGCTGGCCGAGACCGGCTCGATAAGCGAGGTCAGGCGACCCAACGCGTCGAAGGTCTGCCGGATGACGTGGCCCTCCGGAGAGGTGGCGCTGGTCTGGTTGCCCGCCAGGTCGTAGCCGTATCCGTAGGTACGCAGCGTCTCGGCGCCGGTATCGGTTACGTGCAGGTCCTTGACCGTGACCTTGCGGCCGGCCAGGTCATACTCGGCGACGCTGGCGTTGTTGTTCGCATCGATCGTCTTGACCGGGCGCCCGGCCAAGTCGTACTCGGTGGTCACGTTGCCTGCCGGGTCGGTGACGGTCTCGACCTCGCCGGCCGCGTTGAGGGTGAAGCTGGTGGACTTGGTGCCTGTCCCGGAACCGGGCACGGTCTGCTTGACCAGCCGGCCAGCGTCGTCGTACTCCATCTTGGTGGTGTAGGCGGCGCTGGCGGGTTTGCGCTCGATCTGGGTGGCGGTGATCTGCCGGCCCAGGTCGTCGTAGGTGGCCTGGGTACGAGCGCCGGTCGGATCGACGGTGGCCAGTTTCTCACCGGCCATGTCGTACTCGCTCACCCTGGTGCCAGGGGTCTGGCCGTCGGCGGGGGCGGGGTTGGTGACGCGGACCTGCCGGCCGAGCTGGTCGTAGTCGTAGGTGGTGACGTTGTCGAGCGGGTCGGTGGTGCTGATGAGCTGTCCGGCCTTGTCGTAGGCGTGCTCGACGGTCGAGGTGATCGGGTTGCCGCCGGGCGGCGTGTAGGCGGGCGCGGTGACGCTGGTCACCCGGCCGGCCTTGTCGAAGGTCGAGGTAAAGGTGCGGTTCTCGGCGTCGCGCTGGTGCGTGGTGTTGCCTACCGTGTCATAGCCGACCAGGGCGGTCGGGCGGGCCGGGGCGGCGGCGCCGTTCCTGTCCACCTGCACCTGCGGCGCCTTGGTCTCCACCAGCCGGTCCAGGATGTCGTAGCGCATCGTGGTGGTGTAGTCGGTGGCGTTGGCGCCATCGCCGTTGCCGCGCGGGTCCGTGGTGGCGACGGGCAGGCCGCGATCGTCGTATTCGGTGGTGGAGACGAGGTCCTGGGCGCCGTTTTCGACGGTCTGCCGGGTCTGCTGGTTCAGCTTGTTGTAGAGGTAGCTGGTGGTTTCGGTGCGGTCGCTGTCGGCGGCCGTGCGGGTGGTCTTGGTGACGTTGCCGTTGGCGTCATAGCCGAACTTGGTGACGCGTTCCAGCCCGTCCGGGTTCTCATTCGAGCGCGGGTCCAGCACCTGGTCGGTGAGTCGGCTGGCCTTGTCGTATACGAAGATCGTGGCGAGCTCGTGGCCGTTGGCCTGCTTGCCGCCGATCTGTGCGGTCAGGTTGCCGGCCGCGTCATACTCCTCGGCCTTGACCAGCACATCCCGCGGTGTGGCGGCGGGGTCGTTCAACCTGGCCTTGACGGCGATCTGTTCCTTGAGCCGGTTGTCCATCCAATAGTTGTTCTTGGACGTGCGGCCCATTGCGTTGTTCAAGACGCTATCCAGCCGCCCGCCCGCGTCATAGCTGCGGGTCTCCAGCAGCACGTCCTTGGCCGGCTGCGGGTTGACCGGGCTGCCGGTCCAGCCCTTCAGCGTGCGCGTGTACAGCTCGCCGCGTACGGTGTAGGCCTGCTCGATGACCGTACCGCGGGCGTCGGTGGTGCGGATGACCTGGCCGCGGTGGTTCCAGTCCTGCTTGGCGATGCCGCCTTCGGGGTTGGTGACGGAGTCCTGGCGGCCGTGCGTGTCGTAGGTGACCGTTGTGGTGCGCTCCGGGTCGCCGCCGGTCAGGTCGGCGATCGTCTGCGTCAGCGGGTTACCGTCCGGGTCGTAGGTGGTGCGGGTCTGCGCCGTGTGGGTGACGCCGCTGATCTCGTTCTTCACCCCGGGAGCGGTGCTCGTGGTCAGGCGGTTCCAGCCGTCGTAGGCGAAGGTGGTCTTCGCTCCGTCCGGCGCTGCCTCCGAGATGCGGGTGCTGGCCGCCATGCGGCCTAGCACGTCGTAGTCCAGCTTGGTGACCAAACCTTCGGGGGCGGTCTGCTCGGCCAGGTCCCCGGCCGCGGTGTAGCGGTACTGCCAGATGCTGCCGCGGGCGTCGGTCTTGCTCTTCGTCAGACCGGCCGGGGTGGTGCCGCCGCCGACCGCCGGTTCGCTGCCGTCGGTGTAGGCGATGCTCTCCGAGCGGCCCTGCGGGAAGTCGTTCGTGGCCGGGGTGGTCACCTTGGTTTGCTCGCCGAAGTTGTTGTACTCGGTGGTGGTGGCGTAGGCAGGGTCGGTGTCGCTCGCCGACCGGCCGTCCCGATAGGCGGTCACTTGGTCGTTGCGTGGGTCGAACGGGTCGTTCTCGTTGAGGTAGTAGGTCCAGTACTCGATCGCGCACTCGTTCGGTGCCCGGCAGTACTTCCGGCCCAGGGTGTTGCCGCGCTTGTCCTGGTAGATGTCGTTGGCGATGTTGTTGCGGTCGATCACTTTGGTGAGGAAGCCCGCCTGGTCGTACTCGTACCAGGTGGTGAAGTTGCGCTGGTCCGTCACCCCCCGGATGCGGTAGCCGCGCCAGGCGTCATACAGGTAGACCAGCGGTTTGTTGTCCGGGTCGGTCACCGTCACCTGCGCTTCACCGGACTGCTGCTCGATCCCGACAGTGCCGATCTTCCAGGTGCCGCCGTCAGCGTCGGTGTGCGTGGCGATCCGGTCAGTCTTGTCATCGTAGGTGTTGACCGCGTGCACCCTGCCGGACGGCAGCGTCACCTTGGCCAGCTTGTGCGAGGCGCCGGTACGAGCCGCGTAGTGTCGCTGCACCTCGGGCGCGGTCAGAGGGCGGTCGTAGATTGCGACCTCGTCCACCAGGCCAGCCAGCCCGCCGATCGTGGTGACGTACCGGTTCTCGGTGCCGGAAATGGTTCCAGTAAGTGTGCCGACGACCGCGCCGTCCAGATACAGGGTCTGCAGGTTGTCGGCGACGGTGAGCACCGCGTGGTGCCAGGCGCCGTCGTTGACCGGCGCCGCGGACGTGATCGGGGTGGCGGTCGGCTGGTAGGAACTGCGCAGCTTGCCGTCGGTGCCGACCCCGAACACCTCCTCCTTGGTAGCGCCGGGGGCGGTGCGCAGCGACATGACAGTGCCGCCGGAGCTGGTCTTGAACCAGGCCTCCATGGTCGCGTACTTGCCGATCTTCGGCACGATCCCATCCTTGGGCCGCACCCCGGTGCTGGTGGTCAGCTCGACCGCGCCGTCCGTCGTGCCCGCCAGCGCGCCCGGCTGGGCGCGCTTGGCGGTGCTGTCGTAGGTGGCATCTCCCGCGCCCCAGCCCAGGTCGATCGCGTTGCCGCTGGCCTCGCCGAGCCGCCAGTAGCCGAACGGGTCCGAATCCAGCACGCTGCTGCGATACAGCGACCCGCCCCCGTACTCGTACGTGGTGCAGTTCGGTGCCGCCACCGGCGCGCACACCTGCGTCAACCGGCCCTGATCGTAGCCGTAGGTCCAGGTCAGCGCCTTGCCATCGACCGGGTCGCTGGACACCGTCGCGACCTGGTTGCCCTGCCAGGTGAACGTCACCGACCGGCCCCCGACCCCGATCACCTTCGACAGCTTCCCGCCCGAGTCGTAGGTCAGCTCGCTGCTGCGTCCCCGCTGGTCAGTCATCTTCGTCAGCCGCCCGGCGGCGTCGAACAGGAAGATGGCGTTGGTCTTGTCCCTCAACCGCCAACCGCCGCTTTCCTCGGCCAGCGTCGCGTACATGCCGGGCGGCGGCTGGAACGTCCCGTCCCCGTTCGAGGCGAACCTCACCTGCCGCCCATCCGGATAGGTGACCAGCGCCGAGGTGGAGGCGCCGCGCACCTCCTTGACGACCTTCATGTCCCAGCGCGTCGACCAGCCCGCCCCGAACATGCCGTCCGTACGCGGGTCCATGCTGTTGTAGGTCCGCACCACCGACAGCGGCGGCCCCACCGTGGCCACCTGCAAATCCGTCGACGTGGTGGTGTAGTTACCGGTCTGCTGGTTGAACTCCCGCCCCTCCACCCCGGAGGAGGACAGCTGCGAAGTCACTGCCGGCTGCCGCACACCGGTGAGGAACGTCAACTTCGGCGACGTGGTGGTGGAGTTGTCGTAGGAGTCCTTGACGGTGACCGTCCACCAGTACTGCTTGCCCCAGGCCAGCTTCCCGGCCGCCGGAACGCTCCAGCTGTTGGCGTTACCCGCCACATACGCGCCGGAGCCGGTGCACCCGGTCGTCATGGCCTCGTTGTCGCACAGCTTGAACAAATAGGACAGCTTCGAGGTGCTGGAGTTGTTGCTCAGCCCCCACGCCCGCAAGGCCGGCGTCAGCGAATCGACCAGGTGCCCCTGCGCCGGATACCAATTCGTCAGGGTCGGGACCGCCATGATCGCCTGATCGGCCGCCTCGGCCCGCAACGTCCCTGCCGGCAGCCCGGAATCCTCAGATGAGGTGTCCGCCGCATCCACCGTCCGGTCCTCCAGCGGCACCGCTCCCTTGGGCCGCGTCACCTCCGAGCGCCACCCATCCGAAGGCTTAGCCGCGGCCGGAACCTCGGTCGCGGACACCAACGGCGGCAGCGTCGTTACCGACCCCATCATCTGCTGCGGCACCGCAGGTAAGGCACCAAAGTCAGCCACCGCGCCCACCGTCGGGACAGCCGCGGCCGGCGACGCCTGCAGCACAAGCAGACCCGGCGCTAACCCGGCAAGCGTAAGGATCATCCCAGCCGAACGACGCCATGACGAAACCCGGCGCATACGCCATCACACTCCGAACCACAACGAAGGACACCAACAAAGGCACCAACCGTCGCTCTCCGCCACGGCCCTCAGGGTCGCGCGGCTCGGAGCTGATCACATTCCGACGATCAACGTAAGAAAATCCGACGTTCCCGGCAAGACGTGCGATCATCACAAAACAGATAACAGCCCTTTTCGGTACGTGACGCTCCGCAACCAGATTGAATGCTCCAAGGGCTTTCACATTGGGTGTAACGGTGACGAAAGGGACGCGATGAAGTGTCATACAAGGAATCAGGCGCGGTGGCGGACCCGCCACCGCGCTGCGATTCATCAGCTACACGTACCAGTAGACGGGGTTTGCACTTGCTGCGGTAGCCCTGGTCGGGCACCCCGAAATAGCTGTGAGGCGTTGTGGCAGTTGTAAGTGGTGATGCCCTGGTGCAGGTAAGGCTTGAACACCCATCCCAGCAGGATGCGCCGATGCGTGGCAGAGGCCACCAGTTCCTCCAGGCAGATGGTGCAAGCGTAGCGGCGCACGGTGTAGTGGTTGAGCTCCAGTTCGCGACTGATGCCCCGCGACAAACGGCCGTCAGCCACCAGCCGCTGGACCGCCTCATAACGTGCGATGGTGCCGCTGACCAAGCGGCGCGGGCAGCCGTGCCGTCCTCGCCGGAACCATCGGATCGGCCGACCTCGTCGAGGACGATCTTGATGCAGGCGTGGTGGGCGCGGACGGCGGCGCCGACCGCCTCGAACAGGTTTCTGGTACAGGTCCCCGCAGTCGGCTACGTCCAGCTCCTACGGAGCCCCCGGCCATAGCATCGACATCGGCATGGGCACCGTCGCGCCACACCACCTCGATCTCGGGCTGAGCGGCCACCGAACTTGGGCGTGCGGGCTGGTCAGCCCCGCCCCCTGCTCAGCGAACGTCACCGCCGCGCACTCGAAGTTGGGTGTAGCTCGTGCTCAGTGACCTGAGCGATCAAGCAGTGAGGGCACATCCGTCCTAGTGGCGGGTCTGGTGGACACGCTCGTATTGCCGGGCGAGGTGGTAGCGCCAGTAAGCATCGAGGTGACCGTTGGCGGTCAGCGCGCGGAGTTTCAACACCGCTTCGGCTCCAGTCAGGCCCCAGCGTGCTCCGGCGAGGTCGAATCTGTCGGCGATCAGATGACGGCAGGCGCCTTCGATCACGCCGGTCGCGATCGGCCATCCAGCCTTGAGCGCTTCGTCGTAGCGCAGGTGTTCGGCGTTGTTGCTCACGTAGCGGATGCAGGCGTCGATGCCGTCGCGCGTCGGGCGGGTAACGCGGTGGCTTGGGCGGTCAAAGCGGTGACGACCTGGTCGGTGCGCCCGGCCAGCAGTGCCAAGGCGTGGATGGCGACCCAGTCCTCGGCGGCCGGGGCGGCGGGCGGGTTCAGACTCCAGGCCGCCGCCCATAATTTCTCCAGCACGTGGACGAAGTCGATCAAGATGTGCACGCTGATGTGGTGGCGGGCGGCCTCGGCGTTGATCAGATCCAGTTGGTGGCGGGCTCCGTCGACGAGCACAACCCAGGGACGGGCATGCGCAGGGTCGCGGGCCTCGGCGCGGTCGAAGACCTTGGCGATCACGGCGTCGGGGTCGGTGATGATCGAGCCGCACAGCCACTTGCGCTCCGCGCGTGGTCTGGCCCGCGGCCGGCGCTGCCCGCCGCGTCCGCCGGGGACGGCGATCACATCGTGGGGCCGCCGGGGTGCGGGTTCGGCGTCGTAGACCACCCCGAGGGTGGCTATCCGTTTGCGGGCCGGTTTCTCCCCGGAGGCCAGCCGGGTGCGGAAGGTCGCCCTGGCCCGGGCGGCGGCCTTGGCGGTCGCGGGCCGCAGTGCCTCGGGGCGCATCGCGATGCCCTTGGCGTCCACGCTGAGTGCCAGCACTGTGGACGATGTGCACGGCAGCAGGATCTGCGCGGCGTAGAAGGCATCGACATCGACCGCGGCCTGGGCCACCAGTTGCTCAATCTGCCGTTTGCCGATCACGCTGCCGCAGCGTGCGTTGATCGCCGCGTGCGCGGCGTCGAACGAGCCGCGCACCGTCTCGATGACCGCCAGCTTGGCCAGCCCGGCCGAGTGCCGCCCCGCAGGCAGCGACAACGCCGCGTCCACGGGATAGACGTTGGGAACTCCCGGGGCGCGCCAGGCGCATCGGGTGACGGTCACCGTCCCGACCACCGTGGCCAGCAGGCGGTGATGCCCACCTTCCACCCGCCGGCGCACCACGCCGTCAGTCCCGGCCAGCCCGGTACCGTCGCGGCGGGCGGCCAGGACCGACTGCTGCTCGCGCCACGCCCGCAGATCCAGGTGCGCCTGCAGGAGCTGTCGCAGCAGCTCACGCCCTTGCTCGTGGAGCATCTCCTCCAGCCGATCCTGCGTCAGACTCGCGCTCGCCGGGTCGGTGAGCTGTCCGATCAGACAGTCAAAGGTCTTCTTCGCGGCCACAAAGCAGTCAGCCGTCGTGCCTGTGTCGTACGGTTCCACCACGGACTCTTCCTTCGCGGTTCGGGCAGGTTGGCACCCTCGAACCTGACGGCGGAAGAGCCTCGCCGCAATCACCTGCCCGGTGAGGAGGCGACGCCATCGCGTAACCTGCTGTCGGCCTGCCCAGTCACGTCCCGGGCCACCGGTTCGGTCACCCTGAACAGCCCCGGCCCCTCTTCACGCGCCCCACCACGCTCCACCAGCCGCTTGAGTTTCGAGCGCAGGCCCTCCCGCTTGGCGGCCTCATCCGGCAGTCCCATGGCCACGGCGACCTGCCCCGCCCGCATCGCCCCACCGGCATCGATGAGGATCTCCACCGCATCCTGGTACGCCTGCGGCAGCACCGCGACCTTCATGCCCGGCCGCCACTGCGGCACCGTCACCACCCCCAACGGGGACGACGGCCCATCGGCTGCCACGTCAACGGAGCCGACGCCTGTGGCCTCATCGGGTAGCCGTTCAATCACCTGGACGGCCTCGCCCAGGATCTCCTCCACTGTCTCCCGGGTGATCATCAGCCGCGACACCCGGTCCTCCTCGGCCTCCAGCCGACGGGTCAACTCGGCCATCTGCTCGCGAAGCTCTTCCACCCGCTCACGGGCCGCGTTCTCCCACCGCTCCAACTCCTCCAGCAACGAGCTCATCGCCACCACCGTCTCGCGCGTCTGCTCACACGGTAGACAACGACCACCAGTCCAAACAGCCCAGACCTTATCCGCCCAGCTCAGCCACTCCCTCGGATGGAGCTAAACCCGTGCTCATTGTCCGGCTGGGCGCCCAGCGGAACCTGCACGCCGACAATGGCATCCAACAGCGCATGAACGTACGTCGCCTCATATATTCGACCGCTCTGGCAGCCCCGATTCTGTACGCCGCGGTCAACATGACCGCGCTCCAGTTGATCGCCCATCCGACGGGAGAACTCAATCCCTGGTACGAAGGGCCATGGAATGACATGTTGCTGGAACAGCTGGAGCAGGAGGTCACGCATGCGCGGAATGTGACGCTCGGCATCACCCTGATCCTGGCCGCCGAGGCGGTTCTCATCGCCGTGCTCGACCGGCTGAACCATCGGCCACCCTCCAGGTCCACCGTGCCGACCGGCGTCTGGTTCATCCTGTATGAACTGACTCTGGTCGTGGGGGTGCTGCTCTCTCCCCTGACACGGTTTTGGCTGCTCAACGACGATGGCGATCTAGAGATGATGGCTCCCGAGTGGCATTCTCCCGCGTTGATCGCCATTCCTGTCCTGACTCTTATAGGCCTGATCGCTTGGATGTCCGGCCCGCCGGATGCCGTACCGGGTCCGCGCGATGAGCGGCGAGGAGGTCAGCGTGCCTTGGGAGGGCGGCGCGCAGGCTGGATCCGTTGATGATGAAGGCGGCCGCGGTGCACGAGACCTCCGGCCGATCGCCCCACGTGTCGCCGAAGCCCGTCACCAGCACGGATGCACCTTCACAGCCTGATCAAACCAGTCACTGCAGAAGAGCTACACCCCTCGAAGTTGGCACATTTGTACCGACGCACCGTCAAGGCGGCACCGCCTGCCCGGCGCCCAACGCAATGTCCGGCCAACTGCCGGCGATATCGGCCATGCACGCGAGCAGATACTTGCCCACAACTCAGGCAGTCCTCTTCCTCTACTCGAACCCGAGCGTGCAGCGTGACCACGTTCGGCCTCCGCTCGACTACGTCCACGACAATGCCGGCCAGGTGCGGAGAAAGATCTTCAATGCACGCCGAACATGATCAACCGCTGAACCTCTCTACGTCACAAGATCAGCGTCAGAGCCCAAGTATCCGTACGCACCTCTGCACACTGACGAGTACGCCAACAACAGCTGACACCCCGCGCCAGCCAGCCTGATCATGAGGACGACCTGGCCACCTCGTCGAGGGATACCTTGATCGGACCGAAGATCGAGCACCTGCCCTGCGACCATGACGCCCCCAGTCTGGACCAGCCTCTTCCAAGACCGGTGCCACACCAGAGTCTCCGCCGATCCCGGAGCGGTTCACGTTCCCTATTTCGACTCCTCTTTCGATGGTTTCATCTGATCCGTGTGCCGAAGGTGATCCGACTGCGGCATGATCGTCATCATGAGAAAGACGATCTCGACTTTGGTGGCCTGCAGCGCTCTCCTAGCGGGTGCTGCTCCGGCGCAGGCGGTGATCAAAGATCCCGTCCAAGCACTGAAGGCCGTTCTGGCAACGGGGCATGGCGTGCACTTTACCGAGACGGCCGCGGTGTCAGATGGAGCCAACAAACGGATGAAACACCGGCGCAACGGCTTCTTTGAGTTCAACGCCGAGGGCGGTGTCAAAGCTTTGGACGTCACCACCACCGAAGGTGAGTACGGGCGCGAACGCGTCATCGGTTTCAATCACAACGAAGGCGGCACCAGCTACCGGTCCGGAGGCCTTGTAGGGAAACGATTGCAGAAGGGTAAGACCTGGCTGAAACATTCTCACCAGGGGTACCTGTGGCACACTAGATTGCTCGGTGACGACGAGCAGCTCATCAACCCGACCGAGCCCGCGACCCTGACCGCACTGCTGAAGAACGGGCGGATAAGCGGGAACACTGTGACGGGTGCGATCACTTTCAAGGAGCTTTGGAAGGTCTCCCGCTGGATGGAGCACTCGGACCGCAGTGGGGGGGAGGCGGACACGCTGATCTCCTACACCCTCACGCTGAACTCGCCCGGTCTGGTCAGCAGGGTGGAGAGCACGTTCGCGTTCGCCAACGGCCCTGACGAACTGGTGGGCACGGTGATTCATGTTGACACTCATTACAGCCGGTGGGGTAGCAAGGTGTCGATCAAGGCGCCAGATCGCCGCAAGACAACTACCGACCTGTGCAGGGAGAATTTTTGCAATTGACGCCTCCCCGGGCTGACGGCGCAAGGGCGCTTCGCTGTAGCTCTGGCGGTACTGCCTGTGGGGCTCAAAAATAGGACGCGGTGTCTGACCTGCCAATTCGCAGGTGGTGTCAGCTGGCCAATGGCCAGCTGACGATCCGGTACTCGTTGATGAGGCCGCCGAGGAGGGCTGCGCGGTGGACTCGTCGGTTGGCAAGGTCGATAGGGGGCGGCGGTTCTGTTTCGGCTGGCGATAGAGACAGTTGTCCTATGCCGCGATGAGGTCGGGCCGTGTTGTAGTGCTCCAGGTAGTGGGTGTGGGTTTGGCGTAGATGGTGCTCATTGAGGATGAGCATGCTGTCCAGGAGTTCGCGGCGTAGCGTGCCGATGAGCCTTTCGCAGTGCCCATTCGCTTTCGGAGCCTTTGGTGGACTCGTTGTCGGTGCCGGTGTTCATCAGGAAGTTACGAGCGCGTACCGCTCGACGCCACACTCTTCGGCTAGCACATCCTGGTGCTGTCGAACGGACCTATATCGCGCCAAAACGCGATCACGACAGCTCTGGCCTGTGGCTTGACGGGGTCCGTTCGACCCTGCAGGCAGGATCGCGTCCTGTGCCCTTGTAGGTTCCCCTCGATGGTGGCCACGGCATCGGCCCTGACTCGTCCGAGTAGTCCATCAACGCCATCGGCGGTCTTCTCGCTTCCTCTGGATCAAGCAAGATCCAGTATCAGCGTGTCCATTAACCAGGGGGAAGCGGCACCGGGGGCTCGCCCCGAAGTGTGGACACGGGTTGTATGCGGCGAGCAGCACCTTATCGGTGGTTTGCTGCTCGTAGTCGATAGGGCTGAGGTAGCCGAGAGTGGAGTGTCTCCTTCGGGTGTTGTAGCGGGTGATCCACTTGAAGACGGCCAGGCGGGCCTCACGCGCCGAGGACCAGCGCTTGGCGCCCTGCAGCGTTTCGCGTTTGAGGGTGGCGTTGAATGCCTCCGCCGCGGCGTTGTCGGAGGTGCCGACGGCTCCCATGGACTGGCGCACGCCGAGCTCGGCGCAGACCTGGGCGAACTCGGCCGAGGTGTACTGCGCTCGCACACCAGATACAGCTTGGAGGACAAGCCTCCCCGGGAGCGACCCAAAGCGTGATCGGCTGGCTCCGTCGCGATCCCGCCCGGCGGCTTAGCCTGACGATCCCCACCCTTGGAGCGCCGGCCGCGTGTGATGCTCCAAGCAAACGGTGGAGTGCGCCACGACTCCCCATTGACCGGCTCGCTTCGGGGCCACCGGCCGGACCCTGGGGCGTGTGGGCCACAGCCCGTGACGTACGAACGGATCAAACGCCCGGGTATTTGGTGAACCATGCCTCGCAGTTGGCCGCGGCGCCGCCGTCCGTCATCTGGGTCGCGAAGTCATCGGCCAGTTCCGTGATGGTGGCCCGCCCTTCGAGCCGGACCAGCCACTCCCCCGGCAGGACGGCGTCCCCGTAATGGGCGCCCAGGAGGTTGCCGCACATCGCGCCCGTGGAGGCGCTGTCACCGGAGTGGTTGACCGCCAGCAGCAACGCCTGCTGGAACGACGTGATCCCCGGGTACGCGCCGAGCCCGGCCCCACGATGACCGGCGGGAGCCTGCACCACCAGGGCACAGTAGACCGCGATGGCCAGCGCCTCCTCGGCCACCCACCCGCCGCCCAGCGTCTCGACCCGCTCGGGCGAAGGCTGTCCGCGATCGGCGAGCGCGACTGCCGCGCGCAGGGCCCGCGAGGTCTCCTCGTGCCCGGCGCACGTGGCGAGGCGGCCCAGCGCTCCTTCCACCGCCTCGCGCAGGCCGGCACCGTGCACCAGTGAATGGATCAGCATCGCGAACGCCCCCGCCGCGAGGTAGGCGGTCGGATGGCCGTGCGTGATCCGCGCGCACTCCGCCGCCAACGCGAAGACCGCGCGAGCCGGCCAGTCCAACAGCCCGAACGGCGCGGACCGCATGACCGCGCCGCACCCCTTGGACCCGGGATTGACCGGCCCGGCCCGGCCCTCCACCGCGAACTCGTCGAACTCAAGGGGCTCCCAGACATCGCACCGCAACCCGGACAGGCAGGCCGAGCCAGGGGAACGACGGCTGTACAGCCACCGCTGCTCCCGGAGCCATCCGTTACGGACATGATCGTCTCTCGCGGGTGGCGGGGCGGCGTGCTCCTGGGTGTCCAGCCACCGCAAGTAGGCGTGCCGTATCACGGTGGGCACGTGGCAGATGCCCCTGTGCGTGCCGCGGATGTCCGCGCGCATCAGCCCTTCCATGGTGAAGAGCGTCAACTGTGTGTCGTCGGTCACCCGTCCACCGCCCTCAGCGGCGAACCCGGTGAGGCCCGAATCGCCGTGCCGTGCCCTGATCGCAGCTATGGAGTCGAACTCGACCTGCGCCCCGAGCGCGTCACCGATCGCCCCCGCCAGCACGCAGCCTCTGACCCGCCCGCGATACACGCTCAGCGTCTCCGGGGAGAGCTCCATGACCGTCTCCCATTCGTCAAACGAACCCTCACCGAGGGTAGGACGCGATCCCCACATGCGCACTTGCCGTCACGTATTGCGTATGAACTGCTACACACACGCGATCACTTCCTCCAGCATCGCTATTCTTCGCTGCGGACAATGGAGGACACCCTTCCTATGATCATTCGCCTTCGCTAGCGTGGCCACACGCGCCCCACCCGTCTCAACGAAGCGCCTCTCGAGGACTCTGGCCTGATCCCGCTGACGGTCGCGGAGGTCAAGCGCCTGTTCAACGCTGTCACCGGCCCCACACACCCGCCCTGGAACAGGCTGCTCTCTGGCCAGCCCGGCGACGCAGCCATCAAGTACGCGCCCGCTGGTTCCATCACCGAGCCCGCCTAACCGCCGCATATATCCAGCTCATCCAACGAATCGCGGCTGCCGTAGTGGGTGATAGCAGTGCACTTCAGCCAGGTATCCCCGCACCCGAGTATTCGGATAGCCCCAGTCACTGAGACGCGCTATAGGACGGGCCTTCCTGGGTCTGGGACGGCCGATCAGCCCACAGATCCTCTCGCATAGCTCGACTCAGAGCACGAGACCTACCTGCCCCGTCAAGCCGTCGTCCCTCTAACGCGGCGGCGATCCTCGCTTCGGTCGTCCTCAGGTGCTCGATACCAGCTTTGAGAACCCCACGGCTGCAAAGGATGAACATGGGGTCGATAGCGTGTCGCCATTCCGCCTCAGCAACGGCAATACGATCGACCGCCTCCGCCGTCCGATCGGTCGACCTCTCAAGAACCCGGATAAGCGAGTTCCACGCCCTCCAATAGTCCGCGTACGTCTCCCGCCGCTCCTGGCGCAGCTGCCGTTCTTGCTCGATATGGCTATTTTGTTCAGCCGCTCGTGCCTGCCATTTCTGATTGAGCACCGCAGTGACCAAGCCGATCACCCCGCCGATCGCCACGCCGCCGAGCGCTCCAGCAAGAGCGAACCATCCATTTACATCCACCATCCGACCTCCCAAACGTGTGTTACTTCAGCTTGCCATTCTCGTTGCTTGGGCACAGCCGAATGGATGACGCGGGGAGTTTTGCCTCTATTTGGAGGATAAGCGGGCATTTCATCGGATCTGAGGGAAATGGATCAGCTCGCCGGATGGCCGTTGGAATGTTTTCGGCGAAAGGATCAAGAGTCGGCTACAGATTTCCGGTGTCCGGATCCCAGTCACTTGTCGACTACCGCGTGCCCGGCGAGGACGGTTAAAACTGCGCGGCGCATGATCTTTTCCGCATCGTTGAGCACGCCTGGCATGGAGTCCGTCGGTGTGCCATCCAGTAGGCGAAGATTCAGGTAGGGCCGGTCGTCACCGTGCATCTCAGCGTTGCGGGCCTGATACATGGTCCTCATGAACGTTTGGATCTGATCGGCGTCAGCCTTCAACTCTAGATCCCCGGCGAGTAGAGTCGCCGCAGCCACAGCGATCTTGTCCCCTTTAGTGCCTCGAAGTAGGTTTGCGCGCTTGATGAACAGAGCCTCGGCGGACATCATCAGGTCGATAAGGCGGTCGGCCTCGACACGGCGTGATCCGGCAAAGACGAGCCGCCGGATGGCGATCTGAAGCGAGCGGTCGGCGTGAACGCCAGGCAGGCTCAGCGCCGTATATGTGGCGCGGAAGGCGTTCAGCGCGTCGGTCAGCAGGTAGGTCGGCCGGTCGTTGTCCGCACCGTCGAACGCGCTCAACATCGCCGATACGCCTTGGACGATCGGGAACTCGTCGTCTGCCTGGGCGAACATACTGCGCGTAACCACGACGGATCCGCCGCACACGATGCGCAGCGCCGTGATCAGCGTGTTGGCCGGCTCGTACAAGGTTGGGAAGGCGGGCGGTTGGGGCGCCGCGATTGGGCCACCGTCGGCAACCGGATAGGAGCGCGCCGTCACGAGCGCCCACTGATCGAAACGCGAGACGCGGGCACCGTTGACGCTGCCGCCCGACATGCGCGGCACCGCGAGGTGGTCTATCGCGGCACTCATCTGGGTGTCGCTCATGCGCTGCAGGACGAGCCCGTCAGGCAGCAGCACGGAGATCTCCGTCGACTCGAAGCCGTTGAGCGGAAGGAACTCAACCATGTGGACCTGCTCTGCGCCGAACCCCCGCTCGAAGCGGTCATAGAAGCGATCGAAGACTGCTTCGTCGAAGCCGTACATACCGGTGGCCAAGACCATCGGCTGGACAATGTGCTCGATCAGTAGCCAGTCGAAGTTCCTTCTGTGCCGACTGAACTCCGTTCCGATCAATGTGTCGACGCGAGCGCCTAGCACCGAATCCGCGTTGTACGCCTGTCTTACCGCGGTCATCTCGGGAAACTTCTCCAGCCATCCCACTATGGGTACGTCGGCCGGCATCAACCATGCGCGCGACTGGAGACCAACGAAGTTCTCCTGGCCATACCGCCACCACCGTCGGATGTCGATCACCCGACCGATGCGCGGTTGCCCCTCCAGCCCCGCAAGATGATCCAGCACCGACCGAACCAGCACCGCGACCGCCGTCCGCCGCTCAAACTGCTCATCCACGGGCACCTCGGTTTCCAACCTCCGCACTGCCGCCACGCCAGCCCAACAGGATCTCAGATCGAGGCACATCACCGCGAGTGACTTACCGCCCGTCACAAGCTGGGAATTGTCCGATGCGTGTGGGCTTGACCCGGTTTGACGGACATCCGAGATCAGGGGTTCGTCCCCGGAAGGATGTCGATGATGGAGAATATGGGGAAGAAGAAGCCGCGTCCTCGCCGCTCGTTCACTCCGGAGTTCAAGGCCGAGATCGTTGAGCTGTGCCGACGTGGTGACCGCTCGGTCGGGCAGGTGGCCCAGGAGTTCGATCTGTCCGAAACGGCGGTGCGGCAGTCCAGGCCGAGGTCGATGCCGGGCAGCGGGACGGGCTGACCAGCAGCGAACGCCAGGAACTGGAGGCGTTGCGGCGCGAGAATCGGCGACGGCTTTCTTCGTGAGGGAGACCCGGTGAGCATGGATCCGCAGTACCAGGATCTCTACGTCCTTGGACGCCTGTGATCAGGCGAGCAGCGCGATCCAGCCGAATGCCTGTAAGACGATCAAGTACAGCAGCCGCAGAGCCATCCTTCGATCCCGCCGGAGCCGAGCCATTGAGCAGAGCAAAACCCAGATCAACCCCGTGACACAATACTCGGCACCTACAAATCAGCGGGTCAGTCGTCCGGTCACTGAGCAGCGGTCTCGGCTCCGTACAACACTCTCCACGATTAAACGGCGAGGGCCACTTCACACATCTCGGAGGGTGACGTTTCAAACTCCGTGAGTGTCACACACCCTACGGCCAGTCAAACTCACCTCTTCGCGCACCTGCGATAAAAGCAACCCAGTCTGAGCGGCTGAACTCAAGGACCGCTCCATCGGGCGAGTTGGAGTCTCGTACGTAAGCTGATTCCGAGCCGAACGCGACCTCCACGCACTCGCCCGTCGTACTCATAGAGCTCTTTCGCCAGATCAGCTCAGGCGGGTCGCCGGGCTCCTGAGTCATCAAGCCATCCTCCCCACGTCGGTATGAGAATAGCCTGGAGGATCAAGATCGTACAGAGCAGCCACGGGCACAGCCCTACAAAAGAAGGCGCCCGCTACGGACGAGCCAGATCAGCTTCACTCCATACTTGCGGCTGCCTCAAGGATGAGCGTCAGCGACTCTGCTGGATCCAACGCCTCTCCGAGGATGGCTTCGAAATCGGCACGGACTTCCGAGATGCGCGGATCCTCGCCGGTCAGTGTCTCATGGAGATCGCCATTCTCTCGGTGGAGAAGCTCTCCCAGGCCACTGTCGAACTCCAGCAGGGTAAAAGCGCCGCGCAGCATGCCGACATGAGATCCCGTCTCGAACGGGACTATTCTGATGCTTATGCGCTCGCTTTCCTGCGCCACTCTGGCCATATGTCGAAGCTGGGTCGGCATTATTGCACGATCTCGGCTTATCCCAACACGTCTGCGAATGACCGCTTCGTCGAGCACAAATATTTCATATGGCGGGATCGGACGCTGTCTCAGCGTCTGCTGACGCATCATGCGAAGCTTTACGAGCTGTTTGAGCGCATCGGCATCCATGGCAGCATGCGCCAGAGTCTCGGCATAGTCCTCCGTCTGGAGCAACCCGGGGACGGCCAACGGCTGAAACTGCCTGATGACGGATGCACCGGCCTCGAACCCGACATAGGCCAGATAGGCGTCACTGACATCGTTTTTGAAACTGCTCCACCATGCTTTGGAGCGTGCCTCTCTATTCAGGAGGCGAAGCTCCTCCATGAGGGCAGGATCCGTGACTCCATAGAGTTGCCCCAGCGCGTCAAGGTCGACTTTCGATATCCCTGTTCGCCCCCCTTCTATTCTGATCAGCTTTGATGTATGCCACTCCAACCTCCTGGCGACCTCTTCCTGAGTTAACCCACTCTGCCTTCGCAGCTCCGTAAGCCTTCTCCGGAGAAGCGCTCCCTGGACGACAGGACCGCGTTGATCCACAGCACTACACCTCACCTTCAGTAACCGGCCCGCGCCTCTCGCGCTTCCATGACGAGCTACGGCGAGCGTCTCACGCTACCTCAACCACGTGAGACTCCCACGGCCGCCGCAGGAGCCAATCACCCTACGAGCTGGAGGATCAGCTGCACACGGCACGCAGGGGCCCTGGGTTGGCGGGTTGCGTGGCGTTTCTTTGCCTTCTGCTAGGATATGCCATGCAAGCTAGCAGTTTGCTACCTTGCATGAAGAGATGAGCTGACGGAGCGTGATGCACGGCTGAGTGCCTGAAATTTTTGCCCGCGAGGCAGTCGGACGCGCTTCACGGGCAAGCACCAGAGATTGGAGGAGGTCGCCGCTACTGGAGATACGCTGCGCCACACACTCTGGGCAACCAGGACGAGGGTTATGCCGGTCGGGGAGGGAATGTGTCCGGAGTCCAGTGGGGCCGAATGGCGGAGACCGATCTCGCGGAAATCGGAAAAACGCCGGTCATTCGCCGGATCATGAAGACGGCGGAAGAGGCACTCCTCTTTCCTCCGCGCGCGGGATCCCCTGATGAGGGGTGGGTCAGCGGCCACGAAGGCAGCCTTGCCTGGCGTCGCGCAATTCCGCTTTCAGAAGAGGCCGACGACTGTGACGAGGCAACCGATCACTACTTCGTATATCGGGCGTCCACCGATCAGGAGTACCGCGAAGCAAAAAAACCCATAGCCGTCACCGTGGTGCGCGTGCTGCCCATTTCAGAGTTGATGTCGGTCAGAGCCTAGTCACGGCCAGTCGATACCCAGCCGGCGCGCCAGATCTTCGGTCAGTCGGCCCCTCTCTTCCTTCGCTCCACCGGAAGAATCAGACTCCTCCGCCTCAATGCCTTCCCGCTCCAGATATCGGGCGATCAGCTCGCCTTCGAGTCCTTTATTGAGCAATGGCGAAATGAGGGCAACAAATCTTCCATGGCGAGTAATGATCGCAGGCTTACCAGAATCATTGATCTCCTGGATCACTTCAGCAGTCCTCTGGTTGAGGTCACGCATCTTGTAAATACGGACATCCTCCCGACCCGCCGGTGGCTTCTCAACGCTCATGGGCCATCCTTGTAAATCTGCGTACTACCTTTGTACTACATCTACCCCTTCGCATGCGACCCGACCCCATCAATGCAGACAAGGAATCGTCATGAGCAACCCGGACATCGAACCCCTGGCAGTGACAGCGAATGACGTGTCGCACGCCTCCGACCTGCGGACGGCCGTAAGATGGCTGGCAGGGGCAAGCGGCACTGTCGTCGCCGTCCTACTCGGCGGCGGCGTCCAATTACGAAGCATTGCGATCGTCAGTGATGCCGGCGCCTGGGCCATCACACTGGCCGCACTGGGATTCATGGTCGCCCTGGGCAGCGTCGCATGGATTCTCTACAAAGCAGCCGCTGTACTGGCGGCACCTCGTCGAAGCATCGATGAGCTTGCCGGACTGGATCGCGCAGACAACGGCAACTTCCCCAACCACCGCCTTGAACCGCCGGCGTCAGCACTCATCACCTATATAGCGGTTGACCGCCGCACGGACTTGCTGGGCACGTCAAGAGACGCCATCTGGCAGCTCACCGCAGATCGCACCTTGACACAGAGGGCTTTAACCATCCCAAGCACTGCGGGAGAAAAGATACAAATAGGGACGTACGAGTACAATACAGACGACCCTACAGATAGAGATGCATTAAGCAACATTGCCCTCGACCTCGAAGTTCGCATCCAGCGCGTGATAGACGCTGCCGCGTCCTTCGAGACGCGGCGCCGGTATGGCCGATTGATAAGCGCTATGAAGTGGTCTAGCGCCCCCTTCGCCTTAAGCCTGCTGCTCCTTGTGTGGCTGCCAACGCTTCCGCCCACTCGCATAGCCGTAAAGAATCCAACGAATGTTCGAGTGGTCATGCCACCGGCGGCGAACAATCCGTGCGCGGGAAAGGCGCTGGACGGCGTCGCGGTCGGCGGGACGCTGGATGCTCCTGTGGTGGTGCTTCCATCGCAAGCCGGCTGTCCAGCTAAGAAGCTCACCAATACCGACGAGCTTGTTGTCATACCCCAGGTCTCCAAATAGCAGGCCATGACTGTGGGAACGCCAACGGCCTGGAGTCCCTCCCATGGAAATCGGCGTGAAGGGTGTCAAAACTGGGCCCAAGGCCTTGACCTGCTCTTTCTTAACTGCATCCAGTTGGTCAGCTGGCTCGCTGGTATTCGTTGATCAGCCCGTCGAGGATTTGGCGGCGCTCGATCCGGCCCAGCGGCAGCGGGATCACGTCGGAGTCGTCGTCGTTGGGAGGTCGGAGGCCGAGGGAGCGGTGCGGGCGGTGCCGATTGTAGTGATCGGTGTATTCGGCCAGAACGGTGCGAAGGTGTCGTTCGCCGAAGATCAGCAGTCGGTCGGTGCACTCCGTGCGTGCGGTGCGTACCCATCGCTCGGCGAACGCGTTCGCGCGAGGCGACCGTGGCGGGATCTTCAGCACGTCAATGCCGTCGCCTGCGAACACCTCATCAAAGCTGTCGGTGAACTTCGCGTCCCGATCCCGAATCAAGGACCGGAACGTCGCTGCCCGGTCCTTAAGATCGGCGAGAAGGTTTCGGGCTTGCTGGGCAACCCATGCGCCATCAGGGCGGGCGGTCACGCCGAGCACGTGCACGAATCGGGTGCCGACCTCCACCACGAAGAAGACGTACAACCGGCGCAGCGTGACGGTGTCCACCGTGAAGAAGTCACACGCCAGCGTGCTCGCGGCATGGGCGCGGAGGAAATCGCGCCAGCGGTCGTCGGCCCGTCGCGGCGCCGGACCCAGGCGCGCTCGTTTCAGGATGCGGCGGATCGTCGCACCACTCACCTGGTGGCCCAGATGCCGCAGTTCGCCGCGGATGCGCTCGTAGCCCCAGCGCGGATTCTCTCGCGCCAACTGCTGGATCAACGCCACGACCGTCGGATCGGTTGCAGGCCGTCCCATCCTCCGGTGCGGGTAGGTCCAATGGCGTGCGATCAGATGCCGGTGCCAGCGCAGCAGCGTCCCTGGTGTCGCCAACCGGTGGGCACATAGCGTCGCCGGCAGTGCCCGGGCCAGTGCGGACATGATCGCTCGATCCGCCCACGACAGCCTCGGACGGTCTACCCGGCGGCGCAGCACCGCGACCTCGTGACGTAGCACGAGGATCTCCAAGGTCTTGGACGCGTCGCTACGGGGCAGCAGCGTCAGCCATCTGACTACTATGCGGCAGAAGATCATGTAGAAGAGACGGAATGCCACGAGCCTCGAGCATGCCCGACTTCGCCCACTGCTTCGGTCAGGGGGCCTGGACAGACCCGCAGCTCACAACCGTGCACGGAGTATTGACACCCTTCAAGCGGTGGGTCGGCAGCGTACGACGCGAGTTACTCGACCGGATCCTCATCCTGAACGAACGCCACCTGCGCACGATCAGGCAAAGACAACCAGCCGCCAACCTGGCAGAAGATCGTATCGACAAGACACAGCGCCACGAGTACCCAGCATGCCCGATACCGACACCGCTTCGACTAAGGATGCGAGAACATCACCGCAGGTCACAGCCATGAATCGAGTATTGACATCCTCGCCCATACTCAGCAGCTCAGACCGATGACGGGATATTGGCACCCCACGGCCTTGGGTTCCAAGGCGCTAAGGTGCGCAAAAGTCACATATGGGACAGCAGCTCAGTCGTCCGCCGCGACCTGTTCGATCATGAAAGCTTGTACGGCGGCCAGCACGGCGGCGGCGAAGGGCAGGGAGTGATGCGTGGCTCCCCAGCCAATGCCGAACACCACGGAGGCGGGATCGTTGTTGGGGTTGGAGGGGGCCTGCTGCCCACGGATGCGCAGCCGCAACGACCCGCGAGCCTCCTCCAGTGCGTTCCACTCGACGCCCTCGATCTCGGTGATCGGGTAACGCCGGTCGCCTGCCGTGAACTTGGCCGGCGAAGCTCCAGACGAGAACCAGGTGAAGGTGACAGCCTGCCCGTCGAAGGCGGCCTCACCGTCCCATGCCTTGAAGCTACGCGGCACCGAGGGGCCGGCGATCAAGAACCGCTCAGCCGGACCGCGCTCGGACAGGGCCGCGCGCATCTCGTCGGCATACTGGTCGGCCAGCCTCTTCGTGGCGGCGGGCAGCACCAGCCGGTACGGATCGAGCGACTCCTGGAGCTGCCCCGTTGCCGCGGACATGACCGGATCGGCTTCCTCCCGGGGAACCACCCGCAATACCACCCTGCCGCGTGCACCGGGCTCCATCAAGACATCGGCCAGCGCTTCGTACGGCACGAACCGCTCACCGAGCTCCATGCTCAGCTTCGACGCCTTACCCGGCTCAGGCGTAATGCGCAGCCCCTCGTCCTCGAACTCCCACGCGCAACCTCGCCCCTTCAGTACGTCACCCATGCAAGCAGGATAGGTGCTCGACAGTGGCGGCTGCGCGGACGTGCGGCCACCGTGATGAGCCGGCTGGGCCCGCGCACGTCGCTGGCCGCCGCGTTCGGCTCCGTCCCTTACCGGCTGGAATCACCACTTCTCAAACACGCCCGACCTCCGATGACCGCGGTACCGGTGATGACGGTCGGGGCCTTCCCGACTCACGTCCCGGTGGGCTCGAGACCCGCGCGCAACGCCTCACGTGAGAGTTGACCGAGGTGAGGTCCCGTGACGACGTCGACGACGGTGAGAGCCATCGCCAGGGCGCCGTCGATGGCGGCGCGTTCCGCAGCCGGGCCTGTCGCGTCTGCGGCGAACTCGGGGGTGTGTGGCGAGGACGTACTCCCGAGGACCGCGATAAGAGGGTGAATCGATGGCACCACGTGCGACACATTTCCCATGTCGGTGGACCCAGCCGCGGGGCGCGGCCGTTCGCGTATTTCGCGGCCGAGCGATGCAAGGCTGCGGTCCCATGCGGCTGCCAGGATCGGATCCTGCCGCATGTCGGCGTATGTCGGCTCCGCTTCATCCCAGCTCCATGTGCATCCCGCCGCCGTCGCTCCTCCCTCGAAGCAGGTGAGAATTCGTCGTCGTGTCTCTTGCAGGTCCTCAAGGGTGTCGGCCCGAACCTCGACACGCACGGCGGCCGCGGCGGGGATGACATTGGTCGTCTGCCCGCCCTCGGAAACGAACGCGTTGGCGCGAACGCCGTCGGGGAGATGCTGGCGGAGCAGACCGAGGGCGACGAGTGCGATTGTCGCCGCGTTTGAGGCGTTGTCGCTGGTCGGAGTGGGCCCGCCCGCATGTCCCGGCCGGCCTTGGAACATGATGTGCAATCGGCACACGGCCTGCGTGCGGACATCGAGGCAGCGGACGTCCTCGCCGGGAGCACCGTGCACCATCAGGGAGAACGTGACGTCGTCCCACGCGCCCGCGTCCAGCATGATCGCCTTTCCGCCGCCGTGCTCCTCCGCGGGGGTGCCGAGCAGCTTGATACGGAGGCCGATTCGATCGGCGACAGCCGTCAGTGCGATGACCGCGCCGACGGCTGCCGCGCCGATGATGTTGTGACCACACGCGTGACCGATGCCGGGGAGCGCGTCGTACTCGGCGCAGATCGCCACGGTCACGTCGCCGCTCCCATAGGTTGCCTCGACCGCGGTGTCGAGTCCGTACGCGCCGATCGCGACGTCGAAGCCCGCCGCCTCGAGCTCTCGCGCGACGAGGGTCGACGCGTGGCGCTCCTGGAAGGCGATCTCGGGAACTCGGTGTATCTCTCGGCTGAGTGCGATCGCGGACTCCTCCCATTCCGTCCGGGAGGCGAGGATTGCCTCCCGGGCAGAGCTGGACGATTCCGGACTGGAAGGGCGTTCTGCGATGGTCATCTTTCCTCGATCGGTTCGGCGGTGGATGTCTCGTCGGTGTCCGGTTCTCTCGCCACGCGCATCCGCAGGGCGAGGGTGGAGAGCGCCAGGGAGATCGCCAGGCAGATCCCCCAGACGGCGAAGAACGACAGGGGCGTCGAACTCACTGCGGTCGATCCTTCGACGCTCCGCGTGGTGACGAAGAGAGACATCACCAGCGCGAAGATGGCGCCCGCGGCCGCGCCCGCCGCAGTGCGCGCGGTGTTGAACAACGCCGAGGCGATGCCCACGGAATCGGCGGGTGCGTTGCGCACCACGATCGAGGGGAGGACGGCGAGGAGGACACCGGCGGAAAGACCGCCCAAGGCCATCCAAGCGATGAACATCGCCGCCGATCCGGAGAAGATGATCATGAGGGCGAAGCTCGCCCCCGCGACGACGCCGGCCAGCGCGACGGCTCTCGGCGGGGTGACCCGCCGTGCAAGGCGTTCGCCGAGCAGCGTCCCGGCGAACGCGGCGATCGCGTAGAGCACGATGATGGCACCGGCAGCGGCCGGGGGCAGACCGAGTCCGTATCCCTCCCGGGTCGGATCGCTGAGAAGCCAGAGGAAGCTCGCGGTTTGCCCGCCGTAGGTCTGCGCTCCGAAGAGGGCGGATACGACGATCGGCAAGCCGATGCCGCTCTTCGCCAGCATTGACAGATCGACCAGGGGGTTCTCCACCCGGCGCTCCACGAACACCCAGAGCGTGAGCACGGCGACGCCGCCGAGCACCAGAGAGAGGGTCCTCGCCTCGAGCCAGCCCCAGGCGCCGCCGTTCGAAATTCCCGTGAGGGTGGCGAGGAGACCGGCCGTGAGCAGGATCGCGCCCGCCCAGTCGATGCGGCCTTTCTTGCGTACGGTCGTCTCGGGCACGAGGAAGATCACCACCGGAACGCACAGGGCGATGAAGATCGCGGGGGACAGCAGGACCACGTTCAGGTTCTGCGTCGAGGCGTACAGCAGGCCAGAGGCGAGCGAGCCGACAGCCGCGCCAAGAGTGAGGGCACCGACCAGGACGCCGATGTTCCTGCTTGCCGACTTCGCGTCGCGGGAGCGGACGATCGCGAACTCGAGCGGCAGGAAAGCCGCCAGCGGCGCCTGAAGCGCGCGACCGAGAAGGAACAGCTCGAAGGTCGGCGCGAGAGCGACGACCAGCGAGCCGGCGGCAACGAGTGCCGCCGCAGCGACGAGGAGCCGCTTGTGACCGAACATGTCTCCGAGCTTCGCCAGGATCGGAACACACGCGACCGTGACCAGCATGTACATCGCGTTGACCCAGTTGAGGGAACTCGCACTGATGGAGAACTGCTGCCCGATCGCGGCGAGCAGAGGCGAGAACCACCCCTGCAGCATGCCGCTCCCCAGCTCCATGACGACCAGGAAGCCCACGACGCCAAGCGGCGATCGGGAGCGGAGGGCGAATCGCATCATCAATGACTCCAATGTCAGCACGGACGTAGACGCTTCATCTCACGCAGGCGCTCGCGCGCGCCGTCGCGCAGGTTCACGGGTCGGTGCCGCACGTCACGGTGACGGTGGAGCCGATGCCGCCACCGGCCGGGGTGATCGCGCCCGGCGTCGCGGTTGCCCGTGTAGACGGAGTGGGTGCGGACGTCGATCAGGCCCGGCGTGACGAGCGCACCGCCGAGGTTCTCCACGTCCTCGCGGTGACCGTATCGCCGAGATCATGATCAGGCGATTTCCGGCCGGTTATGTGCTGATAGTCGTACGCTGACGGAACTAAAGTGACGGTTTATGGATGAAGAAGACATAAATCCGCAGATTCGCGGCCTGGATGAGATCGACCGGCGGCTGATCCACGCGCTTCAGATCCACCCTCGGGCGCGATGGGCGGCGATCGCACCCATCGTGGGGGTGGATCCGGTGACTCTTTCCCGCCGCTGGGAACGCTTGTCCGGCGACGGCCTTGCCTGGATCACCGGGCATCCGGGGGCTGACGCTCGCGGACCTTCCGCGATCCTCGAAGTGGAATCCCACCCTGGTTCGACCCTTGAGATCGCTCGGGCACTGGCGGCCGATCGGGAGGCGTTCACCGTCGACCTCACAGCAGGCGGCCGCGACATGCTGGTCATCGTGGGCGCCAAGAGCCTGGACGCCCTCGGCGAGTACGTCATGACCCGGATGAGCCGGCTTGAGGGCGTCCGCACGACGCGGACACATCTCCTCTCCTCGCCGTTCACCGACGCGGGTCAGTGGCGACTCCGCTCGCTGAGCGCCGCCGAGGTCGCCGCGGTCAAACGCACGGTCTCGGCTGACACGCCCGCACCCGCGCGCATCGACCCCCAACTTGAGCGTGAACTTCTGAAACTGCTCGGTGTGAACGGGCGTGTGACCATCGCCTCGATGGCGAGGGTTCTGGATGTCAGTGAGCGGCGCGTGCGGGAGACCATGGCCGCGCTGGCGAGCAGCGGCCGCCTGGTGGTTCGTCTCGACCTCGCGCGGGCGCACTCCGGCTGGCCCGTGCACGCATGGTATTTCCTGCGGGTCCCTGCCAGGTTGACCGCTCGGGCGGGGGCAGCCCTCGCCGGCATCAGCGAGATCCGCCTCGCCGTCTCGACCATCGGCCCGTCCAATCTCGTCCTCTCCGTCTGGATGAAAACGCTGGCGGACGTTCAGAGGCTCGAGGTGGCGATCGAAGAGAACATCCCGGAAGTGGCTATCGCGGATCGATCGTTGGTGCTGCGGACGCTCAAGAAGGAGGGCCGCCACCTCGACGCGAACGGGAATGCAACCGGCGATTTTGTGCCGCTTCCGATGTCTTCCCCACGTGCGGGAGCGCCTCTGCGATAGAAACCTGCATCGCATGGATCGGGACCGCCATGGTGCGTACGGTCGCCATTTATGACTGTCTCGGAGCCAACTGTCGGCGTGTTCGACCTTTTCAAGATCGGTATCGGCCCTTCGAGTTCGCACACGGTGGGCCCCATGAGAGCCGCTGCCGAGTTCGTCGATCGCCTCGCGGGCGAGACGATCATCGATCGGGTGGACAAGGTACGCGTGGAGATCTTCGGTTCCCTCGCCGCGACCGGTGCCGGACATGGCACATTCAGTGCCGTGCTCCTCGGGCTGGAGGGAGTCCGGCCCGATGCGGTGACCCCAGCGGAGGTCACTGCAAAGCTCGCCGTGATCGAGGACACGGGGTCTGTCGCTCTCGGCGACCGTCATCGCATCCGCTGCCGCGTCGAAGACTTCGTCCTCCGCCCGCTGACGGTCCGCGCCCGGCACAGCAACGCGCTGTCCTTCACCGCGTTCGACTCCACCGGCGCGGAGCTTGCCACGGATACGTACTACTCGATCGGTGGCGGCTTCGTCGTGCGGGAGGGTGACGAGGAAAATGCCGGACCTCCGGCGGCGCGTCGGCCCTTTCCGTTCCGCACCGCGGCCGAGTTGCTCACCGTCTGCGAGGAGACCGGGTTCAGCATCGCCGAGGTAATGATGGCGAACGAACGGGTCCTGCGCTCGGAAACCGACATCCGGCATTTACTGCGAGGTCTGTGGGAGGTCATGGAGTCGTGTGTCCGCTCGTCGATCGCCCGCGACGGCATTCTTCCTGGCGGCCTTGGCGTACGCCGCCGCGCCGGGGAATGGGCCGCCCGTCTCGCCGCGGAAGACCCCGACCACGCCAACGGGTACTGGCAGCAACGAGTCAACCTCGTCGCCCTCGCCGTGAACGAGGAGAACGCGAGCGGCGGACGTATCGTCACGGCGCCTACGAATGGCGCCGCGGGCATCATCCCCGCCGTGCTGTACTACGCCTTGCACTACACGCCGGCCAGCCGATCCACGACCACCAGCGAAGACGACATCGTCCAACGGTTCCTGCTTACCGCCGCGGCGATCGGCACCCTCTACAAGGCGAACGCGTCCATCTCCGGCGCAGAGGTCGGCTGCCAGGGCGAGGTCGGCTCCGCCTCGTCGATGGCAGCCGCCGGCCTCGCCGAGATCCTCGGCGGCACGCCCCAGCAGGTCGAGAACGCCGCCGAGATCGCCATGGAACACAATCTCGGCCTCACCTGCGACCCTATCGGCGGACTCGTCCAGATCCCGTGCATCGAACGCAACGCCATCGCCGCAGCCAAAGCCATCAACGCCGCGAACATGGCGCTCTGGGGGGACGGCGAACACCACGTCTCCCTCGACCAGGTCATCGCGACCATGCGGGAGACCGGCGCGGATATGAGCGACAAATACAAGGAAACCGCCCGCGGCGGCCTCGCCGTCAACGTCGTCGAATGCTGATCGGCGCCCCATGCGCCCAGCCGGATCAGTCCAGGAGAAGCGAGCCCGCATGCACTCTCGTACCGTGTTCAAGAACGGCGTCGTCTTCGACGGCACGTCCGTCTCCGACGCCGATGTCGCCGTGGCCGGTGACCGCGTCGTCGCGTTAGGCGTGGACCTGGATGGTGACGAGGTCATCGACTGCACCGGAATGTCGATCGTCCCGGGCTTGTTCGACTGTCATGTCCACGTGATGGCGCGCGATCTCAACGTCGCGCGCACCGAACAGCAAGCCTTCTCGCTTCAGTACTTCGAAGCCGGTCGCAATCTGTCCCTGCTACTGGACCAGGGCATCACCTCCGCGCGAGACGCTGCGGGGGCGGACCTCGGCGTCAAGCAGGCGATCGAGCGCAAGCTCATCGAGGGGCCGCGGCTGCAGATCGCCATCGTGATGTTGTCACAGACCGGAGGGCACAGCGATCTGCATCTCCCATCGGGCGGAGAACGCTCGGTGCCGATGATGCTCGAGCATCCCGGCCGGCCACGCTCGATCGTCGACGGCGTGGACGGCCCCGGCGGCGTCCGGCGTGGCGTCCGGGAGGTCCTGCGCGCCGGCGCCGACGTGATCAAGATCGCTACGACTGGCGGGGTCATGTCGCCGGGAGACGATCCTCGGCATTCACACTTCCGTGACGACGAGCTCGCAGCCATCGTGGCGGAGGCTACGGCAGCCGAAACCTACGTCTTCGCTCACGCGCAGGGGACCGAGGGGATCAAAGCGGCATTGCGTCACGGGGTTCGCTCGATCGAGCACGGCTACTATCTCGACGACGAGGCGGTCGCCCTCATGCTGAAGAACGAGGCCTGGCTGGTCCCCACGCTCTCGGCGACGCGCGCCATCATCGACGCGGCGGCAAGCGGGGTACCGATACCGGCCGAAAGTCTCGCACTCGCCCAAGAGGCGCTCGAGGCTCACCGCGCGAGCTTCGCGCTGGCGGTCGACGCCGGCGTGAAGGTCGCAATGGGAACGGATACCCCGCCGTACTGGAGCCCGTCCGCCAGCAACCTGGACGAGCTGGGACTCATGACCGAGGCGTCCTCCATGTCGGCGATCGAGGCGTGGCGAGCCGCGACGTCGAGCGCGGCGAAGCTGCTCGGGCACGACGATCTCGGCGTCATCGAGCCGGGCGGGCTGGCTGACATCGTCGTCGTGGACGGCGACCTGCTCGATCTTCGAGGCCTTCGAGGCCGGATCCGTCAGGTGTGGCTCGCGGGTGTTCGCGTCCGCTGAGAGCTCGTTCAGGGAACGGATCCCCGCCGGGGACCCGTTCCCTGCACTAATCCGAGCCGGTCAGGAAGGCTGCGATCAGCGCGGCCGCCGATTCGGGTCGTTCGTTCTCCCATGCGTGACCCGCGTCCGCGAGCTGCAGAACGCTGGCGCCGGGGATCTCCTCCGCCATCGCCAGGACGTCGGCGACCCGTATCGTTGCGTCCCGTCGACCGTGCACCACGAGGGTCGGCGACGTGACGGAGCCGAGGAGGCCACGCGTGTCGAACCCGCGCGTGGCGGCAAACCGTCGCACGAGCTGCTCGCTCGCGGACTCCGGCGGATCCTCTTCCGGATCCCGCGATCTCGCAGCGGCGGGGGCCATCTGAGCCAGAAGAGCTCGGGCTCGCGCGTGATCGCCCGTTTCAAGCGCCCCGAGAAGGGCGCGGACGCCGTCAGGAAGCCGGTCGGGGTCGAAGGGGAACCGATTCGTGGAGCCGAGGATGAGCCGGTCCAATCGATTCGGATGCCGCAGTGCGAACGCCTGCGCGATCATTCCCCCGTAGGAGGTGCCCAGGACGTGGGCCTGGTCGAAGCCGAGAGCTGAGATCAGCGCGGCGAGATCATCAGCAAGATCGTCGATCGTGTACGGCTCCGGGGCGAAGACACTGGCACCCCGATCGCGCTGATCGTACGTTACGACCGTGAACGTGCCGATGAGGTGACGGCGGAGTGCGTCGAAGAGGTCCTGCCCGATCTGCAGTCCGTGGACGAGGACAACCGGGGGCCCCGCTCCGTCGATCCGGAAGGAAGTGCGGCCACCGTTGGTAACGGTGACCGCCCCCACACCCCCGGGCACCGTCTCACCAGACCTTGCGCTGGCGGGCGTCCGCGACCAGATCAGGGTCGGGGATCAACGCCTTCGACCCGACCGTCGCGAGCGACTGCTGCGAGAAGTGGAAACCGAAGTCCTCCGCGACGAGCTTGCGCCAGGGGCGGTTGATGATGTTGTGCGTCGCCCATCGTGCGAATCGCGGCCGCTTCATGATCTCGCGCGCGAGCTCCCACGCCTTGGGCAGCAGTTCCTCGCGAGGCAGGACGTCGCTCACGAGCCCGTACTCAAGCGCCTTAGGCGCCGGGATGGAGCTGCCCCCGTAGATCGCGTAGGCGGCGCGCTTGCTCCCCATGAGATGCTGCAGCGCGAGCGCGAGACCGTCACCGGGGGCGGTGCCGACCATGAAATGGGGATCCATGAAGTCGGCGTCCTCGGCGGCCAGGGTAACGTCGCACATGAGTGCGAACTCGGTGTGAATGCCTGGCCCGTTCACCGCGGCGATCGTGGGGATGTCGATGTTGTTGACGAAGTTCTCAATCAGCTTCCAGGCGTCGATCGTCTGCTGAAAGATGAAGTCGGGTTCCTCCTCGACCAGCGGCTTCGGCCACGTCTGTCGCGGGTCGCCCTGGAACCAGGTCTCACCCGTGCCGGTGATGATGAGCACGTGGTTCTCCGAGTCGTTGCCCACGTCCTGCCACACGCGGCTCCACGCGTTGTGGGCAGCCCAGTTGTGGACGTACGGGCCGCCGTCGGTGTGGAGCCGCAGCTCGATGATCCCGTTCTCGCGACGCATCTTGAAGAACGCCGCGTACTTCTCGGAGTACTCCTCAAGCGTCGCGGGCGGCACGTGACCGGCCCATCCGAAGCTGGACGCATTCGCCATCATGGCTCCTTTCGCCGAAGCGAGCCGACCTCGCTCGTTAATGAGACAAAGTATCTCTTTAAGTGCGGTCGGTCGGCCTCCACCGCGCGGCGCGCAGGGAACGGCACTCGAGCGCGCGCTCGCGAAGATTTCGAGACCTATACGGCATCTCCGTGCCGCAAACCGGCGAGGACCACGCCGACGACCTTGTCCGCGTCGTCCCTGGTGAATGGTCGAGTCCGGCGGACAAGGAACCACTGCACAGGTCCGGCGAGCATCATGTTGACGAAACGCGCATCGACGGCTGGAAGCTGGCCAAGGGCCGCTGCCGCATCGAGCCGGCGTTGCAGATCATCCGTGCGCCGCTCAAGAAGTTCCAGGGCTACCTCGCGCAGGCCGTCGCTCTCGTCGGCCTTCCGCATCAGGATTTGCAGGACCGCGCGACCTTCCGGAGTGGCGGAGGCCTCGGCGAAGGCATAGACGAACGCGACCAGATCGTCGTGGATGTCACCGGAGTCGTGGAGGGGGACAAAGGCCTCCGCGAACCGCGCGAGTATGTCGCGGAACAGGTCCCCTCGATTCGGCCAACGTCGGTACACCGTCGCCCGAGCGACCTGTGCTCGCGCGGCGAGGTCCTCGTACTGGAGGCCGTCCACCCCCTTCTCGGCCAGGATCTCGAGCGTGGCCGCCCACAGACGCTTGCTGATCAGCCGCGTGCGGCCCCCCGGCCGGCGTGCCGGTTGTGGTTCTGCGCTCATTCTCGTCGCATCGACGCGGATCCGGCCAGTACGGCCGCATCGATGACTCTCCCTCCGCTTCTCGTCGGCGTGTACCGCCCGAATATTGAGTTACGTGCTTTGAGCTGCGGCTATGCGGCGTTTGGTATTCGTTGATCATTCCTGTAACGACGGGTTTTCGGCGGATGGATCGTAGGTCGTCTAGGTCGGAGGCAGGCTGCGTTGCGATGTCCGGAGGGCGTTGGTTCCGGGACTGGTGCGGACGGTGCCCGTTGTAGTGGATCAGATACTCGCGGAGCACGAAAGTCAGGTGGCGTTCATTGAGGATCAGGATCCGGTCCAGGAGGTCGCGGCGCAAGGTACCGATGACTCGCTCACAGATCGCGTTCATTCTCGGCGTCCGCGGCAGCGTGGTGATGCTCCGTAGCCCTTCAGCTGCAAAGACCTCACGAAAGGCCGAGGTGAAGAGCGGGTCCCGATCGTGGATCAAGAACCGCGGCCCGGAGATGCGGTCACCCAGGTCCATGACCAGGTTGCGGGCCTGCTGCACCGTCCATGCTCCGGTTGGGCGCGCGGTTACTCCGCCCAGGTGCAGTCTCCGGGTGCCGTGTTCGATGAAGACCAGCACATACAGCCGCTTGAGCAGCACCGTCTCGACCACCAGGAAGTCGCAGGCGATGATCGCGTGGGCTTTGGCGGTCAGGAATTGCCGCCAGGTCGGCCCGCTCCGGCGGGGCGCGGGATTGATGCCGGCGCCGTGCAGGATCTCCCACACCGTGGAGGCCGCTATCGAATAGCCCAGGCGCGCCAGCTCACCCTCGATTCGCCGGTGCCCCCAGGCCGGGTTCTGCTGTGCCATCTGCACGACCAGTTTCTTGACCGGCTGGCGAGCGCAAGGGTGTCCCGGGTGTCGTCTGTCAGTGAAGGTCCACTTACGCCTCACGAGGGTGCGATGCCAGCGTAAGATCGGTCGCCGGAGTGACCGGGAACATCTCCGCCCACCGGCAGCGGCTGATCAACCGCGACAACGCCGCGAGCCAGAGCCGGTCGGCGTGTCCCCACCGCGGACGGCCATTGAGCTGCCGACGGAGCGCCTGGTTTTCCTGGCGGAGCACCAGCAGCTCAACGTCCTTGGACAAATCAGAGCGGCTCAGCACGGTCAGCAGGCCGAACAAGCCCTAAGTAACCGGTAAATCAGCGACAACAACACCTCGAGATGGTCGCGGCCACCGCTCTGATCATGCAGTGCGCGTACGCGATCGAGGAGACCTCGCTGCGAACCCCGGTCAGCTGCCCGGCGTACGGTGTGGTGGTGATCGCCCGCTGAAGTGCGGAGTAGGTCTCCGGGTCCGGGTGGATCCGGTGCGCGGTCACGTTCAGCATTAGCGCGGTCTGCGGGTCGGTGTCCAGCGCCGCCTCTGCCTTGGCGATCAGCTGCCGGGCGATGGCGACCCGCTGCTGTTCCTGCGCCGCCTGCCGCTCCTGCCGCACCGACCGTACCTGGACCACAGCGATCCCGGCCAGCAGCACCGCGACAGTGAGCAGCCCGCTGAACAGGGCGCGCACCCGACGGCGCTGCCGCCGGCTCCGGGTTACCGCGCGGACTCCGGCGTCTAGGAACCGCGCGGCGGTTCCGGTCAGCGGGTTGTCCCGCCAGCGCGACCTGGCGTTCAGGACAGCGGTCAGCCGCTCCCCCCGGTACAGGTAGGCGGCAGCCTGGCCGCTGGCGTCCCAGTCGAAGGCATCGTCGATCAGCTGGCTGCGCAGCGCGTGGCCGGCCAGGTCGGCCTCCAACCAGCCGCGCAGCCTGGACCAGTTCGTCAGGAGCGCGTCGTGTGCGATTTGCGCGGAGCCGGTGTCGGCCACGATTAGCCGCCGCCCGGCGTACACCTCGAGGACCTCGGCGAGCCCCGGCTCATCGGTCAGCGCCATCGTTCGGCGGGTCAGCCGCCCGTCGGGGGAGACGGCCGTCAGCCGCTGGAACAGCTGCCGGGTCAGCTCCCGCCCGGCCGGGTCGTGGCCGTCGTAGGCCAGCTCCGCGCTGGTCGCCACGGCCCGGTTGACGCCGCCGGTGCGCGTACCCGTGGCTGGTCAGCCGGTCGTTCTGACCCCGGTTGCCACGGCGCTGAACACGTGTTTAGTATAGTAAACGTGTGTTCATCACCTTCGGCGGATCTGACCGCCCAGGCCAAGATCCGTAACGCCGCCATCGCGCACTTCGCCCGCGACGGCTTCCAGAAGACGAACCTGCGCGCCATCGCGGCCACCGCGGGGGTGAGCGCCGCCCTGGTCATCCGGCACTTCGGCAGCAAGGACAACCTGCGGAGCATCTGCGACGAGCACGTCCTGCAGATCCTGGTGAGGAGGGCCCGGACCGCAGCCGACCTGGTCGGCGTGCGGGATCTGTCCCGGGAATATCTGTCGGACTCGGAGGAGTACCGCCTCCATGTGCAGTACATGGTGCGCGCGATCGAGGAGGACTCCTCCGCGGCCACCACGTTCGTCAACACGCTGGTGGAGGAGACCGAGCAGCTCTTCCGGGACGGGATCGCCAGCGGCTCGATGCGCCAGTCCTCCGACGTGCGGGCGCTGGCCGTGCTCACCGTGCTGGTGAGCCTGGCCACGCTGACCATGGCGCCGCCCCTGACCCGCGCGCTCGGCTTCGAGCGGATGGGCCCCGACGTGCTGCGGCGCATCGGGCTGCCCATGCTCGAGATCTACACCCACGGCTTGTACGCCGACGACACCATGCTCAAAGCCGCCCAGGCAGCCTGGGAGGCCCAGCGGGGAGACGATCTCTAGCTCTCTCCTCATCACCACACAAGGACACCCATGATGACTGAGACCGATGCCATCTCCATGGCTGGATTGGTCAAGTCGTTCGGCCCGGCACGGGCACTGAACGGCCTCGACCTCGTCGTACAGACTGGCGAGGTGCACGGCTTCCTCGGGCCCAACGGCGCGGGCAAGAGCACCACGATCCGGATCCTGCTGGGCCTGATGCGCCCCGACGCTGGTACCGCCCGGCTGCTCGGCGGCGATCCCTGGACACAGACCGCTGAGCTGCACCGCCGCCTGGCGTACGTGCCCGGCGACGTCACCCTGTGGCCCGGCCTGTCCGGTGGCGAGGCCATCGACCTGCTCGGCCGGCTGCGCGGCGGCCTCGACCGGCGGCGCCGGGACGAGCTGATCGAACGTTTCGACCTCGACCCGCGCAAGAAGGGCCGCACCTACTCCAAAGGCAACCGGCAGAAGGTCGCCCTGGTCGCCGCGCTGGCCTCCGACGCCGAGCTGCTCATCCTCGACGAACCCACCTCCGGTCTGGACCCGCTGATGGAGGAGGTATTCCGGCAGACGATCCAGGAGGTGCGGCGCGCGGGTGACCGTACGGTGCTGCTGTCCAGCCACATCCTCTCCGAGGTCGAGGCGCTTTGCGACCGGATCACGATCATCCGCGACGGCCGTACCGTCGAGACCGGCACCATGGCCGAGCTGCGGCACCTCACCCGCACCTCCATCGACGCCGAGCTGGCCGCCCCACCGGACGGGCTGGCCGGCCTGCCAGGCGTGCACGGCCTGCGTGCCGACGGCGGCCGGGTACGCTTCAGCGTCGACACCGCCGCGCTGGACCTCGCACTTCGCCACCTCACCCAGGCTGGCGTGCGCAGCCTGGTCAGCCGGCCTCCGACGCTGGAGGAACTGTTCCTGCGGCACTACGACCGCGCGACCGTGAACGTCAAGGGCCGGCACGCGGAGGCGGGACGATGAACGCGTTCGCCGGCACGGGAAAGCTGGTCCGCTTGGTGCTGCGGCGCGATCGTGTGCTGCTGCCGCTGTGGGTGGCCTTCATCTGCATGATCCCGGTGGTGTTCGTCGGCGCGTTCACCGGCGCGTACCCCACGGCCGAGGCCCGCCAGCACTACTACGAGACCAGCGTCCACACCAGGGCCTTCACCATCGCCTACGGCGTGCTGAACGGATCCAGCCTCGGCGAGCTCGTCGCCTGGCGGTCGGGATTCGTCACGTTCATGGTCGCGTTGTTCGCCCTGCTCACGGTCATCCGGCACACGCGTACGGAAGAGGAGGCCGGGCGGCGCGAACTGGTCGGGGCCACAGCGGTGTCCCGCCACGCCGACCTGGCCGCCACCCTGATCGTCACCTGCGGTGCCGCCCTCGTCCTGGGCATAGCCTCGGCGGTGGCGCTGATCGGCCAGGGCCTGCCCGCCGCCGGCTCCCTGGCGCTCGGACTCGGGCTCACGGTGGCCGCCTGCGCGTTCGCCTCGATCGGCGCCGTGACCGCGCAGCTCACGACCGGCGCGGGCGGCGCGCGCGCCATCGGGATCAGCGCGCTTGGCGCCGCGATCCTTCTGCGCGGCGTCGGCGACATCGCCGCGCAGTCCGGTGACGGGCCCGCCTGGGTGTCCTGGCTGACGCCGCTCGGCTGGGCGGAGGCGCTGCGGCCCTACAGCGGAGAACGCTGGTGGGTCCTCGCGCTCGCGGCCGGCGCCGTGCTGGCGCTGATCGTGCTGGCCGTGGCGCTGTCGGAGCGGCGCGACCTCGGCGTCGGCATGTTCCAGGCCCGCCTGGGCCCGGCTGCCGCCGGACCCCACCTGAGCAGCCCGCTGGCGCTGGCCTGGCGGCTGCACCGCGGCCCGCTGATCAGCAGGATCGCGGGGCTCACGCTGGTCGGGTTGGTGATCGGCGCGATGTCGGCGAGCCTCGGCGCGCTGATGGACAACAGCGGTGCCGTGGCGCGAGAGGTACTTGCCCGGCTCGGCGGTCCTGGCACGCTCGTCGACCAGTTCCTCGCTCCCATGATGACCATGCTCGGCCTGGTCAGCGCCTTCTTCGCGATCCAGTCCGCGCTGCTGCTCAGGAACGAAGAGCGCGACGGTCGGGCCGAGCCCTTGCTGGCCACGCCGGTCAACCGGCTGCGCTGGGCGGGCAGCCACGTCGCCTTCGCGCTGCTCGGTCCTGCGCTCGGGGTGGTGGCCTTCGGGGCGGCCGCCGGCCTGACGCACGGCCTCAACACCGGCGACGTCGCCCGTGAGCTGCTCCGCCTCCTGACCGCCGCACTCGTGCAGCTCCCTGTGGTGTGGGTGTTCACCGGGATCGCGTTCGCGCTGTTCGGGCTGCTGCCCCGGCTGGTCGCCGGCACGTTCGCGGTGGCCATGGTGAGCATGCTGTTCGGCTGGGTCGGCGGGGAGTTGCAGCTCGACCGATGGGTCATCAACCTGTCGGTCTTCGAGCACGTACCGAAACTCCCCGGCGGGGTCATGACGCCCACGCCACTGATCGTCATGACCGTCGTCGCGGCGGCCCTCGTCGCGGCCGGCCTGGCCGGCCTTACCCGACGCGACATGCCCACCACCTGAGCTTGGAGGACATCATGGGAGTGACCCTTCCTACCCTGACCCCGCTGCAGGAAACCCTGTGGGTGACGCTGTGTGGCCGAGCACTCGACAGCCGCCTGCCACGCCCCATACTCGGCGACCGCATGGCCTACGAGATCATCCACAAGACCGGCTACGACCACCGCAAACTCCGCTGGAGCGCGGCCTCGGCCATCGACGTCGCCCAGCGCGCCAAGAAACTGGACGAGATCGCGCAGCAGTTCATCGCCCGCCACCCCGACGCGATCGGCATCGACCTGGGGGCCGGCCTCGACACCCGGGCCCTCCGCATCGACCCGCCGCCCACGGCTGACTGGTACGACGTCGACTTCCCCGAAGTCGTGGACGCCCGGCACCGGGTCATCCCCGAGCGGCCGCACACGCACACCATCGGCGCGGACCTGACCGAGCCCGGCTGGCTGGAGGCGCTCCCCGCCGACCGTCCCGCCGTGATCGTCGCCGACGGCGTGCTGCCCTTCCTCTCCCAGGAAGAGATGATCACGCTGCTGGGCCGTCTCACCAGCCACTTCCCCAGCGGGGAGATCGCGTTCAACGTCTACACCCGATTCACCGTCTGGGCCGCGAAACACTACTCCGGCAGCCAATTCCTGGTCCCCCTCTTCAAGTCCCCCGGCTTCGACCGCCTCGACCCCGTACGGTGGAACCCGCGACTGACCCTGATCCGGCACATCCTGCTCACCAGGGAGCCCGAGGTCGAGCAGTTCCCGACGGCCCTGCGCCTGTGGACCCGACTGTCGGCGCTCAGCACGACCTTCTCCAGGCTGGGCACCACGGTCGCGCACTACCGTTTCTGACGATTCCGGCCGGCGACTCACGCCAGGTCCTGCGCCGATGGCCATTGCTCGCGTACCGCGGTGACCGGCATGCGCAACGGGCCTGGCGATGGCCTGGCCATGACGCTCGACCGGGAGGGACAGCCGGTGATCCTCTGGACGGACGACAACGGCTCGTACTTCTCCGACAGCAAATGGTCGCTGATGGTCACCACACTGCGCAATCTCACCCCGCGAACAGGTCACCGCATCATGAATTTGGTCGACAAGGCTCCTTAGCGGCAAGCTAAATTCAAGCGCGGCTGAGGCGACGATGGGTATGGTGGGCCGGTAGAGTACCGTCGTGCTCGGTGCGTGCTCGTATGCCCCGTCACACGCCGTCAGAACCCGGCATTGCCTGACACGCAAAACGCATTGAGGTGGCACGAACCGTCACCCAACGGCCCGGCGCGGCACTAAAAGATCTTGCTTCTAATCCGACGATCACAGGTTCGAATCCTGCAGGGCGCGCCACTCCACCTGCGCCAACCCGCACAGCGATCGCGGCCTGTGGCGGTGTGAGGCAGATGTGAGGCAAAGCTGAGTCACGCGCTTAGCTCCCGCCCCAGCGCGGACGAGGCGGACCGCACCAGCCGGACCGTCTCCCGCGCCGCGTGGTGAGCCACCACCGGCAGCACTGAAACGTAGGTGTTGGCGGTTGGCACGATGCTGGCGTGCCCCAGCATCGCCTGCACCACCTTCAGATCGGTGTGCGCGGCCAGCGCCAGCGTGGCGGCGCCGTGCCGCAGGTCGTGCAGCTGGATGGGCGGCTGTCCTGAGGCGGTCACCAGCCGGCGGAACCGGCCGGTGAGGTAGTCCGGTCGCAGCGGCTCGCCGTCCGCGGTGGTGAACACATATCCCGACTCCCGCCAGCGTGTGCCCGCCCTCGCGCTCAGCTGCTCTTGCCGCTCGCGGTGCCCGGTCAGCACCCGTATGGTCTCCGCGTCCAGGGCCACCACCCGGCAGCTGGCGGCGCTTTTCGGCGGCCCGACCACGACCTGGCCGTCGGCGTGCACTCGCTGCTGCGTCACCGTCAGCTCCGCGGCCTGCAGGTCGACGTTCGTCCAGCGTAGCCCGGCCAGCTCACCGCGGCGCAGCCCGCGCAGAGCGGCCAGCCACCAGGCGGCGTACAGGCGGTCCTGCGCGACGCCGGTCAGGAAGGCTGCGAGTTGTTGTTCGGTCCAGACCCCCACCGCCGGACGTTCTCCCGTGGTTTTGTCCGCGAGAGTTGACCGCGGTTGCTCGCCGTGTGTGACCGCGGTTCAGCTTCGCTGAAGTCGTCGTTCGTGAGTTTTGACCGCATAGCGTGGCTTACGGTGAGACGCTGGATGCGCTTCGTGATGAAGGAGCGTCCCTCATGCCCTCGTCGAAGGTCGATCTGTACGCCGCGATCCGCCGGGATGCCCGTACGGGGATGTCTGGCCGTGTGATCGAGAAGAAGTACCGGGTTGGCCGGCGGACGATCGGCAAGGCCATGGCGTCTGCGTGGCACGAGCCGCGGAAGCAACTGCCGCCCAGGGCGTCGAAGCTGGACCCGTTCAAGCCGGCGATCGATGAGATCCTGAAAGCGGACCTGGACGCGCCGCGCAAGCAGCGGCACACCGTCACGAGGATCTGGCACCGGCTGATGGACGAGCACAGGATGCCGGACGTGTCCTATCCCGTGGTCCGGGCCTACGTCGCCGAGCGCAAGCCGTAGATCCGGTCGGAGGCCGGCCGGGGGCCCGGCCGAGGTGTTCGTGCGGCAGTCGCACCGTCCCGGCGATGAGGCGGAAGTCGACTTCGGCGAGGTCGTGATCCGGCTGGCCGGGCAGGACGTCAAATGCTTCCTGTTCTGCCTGCGGCTGTGGTTCTCCGGCAAGGCGGTCCACCGGGTCTCCCTGTCCGGCGGGCAGAAGGCGCTCTTTGAGGGCCACGAGCACGCGTTCCGCGTCCTGGGGGGAATACCGGTCGGGAAGATCCGCTACGACAACCTCAAGTCCGCGGTCGCGCAGGTGATCGGGTTCAGCCGGTCGAGGGCGGAGACCGATCGGTGGACCGCGTTCCGCTCCCATTGGGGCCTGGACGCCTTCTACTGCCGGCCCGGCATCGAGGGCGCGCACGAGAAAGGCGGGGTGGAAGGGCAGATCGGCTGGTTCCGGCGCAACCATCTTGTCCCCGTCCCGGACGTGCCATCAGTTCAGGCTCTCAACGCGATGATCGACGAGTGGGACGTCGCAGACGAGGCCCGCCGGACCGTTGGGGAGTTTCTGGCGATCGAGCGGCCGCTGCTGGGGCCGTTGCCGCCCGAGCCGTTCGAGACCGGCCGCTGGTTCACTCCGCGTGTCGACCGGTTTGCCCAGGTCACGGTCCGCACCAACAAGTATGCCCAGCCGATGACCGGAGGCGTCCATCCACCGCGACCTGCGTCCACGAGCCTCCGGACCCCGCGAGCCGATCAACGGCATCGACGTGGCGCCCGGTAGCCGGGGCCTCGGCGGCAACAGCGTGATGCAGCCTCCTGTCGATGCACTCTTGAAAAGGAATATCTCCATGGTTGTCAGCCGTAGGGCCTTTGTCGGCGGAGCGCTGCTGATGGCGCTTGCCGCCGCCGGACGGCCGGTCGCGCGGGCGGCGGCCGCGGCCGCTGTGCCCTCACGAGAAGATTGGCGTGCCTTTCATGCCTATCTGAAGGAACTGGCCGCTGCCGGGAAGTTCTCGGGAGCGGTCCTGGTGGCCAAGAACGGCCAGCCGGTACTGAACAACGCCTACGGCATGGCCGACAAGGCTGGGAACGAGGTCAACACGCTGCAGACGCGGTTCTGCATCGGCTCCATGGGCAAGATGATCACCGGCGTCGCCGTCGCCCAGCTCGTCCAGAGAGGCAAGGTCTCCTTCCAGGACACGATCGGCACGTACGTCAAGGGGTTCCCGAACGAGATCGCCGACACGGTAACCGTTCATCACCTCCTCACCCACACCTCGGGCATGGGCGAGGTTCCCGGGAACAACCATGCGCAGACCGACGTCGACGTCCTGATGAAGGAGATCGTCAAACAGCCGCTGACGTCCGAGCCGGGCACGAAGATGCAGTACAGCAATGCCGGCTACATCGTCCTGGGCGCGATCATCGAGCAGGTGGGCAAGCAGGACTACGCCGACTACGTCCGCAAGCACATCCTGACGCCCGCGCGGATGCACGACACCTTCCTCGGCCCCTGGACGCCCGTCAAGGTTAAGCGCATGGCTCATCCCTACGCACTGTTCGACACGAACGGCCAGTGGGTCGGCATGCCGACGATGGACGGCACCACACCGGAGGGCGAGCTACGCGACCTCGGCGACCAGCCCGACGGGGCGTCGCCCGCTGGTGGCGCCATCTCCACCGTGGGCGACATGCTCAAGTTCGCCCAGGCCCTGCAGGGGACACCGGCTGCTCAATGCCAAGCTCACCCGGACCGTCATGGAGGGCAAGGTGCAAGGCCTGAACAAGGACAGCAAGTACGCCTATGGCTTCAGCGACGAGCTGCGCAACGGCGTGCGCGTGGTCGGCCACAACGGCGGCATCCCCGGCTACTGGAGTGAGCTGGACATGTTTCCCACCAAGGGCTACACCATCGTCATCCTCACCAACCAGGACCTCGCCCTCTTCGAGCCACTCAGGAAGGCCAGAACCCTGATAACGGGTTAGCGCCGCCCCCATCACCCTGGCCATCTGGTGGATCACCCACCGCTAAAGGCCCACCCGCCCGGCAGGCTCTCAGCCCTCGACGCGAGAGCCCTGCCGGAGTCGGCGACTTATGAGAACACACCCCACGGTCCCGCACGTTAACGATCAGAAGAGCATCGCTCCGGAGCCGGACGCGGGGTTGTGTCGGCTCGCCGCAGCTTCGGGAGTTCTAGGCCAGGACAGTGGCACTGGCGATGCCAGCCTCGGGCAACGCCACCGCGCCGAGCGGCCGCAGGCCCTTGTCCGGGGCCGAGGAAGCGATCGCGTAGCGGCCCAGGCAGTTGAGGTGGGCGTGGCCCCGCGGGGACAGCCGCCGCTGTGGCCTCGTCGATGTCGGCGACGGCGACGATGGCGCCCTGCCGAGCCAGCTCGATCGCCGCCGCGCGGCCGATGCCGCTTCCGGCGCCCGTCACGAGTCCGATTTTGTCGGCGAAGTTGCTCATGGTGTCCTTTCGGCGCGGTTCCTCGCGCCGGGCGACAGCTGATTCGCCCGGGTGGTCTTGTTCCGAACGTCGTGTCAGCCGAGGGCTAGCTGAGGGGTACGGCGATTCCGCTGCCGTGCTTGTTCGTCTCCGCCTCGTCCAGCAGCAGGGAGGCCAGCGTGGCTCGGGAGATCCGGGGCGGGAGCAGGGGGCGCCGCAGTTCCGCCAAAGGCACGATGCGGCCGGCGGAACTGAGGGGGCCGTCGGTGACGTCCGGGGCGTGGAAGACCGTGGCGCCGGCGGCGAGCGCGATCTGGTCGGCCTCGGCCTTCTCGGCCAGTTCCGAGCCGACGAACATCCGCATCACCCCCGCGTATATCAGCCCGCCCGACCGGCTTGACACGCCCGAGCCCAGTGCGCCGAGCCACACCGTGCGGACGCCGGCCGCCGCGAGCACCCTGGCTCCGGCGACCAGTGCGCCCGGACCGTCACCCTTGGCGATGCCGATGGCGGAGACGGTCACGTCGACGTCGGCCAGGTCGGGGAAGCTCCGCGGGTCGGTGACATCCGCCTTGCGGACCTCGACCTGCCGCGGCGCGGGCACGGCGAACGCGGCCGGCGTCCGGACCAGTCCCACGACGTCGTGCCCCCGCTCCAGCGCTTGACGCACGAGCGTGCCGCCGGTCCGCCCCGACGCTCCCAGTATGGCGATGCGCATGATGATCCATCCCTTGACTGAACAACTGTTGGCGAAATAACTAAACAACTGTTGGTTATTGCTGTCAAGGCGAGACCCGGATGTACGGTGAACCCCTGCTGCTCAATCGTTCAGCCTGGTCAGAAGGGAGCCAAGGTGTCGCCGCAGGAGCAGTCCGCTCCCCGTCGCCGTAATCCGCGCGGGCAGGGACAGGTACTCAAGGCCCAACTCGTGGACGCCGCGGCAAAGCTGCTGTCCACCCTCGACCAGCCGGAGACGCTGACCCTGCGGCAGGTCGCACGCGAGGTCGGGGTGGCACCGGCCAGCATCTACAGCCATTTCCCCGACCTGAGCGCGCTGGTCCAGCACGTGCTGCGACTGCGCTACGCGGAGTTGGCGCGCCTGATGGACCAAGCCGCGCAGTCCGCCCTGAACCCGCTGGCCGACCTCGCCGCCCGGTGCGCCGCCTACGTACGCTGGGGAGTCGACCAGCCCGGCCACTACCGCACCCTTTTCGGCGGGCGCATGCCGGACGACCTGATCCCGGGGTCAGCGCACGGCGCCGGAGCCGAACCACTCGAGGCCGTCACGGCCTCCCTGGCAGCGGCCGCCGAGGGGGGGCACAGGCTGTCCTCGACGGAGCAGCAATGGCAGGCGGGCCTCCTACTCTGGACCGGGCTGCACGGCCTGGTCAGCCTCTACAACGACCACGGAGACCTTCCCTGGCCGCCCCTGGACCACCTAATCGCCGATCTGCTCAGCCTGCACACAGGCCGCCCGGCGGCCGAGATCATGCCCCTCCTGCCTCCCGCAGGGGGATGACCCTGGTTTGTCGAGGCCGGCTGGCGGCCCGCCTGCTGGGCGACGCGAAAAGGTGTCCACTTCACGGGGGCAAGGCTCGACTCGGACTTCATGGTTCCGCGCCTCACCGCGTCCCTGGCGGATACCTCACGTGATCAGGCCGGCGCTGGTCAGCCAGATGTGTTCGCATGTCGCCGACGTCTCTTGGAGCTTCTCGCGGGATTCCTGTGAAGCGTGGTAAAAGGTCCGCTCGATCATCCAGCACAGGGCGCGTGCCATCGCCGAGGCCTGGTCCGGTGCAGCGCCGGCCTGGATGCCGGCGCGTTCCAGGACGGCGGTGATGGCCGCGATGAACAGGTCAGCCGTGTGCTTCCACAGTTCACCGATCTCCGGCACGGTCAACGACAGGTCGATCGCCGTGCGCATGACCGGGCCGTGTTCGTTCCACAGCTCGACCGTGCGCTGCATGGCTGCTGCGATGGCCTGGCGTGGCTCGTCGGTCTGCGCGGTGACCTGGGACCGTTCCCACAGGTGCTCGACGGTCCTGGTCACGAGTGCCGTGACCACTTCTTGCTTGGAGCCGAAGTAGAAGTACAGGGCCCCGCGTGTGATGCCGGCGCCCTGGGCGATGTCGCCGACGGTCATGGCGTCGTAGCCCTTGTGTGCCAGCAGGGCTTCGCAGGTGTCGAGGATGGCCCGCTCCCGGACATCCCCCTTGCGCTCGGTGGTACGACGGCTGCGCGCGGAATGGTGGCCGGGCATCAGAGCTGAGCGCCCTCGGCGAAGTCGGTCGTACGAGAGAGTGTCTCCCACGCGCGGATGTCCTCGTCCACGGCCGTGCGCGCGGCGGTGACCAGCCGCAGCGCGTCCGAGCCCAGGACGAGGTGGGCCGGCGGCTGCTCGACCGTCGTGATGTGCACGACCGCTTCCCCCGCCTTGGCCGGATTGCCCAGCTGGTTCCCGCTGGCCTTCTGTCGCGCTTCGCGGATGGGGGTGAACAACTCGTCGTAGTCGTCGACGGTCCGCGCCGCACGTGCCATGGACCGTCCGGCCCAGTCGGTGCGGAAGGAGCCGGGCTCGATCGCCGTCACATGGATTCCGAACTGCGCGACTTCCTTGCCCAGCGCCTCCAGGATTCCCTCCAGGGCGAACTTGCTGCCGCAGTAGGCGGACATGCCGGGCACGGCCATGAGCCCGCCCATGGAGGTGACGGCCATCAGGTGTCCGCGGCGGCGGCGGCGCATGTGGGGCAGCGCCGCCTGCAGGGTGGCCACCGCCCCGAACACGTTCACCTCGAACTGCCGTCGCACCTCGGCCAGCGGGGTTTCCTCGAAGGTTCCCTCCAGGCCGTAGCCGGCGTTGGCGACGACGACGTCCAGAGGGCCGATGCTCCGCTCGACCTCCGCGACCGCGCCGAAGACGGCGTCACCGTCCGTCACGTCCAGGATACGGCCGTGAGCGTGCCCGGGCCTGAGCTCTTCGAAGGCCCGCAGGTCCTTCTCGGAGCGGACGGTGCCGATGACGGTGTGCCCGGCGGCCAGGGCGGCTTGGCCGAAAGCGCGCCCCAGGCCCGTGCTGACGCCGGTGATGAGCCAGTTCTGCTTCTCCATTGTTCCTCCAGAGAGGTCTCGCGAGGAGCCGGGTCGCCCTTTTCAGTAAAAGTCTACACCGTGTCGATTTTTATCGTTACCGCGTCGATTTTGGCAGCGCTCACGGGATGGAACCCCCAGGCCATCCGCGTGCCGCGCACCGCCCGGATCGGCGCCGTCAAGGCCCAGCAGCCAGGCCGACAACCAGAACCGCACCCCGTCATCACAGGGACACCCAGCGAGGGCCTGAGAGAAGATGCGAGGCCTGACCACCGGCAGGCTGCCACTCGGCTGTCGTCAAACGATCGAATGACGACAGGCGCGACGGGCGTCCAATGAACCCGGACTTTTCGGGGCCTGTTCGCGGCTCGGATCCAATGAGATCCGATGGAGGCTGATGACAGGGTTTGCTGACAGCTAGGGTCGAATGCGACATCGAAACAGGGGAGCGGCATGGCCAGCCTGGTCTACAAGCGGGTGTCGACCGACCAGCGGTCGACCGGCCGTCAAAACCTCGTGCTCGACGAGGCCGGGATCGAGGACCCGATTCTCTTCGAGGAAGAGGCCGGCACCTCCAGCCGCCTCCACCCGCTGCAACGAACGAAGTTCGGCGAGCTGCTCGCCTACGCACGGCCGGGCGACACCGGGCACATCTCCGAGATGTTCCGCCTCGTGCGCGGCACCCAGCACATCCTCGACGTGCTCGACGTCCTCCACACCGGCCGCCTCGCCCTGCGCATCCACGACGGCGCGTTCTCCGCGATGGACCTCACCGCCCGCCACCCGCGCACCGGAGAACTGCTGTCCACCGTGAAGTTCACGGTGCAGCCCTCGCCGCAGCCGGCGAACTCCAGCGCGAGCTGACGTACGACGGGCTGCGGGCCGCCGAGGCGAAGGGCAACAAGGGCGGCCGACGCCCAGTCGTCACGGCAGCGAAGGCCGCCGCCGTACGCGCCGCGTACCTGGACGGCCAGTTCATCGCCAGCCTTGCCCGCGAACACGACGTCAGCCGCGGTGCCATCCGCACGGCCGTTGCCGACCTCATGCCTGAACACACCGCCGTCCACCAGGACGTCCCGGCCTCGGAGCTGGCGGTCGCCCTCGACATGCCGGGAAAGGTCGCCGACTTCCTACTCGCGGCCGAACTAGAGCCTGTTTCAGAAGTCGGGTGAGGAGTCTCGGCTGAGGGCTGCGTGTGCTCGAGATGCCTGAGCGGTCCAGGTGGTGACGTCGGACGCGATGCGGCTTGGGTCGGTCGCGATGTCGAGGCGGTGATACCGACGAAGGGGGTCGCGGTATTCAACCTCGTAGGTGCCATCGTCGAGGCGGGCGACTGAGGCGAACCAGGTGGGGTCGTCTTCGTCTGGTTCGACGATGACGAAGGTGTTGTCGGGCAGGGTGAGCTCAGTGATCATCTCGTAGAGGGCGTCCTCAGACGGCTCCACGATGAGTTCGCCGCCCTCGTTTTCCGCCTTCAGTCGGATGTACTCGCGCCCCACCATCGGCCCCTTTCCAGACGTACAGGCCACCGTTGGACAGATTGTGCAGGATCCCAGCCGTGGCCCTGGTCACAACCACTCGTTGATGCAGGCGATATGCACGGTCGCTTCGTAGCGGACGGCCAGCTTGTCGTACCGCGTGGCCACGGCGCGGTTGCGCTTGAGCCGGTTGATCGCGCACTCGACGGCGTGGCGCTCGCGGTAGTCGACCTTGTCGAAGGCGGGAGGTCGGCCGCCGCGTGATCCACGTGCGCGGCGGTGAGCCGCCTGATCCTTCTTTTCAGGGATGGTGCATCTGATACCACGCCGGCGCAGCCGAGCGAGCCGCCGATGTCGGCGCGGACTCGATCGGGGCGAGTACGGGGACGACCGCCGCCCGGACGCGGCACCCGAAACTGGGATGATCTGCTCAGATTCGTGCGGCAGATCGATCCGTACGAACGGTTGCTGTCGATACACAATGGAAACCGAATGTGGGAGAAGGGAAATATCTACGATTTCAGCAAGCCGTGGATAAGCCATCAGAGCATCCAGCATTGGGACACCGCCTTGACCACGGAATGGCTGGACAAGGTCGGCAAGCCCGCGGTGCTCGATGAGATCTCCTACGAGGGCGACCTGGGCAGGCGTTGGGGCAACATTCCCGGCCAGGAGCTGGTGCGCCGATTCTGGGAGTGTGCCACCCGAGGCGGTTATCCCGGGCATGGTGAGTCATACGTCAATAACGGCGACCGGGCGTGGTTAAGCAGGGGTGGCACCCTCTACTGAGAAAGCCCGTCCCGCATCGGTTTCCTGCGCACCATCATGGAGTCCGTCACCGACAAGCAGACGCTGCGCTACTTGGGGCGCCGTCAACCCGCTACGGTCTCGCTGGACCTGCCGTCACGACCTCATCATGTCGAGGTGATTGACACGTGGAACATGACGATCACCCCGATCAGTGGCGTGTTCGAGGGCAGTGTTAGGATCGAGCTTCCAGGGTGGCCGTACCTCGCGCTGCGAATAACGGAACAGGAAAACTGACTCACCGCCTTCCCGCTGAAGCCGATCCATATAAGATGGCATCTTCATGCCAAACAGTTGGAGAAGGTGGATGTCATTGCCTCGGGACGAAGCTGCGGACTCGACCATTCGTCACTGGGAGCCTCTGGATGAAACGTCCTCACGGGGACCGTCCGGATACTTGCGTATTCTGACTCGACGTTATGTGCTTCCGGACGGGCGCACCAGTAGCTGGGACCTGATCGACGGTGGGCAGAGCATCGCTGTTCTCGCGCTGACCGATGACGGGCAAGTGGTCCTGGTGCGGCAGTTCCGTCCTGGACCGAGTGCGATTCTCGACGAGATGCCCGGTGGTCACGTGGAGCCGGGCGACACTCTGGCCGAGGCCGCTCGCAAGGAATTGCTGGAAGAGACCGGATATGCCGGGGAGATCCAGATCATCAGCAGCACATGGCTCTCGGCGTCGGCGACGACGAGGCGACACGTGGCAGTGGCCAGGAACTGCCGGCGGGTCGGGAGCCCGGCACCTGTCGGTGACGAATTCTGCGAACCGGTCCTGGTCTCATTGGCACGTTTCCGCCAATCCCTGCGCGAGGGTTCGATGACGGACGTCGATCTCGGATATCTGGCGCTCGATCATCTGAATCTGCTCTGAACGGACGGGCTGACTATAGGAAAGAAAGACTCCATAACCTGATGTCCTGCGAGGACGGCCGGCAATTTCACAGGGTCAGCCTCTGGACGACCATATCGCCGACGCATTTCTGGGTCCGAAGGAGTCGCACGATTCGACGCAGCAACTCGGGCCTGATGGCACGCCACCGCCCGGGAACCCGAGCTCAGCCGACGTGTCGCCCGGTCCGCGGCGGCAAACGTCCGGCCCGTGGCAGACGGTAGTCTGCTGGCGCATACCAACGGCGTCATTGTTGCCGTCGGCGGTATTTTCGTAACCACCTCACAGAGATTTGGCAAGTACTCAATCGCGCGCAATATCGCCCCAAGGTCATAAGCTTTGTCCAGGTCAACCCTGATCGACTGAAGGATTTCAATAACACTATCGCCAAAAGATGAAGACCGAGGCGGTCAAATATTTCCGCGAAGAGTCGGGCTGTCCCAGCCGGAAATGGTATAATTATTCTCCCAGTCAAACGAGCCTGCGCATCGGCCTGAGGTCTTCTTGACCTATCACTTCGGTGTTCGGCGAATATTCCCTCGGGGATGGCCATGAACGGCTTTGATCTCGATGAGTTTGTGAGCCTGGAAGAACTCATCCGGCGAACTCGGGAGATCCTTTGGAAGATGCCCTCTGCGCGACGATTCATTCAGGCGCTCGAAGCGGAGGCCGCGCAAGACGGCGAAACCTACGTCAGCATGTTCGAATATCTGCTCGAGGTCGTTGCCGAAGTGTTTATGCCAGCCGTGGAGGAGGACGATGACAAGGACGTGATCAGGTCCTTCCTCGGCATCTGCGAAGAGCTTCTCAGCATGAACAGCAGCCTCCTCAGGGAAAGTGTTGACGATCTCGTGGCAAAGCTGCTCATTCGAGATTATCCTCATCTTATTTCTCAGAGCGGCCTGCAGCTGCAGAAACTTATCGCCACTCATTGAGGCGGTTGAAAGCTTCAACAATTCGACCATCTGCATCAGTGGGGCTTTTGTACCCCGCTGGCGGCGGGTTGCTGGTCACAGCGTGATCGCGAGCCTGGTATTCGCCTGACGATGTAAGAAACCCCTGGTAGATGGATTGATCACCACAACCAGACCCGTCACAACCAGGGGCCTCGGATGCTTTTCTATCGTGCCGCCGTCGATTTGTCGCCTCGGACGCTGAACTACGCCGCCGGGGTGATCCGTCGGCACCGTAAGGCGATCGGGTCGGTCTGGGGGCTGCTGAACCCGGGCCAGCAGGCGCGGCTGGTGCTGGTCCACCTGCGCAAGAGCGAGACATTCGCCGAACTCGGGGCCAGGTTCGGAGTATCGGCGGCGACCGCCTGGCGGTATGTGGAGGAAACCGTGAGCTGCTGTCTGCCCGCTCGCCCAAGCTCGGCCAGCGCTGCGCAAGGCGAAGCGGGATGGTGCACTACCCGGTGCTGGACGGCACGCTGATCCGCACTGATCGGATCGCCGCCGACCGTCCGTACTTCTCCGGCAAGCACCGCGTGCACGGCATGAACGTCCAGGTCATCGCCTCCCCGAACGGGACGATCCCGTGGACCTCCGGAGCGTTGCCCGGCAAGGCGCACGACCCGAGCGCCGCCCGCATCTGGGGCATCCTGCGCGCGCTGCAGGAGGCGGGGAACATCACCCTGGCAGACAAGGCCTATCAAGGAGCCGAAAGTCCGATCGTCACCCCGTACAAGGGCGACCCTGCTGGCTAACTCGCGGCGCGCGTGGTGTGGTCGGTGATCTGGCTGGTGTTTGGATTGATCATGAAGGGGCGGCCGTCGTCCCCTCATCCCGGCTCCCGCAGCTCGACGAGGCGCTAACAACTAACACGACGTCCTCGCCATAGCACGGGCAACGACTATCTGGACGGCATGCCAATCCCCGGCGGTTTCGGTTACGCCGCGCGGGTGCCCGTCATGGAATGGCTCAGCCAGGACGCGCAGGTGCGGCACGTGTCGTGGAACCTCACAGGTGGGAGATTTCTGGAGTACGTGGCCAACAGGTGGTGGCTTGCCATAATCCCGGAACTGGATCCGCATGCGCTGCACGGCGCCGACCCTCCCGCACTGCAGGATGCGGCGGCAGCGTTGGAAGGAGTGGCCGCCGCTCGGTGGCCGGCGCAAGCGGCAGCCGTCATGGCGTCATCGAGGCGCGTACCGGAGCACGCCTGCCAGGCGACTGGTTCGACGAACCCCGTCAGGTGGCCGCGGCACGCTGGTGTAGGCATCGATCCGGTCCACTCGCCTTCCGCCCCGGCGCCGCATCTCCGCCTGGCTGCGTGCGCAGCGGCACTCTGGGTCGGGCCGCGTCCCGCCGCGACCTCAACTGCGCGTGCGGTTCAGCATGACCAGCCCGGCGATGAACGATCCGAGCAGGACCGGTGACAGGACCGCGAGGGCGCCCCACACAACGAGGCCGAGATAGCCGAGCGCGGACGAATTGTGCGTCGGGTCGGCATCAGCGGCCGCGAACAGCCCCAGGCCGAGGACGACACCGGCCACCGTGAGCGCGATCGGCGTCCACAGGAGCACCCGGGCCCACACACGGTACGTCCGACTGTAGACACGCCGGGCCGCCGGCACATTCGGCCGCGGGGGATACCCGACGGATTCGCTCATGCCCCATTTGTACCAGCCGTGTAGGTCCCGCACCGCCAGGGCCGGCCGTGGCGGCGCGGGGATCGTCAGTGAGTCGTCATGGAGTACAGGTAGACGTTCGGCGTGCATCCGTACTCGCCCAGTTCCCCCAAGATGCGGTCGAAGTCGGTGAACCGGAAGGACGCGGCGCCGTCGGGCCGCATCGCGACGACGCGGTCGCGCCGAAAACACCGCGCCGACCGCGACGACGAGCTCAGCGCCCTCGCCGGGCCTGCACCACGTCGAACAGAGGGTGTATCTGCTCCGGTGGATGACCCCAAGCTGGTCAGGTGCGGGCCCAGACGTAACGACTTGCCGCTGGCCATCCGTTCTGAGCTTCTAACGGCTTCCGCAGTTGCCCGCGGGTGGTGGTCAGACAAGCGGCGCGGCTGCGTACCGAGCCGGATCCGATCACGGCAAACGATGGCCATGTGGGTACCCGTTGTCCAAACGGTTTTGGCCTTTCAGGTCGGCAGGCGCAGTGCGCCAGGCCAGGCGGTGAGGGCACCTTCTCCTTCCTGCGGATCCGTTCGCCGCCGCGGTATCTACCGGCGGCCTGGTGCTACGGTTGGCTCTCTAATGCGCACATAAGGGGACGTATGTTCGGCATTGTCCGCCCGTGTCGGCACGTCATGTGCAAAGGGCTCTACGCGGACTGGATGGGTCACCTGTGCGGGCTCTGCCTGGCGCTCCGCGACGAGCACGGACACCTGTCGCGCCTGGTGACCAACTACGACGGCCTGCTCGTGTCCGTCCTCACCGAGGCCCAGTCGCCCACGTCCACGTCGCGCCGGAGGGCTGGCCCGTGTGCGCTACGCGGCTTCAAGGGCGCCGACGTAGTGGAGTCCGAGGGGGTACGGCTGGCGGCCTCGGTGTCGCTGCTCCTGGCGGCCGGCAAGGTGAGCGACCACGTGGCGGACGGGGACGGCGTGTACGCCCGCCGCCCGGTGGCCGCCGGCGCCACCCGCCTGGCGGGCCGCTGGTCCTCGGCCGGCACTGCCATGGCCGGCACGCTGGGGTTCGACCCGACCCCGCTGACGGCGGCGGCCGACCGCCAGACCCTCCTGGAACGCGCCCCCGCCCAGGCGCCCCCGGGGAGCAGCGCGGCGCCCAGGTTACGAGAGCTGACGGGGCCCACCGAGGACGCCGTCGCCGCCGCGTTCGCGCACACCGCAGTGCTCGCGGGGAAGCCGCACAACCGGGAGGCCCTGGAGGCGGCCGGTCGCGGATTCGGGAAGCTGGCACACCTGATCGACGCGGTGGAGGACCTGGCCGACGACCGGGAGTCCGGGGCGTACAACCCGCTGGCCGCCACCGGCACCGGCCTGGACGAGGCGCGCCGCCACTGCGACGCCGCGCACGCCGAGCTGCGCGCCGCCGTGGACGAGCTGGACCTGCCCCGACCTGGCCTGACGCGCGCCCTGCTGGTGCGGGAGACCGGCAGCGCCGTCTCCCGAGCCTTCGCCACCGCCGGAACCCACGGCACCGGCCACCCGCCCGGACACGCGCCCGGCGATCCCGGCGCGCCGCCGGGAGGACGGCCGCCGAAGCAGGATCCCGGCGGGCTGCTGTCGCTGGCGTGCGCCGCACTGACCTGCTGCACGTGCGGCCTGTACCGGCCCGCCTGGGACGAGGACCGCGAGGGCTCCTTCTGCGAGCGCTTCGACTGCTCCGGCTACGACTGCTGCGGCAACTGCGGCAACTGCTGCTCCTGCTGCTCGGGCGAGGACGGCTGCGGCTGCGACGGCTGCGACTGCGGCTGCAACTGACCGCCGCGGAGTCAACGTAGGCAGGGTCTGGGCGATGAGCCGGGTGGCCGATGCTGAAGCGTCCGGTCAGGATTGCGACCCCCGGAGCGTGCCGTCAGATCCCAGCACCGGCGGTCAGCCGTGCTCGGTGCGTGCTCGTACGCCCCGTCACGTGTCGTCCTTCTAATCCGACGGTCGCAGGTTCGAATCCTGCAGGGCGCGCTTCTCTACCTGCGGAGACTCCAGCCGCGCCCGCCTGCTGCGGCGGCATGGGGCAAATGTGAAGCAAAGCTGAGTCAGCCGCCCAGCGGCCGCCCCAGCGCGGACGCGGCTTTCAGCACCAGCCGGGCCGTTTCCCGGGCGGCTTCGTGGGCCACCTCAGGCAGCACCGAGACATAGGTGTCGGCGGTCAGCACGATGCTGGCATGCCCCAGCATCGCCTGCACCACCTTCAGATCGGTGCGCGCGGCCAGCGCCAGCGTGGCGACGCTCTTCGGCGGCGCGACCACGACCTGGCCGTCGGCGTGCACTCGCTGCTGCGTCACCGTCAGCTCCGCGGCCTGCAGGTCGACGTCCGTCCAGCGTAGCCCGGCCAGCTCACCGCGGCGCAGCCCGCGCAGAGCGGCCCGGCCACCAGGCGGCGTACAGGCGGTCCTGCACGACGCCGGTCAGAAACGCTGCGAGCTGTTGTTCGGTCCAGACCGCCACGGCCGGACGTTCTCCCGTTTGCTGCCGCCGGGCGGTCCGCCCGGCGGTCCAGACGACTGGATGCGGCCGGCGGGGATGGGGAGTTCGGCTCCGTTGGCCGGGTTGATGGGGATCAGTCGGGCGCGGACCGCGGCGTTCAGCGCGGTCCGCAGGGTGGCGTGGATCCGCACCACGGTCGTGGGTGACAGCTGGCGCCCGGTCGGTGAGGGACGGGACGCGAGCGTCGCGAGCAGTACGTTGACGTCGCGGGGGGTGAGTTGGTGGAGCAGGATCCGTCCCAGCTGTGGGATGAGGTGGAGACGGATGTGCGTGGCGTAGCCTTGCCGGGTCGACGGACGCAGGGCGTCCTTGGTGGCCGGCCAGCGTGCCAGCCACTGCCCGATGGTGCATCCGGCCCCTGCTCCGTCGTGGTCGGCAGCGGCCAGGGCACGGCCTGCCGCCTGCGCTTCCTCGGGGTCGGCGTAACCACCCTGGCGGACGCGCTGCCGCTGCCCGTCCAGGCCACGTACCTGGACCGCGAAATACCAGCTGCCGTGATCGTCATCTACCGGCAGACGCGGACACGTGACGCCTCGCTGACGTCCTGTTTCCGCATCCACGCAGCCGCATCGCCTACTGACCCCACACGAGTCTTTGCCATCTGTCCCACCTCCACCCTTCACGGTGTGCGACGACAGACGCGCCAGCTAGGGCTCGCACTCGATCGGGGACCTCAGGTCAGGTATTCGGGGAATGGGGAGAAGCTCATTTTCGATTGCTGTCCGGGTTTCCGGGTGAGGCCGGGCCGGCCGCAACCGGATCAGTCGTTGTTTCCGACGCAATAGATCTCGACGTTCTCGGGTTGCCCGGCGAATCATCGCGTGGACGTCTTTCCATCACCTGGCACCTCGACTCCGGGGGAGCAGCGCCTTCTCGGCCTCCAGCGACGGAGAGTCGGCAGCTGAGTCGGCAGGGCCCGGGTACGTTCGATGAGATGTTCCACCTGCTGGACGGTGTCGGTCTGCCGCCCGAAGGCATCGTGCTCCATGCGGATGAGACGCTGGCTACCGCGCACGAACTGCTCGCGCGAGGAGCCGCTGCCGAGGCGCTCGCCGTGCTGGAGGAGGCGATCGTGATGGTGCGGTGGGCCCGTCGCGCCGTCTTGCTCAAGCTGGTCGACGGCGCCCGGTTCGCATCGTTCGACTTCGACGGCTATCTCGCGGAGCTGCACTGCCGCCGGGCGAGGGTGCGCCTCGCGGACGATGAACTGGACGCCGCCCACTCCGACCTGTCCACCGCCTGTCTACTCGTTCCCCGGCATGAGCTGGCCGGGCCGCTCCTCGTGGAGGTCTACGAGCGGATGGGGCGGATCGAGCCGGCGATTTCCCGGCTGCGCCGTATGTACCGTGCCGACTTCAGACTGGGGCTGGCGATGTTGTCGCTGGTTGCGAACGCGCATGCAAGCGCTGTCTCGGCGGCCACGGTCGCGTCGGCGTTCGCCGCGTTGCGCGAGCGCGATCCCGAGGGGCTGCCGCCGCCCTCGGCCGGTGCCAGGAGACCACTTATGATGACGCCCCGCCGGAGCCTGCGGCACTGGAGGCCGCCTTCCAACAGGCGGCCCAGGCACGCCTGGACGCTGGCCATGAGGGGGCGTCCGCGCTTCTGCTGCCGTCTCTGGCCTGGACGCCGCACGCGTCAGTGTCCGCGTCGATCATGAAGGGGCGTCACTGTTCGACCGTCAGGTTTCTATCGTCCGGACCTGTTCGCTGCCTGTCTGGATTCGGCACGGACTTCCCGCTGAGTGACTCGAATTCGACACTGAATCCGATCTTGGCCTGTTCCAGCTTGTCATCGTAGGCGCTGAGCCGCCGTCCCTCCGGATAGGGTCCGAATTCACCCGGACGCGCAGCTGAGCCCTTCCTCCCGACGGACGAAGGGCTCTGCGCTGGAAGCGATTCGAGTTCTCGAGCCCACAGGGAAGCGTGGAAAGGCGGCGAACTGGCCGCCATCCTCGGAATCGAGAACGTCAACAGGTGACCGACCTCGATCACCCCGCGTCACCTTCCGGAATCACATAGAGGGTATGGCTGGCGTTCAACCGTCTCCTGCTGATTCCCACCCCAGTGACCCGTCCGATGAGGACCAATGACGAAGTGATGCTCTCGGCCACATCAACGGGACCCAGCGCTCCTTCTCGATCATCATTGAGCGCGAAACGCAGCCCCCTCATGTACGAATCCAGCGCACCCGGATGTGGTGAAGCGTTTCCAGTGACCGGGCAGGCTTGGTTCAGACCAGAGTCCTGGCGAAGGTGGTGCGATTGGTCGACTCCCGCTCCACCAGCGTGGGTGCGATCAACTGCTTCAGCGGGCGGGCGCTCCGGCCGCCGGCTATCTCCTCGAGCAGCAGGTCGACCGCGATGTCGCCGACTTCCTCGGCGGGCAGCCGGACAGTGGTCAGCGGTGGCGACAGGAATGCGGAGAAGGGGTAATCGCCGAAACCGATCACCATCATGTCGTCCGGCACCTTGAGCCCGCACTCCTCCAGGGCACGGTACAGGCCGAGCGCGAAGTAGTCGTTGCCGACCACGACCGCGTCCGGCAGCCTGGCCCGGCGCAACATCCGGCGCGCCACCTGGTAGGCCTGCTGTGGCTGCCATGGCAGGGCGGCCTGCTCGTGTCGGCGGGTGGGCACCCGCATGATGCTGCCGCGCGGCACGGACAGGCCGGCCTCGGCCATGGCCCGGCGGAAGCCGGCAATCCGGTCGGCGATGGTGGTGATCGGCAGGTCCTCCTCCAGCACCACGATCGAGCGGGCGCCACGGGAGATCGCGTGCGCGGTGGCGCGGTAGCCGCCGAGCTCGTTGTCGGTGCCGACAAAGCGGTAACCCAGATCAGGCAGGTCCCGGTTGAGCAGCACGGTGGGCACACCGACCGTGCCGAGCCGCCGCCACGGATCGGCGCTCGCCTGAACCGGGACGGCTATCGACCCACTCACCGAGGATCGCAGCAGCGACTCCACGGCGCGCGTCTCGTACTCCTCCGATTCGCCGGTCACCATCAGCAACAGCGAATAACCGTGATTCCGGGCGCGCAACTCGATGCTGGAGATCAGCTGCGCGTAGAACGGGTTGGACGGGTTGGTGATGACCAGGCCGAAGGTCATCGCGGAGCCCAGGACAAGCGACCTGGCCACCGAGTTCGGCACGTAGCCGACCCGCTCCGCCTCGGCGCGGACCAGTGCCCTGGTCTTCTCCCCGATGCCGTCCTTTCCAGAGAGGGCACGCGAGACGGTGTTGACCGACAGGTTCAACGTCGCGGCGATGTCCCGCAGGGTGTGACGCCGAGTCCCAGCCATCCGAGTGCCCCTCTCTCGCTCGCTCCCGGTAACACCTTGTGGCCGCTCCTCAGCTCTTGACGGTGAGATAGATACGCAGTGTCGCTGACGGACTGTTGCCCGCCACTGTGCCACGCAACCGCAGCCATTGGCCGAACTGGCCGACCGGCCAGGTCACCAGGCCGGGGCCGGTGACGACATGTTCGTGGCCGTCGAGGTCGCACCAGGTCAGGCCGTCCGGCGAGATCTGGGTGACCAGCCGTACCGCGACGTCGTCGCCGGACGCCGCAAGGGTGTGCACGAAGAAGCGCGCCTCGCCGGCCCACGCCACCTCGTACGGTTCCGTAGCGAAGTCGGAAACGAACGTCGTGTCCCGCTCGAGGACCGCCGTCTGCACCTGCCGCATAACGTCACCACTCCGTGGAAATGAGAACCGAATCGAGGAACAGGAAGTTACGGACCGTCGAGTGGGTCCGCACCGAGAAGTAGAAGTTCAGCAGATTCTCCAGCGAGTCGTAGCGCTCCTTGTACGGCGGGACCGGCACCGCGGACATGTCCATGATCCGATCGTTGACCTGTAGCTCGACGTTACGCCTGGCGCCCGTGTCGATGACCCAGCGCAGGTAGTGCCAGTTGACCTTCGTGGGCACCTCGTTGTAGCAGAGTTCCTGGGGCTCGCCGAACGGATGCCAGTCCTTCGGGTCGGGTGCGGTGAAGTCGGCCCCGTAGGCCAGCTTGACCTTGCCCTCGAGGTGCTCACGCGGCGTCGGTTCCGGCACGATCGGGTACACCCACTGCCGGGACAGCTTGTTGTCCAGCGTCGTATTCAGGTAGCGGGCCACCGTGTGGTAGCGCAGACCGCCGTCGCCGCACAGGTCGGTCGCCACGGTGAAGCAGCCGAACTGCGCCTCTGACGGGTGCAGGTTGCCGTCCCAGGTGACGTCTCCGAACTGGTCACCCGCGCTGCCGTCGATGGTCGCCTCGGCCTTGAAGGTGAAGTAGGCCTCGATCTGCAGCAGGCCGCGCCCGCTCATGGTGAGCCGCCGGATGGCGGTGGCGGTGTGCCCCTGGTAGGCCCGGGTGGCCAGCTTGAGCGCATACGACCCGGTCATGGCGCCATGGGAACCGATATCGAAGAAGGAGCAGTTCGAGAGCTGCGGCGGGCGGAAGTCACGCATGTGATCATCAACTGTGGAGAGATCGCCATTGCCGTTGTAATTGCCCAGCAGTTCGGTCCAGCCGTGGGTGCCGGAGTTGAAGTCGTCGTAGGTCAGAATACGCCGAAGCGGCGAAAATTTCGACAACCTCGGGTCTGCCGACAAAATGGCGGCGCGAAGTTCTGCGGCCAGGTCGGGCCGCTCCATCGTGGTCATGCCGAATGCTCCTGAAAAGGGTTTAGGCAATGCCGATTGGCGAATGTATACACCGACTGATCGACCGGAGTATGTCATACGGTCGCGATCGAACATTAACGTTAATGTTCAGCGACCGTCAACCCCCAGGGTAGCTACCGCTGCCGGTCCCGGGCGCCGTGGCGTGCCGTTCCGGAGTGCTGTTTTCACTGGTCAGGCGCACTGAAATCGCGCCCGCCCGGCAGGAGATGTCGGCCAGACCCTTGACGATCAGGGCCCGCCGACCTAGCATCAGCCGGGCAATCGAATTAACGTTAATGTTCCAGGCAGTTAACACGTCGCTCCGACAGCGGCCGACGGCTCGCCTTCGCCTGCGGATCACCTCCCAGACCGGCCGGCTCGGATGCCGGCCCATCTCCAACACCAAAGCCCCCAGCACCAAGCCGTCACCGCCAGACGCTTACGGCGTCATGGCTCAACCTGGAGTTGCCTGTCGATGCTGAAACGGGATGCCGACCGACAGCGATCGGACCGGCCATGACCGCGTACCTCTTCCGGCGCACGCTGTTCGCCGTCTTCGTGTTGTGGGGCGCCGTGACCGTTGTGTTCCTGGTGCTGCGATTGGTTCCCGGCGATCCGGCCCAGCTCATTCTCGGCTCCGATGCCACCCAGGATGAGATCGCGCGGCTGCGCGAGCAGATGGGCCTGAACCGCCCGTTGGTGGTGCAGTACGGGATTTATCTCGGCGATGTGGTCCGGTTTGATTTCGGCGATTCCTACCGCTACCACAGTGACGCCATGGGCCTGGTGATGGGCAGATTCCCGCTCACCCTTCAGCTCGCCGTCGTGGCGATGGTCATCGGCCTGGTGCTCGGGATCTCACTCGGCGTTGTCGGCGCGCTGCGGGTGAACCGCCTGGCCGACCGCGTGGTCTCGGTGTTCGCGCTGCTCTCGCAGTCCATGCCGTCGTTCTGGATCGGGATCATGTTCATCCTGGTGTTCGCCAGGCAACTGCACTGGCTGGCCAGTGGGGGCCACGGTGGATTCGACCGGCTGGTCCTGCCGGGGGTCACCCTCGCCCTGCCACTGATCGCGATCCTGATCCGGCTGACCCGTAGCGGCCTGCTCGACGTCGTCCATGAGAACTACATCCAGACCGCGCGGGCCAAGGGCCTGTCCGAGCGGTTAGTCATCTTCCTGCACGCCATCCGCAACGCGCTCATCCCGATCGTGACGGTGGCCGGTCTCGAGTTCGGCAAGCTGCTCGGCGGCGCGGTCATCGTCGAGACGGTCTTCTCCTGGCCCGGCGTCGGGCGGCTGCTCATCGACTCCATCTCGGCCCGTGACTACAACGTGGTGCAGGCCGCGATCCTGCTGATCGCCTGCGGTTTCGTCCTGATCAACCTGGTCGTGGACGTCCTGTACGGCTACCTCGACCCGCGCATTCGGCTGGGACGGTGACCATGGACAGGCCAACTGAGCAACTGCTGCCACAGAACGACAGCAAAGCGGCCGACAACCCGACGCCCAGCGACCCCCCAGTGGCAGGCAGGACACGGGTCAAGATCGGGCGGCTGCGCATCATCGCCTCGTTGTCGGTGATCGCTCTTTACGTGGTCGCCGCGGTGATCGGGCCGATCCTGCTCAAGTACGACCCGGTCGCCACCGACCTCGGCTCCCGGCTGAAGCCGCCCGGCACCTTGTTGCCGGGTGGGCACACCGCCATCTTCGGCACCGACCAGGTCGGTCAGGACGTGCTCGCCCAGATGATGCAGGGCGCGCGGGTGTCGATAACCGTCGGTTTGGCGACCCTGGTGCTGGCCGGTGTCATCGGCGTCGCCGCCGGCATCGCCGCCGGGTACTTCGGCGGCTGGCTGGACACGGTGCTCATGCGGCTGGCGGACGTCCAGCTCACCTTCCCGTCGATCCTGCTGGCCATCTTCATCGCGTCGATCCTCGGGCCCAGCGTGGTGAACGTCGTCATCGTCCTTTCCATCTCCAACTGGGTGACGTTCGCCCGGGTCACCCGCAGCCAGGTGCTCGGGCTCAAGAGCCGGGACTTCGTCGACGCCACCCGTACCCTGGGCGCACGGACCTGGCACCTGGTGACCCGCAGCATCCTGCCGTCCATGATCGCGCCGATCCTGGTGGTCGCGACCGTGGAGCTGGGGCACGTGATCCTGGCCGAGGCATCCTTGAGCTTCCTCGGCCTCGGCACCCCGGCCAGCACGCCGAGCTGGGGCATGACCATCGCCAACGGCCGGGACTACCTGTCCAACGCCTGGTGGATCTCCACGATCCCCGGCATCGGCCTGGCCATCCTGGTGATCGGCTTCGGCGTGCTGGGTGACGCGCTGCGCGACCGGTTCGATCCGCGGCTGAGGAGCATGTGATGGACGACCCACTGCTGTCGGTGCAGGACCTGACGGTACGATTCCGCACTCGGGCGGGAGCCGTCACCGCCGTCGACCGGGTGAGCTTCGATCTGGCCGAAGGGGAGACCCTGGCCATACTGGGCGAGACCGGCAGTGGCAAGAGCGTCACCGCCCAGGCCCTGATGGGGCTGGTTCCGCGACCGGCGGGACAGGTGGCCGGCGGCCGGATCGTCTATGACGGCACGGATCTGCTGGCCCGCCCGCGGTCCGAGACCCGCCGACTCAACGGGACCGACCTGGCCATGGTGTTCCAGGACCCGCTGAGCTCCCTCAACCCGGTGTTCCGGGTCGGCGCGCAAATCGGCGAATTGTTCCGGCGCCGTCGTGGCGCCTCCCGTTCCGAGGCGCGACACAAGGCGATCGAGCTGATGGACCGGGTGGGTATCCCGGCGGCCGCGCGTAGGGTCGACGACTATCCCCACCAGTTCTCCGGCGGCATGCGGCAGCGGGTGATGATCGCGATGGCGATCGCCCTTCAGCCCCGTGTACTCATCGCCGACGAACCCACCACCGCCCTGGACGTCACGGTCCAGGCACAGGTCATGGCGTTGCTCGCCGAACTCAAGGCGGAACACCGCATGGCGATGATCCTCATCAGCCACGACCTCGGCGTGGTGGCCGGCGTCGCCGACCGGGTCATGCTCATGTATGCCGGTCGGGTGGTGGAGACCGGCGGGCTGCGCGAGGTCTACGAAACGACCGCGCATCCGTACACCCGCGGCCTGATGGCCTCGATCCCGGCGCTGGACGGCGCGCGCGAACGGCTGGTGCCCATCAAGGGTTCGCCGCCGGACCTCATGCGGCTGACCGCAAGTTGCCCGTTCCAGCCCCGTTGCGAGTTCGCCACCGACATCTGTGGCACCGAGCGGCCGGAGCTCATGCCGGTGCCCGCCCGGCCCGAGTCGCATCGCGCCGCCTGTCACCACACGAAGGAGGTCGCCGCCGATGTCGTCCCCGGCTGACCCGCTGCTGTCGGTAAGAGACCTGCACACCAGCTTCCCGATCCGCTCCGCCTTGCTGCGGCGAAAGGCGGGCGCCGTCCAGGCCGTCTCGGGTGTCTCGTTCGACCTGCCCGCGGGCCGGACGTTGGGCCTGGTCGGCGAGTCGGGCTCGGGCAAGACGACGCTGGCGCGAACCGTCATCGGCCTGGAACCGCCGGAGTCCGGTCAAGTGCTCTTCGATGGCCAGGACCTGCTGACCCTGCCGGGGGCGGACCTGCGGCAGGCGCGCCGGCAGATCCAGATGGTCTTCCAGGATCCGTACGCGTCGCTGAATCCCCGCCTCACCGTCGAACAGATCATCAGCGAGGCCTGGCTCATCAACCCCGGTGTGGTGCCCCGCGACCGGTGGGCCACCGAGGTGAAGGACCTGCTGGCCAGGGTCGGGCTGAACCCGGATCATGCCGACCGGTACCCGCACCAGTTCTCCGGCGGGCAGCGCCAGCGCGTCGGTATCGCCCGGGCCCTGGCGCTCCGGCCGCGGCTGGTGATCTGCGACGAGGCGGTGTCGGCACTGGACGTCTCGGTGCAGGCGCAGGTCCTGAACCTGCTCGCCGACCTGCAGGCGGAACTGGGCCTCAGCTTCCTGTTCATCGCCCACGACCTGTCCGTGGTGCGGCACATCAGTGACGAGGTGGCGGTGATGTACCTCGGGAAGGTGGTGGAGATGGGGACGACGGAGCAGATATTCGCCGCGCCGGTGCACCCGTACACGCAGGCGTTGTTGTCCGCGGTGCCGGTGCCCCGCCCCTGGGCCTCGCCACAACGGCGGCAGATCATCCTCGCCGGCGACATTCCGTCGCCCGTGTCGCCGCCGTCCGGCTGCCGGTTCCGTACCCGGTGCTGGAAGGCACAGGATCGGTGTGTCACGGAGGAGCCCGTGCTCGCCGATCGGCTGGGCGATCACTCTTCCGCATGTCACTTCCCCGAGTTGCCGGTCTCTTCGGCGGGTTCGAAATGAGCGGGCGGGTCCGCCTGGTCCTCGTCCGCCACGGCGAGTCGGTGTGGAACGTCGAGGAGCGCTACCAGGGGCAGGCCGACTCAGGGCTCACCGCGGCCGGTCTCGAGCAGGCCGAGGTGGCCGCGGCCGAACTCCTGGCCCGCTTCGGAACGCCCGATCTGGTCGTCTCCAGCGATCTGCCGCGGGCCAGGGATACGGCGAGTGCGTACCTGCGCCACCTTGACCTCGATGCCGAGCTGGATGCCCGGTTGCGCGAGGCGGACATCGGCACCTGGGTCGGCCGGACCTTCACCGAGATCGCCGAGGAGTACCCGGATGATCTCGCGGCGGTCGGTCGCGGGGTCGATGTGCGGCGCGGCGGGGGCGAGACGTTCGCCGAGATGCGCCAGCGGGTGTGGGCGGCGCTTGTCGATGCCGGGAACATGGCGGCCGGCGGCGCGACCGTCGTCGTGTTCACCCACGGTGGCCCGATTCGGGTGGCCGCCGCCGCCGCACTGCGCCTGCCGTCGCCCGGTCACCTCAACTTCGCCCCGCCGGTGAACGCCTCGTTGACGGTCATCGGCTACGCCGGCCGACAGCAGAACAACTCGGTGGTCGAGTACAACTCGCCGACCGTACGGGCCGCTGACGCCGCGCGCACCGACTGAACCGAGAGGACCAGCATGCTGACCGGATCGTTCACCTTCGTCGTGATGACCTACAACCTGTGGGGTGACTGGCATCTGGAGCAGCGAGAGCCGGCGATCCATGACCTGTTCTCCACCCGGCCCCCCGATCTCCTGGCGACCCAGGAACTTCGTCCTCGCTCGCGCGCGGTGGTGGACGAGGCGCTGCCCGGACACGAACGGGTGCACGACGACTTCCCCGGATGGGGAGCGCAGAGCAATCTGTGGTGGCGGCGGGAACTGTTCGATCTCGTGGAGTACGGGACACGAGACGTCGGCATCCTCGATGCCAACGCCAGGTTGTTCTGGGTGCGGCTGAAGCCCAGAGTCGACGACGCACGGCCGCTGGTGTTCTCCACCGCACACCTGACGTGGCCGGGCCACGCACAGGAGCGGGCGGATGGCCGCAACCTGCGAACCGGACAGGCGGAGCGGGTGGTCACGGCGCTGGATGAAATCGCCGGCGACGCGGCCTGCCTGTTCACGGTGGACATCAACGATATCGGGCAGCCGTTGTGGGTGCTCGGCAACGGCGGCTTTCTCGATTCGTTCACCGCGTTGGGACGCACGTCGCCGGTCACCCACCCCGTGGAACCGCTGCCGTTCGTCGTCGACCGCGGAACGCGCCTCTCCCCGCTGGGGTCCCCGTCCAAGGCCATCGACTGGATCTTCTCCCGAGGCCCGATCGCCACCCGGGCCAGCGAGGTCGTCGAGTTCTTCTCGGCAGGGAACGCTCCGTCGGACCACAAGCCCGTCGCGGCGACCTTCACCCTGCCATCGGCTGCGGTATCAGCTCAAACCAATCAAGGAGAGAGGCAATGATCGCACGATCCCGGGCCATAGGCGGCCTCGCCGCAGTCGCCCTTGTGATGGGCCTCGCGGCCTGCGGCGGCTCCGGCGGCTCCGCTAGCTCCGATACCGAGGGCCAAGTGCTGCGCTACGCGCCACAACTGTTCCCCGTATCGCTTGATGTCCAGCAGTACCCTGCGGAAGAGGCGGTCCAGACCACCGTCCAGCAGGGGCTTGAGACGCTCACTGTCATGAAGGACGGCCAGGCGGCCCCGAAGCTGGCCACGTCATGGGAGAGCCCTGACGAGAAGACGTGGGTGTTCCACCTCCGCGACGGGGTGACCTTCAGCGATGGGAGCGCCTTCACCGCAAAGGACGTCAAGGGGTCCGTGGAGCGGCTGAAGAGCCTCAAGGGGGCGCTGGACCCGTTGCTCGCCTCCGTCACCGGCATTGACGCCACCGACGATCACACGGTGACGTTCCACACCTCGGCGCCGCTGGGCACCCTGCCCAGCACCCTGTCTCTGGTGTTCATCGGCCAGGGCGACAAGGTCACCAGCGATGCGTACTGGCAGAAGCCGATCGGCACCGGACCGTTCAAGTTCGACTTGTTCAGCCCCGACGACAAAGTGGTGCTCAGCCGCAACGACAAATACTGGGGCACCAAGGCCAAGGTGGCGAAGCTCGAGGTCCTCAACATGCCGGAGGTCTCGGCCCGGATCACCGCCCTGAACAACGACGAGGTGGATGTGCTCGCGTCGATCCCGCCGGACCAGGTGGCCGAGGTATCCGGCGTGGACGGAATCAAGTACGGGGTCGGCCCGAGCTTCAACTACTACTTCATCTGGTTCAACCAGAACAACAAGCCGTTCGACAATGTCAAGGTACGCCAGGCCATGTTGCATGCGATCGACATCAAGAGCGTTGTCGGCGACCTGTTCGGAGACCTCGGCACGGTGGCCCAGTCGCCGGTCACCCAAGCGGTCTTCGGGTCAACCCAGCTGGAACCGTACTCCTACGACCCGGCTCTGGCAAAGCAACTGCTCACCGAGGCCGGATATCCCAACGGCATCGACACCACGATCCAGTGGCCGCTGGCAGGTGGGCCGAACATCAAGGCAATGGCGCAGGCGTTCATCTCGTCCTGGGAAAAGGTCGGCATCAAGGTGCAGCCGCAGGAGAAAGAGCGGGCGACCTGGCTCAAGGACTTCGGCGCGCTGAACTGGGACATGAACCTGCAGACCAACACCACTGGCACCGGCGACGCCGACTTCACCCTGAACCGGCTGTACACCTGTGCGGCGAAGCGGATGGGCTACTGCAACAAGGATCTGGACTCGATCCTGGCCAAGGCGCGCGGGTCGCTGGACCAGAACGAGCGCAAGACGCTGTACGCGCAGGCGGACAAGATCATCTGGGATGACGCGGTCGGCATCTTCCCGGTGGATCTGAAGAACAACTACGCCGTCCGTGACAACGTCAAGGGATTGGAGATGCCGGTCAACGGGCGGCCGGACTTCTCGCAAGTGTCCGTCGGATAGCTGCTGGAGCCGTTCATCCAACCCCCCTTTTTTTGCAGGAGACACTCCATTGCCTCGAATCCGTTCCCTCCGCCCTGTCGTACTTGTCGGTCTTGCCGCCTTGGCCACCTTGTATGGGGCCCCCACCGCTCAGGCCGCCCTCACGGAGCCCGCCCGCAGCGCCTGCCGTAACGCCACCGAGGTACCGGTCGAGACCGGCGCCGCCTTCAACGACCCTGTCGCCGGCGCCCCGACCGCGGTCGTGGAACGGATCTGCTCGCTGATCAAGCAGGCCCCGGCCGGCTCGTCGATCGAGATCGCCGAGTTCGTCGTCTCAGGCGATGCCGGTGCCGATTACGCGGCGGTGCTGCTTGACGCGTACCACCGTGGCGTCCGGATACGCATGGTCATGGACGGCTATCAGATCGACAACCCCGCCGCCGAGGAGCTGATCCGCACCCTCGGCACCGACAAGTCGGCCCCCTCATGGGTGCATGTTTGCAGCCACATCAGCCCGGAAGGGAACACCACCTCCTGCCAGGGCACCAAGGGCATGCACAACAAGTTCTCGCTCTACTCGGAGACCGGCGGTCAGCACGACGTCGTCGTACAGGCCTCGAACAACATCACCGACGTCAACTCCACCAGCTACTGGAACAACCTGGTCGTGCTGCCCGGCAACCGTAAGCTCTTCGAGGGATACGGAAAGTACTTCGACGACCTGGCCGCCGAGGTGCAGAACCCCGACTACGACACCACCGTCACCACCGGCATGCGGGGCGGCCAGGTCACCGCCCAGTTCTATCCGGTCGCCGACCGAGACCCGATCGCTCGGCGACTCAGCCAGGTCGGCTGCAAGACGGAGGGCCGCACCCGGGTCGAGATCGGCCAGTCCGAGTGGGACGCCACCCGCCTCGCGATCGTCGACGAGCTCGCGGCGCTGGTGGCCGCGGGATGCCAGGTACGCGTCGTGCACGGTCTGGCCGACGACGCGGTCACCGCTGCGCTGGACGCCGCCGGCGTGCAGCGGCGGGTGCTCGACGGCTCGACTCCGGCCGGCCGCATCCACTCCAAGTACATCGTGGTCACCGACCCAACCGGCCGCGGCTCCGGGCAGGGCTGGGTGATGACCGGCAGTCACAACTTCAACGCCACCTCGCTGCTACGCAACGACGAGGCGATGGTCGAACTCTCCGAGCACGGCATCCTCGAGGCGTACGGCGCCAACTTCGCCCGGCTGTGGGAAGTCGGCGCGGCGAAAATTCAGGATCCGCTCACGGCGCGCAGCCTGGCGCGGTACACCTGGCGAGCCTGATCGTGCAGATCCCGGTGGGCGGCGCGCTGCGCGGCCGAGGCGAACGTGCCGTCCGCGTCCAGCAGCGGCTCCAGGAGGTCCAGCCAGCGCAGGCACCACTCGACGTCGGCCCGCCTGGCCACGTGATCCCCGATGTAGACCGGGCTGGTGTGCGCATAGGCACCCCCAGGGTGCATTGACCGGGGATGCGGCCCGCCTCCCGCCACGGCGACCACGTAGGTCGGTTCGTGCACGGTGAGCTCGGCGGTGAGCAGGCCGGGCCCGCCCTCCGCGATTACGCCGTCGGCGGTCCTGAGCTGGAGCCACTCCACCTCGGGGCCGACGGTCCGCGCGGTGATCGTGACGGTGTCGCCCTCGGCCGGCCGCATCGTGTCGCCCGGCCGGTGGCCGCCGACGTCGAGCTCGAGCCAGGGGCCCGTGGTGGCGAACGTGCGGCCCCGCCGTACGGCTTCGGCGAAGGAAACGGCGGTCAGCGGCCCATCGACCCAGGCGTATACCCGCTCCCAGCCGGGCGGGCTCGACGCGGTGCCGCGCCGCGATATGGACAGGACCGCGTCGGTGCCGGCGGTCACCGCGAGCCGGTTGCCGGCCCCGATGAGCCGGCGATAGACCACGGCGGTCGCCTGGATGGAGGAGTGGTTGAGGACGTCCAGGCTGTCGATCAGGCCGAGCGCCGCGTCCACCACGATCTCCCTGGCCGAGCAGTTGCGCCCGGCGGCGACGGCCCTGTCCGGCGGGTCGGTGTCGCTCAGATTGGTGTGGAACGGGTGGCCGTAGCCGGTGACCGCGCCAAGGCCGCGCAGTTCCGCCAGTGGAGCGCTGTTGGGATGCGTGTCCGGGCTGTCACCGAAGCCGCTGTGGAAGCGCGTGGGCATGCCGGTGAGGCCGAAGGCGCTGAAGTGTCCGAGCAGGTCATTGCGGTATTCCACGCCGAACCTGGCGACGTGGCTCTCGTCCGACCACGGCAGGTCCCGCCCGACCCACTCCTCCAGCAGCTCCCGGTCGTAGACCCGATTGCCTGCCACGTTGCCCGCGACCAGGTTCAGCACGTGCAGGTCCTCGCCGATCTGCGCGGCGGCGGCCCGCTCGGGGGTCGCCGGTTCGTCGCCCATCCAGTTGAGGTGGACGTGCAGGTCGCCCCCGTACCAGCCGTGGGCGGCCGCGTCGTAGAGACGTTCGGGCGTCAGCTCGACGGTCAGCTCCTCTCCCGGCGCGGGCTCCACGTCCACCGTGGCCGAGCCGTACTCCATGCCGCGCGTCACGGACACCGTGAGGCGCTCCGCGGGAACGTCGACCTCCAGGTCGTCGCCGTGGAAGTACGGTCGCAGCTGGGCATCCAGCGCGCGGACGGCGCCGCGTGGATACCATCCCTGCCCGTCCCCACTGGTGACGGCCCACCTGCACGGGAACCCGGCACGCAGCCGCACCCGGGCTGCGCGTGCCCGCCTGGTGAGCGCGCCGAGGTCAATCGGCTCTCCGGCGATCACCGTGCCGGCGCTGGTGATCGCCACCAGTTTGGCGCCTCCCGGTGGAACGACGTGCGCGACGCCGTCGACCGTCACGGTGACCTCCTCCGGCATGCTGGAGTCCAGCAGCAGCGTGGTCGAGAGCGGCGCGTCATCGAGTACGGCCAGCGTCCGGGCCTCCAACCGGTGCCCTTCGGGAGTGAGGCGCAGAGCCGCCAGGTTGTCCAGGACATCGCCACCCAGCGCGTCCCGTACCACGACGTCCAGGTCGAGCTCGCCCATTCGCGCGTCCATGTCGCGGCGCGTCCCGCCGAGCCGGCGGAAGCAGGCGTTCCAGTAGTCGTAACCGTTCATGAGGTAGGCGCTCGTGTGCACCTCCCCGACGTAGGGGATCAGCTTCTCGCCCCACGTCACCCCATGGAGGTCGAGCAGGCGGCGGTAATCGTGCACGGATCCCTCCATCAGATCGCGGAAAGCAGAGCGCGGATGCCCTCGTCCCCGGGATCCAGACGCGCCGCGCGCTCCAGATCCGACCGCGCGCTCTCCTGCTCGCCCAGGTCCCGCAGGGCCACGGCCCGGTTGAACAGTAAGGCGGGGCTCTCCTCCAGTTGGATGGCGCGCGTCAGATCCGCGACCGCTCCGTCCAGGTCGCCCAGCTCGTACGCCAGGACCGCTCGGCTGGCCCACGTGGTCGCCGCCTCCGGATCCAGATCCAGCGACGTGCGGAACGCCGTCCGCGCCGCCTCATGACGCCCCAGCGTGGCCTCCGCCTGCCCCAGGGCCGCCAGCAGGTACGCGTTGCGCGGCTCCAGCTCCAGACCGCGGAGCGCGTCCGCCTTGGCCTTGGCGTGCTCGCCGAGAGCGGCCCAGATCCCGGACCGGTTCACGTAAGCCGCCACGAACTGGGGGTCGAGCTCCAGCACGTAGGACAGGTCGGCCAGCGCTCCCTGGAGGTCGCCGCGCGCGAACCGGATCTCGGCCCGGTTGTAGTACGGTTCGGGCAGCGGCAAGCCGACCTCCATGGCGCTCTCGTAGTCGGCGACCGCCTCGTCGCGCCGTCCGAGCTGGTGCAGGGCGTTCCCACGATCGATGTAGTAGTCGGGGTATCCCGGGTCGGCGGCGATGGCGGCGTCGAGGTCGGGCAGCGCCTGCTCCGGCTCGCCCGCCATGGCCAGCAGCGTCGCGCGGTTGGCCCGCAACACCAGCCGGTGGATCGGGTGCTCGCCCTCGGCCAGATCGCGCTCGGCCAGGTCGATGGCCTGCTCCACCAGGTCACGGGCGGCGTCGTGCCGCCTCCGCCGCACCTGCACCAGCGCCGCGCCGTTGAGGTCGAAGCTGAGGTGGAAGGCACGTTCGCGCCGGTCGGGCAGCAGCGAGGTGATGATGATCGCCTCGTTGATCCATGCCATCGCCTCCTCCGGGTCACGCCGCGCCGGATTGTGATGGCGGACCAGGAGCATCGCCGTCAGGTAGGCGGACGTGGCGCGTTCCTTCGGGCCGACACCGCGCCGCCGCGCCTCGTCGAGCAGCTTGCGCGCATCGTCTTCACGGTCGATGGAGGAGCAGGCCAGTGCCACGCCGTACGCGATCCGCCACCAGTCATCGGGGCCGGCCAGCGCGAGGGCGCGCTCGCCGAGGTCGGCCGCGGCGTGGTGGAAGCCGGCCATGAGGCAGCGGCCCATCGCGTCCCATAGTGCCTTGGCCGCCGGCTCGGGATCGCCGCCCCGCTCCCGGTGGTAGGCGAGCTCGCCGAAGCGCGGCCGGATCAGCCCTGACGCTTCGAGGTCCGACGCCCGCAAGGCATGCTCCTCCGGGGTCAGGTCGGGCTCCGGAGCGTCGCCGGAGTCGATGACGTCCAGCGAGAGGCGCCGCCGGACGACCTCCAGGAACTCGTGATCGGTGGGGGCTGCCCGGGCCAGGTTGGCGACCGTGAGCCTGATGGGCAGGAGCGGGCGGAGGTACTCCGCCAGCCCGTTGGTCAGGCGCAGCGTGTGGCGAGGGCCGGGTATCAGGATGCGTTCGGATCTGGCCAGCTGGTCGGCGACCGACGTCCGCCGTACGGGGATGTCCAGGTCCGGCGCGACCGCCCGCAGCTCCAGGTCGTGGAGCTCCGGAGCGGCCACCGTGGGCACGGTCGCGTGCGCGAGCGCGGCGGCGATCGTGAACGGGCCGTGGCGCCTGTGCGCGTCGACGGTGAGTTCTAACACGGTTCCTCCTGGAGAGTGCGGGACGGCACCCCGCGCAGCGTGCGGAGGGGTGAGGCGAGCATGACCGCGGTCGGGAGGGCGAACGTCAGCGCGCCGAGCGCCAGTGTCGCCCACAGACCGATCCAGGTGGCGAGCAGGCCGAACAGGACAGCGAAGAGGGGCTTGGAGCCCAGGGCGAGCCAGCGGGAGGTCGCGTTCATCCGGCCCATCAGTTCGGGCGGGCAGATCAGCTGGCGGAAGCTCCGGTTGGCGGCGATGTAGGTCATCTGGACGGCGATGGCCAGGCAGTGCCCGACCGTGACCAGCACGTACCCGGCCATGCCCGGACCGGCCAGCAGCGTGGGCACGAGATCGAGCGCATACCCGACGACGCCGAAGAGCATGAGCCTCGGCAATCCCCATCGCTGGGTGAGACGTCGGGTGAGCAGCCCGCCGACGATGCCGCCGGCCGCGCTGACGGCCATGCAGATCCCCGTTTGCACGGCCGTCCAGTGCAGCTCGTTGTAGACGTAGACGATCCACAGCGACCACACGCCCCCGATCGCCGCGGAGACCAGCGCGTTGGCGAGGACGACCGGCCGCATCAGTGGGTCGCCGAGGACGTAGCGCAGACCCTCGAGGATCTCGGTGCGGAGCCTGGCCCCGGCCGGTCGGGGAGCGGGCACCGGCTCATCAGCTCTGACCAGCGCTAATGTCGTCGCGCTGACCAGGTAGGAGACCGCGTCCACAGTGACGGCCCGCGCCGCGCCGATTGCTGTGATCAACGCGCCGGCGCCGCTCTGCCCGGCGACGGTGGCGAACGACATCGACACGCTCAGCTTGCCATGCCCCTCGACGAGCTGCTCGCCGCGCAGCAACGTGGGCAGGTAGCTCTGGTACGCGGTGTCGAACACGGCCGAGAGGAGGGCCGCGACCACGGCCACCGCGTACAGCTGCGCGATGCCGAGCCCGTCCAGCAGGGCGGCCAGCGGAACCGAGCCGAGCACGACGGCCTGGCATACGTTGCACCAGATCATCAAGGGGCGGCGGCGATGCCGGTCGACCAGGGCGCCTACGGGCAACGAGGCCACGAGATGGGGCAGGAAGCCGCAAGCCGTCAGCAGGCTGATCTGCAAGGGTGAGGCGCCCAGCACGGTCATGGCGGCGAACGGCAACGCCACCGCCGTCAGCTCGGTGCCCGTCATGCTGACCGACTGGCCTGCCCAGAGCAGCATGAAGTCGCGATTGCGCCAGAGGGAACTGGCTCGGGACATCAGCCGACCTTCTCCTATCTAGATCATTTAATTTAGAAATTATCTCCGGAAGGGCATAGAATGTCCATGGTATTGCCGACTCGTACATATGTGGACCGCGGAATCGAGCGCAGGAAAGCGGGAGAATTCCGTTTCGCGGAAATGGCATTGACAACGGCTCTCACCTTGTATAAAGAGGCGCGTGATCCTCGTGGCGAAGCCGACGTGCTGGTGGAGTTGTCGCAGGTGCAATACGCCATGGGCGCCTCTTCCGCGGCGGCGGCTCATTTGAGCAGCGCGATAGTGCTGTACCGTTCACTGGGCGATCGTCTCGGTGAGGCACGGGCGCTCGACAGCCTGGGCACGGTCCGTCATCTCACCGGAGACTGCACGGCGGCGCTGGAGTCCTTCGCTGCCGCCCGTGCGCTCTTCGAGCGTGAGCGGGACCGGCCCGGGATGGCCCGGGCAACCAAGAACCTGGGTTTCGCCCACTACTTGAGCGGTGACTTTCCCCCCGCACATGAACATCTCAGCGCCGCGCTCGTGCTCTTCACCGAGCTCGGCGACCGGCTCGGCACCGCCAATGCCCTCAAGAACCTGGGTGTCGTGCAGCAGCTCACCGGAGACCTCGACGGCGCCTACGGGACGCTGACCGAGGCGCTGTCCGTCTACCGTGAGCTGGGGAGCAGGATGGGCGTGGTGAACGCGCTCACGTGCCTGACCGTCGTCCAATACCGCACCGGCGACCTCGTGGCCGCGCGATCAAGCCCCCAGGAGGCGCTGGAGATGCCCTACCCGGTGGGCGAGGCCGACGCGCTGCGCGAGCTGGGCTTCGTGGCGCATCTCGGTGGTGATCCCGAGGGCGTATCAAGCTGCTGGAGCAGGCGCTCGAGTTGTTCGAGACGACAGGGGACCGGCTGGGGCAGATCGAGGCGCTCAACCGGCTCGGCACGGTGCTGCTCGACGGCAGGAACGCGCCGGGGGCGGCGCTCGCCGCCTTTCATGCGGCACGCGAACTGGCCGAGGCGGCTGGCAGCAAGCATGAGGGGGCACGTGCGGCCGAAGGCATCACCCGTTGCCAGGAAATATCAGGATCTTGACAGATATGAAGATCTGACGGATTCCCGTGAAGGCAATCGCCGATTCACTCATTTCGAGGAGAAAGGGCGACTACGCAATGAAGAAAATCGTCATCCATAAGCCCGGAACGGTCCGGCTCGCCGGTGCCGCTACCTGTGGGTGCCGAATAATGCGTCACAGGCTTTGATCTGGTGTTTTGCTGTGTTCGATGGCTCGGCTCCGGCAGGATCGCAGGATGGCTCTGCGGCTGCTGTATTTGATCGTCTTACGAGCATTTGGCTGGATCGCGCTGCTTGCACGATCACAGGCGTCCAAGGACGCAGAGATCCTGGTGTTGCGGCATCAGTTGGCTGTTCTCCGGCGCCAGGTCGCCGTGCCCCGGCCGTCGTGGGCGGACCGGGCCATCATTTCCGCGCTCGCGCGACTCCTGTCCCGACGCCGCCGAAGTCACCTGTTCGTCACCCCGCGGACGCTCCTGCGCTGGCACGCCCACCTGGTGAAGCGACGTTGGACCTACCCAAAGCACGGGCCGGGACGGCCACCGATCCGACCTGCCATCCGAACTCTGGTGCTGCGCCTGGCCGCCGAAAATCCGGACTGGGGATATCGGCGCATTGCTGGGCAGATCGCAGTGCTGGGCCGCAAGGTGTCCCCGGCCACCGTGTGGGCGATCTTGAAGAGGGCCGGCTTCGATCCAGCTCCCCGGCGCGGGGTCCGACCTGGGCTCAGTTCCTCAAGGCTCAGGCGTCCGGGATTCTTGCCTGTGACTCTTTACCGTGGAGACGGTCATGCTCGCGCGGCTGTACTGCTTCGCCGTGGTCGAGCACGCCACCCGGCGGGTGCACGTACTGGGGGTCGGCACCCACACGGTCGGAATGCGGTGGCCTTCACCGGCACCAACACCCCAACCCGGTTGGCCCGCTCCCGGCACGCCTCCGTACGCTCCCTGGAGGATACGTCCGGCCAAGCGTCGACGCCGTGGTCGCCCATGTCGCCGGCCGCGATCCTCTGCGCCGACGGAAGCGAGGCACCGCCGCATGAGCTCCGGCGTGGTGCGCTGACGCTAATTCCTGCGGACTTCCTCCTCGCCCCCGGGCTCGGCCGCGTTCGTGTACGAGGTGCTCGGAGTCGAGCCGATCGTCGAAGCGAACTTCCCGGCAGAGGTCGAAGTGGACGAACCGGACTTCCCTGACGAGGTGTACGCGACGCTCGGTCCGCCTCGCTGGACCATCCTCGAACCTCACGGCCCGCCACCGCGCGTTAACTGATCTTGAACGTCCCGAGCGGGGTTATGCAGGCCAAGGGAAGCTCTATCGTGCTGTCCTGGGCGACGCGGATGGCAATGACGCGCTTCCCGCAGTCGTTGGAAGCCGGTTCAGGGAAGGGCGCCGTCACGGTGACGGTGGGCCCGGCGATAACGGTGGGTGCGTCGCCTTTGACGGCTCCGGCTATGTCGATGATCGTTGAGCAGGCGGCCGCAACGGTGCCGACGAGGGCCAGGACGGCGAGCTGTTCGGCGGTGAGTAGAACGCCTCCACGAGACGGTCGGCGGTGACGCCCTCGAACCATACGTTAATGTTACAGGTTGTACTCTGCTGTTTGACAGATAGTAGTTATTTCAGTTCTTTCTTATCGCTCACCCGGCTACGCAACTGCTCCAGCTCGGCGCGGAGGGTGCGAGCGCGGCTGGATCTGCGGAGCAGAGAAGAAGCCCTGCGTCACACGGCCGTCTACATGACGGCGATCATCGTCGACATCTCTATGGTGTCGTGCCTCGCGTGTGCGTGGGCGGCTCCGGCGGCCGCGTCCGCCAGCGTCGGCCATCGCCCTTCGCTCAGCATGTGGTCGGGCTGGAAACCCACGGCGGTGAATCGATAGCAGCCCAGCTCGGCGACGTATCCGGCGGTCCCGATCAGCACCTTGCCCTCGAGGTGCACTTGGGCGCCGCGCCGGTCGTAGCGGATCGTGTAGTTGTAGGCGGGCCAGAGCCAGTCCGTGACCCTGACGCCTCGCGCCACGCCTTCCGCGTCCCACCAAATATGCACGCTCTCCGACACCCGAGCTCCTTTTGATCTTTGCCTCACCAGGTTAACGAGACAGCTCAGACAGAAGTGCCCGAGTATGGGCCGTGCAGGAGTGCTGACCAGACAGAACGTAGACGTAGATCTGGCTCCGTGCCTGATCTAAGAAGCAGCCTTGGTTCGCGTGCTCCAGCTCGGTGTCCGGTCGGCCGCTGGCCGGTCCCGATGCGGCCGGTAACGGGGCGTTTGTCCTTTGTAGCTCCGCAAGGAGGGCTCAACTGTGGGTGGGAGTGGGCGAACCGGCTCCTCGTTCCAGCGGCAGTACCGGAATGCGCAGGGTGGTCGTGCCGGTGGTGAAGCGGAAGGTGACGTCGATCGGGGTGGCTCCGAGCGGCCGGTGGATGTCGATGACTTCCAGGTGTGGGCGGCCCTGTCCTTGTTGGAGGGAGAGGGTGGCGCGGGCAGGGATCGTTACGTTGACGGCTTGCTGGGGAGCGGACGAGCTTGCGCGATAGACGACCCTTTCGGCGTGCACAGTGCTCACGCCGTCGAGTTTCTGGGGTGTGTCGCTGTCGTTGACCAGGGTCAGGTACAGGCCCAGGTCGTCGCCGGACTTCTGCTGAGCCATGGGCGGGGCCAGGATGTGGACGTGCAAAAGCCGCATGGCACCGACCTGCCCGTCGACCAGGCCCTCCCGATTGCGGGTGGATTGCGGCAGAGGGTGTGGGCGTTGGCCGGGGTTACAGGCCGGGAGCAGCGACACCAGACAGGCCGTCAGGAGGAGTCGGAGCGTTGCTCCCAACGCCTCCACTCGCCGGTCCCCACGTGATGTCCTCATAGCGCGCTTCCATGTGATTCGCGGTGCTCTGGTCAGGTCGTTCCCCGGCGCGCTGACGGGCGCACAATGTGCAGGAACGAACCGTGCACCGCGCAGGCCGGGTTTCAACGGCCGCACGTGGCCCCGCCATCGCGAGCGCCGCCTGCAGAGGGTTGACCGCAAGCACGATGTACCCAGATACCTGGTGAGACATGTCATGGCAATGGCTCGCGACGGACCAGCAGCGCCTTCAATACCCTCCGACGACGCCGACCCGATGCTGAAACGCGCCATCGCCCACGCCCAGGAGGCGGGCGTGCTCATTACCGCCCCGGCTGGCGACAACTACGGCGACAACAGCAGCGCCCCAGCTCACGTTGCCGTACCTGGCGCTCGTGATGATCTGATCGTCTACGGCCTCGGGGTCGCTCTCGCTGGCGACGTGGACGATGACCAGCGCGTCACCGGGCAGGTCGACCAGCGCCGCACGAAGCCGCCCGACCGTCCAGGCCCGCTCTCCCCCCGGGACTGGTGACCGTCTCCCACGGCACAACGCGGGTCCGGGGAACCTGGTCGTCGTCCTGGTTCTCCTGGCCGGACGGGGCCACCAGGAGCGCGGAAGGGCCGGGACCGGTCGCCCAGTGCTCCTGTTCGGACCGCTCACGCCCCGACAGTGCCTTTCCCCCAGCTCTGGGCGGTGCCAGTGACATGTGCGGACACAGGTGGAGGGCCGTGTTGTGGAGCGGCGTCAGCTCAGGCGCGGCTGCATTCCTTGCCCTCGATCCAGAAAGATCTAACGGCGAAGCCGGCCTCGCACTTGTACGTGGCACCGGTGAACACGTCGATGAGGGTGATGTTGCGGACCGCACGCGGCAGCGGGTTCGCGCAGGCTTCGCCGTGCGCGTCGGGGAGTTCCTCGTGCAGGTACCTGCACTGGAAGACTTCTTCGTCCCGGGCATTGGCGGCCTGCGTGGGCGGGCAGGGCGGCCAGGGCGAGCACGGCGGCGGCGAGGCCGGTGGACACGGCGATGGTGTAACGCATCGCGAGGGCACTCCTTGTCGTCAAATGACAACAGAAAGTTGCCGATTGTGAGTGGCGTTGCGCTGCCGCGCCGGAGTGACATCCTTGTCTCGACTGGTCAACGGCTGTACGGGCGGGTGAGACGGGCTGTGTCGCTGCTGCCTCGCGAATACCAGGCATTCCTGTGCCACCCGCCTCGGGAGTCAGACGCCGGGACGGTCCGGGGTCGTCGTTCTCCAGCGCCCGGTACAGCGTCGACCGCCCCACGCCGAGCCCTAGGGCATTCAACGGGCGGTTCGATGGCGAGCCGACGCAGGCGGAGTGGGAGCGGTTCTTCCTTGCGGGATCCTTCTGCCCCGCCGACGGCTGACGGGTGCTGTCACAGCCGAAGGGGACCAGAGCCGATCTTCGGTGTATAGCCAGGTGGGGGCCCTGACGTGCACACATGGTCGGGCTCGCTGGGGGAGGTGCACGGGCTCACTCGTCGAGGGATGGCGTGGGGGAGGCGTCCCATGGGCCTCCCAGCCGTCTGAACCGGCGAACTTACGGGGAGGCCCATGGGACCACCGTCCTGGCCTCTGCCGAACGGGTCGCCCGCTTGCGCGAGCAGCTGTCCGATGCTCGCGCCGAAACGCGCGCGGCGCGCAGGCTGCGGCAAAGCCCTGCGGCCAACACCCTGATCGGTGCGGCCTTGCACGCGGCGGCGCGTCGCGAGCAGGGGCTGGAGCTGACCGAACTGGAACAGCTCCTGGTAGGGGCGATGGGCACGGTACTGGCCGAGGAGGAAATCACCGAGTTCGGCCGGATCTACCAGGAGGAGACCTCTTCCAGGACACCATCACCGGCCGGCCGCTGACCGACAGCTTCTCCGTGGAGGAACTGGTCGCGGACTTCCCCCGAATCGGCGCAGAGATCGCCGCACTGCCCAACGCCAGCCGGCAGGACCGCAGCGAGGTTGTAGCCCATCCGGAGGTCGGCGTCAGCCGCCGCTATCACCCCCGCGATGGTTTTCTCGACCTGATCGCGAGTGCGTGGCTCGAAGCTCATGTGCTCGGCCACCTTCGGGTCGCCGTAGATGGCCAGGAGCGCGTCCACGTCGGCTGGCGTGAACTCCCGCAGGGTGAGCCGCTGGGAGGAGGTCGTTACGGGAGTCATGGACGCAGACCTACTGGCCACGCGGCAGCGCGCTCAGCATCTCTGCCATCAACCAGCCGCCTGGTGCTGTGGGTGGGGGATCAGGAGATGCGCAAGGCCAAGCAGCCCGTCTGGCCGCTGCTGAAGTCGGGCCAAGTCAGCCTGTTCGACCCGATTCCGTATGGCAACGACCAGCAGGGCCGGCCCGTGTCGATCCTGCAGGAGTCAGGCGACGCCGCCCACGCACAGGCCCGAGGTGCCCATGCCGCCGGGGTTGTAGAGCTCTATGCGGATCCTGTGTCCTTCCTTGATCTTTTTGAGCCCCATGTGCTTGGCGATCCCGTACGAGCCGCTCTGGTTCAGGCTTGTGGCGAACCTCATTCTGGTCATCTTGCCGGCGTCGAAGTCGTAGACGATCACCTGCATGGAGGGCGTGTAGTTCCCGCCCCGGTAGTCATGGACGAGCAGCTTCTCGCCCTTGGCACGGAAGGACACCTGGAAGCGTCGTGCGCGATTCGTCTTGTGCGTCGCGATCGCGGTGAGGTTCCAGCCGCCCTTGTCGTCCGAGGCCTTGACGCGGTCCAGGCACTTGAACGACCAGGATCTGCCCGCTTCGGACTCGGCGGACACCGGCGCCTCCATGACGGTCGCCGTCAGGCAGGCGAGGGCGACGGCGACGGCCGCCGTTCTCCTTCTTGTCATGATCTTCCTTGTCCCTTTCTCGGAGGTGTTGAGTCGCGCTTCCACGGTGATCTCCTCTGCCGTGTTCGCTGCCCGCTGACGCGCCTGTGGCCCGGGGCCGGCCGGTGAGCGCGCTGCGGGCCAGAGCCGAGGAGTACCTGGCCATGCGCCGCGCGCTCGGCTTCACCGCTCGCCGCCAGCATTTGGTTTTGTCCTCAGCCGGAACACGTGTTCGTCACCGTGACCTTGGAGATCCCGGAATAGCTATATTTGAGTGCTTTCCGCCCGGAGGACTTCGGTTTGGCGACCACGCATCGCTGATAGGTTTTGCCTGCGGCGTTCTTGACGAACAGCCGGATGGCCTTGGATTCGGAGCAGTTGCTCACGTAGGAAAGCCAGGTCCAGTCACGGCCTTTCGCGCGCTCCCAGGTGACCTTGATCTTCTTGCCTTCGGGTTTCTGGCACTTCCACGTCTTGGTCTGGGCCGTCTTTGGCGCGTTCACGGCCGCGGTAGCCGTCCCGGTGAGGCCGAAGGCCAGCGTCGCCGCAGTTCCCAGTACACATATCGCAGTTTTCATCCGCGCTTTCCGTCCTTTCGCTCGGCCCATGAATGACGCGTGCCTCTCTCGGCTTTGCGCGCCACCAAAGGTGGCTACACCGCATCACCTGCGAATCAGTCAGCTGACCGGCCCCTGGCGCACCCACGATGACGAGCCGGCGCGTCAGGTAACGGGAGAGGCTGTCACCCAAGCGACGAAGCGCTACGGCGTGAGGGGACATCAGGAAATGTGATCTGCGTCTCCCCGGCCACGCCTCGTGGACCCCAGGGCACGGACAAGGAGCCCGATCGGCTCCCACGCGTGCGCCGCGTCACCGCATCAGCCCACCGGTGGGCGGGCAGGCGGGAAACTCTCGCGTGGTCATGGGCCGCCGCCGGTGGGCGTCAGGTCGTCGAGGATCTCGATCTGCGCCTGGACGACGAACACGTCCGCAGCTGCGGCAAGGGCGGCAGCGTGCGGACCGTCCTGTTGGACGACCGCGGCCACGTCGCCCTGCGCAAGCTCTACCTGGCCCGCGCCGGCTGCACCGCCGGCCCATTGTTCCGTGCGTCCATCAACGGCCGCGGCGGACCGCTGTCCTACGACGCCGCCCACCACCGCCGGCAGATCTACTGCGCGCAGGCCGGGGCCGAGATCGACATCCACCAGCTACGCCACGCCCACGCCACCGAACTCATCAACGCCGGCGTCTCCATCGAGGCCGTCCGGGACGGGTGTGGCCGCAGGCGGTACGCCGGCTCGGCCTCGCCGTCTCCATCTGCGCCTTCGGGACGCTACTCGTCTATTACCTGGAGGTCAGAGGAAATGCGCTGACCAGCGGTTCGCCACTGACCGACTACATGGAGGTCTTGGTCGGCGATCAATGGCTTCCGGCGCCGAGCGGGATGCTTTATTGGTATCCGCTGTCCACGCTGCTGCAATTGCGGCCGTTCCCGCTGGTCGCCGCGGGCCTGTTGTGGATCCTTGCGGCCGTGGCCGTGTGGCGCTCGGCGGCCGGTCCCGTACGGCTCCGCGCGCTCGCCCTCGGGAGCGTTTTCACCGCGCTTCTCGGCGTCGCCGTGACCCGATACGTGCGGGCCACGTATCCGATCGAGCATTTGAACGGCTTCACCTACCACGCCTATCTCGGCTGGATGGAGGCCGCCGTCATCCTTTCGGCGCTACTGGTCGCGGCCGGGGTGGCGCTGTGGTTTCCCCGTCCCTCGGCGCCGGTAGCCGTGGTCGCCGGCGGGGTGTCCATGCTCTTCGGGTTCGCCGCGCTGTACGCCCTCATGATCGCCGACGGCTGCACCGGTTTCCTGCGGGTGGTGACCAAGGGATGCGCGGTCATGATCCCGGAAGGCCATGCCCTCGTCACCGACATCCTGTCCATCATCGGCGGCCACGTACTGGCCTTCGGGATTCCGGTCATATGCGCTGGCACCGTCCTGACCACGGCTTTTCATCGAAAACCTGGAACGCCGCCCGCCCCGCGAACCTCGCGCGTCTGGCTCCCGCTGGTCGGCCTGACGGCGGCGGTCGTCGCCATCGCGTCGGTGGGCTACGGGTGTTCCGCCATCGATTTCGAAGAGCCGGCGGCGGGGTCGGGGTCGTACGAGACCACGGGCAGAACGCAAGCCCGGGTGTACGCCTGGGGCCAGGCAGGCGGCCTTGACCTCATCCGGGACCTCAACGCGGAGGTGATGGCGGCGCTGGACATCGGCATCGACACTTTGGAGATTCCCTTCATCGATGACAAGACCCCGGCGGGAGAGATCGCCGGAATCTACCGGCAGAACACGGCCGTGACGAACGCCGCGTACAAGGCGTGCAAGTCGCTCGCCGCCCGTGCGGACCGCGCCCAGCGGTTCATCCCCATCCCCGATCAACGGGCCCAGGCCGACTGGCAGCGGGCGCTGGCGAAGTTCGACGCGATCGGCAGATCCTGCGACGGGTGGCGCGACTCCCCGCCCGACCTGGTGTCCAACCTCGTCACGGAGGCGAGCGCCGCGGGCGAGTCTTTGAGGCCGACCATCGCCAGGCTCATGGAGGCGGACGGATGAACGTACTGCGGGGCAGGTTCGCGGTGACGGGCCTCTTCGTGATCCTCCTCCTCACCAGGCTCATCGCCGGCTGGGCGGACGACGAGACGGCCCCGCCCCTCGCGCCGCCCCCTTCGTTCACCCCCTCGCCCTTCCAGGCGGCCAAACCGGTGGCCACGCCAGACGACTACATGAGCGTCCTGTGCGATCTCTTCCGGCAGACCTGGGTCGGCTGGAGAGCCGGCAAGGAGGTCACGCCGGAGATGGACACGTTCCTCGAGTACCTGACCAGGGACGGGTCGAAGCTGAAGAAGGACGCCGAATCCTTCCGCCGGCTCGCCCACCTGAACGTCTCGGAGATGGAAGGACTGGACACCGTTATCGACCTGCGGTTTGCGTACCTGACCAGCTGGTGCTACCAGTTCGACTAGCGATCTCTGGTCTCGCGACCACCAGCCCCCAGCACCCCACCGCCCAGAGCTTCTGGCAGCGCATGTGGGCTTCCCCTCGTAGCGGGGAGGCTGAACCAAGAGGGGTATTGGCGGTCGCTGACAGCGACGGCGGGCTTGTCACCGACGCCGGTATGCACCGCCGCCGCGCGCTGCTGTCGCTCACCGTGTGCGAAAAGCTGTACCCCGGTTTGCTCCTGGCAGCAGTCACTCGCGCCGATTTGGGGTCCCAGTAGCAATCCCGGAAAATTCAACGGAAATGGTTCTGACCTGCATCGATGGGCTCTGGGCCCGCCGTCCCGTGATCGGTAGCCGGCCTTCCCGTAGCCGGCGGCGACACGGCGGTGACAGTCGCGTCAACGGCACTCGCAGGAGCCGATCCCTGGCAGCGATCTTGGTGAAGTCGAGTACGCGATCACCCGGGAGCGGTGGCTCGCTTGCCAGGCGGCCAAAGCTTGAGTGCTCGCCGAAGACCTCACCGCGAGGATCGCGGCCGTTCGTTGTGTCCTGCTCGCTTACCGTGTCGCGCGGCAGTGTGAGAGCTGGTCTTTGCGCTCGGCCGCTGTCATGCGCCTTGCGGCTGGTTCTCGGCGGCTTTCCGGGCGGCTTGTTCGAGGCGTTCGCGGTAGTCCGTCCACCATGAGTCATCAGCGGCGTTCGGCAGGCGGTCGTGGCTGTGGCGGCCGGCGGCGCCGTCGATCAGCTCGCGGACGATGTCGGCGTGCCCGGCGTGGCGGTTGGTTTCGGCGATCACGTGGACGAGGATGCGGTGCAGGGAGACCGTGTTGCTGTCGGCCGGCCACCAGGCGACGTGGCCGGTCGCGTCCAGGGACAGCTCCTCGATCGTGGCGTCCGCGTGGGCCCAGGCGCGGTGGTAGAGGGCGATCATCTGCTCGCGGGACTCGTCCGGGGTCGCCCACATGTCGGCGTTCGGCTCGGCGTCATCCTCGAACCAGGGCATCGGCTCGCCGGACGAGCGGCCGAAAGTGTCGCCGAAGTAGCCGAACTCGACGCTGGCCAGGTGTTTGACCAGGCCAAGGAGGTTGGTGCCGGTCGGGGTATGGGGGCGGCGGATGTCGTACTCGGACAGGCCGTCGAGTTTCCACAGGAGGGACTCGCGGGCGGTCTTGAGGTAACGATGGAGGTCCGCTTTCGGGTCCCATCCGGTCATATCGGCCATTGTGTCAGCGTAGGCCATGAAGAGGGGATATCGCCGTGCGGCGAGCTGCGCGGGATCGCCGCGTGGAGGCCGTGCGGCGACGGGTCAGAATCGGCTCCACCCGGGAATCTCGACCCACCTGGACCACGGTCCCTTCACGCACGTGCCGTCGCCGGGATCCAGGCCCAGCAGCGTGAACGCGTGTCCGATCTCGGCTGAGATCGGGTCTTCCCTACTCTGGGCCCAGGAGTAGAGGAAACGGTCCAGCGTCCGCGCTGGGCCCTCGGCAGGGTGCGCGTCGCTGTCGACCGGATCGCGCTCGCCCCATTCGCCGTCGACGACGTAGCCGCTCTGCGTGCCGCTCTTGGCGTTGAAGTAGACCGTCAGGCACCGGGTGCCCGCCGACAGGGGATTCACCGTCTCGTTCAGAGTGACGGCGAAGCCTTCCGGCTGCACCAGGGCGCATCCGCCCGTGATCTCGGTGACGGCGACGTATCGCAACCCGGCGTCGTAAAGGTCCTCGGGGTACTCCTCGTCCTCGGGCTGCCACGGCGCCGGGCGAGGAGGGTGCGGAGGGAACCGCGCGGGGTCGGCCCCCAGTCGCCGTATCGCCTCATCGGCGGTGATTCCCGTGACCAGCGTCAGGCCCATCCCCACCGCCCACTCCCCGCCCAGGTCGGCCGCAGCGCTGAGAAGTGCCTTGCGCTCACGGGCCCGCTGGACGGCGGCTCGATGCTCATCCTCCAGCGGAACGGCTCCAGGAAGACCGGCGAACAACGGCGCCCGCGGCCCGGCCAGCGCCAGCCGTCCGGCCGACCACCCGCACATCACCTCAATCCACGGGTCGGCCCCGGCTGCCAGGAGCGCCTCGATCGCGCCGCCGTTGTCCGCCCACACCGCCTCCCACAGCGGGGTGCGGCCGTCTTCCCCGCGTACGTTCACGTCACTGGCCTGAGCAGCCAGCGCGGCCACGACCTCCTTGGAACCGCGCCCGGACGCCGCGATCAGCGGCACGCCCCAAGCCACCGCCGCCTGCGCACTGGGATCGATGCCGGTCGACAGCCACCGCCCGACCTCCTCCATGTCGGTCCACGTCCAGTAGCCGATCCTGTCGAAGGCCATGACACGCTCCTCGGCGTCCGGTGATCGCGAGCGAAAGCCCATGCTAGTGATCACGGGTGACACATTCTCCTGCCTCCCGCTCCCGCACCCACAGCCGTTCCTCGATCAGGCGGGCCCGCGGGTTGCCTCACTTGTCGGCGCCGACCGCCTGGACATCGCGCCGCCGCAGAGCCGCGTGCAGGTCGCAGATGAGCAGGGGAGTCGCCGGCGCCGCGGCGGGTGTTCCCCCAGGACGGCACGGGTGGCGCGGCTGGATCTGGCGGAGCAGGAGAAAGAAGCCCTGCGTCACACGGTCGCCTAGATGACGGCGATCATCGTCGACATCTCCGTGGTGTCGTGCCTCGCGTGGGTGTGGGCGGCTCCGGCGGCCGCGTCCGCCGGCGTCGGCCATCGCCGTTCGCTCAGCATGTGGTCGGTTGGAAGCCCACGGCGGTGAGTCGATAGCAGCCCAGCTCGGCGACGTATCCGGCGGTGCCGCGCAGGAGCGCTGACCAGACAGGACTTGGATTCTGCGCCGTCATGGAGGGCGGAAGGTCGCGGGTTGCGCCCTGCCTGGTCGATTCCAGGTCGCCTCAATCCCAAGTTATTCCTTGACACGAATATTCGTTATGGAGAATACTTCTGCTCATGGAGACAGCGGACGCACTTCTCATCGCACTGGCCGACCCGGCCCGATGGCGGCTCGTGACCCTGCTGGCCGAGCGGCCCCGCTCGGTCGGCGTCCTCGCCCAGCTCGCCGAGGCGCGCCAGCCGCAGACGACCAAGCACCTGCAGACTCTCGAGCGCGCCGGCGTCGTCGCCTCCCAGCGCACCGGCCAGCGCCGCGTCTACGCGCTCCGCTCCGCTCCGCTGCGCCACCTGGCAGCGGCGCTCAGCCGGCTCGCCGACACCGCAGAGCAGGCCGACGGCCCGCGCGAGACCTACGACCGGTACGGGCTCAGCCTCCAGGCAGAGCGACTCGCCGCGCAGGAGCCGGGGTGGGCCGACGGCCGCTCGTTCAGGTTCCTGCGGTCGCTGACGCAGCGCCCCGAGCTGATCTGGCGCCACCTCACCGAAACGCCCCTGCTCGCCCGCTGGTGGACGCCCGACGACCTGCGGGTCTCCGAGCTCGTCTTCGAGGCGCGACCGGGCGGACGGATCGTCCTGGAATACCGCGACGCCGAGGACGCCGACGGCTCCGACCTGGTCGCCGGGCGCGCGCAGGGAGTCGTCGACGACGTACGCCCCGGCGAGCGCCTCGCCTACCGCTCCTCCCCGATGCTTCCCAGCGGCGACATCGCCTTCACCGCCCACGTCGCCTTCGACCTGCGGCCCACCGACACCGGCACCGACCTCGACGTTCAGGTCCGGATCACCGACAGCACCGTCGACTCCGCGGACTTCATCGCGGGCATCGAGATCGGCTACGGCCAGACCCTCGACAAGCTCGCGGCGACCCTCACCACGTACAAGACCGACACGTACAAGACCGACACGTACAAGACCGACACGTACAAGACCGACACGCACAAGACCGACACGCACAAGACCGACACCAGGAGCACGAAATGACGAACACGACCGGCCGCAGGGTGACCGCGAACCTGAGCCTCACCCTCGACGGGCGCTACAACGGTCCCGGCGGGCCCGGCGATTTCGCCGCGTTCGCCCCGTACGTAACCAGCGACGTCGCCCGCAACCACATGACCCGCATGTGGGAGCACGCGACGACGGCGCTGCTCGGCCGGATCAACGCCGAGGGATTCCTGGGTTACTGGCCGTCGGTCGCCGAAGACGACAACGCCGATCCGCGCGACCGCGGATACGCCAAGTGGCTGGTCGACACGGAAAAGGTGGTCTTGTCGACCACCCTGACCGACGTGCCGTGGGAACGCGCCCGCGTGGTGAACGCCCCCGCCGCGGATGTCGTCACCGAGCTCAAGTCCAGCGGTGAAGGCGACATCCTCGTCAACAGCAGCGCCAGCATCATCAAGCCGCTCCTGTCGGCGGACCTGCTCGATCGGCTCTACCTCATGATCTTCCCCGAGATCGCCGGAGGCGGGCAACGACTGTTCGACGACGGTCTGCCGGCTACGAAATGGACGCTCACCCGCCAGGAGACCGGCGAGCTGGGCGAACTCGCCATGGTCTACGACCGAGTCCGCTGAGCGGGCAGGTCAGCGCAGCCCGTAAAACTCTCAGCGACGAGGTGAGCCAGATCCCGTTCGTCCGCACCCCGAGGGCCGGCGCTAGCGGAGTTCTACACGTCAACGATGATGGTCGGCCGGATGTGGCTGGTGTCCACGCCGTCGAGCGGGTCGTGCGGGGCTCGGGGATCAGGCGGGCGAGGTAGCCGGTGACGTCGGCGTTCGGCGAGGTGGTCGATACGGCGGGTCCAGGCGTGCCGGTCCAGTACCTCGCCCCGGCCGGGGTAGCGGACGTCGTCTTGGACGCGCTGTTCCACCTCGTGGTCGATCTGCCGTTCGAAGTCGACGCGATTCCGCTCCTCCTGGCGCAGCTCGCCCAGGTAGGGGTCGCCGCGGTAGGCGGCATCGTCGCTCGCCCACCCCTCATCGCCGTCCTGGCCGTCGTGGCCGTCAGTGGGGTCGCGCCGATCGCGCTCGGTGGCCAGGGCGTCCTCGAAAGCGCCGTCCATCCGCTGCAGTAGGTCCCACAACCGCAGGTAGGCGCGCACCACAGCACTTCATCGGCGTCCAGCACAGCATCGGCCGCCCGGTGCAGCCGTTCGTAGGCGCGCCGGGTCTGCTCAGCCTCAGTGGCCGACTGCGCGACGCTGCCCTGCAGCTGGCCGCGCGTACGAGCCGCCTCGGTGGGCACCACCGCGGCGATCCGAAGGGTTCAGATCGGCTTCAGGACGCGGACACGATCGGCCATCGCGCGCCGGGAAACATCCGCGTTGAAGGCGATGGAGTCGAATCCGTGCGGGACTCCGGGGTGGAGGTGGAACTCGACCGGGACGCCGGCGCGGCTGAGCGTGATGGCGTAGGCGCTGGCTTCGTCGCGGAAGGCGTCGATCTGCCCGATTTCGATGTAGGCCGGCGGCAGGTCGGTCGCGTTCTCGAGGCGGGCCGGGGCGGCGGTGGCCTCCAAGTTGCGCCGACCTGCCGCCCGATGATCGTGTCCTGGAGTCCTCACGGACGAACGCGGATGACCGTCTTCCCCTTGCGTCGCTCGGTCGGGTTGAGGGCGGCGACGGCATCGTCGAGGGTCGCGACGTTGCCGATGTTCGTCCGCAGTCGTCCGTCCCGGACCCGCTGGACGATCTCACTCAGTTGGGCGCGATCGGGCTCGACAACGAAGTCGATCGCCAGGCCGTCGGCGGGCCGCGCCTCGGGCGGCCCGACGACGGACACCAGTGTGCCTCCGGCCCGAATCAGGCCTGCGGACCGCCGCCCGATGTCGCCGCCGATGACATCGAAAACCAGATCGACGTCGCCGACGTCTTCCAGCGCGTCGTTCTCAAGATCGACGAACTCCTGCCCGCCGAAGTCGAGCGCTTTTTGACGGTCGGCGGCGCGTCCGGTGCCGATGACGTAGGCGCCGGCCTCTCGTGCGAGTTGCGTCACCGTCGACCCGACTGCGCCGGCCGCGCCGTGCACGAGGACGCTCTGCCCTGCCTGAAGACGGCCGTGCTCGAACAGTCCCTGCCACGCGGTCAGTCCCGAGATCGGCAGGCTCGCGCCCACCGTGAAGTCGACGTCGCCGGGCAGCGGTGCGAGGTTGCGTGCCTCGACGGCCACATACTCCGCCAGGGTGCCGTCGCGGGTCCAGTCCGTGAGGCCGAACACCCGCTGTCCCACCGACAGCCCCGTCGTGCCATAGCCGAGGGCGGTGACCACTCCGGCCAGCTCGTGTCCAGGGATCGACGGTGTTCGGTCACGGCCGAGGCGATCGGTCCAGGTCGAGGGCCACGCCATCTCAGTCGGGACGAATCCCGACGCATGAACCTGAACGACGACGTCGTTCAGCGCCGCCTGCGGCTCGGGCCGTTCCGCCAGTGTCATCCCGGCCGTTCCTGCGGCCTGGTCCGTCACCACAATCGCCTTCATCCGGAATCTTCCTGTCTCCACTACACGTGTCCGCGTATGACGTCATCTCCCGAGCGAGGTCGTACCCGGACACAAGTGGACCTCCACCGACAGACGGCGCCTGTGACGGCCCGGCACCCGCCGGCCAGCTCCAGGGCGAGCTGGCCCGGCCTGGGCTATGAGATCGCGGCCTCCACGGTGTGGGAGATCCCGCAAACCGCCGGTGTCGATCCGGCGCCTCGCCGGGCCGGGCCGACTTGGCGGCAGTACCCCGCTTAGCCGGCCTCCTCGATCAGAGAGCCGGGGACGCGGAAATCGGCTTGGTCACGAGTGCGGCCGATGTTCGTGCTCACGTCGTCCGCGGTAGCGACGGGCTCCTCGGTGGTGACAGCCCTGCCGGACATGGGCGGCGTTTCGCCGGGATGGCCGAGTCCGAGCGCGCGTACATCCGCGAGAAGTCGCTGGAAGGCCAGGCTCGGCGCAGGCGGTCACGGTGTGCGGAATCCCCGGAAGGTCACGTGCTTGCGGGTTTCGAAGCCGAGCCGCTCGTAGAGGGCGATCGCGTCGGTGTTGGCCTCGACCACGTGCAGGAAGGGACGTTCGTCGCGAGCGGAGATACGCGCGACGAGCGCAGTGATCAGGCGGGCGGCATGGCCTCGCCCGCGTGCCTCGGGAGCGGTGCAGACGGCGCTGATCTCGGTCCATCCCGGTGGTCGGAGTCGTTCGCCGGCCATCGCCACCAGCGTGCCGTTGTCGTGGATGCCGAGATAGGCGCCGAGCTCGTGGGTGCGCGGCCAGAACGGTCCCGGCTGGGCCCGCGCGACGAGGTCGAGCATCTCGGGCACGCTGTCCGCGCCCAGCTCGACCACACCGGTGACGCTCTCGCCATGTGAGCGATCGAGCCGGCTGCCGCCGGGCCAGATCATCTGGCGGCCTTCGAGGACGAAGACCGGTTGCCAGTCCGACGGCGGTGTGGCGGCGCAGCTGAACATGTCGGCGAACTCGCCTCGCCCCAGCAGCTGGGCGAGGTCGGCCCACTCCTGCGGGCCCGGGTCGGCGGTTACCGCGGAGAAGGTCGCCACTTCCGGCAGGTAGGTGGTAGCCCGTCCAAGCCGGCGGGCGAGGTGTGCGTGGTGACCGCGCAGTGATTCACCCACCGGGTCGTCGAGTGCAGCGGCCTGGCCGTCGCGGTTCACCATCGTGCTGTGCCTCTCGTGTCGTGTCATGCATGGGGGAGTCGTGCGAGGTCAGCATGCCGCATGGTCATCGCCGCGTTCGCCCGGGCCGCTGTCTCATGCGCCTGATCCAGCGTCGCTACGCTTGCTTCGATCAAGTGGAGGAAGGGCGGCCATGGCCGAAACCTGTACATTCTGCGGCATCGTTGCTGGGGAGATCCCCGCGGAGATCGTCTACTCCGACGAGCACGTGGTCGCCTTCCTTGACATCTCGCAGGCGACTCGAGGTCACACCCTGGTCGTCCCCCGCGAGCACTGTCGCGACCTGACCGACATCGACCCGGACCGCGCGGGCCTGCTGATGCGGGGTGCTGTGCACACCGCAGCCCTCCTGCGGCGTGCGCTGGAACCGGGCGGAATGAACATCTGGCACGCCACCGGCCCTATGGCCTGGCAGACCGTGTTCCACTTCCACCTTCACCTGCTTCCCCGCTACACCCCCGAGGATCTCACGCAGGCATGGACACATCGGGAACTGCCGTTGTCGTCGCTGTCGCCACTGGCCGATCACATCAGAACCGCCGCGGCGTCCTGAAACGACGTCATTCCGGGCGTCGTCCGCGTGGTTTGCCCACGTTGTCGTTGAGGTCGGTCAGGTCGCGGCGTGCTGTCAGAGGTCGTTGCCGGCGTAGGACAGGTTGAAGCTCTTGTTCACCAGGGGAAAGTCGGGGACGATCGCGCTGTTGAGCGCCACTGGAAGAGCGGGCCAGTTGAAGAAGGACGGATCGACGATCTTCACGCGGGCGAGGGTGTCGTCAGGGGCGAGCTCGATGCGATGGGCGATCGTGCCGCGCCATCCCTCGACGAGGCCCACGCCTGAGGAAGATCCCTCGCCCGCGGACGCGTCCGCCGCGATGGGCCCGTCGACCAGGTGCGTGATCAGCGCGATGGACGCGGCGATCTCCTCGGCCCGGATCTGGAAGCGGGCCAGCACGTCCCCGGTGGTGCGGCGGGCGGGGGTGAAATCGCCGAGGCCGGTGAACGGATGGTCGCGGCGGGCATCGAGATCGAGGCCGCTGGCGCGGGCCACGTAGCCGAGCGTGCCGAGGTCGCGGGCGGCGTCACAGGACAGGACGGCGGTGCCTGCGAAGCGGTCGGCGACGACAGTGTGCCGCAGGGCGAGTTCGATGATCTCGGCCATGTCGGCGCCGATGGCGTGCAGCCGCCCGGGATCGGGCAGGGTCTTCAGATCGGCGCCGCCGAGGCGGACGCCGCCACGCAGCAGCCGGTGCCCAGTGACCTCGGCGTTGAGGCGCAGGAGCTGTTCACGGATGCGCCCCGCGTGTGCGTGCAGGATGGCGAAGGCCACGTCGTTGCAGAGCGCGCCCAGGTCGGTGACGTGGTTGTAGAGGCGTTCCAGCTCCAGCAGCACGGCCCGGTCCCGCTGCGCCCGCGCGGTCACGGGGGTCTGGGTGGCTTCCTCCACGGCCAGGCAGTAGGCCAGGGCGTGACCGACGCAGGTGTCGCCGCTGACGCGTTCGGCCAACTCCAGCCCGTCGGCGGGCCGGCGGCCTTCGAAGAGCTTCTCGATGCCCTTGTGCACGAACCAGAGCCGGGCCTTGAGCTTGATGATGGTCTCGCCGACCACGGAGAAGCGGAAATGCCCCGGTTCGATGAGTCCGGCGTGGACAGGCCCGACGGGGATCTCATAGACGCCCTGGCCCTCCACGGTGACGAACGGGTAGGGGCCCTCGGGGTCGCCGAAGGAGGGCGGCGGCCCGGCGTCGGCGCGCATCGGGTACCAGCCGCGTGGCCAGTGGTGGTGGCGCACGAGCCGCCTGAGGAGTGGGTGGCCGAGTGGGGTGATCCCGTACAGGTCGTGGATCTCCCGCTCGAACCGGCCTGCGGGGAAGGACTGCTGGGCGAGGCTGGGCACCTCCGGCTGATCGCCCTGAAGACGGAGGCGCAGCTCGGTACGGCGATCCTGGCTGCCGGCGACGAACAGGTACACCAGAGCGAACCCGGCCGTCTCCTGGCGCGCGGAGACCAGCGCCAGCCGGTGGCCGGCGGTGAGCAGCCGGGTGGCGTGCTCGAGTAGCTCGCCGGGGCTGATGTCGGCGACAGTGCGGATGCTCATGGCGTTGCTCCGGCGATGGCGGCGGCGGCCTGCAGCAAGGGTTGCAGCGGCCCGAGGGTGATGCCCAGGACGGCGCAGGCGGCCAGGCCCGCGACCAGAGGGGCGGCCACGGTGCGCGGCAGCACGCTCAGGCTGCCGGCCTCGCCTGGCTCTCCGCCCAGCAGCATCCGCCGGGTGTGGCGCCCGATGGCGGCGACGATGAGGAGCATCAGTACCAGCGCTGCCGTTACAGCCCAGCCCAGCCCGGCGTCGAAGCCAGCCCGCGCGATGCCCAGTTCGCTGGCGAACAGGCTGAACGGAGGCAGGCCGAGCAAGGCCAGCAACCCGAGCGCGAACACTCCGGCGAGCAGGGGCGCCCTGGCCAAAAGACCGCCGGTGGCGTGGATCCGGCTGCTGCCGAGTGCCTGGTGTAGCTGCCCGGCGGACAGGAACAACACCGACTTGCCGAGCCCGTGCCCGAGAATGTGCAGCAGGACCGCGACCAGGGCGAGGCTGTTGCCGATGGCCGCGCCGAGAGCGAGCAGGCCCATGTGCTCGATGCTGGAATAGGCCAGGAGCCGCTTGTAGTCTCGCTGGCCGATCAGCAGCAGCGCGGCCACCGTCAGGGAGGCCAGTGCCACGATGAGGAGCAGTGCCCGGGTGAAGCCGGCGCCGAGCGCCGCGTCGGCGATGACCTTGACGCGCAGGATGGCGTAGAACGCCACCGACAGCAGTGCCCCTGACATCAGCGCCGACACCGGGGCCGGGGCCTGGCTGTGCGCGTCGGGCAGCCAGGCGTGCATCGGCGCCAGCCCGGCTTTGGCACCGAACCCGAGCACGAGCAGCATGACCGCGACACGCATCACCCCGGGATCCAGCCGGCCGGCGTGCTCGGCCAGCACCGCCCAGTCGAGGGAGGCCACGCCGGCGTGGGTGCCGGCGTAGTAGGCGATGACGATGCCGAGCAGCGCGAGCGCGATGCCGACCGAGCAGATGACCACGTATTTCCACGCGGCCTCGGTGGCCTGGCGGGTGCGCCGGTGTCCGACCAGGAGGGCGGTCAGGATGGTGGTGGCCTCGATGGCGACCAGCAGCAGGCCCAGGCTGGAGGCCAGGACGGCCAGCGCCATCGTGGCGATGAAAGCCTGGGTCAGCACCCCGTAGCGGCGCATCGCGCGCGGGCCGGTGTGCCCGGCGGCGAGCTCGGTCACCAGGTAGGCGGGGCTGGCGGCCATCGCCAGCAGCGCGACCGCGCCGATCACGAGCAGCATGAAGGCGCTGAGCGCGTCACTGACCAGCAGCCCGCCCAGAGCGTCGTGCCTGCCTGCCGTGCTCAAGGCGATGGCGCAGGCCAGCAGCCCGGCCGCGGACAGCGTGCCCAGCCAGGCGGTGATCCGGTTCCAACCGAGCACGGCGTACAGGCACGCGGCGGCCACCGGCACCGCGACTGGAGCGATCACCAGCAGGCTGTCCATCAGTCGTGCAACTCCCGTAGCTCGTCGAGGTCGGTGCCGCCGAACGCGGCGCACATCCAGGTGGTCAGCACCTGCAGCACCAGGACGGCCAGCAGGACGTCCAGGGAGATCCCGAGTTCGACCACGAGCGGAACGCCGCTGGTGGTCAGGAAGGCGGTGGCGGTGATGGCGTTGTCCATCAGCAGGAACCCGACCAGCTGCGACAGCGCCCGCCGCCGGGTCACCAGGACGAAGAACCCGATCAGCAGCACGGTCAGCGCGATCGGCACGGTCTGTGTGGCCGGGGTGGGCGACAGCCGTACCAGCGGCTGGGACAGCGCGTAGGCCAGCATCGCCAGCGCCGCCGCCACCAGCAGCGAGGTCGCCACGTTGACCAGCGGCTGCGTCTCGCGGCCCGCACCGCCGGCCACCAGCGCGCGGCGCATCAGGTACGGCAGCAGCCCGGCCCGCAACGCGCCCACACCGACACCGATCATGATCAGTTCGGGACTGTCCTGCCGGACGCCCAGGATCACGACCAGCGCGGTCAGAGCCACCCCTTGCAGGGCGAACAACCACACGATCGCCGACAACTCGCGCCGCCACAGCACCAGCACGCCCGTCAGCAGGAACGCCCCGCAGGCCAGATCCAGAAGCTGGATGTACATCGCGTCAGTCATATGTCACGCCAGGAAGAAGGAAGCGGCCACGGCCAGCAGCGCCAACAGGAACGAACCGGCCAGCAGCTCAGGAACGCGGAACAATCGCAACTTGGCCATGAACACCTCACCGACCGCCAAGACCACTCCCAGCACCCCCACCTTCAGCACGAGCGCGATCGACGCCACCGCCAGCGCGAGCGGCCCCGCGTCCGCGCCTGCGATCCCCAGCGGGAAGAACAGGCCGGCCAGCAGACCCAGCAGCACCGACAACCGCATGGCTGAGGCCCACTCGACCAGCGCCAGGTCCGGACCGGCGTACTCCAGCACCATCGCCTCATGGATCATCGTCAGTTCCAGATGCGTGGACGGGTTGTCCAGCGGGATCCGCCCGGTCTCGGCGATCGTGACGATCGCCAGGGCGATCGCGGCCAGTACGCTCACCGGAGAGATCACCGACAGCGGGTTGTCCGCTGTCGCGGTGACGATCGCGCCCAGACTGGTGGAGCCGGCCTTGATCGACAGCGCGAAGGTCGACACCAGTATCGTCGGCTCCACCAGCGCCAGCACGGTCATCTCCCGGCTGGCGCCCATCCCGCCGAACGCCGTGCCGGTGTCCAGCGCGCCGAGTGCCAGCGCCACCGACCCCAAGGCGAGCAGCGCGGTCACCGCGAACAGGTCGGCGACACCGTCCAGCGGCGAGTCCGTGGTCACCAGCGGCACCACCGCGGCGACCACCAGCGTGGTGCCGGCCAACAGCAGTGGCGCGGCGCGGAACACCCAGCCGGTGCCGTGCGGCGTGATCGCCTGTTTGCGCATCAGCTTGCGCAGATCTCGCCAGGGCTGCCGGATGCCGGCCCCAGCGCGTCCCTCAAGCCGGGCGCGGGCCTGCCGCATCACCCCCACCAGCAGCGGGGCGCCGACCCCGACGAAGACCACCTGCAACGTCGCCCCGACCACGCTCATCACCACAGCACCACCAGGACGATCAGCGCTCCGGTCAGCGCCCAGAACCCGTAGCCGAGATAGCGGTGCACGCTGCCGGTCGCGAGCTTGCGGGCACCGAGCCCGAGCACAGTCACGGCGGCGATCAGCGGATCGTAGAGCCGGTGCTCGATCCGGTCCGGCACCCGCGCCTGAAAGCGCACGCGTTCCACCAAGTAGGCCGACTCCTTCACCGGGGTGACGGCCACATCGCTTTCGGGGGCCAGCACGTTGTCGAAGACCCGCTGCAACGGCTCGGCGAACGACGTCGCGGTGTACTCCATCCGGGCCGACATCGGCCCGGCGCCGCAGTCCCACAGCCGGGCGGCTCGCCGGGCCCGCCGCGCCGCCATCACCCGTACCAGACCCAGTACCGCGACGACAGCTGCCATGAGGGCGAGGGCGATCAGCAGCGGCGAGATCACCCCCGAGACGCCCGCCAGCCTCAGCGCCAGCTCCCCGCTCACCACCTCCCGTCCCGGGAACACCACGCCGACAGCCCCGCCGAGCGCGGGTACGACCAGCGTGGGCGTCAGCGCCAGGGCCGCGCAGCCCGATGCGGCGAGCGCCGTCGCACCGAGCATGGCCAGTGGGCTCTCGCTCGCCCGCTCGGCCTGCGCGCTGCGGGGCCGGGCCAGAAAGCCCACGCCGAACGCCTTGACGAAGGTGGCCACCGCCAGCCCTGCCGACAGCGCGATCACCCCTACGGCCAGCGGCATCGTCACCACACCCACCACCCCGGCACCGGGTACGGCGTGGATCAGGCTCTGCAACAGCAGCCACTCGCTGACGAAAGCGTTGCCGGGCGGCAGCGCCGAGGCACACAACGCCCCGACGGCGAACACGACAGTGGTGTACGGCATCCGAGTGCGCAGCCCGCCCAGCGCGTCCAGGTCGCGGGTGCCCGTGGCGTGCAGCACCGAGCCCGCCGACAGGAACAACACCGTCTTGAACGCGGCATGGTTGACCACATGCAGCAGCGCCGCGGCCAGCGCCAATGCCGCCACCACGGACAGGTGTGACGCGGCGAAGAATCCCGCCGCGCCCACCCCGACCAGCACCAGGCCCAGGTTCTCCGTCGAGGAGTAGGCCAGCAGCCGCTTCAGATCCGAGGTCACGATCGCCTGCAAGATTCCGAACAGCGCCGACGCCGCGCCCGCCGCCAGCACCAGCAGCCACCACCAGGCCGGGCCGACGTGCAGCAGATCCAGCCCGACCCGGACGACGCCGTAGGCACCCATGTTCACCATCGCCGCGCTCATCAGCGCCGACACGTGACTCGGCGCTTCCGGGTACGCGCGCGGCAGCCACACATGCAGCGGAACGATGCCGGCCTTGGAGGCGAACCCGGCGAACGTCGCCAGGAACGCCACCGTCTTGGCGGCCGGTGGCAGCGTGGCGGCGCGCAACTGCTCGAAGCTCTCCCCACCGGCCCCGGCGGCGAACGTGACCAACCCGGCCAGGATCGTCACCAGGCCGAGGTGGGTCATGACCGCGTACCACAACCCGGCCCGCCCCACCGCCGCCCGCCGCCGGTGCTCGGCCAGCAGCAGCACCAGCGATGAGGTGGCCATCAGCTCCCAGGCCAGCAGGAACGTGCTCACGCTGGCCGCGGCCGGCACCACCAGCATGGCCGCCACGAACAGCGGCAGCACGGCCTGGAACACTCGCCCGTCCAGGCCGTGAGCGCAGTAGCCGATCCCGTAGATCGCCGCGCACACCGTCACCACCCCGGTGATCGCGACGAACACCCCGCCCAGCGGGTCGAGGGCCAGCCGCACCCCGGCCAGCGGCAGCAGCTCCGGCAGCCAGGCCGACCAGAGCTGACCGGCGCCGGCAACCACAACGGCCGCCACACCCGCCGCCGCTCCTGCGGCCCCCGCGGCCGCCGTGCACCAGCCCGCCAGATGCAGCCGCGCCCGCGGCGGCGCCACCAAGGCGGCCAGAGCGGCCACCGCGCAGCAGGACAGCGCCACCGTGAACAGTGTGCCGACCACGTTCATCGCCCGGTCAGCCCCCGCAACGCCGCCACGATCGCCTCAGGCTCCGGCGGGCACCCCGGCACCTCCACATCCACCGGCACCACGTCGCTCACCGCCCCGGCCACCCCATAGGCCCCGGCGAACGCTCCGCAGTCGCGTGCGCAGTCACCCAGCGCGATCACCAGCCGCGGCTCAGCAACCGCGTCATGGGTGCGGCGCAGCGCCACCTCCATGTTGCGGGTCACCGGCCCGGTCACGAGGAGGGCGTCCGCGTGCCGCGGCGAAGCCACCAGCCGTGCGCCGTATCGCTCGGCGTCGTAGACCGGGCCGAACGCCGAGGCGATCTCCACCTCACACCCGTTGCACGAACCCGCGTCCACATGCCTGATCTGCACCGATCCGGCCAGCTCCGCCGCCTTCGCCGACGGCTCACCGCCGTCGCGCCGTGGCGCGGGTTCGGCCACCCGGCCCGTTTTCGCGATCTTCCGCCACAACCTCATCGTTGTCTCTCCACCGCTCACCGGCCAATACCAGACGATTAGCAGAAGATCTCGCGGGCTGGGGCCGATTCGGTGACTGTCGCCACTCGTTCTGTAGCTCACTGTGATCGGTGACCGCCTGGCGCAGCAGCTGCCAGGCCGCGCTGTCGGTGGGGTTCCGGTCCTGTTTCACTGCACCGGGTCACCGTTCATCCGTCGCTCTTGTGGTGGGGTTGTGATCAGGCAGCTCTTGGTGCCGCATGCTGATGTCGAGAATGCGAACGCTGTTGTCCGGTTGGTAGTGAGAGAGTGATGTTCGTAGCACGTCCGGCGGGCAAGGGACGCGCCGACCATGTCGATGAACGCGGTAGGGGTGATGAGACCAATTAGGGTGCCCGCCGTGCTCGGTGCGTGCTCGCTCGCCCCGTCACACGCCGTCAGGACCTGGCGCCGCCTGACACGCAAAAGGTGCTGGGGCGGCACGAAACATCGAACTACGCAACCGCAAGGAGCGTCAACTGGTACTGATGGTCCCTGTGGGCGCCGGCGTTGCGGCCAGTTCGCTGGACAGCGGCTTCGAGCGCCAGGATGTGGTCGAGCTGCTGCGTACAGCGAGTGCCACGATGGTTGACGAACTGCCAGACAACGATATTCGGGTCGGAGTGGACAAGGTCGCCAGCGTGCTCGGCAGGAACCGGCCGAAGGCCAGAGCGGTGTCCTCGGTGTCCGACCGGCTCAACAATGTCCGGCTGAAGGATGGTCCGGTACGCGTTGACCTTGCCACGTTCCTGTCCGGCTCGTACCGAGATCTGTCCAATCCCGCTGAGTGGACCGCAGAGCTGGCCGCCGTGCCCGGCCTCGACTTCAGTCAATGGCCGCTGACCGAACCGGAAACCGTTGCGGTGGATCAGGTTCGGGTCGACCCGTTCCTCCGGGAGAAGGACGCGGTGGTGAAAAGCTCGCGGCTCAAGCAAGACAACCCTGGCGACCTGCCCTATACCGAGGCAGGCGAAGAGTCCCCTGCCGTGGTGCGAGTGACGTGGAAGACCGTCCCGGCCAAGAGCGACGCGATCTACCGGTGGCTGGTCGAGGTGCTCCCACCGGAGGACCTGAGCGACGGCGACGACACCGGGCCGAAGGCCAAGGTGACCGCTGCCGGTTCCCGGCGTACTGCCACCGTCGAGATCAAGCTCAACGAGTCCGACCTCGAACATGGCTCACTGTTCGTGGTGCGCGTGACCGGGCTGGACACAGCAGGCCAGCCGGTGTTGCTGCAGGGAAGGGAGGGTGAGCTCGCTCAGGACGAGAGCGCTACGCCTCGGTGGCCGGCTCAGGTCCCAGCGTACGGTGAACTGTTGTTCAAGGACGGCAGCACAGCCACCGCGTTTCGCGCCAACGGACGCATGGGTGTGGTGCTACAGGCCGAGGACACGGAGCCCGTCGAAGACCCGTTGCCGACAGCACTGTCAAAACAACGCAAAGAGATCCACGCACTACTCGGCGCGCATCAAGCCCGTTGGCTCGTGGAGTCGCTCGACTGGACCGAGGAGCTCCGGGACAAGGTCCGGTCCTACTGCCAGAGCTACAAGAACGCGCTCGACCGCGCGGCGACCGACGCGAACCACCCAGACGACCGGCCCAAGCTCACATCGGCGGCAACCCGGCCCGCCTGATCTCGCTGCGCCGAGTACGGTGCGCGCCCTGCTCGTGTGGCTGGTCACCAACGTCACCCGAGCGCTCGCCGCCGCGGTGACCCCGTGGTGAGCGCGCAGGTGCGCCTGAGGCCGAACGGAGGAGGCAGGGACTGGTTCCGCTCTGCGCGAAGCCGACGGAACTCGACCGCGCTGTCTACCTATGGTGTGGAGTATGGCCTCCTCCATCCCGCAGCCATCTTCCATCTCGCCGCTACGTCCAGCGATCGATCGGACCGCCCTCAAGCCCTCTCCGGCGCGCGAGCCGCTGTGGCGGCAGGTGCTCGGTGAGTGTCTGAGGGGCCTTCGTCAACAGCGGGGCGAGAAGTTGAGTGAGACGGCGGCTCGCGCCGGAGTCTCGCCGCAATATCTCTCCGAGATGGAACGAGGCGTCAAAGAGCCGTCGAGTGAAATGATCGCCGCGGTCGCCGGCGCGCTGGATGTGACCCTGATCGATCTGACTCTTGCTGTCGCAGAGAGTTTGCGGTCTGCTCAGCCCAGCGGGTCGAGGGGTGCTGTCTGCTCGGCGGCTTATGCTCTGGCCGCTTAGCGGCCTGCCGGGGTTGTTCTCGGGCCTATGAGTGCTCCTCGATGATCTGATCGAGGAGCCCGTACTCCAAGGCCGCGGTCGCGGTGAACACGCGATCGTGATCGGTGTCGGCGCGTAGGGTCTCGATCGTCTGGCCGGTGTGCCGTGACAGGATGCGCTCGATGTCTGCCCGGACTCGTACAACCTCGTCGGCCTGCAAGATGAGGTCGGGGATCGTTCCGCGCCCCTGAGCGGCTGGTTGGTGCAGGATCACGCGTGCGTGGGGGAGTGCGGCACGTTTTCCCTCGGCACCCGCGGCGAGAAGGACGGCACCGACCGCGACGGCTTGTCCGACGCAGGTTGTCGAAACCCGCGGGCGGATATGGCGCATGGTGTCGTATATCGCGAGCATCGCACTCGGGTCACCACCTTCGCAGTTGATATAGAACTGTATTTCGGCATCGGGGTTGTCCGACTCCAGAAAAATCAGCTGCGCGATGAGCGCGTTGGCGACGCCCGCGTCGATCGCGGTGCCCAGATAAACGATTCGCTCGGTGAGCAGGTGCGAGTAGACATCCATGATCCGCTCGCCGCGAGGATTCTGCGCGATGACGTTCGGTATCGTATATGTGGTCACTTGCCGACTCCTTCGGTGATGCCGAATCCGGGCCGCGGGCGATTGTGAGGCGCGACTTCGTCGAAGGTCTGCACGATCGCATCTATGAAACCGTAGTCGAGCGCCTCTTGCGCTGTGTACCAACGATCGTGCAGAGAATCCTCGAATATGCGCTCGACGGGCTGGCCCGTGTCCTCGGCGATAAGACCGAGCACCGTGTCGCGAGTATGCCGGAGGTCGCCGGCCTGCAGTTCGATGTCGACCGCGGTGCCACCGATTCCCGCCGAGCCCTGGTGCATCAGGACGCGTGCGTGCGGCAGGGCGCGGCGCTTGCCTCGGGCCCCCGACGAAAGCAGGAACTGCCCGGCGCTGTAAGCGATGCCCAGCACGAGGGTCGATACGTCACAGGGAATGAGGCGAATGATGTCGCGAATCGCCAGCATCGAGGGGACCGAGCCGCCCGGGGAGTGAATCCACAATGCGATATCGGCCGACGCGTCCTGGGTGGCGAGTGCCATCAGTTGCGTGGCCAGCAGTGTCCCGTTGTCGTCGTCGAGAGGGCCGTCGAGAACGAGAACACGCTGCTCGTAAAGCTCGCGTCTCATCCGCTGGTTGAACAGAGGAAGTTTCGATTCTTGGCTCATGCGTCCATCATGTGAGGCGATTCGGATCGGCGTCGACACGATCCGCCTGCGGCAGATCTGCTCTGAGCAGCGTGCAGGACCGAAGCGTTCTCATGTGGTGAGACCAAACCTCGCAGGGCCCGAAGCAGGGCCCGAAAACAGGCTGGGTCCCGGACGCGATGTAAGAGGTAGCCCCCAGCGAGCGATGGAGCCGCCGTGCCTCAACTGCCGCTCCCCGACGATGGAGCGTCGTGGTGACAGTCGCGGCCGTAGCGGTGGCTCTGGTGGGCGAGGTGCTTCTGCGCCGGTATACGCGGTGGTTCACGGCGAACCTGTCGCGCCGCTCTCAGGGGGCGGTGCAGGCGCGTGGTTGCGTCGCCTGTCTGGTGAGTGTGACGGTGGGCGTCGCGCTGGCACTGGCGGTGGCGCAGCCACTGGAACGCCTCACGACCGGCACCGGCCGCGTCGGCGGCCTCCCGTCGCGCGGCCAGCCGCAGCAGCCGATCATGGTCGCCTTTCTCCAGTTCGCCCAGGAGCGTGGCGATCCGCGCACCGGAGTTGGCGAGGTCGGCGATGAAGCGGTTGATGTAGTCGATCAGCCGTTCCTTGTAGGCGATGAACCCCGCCACGTCGCCATCGGAGAAGTCGATCGCGCGCCGCAAGCAGGAGGTGCACGCGCGCCGGGTCGGGATCCGGATCACGAGCCAGGGCGGCCAGCGACTGCAACTGCTCGGCGATGTCTCCCAACGCCACCGACTGAAGAGCCCAGTCGTCACCCGCCGCTCATCGCTTCGAGGCGCCACAGCGCCGCCACCCACCTCGGCGAGCCCGAGATCCCGCTGCGGCTCATCATGGGCAGGACCCGGCACAAGAACCCGCGCGCGGCCACGCGCTACGTCAAACCCGGCGCCGAAGCTGTCGCCAAGGTCACCGAGATCCTGGCACACCTCCGCCGTACCCACTGATCAACCGAGTGGCTGCCGCTGCAGGCCACTGCCGCCAAATCCTGCGCTCAGCCTCGGGCTGGCGATTCCCGGTTCAGGTGTGTCGGCGGTACCGGGAGGAAACCCGCTGATTGGAAGTAGTCGAGATACACCCCGATGAGGGCGCCGTCCAGGGGTGGGCAGGTGATGCCGGTTCCGGCCAGGTCCCGTACGGTGTCCCGGTCGTCGGCGGTCGGCGGGCGGCCGGTTCCCGTGAGCAGCGCCCGGTAGTACTTCACCAGGACGCCGGCCTTGAGCAGCGCGCCGTCGTACCGGTGCCGTGCCTGCCACAGGCGTTCGAGCCATGTGTCGCGCGAGACGTAGGAGACGGCGTACCGCTTGGCCACGTGGCCGATCAGGTCGCTCAGCGGCATGCGGGAATGGTTGACCAGGTAGCGCAGCGGGGCGGGTCCAGTGTCCTGCGCGGACATGTGGACGATGGCGCGGGCGACGTAGTCGACCGGCGAGAACGACACCGCGGGGCCGCCGCCGTCGGGCGCCGCGACGACGGGGGCCAGGCCGAGCAGGGCGATGGCTCGTACGAAGTGCCATATTCCGTCGTCGAGTTGGCAGGCTCCGGTGACGGAGTGGCCGCTGATGCGGCCGGGGCGGTGGATCCGTACCGGCAGCCCGCGGTCGCCGGCCTGCCGGACCAGGCGCTCGGCGACCCATTTGCCGGTGACATAGCCTCCGCCCGGGCGCCCGGGCGGAGGAGGTGCCGCGGTACGGTCCGCCGGATCACCCGGTACGGCGGCGGTGGAGATGAAGCTGAGCGGCTTGCCGCGGCGCTCGCAGGCCAGCCGGATGATCTCCTGGGTGCCGTACACGTTGGCCGCCCGCAGCGCGGCGTACGGTGCGGCATGGCCGACCTGGGCGCCGGCGTGCTGCACGGCGTCAATCCGCTCGGCGAGTTCCGCCCAGCGGGCGGGCGTCAGGCCGAGGTCGGGCGCGGTCAGGTCTCCGGCGACCGGGATGACGCGCCCGGCCGACCGGTCGTCCCAGATCAGATAGCGCCGCATGGCCTCGCGCAGGCGGGACGCCGCGTGGTGGTCGCTGTCGGCGCGCACCAGGCACCACACGTCGGCGTCGGCGCGGTCGAGGAGTTCGCGGAGCAGGAACGCGCCGAGGAAGCCGGTGGCGCCGGTGAGCAGCACGTGGCGGGCCGGTCCGGCGGCGGATGCGGTGCCGTCGGGGACGATGCCGGGGTCGAGCACGGCGTCCGTGGTGGGATCGGGGTGGTGCATGGGCGCCTTCCGGTCGCGCGGCGGGCGGGGCTGGTCCGCTTGTGGGTCACGTGGTCGAACGGCGGTGCTCAGCGGGCCGCCCTCACCCGGGTGGAACCGGTTCGGGCAGCGCGCCGAGGCCGGTGAACTCGAGGATGCGGGCGCGGCGTCCGAGCTTGAGCAGGGTCGTACCCGGTCCGGCGTCGACGAGGCCGGGCACGCCGAGGTCTCGTACCGTACGCACGGCCTCGTGCCAGCGCACCGGGAGCACCAGGCCGCGCGCGAGTTGTTCGCGGACCTGGACCGGGTCGGTGTGCGGTCGTACGTCGATCGCGGAGACGAATCGGGTCGTACTCGGGCGGAAGTCCGCGGACTCCAGACGGCGCCGCCACGCCGGGACGGCGTCCATCATCAGCGGGCTGTGGAAACCGCCGGGTATCGGCAGCACTTCGGCGCGCAGGCACTGTTCCCCGGCGATGCGTACGGCCGCGGCCACCGCCTCGGGAGCGCCCGACAGTACGGTCTGCCGGGCGCTGTTGAGCCCGGCGACGTCGAGGATCTCGCCGTGCTCGGCGACCACGCTCCGGCGCAGCCATTCGAGTTCGCCCGCGTCGGCGCCGACGATCGCGACCATCGCCCCGGGCCTGCGCAGGCTCTGGTCGTGGCACAACCGGCCGCGGTCCACGGCCAGTTCGAAGCCCTCGTCGATACGGAGGAATCCGGCGTACGCCGCGGCGGTCAGCTCGCCCAGGCTGTGGCCGAGCGCCACCGGCGGGCAGTGGTCCGGCCCGAAGGCCGTGTCGGCCGCCGCGAGGCCGGCGGCGAAGGTGGCGGGCTGGACGACCGAGGTGTCACCGAGGTCCAGCGCCTCGGGATCCGCCGCGCCGAACGTCGTCAGCAGCCGGGCGACCAGCGGGTGCCGGACGTGGGCCCGCAGGGCGGAGAGCAGCGTCTGCGCCTTGATGCCCTGTCCGGGAAAGGCGATTCCGTACTGTTCGGTGATCACGCCGGCACCTCCTCAGACCGGTTACCGGGCACGGGCACGAGGTCGGGGCCGGTGCCCGCCGCGCGGTCGAAGAACGCCTGCACCCACGCCGGGTCGTGCGCGAGCCCGGCGATCCGGGCCTCCACACGGTCGGCGCGGAGCCGGGCGAGCGCGAGGGTGTCGGAGTAGCGGGCGGCGAGCATGCGGTCGCGGTCGAGGGCATAGCGCTCCAACGCGGCCTGCCGGCGCGCCGGGTCGGGCAGGTCGGCGCCCAGGCGGGCGGCCAGGAGCGCCGCCTGCTGGAACGCCGCGGTGATGCCGTCGGCGGTGATGGAGTCCTTGTGGTGTCCCGCGTCGCCGACCAGCGCCCATCCGGGTCCGGCCGCGCGGCGGAAGAAGTTCCGCTGTGTGCCGGTGCCGCGGAGCGGGCCGACCCGGGTGCCGGCGAGGGCACGTTCGTACAGTTCCGGGGCCGCGGCCGCGAGTCCGCCCAGGTAGGCGTCGGGCAGGTCGCGACGGACGGCCTCGAACTCGGCCTGGGGGAAGTACACCGCGAGCAGGGTACGGCCGTCGTTGGTGGGCAGGCAGCCGACCCAGCGGCCGCGTACCGCGTGGGCCTCGAACCGGGTGACCGGCACGCCTTCCCAGTAGCCGTAGTAGACGCAGGTCAGCGGCGGGTGTTCGCGGACCGTCCCGGCACGTACGGCGTCCGCCACGACCGAGCGCATACCGTCCGCGCCGACGACCAGCGCGGCGCGGTCGGTGCCGCTGCCGGAGGCGGTACGCCATCGCACCCCGACGGCCCGCCCGTCCTCGACGACCACGTCGGTGACCCGGCAGCCCTCGCGGAACTCCGCACCGGCGTCGGTCGCGGCCTTGGCGAGGAGGGTGTCGAGGAGGTAACGCCGTGGCGCGTAGGCCGCGTGGATGCCGTGAACCGGAGTGGGAGCGCCTTCGACGGCGACTTGGCCCATACGGTGCATGGCCGAGGTGATCGGCGGGCAGCCGGTGGCGGCGACCTGGTCGAGCAGCCCCCAGCGGTCGAGCAGGGCGGTGCCGGGTTGGTGGATGTACAGGGTGGACAGGGTGTCGCGGGGGAAGCGAGCGCGGTCCAGGATGAGGACGCGGTAGCCCGCGCGGGCCAGCAACATCGCCGCGGGCGCTCCGCCGCAGCGGGCACCCACGACGATCACGTCATAGCCGGCGCCGGCGCCGGCGCCGGAACCGGAGCTGGAGCCGGAGCCCGGACGGCCGGTGGCGGATGCGGTCACGGCACCAGCCCTCCATCGACGCCGATGACCTGCCCGGTGATGTAGCGGGCGCGGTCGGAGACCAGGAAGGCGACCAGATCGGCGACCTCGCCGGGAGTCCCGGGCCGGCGCAGCGGGATCTTCCCGATGATGGACGCCTGCACCTTGGGCGGCAGATCGTTGGTGATGTCGGTGGTGATCAGCCCGGGCGCGACGACGTTCGCACGCACCCCGGACCGGGCGAGTTCGCGCGCCAAGGACGTGGTGAAGCCCACGATGCCGGCCTTGGACGCGGAGTAGTTGCTCTGTGCCGGGCCGCCGTGCGCGGCCGCGACCGAGGACAGCGTGACGATCGAGCCGCTGCCATGCCGCATGAGCGGGAGCGCGGCGGCACGACAGACGTGGTACGTGCCGTACAGGTTGGTCTGGATCACATCGTCCCATTCGGCGTCGGTCATGCGTGCCAGCGGCCGGTCCCGGACGATGCCGGCGCAGGTGACGAGCACCGACAGCGGCCCGAGGTGCTCTTCGGCGGCCGCGACCAGCGCCCGGGCCTGGTCGGCGGACGCGACGTCGGCCTCGTACGCGAGCACACGGGCACCCGTCGCCCCGGCCTCGGCCGCCACCTCCTCCGCGGCGTCCTTACGGGTGCGGTAGCAGAACGCGACGTCGAACCCCTCGGCGGCCAGGCGGGTCACGACAGCGCGGCCGATGCCACGTGATCCCCCGGTCACGATGGCGACCGGGCGGTGGGCGCCCGTCATGCTCACGCCGCTTCGAGCCGGTCGGCGAGGAAGGCGTGGACGGCGTTCACGGAGGTGAGACCGGCGAACTCGGACTCCTCCAGACGGATGCCGTACTTCTTCTCCAACTGCACGAGGATCTCCATGGTGGCAAGCGAGTCGACGCCGAGGTCGGCCTCGAAGTCGCTCTCGTAGCCGACGACGTCGGCCGGGAGTTCGAGCTCTTCGGCGAAGAAGTCGCGCAGCTCGTCGCGGGTGGGGATCAGGGTGGCCATGGGGTCCTGCCTTTCTGGGTCGGTGATGCCTGTTCGGTGGCGGTGTAAGGGTTCGGCCGGCGGGCGTACCGTCACGGAACGCCCGCCGTGCCGGGGAGCACGTCGGCGATCGAGACGTGGCCGTGCGCGGACCCGGCGAGCACCAGGGCTCGCTCGGCCGTACCGGCCGCCATCCGGCCGACCACGCGGCGCAGCGGTGCGAGGGATCCGCTGCCCGGCGGCCGGGTGAGGATGGTGACGGCGCGGTGGCCCGCGCGTGCGGTCAGCCACCCGGCGACCGCCGCTCCCGCGGGCGAGTCGTCGAGCACGGCGTCGATGCGCGCGACCGGCCGGCCGTCGGCGAGGAGTTCCTCCCACAGCGGGTCGAGTACGTCGGAGGTCTCGGGCACCCCGCCCGCCGCGCCGACGAACGCGCCGCGCACGGAGCAGTGGCCGTACGCCCGTTCTCCGGCGACCGGAACACCTTCCTGTACGCACACGAGCACGGCGGCGCCGAGGTCGTGCGCGGGCCCACCGCCTTGGACGGGCGTGGGCCGGTCTTCGACGGCGCCCGCGAGCACAGCCGTGGCACGCCCGGCGGCCAGTGCGCGCGCCGCCGTCTGCACGGCCTCCAGTCCGGCGACCGCCGGGGAGTTGGTGGTCAGGACCAATGCCTGCAGCCCGTGTTCCGGGGCCAGCCGGCCGCCGAACATGCTCAGCGCCATGTACGGTACGCGGGCCGGGGACAGATCCGCCGCCCCCGTGGCGATGACGGTACGGTCGAAGTCGTCCTGGAGCGCGGCTCCCGCGTTGTTGCCGCCGATCACGGCCGCCCGGTCCCGTGGTGAGAGGCCGGCGAACCACGTACCGGTGTCGTCGAGTGCCGAGCGGGCCGCAGCGAGCAAGTACCGGCAGGCCGGTGGCAGTTTCCGGTAGCCGCGGCCGGGGAGCAGCGCCTCGGTGTCGAACCAGTCGGGAAACGGTTCCACGGGAGGTTCGAGGGCGCGGGCCGGCCGGAGGGCGCCGGGGGCGATCATCCCGAGGCCGAGGACGCGTACGCGGACCGGGGCGTTCATGCCGGGTCTCCCACACGCGAGAGCACGAACGAGGCGTTGACTCCGCCGGTCGCGCACGAGTTGACGAGCACGGCCGGCCGGTTCAGCGGTACGGGCCCGTCCTGCGGCAGCCACACGTCGCACTCCGGGTCCTGGTCCAGGGGCGCGTTGGCCGGGATCGTGGCCCGGGAGGCGATGAGCGCCGCGGTCAGGCACGCGAACATGCCCGCGGCCCCCGAGGTGTGGCCGATGAGCGCCTTGAGCGCGAACACCGGTGGACGGCCGGAGGAATCGCCGAAAACGCGCCGTAGTGCCCGGCTTTCCACCGCGTCGTTGACGGGGGTGCCGGTCGCGTGCGGCAGCACACAGCCCACCTGCTCCGGCCGGACTCCGGCGTCGGCGAGCGCGTTCCGCATGGCCCGGACCAGTTGCACGGCGTCGGGCTCCGGGGCGGTGGGGTGGTGGTAGGCGTCGCAGCTCCAGGCGGCGGCGCCGAGCTCCGCGTACGGCCGGGCTCCCCGCGATGCGGCGTGGGCGGCGGATTCGAGGACCGCGAACGCGGCGCCGTCGGCGAACACGGTGCCCGCCCGGTCGCGGGCGAACGGCCGGCAGCCGTACGGATCGGTCACCCGGATCCGGTCGAACCCGGCCATGCCGACCCGGGTGATGCCCTCCGCGCCGCCGACGAGCACCACGTCGGCCTCGCCGGCACGGATGACGTCCAGCGCGACGCCGAGCGTGTAGCCGCCCGCGGCGCAGGCGTTGCCCAAGCCGGCGGTGCCCGCCCGCGAGCCGACCGCTTCGGCGACGACCGCGGCGGTGACCGCGAGGGGGGTCCACGGCGGGGTGCCGCCCGCGCCGCGCTGCTCTTCCTGAACGCTCGCGTTGCCCATCTCGACGCCCATCACGACGGGGATGCGTACGGTGTCGCCGCGGCCGATGCCGGCGTCCGCGAGTGCTTCACGTGCGGCCGCGACCGCCATACGCGGGGCCGGTCCGAGCGGGATTCCGGCGTGGGTGCCGGGGCCGGCGGGGATCGCGGAAGGCGGTGTCAGGTACATACGCCTGGCCCGCATGTGCATGTACGGCAGATCGACCTCGCGGGGCGCCGCTCCACCCGCAAGCAGACCGGCCCAGTGAGCCTCAGCGCCCGCGCCCAGGCAGGAGACGGCACCCAGCCCGGTCAGCACCGCACGACGCCGATCAGGCATCATCATGCCGATCACCTCCGAAGCCGTTCCCGTACGTGACGTCGTCAGCGGGCCGGGCGAGCAGGCCGTCAGCGGGCCGAGTGGGCACGTTCTCGGCAGGCCGGGTGAGCAGCACGGCGGCCACCGCGCTCGGATCGCCTTCCCCGTCGGGTTGGTCGCCGGTGCCGTCGTCGCCGGCGACCGCGAGCACGGCGTCGTGGCCGGGCCGGTCGAGCCAGGGGAGGGCGGCGGCGCACTGCAGGACACCGAGCGCGCCGGAGCAGCGGCCGAGCCGGGCGGTGAGATCGACGGTGATGGCCGCGTGGCCGGTATTTCCCGGACCCGCGGGGAGATCGACCGCGTCGGCCGCGATACCGATACCCGGCCCCCCGGCGAGCCGCAGTCCGATGGGGCCCCGCCACGTGCGGGTCGCGCGGTGAACGGCCTCGGCGCGGTCGGCGGCTCTGCCGTAGGCGTGGATTTCGGCGCGCGGCCGGGCGCCGCGGGCGCGGGCCCGCGCGGGTGTCTCGAGGATGAGGCACACGGCGCCGTCCAGTCGTGCTGTGCCGCCGTGCAGCCTGGCGACCGGCGCGGTGTCCGGTTCGACGCCGACGACGACGGCGACTTCGGCGCGGCCCGCGGCGAGCAGGGCGGTGGCCCAGAAGATCGCGTCCAGGCCGCTGGTGGTGCCGCTGCACAGGGTGATATTGGGTCCGCGCAGGCCGTGGTCGAGGGCGATCCAGCTCGCGGTGACGTTGCTGGACATGTGCGGCACGCGCATGGGGCTGAGGCCGGTGACGGTCTCCTTGCCGATGATGTCGACGAACTCGCAGACGGTGTCGAGGTTCCCGAGGTTGCTGCTGACGATGACGGCGGTGCCCGACGCGGGCAGCGTGACGCCGCGCAACGCCCGTCGTGTGGCACGGAGGGCGAGCCGGGACGCGCGGTCCTTGTGCCGCAGCCCGATTTCGGCGCGGGCGGCGTCGTCCTCGGGTGCGGCGGCGGTGCCGAGGCCGAGGAGGTCGTATTCGTCGGCGACGCCGGTGACGGCGAGCGCGCAGCCGGTGATCACGGCGCGTGTCATGCGGCCCCGCCGATGACGGCGACGGCGTTGATGCCGCCGAGGCCGATGGCGTTGATCTGCGCTGTGTCGAAGCGGCCACGGGCCGGGTGGCCGGCGACGAGGCGCAGGTCCCCAGCCTCGGGGGAGGGGTCGCTCAGCCCGGGTATCGGCGGCAGTTCCCCGGTCCGCATGGCCAGTACGGCGATGATCAGGCTCATCAGACCGGATCCCCCGCAGGTGTGGCCCAGGCCGGACTTCACCGAGGTGACCAGCGGGCCGGGCCGGACGCCCCCGAAGACGTCGCGCAGTACGCCGGCCTCCACCGCGTCGTTGTGGCGTGTGCCGCTGCCGTGCACCACGACCAGGTCGATGTCGGCGGCGTCGACTCCGGCACGGCGGTGGGCGTCGCGGACGGCGCCGGCGACGCCCGCGACGTCGGGTACGGTCGCATGCGCCGCGTCACAGTTCATCGCGACCCCGCGGACACGGGCGTGTGCGGGGCGGGGATGGGCGCCAGAGGCTCGTACGACGACCGCGGCGGCGCCCTCCCCCATGACCATGCCGTGACGGTGCCTCGCGAACGGCTGTATGGCCTGCGGCGGCGGGTTCTGCACGCGGTCGAGTCCCCCGAAGGAGCTCTCGGTGATGGCGTCGGTGCCCGCGACCACGACGGTGTCGGCGAGGCCGAGCGCGATCAGGTCGGTGGCCATGCCCAGGGCGTACAGAGCGGCGGCGCACGCGCTGGCCACGGTGTGCGTCTCCGTGGTGCCGAACGCGTCGCGCATCACCTGGCCGAAGTGCAGTTCGGCGGGGGTGAGCGAGTGCCCGTCGCGCCACCACAGCTCGGCGGAGCGCAGTTCGCGCAGTGTTGTTCCGACGATGACCGGCACGTCGGGGACAGTGGCGGGCAGCCCCGCGTCGGCGAGCGCCGCGGCGACGGCGGCACGCAGCCAGCGGGAGGCACGCCCCGGTTCGTCCTGGCCGGGGACGGTCCGGTCGTCGATCTCGTACGCGTGCTTGACCCGGAAGAGTGCGCTGTCGAAGGCCCGCAGCGGCGCGACACCGGTACGTCCGTCGCACAGCGCCCGGTGCACCGCTCCGGGTTCGTCGCCGAGGCAGGTGACGACGCCCATGCCGACGATGTCCCCGCTCATCGCGGCTCCCGCGGGGCGCGCAACCGGTAACGGGCGAGCTTCCCGGTGGAGGTGGTGGGCAGCGCGGCGAGCACCTCGACGTGCGAAGGCCGCTTGTGCGGCGGCAGGTTCTCCCGGATGGCACGCCTGAGGGCGCGGCGGGCCTGATCGGGTGTGACGCCGTCGGCGGGAACGGCGTGAACCACGACCTGCTCCAGCCCCGTGTCGTCGCGCCCGCCGACGACGACCAGGTCGGCGATGCCGTCGGCGGTACGCAGTTCCGCCTCGATCTCGGCGGGCGCGACCTTGAAACCGCCGAGGTTGAGCAGGTCGTCGGCCCGGCAGACGTGGCGGAAGTCGCCGTCCTCGGTGCGGTAGGCGATGTCGCCGGTGTAGACACCGCCGTCGGCGAACGTGCGCGCGGAGTCCTCGGGCCGGTCGATGTAGCCGAGCGCGGCCGAGGCGGTCCGGATGTGCAGGCGGCCGTGCGAGCCGGCGGGCAGCGGGCGGCCGTCGTCGTCCCGTACGGTCGCGGTGACGCCGGGCACCGGGTTGCCGGTGGAGCCGTGCAGGACGTCCCGCGGGTCGGTCGCCAGGACGATGTGCAGCACCTCTGTCGCCCCCAGCCCGTTCACCACCGGGACGCCGAGCAACCGCGCCGCGCGGGCGGACAGCTCGGCGGGCAGATGCTCGCCCGCGGCGAGCGCGAGGCGGAGGGACGACGGGTCCAGCACCGTGCCGCGCGCGACGATGTCGAGCAGGGCCGCGTACAGCCTGGGCACCGCGCACAGCACGGTCGGCCGGTGCCGGTGGACGGCGGTGATCGCGGTGTACGGATCGACGGGGCCCGCGAGCAGCACCGACCGGGCGCCGGCCGCCAGCGGGAACAGCACGGAGTTCCCGAAGCCGTAACCGAAGGACAGTTTCGCGGTCGACAGCACCGTGTCGTCGGGTGTGAGGGCGAGGACACCGCCGAAGCCGTCGAGGACGGCGCGGAGCCCGGCCATGCTGTGGCGCACGCCGCGCGGTTGGCCGGTGCTGCCGGAGGTGTACTGGACCAGGACCTCCGCTTCCGGCACGAACGGGGCGGGCGGCCCGACGTCGGCGGCGCGGGTGGCGCGCGGTTCGTGCACGGGCAGCGGGCCGAGCGCCTCACGCAGGCTGTCGCGCCGCCCCTTGGGCAGCGCGATCCAGGCGTACCCGGCGGCGCAGTCGCGGGCGACGAAGGCGATCTCCGCATCGCGCAACATCGGGCTGAGGACGACGGGGACACAGCCGTACCACCACAGGCCCAGCACCGCGACGACGGTGTCCGCGCTGTCGTCGCCGACGACCAGCGCACGGCAGCCGCGGCGTACTCCGGCGGCGGCGAGCGCTCCGGCGTGGTCGCAGGCGGCCTGGGTCAGTTCGGCGTAGGTCAGGGTACGTACGTGGTCGGCGAGAGCGGTCCGGCCGCCCTGCCCGGCCGCGACGTGGCGCAGCAGCAGCGTCTCGACGGGGTCCATCACGCGCCGCCGGCCGGTGCGGCGGCGACCAGGCCGCGGCGGGTCAGGAGATCGAGGACGTCGGCGAGCGCCTCGATCCCGGCGGCCTCCTCGGCCTCGAACCGTACGGCGAAGGCGCGTTCGACGCGAGTGACGAGCTCGATCTTCTGCAGGGAGTCCATCTGCAGGTCGGTGTGGAAGCCGTCGGCCATGGAGACCTGCCCGGGTTCGGCGTCGAGTACGTCCTCGGCGAGGTGGCGCAGGGTCTCGACCACCTGCCCCCAAGGCCGTACGTGCCCTGCCGCGGCGGCGTGCGGCGCGGTGGCCAGATGAGCGGCCAGATCCCGGTACTTCTCGCGGAGCCGGCGCTTGAGCACCTTGCCGGTCGCACCGACCGGCAGGTCGTCGTCGGTGACCGCGATCTCCAGCGCGGCGAGGGGCGGCTGGCCGATGGCCACGAGCGCGGAGTTGGCCCGGCCAAGAAGCCCGGCGGCCGGGCCAGTGTCCGGGCCGGCGTCCGGGCCGGTGTCCAAGTCGCCGTCCGGGCCGGACGCCGGATCGCCGTCGCGCAGCCTGACCACTGCCACCGGAACGGTCGCCCCGGCGTCATCCCCGGCCACCACCGCGCAGTCGGCGACCTCGGGCAGCGCGAGCAGCACCGTGTCCTCCATCAGGACGGAGTGGCCCGTCCCTCCCGCCGTGGGGATCGCGTCCACGATGCGGTCAACGTGGAAGTACTCGTTCCGGGCGGTGCGGCGCACCAGGTCGCCGGACAGGAAGTACCCGGCGAGCCGGCTGCGGTGAGTGGTGTCGGAGTCGTTCCAGTAGCCGGTGGTGACCGAGTCGCCGCGTACGCCGAGCATGCCCACCTCATCGGGGCCGGCGAGGCTGCCGTCCTCGCGCAGGACCGCGACCTTCATCGCGGGCACCGGTCTGCCGAGGTGGCGCGGGGCGGACGGCATGTCGGCGGTGGTGGTACGGCGCAACGCGGCCCAGCCGAGTTCGGACGAGCCGAGGATGTCGTGGAACATCGAGCCGGGCACCCGCTCGCCCCCGACGTCGCGGTGGCCGAGCCGCACCAGCCGCCGCATGTGGACCTCGTGCGCGGAGTCACCCACGTTCACCCAGTCGCGTACCGAGTCGAAATCCTCCGGATCGGCGTCGGACAGCGCCAGTTCGGCGAGGACGTGGTTGAACGCGAACACGGTCGTGGGACGGTACCGGGCGGCCGCCCGGGACAGGCCCGCCGCGCTGCGGTCGGCCAGCGCGACCATCGGCAGGCCGGCCAGCAACGCGAAGAACGTGACGGCGATGGCCGCTCCGTGCGACAGCGGCGCCGCGCACAACAGCAGCGAGTCGTCCGGCTCGGGCTGGGTGGACAGCCGGAAGGCTGGCCCCGCCGTGCCCTGCCCGTGCGTCCAGATGACGAGCTTCGGGTCGCCGGTGGTGCCGGAGGAGTGGCACAGGAAGATCGGGTCGGAGTCGCTGTGCCGGTACCGGGCCCGGTCCGGCAGGACGGCGCCGCTCAGGTCGCCGGCCTCAGATCGGGTGAACGCCCATCGCAGCGAAGGGAGCTCCTTCTCGCCCCCGCCGAGTCGCGCCAGGTGCGCGGCGTCGGTGTAGAGGCCCACGGTGCCGGCGCGCCGCATGAGCCCGAGCGCGACCTCGCCGGGAAGCCGACCGTTGACGACTACGGCGATCGCGCCGATCTGCGCGAGCGCGGCGAGGTGCGCGTGCTCCTCGAACGAGTCCTCCAGATACAGCGCGACCCGATCGCGTGGCCGCACGCCCTGTGCGAGATACCAGGACGACCACGCGTCCGCGAGCGCGCACAGCGCGGCGATTCCGAACTCGGCGCGAGGCGCTCCGTCGATGCCGGATATCGGCGGATCCGCCACGACCAACGTGGCATCCGGATCGCGGCTGTGCGCCAGCGCCGTCCGCCACACGTTCCCGCCGCCGAGGCCGGGGTCCTGGGTCACGGCGACGCGCCCCGCCCTGGGCAGCAGGGTACGGCGCGCGGATGCCACGGACAGATCGGTGAACGCGGACAGCATGGGACCACCGGCTTTCACGGGAGGGAACGCGCCGCCGCGCGCACCCTCTCTCCGGTGCCGCGGTCGTTGCGGAAACGAGCCAAGTCCACCTGCGATTTCGCTTCCGGGCAACCGATTGCGCGCCCCGCCCGGCGTGTCGAGCAACATCCACCAGATCTCGACCGAGCGCGAAGATTATCCCGCGCAATTTCTGCCGCAGGGGAACCCGCGACTGGTCAGCCGCCGGGTGTGATCAACGGCTTGAGCGCCGTCCTGGCGTCCATCGCCCGGTAGGCGGCGGGGACCGACTCCAGCGGGAGGCTGGTGTCGAAGACGGGCGAGGGGTCGAGGGTGCCGTCGAGCACATGGGGGAGGAGGTCGTCGATGTAGCGGCGGGTGGGGGCCAGGCCGCCGCGGAGGCTGATGTTGTGGAGGAAGAGCGTCATCGGATCGAGGGCGTCGGTGTTGCCGTGGGGGGCGCCGACCCAGCCGATGGCGCCGCCGGGGCGGGTGACGCCCAGGGCGGCACGCATGGACTCGCGGGTGCCGACGGCTTCGATCGTCGCGTGCGTACCGTGGCCGTCGGTGAGTTCGCGGACGGCGGCGACGGCGGCCTCGCCGCGCCGGGTGACGACGGCGGTGGCGCCGAAGGAGCGGGCCAGGTCGAGGCGGGCGGGATGATGGCCGAGCGCGATGATCTGCTCGGCGCCGAGCATGCGGGCGGCGAGGACGGCGCACAGGCCGACGGCGCCGTCACCGATGACGGCGACGGCCGCGCCGGGGCGGACGTCGGCGGACACCGCGCCGTGGTAGCCGGTGCCCATGACGTCGGAGAGCGCGAGCAGGGCGTTGAGGAGCCGGTCGTCGGAGGCGGCGTGGGACGGGAGGCGGACCAGGGTGGCGTCCGCGTAGGGAACCCGGACGGCCTCGCCCTGGGCGCCGTCGGCGCCTACCGCCCCCCACAGGCCGCCGTTCACGCATGAGGTGGGCAGGCCGTCGGCGCACGGGGCGCAGCGGCCGTCGGACCAGGCGAACGGGGCGAGGACGAGGTCGCCGGGGCGGATCGCGGTCACGTCGGGCCCGGTGTCGGTCACGGTTCCGAGGAACTCGTGGCCGAGGCGCTGGCCGGGCCGGCGCGGCGATTCGCCGCGGTAAGCCCACAGGTCGGTGCCGCACACGCAGGAGCGCAGGACCTGGACGACGGCGTCGCCGGGTTCGCTGAGGCGGGCATCGGGGACGTTCTCGACGCGGACGTCGTAGGGACCGTGAATGATCGCGGCGCGCATGGTGGGTCCTTAGTCGGCGGTGGGCCGGTCGGCGGTCAGGGTGGTGAGGTCGAAGCGGGCGACGGGCCGGTCTCCGGTGCCGGTGACGACCGCGTGCCAGCGGACCTCGCCGCGCCCGGTGCCGGGGCGCGGGGTGATGCGGACGGCTGTCATGGCGACGGTGAGCGGGGTGCCGGGGCGGACGGGGGCGAGGAAGCGGAGGTTGTCGAGGCCGAGGTTGGCGAGCACGGGCCCGGGTTCGGGCGGGACGAGCATCCCGGTCGCGAGCGCGGCGACCAGGTGGCCGTGGGCGATGATGCCGCGGAAGATCGGGTGATCGGCGGCGGCGGCCTCGTCGGTGTGCAGGTAGTAGTGATCGCCGGTCAGTTCGGCGAAGGCGGCGATGTCCTCACGGGTGACGACGCGGGGCCCGGCCGTGGCGGTGTCGCCGAGGCGCAGGTCGCGCAGGTGCAGGCGGAGCGGGCTCGTACCGGGTGTGTTCGGCCGGCTTCCTGGCGTCCAGCGGTCGGTGGCGGCGGTCAGGTGGGCCGGGGTGCCGCCGACGGTGGTCGCGGTGAGGCGGGTACGCAGGCGGCCGGGGTGCTGCCCCTTGCCGGGTGCGAGTGCCGCGTCCGTGGCGGGTGCGGTCCCGGGGTCGATGAGGTGCAGGCGTTCGTGGGTCGGAGCCAGGGCGCGGGCGAGGTCGCGGGCCTGGCCGGGGTCCGCTGTGACGATCCAGCTTCGGAGGCCGCCGGCGCCGAGGGCCAGCGCGCGGGCGATCTCGTCGGCGTCGCGGTACGGGACGAGTGCCACGACGGGACCGAACGCCTCGACCCGGTGCAGGTCCTGGGCCTGTGCGTCGCCGGCGGCGAGGAGGACCGGCGGCAGGTACGCCCCGGGCCCGTACTCCTTCGCCGCGAACGCCACGTCCTCGGGCGTGCCGCACACCGTACGGGCCGCTCGGCGCAACCGGGCGAGCGCGGACAACAGGCGGCGCCGGTGCGCGGCGTCCACCAGCGGGCCCAGGGCCGGGTCTCCGCACTCCCGGTCCGTGAACCGGAGTGCGCCCAGGGCCGACGACGTGGCCTGGCTGACGGCGTCCATCAGGGTCTCGGGAACGAAGGCACGGCGTACCGCCCGGCGGGTCTGGCCGTTGTGCGCGGACATGCCGGCCACGAGACGTTCCACGTACAGGTCGAGCGTCCGGCCGTGGTCCGCCGCGTCCATGCCCAGGACGGCGCAGTCGAGAATTCCGGCGGTGAACTCCGCGCGGGGCGGCATCGGCCGCCGCGCGAGCAGGGTGCGGAACCGCCCGGCCGTGGCGGCGGTGCCGTTGAACCGGAGCTCGTCGTGCGGGCCGAGATGGCCGGTCAGGTCGGCGGGACCGGTCACCAGTTGCAGGCAGCCCGGCGGGAGGGCGTCGCATTCGCTGACGCGCCGTACCAGGTGGGCCGTCAGCTCCGCGGTACGGCGCGACGGCCGGACGATGCTCGGCGCCCCGAGCACGAACGCGCCCGCGAAGCCGTCGAGCGTCGTGCTCACGGGGTCGGCGAAGCCGCTGACGTGAACGGCGATTCCGGGCGGGGCGGCGGACAGGTGGGCCATGGGCGGCAGATGGGTGACGGGTTCGACGAGCAGGTTCCCGTCGCTGGTCGTCTCGCCCGCGAAGTGGCGGGTCACGGCGTCGGCGTGACCGAGCAACGCGTCCAGTCCCGCCCGGACGTCCTGTTCGGCATCGGCGGGCGAGCCGCCCAGGTGCCCGGCCAGAGCGACGAACTCCGCCTGGTACCGGGCCAGATGACGCGCCAGCAGCCTGGCGACCCGGGCGCGCTCCGCGAAGCCGAGGCCGCGCAGGGCGGGGATGCCGACCGTACGGGCGTATGCCACGGCTGGGGCCGCGTCGACGCCGACCGCGGTGACCCGGTAGACCTCCTCTCCTGACACCGCGTGCCGCCGCGGTGTCCCGAGGTCCGTGGGGGTACGCCATCGGTCGCACAGGTAGTGCGGCACGAGCCTGGTCACAGCCGGTTCCCGGCACACGAGGAGACCAGTACGGGCTCGGGCGACGAGGCGTCGGGCCCGCCGGCCTGGGCGGCGCCCGCGGAGGTGAGCCCAGCGAGGGCCGCCGACCGGTAGACGGACGGTGTCACGGCGAAGGCCGCCTTGAAGGTCCGCTGGAAATGGCTGAGATCGCGGTAGCCGACCTGCACGCAGATGTCGGACAATGGCAGATCCGTTTTCAGCAGAAGCGTTTGGGCGCGCTGCATGCGCAGTTCGGTGACGAAGTCGATGAACCGGCGTCCGGTGTGCTTCTTGAAGGTCCGCGAGAAGTGGTACCTGCTCATGTGCGCGACGTGGGCCGCGGACTCGAGGGTCAGGTCGTTGTCGGCGAAGTTCTCGGTGATGTACGAAATGGCGGCCGCCACGTGCACGGCGGCGGCGTGGTCGTGGCGTTTCGGCGGGTGGGCGGTCGTGAGCGGGACGTCCTCCCGCAGCCGGGCGGCGAACCACAGCAGTTCGTCGACGAACGCCCGGGCACCGTCGCGCGGCTGTCCCAGGCCGGGCGGCGGCTGCTCATGAACCGGCAGGTGCAGGGCCTGCGGAATGGCCACCGCCCCCAGCGCGGCCAGCACGACGCGGAGGTGGTCCACCGCGTGGCTGCTCTGCCCGACGCCGACCGACACGATGCCGACCGGCTTCCGGCGCAGTGCGCCGCCCGCGAGCCGGTCCAGGGCGAGCTGGACCTCTGCCGAGCAGGATTCGTTGCGGACACCGGCCAGGAGAACCAGCCCGTGGGCGCGGCGCGCCCAGGTCCTCAGCGTGTCATCGGCCGCCGCGCCACGGCGGGGCCGTCCGACCCAGAGCCAGCACGCGGGCCGCCCGGTCGCCTTGCCGATCACGTCGCGCAAGGCGGGGAGCACGGGGGCGAGTCCGGGTAATTCCGCGGGAACGTCACTGACGACGAGGACGGTGGGCGGGGCGCTGTGCGAAGGCGGCAAAGTCATGTGGTGACCTCCGGAATTCGTTTTTTGCGCAACCTGGATCGCGCGGAACGTGATCCTCGAGCTATTGGGACCTGATTCAGCTGGGCATAACGCACACCGCCTTCCGATGCGGAACGCTCCATGACCCGTCCACTATCGACTTGACATGTTCGCGGTTCATCCGTGCCAGGTCATGGTTGCGTCACGGTCGCCCCCGTCGGATCAGGGACGTTGAGGGGCAGTCAATACGGCAGAGGGTTTCCTCGGCGTTTGCGCCACCGGAAACGGTCATCCTTTCAGTACGGCTTCCAGGGCAGGGTCTCGTACGCGGCCTCGCAGGGATTCCCGGCGGGGCGCGTACCAGCCGCGATAACGCTGCGAGCCAAAGTCGTCGGCGTGACTCCACCGCGGCCGACCGCCGTTCGCGGACTATACGCGGATTGGGTTCGCCGTCCGCCGTGACTTCCCGGGCGGGGGCGCCGCGGTGACAGCGGCGGCCGCGGGCGTGTCGGACGCGCCCGTTCTTGCTGTCGCGCCGTCGAAGGCGCTCATCCTGGCGTCCGTGCCGCGCGGCATGCGCCGCACCCCCGACCAGCAGGCGTTCCTGCGCGCTCTGCGTGAGGACCCTGAGGTCCTCGGCCTCCGCCACGACGGATACGGCAACCTGCTCCGCGTCGCCCAGGTGGTCGCCTGGGCCGCTGACTGGAAGACGATGTGCTCCCGTCCGACGATCGCGGGCATCTGCGCGCGCACCGGCCTGTCCAAGGCGACCGTGAAGCGCTGGGTGCGCTGGCTCCGTGAGCATGGCCGGCTCGGCGACGGCGACCAGGCGCTGCCGTCGCGGTCGCAGCGCGCGGCTGCGGCCGACGCCCGGCGCCGAGAGGAGCAGGAGGAGCGCAGGCGAACGCGTGAGTTCATGGCGGCCGCGGCCGGTGTCGAGCTCGTGGACGAACCTCGGGTGAGTCGCGCGGAAGCGCTGGCACCGCCGCCTGTGGCTGACGTCTCGCAGCGGTCAGACCCGAACGACGCCTACCGGGCTGCTCGTGCGCAGATGGCGCGGCGCCGCGAGGAGCGGGAGGCGGAGATCGCCGCGGCGATGGCGCGGAGGCGGCGCGGGTTATCTTGGGTGACCTTTGGGAGTCAGGCATGTTCGGTAAGTAAGGTTGGCGCGTACTCCACGACCTCGGACGGCACCCGTTACGGCCTGCAGCCTGGTACGCGCCCCGGGCCATCCCGGAGCCTGCCTCTCCGGCGAGGCGAAGGGGCGCAGGGGCAGCGGCCTCCGCGTCGGCCGTCAGTGGGCGCAGTGCCGCCAGTAGCTCGCTCAGGGCTCGGCCGACGGACCGCCGTCCGGGCCCTGAGCTGCGCAGCGCGCCGTGAGGCCGTCAGGCTGTCCTGGGGTCGGGCGCAGAGCCGGGCACGCCGTCAGACCAATCAGCTACTCCACCGAAGCTCCTGTGGTCGGTGCTGCCGTGGCCGCGACCTTTCGCGCACTGGAACCACCGCCCGATATTCTCCGTGTCCGGGTACTGCGTGGTGTCCCATGCCAGTTTCTGCGCGTTGCAGAGCTCGTTGTCCATTTCCAGCTCCGGCTCCATCGGCAGCCGGAACACGCCTAGAACGCTCAGAGCGCCGTAGGCGAACGGTTCGGCCTCCAACCTGTCCTCGAGGTTATGGGCGCGGCCGGCGAAGACTCTAGCCCAGATCTGGTTATCCTCGTGTTGAGTCAGGTAGCGCATGGGCGGGGGAAGCGGGACCGGCGTGGGGGTCTGGTTCTCGGTCATGTGATCACCATGGCATAGGGGCGTTGCCCCGTTACCATGGCCGCTTCGCGGACGGCGCCCTTTCCCCGGTCTCCTGCGTCGGGAGACGTCGGTGGCGCGGGCCCGGGAGCGGGCTCGGGCTGAACGTGTGCCGCTCGAATATTGAGTTATGGGTCCTGGGCTGCGGTTAAGCGGCGTGGTGGAATTCGCTGATCATGCTGGCAACGACGGGTTTTCGGCGGACGATCCGCTGGTTGTTGAGGTCGGTCACGTCGTGAGCGGGCTGCACCTGTTCGTCACACCGCGGACGCTTCTGCGCTGGCACGCCGACCTGGTGAAGCGACGCTGGACCTATCCCGGCTTCGATCCAGCGCCCCGGCGCAGCGGTCCGACCTGGGCCCGGTTCCTCAAGGCTCAGGCGTCCGGAATCTTGGCCTGTGACTTCTTCAGCGTTGAGACGGTCATGCTTGCGCGGCTGTACTGCTTAGCCCAGCAAGCCCGCAACTGATACTCGACCTGGGTGATTCGGTCGGCGTGAACGCGGGCTCGGTCTCCTGCCGCTGCAGCACCGTCAACTGGTGCCGTAACACCAGGATTTCGATCTCCTTTTTCGCGGCAATGCGGCGGTGCTACCCGGCGAGTGGAGGGCCAGGTCATGAGCCGGCGTTCGCGCCTTTGTAGAGGAGGGCCTGTCCGAGGGGCGTCAAGGTGTGGAGGACGGCGCCGCCCGTCCGGGCGGTCGAGATGAGTCCGGCGTTGCGCAGTACCGTGGTGTGCTGGCTGGCAGAGCCGAGGGAGATGCCGACCCGTTCGGCCACGGACGTGGTGGTGGCGGGGTCGCGCAGCGTGGCCAGCACTGCTGCGCGGGTACGGCCGAGCAGGGGTCCGAGCACGTCGGCCGGGTCGGTGGACCGATCTGTGATGAAGATCGGATAGACCAGCACGGTGGCCGCGTGGGGCCGGTGCAGCACCATCGGGCGTGGCGCGAAGTAGGACGGGATCAGCAGCAGCCCGCGTCCGCACAGGGGGAGGTCGTAGTTGCCGTCGATCGGGATGTGCAGGGTCGGCGGCTGCCAGCGGCAGTCGGGATGGAGTGTGGCCAGCAGGGCGTCGACCCCACCGCGCAGCAGGGTCTCGGAGCGAAGGACGCGGTCGGCGGCGGCCTCGGCCTGGATCTGCGGCCACAGCGGTTCCACCGATGAGGTGAAGTAGCCGTGCAGGTCATCGGCAAGGGTCTGGCGCGCTCCGGGAGCGCCGTCGGCGAGCTCCTGCATCCACCGCTCACCCTGCCGGGTGGGCGACAACGAGCTCAGGTCGGTCGCCAAATAGGAGCTGGGTGTCTGACGGGCCAGCTCGACACCGGTGGCGAAGTCACCGGCGTCCGGCTGGAGCAGGAACGCGGGCACAAAACTTTTAGGAGCAACCAGGGGCGCGATCACCCCGGCCCGCTCCGCCAGGCTTCCTCCCACCTGCCGGTGCAGCCGACGGACTCCGGGGCGCGACCAACTCCTGCTCGTGGGCGCACCACGGAGCAGGCGCACACTCAACACCGTCTCCCACAGCGCGTTCGGAGCCGGGGCGAACGTGATCTGGCGAAGGTCGGTGTCGGAAAAGTGCATGCGCATCATGCCAATGGATTCTCGTGTCGCCGACCCTGTTCAGACAAGACCGGCCAACCCTTTTAGCCAGGACTAAAAGGGGTTGCGGTCGAAATTCGACCATGTCAGTCTTTCTGTCGACGGGGCCGATAAGGAGCCATTAATTTCAGCTGACGGCACCTTGCGTGCGGGGGCAGCCGCAATATGTGCACGATCAATCCAGTAATACGAATCAGTGACGTCGCCGGACGAGTCGCAGATTGCCGACGTTGACCGGCGAACGGCAAGATCCATTTTGCCGTAGCCTCAGTAAGTACTACAGGAGAGGTCTACCAACGTGATAAGGAATATATCCGCGGCGACACTCCTGGCGGCCGGCGTGCTGGCTGCTGCCGCTGTTCCTGCCATGGCAGCGGCGAATGGCCGCCTCATTTTGCGGAGCGCCGAGACCACCAAGGTGCTGTCCAGTCCCAGGCCGGGCTGTTACAGCACCACCACGCCGTTCTCCGCTGTCACGAACGACACCGATACGGCCGTCACCGTATACACCGATCCCGGCTGTGCCGGACTTGCTCAGGTCGTCCAGTCGGGCCGAAGCGCAACGGTCGGTGAGCGCCGCAGCGTCTCCGTCCCTCGCTGATCGCTACCAGCGCACTCGGCGTGTGTGGAGGAGATCGGGGCCTGAGCGCTGGGTGTTCTCGTCACCGACCGCAATGTCTACGTCTCCTGCTGAAATACCCGAACAGGGTCAAAAGTTCTCGAAAAATGGTCACGCCGAGCCCGAGGGGGTTCTGGTGCCACTTCGGACGGTGCTATTCCTGTGAGGAGTAAGATGAAAACGGTGAGAAAAGCGCTACGGATGGCCGCGGTCAGCGGGGTGCTGGCAGCCGGCGCAGTGGTTGTATCGGCGGCAGCCGCACACGCGAGTCCCTCCAACTGTTCCGGCACCTACTCGACGTATACCTACGAAGTGTTCTGCGGTAAGGGGACCGGGGAGTTCCGGGCAGTGGTCAGATGTTACAGGATCGGTTCCAGCAGCTACACGACCAGGTACGGAGTGTGGCGGCGCCCTAATACGGTGAGGTCCGTGGCCAGCTGCACGACGAGTGAAGAGCCGGCGAGCGGCTACTGGCAATTCCGATGAGGGTGCCATGCGCCTGAAATTCGTCGGTTGAATGATTAACCTGACGGCTGTGGACGTCCAGGACCTTCTGCGGTATCCGAGAACGGAAATATCTTGCGCGCAGATCGCAGGACCAGGACGCCGTGACCCATTGGTCCCCTACCGAGCTGGTCGGGGGCCAACGGGTCCAGAATTCCTCGGAACGAAGCCGGTCCTGTCCCGCTCGAAGATGCGGTTCCGGGCTCTGGGCTGGGATGCTGCTGCGCGATCAGTTCGGCGGCTGTCTCCATCGCGGGGTGCTGTGTCGCTGATCTACCCGGTGCTTATGCGGGGCGGGCTTGTGGCGGTGCTGGTCCGCTCTGATCTGTGCAGAGGCTGAGCTGCCGGTGCTCCGTCATGAGAACCAGGTGCTCCGCCGCCAACCCGGAGGCCGGCGGCGACGCGGTCGTGCCGACCGGCTCTGGTTCGCGGCGTTGTCTCGACTGAGACAGCGCCGCCGATGAGCCGAGGTGTTCCCGGTCACACCTGCGAGGATCTTGCGCCGGCACCGCACCTCGTGGCGCGCTGGTGGACGTTCACCGACAGGCGGCGCTCGGGTCGGGCGGGGCCGGGTTGGCGGGGTACCCGGCGGCTGCATCTGGGTGGGCTGAGTGCGCAGCCGGCCGGGGTGTGGACGGTGCGGCAGGTCCGCAATCTGGTGATGGACCTGGGGGAGCGCATAGCGGGGCGGCGGTCCTTGACCCATGATCGGGCCCCTCTCTTCACTGTCGCCGTTCGGGAGGTTTTCACAATCGAAGGGCTTCGGGTCATCACCGCTCGGTCGCGGACGCCGAGGATGAACGCCATCTGCGAGCGGGTCATCGGTACCCTGCGCCGCGAACTCCTCGATCGGATCCTCATCCTCAGTGAACGCCATCTCGCCCTGGTGCTTCCCGATCACCTGATCCATGACAACGGGCAGCGGCCGTACCGATCCCGGCAGCAACGGCCCCCGGACAGCGCGACACAGCCCCTCCCGCGTTTCCCGCAAAGGAGCGATGCATGTTCAGCGGGTGCTGCTACCCGACACCCGGCGGACGGGGCACGTGCTGGCGGGGCCTGCATCAACAGGATCCGCGACGCCTTGACGAGGTCTGGCTGTTCAGGCGGAGAAGCGGTTCACCACCTCTGGGTGAACGACGATGCGCACCACGCCGCTGACAAGCCACTCGTCGAGGAACTTCTGGTACTTCGGGTCGCTCATGTCCGAGTATCGTTCGGCGAGACGAGCCGCGAGTTCGAAGCCACCCTGATCGTGGAGAGTGACTGAGCCCTCCACCGCTACCCAATGTTCGGGCTCACCAGGCGGAGCCGCGACGACGACGGAAGCACGGGGGTGCTCCCGGAGGCGGTCGAGCTTCGGCGCGTCCGGGAGGGAGAACATCTGCAGGTCGCCGTCGTCAGCTACCTCGAACCACACCGGACGCGGCGCGGGCCAGCGTTCACCGCGTGGTGCAACGGTGAGGAAGGCGTAGAGCGGCCGTGTGAGCAGGGCAAGATCCTCATCGCGGAACATGAGAGCCAGCCTATGTCTCGCCGCTCTCGATTTGATTGCCCCCTCCTCAGTCCTGCCCATGAAGACGTCCAGGGCGAACACTGTTTCATAGGTCGGTTTCGAAACGAGCCGACGCGCAGCGGCCGCTTGGTCCAGGCTTGATGTGCTCGGTGCTGGTTGTAGAACTCCTCGCACTCGTGCAGGGCGCGACGTGGGTGGCGTTCGGTCCAGAGGGGGCAGCGGTTCAGGAGTTTCGCGGCGGCAGGACTGCGGTGTTGCTCAGCACGCGGACGTGGCTGGTGGTGTGCTCGTTGACGGCAAGGATGTATCGGCGCTGTCCGCCACGCGATCCCAAGCGCGGACTCGAGGCCGGCCAGTCGGTCGACGACCTGCTTGATGGGGCCGCCGGTGAATCCCGTCGAGACCGGAGCGTTCGGCAGCGCGTGTGGCCCGCGCTGCCGGGCCGTCCGATCCCGGCGACATCGAGGAGTTGGACGAATCGATTTCCGTCCGCCGTCTCAACTGCTCGACCTCGGCCAGCAACGCCGCGATCACCGCATCCCGATCTGCAGTCGAGTCTGGCGAGGATGCTCGCCAGGTGAGCGGAGTCAGAGGCCACGCCGCGCAGCGGGTTCAGCGGGGCGATGACCAGATGCGTAGCCGTCGCGGATGAGCCGGTCAGCGACGTCGTTCCAGTCGGAGGCGTCGGCGAACGCGCCGTGCGCAAAGACCACCGTGGGTGGGGGGTTGGCTTCCAGCGCTTCCAGTGAGCTGTTTTCATCGTCGGTGGGCACCTGCTGATCACAGCATGATCGCGAGTCCGGCGTTCGCCTGATGACGCGAAGAACCCCTGGTAGACGGGTGGATCACCACAATCAACGCCGTCACCACCAGGGGCTCGGATGCTTTTCTATCGTGCTGCCGTCGATTTGTCGCGCCCAACGCTGAACTACGTGGCCGGCATCATCCGCCGCCACCACAAGGCCATCGGCTCCGTCTGGCGGCGGCTCAACCCCGCCCAGCAGGCCTTGCTGGTCCTGATCTACCTGCGCAAAGGCGAGACGTACAACGAGCTCGCCTCTGGGTTCGGCGTATCGGTGGCCACCGCCTGGCGGTACGTGGAAGAGACCGTAGCCCTGCTGCGCGCCCGCGCCCCCAAGCTTGACCGCGCCTTACGCAACGCCGCGCGAGACGGCCTGCGCTACCTGGTGCTGGACGGCATGCTCATCCCCATCGACCGCGTGCGCGCCGACCGGCCGTACTACTCGGCCAAGCACCGCATGCATGGGATGAACATCCAGGTCATCGCCTCTCCAGACGGCACGATCATCTGGACCTCCGGCTCGCTGCCGGGCAGCACCCACGACCTGACCGCCGCCCGCATCTGGGCCGTCCTCCGCGCGCTGGCGCAGGCTGGCATGCTGACCCTGGCCGACAAGGGCTACCAAGGCGCCGAAGGCCCGGTGGCCACACCGTACAAGGGCCGCAACAAGCCCCTGTCACAAAAGGCGGCCAATCGCTCCCACGCCCGGCTCCGCGGGCCCGGGGAACGCGCTAACGCCCAGCTCAAAGGCTGGCGCATCCTCCGCAAGCTTCGCTGCTGCCCGCACAAGGCAGGACAGCTATGCAAGGCGATCGCCGTCCTGCAAAACTACGAGCTCGCCCACGGATGAAAGGCCTCAGTGAGGGCGTATCCCAATTCGTCCCTGGCCGGTAAGGTGGATGCGCAAAATCCGCGTTTCGCTGGTAGGGCATGACGAACAACCTGGTGCTGGGCCGGCTCAACGTGGTGCAGGCGGTGTTGAGCCTGCTCTCACCCAGGCGTGCAGCGGGACGTGATCAGACCACGTGCTCCGGGCGTAATCGACGAAGCATTTCCGTACGCGGCCCTCGCCGGCGAACACGTAATCAATCTTCCGCTTGCGGGTCACGTAGGTCCAGCGCCGGCGCGGGTCGCATTCGTCGCGGCCCTTGTAGGCCGCGGCGGCGTCGCGCGGCACAAGGTTGAGGTCGCCGCCGATCACACCCCGGCCGAGCTTGAACAGCTCGCGCAACTGGATGTGGCGGTAGGGCCTGCCCTTCTGCCTGTCGTCGTAGCTCGATCCCGACGAGAAGTGCGCGGTGCAGAACGCCCGGTCGGCCGTGCAGACGGCGTACCTGCGGGCTCCCCACGGCGGCGAGGTCAGCGCGTGCACGACGAGGCCGGTGTCCGCTCCGGCCACGGCCAGGGTGACGCTCAGCACCCCACGCGGCCTGCCGTTTCTGTCGGGCAGGCACTGGTACGGGGAACCGTCCGAGTACATCAGCCCGGCCGACCGGACGCTCCAATTCCGGCCGGTACGGCGTTCGAGCTCGTGTTCCAGGTCGGCGTCGGCGTCCGTGCAGAACTCCTGAAGGAAGACCACGTCCGCCTCGGTCGCCAGCACTGCCACGTGCCAGGCCAGCTCGGCGTTCGAGCGGCGAAAGAGCGCGCACCCGGCGTTGGTGCCCGCACAGACGTTCCACGTCATCACGTGGAGGAGAGGGGGCTGTGCCTGTACGGACAGGTTCGGGAACAACAGCCCGGCGATCACGAGCTGGCTGATCATCATCACCGAGATCCCTCCACACATGATCCGAGCCGTCAAAAGATCGCTCAACCGGCACATCTGGCAACCAGGAGCCTATTGGTTCATGGGGTCAGACCCGGGCGTACGAGCTGCCGAGAGCCTCTTCTCATGCCAACCCGTCCCGGTTCTCTCCTGCTGATCAGTCCGATCAGGTTGGAAAAGCCTCAGTGCTTCCAGTGCTTCCGGCGCTTTCGGCCGGGACCGAACGTGCGCGCTTGGGCCTGGGAAGTTCCCCGCAGGGCCTCGGTCGCGACCGCAGCGGATCCGGACCTTTCCTCGTGCGGTGTTCGCGCCTCGATCGCGGGTCAATGTAAAAGCGGGTAATTGACGCTTACTGAACACCTGACTAAGTCGTTGTCAAGTGCGCGGGCGTAGCCTGCCGGGCATGAGATCGGTAAAAAGCGAAAGCGCCCGAAAATGGGGCCTCCGGATTCACCTGGTCTTTTACGTCCTGGCCAACCTGGCGCAGGTCGTGGTGTGGCAGAGCTACGACCGGGACCATTTCTTCTGGCCCATGTGGTCGATAGTCTTCTGGGGCATCGGGCTGGTCTTCCATCTCTGGGCTGTCTACTCGCCGCCCAGATCGAAGGTCGATCAGTGAGACTTCGTGCCGTTCCTCCTCGAGTGAGTACGCGCCCCCATGACGGTCGTCGCACGACCTTTCTCTCCCACCAGCCCACGGAGGAGCTCTAGATGCCAACCCGAGTCAACCGGCAGACCGTTGACCTCTCCGTCTATCCGGACCTCCTGGTCCTGTATCTCGGAATGCGGGTGAACCGGCTGTACGGGATCCGCACCTTCTTCAGCTTCGGCCGGAAGATCAGTGAGTCGGTCGCCGGCAAGCCGGACGGACTGTTGCTGCACGAGCCCGTCTACTACTCGTTCTTCCCGATGAACATGGGGATGCGCCAGTACTGGCGCGACCTGCCCTCGCTGCTCGCGTTCGCCCGGTCGGAGCCGCATCGGCAATGGTGGCTCGACTTCCTGCGGGACTCCGGCGGCACCGGTTTCTGGCACGAGACGTACTCGATCAAGGGCGGAATGGAGGCCGTCTACGATGACGTGCCCAAGCCGCTCGGCTTCGGACGGTTCGCCGGGATCCGGCGCGCTCGCGGTCCCATGTTCGGCTCCGCCGCCCGGCTGGGACGTTCCGATGGCGACAGTCCGGTCCTCAGCGAGACGGACCTCTACGAGTCCTAGCCACGCAGAATCCCGCCCAGAAAGCTCCCGCACCCCCGTCGAGCCGGCCGCGCGACGTCGTTCAGACCCGCAGTCCCAAGTTCCGATCGGCCGATCTTTCACGACCAATTCTGGCCCAGTAGAATCGGTTCCCGCCGCGATCCAACACAGGTCGCAAAAATGTCCAGCCGGGAGCCGACAGATGTGACTGGGCCAGCTCGTCCCGTTCGGCTCGGCGGCAAAGGTCCGTCGGCCGGCGCCGATCCTCTGCGCCTGCAGGTCCTGGGTCCGTTGCGGCTGTGGCGCGGTCGCGTCGAACTGGACGCCGGCCCTCGGCAGCAGGCGCAGCTGTTGGCCCTGCTCCTGGCGCGGGTGGGCCATCCGGTCAGTACGAGGGAATTGATCGACCTGATCTGGGCCGACAACGTCCCCGCCAGCGCGCTGAACGTCATCCAGAAGTACGTCGGGGCGTTGCGGCGGGTGCTTGAACCCGCGGTCCCGGCCCGGGCGGCCGGTAGCTACCTGCACCTTCGCGGTAACGCGTACGTGTTCAGCGCCGGCCCCGGCACGCTGGACCTCGTCACCTTCCGCGAACTCCTCCAAGCCGCCCAGAGCGCCCTCGCCCGGCAGGATCGCGCAGTGGCGCTCGAGCACTACGTCAAGGCGCTCGGCCTCTGGCGTGGCCCCGCGGGGGACGGACTGTCCTTCGGATCGGCCGCGATGTCGATCCTGGCCACCCTCGACGACGAGTTCCACGCCGCCTGCGCGGCGGCGGCCGGCCTGGCCGTGTCGTTACGCCGGCCGGAGCGGGTGATCCCGCCGTTGCAGCTGGCCGCGTCGATGGCGCCGTTCCACGAACCCGTGCACGCCGGTCTCGTCGCCGCTCTCGGCGCCGCTGGACGGCAGGCGGAGGCGCTGTCGGCCTTCCACGCGATCCGTGACCGCCTCGCCGAGGAGCTGGGCATCGACCCCGGCCCGGCGCTGCGGGACGCGCACCTGCGGGTGCTGACGCAGACCCCGCCGGCGCCGGTGGTGACGGTCACGCGAAGTGCGGGGGAGCGCGCGCCGGCGAGGCAGGAGGCCGGTCTGGTCGGCCGGGGCGAGGAACTCGGCGTGCTGCGGCAGGCCGTCGACGCGGCGCTCGCCGGCCGCACCGGGCTGGCCATCGTCGAAGGTGAGCCGGGCGCGGGCAAGACGCGCCTGCTGGAGGAGGTCGCCGCCGTCGCGGACCGGCGTGGCGCGCTCGTCGTCTGGGCTTCCTGTCTGGAGGGCGACGGAACTCCGTCGATGTGGCCGTGGGAGCAGGCGCTCACCGTTGTCCTGGACAGCCTGCCCGCGTCGGCGCGTGAGAAGTGGCTGGCCGGCGAGCTCGGCCGCCTTCTCGAACCTCGAGACGACGACGCCGGGCCGCCGGTTTCCGGGGGCCGTTCCCAGTTCCGCCTGTTCGAGCAGGTCGTCACCTTCATCGGCCAGGCTTCGGCGGAACGGCCGACGCTGCTCGTCATGGACGATCTTCAATGGATCGACGCCACCTCGCTGCAGTTGCTCGGCCACCTGGTGGCACGGCTGCCTCCGGGTGCTGCGATCATCGGCGCTCTTCGCGATCGCGCGCCCACGCCCGGCCCTGACCTTTCGCGGGTTCTGGCCGCCGCCAGCCGGCTGCCCGGCCACCGCAGGATCCAGCTCGGTCCGCTCAGCCTGGCCGATGTGGCCGAGCTCATCCGCCGCGAGACCGGCCAGGAACCCGGTGCGGACATCGCCCGTAACATCCATGTTCGCACTGCCGGCAATCCTTTTTTCGTCTGCGAGTTGTCGCGGCTTCTCAGCGACCGCGGCGCGCTCGGTGACGGTGACGCGTCGGCGCGGGCGGGGGTGCCGTCCACCGTGCGGGACGTCGTCCGGGATCGGATGGCGGGCCTCGACGACAGCGTTCGCGATCTGCTGCGGGTCGCCGCGCTGATCGGGCGCGACGTGGACCTGCGCCTGCTCGCCCGTGCCGCCGGTGTCGACTTCGCAGACTGCCTCGAACGCCTCGAACCGCTGCGCGCGCTGGGCCTGCTCGAAACGGGGCCGGAGGACCCGTTCGCCCTGCGCTTCTCTCACGACCTGGTCCGCGAATCGGTCACGGAGACCACAGCGGGGCTGCAGGCCATCCGGCTGCACCTGCGCATCTCGGACGCACTCGAAGAGGGCCAGGCGGACGACGAGTCCATCACCGAACGCCTCGCCTTCCATCTGTCGGCCGCCGGCCCCCTCGCCGATCCGGTCCGTACCGTGGAGGCGCTGAAGCGCGCCGGCCGTCGAGCGGCGACCAAGCTCGCGTTCGCCGCCGCCGATCGGCACCTGGAATCGGCCGCCCAGATCGCGCGGACCGCCGGGCTCCCGGAACTCGAGCTGTCCGCCCTCTCGCTCCTCGCCATCGCCCCGCGCCGGCAAGCCGGGTTCGGCGGCACGACGTTCGATCTGCTGGAGCGCGCGGAACACCTGGCCCGCCGGCTCGGCCGGGAGGTGGAGGCCGCCGGCCTCCTCTTCGCCCGCCTGTTCGGGGCCTACACCTTCCTGGAGTGGGACCGCCTGCGTCTGGTCCGCCGGCTGTACGAGCAGGGGGAGGCCTCCTCCGATCCCGTCGTCCGGGTGTACGGCCGGCAAGCATGGGGCCTGCACCAGTGGGACATCGGCAACATCGGCGAGGCGTACCGGTGCTTCAGCGGGAACGACCCGGCTCTACTCGAAGGGGTCGTCTCCGCGCACAGTGAGACTCCGATCCGGCGTGACGTGTCGGGTGAGTGGCCCGGCTGGCTGGCCGTCGTGACGGCGCTGCACGGTGATGCCGAGACGGCGAAAGCCGTGATCGACAAGTGGAACGGCCCCGACGACTCGTACGCGGTCGCGACCTGGGCCTACTACACCACCATCATCGCCTCGATGGCCGGTGACGCGGGCTGGGCGATGCGCACGATCGAGCGGTGGATGGCCGCGGGCACCGGCCGCGCCGCCGTTCAGCAGGAGCACTACACGCGGCTGAACTGGTACTGGGCCCGCGCCCTCGCCGGCGACGACCCGGCCGGTGTCGCGGCGGAGGCCGAACAGCTCGTGGCCGGGACGCTGGTCGACCCGCCACGATGGGGCGTGGCGTACCACCACGGACTGGTCGCCGAGATGTGGCTGGCCGCGGGGATGCCGGAGCGAGCGGGCATCGCCCTCGACCGAGCGGACCAGGCCCTCGAGGCCTACGGCCAGCGCTACGCCGAAGGACTCGTCCTGCTGCTGCGGGCCCGCCTGCTCCAGGCCCGCGGCGAACCCGCCGAAGTCGTACGAGCCGCTGCCGAGCAAGCCCGCGACCGGGCCGGCGAACGCGAGTCTCACCTCTTCGCGCGCCGCGCCGAGAAGTTCCTGGCCGAGCTCTGATCGCGCGGCCGGTCACCGTGGCAGGTCCGATCGAACCCGGCGGGTGATCAAATAGCCGAACCCGGCCGCCGTGAAGAACATGACAATCCCGTACACCGCGCCGGGAACGGCCATCTGGGCGCTGTTCAACAGCGCTGGGCTGAGTGCGACCGTGATGGCGAGACCGGTGTTGTGGATGCCGATCTCGAACCCGGCCGCGACAGCCGCGCGGTGGTCGACCCCGGCCAGGCGCGGCACGCCGTACCCGATCAGCAGGCTCACGACGTTGAAGGCCAGCACGGCCAGTCCGACCGAGACGAAATAGCCGACGAGGTTGTTCCGCTCCGCGTACAGCACGGCGAATATGGCTCCGGCCAGGACCACGACCGACAGTGCCCGGACGGGGAGGTTGAGCCGCCGCGCCACCTCGGGCGACCACGCGCGCACGAGCATCCCGATGGCGACGGGCACGACCACCATCGTGAAGACCTGCACCATCTTGTCGAACTGCAGCCCGAGGGCGGCCCCGCCGGGTAAGAAGTACCCGGCCGAGAGGTTCACCACGATTGGCAGGGTGAGCACGGCCAGCACCGAGTTGGTCGCGGTGAGCGTGACATTGAGCGCGACGTTCCCGCCGAACAGGTGGCTGAACAGGTTGGCCGTGGGCCCGCCCGGCGACGCCGCGACCAGCAGCATCCCGACCGCCGGCTCCGGCGGGAGCCGGAAGGCGAGCACCAGGCCGAAGCAGATCCCGGGCAGCAGCACGAGCTGGCACAGCAGCGCCACCAGGGCCGCCTTGGGATACCGGCCCAGCCGCCGGAAGTCGTCCAGCGTCAGGCTGAGCCCCAGGCCGAGCATGACGATGCCGATGGCGAAAGGCAGACTGCCCAGGATCAGAGAGGAACCCATGGCGGTCATCCTCGGGTGTTCTGATTACCTTCAGGGAACGCCCGTGCCATCACTTTTGCGCGGTTTCACTCGCCGCCTTTTCGATGAAGGCTATGGCCGGGCCCGGACTCGAGACGAACACCAGGTGCGAGGCGCCCTCGACCACCTCGACCGTCGCGCCGGAGCGCTGGGCCATGAACTCCTGCGCCGCCGGCGGGATGATCCGGTCGGCGCCGCTGATCAGGTTGTAGCTCGGGATCGTGTGCCAGGCCTGCGGGCCGGCGGCGGGCTCACCGAGGGCGGCGCCGGTGGCGGGACGCTGCGTGATCGCGAAGAGCGCGGCCTCCTCGGCAGGCAGATCCCCCGCGAAATGGGGATGGAACACGCGCGGGTCGATGTAGAGATCGACCTGCCCGCCGGGCAGCGGCACGGGTTTGAGTGACTCGCCCACGGTGCTGCCCGGGTACTTCTCGACCAGCTCCTGGACGCTCTCGCCCGTCTCCGGTACGAACGCCGCCAGGTAGACCAGCGCCTTCACCGCCGGGTTTCCGGTGGCGGCGCCGGAGATGACGGCGCCACCGTATGAGTGGCCGACCAGCACGATCGGTCCGTCGATGCTGTTCAGCAGCGCCTTGAGTTGCTCCGCGTCGGAGGAGAGCCCCCGGAGCGGGTTCGGCGCGACGACGACCGGATAGCCGCCGGTGACGAGCCGCTGGACGATCGCGGTGAAGCCGCTGCCGTCCGCGAAGGCTCCGTGTACGAGCACAATCGTCGGTTTCTGGTGTGCCATTTGCTCGCCTTTCATAATGTTGCTGATCTTCAGCGCATCGCGCCGTGCACGTCGGCCTCCGCCGGGCGGCGGCAGTAGTAGACGAGAGCGGGCGGGAGATTCGCCCACACCGTCCGGCTGATGACCACCTCGTCGAACCGCCACCGCATGGAGCGCAGCAGCCGCCGGGCAGGCGGGGCCCACGTTGCGCCAGCACCGTGGCGAGGTCGGCGGCGTCCGCGTGAACGACGTCGACCTCCGGGTGGCGGGCGGCCAGCCGCCGTCGCCACCCTGGCCAACGCCGGGCTGCTCGGCGCGACCGCGCCGACCGTCATGGGATCGCGTACGAACTCGAGAAAGAACGACACCGCTCAGTCCCGCCGGGAGGGCGAGGAGGCCGCCCGGAAGTGGAACGCCAGCCCGACACCCCAGGCGACCAGCGAATACAGCGGCCAGAAGAAGCGCTGCGGGGTGAAGAGCCACCACACCGCGACCTGCACCACATGCGCCACGACGTAGCAGATGACGTGAACCCGCAGGCCCACCTTCAGCTGGCGCTCGCTCTTTCTCGATCTCATCTCGACCCGTTCTTCGACGGCCTACCTCTACGACGGCGCCAGGCTAGATCGGCGCACTTGACGACGAGGGAACCGGCCGTGCAGAGATCGTCAAGTCCCCGAACCTACGCTGACCGGCGATCAACCTCTGCTGAAAGGTTCCGCATCCATGACGACCACCCGCCGTACCCTGCTCGCCGGATCGGCCGCGGTCACCGCCGGCGCCCTGCTCGGCGCGCCCGCGGCGCAGGCACACACCCGGCCGGAGGGCAGGTCCAAGCCGACCGTCGTGCTGGTGCACGGCGCGTTCGCCGACGCCTCCGGCTGGAACGGCGTCGCCGGCCGGCTCATCCGCGACGGCTACCCGGTCCTCGCCCCGGCGAATCCGCTGCGCGGCGTGGCCGCCGACTCCGCCTACCTGTCCAGCATTCTCGCCACCATCAGCGGCCCGCTGGTGCTCGTCGCGCACTCGTACGGCGGGATGGTCATCACGAACGCCGCGACCGGCAATGCCAACGTGAAGGCGCTGGTCTACGTCGCCGCGTTCACCCCCGACAAGGGGGACACGCTGCTGGGCCTGCAGACGAAGTACCCCGGCAGCAAGCTGGGGGAGACGGCGCTGGACTTCCGTCCCTACGGTGAGGGCCTCGTCGACGGGTACGTCAAGCACGAGGTCTTCCGCGAGGTGTTCGCCGGCGACCTGCCGAGGGCGACCACCGACCTGATGTGGGCCGGTCAGCGGCCGAGCGACGTGCGCGCACTGCAGGAGCCGTCCGGCGCGCCAGCGTGGAAGGAGATCCCGTCCTGGTACCTGGTGGCCCGGGACGACAACGTGCTTCCGGCCGCGGCGCAGCGGTTCATGGCGCAGCGGGCCGGCGCACGTACCACCGAGGTCAGGGCCTCGCACGTCGCGATGATCTCGCAGCCGGCCGTGACGGCCGACCTCGTCAAGCGCGCCGCGCGCTGACCCTGCCGAGGAGGGGACCTTGCACCAGCGTGCATACGAAGGCCAGTGCGCCGCCGAAGAGAGCCGGCACACCCCCGTGAAGTCGCCCGGCCGCAATCCGAAGCTGACGCTGCTCGCGCTGGCACTGGGCACCTTCGCGATCGGCACCGGCGAGTTCGGCAGCAACGGCATCATCCAGCTCTTCGCGTCCGATCTGAACGTGTCGATCCCGGTCGCGACCCACGCGATCACCGCCTACGCCATGGGGGTGGTGATCGGCTCGCCGGCGATCACCCTGCTCGCCGCCCGGGTCAACCGGCGCACGCTGCTGCTCGGCCTGATCGCCCTGTTCCTGATCGGCAACGGGATGTCCGCGCTGGCGCCGGACATCGTGCTGCTCGTCGTCTTCCGGTTCGTCGCCGGTAGCGTGCAGGGCGCGTTCTTCGGCGCCGGAGCCGTGGTCGCGGCGTACGTGTACGGCCCGGGCAAGGGTGGCAAGGCCTTCGCCACCGTCATGGGAGGGCTCACCATCGCCACCGTCGTCGGGTCGCCGCTCGGCACCTTCATCGGGCAGAACGCCGGCTGGCGCGCCATGTACTGGGTCGTGGTCGCCATCGGCCTGCTCGCCGGCACCGCCCTGGTGGCCTGGCTGCCCCGTACCCATGATCTGCACGGCGGCTCCATCGCCGGCGAGCTGCAGGCCGTGCGCCGGCTCAACGTCTGGCTGATGGTCACCGTCGCGGCGCTCGGCATCTCCAGCATCTTCGCCGTCTACACCTTCATCGGCCCGTTCATCACCGACGCGGCGCTGCAGGACGCCTCGCTCATCCCGATCGCGCTCGCCGTCTTCGGCCTCGGCATGGCGGCCGGCAACCACCTCGGCGGACGCGTCGCCGACCGGTACGAGAACCGCGGCCTGATCTGGGGCTACGGCGCTGTCCTGGCACTGCTGGCGCTGATCGGCGTGGCCGGCGGCAACCTGTTCGTCCTGCTGCCCTGCCTGTTCGGCGTCGGCGCGACCATGATGTTCGCGATCCCCACCATCCAGGTGCGGCTGACCGGCTTCGCGCCGGACGCCCCGACCCTGATGGGCGCGCTCAACCTGGCCGCACTCAACCTGGCCAACTCGCTGGGCGCGATCGGCGGCGCCGTCACCCTCAATGCCGGCTGGGGCACGTTGTCCACCGTCTGGGCCGGGTTCGCCCTCACCAGCGCCGGCCTGCTCCTGTACCTCGTGACCGTCGCCCGGGCGAAGCCCGTTGAGCAGCTCGGCTGGAGCGGAGCTCCAGCCGGAGACGCGCTCTGACCCGTGCGACCGAACGGAGGAGTCACATGAACGACGGCGCGGCGCAGCGCGGGCCGGTCCTGGACGAAGAGCAGTCTCGCCGGCTCGTCGAGTACGGCGAAACGGAACACGTCGAGGTCGGCCGGGACCTGTACGCGCCCGGCGACGACTCCTACGACTTCTTCCTGCTTTTGACCGCGACGGTGGACATCATCCGGGACGCGACGGCGATCGAGCCGGAACGTCTGGTCTACCAGGGCGGTCCCGGCGACTTCCTCGGTGAGCTCAGCCTGCTGACCGGCCAGCACGTCTACCTGACCGCGCGCGTGGTGACCGCCGGGACGGTCGTCCGGATCGGTGCGACAGCGTTGCGCAGGGTCCTCGCCGAGCAGCCCGACATCGACGACCTCCTGCTTGAGGCGTTCGGGGAGCGGCGAGTTCATCCGCTCGGTGGCCGGCAATGCCCTGGAGATCGTCGGCCGCCCTGACGCCGCGGAAACGCTTCTACGTGACGCAGTTGCTCCTGCCGCATTCCTGGCTCGACGCGGCCTCGCACCCCGGGCGCTCGCTGATGGCCTCGGCCGGGCTCACGGAGGACGAGCTCCCGGCGGCGATCGTCGACGGCGCGGTGCTGCGGCGCGCGACGCCCGGCACGATCGCGAAGGCGCTCGGCCTCACCTACCGGCCCCATGGAAGTCCCGTGGATCTCGTCGTGGTGGGCGCCGGCCCGGCGGGTCTGGCCGCAGCCGTGTACGGGGCGTCCGAGGGTCCCGTCACGGTGTTGCTGGACCGCGACGGGCTCGGCGGCCAGGCTGCCAAGAGCGCCCGGATCGAGAACTACCTGGGCTTCCCGAACGGGGTCAGCGGCGCGCACCACCGGCGCCTCGACATCCCGCAATGGGCGGCATTCGAGAAGTCGGGCTGCATGCCCTCTCCCTCGCCGCCCACGGCGCGACGGTGGATCTGATCGTCCGCGGTGCCGAGCTCGGAGCTCGCATGTCGTCCTACCTGACCGACCGGATCCGCACGCACTCCCGGATCCGGCTCCACACCGGCAACCTGGTTCGCGAACTGGCGGGCGACGGCACTCTCACGTCGATCGTCGTCGAACGGCCGGACGGGCGGCAAGACCGGCTGGCTTCCCGCGGGCTGTTCTGCTTCATCGGCGCCGACCCGGGTGCGGTCTCGTCCGTCCACGCGGCGCTCGCGAGCGATTGATGCCTCTTACGGCGCCACCGTGGCGCCATCCCGAACGCGGCTCTCATCCCCATACGCCGTTAATAGGCATCGAATGCCTGTGCTATTCGCTAAGCTCTGCAGCGGCAAGGCTGTAGCGCAGAGGTCGTCGCGCCTTACAGCAGGTTGGAGGACGTCGGTTCGAATCCGACCAGCCTTGCCCCAGATCGCGGAAGTCATCGGCGGGGGTGTGGGTGTCGGTCATCGATCCTGACGTGACCGGGACACCGCCGCACGGATCAGACATTCTCCCCAACCAGGCGGAGGTCGAGACCTGCCTGCGGGTGATGGCTCAGGCGCGCGTCGCGGATCCGGCCGATCCTCGATGGGCGGCCGTGCACGAGGCCGCGGCGCACCTGTACCGGGCGGGAAAGAAGACACGAAAGGCGTCGCGGCACGCCGAGCGCAGGCGACGCGACCACGAGGCCACGGCGGCCACGGCGCGCTATCGAGAGCAGGATCCATCCCCGGCGCCCGTCCCGCGAGCAGCCTCGACGGGCCCCCGGGAGCAGGCCGCTTCCGCAGAGCCGGATCCGCCGGGTGACCGGTCCTCGCCGGCACGGAGCTCGCTGGTGGGCACGCGACGCTGTTACGTCTGCAAGTCCGCCTACCAGCAGGTGCATCCGGAATACCACCTGCTGTGCCCGGATTGCGCCGAGGAGAACATGGCCCGCCGGCACGCCCGCTGCGACCTGCGTGGCCGCCGGGCGATCGTGACCGGGGGACGGGTGAAGATCGGTTTCCAGCTGGCGCTGAAGCTCCTGCGTGACGGCGCGGACGTCCTGGTCACCACCCGCTTCCCCCGGGATGCCGCCCGTCGGCTCTCGGCCGTGCCCGACGCCGAAGCCTGGCTGGACCGGGTACACGTCCACGGTGTCGACCTGCTCGACCTGGCGGCCGTCGCGGGTCTGCTGGAGTCCGTCCAGCGGCGTTTCAGCCATCTCGACATCCTCGTCAACAATGCGGCCCAGACGATCCGCCGGCCCGCCGTGTACCACCGCGAGGTGCGCGCGGCGGAGCGCGCGCCGCTGAGAGGCCTGGCCGCGCGGATCGACGTGGAGGACATGTCGGGGGCGGCCGTCGCCGCGCGGCTGGAACCGGTGCCGGCGCTCGCGGCTCCTTCGGACTCCGGGCAGGCCGTCACGCGGCGGGACGCCCTGGAGGCGTTGTTCCCCGCCGGGCAGACGGACGAGACCGGTCAGCCGCTGGACCTGCGCGACCGCAACAGCTGGAGTCTCCGGCTGCACGAGGTGGACCCGGCCGAGTGGCTCGAGGTCCAGTTGGTGAACTCCTTCGCGCCGTTCCTGCTGACGTCCCGGCTGCGCGGCCTGCTCGAGGCCTCGCCGTGGCCGGACCGGTACGTCGTACAGGTCTCGGCGATGGAGGGCAGCTTCTCCCGGGAGCAGAAGACCGTCCGCCATCCGCACACCAACATGGCCAAGGCCGCTCTTAACATGCTGACCCGCACCGCCGCCGCGGACTATGCGGCCTCGGGCATCTACATGAACAGCGTCGACACCGGCTGGGTCACCGACGAACGCCCCCATCCGGACAAGACCGCGCAGCGGGAGGCAGGGTTCCGCCCGCCGCTGGACGTCATCGACGGCGCCGCCCGGGTCTATGACCCGATCGTGCGCGGTGTGGGCGGGGAACGGATGTCCGGCCTGTTCCTGAAGGACTATCGACCGGTGGATTGGTGATGATGGAGCCGACGCCCGTACGCTGCCCCGCGATCGAGCACCTTGACGTGCCGCCGGCCGATCCGGCGGACCTGGGTCCGCTGGTCGCCCGGCTGGCCGCACCGGCCCCGGTGGCGGCCGACGAGACCTTCCCGCTCGGCACCGTACGGCCCGATGGCCGGATCGACCTGTGCAAGCAGGGCCTCGGCCCGGCTGGTGCGGCGCGGCTGCTCCCGGCCGCGGTGGCCTCGCCGCACGCCGTCCATCTGCTGCTGGGCACCAACGCCATCGGGAACGACGGAGCCCGGACCATCGCCGAGGCGCTCGTTCCCGGCCACGGCCTGGAGACTCTCTACCTCGGCTGCAACCGCATCGACGCGGCGGGCGCCGAGGTGCTCGCCGGTCGGCTGGCCACGGACACCACCGTGCGCGCCCTGTGGCTCAAGCGGAACCCGGTGGGCGACGACGGAGTCCGCGCCCTCGCCGCGATGCTGCGCCGGAACACGACGATCCGCACTCTCGACCTGGTCAACACCGGGCTGACGCGGGAGGGACTGCGGGCGCTGCTGGTCGTGCTCACCGAGCGGCCGAACCCGGTCGAACGGCTGTTCCTGGGCGGGAACGGGCTGGGCCCGGAGTCCGGCGACCTGCTGGCCGCGCTGATCCGGGACGCCGGGATACGCGAGCTCTACCTTCCGGCGAACCACCTCGGCGACGCCGGCGCCGCCACGCTCGCCGCGGTGGCCGACCCCGCCCGGCCGGTGCGCCTGGGCCTCGGTGGCAACGGCATCGGGCCGGAAGGCGCACGCGCGCTGGCCGACGCACTCAGCGGTATCGAGGCACTCGACCTGGGACGTCCGCCCTCGGAGCGCAGCCTCGGCGCACCCGCGAACGTCACCGGAGACACCGGCGCTGCCGCGCTGGCCGCGGCTCTGCCCGGCAGCCCGCTGCGCCGGCTGGAGCTGCGCCGGACCGGGATCACCGGCCGTGGCGCCAAGGTCCTGCTGGCCGCCGTTCCCGGCGACACCCGTCTGGAATACGTCGGGTTCGGCCCCGGCGTGCCCCGCCAGGTGAAGCGTGCGCTGGCGCCACGGCTGCGTCCCGCCGCCCGGACCCATCCGGACCTGCACGCGATCGGGAGCCTCTACCGGTGAGCGCGGCGCCCTTACCGGCCGGTCTGCCACCTCGTACGCCGTCCCGTTCGTATCCGCCGCACGAGGCGTCCCGGTTGCGGCGGATCCGGCGGTACGCGGTGCCCCCGTGGATGGTCGATCAGGCGACCGAACGACGGCTCGCCGGCGACTGGCGTGGCGCCTGCGCCGCCGCCAACGTCGATGTCACCTTCGACCTGGCCGGCATCGCGAACGCGCACGGCGCCGCCGTCGCGACGGCGCTCGAGGACGACCTGTGCAACTTCGCCCCGGACCTGCTGCGCTGGCACCTGCCCCGCCTGGAGCGCGGGCGTACGACGATCGTGCCCGACCAGGTGATGGTCCTGGGGCGGCCGGGTGAAGCCTCGGACACCCCGTACCTGTACCTCCAGACGCCCCGCTGGATGGTCCACGGCCCGCAGCGGCTGCGCCTGCGCGTCGGGCCGGTTGACCACCAGGACACCTATCTGGAGACCGACTGGGCCTACAGCGCGTTCTGGCGCGACGTCGTCCAGGACTGGAGCTCGTCGCGTCACCTGTGGGATGTGCGCCATGCCGACGACCTGCGTGAACGCTGCGGCGGTGACAAGGCTCGGGCTCCGTTCTTCCACGGCGACGGCACCCCGCGCAGGGCGGAAGAGCTTCCTGCGGCCGACCCTGGCAGCGCCGACCCGGCGTCGCTCACCGAGTGGGTCACGCTGCTGCACGAACGCGGCGAGGTCGAAGCGGCGTTCGCGGCCGTCGGCATCGATCTGGACGCCGCGCCGCTCGAGGTCGAGCCCTATCACGTGGTGGATCGCGTTGATCCGCTCGACGTTCTCGCGCGGATGCCCCTTGCCTTGACCCGGGTGGAGGCGGAGATCCGTCGCCTTGCGGCCTCAGTGGGAACCGATCGTTTCTGGCTTCCGTACCGGCAGTACGCGGCGCTCCTCTTCGAGACCGGCGGATCGGAGGTGGGGCTGCGCGTCCGAGTCGTCCCATTCGAGATGGGCTCGGAGCCCGCGGACACGGTGCTTCCCGAAGCGTGCTGGCGCCGCCTGCCCGACCTTGACCTGCTGCGGGACGGTTTTCCGCCGGAGCGGCTCCATCCGCTCGTACGCGAGGCCCTGTTCCCGAGCCGCGCCGTGCCGGGCGTTCCTGTGGCGCCGTCCGACCCGGAACCCCCGCAGCCGACCCGAGTCCGCTGCCGCGGCGAGTGGCACGAGGTTTCCTTCCGTGACGGCGCCCTGCACATCCCGCACAGCGCGCAGGAGCAGCAGCGGGAGAGCGCCATGCGGGCGTTCGGGGGCGCGGTCGCCGGATGCTTCGCCGTACGGCATGCGTGGACGTCCGGAACCGGACGGCTGCCCAAGGCCCTGCGCGACCAGCGAAGGGAGCTTTTCTCGCGGGTCCAGCACGGCGACCTCCCGGGAGTCCTGCGGCTGCTGGACGCCGGCGTGGATCCACGCGTCCGTGACGGCCGGCGGCGTACCCTGCTCCACCTGCTGCACCTGCTCGATCCCGGCGTCGATCCGGCCCACCGGCTGCGACACCTGCTCGGGCGGCTCCTGGCGGCGGGCCTGGACATCGACGCCAGGGACGAGGACCAGCGCACGCCGCTGTTCTCCGCGATCTGCGGGGACGGTTCGGTGGCGCTCGTCCATGCGCTGCTCACCGCAGGGGCGCGGATCGACCTGACCGGCGAGATCCACGGCCGGCCGGTCTCGCTGCACCGCCTGATCGACTGGCTCGACCGCGACGACCTGGACTTCATCACGGATCGCATCGAACGCGAGCATCCGGAACTCACCGAGGAAGAGTGAACGCCGTCAGCACGCCAGCCCCCGAGCCCACGGCCGGTGCCGCGCCGCGCCGCACGCCGTCGTACCCACCGGACGAGGCGTCGAGCCGGCGGCGGATCCTGCGGTACGCCGTTCCCCGGTGGATGATCGAGCGGGCCACCGAACGACGTCTCGACGGAGACTGGCGCGGCGCCTGCGCCGCCGCGAACGTGGACGTCGCGTTCGACCTGGCCGACATCGCCCGGGAGCACGGCGGCGCCGTCGCGGTCGCTGTCGAGGACGACCTCCGCCATTTCGCGCCGGACCTGCTGCGCTGGCATCTGCCGCGCGTCCTGGCAGGACGTACGACGATCCGCAACGGCCAGACGGTGACCTTGGGCCGTTACCCGGGTGCGGCCAATACCACGCAGTTCCTGCACGTCACCACGCCCCCCATGGTGGACGGGCCGCAGCGGCTGCTCCTGCGCTTCGGCCGGATCGACCATGCCGTCAGCTCGCGCCATCACCGGAGCAGCCTCCATAACTGGACCATGCTGCGGCACCTGTGGGATGTACGGCACACCGGTGCGCTGCTGGAACGCCATGGTGGCGGAGACCGGCCGCCGTTCTTCAACGCGGACGGGACCCGGCGCGCCGCCGGGGATCTGCCCACGGCCGACCCCGGTCCCGCCGACCCGCCGGCCCACGCCGAATGGGTGACCCTGCTGCATGAGCGAGGGGCGGTCGAGGCGGCGCTCGCCGCGGCGGGGATCGCGCTGGATCCGTCACCGCTCGAGCGCCGCTGGGGCACGCCGATCGATCCGTTGCCGGTCCTGGAGAAACTCCCGCTGGCGCTGACCAGGCTCGAGCCGGAGGTCCGGCTGCTCATCCACGAGGGCTTCGGGCGTCGCTTCCAGATACGGCTTCCCTACAGCAGCTCCCTGCTGCTGGAAGGCGGCAAGCGGGCCGGCGAGCTGCGGATCCGGATCATCGACCCCGAGGAGATCTCCGGCACCCCGGTGCTGGCCGAGGCGTGCTGGCGGCGGCTGCCGGACCTCGACGCGCTCCGGCATGGCGACGCGGATCCGGACCGGCTGCATCCGCTGGTCCGGGACGCGCTCTTCCCGCTGCGTGCGGACCCCGCCGATCCGGTCGGACCGCCGGATCCGCAGCTCCCGTCCCCGGTCCGGGTGCGATGCCGCGGTGAGTGGCACGAGGTGCGCTTCCAGGACGGCACGTTGCGGGCGCCGCACAGCGCGGACGAGCAGCGGCGAGAGCAGGCGATGCGGGCGTTCGGCGGCGCGGTCGCCGGCTGCTTCGCCGCGGCGCAGGCGGTGTTCTCCGGCGAGGGCCGGCTGCCGAAGGACTTGCGGGAGCAGCGGCGGGAGCTGTACAGCCGCGCCCAGCACGGTGACACGCCGGGCGTGCTCAGGCTTCTCGACGCCGGGGTCGACCCGCGCTTCCGCGACGGCCGGCGCCGCACGCTCCTGCACGCGCTGATCCACCTGGACCACGAGGTCCTGCTGCCGCGCCTGCTGGCGGCCGGGGTCGACCTCGAGGCCGTGGACCACAACCGGCGCACGGCGCTGCACGTGGCGGTCGGGGACAACGGCTCCGCCGCGCTGGTACGGGCGCTGCTGGCCGCCGGGGCGAACCCCGACGTCACCGACGACACGGGCATGTCGCTCTCCCGGCTCATCCGCTTCTACAAGCGCACCGACCTGGACTTCCTCCTGGCCCTGCTGGACCGGGACCAGTCCGCTGGATGACGTGGAAGGACGAGGAACAGTGAACGGCACCCATGAGGACTTCGCACCGGATCCGCTGGCCGCGGCCGACGAACTGGTTCGCCGGCTCGGCTCCCAGCGGACGGAGCCGGCCGCGAACCCGCAGCTGGAGGCGCTGTCGCTCGCGGTGTCGGCGAACCTCCCCGTGCTGTTGTGGGGCGAGCCGGGGATCGGCAAGTCCGCCGGCCTCCAGCAGCTGGCCGCCGGGCTCGGCGTCCCGCTGGAGACGGTGATCGCGAGCGTGCACGAGCCCTCCGACTTCGCCGGTCTTCCGATCATCGGTGATGATCCGGCCACGACCGGGGTGCCGATGGCCCCACCGGACTGGGCGGTGCGGCTGGCCGCGGCCGGGCGCGGCCTCGTGTTCTTCGACGAGCTGTCCTCGGCTCCTCCTGCCGTCCAGGCGGCGCTGCTGCGGGTCGTCCTCGAACGCCGGGTCGGCAGCCTGCCGCTCCCGGAGCCGGTCCGGGTGGTCGCCGCCGCCAACCCGCCGTCCAGCGCCGCGGACGGCTGGCACCTCAGCCCGCCACTGGCGAACCGGTTCGTCCACCTGCAGTGGACGCACGACCCGCGGACGGTCGCACGAGGCATGGCCGGAACCTGGCCGGCCGTGCCCCTGCCGCTCATCGACCCGGCCCGGGTGCCCAGCGCGGTCGCTCGCGCCCGCGGGGTGGTCTCCGGGTTCCTCACCGCACGGCCCGGCCTGGCCCACCATCTGCCCGGCGACGCGGAGAGCCGGGGCCGGGCCTGGCCGTCGCCGCGTACCTGGGAGATGGCGCTGCGCCTGCTGGCGGTCGGCTACGCCGCCGGGGCCGACCAGAAGGCGGTCGCGGCGGCGGTGATCGGCGCGGTGGGCGACGGCGCGGGTCTGGAGCTGCTGGCTTACCTCGAACAGCTTGACCTGCCCGACCCGGACCGCGTTCTGGCCAATCCGGACGCCTTCGCCCTACCGGAAAGGGGCGACCGGCAGCTCGCCTTCCTGACGGCCGTCGTCTCAGCGGTGCAGAGCGACCTCACGCGGCGACGCTGGGAGGCCGGCTGGGCGGTGCTGGCCAAGGCCGTCGACGCCGGCGTACCCGACGTCGCGGCCCGGGCCGCCGCGGATCTCGCGGCGCTGCGCGACACGGACTGGCCGGTGCCGAGCGGCATTGACGCGTTCCTCGATCTGCTCCAGCTGTCCGGCGCGCTGCCGAGCGCTTTCTGACCCATGGCCGAATTCGACCAGGTCAAGTTGCTCGCCGCGCGGTACCGTGCCGCGAGCGACCGGCCGTACCTCGCCTCCGCGCTCTACTCGCTGACGGTCGTGCCGAGCAGGAGCGTGCCGACGATGGCGGTCGACCGGCACTGGCGGTGCTACGTGTCACCGGCGTTCGTCGCGGCGACGCCCGTTCCCGAACTCGCGGGTGTATGGATCCATGAGCTGGCTCACGTGCTGCGCGACCACCACGGCCGTGCGGACCGGCTACCGGCCGCCGACCAGCGCGACCGGCTGCGCGTGAACGTCGCCCAGGACTGCGAGATCAACGATGACCTGCTCGCCGACGGGCTGGCACTGCCGGAAGGCCGGATGGAGCCCGGCACCTTCGGGCTGACGACCGGGCGGCTGTTCGAAGAGTATCTCCCGCATCTGCCGCCGTCCGCTGTCTGCTCCGACTGCGGCTCCGGCGCCCACGGCTCACCGAACGATTGGGAGCTCACCGGCGACGGCGGACCTGGCGGCGTCAACCAGGTCGAGGCCGAGGCTCTGCGCAGGCATACCGCCGAGGCGATGCGCGCCCACCGGCGCAACCGCGGCAGCCTCCCGGCCGGCTGGCAACGCTGGGCGGACCAGATCCTGGAACCGACGGTCGACTGGCGCCGCGTGCTCGCCGGCACCGTACGGGAGGCGGTCGCCTGGGCCGCTGGGGCGGTCGACTACACCTACCACCGCCCGTCCCGCCGCACCGCCGCACTGCGCGGCGTCGTGCTGCCGAGCCTGCGCCGCCCACTGCCGGGCGTCGCGATCGTCATCGACACCTCGGGGTCCATGGGCGAGGACGACCTCGCGGCGGCCCTCGCCGAGGTCACCGGCGTACTGCGGGAGGTCGGCGTCGGCGGCAACCGGGTCACGGTGCTCGCCTGCGACGCCGACGTGCATACCGCTGCCCGAGTGACCTCCGCGCAGCAGGTGAATCTCGCCGGTGGGGGCGGCACCGACATGCGGGTCGGCATCAAAGCAGCCCTCGCCCTGCCCGAACGGCCCGGCGTCGTGATCGTGCTGACCGATGGCTTCACTCCATGGCCCGAGGCGCCGTCGTCGTCCCGCCTCATCGCCGCGCTCATAGGCGCGGACCCGCCGCTGCCGCCCGCCTGGGTCGAGGCCATCCGCATTCCCCGAACCGCTGACGCGTGACACGCCTGCCGGTCCGCTGACGGCCTTCACAGTGCATCTATCGGTTTAAGTCATTTGCAAGTGGCACAATACAGACTCTCCTCAGCAATCACGCTGCCGTCCGCTCGGACGGCACGAAGGGAACATCATGCAGCTAGGCAAGAAGCTCACTGCCGTGGCCGCTTGCGTCTTTATGGCGAGCGGGATGCTGGCTACGGCGTTTCCCGCAGCAGCCAGTGCGGCTACATCGGCTACTGCGAGTGAAAGTCAAGCACGTTACTATTACGGTGCGATTGCTGTGGCGCGGAACGGCCGCACCGGCAGGTCCTGGGACTACGGAACAGTGGCTGGCGCCAAGCGGCGGGCACTGAAAGAATGCGGCCGCTCCAGCTGCAAAGTCCTTGTCACCTTCGTGAACGGGTGCGGGGCTGTCGCCTACAACGCCAGGAGAAACGTCTTTTGGGGCGGCAGGGGGAGCACGCCCGCCAGGGCGAAGAAGAACGCCATTGCCAATGCGGGCGGCGGTCGCTGGATCGTCTATCAGTGCACCAGGCGATACCGCTGACACGGCAGCCATTTTTGGCTGGTTGAGCTGTCTTCAAGTTGGAGTTCCGGCTCACCGTGGTTGGGTGACTCCGGTTCGGGGGACGCCCGCGATGGCGTCCGGCCGCAGCGGCCTGCCGGAGTCTCCCAGCTCGTGCAGCGTCGGGCGGATCCACCTCCTCTAGGTACTCGTTCCAGGCGTGGACGAGGACGGCGTTGGCCGGGGTGGGCCGCGGGTCGCAGCCTGTCGGCACTGTCGGAATGACCTGCCCGGCCGCGTACTCGGACCACAGCCTGGTCTCGAGGTCGGTGAGCGACGAATACGTCGCCCCGTTGCTCTGCCCTGTCGAGTAGCGAATCACCGCGTCGGCGCCCATCGCGGTCTACCGGCTCCCTGCGCCGCCTTGCCCTGGCGAGCGATCGGTCAACTGTGTCCTACTTTTCCTCAATCCACGCCAAGGTGTATGAAGTTCCACCTCAATAGCATCAAAGTCATGCCAGAGAAGCGATATACAGCGGCTGACCATGGGCGCGGTGCGCGGCGGTGGACGGGGGGCGCATGACCGAGCCTGCCGTGACGATTGCGGCGTACTACTTCCCGAACTACCACGTCGATCCTCGCAACGAGCAGTGGCATGGCGAGGGGTGGACCGAGTGGGAGTTGATGAAGCGGGCGACCGCGCGGTTCGAAGGGCACCAGCAGCCCCGTGTCCCGCTCCATGGCTACCAGGATGAGGCCGATCCGGCCGTGATGGCGGCCAAGATGGCGATGGCCACCGAGCACGGTGTCGACGCCTTCCTCTTCGACTGGTACTGGTACAGCGACCGTCCTTACCTGGAGCGGCCACTGGAGTCGGCCTTCTTGCGGAATGCAACGGCCTACGACATGAAGTTCGCGGTGATGTGGGCGAATCACCACTGGAGCAACATTCATCCGTGGAAGTCCGCGACGCCGGCCGTGCACCTGGAGTCCGGCAGCGTCGACGCGCGTCAGTTCGAGGCGGCGACCGACTATCTGCTGGAGCGGTATTTCAGTCACCCGGCCTACCTGCGCATCGATGACCGGCCTTACCTGTCCATCTACGACCTGCCGACGCTGATCGAGGGCCTCGGTGGTGTCGGCCACGCCAAGGCCGCGCTCGACTCCCTGCGCAAGCGTGCCGCTCAGGCGGGCTTTCCGGAGATCCACCTGAACGCCATCGCCCGGGAACAGCCCGTCCTTCCCCAGGACGGTGTCGCGATCGACGGGGTCGCGCCGCTCGTCAGTCAGCTCGGCTTCGACAGCGTGACGTCCTATGTCTGGGTGCATCACCACGCGATGCCGACGCTCCTCACCCCGTATGCCGACATCCTGGCCGAGGCCGAGGAGGGCTGGGAGACCTTCGCCGGGACGTACGACCAGCCGTACTTCCCCAACGTGACGGTCGGATGGGACCCGTCACCGCGAACGGTCCAGTCGGACCGATACAACCCGGGCCTCGGCTACCCGCACACCAACACCATCTCCGACGCCACCCCGGAACAGTTCGGGCGAGCGCTGGAGAAGGTGCGCGCGTTCGCCGAGAGGACCGGGGTCCCGCTGGTGACCATCAACGCCTGGAACGAATGGACCGAAGGCAGCTACCTCGAGCCCGACACCGTGCACGGATACGGACACCTCGAGCAGATCCGCCGCGTGTTCGGGACCCGGCGCTGAGCCGAACAGTCCGCCGCACGGTCACAGCGGTGCGGGCACCGCGCAGCGAGTCGCGTCGGGCAATCGAAGATCACCCGTGGACCCACGGCTTGATACGGCAACGAGAGGATGTGGCTGTCTGATGAGTGGCGATGCCGGTCCGCAATCGCCGGCCGATGATCGTCGGCTTTCCCCCTACACCGGCTGGACACGGCGGCACCTGCAGCACCTCGCCGACCGGTCGCTGCTGGCGTTGCGGCCCTGGTCGACCCCCGGGCACGCGCGGTTCGACCTGCCTGGACCGCCGTCCGATTCGGGGCCGATCATCGGTGGGCTGGAAGCGTTCGCACGTTCGTTCCTCGCGGCCGGTTTCCGGCTGTCAGGAGCGGAGTCCGATCCGCATGATCACGCCGGCTGGTACGCGCGCGGCCTGGCCACGGCCACCGATCCGGCGTCCTCGGAGCGGTGGCCGTCGCTCGCGGATGCCGCGCAGGCACGGGTCGAGGCGGCCGTGATCGCGATCGCGTTGCACGAGTCGCGTCGATGGATCTGGGACAGCCTGACGCCCCGGGTACAGGAACAAGTCGTCGACTGGCTGGCGGGCTCCATCGGCAGCCGGTACCCCGACAGCAACTGGCTCTGGTTCCACAATGTGACCCAGGCCTTCCTGCGATCCGTCGGCGGCCCGTACGACCAGGCGAAGATGGAGGAGAACCTCGAGTTCCTGGACAGCTGCCATCTGGCCGACGGCTGGTACAGCGACAACCGGCCGGACGGGCGCGGGGGCAATATCGACTGGTACGCCGGCTGGGTGATGCAGCAGTTCTCGCTGTGGTACTGCCGCGTCTCCGCCGGTGAGCCTGGCACAGCCGAGCGTCAGGCCGTGTACGCTGAGCGACTCAAGGCGTATCTGACCGGCGCGGGAGCGTTGTTCGGCGCGGACGGTGCGCCGCTTCACCAGGGCCGGTCCCTGTCATACCGCCATGCGGCGGTAGGTGCGCTGTGGACGGGAGCGGTCTTCGACGCCAATCCGTACTCGCCTGGCCGGCTTCGTCGTACCTGTATGGGCGCCGTCAAGTACTTCGTCGAGCGAGGTGCGTTCGACGAGGACGGTCTGCTCAGCCCGGGCTGGCTCGGCCGATTCGAGGCGATGCGTGAGTCGTACATCTCGCCGGGTTCGCCGTACTGGGCCAGTCTTGGGCTGACCGGGCTGGTGCTGCCGGAATCCCATCCGGTATGGGCGGATGTTGAGCAGCCGGCTCCGATCGACCTCGAGGACCGGGTCGGTGCCATCCGGCCGATTGGGTGGCTGGTCTCCGGCACCGCCTCGGACGGTATCGTCCGGGCGATCAACCACGGCGTCGATTACAGCGGCGTGGTGCCCGTGGCCGAGAGACCGCTCTACAACCGATTCGGCTACTCGACCGCCACTGCTCCCGTGCCGCTGTCCGACGGGTCGGCAGGGAAGGCGGTGGACAACCAGGTCGCGTTGATCGACCGGCGCGGACGCTGGTCTCAGCGCCCGGTATTCGACTTGATCAGTATCGACGATCATCGAGCCGAGAGCCGACACGTGGCGAGATTCGCCCGAGCTGAGCCGGGTGAAGGGTTCGACGAGGGGCCCGAGCTGACGTGTGTCTCGCTGGTGCGCGGATCGGTCGAGGTACGAGCGGTGCGGATCGGGTCCGCTGTCCGGGCCGAGGCTTTGGTGATCTCCGGATTCGCGGTCCCGCGAAAGCCTGCGCCGGGGGCCAGAACGGACCTCGTGAGCGCGGTGGTGCCGCTGACGGACGGTGGGTCGATCGGCATCGCCGTCCATGCTGTCGAGAATGCGTTCGGCGCCGATCTCGAAGTCCCGTGGTGCCGGTTCGACGCTCCGGAACCCGATCGATGGTATGTGGCCGCGGTCAGCTTGGGCGACCGCGCGCCCAGCTGGCCGACCGTCCGCCCGGACGCTTCCGGGCAGCCGGTCGTGACGTGGCCGAGCGGCGAGATCGAGCGCGTCTGATCGCCGACGTCATCACCGTCGGACCGCGTCTGGAGGTGGACCGGCTTCACCCGGCAGATCCACCTCCAGCTCTGCGGAGTTGACGTCAGGCGCTGATGGCGAGCCCGTCACGATCGACTCGTCGCCGCAGGGGGAGCCCGCGAATCAGCCGGTCGAGCTCGTCGAGCGCACCGTCGGCCATTCGGCGGGTCTCAGCGCCCTGCGCGCCGGCGATGTGGGGCGTGATCATCACGTTGGGCAGATCGTAAAGGGGCGAGTCCGCTGGGAGCGGCTCGGGATCCGTGACATCGAGGATCGCGTGGAGCCGGCCGCTGACGCACTCGGCCTCGAGCGATGCGGTGTCGATCAATGCGCCGCGCGCGGTGTTGATCACCACGGCCTGGTCAGGAAGGGCTGCCAGCTGAGCGGCGGCGATCATGTGCCTGGTCGCCGGTAGCGCGGGTGCGTGCAGGGACAGAATGTCCACCCTCGAGAGCAGCTCTTCCAGCGGCACCAACTTTGCCCCGAACCGCGCGACCTCGTCGGCGTCGGCGTACGGATCGGCCACCAGACAGGTGGCTTGGTGCATGACGGTGTCGATCAGCTCCGCCACCTTGCGTCCGATCCGAGAGAATCCGACCAGTCCGATGGTCAGGCCCGAATTGCCGAGCGCGCCGCGGGCGGACTGACAGGACGACCAATCCGCTCGATACTCGCGGGCGTCGGCAGCCAGGAACGGCGCCTTCTTGCCGGCCATCAAGATCGCAGCCAAGGTGTACTCGGCCACCGGCTCAGCGTTGAGATCGGCGCTGTTGGAAACAACGATGCCGCGGTCCCACAGAGCGTCACTGACAAGCCCGCGGACGCTGCCGGCCGCATGCAGGATCGCCCTGAGTCTCGGCATCCGATTCAACAGGCCGGCGTCGAACGGCGGCGCACCCCAACTGGTGATCACGACCTCCACCGTGCCGAGTTGATCCTGGATCTCCGGAGTTTCCAGCGAGGGCACCCAGACCGGAGAGGTGCGGTCGGCCAGCGCCGCCAATCGTTCGCGCTGTGCCGGTCCGAATTGAACGGCCCAGATGTGATCCGCCATCACCGCGACGGTCTTCGGCTTGCTGTTGTTTTTCATTTACCTGTTCCTGGCTCGAGGCAGCATGGGTTGCCGGATCGGGGCCGCAAGGATCTGCCGGAATTCGCGCGGACCTGATTCCGCGGCGGCGATTCGGGTCGGTGCGGCGAGAGCAACCGTACGGGCATGTGCCGACCTGGGCCAGGGGTGCCGGCGACTCGTGCCAACCCTGTCCTAGTTTTGGTCAACTCTGTCGGTGGTGCCGGTCGTTACCGATCAATAACATCCCAGCAATACCCGGAAACGACGCGGGCATCGCCGGTGGGGCGGTGCCGTCAAATTCTGAGCCGATGGGCTTGCTGCCGATGCGCGAGAAACAATGATTACCGTATATCGCTCTCCACATTGCCATGACGAACACGACCCGGGTCGCGACTCTCCGCGCCCCGACCTGAGCTGCGGCAACACGCCGGCGGAAGCCGGGACGCCATGGCCATGATCGTCGAGGGCAGGCCCTCGACCGCGGGCACTGCCGCAGTCGAGACCGGGAGGTCACGGCGGTTCCAGCGGCTACGCCGGGACAAGGTGCTGGTCGCGCTCGGCCTGCCGGGTGCGATTGCCTTGATCTTGTTCCAGTACTTTCCGCTGCTCGGCAACATCATCGCGTTCCAGGATTACGAACCGTACCTGGAAATCACGGAGGCGCCGTTCGTCGGACTGGAGAACTTCTCGTTTCTCTGGGACGGGAACCCGGCATTCCTGTCCGCCGTCGCCAACACATTGATCCTGACCGTCGTGCAGGCCGTCTTCGTATTCCCGATTCCCTTGCTGCTGGCGTTGCTCTTGAACAGCCTGGCCGGTGAGCGACTGAAGCGGCTGCTGCAGTCGATTCTCTATCTGCCGCACTTCCTGTCATGGGTGATCGTGGTCGCGATTTTCCAGCAGATGCTCGGCAACGCGGGCATGCTGAACACGTTCTTGGTGCAGAACGACCTGCCGATGGTTCACGTCATCGGTGTACCCGAGCTGTTCAAGGCGCTGCTCACCGCGCAGGTGATCTGGAAGGACGCCGGCTGGGGAACGATCATCTTCCTCGCCGCCATCGCTCAGATCGACCAGGAGCAGTACGAGGCCTCGGCGGTCGACGGCGCGAACGGCTGGCAGCGGCTCTGGCATATCACGCTGCCCTCCCTGAAGGGGATCGTCATCCTGTTGCTGATCCTGCGTCTCGGCGACAGCCTGTCGGTGGGCTTCGAGCAGATCATCCTGCAGCAGGGCCCGGCGGGGATCGAGTCCAGCGAGGTACTGGACACCTGGGTCTACAACTACGGCATCGTCGGCGGCGACTGGGGCATGTCGACCGCCGCCGGCCTGGTCAAGAGCGTCGTCGGGGTCCTCATGGTGATCGGTGCGAACAAGCTGGCCCACGCGTTCGGCGAACAGGGGGTCTACCGGAAATGAGCACGATCGAATCGTCTGCCGCCGCTCGGGCGCGATCGGCACCCGGCGGCAAACGTCCGGTCTGGATGGAGCGGCCGAACCCCCTCCTGCAACTGGTGAAGGCGGTCGCACTCGGCGTCGCCGTCCTGCTGGTCATCATCCCGTTCTGGTCGGTGATCGCGACCTCGCTCGCGGACAAGGAGGCGATCGCCGCCTCCGGCGGTGGCATGGTGCTGTGGCCGGGCAGGATGTCGTTCGAGGCGTATAAGGCGATCTTGTCCGGCGGAGTGGTCACGCGGGCCCTGGGCATCTCGATCGCGATCACCGTCGTGGGGACCGTGTTCTCGCTGGCCGCCACCACCGGGTTGGCGTACTGGCTGTCCAGGCGTGGAGCGGTCGGTGTCCGGCCGATGACGACGCTGGTGCTCGGTGCCGTCCTGTTCAGTCCCGGGCTGATACCCAGCTATCTCGTGGTGAAGCAACTCAGCCTGCTGGACTCCTGGTGGTCCCTGATCTTGCCGGTGATGGTGAACGCCTTCAACGTGGTCGTGATGCGGGCGTTCTTCCAAGGGCTGCCGCGAGAGCTGTTCGAGTCGGCGGCCATCGAGGGCGCCTCCAGCTCCGCCACCTTGATCAAGATCGTGCTACCGCTGTCCAAGGCCGTCCTCGCCGTCGTGGGCCTGTTCTACGCGGTCGGCTATTGGAACGCGTTCTTCAACGCGATGCTGTACATCCAGAGCACGGAAAAGTGGCCGATATCTCTGGTCCTGCGCACGTACGTGGTGAACCAGACGACCATCGGCGGTGAGCAGGTCGGCGCCGGGGCCGAGGTCATGCCTCCGCAGCTTCCGCTGCAAATGGCGATCCTCGTCGTCGCGCTGGTTCCGATCCTGGTCGTCTATCCCTTCTTGCAGCGGCACTTCGCCAAGGGAGTCATGACCGGCGCGGTCAAAGGTTGACATGCACGGGCGGCCGACAGCCGCGTGTATCCGATCAGGAGGAAGAAATGTCAGAAAAGGCATTTGGGCGCCGGTCGTTTCTGGCGGGCGCAGGAGGAGCCGCGGTGTTCCTGGGCATGGGATCGCTCGCCGGATGCGGCAACGGCGGCGCCGGGCGCCAGGGAAACTCGGCGGCGTCGAACAGCAAAGTCGTCCTGCCGGCCTATATCCCCTACACGGGGCTCACCCCCGACCTTCCGGCAACTGCCGACGGGGTCGAGGCGGCCTTTCGCCGTTTCCCCAAGGAGCGGCCCAGAGCGGTGGCGGACAAGCCAGGGAACGGCGAGACGATCACCGGGATGAGCCAGACCTACTATGCCGTCCCGCCGGGCGTCGGCAGCAACAGTTATTGGGCCGGCTTGAATGATCGGCTCGGTGTCGACCTGAAGCTCCAGATGGTCGCCGCCGCCGACTACGCGCAGAAGTTCGCCACCACGATCGCCGGTAACGATCTGCCCGACGTCATGCAGCTGGGGGTGGCGGCCAACCTGCCGTTGCTGCTGGAGAAGCGGTTCGCCCGGCTGGACGATCACCTCGCCGGCGATGCGATCAAGAAGTATCCGAACCTTGCCAACATCCCCACCCAGCACTGGAAGGGCACAGTGTTCAACGGTGGGATCTACGGCATACCGATCCCCCGTGGAGCCGTCAGCGTCTACCACTACATTCGCCAGGACCTGTTCGAAGCGGCCGGGGTGTCACCCGAGCCGAAGGGCCTCGCCGAGCTGACCGAGACCGCGAAGGCCCTGACCGACCCGAAGGCGAGGCGCTGGGCCTTCGGCAGCTGGGGAGGGGTGCGGGAGTATCTGCTCATGATGAACAAGGCGCCGAACGGCTGGCGAGAAGAAGGCGGACGGCTTGTCCATCAGTTCGAGACCGAAGAGTACAAGCAGGGAATCGCCGACCTGGCCCAGCTGTGGGCGGCCGGTGTGATGCACCCCGATGCGTTCTCGGACCAATTTCCAGCACAGAATCTGTTCACCGCGGGAACCATTGCGATCAACTGCTTCGACGGTTACCTCGGCTGGCGCCAGTACATCCAGAACGGTGCCGCCGACGAGAAATTCAAGCTCGCTCTGATGCCCGTCTACACCCGCGACGGGAGCGAGCTGGCTCCGTGGTTCCGCGGCTATATAACAAACCTTTCGATCACCGGGCTGAAGAAGCAGAGCGACCCGAAGAAGATCGAACTCATCCTGCGGATGCTGAACTGGCTGGCCGCTCCCTTCGGCACGGAGGAGTACGTCTATCGGATATACGGTCAGGAAGGCGTCGATCATACGGTCAGTCCCGACGGCGACCCCAAGCTTACGCAGACCGGCCTGACGAACACGGTCCTTCCGATCCGCTACCTGTCCGATGCCCCAGCCGTCATCTATCAGCCAGGCCGGCCGCAGGACGCCGACATGCAGTACTCGTACCAGAAGAAGGTACTCGCGAAGGGGACGGCCAACCCGACGGTCGGCCTGTTCTCCGACACCCACGCCTCGAAGAACACGGCGGTCGAAAAGGCCTTCAACGATGGCGTGAAGGAGATCGTCCAGGGACGAAAGCCGATCGGCACGCTGGACGACCTTGTCAAGACGTGGCGAAGCAGCGCCGGTGACGCCATGCGCAGGGACTACGAAGGGCAGCTGTAAAGCCGAAGGCCGGCTGTCGCCGCTGCTTGCCGCGCCGCTCTAACCGTCACTCCGGGGCTCGAATCGTGCGCCGCTCACTGGCAAGGGGAGCTCCGGAGGGGAGTGGTAGTGGGCCTGGCCGGCGAGAGCACGCCTTCTGTAGGCGGATGGGCTGAGGCCGTAGGCGGTCTTGAATCGTCGAGCGAAGTAGCCGGCGTCGTCCCAGCCAAGTTGGGTGCCGATGTGGGCGATCGGTTGATCCGTCTGCACCAGAAGTCTGGCCGCGGCCTGTGCGCGCAGCCGGTTGAGGTAGGCGATCGGTGGCGTGCCCAGATCGCGCTGGAACAGCCGGACGAGATGCGTTCTCTCCGTGCTCGTGGCGGCGGCGAGTTCTGCGAGCGTCCAGGCGCGACCTGGTTCGTTCTCCATCAGCTGCGCGGCCCGGGATACGGCGGGGTGGAGCGAGGTGATCGTGCGACGGTGCGTCGAGTGGTCGGCGGACCAGGAACGGTTCAGGATGTCGAGGTAGATCAGTAGATGCCCCACGACCTGGATGCGCGAGCGCCGCGGGGCGGCCACATCGCTCATGCTGTGCAGTTCGGCGATCGCCATGCTCAGGTCATAGGGGCTCAGCTGGACGCGCTGCGGCAGCGGCAGGGCCGATGTGTGCACCGTTCTCATCAGCGGCAGTTCCGCGTCGAGAAACGACAAGGTGCTGTCGATCAGCTCTGGAGCGACGAAGCAGTCGAAGACCACGAGGTCCTCGCACTGGCCGTAGGCGTGCCATTGGTTCGGCGGAATCACGACGGCGGATCCTGGCTGGAGGGGGTGGTCGCCGTCGGCTGCAATGTGCAGCCCGTGTCCGCGGGTGACGAGGGCTATTTCGAAGAAGTCGTGGTCATGTGCCGCAAGGTCGGTGTCGAGCCGGTGGCGGTCCGCCCAGACCGGCAGGCCGTCCGGGTTGAAGACGGCGGCTCTCTCGTAGCGAGGCTTCGATCGGCGGTAAGTCAATTTCGTCCTACTTTTCCTCAACATTGTGCCGTTTTGCCCGGTTCACTCTCCAATAACATCACAGTTATGTCCAGGCGATGGACAGCTGGCATGCGATGGGCCTTGCCGGATGGAGCGGCGGAATGCGCTATTCCCGTACGGTGTCGGTTCCGTCCGGATCCGGCTCGGCCGGGGTCCCGGTGCTCGATCTCGGCCGGGTACGCGGCACCAGCTGGTCTCGGGTCTGCTCGGCCCCGTCACCCTGCTCACCCCGCAGGCGGGTGACGATCGGACCGTACGGCGCCCCGGGCTCAGCCCTTGAGGGCGCCCGACAGCATGCCGCGGATGAACTGCCGCTGGAAGAACAGGTAGAGCCCGACGATGGGCAGCGACATGAGCACCGCCGCGGCGGCCAGCAGGTTGACCTGCACGAGGTGGCGGCCCGAGAACGTGCCGAGTCCCAGCGTCAGCGGCTGGTGCGCGGGATCGGCCACGAGGATCAGGGACAGGAAGTAGTCGTTCCAGGTCCACATGAAGCTGAGCACGACGAACGTCAGGATGGCAGGGCGGGAGATCGGCAGGTAGATCCGCCACAGCCGCGTCCAGGAGCCGGCGCCGTCGAGCTCCGCGGACTCCGCGATGCCGGCCGGCATCGTGCGGAAGGCCGCGCGCATCCAGAACGCGCCGAAGCTCACGCCCGTGCCGATGTGGGCGAGGATGATGCCCTGGTAACCATCGGTGAGGTCGAAGGCCAGGAAGTCGTAGTACAGCGGCACGATGATCGACTCCATCGGGATCATGATCCCGAGCAGCATGAGCGGGAAGAGCGCCTTCTCCCCGACGACGCCGAGCACGCCGAAGGCGTACCCGCTCATCACCGCCAGCACGGTGGAGACCCCGACGACGGTGCCGGTGATGATCACGCTGGAGCGCAGGTAGCGGGCGAAACCGGCCTGCTGCCACGCGGTGGCGAAGTTGGACCACTGTGGATGCGCGAGGTCGAGCGTGCCGCTCGTGCTGGGGCTGATCGCCACGCCGAGGATGTACACGATCGGGAACAGCACGCTGACGGCGAGGAGCGTCAGGAACGCGTAGTTGAAGATCTTTTCCCGGGTGGAGATCATCGGTTTCCGTCCTCGGAGAGCCGTACCACGACGAGCGCGATGAGCAGGGAGACGAGTGCCAGGACGACGCCGATGGCGGAGGCCGCGCCCACGTCGGGATTGGCGAAGGCGCGCTGGTACATCACGACGGTGGGGGTGATGGTCGAGGTGCCGGGGCCGCCCCGGGTGGTGAGCCACACGATGTCGAACACCCGGATCGCACCGAGCACCGTGAGGGTCACGGCGATCGCGAGTTGCCCGCGCAGCCCGGGGAGGGTCACGGTGCGGAACTCGCGGATCGGGCCCGCGCCGTCCACGCGCGCCGCGTCGTACAGCTCGGCGGGGATGGCCTGGGTGCCGGCGACGAACAGCACCATGCACAGGCCGAACGCCGCCCAGGTGCCGGCGATGCCGAGTGCGGGCAGTGCCCAGTCGTAGTCCCCGAGCCAGCCGTGGGCCAGGGAGTCGAGTCCGAGCGCGCGCAGCACCGAGTTGATCGGCCCGTCGGGTGCGTAGACGCGCTTCCACATGACCGCGGTGACCGCGGGAGTGAGCACCTGGGGCAGGAAGATGACCCAGCGGTAGACGGCCGCGCCCTTGACGTCCTTGCGGGCGGTGAGCGCGGCGCTGGCCAGGCCGAGCGTGATGGGCAGGACCGAGAAGAACACGATGAAGAAGACGGTGTGCTCGATCGCCTGCCGCAGCGCCGGGTCCTGCAGGAAGCCGAGGTAGTTGGCCAGGCCCGCCCACGACGCCGCGGTGATGCCGTTCCAGTGGTAGAAGGACAGCCACACGCCCTGGATCGCGGGGACGAGCACGACGAACCCGTACACGGCGAGAGCGGGCGCCAGGTACGCCAGTCCGAGCCACCGTCGCCTGCGGCGGTGGTTGGACGGCGCGTTCGTACGCGGTGCGGCCTGCGCGGACGCGCCGCTTGCCGGGAGCTGCTTCACGGTCGCCATGGCGGGGCTACTTCCCCAGCGTCTTCTGGAACTTGTCGTAGTCGGCCTGAGCCGCCTGGACGACCGCGTCCGGCTGGACCTTGCCGGCGAGCATGTCCTGCATCTGGGTCTGGATCGTGGTGAGCAGCGTCGGCGTGGCCCAGTCGAGGTACGGGACGGAGGCGTCGTCGGCCGAGAGCTGCGCCGCGACGGCGACGTCGTCAGCGAACAACGGGTCGTCACCGGCCGGTTTGACGGGGGCGAGCAGCGGCATCGTGGTGTTGTCCGCGGCGAGCTGCGCGGCCTCCGGGCTCGCCGCGAAGTTCATGAACGCCGCGGCGGCGTCCGGATGCGCGCTCTTGGCGGAGATGGAGAAGTTGGTGGCCGACGACGCGGTCGCGACCGGGTGGCCGCCGTCCGCGCGGGGCATCAGGAAGGACCCGAAGTTCTTGCTCTGCCCCTTCTTCAGCGGCAGCGAGCCGGAGTAGTCGAACCGGAACAGCGCCTTGCCGTCGACGAACGCCTGTGCGGCGTCCTGCCCCGGGACGGCGGAGAAGTCCTTGGTGAAGTAGCCCTTGTCCGCCCACTGCTTCAGCGCGGCGGTGGCCTGGGGAAAGCCCGTGTCGGCCACCTTCACGGCGTTCTGGGAGTAGATGAAGTCGGAGATCCTGCTCTGCTGCCCGAGGGCGTCCATCGTGGCGAACAGCGGGCCGGTGATGCCCACCTGCTCCAGGTTGCCTATGGAGATCGGGGTGATGCCGGCCGACTTCGCCTTGGCCAGCGCGGTCTCGAAGTCGGCGAAGGTCTTCGGCACGGCCGCGCCGATCCGGTCGAGCAGCGAGCGGTTGTAGTACACCTCGATGGCCGACGCCCGTGCCACCGGAGAACCGAACACCGACCCGGTGCCCATCTGCTTGCCGTCGGCGGAGAACTGGTGCTGGCGCAGGATCGACGCCGGGAACCTCGTGCGCCAGCCGTACGCGTCCGCGTAGTCGTCGAGGTTGCGTACGAGCCCGCCCTGCACCAGGGTGCCGAGCGACTGCCATCCGTTGTTGGCGGGCACGATGTCAGGAGGGTTGGCGGACCTGAGCTTCAGCGGCAGCGCCTTCATCACATCGTCCCACGGCATGGGGGTGCGCTCGATCGTGATGTCGGGGTACTTCTTCTGGAACGCCGAGACGACACCGTCGATCCAGGCGAGGTCGGTGCCGCCGGTGAAGTAGTCGAGCAGCCGGAGCTGGACCTTGCCCATCTTCGCCGGATCGGTGGCGATCGGTCCGGCCGCCGAGGTCGTCGCCGGTGCTTCGCCGGAGGTCCCTGGCACGCATGCCGTGAGAAGTCCCGCCGCCGCGAGTGACGTCGCCACGGCGGCGAGCCGCTTTGTTCTTCTGAGCGTGACCACGGTGTCTCCTGTCCTGGGGGGAGCGAGCGCCGACGGGCTCCCGGGGTTTCGACGAGCATAGGGTGACCAGACCAGTTAGTCCAGATGTCATCGAATGGTTTGTTCGGTCTTCCTGCCGGAAACGAGATGTTCACTGGTGGTCCGCCATGGCCCAGTGCGTGATTTCGGTATGTCTGGTCCACTCGTGCGTGCTACCGTGACCGCCATGAGCACCGGTGTGGACACAGAAGCGGGCAGCGCCGTCATGGAGACCTACCGCAGGCTCAATGACGCTCTGCGGCGGGGCGTGTTCCCGGCGGGCGGGCGGCTTCCGGGGGAGCGTGACCTGGCCGGAAGCCTCGGCGTCAGCCGTTCGACGCTGCGCCACGCCCTCGCTCGGCTCGCCGACGAGGGCAAGCTCGAGCGCTCCGCCCAGCGAGGCTGGTTCGTCGCCCGCAGCGTCGTCGGTGAGCCGCCGAGCACCCTCCAGAGCTTCTCGGAGATGGCCAGGGCCCGCGGCCTCACCCCGACCTCGGAGATCCTGCGGCGGCATGAGCGGCCGGCCGGCTTCGAGGAGGCCGAGCAGCTCGGCATCGCCCCGGCGGCGCGTGTCCTGGAGCTGCGCCGGCTGCGCAGCCTCGACGGGGTGCCGGTCTGTCTCGACACGAGCGTGGTCGTGCTGTCCCAGGCGGCGGCGCTGGCCGACATGGACCTCACTGATCGCTCCCTGTACGAGACTCTTGAGCGCGAGTGCGGCATCCGCATCGCGCGCAGTTCCTACACCGTGCGCGCGGACGCCGCCGACGAGGAGATCGCGCGGTTCCTCCAGATCGAGCCGGGCGCCCCGGTGCTGGTCGGCGAGGAGGTCACCTATGCCGATGACGGCACTCCCATCCTTTCCGGGCGCATGATCTATCGCAGCGACGCCTACCGCTTCCAGGCCGACCTGTTCCGCCCCATCTGAGCCGCGCCCCGTCACGGCCCAAGCCGTCGAGGGCAGGCCCGGCCGCCACCGTGGACGCTTCATGGCGCTCCTCTCAAGATCAGGTCTCGAAGAACGCCTTCGGTGGGAGCGTGCCCATGAGGCGGTCCAGGACCGCGCCCGTCAACGGCACGCCGCCCTCGCCCAGGGCGTCCAGGGCCGCCCCGGCGACAGGGGGGAGCGCGCTCCGGTGCGGCACCGCGCCGGGCACGTGCGCGGGCAGCTCCGCCAGCATCGCCTCGGCCACGGGGGAGGCGTCGGCCATGAGCACCGACCCGGTCAGCACCACGCCGACCGCTCCTCCCGCAGAGGTCAGGCCGGTACGGCGAGCGGCCACGCCGGCGTACGTGGCGAGATGGCGGCCCTGGGCCCGCACGATCTCCACCGCGACCGGATCGCCGGCGGCCGCCGTGGCGGTGACGACCCGCGCGCACCCCGCCTTCTGCGGGTGGGTGGCGGCACCTTCCCGGCGGGTGAACCAGTGGTTCAGCTCGGCCACCGAGGACAGGCCGTAGTGCGCCGGCAACGCCGCGGTCAGCGCCGTTTCCCGGCCGAGGCCGAGCTCGGCCAGGTTCACGGCACGAAACGCCTCGCTCGCCAGGCCGAGTGCGCCCATCGCGTGCTGGCCCCACCAGCCCATGTCCCACAGGGCTCCGTCCGGGCCGCGCGCCGCGATCGCCGCGGCGGTGCCGGCCGCGACCGCGATGCCGACGCCGGACGGCTCGCCGCATCGGATCGCGGCGTATCCGTCGTTGAGGATCGAGCGGGACGGGTAGCGTCCGGCCAGGGCGTTCTCCCAGTAGGCCCGGTCCTCCGGCCAGTCGACCCCGGCCAGCCGGAAGGCCGCGCCGACTATGTCGGCGCGGCTCGCCCCCGCCTGGGCGAGGGCGGCGTCGATCGCGGCCAGCACCTCCGCCACCGCCGCCTCAGGACCGGCCGCGCCGTAGATGTCGCCGCAGCCGGACCGGCCCGCCCCGGCGATCGTCCCGGCCACGTCGCAGACGAGCGCGGCGGTCTTGCTGTTGCCGGCGTCGACTCCGAGGTAGAGCGCGCTCATGGTCAGGGGATCAGCCGCTCGGGCAGCCAGGCGGCCTGGGCCGTGGCGAGTTCGCCGTACAGTGCCTCGGCGACCGTGAGTGAGGGGACCAGCGGGTTGGCGGCCATGGCGCGTACCGCGTCGGCGACCGTGCCGTCCCAGGCCGCCTTGGCCGTGAGGATCTGGTAGTCGGCGAGCTGGCGGGTGATGCCGAGGACGGAGCGGGGCAGCGGCTTCTGCGGCTCGGGGTGGAAGCCTTTCGCGTCGACGGTGCCCCACAGCTCGACCACCGTGCGCTCGTCGAACCCGGGGAGCACGCCGCCGGTGTTGGGGATGTTGAACGGCAGTCGCGCGCCGGTGTCGTTGTAGAACGCGCTGATCGCCTCGATCGCCAGCTCCAGCTCGTGAATGCCGCCGCGTGAACGCGCCGGGTCGAGCTCTGGCGCGCCGGACTCGGCCTGCTCGCGGTAATGCGCCCAGTAGTCGTCCAGCGAGCTCATGATGACCTCCGACCGGGTCATCGGTGCGAGCTGCCGTTCGCGGAGGATCTCGTCCTTGAAGTAGTAGTAGTTGAAGTAGTCGGACGGGATCGACTCCATGGCCACGGCCAGGTGCAGCGCGCGCAGGCCGTTGACGTCGTCGGTCGGCCGGTCCCGCAGCGCCTCCCAGCGCTCGCGCAGGATCGGGAAGGCGTCCTGGCCGTCGTAGGTCGCCTCGTTCGACCAGCAGTTGTGGTTGATCCCCGTCATGTTGGCGACCAGCTTGTCCGGGTCGAGGCCCGCCGCCTTGGCCACGACCGGCGGGAAGACGATCGGGCCCTCGCAGAACGAGACGATCGGGATGTCGGTGTTGTCGGCCACGGCCTGGGAGACGATGTTGACGGGGTTGGTGTAGTTGAAGATCCGCGCCTTGGGCGCGACGTCGGCGAGGTTCGCGCACAGTTCCTTGATCACCTGAACCGAACGCAGCGCCATCATCATTCCGCCGGGGCCTTGCGTCTCCTGGCCGATGACGCCGTGCTTCAGCGGGATGCGCTCGTCGATCGCCCGCGCCGCGAATCCGCCGGGGCGGAAGCTGGACAGCACCGCGTCGACGTCGCGGAGTCCCTCGCGCTGGTCGGTGGTGGCGGTCACGGTGATGTCCAGGCCGGCGTTGCGTGCCATCTTCTCGGTGATCGACTTGACGATCTCCAGATGGGCGGGGTCGAGATCGATCAGCACGAACTCCGAGCCGTCGAACTCCGCGCCGTGGTGCATGAACGACGCCATCGTTCCGGGAGCGCGCGACGAACCTCCGCCGAGGTACGCGATCTTGATGCGGGCCATCTGTCTCCTTCAGGGTCTCGATAGAGGGTATGCGCAGGTCAGGGACGGTCCAGCGCGGGCTGTCCCGCCGCCAGGCCGGTCGCCTCGTCGGCGAGCAGGCGGGGGCGGGCGCAGTCGCTCAGGACGGTGGCGGGCCAGTCGGGGTCGTAGCCCTCGGCCGCGGCGAGCCGGCGCGCCGCCTCGGACTTGTCCGCGCCGTGCACCACCATCACGACGCGCTTGGAGAGATCGCGGATGGTCGCCACACCCACGGTCACCCCGTACGCGGGGACCTCGTCCAGCCCCCGGAACGTCGGGAAGGTGACGAGGTTGTCGCGGCGGGTCCGTTCGGCCAGCGTCACGACGCGAGTGCGAGCGTCCGCGCCGGTGCCGGCGGGGTTGAAGGCGACGTGCCCGTCGCTCGAGCCGGAGGCCAGGATGAACAGGTCGACGCCGCCGATGCCCGCGATCCGGCGGTCGTACTCTCCGGGATCCGCTGGATCTGGCACCCAGAACCTGTCGGCGGCGATGCCGCGATCGGGGGCGGCCGCCGCGTTCAACGGCTCGACGATCTCGGCCCGCCCGAAGCGCACGCAGCTGTGCGGCAGGTCGGGGGCGATGCGGCGGAACAGGCCGGTGGCCCCGTCGCGGACGACGTACTCGTCCATCATCACGATGACCACGTGGCCCAGGTCCATCTTCCTGGCCGCGACCTCGCCCGCGAGCGCCGAGTAGGTGCTGCGCGCGCTGCGTCCGCCGGGACAGCCGAGAACGTACGGCCGGCCGTCGCGGGCGGCCTCCTCGATCCCCGTCGCGATCTCTGCGGCAAGGACACGTCCCAGGGCCTCGGGATCGGGGAAGACGGTCGGCGGCACGCGCACAGGCTTGACTCCTCTTGTGGACCAGTTATACCAGGCACCCTAGCTTGGTCTGTCTGGTTCACGCAATGGGCCGGACCTGGGGGTGGCGGAGAGCTTGGTGGTGGTACGGCGCCGTCACCGGACCGGCCGGGTCCGGCGCGCTGATCGGCGCCGTCGGCCGAACCCGCACCAACGCCGGCAGTAACAGGCGCAAAAACGCAGGCGACCCTTGACGTGCCGCAACCGAGCAGCCTAGCCTCGCTGATAAGTGATTATCAGAGAGTGATAGAACATCCCGACGCTCCGGGGTGACCGCTCTCGGTGCGCGGGAGGAGTTGTCGCATGGAATCCGTGGGGATTTCTGCCCGGGGAATCGAAATGTGTTTCTCCCGACGCGGGTCGAGACGCGCCGCACAAACCGTGCTGCACGATCTGGATATCGATATCGCGGCCGGCAGTTTCGTCACCCTGCTCGGCCCTTCCGGGTGTGGGAAAAGCACGCTGCTGAAAATCCTGGGCGGAATTCTCGCGCCCACCGCGGGTGCGGTGAGCATCGGCGGGCGCCCGGCGGCGGAAGCCGTCAAGGCGCGCCGGATCGGCCTGGTGCCGCAGCGGCCGGCGCTGCTGCCGTGGAAGTCCGCGGTGCAGAACGCGAGCATGCTGCGGCAGATCGCGACCGGGGAGCGGGCGTCCCAGGCGGCGTCGGCGGCGGAGTCGGCGCTGGAGCTGGTGGGGCTGGAAGGGGCCGCGGGGAAGCTGCCGCATGAGCTGTCCGGGGGCATGGCGCAGCGCGTGTCCATCGCCCGGGCGCTCGCCATGGACCCGGCGATCCTGCTGATGGACGAGCCTTTCGGCGCGCTGGACGCGATCACTCGCGACGAGCTCAACGAGAAACTGGCCGAGATCTGGGCGGCCACCGGCAAGACGATCCTGTTCGTCACGCACTCCATCTCCGAGGCGGTGTTCCTGTCCGACGTGGTGCACGTGATGGGCGTCAACCCGGGCCGGATCCTGGAGACGCTGCCGATCGGCCTGCCCCGGCCGCGCACCCGGGCGGTGTTCGACGAGCCCCTCTTCAGCGAGTACGCCGCCCGTCTGCGCGAGCGTCTTGAACCGAAAGCGACGGTCTGACGATCATGGCAATCTCAACGGACGCGAAAATAGCGAACAAGGCCCGGGCCGGTGGCGGCGCCGAGCCGGGGGAGGCCATTCGGGCATGGTGGTCCCGGGCCTGGCCGAGCATTCTGGTTTTCCTCGGCGCGTTCGTCGTGTGGGAACTCGTCGTCCGGGTGTTCGGGATCTCGAATTTTGTCCTCGCCAAACCGAGTGAGTTTCTCGCGGAAATCGTGGAATCGCGTGAGAGCCTTCTGGAGGCCGCCTGGGTGACGACTCAGGAGATTCTCTACGGGTTTCTGCTGAGCGTGGCGGCGGGCGTGACGATCGCTGTCGCAGTTGTCCGGTTCAGCTGGTTGGAACGCGCGGTATATCCGCTCATCGTGCTCTTCCAGGTGGTGCCGAAGGTCGCCCTGGCCCCCATCTTCATCCTGTGGTTCGGTTACGGGCTGGCGCCGAAGCTCACGCTGATCGTGGTGATGGCGTTCTTCCCCATCACGCTCAACCAGATCGTCGGGTTGAAGGCCGTCGATCAGGATCTGCTGCTGCTGATGCGCTCGGTGGGTTCCAGCCGCAACCAGATCCTCACCCGCATCCAGATCCCCGCATCGCTGCCGTACCTCTTCGCGGGCATGCGCATCGCGATCACGCTGGCCGTCATCGGCGCGGTGGTCGCCGAGTTCGCCGGCGCCGAGAAGGGGCTCGGATATCTCATCCAGTTCGCGTCCACGCAGCTCGACACGCCGCTGATGTTCGCGGCGCTGACGCTGGTGTCGGTGCTCGGTCTGGTCCTCTACTACGGCATGTCGCTGGTGGAGCTCGTCCTGCGCGGGCGGTTCCCGCACATCCGATCCGAAACCGAGTAGCCCCTCCGCCCCCCTCCGCTTGCGCGCAAGGAGTCACCATGTCCATCTCCCCTTCTCGCGTGAAGCTTCTTGGCTTCGCAGGTTCCGCCGCCGCCCTGTTCCTGCTCACCGCCTGCGGTGGCGGGGGCGGCGAAGACAAGGCCGGGGCGAGCGGGCTCGACACCGTCACGGTGCAACTCGACTACCAGCTCCGCGGCGGTCATGGCATGTTCTACGTGGCGCAGAAGCTCGGCTACTTCCAGCAGGAGCGCATCGAGGTCGAGAGCATCAAGCGCGGCACCGGCTCCCCGGACGCGTTGCGCACGGTGGGCACCGGGCGGGCCGACTTCGGCTTCGGCGACCTGCCGTCGCTGGTCACCGCGCGGTCCCAGGGGGTGCCGGTGAAGGCGCTGGCGGCGGTCAACCAGGCCTCGCCGCTCGGCATGTGCTCGCTGAAGCGCAATCTGGAGCTCAGCTCGGTCGCCTCGCTCAAGGGACGTACCGTCGGGGTCCACTCCGCGGGCTCGACGTTCATCTTCTACCAGGCGCTTCTCGCCGCGAACAAGATGCAGCGCGGCGAGATGAAGGAGTTCACCGTCACCCCGCCGTTCGAGAACTACCTGATCCAGGGGCGAGTCGACGCGGTGCCGTGCTACATCGACGCCGAGGTGCCGCAGCTGGAGGAGGCGGCGGGCGGGGCCGGGACGCTCAGCGTCCTGCTCGGGTCCGACGCCGGTTACGACGTCTACGGCTCGGGACTCTTCGCCGGCGACGAAATGATCAAGAAAAATCCGGATCTGGTGCAGCGTTTCACCAACGCCTACCTGAAGGCGTTCACGTATGTCCTGGACCACCCGGCCGAGACCGCCAAGCTGCTGAGCGAGACCGCTCCGGAGAACGCGAGCAAGGCCGGCCTGTTCCAGAAGCAGTTGCAGGCCGATATCGACCACACCTTCACCAGCGACGTCACCACGGCGAACGGCCTTGGCGCGATGGACGAGGCCGAGTGGCAGTCCACCATCGACGTGCTCGCGGGCCAAGGGGTGCTGAAGGGGGCCAAGCCCACCACCAAGGACGTGTACGACGACACCTTCGTCAAGGCGTACGGCGCGAAGAACTGACGCGAGGACACGGGGACCGAGGACGAGAGCGAGGACATGAAGAACACGGTTAGCGGCAACGGAAACGGCCGGCACGCGGAGATCGCCGGAGCGGGATTCGCCGGGCTGACCGCAGCCGCCGCTCTGGCCCGGCGAGGCTGGACGGTGCGGGTCCACGAACAGGGGCCCGAGCTGCGCGAACAGGGCGCCGGGATCGTCCTGTGGCACAACAGCCTCAAGGTGCTGCAGGCGATCGGCGCCTACGACCAGGCGCTGGCGGACTCGATGACCCCGCCGTACTACGAGACGCGGGTCCAAGGAGCGAGCGTCTCGCACGAGCACTTCGACGGTCTGCCCTGGCGCACGATGACCCGCCCGCACCTGCACAAGACCCTGCTGGACGCGGCGCTGCGGGCGGGCGCCGAGATCCACACCGGGTCCCGGGTGGTGTCCGCCGACCCGCGTGGCACCGTCACCCTGGCCTCCGGCGAGACCCTGACGGCGGATCTGGTGGTGGGCGCGGACGGGGTGAAGTCCCAGGTACGCGACGCGATCGGGTTCACTCAGGACCGCTGGAAGACACGCGACGGGATCACCAGGTTCCTGGTGCCCCGGCACAAGGACGAGCTCGGGCCAGGCGAATGGGACAACGTCATCGACTTCTGGAACCTGGAGCCCAGGTACCTGCGGGTCCTGTACGTCCCGTGCAACGACCGCGAGCTGTACATCGCGCTCGGCGCGCCCGCGGCGGACGAGCAGGGCAGCCGCACCCCGATCGACCTGGACCTCTGGACGTCGGTGTTCCCCGAGCTCACGCCAGTGCTGCGATCGGCGGCCAAGGCCGCCGACCCGCGGTACTACGGCTACCAGACCACCGTGGTGGACGAATGGAGCGCGGGCGTGGTGGCGCTGGTCGGCGACGCGGCGCACGCCATGTGCCCGGCGCTGGCCCAGGGCGCCGGCTGCGCGATGGCCAACGCGTACACCCTGGCCGTCGCCGCGAGCGAGGCGCCTGACGGCGAGATCGAGGAGTCGCTGGTGCGGTGGGGCGAGCTGGAGCGGCCGATCACCGACCGGTGCCAGCAGCGGTCGGCGGACTACGCGGCGACGCGCGGGATGGCCCAGGGCAACCAGTTCACCGTGGAGAACCTGGAGACCGCCAGGTACGACCCCACGGACCCCGACCGCCATTCCGTGAGCGCCTGATTTAGAGGCTTGGAAGGAAATATCGCAATGAATGCTGATAAAGCCGTGTACGAGGCATACCGGGTGCGCCGCTGGGTGAGCTCCGTGGAGGAGATCCTGCACGAGAACGGCCCGGTCACGGCACAGCCCCTGGTCAAGGCCGTCGTCGGGGTAGTGATCGAGAACCCCTTCGCCGGCCGGTACGAGGCCGATCTGACCCCGCTGACCGCGCCCAGCGCCGCCCTCGGCACCGCGCTGGGCGAGAGGGCGGTGGCCCTGCTGGGCGGCCATGAGGTGCAGAGCTACGGCAAAGGCGGCATAGCCGGCCTGAACGGCGAGCAGGAACACGTCGTCGCCTGCGTCACCACGATCTTCGGCAACGCGCTGCGGGACGCGGTGGGCGGCGGTTCCGCCTGGATCTCGTCGGCCACCAAGACCGCCGCCGCCGGGACGAGCATCGACATTCCGCTGGCGTACAAGGACGAGCTCTACGTCCGCTCCCATTACGACGCCGCCACCCTGACCGCCCCCGACGCCCCCCGGCCCGGCGAACTGCTCATCTGCGTCGCCGTCGCGACCGGCGGGCGAGTGCACGAGCGGGTCGGCGGGCTGACCGTGGCCGAGACCCGCGCCTGATCTTCAGCTACCCATGGAGGAGACCATGTCCAACAGCGACGCCCTGTATTCCCAGGACGAGTCGATAGGAACCGTGCTGAACGAGGTCGCCCGGGCGCACCGGATCCTCGAAATGGAAGGCCACGGCGACATGTCGATGGGGCACCTTTCCTACCGCGATCCATTCGGCCGCGGCCTGTGGCTGAAGAAGGGCAACCTCGGGCTGGAGGAGGTCACCGCCGCCGACTTCATCCTCATCGACTTCGACGGGAACGTACTCGAGGGCCAAGGGCTGCGGCACCTGGAATGGCCGCTGCACACCGAAATCATGCTGGCCCGTCCGGAGGTGAACGTCGTCGGCCATTCGCACCCGTTCAAGGCGACTGTGTTCGGCGCGGGCGACATCGAGTTCTCCGTGGTCAACAACCATGGCGTGTACTTCGCCGAGCACGGAGTGCCGCGATTCGCCGCCACCAGCCACATCATCACCACCCAGGAACTCGGCAAGCAGCTCGCCGCCACGCTGGGCAGCGCGGACGCCGTGCTGCAGGCCAATCACGGAGCCTCGTTCGTGGGCCGGAACATCAAGGAGGCCACGCTCGCCGGGATCTTCCTGGAGAAGGCGGCGGACTTCCAGCTCGCGCTGCTCGCGTCCGGGATGTCGTACGAGGTGCCGGATCCGGAGGAGTCCCGGGAGAAGTTCCGCCGCATCTATCCGGAGCGGGCCAAGAGCAATTTCTGGATGTACTTCAACCGCAAGCTCGACCGGTTCGAAGCCTGATCCTTTTCGAGAACAAGGAGACGTCGATATGACCATGCCGAGAATCAGCGCCGTGATCGGCTCCGGGAGCATGGGCCCCGGCATCGCCGCGCTGCTCGCCCGCTACGGCTCCGAGGTACGCCTCAACGACATCAGCGAGGACGTCCTGGCTCGGGCCGAGGGCATCTGCGCCGGCGCCGAGAAGGTGCTGGACGAGCTGGGCGTCCCGGTAACGCCGGGCGGCTCCATCGCCTACGAGTTGGACCAGGCCAAGGCACTCGCCGGCGCCGGCCTGGTCATCGAGGCCATCCCGGAGAAGATCGAGCTGAAGAAGACGGTGCTGCGCCAGATCGAGGCCGCCGTCGCTCCCGACGCGATCATCGCGACGAACACCTCGGGCATCCCGATCTCCGACATGGCCGTCGTGATGGACCACCCCGAGCGCTTCATCGGCATGCACTGGTCCAACCCGCCGCACCTCATCCCCATGATCGAGGTGGTGAAGGGGGAGCGCACCGCAGAGGACGTGGAGGCCAGGCTCATCGAGATCGTCCAGGCTTTCGGCTACGAGGCGGTCGTCGAGAAGGAGGTCCCCGGCTTCATCGAGAACCGGATCCTGTACGCCATCCTGCGTGAATGCCTCTCGCTGGTCGAACAGGGCGTGGCCTCCCAGAAGGACCTGGACACCTGCGTCAAGTGGGGCATCGGTTACAAGCTCGCCGTGATCGGACCGATGCGCCTGCTCGACATGGCCGGCCTCGACATCTACGAATCGGTCGCCTCTTACCTGAACAAGGACCTCTCCAACGAATCGGGAGTCTCCTCGCTCATCACCGACCTCACCAAGCAGAACAAGCTCGGCATGAAGACCGGCGACGGCATGTACGCCTACGGCGAGGGCGACGTGGCCGCCAAGCGCGGCGACATCGTGCGCGGCCTCGTCACCGTGCGCAAGGCGCTTTCCTCCATCACCCCCGTCTGACCACGGCAATGCGGACCATCAAGAACCTGGCCTACATCCGCGCCGGGGGCGTCAGGCTGTGCGTCCGGGACCGGGGTTCGGGGGCGGCGGTCGTCCTGCTCCACGGCACCACGGCCAACCTCGGCGTCTGGGACGCGGTGGTCGAGCGGCTGGGCGACGGCCTCCGGACGATCGCCGTCGACCAGCGCGGGCACGGCCGCAGTGACAAGCCCGCCGCCGGCTACGGCGCGGCGGACTACTGCTCCGACGTGCTCGCGCTGGTCCGGGCGCTGGACTGCGGGCCGGTGGTGGTCGCCGGGCACTCGCTCGGCGCGCGCAACGCGATCGTGCTCGGCGCCCTGCACCCCGAGGTGGTGGCCGGGGTCGTGGCCGTGGACTACACGCCGTTCGTCGAACCCGAGGTGCTCGGCGACCTGGAGACGCGGGTGCGCGGCGGCGACCGGCTGTTCGCCTCCGAAGCCGACATCGAGGACTATCTGCGCGCCCGCTACCCGCTGATGCCCGTCGACGCCGTGCGCCGCCGCGTGACCTACGGATACGTCGAAGACGGCGCCGGATTTCGCGCGCTCGCCGACCCCGCGGCGATGGTTCACACCGTGCGGGGCCTGCGCACCGACTTCGCCGAGGAGACCCGCCGGATCACGGTGCCGGTCACCCTCCTCCGCGGCGAACACAGCAAGATCGTATCCGCGTCGGCGTACGCCGCCACCAAGGCCCTGCGGCCTGATTTCCGGGCCGTGGAATTGCCCGGCCTCGATCACTATGTGCCCGAGGAGTCGCCCGGCGCGGTGGCGGACGAGATTGCCCGAATACTGAAAAAGGAATGACCCCGATGCCGTTGAACATCAAAGACCTGACCATCGCGCCCCGCCATTTCTCCGTGGGCGACCGCATTCCCGACCGGCACACCGGCTATCACGACAATACGGCCCCGGACCTGGAGATTTCCGGTGTCCCCGAGGGCGCCGTCGAACTCGCGCTGATCGTCCACGACCCCGATGCCCCCCTTCCGCACGGCTTCACGCACTGGATCGTGTACGGCATCGATCCCGCGACCACCGTCATTTCCGCACCTGGCGGCGGTGCCGCGTACCGGGAAGGGCCCAACGGCCTCGGCGAGAAAGCGTACACCGGCCCTCAGCCCCCGCCCGGCCACGGCGTACACCACTATTATTTCTGGCTGTACGCTCTGGACAGGCCGGTCACCGGCGACCCGACGAGGGAGGAATTCCTCGTCGCGTACGGCGGAAACGTCATCGAACAGAACCGGTTCGTGGTGACGTTCTCCGCCTGACCTGTCAATTGTCGGAAATCAGAGGGGGCATGGTGTTGGCAGGACGGGAACGAACCCCGGGCGTGGACAGCGCCCGGCGAGTTCTGAAAATCCTCTTGTTGTTCTCCGAGGAACGCCCGGTGCTCAGCGTCGAGGAGATCGCCCGCGAGGTGGACATATCCGCCCCCTCCACCTACCGCTTTCTCGCCTTGCTGCGTGAAATGGACCTGGTGGAGGAGAGCGGCACCGGCACCTACGCCCTTTCCCCCCGCGTTTTCCTGCTGACCCGCGCCGCCGAACAGGCCTTTCAGGCGTCGAAGGCCTTGCGCCCCTTGGTGGACCGCCTCTCCAAGGCCACCGGCGAGGCCGCCCTGGTCATCCGCCGCGTTGGCGACTACGCCACGTGCGTGGAGATGAGCCAGACCGAACACGCCATCCGGCTCTCCTTCGTCCCCGGCCAGATCATGAGCCTGCATCGCGGCGCCGGTCCCAAAGTGCTGCTGGCCGCCATGGGTGAAAACTGGGCGGCCCGCTATTTCGACCGCCTCGAGCCCAGCCCGCCCCTCTCCGAACGCAACACCGTCCTGGCCGATCTGCCTGCCATCGACTCGCAGGGCTGGGCCAAGAGCGCCGCCGAGGTGGACGAGGGCGTCTGGGCGGTGGCGGCCCCCATCACGATCGCCGGACGGGTCGTCGCCGCGGTGACGGTCGCCGGTCCGGAGTTCCGCATCGACGAGTCCCGCGCCGAGCAGATTCTGCAAGAGGTCGTCTCCGGCGCCGAGGAGATCTCCCGCACCCTGAGCACCTGGCGCCAGTGAGCCGGCCCTGAGATTCGGCCGTGGTCAACCAGCCCCTCCAGCACGTGTGCTGCCCCCAGGTGGCAACGCCGCCCCGCCCGGTCGTGTGGCGGCGGGACGGCGCTTTCACAGCCGAGGTGCCAGGACGGCGATCGAAGCCGTGACCGATGAGCCGGCGTGATCAGGCCAGGGTGATCAAATCGGCGTAGCCGTCGTTCCACAGGTCTTCGACGCCGTCGGGCAGCAGCAGCACCCGGTCCGGCCGAAGCGCTGCGACGGCCTCCTGGTCGTGCGTGACCATCACCAAGGCGCCCCGGTACGCGGCCACTGCCCCCAGCACTTCGGCCTTGGAGGCCGGGTCGAGGTTGTTGGTCGGCTCGTCCAGCAGCAGCACGTTGGCCTGGGAGCTGACCAGCCCGGCCAGCGCCAGCCGGGTCTTCTCCCCGCCCGACAGCACCCTGACGGGCTTGTCCACGTCGTCGCCGCTGAACGAGAACGACCCCAGCACCGTCCGGGCCTCGCCGTCGCTCAGGTGCGGGGCGGCGCCGGCCAGGTGCTGCCCCACCGTGTGCGCCGGGTCGAGCGTGTCGTGCTCCTGGGCGAAGTAGCCCAGCCGCAGCCCGTGCCCGTGCACGACCCGTCCCGAGTCGGGCCGCTCGTACCCGGCCAGCAGCCTGAGCAGCGTGGTCTTGCCCGCGCCGTTGAGCCCCAGGATCACGAGCCGGCTGCCCCGGTCGACGGCCAGGTCCACCCCCGTCAGCACCGGGCGCCCGCCGTACGACTTGGCCAGGCTGATCGCGCCGAGCGGCGTGCGGCCGCTGGGCGCGGGCTCGGGCAGCCGGATGCGGGCGACCTTCTCGGCGACGCGGGGCGGGGGAGTCTCGGCGAGCATGCGTTCCGCGCGCCGGGCCATGTCCCTGGCCCGGGTCGCGGTGGCCACGTTGGAGCGCATGCGGCCGGCCTGGGCATGAAGCGCGGCGGCCTTGCGCTCGGCGGCGGCCCGCAGGCGCGTCCTGCGACGGTCGTCGGACTCGCGGTCGGCCAGGTAAGCGTGCCAGCCGGTGTTGCGCGCCTCCAGTGCGCCGTGCTCAACGTGCCAGACGCGGTTGACCACGTCGGCCAGCAGCGTGGTGTCATGGGTGATGAGGACCAGACCTCCGGAATGGCCGGCCAGGAAAGAGCGCAGCCAGGCTACGGAGTCGCCGTCGAGATGGTTCGTCGGCTCGTCGAGCAGCAGGACGCCGGGCTCGGCGAACAGCACCCGGGCCAGCTCCACGCGGCGGCGCTGCCCGCCTGACAGGTCGCCCACCGGCCGGTTCAGCACCCGGTCGGGCAGGCCGAGCCCGGCGGCGACGCGGGCGGCCTCACCCTCAGCCGCATACCCGCCGCGGGCCTGGAACTCGGCCTCGATCCGGACGTAGCGGGCCATGGCCCGTTCGTCGCCGCGCTCGGCCAGAGCGGACTCGGCGGCCCGCAGGTCGCGGACCACCCGGTCGAGGCCGCGGACGGACAGGACGCGGTCGAGGACGGTGACGGCCGGGTCGGCGGCGGCCGGGTCCTGCGGCAGGTAGCCGACGGGGCCGGTGCGGACGATCTCGCCGGCCGCAGGCGGGAGCACTCCGGCGAGGGTTTTCATGAGGGTCGTTTTGCCGGCACCGTTACGGCCGACCAGGCCGACGCGGTCGCCGGGGGCGACGTGGGCGGTGACGCCGGACAGCAGGAGGTGGGCGCCCGCACGCACGTCGACGCCACGTAGGGTGAGCATGGAACTGCACTCCGAATTTGCTAGAGGACACACGGGTGGCGTGGAAGGTGGTGTCCTGGCTAGGAAATTCGGGGCATAGACATGAGGCCGAGTGTAAGAGCGGGCCGTGATGGTCCGCCATCCATTTACCGGCCTGCCCAGTTCACCGCGGCGCAGGCCCCGGCCACCAGCAGGTCGGCGGTGAAGATGATCACCTGCTGCTCCTGGTCGGGCACGGTGAGGACGTCGAAGTCCAGCTCGATCGCTCCGGCCTCGGGATGCCGCACGGTCTGCCGCAGGTGGCTGGCCGCGGTGACGGCGAACCGATCGGAGGCGTCCAAGCCGTGGGGCGGCAGGTCCGGGTCCGCGTGCAGGAGATAGCACCGTACGAGGTTGCGCTCCTGGCCGGTGAGGCGCAGCGCGCGGGCGATGCCGCCGAGGACGCGCCGTGACGGGTACCGGCCGCGCGCGCGTCCCTCTTCTGGTGGCTGGAGGCCGCGCCAGGCCGGCCTGTCGCTGACCCACCTGGCGATGGCCTTCGCCGTCACCCACCCCGGCGTCACTTCGGCCATCATCGGCCCCCGTACCATCGAGCACCTCGACGACCTCCTCGCCGGCGCCACGGTCACCCTCGACGACGAGATCCTCGACCGGATCGACGGGATCGTGCCGCCCGGGACCGATCCCGGTCCTCTCGACGTGGCCTACAACCCGCCCGCCGTCACCCGGACGTCGCAGCGCCGGCGATCGGCTGACGAGCGCGCCGCGGCATGAGCCGATGACCGTTCTCGGCACCCGGACCCTCACGACGCGGCGACTCGCCGGTCGTTGTGCGTGTCCGGTCGCCGGGTCAGCGGTGTCGCCGGTACTGCAGATAGACGATCCCGTTGCTGGAGGCGGTGCTGGAGACCAGGTCGAGCCGGCAGGACTTGGGGACGCCGTCGAACAGCCGGGTGCCCTCGCCCGCGACGTAGGGAAACATGCTCAGCCGGAGCTCGTCGATCAGGTCGAGCCGCATGAGCGACCGCCAGAGGCTGACGCCGCCCCAGACGATGATGTGGCCGTCGCCGCCCAGCCTGAGCTTGTCGATCTCTTCTGTCGTGTCACCAGCGGCGATGGTGGTGTTGGCCCAGTCGGCCGTCTTCAGGGTCCGGGAGAAGACGACCTTGCGCCCGGCGTTCAGGATGTCGGCGAACGGGTGGTCGGTGGACGTTGTCATGGCCCTGGCGATGCCCTCGTAGGCGGTGCGGCCCATGAGGTGCGCGTACGCGCTCTGGAGAAAGTCGAGGTGCGCCGGGTCGTCGGGCTCACTGTTCTCGGGCAGGCCGAAGCAGAACTTCCAGAACTCGGTGCCCTCGTCGGCGAGGAGGCCGTCGAGGGAGTAGTTGAACACTGTCGCTATCAGCTTCCGCATGATCAGAACTCCGTGGTCTCGGGTGGTCGTCTGGGGAACGTGCGTGGCCGCGGCGTCTGTGGCCTGTCGCTGATGCTTAAGACGACTCTGCCGCCCGGAATTCATCGGTGCCCGCTCCTCAGTAGTGGGCGGCGCATCCGGCTGCTGCCCATAGCCTGTCCCCCGAAAGGGATCATCATCCAGGCAGGTGCGGAGGGGGATCGGCAGTGGGCAGCGCATCGCCGATGGGTTACGCCTGGTTCTTCGAGGAGTATCAGAAAGAGAGCGACCTGATCGGCGTGACGTTCGTGCGGGGCCTGTCTCCTGAGGAGGCATGTCACCGGATCGGCGCCACTCCCGGTGACACCTCCCGAGAAGTGGGCATTGCCGCCTACGCGGGAGACGGAGGAACGGTCCTGATCGACTACCATTGCCAGCCGCTCCCGGAGACCCTCTCCCAGGGTACGGAGATGGCAAGGGTCATCACGGGCGTCACCATGGACGAGCACTTCGTCTACTCCGTCGACGGGGTGGTGGTCACGGAATTCGAGCCGTTCTTCCCCGGCGATCGGAACGGCAGCGATCCTGACCGCCTGCTGGCCCATATGCGAGAGCTGGGCATGCCGCTGGACGGAGAGGCCGACGGGCGGACTTCCATCGCTCTCGCCTTTGCGCTGGCTGCAGAGGCCACCGGGGTCACCCTGACACCGGCTCACTATGCGGCGGAGCCCGTCGTCGGGTCGATCGACTGAAGGTTCCGACCCAGTGGGCGTCGCGGTGACGGCGCCGGCAACGGGTGCCTCTGATGCGCCCGTTCTGGCGAGGGCGCCGTCGAAGGCGCTCATCCTGGCGGCGCACCGCACCGCCTCGGCTCGCGCCCGCCCCCGGGATTGTCGGTGCCCGTTGATAACTATGGCTCGTCACGTTGACCGACCGACGACGCTGGAGCTCCCCCCATGGCCACGGCCACCTTCAGAGACGCGAGCGCCACAGCCAGGTGCTCAGTTGAGATCGCCCTTCCCGCCCGGCCCGACGCGAGCCCGGCGCGCGCGCTCGTCCGCCTCATGCCGCGGGCCGGAGGCTGACATGGGCGTCCTCGACACCTTTCCCCGGTCCCAGGGCTACCTGCTCAACCACCGCATGGAGGGGCTGCCGCGTGAGCTGTTCGCCCGGTACGACGCGGGCGGGCGGCCCGGCGCCGACGAGGCCGGGCTCAGGGCGTTCGGCATGTGGGCGCAACTGCGGCTCAGCCTGGGCGACAAGGGCGGCCACGAGCACCCCGAGGAGGTGCTCCGGCTGGTGCGTGAGGTGGCCGATGGCGACATCCCCTGGACGTTCGAGGACACGCGCGTCCTGTGGGAGATCGCCGACGCGCTGTCGAGTTGCGGTCACACCGGACACGCGGAGCTGTACCGGATTCCGCTGGCCGCCATCGCGACGCTCGGATACCCCGAGCGCCGTCAGATCCTTGATGAAGCGCCGCCGTGGCACCCGGCCCACCGCAGCCCCGGCCGGGCCGCGTTACGCAAGGACCTGGAGCGCGTCCTGACCGAGCCCCCGGAGCACGGGCCGGCCGGGGTCGTGCGCAGCCTGGTCTGGGACGGCGACCCCATCGCCCGTGCCATGGCAGGGAAGTACGCCGCCCGGCTGGCTCACCCCGCCGTGCTGCCCCTGCTGAAACACTGGCGCAAGGCCAAGGCCAACAGGCCCAGCGAAGCCTGGCTCGCCAAGGTCCGCGCGCTGCTCACCGACGACGGCGTGGCGGTGCTGCGCGAGATCCTCTCCCGCCTGGCCACCCATCGCGAGAGCCGCGAGCCCGGCGGCAGGGTCTTCCTCGCCCGCCACACCGTCCTCCCGCTGCGCGGCATGTTGTGGACCTGTGAGGTGATCGACGCGCCCTGGGTGTCCACGCTGCTCGGCGACGTCGCCATCAACTGCGGCATCGGGCGCAACGGCACCGGCGGCGCTGCCGTCTGCCGCAACGAGAGACTGGCCAACGCCGCACTGAACGTGCTGGCCAGGCGGGGCGGCCTCGACACGGTGGGCGTGCTCGCGCGCGTGCGAGCCAGGCTGCGCAGGCCGGCCCTGCTGGCGAAGGCGTCCGATGCCCTCGACGCGGTGGCCGTACAAGAGGGGCTGAGCCACGAGCAGCTCGTCGACCGGACGGTCCCGGCCTTCGGGCTCGGCCCCGACGGGATCCGGGAGGAGCAGGTCGGCGACTGTGTCGTCCGGCTCGACGTGGACGGGCCGGTGCTGCGGTTCGTCAACGCGTCCGGGCGCGCCGTCAAGTCGGCGCCCCAGTCCATCCGCAAGGATCCCGTGCTCGCCGATCTCAAGGCCACGCTGAAAGACCTCAAACGCACGCAGGCCGCCGAGCGGCTGCGCCTGGAGCAGATGCTCATCGTCGAACGCGAGCTGTCCTGGCAGGAGGTCGAGCAGTACTTCTTCGACCATCCGGTCACCGGCCCCTACACCCGTGCCCTCATCTGGCGGCTGCCCGACGGGTTCGCCGGGCTGCCGGTCAGGAACGGCGGCGGCTGGGCACTGGCCGGCGCGAGCGGCGGATCCGTGCGTCCGGGCGCCGACACGCCCGTCCGGTTGTGGCACCCCATCCAGGAGAGCGCCGAGGGGGTGCGCGGCTGGCGCGACCACCTGCTGGATCGGGGGATCAGGCAGCCGTTCAAGCAGGCGTTCCGCGAGGTCTACCTGCTCACCCCGGCCGAGGAGCGCACCCGCACCCACTCCGACCGTTTCAAGGGACACGTCGTGCGCTACGGGCAGGCCAAGGCGCTGCTGGAGCAGCGCGGCTGGAGCGGGCTGTCGATCGGTCACTGGGACTACGAGTGCGATGGCGACATAGGAGCGGCCGTCAAGACGCTCGCCGGCTGGCAGGCGAGCTGGGGCATGCAGGTCGCCTCCGACCCCCACCAGGACGACTGGGGCACGGCCTCCTGCGCCGCCACCGACGCGATCCGGTTCCGCCACGCGGATCTTCCCGGCGACGCGCCGCTCACCGAAGTGCCGCCGCTGGTGCTGTCGGAGCTGCTGCGCGACGCCGACCTCGCCGTGGGGGTCGGGTCCCTGGGGCTCGACCAGCAGGCGGCGGCCGGGCACGACGGCTACTGGCAGTCGTACGGGTTCGGCGAGCTGAGCGAGACCGCTCGCACGCGGCGTGACGCGCTGGCCCGGCTGCTGCCCCGGCTGAAGATCGCCGACCGGGTGGAGCTGACCGACCGGTTCCTGCGCGTGCGCGGGCAACTGCGTACCTATCGGATCCATCTGGGGTCGGGCAACATCCTGATGGAGCCGAACGACGCCTACCTGTGCATCGTCCCCGGCCGCGACCGTTCCGCCGCCTCGGTGTTCCTGCCGTTCGAGGAGGACGGCGGAATGTTGTCGGTCATCCTGTCGAAGGCGTTCCTGCTGGCGGACGACACCAAGATCAGCGATCCCAGCATCACCCGCCAGCTCGTCGCCACCTAGTACGGGTGTCCATAGGCGCGACCGGGCGTGCGGAGCCGGTCCTCGTCGAGGAAGCGGTCGTTCCTGGCGCCTGGCTCACCGGAGCACCCGGAAGTGGTGGGTGCCGTCCCGCTCGAGCTGCTCGACCAGGCCGAACTCCCACGCGAGGTACGCCTCCATGGCCGTCCGGGCGTTGTCGGTGCCCTCGTACGGGCGCCGGTACCGGTCGGCCGGAGCGACCGCGTAGCGCGCCGGGTCCGATTCCAGCGGTGCGGCGGTGCGCCAGGCCGCCGTGCCGCCGTCCAGGCCGAACACCGGCGTGGGGGTGAGCCGGCGTAGGTCCGCCGCGGCGAAGCGCGCCTGCACGCCGGTCGGTGAGGTGACGACGAACCGGGTCGCGGGGCCGATCGCGCCGAGCGCGGCGGGTAGTCGCGCCCGGGCGGCGTACCAGGCGCCGGGGATGTGCCCGGCGGCGTAGTCGCGGCTGGGCGCGACGTCGATGACGACCGTGGAGGTCTGGCGGGCGCCCAGCCAGGTGCGCAGGGTCGCGGCGTCGACGGTGTCGACCTGGGGCGGCTCCGGGAGGGGATCGGGCTCCTCGCCTTGCCGGGTGAGGTCCTCGGGGGCGGCGGGGCTGATCGCCCAGGTCTCCCAGCCCATCTGGGCGAGCCACGATCCGGTCATCGCGGCGCGGACCCCGTCGTCGTCGACGAGGACGATCCGGGCGCCGCGCACCGGCGCGTAGTGGTCGGTCTCCTGGACGAGCTGCCCGCCGGGGGCATGGCGGGAGCCGTCGAGGTGTCCGCCGGCGAACTCGGCCGCTGAGCGGACGTCGAAGACGTAGGTGGTGCGGTCGGGGCGGTGCAGGCCGGGCAGGTCGGCCGGGCGGATGAACCTGACGCCGGCGCGCCTGCCGATGGCGCGGGCGCCGGCGAGGGCGAGGGCATGATGTGACTCCGTCACGGTGCGTGGCGCCGTTCTGGTCGCTCCGTGGTCGAGTCGCTGCCCGGCGAGGGTCCAGCCGATGGTGCCGTTGCGTAGCGCCGCCACGGGGTTGGGCAGGCCGGCGTTGATCAGGGACTGGGCGCCGATGATGCTGCGGGTGCGCCCGGCGCAGTTCACGACGACGGGGGTGGCGGGGTCGGGGGCGAGCTCGCGTACGCGCAGTACCAGCTCCGCGCCGGGCATGCTGGTGGCGGTGGGGATGCTCATGGTGTGGAACTCGTCGAAGCGGCGCGCGTCGACGATGACGGGAGGCTTGCCGGAGTCGATGAGTGCGCGCACGTGCTGTGCGGTCAGGGAAGGTGTCTGGTTGATCGACTCGACCAGCTCGCCGAACGCCTTGCTGGGCACGTTGACGTCCTGGAAGAGCTCGCCGCCGGCGGCGATCCAGCCGTCGAGCCCGCCCAGCAGCGCGTGCGCCCGGGAGTAGCCGAGCTGCCGCAGGACGTCGATCGCCTGCTGCGCGGGCGCGTCCGCGTCGCCGTAGACGACGATGGGGGTGTCCCGGCGGGGGATGCGCCGCCAGGCGTCCGGCTCCAGCCGGGAGAGGGGGAAGCTGGCGGCCCACAGCGGGTGTCCCTGCGCGTACACGGCCTCCTCGCGTACGTCGGCGATGACGACCTCGTCGCGGCGCAGCAGCAGCGCGCGCACCTGCGCGGCCGGGATGCCGGTGGCTTCCGTCGGCTGAGTCCGCATCGGCCGGCTCAGCGGATCCTGACTTCGGACCAGTCGAGCCCGTCGAGGTTCACGACTATCGCTTCCTGGGTCGTGCGGGCGATGACGACGACGGCTTCGGTCTCCGGGTCGGGGTTCTCCTCGCGGTGCGGGACGAACGGCGGCACGAAGATGTAGTCGCCGGGGCTGGTCTGGATCCGGTGTTCCACCGGTTCGTCGCCCTCCACGTCCAGGAACACGAAGGCGGGATGCCCGGACACGACGTAGATCGCGGTCTCGGATGCCCCGTGGTGGTGGTTGCCCGACGCCGTTGACGCGGCGACGTGGGTCTGGCCCATCCAGAGGTTCTCGGCACCGACCGTCTTGCCGCTGATGGCCTCGAGCCGCTTCATCCCCGAGGTCTGCGAGGTCTGGCCGATCAGGCCGCTCGGGGCGACATGGTGCAGGGTCCGATGGAACGGGTCGATGCCGGCGGGCACGAGGACGCCGCTGGGCGTGCGTGCAAGGCCCCCGCCGGTTGCGTCGGACGGCTGGACAGGCATCAGGCTCCTTTGGCGAGGACGAAGTCGTGCGGTGGCACCTCGGTCAGGACCGGGGTCGTCAGAAGGCGGCGCAGCGCATCCGACGCGCGCTCGGCGACCGCCGGCGCGACACCCTGACGAGTCCACAGCGCCAGCGGCAGAGGCTTCGGCCTCGGCAGATCGTCGCGGGGCACGAGGCCCTCCGGGGTCTGTCCGAGGGTCGCCAGCAGCGCCACGCCCGCACCGGCGCTGACGGCGGCCTGCACGCCGGCCAGTTGGTTGGCCTCCGCGGCGATGGCGACCGGGATCGAGTGGTGCGACAGGGTCGCGAGGGCACGATCGCGAAGTGCGCAGGGATTGTCGAAGGCGACGACAGGGAGCGGATCGCCCCGCCTCGGTCGCGTCCATCCGGGAGCGGAGTACCAGGTGAGGGCCAGGTCGCCGACCGGCGTGGCGCGCGGGTCGTCGGCGGGGCCGATGAGCAGGGCCAGATCGATGCGTCCGGTCGCGAAGCTCTCGCGAAGTTTGGTCCCGCGGTCGATCCTGAACTTGACGCCGTAGCGGGGTGCCGACCCGTCGAGGGTGGTCGCCAGATGCGGCAGCAACTGGGCCGCCGCATGCTCGGTCGAGCCGATGACGATCGGCCCGCGGGCCTCGTCGCCGAAGCTCCGCAGTCCCTCGTCATGAAGCGCCAGGATGCCTCGCGCCAGGCTCAGCAGCTTCTCGCCGTCGGCGGTGAACCGGGAACCGCGACCGCGCCGCTCCACCAGCGGGCGGCCGATCGCGGACTCCAGCCGGCGGACGTGCTGGCTCACCGCCCCCTGGCTGAGATGCAGGGCATCGGCGGCGCGCTGGAAGCCGCCGGCGTCGGCGACAGCGACGAAGCTGCGCAACGGAGCGATGTCCAGCGTACGGTTCATGCCCGGAAGTATACCTATTATTCCTACCTGCTGTAAGGGTATTTATCGCGTGACGTGATGGGTCGTGATTAGAAAGCGTCGTTGGACAGTCCGGCGGGCAACGCCGCAGGCTAACCAGTGTGAACCAGTCAGCCGGCGCGATCCGGACCCGATGCCGATAGCGAAGTGACGCCCACACCGTCGCGCCGTACTCCCTTGCTGATCTGGCCGTCACCGTCGTCGGCGGTGTGCCCTCCGCGCCCTCCTGAAAGCGGCATCAGCCCACTGACCCATCAAGCTCGCCGTTCCGGACGGCTCAGTCCACACGTTTGAAAGGTTCGCACCTTGTCGATCCAGATCCTGGGGATGGTTTCGACCGCCTACGGCTCGGAAAGCGCCGGTTGGCGGGGGCCGGTCGTCGATCCCGGCTACCTTGCCGACTTCGCCCGCGCTCACGAGGAGGCCGGTTTCGACCGCGCGCTCGTCGCCCACAGCGCCAGTTCGCCCGAAGGCTTCGCCGCAGCCGCCCACGTGCTCTACAACACCGAGCGCCTGGGAGTGCTCATCGCCCAGCGGCCCGGATTCATCCAGCCCACCCTGACCGCGCGGAAGCTGGCGACGCTGGACAACCTCACCGGCGCGGGCCGTGTCGCGATCCACCACATCACCGGCGGCAGCGACGCCGACCAGCGGCGCGACGGAGATTTCGAGAGCAAGGAGGCGCGCTACCGGCGCACCGCGGAGTTCATCGACGTACTGAGGCGCACCCTCACCTCCGACGAGCCCTTCGACCACGAGGGAGAGTTCTACCGCTTCGAGGGCGCGTTCAGCTCGGTCAAGCCTCATGGGCAGGTGCCGATCTTCTTCGGCGGGCAGTCCGACGACGCGATCCGGGTGGGCGGCCGCTGGGCCGATGTCTACGCCCTGTGGGGTGAGCCCTTGGCGCAGACGCGCGACCGCATCGAACTGATCCGCGCCGAGGCCGCGCAGCACGGCCGCCAGATCGGCTTCTCCCTGTCCGTACGCCCGATCGTGGCCGAAACGGAGGACGCGGCCTGGGAGAAGGCCGACGCTATCCGCCGCGCCTTCGAGGACAACCTCGCCCAGAACGGTGGTGGGACGTGGCGGATCGGGCGCGGCGAGAACAGCGCCGTCGGTGCGAAGCGGCTGAAGGACGAGGCGGACGAGAAGCTCGTGCACGATGAGCGGCTCTGGTTCGGCGTCACTCAGCTGACCGACGGCGGCGGCAACTCCACCGCTCTGGTCGGCACGCCCCAGCAGGTCGTCGGCGCCCTGCTGAAGTACTACGACCTCGGCATCCGCAACTTCCTGATCCGCGGCTTCGACCCGCTGCAGGACGTGCGCGACTGGGGCAAGGAGCTCGTCCCGCTGCTGCGCGCCGGCGCGGCCGCCCGCCAGGAAGCCCTCATCGCCGCGGGGCCGAGGTGATGAGCGTGGGAAAGGCCTTCAAGGCCGCCGGCATCGCCGGCGTGGTGGCGCTCGTGCTCGCAGGCTGCGCCTCCCGGGCATCCGTCAGCGACGGCGTCGCCGTGTCCTCCGCCGGCCAGCGCGGCGACACCCTGACCTGGGGATGGTCGCTGCCGTCGACCTGGGACCCGGTGACCTCCGCGGTCGGCAACGACGTCCACGCGCTGACTCTCGTCTATGAGGGGGTCACCGAGGTGAACGCCAAGGGCGAGGCCCAGCCCGGCCTCGCGCGGTCGTGGACGTACGCCAAGGACGGCCGCTCGGTCACCTTCCACCTGCGGCCGGGTCTGACCTTCTCCGACGGCACGAAGCTCGACGCGGCCGCCGTCAAGGCGAGCCTGGAGCGCGGCAAGACCGCGAAGGAGTCGACGATCGCGCCGCAGCTGGCCACCGTCGAGAGCGTCACCGCCGACAGCGCCACCGACGTGACGCTGCATCTCGCCCAGGTGGACTATCAGATCCCGTTGCTGCTGTCAGGCAAGACCGGCCAGATCGTCAGCCCGGCGGCGGCGAAGGACGCCACGAAGCTGGCCACCCAGCCGGTCGGCGCCGGACCTTTCATCCTGAAGAGTTATGTGCCCGGCTCGCAGGCGACGCTGGTGAAGAACCCGAGCTTCTGGAACGCGGACAAGATCCTCGTCACGAACTTCGTCCTCAAGCCGACGCCTGACCCGTCCGTCGCCGTCGCGGGCCTCCAGTCCGGTCAGTACGACATCGCCGACCTCACCGCATCACAGGTCAGCGGGGTCAAGGCCGCCGGATTTCCGGTCGAGACGACCGATGTGCTGCCGGTCCGCGTCCTCGACGTGAACAACACCGTGAAGCCGTTCGACAACCCCAAGGTCGTCCAGGCGATCAGTACGGCGATCGACCGGCAGGCGCTGGTCGAAACGGCCAACTTCGGGTACGGCCAGCCGGTCTGGCAGCCGTTCCCCAAGGGCTACGTCGCCCACAACCCGGAGCTCGACAACCTCTACCCGCACGACGTGGCCAAGGCGAAGCGGCTGCTGGCCGAGGCGGGATACCCGGACGGCGTCGATGTCCAGCTCGCGCTGGGCAAAGCGGATGACCCGGTCGGTGAACTGATCCAGCAGCAGCTGAACGCCGCCGGCATCCGCACGACGCTCACCGTTCAGACGCCGGGCGTCAACAACTACATCACGCGCAGGTACCCGTTCGTGCTCGACCAGTTCAACGCCCGCCAGTCGCCGGTGCAGGCGCTTCAGGTGCTGTTCGGACCGCAGGGGCTGATGAACCTCGGCAAGACCAGCCCCGCGGCGCTGCCCGCGGCGGTCGCGAAGACGAGCGGGTACCCCCTGACCGATCCCGCCTACCCGGCGGCGATCCAGGACGCCACCAAGATCGCGGTGACGAACATGCCGAACGTGTTCCTGTTCACGGTGACGCGCTTCGCGGCGCACAGCCCCAAGGTGCACGGCCTGCAGAACTGGGTGGACATCCAGCGCTTCGAGGGCGTCTGGGTAGACAAGTGACCACGTTGAACCTGCGTGACGCGGCCGGCCGGGTGGCAGGCACCACCACGGCAGCGGGCTCCGCCTCGTCCGGGCCCGTGCTGACAGCCCTCGTACGGACCGCCGCCGCCCTCGGCCGGGCCCTGCTGATCGCGGTCCCCGTGCTGCTCGTCTCGACCTTCATCACCTTCATGCTCGGAGGGCTGACGGACCAGGACCCCGCTTCGGTCGTGCTCGGCGACTCCGCCACTCCCGCCGACGTGGCGAGGATGCGCGAGGTCTTCGGGCTCGACCGGCCGCTGCTGCTGCGCTACGTGCTGTGGCTGTGGGACGCCCTGCACGGCGACCTCGGCTCCTCATGGTTCACGAAGATCCCCGTGGCGCAGAGCATCGCCGAGCGGTTGCCGGTGAGCTTGTCCGTGGCCGCCGGGGCACTGCTCATCGCCGTCGTGCTCGGTGGCGTCTTCGGCATCCTCGCCGCCGTCAGGCAGGGCGGCTGGCTGGACCGCACCGTCACGGTCGTCACCTCCGTGCTGGCGACCGTCCCCGGATTCGTCGCCGCGATCGCCCTCATCACGGTGTTCTCGCTGCTCGTGCCGGTGCTGCCCTCGGGCGGCTGGGTGCCCCCGTCCGCCGGGCTGTTGACCTGGGCGAGCTTCCTCCTGCTGCCGAGCGTGTCGCTGAGCCTGGACGCCGCGGCGGACGTCGCCCGCCAGTTGCGGACCGGGCTGGCCGACACGCTGCACGAGAACTACATCGTGGGGGCGCAGGTACGGGGCCTGCCGGGGTGGCGCATCGTTCTCGTCCACGCGCTCCGCAACGGCGCCGGCCCCGCGGTCGCCGTGCTCGGCATGCATGTGCCACGGCTCATCGGCGGAGCCGTCATCGTCGAGACCGTGTTCGCGCTGCCGGGCATCGGCGAGCTCACCAAGACCGCGGCGCTCGGGGGAGACGTGCCCGTCGTGCAAGGAGCCCTGCTCGTGACGATCGGCGTCGTGCTGATCTCGTCCGCGCTCGTCAACGTCCTGCTGGTCAAGCTGCGCCCCGCCGCCCGGAGGGAGATATGAGGACCATCACCGGCGCCCTGCGCACCCGGGCGGGCGCCGTCGCGGCGATCGTGCTGGCGGCCGTGCTCCTCCTCGCGGTGGTCGGCCCCTTCCTCGCGCCGTACGACCCGCTGAAGAACAGCGCCGACATCCTCCGGCCGCCGGGCGCGGCGCACTGGTTCGGCACCGACTATCTCGGCCGCGACGTGCTGAGCCGGGTCCTGGCCGGCGCACCGCGGTCGGTGCTCACCGCCTTCGAGGCCGTCGGCATCGGTCTCGTCATCGGCGTCGTGCCCGGCATCACCTCCGTGTACCTCGGGCGCGTCTACGAGTGGATCACCCTGCGGGTCATGGACGGGCTCATCGCGCTGCCCTTCCTGATCTTCGCCATCGCGGTGGCCGCGCTGCTCGGCAACGCCGTCCACCAGGCGATGATCGCCGTCGGCATCCTGCTCGCGCCGTCGTTCTACCGCATCACCCGGGCCGCCGCCCTCAGCCACGCGAACGCGCAGTACGTGACCGCCGCGCAGCTGTTCGGGGCCTCGACGTGGCGGGTGCTGCGGACGCACGTGTGGTCGAAGATCCTGCCGACGCTCGTCGTGACCACCGCGAACGCCACCGCCGGCGGCCTCCTGATCGTCTCGTCGCTGACCTTCCTCGGCATCGGCGTCGTGCCGCCCGAGCCCACCTGGGGCGGCATCGTCGCGAGTGACCTCGGCTACCTGACGCAGAGGCCGTACGGGCCGGTGTTCCCCTCCCTGTTCATCATGGCGACCGTCGGCGCACTCAACCTGCTCGCCGACGCGATCAGGGACACCGGCGGCGATCGCGGGCGGGCACGAACGCTGATGAGAAGAGGAGCGCGCCGTGTCCGTCTCACCTGACTCCGCGACGGCGGTTCGCACGGATGCCGCGGGCGAGCCCGGCCGGGAGACGCTGCTGTCCGTACGCGGGCTGCGCGTGAGCGTCGCCGACGGCTCCGAGGTCGTGCACGGCGTGGATCTCGACGTCCCCCGCGGCTCGGCCGTCGGGCTGGTCGGCGAGTCCGGCAGCGGCAAGACACTGACCTGCCGTGCCGTCCTGGGGCTGCTGCCCGCCGGCGTCCAGGTCACCGGGGGCGAGATCGACCTGAGGGGCGTGGAGCTGACCGCGTTGCCGGCCTCCGAGAGGGCGCGCCTGCGCGGCACCGATCTCGCGGCGGTGTTCCAGGACCCCGCCTCGTACCTGAACCCGTCGATCACCGTCGGGGCGCAGCTCGCCGAGGTGCTCCGCGTCAAGGTCGGGCTGGCCCGCCGGGCGGCGCGATCGCGGGCCGTCGAGCTGCTGCACGCCATGGGGCTGCGCCGGCCCGAGCACGTCTACTCGCAGTATCCCTTCGAGCTGTCGGGCGGGATGCTGCAGCGGGTGCTGATCGCGATGTCGATCACCGCCGACCCCGAGCTGCTGATCGCCGACGAGGCGACCACGGCTCTCGACGTGACCGTGCAGGCCGAGGTGCTGGAACTGCTGTCCGAACTGCGCCGCGACAGGGGGCTCACCCTCATCGTCGTCTCCCATGACCTGGCCGTGATCTCGCAGATGTGCGACACGGTCCACGTGTTCCGCGACGGCGGCATCGTCGAGGCGGGGCCTACCCGGCGGGTGCTGCGCGCGCCGCGTCATCCGTACACGCGTGAACTGATCGAGAACCACGAGCGCTTCGGGATCGACCGGGCGCGCGAACAGCGGAGCCGGCGATGACCGCGCTGCTCGACGTCTCCGAGCTGCACGTCGCACTCGGCCGCGGCCGCAGGCGCACGGAGATCCTGCACGGCGTCGACCTCACCGTGGCGCCAGGTGAGATCGTCGGGCTGATCGGCGAGACCGGCTCGGGGAAGACCACGCTCGCCCGCGCCGTGCTCGGCCTGGTGCAGGCGCAGAGCGGCACCGTCGCGATCGACGGGCGCGAGGTCGGCGGGCTGCGCGGCCGTGCGCTGCGGGCGTTCCGCCGCGGCGGCGCCGTGCAGTACGTCTTCCAGGACCCGCTGCGCAGCCTCGACCCCGAACGCACCGTGCTCGACACGCTGGTCGAGGGTCTCGTCGTGCGCGGCGGGCACGGTCGCGCCGAGTTGCGGGAGGCCGCGCAGAACGTCGCGCGGCTCGTCTCTCTGCCGCCCGACCTGCTGCTCAAGCACCCCGGCGAGCTCTCAGGCGGCCAGCGGCAGCGGGTCGCGATCGCGCGCGCGATCGCGGTCGACCCGCGGCTGCTGATCTGCGACGAGCCGGTCAGCGCCCTCGACGCCTCGACGCGCATCACGATCCTCGAACTCCTGCTGCGCCTGCGCGAGACGCGTGACATCGGCGTACTGCTGATCACGCACGACCTCGGCTCGCTCGGCGGCGTGGCGGACCGCGTCGTCGTGCTCTACCACGGGCAGGTGGTGGAGACGGGCACCACGGAGGAGATCTTCCTGGCCCCGCGGCACCCCTACACCCGCCTGCTCGTGACGTCCGTGCCGTCGATCCGGGACGAGGAGCCGCCGGACCCCGAACTGCGGCGGGCCCTGCGCGACGAGGTGCGCGGCCTCACCTCCACCGCCTTCGCTGACCACCCTCAGATCACTGGAGCATGAAATGACGCACAGCGGCGACTACCACGCCCCCGACGGGCTGCGGACCAGAGGAACGGTCATCGTCGTGCCGGGCCGCGGCGAGACCCGCGCGACCTACGCGCGCTTCGGCTCGCGGCTCGCCTATGACGCGTACCGGGTGCGGGTCGTGGACCTGCCGGCCGCTGACCCGGCCGCCGTCGCGCCCTTCCTGGACGCCCTCGCCCGGCGGCTGTCGGAGGCCGTCGACGGCATCGCGGCCGAGGCGCCGGACGGGCTGCCGCGTCCGCTGGTGCTGGTGGGCTCCGACCTGGGCGCCGCCGGGCTGGCCGCCCTGCTCGCCGGCCCCTTCTCCGCCACGGCCTGGTGGCCGCAGGCGGCCGTGCTCGCCGGCCTGCCCGGCCAGGGCTCGCGGGCCGCAGGCAAGTGGGAGGACGAGCTGGACATCCGGACCCACTGCCCTACGCACCGCGGCGTCCTGACCGGTGACGCGGCCGTGGAGCGCGGCGCGCTGGCCGGCGCCGTGCCCCAGGGCCTGCTGGACGCGGCATACGAGAGCGCCGCCGAGATCCCGCAACTGCTGCTGGTCGGGGACGCCGATCCGCTGGCGGACCGTGACGTGATCGCGCGGGCGGCCAAGTCGCTGCCGAGGGCACGGCTCACCGTCGTGCGCGGCGCCCACCACGATGTGCTCAACGACCTGCAGCACCGCTCGGTCGCCGCCGAGATCGTCACGTTCCTGGAAGCACTGCGCAACGAGCTGATTCCGGCCGTCACCGTGGAGACGAGCGCCTGGTGACCCCGCGGCGGCACGCCGGGGTCACCGGGTCCGCGCCACCAGGTCGCCGATCGCGGGGAGCACGGCGTCGGTGACCGTCATGCGGTGGTGACGTGGGCGCGGACGGCGGCGGCGCCGGATTCGGCGAGCCAGTCGGCGAGGGTGCGCAGACCAGGGTGGATGACTCGCAATGCCTCGATGTCGGCGTGCCAGCGCTGACCGGCCTCCCAGCGCTTCTTGGTCTCGGCGATCTCCGGGCCGAGCCGGGCGGTCTCGTCGTCGGTGAGCTGCTCGTACCGGATCGGGAGGCCGGTGGCCGCAGCGATCGCGGCGGCGGCCTCGACCGGGGTCGGTTCGTCGCCGGCCAGTTCCAAGGTGCGTCCGGCGAACCGGGCGGGGTCCGCGAACGCGAGCGCGGCGAACTCGGCGATGTCCTCCAGCGCGATGACCTGCATGGGCTCGTGCGGCGGGAAGAGGTGCCGGTGCACGCCATCAGGGGAGATGCCGTCGATGCGGACGACGCTGATGCCGAGATAGTTCGTCATGAACCGGACCGGGCGCAGCACGGTGGGCAGCGCCACGTGGTCGCGCAGGTACTCCTCGATCAGCACTTTGCTTTCCGACCACCGCGACGCGCCCGAAAGGGAGGCGACGGTGCTGAACACGACCTGCTCGATCCCCGCCCTGGCCGCGGCGTCGATCAACGCCCGGCCACGGGCCACCTCGAGCTCCGTCTGCGGTCCGGCCGGCCCGTAGGCCACCGGTGGCACGCCGAACACGGCGGCGGCGCCGTCGAGCGCGGGTGGCAGGCTCGCCGGATCGTCGAAGTCGCCGCGCACGAGCTGGGCGCCCGCGGCGGCCAGCTCGGCGGCGGCCGGCGCGGCCGGGTCGCGCACCAGCGCGCGGACCTTGCGGCCTCCGGCGAGCAGCCGGCGGGCGGTGGCGCCGCCCTGTTTGCCGGTGGCGCCGGTGATGAGGATCGGAGCGTCGGCGCCGGCTGGTGTGGCGGTGGTCATGGTGCCCTCCGGAGATGTGGGAGATACTGGCTCGGTCCCGGAATGCTCCACCCGTTTCGCCGCCGCAGACAAGGATTTCGTGACATGACAGCAGCCCCGCTCGCAGCGCCCGCCGGGCGCGTTGATGCCCGCCGCAACCGGGAGCTCGTGCTGCGCACGGCGATGCGGGTGTTCGCCGAGGAGGGGCCCGAGGCGTCCCTCGGCCGGATCGCGCAGCGCGCCGGGGTCGGCGCCGGCACGGTCTACAGGCACTTCCCGAGCAAGGACATCCTGCTCGAGGCGGTGCTCGCCGAACACCTCGACGCTCTGGTGGCCGCCACCGATCGCTGGCGCGCCCGCGCCGCTCCCGGTGACGCGCTGTTCGGCTTCCTGCTCGAAGTGATCGAGAAGTCGGCGGGCCGCCAGCACGTGTGCGACGCGCTCACCGGTGACCGGAGCTGGCCGCGCGCCGTGCTGGCCGCCGCGGCACGGCGCTTCCACGAGGCCCTGGAGCGCCTGCTGCACGACGCGAGACAGGCAGGCGTGATCCGCGCGGACGTACGGGTGGACGATCTGTCGGCGCTCGTCGTCGGCGGCGCCGCCCTGCGTGCCGCGCACCGGGACCAGGCCCGCGGCGCCCGGCTGGTGCGGTTGCTGGTGGACGGGTTGCGTGCCCGCACCGTCACGAAACCCGAGTCGTTTCGTGACGCGTCCTCGCCGTCACGTCACGAAACCTCCGCTCCGCGGCACTGCGGGGAATGCGGGACGCCGCTGCCGGAGCGGGCTACCGGGCGGCCACCCCGCTACTGCAGTCCGACGTGCCGCCAGCGGGCTCACCGGCGCCGGTCTGGTTGGACACCTGGCTGACCTGCAGCCCGCCGGAGAAGGACCGGCTGTCGCCCTGCTTGACGAGCACGGTTCTGGCCGACGACACGCTCGGCTGCAGGCACAGGTAACCGGCCGGGCAGACGGCGGCGGCCTGGCTCGCGGCGGTGGCCGGCTGGGCGGCGAAGGTGGCGGCGGTGGTCAGGGCGATCGCCGTGGCGGCCTCAGGTGGTCCACCAGCCCTTCAGCGTGTCGAGCGCCGGTGTGGACAGCCAGTTGACGACGAAGCCGAGCAGGAAGGCCAGGACCAGGAAGACCACCTGCTGCACGAGCTGCGCCCTGGCCTGGCCGACCAGGTGCCTGCCGATGACGACGTCCACCATCCTGGTCTGCTCCTCCGTCAGCAGGACTTCCTTACGCAGCTCTTCGAGACGGGCGTTGAGCTCGTTGAGCCGGGCGAGCTTCTCGGCGATCTCCTGGTCGAGGTCCTGCGACACGCTCGCCGATTCGCGCACCACGTCCTGGACGGCCTTGGCCCTGGTCTCCAGCACGATCGTGTGCCGTTCCGCCCGCTCCTCGCGCCTCTCCAGCAGGCGCAGTATGCCCCAGCCGCCGCCCCCGACCACGACCGCGAGACCCGGCAGGCCGTAGTACACCAGCTCGAAGTAGTCGTCGAAGAGCTTGTCCAGCTCGGGGCTGTTGGCGTCCATGCCGAGCAGCGCGCCGATGATCCCGAGGATGAAGCCCACGACGATCGCCCACCCGAACAGGACGGCGAGGACGACGCCGGCACCGGCGGCGAACCCCTTGACGAGGTCCAATCCCCATGCGAAGAGCGTCTTGGCCGGCGGCCGGTTCTGATCGCCGAGCTCGGGGTCACCCTCAGAAGACGGAGATGTCAGCACTTCATCAGATTGCCGCTGTTTTCCTTGGCGAACAATGGTCATGGACGCGGTACAAGGTCGCGCCGCCACGCCTTGAGCGAGCGGGGGAGGGCGATACACACCTCTACCCGTACTCGACGAAAAGCGGATCCTCGCCCACGGCGATGGCGTCCCCGGGGCGCACGCGCCGTGACGTCCCGTCGAGCCGGTGTGCCTCGCCCTCCCCGCGAGATGTGATCCGCGCCGTACCCGTGCTCGTCCAGATGATGGCGGCCAGATGCGATTCACGGTCGCCCGAGATCGTGAATTCGCACCGCCAGACGTTGTGCGGAAGGCCGATGGCGCCCCCCTGGCCGCACGACCGGCTGCGGGCGGGAGCGAGCCAGTGTTGCAGGCGCTCTACGGCCAGCGCCGCCGCGGTCGGCGCGCCGCCCTCGACCTGGAGGACGAGGGGGATCTTCGCGCCGCCCCAGTTGTAGAAGTACATCCGTTCGAGGTTCAGGTCGCGCAAGTAGAGGCCGGCGAGGAAGTAGCGGACGGCGTAGTCGCGGGCGGTGACGGCGTCGAGCGGATCCTGCAGCGTGATCGTGTAGCTGGTGCCCGTGCTCCACACGGGCGGGTGAACTCCTGCCCCGTGGAGCACCCGGTTGACGGTGGTCGCCAGTTCCAGCATGGTCTCCGGAGGATCGGAAGCGGTGCGCTGGTACAGCTTGATGCCGGCCACGTCGCAATGGGCGTAGCCGCCGAGTTCGGCGAAGCGCCGCATCGCGTCCCGGCCTGCGTGCGTCCATAACCTGCCCATACCTGGGCATACCACGGTGGCCTGCGGGTCGGCGGCCTTGATGATCCGACTCGCCCGCCGCGTCATCTCCACCAGCGTTTCAACGTCTCCGGTGTAGAACCGGTGGTCGTTGCCCAGCGCCCACAGTTCGTACGCTTCGATCCGCCCGGCGTAGCGGTCGCCCGTCGCGCTGACGAAGGCGTCCCAGTCGGCGAGGTCATCCGGAGGGGCGGCGCGGGCGCCCTCGGGGTAGGGTGCGCGCGAGCCGTTCGGGCTGGCCCAGGCGGGCGTGCCTCCGAACACGAACAGCACCGGCAGTCCCGCCCGCCGCGCACCGGCCACCTGGCGGTCGAGCGTCGACCAGTCGAGCTCCCCTCGCCGCCGCTCGATCTGCGACCACCGGGTCGCGCTGTCCCACAGCCGTACGGCGCCCACCTTGAATGACGGCATGGCACCGGTGGCGCTGTTGACGGTGACCCCGAACAGGGTTCTGGGCACAGGGGCCGGTGGCAGCACCCAACTCGGGCCCGTTATTCGCTGCACCTGACCACGGGAGGCCGTCGAGGTGAGCGGAGAAGAGCTCGCCGTCAGCACCAGGAGACACGAGATGAGCAGCCCCACACTCATCAGCACAACCGCATGCCGGCTTCCTCGGCTTGGCGTCGAGCCGGAATGAGCCGGCTCGCGTGGCGTGTCCGGGGCGGATCCCGTGTCCGGCGGTGAATCGCCGGCCTTCTCCGGTGCCGCGGTGGCGATGGCCTCTATCCACAGGCGATGGAGACGAACCAGTTCGTCCCGATCGGCCCGGCACGCCGTCGCGATCAGCTCGACGGTGGCGAAATTCGGCGGAATGCTCTGGCCGGAGCAATATCGATGAACCGTTGATTTGCTGGCGTTTATGCGTTTGCCGATCCACTCATAACTGCGGCCACTGCGCTCTTTGATCTCTCGTAAGAGCTGCCCCAACTCATCCTGGTGCGACACTCCGGCCATGAGCTTCTCCAGCTCCCACGATGGCATGTCCCATCACGATAGCAATTGAAGATCTTTCCCGCGATACACCGGTTCCCGCAGCTCACAGCATGCGTCGTTTCCCAGCCGTCCCAACTTGCGAGGAGAAGGTCGCCGGACGGGCGACCTCCTCGGCAGTCTTGAAAAGTGACCCGACTGTCCATGACCTCAAAGGAGTGGCTCAAGATGCGCAAAAGCAGAACGGCGACTTCCGTATCGGCGCGAGCGTCCGTCGTCGCGGCGGGAATTGCCGCGTTAATTGTCTGGCCAATGGGGACGCTACCGGCCCACGCCGACCCTGCGCCTCCGCAGGACGCCTCCATCGGCTCCGCGAGTCCGGACGGTGACGTCGAGGTGCAAGGTGGCTGCGTCGGGAACATCTGCGGCTCGGTCATGAACGAGAGCAGCCGCGATGTGTGGGCGATCAGGAACTTCACCGCCGACGGCCCCGAGTCGAGCTCCAAGTGGCGCCGTCTGGCACCGGGGGAGGAAACACCGAGGGACCAGGACTGGGATGGCTTCTACGTGGCGTGCAAAGCCTCGGGAAGGATCGCCACGTGGACACCTCCTGGCGTTTGGGTGTGGAAGGACTTCAGCCTGCCCGCCGGGTACTGGATGAAGATCTCCACCCATCAGGACGCCCACGTCCGCAGCCAGTCCTGCTGAGACCGGACCGGCCGGCGACGCCGCCGACCTGCCCATCACCGGCGACTGGGACGGCGACCGCATCGATACCCAGGGCATCGTCCGCTGACGGGTAGCCCGCGCATGGGGCGTGCCGCCGGCAGGCGGCACGCCCCACCGCCGTGACATCAGCCTTCGGGGTGCAGGAGCAGGACGCTGCCGTCGCCGTTCGCGGCGATGATCAGGGAGCCGTCCGCCGTGGCCGCGATCCCGGCGAACGGCCGCGGCATTCCGGGCAGGCCGGGCGGGATGAACAGGCCGGGTTCCGGGCCGGTCAGGCCGGCCGCGGGCGCGACCGGAAGCGAGTCGGCTTCGACCTCCACGTCGCCGGTGGCGAGGTCGATGGCGAGCAGGCGGCGGTGGGTGGTCTCGACGACGTACAGGGTGCCGTCGTGGACGGTGATGCCCTGCGGGGTGCCGAGCCCGCCGGCGAGCAGGACGGGCACGCCGTGCTCGACGCGGTACACCGCGGCGAGCTGCTCGTCGCTGACGTAGCAGCACTGGCCGGCGTCGACGGCCACGCCGACCGGGCGGCCGAGGCCCTCGGCCAGCACGCTGACCTGGTCGTCGTGGTCGACGGCGACGATGCGGCCGGCGCCGGACTCGGCGACCAGCAGGGTGCCGTCGGCGCGCACGGCGATGCCCAGCGGCCGGTCCAGGCCGTCGGCCCGGGTGCGTACCGTGCCGGAGCGGCGGTCGTAGGTGCGTACGTGCCCGTACTGGGAGGTGGTGTGGAGCAGGTCGCCGTCGGCGGCGATGCCGTGCACGAAGGTCAGCAGCTCGGTGGTGGTGACGTCTTCGTCCGGCCGGTCGGCGGGCCGGGCGAGACGGTAGTGGTCGGCCACGTGGACGCCGCCGCCGAGATCGATGGTCACCCCGAAGGGGCCGGCGAGGCCGCAGGGCACGATCTGGCGAGTACGTCCGTCGGACGCGAGCTCGGCGACGCCGCCATGCGCGTAGCTGGAGACGAACATCCGGTTGTCGGCGTCGAAGGCGGCGTTGTCCAGGGCCTTGAGCTCGCTGACGATCTCCGACCGGTCGCCGGTGCCGGTCAGGTCGACGCGCGTGACGATCCCGCTCGCCCCGCGGGCGAGGACCAGCAGGGCGCCGGCGCGGTCGAAGCGCACGGCGACCGGGTCCGGGACGTCCGCGGCCACCAGCTCCGGCTCGCCGCCGTCGAGCGGGATGCGAAACACCTCGCCGGTGAGCATGTGCGGGTAGTAGAGCCGCCCGTCCGGGCCGAGCTGCATCGCGTTGCCCATGGCGAGGCCCGCCGTGAGCACCGTGGGTTCGTCGCCGGCCGGGGACAGCTCCAGCAGGCGTCCACCCGGGATCATCTCGTTGGCGAACACCCGGGTGCCGACGCAGGCGATGCCGTTGGGCGCGGTGATCTCGCCGGTGACGAGCGTGAAGTCCCCGGCCGGGTCACGCCGCCACACCCGGCCCGGCACGAGGTCGGTCACGTACATCGCGCCGTCGCTGTCGAAGGCGAGGTCGTCGGGGGAGTGCAGCGGCCCGTCCGGTGGCACGACCACCTCGACGTCGCCGGTGGCCAGGTCGACGGCGCTGATCTGACCGGCGAGGAACTGGGCCACGTACAGGCGCCCGTCGGGCCCGAAGGCCATGCCGTTCGACCCCCACAGCGGACGCGCCCGGACCAGCAGCTCGGCCTTGCGGCGGTTCATCGGTCGCCCGCCAGGACCTCGTCCATGCCGCCCTCGGTACGCCAGCGGCGCAGCAGGTCGTGGAAGGCGACCGGGCCGGGCCCGTACGTCTGGCTGACCGGGCGGGGCTTGCCCTCGTTGTTGTAGTAGCCGGGCGTGCACTCGGCCTGGAACCGCCTGTTGTCCGGCGCCAGCTCCCGGATGGTGGCGACCCACGCGTCCTCGGCCTCCTCGGTCGGCTCGACCACACCGAGGCCACGCCGGCGGGCCTCGGCGACCACGGCGCCGATGTGGGTGGCCTGCTCCTGCAGGATGTGGACGAAGTTGACCGCGGAGGCGTTCTGCAGCGGGCCCAGGTGGAACAGGTTCGGGAAGCCGTGGCTGTAGAAGCCGTGCAGCGTGCGGGGGCCCTGCCGCCAGGTGCCGAGCAGGGGCGCGCCGCCCCGGCCGTACACCGGCAGGGCGCCGGAGAGGATGCCGGAGACGCCGACCTCGAAGCCGGTGGCGAAGATGACGCAGTCGACCTCGTACTCGTGCTCGCCGACCACGACCGCCGATTCGGTCATCGCGGTGATGCCGCCGTGGTCGGCGGTGTCGACCAGGGTGACGTTGGGCCGGTTGTACGTCTGAAGGTAGTGGTCGCTGAAGGTGGGCCGCTTGCACATGTAGCGGTACCAGGGCTTGAGCAGCTCCGCGGTGGCCGGGTCGTCGACGATCTCGTCCACGCGGGCGCGGATCTGGTTCATCTTCTGGAAGTCGGCGATCTCGTCGAGGTATTCGCGCTGCTCGGGCGACAGGGCGGTGTCGACGGTGCCGGCCAGCAGGTGGCGTTGCAGCCGTGCGGTGCTGGTCCAGCCGTCGTCGATCAGGTCCTGTTCGGCGGCCCCGCCGGTGACGACGGTGAGGAAGTTCGCCATCCGCTCCTGCTGCCAGCCGGGCTTGAGCGAGGCGGCCCAGGCGGGGTCGGTGGGGCGGTTGTCGCGCACGTCGACCGTCGAGGGGGTGCGCTGGAAGACGTACAGGTGCTGTGAGTCGCGCCCCAGGTGCGGGATGACCTGGATCCCGGTGGCGCCGGTGCCCACGACCGCGACCCGCTTGTCGGCGAGCCGGTGCAGGCCGCCGTTCTGGTCGCCGCCGGTGTAGCCGTAGTCCCAGCGGCTGGTGTGGAAGGTGTGCCCGCGGAACGTCTCGATGCCGGGGATGCCGGGCAGCTTCGGCTGGGTCAGGGTGCCGGAGGACATGACGACGTAGCGGGCGCGGAAGTCGTCGCCGCGGTCGGTGCGCACCTGCCACTCGGCCGCGGCGTCGTCCCAGCGCAACTCCGTGACGCGGGTGTGGAACATCGTGTCGCGGTACAGGTCGTAGAGCTCGGCGATCGCGACGGCGTGCCGGCGGATCTCCTCGCCGGGCGCGTACCGCATGGTGGGCACGTAGCCGGCCTCTTCGAGCAGCGGCAGGTAGACCGAGGATTCGATGTCGCAGTGGATGCCCGGGTAGCGGTTCCAGTACCAGGTGCCGCCGAAGTCGCCGGCCTCGTCGAGCATCCGGATGCCGTCCACGCCGGCCTCGCGGAGCCTGGCGCCGGTGAGCAGCCCGCCGAAGCCGCCGCCCACCACCAGCGCCTCGACCTTGTCGCGGACCGGTTCCCGCTCGGCGCGTTCGGTGTACGGGTCGGCGGCGTAGTAGCCGAACTCGCCACGGGCGCCCTGGTACTGGGCGTTGCCGTCGGGCCGCAACCGGCGGTCGCGCTCGTGGCGGTACCTCGCGCGCAGCACGTCCGGGTCGAAGCCCAGGTCCTCGACGGTGAGGCGGGCAGGCGGCGTCGGAGAGTCTTCCATGGGTGCCTTTCCGATTCGGGGATCAGGGGGAGATCGGGGCGCTCTCGGCCAGGTGCCGAGTCAGGCCGCTGACCGGCCGCCGTCCACCGGCACGAGCGCGCCGCCCTGCCCGGCGCCGGCCTTGGCGAAGGCGACCGCCGGCGCCCGGCCGATGCCGGGGCCCGCGCCCGTGATCAGGCAGACCTCGTTGCCGAGAGCGCTCAACGTCCTCCCCCGTCTGGAGTGAGCATCACAACCGGACAGCATTGTCCGGTAACAATGTAGCCCGCCTGACTGATCGTTGTCGACTTCGGGGCATGCCGATGTCGAGCATGCGGACACTGTTGTCCGGTTGGTGATGCGAAGGGTCATGTGCCCGGCAGGTCCGCGAGTTCGGCGAGCAGGAGGGCCTCGGCGAGGCAGGCGCGTTCGAAGTCGGCCAGGTGCAGGTTCTCGTCGGTGCTGTGGGCGCGGGCGGCCGGATCGCCTCCGGGGCTCGTGACGAGGACGGCGGCCCCCGGGTACGCGGCGGCGAATTCCGCGACGAACGGGATGGCGCCGCCGCCTCCGAGATCGACCACGTCGACGCCGTAGGCCCGCTGGTAGGCGCGGCGGGCCGCGTCGAAGGCCGTGCTCCGCGTGTCGGCCGCGTACGGCTGCGCGATCTCCGCCTCGGTGACCTCGACCTGTGCGCCCCAGGGCGCGTGCTCGCGCAGATGCCCGGCCAGCGCGGCGCGGGCGCGTACCGCGTCGTCGCCCGGCGCGACGCGCAGGCTCACCTTGGCCCGCGCGGAGGCGGTGAGGGCGTTGGCGGCTCCGGACACGCGGGGCGCGTCGATGGCCAGGACGGTCGCCGCGGGCCCGGCCCACACCCGTTCGGGGATGCCGCCCGAGCCGAGCAGCTTGACGCCGTCGAGCACGCCCGCCTCGGCCCTGTAGCGTTCGGCGGGGTAGCCGGTCTCCGGCGGGCGGCCGGTGACCAGGCCGCCCACCGCGACGTGGCCGTCCTCGTCGTGGAGGGTGGCGAGCAGGCGGCACAGCGTGGTGAGCGCGTCCGGGGCGGCCCCGCCGTACGTGCCGGAATGCACGCTCTGCGCCAGCGTCCGCACCTCGACGACGCAGTTGGCCATGCCGCGCAACGTGGTGGTGAACGAAGGAACGCCCGCTTCGATGTTCTCGGAGTCGGCGAGCACGATCACGTCGGCGGCGAGCTCGTCGCGATGCCGATCGAGGAAGGCGCCGAGCGTCGGGGAGCCGATCTCCTCCTCTCCTTCGACGATGACGACGACCCCGACCGGCGGACGCCCGCCGTGCGCGCGCAGCGCGGCCAGGTGGGTGGCGATTCCCGCCTTGTCGTCGGCGGACCCGCGGGCGTACAGGCGCCCACCGCTTTCGCGCGGCTCGAACGGCGCGCTCGACCACAGGGCCGGATCGCCGGCGGGCTGCACGTCGTAGTGGGCGTACAGCAGCACGGTGGGACGGCCGGGCGGTGCGGGGCAAGAGGCGAGGACCACGGGCGGGCCGCCGGGGACGTCGTCCAGGATCCGCACCTCCCGCGCGGCGCCGGTCCTGAAGAGCTGTGCCGTCAGCTCCGCGCACCGGCGCAGCTCCCCGGCCGCGGCCGGGTCGGCGCTCACGGACGGGATGCGGATGAGGGCCTCGAGGTCGGCCCGTACGCCCGGCAGCACCTTTCGCACCGCGCGCCGCAGGTCATCGGTCATTGACGGTTTTCCTTTCCGATCGGAGGTCGAGCCAGGACGGGAGAAGGGCGAGCGCCAGCACCGCGGCGATCGACGCGAACCCCGCCGGATATCCCGCGGGCCCCGCCAGCAGGCCGAACCCGACGGCGCCGATCCCCATCCCGCCGTCGTAGGCGAGGTTCCACAACGCGCTCACCCGGCCGAACGCCGAGGAGGAGGACCGCGCGAGCATCAGCATCAGGGTGACGTTCTGGGCGGCGCCGAAACCGGCGCCGAAGAGCGCCGCCCCCGCGATCACCGCGTAAGGGTTGCCGAGCCAGACGATCCCGGCCATCCCGACGACCGCGGCGAGCACGGCCGGCACCAGCAGGGCGGAGTGGCCGTGGCGGTCGCCGTGGCGGCCGGCCACCCACCGCGCGAGCGGCATCGCGCAGGAGTGCGCGAGCAGCGCCGTCGCGGCCGTCCCCGCCGAGCCGGCGGGTACGGCCAGCGGCAGGAACGTCAGCAGCACACCGGCCGCCACCGTGATCGCCGCGAAGACGACGGCGGGTCGGGCGAGACCGGCGTGGCGCGGAGCGTGGGAGACGTCCCCTTGCTGCTCGACCGGCGGCGTCCTCGCGGGCAGCAGGGGAGTCCCGATGAGCGCGAGCAGCGCCAGCCCTGCCCCCGCGAGGAAGACCGGCCCGTAGCCGATGAGCGGAACCAGCCACAGGCCGGTCGGCAGCCCCAGGATCGCGGGGATCCCGACCGCCACGCCGTACGCGCCCAGCGCCTCGCCCCGGCGTTCGGCCGGAGCCAGCTCGGCCACCATGGCGGGGCCCACCACGACCACGATGGCCAGGCCGGCCCCGCGCGCCAGGCTCACGGCCAGCACCATCGGCAACGCGGCGGACACGGCCAGCAGGGCCGGGGGAACGCCGAGGAGGAGGACGCCCAGCGCCATGCCGGCTCGGTAGCCGTACCGGGCCAGCAACGCCGGCATGGCCAGCTCCATGAGCACCGTCGCCAGCATGGTGACGCCGGTGGACAGCCCGGCGCCCATGTCCCCCGTACCGCCTGATGCCGTGTACAGCGGCACGACCGGGACAAGCAGATAGAAGCTCGTCATCGCGGCGAGCGAGGTCATCCCCAGGATGACCATCGGACGGCTGAGCAGCGGTTGCGCACCGGTTCTGATCACCGGGACAGCCTCGCCGAAGTGGCCGCCGGGCACATCGGGCGAATGCCCTATCCGGCCTCCCTAGTCGTCATCCCGGTCTGAGAGCCTGTGTCCATGGTCTTCGTCGGCAGGGACACGGAGCTGGCCGCTCTGGGCGAGGCCTACGCGCGTGCCCGGGAAGGCTCCTCCTCCACCGTGCTGCTCGGCGGCGAGGCCGGGGTGGGCAAGACCCGGCTGCTCGCCGAGTTCGCGGCGCCGCTGGCGGGACAGGCGTGGCTGCTCTCCGGCGACTGTCCCCAGGTGGGCGCGGACGGCCTGGCGTTCGCGCCGTTCACCGCCATGCTGCGCCGCCTGCTGCGCGAGCTCGGCACGGAGCGTTTCCTCCGCCTCCTGCCCCGTGGCGAGCCCGGTGAGCTGGGCAGGCTGCTCCCGCTCCTGGGCCGGCCCGCCGGCGACGGCGATCCCGCCCTGACCCGGGCGCGGCTCTTCGAGGAGATCCTCACCCTGTTCGAGAGCCTCGCCGAGGAGCGGCCCCTGGTGATCGTCGCCGAGGACGTGCACGGGAGCGACCGCTCCAGCCGGGAGCTGCTGGACTTCCTCATCAGGAACCAGCAGGCGGCCGCGGCCTTCCTCCTGGTCGTGACCTACCGGAGCGACCACCTGCACCGTACGCATCCGCTCCGCCCGGTGCTGGCCGAATGGGACCGCAGGGCCTGGACGACCCGGATGGAGCTCGGCCGGCTGGGCAGGGACGAGGTGGTACGGCAGCTCCGCGGCCTGCTCGGCGGCGAGCCCGCCCCCGAGGTCATCGAGGACGTCTTCCGGCGCAGCGAGGGCAACCCGCTGTTCGTGGAGGCGCTGTCGGACCGGGCGGGCGCGCCGGTGCCGGCGTCCATCCGCGACCTGCTGATCACGCCGCTCGACCGGCTGCCGGGGGAGACCCGGCGAGTGGTCCAGGCCGCCGTCGCCGGCGGCACCCGGGTCGGCCACGCGCTGCTGCGCACCGTCACGGGGCTGGACGACGCCGGCCTCACCGACGCGCTGCGCCCCGCGGTGAGCGCGAACCTCCTGCTGATCGAGGATGAGGTGTACGCGTTCCGCCACTCGCTGATCCAGGAGGTGCTCTACGACGACGTGCTTCCCGGGGAACGGGGGGACCTTCACGTACGGTATGCCGAAGCGCTGGAGGCGAGCCCTGAGCTCGCCCCGCTGGGGCGGGCGGCGTACGAGTCGGCCCTGCACTGGCACGCCGCCGGACGCCGTCCGGCCAAGACGCTGGCGGCCGCCCGCCGCGCCGCCGCCGAGGCCGCGGCGTCCCTGGCGTACGCCGAACAGCTGCACATGCTGCTTCGCGTGCTGGAGTTGTGGGATCAGGTGCCGGATCCGGCCGTGTCCAAGGCCGACGTGCTCGACGAAGCGGTACGCGCCGCCATCGCCGCCGGTGAGAACGCGACCGCCGTGCGACTGGTCGACACGGCGCTCGCGGCCGAGGCCGATCCCGCGCGCGCCGGCTGGCTGCTCGCCCACCGCGGCGAACTGCGCCACCTCCTCGGCGTGCCGGGCGATCTGGACGATCTGCGCGAAGCCGCTCGGCTCACCCCGGCTGGCCATCCGGTACGCGCGACCGTGCTCAACCTGCTCGCCAACCGCCTCCTCACGGTCCCGCTGGAGGAGGAAGGCCGCGTCGCCGCCCGCGAGGCGCTGGAGGCGGCGCGGGCCGCGGGCGATGCCAAGGCCGAGGTGATCGCCACCGTCAACCTGACGTACGCGCGGGCGCGTGCCGGCGACCTCGACGCCCAGCTCCCTCACCTGAAGGACGCTCAGGCGACGGCCCGCCGCATCGGTGACCAGGGCGCGCTTCTGCACGCCTGCCGTTGCGAGGCGGACGTCCTGCAGGGAACCGGCAGGTACGCCGAGGCGGCCGAGGCGGCCCGCCAGGGACTCGCCGCCGCCACGCGGTCGGGTCTCGCGCGGACCGCAGGGCCGATCCACGCGGGCAACCTCGCGGAGGCGCTGATCGCGCTGGGCCGGTGGGACGAGGCCGCCGAGATCGTCGAGCACGCCCTGCGGGTCACCCCGACGCCCAGCCTTCGCGCCTACTTGATGGTGCTGGCCGGCACGATCGCGCTGGCCGGAGGCGACTTCGCGGCCGCCGAGAACGTCGTGACCCATGCCCGCGAGGTGTTCACCAGGGGCACGTCCTACGCGCAGGACCACCTCTTGCTGGTGCGGCTGGAAGTGGATCTGCGCAAGGCGCAGGGGCGCGGGGCCGACGCCGCCCGGCTCGTGGAGGAGGCGCTGGGCGGCGCAGGGACGAGCCCGCGCTACCTGTGGCCCGTGCTCGAGGCGGGGGCGTCCTTGCCTGTTGCCCGCCTGCCCGAGATGGCGGCCACGTTGCCGGTGATCGGTCCCGTCCAGGAGGCCCACCGCCTCGCCTGCACCGCCGAGACCGGGCGGCCGGACCTCTGGCCATGCGTCGCGGCGGCGTGGGGGGAGCTGCGCCAGCCGTACCCGCGGGCTCTGGCCCTCCTGCGGGCCGCGGAACACGCCGCGGGAACGGGCGACCGCTCCGCGGCCTCCTCCCATCTGACCAGCGCCTCCCGGGAGGCGGGCCGCCTGCGGGCGGAGCCCTTGAGCGCCCGGATCGAACGGCTGGCGCGCCTGGCCCGGATCCCCCTCGCCGCGCAGGACGAGAGCGGCCCGGCCGAGGGGCGCGAGTTCGGCCTCACGCCGCGCGAGCGGGACGTGCTGCGCCTGCTCGCCGACGGCCGTACCAACCGGCAGATCGCCGAGGAGCTGTTCATCTCGGTCAAGACGGCGGGTGCGCACGTGAGCAACATCCTCGCCAAGCTGGGCGTACGCAGCCGCGTCCAAGCCGCCACGGCCGCCCACCGGCACGAGTTGATCTAGCTCTGCGGCCGCCTGACCTCCCCGAGATGAGCGCCACGAGGAGGTCAGGGGCAGTCCCGCCCGGCCGGCAGCGTGGTCGTGACGGTGCCGTTGGCGTTGGTGACGGTGCGCTTCACCGTGAGCGGGTAACCCATCCCGAGGGATCAGCCGGCCTCATGGTCGAGTGGTGGGGCGCCTGCCCAGTCCGGTAGTGGCTCGCATCTTCCTCTCCAGTGCGGCGGAAGGTGATTCTTCTCGGAAGCGGCGATGATGCCGCCGACGATGGCGCACGTGGTGTCGACGTCCCCGCCGGCCGCCGCTGTGGTCCACATGGCCGCCTCGAAGTCATGGCGTTCACGAGCCGCCACCCAGAGGGTGAACGGGACCGTGTCGTGAGCGGTGACCTGCCGCCCGTTGCCGAGCATCCGGGCGGCCAGCGTGGGGTCGCTGATGGTGAGGAGCTGCCGAGCCTCGGCAATGCCGTCGTGAACCATGCTCGCGGGCACGTGCGCGCGGATGCGATCGAGGAAATGCCCGGCGGACAGGTCGGGCTCGCTGACGGTTACGGCTGTGGCCACTGCGATGGCTATGGCGCCGGCCACCGCTTCAGGATGAGTGTGGGTGACTTGTGCCGAGAGGGCGGCTTGTCGGACGACGTGTGTCAGGTCGTCGGCGAACCAGGCGCCGAGCGGTGCTACGCGCATCGCGGCGCCGTTGCCCCAGGAGCCCTTGCCGTCGAAGAGTTCAGCCGAAAGCGCCCGCCAGTCGCCTCCTTCCCTGACCAGCCGGAGCATGCGGTTCGTCGCGGGGCCATACCCGCGGTCGAAGTCGTGACGGGTGGCGAAACTGGCGGCGAGCTCGTCTTGGTCGATGGTGCCGTGGTCGGCCAGGACGCGATAGACGGAGCACGCCATCTCGGTGTCATCTGTCCACTGCCATGGACTGGGTGGAGGAAGGCGGGAGGAGAGGGCGTGACGATTGGTCGGAAGGAAGAATTGGGAACCGAAGGCGTCGCCGAGAGCCAGGCCATGGAGGGAGGCTGCGGCCCGCGCCAGAAGCTGAGCTGACATCACTCTCATTGTGAAGTACGTCGGCAGGTCGCCGACCTCCCAGGAGGCCATCTCCTCGAAGTCGGCGGGATCCTGGGAGGACTCATGGATGCGAGCTCAGTGGTCGTGGCAGCAGGCGGTTCGGGCTCCCTCGAGCTGGGCGGGGTCGTTCCACCAGTGGCTCGCCGTGCTCTGGTGGACGGGGACGCGCTCCTTGACCTTGCCGGGAGGCGCGGAGGTGGCGGGTGTCGCCTGGTCGGTGGTGGTGGAGGACGGGTAGGGCGCGAGGAGCTGCTCGACGGTGTGGTGTCTGCCGCCGACGACGACGGCGGTGACGTTGGCGGCGTCCTCGATGCGGGACAGCGGGTCGCCGTCGACGATGGCCAGGTCGGCGTACATGCCCTTGGCGATCCTGCCCAGTGGGAGGCCCAGGTAGGCCCCGGAGGTGCTGGTCGCGGCGGTGAGCGTTTCGCGCGGGGTCAGGCCGTACTTGACCATGGCGCGCAGGTTCATGTGCAGGCTGATCCCGAGGTGGTCGATCGGTGCGTCGGTGCCGGCGGTGACCACGCCGCCGCCGCGGATCATCGCCGTGAGCTGCGCGACCTGGTTGGCGAGGTTCGTCCGGATCACCTGGACCGCCGCCGGGTCGGCGGTCTGCGCCGTGGTGACCGTCGTCCGGAGCTGCGCCATCCGCCAGTTCGGGTAGAGCCGGCGAACTCGTTCGTCGGTGACCAGCGAGGTGTCCTCCCTGTAGAGGATCGAGGAGTTGAACAGGGTGGGGGTTCTGGCCATCTTCGAGGCGTTGAACATGGAGATGACGTCGGAGTAGGCGGAGCCGACGTTCGTGACGGTGCGTGAGTAGCCGAACCGGTTGGTGGCGCCGACGTGCTCGGTCTGGTCGCCGCCCATGGCGATCGCCGGATAGTGGTAATGCGAGCTGACCGGCTTGCCCTGGCGGTGGGCCCAGTCGATGACCTCCCTGTGCCATACGACCGGTAGCCGTACGTAGCACTTCAACATGTCGTAGTCGAGGGCGGCGGCCCGCTGCAGTTCGAGCCGCAGCTGGTCGTGGGAGAACGTCGGGCGCATGAAGTTGTAGTAGATGCGCGCCCCGTCGATGGCCTCGCCCGTGCCCAGGTAGCGCGGTGCGAGCCGGGCGCCGGACTGCACCGACTCGCGCTCCTCGACCATGTGGTACGCAGGTGAGCCAGGTGAGCGCGTCGTGGTGACGCCCAGGGCGAGCCACAGCGGACCCTGTCGGGATCCGTAGGCGTAGCCCTGCATTTCCCGGTGATGGTGGATGTCGATCAGGCCGGGCATGACGAACCTGTCACTGGCGTCGATCCGGGTGCCCGGCCGCCCGTCCCGGTGCGGTTCGACCGCGGCGATGCGCTGGCCTCGTACGATGATGTCGACGTCGCGGACGACGCTGCTGGAGACGCCGTCCCACATGCGGCCGGCGTGAATGACGACCTGGTCAGGGCCGGTGTCGTTGCGCCAGGTCAGCCGCACCGGAATCGACCGGGCGGGCTTGCCGTCGAGGCGCACGCTCTTGAGACGTCCCCCGTTCAGGTAGAGGAGGGTGGCCGAGCCGCCCGCCCAAACCGGGGCGTCGGAGACCTCCCGGGTGACCTGCCGGGCGCTGCCGGTGGGCCGTCCGGTCTTGTCGACGGGCAGGACCCACAGGACCGATTCCATGGCGAAGGCGAGCATGGTGCCGTCAGGTGACCAGACAGGGCCGTCGTCGCCGCGGGTCTGCAGGGATCGGTGCGGAGCGGGGTCGATGTACGTGCCGGCGCCCGTGGCCCGGTCGACGAGCAGGATTTTGGACAGTCCCTCGCGGTAGCGTCGTGAGTACGGCACCACCGCGGCCAGTGCAAGGGTTCTGCCGTCGGGTGACCAGGTCGGGCGGCCTGGTTCGAAGGTGGCGTTGAAGATCTTCTGGATGTCGCCGGTGGAGACGTCCGCAACCCACAGGGCGCCGTCCTGGTCCAGGTAGGCGATCTCCCTGCCGTCGGGTGACCACCGGGCCGACAGGGCGGCGGAGTCGGTCAGGTGGGTCACCTGCCGGTCGGCGCCGGTGCTCAGGTCACGGACCCAGATATTGAGGGTGCCGGTACGGTCGGTGACGAATGCCAGTTGCCGCCCGTCCGGGGAGAAATCCGGGTCGGCTTTCCACCAGCGGTCACGGAAAAGCGGTTCCGGCGTGCCGCCGTTGCGCATCAGATAGATGTCGTTGAGCGCGCGGAACGCGACGGCGGAGCCGTCCGGGGACACGGCCGGGCTGCCGATTCCGACAACGGGAAATGACCCGGGCTCGTCGAATACGCGGACCTTCTTCTTGTACTTCGGAGTCGTCGTCGTCAGCGCGGCGGTGAAGCCGATGGTGCCGACGGACGCGGAGTTGAGGCGGCGTACCTTGATGGTGCCCGCGGAGGTGTAGTAATAGCGTCCGTCCGGCGCGAACCGGGCACGGAACGGGAAGACCTCCTCGCCGCTGACGAGGGTGCCCGCGGTGCCGGCCAGATCGTTGGCGCCCGAGTGGAAGAGGTGGTACGCGAGGTCGGTGCCGTTCGGCAGCCAGGACGGCTGGTGAATGACCTGACCGGCGGCTACGGTGACCGCGGTGCTGCGCGTGCCGGTGGCGACCTCGATGACGTCGATCCTGGTGTCGGCGACGACGAACGCGATCTTGCTCCCGTCGGGTGACCAGGCCGGCTCGTACTCCTCGGCGGAGCCGTCGGTCAGGACGCGGCTCGCTCCGGTGGCGACGTCGAGCAGGTGGATCCCGTAGCTGCCCCCCGCATCGGAGGAGTAGGCGATGGTGCGCCCGTCCGGGCTGTAGCGGGGCTCTCGGTGATCGAACGGGCCGGTGGTCAACTGCGTGATCGCGGACCCGTCGGGCCGGATCGTCCACAGGTTGAAGACACCGTCGCGGTACGACTGGAACACGATGGCAGATCCGTCGGGGGACCAGTCGGGCTGGGCGATGTCGTACAGATCGCTGGTGAGCCTGCGGGCGGTGCCCCCGGAGGCGGAGCAGACCCACAGGACACCGAGCAGGTCGAGGGCGAGCAGGCGGCCGTCGGGCGAGGGCGCGACGCCGAAGTCGGTGCCGGCGGCGACCGATGTCTTACCGGCGTTCCCCGCTACGCCGGCCCGCGCCGGTGAGACCGGGGCGAGCATCGCGGCGAGGGCGGCACCGCCGCCCGCCAGGACGGCCCGGCGGGACGGGCGTGACATCGATCCGGAGGCGGAGGTGAACACGCTGGGGGGAACCGGTGAGTGAGACATCGGGGGTTTTCACTCCACTGTTTAGGCATGGTCAGATAGTCATCGCGCGAAATGTGTTATCTGCCTGGAGTTCATCCGGCTGATCATCGCCACCATTCGCCTGTCGAGGACTCATCGAGGAGAGGTGGGCTGATGTGTTCATTGAGGACAGTGGGACCTGCTTGACTAAAGTGTGTGCATAGGAATCTACATACGTCGGTCAACAGAATTGGTCAAGGGAACCGGCGGGACCGGACCGCTTCCTGGGTCTGCGTCGAACCGGATCGCCCGGTGTGAACTCGATGAGCCAAGCCTGCGAGGTCGCCCGCAAGAAGCAGGCCGAAGTCGCTCAGCGGATGTTCAACGTGTTCCCAGGCGTGGCGGTGATGCCGCGGGAGCGTCACGCGCTGCCCAAGCTGGTGGATCTGGCTCTGCCGCTGTTCGCCCGCCGGGCCGGGTGGAGGAGCGTTGGGACTCCGCCCAGAACGTGCCCGAGAAGGGCATCGACTGCAAAAGGTTCGCTTTCGGCCCCGCGCGAGTGCTTGAGCCCTTGAAGGGCTCAGCCGCCGCAGGGTAGCGCTCCGTCTTGTCGACGATCATGACATGGGGCGACTTCCTTGGGGTGCGGAACTATCGGCGGGCCCTGGCTCTCCCCGCTCTGCGGGGGCCTCTGCGCCGGACCGACGCGGACGCCTGCCGGATGCCCGGTCACGACCGACTCCGCTGCGTCGATGCACTGCCCCTGCCTGCCGGCGGAGGGCATGAGCAGACCAACGCCTTCCTTTGGGAGTGCAGTTCGGCTGTGAAGCCGGCTTTGCGGGCGTGTCTAATCCAAGGGCTTCTGATCTGTGGCGGAATGGTCCTTTTGGACCTGTTGTGCGGGGGGCCGCTCGTCACGCTCACCATCAACACCCTGAGCGGTTGGTTCATCTCTGCCAGGCGGCGGAGCGATCTGACTGTGGACCTCGTTTTGGGACAAGTTCGAAACGTAGGGGCGTACCAATCGGACGGAGGTGCTGCGCTGCTGAGAGTCGTGGTCGCCGTTCCGCAGCTTGATCTGAGCCCTGCCAAGGTCGAATCTGACGGCCTGGATCTCCCTGCGGGCGGCCCTGGCCTCAGCTGTTAGTTTCTGGATGACTCCTTCGGCTTCCCGAAGTTGAGCTGCCCCTTTTTCGTATTCTGCTTTCGTCTCTTTGAGGCTCTGAAGTGCGTCCTCCAGTTCGTCCTCCTTGTCGAGGAGTAGTTTGTTGCTGGCCGCTGCTGCCTGGTGTTCTCCGGCTAGCATGTCTTTGAGGAGCTCGAGCTCATCTTGCATGCCTGCGAGCCTGCGTGTCATTTGAGCATGTTCCCTTGGGCATGGCGTGCGCAGGGCCTCGTCGTGTTCGTTCTGCTGGGGGCGCTGAAGACGTTTTACGAGGTCGCGCCATGCATTCCATTGCTCACGGGGAACGTCTAAGGCATACAGAATGCCGATCAGATGGCTGGTTTTAGGTTGCTGGCCTTTCGTGAACACCCGCTGCAGGCTGGATCTGCTGACGACGCGGTCCGAGCGAAGCTCGCCCTCTCGGCTGGCGCGGTCCATTTTTTCATGCAGGTCGCGGAAGCTCTGCCTATCTTTCGTTGCTCGTATCGCTCTCAGTACGTCAACTGCTTCTTCCCATGTCCTGATGGCACTTAGATCATCGGCTGATTCTTCTTCGCACATAGCACGAGCACTCCTCCTTCCCCTGAGATGCAGTGTGGGCCGGCACGGGAATCGGCCCCTTGATGACGTGATGGTACCGACCGCCGGCTCGTGAACGAGCGTTTACAAAGCCGAGTCCGATGTCCCAGTTAGTCCCAGCTCGGCGTTCGACGTGTGCAGACAGTGTCCCAAAGTGTCCTCGCCCGATCTTTGCACACCCAGACGGTCCACGGCTGTCCTAAGCGCAGACGTGTTGGCTTAAGCCGTCCCGACGCTGCCCGACGGCTAGCAAGATTGCGATTTACGGGTTTAACTGATCGCGCCGAAGGAGCGCCGCTTGTCCAGTCTCGGGGTGAGCTCCTGTCCGCGCCCATCTCTCTCCCAGGAAAGGGGAGCATCACCATGCATGGGAAATGTCGGCGAGTCTTGGCCGTGCTTCTCTTGGTCGCGGGATCCGTGTTGGGGGTTTTGGCGTTTCTCAACCCCGGTCTGGTCATCGTTCTAGGCTCGCTCGCCGCCATCGTCGCGGCCATCATCGCTACTTACCGCGCCCTCCTGGGAGGAGGTGGGGATGACCCGCAAAGTAAGGCGTAACCTGTAGTTCATAGATGTCGAGGGGTCCAGGTGATGTCATCCCGGACCCCTGGGCGCCGATCGGTCCTCTGAGCACCGTGTCGTCGGTGGTGAGGGCGCGTGGCCGGTGCCCGTCGCGCTGCGCCGGCCGGTCCAGGGTGCGCTCGTTGCTGGTCGAGGATGCCGAACGCGTCCTGCCACACGCGGTGGGCGGCATCGAGATCTCCGGCGTCATGGTGGGCGTCGCCGAGCGCGTGGAGCGCCCCGCCTTCGAAGGACCTGGTCCCGAGCTCGCGGAACAGCTCCAGCGCCCGCTCGAAGCGCGTGACCGCCTGGACGAAGTGGCCGAGGCGGCGGTGGATGTAGCCGAGACTGTCACGGGTCGTTGCCTGCTCTGACGGTCGGCGATCTCCTCGTAGAGGGTCAGGGCCTGGTGGCGATGGAGGAGAGCTTGCTGAGCCTCGCCCAGGTGGGTGCGGCGCCGGCCGATGGCGCGTTGAGCGCGGCGGCCGCAAGCAGATCAGCACTCATGATTGTCGGGCCGGGCGGCGTGGATTCGGCGGCTCAGGCTTGTCGGGGGGAGCGGATCAGCAGGGTGGCCAGTGCTTCGTCCGGGCCGACGGTGCTGTAGATGTGTGGGACGTCGGCCTGCCAGGAGATGTGCTCGCCTGGCGCGGCCAGCAGGGGGGCGTCGGCCGGGCCGGCGCGCAGCACGCCCGCGTAGACCGTGACGTGCTCGGTCACGCCGGGGGCGTGGGGTGGCGAGTGTTGCACGATGCCGGGGCGGACGCGCATGCGCAGCAACTCGTACGTTGCGGTCGGCTCCTCGAAGACCTCCAGCAGTGTGGCCGTGACGGCGGCGCCGGGCACGCGGACGGCCTCCGTGGGCGGTGCGCCGGGCTCCAGAACCAGGGCCGTCAACGGTACGCCCAAGGCTCCTGCCACCGCGTAGAGCGTCTCCAACGTCGGGTTGCGGGTGCCCAGTTCCAGGCCGGACAGGGTGGCCTTGCCGATGCCGGCGCTGCGGGCCAGCGCCGACAGGGAGATGCCGCGGGCCTCGCGCAATCGCCGCAGCCGGCTCCCGATATCCGTCTCACGGCCGTCCATCCGGCAATCCTTGCATTCCGCCGCCGCACTTGTCCCGCGGTGGCCACCTGGCTATGGTTCGTTCCGTAAACGGAACGATTGGGAGTCTGGCGACACTGAGGAGTGGGCGTGCGGGTGCAGGCCGTCATGGCGGGGCTGGTCAGCGCGGTGGTCGGCTACGCCAGTTCGTTCACCGTCGTGCTCGCCGGGCTGCGTGCCGTCGGGGCGACGCCGGGGCAGGCCGCGTCCGGGCTGCTCGCCCTCTGCTGCGGCATCGGGGCCGCGGCGATCTTCCTCGGGCTGCGATACCGCATGCCGATCAGCATCGCCTGGTCCACCCCCGGCGCGGCGCTGCTGGTGGCGACCGGTCCCGTACCCGGCGGCTTCCCGGCCGCGGTCGGCGCGTTCATCGTCTGCGCCGGGCTCATCGTCCTCGCCGGTCTGTCGCCCTGGCCGGCCCGGGCGATCGCCGCCATCCCGCGTCCGATCGCCGGTGCGATGCTGGCGGGCGTCATCCTCAGCCTGTGCACCGCACCGGTCCGTGCCGTCGTCGACATCCCGCTGCTGGCCGTGCCCGTCGTCCTGACCTGGGCGGTGTTGCAGCGGTACCTGCGGCAGTGGGCCGTTCCCGGCGCGCTCGTCGTGGCGGTCATCGCCATCGCGGTGCACGGGCCCGGCAACGGCCTGTCCGGCGCGGCGCTGCGGCCCGCGGTCGAGCTGACCACCCCGACGCTGAACCCGTCCGTAGTGGTGAGCATCGCCATCCCGCTGTTTCTCGTCACCATGGCCGCGCAGAACGTCCCCGGTATGGCGGTCATGGCGACATACGGGTACGCGCCGCCCCTGCGCCCGGTCCTCGTCGCGACCGGCCTGGCGAGCGCGGCGGCGGCGCCGTTCGGCGGTCACGCCGTCAACCTGGCCGCGATCACCGCGGCGATGACCGCCGGCCCGGACACCCACCCTGACCCCGGCCGCCGGTGGATCGCGACGGTTGCCCTCGGCACCGGACAGCTGACGCTCGGCCTCGGCGCCGGCCTGGCCATGGCTCTGGTGCTGCTGTCCCCACCCGTGCTGGTCACCGCGGTGGCCGGCCTCGCGTTGCTGTCGGCGCTCGGCTCGTCGCTGGCCGGTGCGGTCACCGAACCGGAGGGGAGGGAGGCCGCGGTGGTCACTTTCGTGGTCACCGCGTCGGGGATGACGATCCTGAGCATCGGCGCGGCGTTCTGGGGCCTGGTCGCGGGCGGCCTGACCGCACTCCTGCTGCACAGGCGACCGCCATTGGAACAGCGACCGTCCTCCACCGCTCAACCCGGGGCGGAACGTCTCGAGAGCCGGGTGGCTGGTATGTCGGCCGATCGGTCGTCGTAGTGGAAGTGGTGTTGTCCAACGGACGGCCGAGCATCGAAACATCCCCGTGCCGTCATGTCCCGACTTGCCCGAACGTAACGGATGGACGATCGCCGAGCGCGCCGGGGAATGGTCGCCTGCCGCCACCCAGCGGTTGCTGAACCGGGCCCGCTGGGACACCGCCGGCGCGATGAGCATGATGCGCCGCTTCGCCGTCGCTCGGTTGGACACCGCCGCCCCGCCCGCCTGTTCTGGATACAGCCCAAGGGAGTGTGCCGGGCAGGTCGGCCAAGCCTTCCAACCCTGCTCGGTGATCACTGCCTGGGCGAGATCGGCGATCAGTGCAAGGGCGGCAGCCGAGGCTTTCTGCGGACCTTCGGTAACCGCGCGACTCCAGCGCCTTCTTCAATTCATCGGCGGCGAGGATCATGTGCTCGGCGAGTTCGTGCCGGAGCTGATCGGCAAGGTCACGTCGGAGTTCCGCGAGACGATACTCATCGTCGATGACGACATCGGCCGCCATGCCGGAGAATCCCAGCTCACGGCCGGTGGCTGCATCGCGCGGATGGGACCGATTCTGGAAGAACAGGCGGCGGATCCAGGTCGTCAAGGACGAACGGTCACGCCGAGGACGCGGAGACGCAGGCATCGTAGAACCTCCCAAGCAACAGGCTCAGCCGAATCGTAGAGTGCGACGCCGACCAGGCCCGCGCCGAGGGCACGGAGCTGGTCGGCGAGAACGGGCTGCCGGGTCGGCTGACCAAGCTGGTAGTGGCGTATGCGCCCGGGTTCGAGGCCCGACGTCTATCAGAACGGGTCCATGCCCGGATGAGCTTTCACCCGGTCATAGATGCGACGCAACCACGGCTGCCGAACCGCCGCCAGCCGCTCCAGCGCGCTGAGGAACACTCGCCCATCGGGACTGAAAAGACTGTGCGGCAGCAGCGGGGGTGGATCATCGCGGCGAACGTCGGCAGGCATCCCGTACGCCGCCGGCACGAGCCGCCGATCGTCGTTGAAGGCCATGTACGTCCACACGTCCGCGGCCAGCGGCACCACCGCTCCTGCGTCGCACGGCCATACCTCACCGGTCTGCGGATGCCGCGGCACCAGGGCGATGTCCGTGATGTCGGCGGACAGGCCGGGCCCGGCCAGGACGAGGTGTCGTTCCGGTGGCCCCGGAGGGAGCAGACTGTCGATCGCTCGGCGAAACGCCTCTGCGACAGGCCCTTCAGGGACGGACACCCGCTTACCACCCGAGACCACCAGCAGGTGCGCCAGTGCCACCGCGACCGCAGCCTCCCACGGTGGGCTCCAGAAGCCACGCTGATCAACGGGCGGCGTGCTCGGCAGTTCCTCCCAGTCCATCACTCGCTGGACGGGGCCATCGACGGCGACAGGGCGTACGGAGTCCGGTTCCAGCCACACCACCTGCCAGAACCCGCAGTCGTCGACGCGGGTCGCCACCGGACGGCCACACCCCGCGCAGGCCAGGTTGGGACCGTACTGGCCGTCCCAGCCGCAACAGCAGCCGCCCAACCGCTCCGGGATGAAGACGGTTCCGCGGACGTCGCCCGGCGCGATCCCGATCCTGTTCGGGGGTCCCGTGATGCAGTACGTCTGTAGTCGGACGCCATGCTCTTCCGGCTCGGGCTGCAATGGTCGCCAAGGCCGGCCGTCTCCGGTGTCCACCGCGTATGTTCCTGGCTCCAGAAGACCGGGGAGCAGGCCATGGCCGTACTTCTGGCCAGAGTGGTCGGGAAGCGCCACTCTCGACAGCCTCGCGGTCATCACGGCGCCGCATCCTGCACAGGCGAAAACGACCAAGCAGCCTCCTTCGTCGAGACGATGCGATCATGGTGGCGCAAATCCCCCTACTTCTCCAGGGTTAGAACGTGGCCTCGAACGCTCCATCGACACCGTCAGCGCCAACTCGGCGGAGTTGGTCCTGGCGCCGGGAAGCCGCGGAGAACGGCGTCGGTGAGGTCGATGAGCTGATCGTTGACGGGATCTGCCGCGTGCCATGGTTTTGGGCATGGTCGTGTCGATCCCGGAGGGATGGATGGTGACGGCGAGAGGCGGCGTTCGTAGGCGGCATCGACCGGGCGGTGGAAGGCTTCGGTGATCGTTTAATCTGTCGGGGTGGCGGACATATCTCAAGATCTCGCATTGCCCACTGCCCTGGACGAGGTGGCGCAGGTCGGCTTCGAGTGGGAGTGGGACGAGGAGACCGACGAGGCCCGCGGCTGTGACTTCGAGCCATACGACCAGTTCGAGGAGCCCGACCGGACGGCGTGGTGGTTCCGCCTGTGGACCGGCAACCAAGAGGTCGACGGCAGCGAGTTCCGCTTCTTCGGCGCGACCGGGACGGGTGACTACGTTGGCTTCTGGCTGGTACGGCCCGATGCGGCGATCATCGATCAGCCCGTTGTCTATATCGGTTCCGAGGGCGAGCGTGGTGTGATCGCTCGGGATCTCGGCGACCTCCTCTGGCTGTTCGCCGCCGGTCTGGGCCCCGGAGAGGCATTCAGGGATCCCGACTTCCCTGCGGAGCCGAATGAGGCCTTCCGCGCGATCGCCGAGCGACACGCACCCGGCCGCCGCCGTGCCCCCAACCAGATCGTGGCCGCCGCACGAGCGGAGTTCCCGCAGTTCTCGGATCTCATCGACGCGATGTGCCGCTGAGTACGACTCACGATTCCTTCGTGCGCTCAGGACAGCGTCGAGGCAGGCCCTTTCCGCATAGGGCTGGATGAGGCGCACGCCGGCCATGGTCCGCGACGGCGGCGGCCTGCACGAGTACTGGAACCCGCTGACCGGCCGTCGCGCGGGGCCGCCTTCGGCTGGTCGGCCGCCCTCTTCCTGGACCTCGCTCAGGAAGGCTGACCGGGGTGGCGCTGTCTGCGTGCTGCCGGCCGCCGTTCAGCCCGCCGGGCGGGCCCTCTCCATCGCCGCGGCCACGGACGCGGCCGCCTGCCCGAGGGCCTTCGTCCCGGACCGCGGGCCGCTGTAGGTGAACGTGGCGGTGACGTTGGCCATGCGGAACACCATGTTGGCCGTGTACGTGCCGTTCGCCCGGTAGACGGACGCGAACGACTCCTCCCCGACCACCGGAGTCCGGCTGAACTTGATGTCCGGATGCTCGTCCCGCAGATCCTGAAAGGTCTGCTTGATGCCGACGAAGTTGGCTTTGGCCCCCTTGAGGGTGGGGACCCGGAAGAGCGAGACGGCCGCGAAGGAGCCGTTGGTGCCGAAGTACTGGCAGATCTTCCGGTCCTTATAGTCGTTCTTGAGCGCGCTGCCGAGCAGCGCGCTGACCTGAGCGGGGGTCAGCACGCGGCAGGAGTGCAGGCCGGTGCCGAAGAGCGGTTTCCCGGCCGGTGAGGACGACACGGGCTTGGCCGGCGAGGTGGTGCCGCGGGTCGGCTCGGGGCCTGCGCTCTCCCCGGGACGGCTCATCCCCCAGATCACCGCGCCCGCCGTAAGGGAGAGCGCGAGAACCAGCGCGCCGCCCACGACGGCGAACCGGCGCCCCGTGGAGGCAGGCCGCCGCCGAGCCGTTGGGCGGGTGTCCGCGGGAACGTCGCCCTGGGCCACCGCCTGCAACCACGCCGCCGCCTGCGCCGGAGGGCAGCGCCGCTGGGGCTCCTTCTCCAGCAGCGCGGCGAGGACGGGCGTGAGCGCGCCGGCCCGCTGCGGGGGTGCGGGCTCGTGCAGCAGCACGGCCGCCATCACGGCCGCCGCATTGGGGCCGGTGTAGGCGGATCTGCCCTCCACCGCCGTGTACAGGGTGGCTCCGAGCGACCACAGGTCGGCCTCCGGGCCGTCGACCTCGCCACGCAACCGCTCCGGCGCGATGTAGCCGGGCGAGCCGTTCAGCAGGCCGGTCTGGGTCAGCGCGGCGTCCCCCGCCACGGTGGCGATGCCGAAGTCGGTCAGCAGCACCCGCCCGTCCTGGGTGAGCAGAACGTTGCCCGGCTTGACGTCGCGGTGCAGGACCCCCATCGCGTGCGCGGCGGCCAGCGCGTCGAGCACGTGCCGCCCGACCCAGGCGGCCTGGGCGGGCGGCAGCGGCCCGTCCTCGCGTACGATCCGGTCGAGGGAACGGCCGTTGACCAGCTCCATCACGATCCACGGCCGGCCGCTGTCCATGACGACGTCGTGCACCGTGACGATCGACGGATGCGAACGCAGCCGCGCCGCGGCCCGCGCCTCACGCAGGGTCCGCTCGGTCAGCTCGGCCCGGGACGCCTCGTCCAGATCGGCGGGCAGCCGTACCTCCTTGACGGCGACCTGCTGCCGCAGCAGTTCGTCGACGGCCAGCCACACCGTGCCCATGCCGCCCTGGCCGAGCTCCGACATCAGCGAATAGCGGCCTGCCAGCATCATCGTCATGCCACCGCCGTGCGGCAGGGCGCGTCATCGTCGCATAAGTGGGCCGTTCGCGGTCCGGGCCCGGCGGGCGCGAGTTTCTCCACTGGCTGTTCCTCCAGATGCGGGTGTCGCAGGGGTCGGCCGGTGCGAGCCGACGGCTGTGTCCCGGAGCCGGGCCTGCGGATGCCGCTCGGCATGCGGCGAAGCCCGTGGTGGGAAGGGCACACCGTAACATGCGCGACGTCGGGCTCGCGGCTCAGGACGATCATCTGAGGGGGCGGCTCTCTTCTTGACCGTCTTCTCCGACCGTCAGGCCCGGTCAGCCCGTCGGACGGTGTCTCCACTGGGTGGTCAGCTCGGTCAGGCTGCCGCATCCGGTCTTCTCGAGGACGCGGGTGAGGCGTTCCTCGACCGTGCCCTCGCCGACGTTCAGGCGCCGCGCGATGTGCCGGTGGTCCAGCCCGAGCACCGCCAGTTCGGCCACGTCGCGCTCAGCTGAGGTGAGGTCCCGTACGAAGGCCGGCACGGGCTTCGCGTCGAAGTACGGGCTCAGCAACGGGCCCAGCGTGGCCGCCATCAGCAGGTCGCCCGGCTCGATGGCGCGCCGATCACCGTCGAACGGCACCCCCAGCGTGCTGACCGCGCCCGTGGCCGGGGACCTGACGACGATCTTCAGCATGTCGTCGATGCCGTGGCGGCGCAGGAACGTGTCGGCGAAGTCCCGCTCCGGCCCGGTCGCCCGAAGGCGGAGCTGTCCGAGGGTCGCCACACCGCGGCGGGTCAGGCAGACGACCCCGTCGTGCGAGGCGAACGGATTGTTCAACCGCCAGCGCTCGGCGTACTCCTCCACGAAGTCCGGCCGGAACCTGGTGAGGTACTGCTCCTCGCCGTCGCTTCCCAGCGCCAGGTACGCGGGGTTCTCGGCCACGAACGCGTCGATCCACCCGAGATGCACGGCCACGGCCTCGGCCAGCACCGGATAGAGCTCCCCATCCCGAGCCCCGGCCACTTGCTCCAGCACCTTGATGAGCCTTCGGTATTCCAGCTGTTCCACGGGTCCGCCATCGCACTTGTTGATCGCTTCGGGGGAGCAGCCGGTGTGGTGGGCTGCGGGCGTTCTCGCCTGCTCAAGGATTCCGTAACGGACGGTCGTTCACCTATTACTTGGGCAAGGAAGCCGCTGCAAAAGCCCATGTCACACGCCACTTCCCGGTCGCGAATGATGGCGGATCCGGCAAATGCCTCAACCGGCGAGCGCGCCCTGAGCGTCAGACGGACAACAGGCCGTGGGAGAGCTGATCGGCGGCCCAGCCCTCCCACTGCGCCGTGGTCCACCCGCATTCCCGCCTCATCACCAGAAACAGATCCGGCGACAAGATCCCGACGGTGACGTCGGTGGCCAGGTGCTCGGTCAGGTCGGGCCGCAGGGCCCGCAGGCGGGCCAGAATGGCGATGATCTCGCCGTGGGCGGTGTGCCGCTGCTCGCTGTTGGCGGCCCATTGGGCGGCCATGTCGGGGTCGCCGGCCGCCGCGTCGCGGACCACCGCCAGGACGGGGGCGACCCGGTCGAGGATGACCCCGCTCTGGTGCACCCATCCTCGTACGACCTCCGCCGGGTCCTGCGCCGCCTGCAACGCGGCGAACCAGGGCCGTTGGAGGAGCGGCACGGGCTCGTCGTCCCCGGCGGAGGCGACGTCGACCACGTGCTTGAGCAGCTGGCTCTTGGTCCCGTAATGGAAGTACACCGTCTGCACCGACACCTCGGCCGCGTCGGCGACGAGCTGGAAGGTCGTTCCGGCGTAGCCGCGCACCACGAACAGCCCTTGGGCGGCGTTCACGATGCGGCTTCTGGTCTGTGCGGAGCGCCGCTTCGGGCTCTTGACGTCTTCCATCAATTTAGAGTACCACTTTAGAGTATGACCTTAGAGTGGCACTACAAGAGGTGAATCATGGTGCTCTTAGGCGGGTTCCACCACGTCAAGCTCCCCGTCTCCAGCGTGCACAAGAGCCTGGAGTGGTATCGGCGCGTGCTCGGCCTCGAGGTGGCGATCGAGTTCGTCGAGGACGGCGTGCTGCGCGGCGTGGCCCTGACCGACACGGACCAGACGCTCATGATCGCGCTGCGCGAGGAGCCCGACCGGGCCGCCGGGTTGAGCGGGTTCGATCCGGTCGCGTTGGCCGTGCCGACCTTGCAGGCGCTCCACGCCTGGTCCGAGCACCTGGACGCGGTCGGCGTGGAGCACTCCGGCATCGCCGAAGGCAGCGTGGGATGGCTGGTCGGCGGCATCATCGACCCCGACGGCATCGAGCTGCGGCTCTACACCCGGGAGAGGCGGCCATGAGCGCGCTCCACCTGCCCGCCGGCGCCGGTGTCACCCGGCAGTTTCTCGGCACCACGATGACCGTGAAGGTGGGGGAGTCGGAGACCGGCAAGGCCCTGACCCTGATCGAGCAGGAGTGCCCGCCGAATTTCGCCACTCCCTGGCATGTGCACCAGCGCGACGACGAGGCGTTCTACGTGCTGTCAGGTACCGTCCAGCTCTACTGCGGCGACGAGACCTGGCAGGCCGGAGCCGGCGACTTCGTCCTGCTGCCGCGCCACCTGCCCCACGCCTTCGCCAACCGCCAGGACTCTCCGCTACGCCTGCTCCAACTGACGTGGCCGGCCGGCTTCGAACACTTCGCCGCCGACATCGCCGCCTGCGACCCCGACCCTGGCCTGCTGGCCGAGGTGGCCGCCCGCCACGGCTACGAGATCATCGGTCCACCACCGCACGCCACCCTGTGATCTCCTGCTGCCGGAAACGAGTGAAAGGAACGTTCCATGCAGAAGAAGCGCAAGATCTTAGCCGTGGCCGTGGGTGCCCTCACGCTGACGGCGTCCGCCGGGACCGCCCAGGCCCAGACCGCGCGTGCGCAGACGGCGCCGCCGTTCGTCGCCTACCACGACCTCACCTCCGCCCAGCAGACCGAGCGGTTCAACACCCTGCGCGCCCAGGGCTACCGGCCCATCACGGTCAACATCTCCACCGACTTCTCGGGCCGCATCCGGTACGCCGGGATATGGTCGACCTCAGGCCGCGCCATGGGCGGCGACCTTCCCTGGGTGATGTATCAGGACATGTCCGCAGACGGCTACCAGAGGCGGTTCGACCAGCTCGCCGCCCAGGGCTACCAGCCCGCCGTGGTCAGCGCCACCGGCTACAACGCCACCGCTCGCTTCGCCGCCATCTTCATCAAGAACCCCGGTTCCCGGTTCGTCGCCAAGCATGACCTCAGCCCCGCCCAGCTTCTCCAGATGACCGGGACCGCCCGCGAGAACGGCCTGATGCCGGCCTCGGTCGACGTGTACGGCACCGCCGAGGTCCCGCGCTACGTCGCGGTCTGGGTGGCCAACCCCAGCCGCGCCCGCTGGCTGGTCAGAACCGGCCTGACCCAGGAAGATCACGATTTCGAGTTCAAGAGCCATGTCGCGAAGGGCTACCGCCCCACCGCCATCGCGGTGAGCGGCAACAACCTTTACACCACCGTCTGGCGCAACGACAATCCCGGCGCCTGGTACTCCTACATCGGTATGACCGCCGCCGGTTACCAGAGCCGATTCACGGAGCTCAAGGCGAAGGGCTTCTACCCGATCAACATCAACGCCGAACGGGGCCGTTACGCCGCCATCTGGACCAAGTGACACGCGGTTTTGTCAGCGGCCGGTGGATCCGTCGATCCGCTCGCGGAGGATGTCGGCGTGGCCGGCGTGCCGGCCGGTCTCTTCGATCATGTGCACGAGGACCCATCGCATCGACGGTGCCGGCCCCGGGCGCGGGGGGCGCGGGGCGGGGAGGGCCAGATCTGGGCAGGCGTCGATGACCTGGTTCGCTCGCTCGACGGCCTCGCGGTAGTCGGCGAGCACGCCCTCGACGGTGTCCTGCGCGGACGGTCGCATGGTGGCGTCCCAGTCGCCGACGTCCTCGCCGAGGAAGTAGAACCGTTCGACGAACGCCAGATGCCTGAGCAGCCCGAGAAGGTTGGTGCCCGAGGGCACTCCGCCCGTTCGGACCTGCGGTTCCGGTGCGCCCGCGACCTTGTCCGCGACCGCGTCGCGCAGATAGTCGAGGAAGCCCCGCAGCGTGGCCTTCTCGTCGGCGCCGGTCCGGGGAGGCGTGGTGTCCTTGGGTCGCTGCGCGCGGTTCGGCGGCATCGAGTCGCTCCCTGGCGAGGTACGGGCGGTCATCCGGCGGTTCGCTGGATGAGCAGGACGTGGTCGATGACGGTGGCTGTCTGGCCGGCGGGTCCGGTGGCCGGACGGTGGGGCATGCCGGTGCGCAGGACGGTCCAGTGCGCGGGGTCGAGCGCGAGTTCGGCGGCGACCTCGGCGGGGGTGGGGTAGTGGAGGCCGGGGTCCTGGTTCCACGACCAGGGCGCGGTGGAGCCGTGGTCGACGATCAGCAGCAGACCGCCGGGGCGCAGGGCTCGTGCGGCGGTGCGCAGGACCTGGCCGCGGAGCAACGGGAACGGGGTGTGGAAGTACTGGGCGGAGACGAGGTCGAACCGGCCGGCCGGGAAGCTTCGGGCCAGGTCGTGCTGTTCGGTGGTGACCCGGTCGGTGAGGCCGAGTTCGTGGGCGCGTTCCCGCACCCGTTCGACGGCGGTGACGGAGATGTCCACGGCGGTGACGTGCCAGCTCCGCCGGGCGAGCCAGATGGTGTCGCCGCCGGCGCCGCAGCCCAGGTCCAGGGCGGCGCCGGGGGGCAGCGGCGCGGCGGTCTCGGCGAGCAAGGGGTTGACGCGTGCGTCCCAGGTACGGCGGGCGCGATAGTGCCGCTCCCAGAACAGCGCGGCGTCCTCATGAGTCGGGCCCCGATCGCTCGCAATGTCCTCATATGCCGTGCCCTGGTCGTCTGCGGCGTCCTCGTGTGTCGCAGCCTGGTCGCCCGCGGCGTCGGCGGTGGGTGGCCGGGAATCCATGTGAGTCGCCCCTTCGTCGGCCGGCGTGCCGAGCGCGATCCGATACGCACCTTGCCCGCCGGCGGTGTACCGGCAGCATGGTCGGCGCCGTCGCCGGCTTGCAAGAAAAGTTGCGGATCCGCATCATCGGGGACATGGACACCTCCGAAGACGTTCTGGCCGGAGTCGGGCCGCGGCTGCGTGCCCTGCGCCGGGCGCGGGGCGCCACGCTGGCGGCGCTGGCGGACGAGACCGGCCTCACCGCGAGCACGCTGTCCCGTCTCGAGAACGGCAAGCTCCGCCCCACGCTGGAGCAGCTGCTGCCGCTGGCCCGGGCGCACGGCGTCCCGCTCGATGACCTCGTGGCGGCGCCGCCCACCGGCGACCCGCGCATCCACCTGCGCCCGGTGCGGCGATCCGGGCTGGTGATGGTGCCGTTGACCAGGCGGGCGGGCGGCATCCAGGCGTACAAGGTGATCTATCCACCCGCCGGCCGATCGGCCAGGAAGAACCTGCGGACCCACGAGGGATACGAGTGGTTCTACGTCCTCAACGGGCAGGTCAGGTTCTTGCTCGGCGAGCAGGAGTTCCTGGTCGGCGTCGGCGAGGCCGTGGAGTTCGACACCCGCATCCCGCACTGGATCGGCAGCGCCGACGACCGGCCCGCGGAACTGCTCACCCTGTTCGGCGCGCAAGGGGAGCGCGCCCATCTGGCGCCGTCCAGGCGTTGACCGCCGCGGCCCTCCACCGGCCGGTCACCCGCGCGCGGCCTGCGAGGTGACGCGCTCGATGGCCTGGACGGCGACCTCGGGCTGGTCGACGTAGATGTAGTGCCCGCTGCCGGTGGCCGTGCTCAGCTTGCTGCCGCTGGACACCGCGAGCCACTTGCGCTGGCCCGCGGACCACGCCCGCTCCAGGCGCGGCCCGTACGTGGGGAGGGCCGCGAGGTACTGCTTCCCATGCTGGATCACCTCCACCGGGATGTTCCCGGCGGAGCGGACCTTCCCGTCGGTGATGACGAGCTTCTCCGGGTTCTGTCCCTGGAAGATCGCGAGGTTCTGCGCGCGCAACTCGGCCGCCTGACCGGTGGCGGACGCGGGGATCGCCTTCGAGATGTCGGCCACCATCGTGGGTGGTGTGGCGTCCATCAGGACCAGCCCCTTGACCCGGTCCTGATGGTCGGGGACGTACCTGGCGGCGATCAGCCCGCCCAGCGAGTGCCCCGCCAGGACGACCGGGCCGTCACCGGCGACCCGGTCGAGCACCGCGGTGAGAACCTTTCCGGTGCTGGAGAAGTCCTGAGGGCCGTCCGGTTGGTCGCTCGCGCCCGCGCCGAGCCGGTCGTAGGAGCAGACCCGGTTGCTCTTGCTCAGCGTCTTCTGGAGGGCGGCCAGTTTGTCCAGCCCGTCGCCTCCTCCGTGCATCAGCATGATGACCGGCCTGCCTTTCGCCGGGTCGCCCGAACACGACACGTTCACCGACCGGCCCGCGACCTCGATCTTCCTGGTTCCGGAGATCGGGCTCTGCGTGGTGGGGGCGAGCGGGTCCCAGTTCTCCAGCGAGTCGCTGTCGCAGCCGGTGACCCCCACACCGACCACGGTGCCGCACAGCGCGGCCACAACGGCTGACTTGAACTTGCGGAGCATGCTGTCCTCCAGTGAGAGACCTGTTCACCCGGCGGCTGAGGCGCCGTGCCAGGCCGTAACGCTATGGAGCCGACGGCTCCGGAATCGTCACCGCAGGGTGGACATTCGCCGGTAGCTCGCACGGGGGACAGGCGGCGGAGCCGGGCCGCTAGGCTCGTCCGATGATCGATCTCCGCCGGGTCCAGGCCCTGTGGCGGCGGTGTGACGTCACGGTACGGGACCTGCCGTTCGCGCTGCTGCTGACCGTCGGGTCACTCTTACCGGCGTTCCAAGGTCGCGGGACGCAGATCGGGGGGTTTCCGTCCCGCCCCTACGACGCGCTGGCCGTAGTGGTCATCGCTCTCGAGTGCCTCCCGCTCGCCGTGCGCCGGCGGTGGCCAGCCGCCGGGCTCGTCCTGGTGTCGCTCGGCTTCGCCCTCGACCAGCTCTTCGCCTATCACGCGGTGGCCGGCACCGCGCTGCCCATCGCGCTCATCAGCGCGGGCGCCCATCTGGAGCGTGGCCGGCGCGTCACCGTGATCCTGCTCTCCGCGGCGTACCCGCCGCTGATGATCGCGCTCGACCGGCTCGGCTCGAACGAGGGGCTGGCCGATATCGTGATGTTCTACCTGGCGCTGGTCCTCGCGTGGGGCATTGGGGCCTGGCTGCGCTCCACCCGGGCCGCCGAGGCCGAACGCCGCCGCCACGTCGCCGAGGCCACCCGCGCCGCCGAACGCACCCGCATCGCCCGCGAGCTCCACGACGTCGTGACCCATCACGTGACGGCGATGGTCGTACAGGCCGAGGCGGCACGCTACCTGACCGCCGACCCCGACCGCCTCGACGCGACCCTGACCGCCGTCACCGACACCGGTCGGCGGGCCATCGGCGATCTGCGGCACCTGCTCGACCTGCTCAAAGCCGACCACGACACCGACGCCGGGCCGCCGTCCGCCGGCGATCTGCACACGCTCGTGGAGCAGACGCGTCAGGCCGGGCAGCCGGTGAGGTTCACCGAGGAGGGCGAGCCCGCCGAATCGGCGGGCAGCGCCGAGTTCGTGGCCTATAGGGTCGTACAGGAAGCTCTGACAAATGCCCTCAAGTACGCCCACGGCAGTCACACCGAGGTCCGCGTGTGCTACGGCGAGAAGGAGATCACCGTGGAGGTCGGCACCGACGGGCCCGGCTCCGGGACCCGCTCTCCCGGCGGGAGCGGGCGGGGCCTGGCCGGGCTCCGCGACCGGGTCGACGCCCTGGGCGGCGAGTTCAGCGCCGGCCGGCAGGCGGGCGGCTTCGTCGTACGGGCCCGCATCCCCGCCGGGAGCGCGTCGTGACCGAGCCGGTCCGGGTCCTGGTCTGCGATGACCAGGCGCTGATCCGCACCGGGTTCGCGACGATCATCGGCGCGCAGCCCGACCTGGAGGTGGTGGGCGAGTGCGGGGACGGCCGCGCCGCGGTCGACCTCGCCCGCCGGCTGCACCCGGACGTCGTGGTGATGGACGTGCGGATGCCGGTGCTCGACGGCATCGGGGCGACCCGCCTGCTGGCCGGCGCCGGGGTGGCGCAGCCCGTCAAGGTGCTCGTGGTGACGACGTTCAACCTCGACGAGTACGTGTACGAGGCGCTGCGCGCCGGGGCGAGCGGGTTCCTGCTCAAGGACGCCCCGCCGGCGCAGCTGCTGCACGGCATCCGCACGGTCGCGTCCGGCGCCGCGCTGCTGGCGCCCGAGGTGACGCGGCAGCTCGTCGGCAGGTACGCCTCACGCATCCGCCCCGCCGAGGACACCCCGAACGACGTCGCGCTGACCCCGCGCGAGCTGGAGGTGCTGCGCCTCATCGCCGACGGCCTGTCCAACAGCGAGATCGCCGGGACGCTGGTGATCAGCCAGGAGACCGTCAAGACGTACGTGTCACGCATCCTCACCAAGCTCGACCTGCGTGACCGCGTGCAGGCGGTGGTCTACGCCTACCGCAGGGGTCTGGTGAGCTGAGACACGCGGTCAGTCGCCGACCGTGTGCCCGTGGTTGCGGCGCTGGACGTACAGGCGGTTGCCGTTCGGCCCCGTCCATTCCACCCGCACGATCCCGGCCACCGCCGTGTCGCCGACGCGCGACGGGTCGGACCAGTAGCCGAACCTGGGGTTGCGGAAGAACGTCGCCCACAGCTTCCCGCTGCGGTCCACGAAGAAGTTGTTGTGGCCGGCGCCGACACCCGCGGTCCACCGCTTCGAGTACGGTCCCTCGAACCTGTCCGAGACGGCGACGACCGCGTCGTACTGGTACTGCTCGCGACCGGCGCCGGCCGGGTCGTAGGCGTACCGGGTGCTGCCGTCGGCGTTGGCCGAGGATCGGTTCCAGGCGGCCTGGAGCAGGTAGTACTTGCCGCCGTACTTGAAGACGTACGCGCCTTCGAGATACGGCTCGGGCGTGTAGGGCACCTGCTGGAAGGCAGGGAGGCCGGTGGTCGGGACGATGTCCTCCATGTCGTCCCGGAACTTCGCGTACAGGTGGTTGTGCAGCACCAGCCAGGCGTCATCCCCCTCGGTGTAGAGGCTGCCGTCGATGTGGTGGTAGGCGCCGGGCAGGACGATGCCAGGCCCGCCGACGACGGGGTCGCCGAAGGGCTTGTCGTGGTTGCCCTGGACCAGCCGGTACGGGCCTTCGAGCCCGCCCTCGCTCACGAGCATGAACGAGCCGACCTTCCGCGAGTGGTCGCCCGTGCAGGCGACGATGTACCACTTGCCGCGAAAGAAGTGCACCTCCGGGGCCCAGGCATTGCCCCGCTTGCCGAACTGGTCGTCGTGCCAGTACTCCTGCCACGGCGCGACCACCATGCGTCCGGGCCGGTTCTCGTCGGCGAACTCGGGCGACCAGACCTTGCCCTTCTCGGCGCCGGGGCGGATGCCGGTGGTGTCGACCAGCGTCCACGGCCCGCGCAGGGACGGGGACACCCACACGAAGATGCCGTCGTTCCACGGCGCGGCCGCTTCCAGCCCGGGCACGCGGGTGGTGCCGGTGGCGACGTAGACCGGACGGCCGTTCACGACGAAGCAGTTGACGTAGGTGTCCCGCATCCAGACCCGGCCGAGCTCCTTGTCACGGGGGCGGAGCTCCAGCGGGAGGATGTAGGAGTTGTCCTCGCGCGGCCACAGGTCGAGCCGGGTGTCGGCGAGGCCGTAGGGCTCGAGGTCGGGCCAGTTCGAGGGGTATCGCTTCAAGGCGGCGGTCATCGGCGTCGCCCGCGCGGCGGTCGCGGGCAGCGCCGCCGCCCCCAGAAGGCCGGCGGCGCCCGCCAGCAGGGACCGCCGGTCGACGTTCAACCTGTTGTCGGCATCAGTCATCACTCACGTCCTCCACGTCAGCGCCCTTCCGGTGCGCAGCTTGCGGAGAGTGTGCCGAGTCGTTGATATTTCGTCAATAACCCGGAAAAAATAGCCCGTGATCGCGCAGGTGAAGTCACAGGGAGAAAAACGCAGGTGACGTCGTTGTGGACAAAACAGCTTTACGGGCTTGCCGGATCGACGGCGGCTGAGCGTACCGTGCCCCCGCCGGCCACCAGCGCGACGATCGTCTGGCCGGCCGCGGCCACGCACATCAACATGATCGGTGCTCGCCAGCCGGAGCTCACCGTGTGCAGCAGCCCGAAAACCACCGGCCCGGCGGCGGCCAGCAGGTAACCGATCGACTGCGCCATTGCCGACAACGCGCCCGCCACGCTCGCGTCCTGGGCGCGCAGGCTGATGAAGGCCAGCGCGAGCACGAGGCAGGCGCCGCCGCCCAACCCGAGGACGACACTCCACAGCAACGCCAGTCCCGGCGCCGCGAAGAGTCCGAGGTAGCCGAGGAGCATGACCGCCGAGCAGATCGTCGCCAGCGCGCGCTGGTCACGTGCCCACCGCATCGCGCCGGGCACCGCCAGGCTGGTCAGCACCGCGACCGCCTGGAACAGGAACAGCAGCCAGCCCGCGGTGGCCGCGCTCATGCCGTTGTCCTGGAAAACCTGGGGCAACCACGTCACGATGACGTAGAAGCCCAGCGACTGCAGTCCCATGAACGCCGTGACCGCCCACGCCAGCCCGGAACCCCACGGCAACCGGTGTCCGCGAATCGCCTGCGCGGCACGCCGCGGAGCCCGCAGCTGGGGAAGCCACAGCAGGACGGCCGCCAGCGCGAACAACACCCAGCAGCCCAACGCGGTGTACCAGCCGCCGGGGGCGACCTCGCTGATCGGCACCGCCACCCCGGACGCCACCGCGGCGACACCGCCCATCACGGTGGCATAGGCGCTGGTCAGCAGACCCACCTTGGTGGGGAAATCGCGCTTTATGAGGCTTGGCAGCAGCACATTGCCCACGGCGATGCCCGCTCCGATCAGCACGGTCCCCCCGAACAGACCGCCCGCCGCCGGCACCCATCGGAGCGCGATCCCCAACGTCAGCACCACGAGCGCGGCACCGAGCAACTGCTCGGCTCCCCACCGCGCGGCCAGCCGGGGCACCAGCGGGGACAGCACCACGAACGTCAGCAACGGCAGCGTGTTCAGCAGGCCTGCCACGGCCGGGGCCAGGCCCAGATCGGCCTGCACCTGATCCAGCAGCGGTCCGACGCCGGTCAAGCTCGCCCGCAGGTTCGCCGCCACCACGAGCAGCCCCCACACCAGCAACGCCTGACCGGAACGCCGCGTCGACGTACTCTCCATGCACCCACGATCGAGCCGTGCCGTGGCCGACAGCCAGGCCGGGCTCAGGCTAGCCCCCGTAGGGCCACGCTCCGCACTGTGCGATCACCGGGCGGCCCGGTAGCGTGTCGACGTGGGGACGCCACTGGGGGATTTCATCCGAGCCAAGCGCGACAGCATCCAGCCGGAATCCCGTGGACTGCCGGACCGCGGTCGCCGCCGGTCACCGGGTCTGCGCCGGCTGGACCTCGCCGCATGGGCCGGCATCAGCGTCGAATACCTGACCCGCATCGAGCAGGGCCGTGACCGCAATCCGTCGCCGTCGGTCATCAACGCCCTCGCCGACGCGCTGCGCCTCAGCCCTCCGGAGCGCAACCACCTGCGCTACCTCGCGAAGATCACCGGAGACGAATGCTCCGTCCACATCCGTCCTGTGCCACCCTCCCGGCAGGTGCGACCGTCCGTCTTGCGGACACTCCACCTCCTCGAACCCGGCGTCGCCATCGTGACCAACCGGCTGGGCGACCTCCTCGCCCACACCGGCGGCTACGAGCTGGTCACCAGCGGCACCGGACTGCTCGACGCCGCCCATCCGAACCTCAACCGCTACCTGTTCACCGACCCCCGCGCCCGGACGTTCTTCGCCGACTGGGACGACATCGCGGACGAGCAGGCCTTCGACCTGTGGCAGGCGCCGTCCCTCGAGAACCTCGAGTGGCTCACCGCGGAGCTCGCGCCCATCGCCGGGCCCGACTTCACCCACCGCCTGAAGCGTCATGTGGTGCCGCGACGTGGCGTTCTCCGGCTCAACCATCCGGCCGGGCACCAGCTTCGACTGCTTCGCGAAACGCTCGAACTGCCCGCGGAGGCCCAGCAACTCGTCGTCTTCCTCCCGGCCGACGACCAGACGGCCGAGGCCGTCGACGAACTCCGGCACCGGTCCCACGGCCGGCTCCGGTCCATCTCCTGACACCGCGAGCATCCGGATTCTCGTCAGCGCGACGAGGTGGTGTCGCGGGTCGATGAGCCACTGGAGCTGCAGCCCGTCCCACAGGGCCACAAGGGACTCGGCGATGCCCTTGGGAACCCTGGCGTTGGAGATACGACCCTCGTCCTGGTCCCGGCGGACGGCGACCGCGAGCAGTCCGATCGTCCGCTCGTACCTGTCGCGGAACCACTCATGCGCCGGATGATCCGGCGCCGACGACTCCGACCATCTGAGCCTGCTCCGCGTGCTCGGCCACGACGACTTCGTGCCCGCCGCTGACACCCGTATGAGGCGCGGTTTACTCGGCGTCGAGCTGGTGATCGGCCCAGACGTAGGTTTCGGGCAGCAACTCGGTGATGGGGACCGTCCGGATGCGGTCGTCGTTGCCGACGATGACCTTGAGAGCGGGGAAGTAGTCGAGAAGGACCTGACGGCAGCGGCCGCATGGGGGGACGACGCCCCGGTCGCGGTCGCCCACGGCGACGACGGTCTCCAGCTCGTAGGCGCCCTGGGCGGCCGCCGCGCCGATGAGGACCAGCTCGGCGCAGGGCCCTCCGGTGAAGTGGTAGGCGTTCACCGCGGTGATGATCCGGCCGTCACGGGCACGGGCCGCGGCCGCCATGGTGTGGTTGTCGCCCCGGCATCGGGTGCGCGCGACGTGCGCCGCGGCCTGGACGAGTTCGTGGTCGACGTGGTGGGTCTGCATCGAGTGATCCTGAGTGTGTTATTCATTGCCGGCCCTTGGCTTCACAGGGTCCATGGCGGGGGTAGTTCCTCCCTCTAAGGGGCGATCTTGGGCTCCAGGAGGAGGTCGGCGATGTACGCAATGGTACGGCGGTACGAAGGGGTGACCGATCCCGCCGAGGCCGGACGTCTGGTGAGTGAAGAGTTCGTGCCGCTCATCCGCCCGATCCCTGGGTTCGTGGCCTACTTCTGGGTTGACGCCGGGGACGGGGTGATGCTCTCCACCAGCGTCTTCGAAGATCAGGCTGGAGCCGAAGAATCGACCAAGAAGGCTGCGGACTTCGTACGGGAGCGCCTTTCTTCCCTGTTCCCGAACCCTCCCCAGGTCACGGCCGGTGAGGTTGTGGCATCCGGGTAGCGGCTGCCTACCCCCGTGGTGCGGCATAGCGGTGTCCGGGCCCCACGACCGGCGTCTGGGAAAGGGCAGGGAACTATCTCCCCATTGCCGCTCGTCATCGCGAATAGACGCCAAACGGGGAGGGCGGCAATGCGCGGAGACGCGACCGTCGGCGGCAAGGGCAAGGGCAAGGGCAAGGGCAAGGGCACGGGCGAGGGCGGGAGCGGGTGAGGGCGCGGGCCGAGGAGATCGAACGCGAGCTCGCCGATGAGGACTCGGCTGTCAACGGGGCGTGCGTAAGGCCCGCCGCATGCGTAACGTCGAACTGCTTGGCGGGTTCCTGCCCGTGGTGGCGGTCGCCGCGGCGACGGGCATCTGGCTCGCCCCCTTGTCCTGGCCGGCCCTGATCACCGGTGTGCTCTATGCCGGCCTGGTGTTCGTGTTCGGGGGGATTCCGACGCCGACGGCGCCGAGTGCGGTTGTCGCGGCGGCCTCGAAGCCGGTGGCCTGGAAGGTGGCGACGGCGTTCTGCCGGGCCTGGCTGACGGCGAGGGGCTGGGTGCTGATGCCGGGGAAGTGCCCGCGGCTCGGGTCGGTCACCGTTGCCAGGCCGAAGACCTCGGGCAGGTCCAGGAGGTCGTGCGTGGAGGCGAGGGTGAAGCGCGGGACCGTGACGTTCAGTACGTCGTCGGGGGCGTGGTCGCGGCCGTGACGGACGGTCATTCCGGGGCCCGGGCTGCCCGCGCGCAGGAGGCCGGCCGGGGTGGTGGGATGGAGTCCGGCCAGTACGTCCATGGCGGCCGTGAGGACCTGGCCGGGTTTCATCGAGTCGTCACCGAGAACGAGGTGGACGTCGATTCCATCCGTGCCCATGACGCGGAGCAAGGAGAGCGGGCCGGTGGGGGTGTCGGCGACTCCGGCGCGGTCGAGTACGTGGGTGCTGCGGCGTAGGACGTGGATCTCACGTCCGGCCCACGGGCCGGTCTCGAACAGGTCGATGCCGTCAGTGAACGGGCGTAGCCAGGTGGTGCGAACGGTCAGCGCCATGGCCAGGACGAGGAGCACGTGGTCGGTCAGCTGGAGGGGCATGTCGGCGATGAGCCCGCCGGTCTGCTCCTTGGCCCAGGCGTCGAGCCGGAGCTGGTCCGCGGCGGGATCCGAGGTCAGCTCGCCGTGTACGCCTGCGGGAAGCGTGGCGAGCCAGGCCGGATGCAGCGGCAGGTCCGGCCGGGTCCACAGGCCCAGTGCCGATCGGATCGCCGTGGATCCGTCCATGATCGACAGTACGGATCGGGCCGCCTGGGACGCGGTGGCGGCGTCCAACCCGACGGCCTCCTGCAGCTCCCCGCGACCCCGTCCCTCGGCTGCCGATGCCAGGTGGGCCAGCAGGGGCCATGCCGCCGCGCCGGCCATCACGACCGATCCCCCCGAACAGGTCTTCACCCACCGGGCGGTCAATGCATTCGCCGCGGTCACCGAGTCGTGCTGCCAGTTCATAGGCAAAAGTCCTGTTCCGAAGGGAGACCTTAAGAGATCCGTAAGGTCGTTCCGCGAGGCTACAGAACATCAGAGCGGCTGAGCCGGACGGCTCCGCCCCTTTCTTGGAGGAGCATCATGAGGACGATCGCTGCAAGCCTGTTCATCTCGCTCGACGGGGTCATCGACGAGCCCGCGCAGTGGCATTTCCCGTACTTCAACGACGAGATGGGCGCCGCCGTGACGGCGCAGATGGCCGACACGTTGCTCCTGGGGCGCAAGACCTATGACAGCTTCGCCGGAGCGTGGCCGGAGCGGGAGGCCGAGGGCGGCGAGGACGCGGGCTTCGCGAAGACGCTAGGTGACGCGCGGAAGATCGTCGTGTCGCGCCAGCCCCTGGAGTTCACCTGGCGCAACTCCGAGCTGCTCCAGGGCGACCTGGTCGAGGCCGTGACCGCGTTGAAGAACGAGCAGGGCGGCCGCATCGCCATGAGCGGCTCGGTGTCGGTGGTCCGCCAGCTGCTGGCCGCCGGGCTGCTGGACGAGCTGCACCTGCTGGTGCACCCGATCGCCGTCCGCAAGGGCGAGCGCCTGTTCGACGAAGGGGAGAGCTCCATCCCGCTGGAGCTGATCAAGTCCGAGACGTTCACGACGGGTGTGCTCTACCTGGTCTACCGGCCCGCCGGGGGGAGCGGTGACGCCTCCTACGACGACGCCAAGGCCCACCTGTCCCAGGGCGACCAGTAGCCGGTGCGGTCTCCGGCACCGGCTCGACGGCACGGACCGCGCGTCGCGTCAAAGATGCGCATGGAACGGGCTCGGCGACCCCTCCCAGGTCCGCAGGGTCTTCACCGTGTGCCGCGCCACCGACCCCAACCCCCTGCTCGGTCACGCGACGAGCATGCTCATCAACGCCGCCGAATCCCTGCACCAGCGCGCGGACCTGCCCATCGCCGTGTGAGCCCGACCTCCGCGGCCGGCGCTCAGGGACCGAGCAGCGGCTCGACGACGTCCCACGCGGGAGGCGCCGGCCACGCGCTGCCCTCCGCCGCCTCCAGTCCGAGGACCGCGCAGGCCAGCAGGTGCTCGCCGGGCGGCAGCTCGCCCGTCAGCGTGGGGATCGTGGTGCGCGGGACGAACACGTTGGTGCCGGGCAGGGGCGTGACGAGGGCTCCTTCCCGCAAGCCCGTCAGGTCCTCGATCACGCACAGGCCGTTCGGCGAGTCGAGCCGGGCCCGCCCGGGGCCGGCGTCGACCCGGGCCGGCGGCCGGTCCCGGTCGACCGCGAAGGCGCCCTCGGCCGTGCGCAGCGCCCGCCCGGTCCTGATCCGGTGCACCCGCACGTGCCACGGCGGCAGCGCCACCAGCCAGGTCTCGATCTCCACGTCGTCCCAGGGCGTCCAGCGCGAGTGCAGCACGCCGTCGGCGGCGGAGACGTGGTCCGGCAGCTCGCACGGCCGCCAGTGCTCGCCGTCCTCGCTGAGCGCCAGCGTGCTGTCGAAGGCGCCCTGTTCGAGCCCCAGCGTCCCGGCGGGCACGCTGAAGCCGAACCGCGTGGAGTAGGCGAACTTGGCGTACTTGGCCGCCCCGTGCCGCATCCACGGGGCGTGCTGCCCCGCGCTCAGCAGCACCACGTGCCGCCCCTCCTCGCAGCGCAGCAGCGCCACGCCCGCCTCCGGCTGGGTGCTGACGTCGGGCAGCGGCGGCGCGTCGGCCTCCTTGGCGGCCCAGAACGGGTGCTCGGCGGGCAGGGCGAGCGGCAGGAACGCCTTCATGGCCCAGTAGGGAGAGCCGGGCGCGTTGTACTGCTCGGCCAGGTGCGGCTGGGGGTAGCCGTAGCCGATGGTGAGCAGCCCGGCGGTGTCGCGAATGGGCCGGTCGGCCCACCAGCGCAGGTTGCGCAGCAGGTGGCCCTTGGTCACCTCCCACGGCAGCGCCTCGACCCCGGCGAAGGCCAGCGCCCCCCAGAACGCCGACTGCGCGAAGCGGTAGGTCAGGCTCCTGCCGAACGGGACCGCGACCCCCTCGCTGGTGAACCAGTGCTGGAAGTCGTGGGCGAAGGCCGCAGCCCGCTCGCGGAAGCGCCCGGCCCTGGCCGGGTCGTCGCCGAGCGCCGCGTAGATGAGGCCGTAGTAGTGCATGGCGAACGGGATGTAGTAGTCGCGCTGCCACTTGGGCCCGTCGGTGTACCACCCGCGCCCGAGGTCGAACTCCTCCAACCGGTCGAGCCTGGCCGTGTTGGCGTCGCGGTCGTGGGCGACCCCGACGCGGTCGAGCCCGAGCCCGACCATGACCGGGAAGAACAGCCAGTTGTTGTCGTTGGGCTCCACGGTGACCGCGTGCCGCAGCCAGGCGGCCACGGTGTCGCGCTGCGGGCCGGTCAGCGGGTCCCAGACCTGCTCGGGGGCCAGGGCGAGCGCCAGGCCGATGGCGGCGGTCTCGACCAGCCGCTGGTTACGGTCGAAGGCCGCGCCCCAGTAATCAGGGTGCTCGGGGTCGGTCCCGGCGGCCAGCCCGGCCCGCCAGAGCTCCCAGTGGTCGAACGTCCCGCCGCCGGCCGCCAGCGGCGCCAGCCCCCACAGCGGGCGAGCAAACGCTTCCAGCTCGGAGGCGGCCACGTCGTAGTGCGCAGTGTTGAACCCCAGCCGCAGCCGCCCCCCGCCCGCGCCGAATCTGGTGGTCAGCGGTGCGACCAGGTCGAGGACCTGCCGCTGGAGATCGTCTCGGTCGCTGCCAGGCCGCCCTGCGCGGTCGTCGGTGTGCACGGGTTCTCTCTCCTCCGCTGGGAAAGCGCTTTCAGAAGAACAGGGTTCCCGCCGCCGGCCGCACTTGTCAACAGTGGGGCGGCGCCGTGCTGTCGCGGACGTGCAACTCCATCGGCAGGGAGACCGGCTCCCCGTCGTGCCCCTCGGTCATGAGGGCCTCCAGCATCTCGGCCGCCTGCCTGCCGAGCTGACCACGGGGCACCGACACCGTGGTGAGGCTCGTGTGCGCCACGTGGTCGAGCGCGATGTCGTCGAACCCGACCACCGACAGATCCTCGGGAACGCGTACCCCGAGCTCGCGCATCCTCGTCACCGCCCCCAGGGCCACCAGGTCGTTGTAGGTGGTGAGCGCGGTGGCGCCGGTGCCGGCCACCTCGGCGGCGGCGTCGTAACCGGCGCGGCTGGTGGACCCGCACGGCAGGATCGTGACGGAGATGCCGAACGCCTTGGCCGCCTCCAGCGCCCTGATCCGCTCGGCGTTGGCCCAGGACACCTCGGGCCCGCTCAGGTAGGCGACCCGGCGGTGGCCCAGCTGCGCCAGGTGGCCGCAGATCAGCATCATCCCGCCGAAGAAGTCGGCGGAGACCGCGGGCGCGGCGATGCCGGGGACGATCCGGTCGAGCAGGACGAGCGGGTGGTCCCGGGCGGTCAGCACGACCAGGTCCGAGCGTTCCAGGCGGGAGGAGCAGAGCAGCACCCCGTCGCAGCTGCGCATCAGGTCCTCGACCAGGTCGTGCTCGATCGAGGGGTCGTCGTCCGACTCCATGACCATGACGCGGCGGCCGTGGGAGCGGGCGACGGCCGAGACGGCCTTGAGCACGTCGGGGAAGTAGGGGTTGGCCAGGTTGGGGACCAGCACGCCGATGGTGCCCCACTCCCCGCGGGCCAGCCCCTGCGCCGCGGCGTTGGGCCGGTAGCCCAGCTGCCTGACCGCGTCGTGGACGCGCGCCGCCAGTGACGGGTCGACCTTGGCCGTGCCGTTGAGCACGCGGGAGACCGTCGAGGCCGACACCCCCGCCGCCGCCCCGACGTCGCTGATCGTCACCCGGGCCGAGCGGCCCTGCCGCAGATTACGCACCCGCTCCTCCTCCCCCCGTGGAGCGCCCGTCAGCCGAGCAGCCCGCGTAGATGATCAATATCCCGCCGTACGGCCGCCGCCGGGTCGGCCGCCGGGTAGTGGACGTGCAGCGACAGCACCCCGGTGTAGCCGCGTGCGCGCAGCCCGGGAATGATCTCCGGCCAGGGGACCACTCCTCCGTCCGCGAACGGCTGCCACTCGCACACCCAGCCGTCCGCGGTGGACCGCCAGGCGGCGTTCTTCACTCCCATGCAGGCCATCCGATCGCCCAGCAGGTCGACGTTGAGCGCCCATGCCTCGCTGCCCTCCTTGGCCTGGTTGCCGGGGTCGGCGTAGAAGCGCACGTCCTCCAGGTCGCCGGCGAGTGCGAGGGCGAGCGAGGCGGATGGATGGATCGTACCGTGATGCAACTGGACCGCCGGCCGCACACCGTGCCGGGCGGCGACGGCGGCCAGGCGGGACAGCGCGACCCTGGACTCCTCCAGCTGACGGCGGTATCCGGCGGCGGGGTCGTAGCGGAAGAAGCCCACCCGCATGAGGGGGACGCCGCTCTCGCCGCAGGCCGCGATGATCCGTTCGGCGTCCGCGCCGGCGTCGAGCAGGTCGGTGGTGACGACGTCGAGGGAGAGCCCGCGGCGCTCGAGCTCGGCGGCGACGACGGCGATGCCGCCCGGGTCGGCGGGGCTGACCGTCTGCCCCTCGCGCACGACGAGGTCGACGCCGTCGGCGCCCACCGAGGCCACCGTCTCGGCCAGCCGGGCGGGGTCGAGCGGGCCGAAGGGCTTGGTGAAGGCGAGCAGGCGCACACGTACTCCCGAATTTCTCTGAAAGCGCTTGTAGAGACCAGCAAAGGCCACCGACGGACAGGTGTCATGACCGAGCATCGATCTGAAACCGCTTTCTCACAAGTCTTGAATCGGCCTGTGACCGGGGTTACTCTCGGACCCACCTCTCGGGCAAGCGCTTACCCGATGCCCGGCACCCCTCTGACCTCCGTCTCTCGGGAGGGCTTCATGAAACTCCATCGGCCCGCGATGATCGCCGCGATCCTGGCGTCACTGCTCGTGGCGGCGTGCGGAACGTCGAGCGACGGCCGCGCCGGCGGCAGCGGCTCGCAGACCACGCTGCGGATCTGGGACTTCTCCGCCGAACAGGTGAACTTCCACAAGGACATCGGCGCGCAGTTCACCAAGGAACATCCCAACATCAAGATCGAATGGCGCTCGATCACCCAGGCCGACTACATGAAGACCCTGCCCCTGGCCTTCCAGAGCAACCAGGCGCCGGACATGTTCTACTGGAACGCGACCGGGCTGTCCCAGCTGCTGGACCAGAAGTGGATCAGTCCGCTCAGCCCCAGCGGCACCGTCCCCGCCGACTTCACCAAGCGCTGGCCGGACGGGTCGTTCCTGGAGGGCATCAACGTGCAGGACGGGAAGACGTACGGTTTCCCGTTCTCGGAGAACCTCTACTGGGGCTCCGGCTACATGTTCCTCAACAAGCAGGTCTTCCAGCAGGCCGGGCTGGACGTCAACAGCCCGCCCAAGACCTGGACCGACCTCAAGAACGCCTGCGCCCAGATCAAGGCCAAGACCAAGGCCGAGTGCATCGCCGCCCCCACCAAGGGCCCGGACATGCAGCGGATCTGGTACGCGATGATCAGCAGCGTCTCGACGGACGAGTTCTTCGACTACAAGACCGGCAAGTTCGACCTCACCGAGCCCGGCCAGCTCAAGGCCTTCGCCTTCATCCAGGAGCTCAAGAAGGCCGGATACCTGGCGCCGGGCACCAACGACAAGAACTTCTCCCGCCAGCAGTTCGCCGCCGACCAGGCCGGCGTCTTCTTCGACGGCACCTGGCTGCCGAGCGTGTGGGCCGGCCAGGGCTTCGGCAGCGACAAGTACGTGGTGGCGCCGCGCCTCAACCCGGACGACGGGCAGACCGGCGCGGCCGGCCGCAAGTACGACACCAACAAGTACTGGGTCAGCTCGCAGACCAGGAACGCCGACGCCATGTGGACGTTCATCCAGTGGATGACCGACCCCGACGGCTACTTCGTCAAGCAGTACTACAAGAACGCCTTCGGCACGCTGGCCTACGTCGACAACCAGAAGATGGTCACCGACCCGGCGCTCAAGCAGATCATGCAGATCGGCGGGCAGCCGGGCTACCGGGTCCAGCTCCCCGTGCCACTGCTCAAGTGCCCCGACATCGCCAAGTCCAAGGCGTACGTCAACGCGCTGGCGAAGAACCCCGACGGGGAGTGGGAGGCCATGGGCCAGGCGCTGGTCAGCGGCCAGTCGCTGGAGTCGGCGGGCGCCGCCATCGTCAAGCAGCGGCAGACCGCCCTGGAGGAAGGGCTCAAGCAGGAGGCCGCCGCCGGCCTGAAGGTGTCGATGGACTGCTACACCTTCCCCGACTGGGACTACACCAAGGACTACACCAAGGACATGTACAAGGACTGACCCCTTCTCCGTCGTGAGGACATCCATGACAACCACCGCCCCCGCCCCACGCAGGGAGAGGGTGACGGACAGGGACCGGTCGCCCGCCGAGCGGGCGCCCGAACGCGCCGATCACTCCCGCGAGCGCGTCCGCGGCTTCGACAGGGTCTGGCTGGTCGTCTTCCTGGCCCCCTTCCTGCTGCTCTACCTCGGCTTCACCCTCTGGCCGCTGGCCGCGACGATCTACTACTCCTTCTTCGACTGGTCGGGCATCGGCCCGATCGACAACTTCGTCGGGGCGGACAACTACGGCTCGATCCTGGTCGACCCGCTGTTCTGGCTCTCGGTGGTCAACACGCTGATCTTCGCCCTGCTGACCACCGTCATCAAGCTCCCGATCTCGCTGCTGGCGGCGATCGTGCTCACCCGCAAGTGGCTGCGCGGCAAGCGGTTCTTCCGGACCCTGTTCTTCGCGCCGCTCATCATCCCCGTCGCCATGGCGGGCCTGGTCTTCACCTACCTGCTCAACCCGTCCAACGGCGCCCTGAACGCCATCCTGCGTGACCTCGGCCTGGTCGACCAGGGGTTCGACGTGTTCGCCAACCGGTGGAGCGCGCTGCTCGTGCTCGTGCTCGTCTCCGTCTGGCAGATCTTCGGCCAGTACATGATCTACTGGATCGCGGCGCTGCAGAACGTGCCGGAGGAGGTCTACGAGGCCGCCGCCATCGACGGCGCGGGCGAGTGGAAGAAGCTCACCCGCATCACGCTGCCGATGATCAGGCCGGTCGCCGTGATCATCGCCCTGCTCGGCATCGTCAACGCCATGCACGTCTTCGGGCTGGTCGTCACCCTCACCGCGGGCGGCCCGGGCACCAGCACGTACGTGGTGTCCTACTTCATCTACCAGAACGCCTTCGGCTCGGTGCCGTTCGCCTACGGCTACGCCTCGGCCGCGGCGCTGCTGTTCTCCGTCATCGCCTTCGTCCTGGTCTCCGCCCAGGGCGTCGCGGTCCGCCGGGCCCAGCGGCTCAGGAAGGAGTACGGCGTCTGATGGCGGCGATCACCAAGACCACCGGGATCGACCAGGCCGCCCGGCGCAGCCACAGGACGCGGGCCAACCTCATCGCCCTGCCGATCCTGGCGGTCATCGGGCTCGTGTGGGTCTATCCGTTCCTGTGGACGATCTCGGCCGCGTTCAAGACCCAGGCCGGGATGTTCACCAGCGGCGCGAGCCTCCTGCCCGACCAGCTGAACTTCGACAACTTCGTCCGCGCCTGGGTCAACGCCGGGTTCTCCGGATACTTCTTCAACACGGTGCTCTACTCGGTCGTCTCGACCCTGATCGAGCTGGTCAAGGCGGCCCTGTGCGGCTATGTGCTGGCCAGGTACGAGTTCCCCGGCCGTACCCTGCTCTACCGGATGATCGTGGGGACCCTGTTCATCCCGGTCGCCTCGATCATCGTCCCGCAGTTCGTGCTGATCGAGAACCTCGGCCTGCTGAACACGCGGGCCGGCGTCATCCTGGCCATGTCCGGCGGCGCGGGCGCGCTCTACGTCCTGCTGTTCGTCGGGTTCTTCTCCAGCGTCCCGAGCGACCTGTTCGAGGCGGCCAAGCTCGACGGGGCCGGCTTCCTCAAGACGTTCGGCCTCATCCTCCCGCTGGCCAAACCGGTCATCGCGGTGGTGGTCATCTTCCAGTTCATCAGCAGCTGGAACGAGTTCAACATCCCGCTGGTGTTCACGCTCGGCCAGCCCGACCTGCAGAACCTCGCCGTCGGGATGCTCTCCTTCCAGGGCGAGCACGCCACCGACTGGACCGGGTTCGCCGCCGGGATGACGATCTCGTTCCTGCCGATGCTGGCGATCTTCCTGTTCTTCCAGAACTACTTCACGCGCGGCCTGGCCGGCGCCACGAAGGGGTGAAAGTCCGCTTGAAGACGAGGCACGGCGCGTTCGCCTACACCTGGGACCTCGTGGGCGACCCCGCGGCGGCCGAGCGCATCGCCGGGCTCGGGGTGAGCACGGTGACCCTCCAGGCGGCCTACCACTCGGTCCGGGCCACCACCGCGTGGCATCCGCGCCACCGCATCGTGCAGGCCGATCACGCGGCGGCCTACTTCCGGCTGCGCCCGGACCGCTGGCGCGGGCGGCTCAAGCCGTACGCGCCGAGCTGGGGGGTGCCGGACGAGGACCGGTTCGGGACGGCGCTGGCCGCGCTGGCGGGGGCCGGGCTGCGGGCCGAGGCCTGGATCGTGCTCACGCACTCCTCGGTGCTGGGCCGCGAGGCGCCCGACCTGACGGTCAGGAACGCCTACGGCGAGTCCTACCCCTACGCGCTCTGTCCCGCCCAGCCCGCCGTCCACGACTACGCGATCACCCTCGTGAGCGAGGTCTGCGAGCAGTACGACGTGCCCGCGCTGATGCTGGAGGCGTGCGGCTGGCTGGGCGCCGAGCACGCCGGCCATCACGAGAAGACCTCCGGCGCCCACCTGTCCGCCTGCGGCAGGGCGCTGCTGTCGCTCTGCCTCTGCCCCGCCTGCCGGAGGGGGCTGGCCGAGCGCGGCCTGGACGTCGAGGAGCTGGCGCGCGACGTGCGCGCCGCCGTGGACGGGGAGCTCCAGCAGGGCGTCCCGGCCGGGGAGAGCCTGGGCGACGCGCTCGGCCGCGAGCGTGCCCAGGCCGTCTACGACCATCGCGGCCGGGTCATCGCCGGCCTGGTCCGCGCCGCGGCGGTGCCGGCCGGCGGTCGCGAGCTGCTGCTCATGGCCACCGACGACCCGCAGGTCACCGGCCCCGACGTGGGGATCGACCTGGCCTCCTTCGACGCGCCGGTCGACGCGTACGTGCTCAAGTGCTGGGGCCCGGAGGAGGCGGCACTGGCCCAGGTGAAGGCCGCGGCGAGCCGCACCGAGACCCCCATCGTCGCCAACCTGACCGTGCTGGAGGACGGGCACGCCCGGATCCCGGCACTCGCCGCCGACCTCGTCGCAGGGGGAGCGCGGCAGCTACGTTACTACCACGCCGGGCTGGGCTCACCCGCCCGCCTGGCCAGCGTGCGGGCGGCGGCTCGCGTGAAGGAGAGGCAATGCTGAACGGGCTGTACGTGATGGACCCGAACCGCTTCGACGACGTCTACGGCCCCCAGGCCAGGGAGGCGATCGAGCGGCACCTGACCATCGCCTCGCCCCCGCTCACCGCCGACCGGCTCACCCCGGACGTGCTCGCCGACCTGGACGTGCTGGTGACCGGCTGGGGGGCGCCCAAGCTGGACGCCGGCCTGCTCGCCGCCGCGCCCAAGCTCTCGCTGGTGCTGTACGGCGCGGGCTCCATCAAGGGAATGGTCACGCCGGAGATGTGGGCCAGGGGAGTGCGGGTCACCTCGGCGGCCACGGCCAACGCCGAGCCGGTCGCCGAGTTCGCCCTCTCGCAGATCCTGTACGCGCTCAAGCACGGCTGGCGCTACGTGCTGGCCGCGCGCGCCGCCGCGGCCACCGCCCCGCGCGGACCCGAGATCGGGGCCTATGACGCGGTGGTCGGGCTGGTCTCGCTCGGCGCCACGGGCCGGGCCACGGCGCGGCTGCTCGCCCATCACCACCTCGACGTGCAGGCCTACGACCCGTACGCCGACCCGGAGCAGGCGGCGGCGCTCGGCGTGCGCCTCGTCGGCCTGAAGGAGCTGTTCGCCACCTCCGACGTGGTCAGCCTGCACTCGCCGCTCACCCCTGAGACGCAGCGCCTGGTCGGCACCGAGCTGCTGGAGTCGATGAAGCCCGACGCCACCCTGGTCAACACGGCGCGCGGCGGCCTCGTCGACGAGGCCGCGCTCGTGGACGTGCTGAGCCGGCGGACCGACCTGTTCGCCGTCCTAGACGTCACCGACCCGGAGCCGCCCGTCGCCGGGTCGCCGCTGTTCACCATGCCCAACATCGTCGTCACCCCGCACGTGGCGGGCAGCCTGGGCTTCGAGCGGCGCCGCCACGGGCAGGCGATGGCCGAGGAGCTCGACCGCTACGTCGCGGGGGAGCCGCTGCTGTACGAGATCACCGAGTCCGGACTGGCGAGGAGGGCGTGAGCGCAGCGACCCTGGTGCTGCTGCCGCCGCACGATCCGGCCACCGCGGGCTGGCGGGCCCGGCTGGAGCAGGCGGTGCCGGAGCTCGTCGTCCTCCAGCCGGAGACGCGCGAGGAGGCGGCGCGGGCGCTGGCGGAGGCCGACGCCGCCTACGGCACGCTGCCCGCGGACCTGCTGGCGCACGCCGGACGGCTGCGCTGGCTGCAGGCCCCGCAGGCCGGGCCGCCTCCGGGTTTCTACCATCCGGCCCTGGTCGCGCACCCCGTGCAGGTCACCAACATGCGCGACACCTACACCGACCACGTGGCCGCGCACGCGCTGGCGCTCGTGCTCGCGCTGGCCAGGGGCCTGCCCAGGTACGCCCGCGAACAGGCCCGCGCGAGCTGGGCGCCCGACTGGGACCCCGGCGCCGTGCTCTCCCTGGGCGAGGCCACCGCCCTGGTGGTGGGGGTGGGCGCGGTCGGGGCCGAGGTCGGCAGGCTGCTGGCGGCGTTCGGCACCAGGGTCGTGGGCGTGGACGCCCGGCGCGGCGGGCCCGTGCCGGGCTTCGCCGAGGTGCTGCCGGCCGACGCGCTCGACCGGCTGCTTCCCGAGGCGGACCTGGTCATCCTGACCGTTCCGCACACCCCGGCCACCGAGGGCCTGCTGGACGCGCGGCGGCTGGCGCTGGCCAAGCCCGGGGCGTACGTCGTCAACATCGGCCGCGGGCCCATCCTGCGGCTCGACGACCTGACGGCCGCCCTGGCCGCGGGACGCCTGGCCGGCGCGGCCCTGGACGTCTTCGAGACCGAGCCGCTTCCGCCCGATCACCCGCTCTGGCGGCGGCCGGACGTGCTCATCACCCCGCACGTGGGGGGCGTGGGGCCGCATGGCGAGGAGCGGCGCTTCGCCGTACTGCTGGAGAACGCCCGCCGCTTCGTGGCCGGGCGCGAACTGATCAATCTGGTCGACAAGTCCGAATGGTACTGATCACGTGAACCGGATAGCACGCGTCGAGACCTTCACCGTGGGCCTGCCCTCGCTGCGCGACTTCGCCGTGGCGGGCGGGTCCGTCGTCCAGGGCGGCCGGCCGGCCGTCAGGGTCCTGGTGAAGGTCACCGCCGACGACGGGGCCATCGGGTGGGGCGAGGCCACCCCGATCCCCTCCTGGACGTACGAGACCACCGAGTCCATCGTCTCCACCATCGACAACTACCTGGCCCCGGCGGCCGTCGGCCGTCCGCTGTGGGACCTGGACGGGCTCTGCCGCGCCTTCGACCGTACGATCAGCAAGGGCTTCTCGATCGGCATGCCGCTGGCGCGCGCGGCGGTGGACGTGGCCTGCCACGACGCCTACGCCCGCAGCCTCGGCCTGTCCCTCGGCGAGCTGTGGGGCCGGCGCAGGCGCGACACCATCGAGCTGGCCTGGATCGTGGCCACCGAGTCGGCCGCCGTGGCCGCGGACTCGGTGGCCGAGGGCCGCGCGCTCGGCTACCGCCACGTCAAGGTCAAGGTCGGCCTGCACACCGAGGACGAGGACGTGGCCATCGTGGAGGCCGTGCGCGCCGCCGCGCCCGACGCGGTGCTCTGGGTGGACGCCAACCAGGGCTACACGGCCGCCGCCGCGCTCCGGGTGGCCCGGCGCCTGACCGGCCTGGACGTGGCCGTCTTCGAGCAGCCGCTGCCGTCCAACGACGTCGCCGGGCTGCGCCGCCTGCGTGACGCCAGCCCCATCCCGGTGGCCGTGGACGAGAGCCTGCGCCATCCGAGCGACCTGGCGACGTTCGTCCGGCTCGACGCCATCGACGTCGCCGTCGCCAAGGTGCAGCGCTGCGGCGGGCTGACCCTGGCGCTGCGCCAGTGCCAGCTCGCCGAGGACTGCGGCCTGGCGATCATGGGCTCCGGCCTCACCGAGTCCGACATCGGGCTGGCCGCCTCGCTCCACCTGTTCGCCGCGTTCGGCGTGGACACGCCGGTCGACCTCAACGGCCGGCAGTTCATCACCAGCCCCTACGCCACGGATCCGGTCATCACGGTCACCGGCGGCGTCGCCCACGTGCCCACCGGCCCCGGCCTGGGGATCGGCGTGGACGAGGAGGCGGTCCGCGCGCTCGCTCTCTGAACGGGCCCAGACCATTTTCCGCAAGTAGGGAGCGAACCGGCGAAACGCCCTGCCACCGTTTGGCCCGTGAGCTCGATGGAGCACGTCGAACGGCTGCGCATGGACGGCGTGCCGTTCCGGAGCTATCTGGACGCCGGGCGGCACCTGGTGCGGCTCGCGCTGCCCGGGGTGCTGGTCCACGTGCCGCTCGCCACGCTGTGCCTGCTGGCGCTGACGGTGACGGCAGGCGACTCGGCGGCGGTGGTCAACGGGCGGTTCCAGCTGATCGGGACGTCCGATGTCCCGCTGCGCATCTGGACGCTCGTACCGGTGGCGGTCGCGCTCGCCGCGGAGATCGTGGTGTTCCCCGCGACCGTGATCATCGCCACGGGTCACCTGGTGGACCGGCGGATCCCGCCGGTCGAGGCGCTGCGGGCGACGGTGCGGCGGCTGCCGCCCCTCCTGGTCCTGCTCCTGGTGTCCGGGGCGGCCGGGGCCGCGGGAGCCGGGGTGCTGATGATGACCGATCAGCATTGGCTGGTCCGGGTGGGGCTGGTGGTGGCCGCGTACGCGGCGATGCCGGCCCTGCTGGCCGTGCCCGGCGTTCTGCTGCACGGCCTCTCGGGGCTGGGCTCGATCCGCCGCGCCTACCGCATGACCGAGCTGAGCTTCCTGCCGACCGCGTTGACGCTGGCCTTCGGGGTCTTCCTCGTTCCCGGTGCGGCGGCGTGGGCTCTCGAGTCGGGGCTGCGCCTGCTTCCCGGCCCTCTCGCCACCCTCGGATGGGGCCTGGCCGGGACCGTGCTGGCGCTGGCCGTCACGCCCGTCCAGGCCGCCGTGGTCGCGCGCCAGTTCCTGCACAACATGGCCTGGCGCACCGAGGTGGTCGACTCGGACCTGGCGCACGGCCTGCCCGACGGCCCTGCGCCGCGCCCGGTGCGGCCCGGCCTCCTGCCGGCGGCGCTGCTGCCCGGACTGCTGTTCAGCGGGGTCGTGCTGGTCAATCCGTTCGGGTGGCCGGAGGTCGCCGAGACGACCGTGACGGAGCTGCCCGTCCCCGCCCGTGACCGCGACCGCGAACCGGAGCTGCGCCCCCTCGACCTGCAGGACCTGCACCTCGGCCGCGACGGGGAGCCGGTCGTGGTGATGGACGGCTTCGAGGACGACTCCAGCCTGCTGGCCTGCGCCGACCCCTCGTGCCGGAAGGCGAGCTTCGCGTGGGCCGAGCCGGACGATTCCGGCACCCGGTGGCAGGCGGGCGCGGCCAGCGCGCGGCTGCCCGACGGGCGTCTCCTCCTGACCACCTGGACCTCCGGGGGGCTCGAACTGCTCACCTGCGAGGCGACCGCGTGCGTACGCGGCAGCGGGGCCGTCGCGACGACGCGCAGGCCGCCGGAGTCGGTGGGGGTGGCGCTGGCCGTGCGGCGGGACGGCGGTCCGGTCGTGGCCTACGCCGAACCGGATCCGGCGGGCGGTGACCAGCCGGCCCACGACCTCGTCTCCTTCATCTTCTGCGCGGACCCGAGCTGCGCGCGCCCGGAGCCCAGGCAGGTCGCCCGCCTGGAGGCCACCGGGTACTCGTCCATGGAGCACGACCTGGTCGCCGCCGTCGGCCCCGGGGACCGCCCCGTCGCCGCCCGGTACGACTCCGCCACCGGCCAGATCCACGTGATCTCCTGCCCGGACGCCGCCTGCCAGCGGCCGAGCGTGACCAGCCCCGTGCCCCCCGCCCCGCCGGCTCCCCACCGGCTCTGGAACGCCGGCCTGGCCATGGCGGTGCGCCCCGACGGCCGCCCCGCCATCGCCTACCGGGACCTGCGCGACCAGGCGACCAGACTGCTCGACTGCCGCACCCCCGACTGTGCCCAGGCCGACGTGCGCACGCTGGGCGCGGGAAGCGGGTACCAGGCGGCCCCGGTGCTGGCCGTGGACCGCGCGGGGCGCCCGGTGGTCGCGTTCGAGAGCCTCGAACACCAGCGGCTCATGCTCGCCGTCTGCACCGGCAGCCGCTGCGAGAGCATCCCGGTGTCCAGGAACGGGAACGGCTTCGGCGAACGACTTGCCATGACCATGAACGCCGAGGGCGACCCGGTGATCGCCTGGATCGACGACTCACTCGCGCCGTCCGGCCTCGACTGGAACCTGCGCATCACCACCCCGCTCAACCTCACCCCGGACCGGTGACCGCCAGATACCCCGCACGATTTAGTCCCTGTTTGTCGCTTTCATGACCTTGTTCGGGTGGTGCGGATGTCAGCGTGAATGAAAGGGGCCCATTCCGAGGAGGGGTGCGACGACATGACGAGATGCCGAGCTTCGTGCGTCCTTCTCCTGTCGGCCGCGGCCGTCGTACCGGCGCCCGGCGCGGCGGCGGCGGGGCACGGGCCGTGCCCCTCGCCGGGCGCGGCCAGGGCGACGGTCGTGCTGGTGCACGGGGCATGGGCCGACACCTCAAGCTGGAGCGGGGAGGTGCAGGCTCTGCAGCGGGCGGGTCACGCCGTGCGGGCCGTGGCCAACCCGCTGCGCGGCCTGTCCGGTGACGCGCAGACCGTACGGGACTTCCTGCGCACCCTCTCGGGGCCGGTCGTGCTCGTGGGGCACTCCTACGGCGGCTCGGTGATCACGAATGCCGCCGCCGGCGACCCGGACGTCAAGGCGCTGGTCTATGTGAGCGCCGCGGCGCCGGACGTCGGCGAGACCACCGGGCAGCTCAGCGGCTCCGGCTCGGCGCTCGGCGGCGACCCGGCCACCCTCTACGACCGCTCGTCCTACCCCGGATCGAGCGGCGAAGCGGCCGACCTGTACCTGAAGCGGGCGGTGTTCCTGCGCTTCTTCGCCCCCGACCTGCCCCCCGCGATGGCCAACCGGCTGTGGGCCTCCCAGCGGGCCGCCTCGACGGTCGCGTTCACGACGCCGTCGAAGGCCGCGGCGTGGAAGAAGATCCCGTCCTGGTACTTCATCGCCACCGGCGACCGGATCATCGTGCCGGCCTCGCAGCGGGCGATGGCCAGGCGGGCGGGCTCGAAGGTCACCGAGTTCCCGGGCGGCTCCCACCTCGCGCTCATCTCGCACCCGGACGCCGTGACGCGGGTGATCGAGGACGCGGTCTGCTCCGTGCGCTGAATCCAGAGACCCCGCTCCCGCGAACAACACAGAAAAGGGGATCCCGATCATTCGCGGAGGGCACTCGTGGGCGATTCACCGGGGGAGAGACGCGCGCAACGGATCGTGGTCGGCGGAGCGGGCGAGTTGCCGGCGTGGCTGCTCGACGGCATGTTCCGCCTGCGCCACACGGTGTTCTACGAACGCCTGCGCTGGGACGTCGAAAGCCTGCACGGCAGGGAGCGCGACTTCTACGACGACTGCGACCCGGTCTACGTGATCGGTTACATGGAGGACCGCCAGGAGGTCACGGGGTGCTGCCGGCTGCTCCCGACCGTCGGTCCGTACATGCTCCGCGACGTCTTCTCCGAGGCGTTACGCGGCGGCCGGGCCCCATGCGATCCGGCCGTGTGGGAGCTCAGCCGGCTGGCCACCGCGGGCGCCTGGTCCCACAAGGCGACGGTGGGGTTCGGGCCGCTCGCCCGCGCGCTGCTCCGGGAGGCGTTCCGCTGGGTCGACCGGCGCGGTGACACGGTGGTCGCGGTCTCCAGCGTGGCGGTGGAGCGCAGCGTGAACGCCATGGGCGTGCCGACCCGGCGGCTCGGCGACGGCGGGGCGACGCGGCTGGGCAGCCTGCTCTGCTCGGCCTACACCACCTCCACGAGGGACTTCCTGGACAAGGCGGGCCAGTGACGTTTCGGGGGTGCCGGGCCGGATCAAATCTTCCTTGACCCGCCACAGGCCGAGAAGTTCATCTCGCCGAAACCCAAGGCGGGATCGCGCCGGATAGAGTCCCGCCATCCTCGACAACGTTGATCCATTCATCGGCACCTCGGCGACCGACCTGCCCCGGGCACGTGGTCTGGCCGCCACTTGGTGGTGGCCGAAACCGCAGGTGGGCAACACCCACCCGGGGGCCACCTCGCCGCTCGGCATGGTGTCGGCCTGTGCCTACTCCGGCGCGTACCCGACGGGGTACGGGAGATACACGAAGAACACCGAAGGCGTGCCCGAGGAGATGCTGGGGCGGCTGCAGGCGTCCGGTTTCACCCACTTCCAGCAGTCCGGCACCGGCGCGATCCGCAAGTACTACAACTACGTCCGGGTCACGCCGATGGTGCAGCCGCTGGACGTGCTGGGGGAGGCCTGGGAGCTGCACGACGAGGTGGCAGAGGCGGGCTACTACGCGGCCACCCTGGACACCGGGGTCCGCTGCGAGCTCACCGTGGGCGCCAAGGTCGCCGTGCACCGGTACACCTTCCCGCAGCACAGCAGCGCCCGGGTGGTGATCGACCTGTCCTGCGGCGGCCTGGACATCGAGCTCGGCCGTACGGTGCCGCTGCGGGCCCAGGTGGAGAGCATGGGGCACGGGCGGACCCAGGGCACGGTGGTGATGGAGGGCGTCCCGCTGTCGGTGGTCGTGGACGTCGACAGCCCGGGCTGGCGGCAGATGCTCTGGTACGACCGGCGGCTCATCGACGGCGGCACCCGCCTCGACTTCGACAGCATCCGGCACACCACGCTGCGCCCCTTCGGCATGCTCTACATGGGTCCGGCCGCGCCGGGGCAGACCATCGAGGTCCGGCTGGGCTTCTCGCTGCGCGGGTGCGACCAGGCGCGCGACAACCTGGAGCGCGAGTGCGGGCAGGGGCGGCCGGCGTTCGACGCGGTACGCGCCAGGACCCGCGCCCGCTGGGCCGATCACCTCGACCGGGTCCAGGTCGAGGGCGGCACGCCGGCCCGCCGGACAGTGTTCGCGACGGCGCTCTACCACGCGCTGATCAAGCCGTGCGTCGCCGACGACGAGAGCCCGTTCTGGCCGACCCCCGGGCCGTTCGCGTTCGACGTGTGCACCATGTGGGACATCTACAAGACCCAGCTGCCGCTGCTCGCGGCCATCGCCCCCGACCGGGCCGCGGACCTGCTGGAGTCGCTGATCCGGGTCTGCGAGGAAGAGGGCAACTTCCCGATCGGCTACCGGATGTCCCGCGGGGCCGACCGGTTCTTCCGCCAGGCCAGCGCGCTCGCGCACACCGCGCTGGCGGACGCCCACGCGCTCGGCTGGGCGGGCCTGGACTGGAACTGGGCGCTCGTCCACATGGTCGACGACCTGCGCCGGATGTACGGCGAGGACTTCTTCGAGCACGGGGTGGTGCACCCCATCACCCACACCCTCGACCTCGCCTACGCCCACCACTGCACGGCACAGGTCGCCCGGGCGCTGAACGACCGGCGCCTCGCCGCCGACCTCGAGGACCGCAGCCGTCACTGGTCCAACGCCTTCGACCCGGGCACGGGGCTGCTGCGCGACTCGGAGTTCTACGAGGGCGGCAAGTGGAACTACTCGTTCAGGCTGCTGCACGACATGGCCGCGAGGATCGCCCTGGCCGGCGGCGACGCGGCCTTCATCGACAAGCTGGACCGGTTCTTCGGCTTCGGCGCCGCACCGGTGACGCAGCCCGGCCGGCGCCCGCGCACGGCGGAGATGGCGGCCGGTTACGCCCTCAACCGGTTCGAGGGGCTGAACAACGAGCCCGACATGGAGGCGCCGTGGGCCTACCACTACGCGGGCCGGCCCGACCGCACGGCCCAGGTGGTGCACTCGGCGCTGACCTGGCAGTTCGGCACCGGTCCCGGCGGGCTGCCCGGTAACGACGACTCCGGCGGCCTGAGCTCGTGGTACGTCTGGGCGTCGCTGGGCCTGTTCCCGGTCGCCGGCCAGAACCTGTTCCTGGTCAACGCGCCCGCCTTCGAACGGGCGGTGCTCCGGGCCGGCGGCAACGAGTTCGTCATCGAGACCAGCGGGCTCCGCGAGACCCCGATCGGCGTCGACGGCCTCGATCACGACCCGCCGGCACATTACGTACAGTCGGCGACCCTCAACGGCGAACCCCTGCACGCGACCCACCTGAGCGCCGCCACCGTGCACCGGGGCGGCCGGTTGCACCTGCGGCTGGGGCCGGAGCCGTCGGCGTGGGGCCGGGGGATCCGCCCGCCGTCCCTGTCCGATCCGCCCGCGACACCGGAGGAAGCGTGATGACCCACCCCCGTCGCCGTCTCGTCATCGTGGTCAGGGCCGACCCGGTCATCTGCGGCCACTCCGGCGAAGCCCGCAACCTCGCCGAGGTGGCGCTGACCCGCGGGTTCGATGACGTACGGCTGCTGACCTGGCCGATCCCGACGCTGCAGGCGGCCGGGCTGCCGCTCAAGCCGCTGGACCGGCTGCTGCCGTACAGCGCCGGGATCACCGTGGAGCGGCCGGAGCCGGTCGGTGACTACCGGGTGCCCGACGGGCGCCACCAGGCCGGGCTCACCGGCCGCCTCGTCGAGCTGCTCGCCGAGCCGTTACGCACGACCTGCCTGTCCATGTACCTCGCCCCGCACACCGCGGTGGTCGTGGACGCGGTCGCGGCCGCGCGGGCGGCCGGGTTCGCGCCGGACGTCCACACCATCGCGAAGGCCGTCGGCTCCGACGTCACCAACGTGATCCGCTCGTGCCTGCGGGAAGGCCGGTTCGGCGCGGCGACCGTGCTGTTCACCACCTTCCTGGCCAACGACGAGGTCGTGGCGGTCTCCGAGTACACCCGGGAGGAGATCGTCGCCTCGGCCGAGCAGGTGGACGCCCACTGCGGCACCACGTTCGCCGAACAGTGCCGGCGCCGTGTCACCGTCAGCTACCCGCCGATCGACTCCGCCGCCTTCCTCGACCTGGACCCGGCCCAGGTGGACGCCGCGCTCGCCCGACGCGGCCTGGAGCGCGACGGATACATCCTGTTCCTGTCCCGCGTGACCCGGGCCAAGGGGGTCCACGACCTGCTGGCCGCCTTCGGCCGGATGCGCTGCCGGTCGCGGGTGAAACTGGCCGTCGTCGGCACCGGCCCGGCGCTGGAGCAGGCGCGGGCGGCGGCTGCGGGCGACGACCGGGTGGTCTTCTTCACCGACGTCGACGACCAGGAGAAGCCGCTGCTCATGCGCGGCTGCGCGGCCTACGTGCTGCCCACCAAGCCCGAGCCCGAGTTCGTGGAGACGTTCGGCATCGCGCTGGCCGAGAAGATGCTCTCCGGCGGCGGGCCGATCGTCACCACCACGACGGGCGGGACCCTCGAGGCGGTCGGTGACACCGCCGTCGTCATCGAACCCGGAGATATCGCCGGTCTCATCGCGGCCGTGGACCGGGTGGTCCTCGACCTGCCCGCCGCCGAACGGCAGGACCTGGAGCTCCGCGCCCGCGCCCGCGCGATGTCCTTCGACCGGGTCGCGGTGTTCGACGGCCTGTTCCCGCAGGGGACGCCCGCCGTTGCTTCTCACTGATTTCGGACATGTCTGAATAAGTTACGAACACATCCAGATGTTTCGTGGTAGGACGTACGAGCGAACGTAGGGATCGGCTGGATGTTGCGCTCGGCCTGCCCATGGTGCGCGCGTCGCGCGCCACCGGGCCACGGGGCCGTCGACGGGGAAGATCAGAGTCGGCCGCGTGCCGCGCGGGGGCCAGCCGACGACGATTGGAGCAATGTGCGACGAAAGTACTCCGTGCTGGCTGCCGCCTTCGTGGCGTTAGCAGCGCTTTTGCCCGTCTCGCCGGCCGCAGGGGCGGCCACCCGGGACGGAGCCTCGGGGGAGACCACGACAGGCAGCATCGCCTGGGCGCCCTGCGAGGAGGAGCCCACCGCCGAGTGCGGCAAGCTGGCCGTCCCGATCGACTGGTCCAACCCCAACGGCGAGAAGATCGACCTGGCCATCGCCCGGCGCAAGGCCACGGACCCCGCGGCCCGGGTCGGCTCCCTGGTGATCAACCCGGGCGGTCCCGGCGGGTCCGGCGTGGAATCCGTGTACGGCGCCACCTGGTTCACCGACGAGCTCCAGAGGCGCTTCGACATCGTCGGCTTCGACCCCAGGGGCGTGGGCCGCAGCCACCCGGTGATCTGCTCGGCGTCGGTCTACAACCAGATGCCGCACACCGTCATCTCCTCCCAGGCCCAGTTCGACGCCTGGGACGCCTTCACCAAGAAGCTACACAAGGACTGCCGGGAGCGCACCGGCCCGCTGTACGACCACGTCGACTCGCGCAACGTGGCCCGCGACATGGACGCCCTGCGCGCCGCCCTCGGCGAGGAGAAGCTGACCTACTACGGCATCTCGTACGGGACGCTGATCGGCCAGATGTACGCCGAGATGTTCCCGAACCGGATCCGGGCGCTCGCGCTGGACAGCAACATGGACCACAGCCTCGGCGTCGCCGGCTTCCTCGCCACCGAGGCGGTCGCGATCGAGGACGCGTTCGACCAGTTCGTGGGCTGGTGCGAGGCCGACGAGAGCTGCGTCCTGCACGGGCGTGACGTCCGCGCGATGTGGAAGGACCTGCTGGCCAAGGCGCGGCGCGGGGAGCTGTACTACCCGGCCGCCCCGGACAAGCCCATGACGGAGCTGCAGGTCATCTACAACGCCGCGCTCGGCACCGAGGGGCCCGACTGGCGCACGCTGAGCGAGGTCATCAACTGGCTGAGCGGCGGCCCCGAGCCGTCGTGGGTGCCGCCGCTGCCCGGCCGGGGCCCGGTCGAGGGTGACGTGGCCGAGCTGCCGACCCGGATCCTGTGCCAGGACTACGACCTCCGGGTGCGGAACTACGCGGAGTACGCGGCTCTCATGAAGGTCTCCAACACCCTGGCGCCCGACGTGCGGTACCACCCGTACCCGTACGACGACCTGCCGATCTGCCTCAACTCGACCCCGACGAACCCGCCGCACACGCTGCGGTACACGGGCGACGCCCCGATCCTGCTCGGGAACTCGCTGCACGACCCCGCCACTCCGTACATGTGGTCCGCGAACGTGGGCCGCCAGCTCGGCTCGAAGGCGACGCTGCTCACCTACGAGGGCTGGGGCCACCGCATCTACGGCAAGGACGAGTGCAGCACGGTGCCGATCGACAACTTCCTGATCTCGCTGACGGTGCCCCCGAAGGGCTACCGCTGCGAGGTGGGCGGCAAGGCCGAGATCATGGCCAAGCGGCAGCCCAACGGGCGGCTGTGGCCGACCGACCGGCTCAACTGGGGCGGCTCCCGCGTGAGCCCGTCCTTCAGGACGGCCGGCTGAACCACTGCTGAGACGCCGCCCACGGGCGGCGTCTCAGCCTTTCAGGAGGTCAGGATCGGGGCCTGCGGGCGTGGAGGACGAAGGCCGGGGGCCAGTTGCGCCAGACCGTGCGGCTGGGGATGACCTCCTCGAAGCGGTCCGCCAGGAGGTCGCGGAAGCGGCGCGCGGAGCTCAGCGGGACGGCGTGGAGGTAGGTGAAGGCGGTGAAGGCGCTGTACGGCCCCAGGATCGCGGTCGTCGCGTCCATGAGCTGCCGCTGGTCGGCGGCCGGGAAGAGAGTCCAGGGCAGGCCGCTCACCACCACGTCGGCGCGCTCGATCCCGCGCTCGTCCAGGAGCCGCCGCAGATGCTTGGCGTCCTCCTGGATCACCTCGGCGCCCGGATAGCGCCGCCGGAGCAGGTCGGCCAGGCGCGGATTGAGCTCGATGGCCAGGTGGCGCCCGCGACCGCCGAGCCGGCGCTGGATCTCCGCGGTGAACGGCCCCGTGCCCGGGCCCAGCTCGACCACGACGGGCTCTCCCTGCTCCGGGAGCGGGCAGGAGACCGCCCGCGCGAGGTGCCGCGAGCTGGGCGCGACGGCGCCGATCCGCAGCGGGGATCGCAGCCACTGGCCCAGGAACAACGCGAGGTCGTTCGGCGCGAGCCGGGCCGGGTCCGCCTCGGTGTGGTGGCGGTCTGGTTCGCCGGTGGCGCGAGTGGTGCTGGAGGTCATGCTGTCCCTTCGCGGTGTGCGGATGCGGCTGGCCGACCAGGTCATTGGAGAGCTGTACCCAAATGAGATGTCCTGATTAGTGTGGGGTCGTCCGAGCCAGGGCGCATCCAGGAGTGAGGATCCGGCCTTGTCGGTGTCGTCGGCAAGGGTGTCGCTCCAGTCGTCGCGGCCTGTGACCTGGTAACAGACCCTAATGCCGATGCGGCCGCCCCGCGCGCCCGCCGGGCCCGGCGATCACGCCGGGCGGTGCCACTGGTAGCGGCGTTCCGGGCGGCCGGCGCCGCCGTAACGCAGGGAGACCTCGACCTGGCCGATCGCGGTCAGGTGTTCGAGGTAGCGGCGGGCGCTGACCCGGGAGACGCCCACCTGGGCGGCGCACTCGGTGGCCGACAGCGTGCCGCCGCTCTCCCGCAGCGCGCGCTTGACCAGTTCGGCCGTCTCCACGCTCATGCCCTTGGGCAGCGTGACGGGCATCGCCGAGCCCGTCCCGGACAGGAGCCGGTCGACGTCGGCCTGGCTGGTGATGACGGTGCTGCCCAGGCCGGCGCGCCGGGCGGCGTAGCGCTCCAGCCGGACGCGCAGGTCGTCGACGTCGAACGGCTTGAGCAGGTAGTCGCTGACGCCCCGGCGGGCGGCCCCGCGTACCGCGTCGAGCTCGCGGGCGGCGCTGATCACGATGACGTCGCAGTCGTGCCCCGCGGCGCGCATCCGGGTGATGACGTCCAGGCCGAAGACGTCGGGCAGGTACAGATCGAGCAGCACCAGGTCGGGCTGGAGCTCGGCGACGCGCTCCAGGGCCTGCTCGCCGGAGCCGGCGGTGCCGAGCACCCGGAAGCCCTCGACCTGGTTGACGAAGCCGCTGTTGACCCTGGCGACCATGAAGTCGTCGTCCACGACCAGTACGTCGATCATCGGGATACCCCCATCGCCAGGCGGCCGACGGACATGCGGGCGGTGAACATGGCGCCGTCGTCGGTGTTGGTCACCGCGACCTCGCCGCCGCGGCGGCGGCAGACGAGCTGGGTGAGCGCCAGGCCGATGCCGCGTTCGCCGCCTCGGGCGGCTTTCGTGGTGAAGCCCCGGGTGAAGACCTCATGGGCGAGCTCGGGCGCGACGCCGGGGCCGGAGTCGCGGACGACGATCTCGACGCTGGAGGTGTCCTGGCGCAGCTCCACCTCCACCCAGGCCGGCTCGCCGCTGCCGCAGGCGGCGTCGATGGCGTTGTCGACGAGGTTGCCGGTCACGGTGGCCACGTCCGCGGCGTCCAGGGGGTCGAGCCGGCCCAGGGCGGTGCGTCCTGACAGGCGCAGCTCGACGCGGCGTTCGGCGGCGAGGGAGGATTTGGCCATGAGCAGCGCGGCGACGGAGGTGTCGCGGACGCGGCTGCTGAGGCTCAGGTCGAGCGACTCGCGGTGCTCGCGGATCGCCCGGATGTAGCGGACGACCTCGTCGTGCTCCCTGACCTGGATCAGCCCGGAGATGACGTGGAGCTGGTTGGCGAACTCGTGCGCCTGAGCCCGCAGCAACTCGGTCGAGCTGCGGAAGGAGCCGAGCTCGCGTTCGAGCTGGGCGAGCTCGGTGCGGTCGCGCAGGGTGGTGACCGAGCCGAGGCGGCGACCGTCCTTGTCGATCATCATGCGGTTCATGACCAGCACGCGGCCCCGGTGCAGGGCGATCTCGTCGTGGGCCTCGTCGGCGCCGCTCAGCACGTCGTACAGGCGGCCCTGGACGCCGAGCGCGGTCAGGCTCATGCCGACGCAGTGGTCGGGGAGGTCGAGCAGCGTCCTGCCCATGTCGTTGACCATGGTGAGCCGGTGCTGCGGGTCCAGCGCGACCACGCCTTCGGCGATGCCGTGCAGCATGGCCTCGCGGTGCTCGGTCAGGCCGGCGATCTCGCGCGGCTCCATGCCGAGGGTCTGGCGTTTGATCCGCCTGGCCAGCAGCCACGACCCGGCGCCGCCGAGCGCGACCGCGACGCCGAGGTAGGTCAGCAGGTACGAGGAGGCGCCGACCAGCCGTTCCCACACCGTGGGGGCGGCCACGCCGATCATCACCGTCCCGAGGTGGGCGCCATGGTCGGCGGGGGCGTCGCTCAGCACGGGAACCTGGGCGGCGACCTCGGGCGCCCCGTCGACCACCAGGTGACCGGACCAGCCCCGCGCCCGGGCGACGCCGGGGTCGCCCAGCGGCAGCGCGGCCCCGACGACGGTGGTGTCGGTCGAGCTGATGATCTTTCCGCTCGCGTCGGCCACGGTGACCGACGTGACGCCGGACTGGGTCAGCGTCGAGTGCACCAGCGGGGCGAGCACCTCGCCGGGCGCCGGCCGGCCGATCTGGGCGCGTACGAGCGGGTTCCAGGCGAGCTGCTCGGCCAGCGCGGTCACCCGCCGTCCCTCGACGCGGTCGAACGTCGCCGCGGACTGAGCCAGCGAGATGGCACCGACGGCGAACAGGACCATTAGGACGATGGCCAGTTGCAGGATCAGCATCTCTCCGGCCAGAGTCGGACGGCGGCGTCTCACGAACACAATGAACACAATCTCCGCTGGTCACACAAGGCAGACGGCCTGTCGGCCGGGTTCGCATAATCATGGCGCTGCACTTGTCCATGCGAAAGAGACCATTGTGAGAAATCGGATCGGCGCCCTCTTCGGCGCACTGGCGGCGCTGTCGATGCTCGCGGTCAGCGCCTGCGGGGCGACCGCGGCCAAGCAGGCGGGCACGGGCGCGAGCGCGGCCGGCGAGCCCGTCGGCGGGCTGCGCATCATGGTGCCCAACACCCCCGGCGGCGGCTACGACACCACCGCCCGTACCGCCGCCAAGGTCATGGAGGACACGAAGATCGCCTCGGGGGTGCAGGTGTTCAACCTGCCCGGCGCGGGAGGCACGGTCGGCCTGCAGCGCACGATCAACGAAAAGGGCAACGGCAAGCTGGCCATGCTGATGGGCCTGGGCGTCGTCGGCGCCTCCTACGCCTCCAAGTCCACGGCCACGCTCACCCAGAGCACGCCGATCGCCAAGCTCATCGAGGAGGCGGGCGCGATCGTGGTGTCGAAGGACTCGCCGTACAAGACGATCGGCGACCTGGTGGCGGCGTGGAAGAAGGACCCGAAGAAGGTCACCGTCGGCGGCGGCTCCTCCCCGGGCGGCCCCGACCACCTGCTGCCGATGCGGCTGGCCAAGGCCGTCGGCATCGATCCCAAGCAGGTGAACTTCGTCTCCTACGACGGCGGCGGCGAGCTGCTGCCCGCGATCCTCGGCAACAAGATCGGGTTCGGGGCGAGCGGCTACGGCGAGTTCCTCGACCAGGTCGAGGCGGGCACCGTGCGCATCCTCGCGGTGACCAGCGCGGAGCCGATCGACGTGGTCAAGGACGTGCCCACGCTCAAGGCCTCCGGCATCGACCTGGTCTTCAGCAACTGGCGCGGCATCGTGGCGCCCCCCGGCATCAGCGACGCCGACAAGAAGACCTGGATCGACGCCATCACCCGGATGCACGACTCGCAGGAGTGGAAGGCCGAGCTGACCAAGCGCGGCTGGACCGACGCCTTCCTCACCGGCGACCAGTTCACCGCCTACCTCGCCGAACAGGACAAGAGCGTGGCCGGCATCCTGTCCGAGCTCGGGCTGGCATGAGCCGCGCCGAGCAGACCCCGGACCGCGCCCAGTACGGCGTGTGCGCGGTCCTGGCCCTGACCGGCGCGCTGGTCATCGCCGACGCGCTCCGGATCACGCACCTGACCAGCAGCAACGACCCCATCGGCCCCCGCCCGGTGCCCATGCTCCTCGGCGCCTGCCTGCTCGCGGTCGCCGTCGCGTACGGCATCGACGTCGCCCGCGGCGGCCGCGGCGAGCCGGAGGCGGGCGAGGACGTCGACCTGACCACCCGCGTCGACTGGCGCACGGTGCTGCTGCTGATCGGCGCCTTCCTGCTGAACGCCGCCCTCGTCGACTGGCTGGGCTGGGTCATCAGCGGCACGATCCTGTTCTGGGGATCGGCCTTCGCCCTGGGCAACCGGCACCACGTGCGGGGCCTGCTGATCGCCGTCACGCTCGCGCTGATCACCTTCTACGCGTTCGCGATCGGCCTGGGCGTCAACCTCCCGGCCGGCGTGCTGCAAGGCATTCTGTGATGGACAACCTGAACCTTCTGCTCGACGGCTTCGCCAACGTCATGTCCCCGGGCAACCTTCTGGTCGCTCTCATCGGCGTGATCGCCGGCACCGCCGTCGGCGTGCTGCCCGGCATCGGCCCCGCCATGACCGTGGCGCTCCTCCTGCCGATCACCTACGGCATGGACCCGACTCAGGCGTTCATCCTGTTCGCCGGCATCTTCTACGGCGGCATGTACGGCGGCTCGACCACCTCCATCCTGCTCAACACCCCCGGCGAGTCCTCCTCGGTCATCACCTCCATCGAGGGCAACAAGATGGCCAAGGCAGGCAGGGCGGCCCAGGCCCTGGCGACCGCGGCCATCGGCTCGTTCGTGGCCGGCACGATCGCCACCCTCGCGCTCGTGCTCGTCACCCCGTTCGTGGTCAGCTTCGCCATCAGCCTCGGCGCGCCCGACTACTTCGCGATCATGCTGCTGGCCTTCGTCGCCGTCTCGGCCACGCTGGGCGGCTCCCGGGTGCGCGGTTTCGCGTCCCTGCTGATCGGGCTGGTCATCGGGACGATCGGCATCGACGGCGTCACCGGCCAGCAACGGCTCACGCTCGGCATCCCGCAACTCGCCGACGGCGTCGACGTGGTCGTCGTCGCCGTCGGCATCTTCGCCGTCGGCGAGGCGCTGTGGACCGCCGCGCATCTGCGCCGCAAGGCCGCCCCCGTCGTCCCGGTGGGACGCCCCTGGATGGGTGCCGAAGATTGGAAGCGCTCGTGGAAGCCCTGGCTGCGCGGCACCGCGCTCGGCTTCCCCTTCGGCGCCCTGCCCGCCGGCGGCGCCGAGATCCCCACCTTCCTGTCGTACGCCACCGAGAAGCGGCTGGCCAGGCGGCCCGAGGAGTTCGGCAACGGCGCCATCGAAGGCGTCGCCGGGCCGGAGGCCGCCAACAACGCCTCGGCCGCCGGCACGCTGGTGCCGATGCTGGCCATCGGCCTGCCCACCACGGCCGTGTCCGCGGTGATGCTCGCGGCGTTCGAGTCGTACGGCATCCAGCCCGGCCCGCTGCTGTTCGAGCGCCAGCCGACGCTGGTCTGGACGCTGATCGCCAGCCTGTTCGTGGGCAACCTGCTGCTGCTCGTCCTCAACCTGCCCCTGGCCCCCGCCTGGGCCAGGCTGCTGCGCATCCCCCGGCCCTACCTGTACGCGGGCATCCTGTTCTTCGCCTCCATGGGCGCCTACGCGGTCAACGCCCAGCCGTTCGACCTGATCCTGCTGCTGCTCCTCGGGCTGCTCGGCTTCGGCATGCGCCGCTTCGGGCTGCCGGTGCTGCCGCTGATCGTCGGCGTCATCCTCGGCCCCCGCGCCGAACTCCAGGGCCGCCGCTCCCTGCAACTGTCCGGCGGGGACCTGTCGGGCCTGCTCGGCGGGCCCGTCTCCTACACGATCTACGCGGTCATCCTCGTCCTGCTGGCCTGGCCGTTGATCAAGCGATTCGTCCGGAGAGGCTGAGGGCCGCCTCCGCGCGGAGGCGGCCCCGTCGCTCACCTACTGCCGGCCCTCTTCCGGCAGCCCGTTGTCGAACTGCTGCTCGGGCTGCACCTGCTTGTGCGGCTTGCCCCGCTCGCCCCGCGCCAGGACGGCGGCGTCCGGGTAGTCGGTGACGAACGCGTCCACGCCCAGGTCCAGGTGCGCGCGGTACTCCGCCAGCGCGTCACCGTGGTCGGTCGCGACCTGGCCGCGGCGCAGCTGCAGGGGCAGGTACTGGTTCTCGCTGCGGAAGGTGTAGACGCCGATCTTCAGTCCCGCCTTGTGCGCGTCGGAGACCAGCGTCGTCGGGGTGCCCGAGCTGCCGTCCGGGTTGAGCGGGATCGCCGAGGACTTGTCCGGCCCGATCCACTGCGCGTACTGCGCGATCTTCGCCAGGCCCTCCGGCTTCATCATGTCCGCGTAGGTCGTCGGGTCCCCGGCCGCGGTCAGGTCGTACGGCTGGCCGGTGGTGCCCAGCGCCTGCCACAGCGGCACGCGCAGGTCCTTGGCCACCCGCTTGAGGCTGGACGGCTCGAACGACTGCACCACGACCGGGCCGCCCGGCCGGTTGAGGCCGTTGCGCTTGACGGTCTCGATCAGCGGCTCCTCCAGCGGCAGCCCGATCGACCTGAAGTACGTCGGGTGCTTGGTCTCGGGGAAGACGCCGACCTGCCTGCCGTACTGGCGGGAGAGCCGCTTGGCCAGGTCGAGCACCTCCTGGAAGGTGAGCACCTGGTAGTAGCCGTTGTAGACGGTGTTGCGCTGGCGGATCGCGGGCAGCCGCTCGACCGCGCGCAGCGTCTTCAGCTCGGCCAGCGTGAAGTCCTCGGTGAACCACCCGGTCACGTTGCGCCCGTCGACGACCTTGGTGGTCTTGCGCGCGGCGAACTCGGGGTGCAGCGACACGTCGGTGGTGCCGGAGATCTCGTTCTCGTGCCGGACGACCAGCACGTGGTCCTTGGTCGGCACCAGGTCGGGCTCGATCCAGTCGGCGCCCATGGCCACGGCGAGCTCGTAGCCGCCCTGCGTGTGCTCGGGGCGGTGGCCCGCCGCGCCGCGGTGGCCGATGACGACGACCTGGGACCGGTCGGGCGTGACCTCGGCGGCGGCCGGAGCGGCGCTCGCGCCGGCTCCGGCTAGGGGGGTGATGATGGCGAGCGTGGTGGCCGCGATCTTTCGCACGTGAAACTCCCTGCGGCATCGGCACCGGAGACTCTCACCGGTGATCGCCGCGGCGATTATGGTAAGGACCGAAATGCGACTATGGGCCAATATTGGCGAAATTTCCGGTGACAAGCCCGCCGCGGGAACAGGCCGCCGCCCGCCCGGCAACAACGGGTGTGCTACTTCAGAGCCGTGAGGCCACAGAATGAGCGGGACGAGCCGGGCCGAGGTGGATGACGCCTCGTGCATCGAACGGTCCCGGCGCGACCCCGAGGTGTTCGCCGAGGTCTTCCGCCGGCACGCCGCGGACATCACCCGCTACGTCACGCGCCGGCTGGGCGAGGACGCCGCCGACGACGTGGTGGCCGAGACGTTCCTGGCGGCGTTCCGGCAGCGCGACGGCTACGACCTGTCCCGCCCCAGCGCGCGGCCCTGGCTGTACGGCATCGCCACCAACCTGATGCGCCGCCACGTCCGGACCGAGGTCCGGCAGCTGCGCGTCGTGGAGCGCACCGGTGCCGACCCCGTCACGGCGTCGTTCGCCGAGCGCAGCGACGAGCGGCTGAGCGCCGAGGCGTCCCGGCGGCGGCTGGCGGGCGCGCTGGCGGCGCTGCCCAAGGGGCACCGTGACGCGTTGCTGCTGGTCGCGTGGGGCGGGCTCAGCTACGCGGAGGCCGCCGAGGCGCTGGGCGTACGCCTGGGGACCGTGCAGTCGCGCATCAACCGGGCCCGGGGCAGGCTCCGGGCCGAACTCGGCGGGATCAACCCTTCGGCCACCGTCAGCGAGGAGTCCGTCTGTGAATGAGATGACCAGGCTCGAGCGGTTCCGCTCGGAGGTCCCCCAGCCCGACCCGGACCGGCTGCGCGCGAACGAGGACCGGCTGCTGGCCGCCATCGCCCAGGACGCGCGCCGGCTCGGCCAGGACGAGGAGGGCCGTCCGCGCCGGTTCGGCCAGGACGAGGAGGGCCGTCCGCGCCGGTTCGGCCAGGACGCGGAGGGCCGTCCGCGCCGGTTCGGCCAGGACGCGGAGGGCCGTCCGCGCCGCGCCCCCTTCCGCCTGCCCCGGCCCGCCCAGGGGGCGCAAGGCCGCGCGCGCCGTACCGCCTCCCGCCTGCGCCGGTTCGGCCTGGTGACCGGCCTGGCCGCCGCGCTGGCGGCCGGGGCCGTGGTCGTCGCGACCCGCCGGGCCGACCCGCCCGCGGTCATCCGCACGATGCCCGCCGCCGCGTCCGAAGTCCTCACCCGGGCAGCGCAGAACGCGACCAGGACGCCCGAGCTGCACCCCGAGCCCGGCCAGTTCCTCGTCTACGAATCGCGGACCATGGACCCCGCCACCGGCGAGGACCGCGACAGGCGCCCCATGCGCTACCTGTCCCGCGCCGTGCGCAAGGTCTGGCTGCCCGTGGACGGCGACGCGACGGGCGGGTTCATCGAGGAGGAGGTGCTGGAGCCCAAGCCGTGGCCCGGCTGGCCGATCCCGCCCGAGGCCCGCGAGAACCTCGGCCGCCACGGCCCCTCCAAGCTCGCCGACTTCGACGACCGCGCCGAGTTCCTGCGCAACGACTACGCCTACGTGAGCCGCCTGCCCACCGACCCGCGCAAGATGTACGAGCACCTCTACACCCAGCTCGGCAACACCCGGCAGGACGACACCGACGCCTGGGACCGGGTCCGCGGCCTGCTCACGGAGGCGTACCTGCCCGCGGCCCAGCGCGCCGCCCTGTTCCGCGCGGCGGCGGCCATCCCCGGCGTCGTCACCGTCGAGCACGCCGTGGACGCCGCCGGGCGCGCGGGCATCGCCGCGGCCAGGGTCGATCCCGTGCTCGGGCAGCGGCAGGAGTACATCTTCGACCGCGAGACGTACCTCTACCTGGGCGAGCGCAGCGTCGTCACTGACGCGGCCCGGGCCGGGGCGCCGGTGGGCACGGTGCTGACCTCCTCGGCGCAGCTCAGCGTCTCGGTCGCCGACCACGGGCCGTCAGCAGCAGCGAGGGACTGACCGCACGGGCCCTGCCGCCGGGCGGGTGACGGCGCTCGCCACGGGTCCGGCGGACCCGGCCGCCGGGTGGGTGACGGCGCTCGCCACGGGTCCGGCGGACCCGGTCGCCGGGTGGGTGACGGCGCTCGCCTCCCGGTCGGCGGCAATCCGGCCGCGCAGCATGGTCTCCATGACCTTCATGAGGCGCTGCGCCCGGGGAGCGCCGACGACGAACGGGTTCCCGGCCCCGGTCGAGCCGCCGCGCAGCTCCTCGGCGCCGGGGAGAGCGCCTTGACGAGTCGCCGCAGGACCAGGTCGTCGCCGGCCAGCCCGGCCGCGCGGTCGTAGTAGTCCTGGGCGCGCCCGGCCGTGGCGGACGACGCCTCGGCCGCGCCTCCTGCCGGCGGCAGGAGGGCGGAGGTGACCAGGAGGGATCGACGCTGGTCAGGCGCGCGCCTGCATGTTCGGGGCCGTGCGGGGCGTGAAGAGCGCGACCAGCACCAAGGCCACGACGGTCAGCGGCACATTGATCAGGAAAATCCACCGGAAGGACAGGAAGTTGGTGATGACGACGCCGATCAGGGGCCCCGCGATCAGGGCCGGGACGGCGAGCACCACCGGGATCACCAGCGCCGGCCACCACTCGGTGCCGCGGAAGTGCTCCCGGGTGAGCTCGAAGCCGGCCCGCAGCACGATCGCGACCGCAAGTCCCTGCCCGGCCCGGCAGCCGATCAGCATGGCGCCGTTCGCGGCGAACGCGGCCGCCGCCGAGGCCAGGCCGAACGCGCCGAGCCCCAGGAGGAGCACGCCGAGCCGGCCCTTCACGGGGATCAACACCCCTAACAGGGCGGCGGGATAGAGGTAGATCAGCCATACGCCGGCGGCCGAGGTCAGGTCGAGGTCCCTGGAGATCTCCTGCTGAGCCACGTCCAGGGCGGTCCAGTTCGCCGCGAAGAGCGCCACGCACAAGCTCAGGGCGACAATCATCTGCCATCGTCCAGTCACTCGCCGCACTTTACTCTCACGCATTTGACGATCATCTGCCGCGACCATTACGAGAAGTTGCCTAGTGACTCCGAAGGGTTACTATTGCGTGGGGCCGGCAGACCCTTCCTGGCCCTTCCCCCTGACCACGGAGTGCCGCATGGAGCGAACGGTTCTGGCCGCCGTCACCGAACGTCCCGACGCCGACTCGGCACTAGCCGAGCAGCTCCGCCGCGTGTGCGCGGCGATGGACGAGCTCGGGCTCCAGGTGCGCTGGACCCATCGGGCCGAGGACGGCCTGGCGGTGGTCGGGTCCGACGCGTCGCTGTCGGCGGTGCTGGTGGCGTGGGAGGCGCCGGGGGCCGAGGAGCTGCTGGGCGCGGTCTCCAGGCGGTTCCGCGGCCTGCCCGTCTTCCTGATGACGCACGAGCAGGAGCTTCCGCTGTGGGTCTACGAGGTCATCCAGGGCTACGTCTTCCCGCTGGAGGACACCCCGCGCTTCATCGCCGGCCGCATCGCCTACGCGGCCGAACAGTACGCCGAGAACATCCTGCCGCCGTTCTTCGGCGCGCTGCGGCGCCTTGAGGACCACCACCGCTACTCCTGGCACACGCCGGCGCACGCCGGAGGCGTGGCGTTCCTCAAGTCGCCGGTGGGGCGGGCGTTCTTCGACTTCTACGGGGAGCGGCTGCTGCGCACCGATCTGTCCATCTCCGTCACCGAGCTGGGCTCGCCGCTCGACCACACCGGCCCGATCGGCGAGGCAGAGCGCAACGCCGCCCGGATCTTCGGCGCCGACCGCACGTTCTTCGTGGTCAACGGAAACTCCACCGCCAACCGCATCGTCGGCCACCACGCGATCGCCCGCGACGACACCGTCCTGGTCGACCGCAACTGCCACAAGTCGGTCCAGCACGCGCTGGCCATCAGCGGGGCCCGCCCGGTCTACCTCGTGCCCGAGCGCAACGGGCTCGGGCTGGCGGGCCCGATCCCGCCCGCCGCGCTGGCGGCGGACGCGATCCGTGCGCTGGTGGCCGCGCACCCCCTGGCCGCCGGAGCGCCGGCGTACGCGGTGATCACCAACTCCACGTACGACGGGGTGTGCTACGACGCGGTGCGGGTCGGCGAGCTGCTGGGCGCCAGCGTGCCGCGGCTGCACTTCGACGAGGCGTGGTTCGCCTACGCCCGGTTCAACCCGCTCTACGCCGGCCGCTACGGCATGGCGATCGACGAGCGCACGCTGCCCGGCCCCGGCCGTCCCACCGTGTTCACCACCCAGTCGACGCACAAGCTGCTGGCCGCGCTGTCGCAGGCGGCGATGCTGCACGTCCGTCCCGCGGAGCGGGCGCCGGTCGACTACGACGCGTTCAACGAGACCTACCTCATGCACGCCTCCACCTCGCCGCTCTACCCGATGATCGCCTCGCTGGACGTCGCGGCGGCGATGATGGACGGCCCGTCGGGGCCGTTCCTCACCGGGGAGGCGATCGTCGAGGCGGTCCGGTTCCGGCAGGCGATGGTGCGGCTGGCCGCGCGCATCCGCGAGGACGGCCGGCGTCCCGACTGGTTCTTCGGCGTCTGGCAGCCCCGTACGATCACCGATCCGCGCACCGGGCGGAGCGTCCCGTTCGCCGAGGCCGACCCGGCGCTGCTCTGCGCCGAGCCCCGGTGCTGGACGCTGGAGGCGGGGGCGGCATGGCACGGGTTCGACGGGATGGCCGAGGATTACGGCCTGCTCGACCCGGTCAAGGTGACGATCACCTGCCCGGGGGCCGACGCCGCCACCGGCACGCTCGACTGGGGCATCCCGGCCCGCATCGTGGCCGCCTACCTGCAGCGGCGCGGCATCGTCGTGGAGAAGACCGGCGACCACACGCTGCTGGTGCTGTTCTCCATGGGGATCACCAAGGGCAAATGGGGCACCCTGATCGACGCGCTCACCGACTTCAAGAACGCTTACGACGACGACCTGCCCCTGGCGGAGGTGCTGCCCGGCTTCGGGCCGCCTGCGGTCTCGTTGCAGAAGTTCTGCACCCTGGTCCACGAGAAGCTGCGCGACTCCGAGCTCGGCAAGCTGCTCGACCAGGTCTTCACCACCTTGCCGGAGCCGGTGTCCACCCCCGCCGACTGCTACCAGGCCATGATCCGGGCCCGCACCGAACGCGTCCGGCTGGCCGACCTGCCGGGCCGGGTCGCTGCGGCCACGGTGGTGGTCACCCCGCCCGGCATCCCCATGCTGATGCCCGGCGAGGCGACCGGTCCGGCCGACGGTCCGCTGATGACCTATCTGCGGGCTCTGGAGGACTTCGACCGGGCCTTCCCCGACCTGGCCACCGAGATCCACGGCGCCCACCGCGACGGCGACGGCTGCTACTGGGTGGAGGTCGTCAAGGCCTGACCCCGCCCACCGCCCCGGCCGCGCGGGCATGAGGCGGATCCTGCTGCCGGCCATGCTCGCGAAGACAGCCGCGACGCGCTCTCCGATGGAGGGCTCGACGTCGGGATCGGCGCCGGCGGCCTTCCGGGACGCGGACCTGGTCGCTCCGGAGCGCGACCCGTGCGACGACTCGATGGACGCGGGGAGGCCGGGGGACAAGAGCTTCGCCGGGGTCTGCGCGCCGGGGTCTGTGCGGCGGGGTCTGTGCGGCGGGGTCTGCGCGCCAAAGCCTGCGCGCAGGTCCGCCGCGACCGGGTCTTGGCCGGCGAGGACCGCTGCCGCCGCGACCGGGGTCTTGGTTGGCGAGGACCGTTGCCGCCGCGACCGGGGTCTTGGTTGGCGAGGACCGTTGCCGCCGCGACCGGGGTCTTGGTTGGCGAGGACCGCTGCCGCCGCGACCGGGGTCTTGGTTGGCGAGGACCGCTGCCGCCGCGACCGGGGTCTTGGTTGGCGAGGACCGCTGCCGCCGTGACCGGGTCCTGGTTGGCGAGGACCGCTGCCGCCGTGACCGGGTCCTGGTCGGCGAGGACCGCTGCCGACGCGAGATCCTCGACCGCCCGCGCGTAGGCCGGGCCGCCGACCTCGCGCGAGGTGCCCGACACGTGCGAGAAGCCATGGGGCTCCGCCGGTCCTCGCGGGCTGGCGGCGGCTCGCTTTCCACCGCGTGGGCTGGCGGTGGTTTGCTCTCCAGCGCGCGTGTCGGTGGCGGCTTGCTCTCCAGCGCGTGTGTCGGCGGTGGCTTGCCAGCCGCCTCGCGGGTCGGCGGGGGCTCGCCCTCCGCCGTGCGGGCCGGCGGGGGTCGATCTGGGAGGGGTGGGCTGGGTGGAGTGTCGGAGGGGGCCGGCTCGGGTCACCGCTCCTCGTAGGTGATCTGGTGCTTGGCGGCGATGGCGCTGAGCTTCTTGGGGTCGAACCGTCCGTCAGTGGTGGTGGCCTCCGGTCCGGCCTCGGCGGCGTCCTCGAGGTAGCACTCCCATCCGCCCGGCGTGGAGATCTGGATCACCCGCGGAGGCGGGGTGGATCCCCTGCGCAGGGCGTGCGGGACACCGTGCGGCAGCAGCACGAACCCGCCCGCCGCGACGTGCTCGACCCGGTCGTCGAACTCGACCTCCAGCACCCCGTCCAGCACGTACACGCATTCGTCGGCCACGTGGTGGACGTGCCGGGGGATGTCGAGGGCCAGGGTCACCTCCAGCAGGGAGAGCCTGCCCTCGGTGTCCTCCGTCCTGGCCTTGAGGCCGAACACGGGCGGCATGGGGACCCGGCTCGGCCGTACCTCGCCGGGCTTGAGCAGGATGAAACGATCCTTCGACATGATGACGACCCTTCGGATGTGGCATAATGGAATGCGGAATCCGGATTCCGTAATTGAGTCTAGACAGAGGATCGCAAGGCATGTCAACTCCGCCGACCCGCCGCAAGCCGCGTACCGACGCCGAGCGCAACCGGGACCGCGTCCTGGAGGCGGCCCGCGCGCTGTTCGCGGAGCACGGCTACGACGTGCAGATGTCGGAGGTCGCCCGCGTGGCCGGGGTCGGCGTCGGCACCCTGTACCGCAAGTTCCCGACCCGTGAGGCCCTGATCGAGGCCGTCGCAGAGCGCCGCTCCGCCGAGCTGGTCGCCTTCGCGCGGGAGCGATGCCTGGCCGAGGGTGATCCCTCTCAGGCGCTGGCCCGGTTCCTGAGGCACGTCGGTGAGGTGCTGGCGGATCATCGTGGCATGTCGGAGGTGATCGAGCAGGCCATGGGCTCGACCGAGCCGCAAGGGGAGCCGCGCGCGAAGCTCCACGCCGTCGTCGGGGAGCTGATCGATGCGGCGCGAGCCGGCGGCACGGTCGGGCCGGACGTGACGGCCGCGGACGTCAACATGGTCGTGTGCGGGCTGGCGGCCGTCATCCGGCATTCCGCGGGTGACTGGCGGCGGTTCACCGAGATCGCGCTCAGCGGCCTCCGGCCGTGAGGGGCGTCGCCGCCTACGGGTATCGATAACGCCACGCCGCATACTCTCTGTGGCTGATCGCTACCATCCGTTATTGCGGGTGGATGTGAGCAGGACATCTGCCACCGATCATGGAGACCTCATGGCCCACCTCATGTGCCGCGTGGTCCTGGCCGCCACCTTCACGTCAGTCGGCCCGGCCGTGCCTGGCGTCGCTCACGCCGGCCAGCGGGACGCGTCCTGCCCGGACTCCTCGATCTGCGGTTGGATGCGATCTCACAATGGGGGCGCTCCGGCCGTCGTCTACGAGGAGTGGGAGGCCGCGGGTTTCATCTACCCGCCCGTGTCGACCGTGCAGCACCGGGCCGACGAGCCCCGGTGCTTCTACGAGCAGCCGATGTTCTCCAGGAGGCAGCGCCGGGTCAACTCCGGCGAGATGGTCGAGTCCCTCGGCTTCCGCGCGGAGTCGGCCCACAGGACCGGCTGAGGGTCAGGCGTCGGCGGAGCCGGACTCGGCGAGCAGCTCCCCGGCCAGCTCATGTGCCGGCTGGTGACCGCTCGCCAGCGCCTGCGTCCACGCGGCGCGCGCGCCGATCTCGTCCCCATCCGCACGGCGGACGATTCCCAGGTAGACGAGGGCGAGTGGGGCAACCCTCGGATGGCCCACCGCGGCGATCTGCTCCAGACGCCGTAACGACCTCGCTGCCCGATACGCCAGTCGCGTGTGTTCGCTCGCGCCGGCGTAGTCGTTCAGCATGAACTCGAAGGCTGCCACCAGCCAGGGATCGCCGTGCTCGTCGCTGAAGCCCGCGGCCCGCTCCATCGCCTCATGGGCCTGCCGGCGGGATTCCCCATTCAGCAGGACGCCGAGATAGAGCGCCGCGGCCGTGGCGAGTTCGGGGTCGCCGGCATCCATCGCGCGGCGGTAGGCGTCGGCGGCCGCCTGGGAATCGTGACCGGCGAGCAGGTCACCCATCGCGATCATCGCCTTGATCGCCTGCCGTGGATGGCCGTGGTCGATGGTGTGCTCGAACGCCTCCTGAGCCTGCGCCACCTCACCCCACCATTCCAGCCAATAGCCCAGGTGACGACTGGCTCTACCGCCGTACCAGCTGTGGCCGGAGTCTCGGGCGAGCTTGAGCCACTTGACCGACTCCTCTCGTTCGTCCAGCTTGGCCAGCAGGATGCCCAACCGCATTTGGGCCTGTGCGATGGCCTCTGGCCAACCCGAGTCCACGGCGCGCCGGTATTCGTGGCGTGCCGCCGTGTAGGAGCCTTCGCCCGCGTCGGCTCTGGCCTCGAGGACCAGTCCGAGTGTGGCCCGCGCCTCGGCTCCTAGGTGGCCTTCGTCCTTGTCCGCGACCAGGCGCACCGCGCGCTCGGCGGCGTCCAGCACGCCGTAGTCGTAAGCGGTGCTGCCCACGTCCAACAACGCGGCGAGGTCCGAGCCGTCGAGCAGGCCGATCAGGGCGTCCCACACCTCCTTGCGCGGATCCTCCTGCACGGCGTCCATGAGGTAGTCGAAGGTCCGGTAGAGGCCGTCGCCCTGCGGGATGAGCATGCTGGTGGTGGCGTACGGGCGATGCACGGCCCACGCCACGGCCTCCTCCCACGGCTCCGGCCGCGATATCGCGTGGTAGGGAGTGCCGCGCAGGTAATGGTCGTGGAGCGGGCGCAGGAAGTCGAGCGTCACGCCCGAGGTGTAGCCGGCGCGTCGAACGTCCACGGCCGCGGCCACCAACGCCCAGCCGCGTAAATGGGCGCTGGAGGGGGAGTGCGCGGCACGCCAGTCCTCCAGCAACTGGGGACCAGCGGCGAGGTATTCCGCCACTCCGAACTCGTCGGCGTGCGCCAGCGCGTCTGCGACCCTGTCGTCACCCGCGGCCGCGTTCGCCCTGGCCACTTCGTGTTCGCTCCATTGGAGAGGGAGGGGAACCCACGTGGCACGGCCCAGAAGCTGACGGCCCACCCGACGGTATTCGGTCTCCCGCTCGTCCGGGTCCGCGGCGTCCGCACGCGAACCGAACGCCTCCAGCTCCACGGTGCGGATCGTCGCCAGGATGACGATCTCCCCATCCTGGAGCAGGTCGTCCACCATGCCCACAGTCAGTTTCGCGCCGCCCAGGTAGCGCTCGACGTCGTCCAGCCACAACACGCTCGGCCGGTGCCGGCGGGCCAGCTCGACCGCCTGACGCACGTCCTCCGACAGATAGGGCGCGACCACGACATGGCCGCTCAGGCACGCGCGCATCGCCTCGAACGCCGCCCTCGTCTTCCCCGAGGTGGACTCGCCGGTGACGAGGACGAAGCCGCCCGCCTTCAGTGCCTCCTCGACCTCGCGACTGGCATCCCGCCTGATGAATGGCACCTCGTCCGCCCGGGCGTCCGCACGTCCGAAGCGATGGTCGAGCGCCGCCACCCGTACGAGATCGCGGACTCGGGGCAGCCGGTCACGCGGGCCGGCCACGAACCTGTCGCCGAGCCGTTCCCTTTGAGTGCTCCGTCTTCTCGCCCATCCGACCAGCGCGGGAGGCACGACCAACAGGGCGAGCACGGCGGCCAGCCATCCGGCGTACTCCAGCCCTTCCCGCACGATGGCTACGGTGATCGCCATCAGCAGGGCGACGGAACAGCTGACCGCGACCGCCCATGGCCACCATCTAGGCATGGACGATTATGTTCCGGCCGCCCACGATCCGGAAGGTTTCCGCGTCCCGCTGTGGATGAAAGGCTCTAGCCGTAAGACTTGGCGACGCCGTCGAGCAGGTGCTCGAGCGTGTCGTACGAAGGGATGTCGACCACGTCGATGAGGTCCTTCGGGACGGGCACGTCGTGATCCGCGGCGACCTTGGCGAACCGGGTGGCGTCGCCCGAGCGGAGCCCGTGTTCGGCGGCGAGGCCCTGCAGCTCCGGGTCGGTGCTCAGGAGGCGTCCGATCCGGTCGCCCGTCGGGGTGAGCGGTACCAGCGTGTGCTGGGACAGCACCGTCGGCGACGGGTACATCAGCGCCATCCCGGGCTTGAGCCGGCCCCGCGCGGCGGCGTCCACGTACTGCGCCTCGTAGATCCAGACCATCGGGGTCGGCCCCATGCCCACCGTCAGGTATTCGTTGAACGGGCCCTCGGAGGTGTTGTCGGTGTAGCCCTGGCTGGTGAACAACTGGGTCATCAGGGGCAGCACGCTCTTCTCGGCGGTGGTGCCGTGCACGACCGCGTTGCCGTTGGCGACATAGCTGGCCGTCGCCAGGTACATGGCCGCGGAATTCGACGTGCGCGGGTCCGTCGTGGAGACCAGGACGTTCTTGTCGACGGGGTAGGCGGAGTTACGCGAGAGCTGGGCCCATTTCGTGCCCGACGTGACGAGCCCGAGATAGCGGTCGACGCTGAAGGTCGGGACGGGCCCCTTCTTCACCACGCCCGCCTTGGCCAGCACGTCCACGATCGGCTGGAACGTCGCGATCGCCATCGGCGAGGAGAACGGCGTGTATTTCGTGTTGACGTGACGCGCGCGCTGGATCGACTCGCCCGCGGGCGCGCTCGACGGGAACGCGAAGTCGTACCGGTCGAGGTTGATCGAGGTGGCGATCTGGCGCGAGCCCGCCGATTCGACCTCGACCTTCACGCCCTGGCCGGCGAGGGCCTGCTGCACGCGCGGATCCTCGAAGAACGCCTTCTTCTCGGAGCCGATCACCCCGCGCACGATCGTGAGCGGGGGAGGGGGCGGGGGGTCGTCCTGGCTGACGTTCACCACGACGACGACGGCGGTCACGACGACCGCCGCCGCGGCCAGGGAAAGAAATCCCTTACTGCGAATGAGGGTGGCCGGCTTTCGGGATGGCCGGTCGTTTTCCGGAGAGTGAATTTCCGGTGAATCGGGGATATCGTCGGCTGTCTCCGGTGATTCGAGGTCCACTAGCTCGTCGGCCGCCCGCGCCTGCGCCGCCAACTCTCCGTGCGCGATGCGTTCCACCAGAATGGGAACGAAATCCCTGATGGGAAAGCCGTCGAAACGCTTGCGAGCCGCCTCCATGACGGCTCTGACGTGCTCGGCCGAGTGAGTGCCGGTGTAAAGCTGAACCAGGCGATCGGTGGCCCGGCTTATCGCCTGTTCTTCACGGAGAGTATCGACGCCCACCAGTATCTCCTCGACCTCATATATCGCCGCAGACTGCCGCGTCTGCCCGCGCGCGCGGGGCCAACCTTATAGGGGTTTCGGTCGAGAGGATAACTCGAGTCAATCGGTTATTAAACGTCGCCGGGAATCGTCCGTTCACCGTTGAACCATTATTTGTTTAATCGGATTTCATACGCGCGCACCCGGCGCAGCGCCTCGATGTCGCGCAGGGGGTCCCCTTCGACCCGACGACCCAGAGGCTGGGCAGCATCTGGGTCGTCGATGGGGACGAGCCGCTGGGCCAGGAGGTGCGGCGGATCCTCGAGCCGGCCGCCGGGAACGTGGCGCTGCACCCGCTGCGCCGCCGCGCCGAGCCCGACCCCGAGCGGCGCCGGCGCGTGGAGGCGGTCATGCGCCTGCCGGACGGCACGTCGCAGGACGCCTCTGGCCTCGGGCTGTCCGCGCCGGTGACGGTGGTCGCCCTGGGAACGGGCACCGACGCCCCCGCAGACGCGGCCGTGGCCAGGCGGATCGCCGACGCCCCCGCGGACGTGGCCGTGGCCAGGCGGATCGCCGATCTCGTCACCCTGTCCGGCTCCGCCTACCGCCGTACGGTCGTCGCCGTGGCCCTGGGCGTGCGGGCCTACGCCCTCGTCGCGGACACCAGGTCGCGGGCGTGCGCCCTCGCGGGCGAGTTCGTGAGCGCGGCCACCCGCGCCTTCGGCCTGCCGGTGCGGGCCGGCATCGGGCCTACCGCTCCCGCCCTCGCCGGCGTCGGGCCTGCCGTTCCTGCCCTGGCCGGCGTGGCCGTCTCGCGCGCCGACGCCGATCTGGTGCTGGACGTCGCCGGCCGGAACGCCCCCGCCGTCGTACGGGTGGAGGACGTGCGAGCCACGCTGACCCTCCACCGGCTGAGAGGGCTGGTCGAGCAGGACACCGCCAGGGGGACCGCCTGGTTGCCGGCCGGGGGCTCAGCGCCTGATGGGGCGGCCGGGCAGCGCGTCGAGGAGGAGCTCTCCCGACCGCACCACGAACCGGCCGCCGACCAGCACGTGCGCGTAACCGGCCGAGGGCGTGGTGCTGCGGGCGTAGGTGGCCCGGTCCCCGACCGTCCCCGGGTCGAAGACGACCAGGTCGGCGTCGCAGCCCGGCTGGATCCTGCCCTTGCGCCGCATGGCGGGCACGGCGTCCTCCAGCACCCGGGCGGGCAGCAGGCTGCAGCGGGCCACCGCCTCCAGCAGCGTGAGGCGGCCCGTCTCCCTGACGTGGCGGCGCAGCACGCGCGAGAACGTCCCCGCCGTACGGGGATGCGTGACGGCGGACGGCGGCAGCGGCCAGGCCAGCGGCTCGGGCGGTCCGCCCACCCAGGTCAGCGGCATGGCGTCGGAGCCCACGACGGTGCCGGGGCTGAGCAGTGCCCGGTCGACGAACGCCAGGTCGGCGGGGTCGTCCTCGTCGAAGAAGTGGATGACCGCGAGCCCGCCCGGGTCGGCGGCACGCAGCCGGCGCAGCGTCTCCGCGTCGGCGACCCGCTCTCCCGTGGGGACGTAGACGATGGACTGAGGCCCGATGCCGGAGGCGGGCAGGGCCTCGGGGGCGAGGAAGGCGGCGCCGATGCCGGTCATCCCCGCGCCGTAGGGGTACGCCTCGGTGGTCACCCGCGCGCCCTCGGCCCGCACCCGCTCCACCAGCGTCAGCACCCGGTCGAGCTGGCGCAGCGACGTGCTGTTGACGTGGCAGTAGTGCATGTGGGCGCCCGTTTCGACGGCCGCCATGACGATCTCCTCGGCGCCGTCGATCGGCAGGTCAGGCGTCTGCTCGACCAGGTCGCGGGCGTGGGTGTAGGTGGGCGTGCCCGCCTTGGCGGCGAGCCCGGCGACCGCGACGTACTCCCGCGGGTCCACCCTGGGCGCGTACCCGATCAGCAGGCCGATCCCGAGGGCCCCGTCGGCGAGGTCGGCCTCGATCAGCCCGAGCAGCGCCTGGAGCTGCGCCCGGCCGGCCTCCGCCTGCCAGGCGGGGCTGCCGATGGCGCCGAGCGCGGCGGCCAGCCCTCCGCCGTGCGGCAGCCCGCCGACCGCGGCCATCCTGGCCATGCCCCAGGAGGCGGAGAAGCCGTAGTTGAGCGGGCGCCCTTCCGCCGCGGCCGCGGCGTACGCCTCCGACACGGGGCTGATCCCCGCCTCCAGGTCGAGCACGGTGGTGACGCCGTCGAGCGCCTGCAGCCGGTGCCCGGCGACGGTGTGGGAGTGACTGTGCAGGTCGATCCAGCCGGGCGCGATCGCCAGCCCGGAGACGTCGAGGTGCTCGCGGCCGGACAGCGGCCGCGCCGAGACCGCCGAGATCACGCCGCCGGTCACGCCTACGTGGGCGACGGTGTCGAGACCGGTCTCCGGGTCGAGGACCCGGGCGCCGCCCAGCACGAGGTCATGGGTGTCCATTGGCGCACCGTACCCGGTCGGGGTGGTGGGGCGGCTTGTGTGGGAAGACGAGTTTCGTGCTGGATTTTCGTCCGGTCTGCCCTGCCCGGAGCCGCCCTCGCCCTCCAGTTCGCCGATGCGGGCGCGGATCTTGTCGAGGCGCTCGCGCACCCGGTCGGGCAGCACGCACACGGCTAGAGCGCCCCCATGTGCTTGAGCTCGCGCCAGACGGCCACCCGGGCCCGCGAGGTGGTGGCGGGCACGCGGTAGACCGCTCGGGAGGTCATGGCCCCAGGTCCTGTCCATCGGCCGGCTTGCTGCCGGATATGTCGGAGATCTGGGGCGTTGTCCTGATCTTCAGCGATTGCTCTCTCGGAGTTGGCCGACAGGTCTGACAATCGCTTTGACCGCGGGTTCGCGGTGCAATCCCCCACGGAGGAAACTCTGATGCGAGTCGTCCAACTGCTCACCGCCGCGGCCGCGGCCCTCGCCACGGCGGCCGTGCTCGCCGCACCCGCGGTGGCGCAGGCCGATCAGGGCCGCCCGATCCAGGTTCGCCGCGACCACTCCGACGTACGGGTCCCGTTCCTCGTGAAGCGGGCCGGCGAGGCGGTCGTCGACCTGAACGCCGCCGCGCCCGGCACGGACTGGGGCGTGAAGGGCGGGGAGTCGGCCGTCGTGTCGATCTACGTCGACAACCGCTACGCCACCGACCTCGTCGTCTCCGGAGACCAGCGGCTGCCCCGGCAGCTCGCGCTCGGCTCGCTGCGGCAGGGTCCGCACGTGCTGCGGCTGCGCTTCGCCGGTGAGCGATCCGCGGCGGGGAGTACGTCCGTCCTGCTCGACCGGGTGAAGGTGACGACGTACGCGCCGGGCGGCGCCGAGTACCTGGCCCTGCGCTACGCCCCGATCGTCTACGGCCGCAACCTCTCCGAGCTCGGCACCCCGTACCAGAACGCGACGACCGACACGCCGCTCATCGCCTGGCACGAGGCCGGCCCCGGGTCGGCGCCGGGCCGGACGAAGCTGACGTACTCCGTCGTGTGGAGCAACGAGGACGGCGGGACCAACACGCCGGCGCTGATGGCGCGCTGGGGCCGGACCACCGACATCGAGTGGGTCTACGCGGTGGAGGTCGACGAGCGCGGCAACCGGGTCGCGGGCAGCGACACCTACCAGGCCGCCAACCACCAGACGCTGCAGTTCGCCGGCACGTACGAGGGCGACCACGCCCAGCTGGAGACCTGCACGAACAACAACAACATGTGCGACAAGGTCACCGACCCGATGCGGTTCTTCCTGTCGGCGCTGCAGACCCGGCCGGCCGCTGAGGCCCGCGAGTACATGATGGACACCAACTCCTGGACCTACCAGATCATGTCCAAGGAGATGATCCGGGAGGGCAAGATCGAGGCCGCCTCCGGCACGACGCCCGCCACGCCGGAGGTCAGCGACCAGCGCAACTACCTGTACGCGGTGGTCAAGAAGACGACCGACCGGCCCAACACCGGCTCGTCCTGGGTCGGCGTCGCGCTCGGCGTGCGCCTCAAGAGCGGAGCCACCGTCTACCTGTCGAACCACGTGGACCCGACCTGGTCCATCCAGCGGGACGACCCGGCCGCGACCACGGTGGAGCTGCCGCCCGGCACGACGGCCGACGACATCCAGGAGATCACCGCCAACCGCGTCGTGGTCGGCACCGACAACGGCGCGGTCGTGCACGTCACCGGCATCAAGCGCGGCTTCTTCCTGGGGCAGGACTACCTGCCCCAGGAGTCCTTCCTCGCCTGGAACGGCGACGTCACCGTGGACGCCGGCACCCCCTCCGCGGTGATCTGGCGCCGCTGAGCCCCCCCGTGACAGGCGTCCGGCCGGGGCCTCAGCCGGCCGGGCGCCTGCCGAGCTCGTCGGACCAGCCCATGTCCTCCAGCGCCACCCGCAGCAGGAGCTTGCCCTTCTCGGCCAGCTCGTACTGCAGCAGCTCCGCCGACTGCTCGTCCACGACCAGCCGCACCGTGAGCTCGTGCGCCGTCGGCGTGGAGAGGGCGACCCCTGTGCGCCCCAGCGCGTCCGACGTCCTGCCCTCCAGCGTCACGGCCGGCTGGTCGGCCAGCACGCGGAACAGGGCCGCGCGGGTGCCCGGCTTGAGCGGCGCGGTCATCAGGTCCACGGCGGTCTGCCAGAGGTAGCCGGCCTTGTCGGTGTCCGCGCTGTTCGGGCTGCGCTTCCAGAGGTCGTCCAGGCGGCGGCGCAGCGCGTCCTCGCCGGTGGGCAGGTCCCCGAGGTTGCGCAGGTTGAGGCTCGGGTTGTCGATCGACAGGATTCGCTCGGTGTCGTCGTCGTAGGTCTTGGGCCTCTTCTCGGCCAGCTCGGGGGAGCCGGCCGCCCGCCAGTCGGCCTCGTCCTGCGGGGAGCCGAAGGTGACCTCGACGTCCTGGTTGCTCACGCTGCGGCCGGTCTCGCCCGCCTTCATCGGGCGCCAGGTCTCACGGGTGTCGGCGGCGAAGGCCGCGTACGGCAGCTCGGCGATCCCGCCGGTCTTCAGCTCCATGACCTTCCTGTCGAACTCCTTCTTCGCGGCGGCCAGCCGCTCGGGGGCGCCCTTGAGCCCCGCCTCCTTGTCCTCCTGGGCCTTGCGGAGGGCATCGAGCTTGGCCGCGTAATCGCCCGGCACGTTGTGCACCTTCGCGAACGTGCGCTCCCGCAGGTACCAGTAGCGGCCGGACCCGGCCGGCTCGCGCAGCGCCGTCGAGGCCGCCGCGAGCAGGAAGGAGCGGGCGGTCGCCGGCTTGGCCGCGACCGCCGGGCTCTGCGTCTTGGGGGCCGGCGTCCCGCCGGAGGCGACGACCACGGTGGCGGCCGCGAGCCCGGCCGCCGCCGCGCTCGCCACCAGCAGGAACGGCCGCCGCGAGCGCCGCCTGACGCGCGGCGTGGCGAAGGCGCGGGCCAGGTCGGCCGAGCGGCGCCGCCGGTAGCCGTCCTCGGCCAGCTCGTCCAGCCCGTCGGGCTTGAGCTCGGCGAAGATTCGGTCGGTCATGAGGGGTCCTCCAAGGGTGTGGTCAGGAGTCGAGGCTGCGGGCCGGGCTCGCGCCGCCCAGGCGGAGGGCCTGGGTGAGGCGCTTGCGCGCACGGTGGAGCCGGACGTTGTACGTACGGACCGAGCAGCCCACGACGGAGGCCGCCTGCTCGGGCGGCAGGCCGTACCAGGTGGCGAAGATCATGGCCTCCACGTCGTGCTCCGGCAGGGCCGACAGCGCGGCCAGCGCGCTCTCCCTGTCGATGACGTGCTCGGCCACGTCCCAGGCCACCTGGTCGCGCGGGGTGGTCAGGGCCACGATCCGGTCGACCAGGGCCTGCCGCCGGTGGCGCGAGTCGCGCTGTTTGGCCAGCAGGTTGCGCGCCACTCCGAGTAGCCACGGCAGCGGCGGCTCCGGCAGGTCGTCGAGCCGCCGCCACGCCACCAGGAACGTCTCGCTGGAGACGTCCTCGGCCAGGTCGCGCTCGGCCCGGAGCAGGGCGTAGCCCAGGACGCTGCGATAGTGCCGGTCGTAGAGGTCTGTGAATCGTTCCTCGGGATCATCCACACCCAGTAGTCCCTCCGGACGTCCCCGGATTACCGCGACTCACCGAATTATTCGGTTGCTCTCCTCCCGCGTGAGCCGGTTACGACGGGCCGCTGGCCCGGATGGCGGCGGGGCCATGGCCGTACCAGCGGTGGATGGCCCGCCGCAGCGCCCGGGAGTCGGTGAAGCCGACCCGCGCGGCGATGGAATCCACGCTGAGCGTGGTCTCCCGCAGCAGGCGGTCCACCCGACGCCGGCGCAGGCTCTCCAGCTCCTCCCGCCAGCTGGTGCCCTCGTCGCGCAGGCGGCGCTGGAGGGTCCGGGGGCTCATGGCCAGCCGCGCGGCCACCTGATCGAGGCCCGGCGGGCCGCCGGTGACCGCGGACTCGAGCACGGAGTGGAACCGGTCGAGCCAGCCCAGCACCGGCCGGGCGGCCGCGACGGACAGCCGCGCGTGGTCGTCCAGGATCGCGGCGAGCGCGGGGTCGGCACGCGGTAGCGGGGCCTCGATGTCGGCCCGGGCGAACGTGATCGACGGTTCGCCGGTCTCGAACTCGACGCGCCTGGTGCCGAAGAGCTCCATCAGGTGCCTGGGCGCGGCGGGCGAGCGGTGCGGCAGGTGGACGCGTACCGGCGTGATCCGCCGTCCGGCCCCCGAGCTCGCCATGACGAGCATCATGTACGTCGCGAACTCCGCGATCACCGGGTAGTCCGGGTGGTCGCGGTAGGGCCCCTGCCAGCTGACCGTCGCCCCGCCGTCGTCCTCGCGGGTGACGACGAGCCGGTCGGCGGGGTCGGCGATGGCCGTGAGGCGGCGGGAGGCCACCTGGAACGCCTCGCCGAGGGTGCCGGAGACGGCGAACAGGTAGTCCCACACGCCCAGTCCGCCCGGCCGCCACAGCTCCATGACCCGGTCGCTGCCGCCCGTCTCCCACGCCGGGCCGGAGACCAGCTCCCAGACCCGCAGGATGGTGGCGGTGGGGATGCGGATCCCGTCCTCGTCCAGGACGGCGAGGCCGGGCACGCCGGCGAGGCGGGACCGGTCCAGCCCTGCCGCGATGCCCGCCCTGACCAGCAGGCGGGTCAGATGGGGCGAGACGGTGCCCTTCATCGCGCCGTCTCCCATCGCGCTGCTCACCATGAACTCCCAGCGGAAGTGGCGCCTTCGGTCCACCCGATGACGCCTTCGGCCCTCCTGACGGACTCTCGCAATTTCTACCTTCATCGGCAGACAGCCCCTTCAGGGGCCTTGTGGGAGGAACATGATGGAGAACACGCTGTTCGACTACAGCCCGATCGTCGGGCGCGAACCGATCCGCTGGCCAGGCGGTGCCCGCGTCGCCTTCTACGTCGGCCTGAACGTGGAGCATTTCACCGTCGACCGCCCCTCCACCAGCATCAACGAGGCGACCGCGGCACTCGTGCCGGACCCGCTGAACTACGGCTGGCGCGACTACGGGCCGCGGGTGGCGATCTGGCGCGTGATGGAGGTCCTCGACCGGCACGGGATCCGGGCGAGCGTGCTGCTCAACGCCGACGTGTGCGAGCGGTACCCGCAGATCATCGAGGAGGGCAACGCCCGCGACTGGGCGTGGCTGGCCCACGGCAAGAACAACTCCACGCTCCAGGCCGACGTCGGCGACGAGCGCGCCTACCTGACGGAGGTGGTCGAGACCATCGAGAAGGCCACCGGGCAGCGGCCGCGTGGCTGGCTGGGTCCCGCGCTCACCGAGACGTTCCGGACGCCGTCCCTGCTCGCCGAGCTCGGCCTGGGCTACGTGCTCGACTGGACCAACGACGACCAGCCGTACCGGCTGAACGTGCCGGGGATGCTGAGCGTGCCGTACTCGCTCGAACTCAACGACCTGGGCATCTTCACGATGCACGGCAGGAGCGGCGGCGACTTCGTGCAGCTGGTCAAGGACCAGTTCGACCAGCTCTACGCGGAGTCCGCCGAGAGCGGGCGGGTCATGGCGCTGGCGCTGCACCCGTTCGTCATCGGCCAGGCGTTCCGGGCCAAGTACCTGGACCAAGCGCTGGAGTACATCGCCGGTCACGACGGCGTATGGCTGACGACCAGCGACGAGATCGCCGAGCACTACGCGGGCACGGGGCGGTCGTAGAGTGACCGCGTGAGAAGACATATCGCGTTCGAGCGGCTCCACAACTTCCGGGATCTCGGCGGCTACCGGGCCGCCGGCGGGAGCGTGGTGCGGTGGGGGCGGCTGTTCAGGTCCGACTCGCTGGCCAAGCTGCGCGGCGAGGACTGGGAGCGCTTCCTCGGCTTGGGCGTCCGTACGGTGATCGACCTGCGCTACCCCTGGGAGATCGAGGCCAAGGGGCGGGTGCCGCACCACGACGGGGTGGCCTATCACAACCTCAGCATCGAGCACCGGCCCTACGACCAGGCGGAGATCGACCCGGACGCCGACCCGTGGCGCTTCCTGGCCGACCGCTACGCCGAGGTCGCCCTCGACGGGGTCGCCGAGCTGCGGCAGGCCCTGGAGGTCATCGCCTCGGCGGACGAGCCGCTGGTGTTCCACTGCGCCTCCGGCAAGGACAGGACCGGGCTGGTGGCCGCACTGGTGCTGGCCCTGCTGGAGGTGCCGGAAGACGACATCGTGCGGGACTTCGCGCTGACCGAGCTGGCCACCGACCGGCTGATCGCCGACTGGCGGACGGCCAACCCGGGCCGCGAGCTGAGGTGGCCCGGGTACGGCAGGGCCCCCGCCGAGATCATGCGGCTCTTCCTGGCCGACCTGGCGGCGGCGCACGGCTCCGTCCGGGGTTATGTCACCGAGCGGCTCGGCGTGGAGGAGGAGCTGATCTCAGAGCTCCGGGGCCGGTACCTCCACGACGGCTAAGCCGGCGCCCTGCGGGTGTAGACGACGCGGTCCACCAGCCGTTCGGACTGGCCGGGAGGCGTGAAGTACAGGTCGAAGGTGTGCTTGTCGTTCGACCTGATCGTGATCACGGTCCGCATCGGGATGGTCTTCCCGACGTACTCCGGGCCGAGCACGCCGGGGTCGGTGAACGTGCCGGGCAGCGACAGCTTGTTGGTGCGCTTGGTGAGCGCGGGCCCGCGGTAGGTCATCGCGGTGGGGGTGACGCTGTCGAAGGTCGTCCACTCGTAACGTCGGTCGATGGTGGAGAAGCCGAGGACGCCCAGGCGGAAGTAGGGGTTGCCGCCCAGGGTCCCCTCGGTCCGCTCCTCCAGGAAGCGGCCGCCGGTCTTGGCGATCCACCGCGTCGTGACCGTGATGTCGCGGGAGACGATCGGCTTGCCGCCGCCGAGGAGGTAGTTGGTTTTGACGGCCTTCCACGTGCCGGCCAGCGGGTCGAGCTGCCGGTGGAAGGGGCCGGGCGCGAGGGCGTCGGCGGGCGCGCTGCGCACCTGGGCGGCGGCCCGCGCGGTGATCGGTGCCGCGGCGGACGCACTCGGCGCGCCGGCCAGGCCCAGTACGGCCACGGCCGAGACCAGGGCCGGTGCCAGTCGGTTCAGCATGATGTCTCCACAGTGCTCGTGGGGCTCGGACGAGCCCGGCCGCCGGAGTGATCTCGGCGCAGAGGGATCGTGACATCGGGGACAGAGCCGCTGATAGTGTCGCTGTACTCGGCCGGGTATGCATTTTGCACGGTTCGCGAGGAGGGGCCGGGTGGCGCGGACGGCGGACGATCTTCCGCTCCGGCTGGCCCGGGCCATGCTGTGGGCCTCGTTCGGCATCCTGTTCTCCATCCGCGCGTTCGGCGCGCTGGACAGCGGCGCCGGCCCGCTCGGGGTGCTGCTCCCGATGGCGTCGTACCCGCCGCTGGTCGCGCTGGCGGTGCGGCACTGGACCCCGGCCGTCCGGTACGCGCTCCTCGCGGCCGTGGTGCTGCTCTACTTCCTGCCGTTCCCGGTCGTCGGCGAGTCCTGGGACTGGATGCCGTGGACCGTGGCCGCCGCCGTGCTGTGCGCTCTTCCCCGGCGGGTCGCCTGGCCGCTGTTCGTCCTCGTCGTGGTCGCGGCCGGCGCGTCGGTCCTCGTGCTCGGGTACGACTCCTATCCCGGGGAGGAGGTACAGGCCCTCCTCGGATACATGATCATCACGGCGGACGACGGTCTCATCGTGTTCGGCCTGTCCGCGCTCGTCCGGGCCGTCGAGCAGGTGCACGGCACCCGGGACGAACTGGCCCGGGTGGCCCTGGCCAAGGAGCGCCTGCGGCTGGAGGGAGAGTTACGCGGGGTCCTCGGCGGAAAGCTGCGCGCGATCGCGTTCCGGATGCGGAAGGCGGCCCAGGAGGAGCCCGCGCAGGCCCGGCACGACCTCCGGGAAGGGGTCGAGCTCGCGCGGCGCACGCTGGCGGAGGTGCGGGCCACGGCCGGCGCCTACCGCGCCGCCGAACCTCAGGAGGCCCCGCCGCCGATCGAGTCGCCGCGCCTGGCCCGGCACGTGCTGCTCGCGGTCCTGCTCATCCAGTGCGTGCTCGTCCTGAGGGTCATGGCGCCCGCGCACCCCTACGACCGGCCGGCCTTCGCCCTCGCGGCGGCCCTGCTGGCCGCCGTCGTCATCCTCCAGGTACTGCCGCCGTCGCGGGCGGTGCTGATCGCGCAGAGCCTGCTGATCCTGCTGCCACTCGCCGTCTTCCCCGAGTCCTGGGATCGCTTGCTGAGCGTCTTCACGGGCAAACTGCTGCTCAACGTACGCCCGCCGCTCTCCTGGGCGATGACCGGGGTCATCCTGGCCGGGCACCTCGCCTGGCTCCTCCACTCCGTGGACAGCGGCGCCATGTTCGTCGACGACGTCGCCGCGGCGCTCTCCCTGTTCGGCGGCCACATCATGATCATGTGGCTGGTGTACTGCCTCGGCCGGCTGAGCGGGCTGCTCACCGTGCTCGAGCGGATGCGGCACGAGCTCGCCGAGGCGGCGGTCCGGCGCGAACGGGCGCGCGTCGCCGGTGACCTGCACGACGTGCTGGGCTTCAGCCTGTCGGCGGTCGTGCTGAAGGGCGAGGTGGCCGAACGCCTGCTGGACACCGACCCCGCCCGGGCCAGGTCCGAGATCGCCGCGCTCGGGTCGCTGGTCGAACGAGCGGTGGCGGAGCTCGGCTCCATCGCCGGGAACCGGGTCGAGCTGCGGCTCCGCACCGAGATCGACGCGGCCCGCGAGGTGCTGGCGAGCGCCGGCGTCGAGGTGGTGGCGCGCGTCGAGACGGGCCCGCTGGCGGCGGAGGCCGACACCGCGCTGGCCACCGTGCTCCGTGAGGGCGTCACCAACGTCCTGCGCCACAGCCGGGCCCGCACCTGCGAGATCACCGTGTCGGAGGCGGCGGGGTCGGTACGGCTGCGGCTGGTCAACGACGGCGCCACCGAACGGCCAGGGGAGCGGGGGACCGGGCTCGACAGCATCGCGTCGCGGACCGGCGGGCGGCTGGCGGCAGGGCACCGCCCCGGTGGCAGGTTCGAGGTGCTCGCCGAGTTCCGCACGGATCCGGCCGGGCCCGCGCCGGGGCCTCTAAGGTGAGTGATCGTGACGACGGAACCGGCCCACCTGAGCCCGGAAGATCTCGCCGAACTGCGCACATGAGCGTGGTCCGGGTTCTCCTCGCGGAGGACATGCTCCTCCTGCGTGAGGCGCTGGTGGAGCTGCTCCACCTCCACGACGGCATCGACGTGGTGGCCCAGGTGTCCAGCGGGCCGGAGATCGTGGCGGCGGCGGAGCGTCATCGGCCGGACGTCGCGGTGATCGACATCGACCTGCCGGGGATGGACGGCATCACGGCCGCCGCCGCGCTGAACGACCGGCTGCCCGGCTGCCGGGTGCTGATCCTGACCGCGCTGAGCAGGCCGGGCGAGCTGCGCCGCGCGCTCGATGCGAGGGTCGCCGGGTTCGTCCCCAAGGACATCAGGCCCGGCGACCTCGTCGCCGCCATCCGGACGGTCGCCGCCGGAGGCGAGGTGGTGGACCCGGCCCTGGCCATGACCGCGTTGCGGGCGCCGGAGAGCCCGCTCACCCAGCGCGAGACGGAGGTGCTGCGGCTGTCGGCGACCGGAGCCCAGCCGATGGAGATCGCCGAGCGGCTCTTCCTCACGTACGGCACGGTCCGCAACTACCTGACCTCAGCGGTCGCCAAACTGGGCGCCCGCAACCGGATCGACGCCATCCGCATCGCCTCGGAGGCCGGCTGGCTCTGACGGCAGGCAGGACGCACGCGCTGAAAGGCGTCTCACGATGCCGCAGAGGACGCGAAGTCGTCGAGGAGGTCGTTGAAGAGGTCAGGGCGCTCCATGCTGGGGTAGTGGGCGGCGCCGTCGATCGAGATCGCCCGCCCGCCGGCGACGCTGCGGGCGAGGCGTTCGGCCATGCCGATGTGGTCGGGCGAGTCGAGGGCGCCGTTGACGGCCAGCACGGGAACGCCGATCCCGGCGGCGCGCTCCCAGGTGTCGCGGACCGGGACGAGCAGGTCGGGCTCGCCGGCGGTGTGCTTGGACATGGTGGCCCTGGCCATCCGGCGCAGGCGGCCGGCGACGCCGGGGTCGAGGTCGTCGAGGGTGCGGTGCGGGCCCGCGGCGAACAGCATGAAGCCCTCGACGGAGCCCTCCAGATCGCCGGCGGCCATCGCCGCGTGCCAGGTGGCCAGGGCGCGGGTGGTCCAGGGGTCGGTGAAGTACGGCTCGCCGGTGCCGGCGCCGCTGACGACCACGGCGGCGACCAGGTCGGGGTGCTCCAGCGCGGTGTCGACCGCGATGCTCGCGCCCATGGACACGCCCGCCAGGACCGCCGGCTCCGTGTCCAGGTGGCGCAGCAGCGCGGCGAGGTCGTCGGCGAGCCGGTACGGCTCGGTCGCGTTGGCGGAGCGGCCGTGGCCGCGGGCGTCGGGCGCGATGACGCGGTAGCGCGAGGCGAAGCGGGGAATCTGGTCGTCCCACATGCCGTGGTCGAGGAAGCCGCCGTGCAGCAGGACGAGGGGGCGTCCGGCGCAAGGTGGAGCAGGACGCGCCCATCGAGGGACTGTCGGTGGGCGTGCGGGCCGTGCTCAACCTGCTGCGCGAGCACGGGCCCATGACCGTCCCCCAGATGGGGCGGGACCAGGCGCTGAGCCGCCAGTTCGTCCAGCGGATGATCAACCATGCGGCCGGGCGGGGGCTGGTCGAGTTCGCGGCCAACCCGGCGCACAAGAGGTCGTCGCTCATCCGGCTGACCGAGCGGGGGCGGGCCGTCATCACCGCCGTGATCGACCGCGAGCGCGCCGAGCTGCGCCGGATCGGCGGCGACCTCACCGACGCCGAGGTCACCGCCTGCCTCCGGGTCCTCTCGCGCCTGCTCGGGCATCTCGACGACATAGACATGGACTGAAGGGGACCTCATCCCACGGGGTAGTCCTTGAGCGGCACCACGTCCTCGGCCACCTCCACCGGGGGTTCGGTGGGCGGCTGGAGGAACCAGCGGGCCGCCGCCCGGCCGTGCAACTGGTTGCGCTCGACGTAGTCGCGCAGCCGGCTCTCGTACGCGGCGAAGGCGGTGGCGTGGTCCGGGGCCTCCGCCAGCTCGCCGGCCAGCACGTACGCGCCGATCAGCGCCTGCGAGGTGCCGCGGCCGGAGGTGGGCGCGGCGCAGTAGGCGGCGTCGCCGACCAGCGCCACCCGGCCGGCCGACCACGAGTCCATCACGACCTGGCCGGAGGAGTCGAAGAAGAACTCCTCGGCCTCGCTCATCGCCTCCAGCAGCCGGGGCACCTCCCAGCCCGCGCCGGCGAAGTGCTCGGCCACCAGCTTCTCCTGCTGCCGGCGGTCGCGCCGGTCGTAGTCCAGGTGGTCGGCCCCGAACGACAGGCCGACGCGCAGCTCGCTGTTGCCGCGGGCGGCGAAGGCCAGCGCGTTGCGGCCGGTGGTGTTGTACATCAGGCCCGTGCGGTCGAGGCCGAACAGGTTGGGCGTGGTGAACAGCGCGCCGTAGATGCCCAGGTGGCGGACATATTGGGACTCGGGGCCGAAGGCGAGCCGGCGCACGGTCGAGTGCATCCCGTCCGCGCCGATCACCAGGTCGAACGTACGTGATCTGGCGCGCTCGAAGGTCACGTGGACGCCGGAGCCGTCCTGGTCGAGCCCCGTGATCGTGTCGTCGAAGAGGTAGTCGGTGGTGTCGCGGGTGGCCTCGTACAGGATGGCCGTCACGTCGGACTTGAGCACCTCCAGGTCGCCGGAGATGGCCTCGGCGGGCAGCTCGGCCAGGGGCGCGCCGGCGTCGTCGACCAGCGTCATCCCGGTCATCCCCGTCTCGTGCCGGCGCATCTCCTCCAGCAGGCCCATCCGCTCCAGCACCTCCAGCGCGCTGCCGCGGAAGTCGATGGCGGCGCCGCCGCCGCGGACGACCGGGGCCCGCTCCACGATCGTGGGCGCGTGGCCGTGCCGGTGCAGCCAGTAGGCCAGGGCGGGGCCGGCGACGCTGCCGCCGGAGATCAGGATCCGCATGGGATTTCCCTTCTCGGTTGGTGTGGGGCAACCGTACGCAGAATTTGGGCAAATGCGCAAGACGGCCGTCTCATGCGTACGTGCTAGGCTGCTCGCCATGGGAAACCGTGAGGACCTGCTGGCCGGGGCGCGGCGCTGTCTGGAGGAGAAGGGGTGGGCGCGCACGACCGTCCGCGACATCTCGGCGGCGGCCGGCGTCAGCATGGCTGCGATCGGCTACCACTTCGGCTCGCGCGAGGCGCTGCTCAACGCGGCGCTGGTGGAGGCGATGCGGGAGTGGGGCGAGCAGATCGGCGTCGCGATGGCCGCCGTGGACGAGACGGCCGCGCCCGGCCAGCGCTTCGAGGCGCTCTGGGAGCGGCTCATCGCGTCGATCGGCGAGCACCGCACGCTGTGGCTGGCCAATCTGGAGGCCATGGTGCAGGCCGAGCACTCGCCGGAGCTGCGTGACGAGCTCGTGGCCGGTCAGCGCGAGGGCCGCCGCGGCATGGCCGCGCACCTGGTGGACGGCGACGAGGCGGACATCGCCGAGCGCGAGGTGCGCACCGTCGGCTCGGTCCACCTCGCGCTGCTGCTGGGCGTGATGGCGCAGTGGCTCAACGACCCGGAGCAGGCCCCGACGGGGGCGGAGGTCCTGGCGGGCCTGCGCGCGCTGACCGCCCGGATGGGGTGAAGTTCGTCAACCGTTGGGACGGCAGGCGCTGGCGGCTCATGGGGTCGGGCCGGACCACGATCACCGATCTGGACGTCCCGGACGGCGGGCACGCCTGGGTCGTGGGCCGCGACGACCGTACCAGGGGAGTGTTCTTCAAGCGCTATCACGGCGGCCGCTGGACGAGCCTGCCCGCGCCGGCGTCCCTGAGGGAGATCAGCGTCCGCACGGCCGGAGAGATCTGGGGCTGGGGCCCCTCCGCCGTCATGCGCTGGGACGGCAGGGCGTGGCACCCGGTGGCGCTGCCCGCCGTCGCGGTGCCCGCGGCGGCCCAGCCCGCGTACGGACCGGTGTGCGGGCGCTCCGGTACGCCGGCGGCGTGCTGACCCGGCAGAGCGTCACTCCGCCGGCGACCGGTTTCGCATGGACGGACCTCGTCGCCGTGCCGCGTACGGGCTCGGCGCTGGCCGCGGGCTTCGCCTGGAAACCTCCTCAGGGAGACGTGATCTTCCGCAGCTCCTGGCGCCGCAGGTCCAGCCGCACCCTGGCCAGCCAGGACCCCCAGCCGTTCTCCGGCCGGCTGTCCCCGACGCGCAGGTAGAACGTACGGGCCTGGCCCCGCAGCTCGTTGAGGTCGAGCGTGCGCGCCGAGCGGTTGGACAGGTCGCGCACGTCGGCGCTCTCCCGCAGCACGGTCCGCCAGCTCCGGTTGTCGGCCGAGACCTGCACCAGGAACTGGTTGCCGATGTCCAGCGTCACCGAACCCCCGCTCACCTGGGCCGGCAGCTCGAACTTGCCGGGAGGTCGGCCGGGGTCGGTTGGTCGGGATATCACGTGGCGTGGCTGTCGCCGTCGGTGAAACGGGCGCGCCCGTCGAACACCTCGCCGTCGAGCTGCGACCCGTCGGCCTCCAGCAGCCACGGCTCCTCGGCGGCCGTGCCGGGCGTGAACTCCACGGTGTCGCCGATCACCGTGACCGTCACCTGTTCGGCGGCCGGCCCCTGGTCGGAGGTCGCGGCGAGCCGGATCGGGTGGCTGCCTGGACCCGCCGTCGCCGGCACCGTCACCTGGAACGTCACGGTCTGGGACGCGCCCGGCGCGACGGGACCGAAGGCGACCCCTCCCGAGGGCTGGATCGTCCAGCCCTCGGGGCCGGTCGCGGTCAGCCGTCCGGTGGCGGGCCGGTCGGCGTGGTCGGACACGGTCACCGGGAGCGTCACGGTCTCCCCGGGAGCCGCGAAGACCCCGGCGGCCTCGATGACCAGCGGTGACGTGGCGGGTGGCGCGGGGGCGAGCAGCTCGATCTCCGCGAGCGACGTGCCGCCGGTGAACCTGATCCGGTAGTGGGCGTACGCGCCGGGATGCGCGATCTTGAACGGACGGGTCTGCAGCCGCCACGGGAAGCTCTCGCCGGCCCGCTCGTCGAGCACCTTCCACGACGTGCCGTCGGCGGAGCCCTCCAGGACCCATCCGGCCGGATCCTCGGTAGCCTGCCCGGCGCCGGAGGTGAGCGTGTAGTAACGCGCCTCCCGCTCGCCGTCGAAGGTGTACCGCACCCATTCGGGCAGGGTCGCCCGGGTGCCCGAGTCGTCGTCGAACAGCGCGCTCACGTCGGCGCCGCCGGCCGCCGACGCGGTGCCGCGCCCCGGCCCCGTGAGGTCGCGCAGCGGGGCGGGGATCCGGTCGTCGTCGGTGATCGAGGGCGGGGCGGCGTTCCTGCCCGTGCCCCAGCGCGACGGCTTCGGCCCCATCTCGAACACCAGCTCGCCGCCCTTGGCGATCAGGTCGTGCGGGAGGTACGCCTTGTCGTACGCCCTGCCGTTGACCTTCAGCCCCTGCACGTAGACGTTGCGCGGGCTGTTGCCCGGCGCCCTGATCACCAGCTTCCCGCCGCCCTCCAGGTGCACCGTCGCCTTCTTGAACAGCGGCGAGCCGATCGCGTAGTAGGGGCTGCCCATCTGCAGCGGGTAGAAGCCCAGCGCCCCGAAGACCTGCCAGGCCGACATCTCCCCGTTGTCCTCGTCGCCGGGGTAGCCCTGGCCGATCTCGCTGCCCAGGTAGAGCCGCGAGAGCGCCTCGCGTACCTTGGCCTGGGTCTTCCACGGTTGTCCCGCGTAGTCGTACATGTAGGCGATGTGGTGCGAGGGCTGGTTGCTGTGCCCGTACTGGCCCATCCGGATGTCCCGGGCCTCGCGCATCTCGTGGATGATCCCCCGGTACGAGCCGGGGAACGTCGCCGTCTCCTGGGTGGTGAAGAACGCGTCCAGCTTGGCGGCCAGCTTGTCCGCGCCGCCGTACAGGTTGGCCAGGCCGCGGCCGTCCTGCGGGACGTGGAAGGCCATGTTCCAGCCGTCGGTCTCGGTGTAGTCGAAGCCCCACGTGCGCGGGTCGTAGGCGCTCGGCTCGAGCCGGAAGGAGCCGTCGGCGTTCCTGCCCTGGAAGAAGCGGACCGCCGGGTCGAACAGGTGGACGTAGTTACGCGCCCTGTTCCGAAAATATTCGTACTCCTCCAGGTAGCGGGCACGCTGCGCCCCCGTGGACCGCCCGGCCAGCGCCTTGGCCATGTTCGCGATCCCGAAGTCGTTGATGTAGCCGTCCATCGCCCACGACATCGCCTCGCCGGTCGACTGGACGCTCGTGTACCCGAGGAAGGCGGAGGTGGTCAGGCCCTTGCGGCCCACGTGCCGGGTGGGCGGGGCGACGGTGGCGTTCTTGACCGCGGCCTGGTAGGCGGCCACGGCGTCGAAGCCGGTCACCCCCTTCAGGTACGCGTCGGCGAAGGCGACGTCGGAGCTGGTGCCGACCATCAGATCGGCATAGCCGGGCGAGGACCACCGGGCGATCCAGCCGCCGTCCAGGTACTGCCGCACGAACCCGTCGATCATCTCCCCGGCCGCCTTCGGCGTCAGCAGCGCGTACGCGGGCCAGGTGGTGCGGTAGGTGTCCCAGAAGCCGTTGTTGACGTACACCTTCCCGTCCGCCACCGGCGCCCCCGTCTGGGTGGGCGTGCTGGGCGGGGTGCTGGTCGCCGACTGCACGGCGTGCTTGAAGACCGGCGCGGCGGCGGTGCCGGTGTTCTCGAAGCCGGAGTTGGGATACAGGAACAGCCGGTACAGGTTGGAGTACAGCGTGACGAGCTGGTCCCGGCTCGCCCCTTCGACCTCGATGACGCCCAGCTTGGCGTCCCACGCCCGGCGCGCCCGCTCGCTGACCGTCTCCAGGGTGTCCGAGGCGGCGATCTCCAGCTCCAGGTTGTGCCTGGCCTGGTCGACGCTGATCAGCGAGGACGCGATGCGCATGGTGACCGTTCTCGTCTCGCCCGCGTCGAAGGACAGGTAGCCGAGCACGTTGTCGCGGCCCTGGCCGGTCAGCTTGCCGCCGCCGGTGACCGGGCGGTCGAAGACGGCGTAGTAGAACATCCGCGTGGCCCCGGTGGACAGGTCGCTGCGCACGTCGGAGTAGCCGGTCACCACGCCGCCGGCCGGGTCCAGGGTCAGGCCGCCGCTGTTGTTCACGTTGTCGAAGATCAGCTTGGCCTCGGCGCCGGGGAAGGTGAAGCGGGCCAGCGCCGCGTGGTCGGCCGGGGCGATCTCTGTCTTGAGCCCGTTGTCGAAGGTGACCGCGTACAGGTGGGGCTGCGCGACCTCCCGCTCGTGGCGGAAGGCCAGCGCGCGGGCGGCACGGGACGGGTTGGGCACTCCCTCGGCCGCCGAGGGCATGAACTGGAACGTCTGCCGGTCACCCATCCACGGGCTGGGCTCGTGGCCGGCGGCGAACGCCTGGATCTCGGGCAGGTTGGCGGCGTTGTTGGCCCGGTGGTAGTCGTACAGCCAGCTCGTCGAGCCGGCGTTGGTCATCGGCGTCCAGAAGTTGAACCCGTGCGGCACCGCGGTGGCCGGGAAGTTGTTGCCCCGCGAGAAGCCGCCGGTGGAGTGCGTCCCCCGGGTGGTCACCACGTACTGGGCAGGGCTGCGATCGCCGCGTGCCGGGCGGCCCTCGTACGGCTGCCGCTTCCGCTCCGAGACGATCTTGATGTCGTCCACCCACCCGCGGAACCCGGCGGGCCCCGCCGGGCTGTCGTAGGCCACCAGGATGCGGCTGATCCGCTTGCCCCTGGCGACCTCGCCGATCCGGGCGAGCTTGTAGTTCCACTGGTCGGCGTACAGGGTCTTGGACTCGCCCTGCTCGCGCGGCGCCAGCCGGACGCCGTGCTGGTCGACGGCCTTCAGCTCGCTGAGGTAGGTGCCGTCGCGGAAGGCCAGGTCCACCGAGACGTACGTGCTGGGGTAGCGCAGGTCGGCCGCGGTGAACTCGGGGAAGACCAGGTAGGACAGCTCCGTCGTGGCCGTGACCGGGATGTCCACCTCGAACACCTTGTTGGTGGAGTGGCCGCCGGTCTGGGCGGTGGTGCTGCCCGCGTACTGGAGCGCCCGCAGGCCGGAGAAGCCGGCGCGCGGCTTGGACACGAAGCCGCCGTTCGGCCCCGCGCCGATCCGGCTGCGCATGTCGGTGGGCGGCGTGGGGCCGGTCCGGCCGTCCGACAGCTCCCACCCGGCCAGCTGCAGGGTCGAGCCGCCGCCGATCCGGGTGACGTTCAGCCGGTAGTGGGCGTAGGCGGTCGGGTTGGCGAAGCGGTACTCCTTGCGCTGGAAGCGCGCCGTGAACGTCTCGCCGGCCCGGGTGTCCAGGGTGGTCCAGCTCTGCCCGTCCTGCGAGCCCTGCAGCTGCCAGTCGCGCGGGTCGCGTTCGGGGGAGTCGTTGGCCGAGGTCAGCGCGTAGTGCACGACCGCGACCGGGGCGGACAGGCCGTACTGCGCCCAGCCGGTGCCGGCGAACACCAGCCACTTGGTGTTCGCGTCGTCGTCGGCCAGGTTCTCCTTACCCTCGCCGCCGGAGGCGTTCTCGCCGCTGGCGCCGAACTGGGCGATCTTGTCCGAGATGCTGCCCTCGATGCGCCCGGGCAGGGTGCCGATGACGTTCGCGGCCTTCTTGACGCCGCGGGCGTCGGTCTCTGTCGTGTCGGCCCACGTCGGCTGCGGGTCGCCGGGCTCGAAGGAGGAGGCGAAGGCGGCGCCCTCGGCCTGGGCCAGGGCCTGCCCGTCCCGCGCCGCCCGCCGCGTCTCCGCCGCGGGCGGAGCCGGCTCGGCGGCCTGCGGGCCGGGGGGTGGGCTGTAGGAGGGGTTGGGGGTCGGAGTGCCCGAAGGGCCGGGATTGGGCACGGGCTCAGGACCGGCCGGGCCGGTCAGCGCGGCGGCGGGTGCGGCGAGGGCGAGGGTGGTCACGGCGCATAAGACCGCCATCATAAGAGATCGTTTACGACGGGACGGGGAAGGCCAGGGGGTGCTCACAGCGGTCTCCCAGGAGGAGTGATGACAACGTTGTCAACCCCGATCTGTTAAGGAAGTTTTCAAATCGGCGGCGCGCTGTCAAGACCTCAGTGGGAGCCGACCAGGACCTTGAGCGCGATGATGGCCAGCCCCAGCGCGAGATTGGCGGCCCCGGACAGGGCCACGACCCGCGGGGAGGCCCGGGCCGTGACGGCCGCCGCGACGGCCCAGGCCGCCTGGCTCGCCACGGCGACGACCAGCGCCACCCAGGTCGACGCCCTGTCGGACAGGCCCAGCGACGAGGCGAAGGCGGCGCCGATGGCAGGGGGGAACGAGGCCTGCGCCACCGGCCAGTCGTGCCGGGCGGCCGTGCGCAGCCGCTGCCAGGTCAGGGGCTGGATTCCGCTGGACACCACCCGGGCGTAGACGTGGGCGAGCCAGAACACCACGCCCGTGCAGATCAGCACGACCACGAGGTCGCCCGCGGACACCGGCGTGCCGTCCACCGCGCTGCCGGCCACGACCGAGGCCGCCAGCAGCGAGCCGTACACGGCTCCCGCGTACTCGGTCCGCTCCCCACCGGTGTCATGCGTGTCCATGGCAGCAGTGTCGTCGGGCGCCCGCCGGGCACGGCCGGTCGGCGTGCGGGACGATGCACAGTTTTGGGCTGTTCGGAAGACCGGCCCCACCCCGTGAGAGGATCTGCTGGCGATATGGCCTGGTTTTCGATCGTTGGGGGAACGATGTTCGCAATATCCCTGGGCGAGGACGGCGCGGAGCTGCGGCCGCTGGAGCCGTGGCACGCGGAGGAGCTCCTGGCCCACATGGACCGGGGGCGGGAGTTCGTCGGGCAGTTCATCTCGTTCGCGGACAAGGTCACGGACCTGGAGTCGAGCCGGTCGCTGCTTCACCTGTACATGGAGAAGGCCGCCACCGACACCGGGCGGATCTACGGCATCTGGACGGACGGCACGCTGGTCGGCGGGCTGCTGTTCCGCACGATGGACGTCAAGACGGGCGTCGCGGAGGTGGGCTGCTGGCTGGAGCCGTCGGCGGCGGGCAAGGGCCTGGTGACCAGGGCCGCACGGGTGATCATCGACTGGGCCGTCGAGGAGCGGGGCATCCACCGCATCGAGTGGGTGGTCGCGTCGGAGAACACGGCCAGCATCGCCGTGGCCCGGCGGCTGGGGATGACCAGGGACGGCGTGCTGCGGGAGAGCTACCCGCACCGGGGCAAGCGGCACGACATGGAGATCTGGTCGGTGCTCGCGCCCGAGTGGCGCGCGGCCAGGCAGCCCTCCTAGCCGGGCTCCTCATGGACTGACGTGGGCGCAGTGGCGGAACACGTCGCCGGGGTCCCAGGCCGCCTTCACCTGCTGCAGCCGGCGATACCTGCGCACGCCCATCGCCCAGCGCACCCGGTCGTCGTCGGCCTGCTCCAGGTTCAGGTAGGAGCCGGTGACCCCGTGCTTCCTGATCGCCGCGGTCACCTCCTGCACCCAGGCCAGGTTGGCGGGATCGTCGCCCGGATCCACCCAGACGCCGACGGGATGCACCAGCCAGCGCCCGCCGTGGCGGCTCGGGAACGCGGAGTCCGGCGCCGTCCTGACCGCCTCAGGCAGCGGCGAGACGATCAGCTGCGACAGCGGGCTCGGCGCGGCGATCGCGGCGTCCTGCAGGTCGGAGATCAGGCTCGGGTCGAGGCCGGGCACGAACTCCGCCGACCACCTGTTGCGCCGCCCCGGCTGCGAGCCGTCGTCCAGCATCGACTGCAGCGCCGGGTACGGCATCGGCTGGACCGCGTCGAACAGCGGCGTCGCCGCCTCGAACAGCGGCCGGATCACCTCCGCGCCCGCCTCCGGGTCGCCGAGCCAGGCGGGCACGATCGCGAGGATCGGCCGCCCCACCACGTGCCCGGGCACGAACGGCGCCGGCGGCGCCGTCAGGAAGACCGCCGCGGGGGCGAAGTCGTCGTGCCCGGCCGAGTGCAGCCGCTCCAGGGCGTCCAGTACGGCGGGCGCGTCGGACACCCGGTAACCGAGCATGCCGCCGAGCACCAGCGGACCCAGCGGGTGCAGGCGAAAAGTGAACGACATGACCACGCCGAAGTTGCCGCCCCCGCCGCGCAGCGCCCACATCAGCTCGGGCTCGCTCTCGTCGTCGGCGACGACCACCCGGCCGTCGGCCGTGACGAGCTCGACGGCGATCAGGTTGTCGCAGCTCAGCCCGTACCTCGCGGACAGCCAGCCCTCGCCGCCCCCGAGGGTGAGCCCGGCGACGCCGGTGTGGCTGATCCGGCCGCCGGGCACGGCCAGGCCGTGCGCCTGCGTGGCCTGGTCGACCTCGCCCCAGATCGTGCCCGCCTGAACGACGGCCGTCCGCGCGGCCGCGTCCACGGTGACGCCGCGCAGCGCCGACAGGTCGATCACGAGGTCGCCGCCGAGCGCGTGCCCGGCCACCCCGTGCCCGCCACCGCGCACGCTGACCTCCAGCGCGTGCTCGCGGGCGTAGGCCAGCACGCCGACGACGTCGGCGGTGCCGCTGACCCGCACGATCGCGGCCGGCCTGCGGTCGATCATGCCGTTGTGCAGGGCTCGGGCGTCCTCGTAGCCGGCGTCCTGCGGGGTGAGGACCTCTCCTCGTACGGTGGCTCGCAGGTCCGTGATGTCTTGTGTCATGAGGCCAGCCTGAGCGGATGACCTTGCAGCCCCGTTTCACGGACGTCTCACGGAATTCGCTGAGATAATCCCCCCGTGCCCTCCCTCCCCGGCCTGGACGTCCTCGTGCTCGGACCGGTCACCGTCCGTGCCGGGGACGCGACGATCGTGGTGGATCGTCTCCTTGAGCGCGCGCTGCTGACCCGGCTCGCGCTGGCGGGCGGGTCTCCGGTTCCGGACGCGCGGCTGGCCGCCGACCTGTGGGGGGAGGCGGAGCTGGCCCGCCCCACCGAACGCCTGCGCGTCCTCGTCTCCCGCCTCCGCGCCACCCTCCCCTCAGGCCCCTCCGGCCCGGGCCCCTCCGTTCCCGCCGGTCTTGCCAGCCCCGCTGGCCCCGCGGACCCCGGAGGCCCTGGACCCGTTGGCCCCGCCGTCCCCGGCGGCCCTGGATCCGTTCGCCCCGGCGACGCCGCTGGCCCCCTTGGCCACGCTGGCCCCGTCCGCCCCGGGCCGGGCGGGGGCGGCGCGGGCCGGTCGCGGCAGGCGTCACCCCTGGTCAGGACGCCCGGCGGCTACGCGCTCGACGCCCACGCCGCCGACCTGGTCAAGGCCCGGGCCGCCGCCGAGCGGGCGCACGCGGCGGCCCGATCCGGCGACCACGCGGGCGTCCGGGACGCGGCGGCGCAGGCGCTCGGGCTCTGGCGCGGCAGCGCGCTGGCGGACCTGCGGGCGATTCCCTATGCCGAGCTGGAGGGGCACCGGCTGGAGTCGTGGCGACTGGACCTGACGGTGCAGCGGCTCACCGCCGACCTCGCCCTCGGCGCGGCGGCGGAGGCGGGCACGGAGCTGGAGCGGCTGGCGGACGAGAATCCGCTGCACGAGCGGCTGTCCTGCCTGCTGGCGCTGGCCCTCTATCGCAACGGCCGGCAGGCCGACGCGCTCGACCGGCTGGCCAGGCTCCGCCGCAGGCTGGCCGACGCGCTGGGCGTCGACCCGGTCCCGGAGACGGCTGCGCTGGAGCTGCGGATCCTCCGCCAGGACCCATCCCTGCAGCTCACGAACGCCACCTTGGCGGAAGCCGAAATCGCGCCCAGACCGGCGCCGTCTTCGCTCCCTGCGGCGTCGCCCGAACCGGCGCCGTCATCGCTCTCTGCGGCATCGTCGGGGCTGGAGCCGTCCCCGCTCTCTGCAGCGTCGCCCCAGCCGGAGCCGTCCCCGCTCGCCTTCGGGTCGCCGCCTGCCGCAGAGTCGTCCCCGGCCTCCGCCGGGGTGCCCGCCGCGGAGTCGTCCTCGGCCTCCGTCGGGGCGCTCGCCGCAGAGTCGTCCTCGGCCTCCGTCGGGGCGCTCGCTGCGGAGTCGTCCTCGGCCTCCGCCGGGTCGCCGGGCCCGTCCGCTGTCGAGTCGGCGCCCCCGCGTCAGGCTCGCCCCCGGGTGCGCCTGCCGGGTCCCGCGACGAGCTTCGTCGGCCGGGACGGTGAGCTGGCGGCGCTGGTGAGGCGGCTTACGCGACCGGGGCTCGTCACGCTCACGGGCGGGCCGGGCAGCGGCAAGTCGAGGCTGGCCATCGAGGCGGCCAGGGCGGTGGCCCAGGTCTCGGCCGCGGAGCCCAGGGCGGTGGCCCTGGTGGAGCTGGCGCCGTTACACCGGGAAGGGGCGGTGCGCGCGGCGGTGGCGGCCGCCGTGGGGCTAGAGTCGGAGTCCGACGATCCTCTGCCGGAGCTGGCAGCGCGCCTGGAGGGCGGGTTGCTGGTGCTCGACAACGCCGAGCACCTCGTCGACCAGGTGGCCGAGCTGGTCATCGGGCTGCTGGGCCGTACCGACGGGCTGGCCGTGCTGGTCACCTCGCAGCTCCCGCTGCTGGTGGCGGGGGAGGAGCTCAACCGGGTCGGACCGCTGCCCGCGCACGCGGCGGCGACGCTGTTCACCCAGCGGTGCGCCCCCGACCAGGTCGACGCCGAGCCCGCCGCCGTCGCGGCGATCTGCGCCGCCGTGGACCGGTTGCCGCTGGGGATCGAGCTGGCCGCCGGTCTGACCCGTACGCTCACCGTGGCGCAGCTGGCCGCCCGGGTCGAGGACCGGCTGCGCCTGCTGGTGGGCGGCGGCCGCAGCGCGGGCGGCCGGCACACGAGCCTGCGCGCCGCCCTCGACTGGAGCCATGACCTGCTGGCCGAGCGGGAACGGCTGGTGCTGCGGCGGGTGTCGGTGTTCAGCGGCGGCTTCGACCTGGAGGCCGCCGAACACGTCGTGCCCGGCGTGACGGTCGGCCCTGGATCGGTCGGCCCTGGATCGGGCGGCCATGGATCGGGCTGGACCGGATCCGGCGGCACCGGATTGGGCGGCCCTGGATCGGGCGGCCCTGGATGGGACGGCACCGGAAGGGGCGGCCCTGGAAGGGGCGGCCCTGGATCGGTAGGCATCGGAACGGGTGACCTCTCAACGGTCGGTCCCGGAATGGGCGGCTCCGGGGCGGAGGGTCCCGGCATGAGCGGTCCCGGCAGGGGTGACGTCGTCGGGGAGGGCCTGGCCGTCGGGGATGTTGCGCCGGCGCTGGCCGAGCTGGCCGATCGGAGCCTGGTCACCGTGGAGACGTCCGGGGGCGGGCGGCGGTTCGGGCTGCTGGAGACCGTGCGCGACTACGCGCGGGCGAAGCTGCTCGCCGCCGGGGAGACGGAGGGCGCGCTGGCCGCCCATCTGGGCTGGTGCGTGGCGTTCGTCCGCCGGCTCGGCGCGCCGACCGACTTCCTTGCGGCGGAGGAGGTGTCGGCCGTGTTCGCGGAGTGGCCCAACCTGCTCGACGCGCTGGAGCGCGCTCCCGGCACCGAGCGGGCGGCCGACGGCCTGCGGCTCGCGCTCGAACTGCACACGCCGTGGCTGATCCGCGGCTGGTACGGCGAGGCCGAGCGGCATTTCTCCGCCCTGGCCGACGCGCCGGGCAGCACGCCGACCGAGCAGGCGACCGCGCTGAGCGACCACGCCTTCGTCTCCACCATGGTCGGCAGGTTCGACGCGGCGGCCGAGCTGCTGACCAGGGCCGCCGAGCTGGCCGAGATCGCGTCGGACGACATGGTGACCATGAACGTCCTCTACTACCGCGGTATCGTGGAGATCGAGCGCGGCCGCCTGCGCGAGGCGCTCCCGCCGCTGCTCCAGGGCCTGGAGCTGGCCGAAAGCGTCTCCCACACGCAGCGGGTGTCCGCCTTCGCCGACGCGCTCGGCACGCTCCACCTCTACTCGGGCGACGCCGAGCAGGCACTCCAGCGCTACGTCACCGCCAACGCCTTCGACCTGGAGACCGGCGACGAGCACGGGCTGGCACGCGGTCTCAGCAACCAGGCGCAGGCGCTGCTGGGCATGGGCCACCTCAAGGAGGCGCTGGCGTGCGCCACCGAGTCCGACCACTACGCCGCGCGGCTGGACGACCGCCAGATCCTCCCGCTCAACGAGCTGATCAGGGGCGCCGTCGCCATGGCCGAGGGGGAGCTGGGCCGCGCGGAAGGCCACATGCGCACGGCCGTCGGCTACACGGTCACCGACGGCTCCGGGGCTAGCATGGCGCACATCGACCTGGCCGACGTGCTCATCCGGCGCGGGGAGCTCGACGAGGCCGCGGCGCTGCTGGACGAGGTCTACGCCGAGTCGGCCGAGCACAGCACGCCCTGGCTCGCGGCCCGGGCCGTGTCGGCGGCGCTGGCGCTCGCAGGCCGGGACCGGCGGCGGGCCGGCGAACTGGCGGAGGCGACGGCCACCGCCTACGCCGCCTCGGGCTTCGGCTGGCCCCGATACGCCGCCCGCCTGGCGGAGGTCAGAGCCGCGCTCGCCACACCATGACCGGACCGGGAACACCGGCCTCAGCTCGCCACCACCTCGGCCGCGAGCTTGAAGGCTCAGGCCACCGCGACCTCGGTCGGGAAACGTGAGGATTCGGATCGCCATCTCGGTCGGGAAGCGTGAGGTCTGCTCGCGACCTCAGTCGGGAAGAGTGAGGGGGTCTGCTCGCGCCCTCAGTCGGAAGCGTGAGGAGGTCCGCTCGCGCCCTCGGTCGGGAAGTGCGAGGGGCCGCCTGCCGACCTCGGCCGGGAAGCTAAGGGGTCAGCTCGCCACCACCTCGGTCGGGAGTGCCTGGTCGTAGCCGCCGATCTGGACCTTCACCGACGTGACGTTCGCGCTGGGCGCCGGGAAGAGCCCCCACAGCGTCACCTCGGCGCCCGCGGGCACCGTGTCGAGCTTGCCCGGCGCGAAGGAGGCGCTCATCGTGCCGACGAAGTCGAAGTACGTGGGCGCGGCGAAGCCGCACAGCTCCTGCCGGCCGTTCCGGGCCGCGATCGACAGCTGGCCCGAGGTGAGCTCCTTGGGCGTGAAGTGGTTCTCGTACTCCAGGGACGCGGCCTGCGGCCCGGGGTTGGTGACCTTGACGCTCGCCAGGAGGTAGCCCGACAGCCGCCGTACGCTCTCCACCCGCACCTGGAGCCCCGCGTCGGTCAGGTCGGTGCCCGTCTCCGGGACCGGCACGGTGGTGTCGCTGTCGATCTGCACCTCCACCCGCCGGTTCTGCGCCCGCCCGTCCGGATCGTCGCTGCCGTCGGGCTTGGTGTTGGGCGCGACGGGCTCGCCCTCGCCGTGCCCCTTCGTCCGGTAGGCGAAGCCGTCGCCGAGAGAAGGACGCAGCACCTGGCTGACGGCCGCGGCGCGTTCCTGCGACAGCGTCTGGTTGTCGGAGGTGCCCCCGATCGCGTCGGTGTGTCCGTCCACGGTCACCGATCCGGACGAGGCGGAGACCCGGCCGCGCAGCGCCTCGATGGCGGACTTGGCCGACGGTGACAGCTTGGAGCTGCCGAACTCGAACAGCACGTCGCTGGGCAGCCGGAACGCCTCACGCCTGCCGCCCGTCGTCCTGCAGACCAGCGGGCCGACCTGGAGCTTGTTGTGCGGGCCGCGCAGGGCGGGGTCGTCGGCCGGTTCGGCGTCCGTGATCGGCACGGTCACCGGGAGCAGACCGTTCAGCACGACGAGCATCTCGGTGGCCTCCTTGGGCGGTGCGGCGAACACCGCCGTCACCGGGGCCGACCGGCCCGGTTCGATGTCGACGTCCGCGCTGATCCGTCCGTCCGGGCCCGAGCTGCCGATCAGGCCGTACGCGGTGCCGCGGGGCAGGTCCACCAGCGTGATCAGCTGCTCGCGGCTGTCGAGGCCGAGCGTGCCGAGGGAGATCTCGTCGTCCGTGCCGTTGAAGAGCTCGAACTGCAGCGCCAGCTCGTTCTCGCCGGACCTGACCAGGCGCAGGTTCCGGCCCTCGACCGGCAGCGCGGACGAGGTGGGCCCGGCGACCACGCCTTCCGAGGGCGACTCTGGCTGCGAAGAGGACTCCTCCTGCGTGGGGGAGGGGTCCTCAGGCTGGTCCCGCGCCGGGGCGTCGGGAGCCTTCACCGAGCCCGAGCCCGAGCCCGAGCCCGAGCCCGAGGCTGAGGGCTGGGCCGGCCCTCCCAGCGCGCCACAGGCGGAAAGGGTGAGCACGAGCGCCGCTCCGCAGGCCACGCTCCTGGTCATGTCAGTCATGGGCATGCGGACAAGCCTGGAAGCACGGCGTTCCACCGACATTTCACCGGAATCTCACCGAGGGACGGCGTGATCGAGGCTCCCGACCTCACCAAGCGCGGCTCTCACGGCTCCAGGCCGAACAGCGCCCAGGACTCGCCCGCGGCCAGGCCGGCCAGTTCACGGCCGCACTCCCGCAGCGACTGCGGGCCCGAGGTGATGTGCGCGGCGCCGGCGTGGACGTCCCTGAACAGCCGCTGGATCAGCCCGTCGCGCAGCGCCGAGGTGCCGCCCGACGCGTAGACGAAGTGGGAGACCTCGGTGATCGTCGACGTGATGTGGTTGAGCGCGAGCCGCACCATCGTCTCCTGCCGTACGTCGAGCGTCCGGCCCGAGTCGAGGGTGCGTTCCACGTCGTCCCACGTCTCGCGCACCAGGGCCGCCGCGGCGCGGAACTTCGCCTCGGCACGGGCGAAGTCGGTGTGGAAGGCGTCGCTGTCGGCGATCTGCCCGGTCCGCCCGGCCCGTGCCACGGCGTAGCGGCTCAGCTCGTCCAGCAGTCGGCGGCCGACGCCGAGCGCCCAGGAGGAGTGGCAGATCAGCGCCTGGTCGAGCAGGCAGAGCCGGTAGATGGCGCCGCCGCGCAGGGGCACGTTCGTGCCGAAGACGTGCGACTGCGACTCCGGCACGAAGACGTCGTCCATCGAGTAGTCGATGCTGCCGGTCGCGCGCAGGCCCAGGACGTCCCAGTTGCCGAGCGGCTTGACGTCCTCGATCGGGGTGATGAAGATCCGGACCTCGTCGGTGCCCTCGATGGCGCCCAGGCTGTGGACGTACTGGGAGTGCAGCATGGCGGAGGCGAAGCTCCACTGCCCGCTGAGGCGGAAGCCCCCGTCCTCGGGGACGGCGACGCCCGGCCGGGTGCCCTGGCCCGCGAAGAGCGGCATCCGGGGGCCCTTGAAGATCCGTTCGACGGCCTCGTCGCCCAGGTAGGCGCCGGCCGTGCCGTTCTCCAGGCAGGTGGCCATGACCACCCAGCCCGTCGAGGGGTCGGCGTAGGAGAGCTCCCCGAGGACGGCCATCAGCTCCCTGGGCGACAGCTCGGCGCCGCCGAGCGGCACTGGCACCCATATGCCGAAAAGTCCTGCCTCGTGTAGGGCGTCCACGACGGAGGTGGTGAGTCGGCCCTGCTCCTCGGCCTGGTCCGCGTCGCGCTCGATCAGCGGGCGCAGCGCGCGGGCTCGCTCCAGCAGGGTGTTGCCCGCGGTGTGCAGTCGCGGCGTGTCGCTCATGTCCAGGTGCTCCTGTTCGCGATCGTCGGCGCTCTTACTCCGTCAGATCACGTAAGCGACGCGTTGTCCAGAGCCGCCGCGGCAACCTCAGGGGCCGGCCGCCCGGCTCGATCCGCGGACGATCAGCTCGGTGGCGAGCTCGAAGTGGCGGGACTCGATCTTCTCGCCGGCGGCCAGGCGCAGGGCCGTGCGCAGGGCGATGCCACCCATCTCGCGCAGCGGCTGGCGTACGGTGGTCAGCTGCGGCGAGGTCATGACCGCGACCTCGGTGTCGTCGAAGCCGACCACGCTGAGGTCCTCCGGGACGCGCAGCCCCGCGCCCTGGCGGCCTGCACGGCGCCGAGGGCACTCCCGTCGCTGGCGGCGAAGATGGCCGTCGGCGGGAGCCGCAGGTCGAGCAGGGCGGCTCCGCCCGTCCCCCCGTCGGGATAGCGGAAGCCCGAAGTACGGACGTATCCGGCGGGCACCGGCACGCCCGCGGCCTCCATCGCGGCGCGGTAGCCGTGCATGCGTGCCTGGTCGCAGGCCGCGTCGGCGATGTCATCGAGGTAGGCGATGCGACGGTGCCCGAGGTCCAGCAGATGCCGGGTGGCGGACAGGCCGCCGGCGAAGTTGGTGGCGCCGACGCTGGTCACAGGGGTGTCCGGCAGGTTCAGCGGGTCGACGACGACCACGGGCAGGCGAGCCCGGGACAGCGCGGCGAGCTGGGCCGGGGCCGGCTCGCCGCCGATGGTGATCACCGAGCGGAGTAGGTACACAGATCCGAGGCCACCTCCACCTGGACGGTGGCCGGGGCCGCCGTCCGCGCCCGGCGTGACCGGCGGGCGACGTAGCCGTGCTCCTGCAGCAGGGACTGCACCAGCGAACGGGTGGCGGGCGCGACGTCGGTGCGGCCGTTGAGGACCTTCGACACGGTGGCCACGGACACGCCGGCCGAGGCGGCGATGGTGGCCAGCGTGGAACGCCCGGAATTGCCCGGCATCGATACCTCCCTCAGGAAACCACCCTAATGGGAGAGATCAACCGAGGACGGGCAGTCGGGACACGTCAGGGATTGCCCGATCGGCAGACGGGCGTGGTGCGGTATTCGACGGACGCGCCGGTGGCGTCGGAGATCACCGCCCGGATGTCGTACCGCACCGTGGGCTGGCAGCCGATCCCCACGAAACTCCTGTTGTCGTACGCGGGGACGTAGCCGCCGTCGACGAACCAGCGGATGGCGACCGGCGCGATCGCCCCGCTGTAGGAGACCGAGCAGAGGAAGCGCCGCGCGAGCGGTTCGCAGCTGCCCTCGTCCAGGGTCAGGGCCATGACCGTGGCCGTGGCCCTCGCCGGGCCGGCCGTCGTGGTGGCGGCCGACGCGGGCGCGACCGGGCAGAGGAGCAGGCCGATCGCCAGGACAGCGGGCGGGAGGAGTCTGTACGACGTGCGCATTTCCGGTCTCCCTTTTGGCCGACGACGGAATCGGGGGTTTCGCGTTCACGGGCACGAGCGGGATCCCGCCCGGCATCGACGGCAGTCATGTCTCCGGGCGTCGGCTCCAGTATGGAAGGGCGGGCAAGGCGAATCCAGGGCTAGGAGGGCCGGTCGTTCGGCGGCGGCGTGAACTGGCCGTAGCGGACGGCGCGGGTCTGCTCGCCCGAGGGCGGCTGGGCCTGGCCGTGCGGGGGCGCGGGGTACCCGTACGGGCCCGGTCCGTACTGGGGGTTGGCGTGGTACGGGCCCGGTCTGTACTGGTGGTTGTTGTGGTCCGGAGCCGACCCGTACGGGGAGCCGGCGTGGTCCCGGGCCGACCCGTACTGGGGGTTGGCGCGCTCCGGGGCTGACCCGTACGGTGCGGCGCCGTAGCCGTCGGCGTTGTAGGCCACGGGGCCGTGCCCGTCGGCGCCCTGCCCGTACGGCGCTTGGCCGTAAGCTGCCTGCCCGTACGCCGCTTGCCCGTGGGCCGCCTGCCCGTATGCGTCCGGCCCGTATGCGCCCTGCCCGTATGCCTCCTGCGCCGGGGGCGGCGCCTGGCCCGCCGGGAGCTGCCGCCATGACGGAGGCTGCACCGCGCCGGGCGGCGGCTGGACGAAGGACGGCTCGGAGTGGCGGCGCCGGCGCCCGCGGCGGCGGAGGACCTTGGCCAGGACCGCGACGATCACGGCGGCGACCAGCACGCCGGCCCCGATCAGCACCCACAGCAGGAGCGGCTTGGGCGACTCGTCCTTGCCCGCGGAGATCGCCTGCTGGGCGTCGCTGATGTACTTGGCCACGTACGGGTGGTTCGGGAACAGCGCCTGGACCTCGCGGAACTTCGGCAACGAGTCCGAGTAGTAGTGCCGGAAGAAGTCGTTGAGCGCCTCGTTGTAGCGGGTCGTCGTGGTGGTCTGGGCGGGCTTGATGTTCTTCTCGCCGAGCTTCTCCTTGATGATGCCGACCGGCAGGACGAAGCTCTCGCTCTCCGACGCCTCGCCGTTCTCGCTCACCGTGCCGGCGATCAGCATGCCGATGACCTTGCCGTCCTTGCTGAACACCGGGCCGCCGGAGTTGCCGTGGTAGGAGGGCGCCTGGGTCTGGATGTACGGCACGCCGGTCTGCGTGGTGCGCTTGGCGTTGTACGGGCCCTCGGTCAGCGCCGGCTCCAGCTTGGACTCCAGGCTGAAGAACGGCGTATTGGTGACCAGGCCGGGGAAGCCGCTGATGTAGAGCGTGTCACCGGTACGCACGTCGGAGTCGTCGCCGAGCGGCACGGTCGGCAGGTTCTGCTGGCCGTTGACCTTGAGCAGCGCGAAGTCCTTGCCGGGGTAGCTCTCGCCCACCGACACCAGCTCGGCCGGGACCGGCTTGGCCGTCTTGTCCACGCCGCCGCCGGGCAGGCTCTGGACCACCGACAGGCTCTGCTTCAGGTTGCGGAGCTGCATGTGGTTGGTGTTGAACGTGACGTAGATCTGCTGCGCGAGCTTGACGATCTCCTCGTCGGCCTCCAGGCCCCGCAGCCCGCTGATGATCTCCTTGGCGTCCTGCTGGTTGAACTTGGCCAGCGCCTGCTGCGCGAACAGCCGGCTCAGCTCGGTCTCGCCGACCTGGACGCAGTGCGCGCCGGTGACCATGTAGCCGTCGGGGGTGACCCACCAGCCGGTGCACAGGCCGCCGACCTCGGCTTCGACCGTGCGCTCCGGGGTGGTCGAGGCGAGGTAGGTGTCCACGTCGGCCGCGATCTGCTGGAACAGCCACTTGGCGATGCTGCGCTCGTCCGAGGAGATCTTGCCGGACGCCACGGTGGCGGTGGCCTGCTCCACGAGCCGGTTGAACGCGGGCTGGTTGATCGTGCTGGTCGGCACGGCGACCGTGCCGGTGTAGGTGAAGCTCGTCAGCTGGACGGCGGGCTGGGTACGCGCCGCCAGCCAGGTGCCGACGGGCACGTCGGGCCGCTCATCGGGCGCGTCGTCGGCGGCCGCCGGTAACGCGGGCAGCGCGACCGCCATGGCGACCGCCGCACCTGCGGCGATCTTCATCAACCTTGTCCTGAAATTTCCGCTCACATTCGGAAATGGTGAGGTCCGGCTCTTGTGCGTGGCTTGGAGCCGACTTGGGGGGTGGCGCAGTCCTCGCGCGCCGTGATGCCCGGCCCTCTGCGGGTCGGGATGGTCAGTCCGCTCGGGCCAGGATGGTCAGTCCGCTCGGGCCGGGAGGCGCAGGACGAAGCGGGCGCCGCGCTCGGAGTCCTCAATGGTGAGCGTGCCGCCGTGGGCGTGCGCGATCTCGCGGGCGATGGGCAGGCCGAGTCCGGTCCCGCCGGCGTCGCGGTTGCGCGCGGCATCCAGGCGGGTGAAGCGCTGGAAGACCGTCTCGCGCTGCCCGGGCTCGATGCCGGCGCCGTCGTCGAGCACCTCCAGTACGGCCTGGTGGTCCTGCCGTCGTACGGTGACGAGGATCTGGGACTCGGCGTGCCGCTCGGCGTTGTCCAGCAGGTTCGTCAGGAGGCGGGCCAGCTGCAGGCGGTCGCCCGTGACGGCCACGCCCGGCTGCAGCGTGGTGATGACGCTCTTGGAACGCGGCCTGCCGGTCTCGGCGGAGACCAGCTCGCACAGGTCGACCGGTTCCCGGGAGCTCGGCGCGCCCGCGTCCAGCTTGGTCAGCGTGAGCAGGTCGACGACGATGGCCTGGAGCCGGTCCAGGCTGGACAGCAGCGCCTCGCCCGTCGCCCGCCAGTCGGCGTCCTCGGGCGCGAGCAGCGCCTCCTCGACCTGGGTGCGCATCGCGGTGATCGGGCTGCGCAGGTCGTGCGAGGCGTCCCCGGCGAACCTGCGCTGCTGCTCCACCGCCTCCGCCTGCTTCCTCATCGCGGATTCCAGCCGCTCCAGCATCTGGTTGCCGGTCTCGGCGAGCGTCCTGATCTCGTCGTCCACGTTCTCCGACACGGGGAGCCGCATCCCGCCCCCACCGGCGGTGATCTCGGCCAGCCTCTTCGTGATGTCGTGGACGGGCACGAGCGTCCGGGCCACCACGCGCGACACCCCGAACCAGGTCAGGATGAGCAGCAGGGCGGCCACGCAGATCTGGAAGAGGATCACTTTCAGGCTGACGTACCAGGGCACGGCCGGGGCGAACGCGTAGATGACCCACGCGCCGTCCGGCTGGTAGGCGTGCATGGAGACCACCAGCTCGCACCCTGCGGAGAAGGCGCGCAGGTCGCAGAACTCGGCGACGTCGTTGGCCGTGTTCCGGTGGGGGATCGCCGTCGTCAGCCGGGGCAGGCCGGCCAGGTTGGGAGTCGAGGAGACCACGCGGCCCGCCGAGTCGATCACCTGGATGCCGTCGAGCCCGTCGGGGGACACCGTCGGGGGCAACTCGTTCCGCTTGACCATGAGAAGCACGCGCAAAGCCCGGCTGGCCACGTCGTACGCCCGGATGTCGGCGGCCTCGTTCCGGATCGCGTACAGCACGAACCCGCTGACGACGACGTTCAGCAGCAACATGGCCAAGCTGGCGAGCAGCGCCAACCGCATCCGCAGCGACCGGCCCAGCCGTCTGATCACTCCACACCCCGGTAGTCAGAAGACCACATGGAGTGCGTTCGCCCCTAATTAAGGGAGATTCCCCCGCAAATCCGATAAGAGGGGCACTTCGCCGGTGGGTGAGTGGCTACCGTAGGCGGCCGGGGGTGATCAACAAGTGCTGCGGAGGATGATCGCGAGCCTGTGCCTGGTGCTGCTCCTGGCCTCCTGCGGCTGGTCCCATCGGGTCTCGCCGGGCCGGTTCGAGGCACGTGCCCGGGAGGTGGTGGCGCGCTGGGACGGATCGGCCGGCGACCGCGCCTGGCGTTCGGGTTTCGTCCTGCTCGGAGGACTCCAGGATCGGGGTGGCTGGACAGACCCTCCCGCCTGGGCCGCCCTGAGCGCGCACAACGGAGTGTGGAAGCTCGCGGCCGAGTTACCCGCGGACCCCCTGCCCGAAGCGCGCCTGCGGTGGCCGGACGGCGCGGTCTCGGTAGTGCCGCTCGTCACGGCGGCCGACGCGTACGCGGAGCTCAGCAAGCCGGCCGACTTCATCGAGGAGGAGTGCCCGGCCAAGGGCTGCCGCCCGCTCCGGGTGACCGGGGTCGAGCCGGGCCGGACGACGCTGGAGACCAGCCGCGGCACGATCCGGGTGCCCGCCTGGCTGTTCAGCGTCAAGGGGGTCGAGTCGAAGTTCGTGTACGTGGCGGTCGCCCCCTCGGCCATCACCGCCCGTCCGCAGGCCGAGAAGGGGGAGTTCGAAGAGGTGCGCGGGTTCGACCTCATCGCGGGCAAGCCGCACGAACTGCTCCTGGAGTACGGCCACGGCTCCTGCGACCACGTTCACGGGGCACGGGCGTACGAGACCGGCAAGCTCGTGGTGGTGGACGTGGACGAGGAGGGCTCCAGCGGACCGTGCAACCTGATGCTCAAGATAGCCAGGATCACCGTCACGCTGGCGCGTCCGCTCGGCGACCGCCTCGTGCTCGACTCGGGCACGGGGCTGCCTGTCGTGCGCGGGGTGAGGCCACCTCGGAAATAGGCGCTGTACGGTCACGGATGGCACGGGCACAATGGCGCGATGGCAGCGCAGTACGACAACACCGACGCGTTCCAGGGCGCGAGCTTCACGATGGCCGACCTCTCCGCCACGACGTTCCGCAGCTGCGATCTGCGCCGGATCAAGATCGTCGACTCCTGGCTCATGGACGTCAACGTGTCCGGAGAAATACGTAATTTCCGCGTCAACGATGTGGACGTCACCGCCTACGTCGAGGCCGAGCTCGACCGGCGCCACCCCGAACGGGCGCGGCTGCGGGAGATGCGCACGGCCGACGACTTCCGCGCGACGTGGGAGACCATCGAGCGGCTCTGGTCCGAGACGCTCGCCCGCGCCGAACGGCTGCCCGAAGCGGCGCGCCACGAGCGGGTCGACGACGAATGGTCCCTCGTCGAGACGCTGCGCCACCTCGTCTTCGCCACCGACGCCTGGGCGGGCCGGGCGATCCTCGACGCGCCGGACCCGTTCCACCGGCTCGGCCTGACCCACTCCGGCTACCCGGCAGAGGACGCGGCGGCGCTCGGCATCGACCTCGATGCCCGGCCGGCGTACGCGGAGGTGGCGCAGGCGCGGGTCGGCCGGGTGGCGCTGGTGCGCGGCATCCTCGACGGCCTCACCGACGCCGGGCTCGAACGGGCCTGCACCCGCGCGCCCGCGCCCGGCTACCCGGCGGAGCCGCGTACGGTCGGCGGTTGCCTGCGGGTGGTGATGGAGGAGGAGTGCGAGCACCGCCGCTACACGCTGCGCGACCTCGCGACGCTCGAAGCCCGCTGACCGATCACCACGCTGACCGTCACCGCGGCATCCGGTGGTGCGTCATGTGGTGGTGGTGCGGAACGGGTCGCCGGCCGGTAGCCAGGTCGTGTCGGCGTCCAGGCCGAGCCCGCCGACGTCCCGGGTCAGCGCCTCGACGGCGGCCCGTACGGCCTTGCGGGTCTCGTCGCGCCGGGACACCAGGGCCCAGGTCCAGCACGGCGCCGGATCGACCACCGGGCGCTGGACGAGGTCCGGCGGCACCGGCGCGGTCTGCCCCTTCGGCGAGTTGACGACGGGGCGGCGCAGCCGCCGTACGTGGTCGAAGAAGGCCGGCCCGGTGATGCCGCCGTCGTCGATGCGCACGACGCGGGCACCGGTGTCGCGGGCGAACTCCTCGGCATAGCGGTTCCACGAGTCCCAGGTGGCGGTGTCGGCGTCCACCAGCACCGCCGTGTCCTTGGCCGGGACCGCGGACGTGCCGGTGCCCGTGGAGATCGCGAAGAGCCGGTCGGCGCCGATCAGCCGGGCCTCCAGCGCGTGGGCGGCCAGGTCGTCGGCCGGCACCCAGCAGATGGCCAGGTCGATGCTGCCGTCGGCGACCCGTCCCGCCTGGGTGTGTGACGGCATGACCCACGCGTCGACGTGCAGCTGGGCGACGCCGGACACGCGGGCGGTCAGGTCGGGCGGGCGCCAGCTGACGTAGCCGAGCCGGACCGGCTCGGTGGCGGCCATGCCGGCCGCGGAGCGGCGCAGCTCGTCGGCCTGGTCGAGCAGAGCCCTGACCTGGGGGAGCAGTGCCTGCCCCGAGGGGGTGAGCGCGACCGAACGGCGGTCCCGGTCGAGCAGGCGCACGCCCAGGTCCCGCTCCAGGGCCTTGATCTGCTGGGAGAGCGACGGGCCGGCGATGCGCAGCCGGACCGCGGCACGGCCGAAGTGCAGCTCCTCGGCCACCGCGACGAAATATCGCAGCTGGCGTAGCTCCATTGGCCCAGGGTAGTGCGCTGGGAGGCACAGCCTAACAACAGAGAGTGAACCGGTCGTGGCGGGATCGCGCCCGGCCGGCGCAAGCTTGAACCATGACCGCGCGGCGCCGGCCCGCCCCGTTCGCTGGCCGGCCGCGCTGATCGAGGCCCAGGACGTACGGCCTCAACCCGTGATGGCCTCAAGCCTCGATGAGAAGAGCAACCCATGAGCACGCACAAAGTCGCTGTGATCACCGGCGCGTCCCAGGGGATCGGCGCGGGGCTGGTGGCCGCCTACCGCAAGCTCGGCTACGCGGTCGTCGCGAACTCCCGATCGATCGCACCCTCCGACGACCCCCTGGTCCGGACCATCGCCGGTGACATCGCCGCCCCGTCCGTCGGCGGGCGCGTCATCGAGCAGGCGCTGGAGGCGTACGGCCGGGTCGACACGCTGATCAACAACGCCGGCGTCTTCGTGTCCAAGCCGTTCACCGACTACACCGACGAGGACTACGAGCTGGTGACGGGGGTCAACCTGCGCGGGTTCTTCGAGATCTCCCGGCGGGCCGTCGACGTCATGCTCTCCCAGGGCGGCGGGCACGTGGTCAACATCACGACCACCCTGGCCGAGTACGCCGACAGCCGCGTGCCGTCCGCGCTGGCGGCGCTGACCAAGGGCGGCCTCAACTCGGTCACCAGGTCGCTGGCCATCGAGTACGCCTCCCGCGGCATCCGGGTCAACGCGGTCGCGCCCGGCGTCATCCGTACGCCGATGCACCCGGCCGAGACCCACGACCTCCTCGCCGGCCTGCACCCCATGGGCCGGATGGGCGAAATAAGTGACATCGTCGACGCGATCGTCTATCTCGAGACGGCCCCGTTCGTCACCGGCGAGATCCTGCACGTCGACGGCGGCCAGAGCGCCGGCCACTGAGCCCTCCGCCACCTCCCGCGTACGACGGCCGAACGAAAGGCGAAGGTTGACCTCCGTACGAGAGCACGGCACGGACAGCGGCGAGGCGACCCGGGCGGATCGGCCCTGGCGGATCGTCGGGCAGGGCGCGGCGGCGCTCGCGGCGGGCATGGGCGTCGGCCGCTTCGCCTACACCCCGATCCTGCCGATGATGCACGCGCAGGCCGGGCTGTCCCCGCGGCTGGGGGCGGAGCTGGCCACCGCCAACTACGTCGGGTACCTCCTCGGCGCGGTCGCCGCGATCGTCGCCCCTCGGATCTTCGCCTCCCGGCGGGCGCTGCGCCCGTCGCTGGCGGTCCTGGTCGTCACCCTGGCCCTGATGCCGCTCACGCACGCCGGCGCGCTCTGGTCGTCGCTCCGGCTGGTCGCCGGGATCGCGAGCGCGCTGATCTTCGTCATCGCCGCCGACGCCGTGCTCACCGGTCTTCGCGGCCACGCGCAGCACCTCGTCGGCTGGGCCTTCGGCGGCATCGGCGCGGGGATCGCCCTGTCGGGCGTCGCCGTGCTGGTCCTGCGCACCACCGGCACCTGGCAGCAGGCCTGGTGGACGGCGGCGGCGCTGACCGCGGTGCTGGCGATCCCGGCCTGGGGCCTGCGCGCCGATCCGGCAGCACCCGAGGCATCGCCGCGCCCGCCGTCGGGTCCCCGGGCCGGGTCCGGGCTGCGCTGGTTCGGGGCGCTGCTGGCCGGCTACACCCTCGAAGGGACCGGTTACATCATCGCCGGCACGTTCCTGGTCGCCGCGATCGACCAGACCGCGCCGGGCCTGGCAGGCAGCGGCGCGTGGGTCCTGGTCGGGCTCGCCGCGCTGCCCTCAACGGCCCTGTGGGCATGGCTCGGCCACCTCTGGTCCCGCCCGGCGCTGGTCCTCGTCGCGCTCGTCGTGCAGGCCGCCGGCATCGCGCTGCCCGTCCTGGCCGGTGGGATCGTCCCCGCCCTGGTCTCGGCCGTCCTGTTCGGCGCCACGTTCCTGGGCGTGGCCACCCTCACCCTGGCCATCGGCGCCCACCTGCGGATCCCGCGCGCCGTCGCCATCCTCACCACCGGCTACAGCGTCGGGCAGATCCTCGGCCCCCTGGTCGTGACCCCGCTCCTGCGCCGGGGATACCACCCGGCGCTGCTCGTCGGCGCCGCCCTCGTCGCGCTGGCCGCCGCCACGACCGGCGTGCTGCGCCACCGCTTCCCCCATCACCTCGGCCCGCTGCCCCGCCGCGTCCGCGCCGTCCGTCAACCGGGAAGCCCGTGAGGGGACGTGGGTGAGCTTGTCGGGGTTGCTCACGGTGTAGACGTCCTGGATCCGGGAGCCGTCGGGCGTCATGTCCACGACCATGACCGCGTACGGGGCGTTCTCCACGAACAGCACCGCGCAGGGATCGCCGTTGACCTGGCGGTACTGGATGTCCAGCCCGTCGAGAGGCTGGGCGGCGCGGGAGATGAGCACGCGGGAGACGTTGTCGCGGCCGCGGATGGGGCGCGGGCCGCCGGCGTTCGACTTGCCGCCGCCGTCGGCCCACAGCGTCACGTCCGGCGCCAGGAGCTCCATCAGCCCTTCCAGGTCGCCGCCGAAGGCGGCGGCCACGAACCGCTCGGTCACCTGCCGCTGGAGGCGCGGGTTCACCTGGGAGCGGGGGCGGCGGGCCTGGACGTGCTCGCGGGCGCGGTGGGCGAGCTGCCGCACCGCGGCCGGGCTGCGGCCGATCATGGGGGCGATCTCGGTGTGGGCGTAGGCGAAGACCTCGTGCAGGATGAACACCGCCCGCTCCAGCGGCGTCAGCGTCTCCAGCACGACCAGCAGCGCGAGCGAGAGCGTGTCGGTCCGTACGGCGTGGTCGGCGGCGTCGGGGGAGGTGACGAGGGGTTCGGGCAGCCAGGGCCCGACGTAGGTCTCGCGGCGCCGGCGCTGGGCGCTCTGGTGGGCGAGCGCCTGGTTCACCGCGACGCGTACGAGGTAGGCGCGCGGATGGCCGATCTCGTCCGGATCCCTGGACGCCCACGCCAGCCAGGTCTCCTGCAGCACGTCCTCGGCGTCGGTGACGCTGCCCAGCATGTTGTAGACGATGGAGAACAGCAGTTCGCGATGGGCGGCGAACACCCGGGTGACATCGGACATCACGGATCCCCCTCTGCATGTGACTGCTGTTCTAGAGCCCCTGAGAGGGCTGTGGTGTGACATCCCAATCTTCCGGTACGCGCCCATTGAGACCTATTTGTGACGGATGACCAGAATCAGGCAATAGTTTGTCGTCCCTTCAGCCTCTCTCTGCACAACGTTCACTCGCGCGCTCCAACGTGTCCGCCCGAGAGCAAGCCGCTTTATGGGCTGCTTATGCACATAGGAGGGACTGCCAATGGCAGCACGAAAGTCACTGGGCGGTTTAGGGGGCCGGGCGCGTTTCGCCCTGGCCGCCTCGATCGCGACGCTGCTGGTGAGCAGCTTCGTCACGGCCGCGTACGCCGACCCGGGGACGCCCGCGGAACAGGACCGTGGCCGCCCCAGCCCCACGCCGACGACCACCGCCGTCCCGAGCCCCCCGACGCTCACCCCGGCCACCGGTTCGTACCTGGAGGGCACGGCGAAGGTCGCGGCGGTCCCGACCGCGGCCGGTGACAGCGTCACGAAGCTCGCCGTCGACGACACCGCGCTCAACGCCACCCGTACGGTGGGCGTCTCCAAGCTCCGCTTCGACGTGGGCTCGAACTCGACGGAGGCGCAGTACCACAGCTACGTGCTCGTCAACGGCGAGTACCGCAGCGAGATCGGCAACTTCGTCAACGAGCGCGCGAGCATCGACATCCCGAACGAGCGCCTCGTCAAGGGAGAGAACACCGTCGAGATCGTCGTCGGCGCGATCCCGTCCTCGTGCGGCACGAACTACGACGACTTCGTGCTGTCCGACGTGGGCCTCGAACTCCTCGGCGAGGTCGCGGACGGCGAGGACAACCCGTACACGCTCTCCTTCGGCGACGGCAGCTGCGGCACGAACACCACGCTGCTGAAGCGGGCCACGCTCAAGTTCTTCGTCCAGGGCGACCCGCAGGGCACCACGGGCCTGGCCGCGGACCTGGACACCGCGACGCTGTCCAACGGCGAGCACACCATCACCGCCACCACCGCGGCCGGCGTGACCGTCAAGAACACCGTGACCGTGAACAACGCCCCGGCCGGCGCGCCGCGCCTGCTGCCGACGGACGGCACGCTCGTGGCGGGCACCAAGCCGGTCTTCGCGAACGTCCCGGCGAACAGCGCGGGCGGCGTCAAGTCCCTCACCGTGGACGGCGAGAAGCCCGTCACCAAGCCCACGCTGGGCAACGGCGCCGCGATGCTCAGCTTCGACGTGGGCGCGGACGGGATCGAGGACAAGTACGACGACTTCCTCCTCGTCAACGGCAAGCGCATCGACCTGGGCGGCACCTGGGCGAGCCGGCGGGTGACCATCGCGGTCCCGGCCAAGTTCCTGGTGCCCGGCGACAACACGATCAAGGTCGTCACCGGCGACGCCAAGGAGACCTGCGGCAACAACCGCGACGACTTCACGATCACGAACCTCGAGCTCACCCTCGACGGCGCCACCGTGACCGGCCAGGACCTCAAGCCGTCGTACGAGATGGGCGACGGCACCTGCGGCAGCAGCCAGACCCTCCTGCGCGAGGCCGAGCTGCGCTACAAGATCGACGCTCCGGCGGTGCCGGTCATCGAGACGCTCGGCTCGGGCGAGGCGACCTTCAGCTTCAACGTGGGCAGCAACTCGATCGAGGCGCGCTATCAGAACTTCCTGCTCGTCAACGGCCAGAAGGTCGTGCTAGACGGCGACTTCGTGAGCAAGCGCGTCGACTTCACGATCCCGAACGAGTTCCTGGTGCCCGGCTGGAACACGATCGACTTCGTGGCCGGCACCTTCCCGACCTCGTGCGGCAACAACCGCGACGACTTCGCGATCTCGAACATCGCGCTCACCCCGGCGCAGGGCACGGCGACCGGACAGCTGCTGAAGACCTCGTACAGCCTGGGCGACGGCAACTGCGGCGACAACGTGAACCCGCTCACCGAGATCGACCTCGAGTTCCTGGTGGACGCCCCGGCCCGCGGCCTGCGCGCGGACCTCGACACCACCGCGATCAAGGACGGCAAGCACAAGCTCGCCGCGGAGTCGGCCACCGGCGAGGTCGCCACCCGCACCCTGATCACCGACAACTCGGCTCCGAAGGTGGCCAAGAGCGTGCCGGCCGAGGGTGAGAAGATCACCGCCTCGGTCGTGCTGGACGTCAAGCTGGAGGACGCCTCGGGCGTCGTGTCCGGGCCGGACGTCAAGCTCGACGGCCGGCCGATCGAGCTGGGCGCCCAGGTGGGCCCCGGGCTGCGCGCCGGCAAGCACACCCTGGCCGTGACCGGCGCCGACGGGCTCGGCAACGCCGCGACCCGCGAGGTCGTGTTCGAGTCCGCGGGCATCCCGGACGCGCCGGCCGAGCTGAGCCCGGCGCGGGGGGCCACCGACGTGTCGGACCCCGTCACGCTCTCGGCGAAGGTGGCCGAGCCCGACGGCGGCCAGGTGACGGCCACGTTCAACGAGGCGAAGATCCTCACCCCGGAGCAGGTGTACCAGGGGACGGCCCAGTCTCTCCCGACGACCCTGCGGGTGCCGGGCGAGAAGCGGGTCAGGACCGACGGGCTGGAGCCCGCCGACGGCAAGACGCTGGACGCGCCCTCCGGGCAGGACCTCGTCTACCAGCGCTACGACGTCGAGGTGCAGGGTCACGTGGACTCCCCGGTGCTGCGCTGGGAGGGCGCCATCGACCCCGAGCGCCTGGCGGGGCTGCGGGCGTGGAACACCAAGTCCAAGGCGTGGGACCTGCTGACGAGCGCCCGCGGCGCCGCCGAGGGCAGGACCGTGCTCTCGGCCGTCGTCGACGACGACTACATCGACAAGCGCCAGGTCCACGTCATGGTGACGGGTGAGGACCCGTTCGCCGACGACATCGACCCCGGCGACCCGAACGGCTTCGCCGACCCCTCCTCCTACGACTTCTCGATCGTCCACTTCACCGACACCCAGTACATCTCCGAGGGCGCGGTGGAGCAGGAGACTCCCGAGGAGCGCGCGGTGTGGGAGTCCGCCTACGCCGGCATCGTCAACTGGATCAAGGACAACAAGGACCAGCGCAAGATCTCGTACGTCGCGCACACCGGCGACATCATCGAGAACAACATCCGCAAGCCCGCCGACGAGGCCACGCAGCAGCAGGTCGTCGGCGAGATGGAGGTGTCCTCGAAGCAGCAGAAGGTGCTGGACGACGCGGGCATCCCGAACGGCGTGATCGCCGGCAACCACGACAACCAGTCCGGCACCGAGAACGGGCCGGAGGCGATCTACAACAAGTACTACGGCCCCGGCCGGTACCAGGGCGCGTCGCAGGGCTGGCAGCACGCCGAGTACGGCGGCCCGTGGAGGGAAGGCGACAACCAGAACCACTACGACCTGTTCTCCGCGGGCGGGCTCGACTTCGTCGTGGTCGGCCTGTCGTACGGCGTGACGAGGGAGGAGGCCGAGTGGGCCGACTCCGTCTTCAAGAAGTTCCCCAACCGCAACGGCATCCTGCTCTCGCACGACTACCTCGTGCCGAGCACCAACCCGGACGGCCGCGGCGCCGGCTTCGCTGCTCCCGACGGCTCGATGCTGTACAAGACGGTGGTCGAGAAGAACCCCAACGTCTTCCTCATCCTCGCCGGCCACGAGCACGGCGTGGGCACCAACGTGAAGCCGAAGGTGGGCCAGGTCGGCAACGGCGTCGTCGAACTCCTGGCGGACTACCAGTTCTACACGGTGTCGGCCGACCGGCTCGGGCTGACCGCGATCGGCGGCTACAACCCGCAGGACCAGCTCCAGTTCGGCGCGAGCTTCTTCCGGATGTTGCAGTTCAACGTCAAGCGGGCGGAGCTGAGCGTGGACACCTACTCCCCGCTGCTCAACGAGTTCGGCGCCAACGAGTACGACCCGCTGCGCCGCTACAACGGGCTCGAGGACAACATGGTGCTGCCGGTCGACCTCACCTCCCGCACGACGACCTTCCAGACCGACTCGCTGGCGATCTACAAGCCGACGAAGGTCATCGGTAAGAGCACGGTCACGTCGGGCCAGGTCGCCTCGGTGACCTGGCAGCGCCTCAAGGACGACACGGCCTACGCCTGGTTCGTCACCGCGCGCTCCGCCGGCGGCGGCGTGACCGCCTCCGAGCCGAGCGTCTTCGTCACCAAGGACGAGCACGGCCGCCCCGGCACGTGGGGACCGGACTCGCCCATGTACCACTGGTTCAACCGCTAACTCGATCCCCGCCGCCCCCGGACCCCGGTCCGGGGGCGGCCCTTCATCCCCTACATGGAGAGACGAGACATGCGCCGCATGCGCTGGCTGCCCGCCGTCGTCCTCGCCCTGGTCCTCGGCGGCGTGCTGGCCGACCTGGCGCGTCCCGCCCCGGCGGCGGCGCACGACGCGACCACGACCGCCCACGCCGAGGTGACCGGCTCGGGCCTGGACGTCAAGGCCGTGCTCGACCTCGAGTACGACCTCCTCATGAAGTCGGCCTGGCTCTACGCCGAGGCCTACGACGCGAAGGAGCGGACCGAGCAGCTCCGCCAGCTCAAGATCAACCGCGCTGCCGTGACCGACTATGTCACGCGCCGCTTCGCCGTGGCGTACGCCGGCAAGCCCTGCACGCCTGCCCAGGTCGGCGAGGCGGATGTACGCGTCCGCGGCAAGGCGGCCTTCGCCGTGCTCACCTACTCCTACGCCTGCCAGGGCGAGAGCGGGGGGACGCACGAGATCTCCAGCGCGCTGTTCCCCGACGCCGAGAGCTTCGTCCACAGCACGAAGACGATGGTCCGCTACGAGCTCGACGGCGAGACCGGCTCCGCCGTCCTGGAGGCCACGGCGCCGACGGTGAAGGTCGGCGAACACCGGGCGTCGAGCCAGATCGGGGAGTTCTTCGTGCTCGGCGCCGAGCACCTGCTCCTCGGCCTCGACCACATCTTCTTCCTGCTGGCCCTGGTCATCGGGGCCCGCCGCCTGCGCGACGTCGTCGTCACCGCCTCCGCCTTCACCGTCGCGCACAGCATCACGTTCCTGCTGGCGGCGATGGGGGTCGTGGACGTTCCCGGAGCGATCGTCGAGCCGGTCATCGCGGTGTCGATCATCGTCGTGGCGGTCGCCAACCTCCTGGGCCGCGACGAGGACAAGCTGGGCAGATGGCGGCTGCCGATCGTCTTCGCCTTCGGACTGATCCACGGGCTCGGCTTCGCGGGCGCGCTGGACATCAAGGAGAGCGGGTCCTGGGGGCTGCTCCTGTCGCTCCTGAGCTTCAACCTCGGCATCGAGGTGACGCAGCTCGTGCTCATCGCCGTGCTCTTCCCGCTGCTGGCGCTGCTGCGCCGCACGGCCGCGGCCCGCTGGGCGGTGGCCGCGATCACGGTCCCCATCGTGGCGGTCAGCCTGTACTGGTTCTTCGACCGCATCCCCCTGCCGCTATAGATGAACGCGGCATGCACGTTTTGTTAGGAAACGCGTCATTTGCACCCTCTACCGTGCCGGGCATGAAACGCATCTCCCTGGCGGTAGGCGCCGCCGCGCTGGCCGCGAGCATCGCCGCGACCGGCCCCGCGTCCTCCGCCACCGCTGCCGCCACGCCGGACGGCGCGGCCCGGGCCACGCTGACCGGGTTCGCCTCGCTCCCCGCGCAGACCTTCGTGCCCGGCAGCGAGCCGTCCGGCTCCCAGATCGGCACGGCTCCGATCAACGGGGTGACCCCGCCCTTCTCCGGCCAGCCGGTCCAGGGGTTCAGCGGCATCGTCCGGCGCGGTGACGGCACGTTCGACGTCCTGTCCGACAACGGGTACGGCAACAAGGCCAACAGCGCCGACTTCCTCCTGCGCGTCCACCGCGTCAAGCCGGACTTCCGCGCGGGCACCGTGGACGTGCTCGGCGGGTTCAACCTGTCCGACCCGCAGGGCCGGGTGTCCTGGCCGCTGACCAGGGCCGACCGCAAGCTCACCGGCGCCGACTTCGACGTGGAGTCGATCGTGCGGGCCGATGACGGCACCTACTGGATCGGCGACGAGTTCGGCCCGTTCCTGCTGCACTTCTCCGCGCGGGGCACGCTGCTGGAGGCCCCGATCGAGCTGCCGGGCGTCAAGGCGCCCGAGAACCCGACGCTGAACGGCGCGGCCCCCAACCTGGCCGGCAGCAAGGGCTTCGAGGGCATGGCCCGCTCGGCGGACGGGCGGTGGCTGTATCCGCTGCTGGAGGGCACGGTCAACGGCGATCCGGCGGGCACGCTGCGGATGAACGAGTTCGACGTGCGCAAGCGCGCCTACACCGGCAAGCGGTGGACGTACAAGCTGGACAGCCCCGCCAACGCGATCGGCGACGCCATCGCGGTGGACCGGCACCGCTTCCTGATCATCGAGCGGGACAACAACCAGGGCGACGCGGCCGCGCTCAAGCGCGTCTACCTGGCCGACACCCGCGACCGCGACCACGACGGCGCCATGGACAAGACCCTGGCCGCCGACCTGCTGGACCTGGCCAACCCCAAGGGGCTCGGCGGGTTCGGCGAGACCTTCCGCTTCCCGTTCCAGACCATCGAGGACGTCGTCATCCTGGACGACCGTACGCTCGGGATCCTCAACGACAACAACTTCCCGTTCTCGTCGGGACGCACGCCCGGCCGGCCGGACAACAACGAGTTCATCACCGTCCGCCTGCCCTGGCGCCTGCACACCCGCTGACGGGCGGGGTCTTCCCGGCGGCCCGCCGGGAAGACCCTCAGGCCGAGGTCACGTGGTCAGGCCGGCGGGCGAGCCAGGTGGCCGGATGCCGGCGGACCTGGTCGATGGAGGTCAGCGCGGCGCCGATGACGGCGGCGTCCGGGCCCAGTAGAGCGGGCCGGAGCGTGATGGGCGCCCAGGCGGCGGTCAGGACGCGCCGGTCGATCTCGGCCCTGGCGTTCGCGGTGAGCCAGGACGCCAGCAGGGAGAAGCTGCCGCCCAGCAGCACGGTGTCGATGTCGAGGATGTTGAGCATGTCGGCCACCGCGATGCCCAGCGCGGTGCCGGCCGCGTCGAGGGCGGCGACGGTGGCGGGGTGACCCGCCTCGGCCCGGCCGGTGGCGGCGGCGTCGGGGGTGGTGCCGGCCGGCGCGGGCTCGTCGCCGAGGACGGCGGACAGGCTGGCGTACGTCTGCAGGCAGCCGCGCGAGCCGCACGGGCAGGCGTTGCCGTCGGGGTAGACCGTCACGTGGCCGAGCTCGCCGCTCCAGCCCCGGGCGCCGCGCATGAGCTGCCCGTCCAGGACGATGCCGGCGCCGATGCCGAGCCCGCCGGAGACGTACACGAAGCTGTCGAGGGTGTTGTCGCTGGCGTAGAGCTCGCCGAGGGCGGCCAGGTTGGCCTCGTTGTCCACGGTGATCGGCAGGTCGAGGGGATGGAGGGCGTCGCGCAGCAACGCCTGGGCGTCGACGTCGCGCCAGCCGAGCTCGGGCGCGGACTGCACGATGCCCGCCTGCACCGGGCCGGGGACGGCGAGGGTGGCGGTCAGGACGGTGAGGTCTTCGGCGGCGGTGGCGTCGACGGCGGCCCTGGCCATGTGCGCGAGCTGCGCGAGCACGTCGGGAGCGCTCCAGCCGGAGTAGGTCGCGGGGGTGAAGGCCAGATGGCGGACGGTGCCGGTGAGGTCGACCACGCAGGCCGCCAGGCCGTCCGCGCGGATGTCGAGCCCGAGCCCGGCCGGCCCCTTCTCGGACAGCGTCAGGCCGACGCGGGGCCGGCCCGCGCGTCCGTTGTGCGACAGGCCGGCCTCGGTGATGAGCTTGCCGGCCAGGAGCTCCTCGGCGATGCGGGTGATGGTGGGGCGGGTCAGCCCGGTGACCGAGGCGAGCTCGGTGCGGGAGATGGGGCCGTCGGCGGCGAGGATGTGGCGGAAGACCAGCTCCAGGTTGAGGGCGCGCAGGTTCTCCTGCCGTACGGGTTCTTCGGACTGGCGGGGCCTGCTCGGCCGGACGCGCGCGGTCATGCGGCCGACCGGGCGGAGCCGGCGAGCTCGGCGGCCGTGGCGGCGGTGACGACCCCGTCGATCACCACGGCGACGACGTGCCGGTCGACGCTCTCGCCGGGCGCCAGCACGAGCGGTTCGTCCCAGGCCGGTGACGAGCAGACCCCGAGGTAGTCGCGGGCGCGGACGAACCACCTGTCGCGCGCCCCGGTCTCGCCGGCGTGGGTGAAGAGCGTCGTCCAGGGGCGGCCCTCGGGGTCGCGGCCGGCGACGGCGACCCAGTCGGCGGCCTGTCCGTGGACGCGCTGGACGTCGGCGCCGTCCGGGCTGAGCACCTGCGCGGCGCCGGCGAAGGCGGGGCCGCGCCAGAAGATGCCGCCGTAGCCGGCGCCGAGCCGGCCCAGCGCCGCCGGGGTGCGCCACGGCAGCGGCCGGTCGGTGGCGTTGGTGAGCCGGGTGCGCACGCTCAGGGACCAGGCGGTCTCGTCCACCGGCCGGCAGGTGATCGAGCGCTGCTCCCGCAGCAGCGTCGCCTGGCGCGGGTCGGCCCATTCGAGGGTGTGGTGCAGCTCGGTGCTGGTGCGGCGCAGCCAGCGCTGGTGGCGCTGGGTGCCGTGGTTGTCCAGCCAGGCCGGGCCGTGGCCGGCGACGAAGGTGCGCCCGCCCCAGAAGTTGCACCCGTCGAGGTCGGGGGCGGCCACGCTGATGCCGAACTGGTGGGGGTGCGAGTCGGGCGCCGCGTCGGTGACGGTGACACCGGCGAGCGTGCGCACGGGATGCAGGTAGGGGCGCGGGGACGCCGACAGAGGCAGGTCGGGCTCCCAGACGTACTCGGCGACATCGTGCCCGCGCAGCCGCAGCACGGCGACTCCGCGCGGCCGGTCGGTGCGCGCTGGGGGTACGCCGGGAGCGTGCATGGTCGTATCGCCGCCTCTCTGGGCCTCGACGAGGCCGAGGGTCTTTCCCCAGGGTTGAGCGTACGACACTTCCCGGTTTCCCCACTTTCGAGATCGGCAAGTGTGCGGGGCGGGCCTCGGGGGTGTCACGTGGGGCGGGGCGCGGCGGCCACGGCGCCCGTCATCGTGGTGGCGAGCATGGAGACGCTCGCCAGCAGAGACGTGAGATAATGCTCTTATCGGAGCCCTCTCGGCCTCGGGCACAGCCCGGGCGAGAGGGTTTTTTCATGCCCGCATTCAGGACGGGCGCCTTCCCCCTAGCCCCATCAAGGAGCTCCCCCATGGACCTCGGTCTGACCTGCCCGCGTTTCCTCTGGTCCGGTGGCGACGCCGCGATCGCCGGCAAGTTCGCCGCCGTCGCCCGCGGCGCCGACCAGGCGGGGCTGCGCAGCCTCTGGGTGATGGACCACTTCTTCCAGATCCCCAACTTCGGCGCCGTGGAGGACCCGATGCTGGAGGCGTACGGCGCGCTGTCGTACGCCGCCGCCCTCACCAGCCGGGTGAGCCTGGGCACGCTCGTGACCGGCGCCGTCTACCGCGCGCCCGGCCTGCTGATCAAGCAGGTCAGCACCCTGGACGCGCTCTCCGGCGGCCGGGCCGTCCTCGGCATCGGGGCCGGCTGGTACGAGCCCGAGGCCCGCGGTCTCGGGCTGCCCTTCCCGCCGCTGGCCGAACGGTTCGAGCGGCTGGAGGAGACCCTCCAGATCGCCCGGCAGATGTGGAGCGACCAGGACGGGCCGTACCGGGGCCGGCACTACAGCCTGGAACGTACGCTCAACGCGCCGCAGGCCGACCCGGCCGTCCTCATCGGCGGCAGCGGGGAGAAGAAGACCCTCCGCCTCGTCGCCCAGTACGCCGACGCCTGCAACTTCCTGTACGGCGCCGACGTCCGCCACAAGCTCGGCGTGCTGCGCGCCCACTGCGAACGCCTGGGCCGGCCCTACGAGGACATCGAGAAGACCCTCCACATGCGCATCCCCGACGGCGAAAGCGTCGAACAGAGCGTCCGGCGCTGCGCCGAACTCGCCGCCCTGGGCATCGACCACGTCATCGTCGCCGTGCCCGACCCCGCCGCCGAGGCGTGGCTGACCCACCTGGCCGAGCTCGCCGCGCGGATCTCCACCATGACTCCGTCCGGCCGTGACGGGAGCCAGACGATGGGAGCAGAACGCCACGTTTGACACCAAAACCTGACTCGCCTCCCTCGCGGATTGCGATAACTTGTGTACGCAATGATCACGAATGGAGGCCGTGGCATGCCGGAGCAAGGCGGTGGCGGAGCTATGGGGATCGACGTCACCAGGCCAAGCGTCGCCCGTATGTACGACTACTACCTCGGAGGCAAGGACAACTTCGAGGTCGACCGGGACGCCGTACGGCGGGTCGAGAAGGCGATGCCCGAGATCCGCCAGCTGGCCCAGGAGAACCGGGCGTTCCTGCGCCGCGCGGTGCGGTACATGGCCCGGCAGGGGATCCGGCAGTTCATCGACATCGGCTCCGGCCTGCCCACCGTGGGCAACACGCACGAGATCGCCCAGCAGATCATCCCGGACGCCCGGGTGGTGTACGTCGACAACGACCCGGTCGTGCTGCAACACGGCCGCGCGCTCCTGGCGACCGACCACAACACCACCGTGGCCGCCGCCGACATGCGCCGCCCGGCCGACGTGCTCGGGCACCCGGAGACCGTCAAGCTCATCGACTTCAACGAGCCGGTCGGCGTCCTGATGATCGCCATGGTGCACTTCCTCACCCTGGAAGAGCGCGCCTCGGTCATGGGCCAGCTGCGCCATGCCCTGGTCTCCGGCAGCCACCTGACGGCCACCCACGTCACCGTCGACGGCCACCCGGAGGACGCGGTCGCCCAGATCGAGACGGTGTACGCGGCGACGCCGACGCCGATCTACTTCCGCGGGCACGCCGACGTGGCGGGTTTCTTCGATGGGTTCGACCTGGTGGATCCCGGCCTGGTCACCATCGACACCTGGCACCCCGACCCGGCCGACCCGGCTCCCGCCGCCACGCGGTGGCTGTACGGGGGAGTCGGCCGCAAGCCGTGAGCCGCCTCATCGAGGCTCCGCGCCCCTGGCGACCAGGCGTCTGCCGAGGCGCTGGGCCGGAGCCTCGATGAGCCGGTAGGTCATGGCGCTGAGCGGGATCAGGGCCAGGAAGTACAGCACCGGGTTCGGGATCACGTGCAGCAGGATCGGGTGCAGCAGGTAGACGGAGAAGCTGATCACGCCGAGTTGCGCCAGCCAGCGCGGGAACGCCCGCCGGCGCAGCGCGAACGCCAGCCCGAAGGCCCCGTACGCGAGCGCGATCGCGGGCGCCCAGCTGGGTTCGTCCTTGGCGAAGAGCCCGCAGCCCAGCACCACCGCCACCGCGACGGCCGCCGCGCGCCAGGGGACGGCACCCTGCTCGGCCCGGTACACCGCCGTCCCCGCGAACATCGTCGCCAGGATGATCAGGCCCTGCCAGGTGCCGGCCCGGCTGCCCAGGACCACCAGCCCGAGCCCGAGGAGACCGCCCGCGACAGCGGCGGCCGTGCGTACCCTGCCGTGCCCGAGGGCCGTCACCACGACGGCCGCCACGACCGCGACGGGGAGCAGCACGGCGGCCACGTCGTCCCGGGCGCCGATCATCGTCTGCGGCACCATCAGGCCCAGGCCCACCGCTGCCAGCGCCAGGACGACGGCGATCTCCGCCGACCTGCCGGCCTGCCGCACCTGGAACAGCGCCACGCAGATCAGGTAGAACGCCAGCTCGTACGAGAGCGTCCACGTCACGCTGATGACGGCCGGCAGGTTGAGCAGCTCCTGCAGCATGGTGAGGTTGCCGAGCGCGACCACGGGGAGGGGGCGCTCGGCGAGCCGGGGGTCGAGGGGGAGCACGCCCGCCAGGGCGAGGAGCAGCACCAGGCAGCAGGCGCCGGCCAGCAGGGGGAGGAGGCGGAAGGCCCGCCCGGTCCAGAAGGCGCGCACGTCGCCGCGCCGCTCCAGGGAGGCGGGGATGATGTACCCGCTGACCAGGAAGAACACGAACACGCCCCAGCTACCGAGGTCGATCCGCCGGTCCACCTCCGCCCAGAGGTCCGGGACGAAGGTCCAGCCGGCGTGGTGCATGGCGACGGCCAGCGCGGCCGGCCCCCGCAGGGCGTCCAGCCAGGCCAGCCGGGCAGGGGCCCTGAACATCTGCCGGATTCTAGGCCATTCGCGCCGGTGTCAGACCAGCCGGGCCTCGTAGGCGGCGATGACCAGGTGGACGCGGCTGCGCGCGCCGAGCTTGGTCAGCAGGCTGCTGACGTGCGTCTTGACCGTGCTGAGGCTGACGTACAGGCTCTGCGCGATCTCCGCGTTGGACAGGCCGCGGGCCACCAGGACGAGGACCTCGCGCTCGCGTTCGGTGATGTCCAGGCCGCGGACCGGCGGCGCCGGGCTCACGTACCGCTGGATCAACCGCCGGGTGGCGGTCGGGGCCAGCAGGGACTCGCCCGACGCGACGACCTCGACGCTCCTGAGCAGGTCGGCGGGCGGGGTGTCCTTGAGCAGGAATCCCGCGGCGCCCGCCTGGAGGGCTCCGTAGACGTACTCGTCCAGGTCGAAGGTGGTCACGATGAGCACGCGCGTGCGCGGGCGGGCGGCGCAGATGCGGCGCGTGGCCTCGATGCCGTCCATCTCGGGCATGCGCACGTCCATGAGCACGAGGTCGGGACGGTCCCGGGCGGCCGCGGTCACGGCCTGCGCGCCCGTGGCGGCCTCGCCGACCGTGTGGAACCCCGGCGCGCTGTCGATCAACCGGCGGAAGCCCGCCCTGATGAGCGGCTGGTCGTCGGCCACCAGCACCCTGATCACAGCGGCAGCCTCGCCATGACGCGGAAGCCGCGCAGGGGACGCGCGCCCGCCTCGAACTCGCCGCCGAGGACGCGCACCCGCTCGCGCAGCCCCGTCAGACCGTGCCCGTACGGCCCTGCCGGGCCGTGCGTGCCGTCGTCGACGACCTCGACGACCAGCCCGTCACCCTGCCGTTCGACCCGGACCCGGACGTGACGGGCCCCGGCGTGTTTGAGCACGTTGGTCAGCGCCTCCTGGACGATCCGGTAGACCGTCAGCTCCATCTCCCCCTCCACCTCGCCGTCGATCTTCAGCTCCACCTCCAGGCCCGCCGCCCTGGTCCGTTCGGCGAGCGCGCCGAGGTCGGCCAGACCGGGAGCGGGGGCGAGCTCGGCCTCGCCGTCCTCGCGCAGCACGCCGAGCAGCCGCCTGGTCTCGCGCAGCGCCGACCTGCTGGTCTCCTCGATCGAGGTCAGCGCGCCGCGCATCTCCTCCGCTCCGCCCAGGTGACCCGCCACGCCCGCCTGCACGGCGATCGTGCCGAGCCCGTGGCCGATGACGTCGTGCAACTCCCTGGCGATCCGCAGCCGCTCCGCCATGGCCCGCGCCCGTGCCCGCTCCTCCGCCTGCGCGGCGAGCTGCTCGGTGTAGCGCCTGCGCTGGTACACGGCCGTGCCGGTGGCCCAGGCGGCGACCACGATCGCCAGCGCCAGCCCGAGCTGGTCGCGTACGACGGTCGTCAGCGGCGGCGCCAGCACGCCCTGCGCCGCGACCGCGGCCGCCACGAGCAGCGCGGCGACGGCCCTGCCCCGCGTCGCCAGCGTGTACAGCACGAGAGGCAGGCAGAGCAGGTCGGCGTGCGGGATGAAGAACTCGCGCATGCCGAGCCCGCCCACCAGGACGATCACGAACACCGCCCGCGGCCACAACCGCCTGACGGCGATGGGCAGGCCGGTGGCCAGGGCCGCCGCGTAGTCGAGCGCGCCGGGCGCCGACGGGTTCCGCGACACGGCCAGGCCGACGAAGACGGCGGCGAAGAAGAGGGCGACCCCGGCGTCGATCGTCACCCAGATCCAGGCCGGCACCCGGCTCAGCAGCGGGAGACGGAGCTGTTCGCGCACGCCACGAACCTAACCGGGAGATCCGGGCCCGCGCATCGGTCCCAAGACCGATGCGCGCCGAGCCGGTCCCGGCCGATCGTGAAAGGCATGATCGAAGTCAGCGGGCTCAGCAGACGTTTCCGACAGACCCTCGCCGTGGACGACCTCTCCTTCACGGTGCCGCCCGGCAGGATCACCGGCTTCCTCGGCCCGAACGGCGCCGGCAAGACCACCACCATGCGGCTGATCCTCGGCCTCGAGCGGCCCACCGCCGGCCGCGCCACGGTGAACGGCCTGCCCTACCACGCGCTCGAAAGGCCGCTCACGCAGGTCGGCGCGCTGCTGGACGCAACTGCGGTGCAGGGCGGCCGGCGCGCGGACCAGCACCTGTGGTGGCTGGCGCGCTCCAACGGGATCTCGCGGCAGCGCATCGGCCCGCTGCTGGAGTTCGTCGGGCTCGGCGACGCGGGACGCAGGCACGTCGGCGGCTTCTCGCTGGGCATGAAGCAGCGGCTCGGGCTGGCCGCGGCGCTGCTCGGCGACCCCGAGGTGCTCCTGCTCGACGAGCCGGTCAACGGGCTCGACCCCGAAGGCATCCGCTGGATGCGCGACCTGCTCAAGTCGCTCGCCGCCGAGGGCCGGACCGTCCTCGTGTCGAGCCATCTCATGAACGAGATGGCGGTGACGGCCGACCACCTGATCGTCATCGGGCGGGGCAGGCTGCTGGCCGACGCGAAGATCGGCGAGTTCGTCCGGCCCGGCACGTCGCTGGAGGACGTGTTCATGGAGGTCATCGGGAGGTGCGAGCCGTGAGCGCGATCGCCGCCGAGTGGATCAAGCTGCGCACGCTCCGTTCGACCTGGTGGGCGCTGGGCGTGGGGGTGCTGGTGGCGCTCGCGATGACCGTGCTCGGCGCCTCGACGGTCATCGCGCGCTGGGATCCGGGCCGTACGGGCGACCAGGCCGCCATGGGCGTCGTGGTGGCCGTGTACGTGGGGGTGGTCCTGGCCCAGCTGCCGTTCGGGATGATGGGCGCGATGACGATCAGCGGCGAGTACACGTCCGGCATGATCGACGCGACCCTCGTCGCCACGCCGTCCAGAGGGCGGGTGCTGGCGGCCAAGGCGGTGGTCCTGAGCGGGACCGCGGTCGCCGGCTCGCTGCTCATCGCGGTTCCCGGCTATCTCTACGGCCGGTTCCTGGCCGCGGAGTACCACCCGTCGCTCCTGCCCGCCGGGGCCTGGACGGTGGTCGCCGGCGGCACGCTCATGATCGTGGTGGCCACGCTGCTCGGGCTGTCGCTCGGCGTGATCCTGCGCAACGGGGCCGTGGCGACCGCGGTGCTGGTGACGATCGTCCTCCTGCTGCCCTTCGCCGGCCTCGTGCTGCCCGGCGGGGTCTGGGTCAACCGGCTCCTGCCCGGATACCCGGCGCTCCAGCTGATCGAGCAGGTGCCGGCCATCATGCCGACCTGGGCGGCCTTCACGGTGCTCGCCGGATGGGCGGTGGTTCCGCTGCTCGCCGCCTGGCGGCGGGGGTGAATCCGCAGGATGCGGGGGTAGGGGGCGCCCGTAGTCCGAAGAAATGGGGAACGTATATGAGCCGCATCAGGGAATGGCTGAAGAAGGCGGAGAACCTGGCCAGAGGGCATTCCAAGCAGGCCGACCAGTTGCTGGACCGCGCCGAGCGCTACGCGAAGGAGCGGACCGGCCACAAGTACGACGACCAGATCTCGAAGGGCGCCGACGCGGTGCAGCAGCGTTACGGCGGCGGTGGTCAGACGCGGCCGCCCGTCCGGGACGAGGAGACCAGGGACCAGAGACGCGAGGGCTGAACGGCCGGCTACCTGTCCTCGACATCCGCGATGAAGGAGAGGTAGCGGTCGGCTGAGCGGCGGACGGCCTCCGTGCCGTCCCCGTACACGACGCGCTTCCACCAACCCCCGTAAACCCTCTCGAACGCGTACGGCTCCAGCAGGTCCAGGGCGCGGCGCACGACGTGCGGACGTTCCGGGATGTAGTTGGGATAGCTGTACATGAAGCTCACCCAGCGCCGGTCCTGGACGACCTGGAGGATGTCACCCGAGAACAGGGCACGCTCGGACGACCAGTGCAGCACCTGGCCGCCCTCGAAGTGCACGCCCGCGTTGATCAGGGTGAGGTCCTCCGACAGCCGGTGGGTGTCGCCTTCCCAGAAGACGATCGAGTCGTCCGGCCTGGCCACCCACTGCCTGTCGGCGGCGTGGATGTACACCGGGGCGTCGAAGGCCCGGGACCATTCGATCATGGAGCCGTAGAAGTGGGGGTGGCTGATGGCGATGGCCGACACCCCGCCCAGCTCCTCGACCTCGGCGATCAGGTCGTCGTCGAGGTAGGAGATCATGTCCCAGAGCACGTTGCCCTCCGGCGTGCGGAGCAGGAGCGCGCGCTGCCCGATCGCCGTGGGCGGGGCGGCACCGATGCCCACCACGCGCGGGCCCTCCTCCTCCACCCGGCCGCGATGGCCCTCGGCCGCCAGGCCCGCCAGCGTGGTCCACCGCTGGCCGTCCCAGCCGACGTACTGGCGCTCGTCCTCGCAGATCGGGCAGTCGGGGCGCGGCTCGGCGTACTGGACGCCGCAGGTGCGGCAGATGGGCAGGTCGGCCGGTGGCATGCGGCCAGCCTAACGCGTGGCCTGTACGGTGATCGCATGGTCAGAGGGGGTTTGCTGGTCGCGGGGACCACGTCCGACGCGGGCAAGAGCGTGCTGACGGCGGGGATCTGCCGGTGGCTGGCCCGCAGGGGCGTGCGCGTGGCGCCCTTCAAGGCGCAGAACATGTCGCTCAACTCGTACGTCACCGCGCAGGGCGCCGAGATCGGCCGGGCCCAGGCGACGCAGGCGCAGGCCGCCTACCTGGAGCCGACGGCGGACATGAACCCGATCCTCCTCAAACCGGGCACCGACCGCCGCAGCCAGGTCGTCCTCATGGGCACCCCGGTGGCGGACGTGGACGCGATGGAGTACGGCGCGCTCAAGGACCTCCTGCGCGCCACCGCGCTGGAGGCGCTCGAAAGGCTCAGGAGCCGCTACGACGTGGTGGTGTGCGAGGGCGCGGGCAGCCCCGCCGAGATCAACCTGCGCCGCGGCGACATCGCCAACATGGGCCTGGCCAGGGCCGCGAACCTGCCCGTGATCGTGGTCGGCGACATCGACAGGGGAGGGGTGTTCGCCGCGTTCTACGGCACGGTGGGCCTCTTAGACGCCGCCGACCAATCGCATATTTCCGGATTTGTCGTGAACAAGTTTCGCGGCGCGCGGGAGCTCCTGGAGCCCGGCCTCGACATGCTCAGGCGGCTGACCGGGCGCGAGGTCTACGGCGTCCTGCCCTGGCTCGACGGGCTCTGGCTGGACGTCGAGGACTCGCTGGCCCTGGACAGCCGGAAGGTCGCGGCAGGCGCCCCGTACGGCAGGCAGACCCTCCGGGTGGCCGTCGTGCGGCTGCCCAGGATCTCCAACTTCACCGACGTGGACGCCCTGGCCGCCGAGCCGGGGGTCGTGGTGCGTTTCGTGACCGATCCGGTCGAGCTGGACGACGCCGACCTAGTGGTGCTGCCCGGCTCCAGGGCCACGGTGAGCGACCTGGCGTGGCTGCGGGAGCGCGGGCTGGCGGCGGCGATCACCGACCGCGCGGGGCCCGTGCTGGGGATCTGCGGCGGGTTCCAGATGCTCGGGCGGGAGATCGTGGACGAGGTGGAGTCGGGGGCGGGCAAGGTCGAAGGGCTCGGGCGGCTGCCGGTACGCGTCGAGTTCGCGAAGGACAAGCGGCTCGGACGGCCCGAGGGCACGGCGTACGGGCAGCCGGTCCGCGCGTACGAGATCCACCACGGGCTGGCCTCGGTCGACGGGGGCGAGCCGTTCCTCGACGGCTGCCGGGCCGGCAACGTCTGGGGCACCACCTGGCACGGCGCCCTGGAGAACGACGGCTTCCGCCGGGCCTTCCTGGCCGATGTGGCCGCGCGGGCGGGACGCGACTTCGCGCCGGCTCCCGGCACGGACTTCGCCGCGCTCCGGGAGGAGCGGCTCGACGCGCTCGGCGACCTGGTGGAGCGGCACCTCGACACGGACGCGCTGCTCCGCCTCATCGAGCACGGCCCGCCGGACGTCCCGGTCCTGCCGCCGGGGGCGCCGCCGCTCAGCTAGCCGGCGCCCGGGTGGTGCGCTGGGCGGCGATCCAGGCGTCGATCTGCTCCCAGTGGTCGTACAGCCACCGGATCCGGTCCTCCCGCTCCGCCGGGATCTCGGCCGCGGGCACCCGCCACCACTTGGCGGTGATCTGAGCGTTGAAGGGCAGCTTGCGCCAGACGTCCCCCAGGGTGATGAGGTCGTCGAGGCCGGTGTGCGCGACGAAGATGACGTCCGCCGACGGGCACGCCTCGATGGCGGTGATGGCGCCGTTCGGGCGGGGCGGGAGCAGGTGGTCCATGCCGCGCGCCCGCTCCGCCTCCTCGTTCAGCCCCTTCTCCTCCAGCCTCCGGATGGCGAGCCGGCGGCGGCGCGGGGTGAAGTTGCCGCCCTCGGGGAAGATCACGAGGGCGTCCTGGTCGCCCATCGTGGCGGCGAGGTGGTGGATCTCCTCGATGATCCGCTTCTGTCCGGACTTACGGGGCACGAACGCGTTCGGCAGCCGGTTGATCACCACGTCCAGCGAGGGGTCGTACTGGAGCGCGGCCTTCATGACGATGCGCGGCCGCCGGCGATAGATCGCCAAAAGGTAATAAATCAGCAAAAAGGAGTCGCCGGGGCCCGCGTGCCGGGACAAGACGATGACCGGTCGCGTCAGCCTGGCGGACCGCTCCTCGGCCGTCAGGTCGGGCTCCTGGATCTCCAGCGTCAGCCGGAAGATCCGCACGGCGGCCGCGTGCGCCTTGGCCAGGAACCACGTGATCAGGGCGTAGTGCCGTTCCTGGCGCCGGGCCCCGCCCGCTACCCACAGCCACAGGCACGTGATCAGCACGCCCGACTCCAGCGTCAGCCACACCGTGGCGAACCAGACGAACCTCGCCCCCCTGCGCCGCGGCGGCGGCAGCCGCAGCGAGGCCGCGGCCGTGACCAGGAGCCAGAACGGCAGCGTCACCACCATGAACACGGTCACCACGATGACCAGCGGAGCCAGCACCAGCCGGCGGAGAATACGCGGTGGAAGCAACGGCGGCCTCCCTGCAACGGTCTAACCCTCATCCTCCTCTGTTACGCAAATAGCGGGAAGACGCGTCGTACGCCCGCTCGATGCAGGCGGAGATCTGCGAGATGTCGCGGTAGCGCAGCGGGGAGAGCGCCTCGGTCATCCCGGCGGGCAGCACGTGCACCTCCACGCCGGGCGGCAGGCTGGCCATGTCCTCGGCGAACCGGTGCCTGCGCGCGATCTCGAACGCCACCATGCCCACCTCCCAGAACCTCCTGGGCGGCGCCAGCGGCCGTTCGATCCGCCCGACGTGCAGGACGTAGACGCGCTTGGCGCCGAGCTGCACGGCCCGCCCCACGGGGATGCTGTGCACCAGCCCCCCGTCGTAGAAGTGCTCGCCGCCGATCACGACGGGCGGCAGCAGCCCGGGCACCGCGCACGACGCCAGCACCGCCTCGACCAGCGGCCCGCCGGTGAACCAGTGCGCCGCCGCCCGCTCGACCGAGGCCGCCACGCACTGGAAGGGGACCTCCAGCTCCTCGATCCGCGAAACCCCCACCGTTCGGCTCAGAACCTCGCGCAACGGCCCGATCGGGTGCAGATGGGTGCCGGTCCTGGCCAGCGTGGACAACCGGGCCACCCAGGAGCCGGCGAAGGCCGTACGTACGACGTCGGAGCGCCACAGCGTGGTCAGCCGCTCCACCGCCTCGGACGGGGCGGCGGCGATGACCACCCCGTTCAGGGCGCCCACGGACGTGCCCACGACGAGGTCGGGGCGGATGCCCGCCTCGTCGAGCGCCTGCAGCATGCCCACCTCGTGCGCGCCGAGCACGCCACCGCCACCGAGCACGAACGCCGTTTCCACGCAACACACCCTCTCGTTGCCGCGTCCCGGAAGCAAAGCCATCCGCACGCTGCCGGACCCGTCCGGTGACGCGGCCCCCGCGCGGCGGGACGATTCGGCCATGACAGCAGTGGTGCGGGCCGAAGGGCTGACCAAGTATTACGGCAGGCGCCGCGGCCTGGAAGATCTCACGCTGGAGATCCGGCCGGGGGAGATCTTCGGCTATCTCGGGCCGAACGGCGCAGGCAAGACGACCACGCTCCGGTTGCTGCTCGACGTGATCCGGCCCACGCGGGGCACGGTACGGATCCTCGGCGCCGCCCCGCGCGAGGCCGCGACCCGCTCCAGGATCGGCTACCTGCCGGGCGAGCTCGCGCTGGAGGGCCGCGAACGGGCCAGGGACTACCTGCGCTTCCTCGGCAGGATGCGCGGCGGCGTGCCGGACACGCGCATCGACGCCCTGGCCGAGCGCCTCGAGGCCGACCTGTCGGTGCAGATGCGCAAGCTCTCCAAGGGAAACAAGCAGAAGGTCGGGCTGATCCAGGCGTTCATGCACGAGCCGGAGCTCCTCATCCTGGACGAGCCGACGGGCGGGCTGGATCCGCTGGTGCAGCAGGAGTTCCTGGCCATGGTCAGGGAGGTGCGCCAGTCCGGGCGAACCGTGCTGATGTCCTCGCACGTGCTCGCCGAGGTCGAGAACGTCTCGGACCGGGTCGGAATCGTACGGGACGGGCGCCTGGTGGCCGTGGAGGACGTGGCGGCGCTGCGCGAGAAGGCGGTGCGCCGGGTCGAGCTGCACTTCGACGCGCCCGTGCCGCGAGCGGCGTTCGAGAACCTGCCCGGCGTGCGCGACCTGCGCGTGGAGGGCGCCGGCGTGCGCTGCACGATCGACGGTCGGCCGGACGCGCTGATCAAGGCGGCGGCCGCCTTCACCGTGGTGCACATGGTGAGCGCGGAGCCGGATCTTGAGGAGATCTTCCTGACCTACTACGGCGACGAGGAGCGACACCATGATCGCTAAGAGCCTGCGCGACAACCGGCGGTCGCTCATCTCGTGGTGCCTGGGCATCAGCGCCTTCATGGGCGTCTATCTGGGGGCGTACGCCACCGTCAGGCTGGACCCCAAGAGCTACGACGCCATGGCCATGGCCAAGTTCCCCGGGCCGCTAAAGGACCTCATGGGCGGGCTCGGGGACTTCGCCTCCGGCACCGGCTACCTGCAGACGGTCGTCTACCAGCTCTTCGTCCCCATGCTGTTCATCGTGTTCGCGATGCTCCTGGCCAACCGGGCGATCGCCCAGCCGGAGGAGTCGGGCACGCTGGAGCTGGTCGTCACGCTGCCGGTGGACCGGCGGCGGCTCGTGCTGGACAGGTTCGCGGCGCTGGCGGCCGCGATGCTCGTGCTTGCCGCCGTGACGCTGCTGGCCACGTGGGCGACGAGCCAGGCCGTGGAGATGGGGGTGCCGTTCGACCGGATCCTGGCCGCGCACCTCGGGGTGCTCCTGGTCGGGCTGCTGTTCGGGACGATGGGACTGGCGGTCGGCGCGGCCACCGGGCGCAGGGCGATCGCCTCCGCCGTGGTCGGCGTGTGGGTGGTGGCCGGCTTCGTCGTGGTCACGATCGGCCGGAACCTCGACGCGATCTCCTGGCTGAAGTGGGTCTCGCCGTTCCACTACTACGCCGAGGGCAGGCCGCTCTATGAGGGGCTGCCGGTCGGGGACTACCTTGTGCTGGCGGGGGCGACGGCCGTGCTCGCGCTCACCGCGGTGCTCTCCTTCGACAGGCGTGACGTAGGAGTGTGATGGCGATCTCCGGGCTGCCCGCCGACCTGCCCGCCGACCTGCTCGCCGACCTGCTCGGCGGGCACCGGCAGGTGCTGGCCGAGCACGCCGCGACCGGCCGCTTACCCGCCCGTGAGGCGCTCGACGCCTACCGCGCCGCGGGCAGGCGCGCCGCCACGCTGGGGGTTCCGCTGCGGACCCTGGTGGACTGCGCGCTCGCCGCCGGCGAGGGGCTGCCGGCCGCGCTGCCCGCGCTGCGCAAGGCGGTCTCCGCGCTGATGGAGGGGTACGAGAGGGCGCAGCTCGCCGCCATCCGCGAGGAGGAACAGGCGTGGCGGGAGTTCGTGGACGACCTGCTCCAGGGGCGGGCCGAGCGGCTGGCGGAGCGGGCCGAGCACTTCGGGCTGCGGCTGGCGGGGTCGTACGTGGTGGCCGTGGCCCGCGGCATGCGCGACGGCGACCAGGACCGCGTCGAGCGGGACCTGGTCGCCCGGTTCGGCTCGCACAACGTGCTCGTGGCCGTGCGCGACGGGCTGCTGGTGTGCGTGGCCCCGGCGACGCTGCCGGCCGCGGTGGGGGAGTTCACCCATCACGTACGCGCCCGCTTCCCGGCCGGTTGGCGGGTCGCGGTGGGACGCCCGCAGCGCGGCCCCGGCGGTGTGGTGGCCTCCTACCGGGAGGCGGCGCAGGCCCTGGAGCTGGCCGACGGGCTGGGGCTCAGGGCCGACGTGGTCAAGGCGGCCGACCTGCTGGTCTTCCCCGTGCTGCTGCGCGACAGGGGTGCGATCGAGGACCTCGTGACCAGCGTGCTGAGCCCGCTGCTGGGGGCGCGGGGCGGGCACGAGCCGCTGCTGGAGACGCTGGAGGCCGTCTTCGCCTCGCACGGCAACCAGACGGCCGCGGCCCGGCGGCTGGAGCTCAGCCCGCGGGCGGTCACGTACCGGCTGGAACGCATCCGCAGGCTGACCGGCTTCTCGCCGGACGACCCGACGCAGCGCTTCACCCTGGAGACCGCCGTGCTCGGGGCCCGGCTGCTGGGCTGGCCCGCGAGCCCCCGCTTCAGTCGGTGAGCGCGAGGCGGATGCCGAAGCCGACGATGACCACGCCGGTCAGGCGGTCGAGGAAGCGGCGCACGGCGGGCGTCCGCAGGAAGCCGCTCACCAGCGACGCGAACCCGATCAGCGCCGCGCTCCACATCAGCCCCTCGGCCACGTGCACGCCGGCCAGCAGCAACCCCATGGCCGCGTGCGGCGCCCCGTCCGGGATGAAATGCGGCAGCATGGCCACGTAGAACGCCCCGACCTTGGGGTTGAGCAGGTTCGTGACCAGCCCGCGCCGGAACCCGGCCCCGAACCGCACCGCCTGCTCCGGCTCCTCGTGGGGCGCGGCCTTGGCCAGGAGCATGCGCAGGCCCATCCACACCAGGTACGCCACGCCGGCCCAGCGCAGGATCTCGTAGCCGAGCCGCGAGGCGGCCAGCAGCGCCGACAGCCCCGCCGCGGTGAGCACGCCCCACGTGAGCGTGCCGAGCTGGATGCCGAGCGTCACGCCCCAGGCCGCCCGCCTGCCCGCGAGCAGGGACGTACGCAGGACCAGGGCCGTGTCGAGGCCGGGGGTGAGCGTGAGCAGCGCCACTACGAGGGCGAACGACCAGACCGATCCTGCGATGTCCATGGCGTCAGGGTATGAGGAGCAGTTTCCCTGTCGTCCGGCGGGCCGCCAGGTCCTCGTGCGCCTGGCGCGCCTCGGCCAGCGGGTAGCGGTGCGAGATGTTGATGGTGAGCTGTCCCGACTTGATCCAGCCGAACAGGTCGGAGGCGCGCCGCAGCAGCTCCTCGCGCTCGGCTATGTAGTGGACGAGCGTGGGCCTGGTCAGGAAGAGCGAGCCGTTGCGGTTGAGGATCTGGGGGTCGATCGGCGGGACCGGGCCGCTGGCGGCGCCGTACAGGGCCATGAGGCCGCGTGGCCGCAGCGCCTCCAGCCCGCCCTCGAACGTGGTCTTGCCGACGCCGTCGTACACCACGTCGATCTTGTTCCGCAGCGCCTCGGCGAAGTCGTCGTACCGCAGCACGTCGTCGGCGCCGGCCTGCCTGGCCAGCTTCTCCTTCTCGCTGGTGGAGACGGTGGCGTGGACCTTGGCGCCCCTGAGCTTGGCCAGCTGGACGAGCAGCTGCCCCATGCCGCCGGCACCGGCGTGGACGAGCACCTCGTCGCCTTCCCGCACCTCGTGGGTGGAGTGGGTGAGGTAGTGGGCGGTCATCCCCTGCAGCATCGCCGCCGCGGCCACGTCGGCCGGGACGCCGTCGGGCACGGGCACCGCCCGGTCCGCCGGGACCACCGCCTTCTCGGCGTAGCTGCCCAGGACGTTGGCCCAGGCCACGGTGTCGCCCACGGCGATCCCCTGGACCCCCGGCCCGACGGCCGAGACCGTGCCCGCGCCCTCGGAGCCGATGGGCGTGGGCAGGTCGAGCGGGTACGCGCCGGAGCGGTGGTAGATGTCGATGAAGTTGACCCCGCTGGCCGCGACGTCGACCACGATCTCCCCTTCGCCGGGGACGGGATCGGGCCGCTCGACGTATTCGAGAACCTCAGGACCGCCAGGGGCGGAGACGATGATGGCATGCATGACGCCTAGTCAACTCCGTCCGTGCGGGGAAGTGCCAGCCGGGTCCGGTTTCCCCGGGTGCCGTGTACGTGGCGTGCTCGGCCCTGCGCGGTGTGCGCCGGATCGGTAAGCTAGCGCGGCGTGAGCGGTGAAACCTCCCACATCGGGCGCTACAGGTTGCTTAGCGTGCTGGGTCGGGGCGGCATGGGCACGGTCCACCTCGCCGAGGATCCGGCTGGGCAGCGGGTCGCCGTCAAAGTGATCAACCCGGAGCTGACCCAGCACGAGCAGTTCCGCATGCGGTTCCGCAGGGAGGCGGACGCCGCCCAGAGGGTGCGCAGGTTCTGCACGGCCGCGGTGCTCGAGGCCGCGCTCGACGGCGACCAGCTCTATGTCGTCACCGAATACGTGCCCGGCCCCGACCTCGAGGCCGCCGTGCGCCAGTCGGGCCCCCTGCGCGGCTCCAGCCTCGACGCGCTGGCCGTCAGCGTGGCCACCGCGCTGACCGCCATCCACGGCGCGGGTGTGGTGCACCGGGACCTCAAGCCGTCGAACGTGCTGCTGTCGCCCGTCGGCCCGCGCGTGATCGACTTCGGCATCGCGCGGGCGCTCGACACGCTCGGAGGCGTCACCGGCACCGGCGAGCTGGTGGGCACGCCCCGCTACATGGCTCCCGAGGTGCTGCGGGGCGAACCCGTGTCGCCGGCCTGCGACGTGTTCTCGTGGGGATGCCTGGTCGCGTTCGCCGCCAGCGGCAGGGCGCCCTTCGGCGGCGACACGCTGCCCTCGATCGTCTACCAGGTGCTCAACACCGAGCCGGATCTCAGCGAGGTCGAGCCCGGCCTGCGCGAGCTGGTCGGGGCCGCGCTGCGCAAGGACCCGGCCGCGCGGCCCACCGCGCAGCAGCTGCTCGACCAGCTCGTCGGGCGTTCGGCCGGGCCCGAACAGGCGGCGCAGACCGTACAGGTGGCCTGGCAGCAGGCCACGGCGCCGTACACGTCCGTCCAGCAGCCGTCCAAGGGCAACCGCACCAAGCTGATCGCGGGCGTCGCGGCGGCGGCCGCGGCGGTGCTGGTGGCGGGCGCTGTGGCCGCGTGGGCGATGTTCAGCCCCAGCGGGCCGCCCGACATGAGCGTTCTCTACCGCGAGGACTTCACGCAGACCTCCGGTGGCTGGAACGGCGTCTACGACCCCGACGAGACGGCCAGCTACGGCTACCGGACGGACGGGACGTACGGGCTGGACGTGGAGAAGGGGTCCGAGGAGCGGTGGGCGAAGGCGCCCATACCCTTCCTCATCGCCAGGCCGACCACCACGCCCGACCCGTCGGCCACGCCCACGCCGATGCTGCCCTCGTCCGTCGTCGTCGCCGTCACCGCCGAGGTCAAGAAGTCGGTCGGGAGCGGTGAGTACGGCGTGTACTGCCACAACATGGACGATGACGACACGTACTACGAGTTCGCGCTCGACACGACCGGGAAGGCCAGGATCCGGCGGATCGTGGACGGATCGGGCGGGACGCTGGCCCAGCCGGTGCAGGTGGACGGGCTGCCCGGCAAGGCCCGGCTGGTGGCGGCGTGCGAGCAGGCCGGATCGGCCGTGCGGCTGACGATGTGGGTGAACGACCAGCGGGTGCACCAGGTGGAGGATCCGAACGGGCTCGGGAACGGGTACGTGGGGTTGTTCGCGCGTACGCCCAAGGACGAGACGTCGCTGCTGAAGACGACGTTCGACGACTTCGAACTACGCGGCCAGAAGGAGCCCTGACCGGAGGAGCCGGCCGGCTGCCGGAGCCCAGGGACGGCGCGGCCGGCTCATAGAACCCCTGGAACGAGGACGCCCGGCGCACAGAACCCCAGCACGGGTGGTGGCTCACAGAACGCCGGCGCGGGCGGCGGCGAGCGCCGCGTCGGCGGCGCGATCGGCGTCCCGCTCGGTGACCGGCTCATGCGCCACGAACAACCGGTAGTAGACAGGCGCGACGGCCACCCTGATCACCTCCCTGACATCCACGACGTCAGGCAGCTCACCGCGTGCGACCGCCCGCCGCACCACCTCGGCCGACTGCTCGTGCCGGGCCGTGAAGAACTCGTGCAGCGCCCGCGCCGCGTCGGGATCCTGTACGGCCGCCGCCACGAACGCCGACGACACCGGCCCCAGCTCCGGGTCGTCGAAGCCGCTGCGCACCAGCTGGACGATGCCCCTCAGGTCGCCTTCGATCGAGCCCGTGTCGGGAATGGGCCACGGCTCGTCCCTGGCCAGCTCCAGGGCGTCGGAGATCAGCCCCGCGACGCTGCCCCAGCGCCGGTAGACGGTCGTCTTGTGCACCCCTGACCGCTCGGCCACGTTCTCCACCGTCAGGCCCCGGTATCCGCGCTCGGCCAGCTCGGCGAGGGTGGCCTGCCGTACGGCGTCCCGAACCCGGGCACTTCGCCCGCCCGGCCGCTTGTTCGACTCCAAAAACTACTCCAGTTGCATTAACGTCTCCCGCATGGCAAACTAACGCTACAACAGTTGCGATTGGAGTTCCATCCTGATCAGCCTTCGAGGGGTTTCCCAGTCATACGGCGAGCGGGCCGTCCTCGCTGACGTGTCCATGTCCGTGAAGCCAGGCGAGCGCGTGGGCGTCGTCGGCGAGAACGGCTCGGGCAAGTCCACGCTGCTACGGCTGCTGGCCGGGGTCGAGCGTCCCGACGACGGCGAGGTGACGCTGGCCGACGACACCGGCTACCTCCGGCAGACGCTCGACCTGCCGCCCGGCCACACGGTCCAGCAGGCCGTCGACGCCGCGCTGGCGGGCCTGCGCGCCATGGAGCGCCGGATCCGCGAGCTGGAGTCGTCGCTCACCGATGACGTCATGGCGGAGTACGGGGAACTGCTGACGGCGTACGAGCTGCGGGGCGGCTACGAGGCGGACGCGCGGGTCGACAAGGCGTTCCACGGGCTGGGGCTGTCCCACGTGGGCCGCGACCGGCCGCTGTCCAGCCTGTCGGGCGGGGAGCGCGCCCGCCTCGGCCTGGCCTGCGTCCTGGCCGCCGCGCCCAGGGTGCTGCTGCTCGACGAGCCGACCAACCACCTCGACGAGTCGGCCCTGACCTGGCTCGAAGCCCGGCTGCGCGAGCACCGGGGCACGGTCGTCGTGGTCTCCCACGACCGCGTCTTCCTCGACCGGGTGGCCACGGCCGTGCTCGAGGTCGAGCACGGGACGATCACCCGCTTCGGCGGCGGCTACACCGGCTTCCTGGCCGCCAAGGCCGCCGCCAGGGCCCGCTGGGAGCAGTCGTACGCGGCGTGGTGCGAGGAAGTGCGCCAGGTACGCGACTACGCGGCCACGACCGCCCACCGGGTGGCCACGGGACGGCTGATGCGCGACAACAACAAGATGGCCTACGACCGCAACGCCGGGCGGGTGCAGAGCTCGGTGGCCAGCCGGGTCCGCAACGCCCACGAACGCCTGCGCCGACTGGAGGCCGACCCCGTCCCCCGGCCACCCGCCCCACTCCGCTTCCACGGCACCTTCACCACCTCGGATCTCCCCGACACTCCAACCACCGACGAAACCACCCCCAGCACCCTCGCCCCAGGCCACCCACCCGACGCAACACCGAATCCCACCCCGGGACGCCGACCGGGCACAGGACGCGCCGACGACGCAACACCCGAGCCCACTTCGAGACCCCGGCCCGGCACACAACGCGCCCCTGATACGACACACAAGCCCACCCCGAGCCACGAGCCCGCTCCGAGCCACGAGCCGACCGTAAGCCATGCGCCCGCTCCGGGGCATGGCCCCGCCCTGGGACACGAGCCCGCCCCGAGCCACGAGCCCGCCCCGAGCCACGAGCCCGCTCCGGAGTACGGGACCGCCCCGGGACACGGGCTCGCTCCGAGCCACGAGTCCGCTCTGGGACACGAGCCCGGCGCGCGACGCGCTCCTGTCGTGGGACACGAACTCGGCCCGCGTCATGAGCCTGGCCGCAGCCATGATCCCGGTCCGGGACGCGCTCCTGGCGTGCGACGCGCCCTTGATGCGGGACGTGAGCTCGGCCCCGGACACCAGCGTGCCGGGCACGGGCATGGGGCCGGACAGGGGCATGCGGTCGGACACCAGCCTGGGGCCGAACACCAGCCTGGGGCCGAGCACAACCGTGCTCAAGCTCGCGTGCTCGTGGAGTTGCGCGATGTCCGGGTCGGCGATCGGTTGCATGTCCCCTCCCTGACTCTCCAAGCCGGCGACCGGCTGCTGGTCCGCGGGGCCAACGGCGCGGGCAAGTCGACGCTGCTCCAGACCCTGGCCGAGCACGCCCAGGTAAGGGTCGGCCACCTGCCGCAGGAGGCGACGTTCGACCCCGATCTGACCGTCCTGGACGCCTACAGCCACAACCACACCTATGCGGACGAACGGCGAGCAGCCCTGCTGAGCACCGGCCTCTTCAAGCCCCGGACTCTCGACCAGAAGGTGGGCACGCTGTCGGTCGGGCAGCGGCGCAGGCTGGCGCTGGCCCGGCTGCTGGCGCAGGAGTACGACCTCCTCCTGCTCGACGAGCCGACCAACCACCTGTCGCCGGTCCTGGCCGAGGAGATCGAGGAGGCACTCGACGACTACCGCGGCGGGCTCGTCGTGGTGTCGCACGACCGCGCCCTCATCCGGCGCTTCCGGGGGACCGAGATCACGTTGGCAGGAGGACGCATATGTTGAGCAACGCAGGATCGACCAGTGAAGGACCGCAGATGTTGACCAGGATTGAAGAGGGCGCGCCGTACGGCATCGCCACTGGAGCGGACGGCGCACTCTGGTTCACGCTCGTCCACGAAGGGCGCGTCGGCAGGATGGTGCCGGGCCAGAAGCCGGTGATCCATCAGCTCGATCCGGCCGACGGGCAGCCGACTGTGATCACCCCGGGGCCGGACGGGGCGATGTGGTTCGCGGAGGGCAAGGGCGGCCGGATCTCCCGGATCACCGCCGACGGGCAGGTGACCTCCTATGAGGCGGACTCGCCGTACGGGGTCGTCGCCGGGCCCGACGGGGCCATGTGGTTCACCCAGATGCAGACCGGCCGGATCGGGCGCATCGGGCCCGACGGGGAGCGGACGGAGTTCGAGGTGCCGGTGGAGGGCGGTATGCCCGCTTTCATCACGGCGGGGCCGGATGACGCGCTCTGGTTCACGATCAACCAGGGCAACGCCATCGGGCGGATCTCGGTGGCCGGTGAGGTGACCGTTCACCCGCTCCCCACGGAGGGCGCCGCCCCGGTGGGCATCACGCTGGGGCCGGACGGGGCGCTCTGGTTCGTGGAGATCGGTGCTGGTCAGGTGGGGCGGATCGACACCACCGGCAAGATCACCGAGTACCCGTTGCCCGACCGGGCCGCACGACCGCACGCGATCGTCACCGGTCCCGACGGTGCCCTCTGGTTCACCGAGTGGGCCGCCGACCGCCTCGGCCGCATCACCACCGACGGCACCCTCGAATCGCACCCGCTATCAGCCGGACCGCAGCCGGGGGACGGTGACACGCGGAAGGCCGAGCCGCACGGGCTGACGGTCGGGCCGGACGGGGCGATCTGGGTGGCCCTGGAGGCGGGCGCCCTGGCCCGCATCAGCATCGACTGACGAACCACGACCGCCTCAACGACCTCATCCGCCAACCGCTCGCACTACCCGCTCACACCGCCGACACCCTCACCCCGCATGACGCTTCGGGCATGGCGCTTCGGGCATGACGCTTCGCATCTTGGGCTCCGCGCATCGCGCCCTGGGGTTCCGGGCTCTGGGTAAGGCGTTCGGGCACGGCGCTCCGGGCTCCGGGCTCCGGGCTCCGGGTACGGCGCTTCGGGCGCCGCGCCTTGGGCGCGCAGCAATGCACCGCTTACGCCGCGCCTCGCGCTTCGGGCACCGCGCTCCGGCGCCGCGCCTTGGGCACGGCAATGCGCCATTACGTCCCGTCTTGCGCCTCGCGCGTGGGGCGCCGCGCTTCGGGCGCGCAGCAATGCACCGGTCGCGTCGCGCCTCGTGCTCCGGGCACCGGTCGCGTCGCGCCTCGCGCTTCGGGTACCGCTCGTGCCGCACCGCGCACCGGTCACCATCGCCCCCGCTCCTTGCCCCCGCTCCTCGCTCCTCGCCCTCGCCTCTCGCGCCTACCTCTCACCCTCGCCCTCATCTCTCGCCCTCGCCTCCAGTCCTCAGCCGCAGTCCTCAGCCCTTGGCCGGAGCCCTCGGCTGCGGTCCTCGTCCCCGGTAAGCCGTCCTGCTGGTCGCGAAGGTGCCGAGGGGCGGTTATCGGTGGTTGGGATCTGGGGGGTGGGCGTTGGTCAGGAGGTGGGGCAGGGACGGCAGGCCCTTCTCCGGGGACGTCACCAGGACGCGGCACCCCGCGGCCGTGGCGGCGGCGACGCCTGTGGGGCTGTCCTCGACGGCGACGCAGCGGGAGGGGATCGTGCCGAGCCGGCGGGCCGCCTCCAGGTACGGGTCCGGGTGCGGCTTGCCACGGGCTGTGTCCTCGTTCGCGATCACCAGGTCGAACGTGTGCCCGAGCCGTGGCAACACCAGCTCCACGATGGTCCGGGGCGAGGCGGTGACCAGGGCCGTCGGGATGGCGGTGGCGGCCAGCTCGGCCAGGAGCTCCGGCGCCCCCGGCGTGACCTGCACGCCCTGCTCGATGAGGCCGGCGAAGGCGTCCGTGAGCTGCCTGGCCACCTCGGCCATGAGCGGCATCTCCGAGGCCGGCGGGGCGACCGGTGGTGGGGCGGGCGGTGGCGGGGCCACCGATGGCAGGGCGGCCGGTGGCGGAGGGGCCGGTGGTGGGGCGGGCGGTGGCGGAGGGGCCGGTGGTGGGGCGGCCGGTTGTGAAGGGGTCGGTGGTGGGGCGGCCGGTGGTGGGGCGATCGGTGGTGGGGCGGGTGAGGGGTTGGGGCGGGGCGGGGGAGTGGGGGTGAGGAGGTGGGCGGCCACGTCCTCGACCGTGCGGCCGAGCACGTACGGCATGTCCTCCGGCCCTAAAGCCCGCCCGAGGGAGGCGGCGATGGAGGCGGTGGCCTGCCACCACAGCCCTTCGGTGTCGACCAGGGTGCCGTCCATGTCAAACAGGACGGCATCCGGGCCGGCGTGCTCAGATCGCATCGGCCGCCACGACCGGGGCCGGGACCGTGACCGTGCGGGGCGCCACCAGGACGGGGCGGTCCACCAGGCGGACGGTGACGCGCGTTCCGGGGGTGAGGCGGGCCGCCTCGTGGCCGGGGACGTCGGCCAGGACCTCCCCGCCCTCCACCGCCACCCGGAGGCGGACGGAGGCGCCGCGGAAGGAGGCGGCGAGCACCTGGGCGGGACCGTCCTCGGCCGGGACGACCTGGACGGCCTCGGGACGGATCAGGACGTCCACGGACGGATTCGCGGGCACCTGGCCGTCCACCGGCAGGAGCCGGCCGAGCACCGTGACCTGGTCACCGGAGACCTGGCCGGCGAGGTGGTTCATGGTGCCGACGAACTCCGCCACGAAGGGGGTGGCCGGGCGGTCGTAGATCTCAGCGGGCGAGCCGACCTGTTCGAGCCGCCCGTCGCGCAGCACCGCCACCTGGTCCGCGATCGACAGGGCCTCCTCCTGGTCATGGGTCACGAAGATGGTGGTGATGCCCAGGTCGAGCTGGAGGCGGCGGATCTCCTCGCGCAGCGACACGCGTACCTTCGCGTCCAGCGCCGACAGCGGCTCGTCCAGGAGCAGGACGCGCGGCTCCAGGGCGAGCGCGCGGGCCAGGGCGACGCGCTGCTGCTGGCCGCCGGAGAGCTGGTGCGGGTAGCGGTCGGCGTGCGAGGGGAGGCCGACCAGTTCGAGTAGTTCGTCCGCCTTCTTCCGCCTGGTGGCCACGGGCACCTTGCGGACGCGCAGGCCGAAGGCGACGTTGTCGCGGGCGTTCAGGTTGGGGAAGAGGGAGTAGGACTGGAAGACCATGCCCGCGTCCCGCTTGTTGGCCGGGACATCCGTGACGTCCCTGCCGTCCACGAGCACCGCGCCCGAGTCCGGCCGCTCGAACCCGGCCACGCAGCGCAGCGCGGTCGTCTTCCCGCAGCCCGAGGGCCCCAGCAGCGCGACGAACTCGCCGGGCGCGACGATGAGGTCGAAGCCGTCCAGCGCGACCGTCTTGCCGAACACCCGCCGCAGCGCGCGGAACTCCACCGATGCGGTCATTTCCCCTTCTCCTTACCGAATGCCGATGACACGGCGAGCAGCAGCAGCCAGATGAGCAGGAGGCTGATGATCGACACCGCGACCGAGAGCTGCCCCTTGGAACCCGCGACGGTCACGATCCACACCGCGAACGGCTCGTACCCCAGCAGGCTGGCCACGGTGTACTCGCCCAGCACGAGGGCCAGCGTCAGGAACGACGCGCTGGCCAGGGCCGAGCGCAGGTTCGGGACGACGACCCTGACCAGCACGTACGGCCACGAGGCGCCCAGGTTGCGGGCCGCCTCCACCAGCGTCCGCACGTCCATCGTGCGCAGTCCCGCGTCCAGCGACCGGTACACGAACGGCAGCACGAGCACCACGTACGCCAGCACCAGCACCACGGGGAACGCCGGGTCCTGAACCGCGATCAGCGTGGCCCAGAACGGCGTCGGAGCCAGCACGTCGGTGCCGGTGCGCAGCGACGTGCCGATCCCGGCCACGAAGGTGATGGGCGGCACCACCAGGGGCAGCGTGCACAGCACCTCCATCAGCGGGCGCAGCCGCGGCGCGAAGAGCCGTACGGCCAGCATCGCGGGCAACGCCAGCAGCAGCACCAGCACGATCGTGGCGACGGCCAGGGACAGCGACAGCAGCAGCGAGGGCACGAACCCGTCGGCCGTCCACAGCGAGCCGTAGGCCGCGAACGACACGCCCGTGGCCGGGGTGTAGATCGTGTACCAGAGCGAGGCCCCGAGCGGGATCAGGAAGTAGGCCGCCGCCAGCAGGAACACCGCCCCGCGCCACACGCGAGGGCGCGAGGAGCCGCCCGAGACTCGCTCCAGGCCGGTCAGTGCAGCCATCGGGAGCTCCTCTTCTGCAGCGGCAGGTAGATCGCCATCACGAGCCCGGCCACCACGACCATGTCGAGGCTGAGGGCGAGCGCGATGTTCTCGTAGCCGATCAGCACGTCGCCGGTGAGCGCGCTGGCGATCTTCAACGTGACGAGCGGGACGACGGTCCCGACCATGGCGTTGGCGGTGGCGTACGCGGAGAAGGCCGACCCGAAGAGCAGCACCACCCCGCCCAGCATCGACGGCGTCAGCACCGGCAGCGCGACGAAGCGCCAGTAGTGCCAGGCGGTGGCCCCGTTGTTGGCCGCCGCCTCGCGCCACTGCGGCCGCAGCCCGTCCAGCGCCGGCGCCATGACCAGCACCATCAGCGGGATCGAGAAGTACAGGTAGGTCACCACCAGGCCCCAGAACGTGTAGAGCGAGCCGGACGGCAGGCCGACCAGGCCGCTGACCACGCCGGAGTTGCCGAGCGTGGCGATCCAGAAGAACGCCAGCGGCACCCCGCCGAAGTTGGCCAGCACGCCGGAGGCCGTCAGCACGGCCTCGCGCAGGAACGTCAGGCGGGAGGTCACGACGGCGTACGCGAGGAACGTCCCCAGCACGGCCCCCAGCAGGGCGACCACGGCCGACAGCTTCACGCTGCCGAGCATCGCGACGAGGTAGCCGCCCTGCAGGCTCTGCGACAGGTTCGCCAGGCTCGGCCGCCCATCCGCCGTGAACGCCCCCGCCACCAGCGCGATGGCGGGGACGCCGAAGACGAGCGCGAAGAAGGCCAGCAGCGGCAGCGCCCCCAGCCAGCCTTTGGAACCGGAGCGGTTCATCCCGAGATCGCGGCGTCCCAGCCGCCGGCGAGCTTGGCCTTGGCCGCGTCCACCTGCTGGCTCGTCGGGAAGGTGGGCGTGCCCTCCACCGACGGCAGTTTCTCGGCCAGGGCCTTGTCCACGGTGCCGTCGGAGGTCATCGAGGGCAGCAGGACGGGGCGGGCGAAGCCCTTGAGGAAGAGGTTCTGGCCCTCGGCGCTGTAGAGGTACTCCTGCCACAGCCTGGCCGCCGCCGGGTGCGGGGCGTCCTTGTTGATGGCCTGGGCGTACATCTGGAAGTACTTGCCGTCGGAGGGGATGTTCACCTTCCAGTCGAGGCCCTTGGCGGCCATCTGGGGCGCGTAGGCGGCGTTGTTGTAGTCCCAGTCGATGCTGATCTGGGTCTCGCCCTTCTCGATGGTCGCGGGCGTGGTCTCCACCGGGTTGTAGTTGCCCGCGTCCTTGAGCTTCTTGAAGAAGTCGATGCCGGGCTGGATGTCGTCGAACGAGCCGCCGTTGGCGAGGGCGGCGGCGTACACGCCGGCGAAGGCCGAGCCCGCCTTGGTCGGGTTGCCGTTCATCGCGACCTTGCCCTTGTACTCGGGCTTGAGCAGGTCGGCGAAGCTCGTCGGGCACGTGGCGATCTTCTTGGCGTCGCAGCCGATGGACACGTAGCCGCCGTAGTCGTTGACCCAGAGCCCGGTGCTCTCCTTCTGCCCCTCGGGGATCTTCTCGAAGGACTGCACCTTGTACGGCGCGAACAGGCCCTCGCCGGCTCCGCTGATCGCGAACGACTGGCCGAGGTCGAGCACGTCGGGGGCGCGGTCCTGGCCCTTGCGGGTCTTGACCGCGTTGATCTCGTCGGCGCTGGCCGCGTCGGGCGTCTCGCTCTCGATCTTGATGCCGTACTTGGCCTGGAACTTCTCGATGATCTCCCCGTAGTTCGCCCAGTCGGGCGGAAGGGCGATGACGTGGAGATTTCCCTCCTTCTTGGCCGCCTCGACGAGCTTGTCGAGGCCGCCGAAGTCCGCCGCCGAGGTGGCGGTGGCCGCGTTCGGCCCGGAGGAGGAGGACGCGGTGGACTGCTGGGTGCCGGGCGCGGCGCCGCACGCCGCGGTGACTACGGTAAGGGCTGCGGCAACGCCGGCCGCACGGGCGCGAGGTGTGAACACGACGCCTCCACTATCAGGGGGTATGGAAGGAACCTAAGGGAACTTGTACAAACAAGCGAGCACCAGTAAGTCGCACGAATGTTGCTCTTTCATGAATGGGAAGGGTCGCTGATGGTTGCGCGCTATGAACTGATCGCCGATGATCTTCGGAACGAGATCGTCTCCGGTGCGCTCCCGGTCGGTTCACAGCTCCCGAGCGAGGCTGAGCTGGCCGAACGCCACGGGGCGGCCCGCGGCACCGTGCGCCAGGCGGTCGCCGTGCTCGCCGCCGAGGGCCTGGTCGGCTCCCGGCAGGGGGCCAGGCGCATCGTGCTCGGCAGGGCGCGCAGCCAGAGCTTCGGCGAGCTGCACAGCTTCGCACAGTGGGCGCGCGCGAACGGCTACCGCTTCGGCGGCCAGGTGATCACCCAGCGCCGCAGGGCCGCGAGCGCCGCCGAGTCCGCCAGGCTGGGCCCCGGCGAGGTCCTGGAGGTGCTGCGGCTGCGCTCGCTGGAGGGCGAGCCCGTCCTGCTCGAACGCACGGTGTACGCCGAGTGGGTGGCCGCCGCCGTCGAGCGGATCCCGGCCGACTGCGAGTCCGTCACCGAGGCCCTGTACGACTCGATCGGCCTCGTGTTCGCCTACGGCGAGCACCTCATCGACGCGGTGTCCGCCGGGGCCGAGGACGCCCGCCTGCTCGGGGTGCGCCGGGGGAGCCCGCTCCTGCGCCAGCGCCGGGTCACGACCACGCACGAGGGCCGTCCGGTGGAGTCCTCGGACGACCGCTACCGGGCGGGCAGCGTGACCTTCAGCATCCGCAACTCGATCGGCGCCAACCCTCTCGTGAGACAGGCCGGCGACTTGCGTTCGGGGCGCTGAGAACATATGTTCGACATATAAGCGCCCGCCTTCCCCCGGGTGGCTCAGCATAACGACCAGAGCCGCGGGGAGAAGCGTCTTGAGCAGACTCTATGGCGATCCGATAGAGGTGTGGACCAGGGACGGGGAGCCGACCCAGTTCGTCTGGCGGGATCGGCTCTATCTCGTCCGCCGGGTCCTCGACCACTGGGTGGTCGCGCGCGAGTGGTGGAAGACCAGCGAGGGTGATCCCGGTGAACGCAAGTTCTGGCGGGTGGAGGCCAGCCCGGGGCGCGAGGTGGGCTCGTACGAGTTGCGTTACGACACCGCCGGCAACGCCTGGCTGCTGCTGAGGGCGTGGGACTGATGGCAGCGCCGTTCCCGCACCTCAGCGTGTGCTCCGCGTACTCCATGCGCTTCGGCACGGCCTTCCCGCACGCGCTGGTGAGCCGGGCGGTCGAGCACGGGATGGACATCCTCGCGCTGACCGACCGCGACGGGCTCTACGGCGCGATCAAGCACGCCCACGCGTGCGCGGAGGCCGGGATCTCCGCGGTCTTCGGCGTCAACCTGGCGCTCGACGCCCTGCCCCCGCTGCCGGGGTTCGGGGTGCCCGGGCTGGACCTGCCCGGGCGCCGCCGCGCGCCCGCTCCCAAGACCGGGCCCGACGCCGAGGACCGCGTCACGGTGCTGGCCCGGGCCAAGGGCTGGTCCCGCCTGTGCCGCCTGGTCACGGCCGCGCATTACGCGGGCGAGCGCGGCACTCCCCTGGTGACCCGCGAGCTGATCGGGGAGTGGGCCGGCGGAGCGGGCGGCGACCACGGGTTCGGCGCCGAGGACGGGCTCGTGGTGCTGCTCGGCCCCAGGTCCGACGTGGGCCGCGCGGTGGCCGAGCGGCGCGACGAGCACGCCAGGATGCTGCTCGGCCTCTGGCGGGCCGCGGTGCCGGGCGTGGTGATCGAGCTGGTCGACCAGTACGGCTACCGCGACGCCACCACGGCCGTGCGCATGCTCGGGCTGGCCGAGTCCATGGGCGTGCCGGCCGTGCTGACCAACGCGGTGCGCTACCTCGACCCGGTCGACCACCAGGTCGGCGACGTGCTCGACGCGGCCCGCCAGCTCGTCCCGCTGCACCCGCGCCACCTCGATCGCACCACCTCCCACGCCTACCTCAAGGGCACCAAGGAGATGCGGCAGGTGGCCGGCAAGGTCTGCGGGGCGGACCAGGAACGGGTGTCGCGGCTGCTGTTCACGACCAGGCGGCTGGCCGAGGCGTGCTCGATGGACCCGGAGGAGCTGCTCGCGCTGCGTGGCGACCCGCCCAACCTGCACCTGCCCGAGATCGGCCGCGACCCGGTGCCGCTGCTGCGCCACCGGGTGGAGGACGGGCTGATCTCGCGCGGCCTCGACCGCTCGGGCGACGCCAGGCGGCGCCTGCGGGACGAGATGGCCATCATCGAGCGCAAGCGCCTGTCCGGATATTTCATCGCCGTGGCCGGCATCACGGACATGATCCGCGGCATGGGCATCCGCTGCGCCATCCGCGGCTCGGGCGCGGGCAGCCTGGTCAACTACCTCATCGGCATCGGCGAGGTGAACCCCCTCGACCACGCCCTGCTCATGGAGCGCTTCCTGTCGGAGGGCCGTGTCGGGCTGCCCGACATCGACGTGGACGTGGAGTCGGCCCGCCGCCTCGACTGCTACAAGGCCATCTTCGAGCGCTACGGCGAGGCCCGCGTGGCCTGCGTGTCCATGATGGAGACCTACCGGGCGCGCAGCGCCATCCGCGACGTCGCCGGGGCGATGGGCCTGCCGCCGCACGAGATCGACGCCATCGCCAAGGCGTTCCCGCACATCAGGGCCAAGCAGATCACCGCGTCCCTGCACGACCTGCCCGAGCTGCGCGACAGCCGGCTCGGCGAGGCGGGGCTCGACCGGGTGTTCCGGCTGGCGGAGCGGCTCGACGGGCTGCCCAGGCACATCGCGATGCACCCGTGCGGCGTGCTGATCGGCAACGCGGGCCTGCACGACAGGACGCCGGTGGAGCGCAGCCTGCTGGACTTCCCGATGTCGCAGTTCGACAAGGACGACGTGGAGGAGGCCGGGCTGCTCAAGCTCGACGTGCTGGGCGTGCGGATGCAGTCCGCGATGGCGTACGCGCTGAGCGAGATCAAGCGGGTGGACGACGTCGTGGTCGCGCTGGACACCCAGCGCGGCGAGGACACCGGCATCCAGTACGTGCCGCACGACGACCAGGACACCTACGACATGATCTGCGCCAGCCGCACCCTCGGCTGCTTCCAGATCGAGTCGCCGGGGCAGCGCGAGCTGGTCGCCAAGCTGGAGCCGCGCACCCTCCACGACCTGATCGTGGACATCTCGCTGTTCAGGCCGGGCCCGGTCAACTCCGACATGGTCACCCCCTACCTGGAGGCCAGGCACGGGTGGCGGCGGCCGTACTACCCGCACGAGAGGCTGCGGGAGGCGCTGAAGGAGACGCACGGCGTCGTGGTGTTCCACGAGCAGGTGCTCAGGATCATCGAGGTGATGACGGGGCGGGACCTGTCGTTCGCCGAGAAGCTGCGGCGCACGCTGGACACGTCCGAGGGGCGGGAGCGGGTGCGCAAGACGTTCGTGCCCATGGCCAGGGCCAACGGGTTCGACGACGCGGCCGTCGAGCGGGCCTGGCAGGTGCTGGACGCCTTCGGGGCCTTCGGGTTCTGCAAGGCGCACGCGGCGGCGTTCGCGCTGCCCACGTACCAGTCGGCCTGGCTCAAGCGGCACCACGCGGCGGCGTTCTTCGCCGGGGTGCTCACGCACGAGCCGGGCATGTACCCGCCGCGCGTCATCATCGACGAGGCCCGGCAGTGCGGGGTCAAGATCCTGCCGCTCGACATCAACAAGTCGGGCAAGGACTGGCGGGTGGAGCGGCTGGGGCTGCGGGTGCGTCCCGCCGCGCTGGAGGGCGCCTCCTCCCCGGTGCGCAAGGAGTTCAAGGTCGGGGAGATCGGCAAGGGATATGCGTTGAGGGTGCCGTTCTCGGCGGTCAAGGGGGTGAGCGAGGCCGAGGTCGAACGCATGGTCGCCGGGCAGCCGTACACGTCGCTGGCCGACTTCTGGGACCGCGCCCGGCCCTCGCGGCCGACCATCGAGCGGATCGTCCAGGTCGGCGGGCTGGACGCGCTCCACGACCTGCACCCGGGCGGGCCCCGCTGGCGTCCTGGCGTGCTGACCCGGCGCGACCTGATCGCCCAGGTGGGGGCCCTCGAACGGGCGTCGTCGATCGGCGTGCGGTCGGGCCCGCGCGCCTCGCGGCGCTACACCTCGCGGCCAGCCCGCGTGGAGGAACCGCCGTCGGTGCAGCTCCCGCTGGGCTTCACCGAGCACCTGCCGCCGGGGGAGCTGCCGGAGATGACGGAGACGGAGATGGTCGAGGCCGAGCTGGAGATCCTGGGCATCGACATCAGCCGCCACGTCATCAGCTTCCACGACGAGCTGCTCGACGCGCTCGGAGTGGTACGTTCCAGAGATCTCCTCAAGCAGCGCAACGGCGCGGAGGTGCTGGTCGCGGGGGTCAAGGTGGCGACCCAGACGCCGGCGGTGCGCTCGGGGCAGCGGGTCATCTTCACCACGCTCGACGACTCGACGGGGCCGATCGACCTGACGTTCTTCGAGTCGGTGCAGGGGCGGTGCGCGGCCACGGTGTTCGGCTCGTGGCTCATGCTGGCCAGGGGGGTGGTCAGGCGCACGGGGACGCGGGCGGTGTCGATGCGCGCGGTGGACTGCTGGGACCTCGTAGACCTCGACCGGCTCTGGCGCGCGGAGGGCATCGAGGCGGTCCGCGCCCTCCTCACCCAGGCGCCGGAGCAGGTCGCGGGGGTGGGAGGCCGCAAGATCGAGTACGCCAACGGCTTCCGTCTCTCGCCCTACTCCGACCTCGGCCCGGCCGTCGCCAACCCGCCCCGGCAGCTCTGGCACGCCAGCCCGGGCAGCTCCGGCCCCACAGCGGCCTGACCCCCTCCCGGCCGCGGGTCAGTCCGGGCGGGGGGCCGGGTCGGTGGTGACCGAGCGGAGCAGGGGGCGGCTCAGCGCGCCCGCGGCGATCACGCCGCCGAAGCCGACGGCGACGCAGCCCAGCAGCGTGACCACGCCCACCACGTTCATCGCGCCGATCATGAACGGCACCGCGCAGAACGCCCCCACCAGGATCGCCCCGCCGCCCATCACCGTCAGCGGGATGAGCGTCTCCGCGCGCCGCGCCCGGTCGAGGACCTCCAGCGGGGTCCCCGCCAGCCGCATCAGCCCGTACGTCTGCCGCCGGTCCAGCACCGACGACGCGGCCGTGATGCCCGAGCTGGCGATGGCCACCAGGAACGACACCGACAGCACCACGATCGTGCCCACCCGGACGTCGGCCAGGAGCTGCATGCCGAAGCGCCGGTCGTCGTCCCCCGTCGTGGGGGTGCGCCCGGGGACGAGCCCGGCGAGCGCGGTGCGGGCCCGGTCGATCGTGGCCGGGCCGGCGGAGCTGCCCAGGGCGGCGACCACGACCCGATCGGAGGAGCGCCCCGTGACCTCCACCGTCGCGGTGATCCCGGCCGCCCGCAGCCGGTCGCGGGCCTGGCCGGCGACGGCCGTCGCCTGGGCGGCGGGCGCGGAGACCCGCAGCTGCGGGGGCTCCTGGTCGCCGGCGAACGCGCCCGGGCTGAGCAGCCCGAGGAAGCCCGCCACGAAGCCGGTCAGGGCGACGCCGCTCACCGTACGCCAGGCGGAGCGCGGATCGTCGACCAGCCGGCGGCCCGCCAGCAGCCGGGCGGGCGCCCGGGCGCTCTTGGCGGTGACGCGGCCGATGATGCCGACCACCCACGGGCCGGCCAGGTTGATGCACAGGAACGCCAGCCCGAGCGCCACCGCCACGACCGCGACGCTGGTCCCCCTGGTCAGCATCGGGAACGCGGCCAGCACGGCCAGCAGGGCGAGGACCCGGACGAACTTCATGCCGGGCGGCGTCTCGCGCTTGGCCACCCCGAGCGGGCTCACCACGACCCGCCGCAGCCCCGCGACCGCGGACAGCCCCACCAGCAGCGGCACCGCGACCAGCATCGCGGCCAGGACCAGCGGGGAGGGGAACAGGTCGGAGACGAACCACGCACCGCCGCCGATCGGGATGCGGGCCAGCAGCGGCGCGGCGACCGCGTAGCCGACGGCGCCGAGCAGCGCGCCCGCCAGCGCGACGATCACGGCCTCGGCCACGGTCATCCGGATCACCTGGCCCGGCGTCGCGCCCACGAGCCTCAGCGCGGCCAGCCGCTGGTCGCGCCGGGCGACCGTGAGCCTGGCCGCCGCGCCGCCGAACACCAGCAGCGGCACCACCATGAGCACGCTCGCGACGAGCGTGAGCGCGCGGTAGGCCTCGGAGTCCTCCGACGGCGTGCCCGCGAGGTCGGCCACCCGGGCCGGGCCCTTGCCGATGATCCAGTCGTCGCTGCGCGCGGCCGTCATCGCCGGCGCGTCCGGCCGGTGGCCGATGACCGCGACCAGCTCGCCGGGGTGGACCAGCGCCTCGTCGCCCAGTACGCCCTTCGGGCCGGGGTAACGCCCGGCGAGCTGATCGGCTGGCAGCGTCCTGGCCAGCTCGGCCAGCGCCGGGGACAGCCACACCTCGCCCGGCGCGGGGAAGCGCGGCATCCCGGGCGGCGCGGGCGCCCCGGCCTTGAGCGCGGCCAGGTCGATGACGGTGATCGCCTGGTCGCCGACGAAGTCGAAGCGGGCCGCCTCGACGGCGACCGCGTTCTCCTTGGCGGGGACCGGGTTGCGCCAGGCGCCGCGCTCGCTCCTGGCCTCGAAGGCGAAGTTCGCGGCCACGGCGAACAGCAGCAGCGCCGTGGACACGGCGACGGCGCCCAGCGTGAGCCAGGTGCCCAGCATCCCCTTGCGGCCACCGCCCTTGAGCAGCCGCCAGGTCAGGTCGAGGTTCACGCGCGTGCCCCGCTCGTGGTGAGGAGCTGGCCGTCGCGGACCTCGACCGTGCGGTCGCACCAGGCGGCCACGTTCGGGTCGTGGGTGACGACGATCAGGGAGGCGCCGTTGTGCCTGGTCGCCTCCACGAGCAGCCGCATCGTGTCCTGCCCGGTCTGCTGGTCGAGCGCCCCCGTGGGCTCGTCGGCGAACACCACGGCCGGCTTGGTGACCAGCGCCCTGGCGATGGCCACCCGCTGGGCCTGGCCGCCGGACAGCTCGCCGGGCCGCCGGGCCTCCATGGAGTGCAGGCCGAGGGGCGCGAACCACTCGCGCGCCTGGCGTACCGCCTGGGCCCTCGCCACCCCGCCCAGCATGAGCGGGAGGGCCACGTTCTCCTCGGCGGGCAGCTCGGGCAGGAGCTGGCCGAACTGGAAGACGAAGCCGAAGCGGGTGCGCCGCAGCGCGCTGCGCTGCCGCTCGCCCATCGCGTCGATGCGCTGGCCGAGCAGGTGCACCTCCCCGGCGTCCGGCTTCATGATCCCGGCCAGGCAGTGCAGCAGCGTCGACTTGCCGGAACCGCTCGGCCCCATGATCGCCACGGCTTCGCCCGCCCGTACCGTGATGTCCACGCCGCCCAGGGCGACCGTCTGCCCGAACCTCTTGGTCAGGGTTCGTCCAACAAGTACGTCGTTCATGCCGTAAAGAATCTCGGCGGGCAGGGGTGCGGCGGATCGGCCGTGCGACCATTTCCGCCTCGGCCGAACGGCCGATCCTTAGAGTTGGGGTCGTGACTATTCGGGTTCTCATCGCCGACGACCAGCAACTGGTACGAACCGGCTTCCAGATGATTTTGGACGCTCAACCGGACATGGAGGTCGTGGCCGCCGTGGCCGACGGCGCGGAGGCGGTGTCGGAGGCCAGGCGGCTCAGGCCGGACGTGTGCCTGCTCGACATCCGGATGCCGAAGCTCGACGGGATCGAGGTGACCCGGGCGCTGGCCGGACCGGGGGTGGAGAACCCGCTGCGGGTGGTCATCGTCACCACGTTCGACCTGGACGAGTACGTGTACGGAGCCCTGCGCTCCGGCGCGACCGGCTTCCTGCTCAAGGACAGCGGACCCACCCTGCTGATCGAGGCGGTCAGGGCGGCCGCGGCGGGCGACGCGCTGGTGTCGCCGTCGGTCACGGTACGGCTGCTGCAGCACCTGGCCCAGCCCAGGCGGACCGTGCCCCCCATGAACGACCCGCTGACCGATCGCGAGCTGGACGTCGTGCGCCTGATAGCCAGGGGCCGGACCAACCAGGAGGTGGCCGCGGAGCTGTTCGTGTCGCTCTCGACGGTCAAGACCCACCTGGGGAGCATCTTCGCCAAGCTCGGTGTCAGAAATCGAGTCGAAATCGCAGCTTGGGCGTGGGAATCCGGCGTGGTGAGCTGATTAACAGCGGGGCTCCCGGGATACAAGTGAATCAGAACCTCAGCGCATGGCCCGGGGGGAGAACAACGTGCGCTATGACCAGACACCACCGACGAGAGCCGCCTCTGCCGTATACGTGACGCTTGCCGCCCAGGTTCTCTCCCTCGGCGCCCTTGTGATCTTCGAATACTCCCGCGGGCGCCACCTCGCCGCCCAGCTCGCCGAGTTCGGCGGCCGCCCGCAGGGGGCCGAGGCCGAGGCCGTGGTGGGCGCGGTGACGGCGTTCGCGGTGCTGATGATGCTGGTGGCGGGCACCTCGATCGCGGCGGCCGCCGCTTACGTGACGTGGTTGGTACGTGCCAGGCAGGCCAACGACCGCTCGGCCGTCTCCGGCCCCGTGGCGGCCGCCTGGCTGATCCCCGGCTACAACCTGGTGGCGCCCGTCGTGCTGGTGGACGAGGTGTGGCGCGGCACCAGGCCGCCCGCGGGCCACAGGGTGAGATGGCTGGCGCTGCTGACCGGGTGGTGGCTGAGCTGGCTGGCCATGCTCGCGCTGGTCACGATCCGGCTCCCGCTCGACTCGTCGGCCGGCGACCTGACGGGCGTGGGCGTGCCGGAGCTGGCCTGCTCGGCGCTGGCCGCCCTGCTGTGCGCGGCGACCGTACGCGAGCTGACGCGCCTCCAGCAGGCCGCCCGCGTGCCCCGTGCCGCCGAGCCCGGCACGGTTCACGCGTTCTCGTCCCAGCAGCCCCAGCCGGCGCCGGGCTCGACCCCGATCGGCCGTACGGGTTAGCGCGGGCGCGGGCTCAGCCGAGCACCAGGTCGCGGATGAGCTCCAGCGAGGGCTCGTCGCGCGGGCCCATGACCAGGAGGCTCGTGACCGGGCTCTTGTGCCAGAGCTCCAGGCGTTCCTTGATGCGTCCGGGCGGCCCGACGAGCGAGATGCCGTCGGCCAGCTCGTCCGGGATCGCCCGGAAGGCCTCGTCCTTGCGGCCCGCCAGGTAGAGCGCCTGGATGCGCTCGGCGGCCTCGGCGTACCCCATGCGGCCGATGATGTCGGCGTGGAAGTTGCGCTGGCGGGCGCCCATGCCGCCGATGTACAGCGTGAGCATCATCTTCACGCCGTCCAGCGCCGCCTGCACGTCGTCCGAGATGACCACCATCACCATCGCGGCCACGTCGAAGCCCGGGGGAGCGCCGGCGAGCGACTCGCCGTACATCTCCTCGATCTTGGAGGGGAACGCGAACAGCGGCAGCCAGCCCTGGGCCACCTCGGCGGCCAGGGCGACGTTCTTGGGGCCCTCCGCGCCGAGATAGACGGGGATGTCCGCGCGGAGCGGGTGCGTGATGAGCTTGAGGGGTTTGCCCAGGCCGTCCGCCAGGGGGAGCGGGTAGTGCGGGCCGTCGCTGGTGACCGGCTCCTCGCGGCGCCACACCTTGCGCATGATCTCGACGTACTCGCGCGTCCTGGCCAGCGGCTTGGCGAACGGCTGGCCGTACCAGCCCTCGACGACCTGCGGGCCCGAGGCGCCCACGCCGAGCAGCAGTCGGCCGCCGGTGAGGTGGTCGAGGGTCATGGCGGTCATGGCCGTGGTGACGGGTGGTCTGGCGGAGATCTGGGCGATCGAGGTGCCCAGTTTGATGCGGCTCGTACGCGCTCCGTACCAGGCCAGCGGCGTGAAGACGTCGCTGCCGTACGCCTCGGCGGTCCACACCGAGTCGTAGCCGAGCCGCTCGGCCGCCAGCACGGTCTCGGTCGCGTCGTCGGCGTTGCGCTGCCAGTAGCCCAGGTTCAGGCCGAGCTTCATAGACACCTCCGGAATTAAGTTCTATTACGGCTGTGACGGCGGTGAGTGTCAATGGCGGATATTCCGGGGTATTCAGACCCTGTGGTCAACGGTCTGTGTCGACTCATGTGCATGCTGCTACTACTGCTGGCGGCAGGGCCAGCGATGGCCGAGGTTGAGTCCCGGCCGAACATCGTGTTCGTGATGGCCGACGACCTCGAATCCGGGACGTTGCCGAACTTTCCCAACATCACCCGGGAGCTCGTGCGGCAGGGCACCTCGTTCGACCGGTACTTCGTGACGAACTCCTGGTGCTGCCCGTCGAGATCGTCGATCTTGCGTTCCCAGTACGTCCACAGCCATGGTGTGTGGACGAACACGCCGCCGGAGGGCGGGTTCGACCGCTTCCACACCGGGGATCTGGAACGTTCCACTGTAGGAACCTGGATGAAGCAGGCCGGATACCGCACGGCGCTGATGGGCAAATATCTCAACCACTATCCGGGCGGGTCGGCCGATGAGAAGTTCGTGCCGCCCGGCTGGGACGAGTGGGACGTGCCGACCCGGCGCCTCTACGAGGAGTACGACTACCGGCTCAACGAGAACGGCTCCCTGTACGACTACGGCTTCTCCGAGCAGGCCTACCTGTCGGACGTGCTGGCCGGCAAGGCCCGCCAGTTCATCGCGAGCTCGAAGGGCGAGCCGTTCTTCCTGTACCTGGCACCGATCGGCCCGCACAACCCGGCCAACCCCGCCGTCCGGCACGCGAACGCTTTCCCTGGCGCGATCGCGCCGCGTACGCCGTCGTTCAACCAGGAGGACGTGAGCGCGGAGCCGGAGTGGCTGCGTGAGCGGCCCAGCCTCGACGAGGCGGCCGTCGACCAGGTCGACGAGCGCTACCGCGCCAGGATGCGGTCCATGCTCGGCGTGGACGACCTCGTCGGGGCCGTGGTGGACGAGCTCCGGCGGACCGGCCAGCTGGACAACACCTATATCTTCTTCACCTCGGACAACGGCTTCCATCTGGGCACGCACCGGCTCAAGCAGGGCAAGACCACCCCGTTCGAGGAGGCCATCAAGGTCCCGCTCGTCGTGCGCGGTCCCGGCATCAAGGCGGGGGCCACGGTCAGCCAGCTGAGCTCGTCGGTCGACCTGGCGACGACGTTCGCCGAGCTGGGCGGGGCCGCGGCGGCGCCGTTCGCGGAGGGGCGGTCGCTGGTGCCCCTGCTGAAGGGCAAGCCGCCGGCGGTGTGGCGGCAGAACGTGCTGGTCGAGTTCGCCCGGCCGACGGACAAGTCGTCGGCCGCGCAGACGCCGGTGCCTCCCTATCGCGCGTTGCGTACGGATCAGTACAAGTACGTCCAGTACGCGACGGGGGAGACCCAGCTCTACGACCTGCACGCGGACCCGTACGAGCTGCGCAATTTGGCCGCGACCGCCGATCCTGCGCTGCTCGACCGGTTGAGGCAGCGGCTGGAGGCGATGGCGGTCTGCTCGGGCGCCGCCTGCCGGCAGGCCGACCTCCTTCAGTGATCGGACCTGCTTCAGTGATCGAACCCTTCAGGATCGAACAGGGAGGGATAGGCGTGCGCCAGGTGGTCGGAGACGGCCAGGGTGGCCTCGTCCGGCTCGCCCCGCTCGATGGCGTCGAGGATGCGTACGTGGTCGGCGCGCAGGATCGACGTGTCGCCCAGGCGCTGCACCGCTTCGACCGAGTATCTCCGCATCGAGTCGCGTAGCGAGCGCATGATGGCGGCGATGAGCCGGTTGCCCGACGCGTCCGCGATCGCGCAGTGGAAGGCGGTGTCGTGCTCCACGAACTCTTCGGCGCTCCTCGCCTGGTCCATCCCGGAAAGGGCGGCGGCGAGCGCGGAGGTGTCGGCCCGCCCGGCGGCGGCGTGGGCGGCGGCCCACTGCTCGATCATGTGCCGGGTGTCGATGACCTCGCGCATCTCCAGGCTGGCCAGGCCGAGGTGCAGCCTGAGCAGGTCGGTCAGCGCCGTGTCGGGGCGCGAGGTCAGCACGGCCCCCGCGTCCGGACCCCGGCCCACCTGCGAGGACACCACGCCGAGGGTCTCCAGCACGCGCATGGCCTCGCGTACCGACGAGCGGCTGACGCCGAGCTGCTCGGCCAGATGGCGCTCGGCGGGCAGCCGGTCGCCCACGGTGAGGCCGTCCTCGGCGATACGCCGCTCGATCTGTGCGAGAACGTCCTCGAACGTCCGCGTTCGCTTGACGGGACGCCAGCCGTTGTCGTCCAACGGACCCCCTCATGCTGGCCGGAAAGGATGTGGTTCGATATGGTCTGACCATACTGTGGTTAGACCAACCCAACAAGAAACCTGCTCGTTGGCCTGCCGCCCCACCGCGGTGCATGGTTGAGACCGTTGCGGCAGTCCACTTAGCAGGTTTCTCATTGGTTGTGGAAGGAGAGCCGTGCGAGTCGCCCTGTTCATCACGTGCGTGAACGACACGCTCTTCCCCGGCACCGGCAAGGCCGTCGTGTCGCTCCTGCGCAGGCTCGGGTGCGATGTGGACTTCCCCGCCGCCCAGACGTGCTGCGGTCAGATGCACGTCAACACCGGCTACCGCGAGGAGGGCGTGCGGCTGGCCCGCCACTTCACCGAGGTGTTCGCCGGGTACGACGCCGTGGTGGCGCCGTCGGGCTCGTGCGCGGCCATGGTGCGCGAGCAGTACCCGAAGCTGGCCAGGCCGGGCAGCAAGGGAGCGGCGGCCATCGCGGAGGTGGTGCCGAAGGTGTACGAGCTGTCCGAGTTCCTGCTGGACGTGCTGAAGGTCGACGACGTAGGCGCATATTTCCCGCACCGGGTGACATATCACCCGACGTGTCACTCGCTCCGCGGCCTCCACCTGGGCGACCGGCCCACCAGGCTGCTGCGGAACGTCCGCGGCCTGGAGCTGGTCCCGCTGCCCGGAGCGGAGGAGTGCTGCGGCTTCGGCGGCACGTTCGCGGTCAAGAACCCGGCCGTCTCCGCGGCCATGGGCGCCGACAAGACCCGCAACATCCTGGACACGGGCGCCGAAGTGCTCTGCGCGGCGGACAACTCATGCCTGATGCACATCGGCGGCACGCTGAGCCGCCAGAAGACCGGCGTCAGGACGATGCACCTGGCCGAGATCCTCGCATCGACGGAGGAGAACCAGTGAGCGCGACTTTCCTCGGCATGCCCGGCAATTTCCCGAAAAATGCGGCTAAAGCCGTACAGGACTCGCAGCTTCGCTACAACCTCCGCAAAGCCACGCACACCATCCGCGGCAAGCGCGCGAACGTCGTCGGCGAGCTCCCCGACTGGCAGGAGCTCCGCGCGGCCGGCAAGGCGATCAAGGACCACACCCTCCGCAACCTCGACCGCTACCTGGTCCAGCTCGAAGCCGCCGTGACCCGGGCGGGCGGCACCGTCCACTGGGCCAGGGACGCCGCCGAGGCCAACGCCATCGTCGCCGGCCTGGTCAAGGCCACCGGCGAGACCGAGGTGGTCAAGGTCAAGTCGATGGCCACCCAGGAGATCGAGCTCAATCAGGCGCTGGCCGCGCAGGGCATCACCGCGTACGAGACGGACCTCGCCGAGCTGATCGTCCAGCTTGGCGACGACTTCCCCAGCCACATCCTGGTCCCGGCCATCCACCGCAACCGGTCGGAGATCCGCGAGATCTTCCTGGAGAAGATGCCCAAGGTCCCGCCGAACCTGACCGACGACCCGCCCGCCCTGGCCGAGGCGGCCCGGCTCCACCTGCGCGAACGCTTCCTCAAGAGCAAGGTCGCGATCTCCGGCGCCAACTTCATGATTGCCGAGACCGGCACGCTCGTGGTGCTGGAGTCGGAGGGCAACGGCCGGATGTGCCTGACGCTCCCGGAGACGCTCATCAGCGTCGTCGGGATCGAGAAGCTCCTGCCGTCCTGGCGGGATCTGGAAGTGTTCCTCCAGCTCCTGCCGAGAAGCTCCACGGGCGAGCGGATGAATCCCTACACGAGCATGTGGACGGGCGCCGTCGAGGGCCAGGACTTCCACCTGGTGCTGCTGGACAACGGCCGCACGGACGTGCTCGCCGACGAGGTGGGCCGCCAGGCGCTGCGCTGCATCCGCTGCTCGGCCTGCCTGAACGTGTGCCCGGTGTACGAGCGCGCGGGCGGCCACGCGTACGGCTCGGTCTACCCGGGCCCGATCGGCGCGATCCTCACCCCGCAGCTGCGCGGCATGTCGTCGGACCTGGACGCCTCCCTGCCGTACGCCTCCAGCCTGTGCGGCGCCTGCTACGAGGTCTGCCCGGTCGCCATCGACATCCCCGAGGTCCTGGTGGACCTGCGCGCCAAGGCCCCGCACGCGGCGGCCGAGCGGGCCGGGATGAAGGTCGCGGGCTGGATCCTCAACGACCACCAACGCCTGGCCAGGGCCCAGCGGGCGGCGAGCCGCCTGCGCGGGCTCGTGCCGAAGCGCCTGCCAGGGCCGATGTCGGCCTGGACGGACACCAGGGACATACCCGAGATTCCGGAAGAATCCTTCAGAGACTGGTGGGAGCGGAATGAGCGCGCGTGAGGAGATCCTCGCCAGGATCGGCAAGGCCGTGGCCGGGGCGGCGGACGTCGAGATCCCCCGCGACTACCGCACGGCGCCGCAGGTCGAGGACGTGGTGGGGCTGTTCGCCGAGCGGGTGGACGACTACCGGGCCATCGTGCACGTGCTCCCCGCCGCCGAGGTGCCCGCCAGGATCGACGAAGCCGTCGCGGGACGTCGCATGATCGTCCCCGACGGCTTCGACCGGGACGGCGGCTGGGGCGACCTCGACACGGCCGACGGCGTGATCACGTCCTGCGCCGTGGCCATCGCCGAGACCGGCACGATCGTGCTCGACCACGGCCCCGGTCAGGGCACGCGCGCCCAGACGCTGGTCCCCGACTACCACCTGTGCGTGGTGCGGGCCGACCAGATCGTGGCCGGGGTGCCCGAGGCGATCGCCAGGCTCGACCCGGCGCGCCCGCTCACCTGGATCAGCGGCCCCTCGGCCACCAGCGACATCGAGCTGAACCGGGTCGAGGGCGTGCACGGCCCCAGGACGCTCGAGGTGATCATCAGTACCTGAGCACGGCCGCCACGTCGGCGACGCCGTCGCAGAACCACAGCTCCGCGTCCGTCATCGCGGCGGCCCTTGCCAGGGCGGAGTCCGCGCGTTCCTTGACGGGCTCCTCGACGCCCCAGCGCCGCAGCTCCTGCGGATCGGTGGCCAGCTGGGTGCCGCCCCCGCCGATCCAGATCTCCCGCGGCACCTCGCCGGGCACGAGGATCGCCTGAACGCGGCCCTCACGCAGCGCGTGCGCCACGCGGGCCACCCCGGTGGGCCCGGAGGTCTCCTGGTGCCGCCCCAGCAGCTCGGCGCGCTTGCGGTCGAGCCACTGGTCGAGCGCCCGCTCCACGTCCTCCTCGAACTGCCCGTGGTCGGCGCGGCTGCCGTGCTCGACCATCATCACCCGGTCCGCGGACCTGGTGCTGAGGTGGTGCAGCAGGTACGAGCGGGACTTCGGCTCGCCGGCGACCAGGATGAGCTCCGGGCTGATGCGGCGTACCTGCTCGTCGATCTCGTGCGCGACGGCGACGGCGTTCTTCTCCCAGGTCTCGTCCACCGCCCGCTCGTACCGCTTCTGCGACCAGCCGCCCTGCGCGGTCTTCTGCAGCGGCCAGTCCTCCGCCTGCACGACGGCGCTGCGCGGCGACCCGCCGCCGAACACCGTCAGCTCGGCCCCCGCGTGGTCCACGATGACCCGGATGTGCGGGACGTTCTCGCCGCGGTACATGAGCATGGGCGTGATGTGCGGCAGCGGGGACCACCTGCCCACTTCTCCCGGCGGCTTCGGGAGCGAGTCGGCCAGCACCACGTCGCCGTGGGCGGCGAACATCGCCCGCCCGGCCACCGGCCGCTGCGCCTCCTCGTCCAGGGCCTCCAGGGTGGCCTTGTCGGCCCCGTCCTTCTCGAGCGGGTCCCGCACGCCGCGCCAGTGGGCCTCACGTTCCTGCCCGGTGTAGGCGCCCAGGTAGACGGACGCGTACGGGCCCTGCCGCTCGTACAGCGGGCGGATGAAGTCGAGCCGCACCGTTCACCACCTCCGCTTCTCCACGCCGAGCCCGAGCGCCTTGGCCACGTCGGCCACGTTCCGGTACTGGCGGTCCGGGAGGGATCGCACCATGTCCACCACCGCGTCCGGCGCACCCGCGCTGTCGGCGTGCCGCACCAGATCTTCGTGACCGGCGGGCCAATGCGCGTCGCTCAACCATTTCGCGAGGTCGCTGCGGATGTCGGCGCCCCGCTGCGTGATGCCGGACGGGGTTCCGGGCTCGTGTCCCGGCGGGTACGGCTTCGCCGGCTCCTCGCCGGCCGCCGGCATGGCCTCGGGCTCCTTCCACTCCTCGGCGTGGGTCGATCCGCCGCCGCGAACCATGCCCTCCGTCTCGTGCTTCTGCTCGTCGTCCAGCCGCGGACCGTGCTTGTCGCTCCCACGTTGCTCCATAGTCACCTCACTCCTCTCAATTGCGCCCCTACCCCCGCTTTCGTGGGCAAACATCGCGAGTGTGTACCCTGCCGACGTGTTCGACGCTGATGTGAGCATCGCCACGGAACGGCTGACACTGCGGCCGTTCAGCCTCAAGGACTCCGCCAGGATCCGCTCCATCGTGCGGTCCGGCGTCCGGTTCCTCCCGCCCGGCGCCCCCGAGAAGACCTCCGGCATCCCCCGGTGGCTGTCGATCGGGGTCCACGAGCTGCGCCGCTCGGGGCAGGGCCTGCATCTGGCCATGGCCGACGCCGAGGGCGTCATCGTGGGCGCGATCAGCCTGTTCAAGACCTCGTGGACCGCGGGGACGACCGAGGTCGGGTACGGCGTCCACCCCCTCTACCGGGGCCGCGGCTTCGCCACCGAGGCCGTGCGCGGGCTGGTGAACTGGGCGTTCGAGACCGTCGGGCTGCGCCGGGTCGACCTGACCGCCAAGCTGGACAACCTCGCCTCGCTCCGCGTGGCGCTGAAAGCCGGCTTCACCTGGGAGGGTCTGCTGCGCGACGCCGTGCTGGACGAGGAGGGGCCGCACGACCTGGTCATCTTCGGCCTGCTGGCCTACGACCGCCGCCGGCAGCCCGACGCCCTGCCCAGGACGGAGCTGCGTACCCAGCGACTGCTGCTGCGGCAACCGTCCGCCGAGGACGCGCCCGACCTGGTCGCCACCGTCGCCGACCCGGTCACCCAGGCCATGACGGGCTATCCGCGCGACTACTCGCAGGAGCACGCGCGGGCGTCCGTCGGCACGGCCGAACGCATCCGGATGAGGGGCGCGGGCATCACCTGGACGGTCGTGGAGCGGGACACCGGGCGGTTCGCCGTGAACGTGGACCTGAGGGACGTCGACTGGGCCCACAGGTCGGCCGAGATCGGCTACATGACCGCGCCGTGGGCCCGCGGCAACGGGTACGCGGGCGAGGCCGTGGTGGCGATCGCGCGCTGGCTGTTCGAGCGGCAGGGCTTCAGAAGGCTGCAGCTGCGCGCCCTCGCGACGAACACGGCCTCCCAGCGGGTGGCGGAGAAGGCCGGCTTCGTCCGCGAGGGCGTCGCCAGGTCCTCGCTGGGCGGCCAGGACGTGATCGTCTACAGCCTCATCCCGTCCGACCTGGCCTGAGGGCACACCGGACTGACCTTCGTACCCTTTGTGAAACCCGATCGCAGCCGTCACCCTTGAGGTGAGGACGGTGAGGCGTGATGATCACGGTGGTCGGGTGGGACGGGCACGAGTTCTCGGCCAGGGCGGTGGACAAGCTCCGCGAGGCGGCGCTCGTCGTGGGCCCCGACGCCGTGCTCGGGCAGCTCAGGCTCTCCGCGCCGACCGCGGCCGACGACGCGCTGCTCGAAGTTCTGGACGATCACCTCGAACACGGAGAAGGTCCCGCGGTCGTGGTCGCCGAGGGCGATCCCGGCTTCTTCGGTGTCGTCCGCACGTTGCGGGCCCATGGCCTCAAACCGGAGGTGGTGCCGGCGATCTCGCTGATCACCCGCGCCTTCGCGCGTGCCGGACTCAACTGGGAGGACGCGCTGGTCGTGGCCCCGTCCGGCCCGGGCCAGATCGACCGGGTCGTGAACGCCTGCCGGGCCCATCCCAAGGTGGCGCTGCTGGTCGCGCCCGGCGTCGGCCCCGGCGAGATCGCCAGGGAGCTGGCGCCGACCACGCCCCGCGCGCTGATCGTCTGCGAGGACCTCGGCGGTCCGGACGAGCGGGTCACGCACAGCCGGATGGGCGAGGCCACCACCAGGCCGTGGAAGGACCCCGACGTGGTCCTCGTCCTCGACCCGCTGCACCAGCCCAAGGAGCCGGGCTGGCTGGCGGGCGCGCAGCCCGGCCCGGCCGAGTGGGCGCTGCCGTTCGAGGGGGCGCTGCCGCCGGAGGTGCGGGCGTTCATCCTGGCCAAGCTGGGTCCGCGGCTCGGCGACCTGGTCTGGGACGTGGGCGCGGGCGAGGGCGAGATCGCCGTCGAGTGCGGGCGGATGGGCGCCGCCGTCGTCGCCGTGGAGCGCTCGGAGGAGGCCTGCGCCCGGCTGCGCGCCAACGTGCTCAGGCACGGCGTCAAAGTGGCTCTGACCAGGGGCCAGGCGCCGCCGGCGCTGGAGCCGCTGCCCGACCCCGACGCCGTCTACGTGGGCGGCGGCGGCCCCGACGTCGTGGTGGCCTGCGCCGCCCGCGGCCCGCGGGCGCTGGTGTGCTCGCTCAGGAAGGTCGAGCAGGTCACCGCCGTCCTCGAACGGCTGCGCGAGCACGGCTACCGCGGCGAGGGCACCCAGATCCTGGCCTCTAGACTGACGCTCGACCCCGACGGCTCACACCGTCTGACCGCCTCCGACCCCGTGTTCGTCGTGCATGCGACCCCCGCGCACACAGCGTGACCTGTTCCCTACCGGGGCGCATCGGTTATCCTCGCCTGTCTTTGTCTAACGCACCGGAGATTCCCTCACAATGAAGCCGCCGCTCCTGCTGATCGGGCAGGGCTCACAGGATGACGCCTACGCCGCGGAGTTCGGCAGGTTCGTACACCGGCTGCGTTGCCGGCTGGACCAGACGGGCGCCGACGTGTCCGGCGGCTATCTGGAACGTGCCTCTCCGCGGCTGAGCGACTCCGTCGCCTCCCTCGTCGCCAGGGGCCACCACCGGCTCGTGGCGCTGCCGATGAGCCTCAGCAGGATGAGCGAGGAGTTCCCGGCCGCGATGGAGCTGGAGCAGAAGCGGCATCCGACGCTCATGTACGACTACGGCCGCCCCCTCGGCCCCGACCCGCGCGTGCTGGGGCTGCTGGCCGAGCGGCTGAACGAGGCCGCCACCGAGATCTCCAAGCCGCGCGCCCTGGAGCTCGTCGGCGCCAGGCCCCGGCTCCGCGCGGTCGACTCCCTGCCCGTCGAGGAGCACCTCGTCCACATCGAGCCGGGCGAGACGGCGGTCGTGCTGGTCGGCGAGGGCTCGACGGACGCCACCGCCAACGCCGAGATCCACCGGGTCTCCCGGCTGTTCTGGGAGACGCACGCCTACGACTTCATGACCGTCGAGACCGCGTTCGTGTCAGTCACCCCGCCCGGGGTGCCCGGCGGGCTCGAGCGCTGCCGCCGTCTCGGGGCCAAGCGCGTGATCGTGGTGCCGTACCTGCTGTTCGCGGGCGGCCTGCTGGAGCGCGTGTGGGCCCAGGCGCTGGCGTACGGCGCGGGACACCCCGACCTCGACATCCGGTGCGCCGAGGTGATCGGCGACTGTGAGACCCTGGCCGACGTCGTGATCGACCGATATGAGGAAGCGCTCCAACTCGTCCCGTAAGTGGAGGTTTGCCGTGCTTGCTGAGACGCTCGCCGCGATCCGTCCCGCGGATCCTCGAGCCATCGCCGAGGCCCGCGCGTACCAGGACCGCCTCACCAAACCCCGCGGCTCGCTGGGCGCGCTCGAGGAGATCGCGGTACGCCTCGCGGGAGCCGCGGGCGCCACTCCGCCGCCCATGCCGGAGCCCGCGGCGCTGGCCATCTTCGCCGCCGACCACGGCGTGCACGCGCGTGGCGTCACCCCGTGGCCGCAGGAGGTCACGGTGCAGATGGTGGCCAACTTCCTGTCCGGCGGCGCGGTCGCCAACGCCTTCGCCGCCCAGGCCGGAGTGTCCGTGACGGTCGTGGACGTGGGCGTCGCCGCCGACCTGCCCGACGCGCCCAACCTGGTCAACCGCAAGATCGCGTACGGCACCGCCGACCTGTCCGAGGGCCCCGCGATGAGCGTCGACCAGGCGGTCAGGGCGCTGGAGGCCGGGATCGGCGTTGCCCGCGACCTGGTGGCGTCAGGGGCCAGGTGCCTGGTCACCGGCGACATGGGCATCGCGAACACCACTGCCTCCGCCGCCCTGATCGCCGTCTTCGCCGGCCATGACCCGGCCGAGGTGACCGGCAGGGGCACCGGGATCGACGACGAGACGTTCGGCCGCAAGGTGGACATCGTCCGCGAGGCCCTGCGCACCAACGGCCTGTCCGGGGCCCTGACCGCGCCCAGCGACGCGCTGCGCGTCCTGGCCGCGGTCGGCGGGTTCGAACACGCGGCCATCGCGGGCTTCATCCTGGGCGGCGCCGCCGCCCGCGTGCCGGTGATCCTCGACGGCGTGATCGCCGGGGCCGCCGCCCTCGTGGCCGCCGCGCTGGACCCGGCCGCGATCGACCACTGCGTGGCCGGCCACCGCTCGGCCGAGCCCGGCCACACCGCCGCGCTCGCCCACCTCGGGCTGCGCCCGCTGGTGGACCTGGAGCTGCGGCTGGGGGAGGGCACGGGCGGCCTGCTGGCGTATCCGGTGGTCTGCGCGGCCGTACGGGTGATGCACGACGTCGCGACGTTCGATTCGGCGGGAGTGAGCGAAAAGACCGTGTGATAGAGGTAAGCAGTGCCCCGTTACGGCCCCATGTACGGTCCCGACATCACGTTCCTGGGCGTGGACCGTTGCGACCTCGACGATCCGGCCTCCTACGAAGGTGCCGACGTGGTGATCGTCGGTGCCCCCTTCGACGGGGGCACCAGCAACCGCCCCGGCGCCAGGTTCGGCCCGATGGCGCTGCGCCAGGCCTGCTACCTGCCGCACGACGGCTCCAGGCCCAGCCTGGCGCTGCGCGTGGACGCCCTGCGCGACCTGCGGGTGCTGGACGCCGGTGACGTCGAGTGCTACTCGGGCGACGTCGAGGGCTCGCTGGCCGCGATCGAGGAGGCGGTGCACCGCGTGGCCGCCTCCGGGGCGATCCCGCTGGTGCTCGGGGGCGACCACACGGTGGCGCTGCCCGACGCCCGCGGCACCGCGCGGGCGTACGCGCCGGGCCGTACCTCGATGATCCACTTCGACGCGCACGCCGACACCGGGAACATCGCGTTCGGCCACCTCTACGGGCACGGCCAGCCGATGCGGCGGCTCATCGAGTCGGGGGCCATCCGGGGCGACAGGTTCCTGCAGATCGGGCTGCGCGGCTACTGGCCCGAGCCGGAGACGCTGAGCTGGATGGCCGCCCAGAACATGCGTTCGTACGAAATGACGGAGATCGTGGCCCGTGGGCTGGAAGAGTGCCTGACGGAGTCGTTCGCGATCGCGCTCGACGAGTGCGACCAGATCTTCCTGTCCGTCGACATCGACGTCTGCGACCCCGGCCACGCTCCCGGCACCGGCACGCCCGAGCCGGGGGGACTGACCGCCCGGCAGTTGCTCGATGCCGTTCGCCGCATCTGTTACGAACTGCCCGTGGCCGGAATGGAGGTGGTCGAGGTGGCGCCGCCCTACGACCACGCGGACATCACCGCCTACCTGGGAAACCGGGTTATCCTTGAAGCGCTTTCAGGGATGGCCAGACGCCGGAAGGATGCTCAGGGCGGGCCTCGCTGGGACCCGCGGCAGCCCCTTCTCGATGGCCGTTGACCCGTGCGCAGCAAATGACGCTTCCGGAGCCGGTAGGTTTACGTCCTAACACAGAACCTTCGCGAACGGGAGATTCCCCCCATGGGCCCCTACCTCCTCGGCCTGCGGCTTTCCGGCCGCCGGGTCCTCGTCGTGGGCGGCGGTCGCGTCGCTCAGCGGCGGGTTCCCGCGCTGCTAGAGGCCGGTGCGGAGGTCACGGTCGTGTCGCCGAGCGTGACGCCGGCGCTCGACGACCTGATCGCCGCCGGCAGGGTCACCTGGCACGCCCGGCCCTACGAGGTCGGCGACTGTGACGGCGCCTGGCTCGTACAGGCCTGCACCGACGACAGGTCCGCCAACACGGCGATCGCCGCCGAGGCGGAGGCCAAACGCGTGTGGTGCGTGCGGGCCGACGACAAGGAGGCCTCGGCCGCCTGGACGCCCGCCACCGGGCGCGTCGACGAGATCAACGTGGCCGTCACCGCGGGCGGTGACCCGCGCAGGGCCGCCGGCATCAGAGACGCGGTCGTGGAAGCTCTGCGCGACGGCACGGTCGACGCCCGGCGCAACCGCACCAAACCGGTCGGCGTGGCGCTCGTCGGCGGTGGCCCAGGCGATCCCGGCCTCATCACCGTGCGTGGGCGCCAGCTCCTCGCGCAGGCCGACGTGGTGGTCGCCGACCGGCTCGCGCCCCGGGCCCTGCTCGACGAACTGGCCCCCGACGTCGAGCTGATCGACGCCGCCAAGGTCCCCTACGGCCGCTCGCTCTCCCAGGAGACCATCAACGAGCTGCTCGTGGATCGAGCCAGACAGGGCAAGTTCGTGGTCCGGCTCAAGGGCGGAGACCCGTTCGTGTTCGGGCGCGGCGGCGAGGAGCTGATCGCCTGCGCCCGCTCCGGCATTCCCGTGCTGGTGGTCCCCGGCATCACGAGCGCTGTGGCGGTGCCCGGCGCGGCCGGGGTGCCGGTGACGCATCGGGGCGTCAGCCAGGAGTTCCACGTGATCTCCGTGCACGTCGCGCCCGACGACCCCAAGTCCACCGTCGACTGGCCCGCCCTGGCCCGTTCCCAGGGCACGCTGGTGCTGATGATGGCCGTCGAGCGGCTCGCGAAGGTGGCAGAAGCGCTCATCCGAGACGGACGTCCCCCGGAGACTCCCGCAATGGTGGTACAGGACGGTACCCTTCCGACCCAGCGGGCGGTCACCGCTTCGCTTTCCACCGTGGCCGACCGCGTGTCCGCGGCTGGGATCCGGCCGCCGGCAATCGTCATCGTCGGCGACGTCGTGAGGGTCGGCCAGGAGGTCGAGATGGTTCGAGCGGAGCGCTTGCCGTGAACACGGCCATGGATGACGGGCGGCAGGAGTCACCGGGAGAGCAGACGTTGAGCTTTCGCCCGGTGGGTGACGAGGACCTGGCAGAGGTCCAGGGCGACGACGGCTTCGATGCCTTCGGCACGAAGAAGTCGCGGAAGAAGCCTCCCGCTCCCCCTCCGGGGGAGCGGGAGGCCGCCGCGGCTTCAACGGGGCCACCGGTGCCGGAGGAGGCCGACGAGGCCGCGGCTCCGGCCGCCGCCGAGGCGGTCACGGCCGATGACGACGTGCCTGAGGAGGCCGGCGATCCCGTGGACGAGGGCGAGCGGCCTTCCCTCTTCGTGAAGCCCGCGGCGCTCGGCGGTCCACGGCCTCGCCCCGTACACCTCGGTGGTGGGGAGGGGGCGCGCGGCGAGCAGCCGTCCTTCGCGACGGAGGACTCGTCCGACGAGGAGCCCGAGCCTGCGCCTGAGGTGCGCGCCGAGGAGCCGCCGTCACTCGACGAGCTGACCGAGGACGGCGTGGCGAGGGAGGACGACGAGCCTCAGGACGCCGAGCCGCCCCAGGACGCTGAGCCGTCCGATGGGCAGCCGCAGGACGCCGAGCCGGCCGAGGAGCAGCGCAAGGACGCGGAGCCGGCCGAGGAGCGACCTCAGGGCTCCGAGCGGCCTCAGGACGCGGAGCCGGGCGACGCGCAGTCTCAAGCCGCGCAGCCGGCCGACGCTGACGAGGACTCGCAGGCCGAGGCGACGCTCGACGAGCCTTTTCCGGCCGATGGGGCGGATGACGACGAGCGACCGGCGCCCGAGCCGGCGGATGGCGACGAACCGGAGGCCGAGCGGCGGCCCCGCGACGGCGATGAGCCCCTTGACGGCGCGAAGCCGCAGGAGGGGCAGGCACCGCTGGGAAGCCAGGAGCCGCAGGCGAGGGACGAGAAGTCCGGAGGCGGCGCGGCGACCGGGGAGAAGCCGGGCCGGGTGGAGGAGCTGCCCGCCGAGGCCGCCGAGGCGCTCATGGCGGCGCTCGGCACGCTCCGGGAGAGCGTCGCGGACCTGCGCTTCGGTCTCGACCTGCCCGGCGCGGAGGAGGCCAGGCAGGCCCAGGGCGAGCTGCTGGCCCAGCTGGAGGGCTACGTGCTCCCCCGGGTCAGGACCAGCGCGGCCCCGGCCCTGATCGTGGTCGCGGGCTCCACCGGGGCCGGCAAGTCCACCCTGGTCAACACGCTGGCCGAGAAGACCGTCTCGCGCACCGGCGTCCGCCGCCCGACCACCGGCACCCCCGTGCTGGTCTGCCACCCGGACGACCGGAAGTGGTTCGCCGAGGGAGAGCTGCTCGGCGGTCTCCAGCGGCTCGACAAGCCCGCCCCTGAGGCCGGGGTGCGCAGCATGGTCGTGGTCGCGACGGAGAAGCTCCCGCAGGGCGTCGCGCTGCTCGACACCCCCGACATCGACTCGGTCGTCGAGGAGCACCACGAGGTCGCCCACCGCATGCTCGACGCCGCCGACCTGTGGATCTTCGTGACCACGGCGGCCCGCTACGCCGACGCCCCCGCCTGGAACCTGCTGAAGCTGGCCAAGGAGCGCGGCGCCCGGCTCGCGATCGTGCTGTCGCGGGTGCAGCCCAGGTCCGCTGAGGTGGTTCTGAAGCACTTCGTACGGATGCTCACCGAATACGGCCTGGGCGAGATCGACAGGTTCGTCATCAACGAGGCGAAGGTCACCGACGGCAGGCTGCCCGACGCGGAGGTCACCGACCTGCGGCTCTGGCTGGCCGAGCTGTCGGTCGACGAGGAGCGCAGGGCCCAGGCCGTGCGCGAGACGCTCAACGGCGTGCTCAACAGCTTCCGCACCCGCGTACCCGCGCTGGCCAGGCATCTGGAGGGGCAGGTCGCGTTCAGGACGGAGCTGCGCAGCGACGTGGAGGCGGCCTTCCGGGGCGCGCTCGGCGAGATCGACAAGGCGTCGAAGAACGGCTCGCTGCTGCACGGCGAGGTGCTGGCCCGCTGGCAGGACTTCGCCGGCTCCGGCGACCTCATGCGCTCGCTCCAGGTGCGCAAACGCGGCCGGTCGGCCAAGCACGCGCCGGAGCGGGTGCTGGCGTTCAAGGCGGCGATCCGGGCGGGGCTCGAGGCGGTGATCGTCGCCGCCGCCAACCGCGCCACCGAGGAGGTGGTCCAGCGCTGGCGGCACCGTTCCGAGCTGGGCGCCAAGCTCGGTGAGGGCCTCGACAGGCCCTCCGACAATCTCGTACGTCACGCCGGTCGCGCCATCGCGTCGTGGCAGGAGCACCTGAGCGAGCTCGTACGCACCGACGGCGTGGCCAAGCGGTCGGTGTCGAAGCTGGTGTCGTTCGATCCCGACGCGCTCTCGCTGATCTTCACGGTCGCGATGTTCAGCGGGACCAACGGCGAAGGGGTGCCGCACCGGCTGGTCAACGCCCTGCTCGGCGCGGAGTCGCTGCGCGGCATCGGGGCCAAGGCGCTCAGCGATTTGCGGGCCAGGATCGGCATGTTGTTCGACGAGGAATCGATGCGTTACGTGCAAGCCCTCGACACCGCGGGCATTCCGGACGAGTCCGTGGCGACCCGCCTCTACCAGGCGACGTACAACCTCGAGGTCGCCCGATGACCACCATGGCGACCAGGCCCGGGCTGGCTCCGCGGTTGTCCGCGCTCACCAAGGTGGTGGAGCACGGCCCGGGACGGCTGGACAAGAAGCTGCTCACCGAGGCCAACACGCTGCTGACGCAGGCCGGAGACAGGCTCAAGCTGTCCTCCGAGCACACCGTCGTGGCCCTGGCCGGCGGCACGGGCAGCGGCAAGTCGTCGCTGTTCAACGCCATCTCGGGGTTGGAACTGTCGCCCACCGGCGTGCGCCGGCCGACCACTGCCCGTACGCACGCCTGCGTGTGGGGGCTGGAGGGCGCCGGCCCGCTGCTCGACTGGCTGCAGATCCAGTGGCGGCACCGCTTCTCCCGCGCCAGCGCGCTCGACAAGGGCGACAGCCAGCTCCACGGGCTGATCCTGCTCGACCTGCCCGACCACGACTCCATCAGGGCCCTCACCGACACCGAGGCCGACCGGCTCATCGGCCTGGCCGACCTGGTGGTGTGGGTGCTCGACCCGCAGAAGTACGCCGACGCGTCCACGCACCGCCGCTACGTGACGGAGCTGGCGGGGCATGACGCGGTGACCGTGTTCGCGCTCAACCAGGCCGACAGGCTCACCAAGGAAGAGCTGGCCGAGCTGGTCATCGACCTCAACGACCTGCTGCGCCGCGAGGGCGTCGAGCATCCCAGCGTCGTACCCACCTCCGCGGTCACGGGCCGCGGCATCGAGAGCCTCAGGAGCGTCATCGCGACCGCGGTGGCCCGCCGGCGCGCCGCCATCCAGAAGCTGGAGGCCGACCTGCACCGGCTGGAGCAGCGCCTCAGCAAGGCCATGCCGCTGGGCGAGGCCCTGTCGGCGCCGTCCTCGGTCGACGAGGCCCGCCGGATGGGGCTCACGGACGCGCTGTGCGACGCGGTGGGCGTACCGGCCGTGGGCGAGGCCATGGAGAACGTCTACGCCGAGCGGTCGAGCCACTGGGTGGGCTGGCCGTACCCGCGGTGGTTCTCGAAGTTCCGCTCGGACCCGCTCAAGAGCCTGCGCCTGCAGGACCTGGGGGAGGAGATCCGCGGCATCACGACCGGCTCGGTGAGCGCCCAGTCGGCCGAGGTCGCCAACGCCGTACAGGCGCTCGCCGACGGCCTGTCGGTGGGGATGCACCCGGTGTGGCGCACCGCGGTCCACCAGGCGGCCCGCTCCCGCTCCAGCCAGCTCCCGCAGGCCCTCACCGAGGACCTCACGGAGATCGCGCCGCAGCTCGACCGCGTACCCGGGTGGTGGCGCGCGCTCAAGGTGTGGCAGTACGTCCTGGTGGTCGCTTTCGTCGCCGGCCTGGCCTGGCTGGCCGCGGGCCTGCTGATGCCGGGACAGCTTCCTCCGGCCCTGGAACTGCTGAGCGACAGCGCCACGCTGCCGTGGGTGGGGCTGATGATGGCGTCGGTGCTGGGCTTGGGAGCGCTGTCAGGCATCGCCTCCCGCAACTTCGTGGAACTGGGGGCTTCGCGCGAACGGGAGCGCCTGGAGCGCGAAATGCGCCGCCGCGTGGCCGCCGTGTCGACCACGATGGTCGTGGAGCCGGTCGAACGCGAGCTGACCCGCCACCACGCCTTCTACACAGCCCTACGCGACCTCTCCCCCTGACCCTCCACCGCCCACCCGGGCCGGCCCCCGGCCCCGACTCCTACACCTCCACCAGCCAGAGCCCGCCCGCTCCCGCCGCGTGATCATCCGGCCCCACGTCCCATGGCCGTCCGGTCGCGCTCCGAGGCTGTTCGGATCTGGGTCCCACGGCCATCCGGACGCGCTTTACGGGCGTTCCGGGCCGAGTGTTACGACGTTTGGGGCCGCATCCCACGGCGTTCGAGCTTGCGTCACTCTGCCGTTCAGGCACCGCGTGCCACGGCCGCTCGGGCCCGCGCTACGCCCGTTCAGGAGGGCGTTGCGGTCGTTCGGGCTTGCGTGCTGCGGCCAGATGTGCGCGCAAGCCACGGCTCTCGACGCTTGCACACTGCGGCCGGATGCGCTCGCCAGCCACAGCCCTGATCCTTTGACACTCGCGCTCTGCGGCTGGCCGTGCCTGCGTCCGTTCTACGGCCCTTTGCGCTCGCTCGCTGTGGCCAGATGCGGTCGCGAGCACGGCCACGGCATTTCTGAGCTTCGGCCAGATGGCCCGCGTCCTACGGTCATTTGTGCCCCGCATGCAACGGCTCGATGCGCAGAAGCCTCACCGCCCACAGCCTCTCATCCACAGCCCCACCCACACAGCCCCGCCCGTCCACAGAACCCCGTTCCAGAGCTCGTGACCAAGCCCTTCCCCGGCACCCTGATCCCAGATCGCGGGCAGCCGGCCCGCCGCATGGGAGGCACGGGATGAACGACATTTACATCACGCTCACCGGCAACGTCGCAGCAGAGCCGAGGCAGTACAGCTTCGATGACGGCAGCAGGGTCACCTCGCTGAAGGTGTTCTCCTCACACCGCTACTTCGACAAGAAGGCGGGGCAATGGATGGACGGCGACAGGGTGTGTTTCACGGTCCGCTGCTGGCGTACCTTGGGCGACAACGTCGCCTCCTCCGTCCGGGCAGGACACCCTGTGGTGGTCTCCGGCAAGCTGCGCATCCGCGAGTTCGGCCCGGAAGGTGATCGCCGCTTCGTGCCCGAGATAGAGGCGAACGCGGTCGGGCACGACCTGCGCTGGGGCACCGGCGTCTTCGCCAAGCCGGAGCGTTCCGGAATCACCTCGATGAGCAAGGAGATGCGCGACCGCCTGGACGAGGAGACCCGCGACTGGGCCATGGGCACCCGCAGCTTCCGCAACCTCCCCCGCTCCGGCCCCGCCCCCGAAGCCAATCCCTTCCACACCCTGAGCGCCGACCGCGACTTCTCCAGCATCTCGGGGCCGGACGACGCGGCACATCCCCAGGCATCCGAGGCCGCCACCTTGCGCTCAGAAGAAGCCATCAGCACTGCCGACTCCTCAGAAGGTGAGGACGACATCATGCACTCCGCAGGGGAGGCGAGTAGCACGAGGCGCACCCCGAGCGCGGGAGACCACACGGTCCGCTTCCTGGGCCCCGAGGCGGACGAGACAACGAGCAAGGCGGGCACCGACGAGGAAGACGGCGACGTCGAAGAGTCCTTGCTGCAGGAACGAGCAGCCGCGTAGGAGCAGGCAAAGGGGCACCGCTCACCCAACCGGTGCCCCTCACGCCCAAGACCGGGCGCCGACCGCCCAACGATGCTGCTCAATAAACCTGCGGATGCCGGCGCCGCCGCATCAAACGCATGCATGGAAAGGAGAAGACCGTCGAACGAAAGGCATCAAGACAGCCGGCCCTCGAAAGACGGCGGCGGAAGGGGAGGACTTCTCGAAGGGATGGCGCGACCGGAGAAACCCAAAACGAGCGACTCCCGGAGAACGAAGCAACGAAGCCACGAAGGGCGCTGGAGAGGCAGGCGAGCGAAGAGGGGAGCTGACGAAGGCTGAGGTAGAGGAAGGGAAAGAAGAGGAGGGGGGCACCGGCCGTGGCCCGTTGACTGGGACCCCCGAGGGCGGCCGATGGTGTGTTGTCCGCGGCAGATGGCTAGAGCCTCTGTCAGGTCCAGGTCACGCCCCGCACCATGGCTGCTCCTTTCCGGCACGGCGGTCCAACACGACCCACTCACGGCATGAGCAGGTGTGTGTAGTCATTGCCAACGTATCCGTTCCCATCGCACATCGCACACTCCGCAATTATTGTGTTACACATCGTTAGTCAGGGAGGAGACGAGATGGCGGCGACCAGTCACGCCTCGATCGGGTCTCGCGACGGTGTGTCAACATTGGCCGGCCGCTGGCCGTTGCTTGGGCAACGTCGCCCGCTCGTGATCTATTTGTGTGCGATCGTCGCCCTCGACCTTGCCGCGATCATGGTGTTCGCGGTGACCACCGTCTTCCAATGGTGGGACCTGGTCACGTTCGGTGCTCTCATGGCCTGCGGCGCGGTCTGCATCGAGGCCAGCCGGCGGCTGGGCATGCCCGCCGGCGTCTCGCGAGACCTGCTGTCGGCCTGGTGGCTGCCGGTTGCGCTGCTCCTGCCGCCGCTTTACGCCATCTTCGCGCCGATCGTCCTGCAGATTCTGCTCCAGGTACGCGTGCGTGCGACCGTCCTCTACCGCCGGGTGTTCAGCGCGGCCGCCATCGGTCTGGCCGGATGTGCGGCGTCCGTCACGTTCCACTGGATGATCGAGGACCCATGGGTGCTGTCGCTCGGGAGCGGACCGCCGATCCTTTGCGCGGTCGGGGCGGCTGTGCTGTTCTCCCTGCTCAACATCGCTCTCATCGCCATCGCCGCCCACACCGCAGACCCCGACATGCCGTGGCGGGAGGTCCTGTGGGACAGGGAGAGCGTGCTGCTGGACATCGTCGAGCTCTGCCTGGGCGTGACGGTGTCCATCTGCTGCGGACTCAACCTGGCCCTGCTGATCCTGACGCTGCCGCCGGTGGTGCTGCTGCAGCGCAGCCTCCTCCACGCCCAGCTCCAGGCCGCAGCCCGCACAGACGCGAAGACCGGCCTGCTGAACGCCGCCGCCTGGCAGCGCGAGGCCGACACCGAAATCGTCCGGGCCCGCCGGACGGGTGAAACGCTGGCGCTCCTGATCATCGACATCGATCACTTCAAACGGGTCAACGACGCCTACGGACATCTGGTCGGCGATCAGGTGCTGGTGGGGGTGGCGTCCACGTTGCGCAGCCAGCTGCGGGACTACGACGTTGTGGGGCGGTTCGGGGGTGAGGAGTTCGTCGTCCTCCTGCCTGGCGCCGACATTCACGAGGCCCGCCAGGTGGCCGAACGCCTCCGCACCCGCATCGGCCGCATGGCCATCCCCGTCGACGATGCCCTCGTCAGGGTGACCATTTCGACGGGGGTCGCGTTGATGAGCGTGCACGGAGACGACCTGATCGACCTGCTGGCAGCCGCTGACCTGGCGCTTTACCGGGCGAAGGAGCTGGGGCGGGACCGTGTCTGCATTCCCGTCGTCCAATCACCCCCTCCGCCACGCTCCCTCCCCAGCGACGATCACAACTCCTGACCCCCTGACCCCCTGAGCCCCTGAGCCCCTGAGCCCCTGAGCCCCTGAGCCCCTGAGCCCGTGAGCCCGTGAGCCCGTGAGCCCGTGAGCCCGTGAGCCCGTGAGCCCGTGAGCCCGTGAGCCCCTGAGCCCCACCGAGTTGGCCGCTGGCTCTGGCTTGGGACACTGGCTCTGGTTGGGGGCGCCGGTTCTGGCTTGGGACGCTGGCTCTGCGCACGCCAATGCCCAGAGCTTGAAGAGGCGTAGTCGTCACCGATGGCCGTGTCCGGCGAACGTGCTGCTGCACATGAACGTGTGGCGCACGGCCGCTCTCGGCCTGTCAGGGTGTGGTACTCGCGGAGGTCTCTCACCTTCCACGCGGCCTTGCGCGTACGTCAGAGCGTGGGGCCCCGCGGTGGACGGGCGGACGCTGCCTGGTCTTTCGGGTCTTACCGGGAGGAGCGGCGGAAGCCTGGGTGGAGAGCCCCTAAGCTAGAGGGCATGCCGGAGTACATCTATACGCTGCAGCGCGTGCGCAAGGCGCACGGCGACAAGGTTGTCCTTGACGACGTCACGCTGTCGTTCCTGCCCGGAGCCAAGATCGGCGTTCTCGGCCCGAACGGCACCGGAAAGTCGACGCTGCTCCGGATGATGGCCGGCCTGGAGCAGCCGTCCAATGGTGAGGCCAGGCTGATGCCGGGCTTCACGGTGGGCATGCTCCAGCAGGAGCCGCCGCTCAACGAGGAGAAGACCGTCCTCGGCAATGTGCAGGAGGGCGTCGCCGAGACGATGGCGATGCTCCAGCGCTACAACGAGATCGCCGAGCAGATGGCCACCGACTACAGCGACGAGCTGCTGGAGGAGATGGGCAAGCTCCAGGACCAGCTCGAGCACCGCAACGCGTGGGACCTCGACAGTCAGCTCGAGCAGGCCATGGACGCGCTGCGCTGCCCGCCGCCCGACGCCGAGGTGACGAAGCTGTCCGGTGGTGAGCGTCGCCGGGTCGCGCTGTGCAAGCTGCTCCTCGAGGCCCCCGACCTGCTGCTGCTCGACGAGCCCACCAACCACCTCGACGCCGAGAGCGTGCAGTGGCTGGAGCAGCACCTGGAGAAGTACGCCGGCACCGTGCTGGCCGTCACCCACGACCGCTACTTCCTCGACAACGTCGCGGGCTGGATCCTGGAGCTCGACCGCGGCCGCGCGTACGCGTACGAGGGCAACTACTCCACCTACCTGGAGGCCAAGGCGCAGCGCCTCAAGGTCGAGGGGCAGAAGGACGTCAAGCGGAAGAAGCGCCTGGAGGACGAGCTCGAGTGGGTCCGGTCCAACCCGAAGGCCCGCCAGACCAAGAGCAAGGCCCGACTCCAGCGGTACGAGGAGATGGCGGCTGAGGCGGACAAGTTCCGCAAGCTGGACTTCGACGAGATCCAGATCCCGCCGGGCCCGCGCCTGGGCACCACGGTGATCAAGTCCGAGGAGCTGACGAAGGGCTTCGGCGACCGGCTGCTGATGGAGGGGCTGACGTTCGACCTGCCGCGTAACGGCATCGTCGGCATCATCGGCCCCAACGGCGTCGGCAAGACCACGCTGTTCCGCATGATCACCGGTAGCGAGACGCCCGACACCGGCTCCATCACCGTCGGTGAGACGGTCAAGATCTCGTACGCGGACCAGAGCCGCGGCGGCATCGACCCGAACAAGAACGTCTGGGAGGTCGTCTCCGACGGGCTCGACCACATCAAGGTCGGCAACGTGGAGATGCCGTCCAGGGCGTACATCGCGGCGTTCGGGTTCAAGGGGCCCGACCAGCAGAAGAAGGCGGGGGTGCTGTCGGGCGGCGAGCGCAACCGGCTCAACCTCGCGCTCACCCTCAAGCAGGGCGGCAACGTCCTGCTGCTCGACGAGCCCACCAACGACCTCGACACGGAGACGCTGTCGTCGCTGGAGAACGCGCTGCTCGACTTCCCGGGCTGCGCGGTGATCACCTCGCACGACCGGTGGTTCCTCGACCGCATCGCCACCCACATCCTGGCGTGGGAGGAAGGCTCGAACTGGTTCTGGTTCGAGGGCAACTTCGCCGACTACGAGAAGAACAAGATCGAGCGGCTGGGCGCCGACGCCGCCCGCCCGCACCGCGTCACGTACCGGAAGCTCCACCGAGACTGAGCTGATCCGCCCGCGCTCCGCCGTTCCGGAGGGAACCTCCGTCGTGTACGGCGGGGCGCGGGTGACGTCGCCTGACGCACCCGGCCGGTCGCTGGGACCGCCGACCGGCCCCGGGTGGCGGACGAATGCCAGGATCGCCGGGTCGTGTACGGGTGCCGGGACCGGCGGCCGGCCTGGTGGCGGACAGGTGCCCGGCGACGTGATGGACGGACGCGCCGGGCAGGCGGCGCCGATCGGCCGCGGCGTTCGTTCAGGGCTCGACGGGTACGTGGGACAGGGCGGCGAGAGATTCCACGAAGAAGTAGATGACCCGGAAGAACGCCAGCGCATCCCCGCGTTCCAGGCGTAACCCCCGATACATCACCACCCGTCCGGGATCGGCTCCTTCCCGCAGCTCCCGCCACGTCGATTCCCCGGCCGCCAGCACATAGTCGGCGGCTGCGGGGTCGGAGGTGATCGCCGCCTCCGCGCACTTGCCGTCCTTCCAGGTCAGAACCAGGTAGGCCCCCGCCTCGCGTACGCCCAGCGCCCAGGTGGCGGTGTAGCCGGCTCGGGCGCGGTCGATCCAGCTCCAGTACGACGGCAGCTTGCCCTCCTGCGGAGGCCCCGTGTCCACGGCGGCGCGGACGGCTTCGGCCCATTCCGGGGTGAAGAAGCGCATACGTCAGCCTCCGGCGAGCTCTGGTTGGATGCGGGCGATCATGTCCTGGATGTCCGGAGGGAGTGCGATGCCCACGTCCACCAGCTTCATGTGGAGTTGGCGGATCATGAGGCGCCTGACCTCCTCCGGCGACCAGCCCAGGGACTCGAGGGCGAGCCTGCGGCTGGTGGCGGCGTTGATGGCGAGGATCGTACGGAGCGTCTCGTGGATCTGGAGCAGCAGCCGCGGATCCTCCTGCACCGAGTCGCGCAGGAACCGCATCCCGAACTGCACGTGCCTGGCCTCGTCCCGGCACGTGGCCGTGAAGCCGGTGTAGTAGCCGGGCAGGAACCCCCGCTCCCGGCAGTACGTGAGCGTGATCTTCATGACGGAAAGAGCGAGCACGCCCTCGATCCACAGGAAGTACGTCGTGCCGTAGCGCACCCGGGCGGCGGGGTCTTCGGGGTCCTTCCGCAGTTCGTCGGCCTGGTAGGCGAGCAGCCCGAACGGCCCCACGAACGTCTCCGACACGTGTTCGAACGACGCGTCCAGCACATCCTGGACCGAGTCGCCCGGCATGCCGACCACTTCGCGGTAGAAACGGTCGAAGAACACCGTGTGCCGGGCCTCGTCCTCGATCTGGCTGGACATGTAGATCTTGGACTCCTCGGAGCCGCCCAGCATGAACACCGGCAGCTCCACCTCCACCTGCCGCTCCCCATGGTGGAACCCGGCGGAGATGCCGACGAACGCGTCGCGTTCCTCCTGTGACATGCGCTCGCGCCAGTCGACGATGTCCTGCGAGAAGTCCAGCTCGTAGACGTCCCACCGTTGGCGCAGGTAGCGCTTGTACAGCTCGGTGTAGTCGGGCAGCCGCTTGAGGTCGCGGTGCACGTACGCGAGCACGTCGTCGATGTCGAGGTGACGGATCCCGCGCAGGTCGGAAGCGGCGACGTCGGACAGTTCGGTCATCCTTCGGCCTCCCCGAGGGCGACTGTGACAGGCGTGCGGGCGGGGCGGCGCCACGGCCCGTTGAACATGAGGATCGCAGGGATGAACAGAACAAGACACCCCAGCGCCACGAACAGCCACGTCTGCCAGCCCGTCGCCGCGACGACTCGCGGGATGACCAGCAGCCCGACCACCGCGATAGCCTTGGTCAGGAACCCGAACAGCCCCCAAGCCGTGCCCTGCAGCCGCGGGTCGGCGTCCTCGGCGTCCTCCGAGTAGTTGGCCATCCAGGGCGCGTACGCCACTCCGAGCGAGCCGCCGAGCAGCGCGCCGACCACCATGAGCGTGCCGGTCGAGACGTCTTCCTGGCCCAGGGAGGCGGCGAGGTAGGCGGTGACGAGGACGGCCGCGATGGTTCCGCCCAGGGAGAACGGCTTGCGCAGCTGGGTCCGGTCGGACAGGCGGCCTGTTACGATCAGCGTGAGCAGATTGAGACTCCAGAACGCCGCCATGATCGTCGAAGCCTGAGCACTGCTGATACCGAGCGCATCGACCAGCATCGTCTGCCCGAAGAGCGACAGCGTGATGTAGAGCACCAGCCACAGCGAGATGCCGATGACGTGCGCCCAGATGTTCCGCCTGACGAAGAGCGAGCGCACGCGCGCCGGCCGTCCGAGATCCACCACCTGAGCCGCCGCCCGCTCGGTGTGCTGGATCCGGGCCCGCAGCTCGGGAGACAGGTCCGCGATGTTGAGTGCGATGACCGCCGAAATGACGAGCGAGAAGCACCCCATGATGACGAACTGCGAGCGCCACGAATCGTTGAAGATCGGCAGTGTCCAGCCGGCGATGGCCGCGGCCAGGAAGTTCGCGCCGACGGGTCCCCACGTCCAGAAGCCGAACGCCTGAGCCCGCCCCAGGCGCGGTGAGAAGTCCCTGATCAGCGGCGCGGTGCTGGCCATGGCCACGCCGTCCACGAATGCCAGCACGATCCGGGCGATCAGCAGGTCGCGCGGGCTGTGCACGAGTGTCATGGCGAAACAGCACACGGCCGTCAGGCCCATGAGCGGGATGAGCAGCCGCACCCGGCCGAGCCGGTCGGTGAGTCTGCCGCCCAGGATGGAGGCGATCGCCCCGGCCACTGCCGCGGCGCCCGACACGGCGCCGTACGTGGCCAGCGACATGTCCAGATCTTTGAGGAGGAGAGGTACGACGGGTGCGATCTGCCCTTCGTAGGAGCCGATGAGGATGGCCAGCACGGCCATCGTGAGGATCTTCATGCGGCGGGCGCCGGTCGGGTACTCGTCGAGCTCGCGGACGTAGGACAGCCTCATGGCTTGCCTTTCTGTGGGCTGGACCCCCGTCAAGCGTTCTAGAAGCTTGCTCTAGAATTCGTTTCTGTGATGTTGCTCCTCAGTGTTCCCGTCGTCAAGGGTGAGATGCTCATCCCTGGCTAGAATCCAATTCTAGGATTGCTTGGACTAAGGAGTCGTGCGTTGGATCTCGAACTCGACGGCCTCGAAGTCTCCTTCGACCACACGGCCGTGGCCGCTCCCCGGATCAGGGACCTGTTGCCGATCTACGGCGACCTGCTCGGCGGCCGGCACCTGGGCGGCGGTGGCGACAACCGGCTCGTTGGTTTCCGCACGTTACAGCTCACTTATGCGAACGGCAGCAAGGTCGAGCTCATGGAGCCCCTGGCCGGATCGACGTTCTTCGACAGCTTCTTCGAGCTCACGAGGGGTCGGGGCGGCGTCCACCACCTGAACTTCCACGTCGACGACCTGACGGCCGCGGTGGCCCTGCTGACCGCCCGCGGCTACCGCCTGCACGGCCTCAACCAGGCGGACCCCCGCTGGCGCGAGGTCTTCCTGCACCCCAAGGAAGCCCACGGCGTCCTGATCCAACTGGCCCAGCCGGGCCCGCGCGAGCCGGGCGACGTCCGGCCGACCTTGGAGGAGGTGCTGGCCGGCCGCGGACACAACGGCAATGGCATACCCAGCCCTTGACGCCTTGGGGTCCGGGGCGAGGGAGGAAAACCAGTGGGGCTGCGTAGGCGGCAGGAGCGCTTCCCCGCTTCGGCGCGATCGGGCGATGTACGGCGCTGAATCTCCTCAGTGCCCCCGAAGATGCCCGCAGCCGCAACTCCGGGTGCCACCGCCTACTCCGAGATCGTCTGCCTCATGGACTTGCAGATCTTCGGGCGAGCGAGAAGTCCGTCAGCCGCCTTCTCCGACCATCGCTGTAGTGAGGTGTAAAGAATCAAATTCTAGAATTCGCGGGGTTATACTCTGCTGCGTGGCGCGTAAGTCCTCGTGGGAGTGGAGTCGTACGGCTCAGACGCGTAAGACCATGCTGCAGGCGGCTCGCGAGGTCTTCGGCGAGCACGGCTTCGCCGAGGCCAGCGTCTCCGAGGTGGTCGCCCGTGCCGGCTCCAGCGTCGGCAGCCTCTACCACCACTTCGGGGGCAAGACCGAGCTGTTCCTGGCTCTGTACGAGGACCATCAGGCGGCGCATGAGGAGGCGTCGGCCGCCAGCGTGGCCAGGGCCAAGAAGGCGGGCGTGGATGATCCCGTCGAGCTGCTGATCGCCGGGGCTCGCGCGTACCTCGCCGGGGCGTGGGACCGGCGCGATCTGGTGCGGCTCTTCATCGACGGGGACGGGCCGCCGGGGTTCGAGCTGATCCGCCGTACGCGGGGGCGGGAGTGGGTACGCCAGAACGCCGTGCTGCTGGGGGCCGGGGGTGACCCGCTCGATCGGTTCACCGTGGCGGTGCTGACCAGCATCATCGGCGAGGCCGCCCGGGAGGTCGCCACCTCGGATACGGAGGAGGAGGCGCAGGAGGTCATCGAAGCGGCGATGACCCTGATCCGGCGCCTCGACCCCCTCAAGGTCCTCGGGTAGGCCGCTGCGTGCCTGGTGGGGTGTGGCGGGCAGCGGGAACAGACGGCCGGGCAACGGCGGCAGGGCGGGGGGACACCGGACGCTGAGAGGCCGGGCGCTGAGTGGATTCGGCGGCGAGCGGGGCGGTGATGGTTACGCTGGGTAATCAAAAGTTGTAGGGATGGGTGGTAGCCCATAGATCCCCGTCGCCCGGGACGTGGTTCGCATGTCCCCGGTGGAAGGCGGACTCGGGCGCGTGCCGGCGCCTGGTTCCCTTGCCTGGTCGGGCGCGTGCCGGCGCCTGGTTCCCTTGCTTGGTGGATTCGGGCGCGTGTCTGTGCCTGGTTCCCTGCTTTGCGGATTCGGGCGTATGTCGGTGTCTCATCCCCTTGCCTGGTGGGCTTGGGTGCGTGCCTGCAACTCGATCTCCCGCCCGCGCCCGGGACGGCCACTGCAGCCTTCGGCCTACCTGCTTCTGCGACACCCCCAACTACGACAAATAGACCTGGCGCAAGGACACCTGACCCGGGCGGGTACGGTGGCGGACGTGGTTGAACGCTCCCAAGCCCAGCGGCACGTATACCTCCGAACGGTGAGATTTGCCGACATCGACTCCCAGGATCACGTGAACAACGTGCGCTTCCTCGACTATCTCGAGGACGCCCGCTTCGGCATGTTCCACATCGATCCGTACAACGCGGGCGAGGAGCCGTTCAAAGGGCTGGTGGTGACCCGCCACGAGATCGACTACCGCCGCCCCCTCGGCTTCCGTGCCGAGCCGGTGCGGGTCGAGACGTGGGTGACCGAGATCAGGTCGGTGCGGTTCACGATTCAGTACGAGATCCGCGACGACACCGACGTGTACGTCACCGCCACCTCCGTCCTCGCGGCCTACGACGTCGAGCGGGCGGCACCGCGCAGGCTCACCGAGAGCGAACTGGCCTACCTCAAACGCTTCTCGTGAAGCGATGGTTGATGCTGGCGCTGGGCGTCAACGCGCACACCAGCGTCACCTTAGGACTGGGCGGCCTGCCCCTGATCCTGCCCGAAATACAGCGACATTTCGAAGTTTCGTTGCCGGTCGCGGGGATCATCGCGAACGCCCCGGCCATCGGCATCCTGTTCGCCCTGGTCGCCTGGGGCGCGCTGGCCGACCGGCACGGTGAACGGGTGGTCCTCGGCACCGGCGTGGGCCTGGCGGCGGTGCTGTTCGCCGCGGTCGCGTTCGTCGACCGGACCTGGGCGGTGATCGCGCTGCTGGCCCTGGCCGGTGCGGCGGGCTCGGCCGCGCTGGTCGGCGGCGGGCGGATCGTCCTGCGCTGGTTCGAGCCGCCCGAACGCGGCGTCGCGATGGGCGTGCGCCAGGTCTCCTTCACCCTCGGCATGGCCATCGGCGCCTTCGTCCTCCCGCCGGTGGCGCGGGCGTACGGCCTGCCCGGCGTGCTCGCCGTCTGCGCCACCGTCAGCCTGCTGGCCGCCGTGCTGGCCGCCCTCTTCCTGGCCGAACCGCCGCGCACGATCGCCGGGCCGGGCACCGCGCCGGCGGGCACGCCGTACCGGCAGCCCGCGCTGTGGCGGGTGCACGCGACCAGCGCCCTGCACGTGGTGCCCCAGATGGTGGTCAGCACGTACGGCGTGACCTGCCTGGTGCACGTGTACGGCTGGGACAGCGTGGCGGCCGGGCAGTTGTTCGGGGTGGCGGCGATCGGCGGGGCGGCGGTGCGCATCGCGGCCGGGCGCTGGTCCGACAGGACCGGCCTGCGCATGCGGCCCCTGCTGCTCATCACCCTCGCCACCATCGGCGTGCTGGTGCTGCTGGTCACCGGCACGCTCACCGGCGGCGCGTTAGGGCCCGCCATGCTCGCCCTGGCCGCGGTGATGACCGTGGCCGGCAACGGGCTCGCCTACCTCGCCGCCGGCGAACTGGCCGGGCCCGCCTGGGCCGGCAGGGTGCTGGCCACCCACAACACCATCCAGAACACCGTCTCCCTCGTCATCACGCCGCTGGCCGGCGTGCTGATCGAGCATGTCGGGTTCTGGGCGGGGTTCGCGGGGGGCCTGGCGTGCGCGCTGCTCTCGCTGCCCGTCATCCCCTTCCGCGGCGAGCGCTCGCGAAGGGTATGACTCGGCGCCGGAGCTACACCGCGGCGTCGGCGTTGGCGTCGGCGAGAGTTTGAGGAGGCGAGGCTATGGCTCGTTCCGGAGTCGCGCCGTTCCGGAGTCGCGCCGTTCCGGAGTCGCGCCGTTCCGGAGTCGCGCCGTTCCGGAGTCGCGCTGTGCCGTGCGGGAGTCGTGCCGTTCCGGAGTCGCGCCGTTCCGGAGTCGCGCCGTTCCGGAGTCGCGCCGTTCCGGAGTCGCGCCGTTCCGGAGTCGCGCCGTTCCGGAGTCGCGCTGTGCCGTGCGGGAGTCGTGCCGTTCCGGAGTCGCGCCGCGCCAGGACCACACCGCGGTGTCGGTGAGCGCTTGTGAAGGGTGCGGCTCGTGCCGGAGCTCCACCGCGGTGTCGGTGAGCGATCGAGATGGCTATGAGTCGCGCCGGAGCCACACCGCAGTGTCCGGCGGCAGCAGGTCGCCCTTGAGCGGACCGCTCGACAGCAGCACCGTGTCGTGCTCAGGCAGGTGTACCGGCCGGAGCCCGCAGTTGATGGCGCAGGTCAGCGGGCCGCGGGTGAAGAAAAGCACACCCTCGGGTGAGTCCAGCCACTCCAAGGTATAAGGAATTGATCTGACCAGGTCACGGCGGCAGGCCAGGGCCCGGCGGTAGAACTCCAGCGTCGAGCCGGCGTCCCCTTCCTGCTTCTCCACGCTCAGCTCCGCGAACGTGGCCGGCTGCGGCAGCCACGGCTCCACCCCGCCGGGGGAGAACCCGTGGGAGGGCGGGTCCACCGTCCACGGGATCGGCACCCGGCACCCGTCGCGCCCGGGCAGCTCGCCCTTCGACTGGAAGAAGACGGGGTCCTGCCTGGCCTCGTCGGGCAGGTCGGTCACCTCGGGCAGCCCCAGTTCCTCGCCCTGGTAGAGGTAGGCGGACCCGGGCAGGGCCAGCATCGTCAGCAGCGCCGCCCTGGCCCGCGCGAGCCCCGTGCCGGGGTCGGCGGTCCCGTAGCGGGTGCGGTGGCGTACGACGTCGTGGTTGGACAGCACCCACGTGGCGAACGGCACGGAGGCCAGGGTGTCGTCGATCACCTTCTTGAACGCCGTCGGCGACCACGGCGCCTGCAGCCAGGCGAAGTTGAAGCTCTGGTGCAGCTCGTCCGGGCGTACGTAGAGGGCGAGGTCCTCGGAGCTGTCCGTCCACACCTCGCCCACGGCCATCCGCTCGCCCGGATAGCCGTTCAGCAGCCGGCGCCAGTCGCGGTAGACGTTGTGCACCTCGGGCTGCCCCCACACCGGCGAGACCGACTTGAACGACTGGTCGCCCACGTCGGGCAGCCCCTCGGCCTTGTAGAGCCCCATGGCCACGTCGATGCGGAACCCGTCGACGCCCCGGTCCAGCCAGAACCGCAGGATGTCCAGGAACTCGGCGTGCACCTCGGGGTTGCGCCAGTTGAAGTCGGGCTGCCCGGGGGCGAACAGATGCAGGTAGTACTGCCCGTCCGCCACCTTCGTCCAGGCGGGCCCGCCGAACGTGGACTGCCAGTTGTTGGTGGTGTCGCGGAAGATGTAGCGGTCGCGCCGCTCGCCGCGCAGCGCCGCCTGGAACCAGGGATGCTCGGAGGAGCTGTGGTTGGGCACGATGTCGACCAGCACCCGCAACCCGTGCTCGTGCGCCTGCTCGACCAGCGACTCGAAGTCGGCCAGCGTGCCGAACAGCGGATCGACACCCCGGTAGTCCGCCACGTCATAGCCGCCGTCGGCCATGGGGGAGGGGTAGAAGGGCGTCAGCCAGATGGCGTCGGCCCCCAGCCGCCGAAGGTACGGCAGGCGCTCGCGCACCCCGGCCAGATCGCCGACGCCGTCTCCTGAGGCGTCGGCGAAGCTGCGAACGTAGATTTCGTAGACGATGGCATCACGCCACCAGGGGATATCCATGTGGCGTGTTCTGCCCGCTATGTCGGGGAGTTCACCAGGCTGTGGGCCGCGTAGACCAGATAGTCCCAGAGCCTGGTCTCCAGCTCTTCCGGCAGGTCGAGCGAGTCGACCGCGTCACGCATGTGCCGCAGCCAGGCGTCCCGCTCCGGCTCGCCGATCACGAACGGCATGTGCCGCATGCGCAGCCTCGGGTGGCCGCGCTGCTGGCTGTAGGTGTTGGGCCCGCCCCAGTACTGGATCAGGAAGCCCCGCAGCCGCTCTTCGGCGCCCTCGAAATCGGACTCCGGGTAGAGCGGCCGCAGCAAAGGGTCTTCCGCGACGCCCTCGTAGAAACGGTGCACGAGGCGCCGGAAGGTCTCGTCGCCCCCGACGGCGTCGTAGAAGGAGGTCTCACTCACCGTCTCAGCCTATGCGGTGGCGACCATGGGGATGCCGGCGGAGTCGAGTGCGGACTTGACCCGGAACCTGAGCTCCCTGGACACCTCGGCCTGCGCCGAGGGCAGGGTCTTGGCGCTGATACGGAACACCAGCGAGCTGTCGGACATCTGCTCGACGCCGTACACCTGCGGCTGCTCCACGATCTTGGTCTCGCGGAACTCGCCGTCGGCCCAGATCTCCTCGGCCACGTGCTCCAGGAGCACCCGGACGCTCACGATGTCCGCGTCGTAGGCCACCGGGACGTCCATATAGGCCCGCGACCAGCCCTGCGACTCGTTGCCGACCCGGGTGATGGTGCCGTTGCGGACGTACCAGACGCGGCCGTCGACGTCGCGCAGCCTGGTGACGCGCAGGGTGACCGCCTCGACCGTGCCGACCGCGGCGCCGGCGTCGATCACGTCGCCCACGCCGTACTGGTCTTCCAGCAGCATGAACATGCCCGCGATGAAGTCCTTGACCAGTTCCTGGGCGCCGAAGCCGATGGCCACGCCGAGGATGCCGACGCTGGTCAGCAGGGGTGCGATCGGGATCGTCAGCCGGTCGAGCACGGTCAGCGCCGCGGTGCCGAGGATGACGATCGAGGCGACGTGCTTGAGCACGGAGCCCATGGTCTCGGCGCGCTGCTTGCGCCGTTCGTGCAGCAGCGCGTCGATGCTGTCGGGCACCGCGTTCTTGCGGAACCTGCTGGTTATCGAACCACCCGTGGCCGCGCGGTTGACCACCCTCGTGATGACCCGGTGCGCGACTTTGCGGAGCACGATCGCGAGCACGAGGATCAGGACGATGGTGATCAGGCTGGCCACCAAGGGTGCCCAGGTCGCATTGTCCAACATCCCGACAAGGGTAGAGCAAATGCCCGCCGGGTCGTTCTCGCAGCTCCCAGCCATTTGCTGGGTCAGCTTCTGGAAGTCGGGCAGGCCCGACGGAGAAGCGGGTGGTGGCGACGCTGTCACCAGCAGTAACACTGGGTAGATCCCCCTCCGGAAGCGGTTCGGTCGGCTGCTTTGGACCGATTCGATCCAAAAATACCGCCGACCGGACCGCCCGCCGTCACATCACGCCGGGGAAGACGGGGACGCCTGCTCTCTGGGCCGCGGAGGGAGAGAGCGGGACGCTCCGATGACGGACGGCTCGGTACGGGACGCGCACCCGGAAGCGTGTCCCGTGCCGGTTCCGGGAGGGATCCCCCGAACACCCGCCCGGGAAGGCCGGACGGGTGGCTGTGGCCAGGCACGGCATGCGAGACCGTGCCTGGGGCCGGAACCGGCGGGGCGACCAAGGGCTCCGGCATACGGGAGTCCCTCCGCACCGGCCACCCCGCCGGCTCCGTTGACGCCGCCGTGGGTGCGGTGAGCCGGGGTGGCTGCGCTCCACCCGGGTCACCGCTTTGTCACTCGCCCACGGCGGCCAGCACGCGCGCGACCTTCGTGGCCGCTCCAGCCGGGTCGTCGGCCTTGTGCATCCGTTCACCCCAGGACCAGCAGTACCACCAGTCCGGTACGTCGGATGCGCTCGTCGACCGACAGCTGACGTTCTCCGACAGGCTCGTCGCGTTCGGGTTGATGACCCGAGCGAAAATGCGCCCGCCCTGGGTCTGGACCACTCTCGCGAGCAACCCGTGAGCGTCGAGTTCTGCTACGAGACGCTTCAGATGCTCGAAGTTGTCGTCCCCCACCTTTCGTCCCCTCCTTTTGGGAATCGGCTGGTGGGCCAAACATGGCTCATGTCAAGAGCGGGCGCAATGTCGCTCCCCCGGGTGCGGGGAGTTGCTTCTCCCTCATGGGATGTAAGAAACAGTCCCTCGGAGGACGATCCTTATCCGTACGCTGGATGCCGGGCGTTTTCAAGCCGGCGACATTGGTTCACACTCTTGGGTAGGCGCAGAGCTACATGGACGCTACGCTGAGTCACCAGTTGTGGACCGGTCGAGACACGCGCGAGAGGGGCCGGGATGTCCGGCAGACAGCACAGGGAAACGGAGATCGCACGGCGGATCAGAGCCAAGGGCCTGGCCGCCGGACGCACTTCGGCCCAGATAGCTGACGAGATCCATGAGCAGTGCACTCCGCAGTTCGGTACCAGCCGCGTCAAATCCCACCGTCTTTCCTACGGCATCGCGCTGGCGGACGTCATCGAGCAGATCAGAGCTCTGTTCGAGCGTGACAACAAGGCGATGCCCGGCATCGGAGAGACCCTGCTGTCGGCCTACGAGAGCGGGCTCAAGCGTCCAGGGCCCGAATACCTGCACTACCTGTGCACGGTCTATCGGGTGGAGCCGCTGGAGCTCGGCTTCGACGGGCCGTGCATCTGCGGTCACGGGCACCGCAATCCGGGCGTGCGGCTGGGAGACAGCACGGAGCGGCCGTTAACGCCGGCGAAGTGCGAGAGCGAGCCGCCTCCGGAGCCCGAGGGCGACGAGGACGAGAACATCCTCCGGCGCACCATGCTCAACCTGCTCAACCCGGGGACCAGCGCCGCCACCGAGCTCGACGGGCCGGTGCTCGGCGCGTGCGAGGGCATCAGGCGCCGGATGGACGAGACGCTCGTCATGGCCACGGTGTCGGCGGCGATGCTCGACCAGTGGGAAGAGGCCACGGCGAGCTTCGGCCGCCAGTACACGACGACGGCCCCCCTGCGCCTCCTGTGCGACGTGATGCTCGAGATGAGCTCCGTACGCGCGGCGCTGTCCCGCCGTCAGCCCATCGACCTGCACGAACGCCTGATGCGGATAGCGGCCCAGCTGGCGGGGCTGAGCGGCATGATCATGATCAATCTCGGGGACCACCGGCTGGCCCGCTCCTTCTTCAGGACCGGGCGCACCGCCGCCGACGAGACGGGCGACCGCGCGCTGCGAGCGTGGATCACCGCCCGCGAGTCGCTCGTCCCGCTCTACTTCGGGGACGCCCGCGAGGCGCTCAACCTGGCGAAGAAGAGCCGTGACCTGGCCGGCACCCTGCCCTGCCCCGCGCAGGCGATGGCGCCGGTCGTCGAGGCGCGGGCGCTGGCCATGCTCTCGGGCGCCGAGAACAAGAAGGAGATCGTCGACCAGGCGAAACGCGCGCTGGCCAGGGCCAGGAACGCCTTCTCCCACATGCGGCCCGAGCACCAGGAGGACATGGCCTTCGGCTACACGGAGAAGCAGCTCTACTTCTACCAGGGCGACGTGCTCACCAAGCTCGGCCAGACCCTGGAGGCCGAGGTGGTGCTCGACCAGGCGCTGGACAAGTACGAGGACCACATCCTCGACCAGACGCTGATCAGGCTCGACCAGGCCACGTGCCGCATGATCGACGGGGAGTTCGACTCCGCGCTGGACATCGCCACCAAGGCGCTGGGGATGCTCGGCGACGAGTACATGACCGACTTCATCATGCGTCCCGCCCTGACGCTCGAACAGGCCATCACGGCCCGTGACGCCAACAACAAGAAGCTCGAGGAGTACAGGGCCCAACTGCGCCGGCCGAGGGTCCAGATGAAAGAGGCCGGTGCATGAACCTGGAGATCCGGCGCTATCGGTGGTCCGATCTCGACACCATCCTCGCACTCCACCGGATCTCCCTCGCCGAGGTGGGACTGGTGCCGGGCGACGGCGTCTACTACGACGACGACTTCCCGCGCATCCAGGAGATCTACCTGGGCTGCGGTGGTGACTTCCTGGTCGGCGAGGTGGACAGGCGAGTCGTCGCGATGGGCGGGCTGAAACCCGTCGACACGGCCACGGCCGAGATGTGCCGGCTGAGGGTGCATCCGGAGTTCCAGCGGCGCGGCTTCGGCTCGGCCATGCTGCTCGCACTCGAACGGCGCGCGGTGGAGCTCGGCTTCGAGCGCGTCAGAGGCGACACCACGCTCAGCCAGGAGGCCGCCCTCGCGCTCTACGAGCGAGAGGGATGGCGCGAGCTCTCCAGACAGCAGGTCGGCGACCACACGGTCGTGTACCTCGAAAAACGCCTGGCTCCTCCGGCGGTCATCGAGCTCTGAGAGCCTCCCGGCACACGGCCCCACCCAACCCCTCCTGGGGCCGCTCCCCTTCCCCGGTGATCTTCCCCGGGCTCCCGGCGTGACTTCACCGCCGACATTCCTTCCGTCACCCGCAGTACGCGAAGACGCCGGTTACAGCGTCCGCGGTATGGATGTTACGAACCCGCGGGTGAGGCTCTTAACACCGAGTGGTAGAGGAACCTCACCGGCTGCGCCCTGTACATCAGTGGCTGCGAACAGTAGTGAGATGCTTTTGCTATGGCAGTCGTGCCCGCTCCCCGCCCCCTCCTGGGAGCTGTGCTTCTGTTGTTCGTCAGCGCCGCTTGGGGGTCGGCGTTCCCGCTGATGAAAGACCTCATCCTCCGGTTACCGGTTGAGGATCTGCTCGCCGAGCGCTACCTGATCGCCGCGCTCACCCTCCTCGTCATCAGGCCGCGCTGCCTTAGGGGGCTGCCGCGCAGGACCTGGATCTACGGGGTCGTTCTCGGGGGCATGTTCGGGCTCGGCCAGGCCGGTCAGGCCGCCGCGCTGCACGGGCTGCCGTCCTCGCTGTCGGGGTTCGCCGTCGGCTGCGGCGTGGTGATCACGCCGATCCTGGCGCTCGTCCTGTTCAAGGTGAAAGTGCCGCGCCGGATCTGGGCGGGGGTGGTGCTCGCGCTGGCCGGGATGACCGTGTTCACGCTCCTGAGGGGGATGGAGGACCAGGAGGTCTCGGTGCTCGCGCTCGGGGTCACGCTGGCCGCCGCCGCCCTCTACTCCGGCCACACGCTGCTGCTGGCGCAGTTGTCCAAGCGGGGGGAGAACTTCCACGCGTACGCGCTGACGGTGATCCAGCTGTTCACCATCGGGCTGCTCACCGGGGTCTTCGCCGTCCGCGACGGGGTCGTGCTGCCGTCGGGAGGGTCCGACTGGCTGATCCTGGGGCACCTGGCCGTGGTGTCGTGCGCGCTGGGGTTCCTGGCCCGCTCGTACGGCCAGGCGCACGTCACGGCCGTGCCGAGCGCGATCCTCATGTCGTCGCAGCCACTCTGGGTGGCGGCGATCTCGGTGATCTGGTTCCACGAGCAGATCGGCTGGGGCATGGTCGTCGGCGGGGGGTTGATGGCCGGCGCGATGCTGCTCGCGCTTCCCTCGAGGACCGCCGCGCTGGGAAAAGAGCGCCCCCGGCCCAACCACGCCCTCCTCGCCGTCGCCGCACGGGCGGCCAGGACGCTGTACGACCTGAGGATCAAACGCGAGGATCCGCTGCCGCTCGGCGGCGGCCAGACGCCGTACCTCGACAGAGGGGCCTGCGCGAACAGAGAGGCGTGTCCCTGGCACACGCGCTCGCTCAAGGGCGGCGCGGAGCCCAGCCTGGAGCGGCTGATCGAACGGGCCACGGTCATCGTCCGGGCGCGGAATCTGCCGGGGCCGGGGTGCTGCCGGTCGGTCACCCTCCTGGGCCGGTGCCTGTGCGATCTGATGGGCGAGGCCGAGCAGGCCCGGACGAAAGCACTCCCACGTTGGTTTCGGTCCCAATAGGTTACAGGCGTCAATCAAAAGGCAACCGCTTTTTCGCGGTTTAACCTCCCACTTATACACCATAAATCTTGATATTCGGCGGGACGCACTAATAATGGGGAAATAGCCCCAGTGGGAGAGGTATGTCATGAAGCGCATCATTGTCCGCAAGCCTGGAACCGCGAGGCTGGCGGGGACCTCCAGCGTCCTTCACAAGGGGTGACCGAGGCAAGGTCCCATCTCAGAGTTCAGGGTGAACCACCCGCTCAGTGGGGGGCCGTGGGGCTGCTGACACCGTTGATCGACGGACATCGCCGGCCGCGCGGCCCCTACACTGTCGCCGCCGCCCTGCTGCGTCACCTGGTGCCGCAGGCTCTGGAACGGGACGGGGACCTGGTGGCGGCGCACGACATCGAGATCCGTGCCGCCGCCCCCGAACTCGCCCCTCTCGTGCCGCTCCGGCGGGCCACGATCGACGCCGGGCTGCCCGAGGACGAGCGCATCCTCGTGCCCGCGCCCCGCCGTACGCTGCGGCTGGCCAACGGGCTCGCGGAGTTCTTCAGGGACGCCGTACGCCCCGGGCAGGCGATCGCCGTGTGCAACGGCGCCGAGGCCGACCCGACGGACACCGAGCTGCTGGACGTCATGATGCGGCGGATCCCGCCGGACCTTCTCACGATCATGCTGTATTCCGGCGGCCCCGACCCGCCGCCCGACACCCGAAGCGCCGACGAGCTCTGGGCCCTGGTGGACCGGTGCATGCGCGACGGCTTCCTGCACGCCGCCGTCGAGCTGGGGGAGCGCGGCATGGCGCGCACCGAGCCGGGCGGCGGGCACTGGTGGCGCTTCGCGCAGCGCACCGCGACGGCGCTGGGCGGCCTCGGCCGCGCCGACGACGCCCGGGCGATCTGGGACCAGGTGCGCTCGGTCAGCCAGGATCCGGCGATGCACGCCGCCAGCGCGTACGGCACCGCCATGCTCGACGCCCGCCACCCCGACCCCGCACAACGGGACCTGGGCCGGGCCCGGCGCTGGATCAATGAGGCCATCGCCATCTCCACCCTGCTTCCGGAGCCCTTGGACCGGGCGTTCAAGCTGGGCTTCGACCTCAACGGCCTGGCGCTGATCGAGCTGCGCCACGGCCGGCCGGACGCGGCGCTGTCGCTGGTCGAGTCGGCCGTCGAGCTGGCACGCGAGCTGCGGGAGCGGCATCCGCTGCACCGGATGGTGCTGCTGGCCAACCGGGCCCAGCTGCTGGCCGCGCTCGGTCACGTCAAGGAGGCGATGGAGGACTACGCGGCGGCGATCGCGCTGGACCCGGCCTTTCCCGACTACTACCTGGAGCGGGGGAACCTGCTGTTCAAGCTAGGGCGGCACGAGGAGGCGCTGGCCGACTTCGAGCGGGCCATGCGGGCCGGGCCGCCGCTGCCCGAGGCGTACTACAACCGGGCGGAGCTGCACACCGTGCGGGGTGACAACGAGCAGGCGCTGGCCGACCTGGGACGGGTGATCGAGCTGGACCCGTCCTACCTGGACGCGTACATCAACCGGGCCGGGCTGCTGGCCGCGGTGGGCCGGGACGAGGAGGCCCTGGCCGACGTCGTCGCCGGGCTCGTCCTGGAGCCCGGCAACCCCCACCTGCTCACGGTGCTGGGGCAGCTGGAGACGGCGGCGGGGCGGCTGGCGGCGGCGGGGGAGGCGCTGGACCGCGCGGTGGAGCGCGCGCCCGGGCTGGCCGCCGCCTGGGGGAACCGGGGGGTGCTGCGGTACGCCGCCGGGGACCTGGAGGGGGCGGTCGAGGACCTGAGCCGGGCCATCGGGCTGCGGCCCGAGCCCGACCTGTACACCAACCGGGCCGTCGCCCTGCGCGCGCTCGGGCGGGCCGCCGAGGCCGAGGCGGACGAGCGGCGGGCCGATCGCCTCTCCTGACGACCGGCCGATGGGACTATTGGGTTATGCGGGGGCGAATGGGGCGGTCGGCCGCGGTGTGCGCGGCTCTGGGGGTGCTGTGGTGGGCCAGCGTGCGCCTGGCCTGGGCGGGCATCGGCTGTGAGGACTGGGGGTGCCTGGCCCCCGCCGTCGGCGTCGTCGTGGTGATCACGCTCGCACTGCTCGCCGCGTCCGCGCTCGTGCTGGAGCGGGTGGACGTACGGCCGGGGCGGCGGGTGGCGCTGGTGGCGGGCGGGGTGCTGGTGGTGTTCAGGCTCGTCGGCGAGGCGGTGCCGTCGTGGACGTCCTCGCTCGCGCACGCTGTCACGGCCGGGGCGCTCTTCGCCGGGGCAGGGGCCGTGGCGGCGTTCGTGACGGAGCCTGGGGTGGCGCGGCGGTGGAAGGTGGTGACCGCGCTGGGGGTGGTCGCGCTGGTGCCTGCCGCGCTCGTCGTGTCGTGGGCGCGCTTCGGCGCCTAGACGGGCCGGAGCACGAGCAGGCTCTTGCCGGTCACCGCGCGGGCCTCGATGGTGGCGTGCGCCTCGGCGGCCGACTCCAGGGGATAGGTGGCGCCGACGGTCGGGCGCAGGCGGCCGGCGGCGGCCAGCGTCAGGGCCTGCCTGGCCAGCTCCCGCATGTCCGCCTGGGGCCAGGCGACCGCCGTCACGCGCGGCTCCGGCGTGGTCATCGGACCGCCCGCCATGCCGTACACGCTCAACCGGCCGCCGTCCTTGAGCAGCCCCTGCGCCGCCGCGCCGACCTGGCCGCCGACCCCGTCGAAGACCAGGTCGAGGCCGCCGGTCGCGTCGCGTACCAGGCGGGTCCAGCCGGGGTCGGTGTAGTCGACCGTCAGCTCCGCGCCCAGGCTCGCCGCCAGGTCGCGCTTGGCGGCGCTGCTCGCCGCGCCCACCACGCGCGCCCCCGCGGCCGTGGCGAGCTGCACCAGCAGGCTGCCGACGCCGCCGCCGGCCGCCTCGACCAGCACCCACTCCCCGGGCTCGGGGGCGGCGGCCCGCGCCAGGCCGACGGCGGTGCGCCCGTCCGCGAGCAGCGCCACCGCGAACTCGGGCGACAGGCCGCCGGGGATCGGGATCAGGTCGTCGGCGCTCGCCACCGCGAGCTCCGCGTATCCGCCGTGACCGCCGAGCGTGCTGACCACCGGCGTGCCGGTCAGCGCCGGGTCGACGCCTTCGCCGGTCGCGGCCACCGTCCCCGCGACGCCGTTGCCCAGGATCGCGGGCAGCTCGGCCTGCCGCGGCCCCCGGTTGGCGCGTACCTGCGTCTCCACGAACGTGATGCCCGCCACCGACACCTCCACGAGCACCTGCCCGGGCCCGGCCACCGGGTCCGGCACCTCCTCCACGACCAGCGCCTCCGGCCCGCCGTACCGCCTCAAGACCACCGCACGCATGATGAGCCCTTCTCTATCGGAGCGATTCGCTCCGAAAATACTAATATCCTGTACGGCATGAGCACACGCGGGAGGCAGGCAGAGGCCGCGCGCAACGATCTGCGGCTGCTGCGGGCCGCGCACGAGGTGTTCACGACGCAGGGGTTCGACGCGCCGGTGGCGGCCATCGCCAAGGCGACGGGCGTGGGCATGGGCAGCCTCTACCGCCGCTACCGCACCAAGGAGGAGCTGCTCCAGCGCCTGTGCGTGATCGCCATGGAGCGCGGGGTCGAGGCGGCCGAGGCGGGGCTGGCCGAGCCGGACCCCTGGGAGGGGCTGGTCTCCTACATCCGCGCGTGCGTGGGGTTCAGGGCGGGCGCCCTCGCGCCGGTCGCGGGCACCATCGAGGTCACCGACGAGATGTGGCGCACGGCGCGCAAGGGCACCGACCTCGCCGACCGGCTGATCGCCAGGGCGCGCGCGGCCGGCGTGCTCAGGGGCGACGTCACCACGCTGGACGTCTCGCTGCTCGTGGAGCAGTTCAGCCGCCCGGCGCCCGGCGGCGAGCATCCGCACGTCAAGGAGCGGCTGCTGACCATCGCGCTCGACGGCCTGCGCGCGCCGGGGGCGACCGAGCTGCCCGGCGACCCGCCGAGCGCGGAGTGGTACGAAGGGCGCTGGGGGAGTCCCTCCTAGGTCTACGGTGGGGGCGTGGGCTTCAACGACCTGCTCAAAGACCTCGACCACAGCGCCAGCGTCCAGGCCGCGGGCATCAGACGCGGCTACGGCGGGCCGCCCGCCCGCACGGTGGGCGTCACCGTGGGGCTGGCGCGGCTGCGCTGCGCCTCGCTGCTCAAGCCCCTGTACGCGTGGGTGAGCGCCGCCCACATCTCCGACGCCGAACGGTGGCGGCGGCACGCCGAGCCCGCCGTGGTCGTGTCCTCCAACGCCGACACGCTCAACCTGTGGCTGGCCGTCGGCCCCCGGGTCATCCTCGACGACCTGCGCAGCCGCACCGGGATCGCCTGGTCGCCGCCCAACGGCGACCCCTCGCGGTTCGGCTCGGTCGAGGTGGCCGCCGACGAGGTCGCGATCGCGTACGCGGTGCTCGCCCAGGCCGCCGTCGCCGGTGACCCGATCGCGGAGACCATTTTGGGGTGGATGCGGCAGGTCAGCGCGTCGCAGGCGTTCGGGGCCAGGGAGGCGATCCGCTCGCCCGGGGCCGGGGTCAAGAGCGGCTGGTACGGCGCCCCTGACGAGACCTGCCTGCGCACGCACACCGTGGCCGTGCTGCCCCGAGGCGGCACCCGGGTCGCGGTGGCCGTGGGGATGACCGCGCTGCCGTACACCGACCTGCGGGAGCGCGAGGTGTACGTGGAGAAGGTGGGCAAGGGCGTGCCCGTGGAGCCCGAGCACGAGAAGGTGGCGGGGCGGCTGCTACGCGGGCTCCTGGTGACGACGCTCGACGAACTCGGCCACTTCCGCGACGGCCCCCACGCCTGACAACCGATTTTGGGGTAAGTGTGAAATTTACTGTTTTGGGTGGATGTGGGGCTTGGCCTGCCGCGGGGGAGGCGTGCAGCGGCTACGTGGTGGAGGCCGAGGGGTTCCGCGTCCTCGTCGATCCCGGCTACGCCACGCTGCCGAGGCTCCTCGGGCGCATGCGGGCCGACGAGGTGGACGCGGTGCTGGTCACCCACGGCCACCCCGACCACTGCGCCGACCTCAACCCGCTGCTGCGCGCCCGCGCCCTCGCCGACGTCCCCGCTCCCGCCCTGCCGGTGTACGCGCCGCCGGGCGCGCTGGACGCCGTCCTGGCGCTGGACAAGCCGCGCATGCTGGCGGGCAGCTTCGTGGCGCGCGATCTCGCGCCCGGCGTGCCGTACGAGATCGGGCCGTTCCGCCTGGACGTGTTCGACCTGCCGCACCACGTGCCCAATGCCGGACTGCGACTGAGCGCCGGAGGCCGCGTGATCGCCTACACCGGTGACACGGGGCCGTCCCCCGAGCTGATGGCGCTGGCGGAGGGAGCGGACCTGCTGGTGGCCGAGGCGACATATCCGGAACGCGTCCCCGAAGAGGACGCGCCTTACCTGTCCAGCGCCCTGGACGCGGGCCGCACCGCGGCCTCGGCGGGCGTGGCCCGCCTGCTCCTCACCCACCTGTGGCCCGACACGTCCCCGGCGCCCGCGCTGCTGGCCGCCGCGAAGTCCTATGACGGCACGCTGACGGCGGCCGCCGAGGGCGTCACTCTGGACCTGTGACGCCGCCTCGTCGCGTGGTGAGCCGCTCGATCACCTTCGCCAGCTCGGGCGGCTCCACGTCGTCGGGCAGCTCCTCGGCCCAGGTGTAGCCACGGTAGGCCGCCCGCTCCTCCTCGGTGAGCTCCCCGGGATCCACCTCCGGCCGAGCCTCCTCGAAGGTGGCCAGGAAGAACGGCTCGGTCTTCACGTATCGCACTCCGAGCCACGAGAAGTCGCGCTCGACCTCGACGAACCGCTCCAGCACCGCCGAGCCCGGCAGCCCGGTCTCCTCGCCCAGCTCCCGCCTGGCCGCCTCCAGCGCCGTCTCGCCGGGGTCGATCCCGCCGCCGGGCGGCTCCCAGACGTCCATGCGGCTGACCGGGTCGTACCAGTGCATGAGCAGCACCCTGCCGTCGCGATCCAGGCAGACGACCCGGGCCGCGGGCCGGTCGCTGCTGCCCGCTTGCCCCTCTATGGCATCCACCAGCCAGACGTTACCCCTGTCGCTCCTCCTCCAGCACGAGCGCCAGCAACCCGGGGAAGCGGTGGTCGAACTCCTCCTGGCGCAGGCGGTTGAGCCGCCGGGCGCCCTCGTCGCGCTGCTCCAGCAGCCCCACGTTGCGTAACACCGAGAAGTGGTGGCTGAGCGTGGACTTGGCCACCGGCAGGTGGGAGAACGTGCCGCAGGCGCGCGTCCAGTCGGGGACGTCCGCCAGCTCCCGCACGATGCGGCGGCGGATCGGATCGCCCAGCGCGTCGAGGGCGGCCTGCAGCGAGACCTCGAGCGGGGATGTGTGCGTCAGACCGCGCGTCCTGTTCGACTGCGATCGAACATCAGTGTAGTGTTCCATCTCGATCGAACATTCTATGCGAGGGGAGCGGCCGTGGACATCGGGCGCGTCGGAGTGTGGCATCCCATGATCAGCAAGGCCCCCGCAGAGGAGGCGCGCCGGGCGGCGGCCACGATCGAGTCGCTGGGCTACGGCTCGCTCTGGGTCAACGAGGGCTTGGGCAGCAAGGAGCCGCTCGTCATGTCCGCCGTCCTGCTGGCGGCCACCCGGCGCATCGCGGTCGGCACCGGCATCGCCAATCTCTGGGTGCGCGACGCCACGGCCATGGCCGCGGGCGCGGCCGCGCTGGGCGACGCCTTCCCCGACCGGTTCCTGCTGGGCATAGGGGTCAGCCATGCCCCCCTGGTCACCGGCCGCGGCCACGACTACGCCAGGCCCCTGGCCGCGATGCGCACCTACCTGGAGGCCATGGACCAGGCCGACCAGACGCTGCCCGTGCCCCCGACCCCGGCCCCCCGGATCCTGGCCGCGCTGAGGCCCAAGATGTTGGAGCTCTCCAGGGACCTGGCGGACGGCGCCCACAGCTACTTCGTGCCGCCGGAGCACACCGCGCAGGCCCGCCGGATCCTCGGCACGGGCCCGCTCCTGATCCCCGAGCAGGCGGTCGTCCTGGAGTCCGACCCGGCCCGCGCCCGCGAGATCGCCCGCGCCCACATGTCCCACTACCTGACCCTGCCCAACTACCTCAACAACCTGCGCACGCTGGGCTTCACGGACGACGACTTCGCCGGCGGCGGCAGCGACCGCCTCGCGGACGCCATCGTGGCCTGGGGCGACGCCGACGCCATCACCGGGCGCGTGCGCGCCCACCTGGACGCGGGGGCCGACCACGTCGTCATCCAGCCCCTCTCCCCGGACACCCCGGACCTCGCCCACGCCCTGACCCAGCTGACCGACCTCGCCCAGCCCCTCGGCCTGTAACGCCCATGGGGGCGTTTGACCTCGAGTGGGCTCCAACTCGTAGCGTGAGTCGCATGACAACGCCACAACACAAGATCGGGTCGGGATTCGGGGCCAGGAGCACCGCGGACGACGTGCTCCACGGCATCGACCTCTCAGGAAAGCTGGCGATCGTCACCGGTGGCTACTCGGGCATCGGCCTGGAGACCACACGGGCGCTCGCCCGAGCCGGAGCGCGCGTCGTGGTGCCCGCGCGCCGTCGTGAGGTCGCCGAGGAAGCGGTCGGGGGCATCGGCGGGGTCGAGGTCGACGAGCTCGACCTCGCCGATCTGGAGAGCGTACGGCGCTTCGCCGAGCGCTTCCTGGCCACCGGCCGCAGCGTCGAGATCGTCATCGCCAGCGCCGGGATCATGGCCTGCCCGGAGACGAGGGTCGGCCCCGGGTGGGAGGCGCAGTTCGCCACCAACCACCTGGGCCACTACGCGCTCGTCAACCGCCTCTGGCCGGCCGTCGCCCAGGGCCGGGGACGGGTCGTGTCCGTGTCGTCGGCGGGGCACCGGCACGCGGGCATCCGGTGGGACGACGTCCAGTTCGAGCGGGGCTACGACAAGTGGCAGGCCTACGGGCAGGCGAAGACCGCCAACGTCCTGTTCGCCGTCCAGCTCGACGCGCTCGGCCGGGACGCCGGGGTGCGGGCGTTCGCGCTGCACCCGGGCGCCATCCTCACGCCTCTGCAGCGCCACCTCCCCAAGGAGGAGATGGTCGCCGCGGGGTGGATCGACGAGGAGGGCAACGCCCTCGACCCCACGTTCAAGACCCCCGAGCAGGGCGCGGCCACCCAGGTGTGGGCGGCCACCTCGCCGCAGCTGGCGGGCATGGGCGGCGTCTACTGCGAGGATTGCGACATCGCCGAGCCGACCACGCAGGCCGCCGGGCCCGGGGTGCGCGACTATGCGATCGACCCGGAGCAGGCCGCTCGGCTGTGGGCGCTGTCCGCCGAGCTGACCGGGGTCAACGCCTTCGGCTAGCGCTTCATGGCGCCGTCGGCGATGGCGTCCGCGGCATCGGCGATGGCGACGCCGACGATCTCGAGGCGGCGCACCAGCTCCCGCGTCTTCAGCGCGTCCGCGGTCACCTCGCCCGAGAAGATGCGCGAGATCTCGTACTGGTACATCCGCCGGATCGACCCGCCCACCTTCTTCGCCTCCAGCGCGTCCTGGACCACGGCGGAGGGTCGGGAGGCGAGGTCGCGGACCGCTTTCTCCAGGGCTTCGATGCCGACGATGACCTGGTCGAGCAGGGGAGTGAAGCGGATCTGGTCGGGGATCCGGTAGAGGTGGGACTCGCGGACGAAGTCCCGCAAGGAGTCCAGCACGTCGTCGATGGCGCGTGACAGGCGGAAGAGGTCCTCCGGGTCGATGGGGGTGACCAGGGCCGTCTTGAGCTCCTTGATGAGGGCGGCGCGCTCCTCGTCGCCGGTGTGCTCGATCGAGCGCATCTCCTCGTGCGCGCCCGTCCTGCCCACCTCGCCGCCGATCATGGCCATCGCCAGCCACGCGCCTTCCTTGGTGGCCCGTAGCTGGCCGAGCAGGGCCTCCGTGAGCGCGGTGTCCATGCGGCCGGTCATGAGGTTGCGGATGCGCCGCAGCCGCTTCATGGCCCCGCCGCCCTCGTGGAGCCGGGGCGGCACGGCACGAGGGGAGCCGTCCTCGAGGAGTGCTTCACGTTCACCGTCCCTTCATGAGAGTTCAACGCTCGCGATGCCCTTCACCAGCGCCGCCAGCCCCGCGCCCAGCAGGGCGCCGGCCGGCAGCGTCAGGAGCCAGGCCGCGACGATCTTGCCGGTGGCGTACCAGCGGACGCGGCCGCCGCCCTGTGCCACGCCCGCGCCGATGAGCCCGCCGGCGATGGCCTGGGTCATGCTCACCGGCATGCCCACGGCCGCGCAGGCGATCACCGCCGTGCCCGCGGCCAGCTCGGCCGCGACTCCGTGCGGAGGCCGGGAGGCGATGAGCTCGCGGCCCAGCGTGCGGCCCGCCCGGGGGAGCCCGTACATGGTGCCGAGCCCGAAGAGGACGGCCACCAGCGACGTGTACGGGAGCGGCGCGCCCGAGAAGCCGAGCACGATCATGAACACGGCCAGCATCTTCTGCCCGTCGTTGGCGGCGTAGGCGAGGCTCTGCAGCAGGAACCCCACCTGGTGCCAGCGCCGCAGCCCGTCGGCCGAGGTCGTGATCAGGAGCACCCGGACGAGCAGCCAGCCCAGCAGCCCGCCGGCGAAGGGCGCCGCCATCCCGAACGCCAGCACCAGCACCACCGAGCCGAGCGACACCGGCAGCCCCCAGCCCAGCCCCGCACCGGTGAGCCCGCCCACGACGGCGAGCGTGAGGCTGGTGGGCAGGCCCTTCATACTGAGCGCGGTCACCACGGCCAGCGCCGAGATCACCGCGACGGTCATCGCGATCTTGCCGCCCGGCGCCTGGAACGAGGCCAGCCTGGTCGTGAACGTCACCGCCACCTGATGCGTGACCAGCGGGACCACCGCCACCAGCACCACGAGCACGAGGATGCCGGTGGCCGGGCGCACCGAGGGCAGCTTGAGGCCGGTGGCGAGGAGGGCGCCCCCGTCGTTGACCCCGGACACGACGGCGAAGAGGCCGGCGACCACGATCAGTACGGCGACGTCCAAGAAGCGCGCTCCATCCCCGAGCCGCGAGACAACTCGGGGTTGCCCCTCCCGAATCCGCGTCTCCCCCTTTACTACCCGGGATCGCGTGGATGATGGAGGATCGGACGCGTAACGTGTGTCAGGTACTCTCTGTGATGGTCACCGGCCAGGATCAGCCCCGCGGTGGCCGACGATCCCACGCCCGCGAGAGTGAAGGCATGACCAGCCCCGCCGAATACATCCTGACGCTGTCCTGCCCCGACCGGCCCGGTGTGGTGGCCGCCGTCTCCGGCCTGCTGGCCCGGCACGGATGCAACATCATCGAGAGCCAGCAGTTCGGCGACCGGGTCGGGCAGCGCTTCTTCATGCGTGTCCAGTTCGCGGGGCCGTTGGGCGAGGACGAGCTCAACAGTGCCTTCGCGGCGCTCGCGCCGGACTTCGCCATGGAGTTCCAGGTGCGCGACGTGGCCAGGAAGCCGCGGGTGCTGATCATGGTCAGCAAGTTCGACCACTGCCTCAACGACCTGCTCTACCGCGTCAGGTCCAAGGCCCTGGACATCGAGATCGTCGCGGTCGTCTCCAACCATCCCGACCTGCGGCCGCTCACCCAGTCCAACGGGATCGACTACCACCACCTGCCGGTCACGCCCGAGACCAAGGCGCGGCAGGAGGCCGAGGTGCTGGCGCTGGTGGAGCACTACCAGGTGGACCTGGTGGTGCTGGCCCGCTACATGCAGGTGCTCTCGGCCGAGCTGTGCGAGAAGCTGGCCGGGCGGGCGATCAACATCCACCACTCGTTCCTGCCGTCGTTCAAGGGCGCCAAGCCGTACCACCAGGCCCACAACCGCGGCGTCAAGCTGATCGGCGCCACGGCCCACTACGTGACCTCCGACCTGGACGAGGGGCCGATCATCGAGCAGGAGGTGGCCCGGGTCAACCACAGCCACTCCGCCGAGGACCTGGTGGCGATCGGGCGCGACGTGGAGTGCCTGGCCCTGGCCAGGGCGGTCAAGTGGCACGCCGAGCAGCGGGTCCTGCTGGACGGGCACAAGACGATCGTCTTCCCGCGCTAGCCGGGCCGGACTCCGGGGCGGTGCTGGGGTGGCCTCGACCATGGCCGGCCCCAGCGCGCTCATGCCGTCGAGGCTACAGACCGGTGTGCCGGGCGAGGAAGGTCAGCGAGTCGGCCGACAGGTCGACCGACCTGCTCACCGACCGCGCGCCGTGCCCCACCTCGGTCTCGTTGCGCAGCAGCACCGGGCGGTCGCCGGTCGAGGCGTGCTGCAGCGCCGCGCACATCTTCCACGCGTGCAGCGGGTGCACGCGCGTGTCGGACTGGAAGACGGTGAAGAGCGTCGCGGGATAGTTCACCGACTCCTGGACGTGGTGGTAGGGCGAGTAGCCCAGCAGCCAGCCGAACTGCTCGGGGTCCTCGACGGTGCCGTATTCGACGTTCCAGGTGGCGCCGAGCCCGAACTGCTCGTACCTGACCATGTCGAGCAGCGGCGCCGAGCAGACCACGGCCGCGTACAGCTCGGGCCGCTGCGTCAGCGCGGCGCCCACCAGCAGGCCGCCGTTGGAGCCGCCGGAGATGCCGAGCTGCTCGGGCGTGGTCACCCCGGTGGCGATGAGGTGCTCGGCCGCCGCGTGGAAGTCGTCGAACACGTTCTGCTTGTTGCCGAGCATGCCCGCGCGGTGCCACTCCTCGCCCTCCTCGCCGCCGCCGCGCAGGTTGGCGATGGCGTAGACGCCGCCGGCCTCGACCCAGGTCAGGATCGACGCCGAGTAGCCGGGGGTCATCGACAGGCCGAAGCCGCCGTAGCCGTACAGGATGGTGGGGCGCGGCCCCGGCGTGTCGTCGTCGGGAGAGATGATCAGCATGCGGACGTCGGTGCCGTCCTTCGACCGGTAGACGACCTGCGAGGTGCGCACCGCGGGCACCTCGACCGCGCCCGGGGAGGCGGCCCAGAGCGTGGTCTCGCCCGTCCTGGCGTCGTAGCGCTGGACGGAGGGCGGCCTGGTGTTGTCGGTGTAGACGAACCACGCCTCGTGGCCACCCTCGGGACGCTCGGCGAGGCTCCCGATGGAGCCGAGCCCCGGCGTGGGCACCTCGCCGACGCGCTCGCCGGTCTCCAGGTCGTGGACGGTGATCTCGCTGATCGCGTGGCGGGTCCAGCCCACCAGCATGACCGGGCGCTCCAGGTCGTCGAGGATCGCGAAGTCGTTCAGCACCGCCTCGGGGTCCTCGGGGATGAGGTCGCGCCAGGTCTCGAAGCCCGGCTCGGCCGGGTCGGTGACGCACACCCGGGCCCTGGGCGCGTCGCGGTCGGTGTGGACGTAGAGCCTGCCGTCGCGGCCGAACACCAGCCCCGCCTGCGCGTCCACGCCCTCCTGCACGACCCGCAGCTCCGGCCGGTCGGCCGGGGACGCGGTCAGGTCGGCCACCCAGAGGTCGTTGCGCGGCGCGGTGCCCTCGTGCGCCGAGACCTGCAGCCAGCGGCCGTCACGCGAGACCGAGACGCCGTAGTAGTTGGTCATCTTCAGCCCCTGGCCGAAGATCATCGCGTCGTCCTCGGTGGAGGTGCCGACGCGGTGCAGGTAGACGCGGCGGTGGAACTGCGCCTCGTTCTCCGGCACCTCGGTGCTGGGCAGCCTGCGGACGTAGTAGTACGCCTCCCCGCCGGGCAGCCACGCGATGGGGGAGTAGCGGCAGCGGTCGATGGGCCCCTCGACCCGCTCGCCCGTGGTGACGTCGATGACGTAGAGGATCGACTCCTCGTTGCCGCCCACGGAGATCTGGTACGCCAGCAGGCGCCCCTCCTTGTCGGGCTGCACGGCGTCGAGCGTGGTCAACCCCGACGGGTCGATCGCCATCGGGTCGATCAGCGCCCGCTCGGTCCCGTCGGGCTCGACGACGTAGTAGACGGCGTGCTCCTGGTCGGGCGTGCGGCGGCTGAAGAAGTGGCGGCCACCGCGCCAGGCCGGCGCGCCGACCGAGCCGGACCTGAGCAGCTCGGCGATGCGGCTCTTGAACCGCTGCGGCCCGCTGCCCCTGCTGAAGAGGTCGGCCTGGCCGAGCAACCACCCCTTCGTTTCTGGACTGTCGGGATCCTCCAGCCATCGATAAGGATCTGGGACGGGCGTGCCGTGCAGGGTGTCGACGGTGTCTTCGCGGCGTGCGGTCGGGTACGGCTCCAGCTTCATGTTGGGAACCCTACTGCCAAAGGAACATGCGTAAAGCGCTGGTGAAGCGGGCATAAAACGTAATGTGTGTCCCTCTGGTCCATTCCGGTTGGAGGATTTTTGGGGTGGCGGGGACCACGGTGCAAACGCCAGACTTGGTGACAGGACGGTGCCGTGGTGACCATCCGCTGGACCGTCCGGCGGAGGTCCACGTGACGGAAGCACAAGTGCCCCAGGAGGGGCCGACAGCCGGGACATGCCGTGGCATGTCCCCTTTGATACGCGCGCAGCAGGGAGAGGCTCCATGACGCGCCAGGTCCTGCTGCTGAATGCCACCTACGAACCGCTGACCACCCTTTCCCTGCACCGGGCCGTCGTGCTGGTGCTGCGGGAGAAGGCCGACGTCGTCCACCGTGACGGCAGGGGCGCGGTGCTGCGCTCCGCCAGCCACACGCTCGACGTCCCCTCGGTGATCAGGCTGAGAAGATATGTCCGCATCCCCTACCGGTCCCGCATCCCGCTGACCAGGGCCGCCCTCATGAGGCGCGACGACTACCGCTGCGCCTACTGCGGGCAACGGGCCGAGACCATCGACCACGTCATCCCGCGGTCCAGAGGCGGCACCCACACCTGGGAAAACTGTGTCGCCTCCTGCACCACCTGCAACCACAGGAAGGCCGACAAGTACCTCGAGGAGCTGGGCTGGACGCTGCGCTTCAGCCCGGCGGTGCCACGGGGCGCTCACTGGAGGCTCATCGGCGCGTCGCTGATCGGAGACCCCCAATGGGCGCCCTACCTCGAGGCCGCGGCCTGAGATATCGCTTTGTAAGGGGTGGCCACCGCCTGACACCATGAGCAGGCATGTGGACCTTCACCTCAGATGTTGAGGAGTACGCCGCGGTCGCCGAGCCGTTCCTGCTCGGCGACCCGGTGCGCAACACGGTCGCGCTGACCGTCCTGGCCAACCTGCGCGCCGGCATGCCCGCGAAGGGTCCCCGGTTCGGCTGGTGGACGGCCGACGGCGAGGTTCGGGGCGCGGTCTTCCACACCCCGCCGCACCCGCTCGGGCTCGCCGACATGCCCCTGGAGGCCGTCGCGCCGCTCCTGGCCGCGCTCGGCGACCCCGCCGAGGTCGTGGGCAGGGTGGAGCTGACCTCCGAGGTCAAGCGGCTGCTGGGCGAGCCTGGGCGGCTGGTGCCCGAGCGGCTCTACCGCTTGGGGGCGCTCGCCGTCCCCGGCACGCCCGGGCGCGGCAGGCTCGCCGCCCCGGCCGACTTCCCGCTGCTGGTCAGCTGGTACCACGCGTTCGCCGAAGAGGTGCGGATGGGCATGGGCGACGACGTGGTCGAGGTGGTCGCGCGGCGGCTGGCGGCCCGCGAGCTGTTCGTGTGGGAGGCGGGTGAGGCGCCGGTCTCGCTGGCCGCGCTCTCCCCGGCGGTCGGCGGGGTCTGCCGCATCGGTCCCGTCTACACGCCGCCCTCGTGCCGCAGGAACGGCTACGGCGCCGCGGTCACCGCGTACGCCAGCCAGGTCGGCCTGGCCGAGCGCTGCGACCAGGTGGTGCTCTTCACCGACCTGGGCAACCCGACGAGCAACGCCGTCTACCAGTCGATCGGCTATGTGCCCGTGTCCGACTACGAGCACATGACCTACGATGGCCCGCGCTCAGCGGGCCATCGCAGCTAGCACAGTGTGCGGCTACGCTTAGGCCATGCCGCGTTACGACTTCCGCTGCCGCGCCTGCGGCTCCACGTTCGAGGTCTCCCGTCCCATGTCGGCCTCCGACGATCCGGCCACCTGCCCCGACGGCCACGCCGACACGGTGAAGCTGCTGTCCACGGTGTCGATGACGGGCGCCGCCGCCGCTCCCCGGGCGAGCGGCGGCGGTGGCGGCTGCTGCGGCGGAGGATGCTGCTCCTAGCACGGCCTGGAAGGGCCTAGAACACCTGGGCGGCGGTGAAGGTCGCCTGCGAACGCGTCAGCTCCTCCACCGCCAGCTCGGCGAGCCGCTCGACCGTGGCGATCCCCGTCTCCATCGTGGGGCTGCGCTCCGACAGCACCGCGATGAGCAGGTCGTGCCCGTCCACGCCGAGCCGGCCCACGCTGTTGATCGTCCACAGCCCGTCGTGCGCGTCCACGGGCAGCCAGCCGTTCTTGAGCGCCACGTCGCCCCCTGCCGCGCTGACCCCCCACGCCTGCGACGGCTCGACGGACGACATGAGCTTCAGCGCGTAGCGCCGGTCGGAGGCCGGCAGCGGCCCCTCGGGGTCCGTGAGCCACTCCAGCACCCTGACCTGGTCGGACGGCCGGCTGCGGGTCGTCCCCCAGTAGAGCCCGGGCCCCGGCCACGTGTGCTCGACGCCGAGGCGGCGCAGGGCCCTGGTGAGCCCCTTCTGGCCGCCGACCGTCAGGTAGAGCTCGTGCGCGCAGTCGTTGTCGCTCTCGCGGATCATCTTGGAGGTCAGCGTGCGCTCGTACGCGCTCAGCTCGCCCTGCTTGCCCAGCAGGAACGCCAGCAGGATGTCCACCTTCGCCACGCTGGCCAGCACGAACGGCGTGCGCTCGCGGTAGGAGTATCTGGCGCCGGTCGTGCGGTCGTAGACGGCCAGCGCCGCGCGCCCGGGGCGGTCGCGCAGGTAGCGGTCCAGCGTGCGGTCGAGAGCGCGCTGCGCGGCAACTGGCAGCGCGCTCTCGACGACCACCCCGCCCGGCTGCCCGAAGGAGGCGGCCTGGGGCGGGACGACGGTTGACGGGTTTGCACAACCGGCCACGGCCAGCAGGGCAACGACGAGCGAGATCCCCCGAACGCGCATGTGCGGGAGCCTGCCAGCCGCCACCCCAAAGGCCGGGGGCGCGGAGGGTCAAACGCCGGTCAGTTTCCTAGGCGGCCCTGGGGCGCTTGCGGCGCTGGAACGGGAGGAACCGGTCGGCCAGGTGCGGACGGGACGGCGTGAGCGTGGGCTCGACCGCGATGATCCGGTCGAAGCGGAACGCCCTGATCGCCCGGCGCATCCTGCACACGCCGACCAGATACCAGTATTCGCGGTGGACCAGGCACGTCACCGGCTCGACCTCGCGCGAGGTGACGATGCCGGAGGCGTCGCGGTAGTGGAGGCGGATCATGAGGCGGCTGGTGATGGCGTCGGCCATGAGCCTGGCTCTGGAGGCGACCTCGACGGGCAGCGGCTCGGTCAGAGTCGTGAGCGTGGTGGCGATGACGTCGTCGTCGAGCTCCAGGTGCTCGAGTGCGTGTTGCAGGCCACGCCGTGCGATGACGGCCTGCGGGCCCGCTCCGAGATGAGCGAGGGAGAGGGCGAGGGCGGCGATCTCGGCGGTCGTCAGCGGGCGAGTATCGTGCTTCACGACTGTCGTCATACCCCAATATTAGAGACGACGACCGACATTTTTCGAAAACCTGTGCGGCAGGCAAGGTCCTTGTCACCTGCCGCACAGGGCTTCCTTACTAAGTCACCGCGACAGCTGGGACAGGTCGCGCGAGGCGCCCGTGGACGCGGACGTGGTCATCGCCGCGTACGCCTGCAGCGCAGCGCTCACCGGCCGGTTGCGCTCGCGCGGCCGATATCCGCCCAGGTCGGCCAGGAGCCGCTCGCGCCGCGCGGCCAGCTCGGCCTCGGGCACCCGCAGCTCCATCGACCGGTTGGGGATGTCGATGTCGATGATGTCACCGTCCTCGACCAGCGCGATCGCGCCGCCCTCGGCGGCCTCGGGCGAGGCGTGGCCGATGGACAGGCCGGAGGTGCCGCCGGAGAAGCGGCCGTCGGTGACCAGCGCGCAGGCCTTGCCGAGCCCCTTGCCCTTGAGGAAGGACGTCGGGTAGAGCATCTCCTGCATGCCGGGACCGCCCTTGGGGCCCTCGTAGCGGATGACCACCACGTCGCCCTCCTTGACGCGCCCGCCGAGGATGCCCTCGACCGCGTCGTCCTGCGACTCGAACACCACCGCGGGCCCGCTGAACTTCCAGATCGACTCGTCCACGCCGGCCGTCTTCACCACCGCGCCGTCGCGCGAGATGTTGCCGTAGAGGACGGCCAGGCCGCCGTCCGCGGTGTAGGCGTGCTCCAGGTCGCGGATGCACCCGGCCGCGCGGTCGAGGTCGAGGTCGTCCCAGCGGTTGTCCTGCGAGTACGCCTTGACCGTGCGCACGTTGCCGGGGGCCGCGTGCCAGAGCTCGACGGCCTCGGGCAGCACCGTCGGCGACTTGGCGTCCCAGGCGGCCAGCATGTCGGCCAGGGAGCCGCCGTTCACGGTGGGCACGTCGCGGTGCAGCAGCCCGGCCCGATCGAGCTCGCCCAGGATGCCGGGGATGCCGCCGGCGCGGTGGACGTCCTCGATGTGGTACTTGTCCGTGGCCGGGGCGACCTTGCAGACGCACGGCACCCGCAGCGAGATCTCGTTGATCTCCTTGAGCCCGAAGTCGACGCCGGCCTCGCGGGCGGCGGCCAGGATGTGCAGGATCGTGTTGGTCGAGCCGCCCATCGCGACGTCGAGCGTCATGGCGTTCTCGAACGCCTCGCGGGTGGCGATCGCGCGCGGCAGCACCGACGCGTCGTCGTCCTCGTAGTAGCGGCGGGTGATCTCTACGAGCTGGCGGCCCGCGTCCTCGAACAGCTTCTTGCGCGCCTTGTGCGTGGCCAGGATCGTGCCGTTGCCGGGCAGCGCGAGGCCGATGGCCTCGGCCAGGCAGTTCATGGAGTTGGCGGTGAACATGCCGGAGCACGAGCCGCAGGTCGGGCAGGCGCTCTCCTCCAGCTCCAGCAGCGCGGCGTCGGAGACGGAGTCGTCGGCGGAGGCGATCATCGGGTCGATCAGGTCGAGCTTCTTGCCCGGGATCTTGCCGGCCTCCATGGGCCCGCCGGAGACGAAGATCGTCGGAATGTTCAGCCTGAACGCGGCCAGCAGCATACCCGGCGTGATCTTGTCACAGTTGGAGACGCAGATCAGCGCGTCGGCGCAGTGGGCGTTGACCATGTACTCGACGGAGTCGGCGATCAGCTCGCGCGACGGGAGCGAGTAGAGCATGCCGCCGTGACCCATCGCGATGCCGTCGTCCACGGCGATCGTGTTGAACTCCCGCGGGATCGCCCCGGCCTCCCGGATCGCGGCCGACACCACCTCGCCGACGTCCTTGAGATGCACGTGACCCGGCACGAACTGGGTGTAGCTGTTGGCCACCGCGATGATCGGCTTGCCGAAGTCGCTCCCGGCTACGCCGGTCGCCCGGAGCAGGGCCCGGGCACCGGCCATGTTCCTGCCGTGGGTGACTGTACGTGACCTGAGGGCGGGCATTGCGCATCTCCCATCGCTAGCGAGTCTTCACATGTTACGGCCACTGCCCGGCAACTGAGACACGTGTCCACACATCGGACGGTTGGTTACCGGATCGAGCCCGAAAAAGCAGCCGTCCGCACCCGAACTCGTGTTACAGAGATCAGATGAGCAACGGGGCAGTCATGCTCGACGACCCCGCCAGGGTCGGCAACTTCATCCACACGATAGACCGCCTGTGCCGCAGACCGGCCAGGGGCGAGGGGGTCCAGGACTCGCCGCACGCCGCCAGGCAGCCGCGGCTGGCCAGGTGGCGAGGGGGAGAGGACAGGAAACAGCACGTCGAGCGGATGGGCATCCCGCTGGTCCAGCTGAGCGAGGCGGGGGCCTGGCCGGAGATCCTGGCGCCGCAGGACAGGCAGGCGACGCCCGTCATCTCGCGCGGGATCCCGCGCGCCCGGCCCGACATCCAGCCGGGCGAAGGGGTGCCGAAGATCCTCTCCCGGATCGTGTCCGCCCTGCGCGGCACGAGGCTGCGCTTCCCCCGCTATCAGCTGACCGCCCAGATCGTCGAGCGGCTGGCCGAGTCGCACGGCAAGGAGGACCAGGCCCGCCGCGTGCTGCGCGAGTCCGACCGCAACTGGGGGTGGGGCGTCGACACCGCCGGCAGGGGCGCCGAACACGTCCCCTTCCCGCTCAACCTGCTGCTCAACCTGTTACCCGGCTTCCTGCACGACCTGCGGCTCAGCGGGCGCGTGCCCGGACTCGGCGGGCGGTTCCGGTGGCTGCGGCGCGCGCTGTCGGACGACGCCCCCAAGGCGCCCGGCGTCGCCGCCCTGCTGGCCGGCCTGGACCCCGCCGACGAGCCGGGCGTCGCGCGGCTGCTGCTGCGCGCGTTCATGGACGACCTGAGCGGGCAGTACCGGCGCTCCCCGCTGCACGTGCGGGGCGCGGGCCACGTCTTCTACCCGCTCCTGCTGCTCAACGAGCACGGCGAGGCGCTCGTCGAGCTCCTCGAGGAGCGGCGCGCGGACCTCGGCAGGTTCGATCCGGTCGTGGTGGTCTCCTGCACGCCGGACGCCGTGCTCCTGGAGGACGACGATGAGCCGCTGTGGCGGCTCATCCGCTGGCGCCGCGAGCTGGTCACGGCCGAGGACCGCGACGCCTGGCGGCGGGTGCTGGACACGCCGCTCACCATCTCGGCCCCGCCCGTGCCCGCCGACCTCACCAGGTACGACGTCGCCGACCCCGCGTGGGTGCCGCCCGCCCGCGTGGCGCCGTGGTGGTCGTCCTGGACGGCCATCGCGCTGTTCTGGATGGCCCTGGCGGGCGCCGTCGGCGCGTACGCGGGCCAGACCGCCGCCTGGCACCGCAACGCCTGCGCCACCGGCCTGTGGACGCCGTGGACGGAGAGCGGCAGGCAGCTGGCCGGCACCGAGTGCGTGGGCGTGGCCGAGCCCGACTACCTGTTCTCGCCGGGCAACGCCGAGATGCGGCAGGTCCAGGCGGTGCTCCAGCAGGAGAACGAGCGGGCCGCGAAGCTGCACGAGGGCAGCGACCGGCCGTACGTGACGATCGCCTACCTCGCGGCTCTCACCTCCACGGACCGGGACGCGCTGGCCGCCGCCCGCGAGGGCCTGGCGGGCGTCGCCATCGCGCAGCGGCGGCAGAACAACTCCGCCGGCGCCAGCGAGCCGCTGGTGCGCATCCTCCTGGCGAACGCGGGCGGCAGGATGCAGCACGGTTCGAGCATCGCCCGGCTGCTGCTGCGCTACCGCGACGAGGAGGCGCCCATCGTGGGCGTGGTGGGCCTGGACCAGAGCCGCCAGGAGACCGTCGCGGCCATCCAGGAGCTGGGCAAGGCCGGGCTGCCCATGGTGGCCTCGACGCTGTCGGCCGACCGCCTCGTGAACGAGTCGCCGTTCTACTTCCAGGTCGCCCCGCAGAACTCCCGCCAGGCGTGGATGGCGGCCGCCTTCGCCGACTCGCTGGTCAAGAAGGGCGAGGTGAAGCGGCGGGCCCGGGTCTACTACTCGCACGACGTGACCGACTACTACGCCTCCAACCTCAGGGCCCGGGTCGTCGCCCGGCTGGAGGAGCGCGGGTTCGCGGTGGAGGGGCTCAGGTTCACGCCCGTCGGCGGGGGCAAGCCGGGCCCCGACGACCGCAGCGACGACGCCTACGCGGGGGAGCCCAGGGACGCGGGGGTGTCGGCGTGCGGGTTCGACGGGCTGGTGTACTTCGCCGGGCGCGGTATCCCCGACTTCGCCGAGTTCGTGAAGGGGGTGGCCGACAAGTGCGCGGACGCGCCGCCGACCATCCTCGGCGGCGACGACGTCACCAGGTACGCCGCGGACGTGCGCGTCAGGTCGGCCGTCAGCGGCGTGGGCTACTACTACGAGTCGTTCGCCGCCGCGCCGAACAAGTGCGGCGAGCCGCAGCGGCACGACTTCTACGCGGCCCTGTTCGCCACGTTCCCCTTCGAGTGCGAGGAGCCGGGGCCGGGGCGGACGCTGGACGGGCACGCCGCCCTGGCCTACGACGCCACGGAGACGATGATCACCGCCATCCGGCGGCTCGGCAAGGAGCGGCACCGCGTGCCGGTGAACTCGTACACCGTCTGGCGCCAGCTCGGCACGCTCTACACGCCCGACCAGAGCGGGCACGCCATCGAGGGCGCCACGGGCGCGCTCGACTTCGGCGCGGACTCGCCCCGGCAGTACCCCCTGGACAAGGCCGTGCTGATCCTGCACGCCAAGGGGGCCGAGCGGCCGACCCAGGTCGGCCTGTGCGGCGACGTCACCCGTGCCGGCCGGAGCGAGATCTTCCCGTGGTGCGCCTCGGTCCCGGAGATCTACCGCTAGGACGGCAGCCGTACGGCGGCGAGCTGGGTCGCCTGGGCCACCAGGCGGCCCTTGTCGTCCCAGACATGGGCCACCTCGTCCATCCGGTCGCCGCCGACGTCCGTGGCCGCCAGCCGCACCCTGATCGGCCCCGGAGCGGGCAGCCTGCGGATGTACGCCGAGAGCTGGATCGTCGGCACCCACCCGGACAGGCCCAGGTCGAACGAGACCGGCGGCACCGGGTCGAGCGCGACCAGCAGGCTCAGCGGGTCCCAGTCGGAGCCGTCCGCCAGCCGCTGCCAGCTCGCGATGACGCCGGCCCTGGTGGGGGCGCCGAACGCGAAGGACAGGTGCTCGGGGACGATGCGCTCCTCGACCACGGCCATCAGCGGCACCGTGAGGTCCGTGCCCGGAGGGTTGGTGGGGGCCAGGAAGCAGTCCTGCTCGGGCGGCAGCTCGACCGGCTCGTGCGAGGACCACCAGGGGCCGGTGTCGTCCAGCAGGCCGAGCGTGATGTGCGACTCGACGCGGACGCGGCCCTCCTGCAGCAGCGCGGCCCTGACCTGGGCCACGCTCCTGCCGACCCGCAGCGTCTCCACCCGGGCCACGGCCTCGCCGGGCTCGGGCGGCTCGATGAAGGAGCCGCTGACGGCCGTCACGTGCGGGTGGCCCGCGCCCGCCGGGCTCTCGCAGGCGGCCCTGGCGAGCACGGCCAGCAGGTAGCCGCCGTGCAGCCGGTTGCCGACGCTCCACTGGGCGTCCAGCACGGCCCCGAACTCGCCTTCGCCGCGACGGGTCAAGGCGGTCGCTTCGCTAAAATTCCCCATTTTTTAGTAAATCCCTTCCCCAGGGCCTCAGATTGACACCGTTAACCTGACGGCGTCAACCTGAGATCCATGACCACCAGACGCGTCCGCGCCCGGCGCGGAGAGGGAGCGCTGCTGCGCGAGGAGATCCTGCGCGCGGCCGAGGACCTGCTGGCCGAGTCCGGCAGCGAGGACGCGCTCACGCTACGCGCGGTCGCCCTGCGGGCCGGCGTCTCCACGCCCTCCGTCTACCTGCACTTCGCCGACAAGGAGGCGCTGGTCGAGGCGGTCTGCATGCGGGTCTGGGGCGAGTTCGGCCGGATGTTCCGCGAGAACCTGGGCGGCGACCCGTTCCTCGCCCTGGGCAGGTGCGGGCGCGCCTATGCCCGCTTCGCCCTGGAACATCCGGTGCAGTACCGGGTGCTGATGATGCGGGCCACGGCCGGGCCGGGCGTGCCGCCGGCCGCCGCCGAGTGCTTCCGTCACATGGTCGCCGCGGTCGCGGCCTGCGTGGAGACGCGCGTGCTGGAGGGCGATCCCGAGGAGCTCGCGCTGGGCCTGTGGTCGGCCGTGCACGGCTGCGTCTCGCTGATGATCGCCCAGCCGTCGTTCCCTTGGCCACGCGACAAGGAGGCGCTCATCGACCAGATCGTCCGCGTCGCCGGGTTCGGCACCGCGGTGTACTCGCGCCTGCCGCCGACGCCCCCGCCGAGCGCGGACCTGGCCGCCGCCCTGGACGACTTCGGCGCGCGCCTGGCCTCGGGCGTGGAAAAGCCCCGCGGGGACGAGCCCGACGGGGCCGGGGGATGACCGTCGGCCCGGACCCCGCCATAGCGAACGGGTATGCCGGGCCGGGGCCTAGTCTTCGCCGTAGCGGGCGGGCAGGACCTGGGCGGCGATGTCGAAGATCCGGTCGATCTCGCCGTCGGTCAGGGCCCGCTCCCGCTTGGTGATCCACTTGCGGGCGCGGTCGCCCTGGTAGACGTCCACGCCGCGGATGGTCATGATCTTCCACGGCACGGCCGGGCCGTAGATGGCGAGCGAGGGCACGACCGAGACCTCGCGGCCGAACGACTTGGTGATCAGCTCGCTGGCCTGCGACGCCTCCCACTTCGCCTCGGTGAGGCGGGCCTTCTTGTCGAAGGGGCCGTGGAAGAGCTTCTTGCCCATCTGCACCCGCACCGGGAGCCGCTTGTCCCACTGCTCGGAGTCGACCGCGTACACGCCGGTCGGGCCCACCACGAGATGGTCGATCTGGGCCTCGCTGTTGGGGATCGCCCTGGCGTGGAGCGTGCGGTAGCCGTTGCGTTCGAGCTTGCGCAACTGCGACTCGGTACGGCGCTCCGCCACGGACGTGCGCCGCCAGGCGGGCACGGACGAATGGGATCGCGAGCGATAAACCGCCTCGGCGACGGCCGCGATCACACCCGCGGTCACGCCCAGGCGCCAGTCGCCCACGAGGAAGCCCACCACCACCGCGACGACTATCCCCAGCAGCGCGCGGTTGCGCAGGCGGACGAAGCGCGGTTGTTGCAGCAGGCTACGCATGGACGCCCGCTCGACGGGCGCGTACGTGGAGGTGGGCGCCGAAGGCTTCGCGGCAGCGGTCTGCTCGCTCTCTGGCCGGTCGTTCACCCAGATAGGTGACGCATTGTGACCGTCTTCTCGCTGGATGTCGGAGTCCACGCAACTCACCGTAGCTCGGAGATCGGAACGATTCCTAGTGTTGCCCTGTCCATAGTTTTATGGCCCAGCTCATCGTGTTCCACGCATGTTTTCGGGGTATGTTCTACGTTCTTCTCTAGAGATGCCGTCTCAAAAAAGATCTTACCTGGTGGACACTCCCAGGTGGGGTCTGGCCCGCTGCGCGCATCGGGATTACGTTCAGGGTGTGCACAGCGCAGGCGAGATTCTGCTCTTTCTCATCGGGGTGTCGTTCGGGCTGTTCATCCTGATCAGCCTGCTGGTCATGCTGCCGGGACGCAGCGCGCAGCGGCGGGTGGAGGCCGGCCCGGTGTGGCTGGGCGGCCCGTCCGGGAGCGAGCGCGGCGTGAGCACCTCCGATCTGGTGCTGACCGACCGGGTGGCGCGCTGGGCGGACGTTCCGGAGCACGACTGGCTGGCCGCCGCCGAGACGGCCGAGCCCGGCGGACACCTCGGCGGGGCCTCCGCGGGATGGTGAGGTGACGATGCGAGGGCTGACGGCCGCACAGGCCGACGACGTCAGGCGCGCCCTGCACACCGCCGAGCGGCGCAGCGGGCTGCGGTTCGGGGTGTTCCTGGGGGATCCGGTGGGCTCGCGCCGCCACTTCGCCGAGCGGCTGCACGCGGCCCTGGGCGAGGAGGCCGACGACGCCGTGGTGCTCCTCGTCGACCTGAAGGGCCGGGCGCTGGAGATCGTGACGGGGGAGAACGCCCGCAGGCGGCTGTCGGACGGGTCCTGCCGGCTCACGGCGATGTCGATGGCGACGGCGTTCAGCGTGGGCGACCTGGTGGGCGGCCTCCTCTACGGCATCGGCGCCCTGGGGGAGCAGGCCACCGCCCGCCGCTAGAGGCGCTGGAGCAGGCCGACGATGTGCTCGCTGACGCCGCTCAGCAGCGTCGCGGGCTCGATGGGCGCGGCCGCGACGGCCGAGAACAGCGAGGGCAGCCCGGGCAGCGGGAACCCGTCGTCCTTCGTGGCCGTGGCTCCGACGGGGTTCTTGTCGAGGGCGACGCGGCTGCGCTCCCAGGCGTCCAGGACCTCTTCGGGTGACGGCACCCCGAACCCGTGCCCCACCGGGGCCGCGTGCCGCAGCCGGACGAGAGGGGTGTCGGCGAAGGTGAGCGCCGTGCGGGCCCGTACGTGGAGGTCGGCGCGCGGCCCGGGGGCGATCCAGTCCATGGCCGTGCACGGGTTGCGGCAGGTGGCGACGCAGACGGCCAGCGCGCCGGCGACCTGGCTGTGCTGCCGGTCGAAGTACGCGCGCCAGCCCTCGCCCGGCTCCACCGACACCCGCAGCGTCCGGTTGGTGGCGGACTGCTCGGACTTGGTGTGGTCGCACTCCCGGTCGCCGATCACGCCGAAACGGCTCCCCGGCGCGCTCAGCCCCGCCGGCCAGCGGGCCGGGTCGCCGGCGTGGCCGAGCTGGGGCTCGAAGGCCAGCAGCGGCAGGTATTCGCTGGCGATGTGGACCGCGGCGATCATCGGGCTCAGCTCGCGCCGGTGCCACCGTGCGGCGATCACCTCGAGCAGCAGGCCGTACGCGGGCCGCAGCGACTCCAGCGCCCCGCGCGGCTGCTCGCGCGGCGTCTGCGGCATGTGGCAGGCCCGCGCGCGCCGCCGCAGGTCGGCAGGGACGCCCTTGGCCTCGGCCGCGAAGTCCTCGGCGTCGAGCGAGAGCAGACGGTGACCGAACTCGCAGACCTCGGCGATCTCCGCGGCCGGCGCGAGCGCGCCGAGATCGGCGAAGGCGTAGCGGCGGGCCAGGGCGACGAGCAGGTCACGAGTCGAGTCCACCGGATGACTCTCTCACGATCGGCGAGCGGCTGAGGACACGGAAAAGGCGGTCATCCCGGGCATGGGGAGCGGATGCACTGGATCTCGCCGGAAGAGTGGCTGATCGTGGGATCGGCGGTCGGGGGCTCCTCCGGACCGGCCGTGGTCGGCTCCGCCGTGGGCTCGGGCTCCGAGGTGGTCGGCGTGGGGGTGGGCGTCACGGTCGGGGTGGCGGAGACCGAGGCGCTGGGGCTCGGCGCGTGCGTCACGATGCCGGTCGCCGTCGGCTTGGCGGTCGGAGCTCGCCTGGCCGGGGGCGTGGACGGCTTCCTGGAGCTCGGCGACGGCGGGGCGGCGGTGACGGAGGTGGCGTCCACGGTGGGCGACACCTCGTCGACGGTGGTCGCCGGGCCGGCCGGGCGCAGCCACACCGAGCCCGCCACCACCCCCGAGACGACCACGGCGACGGCCGCGGTGAACACCGCCCGCAGCGTGCGGTGGCGGCGCGGCACGAGCGGCCGCTCCGGGGCGTCCATCGCCGTGCGGGCGGCCTGCGCCATCACGGCGGCCGACGGCCAGCGCCGGTCGGGCGTCTTCTCCAGCGCCCGCGCCACCACCTGGCGCGGCCCGGCGGGCACGTCGTCGGGCAGGCGGGGGATGGGGGCGTTGAGGTGCTTGAAGATGATCTGTACGGGGGTGTCGCCCTGGAACGGGAGCTCCCCCGTCAGGCACTCGTACGCCACCACGCCCAGGGCGTAGACGTCGACCGACGGCGTCACGTCGCTGGCCGTGGCCAGCTCGGGGGCGCAGTAGCCGGCCGAGCAGAGCATCGTGCCCGTGGCCGTCAGATGGCCGGCCGAGGCCGAGTGGGCGATGCCGAAGTCGGTGAGCACCACGCCGCCGTCGGTCCTGATCATGAGGTTGGCCGGCTTGACGTCGCGGTGGACGATGCCCTGCGCGTGCGCGGCGGCCAGCGCGTCGCCGACCTCCGCGATCAGCCGCATGGTGGCCTCGGCGCCGAGCGGGCCGCGCCGCAGGACCCGGTCGAGCGACTCGCCGCGCACGTATTCCATCACCAGGAAGCTGACCTGGCGGCCCTCGACCTCGCAGATGCCGTAGTCGTAGACGTCGACCACGCCGGGGTGCCGGAGCGTGGCCATGGCGCGGGCCTCGTTCTGGAAGCGCTGGATGAACGCCGGGCTCTCCGACAACGCGGGCATGAGCACCTTGACCGCCACCGCGCGCCCGAGAACCGTGTCGTCGGCACGCCACACCTCGCCCATGCCACCGCCGCCGAGGCGGCCGGCGAGCACGTAGCGATCATTGAGAGTGGTCCCGGCCCCTAGCACGGTACCGAGGCTAACACCGCGTCCGGTGTGCTATCGGCAAGTCGGTGAACACTCCCGCGAGGCGTGTCCAGTGCCCCTTCGCGCAGGTGAGGGGCGGGCGATCAAGGTGGGCCGGCAGCGTCAACCCAGGGGACGCGAAAGGACCCCCGCCGGTGGCAGGGGTCCTCCGCGAAACGGCGCGTCAGGCGGACGCGGCGTCCTTCTCCCGGTTGCGCAGCGCCCGGCTGACGCCGTCGGCGCCCTCCAGGATCAGCCGCCGCAGCGCCTGCGGCGGCTGCTCGGCCTCCAGGTAGTCCTGCGCGGCCTGCACGGTCTCCGGCTCGATGAGCAGCGCGGGGAAGCACCCCACCGCGAACGTCGACGCCTGGTCGAACGTCCACTCCCGGTAGATGCGCCCCACCTCGGCGAAGTACTTCGCCCGGTACGGCGCCAGCAGCTCGGGGTGGTGCGCGTCCTGGAACCCGGTGATCGTCGTACGCGCGATGTGGTTGGCCAGCTTGCCGCCCACGATCCGCTCCCAGGCGGCGGCCTTGGCCTCGGCCGCCGGGATCGCGGCCCGGCACTGCGCCGCCGACCGCTCACCCGTGGCCGTAGGGTCCCGCTCGAGCTCGGCGTCGATGTCGGCCTCGCCCAGCCGGCCGCCGGTGACCAGCGCGTGAACGAGCGACCAGCGCAGGTCGGCGTCCACGCTCAGGCCCTCGGGCACCTCGGAGCCGTCGAGGATGCGCTGCAGCAGGTCGAGGTCCGCGCCGGAGGTGGCCACCGGCGCGAACGCCTGCAGGAACGCGAGCTGGTGGTCGGAGCCCGCCGCGGCCCGCCCGAGCTGCGTGCGCAGCTCCGCGGCCAGCAGCGCCAGGCCCTCGGCCCGCCAGGCCGGGTCGGCGTACTGCTGGACGGCCATGCGCGCCTGGCGCAGCACCGCCTGCAGGACCGTGATGTCCTTGAGCGTGCCGGCGCCCGAGACGACCAGCCTGACGTAGTCGCGCGTGGCCATCTCGCCGTCACGGGTCATGTCCCAGGCCGCCGACCAGCACAGGGCGCGCGGCAGCGACTCGGTGAACGCCGCGATGCCGCCGTCGACCAGCGTCCGCATCGAGCGGTCGTCGAGGCGGATCTTGGCGTAGGTGAGGTCGTCGTCGTTGAGCAGCACCAGGTCCGGCTGCTCCTCGCCGACCAGCTGGGCCACGCTCGTACGGGGGCCGACCACGTCCAGCTCGACCCGCTTGGTCCGCTTCAGCTCGCCGTCCACCAGCGAGTAGAGGCCGACCGCGACCCGGTGCGAACGCAGCGTCGGGTGCTCGGCGGGCGCCTCCTGCAGCACCTCGAAGCTGGTGAACCGTCCGCCGGACACCTCGAACGAGGGCCGCAGCGTGTTGACCCAGGAGGTCTCCAGCCACTCCTTCGACCAGGACGACAGGTCGCGGCCCGAGGTCCGCTCCAGGGCGTTGAGCAGGTCCTTCAGCTCGGTGTTGCCCCAGGCGTGCTCGGCGAAGTAGTCGCGCACGCCGGCCAGGAAGTTGTCCAGGCCGACGTAGGCCACGAGCTGCTTGAGCACCGAGGCGCCCTTGGCGTACGTGATGCCGTCGAAGTTGACCTCGACCGCCTGCATGTCCGGGATGTCCGCGGCGATGGGGTGGGTCGAGGGCAGCTGGTCCTGGCGGTAGGCCCAGGCCTTCTCGACGTTGGCGAACGTGGTCCACGCGCCCGTGCCCCACCTGGTGGCCTCGGCCTGGGCCAGCACGGACATGTAGGTGGCGAACGACTCGTTCAGCCACAGGTCGTCCCACCAGCGCATGGTGACCAGGTCGCCGAACCACATGTGCGCCATCTCGTGCAGGATCGTCTCGGCGCGCCGCTCGACCACCGCGTCGGTGACCCGGGAGCGGAAGACGTAGTCCTCCAGGAACGTCACGCAGCCCGCGTTCTCCATGGCGCCGGCGTTGAACTCGGGCACGAAGCACTGGTCGTACTTCCCGAACGGGTAACGCACCCCGAACACCTTGTGGAAGAAGTCGAACCCCTGCCTGGTGACCTCGAGGATGTTGTCGGCGTCGAGGTGCTCGGCCAGCGAGGCCCGGCAGTAGATCCCCAGCGGGATGCCGTCGTGCTCCGAGGTCACCTTGTGGTACGGCCCCGCCACCAGCGCGGTGATGTACGTCGACATGACCTCCGTGGGCGGGAACTCCCACCGCCTGGCCGGGGCCACCGCCCCGTGCCTGCCGCCCTGCTCCGGCAGCTCCTCGACCGCCGAGGCGGCCGCGTTGGAGACGACCTCCCAGTCGGCCGGGGCCAGCACGGTGAGCTGGAAGGTGGCCTTGAGGTCGGGCTGGTCGAAACAGGCGTACATGCGGTGCGCGTCGGCCGTCTCGAACTGGCTGTGCAGGTAGACCTTCTGGTCCACCGGGTCGACGAAGCGGTGCAGGCCCTCGCCGGTGCGCATGTAGCTGCAGTCGGCGTCCACGCGCAGCTCGTTGGAGCCGGCCAGTGACGGGAGCGGGAAGCGGCCCTTCTCCTCGTCGTAGGCGGAGACGTCGAGGTCCTCGCCGTTGAGCGTCACCTTGCGAACGTGGGCGCCGTGCAGGTCGATGAAGGTGGACGCGCCCGGCCGGGCGCTGGTGAAACGGACCGTCGTGACGCTCTCGAAGCGCTCCTCCCCCTCGGTCAGGTCGAGTGCGACCTCGTACGACTCGACCTTCAGCAGCCGGGCGCGCTCACGAGCCTCGTCCCGGGTCAGATTGCCTGCCAAGTTGCGCTCCTTTTCACCACTTCATCGAACTCTGTCCGTATCGTGCCACGCTGGGAATAGGACCCGATCCACCTCAGGTTACGGGTCCACATGAGCGAAAAGATTCCCGTGGATCTGTGGTTCGATCCTGCCTGTCCCTTCGCATGGGTCACGTCACGATGGCTTCTCGAAGTCGAGAAGGTTCGTCCCATCGAGCCTCGCTGGCGCATCATGTCCCTCTACGTCCTCAACGCGGACAAGGACATCCCGGATGACTACCGCAAGTCGACCGAGCGAGCCAGGGGGACCGTCCGCGTGGTCGCCGCCGCGGCCGCCAAGCACGGCGAGCAGATCCTCGGCCCGCTCTACACCGAGCTCGGCACCCGCCTGCACAACCAGGGCCTGGGCAAGGAGCCGGAGCGCCTGCGCGAGGTCATCGCGAGCGCGCTCGAGGGCGCGGGGCTCGAGAAGGAGCTCATCGAGGCCATCGACTCCGACGAATGGGACGAGGCCATCCGCATCTCCCACAACGAGGGCATCGACCTCGTCGGCCAGGAGGTCGGCACCCCGGTCATCCGGGTCGGCGCCAACGCCTTCTTCGGGCCGGTGATCACCAAGATCATCAAGGGTGAGGACGCGGGCCGGCTCTGGGACGGCGTGCTCGCCGTCACGTCCTTCGAGGATTTCTTCGAGCTTAAGCGAAGCCGGACCAAGCGCCCCGAATTCGACTAACCCTCTCATTTTCCGGGTGTCAATCGTCGTACGCTGACGGAAGAACGCTGCTTGCGGTGCAGAAGACTTATCCCCGCGTCAGGACAAGCCTCTCACCGCCACCTGAGGTCCTGACAGGATGGTGGCTATGCGTCAGCTGTACATCGGCGGCTCCTGGACCGCTTCTGCGTCGGACGAGTTCATCGACGTCGTCAACCCGGCCACGGAAGAGATCATCGATCGCGTGCCCGCGGGATCTCCCGACGACGTCGAGTCGGCCGCGGGCGCCGCTCGAAGAGCCTTCCCCGGCTGGTCGGAAACGGCCGCCTCGGAGCGCGGCAAGCTGCTCGGTGACGCCGCCGAGCTGCTGAAGCAGCGCTCCGAGGAGATCGCCAAGACGATCGCGACCGACATGGGCGCGCCGCTGGGCTTCGCGCGCAAGGTGCAGACGCTCATGCCGGCGACCGTGCTGTCCTCCTACGCGCAGCTGGCCGAGAGCCATCCCCGCGAGTCGCGCGTCGGCAACTCGATGGTGGTCAAGGAGCCCATCGGGGTGGTCGCCGCGATCACGCCGTGGAACTACCCGCTGCACCAGATCGTCTGCAAGGTGGCCCCCGCGCTGGCCGCCGGCTGCACCGTGGTGCTCAAGCCGAGCGAGGTGGCGCCGCTGGCGGCGTACGCGCTGGCGGAGATCCTCGCCGAGGTGGGCCTGCCGCCGGGCGTGTTCAACCTGGTCAGCGGGCGCGGCCCGGTCGTCGGTGAGGCCATGGCCGCCCACCCCGAGGTCGACATGGTCTCCTTCACCGGCTCGACCGCCGCCGGGCGCCGGGTGGCCGCGCTCGCCGCCGAGTCCGTCAAGCGGGTCGCGCTCGAGCTCGGGGGCAAGTCGGCGAACGTCATCCTCCCCGACGCCGACCTGGCGCTGGCCGTCAAGGTCGGCGTCGCCAACTGCTTCGTCAACGCCGGCCAGACCTGCTCGGCGTGGACCCGCATGATCGTCCACCGCGACCAGTACGACGAGGCCGTCCGCCTGGCCGTCGAGGCGGCGCGCGGCTACACCGTCGGCGACCCCTTCGACGAGTCCACCCGGATCGGCCCGCTGGTCTCCGCCACCCAGCGCGACCGCGTCGTCCGCTACATCAACCGGGGCCAGGAGGAGGGCGCCCGGCTGGTGACCGGCGGCACCGAGCGGCCCCACGAGCGGGGCTACTACGTGGAGCCCACCGTGTTCGCGGCGGTGGAGCCGGGGATGACGATCGAGCGGGAGGAGATCTTCGGGCCGGTGCTGTCGCTGATCCCGTACACGAGCGAGGACCAGGCCGTCGCGATCGCCAACGACACCAAGTACGGCCTGGCCGGAGCGGTCTGGGCGGCCACCGAGGACCGCGCGGTCGGCGTCGCCCGGCGGCTGCGCACGGGGCAGGTGGCCATCAACGGCGGCCGCTTCAACCCGCTGGCGCCCTTCGGCGGCTACAAGCAGTCGGGGGTGGGGCGGGAGCTGGGGGAGCAGGGCCTGGAGGAATACCTCGAGACCAAGGCCATGCAGCTGTAACACGCCTGCGCCGCCCCTCGGGTGAGGGGCGGCGCCGACGGTCAGGGGGCGGCTCAGACGAGCAGGCCGCCCGTGGCGATCAGGTTCTGGCCGGTGATCCAGCGCGAGTCGGGCCCCGCCAGGAAGGCGACCACGGAGGCGATGTCGCCGGGCTGCCCGAGCCGTCCCAGCGCCGTCATCGCCGCGGTCTGCGCCAGCGCCTCCGGCGGGTTGGCGCCGCGCAGCATGTCCGTGTCGGTGGCGCCGGACGAGACCACGTTGACGGTGATCCCGCGCCCGCCCAGCTCCCGCGCCGCCACCTTGGCGAACTGCTCGACGGCCCCCTTGCTGCCGCAGTAGAGCGTCAGGGCGGGAGCGGGCACCTGCGTGTTGAGCGTGGAGATGTTGATGATGCGCCCGCCGTCGCGCATCACCCGCGCGGCCCACTGCATGGCCAGGTAGACCGACCGGGTGTTGACCGCGAACACCCGCTCGTACTCCTCGTCCGTGATCTCCGCCATGGGCTTCTGCCCGAGCACGGCCGCGGCATTGTTGACCAGGACGTCGAGCCCGGGCAGCCGCGACTCGGCCTCGCCGAACAGCCGCGCCACGTCCTCCTTGCTGCCCAGATCCGCCTGTACGGCGTGCGCGCCCGTCTCCTTGGCGACCTGCTCCGCGGCCTCGGCCGAGCGCTCGTAGCAGAAGACGACCTCCGCCCCGTCGGCGGTCAGCCGCTCCACGATGGCCCTGCCGATTCCCCTGGATCCTCCTGTGACCAACGCACCTTTCCCGGAAAGTATGCTCATGCGCCCAACCTATGCTCGGAGCATGATCTTGCGCGCCTCGTTTCTGGGCAGGCGGTCGACGTACAGCTTGCCGTCGAGGTGCTCGGTCTCGTGCTGGAAGCAGCGCGCGAGCGAGCCGCGGGCCTTGATCCGCACCGGACGCTGGAGCCGGTCGATCCCCTCGACGGTCACGCCCGCGGCGCGCGCCACCGGGGCGTAGATCGGCAACCGCGTCTGCCGGTCGGGCACGGATAGGCAGCCCTCCTCGTCCGTCACCTCCTCCGGGTCGTCGACGGTCAGCACCGGATTGAGCACGTGACCCTTGCGCCCGGCGATGTCGTACACGAACAGCCGGCGTGACACGCCGATCTGCGGGCCGGCCAGGCCCACGCCGTTGACCGCGTACATCGCCTGGAACATCTCGTCGATCAACCGGCGCAGCTCGCGGTCGAAATCCGTCACGGGATCGGCGGGCGTGCGCAGCACCGGATCGCCGATGACGCGGATCTCACGCATGGACATCTACTTTCGTAAGGACTGGACAACGGTAGAGGTCCTTACTCTAGCCAGCGAGGCTCATCCGCGGGGGCTGTGGAAGACTGGGCGGGTGCGTGTCTACATCGGTGCCGACCATGCCGGCTATGAGCTCAAGAACCACCTCGTGTCCTGGCTGAAAGACCACGGTCACGAGGTCACCGACTGCGGTCCCTTCGTCTACGACGCCGAGGACGACTATCCCGCGTTCGTGCTGCGCGCCGCCGAGGGCGTCGCCGGCGACCCCGGCAGCCTGGGGGTGGTCATCGGAGGCTCGGGCAACGGCGAGCAGATCGCCGCCAACAAGGTGCGCGGCATCCGCGCCGCGCTGGCCTGGAGTGAGGAGACGGCCGGCCTGGCCCGCGAGCACAACAACGCCAACGTGGTCAGCATCGGCGCGCGCATGCACTCCACCGAGGACGCCACCAGGTTCGTGGAGGTCTTCCTGGCCACGGTGTTCACCGGCAGCGAGCGTCACAGCAGGCGCATCGCGCAGCTGACCACGTACGAGACGATCGGCCAGCTGCCCTCGCTGCCCGAGGAGCAGCCCTAACCCTTGCGCTTGGCCTCGCGCCTGGGCATCTCGTCGCGCAGAGGCCGCCGGTCGGCGGCCTCCTGCTGCTCCTTCGACGGTTTCGACACGTCGCGGGCGCGCATGGCGATGGTCGCGGTGATCTGCAGGCTCTGCAATGCCATGTGTCCGACCTTACGCCAAGCTCCCCAGAAGACTCATCAGAAGACTCATCAGAAGACGAGGCCGCACCACGGTTTCGGGCTCCACGACATCGCGGTGGCCAGCGCCCGTACCGAGCCGCTCGAGTGCTCGCGCAGCAGGCCCGCCTGCAGCGACTCCAGGAGCAGGCCGTCGCCCAGGTACGCCGAGCCGAGCGCGGCCACCGGCAGCGTCACGTCCGGCTCGTCCTCGACCGGCTTGCACTCGGCGCCGGTCGGGTCGGCGGTCAGCCGCCAGCGTCCGGCGTTCCACGGGCACACGTCGTCCTCGACCTCGATCACCACGTCCACCGGGGCCGAGTAGGCGCGCGAGGTCAGCGCCTTGTCGACCTCGACCACGCGTACCCACAGGTCGTCCGCCCAGGTCGCGCGGAGCTGGCGCTGGTCGGCGATCAGCGCGATCAGCGGGTCGTCCGCCGGCCTGCTGCCCGCCTCGACCTTGGAGACGAGGTCGCGGTCCAGGATGTTGCGCCAGAGCAGGGCGTAGGCCGCCGGGTCGGTCGCCTCCAGCTCCTGCAGCTTCAATTCCTTGTCCGGCACGCTGTTGGCGTCCCAGGAGCCGGTGATCCGGAACAGCGCGTAACCGCGCACGCCGCCGTCGTCCTCGGCGAGCAGCGAGCGCAGCGGCCCGTTGCCGCGCTGGTCGAACTCCTCGTCGGCCAGCACCGAGTCCCAGGTGTGCGGCCGGCGGTCATAGCGGCCAGGGCGGCGGGCCGCGACGGAGGCGAACACCTTCTCCAGGTCGGCGCGGACGTCGGCGGGCGTGGCCACCCTGATCCTGAGCGACGGGTCCACGGGAGCGTTCCTGACGAACGCGGAGCCGGCCTTGTTGATGCGGAACGACAGCTCGTGCGAGGCCCTGCCGTACCCGTACCGGCCGTAGATGGCCGCCTCGGAGGCGTAGAGCGCGGCGACGCTCTCGCCGCGCTCGCGGATGTCGGCGAGCTGCCTGCGCATCAGCGCGGACAGGATGCCGCGGCGGCGGTGCGAGGGGAGCACGCTGACGCTCGTCACGCCCGCGACGGGGAGCCGGCCGCCGGGAACGGTCATGGTGAAGCTCAGGACGGCGGCGGTGCCCGCGATCACATCGCCGTCAAACGCCGCCAGCGTGCGATCGAACTCGGTCTCCGCCTTGAACCGTTCCCGTTGCTGCGGGTGAGGAGTCCAGCCGAACGCCTCTTCGATGACCGGGAAGTAGAGCGGCCACTCGGACTCGTCTATCGGACGGATCGGATACGTCATCTGTCCACGGTAGGAGCGGGCAAAGGGGGACGGCCACCCAATATACGTGCTTAATGATCAAGGCCTTGGTCAAGTGGGCTGCCCAAACACGGGTCAGACCGATACAGTCAGGCCCATCATGAGTACCCGTCCGGCGCCGCTGATCCCGCCACGGGTCCGCGCGGTCTTGGTGCGGGTGCCGTTTCTGGTGGCTGCCGTGCGGTTCGTCCGGCGTGGCCCGCTGCGTGACCGCAACCTGCTCGTCGCGCTGATCACGCTCGCGCTCGTCATCGGGTTCCTGGCGGCGAAGGTCTCGACCGAATTCTTCTCGCCGTCGCTGCTCATCCTGGTCACCCTGATCGGCGGGCTCCAGCTCCGGCTGCGCAGCCTGGTCAAGCTGCTGGTGGGGGTCGGGGCCGCGCTCGGCTACATCGCGATCACGCTGGGCGTGGGCGGCGTCGGGCTGGGGCTGATGGTGACGATCGGGTTCACCACGGTGCTGGCCGTGCTCATGGCGCGCACCAGGGGCAAGCTGGGCGTCCAGGGGCTGCGCGGCGACGCGATGCTGCTGGAGCTGCGCGACCGGCTCAAGAGCCAGGGCGAGCTGCCCGCGCTGCCGAAAGACTGGGGCGGCAAGGTCGTGCTCAAGCAGGCGGGCGGGTCGTCGTTCGGCGGTGACTTCCTGGTCTCCATGCGTGACGGCAACTCCGTGGAGATCGCGCTGGTCGACGTGTCGGGCAAGGGGGTCGACGCGGGCACCAGGGCGCTGCTGCTGTCGGGCACCTTCGGCGGGCTGCTCGGCTCGGTCGAGGACTTCCTGCCCGCGTGCAACACCTACCTGCACCGGCAGCGGGGCGACGAGGGCTTCGTGACCGCGGTCCACGTACGCCTCGACCTCGACACCGGCGACTACACGATCACCTCGGCCGGCCATCCGCCGGTGGTGAAGTTCGACGCGGGCACCGGAAACTGGCAGGTGGCCTCGGCCAAGGGCGTGGTGCTCGGCGTCGTTCCCGACCTGCACTGCGAGCCCGACAGCGGCACGCTGCGCAAGGGCGACGCGCTGCTGCTCTACACCGACGGGCTGATCGAGCAGCCGGGCCGCGACATCGACGCCGGGCTCGACCGGCTGCTCGGGGAGGCGGAGCGGCTGCTGCCGTCCGGCTTCCGCGACGGTGCCAGGGCCCTGGTCAACGCCATGTCCTCGGGCCACAACGACGACTGCGCGCTGGTGCTGATCTGGCGGCCCTAGACCGGTGACGTTTGACACGGGCCGGTCGTGATCGTGCTCACTGGCAGCGCGCTCGCCATGCTGAGATCATCTAGGGGTTCGGGCCCGGGGGAGCGGCGCGGCTCCGCCGGACCCGTCTCAGATCCACCCGGAGTCGCTCGCGATGCGTACGGCGTCGAGACGGTTGCGGGCGCCCGTCTTGCACATGATCCGCGACAGATGGTTACGCACAGTGCCCACCGACAGGAAGAGCTGATCGGCGATCTCCGTGGAACGGGCGCCGCCCGCGGCGATCCGCAGCACGTCGAGCTCCCGCCGGGTCAGCGGGTTGGTCGCGCATTGGAGCGCGGCCACGGCCAGCTCCGCCTCGATGGCCCTGCGGCCCTCCGCGACCTGGCGCACCCCCTCGGCGAGGCGCTCCGGCCCCACGCACAGGCTCATGAACCCCAGAGCGGGCCCGGCCAGCGCCTTGCGTACCTGGCCGGGGTTGGGGCGGGCCGACAGGATCAGCACCCCGCAGCGCGGCGCCAGCTCGGCGAGCTCGGCGGCCACCGGCAGCCCCGGCAGGTCGAGGTCGACGACCGCCACGTCGGGCCCGTACGCCAGCGCCGCCCGCACCGCCTCCTCGGGGCCGCCGACCTCGGCGACGACGCGCAGATCGGGCTCGGTCTCGAGAGTGGCGAGCAGCCCGCGGCGGACCAAGGGCAGGTGCTCGGCTATCAGAATCTTGATCAAGACGTCCCCCTCTGTCGTCACCCAGAGTGATTGTTTGATAGCGGACTGTCAATGCTCTCTAAATGGCACGCAAGCCGTGGAGCGGGGGTTGTTCGACTACTCTGGGGCTGTCGGACGGTTCGTCCACCCCTGTCGTCGGCTACGGAGCGCGCATAGATGAACTGGCTCTACATCGTGGGGATCATCCTCTTTCTCCTCGGGCTGATGTTCTCCATCGCGTTGCACGAGATCGGACACCTCGTGCCGGCCAAGATCTTCGGCGTCAAGGTGACCCAGTACATGGTCGGCTTCGGCTCGACGGCCTGGTCACGGCGGAAGGGCGAGACCGAGTACGGCATCAAGTGGATCCCGTTCGGCGGCTACATCCGCATGATCGGCATGCTGCCGCCGCGCCCCGGTGACGACCCGACCAAGCTCAGGAGCACCTCGACGGGGCCGTTCCAGGGCCTCATCGACTCCGCGCGCGAGGCCGCGCAGGAGGAGGTGCGCCCCGGCGACGAGGACCGGGTCTTCTACCGCAAGAAGTGGTGGCAGAAGGTCATCATCATGTCCGGCGGCCCGGCGATGAACTTCGTGCTCTCGTTCATCTTCTTCAGCATCCTGCTGGTCGGCATCGGCCTGCCCACCCTGGCCCCGATCGTGTCGCCCAACACCGAGACGTGCGTGATCCCGATCTCGGAGCACCGCACCACGTGCAAGCCCACCGACAAGCCCAGCCCGGCCGCCCAGGCGGGCATGAAGGCCGGCGACCGCATGGTCTCCTTCAACGGCCAGAAGATCGGCTCCTGGGCGGACGCCACCCGCCTGATCCGCTCCCACGGCGCCGGCCCGGTCGCGCTCGGCATCGTCCGCGACGGCAAGCCCATGACCCTCAACGTCACGCTCATCGCCCAGGACCGGCCCAACCCCGAGGACCCGAAGCAGATCGACAAGAACGTCGGCTACCTCGGCGTCCGGCCCACGGAGGTCATGCAGCAGCAGAGCATGGGCCAGGTGCTCGGCTACATGGGCGAGCTGACGGGCCGCGTGGCGGGCTCGATCGTCAACCTGCCGCAGAAGATGGTCGGCGTCTGGCAGGCGGCCTTCTCGGGCGAGGCGCGTGACCCCGAGGGTCCGGTGGGCGTGGTCGGCGCGGGCCGCCTGGGCGGCGAGATCCTCGCCTCCGACCTGTCCAACCAGCAGAAGATCGCCATCTTCGTCAACCTGCTGGCCGGGTTCAACCTGGCGATCGGCATGTTCAACCTCATCCCGCTGCTGCCGCTCGACGGCGGCCACATCGCCGGCGGGCTGTGGGAGGGCATCAAGCGGGCGTACGCGAAGATCATGCGGCGGCCGGAGCCGGGCTACGTGGACATCGCCAAGGTGCTGCCGCTGACGTACGCGATCGCGTTCGTCATGATGATCATGGCCGGCCTGCTCGTCTACGCCGACCTGGTCAACCCGCTCACGCTGACCGGCTGACGCCGCCGTGGACGCCCTGGAGCGGCTGCGCGCCCTCTGCCTCGCGCTGCCGGAGGTCACCGAACGGCCCAGCCACGGGGAGCCGACCTGGTTCGTCCGTGGGAAGAAGACGTTCGTGATGTTCGCCGACCACCATCACGACGACCGGCTCGCCTTCTGGTGCGCCGCGCCTCCCGGCGCGCAGGGGGAGCTGGTGGCCGAGGATCCGGAGCGCTTCTTCCGCCCGCCGTACGTGGGGCACCGGGGGTGGCTGGGGGTCTACCTGGACGTGGAGGTGGACTGGGCGGAGGTCACGGAGATCGTCGCCGACGCCTACCGCCAGATCGCCCCGAAGTCGTTGATCGCCCGCATGCCCTGACCGGCGCGAAACACCGAAGGCCACCTCCGTAGTGGAGGTGGCCTTCTTGCTGGTCGGGGCGACAGGATTTGAACCTGCGACTTCTTGCTCCCAAAGCAAGCGCGCTGCCAAGCTGCGCCACGCCCCGCCTCGCCGAGTGCGCATGCGCTCCGGGACTCCGGTACGCTTACGCCCTAACGACCGGATGAAGTCTAGACCAGAGTTCGACCGGTTCGCGCGGACGTAGCTCAATGGTAGAGCCCTAGTCTTCCAAACTAGCTACGCGGGTTCGATTCCCGTCGTCCGCTCCAAAGGCAAAAGGCCAGGTCAGCCTCATGAGGTGACCTGGCCTTTGTGATCTCCACTAATTCTTATTGATCTTCCGTGCCCGTTGCGTGCCCGATGTCTTTTTCCCGTGCTCCTTCCGTGCCCCCTTCAGCGCCTTGCCGAGCGCCTGCGCGATGGCCTGCCGGAGGTCATGGAAGTGAAGATCGGGCAGCCCCACCTTGATCTGGACCTTGTTCCAGATGCGCCGGAAGGCCGAGCGCCGTAGCAGGCCACCCTTGGGGCCGATGAAGACGTGACCGTTCTCTCCTGGTTCGGCGTACCGCTCCAGATGTCTCCGAAGGTCGGAAAGGATCTCCGGAGGGATGGCCACCATCCGACGACCGGCCCGGGACTTCGTTCCTCAGCCCCGGCCCACCGAGGAACCGGGTTGCTGTCCTGCCTGCCACCGCTGCCCTGCGGCACATCGGGAAAGCGCCGGACGTGACCAGAGATCAGGACAGGGTGTCCTTGACCTTGATCTGGCCGTCGTCGATCACGAATGTCTGGTTGTTGTTGGGGACACACTGCCACAGGTATACCTGCGCGCCATTGGTGCGGCTGTTGGTGACGTCCAGGCATATGCGATTGCCTGAGTTGAGGGTGGACTTGAGGATGATCAGGCCCCTCTGGACGACCCAGAGCTGGTTGGCGTTACTTATGCACTGCCACTGGTACACCCGGGTGCCGTTGGCGCGGTCGTTGGAGGCGTCCAGACACATCTCCTGGCTCTTACCGATGGTGTCTTGCACCTTGATGAGGCCGTCCTCGATGACGAACCTCTGGTTGGCGTGGTCCATGCACTGCCACAGGCGGAACTGGGTGCCGTTGCCGCGGTTGTTGGTGGCGTCGATGCACATTGGGGGCCCGGCCAGGGCGGCGCGGCTGGCGCGCTGGTGAGTGGAGGCCGCGGCGGGCAGGATGGTGGCCGCACTCACCGCGGCGGAGATGACGGCGACTGCCAGCAGACGGCGAGCGAGCATGGTTGCCTCCCGGGAAGAGTTGGTTGGAACTCAAACACCATGCTGCAACAGACAGTTGCCGATCAATTACTTTCCGTATGCAAAGCCGTGCGCCGCTCCAGTACAACCGGTCGGGCGCGTTGGGTCAGGCTGAACCGCGGTCAACGGCCAAGATCCGACCTGCTGGTGCGGATTGGGCAGGACCGTCAGGGCCGTGCCCGTTGCGTGCCCGATGAGGCGGTGAACAAGGGGGAGTGGCAGGGACTCGAGGGCAGGGCCGCACAGCCTCTGACCAGAGGGGGAGCACGCCAGGGGATCATGAGCCGAAATCTTCCAAAATAGCTACGCGGGTTCGATTCCCGTCGTCCGCTCCGGACGGCGAAAGGCCAGGTCAGCCTCTTGAGGCGACCTGGCCTTTCGAGTTCTTTCACGAAATTCTGTCCGACGAGGCGGAGTCGCAACGTGGGCGTTCTTTACGACCATTACCAGGCCGCGGACCGCGAGGCGGCGACGGTGCGGCCGGACCTCGGGCGCACGGAGACTCCCGTCCTGCCGGGCCGGCCGGTCTTCGACGGGGTGCACGCGAAGGGCATCGCCCCGCAGGTGGACCTCGCCGAGCTCGTCGGGCTGATCCGCGGGGTTCCTCCGACGGGTGATCTGGTCGAGGTGGAGGAGATCTACCCACCGGGCGAAGGGGCGCCTCAGACGGACGAGGAGTGGGAGGCGCTGCCGCCGGACTCGCCGTACCTGGACGGGCCGGGGATCTTCGAGCTGCCGGCGTCCGTGCGCGACACCCTGGCCGAGGTGGACGACGAACGTCTGCCCGAGCCGGCGAGACAGTGGGCGGGGGCCGACCTCGCGGGTGTGCCTATCCTTGGGGGATGGTGCCCGCCTGTCCCCTCCTCCACCTCGCCGGCGCGGTTCTCAGGGACGTGAGTGACCGGTTCGCGGCGGGCGTGCGATCGTAGGCATGCGCGCGCGAGCGATCTCCCGTGACGGCCTCGTCGAGGAGCTGGCCGAGCTGGTCGCCGGACGCCCGGGGTGGGTGCGGATGGCCGTGGACGGGGCTCCGCCGGCGCGTCCCGGGGCGCTGGCGGACGAGCTCGTCGCCCCGCTCCGGATGCGCGGGCGGCCGGTGCTGCGTGTGTCGGCGGACGACTTCCTGCGGCCCGCGTCGCTGCGACTGGAGCACGGCAGGACCGATCCGGACGCCTTCTACGAGGACTGGCTCGACGTCAAGGCGCTCCGCAGGGAAGTGCTGGAGCCCTTGGACGAGGGCGGCTCGGGGCGGGTGCTGCCGCGGCTCTGGGACAGCCGGGTCGACCGCGCCTACCGGGCGTCGTACGAGGAGCTGCCGCCGGGCGGCGTGCTGATCGTGGACGGGACGCTGCTGCTGGGGCGGGGGCTGGCGTTCGAGGTGAGCGTGCACGTGTGGCTGTCGGCAGGGGCGCTGGAGCGCGGGACGGCCGAGGACGAGCGGTGGCGGCTGCCCGCGTACGAGCGGTACGAGCGTGAGGCGCGCCCCCAGCAGGCGGCCGACGTCGTGGTCAGGGCCGACCATCCCCGCAGACTCGCCGTCATGACCCGCGACGCGTGACGCCGGGACGCGACGCGTGACGCCGGGACGCGACGCGTGACGCCGGGACGCGGCGCGGGGTGCTGGAACGTGGCGCGGGAGCGGCGCAGACTGGGGCGATGATCCCCAGCCACTGGTACAACATCGTTCCCGACCTGCCCGCCCCGCCTCCGCCGCCGCTGCACCCGGCGACGCGCGAGCCCGTGGGGCCCGGCGACCTGGCTCCGCTCTTCCCGACGGAGCTGATCGGCCAGGAGGTGAGCGGTGAGCGGTTCGTCCCGATCCCGCAAGAGGTGCTCGACGTCTACCGGCTCTGGCGGCCGACGCCGCTGATCCGGGCGCGCCGGCTCGAGAAGGCCCTCGGCACGCCGGCCAGGATCTACTACAAGTACGAGGGGGTCTCGCCCGCCGGGTCGCACAAGGCGAACACGGCCGTGCCCCAGGCGTACTACAACGCCCGCGAAGGGGTGCGGCTGCTGACCACCGAGACGGGCGCCGGGCAGTGGGGGTCGGCCCTGGCGTTCGCCTGCTCCCAGTTCGACCTCGAGTGCCAGATCTGGATGGTGCGCGCCTCGTACGACCAGAAGCCGTACCGCCGCTCTCTCATGCAGGTGTACGGCGCCACCGTCCACGCCAGCCCGTCGCCCCTCACCGGCTCGGGCGGCAAGGTGCTGGCGGACGACCCGGACTCGCCCGGCAGCCTGGGCATCGCGATCAGCGAGGCCGTCGAGGTGGCCGCCGCCACGCCCGACGCCCGGTACGCGCTCGGCTCGGTCCTCAACCACGTGCTCCTGCACCAGACCGTGATCGGCGAGGAGGCGCTGGAACAGCTGCCCGAGATGCCGGACCTGGTCATCGGCTGCACCGGCGGCGGCTCGAACTTCGCCGGCCTCACCTTCCCGTTCCTGCGCGAGAAGCTGGCCGGGCGGATCGAGACGGTGTTCAGGGCGGTCGAGCCGGCCGCCTGCCCGTCGTTCACCCGCGGCGTGTACGCCTACGACTTCGGCGACACCGCGGGCCTCACGCCGCTGCTCAAGATGCACACGCTGGGGCACGGATTCGTCCCCGACCCGATCCACGCGGGCGGCCTGCGCTACCACGGCATGTCGCCGCTGCTGTCGCACATGTACGAGCTGGGCCTGTTCGAGGCGGTCACCCGCGCCCAGAGCGAGTGTTTCGAGGCCGGTGTCCGCTTCGCCAGGACCGAGGGCATCGTGCCCGCCCCGGAGCCCACGCACGCGCTCGCGGAGACGATCGCCGAGGCCCTGCGGTGCAAGGAGAGCGGCGAGGAGAAGGTGATCCTGACCGCACTCTGCGGCCACGGCCACTTCGACCTGGGCGCGTACGACCGCTACCTGGCCGGGCACCTGGAGGACTACACGCTGCCGCAGGACCGCATCGAGCAGGCCCTGACCGAGCTGCCGGGATGACGGCGGGGTGGCCGCCGCGAGAGGCGGCCACCCGGTCAACGCGCCGTGGGGCGCTTGCCGTGGTTCGCCTTCTTCTTCTTACGTGCCTTGCCCTTGCGTGAGCGCCTGGCCATAAGCTCACCTCCGGTGATCGGGCCAATGATCGGCTACGCCACGAGCCTCCCCGCCCGTGCTGACCAGCGCAAGCGCAGCACGCGAACTAACATTCCCCAACAATTCCGTGTCATAATTTGGTGGAATCTGTTGGAAGGAGCGGGCGTGCTCGCACAGCAGCGTCAGCAGACGATCCTCGAACGTGTGCGCAGCAACGGCGGCGTCCGGGTCGCGGACCTGGTCCGCGAGCTCGGCGTATCCGACATGACCATCCGTCGGGACCTCGAGGTGCTGGCCGAGCGCGGGCTGCTGGAGAAGGTGCACGGCGGCGCCACCGCCCTCGGCCCCGGCTCCACCGAGGAGCCCGGCTTCACCGCCAAGTCGGCCCGCCAGCAGCAGGAGAAGGAAATCATCGCGCGCCGGGCGGCCGGCCTCGTCCGGCCGGGCACGGCCGTGGCCCTCTCGGCGGGCACCACCACGTGGGCGCTGGCCCGCCACCTGATCGCCGTCCCCGAGCTGACCGTGATCACCAATTCGATCCCCGTCGCCGAGGTGTTCCACCGCAACCCGCGTCCCGACCGCACGGTCGTGCTGACCGGCGGCGTGCGCACGCCGTCCGACGCGCTGGTGGGCCCGGTGGCCGTGGCCGCGATCCGCCGCCTGCACGTGGACACGCTGTTCCTCGGCGTGCACGGGATGAGCGTGCGGGCCGGGTTCACCACCCCCAACCTGCTGGAGTCGGAGACCGACAGGGAGCTGGTGACGGCCGCCGGCCGGCTGGTCATCCCCGCCGACCACACGAAGTGGAACACGGTCGGCATCAGCACCATCGCCGAGCTGACCGAGGCCGACGTGGTCATCAGCGACGCGGGGCTGCCTGAGGACGCACGCATGGAGCTGGCCGAACGGGCCGGAGAACTGATCATCGCGGAGGGCTCGTGAAGCGCACCATCACCCACCTGGCCGACGGCCGTGAGCTGATCTACTTCGATCGGCGGGACGACGCCGATCGCGGCGCGATCGACCGGCGGGTGCTCGACCCCCGGCCGGTGGCCTCCGAGCTGCGTTACGACCCGCTGACCGAGGAGTGGATCGCGGTGGCGGGGCACCGGCAGACGCGCACGTTCCAGCCGACCGGCTCGGCGAGCGAGTGCCCGCTGTGCCCGTCGTCGGACACGCGCTCGTCGGAGATCCCGGCGTACGACTACGACGTGGTGGTGTTCGAGAACCGATTCCCCTCCTTCTCCACAAATTTCGGGACTTATACAGATGTGGGGGGCCTGAGTGAGGTCCGGCCGGGAGTGGGGCGGTGCGAGGTGGTCTGCTTCACCTCTGAGCATTCGTCGTCGTTCTCCAGGCTCTCCGACGGCCAGGTGGAGCTGGTCATGGAGGCGTGGGCCGACCGGACGGCCGAGCTGTCCGGGATCGAGGGCGTGGAGCAGGTGTTCTGCTTCGAGAACCGGGGCGAGGAGATCGGCATCACGCTGGCCCACCCGCACGGCCAGATCTACGCCTACCCGTACGTCACGCCCAGGACCAGGCTCCAGCTCGCCGCCGCCAGGCGTTACTCGAAGGGCAACCTGTTCGCCGACGTGCTGGCCGCCGAGCGGGCCGCCGGGACGCGCGTGGTGGCCGCCAACGAGCTGTGGACGGCGTTCGTGCCGGCCGCGGCGCGGTGGCCGTACGAGGTGCACATCTACCCGCACCGGCAGGTGCCCGATCTGGCCGCGCTGACGGAGGAGGAGCGCTCGGCGTTCGCGCCTCTCTACACCTCGGTGCTGCGGGCCTTCGACGACCTGTTCGGCGTGGTGATGCCGTACATCTCGGCCTGGCACCAGGCGCCCGTGCGGCAGGACCGCGAGCTCGGCTACCTGCACCTGGAGCTGTTCAGCATCAGGCGGGCGCCGGGCAAGCTCAAGTATCTCGCCGGGTCGGAGTCCGCGATGGGGGCCTTCGTGAACGACGTGCTGCCGGAGGAGGCCGCCCGGATGATTCGATCACAAGTAGATCACTATTAGATTTCTAATGGGGGTCGCGTGACTCGTGATCTACCACTAATATCCCTTTTGTGTCAGCCGTAACAGCTGACGCACGCCTAATCCCGGGCGAGTCGCCCGGGAGCCGGGGACCCACCCGCACCTGGGGTGAATCCACTTCGGTGGTAGGGCACGCAGCTCCCAGCCCGAACCCGTCAGCTAACCCGGCCGGCAGAGGGAGAGGAACATGCACGTGGCGGCTCCGTCCCCCGCGACTCTTGCCATCGGCCTCGTCACCGCCGCCGCCGTCGCGCTCCTGCCGGCGACCGCGGCCTCGGCGGCTCCCAAGCCGTCGGAGGCCGAGCTCCGCGCCCAGCTCAAGCAGCTCAACAGCAAGATCGACAAGCTCATCGAGAAGTACAACCTCAAGCGCGTCGAGCTGGCCAGGGCGCAGGAGGCCGCCAAAGCGGCCAAGGAGCGGCTGGCGGTCGCGGAGAAGACGCTGGACACCGCCGAGCGGCGGGTCGGCGACCTCGCCAGGATGCGCTACCAGAGCCACGACCCGTCGCTGCCCTCCATCCTGATGGCCCAGAACGGCGGCGCCGCCGCCCTGCTCGAGCAGCTCACGGCCGAGCAGCAGGCCATGGTCCAGGGGGTGGCCAGGGCCCGCGACGACAAGAAGAGGGCCTCCGACGAGGCCGCCGCGCTGGCCACCCAGATCGGCGTGGACGCCAAGGAGGTGACCGCACAGCGCGCCGAGGCCGAGGACGTCATCGACGACATCAAGAAGAAGCTCCAGGACCTCGTGCCGCTCGGCCCGGGCCGCAAGTCCGACGGGAGCTGGGCGCCCGAGCTGCCCTCGGGCTCGGACAACATCACGGCCCGCACGCGGCTGATGAAGGCGGAGCTGGCCAAGAACTTCAAGCTGCCGTACACGGTGGGGTGCTTCCGCTCGGGCTCCAGCGGCGAGCACCCCCTGGGGCGGGCCTGCGACTTCATGATGAGCACGGGCGGCACGATGCCCGCGGCCATCAACAACGCCCTGGGCGACCGCATCGCGGACTGGGCGCTCAAGAACAAGGGCAAGCTCGGCGTCAAGTACGTGATCTGGAAGCAGCGCATCAACACGGGCTCGGGCTGGCGGGCCATGTCGGACCGCGGCAGCGTCACCGAGAACCACTACGACCACGTTCACATCTCGATGTACTGAGCTGGGTAAGGTCGGACCTCATGACTGACACCCGGATCCCGCCCCCTCGCACGGGCGACGAGCGGACCACGCTGAACAACTGGCTCGAATGGCACCGCGGCACCCTCGCCGTCAAGTGCGCGGGCCTGTCGGACGACCAGCTGCGCCTGCGCTCCGCCGCACCCTCGACCCTGTCCCTGCTCGGCCTGGTCCGGCACATGGCGCACGTCGAACGCTCCTGGTTCCGCCGCGTGCTCAACGGCGAGGACCTGCCCAAGCTCTGGGACAAGGACCGCGACAACGACGCCGACTTCAAGGAAGTGGACACCGCCTCCGTCAAGGAGGCCTTCGCCACGTGGGAAGAGGAGGTCGAGCGCGCCCGCGCCATCTCGGACGCCAAGCCGCTGGACGCCGTCGGCGACCACAGGGGGCAGGACTGCACCCATCGCTGGATCCTCATCCACATGATCGAGGAGTACGCGCGGCACAACGGTCACGCGGACCTGCTGCGCGAGCGCATCGACGGGGTGACCGGAGAGTAACGGGACCGATCAGGGCTCGGTGCGGAACAACGCCCACACGGCCTTGCCGCCGCGGGCCAGCGGGTCCCAGCCCCAGCACTGGCTGTAGGTCTCGACGATGTAGAGGCCGCGCCCGTTCTCCGAGATGAAATCCGGCTCCTTGGGGCGCGGCACCTCGTCGCTGGGGTCGGCCACGGCCAGCAGCACGTGCGGCTGTACGCGCATCAGCAAGAGCTCGATCTCGCGCCGGCCCGCCGCGTACATCGCGTACCGCACCGCGTTGGTCACCAGCTCCGAGACCACCAGCGCGGCGTCGTCGCTGAGTTCGTGCAGGCCCCAGCCCTTCAGGGTCGAGCGGGTCACGTCCCTGGCCGTCTTCACGGAGTCGGCCTGGAAGGGCAACGGGCACGAGGTCGTGTACGGCTTGCCACCCATGAGCAGATGGTCGAAGCCCACTTCGCGGGTGATTTGCAACGCATCGGCAGTGGCCAGAGGATCCTCCACCATGCTGCCGATACCTCCCCGTTCAGCCCGACTTAGTGCATGTTTGGCCCAATATGCACTAAGCCATCATGGGTCACGATCGCTGCACCTGCAAGACCCAAATGCACGTGCACTTGCATTGTGCAGTAGCAAGCGGCGTTTTGGGGCATAACTCTGCTAATCGGACACGAGGTTGAGACCTTGTCATACCCGGCAATGTGGTGTCACTGTGTGTGCGGACCTTGATAGGAGGCAAAGTGACGCAGAACCAGCCGGGTTCCGGACCGACGGCGCTGCGCATCCTCCTGGGCTCCCAGCTGCGCAAGCTCAGGGAAGCGAAGAACGTCACCCGCGAGGAGGCGGGCCACCTCATCCGTGGCTCCGAATCCAAGATCAGCCGCATGGAGCTGGGCCGGGTGGGGTTCAAAGAACGGGACGTGGCGGACCTGCTGACCCTCTACGGGGTCGTCGACAAGCAGGCCCGCTCCGCCGTACTCGACCTGGTCGCCACCGCCAACGAGCCTGGTTGGTGGCACCGGTTCAACGATGTCCTGCCCACGTGGTTCCAGGCGTACGTCGGCCTTGAAGAGGCCGCCGCCAGGATCAGGACCTACGAAGTCCAGTTCGTGCCAGGACTGCTGCAGACCAAGGAGTACGCAAGGGCCGTCGTGACCGCCGGATCGGCGGGAATCGGGGCCGAGGAGATCTCCAGAAGAGTGGATCTCCGGCTGGAGCGCCAGAGGATGTTCGACAGGCAGGACGGGCCGGTGTTCTGGGCCGTGATCGACGAGGCCGCCCTACGACGCCCCATCGGCGGCGTCGAGGTGATGCGGGCCCAGATCGAGCACCTCATCGACCTGATGCGCCAGCCCAAGATCACGATCCAGATCATGCCGTTCAGTTTCGGCGGGCACAGCGCGGAAGGCGGGGCGTTCAGCGTCCTGCGCTTCCCCGACACCGATCTGCCCGACGTCGTGTACGTCGAGCAGTTGGCCAGCGCGCTCTACCTCGACAAGCGTGAGGACGTGGACCGATACACCGAGGTGATGGAGCGGCTCTGCGCCGTGAGCACCACCCCGGACGAGACGGTCGAGCTGTTGCGGACGATCGCGGACGAGTTCTGACGGACGGTTACGGATGATCGCGGGCGACTTGTGACGGCGCGGACGTCGTTGTTGGGTACGCATCTGCCCTAGACTGGCCATCGGCGTTGGATCCCGCCGTAGCGGAGCATGCCCAACACCGCACATGTGGGCGCGGCGCGTGTGCCGTAACCGATGGACGCGCCCGCGATCACTCGTAGCTTGATCAAGGAGACCATTCCGTGAAGACCGCTGTCGAGGAGCTCAGCCCGACCCGGGTCAAGCTCACTGTCGAGGTGCCGTTCGACGAGCTGCGCCCGAGCATGGATGCGGCGTACAAGAAGGTCGCGCAGCAGGTGCGCGTCCCCGGGTTCCGGCCTGGCAAGGTTCCGGCCCGCATCATCGAGCAGCGCTTCGGCCGGGCGGTAGTGCTGGAGGAGACCCTCAACGACGCGGTGCCCAAGCTGTACGGCAAGGCCGTCGACGAGGTCGACGTGTTCCCGGTCGCGCAGCCCGACATCGAGGTCACCAAGATCGAGGACGGCGAGCAGATCGAGTTCACCGCCGAGGTCGACATCCGGCCCAACTTCGAGGTTCCCGACTACCAGGGCCTCGAGGTCACGGTCGACTCCGCCGAGGTCTCCGACGAGGACGTCGACGCCCAGCTCAACGCCCTGCGCCAGCGTTTCGCGACGCTGACCGGCGTCGAGCGCGCGGCCGCCAACGGCGACTTCGTCGTCATGGACCTGCGCGCCGAGATCGACGGCGCCAACATCGAGGAGCAGCAGGCCAGCGAGGTCTCCTACGAGGTCGGCGCCGGCTCCGTGCTCCAGGGCCTCGACGCCGCGCTCGAGGGCATGTCCGCGGGCGAGGAGAAGAGCTTCAAGACCGAGCTCGTCGGCGGCGAGAACGCCGGCGACGAGGCCGACGTGATCATCACCGTCAAGTCGGTCAAGGAGAAGGTCCTGCCCGAGCTCGACGACGAGTTCGCCCAGCTCGCCAGCGAGTTCGACACGCTCGACGAGCTCAAGACCAGCATCCGCGAGCAGGCCCGCCGCAACAAGCTGATCGACCAGGTCGTCCAGGCCCGCGAGAAGGCCCTCGACACGCTGCTGGAGCAGATCGACATCCCGCTGCCCGACAGCGCGCTCAAGGCCGAGGTCGACGCCCGCAAGCACAACCTCAACCACCAGGTGGCCGAGAGCGGTCTGAGCCGCGACGCCTTCTTCCGTCTCTACCAGACGACGGAGGAGGAGCGCTTCGCCGAGTTCGAGACCAACTCCGCCCGTGCGATCAAGGTCGGCTTCGTGCTCGACAAGATCGTCAAGGCCGAGGAGCTGGGCGTCTCCGAGCAGGAGCTGACCAACTTCGTCGTGCGCCGCGCCATGGAGATGGGCGTGCAGCCCAACGAGCTGGCCAAGCACCTCGCCGACAACGACCAGCTCACGCTGGCCATGGTCGAGATCGTGCGCGACAAGGCCAAGTCGGTCCTCGGCGACGCCGCCAAGGTCGTCGACACCGACGGCAACGAGGTGGACCTCAAGGCCATCTACGCCGAGGTCAACGGCCAGGAGGTCGTGGAGGAAGAGGCCGCCGCCGAGGACGAGCCCGCCGGGGAGAAGTCCGAGGCCTGACCGCCCTCAAGCTCTTTCCGAAGCCCCCGAACCGTCCGGTCCGGGGGCTTCGGCCTTTCCGGGGACGCTCCGGAAGAAGGCGTGCAGGCCGTGTGAGGCCCTCAGAAGGCTCGTGGGCGCCCGAAGGGCTCCGAGTGGCCTCAGGGTGCCGGTCCGGGGTCCAGCAGGCCGTGCGCGGCACTTCAGGGAGCCACGCCGCAGGAGGGCCCGATGAACCTGCGCCGTCAGCGAACAGTACGGGGACCGGGCATGAGCTGTGCGCGACGCGCGTTAAGGTCACAAGCAAAGCCAATCGATTACGACGCATCGGAAGGTGACGCTGTGACCAGCCCGCCGACCTTCTATCAGCCTGAGTCGCGAGGCCGTGAGAACGGCTCGTCCTTCCGGCTTGAGGACCAGCTTTACCAGCGCCTGCTCCGGGAGCGCATCATCGTGCTCGGGCAGGAAGTCAACGATGAGATCGCCAACCGCATCTGCGCCGAACTCCTGCTGCTCGCGGCCGACGACCCCGATCGTGACATCACGCTCTACATCAACTCACCGGGTGGCTCGGTGAGCGCTGGCATGGCCATCTACGACATGATGGAATACGTACCGAACGACGTTTCCACGGTTGTGATGGGCATGGCCGCTTCGATGGGGCAGTTCCTGCTCACCGCGGGCACCAAGGGCAAGCGATATGGCCTGCCCCACGCCCGGGTCATGATGCACCAGCCGTCCGGAGGCATCGGCGGCACCGCGGCCGACATCGCCATCCAGGCCGAGCAGATGCTCTACGTGAAGAAGACACTGGCCGAGCGGATCGCCCACCACACGGGCCAGCCGCTGGAGCAGATCGAGGCCGATTCCGACCGCGACCGCTGGTTCACGGCCGAGGAAGCCAAGGACTACGGCTTCATCGACCACGTGGTCCGCAGCGCGCGGCAGGTGCCCTCACAGGGCCCGGTCTCCTAAGGGGGAGCAGAGAAGTGAACATCCAGAGCCGCTACGTTCTCCCCTCCTTCGTCGAGCGCACGTCATATGGCGTGAAGGAGATGAACCCGTACAACAAGCTCTTCGAGGACCGCATCATCTTCCTCGGAGTGCAGATCGACGACGCGTCGGCCAACGACGTGATGGCCCAGCTGCTGACGCTGGAATCGCTCGACCCCGACCGTGACATCAGCATCTACATCAACTCGCCGGGTGGCTCCTTCACCGCCATGACGGCGATCTACGACACGATGCAGTTCGTCCGGCCGGAGATCCAGACCGTCTGCCTGGGCCAGGCAGCCTCGGCCGCGGCCGTGCTGCTGGCCGGCGGCACCCCGGGCAAGCGCTTCGCGCTGCCCAACGCCCGGGTGCTGATCCACCAGCCGTCCACCGAGGGTGGCGGCCAGGGCAGTGACATCGAGATCCAGGCCCGCGAGATCCTTCGCATGCGAAACCTCCTCGAGGACATCGTGGCAAGGCACTCCGGGAAGACCGCCGCCCAAGTCCGCAAGGACATCGAACGCGACAAAATTCTCAACGCGGACGAGGCAAAGGCGTATGGTCTGATCGATGACATCATCCCGTCCAGGAAGAAGCGCGCTCAGGCCGTGGCTTCCTAGACGAGACGTGACGCACCGGGGCGCTGCCCAATAGGGCACGTTCCGGTGCGACTCGCCGCTAGGGGGCTCACTGAGGGCCCAGAAGACGGTAACGTCGAAACCTGAGCGGTTCGGCCAAGTCCGGAGGATGTCCGGAGACACTGCTCTCGCAGGAGCAGGGCGGTCCCACGCAAAGGAGTATCTGGGGTGGCACGCATCGGCGACGGGGGAGACCTGCTGAAGTGCTCTTTCTGTGGAAAGAGCCAGAAGCAAGTCAAGAAGCTCATTGCCGGTCCAGGCGTCTACATCTGCGATGAGTGCATTGATCTCTGCAACGAGATCATCGAGGAGGAGCTCTCGGAGTCCTCCGAGCTCAAGTGGGACAACCTGCCCAAGCCGAGGGAGATCTACGAGTTCCTCGACGCCTACGTCATCGGTCAGGACAAGGCGAAGAAGGCCCTCTCGGTGGCGGTCTACAACCACTACAAGCGGGTGCAGTCGGGAGACCGGGGCAGAGACGACGGCCTCGAGCTGGCCAAGAGCAACATCCTGCTGCTCGGGCCCACCGGTTCGGGCAAGACGCTGCTGGCGCAGACCCTGGCGAAGATGCTCAACGTGCCGTTCGCCATCGCCGACGCCACCGCGCTGACCGAGGCGGGATATGTCGGTGAGGATGTCGAGAACATCCTCCTCAAGCTCATCCAGGCCGCCGACTACGACGTCAAGAAGGCCGAGACCGGCATCATCTACATCGACGAGGTCGACAAGATCGCTCGTAAGAGCGAAAACCCGTCGATCACGCGCGACGTCTCCGGTGAGGGTGTGCAGCAGGCGCTGCTGAAGATCCTGGAGGGCACCACGGCCAGCGTGCCCCCGCAGGGCGGCCGCAAGCACCCGCACCAGGAGTTCATCCAGATCGACACCACCAACGTGCTGTTCATCTGTGGTGGCGCGTTCGCCGGTCTGGAGAAGATCATCGAGTCGCGCATCGGCAAGAAGGGCATCGGCTTCAACGCGATCATCCGGTCGAAGGAAGAGGTCGACACGGCCGACATCTTCGGCGACGTGATGCCCGAGGACCTGCTGAAGTTCGGCATGATCCCCGAGTTCGTCGGGCGGCTGCCGGTCATCACCTCGGTGCACAACCTCGACCGCGAGGCGCTCATCCAGATCCTCACCGAGCCGCGCAACGCGCTGGTCAAGCAGTACCGCAAGCTGCTCGAGCTCGACGGGGTGGAGCTGGAGTTCACCGACGGCGCCCTCGAGGCCATCGCCGACCAGGCCATCCTGCGCGGCACCGGCGCCCGCGGGCTGCGCGCGATCCTGGAGGAAGTGCTCCAGTCGGTGATGTACGAAGTGCCGTCGCGCCAAGACGTGGCCCGCGTCGTCATCACCCGCGAGTCCGTGCTCGAACACGCCATCCCGACGCTCGTACCCCGCGACCAGCTTGCCGCCAAGCAGCAGCGCACGCCGCGGGAAAAGTCAGCCTGATCCCATAAACCCACGGCAAGCGCCCCGGCGGAGTCGATCCCTGGGGCGTTTTGCTTTCCCACCTCCTTAGAATTGGTCACCGTGACAACGCCAGAGCTGCCCACCCAGTACACCCCGGCCGACGTCGAGACCCGGAGCTATGAGCGCTGGGTATCCCAGGGGTACTTCACCGCCGACCCGGGCAGCTCGCGCGTGCCGTACAGCATCGTCCTGCCCCCGCCCAACGTGACGGGTGTCCTGCACATCGGCCACGCGCTCGACCACTCCATCCAGGACGCGCTGACGCGGCGCGCCCGCATGCAGGGGCGCGAGACCCTCTGGCTGCCGGGCATGGACCACGCCGGCATCGCCACCCAGAACGTCGTCGAGCGCGAGCTGGCCAAGCAGGGCAAGTCGCGCCACGACCTCGGGCGCGAGGCGTTCGTCGAGCGGGTCTGGGAGTGGAAGGAGGAGTCCGGCGGCCGGATCCTCGGCCAGATGCGCAAGCTCGGTGACGGCGTCGACTGGTCGCGCGAGCGGTTCACGATGGACACCGGGCTCTCGCGGGCCGTGCAGACGATCTTCAAGAAGCTGTTCGACGACGGGCTGATCTACCGCGCCGAGCGGATCATCAACTGGTGCCCGCGCTGCCTGACCGCGCTGTCCGACATCGAGGTGGAGCACAGCGAGGACGAGGGCGAGCTGGTCTCGATCCGCTACTCCGACGAGATCGTGGTGGCCACCACGCGCGCCGAGACGATGCTCGGCGACACGGCCGTGGCCGTCCACCCCTCCGACGAGCGGTATGCGCACCTGGTCGGCACGATGGTGGAGCTGCCGCTCACCGGGCGCATGATCCCCGTGGTCGCCGACGAGCACGTCGACCCCGCCTTCGGCACCGGCGCGGTCAAGGTGACCCCCGCCCACGACCCCAACGACTTCGAGATCGGACGGCGTCACTCCCTGCCGTCGATCACGGTCATGGACGAGCGCGGCGTCATCACCGCGCACGGTCCCTTCCAGGGGCTCGACCGCTTCGAGGCCAGGCCCGCCGTCGTCGCCGCGCTGCGCGCCGATGGCCGCATCGTCGCCGAGAAGCGCCCCTACCTCCACTCGGTCGGCCACTGCTCGCGCTGCAAGACCGTGGTCGAGCCCAGGCTGTCGCTGCAGTGGTTCGTCAACGTCGGGCCGCTGGCCAAGGAGGCGGGCGACGCCGTCCGCGACGGCCGCACCCGCGTCCACCCGCCGGAGCTGGCCAAGCGCTACTTCGACTGGGTCGACGACATGCACGACTGGTGCATCTCCCGGCAGCTCTGGTGGGGGCACCGCATTCCGGTCTGGTACGGGCCGGACGGCGAGGTCGTGTGCGTGGGTCCCGACGAGGAGCCGCCCGCCGGCTACACGCAGGACTCCGACGTCCTCGACACGTGGTTCTCCTCGGCGCTGTGGCCGTTCTCGACGCTCGGCTGGCCGGACACGACGCCCGAGCTCCAGCGCTTCTACCCGACGTCCGTGCTGGTCACCGGATACGACATCCTGTTCTTCTGGGTGGCCAGGATGATGATGTTCGGGCTCTACGCCATGGACGGCGAGCCGCCGTTCCGCGTGGTCGCGCTGCACGGCATGGTCCGCGACCAGTACGGCAAGAAGATGTCCAAGTCGTTCGGCAACGTGGTCGATCCGCTCGACTGGATCGACCGGTTCGGCGCCGACGCCACCCGCTTCACCCTGCTGCGCGGGGCCAACCCCGGCGCCGACGTCGCGGTGAGCGAGGAGTGGGCGGCCGGGTCCCGCAATTTCTGCAACAAGATCTGGAACGCCACCAGGTTCGCCCTGATGAACGGCGCGGCCGTGGGATCGCTGGAAGGGGCCGAGCTGACGGCGGCCGACCGGTGGATCCTGTCGCGCCTGCAGTCCGTGGTGGCGGCCGCCGACGCGGCCTTCGAGGATTACGAGTTCGCCAAGGCGTCCGACCTGCTCTACCACTTCGCGTGGGACGAGGTCTGCGACTGGTACCTGGAGCTGGCCAAGATCCAGCTCGGCGAGGGGCTCGAACACACTCGGCTGGTCCTCGGCCACGTGCTCGACGCGCTGCTGCGGCTGATGCATCCGCTCGTGCCGTTCGTGACCGAGGAGCTCTGGCGGGCCGTCACGGGCGGCGCGTCGATCGTGACGGCCCCGTGGCCGGAGGTCGACACCCGCTACGCCGACGCCTCGGCAGAGGCGGAGATCGGGGCGCTGCAGGAGCTGGTGACGGAGGTCCGCAGGTTCCGCTCGGACCAAGGGCTCAAGCCGGGCCAGAAGGTCGCCGCCCGGCTCGGCCTGGCGGGCACTGCGCTGACCGGTCAGGAGAGCGCGATCCGGGCGTTGCTGCGTCTCACGGAGCCGGCGGAGTCGTTCAGCGCGACGGCGAGCTTCACGGTGGGCGGGGTGACCGTGGAGATCGACACCGCGGGCGCCATCGACGTCGTGGCCGAGCGCAAGCGCCTGGAGAAGGATCTGGCGGTCGCCCGCAAGGAGGCTGCGCAGGTGGCTGCCAAGTTGGGCAACGAGCAGTTCATGGCCAAGGCGCCGGAAGACGTGGTCACCAAGGTCAGGAGCCGGGCCGAGCAGGCCGCCGCGGACATCGCGCGCCTCGAGGCACAGCTCGCCGGGCTCGGGGTTTGAACCATACGAACGCGGGGAAGGTCCATTCGTTACCTAAGATGGACCTTCGACGCCGTCGGGGCTGCTACAGTTTTCAACGTAGGGCGGTTGCCCTGACACCCCTTCTGATCGACTCCCGGTTTCGGGCGGTTCCAGCCGCGCGGTTGGACAAGCGCCGAAAGTTGGAGTAAGTTAGCAGGGTTGCCTCGGAGAGAGGCAAGTCCGGAAGCTACCGGATCGGGCGGTTTGACAAGGATCGTCCGGATCTGCTAGACTGAAGGAAATGAAATGTGCGCCTCCGCGCTAGGGTCTGAAGCAAGATCTTGGCGGGGATGTACGCGTCCGTTTCTTGAGAACTCAACAGTGTGTTAAAAGCCAGTGCATGAGATACATGCATATCCCCGTCATTATTGACGGAAATTGCTTGGATTCACAATCCAAACGAAAGACATTGTTTGGAGAGTTTGATCCTGGCTCAGGACGAACGCTGGCGGCGTGCTTAACACATGCAAGTCGAGCGGAAAGGCCCTTCGGGGTACTCGAGCGGCGAACGGGTGAGTAACACGTGAGCAACCTGCCCCTGACTCTGGGATAAGCCCGGGAAACTGGGTCTAATACCGGATACGACCGCCCCCGGCATCGGGTGGTGGTGGAAAGTTTTTCGGTTGGGGATGGGCTCGCGGCCTATCAGCTTGTTGGTGGGGTAGTGGCCTACCAAGGCGACGACGGGTAGCCGGCCTGAGAGGGCGACCGGCCACACTGGGACTGAGACACGGCCCAGACTCCTACGGGAGGCAGCAGTGGGGAATATTGCGCAATGGGCGGAAGCCTGACGCAGCGACGCCGCGTGGGGGATGACGGCCTTCGGGTTGTAAACCTCTTTCAGCAGGGACGAAGTTGACGTGTACCTGCAGAAGAAGCGCCGGCTAACTACGTGCCAGCAGCCGCGGTAATACGTAGGGCGCAAGCGTTGTCCGGAATTATTGGGCGTAAAGAGCTCGTAGGTGGCTGGTCGCGTCTGCCGTGAAAGCCCGCAGCTTAACTGCGGGTCTGCGGTGGATACGGGCCGGCTAGAGGTAGGTAGGGGCAAGTGGAATTCCTGGTGTAGCGGTGAAATGCGCAGATATCAGGAGGAACACCGGTGGCGAAGGCGGCTTGCTGGGCCTTACCTGACGCTGAGGAGCGAAAGCGTGGGGAGCGAACAGGATTAGATACCCTGGTAGTCCACGCTGTAAACGTTGGGCGCTAGGTGTGGGGATCTTCCACGATCTCCGTGCCGGAGCTAACGCATTAAGCGCCCCGCCTGGGGAGTACGGCCGCAAGGCTAAAACTCAAAGGAATTGACGGGGGCCCGCACAAGCGGCGGAGCATGTTGCTTAATTCGACGCAACGCGAAGAACCTTACCAAGGTTTGACATCACCCGGAAAGCTCCAGAGATGGGGCCCTCTTCGGACTGGGTGACAGGTGGTGCATGGCTGTCGTCAGCTCGTGTCGTGAGATGTTGGGTTAAGTCCCGCAACGAGCGCAACCCTTGCTCCATGTTGCCAGCACGCCCTTCGGGGTGGTGGGGACTCATGGGGGACTGCCGGGGTCAACTCGGAGGAAGGTGGGGATGACGTCAAGTCATCATGCCCCTTATGTCTTGGGCTGCAAACATGCTACAATGGCCGGTACAGAGGGTTGCGATACCGTGAGGTGGAGCGAATCCCTAAAAGCCGGTCTCAGTTCGGATTGGGGTCTGCAACTCGACCCCATGAAGTCGGAGTCGCTAGTAATCGCAGATCAGCAATGCTGCGGTGAATACGTTCCCGGGCCTTGTACACACCGCCCGTCACGTCACGAAAGTCGGCAACACCCGAAGCCCGTGGCCCAACCAGCTTGCTGGGGGGAGCGGTCGAAGGTGGGGCTGGCGATTGGGACGAAGTCGTAACAAGGTAGCCGTACCGGAAGGTGCGGCTGGATCACCTCCTTTCTAAGGAGCATCTTCACCCTTCACCACCGAATGTGTGGTGGGGTGACAGCTCACTAGTGGAGCACTGGCTACTCAACCAGGCCGTGATTGTCGGACTGCTAGTACCGCCCGTGAGGGAGTGGGAACGGGGTTTCGAGGGTCCGGGCTGATTGGACACACTGTTGGGTCCTGAGGAAACGGGCATGCGTGTTCGGTTCTTCTGACGTACAGGGCCACTGAAGCAACCTTTCGGGTTGTGGAGGTGGTTGCTGTTTGTTGTTTGAGATTTGCATAGTGGACGCGAGCATCTTTGTGGCCAAGTTTTTTAGGGCACACGGTGGATGCCTTGGCATCAGGAGCCGATGAAGGACGTGGGAGGCTGCGTTAAGCCTCGGGGAGTCGCCAACCAGACGTTGATCCGGGGATGTCCGAATGGGGAAACCTAGCACCAGTCATGTGGTGTTGCCTCCGCCTGAATGTATAGGGCGGTTGGTGGTAACGCGGGGAAGTGAAACATCTCAGTACCCGTAGGAAGAGAAAACAACAGTGATTCCGTGAGTAGTGGTGAGCGAAAGCGGATGAGGCTAAACCGGGCGTGTGTGATAGCCGGCAGGCGTTGCATGTCCGGGGTCGTGGGACCCTCTTGGTCGATCTGCCGATCGGCCGGACAGTAAGAAATCGATGGGGTAGTTGAAAGCTCTGGGAAGGGCTGCCGTAGACCGTGAGAGCCGGGTAGGCGAAACCTTGTCGACTGTTTGAGGGGATCCCAAGTAGCACGGGGCTCGAGAAATCCTGTGTGAATCTGCCAGGACCACCTGGTAAGCCTAAATACTCCCTGATGACCGATAGTGCACGAGTACCGTGAGGGAAAGGTGAAAAGTGCCCCGGTGAGGGGTCGTGAAATAGTACCTGAAACCGTGTGCCTACAAGCCGTAGGAGCTTACAGAAGCTTGCTTCTGTGTGATGTGACTGCGTGCCTTTTGAAGAATGAGCCTGCGAGTTATGGTGTGTGGCGAGGTTAACCCGTGTGGGGGAGCCGTAGCGAAAGCGAGTCTGAATAGGGCGTTGAGTCGCATGCTGTAGACCCGAAGCGGAGTGATCTACGCATGGGCAGGTTGAAGCTCAGGTAAGACTGGGTGGAGGACCGAACCCACCAGGGTTGAAAACCTGGGGGATGATCTGTGTGTAGGGGTGAAAGGCCAATCAAACTCCGTGATAGCTGGTTCTCCCCGAAATGCATTTAGGTGCAGCGTCGCGTGTTTCTTGCCGGAGGTAGAGCACTGGATGGCTAATGGGCCCGACAAGGTTACTGACGTCAGCCAAACTCCGAATGCCGGTAAGTGAGAGCGTGGCAGTGAGACTGCGGGCGATAAGGTTCGTAGTCGAGAGGGAAACAGCCCAGATCACCGACTAAGGCCCCTAAGCGTGTGCTAAGTGGGAAAGGATGTGGAGTCGCAGAGACAACCAGGAGGTTGGCTTAGAAGCAGCCACCCTTGAAAGAGTGCGTAATAGCTCACTGGTCAAGTGATTCTGCGCCGACAATGTAGCGGGGCTCAAGTACACCGCCGAAGTCGTGGCATTGACACACATGTTGTGTTGATGGGTAGGGGAGCGTCGTGCAGCCGGCGAAGCAGCAGAGTGATCTAGTTGTGGAGGCTGTGCGAGTGAGAATGCAGGCATGAGTAGCGAATCGAGGGTGAGAAACCCTCGCGCCGGATGACCAAGGGTTCCTGGGGCAGGCTAATCCGCCCAGGGTAAGTCGGGACCTAAGGCGAGGCCGACAGGCGTAGTCGATGGACAACGGGTTGATATTCCCGTACCCGCTTTAACGCGCCCATACTGAACCTCGTGATGCTAAGAGTCCTTAACTCGGGTTGTCCTTCGGGACGGCCGTCAGAGTGAACGCTCGAACCGATCGGGTAGTAGGTAAGCGATGGGGTGACGCAGGAAGGTAGTCCAGCCCAGGCGATGGTTGTCCTGGGGTAAGCATGTAGGGAGTGAGGTAGGCAAATCCGCCTCGCATATATCCTGAGATGTGATGCCGAGCCGATTGTGGTGAAGTGGATGATCCTATGCTGCCGAGAAAAGCCTCTAGCGAGTGTTGTGGCGGCCCGTACCCTAAACCGACTCAGGTGGTCAGGTAGAGAATACTAAGGCGATCGGGTGAACTGTGGTTAAGGAACTCGGCAAATTGCCCCCGTAACTTCGGGAGAAGGGGGACCTCTGCTGGTGATGAGTCTTGCACTCGGAGCTGGTGGGGGTCGCAGTGGCCAGGGGGAAGCGACTGTTTACTAAAAACACAGGTCCGTGCGAAGTCGTAAGACGATGTATACGGACTGACGCCTGCCCGGTGCCGGAACGTTAAGGGGACCGCTTAGTGCGAGTAATCGTGCGAAGGTGAGAACTTAAGCGCCGGTAAACGGCGGTGGTAACTATAACCATCCTAAGGTAGCGAAATTCCTTGTCGGGTAAGTTCCGACCTGCACGAATGGCGTAACGACTTCCCCGCTGTCTCAACCGCAGACCCGGTGAAATTGCAGTACGAGTAAAGATGCTCGTTTCGCGCAGCAGGACGGAAAGACCCCGGGACCTTCACTACAGCTTGACATTGGTGTTTGGAACGGCTTGTGTAGGATAGGTGGGAGACTGGGAAGCTCGGACGCTAGTTCGGGTGGAGTCATTGGTGAAATACCACTCTGGTCGTTTTGGATGTCTAACTCTGGTCCGTGATCCGGATCGGGGACAGTGTCTGGTGGGTAGTTTAACTGGGGCGGTTGCCTCCCAAAGGGTAACGGAGGCGCCCAAAGGTTCCCTCAGCCTGGTTGGCAATCAGGTGTTGAGTGTAAGTGCACAAGGGAGCTTGACTGTGAGACTGACGGGTCGAGCAGGAGCGAAAGCTGGGACTAGTGATCCGGCATCGGCGTGTGGAAGCGGTGTCGCTCAACGGCTAAAAGGTACCCCGGGGATAACAGGCTGATCTTCCCCAAGAGTCCATATCGACGGGATGGTTTGGCACCTCGATGTCGGCTCGTCGCATCCTGGGGCTGGAGTAGGTCCCAAGGGTTGGGCTGTTCGCCCATTAAAGCGGTACGCGAGCTGGGTTTAGAACGTCGCGAGACAGTTCGGTCCCTATCCGCTGCGCGCGCAGGAGACTTGAAAGGGGCTGTCCCTAGTACGAGAGGACCGGGACGGACGAACCTCTGGTGTGCCAGTTGTACCGCCAGGTGCACGGCTGGTTGGCTACGTTCGGGAGGGATAACCGCTGAAAGCATCTAAGCGGGAAGCTTGCCTTGAGATGAGGTCTCCCACCACGAGAGTGGGTAAGGCTCCCGGTAGACGACCGGGTTGATAGGCCGGAGGTGGAAGCACGGTAACGTGTGGAGCTGACCGGTACTAATAGGCCGAGGACTTGACCACAAAGCTTCTTGCTCGCGTCCACTAGGCAATTCTGAAACAACAAGCGGTAGTGCTTGATAGTTTCATAGGGTTACGGCGGTTATGGCGGGAAGGAAACACCCGGTTACATTCCGAACCCGGAAGTTAAGCTTCTCTGCGCCGATGGTACTGCACTCGGGAGGGTGTGGGAGAGTAGGTCGCCGCCGGACAATCTTTGAGGGGGTTCGACGCCTTGGGTGTCGGACCCCCTTTTTTTTGTGTGCTGTCACGGCCCCCGGTCGGGACCGCTTCCGGCGGTCAGTAGGGTTGAGGCGTGGATTATCGTGCGGTAGAACGCGCGATCATGGAGCGCGGCGTCGAGTGGGATTTCGAGCCGACGCTCGACAGGATCGCGGCCCTTCTCGATGTGCTCGGTTCGCCGCAAAGGGCGTACCCGGTCATACACATCGCGGGCACCAACGGAAAGACGAGCACGGCCCGGCTTACCGAGGCCCTGCTCAAGGAGCGCAATCTCAGAGTGGGACGGTTCACCAGCCCTCATCTGGTGTCGGTGCGCGAGCGGATCACGGTGGACGGCGAGCCGCTGAGCGAGGAGCGGTTCGCGGAGGTATACGAGGAGATCATCCCGTATGTCGAGCTGACCGACACCCAGGGGCGGCGCATCCAGTTCTTCGAGCTGCTGACCGCCATGGCCTTCGCCGCCTTCGCGGACACCCCGGTCGACGTCGGCGTGATCGAGGCCGGCATGGGCGGGTCCTGGGACGCGACGAACGTGGCCGACGGCACCGTGTCCGTGATCACGCCCATCTCGCTCGATCACACCGATCGCCTGGGTCCCGACATTCCCAGCATCGCCGGCGAGAAGGCGGGCATCATCAAGCCCGGCTCGACCACCGTGCTCGCCCAGCAGGAGCTGGCCGCCGCCGAGGTGCTCATGCGACGGGCCGCCGAGGTCGGCGCGGTCGTGGCCCGTGAGGGGCTCGAGTTCGGCGTGCTCAACCGGGAGGTGGCCATCGGCGGGCAGCTGCTCACCCTGCGCGGCCTCAAGGGCGTCTACGACGAGGTCTACCTGCCGCTCTACGGCGCGCACCAGGCGAGCAACGCGGCCTGCGCACTGGCCGCCGTCGAGGCGCTGACCGGCGGTGACGACCCGCTCGACGTCGATCTCGTACGGCAGGCGTTCGCGCAGGCGGCCTCGCCGGGGCGGATGGAGGTCGTGCGGCGGACGCCGACGGTCGTGATCGACGCGGCCCACAACCCGGGCGGCATGCAGGCGACCCTGGAGGGGCTGCACGAGGCGTTCGACTTCGCCAAGGTCGTCGGGGTCGTCGCGGTCATGCGGGACAAGGACGTCGACGCGCTGCTCGAGCTGCTCGAACCGGTGCTCGACGAGATCATCGTCACGCGTAACTCCTCCCCCAGGTCCATGTCGCCGGAGGAGCTCGCGGCCCTGGCCGAGCCGCTGTTCGGCGAGGAGCGCGTCCACCTGGTCGAGCGGCTCGACGACGCCATCGACCAGGCCATCGGCGCCGCCGACGCCGAGGGCGAGTTCAGCGGCACGGGCGTGTTCATCACCGGGTCGGTCGTGACGGCGGGTGACGCGCGGCAGCTGCTCAAGGCGGATGGTTCACGATGAATTTCCAGGTGACTCCAGGCATGCGCAGGCTGGGCGCCAGCGTGCTCGGCATGGAGGCCATCGTGGCGGGGCTGATCACGCCTGTGGCGATCACCGTGGGCGGGGTCGCGCCCGCGCTCGCGGTGACCGCCGGCATCGGGCTGGCCGTGCTGTGCGTGGTCGCCGCGGGCCTGCTCAAGCGGCCTTTCGGCTACATCCTCGGCAGCCTCGTCCAGGTGCTGGCGATCTGCACGGGCTTCCTCGTGCCGATGATGTTCTTCCTCGGCGCGATCTTCACGGCGCTGTGGATCACAGCGATTATCGTCGCTCGCCGTGTTGAGGGCGCTACTTCCCGCTAAAGTCGGCGCATGACCGTCCCCCCGATTCAGCGGTCGGCCGGGCCCCGGGTCCCATGGCTGCTCGATGTGACGCTCGGGTTGCTCGTCGTTGCCGCGCTGCCGCTGGCGATCGTCACCGTTCCCAACACGCTCTCCGTCGTCGCCAAGCTGCTGCCCGGCGACATCGACCAGGTCGGGCTGATGCGCACGCACGGCCTGGCCCTGCCCGCGCTCATGCTGACCGTGCCGCTGGCGGCGGTGGTGCTGCGGCGCGTCCAGGTGGTTCACGTCGTGCTGCTGGGGCTGGCGCTGGTGGCCCTGTCCGACGTCGCCGGCGGGTACGCGGGCTCGGAGCTGCTCGCCGGAGCGGTGCGGGTGCTGCGCGGCGTCGGCGCGGGCCTGGTCGTGCCGGCCACGCTGGCGGCCGTCTGGGACCGCGTGCCGGTGCTGCGGGCGCTGTGGGTGGGCGTGTTCAGCCTGAGCCTGCTCGCGGCCGAGGCGCTGGCGCTGTGGCCGCTCGACGAGGCGAGCAGCTGGAGGGTCACGCTGCAGCCCTACCCGATGCTGACGGGGATCGCGCTGGCCCTGGCCGGCGCGTACCTGATGCTCTGGATCCTGCTCGGGCGGCCCGCCACGCCGATGCTCAACGACGGGGAGCGGAGCCGGCTGCTGCTGGCCGCCGTGCCGGCGGCGGGCATCGCGGTTGTGGCGATCAGCACCGCGACCGAGGGATGGCGGGCCCTTCCGGTGATCGCACTGGCGGTGGTCGCCGTGGCCGGGCTGCTGGGGCTGGCCACGATCGGGGCCGCGGAGAGCCGTACGCTGGCGTACTCCATGGTGGCGGTCGGCGTGGTGCTGCTGCCCAGCGCGGCCCAGATCACGCTGGTGGAGATGGGCGGGCTCGGCGGGCCGGGGCTGCGGGGGCTCTGGGTGCCGTACGCGGTGGCCGGGCTGCTCGCCGTCGGCGCCGCCGCGGCCGTGCGCCGGTTCGCGGGGGCTTCCGGGCGGTGGCTGGTGCCTCTGGGGCTGCTCGCGATGGTCGTGGGGCTGTGCTCGGTGCGGCTCGTCGTGCCGTCGGCCGACGGGTTGGTGCTGGCGGTGCCGTTCACGCTGCTCGCCGTGGGGGCGGCGGTGACGTTGACGTCGGCGCTGCAGGAGGTGGGGGTCGGGACGGCGGTCTTCGGGCTCTCGCTGTGCGTCGCGGGGGTGCTGGCGGGGTTCCTGCTCGGTACGGGTGTGCAGATGGCCATGCTGGACGGCGTTTCGTCGGCTCAGGAGCTGGTCGACAGCTTCGTCGGCGCGCTGCACTCGTGGGCCCTGATCGGCGGTTTCCTCGCGGTGCTGGTCATCGTGCTCTCCACCGTGATGGCCCGGAGGGGTGCCGCCGGGCCCGGGGAAACGGCGTCCGTGCCGCCCGGGGAGGGCGCCGACAAGGCGGAGGAAGAGGAAGAACCTGCCGGTTCGGTGCCCGCCGTGCCGCCGCCCGGCCAATCGCCCGAGGACACCGCCTCTCCGTGACACCGTTCCGTGGGAAACCGAGGGTGGGGGCGCGGGACGGTAAGCTGAGGCCCAAGCCACGGTGACGCGTGGGCCCGTCCCTCGCGAAGAATCCCGCGGCCGGGCCGGGCGCCCGTGATCGCGATCCTCACTCTGTTCGAAGGAGAACTCCAAGTGTCCGAGCGCACTCTTGTCCTGATCAAGCCCGACGGGGTTAAGCGCGGCCTCATCGGTGACGTGATCGCCCGTGTGGAGCGCAAGGGCCTCAAGGTCGTGGCGATGGACCTGCGCACCCTCGACGCCGACACCGCCAAGTCGCACTACGCCGAGCACTCCGAGCGGCCGTTCTTCGGTGAGCTCGTCGAGTTCATCACGTCCGGGCCGCTCGTCGCCATGGTCCTCGAGGGCCCGCGCGCCGTCGAGGCGTTTCGCGCGCTGGCCGGCGCGACCGACCCGGTCAAGTCGGCCCCCGGCACGATCCGCGGCGACCATGCACTCGAGATCGGCGAAAACGTCGTCCACGGCTCCGACTCGCCCGAGTCCGCCGCCAGGGAGATCAAGATCTTCTTCCCTGACCGTTTCTAGGCGATTCGCCTCGCCAATCCGCGCCCGTGCAGCATGTCGCTGCGCGGGCGCGCGTTTTTGTCGGGCGCCTGCCGTAGGGTGGCGACGTCTTGGTGTGCGGGGAAGATTCCTGGGCGAGGTGGGGGCGGGATTTTGTCGGGGCTTCCGCGTACGGTTGGCAGGGTCGATACGTGAGGCCTCAAGCTGATGGGCGTTTTGGATCGTTCCAGCAAGCCTTTGGGTGTTGTGGTGCAATCCGGGCAAAATTGCGGTTGAGGTAGGGGCTGGAGATTTTTGTGGGGCGCGAGGGCTCATTGCGCCCATCGGTGGGTACGTCACGTTACGATTCGAATTCGATCCGTAATCATTCGCGAACGACGTTACGGAGGGCTCCGTTCCCCATGGGCAGCAAGCTCGCGTTTCTCGGCCGTGACATGGCGGTCGACCTGGGCACCGCCAACACGCTGGTCTACGTGCGCGGCCGGGGCATCGTGCTCAACGAGCCCTCAGTCGTAGCGATCAACACCGCCACAGGCAAGATCGTGGCGGTCGGCATCGAGGCCAAGCGGATGATCGGTCGTACGCCTGGCAACATCGTCGCCGTCCGCCCGCTCAAAGACGGCGTGATCGCCGACTTCGATGTGACTGAGCGGATGTTGCGATATTTCATCCAGAGGGTGCACCGACGTCGCCATCTCGCCAAGCCGCGCATCATCATCGCCGTGCCGAGCGGCATCACCAGCGTGGAGCAGCGCGCGGTGAAGGAGGCCGGCTACCAGGCAGGCGCCAGGAAGGTCTACATCGTCGAGGAGCCCATGGCCGCCGCCATCGGGGCCGGGCTCCCGGTGCACGAGCCGACCGGAAACATGGTGGTCGACATCGGCGGGGGCACCACCGAGGTGGCGATCATCTCGATGGGCGGCGTGGTCACCAGCCAGTCCATCAGGATCGGCGGCGACGAGCTCGACCAGGCGGTGATCGCGTTCGCCAAGAAGGAGCACTCGCTGATGCTCGGCGAGCGCACCGCCGAGGAGATCAAGATCGCGATCGGCTCGGCCGGCCCGACCGGGGAGGAGTCGCACGCGGAGATCCGCGGGCGCGACCTGGTCAGCGGGCTGCCCAAGACCATCGTCGTGTCGAGCGAAGAGGTCAGGAAGGCCATCGAGGAGCCGGTCAACGCCATCGTCGACGCGGTCAAGACCACGCTCGACAAGTGCCCGCCCGAGCTGTCCGGCGACATCATGGACCGCGGCATCGCGCTCACCGGCGGGGGCGCCCTGCTCAAGGGGATGGACGAGCGCGTCAAGGCCGAGACGGGCATGCCCGTGCACCTGGTCGAAAACGCCCTCGACTCGGTCGCCATCGGCTCCGGTAAGTGCGCCGAGGAGTTCGAGGCGCTCCAGCAGGTCCTGGTGCCGGAGTCGCGGCACTGATGAGAGACTCTCGCCATGCGCGGCTGATCCTGGGCGGGCTGCTGACGGCGGCCCTGATCATCCTGACCGTCGACCATCGCACTGGCGACAGCTCGCCGCTGCGGCCGCTGCGGACTGCGGCGGCTTATGTGTTCGGCACAGCGGAGCAGTTCGGCGGGGGGCTGGTGCGCCCCGTCGGAGGGTTCGTCCGCGCCCTCCTGAACGCGCCCGGCGCCCAGGACCGCATCAACGCGCTCAAAGCGGAGAACGCCGAGCTGCGGGCCGGGCTGGTCGCCAGCAAGCTCGACGCGACCCGCTCGAAGGAGCTCAAGCAGCTGCTCGGCCTGTCGGGGTCGGGCGGATACAAGGTGGTCCCGGCCAACGTGGTCGCGCGGCGCGGGCTACCGGGCTTCGAGGACGCCGTGCAGATCGACGCGGGCACGAGTGACGGCATCCGTACGGAGATGACCGTCCTCAGCGGCGAAGGCCTGGTCGGACGCGTCGTCAACGCCGCCCCGCACAGCTCGACGGTGGTGCTCCTCAGCGACCCGGCCTCGGCCGTCGGGGCGCGGCTGGAGGGCGGCAAGGAGATCGGCGTGGTGCATGGGGTGGGGGAGAACGGGCGGCTCGTCCAGTTCCGCCTCCTCGACTCCACGGCCCCGCTGACCAGTGGCGCGCGGATCGTGAGCTTCGGCTCGCAGAACGGCAGCCCGTACGTGCCCGGGGTGCCGATCGGGGTGATCGAGCGGGTGGAGTCGACGCCGGGGGAGCTCACGCGTATCGCGTACGCCCGTCCGTACGCGGATCTGTCGGCCCTGGACGTGGTCGGTGTGGTGGTGGAGGCTCCGAAGCGGGATCCGCGTGACGCGGTGCTGCCCGCCAAGGCGCTGCCTGCCACGGAGGGATCGCGATGATCGGGCGGCGGGCGGTTCCACGGCGCCTGCCGATCAATGGGCGTGGTGATACCGGAGCTCGCGGAAGCGGCGCCGGCTGTCTGGCTTCCTGGGGCGGTGCCGGCAGGTTTCTGGGCGCGCGGTGCAGTGGTGGCGGGTGGCTTGGCGCGCGATGGGGCGCTGGTGGGCATGCGGACGTGGCGTGGCGTGCTGGTGGGCATGCGGGCGCGCGGTGGGGCGCCGGCGGGCGCGTCGACGTGAGGTGGGGCGCCGGCGGGCGTGTGGGCGCCTGTCAGGGCAGCGGTGGCCGGCTGGAGCGTTCCATCAAGAGGTGGCGCTGCGGGTCTCTGAGAGGGCTTGTGGCGGCCCCTGGCGATGGCTGGGCGTGGCCGGTGCGGAGGGCATCGGGGTGGATCGGCGTGCGGGCGACTTGCGGAAGCTCGGCCTCGGCCCCGGTGTGGGAGTCGGTGAGGACGTCGGCTTGGGCATCGGGCTCGCGTGGGCTCCGGTCGTCGGCGCGAGTCCGGTTGCGGGCGCGGGTCTCGTCGTTGGCGCGGGTCCGAGCGGCGGGCGGTGGCCGGTGGGCGTTGGTGACGATCGGGCTGGACCGTCGGTGGCGCGGTTCGCTGGAACGGCTCGAACGGCCTGGCCGGGCTCCATCCGGCGAGCCGGGCGTGGGGCGGGCGTGTGGGGCGGGGCGGATTGTGAGGGATTCCCGGGAGGGGGCGCGGTGATCGGCGGGTTGTCCGTGTTGTTGGCCTTGCTGGCGCAGGTCATGTTGGTCAACCGATTTCCCCTGCCGGCCGGGGGCTCGCCTGACCTGGTGCTGCTGGCCGTGATCGGGGCGGTGTTGGGGCGGGGCGCGGCGTCCGGGGCGGTGCTCGGGTTCAGCACCGGGCTGCTCGTCGATGTCATGCCGCCGACCGCGCACCTCGTGGGGCAGTACGCGTTCGTGCTGGCGCTCGTGGGTTACGTGGCCGGGCGTGGCGCCGGCGGGCCGGTCACGACCGTGGTGTTGTGCGTGCTGATGGCGCCGTTGCTGGCGGCGGTCGTGAGCGGGCTGATCGCCGATCCACGGGTGACGATCTCCACGCTGACCGAGCAGGTGCCCGTCACCATCGTCTACACGCTGGTCGTGTCCCCCATCGTGATCTGGCTGACCACACGGGGCAGGGAGGCGAGGTTCTCGACATGATGCGGATGCGGGCCAGGCTGCTGGTGGTTCAGGTGCTCGTGGTGACGCTGCTCGTCGTGCTGGCCGTGCGCCTGTGGCAGGTGCAGGTGGTGCGCGGGAACGAGTTCGTGACGCGGGCGACGGAGACCAGGACACGGGCCGTGATCGTGCCCGCGGTGCGGGGGCAGATCCTCGACTCGCACGGGCGGCCGTTGGTGCGCAACAAGACCGCGTTGGTCGTGTCCGTGGACCGGACCAGGCTGACCAGGATGAAGGACGGCGGGCTCAAGGTGCTGGGCAAGCTGTCGGCGGTGCTCGGCCGGCCGGTCGCCGATCTGCAGCAGCGCATCACGCCGTGCGGTCCCGGGGTCTCCAAGCCCTGCTGGACGGGGTCGCCGTACCAGCCGGTTCCGCTCGACGAGAAGGTGGACACTCGGGAGGCGCTGCAGATCCTCGAGCGGCAGGAGGAGTTTCCCGGGGTCACGGCGGAGATCCACTCCGTCAGGCAGTATCCCGGCGGGCGTGACGGGGCGCAGATGCTCGGCTACCTGCAGCCGGTCACCGAGGCCGAGCTGGAGAAGCGCGAAGGGCTGAAGGCCAGCTTCTCCGGGGTGGACCTGGCGGGGCGTGACGGGCTCGAGTACGTCTACGACGAGGCGTTGCGCGGCAAGTCGGGGCTGCGCAGGGTGCAGGTCGACAGGATGGGCAAGGCGCTCGGCGTCGAGGAGCAGATCACGCCGATCCCCGGCGACCATCTGGTGACCAGCATCGACTCGCGGGTGCAGGCCGTGGTGGAGAGGGCGCTGGAGAAGGCGATGAAGTCCGCGCCGGGGGCCGACGGCGGTGCCGCGGTGGTGCTCGACGCGCGTTCGGGACGGGTGGTGGCGCTGGCCAGCGCTCCCGGGTACGACCCGGCGGTCTGGGCGGGCGGGATCTCGACGCGCGGATATCAATGGCTGCTGTCGGATAAGTCCGGCAAGCCGCTCGTGTCCCGGGCGATCAACGGGCAGTTCGCGCCGGGTTCGACGTTCAAGATCTCGTCGGTGTCGGCGATGCTGCGGTCCGGATACCCGCTGAACGGCACGTACGGATGCCCCGGCTCCTACATGGTCGGCGACCGGGCGTTCAGCAACTTCCGCGGCGTTTCTCTCGGCGATCTCAGCCTGCACACCGCGCTGGTCAAGTCGTGCGACACGATCTTCTACAAAGCCGCGTACGAGCAGTACCTGAAGGACGGCGGGCGCAACCCGAAGAAGGCGACCAAGGAAATCTTCGCGAACACGGCCAGGGCGTTCGGGTTCGGCAGGCCGACCGGGGTGGACCTGCCGGGTGAGTCCTCCGGGCGCATCCCCGACCGAGCGTGGAAGAAGGACCTGTGGAACCGCACCAACGCCGTGACCTGCGAGCGGTCGCGCAAGGGATATCCGGAGGTCAAGGATCGGGCGCGGGCCGACTTCCTCAAACGGCTCGCGCTGGAGAACTGCACCGAGGGGTTCCTGCTGCGGCCGGGAGACTCGGCCAACTTCTCCATCGGCCAGGGCGACGTGCTGGTGACGCCGATGCAGCTCGCGCGGGCGTACATGGCGCTGGTGAGCGACGGGAAGCTGCGCAGCCCGCGCATCGGCTGGGCGCAGGTGCGGCCTGACGGCAAGGTGGTCCGGACCATCCCGGTGCCGGTCGTGGGCAAGCTGCCGATCAGCGAGAAGGAACGGCTCTACATCAAGAACGCGCTGAGCGACGTCCCATCGGACGGCACCGCGGCGGGGGCCTTCGCCGGGTTCCCGATGGACAAGGTGCGCATCGGTGGCAAGACCGGTACGGCGGAGGTCTGGGGCAAGCAGGACACCTCGTGGTTCGCGTCATTCGCGCCTACGAAGAATCCGCAGTACGTGGTCGTGGTCATGGTCTCGCAGGGTGGGATGGGCGCGCAGACGGCGGCGCCTGCCGCGCGGGAGATCTACGAAGGGATCTACGGCATCAAGCGGCCGCCCGCCGTGCCTGGTGGGAGGCTCACGACGAGGCTGCCCCGCTTCTCGCCTGACGGAACGGTGGCCGGAGGATGAGCGCCCTGAGCCCGGGGCCGGGCGCGGGCGGTCGGGCGGTTGGCGCCTGTGCAGGCGGCTGTGCGGCCGGCTGTGCAGGCGGGTGGGTGGGCGGCTGTGCGGCCGGATCGGTGGGCGGCTGGGTGGCCGGCTGTGCGGGCGGGTGGATGGTGGCTGGGATGGAGGTGCGGAGGTGATCGATCGGACGGTGGGTGTCCGGCGGCCGTCGCTGTTCCGCCGAGTCGCCGGTGAGAACTCGACGGTGCGCAGGCTGGATGCCCTGATGCTGGTCGCGGTGGCCGGGCTGTGCGTGATCGGCACGCTGCTCGTCTGGTCGTCCACCAGGACCTGGGCCCCGGGCTCGACGGGGCTGGTGAAGAAGCACATTTTCAACGAGGCGATCGGGATCGTCCTGTGCGCGATCGTGGCGACCGTAGACCACCGGGCGATGCGCGCGTACGCGCCGCTGGTGTTCCTGGTGTCGCTGATAGGGCTGGGGCTGGTCATCACGCCGCTGGGCGCGACGATCAACGGGTCGCACTCGTGGATCCTGCTCGGCGGCGGGTTCGCGGTGCAGCCGTCGGAGTTCGCCAAGGTCGGGCTGCTGCTGATCATCGCGATGGTGCTCGCGCAGCCGGCCGAGGGCAGCGATCGGCCGCGCGGGCTGGACATATGGCTGGCGCTCCTAGCCTCGGGGATCACGATGGGGCTGGTGATGCTCCAGCCGGACCTGGGGACGGCGCTGGTGCTGGCGGTGATCACGGCCGCCGGGCTGATCATCGCGGGGGTGCGCAAGCGGTGGATCGGGGTGCTGACGCTGCTGGCGATCGCCGGGGTGTTCTCGGTGTTCTACTTCCAGCTGCTGGAGCCGTACCAGGTGGCCCGGTTCACGGCGTTCGTCGATCCGAGCGTCGATCCGCGCGGCGTGGGCTACAACAGCACGCAGTCGATGATCGCGATCGGCTCCGGGCAGCTCCTGGGGAAGGGGCTGCTGGGCGGCGGGCAGACGACCGGGCGGTTCGTGCCCGAGCAGCACACCGACTTCATCTTCACGGTGGCGGGGGAGGAGTTCGGGTTCCTCGGGTCGGTCACGGTGGTGCTGCTGCTCGGCGTGGTGCTGCTGCGCGGGCTGAAGATCGCCAGGCAGTGTGACGACAGGTTCGGGACGCTGGTGGCGGGCACGATCGTGTGCTGGTTCGCGTTCCAGACGTTCATCAATGTGGGCATGACGATCGGGATCATGCCGATCACGGGGCTGCCGCTGCCGTTCGTGTCGTACGGCGGTACGGCCACGTTCGCGAATCTCATTGCGATTGGGCTTCTTCAAGCCATCAGAGTGCGAAGACAGTCGTTTAATTAGAGACATGTTCTTGGCCTATTGCGATGAGTGCGAGGAGCGCTTTCTGCTGCCCGCGAACCACGTCGTCGGCGTGCACAATCTGGCGAGCGGCGTGATCGCCGTCGAGCTGACCTGCTACGAAGGGCACCGGATCCTGGTGCTCAGCGGAAACGACATCGACATCCCTGGACCTGCCACCGTCTGAGCGCCGCTACGCTGGACCGTATGTCTGTCGAGTCGGTGTTCCCCCGCCTGGAAGCGCTGCTGCCCAAGGTGCAGAAGCCCATCCAGTACGTCGGGGGTGAGCTCAACTCGACCCTCAAGGACTGGGACTCCGCCGACGTGCGGTGGGCGCTGATGTATCCGGACGCCTATGAGGTCGGGCTGCCCAACCAGGGTGTGGCGATCCTCTACGAGATCCTCAACGAGCTGCCCGGCACGCTGGCCGAGCGCACCTACGCGGTGTGGCCGGATCTCGAGGCGCTCATGCGGGCCGAGGGAGTCCCGCAGTTCACCGTCGACGCGCACCGGCCGGTGCGCGCCTTCGACGTGCTCGGCGTGTCGTTCTCGACGGAGCTGGGCTACACCAACATGCTCAACGCGCTCGATCTGGCGGGCATCCCGCTGATGGCCGTGGACCGGGGTGAGGACGACCCGATCGTGCTCGCCGGCGGCCACGCGGCCTTCAACCCCGAGCCGATCGCCGACTTCCTCGACGCGGCCGTGCTCGGTGACGGAGAGCAGATCTCCATCGCCATCTCCGAGGTCATCCGCGAGTGGAAGGCCGAGGGCAAACCCGGCGGGCGGGACGAGCTGCTCATGCGGCTCGCCGAGTCCGGCGGGGTATATGTCCCGAAATTTTACGATGTGGACTACCACCCGGACGGTCGCATCAAGCGCGTCGCCCCCAACAGGGCCGACGTGCCGTGGCGGGTGCACAAGCACACCGTGATGGACCTCGACGAGTGGCCCTACCCGAAGAAGCCGCTGGTCCCGCTGGCCGAGACCGTGCACGAGCGGTTCAGCGTGGAGATCTTCCGCGGCTGCACCCGGGGCTGCAGGTTCTGCCAGGCGGGCATGATCACGCGCCCGGTGCGGGAGCGCTCGATCACCACGATCGGGGCGATGGTCGAAAACGGCATCAAGGAGTCCGGCTTCAACGAGGTCGGCCTGCTGTCGCTGTCGTCGGCCGACCACTCCGAGATCGGCGACGTCGCCAAGGGCCTGGCCGACCGCTACGAGGGCACCAACACCTCGCTCTCGCTGCCGTCCACCAGGGTCGACGCGTTCAACATCGATCTGGCCAACGAGTTCTCCAGGAACGGCAGGCGATCCGGCCTGACGTTCGCCCCGGAGGGCGGCTCCGAGCGCATGCGCAAGGTGATCAACAAGATGGTCACCGAGGAAGACCTGATCCGCACCGTCACCACGGCCTATTCGCAGGGGTGGCGGCAGGTCAAGCTCTACTTCATGTGCGGCCTGCCCACCGAGCAGGACGAAGACGTGCTGGGCATCGCCGACCTGGCCAAGAAGGTCATCCAGGCGGGCCGCGAGGCGACCGGCAGCCGCGACATCCGCTGCACGGTCTCCATCGGCGGCTTCGTGCCCAAGCCGCACACGCCGTTCCAGTGGGCCGGGCAGGCCGACCACGAGACCGTCGACCGACGGCTCAAGGCGCTGCGCGACTCGCTCAGAGGCGACAAGCAGTACGGCAGATCCATCGGCTTCCGCTACCACGACGGCAAGCCCTCGATCGTGGAGGGCCTGCTCTCGCGCGGCGACCGCCGGGTCGGCGCCGTGATCCGCGCCGTCTGGGAGGACGGCGGCAGGTTCGACGGCTGGAGCGAGCACTTCTCCTACGAGCGCTGGATGGCGGCCGCCGCGAAGGCGGGCGTCGACGTCGACTGGTACACCACGCGCGAGCGGGCGGAGAACGAGGTCCTGCCGTGGGACCACCTCGACGCCGGGCTCGACCGTGAGTGGCTCTGGCAGGACTGGCAGGAGGCCGTCTCCGGCGGCGAGGTCGAAGACTGCCGCTGGACTCCTTGCTACGACTGCGGGGTCTGCCCGACGATGGGCACGGAAATTCAAATCGGCCCCACGGGGCGAAAACTCCTTCCTCTGACGGTGGTCTAGCGCGCTCAGTGGGCAGCCGGTGCCTCGGCGTACACGCACACGCGCCGGGGCGGCTTATCCTGAGACGAAGGAACTCTTACAAGGGAAGGACGACCAGCTCTGAAACCTGTTCCCGAAGGGCCTCCGCCCGCGCCCACGGCGCAGCGCCTTCGCGTGCGCTACGCCAAGCGCGGCCGCCTGCGCTTCACCAGCCACCGCGACATCTCGCGGGCCGTTGAAAGGGCGGTCCGCCGTGCCGGCATACCGGTGGCCTACAGCGCAGGTTTCTCGCCCCACCCGAAGATCTCCTACGCGGGCGCGGCGCCGACCGGCGTCGCCAGCGAAGCCGAATACCTCGAGATCGGTGTCACCACGCCGTGCGATCCGGAGCAGGTGAGACAGGACCTGGACGGGTCGCTGCCGCCGGGGCTCGATGTGCTCGACGTTGTGGCGGCGGGCCCGGGTGGGCTGGCTGACCGCTTGGAGGTCTCCGACTGGGAGGTGCGGCTGCCCGGTGCCGATCGCGAGCTCGCCGAGGTGGCGGCCGAGAAGTTTCTCGCGGCAGGCACTGTGGAGGTCGAGCGCCTCACCAAGAAGGGCCCCCGTCGCTTTGACGCGCGGGAGGCCGTCCTGGGGCTGACGGTGTCCGAGGGAACAGACAGAACTGCAGCTCAGGTGCTCGGAGGGCCGTGTGTCATACTGCGCATGGTTGTTCGGCACATGACGCCTGCCGTTCGACCCGACGATGTGCTCACAGGGCTGCGCCTTGTGGCCGACTTCGCGCCGCCGGTTCCCCCCGAGGTGACCAGGCTGGCGCAGGGGCCGCTCGACGCCAGCACTGGTGCGCTTGCCGATCCGCTCGACCTGGACCGCGACACCACGCGCGGCGGCGAGGCGGGACCGGCGAGTGAGCACGTCGCCGGTTGAGGAGGTGCCCTGCGTGAGCGGGGCACGACCGCTGACAGGACTTGGCGCCGACACCCCCTCATCGGGGGCGTTGGCGGACAACGAGACACGAGAGCTCCTGCGCGGCGCGGCGACGCGCCCGGGAGCTGACGGGAGAGCGCCCGCATGCTCGAGAACGAGCCCAACGCCGGGGCCATTGGCCCTGACGGGGAGACAATTGAACAGCCCGAGGTGACCCCACGTCGCCGCTCCGCCAGCCGCCCGGCGGGTCCGCCGCCGGAGCCGGAGGAGCCTGTCCACGTTCCGGTCACCACTGTCGCGGCGCAGGCCGCGCCGTCCGTGGCTGACGTACAACCGGTGCAGAGCACCGCCGCGCAGCGCGCGGCGGGAGAGCCCGCGCCCGAGATCATCTCCGCCGCGCCCGCGCCGGAGGCCGCTGCGGCGGCCGCGCCGGAGAGCCCGGTCGAGGCGGCCGCGCCGGAGAGCCCGGTCGAGGCGGCCGCGGCCGAGGCCGTCGCTGAGGCGGTCGAGGAGAAGCCCAAGAGGACCACGCGGACCCGGTCCACCGCCACGACGACGCGGCGCCGCACGACGAAGAAGGCCGCCGAGGCCGAGGCGGAGGCCGCCTCCCCCGTGGAGGAGCCGGCCGCCGAGGCCGCCGAGCCGGTGAAGCGGCGCAGGACGCGCAAGAAGGCGGAAGAGGCCGTCGAGGAGGCCGTCGCAGGCGCTGTGGGGGCGGTGGCCGACTCCGAGAAGGCCGCCGCGAGCGAGGGCCCGGCCGCGACGACCACGCCGAGCGCCGGGACGGCACCCGCCGCCGGCGCCCAGGCGACCGCCGAGGCCGCACGCGCCGGTGGTGCTGAGGCTGCACGCGCCGGTGGCGCCCAGGCGGCCCGTGCCGACGGTGGGCAGGCCGACGCCGAGCGCGCCGGTGATGCCCAGGCGGCCGAGGATGAGGACATCCTGGAGATCCTGCCCGACAACGAGCCCCTGGACGACGAGCCTGCCGGCGAGGACCTCGACGAGGAGCCCGTACGGCCGAGCCTGCTGTCCGACCCGTTCGGGTTCGCCGCGCGCACGCCGGCCGAGCCCGGCACCGCGTTCCAGCGGCCGGCGGCGATCTTCGCGCCGCTGTTCCAGGCGCCCGACCCCAGCCAGGCCAAGCCCGCCGTCACCCGGCGGGCCGAGGCGCCGCAGCCCGCTCCTGAGCCCGAGGAGATCGAGGAGCCGGTCGACGAGTCCGCGGTAGAGGACGAGACCGACCTCGACACCTCCGACGAGCAGGAGGAGGAAGAGGGCGCGGGCCGTCGTCGCCGCCGCAGGCGGGGCGGCCGGGGCCGCGGCAAGTCGCGCGAGCGTGACGAGGGCGAGGAAGGCGAGGAGCAGGACGAGGAGTCCGAGGAGGAGCAGGCCGACGAGGGCGCCAACGACGAGGAGTCCTCCACCTCGCGCCGCCGCCGTCGCCGTCGCCGCCGGGGCTCCGACGAGGGCGCCGAGCCGGCCAGCGACGACCCGCCGAACACGGTGGTGCGCATCCGCGCGCCGCGCGCGGGCCGCAGCAGCACGCTGGAGACCGCGACCGACGGCGTGCAGAGCGTGCGCGGCTCCACCCGGCTGGAGGCCAAGAAGCAGCGCCGCCGCGAGGGGCGCGAGCTGGGGCGCAGGCGTCCGCCGATCATCACGGAGTCGGAGTTCCTGGCCCGCCGCGAGTCCGTCGACCGGATGATGGTGGTGCGCCGCCACGGCGACCGTACGCAGATCGCGGTCCTGGAGGACGGCGTGCTCGTCGAGCACTACGTCAACCGCGAGGCCAGCCAGTCCTACGTCGGCAACGTCTACCTCGGCAAGGTCCAGAACGTGCTGCCCTCGATGGAGGCGGCGTTCGTGGACATCGGCAAGGGCAGGAACGCCGTCCTGTACGCCGGAGAGGTCAACTTCGACACCGCCGGGCTGGAGGGCCAGCCCAAGCGCATCGAGTCGGCGCTGAAGTCGGGCCAGTCGGTGCTCGTACAGGTCACGAAGGACCCGATCGGGCACAAGGGCGCCCGGCTCACGTCCCAGATCAGCCTGCCCGGGCGATACCTCGTCTACGTGCCGGACGGGTCGATGACCGGCATCAGCCGCAAGCTGCCCGACAAGGAGCGCACGCGGCTCAAGAGCATCCTGAAGAAGGTCATGCCGGAGAACGCCGGCGTGATCGTGCGTACCGCCGCGGAGGGCGCCTCCGAGGACGAACTGGCGCGCGACGTGGCCCGCCTGTCCGCCCAGTGGGAGAGCATCCAGAAGAAGGCCAAGTCGGCCAGCCCGCCCGAGCTGCTGTCCGCCGAGCCCGATCTCACGATCCGGGTCGTGCGCGACGTCTTCAACGAGGACTTCACCTCGCTGATCGTGCAGGGCGCCGACGCCTGGGACACGGTGGACGACTACGTCAAGTACGTCGCCCCGCACCTGGGCGAGCGCCTGGCGCGGTGGGACGGCGACCAGGGCGACGTGTTCGAGCACTACCGGATCGACGAGCAGCTCGGCAAGGCGCTCGAGCGCAAGGTGTGGCTGCCCAGCGGCGGCTCGCTGGTGATCGACCGTACCGAGGCGATGACCGTCGTCGACGTCAACACCGGCAAGTTCACCGGGCAGGGCGGCAACCTCGAGGAGACCGTCACCCGGAACAACCTCGAGGCGGCCGAGGAGATCGTGCGCCAGCTCAGGCTGCGCGACATCGGCGGCATCATCGTGATCGACTTCATCGACATGGTGCTGGAGTCCAACCGTGACCTGGTGCTGCGGCGGCTGCTGGAGTGCCTGGCCCGCGACAGGACCAAGCACCAGGTGGCCGAGGTCACCTCGCTGGGTCTGGTCCAGATGACGCGTAAGCGGGTCGGACAGGGGCTGCTGGAGGCCTTCTCCACGCCGTGCGAGTGCTGCAACGGGCGTGGCCTGCTCGTCTCCACGGAGCCGGTCGAGCCGAAGCCCGAGCCGCGCGGCACGCAGGGGAAGATGGCCATCGAGAAGGCGGTCTCCGACAAGGTTTCCGCGGCCAAGGACACCTCGAGCCGTGATACGGTGACCGGTGCGCTTGAAGACGTCCCGGCTGAGGACGACCAGGCCAGCCAGACTTCCGGCAGAGGGCGGCGACGCTCGCGCCGAGCCAAGTCGGCCGAGTAGTTCTCGGCAGGCTTCCGACGTTCCGTCCGGTTCGCCTAGGGCACCGTTAATCCGGTACCCTGGTGTATCGGTGCGTCAGGTGACGTGCCCTGTTGGCGCGCTTACTCGGTTCGTCGGTTTGAGACAGGCCGAATGACAGGCGCAGCATTCGGCGGCCGCCTCTCGATGGGGCGGCTGATGTACGAGACAACAGTGAGTCAGTAGAAGGGTTCCGCGGTGTACGCGATCGTTCGTTGCGGCGGCAGGCAGCAGAAGGTCTCCGTCGGTGACGTCCTCGAGGTGGACAAGGTCGCCGGCGAGGTCGGCTCTTCGGTTTCGCTGCCGACGGTGCTCGTCGTCAACGACGGCGATGTGACCACGGAGGCGGGCAAGTTCACGGTCAGCGCCGAGATCCTCGGCGAGACCAAGGGCCCGAAGATCCGGATCCTCAAGTACAAGAACAAGACCGGTTACAAGAAGCGCCAGGGTCACCGTCAGCGGTACACCCAGGTCAAGATCACCGGTATCGACCAGGCCTGAACGGGAGTTTGAGAGATGGCACACAAGAAGGGCGCGTCGTCCACCCGGAACGGTCGTGACTCCAACGCTCAGCGCCTGGGCGTCAAGCGCTTCGGCGGCCAGCTGGTCAACGCGGGCGAGATCATCGTCCGTCAGCGTGGCACCCACTTCCACCCCGGCGACAACGTGGGGCGTGGCGGCGATGACACGCTGTTCGCGCTGGCGGCCGGTCACGTGCAGTTCGGTGTCAAGCGCGGCCGGCGGGCCGTGAGCATCGTTCCCGTCGCGGAGTAGGGGTTCTTCCTCTCCGTAGACCTTGGGTTTTCTTGCCAGAGGGGTGGATCGCGGTGTCGATCCGCCCCTTTGCTTTTGGCTGACTTCCGCCGGTGGGCGGCGGGTGTGGAGGAGTGCAGAGTGCCGGACTTTGTGGACCAGGTGGTCCTTCATATCGGCGCCGGTGATGGGGGGAACGGGTGCGCCTCCATCCATCGGGAGAAGTTCAAGCCGCTCGGCGGCCCCGACGGCGGCAACGGCGGCCGGGGCGGTGACGTCGTCCTCGAGGTCGACCCCAACACGGCGACGCTGCTCGAATACCACCGCCGGCCGCACCGCAAGGCCGAGAACGGCAAGCAGGGGCAGGGCTCCAACCGGGACGGGGCCAACGGCGCGGACGTGATCCTGCCCGTGCCCAACGGCACCGTGGTGAAGAACGCCTCCACGGGTGAGGTGCTGGTCGACCTCGTGGGCGTCGGCACGCGGTACGTCATCGCCGAGGGCGGGCACGGCGGCCTGGGTAACGCCGCCCTCGCCACGACCAAGCGGAAGGCGCCCGGGTTCGCGCTGCTCGGGGAGCCCGGGGACGCGCTCGACGTCATGCTGGAGCTCAAGAGCGTGGCGGACGTGGCGCTGGTCGGGTTCCCGAGCGCCGGCAAGTCCTCGCTGATCGCCGCCCTGAGCGCGGCCAAGCCCAAGATCGCGGATTACCCGTTCACGACCTTGATCCCCAACCTGGGGGTGGTGACCGCGGGGGAGACCGTGTTCACCGTCGCCGACGTGCCCGGCCTGATCCCCGGGGCCTCGCAGGGGAAGGGGCTCGGGCACGAGTTCCTGCGCCACGTCGAGCGCTGCGACATGCTCGTGCACGTCATCGACTGCGCCACCATGGAGCCCGGGCGCGACCCGATCACGGACTACGAGGTCATCGAGTCGGAGCTGCACGCGTACGGGAAGCTGGAGGACCGGCCCCGGCTGGTCGTGCTGAACAAGGCGGACGTGCCCGACGCGCGGGAGCTGGCCGAGCTGGTCACGCCCGAGTTCGAGGCGCGGGGGCTGCGGGTGTTCACGATCTCCGCGGCCACGCACGACGGGCTGCGGGAGCTCACGTACGCGATGGGCGAATGGGTCGCCGCGGCCAGGGCCCAGAAGCCGATCGAGGAGCCCACCAGGCTGGTCATCAGGCCCAAGCAGCTCGGCGACACCGGGTTCCGGGTGCGGCGGGTCAACGAGAACCTGTTCCAGATCACGGGCGAGAAGCCGGAGCGGTGGATCAGGCAGACGGACTTCAGCAACGACGAGGCCGTGGGATACCTCGCCGACCGGCTCGAACGGCTCGGCGTGGAGGCGGAGCTGGCCAAGGCCGGCGCCACCGCCGGCGCCGAGGTGGTCATCGGGCCGATGGAGGGCGGCTACGTCTTCGACTGGCAGCCCACGCTCAGCGCCGAGTCCGTACGGCAGGGCCCGCGAGGGTCCGACAACCGCCTCGTATAGGAGCGCCACGCACCGGCCGACGTTCGGGTGCGCTCGGCGTGGAGGGTCGGCGGGCCGTACCCCGCCGGGCTCCGCGAGCGAAGGGCTCTCGGGGCTCGGATAGGCTGCCAGACGTGCGGGAACAGATCAGCTCAGCGTCGAAGGTCGTTGTCAAGGTCGGCTCCTCCTCGCTCACCACCCCCCAGGGCACGATCGACGTCGATCGGGTCGACGCCCTTGTGGACGTGCTGGCGGCGCGGCGCCGTACGGGGACCCAGATCGTCCTGGTCTCCTCCGGGGCGATCGCGGCGGGCCTCGGCCCGCTCGGGCTGACCGCGCGACCACGCGACCTGGCCACCCAGCAGGCGGCGGCGTCCGTCGGGCAGGGTGTGCTCGTCGCCCGCTACACCTCCTCCTTCGCCCGCTACTCCCTGCGCGTGGGCCAGGTGCTGCTGACCGCCGACGACATGATGCGGCGCGCCCACCACGCCAACGCCCAGCGCACGCTCGCGCGCCTGCTGGAGCTGGGCATCGTGCCCATCGTCAACGAGAACGACACCGTGGCCACCGACGAGATCCGCTTCGGCGACAACGACCGGCTGGCGGCCCTGGTGGCGCACCTGATCCACGCCGACGCGCTCGTGCTGCTGTCGGACGTCGACGCCCTGTACGACGGCCCGCCGAGCCGCAGCGGCTCCCAGCGCCTGTCGGAGATCCGCGGGCCGGAAGACCTGGTCGGCGTCGAGCTCGGGAAGAACGGCGCGGCGGTGGGCACCGGCGGCATGGTGACCAAGGTGCAGGCCGCCAGGATCGCCACGGGGGCGGGAGTTCCCGTGGTGCTCACGGCGGCCGCTCACGCCGCCCAGGCGCTCGGTGGAGCCGACGTCGGAACCTATTTCCACCCGGGGGGCCGCCACCCCGGCACGCGGCTGCTGTGGCTCGCGCACGCCACCACCGGGCGCGGCCGCCTCCACCTCGACCAGGGGGCGGTGGAGGCCATCGTGGGGCGGCGCAAGTCGCTGCTGCCCGCGGGGGTGACGTCCGTGGAGGGTGAGTTCGCGGCGGGCGATCCGGTGGATCTGTGCGGGCCTCAGGGGGGCGTGGTGGCTCGGGGGCTGGTCAACTTCGACGCCACCGAGATCCCGGGGCTGCTCGGCCGCTCCACCAGGGAGTTGGCGAGCGCCCTTGGTCCGGAATATGAGCGTGAGCTGATCCACCGTGACGACATCGTCATACTGGAAGCCCACAACTAGTCGTCCGGTCGGCGTGACGAGGGAAGAGCGGATCGTAGCCATGAGCGTGAGGGGCTCGTCCCGCTCTGGACTGAGGAGCGCAGGGAGCGGAGCGACCGGAGTGACGAGGGAAGAGCGGGACTCGGAGAGTCCCGAACAGCGGAGCGGAGCGTAGCCATGAGCGCAGAGTTCTTGAAGGTGGCCCAGGCGGCGCGAGAGGCGGCTGCCGAGCTGGCCCCGCTGCCGCGGGCGCCGAAGGACCGGGCGCTGCGTGCCGTGGCCGACGCCCTGGTCGCGCACGCGGCGGAGATCGTCGAGGCCAACGCCAAGGACGTCGATCAGGCCAGGGCGCAGGGCACTTCCGAGGCGATGATCGATCGGCTTCGGCTCGACGAGGCCAGGGTCGCCGCCATCGCCGAGGCGGTGCGCCAGGTGGCCGACCTGCCCGACCCGGTCGGCGAGGTCGTACGCGGCGGCACCCTGCCCAACGGCCTGGAGCTGCGCCAGCTCAGGGTGCCGCTCGGCGTCATCGGCATCATCTACGAGGGCCGCCCCAACGTCACCGTCGACGCCGCCGCGCTCTGCCTCAAGAGCGGCAACGCGGTGCTGCTGAGGGGCTCCTCCAGCGCCTACTCCTCCAACACGGCCCTGGTGAAGGTCATGCAGGACGCGCTGGAGGGCACCGAGGTGCCCGCCGGAGCCGTCCAGCTCGTGCCGGGGCAGACCCGCGACTCGGTCAAGGAGCTCATGCGCGCCCGCGGCCTGGTCGACGTGCTGATCCCGCGCGGCGGCGCCTCGCTGATCAACTCGGTGGTGGAGGAGTCCACGGTGCCGGTGATCGAGACCGGCGTCGGAAACTGCCACGTCTACGTGGACGCCGAGGCCGACGTCGACCTGGCCGTGCAGATCCTGGTCAACGCCAAGGCGCAGCGGCCGTCGGTGTGCAACGCGGCCGAGACGTTCCTCGTCCACGAGGACGTCGCCGCCGCTTTCGTCCCCCGGGCGCTGGCGGCGCTCGCCGAGGCGGGCGTGACCGTGCACGGTGACGACCGCATCGCCGGGTACGGCTCCGGCGTCGTGCCCGTCACCGAGGACGACTTCTACGCCGAATACCTCTCGCTCGACATCGCCGCCGCGGTCGTCGGCTCGCTGGAGGAGGCGGTGGCCCACATCAGGAAGTACGGCTCCGGCCACACCGACGCCATCGTCACCAGGTCGCAGCGGGCGGCGCGCAGGTTCGTGACGCTGGTCGACTCGGCGGCCGTGGCGGTCAACGCCTCGACGAGGTTCACCGACGGCGGGGAGTTCGGGTTCGGGGCGGAGATCGGCATCTCCACGCAGAAGCTCCACGCGCGCGGCCCGATGGGGCTGCCCGAGCTCACCTCCACCAAGTGGATCTACACCGGTGAGGGGCATTTGCGCACGTCAGAGGGCACGGTGGTGGCCGGTTGATCGGCGTGTCGGCCTGACCGGCGCAGCGGAGCGCAGGTTGACTGAGAGGCATGGAGATTGTCATCGCCCTCGTCTTCTCGGCGGTCGTGCTGTTCGGCGCCGACCGGCTGCTGCTCTGGCTCGAGAGCCGCGGACACGTCCACTGGCGCAGGAAGGGACGCAGGCAGCTGTCGGACGAGCCCACGGCCCGGCTCGACACCATGCTCTCGGATCACACTCGCCGATAATCCTTCGGCGTGCCTCAAGCGTCGACAGGCGTCCCAGCGCTAGGGTTAGGTCCCTTATGGGCGCGCCGGGCGGGGAGGGACGGTGAGCAAGCTCGGCAAAATCGGGCCGTACACCCTGGTCGAGCGGCTCGGTCGGGGCGGCATGGGCGAGGTCTACCTCGCGACCACCCGCCGGGGCGAGAGCGTCGCTCTCAAGGTCCTGCACGACCTGGCCGAGGATGAGACCTCCCGTGTCCGGCTGGAGCGCGAGGTCCGGGCGCTGCGCAGGGTCGAGAGCCCGTACGTGGCCAAGGTGCTCGACGCCGACCTGAGCTGTGCCCGCCCGTACCTGGTCATGGAGTACATCCAGGGCGCCACGCTCCTCGACCGCGTACGCCAGAGCGGCGCGCTCGACGTCGCCGACCTGGTGGACCTGGCGCAGGGCATCGCCGCGGCCCTGGCGATCATTCACGCGGCCGGGGTCGTGCACCGGGACCTCAAGCCGGGCAACATCATCATGGGCTCCGAGGGGCCCGTGCTCATCGACTTCGGCATCGCGCAGGTGCTCGACGCGACCCGGCTCACCATGACCGGCACGTTCCTCGGCACGCCCGGCTACACCGCGCCGGAGATCTTCGCCGACGAGCAGGTCGACTCGCCCGCCGACATACACGCCTGGGCGGCGACGGTGGCGTTCGCGGCGACGGGGCGGCCGGCGTTCGGGCGGGGGACGGCCGAGGCGCAGATGTACGCGGTGCTGAACGGGCAGGCCGACCTCAAGGGCGTGCCCGTGGAGCTGCTGCCGCTGGTACGCGCCGCGCTCAACAGGGAGCCCGGCAAGCGCCCCACGGCGGCGTTGCTGGCCGATCGGCTGTCGCGGCTGGCCAGAGCCACCAGCGCGGCCGAGCCGGAGACCGCCGCCGGGCCCTCGGAGGAGGCCAAGACGGGCCGCGCCACCCCCGAGGAGAAATCCGCCCGGAGTCGGGCGAACACCGACAGTAAGGTGCCCGCGCCGCGCACCCGGGCGAACCCCGACACGAAGGGCTCGGCCGTCCGCGCCGACGGCAAGGGCGCCGCGGCGCGCAGCCGTACCGGCACCGATGGGAAGGGCGCCGCGGTGCGCAGCCGCGCCGAGGTGCCCGCGCCGCGCGGGCGCACGGGCGCGGCGGACGGGAAGTCCGCTCTCGCGCGCTCCAAAATGACCGCCGCGCCGCGCCAGCGCGCGGCGGCGGCCGTGCGGAGCCGGCCTCAGGTGCGCAGGAAGGCCGGGCTCAGGGCGGAGTCGGCCACCACGCTGCCCGCGGGCAACGGCGCCCTGCTGATGCTGGCCGTGCTCGCCGTGCCGTGCGTGGTGACCTCGGTGATCTGGCCGATCGCCTCCATCGCCATCACCACGGTGTTCGTGGTGCTGACCAGGACGCTCTGGATGAGCCACTGGCTGGTCAGAAACCGCAGCTCGCGACGTACGCGGGTGGCGCTGCGCGTGCTGCTCTTCCCGGTCGCCCTGGTCGGGGCGGCCGCCACCGCCGGCGTGTGGCCGGGCGTGCCGGTCGCGCTGGCCTCGGGCGGCGCGCTCTGGGTGACCGGCGGCGGAGTGATCGACTCCGACTGGTGGCAGCAGCCCGCGCCCGTGACGGTGGCGGGCGTGGTGTTCGGGATGCTGTGCGGAGGCTTCGCCGGGCGCGAGATCGAGCGGATCGGGCATCGGCTGCCCGATCTGCGTCGGGAAGGGCTACGCGCACTGGCCGTGCTGGGCGGGTTCGTCGCCCTGTGCGCGGCCGCCGTGCGCGCCATCGCTCTCCTGCTCTGACCTGCCGCGCTCCAAGGCAGGCCGAAGCTTTGCCGCCGCTGTCCCTCGGCGGGGCCGCGGCGGTTTTCACGGCCGATCAAGCTGATCGGCCGCGTACGGCGGTGCGGCCGGTCAGCCCTGGCCGCCGTCGCGGCGCGAGAAGCGGTTGAAGATGCGCTCGCCCGCGTTGACCGCGCCCTCGGCCACGTCGCGCAGGACGCCGATGAACGGGTCCTGCGACTGGGACCAGGACGCGCGGTAGGACTCGGCCGCGGCCTTGATCTCGTCGGTCACTCGTGCGTTGGGGTCGTCCTCCCTGCGCGGGTAGTCCCCGCCGATGATGCGCTCGTACTCGCCGCTGCGCTGCCACTTGTCCAGCTCGGCCACGCGCACCACCGCGAACGGGTGGGTCGTGCCGAGCAGGTTGAGCACCTTGAGGAAGCCGTCGCGCAGGTCGCCCGCGGTGTCGTATTCCTGGTACTGCTCCAGGAACGCCTCGATGTTCATCTCGTGGGTGTAGTCGCCGCCGGCGAGCTTCATCAGCGCCCTCTTGGCCGCCTCGGGGTCCTGGCCGACGAGCAGGCCGCCGCGGTCGGAGGACAGCTCCGACTTGCGATACCACTCCTCCAGGCCCGCGACGATCGCGCGCAGGCCGATGTAGCCGAGCGGAATCCACGCGACGCGGGTGGCGAGGCGGGTGAGGATGTCGAGCATCGTCCGGTAGACCGCGTGTCCCGACAGGATGTGGGCGGTCTCGTGGCCGATGACGAAGCGCTGCTCCTCCTCGTTCATGAGGTTGAGCAGACCGGTGGTCACGACGATGAACGGGTCGTCGAAGCCGATGGCCTTGGCCTGGACCTGCGGATCCTGCTGGATGTAGATCTCGGGGATCCGGTGCAGGTCGAGCGTGTAGGCGGCGTCGCGGCCCATGTCGTAGACGGAGCGGAACTGGGTCTCGCTCACGCGCACGGCTGACGCCAGGTACATCAGGCGCAGGCGGCGCTCGCTGATGAGACCGGACATCTGCTTGAGAACCGTGTCGAACCCACTCAGCTTACGCAGAGCGACCAGGGCGGACCGGTCTGCGGGGTGTTCGTAGGCTCGGGACGAGATGCCGGGCAGTTGGACGCGGTTGCGGTCCGGGGTGGTCGTCATGCCCGGCATGCTACGTCCGCAACGGGAGCGATGCGCGGTCATCACCAAGGGGGGTGCCATCATGTTGTGGTACAAGGTCCGCGTAAGGTCCGTTTCATGATGAATGCTCCTGGTGTGCAGGGGAAGCGGCGAGTCGGAGTGATGGGTGGGACGTTCGATCCCATCCACCACGGCCACTTGGTGGCCGCCAGCGAGGTGGCCCACCACTTCGACCTGGACGAAGTCGTGTTCGTGCCGACCGGGCGGCCGTACCAGAAGGCCGAGCGCGAGGTGTCGGCCGCGGAGGACCGCTATCTGATGACGGTCATCGCGACCGCGTCCAATCCCCGGTTCTCGGTGAGCAGGGTGGACGTGGATCGCCCGGGGCCGACGTTCACCATCGATACTTTGCGTGATATTTCGGAAATTTACGGTCCTGGGGTTGAGCTGTACTTCATCACCGGCGCGGACGCTCTAGGCGCCATCCTGGACTGGCAGAACGCGGACGAGCTGTTCGAGCTGGCCCATTTCGTCGGTTGTACCCGTCCGGGGCACACGCTCCACGATCCCGGGCTGCCGGAGGGGCGGGTGACGTTGCTGGAAATTCCCGCACTGGCCATCTCGTCGTCCGAGTGCCGGCAACGTGTCGCCAAGGGTGAGCCGATTTGGTATCTGGTGCCGGACGGAATCGTCCAGTACATCAACAAGCGGGGGCTGTATCACGCGGAAGGATGACGGTCTCCGTGCCGTAGGTGAGGGGTTTCGGCCCGGAAGGGTACCCTCAACGTATAGGCATGCTGCCGACACAGGAGGACAGACCCGCATCGTGACCGCATCCGACAGATCCGTCCAGCTCGTGCGCATCGCTGCGGAAGCCGCGGCGGACAAGCTGGCCGATGACATCCTCGCATACGACGTGAGCGAACAGCTCGTCATCACCGACGCCTTCCTGCTCTGCTCCGCCACCAACGACCGCCAGGTACGCGCCATCGTCGACGAGATCGAGGAGCGGCTGCGCGCCGAGGCCGACGCCAAGCCCGTGCGCCGAGAGGGCGAGCGCGAGGGCCGCTGGGTGCTGCTCGACTACATCGACATCGTCGTGCACGTCCAGCACGAGGAAGACCGCACGTTCTACGCGCTCGAGCGCCTGTGGAAGGACTGCCCGGCCATCTCGCTGCCGGAGAGCGTCATGCAGGCCAACCTCCAGCGGGCACGCGCGTGAGCGGGCTCCTCCATCTCGAGCCCGAGCGTTCCGCATGAGCAAGAGGATCGTCTGCCTCCGGCACGGGCAGACCTTGTGGAACGTCGAGCAGCGATTTCAGGGGCACTCCGACATCCCCCTCGACGAGACCGGCATCGCGCAGGCCGCCAGGGCGGCGTCGTTGCTGGCCTCCCTGCGGCCCACCCTGATCGTCTCGTCCGATCTCCAGCGCGCCAACGACACGGCGCTGGCGCTCGCGCGGGTCGTCGGGCTGGACGTGAACGTGGACAAGGACCTCCGCGAGCGCGGGGGCGGCGAATGGGAAGGGCTCACGCGCGACGAGATCGCCTCGCGCTGGCCCGAGGAGTACGTGGCCTGGGAGGCGCCGGGTGGAGAGCCCGTCGCCGACGTGGCCACCAGAGTGGCCGGCGCCATGCGGCGCTGGGCGGCCAAGCTCGACGACGACGGCCTGCTGGTCGTGGCCTCCCACGGGGCCGCGCTGCGGCTCGGCATCTGCGAGCTGCTCGGGCTGCCCGAGCAGCTCTGGCCGGCGCTGGGCGGGCTGGGCAACTGCTCGTGGTCGGTGTTGCAGGAGGGGCGCAGGGGCTGGCGGTTGCTGGAGCACAACGCCGGGACGCTGCCCGAGCCCGTTCGCAGCGACGACCGGCCGGAGGCCGAGGCATAGCGAGTTCGTACGGCTCGGGGGCCGTACGACCGGCGCGCTCCGATTAGGCGAATGGGCGCGGATGGCTATATGCTCTCGGAGCGCCGCAACGGGTGGACTCGGAGCGGTGACCAGGGGCTATAGCGCAGTTGGTAGCGCGCCTCCATGGCATGGAGGAGGTCTGGGGTTCGAATCCCCATAGCTCCACAAGCATGACGAAGCCCGGCTTCCGCGATGGAGCCGGGCTTTTTGCTGTCTAGGCTTGGTCGCTGTGGGCGCCGGCAGACTGGGATGGCGGGAGATGCTGCTTCCGGGCGTCCTGGCCGTGGCGCAGATCCTGCTCTGGGCACCGCGCGTCCCAGGGGTCCTCCCGGCCGCGAGCACGGTGATCGCCTTCGCCGCCCTCAGCTGCCGCCGCCTCGCACCCGCCTGGGCCTTCGGCGGCACGCTGCCGGCGGCGGTGCTGGGCGTCGGCGCGGTCAGTGGCGCTCTGGTGGGGCCGGTGTGGGGTGTGGGCACGGTCGGTGGCGCTCTGGTGGAGCCGGTGTCGGTCGGTGGTGCTCTTGTGGAGCCGGTGTCGGTCGGTGGTGCTCTAGTGGGGCCGGTGTCCATGGATGGTGCTGTAGTGGGGCCCGTGGCGGGTGTGGGTGCGGTCGGGGGTGCTGTGGTGGCGTCGGTGGCGGTGCTGGTCGCCCTTCATTCGCTGGCCGTGCGCCGTACGGCCGGGCTCGCCGCGGCCGGGGGCCTCTGCGCCGTCCTGGTCGTGATCGGGGCGGCCCTTGCCGCCGGGGCGTCGGCGAGGACCGTCGCGGGACTCGCTCTCCAGGCCGCGGGCCTGGCGGCCGTCGTCTGGGTGATGGGACGGTCCCGGCGGCGCGGACAGGCCCGCCGGGCCGCTGCCGCCGCGTATCGCGCGCGCTCCGCGTCGGTGCCGCGCCTGGCCGCCGGTACGGAGCGGGCCCGGCTGATGGCGGAGCTGCACGACGTGGCCGCGCACCGGCTCACCGGAATCGTGGTGTCCGCTGCCGCCGCCACTCGCCTGCCTGACGCGGGGCTCGCCGTGGAGGCCGCCCGGCATGCCGCCGAAGCCGGGCGCCAGGCGGTGGCGGAGCTGGACCGCCTGGCCGAGGCGTCCGAACCCATGACGCTGGAGGACATCGACGCGCTCGTCTCCGAGCACGGGAACCTCGACCACCGGCGCACGTCCGCCGCCGTGCCGCCGCAGGTGGCTGACCTCGACCACCGGCGTATGGCCGTCCAGGTGGCCGAGCTCGACTACCGGCGTACGGCCGCCGCCGTCCCGCCGCAGGTCGCTGACCTCGACTACCGGCGTACGGCCGTCGCAGTGCCGCCGCAGGTCGCTGACCTCGCCTACCGGGTGGTCCGCGAGGCGCTGACGAATGCGATGCGTCACGCGGCGGGCGCCTCCCGGGTCCGGATCGACGCTCTGCCGGGAGAACTGGCCGTCACGGTCACCGACTCCGGCGGCACCCCGGCGGCGGCCGATCTGGGGACGGGGAACGGGCTCGCCGGACTGCGCTCGGCCGTGCGGAGCGCCGGCGGATCGCTGCGGGCCGGCCCCAAGGACGGCGGCTGGGAGGTGCGGGCCGTCCTCCCCATGCCCCCGCCGGAGGCCCCGTACGGCCTGACCGCCAGGCGCGGGGCCGGCTGGCGCGGCTCGTCGGCGCTCGACGGAGCCCTGGTCATCCTGGCGATCGCGCTCTCGCTGGGCGCGAACCTGCTGCCCGGTGACGACCTCGACCCGTTCGCCTCCACCGGCGCGGGCGTGCTCCTGGCGGTGTTGTTCGGCCTGCACGCGCTGCCCCTCTGGTGGCGCAGGAACGCCTCCCGCCGCAGCCTGGTGGTCGCGCTCGCCACCCTCATGGCGTGGCTGGGCCTGGACATCGCGGGCTGGCCGGGCCCGCCGCTCAGCGACGCGTTCCTGTGGTGCTGGTGGGTGGAGCTGGCCCTGGTCTACGCGATCGGCGCCTGCCGCGCGGGCGCCCGCGACTGGCTCGCGCCCGCCGCGGTGGCGGGGTGCGGCGGGCTGGCACTCGTGAGCGGCGACGGCATCACGGGTGATCGTCCGGCCGCCTGGCTGGTGCTGGCCGTGGGGCTGGCCCTGCCCGCCTGGGCGGCCTGGGCCTCGGGGAGGTTCGTGGCGGCACGCCGCCGGCGGCGCGGCACGGCGCTGGCCCGGGAGCGGGATCTGCTCGAACGGGACGCGGCCAGGGCGGCGACGGCCGAGCGCCGCCGGATCCTCGACGGCCTGCGCCGTACGGCCCGCCGGCACGCCCAGGGGGTGGTCGACGGAGCCGACGCCGGAGACCTGGCGGTCGTCCTGGCCGAGGCCAGGGCCGGGCTGGGCGCGTTGCGGGAGCTGCTGGCCCAGGCGCGGGAACGCGAGGTCAGCTACGACCCGCCACCGACCGTGGACGGCATCGCCGCGCTGGCGGCACGGCGCGGCGCCGCGGCCCGCTATGTGGGAGCCCGCCGGCCGCTGTCACCGGACGCCGAGGCCACCGCCTACGAGGTCGCCCGCGAACTGTTCACCGAGGGGACCGCCGTCACGGTGACCTTCCTCGACGGCGGGGTCATGGTGTCGGGCCGATCGCCGACCGGCCCGGTCGTCCGGCGACGGCTGCGCGCGCTCGCGGACGCCGCGGACGGTACGCTCACGATCGCCGACGACGGGGCGGCGCAGGTGTGGCTGCCGGAGGTGTTCTTGTCGTGATTCGGGTGATGGTGGCCGACGACCAGGCCGTGGTGCGCGCGGGGATCGCCGCCATCGTGGCCGCCGAGCCGGACCTGAGCGTGGTCGGCCAGGCCGCCGACGGCGCCGCCGCCGTGGACCTCGCGACCTCGCTGCGGCCCGACGTCGCGCTCATGGACATCCGGATGCCGGGCATGAACGGGCTGGACGCCACCACGAAGATCACCGCCGCGGTGCCCGCCACGCGGGTCATCGTCCTGACCACGTTCCACCTCGACGAGTACGTGTTCGCGGCCCTGCGCGCCGGCGCGGCCGGCTTCCTGCTCAAGGACACCGACCCCGACCGCGTCATCGACTCGATCCGCGTGGTCGCCGGCGGGGAGGCGCTGCTGGACCCCGCCGTGACCCGGCGGCTGCTCGACCATTTCGCCGCCGGACCCGGCCCGGCCGACGCCGGGCGGCTGTCCGTCCTCACCGCGCGCGAGCGGCAGGTGCTCCTGCGGGTGGCGCGCGGCCTGACCAACGCCGAGGCCGCCGCCGACCTCCGGATCAGCCCGGCCACCGTCAAGGACCACGTCGCCGCCGTCCTCGCCAAACTGGGGGTGCGGGACCGGGTCCAGGCGACCATCGTCGCCTACGAAACCGGCCTTGTGAGGCCGGGCGACAGCGGTGGCCGCGCCATCGCGCCTCCGCCGTGAGGCGGGGGGCGGCATCCGCCGGACAGCGTGGTTCCGGGAGGTCCAAGACGGTCCCGCAGGCCCAGGGAAGGGCGTTCTCCCGCTTCTAGCGTGAAATCCATGGCACGCACCTCGATCCGTCGCCTGCTCGGCGGCGTTCTCGTCTTCACCGCGGTGGTCGTGGCGTCGTTCGCCGGCGCCGCCGCCTTCCTCCTCACCGCGGCCGCCAGCACGGCCATCCCCGTCCTCGCGACCGCAGGGCTGGTGGTGATGGCCGGTACCGCCTTCCTGATCGGCCGGCCGGCGTTCACCCTGCTCGGCGCCCGGGGCCCCCGCAGGGCGGCGACGCTGACCGCGCTCGGCGCGACGGCCGCCCTGGCCGTGCTCGCATCCGTCACCGTCCTGCGACCGGGCCCGATCCCGCAGGCCGCGCCGGCCCCCGCGGGCGTCCGCTACTGGGAGCTGCCGACCGGCTCCCGCATCGCCTACGTCCACGCGCCCGCGACCGGCACGCCCCGCCCCACACCGGTGATCTTCCTGCACGGCGGCCCCGGCACTCCCGGCGAGGGCATCCCGGTCGGCGGCGAGGCCCTGGCCGCCGCCGGTTTCGATGTGTACTCCTACGACCAGGTCGGCGCCGGCCGCTCCACCCGGCTGCCGGACGTCACCGGCTACACGGTCGCCCGGCACGTCGCCGACCTCGAGGCCATCCGCCGCACCATCGGCGCGGACCGGCTCGTCATCGTCGGCCAGTCGTGGGGCGGCTCGCTCGCCGCCCAATACGTCGCGGCGCACCCCGATCGCGTCGCCAAGGTGGTCTTCACCGCGCCCGGGGCGCTGTGGCCGGGCTCCCGGCCCGACAGCGATTTCTCCCGGCGTCTCACCCCCGAGGAGCAACGACGCTACGACGAGCTCGCGGGCTCGCCCCGGATGCTCACCATGTCCATCCTGCTGGGCATCAACCCCAACGCCGCGCATGCCCTGATGGGCGATCGCGAGGCCGACGCGCGCTTCCACGAGCTCGCGCTGGTGGGCCGCAACACCGGCTCGTGCCCTGGCGCGCCCGTACGGGAGCCGCACGGCAACCGCCAGGGCTTCTACGTCAACCAGATCACCAGCGAGGACTTCCTCCGGGTGCCCGACCCCCGCCCCAAGCTGCGCCACGTCCGGGTGCCGGTGCTGATCATGCGTGGCTCCTGCGACTTCATCCCCGTCGAAGGCGCCGACGAGTACCGGCGCACGTTCCCCGACGCCACGCTGGTGCCCGTGGCGAACGCGGGTCACTCCATCGCCGGAGACCAGCCGGACGCCTACACCCGCCTCCTGCGGACCTTCCTGACCGAGCGATAGTGTGCGGGAAAACAAGATCGAAAGGTATGGACCTTGGCAGCCTCCCTCGCCGCTTTAGCGCTCGCCTCGTTGCTCACCGCCCCGTCCTCCGCCCTGCCCACGTGCCCGCTGATCTTCGCGCACGGCGGCTACCCCACGGGCGCCAACGCCTGGGAGCGGGACCAGGTGCGTCAGCCCAACAACCCCACGGCCATCCGCCGCTACCAGTCCTGGGGCGCGTCGGGCGTCGAGGCCGACCTGCAGCTCACCAAGGACGGCACCAAGGCCGTCATGTGGCACAACACCTCTACCTGGGGCCTGACGGGCACGAAGAAGAACATCACCGACATCTGGTGGGCGGCCGGCGACACCGCGCTCAAGGGCCGGACCATCAACCGCGGCGTCTTCCAGGGCGAGACCGTCTACACCTTCCGCGAGTGGCTGTCCGCGATGAAGAGCGCCGGCATGATCGGGCTGGTCGAGATCAAGCCGGAGGCCCGGCAGTCGCTGCTCAGCTCCGACGCCGCGATCAAGGCGCGGGCCTGGGCCGAGGTGCTCGACCCCGTCAAGGAGCGCTACCAGTCGCAGGAGATCATCCTGTACTCCCACAACAGCGAGATCGCGGCCGAGCTGAGGAGCCGGGTGAGCGCCGCGGGCATGAGCAAGGTGCTGAGCGGCGGGCCCATCTGGCCGGAGGTCACCAAGTGGGAAGAGCCGCCTCCCTCGTGGACGCTGAACGAGAGCGCCTGGCAGGGGGCGCTCGATCGCGGCGCCAAGCGGGTGGCCACCGACTACACGTCCCAGTTCAACGCGTGGCTGAAGGGGAAGTGCCAGTGACCCGGTGACGCGACCGGCCGTCTGCGGACCTGCCGGCGGGGCCGGGTCGATCAGTTGAGGTCGCCGTTGCGGGCCCGCCAGCGGGCCCGGTGGCGCTCGGCGGCGTCCTCGGCCAGGGCCGTCGCCGCGGCGGGCACCGGCTCGCCGGCCCAGGAGCCGAGCCGGCTGCCCATCCGGCCCACGAAGGCCACCCCGTGCTCGGTCAGCCGGCCGCTGCTCAGGAGGGTGCGGGTGACCAGGTGGGCCGCCGCCCGCCAGCGGGCGAACTCGGCGCCCGCGCGGATCTCGTCCTCGCCCGTCTCGTGCCGCATCTGCCGCCGCCAGAAGTCCGTCACGCCCAGGTATGCGTACGCGCCCTGGAGCAGTCCCCCGGCGGGCCTGGGGTCCTCGCGCCAGGGCGCGTAGTAGCGCGAGCCGTCGTCCGGCTCGGTCAGCGGCACGATGTCGAGCAGGGCCGAGAGCTTGGCGTGCTGGGCCTCGTGGGTGAGGGTCTCGGCCAGCGTGCGGGGGTCCGACGGGTCGGAGAGGGCTATGCAGCCGTAGGCGTCGCGCGAGGAGGCGCTGGACGAGCCCGTCGAGGGAGCGGTCAGCGGCGTGAGGACCGTGATGCCGGCCGACACCTCCTCGGCGACCGGCTCGTGGTGGCTCACCAGGAGCCGCCAGGACTCGTCCAGGAGGCGCTGCCAGCGGGCCGCCTCCGCGTCCGTGAGCCGCCCGTGCAGGTCGCTCGCCCCCGGCAGCCGGTGCGGGTCGAGGTCGTCGATGAGCACGTTGAGCCGCCTGCCGCCGGACTCGGCCGAGAGGGCCCGCAGCCGCTGCCAGCCGGGGGCGTCGTCGCGGATCTCGACCACCAGGTCGCCCGCGCTCACCTCCGCGCCCTCCGGCCAGCAGTGCACGGTCGCCATGGTCACGCCGTCGGGGAAGGCGACCTGCCCCAGCGACGGCAGCATGGCCCTGCCGGCGATGACCGGGACGTCCACCTCGCACGTCGTGCGGGCGTGGATGGCCGCCGCCGCGGCCAGGGCGGCCAGCTGCTCCGGCGAGCGCCGGGAGCGGACCGCGTGGCGGGCCCAGGCGCCCACGGACGGGTGCTGCAGGACCCTGCCGACCGCCTCCGGGTGGCTCGTCTGGAGCGTTGCGAGCAGGTCGTAGGCCCGCCGCGTCCGCGCCCAGGAGGTGTGGCCCAGCTCGCGGGCCACGTCCAGGACACCCCTGATGAGCAGCAGGTGCTTGCTGTACTGGGCGGCCTTGAGCCGCCGCACGGCGCCGCCGCCTCCGCCGCCGTCGGCGAGGGCGTCGAACGCGTCCGCCGGGATCCGGTGGTCAGTGAGGTTCATAGGGGATCCTTCGTACGGCGACGGATGTCGGCCTGCACGGTGCGGCCGACGTGCTTGATCAGGTGCAGCAGGTCCGCGCAGTAGACCGAGGGGTTGTGGAAGCCGTCGCCCGCTCTGTAGCGGTGGGCGAACAGGCCGCCACCGCAGATCATGCCCACCTCGCACGCGGCGCACTCCGGCGCGGGGTCGAGGCGGGCGATCTGGCGGGCGGCGGTGAAGGGGTGGAGCAGGAGGTCGTCGAAGGAGTCGCGGGACACGTGCAGCCCGGTGCTCCCGGCGCCCTCGAACGCCGACTTGAGCAGGTCGGACTGCTCGATCTCGCCGTCGGTCTCGATCACGATCATGGCCGCGGGCGAGAGGCCGATCTGCTCGGTGGCCGACTCCCCGCCGAGGAGCAGATGGATGATCTCGTCGAACAGCCGGACGCGGGTGGCGTGGGACGGCGTGGTGTACCACCGGTCGAAGACCGTCGCCAGCCAGGTCGCGTACGGGGTGTCCGGTGAGCCCGGGACCCTGCCGGGCGGCGGCTCGGTCCAGTTGCCGTGGGGGAGCAGGAAGTCGATCAGCGGCGGGTCGAAGCCCAGGAGGGCGGTGTAGGTGCCCAGCGGGTCGTTGCGGAGGTCGACGGTGCACAGCAGCCCGTGGAACAGGTGCCGGAAGTCCTCGGACGTGAGGAGCTCCAGCGCGGCGGCCACCCGGTGGTAGCTGCCGCGGCCGTCGGCGGTGCGGCGGGAGCGGTCGTGGTCGGCCTGCCCGCCGTCGAGGCTGACCCCGACGCCGATCTCCAGCTCGTCGAAGAGCCGCAGGAAGCGGGTGTCGAGGAGCGTCGCGTTGGTCTGCACGCTGACGTCCACGCGGACCGGCACGGCGGACCTGACGAGCCCCACGAGGTCGCGGATCTCGTCGTGGCCGGCCAGGAGCGGCTCCCCGCCGTGCAGGATCACGTCGACGCCGTCGAGATCGTGTGCCTTGGCGTGTTCGGCGATCCTGGCCGCGGTGGCCTCGACCGTTTCCCGAGACATACGTTTTGGGCGAAATCTCCAGCTTTGATCCGCCATTTCGTACATGTAGCAATATGTGCATGACAAATCACATCTGCTATGTACTTTCAGGATGAACTGCCGGAACGGCGTCGGCCGCCAGCCGCGGGCCAGCAGCGCGTCGACGTCCAATGTCGCTGGCCACTCTGACACCGCGGATCAGCCTCCACATTGAGACTTGCGAGGTGCCCAGCATATGACGTCATTCTGATAGTCGAAGCATCTCGTTCGCCCTGTCGAGCGCCTCGTCGGTGAGCAGGGGAAAGATGCCGTGAACCACGGCCGCGGCGGCCCGGGGAGTGCCCGAACGGTGAAATGCCTCCGCTAGTGCCATTTGTGCGGCTATGTCATTTGGTGCGAGGGTCACTGCCGCGTTGATCTGCTCGATCGCTCTGTTGAGATCCCCGTGGGCCAGGTGCCAGCGGCCGTCGATGGTGAGCGCGCGGGCGACGCCGTCGAAGCGGCCGCGCTCGGCGTACAGGCTCACCGCCTCCTCGCAGTAGCGGCGTACCTGCTTGACGTCGCCCTGGGCGAGCGCCGCGTCGGCGTGGATCTCGGCGACCTCGGCGCGCACCCAGGAGTCGTCGGGCTCGGCCGCGTGCCTGGCCTCGTCGGCGAGCCGGGCGGCGAGCGGCCAGTTGCGCTGGGCCCGCGCCGTGCGGGCCGCCTCCAGGTACGTCGAGGGCGAGCCGCGGTGCGAGACCGGGCCGATGAGCCGGTCGTGGGCCAGCTCGTACCAGCGGCTGCCCATGCGGTGCTCGCCGCGCAGGATGTGCCGGTCCTCCAGGGCGCGGGCCACGGCGTTGGGCATGCCCGTGGTCTGCTCGATGCCCTCGTACGCGATGTTGCGGGTGCCGTGGTCGGTGATGAACGTACGGCGCAGCCAGAGCAGCAGCTCCCCGACGGGGACGTCGAACTCGCGCGCCACCTCCCCGACCGCGCGCTTGAAGAAGTCGAACAGGAACTCCTCCACCACCGCGTAGACCCGCACGTGCTCCTCGCCGATCTCCGTCACCTCGTCGGGCAGCGAGTCCCACAGCGCGGAGCAGACCACCTGGAGCTGGACGGGCTCCACCAGCTCCAGCTCGACGGTGGACGGGTTGCCCCACGCGTCCTTGACGGTGGCCGAACGCAGCTCGCCGACCAGGAGCCGGGTGGCGGCGCGGGTGATGGTCCTGGAGGTGCGCTCCAGCGGCCGCTCCACGGCCTGCCTCGCCTCCTCGGGGGAGAGCGGCTGCAGGTGGAAGCGGGCCCGCGAGCCCTGGCCGAACGGGCGCTCGTAGGGCAGCACGAGGAACAGGTACTCCTCGCGCAGCGACAGCAGGAGGTGCAGGCCGGGGTGGTCGCGCATGGCCCGTACGAGCTGGTCGACGAGCTCCTTGCGGTCGCGCTGGCGGGCCAGGTCGCTGTGGAACAGGGTCTCCGCCTGGTCGATGGCGGCCAGGACGGGCAGCGGGTCGCCGTACTCGTCCTCGCGCCCGGGGCGCTCGGCAAGGAATCGCGTGACGGTCAGGCCCGCCAGCGAGCCGGGCGAGGCGTCCGGCGCCCAGGCCGACAGCAGCGCCATGACGTACGGGTTGCCGCCCGCGATGGGGAGCGGGGTGTGCGGCGAGATCCTGGCGACGGGCAGCACGTCGGCCCGCTCCCGGTCGATCCTGGGCAGCACGCCCGCGTTGAGCAGCGAGGTCTTGCCCACGCCGGAGGCGCCGTAGAGCACGGTCAGCCCGGCCGCCCGCCAGAGCGTGGCGATCTCCCGCGACTCCTGCTCCCTTCCGTGGAACAGGTCGCTGTCGGCACGGCCGAAGGGGCGCAGCCCGACGTACGGCCGGCCGGCCGGATCGGTCACGGTCATAGCGGCGTCCTCGCATTCCAGTCGAGCAGTTCCTTGAAGAACGCGGACGTGGTGCCGACGTAGATCGAGATCTTCAGGTCGGCGTAATAGCTCTTCAGGTATTCGGCGGCCAGATTCTCCGCGTCGGTCAGCGACGTGTTCAGCTCCGGCAGGAGTTGCACGCTGATATGCCGGCGCTGCCGGGTGGAGGGAATGGATTTGATCAGGCCGTGGAAGAGCACCCGGAAGTTCCAGTCCTGGAGGCTGTAGCCGAGAAAGAGCAGCGGGCTCGAGGTCATGGCGTCGAGCACCGGCTCGGGAATCGGGAGGAGCTGGCGGCCGTTCGCGTCGTCGACGTCGCGCAGGTTGAGGAGATACTGCACATAATCGTTCTCGGTCAGCACGATGGAGGAGGGGTCGTCCCAGTTCCCGTGCAGATGGTAGATCAGCGGGTGGTCGGGATCGGGGTCGGGCACGACGGCCCGCTTCGTCGGCTCCCACCACGTCGACCTGCACACGTTCGGGGTGCGCGGACCTTTGCGGCAGTGCTGTAAGGCCTGCAGCATGAAGTCGTCGTAGTTGGTGGTGAGAAAAGTCTTGATCGGGAACTCGGCCAGCACCGTGTGCGGGTCGAGCGGATCGGTGGCGGCCGCCGCGTACTGTTTCAGGTATGCGCAGACTTCCACTTTGAGATCGGTGGGATCGTTATGCACGTGAGCCGCGTACTGCATCACGTGCGCGAGATTTCCGTGGTCGGCGAACGGAAAGCCGTACTCCTTCGCGAAGTGCTTGCTGAGCTCCTTGCCGGTCGGAAGTCGCCCATAGCAGGCGCCCGCCCCGAGAAGCGGGGTGCAGTCGCCTCTGCGGAGCTGTCTGACCAATCGCACCCAGTCCGCTTCGTTCACGCGCCACCCCACCGGCAGGACCATTCTTGTGCTGAGGAGTATATGACCCGGGACGGATGGAAATATGTGAATGTTTTCGGGCTGGCCTAAATGTGGGGGAAGTGTCGGCCCGCAGGTCAGGCGTGGCGGCCGACCCGCGGGCTGCCTCAGATGGAAGACTGGAATTTGGCCACGGGCGTCACGCCGGTCTCGTCGAGAAGGCGGTCTATGGCGTCCTTCAGCCGGGAGTCGTCGATGTCTTTGAGCTCCTCCAGGGTGCGCCCGCTGACATCAATGAGACCACCGCCGTACCCCTGCACTGCTTCCTTGTTCATCGCTCTCCCTGGACCTGATGGATCTAGCGGATCCTATCTATCTCTGGCTTCAATATGCTGTCTATGCTTGATGTGACGACCGGCCGACTCAAGGCGATATCGTGACAAATTCGCACTCGCAACACGATTCTGCCCATGCACCGTCCGTATGGGGCAAAGTTCCCCAGCGGAACAAGAACTTCACGGGTCGGGACGACCTCATCGAGAAGCTGCGTACGGGGCTCCAGTCCAAGGTCACCGCCGTCCTCCCCCAGGCACAGGACCAGTCTCAGCCTGCGCCGCACGCTCTGCAAGGACTCGGCGGCGTGGGCAAGTCGCAGCTCGCGATCGAGTACGCCCACCGCTTCAGGCACGCCTACGACCTGGTGTGGTGGGTGCCGGCGGCGCAGACGATGCTGGTGAAGTCGTCGCTGGCCGGGCTGGCCCGGGAGTTGCACCTCAAGGTCGGTCCCCACAGCGTCGAGGACGCGGCCGAGGCCGCGCTGGACGCGCTGCGGCGCGGCGAGCCGTACCGGAACTGGCTGTTGATCTTCGACAATGCCGAGAACCTGGAGATCAACGACATCGTCCCGCGCGGCCCCGGCCACGTGCTGATCACCTCGCGCAACCACAGCTGGCAGGGCGTCGTCGACACCCTGCCCGTGGACGTTTTCGAGCGCGAGGAGAGCGTCACGTTCCTGGTCAGGCGGGTGGGGCGGGCGCTCGGCCGCGAGCAGGCCGACCGGCTGGCCGAGGCGCTCGGCGACCTGCCGCTGGCCCTGGAGCAGGCGGGCGCGCTGCAGGCCGAGTCGGGCATGTCGGCCGAGGAATATCTGCGGCTGCTGAAGCGGCAGACGACCCGGCTCCTGGGCGCCAACAAGCCGTCCGACTACCCGCTGTCGATGACGGCGGCGTGGGCCACCTCGGTGTCGCAGCTCAAGGCCAGGCTGCCCGACGCGGTCGAGCTGCTGCGCTGCTTCGCGTTCTTCGGGCCCGAGCCGATCCCGCGGGACCTGCTGGACGAGCTGCCCGAGGCGTACGCGGCCGGATCCAAGATCGCCGGCCTGCTGGCCGACCCGATCCAGCTCAGCCAGGTCATCCGGGAGCTGGGCAGGTACGCCCTGGTGCGGATCGACTCGGAGAGCCGTACGGTCCAGGTCCACCGGCTGGTCCAGGCGCTGCTGCGCGACGAGCTCGACGGCGACGAGGCCGACGCCTTCCGCCGCGAGGTCCACCTCCTGCTGTCGGCCTCGGTGGCCGGCTACGAGCCCGACGACACCTCGGCCTGGCCCCGCTACGCCAACCTCCTCGGCCACATCACCACGGCCGACGTCAAGGGCAGCCGCGACCCCAACGTCCGCAAGTTCGCCCTCAGCATCATCCGCTATGTCTACACCTCGGGCGACTTCGCCTCGGCCCGCGAGCTGGTGCAGGAGTTCCTGGAGGCCTGGCGGGTGGACAGCGGCGAGGACGACCGGGACGTGCTCACCGCCCAGCGCCACTACGCGATCATCATCCGCGAGCTGGGCGCCATCGACGAGTCGTTCGAGCTGAACAAGGCCCTCATGGAGCGGATGCGGCGCGTGCTCGGCGAGGGCGACGAGGAGACCCTGCTGCTCACCAACAGCCACGGCGCCGACCTGCGCTACCGCGGCGACTTCGCGGAGGCGCGCGAGCACGACCGGGAGTCGCTGAGCAGGCACGAGGCGGTCTTCGGCCGTGCCCACCGCCGCACCCTGCGCGCCATGAACAACCTCGCCCTCGACCACCTGCTGCTGGGCGACTACCAGGAGGCGCAGACGCTGCAGGCGCGCGTGCTCAAGCTGCAGCGCCAGGCCGGGTCCGGGGCGAGCCGCGCCAACGTGCTCGCCTCCATGAACAACCTCGCCCGCGTCGTACGCCTCCAGGGCCGCTACCGCGAGGCGTGCGACCTCGGCCAGGACGCCTACGACTTCGGCCTCCAGGAGCTGGGCCAGGAGCACCCCTGGACGATGCGCAGCGCCAAGGACCTGTCGATCGCCAAACGCCGGGCGGGCCTCATCGAAGAGGCGCTCGAGCTCGCCGATCGCACCTTCGAGCTGCAGAAACGCGGCACCAGCATCGACCACCCCGACACCCTCGCCGCCGCCCTGTGCCTGGCCAACGCCCAGCGGGCCGCCGACCAGGTGGACGACTCGCTGCGGCTGCTGCGCGACATCGTCTCCAGGTTCGCCAGCATGTACGGCGACGACCACCCGTTCAAGTACGGCTGCGACAGCAACTTCGCCCTGCTGCTGCGCGTGAGCGGCAGCAAGGAGCAGGCCAGGGAGATCGACGAGGCGGCGCTGGCCGGGTTCGACCGGCGGCTCACGCGCCAGCACTACTTCTCCCTGACCTGCGCCATCAACCTCGCCAGCGACCTGGCCGAGGTGGGGTTGCACGAGGAGGCGCGGGTGCTCGGGCAGGAGACCCTGCGCGACCTGCGCGCCCTGTTCGGCGACGACCACCCGGTGACGCTGGCCGCCGGGGCCAACCTCGTCGGCGACCTGCTCGCCACGGGGGCCGCGGAGGAGGCGGCGGCGCTGCGGGAGGACGTGCTGGACCGCTACGACCGGGTGCTCGGCCCCAACCACCCCGACGTGCTGGTGTCCCGCCAGGGCAACCGCCTGGACTTCGACTTCGACCCGCCCGTCCTCTGACCGCGGCCCGGGGCTAGGCGGAGGGGGCGGGGACCGCTATCGCCGTCAGGATCAGGCCGCCCCTCACCAGCCAGCGGCCCTCGAAGCGGGCCGGCCGGCCCGGGCCATGGACCGCGATCTCGGCGGCGAACGTCCCGAACCCGGCCAGCGGGGGCGTGAAGGTCACTGTGGCGTCCAGGAAGCCGAGCCAGCGGCCCGTCAGCGGGTACCACGCCTTGTAGATCGCTTCCTTGGCGCTGAACAGCAGCCGGCCCGGGTCCGGGAGGCCCAGGAGGTCCAGGGCGGCGGCCTCCGCCGGGGTCGCGGTTCGTTCCAGGACGCCGCGCGGCATCGGGAGATGCGGTTCGGCGTCGATGCCGATCGACAGGGCGCCGTGCGCCACCGCCGCCGCCCGGTAGCCCGCGCAGTGCGTGATGCTGCCCACGACCCCGGGCGGCCAGGCAGGGGCGCCGCGGTCGCCGCGGAGGATGGGGCGGGGGGCCACGCCGAGCTGCCGTAGTGCCAGGTGGGCGCAGTGGCGGGACGTGCGGAACTCGTGCCGCCGCTTTTCCGCCGAGTCCGAAACGAGCGCTTCCTCCTCCGGGAAGAGCGTGATGCCCGGCGGGTCGCCGAAGCGCTCGGCGGTGGCGACCCACGGGGGCATGATCTCATCGAGCATGGTGAACGCATTATCGTTCACCGTCTCGGCCGGGTCGCCCGGGCGAGGCGGTCGGTGAGGGCGCGGATGTGGTCGAGGAGTTCGGGTGGGTCGAGGATCTCGAAGTCGAACCCGGTGAGTCCGACATAGAGGGCGATCTCGTCGAGCGAATCGGATCCCGTGTGCAGCAGGCAGGTGTGCTGGTCGATCGCTTCTATCCGGGCCGCCGTGGGAGACATGCCGGCGGCCGCCCGCTCGGCGGAGGTGTGGAGCAGGATCCTGGCCTGATGACGGTACGGAGCCGACGCGACGGACTCGGAGACGTAACCCGCGACATCCTCGGCCGGTGCCGGGCGCGGGGTGAACCGCGGTCCGGAGGAGGGCATGCTCTCGATGCGGTCGACCCGGAAGGTCCGCCAGTCCTCACGGCCGGTGTCCCAGGCCACGAGATACCAGCGGCGGGGGGTGTGCACGAGCCGATGGGGCTCGACGACGCGGGTGCTCGCCGTCTCGTCGCGGCTGCGGTAGGCGAAGCGCAGACGCTCGTGATCGCGGCAGGCGGCGGCGATCACGGTCAGCGTCTGCGGGTCCACCGTCGGCCCGGCGCCGGGCATGGACACGGTGGCCGATTGCAGCGCGTTGACCCGGCGGCGCAGCCTGGACGGCAGCACCTGTTCGAGCTTGAGCAGCGCGCGCACCGACGTCTCCCCGATCCCCGCGACGGTGCCGACCGCGGCGCCACGGAGTCCGACCGCGACCGCCACGGCCTCCTCGTCGTCGAGCAGCAGCGGCGGGAGGGCCGCACCGGCGCCGAGGCGGTAGCCGCCCGACGTGCCCGACGCGGATCGCACCGGATAGCCGAGGCTGCGCAGCTTGTCGATGTCGCGCCGGACGGTTCGTACGTCGACGTCCAGGCGCTCGGCGAGGTCGGCGCCGGACCAGTCCCGTCGCAGCTGAAGCATCGACAGGAGCCGGAGCAGGCGCGCTGAGGTCTCCAACACAGTTCTCAGTCTGACGCCCGTTGAGGACAGTAATCGTCCGCAAGGCGATTTAACGTCTGGCCCATGCACAACGAAAGCACCGAAATCCTGCCGTTCCGCATCGATATCCCGCAGGCCGACCTGGACTCCCTGCGGGACCGGCTGGCGCGTACCCGCTGGCCCGACGAGCTGCCCGACGTCGGCTGGACCTACGGCGTCCCCGTCGGCTACCTGAAAGGGCTGGCCGAGTACTGGCGGACCTCCTACGACTGGCGCGAGCACGAGAAGAGGCTCAACGACTTCCCGCAGTTCACCACCACGATCGACGGACAGAACATTCACTTCCTGCACGTCCGCTCACCCGAGCCGGACGCTTTGCCGCTGATCATCACCCACGGGTGGCCGGGTTCGATCGTGGAGTTCATGGACGTCATCGGGCCGCTCACCGACCCCCGTGCCCATGGTGGCGACCCGGCCGACGCGTTCCACGTCATCGCCCCGTCGATCCCCGGGTTCGGCTTCTCCGGGCCGACGCGCGAGACAGGCTGGGACCTGTCCCGGATCGCCCGCGCCTGGGCGGAGCTGATGAGGCGGCTCGGCTATCAGCGGTACGGCGCCCAGGGCGGCGACACCGGTTCCGTGGTCTCTCCGGAGCTGGCCCGCATCGACTCCGAGCACGTCGTGGGCGTCCACGTCAACGGCAGTCTCGGATTCCCCACCGGAGATCCGGCGGAGCTGGCCGGTCTGAGCGGAGCCGAGCAGGAGCGGCTCGCCGCCCTGCAGGGGCAGATGGAAGAGGGCACCGGGTACGCGATCATCCAGTCGACCCGTCCGCAGACGCTGGGGTTCGGGCTCGCCGACTCGCCGGCCGGGCAGCTCGCCTGGATCGTCGAGAAGTTCAAGGAGTGGACCGATCCGGCTGCCGAGCTCCCCGAGGACGCCGTCGATCGCGACCTGCTGCTCACCAACGTCAGCGTCTACTGGCTGACCGGTACGGCCACCTCGTCCGCCCGCCTCTACAAGGAGGGAAGGGCCGCTTGGGGACGGCCGGCGGAACGCTCCGAGGTCCCCGCCGGGGTGGCGGTGTTCCCCGGCGACTTCGGAGTCCGCTCCATCGCCGAGCGTGACAACAACGTCGTCCACTGGTCGGAGTTCGAGCGCGGCGGCCACTTCGCGGCGATGGAGGTTCCCCAGCTCCTGGTCGAAGATGTGCGGACGTTCTTCCGCGGCCTCCGGTGACAGCCGTGGCGGCACGGCCGTCACCGGAGAGCCCGATCGGTGCTATCTGAGGGCGTAGGCCCGGTTGACGGTCTGGGTGGTCGAGCCGCCCGCCGGGTCCGACGCCGTGACCCGCAGCGACACGAACCCGCTGGTCCGCGCCAGGGCGGGATGCGCCAGCTCCACGCGGAAGCGCCCGTCGCCGCGCTTGCTGACCCGCGTCGCGGCCCGCCAGGTCGCGCCGTCGTCGACCGAGAACTCGACCGTGACCCGGTTGACGGCGGGCGCCCGGCGCACGGCCGAGTGCGCGCCGGCGCGCAGGTCGAACGCGAACGGCTCCCCGGCCGGGGCCCGGTTCAGCAGGTCGAGGGGCAGGTCATAGGTGATCTGGACGGCCGGCTGGAACGCGCACCCCGCCCCGAACGAGCACGCGTACCCCCGGGGCGCTCCCGTGGACGGCGGCGGGGAGGAGGCGAAGCGCGCGGTGGTCGTGACCTTGCCGGACAGGGTGCGTCCCGAGGTGTCCACGGCCTCCACGCGGTAGGCCCCTGGGCCGCCGGGCACGGTGAAGAACCGCGGACGCCAGCCCTGCGGGGCCAGCTCCCGATCGGCCGTGAACAGCCGGGACTCCGAGGTGACCGGGCTCAGTTCGCTGTAGTGACGGGGGTCGGAGTCGCGCCACTGCTCGAAAGGCACGAACCGCTCGGAGTCCCGGCACGACGCGCACGGCACCTTGACCGGGTAGCCCGGCGGCACGTCCGCGGCGGCGGGCACCAGCGGCGCCTTGAACCACTGCTCGGAGACCCGCCGGTCGTCACCGGTGAACCGGTCGTCGGAGTGCAGGACCAGCCCGTCGTTCGTGATCGAGCGGGACCACACCACGTCGTCGGACACGGGCCCGAAGTACTCGGTCCGGGTGAGCGGCATCCGCAGCGAGCCGCCGTACGTCATCCGCCCCGGCTCCTCGCCGGCCGTCGACTCGCCGTACTCCCAGCCGCTGGTGTCCGGTTTGTCGGCGTGGTAGGCGGCGTCGATCCGTACCAGCCGTCCCAGGTCGACCTCGGCGGGCCGCGCCGGCACCCGGCCGCGCGAGTCGAAGCGGAGGTGGTAGATCGCACTCGGCCCCGTGGAGGGTTCGAGGCGCAGCGAGACCGGCCCCTTGGCCAGGGCGGAGCGCAGCGAACGGCCTTCGGCGGCGTCCAGCCCCAGCCGCAGGGACCAGCCCAGCGGCACGCGGGCCCGCCCGCCGTCCACGTCGAGGAAGCCGACGACGCCCGCCGCGCCGCGCAGGGAGGCCTCGCGGCCGGCGTCGTCCATCTGGACGCTCGCGTTGACGTAGCCGCTCTCGACGGGGATCCCGACGAGCACGAGCTTGCCGGAGACGTCCACGCCCGAGAAGTCCTCCGGCCGTCCCCTTCCGACCGAGACGACGGGGTAGGACGTGGCGGCGGTCAGCCTGCGCATGGACTCCACGTCGTACGCCGGATGCAGGGCCAGCGCGCCCGCGGTGGCCGAGGCGAGCACGGGAGGCTCCAGGTTCCACTGGTGCGACAGCCGCACCTTGCCCGTCTTCACCGAGGACACCGGCGTGACGAACAGCTGCTGCCCGCCGCCCTGGACCCCGCCGTACAGCGAGACCGGCTGGGTGCGGTCGGTGAACGTGCGCACGTAGTACGCGTTCCCGGCCCCGTCCAGCGGCTTCGGCGTCCTCGGCCGGATCGGCGCCGTCCTGCGGGCGTCCAGGGTGACGGCCTTGTCCCCGTCGAGGTGGACGTTCTCGATCACCCAGCTCGTACGGTTGCTGAGCCGGCTCTCGTTGGCGACGCCGATCACCTCGTAGTCCCCGGCGGGCAGCCAGAACTCGCCGTTGCCCGAATAGTCGGTACGCAGGTAGTAGTAGCCGTACGGGTTGAACGGGTCCTCCGGGCTGTTCGCCCGCTTCGACGGGATCGCGTACACGAGGGGCTCGGCCTGGTAACCGGGGAAGAACTCCTTGGTCCCGTACGAGTTGACCAGCGACACCCCCAGCCGGTGCGTGGCGGGACCCGTGTAGTAGCTGAACGGCGTCACCAGCCGCACGTCGCCGCCGCTCGCCGTCACCCAGCCCCCGTACGCGCCGATCGGGCCGGCCGACGGGTCGGCGGTGAGGGAGACGGCCGCGGTGCCGTTCGCGGGCACGGTGACGCTCCGCGCGCCCAGCTTGACCGCCCTGTCCGGCGCGGGCCTGCCGCTCCAGCCGCGCGTGACGAGCGAGACGGCCAGCGTAACCGGCTGGGAGCCGAGGTTGCGGTACGTGACCTGCCTGGTGGCGGGCTTGCCGAGGAGCCGGAAGTCCACGACGGAGGTGGCGAACACGCTCTGGGTGACGGCGCGGGCCACGTCCACCCGGCCGCTGCCCTGCTCGAACCAGTTGTGCCCGTCGTTGCGCACGGCCGTCGAGGTCAGCGCGTCTCGCAGCTCGGCGGCCCGCCAGTCGGGATGCTGCTGGGCCAGGATCGCGGCGGCCCCGGCGACGTGCGGGGTGGCCATGGAGGTGCCGCTGAAGGTCGTGTACCTGTCGTCGCCCGGGATGCCGGGCAGCGAGGAGCTGGCCGAGCGCGCGGCCACGATGTCCACGCCGGGGGCGACGATGTTCGGCTTGACGGCGGCGTCGTCCAGCCGCGGCCCCTTGCTGGAGAAGCCGGCCAGGGTCGTGCCGGTCTCCTTGTCCACCGCGCCCACGGCCAGCGCCTCGTCGGCCGCCGCCGGGACGCTCACGGTGAGCGGGTCCTCCTCGTTCCCGGCGGCCGTCACGAAGAGCGTGCCGTACTTCTTGGTGAGCTCGTTCAGCGCCTGGCTCATCGGGTCGGTGCCGTTGCCGCAGCAGGTGCCCAGGCTCATGTTGACCACGTCGGCGCCCTGCGCGGCGGCCCACTCCATGCCGGAGATGGCCCACGACCAGTCGCCCAGGCCGTTGTCCGCGAGGATCTTGCCGACCAGCAGGGACGCGGCCGGCGCCACGCCCTTGTACGTGGGGCCGGCGCCCGCGACCGTCGAGGCGACGTGCGTGCCGTGCCCGACCTTGTCGGCGATGCCGGCGGAGTCGGAGAAGTTCTCGCTGGCGAGGATGCGTCCGGCGAAGTCGGGGTGGCCGGCGTCGATCCCGGTGTCGAGGACGGCGACCTTGACGCCCTTGCCGTCGAACCCGCGCTCCCACCCGGCCGGCGCGCCGATGAGGGGCACGCTCTTGTCGAGCGAGGCCCGGGTCTTGCGGTCCAGCCAGATCTTGGAGATCGCGCCGCCGGTCAGTTTGGCGCCGGTGCCGAGCCCGGCCCAGAAGTCGCGGGCCCGGTCGGCGCGTACCGTGAGCGCGGCGCCGTTGACGCTGTCGAGCACCCGCACGTCCTCGCCGGCCGGCAGGGACCGGGCGGAGCCGGCGAGCGTGGCGGGGGTGGGGTCGCCCGGGTAGGTGACGAGCAGCGGGATCGCCTCGACGCGCCGGTCGCGCGCCAGCGTCTCGACGTCGAACAGCTCCTCGTCCAGCGTTCCGGCGGCGACCATGGGGGCCGCGTCGGAGGGCAGGACCAGATATCCGCCGTCCTTGCCGGGCAGCGTGGCGAACGTGACGTCCGCGCCGCCGGGCCTGGGCGCCGGCCTGATGGCGATGGAGGGGACGCCGCCCTGCGCCGGCGCGTACTCGACGACGTCTCCGGTGATGAGGGTGAGGGTGACACGGGCCGGCTGGGTCTCAGCGGGCCTCTCATCGGGCCCGGTGGCCGCGGCTGCCGCCTGGTGGAGCGGCGCGAGCCCGGCGGCGAGCACGAGCACCGAGCCCGATAACACCGCCGATAACCGCGTGTGGAATGTGGACAAGATGTGCCCTTTCGGTTACAGCGGGAGCACATTCGGGAGCGCTCCCAATTCTCCGAGAAGGGCCAGTATCCATCAGATGATCACACCGGGCTCAGGGGGGTTCCCCGAGCCCGGTGGAGCGGGCCGTCACGTGCAGGCGGCGCCGTTGAGGGTGAAGGCGGACGGCTTGGAGGTGTTCCCCGTGTGGGTGGCCTGGAAGCCGAACGAGGCGGACGCGCCCGGGGCGACCGTGCCGTTGTAGCTGACGTTCCTGGCCGTGACCTGGCCGCTCGCGGGCGAGACCGTGGCGTTCCACGCGGAGGTGACGCTCTGGCCCGCGGGGAGCGTGAAGGCCAGCGCCCAGGAGGTGAGCTGGGTGGTGCCGGTGTTGGTGACCGTGACCGCGGCCGTGAAGCCGGTGTTCCAGGTGTTCATCGTGTACGTGACGCGGCACGCCCCGGTCCCCGGCGTCGGGGTCGGCGTCGGCGTCGGGGTCGGCGTGGGCCCGCCGCCGCCCTGGTCAAGGCCGAAGAACGTGATCGCGGCGGCGGCCATCCCGCTCATCGGGACGTTGTGGCCGACACCCTGGAGGCTGATCGCCTCGACGGGGGCCGTCGTGCCGGTGCCGCCGTACCTGGTCCTGGTCCAGCCGGACTGCGGCTGGTCGGTGCTGCTGGGCGTCTGGCTCAGGCCGTGGACGTTGGTCCACTGCTTGATCTCCTCCTGGAAGTTCGGGTACTGCAGCGTGCCGTCCGCGGTGCCGTGCCACACCTGCATGCGCGGGCGGGGGCCGCTGTAGCCGGGGTACGCGCCGCGTACGAGGTCGCCCCACTGCTGCGGCGTCTTGGAGACCTGGCCGTTGGCGCAGGCGCTGTTCCACATCGAGCCGTCCGTGGTGGCGAAGCAGGCGAACGGCACGCCGGCGAACGCGGCCCCGGCCTTGAAGACGTCGGGGTAGTCGCCGAGCAGCACGTTCGTCATCATGGCGCCTGACGAGGCCCCGGTGACGAAGGTGCGGTCGGGGTCGGTGCTGTAGCGCTGCTGCACGTACCTGACCATGGAGATGATGCCGACCGGGTCGCTGCCGCCGTCGTGCCGCAGCGCCTGCGGCGAGGAGACGTCGAAGCAGGAGCCGCTCCTGGTCGCGGACGGGTAGATGATGATGAACTTGTACCGGTCGGCCAGCGAGGCGAACTCCGTGCCGGAGTAGAAGGCCGGGCCCGATCCCGTGCAGTAGTGCACCGCGACCAGGAGAGGCGGTCGGGTCCCGACGCCGTCCGGGACGTACAGGTGCATGCGCAGGTTTGTCGGGTTAGTGCCGAAGCCGGTCACCTCCGTCAGCTGTGCCGACGAGGCCGGTGGCGCGGTGATCAGCCCCGCGACGATGAGCGTCACGGCGGCGATCAAGGCACCCATGATCCGAGCTCTCACGTTCATCGGGTTCCTCTCGTTCGCCTGAAACATTGCGAGTGTGAAGAGAAACTTTCGCCAGCGCAATCGCTGCTGCTGGTGACCTGTCGGGATAGCGAGGTGACCTGCGGCTAAGGGTGACTGCGGGTCGGCCGCACGTGAAAGTTTCGGGTGCGGGGTGGCGCAAAAGAAATTTTCTAAACATGCGCCGAGGGAGAAAATAAATTCCCGGATCATCTTGACCCGGCTCGATGACCATGGGAAAGCTGGGACCGGAGAGCCAAAGGTGAAAGGACCCCGATGGTCACAGTCCGCGCCTTCGCGTCCGGTGACGAGGTCTCCCTGGTGGACGCCTGGAACCGCAGCATGCCGGCCGATCCCGCCACCTCCTCCTGGTTCCGCGACTGCGTGTTGCTCGACCCCAACTTCGACCCCGACGGCCTGCGCGTGGCCGTCTCCGGCGGCCGGGTGGTGGGCTGCGCGTACGCGGTGCGCCGCCTGACCCCCTTGGCCCCGGGCACCGACCTGGAGCCGGACACCGGCTGGATCCCGTTCTTCTTCGTCGTCCCCGAGCATCGCGGGGGCGGGCTCGGGAGGCGGCTGGTGGGCGAGGCGGTGGCGTTCCTGGAGCAGGCCGGCCGGACGAAGGTCGATTTTTCGTCTTATACGCCGAACTATGTGCTCCCCGGGGCGGACGCCGAGCTCTACCCCGACGGTTACCGGCTCCTCAACGGGCTCGGCTTCCGGACCCTGTACTCGCCGGTCGCCATGGACCGGACGCTCGTCGGCTACGTGACCCCCGACGACGTACGCGAGCTGCGCGCCGAGCGCGAGAGCGAGGGGTACGCCTTCCGCAGCCCCACCGACGGCGAGCTGCCCGAGCTGATCCGCTTCGCGGCCGACGCCTTCAACCCCGACTGGGGTGAGGCGATCCGCCGGCATCGCGATCCGAAACGGATGATCATCGCGAAAAAAGATCAAATAGTGGGATTCGCGCTGTATGCGGCTTACCGTGGCATCCCCGAGCGCTTCGGTCCCTTCGGCGTCGACCCCGAGCAGCGCGGCACCGGCCTCGGCAAGATCCTGCTCCATCTCACCATGACCATGATGCGCGCCGAAGGGCTCCACTCGTCGTGGTTCCTCTGGACCGGCGAGGCGAGCCCGGCCGGCCGCCTCTACACCAAGGCCGGCTACGAGATCACCCGGCGCTTCCACGTGATGAGGAAGGCGGCATGACGCACGTCCTGGCCATCGGCGCGCACGCGGGCGACCTGGACCTGACGGCGGGCGCCGTGCTCGCCCAGCACGTCCTGCGCGGCGACCGGGCCACGCTCCTCCACCTCACCCTTGGCGAACGCGGCCACCCCCGCCTGCCCGTCCCCGACTACGCCAGGCAGAAGCGCGAGGAGGCCGAGACGTTCGCCGAGCGGATCGGCGCGGGCGTGCGCTTCCTCGACTACGAGGACGGCCTGCTGCCCGAGGACGAAGAGGTCAAGCTGCGCGTCGGCGACCTGATCAGGGAGCTGCGCCCGGACGTCATCCTGACCCATTGGAGCGCGTCCATCCACAAGGATCACGCCCGTACCCACCGGATCGTCGAGGACGCCCGCTTCTACGGCGGGCTCAAGACGCTCGAACGCGAGCACCCGGCCTACTGGGCGGGCGAGCTCTACTACGCCGACAACTGGGAGGACGCCGAGGGCTTCGTCCCCGACGTGTTCGTCGAGCTGACGGAGGAGGCGTACGAGCTCTGGTCGGAGGCGATCACCGGGTACGCCTATGCCAGAGGCGAGACCTACGGCTTCCCGTACGTCGAGTACTACCGCGCGCTGACGATCGTGCGCGGCGCACCAGCCGGATTCGAGCGCGCCCAGGCCTTCGCCGCCCCGAAGGGCTCGCGCGACCTCCGGACGAAGTATTTCGGAAAGGCCACCCCCCAATGAAACGCTGTCTGGCATTACTCCTCGCCCTGGCCCTCGCCGGCTGTTCGAGCAGCGGCGGCCCCACCGGCAAGAACAGCACGAGCGCGCCCCCTCTGGTGATCCACGCCGTGGACGCGGGGACGTTCCAGGAGGACTTCAACCCGTACCACCTCGAAGGCGTGAACTTCGGCACGAGCGGGATGATCTACGAGACCCTCATGTACTTCAACAAGCTCAAGCCCGGAGAGATCGTCCCGTGGCTGGCGCTGAAGTACGAATGGTCGGACAAGGGCAAGTCGCTCACGTTCACCCTCCGCCCGGGGGTGAAGTGGAGCGACGGGCAGCCGTTCACCGCCGACGACGTGGCCTTCACCTTCCAGATGCTGAAGGACCACGCGCAGCTCAACACGTCCGCGCTGGAGATCAAGGACGCGCGGGCGCTGGCACCGGACAAGGTGCGCGTCGACTTCAGGACCACCTCGTACGCCAAGCTCTACAACATCGCCGGCGGCTCGCCCATCGTGCCCAAGCACCTGTGGGACAAGCAGCAGGATCCGGCGACGTTCACCAACGCCAAGCCGGTCGGCACGGGGCCGTACAAGCTGTCGAAGTTCTCGGCGCAGCTCTACGAGATGGAGAAGAACCCGTCCTACTGGCAGCCGGGCAAGCCGGAGGTGCCGCTGCTGCGCTTCCCGGCGTACACGGCCAATGCCCTGCAGACGGCGCTCCAGCAGGGCGAGGTGGACTGGGCGGGCGCGTTCGTGCCGGACATCCAGAAGATCTTCGTGCAGGGCAAGCCGGAGCAGAACAAGTTCTTCTTCCCGCCGGCGGGCCTGGTCTCGCTGCTGCCGAACCTGACCAACCCGGTCCTGGCCAGGCCGGAGGTACGGCAGGCCATGAGCCTCGCCATCGACCGGGACAAGATCGTCAAGGTGGCCGAGCGCGGCTACACCAAGGTCGCCCACCCGACGGGCGTGCCGATGCCGGGCGGCGAGGCGTACGTGCCGCCGGAGTACAAGGACGCCGCGTTCAAGGTGGACGTGGCCAGGGCCAGGGAACTGCTCAAGGGCGTGAACCCGGCCGAGCTGAAGTTCACGCTGCTGGTGCCGTCGCCGTTCACCGACTGGGTGAACGCCGCCCAGCTCATCAGGGAGGACCTGGCCAAGGTCGGCATCACGGTCGAGACCAGGGGCGTGGCCTTCCAGGACTGGGTGTCGAAGGTCGGCAAGGGCGACTACGAGCTGTCGATCAGGGGCGCCGAGGGCGGCCCGACCCCGTACTTCCAGCTGCGCTTCATGCTCTTCGGCGGGCTGTTCAAGCCCGTCGGTGAGGCCGCGAGCGGCAACTACGAGCGGTGGAAGGACGCCGCGACCGACCGGCTGATCGAGGAGTACGCCGCCACCGACGACCTGGCCGAGCAGCAGCGGGCCACGCAGGGGCTGGGCCGGATCATGGTGGAGAAGCTGCCCCAGCTGCCGCTGTTCTACAGCCCGGGATGGGCGCAGTTCCGGACCACCAAATATGTCGGCTGGCCGTCGGAGCAGGATCCGTACGCGATGCCGTCGCCGTACACCTCGCCCGACGCCGCGGTCGTGCTGCTGCACCTGAAGCCGGCCGTCAAGTGAGGTTCCTGGCCCGGCGGCTCGGCTTCTACCTGCTGACCGCCTGGGCCGCCGTCACGCTCAACTTCCTGATCCCCCGGCTCATGCCGGGGGACCCGGTGGAGCTGCTGGTGGCCCGGATGAAAGGCAACGTCGACCCGGCCGCCATCGACGCGATGCGGCGGGCGTTCGGCATCAGCGACGCGAGCCTGTGGCAGCAGTATCTGGACTACCTGGGCAATCTCGCTCAAGGGGAGCTGGGCCGCTCGATCACCTTCTTTCCCGCCGAGGTGTCCACGGTCATCGCCGGCAGCCTGCCGTGGACGGTCGGGCTCGTCGGGGTGGCCACCCTGATCAGCTACCTGATGGGCACCTCGCTGGGCGTGCTCATGGCGTGGAAGCGGGGCACCTGGCTCGACGGGGTGCTGCCGGCGGCCACGTTCATGCACGCGGTGCCGTACTTCTGGGTGGCGCTGGCGCTGGTGTTCGTCTTCGGGGTGACGCTGCAGTGGTTCCCCGTGTCGAGGGCGTACGGGCTGGACGTGATGCCCGGCCTCACCGGCGAGTTCGCCGGCAGCGTGGTCTACCACGCGGCGCTGCCCGCGGTGACGATCGTGGCCGCGTCGATGGCCGACCGGATCCTCGGCATGCGCAACGTCATGGTGACCACGCTCGGCGAGGACTACGTGGTGATGGCCGAGGCCAAGGGGCTGACCTCCAGGAGGGTCATGTGGGCGTACGCCGCCCGCAACGCGATCCTGCCCAACATCACCAGCTTCGCCCTGTCGCTCGGCTTCGTGGTGGGCGGCTCGGTGCTGACCGAGATCGTCTTCTCCTATCCCGGGATCGGGTCGATGCTCCTCAAAGGGGTGGAGAACGAGGACTTCCCGCTCATGCAGGGCATCTTCCTCGTCATCTCGCTGGCCGTGCTCGTCGCCAACTTCCTGGCCGATCTGGCGTACGTGGTGCTCGACCCCCGAACCAGGCAGGAGTCCGAATGAAGATCAAGATCGGCGCCGGCATCCTCGCCTTCTTCACGCTGATGGCCGTGCTCGGGCCGCTGCTCATCGGCGCGGACCCGGCCGCGACCGGCGACGACGGGCTCCAGGGCCCGTCGGCCGCGCACTGGCTCGGCACCACGCAGACCGGGCAGGACGTCCTCACCCAGATCGTGTACGGCGCCCGCGTCTCGATGGGCGTCGGCCTGCTCTCGGCGGTCATCGCCAACGTGATCGCGGTCGCGGTCGGCCTGGTCGGCGGCTATTTCGGCGGCGCGGTGGACGAGGTGCTGTCCGTGCTCACCAACATCTTCCTGGTGCTGCCCGCCCTGCCGCTGATCATCGTGCTGGCCGGCTACCTGCCGCAGCGCGGGGTCGCCTCCGTGGCCGTGGTGATCGCGGTCACCGGCTGGGCCTGGGGCGCGCGGGTGCTGCGGGCGCAGACCCTGTCCGTACGGCGGCGCGACTTCGTCCAGGCCGCGCGGGCGAGCGGCGAGGGGGCCCTGCGGATCGTCTTCTTCGAGATCCTGCCCGTGCTGCTGCCCGTCATCGCCACCAGCTTCCTGGCCACCGTGGTCGCGGCGATCCTGGCCGAGGCCGGGCTGTCGTTCCTCGGCCTGGCCGACCTGTCCACCGTGAGCTGGGGCAGCATGCTCTATTTCGCGCAGAACGGCCAGGCGCTGCTCATCGGGGCCTGGTGGTGGTTCATCCCGCCCGGCCTGTGCATCGCGCTCATCGGCACCGGACTCGCGCTGGTGAACTTCGGCATCGACGAGATCGCCAACCCCCGGTTGCGAACGGTCAAGGTGAAGGCCCGCACATGAACGTCCTGGAGATCCGCGACCTGAGCGTCGACTACCTGTCCGGCAGCGGCACCGTGCACGCCGTCGCCGGCGTCTCCCTCGACCTGCGCCGCGGCGAGGTGCTGGGCCTGGCGGGGGAGAGCGGCAGCGGCAAGTCCACGCTGGCCAACGCCGTCGCCCGGCTGCTGCGGCCGCCCGCCGCGATCACCTCGGGCTCGGTCGTCTACCGCCGCCAGGACGGCTCGTCGGTGGACGTGCTCGCGCTCGGGAAGAGCCGGCTCAGGGCCTTCCGCTGGAAGGAGCTGGCCGTCGTCTTCCAGAGCGCCATGAACGCCCTCAATCCGGTCAGCACCGTCGGCGCCCAGATCGACGACGTCCTGCGCGTCCACGTGCCGGGGATGTCCCGCAGCGATCGCGCGGAGCGGGCGGTCGAGCTGCTGCGACGCGTCGGCATCAGCGCCGACAGGCGGCGCTCCTACCCCCACGAGCTGTCCGGCGGCATGCGGCAGCGCGCGGCCATCGCCATCGCGCTCGCGCTCAACCCCGAGATCATCATCATGGACGAGCCGACGACCGCGCTCGACGTGGTGGTCCAGCGCGACATCCTCCACGAGATCAGGGAGCTCAGGCAGGAGTACGGCTTCGCGGTCGTGTTCATCACGCACGACCTGTCGCTGCTCATGGAGATCTCCGACCGGATCGCCATCATGTACGCGGGCCGGGTCGTGGAGACCGGGTCCGCGAAGGCCATCCACAGGTCGCCGCGGCACCCGTACACGCTGGGGTTGCTCCGCTCGTTCCCGCGCCTGCACGGGCCGCGCGAGGAGCTGCTGGGCATCCCCGGCAGCCCGCCCGACCTGAGGGCGCTGCCACCGGGATGCGCGTTCCACCCGCGGTGCGGGATGGCCGTGGCGGAATGCTCCTCGGTCCTGCCCGAGCTCGAAGGCGACGTCGCGTGCCTGCTGAACGGCGGCCGCGGTCTGGAGGACGCGTCATGATCGTCCTGGAGGGACGGAACCTCACCAAGCACTTCACCGCGGCCCGCGGCCCCCGGGGCCGCCTCGGCAGGCGGCCGCCGGTGCGGGCCGTCGAGGACGTGTCGATCGCGCTGCGGGCCGGGACGGTGTCGGCGCTGGTGGGGGAGAGCGGCTGCGGCAAGAGCACGGTGGCGCGGCTGCTGGCGCAGGTCTATCCGGCCACGTCGGGCGAGGTGCTGCTGCGCGGCGAGCCGGTGCGCGCCCACCGAGGGGCGGCGTTCAGGGACTTCCGGCGGCAGGTGCAGCTCATCTTCCAGGACCCGTTCGCCTCGCTGAACCCCTTCCACCGGGTGCGCTACCACCTGGCCAGGCCGCTGCGCATCCACGGACACGTGCGCTCGGACGCGGAGGAACGCGCGCAGGTCGCCGAGCTGCTCGAACGCGTCAGCCTCACGCCGGTCGAGCAGTTCATGGACAAGCTGCCGCACGAGCTGTCCGGCGGGCAGCGGCAGCGGGTGGCCATCGCGCGGGCGCTCGCGGTGCGGCCCGTCGCGCTGATCGCCGACGAGCCCGTGTCGATGCTGGACGTGTCGATCAGGCTCGGGGTGCTGCGGCTGCTGGAGGGGCTGGCTAGGGAGAGCGGGCTGGCGCTGCTGTACATCACGCACGACATCGCCGGCGCCCGCTACTTCGCCGAGGACATCACGGTCATGTACGCGGGACGGCTGATCGAGAGCGGGCCGAGCGAGGAGCTCACGCAGGCGGCGCGGCACCCGTACACGCGGTTGCTGCTGGAGTCGGCGCCGGATCCCGACCGGGTGGCGGCGCCGGAGGCCACCCGGCACGGTGAGCCGCCGAGCCTGATCGACCCGCCGGGCGGGTGCCGGTTCCATCCGCGCTGCCCGGTGGCGCTGCCGGTGTGCTCGGAGGAGGCGCCCGCGCGTACCGCGCTGGGGGAGGGCCACTGGACGCACTGCTGGCAGGTGGAGTCGGCGGCCCGGACGGGGAGATAGTCGCTTAGACTCAGATGGGGCGGTAGCGACGGCTCAGGCGGGACGATCGCGGTGGCTCAGGCGGGGTGGTAGCGGGCGGCGAGCTCGGCGGTGGTGGCGGCCATGCGGTCACGCAGCTCGGCGGGGGCGAGCACCTCGGCGTCCGTGCCCAGCCGCAGGAACTCGGCCAGCGCGTGCTCGATCGACTCGATCGGCACCGTGACCCGCGTCCAGCCCTCCTCGTCGGGCGGTTGGGCGCTCTCCCTGGCCGCCGCCACCACGCCGGGGGTCATGAGGTCGGGCACGCGTTCGACGCCGCGCGGCGACAGCCGGAGCACCGCCTCGCCCCGCCGCAGCCGGGCCTCGAACTCGGCCAGGTATCCCTGCCAGTAGGCCGCTAAGTCGAAGCCGTCCGGCCTGGTGAAGCTCTCGGGGAGCGGGTGCAGGTCGAGGATCTGCGAGACGCGGTAGGTGCGCACGTCCTCGCCCGCCCGCGCGACGAGATACCACCGCCCGGCCTTGACGACCAGCCCGTACGGGTCCAGCCGCCGCTCCACCTCCTGGGGCGCCTTCCAGCGGCGGTATCTGACCTGGATGCGGCGCTCGTTCCAGACGGCGTCGGCCACGGCGGGCAGGTAGGTCACCGGCTCCTGGTCGCGGTACCAGGTGGGCGCGTCGAGGTGGAAGCGCTCCTGGATGCGTCCGGCGCGGTCGCGCAGCTCGACCGGCAGCGCCGCCATGAGCTTGAGCTGCGCGGCCGTGACCACCGCGCCCAGCCCCAGCTCCGCCGCCGGACCCGGCAGGCCGGCCAGGAACAGCGACTCGGCCTCGTCGGCCGTCAGCCCGGTGAGCCGGGTGCGGTAGCCGTCGAGCAGCTGGTAGCCGCCCTTCGGGCCCGCGTCGCCGTACAGGGGGATGCCGGCGGCGTGCAGGGACTCGACGTCGCGGTAGATGGTGCGTACCGAGACCTCCAGCCGCTCGGCCAGATCCTGCGCGGTCATCCGGCCGCGCGTCTGCAGGAGCAGCAGGATCGAGACCAGGCGGGAAGCACGCACATTCACTGACACTACCTGTCAGTGACCCCGGCCTAGCGTCGCCCGCATGAACGATTTCGACTTTCTCGCCGGACACTGGGACGTTGACAACCGCAGGCTCGTGAAGCCGCTCGCCGGCAGCGACGAATGGGACGAGTTCCCCGGCCGTTCGGTGGCCAGCCGGCACTTCGACGGGGCGGCCAGCTTCGACGAGATCACGTTCCCGTCCAAGGGGTCCAGCGGGATGACCGTGCGCGTGTACAACCCCGCGTCGCGGCAGTGGTCGATCTACTGGGCCAGCAGCACGACGGGCATGCTCGACACCTCGCCCATGGTGGGCGAGTTCGAGGGGAACCGGGGCGAGTTCTACGGGGAGGAGACGTGTGAGGGCAGGCGGGTGCGGTGCCGGTTCATCTGGACGGTGCTCGGCCCGGACGCGGCCCGCTGGGAGCAGGCGTTCTCGGCGGACGGCGGGCTGACCTGGGAGACGAACTGGACGATGGACTTCACCCGGCGGGCGGGCTAGGCGTTGGAGCGGGCCCACAGGATCGCCGCCACCGCGACGGCCGCCACCAGCAGCACCAGCGAACCGGCCACGATCGCCCACCACCAGGCCGATCTAGGCGGCTTGGCCTCGTAGTGGGACACGTCGGGCAGCATGTCCGGCGTGTAGGGGAGCCGCTGCGTGGAGGGCGGATCCTGGGGCCGCCCGGGCCTGGGCACGCGCACGGTCGGCGGGGCCGGGGGTGGCGGCACGCGCACGGTCGGGGGGCCCTGCGGGGGCGGGTTTCCGCGCCGTGGCGGCGGGACCTGTCCGGGAGGTCCCTGCGGGGCGGGCTGCGCCGGGAAGGGCTGTGTCGGGGAGGGCTTGCGGTGTCTGATCGTCTGGTGGGGGTCCTGTCCCTGCGGGTCAGGTTGCTCTCGAGTCATGATCTCCTCAGGAGCCGCTGCGGAGAGTGGGGGCGTGCCCTCCCATTGTCACACTTCCCCGGGGGACTCGTCCCGCGGGTCGGTCAGCTCTGGCCGTGACCGTAGGGCGGCTGCTGCGGGTTCTGCCAGCCGGGCTGCGGCTGTTGCGGGTACGGCTGCTGCGGATACGGGGGTTGCTGCGGCCAGCCGGGGCCCTGCTGAGGCCAGCCGGGGCCCTGCTGAGGCTGGACGGGGCCCTGCGGCTGGGCGGGCTGCGGCTGGGCGGGCTGCGGCTTGCGCCGGGCCACCACGGCCCAGATCAGCAGGGCCGTGCCGCCCGCGTTGAAGAGCAGGGAGACCAGGTTGGTGACGGTCACGGCCTCGACGCCGATCGACGCGCCCAGCTGCGGATACAGCACGAAAGAGCGGAAGCCGTCGAACGCCAGCCCCAGCAGGAGCAGGATGCAGCCCGACATGCCGATCATCGCTGCCGAGCCGTGCTCGCGTCGAGCCATCACGGTCACGATGACGCCGAAGAGGAACAGGATGCCCATCACGGCGAAGGTGAGGATGTTGCTGATGTCGGCAAGCATCAGGAAGCTCCGATCGGGGAGAAGCCGGACGCGACGACGCTACGGGGATTTGCGTAGATCGTCCAATGCTCGGCTGATCGACCCCTCGTCCAGACCGCCCTGGTAGCGCACGCCGTTCAGGAAGAGCGTGGGGGTGCCGCGCACGCCGCTGTCGCGGCCGGACTCCTCGTGGAGGGCGATCCGCGCGGCGTGGCCCGGCACGTCGGACCAGGGGTCGACGTCCAGCTCGGCGGCGTAGTGCTCGAGGTCGGCGTCGGTGAGGAAGCGCTGGTTGTCGTAGAGGATGTCGTGCATCTCCCAGAACCTGCCCCGGTCGGCCGCGGCCTCGGAGACGATCGCGGCCGAGGCGGCCCGGGGGTGCAGCGTACGGATCGGGTAATGCCGGAAAACCATCCGTACATCAGGATTTTTCCGGCGGATCTCCTCCAGGACCGGGTGCAGCCGCCCGCAGTACGGGCACTCGAAGTCCCCGTACTCGACGATCGTGATCTTGGCGTTCTCGGGGCCGCGCACGTGGTCCGCCGGCCCGACCGGCACGGTGAGCCGGTCGGGCAGCTCCTCGGGAGGCTCGGCCTCGGGCGGCGCGCACACCCCGCCCCGATCCCACGCCAACCGGAAGATCACCGACCCCAGCAGGGCCGACAGCAGCGACCCCGCCAGGATGCCGATCTTCGCCTGGGCCTGGACGGGTGACCCGCTGAAGGCCAGGTCCACGATGAACAGCGCCACCGTGAACCCGATCCCGGACACGGCCGCCCCGCCCAGCAGCTGCCCCCACACCAGGTTGCCGGGCAGGATCCCCCAGCCGAACCGGAGCGGGAGCCACGTGCCGAGGGAGATCCCGACGAACTTCCCGAGCACCAGACCCAGCGCCACCCCGATGGAGACGGGCGAGGTCAGGGCGGCCCGCAGGGTCTCGCCGTCGAGCCGCACCCCGGCGTTGGCCAGGGCGAAGATCGGCACGATCACGTAGCTGCTCCACGGGTGCAGGCGCAGTTGCAGCCGCTCGTTGACGGAGACGGCCCGCTGGACCCGCCGCGTGGCCTCCCTGGCGGCCCGGGCGCTCGGCTCGCTGGTGAACTCCTGCACGGCCTCGCCGGCGAGCAGCAGCTTCTGGTCCGTGGGCGCGTAGACGAAGACCAGCAGGCCCAGCGCGATGCCGACCAGCGTCGGGTGGATCCCGCTCTCCAGGGTGGCCACCCAGAGCGCGAACCCCAGCACGACGTAGGCGGGCGCCCGCCAGATCCGCAGCCACCGCAGGGTCACGATGGCCCCGAGGAGCACGACGGCGGTGAGGAGCGCGGGGATGGAGAGGCTGGCCGTGTAGAAGATCGCGATGATCATGATCGCCAGCACGTCGTCCACGATGGCCAGCGTCAGCAGGAACGCCCGCAGCGGATCGGGGCACCGGGCCCCCACGATGGCGAGCACGCCCAGCACGAACGCAGTGTCGGTGGCGATGGGCACGCCCCACCCGCCGGCGCCCGGCCCGCCGAAGTTGAGCAGGAGGTAGACGCCGGCCGGCACCAGCATCCCGCCGAAGGCCGCGACGGCGGGCACGGCGATGAGCCGCCGGTCCCTGAGCTGCCCGAGCCGCACCTCGTAGGAGACCTCGAGGCCGATGAGGAAGAAGAAGATGCTCATCAGCCCGTCGTTGACCCAGTGCCGCAGGTCAAGGGAGAAGTCGGCGTCCCCGAAGGAGATGCCCATGGGGGTGTGCCAGAACGCCTCGTAGGTGTCACCCCATGGCGAGTTGGCCCAGAGCAGGGCGAGCACCGTGGCCACCAGCAGCACGGTCGTGCTGCCTGCCTCGGTCCGCAGGAACGCCCGCAACATCACAGATCTCCCCCCGAAGATCCAGCGGAGGCATCCGATCCTACGGTCTCTGGAAGAACAGATAAAACGCCGCATCCCGGGCAAGCAGGAATCCGACGATGGCAACGCCCCAGCTCAGGGCTGACGCCGCGTGCTTGCTCATCCAGGCCCGCAGTCGCTCCAGCTTGGGCTCCAGCCAGGCTCCCGCCACGGCGCGCAGCCCCATGAGGGCCAGCGGCGGCAGGATCATGACGAGCACGTACGCGCCCAGCACCGGCACCCACTGCCCGATGGTCAGCCCCGCCGTGGTCATGATGCCGATCGCGGCGAGGTAGGGCACCATCGTCGCCACCTCCAGCACTCCGGCGGTCAGCCCCAGCAGCACCATCACGCGCGGACCGCCCACCCGGGGCTCGAAGCGGCGCTCGGGCTTGCCCAGCTTCGCGCGCCGCTTGGGGTCGAGCCTGAAGCTCAGCGCGAACAGCCCCACGCCCAGCACGAGCTGCACCCAGTACGCGGGCTCGCTGCGCAGCGCGTCGCCGAAGCGCTCCATCACCGTGGACAGCCCCAGCATGAGCGCGACCCCCACCAGGAAGTAGAAGACCGCGACGGTGGCCAGGTAGATCAGCAGCCCGCCCGGCCGTTTGGAGGTCAGCAGCAGGTAGACGGGGATGCCGAGGGTGCCGAAGCTGGTGCTGTCGACGAGGGCCAGGGCGGCGAGGGCGAGCAGCAGTCCGATGGTCATGCTATCGATCGTGCTGGTTCGAGGCCGCGGTCTCCTCCTCCGGCGGGGTGAACCGGGCGTACATCCTTCTCCGTAGAGAAAGAAGAACGCCCGGCCCTCCCCGGTTACAGGTTCCGCAGGTATGCCAGCGACGGCGCGAAGAAGTACTCGCCGCCCTTCATCGTGACCGTCTGGGCCACCTGGGCCTGCGGCGCCGACAGCTCCGGCTTGCCCCAGACCTTGGGGAAGGCGACCTTGATGTCCCGATCGCCCTGCCCGATCACCGGGTCGTGCCCGGTGGCCGGGTTCTCGAAGTCGGGGTTGTCGGCCCACGACTGCTGCGTGAACTCGAACTGGTTCAGCAGGCTGCCGTTGAACGCCATGAACAGCAGCCCGACCTCGCCGCTCGGCCGGGTCTGCGGCGGCGAGTCGTCCCACGGCTCGTCGGTCCGCTCCCCGTACGTCTGGCCGCGCCGCGCCATGAGCACCTCACGCCCGAACGAGCGCGGGTTGGTCTTCCTGATGTGCCCGCTGAACGGGCACTTGCTGCCGTCGTCGCCGTCGAAGGTGAAGTCGTTGCCCACCGGCCCGCCGCCCGCCTTGGGCTTGCTGGTCAGGGGCGTGCCGTCCTTGAACCGGCCGATGAGCATGGCGCCCGCCCGGTCGCGGTCGGCGCCGACCAGGCCCAGGTTGTCGGCCAGCTCCTGCTCGATCTCCTTGAACGCCCGTACGTTCTGCTCCAGCTTCCTGAACACCAGGTAACTGCCGTGGTGGCGGACGGGGTTCGGCGCGAAGGGGTCCGGCACGAGCACGTTGCTCAGCGGGAACGCCGGGTTCCAGTGCTGCTTCGGCTCCTTGTCCACCTCGTCCTTCACGAACAGTGGCTGGCTGCGGCCGTCCACGTACCCGAAGTGCTCGATGCCGTCGCCGGCGGGGTTGCGCATGCCCTGCCCGGTCTCCTCGCCCAGCAGCCGGGCGCTCTCCGGCAGCTCGCCGAGGATCTCCTCGCGCAGCGCCGCGACCGGCTCGGGCTCCGCGTCGCCGATCAGGATGACGGCGTGGATCTCCCGCTGGTACGTGCGCTCCCACGTCTCCACGGGCGGGTCGGCGACCTCGGCGACGCGGCGCTTCATGCCGTCGCGGAACACCCGGTCCCCGAACTTGCGCACGTCCTCGACCGAGTGGCCGAGGTCGCGGTAGCCGGCCTTGCTGATGCCGATGCCCACGTACGGCGTGCCGCGGCCGCCTTTCGCGTTGAAGTCGCGCACCTCCCGCAGGTGCTCGCGGGCCGATTTCATCTTGGTGGTCGCCACGTGCCGGAGGAACGCCCTTCCTTCCGCCGCGTCGTTGAACCTGACGAACAGCACGGACAGGTGCTCGCGCACGTGGGCGCGCAGGATGTTCGGCTGGAGATTGTCGAGCATCGCCTTGGTGTCCGCGTCGAGCGTGGCCGAGTCCCAGGCCAGAGGTTGTGCGTTGTTCAGGTCGACAGGCATTGCCGAGTCCCTTCCCCGTTTCGATGTGAAATCGGGCCCCCTGACGCGCGGAATCCCCCGTGTTCCGACGCGTCCCATCTGTACGACTCCTGGGAAGGAGAGAAGGTTTCCGGGAAAACGGTCGGGTTGCTTTCCCGATCAGCCGACGGTGAGAGCGGTACGCGCCACGCCGCCGTTCTCGCAGCGCACCGTCACCCCGAACCGGCCCGCCTTGACCGCCTTGAGCGCCGACGACCAGGTGGCCGTGGGCGCGGCGGGGCGGGTGCGGACGGTGGCGAAGGCGTTCGAGGTCACGTCACGCACCTTCGACCCGCCGCAGACCGCCGTCACCCTCACCTGCTGTCCGACCTCGGCCCCGGCCGGGGCGACGCCGACGCCCGCGTTGACGGCCGGCGCGTCCCCAGAGGGCTGAGTGGGGGCGGTCGTGGGGGTGGGCTTGGGGGTGGCGGTCGGCGTGCCGGTGGGCGTGGGGGCCGGGACCGGGTTGGACTGGCCGAAGACCACGTCCGAGCAGGAGTAGAACGCCTCGGGGCTGTCGCCGCGCTGCCAGATCGCGTAGATCAGGTGCCGCCCCTGCCGGGCGGGCAGCTTGGCGTTCATCGTGTAGAAGCCGTCCGTCACCACCGGGTTCTGCACGGTCTGGAACGGCTTGGCCTCCAGATCCGACCACTTCAGCGGCCTGGCCGGGTCGTAGCCGTCCTTGGTGATGTAGAGCTCGAACGACCCCTTGTGCGGCGCGGTCGCCCGATACCTGAACGTGTGGGACGCGCCGCTCGCCAGGGTCGTCGCGGGCCAGTCCGCCCGCGCCTGGTCGAACCCGCGGTACTTGTCCCGCCCCGCGCTGCACAGCTTCCCGTCCGGGATGATCTGGCGGTGCCGGCCCGCCGCGTCGGCGATGTTGACCTCGTTCCAGTCGTAGAGCGGCTGGGTGCCGCCGATGGCCACGGCCTGCTTGCAGGCGGCCGACTTCGGGTTCTCCGGGCCCTCGCTGTAGCAGACCATGGTGCGGCTGGGCGGGTTGCTCATGGTGCCGTGCGCCGAGGCCGTGCCGGGGGCGACGGCGAGCACGAGCAGCGTGGGGGCGGCCAGGGTGGTGGCGACGAGCGCCTTACGGGTGATCTGCATGTAGATCACCTTGAAGCACCCGAAAGAGCGAGACTTCGGGCTTAAGTGTCCTTTAAGGCTGGCTTAGGTGCTATTTCAGTACGCAGCCACACCTGCACCTGGGCCCCGCCCATCGACGACCGGTCCAGCCGCAGCCGGCCCCCAGTGGACTCGGCGAGCCTGCGCGCGATGTCCAGCCCGAGCCCGGTGGACCCGCTGCCGCTGCTGCCCCGCTCCATCGCCGAGTCCGGGTCCGCGATGCCGGGCCCCGCGTCGGCGATCAGGATGCCGACGGTGTCCTGGCCCTCGTGCAGGGTGACGCCGAACGCCGTGCCCTCCGCCGTGTGCCTGAACACGTTCCCGAGCAGCGCGTCCACCACCGCCGTCAGCTCACCGGCCGGTACGGGCACCCGCACCGGAAGCGTGGCCCCGACCAGCTCCCACGGGCGCCGCTGGTCCTCCGCCAGCGCCGACCAGAACGTCAGCCGCTCGCGCAGCACCTCGGCCGCGTCGCACGACCTGGCCGCCCGCGACGGCCGCCGCGCCGCCGCGATGATCGTGTCCACCTCGCCCTCCAGCCTGGCCAGCGCCTGCCTGCCGGGCTCCGCCCCCGGCCCGAGCTGATCCAGGCTGAGCTTGAGCGCGGTGAGCGGGGTGCGGAGCCGGTGGGAGAGGTCGGCGGCCAGCTCCCGCTCTGCGGCCAGGAGCTGGGTGACGCGGTTGGCCATGGCGTTGAACGCGGTCGCCGCCGCCTTGAGCTCCGGTGGCCCGTCGGGGTAGACGCGTTCGCTCAGGTCACCGGCTCCCAGCGCGGTCGCGGCGGTGCCGAGCCGGCGCGCCGAGCGTACGACCCGCGCCCCGAGCCGGTCGCCGACCAGCACCGAGCCGAGCACCAGTGCCACGGCCACCCCGGTCAGCACCGCCCATGACGTGAAGACGCCCCGGTTGAGGTCGGCGGCGGGGACGAACACCTCGATCACCGCGCCCCGGTCCTCGTCCAGCGCGACCGGGCGCAGCAGCACGTATCCGCCGTCCAGCTCGACGGTGCTCGCCCTGGTCTCGCGGGCGGCCCTGGCCACCTCGGCGGCGGGCGCGCGGGAGGTGCCCTGCGTCGCGCCGCCCTTGACGTGGACGGCCAGCAGGCCGCGCCGGCCTGCCTCGGTGCGGGCCATGGCGTGCCCGAGGTCGTCGCTCCTGGTCGTCAGTGCCAGCACCGGGACCAGCGCGGACGCCTGCCGCTCGGCGCCCGCCAGCGCCCTGGTCTGCGCGGTCTCCTTGACGATCAGCGCGAGCGGCACGAGGAAGGCCAGCGCGACCATCGAGGTGACCGCGACCATCAGCACCGCCAGCGTCCGTCTCATCGGGACGCTCTCATCGGGACCGCCTTCATCGGCACGCCCTCACGGGCGCTCTCACGGGCGCTCTCGTGGGGCGCTCTCATCGGGGTGCCGACAGCATCACGCCGACGCCCCGGACCGTGTGCAGGTAACGCGGCTGGGAGGCGCTCTCGCCGAGCTTGCGCCGTAACCACGACAGGTGCACGTCGATCGTCTGGTCGTCGCCGTACGACTGCCGCCAGACCTCGGCCAGCAGCTCCTGGCGGGTGACGACGCGGTCGGCCCGGGCGGTGAGGTAGGCGAGCAGGTCGAACTCGCGCCTGGTCAGCGAGAGCGGACCGCCGTCGAGCGCGGCCTCGCGCCGGGCCACGTCCACCTCCAGGCCGCCGACGCGGAAGATCTGGGGCGCGGGCGCGGACCTGGCCCTGCGCAGCACGGCGTCCAGCCGGGCGCTGAGATGGTCACCGGAGAACGGTTTGACCAGGTAGTCGTCCGCGCCCGCCCGTAACAGCCGGACGATCTCGGTCTCGTCGTCGCGGGCCGTGGCCACGATGACCGGCACGTCGGAGACGCCGCGCACCATGCGCAGCGCCTCGGACCCGTCCAGGTCGGGCAGGCCGAGGTCGAGGACGACGGCGTCCGGCGGGCGCTGCGAGATCTCCCTGAGCGCGTCGAGCGCGCACCCGGCGCTGCGGACGGCGTGCCCGCGCCGGCCGAGCTCGTGGATGATCGCCGATCTGACGAATTCATCGTCTTCCACTACGAGAACCGTCGCCATGCGCACCAACCGTACATAATCCGTCTTATGCGTCGGGCCCTTAGATACGCGGCGATCTGGTGCGGGGCGACCGCGGTCGCCGTGTCGGTCTCGTGGTTCGGCGTGCGGGGGGTGCTGCGGGACGAGTTCGTGGACGACGTGGACGTGGAGCCGTTCGCCGCCCAGACGATCGCGGCCGACGAAGCCCCGCTGACCCTCACCAGCCCCAGCCCCACCCCCAGCCCGAGTCGGGCGCCCGGAAAGCCGGTCAAGAGCCCGACTAAGAGCCCAGTGAAGAGTCCCGTGAAGAGCCCCGCGCCGCGCAAACCGCTGAAGGTGGTGAAGGTGAAGGGCGGCGAGGTGGCGTTCACGCTCGGCCCGGAGGGCTGCCGCCTGGTGTCGGCCACCCCGGTCAGCGGCTACACCGCCAAGGTCGCCCGCGCCACCGGCTGGATCAGGGTGGACCTGGTCAAGGGCGAGCACGGCACGGGGGTGTTCTGCATCAGCCATGAGCAGCGCACCGACACCTGGGAGTACTGACGAGCGCCGCCCGCCTGCTACGGCGGGCGTGGTATCCGGACCGCCTCCCTGGGGACGATTCGCCGGCCCGGCGCGGGTGTGAGAGTGGATCACATGGACGCACTCCGCAGGGCCCTGGGCGGGCTGTCGCTGCTGTACGCGCTGATCTTCCTGTCGTTCGGGCTGCTGCACGCCGGGATTTCGTTCGGCCCGGTACGCGAGCCCGTGATCGTGCCGGCCGCGATCGTGGAGACGCTGTGCGCCGCGGCCATGTTCGCGGGGGCGTACGGCGTGCTCGCCGGGCGTGGGTGGGCCTGGGACGGGCTCATCTACAGCCACTCGGCCGCGCTCGGCGGGGTGCTGATGGGGATCCTGTCGCTGGCGCTCGGGGCGGGCCCGTCGAGCGCGCTGCTGAGCTGGTATCACAGCGTGACCGCGGTCCTGCTCGCCGCCGGGCTGGCAGGCTCCTTCTACGCGTCCAGGGTGCGCGGGGCCACGGCTCCGGGGTCCGGAGGTAGCGGGGCCACGGCTCCAGGGTCCGGAGAGGGCGGGGCTACGGCTCCAGGGTCCGCAGATAGTCGGCGGCCTCGTCGACGTGGTCCTCGGTGAACACGCGGATGCCGTGCTGCTCCAGCAGCGCCGTCGTGACGCCCTGGCCGGGGCCGCGCCGGCCGCTGAACGTACCGTCGTAGATCGACAGCGCGCCGCACGACGGGCTGCCCTCCTTCAGCACCGCCAGCCGGATGCCGTGCGAGCGCGCCACGGCCAGCGCCGACCGCGCGCCCGCCAGGAACTCGGCCGTCACGTCGGACCCGTCGCTCGCCAGCACGCGCGCCGCCCCGGACAGGACGGCCGCCCCGCCCGCGCCGCCCTCGATCTCGGCGGCGGGACGCGGGATCGGCAGCCCGCCCGACACCTCCGGGCAGTGCGGCACCAGCCGCCCCTCCTCGCGCCACGCGGCGAGCCGGGCGTCCGAGCTGGTCTTGGCGCGACCGTCGTAGCGGACCCGGCGGCCCATCAGGCAGGCGCTGACGAGGATCCTCTCCATGCCTTCGATCCTATGAGCGCGATCGGCACCAGCGAGACGGCCGCCAGCGCGATCGCGACGCCGAAGGCGTACGTGAAGGGCCGCTCCACGCCCGTCCTGGTGAACACCTGCAACAGCACGGCCAGCACCGCCACGCCGAACGGAGAGGCGAGCCGCACCGCGATCGTGCTCAGCGTGGTCGCGGCCGGGATGGCGGCCGGCTCCAGCGTCTTGAACGCGGCCGCCATCACCGACGTCGACACCAGCCCGTGCCCGAGCCCCAGGACGAACATCGGCACGAGACCCCCGAACGCCGCGAATCCCGCGATGCCCGCCACCGCCACGACCACGCCCGCCGCGCCGACGCCGCGCGGCCCCCTGCTGTCGGTCAGCCTGCCCGCGACCGGCATCGTGATCGCCGCGCCGATCCCCATCGGGGCCAGCAGCAGGCCCGCCTCCAGCGGGCTCCCGCCCTGCGCGAGCTGGCTGTAGAGGGGAACGAGCACCGTGAAGCCGAACATGGCGGCCGAGTAGCACACGAGCGCGCCCACCGCGGCGGCGAACTGCCGGTTCCCGAACAACCGCAGATCCAGCAGCGCGCCCGTCGTCCTCAGCGCCCGCACGGCGAACCCGGCGACCAGCGCCACGCCGATCCACAGCGCGGGGTGGAGCGGGGAGGCCCCGTTGCCGATCTCGGACAGCCCGTAGACCAGCGCGGCCAGGCCGGGCGAGAGCACCGCCAGGCCCAGCACGTCGAGCCCCTGCGGGCTCGCGCCCGGCTCGCGGGGGAGCAGCAGGAACGCCGCCAGCAGCGCCACCGCGCAGAACGGCACGTTGATCAGGAACAGCCACCGCCAGCCGAGGCCCTCGACGATCACCCCGCCCAGCGGCGGCCCGAGCACGGGCACCAGCATCGCCGGGAGCGAGATCATGGCCATCGCGCGGCCCATCCGCTCCTGCCCGGCCGCCCTGGCCAGCATCATCTGGCCGACCGGCAGGAGCAGGCCCCCGCCCAGCCCCTGCACCGCGCGGAAGGCGACCAGGCTCCCGACCGACCAGGCGGCGGCGGTGAGCGCGGACCCCGCGACGAACAGCACGAGCGAGACCAGCCAGACGTTCCTGGCGCCGAACCTGCCCACGGCCCAGCCGGTGACCGGGACCGTCATCGACAGGGCCAGCAGGTAGCCGGTGACCGCCCACTGCATGGTGGCGAGCGTGGTGTGGAAGTCGCGGGCCAGGGTGCCGAGCGCGACGTTGACGATCGTGGTGTCGAGCATCGTCATGACGACGCCCAGGAGGACGACCAGGCCCGTGGTCCAGAGCGAACTTCGTACGCTGTATCGCATGTCGTACACCGTAGCACTTTCGTACGGTGTCTAGGATCTGGGCGTGAGCTCGATCTGGTCCCGTCCCACGCCACCCCGCCGCCCGGTGCTGACCCGGGAGGCCATCGTGGCCGCCGCCATCGCCGTCGCCGACGCCGAAGGGCTGGCCGCCGTCTCGATCCGGCGGGTGGCCGCCGAGCTGGACGCGCGGGCGATGACGCTGTACTCGTACATCGAGCGCAAGGAGGACCTGCTCGCGCTGATGCTCGACGAGGTCAGCGCCGAGGTGCTCGTCGAGGAGCCGCTGCCGTCCTCCTGGCGCGAGGCGCTGCTGCTGATGGCGCGGCGGGAGCGCGAGCTGGTGCTGCGGCATCCGTGGCGGGTGGAGCTGATCTCGCAGCGGGTGGCAGTGGGGCCCAACGCGCTGCGGCACGTGGAGCAGAAGCTGGCCGCCTTCGACGGGCTGGGGCTCGACCAGTTGACCCGGTGGCGGTTCCTGGCCGTGTTCAACGACTACATGACCGGGTTCGTGGTGCGGGAGGCGCAGGAGCGCGGGGCGCCGCGCTCGGAGGGGATCAACGAGGCGGAGCGGGCGGCCGTGGCGGAGCCGTACATCAAGGAGCTGGTCGAGAGCGGGGAGTTCCCGCGGCTGGCGCCGATGATCGAGCAGGGGGTGCGCGGGGCGGACGACAACTTCGAACGCGGCCTCAACTGGGTCCTCGACGGCATCGAACGCGCCGTCCCGGAGCGGTAGCGCCGCCTTCGCCTTCCAGGTGCCGCGAAATGGGGACCGGGGCGCCCTGGGGATAGCCTTAGCCCCGATGAACACCGTCATCTCCACGATCGTCATCGTCGCCTCGCTGCTGCTCATGCTGGCGAGCCTGATCGTCGCGATCCGCAACCGGCCGATGGGCATGGTGCTGCTGGTCGGGTTCGCCGTGCTCGAGGTGGCCGTGCTGGTGCAGGCGGGCTTCGTGATCGCGGCGGTGGCCGGAGGGCAGGGGCCCGCCGACAAGGTCACGCTCTTCGGCTACGTCGGGGGCCAGGTGGTGATCCCGCCCGCCGGGGTGTTCCTGGCGCTGGCGGAGCGGAGCAGGTGGGGGGCGGCGATCCTCGTCGTGGCGGGGTTCGCGATCGCGGTGATGACGGGGCGGATGCTGCAGATCTGGGCGGGGGGCGCGTGACCGCCTCCATCAGCACCGGGCCCGGACGTGCCCTGATCGCGGTCTACGGGCTGTTCTCGCTGGCGGCCGGGGCTCGCGCGGCGGTGCAGATCGCGTCCAAGTTCGACCAGGCGCCGCTGGCGTACTCGCTGTCGGCCCTCGCGGCCGCCGTCTACATCGCCCTCACCGTCGCACTCTGGCGCGGGGCGCGGCTGCTCGCGCTGGTGGGGCTGGGGATCGAGCTGGCCGGGGTGCTGATCATCGGCACGCTCAGCGTCCTCGACCCGGCCGCCTTTCCCGACGAGACGGTGTGGTCGGCGTACGGGAAGGGGTACGTGTTCATCCCGCTCGTGCTCCCGGTGGTGGGCCTCTACTGGGTGCTACGCCACAAACGCTGACACAGCCAGGAATAAATGGATATTTCGGTCCTGTTAAGATGGCGATTCGTCCTATGACTTGATGAGTGGAGGACCGCCCCCGAAATGAGCGTGCTGACCCAAGAGGCACGAGGCCGAACCACCGGATCCCTCGCCTGGCTCCTCGTACTCGGAATCGTCCTCGCCGCACTCAACCTGCGCACCGCCGTCACCAGCGTCGGCCCGCTCCTCGACCAGCTGACCGGCGCGCTGGGCATGACGAGCGTCGGCACCGGCCTGCTCACCACCCTGCCCGTCCTCGCCTTCGCCAGCGTCGGCGCGATCACGCCCACCCTGGCCAGGCGCGTCGGCGAGCACCGCCTGCTCCTGCTCGCCCTCGTCACGCTGGGCGTCGGCATGCTGGTCAGGTCGCTCGTCGGCTCCGCCCCGGTGTTCCTGCTGAGCAGCGCCGTGGCGCTGTCCGGTGGCGCGGTCGGCAACGTGCTCATCCCCACGCTGATCAAGCGCCACTTCCCGGCCCGCACCGGGATCATGACCACCGTCTACACCACGGCCCTGGCGGTCGGCACCATGCTGGCCGCCGCCGCGACCGTGCCGATCGAGCGCGCGTCGGGCGACTGGCACATCGCGCTCGGCGTGTGGGCGGCCCTGGCCGCCGTCGCCGCCATTCCGTGGCTTGCGCTTCTGCGCAGTGAGCCGGAGCGGGACGCGGGCAGCCGGGACGCGGGCCTCCGCCGCCTCCTCGGCAGCAAGCTGGCGTGGATGATCGCGGTCTACTTCGGCACCCAGTCGATGATCGCGTACATGATGTTCGGCTGGCTCGCCACCATCCTCACCGACAGCGGTTTCAGCACGTCGGAGGCCGGGGCGATCCTCGGCGTGTTCACCGCGCTGAACATCCCGGTCTCGATCGTCGTGCCCGTGGTCGCCTCCCGCTTCCGTGACCAGCGTCCCGCCGTGGTCGGGCTCGTCGCGTTCTACGCGGCCGGGTTCCTGGGGCTGTGGGCCGGGCCGGCCGACCTGGCGCTGCTCTGGGTGACGCTGGTGGCGGTGGGCATGGGGTCGTTCCCGCTGGCGCTGATGATGCTGGCCCTGCGCACCCGTACGCCGGAGGCCACGGCCGCGCTGTCGGCGTTCGGGCAGAGTGCGGGATATCTCATCGCCGGCGCCGGTCCGCTGCTGGTCGGCGTGCTGCGCGACGTGACCGGCGGGTGGACGCTGCCGTACACGCTGATCTTCGTGGTGCTCGTCGTGCAGCTGTTCACCGGCCTGTACGCGGGCCGCAACCGCTACCTGGAGGACGAGCAGGCGGTGCCTGCGAGAATGACGCGATGAGATCCACCGTCGTCACCTTCCCTGACGGCCGGGCCGCCGGCCGTTCCGAGATCGTCGGGGCCGTGCCGGTGGGGGACCGGCACGGTCTCGTCGTCGCCGAGACGCCGTTCCACCCCCTTGACCACACCTGGCCCGACCAGCCCGCAGACCGGGGCACGATCGGAGGTCTGCCGGTCGTCGACTGCGTGACAGGGGCCCAGTCGAGCACCGGCGAGGTCTTCGTCGGCGACGCCATCCCGGTGCGGCGCGGCACGGAGGGCTGGGAGTGGCTGGTCGTCCACGTCACCGAGACGCCGCTGCCCGTCGGGGCGGAGGTCGAGCTCGAGGTGGACGCCGGTTTCCGGGCGGCGCTCTCGGCGGGCCACACCGCCTGCCACCTGGCCGCGCTCGCCGTGAACGCGGCCCTGGCCGGCCACTGGCGCAAGGAGGCCACCCCCGACCCGCTCGGGCACCCCGACTTCGACCAGGCGGCGATCGTGTCGTCGCGGATCGAGCCGCACGGCAGCGTCGACGTCTACCGCCTGGGCAAGTCGTTGCGCAAGAAGGGGTTCTCCGCCGAGGGCCTGGACTTCGGGAAGGTCGCCCAGCAGGCGAACGAGCAGCTCGCGGCCTGGGTGGCGGCCGGCGCGCCGGTCCGGCTGGATGTCCCGGGGCCGGGGCTGACCGCCCGCCGCACGTGGCACTGCTCGCTCCCGGAGGGCGAGGCGTCCATCCCGTGCGGCGGCACCCACGTGGGGAGCACGGCCGAGCTGGGACGGGTCGAGGTCGCGTTCTCGCTGGAAGAGGCCACCCTGACCATGCGCACCACCTGCGGCGGCCCGAGCTAGCCGGCCCGAGCTAGCCGGCCCGAGCTAGCCGGCCCGAGCTAGCCGGCCCGAGCTAGCCGGTCAGTGGCTCGCCAGGAAGGCGAGCACCCGCTTCCAGGCGTTCTCGCAGGCGGCGGCGTGCTCGGCGTGGGCGGCGTCGAAGAAGCCGTGCGGCGCGCCCGGGTAGGTCACGATCTCGTGCTCCACCCCAGCCGCCGTGAGCGCCTGGTCGAACTCCGCGACAGCCTCGGCCGGGATCCCCTCGTCCGCCCCGCCGAAGAGCCCGAGGATCGGCGCCCCCAGCTCCGCCGCGTGCTGCGTCGGGCCGGGACCGTACGGCCCCGCGATCCCCGGCGCCCCGTAGAACCCGATCACCCCCGCGAACCCGAACCTGGGATCCGAGGCGAAGAACGCGTTGCGCCCGCCCATGCAGAACCCGAGCGCCACGGCCGGGCCGCCCAGGTGGTCGGCCGCGGCCCGCAGGTCGGACTGGATGCCCTCCCTGGTCAGTTTGCCGACGTGCGCCATAAGCGAGAACGACTCGCCCCGGTCGTCGTCGGTGGCGGTCCTGCCGTAGTAGTCGATGGCGACGGCCGGATGGCCCTGCTCCGCCAGCCGTACGGCCAGCTGCTTGTAGAACTCGTGGAGCCCGCGCAGGTCGGGCAGGATCACCACGCCCGGACCCCGGACCTCGTCGGGATGGGCCTCGTACGCGGCGAAGGACGTGCCGTCGGAGGAGGTCAGGCGGATGGCGGCGGCTCGGGTGCCGGTGATGGGCGGCTGGAGGCGTGGCGGTGCGGCGTCGTCGTCGTAACACATAGTGCCGTGAAGTTACCAAAGCCCCACACCTCGGCCCAGATCGCGCGGCTCGAACGCATCTCCGCCCAGGCCGTCGGCACCGTCCTCACCGGGCTGCACCGGCGGGGCATGGTGGAGCGCGAGCGGCTGGCCGCGGCGCTGCCCGTCCTCGTCGTCCTGGCCGAGCGGCTCTGATCATTGTGTCAGCATGTGTTGACAAGCGGGTGCTTGTCAGCACATGCTGACACCATGGAAGTCACCGAGCTGGCCGAGGCGGCCGGCGATCGCGATCCCGGAGTGGGGCTGGCGGCCGTGGCCGCGCTCAGGGCCCTGCTGGAGGAGCTGGAGGCGACGCACGTGTCGAACGCCCGCGCCCAGGGCTGGTCGTGGGAGCAGATCGCCGACGCGCTGGGGGTTCGGCGGCAGTCGGCTCATCGCAAGCATGCTCGCAGGACGGGGAGGTAGCCGCGTGTTCGCCAGGTTCACCGAAGGGGCCCGCAGGGCCGTGGTCAAGGCCGGGATACTCGCGCTCGACGCGGGCCGCCCCGCGCTCGACGCCGAGGTGCTGCTGCTGGGGGTGGCCGAGGTCCGGCCGTTCTCGCTGGCGGCGTTCACCGCCTCCGAGGCCGACGTGCGGGCGCGGGTGGACGTGGGCGACGCGCGGTCGCTGCTGGCCACGTTGGGGATCGACCTCGACGCCGTCCACCGCCGCACCAGGGCGGGCCTGGACGCGCCCGGGCTGTGGAGCCTGCGGCGGTCCCGGGTGCGGCCGCTGCGGGTGACCTTGTACGGGCCGCTGGGGGAGATCCCGCTGGCCATGCACTCCAGGAAGGCGATCGAGGTCGCCATGTGGCGCCCCGGGCCGGTGACGGGCGAGGACCTGCTGTGGGGCCTGCTCGCCGACCAGGCGAACGGCGCCGCCGCGATCCTCCGGGACGCCGGGGTGGACCTGGCCGCGCTGATCCGCGAGGCCCGCGTCCCCACCCGGCGCACGGCCTGATCACGGCGGCGTCAGACGGGCTCCAGGTGCGCGATCTTCTCGGGGTTCGCGATGAGGTAGATCGTGTCGATCTTGCCGTCCGAGATCAGCAGCGAGGCGACCGTGATCACCCGTCCACCCGCGGAGATGACCATCGCGGGGGCGTTGTTCATGGTCGCCAGCCCGAAGGACAGGTCGGAGATCCCCGCCATGCCGATCGAGGTCATGAAGGCCGCGATGTTGGCGGGGGTGCTGATCGACAGCAGCCAGCGGCTGACGTTGTCGGCGCCGGTGATGACCCGCAGCGCGGCCCTGGCCTTGCCGCCGCCGTCGCTGACCATCGTGACCCCGCTCGCGAACAGCTCGATCAGCCCGTCGAGGTCGCCCTCGGCGGAGGCGCTGATGAACCGCTCGGTGATCCGCCGCCGCTCCTGCCTGTCCACGTCGAACCGGGGCCGCCTGTCCCGCACGTGGTCCCGCGCCCGCCGCGCGAGCTGCCTGGTCGCCGGCTCGGCCCGCCCGATGATCTCGGCGATCTCGGTGAACGGCAGGTCGAACGCCTCCCGCAGCACGAACACGGCCCGTTCGAGCGGCGACAGCGTCTCCAGCACCAGGAGCAGCGCCAGCTCCACCGACTCGGCCAGCTCGGCGTGCTCGGCGACGTCGGGCGTCGTGCTGACGGGCTCGGGCAGCCACGGTCCCACGTACGACTCCCGCCGCGACTTCGCCCACCGCAGCCGATCGATGGCCAGCCGCGAGGTCACCCTCACCAGATACGCCTTGGGATCGCCGACGGCCGCCTCGTCCACCCCCGACCAGCGCAACCACGCCTCCTGCACGACGTCCTCGGCGTCGGCGACACTGCCCAGGATCCGGTACGCGACGCCGGTCAGCAGGCTTCGGTGGTCTTCAAAGGTCGGCATGAAACCATAGACGTACCACAGGGCCCTCGGTGTGACACAGGGGCTCCCGATCTCCGATACACTTGGTGATCGCAAGGGGCTATAGCGCAGTTGGTAGCGCGCCTCCATGGCATGGAGGAGGTCTGGGGTTCGAATCCCCATAGCTCCACCGAGGGTCGTTCTAGAAACGGCTCGACTGAGGTTGACGGGATCCCGTCTGATCATCGAGATCAGGCGGGATCTTGTCGTTTCATGTTCTCACCGAACTTTGAGTGACGGGTGGCGGTGGGGGAGTTCGCGAGCGCGTACACGGACCCAGCTCTTGGTGGCTACGAGCGGGGCCTTTACCGGGCCGGAGTCGTCCTGCGGCCACCAGGCCGGCGCGCTCTGCTCGACGGGTTTGTAGTGTGCGGCGATGACAAGAAGCGAGCGGCTCGCGGAGCAGCTGGACCGGCACTGGCGTAAGAACCTGCGGCCGCGGCTGGACGGTCTCACCGATGAGGAGTACTTCTGGGAGCCGGTGCGCGGCTGCTGGAGCATCCGCCCACGTGGCACGTCGGCCGCACCGATGTCGGCAGGTTCGGGGGAGTGGACGATGGACTCCGCGTCCCCTGACCCGGTGCCGGCACCGGTGACCACGATTGCCTGGCGGCTGGCGCACATCATCGTCTCGTGCCTGGGCTATCGGGTCGGATGGCACTTCGGCGGCCAGGACTTCGACGGCCGGACATTCGCCTACGCGGGGACCGCTGTCGAGGCGCTGAAGCAGCTCGATGAGATGTATGGGAGATGGAACGCGGGGGTCCGCGAGCTCTCGGACGCTGACCTGGAGAATCCGCCCACGGTGGGTCCCGAGCGGTTTCCCATGGAGGGCATCGTCCTGCACGTCAACCGGGAGCTGATCCATCACGGCGCCGAGATCTCCCTGCTGCGCGACCTCTACCGCTGGCAGGACGGAGCCGAACCGCACCGAATATGACTTTCCGGTAACCGGCGATCGAGGGCGACCGGCGCGCCCACCTCCGGACCCTGGATGCCCGCGGCCGCCGACCTCTGTCCCGTCACCGGGCGCCTGTCCTACCCCCCGCGCCGAGCACCTGTTCAAGACCGCCACTGTCCACCTGGACCCGCACCGGCAAGGGTGGACGCCGCACCAGCCCCGCCACAGCGCGCTGCGACATCTTGCCGAAGCCGGACGCACCGCACCTGAGCCGCAGGCCGAGCTTTACCAGTCCTGGAGGCCGTCTGGTTTCATTCCATGTCGCGCTGACACAGCACGCGGAAGGTCGTGAGGATGTAGGCATGAGTTCATCGCAACCCCTCGCCGACCCCGGGTCTGCCCCGGACCACCGCTACTTGCTCGACAACGCCCGGGTGGAGGCGGGCGAGCGGTTCACCTGGCTGGCCGAGCTGTTCGACGGTGTCACACGGGGGCACTTCGACCGGCTCGGAGTGAAGGCGGGCTGGCGCTGCTGGGAAGTCGGTGCCGGAGGCCCCAGCATTCCCGAGGCACTCGCCACCGCCGTCGGACCAACCGGTTACGTGCTGGCCACGGACATCAATCCGGCCTGGTTGGACCCGCACGGCGGGTACGAGGTGCTCCGGCACGACATCGTCGCGGACCCGCCGCCGCAGCCAGGCACGTTCGACCTGGTACACGCCCGGCTCGTGCTCGTCCACGTCCCCGACCGTGCCCGGGCGCTGGCGACGATGGTGGCGGCGCTGCGCCCCGGTGGCCGGCTGTTGGTCGAGGACGCCGATACCGAGCTGCAGCCGCTGGCCTGCCTCGACGAGGTCGGCCCGGCACAGCAGCGCGCCAACCGGCTGCGGCGCGCGGTCCGGGAGTTGATGACCCGCCGCGGCGCCGACCTGCGCTACGGCCGTACGCTGCCGCGGGCGTTGCGTGCGGCCGGCCTGGTCGATGTCGCGGCGGCCGGCTGCTTCCCGGTCGGCGGGGTGGCCTGCGACCGGCTGGAGACCGCGACGGTGCGCATGGTCCGCGCCGAGTTGCTCGCCGCTGGGCTGGCCGACGACGCCGAGATCGACGCGCACCTGGCCGCCGTCGATGCCGGCGAGCTCGACCTCACCCTCGCGCCGCTGATCTCGGCATGGGGACGCCGCCCGGGACAGCCCGCGGTGTCCGGGCCGCGGTCATCCACAGGCCGGTGAACACGGCGCAGGCCAGCGTCACGGCACCCGCCGCGAGGAAGGCGCTGTTGAGGCCGGATTCGATGCCGACGACCGCCAGCCACCACACGTTCCCGTAGCCGGTATCGGCGTGGACGAAGCCCAGCGCCAGCAGCCCCAGCCCGGCCAGCGCCAGGCCGATGCCGACCACGACGCGGAAGCCGTACCTGGCCGCGAGCCGGCCGGCGTACGGGCTGACGATCACCATGGCCAGCGAGGTGGGCAGGGTCCGCAGCCCGGCGACCAGGATCGAAGTGCCCTGGACGTGGACGAAGAACTGGGAGAAGAAGAACGACGACCCCATCAGCGCGAACCCGACCACGACCATCGCCGTGTTGGACACCGTGAACAGCCGCTGGTGGAACAGCCGGAGCGGCAGCATCGGCGTCGACGCACGACCCTCGACCACGACGAACGCGGCCAGGAGCACCAGTCCGGCGGCGAAGCTGCCCAGGATCACCGGCGAGGTCCAGCCTCGGGAACCGCCCTCGATCAGGCCGTAGGTCACGGCGCCCACGCCCGCGACGGACAGGACCGTGCCGGGGACGTCGATCGGCGGTGCGCTCGGGTTGCGGGACTCGCCCAGGACACGCAGACCGGCCAGCAGCAGGACCGCCCCGATGGGCACGTTGACCAGGAAGATGGCGGGCCAGCCGAAGGACTCCACCAGGATCCCGCCTGCCAGCGGTCCGGCGGCCAGGCCGATGCCGCTGAACCCGGCCCACAACCCGATCGCTCTGACGCGCTCACTCGGGGCGGGATACGCGGCGGCGAGCAACGCCAGCGAGGCGGGGCTCAGCGCCGCGGCCCCGACGCCCTGCAGCACCCGCCCGGCGATCAGCCAGCCGATCGAGGGCGCGAGCGAACACACCACCGACGCGGCCGTGAACACCACCACCCCGGCCAGGAACACCCGCCTGCGGCCGAACCGGTCGGCGAAGACGCCGCCCGACAGCAGCAGCATGGCCACCAGCAGCACGTAGGCGTCGACGATCCACTGCAGGCCGGTCAGCCCGGTGTGGAGCCGCTGCTGCATGTCGGGCAGGGCGGCGCCGACGATCGTGTTGTCGAGCAGCACCATGAACTGACCTGCGCAGGTCAGGGTGAGCAACGCTTTCACGCGAATCCCTCTTCAAGCAGTTGATCACTGGTCTCAGCTGTTGAACGCGGTCAATGGCGTGCGGGATCTTCTCCATGCTCGGCCACTGGTTCGCGCCTGCCTCGCCGGCCTGGGCGACCAGCGGTTCTGGCGCACCGGCCTGAACTCCTGGCAGCCACGGGCCGCTGGGAGTGATCGCCTGCAACGGACACCCGTACACAGATCGCGTTGATCACCTTGTCGTCCCGCTCGATGCGGGCGATCGCCTCGTCGGCCAGTTCCGCCGAGGTCACTTCACCGGCACGCATGGCGGCCGGGAGTTCTTCGGCCGGTCGAAAAGTCGATTCCATGAATGTGCACCCTAATGGCCTGCCGCAGGTGCTCGAAAAGCCGAAAAAATTGCTTCCGAGATGTCGCGTCCCAGGTCAGTGGGGTTAGCGGTGGGGAGGACATGAAATGGCGATCCGCACAATGAGATAGATGTCTCCATGCTCATCGGTGCGTGGCCATAATGAGCGGGATTTGTCCAGTAGCGGAATAACTCTTTTGAAATCTTCGCGTGACGGGCCTTGGGCGGGTGAGACGACCTCGTGTCGCACCTTGTCATAGCGGGCGGCGCAGCCCGTCCAGCACGAGGGTGATGACGTCGTCGGCCTCGGCCCGCCAACCGGGGCGGTCATGAGCCGCGCTGATGCCGTGCAGTGCCATCATGACGGCACCGGCATCCACGTCGTCGCGGACGGCGCCGTCCTTCACGGCGGCGGCCACCAGGCCGGTGACAGCCTGCTCCAGCGCCTGGCTGCCCTCGGCGAGGGCGCCCGAGCCGGTGGCCATGAGCGTGGCCAGCGTCCGGGCCAGGCCCTTGTGGGCATCTATGTGGTCGACCATGCCGCGTAGGAAGGTCGCCAAGGCCTCCGCCGCGGGCAGGGTGGCCTGTAGCCGGCGGGCGCGGTCGCACAGCGTGGCGACTTCCCCGTGGTAGACCGCCTCGGCCAGTGCTTCCCGGGTGGGGAAGTGGCGGTACAGCGTGCCGGTGCCCACTCCGGCCAGGCGGGCGAAGTCGTCGAAGCGCAGGTCGAAGAAATCGCCGGCGTCGAAGAGCTCTCGTGCCTTGGCGATCAGGGCATCGCGGTTGCGTTGGGCGTCGGCCCGCAGCGGCTTGTCGGCGGTCATGCGCTACCTCGCGTTGACAACTGGAGATGACCTCCATATCTTCGAAAGTGGAGATAGTCTCCAAATCGATCGTACCCCACGAGGTGCAGCGTGAAGATCCTGATGTTCGGCCGAGGCGTGATCGCCACCATCTACGGCTGGGTTCTGCAACAGGCCGGACATGACGTCGAGTTCTACGTCCGGCCGGGTCGCGCGGCGACGTACGGGGACGCGGTGGACCTCGACCTGTTCGATACGCGGCGCCGGGTGTGGGGGCAGCGCGTCGCCGAGAAGTGGCCGGTGCGCTACCGCGAGGCGCTGGAGCCGGACCACGACTTCGACCTGATCGTGCTCAGCGTGCCCCACCATCGCCTCGCGGAGGCGACGGCCTTCCTGGCCCCGCGTGCCGGCCAGGCCACGGTGCTGATCTTCGGCAACCTCTGGACCGAGCCGCTCGCCGCCATCGGCGCACTCCCCGCCGACCAGATCGCCTGGGGCTTTCCCCAGGCCGGTGGCGGTTTCGGCGCGGACGGCGTGCTCCACGGGGCGCTGCTGCCGTCGGTCGTCTTCGGCACACTCGGCCAGCCCCCGACCGACCGGGAACGGGCCGTGCGCCAGGCGTTTCGCGAGGCCGGGCTCCGGATCAAGGAGCGGCCTGACTTCCGCGGCTGGCTGTGGGTCCATTTCGCGTCGGATGCCGGCATGTTCTCGCAGGGCCTGCGGCTGGGATCCCTGTCCCAACTGGCCGGGGCAACGGGCGACCTGCGCGAGGCGCTGCTGGCCGGCCGCGAGCTGCTGCCGCTGCTCAAGGCGCGCGGCGTTGACCTGCGACGGCACCGGGGCGGTGTGCTGCCGTTCCGGGCGCCCACCTGGCTGACGGCACCCGTGCTCGCCTGGCTGACCGCTCATGTCGCGCCCGCGCGCGTGAGCCTCACGGCGCACTCCGACCCCGACGCCGAGGAGCCGCGCGAGGTCTGCCGGGACACTCTGGCCGAAGCACGACGGCTGGGCATCTCGGTACCACGACTGGAAGCGGCGGAACCGCACTTCGCCCGTGAGGGGACGGGTCGAGTCCTGTTCTCTCGGGTCAGAGCGAGATGATCTTTTCTGTCGGGTGAGGCGCGGATATGGGACACGGCGCCTGCCCTCAAGATCCAAGCGCTCTGGCGGGCGTTCATCACCCAGGCGGAGAAAGCCGGCAGGGACTGTCGGCAGGGCCTGGATCATGGCGACACCGACCTCTTCACCGCGTTCATGAGCGAAGTCGCCGAGGCGGAGAAAGCCCTCCTGGCCGTGTCGGATCGGGTCGCCCACGCGGCACAGGCCGCCGCCGTCCAGGCGAACCCGACGCCGCCGAGCCGGCGAATGGCGGAATCGCGGAAGCTCATGGAGCGTTTCCCGGATAGAAGCCGTGGATCCAGAGCGTGTCCCGTATCGCTCGCTCCACGATCTTGAAAGGGCGCTCATGACAGCCGACCAGCCGGACACCTGCCCGACGTGCCAAGGCGTGGTCCCCGCCGCGCACCCCGCTGCCTACACTGCCGCCCGTGGACGGCTGATCGTCGCCAACGGGTTCTGCCCAGGCCACGTCCCTGCCGCGGCGCGCGATTCCGGAGACCAGGGGCCGACCGAGAACGCCGCGTTCTCGCATCGGTCGGCGCCTGCGGTGTCTGCTTCAGCATCCGCGCGGTGATCTGCGCGCTCGGTTCCGGCGGACATTTGTCTCCTCAGGTAGGCCCGACGTTCGCCGGGCCGGGTAGATGCGATCTTCGAACCACGTGGTGTCGTCGGCATCTGCCTTGATCGCATCGTTCTTGGTGCGATGGGTCGTCATTCTCGGCCGTCGTTGTGCACGGCGTACAGGTCGACGTTCAGGGCTTGCCGGACGGTGGATGTCACCTGCTTCTTGTTCAGGCGTCCGGAGTCCCCAGCCGGTGTCATCGCCGTCTCCGGGAGTCCACGACAGTCCGCTGATCGCGCGGCGAGTCGCGGGAGATCCTCTCCAGGGCGTAGATCGCGCCGACCCTCCCCTCCAGCGTGTTCGAGCCGATCTGCTCGATGGCCCGCGTGTGACGCTCGGTGATCTGGCCTTCCTGCGTGGCGTCGAGCGAGCGCGCGGTGTAGAACAGCCCCGCCGCCGTGAACAGTCCTTGAAGCCGGCAAAGGCCCGAAGGCGCGAAGGCCCGTCCGGACGGGCCTTCGCGCCTGTTCCGTCCGCCCTACGGCAGGGCGGGCACGGCCGGCTCGGCGTTGGTCCAGCCGGCCTCGAGCACGGTCTGGCTCATGGTCTTGTTCGGGAACACCTTGCCGTCCTTCAGGGTCGTCTGGTTCTGGGACAGCAGGAGCATCGTGCCGGTGTCGACGACCAGGTCGGTCGTGACCTTGATCGCGTCGTCCTTCTGACCGGTCTGCTGATGGTCGATCGAGATGGCCGCGCCGGTTCTGCCGGCGCCGTCCACGGACTTTCCGCGCGAGCTGACGCCGGGCATCGTCAGCAGGGCCTGGTAGGCCGCGGCGCGGACCTCCTTCGGCGCCGGGAGATCGTGGAGCAGCGAGGGCAGCGCCGAGGTGACGTTCCTGTCCACGGCGCTCGCCGGCGCCCGTGAGACCCGCGCGGCCTGTGTGAGCCAGGACTTCAACGCGTCCGGGTTCGCGGGCAGCCGCTGGACCTCGTCGTACGTCAGCCGCTGCCCGGCCAGGAAGTACGTGTTGTCACCCCGTACGGGGGTGACGTGGCCCTTGGCGGGCTTGGTGGACAACGACACGGTCTGGCCGTTGGCGGTGCGGGTCCACTTGGTGGGGGAGCCGTCGCGGCGCCAGGCCGCGCGGTCCGCCGCGCTCTGCGGGTACGCCCCCGCCTCCCGCGATCCGACCCAGCGTCTGCCGTCGGGCGCGGTCCATTCCTCGATGAGCGTCTGCTGGACCACCGAGTAGAGGTTCGCCCCGCTGCCGACCTGACGGTGCTCGGGGCGCTTCAACAGCACTCTCGTATGCCAGTACGCACCCTCCGGCGGAGCCGACGCGGCGGCCGTGAGCCGGGCCTCCGGCGCCTTGGCGAGGCTTGGCAGACCCAGCAGTGCGGCGGTGCCCACGGCGGCCAGGCCGGCCCCGAGGGCGATCAGCGGCCGGGCCGGTGCGGTCGCGCGCTTCATGTGCTTCCTCCAGAAATCCGATTCGATGTCCCCCAATACGCCTGGGCGCCGCGAAAAGGTTGCCCGCGGTGCCTGGCAACTGTTCGGAGCGGCCGAGGCGTATTAGGGGGCGTGAAATTGGACAGACAGCCGTGAGCGGCGCGGACCATGACTTCGGCGCGTTCGTGGCCGCAAGGGCCACGACCCTGTTGCGGGTCGCCTATCTCGCCTGCGGAGACGAGGCGGAGGCGGAGGACCTGCTGCAGACGGCGCTGGAGCGTACGTACAGGAACTGGGACCGGGTGCGGCGCGACACCGTCGAGCCTTATGTGCGCCGCGTCATCATCAACACCGCCATCAGCCGGGCCCGGCGCCGGGCGATCCTGAACATCATCCCGATGCGCGTGCCGCCGGAGAGAGCGGCGCGCTCGACCGACGTCGACCTGCGTCACGTGCTCATGGACGCGCTGCGCGGCCTGCCTCCCCGGCAGCGCGCGGTGGTCGTCCTGCGGTACTGGGAGGACCTCAGCGAGACGCAGACCGCGGAGGTGCTCGGCTGCACGCTCGGCACCGTGAAGAGCCAGGCGTCGAAGGCGATGGCGAAGCTGCGTACCGCACTCGGCGAGGAAGCCGTGAAAGGAGTGATCGGGAATGCCCATGCTTGAGGACCAGCTCCGCCAGATCATGGCGGAGGAGACCGCGCGGCTGCACGCCGCTCCCGACCTCGTGGAGCGGGTCGTCCGCTCCTCGCGGCGGAAGAGGACCCGGAGCCGGATCGCGACGGTGGCCACGTCGCTGGCCGTGGCCGCGGCGATCCCCCTCTACCTGACGGCGGCCCCGGGCGCCGTGCAGACGTCCGTCGTCTCCGGGACGCCGGATCCATCCGCCTCCGAGACGCTGGGTCCGCCCGCCATCGACGACACCCCGGCCCCGCCCTCCGAGCCCCCGAGTCTCGGGGACCTGGGTGACGGAAGGGCGTTCAAGCACGTCAGGGTGGGTTACCTGCCCGACGGCCTGCGGTGGTCCCAGCGGTCTTACGACTTCGGCGACAGGTACACGACCTCGTGGAACTACGACGGCGACAAGAACGGCTTCTACTGCGTCCAGATCTACGTGTACGAGGGCGAGGCCGTCCAGGAGATCGACGACCGCGTGCAGGAGCGCCGCGACGAGGGAGAGGGCGAGGAGGTGACCGTCGGCGACCGGACCGGGTACGCGGTCGTCGAAGGGGTCGGCGAGGACGGCACGAAGGGCACCCCCACGCTCTTCCTGAACATGGGTGAGCAGCGCAGGGCCGAGATCATGTTCAGCCCGGTGTACGCGAAGAAGTTCCGCGGCGCCAAGGCCGTCAACCGTGAGCTCATCAAGATCGCCGAAGGGCTCACCGCCGACGACTAGGGGGCCGAGCTACCAGCGCAGCGGGAGGGTGGCGATGAACTCGCCGAGCCGGTCGGCGATGATCCGGTGGTCGTGGACGGACGGGTGCCAGTGGCAGCCGAGGTAGTCGAGGCCGGATTCGCTGTAGTACCAGTAACGGATCCGGTCGTCGCCCCTGGCGTTGCGCTCCTGGACGATCTGCTGCGCGGTCTGGGCGAACACGGTGGTGTTGGACATGTACGTGGCGCTGACCACGATGGTGGTGCGGGGGCCGTACCGGGCCCGGAGCTTGTCGAGGAAGCCCTGGTATGCGGTGCGATACGCGGCCACCAGAGTGTCCGGCGTCCACGGTTCGCCCGGGTTGATGGCGGTGGAGAAGTCGTTGATGCCCAGGCCGATCACGACCAGCTGGGGATGCCAGGTGCCCGGGTTCTGCCAGACGTCCCCTTCGACGTTCAGCAGGGCCCGGTCGTAGTAGGTGCGGAAGTCGGTGCCGGGGTCGCTGCCGTTGTAGTTGCGCACCATGCCGCGGCCGGAGAAGGCGTTGAGCTGGTAGTCGGCGTTGAGGCGGCGCGCGGTGAGCGCGCCGAAGCTGAGGTTGGCGTCGGTGGTGCGGGCGACCTTGTCGGCGGTGCAGTCGCGGCTGTCGGAGCGGTTGCCGTAGCCGACGGTGTAGGAGTCGCCGATGAACTCGATCTGCCGGTGGCGCGCGGCGGGCCTGCCGAGGATCGCGCCGCCGGGGGCGGCGACGAAGCCGCCGAAGGCGCTGGTGGCCCACGGGCTCTCGGTGCGTTTGACCAGCCGTACGCGGTGCGTGCCCCGGGTCAGGCCGTTGACCCAGTACGTGGTCCGGCCCGGGGTCACCAGGGTGGCGACGGTCGAGCCGTCGACCTCGACCTCGTAGTCGTTGTCGGAGTCGTCGAGGACGATCCCGACACCGGTGCCGCGGAAGCGGCCCTCGAAGTAGACGCCGGGCCAGCTGTATTCGAGAGAGTCCCCGCCGGCCTTGACGCGTCCGGCGGTGTGCACCTTGGCGAGGGCGCCGGACGAGGGGGTCGCGCTCGCGACGCCGGGCAGCACCAGGGCGCCCGTCAATGCGGCCAGGACCACGGTCACACGCACAGTTCGCACAGCTTCTCCTTTGCGGCTGGGCGATTGTAACGAGCGCCTGCCCGGACGCCGCAAGATCTGATTCCACCTCCTGTGCGCCGACCTGGGCTTTTGCCGCTGACCCAGTGAAAAAAGCCTGAAACTAACCGCCTGTCCTGAATAGGCTGGAGAGCGCTGACTTTATACAGGGGAGTCCCATAAGTGGTGAGCATCGCTCAGGAGACGTCGTTCGACGAGGCCGAGATCTTCCAGCTGTACGACTCGGTGGGCTGGCAGCCCTGGACCCGCGACATCGCCAGGGTGTGCCGGAGCCTGGTGAACTCGCACCTCGTCCTCGTCGCCAGGGACGAGGACGGCCGGCTGCTCGGCCTGGCCCGGACGGTCTCCGACGACGAGCTGGTCTGCTACGTGCAGGAGCTTCTCGTCGACAAGAGGTTCCACGGCCAGGGGATCGGGCGGCAGTTGCTGGAGCGCCTGAAGGAGCGCTATGCGCACTGCCGCTACTTCATGCTGACCACCGACCACGAGTCGACCCCCGAGGGGGCCGCCAACCACGCCTTCTACCGGCGGATGGGCCTGATCGAGCACCACGAGCAGGGGTTGTCGGCCTTCGGGCTGAGGGTCGGCAACTCCTGAGCGGGGCCGTCACCTGGCGAGCATGTCCAGGTAGTGCTGGTTGTACATGACGCCGAGGACGTTGCCGAACGGGTCGATCACGGACGCGGTGACGAACCCCTCGCCGTGCTTCCTGATCGCCTGGTGCTCCTTGGCCCCCAGCGCGATGAGCCGGTCGAGGGCGGCCTCCAGGTCGTCCACGTGCCAGTAGGTGATCGAGCCCGCGGGCCCGTCGGTCGCGCCCGCCGGGGCGTAGCGGGCATCGATGATGCCCAGCTCGTGCTGGTGGTCGTCGACGCGGAACTCGATGTAGCCCGGCACCTGGTAGTAGGGCTCGAGACCGAGCAGCTCGGTGTACCAGGTCTTGGCCGCCTCGAGGTCGGCTGCGTAGAAGCTGATCGTGGCGAATCCGCGGAGCATCTGGGTGGTCCTTCCTTCCGGGTGATGTCTATGATTCTTCCGGTCAAAGTGCTCATCCAATGAGCACTTTTCCGAGGAGAATTTCCTGCCATGCGAGCCGATCGACTTGTGGCCGTCCTGCTGCTCATGCAGTCGCGCGGCCGGGTGACCGCGGCCGAGCTGGCCGCGGAGCTGGAAGTGTCCGTGGCCACCGCGCGCCGGGACCTCGAAGCGCTGTCCGCGGCGGGCGTGCCGGTGTATCCGCAGGCCGGGCGCGGGGGCGGCTGGTCCCTGCTGGGCGGCGCCAGGACCGACCTCAGCGGCCTGACCGCCGGTGAGGCCGAGGCGCTGTTCCTGCTGGCCGGTCCGGCCGCGGCCGCCACGCCCGAGGTCAAGTCCGCGCTGCGCAAGCTGGTGCGGGCCCTGCCCCAGACGTTCAGGGACGACGCCGAGGCCGCCGCCGACGTCGTGGTGATCGACCCCACCGGCTGGGGCGAGCGCGACCCCGACCGGCCCGAGCTGGTGCGGGTCCTGCAGAGCGCCACCGTGCGACGCCGCAAGGTCAGGATCGGGTACGAGGGCCGCTCCGGCGAGCGTACGCACCGGCTCGTCGACCCCTGGGGCCTGGTGGACAAGGACGACATCTGGTATCTGATCGCCGGCACCGAGGCCGGGCAGCGCACGTTCCGGGTGGACCGGATCGCCGAGGCCGAGGTGACGGAACTGGCCTTCGAGCGGCCGGAGGGGTTCGTGCTGTCGGAGGCGTGGGGAAAGGTCGTGGACGCGATGGAGCGGCGGCGCTCGCTGCTGTCCGCGACCCTGCTCATCGCCGAGCGGTTCCTGCCGGTGCTGCGCCACCAGTTCGGGCGCCACTGCGAGGTCGAGCGCGTCGAGGAGGACGGGCGGGTCAGGGCCCGCGTGGCGGCGCCGATGGCGTTGTCGATCGCCGAGCAGCTGGCCGGATGGGGCGCGACGGTGGAGGTCGTGGAGCCGGAGGAGGTCAAAGCCGAGCTGGCCAGGATCGGGTCCGAGCTCGTGGAGCGCTACCGCGCCTGAGCCGTCAGGGGAGCGTGGCCGACAGGGCCGCGTGTTCCCAGCGGATCCGCTCCCACGCCTGCTCCACGTGCCGCCGCTCCGTCGCCACGCCGCCGATGGCCATCCGCAGCACCACCCGGTCACCGACCCTGGTGTGCGTCATGTACATGGAGCCGCCCGCGTTGAGCAGCTCCAGCAGCCGCATCGTGACCCGGTCCGCCTCGTCCGCCGCCAGTCCCGGCCACACCGGGCGGAAGCACACGAGCCCGAGCGGATGCGGCTCGCGCACCTCGAAGCCGGGATCCGCGGAGATCCACGACGCCAGCTCCTGCGCCAGCGCCACGCCCTTGCGAATGTGCGCGCGCAGCCCCTCGGCCCCGTACCAGCGGATCACCGACCACAGCTTCAACGCCCTGAAGCGCCTGCCCAGCGGCACCTGCCAGTCCCGGTAGTCGACGACGGAGCCGGTCGCGGTGGCCGGGTTCCTGAGGAACTCGGGCATGACCGACAGCGCGTCGAGCAGCGGGGCGCGGTCGGCCGTCCAGAGCACGGTGCAGTCGAAGTTGGTCAGCAGCCATTTGTGCGGGTTCGTGGAGTAGGAGTCGGCGTACTCGGCCACGCCCTCGTTCAACCACCGCAGCTCGGGGCAGATCGCCGCGACCCCGGCGTAGGCCGCGTCCACGTGCAGCCAGATCCCGCGTTCGCGGCACACCGCGCCGATCGCGGGCACCGGGTCGACGGCGGTGGTGGAGGTGGTGCCGACGGTGGCGCACACCAGGGCAGGCACGGCGCCGTCCGCCTCGTCCCGGTCCAGCAGGGCCCGCAGGTGGCCGGGGTCCATGGCCAGAGTACGGGGATCGACGTCCACCACCCGTACGCCCGCCGCCCCCAGCCCCGTGATCCGCGCCGCCCGCTCCAGCGAGGAGTGCGTCTGGGACGACACGTAGATCGTGTACCTCCGGGTGACGCCGTCGGAGGCGACCCGGCCGCCGCTCGCCCGGTGCAGCGCGGCCAGCAGGGCGACCAGGCAGGCGCTCGACGCCGAGTCCTGGATGACCCCGCCGCCCGCCCGGTCCGTACGGAAATGCTCCGGCAGGCCGAGCAGCCCGGCCAGCCAGTCGACCACCACCGTCTCCAGCTCCGTGCACGCCGGGCTGGTCACCCAGAGCATGCCCTGCACGCCGAGCCCGCCGGACAGCAGGTCACCCAGGACGGCCGGGCCGCTGGCGTTGGAGGGGAAGTAGGCGAAGAAACCGGGATGCTGCCAGTGCGTGATGCCGGGCAGCAGGATCCGCCCCAGATCCGACAGCACGGCCTCGAACGGCTCGCCGTGCTCGGGCGCCTCGGGCGGCAGCGCGCGGCGGATGTCACCCGGCCTCACCTGGGACATCACGGGATGGGACTCGATGCCGGCGAGATAGTCCGCGATCCAGTCGACGACCTGCCTGCCGTGGCGGCGGAACTCCTCGGGGCTCATGTGACCGCTCATTCGCCCACTCTGATCGCCTGGCGGCCGTCGGGAAAGGGGACGGGCCGGAGGCTTTCCCGCCTCCGGCCCGTCTATGTCGAGCGGTCGATCGACCGCCTTGGGTCAGTAATGTCCGTGGTGGCGCCGGCCGCCGAACGACTTGCCGACGTGGAAGCCGCCGGGCAGACGCACGGAGACGTGGCGGCGGCCGTCGGGAGTGGTCGTGACGTGGAAGCGGCGGTTGCCGAAGCTGTGGCCGACGCCGCGACGTGACAGGTCGATCCGGAACGGGCCCACCTTGATGGTCTTGCGGTAGTGCCAGCCCATGTCCCTCCTTCGCCGTTCGTGCGCTCATCCTGACAACGGACGGGGCCGCCGTCAGGTTCCGGCGAGTGCTCCGGCCAGGGCTTCGAGGGCGCGCGGGTAGGCGCGTTCGGACGGGGCGGCGTACCCGACGAGCAGGCCGCCGGGGCCGTCGCCGCGCCAGAGCGGGGAGGCGGCGCGCAGCGCGATGCCCCTGCGCTCGCACTCGGCCAGCAGCTCCCCTTCCGCCGGGCCCGCCTCCGGGAGCAGGAGGAGCGCGCGCAGCCCGGCGGCCACCCCGGGCAGGGCGACGCCGGGCAGCGGCTGGCCGGGCCCGGGGCCGAGCCGGGCGAGCAGCAGCTCGCGGCGGCGGCGGTAGCGCAGGCGGGCGGCGCGGATGTGGCGGTCGTAGTCGTGGGTCTCGATCAGCCTCGCCAGCACGAGCTGGCCGAGCACCTCGGTGTGGGCGTCGGCGTGCAGCTTGGCCTCGGCCACGGGGCCGATCAGGGAGGGCGGCACCGCCATCCAGCCCAGGCGCAGGGCCGGGGCGAGGGCCTCGGAGGTGGTGCCGACGTACACGACCCGATCGGGCGCGGTCCCCTGGAACGCGCCGACCGGCTGCCGGTCGTAGCGGAACTCCCCGTCGTAGTCGTCCTCCACGACGAGCCCGCCCCACTCGCGCAGCGCGCGGCGGCGGGCGGGGTGCAGGGGGACGCCCGTGGGGTACTGGTGCGCGGGCGTGACGACGGCCGCCGCGGTGGCGCCGGTGAGCGTGTCCACCTGGGCGCCCAGCCCGTCCACGGGCAGCGGTACGGTCTGGCGCCCGGCCCGGCGCAGCACCTCGCGGTAGAAGTCGTGCCCCGGCTCCTCGGTGGCGATCGGGCCGTCGACCACCTGGACGATCAGGTTGAGCGCCTGGACGAACCCCGTCGTGACCACGATCAGGTCCGGCGTGGTGAGCACCCCGCGCGTCCTGGCGAGGTAGCCGGCCAGCGCCGCCCGCAGCTCGATCCGGCCGCGCGGGTCGCACGGGCCGAGGACCTCGGCGGGCGCGGTGGAGAGCACGTGCCGGGTGGCCCGCAACCAGGCCCGCGCCGGAAACGCCGACAGGTCGGGCTGCCCCGGCCGCAGGTCATGCAGCGGCGTCGTGGAGGGCCCGGCCGGCAGCCGCAGGTCATACGGCGGCGTCTTGGAGGGCCCGGCCGGCAGCCGCAGGTCATACGGCGGCGCCGGAGGAGGCTCGGAGGACAGCCGTGGATCGGATGGCGTCGCGGGGGACACGTCGGCGACCTCGGTGGCCGAGCCCGGGCGGGTGGCCAGGTAGCCCTCGGCGACGAGCTGGTCGTAGGCCGCGCTCACCGTGCCGCGCGACAGCCCCAGCTCCGCCGCCAGCGACCGCGTCGAAGGCAGCCGCGTGCCGCGCGGCAGCCGCCCGTCCCGCACCGCCCGCCGCAGCGCCTCCTCCAGCCCGCGCCGCCGCCCGCCGCCGGCGGCGACCTCCAGATGCAGGTCCACTCCGGAACCGGCCCAATCTTTGCGCACGTAACCGGATCTTACGTATGGTCCGGTACCCGGGCCTACGGTAGGTGAGCAGGCAGAACCCGGAAGGACGACGTCAACATGATCGTGATCGCTCACCTGAGCGACATCCACATCGGCGCGACGCCCCAGAGCGCCGACCGTGCCACCTCCGTCATGCGCTACCTCGACGCGCTCCCCGCCGACCTCGACGCCGTGCTCGTCACCGGCGACATCGCCGACCACGGGCTCCCCGAGGAGTACGAGGAGGCGCGCAAGCTGCTCTCCTCCCGCCACCCCGTCCTGGTCGGCCCGGGCAACCACGACGTGCGCGAGCAGTTCCGCCGCGTCCTGCTGGGTGACCCGCGCGGCGGCGAGGGGCCGATCAACCAGGTCCTGCGCACGGACAGGGCCGTCTACGCCATGTGCGACTCCTCCATCCCCGGCGAAGACGCGGGGCACCTGGACGGCGAGACGCTGGCCTGGCTGGACGACGTGCTCGCGGGCGCGGACCGGCCGGTGTTCGTGGCCTTCCACCACCCGCCGGCCCTGCTGCACAGCCCGGTGATCGACGGCATCCGGCTGCACCGGCCCGAGCCTCTGGAAGAGCTGCTCGGGCGGCATCCGGGCGTGCCCGCCGTGCTGGTCGGCCACGCCCACACGGGCGCCGTCACCACCTTCGCCGGCCGCCCGCTGCTGGCCGCCCCCGGCGTGGTGTCCACGCTGAAGCTGCCGTGGGAGGGCGGCACGTCGTTCGCCAACTGCGTGGACTACGACCTCCCGCCGGCGGTCGCGTTCCACGTGCTCGACGACACGGGCCGGATGACCACGCACTACCGGGTCGTCGCGTAGCCGCGGGGCGGGCCTCCAGGCGGAGGCCCGCCCCGCGCCGTCATCGCTCGGTCAGCCGCACGAACGTCACCGAGTGCGCGGGGAAGTCGTAGGTGAAGGCCGAGGAGAAGCCGCGCACCTGCCGCTCCACGGGCGCCACCCGCTCCGGCTCGGACAGGGAGTTCGTGTCGGAGGGCGAGCCGGTCAGCGTGGTCACCGTGGCGACCGGCCGGAACCGCGCCGAGCCGAGGTCCACGCTGCCGCGTACGGAGGTGTCCCGCACGTTGACGACCTTGAGCGTCACGGACTTCCCGTCCCTGGACACCACCTGGTAGAGCGGCTCCACGACGGCGTCGTCCACGAAGTCGTTGATCTTCTGCCCGTCCAGCCAGGTCGTGATCCGCCGCCCGCTGACCTGGATCTTGATCTGGTAGTCGCGGCCGGTCTCGATCGTGGTGGCGGAGGTGGCGATCGAGGACTTGGCGCCGTTGGTGGCCTTCTCGACGGCGGACTGGGTGTTGCCCCAGCCGCCGAGGTTCCACCAGTAGAAGTCGCCGGTGCCCTTGACCCCGAACATGATCAGGAAGCCCTCGGCCCCGGCGGTCTTCCTGGCGGTGACCTCCATCGTGTAGTTCGACCAGTCGGCCGAGCCCGCCGTGGACCTGGCGTCCGTCACCTGGGCGGTCTGCGCGTAGGCGCCGTCCTGCACGGCCCAGGTCCCCAGGCCGGGGGTCCACTTGCCGGCTCCGGCCGAGAAGTCGTCCGCCAGCAGCGTGGTCCCGTCGGCCGCGGTGACCTTCACGTCGTCGTACCGGACGGCGGTGTTCCACGCGCCGAGCCCCACCGCGCCGCCGATGTCCTCGACCGCGCCGCCCTCGCCCGTGAAGGTGCTGGGCAGCACCCGGTCGCCGACATTGGTCGAGAACAGCCGCTGCACGTAGTAGTTCGGCGAGCCGTAGACCTGGTCGTTGTCGAACCAGATGAGGTCCGGCGTCCAGTCCACGTAGTCCACGTTGGCCAGCAGCGGCGCGTACGAGGCCAGCCGTACGACGTCGGAGTTGCGCTCCAGGCCCGTCATGTACGACGCCTCCGCCAGCGCGTTGTGCCACGTGTTGCCGCGCGAGGCGTACTCGCCCACGAACACCTTCGGCCCGGTGCGGTCATAGGCGTCGTAGCGGTGGTTGTTGGTCAGGAACCACTCCGGGCTGTTGTAGTAGTGCTCGTCGACGAGGTCGGCCTTCTGGTCGCGGGCGAACTGCCACATCCGGTCGAACCAGGCGCCCTGCGACGTCTGCCCCGAGTTACTGATGATCTTGATGTCCGGATACTTGGCCCTGATGGCATCCGCGAACTTCGGGTAGTTCGCGAAGAACTCGGGGTAGATCTCCTCGTTCCCGAGGCCGATGTACTCCAGCCCGAACGGCCTCGGATGCCCGAGCCTGGCCCGCTTCCCGCCCCACTCCGAGGTGACCGGCCCGTTGGCGAACTCGATCAGGTCGAGCGTGTCCTGCACCCAGCGGGCCAGCTTGGCCTCGTCGGTCAGCGGCCGGTTCTCGCCGCACCCGTTCACGCCCACCGACAGCACCGGCAGCGCCCGCGCCCCGATGTCCTCGGCGAACTGGAAGTACTCGTAGTAGCCGAGGCCGTAGGACTGGTTGTAGCCCCAGAAGTTGTAGTTGGTCGGCCGCTCCTCGACCGGGCCGATCGTCTCCTTCCACTGGTAGATGCGCCGCCGGTCCTGGTTGTCCGAGTACGGGTCGTACGTGCCGACGTTCGTCACGCACCCGCCGGGGAAGCGCAGGAACCTGGGCTTCAGCTCGGCGATCATCCTGGCCAGGTCGGTCCGCATGCCGTGCCCCTTGAACGTGTCGCGCGGGAACAGCGACACCATGTCCAGGTCGGTCCGGCCGCCCGGCGCCAGCACCACCAGCCGCCCCGCGTCCGTCGTCCCCGAGGCCGTGAACGACGCGGTGTACTTCGCCCAGCCGCCGGCCTTCACCCGCAGCGTGGCCGTGCCGAGGACGGTGGAGCCGTTCTCCACCGAGACCGTCAGCGGTCCCGCCGCCGCGCGCCTGGCCCAGAGGGACACGTCGTACCGCTTGCCCTGCTTCACGGGGATGCCGCGGTTGAACCCGGCGTTGCTCGCGCCCGCGCTGCCGTCACCGGTCACGTCGAGCCGCAGGTAGTTGCGGTTGTTGGCGTTCAGCGGCTGGTCGGTGCCGATCGCGAGGGCGGCGGTGGCGCCGCGTTCGGCCTTGGACCACGCGGTCAGGCCCGTGTAGGAGGGCTCGTCCACGCTGTTGAACTCGAACGAGCGGTTCTGCACCAGCTCGGCGTAGAGCCCGCCGTCGGCGGCGTGGTTGATGTCCTCGTAGAAGACCCCGTAGAGGTCGGGGCTGACCTCGGTGCCCTTGGCCCCGGTGTCCACGGTCAGCTTGCCCGAGCTGTAGCCCTCGACCCTGAACTTCGTGATCGCGCTCCCCGTGACCAGGGCGCCGTCGCCGACGGAGACGTTCTGGCCGCCGGAGGAGAGCACGACCTTGCCGCCGCCCGCGTCCTTGAGCCGGAAGACCGACGCGGTCCCGCCCAGCCGCACCTTGCCGGCGGCGACCCGCAGGAACTCGCCGCTCGCCACGTCCTTCAGTGTCACGCCGTCGCCGGCGGCCGTGGCCGTGAGGGCCAGGCTGGTCATCCCCGCCTTCGCCGACGCCCGCACCACCCCCGACGGGCCCGCCGACAGGTACGGCAGCGAGCCGGAGCGCAGCGTGAACGCCCCGGACGGCACCACCGGTTCACCCTCGCTCGCCTTGATCGCGATGTAGTCGAACACCGCCGTCACCGACGTGCCGTTCTGTGCCGACAGCGCGAACAGGCCGAGCTGTTTGACGTCCAGCTTCGCGCTCACCTTGGCCGCCTGCACCCAGGACGAGCCGTCCCAGTACGAGGAGACGAATTCGTCCCCGGTCCTGGCCAGCTTGACGATCTCGCCGGTCGAGCCGGGCCGGGCCGCGAAGCTCGCGTTGAACGAGGCCCCGACCTCGGTGTCCGTCTCGATCACCGGCCCGCCCGCGGACCCGACGTGGGCGAGCCCGGCGCGTACGTAGTTGTCCCAGTCCTGCCAGGCCAGCAGGCCCGCGCTCTGGTAGTCCAGCGCGACCGGGGCGCTCAGCTTGGTGACCACTTCGAAGTCGCCGGCCGGGACGTCCACGAGGAAGAGGTTCCTGGCGGTGTTGGTGCCCTGGTAGGTGTCGCCGGTCAGGCTCTCCACGCGCAGCGCGCCGCCCGACAGCGACCAGCGGGAGCTGTCCGGCGACAGCACCGCCCAGTCCTCGCCGAGCGTGGTGCCGTCGAACTGGTCGACCACGGCGCCGTCCGGGATCGGCTCCGCGAGCGAGGCCGCCGGCGGTGGCGCCACCAGCGAGGCCGCCAGGAGCAGGGCGGATAAGACGGTTCGCGTCATGAGTGGGGGGCTCCTCAAGGTTGTTAGCGTTAACAAGGCGAGTGAGCGTTAACAACAGCGATCCGCGACAAGTTAAGGAACGGCCGAGACCCCCGTCAAGGGGCCGTCCGTGTAATCCGACCGTAATCCGGCGGCCCCTTGACGGGACCGGTTGTTAACGTTCACAGTCGGGGCGAGCTCATCAAGCACTTCGATGCATCCTCAGCACATCGAAAAGTAGGCGTCGGCGACGCTCTCGGGGACCGGTGCGGCTGATGTGTAGGCCGTTGCGCAAGGCAGGAAGGCGCCGGTGTCCCCTGATGGGGATGTTAGCGCTCACATGAGAAGGGAACCCCCCACGTGTTGAAGAGGATCTCGGCTTTAGTTCTCGCCGGTCTGACCGCGATGTCCATGACCGCCTGCGGCAGCGGCGGTGGCGGCGGCGGTGGTGGCGGCTCGATCACCATGGGCTTCTCCCAGGTGGGTGCGGAGAGCGGGTGGCGCACCGCGAACACCAAGTCCGTGCAGGACTCGGCCAAGACCGCGGGCATCACGCTCAAGTTCTCCGACGCCCAGCAGAAGCAGGAGAACCAGATCAAGGCCATCCGCTCCTACATCCAGCAGAAGGTGGACGTCATCGCCTTCTCGCCGGTGGTGGAGTCCGGCTGGGACACGGTGCTCAAGGAGGCCAAGGACGCGAAGATCCCGGTCATCCTGACCGACCGCGCCGTGGACTCCAAGGACACCTCCCTCTACAAGACCTTCCTCGGCTCGGACTTCGTCGAAGAGGGCAAGAAGGCCGGCCAGTGGCTGGTGAACGAGTACAAGGACGCCAAGGACCCGGTGAACATCGTCGAGCTGCAGGGCACGACGGGCTCGGCCCCGGCCAACGACCGCAAGTCCGGCTTCCAGGAGGTCATCGGGGCCGATCCCAAGTTCAAGATCATCGCCTCGCAGACCGGCGACTTCACCAGGGCCAAGGGTAAGGAGGTCATGGAGGCCTTCCTGAAGTCGAACCCGGACATCGACGTCCTCTACGCCCACAACGACGACATGGGCCTGGGCGCGATCGAGGCCATCGAGGGCGCGGGCAAGGTGCCCGGCAAGGACATCAAGATCATCACCGTGGACGCCGTCAAGGACGGGATGCAGGCGCTCGCCGACGGGAAGATCAACTACATCGTCGAGTGCTCGCCGCTGCTCGGCCCGCAGCTCATGGACCTGGCCAAGAAGGTCGTCAAGGGTGAGCAGGTGCCGGCCCGCGTGGTGACCGAGGAGACCACGTTCACGCAGGAGCAGGCCAAGCAGGCCCTGCCCTCCCGCCAGTACTGACCCGCCGTCCGGCTGGGGTCCCTGGGTCGGGGAAAGGGGCGAGTCGCCTCCGTGCTCCGGCCCGGGGCCCTGGACCCGGGGCACCGGGGAGGCGTAGTGACGAGGCAAGGCGGCGGTTTCCCAGCCATATGAGGAGAGACATGGTCACACCCGCGCCGGTCCTGACGATGAGCGGGATCGGCAAGCAGTTCCCTGGCGTGAAGGCCCTGGACGGCGTCGACCTGCGGCTGCTCCCGGGCGAGGTGCACGCGCTCATGGGAGAGAACGGCGCGGGCAAGTCCACCCTGATCAAAGTGCTCACCGGCGTCCACCCCGCCGACGCGGGCACCATCGAGCTGGGCGGCGCCCCCGTCGCGTTCGGCAGCCCCCTGGAGGCGCAGCAGGCCGGCATCAGCACGGTCTACCAGGAGGTCAACCTCTGCACGAACCTCTCGGTGGCCGAGAACATCTTCATCGGCCGCGAGCCCCGGAAAAGGGGCCGCATCGACTGGAAGCGGATGCGCGCCAGGGCCGCCGAGCTGCTGTCGCGGCTGGAGCTGAGCGTGGACGTGTCGGCGCCGCTGTCGACGTACTCGCTGGCCGTCCAGCAGATGGTGGCCATCGCGCGGGCGATCGACATCGAGGCGAGGGTGCTCATCCTGGACGAGCCCACCTCCAGCCTGGACGCCGACGAGGTCCAGCAGCTCTTCCGGGTGATGAGGAGGCTGAAGGAGGAGGGCATCGCCATCCTCTTCGTCTCCCACTTCCTCGACCAGATCTACGAGATCTCGGACCGCATGACGATCCTGCGCAACGGCAGGCTGGTCGGCGAGTACCTCACCGACCGGCTCCCGCAGGTCGAGCTGGTCGCCAAGATGATCGGCCAGGAGCTGGCCGCGCTGGAGCGGCTGCAGGGCGAGGCCAAGGTCTTCGACCGGCCGCTGGTCGAGGCGCGCGAGCTGGGCCGGCCGGGGGCCATCGAGCCGTTCACGCTCACGATCCACGAGGGCGAGGTGGTGGGCCTGGCCGGGCTGCTCGGCTCCGGCCGTACGGAGATCGCGCGGCTGCTGTTCGGCGCCGACCACGCGGGCACGGGCGAGATCGCGGTCGGCGGGACCCCGGCGTCGTTGCGCACGCCGCGCGCGGCCATGAACCACAAGATCGCGTTCTGCTCCGAGAACCGCAAGGCCGACGGCCTGATCCCCGACCTCACCGTGCGCGAGAACATCATCCTCGCCCTCCAGGCCACCAGGGGCTGGACCAGGCCGGTGCCGCGCGAGCAGCAGGACGAGCTGGTCGGCAGGTACGTCAAGGCCCTGAAGATCAGCCCGCCCAACCCCGAGCACCTCGTACGCAACCTCAGTGGCGGCAACCAGCAGAAGGTCGTGCTGGCCCGATGGCTCATCCTCGAGCCGCGCCTGCTCATCCTGGACGAGCCCACCCGGGGCATCGACGTCGGCGCGAAGACCGAGATCCAGCGCCTGGTGGCCGAGCTGTCCGACGGCGGCATGGCGGTGCTGTTCATCTCGGCCGAGCTGGAGGAGGTGCTGCGGCTCAGCCACAAGGTCGAGGTGCTGCGCGACCGGCGGCTGGTGGCCGAGCTGCCCAACGACGACGAGCTGACGACGGACGTGCTCATGGAAACGATCGCGAGCGGAGGCCGGGCCTCATGAGACGGCTGCTCTGGCCGGTGGTGGTCCTCGTACTGCTGCTGGCGCTGAACGTGTTCTTCACGCCCAGCTTCTTCTCGATCCAGGTCAGGGAAGGCCACCTGTACGGGAGCCTGATCGACATCCTGCGCTTCGGCGCCCCGCTGATCCTGGTCTCGCTCGGGATGACGCTGGTCATCGCCACCGGCGGCATCGACCTGTCGGTGGGCTCGGTGGTGGCGATCTCGGGGGCGCTGGCCTGCCTGCAGATCAGCGAGGACGCGAACGTGTTCACCGCCGTGGCGGCGGCGCTCGGCCTCTGCCTGGTGCTGGGGGCCTGGAACGGGTTCCTGGTCGCGGCCGTCGGCATCCAGCCGATCATCGCCACGCTGATCCTCATGGTGGCCGGGCGCGGCCTGGCCCAGCTCATCACCGACGGGCAGATCATCACCGTCAACAGCCCGGCGTACAAGGTGATCGGCGGCGGCTACTGGCTGACCGTGCCGTTCGGCATCCTCATCGTGATCGGCGTGCTGGCCATCACGGCGTTCCTCACCCGGCGGCTGGCGCTGGGCATGCTGATCGAGTCGGTCGGCGGCAACGCCGAGGCCAGCCGCCTCGCGGGCATCAGGTCGCGCGGGATCATCATCATGGTGTACGCGTTCGCCGCCCTGTGCGCGGGCGTCGCCGGGTTGATGATCAGCTCGAACGTCTCCAGCGCCGACGGCAACAACGCCGGCCTGTGGATCGAGCTGGACGCCATCCTGGCCGTCGTGATCGGCGGCACGTCGCTGTCCGGCGGCCGGTTCTCGCTCGGCGGCACCGTGCTGGGCGCGCTGATCATCCAGACCCTGACCACGACGATCTACTCGATCGGCGTGCCACCGGAGACCACGCTGCTGTTCAAGGCGCTGGTCGTGACGGCGGTCTGCCTCATCCAGTCCCCGTCCTTCCGCCAGAAGGCGTTCCGCGGACGCGGCCGCGCCGCGCCCGCCAGCCCGGTGGCCGAGGAGAAGGTGCGAGTTACCACATGAGCACGCTGACGATCGGGCGGGCGAGCGTGCCCGCCAAGTACCTGCCGGTCCTCGTGACCGGGTGCCTGTTCCTGGCCATGTTCGTGGTCGGGGGGATCCGCTACGAGGGGTTCGCCAGCGGGCAGGTCGTACTCAACGTCTTCATCGACAACGCCTTCCTGCTGGTGGTGGCCGTCGGGATGACGTTCGTGATCCTGACCGGGGGCATCGACCTGTCGGTGGGGTCGGTGGTGGCGCTGTCCACGATGATCTCGGCCAGCCTCATGGCGGGGCCCGGGTGGCCGCCGTACCTGGTGATCCCGCTGGTGCTGGTCATCGGGGCGGGGCTGGGGCTGGTGATGGGGTACATCGTGCACGCCTTCGACATCCAGCCGTTCATCGTGACGCTGGCGGGCATGTTCCTGGCGCGGGGGCTGTGTTACACGATCGGCACGGACTCGATCCCGATCAACGATCCCACCTTCACGGCGTTCGCGCAGGCGAGGATCGACCTGTTCGCCGACATGTGGATATCACCCAGCGTGATCGTCGCCGTGGTGGTCGTGCTGGTGGCGGCGTACGTGCTGCACTACACCCGCCTCGGCCGCGCGGTGTACGCGACCGGCGGCAGCGAGCAGTCCGCGCTGCTGATGGGGCTGCCCGTGGGCCGGACGAAGATCGCGGTCTACACGATCAGCGGGTTCTGCTCGGCGCTGGGCGGCGTGCTGCTGTCGTTCTACATGCTCTCCGGCTACGGGCTGCACGCCGTGGGCATGGAGCTGGACGCGATCGCGGCGGTCGTCATCGGCGGCACGCTGCTGACCGGCGGCAGCGGCTTCCTGCTGGGCACCGTCCTCGGGGTGCTCGTGCTGGGCCTGATCCAGACGATCATCAGTTTCGAGGGGACACTGTCCTCATGGTGGACCAAGATCTTCATCGGAATGTTGCTCTTCGTCTTCATCTTGCTGCAGCGCCTGTTCTCAGCCCGATCGAGGCGCTGACCTGCTGGGGAAAGTTACTCGAAAGTTTCCGGTAGGTTATGCGCGCCCGTTGACACGAGCGTTGTTAGCGATAACAATCGGCGGAAGCGAACGAGAATTTTGTTCTGATTCGTTACTTTCTGTAATCGAATTCCTCGCTCTACCGGCAGCCGCCGCGTCCAGCGCTGCCGCGACCCCCATCGCAAGGAGATGACATGAGGTTGGGACGAATCGGGGGCGTGGTGTCCGTCATCGCCCTCGCCGCGACGATGACGGCCTGCGGATCGAGCACGAAGACCGTCGACGCCCAGGCCTCCGCCTCGGCCTCGGCCGGTAACGGGGGCGCCCTGATCGGCGTCACGATGCCCACGAAGTCGTCGGAGCGCTGGATCCACGACGGCGACAACGTCAAGCAGCAGCTGGAGAAGCTGGGCTACAAGGTCGACCTCCAGTACGCGGAGAACGACATCCCCACGCAGGCCAACCAGATCGAGAACCAGATCACCAAGGGCGCCAAGCTCCTGATCATCGCCTCGATCGACGGCACCGCCATCACCTCCCAGCTCCAGCAGGCCGCCGACAACAAGATCCCGGTCATCGCCTATGACCGCCTGATCCGCAACAGCCCGAACGTCGACTACTACGCCACGTTCGACAACTTCAAGGTCGGCGTGCAGCAGGCGACCTCGCTGCTGAAGGGCCTCGGCGTCGAGGACGGCAAGAAGGGCCCGTTCAACGTCGAGCTGTTCGGCGGCTCGCCCGACGACAACAACGCCACGTTCTTCTGGAACGGCGCCATGTCGGTGCTCAAGCCCAAGATCGACGACGGCACCCTGAAGGTCGCGAGCGGCCAGACCGACTTCAAGCAGGCCGCCATCCTGCGGTGGGACCCCGCCACGGCGCAGAAGCGCATGGAGGACATCCTCACCAAGACCTACACCAGCAGCAAGAAGGTGGACGGCGTGCTGTCGCCGTACGACGGTCTGTCGATCGGCATCCTGTCGGCGCTCAAGAGCTCCGGCTACGGCACCAGCGGCCAGCCCTACCCGATCGTGACCGGCCAGGACGCCGAGCTCGCGTCGGTCAAGTCGATCATCGCCGGTGAGCAGTACTCCACCATCTTCAAGGACACCCGCAAGCTCGCCGAGCAGACGGTGAAGATGGCCGACTCCGTGCTCAAGGGCCAGAAGCCCGAGGTCAACAACGAGAAGGACTACGACAACGGCAACAAGGTCGTCCCGTCGTACCTGCTCGACCCGGTGATCGTGGACAAGAGCAACTACAAGGAAATCATCGTCGGCAGCAACTACTACACCGAGGACCAGCTCAAGTAAGGGCCAGAGCCCCGGGGACCCCCAGGAGTCCCCGGGGCTCTCCTCCCTGAGCGAGGGGTATATGACCGAGCACATCTTGCGGATGAGCGGGATCACCAAGACGTTCCCCGGCGTCAAGGCGCTGCAGAACGTCAACCTGTCCGTCCGGCGGGGCGAGATCCACGCGATCTGCGGCGAGAACGGCGCCGGCAAGTCGACGCTGATGAAGGTGCTTTCCGGGGTCTACCCGCACGGCGAGTACGACGGCGAGATCACCTTCGAGGGCAGGACGGTCGAGTTCGGCGGCATCCGCGACAGCGAGCACGCCGGCATCGTCATCATCCACCAGGAGCTGGCGCTCAGCCCGCAGCTGTCGATCGCCGAGAACATCTTCCTCGGCAACGAGCGCGCCAAGCGCGGCTTCATCGACTGGAACCGCACCAACTACGAGGCCGGCGAGCTGATGAAGCGGGTCGGCCTGCGTGAGAACCCGACGACGCCGATCTCCGACATCGGCGTGGGCAAGCAGCAGCTCGTCGAGATCGCCAAGGCGCTCTCGAAAGAGGTGAAGCTGCTCATCCTCGACGAGCCGACCGCCGCCCTCAACGACGACGACTCGGCCCACCTGCTCGACCTGCTGCGCGGCCTGCGGGACGAGGGCATCACCTGCGTGATCATCTCTCACAAGCTGAACGAGGTCACCGCCATCGCCGACTCCGTCACGATCATCCGCGACGGGCAGACGATCGAGACCCTCGACATGGCCACCGACAACGTCACCGAGGACCGCATCATCTCCGGCATGGTCGGCCGGGCGCTCGACAACCGCTTCCCGCCGCACGAGCCGACCATCGGCGACGAGGTGCTGCGCATCGAGGACTGGACGGTCTACAGCCCCAGCCAGCCGGGCCGGAAGGTGGTCGACGGCGCCGCCCTCACGCTGCGCCGGGGCGAGATCGTCGGCCTCGCGGGGCTGATGGGCGCCGGGCGCACCGAGCTGGCGATGAGCGTGTTCGGGCGCACGTACGGCGTGCACATCACCGGCAAGATCTTCAAGGACGGCAAGCCGATCGAGATCCGCAACGTGCAGGACGCGATCAGGCACGGCATCGCCTACGCCACCGAGGACCGCAAGAGGTACGGCCTCAACCTCATCGAGGACATCAAGCGCAACATCTCGGCGGCCGGGCTCACCGGGCTGTCCAAGCGCGGCTGGGTCAACGAGAACGAGGAGTACAAGGTCGCCGAGCAGTTCCACAAGAGCATGAACATCAAGGCGCCCACCGTCAACAGCATCGTGGGCAAGCTGAGCGGCGGCAACCAGCAGAAGGTCGTGCTCTCCAAATGGATCCTGACCGAGCCGGACGTGCTCATCCTCGACGAGCCCACCAGAGGCATCGACGTCGGTGCCAAGTACGAGATCTACACGATCATCAACCGGCTGGCCGACCAGGGCAAGGCCGTGCTCGTGATCTCCTCTGAGCTGCCCGAGCTGCTCGGGCTGTGCGACCGCGTCTACACCCTCTCCGAGGGCCGCATCACCGGCGAGGTGCCGCGCCAGGAGGCCACTCAGGAACACCTCATGTACTTGATGACCAAGGGACAGGAAAAATGAGTAGCATCACGCCCACCGTGGAGGCCGGCGCCAAGGGCGACGGGGGAGCGCCACGGCAGCCGGGCAGGGTGTCGCTCGGCGGAGTGTCGCTCAACCTGCGATCCAGCGGCATCTACATCGCCTTCGCGCTGATCGTCGCGCTGTTCTCGGTGCTGACCGACGGCGCGATGCTCACGCCGCAGAACATCTCCAACATCATCGTCCAGAACTCCTACGTCCTGATCCTCGCGATCGGCATGATCCTGATCATCATCGCCGGGCACATCGACCTGTCGGTCGGCTCGGTGGTGGCGGTCACGGGAGCGCTGGCGGCCGTGCTCATGGTGAACATGGGCTGGCCCTGGCCGCTGGCCCTGCTCGTCACGCTGGTGGCGGGTGCGGTCATCGGGGCCTGGCAGGGCTACTGGATCGCGTACTTCGGCATCCCGGCGTTCATCGTGACGCTGGCCGGCATGCTGCTGTTCAGGGCGCTGACGCTGACCGTGCTGGGCAACCAGGGCATCGGCCCGTTCCCCGACCAGGTCCGCACGCTGGCCAACGGCTTCACCAACGGCTACCTCGGCAACATCGGCCTCGGCCCGCTCGGCGGCGCCGACCTGTTCAGCCTGCTGATCGGCGTCGTGGCCATCGCCGGCATGGCGGCCTCCCAGTGGCGCACCCGCAACGCGCGCCGCGGCTACGGGCAGGCCGTGGAGCCGATGGCGCTGTTCGTGCTGAAGCTGGCGGCCGGGGCCGCGCTGATCCTCTTCCTGGTCGTGCAGCTCGCCCGTTTCAAGAACCTCCCGTGGGTGCTGGTGCTGCTGGCGGTGCTCGTGCTCGGCTACTCGCTGATGGCCAACCGCACGGTCTTCGGCCGGCAGATCTACGCCATCGGCGGCAACCTCCAGGCGGCCGTCATGTCCGGCGTGAAGGTCAAGTCGGTGGTCTTCTGGATTTTCGTCAACATGGGCGTGCTGTCGGCCATCGCCGGCATCATCTTCGCCGGCCGGCTCAACCAGGCCGGTCCCACCGCCGGTAACAGCTTCGAGCTGGACGCCATCGCCGCGGCGTTCATCGGCGGCGCGGCCGTCCAGGGCGGTGTCGGCAAGGTGGTCGGCGCCATCACCGGCGGTCTGATCATGGCGGTCATCAACAACGGCATGTCCCTGATCGGCTCGCCCAGCGAGCGGGTCATGCTCGTCAAGGGGGCGGTCCTCCTGGCGGCCGTGGCGTTCGACGTGTGGACCAAGCGTCGGGCGGGTGCTTCGCGTTAGTAGGATCCCCTGAGCCCAGCGAAAGGAGAGACCGTGACGACCCCCAAGCGCCGCCTGCCGGTCATGGCCGATGTGGCCAAGGAAGCGGGCGTGTCGCACCAGACGGTCTCCCGGGTGCTCAACGACCACCCGAACGTCCGGGCGGACACCCGCGCCCGGGTGGAGGAGGCGATCACCCGGCTGGGCTACCGGCGTAACCTGGTCGCCCGCGCCCTGGTCACCAAGCGGTCGAGGACGCTCGGCGTGGTGAGCTTCGACACCACGCTGTACGGCCCGGCCAGCACGATCTACGGCATCGAGCAGGCGGCCAGGACCGCGGGCTACTTCGTGAGCATCGTCAGCCTGAAGTCGATCGACGCGGCCAGCGTGCGCGACGCCATCGACTACCTCGCCGAGCAGGGCGTGGACGGGGTCGTGGTGGTCGCGCCGCAACGCTCGGCCGGGCGCGCCCTGGAGAACCTGCCGACCGGCATGCCGGCGGTCGCGGTCGAGGGCACCCACAGCGCCGACGTGTCGGTGGTCTGCATCGACCAGGTCCAGGGCGCCAGGCTCGCCACCCGCCACCTCCTGGAGCTGGGTCACGAGACCGTCTGGCACGTCAGCGGCGCCCCCGACTGGCTGGAGACCGAGGGCCGGATCGAGGGCTGGCGCGCGGCCCTGGAGGAGGCCGGCCGGCCGGTGCCCGAGCCGCTGGCCGGCGACTGGAGCCCGCGCGCCGGCTACGAGGCCGGCAAGAGCCTGGCGGCGATGGAGGGCGTCACGGCCGTGTTCGCCGGCAACGACCAGATGGCGCTCGGCGTGCTGCGCGCGCTCAGCGAGGCCGGCGTGCGGGTGCCCGACCAGATCAGCGTGGTGGGCTTCGACGACATCCCCGAGTCGGAGTTCTTCTCGCCGCCGCTCACCACGGTCAGGCAGGACTTCGACGTGGTGGGCAGGCACTGCATCGAGGTGCTGCTGCGCCAGATCGACGCCGGGCCCACCGCCTACGAGCGCCTGGTCGTCCCTCCCAGCTTCGTCGTGCGGTCGAGCACCTCGGCCCGGCGGCGGTAGATGATGTGCAGGCCACAGAAAAAATCCCCTGGAGTGGAATGTGAACGCTAACAGTTACGTGGTCGGAGTCGACTTCGGCACGCTCTCGGGGCGTGCCGTCGTCGTCCGCGTGAGCGACGGCGCGGAGCTGGGCAGTGCCGTCCACGAGTACGCCCACCGCGTCATCGAGCACAGCCTGCCGGGATCCGACGAGAGGCTGGGCCCCGACTGGGCGCTGCAGTCGCCGCAGGACTGGATCGACGTGCTGAAGATCGCCGTCCCCCAGGCGGTCGCCGCCTCGGGCGTCGCGCCCGAGGAGATCATCGGCATCGGCACCGACTTCACCGCCTGCACCGTGCTGCCCACGACGGCGGATGGCACGCCGCTGTGCTTCGAGACCCCGTCCGAGCCGCACGCGTGGCCGAAGCTGTGGAAGCACCACGCCGCGCAGTCGCACGCCGACCGGATCAACGAGCTGGCCGCGCGCCGGGGGGAGAGCTGGCTGCCGCGCTACGGGGGCAAGATCTCCTCGGAGTGGGAGTTCGCCAAGGGCCTGCAGGTCCTGGAGGAGGCCCCCGAGGTGTACGCCAGGACCGAGCGCTGGATCGAGGCGGCCGACTGGATCATCTGGCAGCTCACCGGCGTCGAGAGCCGCAACATCTGCACTGTGGGTTACAAGGGGATCTTCCAGGACGGCTCCTACCCGTCCGAGGAGTTCCTCGCCGAGCTCAACCCCGGCTTCGCCGGTTTCGCGGGCAAGCTCGCCACCGGTCAGGTCGGTGACCAGGTCAACGGCACCACGCTGGCCCCTCTCGGCGGCCTCGCCGGGCGCCTGACCGCGCAGGCCGCCGAGTGGACCGGGCTGCCCGAGGGCGCGGCCGTGGCCGTCGGCAACGTGGACGCGCACGTCACCGCGGCCGCCGCCGACGCCGTCAGGCCCGGCCAGATGGTGGCCATCATGGGCACCTCCACCTGCCACATCATGCCCAGCGACCAGCTCGCCGAGGTGCCCGGCATGTGCGGCGTCGTACGCGACGGCATCGTGCCCGGCCTCTGGGGCTACGAGGCCGGCCAGTCCGCGGTCGGCGACATCTTCGCCTGGTTCGTGGACAACTTCGGGGGCGACCTCGACCACGAGAGCCTGACCGCGCTGGCCGAGAAGCAGGCGGTCGGCGAGCACGGCCTGGTCGCGCTCGACTGGTTCGGCGGCAACCGCTCGGTGCTCGTGGACCACAACCTGTCCGGCGTGATCATCGGCCAGACCCTGGCCACCAAGCCCGAGGACGTCTACCGGGCGCTCATCGAGTCCACCGCCTTCGGCGCCCGGATGATCGTGGAGACGTTCGAGAAGTCGGGCGTGCCGGTCGAGGAGTTCGTGGTCGCCGGCGGCCTGCTGAAGAACCGCTTCCTCATGCAGGTCTACGCCGACGTGCTGCGCCGCCCGCTGTCGGTCATCGGCTCCGACCAGGGCCCGGCGCTCGGCTCGGCCATCCACGCGGCCGTCGCCGCCGGCGCCTACCCGGGCATCCAGGAGGCCGCCGCGGCCATGGGCAAGCGCACCGAGGCCGCGTACGTGCCCGACGCGGCGAGCGCCGACGCCTACGACCGGCTCTACGCCGAGTACCGCAGGCTCCACGACTTCTTCGGAGACGGAAAGGCCCTGCACACCCTCCGCGCGATCAGGAACGAGGCCCAGGCATGAGCATGAGAAAGACTGTCGCCGACCTGCATGCCGAGCTGGTCCGCTACAACCTGGTCGTCTGGACCGCGGGCAACGTCTCGGGCCGGATCCCGGGCGAGGACCTGTTCGTCATCAAGCCGTCCGGGGTCTCCTACGACGAGCTGACGCCGGAGAACATGGTCGTGTGCGACCTCGACGGCAACCTCGTGGAGGGCGAGCACTCGCCGTCCAGCGACACCGCCGCGCACGCGTACGTCTACCGCAACCTGCCCGACGTCGGCGGCGTCGTGCACACCCACTCCACCTACGCCTCCGCCTGGGCGGCGCGCGGCGAGGCCATCCCGTGCGTGCTGACCGCGATGGCCGACGAGTTCGGCGGCGAGATCCCGCTCGGCCCGTTCGCGCTGATCGGTGACGACTCGATCGGCCAGGGCATCGTCGAGACGCTCAAGGGCCACCGTTCCAAGGCCGTCCTCATGCAGAACCACGGCGTGTTCAGCATCGGCAAGGACCCGAAGGCGGCCGTGAAGGCCGCCGTCATGTGCGAGGACGTGGCCCGGACCGTCCACGTGGCCAGGCAGCTCGGCGAGCCGCTGCCGATCCCGCAGGACGACATCGACCGCCTTTACGACCGCTATCAGAACGTCTACGGACAGAGGAGCCCGCGTTGAAGATCTGGTTTCTGACCGGCAGCCAGGGGCTGTACGGCGAGGACACGCTGCGCCAGGTGGCCGAGCAGTCTCAGCGCATCGCCGAGCAGCTGCCCATGCCCGTCGAGTGGAAGCCCGTGCTCACCGACGCGGCGGCGATCAGGCGCGTGATGCTGGAGGCCAACGCCGACGACTCGTGCGCCGGCGTGATCGCGTGGATGCACACCTTCTCCCCGGCCAAGATGTGGATCGCGGGGCTCGACGCGCTGCGCAAGCCGCTGCTGCACCTGCACACGCAGGCCAACGTGGAGCTCCCGTGGAGCACCATCGACATGGACTTCATGAACCTCAACCAGGCCGCCCACGGCGACCGTGAGTTCGGGTTCGTGCAGACGCGGCTGGGCGTGCCGCGCAAGACCGTGGCCGGGCACGTCAGCGACCCGGCCGTGGGCGAGCGCATCCTGACCTGGGTGCGGGCCGCCAAGGGCCTGGCCGAGGTGCGCACGCTGAAGCTGGCCCGCTTCGGCGACAACATGCGCGACGTGGCGGTCACCGAGGGCGACAAGGTCGAGGCGCAGCTCCGCTTCGGCGTCTCGGTCAACACCTACGGCGTGAACGACCTGGTGGAGGCCGTGGACGCGGCCTCGGACGCGGACGTGACGGCGCTGGTCAAGGAGTACGCCGAGCAGTACACCGTCGCTCCCGAGCTGCTCGGCGAGCGCAACGAGTCGCTGCGGTACGCGGCCAGGATCGAGCTGGGCCTGCGCGGCTTCCTGGAGTCGGGCGGCTTCAAGGCGTTCACCACGAACTTCGAGGACCTCGGCGGCCTGCGCCAGCTCCCCGGCCTGGCCGTGCAGCGGCTCATGGCCGACGGGTACGGCTTCGGCGGCGAGGGCGACTGGAAGACCTCGGTCCTCCTGCGCACCCTGAAGTCCATGGCGCCCGGCGGCACGTCGTTCATGGAGGACTACACCTACGACCTGTCGCCCGGCCAGGAGCTCATCCTGGGCGCGCACATGCTGGAGGTCTGCCCCTCGATCGCCTCCGGCACGCCGTCGTGCGAGATCCACCCGCTGGGCATCGGCAACAGGGAGGACCCGGTCCGGCTCGTGTTCGACGCCGAGCCCGGCCCCGGCATCGTGGTGGGCCTGGCCGACATGGGCGACCGGTTCCGGCTGGTGGCCAACGAGATCGACCTCGTGGCCCCGCCCCAGCCGCTGCCCAAGCTGCCGGTCGCCCGCGCGGTCTGGAGCCCCCGCCCCAACCTGCGGACGTCCACGGAGTCGTGGCTCACGGCGGGCGCGCCGCACCACACGGTGCTCTCCACGGCGATCGGCCGCGCGGAGCTGACCGACCTGGCCGACATGCTGGGCGTGGAGCTGCTGATCATCGACGCCGACACGACGACCGAGCGGTTCACCAAGGAGATCCGCTGGAACCAGGCGTACTACCGCCTGGCCCAGGGCTTCTAGTCCTCGGGCGGCTTCTTGGGGGCGTTCCTGCGCTGCTCCTCGGCGCGTTCGCGGCAGCGGCGCAGGAACTCCTCGTCGTCGTCCGGGTTGACGGCGGCGAAGCGGCCCGGGCGGTCGTACTCGGGGAACGCGCTCGGGCGCGTGACCGCCTGCGACCGGTCCGGGCGGCCGGCCACCAGCCAGGCGACGGAGCCGATCAGCGGGAACAGCAGCACGATGACCACCCAGACGATCTTCGGCAGGTTCCTGCAGAGCACGTCGGGCGTGGTGATCGCGTCGAAGAGGCAGTAGAGCCAGAGCACAAGCGTGACAAGGCCGATGGCCTCGGACAGGTAGAGCACGGCACACCTCCGTCAGCGGATCATGAAGCTAGCGGCACCCGGGCCGGGCTGACAAGGTGGTTTGTGGGAAGGTAATGCCGTGACGCTGACCAATTGGGCGGGAAACACCGCATTTCGGGCGCAAGCTGTCCATCACCCGACCTCGCTCGACGAGCTCCAGGGGCTCGTCTCGGCCGGCTCCCGCGTGCGGGCGCTGGGGACCGGCCACTCGTTCAACGACGTCGCGGACACCGACGGCGACCTCGTCGTGCTCGACCGGATGCCGGACGCGGTGGAGATCGACAGCGCGGCGGCCACGGTGCGGGTGCCCGCGCGCATGACGTACGCGCGGCTCGCGCCGCAGGTGCACCGGGCCGGGTTCGCGCTGGCGAACCTGGCCTCGCTGCCGCACATCTCCGTGGCCGGCTCGGTCGCGACCGGTACGCACGGCTCCGGCGACGCCGTCCCCGGCCTGGCCGCGGCCGTGTCCTCGCTCGACCTCGTCACCGCCGACGGCTCCGTGCTCACCCTCTCCCGCGGCGACGCCGACTTCCCCGGCGCGGTGGTGGCCCTCGGCGCGCTCGGCATCGTCACCTCGCTGACCCTCGACCTGGTGCCGGCCTTCGAGGTGCGCCAGTACGTACGCGAGGGCCTGACCGTGGGCGCGCTCGCCGACTTCGACCAGATCATGTCCGGCGCCTACAGCGTCAGCCTCTTCACCGACTGGCGCGACACCCGCGTCTGGCTGAAGAGCACCGAGGAGCTGACCGAGGCCGACTGGTTCGGCACCACCCCGGCCGACGGTCCCCGTCACCCGCTGCCCGCGATGTCGGCGGAGAACTGCACGATCCAGCTCGGCGTGCCCGGGCCGTGGTACGAGCGGCTGCCGCACTTCCGGCCGGACGCCGAGCCGAGCGGCGCGGGCGACGAGCTGCAGTCGGAGCTCATCCTGCCCCGGGAGCACGCGGTCAAGGCGCTGCGCGAGCTGTACGCGATCGGCGACCGGATCCGGCCCGTCCTGCAGATCTCGGAGGTCCGCTCGATCGCCCCCGACGACCTGTGGCTGAGCCCCTTCCGCGGCCGCGACAGCGTCGGCATCCACTTCACCTGGATCAGGGACGTGGCCGCGGTGCTGCCGGTGCTGGAGCTGGTGGAGGAGACGCTGGCGCCGTTCGCGCCCAGGCCGCACTGGGGCAAGCTGTTCACCCGCCGGCCCGAGTGCCCCGACGAGTTCCGCTCGCTCGTACGGCGGCTCGACCCCCAGGGCAAGTTCGCCAACGACTTCACGCGGATACTGCTGCAGGAGTAGCACTCTCGCGCGGGCATGCGCCCCCGGATGTAGGAGACCACCGGTCCGGGGGACGATGTCGCCGCGGCGTGGATCCGCGATCGTTGGTGGCATGACCGATCACCCGTTCAGGTTCGGCGCGGTCGCCGGACATGCCACCGACGCCGGCGCGTGGACCGGCCTGGCCCGCAGGACGGAGAGCCTCGGCTACTCGACGCTGCTGGTCCCCGACACGCTCGGCACGCTGTCGCCCTTCGTCGCCGCCGCCGTGGCCGCGACGGCCACGACGACCCTGCGCGTCGGCACGTTCGTGCTGAGCGCCGCCAACCGGACTCCCGAGGCCGTGGCGTGGGAGACCGCCACCCTGCACGCGCTCACCGACGGGCGCTTCGAGCTGGGCCTGGGCGCCGGACGCCCCGACGCGGAGCGGGACGCCGCGGCGCTCGGCGTCGAGTACGGCACGCCCGGCCGGCGCATCGAGCGGGTCGCGCAGGCCATCGACGCGGTCAAGGACGTCCGCGTCCTGGTCGCCGCGTCCGGGACCAGGCTCCTCAAGCTCGCCGCCCAGAAGGCCGACACCGTGGCACTCGGCCTGCCGCCGCACTACACGGAGGACCAGGTGGCGGCGAAGCTGGACGAGCTGTACGAGCTGGCCGGCGACCGCTTCCACGACCTGGAGCTCAGCATGAACCTCGCGGCCGCCGGGGCCGAGCCGCCCTCCTGGCTGAGCGTCCCGGCCGGCGGCACCGGCGTCCTGCTGGGCACCCCGGACGAGATGGCGGACACCCTCCGCAGGCGCCGCGACCGGCTCGGCGTCTCGTACGTGTCGGTGAACGCCCAGTACCTGGACGAGTTCGCGCCGGTGGTGGAGCGCCTCGCCGGTACCTGACGGGAGCTGACAGGTATGACCGGCACGATGGAGCCATGACCGCCAAGGGAACCTTCGACACCGCAGGCTGGGACGCACAAGCGCCGTTCGTGGAGCGTGACGGCGTCTCGATCGGGCTCGTGACCATGTCCAAGACCTTCCACGGGGACCTGACGGCCACCAGCGTCGTCCACCTGCTGACGGCCTCGACGCAGGTCGAGGACTCGAGGTCGTACGTGGCGCTGGAGCGCATCGAGGGCACTCTCGACGGCCGCGCGGGGGCCTTCGTCGTGCAGCACAACGCGGTCAGCGACCGCGGCGAGCGGTCGCTGAGAATCTCGGTCGTCCCCGACTCGGCGACGGGGGAGCTGCGGGGGCTCAGGGGCGAGATGGACATCATCATCGCCCCTGACGGCTCGCACTCCTACACATTCGACTTCGCCCTCTGAAGCGCCACGGCCGGCAGCGCCATCCGGTGCCCGCCGGCCCACCCCTCGCGCGCCGACCAGGTGAGCGCCGGCCAGCCGATGCCCGCCTCGGCCGCGGCGAGCGCGGCGATGGTCAGCCAGACGGGCAGGTCCTCGATCACCGTCTGCAGCTCGAACACCAGCCCGGCGACCAGCGCCGCCCCGAGCACCAGCCACGGCGAAGGTGCCGGGCCCGTGGTCCGCTCTGTGGCCCGGCTCGCCCCCGGCAGCCGGAAGGCCGCCACCACCAGCAGGACCACGATCACCACGATGGACGCGAGCTGCGGCACTGACGCGAGGAAGTGCCCGTTCTGGTAGGAGAACAGCGTGGTCGACGCGGCTCCCAGCACGGCCAGCACCGCCGCCGCGCCCAGGCCGATCCTGCCCAGCCACGGGGTGGTCCGCCGCTCGCCGGCCAGCTCCTCCATGACCGCGATGGGCACGCTCATGCTCCACACCGTGTGCAGGGCCAGCACGAACAGCGTCCACGGCACCCCGATCCCGAGCGCGGGCACGTAGCCGGGGTCGAGCAGCCGCTGCCCGGCGTAGTCGGGGTTGAAGAGCGACATCGTCATGATGCCCTCCTCGAACACGCCGTAGGCGAGGGCCATCAGCACGATGCTCGGCCACCCGAGGCCCTTCCTCCGGGCCACCTCCCGGATCACCACCGCGGCGCCGCGTTGACGGGCCATCGATCCTGACCTCGGTATGACAATCGTCCTATGCGTGGTGCTCCTCATCCGTGAGCCGGCCTAGCACGGTCTCGGCGATGGCGCCCAGGGCCTCCAGCTGGGCCGGGGTCAGCACGTCGACGACGTAGCGCCGTACGGCCCTCTCGTGGTGGACCCTGGCCTCGGCGGCGAGCCGGCGGCCCTCCTCGGTGACCCGGATGACCGACCCCCGGTTGTCCTCCTCGCACTCGGCGCGCGTGACCAGCCCGCGCTGCTCCATGCGCCGCAGCTGGTGGGACAGGCGGCTCTTCTCCCACGCCAGCCCGCAGCGCAGCGCCAGCGCCCGCATCGACTCGTCGGGCGACTCGGAGAGGTGGGCGAGGATCTCGTAGTCGGCCTCCGACAGACCCGTGGCCCCGGCGAGCTCCCGGTTGATCCGCCCGGTGAGCTGCACGCGCATGCGCTGGTAGCTGGCCCACTGGGCCGCCTGACGGGTGGAGAGCGTGGACATGACGACAGTCTAGTATGGTTGATGCATCAACCTTTTGGAGAGAGCTCGGATGAACTACGGCCATCCACTGACGTTCGGCACGTTCCTCACCCCCGGAGCCGACGCCGTGTCGCTGGCGGTCCGGAGTGAGGAACTGGGGTACGACCTGGTCACCTTCCCGGATCATCGGGACACGTTCGACACGTGGACGCTTCTGTCGTGGGTGGCCGGGCGGACCTCGCGGGTGGGCCTGTCGGCCAACGTCCTGGACCTCGCGCTGCGCCCGCCCGCCGTGCTCGCCCGCGCGGCGGCCGGCCTCGACCTGCTGTCCGGCGGGCGGCTGTCGCTCGCGCTGGGGGCCGTCGAGGAGACCGGCGAGGCGATCGACGTGATCCGCGGCATGTGGGACGCGGACGGCGGGCCGCTGCGCTTCGACGGCGAGCACTACCGGCTCGGGGGCGCGCAGCCGGGGCCGCCGGCCGCGCACGACGTGCCGATCTGGCTGGGCGCGGCCGACGCGCGGGCGCTGCGGCTGGTGGGGGAGCGGGCGGACGGCTGGCTGGTGTCCCTCGACGAGGTCGGGCCGGACCGGATCAGGGCCGGGAACAAGCTCATCGACGAGGCCGCGGTGGCGGCCGGGCGCGATCCCCGGGAGATCCGCCGGCTGGTCGACGTCCCGGCGCGGTCCGGCGTGGCGGACCTCCTCCCGCTGGCCGTCGAGGACGGGATCGGGACGTTCATCCTCAGGTCGGACGACCCGGAGGACATCGAGCGGTTCGTGCTGGAGGTGGCGCCCGCGCTGCGTGAGGCCGTGGGACCGACCGGCCGCCAGCTGCGCCGCGCCTCCGTGCGCGCCCTGCGGCGAGCCGGGATCGACTACGACCGGGTGCCCGCCTCCCTCCCGGTGATCGAGCCGGGCGATCCGGGGTATTCGCGGGTCAGGTCGACGTACCTGCGGGGCGGCGCGCCGGGGCTGGTCATCCGGCCGGGCGACGCCGGCCAGGTGGCCGAGGCGCTGGCGGTCGCGCGGGCCCACCCGCACCTGCCGCTGGGGGTGCGCAGCGGCGGCCACGGGATCAGCGGCCGCTCCACCAACGACGGCGGCATCGTCGTCGACGTGTCCGGGCTGGACTCCATCGAGGTGCTCGACCGGGAGAGCCGCCTGGTCAGGATCGGGCCCGGCGCGCGCTGGACGGACGTCGCCGCGGCCCTGGAGCCGTACGGGTGGGCGCTCAGCTCCGGCGACTACGGCGGCGTCGGCGTCGGCGGCCTGGCCACCGCCGGCGGGCTCGGGTTCCTGGCGCGCGACCACGGCCTGACCATCGACCACCTGCGCGCCGTCGAGATGGTGCTCGCCGACGGCTCGGTGGTGCGGGCGAGCGAGACGGAGAACGCGGACCTGTTCTGGGCGGTACGCGGCGCGGGCGCGAACTTCGGCGTCGTCACGGCGTTCGAGTTCCAGGTGGACGAGGTCGGCGACGTCGGGTGGGCGCAGCTCGTCATGGACGCCGGGGACACGGCCACGTTCCTCGAAAGGTGGGGCGCGGTCCAGGAGGCGGCCCCGCGCGACCTCACGAGCTTCCTCATCGTGAGCCCGCCGCGCGCCGGACGGCCGGCGACCGGGCACGTGATGGCCATGGTCAACGCGGGCGTGCCGGAGACCGTCATCGACCGGCTCCAGCCGATGGCGGACATCGCCCCGCTGCTCGACCAGCAGGTCGTGATCACCTCGTACGCCGCCGTCATGGCCAACGCGGCCGGCGACGGCCACAACGGCCAGGGGGAGCCGGTCACCCGCTCCGGGCTGGTCGACCACCTCACCCCGGAGTTCGCCGCCGCCGCGGCGCGGCTGATCCACAGCGGCGCGGTGTACTTCTTCCAGATCCGCTCGGTCGGCGGCGCGGTGGCCGACGTCCCCGCGGACGCCACCGCCTACGCCCACCGCTCCGCCAATTTCTCGGTCATCGCGTTCGGGGCGAACCGGCAGCGGGTGGACAGGGAGTGGGCCCGGCTGGAGCCGTACGTCAACGGCCTCTACCTCAGCTTCGAGACCGACGGGCGCCCCGAGCGGCTGGGCGACGCGTTCCCGCCGAGCACCCTGCGGCGGTTGCGCGAGCTCAAGGAACGGTACGACCCGGACAACGTCTTCCGCGACAACTTCAACATCCGACCTGAGGAGTCATAGATGACCGACTACGGGCACGACCTGCTGTTCGGCGCGTTCGTCACCCCCACGGCGCAGCCCGCCACGCACGCGGTGGAGGTGGCGGTGGCGGCCGACCGCGCCGGCCTGGACCTGGTGACGTTCCAGGACCACCCCTATCAGCCGAAGTTCCTCGACACCTGGACCCTGCTGTCCTACGTGGCCGCCCGCACCGAGCGCGTCCGGCTCAGCGGCAACGTGCTCAACCTGCCGCTGCGGCACCCGGCCGTGCTGGCCCGCAGCGCGGCCAGCCTCGACCTGCTCAGCGGGGGCCGTTTCGAGCTGGGCATCGGCGCGGGCGGGTTCTGGGACGCCATCGAGGCCATGGGCGGCCGGCGGCTGTCCCCCGGCCAGGCCGTGGACGCGTTGGAGGAGGCGATCGGGATCTTCCGCGAGATCTGGGCGGCCGACGAGCCGGGCGGTGTCCGGGTGGACGGCGAGTACTACCAGGTCAAAGGCGCCAAACGCGGCCCCGCCCCGGCCCATGACATCGGGATCTGGCTCGGCGCCTACAAGCCGAAGATGCTCAAGCTGACCGGCCGCGCCGCCGACGGCTGGCTGCCGTCGCTGTCCTACCTGCAGGGCGGTCCTGGCGACCTCACGGAGGGGAACAAGCACATCGACGAGGCCGCGCAGTCCGCCGGCCGCTCGCCCGCCGACGTACGCCGGCTGCTGAACCTCTCGGGCCGCTTCGCGAGCTCCAGCCGCGGCCTGCTCGACGGGCCGCCGGACCAGTGGGCGGAAGAGCTCGCCGGTCTCGCCCTGGAGCACGGCGTCAGCACGTTCATCCTGATGGCGGACGACCCGTCGGTGGTGGAGCTGTTCGCGGGCGAGGTCGCGCCGGCCACCCGCGAGCTCGTCACCGCCGAACGCGGGAACTGACCGCCGGGCGGAACGCGCTCGTCCGTCAGGCCGGCGGCGTGGGCGGTGGCCCGGAGGTCTCCTGGCGCACCGGAGCGACGGGTCCGAGGTCAACCGGCTGATCGTCCGGCTGGTCGAGCGGGCCCAGCGGGCGGGGTCGCTGCGGGCGGACGTCGGGCCGACCGACCTGGCGTTCTTCATGATGGCCAACTCGCGCGTGGCGGAGGCCGCTCCCGGGCGCTGGCACCGCCACTTCACGCTGAGTCTCGACGCCCTGCGCGCCAGATGACCCGGCGCGTCGTCCTCTCCCTGGTGGCGGGCGTACGGTGGGAGAGACACCAGCGCCTTGGGCTGTTGCCGTAAATGGGTGGCCGCGCGGGCGTGGCATGTGAAACGGTCGGGTTCTGATGATCCACTGGACCGAGGCAGGGCAGGAACGGTCGGCGATCTGGCGTTCGGCGCTGGGCGCGCCGCCACCCAGGCGGGTGGTCACGGCCGACGACCGGATGACGGCTGACACCGCCTACCGGCTGGCCTGCGAGGGCACCGCGCTGCTCTGGCAGGGCGACTTCCAGAACGCCCGCCAGTTGCTGACCGCCATGGGGCGCCGATGCAAGCCCGCCGCCCCCGGCGCCGGGTTCCACCGCTACCGCCAGGCCCGGTCCCAGCGCGCCCGCACGCTGGGCATGCTGCTCGTCCCGTTCGCGGAAGACCACGTGGTGCCGCTGCGCAGGGCGCCGGACGTGCGCGAGGCGTGCGCCGAGGTGTACGGCGCGGAGGCCCCGCCGGCGGTGGGCCAGCTACGCGAGCTGCTCGGCCTGATCGGGGCCCACGAATGGCGGCGCAAGGGCGTCTACGTCCCCGCGCTCGAGGCCCGCGTCCACCCGCACCACGGCGTGTTCTCGCCGATCAGGGGCGAATACGTCGACCTCGTCGCGCGGGCGCCGCTGCCGGAGGACCGCCGGCTGGCCTTCGACATCGGCACCGGCACCGGCGTGCTGGCCGCCGTGCTGGCCAGACGGGGCGTGCGCCGGGTCGTGGCCACCGACCTCGACCGGCGCTCAGTCGAGTGCGCCGAGGACAACCTCGCCCGCCTCGGGCTGGACGACCGGGTGGAGGTCGTGCGCGCCGACCTCTTCCCGCCCGGCCGGGCGCCGCTGATCGTGTGCAATCCGCCGTGGTTGCCCGCCAAGCCGGTCTCGCCCCTCGACCAGGCCGTTTACGATCCCGGCGGGCGGATGCTGCACGGGTTCCTCGACGGTCTGGCCGGGCATCTGGAGCCGGGAGGCGAAGGCTGGCTGATCCTCTCCGACCTGGCCGAGCACCTCGGCCTGCGCACCCGGGCCGACCTGACGGCCGCGTTCGAGCGGGCGGGGCTGCGCGTTGCCGGGCGCCTGGACGTCCCGCCCCGCCACCACCGGCCGAAGGACGAGCAGGACCCGCTGCACGAGGCCCGCGCCGCCGAGGTCACCTCCCTGTGGAGGCTCACGACCTGAGGCCCGCCTGGAGGTCAGGCGCTGAAGGCCCGCCGGTACGCCGACGGCGAGGTCCGCATGGCCCGCGTGAAGTGGTGCCGGAACGTCACCGCGCTCTCGAACCCGACCGCCGCCCCGATCTCCTCCACCGGCGCCCCGGTGGACTCCAGCATCGGCAGGCTGGCCGCCACCCGCTGCGAGATCACCCACCGCAGCGGGCTGGTGCCGGTCTGCCGCTTGAAGTGCCTGATGAACGAGCGCTCCGACATGTGCGCCACCCTGGCCAGGTCCGCCACGGCGATCGGCCCGGCCAGGTGCTCCAGGGCCCACGCCATCGCCCTGCCCACCCCGTCGTCCTCCGTCACCGGCGTCACCGCGGCCTGGATGAACTGCGCCTGACCACCCTCCCGGTGGGGCGGGATGACCAGGCGGCGGGCCACGGAGTTGGCCACGTTCGGGCCGTGGTCGCCGCGTACGAGGTGGACCAGCAGGTCGAGGCCCGCCGCGCTGCCCGCGCTGGTCAGCACGTCGCCGCCGTCCACGTACAGGACCGAGGGGTTGACCCGGACGAGCGGGAAACGCTCCTGGAGCAGCTCGGCGTACTTCCAGTGGGTGGTGGCCTCGCGCCCGTCCAGCAGCCCGGCCGCCGCCAGCGCGAACGCGCCCGAGCAGATCGACACCAGGCGCGCGCCGCGCGAGTGCGCGAGCCGCAGCGCGGACACGAGCGCGCCGGAGACCTCTCCGCGCACGTCCGCCACCCCGGGCACGATCACCGTGTCGGCCTCGGCCAGCACGTCCAGCCCGTGCGCCGCCTGCATGGTGAACCCGCCCACCACCCGCAGCGGCTCCGGCGTCTCCGCGCACACCGCGAGCGAGTACCACGGGAGGTCCAGCTCGGGCCGGGCCAGCCCGAAGAACTCCACGACGCAGCCGAGCTCGAACGGCGCCATGCCGTCGAACGCCAGCACGGCCACCCGATGCGGCCTGGAGGGATGCGGCAGGAGCATGCCTCGCATGTTAGCCCGCGCCTTTCAGCGGCAAGAGAGGTATATGCATATATCGGCCGTGCAGACCGTTTTGCCGGATCATCGCTACGCGCAGGTGGAGATCACCGAGGCGTTCTCCCGGCTGACCGACTGCGACGAGGAGTTGCTGCGCCGATTCCACGCGGCGGCCGGCGTGGAAGGCCGCAATCTCGCGCTCCCGCTGGCCGACTACACCAAGCTCGACTCCTTCGCCCGCGCGAACGACATCTACCTCGAAACGGCCCTCGACCTGACCGAACAGGCCGTCAAGGGCGCCCTGAACAAGGCCGGCGTGCGCCCGGAGCGCGTCGATCACCTGGTGCTCTGCTCGACCACCGGCATCGCCACGCCCTCGCTCGACGCCAGGCTGGCCCAGCGCGTGGGGCTGCGGCCGGACGTCAAGCGGGTGCCCGTGTTCGGACTCGGGTGCGCGGCGGGCGCGTCGGGGCTGTCGCGCCTGCACGACTACCTGCGCGGCTGGCCCGACCACGTCGCGCTGCTGGTGTGCGTGGAGCTGTGCTCGCTGACGATCCAGCGGGACGACACCTCGCTCGCGAACCTGGTGGCCAGCGCCCTGTTCGGGGACGGCGCGGCGGCCGTCGTGGCGACCGGGCGCGGCCAGGGCCCCGAGGTCGTCGCCACCCGCAGCCGGCTCTATCCCAACACCGAGCACCTCATGGGCTGGGAGGTCGGGCCGCACGGGTTCCGGATCGTGCTGGACCCGGACCTGACCGCGTTCGTGGAGCAGGTGCTGGCCGGTGACATCAAGGCGTTCCTGGCGGACTACGGCCTGACCCCCGAGCAGGTCGCCACCTGGGTCTGCCATCCCGGCGGCCCCAAGGTCATCGAGGCGATCACGCGGACCCTCGGCCTGCCTCCCAAGGCGCTCGACGTGACCTGGCGGTCGCTGCGCGAGCACGGCAACCTGTCCTCGGTCTCGGTGCTGCACGTGCTCCAGGAGACGCGGGGCCGGCCGGACACTCCCGCCGTGCTCCTCGCGCTGGGCCCGGGGTTCTCCGCCGAGCTGTTGCTGCTGCACTGGTGAGCGCGTACCTCGTCCTGATCGGGCTGGTCGTGCTGGAGCGGCTGGCCGAGCTGGCGGTGGCCCGCCGCAACCTGGCCTGGGCCAGGTCCAGGGGCGGCGTCGAGTACGGCCGGCGGCACTACCCCTGGATCGTCGTGGCCCACGTGGCGCTCCTCGGGGCGGCGCCCGCCGAGGTGTGGCTGCTCGGCCGCCCCTTCGTCCCGGCGCTGGGCTGGCCGATGCTGGCGGTCGTCGTCCTGGCCCAGGGGCTGCGCTGGTGGTGCGTCGGCACGCTGGGCAGGCGGTGGAACACCCGCGTGGTCGTGGTGCCGGGAATGCCGCTGGTGCACCGGGGGCCGTACCGGTGGCTGCGGCACCCCAACTACGTGGCCGTGGTCGCCGAGGGCCTCGCGCTGCCGCTGGTCCACTCGGCCTGGCTCACCGCGCTGGCCTTCGCCGCCGCCAACGCGGTGCTGCTCACCGTACGGGTGCGGGTCGAGGACGCGGCGTTGTCACGCTAGGGCCACATCCCGGCGGTCCGGACGCACTCCTGGTCACCCCGGCTGTCGCAGCTGTCACAACTGATCACGCGTCGATCGCGGTTTGTGCTCGCTTACGTCACCGGCTCGGCCAGCGTAGATCAAGTTCCGTCGTAGGGCATGGAGGTGGTTGCAATGAAATTTCGCCCTTTAGCGGCGGGAATCGGCATTGTTGCGCTGCTCGCCCTCTCTGCGTGCGGAGGCGGCTCCGGAAGCACGACCAGTGGTGAACGCGCGGCGAAGGCTCCGGCGCACGAGGAACCGGCCCCGGCTCGCCCGTCCGCGTCACCCGCCAAGACGAACGGTGAGGAGGACACGACCACGGCCCAGATCTCCACGTTCGCCCTCGACGTGGACACGGCCTCGTACGGTTACGCCCGACAGACCCTCAAGACAGGCCGCTGGCCGGCGCCCGGGGAGATCCGCCCGGAGGAGTGGGTCAACGCCTTCCGGCAGGACTACGCGCCGCCGTCGGACGACGGCTTCGCGGTGCACGTGGACGGCGCGAGGCTGCCGGAGCGCGACCAGGCGATCCTGCGCGTGGGCCTGCAGACGCGCGGCTCGGACGCGGCGGCGCGGCGGCCCGCCAACCTCACGTTCGTCGTCGACGTCTCCGGCTCGATGGCCGAGACCGGCCGGCTGGACCTGGTCAAGTCGGCCCTGCTCAAACTGCTCGAACAGCTCGCGCCCGGCGACCAGGTGTCGATCGTGTCCTTCAGCGACGACGCCGAGGTGCTGGCGTCGATGACCCCGCTGACCGCGCGGGACGAGCTGCGCGACGCGGTGAACGAGCTGACCGTCTCGGGCGGCACCAACCTGTCGGCCGGGCTCGTCACCGGCTACCAGGAGGCGTCCAAGGCGTTCCGCCCCGCCGCCACGAACCGGGTCATCCTGCTCTCCGACGGCCTGGCCAACCAGGGCCCCACCGAGTGGCGTACCATCCTCGGCCAGGTCAAGGAGTACGCGGGCAAGCAGGTCACGCTGCTCACCGTCGGCGTCGGCCGCGACTACGGCGACGAGCTGATGGAGCAGCTCGCCGACAACGGCGACGGCATGGCCGTGTACGTCAGCACTCAGGAGGAGGCCGACAAGGTCTTCACCACGCAGCTGCCCGCGAACATCGAGCTGCGGGCGCGCGACGCCAAGGCCCAGGTGGTCTTCAACCCGTCGGTGGTGGAGCGCTACCAGCTCATCGGGTACGAGAACCGCGCGCTGGACACGGAGGACTTCCGCGACGACACCCGCGACGGCGGCGAGGTCGGCCCCGGCCACTCGGTCACCGCGCTCTACTCGCTGCGGCTCAAGCCGGGCGCCGGCGGGCAGCTCGCCCAGGCCACCGTGCGCTGGCAGGACCCCGACACCCGCTCCGCCTCCGAGGCGAGCAAGTCGCTGCGGGCCGACGAGCTGGCCGCGTCGCTGGACAAGGCGCCGGTCAGGTTCCAGGTGGACGTGGTGGTGGCCGCGTTCGCGGTCTACCTGCGCGACCGCAAGGCGTTCGGCATGGACCTGCCCGAGCTCAAGGAGCAGGCCGCCCGGCTGGCGCCGGCCAGCGAGGACCCGATGGTGACGGAGCTGGTCCAGCTCATCGACCAGGCCCGATCGGTGGGGTGAGGGCTTCAGCCGAGTATGGGGGCGGCGGTGGCGGAGCTGTAGTAGAAGTCGTACATCGCCTGGGCGAACCCGTCCTTCGACACGTGCGCCACCTTGTTGCCGCGCAGCCGATCGAACGCCGCCCGTGACGCCGCCCCCGCCACGTCGTACGCCGACCACAGGCGCAGGAACTCGGCCCGGTCGAGCCGGTCGTCGCCGTCGCCGTCGAGCGCGTCCCAGAGGGCGTCGGTGATCGGCCTGACCACGTTGGCGACGAACTCGGTGCGGTCGAGCTCAGGGGCTAGCGCGTAGTCGATGTAGGACCGCCTGCTGATGCGGCCCTCGGGGTCGGTGCCGATGGCGCGGACGGCGTACTGCCAGACCCGCTCGTACGCGTCGGTCACCCGCTGCGCGTCCTGCCCGGAGAGCCCGAGCCGGGCGCACAGCGCGGAGGCCACCACGATCATGTCGCGGTGGTCGAGGTAGCCGTTGTGATCCATGTCGCTCGTGTCGAACGCATGTCCAGCATTTCGGGCATTCGCATCCACAGCCGGCCACCTCTGGTGACGAGATAATTACATAGAGTCACTGAGATGGTGAGTGGGCCGGGCCGCCTCTGTCAATGTGGTGGAGACGAATCCCTGCGCGGGTGCGGGGCGTACGGGCAGCAGGCCGGCGTAGAGCAGGTCCACCATCGGCATCGGCCGGGGGTAGCAGAACACCGACGAGCCCGTGCCGAGGATCGACGGGCTGTCGATCACGAAGGGCAGCTCGGCCAGGAGGAACGGCAGGGCGCTCTCGGCCTGCTCGCGGGAGAGCTCGGGGGTGCCGACGATCGGGCGTATCGCGTCCATGCAGTGCTCCCTGAAGACCGGATCGGTGGCGAACAGCCGCTCCAGCCCCGTCCGCGCGCCCTCGTAGGCCGGGTCGGCGGCCAGCTCGTTCCAGTCGAACACGGTGGCGTCGGGCGGGTCGAGGGCGTCGAGCGCGCGGATCACCCGGTTGCGGGTGTTGTTGGCCGCCGCCCTCGCCTTGGCCCCGGCCCTGGCCGCCGGGAACCCCCTGGCGACCAGCGTCCCGGCCAGCTCGACGCCGGGCACGAGGACGTGCACCCGGGCGAACGTCCGGGTCGCCCAGCCGAGGAGGTGCCTGATGGTGCGGGGGGTGAAGTAGCCGTTGAGCGCGCTGACGCCGATCACGGCATGCTCGCGGCGGTCGAGGAGCTGAGCGCATCGCGGGGTCAGGGGTACTGGTTGCACGCTGAACACGGCAACGGACAGTAGCAAGCTTTTACTCTCCGTATACCTACCTTTTAACGTGTGCTTGAGGGGTCCGTAAGTCGGATACACTCGTACACGCAGCAAGGGGCTATGGCGCAGTTGGTAGCGCGCCTCCATGGCATGGAGGAGGTCTGGGGTTCGAATCCCCATAGCTCCACCCCGACCCGACCGCCTCTGGCCCACTCCGATGGGCAGGGGCGGTTTCTCGTTGGAGCCCTTACTCGGGAGCGGTGTCGCGGTGGGCCAGGTAGAGCTGGCCGAGCCGGTCGATGCGCCAGAGCTGGCCGAGCGTGATCAGCGTGGCGCCGAACACCGTCGGCCAGCCGTCGAGCGCGATCAGCCCCCAGATGAGCAGCGCGAACCCCGCCGCGCCCACCCCGATGAGCAGCCGCTGCACGTTTCGGTGGTCGCCGGTGACCAGCGACCGGTCGCGCAGCCACAGCTTCTCGCCGTAGATGCCCCGGGCCGACCAGCTGCCAGGCTGCTCGACCGCCGGGAAGACGTGCGGATTGACCGCCAGCCAGACGACGACCAGGCCCACCGGGACGAGGGCCCACCAGCCGAGCCACTCCCTGCTCCAGATGGCCGCGATCATCAGCGGGATGGCCGCGAACCGGGTCCAGACGCTCCACGGGTTGGCGTGCCGCTTCCACGCCTCGTCCGTCATGCCCGCGGCCTGCGCGTACTTCTTCAGCACATTCATGCGACGAGCCCCCTGGCCAGCGTGTTGATGGTGGCCTCGACCACCTGGGAGTGGTCGGGCCCGAACCTGTCGCGGTTGAGCACCAGCAGGCCGGCCGTGCGCAGCACGCCGACCAGCACCTCGGGCGGGACGTCCGCGACGATGACGCCGTCGGCCTGCCCCCGCGCGAGGTAGTCGAGCAGCGGCGTCAGCAGGTGGGGCGTGACGCGGGCGACCTCCTCGGCTCCGACCCTGCGCGCCACCGCCTCCAGCTCCTCGGGCCGGGTGAGCAGCCGCCGGTAGAACGGGTCGGTCGTGAGCACGTCGATCAGCTCGCGCATGATGTGGGCGAGCGCCTCGACGCCGGGCGGCCGGTCCAGGGCCGCGGCCAGCCGCTTGCCGAGCATGGGCGCCCTGCGGATCATCACCTCCTTGTACAGCTCCTCCTTGGACTCGAAGAACGCGTAGAAGCTGCCCTTGGCGATGCCCGAGGCCGCGACCAGCTCGTCGAGCGAGGTCTTCTTCAGCCCCTGGGTGGCGAAGAGCTCTTCGGCGGTGTCGAGGAGGGACGCGGTGATGCGCGCCCGCTCCTCGGTCGTGAATGCCACAGCCATGTGTGTCCCTATGACTGGATCGGATATTCAGTCATAGCCTAGCACTCCTGGAGATATCGAATACGTGTTCGTATAATGATCGGTATGGATATCGACACGCAGGACCTGCCCGAGCTCTGGCGCCCGCCCGTCGTGGAGCACGCCACGACGGCCCGCTACCTGCTGGCCTGGGGCGACGACGCCGAAGGGGTGCGATGGGGATTCCTGCTCTGGCCGCCGCGGGCGAGCGAGGGCGCGCGATGGGTGCACTGGGAGGAGATCCGCCCGGTCGCGGGGGAGGACTACAGCGCGGTGCCGATCGCGGACTCGTGGATGTGACCTCGCGGGTCCGCGATCGGCCGTGCGCGGGCTGGAGTTCCGGCGTTCCTAGACCGGCGGGTTGAAACGGTGATACCCCGGAGCCGTCCAGCCGGCCGACACGGTCCCGCCCAGGTGCGCATACTCGTCCAGCTCGAAGCGCACCGTCCGCCGATCCCCCCATTCCACCCGGGCCCGGCCCGTGAGCTGCAGCGTCTCCCCATGCTCCCAGTCCACGAACAGCAGCCCCGCCGCCGGGTCCAGCTCCAGGTTGCCCAGCGTCATGTACATCGAGTTGCCCTGGTAGTCGGGGAACTCCAGCGAGCGCGCCCCCGTCACCCGGACGAATCCGGGGTTGCCGCCTCGGTGTGACACGTCCGCCCCGAGCCCTTCGGCCCGCGTGGCGATGAAGAACGTGTCCGCCTCCGCGATCCACCCGCGGTGCCGGTCGGTCAGCGAGCTCCCGCGCCCCAGCCCCGCGGGCTCGCCCGGAGCGGAGGTGGGGGAGCGGGTCTGGATGTACTTGGGGCAGTTGGAGTAGACCTGCTCCGTCCACACCACCAGGGCGTCGCCGGCCCGCACGGCGGTGCCGTTCACGCGCATCCGGCGCCGCGTGTGCGGCTCGATGGCGATCAGGCCGATGTCCCGTTCCCGCTCGAACAGCCCGTGCAGGGGGTCGTCGGCCCCCGGCAGGGCGCGCAGCACGATCGTGCGGTCGTCCGCCGCGGAGGCGAACCCCGCGGGGCCCGTGAGCACGCCCGCCCACACGCGGCCGCCGTCGTCGGCCGCGCCCAGGACGATCATGTGCTGGTTCCGCAGGAACTCGGCCGCCGGCTCCGGGATCTCCGGGCGGGTCCGCGAGCTCCCATGGTCCTCCAGCCGCACTCCCGCCCGGCGCTGCACGGCGATCTCGCCCGGATGTCTCATTAGAAGAACCCGCAGGTCGGCGCCTCGGAGCTGGGCGCGGGCCGGTCACCCGCGCCGTCCGGGGCGAAGATCTCCAGCCGGATGCCGTCGGGGTCGGCGAAGAACACGCCACCCGACGAGGCGCCCTCGCGGTGCGGCACGACGCCGTCGTGGTAGAGGGTCGCGCCGATCTCCCTGATCACCGTCTCCGCCCGGCGTACCGCGTCGAGGTCCGCCACCTGGAACGACAGGTGGTGCAGCCCCGGGCGGGCGGCCTCGAAGCGGCCCGCGCTCTGCTGCCAGAGCGTCAGCACCAGCGTGCCGTCCTGGGTCAGGAACGCGTACCGGCGGCCGTCCTCGTGCGACTCGCCCGCCAGCGTGAAGCCGAAGACCCGTGTGTAGAACTCTTTGGACTTGTCGAGATCGGTGACGTTGAGCCCGACGTGCCCGGTCTGAAAGGACATTTCCCACTCCTCTAACGCATGCTCGGTCGAGTTGCCGTTAGAAAGACTATAACGGCAAACTTGGCTTGCAAGCGTTAGATTTTCTTGTGCTCCCTGTAGTGCCTGGCCGCCCGGGCGCGGTTGCCGCAGCCCGTCGAGCACCACTCCTGGCGCGGGTGCTCCTTGACGAAATAGAGCACGCAGCGCGGGGCCTGGCAGCTGCGGACCAGGGCGCGGTCCGGCCCCGCCAGGAACTCGACGGCCGCCGTGGCGAGCCTGGCCAGCAGCCGCGCGCCGGGGCCGGCCTCCGTCGCGGGCGCGGTGTCGAGGGACGGCTCGCCGTTCCAGCGCAGTTGGGGCGCGGTGGGGGCGGCCAGGGCGGTGGCGTTGACCAGGGCCAGCGACTCCTCGAACCCGGGCAGGCTCGCCGCGTCCGCCCGGCTCGGCGGGCCCGGCGCGACGGCCCTGGCGAACAGGGCGCGTACGGCCTGGCGCAGGCGCACCGTCTCCTGGCGCAGCTCCTCGGTGACGGTGAGGTCGCCGAGGTCGGGCGCGTGCGTCCGCACCCAGGCCGTCATGGAGTCCGTGTCGGCCAGCCTGTCGACCGATCCGGACCGCTCGGCCCTGATCGTGCTGACGAATTCGAGGGTCAGGGACATGTCTCCAATCTAACGCGCCTGGGCTCGGTCATCCGTTAGATAAAACATGCGTAGTCCGAAAATTTGCGGACTCCGCACTTTTCTCGTACGGTGAGTCCATGAGCGGGTTGAGAGAGCGGAAGAAGCAGGCCACGCGCGAGGCGCTGATGACGGCCGCCCTCCGGCTGGCGCACGAGCGCGGGCTGGAGCGCGTACGCGTCGAGGACATCGCGGCCGAGGTCGGCGTCTCGCCCCGCACGTTCAACAACTACTTCTCCAGCAAGTACGAGGCGATCGCCGCCCGCCACACCGACCGCATCACGCGTTCCGTGGCGGCGCTGCGGGCGCGGCCGCCGGAGGAGCCGCTGTGGGAGGCGCTGACCGAGGCCATGGTCGAGCCCTGGGCGCTGGCCCGCACGGACGTGCCGCCCGATCCCGACGTGCTGGCGAGCATCAGGATGCTGGCGGAGGAGTCCGCGCTGCGGGCCGAGTCGCTGCAGGCGGTGTTCGCCGGGAACAGCGAGCTGGCCGCGGCCGTGGCCGAGCGCACCGGCACCGACCCCGCCCGCGACCTCTACCCCCACCTCGTCGCCGTCGCCGTGGGCTCCGCCGTGCAGGTGGCCGTCGCCCACTGGCTGCGCTCCGACCCGCCGGTCCCGCTCGTACCCCTGCTGCGGGAGGCCCTGCGCGCGCTGGCCGCGGGGCTGCCCGACCCTTCCCTCTGAGGAGATGCGCATGGACATCTTGATCATCGGCGGCGGCCCCAACGGGCTGATGCTGGCCTGCGAGCTGGCGCTGGCCGGCGTGCGCCCGACCGTCGTCGAGCGCCTGCCCCGGCGCAGCGACCAGCCCAAGGCCAACGGGATCGTCGGCCAGGTCGTCAGGCTGCTCCACCAGCGCGGCCTGGCCGCGCGGGACGCGCCGATGCCGGGCTTCGTGTTCGGCGCGCTGCCGCTGGACCTGGCCGGGCTGGAGGACAACCCGCTGTACGGGATGGGGATCAAGCAGCCCGCCCTGGAGGAGCTGATCGAGCGGCGGGCGGTCGAGCTGGGCGTGGAGATCAGGCGCGGGCACGAGCTGCTCGGCTTCACCCAGGATCCCCACGGCGTCTCGGCGGAGCTCCGGGGGCCCGAGGGCGCGTACGAGCTGCGCACCCGCTACCTGGTCGGCTGCGACGGCGCGCACAGCACGGTCAGGAAGCTAGCGGGCATCGCTTTCCCCGGCGTCACCTCGACCGACGTCGTGAGCCGCAGCGCCCACGTCAGCGTGCCGGGCGCGGTGATCCGGCCCGGCACGGTGGAGCTGGAGGTGCCGGGGCTGGGCACGTACGTGATGTACGCCTGGCACAGGACCGAGCGCGGCGCGTACGCGATCCTCCCCGCGGGCCCCGGGACGCTGCTGGTCAGCGCCATGGAATGGGACGCCCGCGCGCCCGGCGACGACGTGCCGATGACCGTCGGCGAGCTGCGCGCCGGCCTGGCCCGCGTGCTCGGCGCCGACCTGCCGCTCGCCGAGCCCACCGGCGAGGGCCCGCACCTGCTCAGGCGGCTCAACGGCCGCAACACCCGCGTCGCCGACCGCTACCGGGAGGGCAGGGTCTTCGTGGTGGGCGACGCCGCGCACGTCCACTCGGCCATGGGCGCGCCCGGCCTCAACCTCGGCCTGCAGGACGCCGCCAACCTGGCCTGGAAGCTGGCCGCCGAGGTGCTGGGCTGGGCGCCGCCGGGCCTGCTCGACACCTACGACGCCGAGCGCCGCCCCGCCGCCCTGCGGGTCGCCGTGCACACCCAGGCGCAGCTCGCGCTGGCCGCGCCGGGACCCGAGATCACGGCCCTGCGCGAGGTGTTCGGCGAGCTGCTGGGCGACGACGGCGCCCGCCGCCGCATCGCCGCCATGATGGCCGGAGCGGACCTGGCCTACCCGGTGCCCGCGCCGGCGCACCCCCTGGCGGGCCGGTTCCTGGCCGACCTGCCGGCCGGGCCGGCCGCCCGCGCGTGGCCCATGCTGCTCGACGGGACGGGCGGCCTGCGCGTGCGGCACGGGCGCGTGCACGTGGTGCCCTTCGAGGGCGACGGCGCCGTCCTCGTGCGCCCCGACGGCTACGTGGCCTGGGCGGGCGAGCCCGACGAGACGCTCGACGAGGCCCTGAGGACCTGGTTCGGCGAAGGTCTGGAGGTGGCGGCCTAAGCCGGGCGGCGGCCCACCCCGGCCAGGATGCCGCCCTTGGAGAGGTCGTACGAGCCGCCGGGGCGGCCGTCGGGCGTCCAGTCGGCCACCGGCACGACGCCCGGGCCGAGCAGGTCCAGGCCGTCGAAGTAGGAGGCGATCGCGTCGTAGCCGCGCCGCGCCAGGCCGCCCGAGGTCGTGCCGGAGTAGACTTGCTGGCCGGCCGTCGCGACCTCGTCCATGTCGTGGCCCGCGTACAGCAGGTGCGACAGCACCAGGTGGCCCCCGGGCCGCAGGCGCTCGCGGATGCGTGCGGCGATCCGGTCGGCCTCGGCGTCGTCGTGGATGAAGTGCAGCACCGCGACCAGCAGGACGGCGTACGGCTGGGAGAGGTCGAGGTGCTCCGCGACGCGCGGGTCGTCCAGGATGGCGTCGGGATCCTTGAGGTCGCCCTCGATCGCCAGCACGTCCGGGTCCCTGGCCAGCAGCGCGCGGGCGTGGACCAGCACGATGGGGTCGTTGTCGACGTAGACGACGCGGGAGCCGGGGGCGTGCCGCTGGGCCACCTGGTGCACGTTGTCCTGGGTGGGCAGGCCCGCGCCGATGTCGACGAACTGGCGCACCCCGGCCTCGGCGAGCATGCGTACGGCATGACCGATGAAGGCGCGGTTGGCCAGGGCGATCTCGCGGGCGTCGTTGCCCATCCGCCGGCCGATCTCCATCATCTTCTCGGCCGCCTCGCGGTCGGCGGCGAAGTTGTCGCGGCCGCCGAGGTAGTAGTCGTACATGCGGGCGACGCTGGGCACGTTCGGGTTGATCCCGGCGGGAACGCGGTCCGCCTCGGCCATGTGACGACCCTTTCTAGTCGATCTTCCTGGGGCCGATTGTAGGGGCTGAAATGTGGCATTTGCCGGAGAAAGTCAGAGTCGCCGGAACGTGTGCCGGTACGCCAGCGGCGAAACCCCGACGGCCGCGTGCAGATGCTGACGGAGCGAGACCGCCGTCCCGAACCCCGCCTTCCTGGCCACCTCCTCCACGCCCAGATCCGTCGTCTCCAGCAGGTGCCTGGCGTGCTGGACCCGCTGGCCGTTGAGCCACCTGGCCGGGCTCACGCCGGTCTCGTCGCGGAAACGCCTGGTGAACGTGCGCACGCTCATCCTGGCGTGCTCGGCCAGCGCGGTCAGGTCGAGCGGGCGGTCCAGGTGGGCCAGCATCCAGTCGCGGGTGGCCGCCGTGCCGCCGCCCGCCTCCGGCAGGTGCCGGTCGATGTACTGGGCCTGGCCGCCGTCCCGCCACGGCGGCATGACGCAGCGGCGGGCCGCGCGGTTGGCCACCTCGCTGCCGTGGTCGTTCCTGACCACGTGGAAGCACAGGTCGAGCCCGGCCGCCACGCCCGCCGAGGTCAGCACGTCGCCGTCGTCCACGTACAGCACGTCGGGGTCGAGCTTGACCTGCGGGAAGAGCCGGGCGAACCGGTCGGCCTCGCGCCAGTGGGTGGTGGCCGGGCGCCCGTCGAGCAGGCCCGCCGCCGCCAGCACGAACGCCCCCGTGCAGATCGACAGGATCCTGGGCCGTCCCCGGAGCGCCGCGGCCAGCGTGTCCGAGATCGTGCCGTCGAGCAGCGCCCGGCCCGCGTGGACGCCGGGCACCACGACCGTGTCGGCGGTGTCGAGCACGTCGAGGTCGTGGTCGGGCAGCACGCTGTAGCCCGCCGAGCAGCGGACCGGCATCCGACCCTCCGAACAGGTCACCACCTCGTACAACTTCTCGCCGTCCGCCGTCTCGGCCGTCCCGAACACCTGGCCGGGCACGCCGAGGTCGATCGTGGCGAAGTGGTTGAGCACGACGACTGCCACACGATGTGTCATGGCCGAATTCTTTCACATATTGACCATCCGGCCACTCGTGACCTTGTAAGGGGATAAAGCAGGATTGGCGCATGACGTTGAGCACCACCGCCCCCACGCGCCGCCTGCACCGGGCCTGGTTCGTGGCGGCCGTCGCCTTCGTGGCGATCCTGGGCGCGGCCGGGTTCCGCGCCACCCCCGGCGTACTGATCACCCCCCTGCATGAGGAGTTCGGCTGGTCGGCCGGCACGATCTCCCTGGCCGTCTCCGTCAACCTGGTGCTCTACGGCCTGACCGCCCCCTTCGCCGCCGCCCTGATGGACCGCTTCGGCATGCGCCGCGTGGTCTCCCTCGCGCTGCTGCTGATCGCCGCGGGCAGCGGCCTGACCGTGCTGATGACGGCGAGCTGGCAGCTCCTGCTGTTCTGGGGCGTGCTCGTCGGGCTCGGGACGGGCTCGATGGCGCTGGTGTTCGCCGCGACCGTGGTGGACCGCTGGTTCGTCCGGCACCGCGGGCTGGTCACGGGCGTGCTCACCGCGGCCGGCGCCACCGGGCAGCTGATCTTCCTGCCCGTGCTGGCCCAGCTCGCCGAGGGACCGGGATGGCGCTTCGCCTCGCTGACCGTGGCGGCCGCGGCGCTGGCGGTGGTGCCGTTCGTGTGGTGGCTGCTGCGCGACCATCCCGCCGACGTGGGCACGACGGCTCTCGGGGCGGAGCCGGGCGCGGTTCGGACCGCGCCGGGCAAGGTGAACGCGGCCGTCCGGGCGGTCACCGTGCTCGCCGCGGCGGCCAGGACCCGGCCGTTCTGGCTGCTCGCCGGCGGTTTCGCGATCTGCGGCGCCAGCACGAACGGCCTGGTCGGCACCCACTTCATCCCCGCCGCGCACGACCACGGCATGGCCGAGCCCGTGGCCGCCGGCCTGCTGGCGGTCATCGGGATCTTCGACATCGCGGGCACGATCGCCTCCGGCTGGCTCAGCGACCGGATCGACCCCAAGGTGCTGCTCGGCGTCTACTACGCGCTGCGCGGGCTGTCCCTGATGGTGCTGCCGAGCCTGTTCGCGGCCACGACCGAGCCCAGCATGCTGATCTTCATCGTGTTCTACGGGCTGGACTGGGTGGCGACCGTGCCGCCCACGGTGGCGCTGTGCCGGCGGATCTACGGGGCCGACGGAGCGGTGGTGTTCGGGTGGGTGTTCGGCTCGCACCAGGTGGGCGCCGCGTTCGCCGCCGTCGCCGCCGGGCTCACCCGCGACCACCTGGGCGCTTACGACCTCGCCTGGTACGGCGCCGGCGCCCTGTGCCTCCTCGCCGCGGGCATGTCCGTGGCGATCGTGCATTCTAGAGAGCGATGAATTCTGAGCTATATGTCCTGCCGCTGGTCGTCAGGATCGAGAGGGCCGCGCCTCCCGAACGCACCGACGCGCTGGAAGCGGCCGCCACGGCCGTGCTGAGCCTGCTGGACGACCCCGGCGAGTGGGCCGCCGAGCTGCACTCCTGGCAGTCCACCGGCAAGATCCGCAAGGTGGTCCGCCGGGCCAGGGGCGCCGAGTGGCGCAGGGCGGTCGCGCTGCCGGGGCGCACCGTCGAGCACCGCACGGCCGAGGTGCGCGTACATCCGCCTGTGCCGCTCGACGGCTGGCCCCGGGACCTCGCGCGGCTGCAGGTGGGCGGCACCGAGCTGACCGACACCGCCGATCCGCCGCCCGCGCAGGCGCCGGTCCTGTGGGCCAACCCGGGCCTGGCCATGTCCGCGGGCAAGGCCATGGCGCAGGCCGGGCACGCCGCCCAGCTCGCCTGGTGGGCCAGCGACGCGGCCGAGCGGGAGGCCTGGCGCGCCCGCGGCCTCGCGGTGTCCGTGCGCACCGCGGCCTCCCAGGGCGACTTCGACGCCATGGCCGCCGCGGGGCTGCCCGTGGTGCGCGACGCCGGCTTCACGGAGATCGAGCCGGGCTCGTGCACGTTCGTGGCCGAGGCGCCCTGGTTGCGCGGGCGCGTCGCTAGACCGTGAAGGCGCCCTGGTCGCACGGGCGCGTCGCTAGACCGTGAAGACGTCCGCCAGCACGCCGCCCGCCGGGGTGAACCGCGCGGGCGACGGGCTGTCGTACACGACCATGAGCCTGCCGTCGGCCAGCAGCGCCAGCCCCTCGGGGTGGTCGCACTTCACGCCGTGCGGCAGCTCGATCACCGTCTCCAGCTCGCCCTCGGGGACGACCCCCTGCCTGGTGCCGGGCCGCCAGCGCACGACCCGTACGGGACCGTCGAGGTCCATGGTCGGGCCGGCGAGGATCAGCAGCGAGTCCCCGTCCGGGCAGAGGTCCCGCACGCCCAGCCCGCCCAGGTTCAGGAAGTGCTTGCGGTACGGCTCCCGAAGCCGCAGCCGTGACCTGCCCGCTTCCTCCAGCCGCAGCTCCAGCAGCACCGCCCAGCCCCGCAGCACGGGGCCGCGCAGCCCGAGGTAGATCCGCTCGGACACGACGGCGATGCCCTCGACGTCGAGCCCGTTGTCCTTGCCGGGCAGCTCCAGGAACGGCGCCAGGTGCCGGTCGCCGCGCAGGTGCGTGGTCAGGTTGTCCCGGCCGGAGAGGATCGTTCCAGGGCCGGGCGTCTCGTCATGGAGCGGCAGCCGGGTCAGGATGAACCGGTTCTCCTCCCTGACCACCGTGGCCAGCCGGTCGGCGGCCTTGTCCGGGTCCTTCGACTTGACCTTCTTGCGCTTGAGGCTGTGCGAGCCGACCAGCCAGAGGTAGCCGTTCGCGCGGGCCAGCCCCTCGATGTCGGCCTCGTCCTCGGGGCCCGCGGGCAGGTCCACGTAGTCGGCCAGCGGGTACGTGCGCTGGTCGCCGAAATGGTCGCCCAGCCATGTCAGGTGCTCGAAGGTCGCGGTCTCGTCGCCGGCCACCCAGAGACCGGCGGAGCCCTGCCGGATCGCTGAGAGGTTCGTGTGCGTTCGGGCCGCTCGCGAGGCGTGGTCGAATCGCAGCTCAACCTGTTCCACGCCGCCCATGATTGCACTTCGGTAGCTTCCAAGGCGCAATGGCCGGATATGTCGTACGCTCCGCTCGTGCTCGATGGGGAAGAAGAGATCAAGGGTTCCCAAGTGAGGACCGCGGCGAGGCCCGGAACCCCTGCTTCTCCGCCCAAACGCTCCCGTATCGGAGATATCCGGATGCGGGTGGTGTACCGGGGGCTCGCCGCGATCGGCGTAGCCGCGGCCGTGGCCGTGGCGCTGGTCGTGGTGGTGTTCCCGGCAGGGCCGGACGAGGTCGCGGCGGGGCCGGTAACCGCGCCGCCGGCCGCACCGTCCTCGTCCGGCCCCGCACCTTCCACCGCGGCTCCTCCCTCGGCATCTGCTTCTGCTTCTGCGCCGCCGACCCTCGCGGCGGAGGCGATGCCCTCGCCCTCGCCCGGCTCGTCGCTCGCGCCCGGTTACACGGCCATGGAGGCCCTGTACGCCGACCCGCGCGTCCCCAAGCTGACGGGCCGGATCAAGCGGCTACGCCTGGCCTCCCCGACCAGGAAGGTCGTCAAGGACAGGCGCACCGGCCTGATCGTGCCGAACCTCTCCAAGCCGTGGAAGTCGTACGGCGCCGCGCCGTTCACCACCAAGCAGGTGCTCCCCAAGGCGCGCACCGGCGTGCGTGGGATGTTCGTCACATGCCCGCTCCCGACCATGCGGCAGAAGTCCCCGCGCGACACGGCGCTGCTCGCGGCCCGCTGGACGCTCAACCACCACCCCAAGGGCTCCAGGATCACCTGGCTCGCCTCACAACCGGTCAAGAACGGATGGATGCTCGTATATCGCGTCAAATACGGCAAGCATCAGTCGCGGGCGGCCGTCGTCGTGATGGACGGGGGAATGAGTAAGCCGGGGCTGGCGTTCGTCACAGTGCCTGACTCGCAGCGCAAGCAGTGGCGAGACATCGGCCGCGTGGTCGCCGGGGTGCGTGTTCTAGGCTAAAAGGATCATGTATGCGGCGATGTGGGGAGTGACGCCGTGGAACGCTCGGGACCGCCGCAGGCACCGAAGAACGGCAAGGGCAAGCCGCCCTGGCGTTCGGAGGGCCTGCCGGGCACGCCCGGAGGCCGGCCCAAGATCAACTGGTGGCGATTCGTCGTCACCTTGCTCGTGGTGTACGCGGGCTTCTTCATCGTGTCGTCGTTCGTCGACAGCGGATCGGTCGAGACGATCTCGTACACCGAGTTCACCAAGCAGGTGAACGCCAAGAACGTCAAGGACATCTACGCCCAGGGCCTGTCCGTCGAGGGCGACCTGCGGTCGGCGGCGAAGAACCCCGAGAGCAGCGAGTCCTACACGAAGTTCGCGACCGAGATCCCGGCCTTCGCCAACACCGACCAGCTCGACCAGCAGCTGTCCACCGGCCAGGTCGAGATCACCTCCAAGCCGATCACCCGTGGCTTCTTCTCCAACCTGCTGCTCTCGCTGCTGCCCGTGCTGCTGCTGGCCGGGCTGTGGATCTGGGTCATGCGCCGCGGCGCCAGCCTGATGGGCGGCGGCCTCGGCGGCATCGGCAAGTCCAAGGCCGCCAAGCCGGTCGAGGCCGGGCAGGTGCGGGTCACGTTCGACGACGTGGCGGGCATCGACGAGGTCGAGAACGAGCTCGTCGAGATCGTCGACTACCTCAAGGACCCCGGGAAATACCGCAGGCTCGGCGCGAAGCTGCCCAAGGGCGTGCTGCTCGCCGGCCCTCCCGGCACCGGCAAGACGCTGCTGGCCAGGGCGGTCGCGGGCGAGGCCAAGGTGCCGTTCTTCTCGGCCAGCGCCTCCGAGTTCATCGAGATGATCGTGGGCGTGGGCGCCTCGCGGGTGCGCGACCTGTTCGAGGAGGCGCGGAAGGTGGCGCCGTCGATCGTGTTCATCGACGAGATCGACGCCATCGGCCGGGCCCGCGGCGGAGCCGGCGGCCTCGGCGGCCACGACGAGCGCGAGCAGACGCTGAACCAGATCCTCACCGAGATGGACGGCTTCTCCGGCGCCGAGGGCGTGATCGTCATCGGGGCCACGAACCGTCCCGAGGTGCTCGACCCGGCGCTCCTGCGTCCCGGGCGCTTCGACCGTACCGTCCAGGTGGGGCTGCCGGACGCGGCCGGCCGCACCGCCATCCTGCAGGTCCACACGCGGGGCGTGCCGCTGGACGGCGAGGTCAGCCCCGACCAGCTCGCCAAGACCACCCCCGGCATGACCGGCGCCGACCTCGCCAACCTGGTCAACGAGGCCGCCCTGCTCGCCGCCAAGCGCGGCAAGGAGAAGGTCACGATGTCCGACTTCGCCGACGCGCTGGAGAAGCTGCAGCTCGGCGCGGCCCGCAGCATCGTGATGCCGGAGGAGGAGCGCACCAGGACCGCCTTCCACGAGGCCGGTCACGCGCTGCTCGGCATGCTCCAGCCGGGCGCCGACCCGGTCAGGAAGATCTCGATCATCCCGCGCGGGCGGGCGCTCGGGGTCACGCTGTCCACCCCCGACACCGACCGGTACGCCTACGACGAGCAGTACCTGCGCGGGCGCATCACCGGCGCGCTCGGCGGCATGGCGGCCGAGCAGGTCGTGTACGGGGTCATCACCACGGGCGCCGAGAACGACCTCGAACAGGTCACCATGATCGCCCGGGGCATGGTCGGGCGCTGGGGCATGTCGGAGAAGGTCGGCCCGCTGACCATCCTCCCCAACGACGGACAGCAGCCGCAGGCCTCGCCCGCGACGCTCGCCACCGTCGACGAGGAGGCGCGGCGGATCGTGGACGAGTGCTACGAGCGCGCGATCCAGATCCTCACCGACAACCGCGACAAGCTCGACGCCATCGTCAAGGCCCTGCTCGAGCACGAGACGCTCGACGAGGCCGGCGCGTACACGGCGGCGGGCCTGCCCTCGGCGGCCGCCCCGACTCCTGTGGGCAGCTTTTCCGAGAATTAGCGCAAATCGGGCATTGCTCCGGCCCTGGTCAGGGCAGCTCTCCCGGAACAACGATCGGGGGACTGTCGTGACACTGACTGACGAGCTCCTCACCGAGCTCGGAGACTCAGGGCTGGAGCAGATCGCCGGAATGCTCGGCACGGACACAACCATGGCCCGCGACGTGGTCGAGGCCGTGTCGGGCGTCATCATCGGAGGCATGGCCCGCAACGCCCGTCACCCGGACGGCGCCGACGCCCTGCGCGCGGCCCTGGACGACCACGTGGACACCGATCCGTTCACCGGCGACGTGGCCTCGCTGACCCGCGACGGGCACAGCATCCTCGGCCACGTCCTGGGCGGCCAGGGAACGGAGCAGGCCGCGGACGGGCTGGCGCGCTTCGCCGGGGTCGACCCGGCGATCATCATGAGGCTGCTGCCCCTCGTCGCGCCCATGATCATGTCCCTGCTCGCGAACCGGGCCACGAGCCGCGGCATGAACGCGAGCGCCATGGCCGACGACCTGGACCGCGAACAGCCGGCCCGCCCGGGCGAGCTGGGCGAGCTGCTCCAGGACCTGCTGGACGCCCTCTTCGGCGGCGGGGTGCCCGCGCAGGGCGGGCCGTACGAGTCCCGCTCGCCCTTCGGCACCGGCACCACGGGCCACACCGGAGCCCCGGACGGCCACGAGGAGGGCGACTTCGAGAACGGAACCGGGCGCACCGGCGGCTTCCAGGAAGAGGACCCGCGTGAGGACCCGCGCCAGGTGGCCCCTGGCACCTCGAACCCCGACTGGTGAATGACGCGGCGCAGGTCAACGGTAGGCTTATGCAGTGATCGTTCTGGCCTCAGCCTCCCCCGCCCGCCTCGCCCTCCTCCGCAGCGCCGGGCTCGACCCCAAGGTGATCGTCAGCGGCGTCGACGAGGACTCCTTCTCCGCGCACACCCCGGCGGCACTCAGCCTCGTGCTCGCCAAGGCCAAGGCGGAGGCGGTCGCGAACGAGCTCGACGAGGGCCTGGTCATCGGCTGCGACTCGATCCTGGAGCTGGACGGCCGCCCGTACGGCAAGCCCGCCACGCCGGAGGAGGCCGCCGAGCGCTGGCGGCTCATGCGCGGGCGCACGGGACGCCTGGTGACGGGCCACTGCGTGATCGACGTGGCCGCGGGCAAGCAGGCGGCGGAGGTCGCCACCACCGTGGTCCGCTTCGGCCAGCCGTCCGACGACGAGATCACCGCGTACATCGCCACGGGTGAGCCGCTCAGCGTGGCCGGGGCCTTCAGCATCGACGGGCGCGGCGGCTGGTTCATCGAGGGCATCGAAGGCGACCACGGCAACGTGATCGGCATCTCACTGCCGCTGCTGCGGGGCCTGTTCGCGGAGCTGGGCTACGCGGTGACGTCGTTCTGGCGCTAGCCTGCCGGGCATGCGATCACTGCGCGACTTCACGTCCGGCGTCGGCTTCTTCTTCCAGGGGTTGGGGTGGGTCGCCAGGCACGGGCGGTGGTGGCTGTTCGGGCTGATCCCTGCGCTGATCGCGTTCGCGGTGTACATCGCGGCGCTGATCTTGCTGGGCACGCACGCCACCGACCTGGCCGCGTTCCTGACGCCGTTCGCGGAGTCGTGGGGGTGGCGTGACCTGTTCAGGACGCTGGTGGGGATCCTGCTGTTCCTCGGAGGGCTGGCGCTGGCCGTACTCACCTTCACCGCAATCACCCTGGCGATCGGGGAGCCGTTCTACGAGCGGCTGTCGGCCGAGGTGGACCCGCTTCCCGACGCCGACGAGCAACCGTGGTGGCGCACCCTGCCGCGCTCGCTCAGGGACAGCGTGATCACGCTGTTCTACGTGCTCCTTTTCACGATCCCGCTGTTCTTCCTGGGCTTCGTCCCGGTGATCGGCCAGACGGTGGTGCCGGTGCTCGGGGCGCTCGTCTCCGGCTTCTTCCTGACGGTGGAGCTCACCACGCTGGCGCTGGAGCGGCGGGGGATGGCCCGCAAGCAACGCTTCGCGCTGTTGCGCGCCAACAAGGCCGGGGCGCTGGGGTTCGGGGTGGTGGGGTTCCTGCTGTTCCTGGTGCCGTTCGTCGCGGTCATCGCCATGCCCGCCGCCGTAGCCGGCGCCGCCCTCCTCGTCCGCACCCACCTGACCACCACCTCATAACCCTCAGTTCCACGCCATCCCCCTCACCCCACAAGCCACCCCATCCCTTCACCGTCGGCCCGTTCACCGTCGGCCCGTTCACCGTCGGCCCGTTCACCGTCGGCCCGTTCACCGTCGGCCCGTTCACCGTCGGCCCGTTCACCGTCGGCCCGTTCACCGTCGGCCCGTTCACCGTCGGCCCGTTCACCGTCGGCCCGTTCACCGTCGGCCCGTTCACCGTCGGCCCGTTCACCGTCGGCCCGTTCACCGTCGGCCCGTTCACCATCGAGCCGTTCACTGACGGCCCCTGCACCCTCAGCCCCTTCACGGCTGGCCCCTTCACCGCCAACCCTGACAGCCTCAGCCCCTTCACCTTCAGACCCTCAAGGGCCAGCCCCTTCACATGGCCAGCGCTTCCACGGCCAGTGCCTTCACCGCTAGCCCTGAGAGCCTCAGCCCCTTCGCCCTCACCCTCTCCAGGGCCAGCCGCCCAACGGCCGGACCTTGCACGCCAGCGCCTTCACCGCCCGTGCCTCACCCGCAGCCCCAGCCGAAAACCGGCCGACAGTTATCCACAACCGCCCTCCTGAACGCGCCCACCATCCCCAGAACCGCATTCGGGCCCGATCCAGCAGCCGCTGCCCAGGCACCCTAAGGGCCCATGACGACCAACCACTCCACCCCCGCGACCACCCCGCCCCCCAACCCCAATCCCGGCTCCCCCTCCGAGGACTCCAGCCCCAACACCGCCGCTCCATCACCCCCACCGTCCCCCATGTCACCTTCCTCCTCCTCGTGTTCGGCCTCCTCATCTTCAACAACCAGCTTCACGTCGCTGGAGCCCTGCCTCACCCTCACCAGCCCCACCGACATCCTGGCCGCCGTGCCATACCTCGTCGGCTTCCATCCGAAGACCAGCCTCATCCTGATCGGTCTCGACCGTCGCCAGGCCAAGTTGGTGGCCAGATGGAGCCTCCCGTTCCCGCCGGGCACCCTCGCCTCCCTGGAGCCCGTCTTCGACCGGGAGGGCGTAACAGAGATCGTCGTCGTCGGCTACGGCCCGGGGGAGTTGGTGACACCGGCAGTCGACGAGGCCCGACTCCTCGCCGCCAAGACCGAACTCCACGTAGGCGAAGCGCTACGAGCACACGAGGGCCGCTACTGGTCTTACATCTGCGATCTCGCGACGTGCTGCCCGGCCGAAGGCACTCCGTACGACCTGACCACCAGCCAGATCGCCGCAGAGGCGACCATCCGCGGCCTGGTGGCCCTCCCCGATCGCGAATCCCTGGAACGCACCATCGCCCCCATCGCAGGCCCCGTACGCATGGCCATGCGCCGGGCCACAGCCGACGCGATCGCAGAACTCCGGGCCGACCTGACAGCCACCACAAACCTCGACACCTTCGCGACGCAGTTCATCGCCGAAAGCCTGAACAGAGTCCGAGCAGCCCTCCAGACCCACGAGGAAGGCGGCCGCCTGGACGACGCGGAGGCGGCGAAGCTGGGCCTGGCCCTATCGATCACCCGAGCCCGCGACGAGGCCTGGACCCTCATGCAAGATTCCCACGTACTTCTCTGGAAGGACCTGACCCGCAGGCTGGAGCCCCGCTTCATCCCACCGGCCGCATCCCTCCTGGCGATGGCCTCCTGGCGCGCGGGAAACAACGTCCAGGCCACCATCGCCCTGGAACGCGCCCTGACCATCGACCCCAGCTACTCGATGGCCAACCTCCTCATGCACGCCCTCCAAAACCTCCTGTCGCCCGCGATCCTCCGAGACCGCCTCCCCACCCCGGCCGAACTCGACGCCGCCATGGGCCCACCGCACGCCTCCTGGCTCCTCCCCCTGGTGAACCTCCTGGACGAAGACGAGGCCAACACCCCACCCGAATGACGCCCACCACCCACAAGCGCCCGGCCAAACGCACCGATCAACAACACCCCGCGGCAGCCTGATCCGCACAGGGGGACGGATCAAAGACGCTTCTCAGCTCGTGTGCTCTGGGACGGCAAGTGAACTGCTCCACCCGTGATGCGTCGGAGCAAGGTCACGTCGAGCGGAAGCGACTCGGCCCTGAGGACGCTCGCATGGAAGGCATGCGGCATGCCGCCGTAGATCTCGAGGCTGACCATTCCCACGGCATCGGACACCGCTTCACAAACCACCGCGCGTCGTCGGGAGGACCCTCTTACGAGTCGGCTACGACCAGCAGCGGCGGCAGCTCGCGAAGCTCTCCGTGGAGAGGGGATTGAGGCCCCTGATCCGGCCGGGCATCAGCCAGGTACTGCGTACGGACGTGGTCGATTGCTGGCTGCCGGTGGTGAGACGGCGGCTGTGAGTGGTCAGCTGCCAGTGTGCGGCCGCGGGTGGGCGGTTGTCAGCGGGCGGCTGCGGGTGGGCGGCTGTCAGCGGGCGGCTGCGGGTGGGCGGCTGTCAGGGGGACGCTGCGGGTGGGCGGCCGTCAGGGAGCCGCTGCGGGTGGGCGGCCGTCAGGGAGACGCTGTGAGTGGGCGGCCGTCAGCGTGAGCCGACACCGCGCCAATCGTCAGTCAGTCAGTCAGTGGTCCGCCAACGGGTGACCCGCTGGCGGACGGCTGCCGGGGGTCAGCTGCCGGTTTCTTCTTCGCGGCGGCGGCGCTCGTTGTAAGCGCGCATGCGCGGCGGATAGCCGGTGAGTTGAACGTCATAAACCGGGAGGGCTAGATCGCGGGCAACCTTGTGGATCACGGCAGGGGAGCCGACCCTGCGCCTGGTCCATTCGCCGTCGTCGGCGACCGCCATGGCGGTCGTGTCGGTGGCGAAAGTCTCGGGCTCGACGTAAAACTCGACGCCACGCCGCGAGCGGGCAAAAGCGATAAGCGCTTCGATGTCGGCGTCAGTCGCCTCACGGTCGAACTTCGCGACCTTGGGGCCGCGCAGTCGACGAATGCCGTAGCGGTCTCGCCATCTCATGCATCCTTTTTATACCGTCTGGAGCCTCCGTGCGTCGGGGATGATCTAGGGGTCACATCCGGGATTCTCCCGATAGCACCGAGGGTTCGAGGGACGCAGTATGAGAGGTGACTGCCCGATTCTCGAAGGAGAGGCATGACGATTATGGCTGGGGTATCGCAAACCCCTGGGCCGGGACAGGTGCCGCCAGCTCATCTGCGCGTCACCCACCAGGACCGAGAGCACGTGGTCGAGCACGTCAAGGCCGCCTACGCGGAGGGTCGCTTCGACAAGCTCGAGTTCGACGACCGGCTGGAGCGCGCGATGACTGCGCGCACGCACGGTGACCTGATGCCCATCATGACGGAGCTGTACGGCGCTCAAGCCGTACCCCGGCTCGCCCCGCTCCCGCCCCCGGTTCGCCCGGAGCGGGCGCCGGAGAGCAACGAACGTCTCGCCGCCGCCGTCGGTCACCTGCTGCTGGTCGTCGGCATCCCGATCGCCGGCCCTCTGATCCTGCTGCTCACCGGCGCCAAGACCTCGCCCTACATCCGCAGGCAGGCGCTTGAGGCACTCAACTTCCAGCTCACGGTGGTGGGGGCCACGGTTCTGCTGCCGTTCACCTTCATCGGTGTCGTGCTGATCCCGTTCATCTGGGTCGCCGCCGTCGTCCTCTCCATCGTCGGCGGCATCACGTCCCTGACGGAGGGCAACTTCCGCTACCCGATGACGCTGCGCCTGGTGAAGTGACCCCACTCGCCCGCACCCGGGATCCATACGAGCCCGGCCTAGTCCAACCCGGCAAAGGAGCCCCTCGCACTGGGGTAGCGCGAGCGGCCAGGGCCTTGGGGCGGGTGGCGTTGGCGGGCCAGGGCCTCGGGGTGAGTGGTGTGAGCGGGCCAGGGCCTTGGGCGGATGGCGTAAGGGGGACGGGGCCTTGGGGTGGGCGGTGTGAGCGGGCCAGAGCCTGGGCGGATGGCGTCAGCGGAACGGGACCTTGGGGTGGTGGCATGAGCGGGCCAGGGCCTTGGGTGGATGGCGTTAGCGGAACGGGGCCTTGGGGTGGTGGTGTGAGCGGGCCAGGGCCTTGGGTGGATGGCGTTAGCGGGCCAAAGCCTTGGGCGGATGGCGTTTGCGGAACGGGGCCTTGGGGTGGGTGCTGTGAGCGGGCCAGGGCCCTGGGCGGATGCATCAGCGGGACAGGGCCTTGGGGTGGGTGGCGTTAGCGGGACAGGACCTCGTACTTGACGCGCATGACGCCGGCGCTGGTGTTGCCGATGGCGGCGAAGGCGGCTTCGGAGAGGTCGAGGCAGCGGCCGCCCACGTACGGGCCGCGGTCGTTGATGCGGACCGTGACCGATTCGCCGGTGTCGGGGTTGGTGACGCGGACCTTGCTGCCCAGCGGGAGGGTCTTGTGGGCGGCGGTCAGGGCCGAGGGGTCGAAGCGTTCGCCGCTGGCCGTCATCTGGGGGTCGCCGTAGTAGGAGGCGCCGCAGGTTCCGGATGAGAGTACGCGGGTCTTCGGCTTGTGGGCCGGGGACTTGGTGGCCTTCGACGGCGTGGGGGACGCGGTTTTGGCGGTGCCGGGGGTTGACCGCTTGGTCGCCGTCGGCTTGGCGGCCGCGCTCGAGGAGGTCGCCGTCGGGGAGGCGGGGGTGTTCGGCTGGGCGGTCGCCGGGGACTTGATGGGCTTCGGGCGGGCCGCCGCAGGCTTGGGGAGCGGCGAGGGCGATTGCGGGATCGTCTGCGAGGGCGACTGGGGGCTTGCCTGGCGAGCGGCTTCGTTCAGGGGCTTGGCCTGGAGCGGGGTGGGGGCTGCCGAGAGGTGGTTGGGGGAGCCGGTGGTGTCCATGGCGGCCCAGGCGGCGGTGGAGGCGGCGGCCACGACGGCGGCGCCGGCCGCGATGGTGATCCAGCGGCGCTTGCCCGCGACGAGCTTGCGGTACTGAGGGGTCGGCTTGAGGGAATGCTGGCCCAAGGTAAACCACAGTCCTAGCTAGGGGATAGGGCAGGGAAAGGCCGGGCCCGAGGGGGTGCAGGGCGTACGGCGGCCGATCCGTCGGCGGGGAGGGGGATCCCGCGCAGTGAGGACGAACATATGCGACAAATCCCGAGTAAAGGCAACTTAATGCGACAACCAGTGACATATCTCACTTAAGCCGCAAGATTGCCAAGAACGCCCAGCGTACGCCGTGGATCTTTGGGGTGCCGGAAAACGCGAGAAAGCGGTCTTGATCGACAAATGGTGCAGCTCGCGACGGTGATACGCCCGGGTCAGCTGGGTTATAGGTCGAGTGCCTGGGCGATCAAGCCGTCGGTTGTGAAGGGGTTTGTTCTCGACGGTTTGCTGCCTGCTGATTTCAGGCAGATCCGGGCTACCGGAACGCGGGTCAGTGCTCCGGCCTTCAGGCCGGGGGTGAAGGCCCGCGCGCTCGCGGTGGCACAGCCCAGTGCAGCAGGAAGCCGCAGAGGTGCCGAGTGAGCGCGCGGCACGGGCTGAATCCCCGGTCTTCAAGCCGGGGAGCGCGTCAAAGCATCAAAGAGCGCACGGTGTCGACCGTGTCGGCGTCCTCGACGCGCTTGTCCGGACGGTAACGCAGGACCCGGGCGAAACGCAGGGCCATGCCGCCGGGATAGCGAGGGGAGCGCTGAACCCCGTCGAAGGCGATCTCCACCACCAGCTCCGGTCGCAGCGTGACCGTCCAGTTGTCGGTGGGCCCCTCGGCCAGCTCGAGGAAGCGTTCGGTCTGCCAGGCCAGCAGTTCGTCCGTCAGGCCCTTGAACGTCTTGCCGAGCATCACGAACCCGCCCGAAGGGTCACGCGCTCCGAGGTGGAGGTTGGAGAGCTTGCCCTCGCGCCGCCCATGACCCCATTCGGCGGCCAGGACCACCAGGTCGAGCGTGTGGCGCGGCTTGACCTTGATCCATCCGGCGCCCCGCCGGCCGGCCGCGTAAGGGGAGGCCAGGGACTTGACGACCAGACCCTCGTGGCCCGCCTTGACCACGTCGGTGAAGAACTTCTCCGCCTCGGCCACGTCCCCCGTCACCAGCCGCGGCGTCAGCAGCCCCTGGGGGACCGCGCGGGCGAGGGCCTCCTGGCGCTGTGAATAGGGCAGGTCGAGCAGGTCGGCGCCGTCCACCCGCAGTGCGTCGAAGAAGAACACGCTCAGCGGCGTCTGCTCGCGCAGCTGGGCGACGTTGGTCTTGCTGGTCGCGCGGCTCGCCGTCACCTGGAACGGGTGCGGCCGACCGTCGGGACGCAGCGCGATCACCTCGCCGTCCAGCACGAGATCGTCGTACGGCATGTCGAGCACGGCCTCGACCAGCTCGGGAACCTGCGGCGTGACGTCGTCGAGCGTACGCGTGAAAACCTTGACCTCGGAGCCCGAACGGTGGGCCTGCACCCGGATGCCGTCGAGCTTCCACTCCAGCGCCGCCGGGGTGCCGGCCTTCTCCAACGCGGCGGCCACGTTGGGCGCGCTGCCCGCCAGCATGGGCGAGACCGGCTGCCCCACCTGCAGCCGGAACGCGCGCAGCGCCTCGACCCCGCCGCTCAGCGCGGCCGCCCCGACGGCGGGAAGCCATCCGCGCAGCGTGAGCGCGCGCCGCACGTCGGCCGACGGCGCGCCGGACGCCTTGGCCACCGCCTCGATCATGACGCCGTCGAGCGCTCCCTGCCGCAGCTCGCCGAACAGCAGCCGGCGCATGAACTGCTGCTCCTGGCTCGTCAGCCCCGCGAACAGCTCGGCCACCAGCGCCTTGCGCGCGGCCTGCGAGCCCGGCCCGGCAACCGCCTTGATCCTGCTCAGCAGCTCGTCGACCGCGGTCAGGGTGGCGGTGGCGGCCAGCTTGGGCTGAGGGATGTCCTCCAACGTGCGCCAGCCCACGCCCACCTGCCGCTGAGGCAGCTCGCCCGAGAGGTACGAGATCGCGATCTCCGCCTCCTCCGGGCCGACGCGGCCCAGCAGCTCCGCCAGATGGCCCACCTTGCCGAGCCGAGCGGACGTGCGCGCCACCGCCTCGGAAACCCGGACCACGTCGATCAGAAGCACACGCCTATGTTGCCTTACGGAACCGACATTTCCCCACCCGATATCGGCCAAGTGTCTGCCTTGTTCCCGGCACGGCCCCTCGTATGGTTGCTCCCCATTTGGGATCCTCGCGCGAGCATCGCGTATTGGGCCCTCATTGAAGGCTTTTCGCTCGGGTGCGGGTGGGTCCTTTCCTTCCGGCGAGGGCGAGGGCGAGGGCGAGGGCGAGGGCGAGGGTGACGCGGCGCGGCGCCACGTTGATATGCGCCACAGGGCCGTCACGTTGAGGTGAGTGATCGCCGTAGCGGGGTGAGGGTGGGGCGGAGGCTGGTCTATAGGGCAGGGCGTGGGGGCGCCGGGCCGGAAGACGGGGCGGGAGGGAGTGGGGGCGTCGGTCCCGCAAAGGCGGCGCAGGGCGCGTAGGGGCGTCGGCTCTGGAGGGTGAGCCGAGAGGGATGAGGCTCGCGGGTCCGGAGGGGCGCGGAGGGAGGGGATGGGGCGCGGGTCCGGAGGGGCGCGGAGGGAGGGGATGGGGCGCGGGTCCGGAGGGGCGCGGAGGGAGGGGATGGGGCGCGGGTCCGGAGGGGCGCGGAGGGAGGGGATGGGGCGCGGGTCCGGAGGGGCGCGGAGGGAGGGGATGGGGCGCGGGTCCGGAAGCGGGGGGCCGGGTGCGGGGAACGTCGGTCCGGACGGGCGGGCGGCGTGGGGAGGAGCGTCGGGTCCGAGTGGGTGTGGTGTGAAGGCTTCGGGTCTGGACGGGCCCGGTGGGTGTGGGGAGGAGCGGTGGTTGCCGAGGGGCTGAGGTGGGTGGGTGGGGAGGCGTCAGGGCCGGGCGGAGGCGTGGGGGAGCGGCGGGTCTGGAGCGGGTGCGGGGCGGGCTGGAAGGGCGTGGGGCGGGTTGGAAGGGATGGGGCGGGCTGGGAGGGGGTGGGGTGGAGCGGGGTGGAAGGGATGGGGCGGGCTGGGAGGGGGTGGGGTGGAGCGGGGTGGAAGGGATGGGGCGGGCTGGGAGGGGGTGGGGTGGAGCGGGGTGGAAGGGATGGGGCGGGCTGGGAGGGGGTGGGGTGGAGCGGGGTGGAAGGGGCGGGGCGGGCTCGGAGGGGGTGGGGCGGGCCGGTTTGGCTTGGGTGGCCCGCCCCGGGAAAGTGTTAGCTGACGTCGAGCAGGTCGACGACGAAGATGAGCGTCTCGTTCGGCTTGATGCGCGCGCCGGCCCCCCGGCTGCCGTAACCGAGGTGCGGCGGGATGACGAGCTTGCGCCGTCCGCCGACCTTCATGCCCGCGACCCCCTGGTCCCAGCCCGCGATGACGCGGCCCGCGCCGAGCGGGAACTCGAACGCGTCGCCGCGGTTCCACGACGCGTCGAACTCCTCGCCGGTGGAGAAGGCCACGCCCACGTAGTGGACGCGTACGCTGTGGCCGGGCTTGGCCTCCGGGCCGTCGCCCACGGTCAGGTCGACGATCTCCAGGTCGGCGGGCGGGTTGCCCTCGGGAAAGTCGATCTCGGGCTTTTCGAGTGCCACGAAGTGCTCCTGTTGATGATTGCTGACAATGAGACCCGACGACTCTATGCGGTCGGGATATCGTCATCGTTCATGACCGCCCCTTCTCCGGACGCGATCTTGCTCACCGGGCGCGTCGCCGTGGTCACCGGGGCGGCCAGGGGCATCGGGCTGGCGATCGCGGAGACGTTCGCGGCGTTCGGCGCTCATGTCGCGGTGTGCGACCGCGACAAGCCGCGGGCCGAGCTGGCGATGAAGCTCGACGTACGCGACCCCGTGGCGGTGGAGATCTTCGCCCAGGCCGTCCGTGAGCGGTGGGGCCGCGTGGACATCCTGGTCAACAACGCGGGCGGCACCTTCCACGCGGCGTTCGCCGACACCTCGCCCCGCGGCGAGCAGATCCTCGTCGAGGAGAACTTCACCCAGGTCACCGGCATGATCAGGCGGCTGCTGCCGATGATGTCGCCGGGCTCGTCGATCATCAACGTGACCTCCAGCGAGGCCCATCAGGCGGCCCCGGGGTTCGCGGTGTACGCGGCGATGAAGGCCGGTCTGGAGAGCCTGACGAAGACGCTCGCCCTGGAGCTGGCTCCCCGGGGCATCCGGGTGAACGCGATCGCGCCCGACGCCCTGCGGACCGAGGGCGAGTCCGGCGTGCGCGAGCGCATGCTGGCCCGCCCCCTGCCCTACGAGCCGGTACGCGTCCCGCCGCTCGGCCGGCTGGGCGGCCCGGAGGAGGCCGCCGGCGCGGCCGTGTTCCTGGCCAGCGATCTGGCCAGGTTCGTCACGGGGGCGACGCTGCACGTGGACGGCGGCATCCACGCCGCCGGCGGCTGGCGCAGAAGCTGAAACAGGTCACCAGCTCTGGTGCAGCGGCATCCCCTCGGCGTAGCCGGACGAGCTCTGGATCCCGACCACCGCCTGCGCGTGGAACTCCTCCAGGGTCGACGCCCCCGCGTACGTGCACGCCGACCGCAGCCCCGCCACGATGCCGTCGATCTGGTCCTCCACGCTCGGCCGCTTCGGGTCCAGATACATGCGCGAGGTCGAGATGCCCTCCTCGAACAGCGCCTTCCTGGCCCGCTCGAACGCCGAGTCGTCGGCCGTCCGCAGCCGCACGGCCCGCGCGGAGGCCATGCCGAAGTTCTCCTTGTACTTGCGCCCGTTCGCATCGGTATGGGTGTCGCCGGGCGACTCGTAGGTCCCCGCGAACCATGAGCCGATCATCACGTTGGACGCCCCCGCGGCCAGCGCCAGCGCCACGTCGCGCGGATGGCGTACCCCGCCGTCCGCCCACACGTGCCGGCCCAGCCGCCGGGCCTCCGCCGAGCACTCCAGCACGGCGGAGAACTGCGGCCGGCCCACCCCGGTCATCATCCGCGTGGTGCACATGGCGCCGGGCCCGACCCCGACCTTGAGGATGTCGGCCCCGGCGTTCACCAGGTCGCGCACGCCCTCGGCCGTCACCACGTTGCCCGCCACGACGGGCACGCCGGGATCGAGCGCCTTGACGGCGCGCAGAGCCGAGATCATCTTCTCCTGGTGGCCGTGCGCGGTGTCCACGACCAGGCAGTCGATCCCGGCGTCGAGCAGCTCCTTGGCCTTGGCGGCCACGTCGCCGTTCACGCCGACCGCGGCCGCGATGCGCAGCCGCCCCTGCTCGTCGGTCGCGGGCTGGTAGAGGGTGGCGCGCAGCGCGCCCAGGCGGGTGAGGATGCCGACCAGCCGCCCGCCGGGATCGACGACGGGGGCCAGCCGGTGACGGCCGCCGTGCAGCCGTTCGAAGGCCGCGCGCGGGTCCAGCCCGGCGGGCAGCGTCAGCAGCTCGCTCGACATGACCTGCGAGAGCTGGGTGTACATGTCGACGCCCTGGCAGTCGGCGTCGGTCACGACCCCGACCGGCCGGTTGTCCCAGTCGACCACGATGATCGCGTCGTGCGCCCGCTTGGGCAGCAGCTGCAGCGCCTCGCCGACGGTGTCGTGGGGGGTGAGGGTGAGCGGCGTGTCGTGTACGAGGTCGCGTTTCTTGACCCAGTCGACGACGTCGGTCACGACGTCCTGCGGAATGTCCTGCGGGATCACGGCGATGCCGCCCCGCCGTGCCACGGTCTCGGCCATGCGCCGGCCGGCGACCGCGGTCATGTTCGCCACGACGACGGGAATGGTGGTGCCCGTGCCGTCGTTCGTCGAAAGGTCGACTGCGAGCCGCGAACCGACCGCGGATCGCGACGGCACCATGAACACGTCGCTATAGGTCAGGTCGTAATGAGGCTCGAGGTCGTTGAGAAACTTCACGTTCATTCATCTTATGCGGTGACCGCAGATTGAGGGGTTTCCGCCTTTGGCGGGGGCTTATGATCGGCCGGGACACCTTTGGGGGAGGGAGGGCCCTGTGGACGTGACCGAACGGGGTGAATTGATCGTGGTCGGTTTCGCCGTACGCACCACCAACGCGGACGAGATGGATCCGTCGCGGGCGAAGCTGCCCGTGCTGTGGCAGCGGGCCGGTGCTCCGGGGGCCTTCGCGCACGTGCCGGGTCGCGTGGACGAGAACCTGTACGCGGTGCTGACCGACTACGAGAGCGACCACCACGGCGCCTACACGCAGATCGTCGGCACCGGCGTGCGCACCGTGCCGCGCCTGCCGGAGGGCATGGTGGCCGTGCGCGTGCCGGCGGGCCCGTCCATGCGGCTGGAGGTACGCGGCCCGATGCCGCAGGCCCTGGTGGACACGTGGCAGCAGGTGTGGAAGCACACCGAGTCAGGGGGTACGCCGTCGCGCGCGTTCACCACTGACCTCGAGGTCCACCACCCGGACGGCGTGGACCTCTACCTGGCCATCTAGAGACCGAGCGCGGCGGCCGCCGCCTCGACGGCCGCCGGCTTGACCTCCTCGACCGGCAGGTTCGCGTATTCGACCGAGCAGTCGGACATGCCGCCCAGCGCCACCGTCGCCCGGATGTGCTGCGCCTGTGTGAGCTCCGGGCCCAGCAGCAGCGCGATGATCCGCCGCCGCCAGTCGAACATGCGGGTGCCCAGGTCGAGGAAGCCCAGCACGGACAGCTCCCGCACCATCATCATGGTCACCTCGCGGTGCCGCCAGATCAGCTCGAAGTAGTCGTCGAGCAGCTGCCGGGCGTCGCCGGGCCGGCGCGTCGCGACGAACCGCTCGATGTCGTCCACCATCGGCTGCACGATGCTGCGTACGAGGTCGTCGCGCGAGGCGAAGTGGTAGTAGAGCGCGGGCTTGGTGATGCCCAGCCGGTCTGAGATCTGGCGCAGGCTCGTGTTCTGAACGCCCTGGGAGACGAACAGCTCGCGGGCCACCTCCTGGATGCGCGTCCTCGTGTCACTGGGCATGGCTGAAGAATACCCCTTACCTATCGTTAAGTAAGCTGCTAGCCTGGCACTTACCAACCGTTAAGTAAGGGGGCGGTCATGCGGATCCTCATCTCGGGAGCGAGCGTCGCGGGTCCGGCGCTCGCGTACTGGCTCACCAGGCACGGCTTCACCGTCACCGTCGTGGAACGGGCCCCGGCGCTCAGGAAGACCGGCGGCCACGCCGTCGACCTGTTCAGGCCGGCGATGGACATCGTCGAGAAGATGGGCCTGCTGGAGCAGGTCATGGCGAAGAAGACCGGCATCGAGCGGCTCACGATGCACCGGGAGGGCCGGTCGCGGCCCATCGAGCTGGAGCTGCGCCGCGTGATGAGCGCCGTCTCCGACCGGCACGTCGAGATCATGCGCGACGACCTGAGCGAGATCATCTACGACGCCACCAGGCACGACGTCGACTACGTCTTCGGCGACTCCATCGCCTCGATCTCCGACGATGGCGACGGCGACGGCGACGGCGAGGTCACCTTCGACAGCGGCAGGACGGACAGGTTCGACCTGGTCATCGGCGCCGACGGCCTGCACTCGAACGTCCGCCGCCTGGTCTTCGGCCCCGAGTCGGACTACGCCACGTGGATCGGCGCCTATCTGGCCGTCGCCTCGGTGCCCGCCCACCTCGCGATCGACGGCCGGACGGAGGTCATCGCGGGGGCGGGCCGGATGGCCGGGGTCGGTACCGTGGACACGGGCGAGGCACGGGCGCTGTTCCTGTTCAGGACGCCACGGCAGCTCGACTACCACCACCGCGACGTCCCCCGGCAGAAGGAGCTGCTGCGCGAGCACTTCGAGGGGATGGGCTGGGAGGTGCCGCGGCTGCTGGCGGAGCTGGACCGCACGCCCGCCTTCTACTTCGACTCGATCACGCAGCTCCGCATGGACACCTGGTCACGCGGCCGGGTGACGCTCGTGGGCGACGCCGGGTACTGCCCCGGTCCCGCCGTCGGCGGGAGCACGAGCCTGGCGGTCGTCGGGGCGTACATCCTGGCGGGCGAGCTCGCGGCCCACGGCGGCGACCACACGCGGGCCTTCCCCGCCTACGAGGCCGAGATCGGCGAGTACGTGCGCCGCAGCCGGACGTTCGCCGTCAACGCGGCCAAGAAGATCGTCCCCGGCGGCCGGTTCGACCTCTGGGCGCTGGCCGCGACGGTGCGCCTGATCAACCACCTGCCGGTCGCGCTCACCACGGCGGCCGCCAAGATCAGCAGCAAGGGCGTGCGGCTGCACGACTCGATCGTGCTGAAGGACTACGCGAGCACGCCCTGGCCGCGGAGTTTGTCCGCTTCCTCCTGAGACAGCCCCCACTCCGAAAGGTCGGTGAGGCGGGTGGCGGGGGAGAGGTCCGGCCGGGGCGCGCCGAGCAGGCGGGGCGCGGGCATCGGCTGGGTGACGCCGCCGACCTCGACGAAGGAGCCGCGGGCGGCGTTGTGCGGGTGGTGGGGGGCCTCGGCCATGGACAGGACCGGCGAGACGCACGCGTCCGAGCCCTCGAAGAGCGCCTCCCACTCGGCCCGCGTGCGCTTCCTGAACTCCTCGGCCAGGCGGGCCTTCAGCGCGGGCCACTGCGCCCTGTCGTTCCTGTCGGGCAGGTCGGCCAGCTCCATCAGGCCCACCATCGCATCCCAGAACTGCGGCTCCAGCGAGCCCACGGCCACGAACTCGCCGTCGGCCGTCTCGTACGTGTCGTACTGCGGGGCGCCGGTGTCGAGCAGGTTGGTGCCGCGCGGCCCCCAGTAGCCGCTCTGCGCCGCCTGGTAGAACATCGAGAACAGGATCGCCGCCCCGTCCACCATGGCCGCGTCGATCACCCGCCCCTTGCCGGTGCGCTCGCGTTCGAACAGGGCCAGCAGCACCCCGTACGCCAGCATCAGCCCGCCGCCGGCGAAGTCGCCGAGGATGTTGATCGGCGGGGTCGGCGGGCCGCCCTCGCGCCCCAGCATCGACAGCACGCCGGAGATGGCCACGTAGTCGATGTCGTGGCCGGCGGTGGGCGCGAGCGGCCCGTCCTGGCCCCAGCCGGTCATCCGGCCGTAGATCAGGCGCTCGTTCACCGCGTGGAGGTCGCCGGGGCCGATGCCGAGCCGCTCGGCCACCCCCGGGCGGAACACCTCGATCACGACGTCGGCGTGCCGCGCCAGCTCCTTGAACGCGGCCACGCCCTCGGGGGACTTCAGGTCCAGCCCGATCGTGCGCTTGCCGCGATCCATGACATCGCCGCGCGGCCGGTCGGAGACCGCCTTGACGCGGTCCACGCGCAGCACCTCGGCGCCGTGGTCGGACAGCATCATCCCGGCGAACGGCCCAGGTGCGAGCCCTGCCAGCTCCAGTACGCGTACCCCGGCGAGCGGGCCGCTGCGAACGTCAGGCATCTCCCCAGTAGAACAACCTTCGGTGATCTATCGCAAGCGGCCTTCGCGACTTCCGGCGAAGAGGTGGGAGGTATGGGAAACTTGCCCACTGTGTTCGGGTGGTCAACAGGGGTAGGACATGGTTTCGGATAGCAACCGGCTCATCGCGGGACGCTACCAGTTAGTACGCGAACTGGGCCGCGGGGGCATGGGCGTCGTCTGGGAGGGGCAGGACACCCTGCTCAACCGGCAGGTCGCCATAAAGGAGGTGCTGCTGCCCGACGGGCTGTCGCCGGGCGAGCAGGAGCGCCAGCTTTTAAGGACCGCCCGTGAGGCCCGCACCGCGGCCAAGCTGAGCCATCCGTCCGTCGTCGCGATCTACGACGTCGTCGAGGAGGGCGGCCGTCCGTGGATCGTGATGGAGCTGCTGCGCCATCCGACGGTGGAGGAGGTCGTGCTCACCTCCGGCGCGCTCCCGGTGCGGGAGGCGGCCGAGCTGGGCCGGCAGGTGCTGTCCGCGCTGCGGTCCGCCCACGAGGTGGGCATCCTGCACCGCGACGTCAAGCCGAGCAACATCCTGATGGCCGAGGACGGCCGGGTCGTGCTCATGGACTTCGGCATCGCCACCGCCGAGGGCGACGCGTCGCTCACCAAGACCGGCATGGTCACGGGCTCGCCGAGCTTCCTGGCTCCCGAGCGGGTGCGCGCCGAGCACGCGGGACCGCCCTCAGACCTGTGGTCGCTCGGCGCCACCCTGTACGCGTGCATGGTGGGCCGCTCGCCGTTCGAGCGGGGCGACCCCATGGCGACGCTCAACGCGCTGCTCAACGAGGAGCCCGACTACCGCAGGATCCCGCCGATCATGCACCCGATCCTGCGCGGGCTGCTGCAGAAGGAGCCGGAGCAGCGGGTCGACGCCGCGGAGGCCGATCGGCTGCTCCAGGCCATCCTCCAGGCCAAGCCCGCGAGCGACGACCGGGACGTGCCGGAGCGCAAACCGGGCGGCGGCGGCCGGGGCCGTGCCGTGCTCGCGGCGGCCGCGGCGGCGGTCCTGGTGATCGCGGGCGGCTCGGTGGCGTACTTCAAGCTCGCGTCCCCGGCGGAGGGGGCCCCGCGGCAGACCGCTCAGCCCGCCGCCGCGACCCGCCCGCTCACACCGGCGGCCACGGACACGCCGGAGCCGAGCGCGACGCCCACCCCGACGCCCAGCGTGACGAGGGCAGTCCCGGTCGTGCGCGCGTGGAAGTCGCGTGCCGGCTGGTCCATCATGCGGCCCACCGGCTGGCGCGGCGCCCTCAAGGAGGCCTACACCGAGTGGACGCGCCAGGACCGGAACGCGCATCTCGGGGTGGAGGCCGTCTACTCCTCCGTCGACCCGTACCAGCTCCTGCGCGACGCGCAGGAGACCGTCACGCAGAACGCCCAGAACGTCGTCAACCGCGGCCGCAGGGTCGTCGTGCACCAGGGCACGAAGGCCGTGGAGTGGGAGTTCTCCTGGACCGCGGGCACCGGGGGCGACACCCCGTGGGCCACGCCGGGCACCCGGTACCACGAGGTGCGCCGGGCCGTCGCGATCGGCGACACGGCGTACATCCTGTCCTGGACGGTCAACGAGGCCCAGTGGACGCGTAACAGGCAACTGATGCGGCAGGTGATCAGCAGCTTTACTGTGGGGGCATGAGCCCCTGGAACCTGCTCGCTCTGCCCCCGCTCCCCGAAGAGCTCATGCGCCACCTGCTCGCCCCGCTGGGCGACCAGGTGACCGTGCGCGTGCCCGCGGCCCGCGACAGGGACGCGCTCCTGGCCGCGCTGCCGGAGGCGGAGATCGTGCTCGGCGACTGGACGGGCACGCTCGCGATGGACGCCGAGGCGGTCAAGGCCGCGCCCCTGCTGGCGTTCGTGCAGCAGCCGTCCGTGGGCGTGGACGGCCACGACCTCGACGCCCTGGCGGCGGTCGGGGTGCCGCTGGCCAACACGCCGGGCGTCAGCGCGGTGGCGGTCTCGGAGTGGTGCCTGGCGGCCACGCTCTCGCTGTCGCGCAAGCTGGCCGCGGCCGACGCCGCCGTACGCGCGGGTGAGTGGCCGCAGCAGGGCCTGCAGCCGTACGAGCTGCGCGGGCGCCGCGTCGGCATCGTCGGGTACGGGCCGATCGGCGCGTCCTGCGCGGAGATGTTCCGCGCCCTCGGCTGCCACGTCTCCTACTGGACCCGCACGCCCCGCGAGGACCCCGGCTTCGCGGACCTGCCGGAGCTGATCTCCTCCAGCGACGTGCTCGTCGTGGTGATCGCGCTGTCCGAAGAGACCCGCGGCCTCGTCGACCCCGGCCGCATGAAGCAGGGCGCGCTGCTCGTCAACGCCGCGCGGGGCGGCGTCGTGGACCAGCGGGCGCTCGTCACGGCCCTGCGCGAGGGGCATCTGGGCGGCGCGGCGCTCGACGTGTTCGACGTGGAGCCCCTGCCGGCGGACGACCCGCTGCGGGGCCTCCCGAATGTCCTGCTGTCGCCGCACGTCGCGGGCGTCACGCCCGAGGCCACCGGCCGTCTGCTCACGGCGACTCTGGACAACCTCACCGCCGCAATCGGGGGCCGCAAGGTGCATAACGTGCTTAACGGCGTAAGCTCCACGATCTGCAGAAAGTTTACGCAATCGCCTACCACGTAGGCATTTCACCTGTCACTATGAACAGTTTTCGTGTCTTTAACGACCCCGGTCTATTCGAGGTCGCCCGCGGGAGATACCGTCTTACGGACGATCTCTACCAGCTCAAGGGGGTGCTTGCCGTGCCGACGAAGATGTCGACACACCAACGGGCAGTAGAGCAGATCCGGCAGTCGTACGCCGAGATCCCGGGCGGTGCCGCCCCTCGCCTGGCCAAGTCCACGTCCAACCTCTTCAGGTTCCGCGACGGCGGCAGGACGGCCAAGCTCTCGGCGAGGGATCTCGACGAGGTCATCAGCGTCGACCCCGAGACCATGACGGCCGAGGTCCAGGGCATGACGACGTACGAGCACCTGGTGGACGCCACCTTGCCGTACGGGCTCATGCCGTACGTGGTGCCGCAGCTCAAGACGATCACGCTGGGCGGCGCCGTGACCGGGCTCGGCATCGAGTCCACGAGCTTCCGGGACGGCCTGCCGCACGAGTCGGTGGAGGAGCTCGAGATCCTCACCGGTGACGGGCGCGTCGTCGTGGCCCGCGACGACAACGAGCACCGGGAGCTCTTCCGCTCGTTCCCCAACTCCTACGGCACGCTGGGCTACGCGCTGCGCATCCGGATCAAGCTCCGCAAGGTCCAGCCGTACGTGCGGCTCACGCACGTCAAGTTCACGGACGCGGCCAAGTGCATGCTGGCCCTGCAGGAGATCTGCGACAGCATGGTGCACGACGGGGAGAGCGTCGACTTCGTCGACGGCGTCTACTTCCATCCGGGGGAGATGTACATCACGGTCGGCCGGTTCGCCGAGCGTGCCCCTTATGTCTCGGACTACACGGGGATGCGCATCTACTACCAGTCGATCAGGCAGCGCAACCGCGACTGGCTGACCATCCGCGACTACCTGTGGCGCTGGGACACCGACTGGTTCTGGTGCTCGCGGGCGTTCGGCGTGCAGCAGCCCGTCGTGCGCTCCCTCATGCCGCGCCGCTGGATGCGCTCCGACGTCTACCGCCGCCTGGTGGCGCTGGACAGGAAGTACGGGGTCACCGCGCGCATCGACAGGTGGCGCGACCAGCCCGTGCAGGAGTCCGTGATCCAGGACGTCGAGGCTCCGGTCGAGCGGGGGGCGGAGTTCCTGGAGTTCTTCCACGACAAGGTGGGCATGACACCGGTGTGGATGTGCCCGCTGCGTGCGAACTCGCGCTGGCCGCTCTACCCTCTGGAGCCGGGCAGGCTCTACGTCAACTTCGGATTCTGGGGCATGGTGCCGTTGCCGCGGGGGCAGTTCGACGGCTACTACAACCGGCTGATCGAGCGCGAAGTGCACGAGCTCGACGGTCACAAGTCGCTCTACTCGACCTCGTTCTACGCGCGCGAACAGTTCTGGCAGCTGTACAACGGCGACGCCTACTGGCCTGTCAAGCGGGAATACGACCCGAACGGTCGCCTGCTTGACCTCTACGAAAAATGTGTAGCGGGAAGGTGAGCTGTGGCGCTGGCAACCATCTTTGAGAAAATCGTCGGCACGGAAGCGAACGTCGCGTTCCAGGCGTACGACGGCAGCAAGGCAGGTCCGGACGGGTCCGACCTGAGCATCGAGGTCAAGTCGCCGATCGCGGTCGCCTATCTGGCGCAGGCACCCGGCGAGCTGGGCCTGGCAAGGGCGTACATCTCCGGCCACATCGACGTACACGGCGACATGTACGCACTGCTCGACCGCATGTGGAACATCACCACCAACGACCTGACCACCCAGGAGAAGATCGCCGCCGTCCGCGCCCTGGGCGTCAAACCACTCCTCATGCGGGTTCCACCACCACCACAGGAGATGCGTCAGAGCGCGCTGGCCAAGCTGGGCTCCCGCCACGCCAAGCAGCGTGACGCCGAGGCCATCCACCATCACTACGACGTCTCCAACCGCTTCTACGAGTGGGTCCTGGGGCCGTCCATGGCCTACACGTGCGCCGTCTTCCCCTCGGAGGAGTCGACGCTCGAGGAGGCCCAGTACGCCAAGTTCGACCTGGTGGCCCGCAAGCTCGACCTCAAGCCGGGCATGCGCCTGCTGGACGTCGGCTGCGGCTGGGGCGGGATGGTCATGCACGCCGCCAAGCACTACGGCGTCAAGGCCCTCGGCGTGACGCTGAGCCGCCAGCAGGCCGAGTGGGCCCAGAAGGCCATCGCGGACGCCGGCCTGCAGGACCTGGCGGAGGTCCGCTTCATGGACTACCGCGACGTCAAGGAGTCGAACTTCGACGCGGTCAGCTCCATCGGCCTCACCGAGCACATCGGCAAGGCCAACGTCCCGTCGTACTTCGAGTTCCTGTACGGCAAGCTCAAGCCGGGCGGCCGGATCCTCAACCACTGCATCACGCGGCCGACCGGCAAGGAGAAGACGTTCAACAAGGGCGGCTTCATCAACCGGTACGTCTTCCCCGACGGCGAGCTGGAGTCGGTCGGCTGGCTGGTCCGGCAGATGGAGGACACCGGCTTCGAGATCCGCCACGAGGAGAACCTGCGGGAGCACTACGCCAAGACGCTGCGCCACTGGTGCGACAACCTCGACGCCAACTGGTCCGACGCGGTCGAGGAGGTCGGCATGGGCACGGCCCGGGTGTGGGCCCTGTACATGGCGGGTTGCATCGTGGGCTTCGAGCGCAACAAGGTCCAGCTCCACCAGGTGCTGGGCGTCAAGCTCGACAAGAACGGCCGCTCCGGCGTCCCCCTCCGGCCGTCCCTCGACTGGCCCTGAGACATAGCCTTCGCCTTGGGAGGCGCCAAGCGCTCAGCCGGCGCCTCCCAAGGGGGCTCCGCCACTAAGATCCGCGCATGTCCCGTTTCGAGGTGGCCACCCTGGTCCTCGCGCCGCCGCCGGTCGTCTTCGACGCGTCCTTGTCGGTCGAGCTGCACGCCTCCTCCATGCGCGGCTCGCGCGAGCAAGCGGTCGCAGGGGTCACTTCCGGACAGCTCTCCCTGGGCGACCACGTCACCTGGCGAGCGCGGCACTTCGGCTTCACCTGGCACCTGACCTCGACGATCAGCGCCCACCTCCGCCCCTCGTACTTCGTCGACGAACAGGTGAGCGGCCCGTTCCGGTATTGGCGCCACGAGCACACCTTCGAACCGGCACATGTCGGCGGCAGCGGCGTCGAGGCGACCCTCATGAAAGACATCGTCGACTTCGCCGCGCCCGCCGGTCCGCTGGGCACTCTCGCCGATGCTCTCGTCCTGCGGCGTTACATGACCAGGCTGATCCTGCTGCGTAACGCGCACATCAGGGAGGCGACCGAAACCGCCCCGCAGTGACGACCCCACTGCCCTCGGCGACGGCGCGCGTACGAGCAGTCGTGACGGAGGCTCCCGGTCCGAGTGCTGTCTGCGGCTTTTTTCCGTCGCCACTCAACCATCCGGCCGGCTGAAGTGTCCTTGGATGCCGGAGGTAGGAGTGGACGATCCGACGTTTGAGAGATTCGCGGAGCAGCGGCTGCCGGCGCTCTATCGCTACGCCATGGTCCTGACCCAGAACAGGCATGACGCCGAGGACCTGGTGCAGGAAGCGCTGACCCGTACCGGCCTGCGGTGGAAGGCGATCAGGCGCAAGGACGACCCGGAAGGGTACGTCCGCACGGCCATGGTCCGCATCATGGCCAACCGCTGGCGGCGGCCGAAGCGTGAGGTGAGCGTGCCGGATCCGCCCGAGCCCGCGACGGAGGACGCGGGGCTGGAACGCCTGCTGGACGACGGCCTCCGCGCCAGGATCGCCGAGCTGCCTCCACGTATGCGGGCCGTACTGGTGCTGCGTTATGTCGAGGAACGCGGAGACGAGGAGATCGCCCGGCTGCTCGGCTGCAGCCGCGGGACCGTCAAGAGCCAGGTGTCGCGGGGGCTCGCCCGGCTGCGTGAGGCCGTCAAGACCGAGGAGATCGAGCATGGATGACCTGGAACGCCGCCTCGCCGCGCTGCTCAGCGAGCCTTCGCCGGACGATCCGCCGCCCGGCCTGGCCGACCGGATCCACCGGGCCGTGGCCACGCGCCGCAGGAACAGGCGGGCCTCGGTACTGGCCGTCGCGGCGGGGGCGACGGCGGTGCTGGTGGGCGTGCCCCTGGCCGTACGCGGTGGGAACGGCGACGCCGCGACGACGGTGACCTTGAGCCCGACCCCCGCCTCCACCGCACCTTCCGAGCCGGCCGTGACAGCGTCCGGGTCGCCCGAACCGAGCGCGACCAGGACGGTGACGGCCACTCCCGACCGGACGGACGTCCATCTCCCGGCCGGGGTCCGCCTCGAACAGGCGCTGGGCCAGCTCATGAACGTGACGAGCGTCGTGGACGTCGAGGGCCGCACGGCGAAAGGCGAGCCGTTCGTGCCCGCGGCGCTGGGCAGCGACGGGACGGTCCTGGGCACGACGCCCGACGGGCAGGCGGCGGAGGTGGACGGCGGCGGCACGCCCAAGGAGCTCGGCTTCCGGGCGCGGTCGGGGCTGGGGACGGCCGCGGACTTCCGTACCTGGACGGAAGTGAACGGCTCGGCGGCCGACCAACGGTGCCGCACGGCGGACGGGACCACGCGCACGATCAGCCCGCAGGGCACGGACTCCCGGGGGCGGGTCTGGGTGGACGGCGGCGTGGTCGTCGGCAACGACGTCATGCGGCAGCCCTGGATGGCCAAGGGATGTGCGCAGGTGGGTACGGTCGTCAAGTCCGGGGAACCGGCGAGCGGGGTGGCGGTGGCGTTCTCCTACCCCGACCTGTTCACCGCCGAGCGGGCGAACGACAAGGTGCTGCGCGTCGTCGACGTCGAGACGGGCAGGGTGACGGCCGAGCATCCGCTGCCGGAAGGCGTCCGAGCGCAGCGCATGGGCGATCCGGACCAGAAGTGGTACGCGGCGGCGTCCGGGAAGTGGTTCGCCTGGGTGGCCGGCAACACGCTGCGGTGGACGCCGCGCGACACCTGGGGGGCGGTGTCGGTGCTGCATGGAGTTCCGACGCCGAAGAAGGGCGTCTCCCCCTGGATGACGGCGGGCAACCGGCTCATCACCTACAACACCGGGGCCACCTCGTTCGTGCTCGATCCGGTCACCGGCCGGCGGTTCAAGAGCCCGGACGTCGTCCTGGCGGCGGGCGACTGGCTGCTGTGGAGGTCCGGTGACGGCTACCGCCTGGCCAACCTCCGTTGAGGTCCCCGGCAGGCGTCCTGCTGGTGCTCCTCGCGATCCCGACCGCCGCCAACCTGGCCGGCGGCGGCCCGACGTGGATCTGGACGCCGTCACTCCCTACGCCCTTGCTACGCCTGGTCACGGAGGCGGGGCTGCTGGACGTCTGGTTGCTCGCCGACCTGCTCGCCGCCGTGGGCGTGCTCGGGGGGCTCGCGGTCGCGGCCACGGCCTGCTCCGCGACGGCCGTGGCCGCGACACTGCTGGCCCTGGTCGGCGCCCTCAGCGTCGCCGCCGCGGTGACCGGGGCCCCGCTGCCTCTCTGGTACGCCCTCGCCTACACGGCCGGATTAGTGCTGGTACTGCGGGCGGGGTGCTGCTCGACCCGGTGACGCTCGTAGGGTCTGGAGGGCGGGATGGTGACGTCACGCATGACGCTGTCGCTTTGTGATCAGGCGTCCTTGACGGCGGACAGGTCGAACTCGAGCGTCACCTTCTCGGAGATCATCACGCCGCCGGTCTCCAGGACCGCGTTGTACGTGATGCCGAAGTCCTTGCGGTTGATCACGGTGCTGCCCTCGAAGCCGACCCGGGTCAGGCCCTGGGCGTCGAGCGCGGTGCCGGTGTAGTCGAGGGGGACGGTGATCCGCCGGGTCACGCCCCGGATGGTCAGCTCGCCGGTGACCTCGAAGCTGTCGCCGCCGATGTGCTTGACGTCGGTGGCGTCGAAGGTGATGTACGGGTGCGCGGCGGCGTCCAGGAAGTCGCCGGTGCGCAGGTGGTCGTCGCGGTGCTGGTTGCCGGTCTGGATGCCGGCCACGTCGAGCACCACGTGAACGGTGGAGGCGGCCGGGTCGTCCGCGTCCAGGGAGGCTGTGGCCTCCTTGACGGGGATGCTGCCGCGAACCTTGGTGACCATCGCGTGGCGGGCCACGAAGCCGAACCGGGTGTGCGCGGGGTCGAGGGTGTAGGTGCCGGTGAGGTCGCTGGGGTACATGCCGGTGCTCCCGTTCCATACTTAGTTCAGTGCTGGAAGATTTAGTGGGAGACTATCCGGACTTATTTCAGTGTGCAAATATCCGGCGGGATGGCGGGCGCGGAGCGGCGGCGCACCGTCCCCTGGCGGGGAGCGGTGCGCGCCTACTGTGACGGCTGCCGGTCCTTGGCGTGTTTTCCGCGACTGGTGTGGATTTCGTCCTCGGTGGAGTCCTCTTGGGGCTCTGGTAGCTCGTCCTTGGGACTATGGGGCTTGGCGTGCCTGCCCACGTGATCTCCTTTGGCGAACGTCATTGCTAAGAGTAACTTTATGGCTACAGTATGTATTGAAGCAAGAGTAAGATTCACGAATCCAGGAGGGCGAGCACGCGTTCGGCCTGACGGTCGAGGGTGCCGGGGGGATTGCGGCGGGTGGCGGGGCCGCCGGGGCCGAGCATGAGGAGCCAGCCGAGGGCGAGCAGCCGCCGGAAGTCGTGGACGCGGGCCGCCTCCGCCGAGGTCAGGTCGAGATGGGCCAGGAGCAGGTCGCTGTCCAGGTCGCCGTCGACGTGGGAGATGTGCTCGGCGACCTCGGCGAGTTCGAAGGCGCGGTCGGCGAGACCGGAGTCCTCCCAGTCGATGATGCGGACGCGGGCGGTGGCGGCGTCCCAGAGATAGTTGGCGAGGTTGCCGTCGGCCATGCCGAGCACGGGCGGGAACGGGTTGATCGGCAGCCGGTCGAGGGACGGGCCGGACAACCAAGCCGTCCCGAGGGCGAAGGCCCGCCGGGCGCAGGGGGAATCGCCCAGGTCGGGGTGGGCGGCGGCGAGGGCACGCACGTGCGCGACGGCCGCGGCCGGGTGCCAGGCGGCGGGTTCGAGCGAGCCTGTCCCGGGGATGGCGTGGTGGAGGTGGGTGAGGGCGGTGGCGAGGGCGCGGACCTGCTCGGGCCCGGTGGGGAGGCCGCGGAGCGGGGTGCCGGGCAGGCGGCTCATGACCACCGTGGGCGGGGATCCGTCGAGGTCGGCGCGCACCGGAGCGGGTGCGAGGCCCGGGGCGTGCTCAGCCAGCACGTTGAGCGCGGCCCATTCGCGGCGGTGTTCGCCACGGTCCCACGAGCGGTATCGCTTGATCACGATGTCGTCGCGGATCTCGATGTCGTGCGTGGTGGATCGGCCGGCCGTCACCTCAGGACGCCAGGCCCTTGAGGGTGCCGGTCAGGGCGTCCCAGCTCTGTCCGGCGTCCGGCGTGCGCCCGTGCGGCGAGCGGAACCACTCCACGAACTCGGCCACGTCGTCGAGGGCCCACCGCAGCCGGTAGAGCTCCAGCGCCGCCGGGTCGGGCGTGCGGCCGGTGGCGTCGGCGTAGCGGGCCAGGTCGTCGGCGTCCCTGGCGACCAGCCACAGGTCGCGTTCGGGCACCGCCAGCCCCACCGTGTCCCAGTCGACCAGCAGCCACCGCCCGCCGGACCGCAGCAGGTTGCCCGGGTGCGGCTCGCCGTGCGTCACGACGGGCTCGCCGGTGCCGGCCGCCGTCCGGTCGAACTCCGCGAGCCTGCGCCGCAGCACGCCGGCGTGGTCGGCGATCACCTCCCTGGCGGGCTCCGCGTACGGGCCGCCCGGCCAGGGCAGGCGCGTGTCCTGGAGCGCCTGCTCCAGGACGGCCCGGCCCGAGAGCTCCAGGGGGCGCGGGGGAGTGGACAGCGGCGGCGGCGTGGCGTGGAGGGCGGCGAGCAGGTCGATGATCGCGGCACGGTCTCCGGCCGGCTGCTCCTCGCCGAACTCGCCGGCGAGACCGTTCGTGTAGGGGAAGACGCTCATCGCCCACCGGTGGCGGTCGAGCCGCAGGAGGGTCGCGCCGTCGGTGGTGCGCAGCGGTGCCACCACGAAGTCGAGCCCCGCCTCGGCCCGCAGCGCCGCGGCCGTGTCCATGGCCGACCGGAGCCCGTCGAAGCCGCGCCGCCGCACGTCCGCGACCGTGACGAACCAGCGCCCGTCGGCGATCCAGTGGTAGTCGCCGAAGCCGACCGGCGCGTAGTCCAGCGTGCGCGCCCCGATGCCCCACGCGCCGAGCGCGGGCAGCAGCAATCCCTCGTCGAACGAATCCGGCCTGTCCCGCATCCGGCCACGCTACCGATCCGGGCGGTTCAGTTCAGCCGGATAAGCAGCTCGATGGCGGAGAGCGCGTCGGTCACCGTGTGATCGGCCACGACCCCGCCGGTGACTCCCCGGTCGATCCAGATCGTCCGCAGCCCCGCCCGGCGGCCGCCCGCGACGTCCTTGTCGGGGTCGTCGCCGATGACCCAGCCGAGGGGCCCCAGCGACGCGCCGCACCTCCGGGCCGCGATCTCGAACAGCCGTACGTCGGGCTTCCGCACGCCCTCCGCCCCGGAGATCGCCCAGCCGTCCACGCGGGTCGCGAGCCCCGTACGCTCGATCTTGCCGGTCTGGTTGTCGGCCATCCCGTTCGTCACGATGCCCACCGCCCATCCGGCCGCCCGCAGCCGGTCGAGCCCGTCGAGCACCTCGCCGGGGCAGCGGACCAGGTGCGGCAGCCGGGCCCGGTACGCCGCCCACAGCTCGTCGGCCGGCTCGGCCAGCCCGAACCGCTCGCGTACCAGCCGGAAGAACGCGTCCATGGGCAGGGACCCGTCCGCGTCCGCCGCCACCATCCACGCCCCCGCCCCCTCGCCGAGCCCCCGCTCGGCGGCGAACTCGGCGGCCCACAGCTCGAAGGCGGCCAGCCGGTCGACCAGCGTGTTGTCCAGGTCGAAGAGGGCCAGGGGGCGCGTCATGCGTTCCGCCTCGCGATGAGCTCGTCGGTGGCCGACCGGTAGGCCGTCGCCGCCCGCTCGAAGTAGTCGAACAACGTGGCCCGCTCCGCCTCCGGATAGCCCTGCAGCAGTTCGGCCAGCCGGGCCCTGGTCCCCGCCAGCACCTCGTCGAGCCGCTCCGGCCGGCCGGCCGACTCGACCATCACCTTGCGCCGGTCGTTGGGGTCCGGCGCGCGGCGTGCGTACCCGCCCTGCTCCAGGCGGTCGATGAGCCGCGTCGTGGCGCCGGTGGTCAGCCCCGTCTGGGCGGCCAGCTCGCCGGAGGTGAGCGGGCCGGTGAGGTCGAGCAGGTTGAGCGCGTAGTAGTCGGTGGCGTTGAGTCCGGCGGCCTCGGCGGCGGCCAGGCTGTTGAGCACGATCGCGCTCAGGTAGCGCCGGAAGACGGCGCTCGGATCGGTTGACAAGCCCACTCCTCTTCCTTAAGTTGATATCTGCATGAGAGCAGAGACTTACCTAATGCAAATAATATCAGAGGGAGCGGAAATGATCACCAGCGAGATCCAGAGCCTGTTCGCCGAGCTGGAGGACGCCTGGAACCGCGGCGACGGCGTCGCCTACGGGGCCTGCTTCACGCAGGACGCCAGCTACACCACCTTCGTCGGCACCGTCTACCACGGCCGTGACGACGTGGCCGCCGGGCACCAGGCCCTCTTCGACAGGGTGCTCAAGGGCACGCAGATGTTCAACGAGATCACGGAGGTGCGCTTCTACGGCCCCGGTGCCGCCGTGGTCACCGGCAGGGGAGACGTGGCCAGGAAGCGCCCCGCCAAGCTGACCAAGGTGCAGACGTACACGCTGGTCCGCGAGGCCGACGGCAGGTGGCGCATCGCGTCCTTCCACAACACCCGGCGCCGGCCGCTGATGGAGGCGGTGTCGTTCAGGTACGTGCCGGCCAGCCGGCCGCGCGGATGAGGAACGCGGCCCGCTCCTCGACCGGTGCCCGGGGCAGCGTGACCACCGAATAGCCGTAGTCCGCGTAGGCCCGCACGACCGCGTCGTACGTCCGCTCGGCCTCCCCGAGGCTCTGCCTCCGCTCGCTGTCGTGCTCGTAGATCTCCGGCCACGGCGGCGCGGCGAACACGCGCCGGTGATAGCGGTACGCCCGCGCCGCGTTGTGCAGGTGCGGCGGCACCGTACGCCCCAGCATGCGCAGATATCCGATCGTGTCGACCAGTCCCCGATCGAAGACCACGGGCCCCGCCCCCGAGGCGGCGTGGTAGGACCGCAGGTCCCACGACAGCATCAGCTCGGCGAACAGCCCCGGGTCCAGCCACGGCAGCGCCGGCCCCGAGATCGCCACCTGGTCCCGGATGATCGCCCGCCCGGCCTCCGGCTGCAGCCGGAACCCCAGCGAGGCGAGGTGCTCGGCCAGGGTGCTCTTCCCGGCGCCCGGCCCTCCGGTGATGACGACGTATCCGTCCGCCACGAGACCTCCGCAAAGACAAAGGCGCGGGCAGAGTGCCCGCGCCTTGAGGGAAAGGAGTCGACCGGTTACCGCAGCTCGCGCTTGAGGATCTTGCCCGTGGCCGTCATCGGCAGGGAGTCGCGGAACTCGACGATCCGGGGGTACTTGTAGGCCGCCATGTTGTCCTTGGCCCAGGCGATCAGCTCGTCCTCGGTGATCGTCGAGCCCGGCGCGGGGATGACGTACGCCTTGATCTCCTCGCCGTGGGACTCGTGCGCGACCCCCACCACGGCGGCCAGCGACACGGCCTCGTGGGTCATCAGGACCTCTTCGAGCTCCCGCGGATAGACGTTGAAGCCGCCCCGGATGATCATGTCCTTGGCTCGGTCGATGATGGAATAGTAGCCGTCCGCGTCACGGGTCGCGATGTCGCCCGTGCGGAACCAGCCGTCGTTCATCACCTCGGCCGTCGCCTCCGGGCGGCCGTAGTAGCCCTTCATGACGTTGTGGCCGCGGACGGCGATCTCGCCGGGGCCCTCGCCCTCGATGGTCTTCCAGTCGCCATCGACCAGCTTCATCTCCACGCCCCAGATCGGGGTGCCGATGGTGCCGGGCTTGGTGGGGCGGCCGAGCTGGTTGAAGCTGGCCACCGGCGAGGTCTCCGACAGGCCGTACCCCTCCAGGATGCCGATGCCGAAGGTGCGCTCGAAGTCCTTGAGCACCTCCACCGGCGAGGACGCGCCGCCCGCGACGGCGACGCGCAGGGAGCGGGGCACCTCCACGCCGTCCGCGTGGATCTTGGTGAGCATGCCCCAGTACATCGTCGGCACCCCGGCGAAGAACGTGACGCCCTCCTTGGCCATGAGCGCGAGCGCGTCGCCGGGGTCGAAGCGCGGCAGCAGCACGACGGTGGCGCCGCGCAGGAAGCCGGTGTTCATGACCACGGTCTGGCCGAAGGAGTGGAACAGCGGCAGGACCGCCAGGTACGTGTCGTGCTCGTCCGAGCGGGGGAACATCTTGTCGGAGACCATGGCGTTGAGCAGCATGTTCTGGTGGCTGAGCTCGGCGCCCTTGGGCTGGCCCGTGGTGCCCGAGGTGTAGAGGATCACGGCGGTGTCGTCCGGCGCCGTCTGCACGGTCTCGAACTCGCCCGCCATGCCGCCCAGCGCCGCCCAGATCGACTCGCCGTGCTCGGACTCGGTCGCCAGCGGGGTCGCGGGCAGCACGAAGAAGTGCTCGCAGCCCTCCGCGGCCTCGAAGCCCGCCTTGCCGCGCTCGCCCAGCGGCAGCTCGGCGGTGCCCTCGAAGCAGAAGAAGGCCTTGGCGTCGCTGTCGCCGAGATGGTAGGTGATCTCCCGCGACTGCAGCAGCACGTTGAGCGGCACCACCGTGGCGCCGACCTTCAGGATGCCGAAGTAGACGAACGGGAAGTACGGCAGGTTGGGGCACGCCAGCGCCACCTTGTCCCCCTTGCCGACCCCTCGGGCGACCAGGAGGTTCGCGACCTGGTTGGCGACGGTGTCGATCATGGAGTACGGCAGCCGCATGTCGCCGAAGACGATGGCGGTGCCGTCAGGGGTGTTCCTGGCGCTGTCCTCCAGGACGGTCGACAGGTTGAGCATGACGCCTTCCTCCTCAAAGCCGGGGCTTGCGCGCCATCCTCGCAGGACGGCATACCGACTGGTAGGTAACCCAGGTCACAACTCCATATGGACGTGTGCCCCCGCCTGGAGTAAGCAAGTACCAAGTTACTTGGAGGAGTCATGGAGTACGACTACGTGATCGTCGGGGCGGGATCCGCCGGGTGCGTGCTGGCCAACAGGCTCTCGGCCGATCCCGGCGTGACGGTCGCGCTGGTCGAGGCGGGCGGCCAGGACGACAAGCTGGAGATCCGCATGCCCGCGGGCTTCGCCAAGCTGTTCAAGACCGACTACGACTGGAACTACACCACGGCCAAGCAGGGCGAGATGTCGGGCCGCGAGCTCTACTGGCCCCGGGGCCGCGTGATCGGCGGCTCGTCCTCGCTCAACGCCCAGATGTGGGTGCGCGGCTGCGAGCGCGACTACGACCAGTGGGGCGTCCCCGGCTGGTCGTACCGCGAGGTCCTGCCGTACTTCACCAGGGCCGAGCACCGCCTCGGCAGCAACGAGGGCGGCGTCTACGGCACCTCCGGGCCCCTCTACATCTCCGAGCTGCGCAGCCCCAACGTCACCACCGCCGCCTTCCTCCAGGCGTGCGAGGAGCTCGGGCTCACCCGGCTCAGCGAGCTGAACGGCCCCTCCAACGAGGGCTACTGCCCCACCCCGGTCACCCAGAACCGGGGCCGAAGGTGGAGCTCGGCCGACGCCTACCTGCGCCCGGCCAAGGGCCGGCCCAACCTCCACGTGGTCACCGGGGCCACCGTGGACCGGGTGGTGTTCGAGGGCCGGCGCGCGATCGGCATCGAGTACGGTGGCGGGGCCCAGGTCAGGGCCAAGGGCGAGGTCATCCTGTCCGCGGGCGCGATCGGGTCCCCGTACCTGCTGATGCGCTCCGGCGTGGGCGCCCCCGACGAACTGCGCGACGCCGGGGTCACGGTCGTGCGCGAACTGCCCGAGGTCGGCAAGAATCTCCAGGACCACCTTTCGAGCGGCGTGTTCGTCGAGTGCAAGCAGCCGGTGACGCTGACCAAGGCGGAGTCGATCAGCAACCTGCTGCGTTACATTGTGCTGCGCTCCGGCATGCTCACCACGAACGTGGGCGAGGCGGTCGCGTTCATCAGGACCTCGGCCGAGGAGCCCGCTCCCGACATCGAGCTGATCTTCGCGCCCGGGCCGTTCGTCGACCACGGCCTCACCCCGCCGACCGGCCACGGGCTCACCGTCGGGGTCGTGCTGCTGCAGCCGGAGAGCCGCGGCAGGGTCGGGCTCAACGGCCGGGACGTGGTCATCGACCCCGCCTACCTGAGCGCGGAGGCCGACGTCAAACGCCTGGTCGCAGGGCTGAAGACGGCCAAGCAGGTCTTCGCCACGGCCGCGATGAAGCCGTGGGCGGGCGGGCCGATGGCGCCGTACTGGGGGCCGGAGAGCGACGAGGAGCTCGCGCGGTGGGTGCGCGAGCGCGGCGAGACGCTCTACCACCCGGTCGGCACCTGCCGCATGGGGACGGACGACGCCTCCGTGGTCGACCCCTCCCTGCGCGTACGCGGAGTCGAGGGGCTCAGGGTCGCCGACGTGTCGGTGATGCCGACGTTGATCCGCGGTCACACCCATGCCCCGGCTATCATGATCGGCGAAAAGGCAGCCGATCTGATCGGGAAGCACCGGTGAGCGCCCCTTGACGTAAGTGGGTACTTGCAGAAGGCTTGTGTGATATGACACTGTCCGCTGACCCGGACCTGTCGCAGATCCCGTTCTGGGGCCTGCCGCAGTCCGAGCGTAACGAGGCCTTCCGCAGGCTCAGACAGATCGACCGCCCGGTCTTCATGCGGGAGCAGATCCTGCCCTTCATCGGCGGCGGCCCCGGCTTCTACGCCCTGGTGCGCCACGCCGACGTGACCGAGGCCAGCAGGAACGCGGCCGTGTTCAGCAGCGAGCCCTGCTCCAACAGCATCCCCGACATGCCCCGCTGGCTGAGCGTGTACTTCGGCTCCATGATCAACATGGACGACCCCAAGCACGCGCAGTTACGGCGGGTCGTCTCCAGGGCGTTCACGCCGCGCATCCTGGCGAAGATGGAGGAGGACCTCGCCACGGCCGCCGCCGAGATCGTGGGCGAGGCGATCGAGCAGGGCCCGGGCGACTTCGTCGCGCAGGTGGCCGCCAAGCTCCCCGTACGCGTCATCTGCGACATGATGGGGATCCCGGCCGAGTTCCATGACATGGTGCTGCAGCAGACCAACGTCATCCTCGGCAACGCCGACCCCGAATACACCGGCGTCGGCACCGACCTCACCCGCCGCAACGTCGCCAAGGGCCTGGCCAAGCTGCTGCGCGCCGGCTACTCCCTCAACCGGCTGGCCGCCCGCCTGGGCGACGAGCGGCGCAAGCGCCCCACGGGCGACCTGGTCAGCCTGCTGGTCAACGGCGAGGAGCGGCTCAGCCCGCAGCAGCTCGGGTCGTTCTTCATCCTGCTCGTGGTGGCGGGCAGCGAGACCACCCGCAACGCCATCGCGCACGGCCTCAAGCTCTTCACCGAGCACCCCGACCAGCGCGCGATCCTGCTCAACAACTTCGACGGCCACATCGTCACCGCGTGCGACGAGATCATCCGCTACGCCACGCCGGTGATCCAGTTCCGCCGCACGCTGACGCGCGACCACGAGATGAACGGCATGCGGTACAAGAAGGGCGACAAGGTGCTGCTCTTCTACAACTCCGCCAACCGCGACGAGGCCGTCTTCGCCGACCCCGACACCTTCGACATCACCCGCGACCCCAACCCGCACGTCGGCTTCGGCGGGCCCGGGCCGCACTACTGCCTGGGCGCGCACCTGGCGCGCAGGGAGATGACCGTGATGTTCCGCGAGCTGTTCACCCGGATGCCGCACATCAGGGCCGTGGGCGAGCCCGACCACCTGCTGTCCAACTTCATCAACGGCATCAAGCACATGAGCTACACCTTCTGACCGGTCCCTGGGAGTAGTGGTACTCCTGAGGCGGGCCGAATGCTAGGTTTCGCAGTCATGGAGATCAGGACTATCCACGCCAACGGAGTGGAGTTCGCGTATCTGTCGTTGGGTGAGGGGCCGCTGGCGCTGTGCCTGCACGGCTTCCCCGACTCCGCGCACACCTGGCGGCACCTGATGCCCGCGCTGGCCCAGCGCGGCTACCGCGCGGTCGCGCCGTTCATGCGGGGATACGCGCCCACCGAGGTGCCCGCCGACGGCGCGTACGAGGACGCCGCGCTGGTCGCCGACGTCCGCGCGCTGCACGAGGAACTCGGGGGCGACGAGGACGCGGTCGTCATCGGTCACGACTGGGGCGCCTTCCCCACGTACCACCTGGCAGGACGTTTCCGGCGCGCCGTCACGCTCGCGGTGCCGCCGCCCGGCTCGCTCGGCGCCGGGTTCCTGGAGTACGAGCATCTCAAGCGGTCCTTCTACGTCTTCCTCTTCCAGACGGCAGTGGGCGAGGCGGCCGCCGCGAGCCCCGGCTTCCTCGAGAACCTCTGGCACGAGTGGTCGCCCGGCTACGACGCGCGCGAGGACCTGGAGTTCGTACGGCGCAGCATCGGCGAGCCCGCCAACCTGAGCGCCGCCCTCGGCTACTACCGGGCCATGCTCGGCACCACGCCTCCGTCCGGCCGCTACCCGGCCCTGGAGGGCGGGATCACCGCCCCCGTCCTCTACCTGCACGGCGCCCAGGACGGATGCCTGAGCGCCGAGCTGGCCAAGAACGCGATGAGCCACCTGCCCCCGGGGTCGCGGGCCGAACTGGTGGCGGGCGCCGGGCACTTCCTCCACCTGGAGCGCCCGGCCGAGGTCAACCGGCTGATCCTGGACTGGCTCGGCTCGCCGTCCGCGGCCGAGCTGACCCAGGTCCGCCCGCGGGGGTTCACCTCCTGACGGGGCCGCCCTCCTTCCTGAGGACCGCGATCACCGGATGCCGCCCCGAGAGGCTGACCCGGACCGCCTCCTCCAGCGCGAACCCGCGCGGGATCCCGTCGTGCACCAGCGCCACGGCGAGCCCGTCGCCGGCCAGCACCCGCCGGACCTCCCGCCACAGCGGGCCGAGGTCCCGCGCGAGCAGCCCGCGGGGCGGCACCTGACGCCCCCAGGGCGGGTTCACCAGCACCCGGTCCACGCTTCCGCCGGCCACAGGGATCCGTCCGCCGTCCGCCACACCCCACCCGAACGCCGCCCCGCCCCCGACCCCGGCCTGCCGCGTATCGGCCCGTGCGTTGGCGGTCGCCGCGCGGAGTGCGGCCGGGTCGTGGTCGAAGCCCAGGAGACGCGCCCCCGGGGCCAGCGCGCGGGCCTCGATGAGCGTCGTGCCCGCGCCGCAGCACGGGTCGAGCACCGTCCCCGCGCCCCCGAGGCGGCCCAGCGCCGCCATGGCGGCGGCCACCGGCGGGTGCAGCGTGCCCCGGATCGAGTCCGTCTTGTACGCCCGCCGGTGCAGCGGCCGGTCCGCCAGCCGCAGCGCGATGAGCGCCCGGTCGCCTTCGATCGTGACCCGCCACGACATCGCCTCCCGCGGCGGCCGCGCCCCGTCCCTCCTGGAGTGGTACGGCAGCCGCAGCGGCCGCGCCAGCTCGGCCCCGACCGCGTCCTCGATCTCGAACCGGGTGTAGTTGCGCCGCCCGACGAACGACGCCGACACCTCCACCCCGCTGCCCGTCAGCCCTCCCAGGTCCACGGAGCGGGCCGCGAGGGCCAGCCGGCGCAGCGCTGAGCGGCCGTGGCCGATCCCGTCCACCACGGCGGCGGCCAGCAGCACGTCGTCCGCGGTCCGCAGGCCCGTCAGGTCGGCCCCCGGCGCGGCCTCGAACCACACCTCGCGATGGCGCACCCCGCGCACCACGCCCAGCCGGGAACGTCGAATCTCCGTGGCCACCAGGGGCTCGATGCCATGCACCGCCCTGGCCACGGCAAAGGTATGCACGTGTCCTTCTCCCACGTCGCGACCCGGGACGGCGCTCGCTCAGCCGTCCCGCATCGCCGGCGGTGGGGTCGTCCGCGGCCCGCCGGCGGATCGCTACCGGAGGTGGAAGAAGAACGTCATGCGCGCCAGGTTAGGACCCGCCCGCCACCGGGATCCACTGGTTTTCCGATTGACGTAAGTGGTTACTTTCACAAAAGATGGGCTTATGAGCGTCCTTGACTTCGATCTGTCGGATCGCGACTTCTGGGCCAGGCCCATGAGTGAGCGCGAGGAGGCGTTCGAACGGCTGCGCGCGCTGGAGGCCCCCGCCTTCTTCCAGGAGATGGAGATCGACTTCGCGCCCAGGGGCCCCGGCTACCACGCCCTGGTCAAGCACGCCGACATCCTCGAGGCCAGCCGTAACCCCGAGGTTTTCTCCTCCGGCGACGGCGGCGCGACGAACATCCCCGACATGCCCGCCGAGTTCGCCGAGTACTTCGGCTCGATGATCAACATGGACGACCCGCGCCACGCCAGGCTGCGCAGGATCGTCTCCCGCGCGTTCACGCCCAAGATGATCAAGCAGTTCGAGGCGGACGTGGAGGCGGCGGCCGTCGCCATCGTGGACGACCTGCTGGCGAAGGGGCCGGGCTGCGACTTCGTCACCGAGGTCGCCGCGCGCCTCCCGTTGAAGATCATCTGCGACATGATGGGCATCCCCGAGCGGGACCACCGGTTCGTCTTCGAGCACTCGAACGTCATCCTCGGCGGCTTCGACCCCGAATACGGCGGCGCCGACCTCGACCAGCTCGCCGAGCGCCTGCTCACCGCCGGCATGGAGCTGCAGCAGCTCGTGCAGGACCTCGCCGCCCACCGCACCGAGAACCCCACGGACGACCTGACGTCGTCCCTGGTCAACGCCAACATCGACGGTGAGCGGCTGACGCTGCAGGAGCTGGGCTCGTTCTTCATCCTGCTGGTGGTGGCGGGCAACGAGACCACCAGGAACGCCATCTCGTACGGGCTGCGCCTGCTCACCGACAACCCCGGCCAGCGCGCGCTCTGGCTGGAGGACATCGACGGGCACGCGCCCGGCGCCGTGGAGGAGATCGTCCGGCTGGCCTCCCCGGTGAACTTCATGCGCCGCAAGGTCACCAGGGACCACGAGATGAACGGGCACCTCTACCGCAAGGGCGAGAAGGCGGTCCTGTTCTACTGGTCGGCGAACAGGGACGAGAGCGTCTTCGCCGACCCGCACCGCTTCGACATCACCCGGCAGCCCAACCCGCACGTCGGCTTCGGCGGGCCCGGCCCTCACTTCTGCCTGGGCGCGCACCTGGCCAGGCGGGAGATCACGGTGATGTTCCGCGAGCTGCTGCGCCGCGTGCCGCGGATCGAGGGCGGCCGGCCCGACCGGCTGCACTCCATGTTCATCAACGGGATCAAGCACATGGAGTGCGACTTCTGATCAGCCCTGGGCGCCGATCCTCAGCTGGTTCATGACCGTGCGGATGTCGGGCAGGAGCTGCTTGCTGTCCGCCGGGATCGACATGTAGACGATCGCCGGGAGGTTGCCGCCGGTGTTGACGGCCATCGTCACGATCGTGGCCTTCTCGCTCTCCGACGTCAGCGAGTACGCGATCAGCCGTCCCGTGTTGTCGCCCACCTTGATCGGCTGCTGGGCGATCTTGCGGACCTGGTTGCCGGTGGGGAAGAAGCGCTTGCGCGCGTCCAGCACCACCTGCTTGATGACCGGCTCCAGGTTGTCCTTCTCGTAGTACGAGGCCAGCTTCTGCGGCAGCGGGCCCGACATGAGCTGGGCGCTCGTGTCCTGCGTGATCGGGACGAACTGGCGGGTGTCGTAGTTGTAGGTGGCCTTGACGGTGGTGCGCGTGTCCAGCCGCCAGGTGCCGCCCAGGCGCGGGAGCGAGATCCCGGCGGCGGCGTCGGGCACCCTGCCGATGACCGGGGCGGCCTTGCCCGGGTATCTCGGCAGCGCGCCGATCGTGGTCGAGGACCTCGTGGTGCTCGGCTTCGGCGGGGTCGTGGGCTTCTCGGCCACGGCGTTGGAGGTCGCCGGGTCGTCACTGGCCAGCGGGCCGGCGAGGAACGCCCACAGCAGCGCCGCGACCAGCGCGATCGCCACGGAGCCGCCGAGCGCGTAGATCCAGATGGGCCTGCCCTGGCTCTCCTCCTCCAGGTCCTGGTCATCCATGGCCTGGTAGTTGTCGCCGAAGACGGTGTTCCAGAGCTCCTGCTGGCGCTCGGGCGGCGGTGTGCGGGAGCCGCTGATCTGGCCTGCGGTCACGAACGGGCGGTCGGGGTCCGAGGGGTCGCGGTTCAGGTTCGAGCCGGGGCGCGGGGCGTCGGTGTCCTCGGCGGGGGGCGTGGCGCTGATGTTCGACGGGTCCATGTTCGGGGTGGAGGGGGCGGCGCGGTCGTTGAGCAGGTTCTCCGTGTGCTGGGCGTACGTCATCGTCCGCTCTTCGGAGGGGTGTGCCTGCCGCGGTGGCGCGTGCGCGCCCTGCGGGAGGTCGTCGACCTGGTACATCGCCGTCGCCTGCTCCGGGAAGCCGGCCTTGTCCCGCTCAGCGGGGGGCCAGGGGGCGGGGGAGGAGAGGTTCGACCAGGAGTCGGCGGACGGGGGCGGCTGCTCCCAGGCCGGGATCGGGTCCGGCACCGGGCGATCCTCGCCCCGCGAGCCGAACTCCGGGCCGCCCCGCGCCTGCGACTCGGGCCAGGAGGACGGCCCGGCGCTGCCCTGCTGAGGCGGCCCGTCCTGCCATGAGGACGGCCCGCCGGGGAGTGGAAGGTCGGACCGGGTGGAGCGCCCGCTCTGCGGCGCGGCGTCCGGCCAGGACGACGGGCCGTTCTGCGGCGGCGAGTCGGACCAGGAGGACGCCCCGTTCTGCGGGGAGTCGGGCCAGGAGGAGGGGCCGTTCTGAGGGGAGTCGGGCCAGGCGGTCGGCGCGCTCTGCGGCGACGCCTCCGGCCAGGAGGTCGGTCCGGCGCTCTGCGGGGACGAGTCGGGCCAGGAGGACGGGCCCGCCGCGCTCGGGGGTGGCACGTCCGGCCAGGAGGTCGGTCCGGAGGCGCCCTGCGGGGAGGGCTCGGGCCAGGACGGTCCGGTGGCGTCGCGGGCCGGCGGGGCCGGCCAGGAGGGTCCGGTGGCGCCCTGGGGCGGCAGGTCCGGCCACGACTGCGGGCCCCCGGCCTCGGAACGGCCGGGCTCGGGGCGGGCCCGGCGCGGCGGCTCCGGCCAGGAGTCGTCCTTGCGTGGCGGCTCGGGCCACGCCGGGTCCTGCTGAGCGGACCTCGGGGCCTCGGGCCAGGACATGGGGACCTCCGTTGCGGGGGAGCCGGGCGCGTCGCGGCGCGGTGCGTCTGGCCAGGACGGTGGCAGGTGTGGTCCGGAATTCTCCGTTGCCATTGCTGCCGGCCCTCCTGAAGATCTGTCCGGATAGCCCGTTATATCCGGATTTGACGTACCAGGCATGATCTCATGGGATTTTCCAGGAGATACAGGTGGTTCCGCAGCGAAACGAGCGAAGCCATGCGGATCCGTCGGCGGGTCCTGCATGGGCAGGCCGGCCTCCGGTCGCTCGGGCTCAACTGGGTACACCACGGTGACAAGGGTATTCATAGGGGACGAATGAGGTCACAACGGATACATCACCATCAGGTCTCGCTGGACCTGAAGGGTCCATTGTGCCTGCGGACCTCGATCGAGTATCTGCATTCAGCCGAAGACGTGCGCTAGGCTTGACACATGCGTTCCGCGACCCTGCTTCTTAGCGGGCCGCGACGGCCCTGAAGATTCTCGCCGTCGCGGCTACCCCTCGTTGTGTGCACGGGGGGTTTTCTTATGGGTCCGAATCAAGCCAGAAGGACAGTAGCCGTGAGTGAGTACGATCCGCAGGCGCTGCAGGCCAAGTGGCAGCAGCGATGGGAGGAGCAGGAACCCTACCGGGCGAGCGAAGACCCCGCCGACCCGCGCGAGCGCCGCTACATGCTCGACATGTTCCCCTACCCGTCCGGCGACCTGCACATGGGCCACGCCGAGGCCTTCGGGCTGGGCGACGTGGTCGCTCGTTACTGGTACCAGCAGGGTTACAACGTCATGCACCCGATCGGGTGGGACTCCTTCGGCCTTCCGGCGGAGAACGCCGCGATCAAGCGGAACGCGCACCCGGCCGAGTGGACCTACGCCAACATCGAGACGCAGGTCACCTCGTTCAAGCGCTACGCGCTGTCCTTCGACTGGTCGCGCCGCCTGCACACCAGCGACCCCGACTACTACCGGTGGAACCAGTGGCTGTTCAACCGGTTCTTCGAGCGCGGCCTGGCCTACCGCAAGGGCGGCCTGGTCAACTGGTGCCCCAACGACCAGACCGTGCTGGCCAACGAGCAGGTCGTGGCCGGCAAGTGCGAGCGCTGCGGCGCCGACGTCGTCCGCCGCGAGCTGACGCAGTGGTACTTCAAGATCACTGACTACGCGCAGCGCCTGCTGGACGACATGGACCAGCTGCAGGAGGGCTGGTCCGAGCGGCTGCTGACCATGCAGCGCAACTGGATCGGCCGCTCCGAGGGCGCCGACGTGCTGTTCGAGATCGAGGGCCGCGAGGAGCCGGTCCAGGTCTACACCACGCGGCCCGACACGCTGTTCGGCGCCACCTTCTTCGTGGTCGCCGTGGACGCCAAGCTGGCAGAGGAGATCGTCACCGACGAGCACCGCGCCGAGTTCGAGGCCTACCGCGCCGAGGTCGCCAAGCTGAGCGACATCGAGCGGCTGTCCACCGACAAGGAGAAGACCGGCGTCTTCCTGGGCCGCTACGCGGTCAACCCGGTCAACGGCGAGCGCATCCCGGTCTGGGCGGCCGACTACGTGCTGTCCGACTACGGCCACGGCGCCATCATGGCCGTGCCCGCCCACGACCAGCGCGACCTGGACTTCGCGCTGAAGTTCGAGCTGCCGGTGAAGGTCGTCGTGCACACCGGCCTGGCCGACCCGGGCGAGACCGGCGAGGCCACGCCGGGCGAGGGCACGCTGGTCAACTCCGGGCCGCTCGACGGCCTGACCAAGGTCGAGGCCATCTCCAAGATCATCGAGATCCTGGAGCGCGAGGGCAAGGGCACGGGCGCGGTCAACTACCGGCTGCGCGACTGGCTGCTGTCCCGCCAGCGGTTCTGGGGCACGCCGATCCCGATCATCCACTGCGGCGACTGCGGCGAGGTGCCCGTCCCCGACGAGCAGCTGCCGGTCACGCTGCCCGACATGCGCGGCGAGGCCCTGGCCCCCAAGGGCGTCTCCCCGCTGGCCAGCGCCACCGAGTGGGTCAACGTCGAGTGCCCCAAGTGCGGCGGCGCGGCCAAGCGCGACACCGACACGATGGACACGTTCGTCGACTCGTCGTGGTATTATCTGCGTTACTGCTCGCCCGGCTACACCGAGGGCCCGTTCGACGTCGAGCAGGTGCGCAAGTGGGGCCCGATCGACCAGTACGTCGGCGGCATCGAGCACGCGGTGCTGCACCTGCTCTACTCGAGGTTCTTCACCAAGGTCCTGCACGACATGGGCATGGTCGACTTCACCGAGCCGTTCCGGCGCATGCTGAACCAGGGCCAGGTGATCAACGGCGGCAAGGCCATGTCCAAGTCGCTGGGCAACGGCGTCGACCTGGGCAAGCAGATCGACGACTTCGGCGTCGACGCCGTGCGCCTGACCATGGTCTTCGCCGGGCCGCCCGAGGACGACATCGACTGGGCCGACGTCTCGCCGGCCGCGTCGCAGAAGTTCCTGGCCCGCGCGCTGCGCGTCATGTCCGAGGTGGACAGCGCGCCCGGCGTGGCGTTCGAGGGCGGCGACGTGGAGCTGCGCAAGGTCACCCACCGCACGATCGACGAGGTCACCAAGCTGGTCGAGTCCTACCGCTTCAACGTCGCGGTGGCGCGCATGATGGAGCTGACCTCGGCCACGCGCAAGGCCATCGACTCCGGCCCCGGCGCCGGTGACCCGGCGGTGCGCGAGGCCGCGGAGACGCTGGCGATCATGCTGTCGCTGGTGGCCCCGTACACCTCCGAGGAGGGCTGGGAGCGGCTGGGCCGCACCGGCGCCGTCGCCTTCGCCGGGTGGCCGGTGGCCGAGCCCGAGCTGCTGGTGCAGGAGTCGGTCACCTGCGTGGTGCAGGTGGCGGGCAAGGTGCGCGACCGGCTGGAGGTCTCGCCGGACATCACCGAGGACGAGCTGCGCCGGCTCGCGCTGGCCTCGGAGAAGGTCGCCTCCTACCTGACCAACTCGCCCCGCAAGGTGATCGTCCGGGCCCCCAAGCTGGTCAACATCGTCCCGTAGCCACGGTCAGAGCTCGCGCAGGGCCGGCAGCAGCTCCTTCTCCGCCCAGTCGAAGAACGGCTGCTGCTGGTCGTGCCCGATCTGGACGAGCGCGACGTGGGTGTAGCCGGCGTCGGCGAACTGCCTGACGCTCTGCACCACCGCGTCCACGTCGTTCCCGCACGGCACGGACTGGGCCACGTCCTCGGGGCGCACGGTGCCGGTCGCGGCGGCGAAGTTCACCGGGCCGGGCAGCTCGGCCATGACCTTCCAGCCGCCGGCGGCCGCCCAGCGCCACAGGCGGTGTGCCCGATCCTTGGCGGCCTCGGGATCGGTGTCGTACGCGATGGGCAGCTGCCCGTACACGGGCCTGCCCTGCCCGCCGGCGGCGTTGAACTGCCTGACCACGTCCGGCAGCGGCTCGTTGACCACCAGCACGTCGCCGTACTCGGCCGCGATCTCCGCGGACTGGCCGCCCGAGGCGGCGATGGCGAGCGGGACCGGCCGCTCCGGCAGGTCGTAGAGCTTGGCCGAGTCCACGTCGAAGAACTCGCCCTGGTACGTGACGTAGTCCCCGCCGAACAGCAGCTTGATGATCTGGATCGCCTCGGCGAACATCCGGTGCCGGGTGTCCACGGGCGGCCAGCCCTCGCCGATGACGTGCTCGTTCAGGTTCTCGCCCGACCCGAGGCCCAGCGTGAACCTGCCCTCGCTCAGCACGCCCATGGTCGCCGCCTTCTGGGCCACCACGGCCGGGTGGTAGCGCATGATCGGGCAGGTCACGTACGTCATGAGCGGCAGGCGCCGGGTGACCTGGGCCGCCGCGCCGAGCACCGACCAGCAGTACGGTGAGTGCCCCATCTCCTCGATCCACGGGAAGTAGTGATCGGAGATTACCGCGTAGTCGAAGCCGATCCGCTCGGCCACCGCGGCGTAATCGACCAGCTCCCGGGCGGGGGTCTGCTCGGACATCAAGGTGTAGCCGATTTGCACCATATTGTGCCGCGTACCCGGGTTTGTCGGTCTTAGTCGGCGGACTGGAGCTCCTCCATCACCAGCCCGACGCCGATGCCGAGCAGCCAGATGTCCTTGACCAGCCCGATGCCCTGCTCGGACGGGCGCAGGCTGCCCTCCTGCCGCATCCCCGGCGTCCTGAGATACAGGCCGACCAGCCCCGCCGCGAACCCGGTCAGAGCGGCCCCCGCCAGCAGCGACGGCACGACCGGCACGAGCAGCGCGGTCCCGAGCGCGATCTCGCTCCTGGAGAGCAGCTTGGTGAAGGTCACCGGGTCCATGTCACGCAGGAACGGGTACGTGTTCGCGGCCATGCCGTGCAGGCCGGCCGCGGTCTGCTCGTCGGCGTGGACCTTGCTGAGCCCGGAGTTGAGGATGACGGCCGCGGCTGCCAGGCGGGGCGGGAACTGGTGTGGACGGGCGCAAAATCTCATAGGTCTCCCCCTTCCCGGCATTTCACGCACATCCCCTACTTGACAGTTCGCGGGACGTGGCAGGCCCGTTCGGGGGAGAATTCTTGGGCTGACCTTGGCATCTGGCATTAATGTGCACATGTGACAACTGGCGCATACCTCAGATACCCGCATATCCACGGTGACATGGTCACCTTCGTCGCTGACGACGATGTCTGGCTGGCTCCCCTGTCCGGAGGCAGGGCATGGCGGTTCACCGCCGACCGCGTACCGGTGTCGCACCCGAGATTCTCGCCCGACGGCACGCGCATCGCGTGGACGAGCGGCAAGGAGGGGGCGCCGGAGGTGTTCGCGGCCGGGATCGACGGCCCCGAGGGCGAGCGGCTGACCTACTGGGGTAGCGCCACGACCGGCGTACGCGGCTGGACGGGCGAGGGCGACGTGCTGGCGATCACCGCGGCCGAGCAGAGCGAGCGGGGCCGGACCTGGGCGTACGCGGTGCCGCTCGACGGCGGCCCCGCCACGCGCCTGCCGTACGGGTGGGTCAGCGACGTGGCCGTCAGCGGTGCGCGGGTGGCCACCGTGTCGCCGATGTGGCGCGAGCCGTCGCAGTGGAAGCGGTACCGGGGCGGCACGGCCGGCAAGATCTGGGTCGACGCCCAGGGCGACGGGGAGTTCGCCCGCCTGTTCGCCGACAGCATCGCCCAGTACTGGGCGGTCAACTGGGTGGGGGACCGGCTCGTCTTCCTGTCCGACGTCGACGGCGTCGGCAACGTCTACTCCGCCCTGCCCGACGGGTCCGACCTGCGCCGGCACAGTGATCACCAGGAGTTCTACGCCCGCCACGCCACCGGCGACGGGGAGCGGCTCATCTACAGCCACGCCGGGGACCTGTGGCTGCTGGAGAGCCTGGACGCGGAGCCGTACCGGCTGGATGTGACGCTGGGCGGGCCGCGGCCGGGGCGGGCCAGGCGCCCCGCGCCGCTGCGGGTCGGCACGTTCTCGCCGGACGCGAGCGGGCGGGCCAGCGCCGTGGAGATCCGCGGCACCGCCCACTGGGTGACCCACCGCGACGGGCCCGCGGGCGTGCTGCGGGCGCAGCCGGGCGTCCGGGTACGGCTGCCGCAGGTGCTCGACGCCGACGGCCGGGCCGTCTGGGTGTCGGACGCGAGCGGCGAGGACGGGCTGGAGATCGGCACGCCGGGCGGCGAGATCAGGACGCTGGCCACCGGGGAGCTCGGACGGGTGCTCGAACTGGAGGTCGCGCCCGACGGCAAGCACCTGGCGGTCGCCACGCATGACGGCCGGCTGCTGGTCGTCGACGTCGAGTCCGGAAATATCCGGCAGCTCGACCGGACCACGCAGGGAGACGTCAGCGGGCTCACGTTCTCGCCCGACTCGGGATGGCTGGCCTGGGTCCACCCGCACCACGAGCCGCTGTCGCAGATCAAGATCGGGCGGGTCGACGGGACGTCGGTGATCGACGTGACGTCGATGCGGTTCACCGACTTCGACCCGGTGTTCACCAAGGACGGGAAGCACCTGGCGTTCCTGTCGGTGCGGACCTTCGACCCGGTGTACGACGCGCACGTCTTCGACATGTCATTCCATGGCGGGTGCAAGCCGTACATCGTGCCCCTCCAGGCCACCACGCCGTCGCCGTTCGACCCCTCCCTGCAGGGCCGCGGGTTCAACGGCGAGGACGACAAACCCGCCAAGGACGACAAGAAGGACGATGCCGCGCCGCGCACCGAGGTCGATCCCGACGGGCTCCCCTCGCGCGTGGTGCCGGTGCCGGTGCCCGCGGGCCGCTACGGCAACCTGCGTACCGCCAAGGACGCCCTGCTCTGGCTGCGCCACCCCCTCGCCGGGCAGCTCGGCGACGGCACCGAGCCGGTCACCGAGATCGTGCTCGAACGCTACGACCTCAAGAAGCGCGCCAAGGCCGAGCTGGGCAAGGACGTGCGTTCGTTCGAGGTCAGCGGCGACGGCGGCAGGCTCGTCATCAACGGCAAGAACGGCCTGCAGACCCGCGCCGCCACCGAGGGCGACGAGGTCGTCTCCATCGACCTCGACCGGATCGCCGTGGAGATCGACCCGATCGCCGAGTGGCGGCAGGGCTTCCGCGAGGCCGGCCGCCTCATGCGCGACCACTTCTGGCGCGAGGACATGAACGGCGTCGACTGGCAGGGCGTGCTCGACCGCTACGAGCCCCTGGTGGAGCGCATCGGCGCCCACTCCGAGCTGATCGACCTGCTCTGGGAGACGCAGGGCGAGCTGGGCACCTCCCACGCGTACGCGACCGCCAACGGCGCCGGCGTCGACCCGCGCCGCCGCCAGGGACTCCTGGGCGCGGACCTCGCCAGGGACGACGAGGGCGTGTGGCGGGTCGTACGCATCCTGCCCGGCGAGTCCTCCGACCACGACGCGCGCTCCCCGCTGCTCGCGCCCGGGGTGGCCGTCCGTCCCGGCGACGCGATCGTCGCGGTGGGCGGGCGTCCCGTGGACCCGGTACGCGGCCCGCTGGCCCTCCTGGCGGGCACCGCCGGCCAGCCCACCGAGCTGACCGTACGGCCCGCCGCCGGCGGGGACACCCGCCGCGTCGTCGTCAGCCCGATCGCCGAGGACACCCGGCTGCGCTACCACGACTGGGTGGAGAGCCGCCGCGCCCGCGTCCGGGAGGCCTCCGGCGGCAGGCTCGGATACCTTCACGTGCCCGACATGGTGGCGACGGGGTGGGCGCAGTTCCACCGCGACCTGCGTACCGAGATGGCCTTCGACGGGCTGGTCGTGGACGTGCGCGAGAACGGCGGCGGGCACCTGTCGGAGCTCGTGCTGGAGAAGCTGTCCCGCAAGGTCACGGGGTGGGCGCGGGCGCGCGGCTACGAGCCGATGCGCTACCCGGAGGACTCGCCCCGGGGGCCGATCGTGACGATCACGGACGAGTTCGCGGGCTCGGACGGGGACATCGTCAGCGCCGGGATCAAGAACCGCGGCATCGGCCCGCTGGTGGGGACGCGGACGTGGGGCGGGGTGATCGGCATCGACTCCCGGTACTCGCTCGTCGACGGGACGCGCGTCACGCAGCCCCGGTACTCGTTCTGGCTCGAAGGGCACGGCTGGGGCGTGGAGAACTACGGGGTGGAGCCGGACATCGAGGTGGTGATCACGCCGCAGGACCGGGTGGCGGGGCGGGACCCGCAGCTCGAGAAGGCGATCGAGCTGGCGCTGGCCGCCCTCGACGAACACGCGCCCGCGACGCCGCCGGACCTCCCGCCGCTGCAGTGACGCCAGCACAGTGACGCCGCTGCAGTGACGCCGCTGCGGTAACCCCCCACTCACCTCCTCACCCACCGCCCCGACCGGCACCTGGCCGCCAGCCTCGCCGTCGGGGCCTCTGCCCCCTCACCCCCCATTCGCCACCCGGCCACCTGCCTCGCCGTCGGAGCCCATTCGCCGTTCCGACCAGCACCTGGCCACCTGCCTGCCATCGGTGCCCATTCGCCGTTCCGACGGGCACCTGGCCACCGGCCTCGCCGTCGGGCCCACGCCCTGCGCCCCTGTCCATACCGACATGCCGCGCGCCGAGCGTTGCCCATGCCGACGTGCCGCGCGCCCCGAGCGTTTCAACCGCCCCGCCCACCTCCGGTGCCGGGCCGCACCCCTTGCCAGCCTCCGCAGTCACGCCGCCTTGCGCCCCATTGCGCCGCCCCATTGCGCCGCCCCATTGCGCCGCCCCGCCACCCTGCCCCGCTGCCCCGCTGCCCCGCCCCGCCACTCGCGCATCCGGCCGCTGGCAGCCGCCGCGCCGTGCACCTTTGACGCCGGCACGCCACGCCACTGGGCGCCGCCCGCGCCTCCGCGACGCTCCTATCCCCGTGCGACGCATGCCGTGTTACCTCGTGCGCTGCACCATCCTGCGCCCAGTGAGACGGACGGATGCTTGCCTGGGCGTCCCCGTGGTCCGGTGTGTGGGCCCCTTGCTATCCACCTGGACGGCGTGGCGGGAGTGCCGCCACGCCCCTTGGGGAGACCCGGGTCAGGGCGTCTGGGTCAGCCGGTCGAGGATCTCGGCCAGGATCGCCTCCGTGGTGGCGAAGTTCAGCCGGACGTAGTGCTCGCCGCCAGGCCCGAAGACCGCGCCGTCGACCAGGCGCACCCTGGCCTCCCGCTCGTACACCTCCGCCGTGCCCGGCCGCCCCACGTTCAGCCACGCCAGGTACGTGGCCTCAGGAACCCGATAGCCGACGGACGCCGGCAGCCGGGAGGCGATCGTGCGGCGGTTGCGGTCCAGCAGGGCGCGGGTCGACTCCAGCCAGGCGTCCCCGTGCCGCCATGCCGCCACGGTGGCCTCGACGCCGAAGAGGTTCGCCGAGCCGTACACGAAGGGCGGCTGCGCCTCCAGGGCCTTGCGGACGCCCGCGTGTCCCAGGTGGGCCACCGAGCAGCGGATGCCGCCCAGGTTGAACGCCTTCGTGGCGGAGGTGAGCGTGACGGTGCGTTCGGGGAGGATCGTGGCGAACGGGATGTGCCGGTGCGGCTCGTACGTGAGGTCCGCGTGGATCTCGTCCGCGATGACCAGCAGGTCGTGGCGTTCGACGTGCTCGGCCAGCTCCATCAGCTCCTCGCGGGTGAACGAGCGGCCGGTCGGGTTGTGCGGGTTGACGAGCAGGAGCACCCGGCAGCCCGACAGGTCGGGCACCTCGAAGCGCCAGGAGTCCCCGTCGGGCTCCAGCTGGATCGGATGAAGGGGCCGTTCCATGACCTTCAACGTCTCCAGGAACGGATGGTAGGCCGGAGTGTGCAACGCGACCCCGTCGCCCGGCCGGGTCCAGACTTGGAGGAGGACCTGGAGCGCCTGGTTGATGTCGTTGAACGAGCGCACGATCGAGGGGTCGGCCTGCCAGCCGTACCGGTTCGCCATGCGTTCGGCGAACGCCTCGGCCAGCGGCCCGGCTGGGGGCTGGTCGAGCCAGGTCGGGTAGCCCAGGTCGCCGGCGGCCCGCCGCCGCAGCGCCTCGATCACCTCGGGAGCGGTGGACAGATCCATGTCGGCCACCCAGGCGGGGATGACGCCTGGTGCGACTTCTGACCACTTGATGCCATCGTGGGATGCCTTGAGGTCTTCAGGGGTATATGCCTCATTCACGCAGCAATTCTAGGATTATCGATTGTGATGAGGTGGCGAGGCCGCTTATGGGAGGCTGGACGGCGATGATGTCTAACCCCAAGGTCGATGCCATTGTCGAGACCTACCTGTCGGTGGCCGACGCGGAGGCTCCCGGGCTCGTGGAGGGTCTCTATCTGGAGGGCTCGGCGGCGCTGGGCGACTACCGGCCCGGCGCGAGTGACGTGGACTTCGTCGCGGTGACGGCCTCGGAGGCGCCGTCCGGGGTGGTGGAACGCATTCACGCCCGGTTGGGCGCGTACCCGTTCGAGGGCTGCTACCTCACGTGGGACGACCTCAGCAGGGACCCCGCCGAGCTGGGGACACGTCCCCGGGCGCACGCGGGGAAGATCAACCCCAGGGGCGGCCTCAACCCGGTCACCTGGCACACACTGGCCCAGAACGGCCTGACCTGCCGCGGTCCCAAGCCGGACGAGCTCGAGATCTGGCACGATCCAGCCGCCCTCGCGGCCTGGACCGACGGCAACCTCGACCGCTACTGGCGCCGCCTGGTGGCCAGGGCCTCCCACCTGGCCTCCCCCTGGGGGCTGGCCTGTCTCGGTGGCTACAACACGGTCTGGGTCGTCACGGGCGTCGCCCGGCTGCACTACACGCTGGCGACCGGCGAGATCACCTCCAAGTCGGGGGCCGGGCAGTACGCGCTGGCGGTGTTCCCCGAGCGCTGGCACCGGGTGGTGAACGAGGCGCTGCGCCTGCGCGAGGAGGACGAAACCGCGCTGCCGACGCTCTCGGGCGCGGTCAGCGGGCTGAGCGAGCACTTCGGCACACCCCGGAAGTCCCTGTACGGCTCGCCGTTCGAACGGCGGCGCGACGTACTCGCCTTCGCCGACCAGGCGATCAAGGCCGCGCACGAGCTGTACGCCGCCCGTTAGAAGCCCCGGAGCCGGAACGGCACGCAGACTGCAACTAGGGTCGCCGGGCATGGACGCCGTTCCGCCCTCGGGATACGAATACGCGCGAACGCCGATCACCGAGCCACCCCACGCGCGGTGCGTTGCTAACGCTAACGCCGCGGAGGGCCACTGGATGCGTACACCCCGAAGCGTCTTGCCGGCCCCCCGTGGCCCTGCTCGTCGCCGTCGCGACCGTCGCGCTCGCTCCGCCCGATCGGTGATGCGGGGACTCCCTGCACCCGGCCCCCGCTGAAGGCACGCTGGTCACGTCGTGCTGGTCGGGCCGCGCTGGTCACGTCGCGCTGGTCGGGTGGCGCTGGTCGGGTGGCGCTGGTCAGGCCGTGCTGGCCGCGTCGTGCTGGCCGCGTCGTGCTGGCCGCGTCGTGCTGGCCGCGTCGTGCTGGTCACGCCGTGCTGGTCGGGCCGTGCCAAGCGCGCGCATCCGGGCGGCTGTTTGTGCGGCGCGACGGTGCCCGCTTTCGGCGTGGTGTTACATCATCGGGTGTTGCTGAAGGCGGTGCGGTCTGGACGCCCCTCCCCATGGGGACCCTTGATCCAGTCGAGCGGGCGGCTTGTAGGCACTGGGGCTGCTTCGTCAGGCGTCATGGAGGCGGCGACTTCCGGGCACTGCGGGTGCGGCGAAGGGCGGGGTGGTGGTGGCGACACGCGAGACACCGAGACCGAGCTCGCCGCCAGTGTCATCGACAACATCCCATGGCCAGGTGGCGACATGGTGTGATGCCGCGACCACGTTCGGCGGCGGCGTTCGATGGCCTTAGGTGCGCGACCAGACGACATGGGACTGCATGGCGACCTCGGACAGCTCAGTCCCGATGGCCATGGTGTCCCTCCTCCGGGTCGGGTCAGGTCGGGTCGTGATGGGGCATCGGCCTCAGGGCCTCAGGGGTGAGACGGAGCTGGACCCGTACGTGCCCCATGGACGGACAGGTGTTGTTTCGGCGCGCGCCGGAACGCGGCGCGAGCGGTATGACGCGCGCCCGAGACCCTTTCGAGCCGGCCCTGGCCGCTGCTAGAGCCGGCGCAGGACCGCCACGACCTTGCCCAGGACGCTGGCCTCGTCGCCGGGGATGGGCTCGTAGTTGGGGTTGTGGGGGACGAGCCAAACATGGCCGTCCTTACGCTTGAAGGTCTTGACGGTGGCCTCGCCCTCGATCATGGCGGCCACGATGTCGCCGCTCTCCGCCACCGGCTGCTGGCGGACGACCACCCAGTCGCCGTCGGCGATGGCGGCCTCGATCATCGAGTCACCGGCGACCTGCAGGAGGAACAGCGTGCCCTCGCCGACGAGCTGCTTGGGCAGCGCGAAGACGTCCTCCACGCTCTCCTCGGCCAGGATCGGGCCACCGGCGGCGATGCGGCCGACGAGCGGGACATAGGCCGCCGTGGGGCGGTTGATCGTGGGCTCTTCGTCGCTCGCGTCAGGGTCCACCCACAGCACTGGCTCGCCCGGGAGGCGCACTTCGAGCGCGCGCGGCCGGTGCGGGTCGCGACGCAGGTAACCCTTGCGCTGAAGCGCCGTCAACTGGTGCGACACGCTCGACGTGCTGGTCAGCTGGACCGCCTCGCCGATCTCGCGCATGGAGGGCGGATAGCCTCGCTGCTGCACCGAGTCGCGGATGACTTCAAGGATCTTGCGCTGCCTGGGCGTCAGGCCCAGAGAGTCGCGCCGGCGCACCGCGAGGTCGCTGACCCCGTTTGCACCATCCTGCTCGCTCATGCTCTTCCTCCTCGCCTGGCGGCCCGCCTCACCGGCGCACCTCCCGGTCTGTGGTCCCAATGTCGCACACAGCGACCGTATCGCTGTTGAAGATCATCTTCAAACAATTGTTCGAGTCTTCCTCGAAATTGTCGCCAGCGTGGTGTACAACATCGTACGGGAGTTCGATCGACACCGTGTTCGATTTGCTGATCTTTATTTGGCCTTTTCCTCGGGCCGCACGGCAGGAGGTCAACCATGCGAACGCCCACAAATACCGACATGACCAGCCAAGACGCCAAACGACTCACACTCATCGCCGACGCCACGCAGGGTAACGATCGACGGGGAGACAATACGCGGACTGAGGCCGGTTCCCGCGGGAATTCGGGGAAGAGGTTGGGGCCCCGCACGACTCATGGTGGAAGGCCCCATTTGCGATTGGTGCCGCCCCCGCGTGCAGGTTCTGACGCGGACGCCACCGTACTGCCGGGCAGGGGAGGAGCCCGTGCGGACGAGGGCGGCGAAACGGCGGCCGGCCGGGGATCCGGCGTGGACAGAGATCAACGGCGCTCGGGCGGGGGCGCCGACGCTGGGCGGGGGACGAGGGTGAACGATCGGGGGGCACGCGCCCCTGCGGGCGACGCGCGCTCGCGGGCGCGCGGACCGGGAGGCTCAGGGACGAGAGGAGCAGGAGGCGCCGCCGCCGGCCCTCGAGATGGCGTCCGGTCCGCCGAGGGAGGCACACGCGGCACTCGGCGCTCCGCGCTGGTCGCGGGAAGAGACGTTGACGGTGCTCGGGGTGGTGCTGAGGGAGAGGTTCTAGGTCTCGGGGGTGGGGTCCGGGGCTCCGGGGAAGGCGTTCGCGGTGCCCGGGGCCTGGCCCGGAGCACTGGGGAAGGCGCGCGCAGCCCCCGGGGCCCCGCCCGGAGCGCCGTGGGAAAGATCTTTGGTCCCAGGGGTGGCGTCCGGAAAGCGGTCGGCAAGATCCTCGGCCCTAGGGATGGTGCCCGAAGCGCTGGGCGAAGGGACTTCGGTCCCGGGGGTGATGACCGAGGCGCCGGAAAGGGCGCTCGCGGCGTTCGACGTGCCGCCCAGGGCGCTGGGGAGGGCGTTCGTGGTCCCCTGGGCGGTGCCCGGGGTGCTGGGGAGGGCGTTCGTGGTCCCCTGGGCGGTGCCCGGGGTGCTGGGGAGGGCGTTCGCGGCCCCCTGGGTGGTGCCCGGGGTGCTGGGAAAGGCGCTCGCGGTCCCAAGGGCAGTGTCCGGAATCCCCAGGGTGGTGATCGCGACGCTCGGCTCCCCGTGCAGGTTGCGAGGGAAGATGTTCATGGTCTCGGGGGTGGTGTCAGGGACGCTGAGGGAGATGCTTGGGGCGCCCCGGGCGGTGCCAGGGGCGCTGACGGAGACGCTTGGAGCGCCCGGGGCGGTGCCCAGGGTGCTGGTGGAGGCGTCCGTGAGTTCCGGAGTGGTGTCCCGGGCGCGGGCGGAGACGACGCTCGGGGTGCTCGGCGTGTTGCCGAGGGGGCTGGTGGAGGCGTCCGTGGCGTTCGGAGTGGGGGTGTCCGGGGCGTCGGGAAGGGCGTTCGGGGTGCTGTCGCAGGTGGTCGCGGGGGTGACCGGGCTGCGCGGGGAGGCGCCGTCCGGGCTGGACGCTCTCGGCGTGACGCAGGCGGCGGGCGCTGGGGATCCCGGCGGTGGGGCCGTCGGGTGGCGAGGTGGCGCGAGCGGCGGGCGTTGGCTCGCGTGCGTCGGCGGTCCGCTCCGCCGTTGCGGCTGACCCGGCGCGGGCGGGTCGTGCTGGTGGCCGTCGTGGCGTTGCTGTCGCTCGGCGGGTTCTGGCTCGGTACGCAGGCGGTGGGGCACGCGGACGTGCAGGTCGTCGTGACCAGCCATGCGGGGTTCCCGTGGGTGGAGGTGCGCGAGGGTGACACGCTCTGGGCCATCGGGGAGGCGCTCTCCCAGGGGGACGATCCCGGCCCTGTGATGGAGGAGATCAAGCGTCTGAACGGCCTGTCCTGCTCACTCATTCACCCCGGCACCCGCCTGTACGTCCCGAGCGACACCGCCGCCTTACGCTGATCGCCAGACCCGTGAGTGAGCCTGGCCCGTGAGTGAGTCCGGTCCGTGAGTGGGCCCGGTCCGTGAGTGGGCCCGGTCCGTGAGTGGGCCCGGTCCGTGAGTGGGCCCGGTCCGTGAGTGGGCCCGGTCCGTGAGTGGGCCCGGTCCCTGAGTGGGCCAGGCCCACGCGGGACGGCCAGGCTAGGGCGCCGCGTCGGGAGTGCGTCCGCCCCGCGATGGGCGTGTCCCGTCGGCCTGCACAGGTTGTGAGTTCGCTCGGCTCGCGAGGCCGGCTGGCCCACCGGTTCGACTGGCCCGTAGTCCGCTCAGGCTGCTGGTCGGCGCAGGCTGCGGTCCGCCCGGGTGTCGGTTCGCTCGGGCTGCGGGTTCGCTCGGGCTGCGGGTTCGCTCCGACTGTGAGTCTGCCGGGGCCACCAGGCTGTTCAGTTCGTGAGTGCGCGTGGGCCGCCAGTCCGCTCGTGCCTCGAGTTTGCTGGGCTCGCGAGTGCGCCCGGGCCGCCAGTTCGGCTGGCCGGCCAATCCGCTCGGGCGGTGGTGCGCTCGGGCCGTGGTGTGCTCAGGTTGCGAGTCCGCCTGGGCTGGGCGCCCGCTCGGACACGCGAGGCCGTTCGGACGCCCGAGTCCACGTGTGGACCGCGGGTCGTCAGCCTGTCAGGGGTGGGGCTGGCTGGTGGTGTGTCGCATGGGGCGGAATTGCCGGAGGGTGGCGCCGGTTCGTGTCATGGGGCCGGTTCCTCCCGTAGGAGGGTCGGCGGTGCGAGGTTGTCCGTTTTATGAAGCGGTTCGGGCTGGGGGGCCTCGGCTGGCGGTCGGGCGCGGTTGGGTGTCCCGTGGGGTCGGCGATGCGGTGGGAGGGTGGTCGCGTTGGGTGGGCGCCACGTGTAGTTGGACCACGGACGGCGGTTGTGCGCCTTGGTGGGGTGGCGCTTGACGATGGCGCCCCACGTCACCGCGAGGCTCGACGACCAGGCCCACGCGCCGCCAGCGTGGGGCTGGTGGGCGGAGTTGTGGGGTTGGGTATCGTTGTGAGATTTGTTCACGTATGGGTGCGTAAGTAACCCCTGTGGCGCCTCCAGCAGCGGAAAGATCACTTAGATGGGCGACACGCCCGAGTCTCGGTGGTGACGGCGGGCTGATCAGCGACTTCGGTTCGATGGCGTTGCTCAACTTGCGTTCATGGTCGCTCGCTTCTACGGTTGGACCACAACATCTAGTAGTTACACCGATGTAGTTCACCACACCTTGTGTTTTATGTACCGCTCCACGGCTAGCCGTGGAGTGTGCGCGAGCGTCCCGCGACGGCGGTTCCGCGGCGTGTGGTGGCCGCAGGTCTAGGAGGCGAAAAGCGTGCACTGTCCGTTCTGTCGCCACCCTGACACGAGGGTCATCGACAGCCGCTCCACGGACGACGGCGCGGCCATCAGGCGGCGCCGCACCTGTCCCGAGTGCGGGCGCAGGTTCACCACGCAGGAGACCGTACTGCTGATGGTGAGCAAGCGCAGCGGAGTGACAGAGCCGTTCTCGAGGGACAAGGTCGTCGCGGGCGTGCGGCGGGCCTGTCAGGGCAGACCGGTGGGCGAGGATTCGCTGGCGCAGCTCGGGCAGCGGGTGGAGGAGGCCATCAGGGCCAAGGGCGCGGCCGAGATCCCCTCCAACGAGGTGGGGCTGGCCATCCTGGGCCCGTTGCGGGACCTCGACGAGGTGGCCTACCTGCGGTTCGCATCGGTATATCGCGGTTTCGAGAGCCTGGCGGACTTCGAGGCCGAGATCTCACAGTTGAAGGCGGAGAAGGGGGAGTCATGACGGAGACGGCCAGCGGTTCAGTCGCGCGCGGGGGGAAGCGTCCGCGTAAGGGGCTGAAGATGAAGCGGATCTTCACCAAGCCCGGCGTGCACCCGTATGACGAGATCCAGTGGGAGCGCCGCGACGTCGTCATGACGAACTGGCGCGACGGCTCGGTCAATTTTGAGCAGCGGGGGGTCGAGTTTCCCGAGTTCTGGTCGGTCAACGCGGCCAACATCGTGACGACCAAGTACTTCCGCGGCGCCGTGGGCACCCCGCAGCGCGAGTGGAGCCTGAAGCAGCTGATCGACCGGGTCGTCGGCGTCTACACCAGCACCGGGATCGAGCACGGCTACTTCGCCAGTGACGAGGACGCCGAGATCTTCGATCACGAGCTCAAGCACGCGCTGGCGCACCAGGTGTTCGCGTTCAACTCGCCGGTCTGGTTCAACGTGGGCACCAAGTCGCCCCAGCAGGTGAGCGCTTGCTTCATCCTCTCGGTGGACGACCAGATGGAGTCGATCCTCGAGTGGTACAAGGAAGAGGGTGTGATCTTCAAGGGCGGCTCGGGCTCGGGTGTCAACCTGTCCCGCATCCGCTCCTCGAAGGAGCTGCTGTCGAGCGGCGGCACGGCCAGCGGCCCGGTGAGCTTCATGCGCGGCGCCGACGCGTCCGCGGGGACGATCAAGTCCGGTGGCGCGACCCGCCGGGCGGCCAAGATGGTCGTGCTCGACGTCGACCACCCCGACATCGAGGAGTTCATCGAGACCAAGGCGCGCGAAGAGGACAAGGTCCGCGCGCTGCGTGACGCCGGTTTCGACATGGACCTGGGCGGCAAGGACATCGTCTCCGTCCAGTACCAGAACGCCAACAACTCCGTGCGCGTCTCCGACGAGTTCATGCGCGCGGTGGAGAAGGGCGAGCGGTTCGGCCTGCGCGCCCGCCTGACCGGTGAGGTCATCGAGACGGTCGACGCCCGCGAGCTGTTCCGCAAGATGGCCAAGGCCGCCTGGGAGTGCGCCGACCCGGGCGTGCAGTACGACGACACGATCAACGACTGGCACACCACCCCCGAGACGGGGCGGATCACGGCCAGCAACCCGTGCTCCGAGTACGTCCACCTGGACAACTCCTCCTGCAACCTGGCCAGCATCAACCTGCTGAAGTTCCTGAAGGACGACAACACCTTCGACGTCCCCAACTTCGTCAAGCTGACCGAGCTGATCATCACCGCGATGGACATCTCGATCACGTTCGCGGACTTCCCGACCGAGAAGATCGGCGAGACCTCGCGGGCGTACCGTCAGCTCGGCATCGGCTACGCCAACCTCGGCGCGCTGCTCATGGCGACGGGCCACGCCTACGACTCCGACGGCGGCCGCGCTGTGGCGGGGGCGATCACGTCCCTGATGACCGGCGTGTCCTACCGCCGCAGTGCCGAGCTGGCCGCGGTGGTCGGCCCGTACGACGGATATGCCAGGAACGCGGAGCCGCACAAGCGCGTCATGCGCAAGCACGCGGCGGCCAACGACGACCTGCGCACCGTCGGCTCCATGGACGCGAAGATCCACTCCGAGGCGTCTCGTCAGTGGTCGGAGTGCCTCAAGCTCGGCGAGAAGAACGGCTACCGCAACGCCCAGGCCAGCCTGCTGGCCCCCACGGGCACCATCGGCCTGATGATGGACTGCGACACCACCGGCATCGAGCCGGACCTGGCGCTGGTCAAGTTCAAGAAGCTCGTCGGCGGCGGCTCCATGCAGATCGTCAACCAGACGATCCCGCGGGCGCTCAAGCAGCTCGGCTACCAGCAGGAGCAGATCGAGGCCATCGTCGAGTACATCGCCGAGCACGGCCACGTCGTCGACGCGCCCGGCCTGCGCCAGGAGCACTACGAGGTGTTCGACTGCGCGATGGGCGAGCGGGCGATCGCGCCGATGGGCCACGTGCGCATGATGGCGGCCACCCAGCCGTTCCTGTCGGGGGCCATCTCCAAGACGGTCAACCTGCCCGAGTCGGCCACGATCGACGACATCGAGCAGGTCTACCAGGAGGGCTGGAAGCTGGGGCTCAAGGCCCTGGCCGTCTACCGCGACAACTGCAAGGTCGGCCAGCCGCTGTCGGTCGGCAACGGCGCCAAGAAGGACGAGGCGGCCAAGAAGGACGACGCCGTCAAGGCGGAGCCCGAGGTCAAGGTCATCGAGGTCAACCGGCCGACCCGGCGGCGCATGCCCAACCAGCGGCCGAGCATGACCACCCGCTTCACGGTGGGCGGCGCCAAGGGCTACATGACCGCTTCGTCCTACCCTGACGACGGGCTCGGCGAGGTCTTCCTCAAGATGTCCAAGCAGGGCTCGACGCTGGCGGGCGTCATGGACGCCTTCTCCGTCGCGATCTCCATCGGCCTGCAGTACGGCGTGCCGCTCGAGACGTACATGAGCAAGTTCGTCAACATGCGGTTCGAGCCGGCCGGGATGACGGACGACCCGGACATCCGGATGGCGACGTCGGTGATGGACTACATCTTCCGCCGCCTGGCCCTCGACCACCTGCCCTACGACGAGCGGGCGGCCCTGGGCATCTTCTCGGCGGCCGAGCGCGCCGCGCAGCAGCGCGGCGAGGACCCGGCGGCGCTGCAGGAGACGGTGGACCGCGAGGCGCTGGCCCAGTCGGCACCCATCGAGGAGAAGCCGAAGGCGGAGGTCGCCGAGCAGTCGCCGGTGGTCAAGGAGCTGACGCTGGAGAGCCACCAGCGCTTCACGGCCGACGCGCCGCTCTGCATGACCTGCGGCACCAAGATGCGGCCGGCGGGGAGCTGCTACGTCTGTGAGGGCTGCGGCTCCACCAGCGGTTGCAGCTGACTCCTCCAGCGGTTGCGGCTGGCTTCTCCAGCGGTTGCGGCTGGCTTCTCCAGCGGTTGCAGCTGGCTCCACCAGCGGCTGCAGCGCACAGAGCAGTGATCTGCCGTCCGGACGGCCGTCTCGGACGAGCTCCGTCAGCGGCGCCGCGCGACCGGTCTGCGACCCTGGTCGTGGACGCCGCGTGACGCGGACGGCGTAGCCGCCCTGTGGAGATTGGGCCGGTGCGGGGCCTGTTGCCCCGCACCGGCCATCAGCGTCCGTCGGTGTCCGCGACGGGTTTCCGGCCGACGGCGATCCACATGACGATCACTGTGTAGGCGCCGAGCAGGGCGAGCCCGGCCCACCAGGGCAACGGGAAATAGCCGGCCGACGGCGCGTAGTGCGCGGTCACCTGCGGATACTCGGTCATCGTCTGCTGCACGGCGAGTTCGGCGGCGAGGGTGAGCCGCAGCAGCCACATCGAGACGGGGTCGGGCAGCAGCGGGAGCGTGGCGACCGTGTAGGGCAGGGCGATCAGCGACACTCCGACGAGGATCGCTGTCCAGCCGTGGCGTAGCCGCAGGCCGAGTCCGAAGGCGAGGATCGCCGCCCGGGCGGCGATCACTCGCCGGGACCGTGGCCGGCGGGCTGTGCGGGCGCCGTGGCGGGCCGCGACGATGAGCACGGCGACCAGCTCGATCGGCAGCCCGCGCAGGAGGGCGTTGGCAGCCCACGACGGGCTGGCCGCCGCGGCCAAGCTCGACCTCACCCCGTACGACGTGGTGGTCCTGGACCGGGACCTGTCCGGCCTGCACGGTGACACCGTGTCCCAGATGGTCACCGATCGGGCGATCCGGACGATGGTGCTGATGCTGACCGCGGCGAGCGCGCCCGGCCACCGGGTCAGCGGGCTGACCCCCGGCGCGGATGACTACCTCGCCAAGCCCTTCCACTTCCCGGAGCTCGTCCTGCGCATCCACGCTCTGGCCCGCCGCAAGCCCGATGCGCGGCCCCGGACGCTGCGCGCGGCCGGGATCGAACTGGACCCGGTCCGCCGCACCGCCGTTCGCGACGGCGCCCGGAGTCGGTTACCACATCGCCTAGCGGCCGCCTCAGCCTCTCAGCAGCTCGTCCAGGACGTCCGGCTTGTTGGTGATGATGCCGTCCACCTCGTAGTCCAGCATCCGGCGCATGGTGTCCGGGTTGTCCACCGTCCAGGCGAGCACCTGCATGCCGAGGGCGTGTACGCGCCGTACGTACGAGGCCGACAACGAGGTGTACGGCGGGTTGATCTGGTCGGCGAACCTGGCCAGCGACGACAGGTCGGCGGTGGACGGCGTGCCGAGCAGCCCGATCGGCACGTCGGGCAGCAGGCGGTGGAAGGTCCGCATCGACGCCCAGCTGAACGACTGCACCACCAGCCGCCCCTGCGCGAGCCAGCCGGGATGGCGGCGCAGCTCGGCGGCGACGCGGGCCTCGATGCCGGGGTAGAGCTCCGGAGCCTTGATCTCCAGCAGCAGGTCCAGCCCCGAGCCGCTCATCTCGCTGAGCGTCTCGTCGAGCGTGGGCACCCGCTCGTCCTCGTACTCGTCGGAGAACCACGAGCCCGCGTCGAGCCTGCGGATCTGGGCGAGCGTGAGATCGCCGACCCGCCACGGCGCGTGACCGGGGAAGACCCGCTCGACGTCGGTGGTGCGGGCCAGGGTCGTGTCGTGCATCAGGACCAGTTCGTGGTCCTTGGTCTCCTGGACGTCGAGCTCGAACACGTCGGCCCGCTGCTTGGCGGCCAGTTCGAAGGCGGCGATGGTGTTCTCGGGCGCGTACGCGGAGGCGCCCCGGTGCGCGACGTCGACGACGGCGGTGGCCGCCTCGGCGGGGGTCGTCAGGAGGGTGGACGAGATCGCGATCATGACGGCGAGTCGCCTGAACATGGGTCTCCTCGGGTGGGGAGAGACAGTCGACTCGACGGTGACAAGGGCTCGTGACTGCCAGTTGATGGCAGAGTAGCCGCCCGATGCCCGGCCGGTGAGCATTCGACACATGACCCCCGTGCCGGAGGGGTGAATCATGGAGTTCTAGCCTGAATGTCGTGAAGCTTGGTGGGATGCTGGCCGTACTCCTGGCGGCCTGGTTCATGGCCCAGTTCGACTTCTTCGTGGTCAACGTGGCCGCTCCCTCCATCGAACGCGACCTGCACGCGGGCCCGGCCGCCCTCGAGCTGATCGTCGGCGGATACGCCTTCACCTACGCGGCCGGCATGATCACCGGAGGCCGGCTCGGCGACCGCTACGGCTACCGGCGGCTGTTCATCTGGGGCGTGGTCGCGTTCACGATCGCCTCCGTGCTGTGCGGGATCGCCGCGAACCCGGCCCAGCTCGTGGCCGCCCGCCTGCTCCAGGGCCTGGCGGGCGCGGCGATGGTCCCGCAGGTGCTGGCCACGATCTCCGCGGTCTACTCGCCGTCGGAGCGGGCGCACGCCCTCGGCTGGTACGGCGTCGCGGGCGGCCTGGGCTCGATCGCGGGCCAGGTGCTCGGCGGCCTGCTGCTGACCGCCGACACGCTGGGGCTGGGCTGGCGGGTCATCTTCCTGATCAACCTGCCCGTCGGCCTGATCGTGGTGCCGCTGGCCGTCTGGCTGCTGCCCGAGGTCGAGACCGCCCGGCGGGCCAGGCTTGACGTCCCGGGCGCGGCGGGCCTGGCCGCCGGGCTGGCTCTGGTGCTGGTGCCGCTCGGCCTGGGCAACAGCCTGGGCTGGCCCGTCTGGATGTGGATCAGCATGGGGGCCGCGGTGCCCGTGTTCGTGCTGACCTGGCGGTGGCAGCAGGCGCTCGGGGCGCGCGGCGGGCAGCCGGTGCTCGACCTGGCGCTGCTCAAGGTCCACTCCTACCTGGCGGGCGTGGGCTCGATCGTCGCGTTCATGGCGTATTTCGCCTCGTTCATGTTCACGCTGACGCTGCTGCTGCAGGGCGGGCTGGGGCTGACGGCCTTCCAGGCGGGGCTGGCGTTCGCGCCGATGGGGGTGCTGTTCTCGGTCACGTCGATCCTGGGGACGCGACTGGTCAGAAGGTACGGGCTGATCGTCGTCGTGATCGGCGGCGTGATCATCGGGCTCGGACTGGCCCTGATGGTGGTGGGGGCGGGGCTGGGCCTGCCGTACATCATGGCCGCGCTCATGCTCGTCGGCTCGGGCAACGGGCTGGTCCTGCCGCAGCTCATCGGCGCGGCGCTGGTGGAGGTCACCCCGCACCAGGCCGGCATCGGGTCGGGCATCCTCAGCACGGCGCAGCAGTTCGCGGGCGCGGGCGGCGTGGCGGTGATCGGCGCGGTCTTCTTCGCGGTGGCGGAAGGGGGGCACCACGTCGCCGCCATGCGCTGGTCGGCGGGCATCGACCTGGGGCTCGTCCTCGTCGTGATCGCGTCGGTGGCCTACAACCGCCACCGCGCCGTCGTCACGAAACGGGGAGCGCGGTCCCGTACAAACGCGAGACGCGGATCCTGATCACCAGCCGCCGATCCTCGACCATCTGCCGCAGGAAGGCGTACGGGTCGTCCATGTTCTGCTGCATGGCGAGGAGTTCCATGCCCACCTCGTCGCCCGGCTCGGTGCTCACCGGCGACAGCTCCGCCTGGCCCTCGGCGACGGCGTAGGACCAGAAGTCGTCGCTGGCCACGTAGAGGGCGCAGCGGGGGTCCTTGTGGAGCTGGCGGACCTTCAGCCGGTCGTCGATGGTGGAGATCCGCACCACGCGCTGGTCCGGTTCCCAGGTGTACAGGACGGTGGACAGGTGGGGGTGGCCGCTGCTCTTGTTCGTCGCCAGCGCGCCGAAGCGCTGTCCGGCCAGCAGCTGCGAGAGCTCCTCGTCGCCGAGGGACTGGGGGGCCGGGCCCGCGCCTGGCCCGTACGTTTGCGACATGCATCTTCTCCCTCGTGTATATCCCGAAATATCAGCCTATCCCCACAGCGCCTGGCCCTTGAGGGCCCGGTGCGTCCGGGCCCGGCGACCCGCCCACCGGTAGGTTACGAGTCATGAATTTTGCTATTACCAGCGGATACGTTGTGCCGATCGACGGCGACCCCATCGACGGCGGCACCGTACTCGTCCAGGACGGGAAGATCGCCGCCGTCGGCCGGGACGTGGCCGTGCCGGAGGGGACCCCCGTCGTGGACGCCGCGGGCGGCTGGGTGCTGCCGGGCTTCGTCGAGGCCCACGGGCACCTCGGCGTGTACGAGGAGGCCGAGGGCTGGGCCGGCCAGGACACCAACGAGATGACCGACCCGAACGGCGCCCGCCTGCGCGCCCTCGACGCCATCAACCCCGCCGACCTGGCCTTCGCCGACGCGCTGTCCGGCGGCGTGACGACCGCGGTGATCAAGCCCGGCTCCGGCAACCCGATCGGCGGCCAGACGGTCGCGATCAAGTGCTGGGGCAGGTCGGTGGACGAGATGCTGGTCAAGGAGCCGGCCAGCGTCAAGAGCGCGCTCGGCGAGAACCCCAAGCGCGTGTACGGCGACCAGAAGAAGCTGCCGTCAACCCGGCAGGGCGTGGCCGCCGTGATCCGGGACGCGTTCATGAAGGCGCAGGATTACAAGGCCAAGCGGGCGGCCGCCGCCGACGAGGGCAAGCCGTTCGACCGGGACGGCACGCTGGAGATCCTGGTCCGGGTGCTGGACGGCGAGCTGCCCTGGTGCCAGCACACGCACCGGGCCGACGACATCTCCACCGCGCTCAGGCTGGCGGACGAGTTCGGCTACCGCCTGATCATCAACCACGGCACCGACGGCCACCTGCTGGCCGACACCCTGGCCGACCGGGACGTCCCCGTCATCATCGGTCCCCTCTTCACCAGCCGGTCGAAGGTCGAGCTGCGCCGGCGCTCGCTGCGCAACCCGGGCATCCTGGCGCGGGCGGGGGTGCGGCTGGCCATCACCACCGACCACCCCGTCGTGCCGATCCACTTCCTCGTCCACCAGGCCACGCTGGCGGTGAAGGAGGGCCTGGACCCGGCCGAGGCGCTGCGCTCGATCACGCTGAACCCGGCCCGGATCATGGGGATCGACGACCGGGTGGGCGCGCTCCGCCCCGGGCTCGACGCCGACGTCGTGATCTGGTCGGGGGACCCGCTGGACGTCATGAGCCGGGCGCTGCGGGTGTTCGTCTCCGGCAGGGAGGTGTACACCTACGCCGACGGCGAGGCCGTCGTGGCGGATCCGTATTACCGGGAATCAAGTGACCGTTAAGCGGCTGTAGATGCGGGCCGCGCATAGTGGTCGGACCAGCGAAAGGAAGGCGCCACGATGCCAGTCCAGCGTCCCAGCAAGGCCCTCTTGATCGGCCTGGTCGTGTCCAGCGCCCTGGCGTTGATCGTGCTGACCTTCATGCTGCTGTCGGGCGGGCCCGTGGGGTTCGCGCTGTCCGCGCTGCTGGGCGTGGCCCCGCTGCCGGTGCTGCTGGCCGCCGTGCTCTCGCTCGACAGGCTGGAGCCCGAGCCGAAGCTGAACCTGGCGTTCGCCTTCGCGTGGGGCGCGGGGGTGGCGATCGTGCTGGGCCTCGCGCTGTCGTTCGTGGGGGAGGCGCTGTTCACCAGGGCCGGGCTCGGTGAGGCGGTCGTCGACGACGTGGGCACCGTCCTGCTGGCCCCCGTGATCGAGGAGGCGCTCAAGGGCGCGGCGCTGCTGCTGCTCCTGCGCCGGCGGCAGGAGATCGACGGGCTGACCGACGGCATCGTGTACGCCTCCATGGCCGGCCTGGGCTTCGCGGCCGTGGAGAACGTCGGCTACTACCTGCTCGCGTACAACGAGGACGGGGCCGGCGGGGCGCTGCAACTGTTCGTGATCAGGGGCCTCATCGACCCGCTCGGCCACCCCATCTACACCTCCATGATCGGCCTCGGCGTCGCCTACGCCCTGACCAGGCGCACCGTGGCCAGGTTCGCCGCGATCCCGCTCGGCTACCTGGGCGCGGTCTTCCTGCACGGCCTCTGGAACGGCTCCGCCACCACGGGCTCCCTGGCCTGGGTGGCCGCCGCGTACCTCGTGATCATGGGGGCGCTCATCCTGCTGATCACCGTGACCGTCGTCGAACGCCGCCAGCTCGTCACCAGGATGGGCCTCTACCTGCCCGGTTACCAGCAGACCGGGCTGATCACGGAGGCCGACGTCAGGATGCTCAGCACGCTGTCCGGCCGCAAGGCGGCCCGCAAGTGGGCCAGGGGCGCCGGGCTGGGCCGGGCCATGAGCGACTACCAGCAGGCGGCGACGGAGCTGACCATGCTGCACCTGCGGGCCGAGCGCCAGGGCATGGACCCGGTCCGCTTCGCCGTGGAACGCGACGCGCATCTCGGCATGATGGCGAACGCCCGCCGCTGGTGATCCGCGCGCTCCCTGTCAAAATGGGGTGAATCCTCGAAGGGAGAGCAGATGAGCTGGGTGGAGATCGGGTCCGAGGCTGAACTCCGCGAATTGCTCGGCGAGGTCATGCCGAGGGCGGCGACCAAGGAGCGCGTACGGCTGCACGAGCGTGACCGGGAGTGGCTGGCGGCCTCCCCGTTCTGCCTGATCGCCACGTCGGACGCCGCGGGCGCCTGCGACGTCTCGCCCAAGGGCGACCCGGCCGGGTTCGTCCACGTCATCGACGACACCACGATCGCCATCCCGGACCGGCCGGGCAACCGCAGGGCCGACGGATTCCTCAACGTCCTGAGGAACCCGCACGTCGGGCTCATCTTCCTGATCCCCGGCCGCAACGAGACCCTGCGCATCAACGGCCGGGCCAGGCTCCTGCGCGACGCCCCGTTCTTCGACGAGATGATCGTGAAGGGCCACCGCCCGCACCTCGCGCTCGTGGTGGAGATCGAGCAGATCTTCTTCCACTGCGCCAAGGCGTTCCTGCGCTCCTCGCTGTGGAAGCCGGACAGCTGGGAGCCCGAGGTCCTGCCCTCGCACGCGAGGCTCGTCAAGGACGTGCAGAAAGTGGAGGAGAGCCTCGAACAGCTCGAGAGCTACTACGGCAAGTCCTACGCCGAGCGCCTGTACGGCTGACCGCGAAGCGCGCCGCTCGGCCCAGGGCCGGGCGGCGTTCTTTCAGGCGGCGGAGGTGGGACCGCCCGGAAAACGGATGACGTTGCGGCCGGTGTAGGCCCGCAGGTCGATCACCTTGGGATCGGCAGGCTGCTTGCGGCGGTCGGCCGGATGAATCTCGCGGACCTTGTGCCTGGCGATGTGTGGCGGCACCACCACAAGCCTCTTCATCGTGAGCCCCCCCGTGATGACTTTGTTACCTAGTTATCTACAGAAGGACTGATAAATACCGCGTAAAGAGAGCAGGTCAGTAGGGGAGCGTACGGCCCGCCGGAGTCCGCAGGTCCAGCTCCACGGTCGGCTTCGGGATCCGTTTGGTCGTCGACTTGGTGACTCTGACGCGTTTCATGGCCTCCCCCTTGGGCGGCGGCATGACGGGCGCCTGTCACCCGCCATGCGCGCCAACCTAACGGGCCACCACCGGCCCTCTCAATGCATTTCTACGAATGTCATGCCCCGGGCGTGAGCCGGGCCGTGACACCGATCCGGTTCCACGCGTTGATCATGGCCAGCCCCACGATGAGCAGTCCCAGCTGCTTCTCGCTGTAGTGCTGGGCGGCCTCCTCCCAGACCGCGTCCGGCACCCCCGTGCCGTCGGCCAGCCTGGTCGCCTCCTCCGCCAGCGCGAGCGCGGCCCGCTCGGCCGGCGTGTAGACGGTCGCCTCCCGCCAGGCGGCCACCGACCAGAGGCGCTCGTCGCTCTCACCGGCCTTCTTCAGGTCGCGGCTGTGCATGTCCACGCAGTAGCCGCAGCCGTTGATCTGGCTGGCGCGCAGCTTGACCAGCCCAAGGGTGGTGGTCGGCAGCTCGCTCTCGTGCAGCAGCTTCTCCACGGCCAGGAAATGGTGGTAGGCCTGCGGAACCTGCTGTGCGACGTTGATCCGCTGGGTCATGTGTTCCTCCTCAGTTCGTTGCCAGGAGGACGGGGCAGGCCGTCCAGTTGTGACAACTTCCGCGAAGAAAGTGACATCTAACCCGCCATGGAGGCGCTGAGAGCGGGGGACCCCCAGCGCATAGGGGATCGGCCGCCGAGTGGGCCGGTACCTGGGCGGTGCGCCGTACCGGGACGTCTACCCCTAGCGCGACGGCGGCGAGCCTCAGCCCTTGCAGTTGCCCCAGGTCTTGCGGCCGCCCCAGGCCTCGACGCGGTTGTCCGGGTCACGGGTCCAGCCGGCGTACTTCACGCACTTCCACTTGCCGTCGATGTGGCCGGTCTCGGCGTAGAAGCGGTACTTCTGCACGTCCTCCGCCCTGCCGCCGCCCCTGACCTCCAGGTAGGCGCCGGTGACCGTGCGGGTGCCCGTGTACGCGGTCTTGATGGCGGCCACGCAGTTCTTGCCGCTGCGCTGGTTGTACATCAGGTAGACGTGTCCGAACGTCGCGCCCTCGCGGGTCTTCATCGCCCGGTGGCCGTCCTTGACCCGGTGGAAGCCGGCGCCGCAGACGCGTTCGGGGGTGAAGCCGGCCGTGGCCGCGTACGCGGCGGAGGGGGTGGCGGCGATCCCGGCCGCGACCAAGGCCGTCGCGATGACCGTTCGGGTGAGCACGAGCTTCCCTTCAGCAGGGGGTAATAAGGACAACGTCGATCTTTACTGTGCCTTGACCGAAATTTCAAGGGGTTGTGGTAAATGCCGCTTATCGCGGTGTGCGCGGCCTGGGCCGTGTTCTGGGGCTCCTGGTCGGCCCTCCTGCCTGCCGTCAAGCTGGAGCTCGGTATCTCGGCGGGGGACCTGGGGCTGGCGCTGAGCGCCGTACCGGTGGGGGCTCTGCCCGCGATGGCGCTGACCGGGCGGCTGGCACGGGGGCGTGAGCGGACCGCGCTGCTGGTGACGACGGCGCTGTTCGGGCTCAGCGTGGCCGGGATCGGGCTGGTGGCCACGCCCTGGCAGCTCGCGCTGTCGCTGCTGCTCGTGGGGGCGACCAGCGGGGCGCTCGACATCGCCCTGAACCTGGCCACGGGGCGCGCCGAGCGCGAGACCGGCCGCCGCCTCTTCCAGCCCGTCCACGCGGCCTTCCCGGTCGCCGTCATAGCGGCGTCTCCCGCCACCGGCCTGGCCCGATCCCTGGGCCTGAGCGTCGGCACGGTCCTCGTGATCATCGCCGTGATCGTGATCGCCACGTCCTTGACGGCGCTGGCGCTGCCTGTGGGCGAGCGAACGTCCGCCGCGTCCGGCGGCTCGGACAGGCGCGGGCTGTGGGGCGCCGCGGTCGTGGTGGGGGCTCTGGCGGCCTGCGTCCTGGTCATCGAGAACTCGGTCGAGCAGTGGTCGGTGCTGCTGCTGGAGGAGCACCGGGGGGCCGCGCCCCTGGTGTCGAGCGCCGCGCCCTCCGTCTACATGGCGGCGCTGACGGCCGGTCGCCTCGTCGTGCAGGCGCTGCCCCGGGTGCCGCTGCGGGCGTTGTACCTGGTGGCGGGGGTGGGCGGCGGCGCGGGCATCATCCTGGCGGGGCTGGGCGGCACCGTGCTCGCCTCCATGGCGGGCTTCGCGGTGACCGGGCTGGCGCTGGGCCCGCTGGTGCCCGCCCTCCTCAGCCGGGCCGCCGCCGACGACCCGAGCGGGACGCTGGTGTGGGGGGTGTCGACGATCTCGTACGCGGGGTTCGTGATCAGCCCGCTGCTCGTCGCGGTTCTGAGCGGCTGGCTCGGCCTGCCCTCCGCCCTGGCCCTCCTCGGCCTGCTGGGCCTGCCATTGGTGGCCCGCTTCGCCCGTTCCTGACCGATTTCGAGGGACATTTAGGGAAATTGGTGGGCCTTTGAGGAAGAGAGGCCATAGAACCGGGTATTCCCCCGGCGGAATGGACTATAGGGGGGATCACCATGGCTGTCTGCGAGACCTGCGGCAACGACTACGACATGGCGTTCGAGGTGCATGCGCAGGGGGCTGTGCACACCTTCGACTGCTTCCAGTGTGCGATCGAGGGGATGGCGCCCATCTGCGAGCACTGTGGCACCAAGGTCATCGGGCATGGGGTGCAGTCGGGCGAGCACTGGTACTGCTGTGCGCATTGTGCGCGTCAGGAGGGCAGCCAGGGCCTCGTCGACCGCATCATGGCCACCACCGGCTCCTGACCCTTTACGGGAGCAGGGCGCGGACGCGGGCGATGGCCTCCTCGAGAGGACCCTGGGGGACCGGGGCGGCGAGGTCGACGGTGATGTGGCCGTTCTTGGCCTCCCAGACGCCCGCGACCCGCCCCTCATGGACGACCACAGGGGAGATCCACCCCGCCTGACGGCTCACCTTGGGCTTGAGGGGCGGCGGGATCAGCGGGGCGAGGCCGCGTGGGGCGCCGAGGATGTATTGGTCGAAGCCCGGCAACAGGTGCACCTCGGTCGACGGGCGGGTGGCGGCGAGGTCGTCGAGGTGCTCGGTCAGGGCCAGCAGCGGCGGGCCGTCGCCAGTCTCCACCTCGCTCAGCTCGGGCGCCAGGTCGCGGAACCACCCCTTCAGCACCGTCTTCTTCGCCACGCCGCCGAACAGCCACGTGTCGAACATCTCCGGCGTGGCCGGCCCGTGCGCCCCCAGGAAGGCGCGCGCCACCCGTACACCTGCCTCCTCGTGCGGCGGCAGCGCGGCGGGCCATCCGGGAAACCAGGTGCGCGGGGAGGTGAAGGTGACCCTGCCGTCGCGGGGCGGGCCGTAACAGAGCTCGCCCAGGCGACTCAGCGGCTTGAGCAGGGCGCCCCAGCCAGAAGTCAGCGCCTCCCGCAGATGGGCCTCCCCGGTCACCGCCACCACGGCGTCGACGAGCTCCTCCCTGGTCAGCGCCGCTCCCGACGCACTCTGAGCCAGAGCATGGGGCACCGCGTCGATGATCGCCGCGATCTCGTCGGCGGTGACCCCGTGGCCGCGCTGCCACGAGCCCTTCTCCCAGAAGCGCAACGTGCCCAGGGCCGCGCAGAAGTCGGCCAGCTCGTCGGAGGGGACGAGGTGCAGGGTGCCGCGCATGATCCACGTCTTGGCCATCGTGCGGTCGCCCCACAGGGCCTGGTCGATCCCGCCCGGGTCGGGCTTGTCGCTCCGGAGCGCCACCGCGAGCTGGGCCGAGGAGGCGACCTGCGTCTGGACGCCGCACAGCCGCCGGGCGACCGCCACGGGATCGGGCGCGTCCGGCTCGCTCACGAACTGTCTGCGCAGGCGCCACGCCAGGATCTGTGGCCAGGTGAGCTTGGTAGTCACGCGTCCACTTCTACACCCGGCCACCGACACTTCCGACGAGGTCAGCCGGTGAAGCCGATGTCCTCGTAGCGCAGGTCGTAGAAGCCGCGCGCCCCCACGTTGGCCAGCGTCTGGCGGGTGGCGACGTTCTGCGGGCGCTGGTAGAGCGGCAGTACGTTGACCTCCTGCCAGATGAGCGCGTCCGCCTCGTTGGCCGCGGCGCGCGCCCGCACCGGGTCGAGGTTCTGGGCGGCGCGGTTCATGGCCTGGTCGATGGCGGGCGACCCGGTACGGCCGAAATTGGCGTTCCAGGTCTTGCCGTCGGGGGAATTGGCATAGATCCCGAAACTGCTGGAAACCGGGAAAGGCGTCCCGATGTACGCGAAGGGCGTGATGTCGAAGTTGCCGGGGATGACGTACTTGGTGAAGAAGTCATCGCTGGGCACGGCCTGAAGGGTCAGCTTCACGCCGATCTGGGCGAGCATGGTCTGCGCCAGCTCCCCCTCCGCCTTGCTGATCTGGACCCCCGACGGCACCACGAACCGCAGGTCGAGCACCTTGCCGTTCTTCTGCCTGAACGAGCCGCTCAGCTTCCACCCGGCCGCGTCCAGCAGCCGCCGCGCCTGGCCGGGGTCGTACGCCCCGAGCTTGCCGGCGTTGTCCTGGTAGCCCTCCTGGGTGTTCATGAAGAAGTGGTTGTTCAGCAGGGCGATCGGCCAGTCGAGGCCCTGCAGGTCCGACTGCGCGATGGCCTGGCGGCTGATGCCGAGTTGGACGGCCTGGCGGACGTTGCGGTCCTTGAGCAGCTCGCTGGACCCGTTAAAGGTGAAATGCCGGAAATCGGGGCCTGCGGCCTGCCGTACCTGCGCCCCCGGCGTGCCCTTCGCCCGCGCGTAGTCGGGCGCCGACGGCCCCACGTCGATGAGGTCGAGCTCCCCGTTGCTGAACGCCGAGATCAGCGAGTCCTGCTCCGACGACCGATAGATGATCTTGTCGAGCTTCGCCCGGTTCCCCCACCACGAGTCGTCCCGCACGATCGTGATCGTCTTGGCCGTCTGGTCGAACCCCCCGAACTTGAACGGCCCGGCCGTCATCGGGATCTTGTTCAGCCAGGCGTTGTCGAAGGCCTCGGGCGTCCGGTTCGTGGCGGCGGGCAGCAGCGGCCCGAACAGCGCCTGCCAGTCGCCGAACGGCTTGTCGAACGTCACCACCACCTCGAAGTCGTCCTTCCCCCGCGCCACCTGCTCGATGTCCTGGTAGCCGGTGGAGGAGGCGATGTGGAAGGCCGGATTGCGCCCGTTCAGCGCGTGCCATTGGGCCTCGTAGTCGGCCCAGGTGATCGGCTTCCCGTCGGACCACTTGGCCTTCGGGTTCAGCTTGTACGTGACCACCTGCTTGGGCCGCTGGTCGGTCACCTCGGCGTCGAGCACGTAGTCGCGGTCGACCGAGATCTCCGCCTTCTCGTCGGAATGGAACGGCGAGGGCAGCAGCGCGTTGCTGACGACGGCGGCCATGGCCAGGTTGCCGTCGACGTGGTTCCTGTTCCACTGCGCGGGGAACTCGTTGATGCCCCACCGCAGCGTCCCGCCGTCCTTGACCTTGTCGCGCGGCTGCGGGTTGATGTCGTAGGCCTTGATCGTACGTTCGTCACCGCCGCTCTCCCGGCCCGGCCCGCCCCCCGTGCCCTTGCCGCAGCCCGCCAGGCACAGCGAGGCCGCGACAACGGCGGCCACGACAAGACGTGATGCTTTCATCGAGCGAATTCCTCCTGGTCTGAGCGAGCTGGTCTGAGCGAGGTCTATACGACTTCGCGCCTCTCGGCGTAGTGGCAGGCCGCCCCCTGGTCCTCGCCCAGCGGACGCACCTCGGGCTCGACGTTCACGCAGAGCGTGCGTTGTTCGTCGGTGAGCTCGCCGCGGAACTTCGGGCACCTGGTGCGGAATCGGCAGCCCGTCGGAGGGTTGGCCGGGCTGGGCAGGTCGCCTTCGAGCAGGATCCGCTCCCGGGCGCGCTCGCGTACCGGGTCGGGCAGCGGGATCGCCGACAGCAGAGCCTGCGTGTACGGGTGCGCCGGGGCGTCGAACACGGCGTCCACCTGGCCGATCTCGGCGATCCTGCCGAGATACATCACCGCCACCCGGTCGGCGATGTGCCGCACGACGGCCAGGTCGTGCGCCACGAACAGGTAGGACAGCCCCAGCCTGGCCTTCAGCGAACCGAGCAGGTTGATCACCCCGGCCTGGATCGACACGTCCAGCGCGGAGACCGGCTCGTCCAGCACCAGCAGCCGGGGCTCCAGGGCCAGCGCCCTGGCGATGCCGATGCGCTGGCGCTGGCCGCCCGAGAAGTCCTGCGGGTAGCGGGCCGCGTGGGAGGCGTCCAGCCCGACCAGGGCGAGCAGCTCGGCGACGCGCCGGCCGGGGCGCCGCCGCCCGTGCGTACGCAGCGGCTCGGCCAGGATGTCGTGGACCGTCATGCGCGGGTCGAGCGAGGCCAGCGGGTCCTGGAAGACGACCTGCATGTCGCGCCGGATCGCCTTGCGCTCGGGGCCGCTCAGCCGCGCGGTGTCGCGTCCGAGCACGACGATGCGCCCGCTCTGCGGCGCGGCCAGCTCCAGGATCTGCGTCAGCGTGGTCGTCTTGCCGCTGCCCGACTCGCCGACCAGCCCCAGCGTCTCGCCCTGCCGGATGTCGAAGCCGACCCCGGCGACCGCGTGCACCGTGCCCACCCTGCGCTTGAAGATCGAGCCCTTGAGCAGCGGATATTCCTTGACCAGGCCGTGCACCTCGAGCACCGTGCGCTCGCCGCGCTCGCGCCGCCCCCGCTCCACGGGGACGAGGACGGGCTCGCGGGGGCGTACGTCCTGCCAGCGGATACAGGCCGCCCGGTGCCCCGCCCCCACGTCGAACAGCGGCGGCTCGCCCTCGTCGCAGGCGTCGATCCTCATCGGGCAGCGCGGCGCGAACGGGCACCCCGGCGGCAGCGCCTCGGGGGAGGGCGGGCTGCCCTCGATGGGCGCCAGCGGCTGCCGCGCGCCCCGGTCCACGCGCGGGATCGAGCCGAGCAGACCCACCGTGTACGGCATCCGCATCCCGTAGTAGATGTCGTCCACGTCGCCCACCTCGACCGGACGCCCGGCGTACATGACCAGCACCCGGTCGGCGAACCCGGCCACGACGCCCAGATCATGCGTGATCATGATGATCGCGGCGCCGGTCTTGCGCTGCGCCTTCTTCAGCACCTCCAGCACCTGCGCCTGGATGGTGACGTCGAGCGCGGTGGTCGGCTCGTCGCAGATGATCACGTCGGGGTCGTTGGCGATGGCCATCGCGATCACCACGCGCTGCCGCATGCCGCCGGAGAACTCGTGCGGGAAGGCCAGCGCCCGTTCGGCCGGCCGCGGGATGCCCACGAGCTCCAGCAGCTCGACGGCCTTGACCAGGGCCGTCTCCTTGCTCACCCGCTGGTGTACGCGCACCGCCTCGGCGATCTGGTCGCCGACGCGGTAGACGGGGGTGAGCGCCGAGAGCGGATCCTGGAACACCATCGAGATGGCCTTGCCGCGGAAGGACGTCAGCTCCCGCTCGGAGGCCCCGATCAGCTCCTTGCCGTGCAGCCGCACGGACCCGGTGACGCGCGCGCCAGGCGGCAGCAGCCCCATGACGGCCGCCGAGGTGACCGATTTGCCCGACCCCGACTCGCCCACGATGCCCAGGACCTCGCCGGGCTCCACGTGGTAGCTCACCCCGCGCACGGCCGGCACGCCGCCGAAGGACACGTTGAGGTCGGTGACCTCGAGGACCGGGCTCATCGCCGCCTCCTCCGCGAGGCCGTGGGGTCGAACGCGTCACGCAGCGCGTCGCCCATGAGGTTGACCGCGAGCACGGTGACCACCAGCAGCCCCGCCACGAACCAGAACGTCCACGGCGCGTAGACCGCCGTCCTGGACCCGTCGGCGATGAGCGTCCCGAACGACACGTCGGGCGGCTGGATGCCGAACCCGAAGTACGACAGCGAGGTCTCGGTGAGGATCGCGCTGCTGACGTTGAGCGTGGCGTCCACGATCAGCAGCGACGACAGGTTGGGGATCACGTGGCGGAAGATGATCCGTACGGGGGACACGCCCATGTAGCGGGCGGCCTGGATGAACTCCCGCTCCTTCAGCGAGATCGTCATCCCCCTGACGATCTTCGAGGTGACCATCCACAGGAACAACGCCAGCATGACCACGAACAGCGGCCACTGCCCGGCCTCGAACAGCGGCGACATGATCGCCAGGATGAGGAAGCCGGGCAGCACGAGCAGCAGGTCGGTCACCCAGCTCAGCGTCCGGTCCGTCCACCCGAGGAAGTAGCCCCCGAACGCGCCCACCACGGCCGACAATGCCGTGGAGATCAGGGCCGCGAGCAGCCCCACGACCAGCGACTTCTGCATGCCGCGCAGCGTGACCGCGTAGACGTCGGCCCCGGTCTGGAGCGTTCCGAACCAGTGGGTGGCCGACGGCGGCTGCATGAACGCGGTGAAGTCCTTGTCGGTGTAGGTCCACCTGGAGAAGATCGGCCCGGCGAACGCCAGCAGGAACATCGCGGCCAGCACCGCGAACCCGAGCCGCCCCCGCGGGGAGCGGAAGAACCGTCCGGCCACCACCCGCAGCCGGGAGGGCGCCGTGGCCGCTGTGCCGTCGGTGAGTTCTTCGGCGAGCTCCTCGTCGGAAAGCGTCATCACGCGCGCACCCTCGGATCGAGCGCCGCGTGCAGCAGGTCGGAGGCCAGCGCGGAGCACAGCACGGCGACGGCGGCGAGGAGGGAGATGGCCGCGACGGTGTTGACGTCGTTGCTGAAGATGGAGTTGATCAGCTGCTCGCCCAGCCCGTGCCAGCCGAAGATCTTCTCGGTGAACGTCGCCCCCGTCAGCAGCGCCCCGAACGTGAACGCGAAATAGGTCACGACCGGGATGAGCGCGGTCCGCAGCGCGTGCTTGACGAGCGCCTGGCGCCTGCTCAGCCCCTTGGCCAGGGCGGTGCGGACGAAGTCGGCGCCCTGCACGTCGAGCATCATGTTGCGCTGGTAGCGGCTGAAGACCGCGATGAGCCCCACCGACAGCGAGACCGTCGGCAGGATCAGGTGCTGCAGCCGGTCGACCACGTGCCCCCAGAACCCGGCCTCCAGCCCGTCGGTGTACTCGCCGCTGACCAGGAACACCGAGCGGCCGAAGAGGTGCTCGTTGGCCCAGGCGGCGGCCAGGATCAGCATGTTGGCCAGCACGACCACCGGCACGGCCAGCACCACGAAGGACAGGGCGGTCGAGATCCGGTCGAACCAGCCGTACTGCCGGACCGCCGCGAAGGCGCCCAGCAGCACCCCGAGCAGGCTCCCGAACAACATCCCCAGCACGACCAGCCGGAACGTCACACCCATGCGCCGCTTGAGATCCTCATTGACCGGAGCGCCCCCGACGGACTTGCCGAAGTCGCCGCGCAGCACCCCGCCCGCCCAGGTGGCGTAGCGCTGCAGCAGCGGGGTCTTGTCGTTGAGGTTGAGCGCCGTGAGCTGCGCGTCCACGACGGCAGGCGGCGGTTTCGGCGTGCGGTCCGCGTAGTTGGAGCGAGGATTGAGAGCCGTGGCAGCCAGAAGGTAGGCGAGACTGGCGGCCACTACGACCAGCACGGCGTAGTTGAGCAGCCTGCGGGCCAGAAACCCCGCCATCGCGCTCCCCCTCCGACGCGCACCGCACGTAGTTATATTGCTACACCATGTGACGGGTCGCGCGCAGGGAACCGCCGAAGATGGTCGGATCCGAGATGGTCAGCGTCCGGAAAGCTCGTCCACGGCGGTGCGGACGTCCTCGCTCGTGATCGTCGTCAGGTCGGCCGAGCTGGCGGACCCGCCGCGCGAGGCGTGGGCGGCCAGCCGCACGTCGCGGCGCATGGCGGCGCGCTCGAACAGCGACCTGGCGAAGCGGCCGTTGCCGAGCCCGTCGATCAGCCGCTCCTCGCACACCCAGGCGAACACGTCGTCGAGGTCGCGCAGCGCCTCCTCGTCGAAGGTGTCGCCGGCCTTCCCGGCCAGCAGCACCGCGATCTCGGACAGCTCCTGCGGCGAGTAGCTGGGGAAGGACACGCGCTGGCTGAACCGGCTGGCCAGACCGGGGTTGGTGGACAGGAACGCGTCCATCTCGCGCTCGTAGCCGGCCAGCACGACGACGAGCCGGTCGCGGTCGTCCTCGGCCCGCTTGAGCAGCGTCTGCACGGCCTCGGCGCCGAACGCGTCGCCGCCCTGGTAGCCGGGGTTGACCAGGCTGTAGGCCTCGTCGATGAAGAGCACGCCGCCCAGGGCCCGGTCGACCAGCTCGTTGGTCTTGATCGCGGTGGCGCCGAGGTGCTGGCCGACCAGGTCGGCGCGGTGCGCCTCGACCACGTCGGGCCTGGCCAGCAGGCCGAGCGCGGCGAAGATGCGGCCGACGACCCTGGCGACCGTGGTCTTGCCGGTGCCGGGCGGGCCGACGAACACGAAGTGCCGCATCTGCGGCGGGGTGGGCAGCCCGCGCTCCTGCCGCATGCGCGCCATCTGGAGCTGGGCCGCGATGGCGTGGACCTGCCGCTTGACCGGCGCGAGGCCCGCCATCCCGTCGAGGTCGGCCAGCGCCTCCTCCAGCGTGGGAGTGGCGACGTAGCCGCGGAAGCGCGCGGTCAGCTCCTCGAACGCCTTGGTCACGTCGGGCGTGGTGGTGGTCACCAGGTCCTGGGTGGTCGGGGTGCCGCCGGCGCCCACCACGCGCACGTCACGGGCCTGCGCGGCGGCCTCGACCAGGCTGCGCGCGAACCTGGCGTTGCCCAGCTCGTCGACCAGGCCGCGCCGGTGGACGTCGTCGAACAGGCCGAGCAGCACCCGCCTGGTCTCGGCGTCCATCGTGTCGCCCCGGCGCCGCTGGAGCAGCTCGGTGACCTCGACCAGCTCGGCGGGGGAGTAGCCGGGGAAGCGCACCCGGGTGGCGAACCGGCTGGCCAGCCCGGGATTGCTGGACAGGAACGCGCCCATCTCCTGCTCGTAGCCGGCCAGGATGATGATCAGCCGCTCGCGGTCGTCCTCGGCGCGCTTGAGCAGCGTCTGCACCGCCTCGGCACCGAACCGGTCGGGCTGTCCGTCGGAGGAGTTGACCAGCCCGTACGCCTCGTCGATGAAGAGCACGCCGCCCAGGGCCCGGTCGACCAGCTCGTTGGTCTTGATCGCGGTCGCGCCCAGGAACTCGCCCACCAGGTCGGCCCGCTGCGCCTCGACCACGTAGGGGGTCTCCAGCAGGCCGAACGCGTAGAAGATCTTGGCCAGGGCGCGCGCGACGCTGGTCTTGCCGGTGCCGGGCGGGCCGAGGAAGACGAAGTGCCTGGTGGGCCGGTCGGTGGTGTAGCCGGCCTCGGCGCGCAGCCGGGACGCCTCGATGGAGGCGGCGATCGAGCGCACCTGCTCCTTGACGGGGGCCAGGCCGACCATGCTCTCCAGCTCGCTGAGCGCCTCCTCGACGGAGATCTGCGGCGGGCCGCCCTGCTTGTCCTGCGGGGACTCGGGCCTGCCCTCGCGCACCCTGACGCGCACCTGCTGCTCCTCGGCCGCGGCGTTCTCCGCCCTGATCTTGCGGGCCAGCACGAACCGGTAGACCAGCACCGCGGCGGCCACCGCGTACGCCACCCAGACCGCCACGTTCGCCGAGACGAACGAGAGCGGCACGGCGAGCACGCCGGCGGGGGCCAGCGCCAGCAGCGTGGTCACCCACGGCGCGACCCAGCGGATGAGGTGGGCGCCCGCGGCGGCGGGCAGGGCCAGCGCGACCATCAGGTGCACCGCGCCGGAGCCCGCGGGGAACAGCCCGGAGAAGACGGGCAGCGTCAGCACGACCCAGCCCGCGACCACCAGCACGGTGGCGGCGGCGCGCGGGAAGCGCATGGTCAGCGCGACGAACGCGAGCCCCAGCAGGACGAGGGGGAAGGTGTTGAGCAGGTTCCACCCGAGCGCCGCCCCCAGACCCATGACGGCGACCAGCACCACCACGTAGAGGACCCGGCGCACGGCCGGGGGAATCTGGTAATAACGCAGCCGAACCTTCTCGAACAGATCCCGCGCCGCGGCCCGCCCCGCGGCCTGGGCCCTGCCGGACTCCTGCATCACGCCTCCCCGGTCCGCCCCCGGTTATACCGCACCGGACCGACGATTGGGCGCTCCTGACACGCTAGGTGGAGGTCACGAAAGCGGCGATCTGTCGCCCGAGTTCGGCCCCCGCGTCCTCTTGCAGGAAGTGCCCGGCGCCCTTGATGACGGGATGCCGCAGGCCGGACGTGCCCGAGATCGACTTGAGCAGAATGGGCGCCATGCCCCCGGTGATCGGATCTCCGTCGGAGAACGCCACGAGGAACGGCCGTTCGAGTGTCGTGAGAACCTGCCAGGCAGCGCGGTTGGCGGGCGCGGCCGGGTCGTCGGGCGTGATCGGGACGAGGCTCGGCATGACGCGGGGGCCCGCTTTGTACGACTCGTCGGGGAACGGCGCGTCGTAGGCCGCCCGCACCTCCTCGGACAGCCGCGTCCTGCAGCCGGCCTGGACGAGCCGGGCGATGTCCAGCACCGGGGCCTTGAGCACGGCGTTCCTGAACTGGTGCCACACCTCGGGCATGGGAATGTCACCCGACGGAAAGCCCGTGTTGGCGGCCACGATCCGGGCGACCCTCTCGGGGTGCTCGGCGGCGATCCGCAGCCCGATCAGGCCGCCCCAGTCCTGGCCGACGACGGTGACGCGCCCCAGCCCGAGCGCGTCCAACAGCAGGGCGCGGGTCCACTCGACGTGCCTGGCGTAGGTGTGCTCGGCCTGGTCGGCGGGCTTGTCCGAGCGGCCGAACCCGATGAGGTCCACCGCTATCGCGCGCAGCCCGGCCGCGGCCAGCTCGGGCATGACGTGCCGGTAGAGGAACGACCAGCTCGGCTCGCCGTGCAGGAGCACGACGGGCTCGCCGTCGGCGGGGCCCGCCTCGACGTACGCCATCCGCAGGCCGCCGGGGACGTCGGCGTAGCGGGGCTCGTAGGGGAAGTCCGGCAGGTCGGCGAAGCGCTCTTCTGGCGTGCGCAGGATACGCATAGAACAAGATTCTAGCTAGCGGCGCTGGTGTCGCCCGGGGAATTCGCCGACGAGCACTTGCTTGGGGGTGACGCGCAGTGCGTCGGAGCCGGGCACGGCGATCCCGCGTACCTCCACCCAGAACCGCCGCTGCAGCGGGTCCGCCGCGAACACCGCCGGGTCGGCCTCGACGGCGTCCCACGCCTCCAGGCCCGTGATCACCCGGAGCTCGCCCGACGAGGTGACGGTCGCCACCGCGCCGGCGACCCGGGGGCCGAGGGCGTCGCCGTAGGACAGGACGATGCTGCGGGCGTACGAGAAGGTCTGGCGCACCTCCGGGTTGAGCACGACGGACGGCTCGGCGCCCACCGGCAGGTCGCACATGATCAGGGAGGTCCGCCACGGGCCCGGCCCGCCCCGCCACCAGGCACGTGCCGCCCGCGCCCCGTACACGACCGGCGCCGCCGCGAGCGCGCCCAGCCCGATCCGCCACGCCCACGTCGCCGCCGGCTCGGCCCGCCAGGCCTCCAGCAGCCCGCCCGCCGCGCAGGCGGCCGCGGCCAGGACGACGAGCGCGGTCGCGGCGGGCAGCCACCGGTCGGTGCGATGGCGGGCGCGCAGGTAGCCGCGCACCATCGGGTACGGCACCGCCAGGGCGGCGACGGCGGCCCTGGGCTCCACCGCCAATGCCCCGCCCACCAGCGGGACCAGCACGGACCAGGTCCTGCCGAGCAGGATCCAGAGCAGCACGCCGGCGTTCCTGCGGGCGGTTCGGTCGATCTGCGCTGCGTGGGCGTGCTCCGGAGCCTCCCGGGCGCGCGTGGTCTCGGCCAGCGCCAGGAGCGGGCGGCCGCGCCACGTCTCCGCCAGCGCCCGTACGGCGGCCAGCGCGGGCCATCCCAGCACCACGATGCCCGCCAGCCCCGCCCAGACCGGGTCGAGCGCGGACGGAACGGAAGGCACCGCCCCCAGCAGCAGCCAGGCGGCGAACGCGACCACCGACACGGCCGCCGACACCACCGCCGCGCCGAGCCAGGGATCCCGGCAGAGCATCGCGGGCACGTACGGCCACAGGCCCACCCGCCGCGCCTGCCTGACCGTGAGCGGCGCCAGCAGCACCAGCACGGCGAACCCGCCGAGCTGGGCCTGGGCGCCCCGGTCGAGGAGGAGCGCGGCCCCGGCGATCGCGAGCGTGGCGAGCGCGACCAGCAGGCGGACCTGGCGGGACCAGACCTCGAGCGCCCGCCTGACCCGGCCCGTCTCGCGCGGGTCCACCGGCCAGGCGGGGTCGTGGTGCGGGCGGGGGTGCTCCCAGCGCAGCAGGGACAGGCCGAGGTTCACGCGGGCCTGGGGGTCGGCGGGGTCGGCGGCGAGCGCGGCCCGGTACGACCGCTCTGCGCGGGTGTGGTCGCCGCCCAGCAGGGCCAGGTCGCCCAGCATGACCCCGGGGCCGGGCCGCTCCGGCGCGAACTTCCCGGCCATCGTGGCGTGCTCCACCGCCTCCCGCCAGCGGCCGGGGGAGCGGCGCAGGACCGCGGCCAGGCGCAGGCGGGCCGGCCAGGAGCCGCGGGCCAGCTCCACGGCGCGTTCGGCGGCGGGCAGCGCGTCGGCGTCGCGGCCCAGCCGCTCGTGGGCGAGGCTGATGAGGCGGTACGCCCATTCCGCGCCCGGGTCCAGGTCGGCGGCGCGGCGGGCGGCGTCGAGCGCGGACTCGGGGCGGCCGGCGTTCAGCCTGGTCAGGGCCTCGTCACACCATTCACGTGAGGATCGGTCGGAAAAATCGCCTTTTATGTCACTTCCGTCGCTCCCCACGGTCTCCATGATCGGGTCGAGGCCGAATACTGGATAGATGCCGACATATGGCTGTATCTCTCTAGAGAGGTACTGGGGCATCTGTGGATCAGTCGATACTGCTATGACAAGTGCTGGACATGCCCTAAGCTGCGACGCAAGCCGGAGTGCGAGGAGTCGTGGCGCAGCAGCTCGGGAGGAGCGAGCGTCGAGCCGGGCTCCCGCCGCCGACCAAAGAGCACGTGCGGGCCCTGTCAACGGATCGGCCTGCAAGGAGGCCCATGACCGTCATACAGGCCGCACCCCTCGTACGGACTGCCGATCGGGAGCACGGGGACCGCCGCTGGTCCATTCTCGTGCTGCTCTGCGTGAGCCTGCTGCTGATCACCGTCGACGCGACCGTCCTGCACATCGCGGTGCCCGCGCTCACGGCCGCGCTGGAGCCGTCCGCGGTGCAACTGCTGTGGATCATCGACATCTATTCGCTGGTGGTCGCGCCGCTGCTGATCATGTTCGGCACGCTCGGCGACCGGTACGGGCGCAAACGGCTGGTGCTGTGCGGCTACCTGCTGTTCGGCCTGGCCTCGGCCGGGGCCGCGTTCGCCCCCACGCCGCTGACCCTGATCCTGGCCAGGGCGCTGCTCGGCATCGGCGGAGCGATGATCATGCCGGCCACGCTGTCCCTGATCCGCCAGATCTTCACCGACAGGCGCGAGCGCGCCATAGCGCTGGGCATCTGGAGCGCGGTGGCGGCGGCCGGCGCGGCCGTCGGCCCGCTCATCGGCGGCGTGCTCGTCGGCATCTGGTGGGGCGCCGTCTTCCTGATCAACGTACCGATCCTGCTGGCCCTCATCCCCGCCGCCGTCCGCCTGCTGCCGGACTCGCCGGGGCGCAAGGACAGGGGATGGGACGGCCTGAGCGCGGTGCTGTCGGTGTTCGGCATCCTCGCGCTGGCGTTCGGGCTGAAAGAGGCGGGCTCGGGCAGCCTGATGCCGCTGTGGGCGTCGGTGCTGGTGTTCCTGGCCGGGCTGGGGCTGCTCTTCCTGTTCGTACGCCGCCAGTCGCGCCTGCGCCACCCGCTGCTCGAGGTCGGGCTGTTCCGGCGGCGCGAGTTCACGACCGGCGTGGCCGGCGTGCTGCTCGGCGTGTTCGCGCTGGTGGGCCTGCAGCTCATGCTCGCCCAATACCTGCAGCTCGTGCTCGGCGACAGCCCGCTGCGCGCGGCGGTCAGGATGTTGCCGCTGGTGATCGCGGCCATCTCCGGCGGGCTCGCCGCCGCCCACATCCTGCCGCGCATCGGCATGCGGACCACGATGAGCGGCGGGCTCGGGCTCGTCGCGCTCTCCCTGACCCCCACGCTGTCCTGGGGCGTCGAGAGCCATCCCGTGATGCTGGCGTTCTGCTTCGTGGGCATCGGGTTCGGGGTCCAGGTCGCGCTGCTGGCCGCCTCCGACACGATCATGTCCGCGGCGTCGGAGTCCCAGGCGGGCGGGGCCGCGGCCATCGAGGAGACCGCGTACGAGCTGGGCGCCGGCCTCGGCGTGGCCGTGCTCGGCACGATCACCGCCATCGTGTACGCCCCCGGCCTGCACTCCGTGCCCGGCGTGTCCGCCAGCGGCATGGACAAGGCCAGGCAGTCGCTCGCGGGCGCGGCGCACGTCGCGCACGAGGTGGGCGGCAGCGCGGGCGGCGCCCTGCTCGACGCCGCCCGGTGGGCCTTCGTGAACGCCCTGCACACGACCGTGGTCGTGAGCGTCGTCCTGCTCAGCCTGACCGCCGTCGCGGTGGCCACGCTGCTCAGCCGTGATTGAGGTGTGCCATGTCCCGATTAGGGCAGACAACTACCGTGAAACAGGCCCTCCGTGATCTTGCAGCTTTAGTCGCCCGCGTCGGCGTGGGCGGCATCTTCTTCGCGAACGGCTGGACCAAGCTGGAAGACGGGCTGAAGGCCACCGGGGCGAAGTTTCTCGCACAGGGTGCCCCCGCACCCGGCGCCTGGGCCACGGTGACCATGCTCAGCGAGCTCATCGGCGGCGCGCTGCTGATCGCGGGCCTGGCCGTCTCGATCACGGGCCTGATCCTCTTCGCCGAGGCGCTGGGGGTCTTCGTGGTGGCCACGCCGCTCAACCCCATCAGCCTGAACGAGCTCATCCTCCTCGGCGCCGCCGCCCTCCTGCTCGCCGTGGTGGGCGCGGGGCGGGTGTCGGTGGACCACATGGTGGTGATCAGGCGGAGGGAGTCGGAGGCGGCGAACGAGTTCGCGGCCGACACGGAGGCCGACCGCGTCATCGCCTCGCTCCGGGATCCGGACAAGCCGCCTGCGCCCGAGGCGGAACCGCAGGGCGAGCCCGCCGACACCGCGGCCACGGAGGACACGGCGCCCCATCCCCGGCCGCGCGCCAAGAGCGGGGAGCCGCGCCGCGCGGAGGACCCCGCCCCGGCGCCGGGCGACACGCTGGTCGCCGGCCGCAAGAAACCCCCGGCCCGCACCCGCCGCCCACCCTCCGACTGACCCACCCCGGCCGACCCGGCGCCGGTTGAGGCGGAGGTGGCCGGTCACATGCGCCTGGAGGCCCTGGCCCCATGCCGTGCCGCCCCATGCCGCGCTGCCCCACCCCGCATCGCGCTGCCCGCCCTGCTCACCCCGCGCGGCTGCGCCTCGTGCTCGTGCGTGCGCTTGGAGCGTCCTGATGCGCGGCCGTTGTCGCGTCCGGGGCTCCCGGTGTCAGGCGGCGGGTGGCATGTGAGATGGGCTCATGTTTGGGTCTTGTTGGCCGCGCGGACGCGGCGGATGCTGGTGGGCGAGCCCCCGGTACCCCCAGCCCCGTGAGGTGCCCCATGCCGCGTCGCTCAGCCCACCGGTTGATCGTCCTCGTGCTCCTCCTCACCAGCACCCTGGTGATCCCCCAGGCCACAGCCACAGCAAAGGCGGCCCAGGTCAGCGGTTTCATCGACGCCCACAGCCACCTCTTCTCCTACGAGGCGTTCGGAGGCAGGCTCATGTGCGGCAAGCCGTTCGACCCGGACGGCATCGCCACGGCGCTGACCGACTGTCCCGACCACTACCCCAACGGCGAGCTGGCCTGGTTCGAGAACTTCACCCGCAAGGGCACGGTCACCGGCACCCACGACCCCGTCGGCTGGCCCACGTTCAGGGACTGGCCGGCGTACGACTCGCTGACCCACCAGCAGGCGTACTACACCTGGGTCGAGCGCGCCTGGCGGGGCGGGCTGCGGATCCTGGTGAACGACCTGGTGGCCAACCGCCAGCTGTGCGCGATCTACCCGCTGAAGAAGAACTCGTGCGACGAGATGACCATCATCAGGCTCCAGGCCCAGCGGGCCAGGGAGCTGCAGGATCACATCGACGCCGAGCAGGGCGGGCCGGGCAGGGGCTGGTTCCGGATCGTGGCCGATCCGGCCGAGGCCCGGCAGGTCATTCAGGCCGGCAAGCTGGCCGTGGTCCTGGGGATCGAGACGTCCGAGCCGTTCGGCTGCCGGCAGATCCTGGGCATCCCCCAGTGCACCAGGGCGCAGATCGACCGCGGCCTGGACGAGATGTACGCGCTGGGCGTACGCAGCATGTTCGTCTGCCACAAGTACGACAACGCCCTGTGCGGCGTACGGTTCGACTCCGGCACGCAGGGCGCGATCGTCAACCTGGGCAACTTCCTCGGCACCGGCTCCTTCTGGCAGGCCCGCACCTGTACGACCGCCGAGCACGACAACCCGATCGACCCGGGCGGCATCCTGCCCGACCCGATCGCGGGACTGCTGCCTCCCGGCGTCTCGCTGCCGGTCTATCCCCCCGCCCCGCACTGCAACACCAGGGGCCTGACGGCGCTGGGCGAGTACATGGTCCAGGGCATGATCCGCCGCGGCATGCTGATCGAGCTCGACCACATGAGCGTCAAGGCCGCCGACCGCACGCTCGACCTGCTCGAAGCCGCCCGCTACCCGGGCGTGATCTCCTCCCACAGCTGGGCCGACCCGCTCTACTTCGACCGGATCTACGCCCTCGGCGGCATGATCACGCAGTACGGCCACGACGCGGAGCACTTCGTCGCCGAGTGGGCCCGTACCAGACCCTCCAGGCAGGCGCACCAGGTCGCCGGCTACGGCTACGGGCTCGACGTGAACGGCATGGGCAGGCTGCCGGCCCCGCGGGCGGGCGCCGGCGGGGTGACGTACCCGTTCAGGTCGTACGACGGCAGCGTGCTCCTGGACCGGCTGCGCACCGGCCAGCGGGTGTGGGACGTCAACACGGACGGCGTCGCCAACTACGGCCTGGTGCCCGACTGGATCGAGGACATGCGGGTCATCGCCGGCGATGAGATCGTCCGGGATCTGGCGGCCGGCGCCGAGTCCTACCTCCGCACGTGGGAGGCGACCACCGCGGCCAAGCCGTGACCACCCCGGCTATTCTGGCGGCAGGGCGGAGCGAGGGGCGTGGATGGCGGCCAGGTCCGGCAGGGCGCGCGCGACGGTGCGTGACGTCGCGGCGGAGACGGGGCTGTCCATCGCCACGGTCTCCCGCGTGCTCAACGGCCAGGCCAACGTCGCCCCGCACACCCGGGAGCTGGTGCTGCGCGCCGTCGGGCGCCTCGGCGACCAGGCGCCGCGGCCGCGCACGGTCCACGACCCGTCTGCCGGCGCCGTCTACGTGCGCTGCCCGTACGTGCTGACCGACTATTTCGGGCTCATCGTCTCCTCGGTGGGGGAGACGATCGAGCTGCACGGCAGGCAGATGATCCTCGGCGCGGGCGAGGCCGCCCAGGACGCCCCGGTGCTCGCCGGGCTGCCCGGCAGGCAGGGCGTGGCCGGCGCGATCCTGGTCCTGCCCCCGGAGCCGGGCGACGAGCTGGTACGCCTGCGCGACAGCGGCTTCCCCTTCGTGGTGATCGACCCGAGGACCCCGCCCCCCAAGGACATCGCGGCGGTCTCGGCCGCTCACTTCGCGGGCGGGCGCAAGCTGATGGCGCACGTGGTCGGGCTGGGCCACCGCCGGGTGGGGATCATCGGCGGGCCGGTGGAGTGGCTGCCGAGCGAGGCCAGGCTCGCGGGTTACACGGCCTCGCTGGCGGACGCCGGGGTGCTGCCGGAGCCCGAGCTGCTGCGCAGCGTGCCGGAGCCGAGCACCGAGTACGGCTACCTGGCGGCCTGCGAGCTGCTCGACCTGCCGGAGCGGCCGACGGCGCTGGTGGCGTTCAACGACAAGATGGCCGTCGGGGCGCTGTGGGCGGCGGCCGAGCGCGGGCTGAGCGTTCCGGGGGACCTGTCGGTGGCCGGCTTCGACGACATCGACGTCAGCAGGGCCACCTCACCCGCCCTCACCACGGTGCGCCAGCCTTTGCAGGAGATGGGCCGGATGGCGGTCACGCTGCTGATGCGGCTGCTGAGCCGCCACACGGTGGAGGCGCTGCACGTCTCGCTCGGAACCGAGCTGATCGTCCGCGGCTCCACCGGCCCCGCCTGACTGTTTCATTTGTTTCATCACCTCAGATGGGCCTTGACGCTGCCCATGACCCGTGGTCACCTAAAAGAAAGTTTCTTTATTGTTTCATTTTGTTACATGGGCATCACCCCCCCGCCCGGAAGGGAAGCAACGCCGTGTCCCGAATACTCACGCTCCTCTGCGCGGCCGCCCTGGCGCTGGCCGTGCCCGTCCCGGCGTACGCCGCCGGCGAGACGGTGAACGTCTGGCTCACCACCACCTCGGACGCAGGAGGCCGGAACGTCACCCGCGGCCTCGCGCAACAGACCCCGATCGCCTTCGGCCCCGCCGGCGGCAGCGCCAACCAGACGATCACCGTCAACGAGGGCACCACGTACCAGCAGTTCGAGGGCGCCGGCGCGTCGATCACCGACACGACCGCGTACCTGCTGCGCGGCGGCCCCGTCAGCGCGGCCACGCGGGACGCGGTCATGCGCAAGCTGTTCTCGCCCGCGGACGGGATCGGCCTGTCGTTCGTCCGCAACCCGATCGGCGCCTCCGACCTGTCGCGCCCCGGCATGGTCTCGCTCGACGACACCTGCTGCGACCTCAACGACTTCGGCGCCAACGGCTACGACACCAACGTGCGCCTGCTGACCGTCCAGGCCAAGCAGCTCAACCCGGAGCTGCGGGTCAAGGCCGTGCCGTGGAGCGCGCCCGGCTGGATGAAGGACAACGGCCGGATGGACCAGATGGGCTGGCTGAAGTCGCAGTACTACGCCATGTACGCCCAGTACTTCGTCAAGTACGTCCAGAGCTACCAGGCCGCCGGGATCCCGGTGAACTACATCTCCGTCCAGAACGAGCCCAACTGCTGCCAGGCGTCCAACCCGACCGCCATGAACTACCCCGGCATGAACTGGAACTCCTCCGGCCTCATCGAGCTGACCAAGAACTTCGTGTATCCGGCCTTCCGGGCCGCCGGCATCACCACGAAGGTGCTCGTACACGACTGGAACTACGGCGACTACGGCCAGATCGGCGGCCCCATCCTGGCCGACGCGGCGCTGCGGAACGACCCGCTGTTCGGCGGCATCGCCTGGCACGGCTACTTCGGCGATCCGGCGGTCGGCTCGCAGGTGCACGACCAGTACCCGTCGGTGCCCCAGTTCAGCACCGAGCACTCCGGCGGCACCTGGATCGGCAACCAGCACAACGAGGACATGGCCGACATCGTGAACTACACCCGCAACTGGAGCCGCAGTGTGGTCAAGTGGAGCCTCGCGCTCAACCAGCAGATGGGCCCGCACAACGGCGGCTGCGACACCTGCACCGGCCTGATCACGGTGCAGGAGGGCGGCTCGCGCGCCGGTCAGGTGGACTACACGATCGAGTACTACACGACCGGCCACCTCACCAAGTTCGTCAGACCTGGGGCGTACCGGATCGACTCGACCGCCAACGCCACCGTGCAGAACGTCGCCTGGCGCAACCCCGACGGCTCCAAGGCCCTGATCGCCCACAACGGCGGCACCTCGGCCCAGTCGGTCAGGGTCAACTGGGGCAACCAGTCGTTCGTGTACACGCTGCCCGCCCGCACCACCGCGACCTTCACCTGGTCGGGCACGCCGGGCGGCAACCCGGCCGGCGCGATCACCGGCCTGGGCGGCAAGTGCGTCGACGTGGCCGGCGGCAGCAGCGCGGACGGCGCGGCCGTGCAGCTCTACACCTGCAACGGCACCGCCGCCCAGCAGTGGACCCGCCCGGGCGACGGCACGCTGCGCGCGCTCGGCAAGTGCCTCGACGTGGTCGACCGCGGCACCGCCGACGGCAGCAAGCTCCAGCTCTGGTCGTGTTCGGGCGGCGCCAACCAGCAGTGGACCTACACCTCGGGCCGCGACCTGGTGAACCCCGCCGCGAACAAGTGCGCCGACGTCACCGGCAACTCCAGCGCCGACGGCACCCGGCTGCAGATCTGGACCTGCACGGGCGCCGCCAACCAGAAATGGACGCTGTCGTGATCACATGCCGGCGGTGAGGCGGGCGACCACCCGCATCTTGTTCATCGCGTCCAGCGCGGCCACCTTGTACGACTCGGCCAGCGTCGGATAGTTGAACACGGCGTTGACCAGGTAGTCGATCGTCCCTCCGCACCCCATGACCGTCTGCCCGATGTGCACGAGCTCCGTCGCCCCCGTGCCGAACACGTGGACGCCGAGCAGCCGCCGGTCCTCGGGGGAGACGAGGAGCTTGAGCATCCCGTACGAGTCGCCGATGATCTGCCCCCTGGCCAGCTCCCGGTAGCGCGAGATGCCCACCTCGAACGGCACCTTGTCCCGGGTCAGCTCGTCCTCCGACCGGCCGACGAAGCTGATCTCGGGAATGGTGTAGATCCCGATGGGCGGCAGCTCGCGGGTGTCCTCGACCGGCTCCCCGCACGCGTGCTGCGCGGCCACCCGTCCCTGCTCCATGGAGGTGGCCGCCAGCGCGGGGAAGCCGATCACGTCGCCCACGGCGTAGATGTGCGGCACCTCGGTGGCGTAGTTGGAGTCCACCGAGATGCGGCCGCGGGCGTCGGCGGCCAATCCGGCGGCCTCCAGGCACAGCTCGGCGGTCTTGCCCTGGCGACCGGCCGAGTACATGACGCAGTCGGCGGGGATCTTCTTGCCGCTCTCCAGCAGGGTCAGCGCCCCGCCGGGGCGGCGCTCGACGGCGGCCACGTTCTCCCCGAAGCGGAACGTCACGGCCAGGTCGCGCAGGTGGTACTTCAGCGCCTCGACGATCTCCAGGTCGCAGAACTCCAGCATGCGCTCGCGCCGCTCGATCACCGTCACCTTGGTGCCGAGCGCGGCGAACATGGAGGCGTACTCGATGCCGATGACCCCGGCCCCCACCACGACCAGGGTCTCGGGGATCCGGTCGAGGTGCAGGATCGCGTCGGAGTCGATGATCGTCCGGTCGTCGAACTCGACGCTGTCGGGACGGGCGGGCGAGGTGCCGGTGGCGATCACGACCTTCTCGGCGGTGATCTTCGTCTCCTCGGACTTGCCCTCCTCGTGCGTGATCCCGATCGTGTGCGCGTCCAGGAACCGGCCGGTGCCCTGCAGCACGGTCACGTGGTTGCGGGCGAGCTGGCTGCGGATCACCTGGATCTCGCGGCCGATCACGTGCTGGGTGCGCATCCCGAGGTCGGTGACCGTGATCTCGTCCTTGACGCGGTAGCTGGCGCCGTACAGCTCCCGCTGGTTGAGCCCTGTGAGATAGAGGACGGCCTCCCTGAGGGTCTTGGAGGGGATCGTCCCCGTGTTGATGCACACGCCGCCGATCATGTGTCGTTTCTCGACCACCGCGACACGCTTGCCGAGCTTCGCCGCCGCGATCGCGGCCTTCTGCCCACCTGGTCCGGAACCCAGGACCACAACATCAAAGTCCGCCACACCGTCCAGTCTGCTGGTGCCGTGTTAACGGGAAAAGACCTGTCTGCGAGACTCCGGATTATGTTGCGCCCTTTCACCGAGGTTGACGTCTTCACCACCACCCCGTACCACGGGAACGCGCTCGCGGTCGTGCTCGACGGCCAGGGGCTGACGACCGAGGAGATGCAGCGGTTCGCCACCTGGACGAACCTGGCCGAGACCACCTTCGTGCTGCCGCCCACCACGCCCGAGGCCGACTACCGGGTGCGGATCTTCACCGCGTCCAAGGAGCTGCCCTTCGCCGGGCATCCGACGCTCGGCACCTGCCACGCCTGGCTGGAGGCCGGGGGAGTGCCGCGCCAGGAGGGCGAGATCGTCCAGGAGTGCGCGGCCGGGCCGGTACGGGTGCGCAGGACCGGCGACGGGCTGGCCTTCCACGCGCCGCCCCTCGTGCGGTCGGGCCCCGTGGAGGAGCCGCTGGTCGGGAGGATCGCCGAGTCCCTCGGGATCGGGCGCGCCGACATCGTGGACATGGAGTGGGCCGACAACGGCCCCGGCTGGGTGGCGGTGCTGCTCGCGGACGCCGAGTCCGTGCTCGCGCTGCGCCCCGGCCTGGTCCCCAGCTTCGTGGGCGTGGCCGGCCCCTACCCCGAGGGGTCGCCGTACGACTTCGAGGTGCGGGCCTTCACGCACGCGCACGGCTCCACCATCGAGGACCCGGTGACGGGCAGCCTCAACGCCTCCATGGCCCAGTGGCTGCTGCGCTCGGGCCGGGCCAAGGCCCCGTATGTGGCCAGACAGGGCACGGTGCTGGGCTTCTCGGGGCGGGTGCACATCTCCACCGACGCCGAGGGGGACGTGTGGGTGGGCGGCTCCGTGCTGACCTGCGTCACCGGGCAGGTCGAACTGTGAACCGCACCTCGTCGCCCGGCCGCAGCTGGGCGGCCACCGGCAGGTCCGCCTCGCGTACGACGCCGATCACCGGGTAGCCGCCCGTCGGCGGGTGGTCGGCGAGGAAGACGATCGGCTGCCCGCTCGGCGGCACCTGGATCGCCCCGGTGACCATCCCCTCGCTCGGCAGCTCGCCCTCCTTGGCCCTGACCAGCTCGGCGCCGCTCAGCCGCACGCCGACGCGGTTGCTGTCCTGGCTCACGGAGTAGGGCCGCGCGCACAGCCCGGCCAGCGCGTCCGGCACGAACCAGTCGTCCCGCGGCCCCGGCGTCACCCGCAGCACGGCGGGCCGGGGCCCGGGCGGCGGCGCCAGGTCGACGGAGATCACGCCTTCCGGCCGCCCCACGGGCAGCAGCGTGCCCGCCCGCAGCGGCTCCGGGCCGAGCCCGGACAGCGAGTCGGTGGAGCGGCTGCCGAGCACCGGCTCCACCGCGATCCCGCCGCGCACGGCCACATAGGTGCGCAGCCCCCACTCCGGCATGCCCAGCCGCAGCTCCCTGCCCTTGGCGACCCAGAACGGCGCCCCCATCCCCGCCGCGCTGTCCACGGGCGCGCCCGCCAGCGCCACCCACGCCCCGTCGTGGAACAGCAGCCGCGCCATGCCGAACGTCAGCTCGATCCCCGCCAGCCCTTCCGGGTTGCCCAGGAGCCTGTTGGCCAGCCGCAGGCTCGGCGCGTCGGCCGCCCCCGAGCGGGGCACCCCCAGGTGGGCCAGGCCCGGCCGCCCCAGGTCCTGCACGGTCGCGTACGGCCCCGCCGCCAGCACCTCGATCATGCGGGCTGGAACCGTACGCGCACGCCCGGCCTGAACAGCGAGGGCGGGTCGGCCGTCACGTCCCACACCCGCACGGAGGTGCGCCCGATCAGCCGCCACCCGCCCGGCGAGGCGCTCGGGTAGACCGCCGAGTACGGCCCCGCCACCGCCACCGACCCGGCCGGCACCGACGTGCGCGGCGTGTCGAGCCTGGGCGTCTCCAGCACCGGATCCAGCCCCGTCAGATAGGCGAACCCCGGGGCGAACCCCAGCCAGCCCACCACCAGCTCCTGCGCCGCGTGCCGGGAGACGACCTCGTCCACCGAGATCCCGGCCAGTGCCGCCACGGACTCGAGATCCGCGCCGTCATAGACGACGGGGATCGTCATGACCGCCGCATCGGCCGACGTCGCGTCGCCTTTGTCACGTTCCTGTGCGATCACGCCCGCCAGATGCGCCCGCAACCGTCCATGATTCGCTCTAGGGGCCACGATGAGCACGGTTCTGGGGCCGGCTACGATCTCGACGACACCGGCGGGCCGATCGGCCCGCAGCGCCGCGTCCAGCCGGTGCGACAGCTCCAGTGAGCCGGTCTCCACGAGCAACCCGTGCTCTCCCACCGCGCGGATCATGTGAACGCCTGCAGGACCACTCCGGCCGCCAGCAACGCGTTCTGCACCTCTTTCGCCAGCCGAACAGCGCCTGGCGTGTCCCCATGAATGCAGATGGTCCGGGCGGAAATGGATAGGGAACTTCCGTCAACGGCCGTCACAGAGCCTTCAATGGCCATCTGGCAGGCACGCGCGACCACCTCGGCGGGGTCGTGGATGACAGCGCCCGGCTTCCCTCGCGCCACCAACGTCCCCTGGGGTGTGTACGCGCGGTCGGCGAAAGCCTCGCTCACCGTCGAAACGCCCACGGCCGCCGCCGCCGCGTGCACCGCGGAACCGGGCAGGGTCACCACTGACAGCGAGGGGTCGTAGTCGGCCACCGCGTTGACCACAGCCGTCGCCTGCATCTCGTCGCGATAGACCCGGTTGTAGAGCGCGCCGTGCGGCTTGACGTAGGAGACCCGGCCGCCCATCGCCCTGGCGATGCCGTCGACGGCGGCGATCTGGTAAAGCACCTCGGCGCAGAGCTCCTCCGGCTCGACGTCCATCTCTCTGCGTCCGAAGTGCGCGAGGTCGTGGTAAGACACCTGCGCCCCGATCGTCACCCCGCGATCGACCGCCGCCGCGCATGTGCGTCTGATCGTCACCGGGTCGCCCGCGTGGAAGCCGCAGGCCACGTTGGCGCTGGTGACGATGTCGAGCAGGGCGAGATCGTCACCGAGCCGCCAGATCCCGAAGCCTTCACCCAGGTCTGCGTTGAGGTCGATCACCATGGCAGTAGAGGCTATCTCGGCGCTATCTCGATGTGACGTACAACGTCTGCATCCCCATGCCTACTTCCCCATATTCATCATACAGCGTGGAGCGCGTCAGGCCACGGCCGGACGGGCCGATGACCGTGGCGGCGTTCATGCAGATCCACTCGCCCTGCGGGGCCCGGAACAGCGAGATGGTCAGGTCCACGTTCACGAACACGTGCGTGTCGAAGCCGAGGGCGGCGCTGACGCCGTTGCCGCTGTCGGCGAAGGCCGCCAGGCGCTCCATCGGGGTGATCTCCTCGCCCTCCACCAGCGGGACCGTGAACCGGCCCCAGACCGTGGCGGGGCCGGGCCGCGTGAGGCCGCCTTCGGTGAAGCGCCAGTCGAGCGCGCGGCCGTACCCGAATCCCGAGCCGAGCCACGAGCGGGCGACCTCCGCCGAGGGCGGCGGGATCGGTCCAGGCGGCCCGGGGACCGGTGAGGCGGGTGTGGCGGCCGTACGGATGCGCCAGGCGCTCGCCCTGGCGTACTCGCGGCCCCCGGACGAGACGCTCGCCGACAGGCACTGCACGCGCTTGCCGTCGCGGGTCACGTCGGTGGCGATCTCCAGCTCGGCCACCGGCACCGGGGCGAACACGTCCACCACGAGCTTGGACAGTTCCAGGCCCGGGCGCGGCGCGGTCCGGTCCAGCTCGTGGACGATCAGGGCGGTGACCGGGCCCATGTGCTGGGCGCGCGGGTCCCACGGGCCCTGCGTGTGCTCGGAGGCCCGGTAACGCCCTTCGGCCAAGCGGGTGTACATCGCCATAGAAGAAAATTCTACGGCGCGTCACGTCCAGCGGTCCGCCGCAGGTCGCGGGAACCGCGCCCACGGCAGGCCGTCGCGGGGACCGTTCCTAGAACTCGTCCGGGATGTCGGCGATGTCGTCCAGCGCCGCCGCCAGCTCGTCGGGGTCGCCGCCGATCCGCTCGGCGATCTCGATCAGCACGTGGAGCACGTCGTGGCGGTCGTGGCCGAGGTCGAGCAGGCGCTGCGCGGCCTCCCACAGCTGCGGCGGGTCGCCCTCCCACAGCCGGGTGGCGATCTCCTCGTGCCAGGCCAGGTGCTCCTGGTCGATCGTGCCGCCGTGGTCGATCTCGAGCAGCGTACGCCGGTCCGCCTCGTCGGCGGGGTTGAGCTTGTCGAGCTCGATCCCGTTGTGCACGCCCTGCAGGTAGGGGAACGCGAAGGCGCGCCTGGCCAGCGCCGACAGGTCGCCGTCCGGCAGCAGCCGCTCCAGCAGCGGCCGGTCGAGCCCGAAGGACGTCGGGTCCCGGTAGGCCTCGGGGAACTTGCCGATCGCCTCCCACACCGCGTCCAGCGTGGCCTTGAGCCCCTGCTCCGGCAGGCCCGTGCGGCGGGCGGCGAAGCGCACCCACGCCGACAGCACGTGCGGCATCGCCTCCTGCTCGGCCACGCTCAGCATCACCTTGCGCGGCAGCCAGTCGAGCAGGAACGTTTCACATTTGGTCGGGCTGACCCGCAGCGGACGGTTGAAGTCCTGGTCGCAGCCGTAGTCGATGATGTGGTCGGCGCAGCGCGAGGCCGCCGACGGGTCGGACAGGTGCTCGGCCGCGTCGGACGCCAGGAACTCCGCCGCCAGCATGGCCCGCCGCTCCCTGCTGTACGGGGCCTCGGTGTGCCGCGGCGCCGGCCGCTTGCGCCCGGGCGGCAGCGCCTTGAGCCTGGCGCGGGCGAAGGCGTGGTAGGCGCTGTAGCTGTCGCTCACCGGCGGCGGCGTCTTCGGCTCCCTGGTGGCCTTCATGGCCGACTCCAGCAGCGCCCTGGCCTGCTCGGGCTCGATCTCCTCGAACAGCAGCAGGGGATTGCCCGCCGCCTCGGCCCTGGCCTGCTCCAGCAGCTTGTCGACCTGCGAGGAGACCCAGGCGTCCCGGGCCATGCCGCTCATGTTGTAGTCGACCACCATGACGAGCGCGTGCCGGTCGACGGGCAGGGAGTCCTCGTCGCGCCGGTAGGCGAAGGTGCAGATCACCGTGTCCTGGTCGCCGTAGGAGTCGCGGGAGACGTAGCAGCCCGCCGGCTTGACCGCGCCCACCCGGTCGGCCCAGCCCGGCCTGGCCACCCCCGACTCCATCATGGCCAGCGCCGCGCCCTCGGCCTTGGCGCCCTGGCGGGCCGTGCCCAGATAGGCCAGGCAGATGAGCAGCGTCAGCGAGGCCGGCGTGCCGGCCTTGGCGGCGTAGTCGACCAATCCCTCCCCGAGCACCTGCTCCACGTCGCCGCCCCTGACCCGCCTGCCCCACCAGGCCCCGATCATGTCGGAGACCATCAGCTCCGCGTCGAGAGGGGTGCGAACGGCGAGCAGCTCGCGAGCCGCCTGCACCATCTCCTTGAACACGTCGTCTGGCGGGGTGCTCTCCCGGGGATCTCGTCGGTGTCGGCGCACACCCTCACTCTCTCGTATTCCAGGCGTAAACGGTGCGTAGAACTCGGCCTGGTGACCCCGATGTTATCGGGGAGTTCTGGATGGGACTTAACTGGACTTCCGGGCTTTTGTTTGTCTACCGGGAACTTCGGGGCGGGGGCGCTGAGTTGACGATCGCGAGCAGATGCTCGCGAGCGATGCGCTCCACGATCTCCGGCGTCGCCGAGACGCCGAGATGCTGCGCACACGCGCACACGTCGGCCACGCAGCGGTCGATCGTGTCCACGGGCACGGTCAGGAACTCTTCGGCCAGCCTGAGACTGACCGGTTCCCGCAGGAACCGTGTGGCCAGAGCGAGCATAGAAGTGAGATTCCTCTGGAGACCAGGGGGCAAACCCCCAGGAATGTCGGCAGGGCGACTTGCGCTCTCATTTCACCTTTTCTCGGGCGGCTGTCAAGGCTCTGCGGCGGTTGTGTTCACTTCACCCGGTGCCCATTCGTGCGAAGCTGTCTCCATGCGCATCCAGCTCGCCCAGCGGAGCGAGGCAGACGAGCTCCTCGGCCGCAGCCCGCTCGCCCTGCTCGTCGGCATGCTGCTCGACCAGCAGATTCCTATGGAATGGGCGTTCACGGGGCCATATACGATCTCCCAGCGTCTGGGCCACGACCTGACCGCCGGGGAGATCGCCTCCTATGACCCGGAGGCGTTCACGGCGCTGCTGGCCGAGAAGCCGGCTGTGCACCGCTACCCCAAGTCCATGGCGGCCCGGGTCCAGCAGCTCGCCGCCTACCTCGTCGAGCACTACGACGGCCGGCCGGAGAAGTTGTGGGCGGACGCCGCCGACGGCAAAGAGCTGCTGCAACGACTGATGGCCCTGCCGGGATACGGCAAACAGAAGGCCCAGATCTTTCTGGCATTGCTGGGGAAGCAGTTGGAGGTCCAGCCGCCGGGCTGGCGGGAGGCGGCCGGACACTATGGCGAGGAGGGGTCGAGCCGGTCGGTCGCCGACGTGGTCGACGCCGACAGCCTGGCCCGAGTGCGAGCCTTCAAGCAGGAGGCGAAGCGCGCGGCGAAGTAGTTGGGGCCGGGGTCTCGGCCCCGGCGATCGAGCGCTGTAACCTGATCTTGCTGCGCAACGTGGAGCGACTTTGACAGGATGCGTAGACCCTAAAGGCGACCGGGCCGCGACGGGGGCTTCCGTCCGCACATGCCCATCGCCGATGATGTACTGCAGAATCCGGTCGCCCGGAGCTGCGCTACGCCGATACACAGTTATGGAGATGTGCCGCGTGGGAGACCCTGGCACGCGACGGAGGTGCGGACCATGAGCGCCGAGACCTCCGTTCCCCGTCCCCGGGAGTCGGATGTGGACATCTCGGACTCCGCTCTGTTCAAGGGCATGCTGTCGGAGGCCGAGTTCGCCTTCGCGTTCTTCGACGGCGACGGCCGCATCCAGCGGGTCAACGACGTGTTCAGCGACGTCGTCAACGTGCCCGCCGAGCGCATGGCCGGCAGGCAGCCGGTCGAGGTGCTGGCCGCCGACCTCAGCCAGATCATCACCCACGCCGTGCAGGCCGTCATCCAGACCGACGCGCCCGTCACCGAGGGCCGCGTACGCGTGCGGACGGCGGAGGGCGACACCAGGCACTGGTCGCTGTCGTTCTCGCCGGTCCACGACGAGGCGGCGGGCGAGCTGCGCGCCATCGCGCTCGTGGGGCTCGACGTGACCGAGAGCCGCCAGACCGAGGAGGCGCTGCGCCGCAGCGAGGAGCGCTACCGCTCGCTCGTCGAGGCCCAGTCGCAGCTCGTCTGGATCACCTCCCCCACCGGCGCGGTCGTCGAGGACGCGCCCCAGTGGCGCGCCATCACCGGCCAGGGCCTGGAGGAATACCTCGCCAACGGCTGGCTGGAGGTCGTCCACCCCGAGGAGCGCCAGCAGACCGAGGAGGCCTGGAGGGAGGCGCTGCGCGGGCGCACCATGTTCGAGTGGAACTACCGCGTGCGCACCCGGGCCAGCGGCTACCGGCACTTCGAGGTGCGGGCCGTGCCGATCATCAGGCACGGCCGGGTCGTGGAGTGGGTCGGCGCCAACACCGACGTCACCCCGCAGCGCGAGGCCGAGGAGATGCGCGGCCGGCTGACCGACCAGCTCGGCGCGGCCGCCCTGCGCACCGCCCGGCTCCAGGGCGCGACGGCCCAGCTGGCCGAGGCCCTGACGGTCGAGCAGGTGGTGCAGGTCATCATCGACGTGGGCCGCACGGCCCTGGCCGCCGACCGCTCGGCCGTGGCGCTGCTCGACCCCGACCGCGCGGCGCTCAAGCTGATCAACGGCGAGGGCATCATGGAGGCCTCCGGGATCACGGGTGACGAGATCCCGCTGTCCCACTCCAACGTGATGACCATGGCCGTCAACAGCCGCCGGCCGGTCTTCGCCGAGTCGCCCGAGTCGCTGAAGGCCCAACTGCTCGAGGCGGGCGACGACGAGGAGATCCTGGCCAACTTCATCACCCACGGCGACGAGCGGGCCTGGGTGGGCCTGCCGCTGCTGGCGGCGGGGCGGGCTCTGGGAGCGCTCCGATTCTCCTTCACCAGGCCGGTGAAGATCTCCCAGGAGGACGGTGTCTTCCTTGAGGCGCTGGCCGGCCAGTGCGCGCTGGCGGTCGAGCGAGCCACGCTGTTCGAGCGCGAGCACCGCACCGCCGAGACGCTCCAGCGCAGCCTGCTGCCCGACCGCCTGCCCGTGATCAAGGGCCTGGAGCTGGCCCAGCGCTTCCGCTCCGGCAGCCGCCACGTCCAGGTGGGCGGCGACTGGTACGACGCCTTCGTGCTGCAGGACGGGCGCGTGGCGGCCGTCGTCGGCGACGTCATGGGCAAGGGCGTCAAGGCCGCGGCGGGCATGGGCCGCATCCGCAACGCCATGCGGGCGCTGGCGCTGACCAACCCGCCGCCCGCGGCCGTGCTGACCGGGCTCGACCGGGTCTTCGAGGCCACGGAAGAGGAAGAACAGGTCACGACTTTGGCGTACATGGTCGTGGAGCCGGTCACCGGCGAGGGCACCCTGGCCCTGGCCGGCCACCCGCCTCCCGTCCTGGTTTCCCCGCAGGGCACGGCGATCCTGGTCGACGGCGAGCCTGGCACTCCGCTAGGCTGGCCGACCAGCCGCAGGCAGTTCCGGTTCGTGGTGCCGCCCGGCCATACCGCCGTGCTCTACTCCGACGGTCTCGTCGAGAACAGGAAGCGCGGGCTGGATGCCGGATTGGCAGACCTTTGCAGTGTTGTGACCGAAGCTCCGCCTGAAGTTGTGAGTAGTCCGCACATGTTGCTGGACTTCCTGGTTGACCGGATGTTGTCTGGATATGAACAGGATGATGACGTTACCGCGCTAGCAATTCACGTCCCGCCAGCCACGAAGAGTGACTGAATGAAACAGTCATAACGGTTGCTTTCGGGTATCAGTGCCCCGCTTACGTACGCACTACTGTCTCGGTCGGCCTAGGGTGGAGGTCAACCGCCGGGAGGTGGCCGTATGGAGCGCGGGGTCGTGCCAGAATGCTGTGCAGGTCCGTCGCGGTCCGCACGGCCTCACCGATCTCCGAGAGAGGCAACAGCCCCCCAGCGGGCATCTGGGTCCATAGTCGCCACGCGTTCGTTCGAGAGGTGTTCGTGTCGCCTGCAAGTTCGACTCGCTCGAAGCCACAAGAGCTGAACGAGCCCGTCATTCAGCGACTGCTCGAGCGTGGGCGCTCGCAGGGTTTCCTCGAGTCTGAGGATGTCCGTCAGGCCTTCGAGGAGGCGGACATCCCCATGTCGCACGCCGCCGCGTTCTTGCGGAACCTCAGCAAAGAGGGCGTGACCGTGGTGGTGACCGCCGCGGATTCGGCTGCGCCGAAGAAGTCTCGTGGTCCAGCAAAGCGCCGCACTGCCGCCCCCGTCAAGACCAAGACGGCGGCAGCCGCCAAAGAGCAGCAGCCCGAGACCGTGACCGCGGTCGTGGGCACCGCAGAAGCCGAGCCGGCCGCCAAGAAGGCGGCCCCTGCCAAGAAGGCCGCCCCGGCGGCGAAGAAGGCCGCGGCTCCCGCCGCCGCCAAGAAGGCCGAGCCGAAGAGCGCTGGGCCTGCCGAGACCAAGCCCAAGCCCGAGCCCCGGGCTGACGCGGACGACGACGAGGACATCGAGCTCGACGGCGACGTGGAGCTGGAGGACCTCGAGGATCTCGACGTCGACGACGACGAGATCGTGGCCGAGGACTCCGAGTCCGAAGGTGACGACGAGTCCGAGGACGAGTCCGACGCCGAGCCCAAGCCCTCCGAGGTCGTCGCGGCTCAGAAGACCGAGGACGAGGTCCTCATCCTGTCCGACGACGACGATGACGCCCCGGTCGCCCAGGTGGCCGCCGCCGGCGCCACCGCCGACCCGGTCAAGGACTACCTCAAGCAGATCGGCAAGGTCCCCCTGCTCAACGCCGAGCAGGAGGTCGAGCTCGCCAAGCGCATCGAGGCGGGCCTGTTCGCCGAGGAGCAGCTCGGCGGCGGGGAGACCGAGGGTCTGCCGGTCGACGTCAAGGCCGAGCTGGAGTGGATCGCCGAGGACGGCCGCCGGGCCAAGAACCACCTGCTGGAGGCCAACCTCCGGCTCGTGGTCTCGCTGGCCAAGCGCTACACCGGCCGCGGCATGCTCTTCCTCGACCTGATCCAGGAAGGCAACCTGGGCCTGATCAGGGCCGTCGAGAAGTTCGACTACACCAAGGGCTACAAGTTCTCCACCTACGCCACGTGGTGGATCCGGCAGGCGATCACGCGTGCCATGGCCGACCAGGCGCGGACCATCCGCATCCCGGTCCACATGGTCGAAGTGATCAACAAGCTGGCCCGCGTCCAGCGGCAGATGCTGCAGGACCTGGGCCGCGAGCCCACGCCGGAAGAGCTGGCCCGCGAGCTGGACATGACGCCCGAGAAGGTCGTCGAGGTCCAGAAGTACGGCCGTGAGCCCATCTCCCTCCACACCCCGCTGGGTGAGGAGGGCGACAGCGAGTTCGGCGACCTCATCGAGGACTCCGAGGCCATCGTCCCAGCCGACGCCGTCAGCTTCACGCTGCTCCAGGAGCAGCTGCACTCCGTTCTCGACACGTTGTCGGAGCGGGAGGCGGGCGTCGTCTCGATGCGCTTCGGTCTCACCGACGGCCAGCCGAAGACGCTGGACGAGATCGGCAAGGTTTACGGGGTCACCCGTGAGCGCATCCGCCAGATCGAGTCGAAGACCATGTCCAAGCTGCGCCACCCCTCGCGCTCCCAGGTCCTCCGGGACTACTTGGACTGACCCGCACGAATCCCCCGCCCCGCCCGGTTCTTCCGAGCGGGGCGGCGGCTTTTCCACCCCCATCCCACGGCGACTGGTCACACTGCCGCCGCCCCGCCCCGCCCCACCGGCCGATGGCATCGCCGGTGCACCGCTGGCGGCTTCTCGCCGTCCCAGCGCCGCAGGGGCAGCATCGCCCGTCCCCGCCACACCGCCCGATGGCGCCGCCAGTGCACCGCTGGTGGCTTCTCGCCGTCCTAACGCCAGTGGGGCGGCATCGCCCGCCCCTGGCACACCGGCCGATAGCACCGCCACCGCACCATCGGTCGCTTCTCGCTCGCAGTCCCAACGCCGCAGTGGCACCACCAGCCGCACTCCGACGGCCGCCACGGCGCCGTCCATGGCCTGGCGCACTACCATCGCCCCCGCTGCCCTCGGCTGCCCCTACCCCCGCTGCCCCGCCTGGGCCCGCTGCCCCGCCTCGGCACCCTGGCCTAGTGGCCCCCTGGCGCCTCTGTCGCGCTGCCGGCGTATTACGGAGCGTCCCCGGTCGCGTCACCGATAAGGCGCATATCCAGCGTCCACGGTCGCACGACACGCCCGGGCAACCCGGCGATCGCGTGAGATCTCCGGGGCGCTACACCGACGATCATCGCCCGCACCCGCAGCATGCCTCCGCCGCGGACCGAGCCCGGGCTGATGCGCCGTGCGCGAGCCCAGACCTATACCCCGCGCCCGCGACGGTCGGCAGTCCCAGCACCCCCGGCGGCGCTTGCCCCGCAGCACGTCCACCACCACCCCCGGCGGCGCTTGGCTCAAAGCACGTCCACCACCACCCCGAGCCCGTGGTGACAGGACTCGTGAGGACGCACTCACCGTCAGAGGGGCGCCGCTACCGACCGTCACCGTCGAGAGGCGCGCACCATCAGGGCAGGCCCGCCTTTGAACGGCCTCCTGCGATCGGCGCGCCGGGGGATTAGCCGCCCCGCGACCCTCACGCCGGATCGGTGACGTGCACGTCAAGGGTCCATGGGCGGTTGGCGCGGGCGGGCTCGGCCAGGTCGACGGTGTAGCCCAGGGCATCCAGGATCTTGGCCAGCTCATCAGGGCTGTCCGGGGCGGTGTCGTGCCGCAGAAGGGCTCGGGCGATCTCGCCCCGGGTCGCCTTGGCCATGTGGCTGACGACCTTGCCGTCCCGGAACACCCGTACTGTCACCGACCGCGCACCCGGCTGCCAGGCGCTCGCGTACGTGGCCGAACGGAGATCCACCACCAGCCCCGGGATCCGATCCAGCTCCTTGGCGATCAACGGACGCCAGAAGGAGGCCAGTGCTCCCAGGGGCGGGAGATTGACACCCATCGAGAGCCGGTACGGCGGGATGAGATCTGTGATTCTCACCACACCCCAGAGGCCGGAGAAGATCAGCACCGACTCCTCCGCCCGCCTGCGTGCCTCGTCGTCGAGGGTGCCCAGCCCGAGATTGTCGTAGAGGACGCCGGTGTAGAGGCCGGCGGCCGGCAGGGTGGGGGCGGTCTTGAGAGCGGCGTTCTTGACCAGCTCGCCCGCCAGCCCGGGCGTGAGGCCGAGCACGTCGAGGGCGTCGCGGCGTTTGGAGGCCCGTACGAGCGCGTTCAGCACGCGCTTGCGGGCCTTGTCGAGGGCGGGGAAGGACAGCTCGCCGACGGGCGGCCCGCTGCCTTCGGGCGCCTTCCCTTCGGACGGCGGCAACAGGATCAGCACAACCCCCTACCTTATTGCCCCTGGTCGGAGGCTCTCCCGCCGTCCCGTCACGATCTTTTACGGTGGCCCAAGCAGGCGCCACCCGCCGACCATGGCCGGGCCCTGTCCAGGGTGACGCTCACCGGGTGGGCGTGGCCGGCCGCCGCAACGGCGCCCGCTGGGCCACGTTCTTCGCTGAATCGTCGGCCTCGGGCGCAAGCTCCGGGGCGTGGCGGCGAGCCCTGCTCTGGCGTCGGCCCGGCCCGCCCCGGAGGCAGGCTGTTGAAGCGTTTCAACCGGCGCCCGGCATGCAGGAGGGTGGGCGTATTTGGAGGTCGGCTAGGCTGCGCGGGTGAATTTCGACCTCCTTGTCCATGAGGCCTGGCCCGCCTACGAGCAGCGCATTCATGACGGATGGGTGCTTCGTTACGCCGGTGGCGTGACCAAGCGGGCCAACTCGGTGCTCCCTCTGGACGAGCCCACCGACCTGGACGGGGCGATCGAGGCGGCGGAGGCCTTTTACAGGGAGCGCGGGCAGCGTTGCGTCTTCTCGCTGGGGCCGAACGCCACGCCCGGGCTGGACGAGGAGTTGGAGCGGAGACGCTATGAGCTGGTCGATCCGACCGTCATCATGGCCGGCTCGCCCGACGGCCCTCCGCCCCTTCACCCGGTGAGGATCGAGGACCGGCCGTGGCAGGGCTGGCTGGAGACGTGGTGGGCCGTGGACGGTCGTTACGGCACCGGGTTCGAGGACGCGGAGCGCATCTGCACCGGGGTGCCCGCCTGGTATGCGGCGTTCGAGGAGGACGGCGTGGCGCTGGCCGTCGGCCGGGCCGTGCCCCAGACCGGCACGTACGGTGCGTCTCGGGATGAGGTGTCCTCGCAGAGTGACACGCTTGGGATCTACTGCATGGCCACCCTGCCCCAGGCCCGCCGCCGAGGGCTGGCTCGCGCGGTCATCCGGGCGCTCGTGGGGCATGCGGATGCGAAATCCGCCTACTTGGTCACGACAGCCTCGAATGTGGCCGCACAGGCTCTCTATCGTGGTGAGGGATTCGAGATCGTGGACCGGTACCACTATCGGGTCCGCTGACCGCGTCCCTGTCGCTTCGGGCACGCCGCTGCTTCGGGCGCGCCGCTGGTTTGGGCACGCCACTGCTTTGGGCACGGCCGCTTCGTCATCGGTCCCGGTGGCCTTGCGGCTCTGGCGTCCTGCGATGCCGCGCACTCGAACGCCTGTGAGCGCACGAGGATGGATGGCAGCGCGCACGGCGAGATGCCTGCGCGCACAGCCGATGGCGGCGTCTGCGCTCAAGGAAATGGTCGCTGCTACGCGCACAGCTGCGCGTCTGTCCGCGAAGCCGCGTGTCTCCCGTGAAGTCGCGTGTCGTCCGTGAAGTCGCGCATCTGTCGCGTAGTGGCGTGTCCACCTGCGAAGCCGCGTATCTGTCGCTTCGCCGCGTGTTTGCGTGTGCACCATCCGTTCCGCCTGCATACCGCCGTTCTCCGTGCATAACGGCGTGTCCTTGGGCATACCCGAGTGGCTGAACGCAGAACGGCGGCCCCGGGCGGTGCCGGGGTCGCCGTTCTGCGTTATCGCTATATGTGGTTATCTCAGCACGACAGGCGCTGCGTCAGCGCTCGTCGTTGGGGGCAATTGAAGAGGTTTCGCTGAGTCGAGCCGACTCGTCCAGGATGTCGGCACCCTTTTCGCGCAGCGCTGCGATGTGCTGACGCCCGTGGTGGGCGCAGAACAGCAACTCCCCACCCACAGGCAGGGTCGCGCGAATGTAGGCCTGGGCGCCGCAGCGGTCGCAGCGGTCGAGGGCCGTCAGCGGCTTAACGGGGGCGAGAGCTCCAGTCACGTATCGCCTTTCGGGTCACCCCCGCCGAAGCGAGGATCTGGCGTCAGTCACTTGGAACAACATCTAACCGGACGTGGACGTTCCCAACCGCCCCCTCTCTACGCCCAGAGCGGAATGTGTCCCAAAGTAATGACGATCAGCCGGTTGGTAACGGCAAACGTGCCGGCGTGGCAAGCTTGTACGCGCGCGTGCGGGAAGAACGGTAAGCTGCGCACACGTGTTCGATGCCTAGACCAGGGGAGCTGGAGTGACGCTAGTGGAGGCGGGTTACACGGCTCGTCACCTGTCGGTGCTTGAGGGCCTGGAAGCAGTTCGCAAGCGCCCTGGCATGTACATCGGGTCCACCGACAGCCGCGGGCTGATGCACTGCCTCTGGGAGATCGTGGACAACGGCGTCGACGAGGCTCTGGCGGGTCATTGTGACCGCATCGAGGTCGAGCTCTACGCCGACGGTTCCATCGAGGTGCGCGACAACGGCCGCGGCATCCCCGTCGACATCGAGCCCAAGTCCGGTCTGGCCGGGGTCGAGCTCGTTTACACCAAGCTGCACGCGGGCGGAAAGTTCGGCGGCGGCTCCTACGGCGCGTCCGGCGGTCTGCACGGTGTCGGCGCCTCCGTGGTCAACGCGCTGTCCTCGCGAGTGGACGTCGAGGTCGACCGCGACGGCAAGGTCCACGAGATCAGCTTCCGCCGTGGCGTCCCTGGGATCTTCGACGGCCCCGGGCCCACCGCGAAGTTCAAGAAGAAGTCCGGCCTGCGCATCGGCGACAAGCTCCCCCAGAACCTCGCCGGCACCCGCGTGCGCTTCTGGGCCGACAAGCAGATCTTCCTGCCCGACGCCGAGGTCTCGCTCGACGAGATCCACGTGCGCCTGCGGCAGACCGCGTTCCTGGTGCCCGGCCTGACCCTGGCCGTCTATGACAGCAGGCAGGAGGAGCGCACCGAGGAGGAGTTCCGCTTCGACGGCGGCATCTCCGAGTTCACCGAGTTCCTGGCCCGCGACGAGGCCGTGTGCGAGGTGCTGCGGCTGCAGGGCCTGGGCCACTTCCACGAGACCGTGCCGGTCCTCGACGACCAGGGCCACATGACGCCCACCGAGGTGCAGCGCGAGCTCACCGTCGACGTGGCGATCCGCTGGGGCAAGGGCTACGAGTCGACCGTCCGCTCGTTCGTCAACGTGATCTCCACCCCCAAGGGCGGCACCCACGTGACCGGGTTCGAGCGCGGCCTGGTGCGCACGATCAACGAGTTGCTGCGCGAGACGCGCCTGCTCAAGAACGGCGACGACCCCGTCACCAAGGATGACATCTCCGAGGGCCTGACCGGCGTGGTCACGGTCCGGGTGCCGGAGCCGCAGTTCGAGGGCCAGACCAAGGAGGTGCTCGGCACCTCGGCGGCCACCCGCATCGTCTCCCACGTGGTCTCCCGTGAGCTGAGGGAGCTGTTCACCAACCCGCCGCGCGGCTTCAAGCAGCCGCTGCGCGCCGTGCTCGAGAAGATCGTCGCCGCCGCCAAGGCCCGCATCGCGGCCCGCGAGCACCGCGACAACCAGCGGCGCAAGAGCGCCCTGGAAAACTCGGCGCTCCCGGCGAAGCTGGTCGACTGCCGCAGCGACGGCATCGACCGCAGCGAGCTGTTCATCGTCGAGGGCGACTCGGCGCTCGGCACGGCGAAGCTGGCCCGCGACTCGGAGTTCCAGGCGCTGCTGCCGATCCGGGGCAAGATCCTCAACGTCCAGAAGGCGTCCGTGAGCGACATGCTCAAGAACGCCGAGTGCGCCGCCATCATCCAGGTCGTCGGGGCCGGGTCCGGGCGCTCGTTCGACATCGAGGCCGCCCGCTACGGCAAGGTCATCCTCATGGCCGACGCCGACGTGGACGGCGCCCACATCCGCTGCCTGCTGCTGACCCTCTTCCACCGCTACATGCGGCCGATGGTCGAGGCGGGGCGCGTGTTCGCCGCAGTGCCGCCGCTGCACCGCATCGAGCTGACCAACCCTGGGCGGGGCAAGGACAAGTACATCTACTGCTACTCGGACGCCGAGCTGCAGAAGGTGCTGCGCGATCTCGAACGCCGGGGCAAGCGGTGGAAGGACCCCGTGCAGCGGTACAAGGGTCTGGGCGAGATGGACGCCGACCAGCTGGCCGAGACGACCATGGACCCCCGCCACCGCATCCTGCGCCGGGTCCGCATCGAGGACGTCGAAGAGGCCGAGGCCATCTTCAACCTGCTCATGGGGAGCGAGGTCGCGCCTCGCCGGGAGTTCATCGTCAACAGCGCCGCCGAGGTCGACCGCGACCACATCGACGCGTAGCCGTCCTGCCGTCCGGTGGGACGCGTAGCCGTTCTGCCGTGGGGTGAGGTTGGGTACGCGGCCGGCGCCTGGGAGCCTGCCCCAGGCGCCCAGGCGAGACTGTCCAAGGCCCCCACGGAGACGCTCAGAGCGGCTGGTGAGGTCGCTGGGAACGGTCGGGGGCGCTCCCGAGGCATGCAGGAGCGGCTCTGAGGTGCCATTCAGGGCCGTTTGGCGATCTCCTGGGGTGGCGCGCCGGGTCGCTGCTCAGCGTGGCCTCTTGAGGCTCTGACGCGCGGAGCGGGGCTCCAGATCCCTGCGCGTGCCCCGCGCGCTCCTCAGCGACGGTCCTCAGGTGCTTTGGGTGCGGGCTGGTCGGGCTGCCCCAGGAGCTTTGGGCGCGGCTGGTCGGGCTGCCCCAGGAGCTTTGGGCGCGGCTGGTCGTGGTGTCCGTGTCTCAAGGGCTTTGGTGTGCGGGCTGGTCGTGGTGTCTCAAGGGCCTTGGTGAGCGGGCTGATGGCGTCATCTCAAGGGCTTTGGCGCGCGGGTCGCTCGGGTGGTCTGAGGTCTTCGGCGTGGGCTGCTCGGTTGAGTGGGGTGTCCGGGGCTTTGGATGCGTGGGCTGCGCGTCTGTACGCCTCCACGAACTCCGGGCGCGGCAGTTTGGGCAGCCCCGGCCCCCGTCAGCACGTACGAGATCGTGCTGGAGGGAATGACGGCGACTTCGGTCCCTGAGACCACCTTGGTTCCACCGAGCCCGGACAGACGTCGCATCGACGGCGAGCCTGCCCACAACCGCAACCGACGCAGTGCCCCGACGAAGTCGTCCGCGCTCGTGCCGTCGGGGACGGGGGGAGAGCTCAGATCGCCCAAAGCACGTCCTCTCGTACGCGCTCAGGGCGGGTCCGGGGCGCCCGGTCATGTTGTACGGCCGCACAACCGGGCACCACTCAGGTCAGGTGAATTCTTTCAGAACGCGGCAGGCGTCAGCCGGCCCGTGCGGACGTCGTAGATGGCTCCCGCGATCGGCATGCCCTCCGGCAGGAACGGGCTGGTCCTGATGCGGGTGAGGTCGTGGCGGAGCGCCTCGCTCTGGTCGGGGACCGTGTGGAACTCCAGGCTGCGGGTGTCCACCCCGCGTTCCTGGGTGAGGGCGTGAACGTCCGGGTCGGTGACCTTCGCCATGCCGCAGTCCGTGTGGGGCATGACGAGCACGCGTTCCACGCCGAGCAGGTAGACGGCCAGCACCAGGGTGCGCAGGACGTCGTCCGTCACCCGGGCGCCCGCGTTGCGCAGGATCTTGGCGTCGCCGGGCTTCAGGCCCAGCAGGCCGAGCGGGTCGATGCGGGAGTCCATGCAGGTCACGACGGCCAGGCCACGGCCGGCGCGGCCGGTGAGGCCGGAGTCTCCGAACTTCTTGGCAAATCTCGCGTTGGCGTCATACAGGTCGTCGAACGCACTCATGCAACAAATGATGCACTGCGGCCCAAAGTCAGTGATGGACGGGGTGGCGACTGGCTGAAGTTGGCAAACGTCCCACGAAAAACCGTCACCTTGCGTGATGATGTCGTAGCCGTATGTACGTGATCGAAGAAGGTTAGTCGTGAGTAGGACCGAATCGCTCGCCGCGTATCTCCGTGCCCAAGCCCGGCGCCGCCTCGACCGCGTGGAGTCCAAGGACGGCGGTCGCAACGCCAGGCTGGCCCTGGCTCTCCTCGACACCGCCGCCTACGCGGCCAGCCTGCCCGAGGACGACCCGCTGATCCTCATGCTGGACCAGGCGGGCTGCTACGGGCCCCTGGGGTGCGAAAGCTTCGACCCCGGTGAGGGGGGCAACCAGCTCATCCGCCATTGGGACGGCGGCGAGCCGCACGAACTGCTGCTGGCTCTCCCGCCCGCCGTCAGCGCCGCCGACGCCTGAGCGGCCGGGACGCCCACTCGCCCGGGGGGCTCAGCCACATGGGGGCCGCCGGGTACGAGCGCGTCGAACCCGGCGAGCTTGCCCGGCTTGGCGAGCCCGGCGAAGATGCGTGCCACCCTCCCGTGGCTGCGGCGCATCGGCGTCCTCGCACACCTCCCTGGCCGCCACCCCCGCGTCGTCGGTGCGGTGCGACCAGGTGACTGCCGAGGGGCGGTGCGGCATCCTGACCGGCTTGCCGAGGGCGGGGCGGCGCCTCGACTGGCTTGCCGAGGGCCAGTGGGGCGCCCCGCGACCGGATTGCTGGGGCAGTGAGGCGCCGAATGGCTTGCCGAGGGCGGGGGCAGCACCCCGACGGGCTTGGCGGGGGCCAGTGGGGCGTCCTGCGACCGGATTGCTGGGGCAGTGAGGCGCCTCGAATGGCTTGCCGGGGGCAGTGAGGCGCCCCGCGACTGGCTTGCCGAAGTCGATCGGCAGTCGCCGCCTCCTGGTGCTGTTCGGCTGGGCGCTGCCCATGTCCTGGTCGACGCGGGCCACGATCAGCAGGGCGAAACCCGGATCACGCGGGCGCGTTGCCCGGCTTCCACTTGATGCCGCAGCCCAGCGACGGGTTCTGCTCCCCGGGCACCGGCTCGCCCTCGAGCACGGCGTCGATGGCCGCGCGCAGCGACTCGCCGGTCACCGGCACCGAGTTGCCCGGCCTCGCGCCGTCGAACTCGCCCCGGTAGACGAGCTGCAGGTGCGCGTCGTACAGGAAGAAGTCCGGGGTGCAGGCCGCCCGGTAGGCCTTGGCGACCTCCTGGGTGTCGTCCAGCAGGTACGGGAACGCGAACCCGGCCCGCGCCGCCTGCTCCGCCAGGTGTGTCGGATCATCGTCCGGGTAGTTCACGCTGTCGTTGCTGCAGATCGCGACGATCGAGAGCCTGGCGCCGTAGTCGGCGGCCAAGGCGCCGAGGCCCTTCTCGATGTGGCGCACATACGGGCAGTGGTTGGAAAGGAAGACCACCAGAGTGGCGGGCGAGCCTTTGAGATCCCCGAGTGAGACGCTGCCGCCGTCGATGGCGGTCAGGTCGAAGGCGGGTGCTGGGGTGCCGAGCGGCACCATGTACGAGTTGGCAGCCATGGCATCCATTCTTGTCTGCGGATGTGCCCGCAAAACGAATATGAGAGGTGATTCGAGTGAGTGGTATCGCGGAGTTCCGCACGGTCGTGCTCGACTGTCCCGACCCCCGGGGGCTGGCCGAGTTCTACTCCCGGCTGCTGGGATGGCCCGTCACCTACGCGGATGACGAGTGGGCGGTGGTGAGCGACGGCGGGGCTCCCAAGCGGCTGGGGTTCCAGCGCGTCTCCGACTTCCGGCCGCCCACCTGGCCGGATCCGGAGCGCCCCCAGCAGCTTCACCTCGACCTGACGGTGGCCGACATGGACGAGGCGGAGAAGCAGGTGATCGAGATCGGCGCGACCAAGCACGAGCACCAGCCGAGCGAGGACGACAGCTTCCGGGTGTTCCTGGATCCGGTCGGGCATCCGTTCTGCCTGTGCCGCGCCTGACGTGAAGGGCCGTCCCTGCCCCGGCGGGGACGGCCCCTCATGACCTCAACGGGCCGCCTGGGCAGGCTGGCGGTCCCTCATGACCTCAACGGGCGGCCTGGGCCAGCAGGTCCACCGCCTTCCTCAGGTTGCCCGCCGCCAGCTCGTGGTCGGCCGCCGCCTGCAGGTCGGGCCGCCTGCCCGCGCTCTGCGCGACATCCCTGGCCACCGACACCACGGCGTCGTCCACCGTGTACGCGTCCGTCTTCGACCGTTCGAGCAGCGACGCGGCCGTGCCCAGGGCGCCCAGGACGGCCCGCGCGTCACGTACGGACCCGTCGGCGTTCCAAGCGCGCGCGGGCAGCGCGAGGACCAGCGACGCGGCCTTGGAGAAGCCGTCACCGGAGGCGAGCCGGTCGCGCGCCGCCTTGAGCCGGTCCCGGGCCCGGTCGGTACGCAGCCCCCACCCGTAAGGCCAGAGCGGGTCATAAGCCGCGTCGCCCACGTTGATCGGCACCTGAGCCACCGAGCGGAACCAGGTGAACGGCAGCCGCCCCGTGTACGGCGCGGCCCCGAACAGCGGGTCGGCCACCCCCGCGCCCTCGGTGCCCGGCAGCCAGGAGGCCACCACGGCCTCGACGCCCGACAGGTCGCCGAGCTGCAGCGGACGCCCGGAGACGACCAGGACCGCGCACTTCATCGCCCCGCACACCTTGTCGATCGCGGCCCGGTCGGCGGCCGACAGGTCCAGCGTGCGCCCGGCGCGGCCCACGTCGCCCTGCCCCTCGGCGTACGGGGTCTCGCCCACCACCACGACGCCCACGTCGTGCCCGGCCAGGTCGGCCGAGGCGTCGCGCGAGTACGTCACGGAGGACGCCCGGGAGCGGATGGCCGACAGGACCGTGGTGCCAGGGGTGATCGGCCCGGACGAGCCCTGCCAGGTGATCGTCCAGCCGCCGGTCTGGTTGCCGATGTCGTCGGCGTTCGAGCCGGCCACGTAGATCCTGGCGTCGCGGCGCAGGGGGAGCAGGCCGCCGTCGTTCTTCAGCAGCACCTGCGACCTGGCCGCCGCCGTGCGCGCGACCGCCCGGTGCGCCGCCGAGCCGACGTCGTCGATCCCGGACCGGTCGGCGTACGGGTGCTCGAACAGCCCCAGCCGGAACTTCTGGGTCAGGATCCTGGCGACCGCGTCGTCCACCCGGCCGAGCGGCACCCGCCCGGCCTCGACCTCGGCCTTCAGCGTGCTCTCGAAGGCCGGGTAGGCGTACGGCACCATGATCATGTCGAGCCCGGCGTTGACGGAGGCGCGCACGTCGCTCGGGTAGTCGCCGGGGATCTGGTCGATGGCCTGCCAGTCGCTGATCACGAACCCCTTGAACCCCAGCCGGCCCTTGAGCACGTCCGTGATCAGCTCCTTGTGGGCGTGCATCTTGAGCGGGCCGTCGCCGAAGTCGACGCTGGAGAACGACGGCATGACGGTGGCCACGCCGCGCTTGACCGCCTCCACGAACGGCGCCAGGTGGACCGCCTCCAGCTCCTGGCGGCCGACCTTGGTGACGCCCTGGTCGATCGTGTAGTCGCCGCTGGTCGAGGAGCCGTACCCGGTGCCGCCGTCGCCGACGTAGTGCTTGGCCGTGGCCAGCACCCCGTGGTCCTGCAGGCCGTCGATGACCGTGGCCATCCGCGAGACCAGCGCCGGGTCCTCCCCGAACGACTCATAGGCCCGCCCCCACCGGTCGTCGCGCGACACGCACAGGCACGGCGCGAAGTCCCAGGGGATGCCGGTGGCCTTGACCTCGCGGGCGGTGATCTCGCCCGCCCGCTCGACCAGGCCGGGGTCGCGGGTGGCGCCCAGACCCACGTTGTGGGGGAAGATCGTGGCGCCGACCACGTTGTTGTGGCCGTGCACGGCGTCCACGCCGTAGATCAGCGGCACCTGGAGCCGGGTCCGCTGCGCCTGGAGCTGGAACGCGTCGATCATGTCGGCCCAGGCCCGCGGCGTGTTGGACGAGGGGGTGGAGCCGCCGCCCGACAGCAGGGAGCCGAGCACGTACGTGGCGATGTCGCTCTGCTTGCCCAGCGCGCCGCGCTCGGCCTGCGTCATCTGCCCGATCTTCTCCTCCAGCGTCATCCGCTTGAGCAGGTCGGCGACGCGTTCGCTAACCGGTTTGCGGGGGTTCAGGTAGGGGAGGCCGTGCGCGTTGATCACGACCACCGGGGCCTCGGCCGGGGGCCTGGTGCCCGTGCCGGACAGCTCGATCGGGATGGTCTCGGCGACCTCGTCCTGGCCGTCCTTCAGCGTCTTGACCGTGAACGCCTTGGCGGCCCCGGACACCGTGCCCGCGGGGAACGTCAGCGTGCCTTCGGCGGGCGTGTAGTCGGCGCCGGGGGTGGCGGTGCCCGTACCGGTCCGGTAGGTCACGGCCAGGCCGGCGGGCAGGGGGCGGCCGTCGGCGGTGGTGACGGTGACGCTGACCTTGGCCTCGCCCTTCTCGTTCACCGGGTAGACGGGCCGGTCGGTGGACAGCCTGACCGGGCGCGGGGGAGCGGTCCCGTAGAGCTCGACCTGGTCCCACTCCAGCGTGCCCTGGGAGGAGGCCGGGAGCCGCATCGAGTAGCCCCACATGGCGACCAGGTCCAGCTCGCCGTCGGACGGCGCGCCGCCGGGCTGGTAGTCGGCGCGCCTGGTGAAGCTCCCGAACGGCACCTTCACCTGCCGCCAGCCCGCCGTGTCGTCGGTGAACGACGACTCGAACAGCTCGGCCGCGCCCGCCCCGCCGCCGCCGTCCTTGATCTCGAAGAAGATCTTCTGGCCCGAGGCGGCGCCGTTCACCCAGAAGGAGAAGCCCTCGTACGGGGACCAGTCCTGGGGGGCGGCCAGGTCGTGTGACCAGCCGCCCCACTGGCTCACGTTGTAGACCGACTTGAGCACCCGGTTGGTCGCCGGGGCTCCGGGCCTGCCGGGGCCGGGCTCGATGGTGAGCGCGGGGGTCGAGGCCGCGTCGTTGCCCCAGGCGTACACGCCCGAGGGAACGCTGTCCGACTCGAAATCGGTGATCGTGAGGGGGCCGGCGGCCGCGGCCGCCCGTGGGGCGACGATCAGGGCGGCGACCAGGGACAGAGCCACCCATAACGGGCGTCTGGATCGGAACACGGTACCTCCAGTAGGAGAGAGAGCGCTCTCCCAGATGAGATCGGTGCCGATCGGTGATTCATAACAGCCGCTGCCGGGCGCCCGCGGGCACCCGGCAGCGGCAAAGGGACGTCTATTCGGCCGGGGCCGCCGGGGCAGGCCCGGACGGCAGGTCCTCGGGCCCGGAGGCGAGGGCGCCGCCGATCGCGCCGATGGTGTTGGTCAGCCGCACGCCCGAGCCGTCGCGGCGGCCGATCTCCTCGGGCAGCGGCACGGGCTTGCCCACCGCCGAGACCGCCTTGGCCGGAGCCGGGCCGGCCCAGGCCAGCAGCAGCTCGTCCTCGCCCTTCAGGAACCGCTGCGCCCGGACCCCGCCCGTGGCCCGCCCCTTGGGCGGGAACTCGGCGTAGTCGGAGACCTTGCCGCCGCCCACCTGCGTGCCGGGCAGCGCCGTCGAGGAGCCCGCGATCGTGACCACGTGCGCGGGACGCTCGGGATCCACCACTCCGAACCAGATCACCCGCGCCCCGCCGTCGAGCCGGATGCCCGCCACGCCGCCCGCCGGGCGGCCCTGCGGGCGCACCTGCGCGGCCTGGTAGCGCAGGAGCTGGGCGTCGGAGGAGATGAACACCAGGTCGTGCGACTCCGAGACCAGCTCGACCGCGCCCACCACGGTGTCGCCGTCCTTCAACGTGATCACTTCGAAGTCGTCGCGGTTGGCCGGATAGTCGGGCACGACCCGCTTGACCACGCCCTGAGCCGTGCCCAGGGCCAGGCCGGGGCCGTCGGGGTCGAGGGAGCCCAGGCCGACGACCTTCTCGTCGGGCTGCAGCGAGACGTATTCGGAGACCGGGTGCCCGCCCGACAGGGACGGCGGGTTGGCCGTGGTCGGCAGGGTCGGCAGGTCGACGACCTGGATCCGGATGAGCCGGCCCAGCGACGTCACCACGCCCACCTCGCCGCGTACGGACGTCCTGACGACCGACACCAGCACGTCGTGTGCCGAGCGTTCGCCCTCGCCCGACAGCGGCGTGGCGTCGGAGGTGCGGGCCAGCAGGCCGGTCGAGGACAGCAGCGCCAGGCACGGGTCGTCGGCCACCTGCAGGTCCACGACCGCGGCCGGGGTGCGGGCGACGCCCGGCGACTCCAGCAGGACCGTGCGGCGCGGCATGCCGTACTTCTTGGCCACGTCGGCGAGCTCGCCCGAGACCACCTGGCGCAGCTTGGTGTCGGAGGAGAGGATCTCGGTCAGCTTGGCGATCTCGTCGCTCAGCGTCTCCTTCTCCCGCTCCAGCTCCAGCTTGTCGAACCTGGTGAGCCGGCGCAGCGGCGTGTCCAGGATGTAGGAGGCCTGGATCTCGGTCAGGTCGAACACGTCCATCAGCCGCGTGCGGGCCTCGGCCGAGTCGTCCGAGGAGCGGATGACCTGGATGACCTCGTCGATGTTGAGCAGGGCGATGATGAGGCCGTCGACCAGGTGGAGGCGCTCCTCGCGCTTGCGCCGCCGGTATTCCGACCTGCGGCGCACGACCTCGAGCCGGTGGTCGACGTAGACCTGGAGCATCTCGCGCAGGCCGAGCGTGCGCGGCTCGCCGTCGACGAGGGCGACGTTGTTGATGCCGAACGTCTCCTCCATCGGCGTCAGCCGGTAGAGCTCCTCCAGGACGGCCTCGGGGATGAAGCCGTTCTTGATCTCGATGACCAGCCGGAGGCCCTTGTGGCGGTCGGTGAGGTCCTTGAGGTCGGCGATGCCCTGGAGCTTCTTGGCGTTCACCAGCTCCTTGATCTTGGTGACGACGCGCTCGGGGCCGACGTTGTAGGGGAGCTCGGTGACGACGATGCCCTTGCGGCGGGGCGTGATCTGCTCGACCGCGCACTTGGCCCGCATGCGGAACGTGCCGCGCCCCGTCTCGTACGCGTCGCGCACGCCCTGCAGCCCGATGATCGAGCCGCCCGTCGGCAGGTCGGGACCCGGCACGAACGTCATCAGCTCGTCCAGCGTCGCGTCCGGCTTCTTGATCAGGTGGCGGGCGGCGGCCACGACCTCGTTGAGGTTGTGCGGCGCCATGTTGGTGGCCATGCCGACCGCGATGCCGCTGGTGCCGTTGACCAGCAGGTTGGGGAACGCCGACGGCATGACGACCGGCTCGGTCTCCTGGCCGTCGTAGTTGGGCTTGAAGTCGACGGTGTCCTCGTCGAGGGCGTCGACCATGAGCATCGCCGCCGGGGCCAGCCTGGCCTCGGTGTATCGCATGGCGGCGGGCAGGTCGTCGGGGGAGCCGAAGTTGCCGTGGCCGTCGACCAGCGGCAGGCGCATGGAGAACGGCTGCGCCAGGCGCACCAGGGCGTCGTAGATGGCGCTGTCGCCGTGCGGGTGCAGCTTGCCCATGACGTCGCCGACGACGCGCGACGACTTGACGTGGCCGCGATCCGGGCGCAGGCCCATCTCGCTCATCGAGTAGAGGATGCGACGCTGCACGGGCTTGAGGCCGTCGCGCGCGTCGGGCAGGGCACGCTGGTAGATCACCGAGTAGGCGTACTCGAGATAGCTGGTGCGCATCTCGGAGGTGACGTCGATGTCGACGATCCGCTCCTCGAAGTCCTCGGGCGGGGGTGCAGTCGTGCGTCGGGCCATGTCGAACATTGTGCCGAAGGTATTCGGGTGCCCGCGACTCGTTGGCGTCACAAGTCGCCCGGCGTGTACGGAAGGCTCTCCCGGACGACCCTTGACCAAGCAATTGCTTGGGTCGTACGTTCGGGCCGAGGGTTCCCACCTGTATCCGGAGGCGTCATGATCGAGTTCCATCCCGTGACCATGCACATCGGCGCCGAGGTCACCGGGGTCGATCTGCGCAAACCCCTGTCGCAGGAAGAGGTCGCCACCCTGCGGGCCGGCTGGCTCAGGCACCTCGTGCTGTTCTTCCGCGACCAGCACATCGACGACGAGCAGCACCTGCAGTTCGCCCTGAACTTCGGCACGCTCAACCACCCCGCCTTCAAGAAGGACTCCGCCAGTCCCATCCACGTCCTCGACCAGACCTCGCCGAAGGGTGAGGGCGGCGACGAGTGGCACAGCGACAACACCTTCGAGCCCACCCCGCCGATGGGCTCCCTGCTCCGCTGCGTCCAGCTGCCCAGCGTGGGCGGGGACACGTGCTGGGCGAACACGTACCTGGCGTACGAGACGCTCTCGCCGTCGCTGCAGCGGCTGTGCGACGAGCTGACCGCCGTGCACGACATCACGATGTCGATGAAGAAGGCGATCGCGAAGGGGCACCCGTTCGACCTGGCCGAGATCCAGGCCAAGTGGCCGCCGGTGGAGCGGCCGGTGGTGCGCGTGCACCCGGAGACCGGCCGCAAGGCCCTCTTCGTCAACCGCGCCTCCACGACCCGCCTGGTGGGGCTGACGGAGCGGGAGAACGAGGCGCTGCTGCCGCTCCTGATCGACCACATCCGGTCGCCGGAGTACCAGCTCAGGCTGCGGTGGCGACCCGGCACGCTGGCGTTCTGGGACAACCGCCCGACCCAGCACTACGCGGTGGCCGACTACACCGAGCGCCGCCGCATGCACCGGGTCACCATCAACGCCTTCCCCGAGCACGCCGACAAGTAGCGGCTTGAGGCCCACTGGCCCATTCCGTCGGAGAAAGCTGGTAACAAGGGGGGCATGAGTGAAGCCCCCGATGTCGCGATGCTGCGTGAAGAGGCCGAGGAGCGGTTGCGGGCCCTGGCCGGCGAGCACGCCGTGCTGCGCGAGGATCAGTGGGCCGCGATCGAGGCGCTGGTGCTGGACCGGCGGCGGGTGCTCGTCGTGCAGCGCACCGGCTGGGGCAAGTCGGCCGTCTACTTCGTGGCCACCGCGCTCCTGCGCGAGCTCGGCGAGGGCCCCACGGTCATCGTCTCGCCGCTGCTGGCGCTCATGCGCAACCAGATCGCCGCCGCCGAGCGGGCCGGCATCAGGGCCGTCACGATCAACTCCGCCAACCCCGAGGCGTGGGAGGAGGTCTACGGCGAGGTCGCCGAGGGCATGGTCGACGTGCTGCTGGTCAGCCCCGAGCGGCTCAACAACCCCGACTTCCGCGACAACGTCCTGCCCGAGCTGGCCGAGAGCGCCGGGCTGGTGGTGGTGGACGAGGCCCACTGCATCTCCGACTGGGGCCACGACTTCCGGCCGGACTACCGCAGGCTGGCCACGCTGTTCGAGGAGCTGCCGCCGGGCATCCCCGTCCTGGCCACCACCGCCACCGCCAACGCCCGCGTCACCCGTGACGTGGCCGAGCAGATGCGCCTGCCGGGCGACGACGGCGACGGCACGATGGTGCTGCGCGGGCCGCTGGAGCGGGAGAGCCTGCATCTGAGCGTCGTGCGCCTGCCCAGCGCCGAGCAGCGGCTGGCCTGGCTGGCGCAGACGCTGCGCGAGCTGCCCGGCTCCGGCATCGTCTACACCCTCACCGTCGCCGCCGCCCACGAGATCGCCGGATACCTGCGCGACCAGGGGTTCGAGGTGGCCGCCTACTCCGGGCAGACCGACCCGGCCGAGCGGCTGGCGGCCGAGGAGGCGCTGCTGACCAACAAGCTCAAGGCGCTGGTGGCGACGAGCGCGCTGGGGATGGGGTTCGACAAGCCGGACCTGGGGTTCGTGGTGCACGTGGGGGCGCCGCAGTCGCCCGTCGCCTACTACCAGCAGGTCGGCCGGGCCGGGCGCGGGGTCGAGCGGGCCGAGGTGATCCTGCTGCCGGGCACCGAGGATCGGGATATCTGGTCATATTTCGCCTCGCTGGCGTTCCCGCCCGAGCCCGTCGTACGGACCACGCTCCAGACCCTCGAAGAGCGCGGCGTCATGTCCACCCCGGCGCTGGAGACGGCGGTCGACCTGAGCCGCAGCCGGCTGGAGATGATGCTCAAGGTGCTCGACGTGGACGGCGCGGTCCGGCGGGTCAAGGGCGGCTGGGAGGCCACCGGCGAGCCGTGGGCCTACGACGTCGAGCGCTACACCCGCATCGCCGCCGAGCGCAGGGCCGAGCAGGAGGCCATGCTGGCCTATCTGACGACGTCCGAGTGCCGGGAGCAGTTCCTGCGCAGGCACCTCGACGACGAGACCGCCACGCCGTGCGGGCGCTGCGACAACTGCACCGGGCGGCACCGCTCGCCGGAGATCGGCGCGCAGGCCGTCGAGGGCGCCCGCCAGCGGCTGAGCAGGCCCGGCGTCGAGATCGAGGCCCGCAGGCAGTGGCCCACCGGGCTGGCCGACCTGTCCGGGCGGATCAAGCCGGAGCTGGGCGCCGAGCCCGGCCGCGCGCTCGGGCGGCTGACCGACATCGGCTGGGGCAACCGGCTGCGGGAGCTCTTCCACGGGGGCGACGGGCCGGTGCCCGACGAGGTGTTCAAGGCCGTGGTGCAGGTGCTGGCGGCCTGGGACTGGCGCGAGCGGCCCGTGGCCGTGGTCAGCGTTCCGTCCGCGACGCGCCCCGCGCTGGTGCGGAGCTTCGCCGAGCGGCTGGCGTCCGTGGGGCGGCTGTCCTACCTCGGCGAGCTGGGCTATCGGGCGGGGGCGCCCGGGCAGCAGTTCAACAGCGCGAAGCGGGTGCAGGCGATCCGGGGGACGCTCGCCATGCCCAAGGAACTCGGCGCCGCGATCGCGCAGTGCGGCGGGCCGGTGCTGCTGGTGGACGACCGCGTCGACACCGGGTGGACCATGACGCTGGGGGCGGCTCTGATCCGGCACGCGGGCGCTCCTGCGGTGCTCCCGCTCGCCCTGGCGGTCACCTCGTGAGGCCGCCTACCTGACGCCCATGGTGAGCAGGTCGTAGTCGTCGTAGACGGGGCTGACGTGGACGTTGACGGCGTTGCGGCCGCGCAGCAGCAGGGGGCTGAGCCAGACCATCGGCACGAGCACGGCTTCGCCGGCGAGCCGCTGCTCCACCTCGGTCCACAGGCCGGCCCGCCTGCCCGCGTCGAGCTCGGCCCTGGCCCGGTCCATGAGGTCGTCGATCGCCTTGACGCGGACGCTCACGTTGAACGAGTACGAGTCGGTGATCTGCCTGCTGTCGGCGATCGACGACAGGAACGAGTCGGGGTCGGGCCAGTCGGGTGACCAGGACCTGGGGATCAGGCCGATGCCCTGCTCCTTGAGCCGGCCCGGGTTGCCGCCGTAGCTCTTGTGGAACTCCGCGGTGGAGACCTGCCGCAGCTTGACGCCGACGCCGACCTGGGCGAGGTCGCGCTGTACGACCTCGGCCATCTGCCTCTCGCCGGGCAGGTCCCGGTAGACGTAGTTGGTGGAGAACCCGGCCGGCTTCCCGCACGCGGCCAGCGACTGCCTGGCGGCCTGCCGGTCGCCCTCGGTCTTCAGGTTCGGATCGGGCCAGTGGCTGCCGGAGACCGTGGGCGGCACGAGCGAGGTGGGCAGCCGGGACTGCGCGGATCCGGGGCCGTACGCCTGGGCGAGGTTCTTGAGGTTGAGCGCGCGGACCACGGCCTTGCGGCAGTCGATCCGGTCGAACGGCGGCACCTGCGGGTTGATCGCCAGCATGCGCGCCGACGCGCTCACCGGGGCGTCGGCCCGCTGCTTGAGTGCCGGCACGGCGAGCACCGCCGCGGCGTCCGACGAGGTGATGGACGGGCCGAACTCCGCGGTGCCGGCCCGCAGCCGCTGATCGGCGTCGGTGACCTGGTAGTCGATCTGGTACCGGTCGGGGAGCGGAACGCGGTTGGGGTCGGTGGCGGCGGCCCACTGGTCGTTGCGGGTGAGGACGACCCGCTTCTTGTCGGCGGACACGCTCTCGATCTTGTACGGGCCCGAGGCGAGGACGCCGTCCTGCGTGTCCTTGGCCTTCGGCACGGGGATGGTCTCGGGGAGCTGCACGACGTTGTCGAACGTCGCGTACGGCTGCTTGAGGTGGAAGACGATCGTCCGGTCGTCAGGGGTCTGGATGGCCGAGTCGGTGTTCGCGCCCGGTGACCTGGCGGGGCCCTGGTAGCCGGACGGGAGGTCGAGCATGAGGTCGAAGTAGCTCGATCCCAGGTTGCGGGAGGGATCCATGCTCCGCAGGATCGCGTACTTGACGTCCTCGGAGGTGACCGGCGTGCCGTCCTGATATTTCACGCCCTGCCGGAGTTTGTACGTCCAGGTTTTGCCGCTGTCGCCCGGCACCCCGAGCGATTCGGCCAGATCCGGCACGATCTGCGTCCCGGCGGCTCCCGGCGCCGGCCTGAACATCGTCAGCGAACGCCCGTAGAGCCGGACCAGGTTCCGGGAAAACGGCTGGTACATGTTCCCCGGATCGACGGACTCCAGCTCGTACGGCGAGACGACGCGCAAAGTCCCGCCCTTCCTGGCCGAAGGTTCCGCCACGGACGTCACGGCCGCCCCGAAGGCCGCCGCCTGCACGGGTGCGGGCGTGGGGTCCGAGGCGAGGTCCTCGGGATGGGTCCGCGCCACGAGCCACACCGCGACCCCGGTCACGAGAGCGGTGGCCGCCGCCCCGATCGAGACCAGCGCCCTTCGCTGCCCGCGCTGCCGCGAAGGCTCGGTCGCGGCACTCGGCGGGAACGGGCTCACGGGGCCGCTCACCGGATAGGGCAGCGGACCTCGGCCCTGAGGCGTCTGCCCTTGGGGGCCCTGCGCCTGAGGGCCACTGACCGGCTGCGATCCCGGAGGTGCCGGGGCGGGTGGCGGGGCGGTGCCGGCGCGGATGAGGTCCCGCATCAGCTGCTCGGCGGTGGGCCGCCGCCGGGCGTCCTTGGCCAGGCAGGCCCACAGCAGCGGCGCCAGCTCCGGCGGCACGCCGTTCAGGTCGGCGTCGAGGTTGAGGATGCGGTGCATGACCACGGGCAGCGGCCCGAAGCCGAAGGCCCCGCGCCCGGTGGCGGCGAAGATCATGGTGCCCGCCCAGGCGAACACGTCGCTGGCCGGAGAGGCCTCCCCGAGGAACTGCTCGGGGGCCATGAACGCGGGCGTCCCCACGATTCCGGTGGTCAGGCTCTGGCTGATGTCCAGCGCCCGGGCGATGCCGAAGTCGATCACCCGGGGCCCGTCCGGCCCGAGCAGCACGTTGCTGGGCTTGAAGTCCCGGTGGACGACCCCGGACCCGTGGATGGCCACCAGGGCCGTGGCCGTGGTGATCGCCAGCCGCATGAGCGCCGGGCCCTGGACGGGGCCCTCCTTGGTGACCTGGTGCTGCAGAGAGGGCCCGTCCACATACTCGCCGACGATGAAGGGTTGGTCGTTGACGGCTCCGACCTCGAGCACACGCGCGGTGCAGAACTCCGCCACTCGCCGCGCCGCCTCGGCCTCGCGGCGGAAGCGGCGTACCGCCTGCTCGTCGTCGGCGAACCTGGCGTGCAGCAACTTGATCGCGACCTGCTCGCCGGACGGGGAGACGCCGAGGTAGACGCTGCCCTGACCGCCCTCACCGAGAAAGCCGGTGACCTTGTACGAGCCCACCGACGTGGGGTCGCCCGGCCGTAACGGACGCACGCCGCGCATCCGGCTCCCTTATTTCGCCCTCATCCCGATTTTCTCCACCATAGCGGTGCGGGACCGCTCACAACGGAGACCCCGGGACTAGAACGGCGGGCGGGCGCCCAGGTGCATGATGGCCTTGGCGGCCAGGCGGCAGCCCGCGGCCAGCGACTCGGCCGGCGGCTTGCCCGCCAGCCAGGCGGGCAGGAAACCGGCGCTGAACGCGTCTCCGGCGCCCGTGCCGTCCACGATCTTGTCGACCGGCTCGGCGGCCACGTGGACCGGGTCGGGGCGGCCGTTGGCGTACCACAGCGCGCCTTCGGAGTTCATCTTGATGACGACCTGCGGGAACCACGCCGTCAGCACCTTGGCGGCGGACTCGGCGTCGTCGCGGCCGGTCAGCACCTTGGCCTGCTCGATGTTGGCGAACAGCAGCTTGACGCCGTTGGTCCACTCCAGGAACGACTCGGCGCCCGTACGCTCCAGAGGCGCGGACGAGGCGCAGTCGACCGAGATCGACATCCCGCCGCGCCTGGCCATGTCGAGCGCCGCGAGGCCCGCGTCGCGCGAGCCCTCGTTGATCAGCGTGTAGCCGGACAGGTGGAGGTGCGCGCCGCTCGAGAACAGGTCTCGCGGCAGGTCCTCGGGCGACAGCGCGGCGTTGGCGCCGGGGTCGGAGAGCATGGTGCGCTCGCCCTTGTGCGTGACGAGCACCACGCAGGTGCCGGTGGGCCGCTCCGGGTCCATGACGAGCCGGGCGTCGACGCCGTAGCCCATCAGCTCCATGTCACGGTTACGCCCCGTGATGTCGGCGCCCCTGCGGCCGATGAAGGCCACCTCGCCGCCCTCGACGGCCAGCCACGAGGCGATGTTGGCCCCCGAGCCGCCGCCGTGCATGGTCACGATCGCCGGGGTGTCGCTCGCCCTGGCGAGCGCATAACGGGCGCGCGCGACCGCGTCGGTCATGAGATCGCCCACCACGACGACCCGCGTCATGATGTCACCACCTTGCTGCCTTCAGAACGAGCCTGGCCACGGCAAAACTAACAGCTTCCGGGCTGCCCGTGGGGCGGTCCCACGACACCGGGCTGCAGTCGATGCACAAGCGTTGCCCAACAGGGGCTCCGGTCTTGGCATGTGAAATGCGGGTTTACGCTCGTCACTGTGGAGGCACACTATCCGGCCCACTGGGAGGCCGACGTCGTTTTGGCCGACGGAGGCACCGCGCACGTCCGGCCGATCAAGCCCGCCGACGCCGACCGCCTCCGCTCTTTCTACTCGCGGTTGTCGGACGAGTCGATCTATTTCCGGTTCTTCGGGCCGCGGCCCCGGCTGTCCGACCGGGAGGTCGAGCGGTTCACCAACGTCGACTACGTCAACCGGGTCGCGCTGATCGCCACCATCGGCGCCGAGATGGTCGCCGTCATCCGCTACGACCGCACCGCCCCCGGCGAGGCCGAGATCGCCTTCCTCGTCGAGGACGCCCACCAGGGCAGGGGAGTGGCCTCCGTGCTCCTGGAGCACCTGGCGGCCACGGCCCGCGAGAACGGCATCGAACGCTTCGTCGCCGACGTCCTGCCCGCCAACATGCGCATGACGGGCCTGCTGCGCCAGGCCGGTTACACGGCCCAGAGCCAGTTCGAGGACGGCGTCGTACGCATGACGCTCGACCTCACCCCCACCGAGACCTCGACGGAGGTGACGCTCGCCCGCGAGCACCGCGCCGAGTCCCGCTCCATCGCCAGGCTGCTCGCCCCCGGCTCGGTCGCCGTCATCGGCGCCTCGCGCGAGCCCGGCGGGGTCGGCCAGACCGTCCTGCGCAACCTGCTGGGCGCCGACTTCACCGGCCCCGTCTACCCGGTGCACCGGGAGGTGCGGGCCGTGGCGGGCGTGCGGGCCTATCCGAGCGTGGGGGCCATCGACGGCGACGTCGACCTGGCCGTGGTGGCCGTGCCCGCCTCCGGCGTGATCGACGTGGTCAAGGAGTGCGCGGAGAAGGGGGTGCACGGGCTGGTCGTGGTCTCCTCGGGGTTCGGGGAGACGGGCCCGGAGGGCAAGGCCAGGCAGGACGAGCTGGCTCGCCTCGCGCGCTCGTACGGGCTGCGCGTCGTGGGCCCCAACTGCCTCGGCATCGCCAACACCGACCCCGCCGTCCAGCTCAACGCGACCCTCGCCGCCACCCTGCCGTGCAGGGGCAAGGTGGGGTTCTTCAGCCAGTCGGGCGCGCTCGGCACGGCGCTGCTCCAGCGGGTGGCACAGCGCGGCATGGGCATCTCGACGTTCGTCTCCGCGGGCAACCGGGCCGACGTGTCCGGCAACGACCTGCTGCAGTACTGGGAGGAGGACGACTCGACCGAGGTGGTCCTGCTCTACCTGGAGTCGCTCGGCAATCCGCGCAAGTTCACCCGGCTGGCCAGGCGCATCGCCCGCAGCAAGCCGGTCGTGGTGGTCAAGAGCGGCGGCACCCCCGCCGGGCACTCGGCCGAGGAGCTGCGGCTGCCCGACTCGGCGATCAGCTCGCTGTTCGAGCAGGCGGGGCTGATCAGGGTCGACGACCTCATCCAGCTGTTCGACGTGGGCCAGCTGCTGGCCTATCAGCCGCTGCCGGCCGGGCCCCGGGTCGCGCTCGTGACCAACTCCGACGCGCTCGGCCTCCTGGCCGCCGACGCCTGCCTCGCCGCGGGCCTCGACCCCCGCTCGCCGGTCAACCTGGGCGCCGCCGCCGGGGCCTCCGAGTTCGGCGCGGCCCTCGCGGGCGAGCTGGCCTCGCCCGACGTGGACGCCGCCGTCGTGATCTACATGCCGCCCATCCCCGGCGACACGGACGCGGTGGCGGCCGAGCTGCTGCGGGTCTCGAAGGACTCCGGCAAGCCGGTGCTGGCGACGTTCCAGGGGCATCTGGGCATGCACCCGGCCCTGCGCGTCGAGACCGGCCCGCCGGGGTGCGGGGCGGCGCCCTCGCGCGGCTCGATCCCCTCGTACGCGGCGCCCGAGGAGGCCGTGCGCGCGCTGGCCCATGTGGTCCGCTACGCCAAGTGGTTCGCCCACCCGGCGGTGCCGCCGCCGGAGCTCGACGGCATCGACACGGCCGGCGCCAAGGCCCTCGTCGGGACGGCCCTCACCGCGACCGTTCCGGCGCGGACCGGCGCGTCGGAAGAGGGGGCGTTCGCGCAGCCCGGCCCGCCGGTCGAGGTGGACGCCGCCGAGCTCCTGTCCTGCTACGGCCTCACCGTCTGGCCCGCCGAAGTGGTGCGGTCGCCGGACGAGGCGGTGCGGGCGGCCGAGCGGCTCGGCTGGCCGGTCGTGCTCAAGGTGGCCGATCCCGGCGCCTCGCGGCGCGCCGGCACCGTGCGGCTCGGCCTGACCGGGCCCGAGATGGTCCGCCACGCCTACGCCGAGTTCGCCGACCAGCTCGGCGAACGCGTGGAGCTGGCCGTCCAGCGCATGGCCCCGCAGCCGGCCGTCCCGACCGTCGTGGGCGTCGTGGAGGACCCCGCGTTCGGCCCCTTCGTCTCGTTCGGGCTCGGCGAGGTGACCGCGCGCCTCCTCCTCGACCAGGGCTTCCGCCTGGCCCCGCTGACCCGCGAGGACGCCGCCGCGCTCGTGCGCTCCGTCCGCGCGGCCCCGCTGCTCTTCGGCGAGTACGGCTACCCGCCCGTGGCCGTGGACGCCCTGGAAGACCTCCTCGTACGCGTCGGCCGCCTGGCCCACGACCTGCCGGAGGTGGCCCGGCTCGACCTGGACCAGGTGCTCGTCGGCGAGTCGGGGGTCATCGTCCTCGGCGCCCGCGCCACCCTCCGCACCCCGGCGGGCCCACGCCTCGACGGCGGCCCCCGGAGGCTGTCGTGATCAGCTCTCAGCGAAGGGCGGCCGACGGGTGCGAATGGGGTGAACCGAAGTGCCCCCTGATGCCTGGATAAAAGACGTTATAGAGCGTTATATCCGGCGGGTGAGCACACAGCCTCGCCCTGGCAGGATGGACCCATGAGGGAAACCCGAGTCTCAGCCGCGGGCCTGCGTGAAGCGATCGAGCGCAGCGGCTACTATCCCGACCTCGTCACCGATGCGGTCGAATCCGCGCTGGGCAAGGAGGCGGTGACCGCCTTCGTGGTCCATCATGAGGCCACCTTCGATCCCGCCATGGAGGTGCGCAGGCACGTCACGGTGCTGGTGCTGTCGGCGACCCGGCTGCTGGTCTGCCACACCGACGAGCATCCCGCGGTGGAGGGCGTCTCGACGTCCCACGCCTCCACCACCACGGAGGCCGTGCGCCTGAGCCGCGTCCAGTCGGTCGCCGTCACGCGCGTGGTGCCCGACCCCGCCTCCTACGTCCCCGGCGTGCCTCCCACGGAGGTGACGCTCACGATCGGCTGGGGCGCCATCTCCCACGTGGACCTGGAGCCGGCCACCTGCGGCGACGAAAACTGCGAGGCCGACCACGGCTACACGGGCGCGATCACGGCCGACGACCTGTCCCTCCGGGTCAGCGAGGCGGCCGACGGCCCGGAAGCGGTCACCCACGTCCTCGCCTTCGCCAAGGCCCTCTCCGAGGCCACCGCCCGCGCTTCCTGAGGGAGAGCTCCGCCAGGGCATAGGATGACGACATGCTGGTGCCGGGGTACGGCGGCGGGTCACTCGCGGACCTGCCTGACGCGTTGCTGGCGGCGCTGGGCGTAGGCGCACCCGACCCGGACCCGGCGAGTCCGCCCGGTGCGGCGCACGCCTCGGATCCGGCGAGTCCGCCCAGCGCGGCAGGCGGCGGGCCGCTCGTCCTGGAGCCGGCCGATCGCGTGTGCCTGTTCCTGGTCGACGGCCTGGGCGCCGAGTTGCTGAGGGCGCACGCCGGGGCCGCCCCGTTCCTGTCCGGCCTGGCGGGCCGGACGCTCACCGCCGGATTCCCGGCCACGACCGTCACCAGCCTCTGCTCCCTGGGCACCGGCCTGACCCCGGGCGAGCACGGCATGCTCGGCCTGACGCTGGCCGTCCCCGGCACCGGCCACCTGTTCAACTGCCTGCGGTGGACCCTCCCCGACGGCCTCACCATGGATCCCGAGCTCTGGCAGCCCGCCCCGACCGTCTACCAGCGCGCCACCCGGGCCGGGCTCGACGCCGTCTACGTCGGCCCCGCCGAGTTCGAGGGCACCGGCCTGACGAAGGCCGTCTACCGAGGCGTACGCTACGTGGCCGCCGACACCGTGGACGAGCGCGTGGCCCGCGTACACGAGTCGATGCGCCAAGGGGCGGCGCATGTCACCGTCTATTACGGCGATCTGGACGCCGCCGGCCACATGACGGGGTGGGGCAGCGAGGAGTGGCTGCGGCAGCTCGCCATCGTCGACGACATGGCCCAGCGGCTCGCGGCGGGCCTGCCCGCCGGATCCGCCCTCTACGTGACCGCCGACCACGGCATGGTCAACGCCACCGAGAAGATCGACGCCGAGAGCGTGCCCGAGCTGGCGGAGGGCGTGGCGCTGCTCGGCGGCGAGGCCAGGGCCAGGCACGTCTACGCCGAGCCCGGAGCCGGGCCGGACGTGCTGGAGGCGTGGCGCGAGACCCTGCGCGGGAAGGCCTGGGTGGTCTCCAGGCGGGAGGCGGTGGAGTCGGGCTGGTTCGGCCCCCGGGTGCGGGACGCGTGGCTGGGCCGCATCGGCGACGTCGTGGCCGTTCCCTGCACCGACCTGGCGATCATCGCGCCCTCCCGCCACCGGATCGAGGCCCTGTTCATCGGCTACCACGGTTCGATGACGGCGGCCGAGCAGCACGTGCCGCTCCTGCAGGCACGCACGTGACCTGGCCGGGGATACTGTGACCAGTTCCGGCGCCGAATTCTCTGGGGGTACGCCTTGACCAGCCCGCTGATCACACCGGCCGAGCTCGCCGCGCTCGATGACGTGACGGTGCTCGACGTCCGCTGGCGGCTCGGCGGGCCGCCCGGGGTGGACTTCTACCGCGAGGGGCACATCCCGGGCGCCGTCTACTGCGACCTCGACCAGGATCTCGCGGCCCCGCCCGGCGCGGGCGGGCGGCACCCGCTGCCGGAGGCGGGCGCGTTCCAGAGCGCGATGCGGCGGCTCGGCGTGTCGGACGGGCGCCCCGTGGTGGTTTACGACGACGCCGGGTCCACGGTCGCGGCCAGGGCGTGGTGGGCGCTGCGCTACTTCGGCCACCAGGACGTCCGCGTCCTCGACGGCGGGCTGCCCGCGTGGACCGGGGCCGGGCTGCCCACCACGAAGGACTCGCCCGACCTCGCGGCGTCCGGCGACTTCACCGCGCGGCCCGGCGGGATGCCGGCGTTGACGGCCGACGAGGCGGCGGCGCTGGCCACCCAGGGCGTGCTGCTCGACGCCCGGGCCGCCGAACGCTACCGGGGCGAGGTGGAGCCGGTCGACCCGGTGGCCGGGCACGTTCCCGGGGCCGTCAGCGCCCCCACGACGGAGAACGTCGGGCCCGACGGCCGCTTCCTCCCGCCCGCCGCCCTCCGGGACCGCTTCACCGGGCTGGGGGTCCGGGAGGGGGTCCAGGCAGGCGCCTACTGCGGCTCCGGCGTGACGGCCGCGCACGAGGTGCTGGCCCTGGAGGTGGCCGGCCTGCCCGCCGCGCTGTACGTCGGCTCCTGGTCCAACTGGGTGGCCGACCCCTCCCGGCCGGTCGCCACCGGCTGAAGCGGCCGCTCACCCAGAGGGCGGGCGGCCGCTAGTACAACGGATGGTCGCCCGCGCCGAAGCAGACGAAGCCGGTTTCGCCGGTCTTGGCGGCGGCGGAGGCCAGGGCCGCGTCCGGGGGCCGGCCCGCCACCAGCAGTTCGTGGAACATGCTCATGAGCGCCCAGGCCCCCTCGTCCCGCACCGGCACCAGCCCCGCCACCACGCACGCCGACCCCTTGGCCAGGAACGTGCCGGGCAGCCCCAGCGGCGCCCCCTCCACCGGCGTACGCGACATCCCCGAGTTGCACGCCGACAGCACCACCAGCCCCGGCGACCGCGGGATGTCCAGCAGGTCGTAGGCCATCAGCGAGCCGTCCTCCAGCGTGATTCCGGACACCAGCGGGCTGCGCGCGTGGAAGACCCCGTGTGCGGCCAGGTGCAGGACGTCGGCCGTCGCCAGGGCCTCCAGCACCGGCCCGGTGCGCCCCGGCGCCTCGCGCCCGTCCGGATGGCAGGCGAGCACGCTGCGCACCTCGGCGTGCGCGTGCGCCAGGGCCGGCCCGGCCGCCGCCACCACCGCCGGCGGGCCGCTCCGGCGGGCGCGGGCCAGCTCCCGGGCCCGCACCCAGCCGGCCGCGCTGGCGACCACGTTGACCGGGCGTTCGCGCAGGCACGGCAGCGCCCCCCACGGCAGCGTGTGCAGGGCGTCCACCGGCACCACCACCAGCGGCCCGTCACCCAGCTCGGCGAGGAGCGGGCGCAGCAGCAGCCCTTCGACCTCCAGCGCCGCCACCTCGACGCTCTCCAGGTCGCAGCGAGGCTGCGGCGTCGCGGAGCACTGGCGGCGCAGCGCGTAACGGAGCCGGACGATCGCCTCCTTGACCTGCCGGACGTCACCCACCCGCCGCAGCGTCACCCGCTCGCCGGTGACGAGCACGGCCAGCAGCGCGTCCCCGTCCGCCACGAACTCCACCAGCGCCCCGGAGCCCAGCTCCGCCCGCACCCGTTCGGGATCCACCAGCGAGCACGCGTGCGAGGGCGCGGCCACCGCCCGCCACCGCTCCGCGAACTCGAACACCTCCCCGGCGGACCCGCCCCGCACCGCCAGCCCCAGCCCGAACCCCGCCAGCCGCTCCCCGGCCCTGGCCGCGTGGGCGCGCAGCGATGGATCGTCGAACGTCTCCACCCGCTCGCTCACCTCCGACAGCCCGACGCGGACCGCCCGGAAGGCCCCCGTGGCGTCCTCCTGCAGCGACGCCTCCAGGGCGAGCGCGTGCTGCCGTACCGGCACCGGGATCTCCGCCTCCCGCGCGGACTCGGAGTCCCGCGGGGTGAGCCGGGTGCCGATCGGGGCGAAGGGCTCTTCGCGTTCGGCGTGCTCGGTGAGCAGGGCCAGCTGCGCCGAGGCCGTCGGGTGGTCGTCCACGGCCAGCGCCGCCTCCGCCGCCACCAGCCGCAGCGCGGCGGCGCCCGCCAGGTGCGCCAGGCCGTCCTCCAGCTCGTCCGCGCACGCGACCAGGTCGGCGACCAGGGCGGGCGTGACGGGTTCGAGCGTCAGCCGGGCCCGCAGGACGACCTCCCTGGCCAGCGGCAGCCAGGACGTCCGGTCCTGCGCGGCCAGCTCGCCGGCCGCCTGCTCGGCCACCTCCAGCGCCCGGCGCGGGTCACCGGTCAGCAGCTCCACCTGGGCCAGCTTCAGCCGGGCCTCGGCCAGCGCCACGTGCGCCCCCGACGCCTCGAGATCGGGTACGGCCAGGCTCAGCATGGCCCTGGCCTCGCCCGGCAGATGGGCGGCCAGCAGAGCGCCGGCGAAGTCCGCCCGCATCGTGGCCAGCCGCTCGGGGAAGCCGAACAGGGTGTCCTCGGCCTCGCGGTAGAGCTTGAACGCCCCCGCGATGTCGCCCCGCCGTACCGCGAGGAAAGGCAGGTTGGCGGCGGACAGGCGTCCCAGGTGCCGCAGCCCCGCCTGCCGGGAGATCTCCAGGCAGGCGGTGAGGTCGCGCATGGCGGCGTCCCAGTCGCCGCGGTAGGAGTGGACGAGACCGCGGTTGAGCAGCCCGCCCGCGAGAAACCGGCGGTCGTCGATGGTGCCGGGAGCGGTCACGAGGACCCGCAGCGCGCGGTCGCAGGAGGCGATGGCCTCCTGGTGGCGGCCGAGCCGGGCCAGCGCGACCGCGCGCTGGGTGTCGAGCTTGGCGCGGTCGAGCGGCGAGAGGTGGGCCCAGGCCAGGGCGGCCACGCGCAGGGCCTGGATCGGGTGGCCGAGCTCGGTGCGTACGGTGACGAGGGAGAGCCGGGCCTGGGCGATGCGCTCCGGCGGGGCGCCCGGGATGGCGATGGCCTCGCGGAGGTGGTGCTCGGCGCTGCGCAGATCGCCGAGCTCGCGGGCGGCCAGCGCGATGGCCCTGTGCGCGACGGCCTCGGCCTCGGGGTCGCCGGCGCGGCGGGCGGAGGAGAGCACGGTACGGGCGGCGCGCAGGGCGTGGTCGGGATCGACCAGGGAGCGCATGACAGCGGCCTCGGCCGCCACGACGAGTGGATCTCGGTCGTCGGGTCGCTCTGGTGATGCGCTCATATGGGTGCCTTGGGGTGGAAACTCGGTGCCTTGGTACGGAAACGGCCGAGAGCAGCGACGCGGCTCTCTCGGCTGGTCGGCAAGGGGATCAGGGTCGCGTCAGGGCCGGATGCGCACCCACCGCGTCTGGACGGGCTTGTAGCCGGGGCGGTGGCAGACCACGCTCAGCCAGCCCGGCGGCAGGCCGGTGGCGGCGAAGTCGCCGGAGCCGGCGATCCGCCGGGTGAGCGTCAGATGGGGAGTGCGCACGTCGATGAGCGCGCCCTCCCCCGGGTACGGGGAGACGTGCCCCGCCACGTCGATGAGCCCGTCGCCGATCGTGATCTCCAGGTCGAAGGTGAGGCCCGCCACGACGAAGCGCACCAGATGGGAGCCTTCGTCATCGCGTACGCCGCCGGCGGCGCCACGGTCGGTGGGGTCGGCCGTCACCCCTCCGGGGACCCGGAACCGGTAGGCGTCGCGCGCGGCGGCGGACACGTGGCCGGGGATCGGGTCGTTCCCGGAGGCCAACCGGAGGGCTGCCAGGAAATACTCATCGTTGATCATTGCGCTGTCTCCTGTATCGAGATCAGAGTGCGCAGTTTTTCCAGGCACCGGGCCTTGGTCGGACCGATGCTGCCCACGGGCAGTCCGAGCCGTGACGCCATCTGCTGGTTGCCGAAGTCGACGGCGACCAGCTGGAGGAGTGAGCGGCAGGGCTCGTGCAGGTCGGAGACCGTCTTCCAGAGCAGGCGGCGGCCGTCGGCCTCCAGGACGGCGGACTCCGGGTCGGGGTCTTCGACGACCTCGAAGGAGGAGACCCCGGGACGATCCTTGCGCAGCAGCAGGAGGGCTTCACGGCGCACGGTCGTCACGAGCCAGGCCCCCACCCCGGCCGGATCCCTGATGCTCGGGAGGTGCTGCAGCAGGCGCAACCAGGAACCCTGGACCGCGTCCGCCGCGTCGGAGGGGCTCAGGCCGCACGCGCGGGCCACAGCCCACATGCGCGGCCCGAACCTGGACTCCAGCTCGTCCCAGGCCGTCCGGTCGCCCTCGGCCGCCGCTGCGAGCAGCTCCGCTGAATCGCGCATCGCGGCCTCCTTCCGTCCGGCACGAGTAGGCGATCATGCCTCCCCGTGATTGGCTGAGGACTGAGCGTAAACTCTACAGACTCGCCGGGATCAGAACTCCCAGATCGGGAATTTGCCGGGCCCGCTCGGACTCGAAGAGCCGTCTGGCGACCTCCTTGGCCGGCTCGCTCTTGGCCCCGTCCGCGACGGCGCCCGCCACCAGGGCGGTGGCGAACGACGTGCCGCTCCACGCCGCGTATCCCGCGAAGTCGCCGCCGTCCAGGAAACTGCTGGTCAGCCAGTCGCCGCGGGCGCAGGCGTCCACCCAGATGCCGTAGCCGGAGTAGGGGGCGCGCTGCTCCTCCGAGGCGTCCACTGCGGCCACGCCCACCACGGAGGGCAGCGCCGCCGGCCAGAACGGCCGGTCGGACCCCGTGTTGCCGGCGCAGGCCACGGCCACCGTGTCGGGCAGCGCGGCGAGGGCGTCGCTCAGCAGCGGTGGCGGGCGGTCGTCGTAGGTGTGGCCGCCGAAGGAGAGGTTGAGCACCTGCGGGGGGCGCTCGCGCATGCGGTGGAGGGCGCGGACGACGGTCGCCTCGTCGCCGATGCCGTCGCCGTCGAGCACCCGGTGCACGCTCAGCTCCGCGCCCGGCGCCCGCCTGGTCAGCAGGCCCGCGATGAACGTGCCGTGCCCCGCCTGCGCGCCCTCCGTCGCGTCGGCGCACTCCGGGGCGGTCTCGCCGTACCAGTCGCTGCCGGACCACCACGGGTGCTTGGCGATGCCGGTGTCGAGCAGCCCGACGACCACGCCCGAGCGGGAGCGCCCCGGCTTGTGGGCGATGGGCGGGGTGGGGAAGGGTCTGGACGCGGGACCACCGAAGAACAGGGGCTGGCCGCGGAACACGTGGTTCGGCGATGCCCGCAGGCCCCGATCGCGGAGTTCGGCGGTGATCTCGCAGGGGTCGGCGCCGGGCGACAGGTGGATCACGCAGACGCCGTCCGCCTCCGAGACCGCCTGGGTCCAGCGCGAGACGGCCGACAGCGCCGCGCGGTCGGTCAGCACCTGACCAGGCCGGATGAGCGACGCGCCGACAGATTCAATTTCCATGAGGCGGTATGTTTCCCCGCTGGTCCAACTGTCACATGCCACTCCCGCACCAAGTTGGTATGGCCCCCCTCTGGTGCCGGATAGCGACCGACGGTAGTCTCTCCCTAGTCACTTGTGATCATCCCGGGGCGAGGCCGTTGGGGAAGGCGCACCTCGTACCGAAACGGGAGGTCCGGTGTCTGCTCGTGGCGTCCTTTACGTCCACTCGGCTCAGCCCGCGCTGTGCCCTCATATCGAATGGGCAGTCGCGGGTGTCCTTGGCGTGCCCGTTGATCTGACGTGGACTCCGCAACCCGCCGCGCCCAATGTCGTGCGGGCCCAGGCGGAGTGGGAGGGTCGCGCCGGCATCGCCGCGGCCATCGCCTCCTCACTCATGGGCTGGCAGCGCCTCAGGTTCGAGATCACCGAGGACGCCTCGCCGGGAGTCGACGGGTCCCGCCATGCCTACACGCCGACCCTCGGTGCCTACACCGCGGTCATCGGCGCGGCGGGCGACATCATGATCCCCGAGGAACGGCTCCGGGCGGCGATGATGATGGCCGCGCAGGGGCGTTGTGTGCTGGAGGACGAGCTGGACAAGATGCTCGGGCGGCCCTGGGACGAGGAGCTGGAGCCGTTCCGGTACGCGGGCGACGGTGCGCCCGTCCGCTGGCTCCACGCCGCCGTCTGACCCTGCCCACGCCACGGGCGAACGCCGCGCCCAAGAGGCCCCGCACCCACGCCGGTGCGGGGCCTCTTGGGAAGCACGCGAAATACCCCGCGCCGATGGCCAGCGCGGAGCACGCGAGCAGCCTCGCACCGATGGTCAGTGCGGGGTCTTCTGGGAAGCACGCGAGCGGCCCCGCACCGATGGTCAGTGCGGGGTCTTCTGGGAAGTACGCGAGCGGCCCCGCACCGATGGTCAGTGCGGGGTCTTCTGGGAAGTACGCGAGCGGCCCCGCACCGATGGTCGGTGCGGGGCCGCTCGTGAAGAGAGCTACAGCGGGATGTTGCCGTGGGCGCCGCGGGCGGGCGTGGCCTGGGCGAGGAGCTTGGCGATGGCGCCGCGCGTCTCCTCCGGCTTGATCACCTCGTCGATGACCCCCAGGTCCCGGGCCCGGTCGAGCCCACCGGCCAGCTTCTCGTGCTCGGCGGCCAGCCGCTGCTCCAGCTCGGCCCGCTCCTCCTCCGGCGCCGCGGCCAGCTCGCGCCGCTTGAGGATGCGTACGGCCGCCACCGACCCCATGACCGCCACCTCGGTGGTCGGCCAGGCGAACACCTTGGTGGCCCCCAGCGCGCGGGAGTTCATCGCGATGTACGCGCCCCCGTACGCCTTGCGCGTCACCAGCGTGACCCGGGGCACCGAGGCCTCGGCGAAGGCGTGCAGCAGCTTGGCCCCCCGCCGCACGACCCCGTCGTGCTCCTGCCCGACGCCGGGCAGGTAGCCGGGAACGTCCACGAGGACAACCAATGGCACCCCGAAAGCGTCACACATACGTACGAAGCGGGCGGCTTTCTCGGCGGACGTGGCGTCGAGGCAGCCGCCGAGCCGCAGCGGGTTGTTGGCGATCACACCGACCGTCCGGCCACCGAGGCGGCCGAGCGATGTGACGATGTTCGGCGCCCACTTGGGGTGCAGCTCGATGCCAGGCTCGTCGAGCAGGCCGTTGACCAGCGGCTTGACGTCGTAGGCGCGCCTGGCCGAGTCGGGCAGCAGCGTGGAGAAGTCCACTTCCTCGATTTCTCCCGTGCGCACCCGGCCCTGGTGGCCGAGGAGCGTGGCGAGCTGGCGCGCCTTGACGTACGCGTCGGTCTCGGTCTTGGCGACGACGTGGACGACGCCGCTGCGCTTGCTGTGCGGCTCCGGGCCGCCCAGGGCCGCGGCGTCGACGCTCTCGCCGGTGACGCTGCGGACCACGTCGGGGCCCGTGACGAAGATGCGGCCGGACTCGGCCAGGATGACGAGGTCGGTCAGCGCGGGACCGTAGGCGGCGCCGCCGGCGGCGGGGCCGACGACCACGGAGATCTGCGGCACCACGCCGGACGCCTTGGTCATGGCGGCGAAGACCCGCCCGACGGCGTGCAGCGACTCGACGCCTTCGGCGAGTCGCGCACCGCCGGAGTGCCAGATCCCGATGACCGGCACCCGTTCACGGACGGCCACGTCGTAGGCGTGCACGATGTGCTCGCAGCCCTCGCTGCCCATCGCGCCGCCCTGGAAGCGGGCGTCACTACAGAAGGCGACGACGGGAACACCCTCGACGCGGCCCATGGCGGCCAGCACGCCGCTCTTGTCTTCGGAGGTGATCGGCCGCAGCGAGCCCTCGTCGAGCAGCGCGGTCAGGCGGACGACTGGATCGCGGGGATCGGCAGGCTCCTGTTCGGTGCCGTCGGCCGCCACCCCGTTGTCCAGCACGGTCATTTATGCCCCCTTAAACACGACGGCCACGTTGTGGCCCCCGAATCCGAACGAGTTGTTGACCGCGGCGATGTCTCCGTCGGGCAGGGGGCGGTTCTTGCCGTAGACCAGGTCCACCTCGATGCCGTCGTCGAGGTCGTCGAGGTTGATGGTCGCGGGGACGATCCGCTCCTGCAGCGCCTTGATGGTGAAGACGGACTCGATGCCGCCGGCCCCGCCGAGCAGGTGACCGGTCATCGACTTGGTCGAGGTCACGAGCGGGTGGGTGCCGATGGCCTTGGCCACGGCCTGCACCTCGCCGACGTCGCCGGCAGGGGTGGAGGTGGCATGCGCGTTGACGTGTTTGATGTCGAGGCCGGTCAGGCCGGCGTCGTTGAGCGCCTGGGTCATCGCCATGATGATGCCCCGGCCCTCGGGCTCGGGCTGCGTGATGTGGTGGGCGTCGGCGGAGTAGCCGACCCCGGCGCAGTAGGCGTAGATGCGCGCGCCACGCGCCTTGGCGTGCTCCTCGGACTCCAGCACCACGATGCCGGCGCCCTCACCGAGCACGAACCCGTCGCGGTCGCGGTCCCACGGCCTGGACGCGCCCTGCGGGTCGTCGTTGCGGGTGGACATGGCCCGCGCGGCGGCGAAGGCCGCCATGTTGAGCCCGTGGATGGCGGCCTCGGTGCCGCCGGCCACGACCACGTCGGCGCGGCCCACCCTGATCATGTCCATCGCGTGGCCGATCGCCTCCGCGCCGGACGCGCACGCCGACACGGTGGCGTGCACCCCGGCCTGGGCGCCCAGGTCGAGGCCGATCCAGGCGGCCGGGCCGTTGGGCATGAGCATCGGCACGGTGAACGGCGACAGCCGGTTCCAGCCGCGCTCCCGGTAGGTGTCGTACGCGCTCAGCGTGGTGTTGATGCCGCCGATGCCGCTGGAGACCACGACGCCCAGCCGCTCCGGCGCGACCTCGGGGGCGCCGGCGTCCTGCCAGGCCTCCCGGGCGGCGACCATCGCGAACTGCTCACTGCGGTCGAGCCGGCGGGCCTCCGGCCGCGGCAGCACCTCGGTGGGGTCCACCGCGGCCGTCCCCGCGAACTTCACGGGGACGGTGTCGATCCAGTCCGTGGTGAGGGTCTCGACACCCGACTGACCGGCGAGGAGCGCCGACCAGGTCGAGGTGACGTCTCCACCGACGGGCGTCGTCGCGCCAAGCCCGGTGACGACGACACGTACCCGGTTCGCACTCACGTTTCGCGCTCCTTGCTAGTCAGTTTGGTTTTCTCTGTCAGCCCTGGATGAAGTTGAGGACGTCCTTGACCGTCTTCAGGTTCTTGAGCTGGTCGTCGGGGATCTCGACGCCGAACTCGTCCTGGGCGGCCACGGCGATCTCGACCATGGACAGGGAGTCGATGTCGAGGTCGTCGACGAAGCTCTTCTCGGGGGTCACGTCCGAGGCCGGGATGCCGGTGATCTCGTTGATGATCTTGCCGAGGCCGGCAAGAATGTCCTGCTCGTTGGCAGCCATGTCGCTGGTTCTCCTTTTGATTTCTGGTTTCTGCACGGCTGTGCCGTACAAGCTCTGGATGAAGTGCGGGGGGAGGCTAAGGGATCTCGATCACTTGGCCGGCATAGGTCAGCCCCGCGCCGAAGCCGAGCAGCAGCGCGAGACCGCCGGAGCGGACCTCGCCGCGCTCCAGCATGCGCGAGAGCGCCAGCGGGATCGAGGCGGCCGAGGTGTTACCGGCGTTGACGATGTCGCGGGCGATCACGGCCTTGTCGGCGCCCAGCTTACGGGCGATGGCCTCGATGATGCGCAGGTTGGCCTGGTGGGGCACGAACGCCGTCAGCTCCGACGGGTCCACGCCCGCGCGCTCGCAGGCCTCGAGCGCCACCGGGTGGAGCGCGGTGGTCGCCCAGCGGAACACCGTCTGGCCCTCCTGGCGGAGGAAGTCCTGGCGGTCCTTGATGGCGATCGCCTCGGACTTGTCGCCGGCGCTGCCCCACACCACGGGGCCGATGCCGGGGACGTCGGAGGGACCCACCACCGCGGCGCCCGCGCCGTCGGCGAAGATCACGGCGGTGGACCTGTCGGTCCAGTCGACCCACTGCGACAGCTTCTCCGCGCCGATGACCAGCACGTGGCGGGCCGCACCCCCGCGCACGGCGGAGCTCGCGGTGGCGAGGGCGTAGCAGAACCCGGCGCAGGCGGCGTTGACGTCGAACGCGCCCGGCGCCTTGATGCCGAGGCGGTGGGCCACGACGGCGCTGGCGTTGGGGATCTGGGTCTCGAGCGTGCAGGTGGCCACGATGACGAGGTCGACCTCTTCGGGCGACAGGCCGCTCGCGGCCAGCGCCTTGCCGCCAGCGATGGTGGCCATGTCCTCGAGCGACTCGCTGTCGGGCGCGACGCGGCGCTCCTTGATGCCGACCCTGGACTGGATCCACTCGTCGTTGGTGTCCATGTTCTTGGCCAGGTCGTCGTTGGTGACGATGTTGGCCGGCTGGTAGTGGCCGAGGCCCAGGATCCTGCCGCCAGGGGCGACGTCGGGAATCTTCACTTGGTCAGCTCCCTGGCCGCGTCGAGGTCGTCGGGGGTCTTCAGCGCCACCGTCCGCACGCCGGACAGGCCGCGCTTGGCCAGGCCGGTGAGCGTGCCGCCGGGCAGCAGCTCGATCATCGTCGTGACGCCGAGCCCGGCCATGGTCTCCATGCAGGCGCCCCACCTGACGGGGCTGCTGACCTGCTTGACCAGCCGCTCCACGAACTCGGCGCCGGAGGCGACCGCCTGGCCGTCGGAGTTGGACAGGAGCGTGACGGCGGGGTCGGCGGGGGCCACGCCGGCGGCGGCCTCGCGCAGGCTCTCCACGGCGGGGGCCATGTGGCGGGTGTGGAAGGCGCCGGCCACCTTCAGCGGGATGAGGCGGGCGCGGGCCGGCGGGTCGTCCTTGAGCGCGGCCAGCTGCTCCAGCGTGCCGCCCGCGACGATCTGGCCGGCGCCGTTGATGTTGGCGGGGGTCAGGCCGTGCTTGTCGAGGGCGGCCAGCACGTCGTCCTCGACGCCGCCGAGCACGGCGGTCATGCCGGTCTCGGTGACCGCGGCGGCCTTGGCCATGGCCTGGGCGCGCTCGCGGATCAGGCTGAGCGCCTGCTCGGGGGTGAGCACCCCGGCCAGCGCGGCGGCGGCGAACTCGCCCACGCTGTGGCCCGCGAGCACGTCCGGCGTCACGCCGAGCACCTCGGCGGAGGCCAGCGCGGCGGCCACGAGAAGCGGCTGGGCGACGGCGGTGTCACGGATCTCGTCGGCGTCGGCGGTGGTCCCGTAGGCGATCAGATCGAGCCCGACGACCTCCGACCAGGCGCCGAGTCTGTCGGCCACACCGGGGAGCTCGAGCCAGGGAGAAAGGAAGCCTGGCGTTTGGGCACCTTGGCCCGGAGCGACGAGTACAAGCACAAAACCCACCTTGCCCTGTAGAACTCCGACACGCGGATAATGATCCGCACGAACTTCGTCCGGGGGGTTTTGTAGGAAGCCTACAGTGGGGATTTCGGCGGCATTACGTTAGGGCACGCCACATTTCGGCACTCTCTGACAACCGGCCGAGGATCAGGCCGACCTGGAGGGTGAAGGCGGACCTGCCCTCCGTGGGCTGGTAGCCGGTCAGCTCCGTGATCTTCTTCAGCCGGTAGCGGACGGTGTTGGGGTGGACGAACAGCAGCCGCGCCGTCGCCTCCAGCGAGGTGCCCTGCTCCAGGTACGTGGCGAGGGTGTCGAGCAGGGGCGTGCCCGCGAGCGGCTGGTAGACGTTCTCGATGAGCTGCTGCCTGGCGTCGTCGTCGCCGTCGAGCGCCCGCTCGGCCAGCAGGTCCTCGGCGTGCACCGGGCGCGGCGCGTCGGGCCAGCCGGACGACGCCTTCAGCCCGGCCAGCGCCGCCCTGGCCGACCTGGCCGCGGCGTGCAGGTCGGGGACCTCGGGGCCGATGACGATGGGGCCCATCCCGAAGCGGTGCACGACCTGCTTGGCCGCGTCGTTGACGCTCTCGGCGCCGCCCACGATGACGATCAGCCGGTCGGCCTGCACGCCGGCCAGCAGGTCCATGCCGATGCGGCGGCCCTTCTCCCGCAGCCCGTCGATGACCGCGCGGGGGTCGTCGTCGGGAGCGTGGCCGGCGATGACGACCACGGGGGAGGAGGTCCAGCCGAGCGCGGCCGCCCAGGAGTGCAGGCCGTCGTCGACCTCGCCGCGGACGAGGGCGTCCACGATCAGGGCCTCGAGGCGGGCGTCCCACGAGCCCCTGGCCTCGGCCTCGCGGGCGTAGACGTGGGCGGCGGCGAAGGCGACGTCGCGGGTGTAGCGGAGCATGGCCTGCTGGAGCTGGTCCTCGCCGCCGGGCGCGGCCAGCTCGTGGGCCTGCGCCTCGACCACCTCGACCACGATCCTGACGATGTCGACGGTCTGCTGCAGCGAGATGGACCGCTTGAGCTCGCGCGGAGCCGTGCCGAAGAACTCGATGCTGGGGGTGGGGCGATCCTCGCCGGCGATCGAGAACCACTCGACGAACGCCGCGATGCCGGCCTGGGCCACGAGCCCCACCCACGACCGGTCCTCCGCGCTGAGCGCGCGGAACCACGGCAGCTGCTCCTCCATGCGCGCCATCGCCGCCGTGCCGAGCGAGCCCATGGCCCGCTCGAGCCTGCGGGTGGTGTCCTCCCGGGTCCGGTCTGTCACGCCTCCTAGAGTGCCAGCTCCGTTCGGATGACCGCGACGGCCGTTCTCCTGCGGCCGGGCGACCGGCGTCAGATGACCGCGACGGCCGTGATGAGGCCGATCGCGATGTGCGTGACCGCGAGCAGCCGCGCGCCCGGCTGCAGCTGGGGCTCCTTCACGAGATCGCGTACGGAGATGCCCACGACCCGGTCGAACAGCAGCATCGCCACGGTCTGCACCACGATGCCGACCAGGCCGAACACCGCGGTGCCCGCCAGCCCCTCGGCCAGCCGGCCGCCGGAGGACCAGATGGAGGCGGCCACGATCAGGCCGACGGCGGCCAGGGCGGAGGTGGCGAGCAGGGTGGCGTTGGGGTTGCGCTGGGTGCGGATGATCTCGCTCAGCTTGCCGGGGGTGGCCCAGTCGATCACGTAGAAGCCGACGATCATCAGGATCACGCCGACGGCGGCGTACGCGGCGATGGCGCCCGCGCCGCGGGCGAGGGTCTCGAGAAGAGTCACGTTGATTCCTATCGGGGGATGCGGTGGGGAGTCAGGCGATGAGGTGGGGGACGAACGAGGAGGTGTCATCGGTGATCAGGCCGGTCGTCTCCCTGATACCCAGCCCGGCGGCCTCGTCGGCGACCACCCAGGCGCCGAGCACCGGCCGCTGCCCCTCGAACTGGGGCAGCGCCTCGAAGCCCTGGAAGACGTACCCCTCCCGGCCGTAGACGCCCGGCGTCTCCTGGGTGCCCTCGGGCGTGACGATGCGCATGGAGGCGCCCTCCCTGCCCAGCAGCGGCTTGGCGATGTAGGAGGTCAGGTCGCGCGGCCCGTCGAGGTAGGCGGGCAGCAGGTTGGGGTGGCCCGGGTTGAGCTCCCACAGGATCGCCAGCAGCGCCTTGTTGGACAGCAGCGTCTTCCACAGCGGCTCGATCCAGGTGGAGTGCCGTACGGCGTGCCGCCCGAAGTCGTCGGCCAGCATCCACTCCCACGGGTAGAGCTTGAACGCCGAGCGGATCACGCGGTTCTCGACGTCCACGAAGCGGCGGTTGAGCGAGTCCCAGCCGATGTCCTCCATGGCGACGGCGACGGTCTGCAGGCCCGCCTGCTCGGCGGTCTCCTGCAGGTAGGCCACGGTCATGGCCTCCTCGCCCGTCTCGTCCATGTTCGTGAACGCGAAGTGGGTGGGCCCGGGCGGCAGTCGCAGCTCGCGCCAGCGCTCGATGAGCCGCTCGTGCACGGAGTTCCACTGGTCGGCGCCCGGGTGGACGTCCTGCAGCCAGAACCACTGCACGACCGACGACTCCACGAGCGAGGTCGGCGTGTCCGCGTTGTACTCCAGCAGCCTCGCCGGCCCGGTGCCGTCGTAGCGCAGGTCGAAGCGGGCGTACAGGTGGGAGTCGCGGCGCTCCCATGAGCGCGCCACCTCGTCCCACGCCCACTCGGGGATCGCGAAGTCGGCGAAGCGCCGGGCCGAGACCACGTGCTCGACGGCGCGCAGGCACATCTCGTGGAGCTCCTCGACCTGCTCCTCCAGCGCCTCGACCTCGTCCATGGAGAAGATGTAATGGATGGACTCGTCCCAGTACGGTCTGCTCAGCCCCGACGGGTGCGCCACCCGGTGGTAGGCCAGGCCCTGACCCTCGATCGTCTTCTCCCAGCCGTCCCTGGGAGTGCCATGCTCACGGCGCACCTGTCAGCTCCCGCCGCCCCAGTGGTTGCCGAAGCCGCCCCGCTGGATCTCTTTCCCGTTGCGGGTGGAGATGTTCACGTCAGAGGGCCGGTACGTGGTGCCGCCGTGCACCTTGTTGCCCGACCTCGTGCCCCCGTAGTACCACATGTACGCCCCGCGCGAACCGCCGTAGTAGTGGTACGAGCCGTTGTCGTCATCGTCGCAGTAGTCGTCGTCGACGACCTCGTACGTGCCGTCCTCCAGCTGGATGACGCAGTCCGCGGTGACGTCGTCGTCATCCTGGGTGGCCGCGCAGTAGCCGACCAGCATGATGGACAGAACACCGAGAATGGTCAGCGGGATGGCCTTGGACGCCTTGCGCGCGGGCGGCGGCGGCGTGGGATGGGTTTGCGGAGGTTGTGCCATCAAGATCCTGCTTTCATGGGCCGCTCAGCCTATCGGCGGCCCTTGTCCCCGTTCAATCCTGTGTCGTGACCCCGAGGTATGTTCGCTCACATGGAACCGGTTGAGGCCCTGCGCGAGATCGCCTTCCTGCTGGAGCGCGCAGGAGAGCCCACGTACCGCGTACGTGCCTTCCGTCGCGCCGCCCAGGTCGTCGCCGACCTGCCCAGGGACGAGCTCGTGCGGCTGGCCCGCACCGGCGGTCTCGGCGACCTGCCCGGCATCGGGAAGGTCACCGCCCTTGTGGTCAACGAAAGCCTCGATGGGCAGGTTCCTACGTATTTGCGGCGGTTGCAGGCGACCGACGGCGTGCAGCTCGACGAGGAGACGCAGGCGCTGCGCGGCGCGTTGAAAGGCGACCTGCACAGCCACTCCGACTGGTCGGACGGCGGCTCGCCGATCGAGGAGATGGCCGAGGCGGCCCGCGGGCTCGGCCACGACTACCTGGCGCTGACCGACCACTCGCCCCGGCTGACCGTGGCCAAGGGCCTGTCGGCCGAGCGCCTCGAACGTCAGCTCGACGTGGTGGCCGAGCTGAACGAGCGGCTGGCCCCGTTCCGGATCCTGACCGGCATCGAGGTGGACATCAACGCGGACGGCTCCCTCGACCAGTCACCCGAGCTGCTGGAGCGGCTGGACGTGGTGGTGGCCAGCGTGCACTCCAAGCTCCGCATGGACGGCGACGAGATGACCCGCCGCATGGTCACCGCCGTCGCCAACCCCCTGGTGGACGTGCTCGGCCACTGCACGGGGCGGGTCGTGAAGGCCGGCGGCAGGCGCGGCGAGCGCCGCCCGGAGTCGTCGTTCGACGCCGAGCTGGTCTTCGAGGCCTGCCGGCGGTTCGGGGTGGCGGTGGAGATCAACTCCCGGCCGGACCGGCTGGACCCGCCCAAGAGGCTGCTGCGGCTGGCGTACGAGATGGGGTGCGTGTTCGCGATCGACTCCGACGCCCACGCGCCCGGCCAGCTCGACTGGCAGCACTACGGCTGCGAACGGGCGGCGCGGTGCGGCATCGAGGCCGACCGCGTCGTCAACACCTGGCCGCTGGAGCGGCTGCTCGGCTGGACGGCCGCCTGAGCGTCACTTGCCGACCCCGTCGGCGAGCCCCTTGACGATGTAGCGCTGGCCCAGGAAGAACAGCAGGACCACGGGGAGCGCCGCGATCACCATCCCGGCGAAGACGACCGGGTACTCGGTGCCGTGCTTGCTCATCAGGCTGGTCAGGCCCACGGGGAGGGTCTGCACGCCGGTGCCGCTGGTGAAGATCATCGCGAAGAGGTACTCGTTCCAGGTGAAGAGGATGTGCAGCAGCACCGTCGAGGTCAGGATCGGCTTGCACATCGGCAGGATGATCCGCCAGAACGCCGTCCACCGGCCCGCGCCGTCCATCTCGGCCGCCTCGTCCACCTCGCGGGGCAGGTCGATCATGTACGCCCGGATGAGGAAGGTCGTGAACGGGACGCGGAAGGCGGTGTAGAGGATGAGCAGCGCCCAGAACGTGTTGTACAGCCCCATCGCCTGGAACATCTTCACCAGCGGCACGAGCGCCACGGTGGGGGCGAGCATGAGCCCGCCGAGGATCGCCGCCGTGAGCGTCCGGTTGAGCGGGACGTTCACGCGGGTGAGGCCGTAGGCGGCCCACGCGCTGACGAACACCGTGGCGACCGTCGAGGTCAGCGTGACCAGCACGCTGGTGGTCAGGTAGTCGCTGACGCCGCGGTTCCACGCTTTCTGGTAGTTGTCGAAGCTCCAGTGCAGGGGCAGCGCGAACGGGTCGCCGAACAGCTCGGCGTTGGTCTTGAACCCGTTGAGGGTCATCCACAGCAGCGGATAGACCACGACGACCGCGAGGGCCAGCAGGAAGGCCCACATGAAGACGCGGGCGATCACCGCGAGGAAGCTCAGGCGCGTCACCATTCCACCCTTCTCCTGCGGGTGACCCACAGCTGTGCCACCGCGATGCCGAGCGTGATCACGAACAGGACGGTCGCGACCGCGGCGGCGTAGCCGAAGTTGTTGCGGACGAACCCGCTGCGGTACAGCCAGGTGCCCAGCACCTGCGTCGAGTTGTTGGGCCCGCCGGCGGTCATCACCATGACCTCGTTGAACACCTGGAACGCGCCCGAGATCGTGACGATCGCCATGAGCCCGGTCATCTCGCGCACGAGCGGCACCGTCACGTGGACGAACCGGCGGATCGGGCCGACGCCGTCGATGGCTGCGGCGCCGTAGATCTCCGAGGGGATGCGCTGGATGGCGACCGCGAACAGCAGCGTGGAGTAGCCGAAGCCCTGCCACTGGCTCATCGCGATGATCGCCGGCATGGCCGTGCTCTCCTGGCCCAGCCACGCCTGGGCGAACTCGCCCAGGCCCACGGCCTGGAGCGCGTGGTTGAGCGGGCCCAGGTTCGGCTCGTACACGAAGTAGAACAGCAGCCCCGCGACGGTCAGCGAGATCGCCGAGGGGATGAAGTAGACCGCGCGCAGGCCGCGCCGCCAGCGCTCGCTGCCGATGCTCTCGATGAGCGCGGCGAGCAGGAGCGCCCCGAACACCTGGAACACGATGGAGACCACCGCGTACAGCGCGTTGTTGCCCAGCGACGACCAGAACACCGGGTCGTCGACGAGCTTGGCGTAGTTGTCGAGCCCGACGTATTCCTGGCTGCCGCTGTAGATGTCCCACTTGAGCGTGCTGAACTGCAGGTTCTGCACGAGCGGCAGGTAGACGAACACTCCGACCAGCACGAGGGCGGGCAGGACCCATACGAGCCTGAGCGTGGCGCGCACGTGCGGACTCCCTACTTGGCTTCGGCCGAGGCCTGGCGCACGCTCTCGAGCACCTGTTCGGCGGTCTTGCCACCGCTGACCATGGCCTCACCGCCGGCCAGCCAGGCGTCGGCCACCTCGGGCACGGTGACCATGTCGAGCCAGATGGCGAGCTTCGGCGCCTTGTTGACGAGCTGGACGCCCTCGTAGACGGCCTTGCTGGAGGTCTCGGGCGTGACCGCCCCGACGACCGTGCTGGGCTGCCCGTACGGCGGCGCGGACAGCGTCTTGGCGCTCTGCGCGCTCGTGGCGAACTTCATGAAGTCGACGGCCAGGGCGATCCTGGGCGACTTGGCGTTGACCAGGTATCCCTCGGGCGAGCCCTCCAGCACCGCCGGGTCGCCGGGGTGGTTGACCGGGACCGGGAGCTGGAAGATGCCGAAGTCGGCGGGCTTGAGCTTGCCCGACGTCGCGTTGTCGAACTCCAGGATCTCCTGGTAGTACATGGCGGCCTTGCCGTTGGCGAAGGCCTCCTGCGCCGAGGAGTAGAGCACGCCGTTCGTGCCGCTCTTCGTGTCGGTGCACTGGTCGACCAGCGTCTTGAACTGCTTGAGCGCGGTGACGTAGCCCGGATCGTCCAGCTTGGCCGTGGCCGGGACGAAGTCGGCCTGCAGCACGGCGTCCGGCACGTTGTAGGCGAACAGTTGCTGCAGGTAGTGCAGGGCGGGCCAGCCGTCCTTGTTGCCGAAGGCGACGGGCTCGTACCCGGCCTTGCGCAGCGGGCCGCAGGCGGCGATGAGGTCCTCGAACGTCTTCGGCACCTCGACCCCGGCCTTGGCGAAGGCGCTCTTGCTGTAGCCCATGAACTTGCCGTTGCCGTACAGCGGGATCCCGTAGTTCTTGCCGTCGCGGGCGAAGGCCGCCAGCGAGCCCGGGCTGAACGTCCTGCCCCACTCCGTGTCCGGGCCGATCACCTTGGTGAGGTCGGCGGCGCGGCCGCCGCGGATGTAGTTGTCCGCCCAGTTGCCGGTCCAGGTGAAGTAGACGTCGGGCAGCGCGTCCGAGGCCGTGAGCGTCTTGAGCTTGTCCTTGACGCTCTGGTCGGTCTCCTGGATCAGCTCGACCTTCACCTGCGGGTGCTTCTTCTGGTACTCGGCCGCGAGGTTCTCGAAGTAGGGACCCGTCGGGTCGCCGGCGAACTTGGTGAGGATGCTCAGCGTGCCGGAGAACTCCGGCGTGGCGGCCGCGTCGGCCGCCGGGGCCTGGGCGGGCCCGCCGCCCGAGCAGGCGGCCAGCGTGAGTGTCCCGAGGAGTGCCGCGAACGTCGGCAGTGCGCGAGGGCGCATGGGCTTCCTTTCTCTTTCAGGAACGCCTTTTGGTGTTGGCCGACCTTACAGTGCATCTGATACCGGTACCAGCCCCAGTCGCCAAGATCTTTTGTCGTCCTCCTGAAGTAGCTGGTTGTTTGACGTATCGAGGGCTTCTGTGTCAACGTGACTGCCGCGTGATACCGGTATCAGGTCGGTCGCGCGACATTTCTTCGAAAGGATGCGAAGATGCTCGGGTTCAACGAGCCGGAATTTCTCTCCCAGGTGACGAGCGCGGTGGGCCTGCGCCCACGGATCGAGGAGCTGGTCGACCGGCTCGTGGACGAGGGGTTCAAGCACGTGCTCCTCGTCGGCGCCGGCGGCACCTACGCCCAGATGTGGCCGTACGAGCACCTGGCCCGGCGCGCCTCGACGCTCGACGTGCGCGCCGCGATCGCCGCCGAGCTGATCGTCTCCGGTGACGCCCGCCTGGGCGAGGACACCGTGGCGATCTTCACCTCGGTCTCCGGCACCACCGACGACACCGTCCGCGCGATCGAGTACTGCAAGTCCAAGGGCGCCTTCACGGTCTCCTTCACCGGCCACCCGGACTCGCCCGTGGCCACGAAGGTGGACGCGGCGCTCGTCTCGCAGCCCAAGACCTGGCCCTTCGACATGCAGCTGCTGCTGTTCATGACCCGGCTGCTCGCGCGCCGGGGCGAGTTCGACGGGTACGAGAAGTTCGCCGCCGAGTTCGAGGGCATCCCGCAGATCCTCGTCGAGGTCGCCAAGCAGGCCGAGCCGGTGGCCGCCGCGTTCGCCGAGGCCCACAAGGACAGCGACTACCACTTCCTCGTCGGCGGCGGGAACCTCTGGGGGTTCACGTACCTCTACTCCATGTGCATCCTCGAGGAGATGCAGTGGCTGCGCACGACCAGGGTCCACAGCGCGGAGTTCTTCCACGGCTCGCTCGAGCTGCTCGAAGAGGACACCAGCGTGATCATCTTCCAGGGCGAGGACGAGACGCGGCCGCTCACCGACCGCGCCGAGGCGTTCGCCCGGCGCGTCTCCAAGGACGTCACCGTCTTCGACACCCGCGACTACCCGCTCACCGGGATCAGCCCCGAGTTCCGCGGCCTGCTCGCGCCGCTCGTGCTCGACACCGTGATGAGCCGCGTCAGCAAGCACCTGGAGCGGGTCCGGGACCACTCCCTCGACCTGCGCCGCTACTACCGGGTCATGGACTACTGAGGCCCGCATGCGAGTGCTCGGCTTCGGCGACAACATCGTCGACCGGTTCATCGACCGGGGCGTCGACTACCCCGGCGGCAACAGCGTCAACGTCGCCGTCTACGCCCGCCGCCTCGGCCTCGAGTCGGCCTACCTGGGCGTCTTCGGCGACGACTCGCTCGGCGGCTTCCTGCGGGAGTCGATCGCCGCGGAGGGGGTCTCGATCGACGCCTGCGTCGTACGGGAGGGCGAGAGCGGCGTCTCGCACCTGCGGGTGGACGACGGCGACCGCGTCTTCCTCGGCTGGAACGGCGGCGGCGTCACCGTACGCGAGCCTCTCGTGCTCGACGACGGCCTGCTCGGCTATGTGGGCGGCTTCGACCTCGTGCATTCGAGCGTCTACTCCCGCAGCGAGCCGGAGCTGCCGAAGCTGGCCGGGCTCCGCACGCTGGTCAGCTTCGACCTGTCCAGCGAGGAGGAGTACCGCAGCCCCGCCTACCTCGACCGCGTCTGCCCGCACGCCGACCTCGTGCTGCTGTCCTGCTCCGGCCTCGACGCGGCCGCCACCGGCGACCTCCTGGCCGAGGCGGTACGGCGGGGCGCCCGGCTCGCGGTCGGCACGCGCGGCGTGGACGGCGCCATCGCCCACGACGGCCACGCCCTGGTGAGCGCTCCCGCGCGGCGCGCCGACGGCATCGTGGACACGATGGGCTGCGGCGATGCCTTCCTCGCCGGGTTCGCCGTCTCGCTGCTGCGTGACGGCTGGACCTCCGGGGAGCGGCCGGGGCTCGGCCGGGTCGCGCGGGCGCTGGCCCGGGGGGCCGAATCGGCGCGCGATCAGTGCTTCGTCGAGGGCGCCTTCGGCCGCGGCCGGCTGACTACGATGTGATGGGCCGATCAGGAACGGGGGAAGGGATCCATGCCAGCTGACCGTGGCCAGGGGCCGACGATCTCCGAGGTCGCGGCCGAGGCCGGCGTGGGCCGCGCCACGGCGGCCCGTACGCTCGGCGGCTACGGATACGTCAGCCCGGAGCTGCGCGCGCGGGTGCTCGCGGCGGCCGAGAAGCTCGGCTACCGCGCCAACGCGCTCGCGCGCAGCATGTCGACGGGCGTGAGCCACACCCTGGGCGTGATCGTGGCCGACATCGGCAACCCGTTCTTCGCGGGGTTGCTGCGGGGGATCTCCGACACCGCGCGGGCGCGGGGGTTCGACGTGATCGTGCTGAGCACGTACGAGAACCTCCAGGCGGAGATCGCGGCCACCGACGTGCTCATCGACAAGCGGGTCGACGGCGTCGTGGTCGCCTCGGCCGCGCTCGACCGCGACCAGGTCGCCCACATCAGGGCGGCCATGGACCGGGGCATCCCCGTCGTGCTCGTCGACCGCGCGGTGGCCGCCCTCGACCTCGACGCGGTCGTCATCGACAACCGCGACGCGGCCCGCGAGGCGGTCGAGGTGCTGATCGCCGCCGGTCACCGGCGCATCGGGTTCGTGTGGGGGCCGCCGGTGGCGCAGCCGCCGGCGACCAGGCGCGAGCTGCTGGCTGCGGCCTCGCGCAACCTGTGGACCGACGGCGAGCGGTTGCGGGGTTACCTCGACGCGCTCGACGACGCGCACATCCCGTTCGATCCCGAGCTGGTGATGGTCGGGCCCAAGACGGAGGCGCGGGTGGTGGGGGAGGTCGGCCGCATGCTCGCCCTCCCCGACCGGGTCACCGCCGTGTTCTGCACGGAGACGGACGGCATGACCGGCTCCCTGCGCGCCCTGCGCAAGGCGGGGCTGTCCTATCCGGACGACGTGGCGCTGATCGGGTTCGACGACAGCGCGTGGGCGGCGGTCATGGACCCGCCCCTGACGATGATCGCCCAGCCGGTGCACCAGCTCGGAGCCAAGGCGGCAGAGGTCCTGCTCGACATCCTGGGCGGCGCCGAGCCGGCCCGCACCATGCACACCCTGCGCTCCGAGCTCATCCAGCGCGCCTCGGTCGCTCCGCCGGCCTCGCGCTAGTCGATCGGCGCTCCAGACGCAAGCCTTGGCAAGCGCTTTCCAGGCAGCCCGACGGCGAGGGTCGGCGTGCACGAGTCGCCGCGACCATCACCGGTCACCCGACCGGCGGCCGTACCTTCACCGGCGAGGTGAAGGTACGGCCGTAACGTCCGCCCCGCTCTTCTTGCGCTTCCGCAGCAGATCTCGAACATGCAGGTGAACGAGCAGGACCCAGCCGACGATCACCACGAGCCGCCCCAACCACCACCATGAACCCAGGTTCCAGTCGAACAGCAATGAATAGCCAGGCCAGGGCTCGCCTGTGAGCAGCCCCAGGGTCTGGGTCACGAGGACGAACAGGCCACAGACGATGAAGGATAGGTTGATCCAGATCGGCCATGCCGGGCGAAGCCGCTCCTGGGGGCGGGGCGTGCGCGTGTCATCGGAACCCGATCGCCTTGCCTTTGGTCCGATCTCGCTTACACTCGGCGCGCATGCGATTAAAGATGATCTTCGCGCTTTTCGTCGTCTACGCCGTCACGGCGGCGCCCTTGTTTCTACCCGGTGAGTGGCGGGTGGTCGTCCAACCCGCCACGGATGATGCGGTCGAGGTGTATTACGAAGCCATTCCGCCCGTCCTGCTCAGGTCGTACGAGGGGATCGAGCCGTTCAACCGGGCGCACGAAATAGCCCGGCTAAGGGCTGAGACCTATCCGGACGATCTCGCGCCCCCTTATATCGCCCACGGAGGGTCGTACCGGCTCGTCGCTCCCTATGTCACGACGCGGGGACGTGCACTGGCCTCTCCGGTGATCTCGGGTGCGTACCGGTCCGAGGGGAAACGGGTCACGTACGAGATCGTGCCGGAGGTGCGGCCGGTGGCGAACAGCCAGGCGGCGCTGAGCCGGGCGGCCGATGGCGACTGGCCGATTCGCGAACCCGGCGCCTTTGGCACGGGGATCCGCGCGGAGCTCAACCGGGTCGTCCTCGAGGCCAATGCCTTCGATCAGGATCTGCGCCGAAGGCTGGCCGATCAATTCGGCGGGCTCATCGTCGTCCAGTGGAATCCGTTCGGCGGCCGAAACCGGATCATGTGAGCCGCCGGAGGTCCTGATCAGGCGCCGGGCACAGCTCGCGGACCACAGGTAAGCGAGGCATCATGCCTGAAGTCCAACGCGAAAGAATGCCGGCGCTCAGTACCATTCGGCCATGATCTTCGAGCTTGGCGGGCTCCTGATAATCGCCGTTTTCGTGGGCATTCCCGTGGTGTTGGCATTCGGATCCATGGCGGTCGCGGTGCTGTCGGCACCGCGCAACCGCCACCTGCGTGTACGCCGGCGATATGTGGTCGGGGGTCTGTTCGCGTCGTTCGGCGGCGTCTACATGATGGCGTTCGGTGCGTGGGCGGCGCGTGAAGAGTCGCGCTACGGCATCATCGAATGGGCCAGGATCATGCTGGCGACTCTGGCGGGCGCGGGTTTGCTCCTCTTGGGTTTGGGGCCGTTCGCCTCGTGGCTGCTGGAAATCCTCGGCCGGTACGCGGAGCGGCTGCCGCTGCCCGTTCGCCTGGCGGCCCGCGACCTGGCCGGTCGTCGTGTGGCCACGGCGCCGGCGATCACGATGACGATGATGACGACAGCCCTCGGCGTCGCGTTGACGATCATCGCGGTCGGCGTGACGGCGCAGAGCGAAGCCGCCTACTCTCCCCTGGCCCGGCCAGGCACCCTCCTGGTGGGGCACTTTTCGGCGGAGCACGCTGATTCCGTGCGTACGGCGATCCAACGGGAGTTACCCGGAGTGCCCATCACTCAAAGCGAGGTTCCGAGCCATCCTGCGGGTGAATTCCGGCACTTCGGCGTGGTCGCCGAGAACGTCGAGCCGCCAGACGAATCCGTCTACCCGAACGAGGTCATCGGTGACGAGACGCTGCTGCGGTATCTCACAGGTGACCAGTCGACGCCGTACGACGAGGGCGCGGCCGTGGTGATCACGACCGCTGACGTGAAGGTGGACACGGTCAAGATCCACTACGACGTCACCGGGAACGACGACCCGCTGACGAGCAAGACCATTCCGGCGATCGTCGCCAGAACCGTCGACCCTCACATGCAGACGATCTTCGTCCCGGCGGAGGTCCTCCGGAACATCGGCTACCGGACGGAGCCGGACGAGCTGATCGTGGATCCCTCTCTCCGTCGTATCTCGGCGGACGAGCAGGAACGGCTCGACAGCCGGCTGGGCGATGTCTCGGACACCTATGTCGAGCGAGGATTCCAGCCTTCGACCGGCTGGCAGGTCGTCGTTGCGGCGGCGCTCCTTGCCGCACTCAGCGGCGCGATGGCCGCCGGTGGCGGTAAGGCCACGCGTCCACGGTTGGACCGTGTGCTGAGGCGGGCCGGGGACGGCTCGGCCGCGACGGTCCGGTGGTTCGGGGCCTGCCGCGCGGGGCTCAGCGCGGCGTGCGGCACGGTGCTGGGCGCGGTCGCCGGGTGCCCCATCGGGCTGTTGCTGATATGGCCGTGGACAGCGTCGACCTCATGGGATTCGCTGCCACGGGTGTCCTTCGAAACCCCATGGCCGGCGATCGCGGCCATGGTCGTAGGGCTGCCCGTCCTCGCCGCTGCCCTGGGCGGCCTGCTCACCCGCGAGCAAGCCGGCAGCGGCCTCTCCGCGAAAAGCACGGCAAAGAGTCTGTAGCCGGCGAGACCGGATACGGCGCTGGGCTGCAGAAGTCTGACGCAACGCAATCCTGGTATGCGTGACGCCCACACCTTCCCTGCACTCTTGGCTCCTGCGTGGGTATCCATTTTTTTGTCGGGTGCTCGGCCCTGATCGGCTGTGCACCCCAATCCGAGAATGGCGCCTCTGACCCCGCGTCGCTGTTGACCAATACATCAATGCGCTGAATCACGCCGATCACCAGGCGATCGCGCGGCTCGGAGTGAAATCACCGGCTCTCTGGTTTCGACGGGCTTGTCTCGGGCCGGAGACGAGCGGGATCTCAGCTGTCCTGCCGTTGCTTGAGGCGGAGTGCTTCTTTGCGGGCCTCGGCCTGGACGGACCGCTCGTGCTCCAGCCACGCCGGGTTCTCCGCCTTCAGCGCATCGATCTCGGCGGTGGTGAGCGGTTCGGTGATCCCGGCTCTGATCAGGCCCGAATTGGAGACCCCGAGCTTCGCGGCGACGACCTGCCTGGGGTGCGGGCCGTTGCGGCGCAGCTCAGTGAGCCAGGCGGGCGGCCTCGACTGCAATTCGTTCAGCTCGTCCCTGGAGACGACGCCCGCCTGGAACTCGGCGGGAGTGGCCGAGAGGAGGACACCCAGTTTCTTGGCCGCCGTCTCGGGCTTCATCGTCTGGATGCTCTTCGGTTTGGACGAGGTCATGACGTCAAGAGTAGTCAGTCGGAACGGGTTTCCATGACATCGATACCCTGAGGACGTGACTGACGGGGAGACCAAGGTGTTCCGGCTGGCGTACGTGCCTGGGGTGACACCCGCGAAATGGGTCAACATCTGGTCGGAGAGGATGCCCGACGTGCCGATCACCCTGGCCACGGTTGCCGCGGCCGAGGCGGTGGGTCTCCTCCGGGACGGCGGCGCCGACGCCGGCTTCGTCAGGCTGCCGGTCGACAGGGACGGGCTCAGCGTGATTCCGCTCTACGTGGAGACCACGGTGGTCGTGGTGCCCAAGGACCACGCGGTGGCCGCCGTCGACGAGGTGTCCGCCGCCGACCTGGCCGACGAGGAGGTGCTCCATCCTCTGGACGACACCATCGAGTGGACGGTCCGGCCCGGACTGCCCGCCTTCACCCGCCCGGCCACGACGGCGGAGGCGATCGAGCTCGTAGCGGCCGGCGCCGGGCTTCTCCTGGTTCCGCAGTCGCTGGCCCGCCTCCACCACCGCAGGGACCTCACTTACCGGCCGGTGTCGGACGCGCCGCAGTCCCAGGTCGCCCTGGCCTGGCCCACGGACGCGACCACCGACCTGGTGGAGGACTTCATCGGCATCGTGCGTGGCCGGACAGTGAACAGCTCGCGGGGCCGTACCCCTGCCTCCCCTGCGGAGAAACCGGCACAGCGGCAGCCACAGAAACCCGCGAAGAACCGCTCCGGCCGCCGGGCGGTCGCGGCCGACCGTAAAAGGAAGGGCCACCGGCCCCGGTGACCTGCGTCAGTCAAGCCGAGGGAGCAGCACCGAGATGGTCATGAAGCACAACCGGCCGTGATCGGGCGTGCCCTTTCGCGCATCTCAGGTACTGCCCCTCCTCGACTCCTGTCGGTGCAGCCTGGTGGCGCCGCGGACGACTTCGCGACGGCGGCGTCCGAACGGGTGCAGCTGTGGGCCGCGCAGACCCCCGTGCCCTGGGCCGGCGCGGTGGCGCTGCGCTGCCGGGTGCTGCCGGCCTCGGACGAGGAGGCCGAGCGGTATTCCGAACAGGCGCTTCGGCTGCATCTGCGGGGCGGCCGGCTGTTCGAGCGGGCCCGTACGGAACTGCGTATCCGAAGCTCTGGGTGGCATTGCGGGCCGAGCCGGCCACGCTCGATCCGGAGGAAGGCGGGCGGGCTGCTCGATTGAACGCGCCTTACGTCTTCGCTCGGCCGTAGCCGGGCAGGGTGTCCTGGTGGTCGGAGAGGATGGCCAGGATGCGGTCGGCGTCGGTGAGCAGGCTGCCGCTGAGCGCCCAGCCGCCGGGGTGCTCGATCTCGCCGTGGCGGATCTCGCTGGTCATCCGCTCATGGATGCGGGCGGCATGGGCTTGGGCGCGGCCGATCAGTTCATGCGTATGGGCGGGGTCGCCGCGGCGTACCTTGCTGGCCAGCGCCTCGGCCAGCAGGTCGAGCAGGTCGGCGTAGTCGCGGGCGTAGTCGTCGCTGACGTCGGCCGGCTGCCCGGGGCCGGTCCCCGGAGCGGCGGGGTGGTCGAGGTAGGACAGGGCGTGCACGATGGCGTGCACGTGCGCCGCCGCCGACGTCAGCAGCCGCAGCACCGGGCTCGGGTCGGCGGCGCCGGATCGCGGATGGAGGCGAAGGCGCAGGTTGTAGCGACGGCTCTCGGTTCTGTCGGCCACCGCGGTGGTGGCCGCGGCCAGATGCTCGTCCAGGCGTACGGCCTGGCGTTCCCATTCCGGCAGCTCGGACAGATCCCAGCCGTCGCGCAGCCCTTCGGCCATGGCACCGAGCAGGGCGGCGGTCTCACGGCCGAGGCGGCGTACCGCCAGGACGGGACGGTCGCGATACAGCGGCGGCCACAGCAGCAGGTTCACGCTTATCCCGCTCATCGCGCCGATGGCGGTGGCCACGACGTAGCCCAGCAGATAGCCCTCCTCGGAGGCGGCGCCGAAGGACAGCATGAGCACGGCGGTGGTGGCGACGTCGCTGCCGTGACGCCCCATCCGACGCCAGCGCGCGGCCAGCAGCGCGGGCGGCACGATGAGGACCAGGCTCAGCACGCCCAGGCCCATCACGTATCCGACGGCGCCGGCCAGGATGACCCCGGTGGCCACGGCCGCGACGCGGCGCAGCCCGTTGGTCAGCGTCTGGTAGACGGTGGCGTGCACCATGATCACGGCGGTGGCCGGCGCGATCCAGGCCGCCTGGGACAGCGACAGCCGGCTGGCCACCAGCCAGGCCAGCACCGCCGCCAGGGTGGCCTTGGCGATCTGCCGCACCTGTAACCGCTGGTGCGAATCCGGCCTGGCCAGCCCTGCGAGCTGCGCCCGGACATAGGCGACCTGTCGCTCGGCCGATGCGGTTAAATGTCTCCACCTATCGCCCATGGGTGGACATCTCCCCATATGGCGGCACGAGATGTACGCGAACGGCGGTGCGATGAGTCGTGGCCACCGCGACCGGATCGGCCGAGTCGATCCGAGGGCTGATCGCCGAGCGGCGAAGACCATGGCCTTGCCTACGCCCGCCCTCGCGCACCTTCTGTGTCAGCGCGTCCAGTCAGCACTACGACCTGCACTTCTGATTGACCGCGGCGCCGGCAGTCCGCAATTCATCCCGCGCATATCCCGGATCTTGAGTCTCGGCCTTGTTCCGGTGTCCAAGGGGCATGTTGAGCCGTTCGCCTGCCTCGTCGCACCGGGAGAAACCATGGCTTGCTCTCGACCGACAAGCCGAGCCGACAGCGCACGCCCAGGGCTGCGTGATCCCTTCTGCGGCTACTTCGGCTTGTTCGCCGAGAGTGGATCAAGATAGACCTCTCGAACGGCACTGTGATCTGATCTTCTAAGCCTGCCTCGGGTTGCCTGCACATAGATGATCAGATCTACGGGAGAGGGAGCCGATGGTTTCGGCGTCATTGGGACCGGCGTACCACCGGTTATGGCTGGCGACGGTGCTGTCCAATCTGGGCGATGGGATTCGGATGGCCGCCTTGCCGTTGTTGGCAGCCGCCATCACCTCTGATCCGGTCGCGGTGGCTGGTGTCGCCATCGCCGGGCAGAGCCCGTGGTTGTTGTTCGGGCTGTTCGCCGGGGCGATCATTGATCGATTTGACCAGCGTCGCCTTGCTGCGGCCGTCGATGTGGTTCGGGTATCGATGCTGGCCGTCCTGGTCGTTTCGGTTTCTCTGGATTTTGCCGGGATCGCGCTGCTTTACCTGGTGGCGTTCGTCTGCGGTGTAGGCGAGACGCTGCGCGACACCGCAACGGCCACGCTCCTTCCGCCTCTGGTGAAAGACGCCGATCTCGACCGGGCCAACGGTGGATTGGTCAACGCCGAGGTCGCGGGGAACGAATTAGTGGGGCCGCCGATCGGTGGATATCTATTCGGCGTGGCGCTGGTGCTCCCGTTCGCAGTCAACGGCGGAGCCCTGGCCTTGGCGGCCGCTCTGATCTTCAGCCTGCCTGACGTGTTCGCGCCGAAAGCCGGTTCGTACGGCACCAAGGGCCGGATCTGGAGTGACACGCGCGCCGGTCTGCGGTGGCTGATCAAACATCCTCGCTTGCGAATGATCGTGGGCTTGGGTGCCGTGTTCGCGGCGATGGACAGTGCCTGGTTCGCCGTGCTCGTGCTCTACGTGCCTCAGGTCCTCGGTCTACCGGCTTGGGGCTATGGCGTGTTGCTGGGCGTCGGCGCCGTTGGGGGGCTCGCCGGAGGGTTCTTCGCGACACGGGTCACGCGAATGATCGGACCTGGGGGGGCTCTGGCTGGGTGCCTCGGTTTCGCCGCGATCGGGCAACTGATGATCGGCCTTACCGCTTCTGCCGTCGTGGTGGCCGTGGGTCTGGTCATCACGAGTGCTGCGTTCGGCGTGTGGGCCGTCGTGGCCCGTACTACTCGTCAGCGGCTTACTCCAGCCGAGATGCTCGGTCGAGTGAGCAGCGCGGCGATGACCGCGGTGATGAGCGCGTCTCCGCTGGGAGCCCTCCTCGGTGGCCTGCTGGCGGCCGAGTGGGGGTTGAGAGCGCCGATCCTCGTTGGAGTTCCGGTCTTGACGGTGGCGGCTGTCGTTTGCTTCCTCGCGATGCGCGAACGCGGCTGAGTCGCGTACAGACCTCCAGGCCGATCACCCCGTCGCCGTCGCCGTCGCCCCAGGCCTTGGTCCGCTGGGTGGTTGGCATCACGGGCCAGTCCGCTCTGCGGCGGTGCGGCGCTTGGTCGGCGGGTCAGGGGCGTACGGGTGGGGCGGGCGTACGGCGGTGCCCCGCGCGGCGCTCGCGCGAGAACGACCCCCAGGCCGCACGCGCGGCGCGGGGCGTACGGAGGCACGCCGCGCCGCTGCTCGACTCGCGGCCCGGGCCGTCCGCGTTCGGCAACAGCACGTCGTGCTCGGCATGGGCGAGTTCCTCGTGGGCCGTGCGGGAGTTCGTACGGTCGCGATCCCGGAAGTGACCATCCCGGTGCTCCGCGACCACCTCGACCAGTTCGCCGCCCCAGAGACCGACGTGCTGATCTTCGCCGGCTCGCGAGGCGGCATCCTTCGTCGCAGCAACTTCCGGCGCGCGGCCACGGGGGATGAGAGCAGGAGAGGGATCGGCTTCCCGGGTCTGCGCTCCATGATCCCTGGCAGGCCGGCAACACGATAGCCGCGAGCTTCGACGTGAGTCTCAAAGGGGCTCATCTAGTGCATGGGACATGACTCGGTCCGGGCAGCGCTGATCTACCGGTACAGCACGGTGGAGGCTGACCACAGGATGGCCGACGCCCTGAACGCGAAGATCGCGAACCACTCCGATGGATCTTCAAACGGTCTCTCGCACCGGCTAATAGCGCGAAACCCCGGTTCCGTGATCGGAGACGGGGCTCTTGATGCAGGTGGGCGGTACTGGGTTCGAACCAGTGACCCCTCGCTTGTAAGGCTCGTCAGGAGAAGGTGGGATCTTGGGTGACGTGGGTTCTGGTCTCGGCAAACGCTCCGCCCAAGTCCTCGGCCGTCCACGCTCGTCCCTGGCTGTTGTCACTCAGATAGTCACTCAGTGGGACGACGTGGCCGTGTTTTCAGATGGGCTGTCCCCTGGCGAACGAGCGGTGGTTGCGGCTTTGAGAGGACTGGCAAGGCGCTCGAACAGGAGGATGGTGAAGTCGGCGGCGCCGGATGGAGCGGCTCGGCATCACGTCGATCGGGAACTCGTCAGGCCGCGTGGTGCTTGGACGGTCGGCTCCGGGATGCCGGACTCGCTGGGCGGCTACGCGTCTGGGGGCGCCGGATCGGAACAGGACGAAATGTAACCAGAACTCGAGTAAATGTAACCAGTCCATGGTTACATTTACCTATGAGCCAGCACGTGCACGAGTTGGTCGCACGTCTCCGCACGACCGGGGGAGACTACGACGATGTCGAGGTCAAGTCGGCGGCAGGAGGGCTGCCGCAGTCGCTCGCCTCAACTCTGAGCGCGCTCGCAAACCATCCAGGTGGCGGGACGATCATCCTCGGCCTCGACGAGGCCACCGGCTTTCGTCCGGTACAGCTTTCAGATCCGCAAGCTCTCAAGCAGGGCCTCGCTCACAAGGCTCGCTCGTTCTCACCGCCTGTTCAGCTCACGATCAGCGACGCAGAAGTGGACGGGGCGCCGGTCATCGTCGCCAGAGTGCATGAATGCGATCCGTCGGCCAAGCCGTGTCGGATCGCGGCGTCGGGCACGGCATACATGCGGGGGTACGACGGGGACTTCCCACTGTCGGATTTGGAAGAGCAGGCATTCCTTGCCGCCCGTAAGCCACCGCTCTTCGACCGGCAACCCGTGACAGGCGCCACCCGTGAGGACCTGGACGGCGACCTTGTCACAGCATTCCTACGTTCGGTGCGCGAACGGGATCCCCACGGCCTCGGCCGTTTCCCTGACGATGTCGAGTTGCTCCGGCGTGCCGGAGTGACTCTGCCCGACGGCACTCCGACCGTCGCAGGTCTGTTGGCTTTGGGGGTCCATCCACAGGAGTGGTTTCCGCGCTTCGTCATCCAGGCTTCGGCGGAGCCATTGCCGACCGATCCCGCAGGATCGCGGGCTCGGAATCAGACGACGATCACCGGGGCCATTCCGCGGATGCTGGAAGACGCCTTGCACTGGGCACGGCGAACCTTTGACACCAGCGTCGTGTCGGCTCCGGACGGGACCGTTCGTGATCAGCCCGCCTATCCGTACATCGCCTTCCGCGAGATCATCGCGAATGCTCTTATCCATCGCGACCTCGATCATTGGTCGGCCGGCATGGCCGTAGAGGTTCGGCTCCGCCGTGACCGGTTGATCGTCTCCAACCCGGGCGGCCTGTACGGCATCACGGTCGATCGGCTCGGCCGGGATGCTGTCACCTCCGCACGCAATGCGCGACTCGTTGCGATCTGCCAACACGCTCGCACGCCAGAAACAGGCGCGCGAGTGATCGAGGCGCTGGCAACCGGCATTCCGATCGTGGCCAACGCCCTGGCAGAGGCCGAGCTCCCACCTGCGCATTACATCGATGCCGCCATCCGATTCACTGTCGTCCTACGGCAGCAGGCAGGTCCCGTCATCCGTCCGGGCTCCGACCTGAACGAGACGGAGCTACGCGTCTACGACGCCTTGGCGGCCGGGACGCGCAGTGTCGCTGAACTCAAGCAGGAACTGAACCTGTCCGCACCCAACATCCGCAAGGCACTCCGCGAACTGAGATTGAGAGGACTCGTCGAGCAACTGGGGGGCCAAGGACGGTCAACAACCTACCGGAGACTCTCGGAATAGGGGGAGGCTGATGCCCTTGCGCGCCAGTTCGCCAGCCGGACAAGACAGGCCCTGATGCCTAGGAGTTGTCCAGTTGGGCGACGACTGATCAGGCCAATCTCGCCGAAACCCACTTGCGCGGGCCAATGACCCGACAGCCCCAAAGGGTGATCGCCACGGGTTTCTGATGCAGGTGGGCGGTACTGGGTTCGAACCAGTGACTCCTCGCTTGTAAGGAGCCATGATCCCTTGGCTGTACGTCTGGACCTGCACCCCCGCACTCGTAGTGCGCTCGCTACGTCATGATCGATTCTGTCTAATGGCACGCTAATGGCACGGCGATCATGCCTCTGACGTGACGCTCGCTTGCGGGACCTGGCACGGTATGGCACGGCCTTGCGGCACGCAGATGGCACGGAAGCGAACCCGGCGCCCCACGGGCGATCCACCGCATGGAGTTGAACTGCCGACGGTTTTACAGCGGGTCGACGTTGCTAGATACATCAGGCCACTGACCTCTGGATATGGCTCTCAGACATCCCCGCTGGGGGAAGACCATCCCGCGTATATCCCGCGAGTCGGAGCCAACCGATCTAAGGATCTGCCTTCGTTCGTGGCCGCTGCTGTCACAGCTCTAGCGGCGGCAGTCCCCGCATCTCTCGGTAGCGCCGCCGCTCTGTGGTCAAGCTATCCGACCCGTTGGGGCCACCCATGACGACATCGGCGTTGTGATCATCCTGTCCGTCGTCCTCCCAACAGCATTCATCACACATCTGGAAGCCGCCGCGGTACTGAAGGGTCGGGTGGAAGCAGCATGGGCACGTGTACGGCTGATCGCGCGGCGGTAGTCGAAGGAAGTTTCCGCCCTGTTCCGCCATCACAGACAAGACCCATCGCTTCCGCTCGCGGATCTCCTCGATGCTGAGATGGGTCATATCCGTCATGATGCCGTACGGCTCCGAGCATCTGCATCTCAATCGGCAGCTCTGTATCTGCTCCTGCCCCGTGCCCGGATAGCTGGTAGAGATCCGCGACTCGTGCCGCGGTTCCGCCCGCGTCTGGAGATCACTACCCGCACACGGGAATACGGTGGGCCAGGGCTGAGGAACGAAGCCCTGGACCTTCGACCGCCCCAAAGCACATACGGTGGCCGACCATGCAGTGGCGATCGTAGGGCTGCACCTGTGCGGCGGCGTGGCAACCCCGGTCGGAGCGTTCGGTCGGTACGGCGCGGCTGGCGTGCGATGTCCGGCCCGGTGTCCCGCCGCCGTCCGGGACCGGCCCCCAGGCCGCATGCCCGGACGGCGGGCGGGCGGGGGGCCGGGGGTATGGCGGCGCGCCGCGCCGCCGCTTGATCAGTTCACCGCCCCAGAGGCCGACGCGCTGATCTTCACCGGCTCGCAGGGCGGCATCCTCCGTCGGAGCAACTTCCGGCGCGCGGCCAAGTGGGACGAGAGCACGAGAAAGATCGGCTTCCCGGGTCTGCACTTTCATGATCTCCGGCACACCGGCAACACGATCGCCGCGAGCTCCGGCGAGAGTCTCAAAGATCTCATGCAGCGCATGGGGCATGACTCGGTCCGGGCCGCGCTGATCTATCAGCACAGCACGGCTGAGGCTGACCGCAGGATCGCCGACGCGATGAACGCGAAGATCGCAAACAACCCCAATGGATCTTGATCAGGGCTCTCTCGCCCCGGCTAATGGCACGTTAATGGCACGAAGCCCCGTTTCCATGATCGGAGACGGGGCTCTTGTCGCAGGTGGGCGGTACTGGGTTCGAATCAGTGACCCCCTCGCTTGTAAGGCACATCAGGAGGGGGCGGGATCTTGGCCGATACCCGCCCCCACCTGGAGTTATGGTCCCGTGCGGTCCTCTGGAGTCCAGGGCCGTCCGGGGCGATTGTCACTCACTTAGTCACCCAGCATCTGGCCCGTGGGCTGCGGCTGCTGCCATACGTCACGGCCGTTGCTCCACAGCTCGGAGGCGTGGTAGGCGAATCGGTCGAACAAGCCGTCGTCCTGGTAGCGCCGCAGGTGCAGCATGGGTGAGTCGTGTCCGACCAGATTGGCCAGGTGTGGCGTGACGAGCATCTCCGAGTCGAAGCGGAACACGCTCATGGCTATGTGCTCGTCGCCGTACCGGGCCTCGATGCCGGGGACGTCGCGTAGCTGCTCGATCTCCGCCAGCGTGATCCGGATGCGCGTGGACACGGTTAGCGGGACGTTCTCCACCTCCTCGCGGCGACGGGTGACCTCGCTGTCCGGGTCGCCGACGAGAAACCGGATCTTGCAGCCCTGCTGCGCTTTCCGCTTGAGGACCTTCGCCAGGTTCGGGTGTTCCAGCCACAGGAAGTAGTTCGTATAACCGGCGAACACGATCTCGTTGCGCGCCGCGTTTATGAGGTTGCGCCAGATTGATTTCGGGCACGCGGAGCGATACGGATAAACGGTCAATACTTCCTTGTCCGGCCCTGTTTTCACCGTATTGCGAATTGCGTCTGGCCATAGCACGCCTGTCTCAACTCCTAGTGCCTCTGCGGCGGCCCACTGGTGCCGCAGGTGCGGGACGCGAGCCTCGTCCTGCAGCCAGCGTTCCACCGTCTTGACGTCCACGCCACACCGGTCGGCCAAGCTCTGGTTCGTGACCTTGGCGTTCAGCATGGCGCTGCGTAGGGCGACGTTGGCCACGGTACACCTCGGGACGGAGGACGTCAGGGACGTTTTTGAGCGTAACGCCATAACGTCCTGGACGTCTCTATAACGCGGTGGGTTCGTCACGCAAAGGTAAGCACGCTGATCCCATGTCAACCCCGGTAATTCTCGGAGACCTCCAAGAGGCTTTTCCTGGTTGGTGCATTTGGCGTAGTTCTGGGGGACGTCTCTGGGCAACTCGAAACAGCCGGCGCCTATCCCAGTACGAGGTAGACCACGGTCTCTGCCAGACGATCGACGCGGATGACGTCGCTCAACTGGCCGAGCGGTTGAAGGAGCAGGAAGCAGCGGAGCAGGCGCTGTGAGAAGCCCTTCGTTCCGAATCGGCTGTCATGCCGAGATCGTGGACATGCTCCACAGCCCAGCGCAGACACGAGCGTGGGGCTCAGCGCTGCTCGGTCGTCGCGGGACCGTGGTAGCTGTGCTGCGTAACGGCACCCTGGGCTTGCTCAAACTCGACGGACAGCCGCACGAACTGCCCGGAGGGGTGCAGCGCTGGGCATTCCACTGGGATGACCTGCTTATACACAAAGATCTGGCAAGACCGGAGAAGCCAGCATGCGACTACCGGCTCGGCCTGTCCCACCACGAGAGGAACTCCATACAGCATGCCGTATGGGCCGAGCAGAAGGTCAGCTTGTGCGGCGAGGCAGTGCGTCCGCTGCCGACCCTCGGCTGGTGCTTGCCTTTCCTGCCCACAGCTACGCGCGCCTGCCCGGCCTGCGTTCATCTGGCCGCACCGCCCGCGGAAGAGAGGGCGGTGCGTCCCGCGTCCCCTCTTCCCTCGTCGCGATAGCCGCTCAACCGTGTTCCGGTGGGAGGCAGCTTCGTACTCACCTCGTACGCCGTCGACTCACCGCGTAGCGGCAGCGGGCCGGGGACGGAGTGTCAAGCCCGGCTTCGCGTGTACGTTCGCCGGTCGCCGTTCCTCGATCATGCTTTGTCCTGCGATCAGGGCCGGGCTTGATGCGGAGGAGTCGGGCTGCTGGGATTGCCTGAGTTGATGGTGTGCGAGGTGACCACCTCGGTGCCTGAGCGCTCCCGCCGGAGGCATAAGGCTTGAAGAGTCGTCCTGTCCTGTGCGAGCGGAGCGGCCGGCGCCCATGCGAAGCACCCGAAGGGCCGCGAAGCGGTGGGGGCCGGCGGCGGAGCGGCGGCGACGGTGCGGAGGTCGGCCACGGAGGGTGTACGGCGGCGCGGCGGCCGTGCGGTGGTACGGCCCGAGCCGCTGCCGCCCGGGACCGGCCTCCAGGCCGCATGCCGGGGACGGCAGGCAGGCGCGGGGCCGTGCGCACGGCGCGGAGCGCCGTCGCCTTGAACCAGTAAAGAAACTCTGAGCCAGATCGGAATGTGCCCACTGTCGGTTCTGTCGTCGATCCATGCCAGGATCGCCGGGGTGGACATCGACGAGTTCTGGCATCTGATCGAGCATTCGGCACGACACCGGCCGAACGAAGCGCGCCTGAGGTGGCTGGAACAGCGGTTGGCGTCGCGTTCCGCCGAAGAAATCATCGACTTCGAGTCGTGGATTCTGGAAGCTCGGCGCAAGGTTGACACCAACTTGATGTGGGGCACAGCCACCCTCTTACACCTGATAGGCGGCAACGACAGCTTTCGGTATTTCCAGATGTGGTTGGTCGGCCTCGGCCGTGAGACCTTCGAGAAGGTCGCCGGCGACCCGGACACACTTGCGGACGTGCCAGAGGTCCAGCGCTTTCTCACTATGCAACGAGATCGAATCCCCCGAACTAACGACGACTGGCCGGAGCTCGAATCCCTGTCCTACGTGGCTCTCACAGCTTGGGAGAAAGTTACAGGCACAGGCAGCGACGCCTTGTTCGATGCTCTTGAGGCTCGTGGTCATGCGTTCCACGAAACGCCTCATTCCACCGACGAGCGTTGGGATCCAGAAGATGATGAGGAGGCGGCCCGCAGGGTGCCACGCAGCCATCGATTCATCCGCGCGTTCTACGGTCGCACTTAGATCACCAGATCAATGCCGTTGTCGCTGAGTTCCTGCGACGTCAGCGCGGCTTCGGCGTCGTCGGCGAGTTCGCGATGGTAGCCGATCTCGTAGCGGTTGGCGGGGGCCTTGACCTCGGTGACTTCGATGGGGTGGCCGTTGGGGTGGGCCATGGTGCGGCGGATGATGAGGACGGCTTCGGCGTAGTCCATGCCGAGTGCGGTGCGTTCGTCTTCGTAGGCGATGCGGGCGGTGGTGAGGGTCATCCAGCGGACGGGGCCGTGTTCGCGGATGAGGGACTGGTAGAAGAAGCCGGGGCGCTTGCGGTACTGGGCGTGGCGCTTGGGGTCGTCCCAGTCAGGGAGCATGTCGGCGTTGGTGTAGGAGTTGATCTCCAGGCAGGCCGATACACCGTGGATGGCGGCGGTGTGGCCTCGGTGCCACATGCTGCGGCGGTGGATGACCGGGTGGCCGGGGCGGACGCTGAGCATGACCGCGACGTCGCGGTTGGCGGTGGTCTTCTCGCTGGTGAAGAGCGGGGCTTCGGGTTCGCGGTCGCGTTGGGCGAGGTCCCAGCCGAATGCCTGGACATCGGGGTGGTTTCCGGGGGCTGCGAGGTCGGGTCGGTCGTGGTCGGTGATGAGGATGGTGCGGCGTTCGGGCATGGGGCGGACGAAGGAGCCGCGTCCGCTCATGACGTAAGCCAGGCCTTCGGAGACGAGGGTGTCGATGGCCTTGCGGACGGTTGGGCGGGAGACGTCGTACTTCCTGACGAGTTCGGGTTCGCTGGGCAGCGCGCCGCCGGGGGGGTAGCGGCCGTCCAGGATGGCGGCTCGTAGGTCGGTGGCGATGACGCGCCAGCGGGCGTCTTTGCCGTCGGTGTTGGTCTCCATGGTGCGCCTTCCTCGGTCCGTCCGGCAGAAGGGCGACACCAAGACGGTGAAGTCCCGCCGGTCGCTCAAGCTGCCCCGGCGCTGCGTGGAGGCGCTGCGCCTGCTCAAGGAAGCCCAAGAGATCGCTCAGGAGAAGGCGGGAGATCGCTGGAAGGGTACGGATCTCGTGTTCTGCACGCGGACCGGTACACCCGTCACGGCCCACAACGTACGGCATGACTTCCGGAAGGTGGTGGAGGGGGCGGGGCTCACCGGGCGGGAGTGGTCCCCTCGCGAGCTGCGGCACAGCTTTGTGTCCGTGCTGTCAGACTCCGGCGTCCCCATCGAGGACATCTCGCGCCTGGTCGGGCACTCCAACACGGTGGTCACCGAGACGGTCTACCGGCACCAGATCCGGCCCGTGATCATGCAAGGAGCTGCGGCGATGGACAAGATCTTCGGGAGTTAGTCACTCACTTAGTCACTCAGACGCCGTTTTCAAGATCAGAGATCAAATGTTCACGCAGGTGGGCGGTACTGGGTTCGAACCAGTGACCCCTCGCTTGTAAGGCGAGTGCTCTACCGCTGAGCTAACCGCCCCTGATCGGCACTACACCTTACGACACCACGGGGCCCGATCGCACATCCACTGTCCACCCCGGGCCCAGTTCGGGGTGGCCGGCGGCGCGCCAGCCCAGGAGGGCGGCTCCGAGCATGCCGGCGTCGACGCCGAGTGCGGCCGGCACCAGTGGGGGTGCGTCGCGGAAGGCGAGGCGTTTGACGAGGCGGGTGCGTACCGGGTCGAAGAGGGCGGGGCCGGCTTCGGCGAGGCCGCCGCCGAGGACGATCACCGTGGGGTCCAGCAGGAGCGTGTACGTGGCCAGCGCCAGCGACAGGGCCTCCACGGCCTCGTCCCAGACCTCTATGGCGATCGGGTCGTCGGAGGAGACCACCTGCTCCGCCTTGACGCCCTCCACGTCGGCGCGCTGGCTGTAGCGGCGGCCCACCGAGGCGGCCGAGGCGTACGTCTCCAGGCAGCCGAACTGGCCGCACGCGCACTGCTCCCCGTCCGGGAAGACCGGGGTGTGGCCGATCTCGCCGGCCCAGCCGGAGGAGCCGCCGTACGGTTCGCCGCGGATGATCGAGGCGCCCGCGATCCCCGTGCCGATGGGGAGGAAGAGGAAGTCGGACAGGCCCCGGCCCGCGCCGAGGATGCTCTCGGCGAGGCCGCCGGTGCGTACGTCGTGTCCGAGCAGGACGGGGATGTCCAGGGTGGTGAAGCTCGTGGCGGGGACGTCGCGCCAGCCCAGGTTCGCGGCGTAGACGGCGGCGTTGTCGGAGACCAGGCCGGGGACGGCCAGGCCCACGCCCGCCGGGGTGCCGTCGCCCGAGGAGGCCAGGTGGCTGATGAAGTCGGAGATGGCGGACACGACCGCCTCCGGGCCCTCCGCCCGCGGGGTCGGGCGCCGCTCGCTCAGCAGCACCACGCCGGAGTCGCTGACCAGGCCGCCCTTCATGGACGTGCCGCCGACGTCGAGCGCGACGACGAACGAGCTCGGAGCCGGGTTCGGGCTCACGCTCACACTCGGGTTCGGGCTGTCGCTCACGCTCGGAGTCATGTCGGACACGCAGGAGACGATAGCGCAGCTCAGCAAATGTCTGGAAAGAGTCCCTTCGCTGCAGGGGATAAGTCGTAGGGATTCGCTGCCGGGATTACCGGAGCTGAGCTTTGCGCAAGCCCCGCCCTCCGTCGAGGGATCCGGTCCAGGCCCCAGGGCTCAGGGCACCCCACTGAGGGCTCAGAGCGGCTCACGGCGCTGTGAAGGCCTCAGTGTCTCCGCCGGTTCCCGTATCCAGGCTCCCGCGCGTTCGTGCCCGGCCTCAGGGCTCCGTGCCTTCGGATCCGGTCCCCAGGGCTCAGGTGCGGCCCAGTACGCGGTTGAGGGCCGCTTCCACCTCCGCCGAGAGGCCGGGGGGTGAGGGCGGTGGGGAGACGGGAGAGCCCGCGAGCGCGTCGGAGCGCGCCAGCCGTACGTCGCCGCAGGACCGGCACTCCACCTCGCCCAGCCGGCAGATCAGCGCGACCGACCCGCAGGTCGCGCACGCGTCGAGGTCGAGGTCGTGCAGCCGCTGACAGTCCGGGCAGATCAACACCTGCGTTTCGTGGCGCACCCCGCGCTGCCACGGGCTGGCGCCGCGCACCGGGTCGGTCTGCCGGGCCCCGCATCGGTAGCAGGGCATCGTTCCCTCCGAGGTCAAGAAATGTCGGCGAGTGCCTTGGCGTAGTCGGCGAGGTCGCGTGCGGCGGAGGCCGGATTGACCACCGACCACCGGATCACGCCCTCGCCGTCGATGATGAAGGTCCCCCGAAGAGCGAACCCCTTCGCCTCATCGAACACACCGTACGCCCGCGCGACCTGTCCATGTGGCCAGAAATCGGAGAGCAGCGGAAACGTATAACCCTCGCGATCTGCCCACGCACGGTGCGTGAACATGGAGTCGACGGAGACGGTCAGCAGCTGTGCGCCGTCGATCGGCCGGTCGCGCAGCGCGGACAGCTCGCCGTGACAGATCCCGCTGAAGGCAAGCGGGTAGAAGACCAGCACGACTTTGGAGCCCCGGAACTGAGACAGGCTCACCGGGGTGCCGTGCTGGTCCTGCAGCTCGAAATCCGGAGCCAGGGCGCCGACCTCGGCAGGATGTGCGTTCACGGCTTCATCCTGCCGTACGGAAGGCGCTCGGACTCCCTACCGTTTGCCCTTGGGCGTGACGAGCCTGGTCCCGGACCAGTCCGGTGCGGCGGAGATGCTGCTGGTCTGTGAGAGGCCCGCGGTAGTGGCATCCTCCCCGATGTCGCTCGGCTCCACGTGGCCCTCGCGTCCTGCCTTGGGAGTCAGCAGCCAGATCTGGCCACCGTCGGCGAGTGCTCGCATGGCGTCGCTGAGGGCGTCGAAGAGGTCTCCGTCGCCGTCGCGCCACCACATCAGCACGACGTCCACGACGTCGTCGCTCTCTTCGTCCAGCAGCTCGTTACCGGTCAGGTCCTCGATGGAGTCGCGAAGCTCGTCGTCGACGTCCTCGTCCCAACCGATCTCCTGCACCACCTGACCCGGCTTGAGGCCGAGCCGTTCGGCCAGGCCGCGCTCGCCCTGCGCCTGACCCGCGGTCGCGCTCACGTTTATCCCTCCTGCTTGAGTGGCCCCGCTTATGCGGTTTATCGCTTCGGCACAGTCCACACGCTGTGACCCTCAGTCGTCAACGGTCGCCACGGGTGCGGCCGTAGTCGGCCAGAATCAATCAGACAAAAACGACAGGCGAACCTGACGTTGCCGGTTGTCGACGTTCAGGTCGACGAGTGCGATCGACTGCCACGTGCCGAGCGCCAGACGCCCGCCCAGCACGGGGACCGTGGCGTACGGCGGGATCAGCGCGGGCATGACGTGTGACCGTCCGTGACCGGGTGAGCCGTGGGCGTGACGCCAGCGATCATCGGCCGGCAACAGGTCGCGCAGCGCGGCGAGAAGATCGTCGTCGCTGCGCGAGCCCAACTCGAGCAGGGCGACACCGGCGGTCGCATGGGGCACAAAGATATGCAACAGCCCGTCTTCGCCCTGCCTGTGCACGAAATCAGCGCATTCAGTGGTGATGTCGTGCACAGTCTCTCGTGACCCTGTAGCCACGGAGATGATTTCAGATCTCACAGGGAAATCTTACTTATGCACCACGACGGCGTCCGGCCCGGGAAACACCAGGCCGGTGTGCCCGTCGTCGAAGCGCACCATGTAGGGAGGCCCCCCGTCGAGGCCCTGGACCTCCACAATCACACCACTCCGGTCCCCCTCGCCAACGGCATGCCCGTGCACCAGGAGCCGGTCTCCTACCGCAGCATTCATACAACCCACATTGGTACGTGGGAGGCCGTCCGAAAAGAGTGATTCGGAAGTTTTGCTCCCCCTCCGGAGGGGCGGAGAAAAATGACCGAAACGTTACGCGGGGGTGAGGTGGGTGGGCGCCCGGCGGGTGCCGAACGGACCGGGGCGGCAGGGTGTGCCGGGGCGGATGGGAGCGCAAGGGTCTTGGGGGTGGTGAGAGTCAATTGGGGGCTAAGGGGCCACATGGATCCGAGGCGATCAGCGGTGACAGGCGGCGAGGCGAGTCGTGAGGGGCGTCACAAGTCGTGAGAGGCGGCGCGGGGCGCAAGCCGGTGCAAGGGGCATGATCAGCGACGATGCGCCCACGGCCGGTTCTCCGTCCGGCGGCCCCTGTCGGAGCCGGACCGGGAGGATGGCCGCTAGACTCGCCCGTCACGCCGCGCCGTCGTGGGGTGAGAACCCCCTCCCTTCGGGGGAGAGTGGAGGGAGGCGGGGACCAGGAGTCCAGAGACATTCGAGCGAAATTTCGTTCGTTTTCCTGTCTTGTTAAATTGCTCCCGGGATGTAACCTTTGGTGGCGATTCGTCCTACCATCGGTGGTCTAGGCCATCTGATCTGTCTCTGCCAGCAGGGACACCACTGGTTACCGGTCAGTAGAGATGCGTTTTCTACGGCTAGCGACCAGGATGGAAGACGACCCAGACCAGACATCAGTCATCCTCGGAAGGCGAGACCCAGTGGCTTCCGGACGCCAGCGATTCTCGATCATCAGCGACGGCCTACCCAGCCAGCTGCCTGATGTCGACCCCAGCGAGACCAACGAGTGGCTCGAGTCTCTCGACAACGTCGTCAAGACCGAAGGCCGCACCAGAGCCCGCTACCTCATGCTGCGCATGCTGGAGCGGGCCCGCGAGCACCAGGTCGGCGTGCCGGGTTTGCGGAGCACCGACTACATCAACACGATCCCGCCGGAGCGCGAGCCCTGGTTCCCCGGTGACGAGCACGTCGAACGCCGCATCCGCGCCTACATCCGCTGGAACGCGGCCATCATGGTGTCCAGGGCCAACGCCCGCACCAACGTCGGCGGCCACATCGCCACCTACGCCTCCGCCGCCTCCCTCTACGAAGTGGGCTTCAACCACTTCTTCCGCGGCAAGGACCACGGCGAGTCGGGCGACCAGGTCTTCTTCCAGGGGCACGCCGCCCCGGGCATCTACGCCCGCGCCTTCCTCGAGGGCCGCCTCAACGAGGCCCAGCTCGACGCGTTCCGGCAGGAGTTGTCGCACGGCTTCCACGGCCTGCCCTCCTACCCCCACCCGCGCCTCATGCCGGACTTCTGGGAGTTCCCGACGGTCTCCATGGGCCTCGGCCCGATCGGCGCGATCTACCAGGCGCGGTTCAACCGCTATCTGCTCAACCGGCAGATCAAGGACACCAGCCGCAGCCACGTGTGGGCGTTCCTGGGTGACGGCGAGATGGACGAGCCCGAGTCGCTCGGCGCGATCGGCCTGGCGGCCCGCGAGGAGCTCGACAACCTCACGTTCGTGATCAACTGCAACCTGCAGCGGCTCGACGGTCCCGTACGCGGCAACGGCAAGATCATCCAGGAGCTGGAGTCCTACTTCCGCGGCGCCGGCTGGAACGTCATCAAGGTCGTGTGGGGCCGCGACTGGGACCCGCTGCTGGCGGCCGACGTCGACGGCGTGCTGGTCAACCAGATGAACACCACGCCCGACGGCCAGTTCCAGACCTACTCGGTCGAGTCCGGCGAGTACATCCGCGACAACTTCTTCAGCGGCGACCCGCGCCTGCGCAAGATGGTCGAGCACCTGACCGACGACGACATCCGCAAGCTGTCGCGCGGCGGCCACGACTACCGCAAGGTCTACGCGGCGTTCAAGGCGGCCCGCGAGCACGTCGGCCAGCCGACCGTGATCCTCGCCCAGACGATCAAGGGCTGGACGCTGGGCAAGGACTTCGAGGCGCGCAACGCCACCCACCAGATGAAGAAGCTCACCAAGGCCGAGCTGAAGGAGTTCCGCGACCGGCTCTACCTGCCGATCCCGGACTCGGCCCTGGAGGGGGAGCTGCCGCCGTACTTCCACCCGGGCGAGAACGACCCCGAGATCCAGTACATGAAGGAGCGCCGCGCGGCGCTCGGCGGCGTGCTGCCCAAGCGGGTCATGCGCGCCAAGCCGGTCAAGCTGCCCGGCGACGAGGTCTACGGCGGCTTCGCCAAGGGCTCGGGCAAGCAGCAGGTCGCCACCACGATGGCGTTCGTGCGGCTGCTGAAGGACCTCATGCGCGACAAGGAGATCGGCCACCGGTTCGTGCCGATCATCCCGGACGAGGCGCGTACGTTCGGTCTCGACGCCATGTTCCCGACGGCCAAGATCTACTCCCCGCACGGCCAGACGTACGAGGCCGTCGACAGGGATCTGCTGCTGTCGTACAAGGAGGCCACGCAGGGCCAGATCCTGCACGAGGGCATCAGCGAGTCGGGCTCGATGGCCTCGGCCATCGCGGCCGGCACCGCCTACGCCACGCACGGCGAGCACATGATCCCGATCTACATCTTCTACTCGATGTTCGGGTGGCAGCGCACCGGCGACCAGATGTGGCAGATGGGCGACCAGATGGGCCGCGGCTTCCTGCTCGGCGCCACCGCGGGCCGCACCACGCTCAACGGTGAGGGCCTGCAGCACGAGGACGGCCACACGCCGCTCATCGCCTCCACCAACCCGGCCGCGATCTCCTACGACCCGTCGTGGGCGTTCGAGGTGGCCCACATCGTCAAGGACGGCCTGCGGAGGATGTACGGCGACCAGCCGGAGGACGTCTTCTACTACCTGACCGTCTACAACGAGCCCTACCTGCAGCCCGCCCAGCCGGCCAACCTCGACGTGCAGGGCCTGCTCAAGGGCCTGTACAAGTTCGCCGACGGGCCGCAGACCCAGGGTCCGAAGGCCAACATCCTGTCCTCCGGCGTGGCGGGCCCGTGGGCGATGGAGGCGCAGCGGCTGCTGGCCGAGGACTGGGGCGTCTCGGCCGACGTGTGGTCGGCGACGTCGTGGTCCGAGCTGCGCCGCGACGCGCTGGCCTGCGAGGAGCACAACCTGCTCAACCCCGACGCCGAGCAGCGCGTCCCGTACGTCACCCAGGCGCTCTCCCAGGCGCAGGGCCCGTTCGTGGGCGTCAGCGACTACATGAAGGCCGTGCAGGACCAGATCGCGCAGTGGGTGCCGGGTGACTGGTCCTCGCTGGGCACCGACGGGTTCGGCCTGTCCGACACCCGCTCGGCGCTGCGCCGCCACTTCCACGTCGACGCCGCCTCGATCACGCTGGCCGTGCTGACCAGCCTGGTCAAGCGGGGCGAGCTCGACGGCGAGGTGCTGCGCGAGGCGATCGCCCGCTACCACCTCAAGAACGGCGTCACCGAGGCGGGCGGCGCGGAGAGCAACGACACCCAGTCGATGGGCGTCTGAGTCATCCAGGAGCGGCGCCCCCGCGAAGAACTTCTCGCGGGGGCGCCGTCATTTCCGCCCGCGGCGTACGGCCTGTGAGGCGGCACGTTCAGGAGGGGTACGTGCCGCCTCACCCAGGTATGGTGCGGCGTCACGTATTGTGGGCACTACTTCCCCCTGAGAGACGAGGGAGAAGTCTGTCTATGCGACGCGTCCTAGCCGCCCTGCTCATCCCGGTCGTCGCCGGTTGCTCCACCGTGCCGGCCGAGCCCGCCACGCAGTCGACGGCGGACCCCGGCACGATCAGCTGGGGGCCGTGCACCGACATCAAGCGTCCCGGCGGCGAGCCACCGGCCAGCCAGGACAGTTCGGTACGGTGCGGGAAGCTGGCCGTCCCGCTGGACTACAACAAGCCCGACGGTGAGAAGCTGGACCTGGCGCTCATCAAGCTGCCCACCACGGGCAAGAACCGGCTGGGCTCGGTGGTGTTCAACTTCGGCGGTCCCGGCGCCTCCGGCGTCGACACGCTCGACCAGGCCGCCAAGGCGCTCACCGGGCTGCGCGCCCGATACGACCTGATCAGCTTCGACCCGCGCGGCGTGGAGCGCAGCTCCGGCGTGCGCTGCGGCGACTCCGCGGAGATGGACAGGTTCACCGCGCTGGACACGCTGCCGTCGAACAACCAGACCCGCCAGGAGACCGCGGCGGCCAACAAGCAGTTCGCCGCCGCCTGCCAGCAGCACTCCGGCAAGATCCTCCCGTACATCGGGACCGTGAACGCCGCCCGCGACATGGACCGGATCCGCGCCGCGGTGGGCGACCCCAAGCTCAACTACGTCGGCATGTCGTACGGCACGCAGCTCGGCGCCGTGTACGCCACCGAGTTCCCCAAGATGGTGGGCCGCATGGTGCTCGACGCGCCGCTCGACCCGACGGTGACGTTCGAGCAGCGCACGCTGGTGCAGACGCGCGGGTTCCAGAAGGCGTACGAGAGCTTCCTGCGCTCGTGCGTCAAGAACAAGTGCGACTTCGGCACGGACCAGCAGAGCGCCAACGCGAACGTCGACAAGCTGATGAAGCAGCTCACCACCCAGCCGCTGAAGGTCGGCACCCGCGAGCTCACCCAGGGCCTGGCCGGCACGGGCGTGGCGGCGGCGCTGTACTCGGAGCTGACCTGGCCGTTCCTGGAGCAGGCGCTCTCGGAGGCGATCAAGGGGCACGGCGACGCGCTGCTCTACCTGGCCGACTCCTACACCGGCCGCTCCCAGGACGGCAAATACTCCACGCAGATGACCAGCTTCCCGGCCATCACCTGCGTGGACACCTCCGAACGGCCCAGCGAGGCCGAGCTGCGCCGCACCGAGGCGGCCGCCATGAGGATCTCGCCGCTGTTCGGCAGCGAGGGGTCCGGCGGGCTGTGCCGGGTCTGGCCGGCCAAGGGCAGCGATCAGGCGCGGCACGTGAACGCCACCGGCTCCGCCCCGATCGTCGTGATCGGCGGCAAGGGCGACCCCGCCACGCCGTACGAGTGGGCGCCCAGGCTGACGGCCCAGCTCAAGACCGCCAGGCTGGTGACGTACGAGGGCGAGGGGCACGGCGCCTACCTGTCGGGCAGCAAGTGCGTGCTGGAGCTCGTGGACTCGTTCCTGATCGACGGCAAGCTGCCGCAGAAGGGCGCGACCTGCCCGGCGGCCTAGGGTGGGGCCTGTGACATACGACTCGCTCATCGACGCCGAGACCGCCCGCCTGGCGGCCCTGGCCACGGATCTGTCCGTCCCGGTGCCCACGTGCCCGGGATGGACGCTCGCCGAGCTGATCACGCACGTCGGCCAGACGCACCGGTGGGCCGTCCACGTGCTGCGCAACCAGGCCCAGGAGCGGATCTGGTCGCGCCAGGTGCCCAGCGGGCTGGCCGAGGGCCAGAGCGGCGACGCGGCCTGGCTGCGTGCCGGGGCGGCCGAGCTGCTCGGCACGCTCCGCGACACCGACCCCTCGACGGCGGTGTGGACGTGGGGCCCGGACCGGCAGGCGTCGTGGTGGCCCCGCCGGATGCTCTTCGAGCTGGTGATCCACCGGGTCGACGCGGAGCTCGCGCTCGGCATCGACCCGGTCGTCCCGGCCGGGGTCGCGATCGACGGCATCGAGGAGTTTCTGCACAACCTGCCGTCCGCGACCTGGGTGACCCGGTCGCTGGCGGAGCTCGAGGCGGAGGGGGCCACGATCCACCTCCATGCGAACGACGCCGACGGCGAGTGGACCATCACCCAGGGCCCGGCCGGGACGGTCGAGTGGGCGCGCGGGCACGCCAAGGGCGACTGCGCCGTGCAGGGGACGGCCCAGGACCTGCTGCTCATGATCTACGGCCGGCGCTCGCCCGAGGCGCTGACCGTCTACGGCGACGCGGACCTCCTCAAGCGCTGGCTGTCCAAGGCCGCCTTCTGACGAAGGAGATGGTGGCCCTGGACGCGCCGCCGCTCGGCGATCGGCGGCGTGTCCAGGGCACGGGGTGAAACCGCTCCTCGGAAGCGGCCCGTCCGGATGCCGGGGGTCAGCGGGGAAGGCGTTCTCCCCGGCCCTCGAACGGGTGATTCACCTGTGAGGGAAGCTCACCTGCGGTGGAAGACCCCGAAGACGCTCCCGGACGTGTCACGCAGGTAGGCGAAGTCGGTGCCGGCGCCGTCGTCGATCACCTTCGTGATCACCTTGCCGCCCAGCGACTCGCTCTTGGCGCAGGCCGCCTCGACGTCGGCCACCTGCACGTGGAAGATCGCGTGCGCCGGGAACTCGCCCTTGGTGTTGAACAGCCCGCCGCCGACCTGCTCGCCGCCCGGGTAGCCGATCATCCGGTAGTCGATCGGCCCCTCGCCGGCGCTGAACGTCCAGCCGAACAACCCGCCGTAGAACGCCTGGGCGCCTTCGGGATCGTCGGTCGCGATCTCGAACCAGGTCACGGTGTTGTCCATCGTCGTCTCCTCGTCACTGATCTTTCTCGAACAAAACAACGATCTAACGCGAGGGCGACAACCCTATGTCGGTGTTTTCGATTGACTAATCGAGCATGGCGGTGTCCACGATCATGTTGGGCACGTCGGCGGCGAAGCCTTCGAGCGGCCGGTCGGGGCTGCGCTCGGCGGTCACGGTCGCGGCGGCGATGCGATCGAGGCGGAAGACCCGCACGTCATCGCGTAACCGGCACCAGGCCACGAGATACCAGAACCCGCCCCGCCCGCCCAGGAACACCCCCGGCTCGACGTCCCGCGAGGTCAGCGCGCCCTTGGCGTCGGCGTATTCGAGCCTGAGCACGCGCCGCCGCAGCAGCGCCTCCTCGATGGCCCGGGAGATGCCCTCGCCCCCGAGCGGCCGGATCTCGGCGGAGCCGGGCTCCGGCGGGGGGTGGACGAGCTGCACGCGCCGCGCCAGCTCCCTGGCCAGATCGCCCTCGGAGCCCGGCATCGCGGCCACGACCTTGCGTAACGCGCTGCGGGCCTGCCGGCCGAACGGCTGGTCGCCGGCCTGGCTGAGCGCCACCGCGATGGCCACCGCCTCGGCCGGGGTGAAGTTGAGCGGGGGCAGGGACATCTTCTTGTCGATCGCGTAACCGCCCTTGCGGCCCGGCTCGGCGTAGATCGGCACCCCTGACTCCTGCAGGGCGGTGATGTCGCGCTCGATCGTGCGCGCGCTCACCTCGAACCGCTTGGCCAGCTCGCGGGCGGAGCGGCAGCGGGGCGCGATGGCGCGCAGGTCTTCGACGAGCGCGTAGAGCCGGTCGGTACGATTCACAGCGGCGACGCTACGCGCCGCCACCGACAATCATGGTCCGCCGGCCGTCCCCGCCACGCGTGCCTCACCCCTTCGCCATAGGGCTCTCACCGCACCGGGCAGGCCATCCTCGGGTCCCGGCCCACCGGTGCCGGCGGTCTTCGACCGGGATCAGGCCGGCCTCGGGCGGGAAACGCCGTAGCGGGACCCGGATGCGGTGCTCGCCGGTGGGGGAGGCGGGAACGAGGACGGGGGGACGGGGAGACGGGGACGGGGACGGGGACGGCTACCAGCGGTCGTGGACCTGCGGCCGGATCAGGTCGTCGTAGACGGCCGAGACTGCTTCGAGCGTGGCCGGCGGCAGCGGCGGGGACGACGCGGCGGCCGCGTTCGCGGTGGCCTGGGACGCGTTGCGGGCGCCGGGGATCACCACCGACACGCCGGGCTGGTCGAGGATCCAGCGGAGCGCGAACTGGGCCATCGTCAGGCCCTCCGGGACCAGGGGAGCCAGGCGGCGGACCGCCTCCAGGCCCGTGCGGAAGTCCACGCCCGAGAAGGTCTCGCCGACGTCGAACGCCTCCCCCTGCCGGTTGTAGGTGCGGTGGTCGTCCGCGCCGAAGGTCGTGTGCTCGTCGTACCGGCCGGACAGCAGGCCGCTGGCCAGCGGGACCCGCGCGATGATGCCCACCCCGGCGGCCCGGGCGGCGGGCAGCACCCGCTCCAGCGGCTTGAGCCGGAACGCGTTGAGGATGATCTGCACGGACGCCACCCCGGGCCGCGCGATCGCCGTCAGCGCCTCGTCGCACGTCTCCACGCTGACCCCGTACGCGGCGATCTTCTGCTCGGCCACCAGCGTGTCCAGGGCGTCGAACACCGCGTCCGTCGAGTACACCGGCGTCGGCGGGCAGTGGAGCTGGACCAGGTCGAGGGTGTCCACACCGAGGTTCTGGCGCGAGCGCTCGTTCCAGGCCCGGAAGTTGGACATCACGTAGTTGGCCGGGATCTGCTCCAGCCGGCGGCCCATCTTGGTGGCCACGGTCAGCTCCGGCCGCCCCTTGGCGAAGCGGCCGACGATCTGCTCGCTCCGGCCGTCGCCGTAGACGTCGGCCGTGTCGATGAAGGTGACCCCGGCGTCCACGGCGGCCCCCAGGGTGGCGAACGCCTCGTCCTCCGTCACCTGGCCCCAGTCGGCGCCGAGCTGCCACGCGCCGAGGCCGACCGTGCCCACCTGGCGTCCTGTTCGTCCCAACGTGCGTTGTTCCATGGGAACAGTCTCCCGGATGGGAACCGTACCCAGGCCCGGGGCTAGGCGGCCGAGCGGCGGGGGAGGCGGTGGTCGTCGAGCGTGCCGGTCAGGGCGTGCAGCGCTCTGCGCAGCGTGACCGGGTCCAGATGCCCGTAGCCGAAGGCGATGCCGTTGTGCCGGACCCCGCGCTCGTGGCAGAACTCCGCGAGGTCGGCCACCAGGACGCGGCGCGCCAGCAGGCCGGCGACGACCGACCCGGCCCTGACCGCCGCGGGAAGCAGCAGCGCGGCGGCCGCGCCGGTGCCGGCCCCGAGCAGGCGGGTGTCGGGGTAGGCCCCGAGCGCCTGCCGGACGAACGCCCGTTTGGCCCCGTACAGGACCGACAGCCGCTCCGCGCGCCCGGCCACGCAGCCCGACGCGAGCAGGTCGCGCACCGCGAGCTGGCAGGTGGACGACGGCTGGCCGTGGCCCGCGGACATGCCCTCCTCGATCGCCCCCGCCAGCCGCCGCGGCACCACCGCGAACGCCAGCCGCAGCGTCGGCGTGAGCAGGTCGCAGAACGAGCCCACCATGGCCGTGGACCCCGCCTCGCCCAGGGCCAGGACGCTGGGGCGCGGGCTGAGCGAGGGGTTGAACAGGCCGTCGAAGGCGGGTTCGAGCACGAGGCCGCCACTCTCACGCGCCCACGCGGCCAGGGCCAGGCGGCGTTCCGTGGGCATCCGGGCGCCGAGCGCGCCGCGTTCGGGCAGGACGGCCACCACGTCGCACCCGGCGGGGACGAGGTCGGGACGCGCGCCCGAACCGTCCGTGCGCAGCGGGAGCACGGTGCCGAGCCGGGCGAGCGCCCGCCTGAGCCCCGGCGGGGCCGGGTCCTCCAGGGCGATCAGCGCCCCGCCCGCGCCGTGCCGGGCCCGCAGGATGAGCGCCAGCGCGTCGGCGTAGCCCGCCGTGACGACCACCTCGTGACCGTCGAGCACCAGGCCGCGCGACTCGCGCAGGTACGCGGCGATCGCCGCGCGCAGCTCCGGCAGCCCGGCCGCCGGCGGCTCGTCCACGGGCGGCGCCTGGTGGCTGGCCCGCCGCCACGCCGCCCGCCACGCGGCCAGCGGGAACGCCTGCGTGCTCGGCCGGTCCCACCGCAGGTCCACCACCGCCTCGCGGGCGTCCACCGGGCCCGAGCGCCCGGCCACCGCCCGCGGAGCCGCGCCGTCTTCCTGGCCCGAGCGCCTGGCCAACGTCCGCGGGACCGCGCCGTCTTCCGGCCCCGACACGTACGTGCCCGAGCCGTGCCGGCCCGTGATGTGCCCCTCGGCCAGGAGCACCTCGTACGCCGCCAGCGCGACCCCGCGCGAGACCCCCAGCACCGCGGCCAGGGTGCGGGTGGACGGCATCCGGCCGATCAGCCGGCCCCCGGCGATGGCCCGCCGGAGCTGGGCGGCGAGCTGGTCGTGCAGCGGCTCCGGCAGGTCGCGATCGAGCTGGATCGGCACGCTGAGCCTTCGCGGACTACGCATGAGACATCCCCCAGGTGAAAGTGCTACGCGGCCCCCTTCACCTGGGGCGTGACATTCCGTTCCACCACCGGTCCACTATCGGGGCCGGTAGCAGCAGCGCAGCCCCGTCTGCACCGTGGCGCGCAGCTCCTCCCCGATCGCCGGGTCCACCGCCGAGATCCGCGCCAGCGCCCGCCTGATCGCCTTGCCCACGGCGATCCTGGCCCGCTCCTCGCTCCCCGTGAACGGCCGCGCCCGCCCGCCGATGCCCGTCGCCGCCGCCAGCTCCGCCACCAGCCACTCGCGCTCCAGCCGCAGCCCCGCCGCCCGCTCCAGGTCGTTCATCGACTCCAGCTCGTCGATCTCCGCCTCCAGCCGGCCCAGCCGCTGCCGGTAGGCGTCCCTGGCCTGCTCGTCCAGCAGCGGCTGGGCCGACCCGCCCTCCGGCTCGCGCGTCCAGGCCCCCGCGGCCAGGTCGGCGGCGAGGATCTCCCGGCCCGGATTGGCGACCAGCGTGGCCAGGTGCCCCCATCCCCACGCTGTGGTCGACGAGCGCGAGCCGCCCGCCCAGCTCGACCTGCCAGCGCCGCCCGTGCCTGCGCAGGCGGCAGCCGTCCCGCCCCGCGGACGAGCGCCCGACCACGGCAGGCAGCACCATGCCCAGCTCCCTGGCCTCCCGCGCGGCGACGGCCTGCTCCCGGGCGGCCGCCTGGTCCCGCACCCCGTCGCGCAGCGCCAGCGCCTGGCCCAGCCGCCACCTCGACAGCGCGGCGGCCGGCCAGTGTTCCAGGGCGAGGTTCCCCCGCACGGCCGCCCGCAGGTGCTCCACCGCCGTCGGCAGGTCCCCGGTGGTGAGCGCGGCCATGCCCAGCGAGTGGTGCGCGGAGCCGAAGCAGGCCACGCCCAGGCTGGCGACCACCGGCAGGTCCGCGAACGGGCGCAGCAGCGCGTACGCCCGCGCGGCCGTGTCCGGGTCCTGCAGCAGGTGGGCGGTCTCCACGACGCAGTACATCGAGACCAGCCAGGTGCTCGACCCCGGCATCTCCTCCACACGCAGCCTGGCCAGGTGCCCGGCCGCCGCGCGCCGGTCGCCCGCGACGGCCGCGGCCAGCGCCAGGCCCGCCAGGTAGGAGTTGTCGATCGGGCTCAGCGTGGGCGAGCTGACCAGGTCCGACAGCACGGGCAGCAGCTCGGCGGCCCGGCCCTGGAACCAGCGGATGGCGCCGAGCTGGCCGCCGTACCAGCCGGTCGCGTCCATGTCGCCGGCGGCCACGCCGCGCTCGAAGCACTCGCCGGCCCGCTTCTCGGCCTCGGCGAAGCGGCCCGCCCGGATGGTCAGCATGACCTCGATCGCGTCGGCCACGTACCCGACCGCGAGGTGGTCGTGGCCGGCCAGCAGGCCGCGCAGCTCCTCCAGGCCGCGCTCCGCGTGCGGGTCGGCGGCCAGGTAGAGGTCGACCGTCCGCCACAGCAGGCCCATCAGCAGGTCGCCCCCGCGCTCGGTGACGGCGGCCTGGCCGATCAGCTCACTCGCCAGCTCCAGCCTGATCGCCGCGTGCCCGGGGCCGAGCAGGCAGTGGTGCGCCAGGCTCAGCGCCTCGGCCAGCGCGTGCCGCTGGCGGGCGCGTACCATCTCCGACTCCGCACACGTCCTGTGCTCGTGGACCCAGATCCCGTCCAGGCCCAGGGCCGCCCGCGCCAGCGACGACGGGTCGCCGCAGAGCTCGGCCAGCCGGTACGCCGAGTCGAACCAGCGCCGTGCGGTCTGCAGGTCGCCGTTCACGAACAGCGCCCGCTCGCCCAGCACGAGGGCCAGCTTGAGATCGGGGCACGAGGGCAGGAGTACCCCCGTTCGCTGCGCAACGCCCATCGGTTCCGCTCCCCCTGTCCGATGCCTTGACTGAGCGTCTGCCACGGTCCCCGAATACCGTTCTGAGAACTACGACGTTCGACACACTGGGCGGGTTCAATCGGGGAGGGCCATACGCTGGGTGCCATGATTCGCCCCGCGACACCCGCCGACGTGCCCGAAATCGTCAACATGATCCGTGAGCTCGCCGAGTACGAGAAGGCCGCGCACGAGGCGAGGGTCACCGAGGAGCAGCTGCACACCGCGCTCTTCTCCGACCAGCCGGCCGCCTTCGCCCACATCGCCGAGCACGACGGCGAGGTGGCCGGCTTCACGCTCTGGTTCCTGACGTTCTCGACGTGGCGGGGCGTGCACGGCATCTACCTGGAGGACCTGTACGTACGCCCCCAGCACCGGGGCGGCGGCCACGGCCTCTCGCTCATGAAGGAGCTGGCCGCGATCTGCGCCGAGCGCGGCTACCAGCGCTTCGAATGGTCGGTGCTCGACTGGAACGAGCCCAGCATCGGCTTCTACGAAAAGCTCGGCGCGGTGCGCCAGGACGAGTGGCTGAAGTACCGGCTGACCGACGAGCCGCTGCGGCGCCTGGCCGGCCGCCAGGACTGATCGCTCACGTATCGTGACAAGCCGCGCAGAAGATTACGCCTGATCGTCAGGCCGTATTACGAGCATGTTTCCTTCGTGACGCATGTGCGTGGCTTGTTACGCCGGTGAATCACACGTAACGAACGCACAGCCACGGATCGTCAAAGTGCGTAACGCGCGCTTCCTACTTTGGAGTTCCCCCCGGACGCCGAGTGTAGGAGAAAGTCGATGGCGCGCTGGATCGCCGAGTGGCACCCCGATGACCCAGCTTTCTGGGAGAGCTCAGGCAAGCGCGTCGCACGGCGCAACCTGATCTTCTCGATCGTCGCCGAGCACCTCGGCTTCACCGTGTGGACGCTGTGGAGCATCGTGGCCACCAAGATGGGGGTCTACAAGTTCTCCACGGACCAGCTCTTCTGGCTGGTCGCGCTGCCCAACCTGGTCGGCTCGGTGCTGCGCGTCCCCTACACGTTCGGCCCGGCCAGGTTCGGCGGGCGCAACTTCACCGTGGTGAGCGCGGCGCTGCTGCTCATCCCGGCCGTGCTGCTCGGCGTGGCGGTCGGCAACCCGGACACGCCGTACTGGCTGTTCCTGGTGATCGCGGCGCTGGCCGGGGTCGGCGGCGGGAACTTCGCCTCCAGCATGGCCAACATCACCTACTTCTACCCCCGCCACAAGCAGGGGATCGCCCTGGGGCTGAACGCCGCGGGCGGCAACATCGGCGTCAGCTCGGTCCAACTCGTCATGCCGCTGGTGATCGGCGCGTTCGGGCTGGCCGCGGCCGGGTGGTTCTGGATCCCGTTCGTCGTCGTGGCCGGCGCCTGCGCCTTCTTCTTCATGGACAACCTCACCAGCGCCAGGGCCAACCCGCGCGAGCAGCTCGCGGTGGCGGGCAAGGCCCAGACCTGGATCATGTCGTTCCTGTACATCGGGACCTTCGGCTCGTTCATCGGCTACTCCACGGCCTTCCCGCTGCTCAGCAAGAGCCTCTTCCCCGACGCCCCCTTCGCCGCCGTGGCGTTCGTCGGGCCGCTGCTGGGCTCGCTGATCAGGCCGGTGGGCGGCTGGCTGGCCGACAAGCTCGGCGGCGCCCCCGTCACGCTGTGGAACTTCGCCGGGATGGGCGGCGGCGTGCTGCTGGTCTGGCTGGCCAGCACCTCCGGCGGCTTCTGGATGTTCTTCCTGGCCTTCCAGCTCCTCTTCATCACCGCCGGCATCGGCAACGGCTCCACGTACCGCATGATCCCGGCCATCTTCCAGGCCAAGGCCGTCGCCGAGCGCGGCGAGGGCGAGGAGTCCCTGCTGTACGGCAAGCGCCAGGCCTCGGCCGCCATCGGCATCATCTCGGCGGTGGGAGCGCTGGGCGGGTTCCTCATCAACCGGGCGTTCGGGATGTCGTTCGCCGCCGCCGGGACCCCGGCGCCCGCCTTCCTCGCCTTCGGCGTCTTCTACGTGTCCTGTTTCGCCCTGACCTGGTGGTGCTACACCCGCAAGGTCGGCGCCTCGGTGGTGGCGAGCCTCGCCTATGCCCGGGTCTGACGTGACCAGGACACACTGCCCGTACTGCGCACTCCAGTGCGGCATGGAGATCGGCCCGGGGCTGGCCATCAGCCCCAGGACCGACATCCCCGCCAACGCCTCCGGCGCGCTGTGCCAGAAGGGCTGGACGGCGGGCGAGCTGCTCACCAACGGCGAGCGCCTGACCACCCCGCTCCTGCACGGCGAGCCCGTGGAGTGGGAGGTCGCGCTCGACCACGTGGCCGAGCGGCTGTCCGCGATCCGCGCCGAACACGGCCCCGACGGCGTGGCCGTGTTCGGCGGCGGCGGGCTCACCAACGAGAAGGCCTACACGCTCGGCAAGTTCGCCAGGGTCGCGCTGGGCACCAGCCAGATCGACTACAACGGCCGCTTCTGCATGTCGTCGGCCGCCGCCGCCTCCATCAAGGCGTTCGGCATGGACCGCGGCATGCCGTTCCCCATCACCGACCTGGCCGAGGCCGACGTCGTGCTGCTGGCCGGCGGGAACGTCGCCGAGACCATGCCGCCGTTCGTGCGCCACCTGTCCGGCCCCCGGATGATCGTCATCGACCCGCGGCGCACCCAGACGGCCAGACTGGCCTGGCTGCACCTGCAGCCCACGCCCGGCACCGACCTGGCCCTCGCGCTCGGGATGCTGCACCTGGCCATCGCCGACGAGCTCGTGGACGAGGCGTACGTGGCCGCCAGGACCACCGGCTTCGACGAGGTCCGCACCTCGCTGGCCGCCTGGTGGCCGGAGCGGGTGGAACGGATCACCGGGGTGCCGGTCTACCGGATGCGGCAGGCGGTCCGGGCGCTGGCAGCGGCGGGCAACGCCTACATCCTGACCGGGCGCGGCGCCGAGCAGCACGCCAAGGGCACCGACACGGTCAGCGCGTTCATCAACCTGGCGCTGGCGCTGGGCCTGCCCGGCCGGCACGGCTCCGGGTACGGGTGCGTGACCGGGCAGGGCAACGGCCAGGGCGGCAGGGAACACGGGCAGAAGGCCGACCAGCTCCCCGGCTACCGCAAGATCGACGACCCGGCGGCCCGCGAGCACGTGGCCGGCGTGTGGGGCGTCCCGGCCGACAGCCTCCCGGGGCCGGGGCGGTCGGCGTACGAGCTGCTCGACGCCCTCGGCACCCCCGGCGGGCCGCGGGCGCTGCTGCTGTTCGGCTCCAACCCCGTGATCTCCGCACCCGCCGCCGAGCACGTGGCCGAGCGCCTCGCCTCCCTCGACCTGCTCGTGACCTGCGACTTCGTCATGTCCGAGACCGCGGCGCTGGCCGACGTGGTCTTCCCGGTCACGCAGTGGGCCGAGGAGAGCGGCACCATGACCAACCTCGAAGGCCGCGTCCTGCTCCGCAACCGGGCCGTGGCGCCGCCCGAGGGCGTCAGGAGCGACCTCGACGTGCTCGCCGGGCTCGCCGAGCGGCTCGGGCACCACCTCGAGACCGAGCCGGTCAAGATCTTCGACGAGCTGCGCCGGGCGAGCAAGGGCGGGACGGCCGACTACTCGGGCATCACCTACGAGCGCATCGCCGCCGAGAAGGGCGTCTTCTGGCCCTGCCCCGAGCCGGAGCACCCCGGCACGCCGCGCCCGTTCCTCGACTCCTTCGCCCACCCGGACGGCCGCGCCAGGTTCGTCCCCGTCCAGCACCGGCCCGCGGCCGAGGAGACCGACCAGGACTACCCGATCTACCTGAGCACCGGACGGGTGCTCGCCCACTACCAGAGCGGCGCCCAGACCCGCAGGATCGCGCCGCTCGTCCAGGCGGCTCCCGAGCCGTTCGTCGAGCTGCACCCGGACCTCGCCGAGCAGCTCGACATCTCGCCCGGGGACGTCGTACGGGTCAGCAGCAGGAGAGGCGAGGGGAAGGCCGTGGCCAGGATCAGCGACGCCATCAGGCGCGACACCGTTTTCATGCCCTTCCACTGGGAGGGCGCCAACCGGCTCACCAACCCGGCCCTTGATCCGACCTCCAGGATGCCGGAGTTCAAGGTCTGCGCTGTCAGGGTGGAGAGGGACGTATGAGGCTCGTCGTCGTCGGCAACGGGATGGCCGGGTCGCGGCTGGTCAGCGAGGTACGGACCAGGGACCCGCACATCAGGATCACGATCTTCGGCGCGGAGTCGCGCCAGCCGTACAACAGGGTGCTGCTGTCCAACGTGCTGGCCGGCAGCTCGCGTCCCGAGCAGGTGAGGCTGCTCGAATCCTCCTGGTACGACGCCCACCACGTCGAGGCCGCCTTCGGCGACGCGGTCGCCCACATCGACAGGGAGACCAGGCACGTGGTGACCGAGGGCGGGCGGCGCGAGCCGTACGACCTGCTGGTCCTGGCCATGGGCAGCGAGGCGATCGTGCCGCCGATCCCGGGCGTGGAGCGGGCCATCCCGTTCCGCACGCTCGACGACTGCGAGCGCATCATGGAGGCCGCGGACCAGGCCCGCCGGGCCGTGGTCGTCGGCGGCGGCCTGCTCGGCATCGAGGCCGCCCGCGGGCTGGCCGGGCGCGGCCTGCCCGTGACGCTGCTGCACCTGGCCGGGCACCTCATGGAGCGCCAGCTCGACGTCGAGGCGGGCGAGGTGCTCGGCGAGACGCTCGCCGGGCTCGGCGTCGAGATCCGCACCGGCGTCAGCGCCGAGTCGGTGCGGGAGGACGGCGTCCTGCTGGCCGGCGGCGAGCTGATCGAGGGCGACCTCGTCGTGCTGGCCTGCGGCGTCCGCCCCGTCACCGGGCCGGCCGCCGCGGCGGGGCTGGAGGTGCGGCGCGGCATCGTCGTGGACGACGAGCTGCGCACCGACGACCCGTCGATCTTCGCCATCGGCGAGTGCGCCGAACACGAGGGCACCGTGTACGGCCTGGTCGCCCCCGCCTGGGAGCAGGCCGCCGTGGCCGCCGACGTCATCACCGGCGGCAAGGCCCTCTACCGGGGCTCCCGCCTGGTCACCCGGCTCAAGGCCAGGAGCGTCGAGCTGGCCGCCATGGGCGAGACCCAGCTCACCGAGGAGCACGCCGAGGTGGTGCGCTTCAGCCACCGGGCCCGCGGCACCTACCGCAAGCTCGTCATCCGCGACGGTCGGCTGGTGGGCGCGATCCTGCTGGGCGAGAGCGACGCCGTCGGCACGCTCACCCAGCTCTTCGACCGGGGCGCGCCGGTGCCGGGGGACCGGGCAGGGCTGCTGTTCCCCGGGCTGTCGTCGGCGCCGGTGGCCGACAGCCCGACGCTGATGCCGGACGCGGCCAAGGTCTGTCAGTGCAACAACGTGACCAAGGGCCAGATCAGGGCGTGCTGGGAGGCCGGGGCCCGCGACGTGGCCGGAGTGGCGGCCGCGACCAGGGCGACGACCGGATGCGGAACCTGCCGCGACGCCGTGGAGGGCATCGTCGGCTGGCTGTGCGAGCAGGAAGGGATTTCAGTATGAGCAGGATCGTCGTCGTTGGGTACGGGCCGACGGCCCACCGGCTCGTCGAAACCCTGGTGGACAAGGGCTTCGACGGCCGGATCACCGTGATCGGGGAGGAGCCGCGCCCGGCCTACGACCGGGTGGCGCTCACCTCCTACCTCTCCGGCGTCACCGTGGAGGACCTCACCTACGAGGTGCCCGCGGGGGTCGTGACGCGGCTGAGCAGCCGGGTCATCGGGATCGATCGGGAGGCCCGCGAGGTCACCCTGGCCGACGGCGCCACCGAGCCGTATGACGTGCTCGTGCTGGCCACCGGGTCGGCGCCGTTCGTGCCGCCGGTGCCGGGCGCCGAGCACGCGTTCGTCTACCGCACCATCGACGACCTGGACGCCATCCGGGTGGCCGCCAAGGACGCGGCCGAGGGCGTCGTGGTCGGCGGCGGGCTGCTCGGACTGGAGGCCGCCGACGCGCTGCGCGCGCTCGGGCTGAAGGCGCACATCGTCGAGATGAGCCCCTGGCTGATGCCGCGGCAGGTGGACGAGGGCGGCGGCGCGGTGCTGAAGTCCCACATCGAGGGCCTCGGGCTCGGCGTGCACGCCGGGGCGGGCGTCCAGGAGATCGTCACCGTGGACGGCGAGGTCACCGGGTTGCGCAAGCCGGACGGCACGGTGCTGGACGCGCAGGTCGTGGTCTTCTCGGCGGGCATCAGGCCGCGTGACGAGCTGGCCAGGTCGTCCGGGCTGGAGGTCGGGGAGCGGGGCGGCATCGTGGTCGACTCCTCGATGCTCACCTCCGACCCCTCGATCTACGCGGTCGGCGAGTGCGCGCTCGTCGGCGGCATGGTCTACGGCCTGGTCGGGCCGTGCAACTCGATGGCCGAGGTGGCGGCCGACCGGATCATGGGCGGGTCCTCGGCCTTCGAGGGCGCCGACATGTCCACCAAGCTCAAGCTGCTGGGTGTGGAGGTGGCGCAGTTCGGGGCCATGTCGGGGGCGCTCGACGTCACCTACATGGACCCGGTGGGCGGCGTCTACAAGAGGCTGTTCATCAGCGACGACGCCAAGACGCTGCTCGGCGGGATCTGCGTGGGCGACGCCTCGCCGTACACGTCCCTGCGGCCCTTCGTCGGCAAGGCGCTGCCCGCCTCGCCGTCCGACCTGCTCTTCAGCGGGGCCGGGGCCAGTCTCGACCTGCCCGACGAGGCGCAGGTGTGCTCCTGCAACAACGTGTGCGCGGGCGACGTCCGCACGGCCATCGCCGACAAGGGCGTCACCGACGTGCCCGGCATCAAGGCCTGCACCCGCGCCGGCACGACCTGCGGCAGCTGCGTGCCGATGCTCAAGCAGCTGCTGGAGAAGTCGGGCGTCGAGGTCAGCAAGGCGCTGTGCGAGCACTTCACGTACTCGCGGGCCGAGCTGTTCGACATCGTACGGGTCCGCAAGATCACCACGTTCTCCCAGCTCATCACCGAACACGGGCAGGGCAGGGGCTGCGACATCTGCAAGCCGGCCGTGGCCTCGATCCTGGCCTCGCTCTACAACGGCCACGTGCTCGACGGCGAGCGGGTCACGCTGCAGGACACCAACGATCACTTCCTCGCCAACATGCAGAAGAACGGCACGTACTCGGTCGTCCCGCGCATCCCCGGCGGCGAGATCACCCCCGACAAGCTGATCGTGATCGGCGAGGTGGCCCGTGACTTCGGCCTCTACACGAAGATCACCGGCGGGCAGCGCATCGACCTGTTCGGAGCCCGGGTCGAGCAGCTGCCGGAGATCTGGCGGCGGCTGGTGGACGCCGGGTTCGAGTCCGGCCACGCCTACGGCAAGGCGCTGCGCACGGTGAAGTCGTGCGTGGGCTCGACCTGGTGCCGCTACGGCGTGCAGGACTCGGTGGGCATGGCCATCGCGCTGGAGCTGCGCTACCGCGGCCTGCGCTCGCCGCACAAGCTCAAGTCGGCCGTCTCCGGCTGTGCCCGCGAGTGCGCCGAGGCCAGGTCCAAGGACTTCGGGATCATCGCCACCGAGCAGGGCTGGAACCTGTACGTCGGCGGCAACGGCGGCTTCAAGCCCCGCCACGCCGACCTGCTGGCCACGGACCTGAGCTCGGAGGAGCTCATCAGGACGATCGACCGGTTCCTCATGTTCTACATCCGCACGGCCGACCGGCTGCAGCGCACCTCCACCTGGCTGGAGTCGCTGGACGGCGGGCTCGACTATCTCCGCGAGGTGATCATGGAAGATTCGCTCGGCATCTGCGCCGACCTGGACGCGCAGATGGACAACCACATCGCCACGTACGCCGACGAGTGGGCGGCCACGCTGGACGACCCCGAGAAGCTGAACAGGTTCGTCACCTTCGTCAACGCCCCCGGCGTGCCCGACCCGTCGATCGTCTTCGCCAGCGAGCGCGGCCAGATCAAGCCGGTGATGGCCCGATGAACGGCTGGACGCGGATCTGCGACTACGAGGCCATGCTGCCGGAGCGCGGCGTCTGCGCCCTGGTGGGCGGCGAGCAGGTGGCCGTCTTCCGCACGCACGACGGCACGGTGCACGCGCTGGGCAACCTCGACCCGTTCACCGGCGCGTACGTGCTCTCGCGCGGCATCGTCGGCACCAGGAAGGGCGAGCCGACCGTGGCCTCGCCGCTGCACAAGCAGGTGTTCTCGCTGGTGTCCGGGCAGTGCCTGGACGAGGACGCGGTGTCCGTGCCGGTCTACCGCGTACGGGTGGCGGACGGCGGCGTGGAGGTCGGCGCCTAGTCGCCCGCCAGGACCAAACCCAGGTCGTAGGCTCGCACGACGGCCTGGGTGCGGTCCCTCGCGCCGAGCTTGTCCAGGACGTTGCCGACGTGTGTCTTGACCGTCTCCCTGGTGACGTACAGGGCGGCGGCGATCTCGGCGTTGCTCAGCCCGCGGGCCAGGTGGCGCAGGACGTCCAGCTCCCTGGGCGTGAGGTCGTGGGCGGCGGCGCGCGGGCGCGGGGCGGCGATGCGGCGCAGCGCGTCGGGGAAGAGCACGCCGTCCCGCAGCCGGATCGCGGTGACGAGGTCGGCGGCGGGGGAGCGTTTGAGCACGTAGCCGGCCGCGCCGGCGCGTAGCGCGCCCCAGACGAGCTGGTCGTTCTCGAACGTCGTGACCACGACGACCCGGGTGCGCGGCGAGAGGCGGGCCAGCTCGCGGGTGGCGCGCAGGCCGTCCATGCCGGGCATGCGGATGTCCATGAGCACCACGTCGGCCGCGCGGCCCAGCTCGACGGCGGCGTGGCCGTCGGCCGCCTGCCCGATCACCTCGATGTCGTCGTACGGGGAGAGCATGGTGGCCCAGCCGGAGCGGATGAGCGGCTCGTCGTCGGCCAGCACCACCCGGATGCCCCCGCTCACGCGGGCAGTGTCGCCTTCACCCGCCATGCGCCCTCCACCTCCTCCCGCTCGAACACCCCGCCGGCCAGGCGCGCCCGCATCCGCATCCCCACCAGACCGCGTCCTTCCCCCGGTGGCGCGCTCCCGGCCATCTCGTTCTCCACGACCAGCACGACCTCCCTGTCGGCCCCGCCGGCGCCGCCCGCCGAACGACCCCGGCCACTGACTGCGGCCACCTCCTCCTTCGCCCTCGAAAGCCCGCAGCCCCTGACCGCGGCCACCTCGGGGTCGGTGCGGTGCCGGACGGTGAGGTCCACCCGGACCCGCCCCCGCCCGTGCTTGAGCGCGTTCGTGACCGCTTCTCTGGCGATCGCGTACGCGGCCCGCGACGCCGCCTCCGGGACCCGGTCCACCGGATCGGCCCGGCACTCCACGTCCAGCCCCTGAACGAGCGCGCCGAGGGCGGCCAGCGTGGGCGCCTGCGCCGTACCGCCCTCGTCGAGCACCCGAAGCAGCACGTCCAGCTCCTGCTGGGCGCCACGTGCGGTGCCCACCAGGTGCTCCAGCGAGCGCCCGGCCACCGGCACCGTCTCCGGCCGCCCCAGGGCCGCCTGGGCCGCCATGGCCTGCACCAGGACGACGCTGAGCGCGTGCCCCACCGAGTCGTGCAGCTCCAGCGCCAGGCTCTGGCGGCGGCCGAGCTCCTCGATCACCAGCGACGGGTCGGAGCGCAGCAGCCGGCGCGCCACCCGCTGCTGCCCGGCCCCCGCCGCCACCATCACCGCCAGCACGGCCACGGCCATGACGGACACCTGCGCCAGGTCGTCCTGGGCGGCCTGCCATCGGGTGAGCGCGGGCGCCAGCGCCAGCACCCCGGCACTCAGCGTCGCCCCCACGAACAGGTGCAGCGCCGTCAGCACCCGCAGATAGACCGGGTCGGCGCGGTCCGGCACGGCCACCCCGAGCAGCTCCGACAGGGCGACGGCCTCAAGCCGCGGCACCAGGGGCAGGCACGCCACGAGCGCCGACGCGGGCAGGCACGCCGCCCACAGCAGCAGCACCCGCGCCAGGGACACCTCCGTCACGAGCGCCATCGCCAGGACCGCCGCCACCGGCGTCAGCAACGCCGCGCCGAGCAGCTGGTAGAGCACCGCCTTCCAGGGCTTCCAGGGAACCGTCACGGGTCCAGAAGCTAGCCGACGGGCCCGGGGAACGCCTCCCTCGCGTGGGGGAAGCGGCGGCCGAGCGGGCTTGCCGTCCTCCCTCTCAGACGGGAGTGATGCCGTTCTGGCATATCGGCTGCGCCGACGCCAAGCCGAGGGCTATGCTCCAGTCTCCACCGGGGGGTAGACGTGCGGGCTTCGATGGGCCAGCGGCAACACGCAACGCCGTTCTGAATCGATGCTGTCGCAACGTTCGGCGTCCTCGCGCTGGGGGAGGGGTTCGGGGTTCGCCTGGATTCGCAGCACTGGACGGACGCTATCGGCGGTGCCCGGTGCGCTGGTCTCGGGGCGGCAACGATCGGAGCTCTGACCGGTCTCAGCAAATCCAGTGAACCGTTACCGTGAGTAACACCCCAACGAGCTAAAGGCGTCGTGCGAAGTGGCCAAACGCCGCATTCGCTCATGACGCGCGCGGGCATCAAAGCGGCCATGAGCAAGGTTTTTCAGCGCTGGGCACTTCTACCGGCGGCGACCGTCCCCGTCCTCCTGGTCGCCGGTTGCGACGTGGGCGGTGACAGTACGCAAGCGATGAAAGCGGCCGTGACCCCGACCGGGCCCTACACCGCGAGCGCGTCCCCGACCGGGACGGCGACGGCGACGACGACGGCGACGACGGCTGGGCACCCGCGCGGCGCCGTCGAGTCCTACTTCAACGCGCTCAAGGCGGGGAACGTGGACCAGATCGTCGGCGCGTTCGCGCGGAACGCGGTGGTCGAGATAGACGGGGAGGCCACGGCGGAGGGCACCAAGGCGATCCGCAGCCTCTACCAGCAGCAGCTGCACGGCGCCACCGACCTGCTGTCGGCCACGCACACCATCGTGGACGTGCGCACCGTCAGCGGCGAGAACGCCGTCGTCCGCTCCGGGAGCAAGCAGGGGCAGGCGCGCTTCCGCGAGCTGTTCCTGCTCGGCAAGGAGGGCGGGAAGTGGAAGATCTCGGAGTTCATGAACAACCAGTCGTCCTGACCGCCGGCGCCTTGGACATGCACCACGTGCCCTTTGCGGGACGTCCGCCGGGAATGGCGGGAATCCTGTGATGGATTTACCGAGCCCGCCATGGGCGGTCCGGGGCTACGACTGCGCGGTGCCGCGCGGGATGCGCGGGGTGATGCGGCCCTGGTCGACCAGCGCCAGGTAGACGGCGAAGGCGCCCCGCGCCCACGTTTCCGCCTGTCGCGCGGTCAGCCTGATCTCCTCGCCCTCGTGCGAGACGATCATGTATCCGCCCCAGGGCGCGCTCGCCTTTCCTCCATTGTGCGCGCCGTATCGGGAAATGCCGCAGGCCCGGCAGAACCTGGGCCGCGCCTGCGGTGTATCTGTACCGGAGGTGGTCCCATGAAGAGGATTCTGGCCGTGCTGGCCGCCGCGGCGGCGCTGGCCCTGGGCGGCCTGCCCGCCGCCGCTGCCGGGGGGTGGGCGGTGACCTATCTGGATCCGGCGCCGTCCCGGTTCGAGGGCGGGACGTCGTACGCGCTGGGGTTCTGGGTGCTCCAGCACGGCTCCCATCCGTTCGAGGGGGAGCTTGGGGCGGTCGGGCTGCGGTTCACCGGGGCGAACGGGAAGAGCCTGCTCTTCGGCGGCACGGCGCTGCCGGAGGCCGGGCACTACGCCACGTCGGTGGTCGTGCCTGAGGGGGTGTGGAAGGTGGAGGGCGTCCAGGGGCTGTTCCAGCCGTACGAGGTGGGGACGCTGACCGTTCCGGGCGGGCTGAAGGTCAGGCCGGTGCCCGCCGAGATGGTGGCGCCGATGTCGGCGGAGAAGTCGTTCTGGGGGGCCGTGCGGCCGCCAGGGTTCCCGGATGGGGGGCCGGCGGTGATTACCCGGACGCCGCAGGGGCAGGGGAGTGCCGGTGCTACCGAGGTGGGGCAGGAAGGCTCGAGTGCCGGTGTGGGGCGGGAAAGCTCCGATGGTGCCGGTGCCGACCGCGAAAGCCCAGGTGCGAGGCAGGAGTCCGGCGGGGTGCCTGTCTACACGCTGGTGATCGCCGCCCTCGGTGGTCCGCTGGTCGCGGTGGTGGCCCTGTGGCTGCTGCCTCGGTCCCGCCTGGCGGGCCTGCCGCATCGGCCGCGCTCGCCTGAGCCGGCGGAGCCGTCTGGGGCGGGGGACTCGCCGGGGGAGACGATCGTCATCTCCGGCAGGTGATCGGCCGGCCCGGCGGGGAGAGCGCCGGGGTGTGTCTGCGGCGTCGCTTTCCCGAGCGGCACCGCGTCGCAGGCTCACCCCGGTTCCGCCGCGCGAGCCACGCCGCGTCCCCACGCCGGGCGAGCCATGCCGCGTCCCCACGCCGGGCGAGCCATGCCGCGTCCCCACGCCGGGCGGGCCACGCCGCGTCCCCACGCCGGGCGGGCCATGCCGCGTCCCCACGCCGGGCGAGCCGGACGCGTCCCCTCACTGAAGGGCCGTGGCGCGTCCCGTCACCGCGGGGGCCGGGGCGCGTCGCGGTGCCGGGCGGGGGCGTTCAGAGGTCGCGTTCCTGCTGGTCGAGGATGGCGACGGAGACGGCGACCGCGCGGGCCGCGTCGCCGTCCTCGATCGCGCTCAGCAGGTCGTCGTGGGAGCTGTCCGGCGTCAGGGCCGCCTGCTCCTGGTCCCTGACGCTGTCGCGCAGGGCGTCGCTCATGCTCCGGTAGAGGTCGCCGAGCAGGGCGTTGTGCGCGGCGTCCGCGACCTGCAGGTGGAAGTCCACGTCCGCGTCCGCGAAGCCGTCGAGGTCGCCGGCGCGGGCGGCCGTGTCGCGGCGGGCCAGCGTCCGGCGCATCGCGGTCAGATCCTCCTCCGTGCGCCTGCCGGCCGCGAGCCGGGCGGCCACGAGGTCGAGGCCGCGGCGCACGTCGATGATGTCCATGGCGGCCGCCGTGTCGAGCCGTCGGCGCAGGGCGACCTTGGACTCGTCGGTGGCGGTCACGTACGTGCCGTCGCCCTGGCGGGTGTGCAGCAGCCCGGCGTGGGCCAGGACCCGCACCGCCTCGCGTACGGACAGCCTGCTCATGCCGAGGCTCTGCGCGAGCTGGCTCTCGGACGGGATCTTGGTGCCGACCGGCCACACACCACGCGCGATCTCTCGGCGGAGCTCGTCGATGGCGGCGTCCACGAGCGAGGTCCGAGCGACGTTTCGCATGCACCCTCTCCTCATCGGATGGAGAACACCCACCATAAGAGCTATCGCGGAAGGCAGGGTAGTCCGGCCGGTGATCGGGGGCGCGCGGCCGGTCAGCGCGGGGGCAGGGCCGCGAGGAAGGCGGACTGGACGGCCTCGAAGCGGCGGCCGACGTCCCCGAGGTCGAACGGCAGGCGCTCGCTGCCCTGGGCCGCGGCCAGGCGCTCCTCCAGCTGGCCCCGGGCCGACAGCTGGGCCGCGCGCAGCGCCGCCACGATCGCCTCGGCCAGCTCTTCGCTGCCCATCGTGCGCAGCACCCGCGCGTCCAGGCGGAGGTCCCGGACGAGGCCGTCGGCCTCCACGGTGGCCTGGATCCGGCCCCCGGCCGCCGCGCCCTCCCCGGTGACCTCGCCGAGCCCGTCCATGGCGGTGGCGAGCTTCGACATGGCCTCGTCCGCGCGCCGCCCGATCCGGTCCAGCTCCTCGGGCGTGACGGCGGCCGGGTCGAAGTCGAACATGCCATGACCTTCCTGTTCGTGGGCGCGACGCACGGAGTCGATCAAGATTTCCTGAACCCGCTGACAGCGATGGGTTTCGCCCTGCCGAACATCCGGTGAACCCAGATGATCAACGCCTCCCGGGCTACGAAGATGACCTTCGACGCAAAACACCTGAAGGAGCAACATGTCCACCCCGCAGGAGACAAGGGTCATCACGTCTCGTGTCATCACCGGCATGGGCGAGCGCTACAACGACGTCTGGGCCGCCTTCATGAAGACCGGAGACCGTGTCTACGACACCGACCTCGGCGACGGCACGCTGGGGACGATCTTGGCGAGGGTCCTCGGCCCGGCCTACGAGACGGCGCAGCGAGGCTGCACGGAGGCCCTGCGGGGCGGCGCCATCGCCTCCCGCGGCATCTCCGACAGCCTGTCCACCTGCGCGGGAAACTGGCGCAGGGCCGAGGAGGCCAGCATCGTGGAGTACCGGTGATGGCGCCCTCGCCGTGGCCGATCATCCGGACGCTCAAGGGGCTCCAGCTGTACGCGGGCGTTCCGCTGGTGTCGCTCGCCCTCCTGGAGTCCCTCCAGATGGACGTCGACCGCGTCTCGGAGGTCGCCAAGGTCTGGAAGCAGATGGCCAGGGACCTCGACCACCCCGTGGAGGTGCTCGACGGCATCCCCGCCGAGTCCCGGCGCGGCTGGATCGCCGACGACCAGCGGGAGTTCTCCCGGGTGACCGGCAAGATGCACGCCGGCACCGAGGTCACGCGCGACTCCCTCGACCAGATCGGCGACATCCTCGAGGGCGTGGCCAACGCCTTCCGGATCTTCAAGGGGGCGATGGCGACCTTCTCCACGATGGTCGCCGCCTCCAGCGTGTACGGGCTGTCGATGATGGTGCTGTCGCCCGTGGGGGCCGTCCAGGGCCGCCTGTACCTGAGATGGCTGCTCAACGCCGCCGACAAGGTGCTGACCGTGATGATCGGCGCGCTCCTCACGTACTGCATGGGCCAGGCGACCGTCATCGCCTACCTGATCGCGCAGGGGCAGGCGCTGGGCGACCTGGCCGAGCCCTACGAGCAGGACGGCTGGCCGCGGGCGAGGCTGCGCGAGGTCGACTTCGCCACCGTGAAGATCGACAAGTCGGCGTTCCCCACGTTCCAGTACCCCGAGGGAGGCAAGGCCCTGCCGGACGACGCTAAGGACTTCAAGTGGGTTGCCCCGAGCCGGCCCCGTACGAACTGAGTCCGGCCCGGGAGCGGCTCATGAGCGGCGGGAGGCGGCCAGGGCCGCGCCGATGATGCCGGCCTCGTTCTGGAGGGCGGCGGGCACCACGGGCGTGTCGAGGTGGACGTGCGGCAGGAACTTGTCGGCCTTCCTGCTCGCACCTCCGCCGATGACGATCAGCGTGGGCGACAGCAGCATCTCCACGTGCCGGAGGTACTCCTCCACCCGCTCGGCCCACTTCTCCCAGCTCAGCTCGTGCTCCTCGCGCGCCCGCGCCGACGCCCGGTGCTCGGCGTCCTTGCCCCGCAACTCCAGGTGCCCGAGCTCGGTGTTGGGCACGAGCGTCCCCTCGGTGAACAGCGCGCTGCCGATCCCCGTGCCGAACGTCAGCACGAGCACGGTCCCGCGCTCCCCGCGCCCGCGCCCGTAGGTCACCTCCGCCACGCCGGCCGCGTCGGCGTCGTTCAGCACGGTCGCCCCGCCGAACAGCTTGGCCGCGTCCACGCCGATCCACGAGTGGTCCACGTTGGCGGCCGTCAGCACGACCCCGTCCTTGACCACGCCGGGGAACGTCACCCCGACCGGACCGTTCCAGCCGAAATGCTTGACGATCTCCGCCACCGCCTCCGCCACCTCATCGGGCTTGGACGGCTGGGGCGTGGGAATGCGCAAGCGCTCCTGCACCAGTTCGCCGGCCTCGATGTCGACAGGGGCTCCCTTGATTCCCGAACCGCCGATGTCAATGCCCAACACGTTCATGTCAATCCCTCTCCCCTTCAGGACACGAAAAAACTCCCGTCCTGATATTTCCGGAACCGGCTGAACCGCCCCACACCCCTCCACGTATCTCGCGTCACAAGCGCTAACTAGGAGGCAACGGATGCGGCCACGCATCATCACACTCTGCGCTGTTGCGGTTGTGCTGGGAGCGACTCTCCCTACTCCCGCGCACGCCACCACAACCAGGAACCGATTCGACGTGATCAACCTTGTGTCGGACGTTCAGGGCAAAGCCCCGGTCACCGACGCCAAGGTCGTCAACCCGTGGGGCCTGGCCATGGGCAAGACTCTGTGGGTCTCGAACACCGGCACCGGCACCGCCACCGTCTACTCCGGCACGGGCAAGAAGGAGCAGACCGAGGTGTGGATCCCCGGCGGAGCACCCACCGGCCAGGTGTTCAACCCGGGCGAGGGCTTCACCGTCAAGGGCAAGCCCGCCACGTTCATCTTCTCCAGCCCGAGCGGAGCCATCACGGGCTGGAACAAGGACGTGGACCCGAAGAACGCGATCATCGGGGCCTTCACCCGCGGCGCCGACTACAAGGGGCTGGAGCTCGTCGAGACCGACGACGGAGACTTCCTGCTGGCCGCCGACTTCGCGAGCGGGCGCATCCACGCCTTCGACGAGGACTTCCGCCGCATCAGCCTGAAGAGCTGGCAGTTCCGCGACCCGGGCGTCCCCAGGACGTACAAGGCCTACAACGTGGCGATCGCCAACGGCAGCATCTGGGTGTCCTGGGCGCTGCGTGACCCGTCCACCGGCAAGCCCGAATTCGGCGAGGGCAAGGGCTTCGTGAGCCGCTTCAACGCCGGCGGGCGCCTGACCGGCCGCATCTCCAGGGTCGGGCTCAACGCCCCCTGGGGGATCACCGCCGCGCCGAAGGGCTGGGGACAGTACAGGGGCGCGCTGCTCATCGGCAACTTCGGCGACGGCACCGTGCACGCGTACAAGAACAGCCGCCACCTGGGCGCGCTGAGCACGGCGGACGGCAAGCCGATCGTGCTGCCCGGCCTGTGGGACCTGGAGCCCGGCACCGCCACCAACGGCGGCGAGAACTCCATGTGGTTCTCCGCGGGCATCGACGGCACCAAGCACGGCCTGATCGGCATCATCGCCCCGCAGGGCACCAAGCCGACGTCCACCGCGACGCCGACGCCGTCGAGCTCCCCGACGAACCACCCGTCGGGCCACCAGACGAGCGCCCCCAGTAGCCGGTCGTCCTCCCAGAACCCGTACGGCGGGTACTGAGCGGCGCTCGCTCGCCGTCGCCCCCGGCCTGGCGAGAAGCGCAGCTCGCCGAGCAAGGCCGGGGGCGGCGGTCACGCGGACGTTTCCGGCGCGGTTGGCGCGAGCCGCGCCGGAAACAACCCCTTGTTGGTGCTTCCCGCCGCACCCTTACTCCTCGCCGCACCCCGGCTGAGGTCCCTTTGAGGGAATAGGGGAGGGCTGGCTCCTCCCGGAGAACTGGTGTCCTCCGGGAGGAAGGGGTTGAGGTCCCCTTTTGGGTACGGTCGGATCGTGAGCGAGCGATCCTTCAGTGAATGGCTCAGGCAGCAGTGCGAGCCCGAGTGGACGGTGGTGGTGACGCACCCGTTCGCGATGGCGATCACGACGGGCACGGCGCCCGCCGACGGCATGCGGCGCTACCTGGAGCAGGACTTCCAGTTCGTGGACTCGTTCACGGCCCTGCTCGGGGCGGCCGTGGCGAGCGCGGACACGTTCGAGGCGCGGGTGCCCTACGGGAAGTTCCTCGGTCAGGTGGCGACCACCGAGGAGAAGACGTACTTCCACCGGGCGCTGGCCGCGCTGGGCGGGCGGACCGACGCCTCGCCCGAGCCGGTGACGGCCGCGTTCAGGCAGCTCATGGACGAGGTGCGGACGTCACAGGACTACCTGCTGATCGTCACCGTGCTCTGCGTGGCCGAATGGTGCTACCTGGGCTGGGCCTCGCGGGCCGGGCAGCCGCTGCCGGACGGCTTCGTGCACCGCGAGTGGATCGAGCTGCACGAGGGCCCGGAGTTCCGGGCCTGGGTGGCCTTCCTGCGCGGCGAGCTCGACCGCCTCGGCGCGGACCTGGACGAGGAGCGCCGGACGGCGGCGCTGGACGTCTTCCGGCTGGCCGTCGAGCTGGAACGGGCCTTCTTCGACCAGGCCACCGAGCATCAGCCCAGTACGGCCGCCAGATCCTGGAACGAGCGGTAGTGCACGCCGGTCATGCCGAGCGCCCTGGCCGCCTCCACGTTCTGCAGCCGGTCGTCCACGAACAGGCAGCGCTCCGGCGCGACCCCGGCCCGCTCCGCGGCGATCTCGTAGATCCGCCGGTCGGGCTTGGCCACGCCCACCCTGGCGCTGCTGACCACGTCGTCCGCGAAGTACGTGAGCCCCAGCAGGTCGAGGTGCTGCTCCAGCGAGTCCGTGGCGTTGGTCACGATCACCACGGGCACGTGCTGCTGCGCCTTGGCCAGCAGCGCCCTGACCTCCTCGTCCACCCAGAAGCGCACCTGCGCGAACTCGGTCACGGCCTGACGGGCCCGCTCGCCGCCGCCGAGCGCGACGACGACCGACTCCAGCCACTCCTCCTCGGTGACCTGACCCAGGGTGGCGGGCAGGATCAGCGCGGGGTCGAGAGCCGTCTTCATGAGCGGCAGGCCGTACCGGGCCTCGATGTCGGCCTGGGCGGCATGGTCGAAGAGCCGGAGCACTCCATCAAGGTCAGACAGAACCGCGTCAAAGGGGATCACAGCCCCTCATTGTGACAGTCATCGGCATTTCCCGCGTCGTCACAGGTCCAACGGCGACCGGCCGGACTACCATCTCCGAGACAGGATTCGGTATCGGAACGGTAGGGCATGAGCGCACGCGAGCTGGGGCGGCTGTTCGCCGACGGCGGCAGGGGGCACAGGCTGCCCGCGGGGCTGCCGCCGGGCGAGCTGGTCTGGCCCGATCCCGCCTACACCCGGCAGGGTAATGCGATCAGGCCGGCGTTCTGGATGAGCGAGGAGGCGGCGTCCGGCGAGGACTGGAGGCGCATGCGCGAGTGGCAGCCGTACAGCGGCCTGTGGCCGGTGCTGCTGGACGAGTCGGCGCAGCCCTGGGGGATCGGGCAGATCGTTCCGGACGATCCCCGCCAGATCGACCACTTCACCGCCGAGGGGTTCATGGCCGAGGTGTGGCAGGAGTGGGTGACCCAGATGCCGCAGGACGCGCTGGAGGAGCTGGACCCGTTCGGGGCGATCTGTCCCGGCCCCGCCCCGGCCGGAGTGCTCAAGGCCGCCCCCGAGGCGGTCGCCGACTGGCTCGCGGGCGAGCTGGCCGTCAAGGGGATGCCGCTCGGCCTGGTCGCCGCCCCCAGGGGCGCCGACGCGCTGGCCGTGATGGGCTGGCAGGGCGCGCTGCACCACAACGAGTGGATGGTCCCGCTGGCCGCCGTGGTGCGCAGCTGGGAGGACCGGTTCGGGGCGCGGGTGGTGAGCGTCGGGTTCAACACCCTGGACCTGAGCGTGGCCGCGCCGCCGGTCGATCCCGAGCACGCGTTGCACGTGGCCGCCGAGCACTGGACGTTCTGCCCGGACAACATCGTCCAGGGCCCCGGTGACCTGCAGGGCTATGCCGAGCAGATCATCGGCGAGCACGCCTGGTCGTTCTGGTGGGACTGAGTCCGGCCGCGCCCACGAGACGGTGGCCCGGCCGGACCCTCCGGTGTCAGGGGACGCGGGCCACGGCCCCGTAACTCCCCGAAGAACTCGGCTGTTCGGCGCAGGCGGTGCCGAGGCCGTCCGGCCGCCATTCCGGGATCCACACCAACCCCGGATCGACCAGCACCAGACCTTCGAGCAACGCCGCGACCTCCTCTCTGCTGCGGATCGCGTGACCCGGCAGCGTCATCGCCAGCAGGTCGTGAATCGCTCCCAGCAGCTCCGGCGGGATCGCGTCGAACGTGGTCTGCAGCAGCGTCAGGTAGCTCCCCTCGGGCACCACCTGCCGGATCCGCTTGATCACGTAGTGGAAGTACTCGTCGTCGTTCAGGCTCTGGGTCGACAGCAGCAGCACGGCCATGGGCCGGTCCCAGTCGAGGAACGTCTGCAGGACCCGGTCATCGAGGAGGTCGTCGATCTCGCGCACGTCGCCTTCGACAACGCGTACGAGGTCGGTGACGGGCTCGATGGTCGCCCGGGCACCGGCCAGCACCATCGGGTCGTTCTCCACGTAGACCACGCGGGGGACCGCGCCGCACAGGGCGTCACGGGCCACGTCGTGCAACTGCCCGCCCGCCGGCAGGCCGCTGGGCACTCCACTCCCGACAATGACGAACTGGTCCACACCTTCGCCGGCCAGATGACGCACCACACGGCACAAATAGTCGAGCACAGCCCGTGCGGCCGTCGTCACGACGGGACCGGCCTGGTCGTAGCGGCGCACTGCGTCTCTGTCCGCCACGAAGTTGTTCTTCCCACCCGTGGCCGCGTCGAGAACCCGGGTGATCCTGGCGTGGGTCATCTCCAGCTTCGCCAGGTTTCGGATGGCACGCTGACGCATTGAGTGTTGCCCCTTTCCCCTCGCCCACTATCTCGGGAAAAGATTGATCCTTTCGGACCCCACTCGATGACCCAGAACTTATGATCCCCGCTGCGCGGCGGAAGACAACCGGAAAAGCCATTAGTTTTCGGTATATGTGGCTAACCTGCTACCGCGAATAACGATCATCCATTAGGGAAGGAGATCACTTTCCGAGGGAACGCGAAAGCCGCTCGCGATGGAGATTCAACACCTCGAAAGTCTCTTCGCGGGTCGTCGTCGTCACCGACAGCTTGGTGAAGGCCTGGTGGTACGCCTCCACCGCGGCGGTGTCGGTGATCAGCTCGTCGGACTCGATGCCGTGGGCGCAGGCGATGTCCGCCTCGAACGCCTCCGCGAAGCGCCAGAGCGTGAACGGGCCGGTGCGCGGCACGTAGACGGGATCCTCCGTCGGCACCACGTGGAGCGAGACGTTGGGCCGCTTGGCGTGCTCGATGAGCTGGTCGATCTGGCGGAGCTGGACGTGCGGCCCCACGATCGAGCGGGTCAGCACGCTCTCGTCGATGACCGCCCACACGACGATGCCGCTGTCGCGGGCCACGGCCTCCTGGCGGGCCAGCACGAGGGCGAGCGCCTCCTCGACCGTCTGCTGCCCGAGCGTCGCCGGCCCGGCCACGGTGACGGCCGCCTTGGCGTATTCCTCGGTCTGCAGCAGCGGCGGGACGAACTGGGGGTGGTAGGTGCGGATCACCGTGGCCCGCTGCTCCAGCGCGTACGTGGTGGCTAGCCAGACCGGCACCGACTGCGCGTCGTACCAGGCGGCCTCGCGCTCGCCCCTGGCCAGCGACAGCACGTATTCGCGGATGGGCGGGGCGGTGACGCCGTAGAGGGCGAGCAGGCGCTCGGCGGTGATGGGCGCGGGCGCGATCCTGCCCTCCTCGATGGCCGGGATCGCGGCGGCCCCCTTGCCGATCGCCGTCTCCACCTGCTGGACCGACAGGTCGGCGGCCAGGCGCAGGCCGTGCAGCCGCTTGCCGAGCGCCCGGCGCTGCGGCCCGCTCAGCGGCGCGGCCGCCTCGGGGATGTCGGGGGAGGCGGGGGGCTCCGGCTCGTCGGGCAGCCCCTCGGCCCTGCGGGCCAGCTCGACCACGCCGCGCAGCAGGGTCAGGGAGCTCTCGGACAGCTCTGAGGTGCCCAGGCCGATGGCGGCCGCGCGCAGCTGGAGGTCCTCGACCGCGCCGGACTCGAGGTAGTCGTCGCCGACCAGCCAGCCGACGCTCACCTGGAGGCATGAGGCCAGCGCCCTGAGCACCTGGAGCGTCGGGTTGGTCTGCTTGCCGGTGCGCAGCTGGCTGACGTAGGCGCGGGTGATGGGGATGCCCGCCTCCGTCAGGGCGGAGGCGACCTGCGCGCCGGTGAAGCCGCGCTTGGTCAGCGCAAGATCGAGCCGTTCGGCGAAGTTCGCCACGGCACACCTCCATCCACCGCCCGTGAACTTTTCCAGCGTAAGGGACGCGAGCCGCACTGTCCCCTGCCATGGGGGGCAGCTCTGCCCCGCGCGTTGGTATCAACTTATGCGCAAACTGTCAGTTGACATAGCCTTGTCCATAAGCGGACTATCAGAGGGCATGGTAACTGTGGCTTAACAGTCGGGAGGAGGTGGCCAGACGTGACCATGGATTCCTCGCACCTCGAAGATCTGCCCTCCACCGGGCAGGAGCGAGTGGTGCAGCGGATCTGCGCGCGCGTGGCCGGGCCGGCGGTGGGAGCCGGCGTTCAGGTCGCGAGCCTGCCTCTCGGCGGCCTCCAGGTCTGGCTGGACAGCCCGCGGTCACCGGCGGGTCACCGTTGGCCCTTCTACCACCGGATGGCCCGCGAGCTGCGGCTGGCCGGCTGGCACACGGAGACGGGACCTGATCGGCTGCTGTTGCTCGGGTGGAGTGCGGTCTGCCTGAGCCACCGGGCCAGGATGCTGAGCGCGGCCCTGGCGGGACGGCTGGCCGACTTCGACAAGACGGCCTTCATGGCCGTCATGATCGCCACCCGGCTGCGCCACGAGGGGTTCCCCGCGGAGGAGCTCCCGGCCGAGGTGGAGACCCGCTGCCGCGACGCGCTGCGCTGGCCCGCCCGGCTGGAGGACCTCGACGGCCTGGAACGCCGGTCGTCGCTGGAGCCGCTGCGGCTCAGGCTCGCCCAGGTGGCGGGGCTCGAGGCCAAGGTCGGCTGCCGCTGCTGCGAGCATCTCGCGCTCGCCTCGAAGGTCGCGCGCACGGTGGCCGGCGGTGCGGTGCCGGCCAGGCCGCGCGCGCGTTCGTCGGCATCGTGCTCCGCCACGCCGGATTCCTCTCCGGGGGTGGGGCTGACCGAGCGCATGGTCTGCGTCAGCGTGCCCAACGTGGCCACCACCAGAGCGGGGACGGCGCGATGACGCCGGCGCCCATCCCCGCGCACCGGGCCGCACCGGCCCCGGCACCCGTGGCGTGGCCACGGCACCGGGTCAGGAGACGGCCCGCTCACCACCTCGGCGTCGCCATGAGGTTCCCCGCCGCGTACGCGCTGCCGCCCGGCGCGCCGCCCACCGGCCACCGGCCCTGGGGCGTCGCGTTCAGGTGCGCGTGCGCAGGAGCGGGAATGCTGGCGCTGCTGTCAGACGGCGGGTGGCCGCCGGCCGATCACGGCCGGCTTCCCCGCCTGGGACTGACGGCGGCGCTTGTGCCGCTGGCCCCGGCGCTTCCCCATCCCTCCGGCATCGCGCGGCACGTGCCCGACTTAGTCGGCGCGGTGCTGTCGACCAGCGCGTTAGCGGCTGGCGTGCTGGCCGACACGAGGGGCAGCGCCTGGGGCCGGCTTTATCGGCGTTCGCCGGGCCGTCCGGCCGCGGGCACGGAGCCGGGCGCGAGGTCGTACGCGGCCTCGCGGCGGCACCGTGCCCGCGCGCTCGACCTGCGGCACCGGCGACGTAGCGGACTCCCGATGGCGGCGGGCGCGTTCTGCCCGTCCGGCGCGGCCTCGTTCGCCGCGCTCGCCATGGGGCCGCCTGTTGTGGAGACGGCCGGGCTCCTGCCGGTCATGATCGCGGTGACTCCGGCGGCCACCCCGGCCGTCCGCCGCGTCGGGACCGGCGGAGCCGTCTACGGCGGAGGCTTCGCTCTGGGCGGAGGTTGCGCGCCGCGGCTCGCCCACTCGTCTTGCGACGGGTGGAGCCTGCTCGGCGCGGTGCTGATGGGCGCCGGATTCGGCGTGCTCGCGGTCGGCCTTCTGGCGGGGACCACCGTGATCGCCGAACCCGGTCAGCACGCCTCCGCGATGCTGGGTGGGGTGATCGGCGCGATGGGCGCCACAGTGCTGATCGACCGGCCGTTGCCGGAGGGGCCCGCTTCCGGGCCCGCCTCCGTCCTGGTGGCTGTACTCCAGGCCGCCGTTCTGCTCGCCGCCACGGCGCAGGTGCGGGTCGCCGGGGCGTCGGGCCATGAGACCGAACCTCGATCTCAACGCGCGGCGGAAGAGGGGCCGGCGATGTTCCGCCGGCTCCTCGCCGGGCCGCGCGGCCACGTCAACCCAGTACGGAGCGGGGCTCTGGCCCGCTTCACCACATGCGACCGCAAGGTCGTCAACCCGCGATGAACAGGAGCGACCATGCTCACGGATGAACTGCGCCGGTCACAGCCACACGAGGTCCACGCACGCGGAGCGCGCCAGGCGCCGCCGCCGTCCTGGGGCGAGGACCAGGGCGACGCGCCGCCGGCAGAGCCGCCGCGCACCGTGCACCGGCTGCGCCGCATCCGTCCGGTGCCCGCGCGGGCGATCACCGAGATCGACCACGCGTTACGCCACCCCGTCATCTGACACCACACCCTTCCCGCACAGGAGGAGAACCCATATGCGCACCGTCCTCGCCCGGAGCCTTCAGTGAGCCGCGGGAGGGTGGGAGTGATCGTGGCGCCCGCCAACCCCTCGGCGGAGCCCGAGCTCACCCGCCTGCTCGGGTCGCGCGCCGACATGCACGTCACGCGCTTCCCTGTACGGCCCGGCCAGTCCCTGGCCGAACGGCTGGAAAGCTACAACGAGGCCCTGCCCTCCATGGTCTACGCGTTCGACGCCCTGCCGCTGAGCGCGATGGTCATGGCCTGCAGCGAGCCCCGCTACCTCCTCGGTCCCGATGAGGACCGCGACCAGTGCGCCGAGCTGACGGCCGCGACCGGGGTGCCCTTCGCCTCGGCCACGCAGGCCACGCGCGAGGCGATGGAACACGCCGAGGTGAGCGACATCGTGCTGGTCTCCCCGTACCAGCCGTGGCTGACCGAGCTGGCCGAGCGGTTCTGGAAGACGGCCGGCCTGAACGTCACCCAGGTCGTCCAGGTACGCGCGAAGAACGGCTACTCCTCGTACGCGGTCACCCCCTCCGAGCTGATCAGCCAGGTCGAACTGGCCGAGCTGCCGGCGGACGCGGTGCTGCTGTTCACCGGCACCGGCATGGCCACGCTGCCCGTGCTCGGCCCCCTCAGCGCCGGCAACGACCGCATCCTGCTGACCTCCAACCTCTGCACGGCCTGGTGGGCGCTGTCCCAGACCATCGGGCAGCAGGTGACGCTCGGCCGCGTGCCGCACCGGCGCTACATGGGAGGCGCGGCATGAACGGCGTCATCGTGGTGGGAGCGGGACCCGCGGGGCTGACCGCGGCGCTCTCGCTGGCCAAGGCCGGGATCCCGGTCACCGTGCTGGAGCGCGAGAGCGAGCTCAGCAAGCAGACCAGGGCCTGCACGTTCCACCCGGCCACGCTCGACCTCCTCGACGACCTGGGCGTGGCGTCCCAGCTCGTGGCCAAGGGCCGCGTCGTCGACCGGGTGCAGTGGCGCGACCGGTCCGGCATCGTGCTGGCCGAGATGGGCATGAACCGGCTCAACGGCCTGACCAGGCATCCGTTCAGGATCCACGCCGACCAGGCCGCGCTCACCCCGCTGCTGCTGGCCGCCCTCAGCGTCTACCCGGACGTGGACGTGCGGTTCGGCACCCATGTGGACGGCGTGGTCGAAGGCGGCACAGGGATCCGGGTCCGCGTCGGCCACACCTGGACGCGGGCCCGGTACATGATCGCCGCCGACGGCGCGCACAGCACGGTCAGGGGCTCGCTGGGCCTGCCGTTCCCCAGGTCCGCCTACCCGACGCAGGCGCTGCGGGTGTTCACCGACTCGCCGCTGGACCGGCTGCTGCCGAGCCTGGCGCCGCTGACGTACGTGCGCGACGTGCAGCAGTCGTGCACGCTGCTCGGGCTGCCGGACCACTGGCGGATCATCTTCAAGATCCCCTGCGACACGCACGAGCCGCTGTCGCCGCCGAACCTGTCCCTGCTGGTCCGCCGGGCCCTGCCGGGGGCGAGCGGGCCGATCCACGTGACGGGCGCCGACCGGTTCGGGCTGTCCAGAGGCGTGCTGACGTCGTACCGGTGCGGCCGGGTGCTGTTCGTCGGCGACGCCGCGCACCTGACCTCCACGGTCGGCGGGCTCAACATGAACGCCGGCATCCACGACGCGGCCGAGGTGGGCCAGGTGATCGCGGCCGTGATCGGCGGCTTCGCCCCGCCGGCGGCGCTGGAGGCGTGGGCCTGGCGGCGGCGCTCGGTGCTGCTGCAGCGGGTGATCCCGCCCCGCGAGACCCGGCTCGCGGGCGTGCGGGAGCGCGACAGCGCCAGGCTGGCGGCCGCCATGGCCGGGCTGCGCGCCATCGCCGGGGACCCTGACGCGACACGCGCCTACCTGGCACAGGCCTCATTACTGGACACCGTGCCAGGGAAGAGGTGACGACCCCCCGTTCCGCGTACTGACTGGAGGAGGTGTGACGCCGGATGTGGCGAACCCTGTCTGACGACGCTCGCCAGGCCATTCGCGACCTGTGCGACAAGCACGGAGCCCGCCTCTACGACTACTGCCGCACGGAGCTCGCCGCGGGCGACGCCGAGCAGGCGGTGGCCGGCGCGGCGCTGACGGCGCACCTGTACGCGGATCGCGTGGTCGATCCGGCCCTGCGACGGCCCTGGTTGTACGCGGTGGCCCGCGCGCACCGGGCGTTCGTCGCCAAGCCCGCGAGCATCGGCTCGTGGTCGCGGCCCGGCCGGATGTCGGAGCTGCTGCCCGAGGCGCTGCTCTCCCTGGAGCGCCCGGAGCGGGAGCTGCTCGACCTGTCCATGCGCCACGGCCTGGCCGACCCGGAGATCGCCGTGATCTTCGAGCTGCGCCAGGACGAGGTGCGGACCATCGTCACCCGGGCGGCCGAGTCCCTGGAGGAGTGGTTCGCCGCGATCATCGCCGCGCGGGGGCGCGACGGATGCCCCGACCTGACGGCACGCGTGTCGGCGTGGGTCGCGGCGCCCGGCCGGCGGGCCAGGGCCAGGATCGGCCGTCACATCCAGTCCTGCGCGACCTGCCGGGCCGCGCCCAGGACCATGTCGGCGGCGGCGCTGCTGCGCCGCCTGCCGATCACCACACTGCCCGGCACACTTCCCAACCGGCTGGCGTTGGCGCAGCCGCTGCCCGGCGAGGGGCCACTCTGGCGGGCAGACGGCTTTCCCGTGCAGGCACGCACACTGGTGGAGACCGGTCCTTCCCCGGCTCCTCCGGTCGCCGACGCCACGCCGCAGATCCCGGTCGCCGACCCCACGACGGCGACCTCGGGAAAGCCCTGGTCGGCGGCGGGCGCGGCCGCCGCCGACCAGGAGCCCCCGGTGGCGCCCCCGGTGGCGCCCGCCGTGCGCGGGCGGCACCCGTTCACGCCGCCGAGCCGTACGCGGGCCTTCCGCGGCGGCGCGTACGGCGACAAGCTCGTCTTCAGCGCCGCCGTCAAGGGCTCGGGCAACGGCCACCACAGCGAGGGCGCCATCATCCGGTACGGCGGGATCTCCCTGGGCGGTGACCTGGCCGAGCTGCGGGACGGGCAGGTCCAGGAGTTCTGGCGGGACCGGCTGGACGACGACGACCCGGAGGCGGGGCCGCCGATCAGGGCCGTGGCCAGGCTCGGCCTGATGGTGGGCGTGGGCCTGCTGGTGGCGGGGCTGGTCTGGGCCGTCGTGAACGCCCGCCAGCACCCTCCGACGCTCACCAAGACCTCGGCGCAGACGGGCGGCCTGCTGGGCAAGTCGTCCGGCTGGGTGGCCGGGGTGGGCCCGATGGCCGCCGGAGCCGGCCTGACGAGCATGGCCAGGAAGGCCGAGCTGCCCAGGCCCGCGCCGCCCGTGGCCAGGCTGTCGCCGGCGACGGCGTGGCTGGGCTCGGGTCGCGCCGGAACGTTCGCGCTGTCGTGCGACGGGCGCTGCGAGATCGTCTCCGCCAAGGGCACCGACGGCATCACCGTGTCCGGGAACACCTTCAAGGTGAGCGCGCCGCTCTCGCGGTCCGACTGCTCCGGGCGGCCGAGCGTGGAGCGGGGGAAGATCACCGTCCAGTGGGCGGGCAGGGCGACCGGTGACGGCAAGACCACCGGCGGCACCACCGCCGGGCGCGGCGCCCTGACCATGAGCGTCGCCTGGACGGTCCGGCACACGGGCAAACGGACGCTCGACTACCGGCGCGGCGTCCCGTCCTGCGGGTGAGGGGCCTGCGGGGCCCCTCACCCTCTCGGAAACCCCCTTAGAAGAACGAGAACCCTGGCTCGGGCTCGGGCAGCTCGACCCGGTCAGGACCGCGGAACGTGGTCGCGTCCCTCGGCACGTCCGCCAGCGGCGTGCCCAGGACGAACGGGACGACGACGCTCGACCTGGCCAGGTCGAGGGTCACGGTCGCGCCGGTGCCGGTCTCGTCGCTGTAGGTCGAGTCGGTGCCGGCCACCACGAGGCCGAGCCGGTGGCCCTTCCTGAAGGTGTAGTCCTGCGGCAGCGTCAGCCACTTGACCGTCCCGTACGTGCCGGGCGGCAACGGCGCGGCCTGGCTGAGCGAGTCGCGGTTCTGGACGTCGATCCAGCCTCGGGCGACGACCTCGAGCGGGCGGGTGGCCACGTTCGTGACGACCTTCCTGTAGCAGGCGTCGTCGGCCGCGGTGCTCTCGCCGTAGCAGTCCTCCTCGGCCAGCGTGGTGATGCCCTGGCCGCGGCGCCAGTCGACGCGGGCCTCCTCGCCGAAGTCGACGAGCAGGGCGGTCAGGTTGGAGGTGGGCTTGTCCAGCTTGACCCGCAGGTCGGCGGTGGGCGTGCCGGACAGGCGCAGGTCGAGCGGGAGCGCGCCCGTGGTGAACGCGACCCGTCCCGGGTTCGCCGTCCCGATGTCGGCCACCATGTCGCTCTCGGTCATGGCGACGTCGGTGAAGGAGGCGGTGCTGTTCCTGGCGGCGGGCTTGAGGCCGAGCGAGCCGTCGGGGGCGGGGCGCAGGGACGCCTTGAGCGCGAACGGCGCCGGCCAGTCGCGCTGGGTGATCCAGCGGGCCGGGCCGGTCTCGACGTCGGCGCGGGGCTCGTTCATGATCCCGTTGCGTACGCCGTGCAGCCAGTGGTCGAACCACCGGTGCAGGGTGTCCACCCAGAGCGCGCGGCGGCCCTCGAAGTCGAACGGGTCCACGTGCTGGGTCTGGCCGACCCAGATCTTGCGCGGCACGTTGCGGTCGGCCAGGGCCTTCCACCAGGCCGAGAAGTTGTCGGGCTTGACGTTGAGGTCGTTGACCGTGTGGACGACGAACACGCTCGCCTTGACCCTGGAGGCGTCACCGAGCAGGCCCTTGATGTAGTCGCGCTCGGCCCAGAACGGGTTGAAGTCGCCCGTGTCGTCGCCGTCCTCGGCGTCCATCTTGTCGCGCACGGCCTGGCACTTGGCCTCGGGGTCGGTGTCGACGTAGTTGGCCAGCCAGGAGGCGTAGTCGTGGTTGTAGATGACGCCGTTGGAGCGCTGGTACTTGTACCAGGAGCTGATGGCCGAGATGGGCACGATGGTCTTCAGGCCCTCGACGCCGGTGGCGGCGACGGCGTTGGCCAGCGTGCCGTCGTACGACTTGCCGATCATGGCGGCCTTGCCCGTCGTCCAGTCGGCCACGGCCGGGGTGCCGTCCGCCCGGAACGCCTTGGCGCGGCCGTTCAGCCAGTCGATGACGGCCTTGCCGCCCAGGACGTCCGCCTTGCCGCCGATGTCCGGGCAGCCGTCCGATCGGGTGGTGCCGAGCATGTCGACGTTGAGGACGGCGTAGCCGCGGGGGACGAAGTAGTTGTCGTAGAAGAGCGGAAATTTGGTGACATTTCCGGCGGCGTCGTAAATTTTGCGCTCTGACTCGTTTCCGCGGCCCGAGTTGTCGTAGTACGGGCTCTCATCGATGATCACCGGCACCTTGAGCCCCGGGCCGGACTCCTTGGGCCTGATGATGTCCACGCGTACCTTGTCGAGTTTGCCGTCGAGGTCGCTGTCGACGGTCGACTCGACGTACACGTGCTCACGGACCGCGTCCGCGTAGGAGAAGACCGGCTGGGTGCGGCCGTTCTGGACGGTGATGGCGGGTGCTGCCGCGGCCTGGGCGGGTGTCGCGATCGCGAGGGTGAGGGTGACGGCGAAGAGGGCGGGGCGTAATTGTGGCACGCGTGACCTCCGGGACGTGGGCCGAATAACCCGCAATCTCTCAGACCGCCCGGGAGCCTGACAAGATTTCCCCATGGACGTACGGGATCGAGTACGAGGCTGCCTCCTCGGCGGCGCGATCGGTGACGCGCTCGGGTCGCCGATCGAGTTCCAGTCGTTGCGGGAGATCCGCAGGGAGCACGGGGCAGAGGGCATCACCGGATATGTCACGACGTGGCGTGGAAAATCCGGCCTCATCACCGACGACACCCAGATGACGCTCTTCACCGTGGAAGGGCTGCTCCGGGCCCGCGCCGGCGGGCCACCGACTCCGGGGAGCCTCGGCGCGGCGTACCCGTACCCCGGGGTGGTGGAGCCGGTGCGGCAGGCGTACCTGCGCTGGTTCGACACCCAGAACCACCAGGCCCCGCCGCCCGCGGACCAGCCGCACCGCACGGGGCGGCTGCGCGAGGAGACCTGGCTGTACTCGCGCAGGGCCCCCGGCAACGCCTGCCTGTCGGGGCTGCGCCGGCAGTTCCCCGGGCCGTCCCCGCTGGGTCAGCCGGGCCCGGTGAACCCGGACTCCAAGGGCTGCGGCACCGTGATGCGCTCGGCCCCCTTCGGCCTGGTCCCGCTCTCCGGCGCCGCCGACGGGGCCAGGCCCGATCCGCGGGAGGCGTTCGAGGTGGCGGCGGCGTGCGCGCAGATCACCCACGGGCACCCGACCGGCTACCTGGCCGCGGGGGCGTTCGCCGCGATCACGGCGTACCTGGTGGCGGGGGAGGACCTGGAGCCCGCCGTCCATCGGGCCCTGGACCTGCTGGCGGGCTACCCGGCGCACGACGAGACCAGCGCGGCCCTGCGCGCCGCCGTGGCGCTCGCGACCGACGGCGGCGGGCACTCGCCGGAGCGGGTCGAGTCGCTGGGCGGCGCGTGGGTGGCCGAGGAGGCGCTGGCCATCGGCGTGTACTGCGCCCTGGCCGAGCCCTCCGTGGAACGGGCCCTGCTGCTGTCGGTCAACCACTCGGGCGACAGCGACTCCACCGGCTCGGTGTGCGGCAACCTGCTCGGCGCCCTCCACGGCGCCGGCGTCCTGCCCGCCGCCTGGCTGCGCCCCCTGGAGGGCCGCGACACGATCGAACGCCTCGCCGCGGAACTGGCCTGACCCGATCGAACGCCGCGCCGCCGAGCTGGCCTGACCCGATCGAATGCCACGCCGCCGAGCTGGCCTGACCGGCGGGCGCCCCGCCTCCGGCGCGGGCGCGCCGTGCTCGCGCCCGCCGGGCCTGCGAGATATTGGGATGCGCGGCCCGGCGGTGTCGGGCAGCATGGTCGGTTGGCTCCGGGGACGCGGGGCTCAAATATCCTGAAAGCAGTATGGGAACGCCTTCCTTGTCCTCTCCACTCGCCGAGCTCCACTCCCGCCTGCCCGAGCTCATGCCGCGCGACCAGCGGCGACTGCGGCGCAGGCTCGACGGCATGCGCCGGGTCCGGTCGCGTGACGCCCGGGACAAGATCGCCGCGGAGATCCTCGCCGACGTCGAGCGCGCCGAGCAGCGGCTGGCCCGGCGTCGCGAAGCCGTACCGGTGGTGAAATATCCGGAAAACCTGCCGGTCTCCCAGCGGAAAGACGACATCCTGGCGGCCATCCGCGACCACCAGGTGGTGATCATCGCGGGCGAGACGGGCTCCGGCAAGACGACCCAGATCCCCAAGATCTGCCTGGAGCTGGGCCGCGGCGTACGCGGGCTGATCGGCCACACCCAGCCCCGCCGCATCGCCGCCCGCACGGTCGCCGAGCGCATCGCCGAGGAGCTCGACACCGACCTGGGCGAGGTCGTCGGCTACAAGGTCCGCTTCACCGACCAGGCGAGCGACCGCACGCTCGTCAAGCTGATGACCGACGGCATCCTGCTGGCCGAGCTGCAGAACGACCGCATGCTCGACCAGTACGACACGCTGATCATCGACGAGGCCCACGAACGCAGCCTCAACATCGACTTCATCCTCGGCTACGTCAAGCAGCTCCTGCCCCAGCGCCCCGACCTCAAGGTCATCATCACCAGCGCGACGATCGACCCCGAGCGGTTCTCCCGCCACTTCGACGACGCGCCGATCATCGAGGTCTCCGGCCGCACCTACCCGGTGGAGGTGCGTTACCGGCCGCTCGGCGAGGACGACGACCAGACCCAGGGCATCGTGGAGGCCTGCCGGGAGCTGATCTCGGAGGGGCCCGGCGACATCCTGGTGTTCCTGTCGGGCGAGCGGGAGATCCGCGACGCCGCCGACGCCCTGGGCAAGGCCGAGTTCCGCAACACCGAGATCCTCCCGCTCTACGCCCGCCTGAGCGCCGCCGAGCAGCACCGCGTCTTCCAGCGCCACACCGGCCGCCGCGTCGTGCTGGCCACCAACGTCGCGGAGACCTCGCTCACGGTCCCCGGCATCAAATACGTCGTCGACCCGGGGTTCGCCCGCATCTCCCGCTACAGCCACCGCACCAAGGTGCAGCGGCTGCCGATCGAGGCCGTCTCGCAGGCCAGCGCCAACCAGCGCAAGGGCCGCTCGGGCCGCACCTCCGACGGCATCTGCATCCGGCTCTACGAGGAGGAGGACTTCCTCAGCCGGCCCGAGTTCACCGATCCCGAGATCCTGCGTACCAACCTGGCCTCCGTCATCCTCCAGATGACCTCGATCGGGCTGGGCGACATCGAGGCGTTCCCGTTCGTGGAGCCGCCGGACCGCCGCCAGGTCAAGGACGGCGTCAACCTGCTGCACGAGCTGGGCGCGTTCGACGTCCACGGCAAGCTCACCGGCGTCGGCCGCAAGCTGGCCGGCCTGCCCGTCGACCCGCGCCTGGGCCGCATGGTGCTGGAGGCCGAGAAGAACGGCTGCCTGCGCGAGGTCATGGTGATCGCCGCGGCGCTGTCCATCCAGGACCCGCGCGAGCGCCCGTCCGACAAGCAGCAGCAGGCCGACGAGAAACACCGGCGCTTCGCCGACCCCGAGTCCGACTTCCTGGCCTACCTCAACCTGTGGAACTACCTGCGCGACAAGCAGAAGGAGCTGTCCTCCAGCGCCTTCCGGCGGCTGTGCAAGGCCGAGTTCCTCAACTACCTGCGCGTACGCGAGTGGCAGGACATCTACAGCCAGCTGCGCCAGTCGCTGGGCGCCCAGCCCAACAGCCAGCCCGCGCAGCCGTACCACGTGCACGCGTCGCTGCTGGTCGGGCTGCTGTCGCACATCGGCGTCAAGGACGTCATGGACAAGCAGCGGGGCCAGGACGGCCGCCGGCCGATCCAGGAATACCTCGGCGCCCGCAACGCCCGCTTCGCCATCTTCCCCGGCTCGGCGCTGGCCAAGAAGCAGCCGCAGTGGGTCATGTCGGCCGAGCTGGTCGAGACCTCCCGGCTCTGGGCGCGCGTCAACGCCAAGATCGAGCCCGACTGGGTCGAGCCGCTCGCCCAGCACCTGGTCAAACGCACCTACTCCGAGCCGCACTGGGAGAAGAACCAGGGCGCGGTGATCGCCCTGGAGAAGGTCACCCTGTACGGGGTGCCGCTCGTGGTGGGCCGCAAGGTCAACTACGGCCGCATCGACCCCGACCTGTCGCGTGAGCTGTTCATCAGGCACGCCCTGGTCGAGGGCGACTGGGACACCCACCACCGCTTCCTCAAGGACAACCGCAGGCTGCTCGGCGAGGTCGAGGAGCTGGAGAACCGGGCCCGCCGCCGCGACATCATGGTGGACGACGAGGCGCTGTTCGACTTCTACGACCAGCGGGTGCCGGCCGACGTGGTCTCGGCCCGCCACTTCGACTCCTGGTGGAAGCAGGCCAGGCAGCAGACGCCCGACCTGCTCACGTTCTCGCCCGACATGCTGGTCAACGAGGGCGCCGACGTCAGCGCCCGCGACTACCCCGACACCTGGAAACAGCTCGGCCAGCGGATGAAGCTGACCTACCAGTTCGAGCCGGGCGCGGACGCCGACGGCGTGACCGTCCACGTGCCGCTCCAGGTGCTCAACCAGGTCAGCTCCGACGGCTTCGACTGGCAGATCCCCGGCCTGCGCGAGGAGCTGATCACGGCGCTGATCCGCTCCCTGCCCAAGGCCCTGCGCCGCAACTTCGTGCCCGCCCCCAACTACGCCAAGCAGGTGCTGGAGGGGGTCAAGCAGGGCGGCGAGCCGCTGCTGGCGGCCGTGGAGCGCGAGCTGCTGCGCCTCACCGGCGTACGCGTGCCGCGCGAGGCCTGGCAGCTCGACCAGGTGCCCGACCACCTGCGCATCACCTACCGGGTGATCGACGAGCGCAGGCGCACGGTGGCCGAGGACAAGGACCTCGACGCGCTGAAGCGCCGCCTGGCCCCGCGCCTGCGGGAGACGCTCTCGCAGGCCGGCGACGACCTGGAGCAGACCGGCCTGCACACGTGGAGCTTCGGGACGCTGCCCAAGGTGTTCGAGCAGGGCCGGATGAAGGGCTATCCGGCGCTGGTGGACGCGGGCGACTCCGTCTCCATCAAGATCTTCGACACGGCGGCCGAGCAGCGCCGCTCCCACTGGCCCGGCGTGCGCCGCCTGCTCCTGCTCAACGTCACCAACCCGGCCAAATCCCTGCTGGGCGGCCTGTCCAACCAGGCCAAGCTGGCACTGTCACGCAGCCCGCACGGCGGGGCGGTGGCGCTGTTCGAGGACGTGGTCAACGCGGCCGTCGACAAGCTGATGCTCGACGCCGGGGGCGCGGCGTGGGACCCCGTGGGCTTCGACCGCCTCTACCAGCACGTACGGGCTCACCTCTACGACACGGCGGCCGACGTGCTGTCGAAGGTGGAGCAGATCCTGAGTGTCTGGCACGCGGCGGGCGGCCGGCTGGACGCCCTGCGGGAGAGCGCGTCGACGGACGACATCCGCGAGCAGCTCGGCAGACTGGTCTATCGGGGGTTCGTCACGGCCACCGGTTACCGGCGCTTGTCCGACATCCTGCGCTATATCCGGGCGATCGACCGCCGCCTCACCAAGCTCCCGGAAGAGCCCTGGCGGGACCAGGAGTGGATGGACAAGGTGCACAAGGTCGAGGACGACTACCACGACGTGCTCCAGAAGCTTCCTCCGGCGCGGAGGGGGGATCCGGACGCGGTGGAGATCCGGTGGATGATCGAGGAACTGCGGGTGAGCTTCTTCGCTCAGACCTTGGGCACGCCCACGCCGGTCTCGGAGAAGCGCATCACCAAGGCGATGGAGAAGCTCACTGCATGAAGATCGAGGTGTCGAGCTCGAAGTTGACGGGGTCGGGCAGGTAGAGCAGCTTTCCCATGGGCTCCGAGTCGATCGTGCGATATACGCCGTCCTCGATGTCGCTGAACACAGTTACGCTCGGGGACTTCGCGACCTGGTCGATCAGCAGGTAGACCGGCACCTCGCCCAGCGCGTAAAGACGCACCTTTTCCTCGCGGTCGTCGCGAACGCTGCTGGGCGAGACGACCTCGGTGACCATGATCACTCCAGTCGACAGCAGGTCATTACCCCATCGTTTGCAGTCGCGGGGCCACAGCACGTAGTCGGGCTGGAGTGAGTATCTGGGCCCATCGATACAGATCTGCGGCCCATGTGCTCCGTGCCAGCCGCGTTCCTTGCGCAACGGACGCAGAGCGTAGGCCAGCTCGTCGCTGGCCAAGAAATGCTCAGGGGTGCCTGATGGGCTCACGATCAGCTTCCCTTCGATGACCTCAACCCGGAAGCCGGGGAGGGGGGGTAGGACATCGAACAACTCCCGAGCGGTGCGTGGCGTTCGGCGACGTCGCACCGCAGTCGCCTTCGGGTTGTCTTCTTGCTCTGCCTCGTCCGTGTGACGTTCCTCTTCGGTGGAGTGCCGCTCCTCCGCCGCGTCGGTGTGGTCCTCCTCCACTTCCACTGCGTCCGTGTGGAGCTCTTCTTCCACCATGGCGACCATGGATTCTCTCCCTTCGTATTCGAACGGGCACGCTAAGTATTCCACTTCTGGCGTGTCGATGCCACGAAAATCGGCCGCCCCGAAGGACGGCCGATTCGCGTACCGGTCACGCCGGGACGGCGCTCACGTCCCGTTCGTAGAAGCGGTGGCCGGCCACCGCAGTCGCGAACTTCTCCGCGATCCCGTCCCCCATCACCACCCCCACGTCATTGGGCAGCCGAGCGGCCTCCAGGAGCTCCCGCCCCGATCCCACGGCCCCGATGGCCTTGCCGTGCTTGAACGCCTCCATGACGAAGAACCGGGCCCGCCCCAGCGAGGCCAGGGCCGCGCCGTCGGCGGCCACCACCGCGTCGTAGAGGACCGAGCTCGCCGCGCCGAGCTGCCGGTCCACCGGGATCCCGGCCACGGCGCCCTCCGCCGGGGCCAGGACCTCGCAGATGGCGCCCTTGCCCTCCAGGGACTCGCGCAGGGCGGTCACCTCGGCGGCGTCCGTCCCGTCCGCCATGAGGATGGCGATCTTGCGGGTGGCGACGCTCTGCGGCTGGCCGGTCATGCTGAGGGCGGGGGAGACGTTGGAGTGGACCTCGGTCCTGGGCGGCTCGGGCAGGCCGAGCCCCTGGGCCACCTGGGCGGCCAGGTCGGGGTGGATCTGGCCCAGGTGCCGGACCATGCCCTCCTTGATGTGGGGCCGCTCCACGTGCCCGAGTTCGAACAGGAAGGCGGCCACGATGTGCCGCTTCTCCCAGTCCGCCATGCTGTTCCAGAACAGGGTGGCCTGGCTGTAGTGGTCCTCGAAGCTGGGGCTGCGCTGGCGGATCTTCACACCGTCCACCCGCTCCTGGTAGTGCCGGTAGCCGTCGGTGGCCTCAGGGCGGTTGCCGCTGATGGAGTTGGGCGCGTAGCTGGTGCGCGACTCGTGGATCAGGTGCTGGTGGAAGCCGTCGCGCTGGTCGTTGCGCACCTCGTTCACCGGCCGGTTGACCGGGATCTGCGGGAAGTTGGGCCCGCCCAGGCGCAGGAGCTGGGTGTCGAGGTAGGAGAAGTTGCGGGCCTGCAGCAGCGGGTCGTTGGAGAAGTCGATGCCGGGCACGACGTTGGCGGTGTGGAAGGCGACCTGCTCGGTCTCGGCGAAGAAGTTGTGCGGGTTGCGGTTGAGCGTCATCTTCCCGATGGGCCGCAGCGGCACCTGCTCCTCGGGGATGATCTTCGTGGGGTCGAGCAGGTCGAAGTCGAAGTCGTGCTCCCGCGACTCGGGCACGAGTTGCACGCACAGCTCGTACTCGGGGTAGACGCCGCGCTCGATGGCCTCCCACAGGTCCCGGCGGTTGTAGTCGGGGTCGTTGCCCTGGATGCGCAGCACCTCCTCCCACACCAGCGAGTACGTCCCCAGCACCGGCCGCCAGTGCCACTTGACGAACGTTCCCTGCCCGGAGGCGTTCACCAGCCGGAACGTGTGCACCCCGAACCCCTGCATCATCCGGAAGCTGCGCGGGATCGCCCGGTCGGACATCAGCCACATGACCATGTGCAGCGACTCCGGCTGGAGCTGGATGAAGTCCCAGAACGTGTCGTGCGCCGACTGCGCCTGCGGGATCTCGTTGTGCGGCTCCGGCTTGACCGCGTGCACGAAGTCGGGGAACTTGATGCCGTCCTGGATGAAGAAGACCGGGAAGTTGTTGCCCACGAGGTCGAAGTTGCCTTGAGAGGTGTAGAACTTCGTGGCGAACCCGCGGACGTCGCGCACGGTGTCGGCCGAGCCGCGTGAGCCCGCGACGGTCGAGAAACGCACGAACGTCGGCGTCGGCGTCGAGGTGTCGTTCAGGAAGGCCGCCGTGGTCAGGTCGCCGAGCGGCTCGTAGAGCTGGAAGACCCCGTACGCGCCCGCGCCCCTGGCGTGGACCACGCGCTCGGGGATGCGTTCGTGGTCGAAACGGGTGAGCTTCTCGCGGAAGTGGAAGTCCTCCATGAGCGTCGGCCCGCGGGTGCCCGCCCGCAGCGAGTCGTCCGTGTGATCGACCGGGACGCCCTGATCCGTGGTCATGGTGAGGTCGTCGAGTGGGACGCGATCGGCGTCGAGCCGGCGGTCCTTCGCATCGCGCTCTGGCTGCATGAAGAAATCCCCCTTATAGGATTTGCCGGGGCGTTTTACCTAGGTGCCCGTGCCAGCGGGTTGAAACAGGGGGATTGATGATCAAAGCCGTGGTGTTCGACGTGGGGGAGACGCTGATCAGCGAGGCGCGCATCTGGACGCGCTGGGCCGGACGGCTCGGCGTGAGCGAGTTCGTGCTGATGGGCGCGCTCGGCGGGATGGCCGCGCTGGACCGCCCCCACCTCGACGCCTTCGAGCTCATCCGCCCCGGCTTCGACGCGGGCGCGGAGGAGGCCGCCTGGGAGCGCGACGAGCCCGACGGGCTGCGCAACCACTTCGACGCCGACGACCTCTACCCCGACGTGCGCGACGCCCTGGCCGCCATCAGGGCGGCCGGGTACCAGGTGATCATCGCGGGCAACCAGCCGGCGCGGGCCTACGGGGCGCTGGTCGCCATGGACCTGCCCGCCGACTCCGTGCACACCTCCGAGGGATGGGGGGTGTCCAAGCCGGAGGCCGGGTTCTTCGCCAAGGTCGCGGCGGTCGCGGGGCGGGAGCCCGGCGAGATCCTCTACGTCGGCGACCGGCTCGACAACGACGTGCTCCCGGCCGCCGCGGCGGGCATGCGCACCGCGCTGCTGCGCCGCGGCCCGTGGGGGTACCTGCACGCCGAGCGCCCGCAGGCGGCGGCCGCCGACGCCATCGTCGACGACCTGCACGCCCTGCTGCCGGTGCTGGCACGCCTCGGCTGAACGCCCGCGCCGGAACGCCGCAGCCGCGCGACGGCCGGACCGCCACGCGTGCGCCACGGTGCCGGACCGCCGCCCGTGCGCCCCGATACCGGGCTGCCGCGCGTGCGCGACGGCGCAGGGCCGCCGCGCGTGCGTGACGGCGCGGGGACGGATCACGTGAGGTTCTCGTCGGGGTCGATGCGAATGGCCCGCTCTTCCGCCGACAGATCGTTCCCGTCGTCGTCGCCCCAGTCGAGGGCGATCTCCTCGCCTTCCGTGTCGGGCGCCAGCCCTTCGTCCGGCTGGGTCAGCCGGTGCTTGGGGCGGGGCTCGTGGAGCCGGTCCCTGGCCTCGCGGCGAAGGCGTTCGTCGAGGGTGTCCCGACGCTGGGGGTCGTCTTCCTTGACCTCGTGGTAGAAACCGAGATCCTCGGTCCACTCCTCGAACTCGATCGCCTGTTCGTCACTGAAGCCGAACCGGTCAGGAGGTTTTTCGGTCATAAGCGCCCCCTACCCAGGACGCGGCCCGAAATCCTATGACTTGGCCTTGCTTAGAGCTTGGGCCAACTCTTCCTTGTCCATCTGGGACCGTCCGGGAATGTCGGCCTTTTTGGCCTGTTCGTACAGCTCGGACTTGCTGGCGCCCTCCCCGGAGCCGGCCGGGGCGGCCTGCTTGGGGACGCCGAGCGCCTTCAGCTCCTCCGCCCGGCGCTCCTGGAACGCCTTGCCGAGCTCCTGCAGCCCCTTGTCGCCGACCGACTTCGCCAGCGCGGGCAGGATTTTGCTCTCTTCTTCCTCGACGTGGTGGTTGACGGACTCGACGAGCTTGTCCAGCGTCGTGCGGAACTCCGGGGTGCCGGGCTCGGCCCGTACGAGGGCGTCGAGCAGGACCTCGGTCTCCTTGTGCTCCTCGAGGCCGTGGTGGGCGTCGATGCCCGGGTAGACCCGGTCCTCCTCGGCGCGGGCGTGCGCGATCAGGAGGGCGTGCAACTCCGTCACGAGGGTCTTCTGGTCGCCCTGGCCCGCCTTGAGCCGTTCGAAGAGGGACTCCACCGTCCGGTGGTCTTTGGTGATCAAAGTGATGACGTCGGTTGCCATGGTGGCCATGGCTACCCATGGGATCGGAGTTCAGTCTCAGGCGTTCTCCAGGCGGGGGCGCAGCCGTACCGCCTGCCTGAGCGTCCGGCCGGACAGCCGGGCCAGCCCGGCGGCCGCGAGCAGCGCGGCCGCCACGCACGACACCCCGCCGATCTCCAGCGCGGCGCGCGGCCCGAGCGTGTCGCTGAGCCAGCCGAGCAGCGGCCCGCCCAGCGCGCCCGCCCCCGCGCTCACGATGGACAGCGCCGCGATGACCCGGCCGCGCATCGGCTCGGCGCTGTCGAGCTGCGCGCGGGCCGAGACGGTGGTGTCGAGCAGCACCGCGCCGGCCGCGATCGGCAGCAGCACGGCCGCGAACGTCCACAGCTGCGGCATCAGCCCGCTCAGCGCCTGCGCCACCCCGGTCACGAACGTCGTGATCAGCAGCAGCCGGAGCGTGAGCCGGGGCCTGGCGGCCGCCAGGAAGCCGCCGAGCACGGTGCCGACGGCGAAGACCGTGGACAGCAGGCCGTACCCGGGGGCGCCCGCGTCCAGGGGGCCGGCGCTCATGGAGGCCATGGTGACCTGGTAGTTGCGCCCCACGCTGCCCGCCACGAGCCACAGGGCCAGCACGACGAGCAGCCAGGGGGTGCGCAGCACGTACCCCAGGCCCTCGCGCACCGAGCCTGCCCGCCGCTCGGAGGGCGCGAGCACGTGGAACTCCTCGCGGCGCATGGCCAGCACCGCCGCGACCACCACGAAGAAGCTGGCGGCGTTGACCAGGAACAGGCCCTCGTTCCCCGTGAGCGGCAGCAGCACGCCCGCCAGGCTCATGCCCAGGATGCGGCCCGCGGAGTTGAGTACCGAGCCGAGCGCCATCGCGTTCGGCAGGTCGGCGGGCGGCACCACCTCGGCGCCGAACCGCCCGAGCGCGGGCCCGCCCAGCGCGTTGACCACCCCGCCGGCCAGCGCCACCGCGTAGATCGGCAGGACGGACTGGGCCCCGGTGGCCGCGATCACCGCCAGCACGGCCGCGAGCGCGGCCTGCGCGAGCTGCGCGGCGATCACGACCGGCCGGCTCGGCAGCCGGTCGGCCAGCGCGCCGCCCCACATGCCCAGCAGCAGCGTGGGCAGCGCCTGCATGACGAGGCTCAGCCCGACGCTGGTCGCCGAGCCGGTCAGCGTGAGGATGAGCCAGTTGACGCCCAGCACCTGCATCCAGGTGCCGGTCACGGAGATGAGGTCCGCTCCTGCCCAGAGCCGGTAGTTGTGGTGCCGCAGCGCTCTGAACGTGGAGGAAGAGGGAGACAAAACGGGGGTCCTAGCCTTCGAGATACACCGGGGGTCAAACGCGGCGCTCGCAGGAGGAGATTCCGGTCTGACCAAAGTGTGAGGCAGGACACGCCCGTTTGAAGTTTAAACGAGCTCGAGCGGATGATCCCTGCTCACCAGCGCCGCGTAGTGGCCGGCGCGGGCCATCAGCTCGTCGTGGGTGCCGCGCTCGACGATCTTCCCGCCGTCCAGCACGACGATCTGGTCCGCGTCGCGGACCGTGGACAGGCGGTGCGCGATGGTGATGGTCGTACGGCCCCGCGCCAGCGTGTCGAGCGCCTCCTGCACGGCCCGCTCGGTCTGCGTGTCCAGGGCGCTGGTGGCCTCGTCGAGGACCAGCACCGGCGGGTTGCGCAGCAGCGTGCGCGCGATGGCCAGGCGCTGCTTCTCGCCGCCGGAGAACCGGTAGCCGCGCTCGCCCACCAGCGTGTCGTAGCCGTCGGGCAGCGAGGCGATGTGGTCGTGGATGCGCGCGGCCCGCGCGGCCTCCTCCAGCTCCTCGTCGGTGGCCGACGGCCTGGCGAAGCGCAGGTTGTCGGCGATCGAGGCGTGGAAGAGGTACGTCTCCTGCGACACCACGCCGACCGCCTCGCTCAGCGTCTCGAACGTCAGCTCCCGCACGTCCACCCCGTCGATCGTGACCCGCCCGCCGGTGACGTCGTAGAGCCTGGGCAGCAGGTAGCTGAGCGTGGTCTTGCCCGAGCCGGTCTCGCCCACGACGGCCAGGCTGGTGCCCGCCGGGACTTCGAGGTCCACGCCGGTGAGGGTGGGGGTATCGCCGTACGAGAAGTCGACGTCCTCGAAGCGGACCTCGCCGCGCACGTCCTCCAGCTCCCGCGTGCCGGGGCGGATGTCCACCGGCAGGTCCAGATACTCGAAGATCCGCCCGAACAGCGCCAGCGAGGTCTGCACCTCGACGCCCAGCCGCAGCAGCGAGACCATCGGCCTGAACAGGCTGGTCTGCAGGGTCGTGAAGGCCACCAGCGTGCCGACCGAGATCGCGCCCGTGTGGCCGACGGCCCAGTAGATGATCGCGGGCATGGCCGCCATGACGATCTGGATGGACGACTGCCGCCAGCGTCCCGCCATGCTGGTGCGCACGCCGAGGTCGGCCAGCTCGTCGGAGGCCCGGCCGAAGCGCTCGGTCAGCCCGTCGGAACGGCCCATGGTGCGGCCGAGCAGGATGCCGCTGATCGACAGCGACTCCTGGACCATGGAGGCGATGCTCGCCAGCTTGCGCTGCCGCTCGTTGGTGATGCGCTTGCGCTCGGTGCCGACCTTGCGGCTGATCCACACGAACACCGGCATGAGCAGCAGCGAGACGACGGTCAGCCGCCAGTCGAGCGCGACCATGGCGACGATCGTGGCGATCACGGTGGTGAGGTTGGAGACGAGGGAGGAGGCGGTCGAGGTGACGACCGCCTGCATGCCCCCGATGTCGTTGGCGATGCGCGACTGGACCTCGCCGGTCCTCGTGCGGGTGAAGAACGCCAGCGACATGCGCTGCAGGTGGCCGTAGACGGCGATGCGCAGGTCGTGCATCACCCGCTGGCCCACGGTGGTGGACATCAGCGTCTGCACCACGTCGAACACGCTGGTGGTGACCGCCACCGCGATCATGCCCAGGGCCAGCAGCGCGAGCAGGCCGGCGTCCCTGGCCGGGATCGCCACGTCCAGCACCTCCCGCAGCAGGAAGGGCGAGGCCAGCGAGACCAGTGACGACAGCAGGATGAGGGAGCCCACCAGGGCCAGGCGGCCGCGGTAGGGACGGAACAGCTTGATGATGCGCCCGAGGGGCGCGCGTGGTTCCTCCGCCAAGTGGCGCCTCCTTTCAGATGTCCACTCAAACAGAGGTTAACTCATATTTGTTCCGCTAAACTTATCGACATGGGAGAAAAGGAGCTCGCCGAGCTCTTGCACCTCGTGAGCCGGCGGTTGCGGCGCGGGTACGTGGATCGGCTGGTCCCGCTGGGGCTCAACCCGGGGCAGGCGCGGGCGCTGCGAGCGCTGGCCGAGGCCCCGGAGCCGCTGCGGATGGTGCGGCTGGCCGACGAGCTGCGGATCGTGCCGCGCTCGCTCACGCCGGTGGTGGACGCGCTGGAGGAGGCCGGGCTGGCGCGCCGCGAGGTGGATCCGGCCAACCGCCGCTCCACGTTGGTGGTGATCACTCCCGAGGGACGCCGGATGGCCGAACGCGCCCGCGAGGCCCGGCGCGAGGCGGGCCAGGAGTTGTTCGCGGTCCTGGAAGGGGAGCAGCGCGACCAGCTCCGTGACCTGCTGGGCCTGGTGGAGTCCCAGTTCGGCTGACGCCGTCGTTCAGGCGGCGGGGAGCACGGTGCCGCCGATGACGGTGCCGAGGCAGGGCGGCTGGGCCAGGAGCGCGGCGTACGGGTAGCGTCCGCGGGCGTCGAAGACGGCGAAGTCGGCGCGGGCCCCCGGGGCCAGCGATCCGATGCGCCCCTTGCCCCGGTCCATCCCCAGCGCCCGGGCCCCGCCCATGGTCGCGGCCACCACCAGCCTGCCGTCCAGCCCCCGGGTCCGCAGCCCGAGCTCGCGGGCGTGCTGCCGGATGCCCCGCGCCACTCCGAGCACCCCGGCGGGTCCGCCGCCGGCGCCGGTTCCGAGGGCGACGGGGTTGCCCTCGTCGAGCAGGGCCAGCACGTCGGGGGCGGGCGACGCGCAGACGGCCACCACGGTCTTGCGCAGCCGCAGCAGCTTGCGCTCCCCGGGGTCCAGGGGCCGGGAGACCGCCACGTGACACAGCCGCCCGAGCACCCCCGCCTCGTCCAGCGCCGCGGGGGAGTGCCGGTCCAGATCGACCAGCAGCCGCAGCCCGAACGTCCTGGCCAGCACCGCCACGTCCTCCAGCACCTGTGGGTCCGGCGTGTGCGCCGCGATCCCCACCGCGCAGGGCCGGTCGACCTCGCGGATCGTCGTGATCACCGCGTCCCGCCCGCGGGTCTCCCACTCCTCCTCGCTCGCGCTCGTCACCTCGACGTACGAGATCCCGGGCACCCCGGCGAGCTCCGCCAGGTCGGAGACCACGCCGGCCCGGGCCGTCACCCCAGGTCCGGCAGCCGGCGCGGCGGAGCGGGCGTCGACCAGCCCGGCCACGATCATGCCGGTCCACCGCAGCTCCTCGGCGGCGGGGAAGGACGTGGTCACCGAGGCCCGCGTGCCCACCTCGACCACCCGGTCGCCCTTGGTCGCCACGGCCCCGTCGCGGATGGGATCGGCGCAGACGGGCAGGACGATCGGGGCGGAATGGACCACGACGGGCGTGGGCGCGCGCCTGTTCAGGACCGGACCGGCACGCTTCGCAGACGGCATCCGCACTCCCGTCGGATCATCCCTCCAGGGCATCGAACGCGCGCCCCGTCAGGTTCTCGATTAGGACAAATTATGTGATTCTCTCGGTAAGTATCGGCCGGAGAGGCGGGCGAGTTTCAGACTCAGGTGCAGCGCGAGCCGCTCGCCCCCGTCCTTCAGGTCGGTACGGGCCAGCTCCTCCACCCGCTGCAGCCGGTAGTACAGGGACGTCCGGTGCAGCCGCAGCGCCCGCGAGGTGGCGACCGCGCTCCCGGCCAGGTCCAGGTAGGTCTCCAGGGTCTCCAGCAGCGGCAGGTACTGGGCGTCGGCCAGCAGTCCTTCGAGCCCGGGATGCAGCTCCTGGTCGGGCAGCTGGGTGAGCATCCGGTAGACGCCGAGCCGCGCCCACTCGGCCGTGCGCCCGAGCCCGGGCACCCGCGAGGTCACCTCCGCCGCGTGCCTGGCCTCCCGGTACGACTCCGCCGCCGCCGCCAGCGCCGGCCTGGTCCGCCCCACCCCGACGACCACCGGCACCGGCAGGGCGGCGTGCAGCTCGTCGGGGGAGACCGGCGGTCCGGCGGTCAGCAGCACGGCGTGGTCGTAGCGGACCAGGTGCAGCGGGTGGTGACCGCTCAGCCGCCGCCGCAGCGCCAGCAGCCCCCGTTCCAGCCCCAGCCTGAGCGCCTCGTCCGGCTCGGCCCCGCGCGGCTTGGCCACCAGCACGGTCACCGGCTGCGCCTGCGGGAACGCGCCCGCCTCGATGAGCTGCCTGGCCGCGTCCCGCTCGCCCGCCAGCAGCCCGGTGACCGCCCCCAGCTCCCGGTGGGAGGCCAGCCCGCTGGCCAGGCTCTCGTGGAACAGGGCCAGCGCCAGCGCCGGGGCGGCGGCCAGGGCCTCGGCGATCTCGGCGTCGGACATGGCCGGCTCCGCGTCGACGAACCACAGGAAGCCGAGCAGCGCGTCCGCGTGCCGTACCGGGACGCACACCCGGGGCAGCAGGCCGAAGTGCGGCGCGCCCGGGGTGCGCACGGGCCCGGTCGCCTCGTGCACGCCGGCGGCCCGGAACCACTGCCGCACCTCGGGCGTGGTGCTGCGGCGCAGGATCGAGTCGCGGCGGATGTCGTCCATGGCGCCGTTCTGCTCGCTGTAGGCCACGACGCGTTGCACGCGGTCCTCGAGCAGCAGGGGGCGGCCGAGACGGGCGGCGAGCTCGTCCACGGTCCGCTGGAGATCCGCCACAACAACACCTTTACGTGGATATTTCAACAATTGTCGGAAGGACAACCACGGTTCTTCCCTACAACTGATCGGTGATCTCCGTCAATATCGTCTATACCGTCAATCCGTGATTGCCCCGAAGAAGCTGCTGAAGGGTTTGCTGGCGGCCATCGTGCTGATCCCGGTGAGCCTGATGGCGACCCCTGCTTCCGCAGCACCCCCCACCGACCCCGAGTATCCGTGGCGGCAGAACCACTGGCCGCAAACGCAGCCCTGGCAGCGCGACGAACCCGCCGACGCCCAGGCCCTGCGCTCCAACCCAGCCGGCGGCATCAAGCCGATCGATCCGCAGAACTGGGAGAACCCCGACAGCATGACGTGGGCGGACTACAAACGGCCGCCCGGCACCAAGTGGAACGACCCCGCCGTCAAGGGGTCGAAGCGCACGTTCAAGGGCGCGCTCGTGCTGCTCGACTACCCGAACCAGCCGTTCGTGGTGACGCAGCCCAAGGGCTCGACGATCTTCGCGAACCCGAGCGCCGAGGCCCACGACGTCCCGCGTGACCAGGTGGCCAAGTTCTACCAGGACTTCCTCAACACCCCGAACGACCTCAACAAGGGTCACACCATCCACGAGTACTGGAGGAGGACTCGGGCGGCCGGTACGGGGTGGAGCTGACCGGGTTCGGGCCCTACACGCTGTCGGGCAAGGACCACGAGTACGCGATGGAGTTCCAGGGCGGCACGGGCTGCCCGGCGGGCGACAACTGCACCAAGAACCTGCGCACCGAGGGCAACGCCGCCTGGGTCGGCGCCGTCGGCGAGGAGGTGGCCAAGCAGTTCGACTTCGTCTTCTACCTGAGCGCCGGCCAGGACGAGTCGTCGACCTGGCAGGAGTTCGGGATGATGAAGTTCCCGACCAAGGAGGACGTGCCGGACGAGTGGGGCCCGCCGGACCCCGCGCTGCCCAACTGGGTGGACACCCGCTACGTCGACTGGACTTCGTGGCAGGCCGGCTCCACCTTCTGGCCGAACGCCCGCTTCGGCGTCGACTCGGTCCAGGCCGAGAGCTCGGGCATGGCCGTCTACGCCCACGAGCTGAGCCACATCATGGGCATCGCCGACAACTACAACAACCCGTACGGGGTGCCGGCGCGCAGGGCGTACACGGGCGTCTGGGAGATGCTCAGCCGGGGCAGCTTCAACGGCCCCGGCGGCCCGCACTCCCGCTGGCTGATCCCGCCGACCGCCGGCGCGTCCATGGGCGCCCAGCACATGCTGCGCAACAAAATCAAGCTGGAGATGGTGGACGAGCAGAACGTCCTGCGCCTCTCGCGGGAGGCGCTCGACGAGTCGGGCCTGGTCACCGCCAGGGTCGTGGCCCGCGCGATCCAGCCGGGCAAGAACGAGCTGTCCGGCGTGAACATCTCCTTCGACACCGGCGACAAGAGCCCCGCCTGCGACGTCACGACGAACCCGCTGTGTGACGGCGGCGGCTACGAGAACTACACGGTTGAGGTCGTGGACCGCGTGGGCACCGACTCCTTCACGCCCGACTCCGGCGTCCTGCTGGCCAAGACCAAGAACCAGGACCGGTCCCCGTTCGAGTGGGTGATCGACGCGAACCCGCAGGACATCGGCATGACCGACTACGTGCTGCCCGACGGGACGAAGGTGCCGATCACGGTCGGCGACTACCGCCAGCTCGCCGACGCCCTCTTCCACGCCGGCACGGACTCCGGCAGCGAGTACGAGTACGTCGACCAGGCCAACCGCCTGCACTTCTACGTCACCGACGTCAAGCGCGACCGCGCCGGCACGCTGTCGTACACGGTCGCCATCCGCTCGCTGGACGGCGCGGGCCCGCAGAAGCGCGGCGTCAGGCTGCTCCCCTCGGCCGGCCTGCCCACCGGCAAGAACGTCTCCACCTGCAAGTTCCCGCTGTTCAACACCGGCAAGACCGCCCCGGCGCAGGGGCAGCACCCGGAGGACGTCAGCGCCTACCTGAACTCCGACGTCTACCGGCTCAAGGCCGAGGTCCAGGGCAAGGGCTGGACCGCCCAGCTCCCGAACGCGCTGGCCTCCGTCGCGTTCGGCAAGCAGGACCTCGTCACGGTGAACGCCGTGCGCGGGTCCGGCGGCGACCGCCTGGCCAGGGTCAAGCTCACCGCCACCTCGGAGAGCGACCCGAGCAGGACGGCGACGGCCACCTGTCATGTGATCGGCTAATACATGAACGATGGGGTACGGCTGGCGCAAGCCGTACCCCATCGGTTTGAATCACCCCATAGGGGGTGTTCGTTGACAGGGGAACTACCTGACAAACCGCGTAAAAGACGCAGAAAGGTTCCATGGGCCGCGCCCGTCTCCGCGGGCCTCGCGGCCGCCGCCGCCAGCGTGCTGACCGCCTCCGTGGACTGGGAGATCCCGCCGCTGGCCAAGATCGCCGTGACCGGAGCGGCGGCCGTCCTCGTCGGGCTGACCACCTGGGCCACCACCGAGACGCGCGAGCCCCGGCAGCAGGCGCTCCCCGCGCCCGGCTCGCTCCCGCCCGACCAGTGGCCGCCGGTCCCCGAGCACTTCACCGGCCGCGCCGAGGCGCTGGCCGAGTTACGCGAGGTCTTCACCGAGCGCAGGAAGGCCCCCGGCCTCTCACCGCCCCTCGTGGTCTCCCTGTACGGCCGGGGCGGCGTCGGCAAGTCGGCGCTGATGACCCGGTTCGCGCACGAGCTGGCCGGCTGGTTCCCCGACGCCAGGCTCTACGCCGACCTGCGCGGCGGCGTGGACGCCCCGGTGCGCCCCGACGAGGTGCTGATCGGGTTCCTGCGCGCGCTGGACGTGCGCCTGACCACCGACCCCGGCGGCCTGGACGAGTTACGCAAGCTCTGGCTGACCTGGACCAAGGGCCGCAGGATCCTCATCGGCCTCGACAACGCCCACGACGCCGCCCAGGTCAAAGCGCTGATCCCGGCCGAGCCAGGCTGCGCGGTGCTGGTCACCTCGCGCGCGCCGCTGTTCCTGAACGGCACCCATGACACGCGGCTGAGCGTGTTCAGCGAGGCGCACGGAGTGGAGCTGCTGGCCAGGCTGGCCGGCGGCGACCGGGTCGTCGACGACCTGGAGGCCGCCAGGGAGGTCGTGCGGCTGTGCGACTACCTGCCGCTGGCGATCAACATCTGCGGCGCCCGGCTGGCCACCCGCGAGCAGTGGAGCATGCGCGAGATGGCCGCCCGGCTGGCCGACACGCGCCGCCGCCTCGACCAGCTCGAAGTGGCCCCGACGGTGGACAAGAGCGTGCGCGCCTCCGTGCAGCTCAGCTACGACGACTGCACGGGCATGCAGCGCCGCCTGCTGCGCCTGCTCAGCGCGCTCACCGCGCCCGACGTGCCCGGCTGGGTGGCCGGCGAGCTGCTCGACAGCTCCGGGCTCGACGGCGCCGACCAGCTCGAAGCCCTCATCGACGCCCAGCTCGCCGAATGCTCGGGCACGGACCAGACCGGCACGATGCGTTACCGGCTGCACGACCTGGTCAGGGTGTTCGCCGCGGAGCTGGCCGAGCAGGACGAGGCCGAGCGGCGCAGGGCCGCCATCGAGCGGGTGCTCTACGGCTACCGCCGCCGCGCCGAGGAGGCCGCCCAGAACCGCTGGCCGCAGGACTGGAGCAAGGGCGGGCGCCGCTCCGACGCCGACGGCCAGGTCCGGGCCGGCGACTGGCTCAACGCCGAGCGGCTGACGCTGCTCTCCATGATCCACCTGGCCCGCCAGCTCCGGCTGTGGGAGCTGACCTGGGGGCTGGCCAGGGCGTTCTGCTCCCTGTGCCACTCGCTGCGCGCGTACTGGGCCGACTGGGTGGCCGTCGCCGAGCTCGGCTGCGAGGCCGCCGCGCAGATCGGCGACCGGCGCGCGCTGGCCATCGCGCTGCTCGACAGCGCCTCCGTGCACGGCGGCCTGGGCCTGCGGGAGCGGGCGCTGGAGGAGGCCAGGCGGGCGCTGGCGACGTTCGAGGAGCTGGGGGAGACCTGGTGGGCCGCCAGGGCCATGCGCACGATCGGCATGACGCTGTTCAGCGACGGCCACCTGGACCGGGCGCAGGACTACCTCATCGGGGCCATCACCGCGTTCAAGGGCGAGGACGACCTGTGGTGGATGGCCCGCACCCAGCGCAACCTCGCCGAGATGCGCATGTCGGAACGCCGTCCCGACGAGGCCAGGGAGCTGCTGGAAGACGCCCTGGAGATCTTCAAGCGGGACGGCAACCGCTACTCCGAGGCCCAGACCCTGCGCGTCTACGGCGAGGTGCTGGCCGCGCAGGCGCGCGTCGAGCACCGCGCGGGCGACCTCCGGCTGGCGGCCAACCTGTTCACCCGGGCCGGATTCAGCCTCGACCGGGCCTCCGAGATGTTCCGGCAGCGCGGGGAGCTGTGGGAGGAGGCCCGCTGCCTGCGGGCCGCGGGGGAGGTCGGCGACCCCGACAACGGGCTGCGCGAGCTGGACTTCGTCCGGCGGGCCGAGAAGATCCTGGTCGCGCTGGGCGACTCGTGGGGAGTGGCCAGGACCGCCGTGTCGGCCGGCCGGGCCCTGGCGCGGCTGAGCCGGATCGAGGAGTCGGAGCGGGAGCTGCGGCGGGCGGTGCGGGGGTTCGAGGAGCTCGAGGACCGGTGGTGGATGGCCAGGAGCCTGCGCTACCTGGGGGAGGCGCACCTCGACGCGGGCGGCCGCGGGGCCGCGGTGGAGCCGCTGGAGCAGGCCAGGGACATCTACCGCAGCCTCGGCAACGAGGCCGGCATGCGCCGCACCTTGGAGCTCCTCAGACGCACCGACTCCTGAGCGGCCCTGATCACGTGAGGGGGGCCGGATCACGCGAGGGGGTGCTGCTCACGTGAGTGGGGTCCTGCTCAGGTGAGGGGGGTCCGGATCAGCTCGCCCGCCGCCAGTCTGGCCTGGGCGATGCTCTCCTCGAACAGCTTGCGCACGTGCGCCGCCTGATCGGCCAGCTCCCTGATGCGCTCGTGGGCCATCTCGTCCCGCACGGTGTCGGCGATCAGCTGCTGGTACTCGGGCGTCTTGGCGGCCAGGGCCTCGAGCCGCCGGTGCGCGTGGTAGACCTTGTCCGCCTTGACCACCTGCTTGGCGTACTTCTCCAGGTGGCGGACGCGGTGCGACAGCGACGTCCAGGCGGCGTCCAGAGCGGTGGTGTAGGGCTTGAACGCGTCCTCCATGCCGGGCGGCAGCTCGCGGGGAACGATCTTGCCGTGCTCGGCGTGCATGGCCGACAGCTTCCGCAGCCGCTGGGCGATCTGCCAGACCTCCTCGGGCAGCGACACCCGGTTGTCGATGGTGTCGATCAGGCCGTCCCGGTGGACGCGGGAGGCCATGATCGCCTCGACCGCGTTCTGCGCCCTGCGCAGCAGCCGCTGGCAGGGGTAGTCCAGGTCCTCGGGGAGGATGAAGCGGTTGGCGTGGACCTGGGCGGCGCGGATCCGCCGCCTGGTCGAGCGGTAGGTGCCGTCCAACGCCATCCACCTGAACAGGACGATCAGCCCGAGCCCCACACCGGGGACCAGCAGGGCTGTCATGCCGGTCGCTACGGCGATCACCATCAGGAGGGCCGGGATCACGAAGAGGAGCGCGGGGTTCTTCGTGGTGTCCACGCGCACACCGGATCGAGCCAGGCGGAGGATGTGCGGGCTGGACCGCAGCTCGACCGAGATCTCCGGGTGCAGCGTTGGATCGATCACCAGCCGTGGCGGCAGAGGTCGTGGATCCATACGTTCATGCTGCGTTATGAACCTTGAATCCGCTCATGATTGGCGGACATATAGGGTCGCAATAATGGACGAGATGATGAGGTGGATAGACCTGGAAGGCGCGGTCAACGCGCGTGATCTGGGCGGATTGCCGACTCGCGACGGCGGCCGCACCCGTCGCGGGCGGATCTTCCGCGCCGACAACCTGCAGGGCCTCACGCCCGGTGACGTGGCGGTGCTGGTGGGTGAGCTGAAGCTGCGGCACGTCGTGGACCTGCGCTCGAACGCCGAGGTCGCGCTGGAGGGGCCGGGGCCGCTCACCCTGGTCCCCGAGGTGCGCCACCACCACTTGACGCTGTTCGCGGAGGGCGGCACGCACACCGACGTCGAGGCCGACACCATCGACGGCGACCGGGTGCTGCCCTGGGCCGAGCGCGGGCTGGACGAGGAGCTGCGGGTGACCGGCTTCTACTTCGGCTACCTGCGCGACCGTCCGGACGCGGTGGTGGCGGCGCTGCGCGCGATGTCGCTGGACGACGGGGCGGCGCTGGTGCACTGCGCGGCGGGCAAGGACCGCACCGGAGTGCTGGCGGCGCTGGCGCTGGAGGTGGCGGAGGCGACCCGCGAGGCGATCGTCGAGGACTACGTGGCGACGGGGGAGCGGCTGGAGCTGATCCTCAAGCGGCTGCGGAGCAGCGAGACGTACCGGGGCGATCTGGACTCGCGGCCGGCGGACGACCACATGCCGCGGGCCCGGTACATCGAGCAGTTCTTCCAGGTGCTGGACGAGCGGTTCGGCGGGCCGATGGGCTGGCTGACCCGGCATGGCTGGACCGACGCCGACTCAGCCGCCCTGCGAGCCCGCCTACGCGACTGACCCGTCTACGCGCCGACGCTGGTTGCCGTTCGACGCGAGTGGTCCGCCGCTCGCGTCCGGGCGGTGGGTGGATCAGCCCAGGTGGGTGACGATGCGCTGGGTGGCCGACAGGTGGGCGGCCTCGATGACGGTCAGCGTGTCGATCACGCTCTCCGGGTCCACGGGCGGTGGCGCGCCCTCCCGCAGCGTCGCCACCACCCCACGGTAGAAGTCCAGGTACGCCCCCGGCTCCGTCCGCTCGGCACGATGGGCCTCCTCCGTGCCGAGCAGCCCCCAGCTCCCCTCGTCGTCCTCCCCGAACTCCGGCGAACCGGGCGACATCCCCGCCCGCAGCCGCTCCTCCTGCACGTCCATCCCGTACTTCACGAACCCGGCCGACGAGCCCAGCACCCGGAACCGGGGCCCCCGCCAGGCCGCCACCGAGCTCATCCACAGGTGCGACCGGGCCCCGCCCGCGTGCGTCAGCGCGATGAACGTGTCGTCGTCGGAGGCCACCCCCTCGCGTCGCACGTCGCTCTCGCAGTAGACCTCGCGCGCCGGGCCGAGCAGTTGCAGGGCCTGGTCCACCAGGTGGCTGCCCAGGTCGTAGAGGAGTCCGCCGATCTCCTCCGCGCCCCCGGTCTCCCGCCAGCCGCCCTTGGGCACCGGCCGCCACCGCTCGAACCTCGACTCGAAGCGCAGCACCTCACCCAGCCGCCCCTGCTCGACCAGCCTGCGAATGGTGAGGAAGTCGCCATCCCAGCGCCGGTTCTGGAACACGGTCAGCATGAGCCCGCGCTCCTTGGCCAGCCGCACCAGCTCCCGGCCCTCCTCGGCGGTCCTGGCCAGGGGTTTGTCCACGACGACGGGCAGGCCGCGGGTGAGCGCGGCGGCGGCGGTGGCCACGTGGGTCCTGTTGGGGGAGGCGACCACGACGAGATCGCACCGGCTCCACAGCTCCTCCACGTCGGCCACCGGGGTCGCGCCGTACTTCTCGGCCACCTCGGCCTGGCGGGCGGGGTTGCCGGTCACGACGGCGGCCAGGGACAGGCCGGGGGTGGCGTGGATGAGAGGGGCGTGGAAATACGCTCCGGCGGTGCCGTAGCCGACCAGTCCGACCCGGATGTCAGTCATCTCCTCAGGCTATCCGGCAGGCCCGGCGAGACCCCTCAGCCGGCCCCCGGCCCCCGCCCCCGGCCCTGTTTCCGGGGTCACGAAGGCACCACTGTCTACGGGGTCACGAAGGCGCCCCCTTCTCCGGGGTCACGAAGGGCCCGTTTCCGGGCACACAAAGAGGCCCCTTCTCCCGGGGTCACGAAAGCACCACCCAGACGGCCCACGGGGCGGCGTGACGGTGGCCCGCCACGCACACCTGGTGAGCGTCACCCTGGACAGGCCCCGGCCACGTGCGGCGGGTGGTGCCGGCTCGGGCCACCGTAAAATATGGAAATGTGGGGTTTTACTCGTCGTCGCGCTCGGCGAGGAAGCGTTCGAACTGGGCGGCCAGTTCGTCCCCCGTCGGCATCGGGGTCGTCTCGGCCATCAGGTTCTCGCGCTCCGCGCCGCCCGCGAACGCGTCGTACTGCTGCTCCAGCCCCTTGATCGCGGTGGAGAGCTCGGTGGAGGCCTGGATCTGATCCTCGATCTCCGTCGTCGTGCGGCGGGCCGCGTCGCGCAGCGCGTCCAGTGGGAACACCAGCCCCGTGCCCCGCGTCACCGCCTCCAGCCCGGTGACGGCGGCGGTCGGGTACTCGGCCTGCGCCAGGTAGTGCGGTACGTGGATCGCGTACCCCAGCGCGTCGTGCCCCTGCGCCCCGAGCCGGAGCTCCAGCAGCGCCGCCACACTCCCCGGCACCTGGACCCGTCCGAACGCGCTCGTCTGGGAGTTGATCAACTCGGGCCGGCTGGCGTGCATCGTGAGGCCGAGCGGGCGGGTGTGGGGGACCGCCATGGGGATGCCGTGGAGCGTCACGATCTTGCTCACCTTCAAGCGCTCCACCAGGTCCGACACGGCCTTGGTGAACAGCTCCCACTCCCGGTCCGGCTCGGGCCCGCTCATCACGAGGAACTGCGTTCCCGTCGCGTCCTTCGCGACATGAACGGCCAATTCCGGGCTCTCGCACTCCACCCATCGGTCAGTGTCGAAGGTCATGATGGGCCGGCGAGACCGGTAGTCGAGCAGCCGGTCCACGTCGAACGTCGCCACGACCCGGTGCTCCAGCTCGGCCAGCAGGTGGCCCAGCGCGAGGCGTCCGGCGGCGCCCGCGTCGACAAAGCCGTCGAAGTGGTACAGCAACACCGGATCGGGCAGCTCGGGCGCGTCGTCTGCGAGCTCGTAGAGATCCTTCGGGTCGAACACGGTTGGACAGCCTTTCCCTAGGTACTCTTCACCAGAACCTACGGCGGGTCGGAACGATTCCGCGCACGGCACCCTATCGAGGGTCAATGGGACACATCGCCACGGACCCGAAGCTCAGGGGTTCGCAGCCGGGATGTCCGCCCTGGCCAGGAGGGGTGCCCTGGGGATGGCGGGGGCGTAGGCCGAGGTCGGGCGCCTGTCGACGCGACCGACGGCAAAGGTGACACTTTGCTGGTGCCTGCGGCTTATTACGGTCACGCTGGGACTGTTCGCGTACTTGTAACATGGGGCCCCGATTTCTGCCGGGTCCCCGACAGGGAATCTGACGCCGCTCGCCACGAAAAGGAGTCTGTCGTGGTCAGAGCGTTATCGAATGGGAGCGGCGGTCGCGGCGCGGGCTCGCCGTCGGCGTTGCGCGCGGCGCGAATGTGGTAAATGGCCAGTTTATCCAATGGTTCACGCAAAGCGATTCATAGTATGAAATAAGCACTAAAAGCCTCGAAGTTGCCGACTGTGGCCTTTCGTGCACTGCCTCGTCATGCTGGATGGCGTGGCTACTTCTGCGCAAACATTTGGTAGGCGACCACTCCACATCCCTCCGTTGCCATGTCCGTTCCCGAACGAGATCAACGTGCATGCCGCGGAGGTCGACGCGGAGAGTCATGCATGGCTGGCCGCCTCAAACATGCTCGCCGGCGCCGAGGCGATCGAGCACTTCCGGTGCTCCAAGATCGGGCTGCTCGCGGCCCGGACCAACCCGACCGTGCCGCGTGACAGCCTCCGGTTGATCAACGACTGGTACAACTGGCTCTTCGCGTTCGACGACGCGTTCTGCGAGGGCGAGCTGATGGGACACCGGGCCTCCGCGTTGGCCCGCGCCCTGCCGCCGCTCCTCGAGATCCTCGACGGGCGCAGGAAGCCGGACGCCGACGACCCGTTCGGCCTCGCGCTCAACGAGCTCCTGCACCGGATCTCCGAAGCCGCCACCCCCGCGCAAGTGGACCGGTGGCGGATCACGGTGAAGGAGTACCTGTTCGCCCAGATCTGGGAGGCGGCCAACCGCGAAGTCGACCTGATCCCCACCCCTGACGACTACGTGCTGATGCGCCGCATCACGGGGGCCACGTACACCTGCTTCGCTCTCATCGACGCCGGCGGCGGCTACCGGCTCGAGGCGGAGGAGTGGCATCATCCCGACGTGCGCGCGCTCTCCGACCTGGCGTGCGACCTCATCGGCTGGGACAACGACCTGCTCTCGTACGCCAAGGAACGGGGGAACGACAAGGCCCGGCACAACCTCGTCACCGTGCTGGCCACGCACAAGGCGCTCTCCCTCCAGAGCGCGTTGCGCGAGGTCGCGCAGATGCACAACGGCGCGATCGCCGCGTTCGTCGAGCGGCGCGCGGCGCTGGAGCACTGGGCGTCGCTGCCGGTCCGCAAGTATGTTCGGGGGCTCGAACACTGGGTGCGCGGGCACATCGAGTTCTCCCTCGGCAGCGCACGCTACGTGCACGCCTGGCCCGAGGACACCCGCTGGCCCCAGGCGGGCTGAGGCCGGCGTCAGTCAGAGGCGTCCGGCTCGCCCCCGAGCGCGAGTTCGGACGCCTCGTCCAGATCGAGCCTGGCGCCGTCCTCGAACGCGTTCTTGTAGGCCAGCTCGCCCATCCGCCGCACACAATCGCGCACGCACACGTTGTGGTCGTCGGTCAGGAACGGCGCGCCCATCTGCGGCAGGCCGGCCGACCTCCAGTTCTGGTGCAACGCGCCGAGCAGCTTGGCGGCCAGCGCCAGCTCGTCGCGCATGACGAAGATGCGCGCGCAGGTCTCCAGCGCCAGCAGGGTGTCGAGCGTGTCGTGGAAGTGCCGCTTGATCCGCAGCCCCTCCCTGGCGCTCTGCAGCGCCTCCTCCGCCCTGCCGGTCGCGAGCCTGGTGAAGGCCAGCGCCCACTGCGCGTACGAGCTGACCCAGAGCTCGCCGCGCTCCCGGCACACCTGAAGGCAGTCCAGCAGCAGCGACTCCGCCTCGTAGAACTCACCCTGCGACGACAGCACCAGCGACAGCTCGACGATGGCGGGCAGCAGGCCGGGGTTCAGCTCCTTGTTGTCGGTGTTGAACTCGATCGCCACGCCCAGCAGCGCGCTGGCCTTCTGCAGGTCGCCCTGGAGCAGCGCGGCCGTGCCCTGCATCTTGGAGGCCAGGATCACGGCCCTGGAGTCGCCGACCCTGACGGCCTCGGTGCTGCACTGCTCGGCCGCCTTCAACGCGCCCATGCTGTCGCCCTGGGCGCTGCGCACGTACGAGAGCACCCACAGCGCCTTGCAGCGCTCCTTGCTCGCGGTGGGGTTGGCCTGGAGCGCCTTCTCCAGGTAGAGCCGCCCCTCACGGACGAACCCGCAGCAGATCCACATGAACCACAACGACGACAGCAGAGTCAGCGCCAGCACCGACTTGCCCGGTGACTTGAGCGCATGGTCGAGCGCCACCCGGACGTTGTCGTGCTCCTGCCGCATGCGGACGAACCAGTAGATCTGCCGCGGCCCGGACCAGGCGTCCTCGCTGCGCTGGGCCAGACTCAGGTAGTACTCCAGGTGCCGCTGCTGCATCTGCTCCCGCTGGCCGAGCTTGTCGAGCCACTCCTCGCCGTACTCCGCGAGGGTGTCGATGAGCTTGTAGCGGACCCCGGCGTGGTTGCTCCTGATCAGCAGGATGGACTTCTCGACCAGCCCCGTGACCAGATCGGTGATGTCCTCGGACGGCAGCCGCCCGTCGGAGCAGACGAACCTGGCCGCGTCCAGCTCGAAGTCCTTGGCGAACACCGACAGCCGCGCCCACAGCAGCCGCTCCGCGGGCTCGCACAGCTCGTGACTCCACCCGATGGCCGCCCGCAGCGTCTGGTGCCGCGGCAGCGCCGTCCGGCTCGCGCCCGCCAGCAGGCTGAACCGGTCGGTCAGCAGCGCGAGGATCTGCTCCACCGACAGCGCCCGCAGTCGCACGGCCGCCAGCTCGATCGCGAGCGGGATCCCGTCGAGCCTGCGGCACAGCTCGGCCACGGCGCCGATGTTGTCCTCGTCGAGCACGAAGTCGGGCACGCTCGCCCCGGCGCGTTCGGCGAAGAGCTGCACGGACTCGTTCGTGAACAGGCTCTCGCCCGGATCCTCGAACGGCACCTGCAGCGGCGGCACGGGGACCACGTGCTCGTACGGCAGGTTGAGCGACTGGCGGCTGGTGGCCAGCACCTTCAGATTGGGCGCCGCCTCCAGCAACTCGTGCACCAGCTCGGCGCACCCGTGCACCAGGTGCTCGCAGGTGTCGATGATGAGCAGCATGTCGCGCTCGCCCACCCACTCCGACAGCGACTCCGACTCGGCCCGCGAGGACTGGTCGGCGATGCCCAGCGCGGAGGCGATGGTGTGCTTGACCATGCCCGCGTCCTGCAACCGCCCGAGATCGGCGAACCACACGCCGTCCGGATACTGCGACCGGACGAGATGCGCGAGCCTCAGCACCGTACGCGACTTGCCCACGCCCCCGATGCCCGTCACGGTCACCAGGCGGGACTCGCCGAGGTGCCGTTTGAGGTTGGCGAGGAGCCGCGTCCTGCCGACGAAGCTGGTGAGCTCCGCCGGTAGATTGCCGTCTCGCTGCCAGCCGGTCGGGGTTGCCATGAGCAGCCTCACGGGGGGATAGGCGACACCTGCTCTGGCATCGTACCGCCGCCGCCCCCGCCTGTCCCTGGACCTGCGGACACGCCGGGCGCTTTGTATGCCCGAGTAGCATGTCCGTCGTGAACGATTTTCTACCGGAGCAGACAGCGGACGACACGGACGAGGGCTGGGGCGACTGGCCCGAGACCGACCCGGACGCCTTCTACCTGGACAACAAGCCTCCACACTGGGCCTGAAAACCCGGCCTTCCACAATGGGAGCACCGGGTTGGCCCGCTGGAGCCCGCCCGTTGACCGGCGAAGCGGTGGGCCAGCTGATGCCCGCCCCGGACCGGGTGCCTTCCGGCCCGCGCTCGCAGATCGCGCATGGTGCGGTCGACGGCCGGCCACGTGTCGAGAGCCCGTCGTCCGATCGCCCAGCCACAGGAATCATGCTGGTGCCGGCACTGCAAGCAGGAGACGCGCGCCGGTCAAGATCGAAGCCGCCGCCGGGGGGCTTCGAAGATCATGAGGCTCCGCGTCAGGGTCCACCAGCACGCCGCCGCCACCGGTTGGGAAAGAGGCGACGCGCCCGGCGATCACACCTCGGCCGCTCCCGGGGCGGACTGGCCGGCAAGACTCACCTCGGCTGCGACGCCACGGCCCCGCAGCCGGGTTCGCAGAAACTCCATCTCCACCAGCGTCCCGACCAAGCCGGCGTCAATGAGTTCGTCGGCGAGTTCACGAGCCTGGGGGAGTGGCACCTCACAGACCTCCCGCAGAACCTTTAAGACCGAGACCAGGTTCGGCGCCGGACCGACCACACGCAGTCGGCTTGGGCCATTCGCCGCCAGCAGGGCACTGCGGACAACTTCCGGCGGCTTTCCTGACTCGAAGCTCTCGCACCAGCCAACACCGCAGGACGCGCAGGAGGCCTCGGCATCCCACCACAGCTGCCCGCGGTCGATGAACTGGTTCACCTGGCGGACCAGGATGCCCCCGCAACCATCACAACGCGACTCGATCTTTGCTGTCTGCTCCGTCATCCCGACACCAACGCTCCCCACGCCGCTGAGCCGATGGGCCCGGTAACCGGATACTCGTTCACGTCACACCGTACAGATCGCTAACTGACGCCAGAGATCTCATTCAGCTGGAGCCAAGACCGTTCGAGACAAGGGCTTCTTCGTTGATCTCCTCGAAGGAGGGCCGTTGGTGTCGCTACGCCGAGTCGAGTCCGAGCTGATCCCCAGTGCCACCGCAGAGGCCGCACGGGTCGCGTTCCCCCAGGGGAGCCTGGCGATCAGGATCCGTGACGAGCTGGGAGCGCTGTTCGAGGATGAGGACTTCGCCGAAGCGTCGGGGCTTGCGCGGCATCGCCGCCGGGCGATGACGAGACCGCCCTCACATGCGAAAGCAGCGGTCGTTCGGCCTCCGGGCTGACGACGAACCCTGGACCGCTTGGCCCAGGTGCTCGGTGAAGAAGCCGGCGAGCTTCTCGACAGCGGTGTCCACGTACTGCTTGTTGTCGTAGAGGTCGACATGGCTGGCGCCGTCGATCCAGTGGATCTCCTTGGGCCCGATGGTGCGCTGGAACGCTTCGACGCTCATCCACGAGGTGACGGCGCGGGTGCCGACGACCATGAGGAGCGGCCGTGACCCGATCAGCGGGATCGGGGCGAAGGCGTCGAAGGCGGCCATTTTGTCGATGCTGGTCCAGGTGAAGAAGCTCGCCGCGCGGGGATGGTGGGCGCGCGGGGTGCGGTAGTAGTCGAAGCCCTCGACGCCGTGCTCTCCGCCGAGCGCGCGGGCCTGCTCGGCGGTGTCGGGGAAGAGGGTGAGGACCGGCGGCTGCTCGCCGCGGGCCTCAGCGGTGCGTGCGCGGGCGGCAGTGTCCAGCATGGCCTGGAACACGGCGGGGTCCTGGGTCCCGTCGGAGCCCAGGCGGAACTGGCGGGCGATGTCGACGGCGCTGACCGTGCCGACGGCCTTGATGCGGTGATCGCTCGCGGTGGCGGGGAGTACGTAGCCGCCGGAGGCGCAGATGCCGAGGGCGCCGATGCGTTCTGCCGCGACCTCGCCGCGGGTGGCGAGGAAGGAGACGGCAGCCTTGAGGTCTTCGACGCGTTGGGCGGGATCCTCCAGACCGCGCGGCTCGCCGCCGCTCTCGCCCTGGTAGGCCGCGTCGTAGGCCAGCGTGACGAAGCCCCTTTCCGCCAGGCGCCGCGCGTACAGTCCGGCGGTCTGCTCCTTCACGCCGGCGCCGGGGTGACCGACGACGATCGCCGGATGCGGGCCCGCTGCCGGCGTGTCGGGGAGATAGAGGTGGCCGGCGAGGGGGATGCCGGCGCTGTCGAAGGTGATGTCGGTCTTGGTCACGGGGTTCTCCGCAGGTGTTGTCCTGGCAGGGCCACACCGATGTGGTGGGCTCCGGGCCCGGCACCGCGCCGGACCTGTCTCTACGGTCGGCCCAGTCCCGGGCGCGCAAAAGCGGCAGGTTCTTGCCTGGGAAAGAACCTGCCCCCTCACATGGGTGTGGCCGGTCGGGACAATGGGGAGCATGACTCCCGCACGCGATCCCAGCGAGCTGGGCGCGTTCCTCAAAGCTCGCCGGGCACAACTGGCCCCGGCGGACTTCGGCCTGCCCGAGACGGACACTCACCGCAAGGTCGCGGGCCTGCGTCGTGAGGAGGTCGCTCAGCTCGCGGCGATCAGCGTCGACTACTACACGCGGCTGGAGCAGGGCCGCGTCCGGGCGTCCGCGTCGGTGCTCGCCACCCTCGCCCGTGCGCTGCGTCTCGACGACGACCAGCAGCGGTATCTGTACGAACTCGCCGGCAAGGCCGACGCCCGGCCGCGTCGGCGGCGGTCCGCGCAGCGCGTACGGCCCGCCATGAGACGCCTCCTTGACCAGCTCACCCAGACCCCGGCCATCGTGCTGGGCAAACGCCTGGACATCCTGGAGTGGAACGCCGCCGCCGCGGCTTTGTACCTCGACTTCTCGCACGTTCCGTCACCTCGGCGCAACTATGTGAGCCTGCTGTTCACGGATCCGGTCATGCGAGGCATGCACCGGCAGTGGGAGCATGACGCCCGCGATGCCGTCGCCGCGCTGCGCATGGAGGCAGTCGCGGACCCTGACGACCTGAGCTTGCCCGCCTCGTCGGTGAACTGTCCCTCCATGACGCCGACTTCCGCACCTGGTGGGCCGAGCATCGGGTCAACACCGCCAGCTATGGCACCAAGCACTACCGGCATCGGCTGGTCGGTGATCTCACGCTCGACTGTGATACGTGGACCAGCCCCGACGGCTCGGGGCAGCGGCTCATGGTCCTCACCGCCGAGCCTGGCAGCCCGTCGCACGATGCCCTGCGCATCCTCACCTCCTGGACGGCCGAGCAGTCGAGCGGGGACCTGTCGGGCGACCTGGTCACCCGGACACCTCAGGATCCGGCTGGAACGAACCGGACTGTCACCCCATCGGCCGATCCCGACGAGCGCTGACCGCCGAACCTGCCGCGACCGCGACCGCGACCGCGACCGCGACCGCGACCGCGACCGCGACCTCGACCGCGACTGCACTGCGACGGTGGCGGGCTGGCTGCTCGCTGGCGCAGATTCCGAGCAGCCCCGAAAAATGCCTTTGGGGCTGCCGGGGAGCACCCCTATCGTGGGCCGGTGACTACTCAGGTGATCGTGTTGAACGGCGGTTCCAGCTCGGGCAAGTCCGGGATCGTCCGGTGTCTGCAGGCGGTCCTGCCGGATCCATGGCTCGCCTTCGGGGTCGACTCGCTGCTCGAGGCCATGCCGGCGTCCATGCAGGGATCGGAGGCGGGCATCGAGTTCGCTCCGGACGGCGGGGTCAGCGTCGGGCCGCAGTTCCGGCTGCTGGACGCGGCGTGGGCGGAAGGGGTCGCCGCGATGGTCCGTGCGGGTGCCCGGGTCATCATCGACGACGTCTTCCTCGGTGGAGCCGCGTCCCAGGAGCGCTGGCAGAAGGCTCTTGCCGGGCTGGACGTGCTGTGGGTCGGTGTCAGGTGTGAGAGCGCGGTCGCCGCGGGCAGGGAGATCGCCCGGGGAGACCGGGTCCGGGGGATGGCAGAGTTGCAGGCGGAGGTGGTCCACCAGGGCGTGACCTATGACCTGGAGGTGGACACCACGCGTACCGAGTCCCTGGAGTGCGCGCGGACCATCGCCGCGCGGGTCGGATGACGCCGGCCGGCCGACCCGATCAACGCAAGAGGAGCCCATGACGTCGCCCGCGTACGAGCTGCGCCCCGCCACCCCCGCCGACTACGACCCCATAGCCGCCGTCGTCGACGAGTGGTGGGGCCGGCCCATCCTGCCCTCCCTGCCCAGGCTCTTCCTCGACCACTTCCACGGGACGAGCCTGATCGCGGAAGGGCCGGCGGGCATGGCGGGGTTCCTGATCGGCTTCATCTCCCCGTCCGAGCCGGACGAGGCGTACATCCACTTCGTCGGCGTCTCACCGGAGGCCAGGACGGGCGGCGTGGCCCGTGCCATGTACGAACGCTTCTTCGACCTGGCGCGTCGCCACGATCGCCGCGTCGTGAAGGCGATCACTTCGCCCGTCAACCAGACGTCCATAGCGTTCCACCGGCGCATGGGATTCGAGGTCAGCGAGCCCGTCCCCGGCTACAACGGTCCGGGGACCGCCCTGGTGACCTTCAGCCGAAACGTCTCCGACCAGTAGGCGGTCCCGCGTCAGGCACCTCCCGGCGAACAGCCGGAACCGGCCGCCGTGGACGACTTCGCCGCTCCACGCGCCGACCGCGGCTCGGCCGCACTCAGCCACACTGAACGCGGCGCGGGGGTGCTCGGCCACACCAGGACGCGGCTCGGCCGCACTCAGCCACACCGACCGCAGCGCGGGGTGCTCGGCCACACCGGACGCGGCCCGGACGCGGCGCGGGTGTGCTCGTCCACACCGGAGGCGGCGCGACTGCCGCGCGAGCACGCTCGGCGACGCTCGCGCCACGCCGGACAGCCGCGTCCCGGGAGGGTGTCGAGCTCCACCGGCGAGCGCGAACGACCTCCGAAGTCACTTTGCGTGACGTATAGCGTGCGTACCGTATGCATGTCTCGAAATCGGGAATGGCACACGACGATCACACGCGCAAGGAGGACCGGTGACCGGACGTCGCGACCGGATAGGGCTGACCGGTGAGCTGATCGCCGAGTTCGCCGGCACGCTGGTGCTCATTCTGTTCGGAGTCGGCGTGGTCGCCCAGGTGGTCGCGGGCAAGCTCGGCGACCACGACAGCATCGCCTGGGCGTGGGGGATCGGCGTCACGCTGGGCGTCTACGTCGCGGGCCGGACCACGGGCGCGCACCTCAACCCGGCGGTCACGCTGGCGTTCGCGGTCTTCCGCGGCTTCGCCTGGGGCAAGGTCCTGCCGTACGCGCTGGCGCAGACGGCCGGGGCCTTCATCGCGGCGCTCATCGTGCGGTGGAACTACACCGAGGTGCTGACCATGGTGGACCCCAGCCACACGATCAAGACCCAGGGCGTCTTCTCGACCCTGCCCGGCAACGGGGTGCTGCCGGTGAACATGTGGGGCGGGTTCCGCGACCAGATCATCGGCACCGCCATCCTGCTCTTCGTCATCTTCGCCGTGTCCGACGTCGCCAACATGGCCCCCAGCGCCAACCTCGGCCCCGTCGTCGTCGGCCTGCTCATCGTGGGGATCGGCATGTCCTTCGGCACCGACGCCGGCTACGCGATCAACCCCGCCCGCGACTTCGGGCCGCGCCTGGCGAGCTACCTCACCGGCTACTCCACCGCCTGGCGAGATCAGTACGGCGATCTGTACTTCTGGGTGCCGATCGTCGGCCCGCTGATCGGCGGTCTCATCGGCGCCGGCCTCTACCAGGCGTGCATCGCCCGGTTCCTCCCGCCGAGCGAGGAGCGCGGGATCGTGCAGCCGGTGGAGATCTGACCGGAATCTTGCAGAGGAGAGAGACATGCCCGAGTTCGTGGGAGCCGTCGATCAGGGCACCACCAGCACCCGATTCATGATCTTCGATCATGACGGCGCCGAGGTCGCCAAATACCAGCTCGAACACGAGCAGATCCTGCCGAAGGCGGGCTGGGTCGAGCACAACCCGATAGAGATCTGGACCGTGACGGCGGCCGTGATCCAGACGACGATCCAGCGTGCCGGGCTGCACGCCAAGGACCTGGCGGCCCTGGGCGTCACGAACCAGCGCGAGACCACGGTCGTCTGGAACCGGCGGACCGGCCGCCCGTACTACAACGCGATCGTGTGGCAGGACACCCGTACCGACCGGATCGCCGCCGCGCTGGAGCAGGACGGGCGCGGGGAGGTCATCCGCGACAGGACGGGCCTGCGGCCGGAGGCGTACTTCTCCGGCGGCAAGATCCAGTGGATCCTGGAGAACGTGGAGGGCGTCCGCCAGGACGCGGAGCGGGGCGAGGCCGTCTTCGGCAACACCGACACCTGGACCCTGTGGAACCTCACCGGCGGCGTCAAGGGCGGCGTGCACATCACCGACGTGACCAACGCCAGCCGGACGATGCTGATGGACCTGGAGACGCTCGACTGGGACGACGAGCTGCTGTCGTTCTTCGGGATCCCGCGCCGGATGCTGCCCGAGATCCGGCCGTCGGCCGACCCCGCCATGTACGGGACCACGCTCCCATACGGGCCGGTCGGCGGGGAGGTGCCGATCAGCGCGATCCTGGGGGACCAGCAGGCGGCCACCGTCGGCCAGGTCTGCTTCGCGCCCGGCGAGGCCAAGAACACCTACGGCACCGGCAACTTCCTGCTGCTCAACACCGGCACCGACCGCGTGCGCTCGCGCAGCGGGCTGCTCACCACACCGGCCTACAAGTTCGGGGACCAGCCGGCCGTGTTCGCGCTGGAGGGGTCCATCGCGGTGACCGGCTCGGCGGTCCAGTGGCTGCGCGACCAGCTCCACGTCATCACCTCCGCGGAGCAGAGCGAGGCCCTGGCCCGGCAGGTGGAGGACTCCGGCGGGATGTACTTCGTGCCGGCGTTCTCCGGCCTGTTCGCCCCGTACTGGCGCGCCGACGCCCGCGGCGTGATCGTCGGCCTGTCGCGCTACAACACCGACGCCCACCTCGCCAGGGCGGCCCTGGAGGCGATCTGCTACCAGAGCCGCGACGTCGTCGAGGCGATGCAGCAGGACTCCGGGGTGGTCCTGGACGTGCTCAAGGTGGACGGCGGCGTCACCGTGAACGACCTGTGCATGCAGCTCCAGTCCGACATCCTGGGCGTCCCGGTCAGCCGCCCGGTCGTGTCGGAGACCACCGCGCTCGGCGCCGCGTACGCCGCCGGGCTCGCCTCCGGATACTGGAAGGACGTCTCGGAGCTGCGGGCGCACTGGGCCGAGGACCGCCGCTGGGAGCCCCGGTGGAGCGAGGAGCGGCGGGAGGAGGCGTACGCGGGCTGGAAGAAGGCCGTGGCCAGGTCGTTCGACTGGGCCTAGCTCACGGCCTAGCTCACGGCCTAGCTCACGACGTCCTTGCGCCGGAAGCGCCGGAACGCGAGCGCGATCAGCAGGGCCGCGTACGTGACCGACACCGACGCGCCCTTCGCCATGCCGCTCCAGTCCAGCTCCGGCATCAGCGCGTCGAGCCAGGCGTTGTTCCAGAACGTGGGCAGGAACTCGCGCAGCGAGCCCAGCGCCTCCACCGCCTGCAGGATGTTGCAGACGATCCAGAGCCCGACCGCGCCGCCGACGGCCCCGAGCGGGGAGTCGGTCATGGTGGAGACGAGGAACGCGAGCGCGGCCACCACCAGCTGGCTGACCAGCGCGTACCCGATCACGATGCCGAAGCGCGGCAGCACGTCCAGGGCCGGGATGGTCTCGCCCGTGCCGGGCACCTGGATGTCGTTCCAGCCGAACGCCAGCGTGCCCGCGAGCAGCGCCATCAGCGGCAGGCAGATCACCGCCGCCGCCGAGTAGCCCAGCGCCACGATCAGCTTCTGGCGCAGCAGCCGGTCGCGGGGGACCGGCGCGGCCAGCAGGTAGCGCAGTGACGACCAGTTGGCCTCGCTGGCCACGGTGTCGCCGCAGAACAGCGCGACCGCCACCACCAGCAGGAAGCTGGCCGACACCGACAGGGCGAAGGCGGCGAAGTTCAGGCCGCTGGCCGTCGCCAGGTCGGAGATGCGCAGCGACGACTGCCCCTGCCCGCTCGGCTGCGGCCCGAACTGGAACGCGATCACCAGGATCCACGGCAGCGCCAGCAGCAGCCCGAACATGACCAGCGTCCGCCGCCGCTTGAACTGCCTGACGATCTCCACGCGCAGCGGCAGCGTGCGACGGGGCGCGTAGCCCGGCGCGGCGACGGTCATGACTTGTCTCCGATGAGGTCGAGGAACACGTCTTCCAGGCGCGGCCCGTGCCCGTTGGAGGGGACGGTGGCCGACGTGAGCAGCAGCGACACCGGCCCGGTCGAGACCAGGCGGCCCCGGTGCATGACCACGACGTGGCTGCAGGTCTGCTCGACCTCGGCCAGCATGTGGCTGGAGACGATCACGGTACGGCCGTCCTGCGCGTAGCGCTTGAGCACCTCGCGCATCTCCCGGATCTGGGGCGGGTCGAGACCGTTCGTGGGCTCGTCGAGCACCAGCAGGTCCGGGAGCCCGAGCATGGCCTGGGCGATGGCGAGCCGCTGGCGCATGCCCTGCGAGTACGTGCGTACGGCCCGGTCCAGGGCCTTGCCCAGACCGGCGATCTCCAGCGCCTCGTCGAAGTGCGCGTCGGCGGCGGGCCGTCCGGTGGCGGCCCAGTAGAGCTCGATGTTGTCCCGCCCGGACAGGTGCGGCAGGAACCCCGGCCCCTCCACGAACGACCCGAGCCTGGACAGCACGGGCGCCCCCGGCGTGACGCGGTCGCCGAAGATCCGGATCTCGCCGCCGTCCGGCTGGATGAGGCCCATCATCATGCGCATCGTGGTCGTCTTGCCCGCGCCGTTCGGCCCGAGCAGGCCCAGGACCTGGCCCCGCTCGACGCGGAACGACAGCCCGTCCACGGCCAGCTCGCCGTTGCGGTACGCCTTGGTCAGGCCGCTGATCTCCAGCGGCACGTCCTTGTCGCCGGCCCCGTCGTCGGAAGCAGGACGGCGCAGGCGGGACGGGGTGCGCCCCGTCGCCAGCAGCACGGCGGCGACGACCACGGCGGCCAGCGGCATCGCCCACACCCACCACGCCACCCCGCTCGGCGGCGCGGCGAGCGTGCGCACCGTCGGCACGGTCAGCGCGGGGGAGGCCAGGGACACCTGGTACGAGGCGGGCTCGGCGGCGGTCGCGAAGCCCATGTCCGTCGTGGTCAGGACCAGCCGGAGCCGGTGGCCCGCGGCGAAGCGGTAGTCCACGGCGGGCAGGGTGACCGTGACCTCCGCGCTGCCCGCGCCCTCCGGGATCGTCACCCGGACCGGCGCCACCAGCCCGGCGGGCAGGGCGGGCGGCTGGGTGCCGTCGGCGACGTCGTACAGCTTGGCGAACAGCGTCGCCTCGCCCTTGCCCGACACCTTGACCCGGACTGTGGAGCTGCCGGTGAGCTGGAGCGGGGCGGTGAGCGGACGGGACTCGAACGCCGCGCTCTGGCCCGGCATGTCGATGGACACGCCGGCGCCGCCCTGGCCGCCGCCCAGCAGGCCGCCGACGCCGGGGACCGTCGAGATGGAGGCGGGCGCGCCGCCCGGCGGGTTGACGATGTTCTGGGCGGGGCCGTTCAGCTGGACCGTGGTGGTGCCGGTGCCGGCCAGGCCGGGGTAGGAGCCGGCCTCCGGGTGCAGGCGGATGCGCTGGCGGGTGCCGGGGTCGCGGCCGCCGTCGCGCGTCACCGTGAACGCGCTCACCGCCGGCGCCGACTTGTCACCCTTCAGGTAGCGGGCGAACCAGGCCGTGGACTGCTCGAACACCCAGTCCGCCTCGCCGTTGCCCCCGTCGTGCCCGCCGTCGAACCAGGCCAGGCTCACCGGGGTGCCGGCGGCGGCGATCGCCTTGGCGTTGGCGTCGGCGTGGCCGAGCGGGAAGAGCGAGTCGCGCTGGCCCTGGATGAGCAGGGTCGGCGCCTTGATCTGGCCGGCCACGGTGACCGGGCTCGACTTGCGCAGCAGGGCGACGGCCTCCGGCGTGGCCTTGCCGTCCTTGGCGACCTGCTGGTAGACGTCGCAGATCGCGGGCAGGAACCTGCCGCACCGCGCCTGCTCGGGCGTCAGCGGGCCGGCGGCGGCCTGCCGCTCGCCCCGCCCCGCGAAGCTGTCCAGCGAGACGCCCTGGCCGAAGAAGATGCCGGCCCACATGCGCTTGAAGACCCCGTGCTCGGCGTCCTGGCCGACGGCGGCGGGGCCGGCGCCCTGCGCGGCGGCGTTGGGGAAGAGCGCGTCGGCCAGGTCGGCCCAGGTGATCTGGGGCACGATGGCGTCGACCCGGTGGTCGTAGGCGGCCGTCATCAGGGCGATGGAGCCGCCGTACGAGCCGCCCGCGATGCCCACGCGCGGGTCGTTCGCCGCGTCGAGCTGCACCTCTGGGCGCTTGGCCAGCCAGTCGATCAGCTGCTTGACGTCCTTGACCTCGTAGTCGGGCGAGTTGAGCGCGATCTCGCCGGTCGAGCGCCCGAACCCGCGCGCCGACCAGGTCAGCACGGCGTAGCCCTGCTGGGCGATCCGGACCGCCTGGTCCCGCACGCTCTGCTTGCTGCCGCCGAAGCCGTGCCCGATCAGTATGGCCGGAGCCTTCCCGCCGCCGGGCGGCGGGAAGAAGGTCGTATCGAGCTCCACCCGCTGGTCGTCGCCGGGTCCGTCGACGACGGCGATCCTCTGGTCCTGGCCCCGCACCGCAGGAGCCGACGGCCACACGAGCCACGTCGTCACCCCGATGAGGGCGAGCGCCGCTACCAGCGCGGCCACACGCTTCATGACCGTGAGCCTACTTTCCGCACCTGAGAGATCCCTGAGATCAAGGGCTGAGCTGCGGGATCAGGCCAGGATGGCGTAGACGGTCGTCGCCTGGGCGGCGGTCTCGGCGCTGCCCGCGGCCGTGAGGGTGACGTCGGAGAAGGCCAGGGTGCGGCCCAGCTTCGTGATGCGGACGTCGATCAGGACGTCCTTGCCCAGCACCGGCCGCTGGAACGTCGTCGACTGCTGCACCGTGGTCATCGGGACGAACGAGCCGCGCGCCGAGGAGATGGCGATGACGGTGGCGGTGTCGGCGGCCGCCATCATCGCCTGGCCGCACAGCCCGCCGCCCTCCCGGGCCAGGTCGTCGGACCACGGGAGCCGTACGACGGCGTGGCGCTCGCCCACCTCCTCCACGCGCAACCCGAGCCGCTGGATCCAGGGGGCGAAGTATTCCTGGAGGATCGCCTCTGCGTCTGCTGGAGTCACGCGCTCATGATGCCCGCCGCGGCGCCCCGCCGCTCCTGGCTCGGCCGCTTGCGTCCTGTCAGGGTGCCGGTATAGGGCGGAGATACGACCGACGAACGAAGGGCGGGCGGCATGGCGGGTGCGAGCGGGCGGCCGGTGGCCGAGGTGTTCATGCCGGCCACGTACGAGTCGGCCGTCCCGTACGACCTGTTCGCCGCGTTGCGGGAGGAGTCGCCGGTCTGCCGGATCCCGGAGCCCGCCGTCGGCCCCTGGCGGGAGGGCCCCGGCTACTGGGGGGTGTTCCGGCACGCCGACGTCAAGCACGTCCTGCGCACCCCCGAGGACTTCTCCTCGCAGCTCGGCGCCACCCAGATCCGCGACCCCGACACCCCGGCCGACCTGGCGTTCGTGCAGGTCCAGATGCTGAACATGGACCCGCCCGGCCACTCCAGGCTGCGCCGGATCGTGGCGGCGGCCTTCACCCCGAGGGCCGTGCGCGCCCTGGAGCGCACGATCGCCGAGCGGGCCGCGGCGCTGTTCGCGCAAGGCGAGTGCGACTTCGTGGAGGTGGCCGCCGACCTGCCCGTGTGGACGCTGGCCCACGTCATGGGGGTCCCGGCGCAGGACAAGCGGCTGCTGTACGACTGGGCGTCGCGCGTGATCGGCTACCAGGACGCCGACTACGCGGGCCTGTCCACGGCCGACGTCGCGTCGCTCACCCCGATGGGCCGCCTGGCCGTCGCGTCCAGGCCGGAGCTCGCGCCGGGGGTGAACCCGCGCTCGAAGGCCGCGCTGACCGACATGTTCGCCTACGCGCACGCCCTGGCCGAGGCCCCCGCGAACGACGAGTCCGTCATGTCGGCCATGCGGAAGGGCGGCCTGACGGAGGCCGAGTTCGAGAACATGTTCTTCCTCTTCGCCGTCGCGGGCAACGAGACCCTGCGCAACGGCATCCCCGGAGGGCTGCTCACACTCCTCCAGCACCCCGCGGAGCTGGCCCGCCTGCGCGCGGACCCGTCGCTGCTCGGCTCCGCCATCGAGGAGATGCTCCGCTTCTGGCCTCCGGTCATGCACTTCCGGCGGACGGCCACCCGCGACCTCACCCTGGACGGCCGGCGCATCCGCGCCGGGGACAAGGTGGTCGTCTACCACGCCTCCGCCAACCGCGACCCGTCCGTCTTCCCCGACCCCGACCGCTTCGACGTCTCCCGCGCCCCGAACGACCACGTCAGCTTCGGGTTCGGCCCCCACTTCTGCCTCGGCGCCCACCTGGCCCGCGCGCAGTTCCGCTCGGTGTTCACGGGGCTGCTGCGCGAATGGGACGTCGAGCTCGCGGGCAGCCCGCGCCGGCTGACGTCCAACTTCCAGAACGGGCTCAAGCACCTCCCGGTACGGCTGACGAGAAGGCGCCTCTGACCGGCCCCCGGCCCACCGAAAACCAGCGGCGCCGCGGCCCGGGGCTCGCCTACGCTGCCCACCCATGGACTACTTGGACGTCAACAGGGCCAACTGGGACGGGCGGGTCCCCATCCACGTCGCCAGCGACTTCTACGACGTCGAGGGCTTCAAGGCGGGCCGGAGCCCCCTGCGGGCGTTCGAGCGGGACGAGGTAGGCGACGTGACCGGCCGCCACCTGCTGCACCTGCAGTGCCACTTCGGCCTGGACACCCTGTCGTGGGCCAGGCTCGGCGCCGAGGTGACCGGCCTCGACTTCTCCGAGGCCGCCGTCGAGCAGGCCAGGGCCATCGCCGCCGAATGCGGCCTCCCGGCCGAATTCGTCACCGCCGACGTCTACGACGCGGTCGAGGCGCTCGGCGGGGCCACGTACGACATCGTCTACACCGGCCTCGGCGCGCTGGTGTGGCTGGCCGACCTCACCGGCTGGGCGCGGACGGTAGCCGCGCTGCTCAAGCCGGGCGGATTCCTCTATCTCGCCGAGTTCCATCCGTTCGCCGACACCATGGACGACGAGACGGGCACCACCGTCACCCACGACTACTTCGACCTGGGCCCGCACGTCTGGGAGTACCCGCACACCTACACCGGCGGCGAAATCCTGGAGCACCAGACCTCCGTGCAGTTCCAGCACGGCCTCGGCGAGGTCGTCAGCGCGGTCGCGGCGGCGGGCCTGCGGGTGGAGTTCCTGCGCGAGCACGACCGCACGTTCTTCCGCCGCTTCCGCACGCTGGTCGACGGGCAGGAGGGCTTCCGGCTCCCGCAGGGTGCGCCCAGGATCCCGCTGCTGTACTCCCTGCGGGCCTCGGCCCCCGCCTGACCTGCCAGGACATTGCCTGGCATTACCCCAGCAACAGCTCAGCCCCGGGAACCGTAAGATTCACTCCCGTGAAGTCTCCAGCATCTCTCAAGAGGGCCGCCGAGTGGGCCCTGCCGTACTGGACCAGGGGCCAGGCGGGGCGTGAGACGCCGCAGGATCTGTTCAGGGTGCTCTATTTCGGCTGGCTGGTGGCGTTCACGCTCAAGCTGCTCGGCTCGGCGTGGGACGTTTCGTGGCACTTCAAGTGGCTGCGGGACGACCTCGCCCCGCCCCACCTGCTCAACTCCGCCGGCACGGCCATCGCCGTGGCGCTGACCGTCATCCACGGATACACCGGCTACGGCGTGGACAAGGCGGCGCTGCGGCTGATCCAGTGGGGCACCGGGATCTTCCTGGTCGCGGTCCCGCTCGACCTGATCAACCACCGTGTCAACGGGCTCGACATCACCTCGTGGAGCCCGTCGCACATCATGCTCTACCTTGGAACGTTTTTCATGATCGCGGGCGTGCTCCGCGGCTGGTTCATGGGCGCGCCGCCGGGGCGGGAGCGGACCGTCGTGCTGGGCGCGTTCTTCGCGTTCTTCCTGGAGAACGTGCACTTCCCCGAGCAGCACCAGGAGTACGGCATCCTGTCGATCGGCGCCTGGGACAACCACGCGACCTACGCCGAGCCGATCCTGCTCCAGTTCGCGGCCAGCCAGATGGAGCGGCCGGTGGACCGGGCGATGATGACGGCGTTCTCGCTGCCCGTCCCCGACTTCCTCTACCCCGCCTACGCGGTGGTCGTCGGCCTGTCGGTGCTGGTCGTGGCCAGGCTGCTGATCGGCAGGTTCGGGGCCGCGACGCTGGTGGCGGGCGCCTACGTGGGGGTCCGCACGCTGCTCTGGCCGCTGCTGACCTTCACCGGGTTCCCGCCGTCGGCGGTGCCGTTCTTCCTGGTCGTCGCGGGGCTGGTGGTGGACCTGGCGTTCCTGGTGCGCATGCCGTACGTACGGGCCGTGCTCGGGACCGTCGGCGTCACGGCCGCCGCCTACGGCGCGCTGGCGGCGCAGAGCGTGATCATGGGCGGCGTGTACGGCGCGATCAAGGGCCAGAAGGGGCTGCTCGGAGCGCCCCCGCTGGCCCCGTCGTCGGCCGTCTGGGCGGGGCTCGGCCTGCTGGCCCTCTGGCTGGCGGCCGAATGGCTGGCCGCCAGGCGGCGCGGGGCTCAGCCGATCGAGGCCCGGGTGATCGCCACCGCCACGCCGTAGGCCAGCCCCATCACGGCCACCTCGGCCGCCGCCCAGCCCACCAGGGCGGTGGCCCGGCCCGCGCGGATGGCGGGCATCAGGCGGAAGCGGATGTGGGCGGCCAGCGGCACCAGCGCCGCCACCAGGACCGTCTTGATCACCACGAGCACGCCGTAGTGGCTGGTCAGCAGCGCGCCGGGCAGCGTCACGCCGGGGGTGAGCGCCATCGTGCCGAGCCCGTTGACCAGCCCCGACAGCCCGACCAGGAGCAGGCACACCGTGGCGATCCTGGAGAACCTGGGCAGGACCACGGCCAGCAGCTCCCGGTGCGGCGCCACGAACACGGCCGTGGCCACCAGCCCGCCCGTCCACGCCGCCGCGCCCATCACGTGGATCTCCATCGAGACCATGATCGGGTCGTGCCAGATCGAGTTGACGGCGTGCCCGGTGACGGGGATGGGCAGCAGCCCGAACAATGCCACGATCACCCGCAGCTCGGCCGGCACCTTCTCGCCGAACCGCACCGCCATGAGCCCGATGCCCGCCGCCGCCAGCGCGCACGCCGCGCTGAACAGCAGCCCCTGACCGGTGCCGACGGTCTCGACGTAGCCGGCGATCATCCCGAACGTGGGCACGCTGCCGGGATTCAGCTCGGCCGTCTGGAACACGATGGTCAGCAGCGCGCAGATCGCCCACGCCCAGGCGGCCAGCACGGCCAGCGGCCGCACCCTGAGCATGACGGGCTCGGTCCGCTCGGGGGCGTCGAACCCGAGCAGCTTGGGCAGCAGGCTCAGCCCGACCGCGGCGACGGCGGCCAGGTCGAGCAGCACCCGCACGACGGGCAGCCCGAAGGACACCAGCGGGCCGGGCATGGGGATGCCGGGGACGGCCTCCTGCGCGGTGAACGTGCTCGCCGCCACCGCGGCGACGATCGCGCAGACGCCGAACGCCCCGGCCACCAGCCGCCCGCCGACCCGCTGGCGCGGGAGCGGAGGCGCGGTGACGGTCATGCCCGCGCCTCTTCACCGGCGGCATTGGGCTGGGCTGCGCCGGTGCCACCGGACTGAGCCTCTCCGGCGGCGCTGGGCTGGGCCTCTCCGGTGCCATCGGGCTGGGCCTCTCCGGAGGAGCCCGGGGCGGGCGCGGCCGGGCGGGAGCGGCGCAGGGCCACCGCCGTGCCGGCGGCGAGCAGCAGCAGCGCGCCCACGATCCACACCACCGCCATGCCCGCGCCGCCGTTGGCGGCCGCCTCGGCGGCCTGCGCCTTCGCGTCCTGCGCCGCCTGCCCGGCGTCGCCCCGGCCCGTGTTCTGGCCCGCGTTCTGACCGGCGTCCTGGCCCGTGTTCTGGCCCGTGTTCTGGCCCGAGCTTTGCGCCGGGCCGCCGGTGCCGGCCCCGGCGGCGAGGGTGAAGGTGATCTTGCCGGTGACCGGGTGGCCGTCGGCCGACAGGATCCGGTAGCCCACCGTGTACGCGCCCGCGGACGGCAGCGGCTTGACGCGTACCGACACCCGCTCGGCGGCCACCTCCGCCGCCCCGTCCGCCCAGGAGGACCCGTCCGGGCCCGTCACGCCCACCTGCGCGTAGCCCTGCCGCACCGCCTGGTCGAACACCAGCGTCACCTGCGCGGGCGCGGCCGGCAACGTGGCCCCGTCCTTGGGGTCGCTGCTGACGAGCACGTTGTGCGCCTGTGCCGCGGGAGGGGCGATCCCGGCGGCGGCGAAGGCGAGCAGCAGGACCGTGAGTAGCCGCCTCAAAGATCAAAACCTTCCAGCAACGACGAAACGAACCCGTATATGGTCCCATCCATGACAGACCTGTTCGGCGGTGCGGCCCCCTACTACGCGAAGTACCGCTCCGATCACGGGGATCAGGCGATCGGGCACCTGGCGAGGACGTTCGGCCCGGACGGCACCGTGCTCGATCTCGGCTGCGGCCCCGGCACGGTGGCGATCCCGCTGGCGCGCAGCGTGCGCGAGGTCCTGGCCGTCGATCCCGACGAGGGGATGCTGGAGACGGGCCGGGGGCTGGCGGCAGGAGTGCCCAACATCCGCTGGCTGCGCGGCGACTCGACGAGGCTGCGCGAGCTCCCGGCGTTCGGCCACATCGTCATGGGCAGGTCGTTCCACTGGATGGACCGCCGCGCGGTGCTGGCCGACCTCGACGAGTTGCTGCCGCCCGGCGGGGTCGTGGCGCTCGTCGGCCCGGGCCGCCAACCCGTGGAGGAGCCCTGGGAGCCGACGATGCGCCGGGTGCGCGAGGAGTTCGGGGCGAACACGTTCACGGCCACCGGCTCCTTCCAGGCCAGCGGCGAGCACCCCCACGACGTGCTGGCCACCTCGGCGTTCAGCGACCTGGAGTCCACCGTGTACGAGCACCGCCTGACGTACGACGTGGACGCCGTGATCGGCCTGCAGCTGTCCTACTCCTACAGCTCCCCGGCCCGCCTCGGCGACCGGCTGGAGGCGTTCAAGGAGGCGGCCAGGAAGGCGCTGCTCGACCTCGACCCCTCGGGGACCTGGGAGTACACGGACGTCATCGAGGTGCTGACCGCCCGGCGGCCGGCCGGCTAGATGCCCATTGCGCGCCAGATCCGCCGGGTGACCGGGTTGATCAGGCCGATCTCCGCGCACAGCTCCCGCGTCCTGCCGACCGAGTCGCGGATCTCCTGCTTGGCGGCGGGATTGCGCAGGTAGATCTCGGCGACCACGCGGGCCGGGATGCGGAAGCGCCGGATCATCGGCCCCGGGGGCGCCAGCATGATCCGGGCCATCACGCCCAGGATGACGGGGGAGATGATCCCCAGCAGGAGCCGCCGGTACGCGGGCATCCGGGGCACCCGGTTGCGCAGGTAGTGCCGGGCGAAGGAGATGTGCCTGGCCTCCTCCGCGATGTGGATCCGCATGATCGTCTCTTCCAGCGGATGATGGGCCCGCTCGTCCTTCAGCACCTTGCGCTGCACGTGGTCGATCGGGTCCTCGCCGCCGAGCACGAACACGAAGAACAGCTCCGTCGAGATCAGCGGGATCCACGGCGCCACCTGCGCGACCAGCGACAGCGGCCCGGGCATCCCGCGGATCGGCAAGCCGGTGCGGTTCACGAACTCCTGGAACATCATCCCGTGATGTCCCTCTTCGATGGTCTCGTGGTAGACGTACCGGAACTCCGGTGACCCGTTCGGCAGCCGGTAGGCGTAGTTGAGCAGCCCGCGCTTGAGCAGGTTCTCGAACTGCAGCCCGACCTTCATCGCGGTGGCCACCCGCCACAGCCCGATCGCCGCCCGCACCTCGGGCGGGCGGCTGCGGTACCACGGGTGGCCGCCCAGCTTGTCGACCTCCGGCAGCTCCCAGCGGGGGTCTGCCGGGTCCACGGCGAACTCCGGGTCATCCCACGGGATGTCCCGGTACGGCTCCCAGTGCTTGTCGACCGACGCCTTCGAGAGCCGTTCGATGACCGCTCGGTAGGCGCTCCTGCTGGCGACCTGCTCGTCGCGTTCGCGGGCGGTGGCAGAGCTCGGTGCGGATGCCATCACGTGCTCCTCTCCTCGCCGCTAATTGTACGAAGCATCCAATAGCGTCGGAAGAGGGGAAAGTCACAGCGTTTCCGGAGAGAGCCCGAGCTCGGCCGCGGCGGCCGTACGGATCAGCGTGTTCACCTTGCGCCTGGTCAGCACCTTGGGGTGCGCGTGCGTCTGGATCGCGAGCCCGTCCACCAGCGCGAGAATCCGCCACGTGGAGGCGTCGGGGTCGTCGCACTTGAACTCGCCGCACGACACGCCCGCCTCGATGATCGCGCGCAGGACCAGGCGGCCCCGGGAGTCGAGGCGGCGCGAGATCTCCTCCAGCTCCGAGTTGCGCATCGCCTCGGACCAGGCGTCGATCCACAGCCGCCATCCCTCGTTGGGGATCGCCGGCGAGGAGAGCCTGAGCAGGGTGCGCAGCCGTTCGAGCGGCGTGCCCTCGGCCTCCTCGATGTGTTCGAGCGAGTGGAGATGCTGGCGGGCGGCGTAGGTCAAGGCCTGCGCGAACAGCCGATCCTTGGACTCGAAGTGGTAGAACAGCAGCGCCTGGCTCACCCCGGCGGCCCTGGCGATGTCAATGGTCCGGGTATGCCCGAACCCGCGCTCCGCGATGACCTCGCAGGCCGTCTTCAGCAAATCCTCGCGCCGTAATCGGCTGAACCCTGAAGTCACAGCGAGTAACTCACCTCCGATGCGTAGTAATCGTGCGCGCCCAGAGATCCATCAAGGGGCGGAAAATTTCTCATACCCACATTCACTCCTTTCGTATCGGCAATCGCAGCACGAAGCGCGCGCCGGTGTCGGAGTCCTCGATCCTGAGGGTGCCGCGGTGGGCCTGGGCGATCTCGCGGGCGATGGGCAGGCCGAGCCCGGTGCCGCCGGCGTCGCGGCTGCGCGAGGCGTCCAGCCGGGTGAACCGCCTGAAGACCACCTCGCGCTGCTCCTGGGCGATGCCCGCGCCGTCGTCCAGGACCTCGAGCACGGCCTGCTCGTTCCTGCGCAGGGTCACGATGATCGTGCTCTCGGCGTGCCGTTCGGCGTTGTCCAGCAGGTTCGTCAGGAGGCGGGCGAGCTTGAGCCGGTCACCCGTGACGACCACGCCGGGCTGCAGCGCGGTGACGATCTTCTTCGACCGCTGCCTGGTGGTCTCGGCGGCGACCAGCTCGGCCAGGTCGACGGATTCGAGCCGCGACGGGGCGCCCGCTTCGAGCTTGGCCAGCGTCAGCAGGTCGACGACGATGTTCTGCAGCCGGTCGAGGCTGGCCATCAGCTTGCCGCCGGTCTCGCACCAGTCGGTCTCCTCGGGGGCGAGCATCGCCGCCTCGAGCTCGGCGCGCATGGCGGTGATCGGGCTGCGCAGGTCGTGCGAGGCGTCGGAGGCGAAGCGGCGCTGCTGCTCCAACGCGACCTCCAGCCGGGCGAGCGTGTGGTTGGCGGCCTCCGCGAGCGCCTTGATCTCCTCGGCGTTCTCCGGCACGGGCACGCGCATGGTCTCGTCGCCGTAGCTGATCTCGGTCAGCCGCTTGGTGATCTGGTTGACCGGCGCGAGCGTCCTGGCCACCACCTTGGACACGCCGAACCAGGTGATCGCGACCAGCAGCACGGTCAGCACGATCAGCACGGCGATCACCGAGGGGTGGATGTACCAGGGCACCGTGGAGTCGTAGGCGTAGACCAGCCAGTCACCGGCCTCGTCGTAGACCCGGACGGCGGCCGTGATGTGGCACTCGTCGCCGAGCTGGGGCAGCTCGCACAGCACGTCGGTGCGGCTGGGGCTGTTCGGGTCGGGCACCACGGCGGTCAGGCGCGGCACGCCCGCCAGGTTCGGCGTCGAGGCCACCACGCGACCGGTCGGATCGATGACCTGGATGCCCTTCAGGTCGAAGTTGGTCAGGGGGTGCCGGTGATTGCGCTGGATGTCGTGGCCCACGTGCATCGCCGCGGTGATCACCTCCCTCGTGCGGATGTCGACGGCGGTGTTGTGCCCCACCCACAAAAAGAACGAGCCCGCCACCAGGCACAGCAGTGCCATGGCGACACTGGCGAACAGCGCCAGGCGCGCGCGGATGGACTGGCCCAGCCGTTCGATCACACCCGATCCCCCCGTGATCAGATGATCACAGTACGTGCCCCTGCATCCAATTAGCGGAGATTCAGTGACAAATCCCGCTAAAAGACCTGCGGAATGGTGCTCTATGCGGCATCCGGTCGCCTGACTAGAGTAAGTGAGCACTGATGCCAAGGAGTCGATGTGAACCTTGCTGACTATCGGCGGTCCGCCAGGACCTGGCTGCAGGAGAACGTCCCGGCGGACGACCGGCCCGGGGGAGACCCGATCGCCCGGGCCAAGGAATTCATGGCCAAGCTCCACGACGCCGGCTACTCCGGCATCACGTGGCCCCGGCAGTGGGGCGGCCAGGGGCTGACGCAGGCGGAGGAGCGCGCGTTCGCCGCCGAGGCCCGCGGCTTCACCCTCCCCACGTACGTCTTCTCGATCGGCCTCGGCATGACCGGGCCCACGCTGGTCGACCGGGGCACCGACGCGCAGCGCGAGCGGTTCGTCCGGCCCCTGCTGCGCGGCGAGGAGATCTGGTGCCAGCTCTTCTCCGAGCCGGGCGCGGGCAGCGACGTGGCCGGCCTGCAGACGCGGGCCGAGCGCGACGGCGACCACTGGATCGTCAACGGCCAGAAGGTGTGGACCTCGGTCGCCCACCACGCCGACTGGGGGCTGCTGCTGGCCCGCACCGACGTGGAGGTGCCCAAGCACAAGGGGCTGACCATGTTCGTGGTGGACATGCACCACCCCGGGGTCACGGTCAGGCCGCTGAAGGACATGACCGGCAGGTCCAACTTCAACGAGATCTTCTTCGACGACGTCCCCATCCCCGACGAGCATCGCGTCGGCGAGGTCAACGACGGCTGGAGCGTGGCCGTCACGACCCTGCTGCACGAGCGGCTGTCGATCTCGGCGGGCGTGGGCATGAGCGGCCAGAAGGAGGACCCGACCTCGCTGGAGGCGCTGCGCCGGGTGGTCGACACCGGCGACCCGCTGGTCCGCGACGAGCTGGTCGAGCTGCACATCCGCAGCCGCGCCCTGGCGCTGTTCAACCAGCGGCTGGCCCAGGAGACCGAGGCGGGGATCTTCCCCGGCGCCCGGGGCAGCGCCGCCAAGCTGCTGCTGGCCGAGCTGACCATGTTCCAGGCCGACCTGGCCACCCGGCTGGCCGGCCCGGAGGCCGCCCTGGGCGACTCCCCGCTCGCGCACGCCATCTCGCAGGCCCCGGCCATGTCGCTGGGCGGCGGCACCAACGAGATCATGCGTAACATCGTGGGCGACCGCGTGCTCAACCTGCCGCCGGAGCCCCGGGTGGACAAGACCGTGCCGTTCAAGGACCTGAAGGTGGGGACGCAGGGGTGAAGCTCGTACTCGATGAGGAGCAGCGGCAGCTGCGTGAGGCCGTGCGCGCCTTCCTGGGCGCCGCCTCGCCGCTGTCCAAGGCGCGGCAGGGCTACGACCCGCAGGTGTACGCCAGGCTCAACGGCGAGCTGGGCCTGGCGGGCCTGATCGTCGCGGAGGAGTACGGCGGCGCCGGCGCGGGCCTGGCCGAGCTGGCGGTCGCGCTGGAGGAGACGGGCGCGGCCCTGCTCCCCGGGCCGTTCCTGGCCACCGCGTTCGCCGCGATCGCCCTGACCGGCGCTCCCGACAAGGAGCTGCTCGCCGCCGTCGCGGAGGGCCGCACCACGGCCACGCTCGCCCAGGCCCCCCTCGACCTCGACGGCGGGGCCGTGCGCGGCACGCTGGCGCAGGTGCTCAGCGGCATGGAGGCCGACGTGCTGGTGGCGCCCGCGCGCGGCGGCGACGGCGAGCTCCTGGTCGCCGTCGAGCTGGCCGGGCCCGGCGTCACCAGGACCGCGCTGGAGACGCTCGACGTGACGCGCGGCCAGGCGCGGGTGGTCCTGGAGGGCGCGCCCGCCCGCGTGCTGGGGCCGGCGCCGGAGGTCGGCGACCGGCTGTGCGTGGCGCTGGCGGCCGAGCAGCTCGGCGTGATGCGGGCGGCGCTGGACGCCATCGTGGCCTACGCCAAGATCCGCGTCACCTTCGGCCGGTACATCGGCTCCTACCAGGGCGTCAAGCACAAGCTGGCCGACATGCACTGCAAGCTCGAACAGGCCGAGTCCATCGTCAGGTACGCCGCCTGGGCCGCCGACGAGTCGCCGGAGGAGCTGCCCGGCGCCGCCGCCCTCGCCCAGGCGTACGTCGGCCGCGCCTGCTTCGAGGTGGCCCGCGACCACCTGCTGCTGTACGGCGGCATCGGGTTCACCTGGGAGCACGACGCGCATCTGTTCTACAAACGGGCCAAGGCGGACGAGGTGCTGCTCGGCCCGCCACGCGTCCACCGCGCCCGGCTCGCCCAACTGCTGGAGCTCTGAATGGACGTCAGCGGGCTTCCCGGCTTCTACGCCATCGCCGCCGCCGACCCGGACCGCCTCGCGCTGATCGACTCCGACGGCACGAGGACGTCCTACGGCGAGCTGCTCGCCCGGGTCAACCAGGTGTCGCACGGCCTCAGGGCCCGCGGGCTCGGCACCGGCGACGTGGTGGCGGGCGTGCTGCCCAACGGCATCGACGCCATCGTCATGGTCATGGCGACCGCGCAGATCGGGCTCTACTACGTGCCGATCAACTGGCACCTGACGGCGTCGGAGGTGGCGTACATCCTGGCCGACTGCGACGCCAAGGTCGTGGTCACCGGCCCCGACCACGCCGTGCCCGGCGCGGAGATCGGCACGGCGGGGCTGGCCGGGGGGCAGCCGGCCGACGCGCCCGGCGAGCGGACGTCCGGGGCGGTCATGTGGTACACCTCCGGCACCACCGGCTTCCCCAAGGGCGTGCAGCGGCCGCTGCCGGGCGGCGCGCCCGAGCAGATGGTGCCCGCCTTCCGCTGGTTCCTCGGCGAGGTCGTGGACCTCAGGCCGGGCGACGACGTCCATCTGGTGACCTCGCCGATGTACCACTCGGCGCCGTGCGCGCACACCCAGTTCGCGCTGCACCTCGGGCACGTCGTGGTCGTCGCGCCCAAGTTCGAGCCGGTGACGATCCTGGAGCTCATCGAGCGCTACCGGGTCAACAACGCGATGATGGTGCCGACCATGTTCCACCGCATGCTGCAGCTTCCGGAGGAGGTCAGGGGCAAGTACGACGTGTCGAGCCTGCGCCAGGTCATCCACACCGCCGCCGCCTGCCCCGTCGCGGTCAAGCAGCAGATCATGGACTGGTGGGGGCCGGTGCTGTACGAGTACTACGGCTCCACCGAGTCGACGATCGCGTTCGCGGTCAAGCCGCACGACTGGCTGGCCAGGCCCGGCACGGTGGGGCGGCCGGCGCCCACGTTCGAGGCCAAGATCGTCGATGAGGACGGCGCCGAGCTGCCGCCCGGCGAGCCCGGCCTGATCTACGTCAAGTCGGCCATGGGCACGTTCGAGTACCGCAAGGACCCGGAGAAGACGGCCGCCAGCATGCTGGGGGAGTGGTACTCGCCGGGCGACATCGGCTACCTGGACGAGGACGGCTACCTGTTCCTGTGCGACCGGCGCACCGACCTGATCGTCTCCGGCGGGGTCAACATCTACCCCGCCGAGATCGAGGCCGCCCTGCTCGAGCACCCGGCGGTGGCGGACGTGGCCGTCATCGGGGTGCCGGACGAGGAGTGGGGCCACAACGTGGTCGCCCTCGTCCAGCCCGCCGAAGGGGTCACGCCCGGCCCCCGGCTCACCGCCGAGCTGCTGGAGCACTGCGGGCCGCGCATCGCCAGGTTCAAGCAGCCGAAGGAGATCGAATACCGCTCCCTGCTGCCGCGCACGCCCACGGGCAAGCTGTCGCGCTCCAAGGTGCGCGAGGACTACCTGTCGGAGGGGTGAAAGACCAGCTCCTCGCTGTAGCGCCGGCCGTCTCCCAGGTAGAAGCGGGCCGACAGGGTGCGGTCGGCGGTGTCGAAGACGGTCGTCCACAACGTGCGGAACGGCAGGGCCGGATCCTCGGCCTGCCGGACCGCGCGCAGATGGTCGCGCAGGTCCCGCGGTGACACGGTGGCGCCCTTGCTGCGCTCGTACAGCGTGCGCAGCCGCGCGTAGGTCCCGAAGCTGCCCGGGGTGTCCTCGGGCAGGTTCATCGGGTCGGAGTGGCGGTGCAGCAGGTGGTTGGTGACGCAGAGCGGGCCGTCGCCGAGCTGGACGATGTGCTCGCGGCCGTCCCTGCCGCGCTCCCACACGAACGCCTGCCCGTGGGCGTCGGCCACCAGGTAGTGCAGGGAGAGGCCGTGGTCGTACTGCTTGGCGCCCAGGAGCGCCTGCTTGGCCTGCTCCACGTTCTCGCAGGTGTCGACCAGGAACCTGGGCAGCTGCACGCTCCCCACCCCGACCTGCGGCGAGACGTGCTCCGGCGGCGCGGCGTGCTCGAAGTCGGCCACCAGCAGCATGACCGCCAGGCCGGCCGAGTTGATGCCGTCCATGCAGCCGTCGAGGTCCGACATGGTGATCACGGTGGAGGCGAGCCCCTCGTCGGGCACCGTCGTGATCACGTAGGGGCGCGAGGCCATCGGCAGCTCGCCCGGTCTGGGCGCGGTGCCCATCACCTCGCTGCTCGTCAGGGGGAAGAAGTCGTAGTTGCGCCCCACCCGGCCGTGGCCGTCCGTGGCGGCCGACGGCGGGATCCACAGGGCCGAGCAGCCGGAGCCCTCGGGGACGTAGTTCAGCCCGTCGAGGGCCAGCTCGTCCTGGTCGGGGTCGAGCCCGAGGACCGCCGCCGCGCCGTCCATGCGGGCGTGGTGCTGCGGCCAGTGCCGCTCGAACCACGTCCTGCGGGCCCGGTTCACCGCCGGGTCGGCCGCCATGGGGGCCCAGCCCAGCCGGCGGGCCTCTTCGGTGAGCGCCCTGCCGATCTCGAACTGGCTGCCCCTGAGCGTGAGGTGATGCACGAGCTGGAAATCGTCCTTGCCGCCCGCCACCCGCGTCATGTTGTTCATGCCCCCGAGCCTGGGGCCTGCCGCTGACCGGGGCCCTACCGTTCGCTGACCGCCCGCCGGTAGCGCTCGGAGAGCCTCAGCACGGCCTCGGCCAGCTCGGGCGGGTCGAGCACCTCGAAGTCCACGCCCATGAACCCGAGCCACACGGCCATGCTGTCCGGGTCGTCGCCGCCCAGCCTGACCAGGCTGGTGGCCTCGTCCACCGGCTCCACCACCAGCCCGAGCGGCAGGTGGGCCAGCCGGTCGGCCGGGGCGTGCGCCAGCACCGTGGCCCGGTGGCGCCACGTCGCCGTGTTGGCGCCCTTCTCCACGTACGAGGCCACGTCGCCGCCCTCCGGCGGCTCGCGCGGCGTGAACCTGGGCCCGGCCGGGGTGCGCGGACTCACCCGGTCCACCCGGAACGTGCGCCAGCCCTGCCGCTCGACGTCGTACCCCACGAGGTACCAGCGGCCGCGCCGGTGCGCCAGGCGGTGCGGCTCCACGTCCCGCACGGTCGTCGCGCCGTCGTGGCCGGTGTAGTCGAAGCGCAGCCGCTCGTGGTCGCGGGCCGCGTTCGCGATCGTGGTCAGCACCTCGGGGGGTACGGCGGGCACGTCGCCCGGGATTTGCACGGTGTAGGTGTTGAGGGCGTTCACCCGGCGGCGCAGCCTGGACGGGAGCACCTGCTCCAGCTTGGCCAGGGCGCGCACGGAGGTCTCCTCGATGCCCTCGACGCCGCCGCCCGCGGCCCGGCCGAGCCCGACCGCCACCGCGACGGCCTCCTCGTCGTCGAGCAGCAGCGGCGGCAGCGCGGCCCCGGCGCCCAGCCGGTAGCCGCCCGCGACCCCGGGCGTGGCGTGCACGGGGTAGCCGAGCGTGCGCAGGCGCTCGACGTCGTTGCGGATCGTCCTGGTGGAGACCCCGAGCCGGGACGACAGTTCGGGGCCGGTCCAGTCCCGGCGCGCTTGGAGCAGGGACAGGAGCTTCAGCAGGCGGGCCGAGGTTTCCAGCATGGAGACCAGTGTGCCGCGTTATCGCGGCAAGATCCCTTCCGTGTTCACCACGATCTTGCCCAGGAAGTGGCCGTCCTCGCTGCGCCGGTGCGCGTCGGCGATCCGCTCCAGGGGGAACGCCTCCGCGATGGGGATCCGGACGTTCTGGGGATCCACCGGCCCTTTCGCGCCCCCGGACGAGAAGCGCACGCCGAGCCTGGCCGCGCCGGCCCGGTCGGCGATGCTGATCACGTGGGCGGGGTCGCCGGCCAGCTTCACCGACAGCTCCAGCTCGCCTCTGCCCGAGGCGTCCAGCACCCGGTCGACGGGGCCGGGAAGGCGCTCCTCCAGGCCCTCGCCGTACGTGACCGGGTGGACGCCGAGGCCGCGCAGGAAGGCGTGATGGCGCTCGCCGGCCGTGCCGACGACCCGGGCGCCCGCGGCGAGGGCGAGCTGCGCGGCGGCCAGCCCGACGCCGCCCGCGACCGCGTGGATCAGCAGCGTCTGGCCCTCCTCCAGGCCCAGCGCACCCAGCGCCCGCCCGGCCGTCTCGACGGCGACGGGCAGCGCGGCGGCCTCCTCGTACGTCAGATCGTCCGGCTTGGCCGTCAGCAGGCCCGCGTCCCCGATCGCGTGCGTGGCGGCGGCCCCTCCCTTGATCTGACCGAACACCGGATCCCCCAGCCGCCAGCCGGTCACCCCGGGGCCGATGGCGTCGATCGTCCCGGCCAGTTCGAGCCCGGTGCCCTGGGGCTCGCCGAGGGGTGCGCCCATGAGGCCGCTGCGGATCTTCCAGTCGATGGGGTTGACCCCGGCCGCCCTGACCGCGATCCGCACCTGTCCCGGGCCGGGCTGGGGGAGCGGGATCTCCTCCAGCGCCAGCACCTCCGGACCGCCGTGGGCGTGGTAGCGGGCGGCCTGGGCGGTGACCAGCAGGACCGCCTTGCCGACCAGCTCGCGGCTTTCCAGGGCGGCGTGGGCCTCGTGCGCCCGCTCCAGCGGCACGGCCAGCCCCACGACGGTCGTGAGGGTGTCGTGTTCCAGGGCCCGGCGGGCCAGCCGCCGGAACTCGTCCGGGGCGAACTGGACCTGCTCCATGCCCACCACCCGCGCGGCCCCCGGCTTGATCTGGGCGGTCGAGCCGCTCGGCACGCCGTAGGCGAAGAACGTGCCGCCGGGCTCGACCAGCTCGTACGCGGCGCCGCCGACCTCCCCGCTGACCCCGTCGAACACGACGTCGAAGGGCCCGCCGAGCTCGTCGTAGCCGACGGCCCGCGCCGCGCCCATGTCCAGGGCCGCGGCCCGCTTCGCCGCGCCGCGGGCGGCGGCCGTCACCTGGGCCCCCGCCGCGCTCGCCAGCCGCACGATCGGCAGCCCCAGCGCCCCGCCGGCCCCCGTGACCAGCACCCGCGTCCCGGGCTTCAGCTCGGCCGCCTCCACCAGGCTCAGGGCCGCGGGCCCGACCTGGATCAGCGCGGCCGCCCGCCACAGGGGCACCTCGTCGGGCACCTCGACCACCGTCTCGACGCCGGCCACGACCCGCTCGGCGTACGCGCCGCCGCCCGGCAGGAACGCGGCCACCCGCCGCCCCGCCCACGCGCCGTCCACCCCGTCGCCTGCCGACAGCACCTGCCCGGCCACGCCGGTGCCGGGCACGAACGGAGGCTCGCCGGGGAACCACTCCTGCCCCCACCCGGTCCGCAACTGCGCGTCCAGCGACATCACGTCCACCGCCGACACGCCGATGAGCACCTGCCCCGGGCCGGCCTCCGGCTCCGGCGCCTGCCGGACCTCCAGCACCTCGGGACCGCCGAACCTCGTCACCTCGATCACGTTCATGCGGCCGAGTCTGTAACCTCAAGCGAGGTTGAGGTCAAATCCGGGGCAGGTCACTCCACTGCGATCAGCCGAACAGCTTCTCCGCCTGCTGGATGACGACCAGCACGGTCAGCGTGCCGAAGAAGGCCACCGACCAGATCAGCGCGCCGAGCCGGTACGAGCGCACCTTGATGGGCTCGGGCAGCGACCGCCGGTTGAGGATGATCAGCAGGATCGAGTACACGAACATCATCACGGCCGCGAAGCACGCCGAGAACACCAGCAGGATGAGCGGCTGGTCGAAGCCCGCCAGCAGGACCGCGATCCCGATCAGCGCCATCGCCCAGACGGTGTAGAAGTAGACGCGGTTCACCGAGACGGGCTTGTCACGCAGGTAGACCGTCTTGATCGTGTCGGAGGCCAGCCGCGAGGTGTAGTCGACGATGCCCATGGCGGAGGCGAACAGCGCCAGCGCCCCGATCACCCAGAACAGCACGCCGAACCACGGCCCGACGACCTCCTGCAGCACCTGGCCCTCGACCTGCAGGAACTGGATGCTGTTGGCCAGCCCCTCGCGGCCGAACACGGTGGAGTAGGCCAGCATCGACATGAACGCGATCGTCACGAACGACACCACGGCGAACGTCCAGGCCTGCTCGATGTTCGCGAAGCGCCACCACTGCCGCCAGCGCGCCAGGTTCTCCTTGGTGGGCGCGAACTGGAAGCCGGTCGAGGCGGCCGCCTCCTCCTGGCCGGTCACCGGGCTGACCAGGCGCGGCACGTACTGGCCCATGCCGAAGCCCTTGTCGCGGATCCAGTTGCTCTGGCAGAGGTTCTGGCCGCCGCCGGCGCCGGCGTAGGCGATGGCGCCCATCAGCACCGAGAACTCCAGCGGCGGCACCGGGAACCCGGCGCCGACGGTCAGGCCCTTGCCGAGCTGGACCCAGCTCTCCGCGTTGATCGCGAACAGGACGGCGACCAGGATCAGCGTGGCCACCAGGATGATCTTCACGAAGATGACCCGTTCGAGCGCGGTGTAGATCACCGGCGCCAGCGTCAGGCCGAGCGCGATCACGAGGAGCATGCCGATGGCGATCCACCGCACGCTGCCCGCGCCCGACCCGGTCAGGTACGTCACCATCGTCGCGGACGTGGTGACCCAGCCGGGCCAGAGGTTCGAGCAGAGCGTCATCACCACGAAGACCAGGCCCCAGTGTTTCCACATGCGGCTGAAGCCGGTGAGCGCGGTCTCGCCGGTGGCCAGCGTGTAGCGCTCGATCTCCATGTTCAGGAACCACTGCGTGATGATGCCGATCGCGGCTCCCCAGACGAAGATGAGCCCGACTTGGGAGGCGATGTACGGCCAGAGAATGAATTCGCCCGACGCCAGCCCCACACCCGCGCCGACCAGCCCCGGGCCGATGATGCGCCAGGTCGATCGGGGAGGGTCGGGCAGGTCGCGGACGGTGACGGACGGTAGGACTCGCGCGGGAACGGTCGGGGTGAACTCCGCCATGCGAATCTCCTTGCTAAGCGTTGCCTAGCCGCCACATTACAGAGACCGGAAACTCTGGTGGAATAGCTGGTCAACCTGTCGTTATCACGTATTCACCGCGTTCGGTGAAACCCACGACACGCCAGCCCGACTTCATGAGCCCGCCAAGCGCCTCGCGCACGGCCAGCCGCCACGCCGCGGCCGCCGCCGGCTCCTCGCGCCGCAGCCGCTCGACGTCCGCCGGCGTCCCCACGAGCACCGTGCCGCCCCGCGCCTCCTTGGCCACGGGCCACCCGCCCTCGTCCGACAGGAGCACCTCGGCGGCGGGCGGCTCGCCGGGTTTCACCGGATCCGTCAGGCGCCACACCGCCAGCAGCCGGTCGGACGCGTCCCCCTCGTTGATCGCGTCGGCCATCTTCCCGTAGAAGTCCTCCAGGTACTCCTCCGGCATGGCGCCCAGCTTGACCAGGTTGAACCGGGCGTTCCTGCGGACGAGTGGGTCGAACGTCCAGGTGATCCGCTCCAGCCCCTGCTCCAGGCACCACTCGCGCTGGTGCGACTTGAGCGCGCGGCCGATGCCCCTGCCGATGACGGCGCCGGTCACGTGCGAGTGCAGCGTCCGATCCGCCGCCCTGAAGCCGACCGAGGCGCCCACGAGCGTGCCGCCCTCGTCGTAGGCGCCCGCCACGTAGTTGCCCGTGTGCGCGAACCCGATCATCAGCTCCATCGTCACGGGCGGGTTGTGCGGCGCCGGGTGCCAGATGTCGTCGAAGAGCCGGCAGACCGCCTCGAACTCGCCGATCTCCCGCAACTCCCTGATCTTCACACCACCGTTCATCCTTCCATTTACGCACGCCCGCGCGCGGCTCCGTCGCGCGGACGCCGGCGTGCGCCCACAGGTCGTCCACCCGCGGCCCGGCGCGCTCATCAGCGCCACCGGAGGCCTCCTTGCGCCCGCGTGCCGGGCCGCCGTCGCGCCTACGGCGTCCGCAGGGCGATGGGGCGGTAGGCGGGGGCCGGGGGTCTGGCGGTGAGCCGGCGGTAGAGGGTGGTGGGGCCCGGCCAGTTGTTCGTCACGCGGCCCTCGGCCGTCTTGTACCAGCTCCGGCACCCCCCGCCCCACACCATCCGCGCCATCGCCGCGTCGAGCTGGCCGCGCCAGGCCGCCATCACCTCGGGCCGCACCTCGATCGGCCCGTTGGCGGACAGGTACGGCAGGCAGGACATGATGTGCTCCACCTGGCACTCGATCATGAAGACGATCGAGTTGTGGCCCAGGTTGGTGTTGGGCCCGTACAGGAGAAAGAGGTTGGGGAAGTTCGGCACGGAGATGCCCAGGTACGCCTCGGGGCCGCCCTTCCACTGCTCCTCCAGCGTGCGGCCGTCGGACCCGGTGATCTCCATGGGGGCCAGGAACTCGGTGCTCCGGAAGCCGGTGGCGTAGACGATCGTGTCCACCTCGTGCGGGCCCTCGGTGGTCTCGACGCCCGTGGGCGTGACCCGTACGATCCCGTCCGTCACCACGTCGACGTTGGGCCTGGTCAGCGCGGGATAGAAGGCGCTGTCGATGACGACCCGCTTGCAGCCCGGCGGGTAGTCGGGCGTGAGCTTGGCCCGCAGGGCCGGGTCGGGCACCTGGTCGTGCAGGTGCCGCAGGGCGCGTCTCCTGAGCAGGTCCGCGCTCCAGCCCTGGGCGAGCGCGGGATAGAGGGCGGCCTCGGCGTAGCGGTAGATCCACTCGCGGTAGGCGCGCTGGAGGCCGGGGACGACCCGGAACCCGAGCCTGGCCAGCGGTCCGAAGGCGGCGTCCGGCTTGGGGATGACCCAGTTGGGGGTGCGCTGGAAGACGTACAGGCGCTCGACCCGCTCCGCGATGCGGGGGATGAACTGGGCCGCCGACGACCCGTTCCCGATCACCGCGACGCGGCGGCCGGTGAGGTCGTGGGCGTGGTCCCAGCGGGCGGAGTGGAAGGAGACGCCCTCGAAGTCTGGCATTCCGGGAATCTCGGGTAGGTGTGGGCGGTTGAGCTGGCCCGTGCCGGTGACGACCACGTCGAACGGCTCGGTGCGGTCGCCGCTCGTCACCTGCCACCTGGCGCCGTCGAATTCGGCGCGCTGAACTTCCGCACCGAACCGGATTTTTCGCCTGACGTCGTATTTATCGGCGCAATGTTCAAGATATGCAAGAATTTCGGGCTGTTCTGGGTAACGGCGGGTCCAGCTCGCGTACCTCTCGAATGAGTACGAGTAAAGATGCGAGGGGATGTCGCACCCCGCCCCGGGGTAGCTGTTGTCGCGCCAGGTGCCCCCGAGGTCGTCCGCCCTCTCGAAGACCGTGTACGAGCGGATCCCGGCTCGTTCGAGCCGGATCGCCATGCACAGTCCGCCGAACCCCGCTCCGACGATCGCGACGCTTGGTGACATGTCGCCCTCCGCAGGTCAGGATTCACTTACATTACGCCGAACGCCGTTCCACCGACACCCTCTCCCGTGCCGATAGTCTGCGCAGGTGGCTGCTGTGTCGTTGACGAACGTGATCGAGGTGCTCGAGGCGGCCTACCCGCCCGCCCGGGCCGAGTCGTGGGACGCCGTGGGGCTGGTCTGCGGGGATCCGGCCCAGGAGGTGCGCCGGGTGCTGTTCGCGGTCGACCCGGTGGCGGCCGTGGCCGAGGAGGCCCTGGAGTGGGGGGCCGACCTGATCGTCACCCACCACCCCCTCTACTTGCGCGGCACCACCAGCGTGGCCGCGACCACGCCGAAGGGCCGCCTGATCCACACCCTGATAAAGAACGACATATCCCTTTACACCGCCCACACGAACGCCGACGTGGCCAACCCCGGCGTGTCCGACGCCCTGGCCAGGGCCGTGGGCCTGGTCGGCGACCTGGTGCCGCTCCAGCCGTTCCCGGACGACCCGTGGCGGGGTCTGGGCCGCATCGGCGAACTGGCCTCGGAGATGACGCTGGGCGAGTTCGCGGCGCAGGCCGCCAAGGGGCTGCCCCGTACGTCCGGCGGCATCCGCGTGGCGGGCGACCTCACCCGGCCCGTCACCCGCGTCGCGGTCAGCGGCGGCGCCGGGGACTCCCTGCTCGACACGGCCAAGGCGGCCGGGGTCGAGGTGTTCCTGACGGCGGATCTGCGGCATCACCCGGCGAGCGAGTTCGTGGAGTCGGGCGGGCCCGCGCTCATCGACGCCGCGCACTGGGCGACCGAGTGGCCCTGGCTGGACAGCGCGGCGTCCATCCTGCACTCGAGTGGCGTTACCGTTGAAACGCGCGTCTCCGCCACGGTCACCGATGCTTGGACAAAAGGATATTGATCATGAAAGCAGCCCCTGAGGCCCAGAAGAGACTGCTCGACCTGGCAGAGCTCGACTCCGTGATTGATCGGCTGGCCCACCGCCGCCGCACCCTTCCCGAGCTGGCCGAGATCGACGAGCGGTCGAAGTTGTTCGCCAAGGTCGCCACGCAGGTGATCGAGGCCGAGACCGAGGCCGGCGACCTGGCCCGCGAGCAGGCCAAGGCGGAGAGTGACGTCGACGCCGTGCGCACGCGTGCCGACCGTGACCAGAAGCGCCTCGACTCCGGTGCCGTGACCTCGCCGCGCGACCTGTCCAGCCTGCAGTCCGAGATCGCCTCGCTGCACAAGCGCCAGGGCGACCTGGAGGAGGTCGTGCTGGAGATCATGGAGCGCAGGGAGGCCGCCGACACCAAGGTCACCGACCTGATCACGCAGCGCGACGAGCTCGCCGCCGCCCTGTCCACCGCCGAGGCCCGCCGCGACGAGGGGCTCCAGGAGATCGACAAGGAGGCCTCGGAGGTCCAGGGCCGCCGGGGCGGCGTCGCCGGCGAGATCCCCGCCGACCTGCTCGCGCTCTACGAGAAGCTCAAGGGCCAGTACGGCGTGGGCGCCGCGATGCTGCGCGGCGGCCGGTGCCAGGGGTGCAAGGTGGCCCTGTCCATCGCCGAGATGAACCGCATCAAGGCCGCCCCCCACGACGAGGTCCTCCGTTGTGAGGAGTGCCGGCGCATCCTCGTACGTACGGCAGAGTCAGGCCTGTGACCTCCTACGTCATCGAGGCGGACGGCGGCTCCCGCGGCAACCCGGGGCCCGCCGGCTACGGCGCGGTGGTCATGGACGCCTCCGACGGCCAGGTGCTGGCGGAGGCGGCCGAGGCCATCGGCGTCACGACCAACAACGTCGCCGAATACCGCGGCCTGATCGCCGGCCTGCAGGCCGTGCTGCGGCTGGGCGGCGAGGGCGCGCCGGTGGCCGTCCGGATGGACTCGAAGCTCGTCATCGAGCAGATGGCGGGCCGCTGGAAGATCAAGAACGAGGGGCTGCGGCCGCTCGCGCTGGAGGCCGGGGCCCTGGTCAGGCGGCTGCGGGTGACGGAGTGGACCTGGATCCCCCGCGAGCGCAACAAGCACGCCGACCGCCTGGCCAACGAGGCCATGGACGCGGCCGCCCAGGGCCTGACCTGGAAGGCCGGCGGCACCACCCAGCCGGAGCTGCAGGAAGAGCCGCCGGCAGCAGGGGGACAGCCGCCGGTCGTGGCCGGGCAGCCGCCGGCCGCGGGGGGACAGCCCCCCTCGGCCCGCACCAAGGCACCCACCGCGCCGTCACCCTCCGCGTCCTCACCCTCCGCGTCCTCACCCACCGCGTCCTCACCCACCGCGCCCTCACCCTCCGCGCCGCCTTCCGTCGCCCACCAGACCGACCTCCTCGACATAGGCGCCATCTCCGAAATATCCGCCCCGACCGCCTCCACCGCCGCGGCCCAGCAACGCGCGGCCAAGGCGCCCGCCAAGGGCACCGGCTGGGCCCCGCCCACCCGCGTGGCCACGTCCCTGCTCCTGCTCAGGCACGGCGAGACCGCGCTGTCCGTGGAGCGCAGGTTCTCGGGCAGGGGCGACGCCGAGCTCACGCCCAACGGCCTGGCCCAGGCCGCGGCGGCCGCCGAACGGCTGTCGCGGGAGCCGTACCGGCTGGATGTGATCGTCAGCTCGCCGCTCAAGCGCGCCAGGCAGACCGCGGAGGCGGTCGCCCGGCGGACCGGGCTCGACGTCGAGGTGGAGGAGGACCTCAGGGAGCTCGACTTCGGCGACTGGGAGGGGCACACGTTCACGGAGGTCCAGCGCCGCTGGCCCGCCGAGCTCTCCGCCTGGTTCGCCGACCCGGAGACCGCGCCGCCGGGCGGCGAGAGCTTCGCCACAGTCGCCCGCCGCGTCCAGGCGGCGGGGGAGCGGCTGGTGGAGCGCTACGAGGGTAAGACCGTCCTCGCGGTCTCCCACGTGACACCCATCAAGATGCTGCTGCGGCTGGCTCTGACGGCCCCTCTGGAGTCCCTCTACCGCATGCACCTCGACGTGGCCTGCCTGTCGCTGATCGAGTACTACGCGGACGGCCCCGCCGTGGTGAAGTCGTTCAACGACACCTCACACCTGCGCCGATGACCGGGAACGCCGCGGAGCTTGGTAAAGTGCTGCAGACGAGTCGGCCGGGCGACCGCGTCGGGCCATCAGGCCCGCCGAGGAAGGTCCGGGCTCCACAGGGCAGGGTGGTCGGTAACACCGACCCGGGGTGACCCGCGGGACAGTGCCACAGAAAGCAGACCGCCTCCCGGTTGACGGGAGGTAAGGGTGAAAGGGTGGTGTAAGAGACCACCAGCGCCCACGGTGACGTGGGCGGCTAGGTAAACCCCACCCGGAGCAAGGTCAAGAAGGGACGCTCTCCGGAGCGTCCCGCGCGCGACGTTCGAGGGCTGCCCGCCCGAGCCGCGCGGGTAGACCGCTCGAGGCCGCCGGCAACGGCGGCCCTAGATGGATGGTCGCCCCTTCTCACGAAGGACAGAACCCGGCCTACAGGCCGACTCGTCACCTCCATCGCCGGGCACGGCACGCATGGGTGCGGGCGAAAAATGCGTGGCGGAGCCCGCGTGTCCGACGTTATTTTCTCCGTGGGCGCGGTGGGCGTGCCCTTTCTGCGGCTTTGAATCAGCAGATCGGAGGTGCGGAGCGGAATGGCTTGTGGCCTCCACGCGCTCTGCTTCGACGCACACGACCCGCTCCGTCTCGCGCGCTTCTGGGCAGGCGTCCTGGACTGGGAGCTGGTCGAAGACCCCCGCGACGGCGTCGCGCTCCTGCCGAGCGATGACACCGGGTTCCGGATTCGATTCCTGCCGTCCCAGGCGCAGAAGATCGGCCAGAACCAGATGCACTTCGACCTGACGAGCACGTCCCTCGAGGACCAGCAGGAGACGGTGGCGAGGGCGCTCAAGCTCGGCGGTCGGCACATCGACGTCGGTCAAGGTCCGGAGGATGAGCATGTCGTGCTCGCCGACCCCGAAGGCAACGAGTTCTGCGTGATCGAGCCGGGCAACAACTTCCTGGCCGAATGCGGATTCGTCGGGGCGCTCGCGTCCGACGGCTCGCAGGAGGTCGGCTACTTCTGGAGCGCGGCGCTGGGCTGGCCGCTGGTCTGGGATCAGGACCAGGAGACCGCGATCCGCTCGCCGCACGGCGGCCCCAAGATCACCTGGGGCGGCCCGCCGCTGGAGCCGAAGACCGGCAAATACCGGCTGCATTTCGACCTCGCTCCACCCGCCGACGGCGATCAGCAGGCGGAGGTCGAGCGTCTCATCGCCCTCGGGGCGACGCGCGTCGACATCGGTCAGGGCGAGGTCGACTGGGTGGTCATGGCCGATCCCGACGGCCATGAGTTCTGTGTTCTGACCCCGCGATAACGGCGCCGTTCGCGCCTCCTCACGGCCGCTTGTCCGTGACGCCGGGTGTGGCGCACGTCACACCCGGCGCATGTCACGTATCGGCGAGCAGCTTGCATCACGTGGTCGTCAGTGCGAGGAGAAAGGCGCAAAGATGACCAATAGCCGTGAAACAGGCACGCATCGGGTTCTGATTCTGGGGGCGGGGTACGCGGGCATGGCCGCGGCGATCCAGCTCGCGGCTCGGGGCAAGCGGCGCGAGGACGTGCGGGTGACCCTGGTGAACGCGCAGGAGCGGTTCACCGAGCGGCTGCGGCTGCACATGTCGGCGACCGGGCAGCCGGTCGCCGAGCTGAGCATCCCGGAGCTGCTGGAGGGCACGGGCGCGCGGTTCGTGCGGGGCTGGGTGACGGCGGTGGACGCGGACGCGAAGCTCGTACGGATCGACGACGACCGGGTGCTGCACTACGACACGCTGGTGTACGGGCTGGGCAGCGTGGCGGACACGGCGGCGGTGCCGGGCGTGGAGGATCACGCGTACACGCTGAACAGCGTGCAGGACGCCGAGCTGCTGGCCGATCGGCTGGCCCGGCTGGGCCGCGGCACGGTCGTGGTCGGCGGCAGCGGGCTGACCGGCGTCGAGTCGGCCGCGGAGATCGCCGAGCGGTACCCGGAGCTGGACGTCGTGCTGGTGGGCCGGCAGGAGCCCGGCGCGGCCATGAGCCCGAGGCCGAGGGCGTACCTGCGGGCCGCGCTCGCGCGCCTGGGCGTCCGGGTGCTCAGCGGGGTCGAGGTGGTGAAGGTGCTGCCGGACGCGGTGGAGCTGGCGGGCGGCGAGCTCGTCGCCGCCGACGCCGTGCTGTGGACGAGCGGTACGCGGGTGTCGCCGCTGGCGGCCGCGGCCGGTCTGACCGTCGACGAGCGCGGCCGGGTCGTCACCGATGCCACGCTGCGGTCGGTGTCGCACCCGGACGTGTACGCCGTCGGCGACGCGGCCGCGATCCGGCAGGGCTACGGCGTCATGCACGGCACCTGCCAGGGCGGCATGCCGACCGGCGTGCACGCCGCGGTGTCGATCGTCCGCACGCTGGACGGCAGGCGGCCCAAGGCGTTCCGGTTCGGCTACTACCACACGCCGGTGAGCCTGGGGCGGCACGACGCGGTCGTCCAGTTCACCCACCCCGACGACAGCCCCCGACGGGTCTATCTCACCGGCCGGATGGCGGCACGGTATAAGGAGACGGTGACCGCCTCCCCTTGGCCGACCTATGGCCGGATGAAGAAGCTGCCGGCCTCGGGCGCGTTCTGGCCCCGCGGCGGCCGCTTCACGCGGATCCGGGGTGCGCGGTGACGCAGCCGTACTCCGATCGCGACCAGCAGGTCTTCAACCAGCATCGCAACCTGCTGTTCTCCGTGGCCTACCGCATCCTCGGCACCGTGGCGGACGCCGAGGACGCGGTCCAGGAGGCCTGGATCAAATGGTCGGCCGCCGACCGTTCGCAGGTGGCCGACCCCAAGGCCTATCTGGCGCGGATCGCGTCGAATCTGGCGCTGCAGCGGCTGCGCTCCACGCAGCACCAGCGCGAGACCTATGTCGGGCCGTGGCTTCCTGAGCCCATCCTGACCAGCGGCGACACCGCCGACGACGTCACGAACGCCGAGTCCGTGTCGACGGCGATGCTGGTGGTCCTGGAGACCCTGAGCCCGCTCGAGCGCGCGGTCTTCGTGCTGAAGGAGGTCTTCGGCTTCAGCCACGCCGAGATCGCGGAGGCGGTGGAGCGCTCCGAGACCGCGGTGCGCCAGGCCGCGCATCGCGCTCGCGAGCACGTACGGGCCCGGCGGCCCCGGTTCACCGCGGACCCGTCGCGGCAGCGCGTCGTCACCGAGCGCTTCCTCGCCGCCGCGACCGGCGGCGACCTCAACACCCTCATGGAGCTGCTGTCCCCGGACGTCACCCTGTGGACCGACGGCGGCGGCAAGGTCCGGCAGGCGCTGCGGCCGGTGGTGGGCGCGCAGACGGTGGCCGCCTGGTTCGCCGCCGTCGGCGAGGTCACCTACCAGGGTGTCGAGCCCGCCGACATGAACGCCGCGCTGGTCGAGATCAACGGCGGCCCGGGCTTGGTGTTCAGCGGCCCGGACCGGGTGATCGCCACCGTCACGTTCGATTTCGACGCCGAGGGGCGCATCACCACCATCCACAACATCGCCAACCCGGACAAACTCCAGGCCATCGCGGACGGCACCACGCGCGACGTCCGTACCCCCTGAGACCTCGCGCGCGCGGGACTAACGGCTGAGGAGCTCGCTGAAGATCTCCACCAGCTCGGGCCGGTCGAAGGGGCCGACGTGGGGTGCCGCGACGCTTCGCACGTCGGTCGGGTTGTCCGGCGTGAGGCGGTCGGCCTCCTGGATGAACCGGTCCTGCAGCGCCGGGGGGATCAGCCGGTCCTGGGTGAAACGTACGTAGGTGCGGGGAATGCGGCCCCACGTGTGCGCCTCGCCCCGGGCGTCGGCCATGGGGATGCCGGCGGTCTCGTCGGGTTCGAGCAGGTTGAGCAGCCGGCTCACCCCCTCGTCGGTGAAGTCGCCGGCAAGGGCCTCCTTGACGCCGCGGAACACCGCCGGGTCGGCCGAGCGCCAGTTGAGCCGGGTCACCCCGAGGACCGCGGGGTCGGCGACCAGCGCCTGGGTCACTTCGGAGAGCAGGCTCTCGCTGTTCTCGGGCGTGGAGAGGTAGGCGGTCAGGTTCGGCAGGTCCACGCAGCAGTACGCGGCGACGTAGACGACCCGGTCGAGCAGCTCGGGGATGGCGTTGCCGACCCTGCTCACCGTGACGCCGCCCTGGCTGGCGCCGGCCAGGATCACGGGCCCGAGGCGGCGGGCGCGGCGGACCACGTCCACGACGCGTTCGACGTAGTCGTCGACGGTGATCTTGGCGAGCGGTGACGGCTCGGTGGCCAGCGCCTGGAGGTCCTGCGGGGCCTGGTACGCGCGGGGGTAGAACGCCTCGTCGCCGTGTCCCGGGAGGTCGACCATCAGGGCGCGGTGCCCGCGCAGGGTGAGCTCGCGGATCAGCCCCGTGCCCAGGGCCGAGGAGGAGTTGGTCCCGTGGACGAACACCAGGGTCGGCGCCCGGTCTGCTTCATGGTTGGTCATGGTCGTTCTCTTTCTTGTTCGTTGTCGTCGGGTTTGTGCGGGCGGTCAGGGGCGCGGTCGTCGGGTTTGTGCGGGGGTCAGGGGCGCGGCCGGCGCCACATCGGCCACAGGAGCGGGCTGTCCGCCACGCGTACCGGTTCGCCGAGATCCTCGAACCCGTGCCGCAGGTAGAGGTCGCGGCTGCGGGGCGAACTCGCCTCCAGGTACGCGGCGAGCCCGTCGGCGTCCGCCCGTTCCAGCCGGTGCCGCAGCATCGCCGTACCGAGTCCGGCGCCCTGCCGCCCGCCGGCCACCCCCATGCACGCGAGGTAGAGGTGCGGTTCGTGGTCGGGGTGCCGTCGGGCCAGCGCCTCGCCCACGGCCCGCAGCCGTGCTCCGTTCTCGCCGAAGACCGCTTCCTGGTCCGCTTCGGGCGCGTCGTCCGTCGGCGTCCGGTCCGCGGCCGGCGCCAGCCACAGCGAGGCGCCTGCGCGCCCGCCGATCAGGTACGCCTCGGCGGTGGGATGGGCGAGCAGGTGGCGGTAGAAGTGCGACTGGAGCCGGCCGCGTTCGCTCGCCTCGGGGAAGAGCCAGCAGGCGAGCGGATCGTTCATGAACGCCTCGGTGAGGACGTCCAACACCGCCTGCTCGTCCGCTCCGTCCGCCTGCCGCACGGATGCGTACGGCGTATCAACTGTCATGCGTACAGAGTATTGAGATGGCCGTCTTTATGGCGCTTTTGCGGCAAATAAGTGAACTAGTACTGTATGGAGTGAACTAGTACAGTTGCCGATGGATCGGAGGCCCCATGGAGCGAACGGCTCCGCCCTATCAGCGGATCGTCGCGGAGATCCGCGCCCGGATCCTGAGCGGCGCCCTGCGGCCCGGCGATCGCATGCCGTCCATCCGGCAGATCGCCCAGCGATGGGGCGTCGCGCTCGCCACCGCGACCAAGGTGATGGCGGCGCTGCGCGACGAAGGGCTGGTCGAGACCAAGGTCGGCTCCGGCGCGGTGGTCAGCTCGGGCACGACCCGCGATCAGCCGGCCGTGCCGCCGAGGCCGCGGCAGGCAGGCGTCCCCAAGCAGGCGCTCAACCGCGAGCACCTGCTCCGCACCGCCATCAAGATCGCCGACGTCGAGGGGCTCGACGCCGTGTCCATGCGGCGGCTCGCGGCCGAGCTCGGCGCGGGTCCGATGTCGCTGTACCGGCACGTGGAGAACAAGGACGAGCTGGTGACGCACATGGTCGACGAAGTCTTCGGCGAACCGGAGCTCCCCGTGCCCGGGCCGGACGGCTGGCGGGCCAAACTCGAGCTGATCTCCCGCCGGCAATGGCAGCTCGTACGGCGACACCTCTGGCTGCCCAGGGCCGTCTCGTTCACGCGCCCGCTGCTCGTGCCCAACATGATGGCCCACACCGAATGGACCCTGCGTGCGCTCGACGGGCTCGGCCTGCCCATGGAGACGTCCATCCGGGAGGCGCTCGCGCTGCACGGACTGGTCATCACCGTCGCCCTGTCGATGGCGGACGAGGTCGAGGCGGAGCAGGAGACCGGTGTGCCCCTCGACCGGTGGTGGCTCGCGCAACGCAACCGCGCCGACGAACTCCTCAACAGCGGACGATTTCCGCTGTTGGCCACGATTGCGGAGGAGACGGTGTCGGACCTGGACGGATTGTTCGAGTACAGCCTCGCGCGCCATCTCGACGGCTTCGCCGCCCTGGTCGAGGGCCGGGCCAGGCCATGAGCTCTCCGGGTGCGGGCGCCGTCCTCGTCGTGCTTTCGGCGTTCCGCGGTGCCATGCCGGCCGGGGTCGGGCCGCGGCCCTCGCCGGGTGAGGTCCGCTATTGCCATGCCGCTGGAGGGCTCGGGTCGAGGCCGGTCAGGGCGGAGCCGGCGGTCCACACGCGGGCCGCGAGTTCGGCGTCGGCCAGGTGGCCGCGTACGGGTTCGAGGGCGGGCAGGCCGCGGATCCCGAAGACCCGGGGTCCCCATAGCTGGCCGCCGCGTACGGACGGGTCGAGGACGGCCCGGACGGCGGGCCAGGCGGCGGCCTCCTTGCCCTGGAGAAGGAGGCCGGCGGGCAGGCCGCGCAGCCGTTCGCCGGTGGTGGGCAGGTGGAGCGGCGGGCGGGCCGGTGTGAGGGAGTCGAGCGCGCCGCCGGGATGGGTGACCACGCTCAGCGTCGTGCTGCCGGCGGCACGCAGGCGGCGGTCGAGCTCGAAGCCGAAGAGCATCTGCGCGAGCTTGGACCGCGCGTAGGTGCGTTTGGGCCGGTAGTCGCGCGTGCTCTGGAGATCGTCGAGGTCCAGGCTCTCGGACTTGGCGGTGAAGCTGCCGGTGGTGACGACGCGGCTCGCGGGCGTGGCCATGAGCAGGGGCATGAGCCAGTGGATCAGCGCGAAGTGCCCCAGATGGTTGGTGGCGAACATCAACTCGTTGCCGTCTCCGGTGACCTGCCGCTGCGGCTGGTCGAGCAGCAGTCCGGCGTTGCAGACCACCGCGTCCAGCCTCTCCAGCCGCAGGGCGTCCGCCGAGGCTTTGAGCGAGGAGAGATCGGCGAGGTCCAGGCGGATGTGCCGTACGTGCGCGCCGGGGACGCGGGCGCGGATCGAGGCCCTCGCGGCTTCGGCCTTGGCGGTGTCACGGCTGCCGAGGATGACGGTGGCGCCGGTGCCGGCGAGTTGTTCGGCGACGAAGTACCCGATGCCGGCGTTGCCGCCGGTGACGAGGAAGTGCTTGCCGTCGGCGGGCGGCAGGCGTCGTACATCCCAGGGGGACATGGCGGGCTCCTTGTCTCTATTGAAACCTGAACTGACTCTGAAACTATAGTCATTCTGAATTCATAGGCGATCCAGGTTTCGCTACGATGGGGCCATGGAGATGGGGCGCCGGGAGCGCAAGAAGGTGCAGACCCGCCGGGCGTTGTCGGCCGCCGCGTTGCGGCTGTTCTCCGAGCACGGGTACGACGGCGTCACCGTCGCCCAGATCGCCGACGAGGCGGACGTCTCCATCGCCACGTTGTTCGCGCACGTGCCGGACGGCAAGGAAGCGCTGATCTTCGACGACGGGGCGGAACGACACGTCTGGCTGGCCGCCGCGGTCCGCGACCGGCCCGCAGGTCAGTCCGTACTGGAAGCCCTGCGCCGCTGCCTGGCGGGCCGCGGGCCCTTCACCGCCGATCTGCCGCCCGACCTGCGGGCCAAGCGCGACCTGATCGTCAGCACGCCCGCCCTGCGGGAGTACTCACGCAGGCTCTGGATAGCCGGCGAGGGCCCCCTGGCCGAGGCGATCGCCGCCGAGAGCGGCCGCGACCCCTCCGACATGACCGTCCGCGCGCTCGCCCGCTATGTCCTGGAGATTCCGGAGCTAGCGGGCGTGGAGCCCGACCCCCTGGCGGCGATGAACGCCATCTTCGACCTGCTCGAATCCGGCTGGCCGGAGTCGCACGAGGACACCTGACCGGGCTCACCCGACCCTGAACGAACTCCGGCGGCGACGCCACTCCCAACGGGACTCCACGGGCAACGGCTGCGCCTCTGGCAACCGCCGATGCCACTGGCAACGGCACGCTTCCCGTAACGCCACTCGCAACCGCGACGCCACTCCTGGCGGCGGCGCCACGGGCCACGGCCAACGGCGACGCCACTGCTGCGGCGACGACACCTTCGGCGGCGTGGCTGCAGCGCGGCGCACCTGCCCTATCGCGGCCCAGGAGATGCCCAGGGGGTTCGGCCCGGCCAAGTCCGCTCGGCCCAGGTCGTCATCATCGCCCAGCCTGGCCGCGTGCATTCGACCAGCACCTCATGCACCTGCTCGCCCATTACCCATCGCCGCGCACGGTGGGTGCCTGACCGGGCGCCCACCGTTCCCCACCGGGCACACTTGAAACTCAACCCACAGTCGTACAAGTGATCCAAAAAATCGGACTCAGGGTGCATTGGAGCAGGTCCAGCCCTCGCGATAACGTCCATCGCATGAAGCTTTCCCTCCACCGGCGCGCAGTCGTGGCCGATACCCACAACGACCTGCTCATGGCCGTCTCCGCGCGGCCGCCTCAGCAGTGGGCCTCGTTCTTCCGGGAGAGATGGCTGCCCCAGCTCGTCGAGGGCGGGGTCGATCTGCAGATCCTGCCGGTCTTCATCGACGACCAATATCGGCCGGAGGGCGCGCTGAGGCAGACGCTGCGCATGATCGAGTGTGCGCACGTGCTGGCCGAGGGAAATGCCGAGCACGTCCGGATCTGCCTCAACGCGGCCGACATCGACCGCACGCTCGACGAGGGCAAGATCGCGCTGGTGATCGCGCTGGAGAGCATGCCGGGCATCGACGCCGACGTCGAGCTGATCTCGACCGTTCACCGCCTCGGCGTACGAGTGGCGTCCATCGCCCACTTCGGGCGCACGCCGCTGGCCGACGGCAGCGGTGAGGACGCCACGGGCAGCGGCCTGACCTCCCACGGCATCGCGGCGCTGGAGGAGATGGAGCGGCTCGGCATCGTCTTCGACGTCTCCCACCTGGGCGCCTCCGGCGTGGCGCACGTCCTGGAGCTGGCCACCAGACCAGTCATGGCCACCCACTCCGCCGCCAGGGCGCTGCGCGACCACCACCGCAACCTCACCGACGACCAGCTTCGCGCGGTGGCCGCCACGGGTGGCGTGATCTGCGTCAACTTCTTCGCCCCCTTCCTCGCCGAGCGCGAGGAGGACATGACCCTCGACCGCCTGCTCGACCACATCGAGCACATCGTGTCCGTCGCCGGGATCGACCACGTCGGGCTCGGCCCCGACTTCATCCGAGAGGTCATGGACGACCTGACACCGCCGTGCTGCGAGGGCCTCAACGCGAGGGGCGTCAACCCGAAGTCGGCGATCCCGGGGTTGGCGGGTCCCTCGGGCCTGCCCATGGTCACCGAGGGCCTGCTCGCCCGCGGCCTCCCGGAGAAGGACGTCACGAAGATCATCGGCGGCAACGTGCACCGGTTCCTGGACGAGCAACTGGCGTGATCGGCGGCGTGCGTCGCCTCCGGGAAATAGCAGGGCCGGTTGGCGGCAGCGGGCACCGCTTTCCGGGTAAGTAGCAGGTGGAGTGGATGGCGGCCGGTGCCGTCTCCTGGGCGAGCGACTGATGGTGTTGGCGGCAAGGCGTGCTGCTCCCCGAGTGGGAGCTGGTGGGGATCCCTGGCAGCGGGCGTGCTGCTTGGCGAGTGGTCGGTGGAGCGGGTGACGGTGTGTGCCGTCTCCTGGGTGAGCGATTGATGGCGTTGGCGGACAGGTGGGCTGGTTCCTGGGTGGGGGCTGGTTCGGTCGGTGGCGGCGGGTGTGCTGCTTGGGCGAGTGGTCGGTGGAGTGGGCGGCGGAGTTCGCGATCTCCTGGGTGAGCGATTGATGGCATTGGCGGCAGCGTGCGCCGGTTCCTGGGCGGAGCCGGTTCGGTCGGCGGGAGCATGCACCGCTTTCTGCGGATCTGAGTGAGCGGGTGGTGGGTCGCCGGCCTGTGCATCACCCCCTTCATCCCCTTCTCGGATGGCGATCGGGCCGGTGCGAGGGGACGGCTGCGGAGAGGAAACGGTATGAAGCGCGAGCTCTACGGAGGGATGGCATGATCGAGGATCTCGAAGAGCTGGTGTTGTGCGAGTCCTTCACCCACGACCTGGAAGCCGTTGCCCGCAGCGCGAAGATCGTGGCGGCGATGGGCGCCCGCTACCTGGGCACACAGCCCGAGTTCCTCGTGATCGACGGCGTCACGCACCTGCGCTGGACGTTCGGCACCCCCAAGGTGTTCCTGCTGTGTCACCACGACACCGTCTGGCCGATCGGCACCCTCGCCACCCACCCTTGGTCCGTGGTGGACGGCGTGGCACGCGGGCCCGGGGTGTTCGACATGAAGGCGGGGCTGGTGCAGACGTTCCACGCGCTGGCCGGGCTCAGCTCGCTCGACGGCGTCACCCTGCTGGTCAACGGTGACGAGGAGTGCGGCTCGCGTACCTCGGCTGAGCTGATCAAGGAGACTGCCCGCGGGCTGGCCGCCGCGTTCGTCATGGAGGCGAGCGCCGACGGCGGCGCGCTGAAGACGACCCGCAAGGGCACCGCCCTCTACACCGTCAACGTCCGGGGCCGGGCCGCGCACGCCGGGCTAGAGCCCGAGAAGGGGCTGAACGCCGCGATCGAGCTGGCTCACCAGATCCTGGCCATCGCCGCCATGGGCGCCGGGGCCACCACTGTCACGCCGACGGTCTTGTCGGGCGGCACGGCACGCAACACCGTCCCCGCCGCGGCCTCGGTCTCGGTGGACGTGCGCGTGGCTGAGATGTCGGAGCAGGATCGGGTCGACGCGGCCTTCCACGCGCTCCGGCCTGTCCTGCCCGGCACCCGCCTGGAGATCCTCGGCGGCGCCAACCGGCCGCCGCTCGAGAGCGCGATGTCGGCCTCGCTGTACGCGTTGGCGCAGGAGCTGGCGTCGGACCTCGGAGTGGGCCCGCTGACCTCGGCCTCGGTGGGCGGCGCCTCGGACGGCAACTTCACTGCGGGAGTCGGCTGCCCGACCCTCGACGGGCTGGGCGCGGTGGGCGGCGGGGCGCACGCGGACGACGAGCACGTCATCGTCGCCGAGATGCCCCGGCGCACCGCCCTCCTCCGCGCCCTGATCGAAGCCGTCCGTCGTGGAGCGTGAGGGGGTCCCTCGCCGCCTGACTGGAGGTGGCCGTCCCGGGTGGACGTAGGACGGTTGGGGCGATCTCGTCGGCGGTGCTGAGCCGGTTGATGGGCTGGTTGCCTTCGGCGTCGGCGCGGTAGGAGGCACGGCCGAGCATGCCGCCGCAGCTGGGAGGCTGCCCAGGTCGGGAGGCTGTCCAGGCTGGGGTGCCGTTGTGGCCGGGGATGCCGCCGCGGCTAGGAGGCTGCCCAGGTCGGGAGGCTGCCCAGGTCGGGAGGCTGCCCAGGTCGGGAAGCTGCCCAGGTCGGGAGGCTGCCCAGGTCGGGAGGCTGCCCAGGCTGGGATGCCGTTGAGGCCGGGGATGCCGCCGAGGTGACGGTGGCTCTGCTGTATTGTGCGCGCATGTGCCGCCGTTCGGGCTTCATGCCGGCCCGGACATCGCGCAGGTTGATGGCGTGACGTCGCCGAGCCGGATCTGGATGCCTGCGCCGTTGTTCCCCGGGGTCGCCGTGGGAGCCGCATCCGGGTGAGGTGTCGGAAATCTCGGGCGCCAGAGATCCTTGATGTAGGCGTCGGGCAGCCTGCCAGGCCAGAGGAGGGCCCCGGCGGCGATCAGGTCTGATGCGGTGCCGTGTCAGCGGCCGTGTCAGCCCGGCAACGGTCTGATGTCAGCGCGGTCGGCGATGGTGGATCCCATGAACGGCTCAGCCATCACGGCCCCGTGCTCGACGGCATCGACCCGGATGTCCAGAGCGGCACGATCTTCGCCCTGCCCGAGCCCGGCGGCGCTGGGGAAGACCCCGGCAGCGAACGTGTTGGCCACGCTGCCGGCCCCCCGGACGACCTGCTCACCGGTGAGAGAAACCCGCTGCTGATGGCTGACCAGCGTCATCGCTTCCATTCAGCCCCTGATCACGATGTCTCGACCTGAACCTAGGCCGATGAGAGGAATGACCATGGAAATCCCCCTCACCAAGATGCCGACCGCGCGTCAGCCCGGCTGCCCCTTCGACCCGCCCAAGGAGCTGATCCAGACCCGCGAGCACAGCCCCATCACGCCCTACCCCTTCCCCGACGGACATCAGGGCTGGCTGGTCACCGGTTTCGACCTGGTCCGGTCGGTCCTGGCCGACCCTCGGTTCAGCTCGCGCAAGGAGCTCATGCGCCACCATCCGCTGATCGACTACAGCGAATACGGTGACATCGAGCTCCCTCCGGCGCCGCCCGGCGAGTTTCTGCTTATGGACGAGCCGCAGCACTCCCGCTATCGCAAGCCGCTGGTGGGCAAGTTCACCGTGCGGCGGATGCGGCTGCTGACCGAGCGCGTCGAGCAGGTCACCGCCGAGCACCTGGACGCGATGGAGAAGGCCGGGCCGTCGGCGGATCTGGTGACCGCGTTCGCCAAGCCCATCCCCGCCGTCATCATCTGTGAGCTGCTGGGCGTGCCGTACGAGGACCGGGGCTCCTTCCAGGACAACATCGACAAGTTCCTCGGCGGCGAGGTCAGCGACGAGGAGCTGATCGCGGCCTACACCGCGGTCCAGCAGTACCTCGCCGAACTGGTGGTCGCCAAGCGCGCCAACCCCACCGACGACATGCTCAGCGACCTCACCGACAGCGACCTGACCGACGAGGAGCTGAAGGGCATGGCCCTGATCCTGCTGTCGGCCGGGTTCGACACCACCGCGAACATGCTGGCCCTGGGCACCTTCGCGCTGCTGCAGAACCCGGAGCAGCTGGCGGCGCTGCGCGCCGACCCCACGCTCACCGAACCGGCCGTGGAGGAGCTGCTGCGGTACCTGAGCGTCGCCAAGCAGTTCGCCCGGGTCGCGCTGGAGGACGTAGAGCTGGGCGGCCAGACCATCAAGGCCGGCTCGACGCTCATCCTGTCGCTCGCCACCGCCAACCGCGACCCCGAACGTTTCACCGACCCCCACACCCTCGACCTGCGCCGGCAGGACGGCGGGCACCTGGCCTTCAGCCACGGCATCCACCAGTGCCTGGGCCAGCAGCTCGCCCGCGTCGAGCTGCGCGTCGCGCTTCCCGCGCTGCTCAATCGCTTCCCCACGCTGCGCCTGGCCGTACCGGCTGAAGAGGTCAGTCTGCGCCCGGAGACCGCGGACATCTACGGGGTCAAGAGCCTCCCGGTCACCTGGGACGTCTGACCGCCACGAGGGAACGCGCCCCCGCCTGTCCCGCGCCGCGGCGCCCTTTCGAAGGGCGACGGACGACAGTCTCCCGCTTCAGGGGAGGGGCGGGGATCGGGCCCAGCCCGACCCTTTCGGGGCAGGGGCGGGGCCGAGCTGGACCCGTTCAGGGCAAGGGCAGGGCCGAGCTGGACCCGTTCGGGGCAGGGGCCGGGCCGAGCTGGGTCCGCTTGGGCTCACCTGCGGCTCGCAGCTTTCGTGAGGGCCTTGGTGACGAGTTCGGCGACGTGCTCGACCGCTTTCACCCCGGCCCCCATCGTGCGGTGCCGGTGGGAGAGGACGGCGATCAGGTACGTGTGCCCGTGGCGGTCGCGTACCCGGCCGATGCTGTTGACCGTCCACCGGCCCCCGTCGCGCGGCCGTGGCAGCCAGCCGTTCTTGAGGGCCACGTCCTCGCGCCCGGCCGCGCTGACGCCCCACGACTGCGTCGACGTCACGTCGCTCATCAAGCCGAGCACGTACCGGCGGTTCCTGGCGGAAAGCGGGCTCTTGGGGGAGGTGAGCGCGGTCAGGAGGCGGACCTGGTCGGCGGCGCTGGTCGTGGTCGCTCCCCACGCTCCTCCAGGGCCGGGGGTCGTGTCGCGCAGGCCGAGCTCCCTGTGGGCGGCGGCCAGGCCGGACGCGCCGCCGATCGCGGACCACAGTGCGGACGCGGCGGCGTTGTCGCTGACCTTGATGGCGCGCGCCGCCGACCGCCGCTCCCAGCCGGTGAGACCACGGTGCCGGCGCTGGGCCCTGAGCAGCAGCGCGACCACGAGGTCGACCTTGACGATGCTGGCGGTGGCCGTTCTGAGGCGGTGGTTGTAGGTGTAGGACAGGCCGGTGGAGAGCTCGCGTACCGACACCGAGAGCTGACCCGGGAGGTCGTCCAGGTAGCGGTGCAGGGAGCGGGTCAGCGCCTTCCTGTACGGCGAACTGCGCGGAGCAGGCGCTGACGGTGTGGTCGCGGCGAGCGGGCGGGGGATGAGCGGGGCGGGTGCGGGGGCGGGGCTGCAGGAGGTGAGCAGGGATGACGAGAGGACGGACGCCGCCAGGGTTCGCCGGAGCGGTCGCGTCCCGGGCTGGGACGGCACGGCGGCCTACATGGGGGAGAAAAGCGACAAAGCGCGCGAAGCCATGGCAGGCAGCATTGCGGCGTGGCTGTTTCTCCGGTGTTAGCCCTGGGGGTGGTCAGCTTGGTGAGCCCTTGCTCGCCGGGTCCAGCGGCGTCTGCTCGCAGGTCATGCCGCGCTTCGGGGGCTGGGCGCTGATCAGGTACTGCTCGACCGGTCCGCGGATGCACGTCTCCGTGTTGGACAGATAGGCGGTGTGCCCGTCGCCGTCGTAGGTGAGCAGGACGCCGGACGTGAGCTGGTTCGCCAGGCTCTGAGCCCACCTGTACGGGGTCGCGGGGTCCCGGGTGGTGCCGACCACGAGGATCGGCGGGGCACCGGTCGCGGTCACGGCCCGGGGCTGCCGGGCGGGCTTGACTGGCCAGTACGCGCACGCCAGCCACGGCCACACGACGAACGCACCGAAGTGCGGCGCGACCCTCTCGGCCCGGCCGGCCAGGTTCCGAACGGCCGCGAGATCGGCGGGAAACGGCTTGTCGACGCAGTTGACCGCCTGCAGCGCCCCGAACGGGGCGACGATCTCCTGCTCATAACCGAGCCTGTAGAGGCCGGTGCCGTCGCCGTCCTCGATCGCCTGGGCCAGGGCCTGCCGTAGCGTTGGCCAGTTGCTCCGGTTGTAGAGGGCCGTGTAGACGCCCTGCGTCACTCCGTCGTCGTCCACCGGGACGCGGTTGTCCGCCCGGTTCCTCAGGGGTTCGCGGGCGGCCCGTTCCTGCAGGCCGGAGACCTTGCCGACGGCCCGGTCCACGCTCCCCCTCCCCAGAGGGCAGCCGGCGGTCCTGACGCAGTAGGCGGCGAAGGCGCGCAGCGCCGTCTCGAAGCCCTCGGCGTGACCGAGCAGGAACTCCTCGCCCGTCAGTTTCGGGTCGGACGCGCCGTCCAGGACCAGGGCCCGCACGTTCCGGGGGAACTGGTCGGCGTAGAAGGCGCCCAGGTACGTGCCGTACGAGAATCCGATGTAGGTCAGTCGCCTGTCGCCGAGCGCCGCCCGCAGCACGTCCATGTCGCGGGCGGCGTCGACCGTTCCGACGTACGGCAGGACGGCGCCGGACCTGGCCTCGCAGGCCGCCGTGAACGCCCGCCAGAACCTGACCTCGGCGTTGATCTGGCCGCGCGTGGTGGGCGGGTCGGTGAGGAGACGCTGCTGGGCCTGCCGGAAGTCGAGGCAGCGCACCGGATCGCTCCGGCCCACGCCGCGGGGGTCGAACCCGACGAGGTCGAAGCGATCTCGCAGCGCCTCGCCGAACGCCTGGCTGGAGGTACGGAGGAAGGAGACACCGGACGCGCCGGGCCCTCCCGGGTTGGTCACCAGTGAGCCGATGCGCCGGGAGCCGTCGTTCGCGGGCAGCCGGATGACGGCGATCCTCAGCTGGTGACCCTCGGGATGGGCGTAGTCCCGTGGCACCTTCAACGTGGCGCACTGGAAGCCCGCTCCGCAGCCCGACCATGACAATTTCTGCTGATAGAACGGCTCAAGGCCGGCCGGCGACCCCGTGATCGTCACGCTCTGCGCACCGGCGCACGCGACCGCGAGCATTCCCGTCGTCGCGGCCACCGCTGCTCTCCGAAGTGCCGTCACCGCCCATTCCCCCTGTTTCGGGCGATTAATTACTCTACGTGGGCGTATGTACCCATTGAGTGATGGCGTTACGCAAGGCGAGGGGCGGAGGCATCGACACCTCCGCCCCTCCGGCCCCTGGGAGTCAGGACCGGCGCCGCGAGGAGCGCCATGGGCAGGTGGAGAACCTCGCCGGCCCCGCGACACTAATCCGCAGGCCGGCGCCGCGTCTGCGCAGGATTACTCAGACGCTCATCGTGCGCTCGGCGGTGGCCCGCAGCGGCGGCACCATGTGGACCCTGGCCGAGCCGATGTCGAAGAACAGCCCCACCAGCTCCAGCTTCCCGGCGCGCACCTGCTCGTCGACCTTGCGGTAGGTGCGCAGGTTCTCCAGCTGCTGCTGCACGTTGACCCGGCACAGCACGTCCAGAGCGCCGCTGTGCAGCCGGTCGCCCTCGGTCTCGATGAACGTGGCCAGGCTGTGGTTCCCGTGCCGCAGCCACCTTCTCAGCCCCGGCAGGCTGCCCGCCTGCACCCCGCCGCTCAGCACCCCGGCCATGGCGCCGCAGCCGGAGTGCCCGCACACCGTGATCGTGTGTACGCCGAGGACCTGGGTGGCGTACTCGATCGCCGCCACCACCGAGTCGTCGTGCGGTTCGGAGCCCCGGCGCGGCACCAGGTTGCCGATGTTGCGCACCGTGAACAGGTCCCCGGGGCCGCTCGCCGTGATGAGGCTGGGCACGATGCGGGAGTCGGCGCACGTGATGAACAGGTGCGACGGCTGCTGCTTGCGGGCCAGCTCGGTGAAGATGGGCCGCACCAGCGGCGCCGTACGCCGATGGAACTCGCGCGCCCCCGCCGTCAGCAGGCACTCCGCCTCGGTGGAGTCGGGCGCCGAGGGACGGACGGGACGACGGCGGTGCGACCACGGCAGCCACCAGCGATCCGGCACCTTGGGCGGCGACTTCACGGGGAACATGCGCGCGCCGCTGGCCGCCAGCGTGTACCACTCGTCGTGCAGCTCGTCGATGTCGACCGTGCCGCCCATGCGCTCGTGGTCCAGCCGCCAGGAGTGCAGGGCCTCGAAGGCGGCGTTGTCCATGAAGTCGATGTTCAGGTCGAGGTCCACGGCGGTGGCCGGGGCGATCGTCCGCAGCTCGTGCGTGAGCCTGGGCACCCCCAGGAACGTCAGCGAACCGGAGACCGTCACGTGCAGCCGCCCGTCGCCGTCCTCGCGCTTCAGGACCGTGACCCAGGTCAGGCGGCGCAGCGCGAGCAGCGCGGCCAGGATCAGCCCCACCACGACGCCCTCGGCGAGCCCGAGGATGATCACGGTGACCATCGTCACGACGTAGACGGGCACCTCGCCGTGGCCGTGCACCTTCCTGATGTGACCCAGGTTCACCATCTGCACGCCGATGAACACCAGCAACGCCGCCAGCGCCTCCAGCGGGATCAGCTTGATCGTCCAGCCGAACCCGATCGCGAACACCAGCACCCACACCCCGTGCAGGATCGCCGACCAGCGCGTGTGCGCGCCGGCCTGCACGTTCGCGGTGCTGCGCACGATCACTCCCGCCACCGGCAGGCCGCCGAGGGCGCCGGTGACCATGTTCGCGACGCCCTGGCCGGTCAGCTCCTGGTCGAGGTCGGCGCGGCGGCCGGGGTGCATCCCGTCCACCGCCACGCAGCACAGCAGCGACTCGCACCCGGCCAGCAGCGCCACCAGCAGCACCGCCCCCACGATCAGGTGCCAGTCGCCGTGCGGCAGGACCGGGAAGGCCCACTCGGTGACGCTGTGGGACAGGTCCACGCGCGTGACGTCCCACTCGAACACCCAGGCCGTCAGCGCCGCCACGAGCAGCGCCACCAGCGGCGCGGGCACGACCTTGACCCGCTTGGGCAGCCGCGTCCACAGCGCCAGCACCGTGATCGTGAGCAGCCCGACGGCGACCTTGTGCCCGTGCAGGTTCGCGATCTGGCCGGGCAGCTCGATCAGGTTGGCCACGGCCGAACGCTGCGAGCTGCCGCCCAGCACCACGTGGAGCTGGGCGAGCGCGATGATCACGCCTACGGCGGCCAGCATGCCGTGGATGACCGCCGGCGACACCGCGAGTGCCGCCCTGGCCGCTTTGAAGACGCCCAGCAGGAGCTGTACGGCGCCCGCCAGCAGGGTGATCATGCAGGTGGCGCGCCATCCGTACGTCTGCACGAGATCCACGACCACCAGCGACAACCCGGCGGCGGGTCCGCTGACCTGTACGGCGGACCCGCCAAGGGCGCCCGCCACGATCCCGCCGACCACGGCGGCGATCAGACCGGCGGCCAGCGGCGCGCCGGAGGCCATCGCGATGCCCAGGGACAGGGGCACCGCGACGAGGAAAACCACGAGCGAGGCTGGCACGTCATGCCGGAGGGTGCTCAGCCAGCTACTCTTCGTGTCGGGGATCATGGAGCAAACCCTATTGCTCCGTCGACCCTGCTTTAAGGGTGTGTCACGCTGGTTTTACCCATTAATGGGCGCGTGCGTTCACCGGTAGTAGTCGTGCGGGTGTTCCTGGTCGGCCCCGCGACGGTGGTTGCCGCCGTCGTTGCCGTTGCCGTTCTGGGAGCCGTACGTCGGCCACGCGGTCGCGCTGGACGGCGGCTCCGGCCAGGCGGCGGCCGGGGCGGTGGTGATGTCGCCCGTCTCGTACGCGAACGGCGCGCCCTGCGGCGTCGGGGGCACCGGAGTCGACGACAGCACGTCGTCGTAGGCCGAGACCGCCCTGCCGGGCACGGTGGGCGTGCCGGTGGCGGGGGAGGGGCCGGTGAGCGGGTCGGTGTCGTCGGCCACGGCCCAACCGGCACGCACCTCGTACGAGGCGGGGTAGGAGGAACGCGCGGCGGGCTGCTCGAACGCCGGCCAGGAGGTGCCCGAGCCGTATCCGGCGGCGGGGACGGGGTCGTCGAGGATGTCGGGCTGCGCCGGCCAGGAGCCGGACGAGGAAGGCGTCGCGGGCGGGTTGGTCCAGGTGGTCTCGGCCGCGTTGTTGTAGGCGGGGAACGGGTCGCTCGTGGGCGCGCCGTGGATGGGGGCGGGCTGGGCGGGGAAGGAGCCGCTCGAGGCGGGGGAGACGGGGTAGGCGCCGCTCCCGCCGGGCTGGCTCACGGGGCCGGCCGGGAAGGTGCCGCCGGCGGCGGGGGTCGCCGGGAAGGAGCCGGTGCCGGTCCTCGGCGAGCTGTTGGACGACAGGGAGTCGGGGCGGGGGGAGGGGACCGGCTGGGCGCCCGCGCCCAGGATGCTCATCACGTCGGCCGTGGGTGCCGCGAACGTCACCGTACGCTGGTCGGCCAGCTCCGGCTGGGACGGAGCCGGGCGCTTGGCGGGCTCCACGAGGTCGGCGAGGTTGGCCGCGGCGGGGGCCGGCTGGCGCTGCGGCAGGGGGGCCTGGACGGTGGTCGCGTCGGGGTCGACGGCGGCGGAGGCGGAGGCGGGCCGCGGCTTCGCGGTGCGCTCCTGGCGCTTGGGGGCCGCGGGGCGCTCGGCGGGCTTCTCACGCTCGACCGGACGGGAGGAGGCCTTCCTGGCCGCCACGGTGCCACCGGCGCCGAAGCCGCCCTCTTCCGCGTCGCTGCGGATGTTGGCCCAGAACTCCTCGTCGTCGTCATCGGTGGACGGGTTGCCCCACTCGTCGACGCCGCGCCTGCCACGCTGACCGGTGCGCACCGGTTTGGGCTCGCGCTCGCCGATGGGGCTGAAGTCAGGGCTGAAGTTGGCCATGCGAGGCTCGTGCGAGGCGAACTCGTCAGTGGACCGCGTCTGGGTCCTCTCCTCCTTCTCGGCCATCTCCTTCAGGCGTTCCGGAGGGAGAGAGCTCTCCCGGCGGCTCATCGAACGCATGCCCAGTGCCACGACGACGAGCACGAGGAGCACGACGGCGACCAAGCTCACTACGACCGCGATCATTGCACCACCCTCAAAGCCATGGCCTCCCATCGGCGCCGGTGAGATCGCGCGGCCATCGACGCGACCTGCCCCCTTTGATCACCAGTGCCTAACGATTGGATCTGATTGTGTCGGACCACTATGAGCGTTGTCACACCCTACGTGAAGAATTGGTACACCGAACTACCTGCTGTGTTCGCTCTCTCACTGGATGTCGACCGCTGTGAGCCGACCCCGGGCGATCGTCTTGTCCGCGATCTCTTTCAGGATGTCGGGGAGCCCGGCATCCTTCGGAACGTCGACCCGGCCGTTCAGCGTGTAGACGGTGAAGCGATAGTTGCCCGGGCTCGTGCAAGGCGGCTCGTAGCCCTCCTTGCCCCCGGTGACCTTCGCCTGGCCGGACCCCTCAGGAGGGTCCGCCGCGGCGTTGGGCCCGAGCTCGGTCGTGGTCGCCGGGATGTTGTAGAGCACCCAGTTGACGGCCGAGTCGGACGGTGTGTGGGAGTCGACCACGATCGCGATCGACTTCGCCTCGGACAGCGGTTGGCTCGACCAGCGCAGCGGAGGACTGCCCTCGCCACCCCGGCAGGAGTATTCGGCGGGGAGTGGCTTTCCCTCGCGCAACTCCGGGCTCGAGACGTTGATCTCCGCGATGTCCTTGGCCTGAGATCTGCCGATGAAGCTGCCGCAACCGGCCAACGCGAACGCCGCAGTCACCGCCGTCACAGTGACGGCGATGCGCCGCATACGTGTTGCCGCGGTACACAGCCCCATGCCGGACGATGCTACGCGGCTCTCGGCGGTGCGCAGACCGTTTCTCGATGGTCGGTGCTCGGTAAAGGATCCGAAACGGGTCAGAATCGCGGCATCCGTGGAGTGACGTTGGCCACAGGAGTGGCTCGCGGGTCTGTTGGGAGACCGGAATCGGCTCACGCCACGGGACCCGGCCTGGCCTGCTGGTTCGACGCGGTGGGACGGGGGAGGGACCGTGCGCCCGGATCCGGCGGAACGGACACGGTTTTCGGTCGCGGCGATGCCCGGAAAACCAGATGCGCCGGATCGGTCCATGGATGTAGGAGCTCGTGGCGATTTGGGCGATGGTGGTTGGCGCGGGGGACGGCGGCTGCCACGTTGCGTGAGGCGCTCGCGCGGTGGTGCGGTCATGCGCTGGCCGAGCCTGGTTGGCACGTACGTGGCGCCGCCGACGTGGCCAAGCTCGACAGCCTGCGGCCGGCCGCCACCGAGCATGGCACCGGGGCGGAGGGGCGTGTCGGCCGACACGCCGACGATCTCGGTCGATCTTTACCGGCTCGCGGGCTGATCGCCTTGCCTCAGCGCGCCCTAAGCTGGCCTTGTGACGTCAACTGGCCCGCTGCGCGATCCGGCGAACCGCGTCTCGCCGAAAGCCGTCCGCCTGTGGCTGCTCGAGTCGCTGGTCGGGTTCGTGTTCTTCCTCGGCGGCTCGCTTCTGGTGGCGCGGTGGGTCGGCGGGAGCGGCTGGTCGTGGGTGCCCGGCTGGTTCGCCGACCACTCCTGGCTGCTGCCGGCCGCGGTCGTGCTGCTGACGGCGCCGTTCCTGGTGGCCGAGCCGTTCGTACGGTATGCCGTGCACCGCTGGGAGCTCTCAGGGGACGTCGTCTACGCCAGGTCGGGGTTCTTGACCAGGGAGTGGGTGTTCGTGCCCGTGAGCCGCATCCAGACGGTCGACAAGGGGCAAGGGTGGATGGAGCGGCTGCTCGGGCTGGCCACGCTCGAGATCCGTACCGCGTCCCACGCCGGGTCCTCGACGATCAAGGGTCTTGACTACGCGGTGGCGGCCGGGCTCGCCGAGCAGCTCGCGCACCGCGCCGAGGCGCTCAGGGACGACGCGACATGACCGACCCCCGCCACCCGCAAGGCGAGCCGCCCCCTCCGCTTCAAAACGAGCCGTATCCCCACGACGGCGCTCCGTCCTGGGCCGCGCAGGGGGGACCGCCCCCGGCCGGCGGCGATGGGGGCGGGAGCGGGCAGGCGCCCGGGCCGTGGAGCGGTCCGCCGGGTCCTCCGGTGCGGGTGCCGCTGCGGTTGAGCCCCAAGGTGCTGCTCATCGACCCCGTACGCATGCTGCCCTCCCTCCTCCTGCCCCTCGTCGGCGTGCTGTTCGTGGGCGGGTTCTCGGCCCACTCGTACGGCTGGGCGGCCATGGGCGTGGGGGGGACCGTGGTGTTCGCGATCATCAGGTGGGCCACCTTCAGCTACGAGATCGTCGGCGACCGGCTGGAGACCAAGCGGTCGCTGATCAGCCGTTCCGTCCGTACCATCCCGCTTGAGCGGATCCGCGGCGTCGACGTGTCCACCCCGCCCCTGCACCGCCTGCTCGGCCTGACCGTGCTCAAGATCGACACCGGGGCCAGCGGCGGCGACGAGGAGGCCGAACTCGACGGGATCACGCCGGAGGAGGCCGACCGCCTCAAGTCGGTGCTGCTGCGGCGCGCGCCCCGGCCCGAGGCGCAGGTGTCCGAGGCGGCGGCCCCGCACGAGCGGGTGATCATCGGGGTGCCGCGGAGGTGGCTGCTGTACGGCCCGCTGTCGGGCGCGTACCTGCTCACCCCCTTCGCCCTCGCGGGCGGCGCCGTGGGCCTGGTGTTCCAGTGGGGCGACGACCTGGGCCTCGACCAGGACACCGCCTGGAGCGCCGGGGAATGGGTCTGGGACCATCCCTACCTGCTGGTGGCCGTGGCGGTCCTGCTCGTGCTGGCGATGCCGTTCGTGGGCGGGCTCATGTACGCGGTCTTCAACTGGGACTTCAAGCTCAAGCACCGCGACGGCTACCTGGTCGCCGAACGAGGGCTGATCAACCGGCGCAGCGTGTCGCTGGAGTCCGCCCGGGTGCGCGGCTACGAGATCGTGGACGGGCTCGCCGAACGCTGGGCCGGGGTCGTACGGGCCTGGGCCATCGTCACGGGGCTGGGCGACTCCGAGACGCGCGGGCAGCTCCTGCCCGACGTGCCCCGGGCCGTGGCGTACCAGGTGACCGCGGAGGCCATCGGCCCCTCCCAGGCCGAGCTGCGCCGCCACCCGCCCGTGGCGCGCAACCGCCGCCTGTTCCGCGCCGTCTTCCCCTGGGCCGCGCTGGCGATGGCGGGCGCCGCGGGGGTCTGGGCGACGGGGATGATCCTCTGGTGGATCCTGCTGGTGCTCGCGCTGCTGCTGGCCGGGGCCGGGATCCCGCTCGGGCTCGACCGGTACCGGTCACTGGGTCACGGCTACGACGGGGCGCGCGTGGCGGTGCGGTCGGGGTCGCTGCGGCGCTCCCACGCCGTGATCGAACGCCGGGCCGTGGTGGGGTGGCGGCTGCGGCAGACGTGGTTCCAGCGGCGGGCCGGAGTGCTCACCCTGATCGCCGGGGTCGGGGCGGGCAAGGGGGGCTACTCGGCGATCGACGTTTCGGTGGCCCAGGGGGCGGCGTTTCCCGCCGAGGTGACGCCGGAGTGGCTCGCGCCCTTCCTCGACTCCCCCGGCACACCGCCCACGGCCTGACCCCAGCGCTACCCGGTTCACCGGCCTCTGACCTCTGGGCGGTGGACGGGGACGCCCCCTTCTCCCTCGCTGTGGCGGGGGACCGGGATTCGTCACGGCCCGTGCCCTTTCGCCACGGCGGTGGACGGGGAGGCCCCGTCCCTCGTCACGGCCGTTGGCCTTTGCTGCGGCGGTGGACGTGGGGATCCGTGCCGAGGCACCGATCCCCGCTCCCTCGATGGTGGACCGAGAGGCCCCGGTCTTTCGTGTGCTGCCGTGGCTCGGCGGTGGGCCGCCGAGGCAGGTCTGCGCGCCTGGGGTGGGTCAGTCCTGGCGGCGGGCGCCGAACATGATCTCGTCCCAGGTCGGGACCGAGGCACGGCGGCCCCGCGAGCCCTTGCGCGCCTGGCGGGCGGCCGGAGCGGGCGGGGGAGACGGCACCGGCACGGGCGGCTCCTCCTTGGGCGCGTCCTTGCCGGACCGCGCCGCCGGGACCGCCGGGGCGGGCTTGGGCTCCGTGGGCTTGGGCTTGGGAGCGGGCGCCGGCGGCTTGGCCTCCTGAGCGGGTGCCGACGGCTTCTTCTCCTGCGTGGGCTGCTCGGGCTCGGCCGCGCTCTGAGGCTCCGGCGGCGCAGCGGACTGAGCCGCGGGCGCGGCCTCCGCCACGGCGGCGTCGGCAGTCTCCGCCACGGCGGTGCTCGCGGCCTCCGGCGCAGTGGTGCTGGCGGCTTCCGTTGTGGCGGCGCTGGTGGGCTCCGTCGTGCCGGTGGTCGCGGCCTCCGATGCGGTGGTGCCGGTGGCCTCCGTTGTGGTGGTGCTGGCGGCTTCCGATGTGGCGGTGCTGGCAGGCTCCGCTGTGGCGGTGGGCGCGGCCTCCGGTGCGGTGACCTCAGGGGTCGCCTCAGGCTGCGGCTTGGCGTCCGGTACGGGCTGGGCCGCCTGCTCGGGCTTGGTGGCGGTCGGCTCGGCGGTGGGCGCGTCGGCTGCCGGCTCGGACGTCTCGGCCTTCGCGGCGTCGGCGGCTTGTGCGTCCGCGGTGGGCGTGGTGTCCCCATCGGCGGGCGCGTCGGCAGGCGCGGAGACGGCCTCAGTGACGGCCTCGGTGACGGCCTCGGAGGCCGGCGCGGGAGCGGGCTCAGCAGCGGGGTCGGCGTCGCTGGGCGACGATGTGACCGGTTCGCCGGCCGAGGACGCGACCGGCTCGGTGGCCGACGATCCGACCTGCTCCGTGACTGGCGTCGACTCGGCGGCCGTAGTCGCGTCCGCGGACGCCGCTGGCGTCGCAGACGCCGCCGAGTCGGTGACTGAGGCCGACTCCGAGGCGGCCACCGGCTCGGCGGCTGCGGTCGGCTCCGCGGATGTTGCGCGCTCGCTGACTGCCGTCGGCTCGGAGGTCGCTGCCGGCTCGGTAACTGCCGTCGCCTTCGAGGTCGCCGCGGGCTCGCTGACCGCGGTCGGCTCCGAGGTGGCTGCGGGCTGGGCGGTTGCGGTCGATTCCGCAGATGTTGCGGGCTCGACGGCTGCGGTCGGCTCCGCAGATGTTGCGGGCTCGCTGACCGTGGTCGGATCCGCGGTTGCCGCCGGCTCGGTGGCCGTCGTCGGATCGGTGGTCGTTACGGCCTCGGCGGGCGCCACGGGGTCTGCGGACACTGCGGGCTGTGCGGCCGCCGTCGCCTCAGGGGCCACGACCGGCTCGCGGGCTGCGGCCGGCTCGGAGGTTGCGGCCGGCTCGGAGGTCGCGATCGAGGCCGGGGTCGTGCTCGGCTGGCTGGTCGCGTCGGAGCGGGCACCCTGAACGGGCTCCGTGGAGGGCTCCGGCGCGGCAGTCGACCCCACCGCAGCGGGCGTCGCGGCCCTGGGCTGCGTGGCCTCGGACTGCGCGGCCTCGGGCTGCCTGACCTCGGGCGTCGCGGCCTCGGGCTGCGTGACCTCGGGCGTCGCGGCCTCGGACTGCGTGACCTCGGACTGCGTGACCTCGGACTGCGTGGCCTCGGGGTGCGTGGGCGACTCCACGGCAGCAGTCGCCTGGCCTTGGCCGACACGCTCGGCTTCGGCGGCTGGCTGGGCCTCAGTGGCGGGCCGGTCGTAGGTGGTGGGCTGGTTTGCGGCGGTGGGCCGGTCCTGGGGAGTGGGCCAGTCCTGGGAAGGGGGCTGGGCCGGGGTGGCGGGCTGGTGGTGAGGCTCGGTGGTGGAGCGGGGAGTGGGCGTCGCGGCCGTGGCGGGCTGGGACGGCGCGGGGGCCTGCGGGGCAGGGGTCTGGTCGCGGCCGGCCACAGGGCGCTCCTGGGCGGGGGGCTCCTCGACGGCCGGCGGCGGTGAGGTGCGGGAGTCCGAGGGCGTGGCGGCGGGAGCGTAGATGGAGGAGTCGGCGTCGCGCCCGGCAGGACGGCCGGAGCCGAAGTCGGGCAGCCACGTCGAAGACCCGCCGCGGCGGGAGGAGGTGTCGCCGGGGCGGGCGTAGCCGGTCTCGCGGGCGGGCGGCTCGTGCCGGTAGGGCTCGCCCTGGTCGGGCGTGTCGAAGGACGTCTCTCTGGCGGCATCAGGCTCACGTGGAGGCCCGCCCCGCTCGAACGGGGGCGCCGCCTCCGGAGCGCGGCCGTACGCCGTCTCCGGCGACCTGGGCGGCGGGTTGTAGCCGACCGCAGGCTCCTCCGGCTCCCGGCGCACCACCGAGGGGAACGGCAGCGGGTCGGAGGCGAGCGGCGGCACCGGCTGCAGCTTGGCCACCCGCGGCGTGAACGGCGTCACCGTCGTGTCCTCCACCACGACGGGATCCGGGTCGAAGTCGGCCGACGACAGCCGCAGGGCCTCGTCGTCGTGCGGCGTCACATGCCGCTTGCGCGGGTCGAACAGCCATTCGGCGTGGCGCGTGTGACCGTTCCACACGTAGCCGAGCTTGACGCGCCACAGCCCGTCGTCGCGCTTGGCGGAGTCCCAGTCGATCTCGTCGGTGGGCACGCCGCGCCTGGTCAGCCGCTCGGCGACGAGGTCGCCCAGGGTGGGTCCGGGCGCCGACTCGCCGGGCATCCGCACGGCCACGCGTTGCGCCTGCTGGGCGACATACTCCCGCTCCTGCAGCACCGGACCCTCGAACCAGCGGACACGCTCGACCGGGATCCCGGCGGTCGCGGCTATCTCCTCCGCCGTCTCTCCGGCGCGGATGCGAGCCTGGATCTCCTTGGGGCGCAACGGACTCTCCACTTCGATCTCGTACTGGCCGAGACGGGAGAAGTTGCCGCGGACGGCAGCACGGAGCCGGTCGTCCACGGGAAGCGTGAAGCGCGTACCTCGCCCGGCAGTAGCCAGCACGAGATAGGTGCCGTCCTCACTCACCGCGACGAGTCGGAGCTCCTGCATGCGAGTCCCTTCGTCAGCGTCGCCATTCTTCCCCCGGACCCTTGAGTCTCTCGCGTGTGCCGGTTGCCTGCCAGCACCGTACCCGGCATGTCCGAACATCGCCTTCCTGGGATACTCCCGGGACGGTGTGACGCCGGTCACATTTGTCGAATCCATCCCTCTAGAGCCCGCCGTTGTGCAAGTGGAGGTTAGAGGCCCCTGACGGATTCTGACGAATCGCGGCGCGTGGTGTCGTGCACTTGAGCCAAGAAGCCAGAACGGAAGGCGCGGCGCCAGGATGGCGCTCCAGGTATTGGGCGGCGACCCCGGCCAGATACGGGGCGTGAGCGGAGAACGCCTGACCGCCGGGCGCGGTCCGGCAGGCGCCGGAGGACGCGGCGCCGACGACGAAGACGCCCGATCGCACCAGCGACCGCGTGGCGGTGTCGAGCGCGGGGGAGTCGGACCCGTCGACGGCCACGTTCGCGACGGACGGGCCGTGGGCGTGCCTGCCGATCCAGTCCAGCCCGGCGAGCAGGTCGGCCAGGGTGCCGTAGCCAGCGCAGGAGAGCACCCGCACGGAGGCGATCCGGGCCTTGGGCGCCATGAGGTTGACACGCCGGGCGGCCTCGGTGCCGTGGCCGGCGCAGTCGTGCCCGGTGCCGCCGGTGGCGTCGAAGGCGCGCCAGGCCCGGTCGCCGAGCTCGGCCCGGGCCGCGTCCAGGCCGCTGTCCACGACGTACACGGTGGCGCCGGCGCCGCCGGCCCAGCGGGAGCGCGGGCGGGGTTTCCCGAGCGCCATGGGGCGGATCTCGCGGTCGGGCTCCACCGCGAGCACCCGCGGGTCCGACCGGAGCTCGGCCAGCTCGGCGGCGGTGAGGAAGGTGGCGAAGCCGGGCAGCGCGGCGGTGTAATAGCGCCGTACCCGCCACCGCACCTCGCCGACGAGATCGCGGGCGGCGCCGCGGCTGCGTGCCGTGACGATGAAGGGCCGGGTCGGCTCGGTGGGGGCGGGCCGCAGGGCGAGTCCTGACGCGGGCGTCATGGCGAGAGGAACGGCGGTCGTGGCGGCGGTGGCCACGGCCGCGGCGAGGTACACGGAGGGCAGGCCGAGTCGTCGGGGCACGAGTTACGAGGATGCCCGCCACGCGGCCCGCGCGGAGCCGTGACACGTTTCAGAGGACGCTTCTTTTACTGAAGGGGGCGTTAGCCCAGAACCTTTGCTACCTTGAGGATGCGGACAGTGACCAAGTTCGCACGCACTGCAATGACAAGGCGGCCGGGCCGGTCGTCTCAGGGCGCGGAGACCTCCAGGCGGTGGTCGGGTCTATGAAACGCCAAGCATCCCGTTTCACAACTCGCGGCGTCCGCGCCGCTGGTTCCCGCCGAGGGCGGGACGGGAATCCTCGACGTTCGCGGCGAGGTGCAGGTCAACTGGCGATGCGTTAGCCGAGCACTAGATCCAGGTAGTCGTTACCGAACAGGCGCCCCGGGTCGAGCCGGTCGCGCAGGGCCGTGAAGTCCGCGAAGCGGGGATAGACCTTGTTCAGGTAGGAGGCGTCCCTGGTGTGCAGCTTGCCCCAGTGCGGCCGCCCGTCCAGCCGCGTCATGATCTCCTCCACGCCCTCGAAGTAGGCGGGGTTCGGCGTCGGCCGGTAGATGTGGCAGGCGATGTATGCCGACGACCGCCCGTACGCGGTCGACAGCCACGCGTCGCTGGGCGGCGTGACCCGCACCTCCACCGGGAACGTGATCTTCCAGTCCATCCGGTCGATCAGGTCCCTGGTCTCGCGCAGCGCCTGGCCGAGGCGTTCGCGCGGCACCGCGTACTCCATCTCGAGGAAGCGCACGTCCCGCCGCGCCGTGAAGATCTTGTACGACGTGTCGACCGACTCCGAGTCGCCGAGCGCCGCCGCGCTGACGGCGTTGATCCGCGGGATCAGGCCGGGGAGGCGGCCCCCGAGCGCGCACGCCGCGCCGAAAAGGGTGTTCTCCAGGAAGACGTTGTCCAGCCAGTGCCGCAACGTGCCTGGCGGCCGGGCCGGTCCAGGGCTGCGGTTGTTGGTCTTGACCAGGCAGGCGTCGGTGTGCGGCAGCCAGAAGAAGTCGAGGTGCTCGTTCGCCGAGGTCAGCTCGTCGAGCGAGTCGAGCACCTCGCTGAGCGCCAGCTTGCGCCGCCGGTTGTGCAGGAGGAACGCGGGCTCCACCCGGAGTGTCACGGCCGTCAGCACCCCGAGCGCCCCCAGCCCGACCCTGGCCGCGTCGAACAGGTCCTCGCCCGGCCCGGCCGTCGTCACCGAGCCGTCGGCCAGCACCAGCTCCAGCTCGGCGACCTGGTCGGCGAGGCCGCCGCTGTCGCGGCCGGTGCCGTGCGTGCCGGTCTGGATCGCGCCCGCGACGGTCTGCTCGGTGATGTCGCCCATGTTGGCCAGGGCCAGGCCGCGCTCGTCGAGCAGCTCGTTCAGCACGCGGAGCGGGGTGCCCGCCAGCACGGTCACGCGGTCGTCGCCCCATGACCTGATCCCGGTGAGCGCGCCGGGGCGCAGCATGACGCCGTCGGTGAGGGCCACCCCCGTGAAGGAGTGGCCCGTGCCCACCATGCGGACCCGCCGCCCGGAGGCGGCGGCGTCGCGCACGGCGCGTACGACGTCCTCGACCGAGGCCGGCGTACGCACCTCGGCAGGGGTGCCCGACTGGTTACGCGCCCAATTCGCGAACGTCACGAGCACCCCTCCAGAGCATCGTTCGGTTAAACGCGAACGATACTCACTTCTCCCAGCCGGCGGGAACCGGGAAGATGTCGCCGGGCTGCAGGTTCTGCCCCTTGACGATCTCGGACACCGTCACGAGGTGGTAGCCCTTCTTCTGGAGCGACTTGATGAGGGCCGGCATCGCGTCCACGGTCTGCTTCACCCAGTCGTGCATCAGGATGATGCCGTTGGGCTGCGCGACCTCCATGGTCTTCTTCTTGATGGCGTCGACGTTCTTGCTGGACCAGTCCTCGGAGCCGGCGGTCCACAGGATCATCGGCATGCCGAACTCCGTGGCGACGTCGGCGACCTGCAGGTCGGCCAGCCCGTACGGCGGACGCAGCAGCTTGGGCTCGACGCCCGCCGCCTTCTTGACCGCGTCCTGGGTCTTCTTGATCTCGTTCCTGATGGTGCCCGCGTCCGACTTGGTGAAGTCGGGGTGGCTGTAGCTGTGGTTGCCGAGCTCGTGGCCCTCGGCGGCCATGCGCTTGACGAACGCGGGACGGCTCTTCACGTACTGGCCCTCGAGGAAGAACGTCGCCTTCGCGTCGTACTTCTTCAGCGTGTCGAGCAGCGTTCCCGCGTACTTGCCGGGCCCGTCGTCGAACGTCAGCGCGAGGCACTTGACCTGCTCGCAGTCGACGGGCGCGGCCTTCTTCGGGGCCTGTGCGAAGGCAGGCGCCGGGGCCAGGGTGACGCAAACTGCCGCGATAGCTAGAAGTGAACTGATTTGTCGGGACATAGGTAATGCTTCCAATGAGGTGGGTGTTGCGAGGGATGTCCCGACCGTAGCGGATCAACTCTTGGCGGGTGAAGGAGCCTCGGGAAGTCTCAGCAAACCCGAACCTCCGATGCCCACGACCGCGGCGAGGATCGCCGCCCCCCAGGAGAAGGCGTACGCGTTGGACGCGCCGAACAGCTCGGTGAGCCGCCCGCCGGCCCACGCGCCGACCGCCACGCCGAACCCGATCGAGGTCGAGATCCACGCCATGCCCTCGGTGAGCAGGGACGGCGGCACCAGCCGCTCGGTGAGCGAGAAGCCCGTGATGAGCGTCGGCGAGATGGCGAAACCGGCCAGGAACAGCGCCGCCGCCATGATCCACGCGTCACCGATGAACATGATCGGGATGAGCCCCACCACGAACAGCGCGAGCGTCCGCACGAACCGCCCGCGCAGCGAGATCTTCCACTCCCGCGACCCGAACCACAGCCCCGACACCATCGACCCGCCCGCGAACGCCGCCAGCAGGAACCCGGAGGCGCTCTTCGCGCCGTGCTCCTCGGCGAAGGCCACCGTGATCAGGTCGACCGAGCCGAACACGGCGCCCAGCGCCAGGTAGACGCACGCCAGCAGGGCGATGCCGGGGATCAGGATGGGCGTGCCCGCCGCCGACTTGACCGGCTGCACGGGCGGCTGGGTGCGCCGCTGGGCCGCCAGCGCGAGGGCGCCCAGGAGCATGCAGACCAGGGCCACGACCAGCCCCGCGTACGGGTTCACGGCGGTGGCCAGCACCGTGACCAGCGCGGGCCCGGTGACGAAGATGACCTCGTCCACCACCGACTCGAAGGCGAACGCGGTGTGCAGCTTGCCCGACCCGCCGTGGATGACCGACCAGCGGGCCCGCACCATCGAGCCCAGCGACAGCGAGGTGGCGCCCACGAGCAGGCCCGAGGCGTACAGCGTCCAGTCGGGCAGGTCGAACCCGGCGCACAGCATCAGCGCGACCAGCGCGAGCGCGTTGACGACGGCGAACGGCGGGATCACCCGGCCCTGCCCGAACCTGTCCACGAGCCGGCCCGACATGGGGGCGGCCACGGCGAAGGCCAGGTTGGTCATGGCGGCGACGCCGCCGGCGGTGGCGTACGACGAGGTGAGCGCGGAGACCAGCAGCACGACCCCGATGCCGAGCATGGACATCGGCATGCGGCCGATGAATCCCGCCAGGACGAATCCCTTGACGCCGGGCCCGTCGAACAATCCCCGGTAAGGCCCGACCACGCCGTTTCCCCCTTACTTGAGCCAAGTAACCATGGCGCACCGTATGTCCGGATGGCAAGTGATTTAGCGGCTGCGTGGGTTAACGTGTCCCGAGTGTCCGGTCTTCCCTCGTTGCGCGCGGTCATCCTCATGGTCGCCGCCGTGCTCGTGGTCACGGCCGCGGCCGGCGGAGTCGTCGTGATCCTGGGCGACGACCTGGTCAAAACGGCGAGCGAGCCGGTGCGCAGGAAGCCCACGCAGCGGCCGCAGCAGCCCTCGCCGCGCCTCGACCGGCTCGTGCCCACGGCGGCGCCGGTCAAGGAGCCGGTCAAGGAGTTCGGCCATGGCGGCCCCGGGATCACCGCGACGCCGCCGCGCGTGCTGGCCATCGCGGCGGGCGCGGTGCCGAAGAGCACGAGGTTCGCGCTCAGCGGGCTGAAGCACGTGCAGAAGGTGATCGTGGTGGACGCGGGCGCGGTCAAGGTGGCCGGCACCCCCCTGAACCTGCTGGCCGTCGACCCCGCCGACTTCCGCTCCTGGACGCCGCAGCCCGTCGCCGACCAGCCCGCCGTGTGGAGCGCGCTGGCCAGGGGCGAACTGGTGGCCGACGCGGGCGCGATGCGCAAGTTCGGGATGATCCTGGGCGCGATGTACCAGGTGGACGGCGGGCCCCGGCTGCGCGTGGCGGCCTCGGCCACGCTCGGGCTCGTGGGCGTGGACGGGCTGGTGAGCGCGGACCTGGGCAGGTCGCTGGGGTTCGCGCCGGGGGTCGCGGTACTGCTGCACGGCAAGGCCGGCAAGATCAGCGAGTCGGGCGTGCGCAAGGTGCTCGGCAAGGGTTCGCAGGTCGTCATGCTGGACGCGGCGCACCGTACGCCGAAGCAGCAGCAGAAGCCGCAGGCGACGGTGAACGTGGGCCGCCCGGGCAGCTACCTGGACCTCTACAGGGCGTCGGCCACCCGCTGCCCTGGGCTGTCGTGGACGGTGCTGGCGGCGATCGGGCAGGTGGAGAGCAGCCACGGCCGCAACAACGGCCCGTCCAGCGCGGGCGCGCTCGGGCCCATGCAGTTCATGCCCGCCACCTGGAAGCACTACGGCGTGGACGGCGACGGGGACGGCAAGGCCGACATCTGGAGCCCGTACGACGCGGTGCCCGGCGCCGCCAACTACCTGTGTGCCAACGGCGCCGGCCAGGGCGGCGAGAAGCTGCGCAAGGCGATCTGGTTCTACAACCACTCGTGGGACTACGTGAACAAGGTCATGGGCATCGCCGAGGCTTACGCCCGTACTTACGCCTGAGTGCGCCTGCGGGGCGGGGGGCAGCAGGTGAGCGCGCAGGGGACGGGCTCGGGCTCGTCCATCAGCTCGCGGACCATCTGGACGAAGCGCGGGTGCGTGCCGGCGGTCGCCGCCCGCTCCATGGGCAGCCCCAGCTCGGCGGCCACCTGCCTGGCCTCGGTGTCGAGGTCGTAGACGACCTCCATGTGGTCGGAGACGAACCCGATCGGCACCAGCACGACCGAACGGGCGTCCGTCTTGCGCAGGAAGTCGCAGACGTCCGGCTCCAGCCACGGCACCTGCGGCGGGCCGCTGCGCGACTGCCACACCAGGTCCCACGGCTGCGTGCGGCCGAGCGCCCGGCTGACCAGCTCGGCGCACCTGCGCAGCTGCGCCTCGTACAGGCCGCCGGAGGGGCCCGCGGTCTCGGCCATGGAGACGGGGATACTGTGGGCGGTGAACACCAGCCTGGCGTCGTCGCGGCCGAGCCGTTCGAGCGCCGCCCGGGTGTGGTCGGCCATCGCCTCCACGAACCCGGGGTGGTCGCCGAAGTGGCGCATCTTGACCAGCTCGGGGCCGTCCTCGACGGAGATCCTGGCGATGTCCTCGTAGTACTGGCGGCAACTTGAGTAGCCCGCGAACGCGGAGGTGGCGAACACGGCCGCCTTCCTGATCCCGTCGGCCTTCATCCGGCGGACGGTGTCCTCGCCGAACGGGTGCCAGTTGCGGTTGCCCCAGTAGACGGGCACGCCGGCGATCGGGCGCAGCGCCTCGACCAGGTCGCGGTTCTGCTGGTTGATCGGGCTGACCCCGCCGAAGCCCTGGTAGTGCTCGGCCACCTCGAGCAGCCGCTCGCGCGGCACCCCCCTGCCGCGCACGACGTTCTCCAGGAACGGCAGCACGTCGTCGGGACCCTCGGGCCCGCCGAACGACAGAACCAGCAACGCGTCGTAAGTTCCCACGTGACCACAGTATTGGGGTATGCGGGCGGTCTCCGCAGCGAGGGAAGGCAACGGCTCCCGAGCGACCGGGCACAGCCTCACGGAGTGAGGCCATGAACAGGTAGGTTCGATTGAGTGAGCGCATTCAATGACATACGCGACTACGTGGCCATCCCCCGGGTTCTCTCGCTGAAGCTCTCCCCCGACGGCTCCAGGTTGATCTCCACAGTCCAGTCACTCAACCCCGACGGCAAGTCCTACGGCACCGCGCTCTGGGCGATTCCGGTCGACGGCGAGCCCTACCGGCTGACCCGCTCGGCCAAGGGCGAGTCGGCCGCGGTCTTCACGGCCGCGGGCGACGTGCTGTTCACCTCCGCCCGCCCCGACCCCACCGTCAAGGACTCCTCCGACGAGGTGCCCGCGCTCTGGCTGCTGCCCCGCGCGGGCGGTGAGGCCCGCCAGGTGGCCACCCGCCCCGGCGGCATCGGCGCCGTGCGTACGGCGGCCGACGTCGTGGTGTTCTCCTCCGACGTGCTCGACGGCGAGGAGGCGGCCGACGAGGCCAGGCGCAAGGCCCGCAAGGACGCCGGGATCAGCGCCATCCTGCACGAGGGCTACCCGATCCGCTTCTGGGACCACGACCTCGGGCCGGGCCGCACCAGGCTGTTCACCGCCAGGCTCGGCGCCGACCGCCTGGAGGACGTGCGAGAACTGACGCCCGACGCGGGGGAGGCGCTGCGGGACGCCTCGTTCGAGCTGAGCCCGGACGGCGCCACGGTGATCACGACCTGGCGCACGTACCTGCCGAAGGGCGAGAGCCGTACCGACCTGGTGGCCATCGACGTGGCCTCGGGCGAGCGGCGCACGGTGCTCACCGAGGACGGCTTCGACTTCACGGGCCCGCTCGCGATCTCGCCCGACGGCTCCAAGGTGGCCTGCGCCCGCGAGCGGTTCACCGGGCTGGAGGTCTCGGCGCGCAGCGAGCTGTGGATCGCCGACGTGGCCACCGGCGAGGGCCGAGCGTACGCGCCCGACCTGTTCCCCTCGGGCGTCGAGTGGGCGCCGGACTCCGCGGCCGTCTACATCGTGGCCGACCACCAGGGCCGCCGGCCGGTCTTCCGCGTCCCGCTGGACGGGGAGAGCACCAGGCTCACCCTGGACGACGCCGCGTACGCCGGGCTCAACGTCTCCTCCGACGGCGGCTCCGTCTACGCGCTGCGCAGCGGCCTCGCCCTCGCCCCCGGCCCGGCCAGGATCGACGTGGCCGGCGGCGAGATCGTCGACCTGCCCTCGCCCGCGCCGCGCCCCGAGGTGCCGGGCACGCTGACCGAGATCTCCGCCACCGCCGACGACGGCGCCACGGTCCGCGGCTGGCTCGCGCTGCCCGAGGGCGCCTCGGCCGACGAGCCGGCGCCGTTCGTGCTGTGGATCCACGGCGGCCCGGTCGCCTCGTGGAACGACTGGCAGTGGCGCTGGCAGGTGTGGCTCATGACCCAGCGCGGGTACGCCGTGCTCATGCCGGACCCGTGCCTGTCCACCGGCTACGGGCAGGAGATGATCGACCGCGGCTGGGGCAACTGGGGCCCGCGCACCCAGGCCGACCTCGACGCGATCGTCGACGTGGCCCTGGCCAGGGACGACATCGACAGCGAGCGCATCGGCGCGATGGGCGGCTCGTACGGCGGCTACATGGCCAACTGGCTCGCCGGCCACAGCGACCGCTACAAGGCCATCGTCACCCACGCGTCGCTGTGGAACCTCGACCAGTTCGCCGGCACCACCGACGCCTCCATGTACTGGCAGCGCGAGTTCGGCGAGCCCGGCTCCGAGCGGTACCAGCTCCTGTCGCCGCACAACTCCCTCGACAAGATCACCACCCCGCTCCTCGTCATCCACGGCGACAAGGACTACCGCGTGCCGATCGGCGAGGGCCTGCGGCTCTGGTGGGACCTGCGGCGCAGCGAGGTCGAGTCGAAGTTCCTGTACTTCCCCGACGAGAACCACTGGATCCTCAAGCCGGGCAACATCGTCGCCTGGTACGAGACCGTGTTCGCCTTCCTCGCCCAGCACGTGCTCGGCGAGGAGTGGAAGCGTCCGGACTCGGTGGCCTGATGACGGAGTTCCTGAGACTGGCCGAGGACATCGCGCGCGAGGCGGGCGACATGCTGCTCGCCAAGCGGCCCACGATGTCCGAGGAGATCGAGACCAAGTCCAGCCCCACCGACGTGGTCACCGCGCTGGACAAGGCGTCGGAGGAGCTGATCCGCGAGCGCATCCTGGCCGCCAGGCCCGGCGACAGGATCCTCGGCGAGGAGGGCGGGGAGGAGCCCGGCGATTCGGACGTGCGCTGGGTCGTCGACCCGATCGACGGCACCGTCAACTTCCTGTACGGCCTGCCGGACTGGGCGGTGTCGATCGCCGTCGAGGTCGACGGCCAGGTCGTGGCCGGGGTCGTCAACCTGCCGGCGCGCGGCGAGGTCTACACGGCGGCGCTCGGCGAGGGCGCCTGGCTCGGCGCGGAGCGGCTGCGCTGCAACACGGGCGTGCCGCTCGCGCAGGCGCTGGTGGCGACCGGGTTCGGCTACGGGGTGAGCAGGCGCGCGATCCAGGGCCAGGTGGTCGCGGCGGTGCTGCCCCGGGTGCGGGACATCAGGCGCGGCGGCTCGTGCGCGATCGACCTCTGCTCGCTCGCGGCGGGCCGCGTGGACGCCTACTACGAGCGCGGCATCAACCCGTGGGACTACGGCGCGGCCGGCCTGGTGGCGACCGAGTCGGGGGCCAGGCTCGAAGGGCTGCACGGCAGGCCGGTGAGCCCGGAGTTCGCGATCTGCGCGGCGCCGGGGCTCTTCGAGGAGCTGCACGAGCTGCTGGCGGCGCAGAACCCGGAACGGGACGCCTGAAAGCGAACGGCCGGAGCCCTCGGGGGCTCCGGCCGTCCGCGCTTGGTCAGCGGGGCAACGGGATGCCGTGATCGTCGGCCAGCCTGCGCAGGTCCTCGATCTCGGCGGTGAGCGTGTCAGCGAGATATTCGTCGCCGACGCTACGGGCCTCCCGAAGGCCCTTATAAGCCTGGTCGAGGCGGTGTTCGATCGTGGTCGTGAACTCGCCCATCTCACCTACTCTCTGGGGTCCGATCCATGCTCTTGGGCGAAGTACGCCCAATGCCGGGTGATGGCCGGGCAATGGGTGTCCCGCAGGCATACCCCGGCCCGTCGCACTCCGAAACATGAATTTTGTGCTGCTCTCCCTGACCGGGGGGTCACCCACCTCTGAACATGCCTTACCGTGCGCTTATCGAGGCTGTGGACAGAATGAGTGACCAGAATCGGAGAGAGGTGCATCAGGCGTGCGGGTGCTGGTGGTTGAGGATGAGCGGGTGCTCGCCGACGCGATCGCGACCGGGCTGCGGCGCGAGGCCATGGCGGTCGACGTCGCCTACGACGGGGGCGGCGCCCTCGAGCGGACCTCCTACATCGACTACGACGTGATCGTGCTGGACCGCGACCTGCCGGTCGTCCACGGCGACGAGGTGTGCCGTCGCCTGGTGGAGCAGCGCAGCGCCTCGCGGATCCTGATGCTGACCGCGTCGGGCGACGTGGACGACAAGGTGGAGGGTCTCGGCCTGGGGGCCGACGACTACCTGGCCAAGCCGTTCGTGTTCATCGAGCTGGTCGCCAGGGTGCGCGCGCTCGGCCGCCGCTCCGCGCCCGCCCTGCCGCCCGTCCTGGAGCGCGCCGGCATCCGGCTCGACCCGGGCAAGCGGCTGGTGGAGCGCGACGGCAAGGAGGTCGTGCTGACCAAGAAGGAGTTCGCGGTGCTCGAGGAGCTGATGCGGGCCGAGGGCGCCGTGGTCAGCCAGGAGGACCTGCTGGACAAGGCCTGGGACGAGAACATCGATCCCTTCACGAACGTGGTCCGCGTGACCATGATGACGCTGCGGAAGAAGCTGGGCGAGCCTCAGGTGATCGAGACTGTGCCCGGGGTTGGGTACAAATTGTGACGGAGAGGTCTGAGGAGCTCCAGGCGGGGCCGACGCATCCGATGATCAGCCCCCATTCGGCCAGGAAGGCGACGCGCGTGCAGCAGGCGCCACCCCCCAGCGGGCCGCCCGCCTGGGACGGCCCGCCGCCGCCCGCCGGGCAGTCGCCGGTGCAGCGCACGCCGATGGAGCGGATGAAGGAGCTGCCCGCCAAGGTCAGCATCCGGTGGCGGCTGACACTCACGTACGGCGCGCTCGTCTTCGTGGCGGCCGCCGTGCTGCTGGCGTCGGTCTACATGATCGTCGGCTCGGCGATCACCTGGGCGTGGCCCACCATCGACCTGGGGCTGCCTCCGGCCCAGGACGCCGCACTCCAGAGCGCCTGGCACAACTGGCAGACGCTGGCGATCCAGCGCGCGCGGGACGCGCTGTTCGGCAACTCCCTGCTCGCGCTGCTGGGCGTCGGCATCCTGGCGCTGATCATCGGCTACTTCGTGGCCGACCGGGCGCTGCGACCGGTGGCCCAGATGACGGCGACGGCGCGCAAGCTGTCGGAGAGCACCCTGGCCCACCAGCGCATCGACCTGCAGGGCCCCAACGACGAGCTGAAGGAGCTGGCCGACACGTTCGACGCCATGCTCACCCGGCTCAACGTCGCCTTCGACACCCAGCGCAGATTCGTGGCCAACGCCTCCCACGAATTGCGAACTCCCCTCACGATTAACCGGACCGTCCTGGAGATCGCCCTGTCCGATCCCGAGGCGTCCGAGGATCTCAAAGCGCTCGGCCGCACCCTTCTCGAAGTCAACGCGCGTAACGAGAAGCTCATCGAGGGACTGCTGTTGCTGGCGAGGAGCGAGCGCGAACTCGCCGTACGCAAACCGCTCGATGTCCGGGAAGTCGCTCAGACGGCCGTGGAACAGGTGACGGCCTTCGCCGAGGAGCACGGGGTAACCGTGACGGCCGAACTGGTCAGCGCGCCTACCATAGGCGACCCGGTGCTCCTGGAGCGGTCGGTCAGCAACCTCCTGGAGAACGCGGTCAAGTACAACATTCCCGAAAACGGAAAAGTATGGATCCAGACGGGAATGGCGGACGGTGCCTTGGTTGTTCAGGTGGCCAACACAGGGCAGCATGTCCCGGCGTACGAGGTGAACAGCCTGTTCGAGCCCTTCAGGAGGCTCCACGCGGACCGCGTGGATTCGGCCAAGGGATCGGGGCTCGGGCTGTCCATCGTTCGTGCGGTGGTTCAGGCTCACGGTGGAAATGTGGCCGCGGTGCCACGCGATGGTGGAGGGCTCGTCGTGACCATTCGGCTCCCGAGGCGCTGAGGTCGTGTTGCTCTGGCGCCTTCGTCCGTGTGTTGAGGCGTGGGGGGCGTCTCATTCACGCCGCACATGTGGTTGGATGTGCCGTCGAACACGGTGGTGCATGGCGCCAAGGCTGTGGGTTTCGCCATATTTGGCTAACCATTGCCGACGGCAGCAGGCCCTGACGTGTTGGGAGGTTCGTCGTCCGTTCCCGCGGGGTACCGATGGGAAATCTCCCCGGCGGAACGGGCACAAGATGGGCTTCCTGGACGTTAGAAGACGCGCGATGAGCGCGAGGACATATAGATGAGGGGGATGGAGTAACCACAATGGCTACCGACTACGACAGCCCACGCAAGACAGACGACGACCTGGGGGAGGACAGCCTCCAGGAGTTGCAGGCGCGGCGTACCGACAAGTCGTCTGGCAGCATCGACATCGACGAGACCGACCTGGCCGAGTCGCTGGAGCTGCCCGGTGCGGATCTGTCGAACGAAGAGCTCTCCCTGCGGGTGATCCCCCGCCAGGCCGACGAGTTCACCTGCTCGCGCTGCTTCCTGGTGCACCACCGTAGCCAGCTGGCCTCCGAGAAGAACGGCCAGCAGGTCTGCCGGGAGTGCGCCGCCTAATCGACTGGAGCGAAATGCTCGGGGTAGGGAGACCAAGCCCGGCCTTGAGCGATCGCGACCATGAGGACGGAGGCAACGCGTGGCCGTACCTGAGCAGGACAAGCAACCAGACAACGAGGTCGCCGACCCCGAACGCGAGGTCGGCGAGCTCGTGGGCAAGCTCACCGCGCCCGGCGAGCTTGAGCCGGCCGAGCGGCGCAGGCTGCTCGGCCGACTAGCCCGCGCACTGTCCGACGGGGCCAAGAAGGCGCGCGCCACGGGCGCGGGCCGGGGGCGCTGGCTGGCGGACGTCTTTCTCAACATCGCGCCTCGCATCCCGATCCGGGATCTGCACACCCTGTCCGAGCACCATCACGGCCTGACCGGCGAGCAGCTCGCCGACGACCTGGTGCGCACCGCCCAGAAGGCCACGATGACGGTCGGCGCCATCGGCGGAGCGCTCGCGGCGGCAGAGTTCGCCGCACCGCCCCTTCTGCTCTCCGCCCCCGCGCAGCTCGTCGCCGAGACCATCGTCGTCGCCGCCATCGAGGTCAAGCTCCTGGCCGAGCTGCACGAGGTCTACGGCGTACGCGTCGAGGGCTCGGGCACCCAGCGCGCGGTCGCGTTCACGGCCGCATGGGCCAAACAACGTGGCATCGACCCCCTCACGCCCACGTCCGTCTCGCTGGCGCTCGGCGCGGCCACCAAGACCGCCCTGCGCAACCGTCTCCTGCGGACGCTCGGCCGCCACCTGACCACGCTCGGCCCGTTCCTCACGGGAGCCATCGCCGGCGGCGCGCTCAACCGCCTCGCCACCAAGAAACTCGGCGAGGCCGTACGCAACGACCTGCGCGTCAAGCTGCCCCCGGGGAGCGGGACACCCGAGGTCGACCCCCGGCGGCGGGACGAGTTAGACCCGTAGGCCGGTGAAGGTCATCTTGAGCAACGCGTCGGCCAGGTCGTCCGCCGAGGCCCCGCGCGCCGGTTTGTACCACTCGGTGATCGAGTTGACCGCGCCGAACAGCAGCCGCGTCACCAGCGCCGGATCCACGTCCGGCCGGATGCTGCCCTCCGCCGCCGCCTCCTTGACCAGGCGGCTGATGAACCTGTCGAACTCCCTCCGCCGCTCCAGCGCCGCCTGCTCGGTGCCGCTGTTGCCGCGCACCCTCAGCAGCAGCGTCACGTACGGCAGCCGGTCCACGAGGATGCGCACGCTCTGCCGTACCGCCCACTCCAGGCGGTCGATCGCCGGCCCCGAGGCGGCGCGCTCGTCGGCCACCACCGCGAACAGCCCGTCGAGCGCCCGGTCCAGCGCCCGCGCGAGCAGCTGCTCCTTGCCCGGCACGTGGTAGTAGATGGCCGACTTGGTCACGCCGAGCGCCCTGGCCAGGTCCTCCATGCTCGTCCCGTCGTAGCCCCGCTCGTTGAAGACGCCGACGGCGGTGGACAGCACGGACTCCGGATCGTGTCCGCGCCTGCGCTGACGGGTGGGGGTCGGAGGGGCCATGTCTTAATTATCCCGCTTGTCGATGACTCGTTTGAGCTTGCCGACCGAGCGCTCCAGCGTCTCCGGATCCACCACCTCGACCTCCACGCTCACGCCGACGGTGTCCTTGACGGCCCGGCGCAGCGCCTCCCCGGCCTCCCCACGAGCAGCGAGGCCCGGGCGGGCCTCCACCCTGACCGTCATCACGTCGAGCCGCCCCGGGCGGGTCAGGTGGAGCTGGAAGTGCGGTGACAGGCCCTCCACGCGCAGCACCTGCTCCTCGATCTGGGTCGGGAACACGTTCACGCCGCGCAGGACGATCATGTCGTCGGTGCGGCCCGTCACCTTCTCCATGCGCCGGAACGCGGGCCTGGCGGTGCCCGGCAGCAGCCTGGTCAGGTCGCCGGTGCGGTAGCGGATGACCGGCATGGCCTCCTTGGTGAGGCTGGTGAAGACCAGCTCGCCCGCCTGCGCGGGCTCTCCCGTGAAGGGATCGACGGTCTCGGGGTAGAAGTGGTCCTCCCAGACGTGCAGGCCGTCCTTGGTCTCGACGCACTCGTTCGCGACGCCGGGGCCGATCACCTCCGACAGGCCGTAGATGTCCACGGCGTGCAGGTCGAAGCGGTCCTCGAGCTCCGCGCGCATGCGCTCGGTCCAGGGCTCGGCGCCGAAGATCCCGATCCGCAGGGAGGACGCGCGGGGGTCCAGGCCCTGCCGCTCGAACTCGTCCAGCAGGGCCAGCATGTACGACGGCGTGACCATGACGATGTCGGGCCGCAGGTCGGTGATGAGCCGGACCTGCCGGGGCGTCATGCCGCCGGAGACCGGCACCACCGTGCAGCCCAGCCGCTCGGCCCCGTAGTGGGCGCCCAGCCCGCCGGTGAACAGGCCGTACCCGTAGGCCACGTGTACGAGGTCGCCGGGCCGGCCGCCGGAGGCGCGGATCGAGCGGGCCACGACCTCCGCCCAGACGTCGAGGTCGTGCCTGGTGTAGCCGACCACGGTGGGCGTGCCCGTGGTGCCGCTGGAGGCGTGGATCCTGGCCACCCGCTCGCGCGGGACGGCGAACATGCCGAACGGGTAGGTGTCGCGCAGGTCCTGCTTGGTGGTGAAGGGGAACGCGGCCAGGTCCGCGAGCTCCTTGCAGTCGCTCGGATGCACCCCCGCCTGGTCGAATTTTTGCCGATAAATCGGGACATGTTGGTAAGCGTGGGTGAGTGTCTGCTGGAGCCGTTCCAGCTGGATCGACATGAGTTCGTCGCGGGACACCCGTTCGACGGGGTCGAGATCTTCCGGCGCGGGGGGATCGCCGAGTCTCATCAGCCCTCCACCTGTCTCAGCTCTCTGCTTCGGCCGCGGAACTCGGCGACCACCCGGCCGTCCGCCCCGCGCACCGTGATGTCGTAGATGCCGCTGCGGCCGTAGCGGGTGCGCTCGGCGGCCTCGGCCACCAGCACGTCGCCCGCGTGGGCCGGGGAGACGAACGTGATCTCCGCGCCCGCCGCCACCGTCACCGGGCCGTGGCTGTTGCAGGCGCAGGCGAACGCGGTGTCGGCCAGCAGGAACACGTAGCCGCCGTGGCACAGGTCGTGCCCGTTGATCATCTGGCCGGTCACGGTCATCCGGCACACCGCCCGGCCCTCGCCCAGCTCCGTCAGCTCGATGCCCAGGGCGGCGGAGGCGGTGTCGGCGTCCATCATGCGACGCGCGGTCTCCAACGCAGGTCTCCCTTGTCAACTGACCGAATGTTCGGTAAACACTTCACCGTCCGGTCCATCCCTGTCAAGAGGGTGAACACCATGTTCGAGCAGCACCGCGAGACTCTCGAGAAGGCGCTGTCGGCCATCGCCGAACGGGGATACTGGAGCGCCTATCCCGAGTCGCCGAGCCCGCGCGTCTACGGCGAGGGGGCGGCCGAGCGGGGCAAGGAGGCGTTCGAGTCCTACCTCGGCAAGCCGTTCCCCCTCGACCAGCCAGGCACCGGGTCCTGGATCGGCGCCGAGCGCTCCCCGTACGGCATCGATCTCGGCGTCACCTATCCGCAGCCGCTCGTGGACGACCTGATCGCCGCGGCCGAGGCGGCGCTGCCCGCCTGGCGCGACGCTGGGCCCGAGGCCCGCGCGCTGGCCTGCGTCGAGATCGTCGACCGGATCAACCGGCGCAGCTTCGAGCTGGCCAACGCGGTGCAGCACACGACCGGGCAGGCGTTCGTGATGGCCTTCCAGGCGGGCGGGCCGCACGCGCAGGACCGCGCGCTCGAGGCCGTCGCGTACGGCTACGCGGCCATGACCTCCTCGGCCGCGAGCGCCCGCTGGGAGAAGCCGGCCAAGGGCGAGCCGCTGGTCATGGACAAGCGCTTCACGGTCGTGCCCCGGGGCGTCGCGCTGGTGATCGGCTGCAACACGTTCCCGACCTGGAACGCCTACCCGGGGCTGTTCGCCTCGCTCGTCACCGGCAACCCGGTGATCGTCAAGCCCCATCCGCGGGCCGTGCTGCCGCTCGCCATCACCGTGCTGATCGCCCGCGAGGTGCTGGCCGAGGCGGGCTTCGACCCCGGGCTGGTCTCGCTCGCGGTGGAGGAGGGGCAGGGGCTGGCCAGGACCCTCGCCACCCACCCCGCCGTCCGCGTCGTCGACTTCACCGGCTCCACGGAGTTCGGCGACTGGCTGGAGCGCAACGCCCGGCAGGCGCTCGTGCACACCGAGAAGGCGGGGGTCAACACCATCGTCGTCGACTCGACCGACTCCTGGCGCGGCATGCTGGGCAACCTGGCGTTCTCGCTGTCGCTCTACAGCGGCCAGATGTGCACGGCGCCGCAGAACCTCCTCGTGCCGGCCGGCGGGATCGAGACCGACGAGGGGCACAAGAGCTTCGAGGAGGTCTGCGCCGGGCTGGCCGGCGCCGTCGGCAGGCTGCTCGGGGACGACGCCCGCGCGGTGGAGCTGACCGGGGCCATCGTCAACCCCGACGTGCTGGCCCGGGTGGAGGCGGCGCCATCGCTGGGCGAGGTGGTGCTGGAGTCGCGCGCGGTGAAGCACCCGGCCTTCCCGGACGCGGTGGTGCGGACGCCGGTGATCGTGAAGGTCTCGCCTGACGATTCCGAGGTCTACGGGCGGGAGCATTTCGGGCCGATCGCGTTCGTCATCCCGATGGGGTCGGCGCAGGAGAGCCTGGAGGTGCTGCGCCGCACGCCCCAGGCCCGCGGGGCGCTCACGGCCGCCGTCTACTCGACCTCCGCCGAGGTGCTCGACCAGGCCGAACGCGCCGCCCTCGACGCGGGGGTGAACCTGTCGTGCAACCTGACGGGCGGCGTCTTCGTCAACCAGTCGGCGGCGTTCAGCGACTACCACGGCACGGGCGCCAACCCGGCCGCCACGGCCTCCCTCACGGACCCGGGCTACGTGGCGGGCCGCTTCCACATCGTCCAGACCCGCCGCCCGGCGTGACCCCCGGGTGGGGGGAGAGGGGCCGTGAGAGCGGGAAGGGGTTGTGGCGGGTGCTGACCGCGTTGCGGGAGGAGTGGTGATGGCCAAGCCGTTCGCCTCGTCGGCCGATCTCGGCGAGAAGAAGCAGTCCATGGAGGTCCTGGCCGAGGGCGTGTACGCGCTCACGGCAGAAGGCGATCCGAACGTGGGCGCCATCGAGGCCGAGGACTTCCTCGTCTGCTTCGAGGCGCTCGCCACACCCGTGGCCGCCCGCGAGTGGCTGGCCAGGCTGCGGGAGCACACCGACAAGCCGATCAGGTACCTGGTGCTGTCGCACTACCACGCCGTCCGGGTGCTGGGCGCGTCGGCGTTCGGCGCGGACGTGATCGTGACGCACGACAAGACCCGCGAGCTGATCGCCGAGCGCGGCGAGCAGGACTGGGCCAGCGAGTACGCCAGGATGCCCCGACTGTTCAAGGAGCCCGGGTCGATCCCGGGCCTGACGTGGCCGACGGCGACGTTCAGCGACACGTTCACCATCGACCTGGGCGGCGCCCGGGGCGACCTGGTGCTGGCCTACTGCGGGCGCGGCCACACCGAGGGCGACCTGGTGGCCTGGCTGCCGAAGCGACGGATCATGTTCGCCGGCGACCTCGTCGAGTCCCAGGCCGCCCTCTACACCGGCGACGCCTTCCACCTCGACTGGTCCGCCGCGACGCTCGACAAGATCGCGTCGTTCGGGGCGGAGACGCTGGTCGGGGGCCGGGGCGCGGTGGCGCGCGGCCGGCAGGGGGTGGACGCGGCCATCGCGCAGACGCGCGACTTCCTCACCGTGATGCTGCGCGAGGTCGGCGCGGCGGGCTCGCTCAAGGAGGCGTTCGAGCGCACGCACCGGGCGCTGGAGCCCCAGTACGGGTCCTGGCCGATCTTCGAGCACTGCCTGCCGTTCAACGTCTCCAGGCTCTGGGACGAGCTGCACGGCGTCGAGCGCCCGCGCATCTGGACCGCCGAGCGCGACCGCGAAGTCTGGGACCAGCTCCAGTCATGAACGCCCCGGCCGAAGCGCAGGTCATCGTGGTCGGGGCGGGGCCGGTCGGGCAGAGCGCCGCGCTGCTGCTGGCCCGCTGGGGCATCCAGGTGCTGGTGCTCGACCGGCGGGCCGGGCGCGACTCCACCGGGTCGAAGTCCATCTGCCAGCAGCGCGACGTGCTCGACATCTGGGCCGCCGCCGGCGCGGGCCGGATCGCCGAGGAGGGCCTGGCCTGGACCACCGCCCGCACCTACTACCGCGACCGCGAGCTGCTGTCCTGGTCGTTCGAGCGCGAGGGCCCGCTGCCGGCGTGCGTGAACATCTCCCAGACCCGCACCGAGCAGATCCTGGACGAGGCGATCGCGGCGCAGCCGCTCATCGAGGTGCGCTGGGACCACGAGGTCACCGGCCTCGACCAGGACCCCTCGGGGGTGACGGTCCGCTGCGGCCAGCGGTCGCTGCGTGCCTCCTACGCGCTGGTCTGCGCGGGTGCCAGGGCCCAGCGGGTACGCCAGGCGCTCGGCGTCTCGTTCGACGGGGAGACGTTCGACGACCAGTTCCTCATCTGCGACATCAAGGCCGACCTGCCCGGCTGGGAGAACGAGCGCCGCTTCTACTTCGACCCGCCGTGGAACCCGGGCCGCCAGGTCCTGATCCACCCCTGCCCGGGCGGCACGTTCCGGATCGACTGGCAGATCGCGCCCGACTTCATCCCAACAAAAGCCGATATTTTGGGAAAAGTCGGGCAGATCATCGGCGACCGCCCCTATGACCTGCTCTGGCACAGCACGTACCGCTTTCACTCCCGCATCGCCTCCCGCATGCGCGTCGGCCGGGTCCTGCTGGCCGGCGACAGCGCCCACCTGGTGGCCCCGTTCGGCGCCAGAGGGCTCAACTCCGGCGTGCCCGACGCCGAGAACGCGGCCTGGAAGCTGGCCTTCGTGCTCAACGGCTGGGCGGGGGAGGGGCTGCTGGAGTCGTACCACGCCGAGCGGCACGCGGCCGCGCGGGAGAACCTCGAGGTCACCGCCGCCACGATGCGCTTCCTCGCGCCCAGGACCGTGGCGGAGCGCATGCGCAGGCGGGCCGTGCTGGAGGGCGGGCTGGTGGCGGAGGTGGACTCGGGCCGGTTCGCCGAGCCGTTCTGGTACGTGGACTCGCCGCTGACGACCCCCGAGCCGACGCGGCCGTTCGGGGGCAGGCCGCCCAAGGGAGCGCTGTGCGTTCCGGCGCCCGGGGTGATCCTTCCGGACGTGGGAGTTCCGGGCGGCAGATTGCGGGAGTTCTGTCGTGACGGATTTCTCGTGTTGTTGGGTGATATGTGCGATTCGAGTTTGTTTGCGCAGGTCTTGGGCAAGGTCATTACGGCGCCGCTCGCCGTGCGCGGGCTCGCGGAGATCGATGGGACCGGCTCGCTCGCTGAAAGGCTCGGCGCCGGACCGGATGAGGCATGGCTCATCCGGCCCGATTCCCACATCGCCGCGATCATCCCCCATGCGGGTCCCGACTCGGTGGCGGCCGCCGTCCGCCGCGTGCTCGGTGAACAATAGGAGGAACTGCGTGACTGGCCGGAGCTCGTTTCTGATCGTCGCCAACCGGTTGCCGGTGGATCGGACGCTCGAGCCTGACGGGACGGCCTCGTGGCGCAGGAGCCCTGGCGGGCTCGTGACCGCGATCGCACCGGTGATGAAGCGCCGCCACGGAGCCTGGCTCGGCTGGCACGGAGCCCCCGACGAGAAGCTGGAGCCGTTCGAGCAGGACGGCATGAACCTCATCCCGGTCCCGCTGTCGGCCGGTGAGGTGGAGCTGTACTACGAGGGCTTCTCCAACGCCACGCTCTGGCCGCTCTATCACGACGTGGTGGCGCCGCCCGTGTTCGACCGGGCGATGTGGGACACCTACCGCGCCGTCAACGAGCGCTTCGCCAACGCCGCCGCCGACGCCGCCGAGAAGGGCGCGGTGGTCTGGGTGCAGGACTACCAGCTCCAGCTCGTCCCGGCCATGCTGCGCAGGCTCAGGCCGGACCTGCGGATCGGGTTCTTCCTGCACATCCCGTTCCCGCCGACCGAGCTGTTCTGGCGGCTGCCGTGGCGCAAGGACCTCGTCGAAGGGCTGCTCGGGGCCGACCTGGTGGGCTTCCAGCTGCCCGGCGGGGCCTCCAACTTCCGGCGGTTGTGCCGCAGGCTGCTCGGGCTGCCGTACAAGGGGAACGAGATCTTCCTCGACGACCGGGTGGTGACGACGCAGGCGTTCCCGATCTCGGTGGACTTCGGGCAGCTCGACTCGCTGGTGCGCGACCCGCAGATCATGGCGCGGGCCAAGGAGGTCAGGGCTGAGCTGGGCGATCCCGAGCACGTGCTGCTCGGCGTCGACCGGCTCGACTACACCAAGGGCATCGGGCAGCGGCTGGAGGCGTTCGGCGAGCTGCTCAAGGACGGGCGGCTGAAGACGAACGAGGCCGTGTTCGTGCAGATCGCCACGCCCAGCAGGGAGCGGGTGGAGGAGTACAAGCGGCTGCGCGACGATATCGAGCTGCAGGTCGGCCGGATCAACGGCGAGCACGCCCAGCTCGGCTACCAGCCGATCCAGTATTTCCACCAGTCGTACGACCACGCGGAGCTGGCCGCCCTCTACCTGGCCGCCGACGTCATGGTCGTGACCCCGCTGCGCGACGGGATGAACCTGGTCGCCAAGGAGTACGTCTCCTGCCACCACGACCTGCACGGCGCGCTGGTGCTCAGCGAGTTCGCCGGGGCGGCCGACGAGCTGCGCCAGGCCTACCTGGTCAATCCGTACGACGTGGAGGACGTCAAGCGGCAGATGCTGGCCGCGATGCGGGCCACGCCGCACGAGCTGGCCCGGCGGATGCGCACGATGCGCCGCCGGGTCGCCACCTACGACGTGGACCGCTGGGCCAACGAGTTTCTCACTGCCCTTGAGTCACCTGCTTCACAGACTTCCACGCGTCGTAACGCTTCTTGGCGGTCCGGTTGACCACGATCTGCGCCACCGACATGCCGACACCCATGAGCACGGCGTAGCCGATCGCCTCCCCCATGCTGACCTCGGGCGAGTCTGTGTCGAGCGGCGGCTCCTTCCCGGTCGCCTTCACCCAGACGAACCCGAGGACCTTCCTCGCCGCCCAGCCGGTCGCCAGACCGACCAGACCGCCGATCAGACGCCAGGCGACATCGGGCTTGTCCTCCGCCATGTCGATCTCCCTTCCCCTCTGTAACGAACACTAGTCTGTACCGCTTGCCGGGCCTGCGAAGCCGTACCATATGGAGGCATGACTCAACAGCGACTACGCCATGCATCCATGCCGGAAAAGCCGACCCTCGACGGCTTGGAGCAGGTATGGGTAGCTCGCTGGGAGGACGAGGGCACCTACCGTTTCGACCGGTCCGCCTCGCGCGAGCAGGTCTACACCATCGACACGCCGCCGCCGACCGTGTCCGGCTCCCTGCACGTCGGTCATGTCTTCTCCTTCACCCACACCGACATCATGGCCCGCTACCAGCGGATGATCGGCAAGTCGGTGTTCTACCCGATCGGCTGGGACGACAACGGGCTGCCCACCGAGCGGCGGGTGCAGAACGTCTACGGCGTGCGCTGCGACCCGTCGCTGCCCTACGACCCTGACTTCGTGCCACCGGACAAGCCCGGCAAACGTGAGATCGCCATCTCGCGACGCAATTTCGTGGAGCTGTGCCACCAGTTGACCGCCCTCGACGAGCAGGCGTTCGAGGAGGTCTGGCGGCGGGTCGGCCTGTCGGTCGACTGGTCGCTGCTCTACACCACGATCAGCGACGAGGCCCAGGCGGTCTCCCAGCGCGCCTTCCTGCGCAACCTGCTGCGCGGCGAGGCCTACCTCGCCGAGGCGCCGACGCTGTGGGACGTCACCTTCCGCACCGCCGTCGCCCAGGCCGAGCTTGAGGACCGGGAGTGGCCGGGCGCGTTCCACAAGATCTCGTTCTACGGCGAGAAGGGCCCGGTCTTCATCGAGACGACCAGGCCCGAGCTGATCCCGGCCTGCGTGGCGCTGGTCGCCCACCCCGACGACGAGCGCTACCAGCCGCTGTTCGGCACGTCGGTGCTGACGCCGCTGTTCGGCGTGGAGGTGCCGGTGCTGGCCCACCGGCTGGCCGAGCCCGACAAGGGCACCGGCATCGCCATGATCTGCACGTTCGGCGACATCACCGACGTCACCTGGTGGCGGGAGCTGCACCTGCCGACCCGGCCGGTCATCGGCTGGGACGGGCGGCTGCTGGCCGAGGCGCCGGAGGGCGTGGAGGGGGAGCCGTACAAGGAGCTGGCCGGCAAGACCGTGCACAGCGCCCGCGAGCGGATCGTGGAGCTGCTGCGGGAGTCCGGCGACCTGGAGGGCGAGCCGAGGCCCGTCTCGCGCGCGGTCAAGTTCTACGAGAAGGGCGACCGGCCGCTCGAGATCGTCACCACCCGCCAGTGGTACATCCGCAACGGCGGGCGCGACGAGGAGCTGCGCGAGCGGCTGCTGGGGCGCGGGCGCGAGCTGACGTGGCACCCGCCGCACATGCGCGTGCGCTACGACAACTGGGTCGAGGGGCTGACCAGCGACTGGCTGATCTCCCGCCAGCGCTTCTTCGGCGTGCCGTTCCCGGTGTGGTATCCGATCGACGAGTCGGGGCAGCCCGTCCACGACGCGCCGATCGTGCCCACGGAGGACATGCTGCCGGTCGACCCGTCCTCCGACGTGCCGCCCGGCTACACCGAGGACCAGCGCGGCGTGCCCGGCGGGTTCATGGCCGACCCCGACGTGATGGACACCTGGGCCACCTCGTCGCTGACGCCGCAGATCGCGGGCCGCTGGGAGAGCGACGACGACCTGTTCAAGCGCGTCTTCCCGGCCGACCTGCGGCCGCAGGCCCACGAGATCATCCGCACCTGGCTGTTCTCGACCGTGGTCAGATCGCACTACGAGTTCGGCCAGTTGCCGTGGAGCGACGTCGCGATCTCGGGCTGGATCCTCGACCCCGACCGCAAGAAGATGTCCAAGTCCAAGGGCAACGTGGTCACCCCGCTCGACCTGCTCAAGCAGCACGGCTCCGACGCGGTGCGCTACTGGGCGGCCAACGGCCGCTACGGCGTGGACACCGCGTTCGACGCCGGGTAGCTCAAGATCGGGCGGCGGCTCGCGATCAAGATCCTCAACGCGTCCAAGTTCGTCCTCGGCCTGGCCGAGAGCGACGGGCCAGGATCGAACACGGTCACGGAGCCGCTCGACCTGTCGATGCTCGCCGGTCTGGCCGACGTCGTGCGCGAGGCCACGGAGGCGTTCGAGGGCTACGACCACACCAGGGCGCTGGAGGCCGTGGAGCGCTTCTTCTGGGCGTTCTGCGACGACTACCTGGAGCTGGTCAAGGCCAGGGCCTACGAGTCCGGTCCGGGCGCCGCCTCCGCCCACGCGGCGCTGCGGCAGGCGCTCGACGTGCTGCTGCGGCTGTTCGCGCCGTTCCTGCCCTTCGTGACCGAAGAGGTGTGGTCGTGGTGGCGCGAGGGGTCGGTCCACCGGGCCCCGTGGCCCGCTCTGCCGCGCGGGGCCGGCGACCCGGCCGTGCTGGCCGTGGCGTCCGAGGTGCTCGGTCAGGTGCGCAAGGCCAAGTCCGAGGCCAAGCTGTCGATGCGGGCCGAGGTCTCCAGGCTGACCGTTTGGGCGCCCGAAGTCGGGCTTGTCCGCCAAGCTCAGGACGACCTTTGTGCCGCAGGCACTGTGGAGGAGTTCGTCTTGGAGTATGGTGACGAGCTGAAAGTCGAGGTCCACCTGGGCTGACGTCCGGATGGCAGGACGCCGGGCCGCCCCTTCGCGGGGCGCCCGGCGTCCGTGCGTTCAGGGGTCCCGGGTGACGTCGCGGTGCACGGCCAGGAAGATCGAGTACGCCTGCCCGTCCGGCGGCTGCCGCCCGCGAAACTCCTCCAACAGCTCCTCCAGCCGCCCGCGCAGCTCCGCGTGCCCCTCGGGGGTGAGCCTGAGCCCCAGCCTGACGAGGTCGGCCCGCTCGAGGTCGATGAGCCTGCTCTCCTCCAGGAACGCGTCGAGCATCGCCGCGCTGCCCCCGCTCACGCCGCTCTCGCGGACGTCCATCTCCCACGACTTGCCGGTGGCCCGGTAGGGGATCTCCGTGGAGCCGCGCGGCCCCGGCCGGCTGGGCTCGGCGGCCAGGAAGCCCGTCTCCACGAGTTTGCGCACGTGGTGGAGGGTGGTGGCCGGGTTGGCGTCGAGGCGGCCGGCGATCTCCTTGTTGGTGAGCGCCTGGTCGAGACAGAGCCGCAGGATGCGCAGCCGTACGGCCGAGGCGAGCGCGCGGGCCTCGGCCTCGGTGGCGGGGCGGCGTTGGGTGCCCATGGACCGTCACCCTATAACCGGTTGATTTTTCTCAATCGGTCGGGGATCCTCTGACGGGTGAGCCTGTTACGCGATCACGACTTCCGCCGGTTGTTCCTCGCCGACGTCGCCAGCCAGGCGGGCAGCCAGCTCCTGGTGCTGGCGCTGCCGCTGGTGGCCGTGTCGGCGCTGCGGGCCTCCGCGTTCGAGGTGGGCCTGCTGGCGGCGTGCCAGACGCTGGCGTTCGTGGTGATCGGGCTCCCCGCCGGCGCCCTCGTCGACCGGCTGCGCAAGCGCGTGGTCATGGTGGTCAGTGATTGGGCGAGGGCGCTGGCGCTTGCGTCCGTGCCGGTCGCGTGGTGGCTGGACGTGCTGACGATCCACCAGCTGTACGCGGTGGCGCTGGCGCTGGGCGTGTTCACCGTCTTCTTCGACGTCGCGTACCAGAGCTACCTGCCCAGCCTGGTCGAGCGCGAGCGGCTCGTGGAGGGCAACTCCACGCTGGAGATCGTGCGTACGGTGGCCCAGGTCGGCGGGCCGAGCGGGGGCGGCTACCTGATCCACCTGCTCACCGCGCCGTTCGCGCTGGCCGCCACGGCGGCCGGGTTCGCCTGGTCGGCGCTGTGCCTGGGCACGATCCGCCGGCACGAGCCCCGCCAGGAGCCCAGCCGGGCCGGCCTGGGCCGGGAGATCGCCGAAGGCGTGCGCCTCGTGCTCGGGCACCGGCTGCTGCGCCGCATCGCCGCCTGCACCGCCACCGCGAACTTCTTCGTCTCCGTGGCGCAGCCCATGGTCCTGCTCCTCCTGGCCAGGGAGCTCGGCCTGGACGCGGGCGCCATCGGCCTGCTCATGGCCTCGGGCGGCCTCGGCGGGATCGTCGGCGCGCTGGTCAACGCCCGGGTCGTCAGGTGGCTCGGACAGGGGCCGGCGATGTGGCTGGGCATAGCCGTGCCCGCGCCGCTGACGTTCGTGCTGCCATGGATGGCGGCCGACTGGCGGCTGGGGCTGTTCGTGATCTACGAGTTCTGCGTCGGGGCGGGGGTGGTGATCTACAACGTCACCCAGCTCAGCTTCCGCCAGGCCATCACGCCCGATCCGCTGCTCGGGCGGGTGAACGCCACCATGCGCTTCCTCGTCTGGGGCACGCTGCCGCTGGGCGGGCTGCTCGGCGGCGCGCTGGGCGGGGCCATCGGGGTGCGGCACACGCTCCTGGTCGCGGCGGCCGGGGCCTGCCTGGCGTTCCTGCCACTGGTCACCTCGCCCCTGCGCTCGATGCGCGAGCTGCCCGTCAGCAGTCACACACTCCGGTAGGGAAGATCTGCTTCAGCCTGGCCCCGCTCCTCCTCGGTCGGGTGCCAGGAGCCGTACAGGCCCCTCGCGACACGAGCACGGCGAGGACCACCACAGCCTTCATGACCACGACGGTGACACGCCGTCCATCCCTTGCACAGGCCCGATCTCGGCGAGGTGGGCTTGTGCTGGTCGCGAGGCCTTCGCGTTGCTCTAGTGTGAGCCGCCCCATGGTTTATGGGCGCGCATCCGGGCCGCGGACGTGCCAGTCTAGAACACGTGCTGCCCGACCGCCCAACCAAGCTCGTGCCGCCCGTGCTGGCCAAGATGGCCGCGTGGTGCGCGTGCCTGATCCTCGTCGGCGTGGTGGTCTACTTCTTCGCCCTCGTCATCGCCCGGCTCACGTTCGTGGCGCTGCCCGTGGCGATCGCGCTGCTGCTGACCGCGCTGCTGTTCCCGCTGACCAACAGCCTGCGCCAGGCGGGGATGCGGCCCATCTACGCCACCTGGATCACCATGCTGGTGGCCCTGGCCGTGCTCACCGGCACCGGGTGGCTGGTGGGGGCGCGGGCCAGCGACGAGTTCCCCAACCTCGTCCAGCAGGTGCAGGCGACGGCCCGATCGGTGCAGGACTGGCTGATCACCGGCCCTCTGCACCTCAAAGAGGCGCAGATCACGAGCTACGTCGACGAGATCGCCACCATGGTCAACGCGCAGCGCACGGCCATCACCGGCACCGTGCTGTCGGCCGGCGCGGTCGCCTTCGAGGTGCTCGCGTCCATCGTGCTGCTGCTGTTCGTGACGTTCTTCCTGCTCAAGGACGGCGATCGCATCTGGGCGTGGGTCCTGCGGGGGTTCGGCAACGTCGCGCCGCGCGTGGACCGGGCCGGGCGGGCCGCCTGGGCCACGCTCTCCCACTACGTGCAGGGCACCGTGGCCGTGGCCGCCGTGCACGGACTGATCATGGGCATCGTGCTGGCGGGCATGGGCGTGCCGCTGTGGGCGCCGCTGGCCGTGCTGATCTTCTTCGCCAGCTTCATCCCCATCGTCGGCATCTTCTTCGCCGGCACGATCGCCACCCTCGTCACGCTGGGCGCCAAGGGGCTCGTCTACGCGCTGATCTTCCTCGGCATCCTCATCGTCGAGCAGCAGCTGGAAAACCACGTGCTCCAGCCGCTGATCGTGGGCCGGGCGCTCAACTTCCATCCGCTGGCGATCATCCTGGTGCTGGCCATCGGCGGCATCCTGGCCGGCATCGCGGGGGCCGCCGTCGCCGTGCCGGTGGCGGCGGTGATCTACCGGGCGCTGCCCGAGCTCAGACACCAACCACCCGCCCTGCCACCGCCCAGCCACAGTCCTGATGAGGACACGGGGCCCGGCGAGGTTCCCCGCCCGCGCGGCGACGCTGCCGCTCCGCGCGACGACGCGCCCGGACCGCGCGGCGCGGAGCCCGGCGGCGAAGGCGCCGAGCCCGGGAGCAAGGGCGACAACGGCCGGCGGGTGGACACCGAGTAACCTCGTCAGCCGTGACTCCCTGTCTCCTCTCCGCTCCCGTGGGCACGACACTCCACTTGCGTGCCGGGTGCGACGGCATCGCGGGCGGGAAGGCGTACCTTGAGGCTGAGGGGCGAAACGGCCCCCGACGGTCCGGCCGGCGTCCGCGCGGCGGCGCTGTTCGTCGAGGTGAGCATGGGACACTTCGCCAAGCACGCCACCGTACAGAACACCGGGACTACGAGGTGAACCCTTGAGCAACGTAGAGGTCCTCATCCAGCGGCTCGACGCCGGGCTGCCGACGCCGTCCTACGCCCACGCGGGAGACGCGGGCGCCGACCTCTACGCGGCCGAGGACGTCGAGCTGCTGCCCGGCGAGCGGGCCGTGGTCGGGACGGGCGTCGCGATCGCGCTGCCCGACGGCTATGCCGCGTTCGTCCACCCGAGGTCCGGGCTGGCCGCCAAGCACGGCGTCACGCTGGTCAACGCGCCGGGCACGGTGGACGCGGGCTACCGCGGCGAGATCAGGGTGACGCTGATCAACACCGATGCCAAGGAGCCGTTCCGCCTCCAGCGGGGCGACCGGGTGGCCCAGCTCGTGGTCCAGCGGGTCGAGCGCGCGGCGTTCCACGAGGTGGAGCGCCTGCCGGGTTCGGTGCGCGGCGCCAACGGGTTCGGATCGACAGGACGATGATCATCGGGCCGCGCTGACGGCCCGCGAGCGAGGAGAGTGAGGAACGTGTTCCGACGTCGTCGTCGTGAGCAGTCGGAGCAGGTCGTCGAGCAGGATGCTGCCGCCCCTGCGCGAGATTCCGGCCCGTGGGACGCCGACGAGCCCCACCCGGAGACCGACAGGATCGACCTGGGCGGCCTGCGGCTGCCGCACAACCCCGACTTCGACGTGCGGCTGGCCTCCGTCGGAGACCAGCACGTCGGTGTCGTCGTGCTCTACGAGGAGAGCTCGCTGCAGCTCCAGGCCCTGGCCGCACCGCGCAGCTCGGGCCTGTGGGACGAGGTCAAGACCAAGATCCTGGCCCAGGCGCAGCATCTGGAGGAGCGGGAGGGCCCGTTCGGCAGTGAGCTGAGGGGCGAGATGAAGGTCGAGGACGGCTCCCGTCCCGCCCGATATCTCGGCATCGACGGGCCCCGCTGGTTCCTGCTCGCGGTGATCTCCGGCAAGGCGGCGCTCGACGAGGCCGTGGCGGCGGCGTACATCGACTTCGTCAAGGACGTCGTGGTGGTCCGGGGCGGCGATCCGATGGCCCGCGAGGAGCCCATCCCGCTGCGCCGCCCCAACGAACAACCAGGCGAGCAGGCGGACGAGCGGCCCGGCCTCAACCCGTTCAAACGGGGGCCCGAAATCAGCGAGATTCGCTGAGGGCTGACATCGCGCCGACATCACATAGGCTGATTCATCATGAGTACGGCAGAGCCTCCGAAACGCGGGGGATTGCGCGGCTTCTTCAGTCGGCTGGCCTCACCCCAGTCCGAGATCGAGGCCCAGGAACTGCGAGAAGACGCCGACGAGGTGGGTGCCACCCCCATCGTGTCGTGTGGCGGCCGCCGGCGCTTCTGCGTGGCGGGTACGCTACGTACGGTGACACTCCGTCCGAGAGGCGGCGCCCCCGCCCTCGAGGCCGAGCTCTACGACGGGTCCGACGTGATCGACCTGGTCTGGCTCGGCCGCCGCAAGATCGCGGGCATCGAGCCCGGCCGCACGGTCAAAGCCGAGGGCCTGGTCAGCATGCAGGACGGACGCAAGGTGATGTTCAATCCGCGTTACGAGCTGCGCCCAGGGAGTTGACACGTGAGTGCTGAGGCGGAAGAGGTCGCCCACGACACCGTTGAGGCGGCGGTGCGAGCCCAGCTCGCCAAGGCGTTCGGCGGGGTGCGCGGCATCATCGAGGCGGCGATCCCCACGATCGCCTTCACGGTGTGCTGGGTCACCACCGAGGAGCTGAAGCTGTCGCTCATCGTGAGCGTCTCGATCGCGGTGGTGCTGCTGCTGGTCAGGATCGTGCAGCGGTCCACGCCGCAGTTCGTGATCAACAGCCTGATCGGCATCGCGATCGGCGCGTTCTTCGCCAGCCGCACCGGCGACGCGAAGGACTACTTCCTGCCCGGCATCCTGTGGAACGCCGGCTACATGGTGGCGATGCTGCTGTCCATCGTCACCCGGTGGCCGGTGGTGGGCTTCCTGATCGGCTCGGTCACGGGCGACCCGACCGCCTGGCACAAGGACCCGGGCATCGTGAAGCTGTGCACCCGGCTGACCTGGCTGCTCCTGCTGCCGTGCGCGGTCCGGGTGGCCGTGCAGGGGCCGGTCTACTGGTTCGGCGGCGGCAACGAGGCGGTCGCCGCCCTCGGCGTGGCCAAGATCGCCATGGGCTGGCCGCTCCAGGTGGCCGCCCTCGGCGCCATGCTCTGGGTCCTCGGCCGCGGCCGCACCCCGATCAAGCCCCCGGTGGCCCCGGCCTGACGATCGGCCCGGCTCGGCCGCCATCCGGCCGAGCCGCCCTGGTAAAGATCTCCGGATCGTTTCCTTGACAAGCCGATCCACGCGCGCGGGTACGAAGTGTGGCGAACGATCACTTCGAGCCAATCGGGGGCTCTCATGTACATACGCGCCGTCACCGCTCTGGCCACGGCCGCTGCCGCCATGCTCCTGTCAGCCGGGCCTGCGGTGGCCGACGACTGGAAGGGGCCGGAAGAGGCTCTGTGCGAACGGTACCTGGAGTGGCTGGACGAAGGCTTCATCGTGCTGCCCATGAAGATCACCGCACACTGCGTCGACCCGTCCGACCCGCGTCTCCGGCTGACCTTCGACTGAGCGCCGCTTCCGCTCGGAAAGACCTCTCGCTCGTTGGGGCGAGGGGTCTTCGTGTTTCTTGCTCATGGGTCACGGTCCGAGGGCCAGAACTTCGGCGGCGTCGATGAGACGGGGGCGACTTGCCGCGGCAGCCCTGGCTCCCCGAGGGCGTGCGCCATGGTGAGTGGGACCGGTCTGGGGTGTGGGCCTGCGCCCCGCAGGGCGCTGCCCGAGCTCTCGTCGCGCGTGGCGCGCCTTGAGGCGAGGGCCTCGCCGTCGCGGGGTCGAAGGGGCGGAGCCCTGGGAGGCAGGGCCTGAGCGCCCGCATGGCGCGAAGCGCTCCGGGTGCGAGGGCCTCGCCTTGCGGGCTAGTGCTGGGAGAGCAGGTGGGCGAGCTCCTGCTCCACCTCCTGGTTCGCGACGAACAGCAGCTCGTCGCCCGCCTCCAGCGGATCGTCCGCCGTCGGCACCAGGACCCGGCCCTCCCGCAGGATCGCGACCAGGGCGGAGTCCACCGGCCACGGCACCGAGCCGGCCCGCTGGCCCACGACCGGGGCGTCCTCGGCCAGCGTGAGCTCCACGAGGTTGGCCTGGCCCTGGCGGAAGGTCATCAGGCGGACGAGGTCGCCGACGCTGACCGCCTCCTCCACCAGGGCGCTCAGCAGGCGCGGGGTCGAGACGGCCACGTCGACGCCCCAGGACTCGTTGAAGAGCCACTCGTTGTTGGGGTGGTTGATGCGGGCCACCACGCGCGGAACGCCGTACTCGGTCTTGGCCAGCAGCGAGACCACCAGGTTGACCTTGTCGTCGCCGGAGGAGGCGACCACGACGTGGCAGTTGCTGAGCCCGGCCTCGTCGAGGGAGGCGATCTCGCAGGCGTCGGCGAGGAGCCATTCGGCGCGCGGCACGCTGTCGATCTTGATGGCCCGGGGGTCCACGTCGATGAGCAGGACCTCGTGGCCGTTCTCCAGGAGCTCGGCCGCGATGGAGCGGCCCACGGCGCCCGCTCCGGCGATGGCGACGCGCATCACTCGTCCTCTTCCGGTGCCGCGGCGAGCACCTTGTTGATCCGGTCCATGTCGTTCTCCGCGGCGATGACGTGGAGCACGTCGCCCTCCTGCACCACGGTGTCCTCCGTGATGGTCAGGGCCTCGCCCATGCGGTTGATGAAGGCCACGCGCGCCCTGGCGCGGTGCTCGAGGTCGACGACGCGGGTGCCGATCCACTCGGGGTTGGCGGTGACCTCGGCCAGGATGATCGTGCCCGTCGGGTCGCGCCAGAGCGGCTCGGCGCCCTCGGGGAGGATGCGGCGCAGGATCTGGTCGGCCGTCCACCGTACGGTCGCCACCGTGGGGATGCCGAGCCGCTGGTAGACCTCGGCGCGGCGAGGGTCGTAGATGCGGGCGACCACATTGTCCACGCCGAACGTCTCGCGGGCCACTCGGGCGGAGATGATGTTGGAGTTGTCGCCGCTGGAGACCGCGACGTACGCGGCGGCGGACTCGATGCCGGCCTCGGTGAGCACGTCGCGATCGAAGCCCACGCCCGTCACCCGCCGCCCTCGGAACCCGGCGCGAAGCCGCCGGAACGCCTGCGGGTCGCGGTCGATGATGGCGACGGAATGGCCGCTGTCCTCGAGGATATGAGCGAGAGTCGAACCGACCCGGCCACACCCCATGATCACTATATGCATTTCCCCCCGCACTTTCGCGGTCGGCCCATTGCTGGACACCAGTATGGCCCGAGGGGGGAGCGCCTCGTTTAAGGCCTCCGCATGGGGCTAGCATCTCGTTACGTGGCGAAGGTAACGGATCTTGTCAAACGCTTGCTCGTGGGGCGCGCCCTGCGTAGCGGGCAGCTTCACGAGCAACTCCTCCCAAAACGGATAGCACTGCCGGTTTTCGCGAGTGACGCGCTCTCTTCTGTGGCGTATGCGCCACAAGAGATTCTGGTCATCCTGTCGTTGGCCGGAGTCTCCTTCTACACCTACAGTCCCTGGGTCGCGGTCGCCGTCGTGGTCGTGATGCTCACCGTCGTGGCGTCGTACCGGCAGAACGTGCACGCCTATCCGAGCGGCGGCGGGGACTACGAGGTCGCGACCACCAACCTCGGCAAGAACGCCGGGCTCACCGTCGCCAGCGCGCTCATGGTCGACTACGTGCTCACGGTCGCGGTGTCCGTCGCCAACGGCGTCGACTACGTCGGCGCCACGATCCCGTTCGTGGGGCAGCACAAACCCGCCATCGCCATCGCCATCGTGATCCTGCTCACGGTGATCAACCTGCGCGGCATCCGCGAGTCCGGCGCCGCCTTCGCCGTCCCCACGTACGCGTTCATGATCGCCGTGCTGCTCCTCATCGGCTGGGGCGGGTTCCGGCTGCTGGTGCTCGGTGAGCAGCTCCAGGCGCCGAGCGCCCACTTCACCATCGAGGCCGAGCAGACCAACCTGACCGCCTTCGCCGCCGCGTTCCTGATCCTGCGCGCGTTCTCCTCCGGCTGCGCCGCCCTGACGGGCGTCGAGGCCATCAGCAACGGCGTGCCCGCCTTCAGAAAGCCCAAGAGCAAGAACGCCGCCACCACGCTGCTGATGATGGGCCTGGTCGCGATCACCATGTTCGGCGGCATCATCGCGCTCGGCCTCGCGTCGGGCGTGAAGATCGCCGAGCCGTCCGTGGTCGCCACCGACCTGCACCTGCCCAACGGCAACCCCGTCGGCCCCGGCTACTACCAGCAGCCGATCATCTCCCAGGTGGCCGACGCGGTGTTCGGCGGGGGGTCGCTGCCGTTCGTGGTGATCTCGGCGGTGACCGCCCTGATCCTCTTCCTGGCCGCCAACACGGCCTTCAACGGCTTCCCGGTGCTCGGCTCCATCCTGGCGCAGGACCGTTACCTGCCGCGCCAGCTCCACACCCGCGGCGACCGGCTGGCCTTCTCCAACGGCATCATCATCCTCGCGCTCGGCGCGTGCCTGCTGCTGTGGGGGTTCCAGGCCGACGTCAGCCGCCTGCTGAACCTCTACATCGTCGGCGTCTTCGTCTCGTTCACGCTCAGCCAGATCGGCATGGTCATCCACTGGACCCGCCACCTGAAGACCGAGACCGACCCCAAGGTGCGCCACCAGATGCACCGCTCCCGCGTGATCAACTTCTTCGGCGGGATCATGACGGGGCTCGTGCTGGTGGTCGTGCTGCTGACGAAGTTCCTGGTCGGGGCGTGGATCGTGTGCATCGCGATGCCGATCCTGTTCCTCATGATGAAGGGCATCAGGCGCCACTACGACAACGTGGCGGCCGAGCTGGAGATCAGCGAGGAGTACGAGCCGACCATGCTGCCCGCGCGCAACCACGCGATCGTGCTCGTCTCCAAGCTGCACAAGCCGACCATGCGCGCGCTGGCCTACGCCCGCGCCACCAGGCCGTCCACGCTGGAGGCCATCACGGTGGGCGTCGAGGGCGAGGACGCGCGCAAGCTGCAGGAGGAGTGGGAGCGGCGGGGCATCCCGGTGCCGCTCAAGATGCTCGACTCGCCGTACCGCGAGATCACGCAGCCCATCCTCGACTACGTCAAGACCCTGCGGCGGCGCTCGCCGCGCGATGTGGTGACCGTGTTCATCCCCGAGTACGTGGTCGGCCACTGGTGGGAGCACGCGCTGCACAACCAGAGCGCGCTCAGGCTGAAGGCGAGGCTGCTGTTCAAGCCGGGGGTCATGGTGACGAGCGTGCCCTGGCAGCTGCACTCCTCCGACCGCCTCAAGGGCAGGCCGGAACCGTTCGCGCCGGGCTCGGTGCGCCGCCCCTGGGACCAGACCGTCAAAGACGGAGAGCAGGCTCGGGCATAGGGTGTCCCTGTGGAACAGGCATCTCTCGAGCTGACGGTAGGTCCGGTCGCGCACGGCGGCTGGTGCGTGGCGCGCCACGAAGGGCGCGTGGTGTTCGTACGCCACGCCTTGCCAGGTGAGCGGGTGATCGCCGACGTCACCGAGGAGACCACCAGGTTCCTGCGTGCCGACGCCGTGGAGATCCTGGAGCCCTCGCCCGACCGCGTCGTCCCGCCGTGCCCGTACGCCGGCCCTGGGCGGTGCGGCGGCTGCGACTGGCAGCACGCCACGCTCGAGGCGCAGCGGCGGCTCAAGGGGCAGGTGGTGGCCGAGCAGCTCAAGCGGCTCGCGGGCCTGTCGCGCGAGGTCGTGGTGGAGGAGGTGCCGGGCGCCAAGGACGGGCTCGGCTGGCGCACCCGCGTGCAGTTCGCCGCCCGGCCCGGTGGTGAGCTGGGCTTCCGCCGGCATCGTTCGCACGACATCGAGGTCGTGGACGCCTGCCTGATCGCCCACCCGGAGGTGGAGGCGGTCGGGGCGGAGCAGCATTCCTGGCCGGGCGCGGCCGGCGTCGAGGTCATCGCGTCCTCCTCCGGCGACCGGGCCGTGGTCGTCTCGCCCAGGCCGCGCCGCAGCGTCACCGTGCCCGAGCTGGAAGCGCCCGCCTCGATCCTCCTCGACCAGGGCAAGGGCCGCACGGTGCCGCGCCGCGGCTCGGGGGTGCTGCACGAGCAGGTCGGCGACCGCGGCTTCCGGGTGGCGGGCAGCGGATTCTGGCAGGTCCACCCGGGCGCCGCCGAGACGCTGCTGGACGCGGTGCTGGCCTACGCGGCCCCGGAGCCGGGGGAGTGGGCGCTCGACCTCTACTGCGGGGTGGGGCTGTTCGCCGCCGGGCTGGCGGAGGCCGTGGGGGCCGAGGGAGCGGTGTTCGGGCTGGAGTCGGAGGCGGCCGCCGTCCGCGACGCCCGCGCCAACCTCCGCGACCTGCCGCAGGCCCGGGTGGAGCGGGGAAGGGTCGAGGAGGCGCTGGACCGCTTCCAGATCGAACGCGCCGACCTCGTGGTCGTCGACCCGCCCCGTTCGGGGCTGGGGCGCGAGGTGGTGGAGCGGATCGCCTCGCTGGACGCGCAGCGGATCGTGTACGTCTCCTGCGACCCGGCCACGCTGGCGCGGGACCTGGCCTGGCTGGCGGAGCTCGGTTACCCGCTCTCCGACCTGCGGGCCTTCGACGCCTTCCCGATGACCCACCACGTGGAGTGCGTGGCCCTGCTGGCCAAGGCGTAGATCACGGCTCTGACCAGCAGCGGGACAACTGAAATGCGTCTCAGGGTGTCCCTGACTCCAAGATCATGAAACGCCCCGCCACCGAAACCGGTGACGGGGCGTGTTCGTCGAGGGCGGTCGATCAATTCTCGTCGTCCGGCTCCGGGCCCACGAACGAGCCGAAGTCGGGCCGGGCGTAGATCTTCCCCTCGTCTCTGAGGCCCTTGATGGCCTTCGCGTCGCCGAACTCCTCGATGACCGCCAGCAGCACCGGATCTTGAGGCGAGGCGGCGATGGGCGACGCGGACTACGGCGCGCTCTGGTTCGCCCTCGTTGTCAGAGCGCTGGCGGACCTGCTCGCCGGCCGGAAGCAATAGGAGGACCCGGCATAAGTAAGCCCCGCCGCCGTCGTCGTACTCCATCGCTCCCTTCTGGGCGTCTCACCCCGTCCACATCCCTACTCCCAGGAGCCACACAACGCTGGAGCGTTCCTCACCTCAGCGCCGGCCCCCGCCAACGCACAAACAACGGCATCCGCCACCACCTACAGAGGGGAGGGCGACGACGTGGTCAGCATCGAGTCCAACCTGATCGTCTGGGCACTCGGCAATCACGGCCGGACCAAGGGCCTTCTCGTCAACAAGATCGGCGACTACCGAGGGCGCGTGGTCCTTCCTGCCGGCACGCGCTGTGCCACGATCCAGGCACGGGGCAAACGGCCCCGCTCCTCGGCCTTGTTGGCGAAGTAGACAAGACGGAAGCGGCCCGTGATCACCACTGTGACCACGGGGCGTATCACGTGTCGGGGGACGTGCGCCTGGCCCGGTTTCACCGCTGAGATCACACATACGAAGAACGTTGGGAGTGGATCATAGAGATCATTTCTCCCCGGACAGGTAATCAAGGGGCTGTTGAGGTCATTACCAGGCGTGGACGATTCACAAGCGCGACTCACCGCGCTGTATGAGGAGCACTACCGCAGCGTGCTCAGCTACGTGCTGCTGCGAGCCGATCAGGAGACGGCCGAGGACATCGCCAGCGAGACCTTTGTGATCGCGTGGCGAAAACTCAGCCGCCTGCCGGAGCCGCCGCTGCCGTGGCTGCTCGGCGTGGCTCGCAACTTGGTACGGACGCAACGTCGCACCAGTGCGCGCAGGCACAACCTGGTCGCGCGGCTCGCCGAACTTGCCCCTGCCGACGACGTGGCCGAGCAGGTGGCTGCGCGGCAGGCGGCGCTTGCAGCGCTGGCAGAACTATCCGAACTCGATGCCGAGGCCGTGCTGCTGGCCAGCTGGTACGGCCTCACCCCGGCCGAGGCCGCGAAGATCGCCGGTTGCTCGGCTCGCACCTTCAACGTACGGCTGCACCGCGCCCGTCGCCGTCTCACCGACGCGCTCGACCTCACCCAGCCCACGTTCCTGGAGCAGTCATGAACGACCTCAACGGCCTGATCACCTCCTTGCGCCCCAACACCGAGGACGCTTACCAGCGCCGCCGCGACGCCGACCTCGCACGCGCCTTCTCCACCCGTCGCCGTCGCGGCTTCTCCCTCCGGGTGCGGTTTGTGGCCGTGGCCGCACCTGTCGCCCTCGCCGGCATCGTGGCCGCGGTCGCACTGACATCCAGCGGTACCCCGTCACCGGATCACAGTGCCGCAACGGATCACGACGTCAGGGCGTCGAGCCTGCACCAGTTCGTTCTGATGAGCTCGAAAGGGCCGGGAATCAGGGTCTTTCTGTGCAAGCAGGACGATCCATGGCCCGCGTGCGGAGGCATCATGGCCGATCCGCCGGGCAGGGCTACAGCGATCACCGAACAGCAAAAGGCGGACGTCGAGCGAACGCTGGGCAAACTACCAGGGGTCGTGAGCGTCACCTTCGAGGACCAGGCCGCCGCACTCGCCAGATTCCGTAAATTCGCTCCTCAAATGACGGGCGTAGGGATCAAAGACATGAGCGAGTCGTTTCTCGTCACCATGGAGCCCGGCGCGGACAACAGTCCAGTGATCAGAAAGGCGAAAAGCATGCCCGGGGTCTCGAACGCCTTCGAACAGGTTCCCCCTCCGCAGATGCCGCCGCTATCCACAAGCCGGCCTGCAGAGTGAAGCCGTCCTCACTGCGCTTGCCGTGCGGCCTTCACCTCCCGGGAGCAGACAAGACGAAACCCCCACGCATCATGCTGCTGGACGCAGAGCGGCGAAGTGAGAGCTGAGGGTCGGGTCAGAGGCGTTCCGGTCAGCCAGGCGCCGAGCCTGGTGAGGTTCATCGCCGTGGCGATGAGTAGGTGGTGTCGTCTCTGAGGTCACCGCGAAAGTGTGCCATATGCCCCTAAACTGGGCGATTTCTTTCGCGGATTGCGCCCAGAACGATGTCCCGCTCTGCGCGCAGATCGCGCCGCCGGTGCGCGGCATCAACGCCGAATAGCCGGCCAGGCGCGGGTGCGGGCGCGGGCGGCCTGATCACTGCTCGCGTCAGCCCGTCGAAGATCGCGGCCGTCGGATGCGGGGGCGGTCGTGCCGGATGCGCCGGGCTTCTTCGTGAACCCCCAAGCGATCCTCCGCGTATCTCCAGGTGGCTCCCACGGGGGCCAGGGGTGCGCAAAGCCCGGCGGGACAGGGGTTTCGGGCCCGCGGCGGCGGGGGCACGGACGCCTCAGGTGGCACTCTGGTTTACCTGAGTTTCGAGATTTATGTCGCAATTGAGTGACAAGTCGGTCTCGTTCCCGACAGAATGCCTTGCCATCCAGCGTCTATGGCAACTGGAGGGAATCCCCTATGCGTAGACCCATTGGGGTATTTGCCGGGCTCATCGGCCTGGCGGTGCTCTGCGCGCCGATCAGTGCGGCCGAGGCCGCGGCGCAGAGCTCGGCTGAGGCGAAGGCTTCGTGCCGCGTGAACGTGGCCAAGCCCAGCCTCACCAACGCATTGAAGATCAAGTCGTTCGCCACCCGGCGTAACTGCGACGACACCGCACTCTTGCGCATCCGTATCAAGCGCGCCGTCCCTGGCCCCGACCCCGTCGTCAAGAGCGGGGCCTCCAAGGACGGCCGCATCACCCTGACACTCGCCTGCAAACCGGGCACCTACTACGCGGTCGCGACCGACTATCGCGGCGGCACCGCCAAGTCCCGGGCCATCCGGCTGACCTGCACCCCTGACAGCACGCCGACACCCACCCCCACCACCCCCACTCCCACCGGCACGTCGACCCCGACGCCCTCCGCGCCGCCCCCGGCGTCCGGAGGGGCGGTCGGCACGGCCGAGGAGAACGAAGTCCTCAGGCTGACCAATGCCGAGCGGGCCAAGGGCGGCTGCCAGCCGCTCAAGCACGACCCGCAGCTGCGCGCCGCCGCGTTCGGCCACTCCGACGACATGGCGAAGCAGGGCTACTTCGACCACACCTCCAAGGACGGCCGCAGCTTCATGGACCGCATCCGGGCCGCCGGCTTCAGCGGAGGCAACGCCTTCGCCGAGAACATCGCCTTCGGCCAGCCCTCCCCGGCCTCCGTGGTCGAGGGCTGGATGAACAGCGCGGGCCACCGGGCCAACATCATGAACTGCCGGTACAACCTGATCGGCGTCGGTGTGGCCAAGAACTCCCAGGGCCGGATCTACTGGACCCAGGACTTCGCGGCCAAGTAGGCCAAGCAGGTCGAGCCAGTAGGTCGAGCCAGTAGGTCGAGCTAGGAGGCCAGGTAGCCGCGCAGTCGGCCCATCTCGTCGGCGATGGTGGCCAGGGTCCAGTGGGCGTTCAATCCGCTCGGGTTGGGCAGCACCCACACCCTGGCCCCACCGACGAGCTCCTCCTGGGGGCCGATGCGGGCCTTGGGACGGGCGAAGGCCGCGCGGTACGCCGAGATCCCCAGCACCGCGAGGATCGCCGGCTCAGCGGCCGCCACCTTCGCGGCCAGGGCCTGGCCGCTCTCGACCAGCTCCTCCTTGGTCAGCTCCGACGCCTTGGCGCTCGGGCGGGCGACGATGTTCGTGATGCCCAGCCCGTACGAGGGGAGGAGGTGCTGCTCGGCGGGGGCCAGCAGGCGCGGGGTGAAGCCGGACAGGTGCAGCGCCGGCCAGAAGCGGTTGCCGGGCCGGGCGAAGTGGTGGCCGGTGGCCTCGGACATGAGGCCGGGATTGATGCCGCAGAACAGCACGTCGAGCTTGGGGGCCAGGACGTCGTCGATCACGTGCCGGAGATTAGCCCATGTCTTCGAGTTTGCGGCCCTTGGTCTCGCGCACCCACCTGACGACGAACAGGAACGACAGCACCGCGAAGAACGTGTACATGGCGTAGGTGAGCGGCAGGTTCCAGGCCGCCAGCGCCGGGAACGTCACCGTGATCGCCCAGTTCGCGATCCACTGGGCCCCGGCGGAGATGCCCAGGGCGGCGGCGCGGATGCGGTTCGGGAACATCTCCCCCAGGAGCACCCAGACCACCACACCCCAGGACAGGGCGAAGAACAGCACGAACACGTTGGCCGCCACGAGCGCGATCAGCCCCTGCGGGTCCGGCAGCGTGACCGTCCTGCCCACCGTCCTGGCCGCGCTGAACGCCCACGCCGCGGTGGCCAGCGAGACCGCCATGCCCGCGGAGCCGATCAGCAGCAGCGGCTTGCGCCCGATCCTGTCCACCAGCGAGATCGCGATGAACGTGCCCACGATGTTGATCATCGAGCTGGAGAAGCTGATCAGCAGCGAGGCGCTCTGGTTGATGCCGACCGACTGCCACAGCACGGACGAGTAGTAGAAGATCACGTTGATGCCCACCAACTGCTGGAAGACCGACAGGCCGATCCCGATCCAGACGATCGGCAGCAGCCCGAGCGCGGGCCCGCGCAGGTCCTTCAGCCCCGGCACCCGCTGGGTGCGCAGCACGTGCTGGATCTCCGCGATGTGGGCCTCGATGTCGGTGTCCTCGGGCTCGATCTCGGCCAGCACCTCGCGGGCCCTCCTGGTGCGCCCCGACATGATCAGGTAGCGCGGCGACTCGGGGATGATCAGCGCGAACGTCAGGTAGAACAGGGCGGGCACGACGCAGGCGCCCAGCATCCACTGCCACGCCTGCAGGCCCCAGAGGGGGTTGTTCACGTTGCCGCCGGCCAGCTGGACGATCAGGAAGTCGACGAGCTGCGAGACCGCGATGCCGAGCACGATCGCCAGCTGCTGGAACGAGCCCAGCCGCCCCCGGTAGGCGGGCGGGGCCACCTCGGCGATGTACGCGGGCCCGATCACCGACGCCATGCCGATCGCGAAGCCCGCGATCACGCGCCAGAACGCGAGGTCCCAGATGGCGAACGGCAGCATCTGACCGATCGAGCTGACCGCGAACAGCAGCGCCGCCACCTGCATCGTCCTGGTACGCCCCAGCCGGTCGGCCAGCCCGCCGCCCGCCCACGCCCCCACGGCGGACCCGAGCAGCGCGATGGCCACCACGAACCCGATCTCGACCGGCCCCACGTGGAAGTACTTCCGGATGCCGACGACGGCGCCGTTGATCACGGCGCTGTCGTAGCCGAACAGGAACCCCCCGATGGCCGCGGCCGCGGTGATGAAGACGACGTGGCCGAGGTGCTCGTGGTGCGCGTACTTCGTTGCCATGCAGGTCCTTCCCCGTGGTGGGGGGACCTACCCGCAGGTCATGGCGTTAGTCAGAGCCGGGGGTCCACCGGCTCCGACTCCAGGGCCAGCACCGCGAAGACCGGCTCGTGCACCCGCCAGGCCGCCTCGCCCTCCGCCAGCCGCGACAGCGCCTCCAGCCCCAGCGCGTACTCGCGCAGCGCCATCGAGCGCTTCTTGCCCAGGAAGCGCCGGCGCAGCACGTCGAGCGACTCGGTGTAGTCGGGGCCGTAGATGATGCGCAGGTATTCGCGCCCGCGCACCTTCACGCCGGGCTGCACCCGGCCGGGGGCGTACGCGGCGGGCTTGACCACCATGCCCTCTCCGCCCGCCGCCGTCAGGGACTCCCACCACTCGGTCGCCGAGGCCCTCGACCCGGGCGAGTCGAGGGTGACGAAGACGTGCCGGGTGGGGGCGATCAGCGGCGAGTCGAGCAGCGCCAGCGTGGACAGGTGCCAGGCGTGCGGCTCCAGCGCCGTGGCCCGCCCCTCGCAGGCGAGGATCTGGAACGGCGCCAGCCGGATGCCCTCCAGACCGTCGACCGGCCAGCAGTAGCGTGCATAAGCGTCGCGGAACAGGGCAGCGTTGTGGGAGCGGCGCCGGGTGCGGGTCAGCAGTCCGCCCACGTCCATTCCCCGCCCGGCCGCCGCTTCCAAAGCCGCGACCGCCTCGGGCAGCGCGGCGCGGGCGGCCGCGCCGACGGAGGCGTACTGCGACCGGATCAGCTCACCGGCCTTCGCCGACCAGGGCAGCAGCTCGCAGTCGAGCACCACCCAGTCGGAGCGCAGCTCCGCCCAGAGCGGCTCGCACGCCTCGCGCAGCCGCGCCACCAGCGGCGCCGTGTCGTCGAAGAACGGCCGCCCGGTGCGCGTGTAGACGGCGCCCGTGCCGCCGTCCGTCACGCCGAACGTGGCCGCTGCCACCTCCGGCGTCCTGGCCAGCACGGCGACGGCCCGCGAGCCCATGTGCTTCTCCTCGCACACGACCTCGCGCACCCCGGCGGCGGCGAACTCCTCGAACGCCTCGTGCGGGTGCTCCAGGTAGCCGTCCAGCCGGGACGTCTCCGGCGGCGCCATGGTGGGCGGCAGGTAGACCAGCCAGCGCGGGTCCACCGCGAACCGGCTCATGACCTCCAGGGCCGCGGCCGCGTTCTCCTCCAGGACCTTGACCCTGGTGCCGAACCTGGTCTCGACGTGCCGGGTGCCGGTCACGTCGTTGATGTCCAGCATGCCGGGATCGCGGGCCGAGCCGGCGCCGAGGGGCTTGGCCGGCTCGTACCACACCTTCTCGGCCGCGACCTGGACGATCTGCCGCTCCGGGTAGCGCAGCGCGGTCAGGTGGCCGCCGAAGACGCAGCCGGTGTCGAGGCAGATCGTGTTGTTCACCCACTCGGGGCGGACCGTGGGGGTGTGGCCGTAGACGACCATCGCCCGGCCGCGGTATTCGTCGGCCCACGGGTAGCGGACGGGCAGGCCGTACTCGTCGGTCTCGCCGGTCGTGTCGCCGTACAGGGCGAACGCGCGCACCCGGCCCGAGGCGCGGCCGTGGTAGGCCTCCTTCAGGCCCGCGTGCGCGACCACGAGCCGGCCGCCGTCGAGGCGGTAGTGGCTGAGCAGGCCGTCCATGAACGTCCTGGCCCGCTCCACGAACTCCGGCTCCTGCGCCGCGAGCTGGTCGAGCGACTCGCGCAGGCCGTGCGCGACCGTGACCTTGCGGCCGTTGAGCGCGCGCACCAGCTTCTGCTCGTGGTTGCCGGCCACGCAGATCGCGGTGCCGGCCTCGACCATGTCCATCACCAGGCGCAGCACGCCGGGGGTGTCGGGCCCGCGGTCGACCAGGTCGCCGACGAACACGGCCGTGCGGCCCTCCGGGTGCGTGAGCCCCTCCCAGCCGAGCCGGCGCAGCAGCGTCTCCAGCTCGGAGCGGCAGCCGTGGACGTCGCCGATGATGTCGAAGGGGCCGGTCAGCTCGGTCCTGTCGGACCAGGCCCTCTCGTACGTGATCTCCGCGCCGTCGATCTCGTCGAGGCCGCGCAGCACGTGGACCCGCCGGAACCCGTCGTTGGAGATCCTGCTCAGCGAGCGCCGCAGCTCCTTGCGCTGGCGGATCACCACGCCGGGGCCGAAGTCGCGGTCGGGCCGGGCGGCGTTGCGCTCGATGGCCACCTCCTCGGGCGCGTCGAGCACGATCGCGTCGCACAGCACGTCGTGCTTCTTGGCCAGGTCGAGGAGGCTCCTGCGGGCCGCGTACTGGACGTTGGTGGCGTCGACCACGGTGAACAGGCCCCTGGCCAGCCGCACGCCGACGATGTGATGCAGCAGGTCGAACGCGGCGGGCGTGGCCGACTGGTCGTTCTCGTCGTCGGAGACCAGGCCGCGGCAGAAGTCGGAGGAGATGACCTGCGTGGGCTTGAAGTGCTTCCTGGCGAACGTCGACTTGCCGCTGCCCGAGACGCCGACGAGCACCACCAGCGAGAGCTCAGGAACGCTGATCACGGGTGAACACTCCCATCTGGGTCGGCGGGCCGACCTCGGGGTCGTCGTCGCCGACCGGCTCGAACGCGACCTGGTAGCCGTACTCGCCGGCGACCCTGGTGGCCCAGGCGGCGAACTCGGCGCGGGTCCACTCGAAGCGGTGGTCGGGGTGGCGCAGGCCGGTCAGGAACTCGTAGCGGACGTTGTGCTCGATGTTGGGGGTGGTGACGAGCACGTGCTGTGGCCTGGCGCGGCCGAACACGACGCGTTCGAGCGCGGCCAGGCGCGGCGGGTCGACGTGCTCGATCACCTCCATGAGCACCGCGGCGTCGTAGCCGGACAGCCGCTTGTCGGTGTACGTGAGCGCGCCCTGGAACAGGGTGAGCCTGGCACGCCTGCTGTCGGGCATGCGGTCCAGGCGCAGCTTGCGGGCGGCGATGGTGAGCGCCATCGACGAGACGTCCATGCCGCCGACCCTGGCGAACCTGGGCCTGGCCAGCAGCGCGCCGACCAGCTCGCCCTGGCCGCAGCCCAGGTCGATCACGCTGACCGCGCCGAGCTCCTCCAGCTTGGCCAGCACCGCCTCGCGCCGCCGCAGGTTCAGCGGCTTCGCCTTGGGCGCCTCCTGAGTGGCCTCCTCCTGGGCGGCCTCCTCCTGGGGAGCGTCGCCCTGGGCCGCGGCCTCTGCGGCGGCCGCCTCGTCGGCGGCGCTCTCCCCGGCGGGCGCGTCCTCCTCGACCGCGGGCTCCAGCTGCTCCTCGGTCTCGTCGCCCAGCTCGGCCAGGCGCGCCAGCGCGGTGCGGGCCAGTGCCCAGCGCCGCCCCAGGTAGCGCCGGGTGATCAGGCCGCGCTCCGGGTGGCCGGACAGCCAGCCCTCGCCCGCCCTGATCAGCTTGTCGACCTCGTCGGGCGCGATCCAGTAGTGCTTGCCGTCGTCGAGCACGGGCAGCAGCACGTACAGGTGGTTGAGCGCGTCGGCGAGTCGCGCCGTGCCCCGCAGGGTGAGCCGGACGTAGCGCGAATCACCCCACTCGGGGAAGCCCTCGTCGAGCGGCACGGCCTGCGCGTCCACCTCCCACCCGAGCGGCTCGAAGAGCCTGGTGGCCAGCTCGGGGCCGCCCCGGCAGGGCAGCGCGGGCAGCCGCAGCTCCAGCGGCAGCGGCGTGCCCGCCAGCTCGGGCCTGGCCGCGCACCGGCCCGCCCGCGCCGTGCGGAACACGTCGGCCAGCGCCACGGCCAGCAGCGAGGAGGCCGCGTAGGGGCGGTCGTTGACGTACTGCGACAGGCTGAAGTCGGGCGAGCTCTTGCCGCGCGACCTGACCAGCGCGATCGGATCGACCTCGAGCAGGAGCGCCGCCGTGCAGCGCTCCTCCTCCGCCTCGGGGTAGAACACCGTGGCCGTGCCGAACGACCGGCCGAACTCCTGCACCCGTCCGGGATGCTTGTGCAGGAGGAAGCCCAGGTCGGTGGCCGGCCTCGCGGTGGTCGTGATCGTCAGCAGCACGCCCCAAGTCTGCCGTACCGCCACGAAGCGCCGCCAATGATTACTTACACGTGCGGGAGCACCTCCGCGGCGATCAGCTCCAGGTGCTCGAGGTCGTTCAGGTCCATGATCTGGAGGTAGACCGTCTCGGCGCCCAGCTCGGCGAACTTGCCGATCTTCTCCACGATCTCGGCCGGGGTGCCGCACAGGCCGCCCGCGGGCAGGGTCTCGGGGTTCTCGCCGATGGCGGCCGCGCGCCGCTCGACCTCCGCCCGATCCGCGCCCACGACGGTGGTCTGCGCCACCGAGTACGTCAGGCTGCGCCCGGTCGTCTCGCAGGCCGCCCGCACCCGCGCGAACGCCTGCTCGGTGTCGGCCAGGGTGTGGAACGGGAGGTTGTACTCGTCGGCGTAGGTGGCCGCCAGCCTCGGCGTGCGCTTGGCGCCGAACCCGCCGATGATGATCGGCGGCCTGGGCCGCTGGACCGGCTTGGGCAGCGCGGGCGAGTCGGCCACCCGGTAGTAGCTGCCCTCGAACGAGAAGCTCTTCTCCGCGGTCCACAACCCCGTGATGATCTCGAGCTGCTCCTCGAACCGCCCGAACCGCTCGTTCTGCGGCGGGAACGGGATGCCGTACGCCGCGTGCTCGGTGTCGAACCAGCCCGTGCCGAAGCCCAGCTCGACCCGGCCGCCGCTCATCTGGTCGATCTGCGCGACGCTGATCGCCAGCGGCCCGGGCAGCCGGAACGTGGCCGGCGTCACCAGGGTGCCCAGCCGGATCCTCGAGGTCTCCCTGGCCAGGCCGGCCAGCGTGATCCACGCGTCGGTCGAGCCGACACCCGGGTCGCCGGGGCCGATGCGCATGTAATGGTCGGAACGGAAGAAAGCATCAAAACCCAGTCGCTCGGTGGCCTGGGCGACGGTGAGCAGGTCGTCATATGTCGCGCCCTGCTGGGGCTCGGTGAAGATCCGCAGCTTCATGACGACATTATCCGCACACAACGGACGCGTGCCGGAAAAGGACCGCGCGGCGGCCCGCGCGCTTGCTACCGTTCGAGTCAGCGCCGGTACGTAGCCGAATGACCACGTGGGGTGGCCTATGCCGCGGCACAAGAGGGAGCCGGGCACGCTCCCGCGCCCGCTCGCGATCCTCGCGGCTCTCGCGCTCACCGGCGCCACCGGGGCGATCGTGCGCCTGCTTCCCGCGGGCGCCACGCTCGCGCCGAAGCCGCCGGTGGTGAGGCACACCCCTGCCGTCTCGCCACCGGTGGCGACAGAGCCGCAGGCGGCGTTCGTGGAGTTCGTCGACACCGCTCGCGAGCCCGAGTTCGACCTGCCCAAGGAGACCCGGCGCACCGGGGTGCGCCGGTACGCGCTCGGCCACCTCGTCGCGGGCGACGACGGCTGCGCGCCCAAGTGGAACGGCCCGTCCCAGTCCGACCCGCTCGATCCGGGCAAGAACCCCGTGGCCAACCGGATCGGCCGGCTCAGGGCGCTGGGCGGCGACGCCGCGCCCGTGTTCGGCGGCCCGGAGGGGCAGGAGCTGGCCGACACCTGCACCAGGCCGGGCGGGCTCGCGGCCGCCTACCGCAGGGTGGTCGGGGCGTTCGACGCCGACGCCATCGACTTCGAGGTCAGCGACAGCGAGGACGACGCCGCCGTGCTGCGCAGGGCGCGGGCCATCTACGCCATGCAGCGCGAGCGGCCGCTCCAGGTCAGTTTCACGCTGCCGCTGAAGCCGGACGGGCTGGGCTCCGGCGACGTGGCGATGCTGCGGGCCACCCGCCGGGCGGGCGCCGAGATCGGCACCGTCAACCTGCTGGCCGACATCGAGCCGCGCGGCGCCCCGGACGGCCGCCTGCGCCGGGTGGCCGAGGCCGTGCTGGCGGCCAGGGACCAGATCGCGCAGGCCCAGGGCCTGGACGACCCGGAGGAGGCCTGGCCGCACATCGCGCTCACCCCGGTGCTGGCGGGCGAGGGCGACCTGAACGAGGTCGACGCCCGGACCCTGGCCGCCTACGCCGCCCGCCACGGCCTGGCCTGGCTGTCGCTGCGCGGAGTCGCCCCCAAGCCGGACGTGTCACGGATTCTTTGGCAGACCTCTCCCTGACTATAGGATTTCCGCGACGGGCGAGGTTTCCAGCGGCAGGGGGATGGCGTGATGGCGGCGCGTCCGGAGACGGCGCGAAAGATCCTGCTCTACTGGATGGACGCCGCGATCATGCTCCTGGGCGTCATGTTCGTGGCGATCACCGTCGTCTACCTGGTGGCCGGCCGGATCTCCACGCTCAACGCCGCGGCCGTCCTCGTCTGCCTGGTGGGGTGCTTCAGCCTCTTCCCCTCCCTGCTCAGGGACGCCTACGAAGCCAGGCCGCGGCCCACGCCGAAGCTGGTGGCCGCGGGGCTGTCCGCGGCGGTCGCGGTGTCGCTGGTGCCGCGCCAGCCGTTGGAGGGCGTGCCCAGCTGGCTGGAGATCGGCATCCTGTGGCTGTCGATCGCCGCCCTCTACCTGCCCCTGGCCGTGACCCTCTGTCTCGGCGTGGCCGTGGTCGCCCTGGTCAGCGGCTATGTCATAGCCGTGACCGGCCAGCCGTGGCTCGGGGTGCTCCTCCCCGAGACGATCAGCGCCGTCCTGCTGACGGCGGCCATGCTGGTCTGGCGCTGGATCTGGTGGACGATCAGGGACGCCCACGACGGCAAGGAGGCCAAGGCCCGGCTGGCGGTGTCGGAGGAGCGGCTGCGCTTCGCCCGTGACCTGCACGACCTGCTCGGGCACAGCCTGTCGGTGATCACGCTGAAGAGCGAGCTGGCCGCCAAGCTGGCGACCAAGGACGCCGGGCGGGCGTCCGCCGAGATGGCCCAGGTCCACCGCCTGGCCGGCGAGTCGCTGGCCGAGGTCCAGCAGGCGGTGCACGGATACCAGGCGCTCGACCTCGACGAGGAGCTGGCCGGCGCGCGGGTGGCGTTGGAGGCGGCCGGCGCGCGCTGCCTGATCGACGCCAGGACCGACGGGCTGTCACCGGCCGCCAGGACGCTGCTGGCCTGGGCGGTCCGCGAGGGCACCACCAACGTGCTCAAGCACAGCGCGGCCACCCGCTGCGCGATCACGATCGACGGCGGCGTGCTCGAAATGGTCAACGACGGCGTGGCCGGGCGCCCCTCCGCCTCCGGCAGTGGCCTGCGGGGCCTGTCGGAGCGGCTGGCCACGGCGGGCGGCTCCTTCTCCGCCCGGCCGACCCCGGCGGGCGAGTTCCTGCTGCGAGCGGCGGTGCCCGCGTGATCCGCCGTGCGACGAAGCTGGACAAGATCCGCTGGGTGATCGTCTACTCGATCGACCTCGTCAATCTGCTCACCCTCTTCGGCTACTACGACCTCTACGTCCGGTGGCAGGACTTCGGGGTGCCGTGGCCGGTGGTCCTGACCGGCGTCGTCCTGCTGCTGATCTTCAACGTGCTGGCGACCCGGCCGCACCGGGTGGCCATGAGGGGCGGCAGGCGGCCCACCGCGATCCTCTCGGTGACCGGCGTGATCACCCTGGTCATGGCCGTCAACGGGCTCATGTGGGCCATCCCGACGTGGCTGGGCATGCTGGGGCCCTTCGTCCGCAGGCGCACCGTCGTGATCCTGTCGGTCCTGTCCGTCGTGCTCTTCAACCTCTACGTGGGGCTGCTGGGCGCGCCCATCTGGGGCACACTCCTGGTGCAGTCGGTGTTCACCGGCATGGGCGTGGGCGGCGTGCTGACCAACCTGTGGCTCTGGCGGGTGGCCAAGGAGGCCTACGAAGGGCAGGAGGCGCAGGCCAGGCTGGCGGTCTCGGAGGAGCGCCTGCGCTTCGCCCGCGACCTCAACGCCCTGCTCGGGCAGAGCCTGACCGACATCGCCGCCCGCACCGAGGGCGCGTCGCGCACGCTGCCCGCCGACCCGGCGGCGGCGGCCGAGGAGATGTTCGCGGTGCGCGACCTGGCCCGGCGCTCGCTGCGCGAGGTGCGCTCCGTCGTGCAGGGCTACCGGGCCGTCGACCTGGACGAGCTGCTCGCCAGCGTGCGGGCCGTGCTGGAGGCGGCGGACGTACGATGCACCGTGCGCGCCGAGACGGGCTCGCTGTCGCCGGAGACCCGCACGCTGCTGGCCACGGTCGTGCGCGAGGGCGCCACCAACGTGCTCAAGCACAGCACGGCCGAACGCTGCACGATCACGATCGAGGATGGAGTGCTGGAGATGTCCAACGACGGGGTGAGCGGACCGGCGGGCGCGCACGCGCCGAACGGCCTGGCGGGGCTGGCCCAGCGCGTACGCGCGGCCGGCGGCACCCTGGAGGCCGCGCCGACGCACGAGGGCGGCTACCTGCTGCGGGCGGCGGTGCCGGCATGACGACCAGGGTGTTGCTGGCGGACGACGAGCACCTGATCCGGGGCGCCATCGCGGCCCTGCTGGACCTGGAGGAGGGCATCGAGGTCGTCGCCCAGGTGGGCAGGGGCGACGAGGTGGTGGCCGCCGTGGCCGAGCACCGGCCCGACGTGGCCGTGCTCGACATCGAGATGCCCGGCATGGACGGCCTCAGCGCGGCCGAGCAGATCAGCGCGCAGTGCAAGATCGTCATCCTGACGAGCCTGGGCCGCCCCGGCTACCTGCGCAGGGCCATGGCGGCGGGGGTGAGCGGCTTCCTCGGCAAGGACGCCTCGGCGGAGGAGCTGGCCATGGCGATCAGGAAGGTCCAGGCGGGCGGCCGCTACCTCGACGCCGAGCTGGCCGCCGCCGCGATGGCCGCCGGCGACAGCCCGCTGACCGAGCGCGAGCGCGACGCGCTGCGGCTGGCCGGCGACGGGGCCACGATCTCGCGGATCGCGGCCGAGCTGCACCTGACCGAGGGCACCGTACGCAACTACCTGTCGAGCGCGATGACCAAGCTCAACGCCCAGAACCGGCTGGAGGCCATCCGCACGGCCCAGCGCATGGGCTGGCTCTGAACGGGCGAAGGCCTCACCGCAGCAGGTCGCGCACCTTCGCCAGCAGGTCCACCTGGGTGCGCCAGTCGCCGCCCGCCACGCCGATGACCGCGTGGCCCGCCCCGGCGTCACGGTAGGCGGCGAGCGCCTCGGCGGCCTGCTCCGGCGGGCCGGTGAGCGGGATCGGCAGGACCTCCTCCAAGGGGCGGCCGTAGGCGGCGGCGACGCCCGCCGCGATCTCCTCTCGTGACGGGACGCCGTCACCGGTCCCCAGGGCCGCCGTGCCGCCGATCGCGACGACCGGTGCGGGGCGGCCCCGGCCCGCGGCCAGCTCCGCGAGCCGGGCCCGGCCCTCGGCCACCTCCCGGGGCGGGACCAGGGACGGGAACCACCCGTCGCCGAGCAGCGCCGCCCGCCGGATCGCCGCGCCGGACGCGTTGCCGACCCACACCGGCGGCATCGTGGCGGCGGGCGACAGCCGCACGGGCGGCTCGCCGGGCTCGTCCCGCAGCCGGGTCTCCTCGCCCGCCAGCAGCCGGGGCAGCAGCTCCAGGGCCGTGTCGGTACGCCGCCCGCGCGAGCGGTAGGGCGCGCCCGCCGCGGCCCACTGCCCGGGACCGCCGCCCGAGCCCACTCCCAGGACGAGGCGGTCGCCGGTGACGTGCTGCAGGGTCGCGATCTGCTTGGCGGCCCACGCGAGAGGCCGGATGGCGGGGACGAACACGCTCATCCCGACCTTGATCCTCCGGGTGCCCGCCGCCGCGGCGGCCAGGGCGATGGGCCCGTCCAGCGTCGGCCCGCCGATGGCCAGGTGGTCGCCGTGCCAGACGCCGTCCAGCCCGGCGTCCTCGGCGTGCCGGGCGGCGGCCGGCAGGTCGAGGCCGTCGCGCCGCTGCACGGCGATCCCCGGCAGGATGACGCCGATCGTGAAGCTCTCCATGCGTCCCACAGTGCAACCTCAATCGCGGTCGAGGTCAACGGGAGTGCCGGATCGGACCGATGAGAGCGTTTGCAGGACGCGTCTCGAAAGCGTCACGGGTATTGACGGCACGGACATCGTGAACTTACGTTCGCGGTACTTATCCGGTTCAGCAGGCTCCTGCGGCCTGCGACTACTCCCAATTGATCGCTCACCGGTCTCCAGGGCGGGAGCGCGTTCCGCGTCCTTCCTGGGAGCGCTCCCAGGTGGGAGCCCCCGCCGCCCGTTCGAGAGCAAGCCGGCCCATCGGGGGTCGATGGAAGACGTGCGAACCTTCGCGCCCCGCGCGGAGGAAGGAGAGAAGCGATGCGAAACCGGGCTCGGATCATGATTCCGCTCGCGGCGGCGGGCCTGCTCGCCGCGGCCTGCACCGGCGGCGGAGCCACGCCGACCCCACCGGCCTCCCAGCCGCAGAGCCAGGGCGCGGCGGGCAGCGCCAACCCCGACTCGCTGCCGCGCAACGAGACGCTCTACACGACCGGCACCCAGTGGGGGCCGCCCGTCAACTTCAACCCCATCAGGGAATGGGACCACGCCACGGGCACCAAGGGCCTGGTGTACGAGACGCTGTTCCACTATGACGCGACCGCCGGCAAGCTGACCCCCTGGCTGGCCGAGAGCGGCTCGTGGGCCGACGACAAGACGTACCAGGTCAAGCTCCGCCAGGGCGTCAAATGGGCCGACGGGCAGCCGTTGACGGCCAAGGACGTGGCGTTCTCCTTCGAGCTCGGCAAGATGGAGACGATCCCGTACCACAACCTGTGGACCTGGCTGAAGAGCGTCGAGGCGGTCGACGACCAGACGGTCAAGTTCACCTTCTCCACGGCCAACTACCAGCAGTGGGACTTCAACCTGTACAGCCGGTCGATCGTCCCCGAGCACATCTGGAAGGGCCGCTCGGAGAACGAGGTGCTCGACGGGATCAACGAGAACCCGGTGGGCACGGGCGCGTACACGTTCATGGCCAAGGACCAGGACCGCGTCGTGCTGCGGCGGCGCGACGACTGGTGGGGCAAGGCCGCGCTCAACATGGAGCCCAAGCCGCGCTACATCGTCGACATCGCCACCCCGAGCAACGAGGTCGCGATGGGGCTGCTGCTGCAGAAGGGCATGGACCTGAGCAACAACTTCCTGCCCGGCGTGGCCAACCTGGTGAAGGGCAACTTCGGCCTGACGACCTACTACAGCGAGCCGCCGTACATGCTGTCGGCCAACACCGCGTGGCTGGTGCCCAACACCACCAAGAAGCCGATGGACGACCCCGCCTTCCGCAAGGCGCTCGCCTCCTCGATCGACGTCAAGAAGATCGTCGAAGGCGTGTACGGCAACCTCGTCAAGGCCGCCAGCCCGACCGGCCTGCTGCCGCAGTGGGAGCAGTACGTCGACCAGGGCGTGGTGGCCAGATCGGGGTTCGCCTTCGACGCGGCCAAGGCGAAGAAGACGCTGGCCGACGCCGGTTACAAGGACACCGACGGCGACGGGTACGTGGAGAACAAGGACGGCTCCAAGATCAGCCTGTCCATCATCGTCCCGTCCGGCTGGACGGACTGGATGGAGTCGGCCAGGTCCATCGCCGCCAGCGCCAAGACCGCCGGGATCCAGGTCACCCCGGACTTCCCCGACTTCAACGCCCTGGTGGAGAAGCGCGCCAAGGGCGACTTCGACCTGCTGATCAACAACGAGCGGCAGCTGTCCAACTCGCCGTACACCTACTACGAGTACCTCTTCCAGCTCCCGGTCCAGAAGCAGCAGAACACCGTCAACTTCGCCCGCTACGAGAACAAGCGGGCCTGGGACCTGACCAAGCAGCTCGACCAGGTCAAGACCGACGACGCCGAGGGCATGAAGAAGATCATCTCCCAGCTCCAGCAGATCCACCTGGACGACCTGCCGGTGATCCCGCTCTGGTACAACGGCCTCTGGGCGCAGTCGAGCAACCAGGTCTGGAAGAACTGGCCGGCCGCGGCGGGCAGCGCACCCAAGACCCCGGCCGTGATGTGGCACAACTGGCTCGAACTCGGCGGTTTCGAAACCCTCACGCAGCTCCAGCCGTCCGGCTCCTGACCCCATCGTCCCCCGCTCCCGCAGGAGCGGGGGACTTTCACGGCTCTCACGGAGAAAGCATCACGTGCGTCGATATTTCGGCAGAAAACTGCTCATATACGGGCTGACCTTCTTCGTCGCTGTCACCGTCAACTGGCTGATCCCGCGTTTCATGCCCGGCGACCCGGTGGCGAGCATGGTGGCCAGGGCCAACGTCACCCAGCCCGCCGCCGCGGAGGCGATGCGGGTCTACTACAGCAACCTCTTCGGCTTCGACCAGCCGCTGATCACGCAGTACCTCAACTTCTGGGCCGCGCTGTTCAGGGGCGACTTCGGGATCAGCATCTGGCTGTTCCCTTCCCCCGTCAGCTCCGTGATCACGACCGCGGTGCCGTACACGCTGGCGCTGATCGTCCCGTCGGTGCTGCTGAGCTGGGTGGTGGGCAACCGGTTCGGCGCGTACGCGGCCCGGCGCAAGCTGCTCGACAACACCGTGCTCCCGGTCGGGTACGTCCTGACCGCGATGCCGTACATGTGGCTGGCCGTGCTCCTGGCCTGGGCGTTCGGCGTGATCGCCGGCCTGTTCCCGGTGGCCGGCGGCTACAGCTTCTCGATGCGGCCCAACTGGTCGTGGGCGTTCCTGCTCGACCTGCTGCACCACTGGACGCTGCCGTTCCTGTCGCTGTTCCTGGTGGCGCTGGGCGGCTGGGCCATCGGCATGCGCAACATGATCATCTATGAGCTGGAGTCCGACTACTCCAACTACCTGGCCGCGCTCGGCGCCCCGGCCAGGCTCATCCGGAGGTACGCCTTCCGCAACGCCGTCCTGCCCCAGATCACCGGCCTGGCCCTGCAACTCGGCGTGATCGTGGCCGGAGCCCTGGTCACCGAGATCGTCTTCGCCTACCCGGGCCTGGGCAGCCTGATTCTCAACGCCATCAAGAACAAGGACTTCTTCCTGCTCCAGGGCACGTTCCTGTTCATCGTGCTCGGCGTGCTGATCGCCAATTTCATCATCGACATCGTCTACGTCGTGGTCGATCCGCGTACCAGGGCGGGAATGGCGGGTGCGCAGGCATGACGGCACTCCAGGAAGTCGCCCCGCACGAGCGGGCCGGGGTCCGGCGCGAGGCGCTCTACTTCGCGGTGCGCAACGGCAAGCTGATGTTCGGCTTCGGCCTCGTGCTGGTGCTGCTCCTGCTCGGCCTGATCGGGCCGGTGCTCACCAGCGGCACGCCCAACGAGTACGGCCCCCAGCCCATGAGCCCGCCCTCGGCCGGGCACTGGCTCGGCACTACGACGTTCGGCCAGGACATCTTCCTCCAGTTCGTGCACGGCCTGCGCAGCACCTTCGCCGTGGGCGTGGTCGGCGGCGGCATCGCCGCGGCCATCGGCATGCTCGTCGGATTCGTGGCCGGCTACCGCGGCGGCATCGTCGACGAGGTGCTCAACATGCTGACCAACGTCATCCTCGTCATCCCGACCCTGGCCGTCCTGCTGATCATCAACGCCTACCTGGGGATCAGGAGCGTGGCCGTGCAGGGCCTGTTCATCGGCCTGACGCAGTGGCCGTGGGCGGCGCGGGCGATCAGGGCGCAGACGTTCTCGCTGCGTACGAGGGAGTTCGTGGACCTGGCCAGGATGAGCGGCGCGAGCACCTGGAAGATCATCACCAGGGAGATCGCGCCGAACATGAGCTCCTATCTGTTCATGACGTTCATCCTGCTGTTCGGCGGCTCGATCCTCATCGCCTCCTCGCTCGACTTCATCGGCCTCGGCCCGACCGAGGGGGTCTCGCTCGGCCTGATGCTGCAGAACGCCAACCAGTGGAGCGCGCTCCAGCTCGGCATGTGGTGGTGGTTCGTGCCGCCGGGCGCGGCCATCACCGCCATCGTGGGCGCCCTGTACGTGGCCAACGTCGGCCTCGACGAGGTCTTCAACCCGAAACTGAGGGAGACATGAGCCTGCAGGTCAGCGAGCTGAGGGTGTACTACCGCACGCTCAGGGGCGAGGTGCGCGCCCTCGACGGCATGTCCTTCGTGCTGTCGGACGGCGAGATCCTCGGCCTGGTCGGCGAGTCCGGCTGCGGCAAGAGCACGCTGGGCAAGAGCCTCATCCGCATGGACGGCCGCATGCGCCACGCCGGCGGCCGGGTCGTGCTCGACGGCCGGGAGCTGCCCATCGCCGACGACCGCCGGATGAACGACTTCCGCTTCAAGGAGGTCTCCCTCATCCCGCAGTACGCCATGAGCGCGCTCAACCCCACCCGCAAGATCCGCAAGATGGTCGGCGAGCTGCTCAGGTCGAGGGGCGCGGACCTGGACGCCGCCGAGCTGGAACGCCGGATGGACCAGGTCGGCCTGCCCCGCGAGGTGCTCGACCGCTACCCGATCGAGCTGTCCGGCGGCATGAAGCAGCGCATGGTGATGGTCATCTCCACGCTGCTCGACCCGTCCCTGCTGATCGCCGACGAGGTCACCTCCGCGCTCGACGTCTCCACCCAGAAGGCCGTCGCCCGCGCGCTGCTCGGCTTCCGCGAGAGCGGCTACGTCAAGAGCATGATCTTCGTCACCCACGACCTCGCGCTCACCCACCACATCGCCGACACGATCATGGTCATGTACGCGGGCAGGCTCGCCGAGAAGGCGCCCGCCGACGTGATCGTCAAGGCGCCCCGCCACCCGTACACGAAACTGCTCCTCGACGCCCTGCCCGAGGTCGGCGTCCGCTACGCCGAGCGCCGGCTGGAGGGCATCGCCGGCAGCCCGCCGTCGCTGCTGGACCCGCCCGCCGGCTGCCGCTTCCGCGACCGCTGCCCGATCGCGGGGGACGAGTGCGCCGAGGAACCGCCCGTGGCCGAGCTCGCCCCCGGCCACCACGTCGCCTGCTGGAAGGCCTGATGCTGAAACTCGACGACGTCACCAAGGAATTCAGGATCGGCGCGTTCGGCGGCAAGAGCGTCGCGGCCGTGCGGAACGTGAGCTTCGAGGTCGTGCCCGGCGAGGTCGTCTCCCTGATCGGGGAGAGCGGCAGCGGCAAGAGCACGATCGGCCGGATGATCCTCGGCCTGAACCCGGTCACCAGCGGCACGATCACCTTCGACGGGCGGCCCGTGCGCGGCGGCAAGGAGTACTACCGCCACATCCAGGGCATCTTCCAGGACCCGTTCAGCTCGTTCAACCCGGTGTTCAAGGCCGACCGGGTGTTCGACCTGGTCAAGGAGGCGTACTACCCGTCCGTCCCGGCGGCCGAGTGGGCAGGACGGGTCGCGGCGTGCCTGCGCGACGTGCGGCTCAACCCCGACCAGGTGCTCGGCAAGTATCCGCACCAGCTCAGTGGCGGCCAGCTCCAGCGCCTGCTCATCGCCCGCGCGCTGCTGCTGGACATCAAGCTGCTGGTGGCCGACGAGATCACCAGCATGCTGGACGCCTCCACCCGCATCGACGTGCTCAACCTGCTCGCCGAGCTGAAGACCCGGGGCCTCGGCGTGCTCTACATCACGCACGACCTCTCGCTCGGCAACTACCTGGCCGAGCGCACGGTGGTGCTGCGCCGGGGGAGCGTGGTCGAGACGGGGCCGACGGACAAGGTCTTCGGGGATCCGCTGCACCCGTACACCCGCGAGCTGCTGTCGGCCGTGCCGCGCCTGCACCAGGCCTGGGATGACGCCACGCCCGTGGAAACCTGCCTGTACCACGAGCGCGGCGGCACGGGAGCGCTGCTGGAGGCCGAGCCCGGCCATCTCGTGGCGTGCGCCCGGCTCCCGTCCTGCTGAGCGGAGAGAAGGGGGCGGTCAGACCCGGAACTCCTCGGTGCGGTGCGCGTAGGCCGGCAGCGCGGCCCGCATCTCGTCGGTGACCTGCGGCGGAGGCAGGGGCACGATCTCCCGCTCGTGGAAGTCGAGCACGTTCTCCCCTTCGGCGAACAGCTGCTGGACCGTCCGCAGGCACGGCCCCACGATCGCGGGATCGGTGATCCGCCGCCCGCCCATGCCCCCGCCGTACCGGTCGTACAGCACCTCGTACATCAGGGACGGAGAGAAGATCACCAGCTCCGGCATCGGGTCGAGGCCCGCCACCCGCTCGGCCGGCACCACCCGGCACGGGGAGCCGGCCCTGGCGCGCAGGGCCAGCACGTGCATCTCCCACTGCAGGTACGGGGTGATCGGGAACTCGACGACCCGCACCCGCCTGACCGGGACGCGGTGCCGGAAATAGTCGGCCACGGTCGCCGCCATGCGCTCGGTCAGGGCCAGCGAGCGCTCCCAGTCGCCGTCCATCATGGCCCGCCAGCTCGCCACGTCGGGCTCGTAGAAGTGCTGGGCCCGCTCCAGCTTCCACATCGGCTCGGGGCAGATCGCGTGGTCGCGGTCGAAACCGGCTTGGTACTCCGGCACGTCCAGGGCGGGGCCGTCGGCTCGGGCGACGGCGGCGAACGGGTTCGTGCGGCGGGCCGGAGCGCCCTGCTGGGTCATGCGGCGTCCCTTCGACTCTGAAGATCCGCCCTGATCATGAAATGAGCCCCTGACAGGGTCAAGGCCCAAAACGATCTGGGCGGACCGTCAGCGCCGGTGGTGGAAACGCCGGTGGATGAGGCTGAACACCATGGCTCCCAGCCACACCACGAAGAGCACCTTGAAGATCCCGAACCCGCCGAAGATCAGCCCCAGCAGCAGGAACACGAACAGCACGCCCACGAACGGGTGCGGCCCGCGATGGTGCCGCCAGGGGTGCTTGCCCTGCTCGCGCCACTGACGGCGCATCTCCCGGCGGGCCTGGTGCATGGAGTGGCGCATGTCATGGTGGGCCTGGTGCATGGACTGCATCTGCCGGCGGTGCGCCGACATGGCCTCCCGCCAGCCGTCCATGCCGTAGTGGGGGCCGTAAGGGGGAGCGTCGTAGTGGGGTGCGGGCTCGCGGTAGCCGGGCGCGGGCTGCGGCCCCGGCAGGTCGGCCGTTACCTTGGCCAGGTCACGGGCCGTCTTCGAGGCCAGCGTCTGGTCGAGTCGCTCGTCGAGCTCCTCGTGGGTCAGGCGGCCCTGCGCGAAGTGCTCGCGCAGGACGGCCATCGTCTGCTCACGCTCGGCGTCGCCGATGCGAAGGTCGTGCGAGTCCATACCTGATCCCGAATCCTTCCGGAAGCTCGCGCTCACTCCTCGCCCGGTTCGTCGTCCGCCAGGATCTGGTAGAGCTTGCGCCGGGTCTCTATAAGAGTCTTACGCGCTTCTCGGATTTGTGCGTCACTCCCGGTCTGCAAAACCTGCATCATGGCGAAGGCCGACTGCCGGGCGATGTGCCAGAGATCGGCGGTGTTGTCGTCGATGTCGGGGCGCATCTCGTCCCACGGGGCCCGGACCTCGTCCGCGTGCGACTCGATGTAGTTGCGCCCCGCCTCGGTGAGGCGGAAGGTCTTGCGGCCCTCGCTCTCCTCCGAGATCACCAGGCCCTCGTCGGTGAGTTGCTGCAACGCCGGGTAGACGGCGCCCGGGCTGGGCTTCCAGCCGCCCTCGCTGCGCTCGGCGATCTCCTGGATGATCTGGTAGCCGTTGCGCGGCTCCTCCAAGAGCAGGGCCAGGATCGCGGCGCGTACGTCGCCCCGCTTGGCCTTGCGGCCCCGGCCGCCCCAGCCCCGCTGGCCGCCCCACGGCCCGCCGGGCCCGCCCCAGGGGCCGCGCCCCCAGTCGAACGGGAACGGCCCGGGACCGCCGCGCCTGCCGCGCTGGCGGTGCTCGTGATGGTGGCGGCGACCGCCCATCTCGTCGAAGGCCTCGGAGACGGCCCTGAACGCCTCGCGGGCGGCCTGCTTGGCCTCGCGGGCCGCCTGCCGGTACTCGTGCGCGCCGGGCCAGTGTCCGCCTGCTGCCTGTGCTGAATCCATTTCTCCCCCTATATCGTGATCTGTTCTCGATGCGTCAACGATATATCGATAGTATGTCGTTCGCAAGGCGGCTGCGGGAGTGAGCCAGATCACGAAAAAGTTGCGGAATCCGGGAACAGGATTGAGGAAAGCCTCGTTATCTAGAGCAGACGAGGTCGTTCCGCGTCGGCAGGGCTGGGGGGTGCTGTCGCCGCGGAGACGGCCTCGTCTGCGTTTGCGGGGCTTTTTCCCGGAAGATCCGGGGCGGCGTAGGCAATGTTTTCGCCAAGTCGCCCGTCGCGGACCATCGTGAATGCCTGCCAGGGCGGGTCCTGGCGCGTAAAGGGACTCTTTGCCGTACAGTCCGGATCATGATGGGGCACACGCATGCGATGACCGGGGCCATCGCCTGGCTGGGGCTGGCGCCGCCCCTCGCCGCACTTCCGTTGCTGAACGAGTCGTCCCGGTTCGTCGAGACGGGAATCATGGCCACCGCCCTCAGTCCGGCGGAGCTGATCGCCGGCGCCCTCATCTGCGCGGGCGCCGCGATGCTGCCCGACCTCGACCATCCGAGCGCGACGATCGCGCAGACGTTCGGTCCGATCACGTGGGCGATCAGCAAGGCCGTGTGCTGGGTCAGCGGCGGCCATCGCGGGGCGACCCACTCGCTGGCCTTCGCGGTGGCGCTCGGATTCGGGGCCCACTGGCTGGCCAACACCTATCCCATCGGGCGCGACATCATGGTCGTGCTGCTCATCGGACTGGCCCTGCGGGCGATCGGCGTCGGGATCCCGGGTAACAAGGCGGGTTCCGCGATGATCAACATCGGGCTGACCGCCGGACTGTACGCGGTCTTCCTCTCGCTCGGGGTGGGATACGCCTGGCTGGGGCTCGCGGTGGCGATCGGGTGCCTCATCCATGTGGTCGGCGACTGCATGACCGAACGGGGCTGTCCAGTGCTGTGGCCGCTGGGGGTCAAGTTCGTGCTCCCGTGGAAGATCGGCATCAAGACCGGCAAGAAGTTCGAGCAGAAGATCCTCGCGCCGATCCTGTCGGTGGCCATCGTCGGCCTGCTGTTCTGGCGGCTGGCACCCACTTAACTTGATGTCGAGATAAAATTCGGGATATCTTGACGTCGAGACATCCGCCGCGGAGCTCGCCAGTTAGGGTCACCTAACGTGCTGGTCGTGCGCAGAGTGCGGCAGGATTTGGTCTGAGAAAATGTCTGATGGAGGAGGCGAATCACCGTGTCCGCGAACAGCTTCGGCAGCCGTGACACGCTACGCGTCGGCGACGCGTCATACGAGATTTTCCGGCTGGATGCCGTCGAGGGCGCCGCACGCCTCCCGTACAGCCTGAAGATCCTGCTGGAAAACCTCCTCCGCACCGAGGACGGCGCGAACATCACCGCCGACCACATTCGGGCGCTGGGCGGCTGGGACCCGAAGGCGGCGCCGAGCGTGGAGATCCAGTTCACGCCCGCGCGCGTCATCATGCAGGACTTCACCGGCGTCCCCTGCGTGGTCGACCTGGCCACCATGCGCGAGGCCGTGCGTGACCTCGGTGGCGACCCGGCCCGCATCAACCCGCTCGCGCCGGCCGAGATGGTCATCGACCACTCGGTCATCGTCGACTACTTCGGCCACCCCGACGCCTTCCAGCGCAACGTCGAGCGCGAGTACGAGCGCAACCGCGAGCGCTACCAGTTCCTGCGCTGGGGCCAGACCGCCTTCGACGAGTTCAAGGTCGTCCCGCCCGGCACCGGCATCGTCCACCAGGTCAACATCGAGCACCTGGCCCGCGTGGTGATGATCCGCGACGGCAAGGCCTACCCCGACACCTGCGTCGGCACCGACTCCCACACCACCATGGAGAACGGCATCGGCGTCCTGGGCTGGGGCGTCGGCGGCATCGAGGCCGAGGCCGCGATGCTCGGCCAGCCGATCTCCATGCTCATCCCGCGCGTGGTCGGCTTCAAGCTCAACGGCAAGCTGCCCGCCGGGGCCACCGCCACCGACCTGGTGCTCACGATCACCGAGATCCTGCGCAAGCACGGCGTCGTCGGCAAGTTCGTGGAGTTCTACGGCGAGGGCGTCTCCTCCGTGCCGCTGGCCGACCGGGCCACGATCGGCAACATGAGCCCCGAGTTCGGCTCCACCTGCGCGATCTTCCCGATCGACGGCCAGACCGTCGACTACCTGCGCCTGACCGGCCGCTCCGAGGAGCAGATCGCGCTCGTCGAGGCGTACGCCAAGACCCAGGGCCTCTGGCTCGACCCGTCCGCGCCCGAGCCGGTCTTCTCCGAGTACATCGAGCTCGACCTCGGCACCGTCGTGCCGTCCATCGCCGGCCCCAAGCGCCCGCAGGACCGCATCGCGCTGTCGGCCGCCAAGGCCACCTGGCGCCACGACGTCCAGAACTACGTGAGCGACGACCTCGACGAGGAGGGTGAGGAGACCTTCCCGGCCTCCGACGCGCCCGCCTCCAACGCCCGCGCCAACGGCGGCCGGCCGCACAAGCCGGTGGCGGTCACGCTGGCCGACGGCACCTCGTTCGAGATCGACCACGGCATCGTCTCGATCGCCGCGATCACCTCGTGCACCAACACCTCCAACCCGTACGTCATGCTCGGCGCGGCGCTGCTGGCCCGCAACGCCGTCGAGAAGGGCCTGACCCGCAAGCCGTGGGTCAAGACCTCGCTGGCCCCTGGCTCGCAGGTCGTCACCGGCTACTTCGAGCGCTCGGGGCTCCAGCCGTACCTCGACAAGATCGGCTTCAACCTCGTCGGCTACGGCTGCACCACCTGCATCGGCAACTCGGGCCCGCTGCCGCCGGAGATCTCCGAGGCCGTGCAGGCCAACGACCTCGCGGTCACGGCCGTGCTGTCGGGCAACCGCAACTTCGAGGGCCGCATCAACCCCGACGTCAAGATGAACTACCTGGCCTCGCCGCCGCTCGTGGTGGCGTACGCGCTGGCCGGGACCATGGACGTCGACCTCGACACCGAGCCGCTGGGCCTCGGCAACGACGGCGAGCCGGTCTACCTGAGGGACATCTGGCCGTCGCCGGAGGAGATCTCCGCGGTGGTCAACTCCTCCATCGGCCGCGACATGTTCGAGCGCGACTACGCCGACGTGTTCAAGGGCGACGACCACTGGCGCTCGCTGCCGATCCCGACCGGCGACACGTTCGAGTGGGACCCGTCCTCGACCTACGTCCGCAAGGCCCCCTACTTCGACGGCATGCCGTCCAAGCCGGAGCCCGTCACCGACATCGCCGGCGCCCGCGTGCTGGTCAAGGTCGGCGACTCGGTCACCACCGACCACATCTCGCCGGCCGGCTCCATCAAGGCCGGCACCCCGGCCGCGCAATACCTGCAGGCCAACGGGGTCGAGGTGAAGGACTTCAACTCCTACGGCTCGCGGCGCGGCAACCACGAGGTGATGATCCGGGGCACGTTCGCCAACATCCGCCTGCGCAACCAGATCGCGCCGGGCACCGAGGGCGGCTACACCCGCGACTTCACCCAGCCCGACGGGCCGGTGTCGTTCATCTACGACGCCTCGGTCAACTACGCCGCGGCCGAGACGCCGCTGGTGGTGCTGGCGGGCAAGGAATATGGCTCCGGCTCCTCGCGCGACTGGGCGGCCAAGGGCACGGCGCTGCTGGGCGTGCGCGCGGTCATCGCCGAGTCGTACGAGCGCATCCACCGCTCCAACCTGATCGGCATGGGCGTGCTCCCGCTGCAGTTCCCCGAGGGTGCCTCGGCGCAGTCGCTCGGGCTGACCGGCGAGGAGACCTTCGACATCACGGGTGTCGAGGAGCTCAACTCCGGCGGCATCCCGAGCACCGTGCACGTCAGGGCCGGCGAGGTGGAGTTCGACGCGGTGGTGCGCATCGACACGCCGGGCGAGGCCGACTACTACCGGCACGGCGGGATCATGCAGTACGTTCTTCGCTCGTTGCTCGCGAAGTGACTTCCCGGGCTCGCGCGCGGTCATGAGCCGCGCGGGGGCCGGGATCCCTTGGCCGCTCGTTGAAGCCGGGGGTGGGGCGTGATCCTCACGCGCCCGTATCGGGGGAACCACCCGACACAAAGAAGAGCCGCCCGGCGGGACAACCCCCGCCGGGCGGCTCTTCGTCATCGGGACATCGTCCGGTAGCGGTGGACGGACAGCGGCAGGAAGACCGCGAGGATCGCCAGCGACCAGATCAGGCTCGCGGCCACCGGGTGCTGGAGCGGCCAGGCCGAGGAGACCGACGTGGGGTTGCCGAACAGGCCGCGGGTGGCGGCCGCGACGGCGCTCATGGGGTTCCAGTCGGTGACGGGCTTGAGCCAGGCCGGCAGCCCCTCGGTGGGGACGAACGTGTTGGCCAGGAACGTCATCGGCATCAGCCAGCCGAACGTGGCCGCGTCCGCCTGCCCGCCGCTCTTGGCCCACAGGCCGATGTACGTGCCCATCCAGATCATCGCGAACCCGAACAGCGCCAGCAGCCCGAACGCCCCCGCCGTCGCCCCCAGGCTCCCGTGCGCCCGCCACCCGGCCAGCAGCACTCCGGTCAGCACCATGGCGGACAGCGACAGCAGGTGCAGCGACAGGGCGGCCACGCTCCGCCCGACCAGCACGGCGCTGCGGGCGATGGGCTGGGCGCGGAACCTGTCGGTGATCCCGCGGGCCATGTCCTCGGCCACGGTGGTGGCGGCAGAGGTGGCCGTCATGGCCATGACCTGCATGAAGATGCCGGGCATGAGGTAGTCGCGGTAGTCGCCGCCGCCCGGCAGGGTGATCGCGCTGCCGAAGACGTAGCCGAACAGCACGGTCATGATCACGGGGAACACCAGGAATCCCGCGATCTCGCCCGGCTGGGCCTTCAGCCGCGAATAGGTGCGGCCCGCGATGGTGAGGGAGTCGTTCAGGGTCCAGCGCAGCGTCTCGTACATCGCTCCGGCTCCTTCTCAGGCCGTCAGGTGGAGGAAGACCTCGTCGAGGGTCGGCCGCCGCAGCGCCAGGTCCTCCACGGGGATGCCGGCCGCGTCCAGCGCGCCGGCGATGCGGACGAGCGACTGCGCTCCGTCGGCCGCGGGAACGGTCACCTGCCGCCCCTCGGCGCTCTCGATCTCGGGGGATCCGGCGCCGCGCAGCAGCCGCAGCCCCGCGGCCACGTCCCCCGGCTCCCGGAAGACGACCTGGACCCGGTCGCCGCCGACCTGCCTCTTCAGCTCGGCGGGTGACCCCGCCGCGGCCACCACGCCCTCCCTCAGCACCACGATCTGGTCCGCGAGCCGGTCGGCCTCGTCCAGGTACTGGGTGGTCAGCAGCAGCGTCGTGCCCTCCTTCACCAGGTCGAGCAGCAGCTCCCAGAGCTGCATCCGGCTGCGCGGGTCGAGCCCGGTGGTCGGCTCGTCCATGAACAGCACCGGCGGCGACACGATCAGGCTCGCCGCCAGGTCGAGCCGGCGCCGCATGCCCCCCGAATACTCCTTGACCGGCCGCTGGGCCGCCTCGGCCAGCTCGAACCGCTCCAGCAGCTCGACCGCCCTGCGCCGCGCCTCGGCCCTGCTCAGGTGGTAGAGCCGCCCGAACAGCTCCAGGTTGCGCCGCCCGGTCAGCAGCTCGTCGACCGCCGCGTGCTGCCCGGCCAGGCCGATGCGGAAGCGCAGCCGGGCCGCGTCGCGCACGACGTCCAGCCCGGCGACCTCGGCGCGGCCCGCGTCGGGGCGCAGGAGCGTGGCGAGGATGCGTACGGCCGTGGTCTTGCCCGCGCCGTTGGGCCCCAGCAGGCCGCAGACGGTGCCGGCCGGGACGTCCAGGTCGATGCCCTTGAGCGCCTCGGTGGCCGCGTACCGCTTCCGTAAGCCTTCCGCGTGGATCATGAAGATCCTCCTTAACGCTGTTAAATCTAACAGCGTTAAGGATGCATTGAACGTTGTTAAGCTGTCAACCGTGGCACTCGAAAAAGGCACCATCGTCGCGACCGCGCTACGGCTCCTCGACGAGGCCGGGCTCGACGGGCTGACGCTGCGCCGGCTCGCCGGCGAGCTGGGCGTGCAGGCCCCGGCCCTCTACTGGCACTTCAAGAACAAGCAGGAACTGCTGGACGCGATGGCGGCGGCGATGATGTCCGCGCACACCTCCCGCCCCGCGCTGAGCGAGCCGGCCAACTGGCGGGAGTGGATCGCCGGCTACGCGCGCGCCGACCGCGCGCTGCTCAACTCCTATCGCGACGGGGCCAGGCTGGTGGCGGGCACGCGGCCGTCGTCCGAGCTGTTCGCCGTCGTGGAGCGGGCGATCGAGGGGCTGGAGGCGGCGGGGTTCAGCGCCGGGGACGCGGCGCGGGGGCTGTTCACGGTGAGCGGGTACGTGGCCGGTTTCGTGCTGGAGGAGCAGGCCGACCGGACGCGTACGGACGAGGAGCGCGGCATGCCGGACATGGAGGAGTTCCAGGCGGCCTATCCGCGGCTGATGGCGGGCCTGGCGGAGGTCGGCGACCCGCAGGGCGACCTGTCGTTCGAGGGCGGCCTGCGGCTGATCCTCGACGGGATGGGGCTGCGCCTGGAGGCTCAGGACACCTTGGCGGCGGGCGCGGACCAGGTGTCGCAGGCGGAGGGGGAGACGGCGCGGTAGCCGCGCTGGAGCCAGTAGACGCGGGTGGCGCCCTTGCCGTGGCTGCGGTAGCCGTCCTCGTCGCCGCTGGCCCGGGTGGCGTCGAGCAGCGCCGCCCAGTCGTCCGCGCCGCGCCGCAGGGACCCCCACACGCTGCCGAGGAACACCCCGGACAGGCAGTCGGCCTGCAGCTCGAAGCGCCGCTTCAGCTCGCCCTGGCGGTCGGTCCCGATCTTCGCCTTGTACTGCCGCCAGACGCCGAGCCGGCTCTGCAGGTGGTGCCCGTACTCGTGGGCGGCCACCTTGAACGGGTAGAGATCGGTCCTGTTCTCGATCCACCGGCCGGTGAGGGGGAACACCAGGGTCCCGCGCTCCATGCAGTAGAAGGCCGCCGCCTGCTCGGGCCAGGGCACGCCGCACACGGTGCTCTCGGGGTCCTCGTAGTACCGCACGACGGGCTTGCCGAACGCCCATCCGGCCCGCCCGAAGTACGCAGCCCACGACTTGTCCAGACATTTCACGACTGCTGCGAGGTACTGCCGGGTCCGCGGAATCCCCCCGTACGTGATCGCCGTCTCGGGGCAGGCGGTGTCACGCAGCTTCCCGGCCTTCTTCGTGAACGGGTTCGTGACGGGGGCGGCGTGGGCCACCTGGGCGGGCACGCAGACGGCCGCGAGGATCGAGACGAGGGCGAGAGCGCGCTTGAACGGGAGGAACTGCACAGAGGGCAGCTTAACGATCAGCGGGCCCACTCCCGCAGTGGCGACGGCCACGGAGAGTAAAGGTGATTGACTCTCGCCCATGACTGATGCGGCATTGGTGCTAATTGTTGGCGGTTTGGCGGTCTTTGTCGGGGCGATCGTCCAAGGCGGGGTGGGGTTCGGCCTCGGGCTGGTCGCCGCTCCCGTGCTCACCATGCTCGACCCCCACCTCATGCCGGGCGCCATCCAGGTCGTCAACGTGACGCTCCCGCTGTTCACGCTGGCCGCCGAATGGCGGACGGTGGACTGGCGCGGGCTCGGGTTCGCGGTGCTGGGGAGGGTGCCCGGGGGCGTCATCGGCGCGGTCATCGTTGTCTATGTTTCGCCATACGCCAGAGGTGTCTTCGTCGCCGTCATGGTGCTCGTCGCGGTGGCGCTGACGGCCAGGGCGCTGAGCGTGCCGCGCAACGGGGTGACGCTCGCCTCCGCCGGGTTCGTCTCCGGCATCACCGGAACGGCGACCGGCATCGGCGGCCCGCCCATGGGCCTGGTGTACCAGCACGCCAAGGGGCCGCAGATCAGGGCGACCCTGGCGATGTTCTTCTTCCTGAGCGCCGCCCAGTCGCTGGTCATCCTCGCGGTCGTGGACGAGCTCCCGGCCCGGGCGCTGACGACGGGGGCGGTGCTGATCGTGCCGATGGTGCTCGGGTTCCTGGTCTCGGGGCCGCTGCGGCGCTATCTGGACGGCGGCAAGGTGCGGGTGGCCGTGCTCGTGGTGGCCGCCGCCTCCGCCGTGGCGCTGCTCGCGCAGAACGTGATCGCACAGCTCACGTGAGACCGAAGACAGGAAGATTCGGCTGACGTTTCTGGATTGTTACCCGAAACAACAAACTCCCGGCCCAAAGGGGCTTCCAAAGCAGGCCATCCCGGAATACGTTGCCGCAAACAACATTCATCCGGGCCCCTCCGGAAGAAAGGACCCTGCACCATGCGCAAGGGGATCCTCAGCCTGACCGCCGCGGCAGCCACGCTCGCCCTCGGTCTCACCGCCTGCGGGGGCGACGGCGGACAGACCACGACGGCGACCTCGTCGGCCTCAGCCCCAGCGGCGGCGAAGGCCGGGAAGATCGGCGTCATCCTGCCGGACAGCAAGTCCTCGGCCCGGTGGGAGACGGCGGACCGCAAGTACCTCGAAGAGGCGTTCAAGGCCGCCGGCGTTCAGTACGACATCCAGAACGCCCAGAACGACAAGACGGCCTTCCAGACCATCGCCGACCAGATGATCACCAACGGCGCCACCGTCCTGATGATCGTGAACCTGGACAGCGGCAGCGGCAAGGCGGTCATCGAAAAGGCCAAGTCCCAGGGCGTGGCCACGATCGACTACGACCGGCTGACGCTCGGCGGCGGCGCCGCCTACTACGTCAGCTTCGACAACACCAAGGTCGGCACCCTGCAGGGCGAGGGCCTGAGCAAGTGCCTGACCGACAAGAAGGCCAGCAAGCCCATCGTGGCCTACCTGAACGGCTCGCCGACGGACAACAACGCCACCCTGTTCAAGCAGGGGTACGACGGCGTGCTCAAGCCCAAGTTCGACTCCGGCGAGTACGTCAAGGGGCCCGACCAGGCCGTGCCCGACTGGGACAACACCCAGGCAGGCACGATCTTCGAGCAGATGCTCACCCAGCAGCCGAAGATCGCCGGCGTGCTGGCCGCCAACGACGGCCTCGGCAACGCCGCCATCACCGTGCTGAAGAAGCAGAACCTCAACGGCAAGGTGCCGGTCACCGGCCAGGACGCCACCGTCCAGGGCCTGCAGAACATCCTCGCCGGCGACCAGTGCATGACCGTCTACAAGGCCGTCAAGAAGGAGGCCGACGCCGGGGCCAAGCTCGCGGTGGCGCTGGCCAAGGGCGAGAAGCCCACGGCGAGCGGCAGCGTCAAGGACCCCGAGAGCGGTCAGGACGTCCCCTCCGAGCTGCTCGAGCCGCAGGCCATCTACCTCGACAACGTCAAGGACGTGGTGGCCGACGGTTACGTGACCAAGGAGGAACTGTGCACGGGTGACTTCGCCAAGAAGTGCACCGACGCAGGCATTCAATAGGACCAAAGGGGGCGCGGCCGGACCGGTCGCGCCCCCTCTTAGGGAGCCCCATGACCCCCCTCCTTGAAGTGCGCGGGATCGACAAGAGCTTCGGCCCGGTGAAGGTGCTGCACAAGGTCGAGTTCGAGGCGTACGCCGGCGAGGTGACGGCCCTGGTCGGAGACAACGGCGCGGGCAAGTCGACGCTGGTCAAGTGCATCGGCGGCATCTACCCGATCGACGCCGGCGACATCCTGTTCGACGGCAGGCAGGTGCACGTCCACAGCCCCCGCGACGCGGGCGAGCTCGGGATCGAGATCGTGTACCAGGACCTGGCCCTGTGCGACAACCTCGACATCGTCCAGAACATGTTCCTCGGCAGGGAGCGCAAGAACGGGTTCCTGCTCGACGAGGACAGCATGGAGGAGCTGGCCGAGAAGACCCTCAGCGGCCTGTCCGTACGCACGGTGAAGTCCATCAGGCAGCAGGTCTCCAGCCTGTCCGGCGGGCAGCGGCAGACCGTGGCCATCGCCAAGGCCGTGCTGTGGAACAGCAAGGTCGTCATCCTCGACGAGCCGACCGCGGCGCTGGGCGTGGCCCAGACCGCGCAGGTGCTGGAGCTGGTGCGCAGGCTGGCCGACACCGGCCTGGCCGTCGTGCTCATCTCGCACAACATGAACGACGTCTTCGCCGTCTCCGACCGGATCGCGGCGCTCTACCTCGGCAGGATGGCCGCCCAGGTCAAGACCGCCGACGTGACCCACGCCCAGGTCGTCGAACTGATCACCTCAGGCCGCAGCGGGGAACTCGGCCTCAAGAACGGGGTCACCCCATGAGCAAGGTCAAAGAACTCCCCGGCGAGGCCATCGCCGCCGCGACGCAGTCGCCGTCGATCGGCAACAGCTTCCTCGCCTACGTCGAGCGCGTGCGCGGCGGGGACATGGGCGCGCTGCCCGCCGTGCTGGGACTCGTGGTGCTCTGCACGGTCTTCGCCGTCGCCCGCCCCGCCTTCGTCACCTCGATCAACTTCGCCAACCTGTTCACCCAGGGCGCCGCGATCACGCTGATCGCGATGGGCCTGGTGTTCGTGCTGCTGCTCGGCGAGATCGACCTGTCCGCCGGCTTCGCCAGCGGCGTGTGCGCGGCGGTGCTCGCCGTCTCGCTCACCAGCCTGGGCCTGCCCTGGTACGTGTGCGCGCTGGCCGCCGTCGTCACCGGCGTGATCATCGGCGTGGTGCTCGGCACGCTCGTCGCCAAGGTCGGGATCCCGTCGTTCGTGGTCACGCTGGCCGCCTTCCTGGCCTTCCAGGGCCTGGTCCTGGTGCTGGTCCAGGAGGGCACGAACATCTCGATCCGGGACGACGTGATCGTCGCCATCGCCAACAAGAACCTGCCGCCCTGGCTGGGCTGGGCGCTCTACGCGGCCTGCGTGGTGGTCTTCGCCGCCGTCCAGCTCCTGCGGGCCAGGAAGCGCACCAAGCGCGGGCTGGTCGCCGACCCGATGTCGCTGATCGCCGCCCGCGTGGGCGCGCTGGCGGTGCTGGCCGGGCTCGCCGTCTACGTGCTCAACCTGGAGCGCAGCCGCAACCCGGCGCTGGTCTCGCTCACCGGCGTGCCGATCGTGGTGCCGATCATCCTGGCGCTGCTGGTCGCGTGGACCCTGGTGCTGCGCCGTACCGCGTTCGGACGCCACCTCTACGCGGTCGGCGGCAACACCGAGGCCGCCCGCCGGGCCGGCATCCCGGTCGACCGGATCAAGATCAGCGCGTTCGTGATCTGCTCCTCGATGGCCGCGATCGGCGGGATCGTGGCCGCGTCCAGGGCCAGCTCGGTCGACCCGAACACGGGCGGAAGCTCCGTCCTGCTGTACGCGGTCGGCGCGGCGGTCATCGGCGGCACGAGCCTGTTCGGCGGCAAGGGCAGGGTGCTGGACGCCGTGCTCGGCGGCGCCGTGGTGGCCGTCATCGAGAACGGCATGGGTCTGATGGGGTATGGGGCCAGTGTGAAGTACCTGGTCACGGGGTCCGTCCTGCTGCTCGCCGCGGGCGTGGACGCCCTGGCCCGCAAACGGGCGTCGGCCGCTGGTCTAAGGTGATCAGCGACTCTCAGCCCCCGAAGGAAAACCAGACGATGCGTGCCGGCCCCTCCCAAGAGGACATCAGGCGCCACAATCTCGGCGCGCTGCTTCGCCATGTCCATCTGGGCGGGCCGATCTCGCGCGCCGAGCTGACCTCGAGGATGGGGCTCAACCGCAGCACGATCATGGCGCTGACCTCGGACCTCACCGCGGCCGGGCTGGTGCGCGAGGAGTTGCCCCGCGAGACCGGCCGCGCGGGGCGGCCCTCGCTCGTGGTGCGGCCGGAGTCGGCCCGGGTCTACGTGTTCGCGTTCGACGTGGGCCCCGACCGGCTGGCGGTGGCGCGCGTGGGGCTGGGCGGGGTGATCCTCGACCGCCGTGAGACGGCCCGCGAGCGCGGGAAGTTCGAGCTGGACGAGCTGACCGGGGTGCTGGCCGGCTTCGCCAGGCAGATGCGGCGCAAGACCAGGGACGACACCGTCTGCGTGGGCGCGGCGGCGGCCGTGTCCGGCGGCGTGCGCAAGGCCGACGGCGTGGTGCGGTTCTCGCCCAACCTGCTGGCCGAGGAGATCCCGTTCGGCGAGGAGCTGGGCCGCCGGCTCGGCCTCGGGTTGCCGGTCAGCGTGGGCAACGACGCCAACCTGGCCGCCCTCGCCGAGCACAGCCGGGGCGTCGGCGCCGTCGTCAGGGACCTCATCTACCTGCACGGCGACGTCGGCATCGGCGGCGGCATCATCGCGGGCGGCCATCTGCTCGGCGGCCACGACGGCTACGGCGGCGAGGTCGGCCACATGGTCGTCAACCCCGGCGGGCGCGCCTGCGGCTGCGGGTCCCACGGGTGCCTGGAGGCGGAGGTGGGGGAGCGGGCGCTGCTGGAGGCCGCGGGCCGCATCGGCCCCGGGCAGCACGGGCGCGACGCGGTGCGCGCCGTGGTGGAGGCCGCCGACCGGGGGGACATCGGGGCGCAGGACGCGCTCAAGAAGGTCGGCGACTGGCTCGGCCTCGGCGTCGCGAACCTGGTCAACATCTTCAACCCCGAAATGGTCATCTTCGGGGGCATCCTCCGCGAGATCTACCTGGGGTCCGCCGCGCGGGTGCGCAGCCAGCTCGCCCTGCACGCGATGGCGCCGCAGCGGGAGCGGCTGAGGCTGCGCACGGCCTCGCTCGGGGACGCCGCCCCGCTGGTGGGCGCGGCCGAGCTGGCCTTCGCCAACGTCCTGGCCGACCCCCTGGAGGTCCTCGCCCGGGCCACCGCCTAGACCCCCGTCAGCCGACCTTCGACCTGGCGGCCGTCCAGGTGTTGCAGAAGCCCGTGGCCCCGCCGCGGTAGCCGCGCTCCTGCCAGAAGGCGAGGTTGCGGGGCTTGCCGTGGATCTCGCTCTCGTCGGCCCTGCGCACCGCGTCGATCCAGTCGTCCCATTCGATCCCCGGCTTGATCGACTCCAGCGTGGCGCTGTACAGGACGCCGGCGAAGCACTCGGCCTGCATCTCCAGCCGGTGGCTCAGCAGGGCCCGCGCGCTGTCGGACGCCTGCGAGAACAGCGCGTTCTGCGCGTCCAGCACCCCGATGAGCTGCTGCACGTGATGTCCCCACTCGTGGGCGACGGAGTGCGCGATGTTCATCCTGAAGGGGTCGCGCAGGTCGTGCCTCATGATCCGGATGGCGATCGTGCGCTGCTCGGGGCAGTACTGCGCGCCGTTGCTGGTGATCTCCCCGCAGACGGAGTCGCTCCCCGTCGTGATCGTGACCTCGGGCGGCGCGTACGGCAGCCGGGCCTGCGCGAACCGTTCGGCCCAGAAGCGGTCGGCGCACGCGGCCATCGCCCGGTAGAACGCCTTGAGCGAGGCGACGCTGCCCGGACGGATCTCCGGGACCTCGCAGGTCTGCGCGACCACGTCCCCGCCCATGTCCCCCAGGAGGCCGGCCTGCGCGATACGCGACGCCGCCCAGGCCGGCCCGGAAAAATGCCCGGAGAACAGCAGCAAACCCGCGACCATGCCCGCTAAGAGGGATATGCGCACGATCGCGGATCTTAGAGGACTTCTACGACACTTGGGACTTCGGGGCGTTCCAGGTGTTGCAGCCGCCGGCCGACTCGGTGTCGAAGCCGCGCTTGAGCCAGACGCCGGTGTTCTTGGCGTTGCCGTGCGTCTTCTCGCCCCAGTTGTCGACCTTCACGCCGATGGCGGACAGGTCGAGGCCGGTGCCGCCGTTCCTGACCCAGTAGTCGAACTCGGACTGCTGGCGGCCCAGCGAGTGCCAGACGCTGCCGGTGAACACGCCGGACAGGCACTCCGCCTGCAGTTCGAGCCGCCGGCTCTCGTCGAGCACCCGGGCCTCGTTCTTGCGGTTGTAGGGCGTCATGACCTTGAACATGCCCGTGAGCTGCTGGATGTGGTGGCCGTACTCGTGGGCCAGGACCAGCATCAGCATCAGGTCGTTCTGTTCCTCGACGAGGTTGGAGCTGGCGAAATAGGTGATCTTGTTGTTGGTCGAGCAGTACAGGGCCTGCACGCCGCCCTCGGGGAACTTGCCGCACCCGGTCTGTGCGCCGGGCTTGGCGATCACCTGCATGGTGGGCTTGGTGAATTTGAAGCCGGCCTTCTTGACCTTGGGCTCCCAGGCGGCGTTGAGGCAGTCGAGCACGACGTTCAGGTAGCCCTTGACCTCGTCCAGGGTGCCGGACTGCACCTTCGGCTCCGGACACGAGTCGAAGCCGAGCTTGCCCGTCTTGTAGATCGGGCTTTTCGCCAGCACGGGCTTGTATGCCGGCGCGGCGGTGGCCGCGTGGGCCGTTCCGGCGAAGAGCAGGCTCGCCATAGCGCCTGCCATAAGCGCCAATCGGGGGATACGCATGAGAAGGCACCCTATTGAATGTGGAGTTCCAGGTAAAGGAAGATTAAAGCGTGTTTCTGGCCAGGGCGGACCAGGTGTTGCACGCGCCCGGACCGCCGCGGTTGAAGCCCCGCGTCATCCAGGCCGCCTGCGTCGGCCCCCTGCCGTGGTCGTTCTGGGGCCAGCCCTTGGCGCCGTTCTTCCTGAACCAGTCGACCGTGTACGCCCAGTCGGCGTCGGTGACCAGTGCCGTTCCCTTCATCGTGCTCATGAACACCGAGGAGAAGCACTCCGCCTGCAGTTCTGAATTGCGCGAGAGCTGCAGCCGCTTGGCCTTGCCCGCGACATTCCTGGCGGTCCAGTAGTAGTTCCAGATGCCGGAGATCTGCTGGACGTGGTGGCCGTACTCGTGGGCGATCAGGCGGGTGATGCCCAGCGGGAAAGGGTTGCGCAGCTGGTCCCTGCTGATCATCAGGTACATCGTGCGGTCCGTGGAGCAGTAGACGCCGTCGGCGCCGGTGTTCCACGTGCCGCAGGGCGTCCTGACCTTGGTGGTGATGATGCGCAGCCGCGGCTTGGTGAAGGGCAGCCCGGCCTTGCGGAACTGGGCGCCCCACGCCTTGTTGAGGCAGTTGGTCACGCGCGTCAGGAAGCGCCGGTACGCGGTCATGCTCCCCGCCGGCAGGTCGCCGGGCGCACAGTTGACGTCGGTCAGGCGCCCGGTCCGGTACAGCGGGTTGGCCGTCGCCAGTGCCCGGCCGATCGAGGGCGCCTTCTTCGACTCGCTGGAACCCTTGGCCGGAGGGGAGGAGAGTTGCTGGGCCGCCCCGTTCCGCGACTCCGACGAGGGAGTGGCCACGCCGGCCAGCACGACCACCAAACCGGCCGCTGCCAGGGCAAGCGCCAGCATGGCGACCACCAGCGCCACGATTTTGCTTTTGGGGGCAGAGTTCATATGTTCCGAAAAACTATCCCAAGATCAGACATATGTGGGTGGATTTGACTCGATGGAGTCAGTGAGGCGGGAGCGAACTAGACTCGGGTCAACGGCGCACAAGAGCAGAGGGGAGTCGGATCCGTGAGCGGGTTGCTGGGCTCGATAGAGGGACCGCACGACGTCAAACGGCTCACTGTCGAGGAGTTGCCGCGGCTTGCGGGGGAGATCCGCGACCTGCTGGTCGACTCGTGCGCCAGGTTCGGCGGCCATCTGGGCCCCAACCTGGGGGTGGTCGAGCTCACCATCGCCATCCACCGGGTCTTCGACTCCCCTGACGACCCCGTCGTCTGGGACACCGGCCACCAGTCCTACGTGCACAAGGTCCTCACCGGACGGGCCGCCGGCTTCGAGGCGCTCAAGCAGGAGGGCGGCCTGTCGGGCTACCCGAGCCAGGCCGAGTCGGAGCACGACTTCGTGGAGAACTCCCACGCCTCGACCGCACTGTCCTACGCCGACGGCCTGGCCAAGGCGTTCAAGCTGCGCGGCGAGCAGGACCGCACGGTCGTGGCGGTGATCGGCGACGGCGCGCTGACCGGCGGCATGGCCTGGGAGGCGCTCAACAACATCGCCGCCGCCAAGGACCTGCGGCTCGTGATCGTGGTCAACGACAACGGCCGCTCCTACTCGCCCACGATCGGCGGCCTGGCCTCCCACCTGTCCTCCCTGCGGGTCAACCGCAGGTATGAGGACTTCCTCGACTACGTCAAGGACAAGCTGGGGAACGTTCCCGTGCTCTACGACGCCCTGCACGGCTTCAAGAAGGGCGTCAAGGACGTCCTGGCCCCGCAGGTGATGTTCGAGGACCTCGGGCTCAAATACGTCGGCCCCATCGACGGCCATGACGAGCAGGCCATGGAGGCGGCGCTGCGCAAGGCCCGCGACTTCCGCGGCCCCGTCATCGTCCACGCCCTCACCCAGAAGGGCCGCGGCTACACGCCGGCGGAGAATCACGACGAGGACCAGTTCCACTCGCCCGGCGCCTTCGACCGGGTCACCGGCGCGGAGAAGCCCAAGCCGCGCATCTGGACCAACGTCTTCAGCGAGGAGCTCGTCCGGCTCGGCAAGGAGCGCGAGGACCTCGTCGCGATCACCGCGGCCATGCTCCACCCGACGGGCCTCAACGCCTTCGCCGAGGCCTACCCCGAGCGCATCTACGACGTCGGCATCGCCGAGCAGCACGCGCTGACCAGCGCCGCCGGTCTCGCCCTCGGCGGCATGCACCCGGTCGTGGCCGTCTACGCCACGTTCCTCAACCGGGCCTTCGACCAGCTCCTCATGGACGTCGCGCTGCACCGGCTGCCCGTCACGGTGGTGCTCGACCGGGCCGGCGTCACGGGCGACGACGGCGCCAGCCACAACGGCATGTGGGACCTGTCGATCCTCCAGGTCGTCCCCGGGCTGCGGGTCGCGGTGCCGCGCGACGGCGACCGGCTGACCGAGCTGCTGCGCGAGGCCGTGCAGGTCACCGACGGCCCGACCGTGCTGCGCTTCCCCAAGGGCCCGGTCGCCGAGCCGGTCGAGCCCGTGGGCAAGCTGGGCGAGATGGACCTGCTGCGCACCCCCAAGGGCGACCCCGACGTGCTGCTGGTCGGCGTGGGCCCGATGGCGCAGCTCTGCATGGACGCCGCGGTCCTGCTCGACGCCCAGGGGATCGGGGCCACCGTGGTCGACCCGCGCTGGGTCAAGCCGCTCGACGAGGCGCTCGTGCTGGCCGCGAGCGCCCACAAGCTGGTGGCCGTCGTCGAGGACAACGGCCGCGTGGGCGCCGTGGGCGACGCCGTGGCCCGCCTGCTGCGCGACGCCGACGTCGACGTGCCCGTACGCACGTACGGCATCCCGCAGGAGTTCCTCGACCACGCCAAGCGGGCCGCGATCCTCGCCAAGGTCGGCCTGACCGGGCAGGACCTCGCCCGGCAGATCACCGAGGCGGTCGCGAAGCGGACCTCCCACGAGGTGCCCGCCCGCCACTGAGCGCCCGGCGTCCCGCGGCGGTGATCTCCGGCAGGGCGATCGCCGCCGCGTCGCGCCCTATCCCGACGGTGAGAGTGGATCCCGGCCACGCATGATCACTCAGGGCGTGGGAAGGATCACCGGCCGTGGACATCTTTCGCACGAAGAGTGTCGAGCAGTCGATCCGTGACACCGAGGATCCGGAGCACCAGCTGCGCAAACGCCTGACGGCCACCGACCTGACGGTCTTTGGCATCGGGGTGATCGTCGGCACCGGGATCTTCGTGCTCACGGGGCAGGTCGCCAAGGAGGTGGCGGGTCCGGCGGTGGCGCTCTCGTTCGTCGTCGCGGGCATCGTCTGCGGGCTGGCGGCCCTGTGCTACGCCGAGTTCGCCTCCACGATCCCGGTCGCCGGCTCGGCCTACACCTTCGCCTTCGCCACCCTGGGCGAGTTCCCCGCCTGGGTGATCGGCTGGGACCTGACCCTGGAGCTGGCGCTGGCCGCGGCCGTGGTGGCGGTCGGCTGGTCGGGCTACTTCGCCTCGATGCTGGCCTCCATCGGCATCCACCTGCCCGCCTCCCTCGCGGGCGAGAACCCTGTGGTCAACGTGCCCGCCATCCTCATCGTCCTCCTCCTCACCGTGATCCTGGTGATCGGGATCAAGGTCTCCTCGCGGGTCAACCTCATCCTGGTGATCACGAAGATCACGGTCGTGCTGCTGGTCATCGTGGCCGGGCTGTTCTTCGTCAAGGGGGCCAACTACACGCCGTTCATCCCCGAGGCGGTCTCCACGCCGCGGGTGGAAGGGCTGAAGGCGCCGCTGATCCAGGTGCTGTTCGGCGTCACGCCGGTCGCCTTCGGCGTGATGGGCATCTTCTCCGCCGCGGCGATCGTGTTCTTCGCGTTCATCGGCTTCGACATCGTGGCCACCGCCGCCGAGGAGACCATCCACCCGCAGCGCGACGTGCCGCGCGGCATCCTCGGCTCGCTGGCCATCTGCACGGCCCTGTACGTGGCCGTCTCGCTCGTCGTGGTCGGCATGCAGCGCTACGACCGGCTCAGCACCTCGGCGCCGCTGTCCGACGCGTTCACCTCGGTCGGCTACGGCTGGCTGGCCACGATCATCAGCGTCGGCGCCATCGCCGGCCTGACCACCGTGGTGCTCGTGCTGCTGCTCGGCCAGACCCGGGTGCTCTTCGCGATGTGCCGCGACGGGCTGCTGCCACGCCCGCTGGGCAAGGTCCACCCCCGCTTCGGCACCCCGGCCCGGCTCACGATCATCATCGGCGTGGTCACGATGGCGCTGGCCGGGTTCGTGTCGTTCGGCGAGCTGGCCGAGCTGGTCAACATCGGCACGCTCTTCGCGTTCGTGGTGGTCTCGATCGGGGTGGTCATCCTCCGGCGCACCCGGCCCGACCTGCCGAGGGCGTTCCGCGCGCCGCTCGTCCCGGTGCTGCCGGTCCTGTCGGTGCTGGCCTGCCTCTACCTCATGCTCAACCTGCCGGTGCAGACGTGGCTGAGGTTCCTGATCTGGATGATCATCGGCGTCGTCATCTACTTCGTCTACGGCTACCGCCACAGCAGGACGGTGAAGGCCGGCGTCAAGAGCGGCGGCTGAGGGGGCGGGCGCGCGCCGGATGGCGCGCGCCCCGCCTCTCGAGTCAGGTCAGAGCGAGGCGACGGCTCCCACCGCGGCCTTCATCGTGCAGCCGTTGCCGAAGACCTTGGCCCACTGCACCGCCCTGCCCTGCCACAGGCCGGCCACCACGACGGCGTGCGGCTGCAGCTCCTTCGTGCAGACGGCGTCCGGGGTGACGTTGAGCCGCTCGGGGTGCCCGTCCACCTTCTCCAGCAGCCGGCAGGCCGCGCGCGCGTTGGGGTGGGTGCCTCCCGCGGGCCCGCAGTTGAGCCAGGCCGTCTTGGTCACGCCGTCCTTGACGGCGTCGACGATCTTGAGCTGTGCCTTCGGGGGCGGCGCGGCCACGGCGGGCGACGACCCGCCCAGCGTGAAGGCTCCGCAGAGGGCGATGGCGCCGAGTGCTCTCATCATGAATACTCTCCGTTCGTAGAACGGTACTCAACGCTACGACGGAGGCTGGTGCGGGATAAAGGAGGCCCGCCGGGGGCGGGCCTCCTTCGGAGGATTCAGGCAGGCAGCGAGGCCACGCCGGCCGGCAGGAACCGCGGCCGGGCGATGCCCGTCCTGTCCAGGTACGGAGTGATCCCGCCCAGGTGGAACGGCCAGCCGGCCCCGAGGATCATGCACAGGTCGATGTCCTGCGGCGCGGCGACCACGCCCTCGTCCAGCATGATGCGGACCTCCCTGGCCAGCGCCGCCAGGACGCGCTCGCGCACCTGCTCGGCGGTGGACGGGGACGTGCCGCCCGAGAAGAGGGCGACCGCCTCCGGGTCGAGCGTGAAGTCGGGCCGGTAGACGCCCGGCTTGCCCGCGGCGACCAGCTTGGCCATGTTCTCCGAGACGCCGAAGCGGTCGGGGAAGGCCTCGTGCAGCGTCTCGGCGACGTGCAGGCCGACGGCCGGGCCGACGAGCTGCAGCAGCGCGAACGGCGACATCGGCAGCCCGAGCCCGTCCAGCGCGTGCTCGGCCACCTCCAGCGGCGTGCCCTCGTCCACGGCCTTCACGACCTCGCCCATGAAGCAGGTCAGCAGCCGGTTGACCACGAACGCCGGGGCGTCCTTGACCAGCACCGACGACTTCTTCAGCGACTTGCCCACCGCGAACGCCGTGGCCAGCGTGGCGTCGTCCGTCGCGGCGCCGCGGATGATCTCCAGCAGCGGCATGACGGCGACCGGGTTGAAGAAGTGGAACCCGACCAGCCGCTCGGGGTGCGCCAGCCCGGCGCCCATCTCGGTCAGGGAGAGCGAGGAGGTGTTCGTGGCCAGCACGCACTCGGCCGAGACCACGGCCTCCACCTCGGCGAACACCTGCTTCTTGACCGCCATGTCCTCGAACACGGCCTCGATCACGAAGTCGGCGTCGGCGAAGGCGTCCTTCGTCAGCGACCCGGTCACCAGGGCCTTGAGCCGGTTGGCCTGGTCGGCCGAGACGCGGCCCTTGCCGAGGAGCTTGTCGACCTCGGCGTGCACGTAGCCGACGCCCTTGTCGAGCCGGGCCTGGTCGAGGTCGGTCAGCACGACCGGCACCTCCAGGCGGCGCGCGAACAGCAGCGCCATCTGCGAGGCCATCAGCCCCGCGCCCACCACGCCGACCTTGGTGACCTTGCGGGCCAGCGACCGGTCGGGCGCGCCGGCGGGCCGCTTGGCGCGGCGCTGCACCAGGTCGAACGAGTAGAGCCCGGCCCGCAGCTCGTCACCCATCAGCAGGTCGGCCAGCGCCTCGTCCTCGGCGGCGAAGCCCTCGTCGCGGGAGGCCGTGCGGGCCTGGGCGATCAGGTCGAGCGCGCGGTAGGGGGCGGGCGAGGCGCCGCGCAGCTTCATGTCCACCAGGAAGCGCGCGTCGGCGACCGTCTTGTCCCAGTCCTCCTCGGGAGATGGCCGCTCCACGGCCAGCTCGCCCGTGACCACGCGGGCGGCCCAGCGCAGCGACTCCTCCAGGAAGTCGGCGGGCTCGAACATCGCGTCCGCGACGCCCAGCTCGTACGCCTCCTTGCCCTTGATCATGCGGTTCTGCGAGAGCGGGTTCTCGATGACGAGCTTGATCGCCTTCGCCGGGCCGATCAGGCGGGGCAGGAGCTGCGTGCCGCCCCAGCCCGGCACCAGGCCGAGGAAGCACTCCGGCAGCGCCACCGCGGGCACGCCCGAGGAGATGGTCCGGTACGTGCAGTGCAGCGCCACCTCCAGCCCGCCGCCCATCGCGGCGCCGTTCACGAACGCGAACGACGGGATCCCCAGCTCGCCCAGCCTGCGGAACACGTGGTGGCCCAGCGCGCCGATGGCCAGGGCCTCCTCGCGCGTGGACAGCGCGGACGCGCCCTTGAGGTCGGCGCCGACGGCGAAGATGAACGGCTTGCCCGTCACGCCCACCGCGGCCAGGTCGGTGCGCTCGGCGATCTCCGACAGCGCGCCGTTGAGCGCGAACAGGCCGTTGGGGCCGAACGTGTTGGGCTTGGTGTGGTCGAAGCCGTTGTCCAGCGTGATCAGCGCCATCGTGCCGGCGCCGTAGGGGAGCTGGACGTCGCGCACGAGCGCCTTGGTGACGACTTCGTCGGTGTTGCGCCCGCCCAGCAGCGCGCGCCAGTTGTCGACGTTGCTCATGCGAGGTTCTCCCAGATCACAGTGCCGCCCATGCCCATGCCGACGCACATGGTGGTGATGCCGTACCGCACGTCGGGACGCTCGCCGAACTGCCGCGCGAGCTGCGTCATCAGCCGCACGCCCGAGGAGGCGAGCGGGTGCCCGTAGGCGATCGCGCCGCCGTACTGGTTCACGCGGGGATCGTCGTCGGCGATCCCGAAGTGGTCGAGGAAGGCCAGCACCTGCACGGCGAACGCCTCGTTGATCTCGAACAGCCCGATGTCGGAGAGGTCCAGTCCGGCCAGCCGGAGCGCCCGCTCCGTGGACGGGATCGGCCCGACGCCCATGACCTCGGGGTCCACGCCCGCGAACGCGTAGGAGACGAGCCGCATCTTCGCGCCCAGCCCCAGCTCGTCCGCGACCTCCTTGGCGGCCACGACGCACCCGGTGGCGCCGTCGTTGATGCCGGAGGAGTTGCCCGCCGTGACGTTGCCGTGCGGGCGGAACGGCGTCTTGAGCGCGCTCAGCCCTTCCACGGTGGTGCCGGGCCGCGGCGCCTCGTCCTCGACCGCCAGGCCCCAGCCCTTCTCGGCCGTCCTGATCGCGGTCGGCACCAGGTCGGGCTGGATCTTGCCGTCGGCGTAGGCCTTGGCCGCCCGCTCCTGCGACAGCACCGCGTACGCGTCCGCGCGGTCCTTGGTGATGTGCGGGTAGCGGTCGTGCAGGTTCTCCGCCGTCATGCCCATGACCAGCGCGCTCGGGTCGACCAGCTTCTCCGACAGGAAGCGCGGGTTGGGATCGACGCCCTCGCCCATCGGGTGGCGGCCCATGTGCTCGACGCCGCCGGCGATGGCCACGTCGTACGCGCCGAACGCGATGCCGCCCGCCACCGTGGTGACCGCGGTCATCGCGCCCGCGCACATGCGGTCGATCGCGTAGCCGGGCACGCTCTTGGGCAGCCCGGCCAGCACCGCCGCCGCCCGGCCGATGGTCAGGCCCTGGTCGCCGATCTGCGTGGTCGCGGCGATGGCGACCTCGTCCACTCGCTCCGGGGGCAGGTTGGGATTGCGCCGGACGAGCTCGCGGATGACGCGGACGACCAGGTCGTCGGCGCGGGTCTCCGCGTACAGCCCTTTCGGTCCTGACCTGCCGAAGGGCGTGCGCACGCCGTCGACGAACACGACGTCACGAGAGGAAGGCACGGATTCGCTCCTCGTTGTTAGGGTTCCGTGCCTATGCTACTCGTCAGTAACTACTCCGCAGACGAGGGCGGCGGTCAGCAATGTGTAAACGAGCGCCGTGGCCGGCTCCCAGAGATGGGCGCGGGCCCCGACCAGGGCCGCGACCGCCACGGCCGCGCCCGTCCAGAGCGCCGCGCCCTCTCTCCGGCGCACGCCTCGGCCGGGGTCCCACGGATCGCCAGGTGACCCGCCCGACCGCAGGGCGCGCGCCAGTGTCCCCAGCGCGTCACCTGCCCACCACAGGACGAACAACACCCCGGCCGCGAGACTCATCAGCGCCAGCGCCTCGGTGGCCCGGCCCAGGGAGTCGGCGAAGCCGTACAGGGCGGCCTCCCGGAACAGGCGTGGCGCGGTCCAGCCGAGCAGCAGCGTCACCGCCCAGCAGCAGGCCACGGCCAGCCGGCTGAGGGGGCGCACGCGGCCGGTGCGGGGGGCGGCGTACAGTTCGCGCTCCTTACGGTGGACGTGCCGGGCGTGGGTGCCCCAGACGTACTGCGTGATCGCCTGCGCGGGCACCGCGGCCGCGAAGACCACCAGCGACAGCACGGCCAGCGGCAGCGTCTGCTCCCTCGTCTGCGCCCGGTCGGCGAGCAGCTGGGCGGTGGCCAGCAGCGCGATCGAGGCGGAGAGCGCGACGAAGGCCCGGCGGCGGGCGGTCCTGGCCCTGGCCCGCAGCCCGGCCAGTTCCTGGGCGCCTGGAGGGGGCGCCATCTCGGTCAACAGCATGAATGTCATCATGGCGTCACTCTGCGTGGTGACGCCCTGGATTCTCGTGCTTTGGATGGAGCTCCTCGCCGGGCACGCAACAGTGGCAGCCCCGAGGATTGCCACTTTTATCTGCAAGGCGCGACAGTCCTGGAATCATCGGTAACTCGGTGAGCTACGCGCCGCCACCTGGCGGAACGCGTTTCTCTTGTGGGGTGGGTGAAGGGGGGCGCGTGAGTCAGGGTCCGGAACACGTGGTGGATGCCTCGCCGCGGCGCAGGAGGCGGCGTGCGCGTGGCCCGCGAAGGCGGGTCTCCACGCTGGGGTGGGTCGGCATCGGGATGACGCTGGTGCTGGTGGTCGTGTCGGTCGGGGCGTACGCGTACTACCGGCACATCGAGAGCGAGATCTCTCGTGAGCCCATCGCCGTCGGCGCGAGCCGCCCGCCGGACACCGGGGCGCTCAACGTCCTGCTCGTCGGCTCCGACTCCCGTGAGGGCGACAACAAGAGGTACGGCCCCCACCTCAAGGAGATCGGCGAGCGCACCGACACGATCATGTTGCTGCACATCTCCCCGAACCGGGACAAGGCCACCATGATCAGCTTCCCGCGCGACTCCATGGTCACGATCCCGGAGTGCAGGAGCCGTACCGGCGCCGTGATCCCCGGTGGCCTGCGCCAGATCAACGCCGCCTTCAACGAGGGCGGCATCAACTGCACGATCAAGACCCTCGAGTCGCTCACCAACATCAGGATCGACCACTTCGTGAAGGTCGACTTCACCGGCTTCAAGGGCATCATCGACGCCATCGGCGGCATCGAGATCTGCCTGCCCAAGGCCGTCAACGACCCCAAGGCCAAGCTGGTGCTCAGCGAGGGCCGGCACGTGGTCAACGGCGAGCAGGCACTGGGGTACGTGCGCACCCGCTACGCGCTGGGCGACGGCAGCGACCTGAGCAGGATCCAGCGCCAGCAGGTCTTCCTCACCAAGGTGCTGCAGGCGGTCACCGACGGCGGCCTGCTCACCGACCCGGCCAAGCTGAACTCGTTCCTGCTGGCCGCCACCAAGGCCGTCACCCTGGACGACCAGCTCACGCTCGACCGCATGGTGGACATCGCCTTGAGCGTCAGGGGTCTGACGGCCAAAGAGCTCAAGGGCATCACGGTGCCCACCGAGCCCTACCCGGCGGACAAGAACCGGGTCCAGTTCAGCCAGCCGGCCGCGCGCGACTTCTTCGAGAGCGTGCGCCAGGACGTCGAGGTCACCGCCGCCCCCGCGCCCGGCAAGTCCGCCGCGCCCAAGATCGAGAACAAGCAGGTGCGCGTCCAGGTGCTCAACGGCACGGGGGAGCAGGGCAAGGCGCTGAAGGTGGCCGACGAGCTGGCCGCCCAGGGGTTCGTCATCACGGAGGTCGGCAACGTCGCCGCCACCCCGAAGACCGCCCTGCGGTACGCCAAGAAGGACGCCACCGACGGGCCCGCCTACGGGGACGCGGTGGCGGCGCGGCTGTCGAAGGAGAAGAGGACGCCCGTGGCCGGCAAGGTCAAGCCGATCACCACGCAGCCGTACAGGTCCAAGGCCGGTGTCCAGGTCCCCGGCGGGCCGATCGTCCAGCTCGTCATCGGGGCGGACTGGCCCGGCGTGCGGGTCGTGTCGGCGATCCCCGACTCCCTCAAGGACAAGGTCGTCGACTCCAACACCAACCCCTGCCTTTAATTTCCTGACTTTGCGGCTTGACAGGCCGCCCGGACCACGTCCAGGCGGCCCGTCCCGTCCGCCGTGCCCCGCGACCCCGGAGCGTGCCCGGGCGGGTGAACTCCGTGGTCAAAGGGGGTTCCGGAGGGCCGATCGGCTCACCAACAGCGCGCTCTCGATCTCCCAGAGTGACGAATGTTACAGAGAGTGTTTTTAGGGAAACATGTGAAATTTCCGGACAAGTGATGGTCGGGTCTGTTAAGAAGGGCGCGGTCCGAATTCGTACTAGAGAGGTTCATCGTGGCGCGCGACGAGAACGACAGGCCTTATGAGGATGGGCAGGGGAGGTCGTTAAACCCGGATCTGACGGGCGACGTGCTTTCCCCACGGTGGAGCACCGATGACACCGACGAGCAGCCCGCCATCCAGGTCGTCGGCAACGAGACCTACATCCTCCCGCTCGACAAGAGCGAGCCCCAGCTCATCGGGGGCCGCGACCTGCTCGACGACGGCCCGCACGACGTCCTCGGCGGTCAGAACGACCCGCTCGACGCGGGCCGGCGCGACGTGTACGGCGACCCGCTCGACGTGGAAGGCCGGCGTGACACGTACGTGGCCGGCGACCCCCTGGACGGCAGCCACCGCGACGTCTACGTGGCCGGCGACCCGCTCGACGGCAGCCACCGCGACGTCTACGGCGGGGCCAGCGGTCCCCACGAGGTCCTGGACGCCGACGACCTCGGCGGGCACAGCGGCTCCCATCGCCTCGAGGACGACAACCCGTACCTCCCGCTCGACCGCGGCTACGACGGTGGGCTCGACGACGACCACGACGACGACCGGCCCAAGCGCGGCTTCCTCGGCTCGGGCTGGACGGAGGACTCGGACGGCAAGCGTCCGGAGGACAGGCGCTCGGGCGGGCGTTCCGGCGGCGGCAACGGCGACGACGGCGGCGAGGTGCGCCGGCGCACCAGGAAGCTGCTGGTGGTCGCGGCCGCGGTGGTGCTGGTCGGCGTCGGCGCCGGCTTCATGCTCACGGGCAACTCCTCCGACGACCCCTGCAAGGGCGGTCAGTGCGCCAGCGCGGGCGAGGTGACGAGCCCCTCGGAGAGCGCGGCCCCCGAGGACACGACCTCGGAGGAGGAGACTCCCGAGACCGAGGATACGGACACCCCGGAGCCGACCGAGTCCGAGTCCGATACCCCGGATACGACCGCGCCCACGCGGGCGGCCCGGCCCACGCGCGAGCCCTCGACCCGTCCGACGAACACGCGCACCGGCGAGCCGACGGAGAAGGCGAGCACCAGGCCCACCCGCGCCCCGCAGAACCAGACCAACGGCAACGACGACAGCCCGAACACGACGAGCGACACGGACGACAGGAACAACCGGGACAACCAGGACAGCCGGGACGACACGGTGTCGACCAAGGCGCCGGAGTCGAGGTCCACCCAGGCTCCCTCCACGCAGGCGCCGCCGCAGACCCAGGCGCCCGCGCCCACGCCCACCAAGGAGAGCAAGGGAATTCTGGACATCCTGTTCCCCTGGGCCTGAGACATGCGAGGATGCGGATCCAGGTGCTGATCTGGCAGACTTGGAAACCGCTTTCCGGGGAGGTCTCGTGGTCACGCTTGAGGACGTCGCCAAGCAGGCGGGCGTCTCGCTCGCGACAGCCTCGCGGGTGCTCAACGGCAGCACCCGCCAGGTGGGCGCCACCCTGCGGGCGCGGGTCGAGCAGGCCGCGGACGAGCTGGGCTACCGCGCCAACATCGCCGCCCAGACGCTCGCCCGAGGGGCCAGCAACGTCATCGGCATCGTCGTCCACGACCTGACCGACCCCTACTTCGCGGCCCTGGCCGACGGGGCGATGCGGGCTGCCGCCACCGAGGGCCTGCTCGTCATGGTGGGCACCACGCACCGCGACCCCGAGCAGGAGATCGCCTACGTGGCCACGCTGAACGCCCAGCGCGTGCGGGCGGTGCTGCTGGTCGGCTCGCGCGTCGCCGACCACGCCGTCACCGGCCGCCTGCGCGACGAGCTCGCCCGCTACCAGTCGGGCGGCGGCCGGGCCGCCTGCGTGGGCCAGGACCTGCTCGGCGTCGACACCGTCGCGCCCGCCAACAGGGCGGGCGCGGCCGAGCTGGCCCGCGCGCTGGCCGGGCTCGGGCACACGCGGTTCGCGGTGCTGGCCGGGCCGCCGCACCTGGTGACGGCGGCCGACCGCTGCGCCGGGTTCGCCGGGGCGCTGGAGGAGCTGGGGCTGCCCGCGCCGCACGTCATCCACGGGCCGTTCGACCGCGACGGCGGCTACGCGGCGGCCCAGCAGGTCAAGGACGCGACCTGCGTGTTCGCGGTCAACGACGTGATGGCGGTCGGGGCGCTCGCGGCCTACAGGGAGCGCGGGGTCCGGGTGCCGGAGGACGTCTCGGTGGCCGGGTTCGACGACATCGTGACGTTGCGGGACCACGTGCCCGCGCTGACGACCGTGCGGCTGCCCCTGACGGACATGGGCGCGCGGGCTCTGGAGCTCGCGCTGGCGGAGACGGACGAGATCGTGGTCGAGCAGGTCGCGGGCGAGGTCGTGCTGCGAGAGAGCGTACGGAGGATGGCGTGAAGCTGGCCGTCAGCACCCTGGGGATGCCCGGTGAAGGGCTGGACAGGGCGATCGAGATCGCGGCCGGCGGCGGCTGCCAGGGCCTGGAGCTGCGCCTGCACCCGGACACCGGGGTTCACGGCGGCCTCGACGCCGCGCAGCGGCGCTCGGTGCGCGAACGGGTCGAGCGGGCGGGCCTGGAGATCGCCGCGCTCGCCGGTTATGCCAAGGTCTGTGCGCCTGGACCGGACGAACCGGTCATCGAGGAGCTCCTCACCGACCTCCGGCTCGCCGCCGACCTGGGCGCCCCCGCGGTGCGGGTGTTCCCGGGCGGCGACGATCCCGCGGTCGGCGCCCGCCGGCTCAAGGCGGTCTCCGGTACGGCCGCCGCGCTCGGCGTCCGCGTCCTCGTCGAGACGCACGACCACCTGGCCACCGGCGCCGCCGTGGCCGGGCTGCTGGCCGAGGCGGGCTGCCCCGAGACCACCGGCGCGATCTGGGACCTGCTGCACCCGTGGCGCCACGGCGAGCCCCCGGCCGACACGCTGGCCGCGCTGGGCCCGTACCTCTCCTACGTCCAGGTCAAGGACGCGGTCTCGGCCGAGGACACCACGCCGGTGCCCATGTGGACGGGGTCGGTGCCGCTGGAGGAGTCGGGCGAGCTGCTGCGCGCGGCCGGTTACGACGGATGGGTGTCGCTGGAGTGGGAGCGCACCTGGTATCCGCAGGTCGCCCCGGTCGAGGAGATCCTCCCGGGGGCGGCTGACTGGGTGCGGCGTTTCGCCCTTTAGATACCTTTCGCCGCTTAGATAGGGGGATGCCCCTATCTAAGCGGAACAAGGTGCTGGTCGTCGGGATGGACGGCCTGCGGTTCGACCGCCTCCAGGCTCTGGGCGCGCCCGTGCTGGGCTCGCTCATGTCCTCCGGCGCGTACGGCACCAGCAAGCTCCCCTACGGCGAGGCCGGGACGCCGCGCACGGAGTCGCCCGGCCAGGTCGTCCCCAAGGCCCCCGAGCCGGGCGGGCGCGTCATCGCCTCGCGGACGGACTCGGGCCCCGGCTGGTCGTCGATCGCCACCGGAGTCTGGCCGGACAAACACGGCGTAGTGGACAACGGCTTCGCAAACCCCCGTTTCACGAAATATCCGGACTTCTTGACTCGTGCGAAGCATGCGCGGCCGGAGCTCAGCACCGCCGCGTTCTTCTCCTGGAGGGCGCTGGAGGAGCACGGGGCGTTCAGCCGGGCCATCGACCACCGGTTCGTCCTGGAGGGCTACGAGTTCGGCTCCTGGGCCGAGGCCGACAGGCGGGTCGCCGAGGCCGCCGAGTGGCACCTGGCGGCGGCCGACCCCGACGCCGTCTTCGTGTATCTCGGCGACACCGATGAGGTGGCCCACGACCTCGGCCCTCATTGCCCCGAGTACTTCGAGGCGCTCCAGACCCAGGACGCCTACCTGGGGCGGCTGCTCGACACGGTGCGGGGACGGTCCTCGTACCCGGGGGAGCGCTGGACGGTGCTGATCACGACCGACCACGGGCACGTGGACGAGGGTGGCCACGGCGGGACGTCGGACGAGGAGCGCACGGTGTTCGTGATCGCGAACCGGCTGGAGGAGGACCTGGGCGGCCGCTCGCTCGGCGAGCCGCGCCTGGTCGACGTGGGGCCGACGGCGCTGGGCGCCCTGGGCGTCGAGGTCGACCCCGCCTGGGACCTGGACGGCGCGGATCTTTTCATCACCCGTTGAATTTCTTCCCCGGAAGAGCCAGACTGAGTGACAGGAAGCTGAAGCGCAGGGGAGCAGACGATGAAGACGGCACTGGCCTTCTCCGAGATCGACGCCGGAATGCTCGCCGAGGTGGGCGGCAAGGCCGCGAACCTCGGCGAGCTGGCCAGGGCCGGCCTTCCCGTCCCGCCGGGATGGGTGCTGACCACGGAGGCGTACCGGCGGGTCGCGGAGGGCCTGGAGACGAGCGGCGACGGGCTCGCCGAGCGGGCCAGGCGGCACCTGCTGGAGGCGCCGGTGCCGGAAGACGTGCGCGAGACGATCGTGACGTCCTACGCCGCGCTCGGTGACGACGTGGCCGTGGCGGTGCGCTCGTCCGCCACGGCCGAGGACCTGCCGTTCGCCAGCTTCGCCGGGCAGCAGGACACCTACCTCAACGTCGTCGGCGCCGAGGCGGTGGTGGAGGCCGTGCGCCGCTGCTGGGCCTCGCTCTGGACCGATCGCGCGGTCGCCTACCGCGAGTCCAACGGCATCGACCACGCCGCCGTCCGGCTGGCGGTGGTCGTGCAGGAGATGGTGGACGCGCGGGTGGCGGGCGTGATGTTCACCGCCAACCCGGTCACCGGACGGCGGCACGAGGCCGTCATCGACGCCAACCCCGGGCTCGGCGAGGCCGTCGTCTCCGGCGCCGTGAACCCCGACCGGTTCGTCGTGCACGGCGGCGAGATCCTCGAACGCCAGGCCGGCGACAAGCGCCTGACCATCCGCTCCGTGCCCGGCGGCGGCACGGAACGCGTCGAGACCGCGCACGACGGGCTCTGCCTGACCGACGACCAGGTGCGCGCGCTGGCCGAGCTGGGCGCCCGCGTGGAGGACCACTACGGCGCGCCCCAGGACACCGAGTGGGCCATCGACGGCGACGGCCGGCTCTGGCTCACCCAGGCGAGACCGATCACCACGCTCTACCCGCTGCCCGAGCAGACCCGGCCGGGCCTGCGGGTGTACTTCTCGGTCAACGTCGTCCAGGGCGTCATGGGGCCGCTCACCCCGATGGGCCTGTCGGCGTTCCGGCTGATCTCCTCCGGTGCGGCGGGCGTGCCCGGCTACGGGCCGGCCGACCCGCGCGACGGCGCGCCGTTCATGGCCGTGTCGGGCCAGCGCATGTGGCTGGACCTGACCACGGCCGTACGCAGCCGCTTCGGCCGCGCGATCCTGCCGCGCGCGCTCGCGCTGGGCGAGGCGCGCACCGTCCCCGTCTTCGAGCGGCTGGCGGAGGACCCGAGACTCTCGGTGGTGCACACGTCCCCCCGCCCGGTCCTGCGCGGCCTGAGCAGGTTCGCCCGCCGCATCCACGCGCCGTCCCGGGTCCTGCTCGCCCTGACGCGGCCCAAGCAGGGCCTCGCGTACGCCGCCCGCGTCGGCGAGCAGCTGGACCGGCGCCTGCGGCTCCCCGACCAGGTCACCCCCGCCCAGCGCCTGGACCACGCCGAACGCCTGCTCGCCGCCACCTTCCCGGCCATCCTGTCGATCATGCCCATGGTGCTCACCGGCTACGGCCTGTACGCGCTGGCCTCCAGGCTCTCCGGCGTGCCGATCGCCGACATGCAGGACGTCCTGCGCAGCGTCCCGCACAACCCGACCACGGAGATGGACCTGGAGCTGTGGCACCTGGCCACCCGCATCGAGCCGGAGCCGTTCAGGAAGGAGCCGGTGGCCGAGCTGGTCCGCCTCTACCGCGCCGGTGAGCTCCCGCCGGTCGCCCAGCGCGAGATCACCGCGTTCCTGGACGAGTACGGCCACCGCGGCGTCGCCGAGATCGACCTGGGCGTGCCCCGCTGGTCGGAGGAGCCCGCGCACATCCTCGGCGTGCTGGCCAACTACCTGCGCATGAACGGCGGCGACGACCTCGCGCCCTCCGCGCTGTTCGCCAAGGGGGCAGGGGCGGCGCGCTCCGCCATCGCCCACGTGGCGTCCGAGGCCCGCCGCAAGGGCCGCTGGCGGGCCGCGGTCGTGCGGTTCGGGCTCCGGCGGACCAGGGAGTTCGCGGGGCTGCGCGAGCTGCCCAAGTTCTATCTGGTCAAGACCCTCGCCGGGGTGCGGCGGAGCATGCTCGCGGTGGGGGAGCACCTGGTGAACCTCGATGTCCTGGACTCGGCGCGGGACGTGTACTTCCTCGGCTTCGACGAGGCCAGGGCCGCCCTGGACGGGGGCGACCTGCGCGCGGTCGTGGCGGAGCGGCGGGAGGCGTACGAGCGGGAGTCGCGCCGCAGGCACGTCCCGAGGATCCTGCTGTCCGACGGCACCGAGCCCGAGGCGCTCGCGACCGGTGCCGTGGACGGCGCGCTCACGGGCACGGCCGCCTCGGCCGGCACCGTCAAGGGCGTGGCCAGAGTGGTGCTCGACCCCGTCGGCGCGCACCTGGAGCCGGGCGAGATCCTGGTCTGCCCCTCGACCGATCCCGGCTGGACGCCGCTGTTCCTGACGGCGGGCGGGCTGGTGATGGAGATGGGCGGCGCGATGTCGCACGGCGCCGTGGTGGCCAGGGAGTACGGCATCCCGGCCGTCGTCGGCGTGCCCGACGCCACCCACCGCATCACGACGGGGCAGGAGATCGAAGTGAACGGCGCCGCGGGGACCGTGACGCTATCGTGATCAAATGCCCGAGACCTACTGGAATCACAACGTTCACTACCAGAGGCTCGTCCTGAAGCTCGTTCCCGAGGACTGCGCGCACGCGCTCGACGTCGGATGCGGTGACGGACTGCTGGCGGGCAAGCTCGCGGCCCGCGTCCCCTACGTGACCGGCGTCGACCGCTGCGCCGAGGCGATCGCCATGGCCCGCGAGCGCCGCCCCGGCAACGTGTCCTTCGTGGCCGGCGACTACCTCGACGGCCAGCTCCCCGAGGGCAAGTACGACCTCGTCACCGCCGTCGCGGTCGTCCACCACGCGGACTTCGGCGAGGCCGTGGACGCGCTGGTGCGGCTGCTGGCGCCGGGCGGCCGGCTGGTGATCGTCGGCAACGCCAGGGATCGCACGCTCCTGGACGGGGTCGTCCGGCTCTCGGGGCAGGCGGTCTCGCACGTGCTCAAGCTGCTCCACGGCGGCAAGCGCGGTCCCGGCGTGCCGGTCATGGACCCCGTCATGTCGTGGGGCGAGGTGGGGCGGGCGGCCGGCCGGCTGCTGCCCGGCTGCCGCTTCCGCCGCCTCCTCCTGCGGCGCTACCTGCTGGTCTGGGACAAGCCGAGGTAGCGCCGGACGTCACCGTACGGGGAGCACCACGTCCTCGTAACGGGCCTTCATCGTGGCCACCACCTCGTCGGGGTCGGCGGCCCAGACGTCGGCGTTGAAGATCTCCACCTCGACGTCGCCCGCGTAACCGGCGTCCAGGACGGCCTGCGTGATCGGCCGGAAGTCGATCACGCCGTCGCCCATCATGCCCCGCCCGAGCAGGATGTCCTGCGGCAGCGGGTGCAGGTAGTCGCACACCTGGTAGGAGGCGATCCTGCGGCCAGCCCGCGCGATGTCCTCGAACACTTTCGGGTCCCACCACACGTGGAACGTGTCGACCACCACGCCGACCTGCTCCTCCGGGTGGTCCAGGCTCAGGTCCAGCGCCTGGCCCAGGGTGGACAGGACGGCGCGGTCCGGGCAGTAGATCGGGTGCAGCGGCTCCAGGGCCAGCTTGACCCCGCGCTCCCCGGCGTACGGCGCCAGCTCGGCCAGCGCCTCCGCCACGCGCTCGCGCGCCCCCGCCACGTCCCGCGAGAACCCGCTCGGAGGCAGGGCCTCGCCCGGCTTCACCCCGGGCAGGCCGCCGACCACCATCACCAGGCAGGCCGCCGACAGCTCGGCCGCCTCGTCGATGGCCCGCCGGTTGTCCTCCAGCGCCTGCGCGAAGGCCCGCCGGCCCTCCTCGCCGGGCAGGCCGCCCGCCGTGAGGAAGCCGCCCCGGCACAGCGACGACACCCGCAGGCCGGCCTCGCGCACCAGCTTCACGCTCTCCGCGAGGCCCTGCTCGGCGACCTTCTCCCGCCACAGCCCGACGGCCTCCAGGCCGTGCCGCACACACCCGTCCACGGCCTCGGCCACGGACCACCGCCGGGTCGTCCACTGGTTGAGGGAGAGACTCACAGGCCGTTCACCGCCAGCAGCGCCCTCATCCGGCCCACGGCCAGCTCCTGGTCGGACAGGAGCCCGGCCTGGTCGGCGAGGCGGAACACCTCCGCCAGGTGCCGCAGCGAGCGGGCCGACTGGGCGCCGTTCACCATGGCGAACGCGTCCTGGTGGCCGTTCAGCCAGGCCAGGAAGACGATGCCGGTCTTGTAGTTGTACGTCGGCGTCTCGAAGATCTTCCTGGACAGGGGGACGGTCGGGGCGAAGATCTCGTCGTAGCGGGCGAGCTGCCGGGCGGCCTCGTTCTCGTCCTGCGCCGCCTCGGCCGCGTCCAGGGCCTGGAGCGCCGCCGTGGCCGCCGGGGCGATGGCGTCGAAGATGCCCAGCAGCGCGTGCGAGCCCGACTTGATCAGCGACGGGTAGTTGAAGTCGTCGCCCGTGTACAGCCTGACGCCCTCGGGGAGCGCGGCGCGCAGCCGTACCTCGTGCTCCTCGTCCAGCAGCGACACCTTGACGCCGTCCACCATCGCGGCGTGCGCGTGGATCAGCTCCAGGAACGACTCGGTGGCCGCCGCCACGTCGCCCGAACCCCAGTAGCCGGCCAGCTGCGGGTCGAACATCTCGCCCAGCCAGTGCAGGATCACCGGGCGGTCCGCCAGGCCGAACAGCTTGCCGTACACCTGGTGGTAGTCCTGCGGGCCCGCCGCCACCCTGGCGAGCTGGCGGGAGGCCATGACGATCACACCGGCGCCGGCCGACTGGACGGTCTCGATCTGCTCGGCGTACGCGGCGGTGATGGTGTTGAGGTCGGCGGCCTGGGGCGCGTGGTCGGTGCCCGCGCCGCAGGCGACCAGCGTCGCCGGGTCGCCGTACGAGCGGGCCTCGGCGGCGCTGCGCCGGATGAGCTCCTTGGTCGCCGCCCAGTCCAGGCCCATGTTGCGCTGGGCGGTGTCCATGGCGTCCGCGACCCGCAGGCCGTGCGACCACAGGTGGCGGCGGAAGCGCAGGGTCGCGTCCCAGTCGACGGCGGCGGGGGAGCCGGGGGTGTTGTCGCCGAGCGGGTCGGCCACCACGTGCGCGGCCGCGTACACGACGCGGCCGGCGGGCGGCCCGCCGGGCACCTCCCACGTGACGGGCTCGCGCAGGGTGTAGGCGCCGATCCCGGGCAGGTCGATCGTCGTCACAGCTGCGGCACCTCGATCCTGCGGCCCTCGGCGGACGAACGCAGCCCCAGCTCGGCGAGCTGCACGCCGCGGGCGCCGGAGGCGAAGTCGTTCGGGAAGGGCGCGTCCTCCAGCACGTGCTTGATGAACGCCTCCCACTGCACCTTGAACCCGTTGTCGAACTCGGCGTTGTCCGGCACCTCCTGCCACCCGTCGCGGAAGCGGGCGGTGGCGGGCAGGTCGGGGTTCCAGACCGGCTTGGGGGTGGCGGAGCGGTGCTGCACGCGGCAGTTGCGCAGGCCGGCCACGGCGCTGCCGTGCGTGCCGTCCACCTGGAACTCGACCAGCTCGTCGCGGTTCACGCGCACGGTCCAGGAGGAGTTGATCTGGGCGACGATGCCGCCTTCGAGCTCGAAGATCCCGTACGCGGCGTCGTCCGCGGTGGCCTGGTAGGTGTTGCCCTGCTCGTCCACCCGGGCGGGGACGTGCGTCACGGCGCGGGCGTAGACGGACTGGACGCGGCCGAACAGGTTCTCCATCACGTAGTGCCAGTGCGGGAACATGTCGAGCACGATGCCGCCGCCGTCCTCGGCCCGGTAGTTCCACGACGGGCGCTGCGCCTCCTGCCAGTCGCCCTCGAACACCCAGTAGCCGAACTCCCCGCGCACCGACAGGATCCGGCCGAAGAAGCCGCCGTCGATCAGCCGCTTCAGCTTGAGCAGGCCGGGCAGGAAGAGCTTGTCCTGCACGACGCCGTTCTTGACGCCCTTGGCCGTGGCGGCCTCGGCCAGCGCCATCGCCTCCTGCGTCGACTCGGCGGTGGGCTTCTCGGCGTAGATGTGCTTACCCGCCTCGATGGCCTTCAAGACGGCCTTGACGCGGGCGCTGGTGACCTGGGCGTCGAAGTAGATCAGGTTGTCGTCGTCGGCGAGGGCGGAGTCGAGCTCCGTAGTGAAATCCGAAATCCCATGCTTCGCCGCGATATCTGCCAATTTATCGGCATTTCTGCCGACAAGTACTGGCTTGATCTTCACCCTGCCGCCGTCCGAGAGCGTGACCCCGCCCTGCTCGTTGATGGCCAGGACGGAACGGACCAGGTGCTGACGGTAGCCCATCCGCCCGGTGACGCCGTTCATCACGACGCCGATGGTGCGCACGCTCATTGAGGATCCCTTCAGGACAAACATGGGGAAAGCGCTTTCCCGAACCGTACGGCCGCCCCACCAACCCCGTCAAGTAGCCCCAACCCCCACACCCCCGAAAACCCACCCTCCGAGCCCAGCACCCCCTCGGGCACAAGGGCACTCGGGCGCGTTGCTCGGGCGCGGTGCGGTGCGCGGGCGCGATGTCCAGGTCGGGCGCTCGGGCGCGGGGCGTGGGTCGGCGTCGTGGGCCGTTGGCGTCTTGGCGCGCTGGTACGTCAGCGGCGCGTTCGCTGGGCTGCCCTATGGCGCCGCGTCGGCGGGACGGTGTGCGGTGGTGGCCGGCGCAACGCGCACGGCGCCCGGCCCGGCGTTCGGTGCGGCGCTCCGGGTGGGCGTTCGGATGCGGGGCGTGGGTCGGCGTCGTGGGCCGTTGGCGTCTTGGCGCGCTGGTACGTCAGCGGCGCGTTCGCTGGGCTGCCCTATGGCGCCGCGTCGGCGGGATGGTGTGCGGTGGTGGCCGGCGCAACGCGCACGGCGCCCGGCCCGGCGTTCGGTCGTGGGGCGGCGGCGTTGGCAGCTGTGGCGCGTCGGCGAGAGCGGGCGCGGGTCGTCCTGCGGGTGTGCGACGCGCCCCCACCCTCCCGGGTTCGGGTGGGTGGGGGCGCGTTGTGGGTGAAGGGGCGGGTGTTAGAGGTCTCCGCGGTTTTCCAGGCGGGCCAGGGCCTTGGTGATGGGATGGGCCGTCAGGGAGAGCTGCCACTCCCGGGCCCCCAGCTCGCGCAGCCGCTCCGTCACCGTCTCCTCGGTGACCTCCTCCGGCGGCTCCCAGGTGAGCCGCCGTACCGCGTCCGGCTGGAGCAGGTTCTCGGTCGGCATGTGGTGCTGCTCGGCCAGCGCCGCCACCACCGCTCGCGCGGCGGCGAGGCGTTTGGCGGCGGCCGGGTCGCGGTCGGCCCAGCGGTTGGGCGGTGGCGGTCCGTCGCCCGGGGTGCTGGGCTGCGGGAGCTGATTGTCCGGCAGGCCGCGGGCACGGGTGACGGCGGCGAGCCAGTCGCTCATGTGGCGGCGTGCGCTGCGCCCGGTGAATGCTGATATTTCGGTCAAGGCCTTCTTGGTGCGGGGTCCCTCGAGCGCCGCCGTCACGATGGCCGCGTCGGGCAACACCCGCCCCGGCGCCAGGTCGGCCTCCCGGGCGATCCGGTCGCGCATGGTCCACAACTCCCGCACGATCGCCAGCGCGCGTACGTTGCGGACCTTGTGGATGCCCGACGTGCGCCGCCACGGATCGGAGCGCGGCACGGGCGGCGGCGTGTTGAGCACGGCGGCGAACTCCTCGCGCGCCCACTCCAGCTTCCCGCTGTCGGCCAGCTCCTGGTGGAGCACGTCGCGGAGCTCGACCAGCACTTCCACGTCGAGGGCCGCGTAGCGCAGCCAGTCTTCCGGCAGCGGCCGGGTGGACCAGTCGGCGGCCGAGTGGCCCTTCTCCAGCCGGAGCCCGAGCACGGTCTCGACCATCGTGCCGAGCCCGACCCGCTCGTAGCCGAGCAGCCGCCCCGCCAGCTCGGTGTCGAACATCTCCCGCGGCCTGAACCCCACCTCGAGCAGGCACGGCAGGTCCTGGGAGGCGGCGTGCAGCACGATCTCCGCCTCGGCCACGGCCGCGTCGAGCGCGGACAGGTCGGGGCAGGCGATCGGGTCGATCAACGCGGTCCCGGCCCCGGCCCGGCGCAGCTGTACGAGGTAGGCGCGGTTGCCGTAGCGATAGCCCGAGGCGCGTTCGGCGTCGACCGCCACGGGACCCTTGCCCGCGGCGAAACGCGAAACGATTCCAGTCAGCGCGTCGGCGTCCGCGATGACCGGTGGAATGCCCTCGCGCGGCTCCAGGAGCGGCACGACGGTACGTTCTTCTGTCACGAGTTCACCGACCTCATGACGCTGGTGCTGTCTTGACTGGTGCCCTCACTTCGTACGGTCACTCTCCGGATCATCACGGCGGCGGGGAAGGGCGGCCACGTCGGGCGGGAGCGGCGGGATCCCCGCCGCCAGGCACATGAGGTCGCACCAGGCGGCGACGTGGCCGGAGAGATCCTCCTGCGCCGGTGACCAGGACGCCCGCAGCTCGAGCTCGGTCGTGACCGGGTCTTCGGCTTTGTTGCCGAACCCCTCTGACACAGCTCTTGTCACGGTACCGCCAGCGGCGGAGTAGTCGGCTTGGTGGGCCTCCAGAGCCTCGGTCAGCCAGCTCCAGACGACCGGCCCGAGCAGCGGGTCGGAGGTGATCTCCGGCTCCATGTCGGCCCTGACGTAGGCCACCAGCCGGAACGGGCCCTCCCACCCGCGCTGGCCGTCGGGGTCGTAGAGCAGGATCAGCCTGCCCACCGCGAGCTCGTCGTCGTCGCGGTAGACCGACGCGCCGATGGCCGAGGAGAAGGGGGCCAGCCGCTGCGGCGCGGGCAGGTCCTCCAGCTCGATCTCCGGCCTGACCTCGGTCGACCGCATGCTCTCCGCCGCGCGCGTGAACGCCGCGGGGGGAGGAGGCGGGTCACTGAGTGTCATAGCGGAAGCGTAGGTCGAAGTCGGACGGAAGGGGACCACAGGGGTGCTCATCCTTCGTGATCAAGCCGCTGCCGTAACCAGCTGGCGAACCTGTCGGACGGACTCGGCGGTGCCGATGACGATCGCGTGACCGCACTCGACGCAGGCCCACTCCGGGCAGTGGCCGGGCTCGTGCCCGTCGAGGCACGGCGGTTGCTCGAACAGCCGCTCACCGGCACAGGACAGGCAGCGCTCATTGCGGCGCTCTGGGGAAGTCCACAACGCGGTAGTCGCACGAGTCATCGAACCGGGGCCTTTCTTCGGGTCGTGGCTCCGACGTTGGCACGAGCCGCTGACATTTCCCCGCAACGCGCTCGGCGTGTCCCGAAAGTGGTCTCTGAATCGATGCCGCGCGGGGGGTTGGCGAACATTTGGCCCAGTCGAGACCGGCACTCTGGCCGGGCATGGGGTGTGTTCGACCCTCGTGCGACGCCGATGCCGAGCAGACCGGTAAACCTTCATCTGGCTATCTGATCATGACTTGGGGTGTTCGATCGATGTTTTTCCGACACCTCGCACCAGTGTCGGGACCGCCGCCCCGCCATGGCACCCTTGTGGGGTGAACCTCGCCGACTCAGCGTTCCTGCGTGCCTGCCGCCGCCAGCCCGTCCCGCACACCCCGGTCTGGTACATGCGCCAGGCCGGTCGGGCGCTGCCGGAATACCACAAGGTCCGCGGGGGCGTGCCGATGCTCACCGCCTGCGCGACGCCCGACCTGATCGTCGAGATCACCATGCAGCCCGTGCGCCGCTACGGCGTGGACGCGGCCGTCTTCTTCAGCGACATCGTCGTCCCGCTCAAGGCCATCGGCGTCGATCTCGACATCAAGCCGGGCGTGGGCCCCGTCGTGGCCGACCCGATCCGCGACGCCAAGGGCGTCGAGGCGCTGCGCCCGCTGGAGCCGGACGACGTGCCGTACGTCACCGAGGCCATCCGCGCGCTCACCGGCGAGCTGGGCGGCACGCCGCTGATCGGCTTCGCCGGGGCGCCGTTCACGCTCGGCTCCTACCTCGTCGAGGGCGGCCCGTCCAAGAACCACGACCGCACCAAGGCCATGATGTACGGCGAGCCGCGACTGTGGCACGCGCTCATGGAGCGGCTGACCACGATCGTCCTGGAGCACCTGCGCCTCCAGGTCGCGGCCGGGGCCTCGGCCGTGCAGCTCTTCGACTCCTGGGTGGGGGCGGTGGCGCCGGCCGACTACCGGGAGTTCGTCCTGCCGTACACCCGGCGGATCTTCGAGGGCGTGACGGACGTGCCGCGCATCCACTTCGGCGTCGGCACGGGCGAGCTGCTCGGCGTGCTCGGCGAGGCCGGGGCCGACGTGGTGGGCGTGGACTGGCGGGTGCCGCTCGACGAGGCGGCCCGCCGGGTCGGCCCCGGCAGGGCGTTGCAGGGCAACCTCGACCCGGCCGTGCTCCTGGCGCCGTGGGAGGTCGTCGAGCGCAAGGCGCGCGAGGTGCTGCGCCAGGGCCGGGCCGCCGAGGGGCACGTGTTCAACCTGGGACACGGCGTGCTGCCCTCGACCGACCCCGACCAGCTCAAGCGCCTCACCGACCTGGTCCACGAGGCGAGCGTCGCCGGCTGAGACCCGGCCGCCGGCCCGAGGCCCGTCCCGCAGCGCGCGGGGCGGGCTTTTTCGCATGTCCACGGAATGTTTCCCGGCACGTCACTAGACTTGGATGGTTCGTTATCTTGTATAGTTCGTGTTTATGAAGACCACCGCCGAGGAGCTGCGCGGTGTAGGCCTGAGAGTGACGGCCGCCCGCGTCGCGCTGCTCGAGACCGTCCGGGAGGGCGACCACCTCGACGTCGAGGCGATCGCCTCCGGGGTGCGCGACCGCGTCGGCCACGTCTCCCTCCAAGCCGTGTACGAAGCCCTGCACGCGCTCACCGCGGCGGGGCTCGTCCGTCGCCTCGAACCGGCCGGCAGCCCGGCCCGCTTCGAGGGGCGCATCGGCGACAACCACCACCACGTCGTGTGCCGCTCGTGCGGTGTCGTCGCCGACGTCGACTGCGCGGTGGGCGAGGTGCCCTGCCTGACCGCGTCCGACGCCCACGGCTTCACGATCGACGAGGCCGAGGTCATCTACTGGGGCCTGTGCCCCGACTGTTCCACCGCCAGCGGTTCCTGAGCACCGTGATCTAGTCCGGAAGGATTCCCATGTCTGAGAACCATGATGCAATCGTCACCGATGCGAAGGCGGAAGGCGCAGGCTGTCCGGTCGCGCACCAGCGTGCCCCGCATCCGACTCAGGGCGGCGGAAACCGCCAGTGGTGGCCGGAGCGGCTCAACCTGAGGATCCTCGCCAAGAACCCCGCCGAGACCAACCCTCTCGGCCAGGACTTCGACTACGCCGAGGCGTTCAAGAGCCTGGACCTGCCGGCCGTCAAGCGTGACATCGCCGAGGTGCTGACGACCTCGCAGGACTGGTGGCCGGCCGACTTCGGCCACTACGGCCCGTTCATCATCCGGATGGCCTGGCACAGCGCGGGCACGTACCGGATCAGTGACGGCCGCGGCGGCGCCGGGGCCGGGCAGCAGCGCTTCGCCCCGCTCAACAGCTGGCCCGACAACGGCAACCTCGACAAGGCCCGCCGCCTGCTCTGGCCGGTCAAGAAGAAGTACGGCCAGAAGCTCTCGTGGGCCGACCTCATGATCCTCGCCGGCAACGTCGCCCTGGAGTCGATGGGCTTCGAGACCTTCGGCTTCGCCGGCGGCCGCGCGGACGTGTGGGAGCCCGACGAGGACGTCTACTGGGGCCCCGAGACCACGTGGCTCGGCGACGAGCGCTACACCGGCGACCGCGAGCTGGAGAGCCCGCTGGGCGCGGTGCAGATGGGCCTCATCTACGTCAACCCCGAGGGCCCGAACGGCAACCCCGACCCGCTGGCCGCGGCCCGCGACATCCGTGAGACGTTCCGCCGGATGGCGATGAACGACGAGGAGACGGTCGCCCTGATCGCCGGCGGTCACACCTTCGGCAAGACCCACGGCGCGGGCCCGGCCGACAACGTCGGCGCCGACCCCGAGGCCGCCCCGATCGAGGCGCAGGGCCTGGGCTGGAAGAACAGCTTCGGCATCGGCAAGGGCGGCGACACGATCACCAGCGGTCTCGAGGGCATCTGGACGAACACCCCGACCACCTGGGACAACAGCTTCTTCGAGATCCTGTTCGGCTACGAGTGGGAGCTGTTCCAGAGCCCCGCCGGCGCCAACCAGTGGCGGCCGAAGGACGGCGCGGGCGCGGGCACCGTCCCCGACGCCCACGACGCGTCGAAGAGCCACGCCCCGACGATGCTGACCACGGACCTCGCGCTCCGGTTCGACCCGGTCTACGAGCAGATCTCGCGGCGCTTCCTGGAGAACCCCGCCGAGTTCGCGGACGCCTTCGCCCGCGCGTGGTTCAAGCTGACCCACCGCGACATGGGCCCGGTCGCGCGCTACCTCGGCCCGGAGGTCCCGTCCGAGACGCTGCTGTGGCAGGACCCGCTGCCCGCGGTGACGCACGAGCTCATCGACGCCGGCGACATCGCCACCCTCAAGGCCCAGGTCCTGGCCTCGGGCCTGTCGGTGTCGCAGCTCGTCTCCACCGCGTGGGCGTCGGCCTCCTCCTTCCGCGGCAGCGACAAGCGCGGCGGCGCCAACGGCGCGCGCATCCGGCTGCAGCCGCAGAGCGGGTGGGAGGTCAACGACCCCGACCAGCTCGCGATCGTGCTGGGCACCCTTGAGGGGATCCAGAAGGCGTTCAACGGCGCCCAGACCGGCGGCAAGCAGGTCTCGCTGGCCGACGTGATCGTGCTGGCCGGCGCCGCCGCCGTGGAGAAGGCCGCCAAGGACGCCGGCTTCGACGTCCAGGTGCCCTTCACGCCGGGCCGCGTGGACGCCGCGCAGGACCAGACCGACGTCGAGTCGTTCGCCGCGCTCGAGCCGGTCGCCGACGGGTTCCGCAACTATGTCGGGAAGGGCAACCGGCTGCCGGCCGAGTACCTGCTCATCGACCGGGCCAACCTGCTGACCCTGAGCGCTCCCGAGATGACGGTCCTGGTCGGCGGCCTGCGCGTCCTGGGCGCCAACTACAAGCAGTCGCAGCTCGGCGTCCTCACCGCGACCCCCGGGGCGCTGACCAACGACTTCTTCGTCAACCTGCTCGACCTGGGCACGACGTGGACGCCGACGTCCGAGGACGCCAACACGTTCGAGGGCAGGGACGACGTCACCGGCGAGGTCAAGTGGACCGGCAGCCGGGCCGACCTCGTCTTCGGGTCCAACTCCGAGCTGCGCGCCCTCGCGGAGGTCTACGCGAGCGACGACGCGAAGGAGAAGTTCGTGACGGACTTCGTCGCGGCGTGGGACAAGGTCATGAACCTCGACCGGTTCGACCTGGTCTGATGATCGACGTCCGGGTCGGCCCACGCCGGGCCGGCCCGGACGGCGTACCCGGCCTCAGTACCGGCCTCAGTACCGGCCTCTGGGCGGTCAGGCCGCCTCGGGGCCGGGGCCCGGCGGGGGAGTGGGGACGGCGGGACGCCTGACGCGATTGCGCCGCGCCAGGTAGATCACCAGCGCGATCAGGGGCAGCGACGCGATCAGCCACGGCAGCAGCGCGCCGAGCACCGTCAGCGCGACCTTCACGAACGACACCAGCGCCTTCCAGCCCGCCTTCAGCCCGCCCAGGAAGCCCGCGGGCTCGTCCTCGGGATCCTGGACCTCGGTGACCGGCCCGACCAGCCGGAGCGTCAGCGTGGCCATGGCGACCTGCGTGGCCAGCTCCTTCTGCTGCGCCTGCAGCGACTCCAGGTCCGCCTCCCGCGTGGAGATCTCCCGCTCCACCTGCAGCACCTGGCCGATCGTGTCGGCCTTCTTCAGCAGCGTGCGCAGCGAGTCCAGCGACTCCTGCGCGGACTTGAGCCGGCTGTTGACGTCGGCCACCCGCATGGTGACGTCCTGGGTGCCCTGGTTCATGGACAGCTGCTTGCCCAGGTCCTTGCCGAGCCGGGCGAGCAAATCGGCGTACTTGTCCGGCGGGACCTTGAACTCCAGCGTGGCCGAGTCCTCGCTGTCGCTGGCCGAGCTGGTCTCCTCCTTGGACAGGTAGCCGCCCGCCGACGTCACCATCTGCTTGGCCTGCTGCACGGCGGCGGTGACCTGCTTGGCCCGCACGGTCATGCTGCCGGTGTAGATGACCTGGCGGTCCTGCTGGGTGAGCTTGACGTTCGAGACCAGCCCGCCGTTGTCCTGGCGCTGGGGTCTCGGCTGCTTGCTGATGCCCTGCTCCTGTGCCTCAGCCGGCGCCGCGGAGGCCACGGCCGGTGCGGCCACCCCGCTGCCCGCGTCGCTGGTGAGGACATCTGAGCGGCTGCCGCCGCCGCAGCCGGCCAGGAGCAGGGCTGAGCAGGCGGTCGCGAGTGCGATTCCGTACCGGATTCTCCTCATGCCCATAAGACGGGCGCCGGATAGCCCCGGTTTGACGGGATGAATCACGTTAAGGTCACCGTGTTTATGGAGGCAGGGCGTCGAGGCGGTAGCGTCTGGAGGCGTGGAAGGGAATCGGGCCCACGTGGTCGTCATCGGCGGAGGGATCTCCGGTCTCGCCGCCGCGTGGTATCTCCGCCAGAGCGGGGGCAAGCGGGTCAGGGTGACCGTGCTGGAGGGCGCCTCGCGCATCGGCGGCAAGCTGTACGCCTCGGAGGTCGCCGGGGTGAGCGTGGACGCGGGCGCGGAGGCCATGCTGGCCAGGCGGCCCGAGGGCAAGGAGCTGGCCGGTGCGGTGGGGCTCGGCGACGAGCTGGTCTTCCCCGGCACGGCCGGCTCGGCCATCTACAGCAGGGGCACGCTGCGGCCGATGCCGAAGGGCCAGGTCATGGGCGTGCCCGCCGACCTGACGGAGCTGGCCAAGTCCGGCATCGTCTCGCCCGGCGGCCTGCTGCGCGTGCCGCTCGACCAGATCCTGCCCGCGACGCTCGTCCGCACCGACGTGTCCGTGGCCGCCTACATCCGCGCCAGGATGGGCGCCGAGGTCGTCGAACGGCTGGTCGAGCCACTGCTCGGTGGTGTCTACGCGGGCCGTTCCGACATGTTGTCGCTGGAAGCCACGATGCCGCGCGTGGCGGCGGTGGCACGCTCCGAGCGCTCGCTGCTGACCGGGGCCAGGCAGCTCGTCGAGGAGGCGCCGAAGGACGCGGGGCCCGTCTTCACGACCCTCAGGAACGGCGCTGGCAGCCTCGCGGAGGCGGTCGCCAAGGCGTCGGGCGCGGACATCAGGACCGGCGTCACCGTACGCGAGCTGCGCAGGACCGGCGATGGCTGGCAGCTCGTCACCGGCCCGGTCCCGAGGCCCGAGATCGTCGAGGCGGACGCGGTGATCGTGGCCACGCCAGGGCCCGCCGCCTCCCGGCTGCTCAAGGCCGAGGTGCCCAAGGCGGCGAGCGAGCTGGCCAGGATCGAGTACGCCAGCATGGCCATCGTCACGCTCGCGTACCCGATCGGCGCCTTCCCCGAGCCGCCTTCCTCCAGCGGCTACCTGGTGCCGCCCGTGGAGGGGCGGGCGGTCAAGGCGGTCACGTTCAGCTCGGTCAAGTGGCCACACCTGGCCAAGGACATGGTGATCCTGCGCTGCTCGATCGGCAGGGTCGGCGAGGAGCACCTGCTCCAGCGGGACGACACCGAGCTGGTGTCGCTGGCCGCCGCCGAGATGGCCGACGTGATGGGCGCCAGCGGGCTGCCGCTGGACACCCGGGTCACGCGCTGGGGCGGCGCGCTGCCGCAGTACAACGTGGGTCACCTCGACCGGGTGGCCAGGGTGCATGCGGCGGTGGCCGTGGAGCCCGGGCTGGCCGTCTGCGGCGCCGCGTACGACGGCGTCGGCATTCCGGCCTGCATCGGCACGGCGCGTACGGCCGCGGCCCGGATTCTGGACCACCTGTCCCTGAGAGGACAATAGAGGCCATGACAGAGGCAGCCCCGCGGCCCAAGGCCCGCGATCTCAACCAGGTGATCCGTTACACGATGTGGTCGGTCTTCCAGGTGACCGAGCCGTGTCCCGTCGACCGCGACGGCCTGGCCGGTGAGGTCGAGGAGCTGCTGGACCAGGCCGCCGGCAAGGGCGTCGTGACCAGGGGGGTCTACGACGTGGCCGGGCTGCGGGCCGACGCCGACTTCATGTTCTGGTGGCACGCGCCCACCCCCGAGGACCTGCAGGACGTCTACTCCAGGTTCCGGCGCACCGAGCTGGGCCGCCACAGCAGGCCCGTCTGGTCGGCCATGGCGCTGCACCGGCCGGCCGAGTTCAACAAGTCGCACATCCCGGCCTTCCTCGCGGAGGAGGAGCCGCGGGCCTACGTGAGCGTCTACCCGTTCGTGCGGTCGTACGAGTGGTATCTGCTCGAGGACTCCGAGCGCCGGGCCATGCTGGCCGAGCACGGCAGGATGGCGCGCGACTATCCCGACGTGCGGGCCAACACGGTGGCGTGCTTCTCGCTCAACGACTACGAGTGGATGCTGGCGTTCGAGGCCGACGAGCTGCACCGGATCGTCGACCTCATGCGTACGCTGCGGGGCGCCCAGGCCCGCCGCCACACGCGCGTGGAGATCCCGTTCTACACGGGCGCCCGCAAGCCGGTGCGCGAGCTGATCACGGCCCTGCCCTAGCGGGCCCTTCCAGGGTGCGGTAAAAACTCGGCCGCGGTGACGGTGACGGGGACGCCGAGTTCGGCGGCCACCGCGGTGATCGCGGTGGCGCCGACGGGGCCCCGTACGACGGCCTGGACCGCGGGATCGTCCGGCGGGATGCGGGTGGGGTCGACGGCCACCCCCACGGCGGGGATCTGGAAGTGGTCGCCGACCCAGGCCAGCACCCGCCGGCCGTGTTCGGCGGCCGGCGCCTCCGGCGCCATGGTGCTGCCGACCAGGGCGGCGTCGATCCTGCCCTCGTGCGGCCGGCGCAGGTCCATGCCGTAGTCGCCGGGCCGGCGGACGACGGCGCGGAGGTCGAGGTCCGGGTCGAGGCCGGCCCGGCGCAGCACGATCCGGGCGAAGCACCCGGGCGCGGTGCGCGGGGCGTGCACCGCGAGCCGCCGACCGGCCAGATCGGCCAGGGAGGTCAGACCGGCGCGGGAGAGGAACCAGAACAGCGGGCGGTGAGTGTTGACGTTGAGCGCGACCCGGGGCACGCCGTCGGCCGGCCGGGCCGGCAGCGCCCGGCCGAGCCCGATGGTGGCGACGCGGCGCAGCCGCTCCTCGTCCCAGGAGCAGCCGTCGCGCAGCGCGACGTGGACGCCCTCGTCGGCGTGGTAGCCCTGCTGGTCGGCGATGTAGGCGACCAGTTCCTCGTGCGGGCCACGCCCGACGTAGGCGAGATCGATCGTGTGCAGGAACGGTTTTCCTTGATCGGGCCACCACCACGCGCCGCCGGGCCATGGTGCCGGGGTGCCGGATGCGGCCCGGCTCGACGGGCGGGCGTCAGTACATGGCCATCCCGCCGTTGACCGCGGCCGTGGTGCCGGTCATGAAGGCGTTGTCCTCGCAGGCGTAGAAGGCGACCGCTTGGGCGACGTCGTCCGGGTGAGCCAGGCGGCCCAGCGGGGTGGCGGCCACCTGCCGCTGTACGAGCTCCTCGTCGAGCACGTTCGCCATCCGGGTCTCCGCGACCGGACCGGGCTCGACGACGTTGACCGTGATGCCCCGCGGGCCCAGCTCCTGGGCGAGATACCGGGCGAACTGCGCCAGCGCCGCCTTGGCCGTGCCCAGCGCGATCATGCCCGCCCGGGGCCGGCGGCTGAGGCCGGTGCCGAGGTAGATGATGCGTCCCCAGCCCCGTTCGGTCATGGCGGGCAGGACGGCCTTGGTGACCGTGAACGCCGCACGCATCTCGTCATGGAGCTTGCCGCCCAGTTCCTCCCACGTCATGTCCTGAAATGGCTTGATCACATATGGGGTGAGCGCGTTGTGCACGAGCACGTCGATGCCGCCCCATGCCCCCTCGACCTGCCGGACCATGCGCTCGACCGCCGTCGCCTCGCGTACGTCGGCCTGCGCGGCCATGGCCCGGCCGCCCGCGGCCTCGATGCCGGCCACGACCTCCTCGGCCGCCCCGGCGCTGCGGAGGTAGTTGACCACCACGCGCATCCCTCGCGCGGCCAGAAGGCGGGCGGTGGCCGTACCGATTCCGCTGCTGGCCCCCGTCACCAACGCCACCCTGCCGGTCGCCTCAGCCACGGGCCCACCCCCTGCTCATCTTCGCGGGCCGTCGGAATGACCGCCCGAGCCCGTTCCCCGCCCCCGTACGCCTCCGGCATCAGTCCCTGCTCTCTCCTGCTGCCCCGGGGGCTGTCCGGATAACGGCAGAAAGAGCGAGGCCGAAGTTGGCGATCCAGGGGAATTGATCTATCCGCTTTGTCACAATCAGGGAAATCCTCTGTTCGTACGGGCGGCTTGCGGTGGCACGTTCCAGGGCGCTCCGGGACGCTCGGTGTCGGCGTCCCACGGTGGCGGGGAGGGCGGGGTGATGGGTGGATCGGGAAAACGGGGGAGCCGGCGGCGCGCGGCGGGCCGTCATGCGGCGACGCGCTCATGGCGGCGCGGTCTGGGCCGGCGGTGGGCCGCCGGGGCGGTCGGGGCCGTGGCGCTGGCCGGCGGCGTGGCCGCGGTGCTCGGCGCGAACGGGACCTTCGGCGCGAACGGGTCCTTCGGCGGGGCGCTGACCGCCGCCTCGGCGCAGCAGGCGCGACCGGCGCCGCCGGCTCGGTCCGAGCCGGAGAACGGCTCCGCGGCGCTGCCCGGAAAGGGCGTCGGCACCACCGGCGTGAGGGCGAGCGCGGAGGCCAAGACGCGTGAGCTGCCGAAGTCCGAGCCGCCGTCCCGGGCCGCTCCGGTTTCTCCCGCGGCGGTTTCTCCCAGGGCGGTTTCCCCCAGCGGGGTCGAGCAGGGGCTGGTGCCGGGCACCACCGACGCGCAGGACCTGCTGGCGGGCGGTCCCGACCCGGGCGAGGCGGAGGGGTACAAGGCGAACGGCCCGTCGCGGCACACCGATCAGCAGGCGGCCGAGTATTTCCGTACGCACTGGGGACCGGACGACAAGGCGCTGAAACGCCTCAAGGACATCCGCACGGTCGGCGGATATTTGCGCATTTATACGGATTTACCGGAGACGGCGGGGAACTCGTCCTCGGCGATCACACTGTGCGAGCGCGGTCTGGCGTACCTGCGCGCGCGGGGAGTGGCCCATCCGGTCGTGTTCGTACAGGCGGAGTTCGGCGAGAACGGCAATCCCGTGCTCGCCAACATCCTCGGCCCGTCCGACACCACCTGTCGCGTCACCCACCCCGCCCCTGACTAACGGACCCGGACGCGGGTCTTGGCGCACACCTCACACCGTTGCGTCATGACCCGCCCGATGGTCTCAATCGTCACCCAGCGATGGCGCAGATGGACAAAGCGCACGCAAAACTCCTACCCGAGGCAGGCGATCGGTACGCCCTGTCGCCAGTTAATCACCCCTTGGGTTCAAGCGTCTCTGATCGGCCTTGCGATCGTGTGCGTCGGACACGATCGGGGCACAACGGTGTGCCCGACGCGGCCGATCGTCCTCGTGTCCTGGTGCCGGTGGCCGAAGCCGCAGCCCATGTGACACGTCCCTCCGGACGCTGACCGGCCAGGCATATGTCGCCTGACCGGGGAGGGTGCTCGACGTCGCCTGGGCGCCGAGCGTGTTCGTGACACTATGCCACAGCATCACTACGATTGGCTATTCCGACGGGAGCAGCTTCAGGGAGATCGAGTTGATGCAGTAGCGGTCGTCGGTCGGAGTGGGATATCCCTCGCCGTGGAACACGTGCCCCAGATGCGAGTCACACCGCGCGCACCGCACCTCCGTACGCACCATTCCGTGGCTGTGATCCTCGATCAGCCGGACCGCGTCGGAGTCGCCCGGCGCGAAGAAGCTCGGCCACCCGCAGTGCGACTCGAACTTCGTGTCCGACCGGAACAGCTCCGCCCCGCAGGCGCGGCACGAGTAGACGCCCTCCGTCTTGGTGTCGACGTATTCGCCCGTGAACGGGCGCTCGGTCCCGGCCTCCCTGAGGACGTGGAACTCCTCAGGCGAGAGCTCGACCCGCCACTCCGCCTCGCTCTTGACCACCTTCTCCATGCGTCCAGCGTACGAGATCGGAGGCGATGCGAGATCAGGCAAAAAGAGATCTTCGCAGGCTGAAGCATCTGTTCTGGGGTGAATTCGCGTCTTTGTAGGCAAGGGGGTGTCATCGCCTCCTGTCAGGGGTGAGATCGTCCGCAGATCCCGCCAGGCGGCACAGCCCACGCCCGTGCTGGAGCCGCTGGGGATCGCCACGGCCGGCCGGGTGGCGCGCCAGCGCCCGGAACGGCGGCGGATGATCTAGCGGCCCGTCCCGTCGAGCCCTCGGTCCCGCCACCGAGGCGGCTCCGGGACGGGCCCACCTCGTCCGTGACGGAGCGAAGCGGTGGGAGCGGCTGAAGCGGAGGGCATGAGCAGGAGATAGGTTCGGTGGCATGGCATCGCCGTACATCGAGCTGCAGGTGGGGGAGCGGACCGTCAAGGTCACCAACCCCGACAAGGTCTACTTCCCTGAGATCGGCGCCACCAAGCGGGAGCTGGTCGAGTACTACGTGAGCGTCGGCGAGGGCGCCCTGCGCGCGCTCAAGGACCGGCCCACCAACCTCAAGCGCCACCCCGACGGCGTACAGACCGAGGCGATCTATCAGAAGCGGATGCCGCCCAAGCACCCCGACTGGCTCCAGTCGGTGACGGTGCGGTTCCCGAGCGGCCGTACGGCGCAGTCGCTGCGGGTCACCGAGGTGGCGGCCATCGCCTACGGCGCGAACCTCGGCACCATCGACTTCCACCCCTGGCAGGTGCGGGCCTCCGACGTCGAGCACCCCGACGAGCTGCGCGTCGACCTGGACCCGCAGCCGGGCCTGGACTTCGACGCCGCCCGCAAGGCCGCGCTGCTCACCAGGGAGGTGCTGGGAGAGCTGGGGATGACCGGGTTCGTGAAGACGTCGGGCAACCGTGGCGTGCACATCGCCGTACGCATCGAGCCGCACTGGGACTTCATCCAGGTACGCCACGCCGGCATCGCCCTGGCCAGGGCCGTCGAGGACCGGGACCCGGGGCTGGTGACCACGGCGTGGTGGAAGGAGGAGCGCGGGGAGCGGGTGTTCATCGACTTCAACCAGAACGCCCGGGATCGTACGATCGCCAGCGCCTACTCCGTCAGGGCCCAGCCGCACGCCCCCGTCTCGGCCCCGCTGACCTGGGACGAGCTGGTCGACGCCGACCCGCGTGACTTCGACATCCGCACGGTGCCGGCCCGGTTCGCCGAGGTGGGCGACGTGCACGCGGCCATCGACGACGTGGCGTACTCGATCGAGCCGCTGCTGGAGCTCTACGCCAAGGACGACCGGGGCGACATGCCGTACCCGCCCAACTACCCGAAGATGCCGGGGGAGCCCATGCGCGTCCAGCCGAGCCGGGCCAGGAACGCCGACTAGCCACAGGAGGCGGTCACGGCCGAGCACGCGCCGCAGCGCGGCTTCGACAGCCGTTGAAGAGCGACCTCAGCCGCGCACGGGCGCGGCGAGGCTGCCCAGCAGTTTCAGCGCCTGCTCCGAAGGGCTGCCCGGCCGGGCCAGCAAAGTGATGAGCTGCAGGCCGTCGGAGCCGTTCACCGAGAAGACCTCGCAGGTCAGCTCCAGCTCCCCGACCTCCCGGTGGCACATGCGCTTGACCTCGGTCACCTTGGGAGAGACGTCGTGGCGGGCCCACAGCCTCCGGAAGTCGGGGCTCTTGAGGGACAGTTCCCCCACGAGCTCGGTCAGGCGGGGGTCGTCGAGCTGCGACCCGGCGACGAGGCGCAGGTGGGCGACCTTGGAACGGGCCGACTTCTCCCACTCGGGATAGAACTCGCGGGCCGCGGGATCCAGGAAGATCATGCGGAGCAGGTTGTCGCGGTTCTCGAACCCGCCGTACAGGGCGTCGGCGAGGGAGTTCGCGGCGAGGATGTTCATGAGGTCGTCGCAGATCAGCGCGGGCGTGACGGGCCAGCCGTCGATCAGCGTGCGCAGCGCGGGGCTGACCCGCCGGGCCGGCGACCGCCGGGGCTGGAGCATGGGATGGGCCAGCGCGTGCATGTGGGCCGTGGCCTCGGGAGTCAGCCCGAACACCTGGGCAAGGGCTCCGAGCACGCGTTCGGACGGGTGGCGCTCCCTGCCCTGTTCGAGGCGGATGTAGTAATCCGTGCTGACGTGGGCCAGCATCGCCACCTCCTCGCGCCGCAACCCCGGGGTCCGGCGCGGGCCCACGTCGAGGAGCCCCGCCTGCGCGGGAGTCATGACCTCTCTCCGCGCGCGCAGGAACTCCCCCAACAACTTAGTGCTGTCCATTTAAGTACGATATGTCGGGATTTGAGGGTCAGGGTGGGTGCGTCACTACCAGGCCGAGACGGCACCGCCGCATCCGTCGGCATTCATGCAGGCTTGCGAATTTCCTGGGTGTCACGCGCCCACCCTCCTCAGCATCGTCCCGCCTTACCGTCAAAGTGACGGAAAAGGAGACGATGACCGTGATTCCTCGCCCCCGGTCCATCCGAACGCGCTGCACCTTGGCCGCGTCCCTGCTCGCCCTGGTGGCGCTGGCCGTGGTGGGCGTCACCTCGTCGCTGGCCATCCGCTACCGCGTCCAGGAGGCCGCCTACAACCAGATCGAACAGGTCGCCGGCCGGTGGAGTGCGGCGGCCCGCACCGGCACGATCCCCAAGGTGATACCCACCTCGGGCGACCTGGCTCTCATTCAGCTGGTCGACCCGCGCGGCCGGGTCCTCGCCGCCAGCCACTCCGCCCTCACGCGCTGGGCGCTGAGCACGCTGCGACCACCCGCCGACGACCGCGTCCAGCGGCGGAGCGACGGGTGCCGCCTCCTGGTGGCCATCCGGATCAGCACGGCGGCCGACGCCCGGGTCCTGCTGGCGGAGGGCCGCGAGCCGGCCCTGCTGCGCGGCCACAACCTGGAGTACGCGCTCACGGCGGCGGCCCTCGTCCTCCTCGCGATCGTCTCCTGGACCTCCTGGAGAACGGTGGGCCGCACGCTGCGGCCGGTCGAGGAGATCCGCACGCGCCTGGCCGAGATCACCGTCAGCGACCTCAGCCTGAGCATCCCCGTGCCGCCGGGCGACGACGAGGTCGCCAGGCTCGTCCGTACCGCCAACCAGACCCTGGACCGGCTCGACGAGGCGGTGGCGCAGCAGCGCAGGTTCGCCTCCACCACGTCGCACGAGCTCAGGAACCCGATCGCCGGCCTGCGGGCGCAACTGGAGGAGGCGCTGCTCCACCCCGGCGAGATCGATCCGCACGAGACCATCCGCTCGGCCCTGTCGGTCACCGACCGGCTCGACGCCATCGTCGGCGACCTGCTGGCGCTCGCGCGGCTCGGGGCCGGCGACCCGGCGCCGCCCGAGCTCATCGACCTCGGGCGGCTGGTGAGCCAGGAGGCGCCGCGCGCGGGCCGCGTGCCCGTACGCGTCCACGCGGCCTCGGACGTCTGGGTCCGCGGGTCCCACATCCAGCTCGCCCGGCTGCTCGCCAACCTGGTGAGCAACGCGATCCGGCACGCCGGCAGCGCCGTGGACGTCTTCGTGGCAGCCTCGGACGGCGAGGTCGTGGTGACGGTGGCGGACGACGGCGCCGGCATCGCGCCCGCCGACCGCGAGCGGGTCTTCGAGCGGTTCACCCGCCTCGACGACGCCCGCCACCGCGACGCCGGGGGCAGCGGGCTTGGCCTGGCCATCTCCCGCGACATCGCCCGGAGCCACGGTGGGACGCTCAAGGCCGAGGACGCGCCGCGCGGCGCCAGCTTCGTCCTGCGGCTCCCGCGTCTCGACGCCCCTCCGGCCGATCAGACTGAACGCATGAGGGCCGTTGCCTGCCCAGTGCCACAGGAGGTCATCGAACCCGTCTGACCGGGCCCGATTCAGGCGACGTCGGCCAAGGCTCTCTGCCGCGGCACTGGTCAGCGGACGAGGTGGTGCGGGGCGAGCTCGCGGATCTCGCCCCGCCGCATGTAGACCACCCGATCGGCCAGGCCGTTCTGCTCGATGTGGTGGCGGAAGTCGTCCAGCGGTGAGCTGAAGGCGGCGTAGTCGTCGTAATGCACCGGTACGACCGCGTGCGGGTTGATCAGGTCGCACCACGACGCGCCCTGCTCGCCGTCCATCGTGACGAGCAGCAGGCCGAGCAGCCGGGTGCCGCCCAGGTGCACGATGCCCAGGTCGATGTCGGGGAAGCGGCGCGGGATCGCGTCCAGGCGGCGGTCGAGCAGCGTGTCGCCGCTGACGTGCACGGTCAGCTCCACCCGTTCGTCCAGGTTGCGGAACTCCAGCATCGTGCCGATCACGGGCGGCAGCAGCGCCTCCGCCGGGCCCGGCGCGTGCTTGGCGGGCAGCGCGGTGATCCTGACCGTGCCGTGCGCGCCGCGTAGCTCGTGCGTGTGCCATTCCGCCAGCCCCACGCTGCGGCGGAAGCCCTGGAGGCGGAGTCTGCGGGCCGCCGCGGTCGTCGTGACGATCACCGTGTCCTTGTCCAGTTTCCTGCGGGCGACGCGGTCCCAGTGGTCACCGTGCAGGTGCGACAGCACCACCCCGTCGAGCGGCGGCAGGTCCTCGATCTCCACGGCCGGGTCGGTGAGGCGGCGTGAGGACAGGCCGTAGCCCAGGTACGCCCGCTGGCCCCGGTGCAGGAAGTTGGGGTCGGTCAGCAGCGTGAGGCCGTTGTAGCGGATCAGCGTGGTCGCGTTGCCGATGAACTGCAGGCTGCCTTTCACGTCGGCTCACCCCGGGTACGGAGAGCGCTGGTCGGGAGGCACGCCGCCGCCCTTGCCGCCCCCCTTGTTGCCCTTGTCCGTGGCGTGCGGGTGGTCGGCGCGCCTGGCGCCGCGCTGCTTGTCGGGAACGAGGTGGGCGGACTTGAACTCGGTGGGCGATTTGCCTGATCTGCGAATCTCGGGCTGCTGTGGATTGCTCATGGCATTTGTCCCCCTTTATACGGTTATTTCCTGCCACATTGGGACGTGCTTAAACCCTCCGTGTCTGGCTGGTTTCACTTCGGTCACATTACTTGACTCGTTATCTAATAATTCGCAAGGCTCTCTTGTGTATCGGGGGGCGACAACCGATTCTGGAGCCTTCTCTCATGGCAAAAGCGCGACATCTCGCGGCGCTGGTGGCCGTCTTCGTGGCCGGAGGAGTGACCCTGGCGGCGGGCCCGTCCTACGCCTCCGCCCGCACTGGTCCCGACCTGCCGGTTGACCTACCGGTCGATCTGCCCACCTGCCTGCTGCCGCTGCCGCTGCTCTGCGACGAGCAGCCCGAACCCGAGCCCGAGGAGCCGAGCCCGCCACCCTCCGCCGAGCCCGGCCCCCGCGACTCCTGGCCGGGACCGGAGGAGTCCGCCCGGCCGTGGCGGCCCGCTGCCGAGGACGAGCACCGGGTGCCGAGGGGGCACCCGGAGACCGGCGGCGGCGGGCTCGCCCCGGACGACCCGATGTGGCCGTTCGCGCTGGGCGGGGCGGCGCTGCTGACGGGCGCGGGGCTGGCCGGAGCCGCGGTACGACGCCGCAGGGGTGTCGCCTAGCTTGACCGCCGCATCAACCCAGGACCGGCACCCACCCGACCACCGGGACCGACCCGAGCACGGGGACCGACCCGAGCACCGGGACGCAGCCCAGTCGCGGGACGCAGCCGAGTCTCGCGATACATCCGAGCGCCGGGATGCACCGGAGCGCCGGGACCCACCGAGTGCCGGGACGCAGGCGAGTCTCGCGATGCACCCGAGCACCGGGATGCACCGGAGCGCCGTGACCCACCCGAGCCTTGGGACCCATCCGCCCGTCGGGGTCCACCCGCCCGCCGGGACCCCCCGGCCCGCCGGGACCCCCCGGCCCGCCGGGACCCAGTCGCGCGCCGGGGCTCGGCTGAGGGCCAGGTATCGCGCAGAGCCCGGGAGCAGGTCGCGGGCCCGGTGGCTACTGAGGATCAGGAGTCGTGCATGGGCAGAGGGCGTCCGCTGGAGAGAGGCCGGTCGTGGGTCGTGTCGGCTATGAGCCGTGCGCCCCGCATGAGCCGGGAGCGCCCGCAGGGAAGGGGCCGGTCGTGGGCCGGTGTCTGCTGTGAGCCGTGAGCCCCGCATGGGCCCGGAGCCTGGTGAGGGGCGGGAGTTGGGCGGTGGCCGAAGATCCGGGCAAGGGGTGATGCTGGTCGTGGCCGGTGCGGTGTCGTTGGCCGGGGCGTTGCTGATCGGGCTAGGGCTGAGTGGCATCGTCGGCGGCGAACCCGGGCCGGAGCCCGTCGCCGCCACGCGGCGCGGACCCGTCGAGGGCGCGGCCCCGGTCACCGGCCTGCCGCTCGGCAAGGTCGCCGCGCCCATGCGGGCCGCCAAGCCGACCGCCGTCTACATCCCGTCCATCGGCGTGGCCGCCCCGCTCATGGAGCTGGGCCTGGACGCGGAGGGCGCCATCGAGAACCCGCCGTTCGACCCCCCGGACCTGGCCGGCTGGTACCGCTACGGCCCCGTGCCCGGCCAGCGCGGCGCCGCCGTGATCACCGGCCACCTGGACACCAGGTCCGGCCCCGCCGTCTTCGCCAACCTCAAGGACGTCAAGCGCGGCGACCAGGTCCAGGTGCTGCGTGCCGACCGCTCGGTGGCCGTGTTCGTCGTCGACAAGGTCGAGCACACGCCGAAGCGCAGCTTCCCCGTCAAGAAGGTGTACGGCAAGCTCGCCTATCCCGGGTTGCGGCTGGTGACCTGCGGCGGGGCGTTCGACCGGCAGGCGCACAGCTACCGGGACAACACGATCGTGTACGCGCACCTGGCGGCGCCGTACTACCCCAAGAGCTGATCACGGGTCGCGCGGCAGGCCGAGGGCGCGTTCGGCGATGATGTTGAGCTGCACCTCCGTGGTGCCGCCGCCGATCGTGAACGCCCGCGTCGCGAGGATCATGCGGTTCCAGTGGCGGCTCGCCGGGGCCAGCGACCAGCAGAACTCCGAGATCGCCTGAGCGTGCCGCATGCCGAGCAGCTTCCGCACGCTGGACGCGGTCGCGGCGTCGGCGCCGGGCTTTTCCGCGCTCCCTGAGACGGGCCGTCCGGAGCCCCCCAAACCGCCGCCGGGGAGCCCGGAGTCCGACGACCCAGAGTCGGACGGCCCGGAGTTCGACAGTCCGGAGTCCGACGACCTGGAGTCCGACGGCCTGGAGTCGGATGGCCCGAAGTTCGACAGCCTGGAGTTGGTCGGGGCCGGGTGGTCTGTTCCGGGCCAGGTGAGCGCGGCTGAGGCAAGGACGGTCGGGAGGTACGGCCCCGGGACCCGACGCTCACCCAGCGCCTCCAACGCCACGCACAACTCCAGCAGCCCGTATCCCTGCCCACCCCACTCCTCGGGCAGATGCAGCCCCAGAATCCCCTGCCCGCCAGAGCCGCGTGCTCGGTCGTACGCGCGGTGAGCCCCCGCACGGAGTCGGCCAGCGCCTGGTGTTCCTCGGTGGTCCCGATGCCCATAAGTCCGAACCTAGAAGATCATTCGGTCGATGACCAGGAAGACCGGACGGCCAGAAGAACCCGCGCGGTCAGCGGAGCCGGCCGTCCCGGTGGAGGTCGTCGAAGATGATCTGGTCCACGGGCGCCACGCGGTCGCGGTCGGCGTAGGTGAGCCAGACGACCTCCTCGATCTCGCTGCTGGGCGTCGGCGTCCCCTGGTGGTCGGCGGTGTAGCAGGTCATCTTCACGGCCACGCCGTCGGCGTGGCCGTCCGCCTGAGCCTGGTACGTGCCCAGGTGGACGGCGGTGGCGGGGACGATGGCGACCGACAGCTCCTCGTCGATCTCGCGGACGAGGGTGTCGAGGTCGCTCTCGCCGGGTTCGCGCTTGCCGCCGGGGAGGTAGTAGACGATCTTGCCCCGCGACCGGGTGCTGAGGATCTTGCCGTCCGCCAGGAGGATCCACGCGATCTTGTCAATCATGCCGACTATCATGCACGGATCCATCCGCATTTCTCCCCCTTGGAGAGTCATCGGATGGTTGGTCTTTTCCTGTGACGGCGCGGCTTACATACGTCATCCCCGCAGAGATCTCTGGCACTCCCGAGACAGAGAAAACCACACCCAGAGCGTTCTCGCCGATCCGCGCGATCTCGAACTACCTGCGACGATGTGCTCAGAGGAAGCGGAGATCCGCGTCATCGGGGCACGGAATCCCTTCCGAGTACATGCAAAGGCAGGAGTACGTGGACATAGAGGCGGAGATCCGCGCATTGAAGCTCCGCATCGACGCGTTCGAAGCGATCGTGCGTTCCGATGACGCAGATTCTGACGACTACAGCCATGCCCACCTGCGAACGGGGAGACGTACTCGCGTGAAAGGCTCGCAGATCACCTCGGCGGAGGTCGCCGTCGCCGAGATGCGGGCCGAGATCGCGGATGTTCAGCTGGAGATCTCCCAGGACTTCGCGGCCCTGGGCGACGAACTCACAGGTCTTCGACGGCAGACCAACGATCAGTTCATCTCCGCCCGCGCGGAGATCCTCGGAGTGTTCGACTCCTTGCGGCACGACATGGTCGACCTCGGCCGCAGGCTCGATCGGTTGCTGGAGACCCGCAACGCATAGACGGGGGCGCGGCCAGGTCGCGCACCTGGCCGCCACTCCCGCCCGCGAGGTCAGTCCCCGAACTCCAGGTGCAGAGCCCGGCTGAAGTCGGAGATCGCCTCCTCGTGGCGGTCCATCTCCTGGAGGATCTCCCCGCGTACGCGGAACGCCCAGATGTACTCGGGGTCCAGCTCGATCGCCCGGTTCAGATCGCTCAGCGCCGCCTCGTTGTCGCCCAGCTCGCTCAGCACCGCGCCCCGGCTGCCGTAGGCCCGGTCGTTCTCGGGGTCCAGCTCCACCGCGCGGCTGAGGTCCGCCAGCGCCTCCTCGTACCGGTCGATCATGCGGTACGCCTCGCCCCGCCGGCTCAGCGCGCGCACGTACTCGGGGTTCGCCGCCAGCGCCTTCGTGTAGTCCTCGATGGCCTCGGCGTACAGGTGCATGCGCTGGTACAGGTCGCCGCGGGCGGCCCAGGAGTAGGGCAGTTCCTCGTTCAGGGCGATGATCTTGGCGTGTTCCTCCAGGGCCTCGTCCAGGCGGTCCAGGTCCACCAGGACGTCGGCCTTCGCCTCCAGGATCCACAGGGAGTCGGGGGAGAGGGTGAGGGCGTGCTCGAAGTCGGTCATGGCCTCGTCCAGGCGGCCCATCGCGGCGTACGTCTGGCCCCGGGAGCCCAGCGCGTACGCGCTGTCCGGCTCCAGCTTGAGCGCCTCGTCGAAGTCCTCCAGCGCGGTCTCGTAGCGTTCGATGACGCGATGGCTCTCGCCGCGCAGCCGCCAGGCGCGCGCGTTGTCCGGCACTAACGCGATCGATTCCGTCAGATCCGCGATCGCGGCGTCGTACCTCGACAGGGCGATGTACGATTCGGCACGACTGCGTAGCACGGACGCACGGGACTGCGCGGCTGCGTCGGGCAGCTCGGCTGCGTCCTTGATCCCCTCGCTCATGAGGCGTAAATCTATCCGACTAAATCTGGATGATGGCCGCCTTTTCGCGGGTGTACTCGAGGACCGAATCGTGCCCGTACCCGCTGTCCTTGACGCCCCCGAACGGGAGGCCGGGCGGCATCTGCCGGAACGTGTTCACCCATACCGTCCCGCTCTCCAGATCGCGCACGAACCGGTGCGCCCGCCCCAGGTCACGCGTCCAGACGCCGGCCGCCAGGCCGTAGCGGGAGTCGTTCGCGATCGCCAGGGCCTCCTCGTCGGAGGAGAACGGCATGGCCACCGCCACCGGGCCGAAGATCTCCTCCTGGCAGAGCCGCAGCGAGTTGTCCGTGGTCGTGTAGAGGGTGGGGGAGACCCAGTAGCCGCCCGGGAGGCCGGGCACCACCTCCGCCCCCGTCCGCCCGCCGAAGAGCAGGCTCGCGCCCTCCTTCTCGGCCAGCTCGAGGTATGACCGCACGTGCTCGTACTGGGCCGAGGAGACGATCGGGCCCATGGTCGTCCGCAGATCGAGGGGGTCGTCCAGGACCAGCTCGGCGCAGATGCGCGCGATGCGGTCCAGCAGCTCGTCCCAGATCGAGTGGTGGACGAGGATGCGGGAGCCGGCCACGCAGACCTGCCCGGCGTTGCCGGTGTAGACGGAGTTCACGGTGACGCCCTGGGCGGCCGCGTCCAGGTCGGCGTCGGGGAAGACGATGTTCGGGGACTTGCCCCCGAGCTCGAACGTCAGCGGCTTCAGCGCGTCCGCCGACGCCCGGGTGATGGCCTGGCCGGTGGCCGTCGAGCCGGTGAGGCTGATCTTGGCGACGTCGCGGTGCCGCACCAGCGCGTCCCCCACCTCCTCGCCGAGGCCACTGACGATGTTCAGCACCCCGGGCGGGAACACCTCCGCCAGCAGCTCGCCCAGCCGCAGCACCGACGCGCTCGCCTGCTCGGCCGGCTTGACGATCACCGTGTTGCCGGCCGCCAGCGCGTAGGCGGCCTTGGCCGAGAACGTGGAGATGGGCGAGTTCCACGGGATGATGCAGACCACCACCCCGTACGGCTCCCGCCGCGTCAGCCCGAGCGTGTCCGGGCCGAGGATGACCGTGTCGCCCTTGGCCGCGTCCAGGCACTGCCCGGCGGCCAGCTGCCACAGGTACGCCATCCCGGGCAGGTCCTTCTTCAGCGTGTCGCGCAGGATCCGGCCGTTGTCGCGCGTCTCCAGCCTGGCCAGCTCCTCGGCGTTGCGGGCGAACACCTCCGACACCTTGCGCAGGTAGCCCGCCCTGGCCAGGGCGGGCAGCGCCGACCAGGCGGGGAAGGCGCGCCGGGCCGCGGCCACGGCCGCCTCGGCGTCGGGCGGCCCGCTCGCCGGGATCCGCGCCCACGCCTCCCCGGTGGCCGGGTTGACCGAGTCGAGGGTTCTGCCGTCGCTTGCGGGGACGAGCTCGCCGCCGATGAGATTGCGATAGTCAGGCACGTACCAAGCATATGCTTGCTTGTCATCCTTGGCTACGAAGCCAAGGAGCGGGGCACCTGGCCGGGCCGGTGAGCCTCGCGCTCTAAGATCGAGCCATGGAGCTGGCCCCTGGAGTGCGTGTCGCCGTCACCGATCGCCACGGGGGGATCAGCGTCCCGCCGTACGGGTCGCGCAACCTCGGCGGGATGGTCGGCGACGACCCGCAGGCCGTGCGGGCCAACCGGGCGGGGGTGGCGGCCGAGCTGGGCGTGCGGGGCATCGTGTTCATGCGCCAGATCCACAGCGCCGACGTCGCGTACGTGAGCGAGCCCTTCGGCGACGATCCGCCGGCGCTCGACGGAGTGTTCACCACCGAGCCGGGGCTGGCGCTGGCCTCGCTCGGGGCCGACTGCCCGGCGGTGCTGGTGGCCGACCCGGTGGCGCGCATGGTGGGCGCCGCGCACTCCGGCCGCCCCGGCACCGAGGCGGGCATCGCGAGCGCCCTGGTGGCGGCCATGGCGGCCAAGGGCGCCGCGCCGGGCCGGATGGTCGCGCTGGTGGGGCCCGGCGCGTGCGGCCGCTGCTACGAGGTGCCCGCCGAGCTGCGCGAGCGGGTGGCCTCCCGCGTCCCCGAGACGTGGTCCACGACGTCGTGGGAGACGCCCGCGCTCGACCTGCGGGCCGGGATCGAGGCCCAGCTCCGCGCGGCCGGGATCCAGGACGTACGCCACGACGCCCGCTGCACGATCGAGTCGGCGGAGCTCTACTCGCACCGCAGGGAGCAGCCGGGCGGTCGTTTCGCCGGGCTCATCTGGCTCGCATAGGGCCTTTTTTCGCATTTCTTCGGTTAATGTCGCATGAGTTAGCGGCATCGCGATCGGCGCGGGGGCGTCATCGTGCGCCGGATCCCTCCCGCCCTTTCGGCAGCGCCGCCGGGCCGGCCACTTCCGACGTCTCCTCGCTGCCGCTCCCGGGAGGCACGTCATGAAGACGGATCCTTCACGAGGAGGTCGCTCCATGCGCGTCGTCATCGCCGGTGCCGGGATCGCCGGGCTCACCGCGGCCCTGAGCCTGCACGCCGCCGGAATCACCGAGGTGGTCATCCACGAGGCGGTCGAGGAGCTCCAGCCGCTGGGCGTGGGCATCAACATCCTGCCGCACGCGGTGCGCGAGGTCATCGAACTCGGCCTGGGCGACCGCCTGGCGGAGATCGGCGTCGAGACCGCCGACCTCACCTTCATCAACCGGTACGGCCAGCGCATCTGGTCCGAACCGCGCGGGTTGCGGGCCGGCTACACCTGGCCCCAGTACTCGATACACCGGGGCCGGCTGCAGTTCATGCTCCTGCGGGCGGTCCAGGAGCGCCTCGGCGCGGAGGCGGTGGTGACAGGGTCGCCCGTCACCGGGCTCGACCATGACGCGGACCTGCTCATCGGCGCCGACGGCATCCGCTCCGGCGTCCGGCGGGCGCTGTTCCCCGAGGAGGGGGAGCCGTTGTGGAGCGGCGACGTGCTGTGGCGCGGCACCTCGTACAGCACGCCGTTCATGACCGGAAAGTCCATGATCATGGCGGGTGACGGCATCCAGAAGATCGTCATCTATCCCATCGCGCCGCCGGACCCCGACGGCAGGCAGCTGATCAACTGGGGCATCCAGCACAAGGCCACGGAGGCCGCGCACCGGGGCGACTGGAACCGGCCCGTGAGCCTGGAGAAGGTCCTCCCGCACGTGGCGGACTGGCACTGCGACGAGCTCGACATCCCCGGGCTCATCGCGGCGGCGGTGAAGGTGTTCGAGTATCCGCTGGTGGACCGGGATCCCTTACCCTCCTGGTCGGCGGAGAAGGTGACGCTGATGGGCGACGCCGCGCATCCGATGTATCCCACCGGCTCCAACGGCGGCACCCAGGCCGTCATCGACGCCCGCGTCCTGGCCTACGCGCTGGCGACCGGCCGCGGGCTGGAGTTCTACGAGGAGCAGCGCCGGCCCGTCACGAACAACGTCGTGCTGGCCAACCGCAAGGACGGCCCCGAGGTCGTCCTGAAGCTGGCCCACCAGCGCGCCCCGCGGGGCTTCGCCGACATCGAGGACGTCCTGCCGCTGGCCGAGCGCGAGGAGATCGCCCTGCGCTACAAGCAGCTGGCCGGCTTCGAGCCTGCCACGCTGAACGCGCGCCGGAGCTGGTCGGTGGCGGCCGGCGCCTCCCTGGCGGGAACGACGGGCGCGGCCGCCGGGATCAGCCGCTCTTGCCGCTCGACCTCCCCGAGTTGAAGATCGCGTTGATGATGATCAGGCCGCCCCAGATCGGCACCAGATAGGCAGCCTTGTTCCCCAGCAGGACCAGCAGGAGGGTGGAGACGGTGCCGAGGCAGACCGAGACGATCGCCAGGGCGAGCCGCTGCCCGTCGGGCGCCCGGTCGCGTGCGGGTGCCTTCGACGCCCGCTGGGCGATGCGCTCGTCCACCCGCCGGTCGACCTCTTGCCCCATCTTGTCGAGGAACGACTCGACCAGGGCGTCCTCGAACTCCGGCCCGAGGTCACGGCGGGCGGACACGGTTGCCTTTAACTCATCCCCTGTACTCATATGTCGAGATATAACGGGTCGCGTGGCTACCGGGCAAGGATGTCGTCCAGGTTGTAACTCACGGGACGTTCGAGCTGCTCGTACGTGCATGACTCCGGCGTGCGGTCGGGCCGCCACCGCCGCCACTGGGCGGTGTGCCGGAACCGGTCGCCCTCCATCTGGTCGTAGGCCACCTCGATCACCAGCTCCGGCCTGAGCGGGATGAACGACAGGTCCTTCTTGGCGTTCCACCGCGACACCGCGCCGGGCACCCGCTGCCCGCCCGTGGCGGGCCCGGCGGCCGGCTGGCCGACGTTGGCCGCCGCCTGCTCGGCCCAGTGGCCCCAGGGGTGCTCGCTCAGCTCCGCGAGGTACGGCTTGATCTCCTCGACCAGCTCGGCCCTGCGCGCCATCGGGAACGAGGCCGCCACGCCCACGTGGTGCAGCCGGCCGTCGTCGCCGTAGAGGCCGAGCAGCAGCGACCCCACGATCGGGCCCGTCTTGTGCTCGCGGTAGCCGCAGATCACCACGTCGGCCGTGCGCTCGTGCTTGACCTTGAACATCGTGCGCTTGTCCGGGATGTACGGCTGGTCGCCCGGCTTGACGATGATGCCGTCGAGCCCCGCGCCCTCGAACGTCTCGAACCACTCGGCCGCCTGCTCGTCGCTGGTCGTGACCGGGGTCAGCCGAATGGACTCGCCCTTTTCCGAAAATATCCCCTCAAGTCGCGCGCGGCGCTCCGAGAACGGCGTCTCCATCAGCGACTCGTCGCCCAGCGCCAGCAGGTCGAACGCGATGAACTGGGCCGGCGTCTGCTCCGACAGCAGCTTCACCCGCGAGGCCGCCGGATGGATGCGCTGCTGCAGCGCGTCGAAGTCGAGCTGCGACCCCCTCGGCAGCACGATCTCGCCGTCCACCACGCACTTGTCCGGCAGCTCCGCCCTGACGGCCTCGACCAGCTCCGGGAAATAGCGCGTGAACGGCCGCTCGTTGCGGCTGCCCAGATAGACCTCGTCGCCGTCGCGGAACACGATGCACCGGAAACCGTCCCACTTCGGCTCGTAGAACAGCGAGCCGTTCTGCTTGGGCATGGCCTTGACCGGCTTGGCCAGCATGGGCGGCACCGGCGGGCGCACCGGCAGATTGGGCACCGGCTGCTCTTCGGCGGGCTCCGCGAGCGCGGTCGGCTCAGTCGGCTCGGTCATGGCTCTGCTCCCTGTCGTATTTGCAGAAGAGGACCCCCTCCTCTTCCAGCACGTGGCTGAGGCGCAGCGAGACCTCCGAGGGCTCGCCGTTGAGTATGCGCGCCGCGCCGCCCCCCAGCAGCAGCGGGCTGATCGACAGGCACAGCTCGTCGACCAGGTCCTGCGCCGAGAGCTGGGCGTTGATCCTGGGGCCGCCCTCGCACAGGATCCTGGTGAGCCCGCGCGCGTGCAGCTCCGTGATGGCCGGCGCCAGGTCGACGCTCTCGGCCCCGGCCACGATGACGTCGGCGTGCCTGGCCGCCGCCTTGCGCCGCTCGAGCGGGGCGGCCTCGCAGGTGATCACGATCGTCCGGCTGGGGGCCTCGGTGAACAGCTCGCCGTCGAGGTCGAAGTCCAGGCTGCGGGTGATGACCGCGATGGGCGGCACCTTCGGCCTGCCCACGCGGATCTCGTCCCACGAGTCACGCGGGGGGACCGGGCCGTATCCCTCCTTGCGCACGGTCGCGGCGCCCGCGAGGACGACGTCGGACAGGCCGCGCAGGGTCTGGAAGATCCGCTTGTCGCCCGCGCTCGACAGCCCGCCCGAGCGGCCCTTCAGCCACGCCGCGCCGTCGGCGCTGGCCACCATGTTGAGCCGCAGCCACGGCCGCCCCTCGGGGTAGGCGTACGCCTGCACGATGTCCGGGTTGTCCTGTATGTCGGGATAGATGCGCCGCACTCCTCTACCTTGGCACACCCCACCGACAGTTGGCCCACACGGGAGCTCTCGCCCGGGCGGGGCACGTCCGTCACGTGCCCCGCCCGGTCGGTGAGCTGGTCAGGCGGTGAAGGAGATCCACACGTCCGGGGGAACGTCGGGCCGGTTCGACACGGGCAGGCGCTCCTCCGTCCACGCGTCACCGGCGATCTCGGTGGCGACGCGCCGCCAGAACGCGACGGCCCCCGTGTTCGAGTCCTGGAAGGCGATCTTCCAGGGGCCGGGGTGCCGGAGGATCACTTCCCGCACGGCTTTGATCCCGATCCCGGACCGGCGTGCGCCGCGTACGACGAAGAAGCTGTTCAGCACGCGCGCCGGGCCGGACAGCGCGCGCACGAAGGAGAACCCGACGGGGCGGTCATCGCTGGTGAACAGGTAGGCCGCCCAGTCGTCGTCCTCGAACGCCGCGCGCAGCCGGTCGCTGTGATAGGTGGCGTCAGCGCTGGGCAGGCCGCCCTGGAACTCCGCCATGTCGTGGCGGAACATGAGCCAGAGGCGTTCGACGGTGGGGCGGTCCGCGGCGCTCACGGGCCGCACGGTTGCCAGAGAAATGGTCATACAAGCACTTTCCGGCCGGGAGCAACCTCCGGCCGGAAAGGTAAAGCTAGCAGATGTGAGCGGGCATTTCGGGATATGGGGCGTATAGCACTTTTGTGTATCCAGGGACACACAGGCGGTCACGTGCTTACGTGGCGGAAGGGGATCGGGGAGGGGAGGCCCTGTGGGTCTGATCACTGCTGTCGCATGGGCGGTCGCCGCGCTGGCCGGGGTGTACCTGCTCTACTTCTGGCTCTCCGGCGACGGGCTGCGCCGGGCCAAGGTCACCCGCTTCCCGGCCGCGCTGGTGTTCTCCCACCCGACGCTGGCCGTGTCGGCGCTGGTGTGCTGGGTGGCCGGGCTGTTCACGGGGAGCAGGGTACTGGCGTGGGCCGCGTTCGCGGGGCTGGCGGTGGCCGCGCTGCTGGGGTTCACGATGTCCACGCGCTGGCTCGGGGCCGGGCGGCACAAGACGGGCGGGCGCGGGTTCCCGGTGCTGGCGGTGACGCTGCACGGCCTGGCGGGGGTGGCGACGTTCGCGCTGATGCTGCTCAGCGCGAGCGCGGCTGGCGCAGGACCTGGAGGGAACGGGCCGTGACGTCGACCACGTCGCCGGCCTGCCGGCTCTCGTCCGGGAGCGCCTCCTCCATCGTCTCGTGGCTGGTGTCGAGCACGGGCACCCAGCCGGTGCCGCACTCCTCGCCCGGCAGCGTGAACGACATGTTCTCGTGGTGGGCGTTGATGAGCAGCAGGAACGAGTCGTCCACGATCCGCTCGCCGCGCGGCCCCGGCTCGGTGATGGCCTCGCCGTTGAGGTAGACCATGAGCGACTTGGCGTAGCCGATGTGCCAGTCGCCCGCCGTCATCTCCGTGCCGCCCGGCGTGAGCCAGACCAGGTCGCGCTTGCCGTCGTCGGGATGGCGGCCGTGGAAGAAGCGGCGGCGCTGGAAGACCGGGTGCTCGCGGCGCAGCTTCGACAGCGCCCTGACGAACTCCAGCAGCTCCGGCTCCGTGTGCAGCATCGACCAGTCGACCCAGGCCAGCTCGTTGTCCTGGCAGTAGGCGTTGTTGTTGCCGCGCTGGGTGCGGCCGAGCTCGTCGCCGTGGGAGAGCATGGGCACGCCCTGCGACAGGAACAGGGTGGCCAGGAAGTTGCGGCGCTGGCGGTGGCGGAGCCGGACGATGCCGGGGTCCTCCACGGGGCCCTCGGCGCCGCAGTTCCAGGAGCGGTTGTCGTTGGTGCCGTCGCGGTTGTCCTCGCCGTTGGCCTCGTTGTGCTTGTGGTCGTAGGAGACCAGGTCGTTGAGGGTGAACCCGTCGTGGCAGGTCACGAAGTTGATCGAGGCGACCGGGCGGCGGCCGGAGGACTCGTACAGGTCGGCGGAGCCGGTCAGGCGGGAGGCGAACTCGGGGAGCGCGGAATGCGTGCCTCTCCAGAAATCTCGCACGATATCGCGATATTTGCCGTTCCACTCCGTCCACAAAGGCGGGAAATTCCCGACCTGGTAGCCGCCGGGCCCCACGTCCCACGGCTCGGCGATCAGCTTGACCTGCGAGATCACCGGATCCTGCTGGATCAGGTCGAAGAACGCGCTCAGCCGGTCGACGTCGTGCAGCTCCCTGGCCAGCGCCGAGGCCAGATCGAACCGGAACCCGTCGACGTGCATGTCGAGGACCCAGTAGCGCAGCGAGTCCATGATCAGCTGCAGCGCGTGCGGCGAGCGTACGTTGAGGGAGTTTCCGCACCCGGTGTAGTCGAGGTAGTAGCGCCGGTCGCCGTCGTGCAGCCGGTAGTAGGCGGCGTTGTCGATCCCCCGGAACCCCAGCGTGGGCCCCATGTGGTCGCCCTCGGCCGTGTGGTTGTAGACGACGTCGAGGATGACCTCGATGCCCGCCTCGTGCAGCGCCCGCACCATCGCCTTGAACTCCAGCACCTGCTGCCCCCGCGTGCCCGCGCTGGAGTAGCCACCGTGGGGCGCCAGGTAGGCCATGGTGTTGTAGCCCCAGTAGTTGGTCAGCCCGCGGGCGACCAGGAAGTGCTCGGGGATGTAGTGGTGGACCGGCATCAGCTCGACCGCCGTCACCCCCAGCGACAGCAGGTGATCGATGATCGCCGGATGTCCCACGCCCGCGTACGTGCCGCGCAGGTCGGGCGGCACGTCGGGGTGGCGCATGGTGAGCCCGCGCACGTGGGCCTCGTAGATCACGGTCTGGTGGTAGGGGATGCGCGGCGGCCGGTCGTTGCCCCACTCGAAGAACGGGTTGACGACCACGTTCTTCGGCATGTAGGGGGCGCTGTCCTCGGTGTTGCGCCGGGTGGGATCGGTGAAGTAATAGGGGAACAGCGCCTGGTTCCAGGTCAGCTCGCCGTCGATGGCCTTGGCGTAGGGATCGAGGAGCAGCTTGGCGGGATTGGACCGATGGCCCTGCGACGGGTCGTGCGGGCCGTGGACGCGATAGCCGTAGCGCTGGCCCGGCTGGATGCCCGGCAGATAGCCGTGCCAGACGAACCCGTCGACCTCGGGCAGGTCGACGCGCTCCTCGGTGCCGTCGTCATGAAAAAGGCACAGCTCGACTCGCTCGGCGACCTCGGAGAACACCGAAAAGCTGGTGCCCACGCCATCCCAGGTGCCGCCGAGTGGATAGGGCTCGCCCGGCCAGACCTCGCGCATGTGGCCCAATTGTCGCACGCGAACCCGCTCTTGGTCGCTCAATGCGCCGATCGCCCTCCCTACCAGGGTCTCCACGTGCCCGGCTCCCGGGCCGGGCAGGTCGCGGCGACCGTCAGAGCAGCTCGGCGTCGAGCGTGATCGTGGTGCCCGTCAGGGCCTTGCTCACCGGGCAGTTGGCCTTGGCCGTCGCGGCGGCCTCCTGGAACTGCTCGGCCGAGATGCCGGGGACGCGGCCCTTCACCGTGAGCACGATGCCCGTGATGCCCTCACCCGGCTGGAACGTCACGTCGGCGCTGGTCTCCAGCGACTCCGGCGGGGTGCCGGCGCCGGCCAGCCCGTGCGAGAGCGCCATCGAGAAGCAGGAGGAGTGGGCGGCCGCGATGAGCTCCTCCGGGGAGGTCTTGCCGCCGGCCTCCTGGGACCTGGACGCCCAGGTGACCTCGAACGTGCCCACGCCCGAGGTGTCGAGCGACACGGTGCCCGAACCGTCGATCAGGGCGCCCTTCCACTGGGTGGTGGCGGTGCGAGTGGTGGCCATGACGTGCTCCCTCCGTATTGGTCCTCCGACCTTATCGCGAGCCGGCGAAGTCCCCGCCTCCGGTCATCCGGCTCTACTTTTCCGGCGAATAATGACATGCTCGGGTCGCGGCGCCCCCGCCGCCTTCTGGTCCGGATTACACGGGAGCGTGGTGCCAGTGGAGGCACCGTACGACGACCGCCTGCTGCACCAGCGGGTGGTCGGCGGCGATGAGTCCGCGCTGGGCGAGGTCTACGACCGGCTCTCCTCGCTGATCTTCGGGCTCGCGCTGCGGGTCACCAGGGACCGGGTGATCGCCGAGGACATCACCCAGGAGGTGTTCCTGGTCTTCTGGGAGCGCCCCCTGGCCTACGACCCGGAACGCGGCACCTTACGCGCCTGGCTCGCGACGATCGCGCACCGCCGCGCGGTCGACCACGTGCGCGCCGAGGAGCGGCGGCGCGTGTCGGCGCTCGGACCCAGGCTGTTCGAGCGCGAACCTGACAGACTGGAGGACACGGTCCTGGCCTCGGACGAGGCCAAACGGGTGCGGCAGGCGGTGACCTCGCTGCCCGACGGCCTCCGGGAGGCGGTGGAGCTCGCCTACTTCGGCGGCAGGACCTATCGGCAGGTGAGCGAGGAATTGGGCGTGCCCGAGGGCACGGCCAAATCGCGCATCCGGCTGGCGCTGAGACGCCTGGCGGACGCGCTTGCGGAGGAAGAGGTGTAATGGACCCCGTCGAGCGCCTCTATCTGGACGCGATGATGGAGGACCCGCAGGTGCCGGCCCGCTCGTTGCGGCCCCAGCTCCTGGCCGGGGCCAGGGCCCGGCGCAGGCCCGCGGCCCCCACCGCGGCCTGGGCGCAGCCGTACGCGGGCCGGGTGGCCGCGATGGACGCGCTGCTGACCTCGGCCGTGGACGACGACTGGTCGCGCGTGATCGTCGAGGGCTGGACCCTCCAGGAGCTCGTCGCCCACCTGGCCGCCAAGGACGGCCTGCTGGCCGCCGCCGTCGGCGCTCCCGTGCTGGGGCCGCCCCTGGGCGCGACCGACTCGATGGGACGTACGAGCGACGTGCAGGCGTACGAGCGCGCCCGCAGCCCCGAGCAGACGAGAAGGGACTGGCGGGCCCAGGCCGACGCGCTCTGCCGCCACCTGGCCGACCTGCCGCCCACGACCCCGGCCACCATGGACGGCATGGAGGTCCCGGTGCGCGACCACCTCCTGGCGCGGTGCCTGGAGACCTGGATCCACACGGCCGACGCCGCCCGGACCGCCCGGCTGCGCCTGCCCGACCCCGTCCCCGACCACATCCACCCGACCGCCGACCTGTGCGCGCGCCTGCTGCCCTGGACGATGCTCCTGTCGGGCATGGACGGCTCCGGCCGCACCCTCCACCTCACGCTGACGGGCGCGGGCGGGGGCGAGTGGCAGGTGCCGCTGGGCGTGGAGGACGCCCGGCCCGGCACGCCGGACGCCCACATCACGGCGGACGTGGTCGCGTTCTGCTTCCTGCTGGGCGGCAGGGGAGAGCCCGCCGAGTTCCCCGCCGAGCTGGCCGGTGACCTGGCGCTGGCCAGGGACGTCCTGACCGCGGCCCCGGCGCTCTCCGGTCCCTGATTGGCGGTCCTGTCCATTTCTGGGGGAATTGGGCGGGAAATGCCCTGGGATATAGCGCGAGGCCCTTTAAGTGAGCGCAAAACCATCGTTTAATAAGCCCGCCGGGTTTTGACAGGTTATTTGGGTTTACGGAGTTAGGCGAGAATATTCACATGGGTACGTCTGCCCCTGTCTGAGTGCCTGCGGAGATAGTGGGTGCTGGATTTCGGGCCGATCTACCCATGAACGGAAACGAATGCACGTGAACACTGAAAGTCGGCAATCGCGGACGCCACGCCATGGGCGGGCCGCGACACTAACGCTGGCCGGCGCCATCGTCGGCTCCCTGCTTCTTCCCACGGGCCTGGCGGCCGCGGCGAGCGCGGTGCCCAGCAGCGCGGCCGTCCAGGCGGGCGTCGGAGTCTTCTCGGGCGAGAAGCCGCCGCTCTGTGGGAAGCACTGCGGACGTCGCGGATGGGGTGGGGGAGGATGCTGGCGCCCCTGGTGCGGCCCGTGGGGCTGGGGTGGTGGCTGGGGCGGTCGCCGCCACCACCGCGACAACGACGAGGAGATCATCCGCATCCGCACTCCGCGTCCCCACATCCACCGTCCGATCCGCCACGAGGAGCCAGTGGTGCACCGGCCTCCCGTCAAGCAGGAGCCGGTCAAGCCGCCGGTCAAGGACGAGGACAAGTTCGAGGACCGCGAGGACAAGGACGAGACGCCGCAGGACGACGGCAGCTGGTGGCCCAACGGGGACGACTGGCGGGACATCTTCGGGCCCGAGAATTAACCGGTGAGCTGAAACGGCTCCCGTTTTCGGAGAACGGTCGATGACGAATGCCGTGGCCGGCGAAACGGCCACGGCATTTGCCGTAGGAGAGGAGGGTTCCCGTGATGGACGACGTGACAGGACTGGCGGGGCTGCTGTACGAGTTCGGGCTGCTCAAGCGCTACAAGCGGACCGGGTGGCTGGTGGCGGGCGTACGGGATCCGGAGAGCATCGCCGAGCACTCGTTCCGCGCGGCCGTCATAGCCGGCGTGATCGCGAGGCTCGAAGGCGCGAATCCGGAGCGGGCCGCGTTCATGAGCCTCTTCCACGACACCCAGGAGACCCGCATCACCGACATCCCGTACATCGGCAAGCGCTACCTCAAGGCGGCCTCCAACGAGGACGTCACCGCCGACCAGATGCGCGGCCTGCCCGCCGAGGTGGCGGACATGGTCGGCGACGCGGTGGGGGAGTACGAGGAGAAGGCCAGCCTCGAAGCCGTCTGCGCCCGGGACGCGGACAAGCTGGAATGCCTCATCCAGGCGGTCGAATACCGGGAGCAGGGGCACCAGAACGTCCAGGGCTGGATCGACAGCTCCCTGGACGCCCTGACGACCCCGACCGGGAAGCGGCTGGCCGAGGAGGCCCTGCGCACCGGCACCCTGGAATGGGTGACGCGCGTGCTCAACGGCGACTGAGCGCTCCTCGGTCCGGCGGGCGGGTGCGGGTCAGCCGGTGACGGGCTGGGTGACGAGGTCCCGCTCGTACTCGTCGTCGCTCTCCGCCAGCACCCGCTCCACCCCCCGCGACGCGCGCTCGTCGCCCCGCGTCAGCAGCCCGCGCGTGGCCTCGGCCACCGTGCGCAGGTCGGCGTCGGCCAGGCGGGCGGCCAGGGCCTCACGGATGCGGGGCGTGTCCTCGGACAGCCCGGCGAGCCCGGCGGTGGCCCAGTCGCGCACCTCCGTGTCCTCGTCCTCCGTCATCGCGATCAGCAGCGCCAGCCCCTCCTCGTGGTCCGGCGGCAGCACGTCGGCCAGCGCGATCGCGTCCGTCATCGTGCGCTTGTGCCCGGGACGCCCGATGATGTCCAGCACGTACGGCAGCGCGCGCTCGTCCCCCTGGTGCCCGAGCGCGGCCAGGACCGACCGCAGCACCTGCGGGTTGCCCTCCGTGGTGACCATCTTCTGCAGCAGCGGCAGCGTCCTGTCGAGGTAGGGCTTCTCCCCTTCCGCGAACCCGAACTGGGCGATCGCGTCGACCCCGAACTCCCGCTCCCTGGCGTCCTCGCTCCCGCACAGCCGGGCCAGCGCCTCGTACGTCTCGTCGTCCGCCCGCCGGCCCAGCGAGTCGGCCACGATCCACCAGGTCTCGGCGTCCTCGTCGATGTCGCGGTGCGCGACGGCCCGCGCCACGAGCTGCTCCACCGGCGTGTACGTGCCCGTCGCGTCCTCCAGCAGGGTCGCGACGGCGGCGTGGCCGCGCTGGGCCTGCACCTGCTCGCTCTCCGAGCCGTCGGCCGCGCGCCCGGCCACCGTGACCAGCTCGGTGCCGTCCTTGGCGTACTGGCGGGCCACGACGTACTCCCAGCCCTCCTTCTCGATCTGGTCGAGCAGCGCGCTCTCCAGGTGCACGCCCACCCAGGAGGCGGCGATCTCGAGCGGCGTGTCGCCGTCGCCGTCGTACTTCTCGGGATCGGCGCCCGCTTCGAGCAGCACCTGCACCACGCCCAGCGCGCCGCGCCGGACGGCCAGCGTGAGCGGGGTGTCGCCGGACTCGTTGGCCGCGTCGACCTCCGCGCCCGCCTCGATCAGCGCCTTGGCGGTGGCGGCGTGGCCGTTGGAGGCGGCCCAGTGCAGCGCCGTCCAGCCGCCCTCCTCCCGGCCGTTGACGTCGGCGCCGGCCGTCAGGAGCGCGCCGGCCACCTCCACGCGGTCCCAGGCGGCGGCCGCGCACAGCGGCAGCCCCTCCTCACCTGGGCTGTTGGGGTCGGCGCCGCCGGCGAGCAGTTTGCCCACGGTCTCGGTCTCGCCGTTCAACGCCGCGCGGTAGAGCTGTTCCTCATGCATGACAGGGACCCTAGCCTGGTCCGGCCGCGCCCCGGGCCAAGCCAGAGCCCCGTGTCATCGCTTGGTACGCACCAAAGCGGCGTCCAGGTTCAAACACCTACAAGGGATGACATGTTTTCCTTCTCGGGGAGGAGTCACATTCCCGGCAAGACGCGATATGTTGCGAGTATGACTGATCCCGGTGGGCTCCGCGCCTCGGACGCCGAGCGCGAGGCCGTCGTCGAGCAGCTCCGTGTCGCATCGGTCGAGGGCAGGCTGACGCTCGCCGAGCTGACCGACCGCACGGAGGCCGCCTATTCCGCGACCACGCACGCCGAGCTGGCCCTGCTCACCCAGGACCTGCCGGCGGGGGCCGCGCCCGCCCCCTCTCCCGCTCCGGTGCCCGCGGGCAGGAAGCGGCGGTGGTTCGTGGGCGTCATGGGCGACTCCAAGCGGCGCGGGACCTGGCGGATCGACCAGGAGCTCGGCGCGGTCGCCGTCATGGGCGACGTGGTGCTCGATCTTCGCGAGGCCGAGGTGCGCACGGACATGGTGGACATCATGGCCGTCTCCGTGATGGGCGACATCAAGATCATCGTCCCCGACGGCGTGAACGTGGACCTCGACGGCATGGCCGTCATGGGCGACAAGCGCGTGGACGTCATCCAGGCGGCCCCCGGCATGAACGTCCCCGTGGTGCGCGTGCGCGCGTACGCCGTGATGGGGGACGTCAAGGTGATCGGCGACTCGCAGGCGCAGCCGGTGCAGCGCGGGTTCGCGGCCTGGCGGGAGCACTGGCGGGCGCTGCACGGCGAGGACTGGCGGGCGCTGCACCGGCAGATGCGCCAGCAGACCCGCGAGCTGAACCGGCAGGTCCGCGGCCTGGGCGGGCTGACGCGCGGAGAGGGCAGCCGCGACCGGCGGGGCTACTGACCCCGGCTCAGCCGACCAGGGAGGACACCGGCTGCCGCTGGGCCGCCTCGTAACGCTCCAGGAGCACGTCCACCAGCTCCGGCGCCGGGCCGAGCACGTCGGACACGACCGCGGCCCCGGCCTCCAGGCTCGTCTGCCGCACCTTGTCCGCGAAGTGGCCGGGCGCCAGCAGGTACGGCGCGACGACCACCTTCGGCGCGCCCGCCCGCCTGAGCGCGGCCACGGCCTCGGCGGGCGACGGATCGGCGGCCGAGGCGTAGCCATGGGACACCGTCCACCAGCCGGAACGCCGCCACTCCCGCGCCTGCCGCGCGATCACGGCGTTGGCCCTGGCGTCGCTCGAACCCGCCGACACCAGCACCACCGCGGTGTCCGGGTCCCCGGCCCGCACGCCCGCCTCGGCCAGGCGCCGCTCCAGCGCCGTAAGCAGCAGCGGGTGCGGCCCCAGCGTGGTGCCGTAGTGCACGCGCAGGCGCGGCTCGCGCGCCCGGACCTCGTTCAGCGCCGCCGGCAGGTCCACCCGGCTGTGGTAGGCCTCGGTGAGCAGCAGCGGCAGCACAACGGCCTCCTGGAGGCCGCTCAGGGCCTGTCCCAGTGCCGGGGTGCAGTGGTCGAGGTAGGCCACCCGTACGGGCACCTCAGGGCGCGCCAGGCGTACCCGGTCGAGCAGCGCGGCCACGGTGGCGGCGGCACGCGGATCTCGCGACCCGTGCGCCACCGCCACCAGTGGCACGCGGCCGGGGGCCGTCCCGCCTGCCAACGGGACGGGTCCCCTGCTGGGGATCACAGGTGAATGCCGCATTCGACCTTCCCCAGGCCCGCCCAGCGTCCGCTGCGCGGATCCTCTCCCTCCGCGACCTGCCGCGTGCACGGCGCGCAGCCGATCGAGGGGTAGTTGTCGTAGTGCAACGGGTTGATCAGCACCCCGTTGTCGGCGATGTAGTTGTCGACGTCCTCCTGGGTCCAGGCCGCGATCGGGTTGACCTTGACCATCTGCCGCTTGGCGTCCCACTCGACGACCTTGGAGCCGGCGCGGCTGGGGGACTCGTCGCGGCGGATGCCGGAGATCCACGCCAGGTACGGCTCCAGCGCCCGGTTGAGCGGCTCGACCTTGCGCAGGAAGCAGCACAGGTCGGGGTTGCGGCCGAACAGGCGCGGGCCGAGGTCGCGCTCCTGCTCCTCGACCGTCCGCGACGGCTTGATGTCGATCACGTTGACGTCATAGACCTGGCGCACCGCGTCACGCGTGCCGACCGTCTCGGCGAAGTGGTAGCCGGTGTCGATGAACAGCACGTCCACGCCGGGCTTGACCCTGCTCACCAGGTCGATCAGGAGGGCGTCGCTCATCGAGGAGGTCAGGCACAGCCGGTCGCCGAACGTCGCCGCCGCCCAGCGGATGATCTCGCGGGCGGGGGCGCCCTCGAGGAACGTCGCGGCGGACTCGACGATGTCCTGCAGGTCAAGGGCGCCGCGCTGCTGTTTCAGGCCGACCTCGATGTCCACGAGCGTCATATCTTCACTCCGATCCCGAGAAACTTGAGCTTGAAAGCGCGGGCGCAGGCGCGGCAGTACCAGCCGCCGTCCCCCTCGTAGGGTTCGAGGTCCTCGTCGCCGCAGTACGGGCAGTGGAACGGGACCGCTCGCTCGCTCATTTGAGGTCCGCCTCGTCGGCCCGCTGCACCCAGTCGGCGAACGACTCGCCTTCCTTCTTCTGGGCGTCGTAGTGCTTGACGACGCGCTCGACGTAGTCGGGCAGCGCCTTGGCGGTGGTCTTGAGGCCGCGGACCTTGCGCCCGAAGCCGGCATTGACGCCGAGGGAGCCGCCCAGGTGGATCTGGAAGCCCTCGACCTGGTCGCCGTTCTCGTCCACCACGAGCTGGCCCTTCAGGCCGATGTCGGCGACCTGGATGCGGGCGCAGGAGTTGGGGCAGCCGTTGACGTTGATCGTCAGCGGCTCGTCGAACGCCGGCAGCCGCCGCTCCAGCTCGTCGATCAGGTCGGCGGCCGCGGCCTTGGTCTCGACGATGGCCAGCTTGCAGTATTCGATGCCGGTGCAGGCCATCGTCTGGCGGCGGAACGTGGAGGGCCGGACCCGCAGGTCGTTGGCCTCCAGCTCGGCCACGATCGAGTCGACCTGGTCGGGCGCGACGTCGAGGATGACCATCTTCTGCTCGGCGGTCGTGCGGACCCGGCCGGAGCCGTGCCGCTCGGCGATGTCGGCGATCAGGTGCAGCCTGTCGCCGTCGAGCCGGCCCACCTTGGGGGCGAAGCCGACGTAGAAGTTGCCGTCCTTCTGCGGGAAGACGCCCACGTGGTCGCGGCGGTTGGCGCGCGGCAGCTCGGGGGCGGGCCCGTCGGGCAGCGGCTCCTTGAGGTATTCGGTCTCGAGGATCTCCCGGAACTTTTCGACGCCCCAGTCGTTGACCAGGAACTTGATGCGTGCGCGGTGCCGCAGCCGCCGGTAGCCGTAGTCGCGGAAGATCCCGACCACGCCCTCGAAGACGTCGCCCGCCTGCTCCGGCCGGACGAACACGCCGATCCGCTTGCCCAGCATCGGGTTGGTCGACAGGCCGCCGCCGACCCACAGGTCGTAGCCGATCTCCCCCTGCTCGTTGACCACGCCGACGAACGCCACGTCGTTGATCTCGTGCACCGTGCAGTGGGCGGTGCAGCCGCTCAGCGCCGACTTGAACTTGCGCGGCAGGTTGGAGTACGCCGGGTTGCCCACGATCCGGTCCTGCAGCTCGTGGATCTGCTCGGTCGCGTCGAGCACCTCGTCGGCGTCGATCCCGGCCAGCGGACAGCCCAGGATCACGCGCGGGGTGTCGCCGCACGCCTCGGTGGTGGACAGGCCCACGGCCTCCAGGCGCTCCCAGATGTCCGGCACCGACTCGATCTCGATCCAGTGGAGCTGGATGTTCTGGCGGTCGGTCAGGTCGGCGGTGCCGCGGCCGTACTCGTTAGAGATGTCGGCGATCGTGCGCAGCTGGGCGAGGTCGAGCTGGCCGCCGTCGATGCGCACCCGCAGCATGAAGTAGCGGTCGTCGAGCTCCTCCGGCTCCAGGACGGCGGTCTTGCCGCCGTCGATGCCGGGCTTGCGCTGGGTGTAGAGGCCGTACCAGCGCATGCGGCCACGCAGGTCGGCCGGGTCGATCGAGTCGAAGCCCCGCTTGGAGTAGATGTCGATGATGCGCTGGCGGACGTTGAGGCCGTCGTCGTTCTTCTTGTTCTCTTCGTTCTTGTTGAGCGGCTCACGGTAACCGAGAGCCCACTGGCCTTCGCCGCGCGGGCGCTTGTGGTGCCGGCTGGCAGGAGTGCGGCTGGCAGGGGTGCTCATTGCGCGTCCTTCGGTTCATGGGCGCGCGCAGGGTTCCTCCTGCCTCGTCGGCGAGGGCAGGGGTGGAGAGGAGGTGTGCGACGCGCTCAGCGGTAAAAAGGATGGGGTTACAGGCGGGCGTCGCAACAGATGGCACTGCGGACACGCTGGAGGTCGACGTGGCGTCGACCGACGAGCATGGGGTCCGCTGGCATACCTAGAAGATACTCTGGCCGTCCCGTTTGTCCAAGACAGGGTCCAGAGTGTGGGACTGTCCAGCTCGCTCAGCCCTGGCTCTTCCAGCTGAGGTCGGGCTCGTGGGGCTTCTCCTGGACCTGGTGCTGGCAGTCGCACCAGGAGCCGCCGCGGCAGTCCTCGTGGCGTTTGTCCTTGCAGCTCTCACAGATCACATGGCGATTATTCTCCTAGAACGTTGTTCGGGTTAGGCTGGCGGGCGTGGATCTCATGGCCGAGCTGCTCGACGACCTGCGTGCCGAGACCGCGTCCCTCGAAGCTCTGCTCGATCCGCTGGGGGACGAGGACTGGGAGCGGCCCACGCCCGCCGAGGGCTGGGCGATCCGTGACCAGGTGAGCCATCTGGCCTGGTTCGACGACGCCGCCGTGCGCGCGGCCACCGACCCCGGCGGCTTCCAGGCCTCGCTGGCGGGCTTCACGTCCGTGGACGACCTCGCCCTCGAGGCGCGCGGGATGCCGCCGGCCGAGCTGCGCGCGTGGTTCCGGGCGGCCCGCTCCCGCAGCCTGGAGGTGTTCGCGGCGCTGGACGCGCGCGAGCGGGTGCCGTGGTTCGGCCCCGCCATGTCGGCCGCCTCCTTCGTGACCGCGCGGCTGATGGAGACCTGGGCGCACGGCCAGGACGTCGCCGACGCGCTCGGCGTCACCCGGGAGCCGACGGCCCGGCTGCGCCACGTCGCCATGATGGGCTTCCGCGCCCGGCCCTACAGCTTCGCCGTCCGCGGCCTGCCGGTGCCCGCGGAGACCGTACGCGCCGAGCTGGCCATGCCGGACGGGACCACGTGGACGGCGGGGCCCGAGGGCGCCGACGGCCTCGTCCGGGGCACCGTCCTCGACTTCTGCCTGGCCGTCACCCAGCGCGTCCACCTGTCCGACACCGCGCTGGAGCTGACCGGCGAGCCCGCGCGGGCCTGGATGGAGATCGCGCAGGCATTCGCCGGGCCCCCTGGCAAGGGACGGGCGCCCAGGTCAGGGTGAAGTCAGGGTCTTGCCGGATGACGCGGGCGGCCAGGCGGATGTCATCCTGCGAGTATGCGCACGATTCTGAACGTCATCTGGCTGATCTTCGCGGGACTCTGGCTGGCCGCCGGCTACGCGCTGGCCGGGATCATCTGCTGCATCCTGATCGTCACGATCCCGTTCGGCATCGCGTCGTTCCGGATCGCGGCGTACGCGCTGTGGCCGTTCGGCAGGACCGTGGTGCGCGACCCCGACGCGGGCGCGTTCTCCCTGATCGGCAACGTCATCTGGTGCGTGGTCGCCGGCGTCTGGCTGGCCATCGGGCACGTCGTGACGTCGATCCCGCTGTTCCTGTCGATCATCGGCATCCCGATGGGCGTCGCGAACCTCAAACTCGTCCCCGTCTCCCTGCTCCCGCTGGGCGCACGCATCGTTGACAACGACTAGGGCAGTCTCCGGGACGTAAGCTGTCCCGAAGAGTCACTGCGAATACCGTTGGGTGCCATGACGTCCACCGATGCGCCTCCCCGGCCGAAGAGAGGGCTCGTCTCCAACGCCAGGGCCAGGCTGAGCTGGGTGCTCGACACGAAGTCGTGGGCGATCGTCCGCGCGGCGACCAACGCCGGCGTCACCTACCGGGTCACCGGCCTGGCAGGTGAGGCGGCGTTCTTCGCGCTGCTGTCGCTGCCGCCGTTCGTGCTGGGCCTGATCGGCGTGCTGGCCAAGCTCGGCACGTGGCTGGGCTCCAGCGTGGTCGCTCAGGTCAAGGCGTGGGTGATCGAGCAGGCGGGCGTGCTGTTCACGGAAGAGGCCGTGAACAAGGTGATCAACCCGCTCCTCACCGACGTCCTCAGCGACGACGCGAGCAAGGTGTCGATCATCTCGGTGGGCTTCCTGCTCTCGCTCTGGTCCGGCTCCAGAGCCCTTTACGTGTACGTCGACCTCATCTCCGTCGCCTACGGGCTCGGCGAGGAGCGCGGCATCATCCGCACCAGGCTGATGTCGTTCGGCCTCTACGTCGTCGGCCTGATCATCGGCATCATCGTCATGCCGATCCTGGTCATCGGGCCGACCCTGCTCAGGGACGCCCTGCCCGCCCAGTACGGCGTCCTCATCGACATCCTCTACTGGCCGGTCGTGATCATCGGCTCGGTCCTGTTCCTGACCGTGCTCTACCACGTCAGCGTGCCGGTGCGGACCAAGTGGTACCGCGAGCTGCCCGGCGCGATCCTGGCGCTGTTCCTGTGGATCGTGTGCGCGGCGGTGCTGCGGGCCGTGCTGGCCGCCTGGTTCTCGCCCGTCTCCGTCTACGGATCGCTGGCCGCGCCGATCGCCGTGCTCCTCTGGCTCTACATCACCGCCCTGGCCGTGCTCATCGGGGCCATCCTGAACGCCGAGGTGGACCGGCTCTGGCCGGGCGTCAGCCGTACCAAATAGGGCCTCCCGGCCCGGAGGCGCGGCGGACGCGGCGTCGCGATCACCTCATCGTGACACGACGGATGGGCCCCGTGACATCCGCTATCGTCTAGGAGGAGACGCGACTGGCGCATTTGGTGGGATCGACCACCGGGGAGCGAAAGGAGCGGAGGCCGTGCGCCTGGGTCTTCGCAGTTGTCAACGATGACAGGAAAATCATGAGTTCTCTTGCGAGCGTCGACCCGCAGATCGCCGAGCTCATCAAGGCGGAAGAGCGGCGCCAGGCCGACACCGTCAAGCTCATCGCGTCCGAAAACTACGTGTCCAAGGCCGTGCTCGAGGCCACCGGCACCGTCCTCACCAACAAATACTCCGAGGGCTACGCGGGCAAGCGCTACTACGAGGGCCAGCAGGTCATCGACCAGATCGAGACCGTGGCCATCGAGCGGGCCAAGTCGCTGTTCGGCGTCAACCACGCCAACGTCCAGCCCTACTCCGGCTCGCCCGCCAACCTCGCCATCTACATGGCGTTCCTGCAGCCGGGCGACACCGTCATGGGCATGGGCCTGCCGTTCGGCGGCCACCTCACCCACGGCTGGTCCGTCTCCGCGACCGGCAAGTGGTTCAACCCGGTCCGCTACGGCGTACGCAAGGACACCGGCCGCATCGACCTCGACGAGGTGCGCGAGCTCGCCCTCGAGCACCGGCCGAAGCTGATCTTCTGCGGCGGCACCGCGATCCCGCGCACCATCGACTTCGAGGGCTTCGCCTCGATCGCCCGCGAGGTCGGGGCCGTGCTGGCCGCCGACATCGCCCACATCGCGGGCCTGGTGGCGGGCGGCGCGCACCCGTCCCCGGTGGGCCACGCCGACGTGATCTCCACGACCACGCACAAGACGCTGCGCGGGCCGCGTGGCGCCATGCTGATGGCCACGGCCGACGAGCACGCCACGGCGCTCAACAAGGCCGTCTTCCCCGGCCTGCAGGGCGGTCCCCACAACCACACCACCGCCGCCATCGCCGTCGCGCTCCACGAGGCCGCCCAGCCGTCGTTCCGCGACTACGCCCACCAGGTCGTCGCCAACGCCAAGACCCTGGCCGACGAGCTCGCCTCCCGCGGGTTCGACCTGGTCTCCGGCGGCACCGACAACCACCTGATCCTGCTCGACCTCACGCCCAAGGGCATCGGCGGCAAGCCCGCCGCCCAGGCGCTCGACCGGGCGGGGCTGGAGACCAACTACAACACGGTCCCGTTCGACCCCCGCAAGCCGTTCGACCCGTCGGGCATCCGCATCGGCACCCCGTCCGTCACCTCCCGGGGCATGGGCGAGGCCGAGATGCGCCAGATCGGCGCCTGGATGGACGAGGTCGTCACGGCCCTGGCCAAGGGGGACGCGGAGGACGTCATCGCCCGCGTGCACCACGAGGTCAGCGAACTCACCGCGCAGTTCCCGGCCCCGGGCCTGTAACCACACCGCGGCCCCGGGCGATCCCACCCGCCGCTGCCCATCCCGGTGTCACCCTCAGGGGGTGACACCGCCGGTCGGGCACGCGGCCTCTGGGTCCGCCCCGGCCCGGACGGCGGCGTGGGGTGACCGTGTGGGGACGGCGAACGCCCCGCCGCACGGGCTCCCGGAGTGCGGCGGGGCGTTCGGTGCGAGTGGGGCGGAGTGCCCCGCTCGCGGTCGGCCGACCGGCGGCCCGGGGGACGGGGCCGGATCGACCGGGAAAGGCGTTCCAGGGGACGGGACCGAATCGCCCCCCGGAAGCCTCAGCCCAGGAACAGGTAGTCGGCCCCGTACGGGACCCGGGCCTCGGAGCCCGGCGTGCAGGCGCCGGACGGTGCGACACCGCCGATGGTGTTCAGGCGCAGGATCTGCGTGGCGTGCGCGAGCAGCCCGCTGGCCTTGCCCGCCTGGGTGGCGTCCAGCACGAGCTCGGGGATGTTGCCGTCGCCGTTGGGCGTCTTGGTGACGACCGAGCCGCGCACCGCGCTCCCGTCTGGAGCGATCCACTGCGGCGGTCCGGCGGCGGGCGTCACGAACGAATGGTCGATCCCGCGCCGCAGCTTGGCCGAGACGCCGAGCTGGGTGAAGGCGTACCCGCCGTTCGGCTGTGCCGTGCAGGAGTAGATCTGTGCGCCGCGCAGCACGTCGGCGGTGAGCGCGCGCGGGTGGGTGAACGGCCGGTCGGACAGCTGGCCGCGTACGGCACCGCCGTCGAAGTCGGAGGTGTGCAGGTTCGCGTAGTAACGGTCGGGGTGGGCGGCGATGCGCTTGAGGACGCCGGCGGCGACCGGGGCCTCGCCCGCGACGCCGGTCAGGTTCTCGGGCAGGGCGCCCGCGAACAGGCCGGCGACCACTGGACCGTTCCCGCCTGCGGAACCCTTGTGCAGGTGGCCGTCGGTGACCGCGCCGAGGCCCGACCAGAAGGCCGTGTACGCGAGGGACGACCCGCTGGGACGCAGCCACCACCCGGCCTGGCCGTCTTGGTCGCCGCGCTTCTTGCCGTCGTTCTCCGGCACCTCCTGCGCCCCGTCGGCGCGCGCGGAGAGCGTGGCCTGGTTGCTGCCCTGCAGCACGCCGTTGAGGTCGATCGGCTTGTTCAGCCGGTGGAACTGGCCGCGGAGCGCGCCCTTGGGGTGCTTGGCGTCGTGCAGGTTGGCGTAGAAGCCGCCGGGGTTGTCGATGAGCGCCTTGACCAGGTCGTTGTCGGCCTTGACGGTGCCGGTGACGCCGAGCACGCCGGCGGGCAGCGGCCTGGTGAAGAACTCGAGCCTGACGTCCCCGTTGACGCCCTTCGCGCCCAGGTGGACGTGGCCGGCGGTGGGCGTGCCGATCTCGTTCCAGCGGGCCGCGAACGTGACCTCGTTCCCGCTGATCCTGATCACGACCGTCGAGCGCCCGTCGGCGTCGCCCTTGACGCCCACCTCGTTGGCGCCGCGCAGGCCGGCGGCGAGATAGACGTCGTCACCGGAGGCGTTCGCCGGCGAGGCGGGGGAGGCGAGCAGGGCGGCGGCGAGCAGCGTGCCAGGAATTGCGAACTTCCGGATGAACATGGCTAAACCTCTTAAACGGTTTGATATTCCGGTTGGTACGGCAGGCAGTACGCGCCCGGCGCCGGGGGAGGTTCAAGCCGCGAATCCGTAATTCTGCACACAAGGCCGAAGACCCGAAAAAGCCCTCCCACCAGCGGTGGGAGGGCTTGGAGCGCCTGCCGGGTCAGGCGTTGATGGTGAGCAGCTTCTTGCCCGCCGAGGTGACCACCTCGAAATGGTCGATGTCCTTCAACGGCGTCGCACTGCCGCCGTGCATGTAGAGCGGATCGGGCGAACCCGGCACTCCGTACCCGGCTGGAGGTACGGACCACCCGGTCATCACCCGGCGCTCACCCGACTTGCCGACCGAGACCAGCTCGCATTCGAGCGGCCCCTTCACCCCGGCCAGCTTGAGGGCGGCGTGCGTGCCCCAGGCCTTCGACTCGACCACCAGCCCGCCGGTGACCCCGTCGACGCCCTTCCCCTCGACGGGCGTACCGTCGGCGAAGAACTGCTCGGCCGGGCCCATGTGGCTGCCGTGCCCCTGGGCGATCGGAGGGGCGTCGCCGACGGAGAGCTGCGTGCCGATCGTCAGCCCGCCGGCCACCAGCGTGACCGCCGCCGCCATCCCGATCACGAACGTCCCCCTGCGGGTCTTCCTGTCCGTCCGCTTCTTGCGCTGGAGCAGGTCGATCACCGGCTCGGGGGACGGCGCCCCGTAGTCCTCCATCGGGCCGATCCCGCTCAGCACGCTGGCCATGCCGGACAGATCGGACAGCTCGGCGCGACAGGGGGCGCAGCCCAGGAGATGGGCCTCGAAGGCGTGCCTGTCGTCCTCCTCCAGCAGTCCGAGCGCGTACGCGCCCACGTCCGTGTGCTCGACTCTCGAAGTCACGCCGTCACCCCCCTCTCCTCAAGTGCGATCCGCAGCGCGCGAACGGCGTAGTAGACCCGGGACTTCACGGTGCCGACCGGGATGCCCAGCGCCTCGGCGGCGTCGTTGACCGACCGGTCTCGCAAGATCGTCTCGTTGAGGATCTCGCGGTGTGCCGGCGACAACGCCTTCAGCGCCTCTGTCACGACCACCTGGTGCAGCAGGCCCTCCATCTCGTCAGGCACGGGCATCGTCTCCAGCGGCCCGTCACCCGACTCCTGAGGGCGCGCGCCCCGGCGCCGCCGGTCATCGATCACGATACGTCTGGCGACCGTCGCCAGCCAGGGCATCAGTGAGACCGACTCGGGATCGAGCTGCTCCGCGCTGCGCCAAGCCCGGATCATGGTCTCCTGCACCACGTCTTCCGCCCACTGCCGATCGCCCGCCGTCAACCTGATCACGAAGGCCAGCAACGGCCTGTGATACTCCCGGTAGAGCGCGGACACTGCCGCCTCGTCATTCGGCACCCCGTCATTTGGCACCCCGTCATCCGGCCGTACGCGGCGGATCCAGTGTCGAAAACGCGGCTTCCCCATAGGGGCGGCTCCCTCGGCCGAGGGCGGGGGATAAGTGCTGGTGTGCATCATTCCCCTTTCTCGGGTCCGTCGGCAGGTGGTACGGCCGGCCGCCCGGGCAGGGTTCAACAGATCGCCATACTTAATCCGATTGCATCCCTGCGGGAGAGGTGCGTAGAGTCTGCCGCAACTGATCGAGGAGGTGAGGACTATGCGGGTCGTCCCGTTCCGTATGCCGTTCGTCCACCTCCCCGGGCTCCGCTGAGCTGCCGGGTTTCCCTTCTCGATCAAAGGTTCAACTGCGTTGTCTCACGATCTTTCCCTGCTCGGCTGGACCGCTCTCCGCGCCGCCGAGCTGCCCGCTGACACCGTCCCCGCCCGCGTGGCCCGCGTCGACCGCGGCGCCGCCGAGGTGATCGCGGCGGAGGGTCAGCTTCACGTCAAGTACGGCGCCCGCGTCCGCAGGGCGTCGGCCGCCGACCCGGTCGCGCTGCCGTGCGTGGGCGACTGGGTCGCCCTCAAGCTGCTCCCGGAGGGCCGCTACGAGCTCGACGAGGTCCTGCCGCGGACGACCGCGTTCATCAGGGGCGGCGTGAGCCGCGACTCGGTGGGCGGCCTGTCCGGCGACGGCCAGGGCCAGGTGCTCGCCGCGAACGTCGACGTCGTCTTCGTGGCCGAGCCGTCCATGCACTCCACGGACTTCGCCGACCTCGGCCGCATCGAGCGCCTCGTCGCGCTGGCCTGGGAGTCCGGCGGCACGCCCGTGGTGCTCATCACCAAGTCCGACCTGTTCGAGGACGGCCTCGACCAGTTGCTCGACGACGTCCGGGTGGCCGCGCCCGGCGTGGACGTGCACGCGGTCTCGTCCCTGCGCGGCGACGGGGTACCGCTGGCCGCCGGCTACCTGGAGGGATCCCGTACGGCCGTGATCCTCGGCCCGTCGGGAGCCGGCAAGTCCACCCTGGTCAACGCGCTGGCCGGGGACGGCGTCATGGAGACCCAGCAGGTGCGCGCCGCCGACGGGCGGGGCCGGCACACCACCGTCCACAGGGAGCTCATCCCGCTGTCCGGGGGCGGGCTGGTCATCGACACGCCCGGGATCCGGCGGATCGGCCTCTACGACATCGCCGACGGCGTCGACCTGGTCTTCTCCGACATCGAGGCGCTGGCCGTGCTGTGCCGCTTCGGCGACTGCGGGCACTCCGGCGAGCCGGGCTGCGCGGTGCTGGCCGCGCTGGAGACCGGTGAGCTGCCGGAGCGGCGGCTCGACAGCTGGCGCAAGCTGCGGCGGGAGGCGGCCTGGATGGCCTCCAGGACCGACGCCCGCCTGCGCAAGGAGCAGCAGAACAAGTGGAAGCTCATCACCAAGGAGATGCGCCGCTCGGGCCGTAGCCGGCCCTAGCGGCCCGGCCGCGCGGGTGAGGCGAGGAGCGCGGTTGAGCGGGTAGGGCACTGGTCATGGAGCTCTTCGCAGACCGTGCGCAGGCTGGGGAGCTGCTGGCCGAGCGCCTGGAGGACGTGCGCGACCCCGTCGTGCTCGCCCTGCCCCGCGGCGGCGTGGCGGTGGCCCTGCCGATCGCGCGCAGGCTCGGCGCCCCCCTCGACGTCCTGGTGACGAGGAAGATCGGCTATCCGCCCACCCCGGAGCTGGGGGTGGGCGCCATAGCCGAGGGCGGCGAGCCCGTGTTCGACCACACGCTGCTGCGCCGCCTCGGCATGACGCCCGAGTCGGTGGCGGACGTGGTGGACAAGGAGCGGCGCGAGCTGGCGCGCAGGGTGCTCGCCTACCGCGGCGACCGCCCGCTGCCCCCGCTGGAGGGGCGCGAGGTCATCGTGGTGGACGACGGCCTGGCCACCGGCGGCACCGCGCGGGCCGCGCTCAGGGCGGTCGCCGCGGCCAAGCCCGCCAGGGTGACGCTGGCCGTGCCGGTCGGGGCCCGCGAGACAGTCGGCTCGCTGCGGCACGAGGCCGACGAGGTGGTGGTTCTGCGCACGCCGATCGACTTCAGGGCGGTCGGCCAGTGGTATGAGCGCTTCGACCAGCTCACCGACGCCGACGTACTCGAACTGCTCGACCGGGCGCGGCGATGAGGACGTACAGGGGGCGCTCGCGGCTGGAAACACGGGGCGTGCCGCCTGTCAGGCGGCGAGCACGGCCCAGACGAGCTTGCGCGAGCCGCCGGGCGACAGCCAGCCCCAGGTGGTGCAGAGCGCGTCGATCAGCCGCAGCCCCCGCCCGAACTCGGAGAACACGTCGGGAGCCGTCGCCACCGGCACGGTCCGGCTGTGGTCGGTCACCACGCACGCCAGCTCCGCCCCGTGCGACAGCAGCCGCAGCTGCGCCGCCCCGCCGCCGTGCCGCATCGCGTTGGTCACCAGCTCCGACACCACCAGCTGAGCGTCGAAGGCCGGCTCGGAAACCCCCCACGCGGCCAGCGTCTGATCGACGAACCGCCGCGCCGTCGCCACGCAGGCCGGCTCGAGCGCGACCCGCTGATGGAAGGGGAACACCGCGTCGCACTCCCAGGCATGCCCCTCTACCAGAATGGAGGAAAGCCATCCTGGTGGCCGGGAACCGATGGCGGCTTGCGGCCGAGCGTCGAAAGTCGTCATTCTGGCCCCCGAGGCGCGGTCTGGTGATCCAATGCCCATCTTTACGGGGAGTGCTAACCGATGCAAGACTTTTGGTCGTTTACGGATGCGAATCGCATCTGCACGTGCAGATGATCTAGGAGCGGCAGCGTGAGCGCAGAGAGCGCGGAAGGGAAGCTTCTCAGACATTCGCCGGGAAGCCCGACGGTGCTGCGGATCCTGCTGGGCACTCAGCTGCGCAGGCTCCGCACGGAGAAGGGTATCTCGCGCGAGGACGCCGGGTACTCGATTCGCGCATCTCACGCCAAGATCAGCCGGCTGGAGCTCGGCCAGGTCAGCTTCAAGCAGCGGGACGTGGCCGACCTGCTGACCCTGTACGGCGTCACCGACCCCGCCGAGCGCGAGCCGCTGCTCGCCCTGGCCAAGCAGGCCAACGCCCCCGGCTGGTGGCACAAGTACGGCGACGTGCTGCCGCCCTGGTTCGAGGTCTACATCGGCCTGGAGGGCGCGGCCTCCAGCATCCGCACGTACGAGAACCAGTTCATGCCCGGCCTCCTCCAGACCCCCGAGTACGCCAGGGCCGTGATCGAGCTGGCCCACGAGAAGGCCCCGAGGGTGGAGCTCGACCGCCGCGTGGCGGTGCGCACCACGCGGCAGGGGCGGCTGGAGAGCGGGCTGACGGTCTGGGCGGTGATCGACGAGGCCGTCGTGCGCCGGACGATCGGCAGCTCCGAGATCATGCGCGGGCAGCTCGCCCATCTCCTCGACCTCACGGCCGAGCGCAACGTCACCGTGCAGATCATGCCGTTCGACCGCGGCGGCCACGCGGCGGCCGGGGGCCCGTTCAGCATCCTGCGCTTCCCCGAGCCCGAGCTGCCCGACGTCGTCTACATGGAGCAGCTCACCAGCGCCCTCTACCTGGACAAACCCGCCGACTCCGACCACTACATGGAAGTCATGGACCGGCTCAGCATCCAGGCCGAGGAGCCCAAGGAGACCAGGCGCTTCCTGGAACGCCTGCTTTCCCGATGAGCTGCTGAAATCTCTGTGACCGACCCCATATCCGGTTTTTTGGTCGTCCGCTATATGGAAGCCGACGCGTTACCGTATTGTCTCCTCGCAAACGCGGATGCACGTGCATCCGTAAGATCGCAAGGAGCTGCCCCCATGCATGAGTTCCGGAACGGAACGCCCGCCGGCCGCCTTCCTGTCGTCTGGCGCAAGAGCAAGCGGAGCAACCCCAACGGCAACTGCGTCGAAGTCGCGAACCTGCCCACGGGGGAGATAGCCATGCGTAACTCACGTTTTCCCGAAGGTCCCGCGCTGGTCTACACCCAGGCGGAGATCACCGCGTTCGTCCTCGGGGCCAAGGACGGCGAATTCGACGATCTGATCGTCTGAGGTCTGACGTTTAGGGGAGCGCGCGCCGCTCAGGCTCGCGGCGCGCTGTACCAGCGCCACTTCACCGGGCGCTCACGGCCGGGGAGGTCGGCGCGCCCGGTGACCCACAGCAGGGTCGTCCACGGATCCGTGTCGCGCGGGGCCTCGGGGAACAGCCGCGCCAGCACCCGGGCGCAGATCCCGGCCGGCGGCGCCCACCCGAGCCCGAGCCCTTCGGCCAGGTCGTGGGTGTGGACGAGGGTCTCCACGATGCCCATCGCCGCCGAGCCCTCGGGGTCGGCCGCGCCGAAACCGTGGTGGGCGCGGACCTGTGGCGGCGTGGTGCGCACCATGGAGGACAGCATCGCGCCGCACGACTCCAGCACCTGCAGCAGCCCGGCGGGACCGGCCTTGGGGTCGGCGTGGATGGTGTTGGCGGGGCCTTCCGGCCTGCGACTTTCCAGGATGAACGGGACGTAGACGTCCAGCGGCGGCGTCCTGAGCCCGAGCTGGGCGGCATAGGCGAACAGGTCGTCGGCCAGGTGCTCGACGGTCTCCCAGCACGTCCACTCCAGCGTGCCGGCCTTGTGGTCCCACGCGGTCGCGGGCGCCTCGCGGAGGGTGGCGACGGCCAGCCGGACGGCCTCGTCGAGGTCGTCGGCGGTCACGGGGGAGGGCTGGGATTCTGTCATGCCGGGCACTTTAACGGCCGGGTGTGACAATCTCCGGTGGTCCCGGTTTGTCGGTGCCGCGTGGGATGCTGTCGGGCATGGATGTGTTGCGCGTGGTCGCCGCGGCGGTCGTCGACCGGGGGCGGCTGCTCGTCGTGAGCAAGCAGGCCGCTCCGGACGTCTTCTACCTGCCGGGGGGCAAGCCCGAGGCGGGGGAGGAGCCGGAGGAGACGCTCGCGCGCGAGCTGGCCGAGGAGCTCGGGGTGACCCCGCGCGACCTGGCCCTGCTCGGCCACGTGGAGGCCGTGGCGGCGCTGGAGGGCGTGCCCATGCGCATGACGGTCTTCACCGCCGGGGTTTCGGGGGATCCGAGGCCGGCCGCGGAGCTGGCGGCGCTGGGGTGGACGGACGGGCGTGACGCGTACGCGCCGCGTCTGGCGCCTGCCGTGCGCGACCACGTGGTGCCGCTGCTCGTGCGGGCCGGTGTCCTCGGAGGTGCTGCCTGATCAGGCAGTTGTCCCGACCGGGTTCGCCGGAGCCTGTGCGTGGAGGGCCAGGCTCCGGTTCATCGGGACAACTGCTCGATCACGCGATGATGGTGACGCTGCCGGGTGTGTCAGGCGGCGGAGATGCCGGCGCTGGCCGCGCGGCGCATGCGACGACGACGCTCGGAGGCGCGCTCGTCTTCGTTGAGACCGCCCCACGTGCCGTACTTCTCGGGACGGGACAGCGCGTAGTCAAGGCACTCGTTGCGGACAGGGCACTGGGCGCAGATCGCCTTGGCCTTCCGCTCACGTACGTCACGCTCGGGCTGCCGCTCCCCGTCGGGGCCGAAGAAGAGCACGAGGTCCTCACCCCGGCACGCGGCATCATCCTGCCAACCCCAGCTGGGGCGCGGGCGGGCGAGCTGCCGACGTACCTGAGACATGAGAAAACCACCTTCGTGAGAGGTATTTCGGTAATTGGGCCGCATTGGACGCTTTTGGCGTCACTGTTCCAACGCAAGGTCGGGCCGCGATGTTCCCTGTTCAGGCGAGAGCGGGCGTGGCGTACCGCACAGGCGTGAGCCTGTCCAGCGAAACCAGCCGGTAGGTGGTGATCGTCTCGGCGCAAGCCGTACCACACGGCGCTGTGAACGCCGATGGCTCAACCACAACCTGGAACCGGACGTCGCCGCAGCGTACGAGCGCTTCGGTGACGTCACCGTCCGACCTGGAGGATTCCACGGCCACCGCGCCGACGGAACACTCTCCCGTATGGGCTCGGGCGAAGTGCTCCACGGCTTGCAATGGCTCAGGGATGCCTGCGCGTCCCCGGTAGCGGTCGAGAATGATCTCGCCCGACCGGTACGCGTTAGCCGCTGCCAGTGCAGCAGCCTGAGACATGCTGCCGTAGAAAATTCCGTGTGGCAAGCACACCAGGTTGGCGGCGTAGCGATCGCCGCCAACGTGTGACGTTTCCCACACTCTGTCCGGCAAAGAATCGGCCAGCGTGCGAGCGAGGGGTAGTCCAATGCGGGCGCAGCACGCATTGCGCTTGGCGTGCGTGCAGACCAGAAATACCGGCTCGTCTTCAAGTATGCAGGACTCCGGGACCACTCCCGCCACGAGCGCGTCCAGGTCAAGATCGTCGGGACCTGCGACGATACCGCTCGCCAACCAGGGTCGGTCTCCTACCGCGTACGCGAGTAGCACACGGATCCCCTGCTCCTGTGGGCGGGCCCGCTTTCCCGGCCGGCGGATCAGCTGGGGCCTGATACCGCGCTCGAGTGCCCGGCGGACCAGTTCGGAGATTTTTTCAGGAAGTTCGAAGTTTTCCAGGTGTGAGGGCCAGGCGCCGGTGTATTCGACGAGCAGCCACAGCCGGGCTCCCACGGTGGCACTGGCCAACGTCGGAACCCCTCCGGTGTGGCATCCGTTCGGATGCTCGCAGCCCCTCGCCAACGCCTGTTCTCCCTCCCCATCCGAATTAGGTAAGACTAACCTAACGGATTGGTGGGGTCAGTCGCGGGGGGTTCGGCGCAACACGTCCCGTGTCGCGGGCAGCGCGCGGTCCCTGTCCTGCTTGACCAGGCCGATCCTGGTCCGCCGGTCCAGCAGGTCGCCCTCGTCGAGCGCGCCCTCGTGCCGTACCGACCAGATCAGCTCGCCCTCGGTGATGCCGAGCCCGACCTCCGCCGGGTGTGCCTTGACGAGTTCGTGGACGGCCCCGGCCTCGCTGCCGTACCGCTCGGCGAGGCGGAGCGGCACCCCGGACGGCCGCGGGCCCGCCCCGGCGAGCGGGATCTTCCTGGTGCGGCTCCGGCGCGCCGGGAGTTTCGCGGACGAGACCGCTTCATCCACCGCGTCCTCCGCCATTCGCCGATATGTCGTGAGCTTGCCGCCGACGACCGTGACGATCCCGTCATGCGATAGAACGGCGTGTCTGCGCGAGATGTCGGCCGTGTGGCCGTCGGCCGCCAGAAGGGGCCTGAGGCCCGCGTACGCGCCCGCGACCGCCTCCCGGGTCACCTGAGTCTCAAGAACCCCGTTCAGCACCTCCAGGAGCGTTCTGACGTCTTCCTCGGGCACTTCGGGGACATCGGGGACGGGCCCGTCCACCGGTTCGTCGGTGAGGCCGACGTACACGCGGCCGTCGCGCTGGGGGAGGACGAGCGCGAATCGGTTGGTCTCTCCCGGTATGGGCACGTGCATGCCGGCGATCAGCCCGGGCAGCGTCCCCTGGGCCAGCACGAGGTGGGTGCCGCGCGAGGGGCGCAGCTTCACCTCGGGGTCCAGCCCGCCCGCCCACACCCCGGCCGCGTTGATCACCACTCTGGCGCGGACGTCGAACTCCTCGCCGGTCAGCTCGTCGCGTACCAGCGCGCCCTGACCGGTGAGCCGCAGCGCGCGGCAGCGGGTCAGCACGCGGGCTCCGTGCGCCGCGGCGGTCCTGGCGATGGCCACGACCAGGCGGGCGTCGTCCAGCAGCCGGCCGTCCCACGACAGCAGCGCGCCGCGCAGGCCGTCGCCGTCGAGCACGGGCGCCAGCGTGCGCGTGCGGGCCGCGCTCAGCCGCGTCGGGCCGGGCAGCAGCCGGCGCGGCGTGCGCGCGGCGGCCCGCAGGCCGTCGCCGAGCCGGTAGCCGCTCATCACGAGCGCCGCCTGCCGCCGAGAGACCGCCTTCGTCAGCGGCAGCAGGTACGGGTGGGCCGCGACCAGGTGCGGAGCCGTCGTGCGGAGCAGGATGCCGCGCTCGACCGCGCTCTCGTACGCGACGTCCACCTGCCCCTTGGCCAGGTAGCGCAGGCCGCCGTGGATCATCTTGGAGCTCCACCTGGACGTGCCGAAAGCCAGGTCGTGCGCGTCGATCGCCGCTACGCTGAGCCCACGGGACGCGGCGTCCAGCGCGGCGCCGGCGCCGGTCGCGCCGAGCCCGACCACCAGCACGTCGAGCCGCTCCTCCGCGACCCGGCGCAGCTCACGGGATCTCCTGCGCGCGTTCAGCGAGCCGTTGTCCAAGGTGCCTCCATGCGAGCTATCCAAGATAGGCCTCCAGCAGGGCGGTGAGCTCGCCGTCGAGCTCGTCCATGGTCACCGGGCCGAGCATCGTGGGCGCCGACAGCAGGAACGACTGCGCCACCAGCAGCACCGCCCGCGCCCGGCCCGGGTCCCCGACGGCGCGCTCCAGGACCTCGAGTATCGCCTCGTGGCTGGCGCCGCGCCGGTCGAGCAGGTACGGCAGCAGCAGCTCCGGATCCGCCTCCACGATCTTGCGCCACAGCGGGTGGGCGCGCAGCCCCCTGACCCCCTCGACGACCGCGCGCACGGGGTCCGCCAGGTCGAGCTCCTCGACCACCCGCACCCATTCCCTGGTCATCAGGTCCGCGACCAGCGTGCGCACGTCGGGCCAGCGGCGGTAGATCGTCATCCGCGACACCCCCGCCCGGCGCGCCACGTCGGTGAGCGTCGTCCTGCGCACGCCGTAGGCCAGCACGCAGTCGCGGGCCGCGTCCAGCACCCCATCGTTGTGACGAATCGACGTCATGTGTCACAGTGTAAGCGTGAGTGGAGAACCGATGCTGTGGTCCGGCTGGGGCGACCCGGCTCTCGCCCGCGAGCTGCCCGAGCAGGTCCGCGCGCTTCTGCGCGACTTCCTCGGCGTGCGCGCCCCGGACGCCCCCGCCGTCGGTCTCGAATCGGTGCGCCTGCCGCCGGTCGCCCTGTCCGAGCCGCTGCTCGGCGCGCTGGCCGGGGTGGTCGGCCCCGCGTACGTGCTGACCTCGCACGAGGCCCGCGTGCGCCACACGCGCGGCAAGTCCACCCCCGACCTGCTGCGGATGCGCGCGGGGGACGGCTCGGCCGCGCCCGACGCGGTGGTGCTGCCCGGCTCGCACGAGGAGGTGGCCGAGCTGCTGCGGGTGTGCTCCGCCGAACGCGTCGCCGTGATCCCCTTCGGCGGCGGCACCTCCGTGGTGGGCGGCCTCACCGCCGCCACGCCGGACTCGGGCTTCACGGGGGTGGTCGCTCTCGACCTGGGCCGGCTCGACCGCCTGCTCTCCGTGGACCCGGAGTCCCTCGTGGCCTCCTTCGAGCCCGGGGTACGCGCCCCCGAGGCCGAGCGGCTGCTCGCCGCGCACGGCCTCACGCTCGGCCACTTCCCCCAGTCCTTCGAGTACGCCACCCTCGGAGGCTTCGCGGCGGCCCGCTCCAGCGGCCAGGCCTCCGCCGGATACGGACGCTTCGACGACATGGTCGTGGGCCTCACGGTGGCCACCCCCACCGGCACCCTGGACCTCGGACGCGCCCCCAAGTCGGCGGCCGGCCCCGATCTGCGCCAGCTCGTGCTGGGCTCCGAGGGCGCCTTCGGGGTCATCACGTCCCTGCGGCTGAGGGTGCGGCGCGCTCCTGAGGAGCGGCGGTACGAGGGGTGGCGGTTCGGGACGTTCGCGGAGGGGACGGCGGCCGTGCGCGCGCTCGCCCAGGAGGGGCCGCTCCCGACGGTGCTGCGGCTCTCGGACGAGACCGAGACCATGATCGGCCTCGCGAAGCCCGACACCATCGGCTCTGGCGGCTCGGGCTGCCTCCTGATCGCCGGCTACGAGAGCACCCGAGCCTCCGGGTGGGGGTCGGTGGCGGCCCGGCAGGCCGGGGCCGCGGCCGTGCTGAGCCGGATGGGCGGCGAGCCGCTGGGCGCCGAGCCGGGGGAGGCGTGGGAGCACGGACGCTTCTCCGCGCCCTATCTCCGCGACTCGCTGCTCGCCGCCGGCGCCACCGTCGAGACCCTGGAGACGGCCGGGTTCTGGGCGAACCTGCCGCGGCTCTACGACGCGGTGCGGCTCGCCCTGGCGGGCGCGCTCGGCTCGCCGCTCGTCATGTGCCACGTCTCCCACGTGTACGAGACCGGCGCCTCGCTGTACTTCACGGTCGTCGTCGCGCAGGAGGGGGACCCGGTGGCGCAGTGGGAGCGCGCCAAGGAGGCGGCGAACGCGGCCATCGTGACGGCCGGCGGCACGATCACCCACCACCACGGGGTCGGACGCGAGCACCGGGACGCTTACGCGGCCGAGGTGGGGCCGGTGGGCGTGAGCATCCTGCAGGCGGTCAAGGCCCGCCTCGACCCGGCCGGAATCCTCAACCCCGGCGCCCTCGTCCCACCCACCGCTTAGGCGGGTGGGTCAGGGTTCGTCGGGGGGAACGATCCGGTCGGCCTCCGCGAGCGTGGCCGCGGCTTCGCTGTAGCGGTGGAGGGACTCGAGGGCGGCGGCCAGGCACCTCAGCGCCACCTCCAGCGGGGCGCCGCCCGCCGGGCGGCTGAGCGCCACCGCCTCCTGGACCAGGGGGAGCGCCTCCGCGCCCCGGTCCCGTCTGAGCAGGAGTTTCGCCTTGGCGAGCAGGCTGCGGGCCAGCAGGGCCGTGTGCGTGCCGGGAGCGCGCGCGTCGAGGGCCCGGCTGCGCGCGACCGCCTCGCTGACCCTTTTCAGCGCCGCCCCGCCCCAGCGGGACGACCGGGTCTGCGCGTATGCCAGCAGCCCCTCGATGACCTCCACGTCGGAAGTGCCGCTCCGGGTCGTGTCGTCCGGGCCGTTACGGGTCATGAGGCACCCCCCTCGACGGTCCCTACCGCTTGCTTGGGGGGTTGAGGGTACACCATTGCGAACCTTCTGTGTTCCTTACAGTACGGAGCGTTCCGGGTGCACGAATGGGTGATCGCGGTAAGTATGTGGTCATGGTGGAAGTCGCGGCCGAGCGGGGAAAGCAGCTTTCCTCAAGGGTGTCAGAAGAGGGGGCAGGATGGGCCTGCACACAGACGGGGGCGTTCGCGCAGCTCAGACCCGACAATCACGGGTTTACCTGGCTGAATTTGGCGACGCTGTGGAGATCGCGTAACGACATCCTCGCGGGGTTGTTCGGGGATCCGTCGGGAGAGGTTCGGGCGCGATGGGTGGCGGCTCAGGAAGCGCGAGGGATTGATCCGGAATTTCGTATCAAACCCCCTGTCGGGGGAAATTTCAGTTTCCTGCTGCTCGGTGATACAGGCGAGGGGGACGCGTCCCAGTACGCCGTTGTTCCGGGGATGTTGAAAGTAGGGGAAGAGACGTCCTTCGCCGTCATCGCGAGTGATGTGATCTATCCGACGGGATCGGGCAACGAGTACGGGGACAAGTTCTTCCGTCCGTACAAGGACTATGACGCCCCGATCTACGCCGTCCCCGGCAACCACGACTGGTACGACGGGCTCGGCGGTTTCATGCGGGTCTTCTGCGACGCGCCGGCGCTCAAGCCGAGACCGGACCGCTGGCTGCGCGGCCTGCTGTGGCGCAAGCCGGAGGCCATCGACGAGGCGCGGCTGGCCCGGGCGCGCGAGCTCAGGGGCAAGCCGTCCCAGCAGGTCACGCAGCCGGGGCCGTACTGGGTGATCGAGAGCGACAGCCTGCTGATCGTCGGCGTCGACACCGGCATCAAGAACATCATCGACAAGGGGCAGACCGATTGGCTGCGGCGCGTCTCGCGCGATCCGCGGCCCAAGATCCTCGTCACGGGCAAGCCCATCTACACCGGAAACGTCTACAAGCCCTCACCGCTGGAGGAAGGCGGCACGATCGACGACATCGTGCGCGACCCGGCGAACCGTTACGTGGCGGCCATCGGCGGAGACGTGCACAACTACCAGCGCTACCCCGTCAAAGTGGGCGACCGGGTGATCCAGTACATCGTCTCCGGCGGCGGCGGCGCCTTCATGCACGCCACGCACACGATCCAGCGGGTCGACGTCGCGGACGTGCACGAGGACGAGTTCAGGTGCTACCCGCTGCGCGGCGACTCCCTGTCCTTCTACAGCCAGCTGTACGCGCACCGCCTGCGGATGAAGTGGATCTACCTGACGCCCTCCGAGGCCCTGTGCATCATGGCGGACCAGATCAAGAACGAGCCGGTCAGATCCCCCGAGGGCCCCGTCACGATCACCCGCAGGATGCGGTGGGCGGCGCGGCTGCTCGGGGCGTGGCCGTGGCCGCTCAGGCTGCCGGTCGACAAGGTGTTCCACCGCTACCTGTCGGAGCTGTCCGACTGGGACACGCCGCCGTTCTTCAAGCAGTTCCTGCACCTGTCGGTCACGCCCGAGGAGCTGACCGTGCGGTGCTTCGCCGCCACCGGGTGCCGGGCCCAGGAGGACGATCCGCCGCTGGAGGACGAGGTGCGCATCGCTTTGTCGTAGCTTTTTGGCACCCTTGACCACGTGTATGTCGTGGTCGCCGGAGAGACGCTGCTGCCCGTGGGCGGCTCGGCGCGGCGCCCCGCCGACCTGGCGGGGGCCGTACGCGAGCTGGAGGAGGCCGAGCGCCCGCGGTGGGTGTGGGCCGACGCGCGGGAGGTCTATCCCGACCTGCTGGGCGCGGGCGCGCGGGTCTCGCGCTGCCACGACCTCGCGCTCACCGAGGGGCTGCTGCTCGCGTACGAGGGCCGCTACGGCGAGAGCCGCTCGGCCAGGGCCGCCCACGCCCGGCTGCACGGGCTGCCGGTCCCGGAGGAGCAGCCGAGCGCGCCCGGCACGCTGTTCGCGCCCGAGCCGCTCGCGGCCGAGGCCGTGGCGGAGGTGCTGGCCGACCAGCTGCGCCGCATCGAGGCGCTGCCGGAGCCGGGCAGGTTCCGGCTGCTGGTGGCGGCCGAGTCGGCGGGGGCGCTCATCGCGGCCGAGATGTCCTACGACGGCATGCCCTGGCGGCGCGACGTGCACGACGAGCTGCTGACCGAGCTGCTCGGGCCGCGGCCCGTCCACGGCATGCGCCCGGCCAAGCTGCAGGCGCTGGCCGACGAGGTGACCGCGGCCCTCGGCCAGCCGGTCAACCCCGACTCGGTGCAGCAGCTCGTCAAGGCGTTCAAGGGGGCGGGGGTGGCGTTGAAGACCACCCGGTCGTGGGAGCTCAAGCAGATCGACCACCCCGCGGTGAAGCCGCTGCTGGCCTACAAGGAGCTGGCCCGGCTCTACAGCTTCCACGGGTGGGTGTGGGCCGATCAGTGGGTGCGGGGCGGGCGTTTCCGGCCCGAGTACGTGGTCGGCGGCGTGGTGTCCGGGCGGTGGGCCACCAGCGGTGGCGGGGCGCTGCAGATCCCCAAGGTGATGCGGCGCGTGGTGGTGGCCGACGAGGGGTGGGCGCTGGTCGTCGCCGACGCCGCCCAGCTGGAGCCGCGGGTGCTGGCCGCGATGGCCGGCGACGTGGGGCTGGCCCGGGCCGCCGGGGAGATCGACCTGTACTCGGCGCTGGCGAAGTCGTTCGGCGGCGAGCGCGACCACGCCAAGATCGCGATGCTGTCCGCCATGTACGGCGGCACCAGCGGTGACGCGCCCAAGCTGCTGGCGGTGATGCGGCAGCGCTTCCCCAAGGCGTACCAGTTCGTGGAGGACGCGGCCAAGGCGGGGGAGGAGGGGCGGCTCGTGCGCTCCTGGCTCGGGCGCACCAGCCCGCCGCCCTCGCCGCGGTGGAAGGAGCTGGTGTCGGGGCCCGAGGGCGCGCGGGCGGCCCGGGACCGCGGGCGGTTCACGCGTAACTTCGTGGTGCAGGCCACGGCGGCCGAGTGGGCGCTGGCGCTGATGGCGGTGCTGCGCGGGCTGCTGCCGGAGCCGGCGCGGCTGGTGTTCTTCCAGCACGACGAGGTGATGGTCCACTGCCCGGCCGAGCAGGCGGAGGAGGTGATCGCCGCGGTGGCGTCGGCCGCGGTCGAGGCCACCCGGCTGCTGTTCGGGGCGACGCCGGTGCGCTTTCCCATGGAGGCGGTGGCCGTCTCGTCCTACGCCGACGCCAAGTGACGGTCGGCGCGCCAGATGACGGTCAGCCAGACGCCCGCGAGCGCCGCCATGACCCCCACGACCAGGCCGAGCACGCCGTAGCCGAGCGTCCCCACGATGGCGCCCGCGACGATCGTGCCCGTGGCGCCGCAGACGTTCATCAGCAGGTCCGAGAGGCCCTGGACGGCGGGGCGGCGTTCGAGCGGGACGGACTCCGTGACGAGGGCCGAGCCCGCCACCAGGCCGCACGACCAGCCGAGGCCGAGCAGCACCAGCGCGGCCGTCACCTGCCAGACCCCGTGTCCGGCCGTGCCGGCGAGCGCGGCGGCGCTCAGCAGCAGGGCCATGCCGAGCACGAGCACCGGCACCTTGCCCGCCTTGTCGGCCAGCCAGCCCACCACCGGCGACAGCACGTACATGCCCGCGATGTGCAGGCTGATCACGAGGCCGATGACGTCCAGGTTCGAGCCGTCGTGGTGGAGCTTGACCGGCGTCATGGACATGACGGACACCATCGCCGTGTGGCTCACCGCGATCATGACGAGGGCGCGGCGGGCCATCGGGGTGGTGCGGAGGGTCTGCCAGGCGGTGCGGATCGTCCCCTTGGAGCCGCGGGCGGCGGCCGGGCCGTCGTTCAGGGAGCGGGCCAGCGTGAGCGGGTCGGGGCGCAGCAGGCAGAAGATGAGGGCCAGCGCCACCGCGAACGCCAGCGCCGCGAACACGAACGGCCCCGCCTTCTCCACCAGCCCCAGCCGCATGCCGATCTGGTCGGTGGGCTTGGCCAGGTTGGGGCCGGCCACGGAGCCGATCGTGGAGGCCCAGACGACCAGTGACAGGTGCCTGGCCGAGCGGCCCTTGGGCGACAGGTCCGTGGCCGAGTAGCGCGCGGCCAGGCTGCCCGCGCTCCCGCCGCCCACGAGCACCAGGCCCGCCAGCAGCAGCGGCCACGTACGCAGGCTGATCGCCAGCGCCGAGATCAGGCAGCCCGCCAGCGCCGCCGCGTACGCCAGCGACAGACCGGCCCGGCGGCCGCCGCTGCCCGACGCCTTGGCCGTGGGCAGGGCCAGCAGCGCCGCGCCGAGCACGGTCGCCGTGCCCGCGAAGCCGCTGATCACCGTGGAGCCCGAGAGCTCGTCCACGACCACCGAGCTGAGCGCGAGCCCGACGGCGACCCCCACCCCGCTCACGATCTGCGTCGCGGACAGGACGGCCAAGGTGCGGCGCTGGACGCCGCGAATTCGGTCAGAGGACGAGACAGCGGGCGTAGTGGGGGCACTGGTCACGTGTGAAGTCTCGCATAGCCCCTGACATCACCCCAAAGGGCGATATTTCAGTGAATGGTGACTGAATCTCCCTGGACGATGCGTCCGGGCACGTCCGGGATCAGGTTGACGCCGAACCACACCTTGCCGTCCCACCTGCGATGCCGCGAAAGCGTCCTGATGGGCTCCTTGCCCTTCGTGTACGTGGAGGTGTCGATCGTGGTCAGCACGCACCGGTCGCACAGCTTGCTCACCCGGAAGTCCACCGCGCCGATGCGGACCCGCTTCCACTCGTCCTCCGCGAACGGCGTGCCGACGCCGTCGATCACCACGTTCGGCCGGAACCGGTGCATGGGCAGCGGCCGCGGCGCCTCCTCGCCGCGCTCCAGCGCGGTCTCCACGATCCAGTCGTTGAGCTGGGCGAGCGAGGCGCTGGACGTGAGCAGCAGCGGATAGCCGTCGGCCAGGCTCACCCGGTCGTCCGGCCGCCCGTACTCCGGATTGACCGGCCGGCGGGTCGGGTCGTCGAGCCACTTGAGCCGGACGGGCCGGCCCGCCAGCCCGGACAGCCAGTCCGCCGCGTCGTCGCCGCAGTCGGTGAGCTCCACGTGGGTGCGCCCCACGGCGACCGTGGACGTGACGGCGGTCGGCGTGACCCGCAGCGGGGCGGCGTGCGGGCCGGTCAGCGTGAGCGAGCCGCCCTCGACCCGGGCCACGCAGGCCAGCAGGCGGGGCTCCTGACGGGCCGTCAGGAGCTCGCCGTGCTCGTCGGTGATCAGGTAGCGGCGGTCGTCGGCGAGCCCCCACGGCTGCACCTCGGCCTCGTGAACCTGGTGCCCCGCGGTGGACTTGACGGGGTAGAAGTGGATGCTCGCCAGTTTCATACGGCCGAAGGTACCCGACCGCGCTCCGGCGCCGGCGAGCGGTGCAGGGCGGCCGCCACGGCCACGGTGGCCAGGGCGAGCACGCCGATCGCGGCCCCGATCCAGGCGACGGACGGGTAGCCGAGGCCCGCGCCGATGGCCAGCCCGCCGAGCCAGGGGCCGACGGTGATGCCGACGTTGAAGGAGGAGACGTTCACCGCGGCCGCCAGGGTGGGGGCGTCCTTGGCCAGGGAGAAGACGCGGGTGTTCAGGGCGGGGTTCATGCCGAAGCCGAACGCGCCCAGCAGGAAGATCATCGCGATGGCCGCCACGGGGACGGACGCGGTCAGGGCCAGCGCCACCGAGCAGACGATCAGGCCGGCGACGCCGAGGTACAGGGACGGGAACGGCCGCGCGTCGGCGGTCCGGCCGCCGATGGTGATCCCGATCAGCGAGCCGACTCCGTAGAGCGCCAGGACCGCGGGCACCCAGGCCGGCTCCAGGCCCGTGGTGTCGACCAGCAGCACGCTCAGGTAGCTGAAGGAGGCCAGCAGGGCTCCCGTGGCCAGCGCGGTCGTGCCGTACGCGAGCCAGAGCCGGGGGTTGATCATGGAGCGCAGCTCGACGGAGACGCGCGGGGTCGCGGAGGCGTCCGGGCGGCCGCCCGGGATGGTGGCGAGCACGCCCGCCCCGGCCAGCGCCGACAGCGCCGCGACCGCCCAGAACGCGGCCCGCCAGCCGAGGTGCTGGCCGATGACCGTGCCCAGGGACAACCCGATGATGGTGGCGACCGTCAGGCCGCCGGCCAGCACGCTCATCGCCTTGCCCCGGGCGTTGGCGGGCACCAGGCCGACCGCCGTGCTCGCCGCCACGGCCCAGAAGCCCGCGTACACGAACGCGCCCACGACGCGGGTGGCGAACACCACGGTGTAGCTCGACGTCAGCGCGCCCGCGACGTGCGACAGGACGAAGACCGCGATGAACGTCAGCAGCGCCGTACGCCGTGGCCAGCGCAGCGTGAGGACGGCCAGCACCGGTGCGCCCACCAGCATCCCGATGGCGAACGCCGAGATCAGCAGCCCCGCCTCGGGCACGGACACCCGCAGGTCGGCGGCCATCTCCGGGAGCAGCCCGGCCAGCATGAGCTCGGAAGTGCCCTGAGCGAAGATCGAAAGGCCCAATATGTAGATGGCCAAGGGCATGGCGTTCCTCCTTTTTGGATTGATCAGTTCAAAACGACGGCGTAAAAAAAGATCAGAAAACGCCCAGGGCGGTTTTCGCGATCGACTCGAGCCCGTCCCGGTCCGTCCCGCCCCGCGCGGCCACGCGCAGGCCGCTGACGGTGGCGAAGACGAAGTGCGCCAGCGCGAGCGGGTCCCGGTCCTGGCCGATCTCGCCCCGCGAGCGGCCGGTCTCGATGGCGGCGCGCACCATCTCCCGCCGCCTGTCGTTGTCACGCCGCAGCAGCTCGGCGATCTCGGGGTCGTGCGGGGCCAGCTCGGTCATCGAGTTGACCACCAGGCAGCCGGGCGGCTCGCCGGGCTCGGGGTCGACGGCCCACCACAGGACGGTCCTGATCTTCTCCTTGAGCGGCAGGTCGGCGTCCAGCGTCTCGGCGAGCGCGGCGTTGCGCTGCTCTGTGTAGCGGTTCAGGGCCTTCACGAACAGGTCGTGCTTGCTGGCGAAGGTGTTGTAGATGCTGCTGCGCCCGAGCCCGGTGGCCGCGCACAGGTCCGCCGTCGAGGTGGCCTCGAAGCCCGCGGACCAGAACGCGCGCATCGCCGCCTCGACGGCGCGTTCCTCCTCGAACTTCCTTGGTCGCCCCATATCTGGCACATTACCCGTTTTGGAATGAGTGGTGCAATACGTCAGCCATCCCGCCGGAACGTGTCCAGGAACACCTTGCGGGTCTCCGCCTGGTCGTCCCACTTGAGCTCGGGCAGATCGAAGGTGATCTTGTACGCGGTGATGTCGTCGATCGTGACGTACCGGGTGAGCGCGTGCATGGGGACACCGCTGGCCGTGGTGTAGGTGTACTCCCAGTCGGCGGCCTGCCAGCCGCGGTAGCCGACGGCCTGGAGCTGCACCTGGATGTAGCCCTCCACGCCGCCCTTGGCCTCCTGGCGGCCCAGCTCGGACAGCCCTCCGTCGGTCTGCGGGCTCACCTTCTGCACCATGATCCGCATGCCGGAGTCCTTCGGCCCGCTGAACGTGGTCACCCCGCCCGACGTCGCCGGCTTCCAGCCCGCGGGCACGGCGGCGGCGAACCCGGCCGTGCCGTGCTCGGTGTAGCCCGACGGTATCGGCGAGGGCTCGGCGTTCCCGGGTTCGGCGGATGCGGACGTCGCGGTCCGCGGCGTGGCCGTCACCTGGGAGGGCGACCCGCTCGGCATGAAGAACACGACCGCGGCCACGACGGCGGCCACCGCCAGGACCGCGCTGATGATCGTGAGCGGCGTCGGCCGCCCGCGGCGAACCCAGGTCCCGTCGTCCTCGTCGGGCCTGCGCCGGCTCTTGCCGGTGCGCGGAGCCGTGCTGGGCAGCGTGGCCAGCCGGTTGTGGCCGAGGTCGCGCGACAGGTCACGCGACTGCTCGCGCAGGTCCTCGGCCGAGGCCAGCGGCCACGGAGTGGCGGTGGAGGACGTACGGCTGTCCGTGGTCAGCGGCAGGATCGGCGCGGGCTGCGGGCCGGAGTCGTCGCCCTGGCCCCTGGGGACCCGGTGCGGGCCCGAGGGCATGCCGAAAGCGGACCGGGCCCCCGACGGGCCGCCGAACTCGGGCGGCGGCGGCACCAGCTGGTCGGTCCGGTGGCTGCCGGAGGGGCTCGTCAGGCCGTCGTACGGCATCGCGTGACCGCCGGACGGGCTGCTCAGCGGGTCGTACGGCACCCGGATCGGACCCGAGGGCGTCTCCACGATCCGCGACGGCATGTTCGCCAGATGGGGCCCCGACGGGGACTCCAGCAGCCCGGAGGCCGGCGTGTCCCCCGGAGCGGGCCCGGTGACGGGCGGCGGCTCGGCCGGGCGCGGCCGGACGGAGCCGTGCGCGCGCAGCACCGCCTCCAGCATCTCGATGACCTGGTCGGAGGTCAGCCGCTGGGCCGGGTCCTTGCGCAGCAGGCCCTCGATCACCGGCGTCAGCGAGCCGGCCCGCTGGGGCGCGATCGGATCCTGCGTGAGCACCGCGCCGAGCACCGCCACCGGATCGGGCCCCTCGTACGGGGGCCGCCCCTCGAGCGCGGCGTACAGCGTCGCGCCGAACGACCACAGGTCGGCCGCCTGCGTGATCGCCTGCCCGGACAGGCGCTCCGGCGGGATGTACGCGGGCGACCCCATGAGCAGCCCGGTCTGCGTGATCGTCACGTCGCCCTCGATGGCCGCGATGCCGAAGTCGGTCAGGACCACCCGGTCCTGGGTCAGCAGCACGTTGCCGGGCTTGATGTCGCGGTGCAGGATCCCCGCGGAGTGCGCGTGCCTGAGCGCGTCGAGCACCCGGATGCCGATCTCGGCCGCCTGCAGCACCGGCAGCGGCCCGCTCTGGCGGACGGCCTGCTCCAGGGACCACGCGCGGACCAGCTCCATCACGATCCACGGGCGGCCGTCCTCCTCGACCACGTCGTGCACGGTGACGATGCCGGGATGCGTCAGCCGCGCGGCCGACCTGGCCTCGCGCAGCACGCGCCGGTGGGCCACCTGCATGCCCGAGTGGTCGAGCCCGAACGGGAGGATCAGCTCCTTGACCGCCACGTCCCGGTCGAGCAGGACGTCGTGGGCGTGCCACACCATGCCCATGCCGCCCCGGCCGACAGGCGACATGAGCCGGTAACGCCGGCCGATCAGACGGCCCTGGCTCTGCGGGGCGCCGCTCGGGGCGCCTCCTTCCGCGCCGGGGCCGCTGAGCAAGCGGTCGGCTGCCATGATCCCGCCCCCATCCCGCGCTACGAGCGATTAAAAGTGGTTCGTTACGATATCGGCGGGGCATGCGCAAGGGAAGCTGGAGCATCCTTACAAGAGCTTTGACCTGCAGAAATATCGCCATTCAGATGGCTTGTTCCGCCAATGCGATCAATGCAGTGGTGAATGCCTCTACAGGGGGTTTGACCAGGCCTGCTCCTACTTGACCGGTTCCCGGGACGCGGCCCGCGATGCCGGTGTTGACCACGGGCAGCAGGCCCGTTCTCGCGACGAGAGTTACATCGATCCCGACCGGCGTGCCGCGGAAGCCGAGCCCCGGAATCTGGAACACCGGGTGCTCCGCGAGCGTGATCTCGTACATGGAACGGGTGGCCCGAACCGCGTCGGACACCTCGCCGCCCACGAACCGCACGATGGCCGGCGCCGCCGCCATCGCGAACCCGCCCAGCCCCGAGGTCTCCGTGATCGTGGAGTCGCCGATGTCCGGGTTCGCGTCGTCCGGCCCGTACGAGCCGAGATAGAGCCCGTCGGGCACGCCAGCCGGCCCCGTGAACCATCGCCCGCCCAGCCCCGAGACCTGGACGCCGAAGTCGGTGCCGTTCCTGGCCATGGCGACGACCATGGACGAGCCGGGCACGTCGCGGGCGGCGTCGGTGCTCACCTTGGCGGCGGCCATGGCGCCGTTCAGGAAGAAGTGGTCGTTGCCGTTGATGAACCGCAGCACCTCCGCGGCCGCCCCCGGGACGGCCTCGACCACGGCCGGGGCCAGCTCGCGCAGCAGGAGCGAGGTGGCGGCGCGGTTGCGGTTGTGCAGCTCGTCGCCCATCTGCAGGGCCTGCGCCATCAGCGAGCGCAGGTCGATCGGCCCCGTGCGCTCCAGCGTCGCCGCCAGGGCGGGGCCGAGCACCGCGTCCATCCAGCGCAGCCGCTCCAGCACCTCGGGCCCGTAGGCGCCGTAACGGAGCACCTTGCCCAGGCCCTCGTTCAGCGAGCAGTACGCGGTGCCGCCGTGCTCGTCGTCGCGCACCTCGAACAGCCACATGGACGGGCTCACCACGCCCGCCATCGGGCCCACGGTGGCGTGCTCGTGGCACGGACGCAGTGCGATCTCGCCCGCCGCCAGCCTGCGCCCCGCCTCGTGCTCGTCGGCGGCCAGGCCCTCCAGCAGCATCGCGCCGATCAGCGCGCCGCGCATCGGGCCCGACGCGCGCTCCCACGTGATGGGCGGCCCCGCGTGCAGGAACGTTCCCGGCGCCAGCACCTCCGAGGCCCGGCGCACTCCGACCAGGTGCGGGCGGGCGGAGGTCAGCCTGCTCGCGGCCAGCTCGTTCGCGGCCTGCCGGCGCGGGTCGGCGAGCACCGCGGCCAGGGCCTCGGCGGTGCCGGGCAGCGGCGGGCGCCAGGACACCGGCGTCGTCTCGACGGCCTGCGCCCTGAGCGCCTCGTCGAGCAGGCCCGCGCCCACCGTGACGACGCGGGACGGAGCGGACAGCGGACTCATACGAGGCTCCTGGCGTGCCGGGCGGCCTGGGCGTTGGAGGTGAAGACGGCCGCGCCCGCCTCGCGGAAGGCGGCGGCCTGGCGGTGCAGGTCCTGCGGGTCGCCTTCGGTCCCGATGAGCGCGATCACGACGGTGGCGGGGGTGCGGGCCACGGCGTGCGCGAGCGAGGCGGCCGGGTCGGGGTCGGCGCCGTGGCCGAGCACGACGTCCATGAGCACCAGGTCCGTCTCCTGGGCGCGGGCCAGCGCCTCGACGCGCAGGGTCGGGTCGATCATGGGATGCGCCCGGCCCCTGGTGTAGGCGTCGTCCCCGTAGTCCACGAAGTCGCCCTGGCCGGCCACCAGCGCGGCCTCGGTGCTGAGCGTCCCGCCGGAATAGATGCCCTTGATGGCCTTGGCCGGGCCCTGCTTGCCCGACCACGCGGGCCAGGAGGGCCACTCGGGCACCGGCCGGCCGAGCGCGCGCAGCGCCCGCTCGGCCGCCTCCGTCAGGTCCGGCTCGGGGAGCAGCGCGGGCACCACCGGCGTGCGCAGGCCTCCCACGGCCTCCCGCACGGTCCGCGCCACCTCGGGGGACGGCGGCTTGGAGATCAGCACGATCAGCTCGGTGGCCGGGTCCTCGTCCAGCATGCGCAGGGCCCGCAGCGTGGACAGGCCGCCCACCTCGGCCGACAGGTCCCTGCCGCCCACGCCGAGCACGTGGCTGACGCCGGTGCCGGCCCAGTCGAGCAGGGACGTCACCTGCTGGGCCCCGGTGCCGGACGCGGCCACCACGCCGACGGGGCCGGGGCTGAGGACGTTCGCGAAGCCCAGGCCGACGCCGCCGATCAGGGCGGTGCCGCAGTCGGGGCCCATCACGAGGACGTCCGCGGCCTCCGCGAGCTCCTTGAGCCGCCGTTCCTGGGCCACGGGGACGCCGTCGCTGAAGATCATGACGGGGAGCCCGGCCTGGATGGCGTCCAGCGCCTCGGCGAAGGCGTGCTCGCCGGGAGTGGAGACCAGCACCAGGTCGGCAGGCGTGCCGGCGGCCGAGCGGGTGGTCAGCGGGGGCTGGTCGGCCGTGCCCCCCTCTGGGTGACGGAAGCTCGCGAGCTGCCGGTCGGCCTCCTCGATGGCCGCGCCGGCGTCGCGGGCGCGCACGGCTATCAGCAGGTCGCCGGGCCCGGCCTGCGGGACCGTGAAGCCCAGGTCGCGGAGGACGGCGAGGTTCAGCTCGGTGGCCATGGCGACCATGGCGGCCTCCACGCCCGACATTTCGGTCAGCGCCCGACTTATGCGCATCAGGGAGATGGAGTCGACGTACGCGCCCTTCCGTACCAGCACCGTCTCGGCGCTCATCGGGGCCCGCCCAGCGTGAGGACGGCGCTCACGCCGATGGCGACGCCCTGGGCCAGGTCGGAGCCCGAGGTGTGGCCGAGGCTGTGGAGGCGGCGCAGGGCCGGTTCGAGGGGCTGGTCGCCCGTGACGCCGCGCAGCACCGCGGTCACCTCGGGGCTGCTCTCACCCCTGGCCGCGCAGTGCAGGAGCGTGGCCGAAATGGGCGTCGTACGCGTCCTCGCGTCGAACGTCACGGTCGCCGCCAGCCAGCCGGCCAGCCGGACCGCCCGGTCGGCCCCGGCCGCCGCGCCCAGGCGCCGCAGCGTCACCAGCAGGCCCGCCAGGACGTCGTCGCCGCTCGGCGTCAGGCCGGGCCCCAGGCCCATGAGCTGCTCGGCCGCCGTCACGGCCCCCAGCAGCCAGCCCTTCGCGCAGCTGTCGGCCAGCAGCTCGACGGCGCCGTTCCCGGCCAGCCCCGGTCGCGGCGGGTCGCCGAAGCGGGCGGCGGCCTGTTCGAGCCGGTCCCGATCGATCCGGCCCAGCGGCGGGGCGGGGTCCCACCAGCGGCGCACGCCCAGGCTCAGCGGGCCCAGCTCGATGCTGCGGTCACCCACCGAGGCCTCGTCACCCACCGTGACGCCCGGCAGCGGGCCGGCCAGCAGTACGGAGTTGGGCAGCCGGGTGGCCGTCCCCGTGATGACGGCGATCACCGAAGGCTCGAGATCGGTCCTGACCTCGAGATAGACCCCCGCCGGGAACGCGGCGAGCACCCGGGCGGGGCGGCGCGGCGACTCCAGGACGGGGCGTACCGCCGTGCTGGCCGCACCCGTGACGTGGCTGCGGGCCTGGACGCGAGCCTGGATGCGGGTACGCCTCGCATGAGTGCTTACGGTCACCGAACCTCCCATCCGACCTTGGACCTGACCGTAAAACGGTCGGGGAACCCTCCGTACGGGTAAATTTGCCAACAGTCAGCGGGAAGGTTGGCTCTTCCTGACAGACGGTTTCTGGGGTCACAATCTCCCCATGGAGCCCCCCGTCCGTCTCGCCAGCACCGGGACGATCATTCACGGTGTTTCCGTCGGAGAGGTGCTCGGCGTCTCCACCCTCGCCGAGGCCAGGCTGATCGCGGGGGAGAGCGGGCTGGGCCGCATCGTGCAGCGGCTGAACGTCATGGAGGTCCCCGACATCCTGGCCTGGGTCAAGCCGCACGAACTGCTGCTGACCACCGGCTACCCGCTGCGCAACACGCCGCAGTCGCTCGGCCGGCTGGTCGCCGACCTGGACGAGCGCGGGCTGTCGGCGCTGGCGATCAAGCTCGGCCGTTATGTGGACGAGCTGCCCGACGAGATGGTCGAGCAGGCCGACCGGCTCGGCTTCCCGCTCATCCTGCTGCCGAACGACGTCGGGTTCGACGACATCCTCAACCAGGTGCTGACCGACATCCTCAACCGCCAGGCCGCCGTGCTCGCCCGCGCCGAGGAGGCGCACCGGGCGCTGGTGCAGGTGGTGCTGGCCGGCGGCGGGCTCAACGAGGTGGCCGCCGAGGTGTCCCAGCTGCTCGACGTGTCGGTGGCGGCCGTGGACGGCTCGGGCCGGGTGCTGGCCACCGCGGGGCCGGCCGAGCACGTGGCCGTCCTGCGCGAGTCGATCTCCCGGGAGGGCCCGCCCCGTACGCCGGCCTCGGGCCGGGCGCGGTCGTTCGCCTCGGTCCCCGTGCTGGCCGGCGGCCACCACCACGGGAGGATCGTCGCCTACAGCCCGTCCGGGGCGATCCGCGACAGCGACGTCGGCATCCTCGAACGCGCCGCCACCGTGGCCGCGCTCGTCGTCACCCGGCAGGAGGCGGTCAACGCCGTCGAGAGCAAGTACCGCGCCGACTTCCTGCGCGACGTGCTCACCGGCCGGGCGGGCACGGCCGAGCGGGTCACGGCCAGGGCGCGGGCGTTCGGGTGGGACCTGGCGCGGCCGGTGACCGTACTGGTGGCCGAGCTGGACCCGGACGGCGACGAGCGCAGCGCGCAGGACCGGTTGGTGGCGTGCTGGACGGCGGCGATGCGCCGGCACGACCCGCGCGGGGCGGTGGCGGGGTTCTCGCACGAGGTGGTGGCCGTGGTGGACGCCTCGATCGACGCGACCCGGATCGCCAAGGACGCGGCCTCGGCCTTCGCCGACGTGCCGCCCGCGACGTTCTCGACCGGCAGCTCCCGGCCCAGCCCGGGGGCGGAGACGCTGCCGGAGGCGTACTCGCAGGCGCTGAAGGCGGCCCGGGTGGGCCGCCAGCTGCACGGGCCCGGCGCCGTCGCCCACTTCGACCAGCTCGGCGTCTACCGGCTGCTGTCCCTGGTCAACGACACCGACGAGCTGCACGCCTTCGTACGCGAGACGCTCGGCCCGCTGGCCGCCGACGCCGACGCCGAGAACGCCGACCTCCGCCGCACCCTCCAGGTGCTCTTGGAGACCAACCTGAACGTGGCCGAGACGGCGCGGCGCCTCCACTTCCACTACAACACCCTGCGCTACCGGATCGGGAAGCTGGAGCGCCTGCTCGGCAACTTCACCGACGACCCGCATCTGCGCCTCAACCTGACCCTGGCCCTGCACGTGCTGCGGATGCGCGGCATCTAGGGTTGGGGGTTGTGGATTTCGAACTGCGCTCCGAGTACATCCCGCTGTGTGACCTGCTGAAGTACTGCGGGATCACGGAGACGGGCGGCATGGCCAAGGTGCTGATCGCCGAGGGGATGGTGCTGGTGGACGGAGAGGTGGAGCTGCGCAAGCGCGCCAAGATCCGCTCGGGGCAGGTGGTCAGCGGGGAGGGGTTCTCCATCCACGTGGAGTAGTGGGAACCTGTTGACGAAAAGTCACCGCACAATTACTGACCGTTTACTAACATCAGGCGCGTCGGCAAAAAGAAACGGCCCCCTGACGGGGGCCGTAGGGCCCGGGAGTGTACCCCCGGGCGGCGGTGACTCCATGTTAGGGCGTGATGGCGGTGTGCGACAAGTCCATTCCCGGAATCGAGCGGGTGGGTGTCTACGTCGACGGCTTCAACCTGTACTACGGCCTGCGGGACCTCGCGGGGCGACGGCATCTCTGGCTCGATCTGAGCGCCATGGCGACCCGCCTGTTGCGGCCGCATCAGCGTCTCGTGGCCGTCAGCTACTTCACGGCCGCGATCCTCAACGATCCACCGGCCAAGGCGCGGCAGGAAACCTATCTGGCCGCGACGGAGAGCCGCGGTGTGCAGGTCGTCATGGGGAGGTTCCAGGAGCAGGCAGTGCGATGCCACTCATGTGGCACCGTACGGCGGACCTACGCCGAGAAGCAGTCCGATGCGGCGCTCACCGCGGCCATAGTGGCGGACGTCGCGACATCTCAGGTGGATGTGGTCATGCTCGTGTCCGCCGATTCCGACCTGTGCGCGGCGATTCACGCCGTCAGGCAGCTGGATGAGGAGCGCGGGACCAAGACCAGGGTGATCGCCGTGTTCCCGCCCCGGAGGCGTTCCAATCACCTGAGGCAGCTCAGTGACGCGTGGTTGCCGCTGGGCGATGCCGTGATCCGCCAGTCGCAGCTTCCCCACATCGTCCACGCGCCCGACGGATGCGTCTACCACCGCCCGCAGCACTGGAACTGACCTCACACCCGAAACCGATCGCGTGTGCGCGAGGTTTCCACTGGCCTCGCGCGTAGATTTGGCAGATCATGCCCGTGTAGGAGCGTTACGGCGGGCCTAATGTGCCCGCAACGGAACGTGTCGCCGGCCCAGTACAAGAGGGGCTCTCATGGTTTTGGGATGGACCAAACACGGTGACGGCAAGCACCTGGCGCCCGGAGAGGTGGTCAGGCCCGACGAGCGGCTGAGCTGGCCCAGGATGGTGGGCTTCGGGGCGCAGCACGTGATCGCGATGTTCGGCGCGACGTTCGTCTTCCCCCTGGTGATGGGGCTGGACCCCAACGTCGCCGTGATGATGTCAGGCGTGGCGACGATCCTGTTCCTGCTGATCGTGAAGGGGAAGGTGCCCAGCTACCTCGGCACCAGCGCCTCCTTCGTCGGCGGGGTGCTGGCCATCAGGGCCGCCTACGGCGGGGACACGGCGGGCGCGGACGCGATCGTGACCGGTGCGATCCTGGTCGCCGGGTTCGTGCTGGCGCTGGCCGGGCTGGCCGTCCACTTTCTCGGGGTGCAGATCATCCACCGCGTCTTCCCGCCCGTGGTCACGGGGGCGGTCGTCATGCTGATCGGGTTCGGGCTGGCGTACGTGGTGGCGGACGTCTACTGGCCGCAGGACCACTGGGTCGCGCTCATCACCATGCTGGTCACGTTCCTGGTGATCGTGCTGTTCAAGGGGTTCGTCGGCCGGATCGGGGTGCTGGTCGGGCTGGTCGCCGGGTTCGTGCTGTCGTGGGTGCTGGACAAGGCCGCGGGGCCCGTCACGTCCGTGCTGCCCGGCGCCAACCTGCGGGACGCGGCGGGCGCGAGCTGCCCGGCCGAGGGGACCTACTGCGTGGCCACGGCCTTCCCGCACGACCGGGTGAACTTCGACTCCGTGGCGTCGGCGCCGTGGTTCGGGGTGCCGAACTTCCACGCCCCCGACTTCAAGACCTCCGCCGTGCTGCTGGTGCTGCCCGCCGTCATCGCGCTCATCGCCGAGAACATCGGGCACGTCAAGGCCGTCGGCGAGATGACCGGGACGGACGTGGACCCGTACGTGGGCCGGGCGGTGGTGGCCGACGGGGTGGGCACCATGGTCGCCAGCGCGGTCGGCGGCTCGCCCACCACCACCTACGCCGAGAACATCGGCGTCATGGCGGCCACCAAGGTCTACTCGACCGCCGCCTACTACATCGCCGCGATCATCGCGATCCTGTTCGGGCTCTGCCCCAAGTTCGGCGCGCTGGTCGCCGCGACCCCGGGCGGCGTGCTGGGCGGGGTCACCGTCATCCTGTACGGGATGATCGGCCTCCTCGGCGCCAAGATCTGGATCGAGAACCGCGTCGACTTCTCCGACCCCGTCAACATGGTTCCGATCGGCGCGGGCATCATCCTGGCCATCGGACCCGTGAGCCACTTCATCGGCGGCGACTTCACCCTTGAGGGGATCGCGCTCGGCACCATCGTGGTGCTGGGCGGATACCACCTGCTGCGGGCCATCGCCGGACGGCCCGCCCGGCCGGTCGGGAGCGAGGCCGGGTGAAGCCGCCCCCGTTCGAGTACCACGCTCCCCGCGACCTCGACGAGGCGCTCAGGACCCTCGCCGAGGTGGGCGGGAAGGTGCTGGCCGGCGGGCAGAGCCTGATCCCCATGCTCAACATGCGGCTGGCCGCTCCCGAGCATCTCGTCGACATCAACCGCGTCCAGGGGCTGGCGGCCATGGAGACGACGCGGGACGGTGTCCGGGTGGGGGCGACGGTCCGGCACTCGCAGGCCGAGCGGGCCGGGGCGCATCCGCTGCTGAGCCGGGCGCTGCGGCTGGTCGCCCACCCGGTGATCCGCAACCGGGGGACCGTGGTGGGCAGCCTCGTGCACGCCGACCCGGCCGCCGAGCTGCCCGCCGTGCTGGCCGTCCTGGGCGGGTCCGTACGGGTGGCCCGCCTGCGGGGGCAGGTGCGCGACGTGGGCGCAGAGGAGTTCTTCGTCGGGCCCATGGAGTCGGCGGTCCAGCCGGGCGAGCTGGCTGTATCAGCATTTTTCCCGGCATTGGGCCCGCGTACCGGGGCAGCCTTCGAGGAGGTGGCCCGGCGGCACGGCGACTACGCCCTGGCCGGCGTCTGCGCCGTCGTCACGCTCGACGAGGACGGCTGGGTCGAGGCCGCCAGGCTCGCCTGCATCGGCGTCGGTCACGTGCCGATCGTGGTGGACGTGACGGAGAGCCCCGCGGACGCGGCGCGGATCGTCCGCGACCGGGTCGAACCCGAGGGCGACATCCACGCCTCGGCCGCCTACCGCCGCCACCTCGCAGGCGTGCTGGCCGAGCGGGCCGTGCGGAACGCGACCAGGGAGGCACAGGATCGTGGAGCATGAGATCACGCTCGTCGTCAACGGCACGGCCAGACGGGTCGGCGTGCCCGCCCGCCGCCTGCTGTCCGACTGCCTGCGCCACGACCTCGGCCTGACCGGCACCCACGTCGGCTGCGAGCACGGCGTCTGCGGCTGCTGCACCGTGCTGCTCGACGGGGAGCCGATCCGGTCGTGCCTGACGTTCGCGGTCAGCGTGGACGGGGCCGAGATCACCACGGTCGAGGGGCTGGGCGGCGAGGGAGCGCCGTCGCCTGGACTGAGGAGCGCAGGGAGCGCAGCGACCGGAGCGACGAGGGAAGGCGACGGCTCCAGGGCGACCGAGCCCGCCTCACGGAGTGAGGCCATGAGCGCAGTGCAGAGAGCCTTCGCCGAGTGTCATGGGCTGCAGTGCGGGTTCTGCACGCCGGGGTTCCTGTGCACGGTGACCGCCCTGCTGCGGGACAACCCCGCCCCCACGGACGAGGAGGTGCTGGAGGGCATCTCGGGCAACCTGTGCCGGTGCACCGGCTACCAGAACATCGTCAAGGCCGTCCACCGGGCCGCCGAGCTGCTGGCGGAGGAAGCATGACGACGAGGCTGTTCGGGGAGCCCGTGCAGCGGCGGGAGGACCCCAGGCTGCTCACCGGCCGGGGCCGCTACCTCGACGACCTCGGCCCCGACGCGCTGGCCGCCGCGTTCGTGCGCTCGCCGCACGCGCACGCCCGCATCCGCGGCATCGACGTGGACGCGGCGCTCGACGTCGAAGGGCTCGTCGCCATCTACACCTGGGAGGACCTGCCCGGCCGGGTCGGCCGGCCGCTGCCGCTGCTGATCCCGCACCCGGCGCTCACCCACGGGCGCACCGCCTACCCGCTGGCCAGGGACGTGGTCAGGCACGTCGGCGAGCCGGTGGTCATGGTCGTGGCGGCGGACAGGTACGCCGCCGAGGACGCCTGCGCGCTCATCGAGGTCGACTACGAGCTCCTCAAGCCGGTCGTCGGCCTGGAGGAGGCCGTGCAGAGCGCCCAGCTCGTCCACGAGGACGTGCCCGGCAACGTCGGCGCGCACCTCGTCCAGGAGGTCGCGGGGACCGACGGGCGCGGCGCGCGGGAGGCGATCGAGACCGCGCCGCACACGCTGGCCTTCCGGCTCGACATCGAGCGCAGCGCCAGCATGCCGCTGGAGGGGCGCGGCGTGTACGCCCGGTGGGACGGCCGGGACCTGCGCGTCTACTCCAGCACCCAGACCTCCACCAGCGTCCGCATGGCCGTCGCCGCCGCGCTGGAGCTGCCGCTGCCGCAGGTCGAGGTGATCGCGCCCGACGTGGGCGGCGGCTTCGGGGTGAAGATCGTGCACCCGTGGCCCGAGGAGGTGCTGGTGCCGTGGGCCGCCATGACGCTCGGACACGAGATCAAGTGGACGGAGGACCGCAGGGAGCACTTCATCTCCTCGGCCCACGAGCGCGGCCAGGTCCAGTACGTACGGGTCGGCTTCGACGACGACGGCCGCGTGCTCGGCCTGGACGTGACGATCCTGCACGACCACGGCGCCTACACGCCCTACGGGATCATCGTGCCGATCGTCACCTCCACGCAGCTCCTGGGGCCGTACAAGATCGGGGCGTACCGGGTCGAGTTCACCGCCGTCTACACCAACACCGTGCAGGTCACGCCCTACCGGGGGGCCGGCAGGCCGCAGGGCGTGTTCTGCATGGAGCGGACCATGGACAAGATCGCCCGATACCTGGGCAAGGACCGCACCGAGGTACGCGAGGTCAACTTCATCCGGCCCGACGAGTTCCCCTACGACCAGGGGATGACGTTCCAGGACGGCCGGCCGCTGATCTACGACAGCGGCGACTATCCCGAGATGCTCCGCATGGTCAAGGAGCTGATCGGCTGGGACTCCTTCGAGGCGCGGCCCGGCAGGGGCATCGGCGTCGGGTGCTACGTCGAGGGCACCGGCGTGGGGCCGTACGAGGGCGGGCACGTGCAGGTGACCTCCGACGGGCGGGTGCACGTGTCCACCGGGCTCACCTCGCAGGGGCAGGGGCACGAGACGGTGTTCGCGCAGATCGCGGCCACCGAGCTGGGCGTGCCCATCGAGCGGGTGAGCGTGGTCACCGGCGACACCCGCAGGTTCGGTTACGCCGTGGGCACCTTCGCCTCGCGGGCGGCCGTCGTCAGCGGCAACGCCATCGCGCTGGCCTGCAGGAAAGTACGCGACAAGGCGCTGCGGATCGCCGCCGACGCGCTGGAGGCCGACCCGGCCGACCTGGAGATCACCGACGGCATGGTGCACGTGGCCGGCACGCCGAGCGCGTCCATCCCGCTGTCCACGGTGGCGGTGCTGGCCAACCCGCTGCGCTACGCCTTCGACGACGAGACGGCCAAGGCCACCCAGTTCTCCGGCACCGCGTCGCCCGACCGGCCGCCGATCGCCGAGGGCGAGGAGCCGGGGCTGGAGGGGCGCGACTACTACTCGCCGATCAGGTCCACGTTCGCGTCGGGCATGCACGCGGCGATCGTCGAGACCGACCCGGACACGGCCGAGATCAAGGTGGTGCGCTACGCGGTCGTGCACGACTGCGGCCGGCTGATCAACCCGATGATCGTGGAGGGCCAGATCCACGGGGGAGTGGCGCAGGGCATCGGCGGGGCGCTCTACGAGCGCATGGTGTACGACGCGCACGGCCAGCTCGTCAACGCCTCCTTCATGGACTTCCTCATGCCGTACGCCACCGAGATCCCCCGCGTCGAGACCGCCCACCTGGAGACGCCGTCGCCGCTCAACCCGCTCGGCGTCAAGGGCGCGGGCGAGGCGGGCGTGATCCCCGTCTCCGCGGTCATCGCCTCGGCCGTCGAGGACGCCGAGGGCATCCAGATCGACCGCATGCCCATCTCCCCGTCCGAGCTCTTCGACCTGCGCGCCGCCGAACGATGACCCGCTGCACGATGACCCGGGCCGTGCGATGACCCGGGCCGTGCGATGGCCTGGGCCGTGCGATGGCCTGGGCCGTGCGATGGCCTGGGCCGTGCGATGGCCTGGGCCGTGCGATGACCCGGGCCGTGCGATGATCGGCGCCATGCGTGCGCCCGCTTCCGGTCTGACCGAATTCCCCGCCGTGCCCGCCGACGTCCGCCTGATCGACCTGGCCTGGAACGACCTCACCGAGGTGCCCGCCTGGGTGGCCGGGCTCACCGCGCTGGAGGAGCTCAGGCTCGACGGCAACCGGCTGCGCTCCCTGCCCGACCTGTCGGGGCTCCCCGCGCTGCGCGCGCTGCACCTGGACGGCAACGAGCTGACGTCCTTCCCGGGCTGCCCGCCGAGCCTGGAGACGCTCTTCCTGTACGGCAACCGCGTCGGCGCCATCCCCGACCGGCTGAGCCCCGCCCTGCGCCACCTCGCGGCGGGCGGCAACGGGCTGACCGGCGTGCCCGCCTCGCTCTGGAAGCTGACCGGCCTCGAATCCCTCAACCTCGCCGAGAACGCGCTCACCGAGGTCCCGCCCGCGATCGGCGGGCTGGCCCGGCTGCGCATGCTGGACCTCGGGCACAACCGGCTCGACTCCGTCCCGTCCGAGCTGGGCGACCTGGACCTGACCGACTACCTCTACCTGAGCGACAACCGGTTCACCGAGGTGCCGGAGGCGATCGGGCGGCTGGACCGGCTCGCCTACCTCAACCTCACCGACAACCGGATCACCCGGCTGCCCGAGTCGCTGGGGCGGATGGCCGCGCTGGTGGAGCTGCGGCTCTACAACAACCGGCTGGAGTCGCTGCCCGAGTCCATCGGCGGCCTGGCCGGGCTGCGGGAGCTGCACGCGCAGGGCAACCGGCTGACCCGGCTGCCCGCCTCCGTCGCCGAGCTGGGCGAGCTGCGCGTGCTCGACCTGCGTAACAACCACCTCCGCGAGCTGCCGGACCGCCTGCCGCCCGGCCTCAGGCACCTCGACCTGCGCAACAACCGGCTGCGCGAGCTGCCCGCGAGCCTGCCCCCGCTGGACAAGCTCGACCTGCGGTGGAACAAGCTCGACGGCGAGCCGGAGGTGCTGCGGCGGCTCCGCGATCAGGGCTGCGTCATCCTGCGCTGATGAAATCGCTCCGGTTTTGGGCTGGTTCGGGGTGAACCGGGGTGATCGAGGGTGCGTACCTCCGCACATGACGACATTTCCACGTCTGGCCGCTTTCGCGCTGCTGGCCGGACTGGTCGCCGGATGCTCCTCCTCAGGGGGCTGGGGCGACTACGTCGCAGCGGGCGAAACGCAGAAACCAGCGGCAATCCTCACCGTTGAGCAACTCTCCGCCAAGGTCGGCTGCAAGCCGAAGATGCAGGTCGAGGCCTCCGACCTCCGCACCGGCTACTGCAAGACCAAGGCGGGCCAGTTCTTCGTCAACACGTTCGCCAGCGAGAAGCTCAAGGACGAGTGGATGGACCGGGCGCCGGAGTACAACCCGCACCTGGTCGGCCCGCAGTGGACCGTCCTGGGCCCGCTCGAGGTGCTGGAGCAGCTGAAGGAGCCGCTGAGCGGCGATCTGCACCTGATGGACCACAGGGTCTCCCAGACGCCGGCGCCACCGAAGTAACCAATGGGTATGGGGTGAACCGGGGCCGGTGGGCCCGCGTACCTTCGCACATGACGACACTTCCACGTCTGGCCGCTTTCGCGCTGCTGGCCGGACTGGTCGCCGGGTGCTCCTCAGGGAGCGCGGGCGGCTACGTCGCAGCAGCCGGAAAGCAGGGCCACGCCGCCCCCCTCACCGTCGAGCAGCTCTCGGCCAAGGTCGGCTGCAAGCCGAAGATGCAGGTCAACGCCGCCGAGATCCGCACCGGCTACTGCAAGACCCCCGATGGCGAGTTCTTCGTCACGACGTTCAAGACGCAGGCGGGCAAGGACGCCTGGATGGACGCCGCCCCCGAGTACAACCCCCACCTGGTCGGCAACCTCTGGACCGTGCTGTCCAGTCGCAAGGTGCTCGACCTGCTGAAGGAGCGGCTCGGCGGCGACCTCCACCTCACTGATCACCGTACGAAGCAGATGAAGACCATCGGCTAGCGAAGCCTCAGCAGCTCGTACTGGGCCCAGACCTCGGCCGGGGCCGCGACGCGGTCCAGGAACGTCAGGCCGTCCATCCGGCAGTCGCAGGGGTTCTGCTCCCTGGTGTTCTGCGGATAGCTCCCGCCGATCTTGATGCCTCTCGGGTCCGTCGCCGAGGTGACGTCCGGCTCGGGGTCGCCATCGACGCCCCACGGGTCGCCGGTGACCGAGTAGGACCCGTCGAGCGGGCGGCCGTTCCTGTAGAGCTTCATCGTCCCCGTGTCGAAGTCGAACGTCGCGGCCAGGAACACCCACTGGTCCCGGGGCAGCACCTCCTGCCAGGGCTTGTTCGCGGCGAACGTCTGGGAGGCGCTGCCGTCCACGCGCCGGGCGAGCGCCACGACGCGCAGCTCGCCGTTCACCGTGATGAGCTCCAGCAGGGCACGGACGTCGTGCCCCTGGGAGTTGCCGCTGAGCACCCCGGCCAGGCCGATCGCGTTGAAGAAGTCGGCCGGGTCCTCGGTGTTGGAGTTGGGCGCCGGGCCCTCGCCCAGCATCTTGAACCAGCCCATGACGGTCACGCCCTTGACGCCGTTGAACGCGCGCAGCGTCGGCACGCCGTCCGCGCCGTAGACGCCGGCCTTCCAGTCGTCGTTGCCGGCCGTGTCCGGGGAGACCTGGCGGGTCTGCAGCGCGTACGTGCTGCCCCGGTAGGCCTTGTCGGCCACGCGCATGGCGGCGCCGCCGTTGACCAGCGTGATGTTCGTGCCGGACAGGCCCTGGTCCTGCTCCTGGGCCGGGTCGGCGGGCAGCGGGTGCTCGAAGTCGTACGCGGCCACCACGTTCTTGAGCAGGGTCGGCAGCACGTCCGGCGGGGTCCAGCCGGCCTTGGTGATCTTCCAGATCTTCCCGTTCGCCTTGGACAGCACGTAGAGCTCGCCCGCGCCGTCCCGGCCGAAGCGCAGGTCCACGCGGGTGCTGCCGGCCAGGTCCTGCATGGTCAGCTGCCTGCCGGACGCGTCCACCAGCCGCGGCTTGTGGATCGTGGCCCGGCGGCCGGTGCGCTCGTCCATCTCGGAGGCGACGGTGAAGAAGACCTGGCCGTCCACGATGTCGCCGAACAGGTACTTGCCGTACAGCAGCGGCAGCTTCTGGCCGCGGTAGACGAACCCGCCGGTGACGGCGTGGCCGCTGTCGGAGGTGCAGGAGTGTCCGGGCGGCGGGTCGTGGTCGTAGGCGGCCACCGGGTAGGTGTAGCCGTACTGCGCGTCGTCGTCCGGCAGCGTGTAGAGGTGGCAGCGGTCGGTCTTGCTGTAGGTGAACGAGCCCTCGCGCTCGCTCCAGCCCAGGTTGTCGCCGGCGCCGACGTCGTAGATGGCCTCGATGGCGTGCTCGCCGATGTGGCCCAGGAACAGCCGGTTGCCGGCCTGCGGGTCCCAGCTGAAGCGGTGCGGGTCGCGCATGCCGTAGGCGTAGATCTCGCCGAGCTTGCCGGCCTGGCCGGCGAACGGGTTGGCGGCGGGGATGCCGTACCTGCCGTTGGCGCCGTTCGTGCCGGCCGGGTCGATCCTGAGGATCTTGCCCTGCGGGATGGCCAGGTTCTGCGGGTCGTCGCTGGAGGCGCCGCGGCCGCCGTCACCGGCGGCGACGTACAGCAGGCCGTAGTCCTTGCCGCCCCTGCGGGCCGTCGGGTTGAAGTCGATCTGCTGGATGCCGTGGATCTGGCCGTTGAAGCCGAGCCGCAGCACCTCCCTGTGGGTGCCGGAGAAGACGTTCGCCTTCGGGTCGGCGGCCGTCCACTCGGTGATGACGCCGTGGAACCTCGTGCTCGGCTGCGGCGTCAGGTCGGGGGTCTTCGTGGTCAGCGCGGCGCCCCACTCGGTGTGGACGGTGTAGAACTTGCCGTTGCCGGCGAATTCGGGGTGGAAGGCGGCGAAGCCGAACCCGCTGCCCAGGCCACGCCCGGAGACGAAGTCGGGCGCGAAAGCGGCGCCGACGTCCAGGTATTCGCGCGGCACGCCCTTGTCCAGGAAGTAGAGCTTGCCGTTGAGGTCGTTGACGAACAGGCGGCGCGAGCCGTCGGGCAGCTCGCCCAGGTAGTTGATCCGCGCCCAGCGGACCAGGCGGGTGTCGGTCGGCTCGGGAGTCGTCTCGGTCTTCGGGAACGAGGCGAACTCCTCCAGCGTCAGCGTCAGCGCCGAGGCGGCGGGCTTCTCGGGGATGGGGTCGTCGACAGGGGTCGGGTCGGCCTGCGCGGCTGCCGGCGGCGCGCATAACGCGGTCACCAGCACCGCGGCGATCAGGCACCGGAGGGGTTTCGGCATACCTGCTCACCACCAGGGGAGTCGGGGGCTATTGATCGGCGCTGTCGCAGGCCGGGGTGCCCTTGACGGTCATGTCGCGCATCCTGCCGATGTTGTCGAAAGAGCCGAAGCCGACCCGGCCCGACGCGAACGTGCGGTCGGTGGCCGTGATCAGCGGCGTCGTGGCGCCGTCCAGGTAGACCGCGATGCGGCCGGTCTCGGCGCAGTGGGTGACGCGGACGCGGTGCCAGTCCGTGTCGGTGACCGCGGGCGGCGCGCCCACCTGGCCGTTCCACTGGTCGTCGATGCGCAGGCGGTCCGCGTTGTTGACGACGAAGATCCCGTTGTGCGGGTAGATGGTGTTGTCCTGAGAGAGGTGGACGTAGTAGAACTCCGTGTCCGACCGGTAGCCGAACACGATGATCACGTCGCGGTTGCTGACGCTGGTCGGGGTGTCCAGGCGGACCTGCGCGTCGATCCGCACCGAGCCGAACTCGGGGCCCGTCTTCAGCACCGCGTACTCGAAGGGCCGCCGCGGGCCCGGCCGGGCGACGCCGGCCTCGGCCAGGATCACCTGGTCGCCGGGGAACTGCCACTTGGCGGGTGTGACGGGCGCCCAGTTGCGCCCGTCGTTGACGTGCTTCACCTTGGCGTGGCCGGGGCCGCAGTCAGGGGCTGCGGTGCCGGCCTGCGCGGGGATCGGTACGGCCAGCGCGAGCATGGCCGTCAGGACGAGGGTGCGAAAGGCTGACATCCGGGATCCTCTCGCCGGGTGCGCTCTCGTAAGCGCTTCCGAAAGCGCTTACGTGTAGAAGGTAGCCCGGGTGATCAGCCTGTCAAGAGGGCCGGTGAACCGGCGTCAAGGCGGCGGTGGGGCCGTGGAGGCGCGTACGACCAGCTCGTGCGTGGTGCGGCGGCGGCGCGGGCGCGAGGCGGGCGGTTTGAGAACTAGCTCAAGCGCTTGCTTGCCCATCTCGACCATGGGCAGCCGGACCGTCGTGAGCGCCGGATAGACGTCGCGCGCCACCGGCACGTCGTCGAACCCCGCCACCGAGATCTCCCCGGGCACCCTGCGCCCGTTGTTGAGCAGCCACGACAGCGCGCCCACCGCCATCGGGTCGTTGAGCGCGACCACCGCCGTCAGGTCGGGATGCGCCCGCATCAGCCGGGCCGTGGCCGCCGCGCCGCCCTCCCTGGTGAAGTCGCCGTGCACGACGGGGAACGAGCGCCAGTCGAGCCCGGCCGCGGCGAGCGCCGCCCGCAGCCCGGCCAGCCGGTCCTCCACCGTGGTCAGGTTGGCCGGGCCGCCGAGCACGCCGAGGCGGCGGTGGCCCAGATCGAGCAGGTGGTGCATGAGCGTGGAACCGCCGGCCGCGTTGTCGGGCAGCACGGCGTCCACCGGCAGGTGGTGGCGGCCGATGACGGCCACCCGGCCGCCCGCCGCCGTGAACGAGCGCACCTCGGTGGCGATGTCGGCCTCGGTCGCCGCCTCGACGTAGCCGGACCCGGCCAGCACGATCGAGGTCACGCGGTGGGCGCGCAACGCCCGGACCCTGGCCAGCTCGGCCCGCGGGTCGCGCTCGGTCTGGCTGATGAGCGCCATGTAGCCGCGGCTCTCGGTCTCGCGCAGCACGCCCCTGGCGATCTCGCCGAAGTAGGGGTCGCCGACGTCGTGCACGATCAGCCCGACCATGGACGCCTGCCCGCCGGCCAGGGCCCGCGCGTGGCTGTTGGGCACGTAGCCGACCTGGGACGCGACCGCCTGGACGTGGGCGGCGACCTCGGCGCTCACGCCGGTGCTGCCCGTCAGGGCCCGGGAGGCCGTGGCCAGCGAGACCCCCGCGGCCTTGGCCACGTCGAGGAGTCGGGGTGGATGAGGTCGCTCGGTCATGCGCTGCGAACCCCCCTTGTCCGGGGCTGAATCCCGTGTAATCGTAACCGAAAGCGCTTACGTAAGCGCTTTCGTGGCGCCTCTTCTGACGGGGGACACCTCGATGGCAAGAGTTCTCAAGAGCCTGACGATCACTTCGATGTGCGCTTTGGCCCTGACCGCCTGCGCCAAGACCGACGAGCCGGGGACGGCTCAGCCGGCGGGGCAGCAGCAGGGTCCGGTCAAGATCGGCATCTCCCTTCCACTCACGGGCGACTTCGCCGAGCCCGGCAACGGGATCAAGGACGGCTACCAGGTCTGGGCCGACCGGGTGAACGCCAAGGGCGGCCTGCTGGGCAGGAAGGTCGAGCTGATCTTCCGCGACGACGCCTCCGACCCCAACCGGGTCAGCTCCGACTACGAGTCACTCATCACCCAGGACAAGGTCAACCTGGTCTTCGGGCCGTTCTCGTCGCGGCTGGTGATCCCGGCGGCGAAGGTCGCGGAGTCGTACAACATGCTGTTCGTGGAGCCGGCCGGGGCCGCCAAGGAGGTCTTCGAGCAGGGCTTCAAGCGGCTGTTCTACGCGGCGCCCGCGATCGCCAGCGACCACTACAACTACCTGGCCGACTACCTCATCAAGCTGCCGGCCGACCAGCGGCCGAAGACGGCGGCGTACGCGAGCCTGGACGACCCGTTCGCCCAGGGCACCGCGTACGGGCTGCGGGACAAGCTGGCCGCGGCCGGGATCAAGACGGTCGTGGACGAGGTCTACCCGCCCGAGACCACCGACTTCTCGCCCATCGCCGCCAAGATCGCCGCGGCCAAGCCGGACATCGTGGTGGGCGGCACCCAGTTCGAGGACTCCGTGGGCCTGGTGCGCGCGCTGCAGGAGCTGAAGGTGCAGCCCAAGCTGGCGGCGTTCTCGACGGGGCCGACGGAGCCGGAGTTCGCCGCCGCGGTGAAGGGGGCGGCCGAGAGCATCCTCTCGCCCGTCGGCTGGTCGGCCACGGCCACCTTCACCGGCAACCAGGAGATGATCAAACGCCACAAGGAGATGTTCAACGGCGAGGCGAACGAGGACACCGCCAACGGCTTCACCGTCGGCCAGGTCGTCGAGGCCGCCGTGAACGCCGCCAAGTGCGTCGACGCCACCAAGGAGTGCCAGGACAAGCTGGCCGACCACATCAGGCAGGGCACGTTCGACACGGTCGTGGGCAAGCTCTCCTTCGACGACCAGGGCAGGCCCGAGCAGGCGCACATGATCCAGCAGTACGTCGGCGGAAAGGTCGAGATCGTGCTCCCCGAGCAGGCCAAGACGGCCGACCTCGTCTACCCGAAGAAGCCATGGTGAGCCTGCTCCTGCAGGGGCTGGCCCTGGGCGTGCTGACCGGCGGCCTCTACGCGCTGCTGGCCTCCGGCCTGTCGCTGTACTTCGGGGTGATGCGGGTGGTCATGGTCGCCCACCCGGCGTTCCTGTTCCTGGCCGCCTACCTGACCTACACCGTCCACACGACGCTCGGCGTGGACCCGTTCCTGGCGCTGCCCGTCACCGTGCCGCTCTTCTTCGCGCTGGGCGTGGCGGTGCAGCGGCTGCTCATCGCGCGGCTGGCGCCGGACAACCTGGCGATGATGTCGGTGCTGCTGACGTTCGGGATCGCGCTGACGATCGAGGGGCTGCTCGGGACGATCTACACCGGGTCCTACAAGTCGGTCAGCATGGGGTACGCGACCAAGTCGCTGACGATCGGCGGCGTGCACCTCCCGTACGACAAGATCATCGCCTTCCTCGTCGCGGCGCTCACCCTCGCGGTGCTGTTCGCGGTGCTGGTCAAGAGCCGGTTCGGGCAGGCGCTGCGGGCCACCATCCAGCACCGGGAGGCGGCCCGGCTGGTCGGCATCCGGACCGAGCGGGTCGCCGGCTACGGCTTCGGCGTCGGCCTCGCCACCGCGGCCGTCGGCGGCACCGTGCTCGCGCTCATCACGCCGTTCTTCCCCGCCTCGCACTGGGTGTGGATCGGCAAGCTCATGGCCATCATCGTGGTCGGGGGGCTGGGGAGCGTGACCGGCGCGGCGCTGGCGGCCGTCCTGCTCGGCGTGGTCGAGGGCCTCGTGCTGGTGACCGTGGACGCCACCTGGGCCACGACGATGTTCTACGTCTTCCTCTTCCTGACGCTGCTCGCGCGCCCCCAGGGGTTCTTCGGAGGCCGGCTTGCGCATCGCTTCTAGAGGGATCCCGCTGCTGGTCGCCTGCCTGGCGCTGGCCTATCCGTGGCTGGTCCCCAACTACTACCTCGTGTACGCGGGCGCGCTGACCGTCATGTACGCGGCCATGTCCACGTCCTGGAACCTGCTGGGCGGTTTCACCGGCTACGTCTCCCTCGGCCACTCGGCGTTCTTCGGCCTCGGCGCGTACGGGACCGGCCTGCTGATCGTGCGCCTGGGCGTGCCGTGGGTCGCGGCCCTGCTGGTGTCGGCCGTCGCCGTGACGGTGTTCGCCGTGTTCGTCGGCGTCGCGGCCGTGCGGGTGCGCGGCGCGTCGTTCGTGATCGTGTCGATCGCGCTCGTGTCGATGATGAACCTCGTCGTGCAGGGCTGGCGCTCGCTCACCGGCGGCTCCACCGGGCTGCAGGTCCCCTCACCCTTCCCCGACCTGCACCGGGGGCAGACGCACATCGTGTTCTTCTACCTGTTCCTGGCGCTGCTCGGGCTCGCGCTGCTGTCCTGGTGGTACGTCTCGCGCTCCCGGTTCGGCGCCGGCCTGCGGGCGATCAGGGAGGACGAGGACAAGGCCGAGTCCCTGGGGGTGCCGACGGGGGCGTACAAGGTGACGGCCTTCGCCCTGTCGGCCCTGTTCGTGTCGCTCGCCGGAGGGCTCTACGCGGTCTGGTTCGGCAGCCTCGACCCGATCTTCGTCTTCTCCATCCTCATCGGGTCGTACATGGTGCTCATGAGCCTGCTCGGCGGGGTCAGGCACCTGTTCGGGCCGCTGCTCGGGGCGCTCATCGTGGCCCCGGCGGGGGAGTACTTCCTGATCGCGCTGGGCGAGACCCAGATCCACCTGACCGCCACGGGCCTGCTGCTCGTGCTGGTCGTGCTGTTCATGCCGGACGGCATCCTCGCCCGGTTCACCAGGAGGCGCGCCGGGCCCTCCATCCCGGACGAGACGGCCGAACAGCGGCTCCAGGAGGTGACCCGATGACCTCGCTGCGCACCGAGGGGCTGACCAGGTCGTTCGGCGGGGTGCTCGCCGTGGACGGCGCGAACGTCGAGCTCCAGGAGGGCAGGATCAACGGCCTGATCGGGCCCAACGGCTCCGGCAAGACCACGTTCTTCAACATCGTCACCGGCATGATCAAGCCGGACTCCGGCCGGGTGCTCTACCGCGACCGCGACATCACCCGCCACTCGCCGCACCGCGTCGCGCACGCCGGGATCGGCCGCACCTTCCAGCTCTGCCGCGTCTTCCCGCGCCTGACCGTGCTGGAGAACATGCTGGTCGCCGTCCGCCGCAGCCGCCTGCGCGAGCTGCTGGCCGGGCTGCGGGACCGGGGCGAGGTCGAGCGGGCCCGGCACTGGCTGCGGCGCATGGGCATCGAGCACCTGGAGGACGCCGAGGCCCGCGACCTGTCCTACGGCCAGCAGAAGCTGCTGGAGCTGGCCGCCGTCCTCATGGCCGAGCCCGAGCTGGTGCTGCTGGACGAGCCGGCGGGCGGGGTCAACCCGGCGCTGATCGACCGGATCGTCTCGCTCGTACGCGACCTCAACGCGGAGGGCCGTACGTTCCTCGTCGTCGAGCACAACATGGACATGGTGATGGGCATGTGCGACCACGTGATCGTCTTCGACCGGGGAGCGCCCATCGCGGCCGGCCCGCCCGCCGAGGTGCGGGACGACCCGCGCGTGCTGGAGGCGTACCTCGGTGTCTGAGACCGTCCTTGCCCTGGAAGACGTCGAGGCCGGTTACGGCAGGGCGGCGCCGGTGCTGCGCGGCCTGACCGTCACCGTGCGCGCCGGCGAGGTCGTCTGCCTGGTGGGGCCGAACGGCGCGGGCAAGTCCACCGCGCTCAAGGTCGCCAGCGGGCTGCTCGCGCCCCGGTCGGGGCGGGTCCTGCTGGCCGGTCAGGACGTGACCGGCCTGTCGCCGCAGCGCCTGCTCGCGCTCGGGCTCGCCCACGTGCTGCAGGGGCACAGCGTGTTCCGCGAGATGACCGTGGCCGAGAACGTGAGGCTCGGTGGCTTCACCGTGCGCGACTCCGCGAAGCTTCAGACCCGGATGGAGGCGGTCAAGGAGCTGTTCCCCGTGGTGGGCGAGCGGTGGGGGAGCATGGCCGGGCTGCTGTCGGGCGGGCAGCAGAAGCAGGTGGAGTTCGCGCGGGCGCTCATGCTGGAGCCCTCCGTGGTGCTGCTGGACGAGCCGTCGATGGGCCTCGACCCGCGTAACACGCAGGTGGTCTTCGATCAGATCGACCTGATGCGCCGCACGGGCGTCGCCGTGCTGCTGGTGGAGCAGAACGCGCGCCGGGCGCTGGAGATGGCCGACGTCGGGTGCGTGCTCGACCTCGGCCGTGTCCACATCTCCGGCCCCGCCCGCGAGCTGGCCGCCGACCCCCGGCTCGGCCGCCTCTATCTCGGCGGCGCCCCCGCCACCTAGCCGTGGGTGAGGAGGGTGCCCTCCACCCGGACGCGCTTCCTGAACACCCAGTACGTCCACCCCTGGTAGACCAGCACGAACGGGAGCGCGATCAGGCCGATCCAGCTCAGCATCGTCAGCGTGTACGGCCCGGAGGCCGCCTCCGCCAGCGTCAGGCCGGGGAACGGGCGCACGCGCAGCTCCATGAAGACCGCCAGGGTCGACAGCACGATCGCCCCCGCCGTGGCCGCGAAGGCCCAGCCCTCGCGGCGGCGCCAGATCAGCGCCGTGGCCGCCGCCAGCGCCGCCATGGCGGCCAGCGCGGGGAACGTGCCCAGGCTCGACAGGGCGGCCACGGCCACCGGGATGGCCACGCCGCTGGCGGCCATCGCCACGACGCGGGCGCGGCGGCGGACCGGGCCGGTGGTCTTGAGCGCCAGGAAGACGGCGCCGTGCAGGGCGCACACCGCCAGCGAGAACGTGCCCCCCAGCAGGGCGGCCGGCACGCTGTCGAACAGCAGGTCGGCGAAGATCGCCCCCCACAGGAACGCCGGGAGCGCGCTGCCCACCACGATGCCCAGGTCGCACCAGCGCGGGTCGTTCACCTTGCCGCGCCACTCCAGGCCGACGCCGCGCACGATCAGGCCGACCAGGACGAGCGTCACCGGCAGGTAGAACGAGCTGAACACGCCCGCGTACCAGGCGGGGAACGCGGCGAACATGGCGCCGACGGCGGTGATCAGCCACACCTCGTTGCCGTCCCACACCGGGCCGATGGTCTGCAGGCTCTGCCGCTGCTCGCCGGGGTTGCGGCTGACGAGCGGGGCCAGCAGGCCGACGCCGAAGTCGAAGCCCTCCAGCACGAAGTAGCCCGTCCAGAGGAAGGCGATGATGACGAACCACAACTCGATCATTGTCTGCTCCCTCAGTACATCAGCGACGGCTCGCGCCGCTCGGCGGCGGCGGGGGTGGGCGCCTGCTCCTCGACGCCCTTGCGGACATGTCTGGCCAGCAGGACGACCTCGGCCACGGCGAGCGCGCCGTACAGGAGCGTGAAGATCGTCAGGGACGTGGCCACCTCGGCCAGGCTCACGCCCGGCGACACGCTGGAGGCGGTGAGCAGCTCGCCCGCGACCGTCCACGGCTGGCGGCCGATCTCGCTCAGCAGCCACCCGGCGATCACCGAGAGCAGCGGCAGCGGCAGGGCCAGGAGCATCGCCCGCGACAGCCATCTCGGGAACTCGCGCCTGCGCCGGGTCAGCCAGAGGCCCAGCACCGACAGGCCCACCGTGGCCATCCCGAACCCCATCATCACCCGGAACGACCAGAACACGACCGGCTGGTCCGGCCGGTAGTCGCCCGGGCCGAACTGCTGCTCGAAGCGGCGCTGCAGGTCCTCGGTGCCCTGGACGGTGGCGTTCGGGTCGTGGGCGGACAGGAAGCTGAGGACCTTGGGGATCTCGATGCCGGGGACGAGGGAGAAAGCCGCCCCGGCCGTGTCGTGCTCCAGGCCCTCGGCGGAGGCCAGCTTCATGGGCTGCTGCTCGTACATCAGCCTGGCCGACATGTCGCCGGTGCCGGCGACGACGGCGCCCGCGAGGGCCGTCATGACGAGCGCGGCGCGGGCGGCGTTGCGCCACATCGGGGCGCGCGTCCTGAGCAGCCAGTAGCCGCTCACGGCCAGCACGAAACCGCCCGCCACGATGAACGCCGCCCCGATCACGTGGGGCACCTGGGCCACCGCCGTGGAGTTGGTCAGCACGGCCCACAGGTCGGTCATCCTGGCCTTGCCGTCCACGACCTCGTAGCCGACGGGGTGCTTCATCCAGGCGTTGGCCGCGAGGATGAAATATGCCGACAAGTTGGACCCGATGGCGGCCGCCCAGATGCACGCCAGGTGCGCCTTCTTCGGCAACCGGTCCCATCCGAAGATCCACAGCCCCAGGAACGTGGACTCCATGAAGAAGGCCAGCAGCGCCTCCATGGCCAGCGGCGCCCCGAAGACGTCGCCGACGAACGTGGAGTATTCACTCCAGTTCATCCCGAACTGGAACTCCTGCACGATGCCGGTGACCACGCCCATGGCGAAGTTGATCAGGAACAGCTTCCCGAAGAACTTCGTGAGCTTCAGGTAGTGCTCTTTTCCTGTCCGGTGCCAGGCCGTCTGCAGGCCCGCCACGAAGATCCCCAGACCGATGGTCAAGGGCACGAACAGAAAGTGGTACACGGTGGTCACCCCGAACTGCCACCGCGCCAGGTCAAGTGCGTCCATCTCCCCGCCGACTCCCTGAGCTCTACAGCTTGTAGTTTATCTACTTGAAGTAGTACTACAGCTCGTAGAGCAACGCGATGCGAGCTTGGTCACACCGCTCCCCGTTGGTTGTTGCCGCATCGAGGATCCCGTGCGGGCGGGCCCCGGCGCGTCCGCCGCCGGGGTGACTCGGGGGTACGCCTACCGGTCGACGGCCATGGCGGCCAGGTACGCCTGGAGGTTGCCCAGCTCGAATCCGCGGCGCTCGATCTTGTCGACCAGGATGCGGAAGTCCCTGGCCAGGTTGGGACGGAAGTGGAGGAGCAGGATGTCGCCCGGACGCAGGCGCTTGTCGGGCACCTGGTAGGCGATCTTGCCGCCCGGCTGGACGGTGGCCGTCCAGAGGAGGACCGCGTCGATGCCGCAGCTCTTGGCGGCCCTGAGCGTGTCGGTGTTGTAGTTGCCGAACGGGGGCCTGAACAGCGTCGGCCTGGTGCCCAGCTCCTTCCTGATGACCTGGGAGGAGCCGCAGATCTCGCGGCGCTGGGCGTCCTGGGAGAGCAGGCGGAGGTTGGGGTGGGTGAGGGTGTGGTTCTCGATGGCGACGCCGGCGCTGCGGAGCTGCCGGAAATATCCCCATTTACCGGCACCTACGTATTTCCCTGGGCCGCCGGCCGGATCCGGGGTGCCCTTGGCCTCCACGGCGTCGCGCATGGCGAAGGCGGTGATGGGGATGCGCCGGTCGCGTACCTGCTCGACGAAGCCCGGATCCTGCTCCCAGCCGTCGTCGATGGTCAGGAAGACGACCTTGCGTCTGGTGGGGATCGAGCTGATCACGGGCGGCAGGCCGCCGGCGCGCTCGACCGGGCGCACCTCGCCCGTGCGCGGCTGCTCGCCCGGTGGGCCGTGCGGGGTGGCCCTGGGACGTGCGGACGTGCTCGGGGAACTCGTGGAGGAGGCGGAGCCGGGCCGGGGGACGCTCGCGGTCTCGGCGGGGCTGCACGCGGCGACGAGGGCCAGCACGCAGGCGACGGCGGCCGGACGGGGCAAGATCTTCAACGCGCGCATGGGGCCCCATCTTGCCAGGCATGATCCGCAACTCTGGTCTTCCTCTGGCAGGTGTTGCCCTTATCCGGCCGGTCCCGGCTGCTTAGAGTGGCGACATGAAGGTGGCGGGCAGCGCCGTGATCGGCGTTCAGAGGGATCAGGTGTGGGCCGCGCTCCAGGATCCGGCGGTGCTGGTGAGCACCATTCCGGGGTGCGAGCGCCTTGAGGAGACCGGGCCGGACACGTACCGGATGACCGTGAACGCGGGCGTGGCCTCCATCAAGGGCGTCTACCAGGGGGAGGTGTCGCTCACCGACCCGCTGGCGCCCGAGAGCTTCACGCTCAAGGCGCGGGGGCAGGGGGCGCCCGGGACGGTGGACGCCACCGTCGTGGTGCGGCTGAGCGAGGTCGACGACGGGACCAGGGTCGACTACGACGCCGACGCGGTGATCGGCGGGATGATCGGCGGGGTCGGGCAGCGCATGCTGGGGTCGGTGGCCAGGCGGACGGCGGGGGAGTTCTTCGCGGCCGTGGAGGATCACCTGCGCGCGGCGGTCGCCCCCGCCGAGGCCGGAGCCCAGGCGGGCGCGGTGAGCCCGGTGGCCGCTCCTGTCTACGACCGGCCCCCCAGGCAGCACACGCAGACGCGGCCGTGGGTGATGCTGGCGTCGTTCGGGATGGGGGCGGGCGTCGCGCTCGCGGGCGTCGCGGTGGGCTGGCTGTTCGGACGGGCCTCCCGGCGAACATGAGGGCTCTCGCGGAAAAGGATCTCCAGGCGTAGCGTGGCTGGTATGCGGCAGGCACACGCGGAAGACGCACGGACCGAAGCCAGGAGTGTCGTTCGCAACCTGCTGGGCGACGAGCACCCCACAGCCGAGACCCTGATCGCCGACGTGCGCCCGGTGCTCGGTGACGAGCGGACCGGGCGGACGCTGGAGCTCGCGCTCGGGGCCTCGCTCACCCGGCGCTCGGCCGAGCTGGCCGCCATCGCCGCGCTGCTCGTGGGCACCCGCGAGCTGGGCGAGGAGTGGTGGAGCCGGTCCAGGGGCGGCAAGCTGCCGGCCCCCGACGAGGTGGTGCGCACGGCGGTCGCGATCGAGCCCTGGACCGATCTGACCGCGCTGGAGATGCTGGCCGCCTGGATCTCCGACGACGCCGCCGACCAGCTCTGGGGCCGGCCCGTCGCCGAGGTCGATCTCAACTCCTGGCACGCCGAGGACCGCTTCCTGCTCCCGGCCGGGGTGAAGCCGGGGCAGCGGCTGGTCGTCCACTTCGACGCCGGCGGGCGGCTCGACGCGGTCGTCACCCGCAGGCTCGACGACGAGCTCGGGTCCAACCTCGACTTCCACTCCCTGCGTTACTCCCGGCCCGCCGAGGCGCAGTGGAGCTGGGGCGTGGCGGCCGGGCTGGGGCCGCACCGGCTGCCCGGAGAGGACCCCGACCCGTACGCCCGCGAGGTCCCGTCCGCCGCCGCGGGAGTGCTGCGGGCCTGGGCGATGCGGCACGGCGCCACCCGGGAGCAGCTCGGCGAGCGGTGGCAGACGGTCGGCGACGTGGTGGCCGCCATCGAGCGCGTGGACTGGATGTGGCGCAGCGGGGAGTGGTTCGGGTGGTGGCGGGGCGCCTCGGCGCTCGTGGACGACTCGGCCTACCTTCCCTACCGTCTGGAGGAGCTGGCCGCCGGATAGCCGGCCCGGCGTTAGGGGTGTGTGACAATCGAGGCGTGTCGCGACGTCGCCTCGGTTACCTGCTCAAGCACGCCAACCTGCGCCTGACGGAGCTGACGGGGCCGGCGCTGGAGCCGTACGAGATCGACGGGCGGGAGTTCGGGGTCATGTCGGTGCTCCGCACGCCGGAGCCGCTCTCCCAGCTGGAGGCCGCCCAGCGGCTGGGCATCGACCGGACGACGATGGTCGCGCTGCTGGACGGCCTGGAGCGCAAGAAGCTGGTCGGGCGCCGGCCGCACCCCGCCGACCGGCGCAAGAACATGGTGGAGCTGACCGATCACGGGCGCGAGGTTCTGGAGGCGGCCACCCGCGCCGTGGGCGTGGCGGAGGAGGAGTTCCTGGCCGGCCTGCCGGAGGAGGACCGGCGGCTGTTCAGAGACCTGCTGGACCGCCTGGTGTGAGGACGGCCTGGTCCGTGCCCGTGCCCGTGCCCGTGCCCGTGCCCGTGCCCGTGCCCGTGCCCGCGCCCGCGCCCTCGCCGAGCCGGCCGGTGCGGTGGTGGCGGCGGCAGAGCACCTGGTAGCGCACCGGGGAGGCGTCGGTGTCGCCGATCACGACCTGCTCGCCCGTACGCGCCATGACCCCGCCCACCACCCTGGCGTTGAGCTGCCCGGGACGGCCGCACCAGCACAGCACCTCGACCTGCAGCCGGCACACCTCGTCCGCCAGCTCGAACAGCCGCTGCGCCGCCGGGAACATCACCGAGCGGAAGTCCGAGGCCAGCCCGAACGCGTAGACGTCCACGCCGTGCTCGTCCACCAGGTCCGCGAGCTGCTCGATCTGCGGGACGGTGTAGAAGCAGGCCTCGTCGCAGATGAGGTAGTCGATGCGGTCATGGGAGGTGACCAGCGCCACGATGTCGAGGGAGTCCTCCACCTCGATGGCCTCCAGGCCGAGGCCGATCCGGCTGGTGACCTTGGGGCCGCCGGAGCGGTCGTGCTTGGTCAGCACCAGTCCGCGCCTACCCTGGCGTCCGTGGTTGTAGTTCATCTGGAGCGCCAACGTGGACTTCCCGCAGTCCATGGGGCCGAAGTAAAACTTGAGCACGGCATCCCGGGCGCCAGACGGCACGGCAGACAAGGCAGACAGTTCAGTCACGGGGGGCCAGCTTAGTGGCTTGGCTTGTTCCATGACCTCGTGGGACATTTCTCCTCTGGAGTTCGCAGGAGGAACAGTGGTCACCGAGCTGAGGAGCCATGCGTAGCGTGCGTATCGGAGTGGACACCGGAGGAACGTTCACCGACGTGGTCGCGGTGGACGAGGAGACCGGTGAGATCCTCACGACCAAGACCCCCTCGACGCCCGCCAACCCGGCGGACGGGTTCGTCGCGGGCATTGAGAAGCTCGGCGCGATCGACGTCGGGTCGATCGTCCACGGCACCACGGTGGCCACGAACCAGCTGCTCGAGGACCGGATCTCCAACCTCGGGTTCATCACGACCGAGGGCTTCGAGTACGTCCTGGAGATCGCCAGGCAGAGCGTGCCCGACGGCTACGGCAACTCCTACTTCTGGGTCAAACCGCCCAGGATCGTTCCCGTACACCTGGTGAAGACCGTCGGGGGGCGGCTCGACCACCTGGGGCAGGAGGTGCGGCCGTTCTCGGAGGAGCAGGCCGTGGAGGTGGCCCGCTGGTTCCGGGCCAAGGGGATCAACGCGATCGGCGTCTGCTTCCTGCACTCCTACGCCAACCCCGAGCACGAGCGCCGCATGCGCGAGGTGCTCTGGCGCGAGCACCCGGAGGCGGTGATCTCGCTGTCGAGCGACGTGCTGCGGGAGTACCGCGAGTACGAGCGCTCGGTCACCACGCTGGTGGACGCCGCCGTCAAGCCCGCCATGCGCGGCTACATCGCGAGCCTGTCCAACCGGCTCGGCAAGCCGTTCTCCGTCATGAAGTCCAACGGCGGCATCCTGTCGGCCCGCGAGGTCGTCAACCAGCCGATCAGCACCGTCCTGTCGGGCCCGGCGGCGGGCGCGCTCGGCGCGGCGCTCATCGCCTCCACGGCGGGGCACCCGTCGGTGATCACGCTGGACGGCGGCGGCACCTCGACCGACGTGGCCGTGGTGATCGACGGCGAGCCCTCGATCACCACCGAGGGCTCCGTGGGCCGCTACCCGTGCAAGATCCCGATGATCGACATCATCACCGTCGGCGCGGGCGGCGGCTCGATCGCGTGGATCTCGCCCGAGGGCACGCTCAAGGTCGGCCCCAGGTCGGCGGGCGCCGACCCCGGCCCCATCTGCTACGGCAGGGGCGGGACGGAGGTGACGGTCACCGACGCGCACGTGTTCCTCGGCCGGATCCCGCCCCACCTGCTCGGCGGCGAGATCCCGCTGGACGCCGACGCCGCGCGCGGCGGCATCGAGGCGCTGGCCGACAAGCTCGGCCTCACCCCCGAGCGCACGGCGACGGGCATCCTGGAGATCAGCGCGTTCAACCAGAGCAACGCGATCAGGCAGCTCACCGTCAAGCGCGGGCTGGACGTGCGGGACTTCCCGCTGGTGACGTTCGGCGGGTCCGGGCCGCTGCTGGCGTGCCGGCTGATCGACATCCTCGGCCTGCCGGCCGTGATCGTCCCGCGAGACCCCGGCAACGTCTCGGCGTTCGGGCTGCTGACGGTGGACGTCAAGAACGACTACGTCCGTACGTACGTCACCCGCGACCTCTCGCTCGGCAAGGCCGTCGAGATCTTCCACGACCTGGAGCATCAGGCGGGCGAGGCGCTCGACCGCGAGGGCTTCGACGACCCCGTCTACCTGCGCAGCGCCGACCTGCGCTACTACGGCCAGGCGTACGAGGTGCGGGTGCCGGCCCCGGCGGGCGAGATCGACGAGGACTGGCAGGCCGAGGTGATCGACCGCTTCCACACGGCCCACGAGAAGCTGTACGGGTACGCGTACCGGGACGACCCCCGCCACGGCGTCGAATGGGTGAACCTGCGCGTCTCCGGCATCGGCCCCATCACCCGCCCGGCCATCCGCCGCCTGGACAAGGCCGGCGCGGGCGCCACCTCGGTGCGTCCCGTGCATTTCGACGAGACCCGCGACACCGCGATCCACCAGCGCCCCGCCCTCGGCCCCGGCGCCACGGTCACCGGGCCGGCCGTGATCGAGGAGTACGGCTCGACGATCCCGATCCACCCAGGCTTCACCGCGAAGGTGGACGAGTACGGAAATGTGGAGGTCCGTCGTGACTGATCCCATCTTGGTGGAGATCGTCGAGGGCACGCTGGCGTCCGTCGAGAAGGAGGTCGAGACGGCCATCGCCCGTACGGCCCGCTCGCCGATGATCCGCGACGCGCACGACTTCCGCGCGGGCATCCACGACGTACGGCTGCGCAAGCTCACCGGCCGCTCCTACAGCGCGCTCGTCCAGCCCGTGGTGCGCGACTTCCCGGTCGAGACGATGAAGCCCGGCGACGTGTACTTCCACAACGACGTCTACCTCTCCGAGGGAGGCATCGGCCACCTGCCCGACCTGTGCGTGACCGTGCCCGTCTTCCACGAGGGCGCCGTCGTGGCGTTCGTGCAGGCGTTCGGCCACCACGACGACATCGGCGGGTCCGTGCCCGGCTCCATGCCCTCCCACGCCAGGTCGGTGTTCGAGGAGGGCCTGATGGTGCCGCCGATCAAGCTGTGGGACCAGGGCGTGCCGAACGAGGCCGCGCTGCGCATCATGACCCGCAACTCCCGCATGCCCGACTCGCTGGCCGGCGACCTCGACGCCGAGTGCTCGGCCTGCCTGATGGGAGCGCGGCGGCTGGGTGAGCTGTTCGACCGGTACGGCAGGCAGGCCGTCGAGGAGTGCTTCGACGCGATCATCTCCAAGACCACCGAGACGTTCCGCAGGGAGCTGCTGGCCAAGATCCCCGAGGGGACGTACGTGTGGGAGGACTACGCCGAGCACGACGGCGTGGACGAGCCCCGCCTGCACGCCCAGCGGATCACTTTGACGGTCGACCACGCGGCCGACTCACCGCTCACGATCGACTTCACCGGCACGTCGCCGCAGGCCAAGGGGCCGATCAACCACGCGGGCGACTACGCCGACGGCGTCTTCCTGAAGAAGTGGCTGGCCCCGGTGCTGCGCAACCTGGCCGACACGCCGGAGCGGATGGCCGAGCTGGACGTCAACGAGGGCGTCGTGCCCCTCATCAAGATGATCTTCCCGGAGAAGGGCACCCTGCTCACCCCGGTCTTCCCGGCCCCCACGAACGCCCGCACGTTCGTCATCCTGCGCCTGCTCGGCGTGCTCGCCGGCGTGCTGGCCAAGGCCACCGGCGGCCGCATGCCCGCCGACCAGGAGACCATCCGCTACACCGGCGTCTACGGCACGGACGCCGACGACCAGCCGTACCTGATGCGCGAGGTCCTGGGCGGCGGCTCCGGCGGGCGCTGGTACGCCGACGGCGAGGACACCATCCACGTGGTGCCCGACTCGCGCAACATCCCGGTGGAGTTCGCCGAGGCGCGCTGGCCGTTCCGGGTGGAGCGGCTGGCGCTGGCCTGCGACTCCGGCGGGCCCGGCATGTTCAGGGGCGGGCTGGGCTACGACAAGCACATCAGGATGCTCAGGGACGCCTCCTACATGTCGATCGCCGACCGCTCGATCCTGTCCTGCTGGGGCGTCAACGGCGGCCTCGCGGGGCGGCCGTTCCGGGTGGAGATCGCGGGCAAGGAGATGGAGGGGCTGGTCGACGACCATCCGGTGCAGGCCGGTGAGCTGATCCGCATCCGTACGACCGGGGGCGGAGGCTGGGGGTCCCCGTACGACCGCGACCCCCGGGCGGTGGCCGCCGACGTGCGGGACGGGAAGGTGTCGATCGCGGGCGCGCTGGGCGACTACGGCGTGGTGCTCGACGGCGACCGCATCGACGAGCAGGGGACCGCCGAGCTCCGCGCCCGCCTGCGCCCTCCGGGCGGCCGCTTCTTCGACCGTGGGCCCGGGTACGCGAAGCTGTCGGGCGGACGCGCGTACGCCGAGGTGGACGAGCTTTAGGGAGATACCGTCGTGCGTGTTGTCCTCGCCGGGCTGGCCACCAGCCATCCGTACACCGACGCCCGCACCCTGGCCCGCCACGCGGAGCTGGTGGTGTGGGAGCAGGACCCCGAGCGGCTGCGGCGCTTCACCGGCGAGCACCCGGCCGCGAAGGTGGCCGGCAGCCTCGGCGAGGCGCTGGCCACCGGGCCCGACGGCGTGGTGCTGACCGTGCCCGGCCCGCAGGTGCCCGAGGCGCTGGCACGGGTCCTGGAGACCAGCGCGCCCTGTTTCGTGAACAAGCCGGCCGCCGCCAGCCGGGCCCAGCTCGACGCGCTCGACCGGCTGGCGATCGGCGATCGGGTGCTGTCGAGCTCGGTGCTGAGGTTCGCCCCCGCGTTCGCCGGGGTCCGGGTCGATCCCGGCGAGGTGCTGGCCGTGCGGGCCACCGTACGGCATGACGTGGGGTTGTGGGCCGACGGCTACAACGCCTGGCAGGACACGCCCGGCGAGGGCGGCGGGACCATGGTGACCATGGGCATCCACGGCGTCGAGCTGCTGGTCGCCCTGCTGGGGCCGGACGTGCGGCTGGTGGGCGCCGCCGGGGCCAAGCGGCACTACCAGGGCCTGCGCTCCGAGGACACCGGCGTGATGGCGCTGCGGTGGGGGAGCGGCGTCACGGGGACGGTGGAGATCCTCGGCGTCTCCGAGGGCGAGGCCTACACCGTCACCGTGCACAGGCGCGACGGCTCCGAGTCGATCGTGATCGAGAGCGGCGACGACCCGGTCAAGGGGCTCGGGTACGAGGGGACGATCGACGCGTTCCTCTCCATGGTGCGCGGAGCGCCCAGCCCGGTGCCCTGGGAGCAGACCAGGGCGATCCTCGACGTGCTGGTCACAGCCCGTGAGGTCGCCTGACCCAGTTGTGCTCACCCGTTGACAGCCGAAGTCTGTGACAGTTACGGTCTGGACCGTAAATGACAGACGGAGGAGATACCCGCGTGCGCACGACAGCGGAACTCGAGGAGCGCCTGGCCCGGCCCGGCGCCGGGCTGGTGGACGATCTCGGCGGGCTCGACGGCGACATCCTGATCCTGGGCGCCGGCGGCAAGCTGGGGCCGAGCCTGGTACGGCTGGCCCTCAACGCCACGAACGGCGACCGGCGGATCATCGCGGTCTCGCGCTTCTCCGAGCCGGGGCTCGCCGAGTCGCTGGCCGAGGACGGCGCGACGGTGGTGTCCGCCGACGTCGCCGACGAGGGAGCGCTGCGCGACCTGCCCGACGCGCCGAACGTGGTCTTCCTGGTCGGCGCCAAGTTCGGCACCCAGGGGCGCGAGCACGCCACCTGGTTCACCAACGCCTACCTGCCCGGGAGGGTCGCCGACCGCTTCCGCCACAGCAGGATCGCCGCCCTGTCCACCGGCAACGTCTACCCGCTCGTCCCCGTCACCAGTGGCGGCAGCACGGAGGACTCCCCGACGGGACCCGTGGGCGACTACGCCATGAGCTGCCTGGGACGCGAGCGGGTGCTGACGCACTTCTCCGAGACGTACGGCACGCCGCTGTCGCTCGTCCGCCTCAACTACGCGGTCGAGCTGCGCTACGGAGTGCTCATCGACCTGGCGCAGAAGGTCCTGGCCGGGGACCCCGTCGACCTGTCGACGGGCCAGGTGAACGTGGTCTGGCAGGGCTACGCGAACGAGGTCACGCTCCGGTCGCTGGCCCTGGCCTCCGCGCCGCCGTACATCCTCAACGTGACCGGGCCCGAGCTGCTCTCCGTGCGGCAGATCGCCCTGGACCTCGGCGCGGCGCTGGGCAAGGAGCCGGTGTTCACCGGGGAGGAGGCGCCGACCGCGCTGCTGTCGAACGCGGGGCGCTGCCACCGCCTGTTCGGCTACCCCGAGCTCACGCCCGCCGAGCTCATCGAGCACACGGCGCGCTGGGTGGCCGACGGCGGGCCGCTGCTCGGCAAACCCACCAAGTTCGAACGCCGTGACGGCCGCTTCTGACCGGTTCCGGCACTCTCGACGCCACATCGACGACCAAGGGGGACCTCACGTGCTCAGCACGGCTCCACAGGCGCAGACGTCCGTTCGCGACCTGTTCAGGCGCGGCCTGGTGATCCCGGCGCACCCGCTCGCCCTCACCGAGGACAGGAAGCTGGACGAGCGCCGCCAGCGGGCGCTGACCCGCTACTACGTCGAGGCGGGCGCGGGCGGGCTGGCGGTGGGCGTGCACACGACGCAGTTCGCCATCCACGGCACCGGCCTGCTGCCGCCCGTGCTCGAACTGGCGGCCCGCACCGCCAGGGAGGTCGAGCGCGAGGTGGTGCTGGTGGCCGGGGCGACCGGCCCCACCGCCCAGGCGGTGGCCGAGGCGGAGCTGGCCAGGTCCCTCGGGTACCACATGGTGCTGCTGAGCCCCTACCGGGAGCTCGACGAGAACGCCCTCATCGAGCGGGCCAGGGCCGTGGGCGAGGTGCTGCCGGTGATCGGCTTCTACCTGCAGCCCGCGGTGGGCGGGCGCACCCTGTCCCGCGACTTCTGGACGCGGCTGGCCGCCGTGGAGTCCGTCGTCGGCATCAAGGTCGCGCCCTTCGACCGCTATCGCACGCTGGACGTGCTGCACGGCGTCGTACGGGCGGGGCGGGCCGGGGAGGTGGCGCTCTACACGGGCAACGACGACCACATCCTGGCCGACCTCATCACCTCGCACCGGGTGGTCGTGGACGGGCGCGAGGTGGAGGTCGAGTTCGTCGGCGGGCTGCTCGGGCAATGGGCCGTGTGGGTGCGGCGGGCCGTGGAACTGCTGGAGGAGGCCAAGCTCGCGCGGGGCGGGGACGACGCGGTGGTACGGCGGCTGCTCACGCTGGACGGGCACCTGACGGACGCCAACGCGGCCATCTTCGACTCGGCCAACGGGTTTCACGGGTGCATCCCGGGCATACACGAGGTGCTGCGGCGGCAGGGGCTGCTGGCGGGGCGGTGGTGCCTGGACCCGGCGGAGGAGCTTTCGCCGGGGCAGCTCGCGGAGATCGATCGGATCTGGGGCGCGTATCCATGGCTCCGGGACGACGACTTCGTCTCGGCGGGGCTCGACCGCTGGCTCTCCTGACCCCCATGCCCCCACCCGCCGCCACCCCGCCCGCCGCTCCGCCGCTGCCCGCTTGCGCCGCGCCCTCCGCTCCTCCGTCGCCGCCCGCTTGCGCCGCGCTCCCTCCGCCGCCTGCTTGCGCTGTGCCCGTCTGCCCCCTGAGCGTCCATGCGCGTTGCGCCGATTGCCGCCGTCCTGCCGCTCGCCGCACCGGCGCCGAGTGGGCGTGCGGGAGGTGCGGGTGTGCGGGTCCTTCGGGGGTGACGGTGCGCGAGGCGCTTGCAGGCGCGGTGCGGGGCGCGTGCCGCCGTCCGGCTGTTCGCCGCGCCGGCGCTGGGTGGCGGTGCGGGTGTGCGGGGGTGACGGTGTGCGGGACGCTCGCGGGCGCGGTGTGGGGTGGGCGGCGAGGGTCGGGGCGCTTGCCCGCCGTGCAGGCGCCCCAGGGGTGCGCGTCAGAGGGTCAGGCGGTAGAGGGTCAGGGGGCGGCCGCTGGAGCCGCTGGTGAGGTTGCCGGTGCGCTCCGCCAGGCCCGCGAGCTCCAGCCGATGAAGCATGCGCCGGGCCGTGCGCTGCTGGACCGCCAGCCGTTCGGCGATCTCGCGGGTCGTCAGCGGCTCGTCCCCCGCCGCCGCCCGCGCCTCCAGGAGCTTCTCCAGCGTGGGCACCGACAGGCCGACGCGGCGCGCGATGACCGACAGGTTCTGCGCCCCCGTGGGCGCCGGGGTGACCGACTCCAGGACGATGTCCGTGTCCGCCCGCAGCGACAGGACCGCGGCCACCTCGCCGATCCGGCGGGCCCTGGCCAGGGCGCGGCGGGCCAGGCTCTCCGCCTCCGCCGCGCTGCGGCCCAGGCCGAAGCCGACGCGTACGACGTCGTTCTGGGCGGCCAGCCGCGCCAGCATGGGCAGGCCGGTGAAGCCGCCCGTGGCGTCGTGGAGCGGGCCGCGCGTCGTCACCAGCAGGTGCGTGCCGCCGCGGAAGGCCGCCAGGGTGCCGCCGAGCGCCGTGGCCTCGCGCAGCAGGCCCTCCTCGTTGGCCACCTCGACGAGCCCGATCGCGATCTGGGCGTCCTCCTGCGCCTGGCCCTCGGCGGTCAGCATGAGCTGGCGCAGCGCCACCCGTACCGAATGGACGGAGGGCACCAGGCGCAGCACGTGGAGCTCGTCGCGCAGGGCCTCGTGCACGGAGCTCAGGCAGGTGATCACCGCGTGCGCGGGCCCCTTCCGGTGGAAGGCGACGGCCTTCTTGGAGGTCACCTCCGGCCGGTACGGGAGCGTGCGCAGGTCGGCGGTGGGCAGCCCGGCCTCGGCGAACGTGGCCTGGACGTCGGCGGCCGACAGCGTGTCGATCGACAGCCGGGTGATGTCCTGGCCCTCGTGCTGGAGGCGTACGAGGGCGCTGAGCAGCGTCGCGCCCGAGTAGTCGACGAACGCCGCCGGTCGGGTGAGCGCGTCGGCGTCACGCGAGAGCATGTAGGGCACGATGCCGGTGAACAGCCACCCCTCCACGGAAGAGGCGTGCGCCTCGACGATCGCGGGCGCCTGAGACTCGTGGTCGTAGTCGAGGCGCAGCGTGCTGACGCCCGGCTGCTCCTCGCAGACGGCCGCGACGTCGTCGACCAGGTCGTGCGGGCCGACGACCCCGATGACGATTCCCACCCACGCCTCCCTCTCGCTATTTTCGGTCAAGACCGCAATCATATCTTGTGAGGTGCCCGGTGAAGTTCCCGTCCATGGCGGAAGCGGACGGCCGTACGCTCGGCGACGAGGAGGTGGCCGCCGCCGAGCGGGTGATCCGCTCGGGCATGCTCAACTCCGTCTGGGGGACCGAGGCGCGGGCGCTGGAGCGTGAGATCGCCCGCGTCTACGGCTCCCGTCACGCGATCACCTGCAGCTCCGGCACCGCGGCCCTCCACCTGTCGGTGGTCGCGGCCGCGCCGGACCCCGGAGACGAGGTCATCACGACGCCGATCACGGATTTCGGGACCGTGGCCCCCATCTTGGCGCAGAACGCCGTCCCTGTCTTCGCCGACGTGGATCCCTTCGACGGCAATCTCGATCCGGACGCGGTGGCCGCGCTCATCGGCCCCCGCACGAAGGCGATCATGGCGGTCCACCTGTTCGGTGCGCCGGCCAGGGTCGGCGAGCTGCGCGCGCTCGCCGACGAGCACGGCCTCACGCTGATCGAGGACTGCGCGCAGGCCTGGCTGACCGAGCTGCCCGGCGGCGGGCTGGCGGGCACGGCGGGCCAGGTCGGCTGCCTCAGCCTGCAGCAGTGGAAGCACATCACCTGTGGCGACGGCGGGGTGGCGATCACCGACGACGACGAGCTGGCCAGGCGGATGCGGCTGTTCTCGGACAAGGGCTGGGACCGCGCGGCCGGCCGGTCGCACGCCGCCTTCGGGGTCAACTACCGCATGACCGAGCTGCAGGCCGCCGTGGCGCGCGCTCAGTTCGCGAAGCTCCCCGGCGTTCTCGCGGCCCGCCGCCGCACCGCCGGGCAGCTCCTGGACGCGCTGAAGGGCGTCCCAGGGGTATGCCTGCCGCGCCCGGACGGCCACGCCTGGTGGCTGTTCCCGATCGTGTGCCCGGACGGCGACGCGCCCGAGCTGGCCACCCACCTGGCCGCCGCCGGGATCCCCGCGCGGGCCGGCTACCTCGCCGAACCGCTGAACAGGGCGCCCGTGTGGGAGGCTGCCATCTACGGCTCCTCCCGCTACCCGCTCGAGGGCTACCGGCCCAACCCCTGCCCGCGGGCGGAGCTCATGGTGGACCGTACGCTCCTGGTCATCGACTGGAACGAGAACTACACCCCCGAGCACGTCGAGCTGATCGCCCAGGAAATCACGAAATTTCGGGCTCGACCGTAGTTACGTTCATGTATCAGGGATTGACCCGGTCGAGACGCGCTCATTAGGTTTCGGTCAGGACCGGTATTAGTCGAAAGGAAGCCGCCGATGAAGAAGGCAGTGGCAGTCGGCCTCGCGGCCGCCCTGAGCCTCGCGGCCGCCGGGTGCGGATCCAGCAGCGGCTCGGACAAGAGCACCGTGACCCTGTGGATGTATCCCGTCATCGCGGACCAGGCCAAGGCCCAGGCGTTCTGGGGCAAGGTGGAGAAGGACTTCGAGGCCGCAAACCCCACGGTCGACCTCAAGATCGACCAGCAGCCCTGGGAGGGCCGCCAGGAGAAGGTCACCACCGCACTGGTCTCGAAGAAGGGCTTCGACCTGGTGGTGCTCGGTCCCGACCAGATCCCCCAGTACGCCCAGCAGGGCACGGTCGAGGCGGTGGACGACATCGTCGCCCCGGCCAAGTCCTCCTACCTGCCCAACTCCCTGGCCGCCCTCACCGTCAACGGCAAGCTGTACGGCGTCCCGATCTACCAGACGATCACCGCGCCCATCTACAACAAGAAGCTGTTCGCCGACGCGGGCGTCGAGAAGGTGCCGGAGACGCTGGCGGAGCTGAAGGAGGCCGCGCCCAAGCTGGCCGCCAAGAAGGTCGCCGTACTGGACTACCCGGGCAAGCCCGACGTCAGCCTCAACCAGAGCTTCTACCCGATCCTGTGGGCCAACGGCGGCACGGTCTTCTCCGCCGACGGCAAGACCGTCGCGTTCAACGGCCAGGAGGGCGTGGCCAGCCTGCAGTTCCTGCTCGACCTGAAGGCCGCGGGCGGCCTGCCGGAGAACACCGCGAGCAAGTCCAACGACATCGAGGGCGGCCCGCTGGCCGCCGGCAAGACCGCCATGTACCACGCGGCCACCGCGGGCATGGCCGACCAGCTCGGCGCCGCCATCGGCGCCGGCAACGTCGGCATCGGCCTGCCGCTCGAAGGGACCAAGCGGGTCGCCTTCGGCATCCCCGGCGCGCTGGTGCTGGCCAAGCACTCCGAGAGCAAGGACGCCGCCAAGAAGCTCGCCACCTACCTGGCCTCGCCCGAGGTGTCCGGCGCGCTGGCCAAGGAGTCGGGCTTCTTCCCCGCCCGCACGGACGTGACCGTGCCCGACCAGTCGGCGACCGCGAAGGAGTTCGCCAAGTCCCTGCAGTACGCCTTCCCCGGCGACACCCACCCCAAGGCCCGCCAGGTCATGAGCGTGCTCGCGCCGCACATCCAGGCGGCGCTGCTCGGCAAGGAGGACGCCAAGACCGCGCTCGACGCGGCCGCCAAGGAGGCCAACCAGCTGCTCGGCACCGGCTGAGCCCGCACCCCCGCCAGAAAGGAAACACCTGGTGCGCCAACGCCTGCGTGACCCGGTCACCGGCCTGCTGTTCGTGCTGCCCGTGCTCGTCCTGTTCCTGATCTTCCGGATCTTCCCGTCGCTGGGCGCGGCGGGGATGAGCCTGACGAACTGGAACATCGGCGGCGACTGGGAATTCATCGGCGCGGACAACTACGCCCGGCTGCTCGACGACGTGAACTTCTGGTTGAGCCTGCGGGTCACGCTCGTGTACGTGGCGATCTACGTGCCGCTCACGCTGCTCGTGGCGCTCGGCACGGCGCTGCTGCTCAACCAGGTGGTCTTCATGCGCGGGCTGTTCCGCGGCATGCTGTTCCTGCCGTACGTGACGAGCTTCGTCCTGGCGGGCATCATCTGGCGCTGGATCTACGAGTTCGACGGGCTGATCAACGGCCTGCTGGCCAAGGCGGACCTCGGCCCGGTGGCGTTCCTGGAGCAGTCGGCCGTGATCCTGCCCGCGCTGGCCGTGGTGTCGGTGTGGAAGGGCTTCGGCTACTCGATGCTGATCCTGCTGGCCGGGCTGAAGTCGATCCCGTCCTCCTACCTGGAGGCGGCCACGGTGGACGGGGCGAGCGCGTGGCAGCGGTTCCGCCGGATCACGCTGCCGCTGCTCAAGCCCACGATCTTCTTCGTCGTGGTGATCGAGACGATCAGCGCGTTCCAGACGTTCGACACCGTCTACGTGATGACGGGCGGCGGCCCGGCCAGGGCCACCTACACGCTCATCTTCGGCATCTACGACCACGGCTTCCGATCGTTCGACTTCGGCTACGCCGCCACGTGGGGCATGGTGCTGTTCGCGATCGTGCTGATCGTGTCGCTGGTCCAGCGCCGCTTCCTGGATCGGGGGAACACATGACGATCACCGCCTCCCGGCCCGTCACCGAGGTGCGGGCGGCCCGCGCGGCCCGCCGCCGGTGGTGGCGGGGCAAGTGGCCGCTGGCCGCCCTGCTCGCGGTGCTGTCGGTGCTGACCGTCAGCCCGTTCGTGGCCATGTTCATCGTGGCGCTGTCGCCGGCGGGCCGGCCGACCGTGCCGGTCCGGTGGCCGGACTCGCTCACGCTGGACAACATCGCGCGGGTGCTCGAGTCGTCCGGGTTCGTCACGTGGACGGTCAACTCGCTGATCTACGCCGTGATCTCCGTGGTGATCATCCTGCTCACCTCGTCCATGGCCGGGTACGCGTTCGCCAAGAAGCGCTTCCCCGGCCGCGAGGCCATGTTCTGGACGTTCCTCGCCACCATGATGGTGCCGTTCCAGGCCACGCTCATCCCGACGTTCGTGCTGGTCAACAGCCTGGACGGGGTGGACACGTTCTGGGGCCTGATCGTGCCGACGCTGGCGAACTCGCAGGCCGTCTTCCTGATGCGGCAGTTCATCCTGGGGCTGCCGGACGAGCTGTTCGACGCGGCCAAGGTCGACGGGGCCTCCGAGTGGCGGGTCTACTGGACGATCGTGGTGCCGCTGACCAGGCCGATCCTGGCGACGCTGGGCGTGTTCGTGTTCCTGTGGCACTGGAACGACTTCCTGTGGCCGCTGGTCGTCGGCCAGAGCGACGCCACCCGTACGCTGACGGTCGGGCTGACCACGCTGCGGACCGAGGAGCTGCAGCTGTCGGTGCTCATGTCCTCGGCGGCCGTGTCGGTGGTGCCGTGCCTGGTGGTGTTCTTCCTGCTGCAGCGGTACCTGGTCAACAGCATCGCGATGACCGGCCTGAAATAGGGTCGTGCGGGTGGACATCGCTGTACGGAACCTTCGTGACCGGCTCCGCGGCTCGCTGATCGCCGCCGCGGCCACCCCCATGACCGCATCGGGTGAGGTGGACCTCGACCTGGTCTCCCGCTACCTCGCCGGCCTGGTGGCCGACGGCGCCACCGGGCTGGCCGTGCTCGCCCACACGGGCCGCGGCCCGTACCTGGCCCCCGGCGTCCGCGCCGCCGTCATCGAGCGCGCACTCGCCCTGGGCGTCCCCGTGCTGGCCGGCGTGGGCGGCGGGGCGGAGGACCCGGCGGCGCAGGCGCGGGTGGCGGCCGAGCTGGGCGCGGACGGCGTGCTCGTCTTCCCGTCGGACGGCGACCGGGTGGCGCTGCACGAGGAGGTGTGGCGGGCGGCCCGGCTGCCGATGATCGCCTTCGACCTCTACACGCGCCCGTGCCCGGCCGGGACGCTGCGCGAGCTGCTGGCGCATCCCGGCGTGGCGGGGCTGAAGACGGCGCTGCTGTCGGACGCGATGGGCTGCCAGCGCGCCATCGCGCTGGCCAGGGAGGCGGACCGGCTGGCGATCACGGGGGAGGACCGCATGTTCGGCCCGTCCCTGCTGTGGGGGGCCGAGGCGGCCCTGGTCGGCATCGCCGCGGCCAGCGTCGGGGTGACCGCCGCGGTCCTGGAGGCGTTCGCGGGCAAGGACCTGCGGGCGTTCGAGGAGGCGTCCGGGCGGCTGGACCGGCTGGCGCAGGTCACCTTCACCGAGCCCATGGAGGGCTACGTGCAGCGCATGCTCTGGCTGGCCGCCGCCGAGGGCCGCGTGCCCGAGACGCACGCCCACGACCCGTACGGCCCGCCCCTCCAGGAGGAGGAACGGGCCGTCGTGGTCGCCGCGTTCGGGTGAGTCAGCGGCCCGCGATGGCCACCCGGACGAGGTTGCGGGCGCGCACCGCGTACAGGGCCCGGCGGGAGGGGTCGAGCGCCAGCTTGGGCTCGCCGCCGAACCACTGCCCGGCCAGTCCCTCCACGATGGCCTTCGACGTGAACGCGACCAGGTCGATCTTGTAGATCGAGCCGCCGTCCGTGCAGTACGCCACCCGGCCGGTGACGAACAGCTCGCCGCCCTTCGCCCCGACCTTGATCGTCCTGGTGACCTTCCTGCTGCGCGGGTCGAACTCGAACACCTCGCCCGTGCTCGCCATCCCGTACAGGGTGCCGTTCCTGCCGAGGGCGAGCGAGGAGATCATGCGGGCCCCGGGGATCGGCTCGTGCTGCCAGAGCAGCTTGCGCGTGCGCAGGTCGAAGGCGGCCAGGCGGGCGGTCGTCGTGACCGGCGGCAGGCCGAGGCCCTCCTGGATGAGGGTGCCCAGGTAGGCGACGCCGTGCCGGGCGACGACCGAGTAGACGGTCTGGCGCTCCACCACCGGCCGGTAGGTCTCGTACGTGCCCTTGCCGGGCGAGTACAGCGAGAGGGCGCCGTTCATGTGGCCGGGCTCCGGCTGGGTGGGCATCACGATCAGGCCCGTCGTGGCGTCGTAGGCGAGGTCGCGCGGGCGGTCCTGCTGGTTGCCGGTGCGGGCGACCAGGTCGGCCTCGGTCTTCCCGCGGTGGTGCGCGTACAGGGCCGCCTGGGTGTAGACGCCCAGGTACGTGGTGTCGCCGACGGTGAGCAGCGTCTTCGGTTCGCCCGAGATGCCCAGCCGGGTCACCTTGCCGGTCGCCAGGTCGTGGACGTCGGCGCCGCCCTTGCCGCCGACGTAGACGCGCCGGCCGTCGGAGTGCACGGACATCGGCTCCTCGGGTGCGGCCTTGAAGCCGCGCTGGACGAGGTTGACGTACTCGAGGGAGCCGGTCGCCGGGTCGTAGACGAAGACCGCGCTGTCCTGGATGCCGTAGATGCGGCCCTCGTGGGCGAGCAGGCGGTGGGTCAGGGCCTCGAAGTAGGGGACGCCGAGCACCTCCAGCTTCTCCGTGGCCAGGTGGTAGCGGTAGAACGTGCCGGAGGGGCGGCCGGCGAAGTAGACGTACCCGTCGTGGATCAGGACCGCGACGACGTACTTCTCGCCGGCCGCGGTGGCCTTGACGACCTTGTAGTTCTGCGGCGCGGCCTTCTCCAGCACGAGCAGCTCGCCCAGCGAGTTCATGCCGCCGGCCAGGTGGGTATCCGACATGCCCATGCTGGAGACCCAGTCGCGGTCGGCCACGGCTGAGGGCAGGAGCTCGCGCTTCTCGCCGGTCCTGCGGTCGATGGCGATCAGGTGGGCGTTGGCGCCGATCCCGGCGTAGACGTAGGTGTCGTCGGCCTGGATGCTGCGGACGTACGCCTCGCCGGGGGCGGGCTCGCCCAGGTCGCGGCTCGTGCCGGTGGCCGGGTCGTACTCCCGGACGCGGCCCGGCTCCGACGTGCCCAGGTAGACCTTGCCGTCGGGGGAGGAAGCCATGGTCCAGATGTAGTGGTCGGGGTATTCGGCGACCTTGGTGACCTGGCCGGCGACGGTGTCGATCTTGTACAGGTCGGATCTCGCGTGGGTGCCGACGTAGACGTCGGTGCCCACCTTGCACATCGCCCAGATGCCCACGCCGGTCGGGATGTCGAAATGGGTCGTGACCGAATCCTGGGCGAGGTCGAACGCGCCGACCACGTTGGGCGACAGGCCGCGCGAGCCCGCGTAGAGCACGCCGCCGACGAACTCGCCGTTGCCCAGCGGGCTGGCGACGCTCGCCGGCCCCAGGTCGGTGAGGGTGCCTTCGGGCTGGACCTTCTTGTGGACGGTGGCGCGGGCCGGCGGGGCCGTGAGCGTGGCGGCCGCCGTGGTCGCGGCGGCCGCCTGGAGGAAACGACGGCGGGGGATCATGCGCGGGCTCCCTTGGTGAAGTTGGCCCGCACGCTATAACGGGCTAGGCCGTAATGTCCAGAGCGAAGAGCGCCGCGGCGTTGCGCCAGGCGATCCGCTCGGCGGTCGCGCCGGTGAGCCCGGCCGCCGCGACCGCCCCGAACGCCGACGACGGGTCGATCAGCGTCGCGTCCGTGCCGAACAGCAGCTGCCCCGGGTCCACGGCCGCCACCACCTCCGCGATGCGGCCGGCGGGGAAGTGTGACCAGCAGGGCTCCAGGTAGAGGCGGTCACAGGCGTTCGCGGCCTCGATGGCGTACCGGAACCCGTCGGCGCCCATGTGCCCGGCGATCACCCGCAGGTCCGGGATGTCGGCGCAGACCTCCGCCAGGGCGAGCACGGACGTGCCCCAGGTGTGCACGAGCGCGGGCCGCCCGGTGGCGGCCACCAGCGTGAGCGCCTCACGCAGTTGCGCGGAGCCGACCGGCGAGCCCGTGTAGTCGGTGTGGATCTTGACGCCGACGAACCGGCCGCCCGGCAGGTACGCCGCCAGGTCCGCCTCCGCCTCGCGCAGCCGGCGCGGGTTGACCGTGACGTAGCCGAGCAGGCGCTCCTGCGTCTCCAGGTAGGAGGCCAGGGCGCGGTTTCCGGCGGCGGCGTCGTAGATGACGGCCTCGGTGGCGGAGACGATCGCGCGGTCGATGCCGTAGCGGTCCATGGTGGCGAGGTTGGCCTCGGCCACGTCCATGGTGAAGAACCACGGGCCCCAGTGGGCGTGCACGTCGATGATCATGACTGCGGCCTCCTCAGGAGCCTTTCCGCGTTGCCGCCCGCCACGGCGGCGATCTCCTCCGGCTTCAACCCGCTGGTGGCCAGGCGCAGGAGGGGCACGAGCGGCTCGTAGTGGGGGGCGCGCGAGCCGTACAGGAGGCGGTCGGCGCCGAGTTCGGCGGCGGCGAGCTCCAGCGCGTCGGGGGAGTTGAGCAGGCGGGTGGAGGTGTGGAAGCCGGGCTCCTCCGCGGCCGCCACCAGGAAGTCGCCCAGGTGGTAGAAGTGCGTGTCGAGGAAGACCACCTCGGCCCCGAGGCCCGCGAAGGGCTGCCAGAACCTGCGCACGTCACCGCCGGTCAGCACCACCAGGCCGAGCCGCGCCGCCCGGCGCGCGACGTGCCTGACGGAGGGGAAGCCCGCCTCGACGCCCTGCTCGTCGGGGAACAGCCGGACGGCCCGGACGCCTTCGGCGGCCAGCCGCTCCAGCTCGCGCGCCGCGCCGACCGGGTCACGCAGATCCACGACCCCGACGGGGACGACCTCCGGGTCCACGGCCGCGCCGGGGGCGACCTCCGCAGCCGGGGTCCCGGCGGGGGCGACCTCCGGGGCCGCACGTGTGATCAGCTCGTCGTTGCCAGAGCGCACGTCGAACAGCGCGGCCCGCAGGCTCGCCACCGCCGCCGCCCTGATCCGGTGCCCGCTCAGCAGCCGCAGCACCTGCTCCGGGGCGCCGGGCGGGCCGTCGCGGTCGGGATAGGCCCCGAACAGCACGTCCACGTCCAGCGCCACCTCCAGCCCGCCGACCAGGCGCCACGCGTCGAACGGAATACCGGACCCATCCTCAATCGCCATGCCGCACATCATGCCATTGACGAACTGTGCTTATAAAGTTACGGTCTGGCCCATAATTGCTCAGCAATGAACGTGAGGTGCGCCCATGCTCCGATCCCTCCTGGTAATCCTGTCGGCGCTCTTACCCGCACTCCTCACCGGCCCGGTCGCGCGGGCGGCGACGGCCTGTGACGCCCCGGCCGTGGAGCGGTTCGGCCCGGCGTCGGTCACCGGCGCCATCGTGGGCGCCACCGTGCTCGACGGGCACGCCTACGTGGTGACCCGCGGCCTGAAGCCCCCCGTGCTGGCCGACATCGACCTCGCCACCCGCAAGGTCGTCAGGAGCGTCACCCTGCCCGACGGCCCGGCCGCCGGTGAGGCGGAGGGCGCCTGGGCCACGGCCGTGTCCGGCGGCAAGATCTACGTCGGCACCTACCCGGTGCCCGACCTCTACAGCTTCGACCCGGCCACGGGCGCGGTGGAGCGGCTGGCGTCGTTCGGGAAGAACGGCGGCTTCGTCTGGAGCCTCGCCGCCGCGCCCGACGGCACCCTCTACGCCGGCACCTACCCGGACGGCCGGGTCCGCGAGTACGTGCCGGGCACGGGCGCGGTGCGCGACTTCGGCGTGCTGGTCCAGGGCGAGCGGTACGTGCGCGCGGTCGCCGCCGACGCCACCTACGTCTACGCGGGGCTGCTCGACAAGGGCAGGCTCGTCCGGATCACCCGCGCGGACGGCACGGTGAAGGAGCTGGCCGCCGCCCCGACCGGCATCGGCGCCGTCGCCGTACACGGTGACCGGGTGCTGGCCGCCGCCGGCGACACGCTGATCGACATCCGCTCGGACGGCACGGACGAGCGCCGGGCGACCCTGCCGGGCGGCACGATCGACATGCTCACCGTGGCCGGTGACGACACCGTCTACGCCACCTCCCGCCCCGACGGCGCCGTCCACCGCTACCGCACGGGCGAGACCACCTTCACCAAGGTCGCCGAAGCGCCGTCGCCCGGCGACGAGACCAGGCGGCTGCAGCAGCTCGACGAGCACACCATGCTCGGCTTCGCGGGCAGCGGCGGCGTGTGGTGGCTGGACCTGCGCACCGGCGAGTCCGAGTTCGTCGACCTCATCGACGCCGGCCTGCCCAGCGGCCCGGAGCGGCCGCAGAGCATGCTCCTCGTGCCCAACCGCGCCGTCTACATCGGCGGCCACTTCTCCATGGAGGTGCGCGACCTGCCCACGGGCGAGAAGCGCAGGTTCCGGATGCCCGGCGAGCCGAAGGACCTCGTGCGGAGGGGCGACAAGATCTACGCCGCCATCTACCCGAGCGGGCAGATCGTCTCCGTCGACCTGCGTACGGACCGGGTGCGCAGCCTCGGCTACCTGGGCCACGGCCAGCAGCGCCCCTGGGACATCGAGTACGACCCCGCCACCGACAAGCTCGTGGTCGCCAGCGCCCCGCTCGGCGCCAAGCTGAACGGCGCCCTGTCCGTGATCGACCCCCGCACCGGCCGCATCGACGTCTACGAGGGCGTCATCCCCGACCAGAGCCTCATGAGCCTGTCGGTCGACCCCCGGGGCGGCGTCGTCTACCTGGGCGGCGACGTGCTCGGCGGGGGCGGCACCCCGCCGGTCAAGACGTCCGCGTCCGTGGCCGCCTTCGACCTGCGCGCCCGCAAGGTGCTCTGGCAGGTGGACCCGATCCCGGGGCACCGCACGTTCCAGGACGTCAAGGTGCACGACGGGCTGCTGTACGGCGTCTACAAGCGCGACTCGGGCACCTGGATCGCCCTGGACCTGGCCACCAAGGCGGTGGTGCGGCAGGGCAAGCTCTCCGGGTACGGCGAGCTGACCGTGCACCGGGGCAGGGTGTTCGCGTCCACGTTCTTCGGCGGCGGGAACGCGTACGAGCTGGGCGCCGAGGCCAAGCTGCTGGCCACCGGGCTCGGTGACGAGTGGTACACCAACCCGCAGCTGCACTTCGAGCCCGGCTCCTGGCGGGCCTGGGGGCTGGTGGGCCGCGACCTGGCCAGGATCCGGCTCGATCCGCGCTGCCCGGCCTTGACCGTCACTCCGTAACCTCGCTAGTTTCGGTCTGTGCCGAAATATGTGATCGATGCCCACCGGCTCATCGGTCCCGTGCCGTTCGACGACCTGCCGACGGACCCCCGGGACGAGATGGACCGGCTGGGCATCGGCCTGGCCTGCGTCACCCACACGCTGAGCCTCTACTCCGACCCCAAGGCGGGCAACGAGGCACTGCTCGCGCTCGACAACCCCCGGCTCATCCCCGTCCCCGTCGTGGTGCCGGGGGCCGGGGAGCCGGACGGGCCGGACGAGGTGGCGGCGTGGGGCGTACGGATGATCAGGCTCTGTCCCGAACGCCACCGCTTCGACCTCACGGGACCGTGGACCCTGCGGTGGCTGGCCGAGATCGGCCTGCCGGTCGCGATCGACCTCGACGAGACCTCGCCCGCCCAGCTCCGCCACCTCGCCGAGCACCTGCCCGAGCTGCCCCTGCTCGTCCTCAACCCCGGCTACCGCCGCCTGCGCGCGCTGGCCGAGCTGATGGCCGAGGCGCCGAACGTGCGGGCCGAGATCGGCACCGTCAACACCCAGGGCGGCGTCGAGTGGCTGGCGGCGCGGTTCGGGGCGGAGCGGCTGGTGTTCGGCACGGGCGCGCCGGTGTCCGACGACTGCGGCCCCCGCTTCCTGCTCGACCACCTCGACCTGCCCGAGAAGGACATCGAGCGGATCGCCGCAGGCACGCTGGAGGCGCTGCTGTGATCCTCGACGCCCACGGCCACGTCGGCACCTGGCCCGACTTCCTCATCCCCCATCCCACCGCCGAACACCTCGTGGCCGCGATGGACCGGATCGGCGTCACCGCGATGGGCATCAGCCACCTGCTCGCCGTCGGCCCCGACGCGGTGCGCGGCAACGAGCTGGCCATGGAGATCGCGGGACGCTTCCCCGGCCGGTTCGGGGTGTGGCAGGTCTACAACCCGCACCACCGCACGCCGCTCGTCCGCGACGGCGTGTGGGGGGTCAAGCTCCACCCCGACGTGCACCAGTGCCGCCTCGACGACCCCCTGTACGAGCCGGTCTGGCGGCTCGGCCTGCCGGTCCTGGCGCACGGCCAGACGGACTCGCCCTGGAGCGACCCCGCCCAGTTCGCCGCCGTCGCGGCCCGGCACCCGCACGTTCCGCTGATCATGGGGCACACCGGGCTCTTTGCGTACGGGTTCGGCCGCGCGGCCCGCCTCGTGGCCGACCTTCCCAACGTCTATCTGGAGACGTGCGGCTCGAAGATGACCGGCCGGTGGATCGCCCGGCTGGCGGCGCTGGCGGGGGCCGAGCGGGTGCTGTTCGGCTCGGACGCCTGCTTCCTCGACCTGCGCACCGGCTACGGCCGCGTCGCCCTGGCCCCGCTCACCGACACTGACCGCGCCCTCATCCAGGGCGCCAACCTGGCCCGCCTGCTCGGCCACTCGTGAAGGGACGATCTCCCGTGACGCTCGCCATCCACGGCGGCACTCCTGTCCGCTCGGCCTCCTGGCCCGCCTGGCCGCCGCCCCTCGACCCCGCGCAGCGCGAGCTCGTCACCAAGGTGCTCGAGAGCGGCCTGTGGGGAGCCACGCAGGGCGGTTCCGTGGTGGCGGACCTGACCGCCGCGTTCGCCAGCCGCTCCGGCGTCCCGTACGGCGTCGCCGTGGGCAACGCCACGCTGGGCCTGTTCGCCGCGCTGCGCGGCCTCGGCGTGGGCAGGGGCGACGAGGTGATCGTCCCGGCGTACACGTTCGTGGCCTCGGCCACCGCCGTGCTGCTGGCCGGCGCCGTCCCCGTCGTCGCCGACGTGGACCCGGTGGACCTGCACCTGTCGCCGGGAGCCGTGCGGGACGCGGTGACCGGCAGGACCGCGGCGATCATGCCCGTGCACCTGGCGGGCAGCCCCGCCGACATGGACCCGCTCAACGACCTGGCCGCCCGGCACGGCCTCGCGGTCGTCGAGGACGCCGCCCAGGCGCACGGCGCCACGTACCGGGACCGTCCCGTGGGCGGTCTGGGCGACGCGGGCGTCTACAGCTTCCAGGCGAGCAAGGCGATGACCGCCGGCGAGGGCGGCCTCATCGTCTGCCGCGACCAGGCCGTGCACGAGCGCGTCTGGTCGGCCTGCAACGTCGGCCGCGCGCCCGGCGGCCGCTGGTACGGCCACCCGTCCGTCGGCTGGAACCTGCGCCTCACCGAGATCCAGGCGGCGCTCCTGCTGCCCTGGCTCGACCGCCTCGACGAGGAGATCGAGCGCAGGAACGCATTCTGCGCCGCCCTGGAACGCGAGCTGGCCCATGTCCCCGAGGTGACCGTGGTGCCGCAGCCCGAGGGCACGACGCGCGACTCGCGCCACCTGCTCATGCTGCGCCTCGACGCCGGGGTGGACCGGGAGTTCGCGCTGGCGGCCATGGCCGCGGAGGGGGTGCCGCTCGACGCCGGCTACCCGCCGCTCGGCACGATGGCCGCCCTCACCGCCGAGGGCGCCCGCGCCGAGCCGTGCCCGGGCGCCGAGGAGGCCGCCAGGACCGTGGTGTGGGTACGCCAGGCCATGCTCATGGACGCCCCTGAGGCGGCCGGCGACGTCGCCGAGGCCCTCGCTAAGGTGATCACCCATTGCAGCCGCGAACGTCCCTGATCCCGAGCAGCGCCGGGCCGGAGGCGCAGCATGAGCAGGTGGCGGGCGTCCAGCGCGGTGCCCGCGGTGGTGGCGCCGGTCAGCGGGAACGTGCCGAGGCTCTGGAAGCCGCAGCCGGTGGGTGGGACGGCGGTGGGTTCGGCGTGGGCCGGAGTTGAGAGCGATAAGGCGTAGGACCTCCCAGGTCCATATAACGGGCCTGACCGTAATTGGATGGAGGGTCCGTGACAAGATGTCGGGATGGGACCGACGCGGATCATGGCGGTGCGACACGGGGAGAGCGAGGCCAACCTCGCCCACCGGGAGGCCGGGTCGGCGCCGCTGGTCTACGAGCGCGGGGACGACGAGGTCACGCTGACGGACCTGGGCCGGGCGCAGGCCGCCGCGTTCGGGCGGTCGCTGGCGGGCCTGCCCGCCGCCGAGACCCCCGAGGTGGTGTGGTGCTCGCCCTACCTCCGGGCGCTCGACACGTGGCGGGTGGCGCTGCGGGCGTGGGGCGCCGGGCCGCTGCCGCTCACCGTGGACAGGCGGCTCAGGGACCAGGAGGCGGGCGCGTTCGCGCGCTACAACGTGGCCGCGATCAGGGAGCGCTTTCCCGAGGAGATGGCGCGGCGGGAGGCCGAGGGCGCCTACGCCTTCCGGCCGCCCGGCGGCGAGTCGCTGGCCGACGTCGTGGTGCGGCTCCGTGACCTTCTCGCCGACCTGCGCGAGCGCGCGGCCGGGCGGCGGGTGCTGATCGTCGCCCACGACTCGGTGGTGCTGGGCCTGCGCCACGTCCTCGGGGGCGGGCCGGACGCGGATCTGGGCGCGGTGCTGAAGTTCGCGCCGGTGCTGAACGCCTCCGTCTCCGTCTGGGACGGCTCGGGGCTCGTCCGGTTCAACGACGTCGGCCACCTCTAGCCGCTCTCGACGGCGCCCGTCACCTCCAGCCGCTGTCGACGGCACCCGGCACCTGCCTGTCTCGGCGGCGTCGCGCGTCCCTAGGAGGCCTGGCCGGTCTTGACGATCAGGTAGGCCCGGTCGCCCGTCTCTGGCCGGTCTGGCCGGTCTCGACGATCAGGTCGGCCCGGTCGCGGGACCGGTCCTCGGCGAACCACTTCTCCTCGGCCGCGAACCACTCCAGCCACCGAGGCTCCAGCTCGGCCCCGTCCCGCTCCATGACCCGCGCGAAGCGCAGCGCCCGCGGCGCGTCCACCCAGACGGTGAAGGCCAGCAGGCGGGCGATCGAGGCGCGGGCCGTGCCGACGCCCTCGATGACCAGGACCGGCGCGACCGGGACCGCCACGTGCTCGGCGTACTCGCCGCGCACCCAGTCGTACCTGCGGAAACCTCCGGGCACGCCGTCCCGGAGCCGGACCAGCACCTGCGACTCCAGCGCGTGGAACCAGCCGCCGGGCCCCTCCTCCCACGGCACGGGGAAGTCGTCGCTGTGGATCACCTGGCACCCGAGCGCCGCCCCCAGCCGCCCCGCGAACGTCGTCTTGCCCGCCCCCGCCGGCCCGTCCACGGCCACCAGCCGGACGGGGCCGCAGGAGGGGCGCAGGGTCATGATGCGATCGGCCAGGTCGTTCACCGGACCCAGGGTAGAAGACGTGGTGTGGGCAACTGAGAGAATGTTCTTTCGCCCCGGAAAGCAAGCAGGAGGTTGATCTTGCTCGGACCCCTCGGTGACATCGTCGTGCTCGATCTGTCCAGGGCCCTGGCCGGGCCGCACGCGGCGCAGATGCTGGGTGACCTGGGCGCTCGGGTGATCAAGGTGGAGCATCCGGACGGGGGCGACGAGTCGCGCGGGTGGGGGCCGCCGTTCGTCGGGCCGGATCACGAAATTTCGACTTATTTCCTGGCAGCCAACCGCAACAAGCAGTCCATCGCCGTCGACCTCAAGTCCGCCGACGGCAAGCGGCTCATCGAGCGCCTCGTCCGCCAGAGCGACGTCCTGATCGAGAACTTCCGCACCGGCGTGCTCGACCGCCTGGGCTTCTCCGTCGAGCGCCTCCACGAGCTCAACCCCCGCCTGGTCATCCTGTCGATCACCGGCTTCGGCCACGACGGCCCGGAGGGCGGGCGGCCCGGCTACGACCAGATCGCCCAGGGCGAGGCCGGCCTGATGTCGCTGACCGGGCCGTCGCCCGACGAGCCCTACCGCGTCGGCGCCTCCATCGCCGACCTGCTCGCCGGCATCCACGGCGCGTACGGCGTCACCGGCGCCCTCTACGAGCGCGAGCGCACCGGCAGGGGCCGCGTCGTGCGCACCTCGCTGCTGGCCGCGATCACCGGCGTCCATGCCTACCACGGCACCGCCTGGACGGTCGGCGGCAAGGTGCCGGCGGCCGGCGGCAACCACCACGCCTCCATCGCCCCCTACGGCGCCTTCCGCTGCGCCGACGGCATGCTGCAGATCGCCGCCGCCAACGACGGCCAGTGGAAGAAGGTGGCCACGCTCCTCGGCATCGACCCCGACGCCGCGAAATACGCCACCAACCGTGACAGGTTCGCGCACCGGGACGAGCTGATCGCGGACATGGAGAAGGCCCTGGCGGCCCACGACCGCGCCCACTGGCTGGCCAGGCTGGGCGAGGAGGGCGTGCCCGCGGGCGCGATCAGGACGCTCGACGAGGTCTACGCCTGGGACCAGACCCGCTCGCAGGGGCTGGTCGTCGAGGTGGAGCACCCGGTGCTGGGCACGATCGAGCTGCCCGGGCCGCCGCTGCGCTTCGACGGTCTCGAGGGGTTCGAGCACACCGCGCCACCCGCCCTCGGCCAGGACGGCGACGCCGTGCTCGCCTGGCTCGAAGAGCGTGAACGATGATCCGCATTTCGCGGCACCGGACGATCGTTTCGTGCGTCAACATTGCAAGGCTGGCCGACATTTAGGGAGCGATAGTGAGCCGTCCGGACGCGCGCACACTGATCGAAACGATCCTCGACCGGGGTTCGTGGAAGTCGTGGGATGCGCCGCCCGCCGACCCGGCGCAGCCCGGCTCCCCCTACGCCGACGAGCTGGCCGCGGCCCGCGTCAAGTCCGGCTACGACGAGTCGGTCATCACCGGCGAAGGGCTGCTCGGCGGCCGCAGGGTGGCCGTGGTGGCCTGCGAGTTCTCGTTCATGGCGGGCTCGATCGGGGTGGCGGCGGCCGAGCGGTTCACGGCCGCCGTGGAGCGGGCCACCCGCGAGCGGCTGCCGGTGCTGGCCGCGCCCGCGTCGGGCGGCACGCGGATGCAGGAGGGCGCGCTCGCGTTCGTCCAGATGGTGAAGATCACCACCGCGATCCAGCTGCACCGGAGCGAGGGCCTGCCCTACCTGGTCTACCTGCGGCATCCGACGACGGGCGGGGTGTTCGCGTCGTGGGGGTCGCTCGGGCACGTCACGGCGGCCGAGCCGGGGGCGCTGATCGGGTTCATGGGGCCGCGGGTGTTCGAGTCGCTGCACGGCTACCCGTTCCCCGAGGGCGTGCAGGTCGCGGAGAACCTCCACCGGAAGGGCCTGATCGACGCGGTGGTCCCGGCCGAGGAGGCGCGGGAGGTCGCGATCAGGGCGCTCAGCGTGCTCGCCGACGACAGGTCCGGGGTGGAGGCGGGCACGCCGCCGGAGGAGGACCTGCGGCCCGTCGAGGCGTGGGAGGCGATCACCCGCTCGCGCCGCGACGACCGGCCCGGCGTGCGTACGCTGCTCAAGCTCGCCGCCACCGACGTGACCCCGCTCAGCGGCAGCGGGGAGGGCGAGAACGAGCCGGGGCTGCTGCTGGCGCTGGCCAGGTTCGGCACGGCGCCGGCGGTGGTGCTCGGGCAGGACCGGCGGGTCCAGCGGACCAACTCGCCCCTCGGCCCGGCCGGGCTCAGGGTGGCCCGGCGGGGCATGCGGCTGGCGGCCGAGCTGGGCCTGCCCCTGATCACCGTCGTCGACACGGCGGGCGCCGACCTGTCGAAGGCGGCCGAGGAGGGCGGGCTGGCCGCCGAGATCGCCCGCTGCCTGGCCGAGCTGGTCATGCTCGACGCGCCGACCGTGTGCCTGCTACTCGGCGAGGGCGCGGGCGGGGCGGCGCTGGCGCTGCTGCCCGCCGACCGGGTGCTCTGCGCCCAGCACGCCTGGCTGTCGCCGCTGCCGCCGGAGGGCGCCTCGGCCATCCTCTACCGCTCGGTGGACTTCGCGCCCGAGATCGCCCAGGCCCAGCGCATCCGCGCCACCGACCTGCGCCGCGACGGCATCGTGGACCGGGTCGTCCCGGAGGTGCCGGACGCCGCCTACGAGCCGCGGCAGTTCTGCGAGCGGGTGGGGCGGGCGCTGGAGTACGAGATCGCCAACCTGCTGGAGCTGAGCCCGGCGGACCGTTTCGCGGCCCGCCGGGCCCGCTACCGCAACCTCGGCGTCGGAGGCGGTCTCGGCTAGGAGGGAGGAAGAGCCTTCCGCCACAGTTCCTTGCCGTCAGCGCCGTAACCCTTCAGGACGACGTTCGAGCCGGTGAACTCCTTGGCCGTGGGTTTCGGAGCGGCGAACAGCGCCACTCCCTGTCCCCATGGATCGGGGGCCGCGTCGGCCGTGGCCGTGATGCCGTTCTTCATCGTGGCCTCGACCTTGACGGTGCCGGCGAGGGCGTAGCCGTACCAGGACTTGTATCCGTCGATCCACCGGGTCGGCCGCTCCTCGTCCAGCAGGTCGCTCAGCTTTCCGCCCGGCAGCGGCCCGGGCAGCGACGGCATCACCTCGCCGCGCTCCCAGAAGGCCACGCAGTTCGGGGCGAGGAGAGTCGTGACGCCCGCGGGGAGCGTGTGGCGGGTGGTGTCGGACCTCGCGGCCTGCCTCGCGCAGTCCTTGGCGTATATCGGGACCTGCTTGACCGGCTTGTTCTTCAGCTTCATGAGGAAGCCTCCGACCTCGGCTCCGAGCGGGACGCCGACATGCCAGACCGGGCGCGGGGCGCCGGTGCCACGCAGGAACGAGCCGCGGATCTGCCGGCCGTCGGAGAGCACCGCGTCGACCGTCTCCCAGTCCTCGCCGGCCGGGCCGAAGTAGCTGACGACGCCGGGTTCGGGCAGGTAGCTGGTCGTCTCCAGGTAACCGAAGGAGCCCTCCCGGAAGCTCTTCACGCAGCTGGTGGAGGAGCTCCAGTCGTCCGGCACGACGCCTCCGGAGTAGCAGAACTCGTTGTTCCTGTTGAACCAGACGCGCATCGGACGGCCGGAGCCCTCGGTGCCCGGGATGGTCATCATTTCGCCGACCGCCGGACGGGGATCGTCGTTGGTCCCCCCTACCGTGTCCACGTGGACCTGCCGGCCTGACGCGTCATAGGCGATCACGCGATAGCCGTTCCCGCGGGCATCGGCCGGCGACGGTCCGGCGAACAGCGCCACTCCCAGATTCCACGGATCGGGCCTGGTCTCCATGGTCATCGTGCCTCCGTCGTTGACCGAGACCTCGATCCTGGCGACGTCCTTGCGCGCGACGCCGACGATCACGCCGGAACGCGAGATCGTCTGCGTGGGCTGGAGCGGCAAGGGGGCCCTCAGCGTGCCGACATAAGCGCCGGCCCGCGTCGAGGTGAACTCCTGCCCGCCCTTCGACCGGACCGGCCGTACCGAGACGCCCTCGGGTAGCTCCATGGACGCGCCCAGGGCGGGCTGGATCGCCGGAGATATCATGCCGCGGGTTCCCCAGCCGACGTTTCTGCCCTTGACGTCGGCGATCTCCACCTTGGACAGCGTCTCCTGGGCCGGATAGGTCACGGTCCAGATGCGGTACGGCGCTCCGTCCGGGCTCCGCAGCGTGCCGGCGAACTCCTTCCCGCCCTCCGTGACACCCGTGACCGCGCCCACGTCCTGGCGTGCCACACCCCAGTCCATCGCGGTGGCCGCCCCGTCCCGCAGGGTGCTGCCCACGAACCACGCGTCCGAGTAATCCCCCTGATAGAGATCCGAGCAGTTCCCGTACGGCTCGGCGGCGGCCCGCTCCACGACGACGCAGAGCTCGGGATAGCCGAGCTTCGCCTTGGCGAACCAGAGGCGCAGCGGCTTGCCCTCGGAGGGATTGTCGATGGTCACCTCCTCGCCGAGGGGCCTCCTCTCTTTCATGAGCTGCTGGTAGACCCCGGTCGGGTCGATCGCGCTGTTCCTGCCCAGGCCCCCGTTGAGCAGCACAGGAACGAACACCGTCAGCAGCGCCACCGGCAGCGCGGCCAGCAGCCACCGGGCCGGTCGCCGCCGCGGCCGGCGCTCCATGATGCGAGCCCAGGCGTGCGGGTCGGGCTCGTAGGTCCGGGCCTGGGCGTCGAACGCGGCTCGAAGGCGCTCTTCCATGTCGTTCACGCGTCCTCCTCCTTCAGCGCCTTGCCCAGGGCCGCCAGGGCCCGGCTCGCGTGCGTCTTCACCGATCCGGGCGAGACGCCCATGGCGTCGGCGATCTCGCGTTCCGACAGGTCCAGCCAGTAGCGCAGGACGAGCGCCTCGCGCTGGCGGCGCGGCAGCCGGTCCACGGCGGCCAGCAGCTCGCGGTGCTCCTCGGAGACGAGCACGGCGTGCTCGCTGCTGCGCGCCGGTTCGGGAGGGTCGGGGCGGCGCAGTCGTACGAGGCTGAGGTGGCGCAGGCGGTTGCGCGTCAGGTTGCAGACGGTGGAGCGCAGGTAGGCCAGGGCGGCCCCGTCGTCGCGCAACCGCCTTGTGTGCAGCCGGGCGAACGCCTCCTGGGCGATGTCCTCGGGGTCGTCCGCGCCGAGCAGCCCGGCCAGGCGTACCAGGGAGTGGTACTGGGCCGCGAACAGGTCGGCGAACGACGGCTGCGCCATGGTCGCTGTTTCGGTCACCTCATAGAGACACCCGGAACGCCGCCAGGTTGACTAGGGGACCGGAATCCGTTCGACTCGGATCGAGAAGACCTCCTCGCGGGGCACCACGACCTCGTAGGCGCCGTGGTCGACCAGCCAGTAGCCCAGCGCCTCCGCCTTCATCCCGCTGTGGCCCGTGTAGGCGATGTGCAGCCCGTCGTCGTCCTCGTCGATCACGATGCACGGCTCGCCGCCGAACGCCCCCACCGTGCGGATCAGCACGAGCCACTCCACCTGCGACCTGGCCACCACCCTGCGCCAGTAGCCCGACGCGGGGTCGAACCCGTCCAGCTCGACCTCGCTGAACAGCACCACCTGGTCGTTGTCGGGGCCCAGCGCGGCGGGCAGCGTGCGACCGTCGAAGCGTGCCACGAAGCCGGACGCCACCGGCATGATCTCCTCGCTCATGCGCCCTCCTTCGTCGGTCGCATGAGCGAAAATCGGCTGTGTTCGATGGGTCGCTCGCTACGCTCGCTCATGCGGCGGGCCGCCAAGTCAGGCCGTCGTACTCGGCGAAGGGCCGCTCGCCGTCGGCGGTGACGTGGACGATCTCCGCCCCCGCCGGGATCGGCATCGGAACGGTGTGGAACTGCGGCACCACGTGATCCGACGATGTCGTGAAACCGTTGCCGGCGAACGGCGGCGCGTCGCTCCAGTCGCCACCCATGTGGGGCCCGTACGGCACCGCGTACGTGTCGACGTCGCGCGCGTACCAGCGCATCACGTAGAGCTCGGGCACCTCGGCGAACAGCTCCGACCCGTCGAAGGACAGGTCGAGCCCGTAGTAGAGCGACTCAGGCGTGGTCAGCCTGACGCAGTCCTGCACGCGGTAGACGTAACCCGAGATCACCGTGCGTTTGCCCGACAGGTATGGCACGAGCAGACGCGGCGGGACAACCTTCTGCATCTGCGTTCCGCTCACGGTACTACTTTACGATCGGTTGAACCTCAGAGAACCCGGTGTTGGAGGCACGGCAGGGTCGCCCTGGCCGCTGTTGTCCATTCGTGATCCACCCGCACGATCTGCACACCGGGTGCCGTGCCCAGGTCGGCGCGGATCACACCCAGGGGGTCGACCAGCATGCTGCGGCCCACCCCGTAGCCGTCGGACGACTCGGCCGGGTTGGGCGCCTGGCCGACGGCGGCCGTCCACATCGTGTTCTCCAGCGCCCGGGCCCTGACCAGGGTGACCCAGTGGTCCTCCTTGAGCGGCCCGGAGCCCCACGCGGCGATCACCGCGAACAGCTCGGCGCCCTGGTCCACGAGCGCCCTGGCCAGCTCGGGGAAACGCACGTCGTAGCAGGTGACGAGGCCGACCCTGAGCCCCGCGAGCTCCACCACGGTCGGCTCGGCGCCGGGCGCGACCAGGTCGGACTCCTTCGCGCCGAAGGAGTCGAACAGGTGGATCTTCCGGTACGCGGCCCGCACCGCGCCCTGGGCGTCGATGGCCACGGCCGTGTTGTGCACGCGGTCGTCGCCCGGCTCGAACACCCCGGCGATCACCGCCAGCCCGTGCTTCCTGGCCGCCTGCGCCAGGCCCGACACGAACGGCCCGTCCAGCGGCTCGGCCAGGTCCGTGATGCGCCGGCCGTAGCGGGTGAGCGTCGCCTCGGGGAAGATCGCCAAGTCGGCCCCTTCGGCCCGGGCGAGCGCCTCCTGGACCCGTTCGAGGTTGGTGGCCGGGTCAGGAGACACCGGGATCTGGCAGAGGGCGATTGCGGTCACGGCCCGACTCTAACCGGTTGGGCACCACTCGAAACCAGGTCAGGCACCGCCAGATCCACTCGAGTGGCCCATACCTGAACCTGCCCAGCCACCACCTGCTGAACAGCACCTGCGCCGCCACGGTCACAGCCGCCAGCGCCACCACCGACCAGCGCGTCGGGTCGGTGTTCAGCAGCGGGGTGGCCAGGACGATCACGACCGTGCCCGTGACGTAGTTGGTCAGCGCCGTCCTGCCCAGCGGCTCCAGCACCGCCGACAACCATGGCCGCAGCGCCAGCAGCACCCCCAGCGAGTACGCCGCCGCGCCCGCCAGCGCCGCCGTGCTGTAGAGCGTCCACCCGCCCTGGCTCGCCCAGGCGGCCGTCAGCAGCGCGCAGGCCAGCGCGGTGACCGCGAACGAGGGCAGCAGCAGCGACCTGGACGGGCTCAGCCGCCACAGCCCCATGCCGATCAGGAACAGGCCGGGGATCAGCAGCGCCCCGGCGCCCATCTGGAGCCCCCACGCCAGCACCGCCACCCCGAGCAGCAGCACCGGCAGGACGCCGGTCAGGAACGAGGCCGGCAGCAGCACCGCCGCGCCGTAGACGGCGTAGTCGGTCAGCACCTCGCCCTCGTAGAAGGTGTGCTGGACCAGCCCGATGCAGAACAGCCAGAACAGCCTGCTCAGCAGCGCCCAGCGGCTGTTGCCGCGCAGGAACAGCATGAAGCTGATGCCGAACAGCAACGAGAAGATCGGGTAGAACCGGCTCTGGAACAGCGCCTCGACGACCCAGTCGACGCCGTTGCGCGGGTCCTTGGCGGTGTGCTGCCAGGTGTTGACCAGCATGATGCCGCCCACCGCGAAGCCGCGGAGGGCGTCGAGCTCACGGATGCGCGTCACAGGAACCAGGCCAACCACCATACGAGGAATCCGGCGCCGACGGCGGCCGCCGCGATCTGCGGCCAGCGCCGCTCGCGCAGGAGCGCGGCGGCGGTCAGCGCGGCCGAGGCGGCGGCGATCCAGGTGTAGACGACGGCCGTGCCGGGCACTCCGACGGCGAGCGCGGTCTCGTTCCGGGTGGCCAGGGCGTACACGGACTGCCCGACCAGCCCGGCGAAGGCCACGCCGGCCAGCCCGCCGAACGCCGCCAGCGCCCGGCCCTTCAGCGCGCCCGCGACCAGCTGGATCAGACAGACGAGGGCGAACAGCGCGAAGGGCGCGGCCAGCCAGGGCGACTTCGAGATCTGGTACGGGGCGCCGGTCACGTGCAGGTCGCCCGGCTGCGCGGCGTCGTCGTCGACGCACGCGTCGTCCTTCGGGGCGGCCTTCGGATCGTCGAGGAACCCGACGATCTTGCGGCGGGCGCAGGGGCTGGTCAGGAAGACGGCGTGGGAGGCGCGGGGGAACTCCTCGAACCGGGCGCTGGGGAGGGCCTCGGCGGCGGGTTCGGTGGTCCTGGTGGGGGTGGTGGGGTCGTACTGGCCGCCCACCACGTACACGGGGGCCTTGGTGGTGGCGTTGACGGGCTTGGCCTTGGGGAGCTGCCAAGCATCACAAACCGCTTTATCCCCGTTTACGGTGAAAAGTCGGGATTTAGTGCTGTATGTGTTGAACGGGACCTCGTCCTGGCACTGCACCGCGTGATACAGCCCGAACTCGTGCGACACCAGCCCCTGGCCCACCGCGTCGGCCATCGCCCCCAGCAGCTCGTCGTGGCCCGTCGCGAGCGCGCCGACCATGGCCGGCGCGACCGCCGCGAAGTCCGCCTCGTGCAGCGCCTCCGCCATGATCGTGGCCACGTCGTCACCGCTGATCCGCGCCTCGAACGCCTTGCCGAGCAGCGGGTCGGTCGTCGTCACCCGCGCGGGCGTGGCGTTCAGCCGGGCCGTCATGGCCTCGAACGCGTCCTTCATGCCCAGCAGCGCCGCCGTGCCCGCCAGGTTGCGGTCGGCGTCGTCGTACCAGTTGACGCTCTCCGGCAGGTACGAGTCCAGCACCACCGACCGCACGCCCTTGGGGTCCGCGGCGGCCACGTCCATCATGACCCTGGTGGAGTAGCTGACGCCGAACAGGTTCCAGGAGTCGTAGCCCAGCTTCTCGCGTAACGCGACGACGTCGGCCGCGATCTCTTTCGTGTTGTATCCCCGCAGGTCGACGCCCTGCTCCCGGAGCCTCTCGCGGCAGCGGACGGCCGCCGCGCCGACGTCGGCGGGCGGCCGCCTGAGCTGCCCGAGCAGCGCTTCGGCCGTCTCGGGGCACCCCAGGACCGGCTCGGAGTACTTGCTGCCGCGCTGCTCGACCGTCACCACGTCGCGATCGGGGAACATCTGGCTCAGGAACCCCGTCAGCTGCATGGACGCCGACCCGGGGCCGCCGCTCATGTAGACCACGGGATCGGGTCTGCGGTCCTTGGCGGTGGAGGCGTGGACCGCGTACCCCACCTTGATCTTCCGCTCCGGCGCGTCCCTGCGCTCGGGGACCTCGAGGAAACCGCACGTCGTACGGGGCGGCATGGCGACCGGGCAGGCGCTCGGGCCGGCGTCCGGCGGGGTCATGACAGGGGGTGTCGTCAAGGCGAGGGCGAGCACGACCCGAATGATCACGTGACGAGACTACCGACAAGGCGCGCCGGCCGCTCCGCGCGACATCATCGACATCAGGGGGCGGAATGGTGAGCGGCTTTCCCGCCGGGCATAGCCTAAGTGCCGTGACCGAACCACTTGTTGCCAGGATGCGCGCCTTCGGCACGACCATTTTCGCGGAGATGAGCGCGCTCGCCGCCGAGACCGGATCCATCAACCTCGGCCAGGGCTTCCCCGACACCGACGGGCCGGCGGCCATGCTCGACCGCGCGGTCCAGGCGATCTCCTCGGGCGCCAACCAGTATCCGCCGGGTCCGGGGATCCTGGAGCTGCGCCGGGCGATCTCGGAACACCGCTCCGCGCACTACGACCTCTCCTACGACCCGTCGGGCGAGATCCTGGTCACGGTGGGGGCGACCGAGGCCATCGCGTCGGCCGTGCTCGCCCTCTGCGAGCCGGGGGACGAGGTGATCGCCTTCGAGCCGTACTACGACTCGTACGCGGCCTCGATCGCGCTCGCCCAGGCCCGCCTGGTCGCCGTCACGATGCGCCCGGTGGACGGGCGCTTCACGTTCGACCCCGACGAGCTGCGCGCCGCCGTCACCCCGCGCACCCGCGCCATCCTCGTCAACTCGCCGCACAACCCCACCGGCACCGTCTTCACCCGCGCCGAGCTCGAGGTCATCGCCGAGCTCTGCCAGGAGCGCGGGCTGATCGCGGTGACCGACGAGGTGTACGAGCACCTGACGTTCGACGGGGTCGAGCACATTCCGCTGGCCACGCTGCCCGGCATGCGCGAGCGCACGGTGATGATCTCGTCCGCGGGCAAGACGTTCTCGGTCACCGGCTGGAAGACCGGCTGGATCTGTGCCCCTCCCGCCCTGGTCACGGCGGTGCAGACGGTCAAGCAGTTCCTCACGTTCACGTCGAGCGCGCCGTGGCAGCTCGCGGTGGCGTACGGGCTGCGGCACGAGCTCGAGTGGGTCTCCGCGCTGCGCGCCGGCCTCCAGGACAAGCGCGACCGCCTCATGGAGGGCCTGGCGGCCGCCGGGTTCTCCGTCCTGCGGCCCTCCGGCACGTACTTCGTCCAGACGGACATCCGCCCCCTGGGCTTCACCGACGGCCTCGAGCTCACCCGCCGCCTGCCGGAGCTCGCCGGCGTGGTGGCCATCCCGACCCAGGTCTTCTACGACCACGCCGACCGGGGGCGGCACTTCGTCCGGTTCGCGTTCTGCAAGAAGGACGAGGTCATCGACGAGGCCGTGACCCGCCTCAAACGCCTGTCCACCTAAAGGGAGTCATCGGGTCGGTGGCGAGGGGCGCAGGCCGTCGAAGACGATGGCCAGGGTCCTCGTCCGCAGGCCCTCGTCCCACCCGTTGTGCTGCGCCGCCAGGCACGTGGCGCTCAGCAGCGCCAGCAACTCCGCCATCCCCACATCCCCCCGGACCGCCCCGGCGTCCTGCGCCCGCACCAGCAGCGTCTCGATGGCCCCCCGGATGTCCGGCGTCCCGGCCTTGGCGTCGATCCCGGCCGCCGCCAGGGCGTCCACGAGCACCTTCTTGACGGTCGAATCCTCCACGATCATCGTGAAGTACCGGAAGAACGCCTCCCCGGCGTCCTCGGCCGTGGCCAGCTCGTCGGCCAGCGCGGCCAGCCGCGCCATCCGGTCGACCACGATCGCCTGGTAGAGGTCCTCCTTGGCGGGGAACTGGCGGTAGATCGTCCCGACCCCCACCCCGGCCAGCGAGGCGATCTCGCGCATCGACGCGGACAGCCCGTCCCTGGCCAGCACCACTTCGGCGGCCTCCAGCACCCGGGCGCGGTTGCGTCGCGCGTCCGCACGCATCACAGGGAGCCCCTTCCTCGTTTCCTCATTGACATCCGGAACAATCGTTCCGTATGGTCAGCTTCCGGAACAATCATTCCGATTCTAGGGGGAATCCCTTGGACCACCTGAATCTCGGCCGTTCCGGCCTGCGCGTCTCCAGGGCCTGCCTGGGCACCATGAACTTCGGCACCGGGCACGGCCTGGCCGCCAGCGACGAGGCCGAGGCGGGCCGGATCATCGGCGCGTTCCTCGACGCGGGCGGCACCTTCATCGACACCGCGGACCTGTACCACCGGGGCGAGACCGAGGAGATCGTCGGCCGTGCGCTGAAGGGCAGGCGCGAGTGGGTCGTGCTGGCCACCAAGGGCGCCATGCCGGTGGGCACGGAGGGGCGCGGCCTGTCGCGGCGCCACCTCACCAGAGCCCTCGACGCCAGCCTGCGCCGGCTCGGCACCGACTACGTGGACCTCTACCAGTGCCACCAGTGGGACCCGGCGACGCCGATCGAGGAGACGATGGCCACGCTGGACGGGTTCGTCAAGGCGGGCAAGGTCCGCTACCTCGGCTGCTCCAACTTCACCGCGGCCCAGCTCGTCGAGTCCCAGTGGGCCGCCGCCCGCGTGGGCGGCACCCCGTTCGTGAGCCTGCAGCCGCAGTACTCGCTCATCCAGCGGGTGATCGAGGCGGAGATCCTGCCGGCGTGCGAGCGGCACGGGATCGGCACCGTCGTGTACGGGACGCTCGGCGGCGGCGTGCTGACCGGCCGCTACAGGCACGGCGAGGCCCCCGACCCCGACAGCCGCATGGGCAGGCTGCTCGGCCACTCCCTCCCCGGCGCGAACCGCTGGGCCCGGTCGCTGCTCAACGACCGCAATCTGGACATCGCCCACGAACTGGTCAGGGTCGCGGCCGAACTCGGCGCCGCACCGGCGGCGGTGGCCCTGGCCTGGGTGGCGCGGCGTCCCGGGGTGACCTCGGTGCTGATCGGCCCGCGATCGGTGGAGCAGCTGCGGGAGAACCTGGCGGCGTTCGACCTCGACCTCCCGCAGGAGGCGGTGGCCAGGCTGGACGAGATCTCCCATAGCGACCTCGGCCCCATGGACGGCTCGTTCTTCCACCTGACCCCCCGCTGACCCGCGGGTCAGCGGCGGCCGGCCTCGTCGCGTGGCTCGTCCAGCGTGGCGAGCGGGCCGGCGGCGGGCTCGTCCAAGGGGGTGAGCGTGTCCGTGGCCGCCTCGTGCTCCATCCCGGTCGCCTGCAGCAGGTCGACGACCACCGAACGCAGCTGCGCGATGATCACGTGCGCCGAGAAGCCGAGCCCGTCGGGCCGTTCGCGGGCCGCCACCGCCAGCAGCGCCTGGCGCGCCAGCGTCGGCTCCCGGCCGGCGCCGAGCTCCAGTTGCAGCAGCAGCGCCGCCTCCGAGACCTCGCGCAGGGCCTCGGCCAGGGCGGCGGGCGGCGGGCTGGCCTCCCCGAGCGAGGCGAGGGTACGCCTGCTCAGCACCCGCGCGTTCCGCATCGCCAGATCCACCGGCACGGCGGCGGTCTCGTAGCGCGCCAGCCTGGCCTTGCGGTGCCAGTGCAGCGGCGAGATCATCGTGATCTCCTTGGCGGTCTCCAGCGCGTGCTCGAACTCCTCGACCGCCTCCTGCGTGTTCCGCGCCTCCTCCAGCGCCTCCGCCGCCAGCTCCACGTCCCGCTTCTCGATCGCCTCCGCCGCTCGCTCCAGCACCGTGGACAGCGCGTCGAGCACCCCCGACAGGTGCTTGGCCGCGATCGTGAACGGGCTGGCGGGCAGCAGCGCGACCGCCATGATCCCGACGATGCCCCCGGTGAGCGCGTCGGCCATCCGGTCCAGCCCGCCGGCCCCGTCGCCGGGCACCAAAGTGGCCACCAGCACGGCCGACGACCCGGCCTGCGCGACGAACAGCGCCCCGCTGTTCAGCAGCACCGCGACGGCCATCGCCAGCGCGACCACGAGCGCGAGCTGCCAGGCGCCCGAGCCGATCCAGGACACCAGCAGGTCGCCGATGCCCACCCCGAGGCTGACGCCGACCACCAGCTCGGCCACCCTGCGCAGCCGCTGCCCCAGCCCGACGCCCACGCAGATCAGCACCGAGATCGGCGCGAAGAACGGGCGGGGGTGGCCGAGCAGCTCCATGGCGATGATCCAGGCCAGTGCGGCGCCCACCGCGCACTGCGCGATGGAGGGTGCCATGAGGCTGAACGTGCCCAGTCGTTCCTTCACATGATCGCTGAGCCTGGTTCCCACGCTTCTACCTTGGCGGATCTATATGACATTGAGGTCACATTTGCCCCGGCTACGGCCTTTACGTGGGGCGTTGTGTGGATTTCCTGGGGCTGGTGGAGTCGTCGGGGTGGGCGTCCAGCGGCGGCAGGGTCGCGACCGCCTCGTCCCGATCGATGCCGGTCGCCTGGAGGAGGTCCACGATGATGGACCGGAGCTGGGCGGTCATCACGTCCGCCGAGAAACCCCACCGCTCCGCCCCCTGCCGCGAGGCCACCGACAGGATCGCCCGGGCAGCCCTTTCCGGCGGGCGTCCGGCGGCGAGGTCGTCGCGCAGCATGAGCGTCGCGTCGGCCAGTTCGCGCAGCTCGCGCGGCAGCCGGGGCGGGAGGGCGCCGGGGCCGTCGAGCGCCACGATGGCCCGCCTGGCCAGCACCCTGGCGTTTCTGAGCGCGTGGTCGAGTGGCACCGCCGCCTGCTCGTACCCGTCGAGGAAGGGGCGGCGGTGACGGTGGAGCGGCGAGATGGTGGCGATCTCCTTGCCCGTCTGCAGCGCCTGCCTGAACTCCTCCACGTCCTTCTGGCTGCCACGCGCCTCCTCCAGCGCGTCGGCGGCCACGCGCGCGTCGCCGTTCTCGATGGCCTCGGCGATCTGCCGCAACGCGTCGGCCAGCGCGCCGAACGTCCCCTTCGCGTGCCTCCTCACCAGCGTCGCCGGGCTGGTGGGCAGCAGGGCGACGGCCGCGAGCCCCATGAGCCCGCCGACCAGGGCGTCGACCATCCTGTCCAACCCGCCGCTGCCGCTCGGCGGCAGGAGGGTGGCGACGAGCACGGCCGAGGAGCCCGCCTGCAGGACGATCAGCGAGCCGCTGTCGAGCAGCACCGCCACGGCCATGGCCAGCGCCACCACCAGCGCGATCTGCCAGGCGCCCGAGCCGATCCGCGACACCAGCAGGTCGCCCACGCCGACGCCGAGGGTGACCCCGACGACCAGCTCCACCACCCGCCGCATCCGCTGCCCCAGCGCCACGCCGATGCTGACCACGACCGCGATGGGCGCGAAGAACGGGCGGCTGTGGCCCAGCAGGTTCTTGGCCACGAGCCAGGCGATCGCGGCTCCGACCGCGCACTGGCCGATCGTGGGGGCCATCAGCCTCAGTCTGCCCAGACGCTGATGTACGTGCATGTCAACCACGCCTCTACCCTGCCGTGCATACGTGACACCAGGGTTACGACGTGGTGAGCTGCGGCGCGGGGCCCCCGGTCAGCCGTCCAGGAAGGTGTCCACCGCCCGCAGGAACCGGTCGCGGGCCGTGGTGTGGATCAGGTGCCCGACGTCGATCGTGACCAGCCGCGCCCCCGGGATCCGCGCCGCCACCTCCCGGGCGTTCACGGGGCTCCCCTCTCCGTCGCTCAGCACCAGCGTCGGCGCCGTGATCCTGCCGAGCCCCTCCAGCCAGGCGGGATCGGGGCCGGCCAGCTGACGTTCCGTGTCGTGCATCATGCGCCAGTCGAACCCGGTCGAATCGTCCTCGACGACCGGCGGGCGGTTCCTGAAGGGGAGCGGCGGCGGCGCGTCCTCGAGCACCAGCCGCTCGACCCGGTCCGGATGGTTCATGGCCGCGTGGTACGCCACCACGCCCCCGAGCGAGTGCCCGATCAGCGTGGCGCGTGCGACGCCCAGGTGGTCGAGCAGCGCGACGACGTCCCCGGCCATCTCCGGCACCTCGTACGGTCCCCGGTGCTCGCTGGCCCCGTGCCCGCGCAGGTCGGGCGCGATGACGTGGTAGCGCGCCGCGAAGTGCTGGGTGATGCCGTTCCAGTCGTTGTGGTTGGCGGTCCGGCCGTGGATCAGCACGAGCGGGGGAGCGGTGGGGTCGCCTTCCTCCCGGTACACGAGCTTGATCCCGTTGACGTGTGCTTCGCGAATCACACCGGCGACCATATCGCCCGGCGTCTGCCGTACTCCCCGGCCTCCCCGGCCCCGGGGCGCTGAGCGCACCTTGACATCGTCGGCGGGCTTCATGGGCAGACATTGACCATGAACCCCGCTGACCGGCTCGGATAGCGTCGCGAGGGCGGGGAGGACCGGTAACGGAGAAAGGGCGTCATATGCCGGACCCGATTGAAGTACGCAAGGTGCCGATCGAGAGCGTCACCGACGCCTCCGGCCTCGCCCGGCTCATCGCCGACGGGGTGATCGAGGCACGCCGGGTGCTCGCCGTCGTCGGCAAGACCGAGGGCAACGGCGGCGTGAACGACTACACGCGCATCCTCGCCGACCGGGCCTTCCGCGAGGTGCTGGCGGAGCACGGGCATCCGGCGCCGGAGAGCGTGCCGCTGGTGTGGTCGGGCGGCACCGACGGCGTGCTCAGCCCGCACGCCACCATCTTCGCCACCACGGCCGACGCGCCCCCGTCCGACGAGCCGCGGCTGTCGGTGGGCGTGGCGATGAGCGAGGTGATCCTGCCCGAGGACATCGGCAGGCCCGCCATGGTGGAGAAGGTCGCGGCAGGCGTACGCGAGGCCATGAAGATCGCCGGCATCGACGACCCGCGCGACGTCCACTACGTACAGACCAAGACGCCGCTGCTCACCCTGGCCACCATCACCGAGGCCAAGAGCCGCGGCCAGGACACCGCCATCGAGGAGACCGGCCCCTCCATGGACCTGTCCAACTCGACCACCGCCCTCGGCATCGCCGTCGCCCTCGGCGAGATCGACATGCCGCGCGCCGACCAGATCCACAAGGACCTGTCGCTGTACTCCGCCGTGGCCTCGTGCTCGTCCGGGGTGGAGCTGGACCGGGCGCAGATCGTGCTGGTGGGCAACGTACGGGGGATCGGGGGCCGCTACCGCATCGGCCACAGCGTCATGAAGGACGCCCTGGACGCCGACGGCATCTGGGAGGCCATCAGGGACTCGGGGCTGCCGCTGCCCGAACGCCCGCACCCGTCGGACCTCGGCGGGCGGCTGGTGAACGTGTTCATGAAGTGCGAGGCCGACCCGTCGGGCCGGGTTCGCGGACGGCGCAACATCATGCTGGACGACTCGGACGTCCACTGGCACCGCCAGATCAAGGCGACGGTGGGCGGGGTGGCGGCCTCGGTCACGGGCGACCCGGCGGTGTTCGTCTCGGTGGCGGCCGTCCACCAGGGCCCCTCGGGCGGCGGCCCGGTGGCGGCCATCTCCGACCTGGGATAGAGGCCCCTGAAGGTCGGGACCAGGCTCGGGGGCAGGGCAGGGCGCGGGTAGTCTCAAGGGTTGTGCCGAGCATCCCGCGACCTCTCGATCCCCACGACGACGGCGGCGCCGCACCCGCCGTGGCCGCCGCCCTGGCCTCCTACCAGGCGGGCACCGCCGACGCCGCCGACGTGCTGAACGCCCTCAGCGGGGCCAGGCTGCTGGTGCCCGTCGTGGCGCTGCTGACCGAGAGCGAGGTCGGCGCGCACGGGCTGCGGCAGGAGAAGGAGAGCGAGATGGCGCTGCCCAAGCTCGTCGGGGCGGACGGCAGGCAGGCGGTGCTCGCGTTCACCGGCAGCCAGGCGCTGGCCCGATGGCGGCCCGACGCCCGGCCGATCCAGGCCACGGCGTTGCAGGTGTGCCAGGCGGCGGTCCAGGAGAAGGCGGCGGCGGTCGTGGTGGACGTGGCGGGGCCGGTGCAGTTCGTGATCGAGGGGGCGGTGCTGGAGGCGCTGGCGGCCGTCGAGTCGGGGAGCGTCGATCGGCTCGACGGTGTGACCGTCGCCAAGGTGGAGCCCGTCCGGCGCCGCCGGTGGTTCTCCAGGGGATGACGCATCCACCGGTGGAGTGAACGGCCCTGCGCGAGCGGGGGAGGCGCATTAAGGTCGGCTCGTGGTCGCACTCATGGCGCTCGCCGGGCTGATCTGCGGTCGCCACATTCGCGGGCTGGCCGACTCCTACGACGAGGGCCCGGTCCACTACGACCAGCGCACCGGGGCGGGCGTCGAATTGGTGACCGCCGCCGTGGCCGCGCTGGTCGCCTGGCGGTTCGGGCTGCCGTACGCGCCTTTCGCGATCATCGGCACCGCGCTGGCGGTCGTCGACTGGCGTACCAGCCTGCTGCCCGACGCGATCACGCTCCCGGCGTACCCGATCATGGCCCTGGCCCTGGCGCCGGCGGGAGAGCTGCCCAGGGCGCTGGCCGGCGGGGTGGCGCTGACGGCCGTGTACGGGCTGCTCTGGTTCCTCAGGCCGGAGGCGATGGGCCTGGGGGACGTCAAGCTGGCCGGGCTCATCGGGATGGCCGCCGCGGCGCTGAGCTGGCAGGCGTGGATCGTCGCGGCCTTCTGCGGCCAGCTGCTCGGCGCCCTCTACGGCCTGGCGCTCCTGCTGTCCGGGCGGGGGACGAGGGACACCCAGTTCCCGTTCGGGCCGTTCATGCTGCTGGGCGCGTTCACCACGCTCTGTCTCGGCTGGTGAACGCGGGACATCTCACTAGGCAGCACATGGAAGACTTGTACGCATGTTGCGCTGGTTGACCGCCGGAGAGTCCCACGGCCCCGAACTCGTCGCCATCCTCGAAGGCCTGCCGGCCGGGGTGGAGGTGACCACGGCCGCCGTAGACGAGGCCCTGCGCCGCCGCAGGCTCGGTTATGGCCGGGGTGCCCGGATGAAGTTCGAGCAGGACCAGGTGACGATCGTGGGCGGCGTCCGCCACGGCCGCACGATGGGCAGCCCGGTCGCGATCCGGATCGGAAACACCGAGTGGCCCAAGTGGGAGAAGGTCATGGCGGCCGACCCGGTCGACCCGGCCGAGCTGGAGGGCCTCGCGCGCAACGCGCCCCGGTCCCGCCCGCGTCCGGGCCACGCCGACCTGGCGGGCATGCAGAAATACGGGTTCGACGACGCCAGGCAGGTGCTCGACCGGGCCAGCGCCCGCGAGACGGCCGCCCGCGTCGCGCTCGGCGAGGTCGCCAGGCGCTTCCTCAAGCAGGCGCTCGGCGTCGACATCGTCAGCCACGTCACCGAGATCGGCGGCGCGAAGAGCCCGGCGCAGACCCTGCCCGGCCCAGGTGACCTGGCCAGGATCGACGAGGACCCGGTGCGCTGCTCCGACGCCGAGGGCAGCGCCGCCATGATCGCCGTGATCGACAAGGCCCACAAGGACGGCGACACGCTCGGCGGCGTCGTCGAGGTCCTCGCCTACGGCCTGCCGCCCGGCCTGGGCAGCTACACCCACTGGGACCGCAGGCTCGACTCCAGGCTCGCGGGCGCGCTCATGGGCATCCAGGCGATCAAGGGCGTGGCGGTCGGCGACGGCTTCGAGACCGCGCGCAGGCCCGGCTCCCGGGCCCACGACGAGATCGAGTACACCGCCGAGGACGGCGTGCGCCGCATCACCAACCGCGCGGGCGGCGTCGAGGGCGGCATGACCAACGGTGAGATCCTGCGCGTCAGCGCCGCCATGAAGCCGATCTCCACCGTCCCCAGGGCGCTGGCCACGATCGACGTCAAGACCGGCGAGGCGGCCAAGGCCCACCACGAGCGCTCCGACGTGTGCGCCGTGCCGGCCGCCGGCATCGTGGCCGAGGCCATGGTCGCGCTGGTGCTGGCCGACGCGGCCCTCGAGAAGTTCGGTGGCGACTCCGTCGAGGAGGTCGCCCGCAACCTGTCCGGCTACCTGTCGTCAATGGTGATCAAATGAGCAGGGTTGTATTGATCGGTCCCCCCGGGTCCGGTAAGACGACGCTCGGGCAGTTGCTCGCCGAGCGGCTCGGCGTCGGGTTCCGCGACACCGACGCCGACGTGGAGGCCGTCGCCGGCAAGCCCGTCTCCGACATCTTCGTCGAGGACGGCGAGGCCCGCTTCCGCGAGCTGGAGCACGAGGCCGTGCGCCGCGCCCTGGCCGAGCACGACGGGATCCTGTCGCTGGGCGGCGGCGCCGTGCTCAACGAGGAGACGCAGGCCCTGCTGGCGGGCCACCACGTCGTCTACCTCCAGGTGGGGCTGGCGGACGCGGTCCAGCGGGTGGGGCTGGCCTCGGCCCGGCCGCTGCTCGTGCTCAACCCGCGCAGCCGGCTGAAAAAGCTGATGGAGGAGCGCCGGCCGGTCTACGAGCGGCTGGCGGTGGCGACCGTGGTGACGGACAAGCGGGAGCCGGACGAGCTCGCCGACGAGATCATCAAGGGGCTGCCCGCATGAGTGCCACGAGGATCCACGTACGCGGCGACAGCCCCTACGACGTGGTGGTCGGCACCGGCGTGCTGGCCGAGCTGGCCACGCTGCTCAAGCCCGGCGTGCGCACGGTCGCCGTCATCCACCCGGAGACCCTGCCGGAGATCGCCGGCCCGGTCGGCGAGGCGCTGCGCGGGGCCGGCTACGAGGTCGTCGAGCTGCCCGTGCCCGACGGCGAGCAGGCCAAGTCCGTCGAGGTGGCCGCCGGCCTCTGGTCGGCGCTCGGCCGCGCCGGCGTGACCCGCTCCGACGCCGTGGTGGGCGTGGGCGGGGGCGCGACGACCGACCTGGCCGGGTTCGTGGCGGGCACGTGGCTGCGCGGCGTACAGGTCGTGCTCGTGCCCACGACGCTGCTCGCCATGGTCGACGCGGCCGTCGGCGGCAAGAACGGCATCGACACGCCCGAGGGCAAAAACCTCGTGGGCACGTTCCTGCCTCCCGCCGGGGTGCTGTGCGAGCTGTCCACGCTGGCGAGCATGCCGAGGCGCGACTACGTGGCCGGCCTGGCCGAGATCATCAAGGGCGGGTTCATCGCCGACCCGGAGATCCTCAGGCTCGTCGAGGCCGACCCGGAGGCCGCCACGAGGCCCGACGGCCCCCACACCCGCGAGCTGATCGAGCGCAAGATCCAGGTCAAGGCCGACGTCGTGGGCGCCGACCTGCGCGAGGCGGGCCTGCGCGAGATCCTCAACTACGGCCACACCCTCGCCCACGCCATCGAACGCGAGGAGCACTACGCCATCCGCCACGGCGAGGCCGTCGCCATCGGCATGGTCTACGCCGCCGAGCTGTCGAAGCTCGCCGGCCGCGCCGACCTGGTCGAACGCACCAGATCCATCCTCACGAGCGTCGGCCTGCCCACCGCCTACCGCGCCGACGCCTGGAAGTCCCTGCGCGACCACATGCGGCTGGACAAGAAGAACCGCGGCGCCAAGCAGCGGTTCGTCGTGCTCGACGGCCTGGCCGAGCCGGGCCGGCTCGAAGGCCCCTCGGAAGAGCTGCTCGAAGCCGCCTACAAGGAGATCTCCGCATGATCCTCGTGCTCAACGGGCCCAACCTGGGCAGGCTCGGCACCCGCGAGCCCGACATCTACGGGGCCGAGACGTTCGAGGACCTCGCCACGCTCTGCCGCGACACCGGCAGGAAGCTCGGCGAGCACGTCGAGGTGCGCCAGACCAACGACGAGGCCGAGCTGATCGGCTGGATCCACGAGGCCGCCGACGGCCGCATCCCGGTCGTCCTCAACCCGGCCGCCTTCACCCACTACTCCTACGCCCTGCGCGACGCGATCGCCATGCGCACGGCACCGCTCGTCGAGGTTCACATCTCCAATCCGGCCGCCAGGGAAGAGTTTCGCCACAACTCCGTCGTGGCCGGGGTGGCGACGGGCACCATCGCGGGCTTCGGACTACAGTCGTACGTCCTTGCGCTGCACGCTATCGCGGAGATGAACACCACCTCATGAGGCACTACAAGTCCTTCGTCGCCCTCGGCGACAGCTTCACAGAAGGACTGAACGACCCCGGTCACAACGGTCACTACCGTGGCTGGGCCGACCGGGTGGCCGAACGGCTCGCCGCCGACGAACCCGGCTTCCGCTACGCCAACCTGGCCGTGCGCGGGAAGCTGCTCGACCAGATCGTCGCCGAGCAGGTGCCGGTGGCCGTCGAGATGGCCCCCGACCTGGTCAGCCTCTGCGCCGGGGGCAACGACCTGCTCAGGCCGGGCAGCGACCCCGACGTGATGGCCAAGAAGCTCGCCCGCGCCGTGCGCGACCTGCGGGCCGGCGGCTCGGACGTGCTGCTGTTCACGGGGGTGGACCCGCGCGACACGCCGCTGATGCGGCGGCTGCGCGGCCGCTTCGCGATCTTCTACCTGCACGTGCGCTCCATCGCCGACCTCTACGGGTGCCGGCTGGTGGATCAGTGGTCGATGCAGGGGCTGCGCGACTGGCGGGCGTGGAGCGCGGACCGGCTGCACATGAACGAGGACGGGCACCGGCTGGTGGCGGCGCGGGTGCTGGACGTGCTGGGGGTGCCGTTCGAGGACTGGCGCAAGGACTGGCCGTCGCGTACGGTCGATCCGCGGGCGCGGCGGCGCGAGGACGCCCAGTGGATCCGCGAGCACCTCGTCCCCTGGATGTCGCGCCGCCTCCGCGGCGTCTCCTCCGGCGACGGGCTCTCCCCGAAGCGGCCTGACCTTACTGCCTTTTAAGTTTTTTACGGCTGAGCACGGGGAGGCCACCCGCAGTACTTCGGCTGACGGAGCGGTGAGCCTGGGGCGGAGAGCGGCAGCTTGCGTGACCAGCGGAGCCCCGTGCGAGCGCGACCATGAGCAGGGCCCTCCAGGAAACGGCCGCTGACCCTTCACCGGCTGAGCGCCGCTACGGTGCGCACGCTTGACCGGCTGGGTGCCGAAAAGCCGGACCGGCTCCGTGCTCCCCCCTTCCCGCCGCCCGCGTTCAGGTGGGGGATTCGGAGGACAGGCGTTTGAGGGCCGCTCGGGGGACGGCCGGGTCGGTGGTGCGCCAGAACGGGGGCAGGGAGCCCAGGAGGAAGCCGCTGTAGCGGGCCGTGGCGAGCCGGGGGTCCAGGACGGCGATGACGCCCTTGTCGTCCTGGGCGCGCAGGAGGCGGCCGGCGCCCTGGGCGAGGAGGAGGGCGGCGTGGTTGGCCGCGACCGCCATGAAGCCGTTGCCGCCCCTGGCCGCCACGTGGCGCTGCCGGGCCGACGTCAGCGGGTCGTCCGGGCGCGGGAACGGCACCCGGTCGATGATGACCAGCCGCAGCGAGGGCCCCGGCACGTCCACGCCCTGCCACAGCGACAGCGTGCCGAACAGGCACGTGGGCTCGTCCTCGGCGAACTGCTTGACCAGCAGCATCGTCGAGTCGTCCCCCTGGCACAGCAGCGGCACGTCCAGCCGCTCGCGCAGCGCCTCCGTGGCGGCCTTGGCGGCGCGCATCGAGGAGAACAGGCCCAGCGTGCGGCCCCCGGCCGCCTCGATCAGCTCGGTGATCTCGTCCAGGTACTGCTGCGGCAGCCCGTCGCGGCCGGGCTGGGGGAGGTGCTTGGCGACGTACAGGATGCCCGCGCGGGGGTGGTCGAACGGAGAGCCGACGTCGATGCCCTGCCAGCCCTTGCCGTCGCCGAGCCCCCACTGCGCGGCCAGCGCGTCGAAGGTGCCGCCCAGGGCCAGGGTGGCGGAGGTGAGGATCACCGTGCGCTCGCCGAACAGCTTGTCGCGCAGCATGCCGCTCACCGTCAGCGGCGCGACCCGCAGCGTGGGCGGGCGCCGGTCGGTGCCGGCGTCGAGCCAGACGACCTCGGCGCGGTCGGACTCCGAGGCGTGGCCGTACGCCTCCAGCATGCGCACCGCCGTGTCGTGCACCTCGTCCAGCGCCGAGAACGCGGCCTTGCGCTGCCCCGCCTTGTCGGGGTCGTCCTTGTCGGCGCCGCGCGGCCCCATGGCGGTGACGCACCGCGCGGCCGAGTCGCGCACCAGCGCCAGAGTCAGGCCGAGCACCTGCGGCAGCTCGTCGATGCGCCCGGGCGGCGCGGCGGCCAGCAGCGCCTTGAGGTCCTCGCCCGCCTCCATGAGCTGGTCGGCGATGCCCTGCTCGATCAGCCGGCCCACCCGGCGCACCGCCAGCGCCACGGTCAGCTCCGACAGCTCGCCGGTCACCACCGAGGTCACCCGGTCGACCAGCTCGTGAGCCTCGTCCACGACCACGACCTCGTGCTCGGGCAGCACCGGCAGGTCGCCCATGGCGTCGATGGCCAGCAGCGCGTGGTTGGTCACCACGACGTCCACCTCGCCCGCCCGCGCCCGGGCCATCTCGGCGAAGCACTCGGCCCCGCTGGGGCAGCGGCTGGCCCCGAGGCACTCCTGCGCGCTCACGGAGAACTGCCGCCACGCCTGCTCGCTCACGCCGGGCACGAGCTCGTCGCGGTCGCCGGTCTCGGTCTCGTCGGCCCACTCCTGGATGCGCTGCACCATGCGGCCGGTCGCGCTCACCTCGCGGGGATCGAAGAGCTGGTCCTGCTCGTCCTCCTCGGGCCAGCCCGCCGTTGCCTTGTAGCGGCACAGGTAGTTGCGGCGGCCCTTCAGGATCGCGAACGTCGGCTCGTGCGGCAGCTCCTTGGCCAGCGTCTCGGCCAGCCGGGGCAGGTCGCGGTCGACGAGCTGGCGCTGCAGCGCGATCGTGGCCGTGGAGACCACGACGGGCGAGTCGCTGTCCATCGCGTGGCGGATCGACGGCACCAGGTACGCCAGCGACTTCCCGGTGCCCGTGCCGGCCTGGACCGCCAGGTGTTGCTCGCCGTCGATGGCCTGCTGCACGGCTTGGACCATGGTCAGCTGGCCCTGCCGTTCGCTCCCTCCGAGAGCGTTCACCGCGACCATGAGTAGTTCGTCCGCAGACGGGAGATGGGAGTCCGGCACGGCAGTAAACGCTACCCGCATTCCGGGGTCGCCGTGCCGAACGCGGTGTGATCGGCCAGATGCATCCCGGCGTTCCCGGACCCTCGCGGCGGCACCCGTGGCACACTGGGCGATCGGGACTCCGACGGGTCAGAGCAGGACTTCACGCGGAGTGACCAAAGGGGTTCCCGGTGTAGATGGGAAGGCCGGTTCAAGAGGGTTTTCCGGGGTTGAGTGGACGGGAAAAGGCTGGTTAAAGCAGTATGTCTGCCATGTCGGAAGTTGTCCCGTTGCCGTCGTTCGGCGAAGTGTTCTTCGATGCGCGAGGTCAGGAGCGGTGTCTCCGCGTCACGTGGCATGAGGGCACGCTGGTCCTCAGCCTCTGGCGCGGCGAGATGTGCACCGCGAGCTTCCGCATGCCGATGGAGGACGTCGGGCGCCTGCTCGACACCCTCGACGAGGGTTTCGCCGAGGCCACGGGCGAGCAGCCCGCCGTGCCCGCGCACGACCCGGGCACGGAGGTCATCCCTGGCACCGGCCAGTACCAGCGGCCGGCCCAGCCCGTCCAGCAGCCGCCGCAGGCGCAGCAGCACCAGCCCGACGAGCGGCCGACGGCCGCGCTGTCGCCCAACGACGTCCTCGTGGCCAGGGGCGCCCCTCCGGCTCACCAGGACAAGCTGGTGGCCTCCTATGGCGAGACCACGGCCCCCAGGGACACCATGCCCCCGGCGTACGGCGAGGCTCCCAGGGACGCCTACGGCGAGCGGGCCCCCTTCACCGGCCCCCAGTACGTGGAGACGACGGGCCCGCAGCAGCGCTACACCGGCGACCCGCTCAGCGGCCCGCAGTACACCGGTGATCCGTTCAGCGGGCCCCAGTACACCGGGGATCCCCTCAGCGGCCCCCAGTACGCCGGCGACCCCTTCAGCGGCCCGCAGTACACCGCCGAGCCGCACCAGTACGCGGGCCCGCCCGCCCAGGCCGACCCCTTCACGGGCCCCCAGTACATGGACGAGCCCGTCTACCAGATGCCCGGCGACCAGCGCCGTCCGGCGCCGCTGAGCACCGACCCGCTCGGCTTCCCCTCCCAGGCCGCCGCGCCCCACCAGCAGGCTCCTCACCAGCCGCCCCAGCACCGGCCGGACCTGTACCAGAACGACCCCTACCCGTCCGATCCCTACGCCCGGCACCCCGACGCCTACCAGCAGCAGCAACCGGTGGCGCCGCCGCAGCCGCAGCAGCAGGCCCCGGCCGCCGCCGGCCTGGGGACCCCCATGCACGGCATCCCGGGCGCGGGCCGGCGCCGTCCCGCCCCGCAGCCCGTCCGCGACGACTACGCCGCCTACCAGCAGAGCCCCGCGCCCAACCCGGTGGACCCGCTGCTGAACATGGGCCGGCAGGAGCACCAGCAGCAGCCCGACCCGCTGTCCCGCCCGTACGTCGTGGACCCCATGTTCTCCACGGGCGAGCGCCTGCGGCCCGGCGAGCAGCCGGACTACCACGAGCGGAGCGACCGCAGGGAGTGGTGACACGCCGGGTCCGGTAGCCAGGTACGCTCCTCCCGTGAACCCGACCATGGGCCTGCAGCTGCTGCTGGTGGCGGGCGGCGCGATCGGCGTCGCGGCCGTCGCCCGGCGCAAGGGCTGGCCCGCTCCCCTCCTGCTGGTGGCCGCCGGCCTGCTGGTGTCGCCGCTGGTGCCGGCGGTGCCGTTGCAGCCGGAGCTCGTGCTGTACGTCTTCCTGCCGCCGCTGCTCTACTCCGCCGCGTTCGACAGCTCCTACCTGCGCCTGCGTGATGTCAAGCGGGCCGTGGCCCTGCTGTCGATCGGGCTCGTGCTGTTCACCACCGCCGCCATCGGGCTGGTCGTCCACCTGCTGCTGCCGCAGCTCCCGCTCGCGCTGGCGTTCGCGCTGGGCGCGATCATCGCGCCGCCTGACGCCGTGGCCGCCGTCGCGGTCGGCCGCCGGCTGGGCCTGCCGCGCAGGGCGCTGACGATCCTGGTCGGCGAGAGCCTGTTCAACGACGCCACGGCGCTCACGCTCTACCGGGTCGCCGTCGGGGCCGCGCTGGGCGGCACCTTCGACGTGTGGCACGGCCTCGGCGACTTCGCGCTCGCCGCGGCGGGCGGCGTGGCGATCGGGCTGGTGGTGGCGTTCGCGCTGGCCTGGCTGTTCAGGCACACGCGCGACTCCCTGGTCGAGAACACGCTGATGCTGCTGATCCCGTTCGCCACCTACCTCGCGGCGGAGAGCGTGCATGCCTCGGGCGTGATCGCGGTCGTGATCGTCGGCCTCTATCTGGGCAACCGCATGCACCTGCAGGGGTTCGGCACCCGGCTGGTGTCCGACGCCGTGTGGAAGGTCACCGACTTCTTCCTGGAAGCGGTCGTGTTCGCCCTGATCGGGCTGCAGCTGACGACCGTCGTGCAGGGCATCTCCGGTTACAACCCGTGGGCGGTCGCGGGCTACGCCGCCGCCGTGCTGGCGGTGACGATCGTCAGCCGGTTCGTGTGGCTGTTCGCGGTGACGCGCCTGATGAAGCTCCTGCGCAGGAGCAACGTGCCCACCGGCCCGCAGACGGTGATCCTCGGCTGGGCGGGCATGCGCGGCGTGGTGTCACTGGCGGCGGCCTTCGCCATCCCGCCGGACATCCCGGCGCGCGACCGCGCGATGCTGCTGTTCCTGACGTTCACGACCGTGATCGGCACGCTGCTCATCCAGGGCACCACGTTCCCCGCGCTGATCAAGCGGCTGCGCGTGTCGAGCGAGCAGGAGCAGTACGAAGACCGCTTGGCCGAGGCGGCGGCCCAGCAGGCCGCGCTGGAGGCCGGCTTGGAGGAGCTCACGCGGCTCATCGCCGAGCAGGGCGAGCCCGACGAGATCCAGAAGCAGGTCATCGACCAGCTCAGGGAGAAGTCCTGGCGCCGCTCGCTGAGCGCCTGGGAACGCCTGGGCGGCGGCACGGGGCAGGGTGGTGCGGAGACCCCCAGTGCCCTCTACCGCCGCCTGCGCCGCGACATGCTCCAGGCCGAACGACAGGTCTTCGTACGGCTGCGCGACGAACGCCGCCTCGACGACGAGGTGATGCGCGACGTGATGGCGCAGCTCGACTTCGAGGAGGCGATCCTGGAGCGCTAGCCGGGAAGAGCCGCGCCGCTCAGCCCATCGCGCTGTCGACGAAGCACCAGCGCCACTCCTCACCGCGTTCGTAGGACTGGATCACCGGGTGGGCCGTCTCGTGGTAGTGCTGGGTGGCGTGCTTGCCCGGTGAGGAGTCACAGCACCCGATGTGGCCGCACTCCAGGCAGCGCCGCAGGTGCACCCAGCGGCCCCCGACGGCGAGGCACTCCTCGCAGCCCTCCGGCGTCCTCGCGGCCGGATCGTCAGCCTGGGAAAGATGCTCGCAAATTGCCATAACAGAAATCCTAGAACCAGCAGCACGATCAAATATCGCCCGCCCCCTCTTGTCGGCCGCCGGGCAGGCGTGGACATTGTGCTCATCGGGGAGTGACATAGGCCACACCATCCCGAGGAGCCGGGCGTGCTGGAGGTGCGCAACCTCGAAGTCGTCTACGACGACGTGATGCTCGTGCTGCGCGGCGTGAGCCTCAGCGTCCCGCCGGGGGCGATCGTGGCGCTGCTCGGCGCGAACAGCGCGGGCAAGACGACCTTGCTCCGGGCCGTGTCCGGGCTGCTCGGCGTGCACGACGGCGAGATCACCAAGGGCGGTGTGACGCTGGAGGGCGAGCCCATCCACCCCCTCAGCCGCGCCCAGATCGTGCGGCGCGGGGTCAGCCAGGTGATGGAGGGCCGCCGCATCCTCGCCGAGCTGACCGTCGAGGAGAACCTCAGGGTCGGCGGCCACACGGCGGCCGAGTCCCACCTGGACCGCGTCTACGGCCTGTTCCCGCTGGTGCGGGAGCGTGTCCGGCTACCTGCCGGGCGGCGAGCAGCAGATGCTGGCCGTCGGCCGCGCCCTCATGGCAGGGCCGAAATACCTGCTGCTGGACGAGCCCAGCCTGGGCCTGGCGCCGTCGCTGGTCACCCAGGTGCGCGACCTCATCGTCGAGATCGCACTACAAGCGGAGGAGACGATGGCTCTCCTGACATTTGACGACGTGCACAACTACGAGGACGCGCCGAGCACCGCGGTCTTCAGGCAGACGCTGATCAACAAGGTCGACGAGCAGGCGTCGACGGGCGTGACGATCGTCAAGGACTTCTTCACGGGGCCGACGGCGCGGGGGTACACGTTCGACGGTCCTTGCTACGACAAGCTCTAGCGAACGCGAAGGGCGGACTCGTGTGCTCCACGAGTCCGCCCTTTCACGGTCGGTCAGGCGCTAGTTGGCGCTGACCTTGCGCTGGATGTCGATGAGGATGTTCATCATCTCGTTCTGATTGCCCTGCAGAGTGTTGATCTTGCCGTCCATGGTCTCGAACCTGGCGTCGATGGACTCGAACCTGGTGTCGATCTCCGCGAACTTCGTGTCGATCTTGGTGTCGAGCGCGGTGACCCGCTCGTCGAGGACAGTGACCTTGGTGTCGAGTTGGGTGACCCGCTCGTCGAGGACGGTGACCTTGGTGTCGAGTTGGGTGACCCGCTCGTCGAGGACGGTGACCTTGGCGTCCAGGGAGGTCACCTTGGCGTCGAGGGTCTTGACGTGGTTGGCCACGCCGTTGATCCGCTCGGTGAGCTGCTGCCCCAGCTCCGCCTGGTCCGCCCGGAGCCGGATGAACTCGTTGTCCAACTCGGTGCCGAGATTGCAGCAGAGTTCCTTGAAGCTCATGTTGATCTCCCTTACCTTGGAGGTAAGGGACCGGGGATGTGAGTGATCTCCGGTCCCGCTTCTTTGCCAAGAGGATACCCCTTCAATTGGCGATCGGAAGCGGAATCGAATGAAGATTCCCCTGGTCAGAGGGCAAGTAGCCCTTTAAGTCCGGAATTATCCTCCCGAATTGGAAAGAAATCTTTTCAGATTCGGCGCGGGTGCGAATGGGGTATCGAAATCGCCGCCCCCGCTGGTCGTCAGAGCTTGCCGAGACCGCGGGCCAGGATGGTGGCTGTGCGGGCGATGGCCGTGTCGTCGCCGGACTCGCCGGCGGCGCGGTTGGTGTAAATGGCCATGATGATGGGAGACACGCCCTTCTTGGGCCAGATGACGGCGATGTCGTTCCCCCCGCCAAAAGCACTGTTCGTCCCGGTCTTGTCGCCGATCGTCCAGGTCTTCGGCAGGCCGGCGCGGATGCGGGCGTCACCCGTCTTGGTCGCGATCAGCCAGGCGGTGAGCTGCTCCCGGTCCTTGGCGGTGAGCGCGTTCCCCGTCGTGACCGCGCGCAGGTCGCGGGCGATGGACGCGGGCGTCGTGGTGTCGCGCTTCTCCTTGGGCGTCCAGTCGTTCAGCTCGGTCTCCCAGCGGTCCAGGCGGGAGATCGGGTCCTTCAGCGTGCGGAAGTAGCGCGTCAGGCCGGCCGGTCCGCCGATCTGCTTGAGCACCATGTTGCCCGCGGTGTTGTCGCTCAGGGTGATGGTCGCCTCGCACAGCTGGTTGACGGTCAGGCCGTCCTCCACGTGCTTCTCGGTGGTGGGGGAGTTCGGCTTGAGGTCGTCGCCCGTCCAGCGCACGACCTTCTCCATCAGCCCGGGGTCGGAGGTGCGCGCCTTGTGCAGCACGGCCGCGCAGGCCATCGCCTTGAACGTGGACAGCAGCGGGAACCGCTCGTTCGACCGATACCCGATCGTCCTGCCGGTGGCGGTGTCGATGGCGTACGCGCCGATGCGCCCCTTGAACGACGCCTCCAGCGCGCGCAGCTCCTTGCGCGCCTGGGCCTCGCCCGAGAGCGCCTGCACGGAGCTCGTGGCCGAGGTGGCGCCCGCCGGGAGGGCGCCGCCCGCCAGGAAGGAGACGGTCAACGTGGCAACTGCCGTGAAGCGGCGGTTTCGCATGCTTTGTCCTTACGGTCGTCCGTCAATGGGCAAGGAGCAAAGCAGATGCGATCACCACATGTCTAATAGCGATATCGCGAACAAGTCGATATCGATTCACGCATGGGCACAGGTCAGGACCATGATTCCGGCGACGATCAGCCCGGCGGCGTGCACGCACAGCGCGGGCACGACCCCGGCCGCCCCGCCGAGCACCCCCGCCAGCCCCATGCCGGCCAGCGCGGTGGCCGCGTGGGCGCTGCCCAGGACGCCGAACACGCCTCCCCGCCGGTCGTCGCCGACGACGTTCTGGGCCAGCGTGGTGAACCCCGCCGCCGCGGCCGCCGCGGGCACCCCGGCCAGCCCGATCAGCACCAGCGCCGGCCACAGCGCGGGCACGGCCATCGGGTAGGTGAACAGGGCCAGGTCCACCAGCCCGAAGACGACCGTCGCCCCGCCCAGCAGCACCCGCGGAGCGGCCCGCCCCGGACGCAGCGCCACGACGAGCCCGCCCAGGATCCCGCCGACCGCCTGCACCGACAGGAACAGCCCGTAGGCGTCGCCCGCGCCGCCGAGCACGTCGCTCACGAAGGGCACGGCGAGCGTGGCGAAGATCCCCTCGCCCAGCCCCGTGATCATCATGTACGCCACCAGCAGGCGGACGCCCGCGTGCCCCATGGCCAGGCGGAGCCCGGCGACCCACTGCCCGCCCATCGTCGCCGTCCCCGCCGTCCCCGCCGTCCCCGCCGTCCCCGCCGTCCCCGCCGTCCCCGTCGGGCGTCCGGGCGGTCGGAGGGCGGCCTGCAGGAGGGCCGCGGAGAGGAGGAAACTGGCCACGTCGATCAGCACGACCGCGGCGAGCCCTCCGGCGCTGACGGCCAGCCCGCCCAGCATGGCGCCCAGCAGGCGGGCGACCTGGCCGGTCTGGCCGTGCAGGGCGTTGGCCCGTACGAGCTGCGACTCCGCCACGATCTGCGGCACGAGGGCCTTCTGCGCGGGAGCGAGCACGGTGCTCAGGACGCCGGTCCAGAGCGCGACGGTGTACACGATCCACACCTGGTCCGGCCCGCGTACGGCCAACAGCGGCAGCAGGCCGAGCGCGAGCAGCACGTCCGTGGCGACCAGCAGCCGGCGGCGATCCCACCGGTCGGCCAGCACCCCGGCCACGGACCCGAGCACGACGTCGGGCAGCCGCGAGACCAGCAGCATGAACGCCATGGACAGCGTGGAGCCGGTGAGGCGGTAGACGTGGAACGCCAGCCCGGTGCTGATCACCCAGTCGCCGGTCTGCGAGATCAGCCCGGCGAGGAGCAGGCGCCGGTAGTCCCGGTTGCCGCCCAACAGCGCGCGCACCCCGCCGCCCCCGCCCCGGGTGCCGCCCGACGCACGGCCCCCGCCGTCCCCGTCGCGGCCGGCCCCTGACCCGTGGACCTCGCCGTCACCTGACGCGGGGACCCCGGCGGCGGGCCGGGGCTCAGTCACCGGAGTCCGTGGGCGGCAGGGGGACGACCAGTTGGGTCATCAGCACGGGCCGGGCGCCCGCGGGGCGGGTCGAGGGGGCGTCGACGCGGGCCATCAGCGGTCCGAGCAGCTTCGCCATCGCCGCGCCCAGCGCCGTCACCTCCTCCGCCGTGGCGTAGAGGTACAGGTTGCCCACGCCCCCCACCCCCCGCCACGCCTCGGGTTCGTCCCCGCGGTGTTGCTGCCACTCCGCCAGGCGGGACAGCGCGCGCTCGGCGATCACCTGCTCCAGCAGGCTCCGGGCGGCCGCCTGCTCCGGCCCGGCCGCCTCGTCGTCCCACTCCTGGACGGCCTCGGTCGCCTTCCACGGCCGCTCGCGCTCATCGCGCGCCGCCGCCTGCTCCACGAAGCCGTACTTGGCCAGCTGCCGCAGATGGTACGAGGCCAGCGCCTGGCTGATGCCCACCTCCCGCGCGGCGTCGGCGGCGGTCATCGCGCCCGCCCTCATCAGCAGCTCGTGCAGCGCCAGCCGCACCGGGTGGGCGAACGCCCGCATCGCGGCCGGGTCGCTGAGCCGCCGCCGCGAGGATTCCAAAGACATGCTTGGAATCCTCGGCGCCGGCCGCCGGAGATGTCAAGGGAACCTTTGGAATGCGTTGGGTAGGGTCGATGTATGCGACTCCTCAAGAGCCGATTCGTGCCCCTGGCCGCCTTCGCCATCTGTGTCTTCGCCGCCGGGTGCGGTGAGGTCAACAGCACCATCGACAAGGCCCAAGCGTGCCTCGAAGCCCCGAAGATCGTCGCCGACCTGGGTGCCCAGCTCAAGACGCTCGCCGACGATCCCAAGGCCATGGACAAGGCCCTCGACGACGCCGCGACCAAGCTCAACGACGTGGCCGACAAGGCGGCCAACACCACGATCAAGGAAGCCTCCGACGACCTGGCCAAGACGCTGAGCGGCATCAACGTCACCACCGTCAACGACGCCGTCGACGCCACCCAGAAGGTCCTCAGCGAGAGCGCGGCCTATGCCGAGAAGGTGGCCAAGGCCTGTACTGGCTGAATCCCAACTTCTCTAGGGGAAATGGGGACGAATTACCGTTTTTCCCATGGAACCCGACCCGCGTTTCACCTTGGCCAATGAACGAACCTTCCTCACCTGGCTGAGCACGGCGCTGGCGCTCAGCGCGGGTGGGGTGGCGATGGCGGCGGTGCCCGAGCACGTGTTCGTGCCGTGGATCCGTACCGCGCTGGCCGTGGTGCTGGTGACGCTGTCGGCGCTGGCGGCGGGGATGGCGTACCCGCGCTGGCGCAACATCCAGCGCGCCCTGCGCCAGCAGGCGCCGCTGCCGCCGCCCGCGCTCGCGGCGGTCTTCGGGTACGGCGTGGCGGCCGTGGCGGTGATCGCCCTCGTGCTGATCATCCTGGCCGCCTGAGCCCGAGGCCGGATCAGGTGCCTCCGGAGAAGGAGATCTGGGACGAGGGGCTGCAGAGCGAGCGCACCCGGCTGGCCTGGGTGCGCACCGCCGTGGCGCTGGCCACCGGCGGGCTCGGCGCGGCCGGGTTGTCCCTCAGGCACGGCCTGCCCGTGCCCTCGGTGGTGGCGTTCGCGCTGGCCGCGCTCTGCGGGGCGGTGCTGCTGATCAGGACCGGGGTGCGGTTCCGCCGTGTTCAGGAGGCCCTGCACGGCGGCAAGCCGCTGAACCCCGGGCCCGACGTGCTGTTCGCCTGGCTCGGCACCATGTGCGTGGTGGCCGGCGCCATCACCTTCGTCCTGGCGATCCGGTAAGCGCGGTTGCCAGATCCGGAGAAGGAGGCACACACTCGGAGGTAAGGGGGTGACCTCGTTGGAAGAAGTACACAGGATCGTGCCTTTCGAGTGCCGCCGTTGCTGGCACGTCTGGGAAGAGGAGTACCTCGTCAGGCGCATCGACGACCGTCACGGAAACGAGCGGGAGATCTGGTTGCAGGCCGGGCTCCCCGTGCTGCCGCCGTCACCGGGGGGCGTCATGTGCCCGAGGTGCGGCTGTCAGCAGGCCACGACCTTCCCGGACGGTTACCTGTCGCGACATCCGGAGCTGATCCCGCCCGCGGAGCCCCCCGCGCCGGACGCGACTCCGCTGCTCAGCCCGGTCCCCAGCCCGCACTATCTCGATGCCGCCGAACGCGTCGTCTCAGGCAGGGGGCAACCCCGGCCCCACCATGAACGACTAACCTGACGCTTGGTGAGCATTTCGTAGCGGCAAGTGTCATAAGGCCCGTCTTGCGGAAGTGCCCAGCCAGGCGGACACTCGGGATCGACGGCGATCAGGAGCCGGGGGGTGGTCCCAGTGACCGAAGGATTCGACACCCGCGAGACGTGGCCTTTCGAATGCCTTCGCTGCTTACACGTCTGGGAAGAGAACTTCGTCGTCAGACATCTCACAGACGTGCACGGCAACGAGGTGGATCTCTGGCTCAGCGCGGGAGTGACCGTGCCGCCGCCCTGGTCGGGCACCTGCTGCCCGCACTGCGGCGCGTACCGCGTGACCTCGTTCCCCAGGGGATACCTGGCGCGGCATCCCGAGCTCGTGCCCGGCTCCGATCCGGAGCCCGAGCCGGTCCTCGCCGCGGCGGTGCCGGAGCCGGGCAGGGTGTCCGCGCCGCGGACCCACCTGCCCGGCAGGCTGCTGATCGCTCTCGGGGTGCCCCTGGCGCTGTTCGTCGGGTACGAGCTGTACGCGAACGCCGTCGCCATGGCGCACCACCACTAGAGAGCTAGCTGAGGCTCTCCAGCCACGCCTGGTGCAGCCCGGCGTAGCGACCCGAGGCCGCGATGAGCCGGTCCGGCGGACCGTCCTCGACGATCTCGCCGCGGTCCATCACCAGCACCCGGTCGGCGATCTCCACCGTCGAGAGGCGGTGCGCGATGATCAGCGCGGTCCGGTCGGCCAGGATGGTGCGCAGCGCGCGCTGCACCAGCCGTTCGCTGGGCACGTCGAGGCTGGAGGTGGCCTCGTCGAGGATCAGCACGGCGGGATCGGCGAGGAACGCCCTGGCGAACGCGACGAGCTGGCGCTGCCCGGCCGACATCCGGCCGCCGCGCTTGCCCACCTCGGTGTCGTAGCCGTCGGGCAGGCTCGAGACGAACTCGTGCGCCCCGATGGCCTTGGCCGCCTCGCGCACCTCCCGGTCGGTGGCGTCGGGCCGGCCGAACCTGATGTTGTCGGCGACCGTACCGCTGAACAGGAAGTTCTCCTGCGTCACCATGACCACGGCCTGGCGCAGGGTCGGCTCGTCCAGCGTGCGCAGATCGACGCCGTCGAGCAGCACGCGGCCGTCGGTCGGGTCGTAGAAGCGGGAGATCAGCTTGGCCAGCGTCGTCTTGCCCGCGCCCGTCGCCCCGACCAGCGCCACCGTCTGCCCGGCCGGGACGGTCAGGTCGAGCCGGGGCAGGATCGGCATCTCCTCGACGTAGGCGAACCTGACGCCCTCGAAGCGCACCTTGCCGCGCGCCCTGCCGTCCGGGAGCCTGGCCGGCTCGCGCGGCTCGGGCACGGAGGGCTCCTCCTCCAGCACGCCCGACAGCTTCTCCAGCGCCGCGCCGGCCGACTGCAGGGTGTTGTAGAACTGGCTGACCTCCTGCATCGGCTCGTAGAACTGGCGCAGGTAGAGCAGGAAGGCGGCCAGCACGCCGACCTTGACCTCGCCCTGCAGCGCCAGCCAGCCGCCGTACAGCAGCACGCCGCCGATCGTCAGGTTGCCGATCAGCTTGATCCCGGTCATGAACGTCGCGCCGAGCTGCATGCTGCGCGCGTTCGCGCCCCGGTAGTCGTCGTTGAGCTGCTCGAAGATCTCCTGGTTGCGCGGCTCCCTGCGGAAGGCCTGCACCGCGCGGATGCCGGTCATCGACTCCACGAAGTGCACGATCACCAGCGCCACCGTCTCCCGCGTACGCCGGTAGACGATCGCCGACTGCCGCCGGAACCACCGGGTGAACAGCAGCAGGAACGGCAGCGGGACGAGCGCCAGCAGGCCCAGGTGCACGTCCAGCACCAGCAGCAGCACGGCAGTGCCGACCATGGTCAGCACGGCCTTGACCAGCGCGTCGAACCCCGACTGGAGCAGCTCGGCGATGGCCTCGATGTCCGAGGTCAGCCGCGAGATGACCCGCCCCGAGGTGTACTGCTCGTGGAAGCTCAGCGACAGGCGCTGGAAGTGGTCGAACACCCTCCTGCGCAGTTCGAGCAGGGTGCCCTGGCCGATCTGGCCCGACAGGATCAGGAACGCCCGCCGTGTGATCGCCTGCGTGATCGCCGCGGCCAGGATCACCCCGACCACGGTCAGCAGGACGGAGGTGCCGTCCCCGCGCGTGATCGGCGGGATGCCCTCGTCGATCCCGATGGAGACCAGGAAGGGGATCGAGAGCCCGGCCGCGTTGGAGACGACGATGATCGCGACGAGCAGCCCGATCTTCTTCCGGTACGGCTTGAGCAGCGCGCCGAGCAGCCGCCGGGAACGATCCCGGAGCAGGACGGACACCTTCTCCGGCAGCTCGTCCTGGTCCTCTGAGGCCACGCCCCGCCAGGACGCCGTGGTGGTCGTGGTCATCGCAGCGCTCCTTCCGCGGCGTCGTCGAAGTCGGCGTCCTGGGCCAGCAGCTCGCGGTATTCGGGCACTTCGGCCAGCAGCTCGTGGTGCTGCCCGACGTGCGTGATCGTGCCGCCCCGCAGCAGCGCCACCTTGTCGGCCAGCAGCACGGTCGAGGCGCGGTGGGCGACCACGATGCCGGTCGCGTCACGCAGCACGTGCCGCAGCGCCTCCTCCACGAGCGCCTCGGTCTCCACGTCGAGCGCGGAGAGGGTGTCGTCGAGCACGAGGATCCGCGGATTGCTCAGCACGGCCCGCGCCAGGGCCAGGCGCTGCCGCTGGCCGCCGGACAGGGACAGGCCCTGCTCGCCGATGCGGGTGTCGAGGCCCCACGGCAGGTCGTACACGAACATGGCCTGCGCGGTCCGGATCGCCTCGGCCAGCTCCTCCTCGGTGGCGTCGAGCCGGCCGAGCGTGAGGTTCTCCCGCACGCTCATCGAGAACAGCGTCGGCTCCTCGAACGCCGTGGCCACCACGGAGCGGAGGCTGGTCAGCTCCAGGTCGCGCACGTCGTGCCCGTCGATCGTGACGCGGCCCTCGGTGGGGTCGATCAGCCGCGGCACCAGGGCGGTCAGCGTGGTCTTGCCGGAGCCGGTGGCGCCCACGACGGCCACCGTCTCGCCGGGGCGCACGTCCAGCCAGACGTCGCGCAGCACCGGCTCCTCGGAGTCGTGGAAGCGGAACCCGACGCCCTCGAAGCGCAGGTGGCCGCGGGGCGTGTCGATGGTCCGCGTGCCGCCCTCGATGGCGGGCACGGTGTCCATGACCTCCATGAGGCGGTCGGCGGAGGTCATGGCCTCCTGGGCCATGGCCAGGATGTAGCCCAGGCTCGCGATCGGCCAGACGAGCTGGAGCATCAGCGTGGTGAACGCGACCAGCGCGCCCAGCGTCAGCGAGCCCGTGCCGACGGCCAGCGCGCCCAGCAGCAGCACCAGGGCCAGCGTGATGTTGGGGATGATCTCGAGGAAGGCGAAGAACTTGGCCAGCAGCCTGGCCTTGTCCATGGAGGTGCCGTAGACCTTGAGCGCGCCCTCGTCGTAGCGGTCGAAGACGTAGTGGCGGCGGCCGAAGGCCTTGATCGTGCGGATGCCGAGGGCGGACTCCTCGACGAGCGTGGCGAGGTCGCCCTGCTCGTCCTGCACCTGGCGGGAGGTCTTGATGTAGCGCTTCTCGAACCGCAGCGACAGCCACACGATCGGCACGGCCGAGGCCAGCACCAGCAGCCCGAGCGGCCAGTACTTGTTCAGCAGCAGCACGGTCACGGTGATCAGCTGCAGGATGTTCATGACCAGGAAGAGCATGCCGAAGCCGAGGAAGCGCCGGATGGTCGACAGGTCGGTCGTGGCCCGGGATAACAGCTGGCCGGACTGCCAGTCGCCGTGGAAGCCCATGGGCAGCCGCTGCAGGTGCTCGTAGAGGTCGTCGCGGATCGCGGTCTCCAGGCCGAGCACCGGCTTCACCTGGGCCCACCGCCGCAGCAGGATCAGCAGGGCCTCGACGACGCCGACGCCGATCGCGAGCAGCCCGAGGGGGAGCAGCGCGCCGGAGTCCCCGTGGGCCACGGGACCGTCGATGACCTTCTCGCTGATGAGCGGGAGCGCGATGCCGGCCGCGATGCCGACGATCGCCGCCAGCCAGATGAACACCAATCTGACGACGTAGGGGCGGAGGTAGGACTTCATCCGCCACAGGGAGTTGGAGGAGAGCAGGGGACGTTGAGGTATGTGCGTATCGGGAGGCATCCCTTCTAGGCTAATACGAGGGTTCAACCGATTTTCAGTAGCCCGAAGAGTGCGGTTTCTGTACGTGACGTGCGGAAACAGTGAAAGATCTTGCACATTCGGCCGACCGTTACTTTTGTTGTGATCTGTTGGGGTATGTTCTTCGCCCTGCTCGGTGGCCGTCTAGGATGTTGGACTCATGATCGCTGAATCGGAGATGCCGCACCTGCGCCGCTGCGTCGAGCTGGCCACCAGGGCGCTGGAGGTGGGCGACGAGCCGTTCGGATCGGTGCTGGTCTCCGGCGACGGGGCCGTGCTGGCCGAGGACCACAACCGGGTGGCCGCCGGCGACAACACGCAGCATCCGGAGTTCGCGCTGGCCCGCTGGTCGGCGGCGCACCTGACACCCGAGGAGCGGGCGGCCGCCACCGTCTACACCTCCGGCGAGCACTGCCCGATGTGCGCCGCCGCCCACGCGTGGGTCGGGCTCGGCCGCATCGTGTACGTGTCCTCCTCGGAGCAGCTCGCCGCGTGGCTGTCGGAGCTCGGCGTGCCGCAGCCGCCCGTACGCACGCTCCCGATCAACGAGGTCGCGCCCGGGGTGGTGGTCGAGGGTCCGGTGCCGGAGCTGGCCGAGGAGGTTCACGAGCTGCACCGCCGTTTCCACGGCTGAGCAAATATGCCGTTTTACCTGCGATTTGTACTCTCCGTGACAGAGTACGACCATGGTGTTCGGCCGCTCGATCAGGGCCCGGATGACCATCGCGACGGTGGTGGTCTTCGGGGCCGTCGTCCTTCTGGGGATTCTGGCGATCTCCCTGACCTACCCCGTGCGGGCGCGGGCGGACCTCGTCCAGACGGCTGACGACGCCAGCAGGCACCTGTCCCTGGCCATCACCGAGCACCGGTTCAGCGGCCCCATCCCGCCGCTGAAGGGCGCCTACCTCCTCCAGATCGTGAACTCCGACGGCCACGTGCTGGCCGCCAGCACCGGACTCGCCGGCCAGCCGGCGCTCACCCGGGCCTGGCCCGAGGCGGGCGACCTGCGGGTCCAGACCCGGGTGTGTCCCGGCAGGTGCATGGTCGTCGTGGGGACCAGCAACCCCGCCAGCGCGTACGGGTCCGTCGTCGCCTACGCGGCCCTGCGGGAGCCGTTCCTGCTGAGCTCGCCGTTCCTGCCCGTGCTGCTGAGCGCCTTCGGAGTGGTGCTGGTGGCGCTGACGGGATGGGGGGCCTGGTACGGGGTCGGCCGGGTGCTGGCCCCCGTGGAGCGGATCAGGTCGGGGCTGGCCCGCTTCAGCGCCCAGGACCTGAGCCGGCGCATCGACGTGCCCGACACGCAGGACGAGGTCGCCGAGCTGGCCGCCACGGTCAACGAGACCCTGGAGCGGCTGGAGGACGCCGTGGCCCGGCACCAGCGCTTCGTCTCCGACGCCTCCCACGAGCTGCGCACGCCGATCACCGGGCTCCTGGTCCGGCTGGAGGCGGGGCTCGCCGACCCGCACGAAGACGAGTGGCGGGCGGCGATCAAGGACGCCGAGCGGCTGTCGGACATCGTCCACGACCTGCTCCTGATGGCCCGATTGGACGCGGGGGTACAGCCCGCGCAGGAGCGGATCGAACTGGGGAAGCTGGTCGAGGAGGAGGTCTCGCGGCAGTCCTGCCGGCTGCCGCTGACGATGGACGTGGAGCCGGGGCTCTTCGTCCGCGGCAACCGGCTCCGGCTCGCCCGGCTGCTGACGAACCTGCTGTCCAACGCCGACCGGTACGGCGACTCCCGGGTGTGGATCTCCGTGCGGGGGTGGGCCGACCAGGCCGTGGTGGAGGTGCTGGACGACGGGCCGGGCATCCCGGCGGAGATGCGCGACCGGGTGTTCGAGCGGTTCACCCGCCTCGACCACACCCGGTCGCGGGACACCGGGGGCACCGGGCTGGGGCTGCCGATCGCCCGCGACATCGCCAAGGCCCACGGCGGGACGCTGGAGATCGGGGACGGCCCCGGGGCCCGGATGATCCTGCGCCTGCCGCAGAGCTCGCCCGCACCCGACGCGACGCGGCTCTAGGACTTGCCGAGCTCGACCGTCTCGGCCACCTCGGCGTGCCGTTCGGCCTCCTCCTGGGCGAAGCGCTCGGCGTCGAGCCTGTCGGCGATGTCCTCGTCCTGGCGCATCAGGGCGTCCAGGGACTGGCCCGCCATCTCCAGCACGCCCATCTCCGCGTACGCCTGCCGCAGCCGCGGGCTCCACAGCCCGATGTCCTTGACGCACGGCACGATCCGGCTGAACAGCAGCGACCTGAACAGCCGCAGGTATTCGGAGTGGTCGGTGGCCTCCATGGCCTCGTCGACCTCGGCCTTGGACAGGCCCAGGTTCTCCCAGGTCTCCCTGCCGCGCAGCCGGTCGCGCATGAGGTAGCAGCCCTCGATGACGAAGTCCTCGCGCTCGCGCAGCTCGCTCTCCGACAGGCTCCGGTAGTAGTCGCGCAGCGCCATCCGGCCGAAGGCCACGTGCCTGGCCTCGTCCTGCATCACGTACGCGAGGATCTGCTTGGGCAGCGGCTTGGTCGTGATGTCGCGCATCACCCCGAACGCCGCCAGCGCCAACCCCTCGATGAGCACCTGCATGCCGAGGTAGGGCATGTCCCAGCGGGAGTCGCTCAGCGTGCTGTCGAGCAGGGCCTTGAGGTGCTCGTTGATCGGGTACGCCAGGCCCACCTTCTCCTGGAGGAAGCGCGCGTACGTCTCGGCGTGGCGCGCCTCGTCCATCGTCTGGGTGGCGGCGTAGAACTTCGAGTCGAGGTCGGGGACCGACTCCACGATCCTGGCCGAGCAGATCATCGCGCCCTGCTCGCCGTGCAGGAACTGGGAGAACTGCCACGCCGCGCCGTGCCGCCGCACCTCGTTACGGGTCCGCTCGCTCATCCGCTCCCAGAGCGGGGTGCCGTGGATCGCGATGGTCTGGTCGGGGACGCCCAGCACGTCGTACGGATCGACCTCGAGGTCCCAGTCGATGCGCTTGGTCGAGTCCCACTGCTTGTCCTTGCCCTTCTGGTACAGCGCCAGCATGCGGTCCCGGCCGTCGTCGTACTCCCAGGTGAATCGGCTCGCCCCGGCCATCTCGACGTTCCACGTGGAGAGCTCGGCGGGGATGGTGTAGAGATCGTGGGTCGACATGGGACCTCCCGAGGGGGTTACGTACACCGTACGTCCGCCTTCCGAGAGTTCCACGTACACCGTACGTACGTCAATAGAATGAGGTATGCCTACGGAGCCACTCTCGCGGGGCCGCATCGTCGCCACGGCCATCGACCTCATAGAGCGCGAGGGCGCCGACGCGGTCTCCATGCGGCGCATCGCGGCCGAGCTCGGCGTCGGTGTGATGTCCCTCTACAACCACGTGCCCAACAAGGACGCCCTGCTCGACGGGGTGGCCGAGGCGGTGCTGAGCGAGATCGAGTTCACCGACGACCCGGGCGCGCACTGGACCGAGCGGGTGCGCATGCAGGCTCGGGCGTTCCGCCAGATCGCCCACGACCACCCGCGCTCGACCATGGTGGTCGTCAGCCGCCAGCTCCACTCCACGGCCGGGCTGCTGCCGGTCGAGCGGGCGCTGGCCACGCTGCGCGGTGCCGGGTTCGACGGGGCGGACGCGGTCAGGATGCTGCGGATGTTCATCGCGTACATCGTGGGCTCGCTGCTGCGGGAGGTGGGGGTGACGCCGACGTTCGCGCCCGTCCACAACCGGCTGGTCAAGGCCGAGGGCGTCGATCCCGCGCTGTTCCCCGAGGTCCACTCACTGGCGCCGCTGCTGGACCAGTGCGATCACGAGGCGGAGTTCGAGTTCGGGCTGGAGCTGCTCATCCAGGCGATCGAGGTGCACGTGGCGCGCAGGGAGGGCACCCGGTGAGCCCCGGGTGCCCTCGCCCGCCTTCGGCGGCTAGTACCAGTTGTGCGATCTCCAATGTCCCCAGGCCCCGCACGGCCTGCCGTACCTCCCCTTGATGTAGGACAGTCCCCACCGGATCTGCGTCTCCGGGTTGGACTTCCAGTCGCGGCCGGCGCCGCGCATCTTGCCCGCGGGCAGCGCCTGCGGGATGCCGTACGCGCCGGACGAGCGGTTGATTGCGTGATGGTTCCAGTTGCTCTCCCTGGTCCAGAGATTGTCCAGGCAGCGGAACTCCTGCAGGTTCCACGATCGCTGGACCACCTGGCCCAGCGCGATCCTCTTGTTCCTGTTGGGCGTGGCCACCGCCACCCTGGGCCGCGCCTTCGTCGTCCACGTCCCGATGCGCACCAAGGGCGGGCGAGCGCCCCAGGTCCCCATCCGCACCACCGGCGGGCGGTCGCCCCAGGTCCCCATCCGCACTACAGGCGGGCGGTCGGCCCAGGCCGCGGGCGTCCCGATCGTGGTGAAGGTGGTGCACGCGGTGAACGCGGTGATACTCATGAGCGCGCGTTTGCTGTCCAACTCGATCCTTGCTGTCGGGTCGCGTGCGGACAGGCGCACTTTGCATCGGGCGCCCCTGCCGGTCCGCGTCCGTGGCTCGGACGCGGAGGGTCCGCGCGGCCCTCCGGGAATCGGTACCGCCCGATCCCGCTGGGCGGCCCGAAGGGCGCCGCGACGTGTCCTCTAGCACGATTCCTATTACGTTCGGTCACCGTGGGTCATACATCTCGACACGCGGTGGCGAGGTGTTTGCGTGAGCGTTGCGGATAAAAGTCCCTCTCGCAGACCCGGCGTTGCCCGCCCCGCCGTCCGGCTGAACGGCCCTTGCCGCAAACCGCGACCAACTATGGGGTTTGGCCGGGCGCGACCTGCGGGTAAGCACGCCCTTCCCCGCCGCGCGCCTCGCGCCTTGGGCCGGTGGCCGGGCCGGGGGATCGGCGGTGGGGTGCCGCCGATCCCGTCGGGTCGTTACCGCCGGGCCGGTGACGTGGTCACGTACCGGGCCGTGTTCGCCTCGGCGTCCGTGTGCGACCGCTGGAAGCCGGCCTTCTCCAGGACCCTGATCGAGGCCGGGTTGGACAGTTCGACGCCGGCGCACACCGTGTGCACGCCCGGCGCCCCGAGGGCGAACTCCGTCAGCGCGCGCGTCGCCTCGGGAGCGTAGCCGCGGCCCCGGCGGGAGGCCACGATGCCGTACCCGATCTCCAGGGTGCCGTCGGCGGGCGGCCAGAACAGGCCGATCGAGCCGACCACGAGACCGCCGTCGCGCTCGATGATCTGGCGGTGGCCGTACTCGCCCAGCCACCCCGGGTGCTCGGCGAACAGGCCGGCGATGACGTGGTCGCCCTCGGCGGGGAAGTCCTCGGCCCAGTGCGCGGACCGGGGGCCGTGCAGGACGGCGCCGGCTTCACGGAGGGTCCAGGACCGCAGGACGAGGCGGTCGGTGGTCAGGTCGGTGCCGGCCACCGAGAAGAAGGAAGACACTTGTGACTCCAGGTCGTTCGATACGACCGGACCGCGCTCTAGGCTCGCGCGGACCGGAGAAGGGCATGCTGACGACGGCCGCTGGCAGCCATATTCATCAACCTCCCTCGTCCCGGAGCGATCAGGCGCACTCGCGCCGCCGCGATCCTAACAGCCGCCCGGCGGGGAGGGCGCGAGACCGAATCGTGTTCCGGAGGCGTAGGGTGCGGTTCATGAGCCTCACTGACATCCAGCTCCGCACCCTCGACGACGCCCCCACCACCTTCGGGGAGCTGGCGGCCGGCAAGGCCGTCCTCGTCGTCAACGTGGCCTCGCGATGCGGCCTCACCCCGCAGTACGGCGCCCTGGTCAAGCTCCAGGAGCAGTACGGGCCACGCGGCTTCACGGTGGTCGGCATGCCCTGCAACCAGTTCGCCGGCCAGGAGCCGGGCACGGCCGAGGAGATCCAGGCGTTCTGCTCGGCGACGTACGGGGTGGACTTCCCGCTCCTGGAGAAGGCCGACGTCAACGGCCCCGGCCGGCACCCGCTCTACGAGGAGCTGACGCGGACCGCCGACGAGCAGGGCGAGGCGGGCGACGTGCAGTGGAACTTCGAGAAGTTCCTGGTGGACCGGGAGGGCGGCGTCGTGGCCCGCTTCCGTCCCCGCACCACCCCGGACGACCCCGCGGTCACGTCCGCCATCGAGAAGCTCCTCTAAGCGGAAAACCCTTCGACGCCCCGCGAGCGGTCGGCGACGATGATCGGATGATGTCCGAGACGAGGGTCGCCGTGGTGACCGGCGTGAGCAGGCGGATCGGGATCGGCTACGCCATCGCGCGGGAGCTGCTGGCGACGGGCGCGAAGGTGCTGGTGCAGTCGTGGACCCCGCACGACGCCGAGCAGCCGTGGGGCAGCGACCCCGCGGGCATGGACGGCGTGCTGGAGTCGCTGGGCGGCGTCGGCGACCGGCTGCACCACGTGGAGGCCGACTTCGCGGACCCGGCGGCGCCGGCGTGGGTGATGGAGCAGGCGGTCGGCAGGTTCGGGCACGTGGACGTGCTCGTGGCCAACCACGCCCGCAGCGTCCGGCAGTCGCTGGCGGACCTGACGGCCGCCGAGCTGGACCTGTCGTGGGCGGTGAACGCCCGCGCCAGCGCGCTGCTGACGCAGGCGTTCGCGGCCCAGCACGACGACCGGAGGCCCGGCGGCAGGGTGATCCTGTTCACCTCGGGCCAGCACCTGGCCCCGATGCCGGACGAGCTGCCGTACGCGATCAGCAAGGGCGCGATCCAGCAGATGACGCTCAGCCTGGCCGACGCGCTCGCGGACCGGGGCATCACCGTCAACACCGTCAATCCGGGCCCGGTCGACACGGGCTGGGCCGGTCCCGAGCTCGCGCGGCGGGTCGGCCGCTCGCTCCCGGCCGGGCGCTGGGGGCGGCCGGAGGAGGTGGCCAGGGTGGTGCGCTGGCTCGCCTCGGACGAGGCCGCCTGGATCACCGGGCAGGTGATCAACTCCGAGGGAGGGTTCCGCCGCTGGGTTCCGTAATCGTGTGATTTCGCTCCGTGACGGGTAGGGGTGCAGGCATTGGCCTGACGTCCCGCAGGGAGCACGCGATGACGATCAATCCGTACGCCGGCTCGCCGTTCAGCTATGCCACCGAGCCGGCCGTGGGACCGTACTCGATCGTGGAGCTGATGCCCGGCGTCCGGAACCTGCTGGACTACACCGGGCTCCGGGCGGGCGAGCGCGTGCTGCTGCTCATGGAGCACACCGTCGATCCGGTCGTCGTCCAGGCCATCGCGGCGGCCGTGGCCTACCGGGACGCCGACGTGCGCATCCTGTCCGTGCCGCCGTTCAGTCCCGGCGGGTGGGACAGGGAGGCGTCGCTGCACATCGAGACGGCCGCCTTCCGCGAGGCCGACCTGGTGATCAGCGGCACCTGGTGGGGCGAGGTGCACACGGCGCCGCTCTTCTTCGACCAGATCAAGTCGCGCTCCTCCCGTTTCCTGTCCCTGCACATGACGGCCACCGCGGGGGCGCTGCTCACCGGGGGGCGGCTGCCCGCCGAGGTCTTCTACGCGCTGCTGCGCCGGACGCTGCGGCAGATGTCGGGCGCCCGCTCGATCCGGGTGACGTCCGCGCGGGGGACGGACGTGACGTTCTCGGGGCTGACGTTCGACCCGGACCCCGGCGCGATGCGGCCCGGGGACTGGCGGCCCTTCCCGTACGGGGGCGCCAACTTCTGGCCGGCCGACACCGAGGGCGTCCTCATGATCGAGGACAGCACGGTCACCGGCGTGCCGGAGGAGTCTCTGCGCATCACCCTGGAGGGCAACCTCGTACGCAAGATCGAGGGCGGGGCGGCGGCCGAGCAGCTGCGGCGTTACGCGCCCGGCGGCTTCTACATGCGCCACGGCCTCATCGGGCTCAACCCGAAGGTGCGGGTGGCCGGGGGCAACCAGTTCGAGCGGGAGAAGCACGCCGGGGCCTTCTACTGCGGCATCGACGGCCTGACCGACGGGCGGCCGGTCACGACGGGCCCGGGTTTCGCGCACTGCGACTGCCAGGTCGACCGGCCCACCGTGCTGGTGGACGGAGAGCTCTTCATCGAGAACGGGCGCCTGCTGATGCTCGACGAGCCGGAGATCAGGGAGGTCGCGGCGCGGTTCGGCCCGCCGGACGTGATCCTCGACGACAACCCGATCATGATCCTGCCCCGCCGCTACACGGGGGGCGGAGCCGCCTAGCGGTGGGGGCCGCAGCTGCCGCGGATGATGAGCTCCGTCGGCAGCACCACGCTGCGCGGCCTCCTGCCGCCCGCCCGCAGGACGAGCTCCGCCGCCCGGTAGCCCATGTCCCGGCCCGGCTGGGCGATCACCGTCAGGGGCGGGGAGCACAGCTCGGCCCAGGGCACGTCGTCGTACATCACCAGCGACACGTCCCTGGGCACCCGCAGGTCCAGCTCCCTGGCCGCGAGCACCGCGGCCTCGCCCAGCACGTTGCCCCCGGCGACCACGGCCGACAGGTCGGGGCGGCTCTGGAAGAGGCCCGAGGCGGCGGCGTAGGCGGAGTCGCGGCTGCCGGTGCCGAACACCACCAGCTCCTCGTCCACCGGCGCCCCCACGGCCTCCCTGAAGGCGTTGACCCGGCTGTCCTGGCCGGGGCCGCCGAGGAAGGCGATGCGCTTGTGGCCCAGGCCGCGCAGGTAGCGCACGGCCGTGCGGATGCCGGCCCGGTCGTCGGCCACCACGGCGGGGACGTCCAGCGGGCGGGCCGGGGCGGCGGCGGACAGGCCGTCCAGGGCCATGAGGTCGGCCACGGCCGCCGCCCGCACGTCCTCGGGGGACGACTGGAGCGGGAGGCGGTCGGCGAAGACGACCGTCATGCCCGCGCGGAGCACCGGGGACCAGGTGTCGGCGTCGCCCGACGGCACGGCGATCAGGCGGTCCACGCTCTGCTCCAGGAGCATGCCGATCAGGTCGGCCTCCTGCTCGGGGTCCCCGCCCGTGGAGCCGATCACGACGGGCTCGCCGGCCGAGCGGGCGCAGGCGAGCACGCCCTCGGAAAGCTGGCCGTAGAAGGTGTCGGTCAGGTCGGGGACGAGCAGGCCCATGCCGCCCGTGCGGCGTTGGCGCAGGTTGCGGCCCAGGGCGCTGGGGCGGTAGTCGAGCTGGGCGGCGACGGCCAGGACGCGCTCCCTGGTGGCCGCGCTGGCGGAGCCGCCCGACAGTACTCTGGACACTGTCGCGACGCCCACGCCGGCCGCCTCGGCCACGTCCTTGATCGTCGCCCGCTTCTCCATGGAAACGATTCCATCATGGTTTCCGGAAAACGGGAAGACTCGCGTTCCCACAACGGCTGGTCATACGGTAACCCTTGACACCGATGTCCGTTTCGGGTGAGATGCTTGAAAACGTATCCACGTGAGTGGGTCACGGTAACAACGTCCGGGCCACCGCCCTGGAGCGCGAAGGAATGTCATGGCATCCATCGTTCTGACGAACGTCGACAAGGTCTACGCCGGTGGCGTGAAGGCCGTGAACGGGCTCAACCTTGAGATCAAGGACGGCGAGTTCATGGTGCTCGTTGGCCCATCCGGTTGCGGTAAGTCGACCGCGCTCCGGATGATCGCGGGCCTCGAGGACATCAGCGGCGGCGAGATCGCCATCGGCGAGAAGGTGGTCAACCACCTGCCGCCCAAGGACCGCGACATCGCGATGGTCTTCCAGAACTACGCGCTCTACCCCCACATGACGGTCGAGGAGAACCTCGCCTTCGGCCTCAAGCTCCGCAAGATGCCCAAGCCGGAGATCCAGAAGCGCGTCAACGAGGCCGCCAAGATGCTCGGCCTCGAGACCTACCTCAAGCGCAAGCCGGCCGCTCTCTCCGGTGGTCAGCGCCAGCGTGTCGCCATGGGCCGCGCCATCGTGCGTGAGCCGCAGGCCTTCCTCATGGACGAGCCGCTGTCCAACCTGGACGCCAAGCTCCGCGTCTCCATGCGCGCCTCGCTCAACCAGATGCACGAGCGCCTCGGCGTGACCACCGTGTACGTCACCCACGACCAGGTCGAGGCCATGACCCTCGGCGACCGCGTCTGCGTGCTGCGCGACGGTCTGCTCCAGCAGGTCGACACCCCGCAGAACCTGTTCGACAAGCCGGTCAACCTGTTCGTCGCCGGCTTCATGGGCTCGCCCTCGATGAACTTCGCCACCGCCGAGCTCGTCCGCGACGGCGGCGACGCCGCCGTCACCTTCGCCGGCATCAAGCTGCCGATCCCCGAGACGACCTTCTCTGACAAGCCGGGCCTCGACCAGTACATCGGCAAGAAGATCATCCTCGGCATCCGCCCCTCCGACTTCGAGGACGCGGCCTCGGCCGGCAACCACGCCAACGGCTGGGCCACGCTGCCGGTCAAGGCGGAGGTCACCGAGGAGCTGGGCTCCGAGATCAACGTGCTGTTCCTGATCGACGCCCCGCCGGTCGAGCACAAGGACACCGTCGCCGCCGCCGACGCGGGTGACGACGAAGAGGCCGCGCTGCCGCTGGCGGGCGACAAGTCCCTGTGGACCGCCCGCGTCAACGCCCGCAGCCACGCCCGTCCCGGCCAGAACATCGACCTGGTCCTCGACACGCACAACCTGCACTTCTTCGACCCCGAGAGCGGCCTGTCGATCGGCCACGAGGCCAACCGCTAGCCGACTCCTGCATTCCCGGCCGTGAGCCCCGCTCACGACCGCCCGGGCCCCCACCGCGACCCCCTCCCGCGGCGGGGGCCCGTTCCATTGGCCCTCGTGGTACGGGGTCAGCGGCCGATGCTCGACGAGACGCGGGCCTGCAGGCCGCGCGGCACGAGCCTGCCGATCGCGACGATGGCCTTGTAACGCAGGTCGGGCACGCTCACCCGCTTGCCCAGCGCCAGGTCACGCATGGTCTCCCGCACCACGTCGTCGGCCTTCAGCCACAGGAACCCGGGGATCCCCGAGGTATCCATCGAGGCCCGCTGGTGGAACTCGGTCCGCACGAAACCGGGGCAGAGCGCCATGATCTTGATGCGCGGGTTGCCCACGTCGCTCGCGGCGGACTCGCTGAAGTTCACCACCCACGCCTTGGACGCGCTGTACGTGCCCCGAGGGAAGAACGCCGCCACCGAGGCCACGTTGACGATCGCGCCCCGGTCGCGCTCGCGCATGCCGGGCAGCGCGGCCAGCGTCAGCCTCAGGACGGCCTCGCAGTGCACCTTGAGCATGCGCACCTCGTCCTCGACCGGCACCTCCAGGAACCGGCCCGGGTGGCCGAACCCGGCGTTGTTGACCAGCAGGTCGACGCCGTCGGCGACCCTGGACTCCACCCTGGCCAGCCCCTCCTCGGTGGCGAGGTCGGCGGGCAGCACCTCGGCGTCGACGCCGTACCTGAGCTTGAGCTGGTCGGCGCTCTCGGAGAGCCGTTGCTCGTCGCGGGAGACCAGGACGAGCGAGAAGCCGTCGGCGGCCATGCGCCGGGCGAAGGCGGCGCCGAGGCCGGAGGTCGCGCCGGTGATCAATGCGGTAGGCATACCTGAACCCTAATGCCGTGCGAGGATGGGCCTCGTGCGACTCGTGGCGGCTGTGGCGGCCTCAACGGCCCTCGTCCTCGTGACCCTCACCGCGTGCGCGCAGCAGCCCGCGCCCGCCCCGCTCGACCCCGCGGAGAGCGCCGCCCCGGCGCCGGAGCCCACCGGGATGGATCCCACCGCGACGGAGCTTTCGAAGCCCGGGAAGTTACGGTTCAAGCAGATCGCCAAGCTGGAGCAGCCGGTGGCGTTCGCCGTGCGCAAGGGGGACGACCGGCTCTACGTCGCCGAGCAGACCGGCAGGCTGCGCACCTCCGACGGCGACGTCGTGATCGACCTGTCCCGCGAGGTGAGCGGCGGCAACGAGCAGGGCCTGCTCGGCGTCGCGTTCCACCCCTCCGGCCGCTGGGTCTACCTCGACTGGACCGACGCGCGGGGCGACACCCACGTCACCGAATGGGCCTTCGACGGCTCCAGGGCCACGGCCAGGCGCGACGTGCTCACCCAGGACCAGCCCTACCCCAACCACAACGGCGGCCAGCTCGCCTTCGGCCCCGACGGCCACCTCTACATCGCGCTCGGCGACGGCGGCAGCGCCGGCGACCCCCAGGGCAACGGCCAGGACCTGACGACCCTGCTCGGCAAGATCCTGCGCATCGACCCGCGCGGCGGCCGGCCGTACGAGATCCCGGAGGACAACCCGTTCGCCGACCAGAAAAGCGCAAAGCCCGAAATATGGGCTTACGGGCTTCGCAATCCCTGGCGGTTCGGCTTCGACCGCGGCACGGGAGACCTGTGGATCGGCGACGTCGGGCAGAACGCCTGGGAGGAGGTCGACCACCAGCCCGCCGGGTCGCGCGGCGGCGAGAACTACGGCTGGAACGCCCGCGAGGGCAAGAGCCGCTTCCGGGGCGCGAAGGGCCGCGACATGGTCGACCCGGTGATCACCTACCCCCTGGGGAAGGGCGGGAACTGCTCCGTCATCGCCGGATACGTCTACCGCGGCGAGAAGATCCCCTGGCTGCGGGGCCGGTTCCTGTACGGCGACTTCTGCGCCGGCTGGATCAAGGCCGCACCGGCCGACGCCCCGCAGGACGGGGCCGAGGTCGGGAAGGTCGAGCAGCTCTCGTCGTTCGGCGAGGGGCACGACGGCGAGCTGTACGCGCTCAGCCTGCGTGGTCCGATCTACCGGATCGAGCCTGCCTGACCCGCTCGATCAGCCCCTCGACCTGGTCGTTCAGCTTGCTGCCCCGAGCCCAGCCCGCGTAGAGCGTGAGGAAGACGACCACCTCGCGCAGCTCGGTCTCGGTGAGCTCGCCCGAGCGCAGCGCGGTGTCGAGCTGCACGTCCGTCTGATCGTGGAGCCCCTGGCCGACGAGCAGCCCGAGAAGGAGCAGGCGGCGCTCCCGCACGGACAGGACCGTCCTCGACCAGACCTCGGCGAACTGCCGTTCCGCCGTCATGCCGAAGGAGTCGACGGTCTCCATCGCGGGTTCTGACATTGTGCGCTCCCGGGGCGGTCGGAAGGGATCCTCATATCTTTCGCTACTTCCCCAGATGAACCAATGGGGGTTGCATGAACGTTGTAGCCACCTGAACCGCCCCCGAGGTGACCCGCCACGGAGTGCTACGGGCCGTGCGCGGAGCCTTAATTGATCTGTAACAAGTAAAGCCAAGGCACGGCCAAGATTTGGTCAAGATTTTTCCCTCTGCTTCGGCCTCATTGTGTCGGAAAGCGGGCACAACAACTCCGTTGGTCCGTAAAGCGGAGGTAAGCCCTGGTGAAAAAGGCACGGGGTTTGATCGCGGTCACGGTCGCGATCCTCATGCTGTCCGCGTGCGCCGGACAGCCCGAATTCCATTACGTACGCGACAAGGCGGGCACGACCTACTTCAAGGTGCCGTCCTCGTTCACGCAGCTCAACGCCGATCCCATTGAGATGTACCTGTCCGGGGACCACCCGAACTCGGCGGCCGCCCTGCTGCGGGCCCAGCGGGTGTGGTCGACCGCCTTCGACCAGTCCGCGGAGCCGTCGGTCAACCACCTGCTCGGCTCGACGGAGCCGTTCGTCTACGCGACCGTGCACCAGCTCACGGACGAGCAGCGGGACGCCATCTCACTGAACCGGCTGCGCGACTTCGTGCTGCCGGTGACCTCCCAGGTGCGCGAACTCTACGCGCAGCAGGCCATGGCGACGGGCCAGCCGTCGATGTTCAAGAACTTCGCCCTCCTCAACGACGAGGTGTTGACGATGGACAACGGCGCCAGGGGAGTCCGGGTCCGCTTCGAATACCAGATCGGCGAGGACGTCCAGACGTTCGACCAGACCGCCATCCTCGACGAGAAGGGCGCCACGGTCTCCGTCATGCTCATCGGCTGCCAATCGATCTGTTTCCGGAAGCGCGCCGCCGAGTTCGACAAGATCGAGAGTACGTTCAAGCTGCTCCGGCTGCCTGGATGAGGGAGCACCATTGACCACGACCAATCACCATGAAGGGCTGCGTGCCCCCGGCAGCGGGCCCTCCGACCCCGAATCCGTGACCAGAAAGAAGATGCAGTTCTGGGACCGGAGCAAATTCCTCATCGCCCTGCTGGTGGCCTACCTCATTCTCACGTGGAAGGTGATGGCCGACTGGCAGGGCGTCGTCACGTTCACCGAGGCCGCCCAGAAGATCGCGTACGAATATCAATGGATCTTCTGGTTGCTCGGCGTGGAGGTCGCGCGGCAACTCCACTTCCTGGTCAGCGAGCACTGGTCGGCCTACCACCGTTTCTGGAGCCACCGGGTGTTCGGCGGCTTCGAGCGCTGGACGCACCGGCGCTTCGACGACTGGACGAGGTACCGGCTCTCGCGGGCGCTCAAGGTCGCCTTCTTCGTGGTGCTGACGGCCCTGGTGCTGGGGGCGGTGCTGGACGTCAGCCCGTTCGTGGCGGTGATGCAGGCGCCGGCGCTGCTCTGGAACGCGATGCCGTTCCTGATCCAGATCGTCTTCCTGTTCTTCGTGGTCATCATCCAGTTCGTGGGCCTGTTCTGGTTCCTGTCCAGGGGCGGCGTGGAGACGTACTTCCCCGACGACATCAAGACCCGCTTCCACGACGTGTGGGGGCAGGACCACGTGGTCGAGCGCGTCCGGGAGAACATCGTCTTCCTCGAACGCCCCGACGAGATCGAGCGGCGCGGCGGGTACGTCCCCAGCGGCCTGCTGCTGTGGGGGCCGCCGGGCACCGGCAAGACCCTCATGGCCGAGGCCGTCGCGGGTGAGACCGGCAAGCCGTACGTGTTCGTGGATCCGGGCGCGTTCACGAACATGTTCATGGGCGTCGGCATCCTGAAGGTCAAGGGGCTGTTCAGGAAGCTGCGCAAGCTGGCGCTCCGGTACGGCGGCGTGATCGTCTTCTTCGACGAGGCCGACTCGCTCGGCAAGCGCGGCCGCCTCGCCCAGCAGGGCCCGCCCGGGCAGGGCGGCTTCTCCGGCCTGTCCGGCGTCAACGGCTGCCACGGGCTCAACTACCTGTCCGAGGAGACCCGCCAGGTGCTGGCCTTCCGGGCCAGGCGCGAGTCGCCCGACGAGCCGGAGCGGCGCAACCGCTTCTTCATGGGCGGCGGCATGAACGGCTCGGGCGACCCGGGCACGCTGCAGGCACTGCTCACCGAGCTGTCCGGGCTCAAGAAGCCGCGCGGGTTCTTCAACCGGCTCGTCCGCAGGCTGCTCGGCATGCGGCCCAAGCCGCCGCCCAAGTACCGCATCCTCGTCATGATGGCCACGAACCGGCCCGACGCGCTCGACGAGGCGCTGCTGCGGCCCGGCCGCATCGACCGCATCTACAAGGTCGGCTACCCGTCCAAGGCCGGCCGGGTCCGCACGTACCAGGGCTACTTCGACAAGGTGTGGCACGAGCTCACCCCGGAGCAGATCGACAAGCTGGCCACGATCACCCCGTACGCCACCGGCGCCACGATCAAGGACCTGGTCAACGAGTCGCTGATCACCGCCATCAGGGACGGGCGCGAGATCATCACCTGGTCGGACGTGCTGCGGGCCAAGCGGCTCAAGCAGCTCGGCCCGCCCGAGGACGTCGAGTACATCGAGCGCGAGCGGCACGCCGTGGCCGTGCACGAGGCCTGCCACGCCGTCGTGGCGTACGTGACCCGCTTCCACCTCGAGATCGACATCGCCACCATCGAGAAGGGCGCCGACTACCTCGGCATGGTCGCCTCGATCAAGCCCGAGGACCAGTTCACCCGGTGGAAGTCCGAGCACGAGGCCGACATCATGGTCTCCCTGGCCTCGCTGGCCGGCGAGCGGATGTTCTTCGGGGAGGACAACTCCTCCGGGGTCTCCGGCGACCTCTACTCGGCCACGTACCTGACCGCCATGATGGAGTCGTACTGGGGCATGGGCTCCGGCGTCACCTCGCTGCCGGCGCTGCAGGAGCTGGAGATCCTGGGCGGCAAGGCCGTGCGCAAGTCGCGCCCCGGCGGGGGCGGCTCCATCGGCATCACCGACAGGGAGCCCGCCAGGAACCAGCCCGACCTGACCCCCGACGTGCTGGGGGAGCGGATCGAGTTCAACCTGGTGCGGCTGCTGGAGAAGACCGAGGAGCTGCTGCAGGAGCACCGCAGGGAGGTGCTCTGCGTGGCGCACGCGCTGGAGACGCACAAGACGCTCAACGGCGACGACGTGGTGGCCATCATCCGCAGGGAGCCCGGGCCGCTCATCGACGGCACGATCTACGCCTCCGACGAGCTCTGCCGGGAGCTGGAGGACTACCACCGCGACGCGGCCAGGGCCCACAAGGAGCACAGCCACATCGAGCGGGACCTGCCCGGACCGGTGGAGGAGCCGGTCGAGCCGCAGCCGGTCGCCTACGGCGGTCCCGGCGTGACGGCCGTCCAGCTCGCGCCCCCGGCGGTGCAGCCCTCGGTGATCCAGGCTCCGCTCCCCATCACGCACGAGGTGAACGGAGAGGTGGCCGAACGCCCCGAGTTCGTGCCGTGGGCGGCGGCCTCGCCGCCTCCCGCGCCCGTGCCCGTCGTGGTGGGGACACCGGCCGCGACCCCGGTCCCGCCCCCGGCGCCGCGGCGCGCGGGCCGGGTCTGGCTGGTCGTGGCCAGCCTGCTCGGGCTCGTGGCGCTGTCCATCATCGCGGCGCTCGCGGTGACCGGCACGGTGGCGGGCGTCGGCACGAACGCGGCCACCTCGACCGTGGCCTCGCCGGGCCTGCTGCTCCTGCTGTTCGTCGTGGTGGTCGCGGTGATCGTGGGCGCCGGGCTCGCGCTCGTCGCGGTCAAGGGGGTACGCGCCGCGCAGGCCAAGGCCGAACGCGAACGCGACCAGGCCCACGCCCGCGCCCAGCTCCTGGCCGCGGCGATGGATCCCGACACGGCGATGCGGCTGCTCGGCTACGACGGGAACGGAACGGAGGGCCGTACCTGAGCTGCCCTGGGTGAGCGGGGCCGGCAACGGCATGGCGTGGCGCCCGGGCGTCACGCCATCCGTCGTCCTCGCATCCTTTACCGTTTCGCGGCCCGATTAACACGGCGTTCACATTCGGGCAAAAAGCGGGAAACGGCTGTCCGTAAGACTCGGCGTGGCTGTGAAACACCGTGAAGAAAAGGACCGCCGTGAGCTACAAGGCTGAGTACATCTGGATCGACGGCACCGAGCCCACGGCTCTGCTGCGCTCGAAGACGAGGATCCTCGCCGACGGGGCCGAGCCGCCGGTCTGGGGCTTCGACGGCTCCAGCACCAACCAGGCCGAGGGGCACTCGTCGGACCGCGTGCTCCGCCCGGTGTTCGTCTGCCCCGACCCGATTCGCGGCGGTGACAACGTCCTGGTCCTCTGCGAGGTCGAGGAGATCAACGGCGACTCGCACGTCAGCAACACCCGCGCGCTGCTGCGCCCGATCGCCGAGAAGTACGCCGCCCAGGAGTCCTGGTTCGGCATCGAGCAGGAGTACACCTTCTTCAAGGGCAGCCGCCCGCTCGGCTTCCCCGAGGGCGGCTTCCCCGCCCCGCAGGGCCACTACTACTGCGGCGTGGGCGCCGAGGCCGTGTTCGGCCGCGAGATCGTCGAGCTGCACCTCGACCGCTGCCTCGCCGCCGGTCTGAAGATCTCCGGCATCAACGCCGAGGTCATGCCCGGCCAGTGGGAGTTCCAGGTCGGCCCGGCCGGCCCGCTCGAGGTCTCCGACCACCTGTGGGTCGCCCGCTACCTGCTCTACCGGACCGCCGAGGAGTTCGGCGTCGAGGCCACCCTCGACGCCAAGCCCGCCCGCGGCGACTGGAACGGCGCCGGCGCGCACACCAACTTCTCGACCAAGGCCATGCGCGAGGGCTACGACGCCATCATCACCGCCTGCGAGGCGCTCGGTGAGGGCGACAAGCCGATGGAGCACGTCACCCAGTACGGCGCCGACATCGAGTCCCGCCTCACCGGCCACCACGAGACCGCCCCGTGGAACAAGTACACCTACGGCGTGTCCGACCGCGGCGCGTCCGTGCGCATCCCGTGGCAGGTCGAGGTGGAGAAGAAGGGCTACATCGAGGACCGTCGCCCCAACGCCAACGTCGACCCGTACGTGGTCACCCGCCTGCTGGTCAACACCTGCTGCGCGGCCCTGGAGAAGGCCGGCCAGGTCTGAGACCTCCTCTCTGACGCGAGAGAACGGGCCCCTCGTCACCGAGGGGCCCGTTCCCGTATTCACTACGGCAGGCGGAAGGCCAGGTCGGGCTCGATCTCGGCGACGTCCATCTGGGCCTTCTGCAGGCGGCCCGAATGGTCCCAGTTCATCGCCTGCCAGCGGGTGAACTGGTCGAGCACCCACATGCCGGACTGGCGGCTGCCGTTGCCGGACTTGCCGTTGCCGCCGAACGGGAGGTGGGCCTCGGCGCCCGAGGTCGAGTTGTTGACGCTGACCATGCCCGCCGAGATGCCCTCGCGGAAGCGGAAGGCGTGCTGCGGGTCGGTGGTGTAGATGGAGCTCGACAGGCCGTAGCCGGGCAGGTTGGCCAGCTCGATGGCCTCGTCGAGGGTGCTGAAGGTGGTCACGCCGACGATCGGGCCGAACGTCTCCTCCAGGAAGAGGCGGTCGGTGGGCCGGACGCCGTCGACGACCACCGGATGGTAGTAGAGGCCCCCGCCGTTGGCGCTGTCGCCGTCGAAGTCGCGGCGCGGGTTGTCCTCCGTAATTTTCCCGATATTTCCGGACACGACCTGGTGGTGGGGCTGGATCCAGGTCAGGTACTCCTCGTACCGATCTGCGAACTTCTGGTCGAGCAGCGGGCCCGCCAGCACGTCCTCCTCGGGGTCGCCGATCCTGGCCTCGCCCACGGCCCGCGCGAACCGCTCCACGAACTCGTCGTGCACGCTCTCGTGCACGATCACCGTGCCCAGGCTCGTGCAGCGCTGACCGGCCGTACCGAAACCGGAGAACAGCGCGCCCTCCACGGCCAGGTCGAGGTCGGCGTCCGGCATGATCACCATCGGATTCTTGCCGCCCAGCTCCAGGCAGGCCGACTGAAGGTGCCGCCCGGTCAGCTCGCCGATCTTCCGGCCGACCTCGCTGGAGCCGGTGAACCCGACCTTCTGCACGCTCCCCTCGCCGAGGGCCTGCTCCAGGCCCTCGTACGTGGCGGCGCCGTCGGCGAACACGATGTTCAGCACGCCGTCGGGCAGCCCGGCGGCCACGAAGAGCTGGTACATGGCGTGCGCGGAGGCGGCGGCGTACTCGGCGGGCTTCCAGACGACGGCGTTGCCGCAGAGCAGCGCCGGGACCAGGTACCACGACGGGACGGCGACCGGGAAGTTGCCCGCGGTGACGACCGCCGCCACGCCGATCGGGTTGCGGAACGTGAACAGGTTCTTGGCCGGCATCTCCGACGGGACCGTCTGCCCGTACAGCCTGCGGCCCTCGCCCAGGAAGAAGTCGCAGGTGTCGACGATCTCCCGCACCTCGCCGAGGGCCTCGGCGTACGGCTTGCCGATCTCCTCCGTCACCAGGTGGGCCAGCCGCTCGGCGTTGGCCTCGACCAGCCGGCCGATGGAGGCGATCACCCGGCCGCGCACCGGCGCGGGCACCTTGGCCCACTCGCGCTGGGCCTCCTTGGCGGTGCGGCAGGCGGCGGCGAACGTGCCGGCGTCGGCCAGCCCGACGTGGGCCACGACCTCGCCCGGGCGCGCCGGGTTGGTCGACGGGTACGTGGTGGCGCTTCCCGTCTCCTTGCCACCCACGATGGAAACGATCTGACGGCTCACCGGCGTCCTCCTCATAGTTCCTTCGGTCAGACAATCATCTCGCCGGAAAAAACCCAACCGGATGTCAGCTGCTCTCCTGGGCGAGCTTGCGCAGCTCCGGCCCGAACCTCGGGTGCGCCAGCGCGGCGGCGAACTGGGCCTTGAGGTAGTTGAGCGGCGAGCCCGTGTCCCACCAGGTGCCGTCGATCACCTGCCCGTACACCGGGTGGTCCGCGGCGTGCCGGTGCAGGGCGTCGGTGAGGTAGATCTCGCCCTGCGGGTTCTCGTGCCACCTGCGCGTCTGCTCGTGGAGCTCCTCGACGACGCCCGGGGTGACGACATATCCGCCGATGGCGGCGTACCGGGAGGGAGCCTGCTCGGGGGACGGCTTCTCCACCAGCCCGGAGATCAGCAGGCGGCCGCCGCCGAGGTCCTCCTTGACGATCGGCACGCCGTAGCGCGAGGCGTCCTCGACGGCCATCGGCATCAGGGCCAGCACGGGGGCCTGGGTGGCGTCGTACGCGGCCTTGAGCTGCTTGGCCCTGGGCACCTCGGCCACGAACACGTCGTCGGCCCACAGCACCATGAACGGCTCGTCGCCGATGACGCGGGCGGCGTTGAGCACGGGCGTGCCGTTGCCGTAGGGGCCGTTCTGGAACAGGTACGTGATGTGGGCCAGCGACGACAGCTCCGCCACCGCGTCGGCCAGGTCGTCCTTGCCCGAAGCGCGCAGCTGGAGCTCGAGGTCGGCGTCGGGGGCGAAGTGCCGCTGGATGAGATCCTTGCGGGACGAGGTGACGATGGTGATCTCGTCGATGCCGGAGTCCACGAGCTCCCGGATGGTGTGCTCGATGACGGGCTTGTCGCCGATCGGCAGCATCTCCTTGGGCAGCGCCCTGGTCAGCGGCAGCAGCCGCGAACCGAGGCCGGCCACGGGGATGACGGCTTTGTGGACCATGCGTCTCTCCTTGATCGAGCGGCTTGATCGTGCGGGGAGAGAGCCGACGTTACCTCAGCCGTCTTCGAGGTCAGGTGCCGAGGTACCGGATCTTGACGGTGCCGCGGAGCAGGTGCTCGTTGGCGACGCGTTGATGGGCACTGAGGACCACGGCGAGACCTCGCTTTCCCGCCAGAGGCGCGAGGTCGATGACGTCGAGCGTGTCTACAAGGCGCAATGTCTGCAGATGCGGGAGCTGCGCGAGCGGCGCGAGGTCGGCCACCATGCGGCAACCGTCTAGGCCCAACTGGACGAGGTGCTCCTGGCTGCGGAGCGGGCTGAGATCGCCGATGTCGAGATCCCGCAGCCAGAGGCCTCCGAGGCGGAAGTGCTCCAGCTCCGCCAGGTCCAGCCGTGCCGGGCCGATGAGCTGCAGTGTCTCCATCGAAGCCCGCGGCAGGCCCTTCAGGCAGTCGCCGATCTCCCCGGGCGCGCCCAACGTGAGCGAATTCAGGTGACGCATTCCGGCGAACGTCTCGGGCGGTATCGGTCGGTGGCTGCGATAGATGTACAACTCCCGCAGCTCGGTTTGCCGAGACAGCGGGCCCATCCAGTCGGTCTGATCGCCGGGCGGGAGATCCAGACCCAGTGCCAGCAATCGCGGGATCCGATCGAGAAAGCTCAGATCGTCGAATCCGGCGTTCCAGATCGTGAGATCACTCAGCCGGGGAAGCTTGGACAGAACCTCCAGGTCGAGGGGGCGTGGTGTGTCGAGCGAGACCCAGAGCGCCTCCAATGCGGGCAACGCCTCCACGTCCTCCAGGGAGTCCGTGTCGACGTCGTGCAGGTTGAGGATCTTCACCTGCGGTACGTTCCGTAGGAAGCCGAGGTCGGTGAGCGACTCTTCCAGGTTGACGGTCAGGGCCTTGGCCTCGCGCAAGTGCGCCACCGCGCGAAGAAGACGGATGTCGGGGATCGTGGCCGTGTCCACTCCGGCCAGGACGCGTCGTGCGTAGGCGTCGGCGTCGTAGTAGTTCCAGCCCTCGTTGAGCTCCTTGCGGACAGCCCACCGCTGATCGGCCGCGTACCCCGCGAGCTTGTCCAGCGCCTCCGGCCCGTTGATCAACCAGGCGGTCCGCACCGTGTGGGCCGCCCGCAGCGGCGACAGACGGGACAGGTCGTCGGGCAGCCGCCGCAGGATCTCCTCGCCCACCGCCGCCAGCATGCCCGCCTCCACCTCCGAGCGCGGCGGGATCACCTCAGCCAGGCACGCCTCGATGCGGTCGCGCAGCTCCACCGGGATCTCCTGGATCGTCTCCAGGCACCCCGCCACCAGTAACCGCAGCCGCCGCGAGTGCGGCCCGCCCTGGTCGGCGCGGTCCAGCAGGCCCGCCAGCAGCTCCCTGCGCACGCGGCCGGTCGCGTGCCCGGCGGCCATCACCACGACCTCGCGCCACTGGTCCAGATGCGCGCGCTCGACCGCCGCGTCCACGTCCTCGTCCTCCACGAGCTGGCCCGCCGCGAGGTACTCCTGCACCGTACGGTGGGCGAAGTCGATGCGGCCGGGCACCGGCTCGCGCAGCACGCCGGACCGGCGGAGCAGGTGTTCGAGCACGTCGGCGGCCGGATATGGCATGCGGGTCATCGAGGCCAGCTTGCGCTCGACGCTCTTCAGCGCCGTGGCCTTCGACAGCTCCGACCGCCCCATGGACACCAGCCGCCAGGCGAGGTCGCGCAGGATCCAGACCTTCTGGTCAGGGTCCAGGGAGACCTCGTCGGTGATCCGGCGTTCGGCGTCCCGCCGGTCCAGCAGCAGGCTGAGCACCGAGTTGTAGAAGCCCATCCGATTGGGCGGCAGCTGCGTGCGGCGGTCGAGGTTGAGCGCGCACAACATTGCGGCCAGCAGCGGCGTCGACGCCACGACCCCCAGGTGGGGGTTGGACTCCATGCGGGCCAGCAGCGCGACCTCGTAGCCCTCCAGCTCCTCGGGCGCGCACGGCAGGCTGGGGCAGTCGCGCATCGCCACGTGCCACTGCCGGATGAGCTCCCGCAGGTCGCCGGGCGTCATCGGCTCGAGCGTCGCCGCCGCGAACCCCTCGTCGGCCAGCCACCGCGCGTCCGCCGCGGTCGGCCGCGAGGTCACCACCACGCGCATCCCCGGGTACGCGGCCAGCAGCCGCGACAGCCACTCCCGCACGGCCGGGCGGTGCCGTACCAGCAGCTCGTCCACGCCGTCCACCAGCAGCAGCCCGCGGCCGGACTCCAGCACCCGCTCCACCCACCCGCGCGGCATGCGTCCGGAGACCTCCTGGGCGATGTCGTCCAGGAACGCGGGCGGCGCGGGGAACCTGCCCTCGGCGTGGCTGCGGAGCTTGATCATCAGGGGGACGCAGCCGTTCCAGTCGGACAGGGCGCCGGAGAAGTCGCCGCGGGCGGCGGTGACGGCCAGCCAGCGCAGCAGCGTGCTCTTGCCCGAGCCCGCGTCGCCGCGCAGCAACATGAGGCGTTCGCGGCCCAGCGCCGACTCGATGCGCTCGGTGCCGAGCTCCGCCGTGGGGCGGCCGGTGAGCGAGGCGACCGAGAGGCGTTCGGGGGCGCGGCGCCCGCGCTCGCCGGCCGAGACGTTGAGGCTGATGTAGGCGACGCTCAGCGACGTTCGGGGGCGGTAGTTCTCCACCCGCACCCCGAACAGCTCCACCTCGTCCAGAGTGCGGCTGACGAAGCCGAGGTAGTGGCGCTGGAACGCGTCGTCGTCCTGGCGGCCCTCGGGCGCCTCCAGCGTCCGCAGGGGCATGCGGGCGAGCAGGCGTTCCATGCCCTCGGCCAGGCCGCTCAGCCGGGCCAGGCTCTCCGTGGCCGCCCGCGGCACGTACTGGGGGAGCTGGCGCATCATGCCCGTCAGGCAGTCGACGCATTCGGCGAGCAGCACCCCGTACAGCTGGTCCTCCGCCTCCCCGAGCCGGGGCTCCGGCAGCCGCGCGATGACGCGCCCGGCGAGCTTGGCGGGGTCGGCGTCGGCCTCGAAGAGGGCGGCGTCGGACAGGTCCGCCTGCCGCAGGGCGTGAACCACCTCCAGCAGCACGGCGGCCCGCGCCTGCTCGTCCAGCCCGCGGAACTCCTGATCCAGCAGCCGGGACAGCCGCCCCTCCACCGCCAGCGCGATGCCCTGGAGCTGGTTGTCGAACTTCCTGGGCGCCAGCCGGTCACGGAAGCCGCCCTGGATGAGGTCCTTGAGCTCCGAACCGCGCTCCTTGTGCGCGGCCCGGGTGGCGAGCCACTCCCGCATGGCACGTTCGGCGATCGACTTGCCCGCGGCCGTCAGCGCCGCCTCAATGCCTGGCATGCCTCCCTATATACAGGCTTTGCTAAGCCATGAAGTCGGCGAAATCGAAGCCTGGGGACACGATGCAGCTCACCAGTACCGCCTCGTCGGAGGCCGGGCGGGCCGACTGCCACACGCCGCCGGGCACGATCGCCTGGGGCACCTGGCCCTGCTCCACGTCGGGCCCCAGCGTGACCACGGAGTCGCCGATCGTCAGGCTCAGCGGGCCGCCGCGGTGCCACAGCCAGACCTCGTCCGACCTGACCAGGTGCGGCACCGACTCCTCGCCCGGATTCAGCAGGAAGTAGATGCCCGTGGCGCTGGCCCGCGGCCCGGGGTAGCCGTCCGGGCGGAAGGTCACGGACGATCTCCACGTCTCCCTGAACCAGCCGCCTTCGGGGTGGGGGAGCAGGTCGAGGGCCGCCGCGACGGGCGGGCGCTCGACGAACGCCACCGGGGCGCCCGTCACGTCCCTGCGTAGGAAGAGGTTCCCGTCCAGGACGAGCTGCCCGTCGAGCGGGCTGGCCAGGGCCGCCGCCTCGTCGGGCACCTGGATCGACGGGCCGTCGGGGTAGGTGCGCAACTCCACCTAGCAGAGTTTATGCCGATAAATCAGGACAAGGTGGGTGGTTCATTCCCGGTGGTTGGGCATCTCGCGGACGGGGCGCGAAATGTCGGTGGAGGTGGCTAGTCTGCGGCAGGTGATCGAACGGTGGAGCCGTGATCAGGTGCTCGCCCTGGCCCCGGACGCGGCGTCGCGGTCGGCCGCGCAGAAGGTCGCGGCGCCCGGCAAATGGTCGGCGTGCGGCACGACGGGCACGGTCGTGTACGGCGAGTGCGAGGGCAGCGGCGCCAAGCCCTACCTCGCCTGCGTCGACCTGACCGAGCCCGCCTACCGGTGCAGCTGCCCGAGCCGTAAGTTCCCATGCAAGCACGCGCTCGGGCTGCTGCTCATGTGGGCGGCCGGAGGGGTGTCCGTCGAGCAGGGCGCGCCGCAGTGGGTGACCGAGTGGGTGGAGGCGCGGGCCGAGCGCGCGGCGAAGGAAGCGGCCAAGATCGAGGCGGTGCGGGCGAAGAGGGCCGCCGAGGCGTCCTCCGGTGAGGGCGACGGCGCCGGGCGGGCCGAGGTGTCCTCGGGTGAGGGCGGCGGCGGTGTCTCCGGCGCCGGGCGGTCCGGTGGATCGTCGCGGATGGGTGCGGAGTCCGTCCGCCACGGGCGCGTCGCCGCCGGGCTGAGCGAGCTGGAGCGGTGGCTCGACGACCAGGTGCGGCAGGGGCTGGCGGGGGCCGCCGAGCACGAATGGGAGGGGCTGGCCAAGCGGCTCATCGACGCCCAGGCGCCCGGCGTGGCGGGGGTCGTCTCCAGGCTGGTCCGGGTCCGGGCGGAGGACGACTGGCCGGGGCGGCTGCTGGAGGAATACGCGCTGATCCACCTGCTCGCCGTCGCCTACCGCCGGCGGGCGGAGCTGCCCGGGGCGCTGGCCGAGACCGTGCTCAGCCGGGTCGGTTTTCCGGTCGCCAAGGAGGAGGTGCTGGCCGGGCCCGCGGTGCGCGACCAGTGGGACGTGCTGGGCAGGCGGGACGAGGAGCAGGACCGGCTGACCTCGCGGCGGGTCTGGCTGCGGGGGCGGCGCAGCGGGCGGGCGGCTCTCGTGCTCTCGTTCGCGCCGCAGGGGCAGCCGCTGGACGCCTCCCTGGTCACGGGGACGACGATCGAGGCCGATCTCACGTTCTACCCGGGCGCCGCCCCCTTGCGAGCGCTGGTCGCCGCCCGCCACGACCGCGGCACGGATGACGCCGTACGGTATGGCTCCGGCGCGGGCGGTTTCGTTGGAGGGACGCCGCCCGGGGTGTCGCCGGAGGAGGCGCTCGACGAGGTGGCCGGGGTGTTGGGCGAGGATCCGTGGACCGAGTCGTGGCCGCTCGTGCTGGCCGGGGTGGTCCCGGGCCGCGACTCGATCGGCGGCCTGCCGCTGCATCGCGCGGCCCGCGACCCCTGGCGGCTGATCGCCGTCTCCGGCGGGCGTCCGGTCACCGTGGCCGTCGAATGGACGCCGCGCGGGCTGCGGCCCCTGACCACCTGGGACGACGAAGGAACGGCGGTGATCCTGTGACCGGCTGGGAAGAGCTGGCCTCGACGGCGCTCGTGGGGACCGACCGCAGGCCGTACCAGGGCGATCTGCTTGATGCCGCAGCCGTGGAAGTGGCGCGCCGAAGGGCCGGACGCAAGGCGGGCGCGGTCGGGCAGCAGGCACCCCACGCGGCCGGGCCGCAGGCGCCTGACGCCGCCGGGCCGCAGGAGCAGGCGCCCCACGCGGCCGGGCCACTGGCGCCTGACGCCGCCGGGCCGCAGGAGCAGGCGCCCCACGCGGCCGAGCCGCAGGCGCCTGACGCCGCCGGGCAGCGGGAGCAGGCGACCGGCGCGGCTGGGCGGCGGGAGCAGGCGGCCGGGGCGGTCGGGGGGCGGGACGGGTCCTCTGAAGCGTCCCCGGAAGCTCAGGCGGCTCCTGTCGAGGAGCGGGTGGCCGTGGGGAGGCGGGCGGCGGAGCGGCTGGTGCGGATCATGGGTGGCGAGCACGAGCGGCTGCTGCCCGAATGGCTGGCCGCGGCCGCCGCCACCGGCCGGAGGGTGCCGCCGTACGTGCTGCCCGAGCTCCTGGAGAAAGGACGGCGGGATCGCTCGATCCGGGTCCACCTGGGGGTCCTGGCCGGGCAGCGGGGCCGGTGGCTGGCCGGGCTCAATCCCGCCTGGGACTACCTCCTGGAGGAGCCGACCGGGGAGACGTGGGAGCTGGGCGGCGCCGCGGACCGGCGGGCGCACCTGCGCACGCTCAGGACGGCCGATCCCGCGCAGGCCAGGCGGCTGCTGGAGAGCACGTGGGAGCGCGAGACGCCCGACGACCGGGCCGAGTTCGTGGAAGTGCTGGCCGACGGGCTGAGCATGGACGACGAGCCGTTCCTGGAGAGCGCGCTCGACGACCGCCGCCGGGAGGTGCGCCAGGCCGCCGCCAACCTCCTGACCCGCCTGCCCGGCTCGCGCATGTCCCAGCGCATGGCCGAAAGGGCGCGGGCCTGCGTGACCATCTCCCGGAAGGTCATCGCGGTCGAGGCCCCGCGAGACTGCGACAAGGCCATGGAACGCGACGGCATCCGTCCCAAGCCGCCCAGGGGCATCGGCGAGCGGGCCTGGTGGCTGCAGCAGATCCTCGCCCGCGCCCCGCTGTCGATCTGGGGTCACCCGCCCGCGGCGCTGCTCAAGATGAAGATCCCCGACTGGGACGCCGAGGTGAAGGCCGCCTGGGTACGCGCCGCCGTGCTGCAGAAGGACCCGGAGTGGGCGCGGGCGATGTTCGGCTGGGACCCGATCGCGGACCTCCTGGAGTCCCTCCCGGCCGACGAGCAGCAGAAACTCGCTGCCGATTTCGTGAAAAAGCATGACTTGGACAGCCAGTTGATCATGGTGTTGGGCGGAGTGTCGTCCCACTGGCGCGAGGGCCTGGCCACGGCCGTCCTCCGCAAGATCGTGAAGGTGGCCACCAGGCAGCCGTGGAACCTCGGCGAGCTGGTCAAGCTGGCCGGCGAGCGCATCGACCCGGCCCTGTTCCCGCTGGCGCTGAGCTACTCGCCCGTGGAGTCCGTCCAGCAGGTGGCCGCCCTGCTGCGTTTCCGTGCCGACATGTACAAGGAGCTTCACCCATGACTGTTCTGCGTCCGCACGCGGAAGACCAGTACGCCGAGGAGCTGGCCTTCCTGGCCAAGGACGACGACCGGCCCAGGCCGCCCGGCTGGAAGCTCTCCCCGTGGGCCGTGACCACGTACATCCTGGGCGACGGAGACCGCATCACCCCCAAATACGTGGGCGCGCGCCGCATCGTCGAGGTGGCCGTCGCCACGCTGGCCACCGACCGCGCGCTGCTGCTGCTCGGCGTGCCCGGCACGGCGAAGACCTGGCTGTCCGAACACCTGGCCGCCGCCATCAGCGGCGACTCGACGCTGCTCGTGCAGGGCACCGCGGGCACCGCCGAGGAGGCCATCCGCTACGGCTGGAACTACGCCAGGCTGCTGGCCGAGGGCCCCTCGATCGAGGCGCTGACCCCGTCGCCCGTGATGCGCGCGATGGCCGAGGGCCGGGTCGCCCGCGTCGAGGAGCTCACCCGGATGCCCTCCGACGTGCAGGACGCCCTGATCACCGTGCTGTCGGAGAAGACGCTGCCGATCCCCGAGCTCAACCGCGAGGTCCAGGCCGAGCGCGGCTTCAACGTGATCGCCACGGCCAACGACCGCGACCGGGGCGTCAACGAGCTGTCCAGCGCTCTGCGCCGCCGGTTCAACACGGTCGTGCTGCCGGTCCCGGCCACCGCCGAGGAGGAGGTGGACATCGTCGCGCGCCGCGTCACCCAGCTCGGCCGCGCCCTGGAGCTGCCGGAGACGACGACCGGGCTGGCCGAGATCCGGCGGGTGGTGACGGTGTTCCGCGAGCTGCGCACCGGCGTCACCGAGGACGGGCGCACCAAGGTCAAGTCGCCCAGCGGCACCCTGTCCACGGCCGAGGCCATCTCGGTGCTCACCAGCGGCATCGCCCTGGCGGCCCACTTCGGCGACGGCGTGCTGCGGCCCTCCGACGTGGCGGCCGGGATCGTGGGAGCCGTCGTCCAGGAGCCGGTCTCCGACCGGGTGGTGTGGCGCGAATACCTCGAGACCGTGGTGCGCGAGCGCTCCGACTGGCGCGACTTCTACCGCGCCTGCCGCGAGGTGTCATGAGCATCCTCCCGGTCCCGGGTGTCCCGGGTGTCGCGGGCGAGCCGGCCGTCTCGGGTGCCGGTGTCGCGGGCGGGCCGACCGTCCCAGGTCCCGGTGCCGCGGGCAGGCAGGCCGCCACGGTCCTCCCCGGCGTCGGCGGCCGGTCGGCCGTCTCGGGTCCCGGTGTCGCGGGTGGGCCGATCGTGTCGGTGCTCGGCGTGCGGCACCACGGGCCGGGGTCCGCGCGGGCCGTGCGGCAGGAGCTCGAACGCCTGCGCCCCGACGCCATCCTCATCGAGGGCCCGCCCGAGGCCGACCCGCTCGTCACGCTCGCGCCCGAGCTGGAGCCGCCCGTCGCTCTGCTGGCCCACGTGCCGGGGGCGCCCGCGAAGGCCGCGTTCTGGCCGTTCGCCGCGTTCTCGCCCGAATGGCAGGCCATCCTGTACGGCACCGCGACCGGCGTCCCGGTGCGCTTCTGCGACCTCCCGGCGGCCCATTCCCTGGCGGAGAGCGAAGAGCGGGACCAAGAGCGGGGCGAAGAGCGGGGCGAGACCGAGGACGAGGACGAAGGCCGGGGCGGCGGCACGTCCGGTCTGCGGGCCGACCCCATCGGCTCGCTCGCCGCGGCCGCCGGATACGACGACCCCGAACGCTGGTGGGAGGACGTCGTCGAGCACCGCGGCGACACGCCTTTCGAGGTGATCGCCGAGGCCATGGCCGCCGTACGCGAGGGCTACGAGCCGGACGAGCGGGAGGCCAGGCGCGAGGCGTACATGCGCAAGACCCTGCGCGCGGCCCTCAAGGAGGGCTACGGGCGGATCGCGGTGATCTGCGGGGCCTGGCACGTCCCGGCGCTGACCGGCCCGCTCCCGTCCGCCGCCAAGGACAACGCGATCCTGCGCGGGCTGCCCAAGGTGAAGGCCGAGCTGACGTGGGTGCCGTGGACGTACGGGCGGCTGGCGTCGTGGAGCGGCTACGGCGCGGGGATCACCTCGCCCGGCTGGTACCACCACCTGTTCGGGGCGACCGACCGGCCCGTGGAGCGGTGGCTGGCCGAGGCCGCCGCGGTGCTGCGCGAGGAGGGGCTGGCGGTGTCGTCCGCGCACGTCATCGAGTCCGTACGCCTCGCGCACACCCTGGCCGCCCTGCGCGGCAGGCCCCTGGCCGGGCTCGGCGAGGTCACCGAGGCGGCCAGGGCCGTGCTGTGCGAGGGCGACGACCTGGCCGTGGAGCTGATCCAGCGGCGCATGGTCGTCGGCGACCGGCTCGGCCAGGTCAGTGACGGCACCCCGATGGTGCCGCTCCAGCGGGACCTGCGCGATCAGCAGCGGCGCCTGCGGCTCAGGCCGGAGGCGCTCGACCGCGAGATCGACCTCGACCTGCGCAAGCCGCTCGACCTCGACCGCAGCCACCTGCTCCACCGGCTCGGGCTGCTCGGCGTCGACTGGGGCACGCTGGGCGAGTCGCGCGGGAAGGGCACGTTCAGGGAGACGTGGACGCTGCGGTGGCGGCCCGAGCACGACCTGGCGCTCATCGAGCAGGCCGCGCTGGGCACCACCGTGGCCGGGGCGGCGGCGCAGCGGGCCAGGGACCTGGCCGCGACGGACCGGACGGCCCTGGCGGAGCTGACCTCGCTGGTCGAGCGGTGCCTGCTGGCCGACCTGCCGCAGGCGCTGCCCGAGGTGCTGGCGGCGCTGTCGGCCAGGGCGGCGCTGGACACCGACGTGACGCACCTGATGGCGGCGCTGCCCGCGATGGTGCGCGCCCACCGCTACGGCGACGTGCGCGGCACCCCGGCCGAGGGGCTGGCGGTGATCGTCCGTTCGATGCTGGAGCGGATCCGCGTGGGGCTGCCGGTCGCGGTGACGGGGCTGGACGACGACGCGGCGGCCGGCCTGCTCAAGCACGTGGACGCCGTGCACGCGGCCGTCGCGCTCCTGGAGACGGACGGCACCGGCGAGGAGGTGTCGCCGCGGAGCCGGTGGCTGGTCACCCTGCGGGGCGTCAGTGACCGGCAGGACCTGCACGGGCTCATCGAGGGGCGGCTCACCAGGATCCTGCTCGACGCGGGGGAGCTCGACGACGCGGGCGACCGCATGGCCAGGGCGATGTCCAGGGGGCAGGTCCCGGCCAGGGCGGCGGCGTGGGTCGAGGGGTTCCTGGCGGGCGGCGGGCTGCTGCTGGTGCACGATCCGCGGCTGCTGAGCCTGGTGGACGGGTGGCTCACGGGGCTGTCCGGCGAGCAGTTCACCGACGTGCTGCCGCTGCTGCGCCGTACGTTCGGCGGGTTCGCCGCGCCCGAGCGCAGGGCGATCGGGGAGCGCGTCCGCTCGGCCGGGAGCGGCGCGCGGGAAGGGCGGCAGGACGTGGACGAGCAGCGCGCGGCGGCGGCCGTCGCGACCGTGCTGGCGATCCTCGGAAAGGAGGACGGATGACCGACGACGAGCGCCTGCGCAGGTGGCGGCTGGTGCTGGGCGGCGGCGACGCCGACGGCACCGGGCTCGGGCTGGAGGGCCTGGACTCGCGGATGGACGCCGCGCTGTCGGCGGTCTACGACCAGGGCGGCAGGGAGGGCGGGCTCGGCGCGTCCGCGCCCCGCGTGGCCCGCTGGCTCGGCGACATCCGCGCGTACTTCCCCTCCACGGTCGTCCAGGTCATGCAGAAGGACGCCATCGAGAAGCTCAATCTCACCCGGCTCCTGCTGGAGCCCGAGATGCTGGAGGCGGTCGAGCCGGACGTGCACCTCGTCGGCACGCTGCTCGCGCTCAACCGCGTCATGCCCGACCAGGCCCGCGAGTCGGCCAGGGCCGTGGTGCGCAAGGTGGTGGACGAGCTCGAACGCAGGCTGGCCCAGAAGACCAGGGCCGCCGTGACCGGCGCGCTCGACCGCTCGGCCAGGACGCACCGCCCCAAGCGGGTGGCCGACATCGACTGGGACCGGACGATCAGGGCCAATCTCAAGAACTACCTGCCGGAGAAGAACACCGTCGTCCCGTCGCGGCTCGTCGGCTACGCCCGCAGGCAGCGGTCGGTGCAGCGCGAGGTGGTGCTCTGCATCGACCAGAGCGGGTCGATGGCGGCCTCGGTGGTCTATTCGAGCGTGTTCGGGGCGGTGCTGGCCTCGATGCGGTCGCTGAAGACGTCCCTGGTGGTGTTCGACACGGCGGTGGTGGACCTCACCGACCAGCTGCACGATCCGGTGGAGCTGCTGTTCGGCACCCAGCTCGGGGGCGGCACCGACATCAACCGGGCCATCGCCTACTCCCAGGGCCTCATCACCCGGCCCACCGATTCGATCTTCGTCCTGATCAGCGATCTCTACGAGGGCGGCGTCAGGGAGGAGATGCTGCGCCGGGTGGCCGCGATGACGCAGGCCGGCGTCCAGGTGATCGTGCTGCTGGCGCTCTCTGACGAGGGCGCGCCGTTCTACGACCACGAGAACGCCGCCGCGCTGGCCGCGATGGGCGTGCCCGCCTTCGCGTGCACGCCCGACGCCTTCCCCGACCTGATGGCCGCCGCGATCGAGCGGCGCGACATCGCGCAGTGGGCCGAGCGTCACCTCGCGGTGTGAGCCGTCACCCGGCCGGTTCACCGTGCGCCCCGCCACGGGGCGTCAGTGGCCGGCCTCGCCCGGCCTGGCCTTGCGCGGCAGGAGGTAGGACAGGGCGAACGTCAGGGCCAGCAGCCCGACCTCGACCCAGACGGTGACCTGCATCGTCGAGCCGAAGCTCCACTGGCGCGCCAGCAGGTTGAAGAAGAGCGTCCCCAGCACGGCGGTGCCGAGCGCGCCGCCGAGCTGCTGGATCGCGGTCAGGGTGCCGGAGGCCGACCCGGACTCGTGCGGCTCGACGCCGGCGAGCACGATGTCGAAGAACGGGGCCATGGTCAGGCCCATCCCGATGCCGACGAAGGCGAGGCTGGGGGCGAGCTGCCAGCCGCTGACGTCGACCCCGGCCAGGTGGATGGTCAGGGCGAGCGCGGCCGCGCCCGCGGCCATGACGACGGTGCCGATCTGCAGCAGGCCGCGGCCCAGCTTCTCCTGCAGGCCGGACATCGCCAGCCCGAAGCCGACGACGCCGCCGAGCGCCTGCGGCAGCCCGGTGAGACCGGCCTCCAGCGGGGTGAAGCCGAGGCCGAGCTGGGTGTAGAGGTTGAAGACGAGGCCGAGGCCCATCATGCCGGAGAAGAAGGCCAGGCCGGCGACCAGACCGCCGGTGAAGGCGCGCTTGCGGAAGAGCCCGGGCGTGACCAGCGGGTCCTTGCCGGACCTGGCGCGGCGCGACTCGTACCGGCCGAAGATCGCGAACATCACGATCGAGGCGGCCATGGACACGAACGTCCACACGGGCCAGCCCAGCTCGCGGCCCTGGATGAGCGGGTAGATCAGCAGGAACGAGGCCAGGGAGACGAGGACGACCCCGACGAGGTCGAGCCTGGTGGCGTTCGAGAGGCGATACTCGGGCAGGAACCGCATGCCGGCCAGCGCGGCGGCCAGGCCGAGCGGCAGGTTGATCAGGAAGATCATGCGCCAGCCCGTGCCGAAGAAGTCGGCGTCGACCAGCCATCCGGCCAGCACCGGACCGCCCACGGACGAGATCGTCATGACCGGGCCGAACATGCCGAAAGCCTTGCCCAGGTCCTGCGGCGGGAACATCTCCTTGATCAGCCCCAGGCCCTGCGGGAGCATGACGGCCCCGAACAGGCCCTGCAGCACCCGGCTCCCGATCAGCATCTCCGGGCTCATCGCGATGCCGCACAGCAGCGAGGCGGCGGTGAAGCCCAGCGCGCCGATCACGAACATGCGCTTCCTGCCGAACAGGTCGCCGAGGCGCCCGCCGGTGATCAGGCCGACGGCCATGGCCAGGGTGTATCCGGCGCCGAGCCACTGCACGATGCTGTCGCTGCCGCCCAGCTCCTTCTGGATCGTGGGGGCGGCGATCGTGGTGACGAGCGCGTCGAGCAGATCCATGACCTCGGCGGCCAGGATCACGAACAGTGCGACCCAGCGCCAGCGGTAGGGCTGGGTCTCGGTCGTCGCCGCTGAGGCGGTGACTGTCATGGGGGGCTCCTTTAAAACGGTGTTCTATTAACGAACGCTGTTCGCTACGAACACTGTTTTAGTGGCGAACACCGTTCGTGTCAAGTACAGTGTTCGTATGATGGCTCGCATGGCAGGAACCGAGGACCTCCCGCTCCCCCCATGGCGTAAGTCGCGCAAGCCGGCCCAGCTCAGGCGGCAGCTCAGCCAGGACCTGATCGTCGAGGCCGGGCTGCGGATCCTCGACGCCGAAGGGCTCGACGCGCTGAGCATGAGACGCGTGGCCCAGGAGTTCGACACGGGGCCCGCCTCCCTCTATGCGCACGTCGCCAACAAGGACGAGTTGCTGGAGCTGATCTACGACCGGGTGCTCAGCGAGATCCGGCTGCCCGAGCGCGATCCGGGCCGCTGGAAGGACCAGTTGCGGGAGTACATGGTCGAGGTGCACCGGGTGCTGGCCAAGCACACCGACCTGGCCCGGGTGGCGCTGGCCAACATCCCCACGGGGGAGAACTCGATCCGCATGGGCGAGTTCGTCTTCGGGCTGCTGATCGAGGCCGGCATGTCGCCGAGGGAGGCGTCCCTGTCGATGGACCGGATCTCCCTCTATGTCGTCAGCGACGCGTACGAGGGCTCCGTCCACTTCGCCAGGATGCGCGCGGCCGGCCTGAGCGACCCGCAGGAGTACTTCGAGTCCTTCGTCGGGCAGATCGCCGGCTACTACCGTGCGCTGCCGGCGGCGCGGTTCCCGCACATCACCAAGTTCGTGGACGACCTGGTCGCCGACGACGGCGAGGAACGCTTCCGGTACGGTCTCGAGCTGCTCCTCGACGGCATCGAGGCCCGCATGCCCTAGGCCCAATGGCCGAGAGCCGTATAGGACCCCCGCCGGAGGCGCCGGTGTGGGGGTTGGCCATACCTTGCCCGGTATGACGACGACAGTTGAGAGAGGCGCGGCGGGCGTGGTGTCGCCGCAGTACCGGGCGATCAGCATCGGGCTGGTCGCGCTGGTCATGCTGGTGGCCTTCGAGGCGATGGCGGTGGCCACGGCGATGCCCGTGGTGGCCCGCGAGTTGGGCGGGATGCACCTGTACAACCTGGCCTTCAGCGCCACCCTGGCGGCGAGCGTGATCGCGACGGTCCTGGGCGGGCGGTGGAGCGACGTGCGCGGCCCGCTGCCGCCGATCGCGGCCGGCGTGGCGGGCTTCGTGGCCGGGCTGCTGCTGGCCGGGTTCGCGCCGAGCATGGAGGTGTTCGTCGCGGGCCGGTTCGTGCAAGGGCTCGGGGCGGGATTGATCCAGGTGTCGCTGTACGTGCTGGTCGCCCGGGTCTATCCGGGAAGCCTGCATCCCAAGGTGTTCGCCCTGTTCTCGGCGGCGTGGGTGGTGCCGTCCATGGTCGGCCCGGCCATCGCCGGGTTCGTGGCCCAGAACATCGACTGGCGGTGGATCTTCATCGGCGTCTCCCTGATCGTCATCCCGTCGGCGCTGCTGCTCTGGCGCGGCACCGCGGGGCGCGAGGTGAGCGACGGCATCGCCGCGCCCGCCCCCGGCCTCGGCCGCAAGCTCGTCTGGGCCACGCTGACCGCCGTGGCCGCGGCCCTGATCCAGTACGGCAGCGCGCTCGGGCTCGGGGGCCTGCCCCTGCTCCTCGCGGGCATCGTGCTGCTGGCCGTGGCCCTGCCCAGGCTGCTGCTGCCCGGCTCGCTCAGGGCCGCCCCCGGCCTGCCGACCGCGCCCGTGCTGCGCGGCCTGGCCTTCGGCTCGCTGACGGCCGCCCAGGTGCTCATCCCGCTCATGCTGATCAACGAGCGCGGCCTGACCCCCACCGGCGCGGGCCTCGTGCTCACCGTCGGGGCCCTCGGCTGGTCCACCGGCTCCTGGATCAAGGGCCGCGGCACGATCAGCCACCTGGCCGCCATCCGCGGCGGCGCCGCCATGCTGACCGTCGGCATCGCGCTGGTGACGCTCGTGCTCATCGACTCCATGCCGCTGGCGCTCGCGTTCGTGGCCATGGCGATCGCCGGGCTCGGCATCGGCGCGCTGCACCCGACGGTGTCCGTACTGGTGCTGGAGATGTCCAAGGAGGGCGAGGAGGGGCAGAACACCGCGGCCGTCGGCGTGGGCGAGTCGGTCTTCACCGTGGTGGCCGTCGCGATCAGCGGCGCCCTGTTCACCGCCACCGCCGAGAACTACGCGATCGGCCTGTCCTTCACCGCCGTGCTCGCGGCCGTGGCCTTTCTGCTGGCCCCCCGTTTTGCCCAGTCCCGCGCAGCAGGCACTATGGAGGGAGCCGCGTCATAAAAGGGGGATACATGCCGCGAGTGCGGGAGCTTGAGGTCTTCCGGCTTGTCCTGCCGTTCGGCAGGAAGTCGGAGACCCTGCTCGTGAAGCTCACCGACCACGGCGGCATGACCGGCTGGGGCGAGTCGATCTCCCCCCAGCCGAAGACGTGGTCCAGGCTGGAGGAGACGCTGGGCGCCCTGCTGATCGGCGTCGACTGGGAGCACCCCGACACGGTGCCGAGCGGCGACCCGGCGGTCGACATGGCCTGCTGGGACCTGTGGACCCGGATGCGCGGGGTGCCGCTCGCCGAGGCGATCGGCGGCACCCGCACCTCGCTGATGGCCACCGTCCGGCTGGCCCCCGACCCGTCCGTGGAGAGCCTCGTGGCCCGGGTCAACCAGCAGGTCTGCGCCGGGTACGGCCACGTCACGCTGGACATCAGGCCCGGCTGGGACGTCGAGCCCGTGCGGGCGGTGCGCCTGGCGTACCCCGCGCTGACCCTGGCCGTCGACTGCGGCAACGCCTACACCGACCTCGGCCAGCTCGTCGCCCTCGACTCCTACGGGCTGGAGGTCATCGAGCGGCCCTTCGCCGTCGGCGACGTCCACACGCACGCCTCGCTCCAGGACCAGGTCTCGGCCTCGGTCGCGGTCGAGGTCGCCTCCACCGCCCAATTGGACGACTACCTGACCTTGCGGGCCGCCAAGGTGCTGCTGCTGCGGCCGAACGCGTTCCCCTCGCTGACGGAGGCGCGCCGGGCGCACGACCGGGCCGCGGCCGCGGGGCTGGACATCCAGTGCGCGGGCGGCCAGGGCGCGGGGCTGGCCAGGGCGGCGACGGTGGCGGTCGCGAGCCTGCCGGGCTGCACGCTGCCGTGCGACGTGACGCAGCCGCCGCGCCAGAACCAGATCGTCACGCCGATCGTGGGCGCCAACGCCGGCGTCATCGCGGTCCCGCTCACGCAGTCGGGGCTGGGGCACGACATCGACGAGGCGCGGGTGCGAAGGCTGGCGAAGGACGCCTTCCACGCGTAAGGCCCCAAGACGGAGCCCGGCCCGGTGGCGGGCGGCCTTCACCGGCCCGCGAGATCAGATGGGCAGGCCGACGCTGCCCAGGGGGTCGCCCAGGGTGCCGTTCAGGACGGCGTTCACCGTCGAGAGGTAGCCGTCCGTCAGGACGAGGGAGTTGGCGATGCGCTGGGTGATGGGGTGGAAGTCGCTGCCCGGGATGGAGCCCAGGACGACGGCCGAGCCGAGGGTGGCGAGCAGGGCGGCGGTGGCGAGCAGGTGAGCGCGTCGGCGCATGCGGACCTCCTGAGTGATGGTTCGAACACCGCTCAGGAGATCACGGTGGCGCGCGGGAGGGCCGCGCCGCCACAGGGGCAAGAGCGGATCTTTACGGTTCGGCCCGCCGCGGGAGGCCGATGGGCTCGACCCGCTTGAGGATCACCGCGTACGTGAAGGCGCCCAGCAGGGCCACGCACGAGATCACCGTCAAAGGCACGGTGAACGACGACGTCCTGTCCACCAGGAAGCCGACCATGATGGGGCTGATGATGCCGGCGAAGTTCGAGGCGAAGTTCTGGATGCCGCCGATCGAGGCCACGTACCGGTCGGCCGGGGCGACGTCGGCGGGCAGCGACCAGATGTTGGAGGCGGCGAACGTCGAGCCGGCGTAGGCGATCGAGAGCAGGGCCAGCGCCATCCACGCCTCCGGCACCCAGACCGCGACGCCGATCACCGTCGAGACCAGGAACCCGCCCGCGATGAACGTCTTCCTGACCCGCGTGAGGGAATCGCCCCTGGCGATGCGTCGGTCGGACAGCCAGCCGCCCAGCCACTCGCCGCCGATGGCCACCAGGCCGGGCAGCGCGCCGAACAGGCCGAGCTTCAGCAGGCTGAAGTCGCGCTCCTCCACCAGATAGGTCGGGAAGAAGGTGAGGAAGAAGTAGACGACCATGTTGAGGCAGAAGAAGCCCAGCATCATCGCCCAGATCGTGCGGTAGCGGAACAGGTCGCGCCAGCGCAGACCGGCCGCGTCCCCGTCGTCGTCGCCCTCGAAGCGGGCCCCGCCCTCGCGCAGGTACGCCAGCTCCTCCTCCGTGATCTTCGGGTGGTCCTGCGGATCCCGGTACGTCCTCCACCATCCGACGGCCCACGCCAGCCCGATCAGCCCGATGATCGCGAACGTCCACCGCCACCCCAGCCACGCGATCAGCCCCGTGACCACCGGCAGCGCGATGACGCCTCCCACGCGCGAGCCGGAGTCCCAGATCCCGGTGGCCAGCGCCCGCTCGTGCCGGGGGAACCACCGGCCCACGACCTTGGCGCTGGTCGTGGCGGCCGGGCTCTCGCCGATGCCGAGCAGCAGCCGTACGCCGAACAGCGCCGCGAAGCTGTTGGCCAGCGCCGTCAGCGAGGTGAACAGCGACCACCACACGGAGGCGAACGTGAACGTCCTGCGCGGCCCGTACCGGTCCACGAACCAGCCGGCGGCGAGCTGGAAGAAGTCGTACGACCAGAAGAAGGCCGCCAGGATCATGCCCTCCTCGGTCTTGGAGAGCTTGAACGTCTCTCCCATGAAGGGCAGGGCCACCCCCAGGCTCGCGCGGTCCAGGTAGTTGATGACGAGCCCGGCGAAGACGTAGCTGATCATGTACCAGCGCAACCGGCCGCGGACAGTGGTTCGGAGGGTTGTGGCCATCACGATCCTCAGTAGTAATATTTCCTATTGGATATTTCCGCTATGTTGCATACATCCAGAGATGCCCGTCAAGACCCACCGGAGCGTGAAGGTTGGCCAGTGAGCTCGAAAAGCGGCTGATGGGCCGCGTCCCGGCCGCCCGGCGGAGCGTTCTCACCGAGGACGTCCACGAGCGCGTCAAGGGCCTGATCATGAACGGCGACCTGGAGCCCGGCGCCCGCGTCAACATCTACGCCGTCGCCAGGCTGCTCGAGGTCTCCCAGACGCCGGTGCGCGAGGTGCTGTCCGCACTGGAGTCCGAGGGCCTGCTGACCAAGGAGGCGCTGCGCGGCTACTCCGTGGCGCCACTGCTCACGCCCGGCCAGATCGCCGACCTCTACCAGCTCAGGCTGCTCCTGGAGCCGTGGGCGGCCGGGCGCGCGGCCGAGCTGGTGACGGCCGAGGCGGGGGAGCGCGTGCGGGCCGAGCTGGCCAGCGTCCCGAAGGCGCCCCAGGGCACCAGGTACGAGGACTACCACGGCCTGGCCGACCACGACGCCCGCTTCCACGACCTGATCGCCGAGCTCTCGGGCAGCGGCGCGTTGCGGGAGTCGCTCCGGCGTACCCACTCCCACCTGCACCTGTTCCGCATCGAGTACGCGGGCCGCCGCGACGGCGACCCCACGCTGGCCGAGCACGCCCGCATCGCCGAGGCCGTCGTGGCGGGCAGGCCGGAGGCCGCCTCCGAGGCCATGCGGGCCCACCTCGCCGCCGCTCGCGACCGTTTCCTCCAGATGGGACCCTGAGATGACGAAGATCGTGCGCGCCGACGCGTACCTGGTCGACCTGCCCGTGGAGACCGTCAGGACGGATGCCGTGCAGGCGTTCGTCAAGCAGGAGACGATCTTCGTCGAGCTGCTCACCGATGACGGGCTGGCCGGGACCGGCTACTCGTACACGATCGGCACGGGCGGCCGCGCCGTGCTGTCCATGCTCCGCGACCACCTGCTGCCCCTGCTGGAGGGCCGCGACGCCCGCGACGTGGAGGCGCTGTGGCGCGAGCTGTACGCCTCCACGCGCGCCACCGCGGTCGGCGCGATCACCTCGCTGGCCCTGGCGGCCGTCGACACGGCGCTGTGGGACCTGCGCTGCCTGCGCGCGGGCGAGCCGCTGTGGCGGCTGGCGGGCGGGTTCAGGCAGGCCGTGCCGGTGTACGACACCGAGGGCGGCTGGCTGCACCTGCCGCTCGACGACCTGGTACGCGGGGCGCTGGCGGCCCAGGAGGCCGGGCTCGGCGGCGTCAAACTCAAGATCGGCAAGCCCCGGATCGAGGAGGACGTGGAGCGCGTCGCCGCCGTCCGGGCCGCCGTGGGCCCCGGGCTGGACATCATGGTGGACGCCAACCAGTCCATGACGTACGCCGAGGCCAGGCGGCGGGCGCACGCGCTGGAGCCGTACCAGGTGTACTTCTTCGAGGAGCCGCTGCCGGCCGACGACGTGCAGGGGCACCGGGAGCTGGCCCGCTCCACCACGATCCCGGTGGCGGTGGGCGAGTCGATGTACTCGGTGGGGCAGTTCCGCGACTACCTGGCGCGCGGGGCGGCCGCGGTGGTGCAGGCGGACGTGGCCAGGGTGGGTGGGATCACGCCGTGGCTGAAGGTGGCGCACCTGGCGGAGGCGTTCAACGTGCCGGTGTGCCCGCACTTCCTGATGGAGCTGCACGTCAGCCTGGTGGCCGCGGTGCCGGCGGGGGCGTACGTGGAGCACATCCCGCAGCTGCGCGCCATCACGCGGTCTGAGCTGCCGATCGAGGACGGCCACGCGATCGCGCCCGACGTGCCCGGCCTGGGCATCGACTGGGACCGGGACGCGATGGACGGCCTCAGGGTCCTCTGAGCCAAGCCCTTCAGCCGCCGTTCGCGCGTAGGCTTTCCGCCGCGCGGACGGCGGCGCGGCGGATGCCCGCGTACCCCGTGCAGCGGCACAGGTTGGAGGCCAGCACCGCGTCGAGCCGCCGCTCGTCGCGGTCCAGCTCCGGCTCCTCGGCCAGCGCGCCGGCGAGCAGCATGAGGAAGCCGGGGGTGCAGAAGCCGCACTGCAGCGCGTGCTCGGCCGCGAACGCCTCCTGCAGCGGGTGCGGCTCGTCGCCGTCGGCCAGCCCTTCGACGGTGCGGACGTCGGCGCCCTCCGCCTGTACGGCCAGGGTCAGGCAGGAGCGGATGGCCGTCCCGTCCACCAGCACGGTGCACGAGCCGCACACCCCGTGCTCGCACCCCAAGGTGGTCCCGGTCAGGCCCAGCCGGTCGCGCAGCGCGTCGGCCAGGCTCGTCCGCGGCTCCACGTCGATCTGGTGGGTCCGGCCGTTGACCGTGAACCGGACCTTCACGGGGTCCCCGCGTGGTGGACGGCTCGGGCCAGGCAGCGCCGTACGAGCGTGGACAGCGCGTGCCTGAGGTAGGCGGCCGGCGCGTGCGGCCCTTCCGGCGGGTCCGCCTCGGCGGCGGCCAGCGCGCCGGCCTGCGCGAACAGCTCCGGCTCCGGCCGCTCGCCCGTCATCAGCCGCTCGGCCTCGACCGCGCGGAGGGGGACGTCCGCCGCGTTCGCGAGCCCGACGCGGACCCACTCGACGCGGCCCGCGGCCAGCCGCAGCATCACCAGGGCGGCGGACAGGGCGAAGCCGCTGTGGGTGCGGCGGTGCTCGGCGAAGGCCGCGACGGCCCCGGCCGGCGGGCGCGGCAGCCGGACGCCGGTGACCAGCTCCTCCGGCAGGCAGGCGGTCCGGAACGCGCCGCGGAACCACGCGCCGGCGGGCACCGTACGCGCTCCCGCGGGGCCGGTCACCTCGATCCCGGCGTCCAGGGCCATGGCCAGCGCGCACCACTCCGACGCCGGATGCGCCCAGGCCAGGCTGCCCGCGAAGGTGCCGCGGGCGCGGATGGGCGGGTGGCCGACGTACGGCGCCACCTGGCGGAACAGCTCGGCCAGCGGGTCGTCGAACCGGGCGCGCTCCAGCTGCGCGTGCCGGACCAGCGCGCCGACGTGGACGGAGCCGTCCTCGACCGTGACCTGCGAGAGCCCGGGGAGGCGGTTGACGTCCACCACCAGGGCCGGGCGCGCGGTCCGGTAGCGCAGCTCGATGAGCAGGCTCTGGCCGCCCGCCAGCACGCGGCTCTGCGGCCCGTGCTCGGCCAGCACGGCCACGGCCTCCGGTACGGAGGCAGGCGCGACGTAGTCGAATTGTGCCGGTTTCATGTCCCCCATCCCGGGAATCCGATATCGACGTTGGTACCGAAAGCGGGGGTGTCCAAACATTGCGGTACATCGGGATGCCGCTCGCGCGGCGGGAGGATCGCGACCTGCTCACCGGACGGGCGCGCCGGGTCGCCGATCTGGACCTCCCGGGCACGCTGGAGCTCGCGTTCACCCGCAGCCCGGTGCCGCACGCGCGGATCCGCGGCGTCGACGTCGCCGCCGCGCTCAAGGAGGAGGGGGTGGCGGGCGCGTGGTCGGCCGCCGACCTGCCGTACCTCGCCACCCGCGCGATGCCCGGCGAGAAGGGCCTGCCGCCGTGGCCGCTGCTCGCCACGGGCCGCGTCCGCTACCCGGGGGAGGCGCTCGCGGTGGTCGCGGCCGGCACGCGCGCCCGCGCCGAGGACGGCGCCGAGGCCGTCCGCCTGAACCTCGAACCGCTGCCCTTCACCCGCACCGGCGCCCCTTTGGCGGAGGGAACGCCCCGGCTGTTCGACGACCGCGACAACCTGGCCGCCGAACGCACCTTCGGCCGCCCCGCCGACGACGTGTTCGCCACCGCCCCGGTCGTCGTCGAGGGCGCCTACCGCGAGCAGCTCCTGCTCCCCACGTCCCTGGAGCCACGGGCGATCCTGGTCGCCCCGGGAGGCGGGCACCGCCTCACCGTGTGGGTCTCCCACCAGGCCCAGCACCGGCTGCGCGACGCGCTCGCCGCGGCGCTCGGCCTCGACCGGGAACGGATCCGGGTGATCGTCCCGGCCACCGGCGGGGCGTTCGGCGCCAAGAGCCAGACCTACCCGGAGTATCTGGTCGCCGCCCTGCTCGCCGTCCACCTCGGCCGCCCGGTCCGCTGGTGCGAGGACCGCGCCGAGGCCATGCTGGCGGGCCCGCGCGGCCGCGGCCAGCACCAGCGCGTACGGCTGGCGGCCGACGAGGACGGCACCTTCCTCGCGTACGAGTTGCTCGTCGACGCCGGCATCGGCGCCTACCCGCACCTCGGCGCCTTCGTCCCCATGATGACCGGGGCGATGAGCACCGGCGCCTATCGCACGCCCCGGGTGCACACGCGCGTCAGGTGCGTGCTCACCAACACCGCCCCGACGACCTCCTACCGCGGCGCCGGCCGCCCCGAGGCCGCCTACGCCCTCGAACGCACCGTGGACCGCCTCGCCCGCCGGCTCGGTCTGGACCCGGCCGAGCTGCGCCGCCGCAACTTCGTCCGCCCCGGCCAGTACCCCTACCTGACGCCGACCGGCCGCACGTACGACTCGGGCGACTACGCCGCCGCCCTCGACCGGGCCCTGGCCGCCGTCGGCTACGACGAGCTCCGCGCCGAGCAGGCCCGCCGCCGCGAGGACGGCGGACGGCCGCTCGGGGTGGGGATCGCCACATATGTCGAACGCTCGGGAGGCCCGCCGGACAGCGACGAGTTCGGGAGCGTGGAGGCGTGCGCGGACGGGACGTTCATCGCCCGCGTCGGATCGACGTCCACCGGTCAGGGCCACTTCACCGCGTTCGCCCAGGTGGTGGCCTCGGTGCTGGACGTGGAGGTGGACCGGGTCCGCGTCGTCGAGGGCGACACCGGCGAGGTCCCCTACGGCTTCGCCACCTTCGGCAGCCGCTCCATGCAGGTGGGCGGCGCGGCGCTGTGGCGCGCCGCCGAAGCCCTCGTGGCCGCCGCCCGCCGCCGCTGCGCCGAACTGCTGGGGGTGGGGGAGGAGGACGTCTCGTACACCGCGGGCCGCCTGATGGCAGGCGGCGCCCCCCACCCCGCCCTCCAGGACGACACCGAAACGCTCAACGTCGAGACCGGCCCCCTCCCCGGGCTGCCCATCGGCGAGCTGGTCGCCCGCACCGGCCCCCTGCGCGCCGACGAGATCGTCGCCCCGCCCCAGGCCTTCCCGTACGGCGCCCACGTCGCCGTGGTGGAGGTGGACCCGGACCTGGGCACCGTCCACGTGCGCCAGCTGGTGGCCGTGGACGACTACGGGGTGGTCGTCAACCCCATGATCGTCACCGGCCAGGGTTACGGCTCCATCGCCCAGGGCCTCGGCCAGGCCCTCTACGAGCAGGCGGTCATCGGCGAGGATGGCCTGCCCTGCGCCTCGACCCTCTTCGACTACCTCCTGCCCACCGCCGCCGACATGCCCCCCGTCACCCTCCTGCAGACCGTCACCCCCAACCCCAACACCCCGCTGGGCGCCAAGGGCGCGGGGGAGGCCGGCTGCATCGGCATCCCCCCGGCCGTCGTCAACGCCGTCTGCGACGCCCTCGACCTCGACCACATCGACATGCCCCTGACCCCCGCCGCGGTGTGGGCGGCCACGAAGGGTTCGGGGCCACGCGGCTAGAGGGCGGCGAGTGCCGATTCGATGCCCGGCACGCGCTCGTGCAGCCAGTCCCCGCCGCACTCGTACTCCCACACGAGTGCCAGCAGCATGTAGAGCAGCCGGTGGTTCGCCAGGTGCTGTGGCGTGTCGGCCGGAATTCCCGCCGGGAAGTACGCGTCGAGCATCGCGCGCTGCGAGCCGGGCTCGCGGAAGTCCATCCTGGCCAGGTCCAGCCATGGACCGGCCGCGCCGCAGTGCGCCCAGTCGATGACCGCCTCGATCCGGGACCCGGCCGACAGCAGATGCCGCGGGTGGAAATCACCGTGCACGTACACGCAGGGCTGATCCCAGCGAGTCCCGTCCAGGAGGAGATCCCGGCATCGGGCATGGAGCGCCGGGGTCAGGATCGCGGCGCCGGCGACAGGGCCGAGCCGATCCGCCAGCCCCGCGGCCTGCTCAGCCCACGTCCCCGCACCGGCGCACGGGGGCGGGCCGGGCGCCTCCTTGAAGAAGCCTGCCCCCCCGCACGGGAAGGGAGTGCACGGCACGCAGCAGCCGCCCCACCTCGGACGCCGCCTCGCGCGTCACGACCCCCGCCGCACCGGGGCTCATCCACGTCTGGAGGATCGCATCCGAACCGCTGCCGGCGCACTTCGATTTCCGGCCTCCGCCGAACCGCGCCGCGGCCGGCCCGGGTGGCCGATCAGGCCCTCTGACAGCCGTACGATCGAACACGACGGCCAACCCCCTGTCATCCCGGAGGACCACGTACACGTGAGGCAACGAAAAGGTAGACCCTGGCGGATCGCGGGCGCCGCCGTCGCGGTGCTCCTCACCGCCGCCGTGGTGGTGACGGCGATCGCCTTCCCGTCCGTCGCGGCCACCACCTGCCCCGGCTGTTACGGCCTGGAACGGCTGCAGCCCGGCGCGTACGTCGAGCTCGGCCTGCCGCCGGCCCGGCGCCGGCAGGTGAGCGAGGTCGTCGAGCAGGCCAACCAGCGGGTGCGCGACTTCTTCGGCGGGCGGAAGAGCTCTCCGGACCTTCTCGTGTGCCTGTCCGACGACTGCTACCGCAGGATCGGCGGCGGCGGCGAACGCGGCATCGCCGTGCTCAACCGCGCGGTGATGCTGTCCCCGCGCGGCGTCGATCCCGTGATCGCCTCGCACGAGATGACCCACGTGGAGCTGCACGCCCGGCTCAACGGCGCCGAGGTCCCGCAGTGGTTCGACGAGGGTCTCGCCGTCCTGGTCAGCGACGACCCCCGCTACCTCGCGCCGACCGGCGACCGGTGCCTGGTCGACCCCCGTCAGCCCCTCCCTGTCACGCTGGACGAGTGGCTGCGGGCGGCATCGGCCGATCCCCGGACGTACGCCCAGGCCGCCTGCCAGGTGAGCCGCTGGGTGGGCGCGAACGGCGGGAAGGAGGCCGTACGAACCCTCGTCGAACGGCTGTCAGCAGGACAGGCCTTCCCCGACGTCTTCCGCATGCCGGCCGCGGCGGGCTGAGGACCGAGCCCGCCGGGGCATCCGAGACGCGTCAGGCCAGGGCGGCCTCCAGCAGGAGGGTGCCGGCGCCCAGCAGGGCCGCGTCCCGGCCGCCCCGGGCAGGGGCTATCTCCAGGTCGCGCGTCGCCAGCGGCAGGCAGCGTTCCCACACCGCCGCCCTGATCGAGGTGATCAGCGGCTCCGCCGCCGACAGGCTGCCGCCCACCGCCACCACGTCCGGGTTGAAGAAGTTCACCAGCACCGTCAGGACCTCGCCGATGCGCCGGCCCGCGGTGCGGGCCAGGCTCGTGGCCTCCGGGATGGCGTCGTTGACCAGGGTGACGATGTCCGCCGTGCGGGTCACCTCGATGCCGGACTCGCGCAGGGCCGCCATGAGGGCGGCACCGCTCGCGTACGCCTCCAGGCAGTCCGGATGCCCGCAGGCGCACACGACCGAGGAGTCCGAGCGCACCCGCACGTGGCTGATGTCGCCGGCCGCGCCCCTGCCCCGGTGCAGGCGGCCGTTGACGATGACGCCGCAGCCTATGCCCGTGCCGGCCTTGACGATCATGAGGTTCTGGCTGCCGGGCCACCAGCGCGCCTCGCCCGCGGCCATCAGGTTGGCGTCGTTCTCGACGAGGATCGGCAGGTCGTAGCGGGCGGCCAGGTGGTCGGCCACCGGGAACTCGTTCCAGCCGGGCATGCGCGAGGGCGTCACCACGCGCAGGCTCGACGGGTCCACCGGGCCCGGGATGCCGGTGCCCACCCCCCGCAGGGGGACCGACGGGGGCACGTGGGCGGCCAGCAGCTCGTCGAACGCGTCCGCGATGCGGTCCAGGGTGACCTGCGGGCCGTCGTTGATCTCGCAGCCGCGCTCCTCGATGACGAGAGGCGTGCCGCTGAGGTCCAGGAGGCCGAGGCGTACGTGGTGGGCGCCCAGGTCGGCGACGGCCAGCACGCCGGCGCCGGGGGAGAGCCGCAGCCGGCGGGGGCGGCGGCCGCCGCGCGAGGTGCCCGAGCCCTCCTCGGCCAGCAGGCCCGCGTCTATGAGCTCCTCCACGCGCAGCGACACGCTGGAGGCCGCCAGGCCGGATAAGCGGGCGAGGTCGGCGCGTGACTCGGCCTTGCCGGTGGCGACGAGTCTCAGCAGGTCGCCCTGTGCCCCCTGCACGGGCAGCCGCTGCTTCATGTGAGATACCTACCATGTCCGGACTTAGGCCGACAACGTATTGACTTGCTACGAAATCACCCACTACGGTCCGGCCTATCTTCGAAATCGAAGGAAGTGACCGTTCATGAAGAGGTTTGTCGCCGTCGTCGCCGTCTCGCTCTTAGCGCTGGCGGCCTGTGGTGAGTCGAGTAGTCCCGCCGTGCCCGGAGCGCCGTCCGAGAAGGGCGCCGACGTCCTGGCCAAGGCGCCCGTCGCGGCGGCGGCCGACATCCTGCCCGGCTCCACCATGGAGAAGATCAAACAGCGCGGCGAGCTCCTCGTGGGCGGCTCGCTGGACGCGCCCCTGCTCTCCCAGCAGAACCCCGCCACCGGCGAGGTCGAGGGGTTCGACGCGGACATGGGCAAGGCGCTGGCCAAGTACATCCTGGGCGAGCCCAAGGTGAAGATCGTCAACTCGGCGTCGGAGACCCGGGAGGCGCTGCTGGCCAACGGGACCGTGGACGTCGTCTTCCAGACGTACACGATCACCGAGGAGCGGGCGAAGCAGGTGGCGTTCGCGGGCCCGTACTACACCTCGGGGCTGACGATCGCGGTGAAGAAGGGCACGACGGGCATCGCCAAGCCGGAGGACCTGAACGGCAAGAAGGTCCTGGCGGGCGCGAACACCCCGGCCATCCCCGCGATCAAGAAGCTGGCGCCGCAGGCGGAGATCATCACCTTCGGCAGCGACCCGGAGTGCGTCCAGGCGCTCAAGCAGGACCGGGGCGTGGCCTACGTGCAGGATGAGACGCTCCTCATCGCGGACGCCAAGAAGGACCCGTCGATCGAGATCGTCACCAAGCCGTTCACCGTGGACCCGTACGGGATCGGGCTCAAGCACGGTGACGACCAGTTCAAGAAGTTCGTCAACGACTGGCTGAAGAAGACCCAGGACACCGGGGTCTGGCAGGAGATCTGGAAGAAGTCCATCGGCACCGTGGTGACCGGCGACGCTCCCCAGCCGCCGCAGATCGGCTCCGTGCCGGGGTCCTGATGTCCGTTCTCCTCGATCACCTGCCCGAGCTGTGGCAGGGGCTGATCGTGACGTTCCAGCTCACCGCCGCGTCCTTCGCGGGCGCGGCGGTGCTGGGGGCGCTGGTGTGCGCCCTGCGCGTCAGCCCCGTGCGGGTGCTGCGCGCCATCGGCACCGCGTACGTGGAGTCCTTCCAGAACCTGCCGCTGCTCGTCCTGCTCGTCCTGGCCTTCTTCGGCCTGCCGGAGATCGGCGTCCAGGCCGAGCCGCTGGTCACCGCCATCGTGGTCATCGCCGTGTACGAGGCCGCGTACGTCGGCGAGGCCCTGCGCTCCGGCGTGAACTCGGTGAGCAGGGGGCAGGGCGAGGCGGCGCGGGCGATCGGGCTGACGTTCAGCCAGTCGCTCAGGCACGTGGTCCTGCCGCAGGCGCTGCGCACGGTCGTCCAGCCGCTCGGCAACATCTTCATCGCCACCACGATGAACACCGCCCTGGCCGCCGCCGTCGGCGTCGTGGACCTGACGGCCGCCGCCAACCGGGTGAACCTCGTCGAGGCCCAGCCCATCCCGATCTTCGTCGGCGCGGGCCTGGCGTACGCCCTGATCGCCGCGGCGGTGGGATTCACCACCGGCCGGCTCGAACGCAAGCTGGTGATCCTGCGGTGAGCGTCCTCTTCGACGAACCCGGCCCCAAGGCGCGCCGGCGCATCCGCGTGGCGACCGTGCTGGGCGTCCTGGCCGCCGTCGCGCTCGCCGTCCTGGCCGTGCGGCAGTTCGCGGCCAACGGGCAGCTCGACGCCGCCCGCTGGCAGCCGTACGCGACCTGGCCGATGTGGCGCTACCTCCTGACGGGGCTGTGGTCCACGGTCCTGGCGGCCGTCGTGTCGGCGGCGCTGTCCATGGCGTTCGGCCTGCTCCTGGCCCTGGGGCGGCTCTCGCACCGCAGGTGGATCCGCCTCCCGGCCGCCGCCTACGTCGAGGTCGTCAGGGTCGTGCCGGCGCTGCTGCTGGTGTACGTGGTGCTGTTCGCGCTGCCGCGCTACGGCCTGGACCTGCCGCTGTTCTGGAAGCTGGCCGTGCCCTTGACGGTCTCGAACGCGGCCGCCTTCGCCGAGATCTTCCGCGCCGGCATCAACTCCGTCGAACGCGGCCAGACCGAGGCGGGCCTGGCCGTCGGCCTCACGCCGTTCCAGACCATGCGCCTCGTCGTGCTGCCCCAGGCGGCCCGCCGCGTGCTGCCGTCGATCGTCAGCCAGTCGGTCGGCCTGCTCAAGGACACCTCGCTGGGCTTCGTCGTCAGCTACGGCGAGCTGCTCTACAGCGGCAAGGTGCTGGCGGCCTACAACGGCCTGCTCATCCAGACGTACCTGGTCGTCGCGTTGATCTATCTCGCGGTCAACGTGTCCCTGTCCAAGCTGGCCCGCACGCTGGAGGCGCGACAGGCCGGCACCCTCATCCGATTCAGCAGGAGAACCGCTCGTGCCTGATCTAGTTGTGCTCGCCGAGGTGATCCGCTCCGGATTCGTGGAGAGCGTCCATTACGGCAGCGCCGTCGGCCTCGACCCGTCGGGGCGTCCCGAGGTGACCCTCGGGCAGGTGGACGCGCCGGTGCTGCCGCGCTCGTCCGCCAAGCCGTTCCAGGCGCTGGCCTGCCTGATCGCCGGCGCGGCACTGGCGGGGCCGCGGCTGGCCATCGCGGCGGGCAGCCACACGGGCGAGGACTTCCACGTGGAGCTGGTCCGCGAGATCCTCGACGACTACGGCCTGGACTTCGGCGCGCTGGCCTGCCCGCCGTCGTGGCCGGAGGACGCCCCCACCATGTACGGGCTCATCAGGCAGGGCGCCGGCCAGTCCCGCGAGCGCATGAACTGCTCCGGCAAGCACGCCGCCATGCTCGCCGCCGCCGTGGCCAACGACTGGGACGTGCCCGGCTACCTGTCGGCCGGCCACCCCCTGCAGCTTCAGGTCCGTTCGGTCACCGAGGAGCTGGCGGGGGAGAAGACCGCGCACGTGGCGGTGGACGGCTGCGGCGCGCCGCTGTTCGGCCTGTCGCTGACCGGGCTGGCGCGGGCCGTGCAGGGCCTGGTGCTGGCCGCGCCGGGCAGCGCGCCCCGCCAGGTCGCCGACGCCATGCGCGCGCACCCCGAGTACGTGGGCGGGACCGGGCACCAGAACACCGAGCTGATGCGGGCGCTGCCCGGCGCCGTGGCCAAGGGCGGCGCGGAGGGCGTGCTGGTGGTGGCCCTGGAGTCGGGTCACTCGGTGGCGGTCAAGGTCATCGACGGCAGCCCGCGCGCCACCACGGCCGTCGCCCTGGCGGTCCTGCGGCGCATGGGCTGCGACGTCACGACGGCGGCGGCGTTCGAGCAGGTGGACGTGCTGGGCGGCGGGATCCCCGTCGGCCGGATCGTCGCCCGCGCGTAGGCCGCGAGCGGTCGGTCCGCGGGCAGGCCGGTCCGCGGGCAGGTCCACCCGGGGGTAGGCCGGTCCGCGGGCAGGTCTACCCGGGGGTAAACCGGTCCGCGGGTAGGCCGCGAGCCGGTCAGAGCGAGCCGTCGCAGCCGTCCGTGATGCCCTTCGCGGGGCTCTGACCGGCCTTCTTGGCGGCCGCCGTCCTCTTGGGGGACGGACTGGCGGAGGCGGTGGCGGCGACGGGCGGCTTGGTCTCGCCCGAGTCCCGCATCTCCTTCGCCGCGATGGTACGGATCTTCTCCCAGTCGGGATAGCCGGTGCTGATCAGCGGCGGCACGAACTGCACGCTCGTCACCTTGGCGTTCTTGACCTTCAGCGCCAGCGGCACCAGGTTCTTGAGCATCCCCCGCGGGATGTCGGTCCTGATCAGCTCCTTGGTGGCCAGCGCGATCCGGTTGAAGCGGGCCAGCACGGTCGCCGGGTCCGCCTGGGTGAGCAGCGCGCCGAGCACGCAGCGCTGACGGCGCATGCGGGTGTAGTCGTCGCTGAACGTGCGCGAGCGGGCGTACCACATGGCGTCGGCGCCCTTGAGCTTGCGCGTGCCGGCCTTGACCAGGCCCTCGTTGTACTTGCCGAACACCACGTCCTTCTCGACGGTGATCGTGATACCGCCGATGGCGTCGATGAGCCGGGCGAAGCCCCACATGTTGACCAGGGCGTACCAGTCGACCTTGACCCCGAGGGTGTAGCCGATCGTGTCCATCAGCACCCTCGGGCCCTGGTGCTGCCTGCCGCCGAAGATCTCCGGGTGCGCGTCGGCGTACTCCCAGACGCTGTTGAGCAGGTCGCTGCGCCCGCCGCCGGGGTCGGGCGGAAGGCGGAAGCCGTTGGGGAAGTGCTGGGCCATCGGCGTGCCGGGGCGGAAGCGCACGTTCTCCAGGTTGCGCGGCAGGCTGAACAGCACGGTGTTGCCGGTCTTCACATCGACGCTGGCCAGGTTCATGCTGTCGGTGCGGACGCCGATCCGGTTGTCGTCGGCGTCGCCGCCCAGCAGCAGGATGTTGACCCGCTGCCGCCCCGCCCACGGGTCCTCCGGCCGCTCCGCGGCGGCGGCGTCGGACGGCGGGGCGTCGGACGGGGTCTCCTGGAAGATGTCGTTGACCGTGCTCTGCAAGGTCCACACGTACTGCGTGACCACGCCGAACGGGAGGACCACCGCGACGGCGAGGAGCCCCGCCAGCGTCCCGGTGACGATCTGCCCGCCTTGTGGCAGCCGCCCCGGCCGCAGCACGATGAACGAGTGCACGATCACGGCGAACCAGGCCACGCCCAGCACGGCGGCGCTCACGATGATCGTCGTCATTCGCTCGATGAGCGTGCCCACCAGGTTGTCGGTCGTCAGCGCGAACGCGACCAAGGCCAGGAGGCCCACGATGTAACAGGAGATCAGGGCGAGTCCGGTCCTGCGCCAACCCACGCGCAGATGGGCCGACCCGGGCGCCAGCGCCGCCAGCGCCAGCCATCCGAGGACCGCCCCGGCGCTCGAGGGTTCCTTTGCCTGCCGCACGCCTTCCCCGTTTCCCCGAATTGCAACGCTAGGCCTCTTACAGAGGCGGCAGCCTACGCACCTAATACGAAATATGTCTTTATCGGAGGATGAACATCAGTAGCCGAACAGACTTCACCGAGATCGAGTACGAAGTCGCCGACCAGATCGCCACCGTCACATTGAACCGCCCGGAGCGGCTGAACGCCTTGACCTTTGCCAAGACCTCTGGTGGCATGGCGGGGCCTTGATCAGCTAAAATTCGAACGTGCGTACGGCGTACAAAGTGCGGGCTTACCCCACCCCCGAACAGGCCGCGGTGCTGAACCGCACCTTCGGGTGTGTACGCCTGGTGTGGAACAGGGTGCTCGCGTGGCGGCACCAGCGCTACCACCGGGAAGGCGTGAAGACCTCCTACGCACAGACAGACCGGTATCTGACCGAGCTCAAACGCGGCGGTGAGCACGACTTTCTGTATGAGGTCTCGTCGGTGCCCCTGCAGCAGGCCCTGCGCCATCAGTACACCGCGTTTGCGAACTTCTTCGCCGGGCGCGCCAAATACCCCCGCTTCAAGTCTCGGCACGGCCGTCAGTCGGCGACCTACACCCGCTCGGCGTTCCGTTGGAAGGACGGACGGCTGCACCTGGGGAAGATGGAGGGCCCGCTGGAGTTCGTCTGGTCCTGGCCCGGCATCGACCCCGCCTCGGTCGAGGCGACGACCGTGACCATATCTCGTGCTCCAGACGGCCGCTGGTACATCTCCCTGTCCGTTGAGGCCGACGACAAAGGCATGCGGCTTCCCTCGACCGGTGAAGCTGTCGGCGTGGATCTGGGAGTGCGCGACTTCGCCGTGACCTCCGCCGGCGAGCGGATCGCCAACCCGCGTCACCTCGAACGTAAGGCTCGTAACCTGGCCCGTTACCAGCGGCGCATGGCGCGCAAGCAGCTCGGGTCGGCCAACCGGGCCAAGGCCAAGCTGAAGGTCGCTCGCGCGCACACCAAGGTCCGCGACGCCCGTGCCGACTTCCTGCACAAGACCTCCACGCGGCTGGTCCGCGACAACGACGTGATAGTGATCGAAGACCTCGCCGTGACGAACATGGTCCGCAACCGCTCCTTGGCGCGGGTGATCTCAGACTGCGGGTGGGGCGAGTTCCGTCGTCAGCTCGAATACAAGACCGCCGCGTACGGCCGTCGACTGATCGTGATCGACCGCTGGTACCCATCGTCCAAGACCTGCAGCTGCTGTGGGCATCTGCTTGTCGAGCTGAAGCTTGGCGTGAGGCACTGGAGGTGCCCCGCTTGCCGCACCTGGCACGACCGGGATGTCAACGCGGCGAAGAACATCCTGGCCGCTGGTCGAGCGGTGACGGCCTGTGGAGCCGATGTAAGACATTCCGGGTCTCCTCGGGTGCGGTCGGCAGTGAAGCAGGAAACCCGGCCCGCGAGGGCCGGAACTCCCGCCCTTGCCTTTTAGGCGGGAGACGAAGTCAACTTTGCGATGCGCGGTCTGCCGGCCGGTGTCCCGTCATGGCCGGACAATCCTTATGGTGTCTAGCATGTACGAGATCACCGTGCTGCAGCTGCCGGACGACTTCGAGGGCGAGGTCGTCGCGACGCTGGTCTCCAGGAAGGCGGGATCCCGCAGGGCGGTGCTCTACCTGCACGGGTTCACCGACTACTTCTTCCAGGACCACCTCGCCGACCACTACGTCCAGCGCGGCATCGACTTCTACGCTCTCGACCTGCGCAAATACGGGCGTTCGCTGCTGCCGCACCAGACCAGGGGCCTGATCAGGAGCGTCACCGACTACTTCCCCGAGATCGACGAGGCCGTCCGCATCGTCAGGCAGGACCACGACGAGCTGACGATCAACGCCCACTCGACCGGCGGCCTGGTCGCCTCCCTGTGGGCCGACCGGGTCCGCGGGCGGGGGCTGGTGCAGGGGATGGTGCTCAACAGCCCGTTCTTCGACCTGAACGTGCCCGCCCCGCTGCGCGTGGCCGCCGACCTGTTCAAGACGCCGCTCTCGTACATGAGGTGGGCGCTCCCGCTCGGCGTCAGCACCGTCTACGGGCAGACGCTGCACCGCAGCGAGGGCGGCGAGTGGGACTACGACCTGGAGCTCAAGCCGCTGGGCGGCTTCTCCGTGCACGCCATGTGGCTGGCCGCCATCCGCCGGGCGCAGCGGCGGCTGCAGGCGGGGCTCGCGGTGGACGTGCCGGTCCTCGTGCTGGCCTCCAGCAACGGGCTGCGGGTACGCGACCTCGTCCCGGAGGCCCGCTCGGCGGACGTCGTGCTCGATCCCCGGCACATCGCCCGCTGGTCCACCTCGCTCGGCCCGCACGTCACGTGCGTGCGCATCCCGGACGGCCTGCACGACCTGGTGCTGTCGGCGGAGCCGGCGCGCAAGCAGGTCTTCGCCGAGCTGGACCGCTGGATGGACGCCTATCTGGGGCCGTGTCCGGCGGAGCAGGACGGGTAGCCGGTCCGCGCCATGTCTACCAGGTGCGTCTACCAGGTGCGTCTACCAGGGCGTCTACCAGGGGAAGGAGAACAACCCGTAGTAGGCCGCCGCCACCAGCAGCAGCCCCGTGCCGCCCAGCACGCCGGCGACCGCCACGTGCTGCCAGCGGCCGGGCCGCATGCCCTCGCGCAGGGCCGACACGAACGCCGCCACGGCCGTCACCTCCTGGAGGAGCATGAGCGCCGCGAGCAGCCGCACGATCAGCCAGCCGGCCAGCACGGCCGGCCAGGCGCCCGCCTGGTTGACCGAGAACAGCACCAGCAAGGTGATGAACGCGAGCACCGAGGCCAGCAGGCCCAGGCCCGTCCAGACCATCCGGCTGAGCCGGCGCCTGATCGGGGGCCACAGCCTGGCGTTCGTCTCGGCGGGGACGTGGGGACGGCCGCGCAGGCGTACGACCATGGCCGCGACGGGGCCCGCCACGTAGCCGACGGCGGCCAGGCAGATCGTCAGCCCGAGCATCGTGCCGCCCGCGTACCAGGGGGCGGCCGGCACGTCGCTGGCCTCGAACCGCTGCACCGGCGTGGCGCCCGCCATGTGCAGGGCGGGCCGCGCGGTGCCGGGCAGGCCGGTGATCCAGTTGGCCATGGTCTCGAGGTAGCCCTGGGTGAAGGGGCCGCCGCTCACCCGCATGGCGTGGTCGCCCTTGGCCATGAAGCGGATCGTGTAGTCGTCGTTGCCCGCCTTGTTCATGCCCTTGATGAGCGCCTGGGTGGACTCGACGAACGGGATCGAGGGGTCGGTGGTGCCGTAGAAGGCCAGGACCGGCTGTCTGATGCCGCTTAACGCCGGCAGCGCGTCATAGCGGAGGAAGTTGAAGCCGACCCCGCCCATGGCCCTGGTCAGCAGGTCGCGGGCGCCGATCGGGGCCCGCAGCCGCAGCAGCTGCTCGTTCAGCGCCCAGGCGACCTGGCGCAGCGGGGAGACGTTGGGGGACGACACCAGGATCACGAACCCCACCGCCGTGCTCTTCGCCGCGGCGATCGGCACCACCCAGCCGCCCTCGCTGACCCCCCACAGGCCGATGCGCGCCGGATCGACCTCGGGGCGCGTGCGCAGGAGCTCCACCATGCGCAGGGCGTCGTCGGCGAGCAGCGAGAAGTCCCGCTGGCGGAAGTCGTAGCCGACCGTGCGCTTGTCGAACGCGATCGTCACCACGCCCGCCTTCGCCAGGAACTCCGCCTGCGGCGTGAACTCCGTCCGCGACCCGTTGCCCGACCCCGACACGAACACCATCGCCGGGTGCCGCCCAGGCGTCATCGGCACCCGGAGCGTGCCGTCCAGGCGCTGGCCCTCCGCCGAGACGGAGATCTCCTCCCGGCGGACGGGGGCGACCGCCACCACCGGCCGCAGCTCGCTCGCGGGCTGCGTCGGGATCGTCTGGAAGGCTGGATCCACCTTGAGCGGCGGCGGATCGAACGCGGGCGGCAGCACGTATCCGACCGTCGCGAGAGCCACCAGCACCAGACCGGCGGCGACGCTCAAGGTGCCACGGCCAGTGCGCATCGGCCTCCCCATGTGCGTTGGTTTGCCCGCCGATCTTCTAGCGTACTCCCGGCCGGCGGGACAGATGAGGCCGCATTTGTCGGCGAGAGCTGTTAGCTTCCTGCGACATGCGGATCCTGCACACCTCGGACTGGCACCTGGGGCGCTCGTTCCATCGCGAGAGCCTGCTCTCGGCGCAGGAGGCGTTCGTCGATCACCTGGTGGAGACCGTCCGGGCGGAGCAGGTCGACGTGGTGGCGGTCGCGGGCGACGTCTACGACCGCGCGCTGCCGCCGGTCGACGCGGTCGCGCTGCTGGACTCGGCGCTCGGGCGGCTGCGCGGGGCGGGGGCGCGGGTGGTGCTGATCAGCGGCAACCACGACTCGGCGCTGCGGTTGCGCTTCGGCTCGGGCCTCTTCGAGGCCGCCGGGGTGCACGTGCGCACCTCGCCCGACCTCTCCTGGGAGCCGGTGCTGATCGACGACGTGGCCTTCTACGGCATCCCCTACCTGGAGCCCGAGCTGGTCCGCCACGCCTGGGAGCTGCCCGACCGCAGCCACACGGCCGCCATCACGTACGCGATGGACCGCATCCGAGCCGACGCCGCCCGCCACCGCGCCTCGGTGGTGCTGTCACACTGCTTCGTCGTCGGGGGCCAGGCCAGCGACAGCGAGCGCGACATCAGCGTGGGCGGGGTGGCCCACGTCCCGCTGTCGGCCTTCGACGGGGTGTCCTATGTCGCGCTGGGCCACCTCCACGGGCGGCAGCGCATGTCGGAGACGGTGCGTTACTCGGGGTCGCCGCTGGCGTACTCGTTCTCGGAGGTCGGTCACGTCAAGGGCTCGTGGCTGGTCACGCTCGGCTCGGGGGCCGACTTCGTGCCTGCGCCGGTGCCGCGGCCCGTGGGGCGGCTGCGGGGCGACCTGGAGGAGCTGCTGACCTCTGCCCGGCACACCCCGTACGAGGACCACTGGCTGCACGTCACCCTCACCGACGCCGTCCGCCCCAAATCGGCCATGGACCGGCTCCGCGCCCGCTTCCCCCACACCCTCGCCCTCTCCTTCGACCCGGTCGGCGCCGCGCCCGCCGCCCAGCCCGTACGGCTGAGCGGGCGGCCGGAGGCCGAGGTGGCCCTCGATTTCGTCAGGGAAGTGCGCGGCGAGCCTGCCGCACGTGACGAGGAAGACCTGCTAAGACAGGCCATCGAGGCGTCGAGGGTGAAGGAGACGATGGCGTAGATGCGGCCGCACCGGCTCTCGCTGACGGCGTTCGGGTCGTTCCCGGGCACCGAGACGGTCGACTTCGACGCCCTGGCCGAGGCGGGCCTGTTCCTGATCCAGGGGCCCACGGGGGCGGGCAAGACGACCATCCTCGACGCGCTCTGCTTCGGCCTCTACGGTCAGGTGCCCGACCCGCAGCGCAACGACGCCCGCAGCCTCCGCTGCGACCACGCCCCGCCCTCGGCCGGGCCCTCGGTCACGCTGGAGGTGACCATCCGCGGGCGGTTACTCCGCATCCAGCGCTCGCCGTCCTGGCAGCGGCCCAAGCTGCGCGGTACGGGGTTCACCGAGGAGAAGCCCAAGGTCGTCGTCTCCGAGTGGCGCGGGTCGGAGTGGCAGGGCCTGACCACCCGGCTGGACGAGGCGGGCGACCTCATCGGCGGGCTGCTGGGCATGAACGCCGCCCAGTTCTGCCAGGTGGCGATGTTGCCCCAGGGCAATTTCGCCAAGTTCCTGCGGGCCGAGGGGGAGGAGCGGCGCAAGCTGCTGGAGCGGCTGTTCTCGGTCAAGGTCTTCACCCAGGCGGAGTCGTGGCTGGCCGAGCACCGCAAGCTGGCCTTCCGGGAGGCACAGGAGCTCCGGCAGGAGGTCGACTTCGCCGTCCAGCGGGTCGAGGAGGCGGCGGGCGACGACCTGGACGGGGCCTTCGAGCCCTCGGACTTCGAGGACGACCCCCTGAGGTGGGCGGGGGCGCTGCTCGACGCCGCGCGGGCCGTCGTGGGCCGGGCGGGCGAGGAGCACGAGGCGGCCGGGCAGGCCGCGCGGTCGGCGCGGCTGCGGTTCGAGCAGGCCGCGGCGCTGGCCGACCGGCAGCGCCGGCACGCCGAGGCGCTCACGATGCGCCGCACCCTTGACGAGCGGGCGGACGAACGGGCCGACCTGCAGGCCATCCTCGACGACGCGGCCAGGGCCGATCGCGTGCTGCCGCTCATCACGGCGGTCAGGCAGCGTTCGGAGGCCGCCGCCAAGGCACGCGCCCTGGCCGCCGACGCCCTCGCCCGGGCCCGCCCCCTCCTCGCCCGGCAGGCGGCAGACGCGACGGACCGTGCGGCTTCGGGTGGCTCGTCTACGGCCGGGCCCAGGCCGGACGGGCGTTCGGCGGGTGAGCCGTCGGCGGCCGAGCTGGCCGCGCTGGAGCGGGAGCGGCAGGCCGAGATCGCGCGGCTGTCGGAGCTGCTCACCGAGGAGGCCCGGCTGTCGGTGGTCCGGCGTGACCTGCTGCGCGTGGAGGAGGAGCTGGCCGGGCTGGTCGGCGCCGGCGAGGCCGTCAGCGCGCGGCTGGCCGCCCTGCCCGCCCTCATCGAGCAGGCCGAGGGCAGGCTGGCCGAGGCGCGCGTGGACGCCGCCAGGATCCCGGCCGCGCAGGCCGTACGCGACGCCGCCGCCCACCTGATCGAGATCGACGACGAGCTGGCCAGGCTGGCCGCGGAGCTCGACGCGCTGGCGCAGCGCGAGGCCGAGGTGTCCGCCGCCGAGGCGGAGCTGCCCGAGCGGATCGCCGACGCCGCCGCGGCCCTCGCCGAGGTGCAGGCGCAGGCGGCGGCCATCCCCGTGGCGTCGGCGGGCCTCGACGCCGCCAGGGCCGCGCTGGAGGCCACCCACCGCCGCGAAGCCCTGGCCGCGGAGCTGGAGGCGGCCGCCGCCGCCCACCAGGCGCTCGTGGACCACGCCCAGGCGCTCCGTGAACGCTGGCTCGACCTGCGCCAGGCCCGCATCGACGGCATGGCGGCCGAGCTGGCCCGCGACCTGTCCGCCGGCCGGCCCTGCGCGGTCTGCGGCTCCGACCACCACCCCGATCCCGCCTCCCCGGCCCCCAGCGCGCCCTCGGCCGACGACGAGCACGAGGCCGAGAGCGCCCACGAGGCCGCCCTGGCCCAGCGCGAGTCCGCCGAACGCGCCCTGGCCTCCCTCGAGTCCCGGCACGCCGACGCGGTCGAGGCCACCGGAGGGCTGGACGTCGAGACGGCCGAGGCGCAGGTGCTGGGGGCGGAGCAGGAGCTGGCCCGCCTCCAGGCGGTGGCCGATCGCGAGCCCGGCCTGGCCGCGGCGCTCGAACGCGTCGAGATCGAGCGCGAACGGGTCAGGGACCAGGCGAGGGAGATCGCCGAGACCCTCGCCGGCCACCGCGCCCACCACGCCCACTTGGAGTCCGAACGCACCCGCCTCCTCCAGACGACCCTGCCCACCGCAGACCAGGACCCGGAGTCCGCACGCGCGGACGGGCCGGCGGTGCTGGCGCGGGTCGAGCGGGAGCTGCGCAGGCTGCGGGCGTCGGCGGAGCGGGAGCCGGCGCTGGCGCGGGAGGCGGCGGCGCTCGGCCGGGAGCGCCTGGAGCTGGAGGAGGAGCGGCGCCGGGTCGAGGCGCGGCTGGCGTCGTACCGCACCCGCCATGAGGAGCTGAGCGGGGACGCCGGGCGGCTCGGCGCCCGGCTGGACGCGGCGCGGGGCGACGATCCCACCCTGACCGCGCGCCTGTCGCGGCTGCACGACGAGGCCGGGCTGCTGCGGGAGGCCCTGGAGGCCACCCGGGCGGCGGTGGCGGCCGTCGACGAGCTGGCCAGGGCCCGGCGGGCCGCGGAGGAGGCGGCGGCCGAGGCGGGGTTCGCGGACGTGCCGGAGGCGGAGGCGGCGTTCCGGAGTCCCGCGGAGCGGGAGCGGCGGGCGGAGGCGCTGCGGCGGCTGGACGACGAGCACGCCGCCGTCACGAGCGTCCTGGCCGACCCCGAGCTGGTCGCGGCCGCCGCGGCGCCCGCGCCCGACCTGGCCTCGATCGGGAGCGAGCGCGACCGGCTGGAGGAGGCGCGCACGAGGCTGTCGAGCGCCCGCGACCGGGCCGTGGCCAGGGCGGAGCGGCTGGCCCAGCTGCACGGCGAGCTGTCCGATCGCATCGAGCGCTGGCGGCCGGCGGCCGAGCGGCACCGGCTGGCCGAGCGCATGGCGGCGCTGGCCAGCGGCACGTCCGGCGACAACCAGTGGAGCATGAGCCTGTCGTCGTACGTGCTGGGGGAGCGGCTGCGGCAGGTGGTGGACGCCGCGAACGAACGGCTCGACCACATGTCGGCGGGCCGCTACCTGCTGCGCCACGACCTGCGCAAGACGGCCGGGTCCCGGGGGCGCTCCGGGGGCGGGCTGGGGCTGCGGGTCGCCGACGGGTGGACCGGAGTCGACCGCGACCCGGCCACGCTGTCCGGCGGCGAGAGTTTCATCACGTCACTGGCGCTGGCGCTGGGCCTCGCGGACGTCGTCACGGCCGAGGCCGGGGGCACCGAGCTGGGCACGCTCTTCGTGGACGAGGGCTTCGGCACCCTGGACGAGGACACCCTCGACGGCGTGCTCGACATCCTCGACGGGCTGCGCGACGGCGGGCGGGCCGTGGGCATCGTCAGCCACGTCGCCGAACTGCGGTCGAGGATCACGGCCCAGCTCAAGGTCACCAAGACCCGCGCCGGGTCCACCGTGTCGCTGGCGGGGGTGGGCTGAGCGGCGACGGCGGCGCGATCTCGCGTAGATTGCTCGCACCGAACCCCATGAAGGAGTGGACCCATGCGCGTCGTCGTCACCGGAGCCCATGGCAAGGTCGGCCGGGCGGCCGTCAAGGCGCTGGCCGAGGCCGGTCACGAGGTGACCGGCGTGGATCTCACGCGCCCGATCTGGGAGCGGCACGAGCCCGGTGAACCCGCCTACAAGCAGGCCGAGCTGACCGACGCCGGGCAGGCGTACGCCGTGGTCCAGGGGGCCGACGCGGTCGTGCACGCCGCCGCCATCCCCGACCCCACCGCCAACGCGCCGCACGTGGTCTTCCAGAACAACCTGATGGCCACGTTCAACGTGCTCGAGGCGGCGGTGCGCCTCGGCGTCCCCCGCTTCGTGAACATCTCCAGCGAGACCGTGCCCGGCTACTTCTTCGCCGACCGCCCCTTCCTGCCCGACTACGCGCCGGTGGACGAGGAGCACCCGGCCCGGCCGCAGGACCCGTACGCGCTGTCCAAGCACTTCGGCGAGCAGCTCATGGACGCCGCGGTGCGCCGCTGCGACATCAGGTGCATCTCGCTGCGGCCGAGCTGGGTGCAGCACGAGGGCAACTACGAGCGCAACATCGGACCGCAGGTCCGCGACGCCTCCCTGATCGGCGCGGGGCTGTGGAGCTACACCGACGTGTACGACCTCGCGGACGCGATCGTCCTGGCCGTCGAGTCCGACCTGCCCGGTCACGAAGTGTTCTACATCGCCGCGCCCGACAACGCGGGCGGGCACGACTTCGCCGCCAAGCTGCGGGAGCACTACGGCGACCGGATCGAGCTGCGGCCGATCTCCCGCCCGGACTCCTCGGGCATCTCGTGCGACAAGGCCCACCGCCTGCTGGGCTGGACCCCGAAGCGGTCGTGGCGTGACTACCTGGACGAGGACGGCCGTACCCGGCAGAGGTGACGGCGCGTCCCCCGTCTCAGCGCTCGAATGAGGTGATCAGCTCCGGCAGCGTGGCCGGGTCGTGGAACAGGGTGGCCCCCAGACCGGCGAGGCGGTCCGGGGGGATGAGGCCGCCGGCGAAGGCCAGGCAGCGCATGCCCGCGCGCATCGCCGCAGTCACCCCGAACGGGCTGTCCTCCACCACCACGCACCGCTCAGGCTCGGCCCCCAGCGTGGCCGCCGCGTGCAGGAACAGGTCCGGCTCCGGCTTGCCCCTGGCGACGTCCTCGGCGCTGAACACCCGCCCGTCGAACCGCCCGGCCAGCCCCACGAGCTCGAGGCTGTGGCGGATCACGGTGTGCCGGCCGTTCGAGGCCACGCAGCTCGGGACGGTGAGCCGGTCGAGCGCCTCCTCGATGCCTCGGATGGCGCGCAGCTCGGCCCTGACCGCCGCCGTGTACTCGGCTCTGAGCTGGTCGCGCCAGCCCGGCGGCGTCTCGCCCACCTGCTCTTCCCAGTAGTCGTTCGTGCAGCCCACGAACCGCTCGATGTACTCCGTCTCGTCGATCGACCAGCCCAGGCGGCGCAGCGCCGCCGTGCCCACGCGTACGGAGATCGGCTCGCTGTCCACGAGCACTCCGTCACAGTCGAAGATGACAAGATCGACAGCCAAACCCGTTCCTTTCGGAGGTGCCTTTTCGCAGGTGGTAGCTTCTTCGTGTCGCTTCACAAGACGCTATATCGCATAGTGAGACAAATATGACAACGTCCCCCCAGGTCGCCGCACCCAGCCGGTCAAGGATCGCGGCCGCCAGCCTCATCGGCACGGCGATCGAATTCTATGATTTCTACATTTACGGCACCGCGGCGGCCCTGGTGCTCAACACCGCGTTCTTCCCCGGCATGGACCCGGTGGCGGGCAACCTGGCGGCGTTCTCGACCTTCGCGGTGGCGTTCCTGTCGCGCCCGCTCGGCTCGGCCCTGTTCGGGCACTGGGGCGACCGGGTCGGCCGCAAGTCCATGCTCGTGGTGTCGCTGCTGGTGATGGGGCTCTCCACGGTCGCCATCGGGCTGCTGCCCGGCTACGCGGCCATCGGCGTGATCGCGCCCGTGCTGCTGGTGCTGCTGAGGTTCACGCAGGGCATCGGGCTCGGGGGCGAATGGGGCGGCGCGGCGCTGCTGGCCACCGAGCACGCGCCGCCCGGCCGGCGCGGGCTCTACGCGATGTTCCCGCAGCTCGGCCCGTCGGCCGGGTTCATCGTGGCGAACGGGCTGTTCCTCGTGCTGGGGGAGACGCTCAGCGACGCGCAGTTCGGGGCGTGGGGGTGGCGGCTGCCGTTCGTGGCCAGCCTGCTGCTGGTGATCGTCGGCCTGTACGTACGCCTCAAGATCTCCGAGACGCCGGTCTTCCAGGCGGCCATGGACCAGCACCGGATCGCCAAGGTGCCGATCGCCGGCCTCCTGCGGCACCAGTGGCGGCGCGTGCTCCTCGGCGCCGGCGCCATGACCGTCGCCTACACGCTCTTCTACACCGCCACCACCTACTGCCTGGCGTACGGCACCACCGCGCTCAAGATCCCGAAGACCACCATGCTCGGCCTGACCATGGCCGGGGTCGTGTTCATGGCCGCGGGCACGGTGGTCTCCGCGATGGTCTCCGACCGGCTGGGCCGCCGCCGCACCCTGCTCGCCGGGACGGGCGTGGCCGTCGTGTGGGGGCTGGTGATGTTCCCGCTGATGGAGACCAGGTCCGTGTTCCTGGTGGGCGTGGCGCTGGCGGGGGCGCTCGGCCTGATGGGGCTGGTCTTCGGGCCGATGGGCGCGTACCTGCCGGAGCTCTTCAAGACCCAGTACCGCTACAGCGGCGCCTCGGTGGCCTACAGCCTGGGCGGGGTGCTCGGCGGCGCGGTGCCGCCGCTGGTCGCCGCCAGCCTGCAGGCCGGCGGGGTGGGCGTGATGGGCGTCGGCGCGTACGTCTCGGCGATGGCCCTGCTGAGCCTCCTCTGCCTGCTCGCCCTCCCCGAGACGGGCGACGACAGCCTCTGAGAGCCCCTTCCACGAAGACCGTAGACCGGCTGGGTGGCCAGGGTCTGGCGCCTGCCGCGGCATGCCTGGGCGCACACGGGGCAGTGGGCGTGCATGCTGTGCCGCTCGCACTCATCACCACACGCCTTGCACACCTGAGCGCACGCTTCGAGGATGGCGCGGGTGATGTTCGCGTCATAGCCGGTGTGCCGTGCCAGCACCCGGGCGGTGGTCTCGCAGATGTCCGCACAGTCGAGGTTGCTGCGGGTGCACTTGGCCGGCTCCGTGATGTTGTCCTCACTCAGGCAGGCGTACGCGCTACCCAGGAGCCGCCGCCACCTAACGCTGATCTACTACCTGCTCGCTTCATGCGTTCAGGATAAGTGCATCTCCTATTGTTCGTAGTAATTCGTGCGACGTCGCGCGTGGGTCTGAGGTCGGGCGCGTGCGCTGACGTCCGTCTTCTGCGACGCCGTGGTCCTTGGCGTCGCCCACGAGCGCGGGGATCAGGCTGAGCACCTGGCGTGGTGGACGGCGGCGCCAGCCGGATCGACCGGGAAGTCCGCCGTGATCAACGGCGAAGTTCCCCTGCGCGTAGCGACGCGGGAGATTACCTACTACGTATACTAGTAGGCATGCGCGATGCGGGGTCTTGGACGGGAACCGTGCGTCTGCGACCCGGCGCGTTGGTCTTCGTCGGCAAGCTCGGATCCGCCCACGCTCACACGCACGCCGCCGTACAACTGCTCGTGGTCGGCTCGGGACGCGTCATCGTGACGGACGAGAGCGGAGGCGAGCGGAACGTCGCGACGGCGGCGATATCGCCTGGTGTCCAGCACGCCGTGCGCGCCGAGAGCGCCTTCGGCGCCGCGATCTATCTGGACCCGGCAAGTCGTGGCACCGGCGTGTCCGCCCAGGACCCGATGGCCGGCTGGGAGAGCAAGGCCGCTCTCCTCTTGTCCGTTCCCCTCGATGAGGAGTTTCCGGAAACGGCGCTCACGCTGCTGACCTCACCCCCTGCCGCTGACCCGGATCCCTCCCTGCGACGGGCGGTGGACCTGGTGGACCAGGGCACTGCGGGGCCGCTGCGCCTGGCGGATGTGGCGGCCCAGGTCGGCCTGTCGCCCAGCAGGTTGAGGCACCTGTTCAGCGAGCGGCTGGGGTTGCCGTTCACCGCGTACGTACGCTGGGCCCGCTTGCGCGCGGCCATGGAGGCAGTCCAAGCGGGCGGTTCGCTGACTGAGGCGGCTCATCTGGCCGGCTTCACCGACAGTTCCCATCTGACCCGCGTCACACATGCCATGTTCGGTCTTCCGCCTTCTGCGGCGGCGCGCGGTCTGCGCTGGGAGTGAAGGCAGCCGCTGCGTACAAGCGGCCGAGGGGACGGAGCAGTCAAGCTGCCACCATGTCCGAGAACACAGCACCACAGCGTCTGCCGCTCGCTCCCGCTGCGGCCGCCATCGTTGTGATGGCCGGCCTCGTCTCACTGTTCGCCACCTATTGGGACGACGCCTGGCACACCGACATCGGCAGGGACGACGCACTGATTCCTCCGCATCTGCTGCTGTACGGCTCGGTGGCGGTCGTCGGTTCGGTGGTCGCGGGGTGGGGCCTGCGCGCGCTGTGGCGGGCGCGGTCACTGATCGCGGTGCTGAGGCAGCCTCCTCTGCTCATCGCGGGCATCGGCGGCCTGGTCACGCTGGCCTCCGCACCTGCGGACGCCTGGTGGCACGAGGTCTTCGGCCGCGACTCGGTGTTGTGGAGCCCGAGCCACATGCTCACCGTGTTCAGCACGCTGGCCTTGATCGGAGGGGTGCTCGCGGGTCTACGGCGGGCCGCCCCGCTGCCGCTGTGGTGGGCGGGCGGGGCGTTGCTGCTCGGCAGCGCCGTCACTTCCGTGCTCGAGTACGAGACGGACGTGCCACAGTTCGGCGAGGTGCTCTATCTTCCGGTGCTCCTTGTCGCCTCGATCTACGTGGCGATGTTGCTCCGCGCCCTGTCTCCGGATGGCTGTCTCGTCGCGGGAGCGGTTGTCGTCTACGTTCTCGCGAGGTTGGTGATCAGCATGCTTCTGGCCGCCATGGGCCGCACGGCTCCCGATCTCCCGCTGGCAGTCCTCGGCCTCGCCGCGATCGACCTGCCGTGGCGCCGGCCGTTCATCGCCTACGCCGCGGGCGCGGCGGGCGTTGCCGCTACCACGCTGCTGGCCGCGGGCGTGGACGTGAGCAGCGTGAGCTTTGACGCCGTGCTCGCCCCCGGGGCGGTGGTGTTGATCGGCTTCTGCGGTGTCCTGCTTCTTGTGGGTCGTCGAGCACGAGGCGCGGCTGCTGTCGCTCTTCTCTTGGGGCTGAGCGTGCCCATCCTCCTCCCCGAACCTGCTTCGGCCCACGACCCGGGGCAGGGCCAGGTCGTCGGCACAGCCGTTCTGACGGCCGGTTCGGACGGTGCCGGAACGATGACGCTCACCGTGGAGGGGTGCGCGAATCTCGCCCCGCTGCGCATTGTCGCCCGCCGCGCTGGTCAAGAGGTCTCCGGCCCGCTCACTCCGTTGCCTGGCGTCTGCCGCAGTACTGGCCGGGTACGAGTCGACCCGGCAGGCATGTGGTTCCTCTACGCCGAACTGCGTGATCCGAACGGCGCGGTGGAGACCTGGCTGCCGGTCGAGGCGGAAAGCAGGGAAAGCGCGCGGCAAACGCGCCCCGTTTACATCCCGGCCGGTACGGCACGCGTGACGGCTGGGCAGATCGTGGCGGGCGCCGGCCTGTACGTCATCGGCCTGTTCATGCTCTCCCTGACCGTCTACCTGGCTCGGCGAGAAGCCTGAACCCACCCGGGGTTCGAACCGGAGCAGTGCTCTCAAGGCAGCCCTTCGCCTCTCCTGTGAATGACTCAACGATTCCGGTTTCGCACCCGAAGCCACGCCACCCCACTGCGGGGCCCTGTCGGGAATGTTCTGGAAGTCGCCGCGTAGCAACGCTGCTGGACGGAGGGGGAATCGGTGGAGGTCGGGAGGGGGGCGCGAGCGCGTTCTCCCGACCTCACCGTTTCCACCGCGGAGGGATTCCCCGGGGCCGGCGTCCCGCCTGCCTGCTCAGGCGACGGGATGGCCCGGGTACGACAACCACCTCTTGGCTCAGGCGTTGACCTCGGCCACGGACTTGCCGTCGGTGGTCTCCAGATCCAGGAGCAGCAGGTCGCCAGGCGCGGTGGGCTGCGAGTTCGCCACTGGGGCGGGCTGTGCCGGGATGCGCTCGGTGGTCGAAGTGAACGCGTGATATCTGCGAGTACAGGCTCCGGACCCGCACCCGTGCCCACGGTCACCTTGGTATACGCCAGGCCGGCCTCCGAGCTCTTAAGGGTTCTCGTAGCCGGGGAAGAGAAGAGACAGTTCCCGCGGGTACGCGGCGATCAGGCGCAGCTCGTCGTCCGTGAGCGGACGGCCGGTCATGGCGTTGCAGAGCTGCACCAGCCGGAACGCCAGGTCCCCGTCGCGGACCTCGACGCCCAGCCCGTCCATGACGTGCCGGAAACCGGCCTTGCCGCCGTACTCGCCGGTCAGCACCACCCGGCCGTCCCGCGCGTGCCAGTCGTGCGGGAACGGGCCCAGCGTGGCCTCGTCGTAGAGCTCGTAGTTGCCGTGGTCCTTGAGCGCGCCGTCGGCGTGGATGCCGCTCTCGTGCGCGAACGCGTTACGTCCCACCCCGACCTGGTGGTACGGCAGCGGCTGCCCGAACGCGTAACCGGCCCACAGACCGAACCTGCGCGCCCATGACAGGTCGAGAGCGTCGCCGATCTCCGCGTCGAGCCCGAAGCCGTGCCGGAAGGCCAGAATGGTCGAGAGCAGGTCGGCGTTGCCGGAGCGCTCGCCGATGCCGTTCACGCACGTGTTGATCCACGCGTCCTGCCCCGCGTCGAGGTCGCCGAGGGCCCCCGAGACGGAGTTGGCCACGGCCATGCCCAGGTCGTTGTGGCAGTGGGTCTCGACCGGCATCGCGGTGGCGGCGGCCAGCTTGGCGAAGCGCTCGCGGATCCTGTCGGGCGTCTCGCCGCCGATCGTGTCGCAGTAACGCACCCGGTCGGCGCCCGCCTCCTTGGCCGCCAGCGCGAACTCCAGCAGGAACCCGTCGTCCGTCCTCGAACCGTCCTCGGCGTTGACCCCCACCGTCTCGGCGCCCGCCGCCTTGGCCGTGCGCACGGCGGCCGTCATCTCCCTGACGATCGCGTCCCTGTCCAGCCGTCCCCGGAACTTGTTCTGGATCATGTAGTCGGACGTCGAGATGGACAGGTTGTAGTGCCTGAGCCCGAGCGGGGCCGCCTTCTCGACGTCCTGCGGCACGCCCCGGCACCAGCCCGACAGCCGCAACCCGCCGAACGCCCCCGCCTCGGCCAGCGCCACCTGCGCCTTGACGTACGGGACCTCGTGGAACAGGAAGGGGAACCCGATCTCGGACTGCGCCACGCCGAGCTTGGCCAGATAGAAGTTGACCATGGTCTTGCCGAACTTCGACAGGCCGGTGCGCGCGGTCTGCACGCCGTCCCGGTTGGTCACATCGAGGAAGTGAACTTTTGGCATGCCTTCACGTTGACATGCTCGTTCAACGTGTATCAATATTGATTTTCATCAATCATCTTGTTGGAGGGACCCGTCGGCGTGGAGTGGATCGACGCGGCCACGGCGTCCGAGCGGCTCGGCGTCAAACCGGCCACTTTGTACGCGTACGTGAGCCGGGGGGTGCTGCAGCGGCGGCACAGCGACGACGGACGGCGCAGCCTCTTCTCGGCGGAGGAGATCGAGCGCCTCGCCCGCCGCGGCCGCCCCCGGAGCCAGCCGCCGGAGCTCGTCATCGAGTCCGCCATCACGGCCCTGGGCGTGGACCGGCCCCACTACCGGGGCCTCGACGCGCTCGGGCTGGCGCTCACCAGCGACTACGAAACGGTCGCCGCCTGGCTCTGGACCGCCGACCCATCCCTCTGGCACCCCCTATCCCGCTCCACCCCCGCCAAGCCCCCACACCCGTCGGCCACGCCCGCTCGCCACGGCGACCCGCACGCGTCCGCTCCCCAAGGGGACCCGCACGCGTCCGCCCGCGAAGGGGACCCGCACCCGTCCGCCCGCGAAGGGGACCCGCACGCGTCCGCTCCCCAAGGGGACCCGCACGCGTCCGCCCGCGAAGGGGACCCGCACCCGTCCGCCCACCAAAGGGACCCACGCCGCCTGGCGGGCCCTGCCGCCCCCGGGACCCGAGCCGCCGCCCCTCACCCCGCCACAGAGACGAGCACCCAAGGGGTGGGGATCCGATGGCCGGAGCCGTGGCGGTGTGAGGACGATGCGCTGCGGGCGGCCGTCACCGCCCAGCGCGGCCTCCCCGACGACCTCCTGCCCCTCGACCGGCTGCAGGTGATCACCACGGTCCTGGGCGCCTCCGACTCCCTGCGCTACCAGCTCGACCCCGACTCCGTAGCCGCGACCGGCCGCCGCATGATCGCGGGCCTCGTCGACGCGCTCCCGCAGCTCAGCGAGCCCCAAGGCGACTCGATCGCCGAGCGGCTCTGGTCCCGCCTGTGCCCGCGCCCCGCCACCCCCGGGCTCCTGAACGCCGTCCAGGCCGCCCTGGTCCTGCTCGCCGACCACGAGCTCGCCGCCTCCACCCTGGCCGCCAGGGTCGCCGCTTCCGCCAAGGCCGACCCGTACGCCGTCGTGCTGACCGGGCTCGGCGTGCTGGGCGGCCCGCTGCACGGCGGCGCGTCGTACGGCGCCGAACGCCTGCTCGCCGAGGTCACCGAGCCGCGCCAGGCCGCCCGGGCGATCGCCGAGCGGGTACGCCGCGGCGAGCGCATCCCCGGCTTCGGCCACAGCGTCTACAAGAACGGCGACGCTCGCGGCGCCCTCCTCCTCGATCTGGTCAAGGAGGCGGCGCCGGGGCACGACCGGATCACCGCCGGGGTCGCCGTGCTGGAGGAGATGCGCAGGCGCCGCCTCCCGGAGCGCAACGTCGACTTCGCCCTCGCCACGCTCACCGCCGTGAGCGGCATGGTGAGCGGCGCGGGCGAGGCCATCTTCGCGGTGGCCAGGGTGGCGGGGTGGCTTGCGCACGCGATGGAGGAGTACGACCGAGGCACCCTCCTCCGCCTCCGAGCCTCCTACACAGGCCCGCCCGTCAAATGAGCACCCACGGGCCCGCTCGTTGGGTGAGGGCCCACGGGCCTGCTCGTTGGGTGAGGGCCCACGGGCCTGCTCGTCGGGTGAGCACCCACAGGCCCGCCGGTCAGGTGAGCGACCACGGGCCCTCACCTGTCAAGCGAGCGCCCACGAGCCTGCCTGCCAGGTGAGGGTCCGTGGGCTGCCTGTCAGGTGAGTGCCCATAGGCGTGCCCGTCAGGTGAGCGGCCCGCGGGCTACCCGTCATTCAGGTGAGCGCCTATGGGCCAGAAGCCCCTCAGGTGAGGGCCGCCGCCGTTCTGTCGACGTAGGCGGCCAGGGCACGTACCCGGTCGGCGTGCTGGTCGTGCCCGACGATCACCGGCGGCTCGTTGTACGGCATCGCGTCCGACGACCGCCGCAGCTTGATGTACTGCCCGCAGGCATCGATCGCGTACGGCTCCATGTCGTCCTGCAGCGCCCCGATCACCGTGATCCCGTACGTCTCCCCGATCCGCCTGAAGAGCGCGACCGCCTCCCTGCGGTGTTCCTTGCCCAGGTTGCGGCCCAGTTCGTCGAGCACCAGGCACAGGTGACCACCCCCGGACGAGGCGATGGCCGCCGCGCACACCAGCTTGACGGCCTTCTCGTCCATGAGCGCGGTGTTGGCCCGCCGGTTGTACGGCACGAACCCCTGCCCCTCGCCGCGCCGCCACTTCGGCGTCACCCGCCACTGCCAGCGCTGCTCGGGATCGGCCGGAGCGGGCGGCACCGGGAACTCCAGCGTCGCCCCGTAACCCCCGTACGAGGTGTCGAGCTTCTCGAACTCCTCGGCCACCCGCGTGAGCCGCGCCTTGATCGCCGCCGTCAGCGCCGCCCGGTGCACGGCCGTCGACTGCGCCGCCTCCTCGGCGCCCCTGGCCGCCGCCGACAGGTCGCGCTGCCGGGTGACGACCTGCGCCTCGATCTGGCGGCGCTGGTGCCGTTCGTACTCCTCCTGGCCCCGCAGGTAGGAGGCCAGTGCCCCGCACACCGCCGCGAACGTCGCCTGCTCCCGCGCCGTGCTCCCGCCCCGCTCGCTCAGCAGGAACTGCAGCTCCTCGGGAATCTCCGCGTCCTCCTCCGGGAACGTGTCGCGCAAGGCCTGGTCGAAGTGGCGTTCGGCGACCCGCCACCACTCCTCGGCCGCACGCGGCCGCTCCTCCTCTGGCAGGGCGTTCAGCCATTCGCGGGCCGTCTCGACCGTGCCGCCCCAGTCGGCGGCCAGCGCGTCGAGCTTGAGCGCCTCGCGTTCGGCGCCGACCTTGGCCTCCTGGTCGCGTGCCTGCGTTCGCTCGGTCTCGTGCCGGTGCCGCCGCCCTTCCAGGCGTTCGATCTCCATGTCCCTGGTCCTGGCCCGGAAGTCCAGCGCACCGGCCTGCCGCTCGGCCTCGGCCACCTTCGGCGCCAGCTCCCCGATCGCCGCGTTCAGCTCGGTCAGCCTGGCCCGCCGCTCGCCCAGCTTCGCCTCCAGCTCGGCCAGGCGCACCCCGGCCCTGGCCCCTTCCAGCCGCCGCTGCGCCTCCGCGACGTCCTCTTCTCCGTCGCGTACGGCCTGCGCCGCCGTCTCCTGGACGTCCTTGGCCCGGTTGAGCCGCAGCTCGGCGGCCTTGATCCGGGCCTCCCGCCCGGTCGCCACCCCGTCGAACGCCCCCACGACGCTCACCCCGGCCGAGCTGACCAGCACGGACCCGGGCAACTCGGCCAGAGCGGCAGCGGCGTCGTCGAGCTGCGCGGCATCCACGATCACCGCATGCTCGTTCGGCCACCCCCGCAAATCCCCCAACGCCAGCCCGGCCACTTCACCCGCAACGCCGCCGGCAGCCTTCCCGTAGCGTGCTTTGAGCGCGGCGCCGAGCGCCTCGACCTCACCCGCTCCGGAAACAGCCCCACCCGCCCCGGAAACAGCCCCACCCGCCTCAGGAACAGCCTCGCTCGCCCCGCGTAGTGCCCGGCCTCCGCCGGCGGACTGTGCCGGGGGCGTGTGGGCGGCGTCGCGGGCCTGCTCGGCCACGTCGAGGGCGTCCAGTAGGCCGGTCGCGCCGATGCCCGCCGCCGCCAGCGCGTTGAGCTGGGCCGCCGCCGGGCCGCCCTCGGCGTCGTCCAGCGCCGCCTGCGCCGAGGACACTTCCTGGTCGGCCACCCCCAGCGCCTTGAGCGCCTCGTTCAGCCGCAGCCGGACCTCTTGCAGCTCCCGCTCGGCCGTGGGCACGTCACGCCCGTCCGCGAACCTGCGCGTCTCCTCCAGCGCCGGGATCAGACCGCGCAGCTCGTCGGCGGAGTTCTCGGCCACCGCACGGTCGGCGTCCAGCTTGGCCGCCCGCGCCTGCAGCGCCGCCAGCTCCTTGCGGGCCTGCGAGACCTGCCTGTCGAGGGTGTCCTCCCGCAGCGTGCCGATCTCCGCCTTGACCATGGCGATCGCCTCGGCCGCCGCCTCTCCGGCCGCGCGGTGCCGTTCGAGGTCGGCGGCCAGCGCCTCGTCCTTGCCCGCCGCGTCGGCCAGCTTGCGCGCCTGCCTGCCGCGCCAGCACCGCAGCGCGTCCGCCAACCGGATCCGCGCCTGGTCACGCCGGTCGAACGTGGTCAGCAGCGCCTTCGACTCCGTCTCGAACTCCGCCAGCCGTTCGGCCGCCTGCGCGGCGCGCACCCGCTTGGCGTGCTCGTCGCGGCGGGCCTCCCGCTCCTGCTCCAGCTCGGCGTCGAGGCCGGTGAGGGCCGCGATGGCCTCGAAGACGCGTTCGGGCGAGATCTCGTTGAGCGGCTGGGAGAGCAGGTTCGTGGCCACCTTGCTGCGTACGGAGGTGGACAGGAACGACACGCACCTGACCCGGTCGCCGTAGAGCACCTTGGTGAGGTCGCGCGCCACCACGTCGCGCCGCCCGGCCGACTTCGGCAGCGTCGCCCAGATCTCGTCGGCCCGCGCCACCCGCTCGGCCTCGGACGGGGAGGCCGCCAGATGCACCCCTTCCCGCCACCGGATCTCCAGGTGCGGAGCCTCCTGGTTGACCTTGAGCCACACGGTGAGCGCTCCGCCCGAGGTGTCGGGCACCTCGAACAGCTCACCACTCAGCTCGGCCCCGGCCACCTGACTCTCGAGCACGAACTCGCCGCCCCCAGAGCGTCCGGCGCCCGCCTCACCGGTGCCCGCCGCTCCGTTGCCCGTCACGCCGGCGGGCGTCTCACTGGTCGGCGACGCGCCGCCGTGGGCTGCGGTGCTGGCGGCTCGGGCGCGGTCCGATGCGGCGCCGTCCGCCCCACCGGGCGGAAGAGCGCCCGCCTCCGCCGCGTCGTACGGGGCGAAGCCGTCCATGCCGGGCGGGCCGAAGACGCCCACGATGTAGCCGTGGTCGGCGCTCGCCCACTGGCGCCCTCCGGCGCCGCTGGCCAGCTCGGCGTTGAAGAGCAGCTCCGACACCGCCTTGGCGCCCGAGGCGAAGCGCCACTGCTCGTCACCGAGCAACGCCGTGATCGAGGCGATGAACGACGACTTGCCCGCGCCGTTGGAGTCCTTGGGCCCGGCGCCCGCCACGACGATGAGCGTGCTGGGGACGGTGGGCACCGGATGGGTCGAGAGCCGCGAAATGTTGACCGCCTGCACGGCGATCAGCACCCGGTCTCCGACGACGTTCTCCACCTGCGACACCTGTTACCCCCGTAGTCCTTCCATCAGTCATGACGCTGAATCTGTGTGCCGTCGCGGTCACTTCGTCGATCTTCGGGATCGTACGGCGGCCGCCAGCGGCGTGTTGGGCCCGGCCGCCAGGATCAGCTCCTCCTGCAACCGCCGCCGGGCCGCCGGAGTGAGCCGGTGGAACTGCGGCCCCGGCACGTAACCGCCCGCCTCCTCACCGGCCTTGACCTGCCCTAGCAGTCCCGCGTGCCGCAAGGTCCGCAACGCCGCCTCCAGCTCGCCGATCGGCAGCTGGGTGTGGCGGCGCAGCTCGTCCACCGGGGTGGGGTGCGGCGACAACCACGAGTCCTCGGGCAACAGCCCCTCGGCCCTCGGGATCGCGACCGAGTGCACCAGGACGAGCGTCAGCACCGCCCGCTCGCTCACCCCCAGCCGCGCGCCCGCCGGGACAACGGGCCGAACGCCAGGAGCCACCGCCCGCGCGGCCACCGGCTCGTCACCGTTCGCCCGCTCAACGGCCTCGCCCGCCTCCCCGCCGATGCCCTCGCGCGACTCCCGGCGGACGGCCGTGCCCGCCTCGCCGCCGTCGGCCGCGCGCGCCTCTGCGCCGTCGGCCGTGCTCGCCTCTCCGCCGACGGCTGCGCGGGCCTCTCCTCCGACCGCCGTGCGCGCTTCCCTGGCGACGGCCGCGCGCACGTCGCCGCCGACGGCCGGGCGCACCTCTCCTGTGATGCCTGCGCTCGCCTTCCCTGCGACGGCTGCGCCCGCCGCTCCGCCGAGAGCTGCACCCGTGGCTGGGAGGCTCTCTGCCGGAGTCGGCCCGGCACCGGCGGAAGCCCCGTTCGCGGCTTCGCCCGGGAGCCCGTGCGTGGCGCCGCGCCCGCCGTCGTCTGCGGCCTTGCGCGGGGCCTCGGACGAGGTCTTGCGTGAAGAGTCGTGCGGGTCGTCGTGCGAAGCATCGTGTGTGGTCTTGTGCGAAGACTCTTGCGGAGCGTCGTGTGTGATCTTGCGTGAAGACTCGTGTCGGTCGTCGTGCGGGGCCTCATGCGTGGCTTTGCGCGGGATCTCGTGAGTGCCCTTGTGCGCGGCCTCCGATGCGGTCTCGGACGCGGATTTCGCGAGGGCGGCGGCCTGGGTGTCGTCGTAGCCGGAGGTCCAGCGGTCGCGGTGCTGGATCAGCGTACGACCGCGCCTGGCCAGCATCTCGCTAACCGTGTGGCGCAGCGCCGGGTCGCGCAGGGCGGCGAAGCGGACCTCCTGCACCGGCTCGGCGGCGTGCTCCACCACCATGAACGCCGCCACCAGCTCCGCCCGCCGCCGCTCGTCATAAGCTCCCAGCAGATCGTCGAACTCCGCGGACCCGCCCTCGACCCGCCCCCCGAGCCCCGCCGCCTCCGGATCAGGGGCGGGGGCGGCCGGGTGGGCGGCGGCCACGATGTCGGCGTCGCCGACCACGGTGAGCTCGGGGCGTTCGGGCTCGGGCAGGCGGCGGACCAGCTCCTGCAACTGCGCGTGCGACTCGACCGGCCACAGCGCGCAGCGCGGGCCGAGGGTGACCACGCCGTCGTCCACGACGATCCACGCCGAGTCGTGCAGGCGCCGCATCGCACCGATCGCCCAGTTGCGCATCAGGTCGTCGGTGCGGCCGATCAGCGCCCGGTACGTGTCGAGCACCAGCTCCACGGGCGCAGGCTCGCCCGGCCACGGGTCCACGGACAGGTCGGTCCAGCAGCACTTGAGCACCGCCGCCAGCACCCGCCTGGTCTCGCCGGACCGCTCCACCGGAACGGGCGCCACCTGGTACTCCTCCAGCAGCGACGGCGTCACCCCGTCGGGCCACACCGGCAGAGCCTGCCCGGTGGAGTCGGGCCGCGTCAGCCGCACCATGCCCGGCGGCGCGGGCTCCCCGGCCGCCAGCCACAGCGGCCCGCCCGACCGCACCCGCACGTGCGCGGCGGGCCCGTCGAGGGCACCCGCCCGAGCCCGTGCCTTCACGCCGCTCCTGGAACGAGCCCCCGCACGGGCGCCGTCCTGCTCAACACCCATGCGGCCAACGTCCGGGGGGCCAGCGTCCGGGCGGTCGGCGTCCGGGTGGGTGGGGGACGGGTGGTTCGGGGTGGGCATCAGGTGCGCTCCAAGTAGCCCTGGGAGAGCCAGGCCGGCTCGCGGTCCGGGTCGATCGAGAGGCCGTCGGACCACGTCAGCCGGTAAGGCAGCTCAGGCCGCAGGTCCACGGTCGTCAGGTCGGCGAGCACGCGGCGCGCCGACGGCCAGTCGGAGCCCAGCACGTCGGCCAGCGCCACCCGCGGGGCGTCGCCCAGCAGCGACTCCGCCACCTCCCGCAGCCGCTCCATGGCGGTGCTGAGCGAGGTGTCGAGCGAGTCGCCGGGGCCGGGGTCGGGGAGGTTGGAGCGCGGGGGAGTGGGCTGGGCGGGAGCGGGGCGCGGGGCCTCGTCCACGGCGCGGGCGATGGCGGCCGGATCGTGCCACGGCGCGGGCACGTCGAACACGAACCCGTCGAGCACCGCCGCCAGCTGCTCCCGCGACGCGGTCTGCGAGAACGTGCGCCACGTCTCGGTGGGCAGCAACGTCAGGTTGCGGGTGGTGCCCGCCGAGTCGGCCAGGCGCCCGGCGGCGCGGCGGGAGGCGTCGCTGTAAGCGTAGATGGCCGCCCGCAGGTCGGTGCAGACCCGGTCGAGCTCCGGCCAGCGGGTCAGGATGGTGCCGTGCAGCCCCTGGGCGCGCCGGGCGATCTCCTCGGTGCCCCACAGCTTGGGCGCCTGCTCGCGCAGCTCCTCGATGGTGCCGGTGGTGAGCGTGATCAGCTCCAGCGCCCACAGCCGGAACGCCCGCGACAGGTTGACCGCGCTCTGCCTGGCCTCCTCCATCGTCGTGTGGGGGTCGGCGACGTTGAGGTCTTCGAGCGCCAGCAGCCGGTGCATCTCCGACTGCCCGCCGTCGGACATCATCCGCCGGATGAACATCAGCCCGACCACGCTCGTGAACGAGGCCCGGTAGCGCAGCTGGTTGGGCTTGGGGAACACCTCGCGGATGGCCCCGAGCCCCTTGAGCACCCGCAGCCGGTTGTCGAACTGGTCGCCCGGATAGGCCCGGCACACGAAGCGCATCTGCTCGTGCGTCAGCCACTCCTCGCCCGCCTCCGCGAACGCCGAGAACAGCGTCTCGGCGATGTCGACCAGGGCAGGGTCGTCGACGACCGCGCCGCTGTCGCGCGCGAGCGCGGCGAACATCCGGCGGTAGGTCGACAGGACCGCCTCGTCGGTGAGGACGGCGTCGAGGGTCAGGGGCTGTTCGGACACGGGGACTAAGGTACGGCTTCGCGCCGACAGTCTCGGCACACCACAACCACCTCATGAGCGCTACCAGCCGGTACATACGCACAAGCGGCCCGTGACCGCTAGTGTGATGCCCGATAATACGGGGGCAAACGCTCTGTAATCGTACATACGGGGTGAGTTACGCGTGCAGTTGCGCATGCTCCGAGGTGATCGAAACACCGCAGTGATCGCCGGTGTGGCGGCCGTGGTCCTGGTGGCCGCGGCGGCGTGGTTCGGCGTGGGCGTGTCCAGCGCCAACCCGAAGCTGGCCGATGTCGGCGCCTGGCTCTGGACCCGGGCCAAGGGCAAGATCGTGCACGTCAACGGCCTGTCCGGCGAGGTCGACGGCTACCTCGGCGACAAGGCCGGCCGGCAGCTGCGTGTCGTGCAGGACGGCGGCAACGTGCTGCTCGTCGACGACGCCACCGGCTACGTCAGCCGCGTGGACCCCAGCCAGCTCACGGTCTCCCAGACCCGCGACCTCGGCGCGGCCGGCCTGCAGCTCGCGGTGTCCGGCGACACCGGGTACGCGGTGGACCCGGCGTCCGGCAAGGTCCAGCGGATCGACCCGGCCACGCTCAACTCCGTCGGCGCGCCGATCACCCTCCCGGGCCCGCTCGGCGCGGCCCGCATCGACGGCGGCGGCCGGCTGTGGGTCCCCGTGACCGCGAAGGGCCAGGTCGTACCCGTGTCCGGCGGCGCAGCGGCGAGCCCGCTCAAGGTCGGCGAGCCGGGCGAGGAGCTGGCGGTCACGATCGCCGGCGGCCTGCCCGTCGTGGTCAACAGCCGGGCCGCCACCGCCACGGTCATCGGCGCGGACGGCGGCGTCGGCGAGATCACCCTGCCCAAGGGCGTGGCCCAGGCCGCCAAGGGCGGCGCGCTCACCCCGGCCACGACCGAAGGCCCGCTGGTCCCGATCCTGACGCCCGGCGACTCGGGGCTGCTCGTCGTGATCGACACCTCGTCCAACTCGGTGCTGAGCACCAAGTTCGAGTCGCAGGACCCCGCCAAGCTCGGGGTGCCGCAGGTGCTCGGCACCAAGGTGTACGTGCCCGACCAGGGCAAGGGCTCCCTCATCGTCTGGGACAGCGCGGCCGGCGGCCGGCCCACCACGCTCCAGGTGGCCCAGGAGCCCGGCCCGGTGGACGTGTTCGTCAAGGACGGACTGCTCTGGGCCAATGATGAGAACGGCGACAAAGCGGTCGTCATCGACCCCGAGGGCCGCAAGCACGACGTCGACAAGGACGACTCCGACGTACCGGGGCCGACCAGCACGCCCAAGCCCAAGCAGACGCCGCGCCCGGACCCGTCCAAGACGGACGCCCGGCCCGACCCCGTGCCCACGAGGACGGAGCCGCGCCCCACGCAGACCCGTGAGGCCGAGCCGACCCGCGAGGCCGAGCCCACGCCGACCCCGAGCCGCGAGCCCACCAGGTCGCCCACGCCGACCCCGTCGCCCAGCGCGCCGTCCGCGCCCGGCGCAGTCAGCGCCAGGTCCGGACCAGGAAAGGTGACGGTGACCTTCAGCCCGTCCACCGGCGGCAAGGTCGGGCGGTACACCCTGAAGACCTCGTCCGGCGCCGGCCGGTCCGTGCCGCAGTCGATGGACGCGAACGGGCCGTTCCAGTTCGAGTTCACGGGCGGGGACTGCGCGAACGAGTACACGTTCGTGGTGGTCGCGCACTGGGCGGGCGGCGAGGTCGAGTCGCAGCCCAGCGCCGGGGCCAAGCCCTGCGTGGCGCCCGGCTCGCCGACCGGCTTCACCGCCAAGGCCAAGAACCGGGGCGCCGAGCTGAGCTGGAGCGCCCCCGCGAACGCCGACGACGGCGTCACGTACGAGCTGACCGGCGCGGCGACGAACAACGGCATCAAGGGCACGTCGTTCACGGTGGACGGGCTGAAGAACAACCAGAAGCACGCGTTCAAGCTCAAGGCCAGGAACGCGGCGGGGGAGAGCCCGGACGTGGCCACGACCGAGGTGGACCTGGCCTACCCGAGGCAGCAGTACAAGAACAAGAACAACGCTCAGACCAACACCCTGATCCGGCCGACCCCCGCCAAGAACGGCGACGACAACGTCGGCAAGATCCCGAAGGACCAGTACATCACTGTGACCGTGATCTGCCAGGTCAAGGGCCAATCTGTCACCGAGTCGCAAGACGGCAGCACGAGTGACATTTGGAACAAAGTTGAAACGCAGTACGGGAACGGGTGGCTCAGCGACACTCTGGTGGCGACTCCGGACGGCGGCTTCCCCGAGGGGCCGCTCTTCGAGTGCACCGACTGAGGAGGGGGGCTCAGTTGACCCAGTACAACTACCAGGACCACTTCGAGCAGACCGCGCAGCCGTACCAGCAGCAGGGGTTCGAGCAGTCCTACCAGCAGCCGGCCCAGCAGGGGCTGGAACAGCCCTACCAGCAGCCGCAGCAGAGCGCGCAGCTGGCCGGGCAGTTCGCGCAGCGCTTCCAGCTGCTCGCCGGCAACATCGAGCGCATCATCCGGGGCAAGCACGAGGCGATCGAGCTGGCGCTGATCTGCCTGTTCTCGGAGGGGCACCTGCTCGTCGAGGACGTGCCCGGCACCGGCAAGACCACGCTGGCCAGGTCGCTCGCGGCCAGCGTGGACGCCGAGTGGCGGCGCATCCAGTTCACCCCTGACCTGCTGCCCAGCGACATCACCGGCGTGTCGATCTTCAACCAGGCGCACCAGAAGTTCGAGTTCCACCACGGGCCCGTCTTCGCGAACATCGTGCTCGCCGACGAGATCAACCGCGCCTCGCCGAAGACCCAGGCCGCGCTGCTGGAGGTCATGGAGGAGCGCCGGGTCACGGTGGACGCCGAGCCGCATCCGGTGCCCAGGCCGTTCATGGTGGTGGCCACGCAGAACCCGGTCGACATGGACGGCACGTACCCGCTGCCCGAGGCCCAGCTCGACCGCTTCCTGATGAAGATCTCCGTCGGCTACCCCGACCACGTCTCCGAGGTGGAGGTGCTCAAGGGCATGCCGACGGGGCCGCAGGTCGAGCGGCTGCCGGTGGTGGCGCGGTCGTCGGACGTGGCCGGGATGATCGACTTCGCCTCCCGGATCCACGTGGCCGACGCCGTGTACGACTACATCGTCGCGCTGTGCTCGGCCACCCGTACCAGCCCTCACCTGCGGCTCGGGGCCAGCCCCCGGGGCAGCCTGGCGCTGCTGCGCGCCGCCAGGGTCAAGGCCGCCGCGGCCGGCCGGCACTACGTCGTGCCGGAGGACGTGAAGGCGCTGGCCGCGCCCGTGCTGGCGCACCGGCTGATCCTCACGCCCGAGGCCGAGCTGCGCGAGGTCACCGCCGCGGCCGCGCTCGGCGAGATCCTCGCCGGGATGCCGGTGCCGCAGGCGGCGTAGGTGCGGACCCCGCCACCGGCTCCCTGGCAGCGGCTCACCGCGGTGCTGACCCCGCTGGGCTGGGGGACCCTCGCCGGGTCCCTCGCGCTGTACGCGGCGGGGTTCGCGCTCGGTTACCCCGAGCCCGTCGTGCTCGCCACCGGCGGCCTGCTCGCGCTGGCCGCCGCGCTCGCGTGGACCGCCCCCAGGCCCAGACTGGAGGTGCGGCGCGAGGTCACGCCCCTGAAGGTGCCGCGCGGGGACGCCGCCGTCGCCGTCCTGAACGTGACCAACCTCGGCCGCCGGAGCCTGTCCGGCCTGCGCGCCCAGGACCGGATCGGCGCGGCGGAGCACACCGTCGACCTGCCCAGGCTGCCGAAGGGGGCCGTCCGCACGGTGTCGTACCCGCTGCCGACGGACGTGCGCGGCGAGATCCCGGTGGGGCCGCTGCTGCTCGTCCGGGCCGACCCGTTCGGGCTCACGCGCCGCGTCAGATCGTACGGGTCGCCCGTCACCCTCCTGGTACGGCCCCGCACGGTCGCCCTCCCCGTCCCCCCGTCCGGCAGGGCCCACCACCTGGAGGGCCCCACCAGCGACAACGCCCCCAGCGGCACGGTCACCTTCCACACCCTCCGCGAGTACGTCGTCGGTGACGACCTGCGGCACGTCCACTGGCGGTCGAGCGCCCGCACCGGGACGCTCATGGTCCGCCAGCTCATCGACGCCAGCCTCCCCACCACCACCGTCGTCCTGGACACCCGCGACCTCACGGAGCTGGCCGTGGACGCCGCCGCCTCGGTCGCGCTCGCCGCGGCCAGAGCGGGCTTCCCGGTGCGCCTCGTCACCGGCGACGGGCCCGTACCGGACGCCAAGGACCCCGAGGCGGTGCTGGACCGCCTGGCCGTGGTACGGACGGGCACGGGCGGCGTCACGGAGCCGACGCGCCTGGCCCGGGGCGGCGGCTCCCTCGTCCTGGTCACGCCGGACCCCGCGGAGGCGGGACGGGTCGCGGGGGTGCGCCGCCGCTTCGACCGCGTCATCTGCGTCTACGTCGGCACCGGGGCGGTCGCGGTGCCCGGCGTGACGGTCCTGCCGATCGGCTCCCTGGACGCGCTCCCGCTCGCGTGGGGGGCCCGATGACCACCTCGGCCCCCAGGAGCGGCGGCCGGCACGGGCGCGCGCCGGTCGCGGCGACGTCGGTTGAGGCGACGTCGGTTGAGGCGACGTCCGGCGCGGCGGCTGCGGGCCGGACGGTCAGCGCACCGGCCGGTGGTGGGGGTGCCTCCCGGGCGGGTGAGGCGTTGTGGCGGCGGATGGCGGGGGCGGCGCTGGTCGCGGCCGTCGCCGGGGTGGCCGGGTGGGGGTTCCATCGGGTGTTCCCCGGCACCGAGCTGCTGGTCGCCGTGATCCCCGCGGCCATCGCCCCCGCCGCCGTCGCCGCGATCCTCGGCCGGCGTCCCCTCTGGCTGTCCCTGCTCCTGGACGTCGTCCTCTGGTTCGCCGGCACGATCCTGCTCTACAAGGGCCCGCACCCAGGTGTGTTCGCCGACGTGGCGAACTCCTGGCACGCCCTGCTCACCACCCTCCTCCCCGCCCAGCCCGAGCCGCACCTCCTCGTCCTCGTCCACACCCTCGTCTGGGCGGCCGCCGTCATCGGCGCGGAGACGCTGGCCCGTACCCGCACCAGGATCGCCGCCGCCGTCCCGGCCTTGGCCGTCTACGGCACGGCGCTCCTGCTGGGCGTGGACGGCGAGGGCTCGAACCTCCCCGTTGCGGGCGCGCTGTTCGTGCTGATCGCCGCGCTGGCGCTGCTGCGCGACGACCGTTCCCCGCTCTGGTTGCCGGCGGGGTTGCCGGCCGCCGCCGCGCTGGCCGCGGTGGCGCTGGCCGTGGGCCCGCTGCTGCCCATCGCCGCGCAGCCGTACAACCCGCGGCAGGACGCCGACCTCCCCCCGCCGCGGCGCGTCGACAGCGTCAGCCCGCTGGACCGGGTCTCGGCGTGGCTGCAGATCCCCGACAGGGAGCTGTTCACCGTCAAGGCCGACAAACCGCTCAACTGGCGGCTGGCCGTGCTCGACCGGTACGACGGCGTCCGATGGACCTCCGGGGCCCGGTTCCAGCCCACCGGCGGCCGGGTGCCCGAGGCGGGCTGGACGGGCGAGGCGGACGTCGTCCATCAGAAGGTGACGTTCGACGGGCTCCCGGGCACCTGGCTGCCCGCCGCCGAGCGGCCGGAGCGGGTCGACGGCGTGCGGGGGCTGGTGGTGGACCCCGAGAGCGGCGCGCTGCTGGCCGGCGCCAAGCCCGCCAAGGGGTTCAGCTACGAGGTGACCTCGAAGGTGCCAAGGCCGTCCAAGCAGGAGCTGCTGGACGCCACGCCCGCCGTCGACCCGGGGCTGACCGCGTTCCCGGCCGGGCCGCAGCAGCGGTTGTTCCGCAAGCTCGCCCAGGAGGCCACCAAGGGCGCGACCGCGCCGATCACGCGGGCGTACCGGCTGCAGAAGTATTTGCGCACCAACGCCAGTTACGACGTCACCGCGCCGCCTGGGCACTCGCTCAAGGGGCTGGAGTTCTTCCTGCAGACCACGCACCGGGGGACGTCGGAGCAGTTCGCGACCACGTTCGCGCTCATGGCCAGGACGCTCGGGCTGCCGTCGCGGGTGGTGGTGGGGTTCAGGCCCGGCCAGGCGTCCGGTGGGATTTATCACGTTAAATCTGGCCATGTGATGGTGTGGGCGGAGATCAAGTTCGACCGGCTCGGCTGGCGGCCGTTCTACCCCACGCCGGGCCGCAGCGGCGCCAAGGACGACCACGACGTCGTGTCCTCGGACATCGAGGAGAGCGAGGAGCTGGAGGGCGAGTTCACCCAGGGCGGGAGCGACCGGCCGAAGACCTCCCAGCCACAGGCCACGGGGAACGGCGAGGAGCCGTCGAGCGGCCCGTCGATCTGGCTGATCGCGTCGGTGGCGGGCGGGGCGCTGCTGGTGGCGTACGCCGGGGTGGTGGTGGCCCTGCCGTGGTGGCGCAGGCGCGAGCGCCGCCGGGCCGAGGGGCCCGGGCAGCGGGTGCTCGGCGCGTGGCGGCAGACCTGCGACGACCTGGGGCTGAGGGGCCAGTACGCCCTGACGGCGGCGGACGTGGTCGCCGGGCAGGCAGGCTCGGGCGATATTTCCACTCACATCCAGCCGTTGGCTGAAATTTCCAACGTTGTCCGGTACGCCCCCGACACCGTCACCGAGGACGCCGCCGCCGCGGCCTGGCAGCACAGCGACGCCATCCGCAGAGCCGTACGCGCCAGAACCCCTCTCATCACCCGCCTGCGCAACCGTCTCCTGCTGAGGAGGGCCATATGAGAAGCGTGGAGTCACAGCTCCTGCACCGACCCCCGGGCCTGACGGCGGGCGAGATCGTCAGACGTCTGGCGGCGATGCAGGCCCAGGACGTCCCTTCCGCCCTGCTCGCCTTCCGCGCCCGCTCCGCCACCCTCACCAGGCAGGACGTCGAGGCCGCGGTGGCCTCCCGCGAGATCGTCAGAACCTGGGGCCCGCGCGGCACCCTCCACTTCGCGCACGCCGACGACCTGCCCTGGCTGCACGCCCTCACCGGCCGCGCCACGACCACCCTGCGCCGACTCCACGAGGAAGGCGTCACCGGCGACGACCTGCTCGGGCTCATCTCCGGCGCCCTCGAAGGCCAGGGCCCGCTCACCAAGGCCGAACTGGAGGAGCGCCTGGCGGGCCGGGCCACCGGCCAGGGCGTCGTGCACCTGGTGGGGCTGGCCGCCCACCACGGCCTGGCCGTGCTGGGCCCGCTGCGTGCCGGCAAGCCCACGTACGTGCACGCCGCCGACTGGCTGGGCGCCCCCATCACCCCCGAGCCCGACCGGGACCGCGCGCTCAAGGAGCTGGGCACCCGCTACCGCCGTGCCCACTACCCCGCCGAGCCGGAGGACCTGGCCGCCTGGTCGGGCCTGCCGCTCGGCGAGGCCCGCACGGCCTGGCGCCTGAGCGCCGCCCATCCGCCGCCCGCCCCCGCCGGGGAGGAGCCCGTGGTCCGCCTCGCGCCCGCCTTCGACGAGTTCCTGATGGGCTGGCGCAGCCGCGACCCGATCCTGGCCGCCGAGCACGCCAGGAAGGTGTTCCCAGGGGGAGGCATCCTGCGGCCGGTCGTGCTGGTGGGCGGTGTGATCAGGGGCGTGTGGGGGCGGAAGGGCGCGCGGGTGAGCGTCGAGCCGTTCGACGAGCTGCCGGACGGCCTGCTCGACGACGAGATCGCCGACGTCCGCCGCTTTCTGGAATGAGGCTTTCGGAATGAGAGCGTGAAAGCAAACCGGTGCATCGGGTGATAAGAGATGACCACTGATTCACCGGAAGGCAGCACATGACGGGGGAGACCATCGCGACGCCGGCGGGGTGGACGGCTCGCGCGCATGTCCACGGGGGGACGCGCAGTTCGCCGCCGAACGTTCTCGACGACGCCGACGGGTTCGCCGCGGTGTTCGGCGCCCACTTCGGCGAGATCCACAGCTACGTCGCCCAGCGGCTCGGCCCCGACCACGCCGAGGACGTCGTGGCCGAGACGTTCCTCACCGCGTTCCGCAAGCGGGCGCAGTACGACCCGGCCCGCGCGAACGTGCGCGCCTGGCTGTACGGCATCGCCACGAACCTCATCGGCAAGCACCGCCGACTGGAGGCCCGCACCCTGCGCGCGCTCGGCCGCTGCGCCCCCGACCCCGAGTCCCCCGGACACGAGGACTCGGTGGCCCGCCGCGTCAGCGCCCAGAGCCTGCGCCCCGAGCTGGCCGCCGCCCTGGCCGAGCTCGACCGCCGCGACCGCGACGTCCTGCTGCTCGTCGCGCTCGCCGGGCTGAGCCACGACGAGATCGCCACCGCGCTCGGCATCCCGTACGGCACCGTCGGGTCCCGCCTGAGCCGGGCCAGGAAGAAGCTGCGCGTCCTGCTCGGCGAGATCGAGGTGTTCGCCCGTGGATGAGATGGAGCGCGTCAGGGACCTGTACGGCCGGCCGCGGCCCGACCCGGACGCCCAGGCCAGGGTGTGGCGGCGGGTGACGGCGGCGCGCAGGCGCAGGCGGCTGTCGTGGCTGCTGCTCCCCGCCGTGGCGATGGCCCTGGCGGCGGCGTTCGTGATCTATCAACCGGCCCCCTCCGGACGTTCCGTGCTGCTGGCGGCGGCCGGCACCGCCGCCTCCGGCCGCGTTCCGGACGGGACGTACTGGCACATCAAGAAGGTCCGGGACGGGTCCCAGGTGATCGGGCTCTGGGCGGCCAGGGACGGCCGGGCGTGGACCTCGGAACAGGGCCGGATCACGCGGGTCACGGGGCGGTCGGCGTTCAGCATGGCGGGGCGTGACCTGACGTTCCAGCAGATCGAGAGCCTGCCCACGGACCCGGACGCGCTCAGGGAGCGGGTGGCGGGCATGCTGCCGTCCAAGGGCCTGCTCGCCGACGCGCTCAGCGGCCTGCTGTGGACCAAGCCGTCCCCGCCCGCCGTGCGCGCCGCCGCCTACCGCGCGCTCGCCGACCTGCCCGAGGTCCGTTACCTGGGCGAGCGTGACCGCGGTGAGGCGTTCTCGTACGCGCTGCCCGACGGCACCCGGCGGACGCTCGTCATCGACCCGGCGACCTCGCAGGTGCTCTCCTGCACCGACGACGGGCCGTCTCCGCGCACGGAGCGCGTGATCGAGGCGGGCTGGACCGACCGGGGTCCCCGCTAGAGCATTCCGACGCCGGCGCGTGGGTTTCGCGCGCCCTGAAACAGGAGTCCCGACGTGTTCTGGCGTATGACCTCGGGCAGAGCCATCTGCCTGAGCGACCAGTTTCCCTTGATCAAGGTGGAAGAGGTGATGCGCGGGGAGGTCACGTTCGTCGGCCTGCCGCCGGTCGAGCTGGGCACGGACGTCGACTGGACCGCGAACCCGCACGGCAACCGCTCCTGGGCGCTGAACCTGCACGCGCTGCGCTGGATGGGCCGGCTGGTCGCCGAGTACGAGCGCTCGGGCGAGCGCGCGTACCTCGACCGCGCGAGCGCCCTGGCCGAGCACTGGATCCGCGAGAACCCGCGCGGCGGCCGCGGGGTCAGCCCGTGGGCATGGGCCGAGCACGCGGTCGCGTTGCGCGCCCCCGCGCTGGTGTGCCTCAGCCAGCACGTACGCAGCCGGACGCTGTGGGACAGCCTGGCCGAGCACGGGGAGATCCTGGCCGACTCGTCGCTCTACCGCGCGGGCCACAACCACGGCCTGGACCAGGACATCGGCCTGCTCGTCGTCGGCTGCCGGCTCGGCCGGGCGCGCTGGCGCGATCTGGCCATCCGCAGGATGACCGCCTCCGCCGAGCTGGCCATCGACTCCCAGGGGGTGCTCCAGGAGCAGGCCCCCCGCTACGGCCTGTACGTGCACCGGCGGCTCGGCACGGCGCTGCGGGCGATCGGCGAGAGCGGCGCCGAACCGCCCCAGCGGCTCATCGCCCGGCGGGCCGCGCTGGAGGCGTACGTCGCGCACGCCACCCAGCCCGACGGCCGCCTCGCCCCGATCGGCGACAGCCCGGCCGACGCCCGCGCCGACGGGTTCCCGCACGAGGGGCCGGTGGTGCGGGTGTTCGACGGCGGGTACGTCTTCGGCAGGACCGCCTGGGACGACCCGAAATCCGCGTTCTACTCGATCAGGTTCGGGCCCGGGCGGCGGCTGCACGGGCACGAGGACCACCTCGGCGTCACCTACAGCGCCCAGGGCCGCCGGATCCTCGTCGAGGCCGGGTTCCACTCCTACGAGCGCATCGGGTACGTGGAGTGGACGCGCTCGCCCGAGGCGCACAACGTGCCCGTCGTGGCCGGGACCTTCCGCCCGGGGACGGCCACGCGCCTCGTCGGATCGTCCGTCGAGCCGTCGCGCCAGTCCTTCGAGCTGGCCGACGACGCCTACGGGGCGACCAGGACCCGGCGCGTCCTCGTCAACCACGGGCCCGACCTGATGGCCGTGCACGACTCCGTCGAGGGCGGGACCCTGCGCAGCCTGTGGCACTTCGACCCGTCGCTGCGGGTGCTCTCCCGGGGCGACGGCCGGGTGGTGCTCGGGGACGGGGACTGGCGGGTGACGCTGCTGCAGTTCCCGGGGGCGGGGCTGGGGGTGCGGCCCGGGCTGGTCTCGACCGGTTACCTGCGGACCGCCGAGGTGGCGACCGTGGTGTCCCCGGCCGCCGCGGGCGTGCTGACCGTGATCGTGCCGGGCGCGGCCGATCCGCGCGTGTCGGTCTCCGGTGACGCGCTGACCGTCCACACCCCGGACGGCCCCGTCACCCTTCACCCGCCATACAGCCAGTCGACGTAGGCGTGGCCGGCCGGGTCCCTGGTCCGGAACAGCTCGTTGCGCAGCACCCGGGCCACGCCGTCCACGTGCCAGATGTCGCCCCACAGCCGCGCCGTCGTCTGCACGCGCGCCGTCCTCGGCGCGCGGATCTCCTGGTACGCGGCCAGCGCCCGGTCCCAGTCGCCGGCCGCCGACTGCTCGGCCAGCTCGTGGGCGTCCTCGATGGCCTGGCAGGCGCCCTGGGCCAGGTACTGCAGCATGGGGTGGGCGGCGTCCCCAGGAGGGCGAGCCTGCCGCGCACCCAGGTGTCCGTGGGCGGGCGGTCGAGCATGGGCCAGTGGCGCTCGCGCCACAGGTACGGCAGGCCCTTGCCGATCGCCTCGCAGCAGCCGTCGAAGGCCGGCTCCAGGTCGCCGGGGCCGCGGAAGACGGCCACCTGGTTGAGCAGCTCGCCGCCGCGCAGGGCGTACTGGACGAAGTGGCAGCCGGGGCCCAGGTACGCGACCACGTCGGAGACGTCGAAGTCCTCCGGGAGCGGACGCGTGCCCCTATAAGCGACAAATCCGGAATCGTGGGGTTGGTCGGCGACGAGCTGCGCGCGCAGGACCGACTGCAGGCCGTCCGCCGCGACCACCACGTCACCCTCGTGAACTTCGCTGTCCGCGCAGTGGGCCCTGGCGCGGCCGGCGTCCACGCGCTCGACGTGCCGGCCGTTCAGCAGCTCCACGCCCGCGTCCGCGCAGGCCCGCAGGAGGACGGCGTGCAGGTCGCCCCGGTGCGCCACCACGTAGGGGCCGCCGTAGCGGTGCCGGAACCCCTCGCCCAGGTCGAGGTGGGTGAGCTCCTCGCCGGTCAGGGCGTCCCTGAAGACCAGCCGCCGGGGGAGCACCCCCTTCTCGATCACCTGGTCCAGCAGGCCCCAGCGGTGGAGCACGCGGGTGGCGTTGGGGCCGAGCTGTAACCCGGCGCCCACCTCGCCGAACTCGGCCGACCGCTCCAGCACCCGGACCGCCCGCCCGGCCCTCGCCTGCGCGAAGGCGGCCGCCAGCCCGCCGATGCCGCCTCCCACGACGACCACCTCGACCACGAGCCCTCCCCCTCCGACTGGTCGCGTCTTCAGAGCCAGCGGCCGATGGCGGGGGCGGCCGGATCGGGGGCGGGGCCGCGCCCGGTGACCCAGGCGGCCAGCTCGGCGGCCGTCCCCCGCACCTCCGGCAGGCCGTCCACATCGGCCGGCCAGGAGGTGAGGCGGTCGGCAGGACGCAGCACCATCGCGGGTTCTTCGCCGCGCCGCGCCCACAGCGCCGTCACATCCGTGAGCAGCGCGTCCACCAGCTCGCCCGGCAGATCCTCGAACCGCCCGCCCAGGTCCACGCCGTGTACCCACACCTCCCGCGTCCGCAGCCACACCACCTCGGACGCGGGCACGAGCCGCCCCTGAGCGGTGCGCACCCGCGCGTCCCACTGGTCCCCGGACAGCTCGACCAGGGCCTCGCGCAGCTCCTCGGACGTCTCCTCGGCCAGGCTCTCCAGCGCGGCGGCGTCCAGCCGGGCGGCCAGGTCCTCGATCTCGGCGTCACGAGCCTCGGCCGAGGCGTACATCGGGCGCTCCTCACCCGTACGCGCCCAATGCACCAGCCTGCCCAGGGCGCGGGCGTTCGCGGCGACGTGCGCCACCACGTGCCGCCCCGACCACCCGGGCAGCCGGCTCGGCCGCCCGAGGTCGGCACCGCGCACCCGTGCCTCGAAGTACGCGGTGCCGGCGTCCATCCAGCCCAGGTCAGGGCCCAGGTCAGGCCCGGGGTCAGGCATCGCGGCGGGCCACGTTGACCAGCTCGCCGAGGCCCGCGATCCGGGTCACGACCTTGCTCCCGTCGGCGAGGTAGCGAGGAGGCTTGCGGGCGTGGCCGACGCCTCCGGGCGTGCCGGTGGCGATGACGTCGCCGGGCCGCAGCGTGATGATCCGCGACACGTACGAGATCAGCTCGGCCGGGCCGAACACCAGGTCGGACGTGTCCGTCTCCTGCACCACCTCGCCGTCCACCTCGCACCGCATGGTCATCGTCACGCCCTCCAGCTCGTCCGGGGTGACGAGGTACGGGCCGAACGGCGTGCTCGACTCGAAGGTCTTGCCCTGGAGCCACTGCAGCGTGCGGTACTGGTAGTCGCGGGCGGTCACGTCGTTGAGCACGGAATAGCCGGCGATGCAGGCCGCCGCCTGCTCGGCCGACACGTTCCTGGCCGCCGTGCCGACGATCACCGCCAGCTCGGCCTCCCAGTCGACGGCCTCGGAGACGGCGGGCAGCACGATGTCGTCGTACGGCCCCACCAGCGCCTCGGCGAACTTGGCGAACAGCGTCGGATGCTCCGGCAGCTCCCGCCCCATCTCCAGGATGTGGTTGCGGTAGTTGAGCCCCACGCAGACGATCTTCCCCGGCCTCGGGACGACGGGGGCGAGATCGGCCGTGGACAGGGGGTGCCTGGGCCCGTCGGCGGCGGCGGCCACCTCCCGCCAGCGCGGATCGGCCAGCAGCGCCCCGACGTCGGGCGCGCCGACCTCGACGGCGTGGTCGCCGTCGATCCTGGCAGCGGTCGTACGGTTCGGCAGCCGCAGCGTCGCGAGCCTCACACGAACTCCTCTCGATATTGACGCAGGCCCTCGAAGACGGGCGTGTCAGCGAAACGGAACAGGTCGAAACGGGTCTCCGCGCGGAACGACCACGCGCACCACGACGGCACCACGACGAGGTCGCCGCGCGACAGCCGCCGCTCCTCGCCGTCGAGGGTCACGAACCCCTCGCCGTCGAACACCTGGTACACCGACGAGCCCACCTCTCTCCGCGCGGCCGTCGCGGTGCCCGCCCGCAGCCGGTGGAACTCGGCCCTGATCGTCGGCATGACGTCGCCGCCGGTGGTGGGGTTGGTGTAGCGGACGGCGGCGTGGCCGGGCTCGACGGTCCCGGGGTGACCCTCGTCCTCCAGCGCCAGCTGCTCGTCCAGCGCCCGGTCGGTGTGCTCCCAGCGGTACGCGGCGATCGGCGAGCTGGGCGTGGCCCCCAGCGCCGAGACGGGCCGCAGCCCCGGGTGCGCCCACAGCCGTTCCGAACGCGACACGCTCGGCGTCGTCACGTCGGTGACCTGGTCGGGGCCGAACTCGAAGAACGAGGTGTCGGTGTAGTGCACGAGCGGGATGTCCAGCCCGTCGATCCAGGCCATGGGCGCGTCGGTGGTGTTGTGATGCCCGTGGAAGTGCCAGCCGGGCGTCAGCAGGAAGTCGCCGCGCCGCATGGCGACCGGGTCGCCGTTCACGACGGTCCAGACGCCCTCGCCCTCGACGACGAAGCGGAAGGCGTTCTGGGTGTGGCGGTGCTCGGGGGCGACCTCGCGCGGGCCCAGATACTGGATGGCCGCCCAGAGGGTCGGCGTCGCGTACGGCGTCCCGCCCAGGCCGGGGTTGGCCAGCGCGATGGCCCGCCGCTCTCCGCCGCGCCCGACGGGCACCAGCTCGCCGGCCCGCTCGGCCAGCGGGTAGAGGGTCTTCCACTCCCACACGTGCGGCCGCGCCTTCGGCTTCGGGTGCTCGGGCATCAGGTCGCCGACCTGCGTCCACAACGGAATCAGGTCTTCCGCCGCGAAGTCGGCGTAGAGCCTCTCCTCTGGGTTCATGGAGGCAACGCTAGGAGGTGATTCTGCACACGGCACTAGCATTCTGCTATGAAGAACAGGCCCGCCTACGCCCTGGGCTCCGTCGACAACGTGCTGCTGCTCCTGCACATGCTGCGCGACCAGGGCCGCCTCAAGGTCGCCGACGTCGCCAGGGAGCTGGGCATCGCCCGCTCGACCGCCCACCGCCTGCTGGCCATGCTCGTCTACCGCGACTTCGCCGTGCAGGACGAGCAGCACACGTACCTGCCGGGGCCGTTCCTCACCTCGACGCAGGCCGGCGCGGGCGGGGCGCTCCTGCGCGAGCTGCGCGCCCGGGTCAGGCCCGCGATGGAGGCCCTGTGCGCGCGGGCCGCGGAGACCGTGAACCTCATGCTCCGGGTCGGTACGGAGGTGCGCTTCCTGGACAGCGTGGAGTCGTCGCAGATCCTGCACGTCGGCGACCGCCGCGGCACGATCCTGCCCGCCCGCCGGGCCTCCGGCGGCAAGGTGCTGCTCGCCACCCTGCCTCCCGACCAGCTCCACGACCTCTACCCCGACCTTCCCGACCACGAGCGCGCGACCCTGATCCGCGAGCTCGACGACGTCAGGGCCCGCGGCTACGCGATCAACGTGGACGGGACGGAACGCGGCGTCTCCGCCATCGGCGCCACCCTGCGCAACGGGAACGGCGCCGCCCTGGCCGCCCTGTCGATCTCGGCCCCCTCGGCCCGGTTCGGCCCGGACCGGGTGGGGTTCTTCGCCGCTCAGCTGAAGGCCGCGGTGCGGGAGGCCGAGCAGGCGCTGGCCGATTTCCCGGACGCTTGACGTGTGTAACCCCATGGGGGTTATCGTAGGGGTATGCCGAAGATAAACGTCTACCTGCCGGACGAACTCGCCGAAGCGGTCAAGCAGGCCGGAGTGCCGGTGTCGGCGGTGTGCCAGCGGGCGCTGGAGCAGGCGGTCCGCCGGGTGACCGCCATCAGGGAGACCGTCCTGAGCGACCTCGACCTCGAAGAGCCGACCGGGGCGCTGACGCACCTCACGCCCAGGACGCGCACCGTCCTCAAACTGGCCGCCGACCAGGCCAGGGCGGAAGGGGCCGGAGCCGTCGGGACCGAGCACCTGCTGGGCGCCATGCTGAGCGAGGGGACCAACCTGGCGCTGCACGTCCTGCGGGCCGTGGAGATCGACCCCGAGCACGTCAGGCGCGACCTGGCCCGCCACCTGCCCGCCCCCGGCGCGGCCGGCGCCTCGGAGCCGCGCAACTTCAGCGGGGCGGCGGCCAACGCGCTGGAGTTCGCCGTCACGGAGGCGACCTCGCTCGGCCACAACTACGTCGGCTGCGAGCACCTCCTGCTCGGCCTCGTCGCCGAGCCCGACGGGGGCGCCGGCCAGGTCCTGCGCGGGCTGGGCGCCGAGCCCAGGCTCACCAGGCGCGCCGTGGTGGCGGCCCTGGCCGGGTACGTCCACCTGCGGGCGCAGACGCAGCAGGCCGCCGAGGCCCAGAGCCAGCCCGCCGCCGTCCAGGCGATGTTGTCCGCCGCGATCCGCCAGGAGTTGCAGCCACTCCTCCAGCGGCTCGAACGGCTGGAAGCGCACGCGGGGCTGGACGCCTGAGGATCACCAGGTGTCCGCCGCCATCCGCGTCACCCTGGTGGCCCTGATCGTCGTCGGGATCGTGATCGGGGCCACGTGGTGACGCTCAGAGCCAGTCGCGGCGTTTGAAGACGAGATAAAGGGTCAAACAGACGGCCGCCATCAGCACGATCGCGAATGGGTAGCCGAACGCCCAGTGCGTTTCCGGCATGAAGTCGAAATTCATCCCGTAAATGGTTCCGACCAACGTCGGAGCGAACAGGATGGCGGCCCAGGCGGAGATCTTCTTGACCTCCTCGCCCTGCTGGATGCTCGCCTCCGTCATCCGGGCCATCTCCGCGTTCTGCGCCTGCGTCACCAGCGTCGAGTTGACGATCAGGATGTCCTGCAGCATCTGCCGGAACGCGGAGATCCGCTCCGACACCGTGATCGCGTGGTCGGCCACGTCACGCAGGTAGCTCTGCAGCTCGTCGTTCATCCCGTGCTTGGAGGCCCCCGCGATGAAGGCGTTGAGCATGCCCACCAGCGGCGCCGTGGCCCGCTGGAACTCGATCACCTCGCCGGACAGCTCGTAGACCCGCCGCGACACCGACGGGTCGCCGCCGAAGACCTGGACCTCGATCTCCTCGATGTCCTTCTGCAGCCCGGCCACCACCGGGGCGTAGCCGTCGACCACCGCGTCGAGGATGGCGTACAGGACCGCCTGCGGGCCCTGCTTCAGCAGCTCGGGCTCGGACTCCATGCGCTTGCGGACGGCCTGCAGGTCGGGGGCCTCGGCATGGCGTACGGTGATCACGAAGTTGGGGCCGATGAAGACGTGCACCTCCCCAAATGCGACCTCCTCCACGTCGTCCAGGTAGCGCGCGGCCCGCAGCACCACGAACAGCGTGTCGCCGTAGCGGTCGGCCTTGGGCCGCTGGGAGCCGACGATCGCGTCCTCCAGCGCCAGCTCGTGCAGCTCGAACTCCTCGCCGAGCTTGACCAGCTCCCACTCCTTCGGCCGGTAGAGGCCGATCCAGGCCATGCTGCCCGGGATCTCGTTGAGACACTCGAAGGCGGCTGCCAGGGAGCCGGGGGTGTCGACGCGCCTGCCGTCGCGATAGATGGCGTTGTCGATGACGGTCGGCCGGTAGGGCCGCTCCTCCGCGGCGCGCGGGTCCATCGAGTGCTCGGGCGCTTCCTCGTGGACGTCGCCGCTGCGCCTGAACCCCTTAACCCTGGCCATGGTCACTTCCTGGAACTACGAGAGCTCGTCGAGTCGTTGCGTGGCGCGGTCTCTGATGGTCTTGCGCCACATCGGCGTCCAGCCGAACAGCAGCCCGTGCGGCCTGCCCAGCGCCATCTTCGACCAGCGCTTGAAGTCGAAATCGTCGTGGTGGCGGACGATCAGGCCGTCCTCGAACCTGAACAGCGCGTCGATCTCGTTGACGACCTCGCGCCCGGTGCTGGAGAAGGTGTAGCGGGACGTCCAGTGCGCGGTGCCGGTGAAGTCGTCGGCCGTCACGTCGCAGTAGGTGGATCTGAGGCCGTCGCGCACGCCGAGCTGCAGCCGCCACATCGCCATCACGCGATCACGTCCCTCGACCTCCTGGAAGATCGGATCGCCGAAGCTGACCTCGGGGTGGTAGCAGCGCTCCATGGCCGCGAAGTCCGCGCGGCCCAGAGCGTCGTAGAAAGCGCCGATGAGCGCCACGTGCCGATCGTTCACCCTTCTATCAGATCATGACCGCGCCGTTGTCCCAGCACACAGCCCGCAACCAGGCATCGCCCAGGTCCAGCCGGGCGAGCGCGTCGAGCTGATGCGCATAAGAGTACGGAATCGTCGGGAAGTCACTGCCCAGCACCACCTTGCCGGAAATGCCCAGATCAAGCAACGCCGGCCTCAGCCGCGCGGGGAAGGGCATGCCCAGCTCGGCGAAGTCGGTGAACGCCATCGTGGTGTCCAGCGCGACCCGCTCGTAGCGGGCGGCCAGCTCGAAGAACGGGTCGTACTCCGGCATCCCCAGATGCGCGATCACCACCCGCAGCCGCGGATGCCTGCGCAGCACCTCGCCGATCGGCCCGGGCCCGATGTGCCCGCCCGGCACGGGCACCGAGCTGGCGTGCGTCACCACCGGCACCCCGGCCTCCGCCAGCAGCCCCCAGACCTCCTCCAGCTCGGCGGCCCGCGGGTCGAACCCGCCGACCTGGAGGTGCACCTTGAAGATCCTGGCCCCGTCCTCCAGCGCCCGGCGCACGTACTCCACGACGCCAGGCTCTGGGTAGAAGGTCGCCGAAGGCAGGCATCCAGGTGTACGGCGGGCGAACTCCAGCGTCCAGGCGTTGAGATCGAGCGCCATGTCCGGCTTGTGCGCATAGGCGAGGGCGGGGAACGCGCGCACGCCCATGGCCCGCAGCAGCGCGACCCGCTCCTCCGCCGGCCACTCGTACTCGATCTTCCAGCCGTTCCCCATCAGCGGGCCGCCGTGCCTGAAGTGGTGCCACACCCGCCGCTCCATCCGCTCCGGCAGGAAGTGGACGTGCAGGTCGATCAGGCCGGGCAAGCCGAGCCCGCGCCACCAGTCCGGCACCCGGGCGTCAGAATCTTGTTCTGTGGCCACGGACGAGACTCTACCTGGATAGGGTTTCTCCTCGATGGAACAGCTCTGGGCCCACCTGATCAAGGTTCAGCCTGACCCCGACCCCTGGGTCGTGGGGGTCTCGGCTCTCGCCGCGTTCGTGCTCGTCGGCTTCCGCATGCCCTGGCAGGTGACCAGAGGCCTGATCACGATCGCCCACGAGGGCGGCCACGCGCTGATGGCGCTGGTCACCCGACGCAAGCTCGAAGGCATCCGCCTCCACTCCGACACCTCCGGCGTGACGCTGACCAGGGGCAGGCCCACCGGGCCCGGCATGGTGCTGACCGCGCTCGCCGGCTATGTGGCGCCTCCGCTGCTGGGGCTGGCCGCCGCCTGGCTGACCGAGATGGGGCACATCACGCTGCTGATCTGGAGCGTGCTGCTGTTCCTGGTCTGCATGCTGCTGCTGATCCGCAACCTGTACGGCGCGCTGATCCTGCTCGCCACCGGCGGCGCCGTGTTCGCTCTGATCATGTACGCGCCGGCCGAGGTGCAGCAGGTCGTCGCCCTGGTCGCGGTCTGGATCCTGCTGTTCGGCGGGATCAGGCCGATCATCGAGCTGCAGCGCAAGCGGCGCCGGCGGCAGGCGAGAGACTCCGACGCCGACCAGCTGGCCAGGCTGACGTTCCTGCCCGGCGGGTTCTACGTGTTCTTCTTCTTCGTGGTGTCGGTCGCGTCCGCGGCCTTCGGCGCGTACCTCATGAATCCGCTCTAACCCCCAAAATTCGCACTAAGCTCGCCTGCAACAGGGGGGAGTGCCGTGCTGCCAGTCGAGGACGCGCCCGGCTACCGGGTACTCGATCAGGCGGGCCAGGGCGGCTTCGCCGTCGTGTACCGCGCCTACCAGGAGCGCCTCGACCGGGTCGTGGCGCTCAAGGTGCTGTCCGTCGACCGGGTCGACCAGCGCACGATGCGCAGGTTCCAGCGCGAGCTGCAGCTCACCGGCCGCCTGACCGGCCACCCCAACGTCGTGACCGTCTTCGACACCGGCGTCACCCGCTCCGGCAAGCCGTACATCGCGATGGACTACTTCGAGAACGGCTCGCTGCGCGACAAGGTCCGCAAGGAGGGGCCGCTGCAGGTGCCCGACGTGCTGCGGGCCGGGGTGAAGCTGGCCGGGGCGCTGGCCGCCGTACACGAGGCCGGGGTCCTGCACGGCGACATCAAGCCGCAGAACATCCTCATCTCCCGGTACGGCGAGGTCGCCATCGCCGACTTCGGCGTGGCCCGGGTCGTGGACTCCTCGGAGATCTCGGCCACGTCGCAGGCGTTCACCCCGCTGCACGCCGCCCCCGAGGTGCTCACCGGGCAGCCGCACTCGGCCTCGACCGACATCTACTCGCTCGGCTCGACCCTCTACCACCTGCTGGCCGGCCAGCCCGCCTTCCACAACCCGACGGACCCGTCGATCGCGCCCCTGATGTACCGGGTGCTCAGCGTCGAGCCGCCCCCCATCAACCGCTCGGACGTGCCGCCGCCGGTCCTCGAGACGGTGCTGCGGGCGATGTCCAAGCAGCCCGAGGTGCGGTACGGGTCGGCGCGGGAGTTCGCCCGGCGGCTGCAGGAGGTGCAGGCCGAGCTGGGCCTGCCGGTGACCGACCTGGTGGGCCAGGACCCCGGCCCGGGACCGGCGATGTCCACGGTGCCCCGCCCCCGCCTCGACGACCCGCCCACCGCCGAACCCCAGCATCAGGGGAGCCCCCAGCCTCCAGGAAGCCCCCAGCACCCGGGGAGCTCCCAGCACCTGGGGAGCCCTCAGCTCCCGACCACGGGCAACCATCTGCCGTCCACCGGCCACCACCTGCCCGGCGGCCCCGGCCGGCCGTCGCCGTTCGCCCCCGAAGCGCAGCCGTCGCCCTTCGCCCCGGACGCGCAGCCGTCACCGTTCGCTCCGGAAGCGCGGGCGACGGGCACCGGCGCCCCGTACGCCACAGGCCGGCACGCGCCGGGAATCGGCGGCCTCCCCGAGGGCGGGCCTCCCGGCGCGCAGGGGCCGGGCACCGGCGGTGCGCAGGGCCCGGGCGTGGGCGGCGGGCAGGGCCCGGGCGTGGGCGGCGGGCAGGGCCCGGGTGTGGGCGGTGGGCCGTCCGGCTACCACGCGGCCGGGGCGTCCGCGCCGCCGTCCGTCGCCTCGGCCACCACCCCGCCGGCGCACGGCGCGACGACCGCGCCGGGCGGCGGGGGGCGCCTGCCGCGGGGCCTCGTGATCGGCGCCGCCGTGGCGGCCGTCGTCGTGGGCGGCACCAGCGCGGCCGTCTACCTGTCGCTCCAGCAGAACGACCCGTCACACACCACCCAGCCTTCGGCGTCCGAGCCGGGCACCCGGGACACCGAGCCCATCGACAAGCAGTCCGTCGCCGCGCTGACCCCGCGCGGCCTGAAGGTGACCGCCGACCAGGGCGCCCTCGTCGAGCTGAAGTGGACGCTCCCCGCGGGCGCCCGCCGCTATCCGGTGGTCCTCCAGCGCTCCCCGATCAAGAAGGGCGAGCAGGCCATCACCGCCCTGGCCCAGGGCACCACCGCCACCCGCGTCGCGGGGCTGGACCCGGACAGCGGCTACTGCTTCCTGGTGGGCGTCCCGCTGCGCATCTCGGAGAGCTCGACGGTCGCCTGGTCGAAGCCGACGTGCATCAGGGGCGCGGTCGCCCGCTCCAACCCGTAGCCCGCCGCGCTCACCCCAGGGCTCACCCCAGGAGCTTGCGCGCCGCCTGCTCGATCTCGGCCTCCGACAGCAGCACGTGCTCGGCCGCCCCGCCCAGGGGGATGAAGCTGTCGGACGAGGTCACCCGCGCGAGCTTGCCGGTGAACCCGGCGTCGGCCAGCTCCGCCATGATGCCCTCCGACACGCCGCCGGTGTGCCGGGTCTCGTCGGCGATCAGCACGGCGCCGGTCAGCTCGGCCGCCCGCAGCACGTCGTCCATCGGGAGCGGCGCCAGCCAGCGCAGGTCGAGCACGCGGCATCCGTATCCCTCCTGGGTCAGCCGCACCGCGGCCCGCAGGCTCATCCGCACGCCGTTGCCGAACGTCACGATCGTCAGGTCGCGCCCGTCGCCGTAGGAGCGCGCCTGCCCGATCGGCACGTGCGTCTCCGGCCAGCGCCCGGGCGGCGCGTACGGCGCCAGCCAGCCCCCGTCGCCCTCCTCGAACAGGTCGCGCGTGTGGTAGAGCGCGATCGGCTCCAGGAACACCGACACCGACCCCGACGTGCGGGCCGCCGCCAGGCACGTGCGCAGCATGGCGGCCGCGTCGTCGGGGCGCGCGGGGGAGGCGATGACCAGGCCGGGGATGTCGCGCAGCGCGCCCACGGCGTTGTCGTTGTGGAAGTGGCCGCCGAACCCCTTCTGGTAGGCGTAGCCGGCCACCCGGACCACCATCGGGTTGGTGTAGGAGCCGCGCGAGAAGAACGACAGCGTGGCCGCTTCCCCCCGGATCTGGTCGAGCGCGTTGTGCAGGTAGGCGAGATACTGGATCTCCGGCACGGGCAGCAGCCCCGACACGCCGGCCCCCAGCGCCAGCCCCAGGATGGCCTGCTCGTCCAGCAGCGTGTCGAACACCCGGCCGCCGCCGAACCGCTTCTGCAGCCCCCTGGTCACGCCGTAGACGCCGCCCTTCTTGGCGACGTCCTCGCCGAACACGGTCATCTCGGGGTAGACCGCCAGCGCGTCGGCGAGCGTGCGGTTGATGGCCTGCGAGAGCGTCATCGGCTTGTCGTGCTCGGGCAGCGCCCCGGCGAACGCCTTCTCCCGATCCGGGGCCGGGGCCGCCATCGGGCTGATCTTGGCGATCAGCTCCGGCTTGCGCGGCGCGATCGGCTCCATGACCTCCTTGGCGGAGCCGAGCCGCGGGCTGCGCGTCGTCTCCAGGGCGAGCCGCAGCACGTGCTCGCGCTCGGACTCGTACGTCCTGAGCAGCTCTTCCGGCGTGCTCTGCCCCCCCTCCACGAGCAGCTCGGCCGTGCGCACCAGCGGGTCGCGCTCCAGGTCGGCCCTGATCTCGCGCTGGGTGCGGTAGGCCTGCTCGACGTCGGAGCCGGCGTGCCCCATGAGCCGCACGGTGGTCAGGTGGAGGAAGGCGGGGGAGCGGCGCTCGCGTACGTGCGCGACCGCGCGGACGGCGGCGTCGTACGCCGCGGCGAGGTCGCAGCCGTCGGCGGCGAAGTATTCGATGCCGGGGCGCCGCAGCGCCGCCTCCACCCAGCCCTTGGGCGTGCGGACGCTGATGCCGATGCCGTTGTCCTCGCACACGAACAGCAGCGGCAGCGCCTGTCCCTGGTAGGTGGCGTAGGAGGCGGTGTTGAAGCCGCTCAGGGCGCTCGCGTGGTTGATCGAGGCGTCGCCGAAGCTGCACACCGCGACCGCGTCGGCGGGCCAGCGGGCCTGCTCGCCGATCGCCGCCGACGCCCGCTCGATGGCGAACGCCACGCCGACGGACCTGGGCAGGTGGCTGGCGATCGTGGAGGTCTGGGGGATGACGGCCAGGTCGGGATGGCCGAACACCTTGTGCCGGCCGCCCGCGATCGGCTCGTCGGCCGCCGCGGCAAGGCCCTTCAGCACGTCGCGGATGCCCTGCTCGGGCAGCCTGCCCGCCTGCTCGGACCTGGTCAGGTAGAACGCGCCGGAGCGGTAGTGGAGCAGGGCCGGGTCGGTGGGCCGCAGGGCGGCGGCGACGGCCGCGTTGCCCTCGTGGCCGGCCGAGCCGATCGTGTAGTAGCCCTCGTCCCGCTCTTTCAGCCAGCGGGCCGCGATGTCCAGCAGGCGGCTGTCGAGCTGGCGCCGGAACAGCTGCATGCACTGCTCGCCGGTCAGCGAGCTGCCCTCGCGGACCGGCAGCCCCGGATCTCGCGCGGGGCCCGCCTTCAGCGTCGCAACCGCCTGGGTGAAATGAGTCTCAACTGTGTCGCGCGCCACACCTCGATTATGTCTTTCATTGGCGCTGACGTCTGCCGGACGTGGCTGACATGTTGTGGACCGGTCCGTTTGACCCCGACATATAACGGTTTGTCAGAATCCTAAACCTTCCGGTCGGCGCGTACGTCTACTTATTTGACACACGTGGCACCCTCAATGCCGCGTTGAACCATTGGGTCTCTGAAAGGAACCCGCATGTTACAACGCATTCGTGTGGCCGCCCTTGCAGTGGCGCTCGGAGCCGGAGCCCTGGTCATGGCTCCCTCCGCAGCGACGGCGGCCGCGGATCCCGTCATCACCCGGGTCGGGATCAGTCCCAATTCTCCGATCGACGTCACCAGCGGCGCGGTCACGGCCACGTTCAGCTTCGCCACCAAGGGGGCCGACAAGGCCGAGCTCCAGCTCAAGCCCCCGGGCGACGTCAGCGTCGGCAAGCCCGTCGACCTGACGTCCACCAAGGACGGCGACTGGACGAAGTGGACCGGCACCCGGTCCTTCGACTCCACGAACGCCGGCACGTGGAGCTGGCTCGCCGTCGCCGCAGGCGCCTCCCGCGGCGGCACGTTCGAGGTCTCGGTCAAGAAGGTGCTCGACACCAAGATCGTCGACTTCGACGCCAGCCCCGACTCCGTGGACAAGGGTGACCTGATCAAGGTCACCGGTCAGCTCCTCGCCGACGGCAAGGGCTACGGCGGCCAGAGCGTCGCCATCACCTTCCGCGAGCGCGGCACCGACGCCTACCGCCACGTCGCCAAGGTGACGACCGGTGGCAACGGCTGGTTCAGCGCCACCGTGCGGGCCGACGAGACCGGCTGGTGGCGGGCCGAGTTCGCGGGCACGTCCGCGGCCAAGGGCTCGGTCAGCGACACCGACCGGGTCGACGTCAGCCGCGGCGTCCTGGGCAGCAGGATCGCCGGCTTCGACGCCCGCCCCGAGCCGGTGGACAAGGGTGACCGGCTCACCTTCAGCGGCGCCCTGCTGGTCCAGGACCGCGGCGGCGTGGCCGGCGAGCGGGTCTCGATCTTCTTCAAGGCCGACGGCTCGTCCAGGTGGGAGTACGTCACCAGCGACGTGACCGGCCGCGGCGGCCGCTTCTGGGCCTCCGCCCCCGCGCAGACCTCGGGCTGGTGGCGGGCCGAGTACGAGGGCACCCGCGGTGTCCGCGGCTCGGTCAGCGACGCCGACTGGGTCAAGGTCAACCAGCCGGCGCCGCCTCCCGCGGCGTCCAAGGCGGACACGCGGCTGATCAAGTTCAACGCGTACCCCGAGCCGGTCAAGCGCGGCAAGTACCTGAAGTTCAAGGGCCGCCTGCAGGTCTTCGACGAGGGCTCCTGGGAGGGCTACTCGGGCAAGGTCGCGCTGTTCTTCAAGCCCGCGGGCTCGAAGAAGTGGCAGTACGTGAAGACGACCTGGTCCAACGACGGTGGCGGGCTCTACACCAAGGTCAAGGGCTGGAACTCGGGCCGCTGGCGGTTCGTGTTCGGCGGTGACGACGACACCTACGGCGCCACCAGCGGCTCGGACTACGTCCGGGTCAAGCGCTGATCTGACACGCGGACGAGGCCCGGGGAACACCGCCCCGGGCCTCGTCCCGTTCTACTCCGCCCGCCTGAACTCCGCGATCCCCACCCCCAGCAGCGCCAGCCCCAGGGCCGCCACGAGGCCGAGCTCGAGGAGCACCGGCACCTGGAAGTCGAACCACCGGACCCCGGGGTTCAGCACCGCGTTCACCTGCGCCGGCACGTCGAGGTGCGAGAAGACCGCCTGGCGCAGCGGGTCCACCGCGTACGTCATCGGGTTGACCACGGTCAGCACGTGCAGCCACGACGGCAGGTTGGCCAGCGGGAACATCGCGCCCGACAGGAACATCATGGGCATGATCGCCATCTGCATCAGGCCGAAGAAGGTCTGCATGTTCTTCATCCGGGCCGCCAGCATCACCCCGAAGGCCGTGATCGTGAACGCCGCGAGGAACATCTCCGCCAGCAGCGTCACGAGGAGCGCGGGCGAGTAGGGCACCCCCACCAGCCCCGCCATGGCCAGGATGAGGATGCCCTGCCCGGTGGCCACGATGGCCCCGCCCAGGCACTTGCCGACCACGATCGCCCCGCGTGAGACGGGCGCGACCAGCATCTCCCTGAGGAAGCCGAACTCGCGGTCCCACACGATGGACCCGGCCGAGAACATCCCGGTCATGATCACGGTCATGGAGATCATGCCGGGGTACATGAACGTGCGGTAGTCGATCCCGGGGATCGCCCCCCGCACCAGCGACCCGAGCCCCGTGCCCATGACGAACAGCCAGAGCACGGGCTGCACCAGCATGGACGCCATGCGGGTGCGGTCGTTGACGAAGCGCAGCATCTCCCGGTGGAGGACGACCTTGATCGCCCGCAGGTCGTGACCGGCGCCGCGGACCGGCACGCGGACGCCGACGGCCTCTGTCGCCATGACTATCGCCTCGCCATCGCTCTCATGAACGCCAGGTTGCCGTCGCCGGCCTCGGCGTCGCGGATCGTGGAGCCGGTGTACGACATGAACACGTCGTCCAGGGACGGCCGCGACACGCTCACCGATCTGATCGGCATGCCGAGCTCGGCGAACAGCCTCGGCACGAACTCCTCGCCCGAGGCCACCCCGAACGTCACCGCGCCCTCGCGCACGGCCGCCTCCAGCCCGAACCGCTCCCGCAGCGCCTTGATCGCCTCCGTGTCGTCGGAGGTCTGGATCTGCACCCGGTCCTTGCCGACGCTGGCCTTCAGCGCCTCGGGCGAGTCGATGACGACGATCTCGCCGTGGTCGATGATCGCGATCCGGTCGCAGTACTCGGCCTCGTCCATGTAGTGCGTGGTCATGAAGATGGTGATGTCCTCCAGGAGCCGCAGCTGGTTGATGTAGCCCCAGATGGCCGAGCGGGTCTGCGGGTCGAGCCCCACGGTGGGCTCGTCGAGGAAGAGCACGCGCGGGGAGTGCAGCAGCCCGCGGGCGATCTCCAGCCGCCGCTTCATGCCGCCGGAGAACGTCATCACCTTGGCGTCCCTGCGGTCCCACAGCGCGACCATCTCCATGACCTGCCGGATCCGGTCGCCGACCGCGCTCTTGGGCACGCCGTACAGCTCGGCGTGGAAGCGCAGGTTCTGCTCGGCGCTCAGGTAGCCGTCGAGGGTGGGGTCCTGGAAGACGAGGCCGATGTTCCTGCGGACCTCGTCACGATCCCTGACCACGTCGTGGCCCGCCACGGTGGCGCTGCCGCCGGTGGGGTTCACCAGCGTGCAGAGCATGCTGATGGTGGTGGTCTTGCCGGCGCCGTTCGGGCCGAGGAAGCCGAACACCTCGCCGGGGCGCACCTCGAAGTCGACGCCCTTGACGGCCTCGACCTTCCCGTACGTCTTCCGCAGGCCGCGCACGGCGACCGCCGCGTCAGCCGCCATCTCAGCCCTCCGACAGGATCTGGAACATGGACCTGCGCGTCTTCTTGACCAGCTCCTTGGCCGCCGCGATCTGACGCTCGTCGGCCGTGCGGACCAGGTGGGAGAACGCCTCGTTGAGCTGGGCCCAGAGCAGGCGCAACTCGTGGTGGTCCGGCGGCACGGCCGTGCGGGCGACCTCGTCCCACGGCGCCTCGTCGGCGTACCTGGCCGCCTGGCGGCGGCCCTCCTCCGTCAGCCGGTACGTACGGCTCCCGCCGGACTCGTCCCCGGACACCAGGCCCTCGTCCTCGAGCTGCTGCAGCGCCGGATAGACGGAGCCGGGGCTGGGCCGCCAGACGCCGCGGCTGCGCTCCTCGATGCTCTGGATCATCTGGTAGCCGTTCTGCGGTCCTTCGAGGAGCAGCGCCAGCAGGGCGGCCCGGACGTCGCCGCGGCGCACCCGCGGAGCGGGCGTCTCCCAGTGGACCACGGTGCCGAAGTGGGGCCCCGGCGGGTGCGGCGCGAAGGGCGGGCCGAAGCCGCCCGGCCCCGGCGGCGGACCGGGCGGGGGGCCCAGCGGGGGGCCCAGCGGGAGGCTGGGCGGGTGCGGGGGGATCGGGGGGTGGGGGTGCGGGGCATCCCAGAAGTCAGGCTCTTCCACGATTACCTCCAACTATCGAGATATCTTGACGATATATCTAGATAGTTGGCACGTGAAGGGCATTCCGGGCAGATCCCTGGAAGTTAGCGAGCGCTAACAGCGGCGGCGATGGCCGACCGCGCCATGGCGTGCAGCAGCGGCCGCATGTCCCCCGCGCCCAGCTCGCCCGCGCTGTGCGGCGTGGAGTTGAGCAGCCCGAACACGGCGTGCGTCGCGGCCCGCAGCCGCGCGGCCGGGCAGGCCGGGTGCAGCTCGGCCAGCACGGTGACCCACTCCTCGACGTAGAGCCGCTGCAGCCGCCTGATCTGGCGCCGCTCGGGCTCGGGCACGTTGCCCAGCTCCCTGTCGTGCACGGTGATCAGCGCCGGCTGCTCCAGGGCGAACGTGATCTGCACGTTGAGCAGCGCGTCCAGCGTCTCCTGCGGATCCGGGCACGAGGTGACCACCGCGGCGGCCGACTCGCGCAGCCGCGAGCTGACGTCGAGCAGCATCTCCGACAGCAGCGCGTCCTTGCCGCTGAAGTGCCGGTAGAGCGCGGGGCCCGAGACGCCGACCGCGGCGCCGATGTCCTCGATCGAGACGCCGTGGAAACCGCGCGCGGCGAACAGCCGGGCCGCCGCCTCCAGGATCTCCCCGCGCCTGTTGCGGCGATTCCGGGTAGGGGCGGTAGTGGTCACGTCTCACATGCTAGACGACTACGTTAATGATGACTAACATCTCGTGCTATGAGAGGGGCGTCATGAGCGAGTGGCCGGTGCTGAAGTCGTCCGCCGATCCCGGCGGCGAGGCGTACAAACGCAACGCCGAGCTCAACGAGCGGCTGGCCGCCGAGCTGCTGGAGCGGCTGGAGGCCGCCGCCCGGGGCGGCCCCGAGCGCTCGCGCGCGCGCCACGTCGAGCGCGGCAAGCTGCTGCCGCGCGACCGCGTAGACGGCCTGCTCGACCCCGGCTCCCGCTTCCTGGAGCTGTCGCCGCTGGCCGCCAACGGCCTCTACGACGACCAGGCGCCCGCCGCGGGGATCATCACGGGGGTCGGCCGGGTCTCCGGCCGCGAGTGCGTGATCGTCGCCAACGACGCCACCGTCAAGGGCGGCACGTACTACCCGATGACGGTCAAGAAGCACCTGCGCGCGCAGGAGGTGGCCCTGCACAACCACCTGCCGTGCGTCTACCTCGTCGACTCGGGCGGCGCGTTCCTGCCCAAGCAGGACGAGGTGTTCCCCGACCGCGAGCACTTCGGCCGCATCTTCTACAACCAGGCCACCATGTCCGCCCGCGGCATCCCGCAGATCGCCGCCGTGCTCGGCTCGTGCACGGCGGGCGGCGCGTACGTGCCCGCGATGAGCGACGAGGCCGTCATCGTGCGCGGCCAGGGCACGATCTTCCTGGGCGGCCCGCCGCTGGTGAAGGCGGCCACCGGCGAGGAGGTCACGGCCGAGGAGCTGGGCGGCGGCGACCTGCACGCGCGGGTCAGCGGCGTCACCGACCACCTGGCCGAGGACGACGCGCACGCGCTGGCCATCGTCCGGGACATCGTCTCCACCCTGGCCCCGCGCGCCCCAAGGCCGTGGGACACGATCGCGCCCGAGGCGCCTCGGCACGACCCGCGCGACCTGTACGGGATCGTGCCCGCCGACACGCGCCAGCCCTACGACGTGCGCGAGGTGATCGCCAGGATCGTGGACGGCTCGCGCTTCCTGGAGTTCAAGGCCGAGTACGGCTCGACCCTCGTGACCGGGTTCGCCCACCTCCACGGCCATCCGGTGGGGATCGTGGCCAACAACGGCATCCTGTTCAGCGAGTCCGCGATGAAGGGCGCCCACTTCATCGAGTTGTGCGACCAGCGGCGGATCCCGCTCGTCTTCCTGCAGAACATCAGCGGCTTCATGGTCGGCAAGGCCTACGAGGCGGGCGGCATCGCCAAGCACGGCGCCAAGATGGTCACCGCCGTCTCGTGCGCGCGGGTGCCCAAGTTCACCGTCGTGGTCGGCGGCTCCTTCGGGGCGGGCAACTACGCGATGGCCGGGCGGGCGTACTCGCCCAGGTTCCTGTGGATGTGGCCGAACGCCCGCATCTCGGTCATGGGCGGCGAGCAGGCCGCGAACGTGCTCACCACGGTCGGCACCGCCGACGCCGACGCGATCAGGGCCCAGTACGAGCACCAGGGCAACCCGTACTACTCCACGGCCAGGCTGTGGGACGACGGCGTGATCGACCCGCTCGACACCCGCACCGTCCTCGGCCTGGCGCTGTCCGCGGCGGCCAATGCCCCGCTCGAGCCCGCCGGTTACGGCGTCTTCCGGATGTGACGCATGTTGTTCGACCGTGTTCTGATCGCCAACAGGGGCGAGATCGCCGTACGGATCATCCGCACGCTGCGCCGGCTCGGCATCACGTCGGTGGCCGTGCACACGGCGTCGGACGCCGGAGCCCGGCACGTGCTGGAGGCCGACCTCTCCCACCAAGTGCCGAAATATCTGGATATTGAGGCAATTGTCGATGCGGCGCTGGCGTCCGGGGCGCAGGCCGTCCACCCCGGCTACGGCTTCCTCGCCGAGAACGCCGCGTTCGCGCGGCGGTGCGCGCAGGCCGGGCTGGTGTTCGTCGGCCCGCCGCCCGAGGCCGTCGACGCCATGGGCGACAAGATCCGCGCCAAGGCCACGGTGTCGGCGGCCGGGGTGCCCGTCGTGCCCGGCGGGGCCGAACCCGGAGACTCGCTGGAGTCCTGGCGCGAGTTCCCCGCGCTGATCAAGCCCTCCGCGGGCGGCGGGGGCAAGGGCATGGTGCTCGTACGGTCGGCCGCCGAGCTGCCCGACGCCCTGGAGTCGGCCCGGCGCACGGCACGGGCGGCGTTCGGCGACGCGACCCTGCTGATCGAGCGGTACGTCGAGAGCCCCCGCCACATCGAGCTGCAGATCCTGGCCGACACCCACGGCAACGTCCTGCACCTGGGCGAGCGCGAGTGCAGCCTGCAGCGCAGGCACCAGAAGATCATCGAGGAGGCCCCCTCGCCCTTCGTCGACCCTAAGACGCGCGCCCGCATGGGCTCGGCCGCGGTGGAGGCCGCGCGCTCGGTGGGCTACGTGGGGGCGGGCACGGTCGAGTTCATCGTGGACGGGACCACCGGGTCCTACCACTTCATGGAGATGAACACCCGCCTCCAGGTGGAGCACCCCGTCACCGAGCTGGTGACCGGGCTCGACCTGGTCGAGCTGCAGCTGCGGGTCGCGGCGGGCGAGCCGCTGCCGTTCGGGCAGGACGACGTGCGCCTCGACGGGCACGCCGTCGAGGCCCGCGTCTACGCCGAGGACCCGGCCCGCGGCTTCCTGCCGACGGGCGGCCACGTGCTGGCGCTGCGCGAGCCGGACGGCGGGGCCCCGGGCGGCCCCGCGCCCGTCGTACGGGTGGACTCCGGGCTGGTCGAGGGCGGCGTCGTGGGCAGCGAGTTCGACCCGATGCTCTCCAAGGTCGTCGCCTGGGCGCCGGACCGGGCCGCGGCGCTCAGGACGCTCGACCGGGCCCTGGCCCGCACGGCGGTCCTCGGCGTGGTCACCAACATCCCGTTCCTGCGGGCCCTCGCCGAGCATCCGGCCGTCAAGGCGGGCGAGCTGGACACCGGGCTGGTCGAGCGCGTGCTCCCCGAGCTGCTCCCGTCCGCCGATGTGCCCGCCGACGTGCTCGCGGCGGCGGCGCTCGCCTTCCACGCCCTGCCCCGGGGCGACGATCCGTGGGAGGTCACGGACGGCTGGCGGGTCGGCGAGCGGGCCTGGACGACGTGGCGGCTGGAGTCGAGGGACGGGGTGCACGCGGTCCAGGTCCGCGGCCTGCCCGAAGAATCCGCCGAAGTCCGGATGAACGATGAGATCGTGCCCGCGCGCATCCGGCTCGGCGACGGGGAGCTGACCGTCAAGATCGGCGGCCGCACCGAGCACTACCTGCGCGTACGCCATGCCGACACGCTCTGGCTCGGCAAGGACGGCGCGGCGTGGGCGCTCACCCGGCACCTCATCGGCGACCCCGGCGACCGGCCCGGCGCGGCGGCCCAGGGCGACGGCGTCGTCAGGAGCCCCATGCCCGGCACCGTCCTGGTGGTCAAGGCCCAGGCCGGCGACCGGGTCACCGAAGGCCAGCCGCTGGTGATCGTCGAGGCCATGAAGATGGAGCACACGGTCACCGCCCCGCGCGACGGTGTGGTCTCCGAGCTGGCGGTCCAGGCGGGCCAGCCGGTCGACATGGACGCGGTGCTGGCCGTAGTCGCCGGTGAGGGAGCGCCGTCGTCTGGAGGAGCGGCGGGAGCGCAGCGACCAGAGCGGGGGAAGGCGACGGCATCGAGGGCGACCGAACCCGCCTCACGGAGTGAGGCCATAAGCAGGGAGGAGGCGTGATGCCGTACCCGATGGAAGGGCTTCCGCAGCAGGTCACGATCTACGAGGTCGGCCCGCGCGACGGCCTGCAGAACGAGTCCTCGATCGTGCCCGTCGAGGTGAAGGCCGAGTTCATCGACCGGCTCGCGGACGCCGGGCACAAGGTGATCGAGGCGACCAGCTTCGTCCACCCGAAATGGGTGCCGCAGCTCGCCGACGCCGACGAGCTGCTGGCCCGGCTGCGCAGGAAGCCGGGCGTGCGCTACCCGGTCCTCGTCCCCAACCTGCGCGGCCTCGACCGGGCCCTGGAGCGCGGCGTGGACGAGATCGCCATCTTCGCCAGCGCCACCGAGACGTTCGCCGCCAAGAACCTCAACCGCAGCCTGGAGAGCCAGTTCGAGATGTTCGACCCGGTCGTGGCCAGGGCGCTGGACAACGGCGTGCGGGTGCGCGCGTACGTGTCGATGTGCTTCGGCGACCCCTGGGAGGGGCCGACGCCGATCGCCCAGGTCGTCTCCGTCGGGGAGCGGCTGCTCGGGCTCGGCTGCTACGAGCTGTCGCTCGGCGACACCATCGGGGTCGGCACGCCCGGGCACGTGACCGCGCTGATCAAGGCGTTCCGCCGCCCCGAGCGGCTCGCCGTGCACTTCCACGACACCTACGGCCAGGCGCTCGGCAACACCCTGGCCGCGTTGAGAGCGGGCGTGACCACGATCGACGCCTCCACGGGCGGCATCGGCGGCTGCCCGTACGCCGAGTCCGCCACCGGCAACCTCGCGACCGAAGACCTGGTCTGGATGTTGCGGGGGCTCGGCATCGAGACCGGGCTCGACCTGGGCAAGCTCGTGTCCACCAGCACCTGGCTGGCGGAGCTGCTCGGCCGGCCCAGCCCCTCCCGCGTCGTACAGGCGCTGTCGAAAGGCTGACCATGCTCAAGGACGAGTACGAAGAGCTGCGCAAGACCGTCGAGTCGTTCGCCCGCGAGGTGGTCGCGCCGGTGATCGGCGACTACTACGAACGGGAGGAGTTCCCGTACGACATCGTGCGGCAGATGGGCGCCATGGGGCTGTTCGGGCTGCCGTTCCCGGAGGAGTACGGCGGCATGGGCGGCGACTACTTCGCCCTGTGCGTGGCGCTGGAGGAGCTGGCCCGCGTCGACTCCAGCGTGGCGATCACCCTGGAGGCCGCGGTGTCGCTGGGCGCGATGCCGATCTACCGGTTCGGCACCGATGAGCAGCGCGAGCACTGGCTGCCCAGGCTGACCTCGGGCGCGGCCCTGGGCGCGTTCGGCCTGACCGAGCCCGGCGGCGGGTCCGACGTGCCGGGCGGGATGCGCACTACGGCCGTGCTGGACGGGCCCGAATGGGTGATCAACGGGACGAAGGCCTTCATCACCAACTCCGGCACCGACATCACGGCCGTCGTCGGCGTGGCCGCGATCACCGGCGAGCGGGAGATCTCCACGATCCTCGTGCCGAGCGGCACGCCCGGGTTCACGGTGTCGAAGAAGTACTCCAAGGTCGGCTGGAACGCCTCCGACACCCGCGAGCTGTCCTTCAGCGACTGCCGCGTCCCCGCCGCGAACCTGCTGGGCGAGCGCGGCCGCGGCTACGCCCAGTTCCTGCAGACCCTCGACGAGGGCCGCATCGCGATCGCCGCGCTCAGCGTGGGACTGGCCCAGGGGTGCGTGGACGAAAGCGTCAAGTACGTCAGGGACCGCAAGGCGTTCGGCCACCCGATCGGCCACTACCAGGCCATCCAGTTCAAGATCGCCGACATGGAGGCCCGCGCCCACACCGCCCGCCTGGCCTACTACCACGCGGCCGAGAAGATGCTGGCCGGGGCGCCGTTCAAGAAGGAGGCCGCGATCGCCAAGCTGGTCTCGTCGAACGCGGCCATGGACAACGCGCGGGACGCCACACAGGTGTTCGGCGGCTACGGGTTCATGAACGAGTTCCCCGTGGGGCGCTTCTACCGCGACGCCAAGGTGCTGGAGATCGGTGAGGGCACGAGCGAGGTGCAGCGCATGCTCATCGCCCGGCAGCTCGGCCTGGGCGACCTCTGAGCGTTTCCGGCCGAGCGTTTTCGGGTGAGCGCTTTCGGCGGGGCGAATCGAGGGAGTTTGCGTCCGCGACCTCGGACGATCTAGTGTCGTCAGTCATGACGGCTGACGATCTTCTCATCAGGAGGGCGGAGAAGGCGGACGCGGACGAGGTGTTCGCGCTGGCGCGTGAGTTCGGCCTGACGTTCAGGCCGGAGCGCGGGGCCTTCGACGCCGCCCTGCCCGAGCTGCTGGCGAACGAGGACGCCCTGCTGCTCGCGGCCGTCGTGGGCGGGCGGGTGCAGGGCTACCTGCTGGGGTTCGTGCATCTGACGCTGTTCGCCAACGGGCCGGTCGCCTGGGTCGAGGAGGCCATGGTCGGCTCCGGGGCGCGCCGGCAGGGGATCGGGCGGGCCCTGCTGGAGGAGTTCGAGCGGTGGGCGCGCTCGCGGGAGGCGGGCTACGTGGCGATGGCCACGCGGCGGGCGCCCGAGTTCTACCACGCGCTGGGCTACGAGGCCTCTGCCACGTTCTTCCGCAAGGTCCTGCGCTAGTTGTTCTGCCCCGGCGGCGGGGAATTCTGTCCTAGCCTGATGGCATTCTTAGGGCGTGAGTATCCATGCCGTCAGCCCCCGCTTCGTCGGGCGCGCCCGTGAGCTCGCCGCCCTCGGCGACGCGCTGGCCGGGGCGCGTGCCGGGGCGTCGTCCGCCGTGCTCGTCGGCGGAGAGGCCGGCGTCGGCAAGACCCGGCTGATCAAGGAGTTCACCGATCGGGCCGACGACGCGCTGGTGCTGGTCGGCGGGTGCCTGGAGCTGGGCACCGAGGGCCTGCCGTTCGCGCCGTTCACCGCCGTGCTGCGCGGGCTCGTGCGCGAGCTGGGCCGCGACGGGGTGGCGGCGCTGGTGCCGGGCGGCACGACGCGCGGGCTGGCGCGGCTGCTGCCCGAGTTCGGGGAGCCGGACGGCGACGGGCCCGAGGCCAGGGCGCGGCTGTTCGAGCAGGTGCTGGGGCTGCTGGAGCGGCTGGCCGAGGAGCGGCCCGTGCTGCTGATCGTCGAGGACGCCCACTGGGCCGACCGGTCCACCCGCGACCTGCTGTCGTTCCTGGTCCGCTACCAGCCGACCGCGGCGGGCCTGCTGATCGTGGTCACGTACCGCACCGACGAGCTGCACCGCACCCACCCCCTGCGCCCGCTCCTCGCCGAGCTGGGCCGGGTCGAGCGGGTGCGCAGGGTCGAGCTGCGCAGGCTCACCCGCAGGGAGGCCGTCGCGCAGGCGGCCGGCATCCTGGAGCGGGAGCCGTCCCCCGCCGACATGGACCTGATCTACGCGCGCAGCGAGGGAAACCCGCTGTTCGTGGAGGCGCTGCTGAGCGACGGAGGCGGCGTCGCGCTGCCGGAGTCGCTGCGCGACCTGCTGCTGGCCAGCGTCGAGCGGCTGCCCGCCGAGACGCAGGAGCTGCTGCGCGTGGCCAGCGCCGGCGGGCAGCGCATCGAGCACGACCTGCTCTCCGCCGTCGCCGGGCTCGACGAGAGCGCGCTCTCCAGCGCGCTGCGGCCCGCCGTGGCGGGAAACGTGCTCACCGTCGACGGCGAGGGCTACTGCTTCCGGCACGCGCTGATCCGCGAGGCGCTCCACGACGACCTGCTGCCCGGCGAGCACACCCGCCTGCACACCCGCTTCGCCGAGGCGCTGGAGCGCGACCTGTCGATCCTGCCCGCCCCGCGCGGCGCGATCGAGCTGGCCCACCACTGGCACTCCGCCCACGACGCCACCTGGGCGCTGGTCAGCGCCTGGCAGGCGGCCGGCGTCGCCCGCCGGTCCACCGCCTACGACGAGCAGCTCGGGATGCTGTCCAGGGTGCTGGAGCTGTGGGATCAGGTGCCCGACGCCGCCGAGCGCATCGACTGCGACCGCATCGACGTGCTCAGGAACACGGCCACGGTCGCACATCTCGCCGGCGAGTACGAACGGGCCGTCGCCCTGGCGAGCGCCGCCCTCGCCGAGATCGACCGCGACGCCGACCCGATCAGGGCGGCCAAGCTGCTGCGCCAGCGCGGCCTGACCCGCTACGACCTGGGCCGCCCCGGCTTCCTCGACGACCTGCGAGAGGCGGCCGCGCTGGTCGCCTCCGACAAGCCGACCAACCTCCGGGCCCAGGTCCTGGAGACCCTTTCCCGCATGCTCCACGGGCGCGAGGCCCTGTCGGAGCGGCTCACCACGGGCCGGCTCGCGATGGAGATCGCCCACGAGCTGGGCGACCCCAGGGTGGAGGCGCACGCGCTGATCGACCTCGCCTGGGCGCGATTCGGCTTCTCCGAGATCGAGGCGCAGATGGAGGCGTTCGCGCAGGCGCGCAGACTCGCCGGCGGCGACGAGGCGTTCAACGTGTTGATGCGCTGCGCGATCTCCGAGTCCGACGCGCTGGAGGGCGCGGGCCGCCACGAGCGGGCCGCGCAGGTGGCCCGCGACGGCATCGAGGAGGCCCGCCAGTACGGGCTGGCCCGCACCTCCGGCGCGTTCCTGGCGATCAACCTGGCCGAGCCGCTGGTGTCACTGGGGCAGTGGGACGAGGCGCTGGAGGTGATCGAGCGCGCGCTCGACCTCGCGCCGCCGGCGCCCACCCAAGCCAGCCTGCAGGGGTTCGCCATGGACATCGCGCTGGCGCGCGGGGAGCTCGACCGGGCGGAGCGGCTGCTGGGGTCGGCGCGGAACGTGCTGTCGCGCGGGACCTTCCGCGACCAGTCGGTCCTGCCGCACCTGTGCAGGGAGGTGCGGCTGCTGCACGCGCGCGGGGAACTGGAGGCCGCGGTGAAGGTGGCCGCCCAGGCCATGGAGGAGCGCGATCTGCTGGACACCCCGCGTTACTGCTGGCCGGTGCTGGTGACCATCGCCGACCTCCTCGGCTCCGTGGCGCCGCATCACGGGCGCGCCGCCATGGGTGTGGAAACCCCGCTGGCGAGGCTGCGGGCGCTGGGGCGGGAGCTCGAGGTCGACGGCGACCTCCAGCGGGCGCAGCACCTCACCTTCACGGCGCTGACGGGTCCCGAGCCGGACGACGGCGCCGCCGAGCCGCCCGCGTGGCGGTTCGAGGCCTGGGACCGGGCGGCGGGGGCGTGGGCGGCGCTGCGGCAGCCGTACGCCGAGGCCCGCTGCCTGGTGGGCGCGGCGCAGGCGGCGCTGGCGGGCGGCGACCGGCAGGAGGCCGCGGAACGGCTGGGCCGCGCGCGGGAGCTGGCCGCCCGGCTGGGCGCCACGCCGCTGCTGGAGCAGCTCGACGCCTTCGGGCGGCGGGCCAGGATCGGGGGCGCCGAGGAGGCGGCCGACGGGCCGCCGCTGGGGCTGACGGCTCGCGAGCTGGAGGTGCTGCGGGAGGTGGCGAACGGGCGGAGCAACCGGGAGATCGCCGAGGCGCTGTTCATCTCGGCGAAGACGGTGAGCGTGCACGTCTCCAACATCCTGGCCAAGCTGGGCGTCGCCACCCGGGGCGAGGCCGCCGCCACCGCCTACCGGCTGCGCCTGTTCGACGCGCCCGTGTGAGCGGCGCTCAGCCGGTGAGCTGGGCTTCCAGCCGGTAGCCGTCCACCGTGACGTAGACCTGGTCGCCGGGGCGGGCGTTCAGGCGCATCAGCACCGGCTGGAGGGAGTCGAAGACCGGCTGGTGGCCCTGCCAGACCAGGACGATGGCGTTGTCCCCGGGCCCGGTGACCGACAGCAAGGTGCCGGGGCGCATGCCGAGCTGGGCCGCGTAGCCCTCCGGCACCGGCACGGGGCCGCCCCTGAGGTGCTCGGGGGTCACCTCGATGCGCTGCCAGCGGCGCGGGTCCGAGGACGGGCTCGGCAGCGGCGGAGGCGGCGTCGGGGGAGCGCCCGCCAGGTTTCCGGAGAGCATCGGCGAACGGCCGCCCGACAGCGCCGAGAGCGTCGCCAGGGCCGCGGACGGGTCGATCGAGTTCGCCGGGGCCGGCGGGATGGGCTGGCCGCCCCGGTGGTGGTGGCCGTTGGCGCCCGGCGTGCGGCGGGGCAGGGGCTGGGCGGGCGACGGGGCCGAGGCCACCGGGTCGCCGCTCGTCTCCTGGGGCAGGGCGTCGTACCAGGCCTTGGCGGAGTGGGCGCGGATGCCCAGCTCGCCCATCAGCTCCACGACGTCCGCGTCGGGCGGGCTGGAGGCCAGCAGCTGCCTCGTACGGTCCTGCAGGCGGTGCAGGTCGCCCACGACCAGCCAGCCGTCCTGGAGGCGGCGGTCGGGCATGAGCGTCACCAGCACGCGCCAGAGCGGCGTGCGCAGCGAGGGGACCGTCACGGGGTGGGCGGGGTCGGCGCCGATGAGCTGGTCCTCGGTGGCCGCCGCGCCGAGCCATTCGGTCAGGCGGAACATGTGGCCCGTGACCGGCGCGGACTCCGAGGAGCGCAGCCAGTGCAGCACGCGCTCCTCGGCCGTGCGCTGGGCCTGGGAGAGCGCGTCCCGGTCGACCAGCATCTTGTGGGCGAGCGTCCGCAGGCTGACCGGGTCCTCGGCGAACAGCCGGTGCACGGCCACCGCCAGCTCCAGCTTGTCCAGGCTGCGGAACAGGTTGTCCACGACCCGCACCATCGCGTGGTCGGCGTCGGTCGGCACGGGGCTGCTGGGGGCCGACGGAGCGGTGGGAACGGGCGCCGCGTAGCTCGGGGCGCCGCTGCCCTTGGAGGCGCCCGCCGCGCCGGGGACGGCGGGCATGGAGCCGGTGCTGGGGCCACCCGGGATCGCGGGCATGGATCCCGTGCTGGGACCGCCGGGGACGGCCGGCATCGAGCCGGTGCTGGGACCGCCGGGGACCGCGGGCATGGACCCCGTGCTGGGACCGCCCGGGACCGCGGGCATCGAGCCGGTGCTGGGGCCGCCCGGGGGCACGGGAGAGCCGGTGTCCTGGCGGCCGGACTGCGCGCCAGGCTGAGAGCCGGACTGGGCGCCGGGCTGAGCGCCGGGCTGGGCGCCGGACTGGGGGCTCGCGGGGCGCTGCGGGGCGCGGTCGGGCTGGCCGGGGGCCGGGCGGGGCGGGAGGCCCTCGCCGGCGAACCCCTGCGGCTTCGCCGGCGACGGGCCGCTCTGCGGCTGCGCGGAGAACGAGCCGGTCTGCGCGGGGAACGACCCCGTCTGCCGCTGCTGCCCGCCGGCGTCCGGGGCCGGCAGGGCCGGGAAGGAGCCGGTCTGGCGCTCTTGCGAGGGGCCGGCCGGGCGATCCTGAGCGGAGCCGGTCTGACGGTCCTGAGCGGGGCCACCCGCGCGGTCGGACACCGAGGGGAAGGAGCCGGTCTGGCGGCCGCTGTCGGGCCCCTGGGCGGCCAGGGGGCCGGTCCCCGAGGGCTGCTGGGCCGGGAACGCCGGGAACGAGCCCGTCTGGCGCTGGTCGCCCGCGGCGGCCGGGCGCTGCGGCGCGTCGGCCTGGCCCTGTTTCGGGAAGAGGCGCTGATCGGGGCCGCCCTGGGCGGCGAACATGCCGGTCTGGGGCACCGGATCGGCCTGTACGGGGAAGGAGCCCGTGCCCCGGGTGAGCGGCCGGGTGACCTCGGGATGATCGGCCGCGGGGGCCTCACGCTGAGCCGGGATGCGGCCCAGGATCTCGCGGAAGACGGAGCCGATCACCACCTCGGGCGTCGCCGAGGGCGTGCCCAGGTCGCTGGGGGACAGGCGGCGCAGCCGCTGCCAGCCGCCGAGCCCGGTGATCGCCGTACGGGTGTCCTCGGGCCAGCCCGGCAGCGCCGGATCGATGTGGTGGACGGTCAGCGCGGGCAGCAGGTCGGCCAGCGGCAGGTGGTCCCAGCGGGAGGAGGCCAGCCGCGCCAGGCGCTCGCAGATCCAGTCGAGCCCCGCCGTGCCGAGCGCCCTCGACAGCGCGAGGGAGTGCCACCATCCCGCCGGCAGCCGCGGATCGCCCAGCGCTTCGGCCACCTGCTGCGGGCGGCTCCAGCGCAGCGCAGGGACTAGGTCGCTCAGGCAGATCGATGACTCGACTTCCATCGGCGGACCTTATCCTCCCCAGTGAGCCGCGTGGTGCTGACCGAAACGCGTGTGGCTAATGGTGCAGCTTACGCGGCAAGCTATCAATCAGTGTGAATAGGGTAAAGACGGTTCAGATCCAAACCGTACCGTGGCCGACCGCCCACCTGGGCCACACATGCGGCCCCAGCGCGGCAACCTGCCTCCAAAGCCGCCTCCTCGCCGACACCCTGCAGAACCCCGGTGAGGTACCCGGCGGCGAACGCGTCACCCGCTCCCGTCGAGTCCACGACCTCGGTGGACACACCCGCCGCCGCCGCGACGACCTCGCCGTCCACAGCGGCCAGCGCGCCCCTTGCTCCCAGCTTCACGATCGCTGTGCCGTATGTCTCACTCAAGAGTACGGCGGCGCGCTCCGCCGTCGTGGCTCCACTGAGCAAGAGGGCCTCATCGAGATTCGGGAGGATCAGGCCGGCGGGGGCGGATTCGCGGATGAAACGTTCGACCCCGAACTCGCGCAGCGGGCCGGTGGAGGCCGGGTCGACGCTGATCGCGATCCCGGCGGCGGCGGCCTCGGCCATCGCCAGCCTGGCCAGCCGCAGCCCGCCCTCCGCGAACAGCAGGTAGCCGGACAGGTGGAGCCGGGCGACGCCGTCGAGCAGGGCCGGGTCCCAGTCGGCCTCGGAGATCAGGCCGCCCGCGCCGCGGTTGGTGAGCATCGTACGCTCGCCGCTCCGGTCCACCATCGCGATCACGACGGCGGTGGGGCGGTCGGGATCGACCGAGACGTGCGGCCGCACGCCCGTCTTGGCCAGCTCGGTGGTGTGCCACTCGCTGCTGTCGTAGCCGAGCCTGGCCAGCAGGCGAACGTCGGCGCCGAGGCGGGCGGCCCAGGCGGCGGTGTTCGCGCCGGAGCCGCCGGGGCGCAGGACGATGTCGGCCGCCGTGTCGGTGCCCGACATGACCGGCGAACCATGCAACGCCACCACATCGGTGACCACATCACCGATGACGAGCAGGGCGCTGCCTGTCGCCCTGCCCGTCACTCCGCCCGTCACTCCGTCTGTCATGGGCGCGCCCATGACAGGGCGATCCGCGAGGCCAGGGCGACGTTGCCGCGCACGGCGGCCAGGTTGGCCTCCAGGGAGGCCCCGGCGGTGCCGTCCACCAGGTAGCCGAGCAGGAACGGCGTGATCGCCTGCCCCTTGACACCCTGCCGCTCGGCGGCGGCCAGCGCCTCGGCCAGCACGCGGTCGTGGAGCTCGGGGTCGAGCTGCTGGTCCACGGGGACGGGGTTGGCGACGATCAGCGCCGTCTCCTGGCCGCCGAGCGCGTCCTGGCCCCGCATGATCTCCGCCGCGTCGGCCGGCGACTCGATCCGCCATTCGATCGGCTGGCCGGAGGAGTGCAGGTAGAAGCCGGGGAAGGTGTCCGTCCGGTAGCCCGCCACGGTCACGCCGCGCGTCTCCAGCCGCTGCAGGGTCGCCGGCACGTCGAGGATCGACTTGACGCCGGCGCAGACGACGGTGATCCGGGTGCGGGCCAGCGTGTCGAGGTCGGCGGACTCGTCCTGGTCCTCGGTCCAGCCGCGGTGCACGCCGCCGAGGCCGCCGGTGGCGAAGACGCGGATGCCCGCGCGGGCGGCCAGGAACGACGTGGCCGACACGGTGGTGGCTCCGCTGGCCTTCAGCGCCGCCGCCACCGGCAGGTCCCGCTGCCCCAGCTTGCGCAGGCCGGACTCGGTCGCGATGCGCTCCAGCTCCACCTCGCCGAGGCCGATGCGGGGCACGCCGTCCAGCACGGCGATCGTGGCCGGGACGGCGCCGGCCGCCCGTACGATCCCCTCCAGCTCGCGCGCCACCTCCAGGTTGCGCGGCTGCGGCAGCCCGTGGGAGATGATCGTGGACTCCAGGGCGACGACGGGCGCGCCGCTCGCCAGGGCCTCGGCGACCTCGTCGGACGGCTGCAGAACGGAGTCGGGGGTGGTGCGCATGGTGAGTTTCTTGCTCCTTGGGTGATCCTGGCCTACTAGGGCGAAAAACGTATTTTACGGGGTTTTGTTCGGAACGCAGCAGGCCGCGGCGCTGATCGGCCGGCGGTCCACCTGAGGATCACACAGGGGGTGCGGCGCCCGCCAGTGACCCGGCGGATCGGGAGAAATGTCCGCGAGCGGGCGTTGACGGGTGGTGTGGGTGGGGTCGTATGGTGCGGTGATGGGGTCGTATGACGTGATCGTGGCCGGAGGCGGGCACAACGGGCTGGTGGCGGCCGCCTACCTGGCCGGGGCGGGGCGCAGCGTGCTCGTCCTGGAACGCCACGACCACGTGGGTGGCCTGGCGATCTCCGCGCAGGCCTTCCCCGGCGTCGACGTACGGCTGTCGCGCTACTCCTACCTCGTCAGCCTCCTGCCCTCCGCGATCGTCCGCGACCTGGGGCTGGACCTGGAGCTGCGCCGCCGCCGCTACGCGTCGTACACGCCCAAGGGCGACACCGGCCTGCTCGTGGACAACGAGGACGCGGCGGCCACGGCGGCCTCGTTCAGGGGCGTCACCGGCGGCGAGGCCGACCACGAGGCGTGGCAGGACTTCTACGGCATGACCGCGCGCGTGGCGCGGGCGCTGGCGCCCACGCTGCTCGAACCCCTCCCGTCCGCCGCCGAGGTCGAACGGCTCGTCGGCCCCGAGGCGTGGCGGGACCTGTTCCGGCGGCCGATCGGCCAGGCCGTGGAGGAGCGGTTCGGGGACGACACCGTGCGCGGCGTCGTGCTGACCGACGCGCTCATCGGCACGTTCGCCGACCCCGGCACCGACCTGCTCGCCAACCGGTGCTTCCTCTACCACGTGATCGGCGACGGCACCGGCGAGTGGAACGTCCCCGTCGGCGGCATGGGCGCCGTCTCGGGGGCGCTGGAGGCGGCGGCCAGGCGGGCGGGCGCCGAGATCAGGACCGGGGCCGAGATCGTGGGGATCTCGCCGTCCGGCGAGGTCACGTTCGCGGACGAGGGCGGCGAGCACACGGTGAACGGCGGCCACGTGCTGGTCAACCTGCCGCCGGCGGTGCTCGACCGGGTGCTGGGCCGGCCCGGGGAGGTGCCGGAGGGCGCGCAGCTGAAGGTCAACATGGTGCTGACGAGGCTGCCCCGGCTGAAGGACGCGTCCGTGGACCCGCGGGCGGCCTTCAGCGGCACGTTCCACATCAACGAGAGCCGCGACCAGCTCGCCGCGGCCTACGGGCAGGCGGCGCGCGGGGAGATTCCGGAGCTGCCGCCGGCCGAGGTCTACTGCCATTCGCTGACCGACCCGTCGATCCTCGGGCCCGGGCTGAGGGGCAGGGCGGAGACGATGACGCTGTTCGGCCTCCACATGCCCGCCCGCCTTTTCCGGAAAAATCCGGACAAGGCGAGGAAGGTGGCCCTGGAGGCCACCTTCGCCTCCATCAACTCCGTCCTCGGGGAGCCCATCGAGGAATGCCTGCTCAGGGCCCCCGACGGCACCCCGTGCGCCGAGGTCAAGACCCCGGTCGACCTCGAGAACGAGGCCGGGCTGCCCGGCGGCCACATCTTCCACACCGACCTGAGCTGGCCGTACGCGGAAGCGGGCGAGCGGTGGGGCGTGGAGACCGAGCACGAGCGCATCCTGATGTGCGGCGCCGGCGCCCGCAGGGGCGGCGGCGTGAGCGGGATCGCCGGCCACAACGCGGCCATGGCTCTGCTGAAGCGCTGATCCCCTGCACTGAGCCCCTGCACTGAGCCCCCGCACTGAGCCCCTGCACTGAGCCCCTGCACTGAGCCCCTGCACTGAGCCCCTGCACTGAGCCCCCGCACTGAGCCCCCGCACTGAGCCCCCGCACTGAGCCCCCGCACTGAGCCCCCGCACTGAGCCCCCGCACTGAGCCCCCGCACTGAGCCCCCGCACTGAGCCCCCGCACTGAGCCCCCCCGCACTGAGCCCCCCGCACTGAGCCCCCGCGCTGATCCTCCCGGGCTAGTCCTCCGAGATCAGCCTCGTGGCCACCTCCATGGCCACGGACGCCCGCTCCGCCTCCGGCACGTCCAGGTCGAAGAGGAACGGCACGCTGCCCAGGATCACCGCGAACACCGCCAGCCGGGCCTCGAACTTCCGCACAGGCCCGGACTCCGGATCCTCCAGCAGGGACACCATCTTGACGATCCCGGCCTGCATCCGCTCACCGGCCGGCAGGCCCTGCATCACGCCCTGGTTGACCTGCGCGAACTTGAACAGCGGACGCCACTGCCCCTCCAGCAGCTCGCCGATCCGCCGCAGGATCTCCCGCCTCGACTCCGGGGTCCTGGGCTGCGCGTGCCCCCACTCCACCAGTTCGTCGATCGACTCGGCCAGCCGCTCCCCGACGCTCTCCAGGATCGCCTCTTTGGTGCTGAAGTGGTAGTAGAGCGCCGGCCTGGTGATCTGCAGCCGCTCGGCCACCTCCTGCAGCGTGGTCTGCTCGTACCCCTGCTCGGCGAACAGCTCCAGCGCCACCTGCCGGATCCGGTCCCTGGTGTCCGTCCGCCGCCCTGCCATCCCGCTCCCATCACTTGACGACCGGCCCGCGATTGCTTACTTTCGCGTAAGTAAGCAATGCGACCGGCTTGCATGGAGCAGACTATGGCCGAAACCTTCCCTGTCCAGCGCACCTGCCCGTTCGCGCCCCCGCCCGAGTACGAGCGGATGCGCGAGCAGGCCTCCCTCGTACGAGCCTCGCTCCCCGGCGGGGACATCTGGCTCGTCACCCGGCACGCCGCGGCCAAGCAGGTCCTGTCGGGCACGGGCATCAGCACCAACCCGGCGACCCCCGGCCACCCCAACTGGGCGTTCAGACCGGAACCGCCCACCCCCGAGGAGCGGGCCGCGGCGCAGGAGTTCGCGGTCGGCCACTTCATCGACCTCGACCCGCCCGAGCACGGCCGGTTCCGGCGGCTGCTCATCCCCGAGTTCACCGTCAGGCGCGTCAAGGAGCTGCGGCCCGGCATCCAGCGCACCGTGGACGAGCTCATCGACGACATGCTGGCCAAGGGCGACGAGGCGGAGCTGGTGGAGGCGTTCGGGCTGGCGCTGCCGTCGCTGGTCATCTGCCAGCTGCTCGGCGTGCCCGTCGAGGACCGCGAGTTCTTCCAGTCGCGTACCCGCGAGATGCTCTCCAGCGCCGACGGCCCTGCCGCGAGCTACGCCGCGATCATGGCGCTCAGGGACTATCTCGACACCCTGGTCGCCAAGGCGGCGCGACAGCCCAAGGACGACCTGCTCGGACGGCTGATCGAGAGCGGCCGGCTCACCCATGCCGAGCTGGTGGGCGTGACCTTCCTGCTGCTCGTCGCGGGCCACGAGACCACCGCGAACATGATCCCGCTCTCCGCCCTCACCCTCCTGCGCCACCCCGCCCAGCTCGCCGCGCTGCGCGAGAACCCGGACAAGTGGCCCATGGCGGTGGACGAGCTGCTGCGCTACCACTCGATCGTGGACTGGGTGGCCTTCGACCGGGTGGCCGTCGAGGACCAGGAGATCGACGGGCAGCTCGTCAGGAAGGGCGAGGGCATCTTCGTGCTCGGCGCCTCCGCCAACAGGGACGAGCGGGCGTTCGAGCGGCCGGACGAGTTCGACGTCGAACGCGGGGCGCGCCACCACGTGGCGTTCGGGTACGGTGTCCACCAGTGCCTCGGCCAGAACCTGGCCAGGGCCGAGATGGAGATCGCGCTGCGCACGCTGTTCGAGCGCATCCCCGGCCTGCGGGTCACCGTGCCGGACGAGCAGCTGCCGATCAAGAGCGACGGCCCCATCTTCGGCCTCAAGACGATGCCCGTAGCCTGGTGATCTCATGGAACGCGCATGATGGCGTTTATCAGGTTTTCATGATGAGCCTCTAGCGTTTGACGCATGAGTGAGCCCGCACGGTTGCTGGTGGTGGACGACGAGCCCGCGTTGCGCGAGGCGCTGCAGTCGAGCCTGGAGTTCGAGGGCTACAAGGTCGTCACGGCCAACGACGGGCAGGCGGCGCTGGACGCGGTCGCCGCCGACACCTACGACGCGGTGCTGCTCGACGTCATGATGCCCCGGCTCGACGGGCTGACCGCGTGCCGGCGCCTGCGCGCCTCGGGCAACCACATCCCGGTCCTCATGCTCACCGCCCGCGACGCGGTGGGCGACCGGGTCTCGGGGCTCGACGCGGGGGCCGACGACTACCTCGTCAAGCCGTTCGAGCTGGACGAGCTGCTGGCCCGCGTCCGCGCCCTGCTGCGGCGCGGCGCGCTGAGCGCGAGCCCCGCCGAGGGCGCCGACACGCTCACGTACGGCGACCTGCGCATGGACCTGGCGACCAGGGAGGTCACGCGCGCCGACCGCCGGCTGGACCTGACGCGGACCGAGTACCTGCTGATGGAGCTGTTCCTGGCGCACCCGCGCCAGGTGCTCACCAGGGACCAGATCCTCAGCGAGGTGTGGGGGTTCGACTTCGAGCCGACGTCCAACTCGCTCGACGTGTACGTCATGTACCTGCGGCGCAAGACCGAGGCCGGGGGGCAGCCGCGTGTGATCCACACGGTGCGCGGGGTGGGGTACGTCCTCCGGGCCACGCCGTGATCTGGCGCAGCCTCCGCACCCGCCTCACACTCCTGGTCACGGCGGCCGTAGCCCTGGCCATCGCGATCAGCGCGGGCGCGTGCTTCATGATCGTGCGAGGGCAGCTCTACGACCAGGTGGACCGGGAGCTGAAGCCGCGTCCCGGCGAGAACAACCTGCCCTGGCTCATGGAGCACTGCCGCCCCACTCCCGAGCCCGCCGGACCTTACGGTCCGCCGCAGGCGACGCAGATCATCTACAGTGACGGCCGCCCCACCTGCTATCTGGGCGCGGCGTTGAAGATCACGCCGGAGGACCTCAGCCTCGCGGCGGAGGGTGGGAGGCCGCATACCCACAACGGGCTGGCCGAGGACGGCTCGCCCATGCGCATCGTCACGGCCAACGTCGGCCCCGGCGTCGCCGTCATGGACGCCCGGCCGATGGGCCGGCTGCAGAACACCTTGCAGAACGTGGCGTTGCTGCTCGGCTTCGTGTCGGCGCTCGGCGTGCTGGGCGCCGCCACGGCGGGCCTGCTCATCGCCCGTGCCGCGCTGCGCCCCGTGGGCAGGCTCACCAGGGCCGTCGAGCACATCGCGCAGACCGAGGACCTCGACACCCGCATCCCCGTCACCGGCAACGACGAGATCGCCCGGCTCTCCTCCTCCTTCAACGCCATGACCACCGCCCTGGCCGGCTCCCGCGAGCGCCAGAAACAGCTCGTCGCCGACGCCGGCCACGAGCTGCGCACCCCCCTGACCACCCTGCGCACCAACATCGACCTGCTCCTCCGCAGCGAGCAGACGGGCCGCAGTCTCGACCCCGACGCCAAGAAACGCCTGCTCACCAACGTCAAGGCCCAGTTCGCCGAGCTGTCCACGCTCGTCGCCGACCTCCTCCAGCTGGCCAGGGGCGACACCGAGCACGAGCCGCACGTCGAGCTGCCCTTCCACGAGGTCGTGACGGCGGCCGTCGAGCGGGCCAGGCTGCGCGGCGCCGAGGTGGTCACCGACCTCAGGCCCTGGTACGTCGTCGGCAGCGCCACCTCCCTCGAACGCGCCGTGCTCAACCTCATCGACAACGCCGCCAAGTTCAGTCCCGGAGGCCAGGTCGAGGTGTCGTTGTGGCAAGGCAAACTGTCCGTGCGCGACCACGGCCCGGGGCTGCCGGAGGAGGAGCTGCCGCACGTCTTCGAGCGCTTCTGGCGCTCCCCGTCCGCCCGTGGCCTGCCCGGATCCGGGCTGGGCCTGGCGATCGTGGCGCAGGCCGTCGCCGAGGCCGGGGGAGAGGTACGTCTGGCGAATGCGCCCGGTGGTGGAGCGATCGCGACAATGGACCTTCCCGGAACTCTCATGCGTAACTCAGAATCGGATAAGTCCCGTTAAAGACCCGACCCGTGAGCTGGCTGCATGGAGATAACAGCAGTAAGGACGCGCCTGGTCGAGGTGGTCGTCCCGGTCTACAACGAGCAGCGGGCGGTCCGCGAGAGCATCACCCGGCTGCACGCGTACCTCACCGGGAACTTCCCCTACGGCTTCCGCATCACGATCGCGGACAACGCCAGCACCGACACCACCTGGCAGCTGGCCACGGAGCTCGCCCAGGAGCTCCCGCACGTGCGGGCCGTGCACCTCGACGAGAAGGGCCGTGGCCGGGCGCTGCGGCTGGTCTGGTCGCAGAGCGAGGCCGACGTCGTCAGCTACATGGACGTGGACCTGTCCACCGACCTCGATGCGTTTCTGCCGCTGGTCGCGCCGCTCCTGTCCGGCCACAGCGACCTGGCCATCGGCACCCGCCTGGCCAGGGCGTCGCGGGTCGAGCGGGGGCCGAAGCGCGAGTTCGTCTCCCGCTCGTACAACCTGCTGCTGCGCTCCGTGATGGGGGCCGGGTTCTCGGACGCGCAGTGCGGGTTCAAGGCCGTCCGTACGGAGATCGCGCAGGCGCTGCTGCCCGGCGTCGAGGACGAGCAGTGGTTCTTCGACACCGAGCTGCTGCTGCTCGCCGAGCGGCACGGGCTGCGCATCCACGAGGTGCCCGTGGACTGGGTGGACGATCCGGACAGCCGGGTCGACATCATCCAGACCGCGCTCGACGACCTGCGCGGCCTGGCCAGGGTCGCGCGTAAGACGCTGTCGGGGGCGGCCCGCATCCCGGTGCCGGCCCGGGTCGAGCGGGCCGAGCTGCCGAAGGGGATGGCCAGGCAGCTGCCCAGGTTCGCGATCGTCGGGGTGGTGAGCACGCTGGCGTACCTGGCGCTGTTCTCGCTGCTGCGGCAGATGGTCTCCCCGCTGGCCGCCAACGCGATCGCGCTGCTGGTCACTGCCGTGGCCAACACCGCCGCGAACCGCCGCTTCACCTTCGGCGTCAAGGGCTCGGCCGGGGCGATGCGGCACCAGTTCGAGGGCCTGATCGCGTTCTTCGTCGGGCTGGCGCTCACCTCGGGCAGCCTCGCGCTGCTGCCCGCCGGCGTCTCGCACGGCGTGGAGCTGGTCGCGGTCATCATCGCCAACGCGGCGGCCACGCTCGTCCGCTTCCTGCTGCTGCGCGTGTGGGTCTTCAACCCCAGGCGGAGGACGGCACGATGACCGCCACCGCCATGCGGCCCGGGCACCGGGCCGCCACGAGCCGCAGCCTGCCCGCACGCGTCCTGCTGGGCGCCGAGGAGGACCCGCGCTGGTCGCGGCCCGCCATGTGGGCGGTGCTCGCCGTCGCGTTCGTCCTGTACGCGTGGGGGCTGAGCGGCAACGCCAACGAGTACTACGCCGCCGCCGTCCTGTCCGGCACGCAGAGCTGGAAGGCGTTCTTCTTCGGCGCGCTCGACGCCGGGTCGTTCATCACCGTGGACAAGCCGCCCCTGGCGCTGTGGGTGATGGGGCTGTTCGCGCGGATCTTCGGCTACGGCACGTGGAGCATGCTGCTCCCGCAGGCCCTGGCGGGGGTGGCCGCCGTCGGCCTCGTCTACTCCGCCGTGCGCCGCGCCTGCTCCGGGAGGACGTACGCCGACGCGGCGGCCCTGGTCGCGGCCGTGGTCATGACGCTCACCCCGATCACCGTGGCGATCAACCGGGACAACAACCCCGACACGATCCTCGTGCTGCTGCTCGTGCTGGCGGCCTGGTTCTGCCTGGAGTCGCTGCGTACCGGGCGGCTGCGGTCGCTGCTGGTGTGCGCGCTCTTCGTGGGGCTGGCCTTCAACGCGAAGATGCTCCAGGCGTACCTGGTGGTGCCGGCCTTCGCGCTGGCGTACCTGCTGTGCGCCCGCGTGCCGTGGCTCAGGCGGGTGGGGCACCTGCTGGCGGCCGGCCTGGTCATGCTGGTGTCGAGCGCCTGGTGGATGGTGATCGTCGACCTCTGGCCCGGCGACTCGCGGCCGTACGTCGGCGGCTCCACGGACAACTCCGTCTGGGACCTGGTGATCGGCTACAACGGCCTCGGCCGGATCTTCGGCCAGGGCGGCGGCCCCGGTGGCGGGGCCGGTGGCGGCGGCTTCGGTGGGGAGTCCGGGGCCGGGCGGCTGTTCAACGACATCCTGGCGGGGCAGATCTCCTGGCTGCTGCCGTTCTGCGTGGTGGCGCTGGTCTTCGCCGCGGTCATGCGGGTGCGCCGGATCGAGGGCCCGTCCGGGGCGGCGTGGCTGGTGTGGGGCGGCTGGCTGGTCGTCCACTATGTCGTGTTCAGCTTCTCCAGCGGCACGTTCCACCCGTACTACACGACCGCGATGGCGCCCGCCGTGGCCGCTCTGTGCGGGCTGGGCGGGGTGAGCATGTGGCAGGAGTACCGGCGCTCGCGGGCCTGGGCCTGGGTGCTGCCGCTGGCGGTGGCCCTGACGGGCGGCTGGTCGTTCGTGGTGCTGCGCCGCACGCCCGACTGGGCGCCGTGGCTGGCCTGGGTCGTGCTCGGGGCGACCTTGGCGGCCGTGGCGGTGCTGGTGCTGGCCAGGGTACGGGCGCAGGTGACGGTCAGGATCGCCGCCCTCGCGCTGGCGGCCACGGCGGTGGCCGGGCTGGCCGGGCCCGCCGCGTACGCGGTCACGCCGCTGGGGTCGCAGGTGAACGGGACGAACCCGACCGCCGGCCCGAACGCGGGACAGATGGGCTTCGGCCGGATGGGCGGCGGCCCGGGCGGCCAGTTCCGGGGCGGTCAGTTCCCGGGCGGCCAGTTCCCCGGCCGCGACTTCCCCGGCGGTCAGGAACAGCCCGGCGGTCAGGACGCGGGCTCCGGGACGGGGCGGGTCGGCCGGGCGGGCTTCATGGGCGGCGGCCCCGGCGGCGGGATGAGCGACTCCATGGTCAAGTACCTCCTGGCGAACCAGGGCACGGCCACCTGGCTGGTCGCGGTGAACAGCGCCATGCAGGCCTCGCCGACCATCCTGTCCACCGGCCGGCCCGTGCTCGCCATGGGCGGCTTCACCGGCAGCGACGCCGCCATGACCGTGGATCGCCTCAAAGAGCTCACCTCCTCCGGGCGACTCCGCTACGTCCTGTCGGGCGGCGACCGCGGCGGGCCGGGCCGGGGCAACACCGAGGTGTCCACCTGGGTCCAGCAGAACTGCAAGGCCGTGGACGGCCAGGACGGCCTCTACGACTGCGCCGGCTGACCGGGAAAGGGGCAACGATCCCGGCCTCCCCGCGCGCCGCACCCCGCTCTCCCTCCCTCCCGCCGTCTAACCTGCGGAAAGCCGAGCACCATCGAGGGGGAGACCATGACGATCGACATCGTCAAGCGCAGTGCCTGGAACGCCCGCCCGCCGAGAGACCCGGACGACGTCGTCAAGGTGCCGTGGTCGAAGCGCACCGAGTTCGTCGTCCACCACACCGAGGGGCCGACGACGCAGACGCCGCGGGAGATCCAGGACTTCCACATGGACGAGCGGGGGTGGAACGACATCGGCTACAACTTCCTCGTGCGGGACGACGGGGTCGTGTACGAGGGCCGTGGCTGGGACGTGCGGGGAGCCCACGCCACGGATCACAACGTCACCGGCATCGGCTGCTCCTACATCGGCCTGAACGACCCGGCCGACGCGGTGAAGATGGCGATCCGCGCCCTGTACGACGAGGCCTGCGCCAAGGCCGGCCGTACGCTGGCCAAGCGAGCCCACACCCAGGTCGGCAACACCGACTGCCCCGGCACGAGGCTGCTGGCCTGGGTCGAGGCCGGCATGCCGATCCCCGCCGCGACGGGCGCCGATCTGCCGTCGGACGACGACCGGCTCGCGTGACGCGGCGGGGACGGCGCCTCAGGCCGTGATGCCGGACCGGAGCCTCAGGCCGTGATGCCGGTCCGGCGCCTCAGGCTGTGACGCCGGACCGGTGCCACGGCGCGAACGCGTTCCCCACCCGGTGCAGGGCCGGGCGCAGCTCCGGATGGTGGCGCAGGATGACGGAGGCCATGCCGCTGTTCGCGATCCAGTCCAGCCCCACCCTCGTGTAGACGCGCTCGGCGTAGTCGGGAGTGAAGAACCTGTCGCTGTTGAGCCTGCGCGAGGCCATGAGGATGAAGACCCGGAAGGCCGTGTCGCTGAAGGCGAACCCTTCCGGGCGCTTCTCGGCGAACATGCCCACGATCAGGTCGACGTCCTCCAGCCGGTCCGCGTACACCTCGCGCAGCTCCTCCGCCAGCGCCGGGTCGTCCGTGAGCGTGTCGAACCCGCTCGCCGGCGGCAGGTGGAGCAGCCGGCGGAACTCGTTGTAGCGGGGCACGCCGAGCTCCCGGCAGCGGATCAGGTCCGTGGCCGCCAGGTCCACCAGCTTGCCGTCGGGGCGCTGGAACTCCTGCAGCAGGCGCGGGAAGTTGCGCAGGACGATCGCGCCCGGGTGCTCGGTCCCGAAGGAGTACAGCAGGTCGGCGGCCGAGATGGCCGAGGCGACCCGCAGCGCCGCGGGGCCGGACAGCTCGCGCAGCGTGGTGTCGCGGATCCCGGAGTCGTCGCGCAGGTGGCGCAGGTGGTAGTCGTCGGGGATCAGCGGGTGCATCCGGTAGACGGCCGCGAACTCCTCGGTGATGCTGAACGGCACCCCGAAGTGGTCAGTGCGCGAACCCGGGATGCCGCTGATCGTCTCGCTCCGGCTGATCCTGCCCAGCGCTCTGTTGATCGGCTCGGAGGCCAGGCCCCACCAGTTGGCCCGCAGGCCGGTCACCGCCGTCGGGTGGCTGATGACCGCGGGCGTCCACTCCACGGTGTGGATCTTGGCGACGAGCGCGGCGTTGATCAGCCTGGCGCGCTCGAACAGCTCGTCGTCGCCCCAGGCCGGATACTCGGCGTGGAGCCGTTCGCAGATGGCGTTGTGCTCGCGCTCGAACAGCCCCTGCATCATCAGCAGGCCGAGCCAGAAGCCCGGTTCGCGGGTCGGGTCGGCCTTGCCGCCCGCCATCGCCCGGGTCCCGGACGCGCGATGGCGGATCCTCCCCCGGGTCCCGGTGCGCAGGGCGCTCTGCTCCTCGTCGCTCAGGCCGTAGACCAGCGACAGGTCCCACCAGTGGGTGAGCGTGTTCAGCGAGGTCGCGGGCCCCTCGTAGCCGGGCGGGCGGGTCGGGTCGGGAGGGACCCGCGGGATCGTCAGCAGGGGTTCGGGCCAGTCGTCGCCCGGCTCCAGCGGGATGGTCCACGGGTCCTCCGACGGGCTGATCCCGTGGCTGAACCAGTCCCTGATCATGAACTGCAGCCAGGTCGCGGCCAGGACGTTGAGGGAGCGCGCGGGCTGGAACTCGGTCCGCGTCATGAGCCGCCGGCTGATCATGCGCGGGTTCGGCGTCATGACGCGCTCGGGGGACTCGGCGTACGCGTGGTCGAACGGGACGTTCCGCCCGAACCGGGTCCCGGCCATGCCCATGGCCGGATGGTCCACGTCGTTGTACGAGCCGTCGGCGGTCCGCCGTACCTCGTGGCCCTTCGGGTCCGGGACGGGCGCCGGCGGGCCGGCGGCGGGCAGGCGGCCGGTGTCGTACAGGTTCTGCTTGCGCAGCCGGTTGCGGAGGCCCACCAGGACCGCCAGGCCGAGCGGGGTGGGCAGCCGGTCCCACCCGAAGCGGTGGTCGAGCGCCTGGGCCAGGGCGTCGTAGGCGGTCCAGAACCACGAGCGGCGATAGCCCGCCCCGGCGACCGGCGGTTCCCGCCCGGCGGGCGGCCGGACGCGCTCGGGCGCTTCGGCGCGTTCGGGCGCGGGCGCGGTGGCGTGGGCGGAGGCGGCCGTGAGGCGCGCGGCGATACGGAGGCGGTGCTTCATCGGATCTCCCCGTGGGCGGTCGGCGGCGGGTCTTCTGATCGGGCCGTGCCGTGAGAGGACGGCTACGGCGTCGGGGCGGCGTACTCGCGCGGCCGGGGCAGGCCCAGGAGGCGGTCCGTCGCCGCGCGGTCGGGAGGCGGCAGCCGGTCCTGCCCGAGCCCCAGCCCGGCCACGTACTCCAGGCCCTCCCGGGGCGGCGGGGGAGGCGTGGCCGAGGTGCGGAACCAGCCCTCCACGCGGTCGTGGAGCACCCCGCGCACGGAGGGGAAGAAGGCGGTCAGGAACGGCCGGTCGCGGATGTCCAGCCGCTTCAGCCACGCCGCCCGCTCGTGGTCGCCGAGCAGGAGCCGGCTCTCCCGGCCGCCGCCCCACGTCAGGCCCATCCGGCCGCAGAGCGTGACGGACGACTTCCAGAGCATCCCGCGGAAGTCGGCGTAGCCGATGCCGGTGAACCGCATCGGCAGCCACGCCCGCGCCGGGCGCGGCACGTCCACGCGCATGACCAGTCGCCCGTCGAGGTCGTACTGGCTGCTGACGGTGGACCCGTCGGTGACGAAGTCGAGCGAGGCGCGCCGCTTGGGCATGCCCCAGATGCCGAGGCCGCCCTTGACGGAGATCTCGGTGCTCACCGGCATGTCGCCGATGTGGACGCCGGTGCCGAAGGCCGAGCGGAACAGCAGCGGGAGCAGCGGCGGGGCGGGCCGGCCGGCCGGCGTGCACAGGATCCCGGTGCAGAGCTCCACGTACGTGCCGATCGGGGTGTCCTGGTAGTCCACCACCGCGATCATCAGCACCCCCTCGCCGCGGATCCGGTACGGGCTCAGCTCCTCCGGCAGCGCCTCGCGCGCGCCGCGCGGGTCGATCGGGTAGACGGCGATGAACGCCGGGCTGCCCCGCGTCCCCACCGGCATCCGGAACGGGATGCCGTCCACGTTGGCGAATCGGCCGGCGACTCTGCCGGCTGGGCGCCGGCGTCGTGCGGTGAAGGTCATCGGTCCCCCCTGTGCCGGGCCGGCGTGCCGGCCAGCTCCTCGATGATCAGCGGAAAGACGTCGCGGTGGGCGCGCTCGCCGAAGAACACGTCCAGATGGCTGTATCCGCACAGGAGGTGCAGGGAGTGGTGGGGGGCGAAGCGGGAGAAGAAGTCGTAGGACCGGCGCTGGCTCTCCGGCAGGAAGCAGCGGTTCAGCTCGCCCGCCAGGAAGGCGATCCGGGCGTCGGTACGCGGCTCCTGCGCCGTGTAGTCGTCCGGCAGGCCGTCGATGTGCTCGCAGCTGACCAGGCGGCCGCTGCGCACGCACTTGTCCATCTGCCGGAAGAAGCTCAGCGGCACCGGGCCGAACTCGTGCGGGATCCAGAGGTCGTGCGTGGCCGCGCCGAGGTTCTCGTGCCGCCACAAAGCGGGGCACCCGCTGCCGTACGTGAAGCTGACCAGCTTGCACACCGTGCTCCCGCACTCGGCGTGGGCGGCCTTGACCAGCTGCGTGATCAGCGCGGCCGCGCCGGGCGGCGGGTGGTCGCCCCAGGACGGGTCGAGGTAGGACAGGAACCTGCGGGTGATCGGCGTCGCGTACCGGAGCTTGGCCCGCGACCAGCGCGGCACGACCGGGTGCAGGGACACCGCGTTCGTGATGATCGTGTCGACCTGGGGCACCAGGCCCGCGCACGCGGACATCATGAACGAGGTCGAGCCCTGGCAATGGATGATCGCCTTGATCCGGTCCGCCCCGGTCTCCTCGACGACCTTGCGCACCGCGGCGGGGTGGTCGTATCCCGCCGCCTGGTCGAGGGTCCACGGGTTGGGCGGCAGGTCGATGCTGGCCCGCCAGTCCTCCAGCCAGACGTCGTAGCCCTGCGAGACGAGCATGTCGACGATGCTGGCGGGCACCGGCGCCCGGAACACCTTGGACCGGACCCCCGCGCCGTGCACGAGGAGGACCGGGGCCTTGGCCGGCGGGGCGTGCCCGCGCACGTTGACGAGGCGCAGGTTCTTGCCGTCTCCGGCGGTGAAGGGTACGACGCGTTCGTGTGTGGCGGGTCGTCCATGCATACCGATCGCCATCTCGGGCCGCTGCCGGCTCCGGGCCGGCAGACCTGGTCTGGACTCCTGGACTCCTGGACTTCTGGTTCCGGTGCTCAGCTCACCGATCGGTTACTCTTGCATTCTACCTCTCCCCGACTTTTCGGACCTGTCCGGACGAGGGAGAGACAATGCGTCATAACGGTTCTGACCAGGCGAGACGTCCCGCGCGTGAGCACGCCGACGTCGTCGTGGTGGGTTCGGGGTTCGGCGGCGCCGTGGCGGCCTACCGGTTCGCGGAGGCGGGGCTGCGGGTGGTCGTGCTGGAGCGCGGCCGGGCGTACCCGCCGGGGTCGTTCCCGCGCGCGCCCGCCGCGATGGCGCGCAACCTGTGGGATCCGAGCGAGGGCCTGTACGGCCTGTTCGACCTGTGGAGCTTCCGCGGGCTCGGCGCGGCCGTCTCCAGCGGGCTCGGCGGCGGCTCCCTCATCTACGCCAACGTGCTGCTGCGCAAGCCGGAGCGATGGTTCGTCAAGGAGAGCCCGCTGCCCGGCGGCGGCTACGAGCACTGGCCCGTCACGCGGGCCGACCTCGACCCGCACTACGACGCCGTGGAACGCATGCTCAAGCCTCAGCGCTACCCCCTCGGCCAGCCGCCGTACGACACCACGGCCAAGACCCTCGCCATGCGCGAGGCGGCCGGGCGGCTGGGGCTGGAGTGGGAGCTGCCGCCGCTGGCCGTCGCCTTCGCCCCGGAGCCCGGCGGCCGGCCCGTTCCCGGGCTGCCCATCCCGGACCCCGAGTACGGCAACCTGCACGGCCTGCCGCGTACGACGTGCCGGCTGCGCGGCGAGTGCGACCTCGGCTGCAACGACGGCGCCAAGAACTCCCTCGACCACACCTACCTGTCGGCGGCCCGGCACGCCGGCGCCGACCTGCGCACCCTGCACGAGGTACGGTGGCTCGCCCCCGCTCCCGGCGGCGGCTACGCCGTGAGCTACGTGGTGCACGAACCGCGCGAGGACCGGCGGCGGGTCAGCACCCGGCGGCTGCCCCAGCACACGATCACCTGTGACCGGCTCGTCCTGGCCGCGGGCACGCTCGGGACGACGTACCTGCTGCTGACCTGCAGCTCGGAGTTCCCCGGCCTGAGCCCCATGCTCGGGGCCCGCTTCAGCGGCAACGGCGACCTCCTCACCGTGGTCAAGGACGCCCGCGACGGCGCGCGCCGCCACCGCTCGCTGGAGGGCAGCCGCGGGCCCGTGATCACCAGCGCCATCCGGGTGCCGGACGCCGCCGACTCGGGGCACGGGGACCGGCGGGGCTTCCTGATCGAGGACGCGGGCTACCCGCCCTTCGCCGAGTGGCTGGGGGAGTTCGCGGGGGTGCGCGGCCAGGTCAGGAGGGCCGGCAGGTTCGCGCTGCACAGGCTCGGGGCCCTGCTGAGCCACTCGCCACGGACCCGGATCAACGCCGAACTGGCCGCGCTGCTCGGCGACGGGCACCTGTCCGACGGGTCGCTGGGCCTGCTCGGCATGGGCCGCGACATCCCCGACGGCGTCATGCGCCTGCGCCGCGGCTACCTCGACGTCGAGTGGACGACCGGCACGTCCATGCCGTACTTCACCACGATGCGCGCGCTCATGCGGGACATGGCCCGGGTCCTGCGGGCCGGCTACCTCGACAATCCCCTGTGGCTGGCCCGCAAGGTGATCACGGTGCATCCGCTCGGCGGCGCCCCGATGGGCCGCCACCCCGCCGAGGGCGTCGTGGACGAGTACGGCGAGGTGTTCGGGCATCCGGGCCTGTACGTCCTGGACGGGGCGTGCGTGCCCGGCCCGGTCGGCGTCAACCCCTCCCTGACCATCGCCGCCCTGGCGGACCGCGCCTGCGAGCACGTCCTGGAGAGCGCGCCCCGGACGGCGGCGCGGCTCGCGGAGGTGTCGTCCGGCCTGAGCTTCACCGAGGAGATGCGCGGCCACGTCATGCCCGGCTCCGCCGACGCGGAGGAGGGCGAGCGGCTGGGGCGTGCGAACGGCCACCCGCTGGCGGTCCACCTGACCATCACCGCCGGCGACGTCGAGCGGTTCGTGGCCGACGCCGGGCACGAGGCGTCGGCCGCCGGGTGGGTGACCTGCCCCGTGCTCGGCGGCGGCCGCCTGCGGGTGGAGGACGGGTCGTTCAACCTGTTCGTGGCGGGCGAGGACCCGGCCCGGCGGCGCATGCTCTACCGCCTGCACTTCACCGGCGACGGGGACGCCCCGCTGACGCTCACGGGCTTCAAGGACGTGCACGACGATCCCGGGGCCGACCTGTGGTCCGACACCTCCACCCTGTACGTCCGGATCCTGCGCGGGCACACCCGCCCGGCGGAGGACGCGGAGGCCGAGGTGGTCGCCGCGGGGATCATCCGCATCCACCTGCCGGACTTCCTGCACCAGCTGACGACGTTCCGCACGTGGGGGCCCGACGGGGCCGCGGGGCTGGTGAGGTTCGGCCGGCTGTTCCTGGGCGAGCTGTGGGACGCCTACCACGACCTCGCGGTGGGGGCGCGGGTGCCCTGACGGCCGCCCGGCCTTGACAACGATGTCAATCGCCTTCTTGATGTTCTTATGGCCGTACCACTGATCGCCGCCCGCGGGATCGTGAAGAGCTACGGCCAGGTCGAGGCGCTGCGCGGCGCGGACTTCACCCTGCGGCCCGGCGAGGTGGTCGCGCTGATCGGCGACAACGGCGCGGGGAAGTCCACGCTCGCGAAGATCCTCTCGGGTGTCGAACGGCCGGACGCCGGGACGGTCGAGGTCGACGGCGAGCCGGTGGCGTTCGGCTCCGCCGAGGAGGCCAGGGGCGCCGGGATCGAGACCGTCTACCAGGACCTCGCGCTCTGCGCCGACCTCAGCCCCGCGGCCAACTTCTTCCTCGGCAGGGAACTGCTCAGGCCCGGCCTGCTCGGCCTGCTGGGCGTACTGGACAACGCCGCCATGCGCCGGGCCACGCGCGAGGCGTGCGAACGGCTCGGCGTGCGGCTCGCGTCCCAGACCGCGCCGGTCTCCGGCCTGTCCGGCGGGCAGCGGCAGGGCGTCGCGGTGGCCAGGGCGGTGACGTGGGCGCGGCGGGCGGTGTTCATGGACGAGCCCACGGCCGCGCTCGGGGTCGTGCAGACCCGGCGGGTGCTCGACCTCATCCGCGGCGTGCGCGACTCGGGCGTGTCCGTGGTGCTGATCAGCCACAACATGCAGGACGTGATGGCGGTGTCCGACCGGGTGGAGGTGCTGCGGCTCGGACGCCGGGTGGCCCGCTTCGAGACGGCGCGCGTCTCGATGGAGGAGCTGGTCGGGGCCATGACCGGAGCCCTCGAAACGCGGGACGGGGACGGCGAGCCGGACGGCTCGGGGCCCGGCGGGCGGGACGGCTCGGGTTCCGGCCAGGGGCTCGGGCGGGAGGGCGGCGTATGAAGGGGGTGCGGCTCGGGGACCTGCAGGTCTTGTGGATCGGCCTGGTGCTGGTCGCGCTGCTGGCGGCGTTCTCGATCCTGGCGCCCACCACGTTCCCCACCTCGTTCAACCTGCTCAACCTCGTCAGCGACGCGGCCATCCTGCTGCTGCTCGCCACCGGCATGACGTACGTGATCATCACGGCGGGGATCGACCTGTCGGTGGGCGGGGTGCTGGTGTTCTCGGCCGTGGCGGCCGCCGAGGTCATGGACGCCACCGGCTCGCTCGCGCTCGGCACCCTGGCCGCCCTGGTGACAGGGCTGGCGTGGGGCGTGCTGAACGGCGTGCTGATCGCCCTGGGCCGCATCCCCGCCCTGATCGTGACGCTCGGGACGCTGGGCATGTCGCTCGGCGGGGCCCTGCTGCTCACCGGCGGGGTCGATCTGCGTGCCCCCACGGACCTGAACCTCGGTCTCGGGCTGGCGCGCTGGCTGGGCGTGCCGCTGATCGCGTGGATCTGCGCCGCCATCACCGCCGCGCTCGCGCTCGTGCTCGCCTGGACCCGCTTCGGGCGGCACACGTACGCGATCGGGTCCAACGCCGAGGCCGCCCGGCGCGGCGGCGTGGCCGTGCGCCGGCACCTGGTCAAGGTGTACGGCCTGGCGGGGCTGCTGGCCGGGCTGGCCGGGCACCTGTCGCTCGCCAAGTACGGCATCACCGGCGTGTCCGCCCACTCCACCGACAACCTGCAGGCCATCGCCGCCGTGGTGATCGGCGGCACCTCGCTGTTCGGCGGCGTGGGGACGGTGGCCGGGACGGTCATCGGGGTGTTCATCCCGGTCGTGCTGCAGAACGGCTTCCAGATCCTGGGCGTGCGGCCGTTCTGGCAGCAGGTGGTGGTGGGCGCCGTGCTCGTCGCCGCCGTCTACGTCGACCAGTGGAGGCGCAGGGCCCGGGACCAGTAGGAGGAGGCACCACGATGCGCAAGGCTGTGGCAGCTCTGGGAACGCTGCTGTTGACGATCGCCGCCTGCGGCGGGCAGAGCGGGCAGAGCGGAGGCGGCGGCCAGACCAGGGTGACGCTCGTGCAGGGGCTGGCGGGCGAGGAGTTCTACGAGACCATGGCCTGCGGGGCGAAGGCCAAGGCCAAGGAGCTGGGCGTGGCGCTGGACGTGCAGGGGCCGCAGAAGTTCGACCCGACGTTGCAGACGCCGATCGTCAACTCCGTGGTGGCGAGCAAGCCGGACGCCATGCTCATCGCGCCGACCGACGTCAAGGCCATGATCGCGCCGCTGACCCAGGCCAAGCAGCAGGGCATCAAGATCATCCTGGTGGACACGGTGGTGGAGGATCCGGGCATCGGACTGTCCAGGATCAGCACCGACAACGTCAAGGGCGGGGCGGCGGCGGCCAAGGCGCTGGCGGAGCAGATCGGCGACAAGGGCAAGGCGCTGGTCATCTCCACGGACCCCGGCGTGAGCACCGTGGACGCCCGCATCAAGGGGTTCGAGCAGGAGATCAAGGCTTCCCACCCGGGGATCACGTACCTGGGCGTGCAGTACTCGCACAACGACGTCGGCGAGGCTTCCAAGATCGTCAACGCCGCTCTGGCCAAGGATCCCGACCTGGCTGGGGTCTTCGCCACGAACCTCAACTCCGCCACCGGCGCCGGCTCCGCCCTCCAGCAGGCGGGCAAGCTGGGGCAGGTCAAGATGGTGGGCTTCGACGCGGGGCCCGCGCAGGTGAAGCAGCTCAAGGACGGCGTCGTACAGGCGCTCATCGCGCAGCTGCCCGGCGACATCGGGGCCAAGGGGGTGGAGCAGGCGGTGGCGGCGGTCAAGGGGCAGCAGGTCACGCCGTCGATCCCGACGGACGCCACCATCGTCACCGCGCAGAACGTGGACCAGCCGGAGGTGCAGAAGATCCTCTACAAGGCCGGCTGCTGACCGGCCCGGCTCACGGGCTTCGGCGCGCTCGCCGGCTGCTGACCGGCCCGGCGGCGGCGCCCGCGACCGCGCACCTGGGTGACCGGCGGGCGGCGCCTAGTGCGGTGACCACAAAGGTTCACCGGGCGGCCTTGGGATGCACGACATTTACAGAAGCGACCTTTCACCAACGGCTGCGAGCAGCAGGATCGGGAACTCCGAATCAGCCTGACCGACCGCGAGTGCAACCCATCGGCCGGCGCCCGGATGCCAGACGAACATCTCGCCGCTGAGCTGGCAAAGCTCGCTTATCGGCTCAGGCGCTGGGATCTCATTCTCCAGGTAAGGCCGCAGATCGACCACCTCAGGTCCGCCCCAGCGCGACGTCAGGGCGGTGGCCAGCGCCTCGAAGGCGGCGGCGATCTCTTCCTCTGCCGCCTCGACGACATCCTCACTGCGGCCGTCCCAAAAGTCCCTGCTGGCCTTCAGGACGCACATGTGGTGGCGCTGTCCGCTGGAGTGATAGCCCTCCCAAGTCCCTCTGGCCGGCGCCGTTCGTTCTTCTTTGCTCGGGAAAGGGCGGGCCATCAGGTCATCGACAGTGGAGAGTCGATCTTCCGTGGTCATGCGATAAGGGTAGAGACCCGGTGAAGGTTCTTGGTCACCACGCTAGCGGTGTCCGTTGAGGCGTTGGGGCCCTCTACCGCCGTTGACCGTCGTTCGGCCCGCCTGGCGTGAGGTGGGCCCCTGGTGGCGGCGGGAGGCGCATTCGAGCGGCGCCGCCCGGCGTGCGGGAGGGGCCTCCTGAGGCGCTGGGCGTGCTCTGGCGGGCGGCGGCGTTGTGGGTTCCGTGGCGGGAGTCCGTGCCGGAGGGGCGCTTCTGCCCCACCAGGGGCGCGTGCCGGGGCCGGCTGGGTGGTGGCCTGCGGGTGCGGGGCCGAAATTCCGTGTCGGGGGCCGTAAGCCGTGTTTCGGGCCGGGCGTCGTGCGGGTCAGGCGGGGAGGGCGGCGAGGAGGAAGGCGAGGCGGGCGGCGGCGGACTCGACGTCTTCGGCGGTGCCCAGGCGGTAGCCCCACGAGGTGATGTACGCGCCCTCGTCCGAGCACGTCACCGTCTCCGTCAGCGTGGCCGAGAAGCGGTTGCGGACCGACACGTAGGCCGGGTCGCTCGACAGGGCGAGGCTCTGGATGGTCAGGTCAGCGTGACGACCTGCGTGCCAGGCGAATCGCTCGAGGCAGAGCGCGGTATCAAGCATCATGCGTCACCTCCGCAACGTCTCGCGACAGAATTGCACGATCTTGGGTGGGGAGGCAAGCAATTGCTGCGGTTAATGTGATGTTTGTTTGCGGTAATCGTGAAGAATTCCGATGATGACCTCCCGCCCGGGTTCGTCGAACTCCGCCACCTTCGCATAGTCATCGAAGGCCCGGACGTAGAAGCCGATGTCATCGGGATCGCGAAGGATCAGGTCCTTTGTCATGGTTTCCACCCCGACCATGGCCTCGTTGTAGATCCAGAAGCCGTTGATCGGGCTCGACGGCAGCTCCGTGCTGAACGGGATCACGCCGAACTCGACGTTCGGCAGTGTGCTGACGGCGAGTAATCGGTCGAGCTGGCCGCGCATCACCTCGGGTGGGGCGAGGGCGGTGCGCAGTGCCGCCTCCGTCACCACGAACCTGAACGTGCGCGTCCGGTCGTACAGGATCTCCTGGCGCTGCATCCGCACCCGCACCGCCGCGTCGATCTGGTCGGCCGCGCTGTAGAGGCGCTTGACCTTGCGGAAGACGTGCCTGGCGTATTCGGAGGTCTGCAGCAGGCCCACGATGATGCCGGGCTCGAACACCCGGAAGAGCTTCGTGCGCGCCTCCAGGTCGCGGATGTCCTCCTGGAGGGCGGCCAGGCCGCTGCGGTGGCGCTGCTTCCAGTCGTCGTGCCGTTCGAGCAGCGCGATGGCCTGCCTGATGAGCTCGTCGGTCGTGTCGGGCGAGGCGCGTACGGCCTGCGCCCACACGACCACGTCATCCTCCGTGGCGGTCTGCCGGGCGTTCTCCAGGCGGGAGACCTTGGACGGCTGCCAGCCCAGCCGCTGGGCCAGCTCCTTGCCCGACAGGTGCGCGGCCTCGCGCAGCTGTCGTAACTGGCCGCCGAGGTCGATGCGCGCCTGCTGAAACGACGTCACGCCGCAAGAGGTTAGCCCTGCTTGCGTGGATCATGCCAGTGTCACTCGCAATTGTGATCAGGAGGTTGCCGAGGGTGTTCCTCCGCTGGTCGGGAAAGCGGTTGCCGGGCCGTCGAGGAGGACCCGGCGGGCGATTTCGGTGATGAGCTCGCGCGGAACCTCGACCGCGGTCTCGCCGTCGAGCACGTCGCGGAGGTCCGCGAGCGCCTCCGCGTCGGTGACTTGCAGACCTTGCACGACGATGGTGCCGCGGTCGGTCTCGTACAGGGTGGGACAGGCGCCCGCCTCCGAGGTGGAGCCGAGGAACCGCATGCGCATGACGATCCTTCCCCGATAACAGGTGCAATTGCGCGCAATTGTACGACTCGGGGATTGAAAAGCGATCTTTTTCCGGAAATCAGCCGAGAACGCCATCCATAAACTGATGTGCCCGTTCAAACAGTTGCAGGGTGGTTTCGTGTAGTACGTCCCCTATGTCCTTTGGGGCCTTTCCCGCGAACGCCCGCGCGTGCGAGCCCTCCAGGACGATCCCGAGCTTGAAGCAGGCCATCACCGCGTACCAGCCGACGGCCGACAGGTCGCGCTCCGACAGCGCCGCGTAGTACTCGATGAGCTCGCGCGGCTCCGGCAGCCCGGGAACGTGGCCGTTGTTGCTGGGCCAGGTGGCCAGCAGCCAGCCGAGATCGAGCAGCGGGTCGCCGATCGTGCTCATCTCCCAGTCCACGATCGCGGCCACGCGGGGGCCGTCGCAGGCGAACATCAGGTTCGCGAAGTGGTAGTCGCCGTGCATGATCCCCGGGGTGAACGTCCGGGGCAGGTTGCGCGACAGCCAGTCGGCCGTCTCGGCCAGACCCGGAATGTCGGGGCCCGGATAGCCGTCCAGCTCGCCGTACGAGTCGAGCTCCTTGAGCCAGCGCGGCACCTGCCGCTCCAGGAACCCCTCCGGCCTGCCGAACCCCGGCAGCACCCCCGGATCGACCCGCCCCAGCTCGGCCAGCGCGGCCGCGGCCTCCAGCCCCATGCGGTGCCTGATCGCGGCGTCGGAGGCGTGCGGCTCCGGCAGGCCCGTCGAAGGGTTGAACCCGTCGACCGGCTCCATCAGGTAGAACACCGGCTCCCGCTCGGTCTGCGCGGCCACCAGCCTGGGCGCGGGCACGGGCGTGCCGCGCAGCGCCGCCAGCACCCGCGCCTCGCGGCGCAGCACCTCGTTGCTCCTGCTGCGGGCGTGCAGGGGAGGCCGGCGCAGGATGTACGGGCGGCCGCCGCGCTCGAAGCGGACCATGACGTTCTGCGTGCCGCCCAGGACCGGCGCGACGCCCGTGATCGGGCCGGCGGGCAGGCCCTGGGCGTCCATCCACGTGCCGAGCGCGGCGAGGTCGATGGCGCTGACGTCGATGTGGGTGGAGGTCATGATCGCCCTTCGGCAGAATCATATTCTGGTCGCCCGACCCTACGAGAGCGCCCTGCACCCGGTCAACCCGGTGCCGGGCGGTCAGCCCAGTGCCTGCATGAACGGCAGGAACTGGCAGGCGCGCTCGCCCGGCAGGTCACCCCTGTGCACCATCCTCGCGCTCCGCCACGGGTTGCCCATGCCGTGCGCGACCGCCCACGCGACCAGGCCGTCCATCTCCTCGTCCAGGTCCATCCGCACCTCGCCGCCCACGTCCAGCGCCAGGTCCGCGATCAGCGCCCGGGCGGTCGCCTCGTCCCGCGCCACGACCGGGCCGATCACGGTGTTGTCGTCGTTGCGCCAGCAGTGGCCGAAGCCGCCGTCCGCGATCCGTACCCGCTCGCCGAAGCCGAACATCCGCCGCAGCAACGCCGACCTGTCCGTCCCGAACAGCTCCGCGTCCAGCTCCACGATCTCGTCCAGGTCGGCCTCCGTGGCCGGGCGGGTCCGGCCCGACGGCTCGCCCGCGAACACCCCCGTGTGCTTGACGACCCCGCCGACGGCCCGGAATCCCATCTGCTCGTACAGGGGGCGGCCGTAGTCGGTGGCGAAGAGGGAGACGGTACGGCTGCCGGCCCGCTCCAGCACGTGCTCCATGAGCCGGCGGGCCAGCCCCTGCCTGGCGTACCTGGACGCGGTGAGGACCATGCTGATCGCGGCGTGGTCGTCGCCGTAGCGGGTCAGGATGTTCGTGCCGGCCAGGCCGTCGCCGTCGGGGGCGTCGATGCCGTACGCCTCGCCGACCTCGAGCAGGAGGCTCCACTTGTGGCGTTCGGGAAGCCAGCCGCGATCCTTGGCCAGGCGGGTGCAGTCGTCAAGGTCCTCTTGGGTGAGGCGGCGGATGGTCATGACGGCCATGATGGCACCCTGGGGGACGATGGCACGATGGATTATGTCGTTGCCGTCGATGTCGGCGGCACCACCTTCAAAGGCGGATTTGTCGCCCGAGACGGGACAATTCTGCATTTCGAGCGACGTGTAACGCCTCGCGGTGCCGGCCAGGTGATCGCGGCCATCTCCGCCTTCGTCGCCGACCTGGCCCGGCCCCGCGCCGGACGCCGCCCGCTCGCCGTGGGACTGGCGGTGCCGGGACTGGTCACGCCCACCCACGCCGTCTACTCGGCGGCCTTCGGGTGGCGGGACGTGCCCGTCTCGTCGTTCGCGGACGTGGACCTGCCGGTGGCGCTCGGGCACGACGTCCGCTCGGCGGGGGAGGCCGAGCTGGCCTATGGGGCGGGCGGGGACGACGTCCTGTTCCTCCCTATCGGTACGGGTATCGCGGGCGCGGTCGTCCTGTCGGGCTCGCTGTACGGGGGAGCTGAAGGCTTCGCCGGGCAGATCGGTCACATCCCGGTCCGGCCCGACGGGCTGGCCTGCGGGTGCGGGCAGCGGGGATGCCTGGCCGCGTACGCGTCGGGCGGGGCCATCGCGGCCCGCTACGGCTCGGGCACCTCCGCGGACGTGGTGCGCCTGGCCACCGAGGGGGACGAGCGGGCGGCGGAGGTGTGGTCCTCGGCCGTGGACACGCTCGCCCTGGCGCTGGCCACGTACACCCTGCTGCTCGACCCGGCGCGCATCGTCATCGGGGGCGGGGTCTCGCTGGCGGGGGACGCGCTGCTGGTGCCGCTGCGGGAGCGGTTGGCGGGACTGCTGGCCTTCCGGCGGGCACCGGAGGTGGTGGCGTCGTCCCTCGGCGTGCGCGCCGGGCTGCTCGGGGCGGGGCTGCTGGGCTGGCGGTCAGTTTCGTAGGTGCGGGGGGATGTCCACCTCCTTCGCCCGCAGCTCCTCGCCCAAGGCCTTCGCCTGCGGGTCCATCCTGGGGCTCGCCGCCACGCCCCTGCCGAGGAGGCCGTGGATGACGAAGTTGAGCGCCTTGAGGTTGGGGAGCTCGTGGCGGTCGACGCGGTGGGGGGCGAGGGCTGGGAGGAGGCGTTTGAGGGTGTCGGGGGTGAGGTGGGCGGCCAGCCAGGCGTACCGTTCCTGGGTGTCGGTCCAGACGCCCAGGTTCGCGTTCCCGCCCTTGTCCCCGGATCGCGCCCCGGCAATCCACCCCAACGGCACCCGCACCTGAGTCTCGACCACCGACGCCTCTTGGTCGCCGTTCGCAGGTGCCGGGTCGCGCCGTGCCGCTTCTCGCCGACCCGGCGCTGAGAGGAGGGCCGGCGCGGGGTGCGGGGTGGCGGCTTCGGCTACGTCGCCTGCCGCCTCCGCCGCCTCCGCTGCGCCCGCCGTCTCCCTCCGGCCGGCCGCATCCGTCGTGCTCGCCGTCTCCGTCGCCCCGGAAGCCCGTGCGGTGGCATTCGCCGTGTGCGGTGGGCCCGGTGTACCGGGGGCGGTGGGTGGGAGTTCGTTGCCGTTGAGGAAGACCCGGGGGTGGACCTCCGAGGCGGGGACGAGGACGGGCCAGTAGACCCCGTACGGCGTGGCGTTGCCCGGTGGGGTGAGGGCGTAGAAGCCCGGATAGCTGGCGAGCCCCGTCTCCACCACGGCGGAGGAGAACGCGCGTCCCGCCCGGCGTTCGTCGGCGTCCATGACGGTGATCCGCAGCAGGCCCGTGTCCGTCAGCTCCACGTCCACCCGGTCGAACGAGTCACGGGGCACGCGGGCCCAGAGGGCGTCCTGGGCGGCCCGGGCCTTGGCCTCCACGTCCAGGCCCGTCAGCACCAGGGTCATCGTGTTGCGGTAGCCCGCCAGGTAGTTGACGGCCACCTTGAGGGTGCCGGGCGGCGGCTCGCCCCGGACGCCCGAGATCAGGACGCGGTCGGGGCCGTCGTCCGTGAGGGTGATCGTGTCGAAGCGGGCCACCACGTCGGGTCCCAGGTAGCGCGGGCCCCCGAGCTCGTACACGAGCTGCGCCGTGACCGTGCCGACCGAGACCAGCCCGCCGGTGCCGGGGTGCTTGGTGATCACGGCGGAGCCGTCCGCGTTCAGCTCGGCGATGGGGAAGCCGCAGTGCGCCAGGTCCGGTACGTCCTGGAAGAACGCGTAGTTGCCGCCGGTCGCCTGGCAGCCGCACTCGATGACGTGTCCCGCGACCACCGAGCCCGCGAGCTGGTCCAGGTCGCCGGGCCCCCACCCGTACCGCCAGATGCCGGGGCCGGTCACCAGGGCGGCGTCCGTCACGCGGCCGGTCACCACCACGTCCGCGCCCGCCGCGAGGGCGGTGGCGATGGGGCGGCCGCCGAGATAGGCGTTCGCGGTCAGGGGGGTCGCGGTGAGGGGTTCGCCGGTGTCGGCGTTGGTCAGGTCCAGCGGGCGGCCGGTGAGGTCGTCGCCCGTGATGTGGGCGATCGTGGGGGACAGGCCGAGGCGGGTGGCCAGGTCGTGAACCGCCTCCGCGCAGCCGGCCGGGTCCAGGCCGCCGGCGTTAGTCACGATTTTGATGGATTTATCGAGGCAAGGGCCCAGGACGTCCTCCAACTGCCGGAGGAACGTCGGCGCGTAGCCGGGGCGGCCCTTGAGGCGGTTCCCGGCGAGGATGAGCATGGTCAGCTCGGCCAGCCAGTCGCCGGTGAGCACGTCGATCGGCCCGCCCTCGACCATCTCCCTGGCGGCGGAGAGGCGGTCGCCGTAGAAGCCGCTGCAGTTCGCGATCCGCAGCGTCATCGGGCGGCCCACTTGGGCGGCCGCTTCTCCCTGAACGCCGCGATGCCCTCCTGCCCCTCCTCCGAGGTGAAGCGCTCGGCCGACAGCTCGGTCATCCGCCGCAGCCCCTCCTCGAACGACAGCGCGGGCACCTCCCGCACCATCCGCTTCGTGACGGCCAGCGCCTCGGGGCCGCCCTTGATCAGCAGTTCGGCGTAGTGCGCGACCGTCGCGTCCAGCTCGTCCTCCGGGACGGCCCGCGTGAGCAGCCCGATCTCCGCCGCCCGTGCCGCGTCGAACACCTCGCCGGTCAGGAAGTACTCGGCCGCCGCCCGGGGCTCGACCCGGCGCAGCACCGGCACCGAGATCATGGCGGGTACGACGCCGAGCCGTACCTCGGAGAAGGCGAAGGACGCCGTCAGCGGCGCGATCGCGAAGTCGCACGCCGCCACCAGGCCCAGGCCGCCCGCCCGCGCCGTGCCGTTCAGGCGGCAGATGACCGGCTTGGGGCTCTCCCAGATCAACTTGAGGACGTCGGGGAACGACGCCGTCACCGCCGCGCCCGAGGCCTTCTGCTCCTTGAGGTCGGCGCCCGAGCAGAACACGTTGCCGGTGCCGGTCAGCACGATCACCCTGACCTCCGGCTCGGCCAGCGCCCGGTGGAGCCGGTCGGACAGGTCAGCGAGAAGCCGTATGGACAGGGCGTTGCGGTTGGGCGGCGAGTCCAGCGTGACGGTCGCGACGCCCGCCGCCAGGTCCTCGTGCACCAGGCTCGTCATGAGGTCTCCTCCTGGATGATCGCCAGCACCGCGCCCGCTTCGACCTGCCGGCCCTTTTCGACGGGTACGTCCGCCACCACGCCGTCGGACGGCGCCACGATCCGATGCTCCATCTTCATCGCCTCCAGCACCAGCACCGGCTGCCCCTTCGTCACCCGGTCGCCGGGCTCCACCTCGACCCGCAGCACGCTGCCCGGCATGGGGGCCAGCAGGGAGCCGGGCGCGACGTGCTCGACCGGCTCGGGGAGGCGGGGGAGCGGGGTCAGCTCGGCGCACCCGCCGACGTGGTCGACGTAGATCTTGCCGTCCTCGTCGTAGCGGGCCACCTCGAAGGTGTGCCGGACGCCGTCGCGTTCCAGGACCACCTCGTACGGCTCCGCGCTGATCACGGTGACGCCCTGGGGGAGCGGGTCGTAGCAGACCTCGGCCTCCTCGAAGCGGGCCCGGCGGGGCTGGGAGCGCACGTTGCGCCAGCCGCTCGGGAGGCCCGCCAGCACCGTCGCCCGGCGGCGGTTGCCGGCGGCCATGGCGAGGGCGGCGGCCAGCATCGGGAGCTCGCCAGGCTCGTCCGGGGAGCTGCGGTCAAGAGGGCCGTCGGGGGCGAGGAAGCCGGTGTGGGTGTCGCCCGCCCCAAAAGCCGGATTTGTCAGGATTTTTACCAGTAAATCCCGATTTGTCGTCACCCCGTGGAGCTTCGCCCGCCGGAGCGCCGTGACCAGCTTCCGCACCGCCTCCGCCCGTACCCGCCCGTACCCGATCACCTTCGCCAGCATCGGGTCGTAGTACGGCGAGATCACCGACCCGGACTCCACCCCCGAATCCACCCGCACCTCGCCGGAGACCTCGAACCGCCGCAACACCCCGCTCTGCGGCAGATAGTCCCCGTCCTCCGCATAAAGCCGCACCTCCACGGCATGCCCGGCAGGCTCGGGCGGCGTCACCGGCAGGGCGGCCCCCTCGGCCACCTCGAGCTGCAGCCGCACCAGATCGACCCCGTAGACCAGCTCGGTGACCGGGTGCTCGACCTGGAGCCGGGTGTTCATCTCCAGGAACGCCACCCGATCCCCCTTGACCAGGAACTCCACGGTCCCGGCCCCGACATAGCCGATCTTCCGCGCGGCCCTGACCGCCGCCCCGCACAGCCGCTCCCGCAGCTCGGCCGAGATCCCCGGCGACGGGCACTCCTCGACCACCTTCTGGTGCCGCCGCTGCACGCTGCACTCGCGCTCGCCCAGCGTCCACACCGTGCCGTGCCGGTCGGCCAGCACCTGCACCTCGACATGCCGGGCGTTCTCCAGCAGCGGCTCCACGAACACGGTTCCGTCGCCGAACGCCGCCGCCGACTCGCGCCGCGCCGACTCGACCTCCCGCGCCAGGTCCCCGGCCTCGCGGACGATCCGCATGCCGCGCCCGCCCCCACCGGCCGACGCCTTGACCAGCACCGGGAACTCCCCGGGCGCCTCCGGGTCGAGCGAGGGGAGCACGGGCACCCCGGCCTCCGCCATCAGCCGCTTCGCCTCGACCTTGGACCCCATGGCCGCGATGGCCTCGGGCGGCGGCCCCACCCACACCAGCCCGGCGTCCAGCACGGCCCGCGCGAACTCCGCGTTCTCGGACAGGAAGCCGTATCCGGGATGCACGGCATCCGCGCCGGACGCGCGGCAGGCGTCCAGGACGCGGCCGATGTCCAGGTACGTGTCGGACGGGCGGGCGCCCCGCAGCCGTACGGCCAGGTCGGCCTCGGCCACGTGCGGCGCGTCCGCGTCGGGGTCGGAGAAGACGGCGACCGTCGAGATGCCGAGCGAGGCGCAGGTGCGGAAGACGCGGCGGGCGATCTCGCCCCGGTTCGCGACGAGCAGGCGGGTGATCATGGCCGGAACACCCCGAATCCCGCCGGTTCGGGCACCGGCGCGCTGTTGACGGCCGACAGGCACAGGCCCAGGACGGTACGGGTGTCACGCGGGTCGATGACCCCGTCGTCGTACAGGCGGCCCGACAGGAAGAACGGCAGCGACTCCGCCTCGATCTGGGCCTCCACCATCGCGCGCATCGCCGCGTCGGCCTCCTCGTCGTACACCTGCCCCTTGGCCTGCGCGGACGCGCGGCCCACGATGGACAGCACCCCGGCCAGCTGCGCCGGGCCCATCACCGCCGACTTGGCGCTCGGCCAGCTGAACAGGAAGCGGGGCTCGTACGCGCGCCCGCACATGCCGTAGTTGCCCGCCCCGTACGAGGCGCCCATGACGACGGTGAGGTGGGGGACGGTCGAGTTGGACACCGCGTTGATCATCATGGCGCCGTGCTTGATGATGCCGCCCTGCTCGTAGTCCTTGCCGACCATGTAACCGGTCGTGTTCTGGAGGAACAGGAGCGGAGTGCGCGACTGGTTGGCGAGCTGGATGAACTGGGTGGCCTTCTGCGACTCCTCGCTGAACAGCACGCCGCGCGCGTTGGCCAGCACGCCCACCGGGTAGCCGTGGATGCGCGCCCAGCCGGTCACGAGGGAGGCGCCGTACAGCGGCTTGAACTCCTCGAACTCGCTCCCGTCCACCACCCGCGCGATCACCTCGCGGGGGTCGAACGGCACCTTCAGGTCCTCGGGGACGATCCCCAGCAGCTCCTCGGCCGGATATCCGGGCTCGCGCGCCGCCTGCGGGCTCATGCCCTGTTTGCGCCAGCCGAGGGAACGGACGATCCGCCGCCCGATCCGCAGCGCGTCGTGCTCGTCCTGGGCGAGGTAGTCGGCGAGGCCGCTGGTCCTGGCGTGCATCTCGGCCCCGCCCAGGGACTCGTCGTCCGACTCCTCCCCGGTGGCCATCTTCACGAGGGGCGGGCCGCCCAGGAACACTTTCGCTCGTTCCCGCACCATCACCACGTAGTCGCTCATGCCGGGTACGTACGCGCCGCCTGCCGTGGAGTTCCCGAACACCAACGCGATGGTCGGAACGCCCGTCGCCGACAACCGTGTCAGGTCACGAAATATCTGGCCGCCCGGGATGAAGATCTCCTTCTGCGTCGGCAGATCCGCGCCGCCGCTCTCGACCAGGTTCACGTACGGGAGCCTGTTGCGCAGCGCGATGTCGGCCGCGCGGAGGGACTTCTTCAGCGTCCACGGGTTCGACGCGCCGCCGCGGACCGTGGGGTCGTTCGCGGTGATCACGCACTCGACGCCCTCGATCACCCCGATCCCCGACACCATGCCGGCCCCGACCGGGAACTCGCTGCCCCACGCGGCCAGCGGCGACAGCTCCAGGAAGGGCGAGTCGGGGTCGACCAGCAGCTCGATCCGCTCCCTGGCCAGGAGCTTGCCGCGCCTGCGGTGCCGTTCGACGTACTTCTCGCCGCCCCCGGCCACCGCCTTGGCGTGCTCGGCGTCCAGCTCGCGCAGCTTGGCGAGCATGGCCGCGCGGCGCCCGCGGTAGTCGTCACCCTCGGTGTCGAGCCTGCTCCTGATCACGCACCCTCCTTCCGTGAACCTGACGTCACCGTCAACCCGATGGCCCTGGCCCACAACCGCGTCAGGTGATCGACCGCCACCTGCTCGTCGGCCCGTTCCCCGAGATCCAGCCACACGTGGGCGAAGTGCTCCACCATCCCGCCCAGCATGACGGCGGTCAGCCGCGGATCCAGCTCCGGATCGGCCAGCCCCTGCTCCTGCAGCCGCTTCAGCCCCTCCGCGCCCCGCCGCACGAACACCTCCCGCAGCTCGAGCAGCAACCGCCCGAACCTCTCCTCGGACGTGGCCGCCTGCTCCACCATCCGCACCAGCCGCGAGTTCGCCGCCCAGGCCCGCAGGTAGAGCCGGTTGGCCGCCTCGATCCGGGCGTACGGATCGTCCGGGGCCGCCGCGCCGACGACGCTGGCCGCGAACATCTCCCCGACCACGGCCGCCGCGACCTCGCCGAACAGCGCTTCCTTGGAGCCGAAGTAGGTGTAGAACGTGCCGTGGGACACCTGGGCGCGCCCGCACACGTCGTCGATCCGCACGGCGTCGTAGCCGTGCTCCTCGAACGCCTCCCGCCCAGCCTGCAGGAGCGCGGCCCGCGTCCGCCTGCCCCTGGACGTCGGCACCGAAGACCTGACGATCATGTCAACTACGCTAACGCAGCAGCGAGCTCCAGTCATCAGGTTCCGGGCCGCGGCGGGCAGGCAGAGGCACAGGGCCGCCCGGACCGGGTGATCTTCGGGACGCCGAGGTGACGCGTATTGCGAGCGCCAACACGTGAGCCGGTGCCCTGGACATGGGCACCGGCTCACGGAATCACGTGTCGTTCTGGGAGCTCGTCAGGTGCAGTGGCTCCAGCCGGACTTCCACACCTGGCCGCCCCACGAGCCGCCCCAGATCACGCACTTCTGCTTCGCCGGCAGCCGGACGGGCCCCGCGTAGGCAGAGAAGCTGCCGGGGTTGCTGCCGCTGGATCCGCCCTTCACCTGGAGGACCGCGTTCATCTGCACCTTTTGCGGGAACACCAGGCGCGCCATCGTGACCACGCAGTTCTTGCCCGCGCCGGTGTTGTACAGAAGATACACGGTGGCGTTGCCACCGGCGATGGAGCGGGAGTCGACGACCTTGTAACCGGCGCCGCACACGCTCGTCGCCTGGTACGGGTTCGGCTTGCCCGAAGCGGTCGTCTTGGACGGCTTGCCCGAGGGGCGAAGGGTCGTCGACGGGCCGGTGTCCGGCTGGTCCGTCGAGTCACTGAGCGTCGGCTCCACTATGGGGTCGACCGTGTTGGAAGACTTCTTCTTCTTTTTGGTCTGGGTCGGGGTGGGCTCCGGCCGCTTGGTCGTGGTCTGGGGCTGGGGTGCCTGGGTGACCGGGTTCGGGACCTGGGAGATGGGTTCCGGCTGCTTGGTGTGCTTCGCCTTCTTGGACTCCGTCGGTTCGAGGCTCAGCGTGGGCACCGAGACCGAGGTGTCCGTGGGCAGCGGCTGCGGGGTCTGGTCGCCGGGCGGCGGGTCGACGGGCTGGCCGCCGCCCGAGCCGTCGCCGCTGGTCTTGTTGGAGGAGTTGCCGACGGCCACCACCGGGACCTCTTTGGTGTTGGCCTGCACCACCACGGCGCCGACGACCACGAGGAGGGCGGCCGCCGCGGCTCCGGACAGGGCGAGTGTCAGCGTGCGGCGCTGCTTCGCGGGCGCGCCGTCACCAGGGCCCGACGGGCCGCCGGGACGGGTGGGGCCGCCCTGCGTTCCGGGACGGCCCGGTCCGCCCGGGGTTCCCGCCTGGAAGGCCGGCTGGCCCTGAGGCGTGCCGGGGCCGTGCAGGGGTACGCCGGAGGCGGCACCGTGCGGCGGCATCCCGGCCGCGGCCGCACCCTGCAGGGCGCCCTGAGGGCCGCTCTGAGGTCCTACGTGCGGCGCCTGAGGGCCTCCGTGGGGCGCTCCCGCCTGCGGGCCGTTGGCCGGCGCGGGTGCCCCTGGCGTGGCGCTGCCGGGCATTCCGAGCTGGGAGCCGACCGGCCCGGCGGGCATCCCGGACTGGGGGCCGGCGGGGCCGGCAGCAGGGCCGGCGGGACCGGCAGCGGGACTGGCGGGCATTCCGGGCTGAGGCGCACCAGGAGTCCCCGGCATACCAGGGGTCCCGGGCATACCAGGGGTCCCCGGCTGGGGGCCGCCCTGGGGCTGGTTGCCCGGCGTGGCGGACGCGGCCTGGGGGCCGGCCGCGGCGGGGCGGCCGTACGGGCCCGTCTGCGGCGGGGCCACGGGGCCGGTGGGCTGGGTCCAGGGGCCCGGGTAGACGTCCTGGCCCTTCGCCGCAGGAGCGGCGCTCTCCACGCCCGCGGCGGCGGCGCCGCCGACGAGCTGCTGGCCCGTCACCGGCTCGATGGCGGACTTCGGGGCCGGCTGGCCGGTGAGGCGGACGATGAGCTCGTCCGCGCTGGGCCGCTGCGCAGGGTCCTTCGAGAGGCAGAGGCCGACCAGCTCCCCGAGCATGCCCTCCATCCGCCCGAGCTCCGGCTCCTCGTTGAGGATCCGGTTCATCACGACGGGAATGGAGTCGGCGCCGAAGGCGGGCTTGCCCGTCGCCGCGAACACCATCGTGACGCCCCAGGCGAACACGTCGGCCGCCTCCGACACCGCCGCCCCGCTGAGCTGCTCGGGCGCCAGGTACGAGGGCGTGCCCATGGCCATCCCCGTGGCCGTCGCGCCGGGCGAGTCCAGGGCGCGGGCGATGCCGAAGTCGATCACGACGGGACCCTCGGGCCCCATCAGGACGTTGGCGGGCTTGAAGTCGCGGTGCAGGATGCCGGCGCGGTGGATGGCCGCGAGCGCCGTGGCCGTGCTGATCGCGAGCCGTTCGAGCGCCGCGCCCCGCCGCGGCCCCTCGTTGATGACCATCTCACGCAGCGACGGCCCCGGGACGTACTCGCTCACGATGTACGGGCGGCTGCCGTCCAGGTCGGCGTGGAGCACTGGAGCGGTGCAGAACCTGGCCACCCGCTGTGCCACCGCCACCTCGCGCAGGAACCTCGTCCTGGCGTCGGCGTCGGCCACCAGGGCATGGTGCAGCAGCTTGACCGCCACCTGCTCCCCGGAGTCGCTCTCACCCAGATAGACAACGCCCTGGCCGCCCTCGCCGAGCCGGGCGACGATTTCATACGCCCCCAGCCGCCGCGGATCGTCCGCCGCCAACGGCTGGAACTGATTCACGTCGGACCCCCATTACAACCCATTAGATGGGGCAAAACGCTACCAGCGTGATGCTTGGGACGTCTGCCGGACCTGTCAGAACTTTCATGTTCTGACGAGGAAAGTCAGGCCACCGTCAGCCCTGCGTCGCAGGTCGGACGGGCATCAGGCCCCAATGTCACGGCTTGGTGAAGGTGCCCACAGTCCGAGATTCCCCAGGCCAGAGCTAGATCGCCTTGCCCGGATTGAGGATGCCAAGGGGGTCGAAGACCGCCTTGATTCCCTGCTGGACCTCGGTGACCACCGGCCCCGACTCCAGGTCGAGCCAGCGCCGCTTCAGCAGGCCCACCCCGTGCTCCCCGGTCAGCGTGCCTCCGAGCTCCAGCGCGCGGGTGAACACCTCGTCCGCCGCCGCCCACACCTCCGCCGGCGGCTCCGGCAGGCCGCGGTCGAAGATGAAGACCGGGTGCAGGTTCCCGTCGCCGGCGTGCGCCACCGTGAGGATCTTCACGCCGTGCCGCGCGGACGTCTCCTCGATGGCCGTGATCATGTCGGGCAGCAGGGACCGGGGCACGCACACGTCCTCCACCAGGCACGCCCCGAGCCGCTCCTTGGCCTGATAGTCCAGCCGGCGCAGCCTGATCAGCTCCTCGGCCTCCTGCGGGCTCGAGGAGACGGCCACGAACGAGGCGCCGTTCTCCAGGCACAGCCGCTCCATGCGCTCGACCACGGCCTGGCTGTCGGTGGCGTCGGACTGGCCGATCAGCGTGGCCTGCGTGTCCGGTTCGAGCCCGATGTTGAGCCAGTCGTCGAGGGCCTCCAGCGAGGCGCGGTCGATCAGCTCCATGAGGGACGGCTGGCAGCCCGCCGCCATGATCGCCGAGACCGCCGCGCCCGCGTCCCGGAGCGAGCCGAACTCCGCGGCGAACGTGGCCGGCGGCGCCGCGGGCGCCCGCCTGAGCCGGACCGTGGCCGCGGTGATGACGCCGAGCGTGCCCTCGGAGCCGACGAACAGGCCGGTCAGGTCGTAGCCCGTGACGCCCTTCATCGTGCGCCGGCCGGTGTCGATCACCCGCCCGTCGGCCAGCACGACCTCCAGCCCGAGCGCCGAGTCCCTGGTCACGCCGTACTTCACGCACCGCAGGCCGCCCGCGTTGGTGGCCAGATTGCCGCCGATCGTGGAGATCTCGTACGACGAGGGGTCCGGCGCGTACATGAGCCCGTGCTCCCTGGCGGCCCTGTCCAGGTCGGCGGTGATGACGCCGGGCTCGACGACGGCGATCTCGTCGGCGGGGGAGAGCTCCCTGATCGCGTTCATCCTGGCCAGCGAGAGCACGATCGAGCCGTCACCGGCGACGGCGGCGCCCGCCAGGCCAGAGCCGCCGCCCCGCGGCACCACGGGCACCCGGTGCTCGGTGGCCCACCTCATCGTCGTGACCACGTCGTCCCGCGAGGCGGCCAGCACCACGCCGAGCGGCTTGCCCGGCGCCACGAACGTCCGGTCGCGGGCGTAGGAGTCGATCACATCCGGGTCGGTCAGGACGCGGCCTTCGGGCAGAGAGCTCACCAAAGCATCAATCGGCTTCACACCATGCACTTTAGGTGGATATCACTCGGCCGGTGGGGCCGGCCGGACACGCTCCGCCTCCCGGTTTGCGCAGGTCGTTACTTAAGGCCAAACTGCCCAGGTGGAAGTCAGGTGCCCGGTGTGTTCGGAGACCGACCAGGTCGTCGCGGTTCCTGGAGCGGTGGCCGCCGGGACCACGTACAAGATCGGCAGGGTGCGGCTGCCAGGGACGCGCGAGGTCGCCGACCTGCCCACGGCGGCGGCACTGGGCGCCTCGAAGCACGTCATGAGCCGTACGCAGCTCGCGGTCTGGCTGTCGTTCCCCAGCCGCCACTACACCCCGTGGGCCAGGAACCAGGGCTATCTGCTGCTCCTCTTGGCGGCCCTGGTGCACCTGGTCGTGTCGCTGGTCATCGCCATGGGCCAGGACCCCAAGTGGGGCGAGGTGCTGCTCGCCCCGTTCTGCCTGACCGGCCTGTTCTGGGGGCTCGGGCTGCTGAACGTGCTCGGCTCGTACGGCGCCAGGAAGCGCGACACCATCGAGGCCCCGGCCAGGGAGAAGGCCCTGGCCGTGTGGGAGGGCCTCTCCTACTGCGCGCGCGACAACGTCGTGTTCGAGCCGGGGGTCGGCGTCTCGTTCCATCCGAGCGAGACGCGCGAGTACATCTTCGGCTTCAGGAACGGCCGCTAGGTCAGCCCAGCTCCTCCGCCACCGTGCGGACGCAGACGGCCAGGCCCTCGATGGCCTGCTCCAGCTCGTCCAGCTCGGGGAAGGTCGGGGCGATCCGGATCGTGCGGTCGGCGGCGTCCTTGCCGTACGGGTGCGTCGCGCCCGCGGGCGTCAGCGCGATGCCCGCGGCCTTGGCCCTGGCCACCACCTCGGCGGCGTGCGGCACCTCCAGGCTGATGAAGTAGCCGCCCGCGGGGCTCGTCCAGCTGCCGAGGTCGCCGAGCCGCTCGGTCAGCACCTTGTCGACCAGCTCGAACTTCGGCCCGATCAGCTCCGCGTGCCGCCGCATGTGCGCGGCCACGCCCGCCGGGTCGCCCAGGAACTCGACGTGGCGGAGCTGGTTGATCTTGTCGGGACCGATGGACTGCTTGCCCGTGTTGTGCAGGAACCACTCGACGTTGGCGGGCGAGGAGCCGAAGAAGGACACGCCCGAGCCCGCCAGCGTCACCTTGGAGGTGGAGGCGTAGACGAACACGCGGTCGGCGTTGCCGTGCTCGGCGGCGAGCGCCAGCAGGTCGGCCAGCTCGTCCGGGGTCTCGGTGAGGTGGTGCACCGCGTACGCGTTGTCCCAGAAGATCCGGAAGTCGGGCGCGGCGGCCGGCATGGCGGCCAGCCTGCGGACCGTCTCGTCGCTGTAGGTGACGCCGGACGGGTTGCTGTACTTCGGCACGCACCAGATGCCCTTGACGCTCGCGTCGGCGGCCACCAGGCGCTCGACCACGTCCATGTCGGGGCCCTCGGCGTTCATCGGGACGGGCACCATCTTGATCCCGAACCGCTCGGTGATCGTGAAGTGCCGGTCGTACCCGGGGACCGGGCACAGGAACGTGACCTCCGGCTCCTCCACCCACCGCCGCGCGGCGCCCGGCACCTTGGTCAGCAGCGCGTGCACGATCGTGTCGTGCATCAGGGCCAGGCTGGAGTTGCCGCCCACGACGAGCTGGCCGGCGGGCACCTGGACCAGCGGCGCGAACAGCTCGCGCAGCTCGGCCAGGCCCTGGAGGTTGCCGTAGTTGCGGCCGTCGGTGCCGTCGGCCGCCCGGTAGGACGCGGGCAGCCTGAGCAGGTCGTTGGAGAGATCGAGCTGGCGCGGCGACGGCTTGCCCCTGGTGAGGTCGAGCGAGAGCCCTCGCTGGACGAGGGCGGCGTAGTCAGCCTGAGCAGTCACGAGATCTTCTCCTCCGAAGTCGGGTCCGGTTACGAAGGATAGAAGACCTCACCCGATGCGCCGGGGGATATCCGCAATGTGGGACATGTGGCGCGTCAGGCGAGGAGGGAGAGGAGGCGGCCGGGCGCGTTGCGGCGCAGGAAGTCCTCCACCTCCGCCAGGGACAGCCCGGGGCGGTGGGCCAGGATGAGCCGGTCCACCCCCGCCTCCGCGTAGGCGCGCACGGTCGCGGGGTCGAGAGGGCGGGCCGGGGTGACCGAGACGTGCGGGGTCGTGCCCGCCGCCGCGGCCTCGGCGCGTACGGACTCCACCTGGGCCGCCGCCGCCCGCAGGCCCAGCATCCAGCCGTACCAGCCGTCGGCCAGCTCGGCGGCCCGCCGGTGCGCGGCGCGCGTGTGGCCGCCCATGACGACCGGCACGCGCCGGAGCGGGCGGGGGTGGGCGTCAACGCCCTCGAAGGACACGTACCGGCCGTGGAAGGCGGGCGCGTCCTGCTCCCACAGCGCGCGCATCGCCCGCAGGTACTCGGCCGTGCGCTCGCCGCGGCCCTCCAGGGGCACGCCGAGCGCGCGCAGCTCCGGCTCCAGGTAGCCGGCCACGACCCCGAACACCAGCCGCCCGCCGCTGAGCACGTCCACGCTCGCCAGCTGCTTGGCCAGCACCAGCGGGTCGCGCTGGGGCAGCACCACGCAGCCGGTGGCCAGCAGGATCCGCTCGGTGTGCGCGGCCAGGAAGGCCAGCGAGACCACGGCGTCCAGCAGCGGGGCGCCGGGTTCGAGCGGCGAGGGCTCGACCCGCGGGCTGGGCAGGACGACGTGGTCGGCCGTCCACAGCGAGTCGTAGCCCAGCTCCTCCGCCAGCGCGGCGATCCTGGCGGCGCCGCGGCGGCCGGCGCCGGCGTAGCCGTTGGGCATGTGAAATCCGAGCGTCATGGGCACGCCTGAGAACGCTAGGCCGGATTCAGGCGATCCACCAGCGACGATCACGCATGGGTCGCATGTCCGGCCCGCATGGCAAACCTTCCGGCGCGAATGTTAAAGAACGCCTTCCCGAGCGGCGCTGCTTGACGTGGAATGGGTAGATCGGGGCAGGCCATGGTGGGCCGCGTCCGGCGGTCCGCCGCAGGTAGCCGAATCGCGCCTGAGGCGGGCGGCGTCCAGCGGTCCGTCGCAGGTAGCACTCCGCACTGGAGGGAGCAGCCGTGACGACTGTTCGCGAGACCTCGATCGAGCAGGTCAGGCGCCGCCGCACCGGGACCGTCATCGCCTCCTGGCTGTCGACGACCGACCACAAGGTCATCGGGTATCTCTACCTGATCACCTCGTTCGGGTTCTTCCTCGTGGCCGGCGTCATGGCCATGATCATCAGGGCCGAGCTCGTCTCCCCCGGCATGCAACTGGTCACCCAGCAGCAGTACAACCAGCTCTTCACCATCCACGGCACGGTGATGCTGCTGCTGTTCGCCACCCCGCTGTTCGCCGGGTTCGCGAACGTGGTCATGCCGCTGCAGATCGGCGCGCCCGACGTGGCCTTCCCCCGGCTGAACGCGGTCGCGTACTGGCTGTTCCTGTTCGGCGGGCTGATGGTGGTGGCCGGGTTCCTCACCCCGGGCGGGGCGGCGGACTTCGGCTGGTTCGCCTACACGCCGCTGTCGACGGCGCTGTACTCGCCGCAGATCGGCGGCGACCTGTGGATCATGGGCCTGGCGCTGTCGGGTCTCGGCACGATCCTCGGCTCGGTCAACTTCATCGCCACGATCATCGGCATGCGGGCGCCCGGCATGATCATGTTCCGGGTGCCGCTGTTCACCTGGAACGTGCTGCTGACCAGCATGATGGTGCTGATGGCGTTCCCCGTGCTGGCCGCGGCGCTGCTCGTGCTGGAGTCGGACCGCAAGCTGGGCACGCAGGTCTTCCACAGCGAGAACGGCGGCGCGCTGCTCTGGCAGCACCTGTTCTGGTTCTTCGGCCACCCCGAGGTCTACATCATCGCGCTGCCGTTCTTCGGGATCATCTCCGAGGTGATCCCGGTCTTCAGCCGCAAGCCGCTGTTCGGCTACCTGGGGCTCGTCGGCGCGACGATCACCATCGCCGGGCTGTCGATGACCGTCTGGGCGCACCACATGTTCCCCACCGGCCAGGTGCTGCTGCCGTTCTTCTCGCTCATGACGTTCCTCATCGCGGTGCCGACCGGGGTGAAGTTCTTCAACTGGATCGGCACGATGTGGCGGGGCCATCTGAGCTTCGAGACGCCGATGCTCTTCGCGGTCGGCTTCCTGGCGACGTTCCTGATCGGGGGGCTCACCGGGGTCATCCTGGCCTCGCCGCCGCTCGACTTCCACATCAGCGACACCTACTTCGTGGTCGCGCACTTCCACTACGTCGTCTTCGGCACGGTCGTGTTCGCCATGTTCTCCGGCTTCTACTTCTGGTGGCCGAAGATGACCGGCCGGATGCTCGACGACCGCCTCGGCAAGCTGCACTTCTGGACGCTGTTCATCGGCTTCCACACCACGTTCCTGGTGCAGCACTGGCTCGGCCAGCTCGGCATGCCCCGCCGGTACGCCGACTACAGCCCGGGCGACGGCTTCACCGCGCTCAACGAGATCTCCTCCGCCGGGGCGTTCCTGCTCGGAGCCTCGACGCTGCCGTTCCTCTACAACGTCTGGAAGACGGCCAGGTACGCGCCCAAGGTCACCCTCGACGACCCGTGGGGGTACGGCAACTCCCTCGAATGGGCCACCAGTTGCCCGCCCCCGCGCCACAACTTCGTCAGCATGCCCCCGATCCGCTCCGAGCGGCCCGCCTTCGACCTGCACTACCCCCACGAGCAGCCGGAGCTGCCCTCAGCGGGGGAGCAGGAGGGTGAGCGCGACGAGGCCTCCGAGGCCGAGCCCCGCCCGGAGAATCCCGACTGATCATGAAATTTCGCCTATCTAGGGAGATCGGCGATGTCAGGCACGCGAATCCCCTTCACCCCCGAGACGGCCCCCTGCGGGAAGGCGTCCGGCGGTGAGCGCCTCGTCGACGACGACGGCTACGGCCTGGTGATCCGTGACCAGTTCTTCGACTGCGGCTGCCGCCGGATCCGGCACGAGTACCACGACGGCAGCATCCACCTGTCCGCCATCCGGCACGACGGCAAACGGGTGAAGGACCCGATACAACCCGACCACGGGAAGTGACGTAATGATCGACGTGCTCATCGTCGGAGGAGGCGGAGCGGGCCTGCGGGCGGCCGTCGCGGTTGCCGAGAGCGACCCGTCCTTGAAGGTGGCGGTCGTCTCGAAGGTCTATCCCATGCGCAGCCACACCGTCTCCGCCGAGGGCGGCGCCGCCGGGGTGATCGGCCTCGGCGACACGCTCGACGAGCACTGCTACGACACGATCTCCGGCGGTGACTGGCTGTGCGACCAGGACGCCGTCGAGGCGTTCGTGGCCGAGGCCCCCCAGGAGCTGATCCAGCTCGAACACTGGGGCTGCCCATGGAGCCGGGAGGGCGACGGGCGCGTGGCGGTCCGCCCGTTCGGCGGCATGAAGAAGATGCGCACCTGGTACGCGGCCGACAAAACGGGCTTTCACCTCTTGCACACCTTGTTCCAAACAACCCTGAAATATCAGGACGTGTTGCGGTATGACGAGTGGTACGTCACCAAGCTCGTCGTCGACGACGGCCGCGTCCACGGCGTCGTGGCCGTCGAGATCAGGACCGGCCGCATCGAGACCATCGCCGCCAGGACCGTCATCCTGGCCACCGGCGGCTGCGGCCGGGTCTTCCCCTTCACCACCAACGCCGCCATCAAGACCGGCGACGGCATGGCCCTGGCCTACCGGGCGGGAGCGCCGCTGAAGGATATGGAGTTCGTCCAGTACCACCCCACGGGCCTGCCGTTCACCGGCATCCTCATCACCGAGGCGGCCAGGGCCGAGGGCGGCTGGCTGATCAACAAGGACGGCTACCGCTACCTCCAGGACTACGACCTCGGCAGGCCCACGCCCACCCCGAAGCTGCGCAGCATGGAGCTGGGCCCGCGCGACCGGCTCTCCCAGGCGTTCGTCCACGAGCAGCAGAAGGGCCGCACGGTGGACACCCCGTACGGCCCGGTCGTCTACCTGGATTTGCGCCACCTGGGCGAGGGCAAGATCGACGCCCGCATCCCGTTCGTGCGCGAGCTGTGCCGCAGCTACCAGAACCTCGACCCGGCCACCGACCTCATCCCGGTGCGCCCGGTCGTGCACTACATGATGGGCGGCGTCCACACCGACATCGACGGCGCCACCCCCGTCGCGGGGCTGTTCGCGGCGGGGGAGACCGCCTGCGTGAGCATCAACGGCGCCAACCGGCTCGGCTCCAACTCGCTGCCGGAGTGCCTGGTCTTCGGCCGCCGGGCCGGGATCGCCGCCGCCGAGTTCGCCAGGTCGCACCGGGACGGCGAGCCGCCCGCCGTGCGGAGCCAGGGGGACGACGAGCGGCGCCGGTTGGAACGCGTCCGGGAGGGCAGCAGCACCGGTGAGCGCATCGCCGACCTGCGGGAGGAGATGCAGCACACGCTCGAAGGGGCCGCCGGCATCTACCGCGCGGGCGACGTGCTCACCAAGGCCGCCGACACGCTCGCGGGGCTGCGCGAGCGCGCCGAGGAGGTCCGCATCGACGACACGAGCACCGCGTTCAACACCGAGTTGATCAACCTTCAGGAGCTGCACACCATGCTGGAGGTCGCGCAGACCATCGTGGCCTGCGCGCTGAACCGGCGGGAGTCGCGCGGCGCGCACCAGCGCACCGACTTCCCCGCCAGGGACGACGCCGCCTACCTCGCGCACTCGCTGGTGCACCGCGCGCCCGACGGCACCCCGTCCGTCGGGCTGCTGCCCGTGACGATCACCCGCTGGCCTCCGGGAGAAAGGGTGTACGGACGTGACTGACATCAGGGTCGAGGTGGCCCGGTACCGGCCCGGGCAGGACGAGGAGCCGGTGTTCCAGGGGTACGACGTGCCGCTCGTGGCCGACTGGGCGGTCCTCGACGGCCTCAACTACATCAAGGACCAGCTCGACGGCAGCCTGTCCTACCGCTGGTCGTGCCGGATGGGCGTGTGCGGCTCGTGCGGCATGACGGTCAACGGCGAGCCCAGGCTGACCTGCGGCACCTTCCTCACCGAGTTCGGCGGGGGCCCGATCAGGATCGAGCCGCTGAAGGGCTTCCCGGTCATCAGGGACCTGGTCGTGGACATCGACGGGTTCCTGGCCAAGCTGTCGTCCGTGCGGCCCTGGCTGGTCAGGGAGGGCGAGGAGCTGCCGCTGAGCGCCGAGTACGCCCAGACGCCCGAGCAGTTGGAGGCGTACAAGCAGTACAGCATGTGCATCAACTGCCTGCTCTGCTACTCGGCCTGCCCCGTCTACGTGCTCGACCCCGACTTCCTCGGCCCGGCCGCCATCGCGCTCGCCCAGCGCTACAACCTGGACTCGCGCGACATGGGCGACCGGTTCGACGTGCTCAACCAGGAGGACGCCGTCTGGGGGTGCACCTTCGTCGGGGAGTGCACGCGGGTCTGCCCCAAGCACGTGGACCCGGCCGAGGCCATCCAGCGCTACAAGGTGACCGCCGCCCTGCGCTCGGTCCTGCCGTGGAGCAGGCGATGACGACCGCCTACCGCCCGCCGCGCGACAACCTCTGGTTCGTCCGCACCCGCCACTGCGCGGTGTTCGTGCTGCGCGAGCTGACCAGCGTCTTCGTGGCCTGGTCGATCGTCTTCGTGCTGATGTTCGCCGACGCGCTGCGCGGCGGCGCCCTCCAGGAGTTCGCCGCGCTGGCCGCCCGGCCGTGGATGATCGCGATCAACGTGCTCGCGCTGGCCGCGACCGTCTTCCACACGATCACGTTCCTCAACCTCGCCCCCAAGGCCACGGTCGTCCGCCTGGACGGCTGGCGGGTGCCCGCCTGGATGATCCAGGGCGGCAACCACTCGGCCTGGGTGGCGATCTCCCTCCTCATCGCCTACTTCGTCCTGAGGTCGCCATGAGACGCACCCTGGAGCCGTACCTGTGGCTGCTCTTCAGCGGCGGGGGAGTGGTGGCGGCGCTGGTGCTGCCGGTGCTCGTGCTGCTCTTCGGGGTGCTCATGCCGCTCGGCGTGGTCGGCTGGCCCGCCCCCGAGCAGCTGGGCGCGCTGCTCGACCCCGTGCCGGTACGGCTCGCGCTGCTCGCGGTCGCCGTGCTGTGCCTCTTCCACGCCGCGCACCGGATCAGGTTCACCAGCGAGGAACTGCTCGGCCTCGCCAGATTCGACCTGGTCATCGCGTTGATCTGTTACGGGGGCGCCGTCGCGGGCGGGATCGTGGCCGGGCTCGTATTGTTCTGATTCCTTACGCCAACGCTGCGCTAAATGTCCCCCTTTGATCACATTTCAACAACGTACTTTACGTTTCGTTGAAACACCCTCTAGCGTCCGGCATTGCACACCCCTATGGCCATGCGCCCGGCGACCCCGGGCAGAGAGGGTTCCTGGTGCCCAGCACGAAGCGCTTATTAGCAGCATTGCCGGCGGTCGCCCTTCTCGGCGCCGCCCTGTCCGCTCCCACGGCTCAGGCGGCGTCCGTCGCCGACTACAAGCCCACCGCGGCGGACTACTACATCAACTACGTGCCTCCGGCGGTGGAGAAGGACCCGCAGGAGCCGTCGGTCAACGACAAGAACCAGCGCTCGCTCAGTCCGGCACAGAAGTTCGACCGCAAGTTCACCAGTGGAAATCCGGCCGCCGGCCGCATTCTCGCCGCCCGCGAGAACGAGGCCATCAGGACTGGCCGCAATCCCGCTGAGTGGATTTTCAAGAACTCCAAGCAGACCCGCACGGCCAAGCTCCTGACGATCCTCGTCGAGTTCAACGAGCAGGCCAACGACGACTTCTCGGGCTTCAACCGGCTGCGCACGACCGACAGCGACCCCAACGACTGCGTCGTGGAGCCGCCCGGCACGCTCAAGAACGGGCCGCTGCACAACAACATCCCCAACCCGGCCACGCTGCCGCACAAGGACAACAACTCCTTCTGGGTCAAGGACTTCAGCCCCGAGCACTTCAACAAGATGCTCTACACCGACAAGGGCATCACCGAGCGCGTCCGCCCCGACCTGAAGGACCCGCGCGACGGCAAGCCGGGCATCGACATCTCCGGCTACACGATGAAGAAGATGTACGAGGAGATGTCCAAGGGCGCCTACTCCGTCACCGGCTCGGCGGTCGGCTGGATCAAGGTCCCGCACTCCGAGGCCTGGTACGGCGCCGCGGCCTGCGGCGGTCCTCCCCAGGACATGTCCGGCCACCCCGGCAACCCGCGCGGCGCCCAGCAGCTGCCCATCGACGTGGTGGACAGCCTGGTCAAGTCCCAGCCGAGCTTCCCGTGGGCCGACTACGACGTCGAGGACGTCGCCGACGCCGACGGTGACGGCAACTTCAACGAGCCCGACGGCGTGATCGACCACCTGGTGCTGGTGCACGCCGGCAAGGACAAGTCCTCCGACGGCGGCGCCGAGGGCACGTACGCGATCTGGGCGCACTCCAGCGCGGTCGCCGGCGGCTACAAGATCCCCGGCACCGACAAGAAGATCTCCAACTACATCGTGCAGCCCGAGGACTCCGGCGTCGGCGTCTTCGCCCACGAGTACGGCCACGACCTGGGCCTGCCCGACCTGTACGACACCTCGGGCCAGGCCAGCTCGGCCGTGGACTTCTGGGACCTGATGTCCAGCGGCTCCCACTCCGGCCCGATCTTCCAGTCGATGCCGTCGCACATGGGCCTGTGGGACAAGTGGGTGCTCGGCTGGGCGAACCCGAAGACGTTCAACCCGGGCGACGCCTCCAAGCTCGTCACGGTCGGACAGTCCTCGCGCACGCCCAAGCTCACCGAGGACGGCGTCCGGGTCAACCTGGCCTCCACGCCGCTCAAGATGATCGACGTCCACAGCGGCGCGAACGCCTGGTGGAGCGGTCTCGACCAGGACTGGGCCAACCTCACTGTGACCCGCGACGTGCCCGTCCCCGCCGGGACCGATCTCAAGTTCTGGATGTGGAACAACTACGTCATCGAGCAGGACTGGGACTTCGGCTTCGTCGAGATCTCGACCGACGGCGGCCAGACCTGGGCCCAGCAGAAGGTCTTCGACGAGGCCGGCACCGAGGTCAGCACGCCCGACGACTACCCGGACCCGAACAAGAACCTGCACGCCTTCGGCGAGAAGAAGTACGGCCTCACCGGTGACAGCGGTGGCTGGCGGCACGACTACGTCAACCTGACGCCGTTCGCCGGGAAGACGATCAAGCTGCGGCTGACGTACAACACCGACGCCGCCTTCCAGGAGCGCGGCTGGCACGCCGACGACTTCCAGCTCACCAACGGCGGCACGGCCGTGTGGAGCGACGACGTCGAGAACGGCGACAACGGGTGGAAGGCCGTCGGCGGCACGTTCACCAACACCAGCGGCACCGGCTGGACCCGCAACAACGGCTCTCGCGAGATCTCCCGGTTCTACCTGGCCGAGTGGCGCAACTTCGACGGCTTCGACAAGGGCCTGCAGTACGCCTACGACACCGACTACTCCCGCGACGGGGCGTGGAAGGTGCAGAAGCTGAAGTACAACGCGCCGGGCCTGCTGGTGTGGTACCGCGACTCGACGTTCATCAACAACAACGTCGGCAGCACCCTGCGGCTCCCGCCGAGCCTCGGTCCGAAGGGCAGCCTGCTGGTCGTGGACTCGCACTTCGACCCGCTGCGCCGCACCGGGACCGCGGCCGAGAAGGACCCGACGCTGCAGAAGAACCTCCAGGGACGCGTCCAGTCGTCCAACGCCGCGTTCGGGTTCGGCAAGACGTACCCGTTCAAGGAGTGCCTGGAGGCGGCGGACGAGCCGTTCAGCGCGTACTGCACGGACCTGCCCGCGCAGAAGGGCGTCCCGGCCTTCACCGACGCGAAGACCTGGTTCCCGGGCCTCGAGGTGATCGGCACCGGTCTCTACTACCGTGACTCCGACGCCTCGGTGGTCGTGCCGTCGAAGGGCGACCAGACGTACAGCACTCGCGTGGTGCACCAGGACGGCACCCCCGCCACGGAGCTGTACGGCCAGGTGGCCGCCGGCTCGGTGCTCGGCACCGGCAACCCCGGTGACGAGGGCAAGGCGCTGGGCGTTCAGTTCAAGCTGGTGAGCCCGCTGCCGGGCAACCTGGGCGCCATCGTCCAGGTCGTCCCGCCGAAGAAGTGACGCCGGAGAAGTAACGCTGGAGAAGTAACAACGATCGAGAGGGCCGCCGGGGCATCCCGGCGGCCCTCCTGCGTCCGGCCATAGGCGGCGCGGTCTGCGCCTACCATTGGTGACCATGAGCGAATTGCGCACCAAAGACGAGCACACCGAGGCGATCCGGAGAGATCGCAAGGTGGCAGTGGTGGTGAACACTCGCTCGCGCCGCGGCCGCCGCCACTACTTCGAGGTGATCGAGCAGATCCACAACCTCGGCTTCGAGCCGCTGGTGGAGCTGTCGGTCTACAACCCCAAGCGGCTGCGCGAGCTGCTCGACTCGGCCCTGGCCACCAAGCCCGATCTGCTCGTCGTGGGCGGCGGCGACGGCACGCTCTCCTCGGCCGTGCGCCACGTGGCCCACCGCGACGTGGCGCTCGGGGTGCTCCCGCTGGGCACCACCAACAACTTCGCCCGCAGCCTCGGCCTGCCGCTCGACCTGGCGGGGGCGATCAGGGTGTTCGCCGAGGGCAAGGTGGCCGACATCGACCTGGGCATGGCCGACGACCGGCCCTTCGCCAACCTGGCCAGCTTCGGGGTGTCCGTCGAGGTGGCGGGCAAGGTCAAGCCGTGGCTCAAGCGCATCGTGGGGCGCCCGGCCTACCCGCTGACCGCCCTGACGATCCTGCCGGGGCACACGCCGTTCCGGGCGTACATCACGGTCGAGGGGCAGCGCCACGAGCTGCTCACCCACCAGCTCAACATCGCCAACGGCCGCTTCCACGGCGGCTGGCAGGTGGCCAAGGACATCAGCATCGACAACGGCATGCTGGTGGCCTACCAGCTCGGCTCGGGCAAGAAGCTGCGCCTGCTCGGCGAGACCCTGATCAGGGCGACCACCGGGCGGTGGCGCAGCCTGGCCGGCGGGCCGTTCGTGGTGGGGCGCGAGATGCTGCTGGAGACCGACCCGCCGATGGCGGCCGACGTGGACGGCGAGGTGCGGCTGCGCACCCCGATCCGGCTGCGCGTGGTCCCCAACGGCGTGCGCGTGATGGTGCCCTCCTCCTTCGAGGACCGCTGACCGCCAGGGGTCTCAGGAGCCGGCGAGCCTCCGGTAGGCCGGCGTGAGCGTGCGGGCCAGGTCGGCGGGCGGCGGGAAGACGCGCAGGAGCAGGTCCGGGGCGGCGGCCGCGGGGCGGCGCTCGGGCCGGTGCGCCGTGGCGCCGGGCGCGTAGAAGTCGGCCAGCCGGTCGGCGAACGGCACGTCGCGCACCTCCAGCCTGGGCGCGTCCTCGGCCAGCGAGCCGAGCAGCTGCTCCCGGGTCCGGCCGCGCCAGGCCAGCACCAGGAACGGGTCGTCGTCGAACGACTCGGCCAGCAGGTAGAGGACCGCCGACAGGTGCTTGCACGGGAACCCCCAGTCGGGGCACGAGCAGTCCATGTCGAGGTCGCGGGGGAACAGGTCGATCCCGAGCGCCGCGAACAGCTCCTCGATCTCCGGCGGCATCTCTCCCGCCAGCAGCTTGGCCCGGTGGACGGCCTGCTCGGCGATCGACTCCTCGATGACGGCCCAGCGCCGCTCGTCGTACGCCTCGATCCTGATCACGACCGCGTACGGCTCCCGCCGCGAGCCCTGGACGGCGGCCCTGACCTCGCCGGGGGACAGGTCGATCGACAGGACCTGCCCCTGGCGCGCGTAGGCGCGGCCCCGCGAGAGCCGGCCCTTGTCGCAGACGCGCTCCAGGATGTCGATGAAACGCCTGGACCACCACGTGGAGCCGATGGTGCCGCGCCGGGTGCGGGCCCTGATGCCGCCCTCGACCCTGATCGGCCCGGTCGCCTCGAACCAGTCCGGCACTATCCGCCCACCCCCTCCGCCGTGAGCCTGAACACCTCGCGCAGCTCCTCCGTCGACAGGTCCGTCAGCCAGTCCTCCCCGGTGCCCACCACCCGCTCGGCCAGGGCCTTCTTGCGCTCGATCATCTGGTCGACGCGCTCTTCGAGGGTGCCGGCGCAGATGAGCTTGCGCACCTGCACGTTCTTGCGCTGCCCGATGCGGAACGCCCGGTCGGTGGCCTGGTCCTCGACGGCCGGGTTCCACCAGCGGTCCACGTGGACGACGTGGTTGGCGGCGGTCAGGTTGAGCCCCACCCCGGCCGCCTTGAGCGACAGCACGAACAGCATCGGCTCCTCGTCGTTCTGGAACCGGTCGACCAGGCGGTCGCGGGTCTTCTTCGGCAGGCCGCCGTGCAGCCACAGGACCGTGGTGTCGAGCCGCTGGGCGAGGTACGGCTGCAGCATGGTGCCGAACTCGGCGTATTGGGTGAAGAGCAGGGCCTTCTCGCCTTCGGCCAGGATCTCTTCGGCCAACTGCTCCAGCCGCGTGAGCTTGCCGGAGCGGCCCGCCAGCCGGGAGCCGTCCTTTAGCAGGTGGGCCGGGTGGTTGCACACCTGCTTCAGCTTGGCCATGGCCGCCAGCACCAGGCCGCGCCGCTCGATGCCCTCGCTGTCGTCGATCCTGGCCAGCATGTCGTCCACGACCGCCTGGTAGAGCGTGGCCTGCTCCGTGGTGAGCGGGCACCACTCCTTGACCTCCAGCTTCTCCGGCAGGTCCGAGATGATCGACTTGTCGGTCTTGACGCGGCGCAGGATGAACGGCCCCGTCGCCCGCTTCAGCGCCCGCGCGGCCTGCTCGTCCTGGCGGGCCTCGATGGGCTCCTGGAAGCGCGTCCTGAACCGCGAGCGCGGGCCCAGCAGCCCCGGGTTGGCGAACTCCATGATCGACCAGAGCTCGGCCAGGTGGTTCTCGACCGGGGTGCCCGTGAGGGCGAGCCGGCCGCCCGCGGGGATCGAGCGCACGGCCTGGGCCTGGAGCGTGCCGCTGTTCTTGATCGCCTGGGCCTCGTCGCACACGACCCTGCGCCACTCGTGCCCCTTGAGCGTCTCCAGGTCGCGGTGGGCGGTGCCGTACGTGGTGATCACCAGATCGGCGCCGGGGATCAGCGCCGCGTCGCGCCCGCTGCCGTGGTGCACGTAGACGCGCAGGCCGGGCGCGAACCTGGCGGCCTCCCGCTGCCAGTTGCCGACCAGGGACATCGGGCAGACGAGCAGCGTGGGCGTGCCGGCCCGCTCGTGGACGAGCAGGGCCAGCGTGGTGACCGTCTTGCCCAGCCCCATGTCGTCGGCCAGGACGCCGCCCAGGCCCAGCTCCGACAGGAAGCTGAGCCACGCCAGGCCGCGCTCCTGGTAGGGCCTGAGCGTGGCGTCCAGCCCCGCGGGGGTCGCGATGGGCGTCAGCCGCCGCTCGGCCTGGCCGGACAGCAGGTCGCCGAGCACGCCGTCGGCGTCGATCTCCAGCAGCGGCAGCTCGGCGTCGTCCTCCTGCACCACGTGGCGCAGGAGGTCGGCGGCGCTCGCCTCCCCCGTACGGGCGCCCTCCACGGCCCTGAGCGCGGCCTTGAGCTGCCGGTCGTCCAGCTCCACCCACTGGCCGCGCACCCGGACCAGCGGCACCTTCAGCCGGGCCAGCTCGGCCAGCTCCGCCTCGCTGATCGTCTCGTCGCCCACCGCCAGGTCGACGCGGAAGTCGACCAGCTCCCGCAGGCCGAACCCCTGCCCGGTGGCCGCCGTCTGCGCCTTGGCCCTGGTGGTCAGCTTCAGCCCCAGCCGCGTACGCCCGGCCCAGCGGGGCAGCTGCACCCCGAACCCGGCCGCCTGCAGCAGGGGCGCGGCCTGCCGCAGGAACCCGAACGCGCCGGCCGTGTCCAGCGCCAGCTCGCTCGGCGTGGGCCCGCGCAGGGCGCGGTCGAGCTCGGGGTAGAGCCGGACCGCCCGGCCCAGCCCGGCCAGCAGGTCGCGTTCCGGCCTGCCGGGCAGCCCCGTCACCCGCTCGCCGCTCCAGACGTGGGCCGCGGGGACGTACAGGCTGGGGTCGTCGGCGGCCTGCAGCGCCAGCTCGACCCGCCAGTCCTCGGTGCCGGCGGGCTCCAGCAGCCGGAAGCACACCCGGGTCGCGCCCTCGGCCGAGGCGACGCTCTCGCGCCAGCGCTCCAGCTCCAGGCGCAGCCCGGGCACGTCCGGGCACTGTGGCGCGGCGCCGGTCAGGGCGGCCAGCCAGCGCTCGTGGAGCGTCCTGGGCCGGGCGACCAGGGGCTCGGTGAGGGTCTGGCGGACGAGCGCGTCGGCGAAGGCCTCAAGGGCGTCGAGCAGGACGCCGGCGGAGGGCCGCTCGACGCGGGAGGTGCGGCACGCGGGCGGCATGGCCAGGGCCAGCTCCCGGAAGTATCCGGCGTCGGCCCCGGTCACCACCGGCCGCCACACCGCCCGCGCGTCGGCCTCCGGCACGGCCCACATGGCCATGGAGTCCTCGGGCTCACCGCCGCCCGCGGAGAAGGGGACGAGCTGCGGGATGACGCGGCCCCGGCGTACGAGGTCGCGGGCGAAGGCCGCCACGGCGGCCCAGTGGCGCATGGTCGCGGTGCCGGCGTGCCCGTCCAGCACGTGCAGGGCCTGCGAGGCGGGCGGCACCACGGCGGGCACCTGCCACAGGCGCAGCCGCGGCCGGGTCGTCTCCGAGAGCCGGCCGGTCTCGGGTGAGGGCAGCGGCTCCTTGGCCGAGCCCGGCAGGAGCAGCTCCAGCGTCCGCGACGGCGGGTCGTCGAGACCGAGCACGGCGGCGACCTCGGAGGCGGGGGCGGCGAACGGGTGGGGCGCGGGCCCCGCCCGCCGGCGCGGGGCGGGCGCCTGGGGCACCGCGCCGGTCGCCCCGGCGGCTCGCGACCTCGCGGCGGTGACCCCGGGGGAGGCGTCGCCGGCCTCGGCGGTCTCCGCCCAGAAGGCGAGCCCCCCGGCCGCCCAGACCCCGTGTACCAGCACCCCGGCAGGCTACCGCGCGGAGCGAGCCCTCCTGGCCGGGGCCCGCGCGGAGGGGAAGATCGGTTCCGCCTAGGATCCTGCACATGAGGTTCTCAGGGGCAGAGGGCAGGTGGGCGGCCCGGTTGGGGGCGCTTCGGGACGTCGTCCGGCAGGACCTCGTGACCCGCCAGCTCGCCGAGCATCTCCCCAGGACCCCCTGCCGCATCCTCGACGTGGGCTGTGGCCAGGGCACGCAGGCGCTCAGGATGGCCGCCAGGGGCCATCACGTCACCGCCCTCGACGCCTCCCGCGACCTCCTCCGGATCCTGGAGGCCGGGATCCAGCCGGGCATGAGCATCCGGACGGTCCAGGCCGGGGCCGAGCGGCTGCGGGAGCTGTTCGAGCCGGGGAGTTTCGACATCGTCCTGTGCCACGGCGTGCTGATGTACTTCGACGACCCCGACCCGCTGCTCGCCGACCTCGCCCGCCTCCTCGCGCCCCGCGGCCTGCTCTCGCTGCTCGTGCGCAACGGCGACGCCCTCGCCATGCGGAGCGGGCTCATGGGCGACTGGGCGGGGGCGCTGCGGGCGTTCGAGGGCACCGGCTACGTCAACCGGCTCGGGGTCCCGGCCAGGGCCGACCGGCTCGACGAGCTCACGCGGCGGCTGGCCGTACAGGGGCTGGGGGTGCGGCAGTGGTACGGCGTGCGGGTGTTCTGCGACGCCGCGCCCGACGGCGCCCCCGTCCCCGAGGACATCGACGACATCCTGGCGGCGGAGGAGCGCGCGGGCCGGACCGACCCGTACCGGAGGGTGGCGGCGCTGGTCCACCTCATCTGCGCAAGAGGTGAGGAAAGGCTTAGCATGGAGGTATGAATCCTCCCGGATCGTGGTGTGAGCGGCCCAAGCCGCAGGCTCCCTCGTGCGAGCTCCCGTCTCCGTGGAGCAAGCCCAAGCAGCCGGACAATTGGTGCGAAGTCCAGAAAGGCCCGGTGCTTTCGGCCCTCGGATTCCTGCTCAAGGTCGTCAAGCGGTAAAAGCGCGTGATAGAAGGCCGTTTGTTTGGGTAGTCGCCTTCCTCAGCGGAGGAGGCGAGCGTTGTGAACGACACCCACAAGCTGGTCAACGACCTTTCCGAGCAGTTCTCCAGGCTCGTGAGGGACGAATTCCGCCTGGCGAAAATGGAGCTGGCGGAAAAAGGCAAGCGCGCGGGCTTCGGCGCGGGACTGTTCGGCGCGGCGGGAATGGCCGCGTTCTTCGGCGGCGCCGCACTTGTGACCACCGTCATTCTGCTACTGGCCCTGGTCCTGCCCGCGTGGGCCGCCGCCGCCATCGTGGCGGGCGTGCTCTTCGTCATCGCCGCGCTGCTCGGCCTGGTCGGTAAGGGGCAGGTGCGACGCGCGGGGTCGCCGGTCCCGTCGGAGACCCTCGCGAGCGTCAGGGCCGACATCGACATGGTCAAGGAAAGGGCACGGCGATGAGCGAGACCGACCCTGGATACAGCGAACAATATGCCGGAAACGTCGGCGCCCGCCGGGCGACAGTGGGCACGCCGACCGAACGAGAGTCCATCAACGTGCCTCCGACCAGGCCGGGCGCGGCCGAGAACGCCCGGCGGGTGGAGGAGGAGCGGACGGCACACGAGACATTCGCCCCTGAACCCGTCATCCCCGACGAGCGGGCCCAGGCCCTGGAAAGCGAGTGGGCCCAGGCGGAGTCGCCGCGCCACCACAGTGCCCACCACAGTGCCCACCACAGCAGTACGCACCACACGCCCCGGACGGCACCCGGGACAGGTCACCACGAGGAGAGCAACGTGCGCAAGGAGATCGAGGAAACCCGCAGGGAGCTGGGCGAGACCGTCGGAGCCCTGGCGGCCAAGGCCGACGTCAAGGCCAGGGCCGCCCACGTGGCCGAGACCGCCAAGGACAGAGCCGCGGGCATGGCCGGATCCGTCAAGGAGATGGCGACGGAGGTGGCGGGCAAGGTCCGCGAGGGCACGCCCCACCAGGTCAAGGACGCCGCCGGGCAGGCGCGCAAGCGGCCCATGCTGCTCGTCGCCGCGGCCGGCGCCGTGCTCGCCTTCGTCGTCCGCCGCATGATGATGCGGCGCAACCGCCGCCCGCGCCGGTAGGAGGGGACGGGCACGGCCGGCGCCCGCCCGGGCCGATACCCTGCCGTGGTGATGCGTCGAACGATCGCCGCCGCCATGCTCGCCCTGCTGGCGGCCGGGTGCGGCGGGGGCTCAGCGGTGAGCGACTTCGGCACGGTCGTCAAGGGCGCCAAGGGCACGACCGTGCCCGTCGAGCTGCGATCCGGCCAGCGGTTCTCGCTGGCCGTCGCCGACAACCCGTCGGTGGGCGACGAGTGGAAGCTGGTCGCCGTGCCGGACCCGAAGGTGGCCTCGTTCATCAGCGAGGAGCACAAGACCGAGGGCGGCGGCGGGGTCGGCGCCGGGGGCACGACCTACTTCGTCTTCAACAGCAAGCGCCCGGGCACGACGGAGATCAAACTGTACGACTGCTGGCGGTGCGGCCGGTCCACGACGCCGCCGGACGAGCAGAGCAGGCAGCAGTCGGGCGAGGCCGTCTTCACTGTATCGGTCAAGTAGAGCGCCGCCGGTTACTGTGGAGATCATGGATTTCATCCGGGTGCGCGCCTCCTCCGACGGCGCGGAGACCATCTCCTATTGGACCGGCGACGTGTACGGCTGGCAGGACGACGGCGGGCCGCACCACCTGTTCGGGTTCGAGGGGCTGAACGTGGCCAGGGCGGTCGAGGCCGACGGCGGCTGGCAGCTGCTGACCAGGGAGGCCGCCCTCTACCTCGACCCGAGGACGAGGGAGGTGCTCGACACCTGGGACAACCCGCTCACGGAGCGGACGGTCGAGGTGCAGCACGTCTTCAACGACCCGGTCAACCAGCGGCTCGGCGCCTACCCGGTGCCGACGACCCGCCTGGGCGACCAGGTCGTCTACAACATCGACATCCGCCTGGCCTACCCCTCGCCCCTGAAGGTCGCCGACTACCCCGACAACTCGGCGAACGACACCTACCGGGCGATGGAGCTGTTCCAGTTCTTCGCCTCGGCCAAGGACCTGGACTCGGGCGTGCCGGACGTGCCGTGCGTGTTCTCCTGGTGCCGGGTCTCGCCGTGGCTGCCGTGGATGGCGATGGGGCAGCGTCCGGGCGGGCTGGTCTACCACTGCCGGGGCGCCAAGGTGGCCGAGGTGCCGCAGCGGCTGCGCGAGCGGGTGGGCGAGCACTTCCTGCACGCCCCCGCCGAGTGGTCGGCGCCCAACGTGACGAGCTGGACGGCCTTCGCCGAGCGGGCGGGGCGGCAGCGCGGATGAGGTGGACGCGGATGAGGCGGATAGGGTCGGCCGGTGAGCACTGACCTGTTCTGCGAGATCATCGCGGGTGAGCGAGCGGCGACCATGGTCCACTCCGACGAGGTCGCGGTCTCGTTCCTGGACGTCCGGCCGGTCTTCAAGGGGCACGTGCTGGTGGTGCCGAGGCTCCACGTGGAGACGCTCGCCGACCTGGCCGACGTGGGGCCGTTCTTCGAGCGGGTGCAGGCCATGGCCCGGGCGGTGGAGGAGGGGCTGCAGGTCGCCGGCACCTTCGTGGCCATGAACAACCGCGTCAGCCAGAGCGTGCCCCACCTGCACGTGCACATCGTGCCGCGCAACAAGAAGGACGGGCTGCGCGGCTTCTTCTGGCCGCGCACCACGTACGCCTCCGCCGAGGAGGCCGAGTCGTACGCCGACCTCATAGCCAAGGCCCTCTGAGTTAGGCTGTGGCGCCGTGGAGTACGTGGTGGGCGTCGCCGTCGTCGCGGTGCTCGTCAGCGTGCCCGCGATCGTGCTCTGGCGGGTCATGCGGGGCCGCCGCGAGCTGGGCACCAGCCCGGCGGAGCGGGCCACGTTCGAGACCCTGCACACCGCCTCGCTGGCCGGGCCGCCGCTGCGGGCCGGGCTGACCGCCGACGGCGCCGAGCGGGCCTCGCGGCACCTGCGCGCGCTGCTCGGCTCGGCCGCGCTGGCCATCACCGACGGCGAGCGGCTGCTCGTGTACGACGGCGCCGGCGAGCACCACGCCGACCAGGCGTTCGAGCACGCGGCGGCCACCCTGAAGGACGGCCGCACCCAGGTGCTGACCATCGACTGCGAGCTGCTCGAATGCCCCATCCGCCAGGCCGTGGTGGTGCCGCTCACCACCGACGACCGGGTCGTGGGCGCCCTGGCGGCCTACGGGCAGGACGCCTCCGCCGGCCTGGTCAGGGCCGCGCAGGAGGTGGCCGGGTGGGTCGACTCGCAGCTCGAGCTGGCCGAGCTGGACCGCTCGCGCACGCTGCTCATGGAGGCCGAGGTACGCGCGCTGCGGGCGCAGATCTCGCCGCACTTCATCTACAACTCGCTCACCACGATCGCCTCCTTCGTCCGCACCGACCCGGAGCGGGCCAGGGAGCTGCTGCTGGAGTTCGCCGACTTCACCCGCTACTCCTTCCGCCGGCATGGCGAGTTCACCACGCTCGCCGAGGAGCTGCGCTCGATCGACCGCTACCTGATCCTGGAACGGGCCAGGTTCGGCGACCAGCTCCAGGTGACGCTCCGGATCGCGCCCGAGGTGCTGCCGGTCGCGGTGCCGTTCCTGTGCCTGCAGCCGCTCGTCGAGAACGCCGTCAGACACGGCCTGGAGAGCCGCAACGGCGTCGGCCGCATCACGATCATCGCCGAGGACGCCGGGGCGGAGTGCCGCATCAGCGTCGAGGACGACGGGCTCGGCATGGACCCCGACCGGCTGCGCCGCATCCTCGCAGGTGACATCGCTCCCACGGGCGGCGTCGGGCTGGCGAACGTGGACGAGCGGCTGCGCCAGGTCTACGGCGACGAGTACGGACTCGTGGTCGAGACCGCCCAGGGAGCGGGCACCAAGGTCAACATCAGGTTGCCGAAATATCACCCAGGCGTCTCTGCCCGTTGACCTCGATCTTTCTTGTCGGTTTTATCACTGTCTATGGCGCAACTACGGGTCCTCGCGGTCGACGACGAGCTGCCTGCCCTCGAAGACCTGTCGTACCTGCTGCGTGCCGACCCCCGCATCGGCGAGGTGGCCACCGCCAGGGACGGCGCGGCTGCGCTGCGGCTGCTCGACCGGGCCATCGCCGACGGCCGGCCGATCGACGCGGTGTTCCTCGACATCCGGATGCGCGGGCTGGACGGGGTGGTGCTCGGGCGGCTGCTGTCGCAGTTCGCGAACCCGCCCCGGGTGGTGTTCGTGACGGCGTACGAGGAGCACGCCGTGGACGCGTTCGAGATCAAGGCCGAGGACTACCTGCTCAAGCCGGTCCGCCCGGAGCGGCTGGCGGAGGCGATCCGGCGGGTGGCGGTCTCGGCCGACGTGCCCGCGGAGGCGGGGGAGACCGACACGATCCCGGTCGAGCTGGGCGGGGTGACGCGGTTCGTGTCCAGCGCCGACGTGATCTACGTCGAGGCGCAAGGGGACTACGCGCGGCTGCACACGGCGACGGGCAGCCACCTGGTGCGCATCCCGCTGGCCACCCTGGAGGAGCGGTGGGCCTCGGCCGGGTTCGTCCGCGTGCACCGCAGCCATCTGGTGGCGGTCAAGCACATCGAGGAGCTGCACATCGACTCGGGCAAGTGCACGGTGCGGGTGGGGGACACCGAGCTGCCGGTCAGCCGCCGCCACACGCGCGAGCTGCGCGACCTGCTGGTGCGCAGAGCCAGGAAGGCGAGGTCGTGATGAGCCCCGAACCGCGTCCCGGGCGCCGGGCCCCGCTGCCCCGCGCCGAGGCGGCCCGGCGCGAGAGCCTGCGCCGGGTGGCCGTGATGAGCCCGCGTACGGCCGCCGCGCGCCGGCCCCGCTACCCGGCCACCCGGGAGATCGACGAGCAGACCCGGCTCGGCGAGGTCTACATGCGCTCGTTCCTGCGCACCCAGTTCCGGCTGGCGCTGTTCGTCTGCACGGTGCTGGGGTGCGTGGTCGGCGGGCTGCCGCTGCTGTTCCTGCTCATCCCCGAGCTGCGCTCGGTCCACCTGCTCGGGATCCCGCTCCCGTGGGCGGTGCTCGCCGGGCTCATCTACCCGGCCTTCGTCATCGGCGCCTGGCTGTACGTGCGCCAGGCCGAACGCAACGAGCGCCACTTCGCCGAACTGGTCGAACGTCGATGAGCGAGCGCAGCGAGCGAATGATCAGACGCAGCCCTTCCAGGCTCATGCGAGCGGCGGAGCCGGTCGCATGAGCCTGACGGCGGTGCTGATCGTGGTGGTGGCGGCCGTGCTGATCGGGGCGTTCGGGATCAGGGTCTCCCGCACCACCTCCGACTTCTACGTCGCCTCCCGCACCGTCAGCCCGCTCTGGAACGCCTCGGCCATCGGCGGCGAGTACCTGTCGGCGGCCTCGTTCCTGGGCATCGCCGGGCTCATCCTGTCGTTCGGCGTGGACATGCTCTGGCTGCCCGTCGGCTGGACCGGCGGCTACCTGGTGCTGCTCGTGCTGGTGTCGGCGCCGCTGCGGCGCTCGGGGGCGTACACGCTGCCGGACTTCGCCGAGGCCAGGCTGGAGTCGATGGCCGTGCGCCGCACCGCGAGCGTGCTCGTCGTGCTGATCGGCTGGTTCTACCTGATGCCGCAGTTCCAGAGCGCCGGCCTGGTGCTGAGGGAGATCACCGGCGCGCCCGTGTGGGTGGGCGGCCTGCTGGTCGCGGTCGTCGTGGCGGTGAACGTGCTGTCCGGCGGCATGCGGTCGATCACGTTCGTGCAGGCCTTCCAGTACTGGCTCAAGCTGACGGCGCTGGCCCTGCCGCTGGTGTTCCTGCTGATGGCGTGGAAGGCCGACGGGGCGCCCTCGGTCAGCCCGCAGGACGCGGCCACCTGGCAGGTGCCGCTGGCCGGGGGCAAGGAGTACGGGCTCTACTCGACGTACTCGCTGATCCTGGCCACGTTCCTGGGCACCATGGGGCTGCCGCACGTGCTGGTGCGCTTCTACACCAACCCGGACGGCCGGGCCGCCCGCCGCACCACGCTGGTGGTGCTGTCGCTGCTCGGGGCCTTCTACCTGCTGCCCGCCGTGTACGGCTGGCTCGGCCGCCTCTACGCGCCCGACCTGGTCCGCACCGACACGGTCGTGCTGACGCTGCCCGAGCGGATGGTCGGCGGCACGCTGGGCGACCTGCTGACGGCGCTGGTGACGGCGGGGGCGTTCGCCGCGTTCCTGTCCACCTCGTCGGGGCTGACCGTGTCCGTCGCGGGGGTGATCGCGCAGGACCTGCTGAAGGGCAGCGTGCGCTCGTTCAGGATCGCCACGCTGATGGCGGTGGTGGTGCCGCTGGCCCTGGCGCTGTGGGCGCGGGCGCTGCCGGTGGCGGACGTGGTGGGGCTGGCGTTCGCGGTGGCGGCCTCGTCGTTCTGCCCGCTGCTCGTGCTGGGCATCTGGTGGCGCCGCCTGTCCACCACGGGGGCGCTGGCCGGGCTGTTCGTGGGCGGCGGGCTGGCGTGCGCGGCCGTGCTCGTCACGATCGTCGCCGGTCCGTACGAGGGCGCCGCCGGCGCCTTGCTGGGCCAGCCGGCGGCGTGGACGGTGCCGATCGCGTTCGCGGTGATGGTGTCGGTGTCCTTCCTGACGCCGCACCGCGTGCCGTCCGGGGTCGCCAGGACCATGGTCAGGCTGCACACCCCGGAGGACCTGGACCTCGACCGCGGCGACTGGCGCCCCCGCTCGTCGTGATCTCTCTGGTCAGGGCAGGTGCGCCTCCTTGATCCGGCCCCGCTGGAAGGTGTGCTCGGTGCCGCAGTCGTGGCAGTAGCCGGACACCGTGCCGCGGGTCAGCTCGATGTCCTCCATGTAGTGCTCGCGCCGCTGCCAGACGATGACGATCGGCTCGCCGGTGACGGAGGCCACCGACAGGGCCTCGGCGGGCGTGCCGGGCTCGCCGCCCTGGAGGATCGCGGTGGCGTCCCAGGCCGGGTCGGGCTCCACGGGCAGGCGGCGGCGCTGGGGCGGCTCCGCCTTGATGGTGCCGTCCGGGGCCACGGCGACCGGGGCGTGGCCGCCCTGGCGCAGCAGCTGGAGGGTCTCGTCGGGAGGCAGGGCGCTGAGGGCGACCGTGGGCGCGATGGCGCGCAGCGCCAGCTTGCGCAGGGACCTGGTCCCGCACAGCTCGGTGATGAGCGCCGGGTCCTCCGCGGTCACCACGCAGGCGGCGGAGGTGACGCGGACGGCGCCGTGCCTGCGGGCGACGTCGGTGACGAGGTAGCGCAGCGGCTGGGGGACGGCCTTGGCGGCGACGCGGGCCAGCTCCTCGAGCAGCGCGTCGGCCGTCGTCCCCGCGTCCAGCGCCCGGCGTACGCTCTTGTGCGAGAAGCGCCACACGCTGGCCCGGTCGCGTGACTCCAGGTCGGCGCAGCCGTTCAGGAACGCCGTCAGCTGCGGCGCGGGCACCCCCGACACGATCGCGGTCAGGTCGTTCTGCAGGGTCACGGTGTGGGTCGGCGTGGGGAAGCGGCCGGCCACGCCGTCGCCGTCGAGGTGGGCGCGGCCGAGGTCGGTCAGCGCGCCCTGCTGGACCATCCCGAGCAGCTCGCCCTCGCGCAGGGCGGCGGCGGTGAACTCGGTGGCGGCCGGCGCGAACTCCTTGACCGCCCGCGTCCGCCAGCCCACGGCCGGGAGCAGCCCCTCAGGGCTCGCCCCCCGCCCGGGAGGCAGCGTCTGGAGCACGCGCAGCGCGGCCCGCCGGATCTCGCCGGCCCCGGACTCGAACTGGTACGGCGGGGCCTGCGGCGTCATGTGCTCGTCGCAGCAGCCCGTCACCCTGAACGTGGCCGCCTGCGGCATCGCCAGCCAGGACTCCACCAGGGCCTGCCAGCGCGAGGCCGGGTCCAGGCCCAGCCACTCGTCGGCCAGCGTGGTGCCGGCCAGCCGCTCGCCGGCCTCGGAGGCGATCAGGTCGGTGCCGAAGGCGAGGTCGAGCCAGAGCACGACCGCCTGCTCGGGAACGTCGAGCGCCCTGGCCACCCGCTTCAGCTCCCGCGCGCCCACCCCGCCCGCCTTCAGCTCGGCGATGGGCTGCGTCCCCGTCAGCTCGATCAGCGCCTCCACCTGGTCCACGGCGGCCAGCGCGGCGGCGAGCCCGTCCGAGTGCCCGGCGAGCTCCACGGACGGCACGTCCGGCTGGCCCGTGAGCTCCGGCTTCCAGCCGTCGCCGCGCAGCGCGAGCGCGACCTCCATGGGCATCTCGTACTCCCAGCCGTCCCGCACCACGAACCCGGCCTCGGCCAGGCGCGTGACGGGATGGTCCGCGTCGCCGGAGCCGTACCAGACGGCGTGCTGGAAGACCGGCTGCCCGCCCGCCATCGACTCCAGCAGCGCCGCCGCCTCGCGCGGCAGCGCGGCGGCGCGCTCGCGCACGGCCCGGCCGTCGCGCACGATCTCCGCCGCCTGGGCGAGCACCTCCGACTTGCGGCCCTTGGGCCTGCCGCCCAGCCCCTTGACCAGGGACTTCAGATCCTCGGCGGTCAGCTCGCGCAACGGCCGGCCCAGCCCGAACGGGTTGGCCCACAGCCCCTGCGGGTGAGGGGATCTCACCGTGCCCCCGTCGCCGCTCCCGTCGAGCGTCACGAGCCCCCACGCGGCCAGGGTCTCGATCGTCTCGCCGAGCCGGTCGCCGGGGTCGTGGAGCAGCTCGGCCAGCGCCGCGCGGCTCGCCTCGCCGCCCAGGAGCTGCAGCGCCTGGCTGACGAGGTGGCAGTCGGCGTCGAGGGCGAGCAGGGCGGGCACGGCCAGCTCCGGCGCCGCGAGCAGGCGTTCGAGCGCCTCGGCGGAGGGGACGGCGGCCAGCTCCGGCCGGTTGCGGAGGAGCCGGGCGAGGTCGGCGGCGGGAAGAGGCACAACCCGACCCTAGCGAGACGAACGCCGCTCACGCATGGTGTTCAGGAGGGCGGCAGCTCGCCCGAGCCTCTGGCCACCAGCTCGACCGGGACCTTGACGCGGCGGGGCGACGGCGACGGGTTCAGCAGGAGGTCCACCGCGCTGCGGGCCAGGCGGGCCGTGTCGTAGCGGACCACCGTCACCCCGGGGTTGAACACGTCGGCCAGGGCGAAGTCGTCGAAGCTCACGTACGCGGGCCGCTCCGGACGCTCGCGCAGCGCCTGGAGGATGCCGATCGCGGCGCGGTTGTTGGTGGCGAAGAAGGCCGTCGGCGGGTCGGGCAGGTCCAGGAGGCGGTTCACCTCGTGGGAGACCCGCCAGGGGTCGAAGAGCGCGCGGACCGCCAGCGCGTCGTCGGCCGCCAGCCCGGCCGCGCGCAGGGCCGCGCGGTAGCCGGTCGCGCGGTCGTGCACCGAGCTGATGCCCTCGTCGTCCGAGACCAGCGCGATCCGGCGGTGGCCGCGGGCCAGCAGGTGCTCGGTCGCGGCCCGGCCGCCCCGCACGTCGTCCAGCAGCACCACGTCCGCCGACTCCAGGCCCGGGGGGACGCGGTCCACGAACACCGTGGTGAGCGAGGCGTGCTCGGCCAGCCACGCGTGGTCGGCCGCCGAGGGGACGACGATCAGGGAGTCCACGCCGCGCGCGTACATGGACTCGATGAGCATGCGCTCCTTGTCGGCGCTCTCCTCGTACGAGCCGAACACCACCAGCGCGTCGTACTGGGCCGCGGCGGACTCCACGGCGGCGGCCAGGCGGGAGTAGAACTCGTTGGAGATGTTCTCCATCACCAGCCCGAGCGTCAGCATGGTCGCGCCCCTGGCCAGGCGGGCGGCGGCCTCGTTGCGGCGGTAGCCGAGCGCGACGATGGCCGCCTGCACGCGCTCCTGCAGCGAGGCCCGTACGTGCGGCTCCTGGTTGACCACGCGGGAGACGGTCTTGAGGCTCACGCCGGCGTGCCTGGCCACGTCGGCCATGGTCGGCTTGCGGGCTTCGCCCCGGGAGGCCGCCCGGTCACCCAGATCCCTGGCTGTCATAGTCTGCCCCCATGGATGACGAATGGATCTGTGGCCGGTTGGGCGAGGACGAGCCCTGGGCGTTGGGCGCGGTCAACCCGCCGGTGTTCGAGAACTCGCTGTTCACGTTCAGGACCGCGCAGGAGCTGGGCGAGGCGATCAGGAGCGAGGACGAGAGGTACGTCTACTGGCGGGGGACCAACCCGACGGTCGATCTCGCTCAGCGTAAGCTCGCCGCGCTCGAGCGGGGAGAGCGTGCCAAGTGTTTCGGGTCGGGAATGGGGGCCATCTCGGCGACCATCTCCTCGCTCGTCAAGGCCGGGGATCACGTGCTGGTGCTGGGCGCAGTGTACGGGCCCACCACCCAGTTCCTGCGTTACCTGGAGAAGTTCGGGGTCACGCATACGCACGTGAACGACCTCGCGGAGTGTGACAGCGCTATCAGGGCGAGCACCCGTCTACTCTACTTCGAGTCCCCCTCCTACATGGCCTACGCCGTGGTCGACATCGCCGAAGTCACGGCGTGGGCGCGGGAGCGCGGGCTGGTGAGCGTGATGGACAACACCTGGTCCACGCCGATCTTCCAGAAGCCGCTGACCATGGGCGTCGATCTCGTCGTGCACTCGCTGTCGAAGTACATCGGCGGGCACAGCGACCTCGTGGGCGGTGTCGTGGTGGGCCCGTCCCGGCTGATCAGGCCGCTGGCGCTGACCGAGTACCAGCTGTACGGGGCCGCGATGTCGCCGCACGACGCGGCCAAGGTGATCAAGGGGCTGCGCACGCTGCCCGTGCGGATGGCCGCGCACCAGGAGCGGGGGCTGGCCGTGGCCGAGTTCCTGACCGGGCATCCGGCCGTGCGGGCGGTGAACCACCCCGGGCTGCCCTCCCATCCGGGGCACGACCTCGCGAAGCGGCAGATGGCGGGGTTCTCCAGCCTGTTCAGCCTCGTGCTGGACACGGAGTCGCGCCAGGAGGTCGGCCTCTTCCTCGACAAGTTGCGACATTTCAGGATTGGGGTGTCTTGGGGTGGTTTTGAGAGCTTGGTGAACGCCCCCGCCCTGTCCACCGAGGAGAGCGTGCGGGCCACCATGGGCATCCCCGTCGGCCTCGTGCGGCTCTCGGTCGGCCTGGAGCCCGCGGACACGTTGATCAAGGATCTCGGTCTAGCGCTGGAGGGGGTCGGTCGCCTAGCTTGACTGACAGCGCTGTCTGAAGCTGGAGGCTCAGCATGAGAACCCCCCTCCTGGCGGCCGCGGCCGCCGCCACGCTCTTGCTCGCGGGCTGCGGCTCCGGCTCGTCGTCCCCCGGCGAGGTACGGCTCCGCATGATCGAGAGCCTGACCAGTCCCGAACGCACGAAGCTCATCAAAACGCTGCTGAAGGACTTCGAGAAGGCCAACCCGGGCATCAAGGTGGAGCTGATCTCGCCGCCGCTCGACAGCGCCGACCAGAAGATCACCCAGATCCTGCAGACCAAGAAGGACCTGGACGTGCTGGAAGTGCGCGACCACACGGCCAAGTCCTTCTCCAACAACGGCTGGCTGGCCGAGCTGCCCACCACGGAGTGGCCCGGCTGGTCGGACCTGACCGAGCTGGCCCAGAAGAAGGCCGTCGAGGTCGGCGGCAAGGCGTACCTGATCCCGTACGGCTTCTACGAGCGCACGATCTTCTACCGTACGGACTGGGGCATGACGCAGCCGCCGGCCACCTGGCAGGAGCTCTACGAGGCCGGCAAGAAGATGACCTCGGGCGACCGGTTCGGCTACTCGTTCCGGGGCGGCAAGGGCGGGGCCGACTACGCGGTCATGATGGTCAGCGCGTACAACGGCGAAGCCCTGAATCCCGAAAAATCGTTCTTTCTCAAGGACAAGCGGACGATCTTCTCCACCCCCGAGGCCGCCCAGGCCATGGACCTCTACGTCAAGATCTTCAAGGAGGCGTCGCCGCCCGACTCCGTCTCCTGGGGTTTCCCCGAGATGGTCCAGGGTTTCACCGCGGGCGTCACCGGAATGCTCATCCAGGACCCCGAAGTGATCAAGACGGTCCAGGAGAGCGGCATGACGGCCTGGGCGACGGCCCCCATCCCCAAGGGCCCGTCCGGATACGCCTTCCAGCCCGTCGGCTACGCCGGCTGGGGCGCCACCTCGTTCACCGCGCACCCGAAGGAGGCGGTCAAGCTGGTCCAGTTCCTGTCGGAGGCCAAGCAGAGCATCGCCTTCGCCAAGGGCAACTCGCTCATCCCGATCTCCAAGCAGGCCCAGAGCGACCCGCAGTTCTCTCAGGGCGCGTGGAAGGCGTACCTGCAGGCGCAGCAGGACCCCAAGCAGGTGATCACGATCAGGCCCGTCGACTACCCGGGCTGGAGCCAGTTCCTCGTCGACTCCGACCGTGACGTCCAGGCCCTGATCACCGGCAAGAAGACCACGGCCGAGGTGCTCAAGTCGTGGGACGCCTTCTGGACGGACCAGGCCAAGAAGGTCTCATGAGGCTCTTCACCGCCCGCCGGGCCAGGTTCATCGCCCTGTGCCTGCTGCCCGGCGTGGTCTTCGTGACCCTGTTCACGTACTACCCGATGATCCGCGGCACGATCATCGCCTTCCAGCGCTACAACCTGTTCGACATCACCTCGACGCCCTTCGTCGGCCTGGAGAACTTCCGGGCCGTCCTGTCGGAGGAGCGGTTCTGGACGGCGCTGCGGAACACCGGCACGTGGGTGGTCGTCTCGCTGTTCTTCCAGTTCTTCCTGGGCTTCGGGCTGGCGCTGCTGCTGCGCCGGCACTTCCGGGGCCGGGGCCTCTACCAGGCATGGGTGTTCTTCCCCTGGGCCATGTCGGGGTTCCTGATCGGGCTGCTGTGGCGCTGGATGTTCAACGGGCAGTTCGGCGTGATCAACGACCTGCTGCTCAAGACCGGCCTCATCGACCAGCGCATCGGCTTCCTGGCCACCCCCGGGTGGGCGATGACGTCGGTGATCGTGGCGAACATCTGGTACGGCGTCACGTTCTTCGCCATCATGATCATGGCCGCGCTGCAGTCGGTGCCGAAGGAGCTCTACGAGGCGGCCGACGTGGACGGCGCGTCGCGGCTGCGGCAGTTCTGGCACGTGACGCTGCCGCACATCCGGCCCACGCTCGCCCTCATCGTGCTGCTGCGGATCATCTGGATCCTCAACTTCCCCGACCTCATCTACTCGATGACCGGCGGCGGCCCGGCCGGTAGCACCGACATCATCACGACCTTCCTCATCCAGCAGGTCATCGGCGGCGACTACGGCCGCGCGGGCGCGGTGGGCCTGCTCATCCTGGGCCTGCTGCTGTCCTTCAGCGTCTTCTACCTGAACGCGACGAGATTCGAGAAATCCAGATGAGACGTATCGGGAATGCGGCCAAGGTCGTCGTGCTGGGCGTCTGGCTGCTGATCACCCTCTTCCCCCTCTACTGGATCGTCGTCACCTCGCTCAAGCCCAAGCCCGAGATCTTCTCGATGCCGCTCAGGTACTGGCCGGGCAACGTGACGTTCGAGCACTACGAGGAGCTGTTCTCGTTCGCGGACTTCGGCGCGTACCTGCTCAACAGCCTGCTCGTCTCGCTCGTCGCGGCCGGCGTGGTGACCGCGATCGGCGTGCTGGGCGGCTACACCCTCGCCCGCTTCGCCTTCCCCGGCCGGGGCGCGCTGATGCTGGCGTTCCTGGTCACGCAGATGATCCCGCTGTTCATCGCGCTCGGCCCGCTCTACCTGCTGATGTCCGACCTCGACCTGCTCAACCGGCTGGCCGGGCTGATGCTGGTCTACGTGGCCATGCTGGTGCCGTTCTCCACGATCATCATGCGCGGCTTCTACGAGCGGGTGCCGGTCGCGCTGGAGGAGGCCGCGCAGGTGGACGGCGCCTCGCGGCTGGTGGCCATGGTGCGGGTGGTCATCCCGGTCATGCTGCCGGGCATCGCGGCCACGTTCATCTTCGCGTTCGTGCAGTGCTGGAACGAGCTGTTCCTGGCGATCACGTTCATCGACAGCGAGGACGCCAAGACCATCCCGGTCGCCATGAACTCCTTCATCACCCAGTACGACATCGACTGGGGCTCCATGGCCGCGGCCACCGTGATCTCGGTGCTGCCGACCCTCGTCCTGTTCGCCGCGATCCGCCGCTACATCGTCGAAGGGCTCACCGCGGGTGCCGTTAAGGGGTGATGCATCCGATGAATTTCGGTTGACCGCCCTTGACTAAGGTCATCTTGCGTGTCATACAGGCGAAAGACCCGATGTCTCGTCTGTGAGGTCCCGTATGACACCCCCCTCCGGCGATCCGACCCGCCGTGCCGTGCTCGGCGGCTTAGGTCTCGCCCTCGTCCCCGCCGCCCCGGCGCTCGCCACGACCGAGCACGCCGGGGCGGCCCCGGGCTGGCAGCTCCGGCAGCGCGTGCCCTGGGCCGAGTTCTTGAAGGCCCAGGACCTGCTCTGGGGCAGGATGCCCAGGACCTGGTACGAGGGCCCGTTCCTCGGGGACGGCCTGCTGGGCAGCATGGTCTACCAGGAGCCCGGCCAGAACAAGATCCGCTTCACCGTCCAGCACGGCCGCGTCCAGGACCACCGCCCCCAGTTCGGCAGCGGCTGGGGCACCTGCCGCCTGCCCGTCGGCCACGTCACCCTCGACCCCGTCGGCACGATCACGGCCGTCGACTGGCGGCTCAGCCTGTGGGACGCCGAGGTCACCGGCACCGTCACCACGGACAAGGGCAAGCTGTCCTTCTCCGCGTTCATCCACGACGAAGTGCTCGTCGCCAAGGTGGAGGCCGGGGGCGAGGAGCAGGTCCGCTGGACCTTCCACCCCGAGGAGGCCGTCAGCCCCCGATCGCTCTCCGAGGCCCCGCCCAGCGGCTACACGCCCAACCCGGCCTGGACCACCGCGACCGCCGGCGACGTCGAGCAGGTGCTCCAGCCGCTGACCGGCGGCGGCCAGACCGCCACCGCCTACCGCGTCAAGGACGGGACGCTCCTGGTCACCGTGGGCCACACCTTCCCGTCGGCGACCGAGGCCCAGGAGAGCGCGCTCGCCAGGATCCGGAACGCGCCGCCGTACGGGACCATGAAGAAGCGGCACCGCGACTGGTGGCACGACTTCTACGGCAAGAGCTTCGTCTCCCTGCCCGACCAGCGGCTGCAGAGCTTCTACTGGATCCAGCTCTACAAGGTCGCCTCCGCCAGCCGGACGGGCGGCCCGGTCATGGCCACCACCGGCCCCTGGCTGGAGTCCACCCCGTGGCCGGCGGTGTGGTGGAACCTCAACGTGCAGCTCGAGTACTGGCTCATCCACGGCTCCAACCACCTGGAGCTCGACTCGCTCACCAGCACGCTCGACCGCAACCGCGACCAGCTCGTCGCCAACGTGCCCGCCGCCTACCGCGCCGACTCGGCCGGGGTGGGACGCAGCTCCGACATGTTCGGCAACCGGAGCGTCGGCACGCCCGGCACGGGCGCGGAGGTGGGCGACCTCACGTGGGCGCTGCACAACGTGTGGCTCACCTACCGGCACACCATGGACGACAGGCTGCTGCGCGACACGGTCTTCCCGCTGCTGCGGCGGGCGGTCAACTACTACCTGCACTTCCTGGCCGCCGGCGCGGACGGCAGGTTGCACCTGCCCAGCACGCTCTCACCGGAATACCCGGTCACCCCGCCCCAGGACACCAACTACGACCTGGCGCTGATCCGGTGGGGCTGCCGGACGCTGATCGAGTCGGCCGAGCGGCTCGGGATCGACGACCCGCTGAAGGCGAAGTGGCGGGAGGTGCTGGCCACGCTCGTGGACTACCCGGCCGACGCCGACGGGTTCATGATCGGCGCGAGCACGCCGTACGCGCAGTCGCACCGCCACTACTCCCACCTCCTCATGATCTACCCCCTCTATCTGGTCAACTGGGACCAGCCGGAGCAGCGCGAGCTGATCGAGAAGTCGGTCGCCCACTGGCAGTCGCTGACGGGCGCGCACCGCGGCTACAGCTACACCGGCGCCGCCTCGCTCTACGCCATGATGGGCCGGGGCGACACCGCGCTGTCCTACCTGGAGCGCTTCTTCGACCCGGCCAGCCGCTACCCGTGCACGGCCAACACCCACTACGCCGAGGCCGGGCCGGTCATCGAGACGCCGCTGTCGGCCGCCCAGTCCCTCCACGACCTGCTCTGCCAGAGCTGGGGCGGGATCGTCCGCGTCTTCCCGGCCGTGCCCGCCTCATGGGCGGACGTCGCGATCCACGACTTCCGGACCCAGGGCGCGTTCCTGGTCTCGGCCGTGCGCAAGGGCGGCCGCACCTCGTTCATCCGCGTCAGGAGCCTGGCGGGGGCGCCGCTGCGGCTCAAGCACGGGCTCGACGGGCCGGTCACCGCCGTGCTGCCCGACGGCCGTCCCGCCCGGGTGAAGGACCTGGGCGAGGGCGTCGTGGAGATCGCCCTGGGCAAGGGGGACGAGGTGCTCGTCCACACGGGCGCGCGGCCCGACCCGGTCATCGGACCTGTGCCGGTGAGCAAGCCCGGGGACGCCTGGGGGCTGCCGCCGATCCCGCCTCCCGGGCCCACCACGCCGGTGGACCTGTCGGCGTACTTCGACAACGACGGCGTCTCCACGCACGAGGCGATGGCGGACGGCGACTTCGACGGGTCCGGCTACACCTATCCGGCCGAGGAGCTGCCGCCCGCCGGGCCGCTCGTCCACGAGGGCCTGAGCTTCGCCTTCCCCGCGTACGGGGACGCGGCCAGGAACAACGTCGCCGGCCAGGGGCAGACGATCGCCGTGCCGTCCGGGAAGTACGCCAAGGTCCGGCTCCTGGGCGCGGCCAGCTCCGGGGTCCTCACCTCCGCGCTGACCGCCACGTACGCCGACGGGACCACCGCCCAGGTGCCGTTCGTCCTGCCCGACTGGGGCGGCCAGCCCGGGGCGGGGGCCTCAGAGGTGATCCGCTGCACCCACCGCCACGGCCGCACGGGCGCCAACTCGCTGCGGGTCGGGCTGTTCGAGGTGCAGGCGGCGCTCGACCCGGCCAGGGAGCTGCGCTCGCTCAGCCTGCCCGCGCTCACCCGGCCCCAGCTCCACCTGTTCGCGCTCTCCGTGGAAGCACCCCGATGAAAGGCGCGCCCAACCGCTCGTCGCACGCAACAGACCTTTCACCGCAAGTCATTCCCAACTAATCGCCGGAGCCCAGCGACTCGCCGAACAACGTCACCAGGGACCTCCACGCCGGGTAGGTTGCGCTCTTACGTTGGGCGTGATCCGCATCACAGTGGAGGTCTCGTGACTACTAAAGAACATGACGCATCGGTCTATGAGGAAGTTCAGGAGAGCAGTGAGTTCCAGGATCTGAAACGGCGATTCCGCGCCTGGACGTTCCCGATGACCGTGGCGTTCCTCGTGTGGTACCTGCTCTACGTGGTGCTGTCCGGATGGGCGCGCGGCTTCATGGGGATCAAGCTGCTCGGCGAGATCAACGTCGGCCTCGTCTTCGGTTTGCTGCAGTTCGTCTCCACGTTCCTCATCGCGTGGGCGTACGCCAGGCACGCCGAGAAGAAGCTCGACCCGATCGCCGACAAGCTCCGCCACGAGGTTGAGGAGAAGACCAAGTGAGCTCCCACACCCTGGGGATGATCCTCTTCCTCACCTTCGTCGCCGCCACGCTGGGGATCACCTTCTGGGCGAGCCGGCAGACCAAGACGGCCGCCGACTACTACGCCGGCGGCCGGTCGTTCACCGGCGTGCAGAACGGGCTGGCCATCGGCGGCGACTACATGTCGGCGGCCTCCTTCCTCGGCATCGCCGGCATCATCGCGCTGTCGGGCTACGACGGGTTCCTGTACTCGATCGGCTTCCTGGTGGCGTGGCTGGTCGCGCTGCTGCTGGTCGCCGAGCTGATGCGGAACTCGGGCAAGTTCACCATGGCCGACGTGCTGGCCTTCCGGATGAGCCCGCGTCCCGTGCGCACGGCGGCGGGCGTGTCCACCATCGTGGTCAGCATCTTCTACCTGCTGGCCCAGATGGTCGGCGCGGGCGCGCTGGTCGGCCTGCTGCTCGGCATCACCTCCCCGGCGGGCAAGGCGTGGACCATCGTCGGCGTGGGCGCGCTGATGATCGTCTACGTGGTCTTCGGCGGCATGAAGGGCACCACCTGGGTGCAGATCGTCAAGGCCGTGCTGCTGATGGGCGGCGCCGCGCTGGTGACGGTGCTGGTGCTGGGCAAGTTCGGCTTCAACCTGTCGGCCCTGCTCGGCCAGGCCGCCACCACCAGCGGCCCCAAGGCGAACCCGGGCAGCTTCCTGATCCCCGGCCTGAAGTACGGCACCGAGGCCCAGGGTCTGGCCGGCAAGATCGACCTCATCAGCCTGGGCCTGGCGCTGGTGCTCGGCACCGCGGGCCTGCCGCACATCCTCATCCGCTTCTACACCGTCCCCACCGCCAAGGACGCCCGCAAGTCGGTCCTGTGGGGCATCGGCATCATCGGCGTGTTCTACCTGCTGACCCTCGTCCTCGGCTTCGGCGCCGCGGCCCTGGTCGGCAAGTCCGCGATCGTCGCCGGTGACGCGGCGGGCAACACGGCCGCGCCGATGCTGGCCGAACGCGTCGGCCAGGAGATCTTCGGCGCGGTCGGCGGCACGGTCCTGCTGGCGCTCATCGGCGCCGTCGCCTTCGCCACGATCCTCGCCGTCGTCGCGGGCCTCACGCTGGCCTCCTCCTCCAGCTTCTCGCACGACCTGTACGCGCACGTCTTCAAGCGCGGCCAGGCCAGCGAGCGCCAGGAGGTCGTGGTGGCGCGCGTGTCCGCCCTGGTCATCGGCGCCGTCGCGATCGGCCTGGGCATCCTGGCCCAGGGCCAGAACGTGGCCTTCCTGGTCGCCCTGGCCTTCGCCGTCGCGGCCTCGGCCAACCTGCCCGCGATCCTCTACAGCCTGTTCTGGAAGCGGTTCAACACGACGGGCGCGGTCTCGGCCATCTACGGCGGCCTGATCTCGGCCCTGGTCCTGGTCATCTTCTCGCCGGTGGTCTCGGCGCCGCCGCCCCCGGCCGGCGTCAAGCCGAGCGCGCTGATCGTCGGCGTGGACTTCCACTGGTTCCCGCTGAGCAACCCCGGCATCCTGTCGATCCCGATCGGCTTCCTGTGCGGGTGGCTCGGCACGATCCTCAGCAAGGAGTACAACGCGGCGAAGTACGCCGAGATGGAGGTCCGCTCTCTCACCGGCGTCGGCGCGGAGAAGGCGACCGAGCACTGACGTTCCCCCTGAAGGCGCCTTTCCCCTCCCCTCCGAAGGCGCCTGCACCCGAGGGCCCGGCCTCCCGCGAGGCCGGGCCCTTCGTCGTTGTTACATCATGAATATATTTACATCAGTTGTAAGTTTACTCGAAGTGGTGTTATCTGGAGGTCGTGGCAACGACTCATCAGATGCCCTTGCTCGCTCGCGTGGCGCCCGCGATCGGGCTGTGGTTCGTGGCGCCCCTGACCGCCGAGTTCCTCATGGGGAACATCGCGATCACCGAGGTCGTGACGCTGATCTCCACGACCTTCCTGTACGGCGCCGGCGCGCTGGCCATCCGCGAGGTCGCCCGGCGGACCGGGCGCGGATGGCCGGCGATCCTGGCGTGGGCGCTGGCGTACGGGGTGTTCGAGGAGGCGTTCTTCACCCAGACGCTCTGGAACCAGAGCTGGTACGGCGTGCGCATCCTCGACTACGGCTACGTTCCCGCGCTGGGGACCGGGGTGCCCTGGCTGATGTTCATGGCGGGCGTGCACACGATCTGGAGCATCAGCGTCCCGATCGCGGTCGTGGAGACGCTCGCCGGATCGCGCCGCACCACGCCCTGGCTGGGAAAGACCGGGCTCCGGGTCGTCTCGGCGGTCTTCGCGGTCTTCTTCGTGCTGGGCGCCGTCGGCACCGGGATGTACGGCGGCTGGTTCGCCACTCCCATCCAGTACGCCGGCGCCGGCGTGCTGGTCGTCGCGCTCATCGTGCTCGGCCTGCGCCTGCGCCGCGGCGCCCCCACGGTCGAGGGCGCCGTGCCCGGCCCGTGGGCGGTGTTCGCGTTCGCCCTGGTGGCCGGTGCGCTCTTCGTGCTCCTCTACGCGTGCGACCCCACGGGCCTGTCGCCCTGGCTGGCCGCGCTGGCCGTCCCGGCGTGGCTGAGCGTGCTGCTCTATCTGGCGCTGTTCGCCGGGGTCGGCGCCCTGGTGAGGCGCTGGTCGCATCGGTCCGGCTGGTCGGACGCGCACCGGCTGGCGCTCGCGGCGGGGGCGATGCTCACGTACGCGTGGCACTCGTTCCCGTGGAAGGTGATCGTGCCCGCGAGCCCGGCGGCCGACCTGACCAGCAACGCGGTCATGACGGTCGGCGCGGTCGTCCTGCTGCTGTTCGCCGCCCGGCGGGTCGCCGCCTGAGCGTCCGGAGGGCCAGCAGGGTCAGCCAGGCCCAGCCGATGGTGATCGCGACGCGCTGGTAGAGCCCGCCGTGGGCGACCAGTGCCGGGGCCTGGCTGAAGGCGATCGTGGCCAGTGCCATCGCCACGGTGAACCCGGCCCCGCTGGCGGCCGAGTACGCCGCCCACCCGAGCTCCCGCTTCCTCGCGAACCCGACCGCGAAGACCAGGCAGGCCGCGATCAATGCCACGAATCCCGCCAGCGAGAGGTAGTCGTGCAGCGCCGCGTGCGTGCTGCCGTACTCGGGCAGCAGGCCAGGAGTGCCCGGGGGATAGCCGCTCACCGGGTCGGTGGTGAACAGCCCGGCCCCCACCAGGCCGCCGCCCCAGACCCCCACCAGGACCGGGCCCCAGACCCTCCGGAGCGCCCGCCGCAGCCCGGCGGCGAAGGCCAGCGTCAGGAGACCGGCCACGACGAAGGTGACCGCCTGCACCCAGCCGCCCGGCCCGAGCGCGAGCGAGCTGACCGGGTGGCGCAGCGGGTCGTAGTGGGGGCGGAGGGCGCCCTGGACGAGGAACGCGACGACGAACAGCGGCCCGGCGACCACCCCGCACAGCAGCAGCCGCCTGGGCGTCGGGTCGCCGGGCCCCGCGATGGGGGCGGGGCCCGCAGGTGTGAGAGTTCGCATGCTTGTCAAGCTAGACTGACACGCGAGCCGCTGTCAATCCAGCCTGACAAGGCGGTCTCGTCAGAAGAAACCGACCACGCGGCTGATGCGGTCGCCCGCGAACTCCACGACGTCGTAGCCGGTGGCCACCGGCGTCTCCGAGCCCGGCGCGCCGAGCTTCCAGGTGAACAGCGCCGTGTCGTGATGGGCGCCGATCAGCGTGCCGAGGGTGAACACCAGGTCCCCGAAGTTCTCCTGGGCCCGGCCGATCGCCTCGGACAGCTCCGCGTGCCCGCGCAGCCCGGCGTAGTCGGGGTCGGAGTAGACGGAGTCGTCGGTGAGCACGGTCTTGATCAGGAGGTCCCGGGCGGCGGCGTCGCGCTCGTTCCAGACGTCCAGGTACTTGGCGATGAGGTCGTCGATCATGACGTGATTCCTTCCGTGGTGCGGTTCGGTTCGAGTGCCAGGGCGGCGAGGCCGCCCAGTGCGGTGGCGGCCGCGGCGGCCCAGCCGGCCGCGTGCAGACCGCCGAGCAGGTCGGAGGAGGCGGTGGCGACGGCGACGAAGACCGCCAGCCCCATCGCGCCGCCGACCTCCTTGGCCGTGCTGGCCAGGCCCGAGGCGACGCCCTGCGCCTCCGGCGCCACCCCGGCGCCGGCCGCCGCGAACAGGGCGACGAAGGCCACGCCGCCGAAGAATCCCCAGACGAGGCTGCCCGGCATCAGCGTCCAGAAGCCGCCGCCCGCGGGCATGCCCGCGGTCAGCGCGGCGATCCCGGCTCCGGCGCCGAGCATGCCGACGCTGAGCGTCGTACGGATCCCCCACCTGCCGAGCATCACCGGCGCGGCCTTCATCGCGGCGGCCATGCAGACGAGGGTGAGCGGCAGGAACGTCAGCCCCGCCTCCAGGGCGCTGTAGCCGAGGACCGGCTGCAGGTACGTGGTGAGCACGTAGTAGGCGCCGCCCAGCGTGCCCTGGAACACGGCGATCACCACCATCGTGGTGGCCGGGCCGCGCCGCCGGACCAGCCGCAGCGGGATCAGCGGATCCCGGCCGCGCGCCTCGACCAGGACCAGCAGAGCCAGCAGCGCCAGGCCCGCGACCAGCGAGCCGGCGCCGCGTACCGACCCCCATCCGGCCTCCGGCCCGCTCGCCAGGCCGAACACCACCAGCGTCGGCCCCGCCGTCGCCAGCAGCGCGCCCGGCACGTCGAACCCGCGCAGCCCGGACGCGGGAGGGCCGTCGGAGGGGAGCAGCCGGGGTGCGGCGAGGACGGCGCCGACGGCCAGGGGGACGTTCACGAAGAACACCCACTCCCAGCCCAGGGCGCTGGTGAGCACACCGCCCAGCAGGGACCCGGCGGCCAGCCCGGCGCTGCCGGCCATGCCCCAGGCGCCCAGCGCCCGGTTGCGCGCGGGCCCCTCCTCGAACCCCCGGTAGATCAGCGCGAGCGTGGCCGGGGTGAGCAGCGCGCCGCCGACGCCCTGGACGGCGCGGGCGGCGATCAGCACGCCGGAGCCCGGGGCCAGCCCGCCGGCCAGGGAGGCCACGCCGTACAGCGCCAGACCGAGCACGAACGTGCGCCGGGCGCCGAGCTTGTCCACGGCCCGGCCGCCGAGCAGCAGCAGCCCGCCGAGCCCGATGGCGTACGCGCTCACCACCCACTGCACGGATCGCGCGCTGAAGCCCAGCGCCGTCCCGATGTCGGGCAGCGCTACGTAAACGATGTTGTAGTCGAGAGCCACGATGAGCTGGGTGAACGCCAGGAGCGCCAGCCTGGGCCCGGAACGGCCCGCGCCGGTCGGCGCACGAGAGGTGGCAAGCGTCACTCGGGAATCCCCTCTCTTTACACGGCGCGAACTTTCTACACGCCGTTCAATTCATACACGGGGAACAGTAGCCCAACGCTGTAGACTGTCAAGCGTGGGTGATCAGACGACGATGAGCAGGCGTGAGCGGCTGCGCGCGGAGACCACGGCGGAGATCAAGGAGATCGCGCTCAAGCTCATGGCGGCCGGCGGCCCCGACGCCATCTCGCTGCGCGCCATCGCCCGCGACATGGGCATGACGGCCGGCGCCATCTACAGCTACTTCGCCACCCGCGACGACCTGGTCAGCACGCTCATCGCCGACCTCTACACGGCCCTGGTGGACAGGGCGGAGTCCGCCCGCGACACCGTGCCCGCCGCCGACCCGGGTGGCCGCGTCCTGGCCTGGGCGCAGACCGTACGCGAGTGGGCCCTGGCCAACCCGCAGGGCTTCCGCCTCATCTACGGCGACCCGGTCCCCGGCTACCAGCCCCCGGAGGACGGCCCGGCGAAGGAGGCCGAGCACCGGGCGTGCCGGGGGCTCACGGGCCTGGTCGCGGCGGCCTGGACCGGCCCCGACCCGGGCGCCTACAGCTGGTCCGACTTCGACCCCGGCCTGGCGGCGGACATCCAGGCCAGGTTCCCGGGCCTGCCGCCGGACGCGGTGGCGCTCACGCTACGGGTGTGGGGCCGCATGCACGGCCTGGTCGCGCTGGAGATCTACGGCCACCTGCGCACGCTCACGCGCGATCCGGCCGCGATCTACCGCGACGAGATGATCGCCCTGATCGAGTCCCTCGGCCTGACGCCACCCGCCTGACCCCACCCGCCTGACCTCAGTCGGCGCCCCCCTCGCCCGCCGGTCGGCCGGGAGCGCATCGCTGCCGGTCGAGCTCGGTGTCGCTCAGCCCTGATGGGCGGCCGGGCTGGGAGCATGGGCTTTTCCTTCCCTGGATCGGCGAAAGGGATCATGTAGGGTGAGCCCGGCATATCCCCCCAACGGCCTGGAGCTCGCCGTGCCGCACATGTCCCGTCGCCAGGTTCTCTCCCTGCTCCCCGCCGCCGGTCTGCTCGCCGCGGCCGCCCCCGCACGCGCCGCCGCGGGCATCGACCACGCCCGGCTGATCGCCAACACCGTGGCGATCTTCGCGGGCACCCCGGACGTCAACGCCCGGCCAGAGGTCGCCGGCAAGCTCGCGTCGATCACCACGACCGCCCGGCAGCGGCTGGCCGCCATGGACCAGGCGGGCGCCGGGGAGCTGTTCTCCGGGCTGAGGCTCGGCACCGACGACGCCAACCTGCGGCTGGCGTACCAGTACCTGTTCGAGATCGCGCTCTCGACCCGCACGCCGGGCGGGCAGCTCGACGGTGACGCCGCCGTGCAGCGGCGGGTCCTCGACGGTCTGCAGTGGCTGCACGAGCGCTACTACGGCGACCAGTCGGCGGGCTACTACGGCAACTGGCACAACTGGGAGATCGGCATCTCCACCCACGTGAGCAGGACCCTGGCCCTGCTGGCCGAACGTGTACGGGAGGAGCGGCCCGGCCTGACGGCGACGTACCTCGCCTCGATGGACGCCTACCTGCGCAACGGCAAGAACGGCGACGTCGACCTCGACTCGCGCTTCCACACCGGGGCGAACCTGGCCGACATCACCGCCAACCGGATCCTCCAGGGCGCGCTCACCGGCGACGACGCCCGCGTCGGCAAGGCCATCTCCGACCAGGCCACCGTCTTCGCCACGATCGACCTCTACGACCTCCAGCACGGCAACACCGACGGCTACTACCGCGACGGCTCCTTCATCCAGCACCACTCGGTCGCCTACACGGGCTCCTACGGGAAAGCCCTGCTCACCCGCGTCGTCCAGACCCTCAAGACACTGGAGGGCGCGACGAGCGGCGGATCCGCCGACCTGGCCGGGGTGGTGTACGGCTGGGTCGCCGACGGCTTCGCCCCGCTGATCTTCGAGGGCTGGATGATGGAGATCGTCAAGGGGCGGGCGGTCTCGCGCACGACCACCGGCTACGCCGACGTCGGGGTGGTCGTGGAGGCCATCGCCGACCTGGCCGACCACGTCGAGGGCGCCGAGGCTCTCGCGCTGAAGAAGTACGTCAGGTTCCTGCCGGCCGCCGACACGGCCGCCTTCGTCTCCCCGGTCAGCGTCGCCCGGTACGCGGCCATCCGCGCCGACTCCGCCGTCCCGGCCGCCGACCTCAATCCGTCCGCGCGCTGCGTGGCGTTCAACTCCATGGACAGGACCGTCCACCGCCGCCCCGGCTACGCCTTCGCCCTGGCGCGCAGCTCCGAGCGGATCAGCAAGTACGAGTACATGAGCGGCGAGAACCTCATGCCCTGGTTCCAGGGCGACGGCGCGTACTACCTCTACCTCGCGGGCGAGGACCAGCGCGAGGTGTTCGGCGTCGACTACTACACGGCCGTCTCGCCGTACCGGCTGGCCGGGATCACCGCGCCGGTGGAGGAGCGGCGGACGGTGCCCGAGCTGTACGGCCGGCTCTGGTACGAGAACCCGGGCCACCCGCTGAACTTCACCTCCTCCTCCGAGTCCCAGAACACCTACGTGTACTTCCCCAAGGCCGGGAACGCCTTCTCCGGCGGGGCGACGCTCGGCGCGTACGGCGCGGCCGGCATGGTCCAGTCCGACGACGCCGCCTACACCGCCAAACAGGCCGGCATCCTGCCGGACGACTTCGTCGTCTACCGCAACGCCCGCGCGACCAAGTCCTGGTTCATGCTCGACGACGAGATCGTGGTGCTGGCCGCGGGCGTCTCCGGCCAGGGCGGCCGGGCCGCGGTGACCACCGTGGACAGCCGCATCGCCGCCCCGGGCGACGCGGTCGCGCTCACCGGCGAGAGCTGGGGCGGCCGGGCCTGGCAGCCCGGCGACACCACGCCGCCGCGCTGGCTGCGCTACGCCAACGGCACGCGCGCCACCGCCATCGGGTACGCCTTCCTCACCCGCCAGCCCGTCGCGGCCGGCCTGGAGACGGTGACCCGCAGCCGCAGGGTCGTGCGCACGTCCAACCCCGACACCGGCGTGACCAAGAACGTCTTCACCGCCTCGATCACCCACCCCGCCACCGGCGACGTCCCCGCCCTCGCCTACGCCCTGGTCCCGAACGCGACCGAGGCACGCCTGCGCCGCTACGCGGACGGCCCGCTGACCGTCCTGGCCAACGACCGGCACGTGCAGGCCGTCCGGCACAAAACGCTCGGGATCGTCGCCGCCAACGTCTTCTCCGACGGCCCCCGCCAGGCCGGGCACCTGCTCGTCGACGGCCCCGCCTCGGTCATCGTCAGGTCCGGCGAGCGCACGGTCGTCGCCCTGTCGGACCCCACGATGAACCGCGACCGCGTCACCGTCGTCCTGCCCGGCGCGCCCCTCAGGCTGGAGAAGGCCGACGAGGGGGTGACGGTACGGCGCGTGCCGGGCGGCACCCTCGTCCAGGCGACCACCCGCCACGCCCACGGCCGCACCTTCACCGCCACCCTGCGCTGATCGGCGGCCCGCCCTTGTCGCTTCTGTACAAGCTGTGCCTGTTCCCGCCCGCGTAGGCTCTGAGCACGCCGATCGGGCGACCCCTTGAAAGACAGAAGGAACGGAACCATGGCCAAGATCATTTCGAGCTTCTTCATCTCCCTCGACGGCGTGGTCGAGTCGCCCGACCAGTGGCACTTCCCGTACTGGAACGACGAGATGGGCGCCGTCGTCGAGGCGGGCATGCGGAGCGCGGGCGCGATGCTGATGGGCCGCAAGCTGTACGACGAGTGGTCCGCGTACTGGACGTCGGCGGAGAGCGACAAGGAGATCGCCGCGACCTTCAACGCCCTCCCCAAGTACGTCGTGACGAGCACCCTGGAGAAGGCGGACTGGGAGAACACCACCGTCGTCGACGGCGACGTCGCCGCCAAGCTGCGCGAGCTCAAGGAGCAGATCGACGGCGACATCCAGATGTCCGGCTCCGCGACGACCGTGCGGTGGCTGCTGGCCAACGGGCTGCTCGACGAGCTCAACCTGCTCGTCCACCCGATCGCCGTCGGCCATGGACAGCGGCTGTTCGAGGACACCCCGACCCACGCGCTGAAGCTGGTCAAGTCGGAGACGTTCGAGACCGGCGTGCTCAACCTGACCTACGTCCCGGCCGAGGGCGTCTAGCGGCGCCCGCGCCGGCCGACGCCCCCGCCCGGCGGGCGTTACCTTGGCGCCTATGTATTCTCCGATCGAGGCGTACGACCAGGGCATGCTCGACGTGGGCGACCACAACCAGGTCTACTGGGAGGTGAGCGGCAACCCGGCGGGCAAGCCGGCGGTGATCGTGCACGGCGGTCCCGGGGGCGAGATGTCGGCGAACTGGCGGCGGTTCCACGACCCCGAGGCGTACCGGATCGTCCTGTTCCACCAGCGGGGGTGCGGGCGCAGCACGCCGAACGCCGGGCTGCTCGAGACCGACCTGTCGGTCAACACCACCCAGCACCTCATCGCCGACATGGAGCTCCTGCGCGCGCACCTGGGCATCGAGAAGTGGCAGCTGGTCGGGGCCTCGTGGGGCTCGACCCTGAGCCTGGCCTACGCGCAGCGGCACCGCGAACGGGTGAGCGAGGTGATCCTGATGGCGGTCACGGCGAGCCGCCGCAAGGAGATCGCATGGATCACCCGGGACGTGGGACGGGTCTTCCCGCAGGAGTGGGAGCGCTTCCGCGACGCAGTGCCGGAGCGGGACCGCGACGGGAACCTGGCCGCGGCCTACGCCAGGCTCCTGGCCGACCCGAGCACGCGCGAGCAGGCCGCCCGCGACTGGTGCGACTGGGAGGACACGCACGTGAGCCTCGACCCGCAGTACCAGCCGGACCCGCGCTTCCAGGATCCCGTCTTCCGGATGACGTTCGCGCGGCTGGTGACCCACTACTGGGGCAATGACTGCTTCCTGCCGGAGAAGGGCGACCTCGTGGAGCAGGCCCACCTGCTGAAGGGGATCCCGGGGGTGCTGATCCACGGCAGGCTCGACGTGAGCGGGCCCCTGGAGACCGCATGGGAGCTCCACAAGAGCTGGCCCGGCAGCGAGCTCGTGGTCTGCGGCGATGGACACGGCGGCAGGGACATGGTGGCGGAGGTGGTCGCCGCGACGGACCGTTTCCGCTGAAAACCCCGGGAGGCGCCCCTGACGAACGGGCGCCTCCCGGGGGCTAGCTGCCGACCGGCTCGGCGCGGAGCCGGGCCGAGTGCTTGACCAGGGCGATCAGGACCTCGCGGCTCGAGTCCTTCTTGCGGGCGTCGCACATGATGATGGGGACGGACGGGTTGAGCTGGAGCGCCAGCCGTACCTCGTCCAGCTCGAACGTCGGCGAGCCCTCGAAGCAGTTGACGGCCACCACGAACGGCGTCCCGCGCCGCTCGAAGTAGTCGACCGACGGGAAGCAGTCGGCCAGGCGCCGCGTGTCCGCCAGGATGACGGCCCCCAGCGACCCCTCCGCCAGCTCGTCCCACACGAACCAGAAACGCTCCTGGCCAGGGGTGCCGAACAGGTACAGGACGTAGTCGTTGCCCAGCGTGATCCGGCCGAAGTCCATCGCCACGGTGGTGGTGCGCTTGGCCTCCACCGAGGAGATGTCGTCCACGCCTATCCCGCGGTCGGTCAGGACCTCCTCGGTGCGCAGCGGCCGGGTCTCGGAGACAGCGCCCACCATCGTCGTCTTGCCCGCGCCGAAGCCGCCCGCGATCAGGATCTTGATCGCCGTCGGCAGGCGCGGACGCTCAGAGCGAGCGAAGACCATCGAGCACCGCCCTGTACATCTTCATGTCGTGCATGTCCACCTCGGATTGTGGTTCCTGGGCAGAGACGAGTTCGCGGTCGAACAGGTCGCCGAGCAGCACCCGGATCGTGCCGGCCGGCAGGTCGAGGTATGCCGCGATCTCGGCGACCGACTTCGGTTCGCGGCAGAGCTGGAGGATGCGCAGGTGCTCCGGGTCGAGCCCGGCGTCGGGGCCCGGCGGCGGACCCACCGCCAGGGCCATGGAGATCAGGTCGAACCGGCCGTGCACGGGCTGTGTACGGCCGCGGGTGACCACGTAGGGCCGGATGATCTCCGGATCCACCCAGTGCTCATCCGTCGGTTCGTCCGCGCCTCTCACCGGTCGCTCCTGGCGACTGCCTCGGCGTTGCGGGCGCCCGAGGTGAGATACTGGCCGACGCGGGCCACCATCATCGCCATCTCGTACGCGACCAGCCCGATGTCGGCGTTCTGCGCGCACAGGACGGCCAGGCAGGCGCGCTCGCCCGCCGTGGTCACGATGAGGAACTGGTTCTTCCACTCCACGACCGTCTGCCGCACGGGCCCGCCGGAAATGTGGTCCGAGACGCCTTTCGCCAGGCTCTGCAGCCCGGAGGCGACGGCGGACAGGTGCTCTCCGTCGGTCCGCTGCAACGCGGCGGAGGAGGCCATCAGCAAGCCGTCGGACGACAGCACGATGGCGTGCTCGACCTCCTTGATACGGCCGACGAGGTCGTCGAGCAGCCAGTTCAGGTCGGTGCCGGAGGTGGGGGTCATGCCTCATCTCCCGACTGCTCATCCATCATCTTGGCGGCTTCGGTGCGGCCAAGACGGGTGCCTGACTGCAGAGATCCCATCATCGCGCGGATCTCCTCCGGCGAGCGCTCGTCATCGTCCTCCTCGAAGTCGGGCTGCGTGGGCGTGTCGTCCCGCAGCGCTGGCGCCAGGTTGGCTTGGGGCACCCGGAGGGGCAGCCCGTTCGACGTGAACTCGGTCACAGGCTTCTGCTCCGGTTCGGCCGGCGTTTCGGGTTGTGTCTCCACGGCGGTGATCGGGCGGGAAGGCTGGGGGACCGGCGCGGGGACCGGGGCCGGGACGGGGGTCGGGCGCGTGGGCTTGAGCGCGCGCACGTTCTCCCCGGTGGCCGCCGCCCGCGAAGCGGTGGACGCCCCGGTGGCCGCCGCGGCCACCGCCGTCGTCCTGCGCGGCAGCCGCTCGCGCCGCCCGCCGTCCTGCGGCTCGGGCGTGGGATCGAGCTGTACGAGCTCCTGCGGCAGCAGCACCACGACCGTCGTCCCGCCGTACGGCGACGCCTTGAGCACCACCTGGATCTCGTGGCGCTTGGCCAGCTGGCTGACCACGTACAGGCCCAGCCGGGCGGTGCCGGTGATGCGGAACTCGGGCGGGTCCGCGATGCGCTCGTTCGCGGCGTCCAGGTCCTCGGGCTTCATGCCCAGGCCCCGGTCCTCGATCTCGATCACGTACCCGTTGGCCACGAGCTGGCCGCTGACCTGCACGTTCGTGTAAGGGGGCGAGAACGACACGGCGTTCTCGATCAGCTCGGCGAGCAGGTGGATGACGTCACCGACGGCGCGGCCGACGAGCACGACGTCGCCCATGGGCATGAGCGTGACGCGGGTGTAGTCCTCGACCTCGGCCAGCGCGCCGCGGACGACGTCCACCATGGGGACCGAGCGGCGCCACGTTCGGGCGGGGGCAGAGCCGGACAGGACGATCAGGTTCTCGGCGTTGCGGCGCATGCGGATGGCCAGGTGGTCGAGCCGGAAGAGCTCCTTCAGCTCCTCGGGGTCGGTCTCGCGGCGCTCCATGACGTCGAGCACGGTGAGCTGCCGGTGGACCAGGCCCTGCGTCCTGCGGGCCAGGCTCAGCAGGATGTCGCGGATGCTGCGGCGCAGCTCGGCCTGCTCGGCGGCGACGCTGACGGCGGTGTGCTGGACGGTGTTGAACGCCTGGCCCACCTGCCCGATCTCGTCGTCGCCGAAGTCCAGCGCGGGCACCTCCTTGGCCAGGTCGACGTCCTCGCCGCGGCCGATGCGCTCGACGACGCCGGGCAGCCGGTCGTCGGACAGCTCGTGCGCGGCGTCGCGCAGCTTCTGCAGCTGGGCGAACAGGGAACGGGCCGTGGTGATGGACAGAATGACCGAGGCGATGACCGCGATGAGCCCGAGACCGCCGGCCAGGACCAGCCGGATGATCACGTTGACGGCGACAGGGGTGGCCCGCTCGACCAGGCGGTCGCCCGCGGTGAGCACCAGGTTGTTGAAGTCGTTCAAGGCCCGGTCGGCGGTCGTCTTCCACTGGTCGGCGCCGAACGGCAGGGTCTCGGTGCTCGGGTCCTGCTCAGACAGCAAGGTTTCCAGGCTCCTGAGACGGGTGAACGACTGGCCGTTGGCCACCTTGTCGTAAGCGGCCTTCTCCGTGGCGGGGAGTTCGGCCGCGGCCTGGTCGGCGAGGACGCGCCAGGCTCCCACGGTCTGCGTGAACTGCGAGTGTTCCGTGGAGGTCAGCCGGCCTTCGGCGAGTGCGCCGGCGACGAGCGCGTCCTCCCTGGTGATCACCTCGCGCGCCCGGCTCAGGGAGAGGAGCGTACGGATGTCCTTGGCGAGGGTCTTGTCGTCGAGAGTCGCCAGCGAACCGTAAAGGCTGTAGACGGAGTCGATGATCTCGCCATAGGTGGCGGTCGCCTGGATCCGGTTCATCTGGCCCGAGTCGATGGCCTGCCGGGTCTGCTTCAGAGTGGTGAGCTTCTGGAGCACGTCGGCGAGCCGCTTGGCTCCCTCGTCGTCCAGGGCGAGGTCGACTGTGCCGGAGGCCGCCGACTCCTTGAAGGTGGCGAGCAGACGGTCCGTCTGCTTGCGCTGGCTTTCCAGATCCTTGCGGGACCGCAGGCCCGTGCTGCTCAGCTTGACGACCGAGATCCGGCGCTCTTTCTGGAGCTCGACCAGAAGTGGCTCGCTGGGCGAGATGATGCTCGAGTCGAGCTGGGAGACCCAGAGCAGGTTGACGCCCTCGCGAAGGGTGACCCACGCAGCGAAGGCCCACAGCGCCGCGAGCGAGACAAGCAGAGCCGTGACTTTGGTCCGCAGTCGTGTATTGCGGAAACCCATTGTACCTACCCTGTGAAAGTCATTTCGTGTGCTGACCACCGGGACATGCAGTGGCATACCGGGCGCCGTCGATCAAGGAACCTTAGCGCAGCTCAGAGTGCCCCTCAAGCAACAGCATTCACTTTGCCAACAAATATCCCGTTTTTGACAACATTAGTCAAATGTACGCAAAGTAGATATCCTTCCAACGTGAGCGACCCTGTCCCGCCTGCCTACTTCACTATCAGTAACGATCTCGTGGATCGTCTGCTCCACGGATCGCACCAACTCGCCGGCGTCCCCGACGACGACCGGAGCGGCGTGCTCCGGACCGCGCTCGACGCGGTGCCGGAGGCCGCGGGGCTGGTGCGCCCGTACCCGGCCCTGCTCGCCGACGGTGACAGCGCCGCCAGTCGGCTGGCCTTCAGTTGCTTGTCCGCGGCGGCGACGTTCCCACGGGCACGCCCGGACCAGATCGCCGATCTCGGGACGATGATCACGATCTTGTTCGCCTTCGACGACATCGCCGACAACATCGCGGGCCAATGGTCTCATCACGACATCACTGCTTTCTTCGAGCAGCTTCGCGCGATGGTTTCCGGCGCACCGGCGCGGCCGGGCGAGGAGGACGCCCTCGGGCAGGGCCTGCGCGTCTGGCAGGCGTGGTGCGCCCGCTTCCGCGGGCACGAGGGTGCCGCGGCGCACGCGGCGAATCTGCGGGAGCAGCTCGAGCTGGCCGGCGCCGCCATGATGCGTGAGCGCAGGTGGGCGGCGGGAGAGGAACCCTGGCCGACATACGACGAGTACGTGTCCAACGGCAGCCTCACCATCCTCTACCCCACCTGGTGGGCCGCCGCCCTGGCGATCTGCGGCCCCGCTCCCGCCGACGCCGGGCACTGGGACTCGATCGCCCGGGTCACCTCCCTCGGCGCGGCATGCATGCGGCTCGTCAACGACATCAGGACATTCGAACGGGAGAGGCGCGAGGGCAAGCCGAGCTCCGTCCTCATCCTGGAGCGTGCGGGCCTGCCCACGAAGGCGGCCGTCGAGCGGGTCTTCGCGCACTACGCGGAGCTCCATGCGGCATTCCTGGCCGCTCTCGCGTCGCTGCCCGAACCGCTGGCGGGCATCGCGGAGGGCCAGCGCAGGAACGTCGCGTTCAACGGCGGCTGGTACATGGCCAGAGACACGCATGCGTACACCGTTCAGGAGCTGGCCAGGGACGTGGACGCGTACAAGGACTAAAACGGCGCACCGCCCGGCGGCCAGGGACGTCCTCGCGCCCGCCGGCTGAGGTGCACTGCGGCGATCACCGCGGCGCGGGTGATGGCGAGCGGCGCGTAGAGATCCTTGTCGTGCCAGAGCGGAGGATGCTCCCTGCCGGCCGAGCGCATCAGGTATTCCTCACCCGCCGCCGCGGCGCGCAGGCGCCGCGGATCCGTTCGGCCCGCGGTCAGCAGCAGAGACTGCATCGCGTACGCGGTCTCCTCGGCGGTGCCGTCCCAGCGGCCCCAGGATCCGTCCGGCCGTTGGGTGTCCAGCACCCACTCGACCGCGGCGCGCACCGGCTCGTCCGACGCGTCCCCCCCGAAGGAGCCGAGTGCCAGGGCGCAGCTGGCCGTGGCGTAATAGGGCGAGGCGTGCCATCTGTCCATCCAGCTCCCGTCCGCCCGCTGCTGCTCGCGGACCCAGGCGGACACCTCGCGGATCGTCTGCTCGTAGAGCGGCGCGGCTGCGGGCCTGCAGGCCACGTACTGGCCGAAAGCGTCCAGCACGTGCGCGTTGACGCTGACGGAGACGCCCTGCTCCGCCGGCCAGGTGGAGAAGTGGGCACCGGAGCGGAACCGCCACAGGCTTTCCGGCTCGCACGGCGCCTCCAGCAGCGCCAGCGCGTACAGCGCCACGGAGGTTGTGTCGGCGTCGGCGGGCAGCCCCGGCCCTGCGGGCGTCCCGGCGGGTCCGATCGCCGCCCTGAGGTCCGCCACCATCTCCGGCGGCACCTCGACGGGCACGCCCGCGCGGACGAGCCAGCTCAGCACCCAGCTCCGTTCGAACACGGTGATGGGGAGCCCGACGGGCACGGGGCCGCCATGGCGCCGGACGACCGCCTCCAGATGATCGCGGGCCGGCCCGTCCGCCTCCCGCCCGCCCAGCCAGGCCGCGGTGGCCGCCGGTGACGCCCCGATGGTCCCGATGGCCGCCGGACGGACGCTGGGCGCCCCGCCGGCGTGGTCGCCCGCGACCTCCAGGGCGTGGAGCAGCTTCTCCGGGATCTCGTTCCCCGATCCGATCCACGACACGACCCGTTGGAGGCCGTCGTAGCTCATTCCCCCGGGCAGCGGCAGCGGCGCGTGGCCCGGCAGGTTCTGGAGGTGCCGGTTGATGAGGGCCACCAACGACGGCACGATGTGCTCGATCGCCGGCATGTCGGGCAGGTCGACCGGCTCGCGCAGCCAGGTGGCGAGCAGACGCAGGCCCCGCTCCGCCGCCTGGGTGAGGCGATCGGGGTCCGTGTCCGGGTCCTGGCGCGCCAGCGCGGTGAGGATCGCCTCGGTGGCGCTCAAGGTCGGCACGAGACCGTACCCGTCGGGCGCGCCCCATGCCCCGTCCTGGCGCTGGGTGCCGGTCAGGTATTCGATCCGCTCCCGGTGACCTGTCAGCCAGGGGGCCAGCGCGACCACCCGGCCGGTCTCGTAGACCGACGGCGAGACCTGCCCCCACGGCCTGAGCATCAGGCTGTCGATCAGTTCGGAGGCGAGAGCGGCGGCGTCCGTCGTCGCGTCGGCGGCGACGCTTCCGTTGCTCATGACCGTGTGCTCCGCTCGATCGGCACCAGCCGCAGCATGATCTGTTCTTTCGGCCGCGCCGAGGCTCCCGGCAGGGCGGTGAGCGGCTGGGGATTGGTCACCGTCAACCGGTACCTGCTCAGCAGGCTGGCGATGACCAGCGGGGCCTCGATGCGGAACAGGTTCTGGCCGAGGCACGAGTGGGGTCCGGCGCCGAAGGGGAAGAATGCGTAGCGGTGCCTGGGCGTGGCGCCGTCACCGGTCCAGCGCCCGGGGTCGAACTCCAGAGGCCGGTCCCAGAACTCCGCCAGACGGTGGGTGGTGAACGGGCTGATCAGAACCTGCGATCCGGCCTTGATCGGGACGCCGCCGATCTTCGTGTCCGACACCGCCTGGCGGGGGATGAGCCAGCCCGCCGGATACAGCCGTAACAGCTCCTGCAGGACCATGTTGAGATAGGTGAGCCGGGGTACGTGCTCCGGCCGTGCCGGGTCATGCCCCACCACGCGGCCGATCTCCTCGTGGAGCCGGGCACTGACGTCGGGATGTTCGTGCAGCACAGCCCACAGCCAGGTCAGCGACGTCGCCGTGGTCTCCGTCGCCGTGGCGTACATGCTCACCAGGTCGTCGCGGACCTGCCGCATATCGCCTCTGCCGTCCGGCCCCAGCCTGGCCGCGAGCAGCACCGAGATCAGGTCGGTCTTCCCCTCGCTCGCGCCCTCGCGGCGCGCCTGCTCGATGAGGGGGTAGACGATCTCGTCGATGTTGTTCATGGCTCTCAGGTACGCGCGATCGCCGGGAACCTTGATCGAGTACGGCACGAACGGAAAAAGCAGCCGGAAGGCGATCGACGTGGCACAGGTGGCGAACTCGGGCGCCAACCGCTCGGCGGTGTCACGCGAGATGCGGCCGCCGAAGAGGACCTTGACCACGGCCTGGTTGATGATCGCCGTCATCTGGTCGGCGGCGTCGATCGGCTCGCCCGTTTGCGCGTGAACCTCGAGCCCGTGGACGCGCTCGGCGATGGCGTCGGCCATGTCCTCGGCCAGATTGGCCGTGTACCTGGCGGTGAAGAGCGGCTGGAGGATCTTTCTGGCGGTCACCCACTCGTCGCCCTCGCGCAGGATGCCCCGGCCGGTCACGCGCCGTACCGGCCGCCAGAACATGCCGTCGCGGGTGAAATTGCTCCACTGTGCCGTGAGTACCTGCTGGACATGGTCCGGATGTGACACCAGATAGGGACGGAAGGGGCCGAGGTCGACCCGGACGACCTGTCCCGCGGCCTCGGTGCCCATCCTGGCCAGTTCGGCGACCGGGTCTTTCACCAACCGGCGGATGGCTTGATGAAAGGGGACGACTTGAGGAGTGGTCACTGAGGTTTCCGTGGCGTACGACATGGCGGCGATCCTCGATCCAATTGCGAGAGACGACTAAGAGCCGGCTAGACGGCTATTTATCGCGATTACTAGGATTTTGTCCGCTTTGTCGTATTTTGGGAGGAGTGGCTGCGGTCCTTCTGTGCCGAAGGGGGTGGCATCCATTGCCACGAGTGCTTCCTCCATCGCGTACCGTGTCCGTCTCACGCCGTGGACATTTCCTGACAAATGTCAATCGATGGGTGGATTATCACATGCTCGTGCATGTAGATTCAAGATCGTACCGGGGTAGGAGCACCGTTTGAATCTCAGCCATCCCTCGGGCGGCGGCGCTGTGGCCCGTTGCCGGGGTCTGCTCGAACCGGCTCTCCGCGAGGCTGTCTCGGTCCTGCATCCGTGGGGTGCCCGGATGGCCGCGTTCGCGCTGGGCTGGTCGGATGCCGACGGGAGGCCGCACCAGGGCGACGGTGGCAAGGGCGTGCGGCCCGCCATCGCGATGCTCAGCGCCGAGGCCGTGGGCGGCACCGCCGAGTCGGCTCTCCCGGCGGCGGTGGCGGTGGAGCTGGTGCACGCCTTCTCGCTGGCGCACGACGACATCATCGACCACGACGAGCGGCGGCGGCACCGGGAGGCGCTCTGGAAGGCGTACGGGGTCGGCCCGGCGCTCCTGACCGGCGACGCCCTCCTGGCCCTGGCCGTCAACCAGCTCGCCGGACGGCCCGAGGCGATGACGTACCTGTCGAGAGCGCTGATCGAGCTCGTCAATGGGCAGACCGCGGACATGGCCTTCGAGAACCGGCCGTGGCGCGGGCCCAACGCGGTCACGATCGCCGAATACACCGAGATGGTCGCGGGCAAGACGGGCGGCCTGCTGGCGGCCGCCGCGGCGGCGGGGGTGGCCCTGGGCGGCGCCCCCGAGCTCGGCGACCTCATGTGGGAGACCGGGCGCGATCTGGGGGTGGCGTTCCAGATCGTCGACGACATGCTGGGCATCTGGGGCGAGCCGCGCGTCACGGGCAAGCCCGTCTACTCCGACCTGCGGCGCGACAAGAAGACGTTTCCCGTCCTCGCGGCCCTCGCCGCCGACCACCCCGCCGCCCGCGAGCTCTCCGACCTCCTCGCGGAGGGGGTCTCGGACGAGGACTCCGTCCACCACGCCGCCCGCCTCGTCGAGGAGGCCGGCGGCCGGGCCGCCGCGCAGGGGCTGGCGGAGCGGTACGTCGCGGCGGCGGTGGCGGTGATGGACGAGCACCTGCCGGACGCCGCCGACCTGCGCGCCCTGTGCGTCTCCCTGGCGGACCGCGCCCGCTAAAGACCCGCGCCCGCTGAAGACCCGCGCCCGCTGAAGACCCGCGCCCGGACTGCGCCCGCACGTGGACCACGCGCGCCCGTTGCGGGCGCGCGGGCGCGGCCCGTCCTATGTGTCAGGCTCGGGAGGCCTCGTCCAGGAGGGCGAGCTCCTCCTCCGTCAGGGTCAGCTCGGCGGCGGCCAGCAGTGGCTGGAGCTGCGTCACGTCCCTGGCGCTGGCGATCGGGGCCGCGATCGTCGGCTGGGCGGCGAGCCAGGCCAGCGCCACCGTGGCCGGGGCCACCTCCTGCTCGGCCGCCACCTTGAGCAGCGCCTCCAGCGCCCGGCGCCCGTGCTCCTTCTGCAGGTATTCCGCCGCCATCCCGGCCCGCGGGCTGTCGACCGTCACCCCGGGCGCGTACTTGCCGGTCAGGAAGCCGCGCGCCAGCCCGAAGTACGGCGTGCTGGACAGCCCCTCCTGGGCCACCACGTCCCGCAGCTCGCTCTCGTAGCCGCGTTCGACCAGGTTGTACTGCTGCTGCAGCGCCACGTACCGGGTCAGCCCCTCGTCGCTGGAGGTCTTGAGGGCCTCGGCCAGCCGGTCCGCGCCGTAGTTGGACGCGCCGACGTACCGGACCTTGCCCTCGTGGACCAGCGCGTCGAACGTCGCCAGCGACTCCACCAGAGGCGTGTCATGATCGTCCACATGGGCCCAGTAGAGGTCGATGTAGTCGGTGCGCAGCCGGCGCAGCGAGTCCTCGACCGCCGTCCGGATCGTCGCAGGGGACAGGCCGGTCAGGCCCTCCAGCATGCCGACCTTGGTGGCGAGCACGAGCGAGTCGCGGTTGCGGCGCAGGTGCATCCACTCGCCGATGATCATTTCTGACGTGGACTCGCCGGTCGCCCAGTACGGGTAGACGTCGGCGGTGTCGATGAAGTTGCCGCCGCCCTCGACGTACGCGTCCAGGACGGCGAAGGAGGACTCCTTGTCGGCGGTCCAGCCGAAGACATTCGTACCGAGCGATATCGGGAAAACGGACAGCTCCGTGGTGCCTATCGATCTCATTCCGCCATTATCCGCACCTCCCCTGAGCAGGCCCGATGGCACCCCCTCGAACGGCGGCGGGCGGACACGGGGCTCTCGCTTCCGCGGGATGGCGGGGCGATCGCGGCTGACGCTATGGTGCGAGCTGTGGTGATCGGTGACGCGCGCACGCGCATCCTGGACGCGGCCGAGGAGCTCTTCGCGGGCGGCGGCTACGAGGCCACCCCGACCGCGGTCATCGCGCGGCTCGCGCAAGTGCCCAAAGGGCTGATCTTCCACTACTTCCCGCGCAAGATCGACGTCCTGGTGGCCCTGGTCGACGAGCGCACGCTGGTCGAGGAGGGGCGAGAGGTCGACGCCGTGCCGGGCGATCCGGCGCGCACCCTGTCCAAGCTCGCCCGCGGCCTGCCGCTGCGGGCCTCGCCGGCGATGCGGCGCATCCTGTTCAGGGAGGCCGACACGCACGGCTCGGTCAAGGAACGGCTCGGGCGGCTGAACGGCGAGCTGATCAGGCGCTCCAGGTTCGCGCTGGAGCTGGCGCTGCCCGGGGCGCGCGGGGACGCGGCCAGGCTGGAGGTGGCGGCTGCCACGTTCGCCGCCGTCCTGCTCTACCAGGAAAACCTCTGCCAGCTAACCGGCCACCAGATCGATCCCGACGCCGTCGCGGAACTCATCGCCCACTCGCTCATCTAGCAACTCATCCAGCGCCGTACGCAGGTGGCCGAGCAGGCCCCACACGTCGTCCATCCGTTCGGGGCAGGCCACGATGCCGAAGTCGAGCATGCCGTCGTAGGAGAAGCAGGTGATGTTGAGGCCGCCGCTCACGTCGGTCAGCACGGACAGCGGGTAGTACGACAGCACCCGCCCGCCGCACAGATACAGCGGGAACTGCGGGCCCGGCACGTTGCTGATGATGAGATTGATGGGCGGGAACGCCATGCCCGCCAGCCGGAAGACCGCCGGGGTGGCCAGACTGGTGAGCGGGGCGGGCAGCACCGAGCACAGCTCACTCAGCCAGGTCGCCGGGGCCAGCGCGAACCGCCGCTTGGCCCGGCCCATGACGGAGCCGACGGCCCGCAGGCGCTCCTCGGGGTCGGGGACGTTCGTGGGCATGGGGGCGACCATGGCGGAGATCTGGTTGCCGACCAGGTCCTTGGCCCCGGCCGTACGGACCGCCACGGGGACGGCGACGATCAGCGGCGTCTCCGGCAGCGCGTCGCGCTCGCGCAGCCACGACCGCAGGGCCGAGGCGCACAGGCCCATGACGACGTCGTTGACGCTCATGCCGTGGGCCTTGGCGACGTTCTTGACGTCCTTGAGCGGCAGCGAGCCGAACGAGAGGTGGCGGCGGGCGCTGATCGGGCCGTTGAACGGGGTGCGCGGGACGGCGAGGCTGGGCAGCTCGGGGCGCTCGTGCCGGTCACGGGCGACCAGCCGCGCGGCCTTGGCGATCAGCTTCGCGCCTGGGAGGCCCGCCGCCAGCGGGATGGCGTCGAGGTCCTCGGCCGCCCTGACGACCGACTGGACGGCCCGCACGGGGTGGGTCGCCGTCCGCATGACCGCCCCGGCCAGCATCGCGGCCAGCCCGGGAACGTCCTGCGCGGCCAGCCCGGGAACGCCCTCCGGGGCGCGGGTGCCCTTCGGGGCGACGGTGCCCTTCGGGACGAGGGTGTCGTTCGGGACACGCGTGTCGTTCGGGACGCCGACGGGGGCGGTCGTCGGACGAGGGCCCTTGGCGGCGTGGACGGAGGCGGTCGTCGGGCGAGGACCCTTGGCGGCGTGGGTGGGGGCGGTTGTGGGGCGGCTGTGGTTCGCGAGGTGGATGGGGGCGGCCGGGCCGGAGCGGCGGAGGCGGTCGGCGCTCGCAGTCGGGATGTCGCGCCTCTTGAGGTGCCCGTCCGGGGTGAGGTCGAGCAGGGTGGCGAGCGTCTCCGCGCCCGAGACGCCGTCGATGGCGGCGTGGTGGACCTTGGTGTAGACGGCCACCCGGCCGTCCACCAGCCCGTTGATCAGGTGCATCTCCCAGAGCGGGTGCGCCCGGTCCAGCCGCCGCGCGTGGATCTCCGCCACCGCGTCCGCGAGCTGCCAGTCGTCCCCCGGAGCGGGCAGCGTCAGCTCGAACAGGTGGTTGCCGAGGTCGAAGCCGGGGTCCTCAGCCCAGTACGGATGGTCCAGGCCGAGCGGCACCGCGGCGAGCCGGAGGCTGAGCGCGGGCGACAGGTGCAGGCGTTCGAGGAGGAGCTCGGCCAGCGCGGCCCTGTTGACCGCGCCGTCGGCCGGGTCGAGGATCGCCAGCCCGGCCACGTGAGCGGCGGTGGTCGCGGTCTCGACATTGAGGAACTGGGCGTCGAGTGCGGTCAGCTGGCGCATCTGCTCTCCTTTTCCCGTGATCTGTGCAGCGTCGCACGACGGGATTTCCGGAAGGTTTCCGCGAGAGTCTTTCAGATGAATTCAGGTGCGCCGTACCAGCTTTTAGCGAATGTCCAGCCCAGCCTCGGCCGGTGACAATTACCTATCCGATGACCACGTCGACGGGATGCCGTACGACCGCGTCGAAGTGGTACCCGAACGGATGACGCGGCGTGACCAGCGGCTGGGTGGCCCCGGTCTCGTCGGTGGCGCGCGCCATGAGCACGTGTCCCCCCGTGCGCCGGGGGGCCCATGAAATGTGCCAGGGCAGCCAGGCGCTGACCAGGTGCTGTCCGTGGTGATCGGCCGTACGCCAGCTCAGCCCGCCGTCGAAGCTGACCTCCACCCGGACGATCCTGCCCTGCCCCGACCATGACCGTCCGCGCACGATGTGCGGGCCGGAGCGAGGCAGGCGCGCATTCCAGGCGAGTTCGAACGCGCTCTTCACCGGCTGCGTCGCGACATTCGGGTAAAAGACCGTGTTCCACGGCGTGAAGAGTTCTTTCGTTGAAACTTCTATTTCACCCAGCCATTTGATCGACGCTATTCCCACCCATCCCGGCACCACCAGCCGCACCGGAAATCCGTGGTCCGGCGGCAGCCGCTCGCCGTTCATTTCATAGGCGACGAGGACGTCGTCCATGGCCTTGTCGATCGGCAGCGGCCGGCGTACGTGCCCGTACCCCTCGAACGGCGCGTCCAGCCCCGTGGGCAGCACGTCCACCGCGCCCGGCAGCACGCCGGCCTGCTTGAGCAGGTACTTCAACGGCACCCCGCGCCACCGCGCGACGCCGATCGCCCCGAGCCCCCACTGCGTGCCGGGCGCGGCCTCGTGCTGCTGCGTGCCGTAGAAGCGCCGCCCGTTCCCGGCGCACTCGATCGCCACGTCGAGCGTGCGGGACGGCATGGCCCGCAGCTCGTCGTAGCCGAACTCGCGCGGACATCGAACGCCCGCCCCGTGCACCAGGAGCCGCCAGGTGGTGAGGTCGATGATCGGCGTGGCGGTGTGGTTGCGGACGAAGAAGCGGTCGTTCGGAGTGTGGTATCCCTGCCCCGACATGGCCTCCCAGCGCATCTCCGCGCTCGCGCCGTGCACCCTGAACAGGTGGTCGGGCAGCGGCTTCACGATCGTCGCCAGTGCTTGCTTCATGGACACCGCCTCCGTAAGAGCTATTTCCTACCTGTAAACCATTTAATCCCTTCGCGCTGCCCTATGGCGTCCCTCGTTGCCGAATTCTGTCCGACCAGTACAGGAACGTTCCACACCTCCACCCCGCCCCTTACCCACAGCCGCCGCCCCCACAACAGCCCTGAAACCGCTCCCACCAGCACCGCGCCGGAGGTCCGCAGGCCCGCATCCGCCGCCCCATGTCCGGCCGACCCCGAAGCCGCTCCCAACACGCGCCTCCGCCGCCCGTGTCCGCCGCCCGTGTCCGGCGGCCCTGTGTCCGGCCGCCCCAGGGACGCTTCAACCAACACACGCGTCAGCCGCTGCGCGTTGGGTCAGCCCGCGTCCGGCTGGCTCGCCGGGGGCGGGAGGCTGCGAGGTGCGAGAGGGGGGGATCGGTCGGCACGGTCGGCGGTGTCGCAAGCCGGGCCCGTTCCACGGCACCCGCGCCCGCCGCCGCACCCGCGTCCGCCGCCCGTGTCCGGCCGCCCCGTGTCCGGCCGCCCCGTGTCCGGCCGCCCCGTGTCCGGCCGCCCCGTGTCCGGCCGCCCCGTGTCCGGCCGCCCCGTGTCCGGCCGCCCCGTGTCCGGCCGCCCCCAGCACACGCGTCCGCCGCTCCTCGTCGGGTCAGCCCGCGTCTGGCTGGCTCACCGGCGGGAGGCGGCGAGGTGCGAGGCGGGGATCGGTCGACGGTGCCTCAAGCCGGGCCCGTTCCACCGGCACTCGCGCCCGCGCCCGTCCCGCGCCGTCCCGCACCTGCGCCTGCCGCCACACGGGCACCCGCCGCCGCACCCGCCCCGCCTCGCGTTCGCCGCCCGTGTCCGGCCGCCCGTGTTCGGCCGGTCCGGGGCCGCTTCCAGCACACGCGTCCGCCGCCGCGTGTGCGGTCAGCTCGCGTCCGTCTTACTTGCCCGGGCAGAGGACGGCCTTCGCCGTCTGGTTGATGGCGCGGCCGATGGCGGCCGGGTCCGGGGTGTTCGTCGTGGTGGACGTCGCGAACTGGATGCGGCCGTCAGGAGAGCTGAAGGTGACGGAGGTGAAGCTGGCGGTGCCGCCCGCGATCACCCGCAGCTGCGGCTCGCCGCCGCACAGGGGCGGCTGGGAAGGGGCGTTCTCCGGCGGGTCGGTGAGCAGCTTCTGCAGGGCCGGCGGGAGGAGTTTGCCCTGGCCGAACGCGCGGTAGAACGCGCTGATGTCGCGCGAGGTGGAGATCACGCCCCCGGAGCCGTTCCCGTAGCTGGCGTTGAGCCGGTCCATGTCGTGCGCCTGGCCTTGGTCGTCGGTGCTGTATCCGTGCCCGTGCGGGCCCTTGATGCCCTGCGGCGGCCTGACCGCCAGGTACGTACGGCTCATCCCGAGCGGGACGAAGAGCCGGCGGTCGAACTCGGAGGCCAGTGAGCGGCCGGTCACCTTCTCGATGATCATGCCGAGCAGCGTGTAGTTGGTGTTGGAGTACGAGAACTTCTCGCCCGGCTCCCCGGTACGCGGCTGGCTGCGTGACTTCTTCACCAGGTCGATCGGCGGGTAATAGGTGGTGAAGTCGTAGATGTCGACCAGATCGGGAGTGAACCAGTTCGGGATGCCGGATGTGTGCCGGAGCAGCTGCCGTACCGTGATCTCGTCGGCCCGCTCCACGATGTCCTGGCTCGCCACCTCCGGCAGGAGGTCGCTCAGCTTGTCCTCCAGCCCCAGCTTGCCCTCCTTGACGAGTTGGAGCGCCACCGTTCCCGTCAGCAGCTTGGTCTGCGACCCGATCCGGTAGCGGGAGCCGACGGGGATGCGTCCGCCCTTGCCGCCCAGGAGCCGCGAACCCGCCGAGCCCTGGCCGACGCGCTTCCCGTCCACGTACACCTCCCCGATCGTCCCCACCACCCCGCTGGTCCGGGCGAGTGCGTCCAGGGCCTGCTGCACATTGGCAACCTCCGGGGTGGTGGCGGTCGCGGGCGTGGTGGTGGCGGCGGCCAGCGTCAGCATCGCGCAGGCCAGGCCGGTGAGGCGTGCCGCAATGGCGTGGTTCATGGTGATGATCCCTTCGTGAGGTGCGGGATCCTTTGTAGGGCGGCGGGTGTTTCGTGACCGTTTCCGCCGGGGAAGGTGAGGGGTCGTGACCGGTACGTGGTGGTGGGACCTGGTGATCGGTCTGGTGGTCGCGCTGGCGGTGTCGTGGCTGGCGCTGGTGGTCGCGCTGGCCGTGGTCCGTCCGCGTGGCGGGCTGCTGCGCGAGTCGCTGCGGCTCCTGCCGGACATGTTGCGGCTCGTACGGCGACTGGCCGCCGACCGGACCCTGCCGCGCGGCGTACGGATCCGGCTCGGCCTGCTGCTGGCCTACCTGGCCTTCCCGCTGGACCTCATCCCTGACTTCATCCCCGTGCTGGGGTACGCCGACGACGCCATCATCGTCGCCGCCGTTCTACGGTCGGTCGTCCGCCGGGCCGGGATGGCGGCGGTGGAGCGGCATTGGCCGGGCAGCGAGGACGGGTTCGCGGCGCTCGTCCGGCTCACCGGCTTGAGCGGCCGCTCCGGCTGAACCGCAAGGTCCCGATGACGGGCGGCGTTGTGGCCGCCCCCGCCACAACGCCGCCGCGCGGGAATGCCGCATCCCGTCCGCGTCGCCATCCCGTCCGCGTCGCCATCCCGTCCGCGTCGCGACGCCTCATCGTCGCTGCCGCCTCGCGGGCGGTCGTGCGCCGGGCTGAGGTGGCGGGCGGTGGAGCGGCATTGGCCGGGCAGCGCGGACGGGCTGGCCGTACTGGTCCGGCTCACCGGCCTGAGCGAGTGTCCCCCTGAACCACAAGGTCGCAAGTCATCCGCACCGCAAGCCGCGATCCCGCCCACGCCGGAAGCCGCAACGCCGTCTGGGCCGCGATGCTGTCCGGGCCGGAAAGCCGTCCGCGCCGCAACCCCCCGCACCGTAACGCCGCCCACGCTCGGCCGCTCGGCCGCTCGGGTGGCGGTGGTGGTCAGCGGCCCAGGAATTTGAGGAGTCGGTCCAGGGGCCAGGTGTTGATGACGTCGTCCGTGGTCAGCCAGGCCCGCTGGGCGAGCCCCACCCCGAACCGCTGGTTGGCCAGGTGCGGGATCGCGTGCGAGTCGCTGTCGATCGAGAACTTCACCCCGTGGTGCTTGGCCAGCCGCACCAGGTCGGACGGCAGGTCGGAGCGGTCGGGGAAGGAGTCGATCTCCATGGCGGTCCCGGTGCGGGCGGCCACCCGGAAGATCGCGTCCCAGTCGGCGTCCACGGGCGGGCGCTTGCCGATCTTGCGGGTCGTCGGGTGCCCGATGATGTCCACGTACGGGTTTTCGCAGGCGGCGATGAAACGCCGGGTCATCTCGTCGCGTGACATCCCGAAGTGCGAGTGCACCGAGGCCACGCACACGTCGAACCCGGCCAGCACCTCACCGGGCCAGTCGACCGACCCGTCCGGCGCGATGTTGAGCTCCGTGCCGTGCAGGATGCGCATGTCGGGATATTTCCGTTGGAGCTCGGCCACCTGCCCCCGCTGCTCCAGCGCCTTGTCCAGCGTCATCCGCTGCATCGCCAGGTCGGGGGCGTGGTCGGTGACCGCGTAGTAGGCGTAGCCGCGCGCGTGCCCGGCCGCCACCATGTCCTCCAGCGAGGCGATGCCGTCGGTCAGGTTGGTGTGGGTGTGCAGGTCGCCCTTCAGGTCGCCCAGCTCCACCGGCTCCGGCAGCTCGCCCCGCAGGGCCGCCTTGACCTCGCCGCCGTCCTCGCGCATGGGCGGCGGCACGTACTGCATGCCGAGCGCGGCGTAGATGTCCTCCTCCGAGGCGGCGGCGATCACCCGCTCGCCCTCGAACAGCCCGTACTCCGACAGCTTCCAGCCCTTCTTCACCGCCATCTCCCGGATGGCGACGTTGTGCTCCTTGGAACCCGTGAAGTACTGCATCGCGGCGCCCCACGACTCGGCGGGCACCACCCGCAGGTCGACCTGGATGCCGGACGTCGTGCGGATCGAGGTCTTCTTGTCGCCCGCCGCGATGATCTCGGCGACGTAGGGCTGGGCGCGGAAGGCGGTCATGATGGACTCGGGCGCGACCGCCAGGATGTCGATGTCGCCGATGGTGTCCTTCATCCGCCGCAGCGAGCCCGCGTACGCGATGCGCTCGGCCTCCAGCGAGGCCATCACCTGCTCGGCCAGCGACATGGCGACCCCGACGTGGACGCGGCGGCCGGACTGCTCGAGCTGATCGATGCCCTTGAGCAGGTTTGCCAGCGTCTTGGGGCCGAGGCCCTTGACGCCGTCGAGGCGGCCGGAGGTGATCGCCTCGCGCAGGGCCGCCGTGGAGTCGATGCCGTAGTCCTCGAACAGCATGATCGCCGTCTTGGGCCCCAGCGTCGGCACCTTCGTCAGCGCGCGCACGCCCTCGGGCACCCGGCCGCGCAGGTCGTCGAGCTGCCGGAAGCTCCCGCGCTGCAGGAACTCCTCCATCTTCTTGGCGATCGCCTCGCCCACCCCGGGGACGCTGCGCACGTCGACCACCGAGATGTCCTCGGGGAACCCCGCGATGGCCTTGGCCGCCTTCTGGTAGCTCCGCACTCGGAAGGCGTCGCCGCCGCAGAGCGCGAACAGCTCCGCGTACTCCTGCAGCGCCGACGCCGCCTCCTCATTTGCCCGCATGGCACAACCCTAAAGGTCGGCCCCGACAATCCAGGACCGTCAGAAGCGCACCTCACGGGGACGGTACGGCTCGCCGAGAAAGGCCAGCTCCGACTCCGAGAGCGACACCGACACGGCCGCCACCGCGTCGTCCACGTGCCGATCCTTCGTGGCCCCCACGATGGGCGCGGACACGGCCGGCTGGTGGAGCAGCCAGGCCAGCGCCACCTGGGCGGCCGGCAGATCGCGCTCGGCGGCCACGCGCGCCACCCGGTCGAGGATCGCCTTGTCGTTTTCCGGGTCGTACAGGAAGTCGATGCGCTCGTCCGACCCGGTCCGCGCGGTCGTCGCGGCCGAGCCGGCCCTGGCCAGCACGCCGCGCGCCAGCGGGCTCCACGGGATCACGCCCACGCCCTGGTCGGCGCAGAGCGGCAGCATCTCCCGCTCCTCCTCCCGGTAGAGGAGGTTGTAGTGGTTCTGCATCGAGACGAACTTCGTCCAGCCGTTCTTCTCGGCCACGTGCTGCGCCTTGGAGAACTGCCAGGCCCACATGCTCGACGCGCCGATGTAGCGGGCCTTGCCCGCCCTGACCACGTCGTGCAGCGCCTCCATGGTCTCCTCGATGGGCGTCTCGTCGTCCCACCGGTGGATCTGGTACAGGTCCACGTAGTCGGTGCCGAGCCGCTGGAGCGAGGCGTCCACGGCCGCGTGGACGTGCTTGCGCGACAGCCCCCGGTCGTTGACGCCCCTGCCCATGGGGAAGTAGACCTTGGTGGCCAGTACGTAGTCCTCGCGCCGGGGGAAGATCGCGCGCAGCGCCTCGCCGGTCACGGTCTCACTGGCGCCCTGGCTGTAGACGTCCGCCGTGTCGAAGAAGGTCACGCCCGCGTCGGCGGCCCTGCGGATGATCGGCTCGGCCTCGTCGAGCGCCAGGGCCCACTCCTGCCTGGCGGGGTCGCCGTAGCTCATCATGCCCAGGCAGATCTTCGAGACCTTCAAACCGGTGGTGCCAAGTCGGGTGTATTCCATATGCCAACCCTAGGGTGGGCTTTGTGGTGGTTCGTCGCCCCCCTGGGAGGGAACGGATTGGTCTGGTTAACCGGCGGCCCGACGGGAAGTCAGGGGTGTCCAAAAGCGGCAACGACCTTTACAGGGACGAGCCCGATCGGGTCGATTAGGGGGAAGCGAGACAACGGCGGGCGGGCTCTCGCGACACGGCCGGAACCGGCGATCCAACCGCATACCGGGGGTGAGGTGGAAGGCGCACACCGTGCACTCCTGTCGTGGGCACGTTCCAAACTGAAGAACCCCGGCTGGCTGGGCGGCCTCGGGCTGGCGGCGGGGCTGTTCGGCGTGACGGTGCCGGTCCTGCTCGGGCTGGTGCGGTCGGGGATGGGGATCGCGGGCGGGGTGACGCTGTTCGTCCTGCTGACGCTGCACGTCAGGTTCATCATGGAGACCCCGATACGGCGGGCGGGCTCGTGGTGGATCGTGGCCGTGCAGGCCTGGCTGACGTACCTGCCGCTGACGGTGTTCGGCGCGGCGTGGACCCCGGTGTCCGCCCTGCTGACGGGCGCGCTGCTGGTGACGGCGGGCCGGATCCGCTCGGTCGTGCTGGTGGCGCTGGCCCTGGCGTGCGGCCCGGTGATGCTGGCCGCGCCGGACCCGGCGATGATCCATCCCGCCTGGGCGCTGGCCGGCCCGGTGCTCGGCGCCGTCGAGTACGCGCTGGTGACGCTGGGCGGGCGGGTCACGCGGCTGACGAAGGCGCGTACCGAGGTCATGCGCGAGGCCGTCGCCCTGGAGCGCCGCCGCTTCACCCGTGACCTGCACGACCTGGTCGGCCACCGGCTCACCGTCCTGGTGCTGAAGGCGCAGCTCCTGGAGCGGCTCGTGGCCGAGGGCGACAAGCGGGCGCGGGGCGAGGCGTCCGAGACGGTGGAGCTGCTGCGCAGCCTGTCCGCCGACGTCCGGGCCGTCGCCCACGGCCTGCGCAGCTCCTCCCTGGCGGCGGAGCTGGGCTCGGCGCGCTCGCTCCTGGAGTCGGTACGGGTCCGCTGCCAGGTCAAGATGTCCTGCCCCGACCTCCCCGGCGATGTGGAGGAGGCGCTCACGCACGCCCTGCGCGAAGGCGTGACGAACGTCCTCAGGCACGCCGAGGCCCGGCAGTGCTCGATCCAGCTCCTCGAACGCGACCAGCTCGTCCGCCTGACGATCAGGAACGACGGCGTGCGCCCGCCGCGCCGCCCGGAAGACACCGGACAGGGCCTGCTCAACCTGGCCGAACGCGTCTCCTGCCTGGGCGGCTGGCTGGAGGCCACGTCCTCCAGGACCGGGCAGTTCACCTTCAGCGCGTACGTCCCACGAAAGAAATAGCCAATTATGAAAAACACACAAATGCAATTTCAATAACCATATTTCGGTGTTGTTACGTGTAACTAGACCGAATCCCGCCATCGACGGCAATCTCTAAGGGACAACGCCTTGGAGGTCGGCGCCAGATGGACAAGTACGAGCTGTACTGCCTGGTGGATCCGCGTTTCTACGACTCGCTCGAACACGGCACGGCCGAAGACGCCGACTTTCCCCTTCTGCGTGAACCCCTGCCCGACGGTTGGTCCACCGCCCTGACCGGCACGTGGTGCTATTTCGCCCCCGACAACGAGCCGCCCCTGCCCGCCCAGGGCTGGAAGATCCACGTGTCCGCCCGCGTGGAGGACGCCGAGCGGGCCATCGCCGCCGTGTGGGACTACTGCCTGGCGCGCCGGATCGCGTTCAAGTTCCTGCGCGGCACCCCCGTGCTCGTCATGGTCAACTCGAAGGCCGCCTCCCGGGCGTCCAGCGGCAAGCTGATCACCGTCTACCCGAGGGACGAGGGCCAGCTGGAGCTGGTCCTGAAGGAGCTCGACGAGCTGCTGCGCGGCGTCGAAGGCCCGTACATCCTCAGCGACCTGCGCTACGGCGACGGCCCGCTGTTCGTCAGGTACGGCGGGTTCGCCGAGCGGCACTGCCTGTCCGGCTCCGGCGAGCGCGTGCTGGCCGTCGAGGACGGCGACGGGCGGCTGGTGCCCGACGTGCGCGGCGCGACGTTCTCGGTGCCGCCGTGGACGACGCTGCCCGGGTTCCTGGAGCCGCATCTGGCCGCGCGCAACGCCGTGACGACGACCGGGCTGCCGTACCGGGTCGAGAGCGTGCTGCACTTCTCCAACGGCGGCGGCGTCTACCTCGCCCGGGACACGCGTACGGACGAGCGGGTCGTGCTCAAGGAGGCCAGGCCGCACGCCGGGCTGGACGCGGCCGGCCGCGACGCCGTCACCCGCCTCCGCCACGAACGCGACATCCTGCGGCGCCTGGAGGGCCTGCCCGCCGCGCCCGCGCTGCGCGGCTACTTCGCCCTGGGCGAGCACGAGTTCCTCGTGCAGGAGTTCGTGGACGGGACGCCGCTGCAGCGCCGGCTCGTGCAGCGCTACCCGCTGACCCGCGCCGACCGCACCGAGCCGGACCTGGCCGACTACACGGCCTGGGCGGTCGAGACGCTGCGGAACGTGGAGCGGGCCGTCGAGTCGCTGCACGAGCGCGGGGTCGTCTTCGGCGACCTGCACCCGGACAACATCCTGCTGACCGCCGAGGGCCGGGTGGCGCTGATCGACTACGAGGTCGCCACCCTCGTCGCGGACGGGGCCCGCGCCGCGCTGGCCCACCCCGCCTTCATCGCGCCCCCCGACCGCCAGGGCGTGGACGTGGACCGCTACGCGCTGGCCTGCCTGGGGCTCGGCCTGTTCGCGCCGCAGTGCACGATCATGCTGCCGCTATACCGGGCGAAGGCGGCCCAGCTGGGGGAGATCGTCAAGGAGACGTTCCCCGTGCAGGAGGCGACGGTGGACGCCGCCGTCGCGGCCATCAGCGGGCCCGTTTCCGACCGCGGCGAGCCCGTGACCATGCCGGAGACCTGGCCCGAGCTGCGCGACGCGATGTGCCGGGCCATCGTGGCCAGCGCCACGCCCGCGCGCGACGACCGGCTCTTCCCCGGCGACGTGGCCCAGTTCCGGCCGGGCGGCGGGCTCAACCTGGCCTACGGCGCGGCCGGCGTGCTCTTCGCGCTCGACCGCGCGGGACTCGGGCCGTTCCCCGAGTACGAGCGCTGGCTACGCGACCGGGCGCTGCGCCCCGTCCAGGGCTCCGGGCTCGGCCTGTACGACGGGCTGCACGGCATCGCGCACGTCCTCGGCCTGCTCGGACACCACGAGCACGCGCAGGAGCTGGTCGACGTCTGCCTGCGCGAGAAATGGGAGCGGATGGAGTCGGCGCTGTTCTCCGGCCTGTCCGGCATCGGGCTGAACCTCCTCGGCTTCGGCCGCACCGACCTCGCCCTGCGCGCCGTGGACATCTGCGCCGAGCGGCTCGCCGAACCCGTCCCCGAGCTCAGCGGCGGCTCCCACCCGAGGGCCGGGCTCATGTTCGGCTCGTCGGGGCCCGCGCTGCTGTTCCTGCACGCGTACGAGCACACCGGCGACCGGGCCCTGCTCGACCTGGCGGCCACCGCGCTCCGGCAGGACCTGCGGCGCTGCCGGCACTCGGTGGACGGCTCGCTCCAGGTGAACCAGGGCTGGCGGCTGCTGCCGTACCTGGACGAGGGGTCGGCCGGCATCGCCCTCGTGCTGGAGCGCTACCTCGCGCACCACCACGACGAGGAGCTCGCGACGGCGCTGGCCGAGCTGCGGCTGGCCGGGCACGCGGGCTTCTTCGTCCAGTCGGGGCTGTTCACCGGCCGCGCGGGCATGCTCGCGGCCCGCGCGGGCGACCCGCGCGAGCACATCAAGGGCCTGAGATGGCACGCGCTGCCGTACGGCGGGGGACTGGCGTTCCCCGGCGACCAGCTGCTGCGCCTCTCCATGGATTTCGCGACCGGGACGGCGGGCGTGCTCTTCGCCCTCGGCACGGCTCTGGGCGACCAGCCTGGCCACCTGCCGTTCCTGGCGGCCGCTCCCGGGCGGCTCGCCCCCGACGAGTCCTGGAAGGAGGTGTAACAAGGATGGTTCTTCTCGACCTGCAGGGTCTCGAGGCGCCCGCGGCCAGCGACGTCGCCAGTGGTGGCAGCACGCTGACGGTTCTCTCGTGTCACTCTGGCAAGCCCAGCAACCTCAGTGTCGCACTTTGCCACTGATCCGCCATATCAGTCCCCGCGCCGTGCCACGGCGCGGGGACGCCGACTCTCAGGAGGTATCGGGTGCGAGCGGGAGACCGCGCTGGTGATCGGCTGGTGGTCGGCACGGTACGGCGCAGCGGCCCCTGGCCCGCCGTCCTGGCCGTCACGGCGCTCGTGGGCGCGGCCGGTGAGCTGGCGGTCCCGTACCTCGTCGGGCGCACCGTGGACGCCTTCGTCCTGCGCCGGCCGGACGGCTCGTCCTGGCTGGCGCTCTGCGCCTGCGCCGTCGCCGCCGTCGTGCTCTGCGAGAGCCTCGGCGTCTGGGCCCGCGGCGCCTGCGGCGCGTTCGCCGCGGCCAGGCTGCGGCTGGGGGTCCTGCGTCACGTGCTCGGCGCCGGGCCGGCGGCCACCCGGCGGTTCCCGGAAGGCGAGCTGGTCACCCGGGCCGGGCTGAACGCCGAGGAGGCGGGCCGGGCCCCGGAGACGGTGACCGGCGCGCTCGCGCTGCTCGTGCCCACGGCGGGCGCGCTCGTCGCGCTCACGCTCATCGCGCCCGTCCTGACGCTGACGCTCGGGGTGGGCATCGTCGCCATCCTGCTCGTGCTGCGCGCCTTCCTCCGCGCGACGACGGTGATCTCGGGCGGGTACCAGGAGGTGCAGGGGGAGATCGCCGCGCGGCTCGTGGACGCCATGGAGGGGGCGCGCACGATCGCCGCGGCGGGGACCGCGGCCCGGGAGGCGCGGCGCGTGCTGGAGCCGCTGCCCCGGCTGCGGGCCCACGGCATGTCACTGTGGCGGGCCAACGCCGGGGCCGCGGTCCAGTCGGGGCTCGTGGTGCCGCTGCTGGAGGTCGCGGTGCTGATCGTCGGGGGATTCATGCTCGCCTCCGGCCGGCTGACGGTCGGGGAACTGTACGCCGCCGCCCGCTACGCCGTGCTCGGGGCGTCCCTGAGCACCGCCCTGGGCCATGTCGGCGGGCTGGCCCGGGCACGGGCGGCCGCCGGGCGGGTGGCCGAGATCTTCGACCTCGCCCCCGTCGAGCACGGCACGCGGACGCTCCCTCCCGGGCCGGGCACGGTCGAGTTCCGCGACGTGGCGGTGGACGGCCTGACCGTCGGCGACCTCACGCTGCCCGGAGGCTCGGTGACCGCCGTGGTGGGACGGTCCGGCGCGGGCAAGTCGCTGCTGGCCGCCCTGGCGGGCCGCCTGGCCGACCCGGAGCGGGGCGCGGTCCTGCTCGACGGGGTCCCGCTGCGGGAGCTGTCGCGCGAGGAGCTGCGCAGGGCCATCGGGTACGCCTTCGAACGCCCGGTCCTGGTGGGCGAGACCGTGGCGGAGGCCATCACGACGGCCGCCGGGCCCCCTGCCGTCGAGGCGGCGAAGGCGGCGTGCGCCGACGCGTTCGTCCGGCGGCTGCCGCTCGGCTACGGCACCCCGCTGCGCGAGGCCCCGATGTCCGGTGGCGAGCGGCAGCGGATCGGCCTGGCCAGGGCGTTCGCGCAGGGGGAGCGGCTGCTGGTGCTCGACGACGCCACCTCCAGCCTCGACACCGTGACCGAGCGCGAGGTCGGCCGGGCGCTCACCACCGACCGGCGGGGCCGCACCCGCCTGATCGCGGCCCACCGGCTCGCCACCGCCGCCCGCGCCGACCAGGTCGTCTGGCTGGAGGGCGGGAGGGTGCGCGGCCGGGGGCCGCACGACGTGCTGTGGCGGGACCCTGCCTACCGGGCCGTCTTCCAGGGAGCCACGCCATGAAGCGCCCCCTTCGACGGCGGCGACCAGCGGGGGCGATGTTCTGGCGGGCGCTGGGGCGGGAGCCGCGGCGGCTGGCCTCGATCGGGTTCTGGTCCGTGCTGGAGGCGGCGCCCGCGTTCCTCATCGGGTACGCCGTCGCCCGGGCCATCGAGGACGGGTTCGCCAAAGCCGAACCCGCGACCGGGCTGGCGTGGCTGGCCGCCCTCGGCGTCGCGTGGCTGGTCGGGGCGGTGGCCGCGCGGCAGGTCGTGCTGGGCGTCGCGGCGGTGGCGGAGCCGTTCAGGGACGACCTCCTGACGCACGTCGTCGAGGGGACCCTGACCCGGGGCGCGAGCCGCGACAGCGCCGCGGTGGCCAGGGCGACGCTCCAGGTCGAGCTGGCCAGGGACGCCTTCGCGGCCGTCGTCACCACTGTGCGGGGGTTCGTGTTCACGGTGGCCGGCGTGGTGCTGGGCCTGGCGGCGCTGGCCCCGCAGGCGCTCGCCCTCGTGCTGCCGCCGTTCGCGGCCGGGCTCGGGCTGTTCCTGGCCTCGTTGCCGGCCCTCGCGCGCAGGCAGCGGGCGTTCCTGCTGGCCGACGAACGGCTGGCCGACGAGATGACGGCCACGGTCGGCGGGCTGCGCGACATCGAGGCGTGCGGCCTGCGCGAACCCGTGGCCGAGCGGCTGGATCGCCAGGTCCGCGCGCAGGCCGCCGCCGCCCGCGCGCTCGCCGGGGTGACCGCCGCCCGCACCGCCGCCCTGGCCGTGGGCGGCTGGCTGCCGGTCGTCCTCGTGCTGGCCGGCACCCCACGGCTGCTGGACGGCGACCTCGGCCCCGGCGTGATCGCCGGCACGCTCGCGTACGTCACGCAGTCCCTGGCCCCCGCGCTCGGCGGCCTCGTGCAGGGCCTCGGGGTCAGCGGCATCCGGCTGGCCGCCACGCTCGGCCGCATCGCCGCCTCCGCCCCGCCCGCCGGGCCGTCCATCGGGCCGCCCCGGCCCAGGATCCGCCCCGGCGCCTGCGACGTGCGGCTGTCCGCCGTCACCTTCGCGTACGGCCCGCACTCGGCCCCCGTCGTCGACCGCCTGGACCTCGCCATCCCCGAGGGCGACCACCTCGCGGTCGTGGGGCCCAGCGGCGCCGGCAAGTCCACGCTCGCGGCCCTGGTCAGCGGCATGCTCCTGCCCGGCAGCGGCGAGGCGCTGGTCGGCGGCGTCCCCGCCGACCGGCTCGACCCCGCCGTCCGCGTACTGATCCCCCAGGAGGCGTACGTCTTCCGCGGCACCCTCATGGAGAACCTCACCGCCCTCGGCACGCCGGACGGCCCGGCGAGGCTGGACGAGGCCGTCGCGGCCGTCGGCGCCCGGGAGCTGGTGGACGAGCTGGGCGGCTACGGGGCGCGGCTCGACCCGGCGGCGCTGTCGGCCGGGCAGCGCCAGCTCATCGCGCTCGTCCGCGCCTACCTCACCCCCGCGCCCCTGGTGATCCTCGACGAGGCCACCTGCCACCTCGACCCCGCAGCCGAGGCACGTGCGGAGACCGCGTTCGCGCGGCGCGGCGGCACGCTCGTCGTCGTCGCGCACCGCCTCACCTCCGCGCTGCGCGCCCGCCGCATCCTCCTCATGGACGGAACCCGGGTGAGCATCGGCACCCACGACGAGCTGATCAGTACCTCTGCCCTCTACGCCGACCTGGCCGGCCACTGGCACCCGGAGCCCGTGTCATGAAATTTCTGGACAAATATCCGCGCGCTGAGCGCCTCCCCGGCAGCTCGGCACCGAGCGACCTCGACGACCCGTACCTCTGGCTCGAAGACCCCGACGACCCCGGCACCAAGACCTGGCTGGCCGGGCAGGACCGCCTGTGGCGCGACCACGCCGCCCGGCTGCCCCAGCGCGAGCGGTTCCTCGCCCGGCTCACCGAGCTCAGGGAGACGGGCCTGGTCACCCCGCCGCTCTGGCGCGGCGAGCGGAGCTTCCACCTGCGCCAGACCACCTCCCAGGAGCATCCGGTCCTCCACTGCGGCGACCGCGTCGTCCTCGACCCCATGGACCTCGACCCCACGGGGCTCACGACGCTGGACGACTGGCAGCCCGACCCGGAAGGGCGCCTCCTGGCGTACCAGATCTCCCGCCGGGGCGACGAGAAGGCGGACCTGTACGTCAGGGACGTCGACACCGGGGCCGTCGTGGACGGGCCCATCGGCGGCTGCCGCTACTCCGCGGTCGCCTGGCTGCCGGGCGGCGCGGCCTTCTACTACGTGCGCTTCCACGAGGGCGTCTACCTGCACACGATCGGCGACGCGGCGGACGTCCCCGTCTTCACGCGAGGGCCGCTCCGGTACGGCGTGCAGATCAGCGCCGACGGCCGCTGGCTGACGATCTCGGCGGGCGGCTCGCTCTGGCTCGCCGAGCCGGGCGGCCGGGGCGAGCCCCGCCCCGTACCGGACGCCCTGGCGGCCGCGGTGGCCTGCGACGGCCGCCTCTACCTGGTCACCGACCGGGACGCGCCGCGGCGCAGGCTCTGCGTGGCCGATCCGGCCGAGCCCGCCGCGTGGCGGGAGCTGGTCCCCGAGGACCCGCAGGCGGTGCTGGGCGCGTTCACCGTGCTCGACGGCGACCGGCTGCTCGTCGCCCGGACCCGCCACGCCGTGGGGGAGATCGCCGTCCACCACGCCCGCACGGGGGAGCGGCTGGGCTCCGTGCCGCTGCCCGGCAGCGGCACGATCGCCTCGCTGACCTCGCGCCCCGGCGGCGGCTCCGAGGCGTGGTTCGCCTACACCGACGCCGTCACGCCGCCCGAGGTCTGGCGGCACGACGTCCGCACCGGCGAGACCACCCTCTGGTCGGCCCCGCCGGGCCGCGTGAGCCGGCCCGCCGTGCGCAGCCACCACCTCGAGTACGCCTCCGCCGACGGCACCCGCGTCCGCATGGTCGTGGTGGCGGGCCCCTCGGCGGGTGGCCCCCGTCCCACGATCCTCACCGGGTACGGCGGCTTCGGCATCCCCCTGCGGCCCGGCTACGCCGCCGACTCCCTGGCCTGGGTCGAGGCGGGCGGCGTGCTGGCCGTCGCCAACCTCAGAGGCGGCGGCGAGGAGGGCGAGGAATGGCACCGGGACGGCATGCTGGAGCGCAAGCAGAACGTCTTCGACGACTTCGCGGCCGCCGCCGGCAAGCTCATCGACGGCGGCTGGACGACCCCCGGGCAGCTCGGCATCTGGGGCGAGTCGAACGGCGGCCTCCTCGTCGGCGCGGCCCTCACCCAGCGGCCCGGCCTGTTCGCGGCGGCGGTGTGCTCGGCGGGCCTGCTCGACATGGCCCGCTACCACCTCGGCGGCCTCGGCCCCTCCTGGACCGGCGAGTACGGAGACCCCGACGACCCCGAGCAGCTCGCCTGGCTGCTCGCCTACTCGCCCTACCACCACGTCAGGAAGGGGACGGACTACCCGGCGACGCTGTTCACGGTCTCGGCGGGAGACACGCGGGTCGATCCGATGCACGCGCGCAAGATGTGCGCCGCCCTGCAGTGGGCGGCCGGCGGGGACCGGCCGATCCTGCTCCGGCACGAGCCGGACGTGGGCCACGGCGCGCGGGCGGCCAGCAGGTCGGTCGCGCTGGCGGCGGACGCCCTCGCCTTCCTGGCCGCCCACACGGGCCTGGATCCAGCCTGACTAGATCCAGCCTGACTCCCTGGCGATGCGGATGGCGTCGATCCTGCCCCGGGCGCCCAGCTTGGCCGTCGTCTTGGACAGGTAGTTGCGCACCGTGCCCTCCGACAGGTACAGCGACGCTGCGATCTCCCCGATCGACGCCCCGTCCGCCGCGGCCCCGATCACGTCCAGCTCGCGCGGCGTCAGCGGCGCCTCGGGCGGCCGCATGGCCGCGATGGCCAGTTCCGAGTCGATGACCCGCTCTCCCTCGGCCACCCGGCGGATCCCGTCCGCCAGCCGGTCCGGCGGGGCGTCCTTGGCCATGAAGCCCCGTACGTGCACGTCGAGCGCCCGCTTGAGCAGGCCCGGCGTGCCCACGCCGGTCAGGATGAGCACCCCGCACTCGGGCAGCTTCGCGTGCAGCTCGCCGGCGGCGGCGAGCCCGTCCTTGCCGGGCAACGCGATGTCGATCACGGCGACGTCCGGGCGGCAGGCCCTGGCCGCGGCCAGGATGCGATCTCCCCGGGCGACCTCGGCCACGACCTCGATGTCCTCCTCATAAGCCAGCAGCGCCACGAGCGCCCCGCGTACCAGGTTCATGTCCTCAGCGAGCAACGTTCGAATCACCATGCGTCCTTGCGGTCGGCCGGCTTGCAACGTCTGGGAGTGCCCTAATCCTGACTTATTGACCTGGGTGTGAAAAGTCCTGCCAAATAACCGTCAGACCAAACATGCGCTTTTGGGGAATGGACACCGACATGGAACCACGCGTTCGCCCCCTCCCGCCCGAGGAATGGGACGATTTCACGAAGGCCAATCCGCAGAACGTGTTCACCACGCTGGCCCGCCACCCCGCCCTCTACAAGGAGTGGCTGGGATTCGGTGGCGTGCTGCTCAACGGCACGCTGCCCGCCCGCGACCGGGAGCTGGCCATCCTGCGCACCGCCTACCACGCCGGCAGCCCCTACGTCTGGGCCCACCACGCGCGCCTGGGCCGCGAGGCCGGGCTCACGGACCAGGAGATTGCCTCGGTGAGCCACCCGGACGCCCTCTGGCCGGTCGAGGACCAGCTCGTGCTCCAGGTCGCCGACGACCTCCACTACGCCGGCGACCTGACCGACGCCACCTGGACGGCGCTCTGCGACCGCTACGACGAGCCCGGCAGGATCGAGCTGGTCGTGCTGGTGGCCCACTACACCATGCTGGCGCTCGTGCTCAGGACCCTCAGAGTGGAACTCGAGGAGTGATCATCGTGACGCCCGGCACCGAGCCGATCGAGGCCAGCGCCTTGCCGGCGTCGGCCAGCCCGATCGTGCGGGTGACGAGCTGGTCGGGATGGAGGATCCCGGCCCTGATCATCTCCAGCATCGGCGGGTACGCGTGCGCGGCCATGCCGTGGCTGCCCAGCAGCCGCAGCTCATGGCCGACCACGCGGGCCATCGGCAGCGGCGTCGGCCCTCCCGGCAGCAGCCCCACCTGAACGTGGCGGCCCTTGCGGCGCAGGCTCTCGATGGAGGCGGCGCAGGTCTGCGGGCTGCCCAGCGCGTCGATCGACACGTGGGCGCCGCCCCTGGTCAGCTCCCTGACCTGGGCCGCCACGTCCCCGGCCGAACCGTTGACGAAGTGCGTGGCGCCCGCCCGCTCCGCCAGGTGCAGGGCGTCGGTGCTGATGTCCACGGCCACCACGCGGGCCCCGGCCGCCGTCGCGATCATCACGGCCGACAGGCCCACGCCGCCGCACCCGTGCACCGCCACCCACTCGCCCGGCCGCACCTCGCCCACTTGCGCCACGGCGCGGAAGGCGGTGGCGAAGCGGCAGCCGAGCCCGGCCGCGGTGGCGTAGTCCATGTCCTCGGGGATCGCGATCAGGTTGACGTCCGCGTGGTCGATGGCCACGTACTCGGCGAACGAGCCCCAGTGGGTGAAGCCGGGCTGCGTCTGCCGCTCGCACACCTGCTGGTCGCCGGTCGCGCAGGACGGGCACGAGCCGCAGGCGCAGATGAAGGGGACCGTCACCCGCGCCCCCGGCCGCCAGCCGCGCACGTCGGAGCCCACCGCCTCGACGACGCCCGCCAGCTCGTGGCCCGGCACGTGGGGCAGGACCTTGATGTCGGGGTCGTGCCCCTGCCAGCCGTGCCAGTCGGACCGGCACAGCCCCGTCGCCTCGACCCTGATCACCGCTCCGTGCGGGGCGGGGGACGGGTCGGGCAGCTCGCGCACGTCGAGCTCACCACCGAAGATGTCAAACGCAACGGCTCGCATCTCATGAGCTTAGGGTCAGTTGCCGCAGGTCGCGCAAGGCCTGGTGGGAGGGCGAACCGGGTTCGGTGGTGTAGAGGACGAGGCGGAGGTCCTCGCGGTCGGGCACGGGCATGACCTGGCAGATCGCGTCGATGGTGCCGACCAGCGGATGCGTGACCTGTTTGCGCTGCTCCCTGCGGATCTCGACCTCGTACCTGGCCCACAGCTCGGCGAAGTGCGGGCTGAGCGCCAGCATCTCGGCGACCAGCGCCTGGATCTTGCGGTCGTCGGGGTAGCGGCCCGCGGCGGCGCGCAGGTCGGCGACGGAGGAGCGGGCGAAGCGGCCCTTCTCCTCGTCGCTGAGGTATTCGGCGATGTGGGGGGACATGAAGACCCAGCGGATGACGTTGCGGTCGTCCGGGGCCACGGTGTCGAGGCCGCCCATGAGCACGTTGGCCAGGGGGTTCCAGGCGCGGATGTCGTACCGGGCGTCCAGCACGTACGCGGGGACCTCCTCCATGAACTCGAGCAGGTGCAGCAGGCTCTGGGGCACGTCCTCCCTGATCCGGGGCGTCTCCACCGCGTGCCCGGCCAGGTGGAGCAGGTGGGTGCGCTCGTCGCCGCTCAGCATGAGCGCCCGGGCCAGCGCGTTGAGCACCTGCCGGGACGGGTGCGGGCCCCGGCCCTGCTCCAGGCGGATGTAGTAGTCGATCGACATGCCCGCGAGCTGCGCGACCTCCTGCCTGCGCAGGCCCGGCGTGCGGCGCCGCTCGCCGCCCGGCAGGCCGACCTCGGCGGGGGTGACACGGGAGCGCCTGACGCGAAGGAAGTCGGCGAGTTCGTCGCGGTTCATGCCTCCATCCTCAGGGATGTCCGGCCGCGCGTGGGTGGTACCGCTGATACCAGCCTCCCCAGACCTCTCCCGGACCGGCTGTGACCTGCGCGAACGTGGAGGCATGACGACGATCGCCCTCATCACGGGCGCCAACAAGGGAATCGGCTACGAGATCGCGCGGCTGCTGGCCGAGCAGGGTGTCACCACGATCGTGGGGGCGCGCGACGAGGAACGCGGGAGGGCCGCCGCGCAGCGGCTGGGGCAGCCGTACGTGCGGCTCGACGTGACCGACGAGGCGAGCGTGGCCGCCGCCGCCAAGTGGATCGAGCAGGAGTACGGCCGGCTGGACATCCTGGTCAACAACGCCGGGATCACCGGCGGCTTCATGGACCCGCGCCCCAGCGCCACCCCCGCCGGGGTGCTCAGGGAGGTCTACGAGACGAACGTCTTCGGCGTGGTGACGGTCATCAACGCGATGCTGCCGCTGCTGCGGGAGTCGGAGGCCGGGCGGATCGTGAACATGACGAGCGAGCTGGGCTCGCTGACCATGGCGATGGACCGGGAGAGCCCCTACTGGGACGTCAACATCATGCCCTACAACTCCTCGAAGACGGCGCTCAACATGGTCACCGTCAGCTACGCCAAGGAGCTGATCGACACCCCGATCAAGGTGAACGCGGCCAACCCCGGCTACTGCGCCACCGACCTCAACGGGCACAGCGGGTTCCGGACGGCCGAGCAGGGCGCGGCCATCGCCGTGCGGCTCGCCACCCTCGACGCGGACGGCCCTACCGGGGCGTTCCTGGAAGACCGCGGATCTGTCAATTGGTGAGGTGTCAAGCCTGGTGAATAGGACAGAAGGGGGTGATGGGACGAGATCTAGATAAGGAGCGGTTCACCGAGGCGGAGTACGCCGCCTTCGGGGAGCGGATCCGGGAGCAGCTCGGGGTCCTGCGCGAGCTGCTCGCCACCCCCGGCTTCGGCGAGGGCCCGGCCACGATCGGGGCCGAGCTGGAGCTGTTCCTGGTCGACGAGCGGGGCCGGCCGCTGCCCCGCAACAGCCAGGTGCTCGAAGCCCTCGGTGACCCCCGCGTGGTGCTGGAGCTGGGCCGCTACAACATTGAAGTGAACCTGACCCCCACCCCGCTGGCCGGGCGGCCCTTCGAGCGGCTGAGCGGCGAGGTGCAGGAGACGGTCGTCAAGGTGGACGGGGCCGTGGAGGGCGGGGGCGCGCTGCCCATCGGCATCCTGCCCACGCTCGACGCCGAGGACTTCACGGTCGGCGCGATGAGCGACCAGAACCGCTACCGGGCCATGAGCAGGGGCATCAGGCGGTTGCGGCTGGAGCCGTTCCTGGTCAAGATCGACGATTTGGAGCTGTCGGTGGAGGACGTGATCCTCGAGAGCGCCAACACCTCCTGGCAGGTGCACATGCGCACGCCGCCCGAGCGCTTCGCGCGGCTGTTCAACGCCGCCCAGCTCGCCATCGGCCCGGTGCTGGCCGCCTGCGGGAACTCGCCGTTCTTCCTGGGCAGGCGGCTGTGGGAGGAGACGCGCATCGCGCTGATGGAGGAGGCCGCCGACGACCGGGACGTGCAGCGGCGCGAGCGCAGGGACGGGCGGGTCACGTTCGGCTCCGACTGGGTGCGCGAGGGGGCGTACGAGCTGTTCGAGCGGTACGTGCGGGACTACGATCCCGTGCTGCCCGATCTGCGGGACGACGCGGAGCCGTACGAGGTGCCGGAGTTGCGGCTGCACCAGGGCACGATCTGGCAGTGGAACCGGCCCGTGTACGACCCGGCCGACGGCGGCCACCTGCGGATCGAGATGCGGGCGCTGCCGGCGGGGCCCTCGTGCGCGGACATGGCGGCCAACACGGCGTTCCTGCTGGGGCTCACGCTGTCGCAGGCGGAGCGGGACCTGACCGGCTTCCGGTTCGGGGAGGCGTACCAGAACTTCTACCGCGCCGCCATGCACGGGCTGGACGCCAAGCTCTCCTGGCCCGGCTCCGACGCCGAATTCGAGGCCGCCGACCTGGTGCTCCGCCTGCTGCCCGAGGCGCGGGAAGGGCTGCTCGCGGCGGGGGTGACGCCGTCTGACGCCGACGGCGCGCTGGACGTGATCGCGCAGCGCACCCGGCTGCGCCGCACGGGCGCGGTCTGGCAGCGGGAGGCTCTGGAGCGTTTCGAGGGCGACAGGGAACGGCTCGTCCAGCGTTACCGCGAGCTGTCACTGTCGGGGCTTCCGGTGCATTTGTGGCCCTGAACGCAAACTTCTATCGCACTCCGTCCGTCAAACTAGGTCAAGGGACGGCAAAGCGAGGAAGTTATGGCGGCAACGGGGATGGTACCCACGAACAAGGCACCCTTCGCCTTGCGCCGGGAAACGGGCGACCTGGCCGAAGGGGCGGCGAAGCTGGCGGGGGAGATCGGCAGCGCCGGTGTCGAGGCGGTGCTGGCGCAGGCGAACCGGGTGGCGACCCGCAAGGGGGCATCGGGCGCGCTCGGGGCGATGAGCCCGAAACCGGCCGAGTGGTACGCCTTCGACGTCAAGGACCAGGACACGGTCGACTGGTACCCGCAGGGGCTGACCTGCTCGGACGAGTCGGGCTCCATCGGGGTGCCGGCGTTCCTGGCGACCTGGTACTTCAAGCCGGAGGTGGGCGAGCGGGGCATCAGGCTGTCCTTTCTCAGCCCCAAAACCCTGAAATATCAGCATGCGCTGCTGGTCGAGGCGAAGCCGGATGGTTCGTACGGGCCGATCAACATCCACGCGGGCGGCGTCGCGTGCGACGGCGACCTGCTCTACATCGCCGACACCAAGCGGGGGCTGCGCGTCTTCGACCTCAAGCACGTGCTCGACCTGCGTACCGCCCAGAGCGACCTGGGCGACCCCAAGCAGGTCGGGCGGCACGGCGGCAAGTTCCACGCCTTCGGCTACCGGTACGTGATCCCCCAGACCGACTTCTGGAAGGTCGCCAAGCCGGGGCCGCTCTTCTCGTTCGTCTCGATCGACCGCAGCGGCGGCACGCCGCGGCTGGTCACCGGCGAGTACCGGGAGGACGACCCGGGCGGCTGGGTGGGCCGCTGGCCCCTGGGCCTGTCCGGCGGCGAGCCCGAGGACGCCTACGTGATGGGACAGCCCAAGATCCAGGGGGCCGTCTCGTGGGGCGGCAAGTGGTACCTGAGCCAGGCGGCCGGCGCGAACGCCAACGGCAAGCTGCTCGTCCAGGCCGACGGCAGGCTGCAGACGCGGGGCTTCCCCATCGGGCCGGAGGACCTGACGGTGCAGGGCGGCAAGCTGTGGAGCGTCACCGAGTTCAGGAACCGCCGGATCATCTTCGGCGTGCCCCTCTAGGGGCCTTCAGCCCTTGAGGTGCTCGTACAGCACCTCGCGGTAGTGGCGGTCGAAGTCGTCGTAGCGGGCGCGCAGCTCCGCGCCCGGCCAGCCGGCCGGCAGCAGCTCCCTCGGGAGCAGCGGGTCGGCCAGGAGATGGCGCAGCACGGCGGCCGAGACCAGGAAGCCCTCGGCCAGGCCGCCGGCCCGGTCGAGGGATCGGTCGAGGGCCCGCTCCAGCCGGTGGGCCTCGGCCGCCCAGCCGTCCAGGTCCCACAGCAGGGGAGTGGGGTCGTCGTGCGGGCGGCCGTCGATCAGCGTGCACTGCGCCGTGACGGCCTCCGGCCACGCGCGCACCAGGTTGGCGGGCCGCATCCAGGTGCCCTCGCGCAGCTCGGCCAGGCGCAGCGCGGTCATCGTGGCCCGGAAGGCGGCCCGGTCGGCGGGCGCGCGCCGCTCCGCCGTCACCACGGCGATCTCCCAGGTGCCGTCCCACGGCCTGGTGTGCGGGTCGCGGCTCTCGTCCTGCCTGGCCTGGCGCTCGGCGAGCCGCTCCGACAGCGTGTAGAAGCGACCGTCCTGGAGGAGGTCGCCGGCCGCGACCATGCGCGACAGCGCCACCCGTACGGTGCCCTCGGCGATGCCGAACAGCGCGCCGATGCGCACCAGCTGCCGGGCGGGCAGCCGCGGCGGGTGGCTGCCCAGCAGCGCGCTCAGCACGGCCGATCTGGCGCTCAGGGTGTTACGCTCTTCCATCGCGTGTCGAGTATATGTAACACTCGCGAGTATGGGGCGCTATCTCATCGAACCTTTCGACCGCAGCGACCGTTACGCCACCGAGCGCTACCAGGGCGCCGCCGGGCGCAACTGGTGGACCTGCGATCCCACGCTGCGCCTGCTCATGCGGCGCCACCTGGGCGAGGGCTTCGCCTGGGCGGAGCCGCGCCTGGACCGGCTGGGCGCGCTGATGGGCGGGCTCGTGGCCGAGTCCGCGGAGGAGACCGACCGCAACCCGCCGCGGCTGGAGAAGTACGACAAGTGGGGCAGGGACGTCAGCGAGGTCGTCATGCCGCCGTCCTTTCACACGGCCCGGCAGGCGCTCATGGAGGACAACTTCACCTCGCCGTCCTTCGCCGCCGAGGCCCGGGCGCACGGGGCTGATCCGGCCGCGCTCGGCGCCGCCTGGACGTACCTGCTCGATCAGGCCGACATCGGGATGGGCTGTGCGCTCGGTACCGGCGGGGACATGGTGGTCTCCCTCGCCGACAAGTACGCGCCCGAGGACGTACGCGATCGGGTGCGGGAGATCTTCGCCAACGGCTACTACTCCGGCGAAGCCGCTCAGATGTTCACCGAGCGGACGGGCGGCTCGGACCTGGCCGCGCTGGAGGCCACGGCGGAGCCCGCCGGCGACGCGTGGCTGCTGACCGGCTTCAAGTGGTTCGCGTCCAACGCCAACGGCTCCGCGTTCGTGGTGCTGGCCAGGCGCCCTGACGGGAACGTGTCGCCGTTCCTCGTGCTGTGGGAGCGGCGGGACGGAAGCCGCAACGGCCTGCGGATCCGGAGGCTCAAGGACAAGCTCGGCACCCGTTCGGTCGCCTCGGCGGAGGTCGAGTTCAGCGACGCGGAGGCGTTCCCTCTTTTCGGAGAGGGCACCACCGGCTCCGGGCTCGGGACCATGATGAAGCTCACCAACGCCTCCAGGCTCGGCGTGGCCATGATGGGCGTCGGCGTGGCCAGGCGCGCGCTCGTGGAGTCGATCTGCTACGCCCGGGCCCGCGAGGCGTTCGGCCGGCCGCTCATCGACCAGCCGCTCATGCGCCGCAAGCTGAGCGAGCTGATCGTCGAGGTCGAGGCCGCCCAGGCGCTCGCCTTCGACGGCCTCGCCGGCCCCCGCCTGCGCATCACCCCCGCCCTGATCAAGCTGCGCGCCGCCCGCCTCGGCGTGACGGCGGCGAGCGACGCGATCGAGGTGCACGGAGGCAACGGCTACATCGAGCAGTGGCCGGTGGCCCGCCTCCTGCGCGACGCCCAGGTCAACCCGATCTGGGAGGGCGGCGACAACATCCTCTGCCTCGACGTGCGGCGGGCCATGGTGAAGGAGCAGGCCCACCTGCCCTTCCTCGACCGCCTGCGCGACCTGGCCACCTCCGGCCTGCTGCACGCCCGCATCGACGACCTCGCCAAGGCCGTCACGGCGTGGGCCGCGCTGGAGCCCTCGGTGGCGGAGGAGCGGCTGTATCCGCTGGCGCAGTTCATGGCCGACGTGTACGCCGCCGCCCTGCTGGAGGACCAGGCCACCTGGGGGCTCGACGACGGCCGCAAGGCGCTGGTGGCCCGGCTCTACGCCGAGGCCCACCTCGTGGAGCACGGCCCGCTGCGCGGGATCGACCGCCCGGCGGAGGGCCAGGAGCTGTTCGACGACCTCCTTTCAGGGGCTGTCGCGCTCTGACGAACCTGGGGTGAGCGATCCGCTCACCCCAGCGTTTCCAGCCGGCGATCACCACCAAGCGGTGCAGCGAACGTGCGGCGGCTCGTGACGACCCCACCTCAGGCACGCCCGGAATCGCCAGTTGGCGTCGGAGCTGGTGCGCTGTGCCGCGCTGGTCTTGGTCTGCCCGCCGGAGGTCACCTCGAACGGACCGCACTGGAGCCAGGTGTTGCCGCCGTCCTTGGTCCAGTCCATCCACACGCTGTCACCCGACAGCGTGTCCCCACCCAGGTGAGCCCAACCGCGGGTGACACCGCCGACCTGGCCGTAGTAGAGGGTGGCGGTCCGTCCGAAGATGCCGACCGGTGCCACCGGCGCCTGCGTGCCCCGCAGGGTGTCGGGAATGTCGCGGAAGCCGTTGGCGCCCCCCTCGCAGTCCTGCGGCGACGCGGCGGCGGGGGACGCCCCGGCGGCCACCACCTGGGTGGTGAGCAGTCCCGTGGCGAGTGCGAGAACCAGCCCTCGACGGCGGATTCGGGTAAGCATGCGATGTCTGTCCTTCCTGCTGATCGCGGAACCGACGCCGTACGAACCCGCCTTTTGAGCGAGAAACGGCGCGACGCATCGAGCCAATCAAGGAGGGCTGTCGTATCGCTTTCCCGCCTCTGTCGCGCCTGTGTTCGAGCGGGTTCAGGAGGGCAACCCGTCACACACGCAGTACGGTCGTCCCCGCCCGTCCGCCAGACCTTCAGCTCCATCGCCTCCCGCTGCATCAGCCGTTCGCCCTCCGGACCGGTGTAGGGCCAGCGGACCAGCACGTCCAGGCGCTTGGTGCCCGCGGCAACGGCGCCGCTTCGCTTGTGACGGTCCGCTGACCCTCAATCGGCATCTTGGAGGATCGGCACGACCTCAATCTCGATAGACACGCCCCAAAGCAGGTCCTCAACACCGTCCGTCGCCAGCCATTCGTGAGCATCAGCGACAAGCTCCTCCACGTCGGCCCGGTCCGGAACGCCAAGCCGTACAGCAGCCACTTTCAGGTTCTGGCCGAAATACCGGATGACCAGCGAACGGTCATCCCATCTGGTTACCTCGGTTTCCAGCCCAGGGCAGCCGTGTACTCGTAGGGTGCCGCCCAGACCCAAGACGAACTGCCGCCCGTCAAGCAGCTCCACCATGACATCGGCATCCTTCCCATGACCAAAAAGGATGATCTCCGAGAGTTGTTCGCCCGCAAGCGGCAGTTCTGTCCAAGTTGGGGGCGGTTGCTGGCGCATGTACTCGCGAATGGTTCGGACGTAGCTGCTCACAGGTCAAATCGTAGCTGCGCCATCACTCTAAGTGGCGATTTTGTGCACAGGCTCACTGCCGATCTACCTGGGTCGGATCAGGCTTCAAGGATCCGTTCGCCCGTGCCTGCCGGGCTCTCTCCAGTCGTCCGGACTGGGCAATGGGGCCCGGCAGGCGGGCCGGAAGGCAGCCAGAAGTATTGAGGCCAAAGGTCCGAGCTTCACGGCAGATACTCGCGATCGATCGAGAGATCAGCAGAGGTCGATGTTGATGTACTTGCGGGCTACCTTGTAGATCTTCTCGTCCGTGGTGACCAGGGTGCAGTCCAGCGCTTCGGCGAGGGCGACGTAAGTGGCGTCGTAACCGTTGAAGTTGGCCCGCAGGTCCCAGGCGCGCTCGGCGGTCACGTCGTCGGCGTGACGGGTGAAGGGCAGACCCGCCTTGACGATCCGGGCTCCCTCGGCGCGCGCCTCGCTGATCTTCCCGCCGAGGAGCAGGCCGCGCATGGCATTGCGGAACTCGTAGTCGAGCAGGTAAGGGATGTGGAGCCGGTTCTCGGCGACGCGTGTGAGCAGTTCGTCTGCGGGGGCGTCTCCGGCCAGGGCCTCGACGAGCGCCGAGCTGTCGATGACGATCACGACTCGCGGATCTTCCGTATCTCGGATACGACGTCGTCGTGACTCGCCCCGCCGCCGAGCGACCGGAGCGCCTCCAGCCGTTCTCTGATCGTATCCGGGGCGGGAGTGGCGGCGACCTCGGTAAGGATGACGGCCACATACGCGGAAAGCGACATCCGCTTACGCGCGGCCCGTGCCTTCAGTTCTGCGACCACTTCCGCGTCCAACCCTCTGACCTGCAAGGTGGCATCCATGCTGTAAGCATAATGCTTTTCATGCATGTGGGGTATGCACACAGCTACTGGCAGCCTGGTCACGCAGGATCTCCATCGCAAACTGGTGGCGGTCGCGGATGATCTGGACGAGGGCATCATGTCGAGGGACGGCGTGGCGCTCATGGTTACATCATCAACACGATCAGTGATGACGAGTCGCATGCGCCCGGTATGGAGTCCCCGCTGTCTGATGCATTGCGGAGAACACGGCAGGCATGCGCGGGGAACGCACCCATTCATAGTTATCTCGTTGGGTATATGGCATTCCGCTTTAACCCGACGTTCCCTGTAGTTACCATGCCATCGACCCCGGTATCTCCCACTTCCACGAGATCGGGTGATGATGGCGACGCAGGAAGAGATCGACGCCGCCCGGCGTAACATCGAGCGATTACGCGATGAGCATGTGAATGACGTCATCGCGCTTGCACGCCTGGTCGAGGATGGTGCGCTCAAAGGCGAGGCCGGAGACAGGCTCGCCGCTGATATACGCGCATGGGATCGGGGCTTCAAGGACCTGTTCACCCGTGCCTTGTCCCTGCTGGACTCCCTACCCTCATCCGGGCCGGGCAAGGGGGCGGCCCCCCGATGAGCCCGATGGTCGGCATCAACCCCACGCTGATGACGCAACTGATCAACAATATGAAGCGGGTCAGCGGGACGATCCCGGACGTCAGCCTCCAGGTGGAACGGGCTGTGGCCTCGCTGGGCGTCGAGTTGTACGGCCCTGCCCATGCCATCGGCCGCCAGATGAGCGAGCAGATCCCTTCGCTCCAGGGCCGCCTCGACCTCATCCTCGCCGAACCGGACCGCAAATCCGGTAAGGGCGGCGTTCTCTGGGCCAACGAATCGGACTGGCTGTCGAAGTCTCCCGCCGAGGGCGCGGCATCCGCCAAGGCTCTGGCCACCAAGTTGCGGGACCAGGTCAAGGGTCACTCCCTCGACGCCGAGACAGTGGCCGAAATCGAGCGGCACAAGAACGATCCGTACTTCGCCGTGGCCTTCGCCAAGGAAATACCGCCGCGCGAGCTCAAAGCCCTGATCAACAGGCTGTACGGAGCCGGCCTCCCGCAGTCGGGCCGACCATCCCAACGCGACGTCAGGACACAGGACAGGCTCGCCACCATGCTGAGCAAGATCCTTGGTACGGCCTCGCGCGGAGTGGGCCGGATGAAGCTGGCCGACGACTACGCTGATCAACTGGTCGCCGACGTCGAGAACCCGCAGGACGCGTTCGCGGTGAAAAAGCTGCTCCAAGACGGCGAGTTCGACCATACGTTCCTGCTCACGGTGGCCCGGAAGCTGTACGACAAGGACGTGGCTCATCCACCCGACCCGAGCCGGCCACGCGATCCGTGGACGATGCCCGGCCCCAAGGACGTCTCGCCCGGCGATCTCAGCCCCATGGGCACGGCCCTGGTCGCGCTCGCCCACCATCCCGCCGTCGCCCAGGACTTCTTCACCGACCCGCAGCGCAAACCACTTGCCTACCTGATGCGACAGCACCACTGGGATGGCGACGCCGACGCGGATCTCGGCTGGGCCATCCAGGCGGCCAGCACGGAATTCCGCGATCACGGCCTGCCGCCTGGCAATTCCCGCGGCTACAAGTCCGCCCTGATCGCCTCGTGGGCAGCCCACTTCTGGAGCGATGCCAAGGTCCAGAAGAATCTTCCCAATACCCGCGCCAACCTCGGCGAGATCTTGGCCCAATACACCGGGGATTTGCACCGCGACTTCCAATCCTTCAGCGAGAAAACGCCGGCTGTGGTGACAGAAGCGGACTCGGACAAGAACCTGCTAGGCGCGGAACCCTACGGCGCCAAGTTCAATGCGCCAGAGGTCAAGAAGGCGATGACATGGGCGTTCGCAGACGACGACGCGTTTCAGAGCGTGGCCGCCGCGCACGGGCTGTATTCCGCCAAGGTGCTGGACGAACTGGCTGCCAAGGTCGCGAAGGAGGTCGACGCCGATTTCGCGGCATGGCGGAAGTCGCATCCGGAGGCCACAAAGCAGCAACTCGACGCCGCACGGCAGGACATCCTCGAAGAGCGCATGAGCCGCAGCGGAGGCGCGGAATTCTCCCGGGCGACGCGCGGCCTCGGCATGACGACCTGGGTGATCACCGATGCCGCCAATATCTCCAAGATCGGAGAGGCGAAGGAGAACGACGCACGCGTCGCCGCCTTCAAGGAGATGACGGAGAAAGTCGTGGGCCTGGCTCCAGGGCCGCAGGGGAAGTTCGTCGGGCTCTTGGTCGACGAGGCCAAGAGCGCGATCTTCGGAAAGATCAAGTCCGGCCACGAGGACCAGGCTCGCCAGGACGCGGACACCGCGATGGGAGCGGCCAAGCACATGTTCACCGATCTCACGGCAGCCACGATGATGCGCCATGGCCTGTTCGGGGACGGATCCGTGCCCGCCAAGACGCACCCATACCGCTACAAGGATTTCGCTCCGGGCTCGAAAGGTCACTTCTTGGCGGATGGGGAGATCAAGCCCTGGGCCGATATGAATGCCGACGAGCGTGAGGCCTACGAGGAGTGGTTGGATCTGAACGAGACGGGTCGCGTTTTCGGTCGTCCGGATGAATCCATCGAGGCCGGCTTCAGGAGTGCAGAAAAATACTATTCCGGACATGGCTCATGAGACTTAGGCCACTAGTGTTCCCCATCCTTGCCGCCCTTGTTTTGGCGGGGGGATGCACATCTCCGCCCACTCCGCCACCGGACACCCGGCCACTCGGTAATGTGATTGCCGCCCCGCGAGAGTGCGATCTGATCTCGGCAAATGCCATCAAGATCGCAACCGGCCTCAACGACTACAAGGCATTCGGGACGAAGATGGACATGGGTCGAAGTTTCGAGTCGTGCACTGTGAGCGAGAAATCCGACACCAAAGAAACCCAAGGCCTCTTGATCGAAGTCTTCGATCCGTCTCCAAACGACGCGGAAGACTTGGAGAACACCAAGTTGTCCACTCGAGGGAAGGACCTGTCCGACGAACTCGGGCCGGGCTTCGCGGCGCGGAGAAAGAACGCCCAGGACGAGACCATCGCCTTTGTCTACGGATGGACCCCCGACTATAAGCGCCTTCTCACTGTCAACATCATGGAAGGGGCGCCAGGCCGGGACTCTCTGGCGGACGCAACCGAGTTCTTCCGCCAGCTCAAACCCCTCCTGCTGGACAAGTCCCGGTGAGGCTGCAGGATCACAGGGTCAGGAACGGTGCGGCCCCCTGACGGATTTCGGGGGCCGCACCGTTGATGACACTAAAAGTCGAATATGCCGTTCTTTGCGCCTGCTACGAACTTGTCCCAGACGGCCCGGCGGACCACCCATGGCTCGGCATCCGGCTGTTCGGTGTCGCGCAACGCGATGCGGCCATCCGGCAGATGCTTGGCCTCCAGACAGTCGCCACCCTGGTCGCTTGACGCGGTGATCCATCCGGCCGGGCTTGCTATCTCCTTGGCGACTTCCTCATTCAACTCCACGCTGCAATCTCTCCTTGATCCGCTGCACTGACAGATACTCAGGGAGTGCCGCGCTGCGTATGAGTTCGAGTCGGTCCACGAGTCGCTTGATCTCGCTGGTGGAGTCAACGACGCGACCGTGGACGGCTGATTCGACGTAGGCGGCGATCGGCACTCCGTTCTGCTGTGCCAAGAGAGCTGGGCCCACCAGCACTGCCGTACACCGGGCTGCGTACGGGAGTAGTTGGACTGTGAACCACTTGTTCTCGGCCAAAGTGATCAGGTGTTCTAGCTGGCGGTGGGTTACGAACTCGTCTCCAATCGGACGATACAGGATGCCTTCGTCTATCACAGCAAGGAATTGAGGGGGATTCGGCCGATTGAATATGGATTGTCGATCCACTCGGGCCTCGGCCGCTTCGTCAACCTGCTGCGGGGTCGCGTGCGGCCCGCCCTCGAAGATCGCACGCGCGTACTCCTCCGTCTGTACCAGTCCGGGCACGATGAGAGGGGCCCAGGTGAGGAGCTGATCGGCTTTCCGCTCGATCGGCGGCCACTGACGGAACCAATCGGGCATCCGGTTGCCGCTGATGGCCGGCCAGTGGGAGAGCAGGGGGCCGTTGAGGCCAAGTGCCTCTTCGCAGAGCTCGATCAACTCGCGCGTGGGGTTCTCCTCTCCGCGTTCTACGTTGCCGATACGGCTCTTGCTGTAGCCGATGCGCTCGGCGAGCTGTTCCTGAGTCCATTTAGCGGCATATCGGTATTTGCGTAGATCGGCACCGAAATGTGCCGCTGGGCTGGCGGTTGGGTCGAGCTCCTTGGGTGCTGGCATCACGCCTCCCGTAACCACGTCCATTCCAGCTCTTCTGGTTTGTTGCCAGTTGAAGTCTGGGACCGCTCTGGGATTGTTTCGCAAGACAATGTAGCGCGTCGCAGGCATTGTTTAAAGGGGCTTGCGGAGATGGATGATTCGCAAGCGCTCATAACAGAGCCCGGCAGGACCAATGATGGCATCGTTATGCCGGGCTAATAGGGGTATGGGTGATAAATGTGCCTTCACGCGAAATGAAACTCGTCGGCTCAATGCGGTTTCCTGGGTGCCCTCAGGTAATCCGTGATGTACGGATTTATGCTGCTCATTGGCTCGTTATGGCACTGCCGGAGGCCGCCGATGATGAGAATCTTCTGGAGGATCTGCGGCTCCTGGTCACCGAGCTCGCCGCGAACGCGATGAAGCACACCATGTCCGGTCGCTGGAAATGGGGGTCATTTCGAGTCCGCCTGTGGCTCGGCGCCGATCGGATCCGTATCGAAGTGATGGACCAGGGATGGTGGTCGGGGCCGAGACTCCGTGACGACCCATTCGAGACCGGCGGACGAGGACTTCAGATCTTGGCGGCCGTGGCGACGAAATGGGGAGTCAGAAGGCGCTCGTTCGGCCGAACCGTCTGGTTCGAGCTGTCTGTCCAAGCCCCTGCCGCAGTGGACATCGCGGATGTCCCGCATCGGCATCACGTGCAGGAACCTCGCCGAGAACTTGAGGGAAGGACCGCGTGACATGTCGAAGATCACCGACTTCCATGGCCCGCACATCGAGCCGCCCCTGTCCGGCCACGTCAAGCTGTCATGGTACGAACCCACTCCTCGGGCGCCGCGTATCCGGGTGATCTCACACACCTGTGAATGCCGCGAGACGACGTACGAACTGTGCGCCGCCGCCGGCCAGGGCTTCGTCCGCCGTACCGACCGCGCGAAGCGGACCGTACGCGAAACCGCGTGGACGTTGACCGCGACCGCCAGACGCATGTTCCAGCAGATCCTGCGCGGAGAGGCCCGATGATCGGCAGACCACTGCCCGGTTGCTAGACAACCGCCGCCAAGCAACGAGCACGGATTAACCAGGGCGGCCCGCGCCGAGTGGAGCCCGGCCAGACCGGTTCGAGGCGGCTTCTCGGCAATGGCTGACGGTGAGTTGCTGGCCGGGGACCCCGGCTTGGACGTACGCTCGCCCCGTTCCCCGAGGACCTGCCCGAGGAGGGCCGCATGACCGTACGCGTGGAGCGCGAGGGACCGGTCACCACCGTGGTGATCAGCAGGCCGGAGGCGCGTAACGCGGTCGATCGCAAGACGGCCGACGCGCTGGCGGGCGCGTTCCGTGACTTCGAGGGCTCCGACGCCGCCGTGGCGGTGCTGTGGGGCGAGGGCGGCACGTTCTGCGCCGGGGCCGATCTAAAGGCGCTCGACAACCACGTCGGCGAGGACGGCGACGGGCCGATGGGCCCGACCAGGATGCGCCTGTCCAAGCCGGTCATCGCCGCCGTGGCCGGGCACGCCGTCGCCGGCGGGCTGGAGCTGGCCCTCTGGTGCGACCTGCGGGTGGCCGAGGAGGGGGCCGCCTTCGGGGTGTTCTGCCGCAGGTGGGGGGTGCCGCTCATCGACGGCGGCACCGTACGGCTGCCCCGGCTCATCGGCGCCTCCCGGGCGATGGACATGATCCTCACCGGCCGGCCCGTCGACGGGCGGGAGGCGTACGAGTGGGGGCTGGCCAACCGGCTCGTGCCCGACGGCACCGCCCGGCGGCACGCCGAGGAGCTGGCCCGCGAGATCGCGCGCTTCCCGCAGACCTGCCTGCGCGGCGACCGGCTGTCGGCGCTGGAGCAGGAGGGGCTGGGCGAGGAGGAGGCGATGCGGAACGAGTTGCGTCACGGGCTCGTCTCGCTGCCCGACGCCGTGGGCGGCGCCGCCCGCTTCGCCGCCGGCGCGGGCCGCCACGGAGACTTCGGCGACCTTTAGGCACTCCGCAGGACACCATCCGGGGCCTGCGGGGTAGGTCCTTGTCCCATGACCGGAAACCGACACGGCACGCCGGCCGTGGTCGCGCATCGGAGGATCGACGTCGACGGGATCGAGGTCTTCTACCGCGAGGCCGGCCAGGGCGTACCTGCGCGACCTGCCGGACGCCGAGCTGCGCATGCTCGACGCCGGCCACTGGGCGCTGGAGACCAGCCTCGGCGAGATCGTCCCCTTGATCCGCGATTTCCTGGCCCGGGTCATCGGGTGAAAAGGGCTACCCCAGCACGGGGAAGTTGGCGCGGATGACGCCGTGCGGGTCGCGGGAGCGCTTGAGGTCGCGGAGCCTGGCCAGGGACTCGCGCGGGAACGCCGCCGCCGCCTGCTCGCCGCCGTGCAGCATCGTGTACGGCTTGCGCCCGCTGCTGAACGGCACCAGCGCCTTGCCCAGCCGCTCCAGCCGCTCGGCCGTGGCCTCCGTGGGCCGGCCGATCGCGTAGACCAGGTACGGCTCGTCCAGGTGCCCCGCCGCGCCGCCCCCGTCGGCGGGCCTGGACAGCGCGCCGCCCAGGTGCCGGATCTGCAGGCTGATCATCGGGTCGATCGGTTCGCCCAGCAGCACGCCGGCCACCTGGTCGTCGAGCCCGGTCAGCAGCTCGCACCGGCTGGTGCCGGGCTGGGGGTCGGTGGGTTCGTCGCAGATGGAGCCCAGCTCGGCCACCGGCAGCAGCCGCCGGTTGTCGCCGATCGCGCCGCCGATCAGCTCGAAGGGCCGCAGCAGCGCGCCCGGGTCCCGGCCCAGGTACGTGCTGTCGACCATGACGAACCCCGGCCCGCCGGGGATCTGCAGCAGGTCGAACCAGACCGTCAGCTCGTCCGGCGCGGTCGCGGTGACCTCGCGGTAGGCGGCCAGCACCTCGGGCGCCCGCTCGATCGGCCACGTGATCCGCCCGCCGTACAGGAACGGGGCGGGCCGCAGCTCGAACTCCATCGCCGTCACGACCGCGAAGTCACCGCCGCCGCCCCGCAGCGCCCAGAACAGCTCGGGGTCCCGCTCGGCCGTCACCCGGATCCGCCGGCCCTCGGCGTCCACCGCGTCGAAGGCCCGCACGCCGTCGGCGGCGAAGCCGTACTTCCTGCTGAACCAGCTCAGCCCGCCACCCAGCGTGTACCCGGTCACGCCGACCACGGGGGAGCTGCCCGCGAGGCCGGTCAGCCCGAGCGGGCTCGCCGCCGCCAGCACCTCGCCCCACTTCACGCCCGCGCCGACGCGCGCCACCCCGTTGTCGATCTCCACTCCGCCCAGGCCGCCGGTCCGCAGCAGGATGGCGCCCTCGGTGTCGCCGGAGGCTCCGTGGCCGCTCGGCTGCGCGGTCACCGACAGCCCGTTCAGGCGGGCGTAGCCGATCGTGGCCGCCACGTCGTCGGCGTCGGCGGCGTCCACGACCGCGCGCACCGGCTGGTCGACGGCCAGGTTCCAGGGCCTGCGCGCCTCGTCGAAACCCTCGTCGCCGGGGAGGAGGACGCGGCCGGTCGTCAAGTTCTTCAGTTCGTTCATGGATCAAGCATGCGTTTCGGCACTTGGGATGTATTTGAGGTTGACTTGGGGTCCGTGGAGTTCAGACTGTTCGGTCCGCTTGAGGTGGACGACGGCGACGGCAACCGGCTCGACCTCGGCACCCGCAAGCAGCGGGCGGTCCTGGCCAGGCTGGCGCTCGAGCCCGGCCGCGTCGTGCCGCTCGACCGGCTGATCGAGGAGCTGTGGGCGGGGGAGGCGCCGGCCAAGGCCACGGCGACGCTGCAGGCGTACGTCTCGCATCTGCGGCGGGTGCTGGAGCCGGGCCGCAAGCCGCGCACGCCGCCCCGGGTGCTGCTGACCCGCGAGCCCGGCTACGTGCTGGACGTCACGCCCGCCCAGACGGACGTGGGCCGCTTCGCCGCGTGGGCCGCCGACGGGGCGCGCCTGGTCAGGCAGGGGCGGCACGCGGAGGGCGCGCGGACGCTCGACCGGGCCCTCGCGCTGTGGCGGGGGGAGCCGCTGGCGGAGTTCCCCGATCTGGCGCCGGCGGCGTCCGCGCGGCTGGAGGAGCTGCGGCTCGCGGCCGAGGAGGACCGGCTGGAGGCCCGGCTGGCGCTCGGCGAGGCCAGCGTGCCCGACCTGGAGGCGCTGACGGAGGCGCACCCCTACCGGGAGCGGGCGTGGGGGCTGCTGGTGCTCGGGCTGTACCGGGCGGGCCGCCAGGCCGACGCGCTCGCGGCGCTGCGCAAGGTACGCGCCCTGCTCGCGGGCGAGCTGGGGATCGAGCCGGGGCCGGAGCTGAGGCGGCTGGAGCAGGCGGTGTTCGAGCAGGCGCCCGAGCTCGACCCGGGCCCCAAGCCCAACCCGGCGCCCGCCTCTGATCCCGTTCCCGCGCCCGTCCCCGCGGGCCCGGGGTCCGACAGGCTCGTGGCCAGGGAGGGCGAGCTGCGGGTCCTGGAGGAGCTGCTGGCGCGGGCCAGGCACGGCAGGGGCGGGCTGGCGCTGGTCACCGGCGAGGCGGGCATCGGGAAGACGAGCCTGGCCAGGGCCGTCGCCGACGTGGCCACGGCCAGGGGCTTCCGGGTGGAGTGGGGCCGCTGCCTCGACGGCGGCACGGCCCCGGCGTTCTGGCCGTGGACCCGCGCGGGCCTGATCCCGCCGTCGCCGCAGGCCGAGCTGTTCGACCTGTACGACGCCGTGCTGGCGGAGCTGCGGACCGGCCCCCTGCTCGTGGTGCTGGAGGACCTGCACTGGGCCGACGCCTCCTCGCTGAAGCTGCTCGGCCACGTCGCCGGTGAGCTGGCCAGGACCTCCGCGCTCGTCGTGGCCACGCTCAGGCCCGAGCCGGGCGACCACCCCGAGCAGCTGCGCGAGACCCTGGGCGCGCTGGCCAGGGAGGGTCGCAGGCTGCCGCTGGCGCCGTTCGACGCCTCGGGCGTGCGCGACTACCTGCGCCTGCGCGACGTGGCGGCCGACCCCCAGGAGCTGCTCGACCGCTCGGGCGGCAACCCGTTCTACCTGACCGAGCTGCTCCGCCTGCCCGAACGCGAGCGCCACCTCGTCCCGCCCGGCGCCCGCGACGTCATCGAACGCCGCCTGGCCCGCCTCCCCGAGCCCACCCGGGACCTGCTCGGAGCCGCCGCGGTCGCGGGCCGGGAGGTGGAGCTGGACCTGCTGGCCGCCCTCGCGGACCGCCCCGTCGAGGAGGTCATGTCGCGGCTGGAGCCCGCGCTGGCCGCCGGGCTGCTGGCCCAGCCGCCGACCGGGGCCGCCGACTACCGCTTCTCCCACGCCCTCGTACGGCAGGCGCTCGACCAGGGCCTCACCCGGCTGGAGCGCGCCCGCCTGCACCTGAGGGCCGCTGGGCACCTGGAGACCCTGCCCGGCGCCGACCCGGCGATCCTGGCCGGCCACTTCGCCGCCGGGGCCCGGCTGGGCGGCGCGCCCAAGGCCGTCACGTACGCCGTCCGGGCCGCCGCGCAGGCCGCGGAGCGCCACGGCTACCAGGAGGCCGTGCAGCTGTGGGAGCTGGCGCTCGACCACCTGCCGCCCGGCGACTCGCCCGAGCGCTGCCGCGTGCTCACCGAGCTGGGCCAGGCCCGGCGCACCACGGGCGACGCCGAAGGCGCCTACCGCGACCTGACCGAGGCCGTCGCCCAGGCCCAGCGGCTCGGCGACCGGGACGCGCTGGTGGCGGCGGTCTCGGTCTTCGGCGGCCTGTCGGTGTGGAACTGGCGCCCGTACGGCGTCGTGGACGAGGACATGGTCGCGATCCTGGAGGACCTCCTGGCGGGCGACCTCGACGACCGGTCCAGGGCCGCGCTCCTGGGCACGCTCGGCATCGAGCTGCACTACGGCCCCCGGCGCGCCGAGGGCGAGCGGCTGGCGTTCGACGCGGTCGGCCTGGCCCGCCGCTCGGGCGACCCCATGCTGCTGGCCAGGGCGCTCAACAACTACGTGATCGCGAGCTTCGTACCCGGCCGCAACCCCGAGCGGCTGGCGGCGGCCGAGGAGATGCTGGCCATCCCCGGCCTGCCCAGGGAGGCCAGGCTGGTGGCGCGGGTGCTGCGCATGTCGTGCCTGCTGCGCGCGGGCGAGCTGGCCGAGTGGAGCAGGGACCTGGCCCGCTGCGAGCAGCTCCTGCACGAGGTCGCCCGGCCCGAGCTGGAGGCCATGGTCCGCGTCGCGCAGACCGCCGACCACGCCCTGCACGGGCGGTGGGCGGAGGCGGAGGCGCTGGCCGAGAGCTTCCCCAAGATCTCCTTCGGGGCGAGCCTGTGGGGCCAGGAGGCCCGCCGCCTCGGCGTCCTCTACACCTGCCGGCGCGGCCAGGGCCGGGTGGCGGAGCTGCTGGACGAGCTGGTGGCAGCGGGCGACCGCCCGCTCATGAGCCTGGTGCGCCCGCTCGCCATCCTGGCCTCCCTGGACGTGGGCCGCACCGAACAGGCGAGGGAGCTTCTCGAACGGTGGGGCGTGGACCTGCGGGAGGACTGGTCGGCCGACTTCTTCTTCCCGGTCTGGGGCCTGGTGGCCGCCCAGCTCGGCACCCCCGACCCCGGGGAGATGTACGAGCGGCTGCTGCCGATCGCCGACCAGCCCATCGTCCTGGGCACGGGGAGCGCGGCCCTGGGCTGCGTGCACGACGTGCTGGCCGAGCTCGCGCTCCGGCTCGGGCGTACGGAGCAGGCGCTCGAGCACAACCGGGCGGCCGCCGCCCGGCACCGGCGGCTCGGCCTGACCTACCTGGAGTCGCGCAGCCGCGCCCGCCGCGCCGAGCTGGCACCCTGAGCCCTCGCGCCGTCGTGCCGAGCCGATGGCCTGAGAACGCCCGCCGAGCCGGTGCCCCGAGCCTTGTCGGTGGCCCCGCGTATCGTGACCGTATGCCTGACATCGAGGTCGCGGGTCACGAGGTCCGCATCACCAGCCCCGACAAGGTGGTCTTCCCGCAGTCCGGCCACACCAAGCTCGACCTGATCCGCTTCTACCAGGCCGTGGGCGAGGCGGCGCTGCGGGGCGTCCACGGGCGGCCGATGGTGCTCAAGCGGTTCGTGCACGGCATCGAGCAGGAGGCGTTCTTCCAGAAGCGCGCCCCGGCCAAGCGGCCCGACTGGATCGAGGTGGCCGAGCTGAAATACCGCTCGGGGCTGAGCGCGGAGGAGGTCGTCTGCACCGACCTGGCCCAGCTGCTGTGGGTGGTCAACCTCGGGTGCGTCGACCTCAACCCCCACCCGGTGCGCGCCGACGACCTGTCCAGGCCCGACGAGCTGCGCATCGACCTCGACCCGGTGCCGGGCGTCGAGTGGGCCGACGTGCTGGCCACCGCTCAGGTGGCGCGCGAGGTGCTGGCCGACCACGGGCTGGTCGCCTGGCCCAAGACGTCCGGGTCGCGAGGGTTCCACGTCTACGCCCGCATCGAGCGGCGCTGGCCCTTCGCCAAGGTGCGCAGGGCGGCCGAGACGGTGGCCCGCGAGGTCGAGCGGCGCGCGCCCGAGCTGGCCACCAGCCGGTGGTGGAAGGAGGAGCGGCACGGCGTGTTCGTCGACTTCAACCAGAACGCCTACGACCGCACCGTGGCCTCCGCCTGGTCCGTGCGGGCCGTGCCCGACGCCCGGGTCTCGACGCCGCTGACCTGGGACGAGGTGCCCGGCTGCCGCCCCGAGGCGTTCACGATCGACACCGTGCCCAAGCGGCTGGCCGAGGCCGGCGACCCGTGGGAGGACATGGACCTGCACCCGGGCTCGCTCGACTCGCTGCTGGAGCTGGCCGAGGAGCTCGGCCCGGCGCCCAAGCCGCCCAAGGGCAGCGGGCGCAGGCAGCAGACGATGCCCGTCATCGAGATCGCGCGGGCGGAGCACAAGGAGGAGGCGCTGGCCGGGTTCGAGCGGTGGAAGGTCCGCCACCCGGCGGTCGCCGACCGGCTGGAGCCCGCCGACGTGCTGGTCGACGGCATGAGGGGGCGCAGCAGCGTGTGGTATCGCATACGGGTCAACCTCCAGCACGTGCCGGAGGCCGAGCGGCCTCCGCAGGAGCCGCTGGAGGTCGACTACGACCCCTGGCGCGGCGCCGGGCCCCCGGAGCGCTGAGCACACCCCGGGGAGGCGCGTCAGCGGCCGGAGATCAGGTTCGCCAGCCGCGCGAACGGCGACGTCGTGGTGCCGTGGTCGTTCTCCTGCCGGTCGGCGGCGCGGAAGAGCGCGTAGATGAGCTGCACCCCCGTCCACCGCAGCGGCTCGGGCTCCCACTGGCGCACCTGGCGGCCCACCCAGGGCAGGGACGTCAGCTCGGTGTCCTGGCGCAGCACCAGGTCGCGCAGGGTGCGGCCGGCCAGGTTCGTGGTGGTGACGCCGCTGCCCACGTAGCCGCCCGCCCAGCCGAGGCCGCTCGCGTGGTCCAGGTGCACCGTCGAGCACCAGTCGCGCGGCACGCCCAGCACGCCGCACCAGGAGTGCTGGATCCGCGCGTCCGCCGCCGCGGGGAAGAGCTTGACCAGCATCCGCCACAGCAGCGCGACCGTCTGCGGCTGCGTGGCGCCCCGCACGTCGGTACGCGAGCCGTACCGGTAGGGGACGCCCCGCCCGCCGATCGCGATGCGGTCGTCGGCGGTGCGCTGCGCGTAGATGTAGGCGTGCGCCTCGTCCCCGATCAGCTCGTTGCCCTGCCAGCCGATGTGCTTCCACACCTCGGGCGGCAGCGGCTCGGTGACGATCATGGAGCTGTTCATCGGCAGCCACTGCCGGTGCTGCCCGGCCAGCGAGGCGGTGAAGCCCTCGGTGGCGCGGATGACGTAGTCCGCCGTGACCGCCCCGCGCGTGGTGACCGCCGCCGCCTGGCTGCCGTCCCGCCGCGGGATGATCTTCGTGACCGTGGTGTCCTCGAAGATGTCCACCCCGAGCCGGGCGACCGCCTCGGCCAGGCCGACGGCCAGCTTGGCGGGCTGGATGCGGGCGCAGTGCGGCGAGTAGGTGGCCTCCAGGGTGCCCGCCACCTGCACGCGCTCGCGCTGCTCGTCGCGGTCCATCAGCCGCAGGTCGCCCTCGCCGTACCCCCAGGTGCGCAGGTCGTCGAGCTCCGCGCGCAGCCGGCGCCGCTGGGCCGGGTTCGTCGCGACGTGGATGAGGCCGCCCTTGTGGATGTCGGCGTCGATGGCCTCCTCGCGGGTCACTTCGATGACCTCGTCCACGGCGTGGAACATGGCGTGCTGCAGGTCGATCATCGCCTGCCGCCCGCGCGCCTTGGCGTGCCGCTTGCGCGACCCGGCGAACTCCGCCGACAGCCACCCGCCGTTGCGCCCCGACGCGCCGAACCCGGCGAACTCCTTCTCCAGGATCGCGATCCGCAGGCCCGGCTCGGCCTTCTTCAGGTAGTACGCGGTCCACAGGCCGGTGTAGCCGCCGCCGACGATGGCCACGTCGTACGAGCGCGGCCCCGGCAGCGGGGGACGCCGGTCCGGCAGGCCGATCTGCCGGTACCAGAACGAGACGCCGCCGTTGGCGAAATCCTTGGTGAGCGGGATGCCTTTCACGTGAGCACAGCCTCCACATCGGGCGAGTCGGGCAGCAGGACGGAGTCGGCGACGCGCCACGTCAGCGTGACCTCGTCGCCGCCACGGGCGTCGCTGAGGCTGCCGGCCTGCTCGCGCACCAGCGCGGACGAGCCGTCGGGCAGCCTCAGCTCCAGCTTCCTGCTGGAGCCCAGGTAAATCTCGCCGGTGACGGTGGCCGGCAGGGCGTTCCATTCCGGGTCGGGGGAGAAACCCGCCTCGCGCACGGCCAGCCGCTCCGGGCGCACGACGAGCGCCCCCGCCTTGTCGGCCAAGGTGCCCGGCGCCCGCAGCAGCCGCGCGCACACGCCGATGCCGTCCGGCGTGACGTCGCCGCGCAGGATCGTCGACTCGCCGAGGAAGCGGGCCACGAACAGCGTGGCGGGCCGCTCGTACAGCTCCTCGGCGGCCCCGACCTGCTCGATGCGGCCGCGGTTGAAGACCGCGATCCGGTCCGACAGCACCAGCGCCTCGTCCTGGTCGTGCGTGACGTACACGAACGTGGTGCCGAGCTCGCCGTGGATGCGCTTGATCTCGAGCTGGAGCCAGTCGCGCAGCTTCTTGTCCAGCGCGCCCAGCGGCTCGTCCATCAGCAGCACGCGCGGGCTGTAGACGATGGCGCGGGCCACGGCCACGCGCTGCTGCTGGCCGCCGGACAGCTCGCGCGGGTAGCGGTGGCCGTACTCGCCGAGGTGGACGGTGGCCAGCGCGGCCGCGACCAGCTCGGCGCGGCGGCCCTTGGGCACCTTGCGCTGCTTGAGCGGGTACGCGATGTTCTCGGCGACCGTCATGTGCGGGAACAGGGCGTAGTGCTGGAAGACCATGCCCATGTCCCGTTTGTGGGCGGGCGTCGCGGCGATGGCGGTCCCGTCCACGGTCAGCTCGCCGGTGGTGGGGTGGTCGAAGCCGGCGATGATGTTCAGCGTGGTCGTCTTGCCCGAGCCGCTCGGCCCGAGCAGCGTGATGAACTCGCCCGGTTTGATCGACAGCGAGACGTCGTCCACGGCGACGAAGTCGCCGTAGCGCTTGGTCAGTCCGGTCAGCTCGATGCCGGCGCCGCGGGCGGCGAGATCGTTACTGGTGGGCACGTGACCTCCTGGCGACGAAGAAGGTGGCGATCAGGACGAGGCTCGTGGTCAGCACGATGATCATCGTGGCCGCCGCGGCGATGGTCGGGTCGGTCTCGCGGGTGACGCTCGCGTACATCTTCACCGGCAGGGTCTGCAGGTAGGGGCTCTGGATGAACAGCGAGACGACCACCTCGTCGAAGCTCGTGACGAACGCGAACAGCGCGCCCGCGGCCACCCCGGGGGCGACCAGCGGCAGCGTCACGGTGCGGAACGTGGTCCAGCGGCCCGCGCCCAGGCTGGCCGCCGCGCTCTCCAGCCGCCGGTCGAACCCGCTCAGCGACGCCGTCACCGGGATCATCACGAACGGCAGCGCCAGCACGGTGTGCGCCATGACGAAGCCCATGAGCGTCCCGACGAGCTGCAGCTTCAGGAACACGGCGTAGACGCCGATGGCCAGCACGACCCCGGGCACGATCATCGGGGCCAGCATCGACCCCTGGACCAGCGCGAGGCCGCGCATCCTGGCCCTGGTCAGGCCGAGCGCCGCCGCCGTGCCGAGCGTGGTGGCGACGACGGTGACCAGCAGGCCCACCTCCAGCGAGGTCCACAGGGCCGACATCCAGGCCGGGTCGCCGAAGAAGTGCTCGTACCAGCGGGTGGACCAGCCGTCCGGCGGGAACTTGAGCGACGCCTTCGAGGTGAAGCTGAGCGGCACCACGATCAGCGCGGGGGCCACCAGCCAGACGCCGACCAGCGCGCAGAACGCCCACAGCGCCCCGCGTCCCACCCGGGCGCTCATCCGGTCACCTTCTTCCCGGCGCGGCGCAGCGTGACCGCCAGCAGCGCGATCATGGCCAGCGTGAGCCCGAGCAGGACCACGCCCATGGCGCCGCCGCGCCCCCATTTCAGCAGGCCGTTGACCTGCGTGAAGATCTGCTGCGAGAGCAGCGCGTCGGTGGGGGAGCCGAGCAGCGCGGGCGTGACGTAGAACCCGAGCGCGCTGATGAACACCGTCAGGCACCCCGCCGACACCCCGGGCAGCGACAGCGGCACGTAGACGTCGAGGAACGCCTTGACGGGCCGCGCTCCCATGCTGCCGGCCGCGGTGAGCAGCCGCCGGTCGATCCCGCTCATCACCGCGTAGAGCGGCAGCACCATGAACGGCATCAGCAACTGCACCATCCCGATCACGACGCCCGTCTGGGTGCGGATCAGGCTGAACGGACCCAGCCCGATGGTCCCGAGCAGGTCGTTCACCACGCCGGTGTCCTGCAGCAGGATCACCCACGCGAAGGTCCGCACCATCAGGCTGGTCCAGAACGGCACCAGCACCAGCAGCGTCAGCACGGCCCTGGCCCGGGTGCCGGCGATCGTCATGGCGTACGCGTACGGGTACGACAGGACCAGCGCGACCACCGTCACCCACAGGGCGGTGGTGAACGTGCGGCCGAGCACCCGCAGGTTCTGGGTCTCGCTGAAGAACCAGGTGAAGTTGCCCAGACCGGGCACCGGATCGGTGAACGCGCTGATCACCATCGAGATCAGCGGAAACAGGAAGAAGACGGCGAGCGCCACCAGCGCCGGCAGGACCAGGAGCGCCGGGCGGCGCTCAGGGTCCGCCGGCTGCCTGGCGGCGGCGGGCGGGGCGACCGCCTGCAGGGTGGAGGCCATGCGCGATCAGCCGCCGAGCCAGGCCGACCACTTCTCGATCATCTCCGGCTGGTGTTCGGCCCACCACTTGGAGTCGATCTTGAGTGCCTTCTCCGGCACGCCCGGAGCGGTGGTCAGGAACGCCTGGCCGGCCTGGTCGAGGCTCGGCTTGGCATCGGTGTTGATCGGCGAGTACGAGGTCAGCTCTGTCAGCTTGGCCTGCTGCTGGGCGCCCAGGTAGTAGTTGATCAGCGCCATCGACGCCTTGGGGTTCTTGGCGTTCTTCGGCACGGCCAGCGAGTCCATGATCGGCATCCACTGGTCCCAGGCGACCTGGAACGGCGCGCCGTTCTTGACGGCGGCGTAGGCCCGGCCGCTCCAGACCATCCCCATGTCCACCTCGCCGGACTCCAGCAGCTGCTGGGCCTCCGCGCCGGTCTTCCAGAAGACCAGGTTGGAGCGGACCGACTGCAGCTTCTTGGTCGCCCGGTCGACGTCCAGCGGGTAGAGCTGGTCGGGGGCCACGCCGTCGGCGATCAGCGCGCCCTCGAACGGGCCGGGCGCCGAGTCGCCGGGGTTGCCGGAGATGGCGCGCTTGCCGGGGAACTTCGTCGTGTCGAAGAAGTCCTTCCAGCCCTTGGGCGGGTTGGCGCCGAACTTGTCCTTGTTGTAGACGAGCACCATGCCGTACTGCATCGCGGGGACGGTGCACTGGCCGGACAGGCCCTCGGGGACCTTGGACTTGTCGATGATCGAGTAGTCCAGCGGCTGGAGCAGCTTGCCGCACTGGGCCTCGGCCCAGATGGAGTCGGCGTCGATCACGTCCCACGTGACGTTGGAGGAGTCGACCTGGGCCTTGATCTTGGCGTAGTCGGTCGGGCCGTCCTGGAGGATCTTGGCGCCCGACTCCTGGGCGAACGGGTCCACCGCCGCCTTCTGCTGGCCCTCCTGGTAGACGCCTCCGTAGGAGACGAAGGTCATGTTGAGGCCGCTCAGCGCGTCCTTCTTGATCGTGCCCGACTTGGCGGGCCCCGACCCGAGATCGATCGAGGCGGGCGCCGCCGAGCCGGCTCCGCAGGCGGTCGCGAGCAGGAGCGAAGCCGCGACGCCGGCCATGGCGGCCAGTCGCGCTGGGTGCTTCGGCATGGGTTACCCCCTTGTTGCAGGTATAGCTGGGGTTCAGGAGGATGTAGTAGGTGGGGCGACCACCCAGAGGACCTCGGCGGTCTCGTCGCTCTCGTTGACGATCCGGTGGGGGACCGACGTGCGGTACTCCACGCTGTCCCCGGGCTCCAGCACATGTGCGGCGGCGGAGCCGTTGGGGCCGAGCCAGAGAGTGATCCGCCCGCGGATGACCAGGAAGATCTCCTGGGAGTCGCCGTGGGTGTACGGTTCGTCCCCGGTGGACGAGCCCGGATCGAATTCCCCGGCGTACACCTCCACGTTCTGGAGCGGACGCTGGGAGATCAGGAACTTGCGCGTGCCGGGAGCCGTGTGCAGCTCCGGACGCGCTTCGCGGCGCACCACCCGGTGGCCGACCTCGTCCTCCTCGTTGAACAGATCCGCGACCGTGAGACCGAGAGCCGAGGCTATCCGCCTGAGCATCCCGATGCTGGAGCTGGTCTGCCCGCGCTCCAGCTGGCTGATGAAGCTCGCGCTCGCCCTGGCCTCCGCCGCGAGTGCGCGCACGGTCATGCGGCGCATGTTGCGGTAGGCGCGGATTCGCGCACCCAAGCGGGCGTTCTCCGACTCCGTCATCGAACCTCTCGATTGGCTGCACTGAACAAGTTGTTAAGTGGCAATGAAAGGACCGTACATAGGTAGCCGAATGCCCATCAAGGGGGAGTTACGTAACGACTACGTAAAAGGAGTCAGCCGCGGGTGGGGCGCTCGTAGCCCTCGTCGCCCCCGTAGACGTGCAGGTCGGGGTCCTGTTCGGGCTGGTTGGCGGGGCTGGTGGGCGAGGCGGTGTGCTCCGAGGCGAAGTCGTCGGAGATCTCGACCGGCGGCGGGAAGAGGTGGTCGTGCCAGGTGATCCGGCCCTTGGGCTCGGCGTCGGTCAGCAGCTCGCCGGAGCGCTGGGCCGCGTACAGGCTGCCGGGGAAGCGCACGGGCAGGCAGGGGCGGTGCAGGCCCCTGGCCTCCAGCCAGGTCCTGACCAGTTCCTCCGTGTTGAGCACCTGGGGGCCGCCGTACTCGAGCTCGTCCATCGCGGGGCCCGCGGCGATCAGCTCGTTGAGGCGGGCCGCCACCTCGCCCGTGTGGACCGGCTGCCAGGGTATCGAGCGGTCCACGGCGAGCACGGGGAGTGACTCGAAGTCGCTCAGCCGGCGGTCGAGCGCCTGGTGGAAGTGGGTGGAGCGGAGGATCGTCCAGCCCAGCTCGCTCTCCGAGACCAGCCGTTCCGCCTCCAGCTTGTGCCGGAGGTGGCCGCTGGCCACGCTGTCGGCCCCCACGCACGAGGTGTACAGCAGGTGCGGGTAGCCGGCCTGGCGGGCGGCGGCGACCAGCTTGCGCGTCCCGCTCACGTCCACGGCGCCGCGCCCCTTGCGGCCGCCGGTGGCGAGGTGCGCGATGACGTCCACGTCGCGCACGGCCTCGGCGAGGCCGTTGCCGGAGACGAGGTCGCCCCACATCCACTCGACGTTCCCGCGGCTCTCGCGCTTGGTACGGCTCAGCGCCCGCACCCGGTGGCCCGACCTGAGCAGCGCGGGCACCAGGGCGCCGCCCAGCGTGCCCGTTGCTCCCGTGACCAGAATGCGCATGACGCCCCACTACCCGCGAATGCCCAGAAATGACAAGGAATCTGGTAAAAGCGTCTGCGAGCTGCGGAGCGGGGTAGGGCGGCCCCATGGCTCGAATCGCAGCGGAATCCCTGGTCGAGCGGCTTGCCGAGTGGGGTGTCGACACCGTCTTCGGCATGCCGGGCGACGGCATCAACGGCATCATGGAAGGGCTGCGGCGCCACCGCGACCGGGTGCGCTTCGTCCTCGTCCACCACGAGGAGGCGGCCGCCTTCATGGCCACCGGCTACGCCAAGGCCACCGGCCGGATCGGCGTGTGCCTGGCCACCTCGGGGCCCGGCGGCATCCACCTGCTCAACGGCCTCTACGACGCCAAGCTGGACCACGTGCCCGTGCTGGCGATCACCGGCATGCAGGAGACGTCCGTGCTGGGCACCGGCTACCAGCAGGAGGTGCACCTCGACCGCCTGTACGAGGACGTGGCCGAGTACAACATGATGATCACCAACCCGGCGCAGCTGCCCTCGCTGGTGGACCTGGCGATCAGGACCGCCTACGCGCGGCGCGGGGTCGCCCATCTCACGCTGCCCAACGACCTTCAGGTGGCCGAGGCGGGGACGGCGCCGTACCGGACCGTGGCCCCGGCGCGGCTGCCGGAGACCGCGCCCGTCTACCTGCGGCCGTCCGGCCTGCCGCGCCAGGAGGACGTCGAATGGGCGGCCGAGGTGCTCAACAACTCCCGGCGCCCCGCCATGCTCGTCGGGCAGGGAGCGCTGCACGCCCGGGAGGAGGTGCTGGCCGTGGCCGAGGCGCTCGGCGCGCCCGTGGCCAAGACGCTGCCCGGCAAGGCGGTCATCCCGGACGACTCGCCGTACACGACCGGCGGGATCGGGCTGCTCGGCACCCGGCCGAGCGAGGAGCTGATGGACGAGGCCGACGTGCTCTTCATGGTCGGCACGAACTTCCCCTACTCCAAGTTCCTGCCGGAGCAGGCGCGGGTGGTTCAGTTCGAGGCGGACCCGACCAGGGCGGGGGCGCGGATCGCGACCGACGTGCCCGTGGTGTGCGACGCGAAGGAGGGGCTGCGGGCGCTGCTGCCGCTGATCAACGCCCGGGACCGCACCGCTCACCTGCGGAAATATCAGGAGATGATGGACAAGTGGCGGGCCGACATGGACGCTCTGGAGAACCCGGACCGGGATCCCATCGCCCCGCAGTACGTCGTGTCCATCGTGGACGAGCTCGCCACCGACGACGCCATCATGACCTGCGACAGCGGCACCATCGCCACCTGGGCCGCCCGGCACTGGACGATCCGCGGCGAGCGCCGGTTCTACCTGTCCGGGACGCTGGCGACGATGGCGCCCGGGCTGCCGTACGCCATCGCCATGCAGCACGCCTACCCGGGACGGCAGGTCATCGCCTACGTCGGCGACGGCGGGTTCACGATGCTGATGGGCGAGTTCCTGACGGCGGTCCAGCAGCGGCTGCCGGTCAAGGTGATCATCAACAACAACAACTCGCTCGGGCAGATCCTGTGGGAGCAGATGGTGCTCGGCTACCCGGAGCACGGGGTGCGCTTCCCCGAGCCGGAGGCCGACTTCTCGGCCTGGGCGAGGTCGTGCGGCGGGTTCGGGGCCAAGGTCACCAAGTCGGAGGACGTCGCCATGGCGATCGGGCAGGCGCTCGCCCACGACGGCCCGGCGCTGGTGGACGTGGACGTGAACCCGAACGAGCCGCCCATGCCGGCCAAGGTCACCTACGAGCAGGCCAAGAACTTCGCGCAAGCGTTCCTCAAGGGGCAGCCGCACAAGGCGGCCATCGCCACGACCCTGTTCAAGGACCGGATCCAGCGGCTGGGGGAATAGCCCTCGCGATCGCCGCCGCGCTGCTCAGCAGGGGGTCGATCAGCTGGGGCAGCTCGCGGGCGCGCCGCGAGGACAGCACGATGCCCACGGCCGCCACGGGCCGCCCGTCCACCAGGATCGGTGCCGCCGCCGAGCAGGTGCCCAGGGTCATCTCCTCGTACGTCAGCGCGTACCCCTGGGCCCGCACGACGCCCAGCTCCCTGGCCAGCCGGCCCGGCTCGGTGATCGTGTGCGGGGTGGGCCGCTCCAGCTTGCGCGCCAGGTAGGACTTCACGAACCAGTCCGGCTCGTACGCCAGCAGCGCCTTGCCCACGCCCGTCGGGTGCATCGGCAGCCGGCCGCCCGTCCGCGACACGATCGGCACCGCCCGCCGGCCGTACACCTTGTCCACGTACAGCACCTCGAGCCCGTCGCGCACGGCCAGGTGCACGTTCTCGCGCGTGGTCGCGAACAGCTCCTGCAACCACGGATGGGCCAGGTCGTGGAGCGGGCCGGGCGCGAGCTGGCCCAGCTCCCACAGCCGCAGCCCGACCCGCAGCCGCCCGTCGGGCGCGCGGCTCAGCGCCTGCCACCCCTCCAGCTCGGCGACCAGCCGGTGCGCCGTGCTCAGCGGCAGCCCGCTGCGCCGGGCCAGGTCGGTCAGCGTGAGCTGCGGATGCGCGGAGTCGAACGCGCCCAGGATGGCCAGCACCTTGGACGTCACCGAGCGCCCGCCCTCCCGGGCCCCGCCTGCCATGGAGCCATTCTTCCACTGAGTGGAAGCAGGATCTCGGCCAATCTCGGTCGAAGCAGCATGCTTCCCTCATGCGAACTCAGGTCGGGATCATCGGGGCAGGCCCCGCCGGGCTGCTCCTTTCCCACTTGCTCCACCTGCGCGGCATCTCCTCCGTGGTGCTCGAGAAGCGCAGCCGCGACTACGTCGAGCGGCGGGTGCGGGCCGGGGTGCTGGAGCAGGGCACGGTGGACACGCTGGTCGAGGCGGGCGTCGGCGAGCGCCTGCTGCGCGAGGGGCTGCCGCACCACGGCATCGAGCTCAGGTACGGGGGCGCGGGCCACCGCATCGCGTTCGACAAGCTCGTGCCGGGCAGGTCCATCACCGTGTACGGGCAGCAGGAGGTGGTCAAGGACCTGATCGCGGCCAGGCTGGCGGCGGGCGGCGACATCAGGTTCGAGGTCGAGGACGTGGAGGCGCACTCGCTGGAGTCCGAGCCCTATCTGACCTTCGGCGGCGAGCGGCTCGACTGCGACGTGATCGCCGGGTGCGACGGCTTCCACGGCGTGTCCAGGCCGGCCGTCCCCGAGGGCGTTCTGAGCGTTTACGAGCGGGACTATCCCTTCGCCTGGCTGGGCATCCTGGCCAGGGTGGCGCCCTCGTCGGAAGAGCTGATCTACACCAGGACCGAGCGCGGCTTCGCCCTGCACAGCATGCGCTCGCCCACCGTCAGCCGCTTCTACCTGCAGGTGCCGGCGGACGCGCGGGTGGAGGACTGGCCGGACGAGCGCGTCTGGGGCGAGCTGAAGGCCAGGCTGGAGAGCGTGCCAGGCTTCACGCTGACGACCGGCGAGATCATGGAGAAGGGCGTCACGCCGATGCGGGCGTTCGTGGCCGAGCCCATGCAGTACGGGCGGCTCTACCTCGCCGGCGACGCCGCCCACATCGTGCCGCCGACCGGCGCCAAGGGGCTCAACCTGGCCGTGGCCGACGTCCGCGTGCTGACCGAGGCGCTGGCCGCGTACTTCGCCGACGGCTCGACCGGGCTGCTCGACGGCTACTCCGCGGCGTGCCTGAAGCGGGTGTGGCGGGCCCAGCACTTCTCGTGGTGGATGACGACGCTGCTGCACACGTTCGAGGACGAGGACCCGTACGCGCGGCGGCTGCAGCTGTCGTACCTGGACTACGTGACCTCGTCGGAGGCCGCCGCGACGACCCTGGCCGAGAACTACGTGGGCCTGCCGTGAATGATGGCATGACTGAGGAGGTGGACCGCGTTGGGTTCTGACGGCGGCTTGCTCGCCCCGGTCTGGGCGGGGACGCGAGCGGAGGAGATCACCTCGGACGCGGCCTGGCTGCGGGCCATGCTGGAGGCCGAGGCGGCGCTCGCCCGCGCCCAGGCGCGGCTGGAGCTCATCCCGTCGGAGGCGGCCGCGGCCATCGACAGGACGGCCGCCGCGCTGGTGCTCGACCCGGCCGACCTGGCCAGGCGGGCCCGCCAGTCGGCCAACCCGGTCGTGCCCCTGGTGGCCGACCTGCGGCGGGCCGTGCCGGGCGCGGCGTCGTCCGTGCACCGGGGGGCGACCAGCCAGGACATCCTGGACAGCGCCGCCATGCTGGTGGCCACGCGGGCGATCCGCGGCATCGTGGGCGATCTGAGCGCGACCATGCGGGATCTCGGCGAGCTGGCCGGGCGGCACCGGGACACGGTGATGGCCGCGCGGACGCTGGGGCAGCAGGCGGTGCCGACCACGTTCGGGCTGAAGGCGGCGGGGTGGCTGGCCGGCCTCATGCGCGCCCGCGCCCGGCTCCGCGAGCTGCGCCTGCCGGCCCAGCTGGGCGGCGCGGCCGGCACCCTGGCCGCGTTCGCCGAGCTCGCGGGCGCCCCTGTTCCGGCATCGGGCGCGTCTTCCCCGCCGTCGGGCACGCGTGGCGTCGATCCGGGCACCGCGCTGCTGCTGGCCGAGGTGTTCGCCGAGGAGATCGGGCTGGCGGCGCCCCTGATGCCCTGGCACGCGGAGCGCTCTCCCGTCACCGAGCTCGGCGCGGCGCTCACCGCCACGGCCCGCGCGCTCGGCAAACCGGCCACCGACATCGTCCTCATGGCCCAGACCGAGGTGGGGGAGGTGGCCGAGTCGTCGGCCGGCTCCTCGTCGGCCATGCCGCAGAAACGCAATCCCGCCCTGTCCGTCCTGGTCCGGTCGGCCGCGTTCCAGGTGCCCGCGTACGCGCAGGTCCTCGGGCAGATCGGCGAGCACGAGCGGGCCGCGGGGGCCTGGCAGGCGGAGTGGCTGCCCCTGCGCGAGGCGCTGCGCCTGACGGGCGGCGCGGCCGAGACCGCCGCCGAGCTGGTGGCCGGGCTGCGGGTGTTCCCCGACCGGATGCGGGCCAACGCCGAGCTGACCGGCGGCCGGCTGGTCGCCGAGCGCCTGGCCGCCCACCTCGACCGCGAGGCGCTCGAAGCGGCCCTGTCCGCGGGCGGCCCGCTGGAGGGCCGCGCCGACCTGCTCGATCCTGCGGCGTACCTGGGGGCGGCCCCCGAACTCGTCGATCGCATCCTCGCCACCTACCGGGAGCAACCGTGAAACTCCACCACCGCATCGACGGCCCGGCCGGCGCGCCGCTGCTGGTGCTCGGGCCCTCGCTCGGCACCACGATGGAGGTCTGGCAGCCCCAGCTCCCCGCGCTCACCGGGTCCTGGCGGGTCCTCAGGTACGACCTGCCGGGCCACGGCGGCTCGGCGCCGGCCGCGGCCGGGTTCACCGTCGACGACCTGGCGGGGGCCGTGCTGGAGCTGGTCGAGGACGAGCGGTTCGCGGTCGGCGGCGTCTCCCTCGGCGGCGCGATCGCCGCCACCATCGCCGTCAAAGCCGGGCACCGGGTGCGCGGGCTGGTGCTGTGCTGCTCGTCGGCCAGGTTCGGCGAGCCGGGACCGTGGCTGGAGCGGGCGGCGCTGGTGCGCGGCAAGGGCATGGCGGAGCTCGTGCCGGCGCTGAGGGCCCGCTGGTTCACCCCCGGTTTCGACGGCCAGTGGGTGTTCGACCGGTTCGTGGAGGTGGACACGACGTCGTACGCGGCCTGCTGCGAGGCCCTCGCCGCCTTCGACCTGACCGGCCGCCTGGGGGAGATCGCCGCGCCCACGCTGGTGATCGCCGGCTCCGAGGACCCGGCCACGCCGCTCGACCACGCGCTCACCCTGGCCGGCGACATCCCGGGCGCTTCCCTGACGGTGGTGCCGAGGGCCTCGCACCTGGCCAACGTGGAGCGCCCCGACGCGGTGACGGCCGCCCTCCTGGGCCACCTGCGGAGCGCCGAGCCCGCCGAGGACGCCCTGGCGGCGGGCATGCGCACCAGGCGGGAGGTGCTCGGGGACGCGCACGTCGATCGGACGGTCGCCGCCACCACCGACTTCACCCGCGACTTCCAGGAGCTCATCACCCGCTACGCCTGGAACGAGATCTGGAACCGGCCCGGCCTGGACCGGCGCGCCCGCAGCTGCGTCACGCTCACCGCGCTCGTGGCCCGGGGGCAGCTGGAGGAGCTCGCCATGCACGTCCGCGCGGCTCTGCGGAACGGGCTCACGCGCGAGGAGATCAAGGAGGTGCTGCTCCAGACGGCCGTCTACTGCGGGGTTCCGGCCGCCAACGCCGCCTTCGCGGTGGCCCGCCGCACGCTCGCCGACATCGACGCGGAGGGTCTCTGACCTTGGGAGATGCTTTAAGGTTGTTTGGTGGTCTTTGAGGAGGGATGGGCGGTTTCGCCCTTGCGCTGGCTGATGAACACGCTGGGCGACGCCCAGCTCGCCCGGATGGACGGCGACCCCGGCCTGGTCGCCGCGGTCGACCAGCACGCGGCGGTGCTGCGCGACGCCATCCCGCTGGACCGGGAGACCCTGGGCGACTACCTGCTGGGCTTCCTCGACGAGCTGCGGGAGCGCGACTGGGTCTTCACCGGCGAGCCGGACGCGGCGGCGCTGCGGCTGACGGCGGTCTGCTGGCTGGCCCGCCGAGCCGGTTTCCTGGAGGACGGCCTCCCCGCCTGACCTCGCGGCCCCGGGCCAGGCGGGCGGACGGCTCAGTCCGGAGGCATCTCGGAGCGCGGCGGGGTGCTCGGGGTGGTCGGAGCGCCCGGAGCGGTCCCCGGGGCCCCCGGAGCGCCCGGGGTGGTGCGTACCGGCTCCCCGGCCATCGTGCGGGCGTCCTCACGCCCCCGCTGGTACGCCTCCGCGTGCGCCCTGGCCTGCGGGGCCTCCCGCTCGATCCGGCTCAGCCAGCGCTCCCAGCGCTGCTGCATCGGGCGGACGAGCCCGCCGCCGATGCCGATCGCCACGATCGCGCCGATGGTGGCGAGAACCGTGATCAGCACCGGAGTCGTGACCGTGGTGGCCACCCCGATCTGGTTGAGCGCGGCGATGATGCCGAGCGCCCAGATGAAGACGGCCGCGGCCGTCGCCACCCAGCGACCGTAGGTGAGCCCGCCGAGCGCGCCGGCGATGATGTCCTTGACTCCCATGGCGATCGCGCCCGCCACCACGATGATCACGATGGCGACCAGGGCCGCGGGCAGCCAGCCCACCACGCTGTTCAGCATCGACGAGATCGGGTTGGGCCCGAACACGCTGAAGGCGATCTGGAGGGTGACCAGCAGGATCGCATAGAAGACGATCTTGGCGAGCAGGCTCCGGGCGGTGTACTTGCTCTGTTCCAGCCAGCGCCGCACGCCGCTGCGCTCCACCGCCCGGTCGAAGCCGACGCGCTCGAGCACCTTGTCGACGATCTTCTGCAGCGCCTTGGCGATGATCCATCCGATGATGAGGATCACCAGGAACGCGACAAGTTTCGGGACGAACGTCGCTATCTGCCGCCAGGCATCCGTGATGCCCTGGCCTATGTTGATGTCCACGGTTTCCTCCTGTGAGGAGCCACTGCAACGGCGCTACCCGCACAGACACCGTGTATGCACACAGAGCAGTCGAAACTTCGCATAAGGCGACATTTCGGTCAGGGTCTTCCACGTTAGGATGATCGACATGCATCGCAGCCGGGTCTACGCCCTTCTGATCGACACCCCCGCCTCCGAGGCCGAGCAGGCGTCGGCGTTCTGGGCCGCGGCGCTCGGGGCCGACGCGCGCCCGCTGCCCGGGTACGAGCAGTTCACCTCGTTGCACGGAGCCGTTCCCGGCCTCGACGTGGCGGTCCAGGCGGTGGACGACGCGCCGAGGTTCCATCTCGACATCGAGACGGACGACGTCGAGGCCGAGACCCGGCGGCTGCTGGCGCTCGGCGCGACGGAGGTGTCGCGGTGGCAGGAGTGCCGCATCCTGCGGGCGCCCGGTGGGCACCTGCTCTGCGTGCTGCCCGCGGAGAGCGACCGGTTCGAGGCGGAGGCGCGGACCTGGCCCTGACCCGCGCTCACTCGCCCCTGGCGGCCTTCAGGTGCGCGGCGGCCGCCTGTTCGAGGTGGACGAGGTCGGAGGCCACGGTGGCGAACGTGAAGCCCTCGGCCAGGCGGCGCGCGGCCAGCTCGCCGGAGGGGTTGTGGATCCCGGCCGCGATCCCGGCCGCCTCGGCCGCCGTGCTGACCCTCACCAGCGCGGCCTCGAAGACGTCGGCGACCTCGGGGTCGTTCGGGAACCTGCCGCCCACGGCCAGGCACAGGTCGGACGGGCCCACGTACACGCCGTCCAGGCCGGGCGTGGCGCAGATCTCCTCGATGTTGGCCAGCCCGTCCGGCGTCTCGATCATGGCCAGCACCAGCACGCTCGCGTCGGCCTCCGCCGGGGTGGGGCCGATCCTGAGCATGGAGCGCATGGGTCCGTACGAGCGGCGGCCCTTGGCGGGGTAGCGGGCGGCGGACACGGCGCGGGCCGCGTCCTCGGCGGTGTCGACCAGCGGCACGATCACGCCGCCGGCGCCGTAGTCGAGCGCCCTGCCGATGGCCGCGGCCTCGCCGGACTCGACGCGCACCAGCCCGACCGAGCGGCCGCCCGCGTCGATGGCCATGAGGTTGGACAGCAGGCCCGCGTTCCCGATCAGCCCGTGCTGGGCGTCCAGCGCGACGTAGTCGTAGCCCAGCCTGGCCAGGCGCTCGGTGGCGACGGGGGCGTCCAGCACCACCCAGTAGCCGACGCACCGCTCGCGCTCGCGGATCCTTCTGGCGAACTCGGCTGCCGTCATGCGCGATCGATCTCCTCTGCCGGGATGTGGACGTGCTTGATGACTTTGCGGTGGTAGGTGTAGGCGACGTGCAGATCGCCGTCGGGGGTCTGCGCGATCGAAGGGTACGACAGCTCCCGGTTGAGCCCCTCGCGGGAGTTGTTGGTCATGCAGTAGCCGTCGCCCGTCTCGAGATCGCGCAGGTCGGGCCAGGTGCGGCCGCCGTCGGACGACAGGCCGAGCGTCAGCGGGGCCCGGGGCGCGCCCCAGAACGCCTTGCCCGCGGACTGGCCGTGGCCCTCGATCTCGTCGTAGAGCGAGGCGCGCCGCTCGGTCGCGTCCTGCCTGCTGCTGTTGTTGAACACCAGGGCCAGGCGGCCGTCGGCGAGCGGGGTGGCCTGGATGGAGGAGTTGTTGTTGGGCAGCGCGGTCGGCATGGGCGCGCTCCACGTCCGGCCCCCGTCGTGCGACCTGGACTCGTGGACGTGGTCCGCCCAGCGGCTGCGGAACAGGGCCAGCAGGGTGCCGTCCGGCAAGGGGAGCACGTTCATGTGCACGCAGCCCGTGCTGTCCGGGATCTCCTGGGGGCGCCAGGTCCGGCCGCGGTCCTGCGAGACGTACAGGGCGCTGGTGTCGTCGTCGCCCGCCCACTTGCCGGTGGCCGGGCGCTTGCAGCGGAAGGCCGGGAGCAGCCACCGGTCCTGGAGCACCACGATCGGCTGGCGGACGAAGACGCCGCCGCCGGGGTCGGCCGGGATCAGCGTGCGCACCGGCCCCCAGGAGTCGCCGCCGTCCGCGGAGACCCGCAGCCGGACCTCGGCGGTGTCCTGGTCGCCCGCGTGCTGGGCGGTGTAGAGCAGCCACAGCTCGCCGTCCGGGGTGGGGAACAGGACCGGGTTCTGCTCCGAACGGGTGCCGTCGTCGGAGAGCCGCACGGCCGGCGACCAGGCGCCGTCGCGGAGCCGGGAGAACCAGATGGAGATGTCGGGCATGCCCTCCTGGGTCCCGCCGAACCAGACGCAGGCCAGGTCGCCGCCCGGCAGCGGCATGAGATTGGCCGCGTGCGCCTGGACGGTGGGGGCGGGTAGCAGATTCATGGCTCCCTATCGGTTGTAGGCGGGCATCGGGCCGCGGAGCGTGTCGCCCACGGCGTCGCAGGCGGCGGCCACGTCGGCGGGCAGCGGCCCGGCGGCCAGCGCCGCCAGGTTCGCGCGCAGGTGGTCGATGCTCGACGCGCCGAGCAGCACCGCGTTCACCACCGGCTTGCCGGCCAGCCAGCGCAGCGACAGCTCGGCGAGCGGCACTCCCGCCGCCACGGCGATCGCGTCGAGCGCCTCGACGGCCTTGAACAGGTTGGCGTCCCAGTACCGCTTGCGGTACATCTCGGCCAGCCGCGAGTCGCCGAACCGCCCGCCGTCCGGCGCCCGGTCGAAGCGGTGCCGCCCGGTCAGCAGCCCGCCGCCCAGGGGGTTGTAGACCATCGTCCGCAGCCCGCTGGTGAGGGCGAACTCGGCGTACTCGTCCTCGATCCGCCTGGCCAGCAGGTTGTACAGCTGCTGGGCGACCACGGGAGCCGGGTGGATCCCGGCGATCTGCCAGGCGGCGTAGTTCGACACGCCCAGGCTGCCGATCTTGCCTTCGTCCTTCAGCGCGGCGACCGTGGCCAGGGTGGCCTCCAGCGGGGTCGCCCGGTCGGGCTGGTGCAGGTAGAACAGGTCCACGTGGTCCGTGCCGAGCCGCCGCAGGCTGCCCTCCAGGGCGGCCCGCAGGCCGGCCGGGGAGAGGGGCGCGTGCTCGCCGGCGTCCGGGTGGGGGATGCCGGCCTTGGTCGCCAGCACGACCCGGTCGCGGCGGCCGCGCAGCAGCTCGCCGAGGATCTCCTCCGCGGCCCCGCCCGCGTAGCCGTTGGCCGTGTCGACGCCGGTCACCCCGGCGTCGAGCGCGTGGTCGAGCATCCGCCCGGCCGTCCCGGCGTCCACGGTGTCACCGAACGTCATGGTCCCCAGGACCGGTTCGGGGCTCATCAAGGGGCTCCTTTCGCTGTCGCGAGGACGTCGCGCGGTTTGCGCCCCCGCATCGTCGTCGGGTCGAGCGCCGCCGCGCGCAGCGCCCGCGTGTACGGCTCGCGGGGCGAGGCGAGCACCGTCGCCGTCGGCCCGTGCTCGACCACCCGGCCCGCCCGCATCACCAGCACCTCGTCGCTGACCTCGCGCACCACGCCCAGGTTGTGCGAGATGAACACGTACGTCAGGCCGCTCTCCCGGCGCAGCTCGTTGAGCAGCGCCAGGACCTGGGCCTGCACGGACACGTCGAGCGCGCTGGTGGCCTCGTCGCAGACCAGCACCTCCGGCCGGCTGGCCAGCGCCCTGGCGATGCCGATGCGCTGCCGCTGCCCGCCGGAGAACTCCGCGGGCCGCCGCTGGAGCGCGCTCGACGGCAGGCCCACCCGGTCGAACAGGTCGGCCGCGGCGCGCTCCCGGTCCGCCTTGGAGCGCACACCGCGCAGTTTGAGCGGTTCGGCCACGATGTCGGCGGCCGTCATGCGCGGGTCCAGGGAGCCGTACGGGTCCTGGAAGACCATCTGGATCCGGGACCGGATCGGGCGCAGCCGCCGCTCGTTCATGCGGGCCAGGTCCTGCCCGTCCAGCAGCACCTCGCCCGAGGTCGGGGTGAGCAGCCGCACGAGCGCCCTGGCGATCGTGGACTTGCCGCAGCCGGACTCGCCGACCACGGCCAGGCAGCCGCCCTTGGCCACGGAGAAGCCGACGCCGTCCACGGCCCGGACCTTGCCGTTCGCGGTCGCGTACTCGACGACGAGGTCGCGCACCTCCAGCAGCGGCCCGCTCATCGGAACTCACCCAGCCGGGGCACGGCGCCGAGCAGCGAGCGGGTGTACTCCTCGCCCGGCGCGTCCACGATCTGCTCCACCTCGCCGCTCTCCACGAATCTCCCGTCCTTCATCACGTGGACGCGGTCGGACACCAGCCGCGCCACCCCGAGGTCGTGCGTGATCATCAGGATTCCCATGCCGGTGTCCTCCTGGAGCCTCAGCAGCAGGTCGAGGATGCCCGCCTGCACGGTGACGTCGAGCGCGCTGGTGGGCTCGTCGGCGACCAGCAGCTTGAGCCGCCCGGCCAGCGCGATGGCGATGAGCACCCGCTGCAGCATGCCGCCGGAGAACTGGTGGGGGTGGCGGCCGAGCTGCTTGCCCGGCTCCGGGATGCCGACCTGGGCCAGCAGGTCGGCGGCCCGCTCCGCCGCGGCCTTCCTGGACAGGCCCGGGTCGCGCAGCCGCACGGCCTCGCGCAGCTGGCCGCCGATGGTGTGCACCGGGCTGAGCGCGGTCATCGGGTCCTGCGGGATCAGCGCGACCGTCTCGGCGCGCAGCCGGGCCGCGGCGCGGGCGTCGGCGACCACGTCGTGGCCGTCGATCTCCACCCGTCCCGACATGACGGCCTCGTCGTCCGGCAGGAGCCGCAGCACCCCCATCGCGGTGGTCGACTTGCCGGAGCCGGACTCGCCGATGATCGTCACGGTCTCGCCGGGGTCGATGGAGAACGAGACCCCGTCCACGGCCCGCACCACGCCGCGGTCGGTCATCAACTCGATCCGCAGGTCCTCGACGTCGAGCATGCTCATCTCGCCGTCACCTCCGCTCGTACAGGGCGTCGCCGACGAGGTTGACGCCGACCACCAGCAGCACGATCACCAGTCCGGGCAGCGTCACCAGCCACCAGGAGGTGGTGATGTAGTCCTGGCCGTCGGAGATGATCCGCCCCCAGGTCGCGAACGGCCGCTGCGGGCCCGCGCCCAGGTAGCTGAGCGCGCTCTCCAGCAGCACGGCCTGGGCCAGCAGCAGGAGGACGACGAGCCCGGCGCGCCGGATGATGTTCGGGATGACGTGCACGGCCAGCACGCCGGCCCGGCGCAGGCCGAGCATGCGGGCGGCGTCCACGTACGGTTTCTCGCGTTCGACCAGCACCAGCGATCTGGAGATGCGGGCCACCTCCGGCCACTGCGCGAGCGCGATGACCACCGTGATCACCGGCACCGAGGCGCCGAACAGGGCGACCACGAGCAGCAGCATCATCAGCAGCGGCAGCGACAGCTGCGCCTCCAGCAGGCGGGAGACGATCGCGTCCACCCAGCCGCCGAAGTACCCGGCCGCGGAGCCGGCGAGGATGCCGACGAGCCCGGAGACCAGCACGGCGAGCACGCCGATCAGCAGCGACACCTGCCCGCCGTGCAGCACCCTGGCCAGCAGGTCCCTGCCGAGCTGGTCGGTGCCGAACAGGTGGCCGCCGGTCAGCGGCGGCAGCCGCCGCTGGCCGAGGTCCTGCAGGTTGGGGCCGGGAAGGGGCAGCAGGTTCGCCAGCACCACCGGCAGCACGACCACGGCCGTGCAGACCGTGCCGGCCACCAGCTTGAGCCGCCGGCTCCGGCGCCGCCTGGTGGCGGCGGCCCGCTTGAGCCGCGCGGGCGTGACGGCTGTGATCATCGGCTGACCGCCTTTCCCAGGCGAATGCGGGGATCGAGTACGGAGTAGGCCAGGTCCACCAGGAACTGCACCAGCACCGCCGCGGCGGCCGTGACCAGCACCGTGGCCTGGATCAGCGGGTAGTCCCTGGTCTCCAGCGCGCGCACCACCAGTGAGCCGACGCCGGGCCAGGCGAAGACCACCTCGACCACGACCACGCCGTTCACCATGGCGGCGAACCTCGTGCCGAGCGCCGTCAGCACCGGGATCGCCGAGTTGGCCATCGCGTACCGCCAGGTCAGGCCGAAGGCGGACACGCCGCGCGAGCGGGCGACGGTGAGGTAGGGGGCGGCGAGGTTCGCGCACATCTCGCGCCTGACCAGCCGCGAGATCAGCGCGATCTGTAGGACCGCGACCGTCAGCGTGGGCAGCACCAGCCCGCCCCACGTGGCGAACCCGGACGCGGGCAGCACCGGCACCACGATCGCGAACAACGTCAGCAGCATGACGCCGGTCCAGAACTCCGGCATGGACTGGCCGGCGATCGTCAGCACGTTCGCGGCCAGCTCCCTGCGGGTGTCGGCGCGCCGCGCCATCCACACGCCCAGGGGGATGGCGACCAGCGCCGTCACGAGGATCGCCGAGGTGGCCAGGGTGATCGTGTACGGGAGGCGGCCGAGCACGACGTCCAGCGCCGGGGCCTGGAAGGAGTAGGAGGTGCCGAAGTCCCCGGTCAGCAGGCTCTTCAGGAACAGCCCGTACTGCGTGAGCAGCGGCTGGTCCAGCCCGAACATGGCCCGCACCTTCGCCAGGTCCTCGGTCGTGGCCAGCGGCCCCGCGAAGGACGTGGCCGGGTCGCCGGGCGCCAGCCTGATCAGCACGAAGACGGTGGACACGGTGAGGAAGACGGTCAGGACGCTCTGCCCGAGCCGCCGCACGGCGTAACCGATCATGGCTCACCCGTCCAGCCGCAGCGCGGCGAGGTCGTAGGAATTGGTCGGCTCCAGCGCCAGGCCGCGCACCCGCCTGCGGTGCGCCAGCATCGTGCGCGGGACGAACGCCCACAGGCACGGCCAGCTGTCCCACACCGCCTGCTGGGCCTTGGCCACGACGGCCGCCCTGGCCTGCGCGTCCACCTCTTCCGCGGCGCGTCCGAGCAGCTCGACGACCTGGGGCTGGACGTAGCCCTGGTAGGTGTCGCGGGTCTTCTCCTTCTCGGGAGTGCCGCCGAACATGCCCTGCAGCGCCGAGTACGCCAGCCCGGTCGGGACCGAGAAGCCGTTGCCCAGGATGTCCCAGTCGCCGGCGCGGCCCTGCCGCCACTTGGAGATGTCGCCGCCCGGCTCGAACTGCTGCAACGAGCAGCGCACGCCGATCTGTTCGAGCATCTGCTGCACGCCCTCCATGAGGAGGCTGTCGCTGGGGAACTCGCCGGTCTCCCAGATGATCTTGAGGTTCAGGTCGGCCGGCTTGACCCCGGCCTCGGCCAGGAGCCGGATGGCCATGGCCGGGTCGTAGGCGTACTGGCCGGTCTTGACCGCGCCGGACAGGATGCCGCTGACCACGCCGTCGGCCGGGATGGCGGTGCCCTGGAGCACGTCCTCGGCCAGCCTCTTGCCGTCCACGGCGAACGTCAGCGCCCGGCGCACCCGCGCGTCGGCCAGCGGGTGGCCGGGCGGTTTGCGGAAGTTGAAGAACAGCTGGTTGATGCGGGTGCCGACGGCCGAGGTCAGCTCGACGTCCGGCAGGTTGCGCAGCTGCTCGGCCGAGTCGGGCGAGATCGTGTCGATCACGTCGATCTCGCCGCTGCGCAGGGCCACGACGCGGCTGGACTCCTCCTGGATGAACCGCACGTGCACGGTGCTGAGCCGCGGCTTCGGCCCCCAGTAGGCCGGGTTCGCGCGCAGGGTGTAGACGCCGGCGCCGCGGTCGGACCGCACCACCGTGTACGGCCCGCTGCCGACCCCGCTCTGCAGCTCGGCCGGCTGGTTGGCCGACGACGGGGTGATGAGGATGTTGGCCATCAGGTAGTCGAGCACCGGCAGCGGCTTGTCGCTGCGCAGCCGGAACGTGCGCTCGTCGTCCTGCTCCACCCGTGGCCACTCGGGGAAGAAGGAGGCGATGAACGACCCGTTCACCTTCTGGTACATCTCCAGCGCCGTCGCCACGTCCTTGGGGGTGACGGGGGAGCCGTCGGAGTAGCGGGCGCCGGCGCGCAGCCGCACGGTCCACTCGGTGGGGGCGGTGAGCCGGAAGCTCTCGGCGAGCACCGGCTCGGGGGTCAGCTTGGGGCCGATCCTCGTCAGCGCCTGGCGCACGCCGCGCTGCACGGTGACGGCCGCCTCGAACTGGTTGAGCTTGTTGTCCAGGGAGACCAGGGAGCGGTTGAGCGCCAGGACCATCGATCCAGGCGCGGGGCTCCCGGTCGGGCCCGCGCAGCCGGCCGCGAGGCCCAGGCCCATCGCCGCGCCCGTCCAGAGGAAGGTGCGGCGTGAGATTTCGGGGGGTGTGGACTGAGTCATTCAGCCCTCCATCGAACGGGGATGTCGTTCTGTCGTGCGGTGGCTTTGTCGTTCTGGGGGGTGATTGCGGGAAACCTCCGCGTTACTTGCCGGCAACTGTGGCATAGCTTGCGCGTTTCGTGCAATACTCACCGCGTGATTTACGCAAGTCGAGGTGAGGGCGCATGTTCGTCCTAGCGGACGACCTCACGGGGGCGGCGGAGACGGCGGCGGCGCTCATGTCTCCCGGCCGCCCTGCGCGGATCGCGCTGTCCGTCCCCGTCGCGGCCGCTGCCCTGGTGGTCACGGATCTGGACAGCCGGCACCACCCGAGGGCGTTCGACCTGGTACGGGAGGCGCTCGCTCATGCGGGTGACCGGCGGGTCTTCGTCAAGGTCGACTCCCTGCTGCGCGGCGACGTGGCCGCCACGGTCGCCGCCTGCCTCGACGCCCCGGTGGTCTTCGCCCCGGCGCTGCCGTCCGCCGGTCGCACGGTCGTGGGCGGGGTGCCGTACGTTCACGGCGTACCGCTGCGCGAAACGCGCGCATGGCGCGCAGAACCCCGCCCCGCTCCCGCCACCGTGGCCGAGGCGCTGGGGGACGTCCCGTGGGTCCACGTGCCCGTGGGCGCCGACCTGCCCGCCGTCCTCGCTACCGGACGGGTGGCCGTCTGCGACGCCGAGACGGACGCCGACCTGGACGCCATCGTGGCCGCCACCCTCGGGGGCCCGGCCCGCCTGATCGGCTCGGGCGGCCTGGCCACCGCCCTCGGCCGCGCCCTGAACGCAGCCCGCCCATCCGCGACGGGCTCGCTCTCCTTGGACGCCGGCTCTCGCGCACCTGGGAGCGGCTCGGCCCGTCTGGACGCCGGCTCACGCGCACCTGGGAGCGGCTCGGCCCGCCTGGACTCGGCTGCCGTTCCCGGCTCCTGCACGGCGTCGCCCGCGAACGGTCGGCTGCTGGTGGTGGTCGGGACGGCAGAACCGAGGGCGGCCGGGCAGGTCAGGCTGCTCGTGGAGCACGGGTTCACCCACGTGACGCTCCGGCCCCCGGACGCCGCGGTCGCGGGGCCCGATGCCGTTGGGCCCGGCTGCCCGCATGTGACGGCGGCGGAGCGCGTACGGGACGCGCTGACCTCAGGCCCTGTCGTGCTGACGGTGAGCGGCCCGGCCCTGACCCGTGCCCTCGCCGAGGTGGTACGCGAGGCACTCGGGGAGACCCCCGCCGACCTGGTCCTCACCGGAGGCGAGACCGCCAGACGGGTCCTGGACGCGCTGGGGGTACGCGAGCTGATCCCCCTGGACCAGGTCCACCACGGCGCCGTCCACAGCCGCACCCCTCAGGGCCACTCGGTGGTCACCAGACCGGGCAGCTTCGGGACCACCGACAGCCTCCTCCGCATCGCCACCCACCTCAACCCGGACCTCCGACCCAACTCCGACCCAACTCCGACTCGGACTTGAAAGGCTGACATGAGCAGTACTCCTCTCATCGCCCTCACCATGGGAGACGGCGCCGGCGTGGGGCCGGAGGTGATCGTCGGCGCGCTCCTCGCCCCCGAGACCGCCGCGTTCTGCCGCCCGGTGGTCATCGGCGACGCCGCCCGCCTGCGTATGGCCGCGACGTTCCTCGGCGTCAGCCCGGACGTGGTCACGGTGGACGGCGTCGCCGGAGCGGTGTTCGAGGCGGGGCGGATCAACGTCATCGACCCCGGCCTCCTCCCCGAGGACCTGCCGTGGGGCGAGGTGTCGCCGGTCGCGGGCCACGCGGCCTACGAGTACGTACGGCTGGCCGGCGAGCTGGCGATGGCCGGGGACGTACAGGCGATCTGCACCGCACCCCTGAACAAGGAGGCCCTGCACGCGGCTGGCCACATCTTCCCCGGCCACACCGAACTCCTCGCCCACCTCACCGGGACCGATGAGGTGTCGATGATGCTGTCCACCCCCAAGGTCAAGGTCATCCACGTCACCACCCACGTCGGCCTGATCGACGCGGTCGCCCGCATCGAGCCCGGCCTCGTGGAGCGGACCGTCCGGCGCGGCGAGGCGGCCATGCGCGGCTCCGGCATCGAACGCCCCAAGATCGGCGTCTGCGGCATCAACCCGCACGCGGGGGAGAACGGCCTGTTCGGGTACGGCGAGGAGGAGGAGAAGATCGTCCCCGCGCTGGAGCGCCTCCAGGCCGAAGGCATGGACGTCCACGGCCCGCTCCCGGCCGACACGGCGTTCTTCCTGGCCGGCCGCGGCGACTATGACCTGATCGTCGCCATGTACCACGACCAGGGCCACGGCCCGGTCAAGATCCTGGGCCTGGAGGCGGGCGTCAACATCACGGTGGGCCTGCCCGTCATCCGTACGTCGGTGGACCACGGCACCGCTTTCGACATCGCAGGAAAGGGCGTGGCGGACGCCGGTAGCATGATCGAAGCCCTCCGCCAGGCGGCCGAGCTGTCGTCCGCGCAGGGCGTGTGAGGGGGAGGGACCGTCCATGGGCCGCGCAGCACAGGTTCGCCGCGACGAGATCGTCCGGCTGGCCACCACCACCGGCCTGACCAGCGTCGAGGAGCTGTCGGCCCAGCTGGGCGTGACGGCCTCCACCATCCGCCGCGACCTGGCCCACCTCAAGGCCGCGGGCCTGCTGGCCCGTACGTACGGCGGCGCCATGGCCGTGGTCACCCACCCGGAGGCCTCGCTCAGGCAACGTATCGGCGAGGCCTTCGAGGCGAAACGGGCGATAGCCGCCTGGGCGGCCTCCCGGATCCGGCCCGGCGAAACCATCCTCCTCGACGCCGGCTCGACCACGGGCGCCCTGGCCCACGAGCTGCGTACCGCCGTGGACCTGACCGTCGCCACCACCGGCCTGAACGCCCTCCAGGAGCTCGCGGGCGCGACGGGCGTACACGTCGAATGCCTCGGCGGCACCCTCCGCCACGTGAGCCAGGGCTTCATCGGCCCCCTGGCGGAGGCGGCCCTGAGCCGGATGACCTTCGACCGGGTCTTCCTGGGCGCCGACGGGGTGACGGCGGAGGACGGCATCTGCGAGGCCAGCCTGCAGCAGACCCGCCTCAAGGAGCTCATGATCGCCCGCTCCCGCCACGTCTACCTGCTCGTCCACGCCACCAAACTGGGCCGCCGCCCCTTCCACGCCTGGGCCCGCATGCCCGACGCCTGGACCCTCGTAACGGACTCCTCCGCAACCCCCGACTCCCTCAAACCCTTCACCGCCAAGGGCATAGAAACCATCGTCGTAACCCCCGAGTAGGCGGGGCGGGCTCACCCACCCCTTGCCCATCCGGGTGGTGACGCGACTGACACCCGCCCCGAACCAAAGGTGCTCGCTCCGCTCGCGCGCTCTTCCAGGCGGGCTGAAGCCCGCCCCCTGTTCGTCCTCGCTTCGCTCGGGCGCCTTCCAGAGCGCTTTCGCCCCTGATTGCCGGGCGGGACGCCGGAATTTCCCGGCGAGGCGGGCACAGCCGGACCTTGGAGGCATTCTTCGTAACGGAATTCGGCGCCCAGGGCCGTCTTGCCTTCGGGCTCGTCGCAGTGCCGGAACGCTCGCGCAGCCCGGCCGAATATGGTTGGCGCCCGCCGTTGGACGGCGGATAAGGTTCCGCCATGCGGGACGAGATCTACCACTACAACCAGGACCGCTGGGAAGCCCTTGTTGAGGCGGATGCGTTGTTCACTCGTCCTATGCTCGACCTGGATGCCGAGAAGGCCCGGGCCTATCTGGGCCTGGAGAGGCTGGGCATCGACGGCGACCTGGCCGGCCGGAAGGTGCTCTGCCTGGCTGGAGGAGGCGGGCAGCAGTCTGCCGCCTTCGCTCTTCTCGGAGCCGACGTGACGGTTCTCGACATCTCGTCCGGGCAACTGGAGCGGGACCGCTCGGCCGCCGAGCACTACGGTGTCGGCATCCGCACGATCCAAGGGGACATGCGGGACCTGTCGGCCCTCGACGACTCCTCGTTCGACCTGGTCTGGCATCCGTACTCGCTGACCTTCGTCCCGGACTGCCGGATCGTTTTCCGCGAGGTCGCGCGAGTCGTCGCCGAAGGCGGCTGCTACTACCTGATGTGCGCCAACCCATTCTTCTCCGGGCTCACTCACCACTCGTGGAACGGGGAGGGCTACACACTGAAGCACTCCTACACGGACGAGGCCGCGACCAGCTATCCCGACCAGGCCTGGGTCTACGACCGCGAGCAGGCCGGCCGTCGCATCCGCGACCCCAGGGAGTACAGGCAGACGCTGAGCCGGATAGTCAACAGCCTGATCCGGGAAAGCTTCACGCTGACGTTCCTTTCCGAGGTCAGCGGGGACTACCCCGGTGCTGAACCTGGCAGCTGGGCGCACTTCACGGGGGTGGCTCCGCCGTGGCTGGAATTCGTCTGGCAGTACTCCCCGGCGTCCTCGTAACGTGACGGCGTCCGGGGGCACGGGTAGCCGCGGACAACGAGGTCGACGCCGCAACCGGTGAGATGCCTAGGGCTGGGGTGCGTCGGCCGGAGTGCGGGCTCCGGCGGGTAGGGCTGGGGTGCGTCGGCCGGAGTACGGGCTCCGGGCGGGGCGGGGCCGGGTCCGGCTCCAGGTGGGGCGGAGCCCGGGTGCGTCGCCGGACCACCTCGCCGGGTCAACGCGGCCCCCCGCTCAAGCCGGAACAGCGAGAAACCCCAGGTGGTTATTGCAGCCTGGGGTTTCTCGTGATGGTGGACGATACTGGGATTGAACCAGTGACCTCTTCCGTGTCAGGGAAGCGCTCTCCCGCTGAGCTAATCGTCCGTATTGAGTTAGAACTCAGAGCGGAAGACGGGATTCGAACCCGCGACCCTCACCTTGGCAAGGTGATGCTCTACCACTGAGCCACTTCCGCGTGGTGCTGTCTTTACTTTAGCGGATCCCGAGGGGTCCGCCGGTCGGCCGAGGTGGAGACGGGATTTGAACCCGTGTAGACGGCTTTGCAGGCCGCTGCCTCGCCTCTCGGCCACTCCACCTTGGAGTCTTGCTCCGAGCGGAAGACGGGATTCGAACCCGCGACCCTCACCTTGGCAAGGTGATGCTCTACCACTGAGCCACTTCCGCGTTAATCCCGGGCGACGTGCGCCGGGCTACGGGAAAACCATATCGTCTTCCTGGAGTGCCCGTGCGCACTGAGAGGCCACGCGGCGAAATTCAGCGCGTCAGGCGCACGTCCTTGGCCATGACGAACATCACCCGGTGACCGAGTTGTATCTGGTAGTAGCGGGTTTGTCCGGTTGTGGTGACGTGTTTGGCCGGGCTGAAGGCGCCGGCTGAGTAGTAGGAGCCGGTGATCGTGTCGCCCACCGTGTACGTCTGGCTGGGGCCGATCTTGTACTGGAGCGGGGCCAGCGGCTGGTACGACGCCAGCTTGTAGGCGGACTGCTCCGGGAACGCGCGGCCGTACACCCTGGTCCCCGGCCGGAGCGGGGTCACCAGCGGGCCCCTGGCGGGGACGGCGGTGGGGTTGTCGGGCGGGTTGTGGAACCAGGCCTTCTGGCCGAGGTACCAGATGGCCGTCCAGTCGTCCTGCCGGTCCGCCACCGCGTAGCGCTGGCCGGTGGAGGCGCGGGCGCTGTGGTCGTACACGCTGTACGTGCTGGGCTTGCCCGGATGTTTGCCCGGGTCGTGGACCAGGGGGGACGACTCGCGCGGCTCCTGGTGCAGCCAGACCGTGGCGGCGCCGTGCGGCGGGCACGCCTTGTCCGGCTTGACGGCGACGCAGCCGGTGAAGCGGGGCCGGTTGGTGGCGTACGAGGGGCGGATCATGATGGAGTTGCCGCTCTGCACCCCCTTGAGCGGCCTGCCCAGCAGGTCGAAGTAGTGCGACCAGTCCCAGTACGGCCCGGGGTCCTCGTGCATGCCCGCGACCATCTTCGGGGTGGTGCCGGGGACGTTGTCGTGGCCGAGGATGTGGGCCCGGTTGAGCGGGATGCGGTACTTGCCGGCCAGGTATCTGACCAGCTTGGCCGACGAACGGTACATCGCCTCCGTGTACCAGGTGCCCTTGGCCAGGTAGCCCTCGTGCTCGATCCCGATCGAACGGGTGTTGACGTCCCAGTTGCCCGCGTGCCAGGCGATGTCGTTGGTCGCCACGTGCTGGGCGACATGTCCGTCCCGGGAGCGGATCGTGTAGTGCCAGCTCACGTACCTCGGGTTGCGGATCAAGGACGGGACGCCCTGATAGGAGCCCTCCGTGTCGTGGATGACGATGTAGTCGACGGAACGGGAGCGGCTCAGGCGGTCGTGGTTGCCGTAGTCGCGGTGCTTCTTCCTGCCGAAGCGCTCGTAGGCGGCGGGTATCCATTCGCAGGCGAGCGAGCTGGGGCACTCCACCTGCCCGCCGTTTCCGGTCTTCTCCACGTTTCCGGGTTCCGTCCAGTTCTCGTCAGGGTCGGTCTCATCGTCCGTCCCGGCTTCCTCCCCGAAGAAGGTGTCGAACTGGTCGTCGTACGGGGGCGGTGGGTCGTTGCGGGTCTGCTCGTCGACCACGGGCGGGGCGGCGGCGGGGTCCTTATGGGCGCGGGTGTCCGCCTGCTCGCCGGTGACGGTGGCGGAGTTCTTGGAGGTCGCGAAGTCCTCGGCGGTGGCGGCGACGGGGTGGGGGAGGTTGGGCACGGGTTCGAGGCGTACCAGGTGGCCGTCGTCGGTACGCCGCCGCGCGCCCTCCCGCATCACCGAGAACACCTCGTCGGCGAACTCCCGGGCCGCGGCCGCGTCCTCCGCACCCGAGTAGCGGGCGACGGCCGCGTACCAGTCGGCCGGGTTGCCGCTCGGGCGCTCCTGGTAGGAGGCGAGGAGTGCGGCGCCGCCCCTGATGTTGGCGGCCGGGTCGGTGCGCAGCAGGGCGGGGTCCGCGCCGATGAGGCGCCCGGCCTCGGGCAGCGTGGTGGGCGGCGCCGACGCGCTCAGCGCCGACATGGGAGGGGCTTCGGCGAACGTACGGGGCATCGGGCGCGCCTCGTCCCCACGGGCGTCGCCGAGCGCGTCACCGATCGGCCCCGCGTGCCCGCCACCGGTCGCGGAGACGTCCTGGGCGGCGCCGGACAAGGGGCCGAGCGTGTCGGCGGGGAAGGCGTCCACCAGGTGCATCGGCCCGTAGCCGCCCGCCGTGCTGGGCGACCCGCCGTTGGCGTCCCAGCGGGACTCCAGGTACGAGACGCCGAGCAGCACGCTCTCCGGCACCCCGAACTCCCGGGCGGCCGCGGCGAACTCGGCCTGCCGCCCGGAAGGGTTCGCGGGGGAGAGGCCGGGTGGGCCGGCGAGGGCAGGGGCGGTCCGGTGGCCGGAGCTCGCGAGGGCGAGGCCGGGCGGGCGTCCTGGGGCAGAGCCGGATGCGGGCACGTCCGCGGGCGCGGTGAACGTGCCGGCGGTCAGGGCGGCGGCGAGCCAGAGGCGCATGACATCTCCCCCAGGAAGGTCACGATACGACTACTCACCGTAACCTTTCCCAGAAAGGGATGGGTCAGACGGGTCGGATGATACGCATGAGATCCGCCAGATCGGCTTCGAACTCGGCATCCCAGTCATCGGGCGTCAGATGCCCGGCCAGCCGGCGATGGGCGGGCGCGTCGGCTCCCCGGCTGAGCCTGATGTCGCGGGAGGCGTCGGAGAAGCGCCCGCTCACCTCGGAGAGCGCGAACCCCATCACGAACGTGCTCACCAGCCGCTCGATCCGGGGGACGTCGGCCTCCGGCACGCCCGCGTCGAGCAGCGCCTGGTAGAGCTGGTCGACCACCTGGACCCCGTCGGGCGTCACCGAGGTGCGCAGCAGCAGGAGCGGGAAGACCGACGGGTGCTCGCGGGCCAGCCGCCGGGTGGCCCAGGCGATCGCGCCCAGGCGCTCCTGCCAGGTCTGCCCGGGATCGCCGGGTGCGAGCCGGTCGAGCAGGCGGCCGACGAGGCCGTCGAGCAGCTCATCCTTGTTCCGGAAATATCCGTACAGGGCCATGGGCGTCACCCCGACCCGCTCGGCGACGGCCCGCATGGACAGGGCTTCCAGGCCGCGCTCGTCGGCGATGGCGAGGGCCGCGTCGAGGATTTCCGGCTGCCGGGAGGTCTTGAGCTTCCGCACCGCGTCAGTCTACAGTGTAGAGCAGTCTACATCGTAGACTGGGAAGGGGCATGGGCTGATGGCGCGCACGGGCGGGCTGGTGGAGGCGGCCGGGCTGGTCAAGCGGTACGGCGACGTCGCCGCGCTGGACGGCTTCGACCTGCGGGTGGAGCCGGGCGAGATCGTCGGGCTGGTCGGCCACAACGGCGCGGGCAAGACGACGTTCTTCGAGATCGCCGCGGGGTTGACCCGCCCGGATGCCGGGCGTGTCGCGGTGCGGGGCGAGGTGGGGATGGCGCCCCAGTGGCTCGCCCTCTACCCCAGCGTCACCGTACGGGAGACGTTGCGGCTGTTCGGCGGACTGGCCGGGCTGCGGCGGCGCGCCCTGGCCGCGGCCGTGGACGCCGTGGCGGAGGAGCTGGCGCTGACCGGGGTGCTCGACCGGCGGGTGAGCGTGCTCTCCGGCGGCCAGCAGCGCCGCGCGCAGGCCGCCACCGCCCTCCTGCCCGACCCGGACGTGCTCCTGCTCGACGAGCCCACGGCGGGCGCCGACCCCGAGACCCGCACCGCCCTCCTGGCGGCGGTGCGCCGCCGGGCGGACGGCGGCGCGGCGGTCGTCTACTGCACGCACTACCTCCCCGAGCTCACCGAGCTGAAGGCCACGATCGCCGTCGCGCGGAGCGGGCGGGTGATCGCCAGGGGCACGGACGCCGAGCTGCTCAAGGGGCTGCCGGGCGAGGTCCGCGTCACCCTGGACGACGACGAGATCACGGTCGCGACCACCGACCCCACCGCCACCCTGGCCGCCCTGCTGCGCGACCTCGACCGCCCGGTGCGCGGCATCGACATCCGCCAGCCGTCGCTCGACGACCTGTACGAAGTTCTCCGCGAGGAGCCCGCGGATGCCGCGTGAGACGTTGCACCGCATCGCCGTCCTGGCCGCGCACAACGTGCTGCTGCGCCGGCGCGACCCGGCCCACCTGGTCAGCTACCTGGTCATGCCCATGGTCCTCATGCTCGTCTTCAAGTCGATGCTGCGCGAGCCCGTCCAGGTCGTGACGGGCCTGCTGGTGATGTTCTCGGTGCTGTCGATGGCCGACGTGGCCATGGCCGGCCTCGCCGAACGCACCTGGCACACCTGGGACCGCCTCAGGGCCACCAGGGCCCGCGTCCCGGAGATCATGATCGGCAAGGCCCTGCCGGTGTTCGCCGTGCTGGTCCTCCAGCAGGTCGTGCTGCTCGCGTACGGGATGATCGCGGTGGGGCTGCGGCCGGCCGGGACGGCGTGGCCGCCGGCCCTGGCCCTGGCCGTGGCGGCGTGGTGCTTCGCGCTGCTCGGCGTCGGCACGGCCCTGGCCGGCGTGGTGCGCAGCCAGGGGGAGCTGAGCACGCTCTGCAACATCGCGGCGCTGTCGGTCAGCGCGCTGGGCGGTGCGCTGGTGCCGTACGCGATGATGCCCGCCTGGGCGCAGGCGATCGCGCCGGTCTCGCCCGGGTACTGGGCGACCACCATGCTCCAGGCCGCCGTCAGGGGTGACGTCGCGGGCACGGCCCGCCCCGCGGCCGTCCTCGTCGGGCTCGGTCTCGCCGCCGGAGCCTTCGCCTGGTGGCGCTTCGGCAAGGGCTGGGGCCGCGGTAGCTTGCTCTAGACAAGCGTTCGAGTTAATTCCTGCCCGATTTCGGGCAGGATGTTGAAGTGTCTCGTTCCAGATGCGTAATGTCCTCCTCTGTGTCCCCGGCACGACATCCCTACGAAGACCTCATCGTCCACCTCACCGAGACGAGCCCCCTGGGCCCGGGTGAGGCGGCGAAGGTGATCGCCGACGTGCTGTCGTACTTCTCCGAGCCCGTCGAGGAGTACGTCCGCCGCCGGCACGCCGAGCTGAAGACGGTCGGCCACACCAACGACGAGATCTTCCCCAGGATCGCCGCCGAATTACGCGGTCGCCGGGTCGCGGCACCGGAGCTGTCCCTGCGGCAGCTGCGCAGGATCGTCTACGGATGAAGAGGAGACCTCGATGTGCGGAATCGTGGCCTATGTCGGCCCACGGGACGCGGCGCCCATCCTGCTGGAGGGCCTGCAGCGTCTGGAGTACCGGGGGTACGACTCGGCCGGGGTCGTGGTGTCCAACCGGGGGCTCAAGCTGCGCAAGGTCAAGGGCCGCGTGGCGGACCTGGCCAAGGTCGTGCCGGCCAGGTTCAAGGGCACCCTGGGCATCGGGCACACCCGCTGGGCCACGCACGGCGTGCCGAGTGACGAGAACGCCCATCCCCACCTGTCCGCCGACGAGCGCATCGCGGTCGTGCACAACGGCATCATCGAGAACGCCGGCGAGCTGCGCGCGAAGCTGGAGGCCGACGGCGTGGTGTTCGCCTCCGAGACGGACACCGAGGTGCTCGCGCACCTGATCGCGCGCGCCGCCGACGAGAACGACTCCCTGGAGGAGGCGGTCAGGAAGACGCTCAAGAGCATCGTCGGCACGTACGGCATCGCGGTCATCGACCGCGAGCGCCCCGGCGAGGTGGTCGTGGCGCGCAACGGCAGCCCGATCGTGCTGGGCATCGGCGAGAAGGAGATGTTCGCCGCCTCCGACGTGGCCGCGCTCGTCCGCTACACCCGCCAGGTCGTGCACCTGGAGGACGGCGAGCTGGCCGTGCTCAAGGCCGACGGCTTCCACACCTTCGCCAGCGACGCCCGCGAGACCGCCAAGGAGCCGCTGACCGTCGACTGGGACGCCGGCCACTACGACACCGGCGGCTACGAGCACTACCTGCTCAAGGAGATCTCCGAGCAGCCAGAGACGATCACCCGTACGATGAGCGGCCGGCTCGACGAGCGCTTCCACGTGGCGCACCTGGGCGGGCTCAACATGGACGCCCGCGAGACGCGGGGCTTCCGCCGGGTGAAGATCATCGGCTGCGGTTCCGCGTACTACTCGGGGCAGATCGGGGCGCAGCTCATCGAGGAGCTGGCCCGCATCCCGTCCGACGCCGAGCCCGCCAGCGAGTTCCGCTACCGCAACCCGGTCGTCGACCCCGACACGCTCTACGTCGCCATCAGCCAGTCGGGCGAGACCTACGACACGCTCGCCGCCGTGCAGGAGCTCAAGCGCAAGGGCGGCCGCGTCATCGGCATCGTCAACGCGGTCGGCAGCGCCATCGCCCGCGAGGTGGACGGCGGCATCTACCTGCACGCGGGTCCCGAGGTCTCGGTGGCCTCGACCAAGGCGTTCACCTCGACGTCGCTGGCCTTCGCGCTGCTCGCGCTGCACCTGGGCCGGGTGCGCGACCTGTCGCCCGCCGACGGGCGGCGCATCGTCGACGGCCTGCGCAGGCTGCCGGGGCAGATCGAGGAGATCCTCACCCAGAGCGACAAGATCGCCGAGCTGGCGCAGAAGTACGCCAAGCACCCGAGCATGATGTTCGTGGGCCGCGTGCGCGGCTATCCGGTGGCCAGGGAGGGCGCGCAGAAGCTCAAGGAGATCTCGTACGTGCACGCCGAGGCGTACCCGGCCAGCGAGCTGAAGCACGGCCCGCTCGCGCTGATCGGCCCGGACATGCCCACAGTCGCCATCGTCCCCGATGACGAGCTGCTCGACAAGAACCTCACCACGCTGGGCGAGATCCGCGCCCGAGGCGGGCAGGTGCTCATGGTCGGCCACCGCGAGCCCGACGCCAAGCTGGCCGACGACGTGATCGTGATCCCCAAGAACGAGATCGAGCTGGACCCGATCCTGCTCACGATCCCGCTGCAGCTGCTGGCGTACTACGCGGCGGTGGCGCTGGGCCGGGATGTGGACAAGCCTCGCAATCTCGCCAAGAGCGTCACGGTTGAATAAACAGGCCAATTTGGCCTCAAACCTCGTTATCTCGCTGCGGACGACATAAATTCGATGCGTGCGGCAGTTCGACGCTGAGAGGCCCAATCTCGCACGCATGTACGACTACATGCTCGGCGGGAAGGACAACTTCGCGGTCGACCGCCTGGCCATCGATCAGCTCGCCGAGCTGATCCCGGCGGCGGTCCCGCTGGCCCGCGCAAACCGGGCCTTCCTCCAGCGTGCCGTGCGCTACGTGGCCGCCGCCGGGGTGAGGCAGTTCCTCGACCTGGGCAGCGGCCTGCCGACCCAGGGCAGCGCGCACGAGGTGGCGCCCGAGGCCCGGGTCGTCTACGTCGATCGTGATCCGGTCGTCGCCGCCCACGCCACGGCCCTGCTCGGACATTCGGGCAGGGCCGCGCTCGTAGAGGCGGACCTCCTGGACCTCGACACGGTGCTGGCGGGAGCGGGCGCGTTCCTGGACCTGCGCCGGCCGGTCGGGGTGCTGCTCGTGTCGATCCTGCACTTCCTGCCGGACTCGGCGCGGCCGCAGCAGGCCCTGGCGACCCTGCGCGAGCGGCTGGCGCCGGGCAGCTACCTGGTGATCACCCACGCCACCTCGATGGGCCGCCTGGAGGACGGGCAGCGCTACCGGGGCGCCTCCTCGGACGACCCGAGCGGCGGCACCGATCGCACGCCCGCCGAGATCCGCGCCTTCTTCGGCGATTTCCCGCTGGAGCCGCCGGGCCTGGTGCAGGCCGTCGACTGGCGTCCCGACCGGCCCAAGCTGGTGGGGGACTGGTCGCTGCCGTCGTCCCTGATGGCCGGGGTCGGCAAAAAGCCACTATAAGAGACATGTGTATCTCTGCGCATTGTGTCGATAACTTAGAGTAAGCGATGCTCGCGATGCTCGGGGGAGAGGCACATGCGCCGTCGGCGGTTGTTCGCATGGGGGCTGGGCCTGGCCGCGTGCGCGGCCGGCTGCGGGACCGAGCGCTTCACCGGGAGCGCGGCGGGCCTGCGCGCCCGGTTCTCGATCCACCCTCAGGGGCGTCGCTGGGAGCGCGTGGGGCAGGCGTTCGCCGGCGCGGCCCGGACGGCCGGATACGAGACCGGGGAGGGCGTCAGGATCACGGTGAGCGGGCTGCCCGCGCTGGCCGCCGCCGAGCTGAACAACGCCCAGACCCTCCTCGACACCGCGACCCCCCTGTCCAGGCTCACCGGCGAGGTCGAGGTCGTGGTGGTGCCCCACCGCTCGCCGTTCGGGGACTTCGAGGCGTTCGGCGCCCACCTGCTCGCCGGTCCGGGCCGGACGAAGCTGGCGGGCGGCCCCCAGGGCGAGCCCGACCACCTGCTGTTCGGCCTGATCGCCAGGGGGCTCGGCGCCGACACCCGCCTGCTCGACTACACCGCCTACCCCAGCAGCCAGGAGGCCGCCACCGCGCTGCTGTCCGGCAAGGCCGGGGCGGCCGCGGGGCCGCTGGCCGACTGGCGCGAGAGCATCAAGGCCGGCCAGGTCAAGGCGCTCGCGGTGTCCTCGGCCAGGCGGGTGTCCGGTCTCGACGTGCCGACGCTGCTGGAGTCCGGCGTACGGGTCGACTTCGCGGACTGGGCGGCGGCCTTCGGACCCGAGCGCATGCCGGACGAGAGCCGCGAATCGGCCATCCGCATGTGCGAGGACGTGACCGCCTCGGCCGACTGGGAGGCGGCCTGCCGGTCCGCGGGCTGGATCTCGATCCCGCTGAGCGGCGCCGACTTCAAGCAGTGGCTGGGCTCCGAGGTCGAGCGCACCCGCGCCGTCCTGCGGGATCTCGGTCTGCTCGGCACCACCAAGGCCACAACATGCTGGGGTAGTTGCGGGAACGGCCACTAGATGTAGGATCCTGCTCGTCGCTGGTTCGCCTCTCCGGAGGCGGAGCAAAAGGGAACCCGGTGTGATTCCGGGGCTGCCCCGCAGCGGTGAGCGGGAACGACCGCCGTCAAGTGCACTGGAGCGATCTGGGAAGCGACGGCCAGTAGGAGCGATGTGCGCGCCCGCGAGCCCGAAGACCTGCCAGCGGTGTGCCCGGGCCGCCCGCCCGGCACGAAGTGACCATGGCCTCGCGGGAGGGCCGGGGAGCGAAACGGCCGGGGGATGATCCCTGCCGCCGTGCTCTCGCGCGCCCTCACGGGGGACGAGCTCGCGAGGAGAGAGCACGTGACGCAGATCATCGAGGTCGATCGCCGTCTGGCCATCGAGGAGGCCGCCGCCCGGGTCATCGCCGACCCGGCCAACTCCCGGGTCGCCGCCCGGCTCCTGGCCGAGGAGATCGCCGACGAGGCCGCCGCGCACGGGGTGCGGACGTTCTCCGAGTCCATCGCCGCCACCCACGCGGCCGGGCTGATCCAGGACGGGCTGGCGGAGTTCGTCGCCGCGCACGCCGCCGAGCTGGACGCGCTGGTCCGCGCGGAGGCGGACGACCGGTTCGAGTATTTCGGGTTGCGCACCGTCTACGACCGCTACCTGCTGCGCCACCCCGAGACGCGGGCGGTGCTGGAGCGCCCGCAGCACTTCTTCCTCCGCGTGGCCTGCGGGCTGTCGGAGTCGGTGGCGGAGGCCGCCGAGCTCTACGCGCTCATGTCCACGCTGTCCTACCTGCCCAGCTCGCCCACGCTGTTCAACTCGGGCGCGCGCCGCCCGCAGCTGTCGTCGTGCTTCCTGCTCGACTCGCCGCGCGACGAGCTGGAGGCGATCTACGACCGGTACGGGCAGGTGGCCCGCCTGTCGAAGTACGCCGGAGGCATCGGCATCTCCTGGACCCGGGTGCGCTCGCGCGGCTCACTGATCCGGGGCACCAACGGCCACTCCAACGGCATCGTCCCGTGGCTGCGCACGCTCGACTCGTCCGTCGCGGCCGTCAACCAGGGCGGGCGGCGCAAGGGCGCGGCCTGCGTCTACCTGGAGACCTGGCACGCCGACATCGAGGAGTTCCTGGAGCTGCGCGACAACACCGGCGAGGACGCCCGCCGCACCCACAACCTGAACCTGGCCAACTGGGTGCCCGACGAGTTCATGCGCCGGGTGGAGGCGGACGAGGTCTGGTCGCTGTTCGACCCGAAGGAGGTGCCCGACCTCACCGACCTGTACGGTGACGCGTTCACGCGGGCGTACCGCGCGTACGAGGCCGCCGGGCGACAGGTCCGGCAGATCCCCGCCAGGACCCTGTACGGCCGGATGATGCGCACGCTCGCCCAGACCGGGAACGGCTGGATGACCTTCAAGGACGCCGCCAACCGCACCTCCAACCAGACCGGCCGCCCCGGGAACGTCATCCACCTGTCGAACCTGTGCACCGAGATCCTTGAGGTCACCAGCGACGCCGAGACCGCGGTCTGCAACCTCGGCTCGATCAACCTGGCCGCCCACCTCGACGACGGCGGCGTGGACTGGGACCGGCTGCGCACCACCGTACGCACGGCCGTGCGCTTCCTGGACCGGACCATCGACCTGGGCTTCTACCCGACGCCCGAGGCCGAGGCGGCGAACAAGCGCTGGCGGCCCATCGGGCTCGGCGTCATGGGCCTGGCCGACGTGTTCTTCACGCTGCGGCTGCCGTTCGACTCGCCCGAGGCGCTGGAGCTGTCCACCAGGATCGCCGAGGAGATCGCGCTGGCCGCGTACGACACCTCGGCCGACCTGGCGGCCGAGCGCGGCCGGCACCCGTCGTACGCCGAGACGCGGGCGGCCGGGGGAGTGCTGCACCCGGACCACTACGTCACGGGCACCGGGCAGTGGGACGCCGTGCGGGAGAAGGTCGCCCGCACCGGCCTGCGCAACTCGCTCATGATCGCCATCGCGCCCACCGCCACGATCGCCTCCATCGCCGGCTGCTACGAGTGCATCGAGCCGCAGGTGTCCAACGTCTTCAAGCGCGAGACGCTCTCGGGCGAGTTCCTGCAGGTCAACCGATATCTGGTGGCCGATCTGCAGGCACGCGGGCTGTGGACGCAGCAGCTGCGCGACGACCTCAAGCGGGCCGACGGCTCGGTCCAGACGGTCGCCGGCATCCCCGACGACCTCAAAGTCCTCTACCGCACGGCCTGGGAGCTGCCGCAGAAGGCGCTGATCGACCTGGCCGCCGCGCGCCAGCCGTACATCGACCAGTCCCAGTCCCTGAACCTCTTCATGGCCAGCCCGACCATCGGCAAGCTCTCGTCGATGTACGCCTACGCCTGGAAGCGGGGCCTGAAGACCACGTACTACCTGCGTTCCCGCCCCGCCACCCGCATCGCCCAGACCACCGTGCAGACGCCCTCCGCAGAAGCGATCGCCTGCTCCCTGGAGAACCCCGAGACCTGCGAAGCCTGCCAGTAAGGAGACTGTTGTGCTGCTCGACCCCGGCATGGACCTCACCCTGCGCCCCATGCGCTACCCGGACTTCTACGAACGCTACCGCGCGGCCATCCGCAACACCTGGACCGTCGAGGAGGTGGACCTCCACACCGACCTCGCCGACCTGGCCAGGATGACGCCGCAGGAGCGGCACCTGATCAACCGGCTGGTCGCGTTCTTCGCCACCGGCGACTCCATCGTGGCCAACAACCTCGTGCTCAACCTCTACCAGCACGTCAACGCCCCCGAGGCGCGCCTCTATCTCAGCAGGCAGCTGTTCGAGGAGGCCGTGCACGTCCAGTTCTACCTGACGCTGCTGGACACGTACCTGCCGGATCCCGACGAAAGGGTGAAGGCCTTCGCCGCGATCGACCACATCCCCTCGATCCGCGACAAGGCGGAGTTCTGCTTCACGTGGATCGACTCGATCAACGAGCTGCAGCGCCTGGAGACGCGGGACGACCGCCGGCGCTTCCTGCTCAACCTCATCTGCTTCGCCGCCTGCATCGAGGGCCTGTTCTTCTACGGGGCCTTCGCGTACGTCTACTGGTTCCGCTCCCGGGGCCTGCTCGGCGGCCTGGCCACCGGGACGAACTGGGTCTTCCGCGACGAGTCCATGCACATGGAGTTCGCCTTCAGCGTGGTGGACACCGTGCGGGCGGAGGAACCCGACCTTTTCGACGTCGAGCTGGGCAAACAGGTTACCCTCATGGTGGAGGAGGCCGTGGCCGCGGAGCTGGCCTTCGCCGCGGACCTCTGCGGGGCCGGCATGCCCGGCATGGGGGTCGCGCAGATGCGCCAATACCTGGAATACGTCGCCGACCAGCGGCTGGCCAGGCTGGGCCTGCCCGCGAGGTACGGCTCGGCCAACCCCTTCGCGTTCATGGAGCTGCAGGACGTGCAGGAGCTGGCCAATTTCTTCGAACGGCGGGTCTCCGCGTATCAAGTGGCAGTTGAGGGCAATGTGACCTTTGACGAGACGTTCTAGACATTTGGGGGCATAGACGTGCAGTCTCCAGCAGGCTGGCCGATTCTCGTAATCTCGGTGATCGGCGCGATCCTCCTGGTTGAGCTGGTCCGGAGGGTGCTGAACAGGGTCGGACGCAAATGGTCGTTCCCCCGGCACCTGGTGGAGCACTGCACGTGGTCCGCCTTCACGGTGGCGGTCGTGGCGGCCTTCAACGTGGCCTTCGCGCCGGACCTGCTCGGCTCGACCCCGGACGCGCGGGCCCTCGCGGCGACCGTCAACCGGGTGCTCGGCCTCGTCACGATCGGCGCCGTCACCTGGCTGATCGTGCAGGCCACGTACGCGCTGACGGATGTGGTGCTCGAGCGGCTGGTGCGGGTCGAAGGGGAGCGCAACCGCCGGGCGCGGCGGATCATGACGCAGATCGGGCTGGTCCGGCGCATCGCCGCCGTGGTCATCATCGTGATCGCGATCGGCGCGATGCTCTTCTCGTTCCCGCAGGTGCGCGCGCTTGGCGCGGGCATCCTGGCCTCGGCGGGCATCGCCGGCGCCATCGTCGGCATCGCCGCCCAGCCCACCATCGGCAACGCCCTCGCCGGCCTCCAGCTGGCCTTCAGCGACGCGCTCCGGCTCGACGACGTGGTCGTCGTGGAGAAGGAATGGGGCCGGATCGAGGAGCTGACGCTCACCTACGTCGTCGTGCGCCTGTGGGACGAGCGCCGCCTGGTCCTGCCGGTGTCGTACTTCACCCAGAACCCGTTCGAGAACTGGACCCGGCACGGCAGCCGCGTCCTCGCCGTCGTGTTCCTGCGCGTGGACTGGTCGGTGCCGGTGCCCAAACTCCGGGAGGCGCTGTACGCGTTCCTGCAGGGCAACCCGCTGTGGGACCAGAAGGACTGGACGCTCCAGGTCACCGACGTGCTGCCGAACGGCCTGGTGGAACTGCGCGCCCTGATGAGCGCCGCGGACTCGCCGTCCGCGTGGGACCTCAAGTGCGACGTACGCGAGTTCCTGGTCGACTTCGTCAGGGACAACTACCCCGAGTCCCTGCCGCACTTCCGCGTGGAGACCCCGGAATCGCGCGCGCAGAGATAAATGTGTGGCACGGCCGTCGATCACTCCTTTACCGTGGACATTGTCCAGCCGCACGAAAGAAAGGCAGCGAAGTGAGCTACCCCCGACTGTGGCGAGGGCTTTCCGGATAACCGGCCGATTATCGGAAAGCCGCCTCGGGACGCACCGGGGCGGCTTATTTGTTGACGACCGAGTGTGGGGCAGTTTGGTCAGCCCGCCTGCCTTGGGAGCAGGAGCACCGCAGGTTCGAATCCTGCCACTCGGACAGCGGTCCTGAAAGAAGAGGGCCGCGGGCCACGGCCTGGCCGGAGGGATTGGCGCCCCCCGGCCGGACCCGGCCCCCGCCCCGGGCCGGCCCACGCCAGCCAAGCCCGGGGCCCAGCTTCTCCGTAAGGGGCAGCGCATCAGGCGCTCGTGGCGGAACTTCGGCAGACGCGCTGGACCCAGGATCCAGTGCTCCGCGAGGAGCGTGGGGGTTCGACTCCCCCCGAGCGCACGCACGACCAGGGCCGGCGGCGACGCCGGTCAGGCCGTCAGAGCTGGATGCGGACCGGGACCGTGCCGATCGTCACGCGATGGTCGGAACACGGTCCGTTGCAGGCCGTGCCCTCGCCCAGCGCGTCACCGGTGTACGGGCCGGCGATGGCGCTCTCCCGGACGAAGATCAGGTCGATCTTGGGGCGCTGGTCGCAGGGGGCCACGACGCCGATCGGCTTGCCGTCGCCGTTGTACGCGTTGACGGTGGTCTCGCCGATGCCGGGGCACTGCGGGTCCTCGTCGTCGAGCTCCCGGTAGGCGCCGGTGTTGCCGTCGTTGTTCGGCACGTTGAGACTGGGCGCGTACCAGGGGTCCAGCAGCGCGTCGTCGGGTCGTGCGTTGAAGTCGCCGGCGATGAGCACGGTGTTGCCCTTGTCGTGAAGGTCCTGCAAGTGGCTCCGTACCGCCGCCAGTTGCTGCTCCTTGATGCTGCTCCCGCCGATCACCGTCTCCCTGCTGGTGATGTGCGTGGTGCAGAACCACAGGTGGGACTGGTCGTGCAGGGGTGCGCAGAGGAGCTTGTGCACCCCGCCGCGGTCATCTATCGGCAGGTCGTACTTCTGGGCGTTGCCGAGCTGTCGCCGGCTGAAGAGGGCGATGCCGAACGGCTCACCGTGGCAGGTGGTCTCCCGGATGGTGGCGAAGCGGGCGAAGCTGTCGCCCTCGGGCCAGCCGTCCGCCTTCAGCCGTTCCTGCAGCGCTTTGTACTGGCTCCAGCACAGTTCGTTGAAGGCGGCGAAGTCCGCGTCCCGGTTCACGATCGACGCGGCGGCGGCCTCCACCATGCCGGTGGTCGCCGATCCGTCGTTCATCTTCCAGCCGGACACGTTCCACTGCCACACGTTGACGGTCTCGACCACCGAATCGGCGGCGCTTGCCGTACCCCCGGGCAGCGGCGGCGCGCCGAACGCCACCACCACGGCAACCAGTAAGCGGGCGAACATTCTCATCTCACATACTCCGATCGTGGATGTACTCGTCGTTCGATGGACAGGCCCAGCATTCGCGCGAACAGCGCGTCCATCGCGCGGTCCGGCAGCACGCGCCGCAGCCGGGTGAGGAGCTTGGCGTGGCCGCCGACGGGGTAGCGCGTTCTCGGCCGCCGGGCGGTCATCGCCTTCACCACGGCCCCGGCGATCACCTCGGGCGGGCTGCCGGTGCGCTGATTGCTCGCGGCGATTCTCCCGATCACGTGCTCGACCATCGCGCCGTAGTCGGCCCGGCCCTGCGGCGAGAACAGTTCGGCGACGGCGCGGCGGCCGTTCTCCACCAGCTTGGCGGGGGCGGTGCTCTGTGTGGCGCCCGGCTCCACGATGCTCACGTACACGCCCCATGGGCGCAGCTCCATGCGCAGCGCGTCGGTCACCGAGACCAGCCCGTGCTTGGCGCTCGTGATGGGGCCGAGAAAGGGCAACGTGATGCGCCCGCCCTCGGACCCGACATTGATGATCCGCCCCCTGGCACGCTTGACCAGCGGCAGGAACGCCTGGGTGACGGCGAGCTGGCCGGTCAGATTCACCTCGAGATGGCGCCGGAACTCATCCAGGGGCACCAGCTCCATCGGCCAAGGCGCGCCGATCCCGGCGTTGTTGACGAGCCCGGCCAGCCCGGCCGCGCCGGTGGCCCGCTCCACCCGCACGGCGGCGGCGGCGATCGACTCTCCGTCGGTGACGTCGACGTACACGGGGACGATCTCTCCCCTGGACGCGCGGCGTAGCGCCTCGCCATCGGCCGCCTCGCGGATCCCGGCGAAGACGGTGAAGCCCCGGGCGGCCAGCGCCAGAGCCGAGGCCCGGCCGATTCCTGATGACGTCCCGGTGATCATTACCGTTCGCGACATCGCTGCTCCCTTCACGAGATAACTCAACGATGGTGAGTTCACGATAAGCCAAGCATGGCATGAAACTCAACGTTGATGAGTTAGTCTTTCGGGGTGAGCGAGACTCGTCAGAGAAGGGCCGGAGGGCGTCGTCCGGGCGTGTCCGGGACGCGCGAGGCGATCCTGGCCGCGGCCCAGCAGAGCTTCGCCGAGCAGGGCTACACGGCGACCACCATCCGGGGCGTCGCCTCCGCCGCCGGTGTGGATCCGGCCCTGGTCCTGCAGTTCTTCGGCAACAAGGACAAGCTCTTCAACACCGCTTTGCGGGCCGATCCGCCCACCCGCTCCCTGGCGGCGCTGGTGCACGACGGCGGCGTCGCGAACCTCGGAGAGCGGCTGTCGCGCCGCTACCTCGAACTCTGGGAGGCGCCGGACACGGGGGCGCGGCTCCTCGCGGTGGTGCGTGGCGTGTCGGCGTCGCCGAGCGCGTCGGCGATGGTGGCCTCGTTCATGTCCGACGAGGTGATGCTTCCCCTCGCCCGCGCCATCGGGGCGGATCGCGCCGAACTGCGGGCCAACCTCACCGGCGCGCACCTGCTGGGCGTCGCCACGGCCAGGTACGTGCTGCGGGTCGAGCCGCTCGCATCGCTGGAGCGCGAGGAACTGGTCGCGATCCTGGCTCCCCTCGTCCAGCGCTATCTCACCGGTGATCTCGGCTGACGTGGATGTCCGGGGACGGCGTTCAGGGGAGGGGACCCTGGACGGCCGCAGCTGGGATGACCGGCTCCAGCGGGCGTCGAGCGTGGTGGGTCCGAAGCCGGCAGGCTTCTCGTAGTGCAGGCAAGACCACGCAGGCGGATCGCTTCACGACGCAGGCCTGCACCTCTCATGTGCCAGGGCGATGCGGGATTCTTGCATCTTTTATGAAATGTCCGAATCTGGTCTTAGCGGCCATGAACAATTCTGTCGATGAAAGAGTGCCGTGACGTTCCAAAGTCATTCACGGGCGATTTCCGTAAGGTACGTGACTTTCTGTCCCGCAGCTCATGGCCGCACGCCGTCGAGGCCATTAAAGAACATCCGGCAGGGGGCCGCTACAAGGATCTTTATGAGGGCGACATCGGCATGCGCATCCTGTCGTACGGAGCCGAGATCCGTGTCGCCGTCCCGCGGGCCCCGGATCTCTACAACATCTACTTCCCGCTGAGAGGCGCGGGGGAGGTGCAGGTCGAAGGCAAACACATCGACGCGCCGTCGGTCATCGTAGGCCCCCGAGAGCGGTCCGACATGTGGTGGAGCGTCGACCACGAGCTGTTGATCATCCAAGTCCCCTCGGCGCTGGTCGAGCGGACACTCGCCGGCTATCTGGGCGATCCTCCGAAGCAGGCGCCTCGTTTCCGCCCGGATATCACCTGCGACAGTGCTTTCAGCGGGGTCCTCACCATGGTGTCGCTGTTGAGCGCATACGACAGGCCACCGTTCATGGCCTCACCCTTGGCCGGGCATCACTTCGAGAAATTTCTGCTGCATACCCTGCTGGACTCGCAGCCGCACGACTACTCGCCCATCCTCGGCGAGCCTGACGCCGCGTCCAGTCCGGCCGCGTTGCGGCGAGCGCAGATCTACTGTGAGGAACACGCGGATGAACGCGTCTCCCTCCGGGACATCGCCGCAGCGGCCAGGGTCAGCGTCCGCACCCTGCAGCACGACTTTCGCAATCACCTGCAGACCACGCCTCTCGCCTACCTGCGCCAGGTACGACTGGCGCAGGTCCATGCCGACCTGGTACGCATCGCCCAGACGGGCGCTCGGACCACTGTCACAGAGGTGGCCATACGTTGGGGTTTCACGCATCTGGGCCGCTTCGCCTCCCTCTACAGGGAGACATATGGCCGATCGCCCTCCAGCACCCTGCACGGGTCACGGTGAGGCCGCACCCCTTCGCCTACCTTCTGGAGCCAGGCGAAGGGGTGCGGCACCCGATGCAGTTCCGAATCATCCAGGTCGGTGGTCCGCCATCCGGCGCGCCGGAACGCGTTACGGGTTCGAGGCATGTGCAAATCTGTTCCCATCCCCGGTACAGCTCCGGCATGGGGGTCAGAGGTCCGTCCGACAACAGGAAGTCGGCATGGTGCGCCATCGTCGAGATTGTGCTCGGGCACGATCGCTGTCATGACCTCTCCATGGTTCGGCATCGGCTGGATGCAGGAGGAACAGTGAACGGCCCCAGTCCGGCCACGGGCCGCATGCCGAACGCATGGCTGCTGCCGTTGTCCCGAATGCGCAACCGATCGGACGTGAGGTGGATATTGCCTGCCGCTGTGCGTCGCTAGACTCATGCGCGGATTCCTCGACATCGGGACTGGCTGAAGAGGCGTGGTCCGGCCACGGGAGCGGGGGGATCGAGACCATGAACGAATTGAAGGCACAGAGCTCGGGAAACGTCCCGAGCCCATCCGCACCGGCCCCGATGTTCAAAGGCGACGTCGAGGAAATGCGGGCGCAGGTCTCGCAGAACTTCTCGCCGCACGGCCTCAAGGTCATCAAAAGCCATGCGAACGGCGGCCGGTACAGGCTGCTGCACCGCGGGAACATCGTCTTGCACACGCTGGCGTACGGGGCGGAAATCCGTGTCGAAGTGCCGGAGCTGCCCGACTACTACAACATTCACGTGCCGTTGACCGGCGGTGGACGACTGATGATCGGGGGCCAGGACGTCGCCGCACCGCTCAACATCATCGGCCCCCGGCGGCGCATCGACATGAACTGGAGCGTCGATCACGATGTCATGATCATCCAGATCCCCGAGGCGCTTGTCGATCGCGTCCTTGAGGATCAGCTCGGTGACGTCCCCGGAAAGGATATGTACTTCGAGCCGCAGGTCATCGACGCGAGCCCCCTGGGCCGAGCACTCACCGCGCTTTCCCGCCCTGCCACGGCAGGCAAGGCGTTCCCCTTCGCGGCCTCGTCTCTCGCCGAACACCATTTCGAGCAGTTCCTGCTGCAGACCATGCTCGGCTCACAGCCGCACACCTACTCCGCCGACCTCGGGGAGCCCGGCGCCCCATTGGGGCCCGCGGCGCTTCGACGCGCGCGCCACTTCTGCGAAGACCACGCGGCCGAGCCGATCACCCTGACAGACATCGCCACCGCGGCCAGGGTGAGCGTCCGCACCCTTCAGTCGGGCTTCCGTGAACACCTGCAGACCACGCCCATGGCCTATCTGCGCAACGTACGGCTGGCCCGGGCGCACGCCGATCTCCTCCACATCGCGGAGACAGGCGGCCAGACCACTGTCACAGAGGTGGCGCTCCGCTGGGGGTTCACGCATCTGAGCCGGTTCGCCTCCTTCTACCGCCAGACCTACGGTCAGGCGCCCTCCGTCACGCGTCGTGCAGGCGACGCCTGAGGGCGTCTCGGCAGGGGAGTGGCCGGACCCCATCGGGTCCGGCCACTGATCCGGGCTCTGGCCGGCTACTTCCAGGTGTCGTTTCTGGTGTGGGTGCCGGTGGACGGGGTGGTGAAGGCGCGATTGCCGCCGGACTCCCAGGTGACCGAGCCGTCGGGGTTCTTCTTGAGGTATTTGTACTCGACGCCGGTGCCGGGAGGCAGGTTGACGGTGACGCGCCAGATCGGGTAGTCGGCCGAGGACAGCGGGACGGCCGCGGCGGGGTTCCAGCCGCCGAGCGCGGCGACGTTGCCGACGACGTAGACGTTCTGGCCGTAGTAGGTGGAGACCGTGGCGTTGAAGGACGTGGCGATCTGGGAGGCGACGGTGTCGCCGCGGAAGGCGTCGGTGACGGCATGGGTGCCGGCCGCGGGCGTGGTGAGGGTGCGGTTGGCGCCCGATTCCCAGGTCACCACGCCTGCGGAGGTCTTCTTGAGGTACTTGTACTCGACGGCGGTGGACCCGGGCAGTTGGACGATGCCACTGAACACGTTGTCGCCCTTGGCGGTGAGGTTGACCGCGTCGGCGGGGGCCCAGGAGCCGAGGGCCGGGTCGCTGCCGACCACGTAGAGGTCCTGGCCGCCGGCAGGGGTGGCGGTGACGGTGAACGTGGTGGCGACCTTGACGGTGCCGGTGGTGGCCTTGGCGTTGGCGTGGATGGCGACCGCGTCGCCGGCGGGGATCGTGACGGTGGCCTTGCCGCCGGCGACGGTGACCGTGGTGCCGGTGCAGCCGGATCCGGTGGGGGCGCCGGAGATGACGTCGCAGTAGTAGCCGTCGGCCAGTCCGGTGGCGAACTCGGCGGTGGCGGCGCTGCCGGAGTCGTTGATGCCGATCCAGCCGCGGTCGCCGCGGCGGAAGCCGATGACGTGGTCGTTGACGGCCTTGAAGTCCGAGACGGTCTTGACGGACCTGGTGGTGTTGGCCCAGCCGACCATGCCCTTGATCCCGGTGGACTGGGTCAGGCAGTTCCAGCTGCTGCCGCACACGGTGTCGCTCACGTAGCCGTTGCCGTCGGCCGGGGGAGACTGGTTGCGGTTGGACCAGGCGAAGCTGTCGTAGACCGAGGGCTTGCCGTGCGGGTAGGCCAGCACGAAGTAGTTGGCCAGGACGTAGTCGGTGCCGTTCTTGTAGGACAGCACGGCGCCGTCCCGCTCCAGGTCGTGGTTGGTGACCATGGCGAAGACGTTGGCGCCGGGAGCGTCGAGGTTCCAGCCGGGCACGGTCGCGAGGTTGGCGATCGAGCCCTGGAACTGGGCCTTGACCCCCTTGGCGTAGGCGAAGTCCAGGACGTCGCCGTTGCCGATGAACGCTCGCGCCTTCAGGGCGTCGTTGCTCGCGCCGTCGAAGATCTCCTGGGCGACGTACGGGCGCCTGCCCTCGCTCACGGTGTTGTTCACCCTGGAGAGGATCGCGGCGAAGTCGTCCTTCTTGATGTGCTTGACCGCGTCCACGCGGAACCCGTCGACGCCGAGGCCGACGAGGTCGTTGAGGTAGGCCGCGATCTTTTCGCGGACGGAGTCCTTCTCGGTGTACAGGTCGGCCAGCTGCAACAGCTCGCAGCTGGTCACCTGGGCCTCGTTGTTCCAGTCGTTGATGCCGCCGGAGGTCGGGCAGTTGTCACCGGGGCGATGGAAGTCGCCGGCGCCGTACGGGACGGCCGGGAAGCTGTAGCCGGGGCCGGAGAACTCGCTGCCCGCGTAGCCTTTGGTGCCCGCGGGGTTGTTCACGCCGGCCATGTGGTTGACGACCGCGTCGACGTACACGCGCACACCCGCGTCGTGGCAGGCGGCGATCATGGCGGCGAACTGCTGCCGGGTGCCGAGGCGGCTCTCCAGCTTGTAGGAGACCGGTTGGTACACCTCGTACCACGGGTGTACGCCGTCGCTGCTGTTGGGGAGGCTGACCGACTCCTGCGGAGGCGCCACCTGGACCGCGCCGTACCCGGCCGGTCCGAGGTGGTTCGTGCACGCCGCGGAGACGGACTTCCAGTTCCATTCCCACAGGTTGGCCGTCACCTCGCTGTCATTCAGTGTGACGGCGGCGTGGGCGGGGGCCGCGGTCAGCGGGGTGAGACCGGCCGCGAGGATCGCGGCGCCGGCCAGTAAGTGGCGGATGCGGTTACGTAGAGGTGGCTTGGCATGTGGCATGGGGATGAAGCCCTCTTCCGTGGACACAGGTGTGTTGGGGGGACAGCTGCCCGTGTATTCAGAAGAATGCTTGATCCTTTCAATCACGGCAAGAGTTTGCAGCAAACTTGTGAAACCTTGCCGTAACCCGGCGGTCATGCCTGAAACGCCGTGGCTGCCGGGGAAACCGAAGGCGGTAAAATCCCACCATGACCATGCGCCTCGCCGACATCGCCGCCCAGGCGGGAGTGAGCGAGGCGACCGTGAGCCGCGTGCTCAACGGCAGGCCCGGGGTGGCGGCCGACACCAGGCAGGCCGTCCTGACCGCCCTTGACGTGCTGGGCTACGAGCGCCCGCTGAAACTGCGGCAGAACCAGACCGGACTGATCGGCCTGATCCTGCCCGAGCTCAGCAACCCCATCTTCCCGGCGTTCGCGCAGGTCATCGAGAGCGCCCTGGTGCTGTCCGGCTACACGGCCGTGCTGTGCACGCAGACACCGGGCGGCGTCACCGAGGACGACTACACCGCCCTGCTGCTGGAGCGCGGCGTCGCCGGCATCATCTTCGTCAACGGGCTGCACGCCGACTCGCGCTCGGACCGCGCGCGATACGTGCGGCTGACCGAGCTCGGCCTGCCGATGGTGCTGATCAACGGCTATCGTCCCGACATTCCCGCGCATTTCATCTCCAACGACGACGTCGCCGCGCTCGACATGGCGGTCAACCACCTGGTCTCCCTCGGCCACCGGCGCGTCGGGCTGGCGGTCGGGCAGGAGCGCTTCGTGCCGACCATGCGCAAGACGCAGGGCTTCGAGCGCGCCATGGCCGACTACGCCGGGGTCACCGACGTCTCCGAGCTGGTCGTCAACACCCTCTACACCGTCGAGGGCGGCCAGTCCGCCGCGCAGCAACTGCTCGCACGCGGGTGCACGGCCATCTGCTGCGGCAGCGACATCATGGCCCTCGGCACGATCAGGGGCGCCCGCAGCCTGGGGATGCGCGTGCCCGAGGACGTCTCGGTCGTCGGCTTCGACGACACGCCGATGACGGCGTACCTTGATCCGCCGCTGACCACCATCAGGCAGCCGGTCCGCGAGATGGCGCTGGCCGCCGTCGCCAGCCTGCTGGACGAGATCCGCGGCCTGCCCGCGCCGCGCGCTGAGCTGCTGCACCGTCCCGAGCTGGTGGTCCGCCGCTCCACGGCGCCCGTCCACACCACCACCGCGGCTCCCGCCCGCTGACCGCCGCCGGCCGGCCGGCCTCGTGGCGGGTTGCAACGCCTTGCAGCCGAGTGGCTGGAATGTCCGTGCGTACGCCGTCTATCGGGGGCGGCCCGCGTGCCGTACGCCTGCAAGGACGCGAAATCTATGAAAGGCTTTTCTATTCTTCTTGCAGCCGCGTCAGCGCGCCGTTGGCCGACGGCGCGCTCCCGCCCGACTCGGCCGCCTGGTGGTGGCGGCCGCCGCGGTAGGAGCGCCCGCGAACGGGACGCCCCGGCATCGATCGCTTTCAGTTCGGCTGGAGGTCGTTCCTGGCGAGCCAGGTCAGGCAGGCGTCGGCGACCTCACGCCAGCCGTGGTCGATGGTCAGGGAGTGGCCGCGGTCGGGGAACTCCTGGAAGTCGGTGATCGCGGTGGAGTCCCGGTACTGCTTGAGGGTCGCCTTGGTGACGGTCTCGGGGACGGTGTGGTCCTTGCCGCCGGCGATCAGGAGCAGCGGTCCTCGGGCGTTGTTGCCGGTGTCGACCTTGGCGGGCGAGTGGGCGGAGAAGTTGGCGGCGGCGGCCTCGAACAGCGGCTTGCCCGGCGCGGGGATGGTCCAGCGTTCGTACAGTTCGGCGGCCTCCTGCGCCGGGATGGCGTTGCCGAACGCGTAGGTGAACTGGTCGAGGGTGAGGGAGACGGCCCGGTGCTTGTTGGCCGGGTTCTTGAACACCGGCAGGGTCGAGCGCAGCGCCGACAGCGGCAGCGGCAGCACCCCCTTGATCTGCGCGGCGTCGATCGCGATCGCGGCTCTGGCCAGGTCCTGCCCGAGCAGCTTCTCGGCGATCATGCCGCCGAAGGAGTGGCCGATCAGGATCGGCTTGACGTCCAGAGCGTTGATGATCTCCGTGTAGTGGGCGACGACGTCGTCGATGCCGTGGTCGGCGATGCTGTCGGGGTCTTTCCGGGACAGTTCGACGGTTTCGCCGTCGCCGGGCCAGCCGGGGGCCGTGGCGTCGTATCCGGCGGCCGTGAACAGCTCGGTCCAGGACGACCAGGAGGTGGCGTGCAGCCACAGGCCGTGGATGAAGACGACGGGAATGGTCGGTGCGGTCATCGGTTGCTCCTCGGGATCCCGGCTGTCATGCCGGATGGGTGTGCTTGACGGTCCGGGCCGCGGTGGCGGCGGTGCGGATGTGGCCGGCCACGGCCGCCGGTTGCGACAGCGCGATCGCGTGTGACGCCTCGACCTCGATGGTGTCGGCCCCTGCGCGCCGGGCCATGAAACGCTGTGCGTCGGGGTGGATCGCCTGGTCGGCGGTCGCCACGACGTACCAGGACGGCAGGGTCTTCCAGCTCGCGGCGGGAGAGCTCTCCTCGAACGCCACGGCCGCGATGGGGCGCTGCGCGGCGGCCGCCACCGAGGTGAGGCGCTCGGGCAGGTCGGCGGCGAACACCGCGGGGAACTGGTCGTCCTTGAGGTACAGCTCCACGGCCTCCTGTCCATCGCCGGTGCGGAAGACGGCCGGCCGCAGCGCCGGCCCCAGCAGGCTGTCGGGGAAGCGGCCCGTGACGTCCAGCACGCTCTCGCCTGCCTCCAGGGCGAAAGCGGCCACGTAGACCAGCCCGATCACGTTGCCCGATTGGCCTCCGGCCCGGGTGATGACCACACCGCCGTAGGAGTGACCCACCAGCAGGACCGGACCGTCGATCGCGGCGACGACGCCGGCGAGGTAGGCGGCGTCGGTGGCCGGTCCGCGCAGCGGGTTGGCCACCGCGGTCACGGGGATCCCGGAAGCCTGGAGCTCGGCGATCACGCCCGCCCAGCTCGACGCGTCCGTGAAGGCGCCGTGGACCAGGACGACGGTCGGGGTGCTGCCGTTTCTGAAGGATCTCCCTGTGGTCATGGCCTCACCGTAGAAAGCCTCTCGCGCGCCTCGCGAGCGTCACATGACTGCGTCACCGAGCGTCACCCGGGCGATGCGGCGAGGTCAGGCCGGTACGCGCAGGGCCGTGCTCAACGCCGATCGCGAGGTGATCCCCAGCTTGGGGAAGATCCTGTAGAGGTGGGAGCTGACGGTTCGGTGAGATAGATAGAGTTTCTCGCCGATCTCCCGGTTCGTCAGGCCGTCGGCCGCCATCTGGGCGATCTGGAGCTCCTGCGCGGTCAGCACGTCGCGCGCTTCGCTGCTGCGCCTGCGGCTGCTCTCGCCGGAGGCCCGCAGCTCCTGGCGCGCGCGCTCGCTCCAGGGGATCACCCCCAAGGCGTCGAACGTCTCGCGAGCCGTACGCAGGGGCGCCCGCGACTCGGCCGTACGCCGCTGGCGCCGCAGCCATTCACCGTACGCCAGCTGCACCCGAGCCCGGACGAAGGGCCATCGCCGCAGGTCGGCCCCGAGCGCGGCGGCGAAGAAGGGCTCTGCCGCCGCCTCGTCGGCCAGGACGGCCCGGGCGTAGCGCAGGTCGGCGTGCAAGGCGGGCGACGGCGTGGTGAGCGCCACCGCCTCCAGCTCCTCGATGATGCCGGCCACCGCGTGAGCCTGACCGCTGTGCGCCGCGGCGTCCGCGAGTTCGGCGATGGAGAAGCAGCGCAGCGCCAGGTGGAAGGCCGGATCGGCGGGGTCGTGCATCCGTCGGAGCTGGTCGAAGGCGTCGGCGTAACGTCCCTCGCCCAGCGCGGCGAGCCCGCGCGCGAGCTGCACCGTTGCCAGCACGGGGCGGGCTCCGACGGGCAGGGCCACCTGCTCGGCCGCCACCGCGAGGCTCTCCACGCGATCCTGCTCGCCGCGCAGCGCGGCCAGCACCGCGCCCGACGCCTGAGCGATGGCGTGCATCAGCGGCTGGGAGGTCTCGCGCGCCAGCCGGGCGGCCTCCTCGGCCGCGGGGATGGCCACGCTCAGGTCGGCCAGCCGGGCCGCGCTCCACGCCTGCGCCCCGAGGTCTCGTGCCAGGAGGCTGAGCCGGCCCTGGGCGCGCAGGGCCGGCAGCGACGCGGCGCAGAACTCCTCCGACAGGTCGAGCGCTCCCACCATCAACGCCGAACTGCCGAGCAGGCGGGCCGCCGGCCGGCCGCCGGTCGGGTGGGCGGCCAGCCGGCGCAATCGTTCGATCACGATCTTGCCCCGCTCGATGGGAGCCGCGAACGCCAAGACCGTCAGCAACCGCCCGTCCAGATCGTCGACGGGCAGGCTCTCCGCCACCGCGACCACGCGTCGCCGCGACCGCTCGTCAGCATGGGCCCAGAAACAGCGCAAGGACGCACTGGACAGGAGTTTCAGCGCGAGATCGACATCTCCCTGCGCCGCCATCGTCTCGGCGAGACCGGCCAGAGAGTGCGCCGCCGCGCTGTCGTCACGGATGCCGTCCTGGAAGCTCTCGCGGATCCACACGACACGGGCCTGCTGCCGGGCCGACAGCTGCGACTGCTCGTCTTCGCGCAGCAGCCGCACGACGATGTCGCGCCGTCCCATCTCAGCGGCGTACTCGGCGGCTCGCACCAGCCGTTCACACCGGTGAGCGGGATTCTCGCTGAGCCTGACCGCGTGCTCCAGAGCCGCGACGGCCGACAACAGGTCGCCCCGGCGTCGCACGCTCTTGGCCGCGTTCTCCAGCTCGACGGCCATGCTCTCATCCGGCCTGGGTGTGGCGGCCGCGCGGTGCCAGAGGCGACGGTCCGGCCGGCCGGTGAGGACGTCGGCCAAGGCGGCGTGCGCCGCGTGCCTCTGGGAGATGCTCGCCCCCTGGTAGATCGCCGAGCGCATGAGCGGGTGCCGGAACGACACTCCGGTCTCGTGCACGTCGACCAGCCGTACGGTGACAGCGGGAGCCAGATCGTCTGCCGTGACCGGTGCACCGGTGATCAGCGCGCTGGCGTCCAGGGTCTCGGAAAGCGCGGTGCTGTCGTTGATCGCGGCCACCAGCAGCATGGTCCGAAGGGCCGGGGGCAACCCCGACATGCGGGCGGTGAAGGTCTGCTCCAGCCGGGTGGTCAGCGGGAGCCACCCCGGCGGCAGGGGCCCCTTCCCGTCCCGCGTGTCCGCGGCGATCGGCAGCTCGACGAGGGCCAAGGGGTTTCCCGCGGCCTCCCGCAGCAACCGGGTGCGCACCGCCGGCGTCAGGGTGGGGCTGCAGGCGTCCAGCAGGGCGGTCGCGGCGGTGTCATCGAGCCGGTCGAGGAGCAACTCCTCCAGCCCTGCCCCGTCAAGGGGACTCGGGAAACCGTCGCGGATCGCGGCCAGCAGCACGATCGGTTCGGAGTCCAGCCGCCGCGCGACGAACGCGAGCACGTCGGCGCTCGCGCGGTCCAGCCAGTGAGCGTCCTCGACGATGAGCAGGACGGGGGAGTGGGCGGCGGCCTCGCCCACGAGGTTCAGCGCCGCCAGGGCGATGAGGAACGGGTCCGGCACCCGGGCGTCGGTCAACCCGAACGCCGCTCCCAGCGCGTCGCGCTGCGGGGCGGGCAGTTCCCCGATCTCGGTACGAAGCGGAAGCAGCATCTGATGCAGACCGGCGAAGGGCATGTGGGTCTCCGACTTCACACCGGCCGTCCGCAGGATCCGCATGCCGCGCGAGGCCGCGATCCTCGCCGTGTCCAGCAACAGGGCCGACTTCCCGATCCCCGCCTCTCCGCGCACCAGCATCGCGCCGCCGCTCTTGCGGACGCCGTCCACGAACTCGCCGAGACGCCGCTGTTCGGACTCCCGCCCGAAAAGCGTTATTACTGGCTGGTTTGCTGGCATATGAAGCCATGGTCGCTTGCGCTCGCGGGCCCGTCCAGTGAACTCCGCCTCCGGGTGGGCGAGCACCATGCCTTCGTCGGGAACGCGGGTCATGAGGATTCCGGCCTTTCGCTGATGCGATCAGTTCTGCGGATGCGCGTGTTCCGGGCGGCTCGCAGGCGGCGGCGCTCGTCCGGGTGACGCCCGCGAGGGCGGACGTCGTCAGGCGGCGGCCTCGCGGATGAGGTCGGCGACCGCGGCGGGCTGGGAGATGTGGACGGCGTGGCTGCCGATGACCTCGACGACCTTCGCCCCGGCGCGCTCGGCCATCATGCGCTGAGCCTGCGGCGGGATCATCCGGTCCTCGGTCGCGACGAGGTACCAGCTGGGCTTGTGCCGCCAGGCCGGCTCGGTGACCGACCCCCCGAGGGCGTCCACGCCGCACGGGACCTGGGAGTCGGCCATGAACGCGGCGACGTGGCCGGGCAGGTCGGCGGCGTACGAGGCGGCGAACCTGGCGCGGTCGAGGAAGAGGAAGCCCTCCCGGGGAGGGAGGACGGGCGGCGGGGCGGTGGTGAGGGTGTTGGCCGATTCGCCCTGGTCAGGGGCGAACGCGGCGATATACACCAGCGACGTGACGTTGGGGTGGGTGCCGGCCTCGCTGATGACGACCCCGCCGTAGGAGTGGCCGACCAGGACGGCCGGCCCGTCGAGGCCGTCCAGGACCCGGCGGGTCACCGCGACGTCATCCTCCAGCGACAGCGTCGGGTTCTGCACGATGTGGACGCGGAGCCCGACCCTGGTCAGCTCCTGGTGGACGCCCTGCCAGCCGGATCCGTCCACGAAACCACCGTGTACGAGCACGATGTTCCCGATGGTGGCCATGGTCGCTCCCGAGCTGGAGGGACGGGCCCGGCGCCCGTCCTGGTGCTGTCCATCCAAGTCGCGCGCACGCGGCCCGGCCACGCAGAACAGGACGCAGAAGTGGCGCGGAAACCGTCAGGGGGCGGCGGTCGCCAGGTCGCGGCAGCGGCTGCTCGCCTCGGCGTCGCCGATGGCCTGGTACACCTCGGCCGCCCGCGCGTAGGCGTGGTGGCTCTCGCCGGTCCGGTCCTCCTCGGCCAGCAGGGCCGCCAGCGTCTCCAGAGAGCGGGCCTGCGGGAAGGCCAACCGGCCCTGCTCCATGAGGCTGATCGCCTCGGTGAGCTTGCTGATCGCCTCGGCCCGATGGCCGAGCAGTGCCAGACATTCGCCGACGCGGGCCAGCGCGATCGGCCGGATGAGCGCCGCGACGCTCGGGGTCGTCCCCGAGCGGTCGTCGTTCAGCAGGGCCAGCAGGCCGAGGTACTGCTCCAGTGCCTCGGCGTAGTGTCCGGCATCGCGAAGGCAGGTGCCGAGGGCGCCGAGAGAGTGGCAGTACCGATCGATGTCGCCGTTGGCCTTGTAGATCTCCGCCGCCCGGGTTTCCGCCGCGATGGCCTCGTCGAGCCGTCCGAGCCGTCGAAGCGCGCCCCCCGCATGGTGCTGGGCCAGGGCGACCTGGATCGTGGCACCACTGCGGGTGGCCAGGTCCGTCGCCTGGGCCGTGTACCGCAGCGTGGTCTCCGGGTCGTCTCGCGGCAGCAGATGGACCCAGGCCAGCATGTTCAGCTGCGCGGCCTGCCGGGCCTGATCGCCCAGGGCGGCGGCGGCCTCGGCGCCGAGGGTGAAGACCTCGTACCAGTGCGGCGCGTGCATCCACCGGTCGGAGAACCAGTCCATCGACTCGGCGCAGTCGAGGACGGCGGCGAACCGGCCGATGCTCGCCCCGTGACGTAACGCGCCCAGCCAGTTGTCCGCGTTCACGCGCAGCCAGTGGTCGGCCTCCTCCAAGGAGGACAACGCGGCGGCATCGGGGCCGGCCCGGCCGGGATCTCCGTACCCGGGATCGAACCACCGCCCGGCGGTCGTGGCCGTCCGCAGCAGCCACGACGTCATCGCCGCGGTGAACGCGTCGCGCTCGGCCGCGGATTCCTCCTGCCGGAGCCGGTCGCGGGCGAACAGCCGGACCAGGTCGTGGAAGCGGTAGCGTCCCGACGTGTTGTCCTGCAGCAGACCGAGGTCGACGAGTTCGTCGAGGGCGTCCCATGCCTCCTCGATCGACGTGCCGCCCACCACGGCGGCCAGAGCGGCGTCGAGGTCGCGGCCCGGCACCAGGGCGAGCCGGCGGAAGAGCCGTCGCGTCGCGTCGGCCAGCTGCTCGTAGGACAGCCCGAACGCGGTGGCGATCTTGAGATCGCCTGCGCTGAGCTGGTCCAGGCGGCGCTCCTCGTTCGTCAGCCGGGCGGCGAGGTCGGCGGCGTTCCAGCCGGGCCGGCTGACCAGCCGATTTCCGGCGATCCGGAGCGCGAGCGGCAGACCGCCGCACAGCTGCGCGAGCTGCCGGACGGCCGATCCCTCGTCCGAGGCGCCGCGGTCTTTCAGGATCCCGGTCAGCAGCTCGGTGGCCTCCGGCGGCGGCAGGGGCCCGAGGCCGAGTCTGCGCACCCCTTCCAGACCGGCCAGCAGGCGGCGGCTGGTCACCAGGGCCTTTCCCGCGCCGCCGGCCGGCAGCAGCGGCCGGACCTGCTCCTCGGAGGCGGCATTGTCGAGCACGATCAGCACGCGCCGGTCACGCAGCAGGGACCGGTACAAGGACGCGCGCCCGGCGACGTCGCCCGGGATCTGCGGATCCGCGCCGCCGAGTGCGCGAAGCAGCGTGCCCAGGGCCTCGTCGACGGGCAGGGGCTGCGGAGACATGCCGAACAGGTCGAGGAAGAACACCCCGCCGGGGAAGTCCGGCCGCAGGGCATGGGCGGCGCGGACGGTCAACGTGGTCTTGCCCAGCCCGGCAGAACCGGTGATGAGCCCCACGCCCGCGGCGCCCGGCGCGTCCCCGGCGCGTAGGAGCTCGCTGATCCAGGCCAGTCCCGCGGCTCGGCCGGTGAAGTCGTCGACGGAGCGCGGCAGCTCGCACAGCCCGGTCGGGCGGGCCCAGCGATCGCGCAGGCGGCCCTCGCGCGCCAGCTCGACGAGCTGCTTGCGGTCGGCGTCGGCCAGGTGGAGGGCGTCGGCCAGCGCGGTTACGGTCCGATGCTGGGGACCCTTGCTGCGTCCGCGTTCCATGTCCGACAGCGTCCGGTCGCTGACCCCCGAGACCTCGGCGAGCTGCTCCAGCGTCAGACGTGCCGCGTGCCGATGGCGACGCAGCACTTCCGCGAAGCTGGATGCGGTGATCGAGCGCTCCTTCGCCGTGATCTGGTGGAGATCGCTCAAAGCTTACGGGGAAGACGGGCGACAGCGGCCTTGCTCATCGGGCTACTGTCATACAGCGCCGTGGACCTCCCGATAGACCTCCGGTCATGTAGCGCTCGGTGACGCAGTCAGGTGACGCTCGCGGGGCGAACGAGCCGGTTTCTACGGTTTGCCGCATGAAACCCCTCTCGATCGCGGTGATCGGCATGCTCGCCTGCCTCGTCCCTGCCGCCTCCGCCCAGGCCACACCGGTGCCCATCGCGGCCATCGCCTCCAAGACGCCTTCGAAGACCGGCGACGAGCCGCGCGTTCCGGCGGGCTTCAGCGAGCAGCGAGTCCAGGTCGGCGACGTCGCGATCAACTATGTGCGCGGTGGGCAGGGGCCGACGCTGGTGCTGCTGCACGGATATCCGCAGACCTGGTACACCTGGCGCGAAGTCCTGCCCGAACTCGCCAAGCACTACACGGTCATCGCTCCGGATCTACGCGGAGCGGGCAAGAGCGACGCGCCCGCCGGTGGCTACGACAAGAAGACCCTCGCCGCTGACCTGCACGGATTGCTGACCACGCTCGGCCTCGAACGGGACATCAGGCTCGTGGGGCACGACATCGGCACGATGGTCGCCTACGCCTACGCCGCCGCCCACCCCGGCGACGTCACCAAGCTGGTCCTCAGCGAGGCGCCCATCCCCGACAAGACCCTCTACACCTTCCCCTCCCTCACCGCGAAGGGACCGGGCTTCTGGAACTTCGGCTACTTCAGCCTCACCAACGGCCTGCCCGAGCGCATGGTGAACGGCAGGGAAGAGCAGTGGGTGGAACGCTTCGTCGACTCCCTCGAAGTCAAGAAGAACGGCGTCAGCGACAGACAGGTCAGCGAGTACGCCGGCCACCTGCGCGATGACGCCCACCTGCGCGCGAGTTTCGAATGGTTCCGCGCCTTCCCCAAGGACATCGCCGACAACAGGGCGTACGGCAGGAAGAAGCTCACCATGCCCGTGCTCGCCATCGGCGCCCGCGGCAGCCTCGGTGACTCCGTCCCCACCCAGGTCCGCCGGTACGCCAGACATGTGACCGGGATCGTCATCGAGGACTCGGGTCACTGGATCTTCGAGGAACAGCCCGAACAGCTCACCCGCACACTCCTGCGCTTCCTCGAGAAGAACTGACCCGGCGCCGAATCAGGAGCACCCACATGAACGAGGTGAGCGTGATGGAGTTCACCGACTCCAAGGGCCAGGCGCCGCCCCTGCACGTTCACGAGGCAGAGGACGAGATCTGGATCGTGCTCGACGGTGAGATCACCTTCTTCGTCGGGGACGACCGCCGCGACCTGCACGCCGGTGCCGTCGCGTACGGCCCCCGCGGTGTCCCGCACAGCTACCTGGACCGCTCACCGGAGGCCCGCATGGTGGTCGCGTTCGGTCCCGCCGGCATCGAGAAGTGGTTCGCCGCCAACGGCTCGCCCATCTCCGGCGTGAACGACGTGCCCTGCCCTGTCCGACGGGCCTCCCCGCCTCAGCGCCTCGCTTGACAATGTCACCCCCACCAAGGAGATCCGCCATGTCCGCGCACGCGTCCCCACAGACCTCTCGGCCCTCCCGGCCGGCAATCCCGATCCTGCTGGCCGTCCTGGCCATCCTGCTCACGGCTCTCTCCACGCCGGCCGCCGCCTCCACCGCGGCGAAACCCACGGTGGTGCTGGTCCACGGTGCGTTCGCCGATGCCTCGAGCTGGAACAAGGTCGCCGCCCGGCTCCAAGGGGCCGGCTATCCGGTGATCGCCCCCGCCAACCCCCTGCGCGACCTGGCAGGCGATTCGGCCTACCTGTCGAGCATCGTCTCCACCATCGACGGACCGGTCGTCCTGGTCGGCCACTCCTACGGCGGAGCGGTCATCTCCAACGCCGCCACCGGCCACCCCAACGTCAAGGCGCTGGTCTTCATCGCCGCATTCGCCCCCGAGGAGGCCGAGTCGGCGCTCGACCTGACCGGCAAGTTCCCCGGCAGCCAGTTGCCCACCAGCCTGATCACCCGCCAGTACCCGCTGCCCGGCGGCGGCACCGGCACCGACGCCTACATCGACCCCGCCGCATTCCGCGCCGCCTTCGCCGCCGATCTGCCCGCCCGCGACACCGCGCTGATGGCCGCCACCCAGCGTCCGGCCGCCCTGGCCGCGCTCGGCTCCCCGAGCGGGCCGCCCGCCTGGAAGACCATCCCCTCCTGGTACCTGGTCGCCGGCGCCGACCAGGCCATCCCACCGGCGGCCCAGCGGTTCATGGCCGGACGGGCCGACGCGCACACCAGCGAAGTCAGAGACGCCTCACACGTGATCATGATCTCCCGGCCTGACGCCACCACCGCTGTCATCACAGCGGCGGCCCGCGCCACCCGCTGACCCATCCATCCGGGACCGTGACGGGCGCGATCCCCGGCGCCTGCCACGGTCCCGGCCCCGGCCGCCCCAACTCCCGAACCTCCGAACCTCCGAACCACCGAACCTCCGAACCTCCGAATGGAGACAACCCCCATGGTCCACTCGAGCAGGAGAACTTTCCTCACCCAAGCCACTGCCGCATCGGCGCTGCCCCTGGCCGTCGGCCTGCTCGGGCGCGGCGACGCGCGCGCAGCCGGCGCCCTCCCTGACTACGCGCCCATCCCCGAGGCGTCAAAGGGCCCAGCGCTCAACGACAAGGGCTACTTCGTCGGCCGGATCGACGGCGACCTGTACTGGGTCACCGACTCCTCCTACCAGGCCATGTTCCTGACCACGAGCCAGGGCGTCGTCCTCGTCGACGCGCCGCCCACCATCGGGCACAACCTGCTGCGCGCCATCGAGGAGGTCACCCGGGCCAACGGCCGCCCCCGGAAGGTGACCCACCTCGTCTACTCCCACTCGCACGCCGACCACATCGGAGCGGCCTCGATCCTCGGCAAGGACGTCATCCGCATCGGACATACCGAGACCGCGAGATTCCTGCGCCGGGACGCGGACCCGAACCGACCGGCGCCCACACTCACCTTCGACGACCACCACGTCCTGCGGGTCGGCGGCGAGAGTCTCGAACTGGCCCACCACGGCCCCAACCACTCACCCGACAACATCTTCGTCTACGCCCCCAAACAGGAGACCCTGATGGTGGTCGACGTGCTCTATCCCGGCTGGGTGCCGTTCAAGAACCTCGCCGTCTCCCAGAACATCCCAGGCTGGCTGCGGGCCCACGACATCGCCATGAGATATCCCTGGCGCACCCTCGTCGGCGGCCACCTCGGCCGCCTCGGCACCCGCGCCGACGGCCACCTGCAACAGCGATACCTGGCCGACCTGCAGACCAGCGTCCGCAACACGGTCGCCGGCCTCGACCCGGCGCCGTTCTTCGACAAGTACGGTCCGGCAGGCAACGCGTGGGCGATCTTCGACGGCTACCTGAACGCGGTCGCCCAGCAGGCCGCGGCCCCGGTCATCGCCGACTACCTCGGCACGCTGGCCGCCGCCGACGTGTTCACCAAGGACAACGCCTTCGGCCTGCTGGAGTCCATGCGAATCGACACCGGCCTGCTCGGCCCCTTCGGCATCCATCCCTGAGCCGGCGAAGAGCCAGCGGTCGTGGTCCCACGAACACCACCCCCACCCGACCAGGGGGACGGCCACGCTGGACACCGCTTCGTGGCTACCCCCAACACCGACACCGTCCGCCTCGCCCAGGCCGTACAGCCCCCATCACCAGGACAGCACTCGTCCCGGATTCTGGGCCCTGCACAGCCGCGCCGGGGCGGGACTGCGTGAGCCTGAGGCGTCACCGCGGACCACGCGAGAGGCGACCCTGACCTAGACGGCCGAGATGCGCCCGCGTGGTGCGTGCGATGGAACAGCAGCCGGAGGATCAGTCCGTGGTGTGCAGGCTGTACGTAAGACCGCCGTAGCTGAAGGAGTCGAGGATTTTCGAGACCGGCGAATAGGTTGACAGGGAATCTTCGTTGCAGATACCAGTATCTGCATTATTGATCTGGGAGAGGATGCCGTACGCCTTGTGGTCGTTCTCGCTGAACAGCGGGCCGCCGCTGTCCCCCAGCTTGCGGCAGATGTTCATCCATATTCCGCCGTCCTTCTTGACGACCTCGCCGCAGGCGGTGTTGTTCGACGTCTGGCCGGTCGCACACGCGACCCAGCCGTTCAGGATATCTTTGTACTGCCACCATCCCGTGATCCTGAACTGTGTGGTATTTCTTGAGATCACCATGTTTCTCGGCTTCTGCGCCCAATACTTTACGTATTCGTATGAACCTATCGTGACGTACGGCATGAGCGCCGCATCGATCGGATACCCGGCGAAGTAGGTGTCGGCGTCCCAGTGGCCGACGAAGGCGTTTGTGTGCTTCGAGAAATATTCTTCACCCTCGAGACAGTGTCCCGCCGTCAGCGTGTACTCCCACCCGTTCGTATCCTTCACGTTGAAACCGTTGGTGCATCTCTTGTAAAGCTGTCTTTTTTTGGAGTCGAAGAACTCCAGCCGCACGCCGCCGCGCATCGGAGTGGGACACCACGTGATCTCACAAGCCGCATTCGTCATGGGCGGCGAATCGACCACGGCAACGTCCGGGTCGGCGGCAGCGGCGAGCCGGTCGGCCGAACCGCGTGCCGCGGCCGCTGCTTCGTGATACAGCTCGACACGGTTCTCGCGCGCGTTGATCACCGGTGCCTGCGCAGGCTTGAGCCCGAGGCGGGCACTGACGTCGGCGGCCTTCGCCTCCAGTTCCTTGAGAGAGTGCCGAGCGGCCACGACGCGGATGTGGTCGCGGTCCGGGATCGCGCTCAGCGCGGGGGCCAGCGCGCCGGCGGCGGTGCTGGCGACGGCCAGCACACCGCCGTTCTCCTGGTCGATCCAGGCGCCCGCATAGGTGTCGGCGTAGTCGCGGGCGAGCACCTCCTGCAGAGCGCCTGCGGTTTGTTGCAGCTCCAGCCGGCGTATCGCCTCGTCGACGCTGATGCCGTATTTCTTCGTCAGGTAGTCGACGGAACCGGGAACGTCCGCCGCCTGTAGCTTCGCGGGGGCGGCCAGCCGGATGGCGGGAGCGGCCAGCGCCGTATCAGGAACGGCGGCAAGGCCGGTGACGACGACCAGGCTGAATGCCGTGGCCAGTCTCAAGCTCGCTCTTCTTCTTCGCACGCGGGTCGCGCCTTTCTCTGTTATGGAAACGCAGACCATTCGCGTGAATTTTGTCAGGCGGCTGTGGATCCGGAGTGGATGGATTCTTTACGGATTCTGTATCGGCGGACGGCCGCACACGAAGAGGCGTAGGAATTACGGCTGTCCGCCTCATGCGCCGCGACTCACCACGGGACCGTTCAGGCCCGCCTTGCCGGTCCCACTCGTACGTCATTCGAGGTTTCACACGTAATGCTGACCGTCACCGGCCTGCTCGTCTTCGCCGTCACCGTCCCTCGAGTGGCGCCACCCGGGCGCGTCCAGACGACGGAGGCGGTCGCCTGAGCCACGTCCACCGCCTCCGCGCGCACGGAGCGGTTCGCGTACGAACTGCGGCGAGATGTCCTTGCCGCCCGCGCTGGCGTTCAACTGCTCGATGGGTCAGGGCGGGTGATCATGACGAGGCTGCCCCGCTGCCGATCCAGATGGTTTTGAGGTTGCAGAACTCCCGGATGCCGTGCGCGGCGAGCTCGCGGCCGTACCCGGAGCGTTTGGTCCCGCCGAACGGCAGCTCGGGGTAGGAGACCGTCTTGCCGTTGATGAAGACCTGGCCGGCCTCCAGATCGGTGACGAACCGTTCCTGTTCGGCCTCGTCGTTGGTCCAGGCGTTGGATCCCAGCCCGAAGCTGGTGGCGTTGGCGATCTCCAGGGCCTCGTCGATGTCGGCCGCCCGGTACAGCGAGGCGACCGGGCCGAACACCTCCTCCAGGTAGATGCGCATGTCGCGGGTGATGCCGGTGATCACCGTCGGCGGGTAGAACCAGCCGGGCCCATCCGGCCGCTGTCCGCCGCACAGTACGGTGGCCCCGGCGGAGACGGCGTCGTCCACCAGCTCCTCGATGTCGGCCCGGCCCTGCTCGGTGGCCACCGGCCCGACGTCGGTCGACGGCTCGAAGGGATCCCCGACCTTCAGTTCGCGCATCCGGGCGACGAACTTCTCGGTGAAGGCGTCGAAGATGCCGGTGTGCACGATGAATCGCTTGGCCGCGATGCAGGACTGCCCGTTGTTCTGCACGCGCGCGTCCACGGCGGTGGCGGCGGCGTGGTCGAGGTCCGCCGAGGGCATCACGATGAACGGGTCGCTGCCGCCCAGCTCCAGCACCGTGTGTTTGACCTCGTCGCCGCAGATCGCGGCCACGGAACGGCCGGCCGGCTCGCTGCCGGTGAGCGTCGCGGCGACCACGCGCGGATCGCGCAGGATCGACTCCACTCGCTTGGAGGAGATCAGCAGCGTCTGGAAGCAGCCTTCGGGGAATCCGGCGCGGCGGAAGACGTCCTCCAGGTACAGCGCGCACTGCGGCACGTTGGAGGCGTGCTTGAGCAGCCCGACGTTTCCTGCCATCAACGCCGGGGCGGCGAAGCGCATCACCTGCCACATCGGGAAGTTCCACGGCATCACGGCGAGCACCGGGCCCAGCGGCTGATAGCGGCCCAGCGCGCGCTCGGCCCCGACCTGTGACGGGTCGGCCAGCGGCTCATCGGCCAGGAACTCGGCCGCGTGCTCGGCGTAATAGCGCATGCCGTGGGCGCATTTGAGTGCCTCGTTGCGGGCTGCGGCCAGCGTCTTGCCCATCTCGGTCGTCATCAGCCGTGCTACGACGTCGGCCTCCTTCTCGAACAGGTCGGCGGCGGCGTGCATGTACGCGGCCCGCTCCTGGAATCCGGTGGTGCGATAGGTCCGCCACCGCTCGTGGGCGAGGGCGATCTTCTCCTGCAGCTCCGCCTCGCCCAGCTCGTCGAATGTCCTGACCGTCTCACCGGTCGCAGGGTTGATCGTGGCGATCGCCATGACGTGATCTCCTTCCGCTCGGCCGACACGGGCGGCGGCTCATCCGGCACCACGATGCGCTCGATCAACCTGATCGGTTCCGCTGCTCGTCTCGTCCGTGGACTTCGGCGACTACCCGGACGCTCCCGTCTCAGGCCTCGGCCAGGCGCGTCACCTCTTCGCTGATGTCCGCAGGGTACGGGGTCCGCTCTTGACGACCACTGGACGGAAAGGGGAAACCCGCCACCCCCCGTGACAGGGTGCGGTCAGGAAGGACGGTGGCATCGTCGATCAACGCGCCATGCGCCCTGAATCCCGCGCGAAGCGGTCCAGTCACCATCAACAAGTCTTCCACTTGCCGGGATTAGCGTCGCTCGACGGTAGGGAGAGAAAGAGAAGCGAAAGGGAGCAAGGAGGCGTCATGACCATGCGCGCAGCCCGGATGCACGGCTACAAGCAGCCGTTGCGGATCGACGAGGTTCCGGTTCCCGAGCCGGGTCCGGGTGAGGTTCTCATCAAGGTCGCGGCCACGGGCATGTGCCGCAGCGACTATCAGCTCATCGACGGCTACTTCCCATCGAAGCTCGTGTTCCCTTACATTCCGGGCCATGAGGTCGCGGGTCACGTCGCGCAGGTGGGTGCTGGCGTGCCGGCGTCGGCCGGTCTGTCGGAGGGGGATCTGGTGGTCGTGGATCCCGCCTGGGGGGATGGGACCTGCCGGCAGTGTCATGAGGGCAACGAGCAGCTGTGCACGGGGAGCGGGGGGTGGATCGGGTTCGGGCCGCCCGGAGGGTTCGCCGAATACGTCACGGCTCCCAGCCGCCACCTGGTCCGGATCGATCCGGACCTCGATCTGCAGCCTCAGTACCTCGCGCCGCTGGTGGATGCCGGGCTGACTCCGTACCGGGGGATGAAGAAGCTGCAAGCGGCGGGGAGGCTGGGAGGCGGGCGCACGGTCATCGTCAGTGGGATCGGCGGGCTCGGCGGCTACGGTGTGCAGTATGCGCGGCTGCTCGGTGGTGGGGCGACCGTCGTGGCGTTCGCCCGCAGCGATGACAAGCTCGCCGTGGCGAGGGAGAACGGCGCCGACCACACGGTCAACACGCGCGGCAAGACGAGTGATCAGGTGCGGGCCGAGCTTACGGAGCTGACAGGCCGGGGAGAGGCCGATGCCGTTCTGGACTGTTCCGGAGCTCCGGAGTCGCTGGCCCTGAACGCTTCGCTCCTGGCTTATGAGGGGGCTCTGGTGTCGGTGGGCCTGATGGGCCAGAGCGCGGAGATGCCGCTGTTTCCGTTCGTGTCCGGCGAAAGGACCTTCTCCGGGTCCTTCTGGGGCAACTACAACGACCTTACCGAGGTTCTGGCTCTTGCCGGTCAGGGCCGGATCAAGCACACCGTCACGCCGGTCAAGCTCGACGACATCAACGACAGGCTCGACGCACTGGCCCGGGGCGACGTGATCGGCCGCCAGGTCGTCGTCTTCGACTGACATCCGCACACTCCCCTCCGCAGCAGCGGCACGTCCAGTGCCAAGTGGTACGGAAGGCTGTCTCGACCACCTCTTGTCTCGCCACGCGGTACGCACCCGCCGTACGGGCGCCACGTGCGACTTGTTGTCCCTTGGATCGGGCGGCGGCGCGCAGTGGCGTGTGGGACGTGCGCCGGCGGAACAGGCTCGAGGCCGCGTACGGCACCTCCAACCGCCAGACATCCGCCAAGGTTTGCGGCCTGCGGGGTCGTGCGGCGCGGCCGGAACAGAAACCGTCCGTCACGACCGGCGCCCGCTCGGCCGGTGCAGCGCTCGGCCCACTCGAGTGGCCGCACCGGCTGGGCGGCGCGGCACGGGGCCGGGCGGGACGTTCACAGCATGGTCGCGGCACGTCCGGCGAGGATGTCCCCGCGGGCGAGCTGCACCTCGCGGGCCTTGCGGGCCGCGTACCACAGCAGCGGCCGCATCGTCGCGCGCACCGTCAGCACGTCCTCGACCTGGGTCCCCTCGCCGTCCGCGGCCAGGGCGAACCGGAAGTCGAGCCACACCCCGCCGGGGCTGCGCACCTCGCCCTCAACCGTGTCGCCGGCGGCGCGCAGCGTCACCTCGATCAGGTTGTCGTACTTCACGAAGCCGAAGAAGTGGAACCGCTCCACGGACACGAACCGGGACTCGCCGGGCGTCCTGCGCACGTCGCGTACCGCCACCACGAGCGGTGACAGGCCGACGTAGTTCGAGGGTTCGCCAAGGTGCGCGAGCACCGCGGACGGCGGGGCAGGGACGTGGAAGACGCTGCGGAGCGTGGTCTGCGGCATCGTTTGCCTCTCACTCGTCGAAGGATGCGGGCCCCGTATGACGGGGCCGCGCAGTCATGATCGCAGGGGTCATCCTCAAGAGGGCTTCGCGAGAGGGGCCACAACTGATCGCGCTTGACCGCCGTGCCAGGCCTGGTGCGATGCCACCGGCCCGGCACGCGCCCGGCTTGAGGTCCGTCTGCCTCGACCGGCGCGGTCGATCTACCGGTGGCCGCCCTCGTGGAGCCGGCCACGCACCGCGCCGTCGGGGAACTGGACGGAGCAGGAGAACCGGGCGCCCCTGATGCGGAACTTGGCGATGGCCAAGCCGTCCCGGTCGTTGACCTTCTTGCCCCGTTCGGGCACCTCGTTCGCGCCGAACAGCTCGGTGACGATGATCGACAGTTGGGCTCTGGTGGGGCGGCCTGCCGAGGTCAGGCGAGCGAGATGGTGTCGCCGTCGACCTTGATCGGCACCTCGGGCAAGGGCTTGGTGGCCGGGCCGCCCATGACCTTGCCGTCCAGCCAGAACATGCTGCCGTGACACGGGCAGTTGATCATCCCGGAGGAGACGTCGCTCACCGTGCATCCCCGGTGGGTGCAAACGGCGCTGTAAGCCCGGAACTTGCCCGCGGACGGCTGGACCACGACGACCTTCTGGTCCGGAAAGACCTTGCCGCCCTCCTTGGGAATGTCGGAGGTCTTGGCGAGGATGGCGCTGCTCTTCGCGGCGGGGGACGTGGCGGTGTCTCCGGCGGGTGCGGAGGTCCGGGAGGCGGAGGGGCCGGCGTCGGCGCTGGTCTCGCCGTTGCCGGCGCAGGCGGCCAAGACGGTCATCAGACCGGCGCCTCCCACGCCCACGATGGCGGCGCGGCGAGAGGTGCCCGCCGCGGCGCCCGTCGGAAGCTGTTCTTCCCGCCGGTCATCGGTCACGGCTCGGCGTGCCTGGCATTCCTGACCAGACATCGTGCACATACGTTCGCCCTCCAGGTGCTTTCCCGCGCTGTCGGTCGCGGCGCATGCTGGAGCAGCGTGCCGTGACAGCCGGGGGAATGTCAGTTAGTCGTTTCGGCTCTCGTCCGAAGGCATCGCCCAGACGGCGGCCTCTGCGCGGAACCTCGAGGAGCTTGCCGAAGTCCCGGTGAAGACGACCACGTACTTTTCCACACACGTCCTGAAATTTCTTGGAATAGCTATCACCTGGCGGGCCTCCTGCTGAGCGTGGCGGCCTCGAACGCGGACTTGGCCGCGGCGCGGCGGCCGGCGCGCATCAGGCCCCCGGCCGTGATCGTTGCGTCGAAGAGCGTTATCCGACGCACCTATGTACCGCCTTCCATCCCGGGGTATATGTCCTGTGGAAAGCAGTGGCTTCCTGTTGAACCCGGGCCCTGAAACGGCCTGCCGCTCACCTGTGCAGCGGATTTCCTGCAAGGCTTGCGAGTCGTAAACTCGTCCCGCACAGTTGACCATCCGTCATCTCGATGCAGGGGGGTTGACAGGCGTGGCTGTGCCAGTTCGTCCGGCGGGCTCAGGTGGTGAGGCCGGGTCGGCATCCGGCAGCTGCCTGCGTCTGCAGATTCTCGGTCCGTTACGGCTGTGGCGTGGCGGTGTCGAGCTGGACGCAGGCCCCCGGCAGCAGGCCTACCTGCTGGCTCTGCTCCTGGCCCGGGAGGGCCGGGTGATCAGCACGGGCGAGCTGGTCGATCTGATGTGGGACGACGACGCTCCCGCCAGTGCTGTCAACGTCATCCACAAGTATGTCGGCGCGTTGCGGCGGCTGCTGGAGCCGGAGCTCCCGATCCGCGGGAGCGGCTCGTACCTGCGGCGCCGGGGCAACGGTTATCTGTTCGTGGCCGAGACCGGCATGCTGGATCTGGCCGTCTTCCGGGAGCTCGTCCAGGCGGCGGGGGAAGCCCTCACGGAGCAGCGGCGGGAAGCGGCGCTCGACTCCTACGTGGAGGCGTTGGGGCTCTGGCAGGGCTCCGCGGGTGAGGGGCTGACCTACGGCCCGGCCGCGATGTCGATCTTCGCGGGGCTGGACGGCGAGTTCTTGGGAGCGTGCGTGGCGGCGGCCGAGCTCGCGGTGTCGCTGGGCCGGCCGGAGCGAATGCTGCCGCCTTTGCAGCTGGCCGCCTCGATGGCTCCGTTGCACGAGCCCGTGCAGGCGAGCCTCGTCTCCACTCTGGGCGCCGCCGGGCAGCAGGCGCAGGCGCTGTCGGTGTTCCGGACGATCCGTACCCGCCTGGCCGAGGAGCTCGGCATCGATCCCGGCCCGGCTTTGCGGGAGGCGCACCGGCAGGTGCTGAGCGAGACTTCGGCACCGGCGGTGCGGCCGGCCGACGGCCAGCCCGCCGGGCAACCGCCGGCGCCCTGGCAAGGCGGCCCCGCATCCGCGAAACCGCCTGCCATGGGCCTGGTCGGCCGGACCGAGGAACTGTCGGTGCTGCGGCAGGCGGCGGAATCGGCGCTCGCCGGCGGCAGGGCGCTGGTCGCCGTCGAGGGTGAGCCGGGGGTGGGCAAGACCCGCCTGCTGGAGGAGATCGCCGCCGAGGCGGCTCGGCGTGGCGCGCTCGTCGTCTGGGGCCGCTGCCTGGAGGGCGACGGTACGCCGTCGATGTGGCCCTGGGTGCAGGCGGTCGGCGCCATCCTGGACGCGATGCCCGCCGCGGCGCGGGAGAAGTGGGTCGCCGGCGAATTGGGCCGCCTGGTCAACCCGGGCGACGAAGGCGTCGCCGCACCGGCGGTGCCGGTCGGTGGCGGGCAGTTCCGGCTGTTCGAACGGGTCGTGGCCGCCATCGGCGAGGTCTCGGCGCAGCGGCCGGTGCTGCTCGTCATCGACGACCTCCAGTGGGCCGACGTCGCCTCGTTGCACCTGGGCAGTCATCTGGCGGCCCGGCTGCCGCGTGGCACCTTGGCCATCGGCGCGCTGCGCGACCGCGCGCCCACGCCCGGCACGGAGCTGTCGCGCATGCTCGCCGCGGCGAGCCGGCTGCCCGGCCATCACCGCATCAACCTCGGCCCGCTCAACGTGGCCGAGGTGGCCGAGATCGTTCACGGCGAGACCGGCCGGCGTCCCGGTCCCGCCGCCGCCCGCAGCATCTACGCCCGTACCGCCGGCAACCCGTTCTTCGTCCGGGAACTGTCCCGATTACTCGCCGGCGTGGGTGAGCTCACCCACGACGCTGTGGCCCGGACGGGGGTGCCGTCCACCGTGCGCGACGTCGTCCGCGACCGGATGGCCGGCCTCGACGACAGCGCCCGGGGCCTGCTCCAGGTCGCCGCGCTCATCGGCCGGGACGTCGACCTCGGCCTGCTCGCCCGCGCCGCCGGCCTCGACGTCGCGGCCTGCCTCGAACGCCTCGAACCGCTGGAGGCGCTCGGCCTGCTCGGGCCGGCCCCCGAAGATCCGTACCTGTTCCGGTTCGCGCACGACCTGGTCCGCGAGTCGGTGGCCGGGACCACGCCTGCGCGGCGCACGCCTCGGCTGCACCTGAGCGTCGCCGACGCGCTGGAGCACGCCGACCCGGAGGGCGAGTCCGTCGCCGAGCGCCTGGCCTACCACCTGTGGGCCGCCGGCCCGCTGGCGGACCCGGCCCGGACCGCGCAGGCCATGGTGCGCGCCGGCCGCCGCGCCGCGGCCAAGTCGGCGTTCGAGGCCGCCGAGGGCCACCTGCGCAAGGCCGCGAGGGTCGCGCGGGCGGCGGGCCGGGCCGAGCTGGAGTTGTCTGCGCTGGTGCAGCTCACCGCGGTCGTCGGGATGCGGTCGATGTACGGGGCGGCGGCAGTCGACGCGCTGGAACGTGCCGAGCAACTGGCCCGTGACCTCGGCCGGGAAGTGGAGGCCACCGACTTCCTCTTCTCCCGCTGGGTCATGCACGCTCAGGCCATCGAGCTCGACCGCAGCGGGCCGCTGGCGCGCCGGCTGTTCGATCAGGGCAAGGCGTCCAGCGACCCGATCGTGTACGCCTACGGCCTGGAAGCCTGGGGCCTGCACCAGTGGGACATCGGCAACATCGGCGAGGCCGTCCGATTGCTGAACGAGTCCAACCAGATCATGCTCCACGACCTCGCCAGGCGCGAGGACAACCCGGTCCGGCACGACCTGCAGCTGCTCATGGCCGGAATGCTCGCCGAGATCACCGCACTGCACGGTGAGGTCGAAAAGGCACGGGCGCTGCTCGACACGCTGGAGGCCGACGCGGGCGACGACCCGTACGCGGTCACGATCTGGGCCGCCATCGTCGCCAGGACCGCGTCGCTCGTCGGCGACCCCACCTGGGCGCTTCGCGCCGTGGAGCGGGGGATGGCCGTGGACCCGGACTTCTCCTTCGTCTACCTCGGCACCTACCAGCGGCTGGCCCGGTGCTGGGCGCTGGCCGTCACCGGCGAGGACCAGGCCGGCGCCGCGGTGGAGGCCGAGCGGATCATCGCCGCGAACCTCCTGGACCCGCCGCTCTCGTGCGTCGCCACCTGGTACGGGCTGCTCGGCGAGATGCATCTCGCGGCCGGGGCACCGGCCGCGGCCGCCGCCGCCCTCGACAAGGCCGACTACTACCTCGACACCTGTGGCCAGCGTTACCCGGAAGGCCTGCTCCTGTTGCTGCGGGCGCGGCTGCTGCAGGCCCTCGGCGAGCCCGCGGCCGTGGTCCGGGCCGCCGCCGAGAAGGCCTGGGCGTTGTCGACCGAACGCGAGGCCCACCTGTTCGCCCGCCGCGCCGAAGAGTTCGTGGCAGAACTCGACGAGGAGCCGGCCGGCCACTGATCGCGCCGTCCCCTGAAGATCGGCCGTCGGCGACGAATCCAGTAAGCGTCCACTCGCCGTCAACAATGCTCAGCTGATCGCTGGGGGAGTGCGCGCTCTGCTGGTCCAGCCCGCCTCGGACGACAGGACGCGCGTTCCACTTGCTGTCCAGCACTTATCAAGAGCACACCCCGTACGTTTCGGACATAAGCGACGAGATGATGCGCCCGATGGTGGAGGGTGCGGGTGGTCATCGAAGTCCAGGGACGAGACGAGGAGCGGGACCTTGAAGGTTTTGATCGTTCTGACCTCGCATGACCGGCTGGGCGACACCGGGCGTAAGACCGGGTTCTGGCTGGAAGAGCTGGCCGCGCCGTACTACCGGTTCAAGGACGCCGGATGGGAGATCACGCTGGCCTCGCCGAAGGGTGGGCGGGCGCCGCTGGATCCCAAGAGCAACGAGGAGCAGTTCAAGACCGACCAGACCCGCCGGTTCGAGGCCGACGCTCAGGCGGAGGCGCAGCTGGCTGCGACGGTGCCGCTGGACAGGGTGTCGGCCGACGACTTCGACACGGTCTTCTACCCGGGTGGGCACGGCCCGCTGTGGGACCTGGCGGAGGACGAGGCGTCGATCAGGCTGATCGAGCGGATCGTGGCGTCGGGCAAGCCGCTGGCGCTGGTGTGCCATGCGCCGGGTGTGCTGCGTCACGCGAGGACCCCGGACGGCGGCGCGCTGGTGGCGGGCCGGCGGGTGACCGGCTTCACCGACAGCGAGGAAGAGGCCATGGGCCTGACGAAGGTGGTGCCCTTCCTGGTGGAGGACGAGCTGATCGCCAAGGGCGCCGACTTCTCCAAGAAGGGCGACTTCGAGGCGTACGTGGTGACCGACGGGCTGCTCATCACCGGGCAGAACCCGGCCTCCTCCGGACCGGCCGCGGCCGAGCTGATCGCGCTGGCCGGCACCAGGACGGCCTAGCCCGGCTCTGGGGATGCTCGACGGCCGCCCGCCCTACCACCGGAACAGCTCACCTTCTGTCTCGCCGATCGGCGGGACAGCGTCATCCACTCATGAACGAGGAATCACAGATGAGCGACTCTCTCGCGCCTTCCTTCAGCGGCCTGCACCATGTCGCCTTCACCGTCAGGAACCTGCAAGCCAGCGTGGCGTGGTACCAGAAAGTCTTCCAGGCCGAGCTCGTGGACGGAGATCTTCCGCACTACGGCCGCGAGTGGACCGGGTACGCGAAGCTCGTCATCGAGCCCCACACCGGCCTGGCCATCGGCCTGCACCACAATGCCGGCAACCAGGGTGAGGAGTTCGACGAGGTCCGCACCGGCCTCGACCACATCTCCCTTCACGTGGAGGGGCGCGAAGGGCTCCTTGCCTGGGCGGACTGGCTCGACAGCCTCGGCGTCGCCCACTCGGGCATCCAGAGCGTCAAGGAGCCTTTCGTCTACTCCGTAGTCGTCTTCCGGGACATCGACAACATCCAGCTGGAGGTCATGGCCGTCGGCGTCTGACCCGCCGGCGTCCGTCACGGTGCGAGCCGGCTCCCGCGTACGCGGCGCGGGAGCCGGCTCAGCCGCCGAGGACCGCGTGCACCGAGGAGCCGGCGCCCACGCCTTCACCGACCGCGGTGGCCACCCGCTTGGTCGAGCCCGAGCGGACGTCCCCACCGCGAAGCCGTGGCGCGCACTGTCTGGGACGGCAGCGGCGCCTTGTCCGTGTCCAGGGGCAGGTGGCTGTGGCTGTCTGTGACGACGAAGCCGTGGCCGTCCTTGGCGACGTCCGTCATCCAGTCCGACTCCGGCGCGGCGCCGGATCGCCTGGGCGGCGTGAACGGCGGTCCGGGGGCGGAGTGCAGATCTTCATGCGGCGGCTGTGTCCGGTTTCGTCGGTGCGGTCGTTGAGGATTGCTTCGCGCCAGGGCAATGCCATGAGCCGGCTCAGGAGCGTGGGCTGGTTGCCTTTGACGAATGAACACGTAGTGGCCGCCGGCCGTTGGGCCACGAGAGTCTGGGTGTCGTGGCGGGTGGCGGCCAGCAGGTGGGGTCACGCCTTCGCTGGCGCGGCTGCCGCGCAGGGTCTTGCCGTCCACGGCCAGGCCGACGAGTTCGGTCCGGCCTGAGGGCCGGCAGTCTGCGGTGGCGGGCGGGGCACAGGTAGCGAGCCAGGACAGATGCTCCAGGTGGCGGGAGCTACTGCCCATTCCCGTGTCCCTGACGGAGGACCGCCATTTAGCTGGTATGGCAGTAAGGCTCGGCCGGGAAATCAATTGAGCATTTGTTGATAACTAGTGAAGATTTACTGGATTGGCTCACCGATTCTGCAGGCGTGGTGCTGTGGCATTCATCACACGGGTTATGTGAATTAATGCACAGAATCCCCACTATCGTCGTCTCTACTGTTCTGCAGGTGGCAAAAAGCCACAATGGGCGATCGAGAAAGTTGAGCACGATGAACATGCGTAAGCAGCCGAGCGGCGGGCGAATCGGGTGGCACCGCGTGGTCGGGGGCGCGGCGGCGGCAGGAGTGGTCGCGGCGGTGGTGACCGGCACGGTGATCGCCGCCCCCGCGGCCGCCGCGCCCCGGACCGTCCGGGTGGTCGAGGTCTCCGCCGCGCAAAGCCAGGCCCACCTGGTCGGCGCGGCCAGGAAGTACTACTTCGCCGCCAGGCTCCTCGGCCGGAACGAAGTGCCCGAACCGGGCAAGAAGGTCAATGACCCGAACGGCGTGGCGGTCGCCAAGTTCCGCATCAGCGGCAACCGCTTCTACTACTTCGTCCAGTGGAGGAACACCGGCAGGCCCACCGCCTTCCACATCCACAGGGGCAAGGCCGGCACGAACGGTCCCGTCGTCATCGACCTGCTGTCCAACGGCAGGATTCGGGGCAACACCGGCTTCGGCTCCGTTCGCGTCAAGAGCAGCCTGCTCAGGGACATCAAGGCGAAGCCGAAGAACTGGTACGCCAACCTGCACACCGCTCAGTTCCCCGACGGCGCGGTCCGCGGCCAGCTCCACACGGGCGGCCGCTGGTAGATCACCTTCTGCGGCAGGGCACTTCACCGGGGGTGGAGTGCCCGCCTGGCGCATGCGTTGGGAAACCATCCTGCGTCGCCATAACCCTTCGCGGAAGGCCGGCCGGCCCCGCGCTCCCTTTCCCGGCGGCCCCAGGACTGCCCCCCGCTCGAGGCTGTGCAGCCGTGGCTCGCACCGTTGTGTTTCAGGCGTCGATGGCGACGACTTCGAGTTGGATGTTGTCAATGTCGCGGAAGACGATCGTCGAGTGGACGAACGGCCGCGTCCGGCGCTGAATGCCGGAGTGCGCGACTCCGAGGCCGTCGAGCCAGTCCGCCCAGGCCTCCAGCCCCTCACGTCCGTCGACCCGCAGGGAGACGTGGTCGAGACCGGTGCGGGCCTCGTTGAACTCCTCGTCCTGGTTGGCCTCGTGGCGATGCAGTCCGATGGCCAGTCCGGTACGAGGTTCGATGACCAGGTTCGCGTACCCGGTCCACTCGCGACCGTAGTGCGGCAGGTCGCCGTCCACCAAGGTGGCCTGGAAGACCTTCTGGTACCAGGCGATGCTCGCCTCAAGATCCCTCACGGTGAAGGCGAAGTGGTGCAGCCCGCTGATGGGCGGCGTGCTCGGTTCACTCATCTTTCGCACCCTCTCGGAAAACACGGACTGGCCGTTCTCGCATGCTTCTAAGAGAAGGTAGGGAGGGAGTCTTTACGACAAGTGGATGCGTGTGCGGCAACGGGCTCTGTTATGCCAGGTGAGCCCGAACGCCTGGGTGGGTGTCCACGGGAACAGGACTGATCCGCCCGCTTCTGGCGCAGAGGCGCGCGAGGGGCCACAGAGCCGTGAAGGAGCCCGTCCACCCGTGAACGCGAGGTCGCGCGATGAATAGATGTGCCGCGAAGATGGCTTCAGGAGCTTGGGCGGAGTGCCGGGGAGCGCAAGCTGTGAAGATCCGTGGCCGCAGGAGGGGTTGACCATGACGACCTCGGAGCTCGAGCACCGCGTGAGCTCGGCGGACCTCATCTCGGCGCTGGCCGCGCGTGCGCCCGAGACCGGAGGCAACGACGGCGGCTGGCCCGGCCTGACGCTGTACCGTTTCACCGAGCCGACGGCGCCCGCCTGGGAGGAGATCCAGTCACTGTCTCTCGGGATCGTCGCGCAGGGCAGCAAGGCGGTCATCGTGGATGGCAGGCGTTACGTCTATGACCCGTTCCATTACCTTGTGATCAGCAGCAACCTGCATTTCCAGGCCGAGGTTCTGCAAGCCGGCCCTGCGAGCCGTTCCTGTCCTTCGTGCTGGAGATCGACCCGGCGCTGGTGCGGAAGGTCTCCGTCGACATGCTCGGTCCGCGGTCAGGCGCGGTCGATGCGGTCCCGGAGCAGGGCGAGGCCGACCGGTGCGTCGTCTCTCCGCTCGATCCGGAGCTCATGGCGGCGGTCCTGCGGTTCCTGGGCTCGCTCGGCAGCGGGGCCGATCGACGGGTACTGGCGCCGATGTGCGTCGAGGAGATGGTCTACCGGGTATTGAGCCGCGAGCAGTTCTCCCGGATGCTGCACATCGCGGCCAGGCAGACCTCGCACAACCCGATCTCCGCCGTGCTCACATTCGCGCGGGCGCATTATGCGGAGCCTTTGACGGTCAATGATCTGGCCAAGCAGGTGGCTTTGAGCCCGTCGGCCTTCTCGGCCTTGTTCCGCGAGGTCACAGGTCGTACGCCTTATCAGTTTCTGAAGGAGTACAGTGCAACCGCTTCGGCGTCACACCGAGAGCCTACGTCGACGCGCAGAATGTGGCAGCCGGGTTGCGCAGGATGCGCTCGGACGACGAGTAAGGGCGTGGCGCGATGTCACCGGCTGGGAATGGGCACTGATTCAGCAGGATCGCGATACTCGCCGGCTTCGCGGTTCGCTTTATTGACCGAGCCCAGGTGATCCGCAAGCTGTCTCGACGAACAAGGTGGTAACAACGCGTGGCTGCGCCAATCCCTCCCATCGGTGGCGGTGGCGAGGACCGATCGGCTGCCGGCAGTTCCCTGATCTTCCGGATTCTCGGCCCGTTACGGCTCTGGCGGGACGGCGTCGAGTTGCACGCCGGCCCGCGGCAGCAGGCCTTTCTGCTGGCCCTTCTCCTGGCCAGGGAAGGACGGCCGATCAGCACCGACGAACTGATCGATCTCGTCTGGGTCGATGATCCGCCGGCCAGTGCCCTCAACGTCATCCACAAGTACGTCGGCTCGTTGCGCCGGCTGCTGGAGCCTGCGCTCTCGGCGCGGGATTCCGGCTCGTACCTGAAGCGGCGTGGCAACGGATACCTGTTCACGGCCGGTGCCGCGATGCTGGACCTGGTCGTCTTCCGGGACCTCGTCGAGGCCGCCGGGACCGCCCTGGCGGAGGAGCGCCACGAGGAGGCTCTCGACTCTTACGCGGAAGCGTTAGGGCTCTGGCAGGGCGCCGCGGGCGACGGGCTGAGCCCGGGACCGGCCGCGACGTCGATCTTCGCGAGGCTGGACGGCCAGTTCTTCGACGCGTGCACGGCGGCGGCCGAGCTCGCGGTCTCGCTGGGCCGGCCGGAACGGGTGCTGCCGTCCTTACACCTGGCCGCCAGGATGGCGCCGCTGCACGAGCCGGTGCAAGCGAGCCTCATCTCCACCCTGGGCGCCGCCGGTCAGCAGGCGGAGGCGTTGTCGGTGTTCCGCGCCGTCCGTACTCGCCTGGCCGCCGAGCTCGGCATAGACCCTGGCCAAGCCCTGGCTGCCGCGCGCCGGCGGGTGCTGAACCAGAACCTGACGGTGGCCGGCGAGCGGCCGGCCGAAGATGTGCCCGCGCCGCCGCGTGCTCCCGCAGAATCCGGCACCCGGTCCGGCGGCGTCCTGGTCGGCCGGACCGAAGAGCTGACGGCGCTGCGGCAGGCGATCGATCCGGCCTTCACCGGAGGCGGGGGGCTCGTCGTCCTGGAGGGCGAGCCGGGGATCGGCAAGACCCGCTTGCTGGAGGAGATCGCCGCCGAGGCGGATCGGCGTGACGCCGGCGTCGTCTGGGGGCAGTGCCTGGAGGGCGAAGGAACGCCCTCCATGTGGCCGTGGATCCAGGTGGTCGGCAGGGTGCTGGACGAACTGCCCGGCACGGCTCGGAAGGAATGGGTCACCGGCGAACTCGGCCTCCTCGTCGGACCGGACGGCGACGTTCTCGGCGGGTCGGCGGCACCCGACAGTACGACGCGGTTCCGCCTGTTCGAGGCCGTCCTCGCCGTCGTCGGCCGGCTCGCGGCGCAGCGTCCGCTGGTGCTGGTGATCGACGACCTGCAGTGGGCGGATGTCGCGTCGCTGGACCTGTTCAGCCACCTGGCGGCCCACCTGCCGGGCGGCACCGTGATCATCGGAGCACTCCGCGACCGCGCGCCCGTACCCGGATCGGCGCTGACGCGGATGCTCGCGGCCGCGACCCGGGTGCCGGGTCACTGCCGCATCCGGATGGGTCCTCTCGGCCTGGCCGACGTGGCCGAGCTCGTCCGCCGTGAGACCGGCCGCGATCCAGGCTCAGGCGTCGTCCACAGCATCTACACGCGTACCGCCGGCAACGCCTTCTACGTCCGGGAACTGGCCCGGCTGTCCGCCGACAGCGGCGTGCTCACCGAGGATGCCGCGTCGCGCGTGGGAGTGCCCTCCACCGTACGAGATGTCGTCCGTGACCGGATGAGCGGGCTCGACGACGGCGCCAGGGATCTGCTCCAGATCGCCGCGCTGATCGGACGGGACGTGGAGCTCAGCCTGCTCGCCGACGTCGCCGACCTCGACATCCAGACCTGTCTTGACCGTCTGGGGCCCGTGGAGGCGCTCGGCCTGCTCGAACCCGCGCCCGGAGACCCGTTCTCCTTCCGCTTCTCCCACGACCTGATCCGCGAGGCGGTCACCGAGGCCACGCCCGCCGGACGAGCGATCCCCCTTCATCTGCGCGTCGCCGACGCGCTCGAGCGCACCGACGCGTTCGGTGACCATGTCGCCGAGCGCGTCGCTCACCACCTGTGGTCTGCCGGTCCGCTCGCCGACCCGGGCCGGACCGCGGCGGCGCTGGTACGCGCGGGCCGTCGCGCGGCGACCAAGTCCGCGTTCGAGGCCGCCGAGCGGCAGCTGCGCCTGGCCGTACGGGTGGCGCGGACGGCGAACCTGGCGGACCTGGAGCTGTCCGCCCTGACCCAGCTGATCGCGGTCGTGGGAATGCTCACGATGTACGGCACCTCGGCGCTGGAGCTGCTGGAACGGGCGGAGCACCTGGCCAGGAGCCTCGATCGGGAGCTCGACGCCACCGTCTTCCTCTACTCCCGCTGGGCGGCGCACGCCCAGGCCCTCGAATCGGATCGCAGCAGGCCGCTGGCGCGCCGGTTGCTGGAACAGGGCGAAGTGTCCTGCGATCCGCTCGTGCGCGCCTACGGCCTGCAGACGTGGGGACTGCAGCGATTCAGCGACGGATACATGGGCGAGGCGTTCCGGTACCTGAGCGAGGCGAGCCGGATCCTGATGGCCCGCGTCACCCGGCGCGAGGAGGATCCCGTCTGGTACGACCTGAGACTCCTGATGATCGGGATGTTCGCGGAGGCGACCGCGATGCACGGGGACGTCGACGGCGCGCGAGCGCTCCTCGACAGGCTGGAAGCCGTCGGCGACGACCCGTTCATGGTCACGGTGTAAGCCACCCACGTGGCGAGGGCGGAGGCGGAGATCGGCGACCCGGTTCGAGCCCTGCGCGCGGCCGAACGAGGGATCGCCGCGGATCCCCATTTCTCCTTCGTGTTCCTCGGCACCTACCAGCGGCTGGTCCGATGCTGGGCGCTGGCCTTGACCGGCGGCGATCCGGCCGGCGCCGCGGCGGAGGCCGAACGGCTCATCGCCACGAACCTCCTCGACCCGACGCGCGCGAGTATCGCGATCTTCTACGGGCATCTCGGTGAGATGTGGCTGGTCGCCGGGGCGCTCGACAAGGCCGCCGCAGCCCTCGACCGGGCCGACGCCTGCCTCGATCTCTACGATCAGCGTTTCGGGGAGGGCCTGATCCTGCTGCATCGGGCGCGACTGCTGCACGCGAGAGGCGAACCCATCGCCGAGGTCAGGGCCGTGGCCGAGAGGTGCCGCAGGCTGTCCACCGAACGTGGGACTCACCTGTTCGCCCGGCGCGCCGAAGAGTTCCTGGCCACGCTGGACGACCGACCGGTCGTCCACTGATCCACCCGTGGCGGCAGGGGGCAGTCGAGCCCTTGCCCTCTACTGACGCGTGCGGCGGATCTCCGCGCCTGTCGGAGCCTCCGGCCGGTGACGGGTGCCGTGGATGGAGCCGGTGGGGTTGGCGTGCGTGAGGATGGCGCTGGTCAGAGCCTCCGCGAGTTCGGAGGGGGCGCGCGGGTTGGTCAGCAGGACGAGGTCGAGTTCGCCCAGCTCGGGTAGTCCGGCGCCCTTGGGGAGCTCGACCAGATCGGCGGGCAGCAGGCTGCGGGCGAAGATCGCGACGCCGAGGCCGGCGCGGGTGGCGGCCAGCACGGCGTTGACCCCGCGCGCCGTACAGACCACCCGGTGTTTGACGCCTGCCTGCTCCAACGCCCGCACCGCCAGCGCCCGGCTGGGGCTGGGCGCCTGGTACACGATCAGCGGCACCCGTTGTCCCTCGTCCCACCGCAGGCCGGTGCCCTCGACGGCGGCCCAGACCAGCCGGTCGCGGCGCACCAGCCGGCCCCGCCCCTCTCCGGCGGTGGTCTGGAGGAAGGCGACGTCGACGTGGCCGGATTCCACCCGGCGTTGCAGTTGCGCGCCCTGCTGGGCCACGGTCAGGTCCAGAGTGACGCCGGGGTTGAGGTGCCGGAAGTCGCGCAGGATCCGCGGCACCTGGCTCAGCGCGAGATCGTCGGTCACTCCGAATCGCAACCGGCCCCGCACTCCCGCGCCGGTGAAATAGTCCACCGCCTGAGCGTTCGCGGTGAGAATCGAGCGGGCGAAGCCGACCATCGCCTCTCCGTCGACGGTCAACGTCACGCTGCGGGTGTCCCGGACCAGCAACGGCCGGCCGACCGCCTGCTCGAGCTTGCGTATGTGCTGACTCACCGTGGGCTGACCGAGGCCCAGCGCCGCCGCGGCCCGGGAGAAGCTCAACGACTGCGCCACTGCCAGGAACGTCCGCACCTGCTCCGGAGGAAACATCACGACCCGACGCTAGGCCCAGCTCATCATGATTCGCAATAAGACTTATTTGATCAATTCCCTTTCGTGAATTGATCGCCGTGCCCAACGATGGAGACACAGCCCGTTACCGAAAGAGGAGTCTCATCGTGACCAGGGCGGCCGACAGGCCAGAGCCCCCCAGTCCCCGGCCGAAACCACCCATCCCGCGACGTGCCAGGCTTGCCGCGTTGCAGTCGCGGAACTTCCGGCTCTTACTGCTCGGCCAGACAGTGGCGACCATCGGGATGTGGACGCAGCGCATCGCCCAGGACTGGCTGGTGCTCAGCCTCACCGGAGACGCCACCGCCGTCGGAGTCACCACCGCTCTGCAACTGGCGCCCATGCTGCTCTTCGGCCTGGCCGGCGGGTGGATCGCCGACCACTACCCGAAGCGCCGGGTGTTGCAGGCCACCCAGGCCGCGACCGGCGTCCTCGCCGCGATGCTCGCCGTGCTCACCCTCACCGGCCACGTCACCGCCTGGCACATCCAGCTCATGGCGGCCGGCCTCGGCATCATCGCCGCGATCGACCAGCCTGTCCGGCTGGCGTTCGTCACCGACCTGGTCGAGCGTGACCACCTGTACAGCGCCATCAGTCTCAACTCCTCGACGTACCAGCTCGGCGCCCTCACCGGCCCGGCGGTGTCCGGCGCGCTGATCAGCGCCGTCGGTCCCGGCTGGGCCTTCGCTCTCAACGCCGTCTCCTACGCCGTCCCGCTCATCGCCTTCGCCTGCATCGACCCGGACCGGCTCCCACGCCCGCGACCCGCGACGCGCGCCGCCGCACTCGCTCCAGGCGGGATGCGCGCACTGGTACGGCGGCCGGAGATCTGGCGGCCCATCGCGCTGGCCGGCGCGTTCAGCATGTTCACCAGCAGCCTGCCGGTCACGCTGTCCGCCTACGCCCGCACCCTCGGCATCGGGGCCTCCGGCTACGCGATGTTCACCTTCGTCGTCGCCGTCGGCTCCATGCTCGGCGCGCTGATCGCCGCCGGCCGCACCCGCACCACCATGCACGGGCTGACCTGGACCGGGTGCGCGGTGGCAGCCACGTACTTACTCGCCGCCGCCATGCCGACGCCGTGGAGCCTCGCGTGCGCGCTCGCCGGGATCGGCATGGCGACCACGCTGTTGTTCACGGCGGTCAACGCCACCGTGCAGGTCGCTGCCGACACCGAGCTCCGCGGCCGGGCGATGGGCGTCTACCTCCTGGTGTTCTTCGGCTGCGGCGCCCTCGGCGGACCCCTGATCGGCGCCATCAACCAGCACCTCGGCCCCCGGATCGGTCTGGCGCTCGCCGGCGCGGTTCCCGCCGCCGCCCTTGTCCTGCTGTCCCTCTCGTACTTCGTCCGCCGCCCCGCCGCGGTGCCACCGCCCGGCGCGTCCCCGCGCCCGTCCGGCACGGGCCAGGAACCCACACCGCACACCCGATCGCGACACCCCTGACCCGCCGGCGGCGCCGATGCCGCCGGGTGAGCGGCGAGGGCGTCCGTCAGCGCATGGTGCGATCCGGTGTGCTGCCGCCCAGATGGATCTTCGGCGACGGCATCGGGATGTCGCTCGCCAGCGGATCGAGCGCGGCGCTCACCGCGGCGGCGCCCATCTCCTCCAGGGGAGAGCGGATCGTGGTGAGCCAGTCGGCCTCGTCGGCGAACGGGCTGAACATGCGATGGCCGTACCCGGCGACCGCGATGTCGTCGGGCACCGCCAGGCCGCTCTCCCGCAGGCGATGAATCGCGCCCCAGGCGACCACGTCCTCGGTGCTGACGATGATCTCGGCCTCGGGTCCATCCGCCAGGTACGCGCTCGCGGCCTCCATCCCGCCCGCGACGCTGTGCACGGCCCGGTAGACGCGGCTGTCCGGCAGCGCCACGCCGCCGGCGGACAGCCCGACCCGGAAACCGTCGAGCCGATCGCGCTCCGAGGGCACCGCCTCGTCGGCGAGGAAGACGACGAAACGCCGGTAGCCGAGGCCGAGCAGGGCGCCCGCGAGCGCCTTCCCGCCGTCGAAGTCCGGCGGCCTGATCGCCAGGACCGGCTCGGACGCCTCGCCGACGATCACGACCCGGCCGCTCTCGCGCTGGAAGCCGAGCAGCTGCTCCATCAGCCGGGAGCCGGCCTTCGCGGTCGTGTCCCGCTTCCTGGCCAGCACCAGCGCCTGGGGGCGCTGGCGGCGCAGATCCTGCACCAGATCGCGCTCCCGCGACTCGTCGCCGTCGGTCGAGAGCAGGTTCAGGATGTAGCCGCGCCTGGACGCCTCCCGCATCGCCCCGAAGGCGATCCTGGCGAAGAACTGGTCGCGAATGTCGCCGACCACCAGCGCGACCGCGGGATAGCGACCGCGCACCATCGCCTGCGCGGCGAGGTTGGTGGTGTACCCGACCTGCTCCGCCGCGGCCAGCACCCGCTCCCGGTACTCGTCGGCGACCTGCCGGACACTGCCGTTGAGCACGCGGGAGGCCGTGGACGGCGACACACCCGCCGCGCGCGCGACATCGGCCAGCCGGGGAGTCCCATTCGGTTCCTTCGACACGATTGTCATGATAGCCACCTCGGGCGGGACAGCGCTGTCCGACGCCACATTCCAATCTTTGCCCCCGTATAGCAGCAAAAAAACCGAACTGGCGGTCTTGTCGGGAAAGCGCTAGCCGGGCAGTATGACGACCCAACGCGCTGTCGATCCGGAGGTTCGCCATGCACCATTGCAGAGTCAGCAGCGGATGTCGCAGGCTTCTCACCCTCGTGGCGACCGTGGTGCTGACCGCCACCCAGCTGGTGGCACCGGCTTCAGCCGCGGCCGACCCCGAGATCGTCTTCACGAACCCGGTGGCCGCCGACGGGATCACCGCCTGGCCGGGAGACCGGGACAAGACCCCCGAGCACGCGGCGTCGAGCCGGCTCGGGGTGCCGTGCTGGCAGACCAGCGACGACCTGAAGGACCAGTACATCTACCTGAACATCGACGCGGCCCGGATCCCGGCCGGCGCCACCGACGCGGTGCTCACGGTGAACTACTTCGACAGCCCGGGCCAGCAGCTCACCGCGCAGTACGACGGCGTCAGCGCGCCCTTCACCCCGCTGCCGTGGTTCTCCTTCCCCGGCTCGGGAGCCTGGGCGACCACGCAGTTACGGATGTCCGGCGTCAACTTCCAGAACCGCGCGAACGGCGCCGACATCCGCCTGATGGCGAACGCGCCCGGCGGTGTCATCAGCCCGGTCTGCGTCTCGTCGGTCAGCGTCTCGTTCGCCGACACCACCGGCATCACGGTGACCAACCAGAGCCTGGTCTTCACCCAGGGCGCGGGCAGCGTCACGTTGCGCTCGACCGCGTCCTCGGTCGCCTGGAGCATCACCGACGACCAGTACCTTCCCGTGGCCTCGGGCAACGCTCCGATCGCGGCCGGTGCGGGCTCGATCAGCACCGGCGGCCTGAAGCCCGGTTTCTACAACCTCCGCCTCACCGCCGGCCAGACCGTCGTCGGCACGACGCTCGCCGTCATCCCGCCGCTCCCGGCCGGGATCCAGTCCCCGACGGGCAAGTGGGGCGTGAACACGCACATGTCCCACTACTACGACCTCAGCGGCGCCCTGATCCGCGCCCTCGCCCTGACCGGCTTCTCGCACATCCGCGACAGCCTCGAGTGGCCGCGCGTCGAGTCGGGCTCGCCCGGCAACTACGCGGTGGACCCGCGGTACGACGCGATGATCGCGGACGCGAAGGCGAACGGCATCATCCCGCTGCTGGTCACCGGATACCGCAACCCGCTGTACGACGGCGGCCGGACCCCGAGCACGCCCGAGGGCCTGGCGGCGTACGGCCGCTACCAGAGCTGGTGGCTCAAGCACTTCGCCGGCACCACGAACGACATCGAGACCTACAACGAGTACTACATGGCCGGCTTCAACGACAGCGCCTGCGGCATCACCGGCGCCTGCTTCCTCCAGCTGATCAAGGCCGCGTACGAGCAGACCCACAAGGACAACCCGAACGCGAACGTCATCGCCGACGTCGGCCCGAACAAGGGCGACACCTCCTTCCGCGACCAGCTGCTGTCCCTCGGCGGGCTGGCCTACGTGGACTCGGTCAACGCGCACATCTACACGTTCCCCGGCCCGGAAGGAGACCTGGACACCCAGATCCAGAGCCTGCGCGCCGCGGCCGACGCGCACGGCGGCGCCGGCAAGCCGATCTGGATCAGCGAGGAGGGCTACCCGACCGCGCCGAGCTTCGGCGGCTCGATGCTCGACCAGGCGCGCAAGTCGATCCGCAACGACGTGATCATGATCGCGAACGGCGTCAGCCAGTTCTACTGGTACGACGCCCTGAACGACGGCACCAACCTGGACGACAAGGAGAGCACCTTCGGCCTCCTGCAGGCCCCGGCCGGGCCGATCGCCGGCATGGCCCCGAAGCCGGGCCTGGTCGCGAAGGCGACCACGATCCGCGCCCTCACCGGCCTCGCCTACAGCGGCCGCGACACCCTGCCGTCCCCGCTGCATTCCTACCGCTTCGGCTCCGGCGCCGCGACCACCCGCGTGCTCTGGTCGACCGGCACCGGCACCTCATCCGTCGACCTCACCACGAGCAGCCCGCTCGAAGTGACCGACTTGTACGGCCACAAGACCACCCTGACCCCGGTCGGCGGCGTCGTCAACCTGACCGTCGACCAGGATCCGCTGTTCGTCAAGGGACCCGCCACCGCGGCCTCCCAGCAGTCGAAGCCGGAGTTGAAGGTCGCGGCCGCGGATCCGTCCAACTCGCTGGAGCCGACCGCGGTCACGGTGACCCTCAAGGGCACGGTCCGCAACCTCGGCCCGCGCGCGGTGACGATCGCGGGCCGGACCAAGCAGGTGCTGGTCACCCCGGGCAAGGACACCACGGTCACCATCCCGGTCCCCGCGAGCGACACCCTCGGCTCGCGCCACCTGGTGGCGACCGTCGCCCGCAACGGGAAGCCGGCCGCCCGCCTGGTCGCCTGGACCAGCGTCGAACCGGCGACCAAGATCCGCATCCTCCCGCAGATCACCCAGGTCTCACCGCTGCGGGCCGGCCTCGGCGTCGAGCTCGCCAACACCAGATCGAGCGCGGCGGCGACGATCCAGGACCTGACCTGGACCATCGCCGGGCAGAAAGGCACAGCCGGCGCCGGCCAATCGATCGCGCCGGGACAGAAGGCCACGATCGGCATCCCGGTCACCGGCCTCCAGCCCTGGAAGCCCTACGCCTACACGGTCGACCTCACCACCTCCGACGGCAACAAGGTCTCCGCGAAGGGCACCACGGCCTTCAACCCGATCACGCCCTCGGCGACGGCCCCGAGCAGCTCGATCGACCTCGCCGCCGACGCCGGCTGGATCGCCTTCACCCGCCCCTGGGGCGGGCCCGCCGACCTCTCGGGCACGGCGAGCCTCCAGTACGACGCGACCGGGCTGACCATCGACGCGGCCGTCACCGATGACGTGTTCTCCCAGACCGGGACCCCCGCCACCCTGTGGCGGGGCGACAGCCTGCAGTTCGCGATCAGCGACGGGCTTCCGGGAGAGAGCCCGGCCGCCACCGAGATCGGCGCCGCCCTGCTGCCGGCCGGGCCGGCCGTGTACACCTTCGGCACCTCGGACGGCAGCCCCGCCGGGACCACGCCCGGCGCCACCGCCGCGATCAAACGGGCGGACGGTGTCACGTCGTACCAGGTCAAGGTGCCCTGGACGGCGCTCGGGTTCCCGTCCCGGCCGGCCGGACCGGTCTCGATCGCCCTCGCCCTGAACGAGGACGACGGCGCCGGGCGTGCCGGCGCCCTGCAGTGGGCGAGCGGGATCGTCACGGGCAAGACCACCACCTTGTTCCTGCCAGGAACGTTCACCAGCTGAAAGAAGGAGCGAAGAGTGCTGACCACACGATGGAGGGCGGGGGCCGTCACCGCGCTGGCGATCCTGGCGGCCACCGCCTGCTCGGCAGGGTCCGGAACGGCAGTCAGCGACGACGGCACCGTGACGATCACGGTCGGGCAGAAGCCCACGCCGGACCAGGCGGCGGCGCTGAAGACCTGGACCGACCGGGTCGCGCAGTTCGAGAAGGCGAACCCGAAGGTCAAGATCGAGGGCTCGGAGTACGGGTACGACGTGCAGACGTTCCAGGCCGACCTGGCCGCCGGGACGCTGCCGACCGTGGTCGCGATCCCGTACACCGACGTTCAGGGGCTGATCGAGCGCAAGCAGCTCGCCGACGTCACCGACGTGGTGAAGGCCTCGCCGGTGGGCGGCAAGATCAACCCGGAGGTGCTGAAGACCGTCCAGGACGCCGGCGGCCACATCTTCGGCCTGCCGGTGCAGGCGTACACGATGAGCCTCAACTACAACCGCGCGCTGTTCCGGCAGGCCGGGCTCGACCCGGACCGGCCGCCGGCCACGTGGGAGGAGGTCCGCCGGGCCGCCAAGGCGATCGCGGACAAGACCGGCAAGGCCGGCTACGCGATGATGACCACCAACAACACCGGCGGCTGGGTCCTCACGGCCATGACCTACACCTACGGCGGAGCCATCGAGAAGGTGAACGGCGGCAAGGCCTCGGCCGCCTTCGCCGACGCCCCGATGACGGGCGCGCTCACCACGCTCCAGCAGATGCGCTGGACCGACAACGCGATGGGCAGCAACTTCCTGTTCAACCAGAAGCAGCTGCAGCAGGAGTTCGCCGGCGGCAAGGTCGGGATGTACATCGGCACCCCGGGCGACTACCGCGACGCGGTCACCACGATGGGCGCCAAGGGCGAGGACTTCGGCGTCGCGCCGCTGCCGCTCGGCTCGCCGGACGGCGGCACGCTGACCGGCGGCGCCGTGCAGATGTTCAACCCGAAGGCGTCGAAGCAGCAGATCGAGGCCGCGGTCAAGTGGGCCGAGTTCTTCTGGCTGGAGAAGTTCACCGACCAGGACCATGCGGTCACCGACGCCAAGGCCGCGAACGCGGACAAGCAGTACTCCGTCGGGCTTCCGATGCTCTGGCTGTTCGACGAGGCGTCGAAGAAGCGGTACGACGAGTGGATCAAGCCTTATGTGAACACGGTCCAGGCGAACTTCACGCCGTACACGTCCAAGGCCGCGTCGCTGAAGCTGATGATCGAGCCGCCGGTCGCCGGGCAGAAGGTGTACGCGAACCTCGACTCGGTCGTCCAGACCGTGCTGACCCAGAAGGACGCCGACGTCGGCAAGCTGCTCGCGGACGCGTCGAAGGCGGTCGACGGGCTGCTGGCGAACTCGTGACGGCGTCGAAGGCGATGAGTCTCCCGCTCTCGGCCGAGGACGGCCGGGCCACGCGCGTCACGCGGCGCGTGGCCCGGTGGGTCCGGCGCGGCGGGATCAGCACGCTGGTGTTCCTGATCCCGACGCTGGTGGTCTTCGGGCTGTTCTCGTGGTGGCCGATCGCGCGCGGACTGGTCCTGGCGTTCCAGCAGACGAACCTCGTCACCGCGGCGGAGTGGGTCGGGCTGGACAACTTCCGCAAGGTCCTGGCCGATCCGCTGCTCGTCACCGCGGCGGGCAACACCGCGTGGTTCGCGCTGCTGGCCCTGGTGTTCGGGTATCCGGCGCCGCTGGCGCTGGCGGTCTTCGTCCGCGAGCTGCGCCGGGGCCGGGCGTTGTTCTCGGTGCTGGCGTACCTGCCGGTGGTGCTGCCACCGGTGGTGGCGATCCTGCTGTGGCGGGTCTTCTACGACGCGAGTGACTCCGGCCTGTTCAACACCCTCGCCCGGGGCCTCGGCCTCGGCCCGTTCCAGTGGCTGCAGGACGCGCGGTCCGCGATGCCGAGCATCGTCCTCGAGGCGACCTGGGCCAACGCGGGCTCGACGATGATCATCTACCTGGCCGCGCTGTCCGGGGTCCGCACGGATCTCTACGAGGCGGCCGAGATCGACGGAGCCTCGATCTGGCGGCGGATCGTGCACGTGACGCTGCCGCAGATGCGGACGATCCTGCTCATCACCCTGCTCCTGCAGATCATCGGCACCTTCCAGGTGTTCACCGAACCGTTCCTGTTCACCGGCGGCGGCCCGGCGAACGCGACCACCACGATCCTGATGCTGCTCTACAACTACGCCTTCATCAACGGCGACTACGGCGGGGCGACCGCGCTGTCGGTGCTGCTCGCCGTCTTCCTCGGGCTGCTGTCGCTGCTGTACTTCCGGCTCACGCGGCGCTGGAGCACGACGTGAGCGCCCGGTCCGAGGACCGCGGCCTCATCTCCGCGGCGGATCGACGGCGACCGGTGGTGCGCTGGACCCTCGGCGGCGGCCAGGCGCTGATCCTGGTCCTGCTCGCCCTGGCCGGCCTCGGGCCCATCCTGTGGCTGGCCAAGGCGGCGATCTCGCAACCGCACGACATCGCCGCGGACCCGCTCGGCTTGTGGTCCGGCCCGCCCCAGTGGCAGAACATCGAGACCGCCTGGTCCCGGCTCCGGGTCGGGCCGGCGCTGGTCAACACGGTCCTGATCGCCCTCGGCAACTGGGCCGTGTCGGTGCTGGTGGCGACGACCGGAGGCTACGCGCTGGCGATCCTGCGACCGGGGTACGCCAAGATCATCAACGGGGCGCTGCTGGCGACGATGTTCATCCCCGCCGTGATCTCGCTCGTGCCGCTCTACCTGACCGTGCTGGACGTTCCGATCGTCGGCGGGTCGCTGATCAACAGCTACTGGGCGATCTGGCTGCCCGCCGGCGCCGGCGCCTTCAACGTGATCATCACCGGCCGGTTCTTCGCGCAGCTGCCGGCCGAGCTGTTCGAGGCGGCCAAGATCGACGGCGTCGGCAACTTCCGGATGTTCACGTCGCTGGTGCTGCCGCTGTCCGGGCCGATCATCGGCGTGGTGTCGCTGCTGTCCGTCATCGCGGCCTGGCGCGAGTACCTGTGGCCGAAGCTGGTCCTGCCCGACCGCGCCAAACAGCCGTTGTCGGTGATGCTCCCGTCGATCCGCGACAACGTGCAGATCAACCTGTTCATGGCGGGACTGCTGATCTCCGTCGTGCTGCCGATCGTCATCTTCCTGCTCTTCCAGCGCTACTTCATCCGGGGCGCGGGGCTGGCCGACGGGATCAAGGGCTGAGACCGTGCGAGTACGGCCGGAGCCGGGCGAGCCGCCCCGCCAGTGCGCGGGGCGGCGGCGTCCCCGCGGGGTCACAGCCCGTCGCGGTCGTGCCAGTCGTCCTGCCAGCGAAGGTCGATGGGCTGGTCGGCGCGCTGGTAGCGGATGTCGGTGGACAGCCGCATGACCCCGTCCGGATCGACGTTGTCGAGTGCGGCGTGCACGATGTGAGCCGTGTGGACGACCAGGTCGCCGGCCCGGTAGTCGGCCACCAGCCAGCGAGCGCCGTACTCCGCCGCCAGCGCCGGCAGGTCGGCGGTGATCGATGCCGCGGGACGCTTGAGGGTGCCCTCGGCTTCCGCGCGCAGGACCCGGCGGTGGCTGCCTTCCAGGTACGTCAGGCCGCCGCGGGACAGCGGGCAGTCGCCGAGCGGGATCCACGCCGACAGCACGCGGTCCGTTCCCTCGCGGATGTAGACGAGGTCGTAGTGCGCCTGGGTGGCGGTGCCGATCCCGGACTCGCCGGGCGCCGTGTGCCGGATGATCTTGCGACGGTGCAGGTGGGTCGTCCCGCCGAGGAACCAGGCGAACCAGTCCCTGATCGCGGGCTGCGTGCAGAACGCGTGGTAGGTGGAGCCCGGGACGATGTCGGTGAACAGGGCCCGGCGCAGCGCCGCGGGGTCCACCCGCCCGCCCGCGATCCCGTCCCCGGCGGGCGTTCCCGGCGCCGTGAGACCGGCGCCGGCCGCGCTGGCCCGCTCGAAGTAGTACCGGCGGAACGCGAGCACGGCGGCCGGATCGAGAGCCTGCCTGAGGAAGAGGTAGCCGTCGCGGCGGATCCGCGTCAGCAGGGCGTCGCGATCGTGACGTTCGGCGCCGGGCACGGCCTCGAGCTCGCCCAGCCGGGACTCGTCGAGGGTGTAGCCGTTGGAGGTGAGCATGGAGACGACCCTGCCAACCGCGAACCGCGCCCGCCATGCACGGATCGGCATGCCGGATGGACTTTCCGGCGGCTACGGCCGCGGGGCTCAGAGCGGCGGGGCTCAGAGCGGCGGGGCTCAGGGTTGCGGAGCCCAGGGTCGCGGGGCTCCACCCATCCGGCGCCGGCTCTCGCGGAACCGGCTCGGCGCGATCCCGGTCCTGCGCGTGAAGAGGCGGCTGAAGTAACCGGCGTCGTCGTATCCGACGCGCCTGCCGATCGCGGCGACCGGCAGCTCCGTGCTCACCAGCAGTTCCTTGGCGCGGTTGAGCCGCAGCCGGAGCACGTACTCCTTGGGGCCGCAGCCGGCGGCACGCCGTACGGCGTTCCTGAACGCGGTCACCGACATGCCGAGGCGGCCGGCGTGATCCTCCACGGACACCGGGCGGTACGCCTCGCTCAGCAGGGACCGCAGCACCGGGCTCTGGGCCGGCTCCGCCGCGGAGATCGACCTATAGGCTGCGGCGATCAGCTGGTGCATGGCGCCGGCCGCCTCCACGTCGCTGCGCGGATCGTCCGGCCGGCTCGCCCTGGCCAGCGTGTGGAAGGCGGCCTCGAGCGCGCCGGTGTCGTGCAGGCGCCGCACGGGCCGGTCCAGATCGATGTAACCGAACCGCTCGTACACCTGGGTCGCGTCACCGTCGAAGAGCGCCCACCACTCGCTCCATCCCGGTGGGTCCGGCGCGTAGGCATGCCGGACGCCCGGCGGGAGCCAGAACATGGCCGGCGCGACGACGTCGTGTCGGCGGCCGTCCCACCGCAGCCGGCCGCGCCCCCCGGTCACCAGCACGGCGGCGTACGACTCCAGGGTGCGGTCGGGCTGCGACACGACCTTGCCCTCGATGGCGCCGACACCCAGGCACACGAGGCCGAGCCGGAAGGACTCCGGCGCCGGCGTCAGATATCGGGCCCAGCCGGCAGGTCGCCGCGCTGTCATGACCGGCTGACGATCCGTCCACGCACACCCACAGCCTAGTGAACACCCACGAAGGAAGGATTCACCGATGAACATCTCGACAGGCGCGCACCTGACCTACCCCCACGCCAACGGCTTCCACGCCGGCGGGGAGAGGCTGGTCGTCACCCGCTGGGATCCCGACCGGCTGGCGACCGGGTTCGCGAGCGTGGCCTGGCGGAGCCCCGGCGAGGCGGACCCGCGAGAGGTGTGCGGGCTGCCGGACCGTTGCGCGAAGGAGGGGACCGTCTGGTTCGACGTCGCGCGTGCGGCGGAACGGCTGGCCGCGGTGTGGGACGACGCGCTGCACGTCGTGGACCTCGCCGATCACGCCGCGGAGCCCGAGACCGTGTATCGCGCGCCGGCGGGCCGTACTTTGCAGGGGCTGGTGAGCATCAGCGCGTCCGGCGATCGGGTGCTGTTCTCCGAGGAGTCGCCGGGGGCGTACACGCTGCTCGAGATGGACGTCGACACCGGAGGCGTTCGCGAGCTGCACACCCGCGACTGGTGGGCGAACCACGCCCATTACTGCCCTGCCGACGAGGAGTGGATCGGCTTCTCCCACGAAGGACCCACGGAGACCGTGCCCGATCGCGTGTGGGCGCGGCACGCCGTCGAGATGCCCGAGGGCCGGTGCGTGCTCAAGCAACCGGAGGGGCTGTGCTTCGGGCACGAGCGGTGGGCGCATCACGCGGTGGGTGCGGTGGTCGTGGCCTACGGGGTCAGCCCGGCCGAGCCGCGCGGCCTCTACTGGACCTCCCCGGACGAGCCCTCAGGACGCCTGCTGTCGCGCGGCGACCGCTACTGGCACTGCGACATCAGCCGGGACGGCACGCTCGCGGTGGTCGACACGACCGGACCCGCGGACCGGCCGGGCAAGGGCTGGGACGGCGCCGACGGTGTCGCCGACGTGCTGCTGGTGGACCTGGCGGAGGGCCGTACGACGCCGCTCGCCCGCACCCGCGCGACCCGCCACCCCGCCCACCCCCACCCGGTCTTCGCCCCGGACGGCTCAGCGGTCCTGTTCAACGATCTCGGCGCGGACGGCACGCTCTCCGTCACCCGCGTCGACCTCCCGTGACCCCCCACCTCGCCGTCGTCCGCGGCCTCGTCCCGGCCGGTCCTTTCCCCGGCGGGACGCGGGGCTCGAGGTGCTCCTGAACGGGGACGGCGGCGGTGGGCATGGGCGGTGGAGAAGTCACAACGGTCGATCGTGGGCGCAATGGCCGACCTTGAGCGCGCCAGGTGTCAGCCGGTGGTGAACCCTGAGAACAGCAGGCCGGCCAGAGCGAGGGCGACGAGCACGTTGACGACCGTCGCGGTCGCGAACACGATGACCGGCCGCCAGCCGGCCTCCCGCAGCGCCGACACCCGGAACTCCAGGCCGATGCTGACGAAGGCCAGGATGAGGAACCAGGTGCGCAGGTCGTTGGCGACGCCGATGACGGCCTTGCCCTCGTCCGCGGCGACCGTGGTCAGGTACCAGGTCGCGATCACCGAGGCGGCCAGGAAGCCGAGCACGAACTTCGGGAAGCGCCGCCACAACTCGGCCAGGCCGGGACGGGGCGCGTCGGGGCGCCGCTCGACCCGGAAGGCGAACCAGGCGGTCAGCGCCAGCACCACGACGCCGATGAGCGCGTTCTGGGTGACCTTGACGATGGTGGCGATGGCCAGCGCGTCCTCGCCCACGATGGTGCCCGCGGCGGTCACCGCGGCGGTCGTGTCGATGTTGCCGCCGATCCAGGCGCCGGCCACCTGCGGGCTCAGCCCGAGGAGGGAGGCGAGAGCGGGAAGGATGAAGATGGACGGCAGCGCGAAGGCGATGACCAGGCTGGCGCTGTAGGCGAGTTGCTCGCGTTTGGCCTGTACGGCCCCGGCCGCGGCGATGGCGGCGCTCACCCCGCAGATCGACACGGCGGCCGACAGCAGGGCTCGGAGTCTGTCGTCCAGTCCGAGCTTGCCGCTCAGCCACCAGGTGAACAGGAACACCGTGCTGATCAGCACGATGCCCTGGACGATGGCGGGTCCGGCGGCCGTCACGATCAGCTTGAGGTTGATCGACGCGCCCAGCAGGACCAGCCCCGTCTTGATGAAGAACTCGGTACGGAAGCCGCCCGCCAGCCGCTCCCGTAACCCGGAGGCGGTGAGCACGGCGTTGCCGAGCAGGCCCAGGGCGATCGCGTACACGGGGAACTCGATGGCCTTGGCCAGGGCCGAGCCCTCGAACCAGGAGGGAACGCCCTTTTCCAGGAATCTCGTGACGGCGCCCAGGAGGAGGACGGCCAGCACGCCCAGTGCGCTCCACTGCCAGGTGCGGGCGCCGGCGGAGATCGGGGTGGTCATCACGGCACCAGCCCCGGCGGGATGACGCCGGCGAGGATCAGGACGAGCAGGGCCAGGCCGAGGATGGTGGCGGCCCAGTCCTCGTTGAACGCGGCACGGCTCTCGGGGGGTTCTTGCGCGCTCATGAGATGCCTCCCTGTGACGTGGGTCTCAGTCCGGAATCCTCCGCAAAATTCCCCCTAAAATCAATAGGAAAAGATGGAATATGGCGTCGCGGCTCTCTGAGCAGAACAGGAAGAACCCCATGACGAGCCTCCAGTTCCTCTGGTACATCCCCAACCAGGCGCAGCCCGGGCACCGCGGCGACGACGTCGTCACCGACCACAACAGCCTGGAGACCCTCAGCGGCCAGGCCAGGGCGCTGGAGGAGCACGGGTGGAGCGGGGCGCTCATCGGCGCCGGCTGGGGGCGGCCCGACACCTTCACGGTCGCCACCGCGCTGGCCGCCCGGACGACGACGTTCCAGCCGCTGATCGCGATCCGGCCCGGCTACTGGCGTCCGGCCAACTTCGCCTCCGCCGCCGCGACCCTCGACCATCTCACCGGGGGGCGGGTGCTGGTCAACGTCGTGTCGGGCAAGGACGACCTGGCGGCGTACGGCGACAGCGAAGGCGACCAGGCGCACCGCTACGCCCGTACCAAGGAGTTCATGCGGATCGTGCGCAAGCTGTGGACCGAGGAGAACGTCACCTACCGCGGCGAGCACTTCAGCGTCAGCGGCTCCACCGTGGCGCCGCGCACGGTCGTCCGGGGCGAACGCCGCCACCCCCGGCTCTACTTCGGCGGCGCCTCCGAAGCCGCGGAGAGGGTGGCCGCCACCGAGGCCGACGTCCAGCTCTTCTGGGGTGAGCCGCTCGCCGACACGGCCGAGCGGATCGAGCGGCTCAGGCGCCTCAGTGACGAGCTCGGGCGCGAGCACCCGCCGCTGGAGTTCGGGCTGCGGGTCACCACGCTGGTGCGGGACACCACCGAACAGGCCTGGGCCGACGCCGAGGCCAAGGTCGAGAAGATGGCCGCAGGCGCCATCTCGCGCGACCCGAACCACTTCGCCGCCGTCGGCCAGCGGCGGCTGCTCGACCTGGCCGCGCGGGGAGAGGTGCTCGACGACAACCTCTACACCGCCCCCGGCAGGTTCGGGGGCGGCGGCGCGGGCACCACCTGGCTGGTCGGCTCGGCCGCGGACGTGGCCAAATCCTTGCGCGCCTACCAGGCCCTCGGCATCACCCACTTCGTCCTCTCCGACACCCCCTACCTGCCGGAGATCAGGCGCCAGGGCGACCAGCTCCTGCCGCTGCTGCGCTAATAACCCATTAAACCAGTAGGACTTGACGGTTTTGCTGGGCTGTGTTGAGCTGATAGTCGCTGACGACATCAGAAAGGCCTCGGCTCATGCCTGTGGAGTTCCTCGGGATCGGCGGGACCAATGACGGCTCGGAGACCTCGCCGCGCTCCGGTCCCTCCTTCGACAAGCAGTACACGCTGCGGCTCGCGCGCGCCCACCAGGAGTACGGCTGGGACCGGGTGCTGTTCGCCTACGGCGCGGGCTCGCCGGATCCGGCGCAGGTCGCCGCCTACGTGGCGACCAGGGTGGAGGACCTGCGCATCCTGCTGGCGCACCGCCCGAACGTGTCCTATCCGACGTACGCGCTCAAGACGTTCGCCACCCTCGACCAGATCAGCGACGGGCGGCTGACGGTGCACTTCATCACCGGCGGCAACGACCACGAGCAGGGCAGGGAGGGCGACGTCCTGACCAAGGACGAGCGCTACTCCAGGACCAGGGAGTACATCCAGATCGTCAAGAAGGGCTGGACGTCGAGGGAGCCGTTCGACCACGCGGGCGAGCACTACTCGTTCAAGGATTTCGTCTCGGACGTGTTCCCGGTGCAGCAGCCGCGGCCCAAGGTGTCCTTCGGCGGCTCGTCGGCGGCCGCCTATGCGGCCGGCGGGGCGGAGGCCGACATCTACTGCCTGTGGGGGGAGCCGCTGGCCGAGACGGCGCAGCAGATCGCCTCCGTGAAAGAGGCGGCGTCGCGGGCGGGACGCGATGACGTGCCCAGATTCCAGGTGGCGTTCCGGCCGATCATCGCGCCGACCGAGGAACTGGCGTGGGAGAAGGCCCGGCGCATCCTGGGGGACCTGCGCAGGGTGGGGGCGAACCGGCGCCGCCTGTCCGGCCCGCCGCAGAACGCCGGCTCGCAACGGCTGCTCGAGGTCGCGGCCAAGGGGGAACGGCACGACCGCGCGTTGTGGACGCCGACCGCCGCGGCCACCGGGGGCGCGGGCAACTCGACGGCACTCGTCGGCACCCCCGAGACCGTCGCCGCGGCCCTGCTGGACTATTACGACCTGGGCGTGGAGATCCTCTCGGCCCGTGGCTACGACATCCTGGACGACGCCATCGACTTCGGACGGTACGTGATCCCGCTGGTACGCGAGGCGGTCGCCGAACGCGACCGGCAGCGCGCCGCCGCGGCGCCGCTGACCCCGGTCGCGCCATGACCACGACCGCCGCCTCCTTGGCCGTCCTCGACGACCCGGCACGGGCCTCCCTGCTCGGAACGCACGCCCACCTCGCCGAACGGCGCGGCCGCGTGCTGCGCTATCCCCCCGACGTCTCCCCGTTCCTGTCGATGCCGGCCGAACCCGGTCCGGCCGACTGGGACGACGTGGCCGCGCTGGCCGGACCCGGCGCACACGTGTCCGTGCCCGGCGCGGTGTCGGTGCTTCCGGCCGGCTGGGAGGAGGTGGCGAACATCCCAGGGGTCCAGCTCACCGGGGAGCGGGTCGCCGGCGCGCCGGACGCCGACGTGGTCCGGCTGGGGCCGGTGGACGTGCCGGAGATGCTGGACCTGGTCGAGCGGACGAAACCCGGGCCGTTCCTGCCGCGTACCGTCGAACTCGGCGTGTACCTCGGCATCCGGCACGGCGGCGCGCTGGTGGCGATGGCGGGCGAACGCCTGCGGCCGCCGGGCTGGACCGAGATCAGCGCCGTCTGCACCGACCCCGCCCATCGAGGCCGCGGACTGGCGACCCGGCTGGTCCTCGCCGTCGCCGCGGGCATCCGGGACCGGGGCGAGACACCGTTCCTGCACACGTCCGCCGCCAATGTCGGCGCCATCCGCCTGTACGAGCGGCTCGGCTTCCGCCTGCGCCGTACCACGGACTTCCGCACCGCACGGGTCCCGGCGCCCGGCCCTTCCCCGGGGGACCTGGGGGAACCGGTGCCTGCGCTCCGCTACGGTCGCCGGCATTCCACGCCATCCGGCCGGTGATCGTGCCGCCCGCCTGACGTCGCCGTCAGCGGGGTTCGGGCGCGGGGACGCAGCGCGGCGTGGGCCAGCACGCCCAGCGCGCCCGCGACCAGCACGGACAGCGCGGCCAGCGTCGCGGACCGCCAGTCGCCGCCGTCCAGCGCGCCGAAGAAGACGGTGCCGGTGATCGTGCAGCCGAGCACGCCCCCGGTCTCCTGAACGGTTCCGAGCACCCCGGCCGCGGCTCCCGCCCGCGCGGGGCGTACGGCCGACAGCACCGAGGAGAGCAGCGGCGACATGATCAGCCCCATCCCGGCCCCGACCACGAGGAGGGCCAAGGCCACCTGGTACGGCTGCGCCGCGCGTGCCACGACCTCGTACAGCAGGCACAGCCCGAGCAGCAGTACGGGCGCGCCGAAGCGTCCAGGCCGGAGAGAGGCGGCGAAGAAGCCCGCGTTGAGCGCGGTGCACATGGCTCCGGCGGCGAGCGGGCCGAGGCCGAGGCCGTCCTGCAGGTAGAGGGCGAGCACGAACGACAGCCCGGCCGAGGTCCCGAACAGCAGCCCCACGGCGACCAGGCCCCAGGCGAACGCCCGGTCCGCGAACACGTCGAGGTCGAGCAGCGGGGTCCACCCGGAGGCCGCCGCCCGCCGCTGACGGCGGACGAACGCGACCAGGACCGGAACGGAGGCGGCCAGGCACCACCAGGCCCACGGCGGCCAGCCCTGTTCGCGGCCCTCGATCAGGGGCAGCACGATCGCCACCAGCCCGGCGGTCACGAGCGCGGCCCCGCCCAGGTCGAGCCCGGCTCGGCGGGCGGGGGGCGCGGCTGGCCGCGGCGGCGACGGCAGGGGCCGGGGGAGCAGGCGTCCCGTCACGGCCAGCGCCGCGGCGCCGATGGGCACGTTCACCAGGAAGCAGGCCCGCCAGCCCAGCCCCAGCGGATCGGTGGCCACCAGCACGCCGCCGATCACCTGGCCGCTCACCCCGGCCAGGCCGACGGCCGTGCCGTACCAGCGGAAGGCCGTGGCCCGGTCGGCGCCCCGGTAGAGATCGCCGAGCAGCGTGAGGACCTGCGGCGCGAGCAGCGCCGCCGCCACGCCCTGCGCGACCCTGGCTGCCACCAGCCAGGCGGCCTCGCCCGCGAGCCCGCACCCCGCCGACGCCAGCGTGAACAGCGCCAGCCCGGCGCGGAACATCCGCCGGTGCCCGTACAGGTCGCCGAGCCGCCCGGAGGTGATCAGCCCGGCCGCGTACGCCAGCCCGTACCCGGCGACCACGAACTGCACCGCGGCGTCACCGGCCCGCAGATCGGCGCGGATGGACGGGACGGCCAGGTTCGCGACGAAGAAGTCCAGCGTGGTCACGAACACCGCGACCAGCAGCACGGGCAGTGCCGCCCAGCGGCGGGAAGGCATGAGGGGCTCCAGGGGACCGGGGGAGGGACGTCGGCAAGAACACCGCGGCGCGGCGAACGGTTGACCCTCACCCTGGAGCTGTGGAGTTATGGATCCCTTCGGATCGGCTACGGACCGGCGTTCGAACGGTGGAGCCGAGACCGCCCACAGTGGCCGGGCCGGGGTGAAGGCCCTGGAACCGGCCGCCGGGGCACCCCTCTTCCCACCGGGTCAGACGAGGCGGGTGACCACACCGGTGTCGATGGAGTAGTACGCGCCGATGACCTTGAGCTGGCCCTTGGCGATGCGGGGCACGAAGAGCTTGTCCTTCTTGAGCTGCTTCACCACGTCGATGGTGTTGATGCGGATCATCTTGTCGACGTCGCCGCCCGAACGCTTGTAGGCCGAACGCAGGGCGGAGGCGATCGTGTCCAGCTCGCCGGGCAGCTTCTTGTGCTCGTGCAGCGATTCCGCGGCGGCCGTGACGGCTCCGCAGCGCTGATGGCCGAGCACGACGACGAGCGGGGTGCCGAGTTCGGCGGGGCCGTACTCGGCGGCGCCTGTCACCAGCGGGTCAATGGTCTGCGCGGCGGTGCGTACCACGAACAGGTCGCCCAGTCCGGTGTCGAAGATTAACTCGGGGGAGACCCGGGAGTCGATGCACGAGAAGACGACCGCGAACGGGTCCTGCTTCTGCGCGACCTCCCTGCGCCGGTCGACGTCCTGGTGCGGGTGGGTGGCGGTGCCGTCCACCCAGCGGCGGTTGCCCTCGCGCAGCGTCGCCCATGCCTGGTCCGGGGTGGCGGGACGCTGGTCCGGCGCGGTCCCGTTCGCCGGCTGGGCGGTGCGGGCGAATACGGCGGTGCTCGCGGAGGCCACGCCGGTCAGGAGGCCGCCGGTGAGGATGCCGGCGCGCAGCAGTGCCCGCCGGTTGATCACGTGATTTGGCATGGAACAGGAGTATGTGCCGCGCTCGCGTTGATGCGCCAGACTATGTAACGATCATCACATATGATGTTGCGCCGCGTCATGATCGTCGCCGGGATCCGGGCAAACCTCGCCGAGGAGGCCGGCAAGTGAGCGACAAGAAGACCTCAGCTACCCGCCCGGCACGACCGGGCACCCCGCCGACCTCCCCGTGGAGCTGCGTCTGGTGTCGGTCGACGCCTGGCAGGGGCCGACGACGCTGGTGGCGCTGCGCGGTGGCCAGGGATGGCGCCCGCCGGAACCGGCACGGTCGAAGGCGAGGGTCGCCTGATCCTGACGGATGAGGCTTCCTGGCCTCTTCTCCTACGCGCGGTTCGTCCTGGAGGACGAGGTGGCCGGGCGATCGCGTCCCTAGATTCGTGACGTGTCCAAGAGAGCTGTGGCCGCCCGGGTGCTGCGCCGGGTCGTCGCCTGGTGCGCGGCGGTGGTCGTGCTGGCGGCCCTCGCCGGGTTCTGCTACGAGTCGGTGGCCCGGCAGGGGGACCCACCCGTGCCTGGGCGGCTGGTCGCGGTGGGCGGCCATCGGCTGCACGTCCACTGCACGGGCGCGGGAGCGCCGACCGTCGTGCTGGAGGCCGGCCTGGCGGAGTCGAGCGCGAGCTGGGAGATGATCCAGCGCGGACTGCCCGGCCGCGTGTGCGCGTACGACCGCGCGGGCTACGCCTGGAGCGAGGACGGCCCTGCCCCTCGTACGGCGGACCGCGCCGCGGCCGAACTGCGCGCGCTGCTCGCCGCGGCGGGCGAGGCGGGGCCGTACGTCCTGGTCGGACACTCCTACGGCGGCACGATCGTGCGGCTCTTCGCGCACCACTGGCCCGCGCTGACCGCCGGGCTCGTGCTGATCGACGTCACGGACGAGAACGCCACCGAAGCCCTCCAGGTCTCCCGCCCGCTCCTGGCCGCGCAGTTCACCGTCAACCAGGTCCTGGCGCGCGTCGGCGTGCTGCGGTTGTTCGGCGACACGCTGGTGCCCGCCGAGGCCACGGCGGCGGCGCGGGCGAGCGCTCCCGTCGTCTACGGCGCGGGCAGCATGGGCGCCGCCCGGGCCGAGGCCTGGGCCGCGGCGGACAGCGCCGCCCAGGTCCGCGCGACGGTACGACCAGGCGCGTGGGGCGAGCTGCCCGTCGTGGTCGTCATCCCCTCGGGCCAGCCCGCGACGGCGGTCGATCAGGCGGGCCGTCTCGCCGCGCTGTCCAGCCGCGGCCGGGTCGTCGTGGCCGGCACCACGGACCACTACGTGCAGCACGCCCAGCCCGACCTGGTGATCGACGCGATCGGGTCGGTCCGGTGAGCGGCGCCTGTCGCCTGTGGCACAGTTTCCCCTGTGTCGATTGACGATCTGCCGGACTGGCTGCCGGCGTGGTGCCTTGAGCATCTCGGGGACCGGCCCGCCGACGTGCTGTTCCGGCAACAATCGATGTCGGCGGTGTTCGGTCTCCGGCTGGCCGGCGGCACGGACGTCGTGGTCAAGGCCCGCGACGACGACGGCCGGGCGGGGTCATGTGTCACGGCGCAGGCCCGGCTGGCCGACGACGGGTTCCCCTGCGCCCGCCCGCTCACGCCGGTCGTCGGCGTCGGTGCCCTGGCCGTGCACGCGGAGGAGTTCCGCCCCGGGGGAGAGGTGCTGCACGGAGACGCGCCGGACAACGCCGTGCGCTACGCGGAGGTCTTCGCCCGGCTGATGACCGCGCTGGCGGACCTCGCCGTCACGCCGCCGCTGCCGAATCCGCGCTGGGTGCGGTGGGATCACCCGGACCCCGGGCTGTGGCCGTCGATCGAGTCGCTCGACGAGATGGACCAGAGTCCCGTACCTGCCTACGTCACGGACACGGCCGCCAGGGCCCGCCGGCGAATGCTGGCCGCCGACCTGCCCCGCGTGCTGGGCCACGCCGACTTCGAGGCGCACAACCTCCGGTGGCACGACCGGCAGGTGTGGACGGTGCACGACTGGGACAGCCTGGCATGGCAGCCGGAAGCCGCCCTGGTGGGAGCCGCGAGCGCGGTGTTCCCCAAGATGGGACCGGCCACCATGCCGCCGATCGAGAGCACCGAGGCGTTCCTGGCCGCGTATCAGGACGCTCGGGGCCGCTGGTTCACCGCCGAAGAGCGGCAGGTCGCGTGGGCGGCCGGCCTGTGGACGGCGGCCCACGACCTCCGATGGGAAGCACTGCACGGCTACACCGCGGTGTCCGGCAGAGCACTCTGGGCACAGGCGGCCGAACGCCTCCGCCGAGCGAACGCCTGAAAGCAGGCCGAGGTCAGGGCCAGGGGCGATCGGTGGCCTGTTGCCCGGGCGGGCGGGCGCGGGATCCTGGACGGGTGCAGACACAACGATCCGCCTCCGCACCGCCGACCTCGCCGCTGCTGGAGCGCATCCGCGCCGGCGTCATCGGGGACGACGAGGTGCTGCGGGGCCCGTACGGACCGCGCCGCATCATCTACGCCGACTACACCGCCTCGGGCCGGTCGCTCGGCTTCATCGAGGACTTCATCCGTGACCACGTCCTGCCGCGCTACGCCAACACCCACACCGAGAGCTCCGGGACCGGGCTGCAGACCAGCCGATTACGCGAGGAGGCCCGTGCCGCCGTCCACGACGCCGTCGGCGGTGGCCCGGACGACCTGGTGATCTTCTGCGGTTCGGGCGCGACCGCGGCGGTCAACAAGCTCGTCGGCATCCTCGAGCTGCGGGTCCCCGGCCGGTACGCGCCGATGGTCCCGGAGGAGGAGCGGCCGGTCGTGTTCGTCGGTCCGTACGAGCACCACTCCAACGAGCTGCCCTGGCGCGAGTCCATCGCCGACACCGTCGCCATCGGCGAGGACCGCGACGGCCACATCGACTGCGACGACCTGCGTGCCCAGCTGGCCCGCCACGCCGGCCGGCCGCTGCTGATCGGCAGCTTCTCGGCCGCCTCGAACGTGACCGGCATCCTGTCCGACACCGAGCGCATCGCGGCGCTGCTCCACGAGCACGGCGCGCTGTCGTTCTGGGACTACGCGGCAGCCGGGCCGTACGTGCCGATCCGGATGGCCGCCGGCGCGCCCGGCGCGAACGACCACAAGGACGCGATCTTCCTGTCGCCGCACAAGTTCATCGGCGGGCCGCAGACGCCCGGTGTCCTGGTGGTGAGGCGCGAGCTGGTCCGCAACCGGGTGCCCACCGCGCCGGGCGGCGGCACCGTGCTGTTCGTGGACCCCACCGGGCACCGCTATCTCGACGACGCGATCGCCCGCGAGGAGGGCGGCACGCCGGCCATCGTCGAGTCGATCCGCGCCGGGCTGGTCTTCCGGCTCAAGCAGGCCATCGGCACCGACCTCATCCAGGCTCGTGAGGAACGCTTCTGGCAGCGGGCCCTGCGACGCTGGGAGAGCAGCCCGAACATCGAGATCCTCGGCGACCGGCACTCCCGCCGGCTGTCCATCGTGTCGGTCCGCATCCGGTCCGGGGAGCTGTTCCTGCACCACAACTACGTGGTGGCGGTGCTGAACGACCTGTTCGGCATCCAGGCACGCGGCGGCTGCTCCTGCGCCGGCCCCTACGGCCACCGCCTGCTGGCCATCGACGCCGCGCGCTCGCGGGCCTTCGAGGAGGAGATCGGGCATGGCTGCCAGGGCATCAAACCGGGCTGGGTACGCATCAACTTCAACTACTTCGTCTCCGACGCGGTCTGCGACTACCTCATCCAGGCCGTCGAACTGGCCGCCCGCTACGGCCACCGGCTGTTGCCCGATTACCGCTTCGAGCCCCGCACCGGGCTGTGGCGGCACCACCGCGACTCCGCCGAGCCGCCGCTGCACCTTTCCGACCTGCGCTTCGACGACCCCGGCGCGCTGCCAGCCCCGCACGTGCGGGCCGGCGAGGACGCCCTGCCCGGCTACCTGGAGGAGGCGCGGGCCATCCTGGCGGCCCGCTCCGACGAGATCGACCTGAGCCCGCCCGGCCTGCCGGACGACTTCGAGCGGCTGCGCTGGTTCCCGCTGCCGGCCGCCTGCCTGGCCACGACCTGACCGGCCGCCGCGCCGGCCCGGTCGGGGCACCAGGCCGGGTGTGCATGTACGGACGATGATCGGGTACGCATGTCGTCATGCCCGTCGCAGGCTATGAAGGATGGTTATTGGGGGCTCGGTACAGATTGCTGGCCGAGCTGGGCCGGGGGGCCATGGGCAGGGTCTGGCGCGCTCATGACGAGCTGCTGGATCGGCAGGTGGCGGTCAAGGAGATCCACATCCCGCACCGGCCAGGGCCGGAGCGCGAGGCGCTGCTCAGGCGCACCCTGCGCGAGGCCCGCCTGACCGCGCGGCTGAGCCACCCGCGCATCGCGGCCGTGTACGACGTCGTGGTCGCCGACGAACGCCCGTGGATCGTCCTGCAACTCGTCCCCGCCCCCAGCCTCGCCCAGGTGATCACCGAACGGGGACCGCTGCCCTCGTCCGAGGTCGCCCGAATCGGGCTCGAAGTGCTGGACGCCCTGCGCGCCGCCCACGCCGGCGGCATCGTGCACCGCGACATCAAGCCCGCCAACATCCTCATCACCGACGACGGGCACGCCATCCTCACCGACTTCGGGCTGGCCAGCACCCTGGACGACCAGGCGCGCCTCAGCCGGGAGAGCATCGTCGTCGGCACACCCGCCTACATCGCCCCCGAACGCGCCCGCGGCGGCCCTGCCACGCCGCAAGCCGATCTGTGGTCGCTGGGCGCCACCTTGTACGCGGCGGTCGAGGGCCGTGCCCCGTTCGGGTTCAGCAGCGAGCTGGCCACCCTGTCCGCGGTGCTGGCCTCGGACCCGGCGCCGTGCGAGCACGCGGGGCCGCTCGCCCCGATCATCGGCGGGCTGCTGGACAAGGATCCGGACCGGCGTACGGACGCGGCTCGCCTTCACGATCAACTGTCCGCCCTGTGCGAGCAACCGGTCGTTCCGGTCTCTTCGGACCCTCCGACCGTTGACGGTGACAGCGGGCGGATCAGCGGCTCGCCCGTCGGCCGCCCGTTCAGGGAGCGGGCGCCGTACCGGCAGTGGGTCGTCGAGCGCTGGCGGCAGACAGCCGTCATCGCGGCCCTCATCGTCAGCGTGATGGCGACCAGCTCGTGGTGGCGCGCCGAGCCGGGCACGCACCAGTCCCCACCCGGGACGCAGGCCACTCCGCTGCCGCCCGCCACGACGGAGCCGGAAACCGGGCTGCCGGGCCACCTCGTCTCGGCCCGGCGCCAGGTCGCCAGGAGCGAACCGAAGCGCGCCCGCACGGAACCGCCCCTGTCCACCTCCGCGGCGGGCGTCCCGCATGGACCGGCCAAGAAGGTCAAGACGAAGAAGGTCAAGATCAAGCGGCACGGCCCGAAATGACGGTCTCGGCCGAGGCCACCGCCGAGCCGATGGTCACCGCCCGCCTCTCGCACGCGGTCGCCGAGGCGGGCGGGCCTGAGGCGTGCCTACGCCCAGGGCGAGGCGACGACCCAGCTCACGTCGTCGGCCCATGACGTGGCGCTGTCGAAGGTGTTCGATCCGCCCTCGCTGCCGATGTAGACGATGTTGTTGTAGTGCCGCAGGAGGCGGTTCGGGAAGTTGAAGGAGGCCCACGAAAGGCCCTGGCCGTTCAGGCCGGGCTGCGGGCAGAAGGTGGCGTCGTTGGCGAACAGGGCGCTGCCGTCGTTGGCGTTGCGGTAGAGCTGGTAGTTGCTGTGCCGCAGGTAGCTGCCCGGGTAGTTCTTCGACTCGAACGACACGCAGGCGCTGTAGGCCAGGCCGTTGCGCACGATCCACGTGGCGTCGTTCTTGTCCAGGGACGAGCTGGCGGAGGTGATCACGGACGTGACGGCCTGGTCGTTCTGGTGGCGGACGTAGCGGCCGGTGCAGCAGGCCGTCGTCGCGCGCAGCGAGATCGACGTGCCGGCGGCGGGCGTCCCGCTGGGACGGGCGGCCGTGGTGTAGCCGGCGGCGACGATGCTGGCCTGGACCGCGTTCTCGGTGGCGTCCGTCGGATAGCCGGTGGTCATCACGCCTTCGTAGAAGGTGCCGGCGGAGCTGTTGCTGTTGTCGCCGCCGATGCCGAGGATGATGGCTCCTTCCTTCTTCATCGGGTTGTAGCCCGCGGCGTTGGGGCGTGCGCCGTTGTAGTAGGTGGACAGGTTGCCCGACTGGGCGTTGCCGGCCCGGATGGACCAGTGGTTCGGCTCGCCCTTGACGATGGCGGTCAGGTAGCGGTGGCTGACGGTCGGGTTGCCGGCGTTGTAGCCGGGGTTCGCGCCGGAGAACAGGCCGTTCTCCAGGTCGGCCATGACCCAGGGGCCGTTGCCGGTGCCGTAGCCCCAGACCTTGATGTTGCCGAAGTAGATGGCCTCCATGGTGCCGTTGCCGTTGTCGCGGCTGTTGGTCTCGGCGTTGCCGTAGTCGAAGCAGCAGCCGGCGTTGTAGTGCGTGCCGTCGAAGACGGCGTACATGCCTTCCGGCTGGTCGCCCCTGGCGATGCCGTTGGTGTTGTTGTTGCGGTAGCCGGTGCCGGGGGCCACGAACACGCCGTACGCCTTGTGCCCGCCGACCATGGTGGGCGCCGCCGTCGCCACGGCGAGGTTGTCGTACCCGCCGGCCGCCGGGCCGGAGAAGCCGCCGGGGGGCGCCTGGGTCAGATGGTTGCCGCGTCCCGACTGGTCGTAGATGACGGTGATCACACACGTCGTGCGGGCGCAGAAGGAGTCCTGCGCCGCGGCGTTGGCGTACCCGCCCGCGCTGAGCAGGCCGATGTTCTGGGTGGCGTTGTCCGAGGAGCGGCGCACCTGGTAGAGCGAGCCGTTGTAGGAGGCGTACAGGGCGCGGGTCGTGCTGTGCGCCGCCACGCACGGGGTGCCGCCGGCGGCGTAGATGTCGCACGCCTGCGACGCGGCGGCCTGCGACGGGGCGGGGGCGCCGGCCAGCAGGCCGGCGGCGAGCGCGACGGCTGCCCCGGTGGACAGCATCGTCTTTTTCACGTGCCGTAATCCGGACCCGACGATCATGATGATCCTCTGCCTTTCTCGGGGGCACCGCGAACGCTGGATGAGCCGGGGAGGGTGGATGTTAGCGCTAACATTCCAGGGGCTGGACGACCTCCGCGGCTTCGTGGGTTGACGCGCTCACTATGAATCGGAAGCGATCGCTCGTCAAGGTTCTTCTCACCGCGCCAGCCTCTTGAGAGTGAAAGGGCGCTTCCGTCGTGAGAGGGATGCGCCGGGCGGGATGGATCCCGATACTGAGCGAGATGCCCGGACTCATTGAGCGGTTTCACCACATACCCCCGCGCCTGGTCGACGTAGCGATCACTGTCGTCGTGTCGGCCGCCACCGTCGGTCCCGCGCTGGTCCCCTTCCGGCAGCCGTGGTGGGTGGTCGCGCTGGCCGTGCTGGCTTCGGTGCCGGTGCTGTGGCGGCGGAGGGCGCCGATCGCGGTGACCTGGGTGGTCGGGCTGGCGATGACGGCGCTGGTGATGTGGGAGAAGCCGATGCTGCCGTACGGGCCGCTGGTGGGCACCTACACCATCGCCGCGCTGAGCCCGCCGCTGCTGCGGCTGGTGGCCATCCCGGTCATCGGCGCAGGCGTGTACGTCTCGCTCGCCCTGCCGCAGGAAGGGCTGGAGTCCTATCGGGTGGTGGGTACGGCGTTCGTCGCGGCGTACGCGCTGGGCACCAGTACCCGCGCCCGCCGCGCCCGAGCCGCCGAGCTGGCCGAACGCGCCCTGCGGCTGGAGCGGGAGCGGGCCATCGCCGCGGCTCACGAGCGGGCTCGCATCGCCCGGGACATGCATGACATCCTCACCCACTCGGTCGGCCTCATCGTCGTCCAGGCCGAGGCCGGACCGCTGATGCTCCGGTCCGATCCCGACCGCGCGCAGGCCGCCTTCGACGCGATCGCCGACACCGGCCGGGGCGCGATCGCCCAGCTGCGGACCCTGCTCGGCGCGATGCGCTCGGACCAGGACGGTCACCGCGAGCCGCAGCCCGGGCTCGCGGCCCTGCCGGACCTGGTCGAGCGGACCGGCCGCACCGGGCTGCGGGTGACCTTGACCGGCGACGGCCCGCCGCGGCCGCTCCCCGCCGAGGTCGACGTGGCGGCGTACCGGATCGTTCAGGAGGCGCTGACGAACGTGCTGCGCCACGCGCACGCGAGCACCGCGCGGGTACGGCTGTGCTGGACGCCGGGCGCGCTGCGGGTCGAGGTGGCCGACGACGGCGAGGGCGCGGACGGCGCCGCCTTAGGGCACGGCCTGATCGGGATGCGCGAACGGGCCTCCGCCTGCGGGGGGACGCTGCACGCCGGTCCGGGAGGCCACGGCTTCGTCGTGGTGGCGACGCTTCCGGTTGGATAGGCCCATGATCCGCGTGCTCGTGGCCGACGATCAGGATCTGTTCCGGGGCGGCTTCGCCATGATCCTGAACGCTCAGGCCGACATCACCGTCGTCGGCGAGGCGGCCGACGGCGCCGAGGCCGTGCGGGCCGCCACCGAGCTGTGCCCGGACGTCGTCCTGATGGATGTCCGGATGCCCGGCATGGGCGGGATCGAGGCGACCGAGCTGATCTGCGCGGCGACGTCCGCCAAAGTGCTGGTGCTGACCATGTTCGACCTGGACGAGTACGTCTACGAGGCACTGCGCGCGGGGGCCAGCGGGTTTCTGCTGAAGGACATCCGCCGCGACGAGCTTGCCGCGGCGGTGCGCGTGGTGGCGGCTGGGGAGTCGCTGCTGGCGCCCACGGTGACCAGACGGCTCATCGAGGACCTGGTTCTCCGGCCGAATCACGGGGTGGCGCCCCGGCTGGCCGCCCGCCTCACCGAGCTGACCGGCCGTGAGGCCGAGACGCTACGGCTGGTGGCCCGAGGGCTGTCCAACGCGGAGATCGCCGGGGAAATGGTCGTCAGCGAGTACACGGTCAAGAGCCATGTCAGCCGGATCCTGACGAAGCTGGGGCTGCGCGATCGGGTGCAGGCGGTCGTGTTCGCCTACGAGTCGGGGCTCGTCGTCGCCGGCGGCTGAGCGGTCCGTGAGAGGGAGGGCGGAGATCACTCTGCCCGCCGATGCGGCGACAGGGCTCCGGCCCGGAGCATCGAGGCAGTTTCCCTGGCGGAGGAGTCTGCTCGATGAGATCACGACGATGGTGGCCGATCGCCGCGGCGGTGCTGTCGGCCACGCTGTTCTGGTTCGGCACCGGCTTGCGGCCGGTGCCCTGGTGTACGTGGATCGCGCCGATCCCGATCCTCGTCCTGGCGCCGCGCTGCTCGGCGCGCGCGGTGCTGGCCACCGCGTCCGTCGCCTGGCTCGCAGGCCAAACCCCCATGTGGGGATATTTCCTGAATACGGTGCAGATACCGCCGGTGATGGTCGTCCTCCTGCTCCTCGGCTCGGCGCTGCTGTTCGGCCTGGTGCTGATCGCCTATCGGGGCCTGACGCTGCGCGGACACCCGCTGATGGCCGTCGGCGTCGTCCCGGCGGCGTGGGTCGTCATCGAGTACGCTCTGTCGCTGGTCACGCCGAACGGCGCCTGGTGGAGCCTGGCCTATACCCAGGCCGACGTCCTCCCCGTCATCCAGCTCGCCTCGGCCACCGGGCCGTGGGGGGTGACGTTCCTGCTGATGGGAGCTCCGGCCGCGGCCGCCGCCCTGCTGACGCCCGGCGCGGCCGGCCGGGTGCGGGTGGCCGTGGCCGCCGCGGTCGTCGCGGCGGTGGCGGCGGGATACGGGTTCTGGCAGTTACGACCGGTTGACGCGGGAACGGCGGGCAAGGTGGCGCTGCTGGCCACCGACCGGTCGATCGACCCGGTGGCGGTGACCGATCCCGAAGGGCGAGCCCTGCTGGCCGGCTACCTGAGCCGCATCCCGGCCCTGGCCGAGCGCGGCGCCGACGTCGTCGTCCTTCCCGAGAAGGCGTTCCGGGCGGATGAGGCGGACCTGCCGCTGCTCGCCGGACCGCTGTCCCGGCTCGCCTCCGGCCACTGCCTCGACATCATCCTCGGGCTGGTCCTCACCAGGGACGGGCGCGAGTACAACGCGGCCATCGACTTCCCCTCCGATGGCGGCCCGCCGGTCGAGTACGTCAAGCGCCACCTCGTCCCGGGCCTGGAGAGCGAGTTCGAGGCGGGAACGGCGCAGGCGTTCGTGCCCGGGTCCGGCGGGCGGTGGGCGATCGCGATCTGCTTCGATCTCGACTTCCCCGACCTGGTCCGCGGCTATCGGCGCGGCGGGGCGACCGCGCTGTTCGTGCCCGCCTGGGACTTCGGCGACGACGCGTGGCTGCACAGCCGGATGGCGATCACGCGCGGGATCGAGAACGGCCTGACGGTGACGCGGGCGTCCCGCCAGGGCGCCCTGACCGTGAGCGACCCCAACGGCCGCCTGCTGGCCGAGGCCCGCACCACCGGCGCCTCGTTCGTGTCGGTGGTCGCGGACCTGCCGGACCGTGCGGTGTCGACCCCGTACACGAGGTTCGGCGACTGGTTCGCGTGGGCCTGCGCCCTCCTGCTGGCCGCGATGGGCGCGGGCGGGGCATTCGCGCGGCAACGGGGCGGGATCTCGGCGCGGGCCTGGCCGGCCGCGGGCTCCGCGTCCCGGCGACGTCCGCCTCGTCGGCTTCGGCGACAGCTCAGCGCATGAGCGACGAGCCGGCCGGCCGTTCGTACTCGCCGGCGCTCCCCGGCAGAGGCGGGGCCGGACGGCCCCGCCTCTCGGGCGTGCCCCGGCTCAGCCGCGCTTGCCCATGGCCTGGCGGATCACGTCGCGGACCCGGTCCATCATCGCGATGGGGGTCCCCATGAGCACGTTCTTGGTCGCCGATTCGGTGCCCGGATGCGGGTGGGTGGGAGCCATCGCCTCCGCGGCCTTGACGCCGAGGGCCATGCTCCGGCGCTCGGCCTCGCTGGTGTGGCCGCGTAGCTGCGGGAACTCGTAGCGTTCCTCGCTGCGGGCGTGGGCTTCGACGGCGGCGCGCAGCACCGCGAGTTTCTCGGCGAAGTCCGGCGCCTCGGGCCCGGCCTGGTCCATCTGCTGCAGGAGCTCCTTGGCGTGGTTCTCCTCGGCCAGGCGGTCGTCGACGACCGCGTCTCCGCCCTCGATCTTGAGGCGGGCGTAGGGGTGGACGATCTCTTCCTCGGCCGTCTCGTGCACGGCCAGCAGCCGCACCAGCCGGGTGAACGCCTCGCCGCGCCGGTCTGGCGCGGCCTGCTCGACCTCGTCGAACAGGTTCCTGATCATCGCGTGCTGGGCAAGAAGCAGGTCGATGACGTCGTTCTCGCCCATCGTCTCGGGCCTCGTCCGCTGAGTGGTCATGATCGGTCTCCTCTCGGATACGGCCGGTGACTACCCGTGACATTCCTCGTCAAGCCTGGCCTTACCGACTCTGGAACGTCCGGCGGTGAGGCGTAGAGGTTGTCCCCGGAGCCCTCGGGTAGGCCCGGCTTGCGGACGCCGCCGCCTGGACCATCGACGAGGAGCACGAGGCAGATGACATTCAACCCACTCCGGGAGCGGGGCATCCCGCTGGACAGACAGTTGCGGAACTGGCGCGAGCTGAACGTGACGCCGATCGATCCCGACCACGCCGACCCGTACACGCGGTGCCGGATCATCACGATGAACGGGATCGAGACGGAGGCGGTCTTCTTCAGCCACCAGCTCGCCCGCCACTGCCCGGACCTCGAGCTCAAGCAGCAGCTCGCGCGGGTGCGCTACATCGAGGCGCAGCAGCAGAAGGCGGTCAACTGGCTGCTGCCCGGCCTGGCCTCGGTCCTGGAGACCACCATCGCCTACGAGCAGGTCGCCGTGGACCTGACCGCCTGGGTGGCCCGGATGGAGCCGAACGGGTACCTGAAGCAGGCCTACCAGTTCGGCGTGCTGGAGGACTTCGACCACCTCTACCGGTACGCGAACCTGTACGAGATGATCGAGCACCGCAAGGCCGAGAAGATCGTGGACGCGCTCACCGAGGTCATGCCCGGCCGCCCCACCTACCTGCACCACCGCGACCCGGTCGACAACGTGCGCGAGCCCTACGACCGCAACGACACCGCCCCGGTCAGCAAGCTGCACGCGCTGACCATCATGGCCGCCGAGCAGCAGACCATGAACTTCTACATGAACGTCGGCCCCATGTACATGGAGCCGATCGCCCGCCAGCTGTATCAGGAGATCGGCCTGATCGAGGAGGAGCACGTCACCCACTACGAGTCGCTCGTCGATCCGGGCGAGAGCTGGTGGGAGATGCTGCTCAACCACGAGTACAACGAGTGCTACCTGTACCACTCGTTCATGGAGACCGAGTCGGACCCCAAGGTGAAGAGCATCTGGGAGCTGCACCTCAACATGGAGCTGGAGCACCTGCGGCTGGCCGCCGAGCTGTTCAAGAGGCATGACGGCCGCGATCCGGAGCAGGTGTGCGCCCCCGAGCTGCCCGCCCCGGTCACGTTCGAGCCGAACAAGGCGTACCTGCGCGAGCTGATCGCGACCCAGATCGACTACACCACGCTGGGGACCGGCTACGTGCAGGAGGCCCACGAGCGCTTCGAGAAGATGCAGGAGGCGCTCATGGGCGGCGACAAGGCGCCGTCCGAGCGGGTCATCGAGGACAACCGGGCCATCTCCGGCCAGGAGTACCGCCTGCAGACCGAGGGCGAGCACCCCGTCCGCAGCCTGGCCTTCCACCGCTGAGTCGTCCGGCGGGGCAGTTTTTCGAGATGACCGCGCTGGACGCGGCGGACGAGCGGTGGCACACCATCGGGTGGGGGATCGACCGGGTGGAGGCCGGGAGCGTCGCGATCAGCGCGCCGCCAGAAAGGCGGTGATCTCCCGCAGGAACCGGTCACGCCCCCGCTCGGGGCGGTCGAGGTGCACGTAGTGCGTGGCACCTGGCAGCTCCACGGTTTTGACCGACCGGGCGTGGACCAGGTGGGAGCTGAGGGTGGTGACGTCCTCGGGACGGCTCCAGAAGTCGTTGCCGCTGCGCACGACGAGTGTCGGCGCGGTGATCAGACTGGCGTCCCAGAGCTGGCGTCCCGTGGACAGGTAGAAGCTGTCCTCCATGGCTCCGGACGGGGCGCGGAAGCTGGGCGGCGTGCGGGTGCCGCTGGTCGGGTCGGAGGCGAGGGCCGCCGTGACGTACGCCTCCACGACCTCCGGGTCGCGCCAGGTCGTCTTGTCCTCGGCCGGGATGCTGCGGTCCCACGACGGGAGGAGGCTGTCGCCGGTGTTGAGCCGGTACGCCCCGAACCGGGCGGCGTTGAACTGGCCGGGGCGATCCGGGTGCTCGTTGTCGCTGCCACGGCCCATCGTCGGGTGGTCGGGGACGGGGCCGTAGAGGGTGTTGTAGAGGATGAGGCGGTCCACCTTGTCCGGGTGCGCGGCGGCGTACTGGCCGAGCCAGTGGCCGCCGGTCGCCCAGCCGAGCAGCGCCACCCCGCCGCCGCCGGAGCGTCGGCGGATCCCGTCCACGACGGCGGCGACGTCGCGGACCACGGCGTCGGAGCGTACGGCGGGCGGGTTCGCCTCCGGCGGCTGTGACAGGGCCGGGGGCCTGGTGGAGCGGCCGTAGCCTCTGGCGTCCATCACGTAGACCCGGTGGCCGGCGCGGGCCAGGTCCTCGGCGAGCGAGCCGCCGCGAACAGGCAGGTCGAAGCTGCCCACGCCGGGGACGCGGGCGCCGTGCAGCAGCAGGACGGGCGGGCCGGCCGACCTCCTGGTGCTGACCTCGCGCACCGCGATCCTGACGCCGGGGTCGCTCGTGACGTGGAAGTCCGCGCGCTCGACCTCCTGCGGTCTCGTCTCCACCGTGAACGAGACGACGGCGACCAGGCCGACGACGGTGTTGAGCAGGAAACCCATCGGAACTCCTTCTCGGGAAACGGACATGAGATCTCGATCCTGCCGCCGCCTCCCCTGGCGGGACCGCATTGTGCGCGCAATCAGCGATGATCCATATGCGTGGCATATCAATCGGTCGCTCGCGACTCATATGATCCGCGTATGAATCTGCAGCGGCTCCGCTACGCTGTGGCGCTCGCCGACGAGCTCAACTTCGGCCGCGCGGCCCTGCGCGAGGGCCTGCGGCAACCGCCGTTCAGCCAGCAGATCAGCAAGCTGGAGGAAGAGCTCGGGGTGCGGCTGTTCGAGCGCACGACCCGGCAGGTACGCCTCACGCCCGCCGGAGAGGCCTTCGTCGCCGAGGCCCGCGCCAGCCTCGCCCACGCCGAGCTGGCGGCCGAGTCGGCCAGGCGGGCGGGCAGGGGGGAGGCGGGGCGGCTGGCGATCGGGTTCGTGGGGTCGGCGACCAACCTCACGCTGCCCCGGGTGCTGCGCCGGTTCCGAGCCCGCTATCCGGGCGTAGAGGTCGACCTGCGCGAGCTGACCACCGCCCAGCAGGCCGAAGAGCTGCGACAGGGGCTGCTGGACGTCGGCCTCCTGCACGCCCCGCTGGCCGGGCCGGCCGCCGAGGTGCTGAGCACCCGCACCGTCGCCCGCGAACTCCTGCTCGCCGCCCTGCCCGCCGGCCACCCCCATGCCGCGCGCAAGTCCCTGCCGACGGAGATGCTGGCGGGGGAGCCGTTCGTCATGTTCCCCCGGCGGTTCGGGCCCGGCCTCCACGACCAGATCATCGGGGTGGCCAGGGCGGCCGGGTTCGAGCCCCGGATCGTGCAGGAGGCCGTGCAGATGCAGACCATCGTGGGGCTGGTGGCGGCCGGGCTGGGGGTGTCGATCGTGCCGGAGTCGGTGGCCCGCCTCCGCCGGGGCGACGTCGTCTTCCGGCCGCTGTCACCGGCGACCCGCGTGGTCACCCTGGACCTGACCTGGCGCACCGGCGACCTCAACCCGCTCGTCCACAACTTCCGCGCCCTGTTCCCTCCGCTCGACGCCGGACGGGGGCCGGGGCCCTGACCGCAGGCACTCCCGCAACCTCGCCGGAAAATCGTCGAACGTGGAGGTCTCGTGCGAAGAGCGATCGCGTGCCTGTCCCTGATGCTGCTCCTGTCCTCCTGCGGTGGGGGCGGGTCCCCTGGCGCCGCTGAGTTCGACAGGCGTGCCCGGGAGGTGGCGGAGCGCTGGCAGGGGTCGGCCGACGACCGTGCCTGGCGCGACGGGTTCGTCGCGCTGGAGGTGCTGAATCCGCACGGATGGAACCATGTGCGCCAGATCCCGGCCTGGGTGAACAGGAGCTCGCACAACGGCGCTTGGCGGTTGGCCGCCAGGCTGCCCGCCGATTCCCCGGCCCGCGCCGAGGTGCGCTGGCCGGACGGCGAGGTCTCGCAGGTGCCGATCATCACGGCGGAGCGCGCGTACGCGGAGTTCAGCAAACCGGCCGATCTCATCGAGGAGGAGTGCCCGGCCAAGGGATGCCGCCCCCTCCGGGTGACCGGGGCCAGGCTGGGCAGGGTCCCGCTGGAGACCAGCCGCGGCGCGGTCCAGGTGCCCGCCTGGATGTTCACCGTGGAGGGGGTCGAGCAGAAGAAGGTCCACGTGGCGGTCGACCCCTCGGCCGTCACCTCCCGTCCCGAGCGGGCGCGGGGGGACGTCGAGGAGGTGCCGGCGTTCGACCTTGTCGCCGGCAGGCCGCAGGAACTGCTGCTCCGCTACGGGTACGGCGCCTGCGACACCGTTCGGGGGGCACGCGCCTACGAGACCGGACAGCTGGTGGTGGTCGGCGTGGACGAGGAGCACACCGGCTCCGGCAAGCCTTGCCCGGCGATACTCAAGACGGCCACGATCACCGTCACCCTCGCCCGGCCGCTCGGCGACCGCCTCGTGCTCGACTCCGGTACGGGGTTGCCGGTGCTGCGCGGGCTGAACAGGCGCTGAGCGCGACCCGGCGACCGTACGCGCTGACGTGCGGTTATGTCGCAATCTGCTGGGTAGCGCGACCCGAAGGGATTGTCCTGGTGCCCGCTACAGCGGAGGGTGCGGAGATGGCGCGTTGTCTGGTCACCGGGGCGACCGGCTACATCGGCGGCCGGCTGGCCCCCGAACTGCTCGCGGCAGGCCACGAGGTCCGCTGCATGGCACGTTCCCCCGAGAGACTGCGCGACCTGCCGTGGGTGGCGCGGACGTCGGTCGTCAAGGCGGACGCCACCGACCCCGGACAGACCCGGGAGGCCCTGGACGGCATCGACGTGGCCTACTACCTGATCCACACGATGGGCGGGGCCGGGCAGTTCGCCGAGAACGACCGCAGGGCCGCCGAGACGTTCGCGGCGGCGGCCGGGCAGGCGGGGGTGCGTCGCATCGTCTACCTCGGCGGGCTCGTCCCCCGCGAGCGGCTCTCCCCTCATCTGCGGTCCAGGGCGGAGGTGGGAGAGATCTTCCTGCGGGCGGTGGTGCCGGCGGTGGTGCTGCGGGCCGCGGTCGTCATCGGCTCCGGTTCGGCGTCGTTCGAGATGCTGCGCTACCTGACCGAACGGTTGCCGGTCATGACGACGCCTCGCTGGGTGCACACCCGCACGCAGCCCATCGCCGTACGGGACGTGCTGCGTTACCTCACCGCCTGGGCGAGCGTGCCCGACGAGGTCAACCGTGCCTTCGACATAGGCGGCCCGGACGTGCTGACCTACGCCGACATGATGCACGGCTACGCGTCCGTGGCCGGTCTGCCCCACCGCGCGATCATTCCCGTGCGGGTGCTCACCCCGAGGTTGTCGAGCCTTTGGGTGGGCCTGGTCACCCCGGTCCCGTCGGGGATCGCGCGGCCGCTGGTCGAGTCGCTACGCAATGAGGGGATCTGCGGCGAACACGACATCTCCCGCTACGTCCCCGACCCGGAGGACGGGCTGATCGGTTTCCGCGAGGCCGTCTCCCTGGCGCTCAAGAAGATCAAGGAGGCCGACGTCGCCACGCGCTGGTCCTCGGCCTCCGTATCCGGCACCCCGAGCGACCCGCTGCCGACCGATCCCGACTGGGCGGGCGGCAGCCTCTACATCGACTGCCGCAGCCTCCGCGTGGACGCGGACCCGGAGGCGTTGTGGCAGGTCATCGAGGGTATCGGCGGTCACAACGGCTGGTACTCCCTTCCCGTCGCCTGGCACCTGCGCGGCCTGCTGGACAGGCTCTTCGGCGGCGTCGGGCTGCGCCGCGGGCGGCGTGACGCGAACCGGCTGCGGGTGGGCGACGCGCTCGACTTCTGGCGCGTGGAGGAGGTGCTGCCCGGTCGCCTGCTGCGGTTGCGCGCCGAGATGCGGCTGCCGGGCCTGGCCTGGCTGGAACTGAGCGTCTCCCGCTCCGGCGGCGGCACGTTCTACCGGCAGCGGGCGATCTTCCACCCGCACGGCCTGCTCGGTCACCTCTACTGGTGGGCGATCCGCCCCTTCCACGACCTGATCTTCGGGCGCATGCCCGTCAACGTGGCGGCGGCCGCCGCCCGGCGAAAGGCCGTGCCCGCGTAAGATCCGCTCCCGCGCGAACCGGCTGGATCAACCGGAGTTGGTACGTGGTTGGGCCGCGCGGGGACGCATGATCAGGGCGGCCACGTAATAGGTGCAGGGGCTGGAGCCCGCGTTGGCGTAGGCGTGGGTGACGTCGGCGGCGAAGTAGGCCGAGTCGCCCTCCTTCAGCTCGACGGGCGTGTCGGCGATGGTCAGGCGCAGGGTGCCGGATTCGACGACGACGTACTCGTGGGAGCCCGGGGCGTAGGCCGGGAACCGGCCCGCGTCACACTCCGGCGGCAGGGTGGTGCGGATCCATTCGAAGTTCACGCCGGGCATGACCGGCGTGAGGATCGTCCGCCGCCACCCGCCGGGCTCGTCGACGGTGTCCTGGTCGGCGGCGCGGCGCACGATGACCCGGCCTTCGTCCGGCTGGGTGACGACGTCGGCGAGGGGCACGCCGAGGCCGTCCGCGATGCGGGCGAGAACCACGATGGTGGGCGCCTTCTGCCCGCGCTCCACTGACGACAGCATGCTCAGGCTCACGTCGGCCGCTTCGGCCAGCTGCTGAAGGGTCAGGCCCCGGTCGTGCCGCAGCGCCTGGATGTGCCCGCCCAATACCGCCAGATCCAGCATTCCGCTATAATAACAACGAATTTCGCTATAGAGAAATGAGCTTCATGTGACAGTCCCCGAAGCGGTCATCCGCCCCGCCGTCCTCGCGGACCTGGAGGCCGTGGCCGAGATCTACGCGTACTACGTCTCCCACACCGTGATCACCTTTGAGCAGACCCCGCCGACGGTCGCCGAGTGGCGGCTACGGCTCGACGACCTGGCCGGCCGGGGCCTGCCCTTCCTGGTCGCCGACCTCGACGGCGAGGTGGCCGGGTACGCCTACGCCGGTCCATGGCGTCCCAAGCCGGCCTATCGGCACACCGTGGAGGACTCGATCTATCTCGCCCCTGACCGGACCGGGCGAGGGCTGGGCGGCGTGCTGCTCGACGCGTTGCTGCCCCGGTGCGCGCAGGCGGGCATGCGTCAGATGATCGCGGTCATCGCGGACACCGGAAACGCGGCCTCCACCGCTTTGCACAAGCGTTTCGGCTTCGCCCACGCCGGCCGGCTGAACGGCGTCGGATACAAGCACGGCCGCTGGATCGACACCGACCTCATGCAGCGGGCCCTGACCGCGGACCCCAACGGTTGAGCCCGGCTCGGACTGTTTGCGGCGCATGGGGAGTTGACTTGCCGCCCCCGGGAGCTGTGAACGGCCGACGGGTCGCAATGCACGAGGCCGGCGATGCGAGGCGGTGACCCGGTCAGACGGAGGTTCGCTCGATCACCCGCACGCCGTCCAGGGTGAGGGCGAGGTCGGCGGGGGTGGCCGTCCAGGATCCGCAGCCCGCCCCCAGATGACCGCTGTCGATGGAGACGGCCGTCGGGGGCGGGACGGCCAGGCGGGCGGCGGCCGCGAGCACGCGCTTGCGGCGGTTTGACGATCCGGCTCGGCAACGGGGTAAGGTGAGCGTCACTGACACGTGTAAGTCGGGAGGAGAGACCGACGTGATCTCGCTCAGGTTCGAGCACCTGCGGGAGCCGCTGGGCATCGGCACCGCCCGCCCCCGCCTGTCCTGGATCGTCGAGACGGACACGCCGGACTGGCGGCAGACGGCCTACGAGGTGGAGGCCCGTGGCGAGCGCGTGCGGGTCGAGTCCGGCGATTCGGTGCTGGTGCCGTGGCCGTTCGCGGCGCTGGCCAGCCGCGAGCGGGTGGCGGTCCGGGTGCGCGTGCGCGGTCCCGGCGGCTGGTCGCCGTGGAGCCGGGAGACCCCGGTCGAGGCGGGGCTGCTGACGCCGCGCGACTGGTCGGCCCGGTTCGTCAGTCCCGGTGAGGGCTCGCTGCTGCGCGGAGAGTTCCTGGTACGGCCGGGCGTGCGCGGCGCCCGCCTGTACGCCACCGCGCTGGGCGTCTACGAGGCGGAGCTGAACGGCCGGATCGTCGGCGACCACGTGCTGGCGCCCGGCTGGACCGCCTACCGGCACCGGCTGCGCTACCAGACCCACGACGTCACCGATCTCCTGCGCGAGGGCGCCAACTGCCTGGGCGCGACGCTCGGCGACGGCTGGTACCGGGGACGGCTCGGCTTCGAGGGCAAGCGCGCGCACTACGGCGACGCGCTCGCCTGGCTCGCCCAGCTGGAGATCGCCTACGACGACGGCACGACCGAGCGGTTCGGCACCGACGCCTCCTGGCGGGCGGCGTCCGGACCGCTGGTCCGCGCCGACCTGTACGACGGCGAGACCCACGACGCCCGCCTGGAGCCTCCGGGCTGGTCGCTGCCCGGCCACGACGACTCCGGCTGGTCCCCGGTGCGGCTGGTGGAGCGCGACCTGGCCACGCTGGTGGCACAGGAAGGACCGCCGGTGCGCCGTACCGAGACCCTCGAACCCGTCGAGCGGCGCCCCGGCCCGAGCGGCACCACGATCTACGACTTCGGCCAGAACCTGGTCGGCCGCCTGCGGATCACCGCGTCCGGAGCGCCGGGCGAGCGGGTGGTGCTGCGCCACGCCGAGGTCCTGCAGGACGGCGAGCTGTGCGTGGCCCCGCTGCGCACCGCCGAGGCCACGGACACCTACGTCCTGCGCGGCGACGCCGGCGGGGAGACGTGGGAGCCGCGCTTCACCTTCCACGGCTTCCGCTACGCGGAGATCTCCGGCCCGGTCACGGACGCCGTCGCCGTGGTGTGCCATTCCGACCTTGAGCGCACCGGCTGGTTCGACTGCTCCGACCCCCTGGTCGACCGGCTGCACGAGAACGTCCTCTGGTCGATGCGCGGCAACTTCCTCGACGTCCCCACCGACTGCCCGCAGCGCGACGAGCGCCTCGGCTGGACCGGTGACCTGCAGGTCTTCGCGCCCACCGCCGCCTTCCTGTACGACAGCGCCGGACTCCTGTCCTCCTGGCTCGCCGACCTGGCCGCCGAGCAGGGCGAGGACGGATCGGTGCCGCACGTCGTACCCGATGTCACCTCCGCCTCCCACGCGGCCGCCGCGTGGGGCGACGCCGCCGTCATCGTCCCGTGGGTGCTGTACCGCCGCTACGGCGACACCGGCATCCTCGGACGGCAGTTCGCCAGCATGCGCGGCTGGGTCGAGCACGTCACCCGGCTCGCGGGCCCGCGACGGCTCTGGGACAGCGGCTTCCAGTTCGGCGACTGGCTGGATCCGGCGGCCCCCGCCGGCCGGCCCGATCAGGCCCGCACGTACCCCGAGATCGTGGCCACCGCCTATTTCGCCCGCTCGGCCGACCTGCTCGCCCGCACCGCCGCCGTCCTCGGCGAGGACGACGGCCCCTACCGGAGTCTGGCCGACGAGGTGCGCCGGGCGTTCGCCGACGAGTACACCACCGCCTCAGGCCGGCTGCTCAGCGACTCGCCCACCGCCTACGCCCTGGCCCTGGAGTTCGCCCTGCTGCCGGACGAGCGGCGCCGCCGCCGCGCCGCCGCCCGCCTGCTGGAGCTGGTCCGCGCGAACGGCTACAAGATCGCTACCGGGTTCGTCGGCACCCCGCTCGTCTGCGACGCCCTGGCCGAGGCGGGCGAGCCGGAGGCCGCCTACCGGCTGCTGCTGGAGCGCGAGTGCCCGTCGTGGCTGTACCCGCTCACCATGGGCGCGACGACCATCTGGGAACGCTGGGACAGCCTGCTGCCCGACGGCACGGTCAACCCCAGCGGCATGACGTCCTTCAACCACTACGCCTTCGGCGCGGTCGCCGACTGGCTGCACCGTACCGTCGCCGGGCTCGCGCCCGCCGCCCCCGGCTACCGCGAGCTGGCCATCCGGCCCCGGCCCGGCGGCGGCCTCTCCCACGCGCGGGCCCGCCTGCGCACCCCCTACGGCCTGGCCGCCTCCTCCTGGCGGATCGACGGCGGGCAGATCACCGTGGAGGCCGTCGTCCCGCCCAACACCACCGCCCACGTCACGCTGCCCGGAGGGGAGCGGGTCACGGTCGGCTCCGGCACCCACCGCTGGACGGCGCCCCACGCGGCGGCCGGCCCTCCCGCCGCGCCGCTCACCCTGGACAGCACGCTGGCGGAGGTCGCCGACCGGCCCGGCGCGCTGCGGGTCGTCACCGACGCCGTCGTCCGGCGCCTGCCCGAGTTCGCCGAGCACGTGGAGGCCGGTCTCGGCGCCGCCGGCCAGAACCTGACCGTCCGCGAGGCCGTCGCCCTCATCCCCAACGCCGGCGACCTGCCCACCGAGATCGAGTCAGGCTTCGCCCGGCTCCACAACGACTGATCCGCGCCCCTTGGAGGGGAACCTGATGCATCGACTCACCGACCGCCGCGTGCTCGTCACCGGAGCAGCCTCCGGCATCGGCCGGGCCACCGCCCTGCGGCTGCTGTCCGAAGGCGCCCGCGTGGTCGCCGCCGACCTCGACGGGGACGGCCTCAAGGAGACCCTCGCCCTGGCCGCGGCGCAGGGGAGCGCCGGCAGGCTGACCACCCGGGCCCTCGACATCTCCGACGAGGGCTCGGTCGGCGACGTGGTCCCGGCCGCGATCTCCGAGCTGGGCGGGCTGGATGCCCTGGTGAACGCCGCGGCCGTGCTGCGCGGCGCGCACACCCACGACTGTTCCCTGGACCTGTGGAACCGGATCATCGGCGTCAACCTGACCGGCACCTTCCTGATGACCCGCGCCGCCCTGCCCGCCCTGCTGGAGACCGGCAAGGGCGTCGTGGTGAACTTCAGCTCCACCGCCGCCTTCTTCGCCCACCCGTTCATGGCCGCCTACTCCGCCAGCAAGGGCGGCATCGCCTCCTTCACCCACAGCCTCGCCCTGGAGTACAGCAAGCAGGGGCTGCGCGCGGTGAACATCGTGCCCGGCGGCATCAGCAGCGGCATCACCGACAACATCGGCTCGCTCGTCCCCGCCGACACCGACTGGAACCTCTTCCTCAAGCTGACCGCCGCCATCGGCGACGGCCTGCCCGGCCCGGAGAACGTCGCCGGAGTCGTGGCCATGCTCGTCTCCGACGACGGCGCGTTCATCACCGGCACCGAGATCCGCATCGACGGAGGCGCCCACATGTGACGGGTCACCCGGGCTTTACATGATCTTTCGGGGTTCGTTGATTGTGTGGTGGCCGACATTGTCGATCACTTCTGGGAGTGCCCGTGAAGGTGAAGAACGTGCTGGCCGCGGTGACCGTGCTCGCTTTCCTGTCCATGCCCGTACCGGCCGCGGCCGCGGGCGTGGCCCCGCCCGATCCCGCACCCGGCGGGCCGCAGCGCCCCTACGAGCCCGATGCCGAGGGGACGGAGAACATCGACTCGCTGTCGGTGACGGCGACCCGCGGGGCCGGCCGGAGCGTGACGATCGCCTTCGACCGGCGCAGCCGGGCCGCGACGGGGGAGGTCCCGGCCGGGGCGCGCAGGTTCGTGTTCCTGTTCGACCGCTCGGTGAGCTTCCACCCCGAAGCCTTTCCCACCTGCGCGCGCACCGTGATCGAGAAGCTGGGGGCGCAGGCGTGCCCGGCGGGCTCGCGGATCGGCGGCGGGCGCGGCGAGTTCGCGAACGGGCAGTCGCAGGAGGTGCTGGCCTTCAACACGCGGGTGGGGCGGCTGCCCGGGGTGCTGGTGGTGCTGCCCGGATCCGGGGTGATCCTGGAGCAGACGCTGGAACGCGTCTCGGATCCGTACCGCGAGGACTACCGGTGGGCGCTGGACGAGATCCTGCCGCCTACGGCCGTGCCGCCGCAGGACCGTGCCGGCACCACGCGGTTCCAGCTCTCCTTCGGCGCCACCCGGCAGTACCGGGGCCGCACCGTCGGTTTCGCCGAGACCGGCGCCCGGCCGGGGGACGGGCTCGCCTTCGGACTGTGGAGCGAGTTCGTGACCGGCCAGGTCCTCCTGCCCACCGCCCGGACGCCGCTCGCCGCCGCCGGGTAAGGGGCTCCGCCGCCGGTTTCACGCCCGGTCGCGGGCGGCGTCGGCTCCTTCCGCCACGTCGAGCACGATGAGGGCGGCACGGGCGTCGACCACCGCCTGGGAGGAGCGCAGGTCGAGGCCGGTGAGCGCTTCGATGCGGCGCAGGCGCTGGCTCACGGTGTTCGGGTGCAGGGTGAGGGCGCGGGCCGTGAGGTGGCGGTCCATGCCCGAGTCGAGGTAGGTGCGCAGGGTCCGCAGCAGCGCGGCTCCGTGGTCGTGGTCGTACCTGATCAGGGCCCCGAGCGTACGGCCGGCGTACGCGCGCAGCCGCACGGGGTCGCCGAGTTGCAGGAGCAGCCCCGCGACCCCGAGATCGTCGAGGGTGATCGTGCTGCCGCTCCGCCCGGCATGGCCGGCGACGGTGAGCGCGCCGCGTGCCGTGCGGTAGGCGTTCAGGACGTCGCGCTGGGCCGGGTCGGACACGGCGACGGTGGCGTCGTCGACCCCGCGGGCCGAACGCACGCTCCGCCGCAGCGCGTCGCCGGCGGGTCTGCCGGCCGCGGGGCCGGTGGCGGCGACGGGCCACAGGGCGACGATGACGTCGCGGTGCACCGCGACGAGCGGGCGGGGACGCACCCCGGCCGCGAGCGCGACGGCCTCGGCCAGCGCGCGCTGGATCGCGCCCGCCGGAGCCGGGCGCCCGCCCGCGGTCACCTGGGCGACCAGGGTGAGATGGTCCCGGGCCAGGTCGTGGCCGAGCAGACCGGCGCGGTCGCGTACGGAGGGTGACATGGGGTCGGCGCCGGCGAGGAGGTCGGCGAGGAGGTCGCCGCGCAGGTTCTGCTCGACCTCGAGGGCGGTGCGCCGGCGCAGGAGCTCGAGGGAGAGCACGATGGAGGCGTGCTCGAGGGCCCGGCGGTCCAGGGGCGCGAGCGCGCCGGCCCGGCCGGGCACCCAGACCCGGGCGGCCACCTCCCCTTCGAGGACGACGTCGGCGACGACGTGCGGGCCCCGCTCGCGGACGAGCCCGGCCTCCGGGGCGAGCGGACCGGCTCCGGCGTCGAGCAGGTCCTCCGGGGTGGGTGGGCTCTCCGGGGTGGGTGGGCGGCCGGCGTCGAGCAGGCCCTCCGGGGTGGGCGGGTGGCCGGCCTGCGCGAGGAGCTCGCCGCGTATGCCCTGGACCAGCACGGGAGCGCCGAGGAGATCGTGCAGGGCGCCGGCGATGCCCTCGACCCCGCCCGCGCGTACGGCGACGCGCAGCAGGCGTTCGTGGATCTCCTCCGAGCGCATCACGAGGTCGCGCTGGTCGCGCAGATCGTCCAGCACCCGGGCCGAGCTGATGGCGAGGGCCGCGTGCTCGGCGAGCAACTGCAGCCGGTCGACCTCCTCGCGGCCGAACTCGTGCACGGCCGAGCGGTAGCTGTTCAGCGTGCCGATCACGCCGGAGGCGGTGACCAGGGGGACCGACAGCATGGACCGGTAGCCCTGCTCGCGGGCGACCCCGCCCCAGATGAAGTCGGGCTCGCGGGAGATGTCGGCGACCGCGCACGGCCGGCCCGACCGGTACGCCCGGCTGGACGGGGCGCCGCCGGACGCGTCGGCCTCCAGCCGGACCGGCCGGTCGGAGTTGACCCGGGCGACGTACTCCTCGGTGAGCCCGCTCCAGCCGGCGATCACGAGGTTCCGCTCCGCGGGGTCCGGCACGAGCACGCCGCAGAAGTCGAGCCCGAGCAGCTCCCGGGCGGTCGCCGCGACGAGGTCGAGGACGTCCCGCAGCCCCCGGCCCGCGTTGACCGCCGCCGTCAGGGCGCTGACCGCCGCCAGCCAGCTGCGCAGCTCCGTGGCATCTTCGCCGTCCATCCGGCGAATGTACCGCGCCACACTCGATGCCGGAAACAGTGTCATCCCGAACATGGCCGTGGCGACACTTCGCCGTAACACTGAGTTCATCGAAGTCGCACCACCGGAGGTCATGGCATGTCGAACTCCCCCCAGGAACCCAGGGACCGGCCGATCGTCGATCCGGCCACCGGCGCCGTGATCCGTACGGTGCCGGACAGCACCCCCGGCGAGGTCGACGCGGCGGTCCGCCGGGCGCGGGCGGCGTTCCTGGACGGGCCGTGGCCGGCGCTGACCCGGACCCAGCGGGGCCGGCTGCTGCTCCGCGCGGCCGACGTGATCGAGGAGGCCGCGGAGTCGCTGTACCGGCTGGAGACCCGCAACAACGGCCGGCCGGTCACCGAGACGCGCGCCCAGCTCTCCCGGGTCCCCGAGTGGTTCCGCTACAACGCCGGCCTGCTCGCCGCGCAGCGCGACGCGGTGCTGCCGTCCGACGGCCCCTACCTCACCTACCAGCGCAGGGCGCCGCTGGGCGTGTGCGGCGTCATCACGCCCTTCAACCACCCGCTGCTCATCCTGGCGCGCAGCCTCTCCGCCGCCCTGGCCACGGGCAACACGGTCGTGGTGAAGCCGTCCGAGCTGACCCCGCTGTCCACGCTCGAACTGGCCGGCCTCCTGCACAAGGCGGGCCTGCCGGAGGACGTGGTCACCGTCGTGACCGGCGGTCGCGAGGTCGGCGAGCGGCTCACCGGGCACCCGGACATCGCCAAGATCACGTTGACCGGCGGCACCGAGGCCGGGCGCGCCGCCGCCGTGGCGACCGCGGCGCGGTTCGCGCGCGTCACCGCCGAGCTCGGCGGCAAGACGCCGATCGTGGTCTTCGACGACGTCGATCCGGAGGTGGCCGCGGAGGGCGCCGCGTTCGCGGCCTTCGTCGCGGCGGGCCAGTCCTGCGTGGCCGGATCCCGGTTCCTCGTGCAGCGAAGCGCCTATGACCGCTTCGTCGCGGCGCTGGCCCGCCGCGCCGAGGCGATCCGGATCGGCGACCCGTCCGACGCGCGCACGCAGCTCGGCCCGATGGTGAGCGCCGCGCAGCGGGACAAGGTCCTGCGGATGATCGCCGTGGGCGTCGAGGAGGGCGCGCGGCTCGTCGCGGGCGGCGGCGTCCCCGACCTGCCCGAGCCGCTGAGCGGCGGCTTCTTCGTCCGCCCCACCGTCCTGGCCGATGCCTCGAACGACATGCGGGTGGCCCAGGAGGAGATCTTCGGCCCGGTCGCCGTCGTCGTGCCGTTCGAGGACGAGGCCGACGCCGTCGCGAAGGCCAACGACAACCGGTACGGCCTCGGCGCCGGCGTCTGGACCCGCGACCTCGCCCGGGGACACCGCGTCGCGGACCGGATCGCGGCCGGGATGGTCTGGGTCAACGACCACCACCGCCTGGAGCCCTCGCTGCCCTGGGGCGGGATCAAGGAGTCCGGCACCGGCCGCGACGCGGGCGCCGAGTCCTTCGACGACTTCACCTGGATCAAGACCGTCGTGGCCCGCACCGCGCCCGACGACGTCGACTGGTACGGCGCGGACACGCCCGGCCGCCTCAACTGAGCTCCGCACACCCCCCGGCCAAGGAGAACGTCCATGCCGAAAGAAACGTACGAATCGCCGCCCCGCCACTGGCGCGCCGAGATCACCCGCACGCAGTGGCTGGTCCTGGTGGGCACGACGATGGGCTGGGCCCTCGACGGGTTCGCCGGCAGCCTGTACGCGCTGGTCCTGGGCCCGGCGATGACCGAGCTGCTGCCGCACAGCGGCATCGCCCCGGACGCCGCGGGCCTCGGCCTCTACGGCGGCCTCACCGTCGCGCTGTTCCTGTTCGGATGGGGCACGGGCGGCATCCTGTTCGGCATGCTGGCCGACCACTTCGGACGCGTCAAAGTGCTGTCGGCCGGCATCGTGACGTACGCCGTGTTCACCGCGCTGGCCGCGTTCGCCGACACCTGGTGGCAGCTCGGCGTGTTCCGGTTCGTCGCCGGGCTCGGGTCCGGCGTGGAGGCCCCGGTCGGCACCGCGCTGGTCGCCGAGGCCTGGCGCAACCGCTACCGGGCCCGGGCGTGCGGCGTGATGATGTCCGGTTACGCCATGGGATTCTTCATCGCCGCGCTGGCCTACGCCGTCCTCGGCGGGCACGGCTGGCGGCTGATGATGGGCATCGCCGTCGTCCCCGCGCTGCTCGTGTACTTCATCCGCCGGCACGTGCCCGAGCCGCCGGAGATCAGCGGCAGCATCGCCGCGCGCCGGGAGCGCAAGGCCCGCGGCCATCGCACCGCGCAGGACCGGTTCGTGCTGCGACGGCTGCTGACCCGCCCGTTGCTGCGGCACACGCTGATCGGGACGGGGCTGGCCACCGGCGCCCTGATCGCCTTCTGGAGCGTCTCGACCTGGTACCCGCAGGTGATCCGGCAGGCGGCCGCCGCGGCGGACCTGCCCGCCGCCGTCGCCAACGAGCGCGTCGCGGTCGCGTCGATGCTGTTCAACGCGGGCGGCATCCTCGGCTACGCCAGCTGGGGCTTCCTCGCCGACGCGATCGGCCGCCGCAGGTCCTTCGCCGTCAGCTTCGCGATCTCCGGCGCGAGCGTCCTGTTCCTGTTCCCCTTCCCCCACACCCACACCACGTTCCTGCTGGTCCTCCCGGTCGTCGGGTTCGGCCTGTACGGCGCCCTGTCGGGGATCCTGGTCTACGGGCCCGAGCTCTTCCCGCCGAGCGTGCGGGCGACCGGCATGGCCCTCTACAACGGGATCGGGCGCTACATCACCGCGAGCGGCCCGCTGGTCGCCGGCGTCGTCGCCGCCTCCTGGTTCGGCGGCGACCTCGGGCTCGCCACGACCTGCGTCGTCGCCGTCGGGATGCTGGGCTCGCTCGCCCTGTTCGCCGCGCCCGAGACCCGCGGCGCCCCGCTCCCGGACGATCCCGTGCCCGCCTTGCCGAACCATCCCGGCCGCGACGCGGTCGGCGCAGGAGAGGAGACCCGGTGACCTCCCGCTACGAAGGTGCCCGCGCCGCCGTCATCGGCGGCTCCATCGGCGGGCTGACCACCGCCCTGCTGCTGCGCGACCTCGGGTTCTCGGTCGAGGTGTTCGAGCGCACCCCCACCCCGCTGGACGGGCGGGGCGGCGGGATCGTCCTGCAGCCCGACACCGTACGCTGGTTCACCGAGCGCAGCACGCAGAGCCTCGACGCCCTGAGCACCGCGACCGAGTACGTCCAGTACCTCGGCCGCGACAACGGGATCGTGCACCGCGACCGCCGCCGCTGGACCCATACCTCATGGGGCACGTTCTACCGGGGCCTGCTCGCGGACTTCGGCACCGACCACTACCACCTCGGGGAGTTCGCCTGTGGTGTCGCGCAGGAGGCCGAGCGGGCCACCGTCCGGTTCGTCAGCGGCCGGCGGGCCGAGGCCGAGCTGGTCGTCTTCGCCGACGGCATCACCTCGACCGGCCGTCCCCTGCTCGACCCCGGCGCCCGGCTCGAATACTCCGGCTACATCGGCTGGCGGGGCACCGTACCGGAGCACGAGCTGAGCGGCACGACCCGCGCCCTGCTCGGCGACGCCATCTCCTACAGCGTGGTGCCGCACTCGCACATCACGCTCTACCCGATCCCCGGCGAGCGCGGCACCGGCCCGCGGGAGCGGCTGATGAACTACGTCTGGTACCGCAACGTACCGGCCGGCGAGGAGCTCGCGGAGATGCTCATCGACAAGCGCGGCTTCACCGGCACCGTGTCCCTGCACCCGGGCCAGGTCCAGGACCGCTACGTCGAGGACATGCGCGAGGCGGCCTCCCGGCTGCTCGCGCCCGCCGCGGCCGAGGTCGTCGCGGCCACCGAACACCCCTTCATCCAGGTCGTCTCCGACATCCGCTCCACGCGGATGGCCGACGGCAGGGTGGCCCTGATAGGCGACGCGGCCGCGGCGGCCCGCCCGCACGCCGCCGCGGGCACCGCCAAGGCGGCCGCGGACGCCTGGGCGCTCGCCGACGCCCTCGCCGCCGCCGACGGCGACATCCCCGCCGCCCTGCGCAAATGGGAGCCCGGGCAGCTCGAGCTCAGCGCCCGGCTGCTGGAGCGCGTGGTGGCGATGGGGGAACGCTCACAGATCCACAACACCTGGACGCCCGGGGACCCGAGCCTGCGCTTCGGGCTCTACGGCCCCGGCCGCTGACCCCAAACCAGATGAGGAGATGAGATGTCCGACACCGCCTTCCTGTCCGACCTGCCGCTGGCCGGCGACCTGGTGGCCACCGGTTTCGACGGCTGGTCCGACGAGCTGCGCGCCGAGTTCGACGCGCACGCCCACGACGGCGAGGTGGGCTCGCGGCTGCTCAGCGCGACCGACCGGGTCCGGGTCTGGGAGATCAGGCTCGCGCCCGGCGAGCGCTGGCACGCCCACCGGCACGTCCTGGACTACTTCTGGACCGCGGTGAACGCCGGCCGCAGCCGCCAGCACACCAGTGACGGGACCACGCGCGAGGTCTCCTACTCCGCCGGGGAGACGCGGCACTTCGTCTTCGGGGCGGGGCAGTACCTGTTGCACGACATCGAGAACATCGGCGACACCGACCTCGTCTTCACCACCGTGGAGCACCTCGACGGCGCGAACGCGCCGCTCCCGCTGCCCGGGGCCGATCGATGATCGGCACCCTCGCGGACGGCCCGATCGACGTCCACGCGCACTGGCTGCCACCCGAGTTGTTCGACCTCCCGCCGGGGGCGCCGTACGGCCCGTTGCACGACCGCGACGGCGAACTCCATCTCGGCGACGTCCCGCTGTCCATCCCGGCTCGGGCGATGAGCGACGTGCCGGCGATCCTGGACGACATGGCCGCCGCCGGGATCGGGGTCCGGGTGCTCTCGGCCCCTCCGTTCGCCTTCCCGGTCGCCGGCCCCGCCGCACCGTACGTGGACGCCTTCAACGACGCCCTGGCCCGGGTCGTGAGCGGCTCGGGCGGGGCCCTGGCCGGGCTGGGCCTGGTGTCCCTCGACGCCGCCGGCACGGCGACGGAACAGCTCAGGCGGCTCGCCGCGGTGCCCGGGATCGCCGGCGTGGCCGTCCCGCCCGTGCTCGCCGGCGCGTCCCTCGACCGCGGCGTCCTGCGGCACGTCCTCGGCGTCGCCGCCGCGGAGGGGCTGTCCGTACTGGTGCATCCCATGCAACTCCCGCGCCCGGAGTGGCGCGACCACTACCTCGCGAACCTGGTCGGCAACCCGGTCGAGACGGCCACCGCGGTCGCGGCGCTGCTGCTCGGCGGGGTCGTCGAGCAACTGCCGGACCTGCGGATCTGCTTCGTGCACGGCGGCGGATGCGCGCCCGGCCTGCTCGGCCGCTGGGACCACGGGTGGCGGACCCGCGCGGACGTGCGGCGCGACTCGTCCCGGCCGCCGGGCGAGAGCGTACGCTCGTTGTGGTTCGACACCGTCACCCACGACCCCGCGCTGCTCGGCCTGCTCACCGCGAAGGCGGGGAAGCAGGCCGTGGTGTGCGGCAGCGACCATCCCTTCGACATGGCACAGCGCGACCCCGTCGGTTTCGCCGAGGCGGCCGGCCTCGACGCGGCCACGCTCGCCGCCAACGCCCGCGCCTTCCTGGGGGTGCCGGCATGAGCGCGCTCCTGAGCCCGCTGACGCTGCGCGAGCTCACCCTGCCGAACCGGGTGTGGCTGTCGCCGATGTGCCAGTACAGCGCGGGCCCCGACGGCGTGCCGACCGACTGGCACCTCGTCCATCTCGGCGCCCGGGTGACGGGCGGCTTCGGCCTGGTGCTCACCGAGTCCACCGCGGTCTCGCCGGAGGGGCGGATCAGCCCGCGGGACACCGGGCTGTGGTCGGACGAGCAGGTCGCGGGCTGGCGGCGGATCACGGCGTTCGCGCGTGCGCACGGCACGCCGATCGGCGTGCAACTCGGCCACGCCGGCCGCAAGGCGTCGACGTTCCCGCCCGGGCTCGGGAGCGGCTCGATCCCTGCGGCGGACGGCGGCTGGACCGCGCTGGGGCCATCGCCGCTCGCCTACCGCGGCTACGCCACCCCCGCGCAGGCGAGCGCCGCCGACCTCGGCCGGATCGTGGCGGACTTCGCCGCCGCGACCCGGCGCGCGGCGGAGGCCGGCTTCGACGTCGTCGAGATCCACGCCGGGCACGGGTACCTGTTGCACCAGTTCCTCTCGCCGCGCGCCAACCGGCGGACGGACCGTTACGGCGGCGGCTTCGACAACCGGGTCCGGCTGCTGCTGGAGGTGGTCGACGCCGTACGCGGGGCATGGCCGGCCGGGCGCCCGCTGCTCGTCCGGGTCTCGGCCACCGACTGGGTGGACGGCGGCTGGACGCCGGAGGAGACGGTCGAGCTCGCCCGGCTCCTGCACGAGCACGGGGTGGACCTGCTCGACGTCAGCACGGGCGGGCTGGATCCGGACCAGCGGATCCCGGTCGGGCCCGGCTACCAGGTACCGTTCGCCCGGCAGGTGCGGGACAAGGCGGTGCTGCCGGTCGGCGCGGTCGGCCTGATCACCGACCCGGACCAGGCCGAGACCGTGCTCGGCGAGGGCTCCGCCGACGTCGTCCTGCTGGGCCGGGAGGCGCTGCGCGATCCGTCGTGGCCGCTGCGCGCGGCCGCGCGCCTCGAACCGGCCACCCTCCGGGACCGCTATCCCCGGCAGTACCTGCGCGCCGTCTGAACCAGGTCCGTCACCCGGCGATCTTCTGCAGGGTCTTCCCCTTGGCGTCGGTGATGACGAGCCTCAGCACGTCCGTTCCCGGGGGATACTCGATGGCCCAGAGCCCGAGCTCCGGGCCGACGTTCCGGGCGAGGTTCGCCTGAAACCTCCGCCCGTCCTTGGTGACGGCCGTCACTGCGTGAACGTCGTCGTTGGCGATCCCGAACCGGACGTCCTTGCCCCGGCCCTGGATACGGGCGAACTCCTTGGTGAGCGGCGGAAAGCTGGAGCAGGAGCCACCGTTCGGGCCGCTCTCGCACAGGAGGAGGTGGCCCTTGCGGGGCGCGTCGCTCACCCACATCAACAGCGGCGGCACAGAGGCGATCTTCCCCTTGGGGGGATGCTTCTTCTTCAGTTCCGCGAATCCCTTGTAGGCGGGCCGTGGCGTGACCGTGATCGTGACCGGCGCGGTGGGCGGGGTGGGCGCACTGGCGACGACGCCGTTCTGGCGCTCCGCCCATGGTTGCACCGACCAGGCCAGGAGAACGGCCGCGGCCACCCCCGCCGCCGACGTCGCGGCGGCTGCGGCACGACGGCGTCTGCGGACGGCGCGTCCCGCCGCCATGGCCCGGTGCACGTTCGTCGTGCTCGGCGGCCCCTCCTGCCGCGCCAGCGAGTCGAACGCCTCTTTGACATCCATCATGATTCCTCCGTACGTGCGAGACGGGACTCCGGCGCGTCGAGCAGCGAGCGCAGGGTGGCCAGGCCGCGGGCGGTCTGGCTCTTGACGGTTCCGGTGGAGCAGCCCAGCGCGTGGGCGGTCTGCTCCACGCTCAGGTCGCAGTGGAAGCGCAGCACCAGGGTGGCGCGCTGGCGCGCGGGAACGGCGGCCAGAGCCCGGTTGATGTCCATGATCAGGTCCCGGTCGCCGCCCTCGGCCGGCCGGTCGGACAGGGTGGCCGTCAGCCGTACCCGGGAGAACCAGCTCCTTCGCTGTTCGGCGAGGAAGACCCGGACCAGCATCGTGCGCACGTAGGCGTCGAGGTCGTCCGCGGCCCGCGCCTGGCGCCATTTGACGTAGAGCCGCGTGATCGCCGTCTGCACCAGATCGTCGGCGCGGTGCCAGTCCTGGCACAACGGGTATGCGATCTTCCTCAGCCAGGACAGCCGGCCACTCACATAGGCGGTGTACTCCTCGTCAAGGCTCATTGGTCTCCCCGATAGATGACTTCACACCCAGGAGATGCCTCCGGCCCGGGCGCGGGTTGCATCCCGCGGGTCTGCCGAATGCGGCGGATCCGCTTGAGCGATGCATACCGCATATGCATACTTGGTATCCATGTCGATCAGGCACGGCTTGCTAGCGCTGCTCAGCAGAGGGCCTCGGCACGGCTATCAGCTGCGGGTGGAGTTCGAGGCCTCGACCGGGGCGACCTGGCCGCTCAACATCGGTCAGGTCTACACGACGCTGTCCCGCATGGAGCGCGACGGCCTCGTCGAGCCGGGCGAGTCGGACGAGCAGGGCCGGGTCGTCTACACGCTCACCGCGGCCGGCCGGGCGGAGCTGGCGCGATGGTTCAGCACCCCCATCGTCCAGTCCGACCGGCCACGCGACGAGCTGGTCATCAAGCTGGCCATGGCCGTCGAGGCGAAGGAGATGGACGTCGCCGAGGTCATCCGCCGGCAGCGTACGGCGACCATGCGCGCCCTCCAGCAGCTGACCAGGGCCAAGCGGGCCGTGACAGGAGGCGCGGCGCAGCGGCTGGTGCTCGATTCGATGATTTTCCGGGCCGAGGCCGAGCAGCGGTGGCTGGACCACTGCGAGGCCGTTCTCAAGGAGGAAACATGACGCTCGTACGGCTGGCCGAGGTGGCCAGGGTCCACGGCGAAGGGGCGACAGCCGTACACGCTCTCAAGGGCGTGAGCCTGGAGGTCGACGCGGGGGAGCTGGTCGCGGTCATGGGCCCGTCCGGATCGGGCAAGTCGACCCTGCTCAACCTCGTGGGCGGGCTGGAGCGGCCCACGTCGGGCACGGTGCGCATCGACGATCAGGACCTGGCCGACGTACGCGATCTGGCCGCGTTACGGCGGCGCAGTGTCGGCTACGTCTTCCAGGACCTCAATCTGATCCCGTCGCTGACGGCGGTGGAGAACGTGATGCTGCCGCGCGAGCTCGACGGCGTGCGCCCGCGCCTGGCCCGCGAGCAGGCCATGGTCGTGCTGGCGGAGATCGGCGTGGAGGAGCTGGCCGACCGCTTCCCCGACGAGCTGTCCGGCGGCCAGCGCCAGCGGGTGGCGATCGCCCGCGCGCTGGTGGGGGAGCGGTGCCTGGTGCTGGCCGACGAGCCGACCGGCGCGCTCGACACCCGCACCGGCGATGACATCCTTCAGGTCTTACGCGCCCGCTGTGACGTGGGCGCGGCGGTGCTCCTCGTCACCCACGAGCCGCGCTACGCCGCCTGGGCCGATCGGGTGGTGTTCCTCCGTGACGGGATGGTCGCGGATTCCACGGACGGGGCACTGGAGAGCGCCCGATGAGCGCCGCGCTGGCCGCGCTGCGCATCGCCCGCCGCAACGCGTGGCGCTCCCGGGGGCGAAGCGCGCTCATCATGGTGATGATCGGCCTGCCCGTCCTGGTGATCACGACGGTGCTCACCCTCACCGAGACCATGAACGTCAGCCCGCAGGAGGGGCTGGTGGCCGAGCTCGGCGCGGCCGACGCCCGCCTCATGCAGCTACCCGAGGGTACGGTGCTCCGCCAGCAGCCCAACGGGGCGACCTGGAGCACGACCGGCGACGCGGCGACCGGGCCCCGGCGCAGCAACGCCGACGTGGAGGCGCTGCTCGGACCGGGCACCCGGGTGATCCCCTTCGACACCGGCGTGCTCCGGCTGGGCGCCGAGCGGGTCGAGGCGCTGCGGACCGACCTGCGCGATCCCCTCACCAAGGGGATGCGGACGCTGAGCGAGGGCAGGCTGCCCTCGGCCGCCCGCGAGGTCGCGGTGACCTCCGCGTTCGGCCTGCGGCCCGGCGATCTCCTGCGGCCGGCCGGCGCGGCGCCGCTGACGGTGGTGGGTGTGGTCGAGCACCCGTTCCGGCCCTCTCTCCGCCAGGTCGTGGGTCCCGATCTCCCGCTGGCGTCGGTGGAGGAGTTCTGGTCTCCGGGCGAGCACGGCCCCGGATGGCTCGCCGACACCGCCGGGCCCGTGTCCTGGACCGGCGTGACCGCGCTGAACGGGTCCGGTCTGTACGTCACCTCGCGCGCCCTGATGGCCGACCCCCGCTCGTGGACCCGTGCCCGTGCCATGAGCGTCCAGGGCACGGTCGGGATCGGCGCCATGGTGATCATGGTGGTGCTGGAGACCGTGCTGCTGGCCGGACCCGCTTTCGCGGTCGGGCTCAGGAGGCGGCGCCGGGAACTGGCCGAGATCGCGGCCCAGGGAGGCTCGGCCGCTCACCTGCGGACGATCGTGCTGGCCGACGGACTGGTCCTCGGCGGCGCCGCCACCGTCGTGGCGACGGTGCTGGGCATCGGGGCAGGCGCGCTCGGCGCCCCGATCGTGGCCCGATGGGGAGGCGAGGCCGGCCCGCCGGGAGTGCCGTGGGCGCCGGTCCTGGCCGTCGCCGCGCTGGGCCTGGTCGCCGGGATCGTGGCGGCGCTGGTGCCCGCCGTACAGGCGGCTCGCCAGAACAGCGCGGCCGTGCTGGCCGGACGGGCGCCCGCGGTGGCCGATCGGCCGGGATGGCCGCTGGCGGGGGCCGCGCTGGTGCTGGCCGGGCTGGGGGCGACCGTGGTGGCGCGGCGCCAGCCGGGCTCGGTGTGGGTGCTCGCCTCCGCGGTGCTGGTCCTGCTCGGGCTGGTGGTGCTGACGCCGTGGCTGGTCCAGCGCACGGGCGGGCTGGCCGCGCGGCTGCGGCTCCCGCTGCGGATGTCCGTACGCGACGCGGTCCGCCACCGATCCCGTACGGCCAGCGCCGTGGCGGCCGTCATGGCGGTGACGGCCACGGTCGTGGCGATGGGCATCGGCACCTACAGCGAGTACATGGACCGGCGCAACGCCTACACCTCGGCGCGCCCGACCGGCACGCTGGCGATCTGGGCCGGCAACATCGGCGACGCGGCCTGGAGCAGGCTTCGCGCCGAGGCCGCCCGCCAGTTGCCGGGCGTGCCGCTGGCCGCCGGCTACCAGGCGAGGGACGCCCAGGGCCACCGCTACGCGTTGCGGTACACGGTGCGCTGGAACGGCACCCGCACGCGCCGCACGGCGGCCATCGGAGACCAGGCCCTGCTCACGCTCCTGCAGGGGCGCCATGATCCGCGGGCGGCCGCGGCGCTGGCGAGCGGCAAGGCCGTGGTGTTCGACGCGGCCGCGCTGCGGGACGGCAAACTCGCCCTGCGGGCGGGCTCCACGTCCGGCCCCGCGCGCCGGCTCGACGTGCCCGCGGTGCTGGCCACCCCCGCCGACGAGCACCAGGGCGGCGCCCTGCTGCCACGTGCCCTGGTGGAGCAGGCCGGTTTCTCGACGGCCGAGCGCCAGCTCTACGCCATGTACCGGCCGTCGGCGGGCTCGACGCTGGCGCGTGATCTGGCCAAGGTGACCCCCCGCGTCACGGTCGCCTCCGAGGAGGGCTATCGCAACGTGCCCGACCCCAGCCTGTGGGGCTGGCTCGGCGGCGCTCTCGTCCTCGTCGTCGGCGGCACGCTGACCGCCACCCGCCTGGCGGCCGCCGACATGCGGCCCGAGCAGGCGACGATGGTGGCCATCGGCGCCCCGCCCAGGACGTTGCGGGCGCTCGTGGCCGGCCAGGCCCTCTACATCTCCGGGCTCGGCGCGCTGGTGGGGCTGCTCGCGGGAACGGTGACGGGCCTGGCCCTGACCCGGCCGATGACGACGCACGGCGCCGGAGATCCCGCCACGATCGCGATGCCGTGGCCGTTCCTCGTCGCCGTGGTGGTGGGGCTGCCCGTTCTGGCGAGCGCGGCGGCGCTGATCACCCGGACCGGACGGTCCTTCGCCCGCCGGCCCCTGTGACCCGGATCCAGGCCGGCGTCATCGCCGGACCGCGGGCCGCTCAGCCTTCGGGCAGGGGCGCGCCCCGGTAGGCACGCCACAGGGCGAGGTCGTAGCCCAGGCCCAGGGCCGCGCCGAGCAGCAGCGGAGCTCCCAGCGCGGCCAGGGTGCCGGTCAGCAGGGTGGTGGCGGCGATGGGCGCGGCCGAGACGGCGACGCTGCGGGCCAGGCTGGTCATGCTGGCGGCGGCCGTGCGGTGCGCGGAGGGGACGACCGCGGCCGTGAAGGCCTGCCGCGCCGGTACGTCGATCTTGGAGACCGTCTGGCGCAGCAGCAGCAGGGTGACGGCGGTGGCGAGGTCCTGGGCGAACGGGATGCAGGCCAGCAGCAGGTTGGCCACGGTGTGCGGGAGGAGCATGGTGGCCAGCAGACCGCGCCGGGCGGCCAGCAGCGGCGCGGTGAGCTGGGCCAGGGCCGGGAGCAGGTTGGCGGCGAAGAACACCAGGCCCAGCTGCGTGGTGGTGGCGCCGTAGCGGTGGGCGAACCACCAGGCCAGCACGGCCTGGACGGCCAGCCCGCCGGACAGGGCGTCCAGGGCGGACAGCCCGGCCAGCAGGCGGACCTGGCCCGGCACCCGCTCGCGGTGCCCGCCGCGGTCAGGCCGCGCGGTCCCGGGGGCCTCGGCCTGCGGCGACAGGCGCCAGAACAGCGTCACGGTGCCGGCCGCCAGGACCGCGTACAGGGCGAAGGCGGCGTCCGGGGCCGAGGTCCACGACTGGAGGCCGAGGGCGGCGGCGGCCAGCCCGCCCAGTGCGCCGGAGGCCATGGCGGTGACGTTGTAGCAGGTGAAGACGGCCGTATGGCGGGCGGGGGGACAGTCCTGGGCGAGGATCGCCTGCTCCACCCCGGAGAACGGGGTGTTGTCGTTGGTGGAGGGCGAGATCGTCCCGATGAAGGCGGCGGCGACCAGCACGGGGTAGGACTCGCTGAGCGCGAACACGACGCCGGTCACCGCCATCAGGCAGCCGCACGCGATCAGCGTTCGCCGCCGTCCCCATACGTCGGCGAACAGGCCCAGCATCAGGCTCGCGAACACCGAACCGGCGGCGGCCACGGCCAGCAGCAGCCCGGTCTGCCAGGGGGCGTCGCCGTCCTGGGCGAGCAGCTCGGCCAGGAGCACGCTGGTGCAGCCGTACCCGAAGGTCCGCAGGGCGCGGGCTGCGATCACCAGCAGCCCGTTACGCCCTATTTCGGCTGGAAATCGGCCTCTGAGCTGCGCATTCGACATGCGGCATCATGTCGCGGACGGCGCCCCGGGCACCCGGTGAACGCGCGAAAACACGCGAAGTTTTTCCTGGAAGTGCCATCAGGTGGCACCGTGCGCTCACGACCGGGCCGGGCACCCCGGCGGGGCGCCCGGCGCGTGGTTCAGTCGTCCTCGGGCTCGGCGGCGTCGCCCTTGCCCTCTTGCTCGTTCTGGTCGCCGGCCTGGTCCTGCTTGCCTTCCTGGGCCTCGGAGGCGGCCTCCTGGCCGTTGTCGTCCTGGCCGTCCTCGGCTTCGGACTGCTCGCCGCCCTGGTCGTCCTGGCCGTCCTCAGCCTCGGACTGCTCGCCGGCCTGGTCGTCGTTCCCGTCCTCGGCCTCCTGGCCGTGCTCGTCCTCCTTGGTGCCCTCGTTCGGCTCCGCGCTCTCCTGGGGCGTGGCGGCCTCGTTCTCGGCGGGGGCGGCGCTCTGGTCGGTGGAGGACTGGGTGGAGGCGGGGGCGGGGCTCTGGTCGGTGGAGGAGGCGAACGCGGCGGCTCCGCCGCCCGCGACGAGGACGGCCACGGTGGCGAGCCCGGGGATGAGCATGGACTTACGCATTGAGATATCTCCGATGCATAGATGTCGTACTGACCCCGTCAGTCTGCGAAAACGTGGGATAGCGGAGGGTTGGGGCAACCATAACGCGAGGTTAAACCGGCTGTTCGCCGCACGCGTGCGGTGGCGGCCCCACCGTCTCGCGCACGATCACCCGGTTGATCGACCGCGAGGGGGACGGCGGCACCGGCTCGCCCCGGACCTCCGCGATGAGCTTGGCCATGGCCTCCCGCCCCTGGACCTCGCGGTCGACGGCCACCGTGGAGAGCGACGGGGTGGCGAAGCGGCCCAGCTCCTCGTCGTCCCAGCCGAACACGCTGACGTCGCCGGGAACGCGCCAGCCCCGCGAGAGCGCTCCTCGTACGGCGCCCATGGCCACGTGGTCGTTGGCGGCGACGATCGCGGTCACGCCGCTCCCTTCGGGCAGGCCCCGGACGGCGTCGTAGCCGGACTGCGGGCTCCAGTCCCCGAGGGCGATGCCGTACGACGTGAGCCCGTGGTGCCTGATCGTCTGCTCGTAGAGGAGTTTGCGATTGCGGGCGGAGGCGAACGTCTGCGTGCCGGCGATGTGGAAGAAGACCCTGTGCCCCAACGAGGCGAGGTGTTGGATGATCTCGCGGATCGGAGAGGCGTCCGCGAGCTCGTTGACGCCGCGGAGGTTGTCGTCGTAGTCGCCCGTGACGACGATGGGGACCGGCGACGCGCCCGGGTCGATCTCCAGGGGCGTCAAGGACAGGATGCCCTCCACCTGCCCCGAGCCCGCGAGCTCCAGGATCCGCTCCGCCCTGTCGCGGGGGCCGCCCTCCATGCTGACGACCTCCAGCTGGAAGCCTTCGGCGTGGGCGGCCGCGGAGGCGGCGCCGAGCAGGCGTACCGGCCACAGGTAGGTGGAGGCGGGAAGGGTGATCGCCAGCCGGTTGGTGCGCCGGGTGCGCATGGAACGCGCGACCAGGTTGGGCCGGTAGTTGAGCTCCTGGACGACCAGGTCGATCTTCCTGCGGGTCTCCGGCTTCAAGCCTTCGTTGTGACGGAAATATCGGGAAACCGTCTGGTGGGAAACGCCCGCGCGCCGGGCCACCTCGTGGATCGTGACGCGCGGCGTCTCGGCCTCGCCCAAGGGGACCCCCTTTCCTCGCTCCTTGCGGGACAGCCTAGCGTTGACGCTAAAGTGATCGATCACTAATATGCGGTCGCACTGGCCGGTCCCGCTGCGGCCCCCCGCGGCATCCACACCGGATCCAGGGTTCGGGCAGGATGGTCGCCAACAAGGTCGTCGCAGTCACATGCTCGGAGTTCCCCTGATGAACGAACCCCGGTCGGCCGGTCCACCGGCGATCACGATCAACGATGGAGTCCGGCACCAGACCATCGACGGGTTCGGGCTCTCCATGGCGTTCCGGCGCAACGAGCTGGTCAGGGCCCTCCCGGAGGACAAGCAGCGCGAGATCCTCGACCTGTGGTTCAGCCGCGAGAAGGGCGCCGGGCTGAGCATCGTGCGGCTCGGCATCGGCTCGGCCCCGGCGGGCAGCCCGTACGACGAGATGGTGTCGATCCAGCCCGAGGACCCCGGCGGCCCGGACGCCCCGCCCGCGTACGTGTGGGACGGCGACGACAACGGTCAGGTCTGGCTGGCCAGGGCCGCGCAGGAGTACGGCGTGCGGCGCTTCTTCGCCGTGGCCTGGAGCGCGCCCGGCTACATGAAGGACACCGGCCAGGACAGGAACGGCGGCAGGCTGAAGCCGGAGTGGCGGCAGGCCTACGCGAACTACCTGGTGCAGTACACGAGGTTCTACGCGCGGGAAGGCATCCAGATCACCGACCTGGGGTTCGCGAACGAGCCCGACTGGACGGCCCCGTACGCCTCTATGCGCTTCACCCCCGAGGAGGCCGCCCAGTTCGCCAAGGTGCTCGGTCCCATCGCCTCGGGGATGCGGGTGGTGTGCTGCGAGTCGGTCGGCTGGACGGAGGCCAGGGCGTACACGGCCGCGATCGAGGCCGACGCCGAGGCCCGTCGCTGGGTGAAGGTCCACACCGGGCACAGCTACGCCACCCCGGTGGACTCCCCGCTGCCGACGGAGCGGCCGACGTGGATGTCGGAGTGGCATCCCAACGGCACCAGCTGGAACGAGAACTGGTACGACGGCAGCGGCTCCGACGGCTTCACGATCGCCCTGGCCGTACACGACGCGCTCACCCTCGGCCAGGTCTCCGGCTATGTCTACTGGCTGGGCGCCTCCGTCGGGAACACTAGGGCGCTACTGCTGATCGACGAGGCGGCCAAGACCTACCGGGTCTCCAAGCGGCTGTGGGCGCTGGCCGCCTACAGCCGGTTCGTCCGGCCGGGCGCGGTCAGGCTCGAAACGGCGGTCGCCAAGCCCGCCCTGAAGGCGTCCGCGTTCCGCAACCCCGACGGCTCCCAGGTCGTCGCGGTCCTCAACACCGGCATGGCCCCCGTGACCTGGGACGGACTGCACGGCGAGGTCGCGGCCTACCTGACCGACGGGGACGAGTCGCTCGGACCCGTCCCCGTGACGGACGGGGCGGTGACGCTGCCGCCACGCGCCCTGACCACGATCGTCCTTCGCTGAGCCGTCGGCGGGCGGCGAAGGCTCGATGGATTCAGCTCAGGGGAGTCCAGGTGCGCAGCCGTCCGCACATGCCGAACGCCCGGGGTCCGGGTCTCGGCGTGGTACGGACGACGGCGGCCTGCCCGAGGTGGGCGGGGTCGCCGTCGGCGATGGCCGCGAGCTGCCGGCGGGTGCGTTCGGTCTCGGCCTCGACGGTCCCGCTCCACAGCTCCGCCCACGCAGCGGCCCGTGGGCGGACGAGCGCGGCGGCGAGCCGGTGGAAGTCCGCCAGCGCCTGGCCGCCGCGCTCGTCCACCTCCTTCAGGAGCTGCTGGAAGCCGGTGACGGCGAGGTCGCGCCGGGTCCGGGCGGCGGCCGCGCGCTCGGCCTCCGGCCCCTCCGCCGGCAGCGTGGCGGCGGCGAGGTAGGCGTCGCGGTCGCGCAGGACGTCGGCGGGGAAGGTGAGGACGGCGTCGCCGGCCTCGGGCAGCCCCGCGTTCTGCATGATCACGACCAGCCGCAGCTCCTCCTCGTTGACCAGGCGGTGGATCGTGCCGGGGGAGAACCACAGCACCGTGCCCGCTTCGAGCCGGTCCCGGGCGAAGCCCGCGGCGCTGAGGGTGTGCACCTCCCCGCGGCCCGCGGTCACGACGTAGGCCTCCGTGGAGACGGTGTGCAGGTGCGGGGTGCCGCCATGGACGCCGTCGGCGCATTCCCAGTCGTAGACCGCCAGGTCGCTGATCGAGGTGCCGCCGGGGAAGAGCGGGGTCACAGGGCGAACTCCGCGCCGAGGTCGTCGAGTTCGGCGCGCTCGCAGATGTGGTCGATGAAGACGTAGCGGTGGGTCAGTTCGAGAGTGTCGCCGTCGGCCAGCGCGATCTCCTCGTCGAAGGACGGGGAGGGGCTGATCACGGCGAACGCCTCCTTGCGGACGAACCACTTGATCGGCACCGACGCGCTGGAGTGGCCGGCGACGGCCAGCACGGTGCCGCCGCCGTCGATCTCGTCGTGCTGTCCGGTGATGGCCAGCCAGGGCGCCTCGGCGCCCATCATCTCCTCGCCGCCCTTCCCGCCGGCGGCGATGATCGTCCCGCCGGTCCAGGACCGGGGGCCGCGCCAGAAGAAGCCCGCGTATCCGGCCAGCGGGCGGCCGTGCGTGGTGGGGCTGCCGAACTCCAGGGTGGCGCCGCGGACGTTGAGCAGCTTCGTCGAGAAGTCCAGCGCCCAGATGCCGCGCTCGGCGTCCACGCCGTGGAAGGCCAGCTCGCGCTGCTCGGTGATCCAGTGCTCGCCCGCTGACGAGACCCAGTGCAGGCTCTCGCCGACCGTCACCCGCTCCCCGTCGGCGGAGACGCCGGTGAAGTCGATGTGGTTCATGTGCCCGAGGTTGTCGCGCCAGTGGTAGTTCTTCTCCACCGAGAACGTGGGGCCGCCCCAGAAGTTCTGCCCGGACAGGTGGGCCCAGGTCATCTGCAGGCCCTTGTGCCAGCGGTGGTCGTGCGGGCGGTAGACCGACATGGGGGCGCCGGTGAGGCTGCGGATCGGATGGAGGTACGGCTTGGGCGCCTCGGCGTCGGGCGCGTCCGGACGGTAGACGTACTGCGCGATGTCCACGTCGCCGGCGGTGACGATCAGGGAGGCGTCCTCGTCGCGGACGCTGAGCTTGGTTTCAGGCATGGCTGGACTCCTGGTGCTGGAGGCGGCTGAGGGCGGTCGGCAGGTCGCCGCCGTTGAGGGAGTGGTAGAAGGGGTTCGTCTCGTCGAGCTCGGCCCGGGTGACGGGACGCCCCGTGATGGCCGACTGGTACATGGCCGTGATCAGCTCCATGACGCGCCTGCCGTCGGCGCCGCTCACCGGTGGGCGCTCCCCGGCCGACATGGCGGTCAGCAGCGTGGCGAGCTGGGCGCGGTGGGAGCTGCCGGTGTTCTCGGCCGGCGCCCAGCCGGCGATCCTGTCCTGGTCGGTGACATGTGGCGCGGGCGTCCAGCGCCAGTGGGAGTTGTCGTAGCCGTAGAGGTGCTCGACCTCGACGGTGGCGTCGCCGAAGTCGAAGCGCAGATAGCTCGTCTCGCGGGGGGACAGGACGCTGTTCACGATCGAGCCGACGGCGCCGGAGGCGAACCGGACGATCGCGAACGACACGTCCTCGGTCTCCACCCGGCGGCCGAGCGTGGCCGCCACGGCGTGCACCTCGTGCCAGTCGCCGAGCAGGCTGAGCAGGAGGTCCATCTGGTGGATGCCGTGTCCCATGGTCGGGCCGCCGCCCTCGGTCTCCCACTTGCCGCGCCACGGCACCTCGAAGTAGTCGTGGCCGCGGTACCACAGCGTGTTGCACACGGCGACGAGCGGCGCGCCCAGCTCGCCGTCGGCGATGTGCTCGCGCAGCCGTCGCGCCGCGCTGCCGAAGCGGTGCTGGAAGACATAACTGGCGTACGGGCCGCCGTCCTTCTCGTGGGTGGTGATCTCGTCGTACTCGGCCAATGACAGCGTCGGCGGCTTCTCGCACCAGACCCACGCGCCGGCGTCCAGGCCGGCGATCACCGCCTCGCGGTGCGCCACCGGCGGGGTCGCGACGACGACCAGATCGGGGCTCTCCCGCGCCAGCATGTCCGCCACATCCGTGTGGCGCCCGGGGATGCCGTGGGACTCGGCCAGCTCGTTCGCGCGGGCGGAGTCGACGTCGCAGACGGCCACGACCTCCACCGCGTCGCCGGCCGCGGCCAGGGCGGGAAGGTGGCTGATTCTCGCGATGCCCCCGGCGCCGACGACGGCGACGCGAACCGGGGACGGAAACGCAGGCATGGAACACTCCCTCTGACGACCCAAAAAGTGATCGATCACTTTTCTCGGCCAACTTAGTTTCGATCGCGCCGGGGTGTCAACGCCCGATGCTGCTCGGCAGGGCCGCGGTCAGGACTCCGGGGTGGCCGGCGCGACGGACTCGCGGCTGCGTACGGGCATCGGGACCCGGTGCACCTCGCCCACCCGGTCGGCGTCCGCGCGGTCGCGGTCGATCTCGGCGAACAGCACGTCGACGGCCTTGCGCCCCAGCTCGTAATGGGGAAGCGCCACGGTGGTCAGCTTGGGACGCACCCACGACGCGATGGGATGGTCGTCGAAGGAGACGACGGAGACGTCGGCGGGCACCTTGAGCCCGAAGTCGTCGAGCGCCTGGTAGGCGCCCATGGCGATGCGGTCGTTGAAGCAGATCAGCGCGCGCGGCCGGGCGGTGCGCAGGAGGTCGCGCGTCGCGGCGAGGCCGTACTCGGGCTGCCAGTCGGGGCAGGTGCGAGCGCCCGCCACCTTGACCCCCATCTCGCCGAGCGCTTCGCGGATGCCGACGAGCCGTTCCACCGCCGCGACGCTCTCCGCGGGCACGTCGCGCTTGCCCGGACCGGCGCCGATCAGGTAGATGCCGTCGCGGTGGCCGGCCTCGAGCAGGATGCGGGCGGCGCGGCGGCCGGCCTCGACCTCGTCGGGAAGGACGGCGGGCAGGGGAGCGGGCTGCTTGGGCAGCGCGTTGAGCAGCACGGCGGGCGTGGCCGTGATGGTCTTGGGCACCTTGATGGTCCTGGTGAACATCGAGGCCAGGACGAGCCCGTCCACCTGGCGGTCGTGCATGGCCTGCAGCAGCAGGCTTTCGAGCTCGGCGTCGCCCTCGGTCTCACCGATGAACAGCATGAAGCCGCGGTCACGGGCGGCCTCGAGCGCTCCCTTGATCATGTCACCGGCCAGCCGGGTGGTGGCGATGGTGTCGGAGATGAAGCCGATCGTCCGGGTGGTGCCCGTGCGTAGGCCGACGGAGACGATGTTGGGCCGGTACTGCAACTCGTCGGCCGCCTTCAGCACCCGCTGCTCGACGTCCTGAGAGATGCGCAGCTCGCGGCCGCGGCCGGACAGGACCAGCGATGCGGTCGTGCGGGAGACACCGGCAGCCTTGGCCACGTCCGCCAAGGTGACCCGTCGTGGGCTCACCCAGGACCTCCGATCGTCAAGAGTGGGTTACGGGGGGTTGACATCGTGCGACACGCACCGTGAGACTAACGGGCGCTAACCCGATTTAGCAACGGAGTTGGGACATCAGCCTGTGCCGATTGTCCCAGGCAACAGAGGAGATGCACATGGCTCGTCGAGGTCGCTCCGGGGCCGCGCTGGTGATCGCCATGGGGACGCTGGCCGCCGCCTGCGCGGCTCCCGGCAGCAACAGCCCGCAGCCCGCGGCCACCAGCGCGGCGGCCCCGTCCACGGCGCCCACCTGCGGCACGGCGCCGATCACGATGAACGGCTACTTCGAGACGGGCTTCCCGCTGCCCAAGGCGCTGACCACCGAGTTCACCAAGCAGCACCCGAACGTCACGTGGAACGTCCGCGAGGACCAGTTCGCGGTGATCACGCAGAACGCCCCCCGCGTGCTGGCGGACAACCCGCCCGACCTGATGCGCCTTCCCCAGGTCTCCGAGCTGGTCAAGGACAACCTGCTGAAGAACCTCGACGGCTACGCGAAGGTGTTCGGCTGGGACAAGTGGCCGGCCTCCCAGCTCGAGCAGCTGCGCCTCGGCCCGGGCGGGCGGCCGCGCGGCGAGGGCTCGCTGTACGCCCTGGGCCTCAACTCCAGCATGACCGGGATCTTCTACAACAAGAAGCTCGCCGCCAAGATCGGGATGTCCGCGCCGCCCGCCACGCTGGCCGAGCTCGACGCGGCGATGGACAAGGCCAAGAAGGCGGGCATCACGCCCATCGTGCAGTTCAACGGCGGCGCCACCGGCGGCCTGGCCTTCCCGCTGCAGGACCTCATGGCCTCCTACGGCCCGGCCGCCCCCATCAACGACTGGATCTTCCAGAAGCCCGGCGCCACGATCGACACCCCGTCCAACCTGCAGGCGGTCCAGCACCTGGAGCGGTGGATCAAGGCGGGGTACTTCCAGAAGGACGTCAACGCGGTCGACTACGCGACGATGATGAGCCGCTTCATCGACGGCCAGGGCCTGTTCATGTTCAACGGCGACTGGGAGTCGGGCAACCTCGACAAGCAGCTGCCAGGCGATGTCGGCTTCTCCCTGATGCCGCCGGCGCAGGAGGGCGGCAAGCGGGCCGCCATGTCGGCGCCCCTCACCTTCGGGATCGCCGCGAACGCCAAGAACGCCGACTGCGCCGCCTTCTTCCTCAACTGGGTGGCCACCGACAAGCGGGCCCGCGAGATCGGCGTCGAGGTCGGCGGCTCGCGCCCGATGGGTCCCGCCGACGCGTACATGCCCGAGGTGGCCGCGGACAAGGTCACCGCCGCCACGCTGGCCGCCGGAGCGGACATCTCCAAGGACAACGGCGCGATGGACTTCATCGCCAACGCCACCGGCGCCATCTACGCCAAGAGCTGGACGCCCCAGCTGCAGAAGCTGGTGGCCGGACAGCAGAAGCCGCAGGAGCTGCTGAAGGCGGTCCAGGCCGACTACACCAGCCAGCTCGAAGGGAACTGAGGCAGGTGGTGACCCGCCCCGCCGGCGCCCGAGCCTCGCACCGGCGGCCGGTCGCGGCCAGGCTGCGCGGCGCGCGCGGCCTGGTCGGCTGGCTGTTCGTCGCGCCGGCGCTCGCCTTCTACGCGGTCTTCGTCCTGCGCCCGATCGCCCTGACGTTCCAGTACTCGCTCTACGAGTGGGACGGCATCGGCCCGTCCACCTGGGTCGGTCTGGCCAACTTCGGGAAGGTCTTCACCGACCCGGACCTGTACGACTCGCTGATCAACGCCGTCAAGCTCATCGTCTTCTTCAGCGCGATCCCGGTCCTGCTGGGCCTGGCCATCGCCGCCACGATCCGGCGCATCGCCGAAAGCCGGCTCGCCCTCGTGGCGCGGACCGTTCTCTTCCTGCCGCAGGTCATCCCGCTGGTGGCCGCCGGCATCGCCTGGAGCTGGCTGCTGGCCTCCACCGGGGTGATCAACCAGCTCCTCTCGCTCGTCGGCCTCGGCGGGATCACCCGCGCCTGGCTGGGCGACTTCTCCACCGCCCTGCCGGCGGTCGGGATGATCGGCGCGTGGGTGCTCCTCGGCCTGTGCACGCTGCTGCTCCTGGCCGGGATGAGCAAGATCGACCCGGCGCTGTACGAGGCCGCCCGGCTGGACGGCGCCGGCCCGTGGCGGGAGTTCGTCTCGATCACCGTCCCCAGCCTGCGGCAGGAGATCGCGGTCTGCGTCACCGTGACCGTGATCGCGGCCCTGGCCAGCTTCGACATCATCTACATCTCCACCCAGGGCGGCCCCGGCAACACGACCATGGTGCCCGGCCTGCAGATCTACTACCTGGCCTTCTCCGAACGCGAGGTCGGCATGGCCTCGGCCCTGGCCCTGGTGCTCATGGTCCTCGTGATCGCCTGTGCCCTTCCCATCCAGTGGTTCACCAAGGAGGGCGAGCGATGATCACCTCGGGTCGGGAGTCCTGGACCGGCAGGCTGCTGCTCATCGCCATGATGGCGATCACCCTCCTGCCGTTCCTCAGCCTGTTCGTCACCGCCCTGCACCCCTCGGGCAGCTACCCGGCCGGGCTGGCCTGGCCGGCCGACCCCCAGTGGGGCAACTTCCTGGCCGCCTTCCGGGCCGCGAACATGGGCGAGCTGCTGAAGTCGAGCGTCCTCATCGTGCTGGGCGTGGTCCCGATCTCCATCGTGCTGGCGACGATGGCCGGCTTCGCCATCGGCCACCTGCGCGTCATCGGCGGCCGGGTGATCTTCCTGCTGTTCGTGCTCGGCCTGACGCTGCCCTTCGAGGGCATCATCACGCCGCTGTACTACCAGATCCGCGACATGGGCCTGCTCAACACGCGCTGGGCGATCATCCTGCCGCTCATCGGCCTGTTCATGCCGTTCTCCGTCTTCTGGATGCGCGCGCACTTCGTCAACATGCCCGGGGAGCTGTCGGAGAGCGCGCGGATGGACGGGGCCAACGTCTGGCAGTTGTTCCGGCGCATCCACGTCCCCCTGGCCATGCCGGCGATCTCGTCCCTGGGCATCCTGCTGTTCCTGTGGACCTGGAACCAGTTCCTGCTGGCCATCGTCCTGGTCGACGACCCGACCAAGCGCACGATGTCCGGCGCCCTGGGCGCCTTCCAGGGACAGTGGGGCACCGACATCCCGCTGCTGTGCGCCGGGTCGCTGCTGATCCTGACCCCCACGCTCGTGATCTTCCTCATCTTCCAGCGGCACTTCGTCAAGGCCCTGCTCCAGGGCTCACTGAAGGGCTGACGGCGATGAAACGCGACACTGCTGAAAGGAAGGTTGTAAGCATGCCCACACCAGGGCGACTCAACGCTGTGCCGGATCCGACGGAAACGGGCCCGCGCCGTGGGCCGGGAGCCGCATGAGCGCCGGCCGGCCGGCCCGCTGGACGCGGCGCCACCTGGAGCTGCTCGCCGACGCCGCCGCGACCACGGCACCCGTCATCGACTTCGCGGCCATGCCCCGGATCCTGCCGGACCACGACCTGTGGGACCTGTGGCCCGTCCAGGAGGAAGACGGCTCGACCTGCGTGATCAGCGGCCAGGAGCTGTGGATGGCGCTGTCGGCGCCGATCCTCGGTCACCCCGAGGAACGCCACGACCAGGCCCGCATCCGCCTGCTCGCCAAGGACGGCGACAGGTGGGCGGACCTGGGACACGCGTTCGCCGACGGGGCCTCGCCGGGCAGCCGCGAATGGTCGGGGTCGGCGGTCCGCCGCCCCGACGGCACCGTGTCGGTGTTCTACACGGCCGCCGGACGGCGAGGGGAGACGCCCCCGACGTTCCGGCAGCGCGTCGTCGAGACCCGTCCCGCCCTGGTCGCCGACGGGCGCGAAATCCTGCTGGACCCCGGCGCCGGGCACCGTGAGCTCCTCCGCTCGGACGGCCTCATGTACCTGCCGGCCGAGGAGACCACCGGGGCACCGGGACGTATCCGGGCATTTCGCGATCCTGGCTGGTTCCGCGACCCGGCGGACGGGCGCGAATACCTGCTCATCGCCGCGTCCGTCGCGGAAGGCGACCGTTTCGGCGGCGCCATCGCCCTGGCCGGGACCCGGGACGGCGCCTGGTCCCTGCTGCCGCCGCTGCTCGTGGCCGAGGGCATCAACCACGAGCTGGAACGGCCGCACATCGTCGTCCACCGGTCGCGGTACTACCTCTTCTTCTCCACCCAGCGCCACACCTTCCACCCGGACGGCTCCGCGCCCACCGGGCTCTACGGCTTCGCCGCGCCCAGCCTGACGGGGCCGTACGAGCCGCTCAACGGGTCCGGGCTCGTGCTCCGTAACCCCCGCGCCGAGCCGGACCAGGCCTACGCCTGGCTGGTGCTGCCGGATCTCCACGTGGTCAGCTTCGCCAACTACCGGTCCTTCCCGGGCGTGGACCTCCGATCCGCGCCGGCCGCGCAGGCACGAGCCGGCTTCGGCGGCACCATCGCCCCGATCCTCAAGCTCACCCTGAACGGGACGGCGACCTCCATCGGACGATGAACCGCCCGCCGGCACCGGCATCGCGGGCCGGCCGGGCTCGTCGAGGGCGCGGGACACCGCCATCAAGTAGGCTTCGGACCATGGGAGTTACCGGTCACACGCCACCGAACGACACTCCTCCCGCCCGGTCCGCGAGCATCTGGGACGTCGCCCGGGTGGCCGGCGTCTCCCAGCAGACGGTCTCCCGCGTCATCAACGGCAAGACCCGCGTGAGCGAGTCGACCCGGGCCAAGGTGATGCAGGTCATCGCCGAGCTCGGCTACCGCCCCAACCGGCTCGCCCGCACGCTGGCCGGTGGCCCGGTGAGCTCGGTCACCGTGCTGACCTCCGACACCGCCCTGTTCGGCGCGGCGGCCACGCTGCGCGGCATGGAGGAGGCGGCCAGGGCGGCCGGCTTCTCGGTGGGCATCAGCGTGCTGGGGCCCGGCACGAGCAACACGGACGTCGCCCTGCGGCTCAACCGGCCCCAGGAGCCCGTCATGGTGATCGCCTACGACGACCCCGGCGAGCGGGCGCTCCGCGAGCTGCCGCCGGACGTGCCGGTGACGGCCGCCGTCGAACGCCCCGACGACGGCTCGGGCGGCGACCCGTGGCAGGTCTGGCTGGACGACCGGGCCGCGGCGGCCCACGCGACGCGCCACCTGCTGAGTCTGGGACACCAGACCGTCCACTACGTGGCCATCCCGTCCTCCACCAGCGCGCTTCCGCAGCGGACCCGTGGCTGGCAGGACGCGCTGCGGGCCGCCGGACGCCCCGTGCCCGAGCCTCTGCGCGGCGGCTGGACTCCCCGCTCCGGATACCTCGCGGTGCGCTCCCTGCTGGCGGACCGCTCGGTGACCGCCATCCTGTGCGGCAACGACGACCTCGCCCTGGGCGTCATGCGGGCCGCGCGCGAAGCCGGCCGGGACATTCCGGGCGACCTCAGTGTGGTCGGCTTCGATGACACCCCGGCGTCGGCCTACCTGCACCCCTCGCTCACCACCGTACGGCTCGACTTCGAGGGCCTGGGCCGCGCGTGCTTCGGCCTGCTGCTCCGCCGGCTGCAGCCGGAGGCCGCACTGTCCCTCCCGGCCTGGAACGAGCCGGAGCTCATCGTGCGGGAGAGCAGCGGCCCGCCGCCGGCCTGACGCGTCGCCTACTCCAGGAACGCCGCGACGGCGGACCTGAAGCCGTCGGCGTCGTCGAGCCACGGGAAGTGCCCGGCTCGCGGCTGTATGACGAGTCCGGCGTCCGGGAACAGCCCGGCGAACTCTGCCATGGCCGGCGGAGGCGCCGCCAGATCGACCTCTCCGGCGAGCACCAGTACGGGCGGCGCGAACCGGGCGAGCGCGGCGCGCGTGGCGTCCGGGTCGAAGGCGCCCGGGGCGCCGAAGGCCGCCATGACCTCCGGGTCCTGCTGCTCCGCATCCGCCGCGTGATGGGCCCGCGCCGCCTCGTCCCACCGGCCGTAGGAGAACGGCGCGACGGCGTGCCAGTTGCCGTCCGTGGCCCGGCCCGCCACGATCGCCTCAAGGGCCGCGAACGCCTCCGGGAACCACGGCTCGCCGCGGCGCAGCCGAGCCGTCTCGCGCCGGAGGTCACCCGAGATCGCGATGCCGACGGCTCGCACGCTCGGTGTGATCAGCGCGAGCCGGCTGACGCGCCGCGGATGGCGGGCCGCGTACTGCGTGGCCGGATTCGCACCGGCGCAGTGCGCGAGCAGGTCCATCCGGTCCAGGCCCAGGTGCGCGCGCAGGGCCTCCACGTCGGCGACGAGCCGGTCACAGCGCAAGGACGCGCTGTCTCGAGGCTTCGCGGACCGGCCGGTGCCGCGCGGGTCCAGCATGATCAACTGCCGGTGCCCGGACAGGCCGCCGAGGTCGCCGAGGTAGGCGGAGGCCGTCGGCCCGCCGGGCAGGCAGACCACCGGCGCGCCGTCCCCGGACACGTGGTAGCTCAGCTCGGTCCCGTCGTAGGAGGTGAAGAATTCCATGCCCCGCAGCCTGGGGGGTGACGGCGGCGGTGGCTATCGTTCAGCCACAGCTACATGATGGGTGGGACGGATGGCGGTCGAGATCAGGTTCACCGCGGCGTCGGTGGCCAGGGTGCGGTTCGCGGTCTCGCCGCTGGGGGAGACGGTGCTGGCGCTGCGGATCCTGCTGGGCACGGGCGGGCACGCGGTGCACCGGTCCTGGGTGCGCCGGGCACGCCCGCTGATCGCGGACGAGCGCGAGCTGCCGCTGCTGCGGGCGCTTGTCGCGGGGCCCATGCCGTCGTTCCTGTTCCCGGTGCCGCAGGAGCGGCTGCCTTCGATGGCCATGGAGCTGGAGCTGCTGCGGGCCACGGGGGAGCGCTTCTTCCGGCGTGAGTACGGCGCGGTTCTGGGCGTGCCGGACGAGGAGGCCCCCGAGCCGGCGACGGTCCTGCCCCGGCTGGCGCAAGCGCTCCACCGCTGCCACGAGCTGCTGATCGCTCCGCAGTGGGGGCGGATGCGGGCGGTGCTGGAGGCCGACGTCGCCAAGCGGGCGCTCACGCTGGTGGACGGCGGAGTGCAGGCGCTGTTCGCCGAGCTGCACCGGGACCTCGCCTGGGACGGCGGCCAGCTGGTGGTGCACGGCCGCCGCGCCTCGCCCGCCGTCTACACCGTGGACACCGGTGGGCAGGGCCTGGTCCTGCTGCCGAGCATCTTCAACTGGCCGGACGTGGGCGTCGACAAGTCCCCCGTCGCCGCCGCGTCGATCCGCTATCCGGCGGTGGGCGTCGGCCTGCTCTGGGAGGCGCCCCCGCCGACGCCGGCGGGCCTGGCCCCGGTGCTGGGGCGCACGAGGACGGAGCTGCTCGCCGCCCTGGCCGAGCCCCGGACGACCGCGGCACTGGCCGCCCGCCTGGGCATCACCCCGAGCGCGGTCTCGCAACATCTGGGCGCGCTGCGAGGGGCGGGTCTCGTGTCGACGCGGCGCCAGGGCCGGACGGCGCTTCACCTGCGCACGGAACGGGCGGACCACCTGCTGGGCATCCCAGCCCCATAAGCCCGCGCGATCGGCGGCAGCCCGTGGGTGGCCGAGGAAGACGCCCCAGCGGGTAGCGGCGTTCACGGGGTCGTGAGCCCTCGCGGAGCGGGCTCCGGCTGCTCCGGACGCGGGCCGCCCTTCACCCAGAAGAGAGAGCCCGGCCTGCGGGCCTCGCGGCGGATCCTCTTCACCGCGAAGTTGCAGGTCACCTCCTTGATCGCCGCGCCCATGCGGCCGCCGACGTACAGGTTCACCGCGGTGTCGTCCTTGCGGGCGAGCTGCCGGATGCCGGCGCTCCGGCCGAGGCTGACGCACGCCCCCGAGAAGGCCAGGCCGATCACCGCCGGTTCGGTGCCGGCGATGCGGCTCAGCACGGTGTCGGCGGCCTGCGCGCCGAGCGGGCCTGCGGCGTAGCAGCTCATCCGCAGCGGCCGGCCGGAGGGTGCGGCGGCGTCGCCGGTCGCGACGATGCGGTCGTCGTCGACGCTGGTCAGCGTCTCGTCGGTGAGCAGCCGGCCGAGCTCGTCGGTACGCAGCCCGCTCGCGGCCGCCAGCCGCGGCACGCCGAAGCCGCCCGCCCAGATGGTCAGCTCGCTCGCGCGTACCCCGCCGCCGGCGAGGACGACCGCGTCCGGCCGGACCTCGCGCACCAGGTCGTCCTCGAGCACCTCCACCCGGTGCCGGGACAGCCACGTGGCCATGGCCCGGCGCGCGGGCGCGCCGAACGACGGCGCCAGGGCCCGGCCGCACACCAGCGTGACCGCGCGCCCTTGCTCGGCCAGCTCGGCGGCCGTCTCGATGCCGGTCAACCCGCCGCCGACCACGGTGACCGGCGCGTCGAGGGGCACCTCCGCCAGCCTGGCGCGCAGCCGCCGCGCGGGCTCGAACTCCGCGAGGTCGAACGCGAACTCGGCCGCCCCGGGCACCGAGGACGGTATCGCCCCGGTGCTGCCGACGGCGTAGATGACGTAGTCGTAGTCCAGCGCGCGGCCCGACGCCAGCCGCACCGTACGGGTGGCGGCGTCGATGCGCGTGGCGCTGTCGACGACCAGCCGGATGCCGTCGCCGAGCAGCGTGCCGTAGTCCACCGTGGCCTCCCTGGTGCCGGCCACGAACTGGTGCAGCCGCACTCGTTCGACGAACTCCGGGCGCGGATTGACCAGCGTGATCTCGACGTCGGAGCGCAACCGCAGATGGTTGGCCGCCAGCGTTCCGGCATAGCCGCCGCCGATGACGACGACCTTGTTGAGGGTGCGGTGTTCGGGTGTGGACATGGCGAGGTTTCCCTTCTCCGTGGCTCACTGATCCGACAGCGCAGCACCCAGGAATGTGAGGCGGCCCGCCCACCTCACAGTTCGCCGCGCTGTCTTGTCGGACCGGTAAGGGCGGAACGCGACCAAGGGAGCCGGCGACACCATGACCATCCAGTCCGAGCCAGGAGGCGGCCGGCTCGATCCGGGCCTGAGCGCGATCATGAGCGAGCGGCGGCAGCTGATCAATCTGGCGTACCGGCTGCTCGGCTCCCTGGCCGATGCCGAGGACGTCGTCCAGGAGACCTACGCCCGCTGGTACGCCATGTCCCGGCAGGAGCAGGACGCCATCGCCGCTCCCGGCGCCTGGCTGACCAAGGTCGCCAGCCGCATCTGCCTCAACGTGCTCTCCTCGGCGCGGGCCCGGCGGGAGACCTACGTGGGCGAATGGATCCCCGAGCCGCTACCCGAACCCGCGGAGTGGATCAACGGGCGGTCGGACGGCATCACCGTCGACCCGGCCGACCGCGTCACCCTCGACGAGTCGGTCAACATGGCCTTCCTGGTCGTGCTGGAGTCGATGACCCCGGCCGAGCGCGTCGCGTTCATCCTGCACGACGTCTTCCGCTACTCCTTCGCCGAAGTGGCCGAGATCGTCGGCCGTACCCCGGCGGCCTGCCGGCAGCTGGCCTCCTCGGCCCGCCGCCGCATCGGCGCCTCGCGGGCTCCCGCGACGCCGGCGGCCCGGCAGGCCGGCATCGTCAGGAACTTCAAGCAGGCATGGGAGGCCAAGGACATCAAGGCCCTCATCGACCTCCTCGACCCCGACGCCACGGCGATCGCCGACGGCGGCGGCGTCGTCAGCGCCGTGCTGCGCCCGGTCCAGGGGGCGGAGCAGATCGTACGCCCCCTGGTCACTTTCACCGGCAGGCTCGGCAACCTGACGATCCTGGAGCGCACGGTCAACGGCCAGCCCGGCCTGATCGCCCTGCAGGACGGCGCCATCGTGGTGGTGATGGCGTTCGACATCGTGGACGACCGGATCAAGCGCATCTGGGCGGTACGTAACCCCGACAAGCTCCGGCCGTGGACGACGGGACCGCAGCGGTAGGAGCGCGGTCAACCCCTTCAAGAAGCCCCGTCGCCGGCGGTCAGGGCGGCGCGCAGCCGTTCGTACGTCGGAGCGAGGCGGCGCAGGCCGGCCGCGAGCGCCGCGTCGTCGCCCGACATGAGCGGACCCTGCAGCCCCCCCACGAGGCGGGCCTGCTCGGTGGCGACGGCCGCGCCCGCGTCGAGGCCGAGGGAGGACAGGCAGGCGGCCAGGTCGTTGAGACGGCGGGCGCCCACCCGCACCGCGAACTCCTGCCACAACACCCTGATCTCGGGATCCAGCCCTTCCTCGACCAGCCGGGCCGTCCGCTCGGCGGCTTCCGCCTGCCCCAGCGTGCCGGGCGGGACCTCCACGTCCGTCCGGCCGGCCAGCCAGGCCGCCCCGGCGGGCAGGGAGCGGCGCAGCGCCTCCTCCGGGGTGACCGGCTCCCGCCGGGTGAACCCGTACCGCATCCGGAACGGCCGCTTCAGGTAGTCGATCAGCTCTCCGCGCCACGCCGCGGCGAAGGCGTCGACGTGCAGCGTGGCGTACGGGTAGCCCTCCGGGTCGTGGAGGAGGACGGTGTCGCCGTCCACCTCCAGCACCACCACGTAGTGGTCGGCGCCGATCGCCTTGCCCGACCCGGGCTGGAAGGACAGCAGGCCGAGATCGAGCGGCCCGGCCAGCACCGGGCCGTCCTGGCAGGCCCGGCGCAGCCGGTCGAGCGCCGCCGCGGCCGTTCCCCCGTCCACGCGCTCGCACTCATGGCCGAGCAGGCCGATCGCGGCGTCGAGCCCGATCTCGGGATCCCAGCCGAACGGGTCGAACTCCGGTAGGCGCCCGCCGATCAGCTGCATCCCGTAGGGGGAGCCCGTCAGGACCTCGATCACGGCGGGAGGCGGCGACTCGGCACCGAGGAGCATGGCGAGGGAGTTGGCGTAGCAGTACGGCCCGGAGCCGACATAGGTGACAGACATGGCCCGTACGGTGCCGCCTGACACGGTGTCAGAGTCAAGCGGCACGCCTCGCCGAAAGCCCTGACTGGAATTCCTCTGGAACGGGACAGGAATCCGAAAAACGACAAACTCCGCATATTGGCCGCGCCTGACAGTGATCTTCAATCTCTGCGATGTTCGCGCCGTGCCATCCCCCTTCGTGGCCGGTCGTCATTCATGCTGGAGGTGGACCACTCGATGGTGCAGCACGAGGGGGACGCCTTCCGGCTGCTGCTGCCGATCAGGCACTACATGAGCGCGCCCGCCGAGGCCCCTGTCCCGCGCCGCTAGATCTCTCCTCCGCCGGCCTGACCGCTACGGCCGCATGTTGCCGGGGAACCCGGTCCAGCGCAGGTCGGGCGGGAGGTGGCTCATGTCGTTGAACATCACCATCGTGGGCGGCAGGCCGTCGCGGTACTCGATGACCGTCAGCGCGGTGTTGGCGCTGTTCAGCCCGAGCCACCGGGATGGCGGCGCGTCCAGCGCGTGCCGCACCAGCCACGCGATCGGGTAGGCGTGCGTCACCAGGACCTCGTGGGTGTCGGGGCCGGGCCCATGGCTGGCGACCCTCGCGAACCGGGCGACCAGGGCCTCGGCGAGCCTCTGGCCGGAGGCCGCCTCGGCCTCGTCGTAGCCGTCGAAGAAGCCGGCCCAGGACCGGGGTGTCTCGGCCGGGCTGGGAACGTAGGGGACGTGGTCGATGAGTTCGGCGGCCTCTTCCATGGGGACGTCCGGGAGATGCCGGGCGAGCTCGTGCGCGCTCGCCGTGGCGCGAGGCAGCGGGGAGTGCCACACGGCGTCGACCGGGAGGCCGGCGAGCCGTTCGCCCAGCAGGCTCGACTGCCGGTGACCGGCGTCGGTGAGCTTCCCGAACGCGTCGGCCGCGCCGTGGCGTGCCAGGTAGAGGTGTCGTGTCGCCATGAGCAGTGGGGGCGGCGCCCGTACGGGCCCGTTCCCCGTCTCCTTTCGATCAAGTGAACGGTCAGGCGTCCGCCGCCGTGACGGCGCCGGTGGTGCCGTCGACGGAGTGAACGGTTACGCGTCCCTCGTCATGACGGCTCCGGTGGTGCCGTCGATGGTGATGACGGTGTCGTCGTGGAGCCTGCCCGTCGCGTCCGGGACGCCGAGGACGGCGGGGATGCCGAGCTCGCGGGCGACGATCGCGGCGTGCGAGAGCACGCCTCCGGTCTCGGTGACGACGCCGGCGGCGATGCGCAGCAGCGGCGTCCAGGCCGGGTCGGTGAAGGGGCAGACGAGGATGTCGCCCGGGTGCACGCGCGCGAAGTCGCCGGGACCCCGGACGATCCTCGCCGCGCCGGTCGCGGTCCCACGGCTGCCCGGTGTCCCGGCGAGGGCGCCCGCCGGGGCGTCCGGGGCGGCGGAAGGGGACGGCGGCGGTGGGGGCGCGGCGGTGACCGGCCGTGCCTGCAGGATCCAGGTGCGGCCGTCGGTGATCGCCCACTCGATGTCCTGCGGTCCACCGAGCACGGCGGCGATCTCCTCGCCCAGCTCGGCGAGCCGCGTGGCGGTCGCGTCGTCGATCGCCGCCCGGTCCCGGGCGGGGGCGGGCACGTCGCGGACGACGAGCCGCGTGCCGTGCCGGTCAAGGCGGGTGCGTTTGTCGGCGATGGTGCGGGTGACCGACCCGTCCCCGGCGACGCGGTAGGCGTCGGGGGTGACCGTGCCCCCGACGATGCTGGGGCCGAGGCCCCAGGACGCCTCGATCTCGGTCGCGCCGTACGGGTCCGCGGGGGTGAACATGACCCCGGACACCTCGGCGTCCAGCTGGCGCTGGACGATGACGGCCATCGCCAGATCGCTCGACGACCGGTCTTCGCGGCGATCGTCGGGGCGATCGTCGGGCCGGTCATCGGGCCGGTCATCCGGGCGGTCGTCGGGGAGATCGCCCGGCGGCCGGTCGCCGGGGCGGTCGTCGCGGCGGTCATCGGGCCGGTCCTCGCGGCGATAGTCGATGGCTCGTGGCGAGAACAGCGAGGCCCAGCAGGCGCGTACGGCATCGGCGACCCCGCCGACCCCGCGCACGGCCAGGAAGCTCTCGTGCTGGCCGGCCGCCGAGGCCCGGCCGGTGTCCTCGTTCGACGCCGACGACCTCACCGCCACGGGCGGATCGCCGAGCTCGTCCAGCGCGCGCCCCAGCGCGTCGATCACGGAGGCGTCGACGGGCCGGGCCTCGATCGCCGGCCGCATCGCGTCGGGACCGTCCGACTCGCCGAGGTCCAGGTCGCGCACGGCGGCGAGGTAGGCGGCGTACGGGACGACGAAGCCGTCAGGAACCGGCAGACCCGCGCGGAGCAACGCGCCGAGCGCGCCGGCCTTGCCCCCGCACGTGTCGGAGACGGCCTCCACCAGGGGTACGATCAACCGTTCCACCCTTCAACAAATTATTGACAACATTTCGTTGATTCTGCATCATGAGTCGCATGGTTCGCAAGGACGACATCGCTCACACCGGGGACTTCGACCACGTCCAGGCCCGGCGTGAGCAGGACGCGAGTGAGCGTCTTCTGAGCTTGGGCGCGGACGCGCTCGACGCCCGCCCGTGGCGGCCCCCGCCCGCGCCGCCGTCGGCGGTCGATCTCCTGCAGTTCGCCGTCTGGCGCCACGCCGACCTGGGCCCGGAGGACGTCCTGAGCGCGCTCTCCCTCCTGTCCGCAGCACGCGCCGAGGTCGAAGGGCTCGAGTCCGGCCTGCTGTTCATGGCCCGGAGCGCGGGGCTGACCTGGGCGCAGATGGCGCAGGCGATGGGGTTCAACTCGCCGCAGGCGTGCCAGCAGCACTACAACCGCCTGTCGGCCCGGCAGGAGGACGGCTCGTGACGCGCGACTCCTCGCCCGACCTCCTGACCCTGCACGCCGTGCGCATCACCGGGTTCGGGGACACTCCGGTGATCGCCGGCCGGTACGGTCTCGACGTGGCCGAGGCGCAAGAGGCGCTTTACGACGCCGAGGCGCGTGGCTGGGTTCGGCACACCGCCTTCGCCGGCTCCGGAGGCTGGTCGCTGACCGAATCAGGCCGGGCCGAGAACGAGCGCCAGCTCGCGGCCGAGCTTGCCCGCGTCGGCGGCGGCGACGAGGTCCACGGCGTCTACCGCGAGTTCCTCCCGCTGAACGCCCTCCTGCTACGAGCCTGCACCGACTGGCAGCTCAGGCCCGCCGACGGCGATCGGCTCGCCGCCAACGACCACTCCGACTTCGCCTGGGACGCCCGGATCCTCTACGAGCTCGCCGGCGTCGACCGCGCACTCGCGCCACTCGCGGACCGGCTCGGGAGCGTCCTGACCCGGTTCCGCGGATACGACACCCGATTCGCCGCGGCCCTGGCGCGCGCCCGGGCCGGGGAGAACGCCTGGGTCGACCGCACCGACGTCGACTCCTGCCATCGGGTCTGGTTCGAGCTCCACGAAGATCTCATCGCCACGCTCGGCATCGACCGGCGCACGCACCCCTGACACACCCGCCCGGCCGCCTCTCTCCGCAGGCGGGTGGCCGCACCCCGACACACCGGCCCGGCCGCCTCTCTCGGCGGGCGGGTGGCCGGACCCTGACACGCCGGCTCAGCCACCTCGCCCCGCACGCGGGTGGCCGGGCCGGCACCCGGTTGCATCCGCTTTCACGCGCCGTCGATCGGCCGCTGTGCGAGCGCGCGGCGAGCGTAGCGAAGCGCCAGGGCGGGGCGATATCCGGATACCGGTCGTGGTGCGGCGGCCGCGCCCGCGAGCCTGGAGGGGGCCATGATGGCGCAACGACCTGACGGCGGTGACAGGGGCGCGCTGCTGGTGGCGGACTCGCCGGACGAGGTGCGGGACCTGTACGCCTGGCTACGCCGGGAGCCCGAGCTGCGGGCCGCGCTCCGGCTGGTCGAGCAGCCGCCTCCCGACGGGGCGCTGGGGCCGGTGGCCGAGGCGGTGCGGGTGCTGGCCGACGCGCCGGAGGTGGTGGCGGCCGTGGCCAGCATGGTGATCGCCTGGCTGCGCTACCGCAGGACCGACGTGAAGATCACCGTGAAGCGGCGCAAGGACGGGCCCGAGGTGCAGGTGACCGCCACCGGCCTGAGAGCGCTGAGCCCGGCACAGACGCTCGACCTGGCCAGGCAGATCGAGTCGGCGCTGCGGGACGGCCGCGAGCCTCCGCAGCTCCCGGGCGGCTGAACCCGCCGCCGGACCGCTCCGGACGCCGGTCGGGCCGGGAGAACGCTGATCATTCGCCCTGCACATCTCAGATGCATGTGCATTTGCGAATTTCACCAAATTGCCCGGGAGGGTTGGGAGGCGGCGACGGCGCATCGTACGCTGTGCGATCACGGCGGAATGTTTGTCCGTTGGCCGCGGGGGGCAGGCTCTTTCTCTCGTACGCCACGGGTGAACGGGACGCAAAGGCCCCAGGACAAGTCACCACTTTTGTGGACAGGAAGCTCGCGATCTTGATAAACCGGGCATCCGGTCTCGGGTGGCGATTAGCCTGGGGCCTGCATCACCCGTGCATCAAGTGGTTACTTGATCAGGAACCACGCCGCGGCGGCAACCGCGATCACGATGCACAGGCGGATGGTCCGGGGCGTGCTGTCAACTACATCCCGGACCATCCGCGCCACCTCCCCGATCCAGGTGGAGGGTGGAGGTGGCTCGGGACTCGCCGGCTCGGGCTCGCGGCTGCGGCCCGAGCCAGATTCGGGTGGCGTTTCCGGCATTGTTCTCCTTTCAACTTTTTCGTCAGACGATTTCGTCCGATAACGAGAAAAGGCCCGCTTCGGACATTTCGCCTCATTAGTGGCGCATGGGGCGGTATCCGGCAGCGAGCCGTGACATGCCTCCTCCCGGTTACCCCGACCGTCGCGAAGAAGTGGTGGCCGGTTGCCACCGCTCTCCCGATCCGGGTCGCCGTTCCGGAGTCTGTTGAGTCACACCTAACCCCGCAGTCCCAACCTTTGCAACCAAATCGCCACAGTCCGAAAGTGTCTCACTTTGAGTGACCTTTGAACTACCAGATGCCCGAGTTGCCCAATCGCTCGGCATTCCAGGGATCACCTGCGGAAACGTCCGGCCGGGAAAAGGCGTCGGCCTTACCCGGAGGATTCGCGGGGATCTCTCGCCCTCGGAGCGGTCAAGTCGCAGTTGCCGTGACCTTGAGCCGGTCCGGGCCGGGGCCATTGACTGCGCGTACGTTAGTCCCGGGCGAGTCAGGGCATGCGCGAGCCATGCCAGAACAACCGGACAGCACGCCACCCGCACAGAAGCAGCCATATCCCGGACACACCGAACGCATGGAGCCCGAGCCGCGTGACGAGATGCGTCACTACACCGGCAGCGGACTGCTGGACGGCAAGCGCGCCCTGATCACCGGAGGCGACTCCGGGATCGGCCGGGCGGTGGCCGTGGCCTTCGCCAAGGAGGGCGCCGACGTCGCGATCGCGTACCTGAGCGAGCACGAGGACGCCGCGCACACGCTGAAGCTGGTCGAGGCGGAGGGCCGGCGATGCGTGCTCATCCCGGGCGACCTCGCCGACCGCGACCACTGCGCCTCCGTCGTCGAGCGGACGGTCTCGGACCTGGGCGGCCTGGACATCGTGGTGAACAACGTCGCCTATCAGGCGCCCGTCGAATCGCTGGAGGAGCTGTCCGAGGAGCAGTGGCAGCACACCTTCGACGTCAACATCCACAGCTACTTCCGCATCACCAAAGCGGCGCTGCCCCACCTGCGCGAGGGCTCGGCGATCATCAACACGTCGTCGGTCAACGGGCTGCGCGGCAACAAGGCGCTCATCGACTACGCCACGACCAAGGGCGCGATCAACGTCTTCACCTATTCGATGGCGCAGAGCCTCGTAGAGCGCGGCATCAGGGTCAACGCGGTGGCCCCGGGCCCCGTCTGGACCCCTCTCATCCCGGCGACCATGCCGGAGGAGAAGGTGGAGCAGTTCGGCAAGCAGGTCCCGATGCAGCGGGCCGCCGACCCCGACGAGATCGCCCCGTCGTACGTGTTCTTCGCGGCCGGGCGCCTCTCGTCGTACTACACGGGCGAGGTCCTGGCCCCCATCGGCGGGGAGACCCTGCCCGGCTGAGCGGGTTATCGGGCCTGGTGGAGGGCAGGTGGGTCGTTGACCGAAGGAGGGGACATCATGGTCGTCAAGCCCATCAGGAGCGAGCGCGGCAGGCGGATCTCCTTGCCCGTGGTCGGTACGGTGCCCCTGCCGGAGCCCCAGCACCTCGCCTTCTACGCGGTCCTGGTCGCTCTGGGGGTATTGGAGATCGTGGAGTGGCCCATCGTGGGCATCGTCGCCGTCGGCCATCTGCTGGCCGGCCAGCACCGCCACCCGAGCCTGCAGCAGGCCGGAGAAGCCGCAGAAGCGGCGTGAGCCGCGGCCGTCGCGCGGTCACCAGGTCCACATCCCCACCCGTACCGGCACTCCGGGGGAGGCGTGCAGGACGGGAGGGTCGTCGCGGGCGGGTAGCCCGGCGGCCTGGACCAGGTCCTGGTCCAGGCCGGTGAGGCGGGAGCGGTGCAGCGGCCACGGCGGATGCTCCACCCGCGCGGCGGCCAGCCGGCCGGCGACGACGGTGAACAGCCGGTGGCGGGCGGTCAGGAAGTGGGCGAGTTCGTCGCGTTCGCGTTCGGCCAGGGGCACGCCGAGCTCCGCCTCCGCGTCGCACCGCGCGCCGGCCGGGCCCGGCCAGCGCCGGCGGCAGCGGTAGCGGGTGTGGCCGGCCCGGGTGTCCACCGACATGTCCGACCAGAAGTAGGGCAGCCCGTAGCCGGCGCGGCCGGTGAGGGCCGCGGGCAGGCGCCCGGCGTCCAGGGACAGGAACCAGATCCCGGTACGGCCACGAGCGTCGCGGACGTACGTGCGCAGGTTCGTCTCCGGGAAGGTGGACAGCCGCGGGAGGGCGGGCAGGCCGGGAAAGCGGACCCCTCGCATGAGAAAGGGCGTGAGGCCGACCCACGCCGCCCCGTCGAAGGTCTCCACCGTCAGGCCGTCCGGCACCAGGGCCTGCACGCACGCGGGCGGATAGCGCCAGTGGATGAAGGTCATCCGCGACCAATGGTGGTACATCACCGGCCGGCGGACGCGGGGCGACGGTGGAGCTCGCACCCTGGGTCTCTGCCCCCGTGGCGAGGGCGCGAACGGGGTGTCAGGGGCGCACGCCGGGAGCGAGCGGCCGCACGTCGATCCGCCCGTCGTCGCACGGCCTCGCCGTGAACGGGATCTCCAGGTGGGCCACCTCGTCCGGAGCGATGATCATCAGGCGGGCCGACGCCGGGCATCGCTTCTCGGCTCCGGTCTCCACCGTCACCCAGTGCAGCAGGGCGTGGGCGGAGGCGCGCGGCTTCAGCACCACCCGTTGGGGCCGGATGTCCTCCCTGCGCACCCGCGTACGCAGGGCGTCGCCGTTGCCGTCGAACATGATCAGCCCGACGAAGCCGTACACCCAGCAGGTCTGCGCGGAGGTGTTGGTCAGCACCAGCGGCGCGTACACGTTCCCCGCCCCCGGATCCTGCCGCCCGAGCCGCGCCGAGAGGGCGTCGGTACGGCAGCGCTTGGGCGCCGACCCCTCTCCGCGGGCGGAGACCGCCGTGAGGCCGAGGTTCGTGCCCTGGGCGCTGACCGCGGTGGCCTCACCGGACGCCGGGAGGCCGCACACGGCCAGGGTCAGCAGTGCGCCCGCCGCCATCGCCGATCCGGCCCGTTTGAATCGCTTCATGCTCTGTTGGATGAGCCTCACGCGGGTTTTGTTGGCAGCGCCGTCGCGGGCGAGCTTCGGCGGCTGGACCTGCCGCACCGCACCACCGGCTCGGCCGCGCCGATACCCTAAACTACGGCCATGACCGCCACCGGGGAGTCCGGCGCACAGCCGCTGACGTTGGCGGAGCTGGCCCAGCTCGCCGGGGTGTCCGCGGCGACGGTCTCTAAGGTGGTCAACGGCCGCCCGGCGGTGGCGCCCGAGACGCGCGCGCTGGTGGAGGGCCTCATCCGCGAGCACGGCTACCGCAGACAGCGGCGACGGGTCGACCCGGCCGCCGCGGTGGAGCTGGTCTTCCACGAACTCGCGGGCGAATACCCGACGGAGATCATCAGGGGAGTCGGGCAGGTGGCGCGCGAGCACCAGCTGTCCGTGTCGGTCTCCGAGCTGCAGGGCAGCCACGTCCCCGAGAGCGGCTGGCTCGAGGGCGTGCTCAGCCACCGCCCGACCGGCGTCATCGCGGTCTTCTCCGGCCTGACCGACCTCCAGCGGGAGCGGCTGGCCCGCCGCGAGATCCCCCTCGTCCTGCTCGATCCGACCGGCGACCCCGGTCACCGGGTGCCGTCCGTCGGCGCGGGCAACTGGACCGGCGGGCTCGCGGCCACCCGGCACTTACTGGAGCTCGGGCACCGCCGGATCGCCGTCATCACCGGCCCCGACCACGCCCTGTCCAGCCGGGCCCGGCTCGACGGCTACCGCGCCGCGCTGGACGCCGAGCGCGTGCCCGTGGACCCGGAGCTGATCTGCCGGGGCGACTTCCAGATCGAGGACGGCCTGGCCTGCACCCATCGGCTGCTGCGCCTGCCCGACCCGCCCACCGCCATCTTCACCTGCAACGACGGCGAGGCCCTGGGCGTCTACCGCGCGGCCCACGAGCTGGGGCTGCGCATCCCGGACGACCTCAGCGTCGTGGGCTTCGACGACCTGCCCTCGATCCGCTGGGCCGTCCCGCCGCTGACCACGATCCGCCAACCGCTCGCCGAGATGGCCATGGCGGCCGCCAGGATGGTGGTGGCACTCGCCCAGGGCACGCCGCTGCCGCAGCACCGCGTCGAATTCGCCACGGAGCTCATCGTCCGCGGCAGCACCGCTCCTCCGAAGCCCCGGTGACGGCGTCCTCCGCGGCGGCGTCACCGTTCGCCTCGCTGGAGTGAGGCGCCGCCCCCAGGACGGCCTCGCTCGGCCTGGGGACGGTGAGCCCGTTCGCTCAGCCCTTCGACCGGCCCTGGAGGTCGGCGCCGGTGCTGGTGGCGGCGCGCTTGGTGGTGGCCGCCGCGCGGGTGTCGGGGCCGGGCAGGTCGGAGGTGAAGCCGTAGACGACGGTCGCCGTGGCGATGGCGCCGGTGTTCAGCGCGAGCGCCTTGTCGCTGATGTTGACGATGGTGTCGCAGGCCTGGTGGTAGCAGGGGTCGTACGGCTCGCCGGCGGTGCCGCCGAACAGCGCGGCCTCTTCGGCGGTCTTGATGCCCTCGGCGCCGGTGAACAGCCCGCCCGCCGGGATGCCGGTCTCGATGAACGGTCCGTAGTCGGAGCGGCCGTCGAAGTCGGTCCCGTTGTGGCCCTGGCGCAGCGTGTCGAAGTACTTTTCGAAGAGCTTCTCGATCTCGTCGGATCCGGGCGGGCCGGCGGGCGCGCCCTCGGCGTCGCTGTCGTCACCGTCGTAGATCTTGAACGCGTAGTTGGGGGAGCCGATCATGTCGTAGTTGAGGTACAGCTTGATCTTGGCCAGGTCGGCGGCCGGCAGGGTTTCCACGTAGTGGATGGAGCCGAGCAGGCCCAGCTCTTCGGCGCTCCACCAGGCGAAGCGGAGCTTGTTGCGGGTGGGGACCTTGCCGAGCGCCTCGGCCACCGCGAGCGTCGCGGCGCTGCCGGAGCCGTCGTCGTTGATGCCGGGCCCGGCCGGCACGGAGTCGAGGTGGGCGCCGGACATGACGACCTTGTTCGGGTCGCCCCACTTGGAGTCGGCGATCACGTTGTGGGTGGTGCGGATCTCGCTGACGGTGTCGGTCTTGAGGTGCACCACGCTGGTGGCCGAGGCCAGTTCCTGGCCGACGGCGAAGCTGGTGCCCAGGACGGGGATCGACACGGGTTCGCCGAGGTTGCCGAGCAGGGTGTCGGTGCGGCCGGGCTGGCCCTCGTTGAAGATGATCGCGGCGGCGGCTCCGGCGGCCTGGGCGTTGCGCGCCTTGACGACGAAGTCGCAGGTGCCGCGCTGGAGCAGGGCGATGTTGCCGGCGGTGAAGCCGGCGAAGTCGGCGGCCTCGCAGCCGGAGTTCGAGCTGCTGGGCGTCGGGCCGGGCGGCAGGACCAGGTCGACGTTCTGCAGGGTCCCGGTCACCTCGCCCGAGCCGGAGTAGGTCATGGTGGCGAACTCGCCGGTCGTGGAGCCGTCGGGCGGGGTCGGGGTGAAGACCCGCGGGTTGGGGGAGGTCCGCTCCATCAGGGCGGTCGACTTCTCCTCGAAGTAGGCGAAGTCGAACGGCTGCACGGTCACGGTGTAGCCGGCCTTCTTGAGCTTGCCCACGACGTAGTCGCGCGAGGCCGCGTGCCCGCTCGTGCCGGCCGCCCGGTTGCCGCCGTTGGCGTCGGCGATGGTCTGCAGGGCTTGCAGGTGCTTCTTGACGGCGGGCGCGGTGATGGAGTCGATCAGCTTCTTCTGCGTCACGTTCGGCGCCGGGTCTGCCTGCGCCGCGGCGGGGACGAGCGCGAGGGGTAAGGCGAGCGCCGCTGCCACGGTGAGGACGCGGTACGCACCTCGGCGCGAGGTGATGCGCATATGAGCTCCTTCTGACTCGCAGGAATCGGTGCATTGTGCCCGAATCGGCGGCATTAGGAGAACGTAGACCGCAATGCCCGCCTTCGGGAAGACCTGAATCGGGCAGCCGCCGGTCTCCGACTGTTCTTCTCGAGGCCGGGGACCCGTTGATGGCGCGTCACGTGTGACGGATGGACTCGTGCGGACCTATAGCGCCCTTTTGAGAGGAACTATCCTCGATGTCCGCTTCTCCAGAGAACGAGCTCGTGACACGACGGCGGCTGCTCGCCGTCACCGGTGGACTGGTCGGCGCGGTCGCCGTCGGCGGCCTGACCGGTCCGGCCTGGGCCGACGACCGGCGGCCCGGCGCGGGCCGCCGGCGCTGGCTGCCCGGCGACCACCATGTGCACAGCGAGTTCAGCGTGGGGTACGACAACTCCACCACCCCGCCCAAGCCGATCATCGGCGGGGACGCGATCTACCCGTTGTCGGTCAACGCCACGCACGCGCAGCAGTTCGGCCTCGCCTGGATCGTGTCGACCGACCACGGGGGCCCGCTGCACTCCAAGCTGGACGCCGAGCAGAGGTACCCGAGCCTGCTGGAGGCGCGCCGGTCCGTGCCGCGGGTGCTGCAGTTCTACGGCATGGAGCTGGACACGCCCGCGGCCGACCACTCCAGCCTGATCATCCCGAAGGTGTCCACCGAGCGCGACATCCTTTTCCAGCTGGAGAGCCGCTTCTCCAAGCGGGACCCGTTCCCCGCGGACCCGTCGTTCGACACCGAGCAGAAGATGCTGGAGGCGCTGCGCGTGATGCGGCAGCTCCCGCACAAGCCGCTGCTGTTCGCCAACCACCCCGCCCGCTCCGCCACCGGGCTGGGCGTCTACGGCCAGGACACCCCCGCGGAGTTCCGCAACTGGAACGACACCGCGCCGGAGATCGCGCACGGCTTCGAGGGCGCCCCCGGCCACCAGGCCGGCTCGCTCAGGAAGGACGGCAGCATCGACCCGGACGGCGAGCGCGGCGGCTACGGCAACTACCCCACGATGGGTGGCTTCGACCAGATGACCGCCCGGCTCGGCGGCCTGTGGGACTCGCTGCTGGGCGAGGGACGCCGCTGGTGGATCACCTCCACGTCCGACTCCCACCGGCACTACAGCGAGGGCGGCAGCGACTTCTGGCCGGGCGAGTACTCCAAGACGTACGTGCACGCCGGCTGGGACTACGCCGACATCCTCGACGGGCTGCGCAGCGGCCGGATCTTCGTCGTCATCGGCGACCTGATCGACCAGCTCGACCTCACGGTCTCCCGCGCCGGTCAGGCGCAGGGCCAGGCCGAGGGCAACACCGTCAGCGTCGGCGAGACCCTCACGCTGCGCGGCCGCGACCGTGACGCCGAGGTCGAGGTCCGCTTCCGCGTGCCCCGTACGGCCAACGCCAAGGGCGAGCGCCCGCAGGTGAAGCGGGTCGACATCGTCACCGGCCGGGTCACCGGCCCGGCCAAGGACCGCTCCTCCGACACCAACCCCACCACCAAGGTCGAGGCCCGCTACGGCGCCGGCCAGTGGCGGCGCGACGGTGACGAGATCGTCGTCCGGCACACGTTGCGCGACATCGACGGTCCCATGTACGTACGCGTCCGCGGCACCAACACCGACGAGCTCGAGCCCCAGCCCGACCCGCACGGCTCCGACCCGTGGGCCGACCTGTGGTTCTACTCCAACCCGGTGTTCATCGAGCGCTGACGGCCAGCCGCCCGACCGGGCGCGGCGCGGCGCCCGGTCACCCCGCCGGCGGCCAGGGCGAACGAGGCGGGGCCCGGGCCCGGCGCGCAGGCCGCCATCCGGACGAGAGCGCGGGCCGGCGGCAGCGTGCCGTGCGCCCGGCCGGCGTCACCGTGCCGACGAAGCGCTGCACGGCCGCGGAGACGTCGCCCGCCTCGTCCAGCGCGGCCCGCATGGCCTCGGCGACGAACGCGTCCTTGCCGGCGGCGGCCTTGTAGAGGTGTGCCCTGGCAGGTTACCGCCCCGATGCCGCCTGCGGCCGGTCGCCGAGCGCGGCGGTCCGGCCGGTGGGGGAGAGCCGGCCGCGCCGGTCCAGCCGCCCGACCGCCGCGGCGGAGGCCAGCCCCGCGACGGCCAGGAGCAGCCAAGGCAGGCCGGCCCACCCGGTGGAGCGGGCCGTGTCCACCAGGGCGCCGGCCACGAGGTTGCCGGCCAGGATCCCCAGCCCGGACAGCAGGTTGTACAGGCCGTAATAGGTGCCGATCAGACGATCTCCCGCCATGTCGGCGATGGTGGCCATCTCGAACGGGAAGGCGACCAGCGTGCCCAGCGTGAGCAGGAGCACGCATGACACGACGGGCACCATCGCCCACCCCGGCGCCAGCGCGAGCTGGGCGAGCGCCGCGGGCGGCAGGAAGGCGACCCCCATGAGCGCCAGGCCGCGGCTGATCGCCTGGCCTCGGGTCCATCGGGCCGAGCTCCAGGCGGTCAGGCGGACCTGGCCGGCGATGCCGAGCAGCGCCGAGAGGGCGTACAGGGCCATCACCCCGGCCTCGCCGCCGCCGAGGCGCTGCACCTCGAGCGGCAGGGCCAGATACATCTGGTACGACAGCGCGTACGAGGCGATCATCGCCGCGGCGAAGGACACGAACGCCCGGTCCCCGAACGCCCGCCGCCACTCCCGCAGCACCGGCTGCCGCTCCTCCCGCACGGGAGGACGCCGGGCCGGGAGGCACAGTCCCTGCAGGACGGTCAGCACCGCGAAGATCGCCGCGGCGGCCAGGCACACGGCGGTGAACCCCGTATGCAGCAGGGCGAGGCCGGCCAGCGGGCCCAGCAGGATGCCGCCCTGGTAGAAGACGTTGAACACGGCGAAGGCGGCGACCTTGCGCTCCCCGGCCGCGCAGGCCAGATACGCCCGCGCGGCCGGGTTGAACAGCGCGCCCGCGAAGCCCGTCACGGCGGCGGCCAGGACCAGCAGGGGCAGCGAGGTGGTCAGCCCGAACAGGGCGAATCCGACGGTCCGCAGCGCGCACCCGAGCATGATCATCGGCTTGTGGCCGAGCCGGTCGGCCAGGGTCCCGCCGATCAGGAACATGCCCTGCTGGCTCAGGTTCCGCAGGCCCAGGACCAGCCCGATCGTCCAGGCGGCCAGGCCGGCGCCGGTCGAGAGGTGCTGGGCGAGGTAGGGCATGAGCATGTAGAAGCCGAGGTTGATGCCCGCCTGGTTGATCTGCAGGAGCTGGATCGGCCGGTCGAAGGAGCGGAACTGCCGCAGCGTGTCCCTCATCGCCGGCCCGCCAGCGGGTCCGTCACGGTGGCGCAGCGCGTCCAGCGGTGCACCTCCCGCTCGGCCGGCTCGCGCAGGAGGTCGGGCTCGTCGGCCGGGACCGTGCCGAGCAGGCCGTTGGCGTGGCAGTAGTCGTCGTCGAAGATGCTGTTCCAGTAGCGCCACGGCCCGTCGGGGAAGATCGCCACCACGGTCTGGTCAGGGGCGGTGCGGGCCAGCCAGCGGGCCACCAGGGTGACCGCGCCCGTGCTCCAGCCGCCCGAGACGTAGTGGCGGGCGGCCAGGGCGCGGCAGGCCCAGACCGCTTCGGCCGGGCTGACCCAGTGCACCTCGCTGAAGGCGTCGTAGGCGACGTTGCGGGGATGGATGCTGGAGCCGAGCCCGCGCATCAGGCGGGGCCGGGCGGGCTGGCCGAAGATGGTCGAGCCGACGGTGTCGACGCCGACGAGCTTCAGCCGGGGGAAGTGGCGGCGCAGCACGCCGTGGATGCCGGCACTGTGCCCGCCGGTGCCGACGGAGCACACCAGCGTGTCGATGTGCGGCAACCGGCTCAGCAACTCGTGGGCGAGCCCCGCGTAGGCGTCGGCGTTGTCCGGGTTGTTGTACTGGTCAGGGCAGTACGAGCCGGGAATGTCGGCCAGCAGGCGCCGCACCCGCTCCCGGCGGGCCTCCTGCCAGCCGCCGGCCGGGTGCGGCTCGCGGACGATCTCGAGGCGTACGCCGTAGGAGGAGAGCAGCCGGCACATGAGCGGTTCCATGCCGGCGTCGGTCACCAGCACGACCGGATGGCCGAAGACGATCCCGGCCAGCGCCAGGCCTAGCCCCAGGGTGCCGCTGGTGGACTCGACGATCGTCGCCCCCGGCCGGAGGTCCCCGCGGGCCCGCGCCTGGCGCACCATGTGCAGGGCCGGGCGGTCCTTGATGCCGCCCGGATTGAACCCTTCCAGCTTGGCCCAGAACCCTCCTCCCGGTACGAACGGCTCTGAGATGAATGCCAGCGGCGTATTGCCGACGGCGAGGGAAAGCGACGAGAAACCGGCGGGCGGCGTCTTCTGCGGGCGCGCGAAAGTAGCTGGTGATGACATTGGTGAATCCCCGAAGTGAGTGGCGCGATTCGCGGCATGGTCAAATGGCCGCGAATCCGGACGGATATGGGACGGCTGATGGACGTCGCGGTCCTATATGCGCATCACGCAGAGATTTTCGGTATACGGCGCGGCGGCCCGGGCCGCGCGCGCCGGGACTGTCGTCGCCGCCGCGGCGGCCTGCGCCGACGGGGCGGAGGAGGCCGTGGACATCGCCGCGAAGATCGGCGTGTCGGCCGGGTTGGTCGCCGAGCAGTCCTGCTCGGTGCCGTGCTGGTGGCGCGGCGGCAGCTCGCGGTGCAGGCATCGCGCGCTGTAGACGGCCGTGTCCTTCAGGTCGACGCTGTGGGCGACCGGCTCGGACAGCTCCACGGCCGCGCACGCGCCGCCATGGGCGAACACCACGCCGAGGAGCAGCACGAGCGCCAGCACCGCATGCGCCGCCGGCCGGCCGGGCGGACGGCGGCAACGGGTGGTCAGGGTCGTGAGCATCACCGGTGATAATGCCCGCGAGGCAGCCGGTCGCGCCCGGAGAATTCAAAGATTCCGGTAAAGCCGTGGGGCGCTTTATGGAGAGTGCGGGGCAATCCGCCGCACCTCCCGCCGACACGGGGAAATGAACCCGCATTGCGCGGCGGCCGACGCCACACTGGGGATTCGCGTTTCCCATTGACGTCAGGTGGTGGAGGTCTGCCATGACCGTGTCGAGACGCCGGGTCGTCGCCGGGCTCGGTGCGCTGGCCGTCGCCGGGCCGCCGGCCGTCCCGCGCGGCGTCACCGCCGAGCGGCTGGCCCGGGACGAGGAGTTCTGGGCCGCCGTCGCCCGCCGGTTCCGGGTGAGCCCGGACTTCGTCAACCTGGAGAACGGCTACTACGGCGTCATGCCGGAGCCCGTACGGCAGGCCTACCACCGCAACGTGGACCTGCTCAACGAGCAGAACTCGCACCTGCTGCGCACCACGTACAAGGCCGCCGCCGACAGGGTCCGCGATCGCCTCGCGGGCCTGCTCGGCGTCACCCGGGACGAGATCGCGCTCACCCGGGGCGGCACCGAGGCCCTGCAGAGCCTGATCTCCGGCTACCGCCGCCTGCGCCCCGGGGACCAGGTGATGTACGCGGACCTGGACTATCACAGCGGCCAGTACGCCATGAACTGGCTGAAGGACCGGCGTGGCGCCGAGGTCGCGCGGATCGTCATGCCCGAGCCCGCGACCCGCCAGGCGGTGCTGGACACCTACGAGCGCGCCCTGCGCGAGCACCCGAAGGCGAAGCTGCTCCTGCTCAGCCACATGAACAACCGCACCGGCCTGGTCACGCCGGTGCGCCGGATCGTGTCCATGGCCCGCGGCCGGGGCGTCGACGTGATCGTGGACGCCGCGCACTCCTGGGGGCAGCTCGACTTCACCCTCCCCGACCTCGACGCCGACTTCGCCGTCTTCTCGCTGCACAAGTGGATGGGCGCGCCGCTGGGCGCCGGCTTCCTCTACGTCCGCGAGCAGCGCCTGGGCGACATCGACCCGCTCTACGCCGACGAGACCTACCCCGCCACCGACCTCCGCTCGCGCGTCCACTCCGGCACCATGAACGTCGCGCCCTTCCTCACCGTCGAGGCCGCCCTGGACTTCCACGAGGCCCTCGGGGCGCGGGTCAAGCAGGCCCGGCTGCGGTTCCTGCGCGACCGCTGGGTGCGCCCGCTTCGCGACCTCCCGAACGTGGAGATCCTCACCCCGGACGAGCCCGGCGCGTACGGCGCCATCACCGCCTTCCGCCTGCGCGGGCTCACCACGGAGGCCGCCAACACCGCCCTCGCCGACCGCCTGATGCGCGAGCACCGGATCTTCACCGTCGCCCGGACGGGCATGTCGGGCGGTGGCGCCGTCCGCGTCACGCCCGCCCTGTTCACGTCCGCGGCGGACGTCGACCGGCTGGTGGCCGCGCTGCGCGACCTCCGCGAATCCTGACCTCCCGGCAGGCGCCTACCATGGGGACGGCGATGACCAGCCGGAGCACGACAAGAGCGAAAGGCGACGTCATGACCGACCACCTCACCGTGAGCGTTCTGGGCACCGGGATCATGGGTGCCGCGATGGCCCGCAACCTCGCCCGCGCCGGGCACGCCGTGCGCGCCTGGAACCGCTCCAGGGACAAGGCCGAACCGCTGGCCGCCGAGGGGGTGCACGTCGCCGGCACCCCCGCCGACGCCGTGCGCGACGCCGACGTCGTCCTCACCATGCTCTACGACGGCGCCGCCGTGCTGGAGGTGATGCGGCAGGCCGCGCCCGCCCTGCGCCCCGGCACCGCCTGGGTGCAGTCGACCACCGCGGGCCTCGACGCGATCGGCGAGCTGGCCGCCTTCGCCCGCGAGCACGGGCTGGTCTTCTACGACGCGCCCGTGCTCGGCACCCGCCAGCCCGCGGAGGGCGGGCAACTGCTCGTCCTGGCGGCGGGACCCGGCGAGAGCCGGCGGAGCGTGACCCCGGTGTTCGACGCCGTCGGCTCCCGCACCGTGTGGACCGGCGAGGACGGCGCCGCCGCCGGCGCCACCCGGCTCAAGCTCGTGGCCAACAGCTGGGTCCTCGCCGCCACCACTGCGGGCGGCGAGGTCCTGGCCCTGGCCAAGGCGCTGGGCGTGGACCCGCGGAGCTTCTTCGACGCCATCGAGGGCGGCCCCCTGGACATGGGCTACCTGCGCGCCAAGACCGGCCTGGTGCTGGAGGACCGCCTCACGCCGCCCAGCTTCGCGGTCACCACCGCCGCCAAGGACGCCCGCCTGATCGTCGAGGCGGGGGAGCAGCACGGCGTCCGCCTCGACGTCGCCGCCGCCGGCGCCGCGCGCTTCGAGCGTGCCGCCGCCCAGGGCCACGGCGACGAGGACATGGCCGCCGCCTACTACGCCAGCTTCGACGACGATCCCGCCACCGCCTGAGCGTCCCCGATCGCCGGCCGGGCGCCCGGATCCAGTTCGCCGCCGGGACCGGCGCGCCTCGCCCGCCTGCTCGCCGGGCGGGAGCCGGCCCTCAGAGCCTGGCGCTGATGATCGGCGCGAGGCGATCGGCGATGACCACGTGGCCGCTGTCGTTCGGGTGGACGTTGTCGGACATGTTCGCGCTGGTCAGCCAGCCCTCGGTGGGCACGTAGTAGACCTTGGCGTCGCCCGCGGAGTTGCGGGCGGTGACCGCGGCCCGCGTCTGCGTGGCGTACCGCTTGGTGAAGGTCTCCAGCGCGAAGATCGCCGCCCCGGGGTAGGCCGCCCGCACCTCCTGCAGCAGGTGCGTGTAGGACGCCTGGAAGGTGGTGGTGCTCACGCCGTGCCCCACGTCGTTGGTGCCCAGGTTGATCACGACCGCGTTGGCCTGGTAGCGGGAGAAGCTCCAGTCCGGGGTGGCGGCGTTGGGGTTGAGCTTGGGGAAGCGCGCCTCCAGGCCGACGCAGCCGTCCGCGGTCGCCACCAGGCAGGCGCCGCCCTGGGCGATCTGGGTGTGCCGGGCGCCGAGGCGCTCGCCGATGAGCCAGCCGTACGCGGTCAGGGCGTTCTTGGAGGTGGTCGTGCCGACGGTGATGGAGTCGCCGACGAACTCGATCAGCTTGGACGGGGGCGCGACCGCGTACGTCGTGGCCCCCGGGTCGAGCACGAGGCCCTGGAAGACGGCGTCGCCGTGGTAGGACCCGGCGACGACCCGGTAGGAGACGCGTAAGGTGTGGTTCCCCGCGGCCAGCGGCGTGGGGGTGAGGTTGACGGCGCCGCGTACGTTCTGGATGTAGACCCACGCGCCGCCGTCGATGCTGTAGTACAGGTCGATGGTGTTGCGCTGGTTGAGCCTGACCGTCCTGCCGGTGAAACCGGTGGTGAAATAGGCGCCCGCCCAGTACGGCACGTACGCGGTGGCGGTGGAGGTGTCCCACCGCCCGGTGAAGGAGATGTTGGCGTCGGTGGGGGAGCCGTCGCCCGTCGCGGCCGCGGTGAGGGTGACGGCGGCGAGCATCACGGCCAGGACCTGCTTCATGCCTTGCCTCCTGGGGGAAGGGCCGGCAGAGGGCTTGCGCTCCAGTGGACTCGAGGTCAGGAACGGCCGTCAACGAGATCGTCCGCGTCGCGCGGGTCCGGGCAGGTCGGCGGCGCGTGCCCGGTGAAAGCTTCATGCCTTCACAGAGGCTGGCAGCCCGGGCACCAGACGGTCGTGCGGCCACCGACCCGGCCGCGGGACAGGGGCGTGCCGCAGCGCGGGCAGGGGCCGCCGGGCTCGTCGCGGGCCCCGGTCAGCCAGGTGTCGCGCGCGGGCACGCATCGGGCCCTGATCGACACGCGCAGGACCCGGCGCATCGCCCCGTACAACGCGGCGCGTTCGGCCTCGTCCAGACCGCCCGCGGCGCGCAGGGGATTGACGCCGGCGTGCCAGCAGATCTCGTCGGCGAGCAGGTTGCCCAGCCCGGCGAGGAACGCCTGGTCGAGAAGGGCCGGCTTGAGCCGTCCCCGGCGGCCCGACAGCAGCCTGCCGAAGCACGCGTACGACACCTCGCGCGCGTCCGGGCCGAGCCCGCCGAGCACCCGCTCGGCCTGGGCCTCGTCGTCGGCGAGGCGGATGCCCTGGAGTTTGCGCATGTCGCGGTAGCGCAGCTCGCCGTCGTCGAACCGCCAGACGACCCGGTCGTGCCGGTGCCACGGCTCCTCGGGGGAGTGCCAGGACAGCGAGCCCGTCATGCCGAAGTGCAGCATCAGCACCGGCCCGCCGGCGGGCGCGATCAGCCACTTGCCGTGCCGCCGCGGCCGCTCGAACCGGTGCCCGCACAGCGCGGCTGCAAGCCGCCCGGCGCCGACGCCGCGCAGGACCCCGGGGTCGCGGACGCGTACGGCCCTGATCGGCTCGCCGGTGTGCTCCGACAGCACCTGGCGGAAGCCCTCCACGTCGGGGAGTTCCGGCATGAGGGACCCCTGCCCACCAGGGCCGCCTGCTCGCTCGGATCGTGACGGCGAGCTTGCCGGCGGTGCCCAGCGCTTACTGCGATCGCGATTCGGCGCTATCATCGCGATATGGCGATTGATACTGACGGTGGCCGCTGTGTCAGCACCGACATCGCCGCCGGGGTCCCGCCGGCGGCGGCGCTGTTCCACTCGCTGGCCGACGAGACCCGGCTGCGCATCGTGCAGCGCCTGGCCAGGGGCGAGGCGCGCGTGGTGGACCTGACGGCCGAGCTCGGGCTGGCCCAGTCCACGGTCTCCAAGCACCTGGCCTGCCTGCGCGACTGCGACCTGGTGGACTATCGGGCCGAAGGCCGCCAGTCGTTCTACTCCCTGACCCGGCCCGAGCTGATGGACCTGCTGGCCTCCGCCGAGCAGCTGCTGGCCGCCACGGGCCACGCGGTCACCCTGCGCCCCGCCCGGGCAGGGGAGAAGCCGGCGTGACCGCACAGAGCCTGGGCCCGGCGCCGGCCCGCCGCGCCGTGCTCCGGCGCCGGATCCGGCTGCTGGTCGCCGCCACCATCACCTACAACGTGATCGAGGCCGTCGTCGCCATCACCGCGGGGACCATCGCCTCCTCCACCGCGCTCATCGGCTTCGGGCTGGACTCGATCGTCGAGGTCGCCTCCGCCGCCGCGGTGGCCTGGCAGTTCTCCGCCGCCGACCACGAACGTCGCGAGCGGGCCGCGCTGCGCGTCATCGCGATCTCCTTCTTCGCCCTGGCCGCCTACGTCACCGTCGACGCCGTGCGCTCCCTGCTCGGCGCGGGGGAGGCCGGGCACTCCACCCCGGGCCTGATCCTGGCCGCCCTGTCCCTGGTCGTCATGCCGTTCCTGTCGTACGCCCAGCGCCGCGCCGGTCGTGAGCTGGGCTCGGCCTCGGCCGTGGCCGGCTCCAAGCAGACCCTGCTGTGCACCTACCTGTCGGGGGTGCTCCTGGCCGGGCTCGCGCTCAACAGCGCCTTCGGCTGGTCCTGGGCCGACCCGATCGCCGCCCTCGTCATCGCCGCGGTCGCGGTCAGGGAAGGGCGCGGCGCCTGGCGCGGGGACGCCTGCTGCGCCGTGCCCGCCGGCGCCGCGCCGGACGGTTGCGCGGACGGCTGCTGCTCACCGTCATAGGCGCCCCAAGCGATTTGGGGAAAGGTTGACCCGGGCGGGCGCGTTGGCGTGACCGTGGGGGAAGGGGTTACGTATTCAAACCTCCACGCGGTATGGGGAAGGTGGTGTGGGACATGGCTGATAGTCCACTCCATCCGAAACTAGACATGGGTCAGCACCCAGACATAGCGGCCCTGAGAGCTCAGTACGACATGGCTGCGCAGAGCCCGTCGGGACAGTCCGTCAGCGGGCTGACGTTCCTGAGCGGTCTCTATCTCGCCATCTCGCCATGGGTGGTGGGGTTCTTCGGGCGCTCGACCCTGACCGTCAACAATCTGATCACCGGTATCGCCCTGGCGCTGCTGGCGGCCGGGATAGCCGCGGCGTACGGCCGGATCCACGGGCTGGCGTTCGTCGTACCGGTCATCGGAGTGTGGACGATCATCGCCCCGTGGGTGCTGCCTCCGCACACGGCCAGCGCCGGGACGATCATCAACAACGTCATCACGGGGATCGTCATCGTCGCATGCGGCCTGGCCTGCGTGATGCTGGGCACGATGTCCCTACATCGGCGTTGACGCCTCCGGGCGGACCGCCGGTCCGCATCGAGAAGCGGCACGCCGCCGACTGCGTCCCGTCTCCTGGTGGAGAAAGGGACGCAGTCGGCTGTCCGGCATCTGTCTGAAGGCGGGCACCGCCTCGGCCTCGGTCACCAGGAGCTCGGCCGTGGTGGCGAAGGTGGTCTCGCCGCCGGCTGCGCGCCTGTCTCAGGCGTGAATAGTCGGGCAAGCGGCGAACTTCGAGGAGACGGACGGCTCAGCCGGCGAGGCCGTCCAGGAGGTCGTCCAGGGCGGACTTCACCCGTTCTATGCCCGTCTCCCCGAGCCGGTGGGCCAGCAGCGGGGCGGCCAGGGGCGCGAGGAGGGCGTCGGCGAGGCAGTGGGCGTCCGCGCCGGGGCGGAGCCGGCCGATCAGCATGGACAGGTGGCCGTGGTAGGCGTCGTACGCGCCGCCGAAGCGGGCCAGCGGGCTCGCCGTCTCGGCCATGAGCAGCAGGTCGAGCTGCTCGACCGTCCGGTCCGCCAGCGCCCGCAGGAACGCCTTGGCCCGCGCGGCCGGCTCCGCGCCGGGGCCGAGCGGCGGCGGCCCCTCGATGAACGCCGCCTGGAACTCGCGCTCCCGCCGGTCGATCAGCGCGTACGCCAGCCCGGAGCGGTCGCCGAAGCGCCGGTAGAGCGTGCCGACGCCGACCCCGGCGGCCGCGGCCACGTCCGCCATCTGCAGGCCCTGCACGCCGCGGGCGGCCACGATGCCCTCGGCGGCGGCGAGGATCTTCGCGCGATTGCGGGCCGCGTCGGTGCGCTCGCGTGTCACGGCTCCCATCCTGGCACCCCTTGTCAAGCGGAACCAATTCCGGTTACGTTGAAACGGAATTGATTCCGGTTAGTTCGGGAGGCATGTATGACACGGAAAGTCGCCCTGGTCACCGGGGGCAGCAGGGGGATCGGCGCGGCGGTCGCACGACGGCTGGCGGGTGACGGGTTCGACGTGGCTCTCACGTACCGGAGCGCGGGCGACCGGGCGGCGGCGATCGTCAAGGAGGTCGAGGCGGCCGGAGGGCGGGCGCTCGGGCTGCGGGTGGAGGCCGCCGACGCCGGGGCGCTGGTCGCGGCCGTGGAGCGGACGGTCCGCGAGCTGGGCCGGCTGGACGTCGTGGTCGGTAACGCGGGCATCGCGCCGTACGGGGCGCTGGAGGAGGTGACGCTGGAGGAGGTCGACCGGCTGCTGGCCGTCCACCCCAGGGCCTCGTTCGTGCTGGCGCAGGCGGCGGCGCGGCACATGCGGGACGGCGGCCGGATCGTCCTCATCGGCAGCAGCCTGGCCGAACGCGTGCCCTATCCCGGCTGGACGGCGTACGCGATGAGCAAGTCGGCGCTGACCGGGCTCGTCAAGGGGCTGGCCAGGGACCTGGGGCCGCGCGGCATCACCGCGAACGTGGTCCACCCCGGATCCACGGACACCGAGATGAACCCGGCGGACGGGCCGGACGCGGACGAGGAGCGGCGCCACACGGCACTCGGCCGCTACTGCTCGCCCGACGACATCGCCGCCACCGTCGCCCATCTGGCGGGTGACGGGGGCCGCGCCATCACGGGCGCGGCCATCTCCGTCGACGCGGGTGTCACCGCCTGACGCGTTACGTCACCGTCCGGTCATCGGTGGAAACCTCCCCGTAACCCTTGACACGCCCGCCCGCCTCCCAGCACGCTTGTCATGAAATGGAAAGACTTTTCACTGTGTGAAAAGACTGGAAGGCGGCAACACCCCCATGAGCCATGAACAGGCGTTCGCCGAGCACGCCCCCGCCCCCGCTCCAGACGACCACGCCGCGGCCGCGCGAGCTTCCGACGCGAGGCTGAGAGCGGGCGCGCAGGTGGTCCTCGTCGCGCTCTCGTTCTACGTCGCCGTCGAGTCCCTGGGCCTCGGCCTGTGGACCTCGTTCGGTCCCGGGCCGGGGTTCTTCCCGTTCGTGCTGGCCATCGCGCTCGGGCTGCTCGCGCTGGCCTGGGCCGCCCAGACGCGGCGGGCCCGGGCGGGGGAGGGCGGCCCGGCCGAGCGCACCGACGTGGGCCACGCCGCCGCCGTGCTCGGCAGCCTGGTGGTGCTCGCGGCCGTCATGGACCTGGCCGGCTACCAGATCAGCGTGTTCGCGTTCCTCATGTTCCACCTCAAGTGGCGCGCGGGCCGGAGCTGGGCGCTGTCGCTCGTGCTCTCCCTCGCCGGCAGCGTCGGCGTCTACCACGGCTTCGACCAGGGGCTGATGGTGCAGCTGCCACCGTCGGCGCTCCCCCTCCTGGCCGGCTGGGGCCTGTGATGGACGTCCTGGCCGACCTGCTTGGCGGGCTCGCCACGGCCCTGTCGCCGCAGAACCTCCTGTACGCGTTCATCGGCTGCCTGCTCGGCACCCTGATCGGAGTGCTGCCGGGCATCGGGCCCGTCGCCGGGGTGGCGCTGCTCATCCCGCTCACCCTCAACCTGGACCCGACCAGCGCCATCATCATGCTGGCCGCCATCTTCTACGGCACCCAGTACGGCGGCACCATCACCAGCGTCCTGCTCAACACCCCGGGCGAGGCCGCCTCCGCGATCACCACGATCGACGGCTACGCCATGACCAAGCGGGGCCGCGCGGGAGTGGCGCTCACCATCGCGGCGCTCGGCTCGTTCGTCGGCGGCACCGTCGCCACCGTCGGCCTGGTCGTCGCCGCCAAGCCGCTCGGCGACCTGGGCCTGCGGATCGGGCCGCCGGAGTTCTTCGCGCTCATGGTGCTCGGCATCTCCCTGCTCGTCGCGCTCGCCGGCCGCTCGATGACCAAGGCGCTCATCTCCGGCGTGCTCGGCCTGCTGATCTCGATGGTCGGCATCGACCCGGTGGCCGGGGCGCCGAGGTTCACCTTCGGCAGCGAACGCCTGCTCGACGGCATCAGCTTCGTCGCCGTCATCATCGGGCTCTTCGGCCTGTCGGAGATCCTCGTGGCGGCCAGGGGCGGAACCGCCCAGACGGTGGCCCCCGGGCTGCGGGCGCTCCTGCCGGGCCGCGCCGACCTGCGGCGCAGCGTCCCGGCGATCGCCAGGGGCACCGGGATCGGGTTCGCGCTCGGGCTCGTCCCCGGGATGACCGGCTCGGTCTCCTCGCTGCTCGCCTACGGCGCGGAGCGCAGGTTCAGCAGGCACCGCGCCGAGCTGGGGTCGGGCGCGGTGGAGGGCGTCGCGGGGCCGGAGACCGCCAACAACGCGCACGCCAACGGCGCGCTCGTGCCCCTGTTCACCCTCGGCATCCCGGCCTCACCGACGATCGCCGTGCTCATGGGCGCGTTCCTGCAGCAGGGGCTGACGCCGGGCCCGACCCTGTTCGCCGAGCACGCCGACGTCGCCTGGGGGATCATCGCCAGCCTGTTCGTCGGCAACGTCATCCTGCTGGTGCTCAACGTGCCGCTGGTCCGGGTGTGGACGTCGATCCTGCGCATCCCGTACCCGGTGCTGACCGCGCTGATCCTCACGTTCATGGTCGTGGGCGCGTACACGATCAACTTCTCCGTCTTCGACGTGTTCGTCATGGTCGCCTTCGGGCTGCTCGGCCTCGTGCTGCGCCGCCTGGACATCCCCCTGGCGCCCCTGGTGCTCACCCTGGTGCTCGGGCCCCTCATGGAGCGTTCCCTGCGCGAGTCGCTGGAGCTGTCGCAAGGCGACCTCACCGTCTTCCTGACCCGTCCGATCTGCGTCGTCCTGCTGGTGATCGCGCTCGCCATCGCCGCGAGCCCGCTGCTGAGCCGGCTGCTGGGGCTGCGCAAGCCCGCCGTCCTGGCCGAGGACCCCGAGGCCTGAGGCCACCACCCCCCGAAAGAGGAGCCATCGTGAAAGTCAAGATCGCAGCTACGGCCGTGGCCGTGGCGACGGCGCTCGCCGCGTGCGGCGCCCAGCAGCCCGGCGGCGGCGCGGACGCCTGGCCGCGCAAGGGGAAGCCGGTCACGCTGATCGTCTCGTTCGCGCCCGGGGCGGCCGTCGACGCGGCGGCCCGCGTGGTCGCACCCGTCCTGGAGAAGGAGCTGGGTACGAACGTCGAAGTCCTCAACAAGCCGGGCGCCGGAGGCCAGATCGGCTACACCGCGCTCACCAAGGCCAAGCCCGACGGCTACACCATCGGCGCCACCGGCTCGCCGTCCGTCGTCGTCTCGCCCCTCGACCCGAGCCGGGGCGCCACCTACACCCGGCAGAGCTTCCTGCCGCTGGGCATGCAGGTGCTCGACCCGATGCTGGTCGGGGTCGCGCCCGGCAGCCCGTACAAGGATCTGAAAGCCCTGATCGAGGCCGTCAAGGCCAAGCCGAAGAGCGTCACCGCGACCACGACCGGGGTGCAGACCGGCGAGCACTTCGCCCTGGCCGACATCCAGCAGAAGACCGGGGCCGAGTTCGCCACCGTGCACTTCTCGGAGGGCGCGGCGTCGGCCGTCGCCGCCTTCCTCGGCAAGCACGTCGAGGTGTACGTCGGCAACGTCAGCGACGTCAAGGACCTCGTCGCCCAGGGCAAGATCCAGGTGCTCGGCGTCATGTCGGCCGAGCGGAGCCCGTTCCTGCCCGACGCGCCGACCTTCGCCGAGCAGGGCTACCAGGTCGAGGCGGCGACCGCCCGCGGCTACTCGGCGCCCGCCGGGCTGCCCGACGCGGTCCGCGTCAAGCTCGAAGGGGCCCTGAAGAAGGCGATCGAGGACCCGGCGGTCGTCGCCAAGATGAAGGACCTCGGCCTGGCCACCGCCTACAAGTCCGGCCAGGACTACAGCACGTACTGGGCCGACCAGGAGACCACGGTCAAGCAGGCCCTCCCCCTCGTCCGCAACACCAAGAGCTGAAAGGCGCCCTCAATGAGCGAGACCTCCCAGGACGCGCTGGCCCGGCTGGCCGCCCTGCCCACCGCCAACATCGGCGACGCCATGGACCGCCTCGGCGTCCTCGACTCCCGGATCCGCCCCATCTGGCCGGGCGCCCGCGTGGCCGGGCGCGCCTTCACCATCTGGACCCGGTCGGGTGACAACGCGCTCATCCACCAGGCGCTCGACGTCGTCGAACCCGGCGACGTCATCGTGGTCAACGGCGGCGGCGACGAGTCCCGGGCGCTGATCGGCGAGCTGATCGGGCAGCGCGCCAAGAACAAGGGCGTGGCCGGGTTCGTCATCGACGGGGCCGTCAGGGACGCCGACGGGCTCGGGGAGATGGGCATGCCCGTCTTCGCCCGCGCGGTGACGCCCGCGGGGCCGTACAAGAACGGGCCCGGCCACCTCGGCCGCACCGTCGCGGTCGGCGGCGTCGCCGTCGCGCCGGGCGACCTGATCCTCGGCGACGCCGACGGCGTGGTCGTCGTCCCGCTCGCCGAGGCCGAGCGGGTCGCGCGGGCCGCCGAGGCCGTCTTCGTGACCGAGGAGGGCAAACGGGCTGCCATCCTTGAATCCGCGTGACGACAGGTTCATCCGCGTGCGAGAAAGGGTTCCGCCGATGACCGCCGGACAGCCGCAGCCGTCCATGCGCTCGGTCGAGCGCGCGTTCGACGTGATCGAGGTGCTGGAGCGCAGCGACAAGCCGCTGCGGCTGTCGGAGGTCGCGCGGCGGGCCGGGCTGTCCCCGGCCACGACGCTGCGCCTGCTCGGGGTGCTGCAGCGGCGCGGGTTCGTGGTCGCCGGGCAGCAGGCCTACCACCTCGGCCCGGCCGCCCTGTCCATCGCCCACGGCTTCCTCGTCACCGACGGCCTCAGCCGCGCGGCCACTCCCGTGCTCCAGGAGCTGGCCGCCACCACCGGCCTGACCACGACGCTGCACATCAGGTCGGGCCTGGAGCGCATCGTCATCGCCCGCGTCGACGGCGCCGACCCGCTGCGCTACCAGCTCCCCATCGGCCGCCGGCTGCCGCTGCACCTGGGCGCGGGCAAGGTGCTCGCGGCCGCCATGCCGGACGACGAGCTCGACGCCCTGATGGCCGAGGTCCGCGACCTGGGCACCGCCGGCGGCAAGCCGGTCAGCGAGGCGGACCTGCGGGCCGAGCTGCAGCAGATCAGGGAACGCGGCTACCACTTCTCCATGAACGAACGCGTGCTCGGCAGCTCGGGCATCAGCGCCCCCGTGCCGGCCCCGGACGGCCACCCCATGGCGTCGGTGGGCATCTCCGGCCCCGCCGAGCGCCACCCCGAGAGCGAGATGCTCGGCTGGGTGCCCGAGCTGCGCCGCGCCGCCGCGGCACTCGGCCGGGCGAGCGACCTTTAGCCATGGTTCAGACACAAGAGGACTGAAGAGATTGATCATGCGTTGCGCCGTCATCGGACTGGGCGAGGCGGGCGGCGTCTATGCCGCCGCGCTCGCCGCCGCCGGGCACGAAGTGCTCGGGTACGACCCCGGCGACACCCCCACCCCCGAAGGCGTCACCAGGACGGCGACCCTGCGGGAGGCCGTCGAACAGGCCGCGTACGTGCTCGTCCTGACCGGGGCCGCCGCGGCTCCCGCCGTGGCCGAGCAGTGCCTGCCCCACCTGGCGCCCGGCGCCTGCTACGCCGACTTCACCTCGGCCTCCCCGGAGGTCATGGAGCGGCTCGGCCGGATGGTCGGCGAGCGCGCCGGCTTCGCCGACGTGGCGATCCTGGGCCCGGTGCCGTTGCACGGGCACCTGGTGCCGCTGCTGGCCAGCGGGCCGGGGGCGGAGGCGCTCGCCCGGCTCGTCCGCCCGCTCGGCGGCCCGCGCGAGGTCTCCGTGGAGGTCCTCGACGGGCCTCCGGGTGCGGCCATGGCCCGCAAGCTGCTGCGCAGCGTGTTCATGAAGGGGCTGGCCTCCGTGGTCTGCGAGGCCGTCGCGGCGGGGCGGGCGGCCGGGGATGAGGACTGGATCAGGGGCGAGATCGCCAAGCAGCTCGCGGGTGACGGGCAGGCCGTCATCGACCGGTTCCTGACGGGCACCCGTACGCATGCCGTACGGCGGGCCATGGAGATGCGTGACACCGGCGCCTACCTGGACGTCCTCGGCGTGCCCGCCGAGATGACCCGCGCGGCCGAGCAGACCCTGCGCCGCCTGTCCACCGGCTGACGAGCTTTTTTTGTCGGTGGGCGATGACATGATCCGGCCATGACGACCTTCGCGCCACCGCCCGGCGCCGCGGCCTGGCGGCACCTCGACGCCCGCACCGGCTTCGAGGTGGTCCACTTCCGGCCGCTGCCGGACGGGCACCGGGCCGAGGGGTGCACGACCGCGGTCGAGGAGGGGCGCACCTGGGTCGTCGACTACGTCATCGAGCTCGACGCGAGCTGGGCCACCCGCTCGGCCCGGCTCGCGAGCCGCTCCGCCGAGGGCGGGCGCCAGATCCTCCTGGAGACCGACGGCGCGGGCCGCTGGCGCGTGGACGGCGCGTCGGCGTCCTGGCTGGACGGCTGCCTCGACGTCGACCTCGAGTCGTCGGCCCTGACCAACGCGTTCCCCGTGCACCGGATGCGCCTCGGCGTCGGCGCCGCCTCACCGGCTCCGGCGGCCTTCGTCCGGGCCGCCGATCTGGCCGTCGAGCGGCTCGAGCAGCGCTATGCCCGGCTGCCCGACGAGGAGGGGCGGCAGCGCTACGACTACGCGGCGCCGGTCTTCGACGTCGCCTGCCGCCTGGTCTACGACGGGTCCGGCCTCGTCCTCGACTACCCGGGCCTCGCCGTCCGAGCCGCCTGAGCTTCTCCCCGAGGCTTCGACTCGCCCCGGACACGACCGGCAGCGGCTGCGAGGGCTCGCCCTACGCCCCCGATACGCGTGGTGCCGGCTGGTGCTGGTGGCGGTGACGGTGGCAACGCGGCGGCGGTATGACGGCGGTCGGAGGTCAGGAATCGGGGCGGTTCGCCGTCTCGTGCAGGCCGAGGATCTTGGTGAGCTCGTCGGACGGCGGCGGCAGCTGCGCAGGCGGCACGCTCTTCTCTGCCGCGACCGGCTCCTTCGACCCCTCCCGCGCCGCGGAACCCTGCGTGCCCCGGTCGAAGAAGCGCAGCACCTCCACCGGCAGCGGCATCACCAGCGTGGACGTCTTCTCGGCCGCCACCTCGACGACCGTCTGCAGGAGCCGCAGCTGCAGGGCGCTCGGCGTCTGAGCCATGATCGCGGAGGCGTCGGCGAGCTTCTGGGCGGCCTGGAACTCCCCGTCCGCGGTGATCACGCGGGCGCGGCGCTCCCGCTCGGCCTCGGCCTGGCGGGCCACGGAGCGCTTCATGGACTCGGGCAGCTGCACGTCCTTGATCTCCACGCGGTCGATGTGGATGCCCCAGCCGAGCGCCGGGCTGTCGATCATGAGTGCGAGACCCTTGTTCAGCTCCTCGCGGTTGGAGAGCAGATCGTCCAGCTCGCTCTTGCCGATGATGGAGCGCAACGACGTCTGGGCCACCTGCTCCACCGCGAACAGGTAGTTCTGCACCTCGACGGCCGCCCGCAGCGGGTCCTGGACGCGGAAGTAGGCGACGGCGTCGACCTGGACCGACACGTTGTCGCGGGTGATGCCCTCCTGCGTGGGCACGGGCATCGTGACAATCTGGACGTTGACCTTCTTCAGCCGGTCCACCACCGGGATGAGAAAGGTGACGCCCGGCCGGCGGATCTCCTTCTGCGCCCGGCCGAAGCGGAACACGATGCCGCGCTCGACCTGATTGACGATCCTGACGCCCCCGAACCCGGTCAATATGGCGATGGCCGCGAGGAAACCCAGGATGATCTCGGTAACCATAATGGCCTCCCTCCCATACTTCGAGAGTAGGCCCGTCAGAGCGGAAGACCGTACCGGGCTCCCGGCGCAGGTTCCACCGCTTCCCGCTCAACGGCCACGCTGCCGTCAACCATGATCGTTTCGGGCGGCTTTCGGGCGCGCCGCCCGAAACGACTGGAAATCTACTTTGTAAAGGGCGGATCCGGCTGAGCCGGCGGATGCGAATCTGGTAAACGTCGGTGCGATGCGCCAGGATCGAGTTGCGGTTCTTGGCCAATACCTGATATGGCCCGGCAAACCTTTGAATCGAACTTCAACATAGCGGATTCATAGCTATTGACCGCGGGACGGACGTACTTGCGACTAGGTTGCTGACAGCGGAGCCGGGGCGCGGGATCGGCGCGGGTACGGGCGGTCCGGGGCAAGGGCGTCTCGCGCTCGCGGGAGCGCGCTGTGCGCGGGAGGAGGCGGGATGGCGGCCGTAGGCCCGCGACGCCGGGGAGGTCGCCGGTTGTGGATGGCTTATCACTGGTGAGAAGGGCAGAAGGGATCTCGTGCAGGTCTTTGGGCGAGCCTCGCGCAGGTCGGGCCCTGATGTGTTCCGTGCCCGGCCGTGCGCCGGGGCGGCGCCGGTGAATGCCGGGCACGAGAAGCGCGAAAACCGCGTCACAACAGCGAAAGGCGTTGTAGAGCGAGATCCGATCGTGAACTTCGATTGTGTCAGCACGGCGCCGCAAGGAGGTGCGTGATCTGCTGAAGGGGGCTACAGTACCTGCAACCATAACGTAATCGGAGCAGCATCATGGCGAAACGCATTGTTGAGTCCTTTGTCGATGACATCGACGGCAGTGACGCCGAGGGGACCACAAGGTTCGCTCTCGACGGCACCAGCTACGAGATCGACCTGTCGGGCTCTAACCGGGAGAAGCTGGAGAAGGCTCTCGCTCCCTTTATCACCAAGGCTCGCGCGGTCCGCGCCGAGCGAGGTGTTCGCGGCAGGCGCGGTGGCGCCGGCACTTCGCGGGCCGTCACCCGTGAGAAGTCCACTGAGATCAGGCGGTGGGCGAAGGCTCAGGGGCTGCCGGTGAGCGAGCGTGGCCGCATCGCCGCCACTGTCGTGGAGCAGTACGAGGCGGCCCACTGAGGGAGCGATCCGGCTTCCGGTAGGTCTTTTCAGGAAATGAGCAGGGGCGGCCGGGTTCCGGCCGGCCGCCCGGCTCGGTCATCGAACGTCGTCCAGGGCGGAGTACAGCGCCTCGATCAGGGAGCGGACGCGGAAGTCGCCGCCTTCCAGCAGCTCTGAGCCGCGGTTGGCGACGTAGCCGAAGGCGGTGTGCACCCGCAGGGTCTGGTCGATCCCGTCGGGCTGCGGGATTCGGGGGCGGCGGCCGCGAGGGCGTCGGTGATGGGGGTCGGTCGCGCAGGTCCTCCCAGGTGATGGGGTGGGTGTCCAGAGTGGGCAGGCCGGCGCGGTAGCAGCGTCCGTACGGTGATCTCGTCCTTGCCGAACTCGGGCCAGTAGGGCCACGGGGCCTCCAGGTCCACCTCGCCGCGTCCGGCCAGCACGAGCGCCGCGCCCGTGGCGAACGTCTTACAGGTGGGGGCGATGGTGTCGCGCCGCCAGGACACGGAGCCGACCTACCGGCCGGGACGCTAGCCTACCGACCGGACGGTCGGCAATCGGGGTGGTGCGGCCACCGATCGACCGGCTCGACGCCGCGATCCAGGACGCCGCCGCCGCGCCCACCCTCGCCGAGGTCCGGCAACGCGTGCTCGGCGGCTGCGTCGACGTCATGCTCGGCCACCGCGAGACCATGGTGCTGCTGCTCCGCGACGCTTCCGTCCACGGCGACGAGACCACGGAGGTCATGTCGCGCGTGGCGGGCGTCACCAGCCGGGCCGTCGAGCTGCTGGCCGGCCCCGATCCGGACTGGCGCGGCCGCGTACGGGCCGCCCAGGCGTTCGCCGCCGCCACCGACCCGATCAGCCACCTCCCGGACGTCCCGGACGACGAGCTCCGTGAGGAGCTGCTGCGCGGCGCGAGCGCGATCCTTTCGCCGTGACGACAGCGGCGGCGCGTCTAAGGGAGCAGGGAGCGGCCCAGGTCGACGACGAACCGCGCGAGCCGGGCCCGCTTGCGGAACAGGTCGTGCAGCTCGGGGGTGGGCGCCTGGCCCAGGCGTTCAAAGGGGATCGCGGTCCAGGCGCTGCGCAGCACGAGGGTGGCGGCGTAGCCGAAGGAGACCTCGGCGGGGTCGGCGAGGCCGGCCACCGCGGCGGTGTACGCGGCCTCGATCGTCTCGTGGACGGCGGGCAGGTCTGCGGGGTCGAGTTCGCCGGTGTGGGCGCGGCCGACGAGGAGCTGGCCGAGGTCGAAGCCGACGGCCGCCGGGTACGGCCAGCTCCAGTCGATGGCCACGAACTCCGCCGAGCCGTCGGCCGGGATCAGCAGGTTCGAGGGGCTCGCGTCGCCGTGGACGAGGGTGTGGGGGAGGCGGTCCAGGGCGTCCAGCAGCGGGTCGATGTGGTCGGCGAGGGCCAGCAGGTCGGCCTGCAGCAGGGGGTCGGCGTTCGCGGCGATCAGCGGGTGCCGCCACGTCGCCGGGTCGCGCAGGGTGGGCAGGAACAGGTTGGCGAGCGGGCCCCCGCAGTAGTAGCGCAGGCCGCGGTTGAGCGGCTCGCGCGGCGCGGACGTACGGCCCGCGACGGGCTGTGCGGCGGCCAGGTCGCCGAGCCGGCGGGCGGCGGCGCGGTAGCGGTCCAGGTCCCAGGCGGCGGGCGCGACCCGCACGTCCTCCAGCCACATGACGAGCCGGTCGTCGCCCAGGTCGTCCAGCCGGTACATCCGGGGCAGGCGCAGCCCGCCGGGGAGCCGGGGGCGGGCCAGGTAGATGTCCGCGTCGGCCCGCCAGGGGAAGTGCGCGAGCGCGGTGGCGCGCAGCGGTTCGGGGATGTCCGCGTACCCGGGCGAGTGCCTGATCTCGTGGATCGCCTTGACGAAGAACGACCAGCTCATGCCGCCGGTCGTGGTGCCGCGCACGCGGTGGAGCGAGGTCGTCGACAACGCCCCCGGGCCGGAGTCGAGGAGGTCGACGTGCTGGTCGGCGATCTCGGCGAGGGGGTCGCCGAGGCTCTCGCGTACGAGGTCCGTCAGGCCGGTGGTCGGCGCCATGGTCATGGGCCCCAGCATGGCGGGCGGGACAACTCGCTCGCATGAGCATGGCCTACTCAAATACGCTTTCGCCGTGGCAGGCTCCTGGCCGTTCATCGGGCGTGCGGCGCAATTGTCGGAGATCAGGTCCGCCTCCAGGGGCGTGGTCGTGGCCGGTCCGCCGGGCACGGGCAAGAGCCGGCTGGCGGCGCAGGCGGTGCGCGGTCTGGACGGGGTCGCCTGGGCGCGGGCCACCACGGCCGCGGCGGAGGTCCCGCTGGGCGCCTTCGCCCCGCTGCTCCCCGCCACACCGCCCGCAGGGAACCCGCTGGGCTGGGCGGCCGCCGCGCTGCGCGTGCCGGTGCTGGTGGTGGACGACGCCCACCTGCTCGATCCGGTCTCCGCCGCGCTCGTCCACCATCTCGTGACGCGGGACGGCACCCGGGTGATCGCGACGCTGCGCAGCCGGACGCCCGTGCCGGACGCGGTGCTCGCGCTGTGGAAGGACGATCTGGTGCCGCGGCTGGAGCTGGAGCCGTTCTCCCTGGAGGAGACGGCGGCCGTCCTGGAGGCCGCGCTGGGCGGCCGGGTGGAGTCGGCGACCGTGGCCCGGCTGTGGCGCGTCAGCCAGGGCAACGCCCTCTACCTGCGCGAACTCGTGCTGTCGGGCATGCTCGCCGCCGACGGGGGCGTGTGGCGGTGGAGCGGGCCGCTGACGATCACGCCCACGCTGCGCGAGACCGTCGCGGGCCGCATCGGCGAGGTGACCGCGCGGGAGCGGGAGGTGCTGGAGCTGCTGGCGTACGGCGAGCCGCTCGGCGCCGACCTGCTGGCCGCACTCGGGTCGCTCGACGCCGTCCAGCACCTGGAGGACCGGCAGCTCGTCACGGTGCAGCCGGACGGCCGGCGGCTCCAGGTGCGGCTCGCGCACCCCCTGTACGGCGAGGTCATCAGGGACGGCTGCGGCGTGCTGCGCGCCCGCACGATGGTGCGCCGCCTGGCGCAGGCGGTCTCGGAGGCCGGGCTGCGGCGGCACGAGGACGTGCTCAGGGTGGCGGTCTGGCGGCTGGACGGCGGCCTGCCCGGCGATCCCGGGCTGCTGTTGGCCGGCTGCGAGCGCGCCCGGGTCATCCGGGACCTGGAGCTGGCCGTACGGCTGGGGCGCGCGGCGGTGGCCGCGGGCGGCGGGACTCCCGCGCTGGCCGCGCTGGGCACGGTGCTGTTCTACACCGACCGGTACGCCGAGGCCGAGGAGGTGTTCGCCACCGCGTGGGCGGCGGAGATGGGCGAGACGGCCCGGACCGATCTCGGGGTGCAGCGGGCCATGAACCTGGCCGTCGGGCTCGGGGACGTCGCACGGGCGCGGGCCGTCCTGGAGGAGACCAGCGGGCTCGTCCACGAGGTTCAGTCGCGGCAGGCGGCGCTCATCATGCGGGCCGTCCTGGCCACGCTGACCGGCGACATCGCCGTCTCTGAGGACCTGATGGCGCGGGCGCGGGACATGGGCCCGTTCAGCCCGCACGGCAGGCGAATGATCAGCGGGGCCGAGGCGGCCGTCCTGGTGGCGCAGGGGCGGGCCGCGGAATGCCTGGCCCACGCTGCGGAGATGGGCGCGGGCCTGGCGAAGGAGCCGGTCGCCATGCGCAGCCTCTCGGCCGCCTTGACCGGCCATGCCACGCACGCCGCGCTGCTGCTCGGCGATCTGGACACCGCCGAGCGGTTCGCCGGGCAGGGGTACGGCCTGGAGGGGCCTTTCCACACCTGGACGCGGGCGAACCTGGAGTTCGGCACGTGGACGGCCCGCGTGCTGCGGCTGCGCGGCCGGGTGACCGACGCCCTCGCGTGGGCGCGCGACACCGCCGCGCGGCTGCCCGATCGCAGCGTGCTGGCGGGGTCGTGCCTGGGCGAGCTGGCGCACGCGTACGCGCTGCTCGGCGAGGTCGCGGCGGCCGAGCAGGCGCTGGAGCGGGCGGAGGCGACGGGGACGCCGATCGGTCCGTCCGTCGTCGTGCCGCTGCGCCTGGCCCGGGCGTGGACGCTGGCCGGTCGCGGAGACGCGGCCGGGGCCGTCGAGCTCTGCCTGGAGAGCGCCGAGGGCGCGCTGCCGTGCGACGTGCCGTTCCTGCTGCACGACGTCGTCCGGCTGGGCCGCGCCGACCTGGTGTCCGCGCGGCTGGCCGCGCTCGACGTGGACGGCCCGCTGGTGGCGCTGTTCGCGCGGCACGCCGCCGCTCGCGACGGCGCGGAGCTCGACGCGGTCTCGGAGGGTTTCGAGCGGCTCGGCCTGCTGCTCTACGCGGCCGAGGCGGCGGCGCGGGCGGCGGCCCGCTACCGCGAGTCCGGGCTGGCGCGCGGGGCGCGGGCGGCGCAGACCCGGGCCTGGCGGCTCGCGCACCGCTGCCAGGGCGCCCGCACGCTCGCGCTGATGGACCTCGACGTGCCCAGCCTGACGCCGCGGCAGCGCGAGATCGCGGTGCTGGCCGCGCAGGGGCTGACCAACCGCGAGATCGCCGCGCGGCTCTTCGTGTCCGTCCGCACCGTGGCCAACACCCTGTACGCCGTCTACGACAAGACCGGGGTGAACGACCGCGCCGCCCTGGACGCCCTCCTGAACCGGCCGGCCGGTTGACCGGCGGTCACCGCAGGACCGTGGTCACGACCTGGAGGACGAGCACGACCAGCAGGACCGCGGCCAGGACGAGCCAGCGGGGATCGAGCCAGGCGGACCTGACGGCCTCGGCGGGGGCGTCGGGGTCCAGCAGGTCGCGCAGGATCGGGTTGACCTCGTCGTCGGGCAGCAGCCGCTCCAGCTGGGGCACCAGGGCGTGCAGCCGGGAGCGTACGTCGGCGGGCGGGCGCGTCCGCGCCCAGGCGTGGACGTCCCTCAGGATGCCCCGGGCCGCGCCGGCGGTGGTCGCCTCCGCCAGCTCCGCCAGGAAGTAGTCGAAGGCGTCGCGCACCGCGACGGGCTGCGCCTCGGGGCGGGCCAGCGGCGAGACCGGCGCGCTGGGCCCGGGCGCGGGCGTCTCCTCCCGCGGCACGGGCGTGGGGCCGGGCCGTTCCGAGGGCACCCGCCTGCGCGGACCCGACGCCACCGCCGACGCCGGGGGCGGTGGCGGGGGAGAGGACGCCGAGGGCGGGGGAGCGGGCGCCGGTTCTGCGGGCTCGGGAGGGGGAGGTGTCCGGGGCTCGGCCGGTACGGGCTTCGGCGGCTCGCGCAGGGCGGCCCCGAGCAGCTCGACCCGCTCCTCCAGCGCCATCCCGTCGTGGATCCGCAGCCGCTTGACCAGCCCCGGCAGCCGCCGGTCCGCGTACGCCGCGACGACCATGGCCGCGATCTCGCCGTACAGGTCGCTCTGGTCGGGCGCCCGCAGATCCACGCGCCGCCGGTGCGCGGCCCGCGACGACGGCCCCGGCCACTGCTGCAGGAAGATGACCTCGGCCCCCTGCTTGAGGTCGTCGCTCTCGTAGGTGGAGAAGGTCTCCGGATAGCGCCCGAGCACCAGGTCCAGGATGTCCACCAGCCCCCACAGCTGCACGACGGCCTCCCCCTGGGCCGCCACCGACAGCGGTTCCCGGTGCCCGCGCAGCGCTTCGGAGACGATCGGCGCGAGCGCCGCCGCCTCGGCGCGGGCCCGCCGGTCGAGTGCCGCGCTCGCGTCGGCATAGGGGCGCAGCAGCACGGCCAGGTCGAGCGGCTCCGGGTCGGCGGGCAGCAACGAGCCCCAGCCGGGGGCGAGCGCGAGCGCCTGGCGGACGTTCGGCATCGCCGAGGCGTTGGCGGCCGAGCCGCCCAGGTACGCCTGGACCCGGATGGTCCGCCTGCTGTCCGAGCCGCCGGTGCGCGTGCGCGACAGCACCACCACGCGCCCGTCGACCATGAGCCGGCAGAGGCTGACCCCGGGCGCGGGACCGGGGTCGAGCCAGGGCCCGAGCTGGTGGTACCAGCCCCGGGTGTCCTCCAGGGAGGAGCGCACGGGGCCGAGGCCGGTGCGGCGCTCGTCCCACTCGAACAGGATCCAGTCGACGCTGGAGTAACGCCCCATCAGATCCCCACCTCCGGATAGCCGCGCAGGACACCGGTCATCGCGAGGAGCGAGATCAGGGGCGCCAGGACGCGTCGCGGCCGCACGCCCCTGGGGAAGCGCCCGTCGGCCGGGGCGGAGCCTGTCGCCGAGACGAAATGCAGGGTGCACTTGCGGCATTTGTCGTAAGGGCTGAGCCACGCCTGCGCGCCGCGCCGGTGCAGGAAGGCGTAGACGTCGCGGCTCTCCCGCAGGACGTCCACCTGGTCCAGCCGGTCGGGCTCGTCGTACAGCCACGTGTCGACCGGCGCCTCGAAGCGCACCGAGTCGCTCTTGGTGACCGCGATGACGGCGGGGATGTCGAGCCGGCCGCCGCTCTTGGGCAGCCGGTCGAGCACGGCCCGGAAGGACTCGTCGCCCATCCTGGCCGACCTGGTGGCGGCGTCGATCACGAAGAGCAGCCCGCCGACGGCCGGCACGAACCTGGTCGCCTCGTGGGTGGAGCTGCGCAGCAGCTCGCCGGCGATGTCGAAGAACGCCACCGCGGTGGTGTGCCGGCCGTCGTTGACGAGCAGCGCGTCGGCGGGCTCGGCGGTGGCCCGGTGGGTGGTGCGCGAGAGCGCGGTCCGCTCCACCATCAGCGGATGCACGTACGTGTTGACGTACTCGGCGTGCCGCTCGATGTCCACCGCGTCCGCGGTCAGCCCGTACGGCCGCAGGCCGCCCTGCTCGATGGCGCCGATCATCGAGGCCAGCAGGTGGGTCTTGCCCGTCTCCGGCCCGCCGACCAGCCCGATCACCAGCGGGCGGCCGTGCCGTACGTAGGTGTAGGGCAGGTGGTGTTCGAGGCTCGGGTCCGCCACCGGCGCCGGGCAGCGGACGTGGGCGGCGCGCAGCAGGTCCTCTCGGCGGGCCCCGCTCGCGTTCTCCAGGGAGAGCCGCTGGTAGTGGCCCGCCGGGGTGCGTTCGTAGAGCTCGTCCTCGCTCCAGGCGAACTCGTGCAGGCAGATGGGGCAGAGGATCACCGGATCACCATCCAGACGACCACGACGAGGGCGGCCAGCACGGCCAGCGGAAGCCAGCGGGCCCACCACTTCCGCGGCTGCTCCTGCGGCACCTGCTCGATCCGGGTGACGGCCGGAGGTGGTTCGGCCTCGGTCTCGCGCTTGGCTTCGTGGGCCCGGTCGAAGGCGACGCGGCCCTCCTCGAGCCGCAGGTCCGGTTCGGCGGGGATGGAGCGCATCGGGTCCGGCTCCCGCAGCCGGTCGAGCACCTCCAGCGCCGACGGCGGTTGGCCGGAGAAGACGTCGTGGATGGGCTGCAGCGCCGGGGCGGCGGAGAGGTCGGGTCGGTCGGCGACCTCGCGCCCGGTGACGGTGCGGTAGATCACCATGCCGGCGCTCCAGAGGTCGTCGGCGGTGGCGGCGCGGCCGGTGCCCGCGCGCTGCTCCGGAGCGGCGTAGGGGGCCTCTCCCAGCCGCAGCCGGCGGCTGCCGGCCAGCGTGGCGTGGCTGAGGTCGGTGAGCTGCACGGCGGTGCCGTCCCAGCGCACGGTGCCGGGGTCGATGCGCCGGTGGACGATGTCGCAGGCCGACAGGATGCGCACGGCGCGGAAGAGGCTCGCCTGCAGGGCCCGCTGCTCGGCGATCAGGAGCGCCCCGGCGAAGCGGGTGACCGGCTCGCCCCGGTAGTCGGAGAGCAGCACGAACGGCTCCTCCTCGTCCAGGCTGTAGCCCATCAGCCGGGGCAGCTCGACGGGGTAGGCCCGCCGCAGCCGGGTGAGCAGCCTGGCGCCCATCCGGGCCTCGTTCTCCAGCAGCTCGTAGAGGTGGTCGCGGTCGCGCCCCTCCGCGCGGGGCACCCGCCGCTGCACGATCTTGGCGCCCTGGACGACGAGGGTCAGCCGGCGCTCGAAGGGGTCGTGGTCCGGCTCCGCCTCCACCTCCCAGGTCACGCGGTCGCCGTCGGGAGTGAAGAAGGTCAGCGGCTCAGGTTCCATCCTCGCTCCAGTTCTCCTCGACCGTCCCGGGGCGCAGCGGCACCAGCCGCAGGGTGCCGGCGTACTGTCCTGACCGGGTCCACACGACGTCGGGCGGGTTGCCCTGCCCCCGCACGGCCCTGGGCGCGAAGCGCACCGCGTACGCCTGCCGCAGCAGCATCGCCAGGTCGCGGTCGCCGCACAGTTGCAGCATCTGGCCGTTGGCCTGGGCCCGCAGCGCGCGCACGACCTGCTGGGACTGCCGCCAGACCGCGTCGACGAGCTCCTGGCGGCCCGTGTCGCCGGTGCCGAAGTCGGGGCGTTCCTGGACGCCCCGGTGGGTCAGGTGGTAGCGGTACTGCCGCAGCGTCTCGTCGACCCGGCGCTCCAGCCCCACCTGCGCGTCCCGGTAGGCGCCCTGCTCGAGGGAGGTCCAGGCGGGCTCCAGCCAGCTCGCGACCGCGTCGACGAGGTCGCCGGTGACGACCTCGCGCAGCTGGCCGCCGCGGTCGCGCAATCGTACGGTGACCTCCTCGTCGAGCGCCGGGCTCGCGGCGGCCTGGCCGGTCTCGGCCTTGCTCCAGTCGGTCAGCGTCCAGGACACCTGCGCGCAGATCTCGTTCAGCGCCGCCGCCAGCGTGCGGGAGGCGTCGGAGGTGTGCATGCGGGCCTGGCCGAGCATCCACTCGCTGGCCGCGACCCGTTCGAGCATCGAGCGCAGGTCGTCGAGGGCGGTCCTGGCCGGCCCGAGTGAGAGCTGCTCGCGCCACCACGCCCGCGAGCGCCGCCAGAAGACGAAGCGGGGCAGGAACGTGGCGGGGAACTCGGCGGGTGCGTGCAGCGCGTTGAGCAGCTCGTCCGGGCAGGCCCGCCAGAGGTCGGCGACGAAGGCGCGGCTGCCGATGGGCGCGCTGTGGTCGGCCAGCAGGCGGAAGCGGGAGACCATCCGCGGCACGCTCTTGCGCTCGGCCAGGGCCGCCTCCAGGTCGGCGCGCAGCTCGCCGGCGATCTGGGCGTGGCCCATGTCGGCGGGGACGGTGAACCTGATCCCGTGCGCGGCCAGCCGCTCGGCGGCGTTCTCGTCGGTGTGGTCGATCTCCTCGAAGAGCCGCGCGACGGTGTCACGGAACTCGGCGAGCGCCCGCCCGGCGGCGATCACCTTGTCGACGACCGCGGCCCGGGCGCGGGCGTCGTGGACGTAGCCGAGGTCGTCCAGGGCGCGGACCGCCTGGTCGATCCGCTCGGCGGCGTCACGGTGGAGCCGGTGCAGCGGGCCGTCCGGTACGAGCGCGTCGAGGAGGTCGGAGGGCAGGTCGACGGTGCCGCTGAGCACGGGGAGCGCGGTGGCCAGCGGCGAGCTGAAGGTGGCCGTGTCCTGCTGGACGGGCCCGTCGAAGCGTTCCGCCACCTCGCGGAAGGCCTGGCCGAGCACCTCGGGGTCGATCCGCCCGGCCACGATGCGCCAGCCGGGCGAGGCGGTGCCGTATGGGATGTCGCCCAGGCTGTTGACCACCTCGTCGAAGACCTCCGGCTGGGTGAGCAGGTCGATCAGGATGGCCTCCGCGCTCACCCCGGGCCCGTGGGCGGCCTCGCCGGTGTCGGCGTTCCACAGGATGCCGCAGGGGTCGCTCACCCAGAGCACCCTGCGGCTCTCCCCGCCGAGGACGGGGGGCAGGCGCAGGTCGGGCCCCACCGCCAGGACGAGCACCGACCTGACCAGGCGTGAGCTGAAGACGTCCTGGAGCACCTGCTGGGCGCCGGCCAGGCGTTCGGTGTCGGCCACCACCAGGACCTGGGCGCCGAGCCGCTCCAGCTCACCCTTGCGCAGGTCGAGCACGACGACCATGCTCACTCCCCGAGGAGCGCGTCCAGGTCGCGCAGGTTGTAGGCGACCGCCTCGGCGACCCGCTCGAAGGGCAGGTCGAGGGCGGCGGGCAGGGTGTGCGCCCAGAAGGCGATCAGCTGGTCGGCGCGGTTGCGCGCGCCCGACGGCAGCTTGGGCACCATGATCTCCAGCAGGCCGAGCTGGTCGGCGGACATGCCGGTGACGAGGTGGTAGAGCGGGTCCGGCGCGCTGGGGGCGCCCGCCAGGCCCTTCGGCGTGGCGTCCATGAGCTGCTCGCTGACCAGGCTGCGGAACTCCTCGTCGCCGGCGATCACCCACTGCTCGTAGGCCCGCAGCATGCTCGGCCAGGAGGAGGCCTTGCCGTACCCGGTCAGCGGGAGCGTCATCGACCCGCCCTCGACGTCGATCCGGATCCGCGACGGCGAGCTCGGCTCGCCCTCCACCACGCTGACCCGGCCGTTCCACAGCAGGCAGAGCAGCCGGTGCAGGATCCGGACGCGGTGCTCCTCGGTCGTGGCCAGGTAGCCGAAGTCGTAGCCGAGCCGCTGGCGCCACTTCAGGTGGTCCTGCGGCCGTTCGTCGCGCAGCGCGTCGGCCCAGCTGTGCAGCACTTCGCGCAGCTCGCGGACCTGGGTGACGCTCATCGAGGTGCGCAGCTGCACCACGGTCACCGAGTCGGCGTCGATGTTGCGGAAGTCGGGCACGCCCGGCAGGTCGATCCGGTCCTTGAGGAACCGTTCGAGGGCCGGGTCCTTGGCCGGCGCCGGATACGAGACCAGCACCTTCAGGTCGCCGGTGCCGTCGGGGGTGAAGCCGCCCGGCACCAGGTCGGCCAGCTTGAGCTGGAACTGCCGCACGTGCGGGTCGTCGCCGCCGCCAGAGGCGGCCTGGGCGAGGATGTCGGCCAGGGAGGGCAGCAGCGGCCGCTCGCCCAGCGCGGCGGCCTCGTCCTGGTCCTTGAAGAGCTTCTTCACCTCCAGCTTGAGCCGGTCGCGCACCCAGGTGAGCGCGTCGGCCGGCTTGCCCGTGCGCCAGGCCAGGTCGTAGGCGTGCCGCCAGCCGTCCGGGCCGATCAGCGCGTTGGCCACGGCGGCCTCCCCGTCGGTGGGGCGCAACTGCTGCCGGGCGACGAAGACGTCGACGAAGCGGCGGACGACCGCGTCGTAGAAGGACTCCGCGCCCGCGGGCGGCAGCAGGTGGTAGACGCCCACGCGGGTCTCGTAGAGCTCGCCGGCCCGGCGCGCGAAGCGCTCGGCGTCGGCCTCGGCGTGCTCGACGAAGACCTGCGTGAACTCGCGCACCTCGCGGATGAGCTGCTTGCGGCGCGGCTCCCAGCGGGGCATCTGGTCGGCCCACGCCCGGTGCCAGAGCCCCTGGCTGCGCCACAGGTACCAGGTGTCCTGGTCGGCGATCGAGGCCTGGACCTCGGGGTCGGTCCACTGCGTCTTGCGCAGCAGCCGGTCGCGCATCGGCCGCGGTTGCGGCGGCGCCTCGGTCATGTTGTCGTACGGCTTGCGCGGCTGCGCCCTGCGGTGGTCCAGGAGCCCGGCGAAGCCCAGCCGGTCGGCCTCGTGCACGTCGCCGGGCAGGCCGACCACCACCCGCCGCAGCCGGAACGGGTCGACCTGGCCGAGCGCTTCGAGCGCGCCGCGGCGCACGTCCAGCTCCTGGGCCAGGGTCGGCACGACCCGGTTGAGCTGGCGTTCGAGTGAGGCCAGGTTGTCCTCCATCGCCCGCATCCGGTTGGCCAGCGACTTCTGGATCTCGGCCGCGCCGGTGGCGGGGCGCACCTCCGGCAGCGGCAGCGGCTCGCGGGTGTTGAGCGCCTCCAGGTTGGTGGTGGTGAACATGCGCCGGATCTCCTCGACGTTGCTCTCGGCGGCGCCCGGCGGCACGGCTTCGAGCTGCGCCACCGCGCGGGCCAGCAGCCGGGAGCTGACCAGGTCGGCCAGCTCCTCCACGGGGACGGTCATGGAGGAGACGAAGGCCGTCGAGACGCCCCGGTTGCCGATGCCGGAGGCGGCCGGCACCTCGCGTTCCACGGCTCGGTTGATGAAGTCGTCGGCGAAGGACGACTCGCCGCGGTCCTCCATGCCGCCGCCGTCGCCCGAGGCGCGCGGCTGGGTGCCGGCCAGCGAGACGATCAGCGAGGCGATCGAGCGGTGCAGGTCGTCCCGCTCGACGCCGGGCGGCATGGTGAACAGGAACGCCGTCTGCACGGTGCCGGTGGCCAGCCGCACCTCGCCCTTGACCGGGTAGCGCACGCCCAGCTCGCCGGCGATGCCCTGCTCGTCGACCTGCGTGCCGGCGTGCGGCGCGTTCTGGTCGTCGACCAGGCGGAACAGGTCGAGCAGGCTGGAGCCGGCGTTGAGCCGGGCGCGGCGGCCGCCGCCCTTACCCTCGGCGAAGGCCGACGGCATGACGACCAGCGGGTGGATCCGCGCCCTGATGTGGTTGCGGGCGAAGGCGTCGCCGATCAGGTGCAGGTAGTCGTAGAAGATGCCGCTGCCGGTGCCGCCCGCCACCGAGAAGGCCACGAAGACGTCGCAGCTGCGTCTGAGCCGGCCGCCCAGCGCGGCGAGCTCGCTGCCCGAGTTGCTGATCGCGCCGATGGCGTCGTCGATGCCCTGCACCACCGGCCCGGGGCCGTGCCGCATCCGCTCGAACAGCGCCGCCCTGGCCACCGTGGGCAGCTGCCCTGCGCCGCGCATCAGCGGGGAGACCAGCGGCTCCTGCTCGCGCGGCGGCAGCCAGTCCTTGACGTGGTCGCTCGACGTCGCCCGCAGGCTGCGGGCCACGTCCGGGTAGGAGTCGAACGCGGGCACCACGTCGTGGATCAGGTGGGCGGTCCGGCCGGCCGCCGCGAACTCCCGCTCGGTCGGCACCACCCGGCGCCGGGTGCGGGTCAGCTCCGCCTCGTTGAGGTCGACGTAGACGAACTGCAGGCAGGAGGGCAATTCGTAGGGTTGGTAGTTCTGCCAGCTGAAGTTTCGGATCAGGTCCATGCCGTCCGGACCGCACAGCTCGTCCCGCAGCCGCCGCTCCAGCTCCACTCCGACCCGGCAGCCGGTGCCGCCGAGTCCCACGAACATCATCGGATCGAAGATCCTCATGCGCCCCTCACAACAGGTCGTCGCCTGGCATCGGTCTGTGGGTCCTGCTCTGGTGCGGCTCCCGCGCGCCGTACACGGATTCCGCGCCCTTGACCCGGGCGTCGTCGACGCCGAGGAACATGCCGCCGGGCAGCGGGACCGGGCGGCCCGGGCGCAGCGGCTCCAGCTCCTGTCCGGACGGGTCGCGGACCAGGACGGTCTGGCCGCCGCCCCGCCGGGCCGTGTAGCCGGTGCCGAACGTGCGCACCAGGCGGCCGGCGGAGATCTCGAAGGTGAACTCGGGCCCCTCGCCGAGGGGCGCCTGCATCTTGCTGACGTACGGCTCGCCCGGCCGTTCGAAGAGGTAGAAGGTCAGCTCGCTCGGATCGGCCGCCCGCATCCGCGCGCGCCTCCTGAGGAACAGCAGCGGCAGGGCCACCGCCAGGATCAGCAGGAGGACCAGGAGGGCCTGGAGCAGCCGCTGCCACAGCGGCGTGGGCGGCTCCACGTCGACGTCGACGAACTCCTCGGCCACCACCTGCCCGGCCGCGTCGACCACCTGGACGGAGCCGCCGACCGGGCCCTTGGGAGCGTCCGCGCCGATCCGCAGCTTGAGGGCGTGCTCGGAGGCGCCCGCCGGCGCCTGGAAGCGCTGGAGGGACAGGCTCACGGTGCCGGGGACGTCGATGAGCCGCAGGGCGAGCTGGGCGGGCTCGGCGTCGTTGGTCACGCGCACGGTGCCGGAGACCTCCCCGCCCGGCTCGACGGTGGCCGCGTCGAGCTGCACCTGGGCGCGGAGCCGGTCGGCGGGCCCGGCGACGCGGGTCGCGTACGGGCGCTCGTCGCCGGCGACGCCCGGGCCGGTGACCTTGCCCAGGAAGGACAGGTCGCCGGTCGCGGAGGCGGGGATGGCGACCTGGCCGGAGTATTCGCCGTCGCCCTGGGCGCGGTCCGGGCCGTCACCCGCGTCGCGCAGGTCGACGGGGAGCTCCTGGAAGCCGTCGCCGGACATCCGGGCGGTGAAGCGCAGGCCCTCCAGCGCCGCCGGATCGGTGATCGTGCCGGTCCTGGTCTGCAGGCGCAGCCGTACGGCCACCTGCTCGCCCGGACGCGGCCGGGGATTGCTCAGGGAGATCGAGGCGCGCAGCGCGCCCTGCCAGACGACGGTCGCGCTGACGTCCTGGCGGCTGACGCCCGGCGGCGACGTGAGCTGGACCCGCCACTTGCCGGGCAGCGGGTTGCGGATGCGCAGCGACTCCACCGGGCCGGCCTCGCCGGCGACCTGGAAGGTCGAGTCGTTCTGCTCGCCCTGCTTGGGCACCTGGTTGCCGTCGGGGTCGAAGTAGGTCACCCGGATGCGCCGGTCGCGCTTGACCACCACGATCGAGCCGTCGGTCGCGATGATCGGGATGTTGACCTGGAGGTCGACGGTGGCGTTGGGCTCCAGGGAGTCGGTGACCGACTGTTCGATGCCCGCGCAGCGGGCGTAGGCGAACGCCTCGAGCAGTGATCGCTCCACGTCGGCCGAGGTCGCGACCACCCTCGCGCGGGGCGTGGCCGTCTCCTGGTCGCCGCAGGGCTGCCGCCAGCCGCCCGCGGCGAAGGCGTCGAGGCTCGTCTTGTCGGCCGAGCCGAAGCCCAGCGGCCAGATCTGCACGCGCGCCTTCTCGGCGTCCCGCAGGCTCCGGTCGATCTGCGCCCGGGCGTTGCGGTTGCGGGCCTGGGCGTCGGCGCCGTACTGGGGGCTGTTCCTGACGTCGAGGACGCCGTCGGTCAGCAAGAAGACGATCTTCGCCCGCTGCTGGTCGTCGGGCGTGTTCATGATGTCGAGCGCCTGCTCCAGGGCGGCGGCGTGGTCGGTGTCGCCGCCCTCGCCGCTGTTGCGGCGGCGCAGCTTCTCCACGCACCGGCTCAGCGACTCGCGGTCCTGGGCCGTCTGCACGCCGGTCAGCGGGCAGGCGATGTCCACGGCCGCCTGTCCCGGGCCGTTGGAGCTGCCGAAGCCGACCACGGCCACCTGCGACTGGGGCGAGAGCTCGCTGAGGGCGATGAGCTGGGAGGCGGCCCGTTCGCGGGCGACGTCCGGGCCGGACAGGCTGCCCGACTCGTCGACCAGGACGACCACGCGGACGGGTTTGACGTCAGAGGGCTGCGAAGCGCTCGCGGCCGTCGGTAACAGCACCACGGCAGCGGTCACGGCCAGGGCGAGAAGGGACCTGAGGGATGAAGTGACGCGCACATTTCCTCACAGTTGCCGTTTTACCTATCCGCAGAACGGAGAGAGGGTGTGAGAAGTTTCGGCCGCAGTTATGGACGCAATATAAATCTGGTTAATGGGGTCCGGAATTCGACTTCGACGCAGACATGTTGCCATCCTAAAGGGAGAAATGGCGGGTCAGGCGGCGATTGAGCGACGGATGAATCCGCCGGTCACGCCAGCCCCATCATTCACTTGACTCGCAAAACCGACATAAAGGGCATTTCTTGTCAAGGGTGGTGGGCGCGGATGATGAGGTCGGCGGCGTCGGCGGCGATGGCGTGCCGCCGTTCGGGTCGCAGCGGCAGCATGCCGTACGCCGTCTCGACCCGTCCCTCGGTGATCACCAGGTGCGAGAACTGGCGCGCCGCCCTGGCCGGGTCCGGGACCCGCAGCCGGCCGTCGGCGTCGCGGTCGCGCAGGTAGTCGGCCACCGCGCGGTCCGCCGACGCCGAGCTCTCGCGCCAGGTGCGCTGGAGCTCCGGATGGTGCGCCACCTCCGCGATGGTCAGCCGGTGCAGCGCCGACACGCGAGGTGAGAGCGCGATGTCGAGGATCCGCCCGCCGAGCGCGGTGAGGTCCTCGCGAGGATCGCCGCTCAGGGCGACGCCCGGTGTGCCCTCCGCGTCGCCTGCGCTCACCGCCGACCTGGCCTCCTGGATCGCGGCGAGGAACAGCTGCTCCTTGTCCCCGAAATGGCCGTACACCGTCTGCTTGCCCACCCCCGCCACCGCGGCGATGGCGTCCACGCTGGCCCGGGCGTACCCCTGGTCGGTGAACACCTTGATCGCGGCGTCGAGGATGGCCCGGCGCTTGGCCGGGGAGCGTCGGGGGCCGTGCTCGGCCATGGTCCGTACCCACTTTCTTCGGATGGGGGTTAGTCTACGAGACGAGACGGTCTAGTCTAGTTTAGGGAGCGACGATGGACGCCGACGTCATCGTGGTGGGGGCCGGGCCCGTGGGGCTGCTGCTCGCCGCCGAGTTACGGCTCGCCGGAGCCAGGCCGCTGGTGCTGGAACGGCTCGCCGAGCCGAGCGCCGAGCCCAAGGCGCGCGGGATCGGCCCGCTGGCCGCCGAGGCGCTGCGCCGCCGGGGGCTGGGGGAGGCCCTGGACGCGTACCGGGAGCAGGGGCTCGCCGACAAGGCGCGCGACCACGGCAGCGAGAAGGGGCACTTCGCCCAGATCTTCAAGATCGACCCCGCTTTGCAGGAGGAGCCGGACCGGGTCGGCGCGCTGATCTGGCAGCGCGACCTCGAACGGGTCCTCGCCGAGCACCTCGCCTCGCTCGCCGGAGGGGAGGAGGTCGTGAGGCGGGCGTGCGAGGTCACAGCCCTGGCGCAGGACGACCAGGGCGTCACCGTCACCGTCGCCACCCCGGCCGGGGAACGGCGGTTCTCCGCGCCGTACCTGGTCGGCTGCGACGGGGGGCGTTCGGCGGTGCGCAAGCTGGCCGGGTTCGGCTTCCCCGGCACCGAGCCCACGAGCGTCGTACGGCGGGTCCTGACCGACGCCCCCGGCCTCGACCGGCTCCCCCCGTCGGGCTGGACCGCCACGGGCCGGCTGATGCGGGCGCCCGGGATGGTGGCCACGATCGAGTTCGACGGGTTCCCCGAGGATCGCGGGCTGCCGCTGACCGCCGAGGAGATGCGCCAGAGCCTGCTCCGGGTGACGGGCGTGGACGTCGAGCTTCCGCGGGTGCGCGGCCCGCTGCGGTTCACCGACGGCGCGCGCCAGGCGGCCACGTACCGGATCGGCCGGGTCCTGCTGGCCGGCGACGCCGCGCACGTCCACTCGCCGAACGGCGGCCAGGGGCTCAACCTCGGCCTCATGGACGCCGTCAACCTGGGCTGGAAGCTCGCCGCCACGGTGGCCGGGCGCGCCCCCGAGGGCCTGCTCGACACCTACACCGCGGAACGCCACCCCGTCGGCGCCGCCGTCCTGCACAACACGCGCGCCCAGTCCGCGCTGTCGCTGCCGGGGGAGCACGCGGCGGCCATGCGCGACATCGTGTCGGACCTGCTCGACCTCCCGGACGTCAACCGCCACTTCGGCCGGATGCTGAACGGGCTCGGCACCCGGTACGCGTTCCCGTACCCCGCCACGCACCCGCTGACCGGCCGCGCCTGTCCGGACCTGCGGCTGGTGACGAGTCCGGGGCAGACCCGCACGATCTCGGAGTTGTGCGGGAGCGGGCGGGCGCTGCTCGTCCACGCGCCGTCGCAGCCGGAGGTCGCGCAGGTGGCGGAGCCCTGGCGCGAGGTGCTGGAGGTGGTCGCGGCGACCGTGAAGGATCGCGACGACCTGGCGGCGGCGCTCGTCCGGCCGGACGGGGCGCTCGCGTGGGTGTCCGGCCCCGGTCCCGCCGACACGGTCACGCTGACGGCCGCCCTTGGCGCGTGGCTGAGGCCCTGACCGCTTGACCAGGCGTGTCTGGCGAATTTGGGGTCGATGTCAAGAAATGCCCTAGTTTCTCTAGTTTGCTCCCTGTCACTACGATTTCCGCGTGCCTCCTGAGCAACAGAACCCGACAGCCGTCTTCGTCAACCAGAGTGGACGGCGTCGAAGGCTGATCATGATCGGCTCGATCGGCGCGAGCGTCCTGGCTCTCGCGCTGCTCGCCGTCGTGATCGCCGGAATGTTCTCCAGCACGACGCTCTCGGTGAACGGCTGGCCGGGCGACCGCTCGGGAGCGGCCGACGGCACGGCTTCGCCGGATCGCACGCCCTCGCCTTCGCCGAAGCGGTCCGAGCGGCCGACCCCCTCCGTGACGCGCCCGGAGGTGACGCGCCCGCCGTCGCGCCGGCCGACCCCCACGGTCACCCGCCAGGCCCGGCCGTCGGCGACGTCCGGGCAGGCAGCGCCGCAGCAGGCACGGCCCACGCCCCGGCCGAGCACGGATCCGGCGCCGAGCACCCGTCCCGCCACGGATCCCGCGGCCGATCCCACAGCCGATCCCACCGCGGATCCCACCGGCGGCCCCACGGACAGCGAGCCGCCCGGCCAGGCGAAGACGCCGCCGGGACTCGACCCGAACCGGACGAAGGGCCCGAAGAAGTGAGCGGCCCGCACCAGTACGACAAGCTGGTCTGGCCGGCCGCGCCGCTCCCCGCCTGGCAGGACCACACCGCCCGGCAGGGGAACGAGCGGCCGCACGACCCGGCCGCGCCGACCGCGAGACCCCCGGCCGACCCCAAGGGCCACTGGTTCCCGCTCGCCGTCTGCATGCTGCTGGCCGCCGCCGCGCTGGTGCTCAACGGATATGTGACCAACGTCGTCGGAGAGACGCAGGCGCCCCCGCCCGCCACGGGCTCCCCGTCCCCGGAGCTGGAGAAGGTGCGGCGCGGCGGCCCCGTACTCAACATCACGGCGAACGGGCCCGCCAGCGCCCGCCTGCCGGCCAGGACCGTCGCGCTGACGTTCGACGACGGCCCCGACCCGGCGTGGACGCCGCAGGTGCTCGACATGCTGAAGAAGTACGGAGCCAAGGCGACCTTCTTCACCGTCGGCTCCAAGGTGGCGAAATACCCCGAGCTGGCGCGGCGCATCGTCGCCGAGGGGCACGAGCTGGGCAACCACACCTACTCGCACGCCGACCTCGCGGCGCTGCCCGCCTGGCGGCTCAAGCTGGAGCTGTCGCTGACGCAGCGGGCGCTGGCCGGGGCCACCGGGCTGCACACGACGCTGGCCCGACCGCCGTACTCCTCGACCCCCGCCGCGATCTCCGGACCGCAGTGGGCCGGCATGAAGGCGCTGGCGGCCGAGGGCTACCTCGTCACGCTGACGGACCTCGACACCAGGGACTGGAACCGCCCCGGCACGGCGAACATCGTGGCCTCCTCGCTCCCGGCCAACGGCCGGGGCGCCGTCGTCATGATGCACGACTCGGGTGGCGACCGGCGGCAGACCGTCGAGGCCGTCGGCGCCGTCCTGCGGAAGCTGACCGGCGAGGGCTACCGCGCCGTCACGGTGACCAGGGCGCTCGGCATGCCCTCGGCGCACCAGCCGGCCGGTGGCGTGGAACAGTTCGCCGGCTCCGCGCTCAACCTGGCCCAGCGGGCTTCGGAGACGTTCGCCGGCGTGCTGTCATGGGTGCTGCTGGCCGCGGGAGCGCTCACGGTGGGGCGGCTCGGCTTCTTCGCCGTGCTCGCCTGGGTGCACGCGGCCCGCAACAGGGGCGGCAAGCGGCGCAAGGGCCGCGCGCCCGTGTGGTCCGCGCCCCCGCCGGTGACCGTGATCGTGCCCGCCTACAACGAGGCGGCCGGGATCCAGGCGACGGTGCGCTCGCTGGTCGAGACCACGTACCGGGGCCCGCTCGAGATCCTCGTCGTCGACGACGGCTCGACCGACGGCACCGCCGAGCTGGCGCAGTCGCTGGGGCTGCCCGGCGTACGGGTGATCCGCCGGCCCAACGGCGGCAAGCCGGCCGCGCTCAACACCGGCATCGCCCAGGCCGCCCATGAGCTGCTCATCATGGTGGACGGCGACACCGTCTTCGAACCCGCCACGATCGGCCACCTGGTCCGCCAGCTCGCCGACCCCGCGGTCGGCGCGGTGAGCGGCAACACCAAGGTCGGCAACCGGCGCGGCATGATCGGGCGCTGGCAGCACATCGAGTACGTCATCGGCTTCAACCTCGATCGGCGCGCCTTCGAGCTGCTCGACTGCATGGCCACCGTGCCCGGCGCGATCGGGGCGTTCCGGCGTTCGGCGCTCGTGGCGCTGGGCGGCGTGAGCGCGGACACGCTGGCGGAGGACACCGACCTCACGATGGCGCTGTGCCGGGCCGGATGGCGCGTGGTCTACGAGGAGAAGGCGCTGGCCTGGACCGAGGCCCCGACCTCGCTCGGCCAGCTGTGGAAGCAGCGCTACCGCTGGTGCTACGGCACCGTGCAGGCGATGTGGAAGCATCGGCGCGCCGTCCTCGAGCCGGGCCCGTTCGGCCGCCGCTGCCTCGGCTACCTGACGCTGTTCCAGGTGCTGCTGCCCTTGCTGGCCCCCGTCGTCGACCTCATGGCGATCTACAACACGGTCCTGGGCGACCCGCTCCCGGTCGTCGCGGTATGGGCCGGTTTCGTGGTGGTGCAGGCGCTGACGGGCTGGTACGCCCTCCGCCTGGACGGCGAACGCGCCTCCGCGCTCTGGGTGCTGCCGCTCCAGCAGTTCGTCTACCGCCAGCTCATGTACCTCGTGGTCATCCAGTCCCTGGCGACGGCCCTGCTGGGCGTGCGGCTGCGCTGGCACACCGTACGACGGGAGGGCACCTTCAGCGACCCCGGGCACGCGGCGCCGGCTCCGCTCGGTATCGACGGCGCCGAGCGGCTCGCGGACGTGCGGTGAGGCGCGTGGTCAGGCGGTGTGCGGCAGGGGGTCGAGCATGCGGTGCGGTCGCCGGAGGGCGCGGCTGACGGGGTCGTCCCGGAGGAGGTCGGCGTCGGGGCCTGGGCGTACCTCGATCTCCGTCAGCTCGGGGCGCAGGCCGCAGGCCGGGCACATGCCGTAGCCGTCGATCCTGGTGTCGCAGGGCATGTGGCAGAAGATCCGCCGTGGCTTGGTCGACAGGTGGCGTTCGCCCCAGCTGCTCAGGACGAGGACGGCCGGCCAGAGCTCCTGGCCCATCGCGGTCAGGACGTACTCCTCGCGCGGTGGCGAGTCCTGGTAGCGGTGGCGGCGCAGGACCCCGGCGTCCACGAGCGTGGTGAGGCGCTGGGACAGCACGGCCCGCGGGATGTCCAGGTGGGCCAGGAAGTCGCCGTAGCGGCGCACGCCGTACAGGGCGTCGCGGATGACGAGCATCGTCCAGCGCTCGCCGACCAGCTCCAGGGAGCGGGCGAGCGAGCAGTCCTGGCCGTCGTAGTTCTTGCCGAGCGCCATGACCTCCAGGGTAATTCATTCATTGAACCTTGGCGTGTTAGCGTGTGCCTCCACAGTTCAATGAATGAACCAAGGAGATGCCGTGACACTCACCAGATCGGCTCCCGCCCCGGCGGCCCAGCACACCGCGGGCACGGTGGCCGTGGCGGCCTGCGCCGCCGCGCTGCTCGCCCTGGTCAACTACACGGTGCCGATGGTCACGCTGTCCCAGACCGCCGCCGACCTCGGCTCGGGCCCCACCGGTCCCGCCTGGATGCTCAACTCGATCTCGCTCGGCCTGTCCGCGCTCCTGCTGGTCGCCGGCGGCCTCGCCGACGACCACGGCCGCCGTCGCGCCTACGTCGCCGGCACCTGGGCGCTGGCCGCCGGAGCCCTGCTGGCGGCGCTCTCCATGAACACCGCGATGTTCGTCGTGGCCAGGCTGGTGCAGGGCGGGGCGAGCGCGGCCATGCTGGCGGGCAGCCTCGGCATGCTCGGCCACGCCTACCCGGGCGGCCCGGACCGCGTCCGGGTGACCGGCCGCTACGGCGCGATGCTGGGGCTGGGCATCGCCCTGGGGCCGCTGCTGTCCGGCTCGATCGCCGCCGCCTGGAGCTGGCGCGGCGTGCACGTCCTGATCGCCGTCGCCGGCGCGGTCCTGGCCGTGGCGGCCGGCCGGGTGCTGCCGGAGTCGCGCGGCGACCGCCGCCGCCCGCACGACCTGCCCGGCGCGATCACCCTGGCGCTCGGCACCGCCGCGCTGCTCGCCGGGGTCACCGAGGGCCGGCTGGGCTGGAACCGGCCCGTCGTGTACGTGTCGTTCGCCGCCGCGCTCGTGCTGCTGGCCGCGTTCACGCTGATCGAGAACCGCCGCCGCGAGCCCCTCGTCGAGCTCGGCCTGCTGCGCCGCCCGCTCTTCCTGGTGGCCACCTCGGGCGCGTTCGTCACCGGGATCGCCGTCATCGGGATGATGAGCTACCTGCCCACCGTGCTCCAGGTGACCCGCTCGCTCACCCCGCTCACCAGCGCCGTGCTGTTCTCGCTGTGGTCGGGCATGTCGTTCCTGGCCTCCCTGCTGGCCCGGCACCTGCGCGTCCACTCGGGGGTCCGCCTCGCGCTCGGCCTGCTCCTGTCCGCCGCCGGGGCCCTGCTCACGCTCGGGGTCGCGGACGCCGCCCCCTGGACGCGGGTCGTGGCGGGCCTGGTGGTGGGCGGCGTCGGCAGCGGGCTCATCAACGCCTCGCTGACCCATCTGGCCATCGAGAGCGTGCCGCTCGCCAGGGCGAGCATGGGGTCGGGCGCCAACAACACCGCCCGTTACGTCGGCTCCTCCCTGGGCGTGGCCGCCATGGCCACCACGATCGGCGCGCTCGGCTGGCGGCACGGCACCGACGTCACCACGGTCGCCTACGCCGTCATCGCCGCCCTCGCCGCCGCTCTCACCCTCACCGCCGGCCGCTCCCGCGCCTGAGCGCGGTCGGGGCCCGGCGGGTGTCAGGGGACGAGGATCAGGCGGCCGCGCAGGCCGCCCTTGGTCAGGCGGTGGTGGGCGGCGGCGACCTCGTCCAGGGGTAGGGTCTCGGCCACGCGCAGGGTGAGGGAGCCGGCCTCGACCAGCGCGACCAGGTCCGCGAGGCGGGCGCCGTCGGCGCGGATCCAGTGGTTGAACACCTGGGTGCCGCGCAACGGCAGCGGCGCTCCGCCCGCGACCAGCGCGGCGAAGACGCCGCCCGAGCGGACGGCGTCCAGGGCCGCCGCCCCGGTCACCGCGGCGTCCAGCGCCCCGTCCACGCCGCCCGGCACGAGAGCGCGTACGGCCTCGCCCAGCCGCGCCGTACGCGGCACGAACCACTCGGCGCCGAGCCCGCGCACCAGCGCCTCGTCCTCGGCGCCGGCCACCGCGACCACCCGCAGCCCGCGCGCGGCGGCCAGCTGCACGGCGAACCCGCCCACGGCCCCGGCCGCGCCGGTGACCAGCAGCGTCCGCCCGGCGGCCGGCTCCAGCCGGTCGAGCGCCTGCACCGCGGTGAGCCCGTTGAGCGGCAACGTCGCGGCCTGCACCGGCGAATGTCCTGACGGCGCGCGGGTGACCGCGTCCGCGTCGAGGACGACGTACTCGGCCTGGGCGCCGAGCGGCACGTCGAGGCGGTCCTTCAGGCCGATCACCCGCTCGCCCGGCACGACGCCGGTCACGCCGGCGCCCACCTCGTCCACGGTCCCGGCCACGTCCCAGCCGATGCCGATCACGTCCCGGGCCGGCAGCAGGCCCGCCTCGCTGAGCGCCCCGGACCGGGTGGCCAGATCGACGGGATTGACCGTCGCGGCCTCGACCCGGATGCGGACCTGCCGCTCCCGGACCGCGGGCACCGGTACGTCCGCGATCCGCAGCACCTCGGGTCCGCCGAAAACGTGAATGACGACTGCGCGCATCGATGACTCCCTCATCAGGTTTCGTTGCCACAAACCTAGGGAGAGTTGCTCTCCATTGGGAAGTGCGCACCTCAAGGTGCGTACCGCACGCGGACGGGCGCGATCGGGCAGGCGCTGCCGGCGATCGGCGACCAGTGGACGCTGCTGATCCGGGGGCCCGCAGCTGACGTACAACCGGCGGTTGTCCATCGGGCGCGTCGGTTGTTTGTTTCCCGGGCAGCCCCGGGTGTTGGATCGCCTCCGGCAAAGGGGGCGGAGTGGCAGAAGACACCGGGCTCGGGCGCGACTTCGGGTGGCTGTGGCGGGCCTACGCGGTCAGCAGCCTGGGGACGTGGCTGGCGCTGGACGCCATTCCGCTGATCGCCATCCTCGCCCTCGACGTCAGCGCGACCCAGGTGTCCTGGATCTCGGCGGCCGGCGGGGCGGCCGGCGCCCTGCTCGCGGTCCCGCTGGGGCCCTGGGTCGAGTTCCGGCCCAAGCGGCCGCTGATGATCCGGGCCGACCTGGTGCGCTTCCTCGCCCTGATGACCGTGCCCGCCGCCTACGGCCTGGGGGTGCTGAGCTACGTACAACTGCTGGTGGTGGCCATGCTCGTCGCCGCGGCCGACATCGTCTTCGTCGGTGCCGGCGGGGCGCATCTGAAGGCCCTCGTCCCCGAGCGGCACCTGACGCGGGCCAACAGCCGGTTCGAGGCCGTCACGTGGATCTCGACGGCGATCGGACCGCCGGCGGGCGGCGCGCTCGTCGGGATGCTGGGACCCGTCGTCACGACCGTTCTGAACGCCACCAGCTACCTGCTGTCCGCGCTGGGCCTGCGCGCGATCTCCGCGCCCGAGCCGGCGCCACCCGAGCGCGTCGCCGGCGCGTCGCGCCTGGCCGAGGTCGTCGAGGGCTGGCGCGTCATCGCCAGGGACCCCGTGCTGCGCCTGCTGTTCGCCAACACCGCGCTCGTCTCCGCGCTCATCATGGCGACCGCGCCGCTGCTGACGTACCTGATGCTGAACGACCTGCACTTCACGCCCCTGGAGTACGGGCTCGGCTTCGGCATTCCCTGCCTGGGCGGACTGGCGGGCTCACGGTTGTCCGCGCCGCTGGTCCGGCGCTTCGGGCAGCGCCGGATCCTGCTCGGCTTCGGCGTGGCCAGGGCCCTGTGGCTCGTCGGGCTCGTCTTCGTGGGGCCCGGCACGGGCGGGCTCCTCGTCGTGATCGCGGTCGAGCTGGCGATGATCTTCTGCATGGGTGTCTACAACCCGGTCTACGTCACCTACCGGCTGCGCAGCGCCCCGAACGACGCGCTGGCCCGCGTCCTCACCGCCTGGACCATCAGCGGGCGCGCGGTCACCGCCGCCGCCACGGCCCTGTGGGGCGGGCTGGCCTGGCTGACGAGCCCGCGCACGGCGATCGCGGTGGCCGGGATCCTGCTGATCGGCACCGGCGCCCTCCTGCCCTGGCGGGAGCGCGCGATGGCCGGCCACTCCTGAATACGGAGAGTATTCGCAAGCGGCCCGGGTACCCGTATATCCGCAGATCAGCCATCATGTTCTGAGGGGATCCACGGGTGAGCGTCACTCGTGGTGATACGGGGAGGTCGGAATGAGATGGCGAAACGGCTGTTTCCACGTTCGATCCGGGCGCGGCTGACCACCGTCGCGACCCTGGCGGCGGCGGTCGTCTTCACCATCACGGCCGCCATCACGCTCGCCACCGCGCCCGTCAATCTGCGCGGAGCCGTGCAGACCAGACTGGAGCTGGCCGTCCGCCGGGTGGCCGGCGAGCTGCAGTCGGGAGAGTTCCACACGGTGCTGCGGACGCCGTCGCGGGTCCAGCTCCTGCAGGTGGTCTCGGCCCGCGGCAACGTGGTCGCGACCAGCCCCGGCGTGAGCGAGATCCCGACCTTGATGAGGTTCCGGGCGGACCAGCCCGAAAAGATCTACACGACCGAGCTCACGCTGTCCCGCCACCTCACCGAGCCCGAGGCCCACTACCTGGTCATGGCCATGAAGGTGAGCTCGCCGATCGGCGTCACCACGGTCTACGGGGCGGCCTCGCTGACCGACGTGGACAAGGCTCTCAAGTGGGTGGAAGTCCTGATGTTCCTCGGCATCCCGCTCATCCTGCTGAGCGTGGCCGGCGTCGCGTGGGCCGTGGTCGGGGCCGCCCTGCGCCCGGTCGAGCGCGTACGGGCCGAGCTGGCCGAGATCACCGGTCAGGACCTCACCAGGCGCGTGCCGGTGCCCGACACCGGCGACGAGATCACCGATCTGGCCACCACCACCAACCACACCCTCGACCGCCTCGAACGCACGGTCGAGACCCAGCGCCGCTTCGTCGCCGACGCCTCCCACGAGCTGCGCAGCCCCATCTCGGCCCTGCGCACCCAGCTGGAGGTGGCCAGCGCCTATCCCGACGATACGGACTGGCGGGCCACCGGCGAGCAGGCGCTGGCCGCCGCCGACCGCCTGGCCGGGATCATCGACGAGCTGCTGATGCTGGCCCGGCTGGACGCCGGCGCGTTCAGCGAGCGCCGCGTGGTGGACCTGGTCCGCGTCGCCGAGGACCAGATCCGCCGCCGCGCGGGCGGCCGGGTGCCGATCGTCGCCGACCTGTGCGCCTCGGCGCCGGTCTACGGCTCGCCCATGCAGCTCGACCGGCTGCTGACCAACCTGCTCGACAACGCCGCCCGGCACGCCGCCACCCGGATCGACCTGGAGGTGGCGGTGGCAGGCGACAAGGTGATCGTCACGGTGACCGACGACGGCGACGGCATCCCGCCGCAGGACAGGGAGCGGGTCTTCGAACGCTTCACCCGTCTCGCCCCCGCCAGGGCCAAGGACAAGGGCGGCAGCGGCCTCGGCCTGGCCCTGTCCCGCGACATCGCCGCGGCCCATGACGGCACCCTCAACCTCGCCGACCACTCACCGGGCGCCCGCTTCGTGGCCGTCTTCCCGGTGCCCGAGCACTCCTGACACACGAACTCGGCGGGCGTACGCAATGCGATGGACGGGGTGGCGGCGGCGCGGTCGGTCACGGGTGGAAGAGTCGATCAAGGAGTGTTGAGCCCGCGTTGAGCATGTGTCGAGCGCGCTCAGACCGGCCGGTAGTCGCGCAGGTAGCGGGAGACCTTCTCGGTGTAGTCGCGCCACCGTTCGGGGATGCCGCCCGCCCGCCTCAGCGGGTCGACGCCGCTGCGGTAGAGGGCGGCGAGCTTCAGCGCCGGGTCGCCGGGCAGGTCCGCGACCCTGGGGCCCAGCGTGCACAGGAACCGCCCCATCGACAGGATCGACAGCTCCGGGCTGAACGGCGGCGTGGGCTTCGGGCTCTGCAGTCCGCCCGGCTGCCAGTACCACAGCACCGACGGGGTCCACCTGGAGATGCCGTACTCGTCCTTCACCGGATCGGACAGGCCGGGGTCGTAGCCGGACTCCGCCTTGAGCATCGCGGCGATCAGGGCGGGGCTGAGGCCGGGCTCCTGGCAGTACGTGCCCGCCCGCACGATCAGGTCGCGGTACTGGCCCGGGATGTCGGAGTCGTCCCGTAGCCACTGGCTGGTCGAGCCGCCCGCGGGCGACGGGCTCGCGGTCGCGCGGGTGCCGCCGGGCGCATGGGTTCCGCCGGGCGCTTGGGGGCTCTGGGCGACGTTGACGGCCACGGCGGTGACGGCCGCCGCGGCCACCACGGCCGCCGCGCCCCCGGCGATCGCCCGGCGCCGGCCCGGCCGGCGGCCCCCTTCGGGCACCCGCACCTGCGCTTCCTCGCTGGATGGCCGCAGCTGCGGTTCCCCGCCCGGTGGCGGTACGGCGGTGGACGACGACAGGGCGGCGGCGTAGGCGGCGGCGTCGGGCCAGCGTGCCTCCCTGCCGGGATCCAGGGCGCGCATCACGGCGGCGTCGACCGCCTCCGGCACCTCGGGGCGCAGCGCGCTCGGCGGCACCCGCTGCTCCGGCTTGGCGGGCACCCTGCCGGTGAGCATGTGATAGGTCAGCGCGCCCAGGCCGTGGACGTCGGCGCGCGCGTCCGGCGCGCCGTCGAAGTAGAGCTGCTCCGGGGCCTGGTAGCCGGGCGAACCCGCGGGCAGCGTCAGCCCGCTCAGGTGGTCGGTGGACCGCGCGATGCCGAGGTCGGCCACCATCACCCGCTCACCGCCCTCGGGACGCGAGCAGAACAGCACGTTCGACGGCTTCAGATCGCGGTGGACGACCCGGATGCTGTGCAGCACGGCCACGCCCTGGCAGATGTCGCGCATCAGGCCGAGCGCCTCCTCGACGGCGAGCGCCCCGCCGGACAGGCGCTCCTCCAGCGTGCCGCGGTCGGCGTAGGTCATCACGAAGTACGGGCGGCCGTCGTCGAGCTCGCCCACGTCGAAGACCTGCACGAGCAGATGGGAGTCGGCCCTGCGCAGCAGCCGCGCCTCCTGGAGGAACCGCTCGCGCACGTCGGGCCGGCGGGCCCAGTTGTCGGCGAGGATCTTGACCGCCACCGGCGAGCGCAACTCGTCGTCATGGGCGAGATAGACGGAGGCGAACCCCCCGACACCGATGAGCTGCTCGATCCGGTAGCGACCTGCTTGGGACGGAGCCGTCATTCAGCTCATCATCGCCGATCATCGTGGATCCGTCCACGCGCCCTGGAAGCTACCAGGTTACGGAAACGGCCCGGGGTCCCGGAGGATCGACGCGGATACCGACATCGGGAGGAAAAGCATGATGAGTATCCGACGGGCCGCGTTCGTCGCGGCCTTGGGGCTGGCGATCGCGGGGGTCGCCGGCCCAGCTGTGGGGGCCGCCGCGGGCGATGCAAGCCCGTGCGGGAAGCCGTACCGGCACGCTGACTACACGGTTCAGACGTGCCCCGACTGGTCGCCGAGCGGGGGCATCCCGGTTTACGAGTCGCCGGCCAAGGGCAAGATCGTCGGCTACATCGACCCGGCGGGGGACGACTGGTACCTGTGCGAGAAGGCCGGGGCGAGCTACACGCTGGGCTCGTACCGGAACTACTGGTGGGCGGCCACCATGGCCGACAACGACAGGTGGGGGTACGTCAGCGAGGTCTACTTCCGCGGGGGCGGCAACGACGAGTCCGACGGCGGCCTGCGGGAGTGCGGGCGCCCGGGTGGCAGGACGTTGCCCGTATGACCTGGACACCTTCACCGGCACGCGAGTAGGGTCCCGCGGATGCACAGCACCATCTTGATCCAGATGGCGGCGGCGCCGACCGACGACCGGCCGTACTCGCTGGAGCTCGCGCCCGGGGAGCAGGCGCTCTTCGGGCGCGGGGCTCCCGGCTCTCCCGTGGACCTCCGGCTGGACGACGCCGCGGTCTCGCGGCGCGCCGGCGAGATCGTCGCGGTGGGGGACTACTGGCTGCTGTCCAACCTCAGCACGTCGAAGACGTACGTCGTGGAGAACCCGGAAGGGGGCGGGGAGTTCGTCAAGGTGCCGCCGGGGCGGATGGGGGCGCCGATCCCGTTCGAGTTCTCCAGGGTGAGCCTGCCGGCGGTCGACGGCACGGTCTCGTTCCTGGTGTTCGCGCCGCAGCACGTACACGTGCCGCCGCACCGCGCCGACGGGGGAGCGGCCACGCGGGTCGCCTACCCGCTCGACCGGAACGCCAAGTACTTCCGCATCCTCGTGGCCCTGTGCGAGCCGCGCCTGCGCGACCCCTCGACGTCGCGCATACCGACGATCCCCGAGATCGCCGAGAGGCTCCCCGACCTGGAGTTGAGCCGTACCGCCATCGGCTTCCACATCGGCTACCTGGCCGAGAAGAAGCTGCACGTCAAAAGCCCGCAGGGTGGTGCGGGCAAGGCCGACTGGCAGCGGCACGCGCTGGTGTCGCTGGCGCTGAGGTTCGACCTGGTGACCGGCGAGCACCTGGCCCTGCTGCCGGTGCCCGGCCGCTGACCTCGGCCCGGCCGGAACGCCCGGACGGCCAGGACGGACGGTACGGGGCGCTCCTGCGGCTCGTACACGCGCTCGATGGCCAGCCCGGCGTCGACGAAGGCGTTCATCAGGTCGGACAGCGGCACGTGGCTCATCCCGACCCGGTCCCGGACCCCGCCCTCGCGCCACCACGGAGAGCGCTTGTGCCACCCTTTGATCCGGTACGTGGGATGGATGATCACCGCGCCGTCCTCGCGGGATTCGATGTGGGGGCCGTTGAAGCACGGATGCACCCCGTAGAACAGCAGCCGGCCGCCCGGGCGCAGGACCCTGGCCCCCTCCCGCAGCAGCCCGGCGAAGTCGGGGATGTCGGTCGAGACCCAGATCGCGGTGACGGTGCCGAACGTGCCCGCGGCGAACGGCAGGGCCGTGGCGTCGCCCTGGAGGAGGGGAGCGGGGTCCCGGCGGCGGGCCAGGCGCAGCTGGTCGGCGGAGCGGTCGAGGCCGATGACGGTCCGGCCGGTGGAGCGGATGGCGTCGAGATAGAGGCCGGTGCCGCAGCCGAGGTCCAGGCACGGCCCCTCGCCGGGGCCGAGGAGGTCGACGATGTCCTGCGTGGTGACGTGGGCGCTGGAGCCGATGTACTCGTCGTACCACTCGGCCTGGCCGTCATAACGCGCGGTCATGATCTAGTCATACCTGCCGTGGCGGGGCCTCGGGGCGTCCTTGCAAGGCTCGTCAAGGAAAATTACTCACCAAAGCTATACAAATCGGACTTAAGGCCATAATCTCGACATGCCCCAGCCCGGGGAGCTGGCTGGGGCACCAAAGCCTCATGACGCCCGGCCACGCGCTCGCTCCGGTGGGGCACTGACCGAGGACATGCCCGCCAGGCGGCTGCCGGACTCGCTGGAGGTGGCGGCCAGGGCTGTCGGACTCGCTGCAGGTGGCAACCACGGCTGCCGGGCTCGCTTCAGGTGGCGGCCACGGCTGTCGGACTTCCTGCGGACGGAGACCACGGCTGCCGGACATCCCGCAGGTGGCGGCCACGGTCCGGCGGCGGTCGTCGGCGCTGATCCGCGGTTCCTCACGTCTCGCATCTCACATCTCACCGCTCCGCCATCAGGTGCTGGGGGGACATGACGGCGAGGTCGTCATCAAACGCGACGACCAGCCGGCCGCCCGACGCGACGGCGACCTGCGAGACCGCGCCGGGCAGGTCCACCCGTCGCAGGTGGCGTCCGCTGTCCAGGTCCCACATCAGGACGGTCCGATCCGCGCCGCCGGTCACCACGGCGGGGCGGCCGTCCAGCTCGGTCACGGCCACGGCCAGCACCGGTGCCGTATGCCCGATCAGGGGGTCTCTGATCAGTTTTCCGCTGTCCAGGTCCCACACCCGGACCGTCTGATCCGCGCCGGCGGTCACCGCGACCGGGGAGCCGTCCAGGTCACTGATCGCGACGGCGTTCACGGCTCCGCTGTGACCTGGCTCCGGCTGACAGACCGGGCGGCCGCTGGACAGCCACCACACGCGGATCTCGGGCGTGCCGGATCCGTGTCCGGCGGTGACCGCCACGGCGCGGCCTCGAAGCGAGCCGACGGCTGCGGCGGTGACATGGGTGTACCCGTCGCCCCGCCCGCTGACGGCCGTGCGCATGGCGCCGCTGTCCAGGTACCACGTGCGCGCCTGGTTGTGCCTTCCGCCGGTCACCACCACGGGGCGGTCGCCCAGCCGGCCGGTGGCGAGCGCGGTGATCCGGCCGTTGTGGTCCTGCCGGTGGTCCGAGGTGGTGAACGTGACGTCCAGTTCCTGACCCTCAGGCAAGCGCAGCAGCCGCGGCACGAATCGCTCGTTGCAGGTGATCACCGCGACGGGGTCCCCGTGGAGGTCGGCCAGGGCGAGCTGCGTACGTCCTTCTCCGGTGGGGATGGCGGGTGCCATCGCCGTGCCGTCGGCCAGGTCGGTGACACACACGTACCCCTCGCCCCATCTGGGCTCGTCGGCGGGGCCGTCGTGATGAGCCGTGACGATGACCTCGCGGCCGTTGACCTCGCCGACCGCCAGGGCGGTGAGGTCGCCCGACAGGCTGCGCGGCGCTCCGACGGCCGGTGCGGCGCACGCGGCGGCCAGGTCCCACGCCTGCACCACGGACGAGTGCAACCCGCTGGTGACGGCGATCGGACGGCCGCCGGCCTCGGCCACGCGGATCGCGTCGGGTCTTCCGCGCCCTGGAGGCAGGGGCGCGCACAGCGGCTCGCCCGTGGCGAGGTCCAGCACTCGTACGCGCCCGTCGCGGTCGAGGGCGACCACGATCGGGCGGCCGTCGAGTTCGGCGGCGGCGAGCGAACCGCCGCCCCTCGCCGCCACGTCCTCGGGCAGCAGCTCGTGGACGAGAGTCCCCTCGCGCAGATCCCGCACCTCGACCGGCCCGTCGTAGCCGCCGGCGACCACGACAGGCCGGCCGTCGAGAGACAGGGCGAGCAGGCTTTCCGGCCTGCCGGAAGTCTCGATCGGCGCCGCGGCCTCCGTCCCGTCGATGGGGTCCCACACCCGCACGAGGCCGTCGTAGTCACCGGTGACCGCGACCGCGCGGCCGTCCAGGGTCGTCGTGGCGATCGAGATCACGCTCGTGCCGCCGTGCGCCTCGAACGGCGTGCCCAGCGGGCGCTGCGCGAGCAGATCCCAGGCTCTCACCGCCGACCCGGCGGAGATCGCCACCGGACGGCCCGCCACCGTGGCGACGGCCAGCGGATCGCGTACGTGACCCTCGGTCACGAACGGCGAGCCGACGCGCTGCCCGGAGCCGGCGTCCATCACCCACACGCTCGCCCGTACGAGGTCGCCCACGACGCTGTACCCGCTGACGACCAGCGACCGGCGACCGTCGAGCACCACGCTCTCCAGGGCTTCGACTCCTCCGTCGCCGAACACGGGCCTGCCGACGCAGCTGCCCGAGGCCAGGTCCCAGGTCCAGCCGTCACGGCCGAAGGCCGCGACCGTCACCACGGCTCGGCCCGGCGGCCCGCCGGCCGCCATCGCCCAGACCCCGGCCGGCCCGAGCCTGTCGTGGTCCGGCAGATCGGCCGACCACAGCAGCGCGCCCTCCAGCGACGTGCCCGTCGCCCACTCCACCCGGTACGGAGCGGCCGCGCCGTGCTCGTCCGGCACTTCGGCGAGCCGTCGCCCCAGATCGGCGGCCTGCCACCGGGCGGCGTCCACGGCCAGGATCTGACGGCGCTCGGCGGGAGGCAGGTCACGATGCCGGCCGGCGGACGTGCGGTAGACCGCCGCGGCCAGCCGCGCCTCGCCGCCGCGTGCTCGCGACGCGAGCGCCATCACCTCGTCGGGGTCGGCGTGGATCAGGAAACGCGGATCGCTCAGCGTCTCGTCGGGGTCGCCGTGGATCAAGAAACGCGCATCGCTCAGCGTCCCGTCGGCCGACGCCTCATCCGAGGTACGTGCCCGGCCGGGGCCGGGTAAGTCATGATCGCCGCTGGACATGACGAGCAGGCTAACACCGGCCGCCGCCGGTGGTCCCGGCAGCGGCAGCCCCACCTCGTCCGCGATCCCGAACCCCGAACGGGCGGTCTGTCAGCGTCCTCGGCAGGTGCGGAGCATGTTGAGCAGCGCCTTCTTCTCCTTCTTCGTCACGAAGAGCCGGTAGTGGTGCTTCACGGTGATCCATGAGGTCGCGTAGCGGCACCAATAGGCGCGGCGCGCAGGACGCCAGCTCTGCGGCCCCTGGCCGCCCTTGGCGATGTTGGCGGAGTGGCTGACGACGATCAGTTCGGGCCGGGTGAGGTCGTTGGCGAAGGCGCGCCTGCGTGCCTGGCTCCATCTGCTGGCGCCGGAACGCCAGGCGTACGACAGCGGCACTATGTGGTCGACGTCCACATGCTTCTCGCTCTTCAGCCACTTGCCGTCGTACGGGCTGTACCAGAAGCCCTTGACGGGATGGCACGCGGCGTTCTTGCGCACACGTCGCCCGTCGCGGGCCAGCACCGTCTCCCGGGTGTCGCACGCGCCCTTGTGGTGCGCCCATCGGGGCAGGAAGCGATGGTGGGCATAGCCGCGGATCGATAATGCCCTGGCCACCTTCAACTGGGACAACATATGGCGGGCGAGCGCGGCGCCGGCTTCGGCCTGCGGTTGCTTGCGGGTGTCGGCCGCCGCCGGCGGGACGGCGACGATCGGGAGGACCAAGAAGGTGAGCACGGCCACGTGGACTGTCCGACTCAAAAGGATCATGGTTCCATCCATACCCGGTAACTCCCCGTTGCGGGCGGCGCTACTCAGTGCATCACGTTCATGTGGCGCGGTGGCACACGGCACCCTCGCCCGCCAACCCGCGCCCAGCAACCCCCACGCCGCCCGAGCGCTCCAGCCTGGCACGGGCCATCGAGATCACCAAAGGAGGGCAGGCTCATGCCCATATCGGGCACTTCAGCGTTGACGGGCACCAGGTAGGCGGACGGGTGCGGGGCGACGACGCGGCCCAGTAGGAAGTCACGGGGTGACGCCCTCGGTGAGGGCGACGCCGATGCTCCAGCTCGCCCTGCCGATGACCGGGTTGCGCGCGGCGTGCTCGTTGAGGATCCAGCCGGTCGTGGCCGCCGACGCCGCGGCGCCAAGAGCCGTGCGGCCCTGGAGCTGACCGGCCGGGACCCCGCGTCCCTGCGCTGCGTGCCCTCAGGGCAGGGCGCCTACAGGAAGGCGTGGACCTGGGTGGCGAACTCCTCCGGCGTGAGGATGCGGATCCCGAGCGACTCGGCCTTGGCCCGCTTCGAGCCGGCCTTCTCGCCCGCCACCAGCAGGGACGTCTTGGCCGAGACGCTGGAGGACGACTTGCCGCCCGCGCGTTCGATCAGCTCGTTGACCTCGTTGCGCGACAGCGCCGCCAGCGGCCCGGTCATCGTGCCGGTGACCACCACCGACATCGACGCCAGCGGAAGCTCGACCTTGGGCTCCTCGCCTTCGGCGGGCGGTGTGGCGCCGGGCTCGGTCATGTTGACGCCGGCCTGGACGAGCTTGTCGATGAGCGGGGCCAGCTCGATCAGCTCGGCCACCACGACCGGTGCCTTCTCCGGGCCGATGCCGTCCACGTGCTGGATCGCCTCGGCGTCGGCGGTGCGGATGGCGTCCATCGTGGCGAAGTGGCGGGCGAGGCGGCGGCTCATGGACCGGCCGGTGCCGCGCACCCCGAGCGCCGCGAACACCCTGCTGAGCGGCCTGGTCTTGGCCTGCTCGATGGCGGCCAGCAGGTTGTCGGTGCTGGTCTCGCCCATGCGCTCCAGGCCGAGCAACTGCTCGCGGGTCAGGAAGAACAGGTCGGCGAAGTCGGCGATGAGGCCGGCGTCGAGCATCTGCTTGACGCGGTTTTCCGCCAGCCCCTCGATGTCGAGCTGGTCGCGGCCGACCGCGTAGATGATGGAGGCGATCGCGCGGCAGCCGCGCCCGCGCACGCACCGCCACCGCTCCTGCGAGCTGTCGATCCCGTCACCGCACGACGGGCAGACCTGCGGGATCTCGATCGGCTGCTCGTCGCCGGTGCGCAGGTGGACGACCGGTGCCTCGACCCTCGGGATGACGTCGCCTGCCTTGTAGACGGTCACGCTGTCGCCCAGCATGAGACCGCGCCGGGTGATGTCGGCGACGTTGTGCAGGGTGGCGTAGGTGACGATGCTGCCGTCGAGCTCGACCGGCTCCAGCACGGCGCGCGGGGCGATGATGCCGGTGCGGCCGGTGTTCCACTCCACGGCGATCAGCTTGGTGATCTTCTCCGTGGCGGGCAGCTTGTAGGCGATGGCCCAGCGGGGCGCGCGGGAGCTGAACCCGGCCTCGGCCTGGTCGGCCGCGAGGTCGCACTTGATCACGATGCCGTCGATGCCGAACGGCAGCTCGGCGCGGACCGCCGCGATCTCCCCCACCCGCTCCTGCACGCGCTCAAGACCGGCGGCCACGATCCCGGCGACCGGCGTGGCGGCGGTGGTCTGCACGCCCTGGGTGGCCACCCAGTCCATGATCTGGCTGTGCGGCAGCTCGCGCAGCCGCACCGCCAGCTCGGAGTGGTCGTCGGGCGCCGGCACGACGCCGTAGCCGAAGAAGGTCAGCTCGCACACGTACGGCCGGTCCTGCGCGCGCAGCGTGCCCGCGGCGGCGCTGCGCGGGTTGGCGAACGTGGTGCCGTCGTGCGCCTGCCGCTTGGCGCAGGCCTCCTCGAACTGGGCCGTGGTCATCATGACCTCGCCGCGCAGCTCCACCGTGACCGCGTCGGCCAGCCGGTCGGGCAGCCCGACGATGGTGCCGATGGCGTGCGAGACGTCCTCGCCCGCGCTGCCGTCGCCCCGCGTGACCAGCTGCGCGAGCCGCCCGTGCCGGTAGCGGGCCGAGATCGCCAGGCCGTCGAGCTTGGGCTCCACGCTCCACGCCGTCACCGGCCGGCCCAGCCGCCGCTCCAGCCCGGCCGCCCAGTCGGCGAGCTGCTCGGCGCCGAACACGTTGTCCAGGCTCAGCATCGGCACGGTGTGCGGCACGTCGCCCACCACGGCCCCGCCTGCCACCTTGCCGGTCGGCGACGACGGCAGCACCGCCTCGGGATGCTCCTCCTCGTACGCCTGGATGCCGCGGACCAGCCGGTCGTAGGCGTCGTCGTCAAGCGTGGAGGTGCCGTCGGCGTAGTAGGCGGCGGCGGAGTCGACGGCGAGCTGGACGGCCTCGGCGTAGGCCGTGTCATCGGCGAGGACGGTGAAGGGGAGCGTCTCGGTCATGGCACCACCATGCCGGTCGGCACCGACAGTTTCGAGCCTGGCGCGACGGTGTCGGGGCAGGTCTTTTTCGCTCGCTCAGCAGCATGTCGACGCGGCCGGAGCCGAGGCGATCTCCTCGCGGACGGGGGCCGGACCGGCGGCTCGTCGAGGTGAGGCGCCGGGGAATGTGGCTCGCCTCAATGCCGCGGGCGCGCGTGATCGAGCCGATGCCGTCGAACAGCCGGGGTCGGGATCATGACCCGAGGCGGCGTCCGCCAGGGGCCCGAATCCCGCCTGCTCCATGGGCGGCTCGGGATCGTAGGCGGCGTGCCACCGCCGATCCGCGGCGGCGAGCGGAGAAGGTGACACAGGACGAAAACCCCCGCTGACCGGCTTCCGGAGGGCAGCGGAGGCTCGACGTCCGCGGCGATGCGAGCCGGCGGGAGGAGGGGCATCGGACGTTCGGCCTGCCTGCGAGGCTCACCCGCCGATCGCCGATGAGGGGCAGCGCGTACGGGACGGGACGGCCGGGGCCGCCTGGCTGATCGCGCCGCGGCGCGCCGCGACCGGCGGGACCGACGGGACGGACCCGCCTGAACGGCCGGCCCGTCGAGCGGCTGCCGGCAGAGCTCCCAGAAAAATTCGCACGTTCGCGGTCATCGTGTCGATCGGGGAGGGGGCTGTTCGTGTGAAAAGCAGGAAAGCCGGGCTGCGGTCGGCGCAGTCGGGCGAAGTGAGGAGGCGTCATGTCCAAGCCGAAGGTTCTGCTGACGGGCCTGGGAATTCCTGAGTCGCCGCGGTGGCACGAGGACCGGCTGTGGTTCTGCAACTGGATCGACCGGGAGGTCGTGGCCGTCGATCTTGACGGCAAGTCAGAGGTCGCATCCGTACGGGGCCCGGTCCCGATGGGGTACTCCATCGACTGGCTGCCCGACGGCAGGCTGCTGATGACCGGGGACAAGCTGCGCCGTCAAGAGCCGGACGGGTCTATGGTCACCGTCGCCGATCAGGGCGGCAACGAGATCGTCGTGGACGGGCGCGGCAACATCTACATCAACGGGGCGGACTTCGACTTCGCCGGTGGCGGCGCGCCCAAGCCCGGCTACATCAAGCTCGTCACGCCAGAGGGCGAACTGCGCCAGGTCGCCGACGACATCCAGTTCCCCAACGGCATGGTCATCACGCCCGACGACCGGACGCTGATCATCGCCGAGTCGTTCGCCGGGCGGCTCACCGCGTTCGACATCGACGCGGACGGAGGGCTGTCCAACCGGCGGATCTTCGCCGACGGAGTCGCCCCGGACGGCATCTGCCTGGATGCCGAGGGCGCGGTATGGGTCTCCACCGGCGCGTCCGCGATCGTCCGCGTCGCCGAGGGCGGCGGCATCCTCGAACGCGTCGAACTCTCCGAGGACCAGGCCCCGTTCGCGTTGATGCTCGGGGGCCCGGACCGGCGTACCTTGTTCGTCATGACGGCCGAGTGGCGCGGGTCCGACGGCGTCACGGACAACCTCCAGCGGCTGACCACCGGACCTCGCACCGGACAGATCCTGACCCTCGCCGTTTCCGCACCCGGTGCCGGCAGGCCCTGATCAGGATCACGGCGCGGCCGCGCGCGTGCTCGGCTCCGGAGCCTTGGTCTCCCGGGAGCTTGCGGCTTTTCGCGGGCGCCGCTGAGGCCCGGAAATCGCGTTCCGGGCTCACCTCATCTGTGTCGTGACCTGGATATACGGAAGCCACGGCTATTACCACGAGGACGCGGTATCTCCGGGCCCGGTGGTGCCGCTGGTGGGCGGGGTTCGCCAGGCCGAGCCCCTGTTTTCGGGTGGCCGAAATTAGGGGGTGGAAAACGGAAATGGCAGGGGACGGAGCCCGAACATAAGGTGGACGCCTGCCATTCCGTGCGCGAAAGGGTGACGATGATCGAGACGTTGTTCGATGAGGACTATTTGCGTGACCCGCATTCCGTGTTCGCGGGGCTCCGCGAAGGGCGCCCGGTCTTTCGCACCGCGACCCCGCAGGGCGTACGGGTCTGGGTGGTGAGCCGGTACGAGGACGTCAAGGCGGCCTGCACCGACCCCCGCCTCAGCAAGGACTTCACGAACAACCCGGACATGATCAAGTCGAACGAGCTGGAGGGCGGCGACAGCAGCGGCTACGAGGCCGTGGTGCCCCACAACATGCTCTTCGTCGACCCGCCCGACCACGCGCGCCTGCGGCGGCTGGTGGGCAAGGTGTTCACGGCGGGCCGCGTCCAGGCGTTGCGTCCCCGTGTCGAGCAGATCAGCGCGGGCCTCCTCGACAAGCTGGGGCCGGAGTTCGACCTGCTGCACGACTACGCCGTGCCCCTGCCCGCCATGGTGATCGGGGAGCTGCTCGGCATCCCCGAGGAGGACTGGCCGCAGCTCATCAAGTGGTCCAACACCACCATCGAGGGCGCCGTACTGGATCCGGAGGTGGTCGTGCGGGCCGCCACCGAGTTCACCACCTACCTCGCCGAGCTCTGCGAGGCCAGGCGGGCCGCGCCGGCCGACGACCTGCTCAGCGCCATGGTGCAGGCCCAGGACGAGGAGGGCGCGCTGAGCGGGCGGGAGCTCGTCGACACCGCGTTCCTGCTCACGGTCGCCGGCCACGAGACGACCGTGCACCTGATCTGCAACGGGGCGCTCGCGCTCCTGCGCCACCCCGACCAGCTCGCCAAGCTCCGGGCGGACCCCGGGCTGCTGCCGGCGGCGGTCGAGGAGTTCCTCCGTTACGACGGGCCGGTCAGCACGTCCACCCTCAGGTTCACCAAGGAGCGCGTCACCATCGGCGGCACGGAGATCCCGGCGGGGCAGCTCGTGCTGGTGTCGTTCCTGTCGGCCAACCGGGACGCGGCGCAGTTCGCCGACGCCGATCGCCTCGATGTCACCCGGCCTGCGGGCCAGCACGTCGCGTTCGGCCACGGCATCCACTACTGCCTGGGCGCCCCGCTGGCCAGGACCGAGGGCGTGGTGGCCTTCCGCCACCTGCTGGAGCGTTTCCCCGGTCTGCGGCTCGCCGTCCCCGAGGAGCGGCTGTCGTGGCGTCCGGGGCTGCTCATGCACGGCCTGACCGGCCTCCCCGTACGGAGCTCATGAAACAGGCCCGAACCCGCAGGTCGGCCCCGGCCCAAGGGCGCTTGGGCCGGGCATGACCGGCCCGCTCACCACTGGCGCAGGGTTTGCGTCTTCAGTGCCATGACGTTGCCCACCACGGGTAGCAATAAGCCGAGGCCTGCGAGGGCGCGCACGGGTGACGAGGTTTGTGGAAGCTATGGGGGCGATGGCGCGGTCACGTGCGGGGAATCTGCCACTGGAGCTCACGAGCTTCGTCGGTCGCAGGAACGAGATCGCCGAGGGCAAGCGCTTGCTCACCACCGGCCGGTTCCTGACGCTCACCGGCGTCGGCGGGGTGGGCAAGACGCGGCTGGCGCGGCGGATCGCCGCCGAGATGGCGCGGGAGTTCGGCGACGGGGTCTGGCTGGTCGACCTGGCCCCGCTGGTGGCGGGCGCGCTGCTCACCGAGACGGTCGCCGACGCCGTCGGATGCCCCAGGCAGGACCCGGCCTCCCTCGCCGAATACCTGCACGACAAGCGGCTGCTGCTGGTGCTGGACAACTGCGAGCACCTGCTGCCCCAGGTCGCCGCGCTGGCCGGCGACCTGCTGGCGATGGCCCCCGAGCTGCGCGTCCTGGCCACCAGCCGGCAGGCGCTGCACGTCCCGGGGGAGCTGGTGCTGGAGGTCCCGCCGCTGAACGTGCCTGGGGCGGCCGAGATCTCGATGGACGGCGCGCTGGAGAACGAGGCGGTGCGCCTGTTCGAGGACCGGGCCGCCTCGGCCGTGCACGAGTTCAGGGTCACCGACGCCAACAGCGCGGCGGTGGCGCGGCTGTGCCGGCGGCTGGACGGCATCCCCCTGGCCATCGAGCTCGCGGCGGTACGGGTGCTGGTCCTGTCAGTGGAGCAGATCCTGGAGCGCCTCGACGACCGGTTCCGGCTGCTGACGACCGGGCCCACCACCGCGCCGCCGCGCCAGAAGACGCTCCGCGCGCTGGTGGACTGGAGCTATGACCTCTGCTCCGAGGAGGAGCGGACGCTGTGGGAGCGGCTGTCGGTCTTCTCCGGCGGCTGCGGCCTGGACGCGATCGAGCACGTGTGCTCGGAGGACGGGATCGCCCCGGAAAGCCTCATGGACCTGCTGACCCAGCTGGTGGACAAGTCGATCGTGCAGCGCCGCGGCCAGGCCACCGACGTGCGCTTCGAGATGCTCGACACGCTGCGCCAGTACGGATGGAAGCGGCTCGTCGCCTCCGGCCAGGACCAGGCCCTGCGGCGGCGTCACCGCGACTGGTGCCGCCGGCTGGCGGCGCGGGCGGAGGAGGAGTGGTTCGGCGAGCACCAGATGGACTGGCTCGGGCGCCTCAGCCAGGAGCAGGGGAACGTGCGCTCCGCGCTGGAGTTCTGCCTGGGCGAGCCGGGCGAGGCCTGGGCCGCGCTCGAGATCGCCGCCGCGATGTGGAGCCACCGGCTCTCGTGGAGCTCCCCCAGCGAGGGCCACCACTGGCTGGAACGGGCGCTGGCGCAGGAGTCCGGCCCCAGCGCCGGGCGGGCCAAGGCCCTGTGGGTCGACGCGTGGCTCGTCCTGCTGCGGGGCGACCCGCAGGCCGCCAAGCCGCTGCTGGAGGAGTGCCAGGCGCTGTCGGAGCGGCTCGGGGACGAGGCCCAGCTCGCCGGCGCGCTGCACATCACCGGGTTCGCCGCGTTGCTGGCCGGCGACTTCTCCCGGGCCATGGAGCTCCTGGACGAGGCGCTGACCCGCCGCCGCGCCCTCGGCCACCGGGGACACGCGTGGGTGGCCCTCTTCCAGCTGGCCATGACCGCCGTCCTCATGGACCACCCGCGCTCCACGGCCCTCTGCGAAGAGGTGCTGGAGGCGGCCGAGCGCGCGAACGCCGAATGGTCGATCTCGTACGCGCTGTGGGTCGCGGCCCTCGACCGGCGGCGCCAGGGCGCCCTGCGGGAGGCCGTGACCATGATTCGGGACGCCATGCGGCTCAAGGTGCGCTGCAACGACCACCTCGGCCTGGCGCAGTGCCTGGAGGGGCTGGCCTGGATCCTGACCGACGACGAGCAGTACGAGCAGGCCGCCCAGATGCTGGGCGCCGCCCACATGGTCTGGAAGTCGATCGGGACGTCGCTGCCCGGGCTCGGGCACCTGACCGGGGCCCACGACCGGTGCGAGTCCGGCCTGCGGCGGCATCTCACGGAGCGGGCGTTCAAGGCGGCCTTCGACCGCGGCGCGGAGCTCACCCCCGAGCAGGCCGCCGCGTACGCGCTGGACGAGAAGCCCGCGCGGCGCGCGGAGAGCGCCCAGCCCGAGTCCGACGCCACGTCCATCCTGACCCGCAGGGAGCGGGAGATCGCCGAGCTGGTCGCGAAGGGCCTGAGCAACAAGCAGATCGCCGAGACGCTGGTCATCGCCCAGCGCACCGCGGAGTGCCACGTCGAGAACGTCCTGCGCAAGCTGAACTTCTCCTCCAGGTCGCAGATCGTCAAGGCGTGGGAATCGCGCCGGCCCGATGGCGAGTGACCCGCGCCCCCGAGCGGCGGAGCCGGAACCGCTCGTCCGGATCCGGGGGCTGCGCAAGCGCTTCGGCGGCATCCACGCCCTGCGGGGCGTGGATCTCGACCTCCGCCGCGGCGACGTGCTCGCCCTGCTCGGCGCCAACGGCGCGGGCAAGTCGACGCTGATCAAGATCCTGGCCGGCGTCCACCACGCCGACGGGGGAGAGGTCGTCGTGGCCGGCCACCCCCTGGGCAGCCAGGCCGCCTCCGCCGACATGGCGTTCATCCACCAGGACCTCGGCCTCGTGGAGTGGATGACCGTCGCCGAGAACATCGCCCTCGGCATGGGGTACGCCCGGCGCGGCGGCCTCATCTCCTGGCGCGCGGTACGCCGCCGCTGCGTGGACGCCCTCCGGATCGTCGCCGCCCGCCTCGACCCGGACGAGCCGGTCGCCCACCTGACGCGGGCGGAGCGCTCGCTGGTCGCCATCGCCCGCGCGCTGGCCACGCACGCGCGGATCATCGTGCTGGACGAGCCGACCGCCGCTCTGTCCGCCGCCGAGCGCGAACGCCTCTTCGGCGTCCTGCGCACGCTCCGCGATCGGGGCCACGGGATCCTGTACGTCAGCCACCGGCTGGACGAGGTCTACCGGGTCGCCGACCGGGTCGCCGTCCTGCGCGACGGGCGCCTGGTCAGCCAGGGCCCGCTCGCCGGCCGCGAGCCGGCCGAGCTGGTGCGCGACATCGTGGGGCGAGAGCAAAGGGTCCACCCGCGCCGGGCCCGCGGAACAAAGGGAGAGGTCCTGCTGAGCCTGGACGGCGTGCGCGCGGGACGGGCGGGCCCGGTGGAGTTCGACCTGCGGTCCGGCGAGGCGCTCGGCCTGGTCGGGCTCGCCGGAGCCGGGCACGTGGACCTCGGCCGGGCGCTGGCCGGCGCGTACCCCATGGCTGCGGGCCGGGTGCTGCTGGCCGGCAGCCCGTACCGGCCGCCCTCGGTCGCGGCGGCCGTCGGCGCCGGGGTCGGTTTCGTGTCCGGCAACCGGCAGGAGGAAGGGGCCGCCGCCGACCTGAGCGTGCGGGAGAACCTGCTGGCCAACCCCGGCGCGCGCGGCCGGTCGCCGCTGAGCCCGCTGAGCCCGCGCCGCGAGCGCGCCGAGACGGCGGCGATCGTCGAGCGCCTGCGCGTCCGCCCGGCCGACCCGGAGGCGCCGTTCGCCGCCCTGTCCGGCGGAAACCAGCAGAAGGTGCTGATCGGCCGCTGGCTCGGGGCCCGCCGCCGGCTCCTGATCCTCGAGGAGCCCACGGCCGGCGTCGACGTCGGCGCCAAGCCCGAAATCCACCGGCTGCTCGACGAGGCCCTGGCGGCCGGGGCCGCCGCGCTCCTGGTCTCCGCCGACTTCGAGGAGGTCGCGAACCTGTGCGACCGGGCGCTCGTGTTCGCGCGCGGAACGGTGACGGCCGAGCTGGGCGGCGACGCCCTCACCGTCGCCGCCCTCACCCGGGCGGCCACGGCCACCCCTGGGACGGGCCGTTGCTGACGAACGGCCGCACGCCCCGCGGACGGCCCTCCGCCGGCAGGCTGATCGGCGGGTACGGGCTGCTCGCGCTGGCCGTCATCCTGTTCGCCGCGTTCGCGCTCGCCCTGCCGGACACGTTCCCCACCATGGCCAACCTGACCGCGATCGTCTCCGCCTACTCGATCACCGCGGTCCTGGCGCTGGGCGCGATGATCCCCATCGTCACGGGGAACTTCGACCTGTCCCTCGGCTACGGCCTGGGCCTGTGGCACGTCATGACGCTGCTGCTGATCGTGAACGCCGGGTGGCCGTGGCCCGCGGCCTGCCTGGCCGTGCTCGCCGGCGGGCCGGTGGTCGGCGCGGTCAACGGCCTGCTGGTGGAGTTCGCGCGCATCGACTCGTTCATCGCGACCCTCGGCACCGGCAGCATCCTGTACGCCGTCACGGGCTGGGTGACCCAGGGCGCCCGGATCTTCCCCGGCCCGCAGGGCCTGCCCGAGGGCTTCACCGGCCTGTACGACTCGACGCTCCTCGGCCTGCCGACGCCCGTCTTCTACGTGCTCGCCCTGGCCGCCGCCCTGTGGCTCGTGCTGGAGCGGCTCCCCGTGGGCCGCTACCTCTACGTCATCGGCTCGAACCCGCGGGCGGCGGAGCTGGTCGGGATCCCGATCCGCCGGTACGTCGTCCTCGCCTTCGCCGGATCCGGCCTGGTGACCGGCTTCGCGGGCGTGCTCCTCGCGGCCCAGCAGCAGATCGGCAACCCGAGCGTCGGGCTGGACTACCTGCTGCCGGCGTTCGTGGCCGCGCTGCTCGGCTCCACCACGATCAAGCCGGGACGCGCCAACGCCTGGGGCACGGTCGTCGCCATCGCGGTCCTGGCCATCGGGCTGTCGGGCATCAGCCAGCTCGGGGCGGACTTCTGGGTCACCCCGCTGTTCAACGGCGCCACCCTGCTCGTCGCCGTCGGGCTGGCCGGCTACTCCGCGCGGCGCCGGGCGCGCACCGGCCGGGTGCGGAGCCTGCCATGAACCTGGCCCGCCTCGTGGCGCTCGTCCTGGTCGCCGCCGGCTGCTCCCTCGGCACCCCGCCCCCCGGCCCCGGAGGGCCAGCGGGCTGCCACAGCGTGGTGCACACCGCCAGGCGGGCGGTCGCCCGCGCCGAGGCGATGGACGTGCCCTGGGGCGGCCCCACGAGCGGGCCGCGCGCCGTTCCGGGCAAGAGCGTCGTCTTCGTCGCCGCGACCATGACCAACCCCGGCGTGGCCGGCACCGCCGACGCCGTACGGGAGGCCGCCCGGTCCGTACGGTGGAGCTTCCGCGTGATCGACGGCCAGGGCACCCCCGCCGGGATCCGCGTGGCCCTGGGCGAGGCGGTCGCCCTCCGGCCGTCGGGCATCGTCATCGGCGGGTTCGACCCGGCGTCCGTGGCGCAGCAGGTCAAGCAGGCCAACGCCGCCGGGATCCAGCTCGTGGGCTGGCACGCGACCAAGTCGCCGGGCCCCAGCGCGAACCCCCGCCTCTTCACCAACGTCACCAGCCGGGTGGAGGACGTGGCGCGGATCAGCGCGTACTGGATCATCGCCAGGTCGAACGGCCGGGCGAACGTCGTGATCTTCACCGACTCCTCGATCCCGTTCGCCGAGAACAAGTCCCGGCTCATCAAGCAGACCCTGGCGACCTGCGCCGGTGTCCGGCTCCTGTCCTACGAGAACATCCCGCTCCCCGACGCGGGCAGCCGCACGCCGCAGGAGGTCTCGTCCCTGCTGTCCCGCTTCAGGGACCTGTGGACGTACTCGGTCGCCATCAACGACGTCTACTTCGCCGACGCCGCTCCCGCGCTGCGCGCCGCCGGTAAGCCCGGGGAGGGGCCGCCCTACTCCATCGGCGCCGGAGACGGGGACCCTTCGGCGTTCCAGCGGATCCGCGCCCGGCAGTTCCAGCACGCGACCGTCCCGGAGCCGCTGAACGCGCAGGGCAGCCAGATCGTCGACGAGCTCAACCGCGCGTTCGCCGGGCGCCCGCCGAGCGGGTACGTGACGCCGGTGCACCTGACCACGACGGCGAACGTCGGCGGCGCCACGTCCTGGGACCCGCCCGGCTACCGCGAGGCCTACCTGCGGATCTGGCGCGGGTGAGCCCTACCAGCCCCGGCGGGCGGAAATTTTCCGAATTTCCGTACATCTGAAAAATATTTGAGCAGAAGGCGCAAAAGTCTGGACCGACGGCTTCCCGGAGGCGACGATCCGATCATCGATCGAAGATCACGGGGTGTTCCCGGGTGGCGTCCGTCGTCCCGGGCGTAACCCCGGCTCAGGGCAGCCGAGTGACGGATCGCGTACCGGACGCCGATCCCGTCACGACAACGGGGAAGGGCTGGTCGCACCGTCGAGATCGTCTCCTCGCCCAGCCGTACCCGCCAGGTTGTCGCGCTTCCGATGACGCGCTGAGCACCGCACGACCCGCTCAGCCAACCGCCCCCGAAAGCCCCTGGAGATGGTCAATGGATCTGCCGAGTGAGTTAGACCTGCCCCACTCCCGATGGAACGGCCTTCAACGAACCCCACAAGAGCCGGATGGCCCGGACACGTCGTGGAATCGTTTCGCGACGCAAGAGGCCAAGCCCGAATCGCGCTGGCCACGCAGGCTGGCCCCGGTTCTCTCGATCGTCCTGCTGGCGGAGATGGTGTACGCCATGCCCGCCTACGCGGCCCCGCGCCCGGCGCCTGCCGTGCAGAAAGAAGCGCCGGTGACGGGCCGGCCGGTCCCGGTCAAGCCGCCACTGGCGGATCCCGTCGCCAAGCAGGCGTGGAAGGCGGCGCCGGCCGTCACCTGGCCCAAACCGCAGAAGGTGGAACTGGGCGGTTCCGCCTCCACCCTGGCGGCCGGCTTCCCGGTGAAGTTGGCATCGGGGACGGCCAAGGCGGCGCAGGCGCCCACCCCGATCAGTGTCGAGTTGCTCGACACCGACCTGCTCGGCCTGGCGATGCGCGTCATGCCGGGGCAGGGGGCGGCAGCGGCGGCTGCGGCCAAGCCGGTCAAGACCCGCCTTGAGGTGGACTACTCCGGCTTCCGGTACGCCTACGGCGGTGACTACGGCTCCCGGCTGCGCATGGTGAAGCTGGAGGAGTGCGCGCTCACCGGCGCGGCCGGCTGCGCTCAGCCGCAGCCGGTGAAGAGCGACAACAACGTGACGAGCGGTACGGTGAGCGCCGAGGTCGAGACGGGCGGCCTGTACGCGCTGACCGCGGCGGCGTCCGGCCCGTCGGGCGACCATGCCGCGACCTCTCTGGCGGCCTCGTCCGACTGGAGCGTGGGTCCTCAGTCGGGTGACTTCACCTGGGGCTACGAGCTGCGCACGCCTCCGGCGCTGGGTGGTGAGGAGCCGGGCGTGTCGCTGGGCTACTCCTCGCAGAGCGTGGACGGTCGCACCGCCTCCACCAACAACCAGGCCTCCTGGGTCGGTGAGGGCTTCGAGCTGAACCCGGGCGGCTACATCGAGCGCCGCTACAAGTCCTGCATGATCGACGGCAAGAAGACCGGCGACCTGTGCTGGGACCAGGACAACGCCACCATGTCCCTGGGCGACTCGTCGGTCGAGCTCGTCAAGGACGCCACCACGAAGCAGTGGCGGCCCAAGCGGGACGACGGCACGAGGATCGAGGCGCTGACCGGTGCCACGAACGGCGACAACAACGGCGAGTACTGGCGGGTCACCACGCCGGACGGCACGCAGTACACCTTCGGCCTGAACCGGCTGCCCGGCTGGGTCACCGGCAAGCCGGAGACGAAGTCGGTGCAGACGGTGCCGGTGTTCGGCAACAACAGCGGCGAGCCCTGCTACAACAGCACCCCGGCCAACGCGTGGTGCCAGCAGGGCTACCGGTGGAACCTCGACTACGCGGTGGACACCCACGGCAACGCCACCACGTACTGGTACGCCCAGGAGACCAACCACTACGGCCGCAACATGAAGCCGGAGCTCGGCACGCAGTACGTGCGCGGCGCGTACCTGACCAGGATCGACTACGGCTACCTGAAGAACGAGCTGTTCACCAAGGCTCCCGCCGCCCGCGTCGTCTTCGACGTGGCCGAGCGCTGCCTGCCCAACGGCACCATCACCTGCGCCGCCGACCAGCTCAAGAAGGAGACCGCCGGCAGCTGGCCGGACGTCCCGTTCGACCAGATCTGCGACTCCGGGGTGAAGTGCACCGACCGCCTGGCGCCGACGTTCTTCACGCGCAAGCGCCTGACCAAGGTCACCACGCAGATCGTCAACGCCTCGGGCCAGTACACCGCGGTGGACTCCTGGACGCTGGCGCACCAGTTCCCCGCCTCGGGCGACGGCATGAGCCCGGCGCTGTGGCTGGCCTCGATCCAGCAGACCGGTCATGTGGGTGGCACGATCACGCTGCCCAAGGTCACGTTCATCGGCGTCCAGCTGCCCAACCGGGTGGACGCCAACGAGGGCCGCGCCCCGCTGGTCAAGTGGCGGGTGCAGGCGATCAACAACGAGTCCGGCGGCGAGCTGCGGGTCAACTACTCGGCGGCCGACTGCAAGCCGGGCGACGTCCCCACGGCGGACAAGAACACCAGGCGCTGTTTCCCGCAGCGCTGGGCGCCGCCGAACGAGGCCGAGGTCACCGACTGGTTCCACAAGTACCTGGTCACCCAGACGATCGAGGTCGACCGGGTAGCGGGCTCGCCCAACGTGGTCACCGACTACGAGTACCTCGACGGTGCCGGCTGGCACTACGCCGACAACATCCTGGTCAAGCCCGAGCACCGCACCTGGGCCGACTACCGTGGCTTCGGCCGGGTCCGCGTCCGCGAGGGCGACGGGCAGGACGGCAAGCGCACGCTGAAGGAGTTCCGCTACTTCCGCGGCATGCACGGCGACAAGCAGGCCGACGGCTCCAAGCGCAGCGCGCAGGTCACGGACTCCGAGGGCGTCAAACTGGACGACCTCGACCAGTTCGCGGGCTTCGAGCGCGAGGAGATCCTCTTCGACGGCGACGGCGGGGCCATCCTGAGCGCGACGCTCGAGGAGCCCTGGTCGGTCAAGACGGCCGAGTCCACGCAGAGCGGCGTCACCAAGGCCGCCCACGTGGTGCAGCCCAAGTCCATGGTCACCCGCACCGCACTGCCGGGGGACAAGTGGCGGCGTACCGGCGAAGAGCGCGCGTACGACGACAAGGGCCTGCTCCTCCAGGTCGACGAGAAGGGTGACCTGGCCGCCGCCGATGACGACGAGTGCACCCGCTACACCTACGCTCGTAATGACACGTCCTGGATGCTCGACTACCCCAGCAGGGTTCAGAAGGTCGCCGCCGGCTGCGGCACCGCGGTCTCCAAGCTGGCCGCCGACGAGGTGATCTCGGACGAGAAAGTCCAGTATGACGGCCAGGCGCACGGACAGGCGCCGACCAAGGGCGATGTGACCACGGTCCAGGAGCTCGTCTCGGCGGACGGCCGGACGATCACCGGCACCATCCGCACCTACGACGTCTACGGCCGTGAGACCAGCGAGACGGACCCGGTCGGCACCAAGTCCGTCACCACCTACAGCCCGGCCACCGGCGCCCCGGCGACGGAGACCACGGAGACGAACCAGCTCGGCCATGTCGAGCGGACCCTGCTCGAACCGGCGTGGGGCGAGCCCGTCGCCGAGATCGACGCGAACAACCGCCGCGTCGACATGGAGTACGACGCGCTCGGCCGGCTGACCAAGGTCTGGCAGGCCGACCGGAGCAAGGAGGCCGGTCAGTCGCCCAGCACCGAGTACTCCTACACGATGCGCACCGACGGCCCCAGCTACGTCACCACCAAGACGTTGCGCGCGGACGGCGGCTACACGACCAGCTATGAGCTGTACGACGGCCTGATGCGCGAGCGCCAGACCCAGGAACCCGCGCCGGCGGACGACCAGACGACGGATCCCGCGCTACGTGATGGGCGCACGATCACCGACACCTTCCACAACTCGCAGGGCGAGGAGTACAAGGCCAACACCGGCTACTTCGCCACGGGCGCGCCTTCCACCGAGCTGCTGGCGGTGGCCGACGCCGACGTGCCCAACCAGGTCGTCTCGCTGTTCGACGGAGCGGGTGAGGCCAACGCCGAGATCCTCAAGGTGAAGGGCGTGGAGAAGTACCGGGTGACGGCCAGGGAGGAGGGCGACCGGCTCCACGTCACACCGCCGCCGGGCGGCACGGCGACGACCCGGATCGGTGACGCGCAGGACCGGCTGATCGAGCTGCGCCAGTACAAGGGCGCGACGCCGACCGGCGAGTACGACTCCACCAAGTACACCTACGACCGCGCCGGACGCCTGTCCACGGTGACCGACCCGGCGGGCAACGTCTGGCGCCACCACTACGACATGCGCGGCCGGGAGATCAGGACGGAGGACCCGGACAAGGGCGTCACGACCACCACGTACAACGACGCCGACGAGATCGTCACCACCACCGACGCGCGTGGCAAGACCCTGTGGTACGGCTACGACGTTCTGGGTCGCAAGACCGAGATGCGCGAAGGATCCGCCACCGGCCCGCTGCTGGCCGTATGGAAGTACGACGCGCTGGCCAAGGGAGAACTCAACGCCAGTATCCGGTACGTGGGAGGGCAGGCGTACACGGCCGAGATCAACGCCATCGACGCCGACTACCGCACCCTGCGCCAGACCGTCACCATCCCGGAACGGGAGGGCAAGCTGGCCGGCTCCTACCAGCTCAACACGCGCTACACGGTCGACGACCAGGTCCAGTCGGTCAGCTTCCCGGCGGGAGGCGGCCTGACGGAGGAGTCGGTCGTGTACGGCTACGACGGGCTCAGCCAGCCGACCAAGGTCACGGGCCTGGCGGCGTACGTGAGCGCGACCCGCTACTCCAAGATGGGAGAGATCCTCCAGTACGAGCTGGGCGAGGGCACCAAGAAGGCCTGGCTGACCTACACCCATGACGAGGGCACCCGCAGGCTGACCGGCATGCGGCTGGACCGGGCAGGTGCCGCCGCCAGCGATCTGGACCTCAACTACAGCTACGACGCGGCCGGCAACATCACCAAGATCGCCGACAGGTCCGGCCAGGACACGCAGTGCTTCAAGCACGACTATCTGCGCCGCCTGACCTCGGCCTGGACGGCCACCGACGACTGCGCCTCCGGCCCGACCGGGGACAAGATCGGCGGCGTGGCCCCGTACGCGGTCAGCTACGCCTACGACGCCACCGGCAACCGGCTCAAGGAGACCAAGCACGCCTGGGGCGGCGCGGGTGAGACCACCCGTACCTCCACCTACCCGGCCGCCGGCGGCAAGCAGCCGCACGCGCTCCAGACCGTCGGGTCGGACCTGTTCGAGTACGACGCCGCGGGCAACACCACCAGGCGCAAGGTCGGCAACTCCGACCAGAGCCTGGTCTGGGACGCCGAAGGCAACCTGGAGTCGGTGAGCGAGGCCGGCAAGACGACGTCGTTCATCTACGACGCCGACGGCGACCGCCTGCTCAGAAAGACCCCCACCGACGCCACCCTCTACATCGACGACATGGAGCTGCGCCTCGACTACGCCAAGGACGTCGTCGAGCAGACCCGCTACTACACCATCGGCGGCGAGGCCATCGCGGTGCGCACGCCGGACAACCAGGTCTACTTCATGGCCAACGATCATCAGGGCACCGCGCAGGCCATGGTGAACGCCGGCACCGGAGACGTGGCCATCCGCAGGCAGACCCCGTTCGGCGAGGACCGCGGGACGCCACCACCTTGGTGGCCGGGACAACGCGGATTCGTCGGCGGCACCAAGGACGCGACGACCGGGCTCGTCCACCTCGGCGCCCGAGAGTACGACGCCACGAACGGCCGCTTCCTCTCGGTCGACCCGATCATCGACGAGGGAGATCCGCAGCAGCTCAACGCCTACGCCTACGCCAGCAACAGCCCCGTCACCATGACCGACCCCGACGGCCAGTGGGTGTGGATCGCCGTGGGGATCGGGCTCAGGATCGCGGCGCGTATCGCGGCTCGGCGGGCGGCACAGGCCGCGGCTCGGCGGGCGGCCGCGGCCGCGGCCAGGAGGGCGGCACTCGCCGCGGCCCGGCGCAGGGCCGCCGAAGCGGCCAGGAGGCGCGCCCTGGAAGCGGCCAAGCGCAGGGCCGCCGAAGCGGCCAAGAAGAAGGCGGCCGAGGCGGCGCGGAAGAGAGCCGCGGAAGCGGCCAAGAAGAGGGCGGCACAAGCGGCGCGGAAGAAGGCCGCGCTGGCCAGGCAGCGGGCGGCCGCCGCGGCCGCCAGGCGACGAGCGGCAGCGGCAGCGCGGCGAGCCGCGGCTGCCAGGCGACGAGCAGCGGCTGCGCGCAGGGCGGTGACGAGGCGTGCGAGCAGGCCCCGGAGCACGGTCAGGCATCGGCCCGCCGTCCGTCCGACCAGTCGCAGGGCGGTTCAACGGCAATCGCCGCCCAAGGCACAGCGAACTCCGCCGAACACCGGCCAGAGCCAGTCGCGCGGGCTGACCGAAGCGCAGAGACGCTCGATCGACGAGCAGCTGGGGAGGGTCCATCCGACGAACTCCTACCAAGGGACCGCACGGAGCATGGCTGATGAGATGGCTGACCAGGGCACCGGGCACGGCCCGGCCTCCAAGCCGTACACGTCGGACAGTCCGTCCTCGAAGGCACCGATGATCATCTGGCGCCTCTGGCAGATCCTCCGGCCGCCGTCCACGCCAGGTTAGGCGAAGGAGAGACGGAGCTCCTGCCCGAACGGTGTCGACCCAGATCACCGTTCGGTGCGGGAGCTCCGCTGCGAGGACCGCGGCGGACCCCGACGACCGTCGGCGAGCCGTCCGTCCAGGACGCCGGCTCTCGGTGGCCCCCGGCCCATGTGGGGCGGTCACCTGATGAGTTGCCAGGGGCGCATCATGTCGTTGTCCTCGTGTTCCAGGATGTGGCAGTGGTGGATGTAGTCGGCCGGGAACGTGGTGCCCGTGCCGTCGATCCCCGGCACCGGTGGCGCCATGGTGTAGCGGGCGATGATCCTGTTCACCATGCCGGGGTAGGCGATGAAGCTGTCGCGCCAGCCCTGTTGTTCCGGCTCCGGCGGGACGGGCGGGCCGACGAGGTAGCGGGCCAGTTGCGGCTTGCGGTCCGTGGGGCGGCCCGCCGCCAGCCACCGGCCGTAGTCGGCCCGGTACCGATCCGCTTCGAACTTCTGCCGGTTGTGGATCTGGAACTGCACGAGGTGCACGTGCATGGGGTGGGCGTCGCCGGTGGTGTTGATGTACTCCCAGACCTCCGTGGAGTCGGCCCGGACGAAGTCGTCCACCGGCTCGAAGAAGAACCTGCCGTTGATCTGCAGGTGGACGGGGTTGTCGTGCCGGTCGGTCGTCTCGGTCAGCACCCGCTCGCGCCAGTACGTCGCACTGTCCGGCCGCAGCCGCTCCAGTGGTGGCAGGTTCAGCCGCTCGGGCGGGGTCGTGGGGTCGCGGCGGCTCAGCGGCTCGGTCACGCGGAATTGCATGATCTGCGGGATCGCCGGGCCGCCACCCCCGGCGGGGAACGGGGCAGGGGCGTCGTTCATGAGTGTGACGGTGCCGCCGCGGGGAACCGCCGAGAAGTCGACGACGATGTCCACACGGTCCGCCGGGGCCATCAGCAGCGTCGTGGTACGCAAGGCGTCGCCCCGCAGCCCCCCGCCGATCCCGATCAGCCAGAACGGCAGCCGGGTCCGCTCGTCGCCCAGCCACAGGTGGTAGAAACGGGAATTCGACCCGTTGAGGACGCGCAACCGGTAGCGGCGCGGCTCGACCGCCAGGAAGGGGTAGGCCTTGCCGTTGACCACCGGGGTGTCGCCGAAGCACTCCGGGGACCAGATCGGGTGATACGCGTTCACTCCTTTGACCGGGTAGGAGAGCGAGCCGTCCGGGTTGAACGTACGGTCCTGCAGGACCAGGTGGACCTCGAAGCGCCCCCGCGGGAGACCGAGCGCCTCCTCGGCGTCGTCCCGGATCACGTAAAGCCCGGACAGCCCGGCGTAGTTGTTGAGCCGGGTGAGGTCCATCGCGTGGTCGTGGTACCAGAGCATGGTGGCCCGCTGCCGGTTGCCGTACGCGTAGATCGCCTCATTGGGCGCGGCTCCGGGCAAGGTCTTGTAAAGCGGGCCGTGCCTGCCTTTCGGGGTGAACCAGGCGGCGGGGTTGCCGTCCGACTGCGGCGGGCTCCACCCCCCATGCAGATGCACCACGTTCCACACGGTGAGGTCGCTGGGCATGCCCATGTGCCGGCCCCCGGGCGGGTCAGCTGGTACGCCGGGCAGTTGCCGCCACAACGACTGGTCGATCGAGCGGTGCAGCAGGTGCCTGGTCGGCAGCTCGTTGCGGTATCGCACGATCGACGGCCGACCGCGCCGCGCCACCAGGACCGGGCCGAGGCAACCGAGCCCCGCGGGCCGGCCACGGCCGGACGGGTCGGACACCCAGTAACCCCAGGCGACGGTGGTAGCCAGGTCCGCGTGGAAGCGCCACGGGCGCTCGCGCATGGTCAGCACGTAGGAGTCGCGGTCCGGATGACCGGACGTGTCGGGCACGGCCACCGGCAGGCGGGGCAACGGGTCGACGTACTTGCGCAGGCCACGATCCGCCGACCCTGCCGTGCATGCTCCAGCGCCTGCCGTCACCGCGGCCAGGCGCATGAATTCGCGTCTGGTGAACATCGCCGTGCCTCCGGGCTCGATTCCGTGCGAGCGTGGCCTGCCACGCTCCTCTGCCCCACTTCTCTGCCCGCCGCGGGACGGCATCAGGTCAACGTCCCTTCAAAGCCAGGCCGGTCAATGGCGACACGGCGTCGCCCCCGGCCGCTTCCGCCGCGCGACGAAGGTCCGGGCCCGGCGCCGGGACGGTCGCGCAGGAGTTCTGAGCCCTACCAGCCCCGGGCGCGCAGGAAGGCGGCGCAGCGGCCGGTCCAGTCGCCCACGACGGGATCGGCCTCGGCCAGCCCCAGGCCGTGCCGCCCGCTGGGATAGACGTGCACCTCCAAGGGGACCTGGTGGCGGGCGAGCGCCCGGGCCACCTGGAAGGTGTTCTCGACGGGGACCGCCTCGTCGTCGGCCGTGTGCCACAGGAACATGGGTGGCGTGGCCGGGCCCACGCGCTCGGGCAGCGACAGCTCGGAGCGTACGGACTCGGGCGCGTCCGGGCCGAGCAGGTTGGCGGCCGAGCCCTGGTGGGCGGCCGGGCCGGTGAGCTCGGCGACGGGATAGCAGAGCACGGCGAGCCCGGGGCGCGGGTCGGCCTGGTCGACGGCGTCGTGCGGGCCCTCCGGCAGCATGGATCCCGCCTCGGTGGCGAGCAGTCCGGCCAGGTGGCCGCCCGCCGAGAAGCCGAGCACCCCCACGCGGGCCGGGTCCACGCCGGTCGAGGCGGCGTGGTGCCGCACCCAGCGCACCGCCCTGGCGGCGTCGAGCAGGGGCAGCGGGTGGCGGTGCGGGGCGATCCGGTAGCGCACGACGAACGCCGCGATGCCCAGCGAGTTGAGCCAGCGCGCGACCGGCGCGCCCTCGTGGTCGGCGAGGTGGTGGTAGGCGCCGCCCGGCAGGACCACGACGGCCGGGCCGGGACCGTCGCGCCGTACGGGGAAGGCGGTGATGGTCGCCTCGCCGGTCGTGGGCCACAGGGGGTGCTCGCTCATGCCGTGCCTTTCAGGGTCGTCCGACGACGGATGTTAGCGAGCGCCCGATGTGAGCCGTTCGGTTAGGTTGGTCGGGTGCGTGATCGGGACCACCCGTTGACCAAGGATGCCGCGCGACCGCTGAGCGGGCTGCGGATCGTGGAGCTGTCCAGCTACGTGGCCACGCCGCTGAGCGGGATGACGCTGGCGCAGCTGGGCGCCGACGTGATCAGGGTCGAGCCGATCGGCGGCGCTCCCGACCGTACCCGCTGGCCGCTGGCCGAGAGCGGGACGAGCCTGTACTGGTCGGGCCTCAACAAGGGCAAACGCGCCGTCGAGGTGGACCTGTCCGCCGAGGAGGGCCGCCGGCTCGTCGCCGACCTGGTCGTCAGCGGGGGACGGCGCGGCGGGATCGTGATCGGCAACTCCGACCGGCACCCGGAGCTGACCTTCGAGGCGCTGCGGGCGCGCCGCCCCGACGTGATCCACGTGCTGCTCACCGGCCGCCGCGACGGCGGGACCGCGGTGGACTACACGGTCCAGGCGGCGACCGGGTTCCCGCTGCTGACCGGCCCGGAGGACGCCGAGCAGCCGGTGAACGGCGTGGTGCCCGCCTGGGACCTGGCCGCCGGCCTCTACCTGGCGGTCGGGCTGCTGGCCGCGGAGCGGCACCGCGTGCTCACGGGGGAGGGGCAGCAGGTGCGGGTGGCGCTGGAGGACGTCGCCCTGGCGGCCGCCGGAAGCCTCGGCTACCTCGCCGAGGCGCAGCTGAACGGCACCTCGCGCGAGCGCGTCGGCAACCACGTCTACGGCACCTTCGGCCGGGACTTCGCCACCGCCGACGGCGGGCGGCTGATGGTCGTGGCGCTCACCGACCGGCACTGGCGCGACCTGCTCGCCGCCACCGGCCTCACCGGCGTGGTCTCCGCGCTGGCCGCCGCCCTCGGGGTGGACTTCGGCGCGGAGTCCGAGCGCTACCGGCACCGCAGGGTGCTCGGCGGTCTGATCGCGAGCTGGTTCGAGACCCGTACGCTCGCCGAGGCGGAAGAGGCGCTGCGGGCCACGCGCGTGCTGTGGTCGACGTACCGGAGCTTCACGGAGCTGGCCGCGACGCTGCCCGGGAACCCGCTGATGGCCAGGATCGCCCAGCCCGGAGTCGGCGAGCACTGGGCGCCGGGATCGCCGCTGGTGATGAACGGCGAGCAGGCGCCTCCCGAGGCGGCGCCGGAGGTCGGCGGGCACACCGACGAGGTGCTGCGCACCGAGCTCGGCCTGTCGGCGGCGGAGCTGGCGGCGCTGCGGAGCGACGGCGTCATCCGGACGGGCCCGGGAAGGTCCACGTGAGCTGGGAACCGCACACCCTCACCACCCGGGAGACGGTGGAGCCCGGCCCGGTCGCCGCGCTGTCGGCGCTGTTCGACGACGGCACGCCCGCGATCGGCCCGGGAGATCCGCTGCCGCCGCTGTGGCACTGGCTCGCCCTGGCCCGCTGGCCCGTCTCGTCCGTGCTCGGCGCGGACGGCCATCCGGCGCGCGGGTCGTTCCTGCCCCCGGTGGAGCTGCCGCGGCGGATGTTCGCGGGCGGTGAGGTCGCCTTCCACGCCCCCCTCGCGGTGGGAAGCACGGTACGCCGCGAGGCGCGCGTGGAGTCGGTCACCGAGAAGTCAGGGCGCTCGGGCCGGCTGGTCGTCGTGGTCGTCACCATCCGGCTGTACGACGAGCGCGACCGGCTCGCGGTCGAGGAGCGGCAGGACCTCATCTACCGGGAGGCCGGGGCAGTCCCGGAAGAGGCCGCTCCGGCCGGGCCCGCGGCGGCCCTGGCGCCCGCCGGCGCGCCTTTCGCCCCGGTGGGGGAGGGGGTCTGGCGGTTCGCCACGGACCCGACGCTGCTGATGAGGTTCAGCGCGGCGACGTCCAACCCCCACCGGATCCACTACGACTGGCCGTACGCCACCCGCGTCGAGGGCTACCCCGGCCTGGTGGTGCACGGGCCCCTGATGACGCTCGCCCTGGCGGAGGTCCTGCGCCTGGAGGGGCAGGACGTCCCCGTGGCGCGTATGCGGCACCGGAACCGCAGGCCCCTGTTCTGCGGCCGGCCGGCGCTGCTGCGGCGGATCGACGCGGCCACGCTCGGCGTGTTCGGCGAGGGGGACGAGCCCCACAGCACGCTGGAGATCGAGCTCGGGGAAGGCGCAGGCCGTGCGTGAGATGACCGGGCCCGGCCGCGCGCGTGCCGTCGTGGAGGCGCTGCGGGACGTCGTCGGCAGGGCCGCCGCCCACGTCGCCTCGGCGGACCGGGACCAGGCCGTGGCCTACGACGTGGCGTCGATGTCGGCGGCGGTCGCGGCGGCCGGCGAGCTCCTCGACCCCGGCGCGAGCTACGGCGCGGGCTACGGCGCGGGCCGCGACGCGGGCTATGGCGCGGACCCCGACGCGGGCTGCGACGCGGGCCACAGCACGGGCCACGGCACGGACACCGGCGCCGACCATGGCGCCGACCATGGCGCGGACCACGAGGCGGACCTGGCGCTGCTCTACGCCGCCGACGTCGCCGCCGACCTGGCCGGACGCCTGACCGGCAGGGAGGCGCTGTGGGGCGTGGACGGGACGGCCCTGGACGGCGTCGCCGCCCACGTGGCGGCGGGGCGCGACCCGGCGTTCCTGGAGCGCGTCGCCGAGCGCGTGCTGGCCACCCGAGAGGCGGGGCCCCGGCACCTGTCCGCCGAGCTGCAGCTGGTCCGCGCCGCCTTCCGCGAGTTCGCCGCCGACCGCGTCGCCCCCGTCGCCGACCGGATCCACCGCGACGACGAGGACATCCCCGCCGACATCATCGACGGGCTCGCCGGCATGGGCTGCTTCGGGCTGTCGATCCCGGCCGAGTACGGCGGCGCCGCCGAGGGCGACGAACTGGCCGCCATGGTGGTCGTGACCGAGGAGCTGTCCCGGGCCTCGCTGGGCGCCGCCGGCTCGCTCATCACGCGTCCCGAGATCATCGCCACCGCGATCGCCCGCGGCGGCACCGAGGAGCAGAAACGGCGCTGGCTGCCGATGATCGCCTCCGGCGAGCGGCTGTGCGCCGTGGCGGTCACCGAGCCCGACTTCGGCTCCGACGTCGCCCGGATCACCACGAGCGCGACCCGCGACGGCGACGAATGGGTGCTGAACGGCGTCAAGACCTGGTGCACCTTCGCCGGCCGCGCCCACTACCTGCTCGTCCTGGCCCGTACCGACCCGGCCGGGCACCGGGGCCTTTCGCTCTTCGTGGTGGACAAACCCTCCTTCACCGGCCACGAATGGCGCCTCACCCAGGAGGGCGGCGGGTCCGTCGAGGGGCGCGCCATCCGTACGCTCGGCTATCGGGGCATGCACTCGTTCGAGGTGCGCTTCGACGGCTGGCGCGTCCCCGCGGCCGACCTGATCGGCGGGGACGGCGGTCTCGGGCGCGGGTTCTACCTGCAGATGCAGGCGTTCGCCAACGCGCGGCTGCAGACCGCCGCCAGGGCCGTCGGGGTCATGCAGTCGGCGCTGGAGCTGGCCGTGGACTACGCGCGGCAGCGCTCGGTCTTCGGTCGGCCGCTCGCGGACTACCAGCTGACCCGCGCCAAGATCGCCAGGATGGCCGCGTTGACCGCCGCGTGCCGGGCCTTCACGTTCGCGGCGGCCCGGGCCGTGACGGCCGGCGACGGCCAGCTCGAGGCCGCGCAGGTCAAGCAGCTCGCCTGCCGGGCGGCCGAATGGGTCACCAGGGAGGCCCAGCAGCTGCACGGCGGCTACGGGTACGCGGAGGAGTACGGCATCTCGCGCCTGTTCGTGGACGCGCGCGTGCTGTCCATCTTCGAGGGCGCCGACGAGGTGCTCGCCCTGCGGGTGATCGCCCGCAGGCTGATGAAGCCCTGACCACGAAATCGGTTGGCAGAGACGGCGGATCGGCCGCAATCATGCCCTCATGTCGATCCGTACGGCCCATGAGGCCGATCTGCCCGCCCTGCTCGCCCTCGCCGTCGCCTTCTACGAGGAGGACGGCTTCACCACGCCGGAAGGCGACCTCAGCGCCAACCTCACCACCTTGATCACCTCGCCCGCGGCCCGGGTCGCGGTGAGCGAGGAGCACGGCCGGATCGTCGCGTTCGCGATCACCACGACCTCGTTCGGGCTCGAATCCGGGCTGATCGCCGAGCTCGAGGACCTCTACGTCGCCCCGGAGGCACGCAGGCGCGGCGAGGCCGGCCGGCTGATCGAAGACAGCCGCGGCTGGGCCGCGGAGCTGGGATGTTCCCTCCTGGAGATCGTGATCGCCCCCAACGGCAACGACGTGAGCCATCTCTTCGACTTCTACGGCAAGCGCGGCTTCCAGGACGAGGGGCGCCGCCTGCTCAGCCGGCCGCTGTCCAGGACGTGATCACGCCCTGGTGGCGACCTGAAGAGGCTGGCGGACGCCGGTGGCGGCGGCGCGGTCGCGCCACCAGTGCAGGCCGGCGGCGTCGGCCTGCTGTTCGAGGGCGGTGAGGTGGGCGGTGGCGGCGTCGTGGTGTCCGGTGGCGGTGGCGAGCAGGGCGAGGTACCAGTCGACGGGGCCCAGGCAGAGCACGGCTGACAGGGCGGAGATGCGGCCGCTGTAGGGGAGCAGGGCGGTGTAGGCGGTGCGGCATTCGTGGGTACGGCCGAGCGCGGCCACGGCGGCGGCGCGCAGGCAGGTGGCCGACAGCCAGGACCAGTCGCGGGGAGGGGCGGGACGGGGGCCGCCGTTGAGTCGCCGGGCGTGGTCGAGGTGGCCCTGGGCGCACAGGTGCAGGGTGGTGGCGTCGTGGTGCAGCGTGGGATGGACGCCGCGGACGGCGGCGATGAGGGGCGCGGCGTCGGCGATGGCGCCGCGGTGGTAGCTGAGCGCGACGCGGCCGGCGGCGACGGTCTGGCGGGCGTGCCAGAGGTTGAGGCGGCGGGCCTGGCCGTCGGCGTCGTCGTAGAGGCGGTCGGCCTCGTCGAAGCGGCCGTCGAGGGTGAGCCGGTTGGCGTGCCAGAGGGTGTGCTGGAAGCTGGGCCAGGGCAGCGGGTGGAGCTCCAGGAGAGCGTCGCAGCGGTCGGCGGCCCGGTCCGCGCCGGCCACGTCGAACGCCTCCAGCCGGCCGCAGGCGTCCACCATGCCGGCGAGCAGCTCGACCTGGGGGTTGTGGGTGTGTTCCGCCAGGTCGTGTAACTCGCCGGTGAGCTCCGTCAACCCGGTGAGGACCTGGGGCCGGGGCACGGCGACCCGACGGTCGCCGCGGGCGCGGGCGCGGGCGCGGGTGAGCGGACGGGGGTCGTCCGCCGGGTGCTGGGCCGCTGGGTGCTGGGCCGCTGGGTGTCGGTCCGTCGGGTGCTGGCCCGTCTGGTGCTGGTTCGCCGGGTGTCGGCTCGCCAGGCGCTGGCCTGCCGGGTGCTGGCCCGCTTGGTGCCGGTCCATCTGGTGCCGGCTCGTCTGGTACGGGTCGCGTAGCAGTGACAGGGACGGCGTGCCGAGGGCGGTGAGGGCGCGTACCACCAGCCCGGCGCCCGCGTCGGCGCGGTCGGCGGCGCGCAGGGCGGCGGCTCCGGCGCGGCGGGCGGCCTCCCGGTCACCGGCCGCCTCCAGGGCCTGGACGTGGTGGAGCAGCAGCTCCACGTGCTGGGCGGGGTCGCCGCCCGAGGCGTCGTGGGCGGCCACCGCGTGGCCCCACCACCTGGCCGCCTCCGCGTACGCCAGCCGCAGGCCGGCCTGCTCCGCGGCGGCCACGGCCCAGCGCACGGCCTCGTCGTGCGAGCCCGCCTGAACGGCGTGGCAGGCGATGGCGGCCACGTCGGCGGACGGGCGGGTGGCCAGGGCGGCGGCCAGGTCGCGGTGGACGGCGGCCCTGCGCCGGGGCGGCAGACCCCCGGCCAGCGCCTCCCGCACCAGGTCATGCACGAACACCAGCCGCCCATCCCTGGCTGGCTCCACGCTAAACCCCCGCTCGGCGACGCCAGGCAACCCTGCGCCGGCCACCCGGCCGCGCGCGTCGCCGGAGAGCAGCTCCGTGCGGGGTGCTCGGCCGGACGCATCCTGCGGGCCGGACGGCGCCCCACCGGTGGCGAGGCCGTGGGCGTCGCCGGAGAGCAGCTCCGTGCGGGGTGCTTGGCCGGATGCATCCTGCGCGCTGGACAGCGCCCCACCGGTGGCGAGGCCGTGTGCGTCGCTGGAGAGGGGCAGCCCCGTGCGGGGTGCTTGGCCGGATGCATCCTGCGCGCTGGACAGCGCCCCGCCGGTGGTGAGGTCGTGTGCGTCGCCGGAGACGGACAGCCCCCTACCGGTGGAGAGGCCGTGTGGGTCGCCGGAGACGGAGAGTCCCGCGTCGGCCGCCCGGCCGTGTGTGTTGCCGGAGATGGAGGGGGCTGCGGCGGCGGTGAGGTCGTGTGGGGTGCTGGGGACGGGTGGTTCCGGGCGGGCCGGCAGGTCGGGGTCGGCGCAGGGGACGAGCAGGCCCGCGCGGACCGCGCGGTCGAGCAGGTCGGCCGCCTCGGGGCCCGTGACCTGCGCCACGATCGCCGGGTCGAACTCCCTGCCGAGCACCGCCGCGACCGCCAGCACCTCGGCGACCTCGGTCTCGAGCTGCGACCGCACCAGCCCGGCGACCGACTCCGGGATGGCGTCCACGGCGTGCCCGCCGGCCCGCAGCCGGAGGCACTCCCGTACGAAGAAGGGGTTGCCGCCGGTCCGGTCGGTCAGCCGGGCCGCGGCCTCGGCGTCGAGCTCCACCCCCATGCCGGCCGCCATGGACCGTACGGCCTCCGGAGCCAGGCCGCGGACGCGCAGGCGAACCAGGTCGTAGCGGGCCAGCCGGCTCAGCGGGTCGTCGAAACCCGGGCGGAACGCGGCGACCAGCGTCACGGCGGCGCCGTCCAGCCGCATGACCAGGTCCCTGAGCAGGTCCAGCGACGCGGGGTCGGCCCGCTGCAGGTCGTCCAGGACGATCACCAGCGGCCGGACGCGCGCGGCCGCGGCCAGCCACCGCGCGACGGCGCGCGCGACGGCCGGGCGATCCACGTCGGCCGGGTGGTGCGTGTCGGCCGGGTGGTGCGTGTCGGCCCGGCGGTGTGTGTCGGCCGGGCGGTCCGCGTCGAGCAGGCCGGCCAGGCTCCGCCGGTCGCCGGGCGGGCAGTGCTGTTCGAGCGTCCGCAGCACCTGGACCCACGGCCACAGCGGCGGCAGCCCTTCGGCGTCGTGGCAGCGCCCCCAGAGCACGAGCTGCCCGAGCCGGGCCGAGCAGTGCTCGCCGAACTCCTCCAGCAGGAACGTCTTGCCGATCCCCGCCTCGCCGCTCACCGCCGCCAGCCGCAGGCCGGTGCGGGCGGCCCGCTCGGGCAGCGCCATCAGCTCGGCGAGCCGGTCGTCCCGGTCGCGCGTCACAGGCACAGGCCCGAGCCGGGGCGGCACGGCCAGGGTGGCCGGGCCGGTGGCCGGCTCCAGGGAGTCGGCCTGGCGGAGGATGTCCTGTTCGAGGGAGCGCAGCTCGGGGCCGGGGTCGAGGCCGAGCTGGTCGGCCAGCAGCCGGGCCGCGCGGCGCAGCACGGCCAGCGCCTCCGCCTGCCGCCCGGTGCGGTACAGGGACAGGGCGAGCAGGCACCACAGCCGCTCGCGCAGCGGGTTCCCGGCCGTCTCCGCCTCCAGGTCCGCGATCACGGCCTGCGGGCGGCCCAGGTCGAGCAGCGCCCGGGCGCGCCGTTCGAGCGCGACCAGCCGCAGCTCGCGCAGCCGGCTCACCTCGGTGAATGCCCAGGTCTCGTCCCCGAACTCCCCGTACGGCGTGCCCCGCCACAGCCCGAACGCGGCGTCCAGGCAGGTCAGCGCCTCCCCCGGCGACTGGAACTCCGACCGTCCCACCAGCTCCTCGAACCGCGACGCGTCCACGTCATCGGCGGCCAGCAGGTAGCCGGGCGGCCGGCCGATCAGCACCTTGGGCTTGGCCCACGGGCCGCGGTCGGGCTCGATCGCCCGGCGCAGGTTCGACACGTACGAGTGCAGCGACGACAGCGCGCTGGGCGGCGGCGTGTCCCCGTACAGGTCATGGATCAGGGCGTCGGTGGAGACCACGACCCCCCGCGCGATGAGGAGCCGGGCCAGCACCGCGCGCGGGCGGGCCCCGCCCAGGCCGACGGGCTCCCCCTCGTCGGCACGGACCTCGAGAGGTCCCAGAACTCGAAATTCCACAGCACGTCCGGTTCGATCAGGCGGGTCAGGAGAAGGCAGGCGGGTCCGGAGAAGGCAGGCGGGTCCGGAGAAGGCAGGAGGGTCCGGAGAGGTCAGGCGGGTCTGGAGGAGAGCGTGGCCGCGGGCCGCAGGGCCATCAGCAGGCCGAGCGCGGCGTACCCGACGACCAGGTGGGTGGCGCCGACCCAGCGGGCCAGCTGCTCGCCGACCAGCAGGTAGCAGGGGACGGTCACGACCGCCCAGCTCTCCGCGAGGAGCGGCCACCAGCGCAGCACCCCGCGCCACCGCGCGGTGACGGCGAGCTTGACGCTGATCGCGGCCATGCCCAGCATCGACAGCGGCCAGCAGATGTCGAGGAAGGCCAGCCAGGTCGCGTCCTTGACGTCGTCCGGCAGGACGCCGTGCAGCAGCGACCAGACGCTGGCGAGGCCGAGCACCGCGGCCTCCAGCTTGAGCGCCACCGCGGCCCCCCGCGAGGTGCCGATCGCCCGCGTCCTCATCTGCGCCCAGAGCAGGCAGAAGATGCCGAGCTGGAACGCCAGCCCGGTCAGGTCGATGATCCGCTCGCCCACGCCGACGCCTTGCGTGCCGTGGATGTAGATGGCCGTCGCCCAGGTCAGCGAGCCGGCCATCAGCCCGATCCCGGCGCGGCGGACGGCGCTCTCGCGCACCGCCGGGGCGGCGCCGGGGTAGGGGGAGGAGCTGAGCACTCGGGTGTCCGTGCGGGCCCGGGCGGGCTCGTTGGTGATGTGGGCGTCCATGGGGTTCCTTCCTGTTTGTCGGCGATGCCCCAACGATGTCGGCCCGCTGTCCCGGGCCGGCAGAGCCGCCCGTCCCTGATCCGGTCCCGAGGCGCCCCGCCCTGTCCCGGGACAGGCTGTCCCGGGACAACGGGACACATATCCGGCGACAATGCTCGGGTGACGAAAGCCAGCCGCCTGTCCGCGGTCCCGGCGGCGCTCGCGGTCGTGCTCACGGCCGGCACGGTGCTGCTGGACGTCCGCAACTCCGGGACCCCGTTGCCGCCCGGCGCGGGCCTCGAAGCCGTGAGCTGGCCGGCCGCGGTGTCGGGCCTGGCCCAGGCGGTGCCCGGCGCGCTGCTGCTGCGGCGGCTGCCCCGGCATCCCGTCGCCTGGGTGCTGACCCTGTCGGGCGTGCACTGGGCGCTGAACGGCTTCTCCGGCGCCTGGTCGGTGTACGCGATCTACACCTCGCCCGGCGCCTTCGGTGCCGCGCCGGCCTACTGGTTCTACGCCCGGTTCGGCGCGGCGCTGCTGGTCGGGCTGCCGCTGCTGATCCTGCTCTTCCCCGACGGGCGGCTGCCCGCCGCCAGGGGCTGGCGGCGGTTGTCGATCGCCGGCCTGGGGCTGGCCGGCTACCTGCCGCTGGTGTGGCTGTTCGTGCCGGCGTCCGCGACGATGCGGTTCCAGGACGCGCCGCTGCCCCCGGAGATCATGCGGCTCGGCCTCGACGCCGTCAGCCTGGAGCTGCCCTACGAGGTGTGGGCGGCCCTGCTCACCCTCGCCCGGGCGGGGGCGGCGGTGAGCCTGATCATCCCCTTCGCGGTCATGGTGCGCCGCTACCGGCGGGCGGACGCGGAGCGGCGTGCCCAGATCCGCTGGCTGACCTGGGCCGCGCTGGCCGACATGTTCGTGCTCATGGTGCCCCTGGAGCAGCTGGCGTCGGTGCTCATGTGCGTCGGGATCGCGCTCACCTCCGCCGCGGTGCTGATCGCGGTGACCGAATACCGCCTGTACGACATCGACCGGCTGCTGCCGGCGACCTTCCTGTACGGGATGCTCGCGGTCCTGGTGGTCGCGATCGACGTGGCGGTGTTCACCGTCGCGGGCAGCGTGCTGGGAGAACGCGACTCCGCGCTGGCCGCGATCGCGATCGTCTCGGTGGCCTACGCGCCGCTGCGGACGTGGTTGTGGCGGGCGGCGCGGCGGCTGGTGCGCGGGGCGCGCGACGACCCGTACGCGATGGTCTCGACGCTCGCCGAACGGCTGGAGGTCACCACCGAGCCCGACGCGCAGCTCGCCGCGCTGGCCCAGACGGTGTCCGAGGCGTTCCGGCTGCCGTACGTACGGGTGGAGATCGAGCGGCCGGGCGGCGTGCGCACCGTGGTCGAGCACGGCGCCCCGCACGGGCCGCAGCTGTCGCTGCCGGTCGCCTACCGCGACGAGGCCGTGGGCCGGCTGGTCCTGTGCCGGGCCGACCTGGCCGAACGCGACCAGCGGCTGCTCGGCGACCTCGTCCGCCAGGCCGCCCAAGCGGCGCGGGCCAGCGAGCTCAGCGCCGACCTGCAGCGCATCCGCGCCAGGCTGGTGACCGCGCGCGAGGAGGAGCGCCGCCGGATCCGGCGCGACCTGCACGACGGCCTCGGCCCGAGCCTGGGAGCCGTCGCGCTGCGCATCGAGACCGCCCGCAACCTGGCCGCCACCGCGCCCGCCGAGTCCGACCGCATCCTGGAGCAGACCGCGGCCGAGGTCTCCGTCGTGCTGGCCGACGTCCGCCGCCTGGTGCACGACCTGCGCCCGCCCGCGCTCGACGAGCTCGGCGTGCTCCGCGCCGTGGAGCAGCAGGCCGACCGGGTCCGCTCCGGCGGCCTGCAGATCGCCGTGACCGGCGACGATGCGCTCGGCTCGCTGCCCGCCGCGGTGGAGGTGGCCGCGTACCGCATCGTGTCGGAGGCGCTGGCCAACGTGGTGCGGCACGCCGCGGCCACGCACTGCGAGATCGCGCTCGGCGTGCGCGGGCGGACCCTGGAGATCACGGTACGCGACGACGGCCGCGGCATCGGCCACGACGTCGAGGCCGGGGTCGGTATGTTGTCCCTGCGCGAGCGGGCGGCCGAGCTCGGCGGGGAGTGCCAGGTCACCTGCCCGCCCGGCGGCGGGACGCTCGTCCGCGCTCGCCTTCCCCTCGAACAGACCACGGAGGTGGCCGGTGTCCGATGAGACGATCCGAGTGCTGCTCGCCGACGACCATCCGGTCTACCGCGACGGGCTGGCGGCGCTGCTGGCCTCCCTGCCCGGCATCGACGTCGTGGGCACCGCCGCGGACGGCCGGGAGGCCGTCGCGCTGGCCGCCGACCTGCAGCCGGACATCGTCGTCATGGACGTCAGCATGCCGGAGCTGGACGGCATCGAGGCCACCCGCCGGGTCGTCGCCGACAGCCCGCACATCGGGGTGGTCATGCTGACCATGTCGGAGCAGGACGCCACCCTGTTCGCGGCGATGCGCGCCGGGGCCCGCGGCTACCTGCTCAAGGGCGCGAACCAGGCCGAGATCGTCCGCGCCATCCAGGCCGTCGCCCACGGCGAGGCCATCTTCGGGCCGTCGATCGCCCGGCGGGTGACCGAGTTCTTCACCGCGCCGCCCACCGAGGACTCGGCGTTCCCGCAGCTCACGCCGCGCGAGCTGGAGATCCTCACGCTGATCGCGGCCGGCCGGTCCAATCCGCAGATCGCCTCGGAGCTGTTCCTGTCGCCCAAGACCGTGCGCAACAACGTGTCCAACATCTTCGCCAAGCTGCACGTGGCCGACCGCACCGAGGCCATCATCCGCGCCCGCGACGCGGGCCTCGCCCGCTGAGCCCCTTGAAAGGAGGGGTTCGTCAGGGGTTGCTTTTTCTAGCCGGGCGGCTCCAGGTGCTGCTGGATGGCGGCCATGACGTCCTGGGGCGAGGCCGTACGGCTGAAGGTGGCGACGACGATCTGGTCGCCCTTGTCCTGCGGCTGCTCCAGGTGGCGGAAGGTGGCGATCACGTACCGGAGCGCGTGGTCGAGGGGGCCGGAGGGGTCGTACGTGCCGCCCGCGCGCAGCCATCCCCGCAGCACCTGGTTGTGCGCGGCCACCACGGAGGCGGCCATGAGCTCGGCCCGCAGGCCGGCGTCGGGGGAGTCGCCCAGCCATTCGCCGACGAACTCGCGGAACAGCCGCTGGTAGCGGGCCACGCTGGCGATCTCCCTGTCGCGTAGCGCCGGGACCCGGCGGACCAGGCGATATCGGCGCAGCGACACCTCGGCGTCGTCGACGTAGTGGGCGAGCACGATGCGCACCGCGTCGGTGATGGCCACGATCGCGGTGTCGGCGGTCGAGGCCCGCAGCCGCGCGGCGATCCTGTCCAGCAGGGTGTCGTGGTCGGGGAAGATCGCGTCTTCCTTGGAGCGGTAGTAGCGGAAGAACGTGCTGCGGCTCACGCCTGCTCGCGCGGCGATGTCGTCGACGGTGGTCTCGTCGTAACCGTGCTCGTCGAACAGCGCCACGGCGGCTTCGGCGAGGCGCTGGCTGATAGGCGGTTTCGGCACGTGGTCATTGTCTCGAAAGTTAGGGGTATCCAAGTGAGCGAAACTGAGTATCGTCATTATGAAACTGAGTCTTATCGGGGTCTTATCGGCGGTGGTGAATGTCAGCGCAGGGCACAGCGGGCAGCCTGGCCCGCCTCAAGGAGCGGTTGGACGAGGCAGTTCACGTGGGCGAGGCCCGGGCGGCGGCCAAGCAGCACGCGAAGGGCAGGCTGACCGCCAGGGAGCGGATCGAGCGGCTGCTGGACGCGGGCTCCTTCGTCGAGCTGGACGCGCTGGCCCGTGGCGGGCTCGTGTACGGCGACGGCGTGGTGACCGGCTACGGGACCATTGACGGCCGCCAGGTGTGCGTCTTCTCGCAGGACTTCACGGTGTCCGGCGGCAGCCTCGGCGAGGTGTACGGGCAGAAGATCTGCAAGGTCATGGACCTGGCCATGAAGAACGGCGTGCCGATCATCGGCATCAACGAGGGCGCGGGGGCGCGCATCCAGGAGGGCGTGGTCTCGCTCGGCCTCTACGGCGAGATCTTCCGCCGCAACATCCGGGCCTCCGGCGTGATCCCGCAGATCTCCCTGATCATGGGCGCGTGCGCGGGCGGCCACGTCTACTCGCCGGCCCTCACCGATTTCACGATCATGGTGGACGAGTCGTCGCACATGTTCGTGACGGGCCCGGACGTCATCAAGACCGTCACCGGCGAGGACGTCACCTTCGAGGAACTGGGCGGCGGCCGGGTGCACAACAGCCGCAGCGGCATCGCCCACTACCTGGCCCACGACGAGGACGACGCGCTCGACTACGCGCGGGCGCTGCTGTCCTACCTGCCGCAGAACAACCTGGACGACGCGCCGCACCCCGAGTTCGAGGCCGACCTGGAGCTCGGCGCCGACGACCTGGCGCTGGACGCGCTGGTGCCGGACTCGCCGAACCAGCCGTACGACATGCACGAGGTCATCGCGGCCCTGCTGGACGACGGCGAGTTCCTGGAGGTGCAGCCGCTGTTCGCGCCCAACATCGTGGTCGGCTTCGGGCGCGTCGAGGGCCGGTCGGTGGGCGTGGTGGCCAACCAGCCGATGCGCCTGGCCGGCACGCTCGACATCGACGCCTCCGAGAAGGCCGCCCGGTTCGTCCGCACCTGCGATGCGTTCAGCATCCCGGTGCTCACGCTCGTGGACGTGCCCGGCTTCCTGCCCGGCACCGAGCAGGAGTGGAACGGCATCATCCGCCGCGGCGCCAAACTCCTGTACGCCTACGGCGAGGCCACGGTCCCGCTGGTCACGGTGATCACCCGCAAGGCGTACGGCGGGGCGTACGACGTGATGGGGTCCAAGCACCTGGGCGCGGACGTGAACCTGGCCTGGTCCACCGCGCAGATCGCGGTGATGGGCGCCCAGGGCGCGGTCAACATCCTGCACCGCAAGCGGCTGGCCGCCGCCGACGACCCCGACGCGCTCCGGGCCGAGCTGGTCCGCGAGTACGAGGACACCCTCGCCACCCCGTACCTCGCGGCCGAGCGCGGCTACGTGGACGCGGTGATCGCGCCGAGCGAGACCCGGCGCGAGGTCACCCGCGCGCTGCGGCTGCTGCGCGGCAAGCGCGACGCCCTGCCGCCCAAGAAGCACGGGAACATCCCGCTATGAACGTGATCAAGGGTAATCCCTCGCCGGAGGAGCTGGCCGCGCTGGTCGTGGCGCTGCGCGCTCTGGCAGATGACGACGTTCCCGAGCCGCCCCTCAGCAGCACGCCTCCCCGTCGCCGCGTGCTGCGCCGCCCGTTGGTGACCGGCCCCCGCGGATGGCGGGAGTCGAGCTGGAGTCTTGGAGGATCCCTGTGAGCACGACCTTGCGTAAGGTGCTCGTCGCCAACCGCGGCGAGATCGCCGTCCGGATCGTCCGGGCCTGCCGCGACGCCGGCATCGCCTGCGTGGCGGTCTACGCCGACCAGGACCGCGACGCGCTCTTCGTCCGGATGGCCGACGAGGCGTACGCGCTGGGCGGCGCCACGCCGGGGGAGACGTACCTGTCGATCGAGAAGATCATCGAGGTGGCGGCGCGGTCGGGCGCCGACGCGGTGCACCCCGGGTACGGCTTCCTGGCCGAGAACTCCGGGTTCGCCCAGGCGGTCATCGACGCCGGGCTGGTGTGGATCGGGCCGCCGCCCGCGGCGATCACCGCGCTCGGCGACAAGGTGCAGGCCCGGCACATCGCCCAGAAGGTCGGCGCGCCCCTGGTGGCCGGGACCCCCGACCCGGTGTCCGGCGTGGACGAGGTCCTGCGCTTCGCTGAGCAGCACGGTCTGCCGATCGCGATCAAGGCCGCGTTCGGCGGCGGCGGGCGCGGGCTCAAGGTTGCCCGCACCCTGGAGGAGATCCCCGACCTGTACGACAGCGCCGTGCGCGAGGCCGTGACCGCGTTCGGGCGGGGCGAGTGCTTCGTGGAGCGCTACCTGGACCGGCCCCGGCACGTGGAGACGCAGTGCCTGGCCGACGCGTACGGCAACGTGGTCGTGGTCTCCACCCGCGACTGCTCGCTGCAGCGCCGCCACCAGAAGCTCGTCGAGGAGGCGCCCGCCCCGTTCCTCACTGCGGAGCAGGAGGCCCTGCTGCGCGGGAGCTCCAAGGCGATCCTGCGCGAGGCCGGCTACGTCGGCGCCGGGACCTGCGAGTTCCTGGTCGGCCAGGACGGCACGATCTCGTTCCTGGAGGTCAACACCCGCCTGCAGGTGGAGCACCCGGTCACCGAGGAGGTCACCGGCATCGACCTGGTGCGCGAGATGTTCCGCATCGCGGCGGGGGAGGAGCTCGGCTACGACGACCCCGAGCCGCGCGGCCATTCCATCGAGTTCCGGATCAACGCCGAGGACGCCGGACGCAACTTCCTGCCCGCCCCCGGCACCATCACCGGCTGGCGCGCCCCCTCCGGCCCCGGCGTCCGCCTCGACGCCGGTTACGAGCAGGGCGAGACCGTGCCCGGCTCCTTCGACTCGCTGATCGCCAAGCTGGTCGTCACCGGCGCCACCCGCGAGCAGGCCCTCCAGCGTGCCCGCCGGGCGCTGGCGGAGTTCGGGATCGACGGCATGCCGACCGTGCTGCCGTTCCACCGGGCCGTGGTGGCGGAGGAGGCGTTCACCGCGGCGCCCTTCACCGTGCACACCAGGTGGATCGAGACCGAGTTCGACAACCGCATCGCCCCCTACGACGGCACGCCCGCCGAGGCCCCGGAGCAGGGGGAGCGTGAGCGGATCACCGTCGAGGTGGCGGGCAAGCGCCTGGAGGTCGTCCTCCCCGCCGGCACCGCGAGGCCGCGGGCCGCCAAGGCCGCTCCCCGGCGGGAGAAGAGAGGCTCGGCCAAGGCCGCCGCCGCCAGCGGGAACGCCCTGGTCAGTCCGATGCAGGGCACCATCGTCAAGGTGATGGCCACCGACGGCGACGACGTGACCGCCGGTGCCACGATCGTGGTGCTGGAGGCCATGAAGATGGAGCAGCCGCTCACCGCCCACAAGGCCGGGACCATCGTCGGGATGTCCGCCCAGGTCGGGGCCACGGTGGCGGCCGGCACCGTGATCTGCGAGATCAAGGACCCGGCATGAGGCCGAGCCGCCCGCGCGTGATGCCGCCGCCGGACGCCGGGCCGGCGCCGCCCCACGGCCGGTCGGCGCTTGAGGCGAAGGCCCGGCTGGTCAGCGCTTGAGGCGTAGGCCGCGCAGGAAGCCCCACAGCCCGCCGGTCCGGGACGACTCCGGCCCGGCCTGGGCCTCGCCGGCCGCGGACGGCTGCGCCGCGGGCGCGTCGGCGCCGCCGGAGGCGCGCTCACCCGCCGGCACGTAGCCCTCGGCGAGCTCGAACTGGACCGGCAGGGAGCGCAGGGCGCGCATGAAGGGCGAGGGACGCCAGGGCAGCTGGTCGGCCGGGAGCGCGAGCTTGATCTTGGTGAGCCGGCTGAACAGCCGGCGTACGGCGATCGTGGTCATCTGGGTCGCCAGCCGGTGCCCCAGGCAGCTGTGCGGCCCCGCGCCCCACGCCAGGTGCGCGCGCGTGCTGCGGATGGCCTCGTGGTCGAGAGCCCCGGCGAAGCGGGGATCGGCGTGGGCGCCCGCGACGGAGAGCATCACCGGATCGCCGGCGGCGATCGTGTAGTTGCCCATCTTCACGTCGGTCTTGGGGAAGCGGAAGGTCAGGTTGGCCATCGGCGGGTTGAGCAGCGCGACCCGGTTGACCGTCTCGTCGATCGCGCCCACCGACAGGCTCGCGCGCACGTCCCGGTTGGAGACGACCTCGACGACGACGTTGCAGACGAGGCTGGCGGTGAAGTCGAGCAGTCCGGGCAGCATGAGCAGCTCGCGGGCCAGCTCGTCCAGCGTGAGGTCCGGACAGGCCGCGATCATGTAGGAGGGCAGGTCCTCGCCGGGCCGCTCCCGCTTGGTGACCGCGAGCTCCGTCATGGCCGCGTACAGCCGCTCGAACGCCGCGGCCGCGTCGGGCCCGGCGTCGATCATCCGCCAGATGTCCATGACGACCTCTTCGCCGCGCGCCGCGGAGAAGCCGAGCATGCGGTTGGCGACCATCAGCGGCAGCGGCCGGGCGTACTGGGCGGCCAGGTCGGCCCACCCCGTGGAGCCGCCCTCCGCGAGCACGCCGATGAGGTCGTCGGCGTACTGTGCGACGGCCTGTTCGAGCAGCTGGGCCTGCGGCTGGGTGTGGTCCTGGAACGGCGCCAGCGCCTGCGTCCACGCGTTGCGCAACCGGCGCTGCGCGGCGCCCTCCGAGAAGGCCGAGTTGTTGACCTGGAAGACGGGCAGCAGCGGCCAGTCCGCGGGGATCCGGCCCTCGACGTTCATCCGCCATCTGTCCACGCTCTTGGTCCAGATGCCGCCGGAGTTCTGCAGGACGCGGAGCACCTCCTCGTAGCCGAGGACGAACCAGACCGGCACGCCGAGGACGTCGACCGGGGCGACCGGGCCGTACCTCTTGCGCAGGCGTTCGTGGACGAAGGCGGGGTCCGCGTCATAGTCCCTGGTCAGCAGCGGTTCTACGGACATCGACAACAGTGGTTCTGCGGGCTGCTGGGCCCATGGGCCGTGGGTCACGGGGATGAACTACCTCTCTGGGAGCTTTGGGCCGGTTCGCTCAAGAGATCTGAAAGCATCACGCAAAGCGCCCGTCATGGCAAGAGGAAAGTGTACGGCCTGTCTTGAATCATGGACGCTGCGTGGTCCCCGGTGGCTTTTTCAAGTGATCTGCTATCAAATGTCATGCATCGACGATCACAATCCCTGGGTGAGCCCTGAACCCCAGCAAATAGGCCCATACACCATCATCCGCCCCTTGGGCCAGGGCGGTATGGGGATCGTCTACCTGGCCCGGGACCAGGGATCCCGGCTCGTCGCGCTGAAAAGACTGCGTGACGGACCGGCCGGCGACGCGGGCTTCCGCCGCCGGTTCACCAGGGAGGTCGAGGCCGCGCGCCGCGTGGCCCGCTTCTGCACGGCGCCGGTGCTGGACGCGGGCATCGACGGCGAGAGCGCGTACATCGTCACCGAGTACGTGGACGGCCCCGACCTGGCCACCGCCATCAGGGAACGCGGTGCGATGGCCGGGGCCGACCTGGAGGCCCTGGCCGTCGGCGTGGCGACCGCGCTCACCGCCATCCACCAGGCCGGGGTCGTCCACCGCGACCTGAAGCCGCAGAACATCCTGCTCAGCCCCGTCGGCCCGCGGGTGATCGACTTCGGCATCGCGCAGCTCGTGGAGCCGGACGCGAGCCGGTCCACCGGGATCGTGGGGACGCCCGCGTACATGTCGCCGGAGCAGGCCACCGAAGGCCTGATCACGGCCGCGAGCGACGTGTTCGCCTGGGGCGGCGTGGTGGCGTACGCGGCGACCGGGCGGCCGCCGTTCGGGTCGGGGGGCGCGCCGGAGGTGCTGTTCAGGGTGGTGCACTACGCGCCCGAGCTGACGGGCCTGGACGAGCGGCTCAGGCCCCTGGTGGAGCGGGCGCTGGACAAGGACCCGGCGCGGCGGCCGACGGCGCAGCAGCTCCTCGACCGCCTGCTCGGCCGGGAGTCGGTCTCGGTGGACACCGGGGTCCGCACGGTGAGCAGCTCGTGGGCGGCCTCGCGCGCCCGCCGCCGGGCCGCGTCGGCCGCCGGCGGCGGGGACGCGCCGGCCGTCCGCCGTTGGAAGGCCCCCGCCCTGGCCGCCGGCCGTTGGAAGGCCCCCGTGGCGGTCGCCGCCGCGCTCCTGGTGACCGGGGCCACGGTCGCCGCGGCCTGGCGTCCCTGGGAGACGGCCACCCACGGTGGGGGACCTTCCCCGGCCACCGCGAACTCCCCGGCGGCGTACGACGGCGGCGTTCCCCCGCTCGCGCAGCAGGACACCTCCGTGCGGAACCTGGACAGCCGGCGGGTGCCCGTCCACATCACGATCGACAACCTGTACCGCGTGGACGGATTTCTCCGGCTTGAGCTGACCGTGAGAAACGATGCCAAGGACGGCGCAGACGCGGACCTGTACACGATTCTGGGCCGGGACTCGTACGACCTCGCGAGCATCGGCCTGACCTACAAGGGCGCGTCGAAGACGCTCCGCCCCTACATCGAGGAGGGCGGCACCTGCATCTGCTCCAGCTGGGATTCGGTCAACAGCATCGGCCCGGCCAAGTCCCTCCTCCTCGTCGCGGAGTTCGACAACGTGCCGTGGACGGCGAAGAGGGCGGACCTCGACCTGCTGGGGCTCGGGCAGTTCAAGGACGTCCCGATCACCTGATCCGGGCACCATAGTGGAGCCTTAGCGGGATATGTCCTACTCTGGGGCTGCGAGGGGAGTACTTCCCAAGTGCCGATCCGGTCAGTACGGACGTACCAATGCGTCCCCGGACGGCCGCCCGCTACCCCCGGGTGAAGGAGACCTCGAACGGCTGAGCACGTTCGAGGAGGTTTTATGTCCGTGGGGACAATTCTGGCTGCGCCCGATCAGGGCAGCATCGCGTCCGTCACCCTGTGGGCGGTCACCGTGGCCGCCCTGGTCCTGCTGCTGGTGATCGACATCCTGCTGACCCGGCGCCCGCACGAGGTCCACATGCGCGAGGCCCTGGCTTGGTCCGCGTTCTACCTGGTGCTGCCGCTGGGCTTCGGCGCGTACCTGTGGGGGGCTTTCGGCACCGGGACGGCGGTGGAGTTCTTCACCGGGTACGTGGTGGAGAAGTCGTTGTCGGTCGACAACCTGTTCGTGTTCATGCTGCTGCTGACGGCCTTCGCCGTACCGAACGAGCTGACCCAGCGGGTGCTGCTGTACGGCATCGTCGGGGCGCTCGTACTGCGCGTGATCTTCATCGCGCTGGGCGCGGCGGCGCTGCAGAGCGGCACGTGGGCGTTCCTGCTGTTCGGGGCGGTCCTGATCGTCACCGCGGGCAAGGTGCTCAAGGAGGCGCTGAAGGGGGAGGAGCAGCACGTCGACGTCTCCTCCATGCGCAGCGTCCGGCTGCTGCGCCGGTTCGTCCCGGTCACCCCTGACTACCGCGGCTTCCGCCTGACGGTGCGCGAGCACGGCCGCCTGGCGATCACCCCGCTGGCCCTGGCCACGGTGGCGGTGTTCGCCACCGACATCGTCTTCGCCGTCGACTCGGTGCCCGCCGTCTACGGGGTGACCGAGGACCCGTTCCTCGTCTTCGCCACCAACGCCTTCGCGCTGCTGGGCCTGCGGGCGCTGTACTTCGTGCTGCGGGACGCCCTGGCCAAGCTGCGGCACCTCAACCACGGCCTGGCCGTCATCCTGGCCTTCATCGGCGTCAAGCTGGTCCTGCACTGGGCGCACGGCATCTGGGCGTGGGTGCCCGAGATCCCCACCCTCGCCTCCCTCGGCGTCATCGTCGGGGTCCTGATCACCGTCACGCTCACCAGCCTGTACGCCGGCCGGCGCGACGGCTCGGCGCCCGAGCCCGGCGACGACGCCGAACGCCCCAAGGCCCTGCAGCACGACCAGCTCGACCCGTGAGATCGACGACCGCGCGGGACCGCGCGGACCCGGCCGTCGGGGAGAAGTAGCGAGGCCGTCCGGGGCTGCGCGGACCTGGCCGTCAGGGGGAGGCGGCCAGGCCGTCCGGGGTTGCGCGGGCCCGGCCGTCAGGGGGAGGCGGCAAGGTCGTCCAGGGTCGCGCGGACCTGGCCGTCAGGGGGAGGCGGCGGCCAGGCCGTCCAGGGTGACGGTGATGTGGCGGTCGGCGGCGGCGGGGGACACCTGCTCGTGAAGCCAGGCGGCGGCGGACGTGAGGGCGGTCACGTCCGCGCCGCTCGCGTCGGCCCGCAGGGCGCCCGATTCGCGCCCCCGCGCGACGAGCAGCTCGCCGATCTCGGCCATGCGCACGCAGGAGGCGTGCAGCTCCGACGCCTCGTCGTCCAGACCGCCGGCGATCAACGCGGCCAGGCCGCGGTAGGTGGCGGCGTGCGCCGTGGCCGCGCGGACCCAGGCGGCGAGCGCGTCCGGCGCCGGGCCGGTCAGGAGCCGCTCGCCGAGCTCGAACAGGGCCGCGTTGCGATCCCTGAGCAGCGCGCCGATCAGGGCGCGGCGGCTGGGGAAGTGGCCGTAGAGCGTGCCGATGGCCACCCCGGCACGCCGCGCGACGCCCTCCAGGCTGGACTCCACGCCCTGCTCCCTGAAGGCGGCGTCGGCCTCGGCGAGCAGGCGCTCGTAGTTGCGTCGGGCGTCGGCACGGGGCCGTCGGGTCGTGGTCATACGGGCTTCCCTAGTAATCCGAGGCTGCCTCGATATACGCTTAGTCGAGGTTGCCTCAGTTTAGCGGAAGGCTTGTCATGATCTTGGTTACCGGAGCCACCGGATCCATCGGCACGCACCTCGTGCGGCTGTTCCAGGAGAAGGGAGTGGCGTTCAAGGCCCTCGTCCGCGACGAGGGCAAGGCGCGGGCCCTGGGCTGCGACGTCGTGGTGGGGGACTTCGACGACCCCGGCTCGCTCGTTCCTGCCATGGAGGGCGTCGACCGGCTCTTCCTCAACGCCGGCGGCGCCCAGCCGGTGGACGGCGAGCAGCCGATGGTCCGCCAGCAGAAGGCGGCCATTGACGCGGCGCGGGCCGCCGGGGTGTCGCGAGTGGTGAAGGTGTCGGTCTCGGGCGCCCACCGGGGCGGCCGCCTGGCCCAGGGCGCGCACTGGGAGATCGAGGAGTACCTCAAGGCGTCGGGGCTCGGCTGGTCGATGCTGCGGCCCGGCGGATTCATGCAGAACTTCGTCACCGGGACGGCGGGCTTCACCGCCGACGGCAAGCTCCTCGACGTTTACGGGGGCGCGCCGGTGTCGTACATCGACTGCCATGACATCGCCGCCTGCGCCGCCGCGCTGCTCACCGGGTCCGGCGGTCTGGGCGAGACCTACGAGCTCACCGGCCCCCAGGCGCTCACCTGCGCCGAGATCGCGCAGGAGCTCTCCGCCGCACTGGGCCGGACCGTCGAGCACGCCGAGCTGTCCCCGGACGAGCTGGCCGCCGGGCTGCGCGCCCAGGGACTGCCCGCGCGGTTCGCCGACGACCTGGCCGAGCTCTCCCGGCAGGTGGCGAGCGGCTCGATGGCCGCCACGACGACCGCGGTCAGGGACCTGACGCGTCGTGAGCCCCGGACGTTCGGAGAGTTCCTCGCGGCCAACGCGGAGGCACTGCGCGCCGGCTGAACGGCCGGACCGGTGCGGCCCGTCAGGATGCCGGGGGCTGGACCCGGGCGGCGCGGCTGAGGCGCGGCACGCTCTCGATGAGCCTGCGCGTGTACGGGTGCTCGGGCGAGCCGAGCACGCTCGCCGTCGGCCCCTGCTCCACGACGCGGCCGCGTTCGATGACGGCCGTCTCCCGGCAGAGCGCGGCGACCACGCTCAGATCGTGCGAGACCACCACCACGGTCAGCCCCCGGCTCTCGCCCAGCTCGGCCAGCAGCTCGACCACCCGCACCCTGGTCGACACATCGAGCGCGCTGACCGGCTCGTCGGCGAGCAGGACGCGTGGCCCGCACACCACGGCCCTGGCGATCGCGAGGCGCTGCCGCTGGCCGCCGGAGAACTCGTGCGGGTAGCGGCGCGCCGCGTCCGCGGGCAGCCCGACCGACTCCAGCGCCCCGGCCACCCGCTCGGCCGCCTCCCGCCGCCGGGCCGCCCGGGAACCGGGGGCGAGCAGGCCCATGGCGCGCAGCGGCTCGGAGACGATCCTGTCCACCCGCTGGCGCGGGTCCAGCGACGAGTACGGATCCTGGAACACCGGCTGGACGGCGCGCCTGAACGACCGGTCCCGCGGCGACAGCTCGGCGCCCTCGAAGCGGACCTGCCCGGAGGTCGGCCTGGCCAGCCCGAGCAGCAGCCGCAGCAGGGTCGTCTTGCCCGCCCCGGACTCGCCGACCAGTGCCAGGTTGCGCCCCGCCGTCACGGCGACCGACACGCCTTCGAGCACGGGCGTCCCGCCCCGGTACGCGAACCCCACGTCGTGGGCCGCCAGCACGGGAACGCTCATGGGGCCAGCCGGTCCAGCTCGGCCTCCAGCGCCCAGGCGCTGTCCACCAGCGAGCGCGTGTACGCGTGGCGCGGCTCGCGCACGATGTCACGTGTCCTTCCCGACTCCACCATGGAGCCGTCCTTGAGCACCACGACCCGGTCGGCCACGTCCGCGACGACGGCCAGGTCGTGCCCGATGAGCAGCAGGGCCATGCCCCGCCCCGCCACCAGTCGGTCCAGCAGCGCCAGCACCTCCGCCTGCACGGTCACGTCCAGCGCCGTGGTCGGCTCGTCGGCGATCAGCAGGTCCGGCTCGCAGGCCAGCGCCATCGCGATGGCCACCCGCTGCCGCTGGCCGCCGGAGATCTCGTGCGGGTAGGCCGAGGCGACCCGCTCCGGCAGCCGTACCTCCGACAGCGCCGCCATGACGGCGGCGCGCAGGGGACGGCCGCGCAGGCCGCGCCGCCGCCGGATCGGCCCGGCCACCTGCCGGCCCACCCGCATCAGCGGGTCGAGCGCGGCCAGCGGCTCCTGGAAGACGACGCTCGCGGCGCGCCCGCGCACGCCGTCCAGCCGCCGGGACGGGGCCCCGACGACCTGCGTCCCGCCCAGCAGCACGCTGCCGTGCGCGGTCATGCCCGCGGGCAGCAGGCCCATGACGGCCAGCGCGGTCAGCGACTTGCCCGAGCCCGACTCGCCGACCAGGCCGAGCCGCTCGCCGGACGCGAGCGTGAACGACAGGCCGCGCAGCAGCTCGTGCCCGTTCGCCCGCCGTACCGACAGGTCCTCGACTTCCAGCGGCGTCATCGGGCCCTCCTGTCGCGCAGGCCGTCGGCGAGCAGGTTCACGCCGACCACGAGGACGACGAGCAGCACGCCGGGCGCTACGGCCCCGGTCGGCGCGGTCAGCACGGTGGCCTGGGCCTCCTGCAGGAGGCGGCCCCACGAGGCGTTCGGCGGGGGCGGGCCCAGTCCCAGGTACGACAGCGACGCCTCGGCCAGCACGGCCAGGCCGAGCTGGAGTGCCAGGTTGACGAGCAGGGTCGGCCAGATGTTCGGCAGCACGTGCTCGACGATCACCCGTGGCCACGAGGCGCCGGACGTACGCGAGGCCGTGATGTAGTCCTGCGCGAGCACCCGCTTGACCAGCACCCTCGTCAGCCGCGCCACGACGGCGGACATGGCCAGCCCGATCGCCAGCACGGCCGACCCGAGCGACGCCTCGCGCACCGCCGCCACCAGCATGGCCAGCAGCAGCGTGGGGAAGGCGATGAGGAGGTCGAGCCCGGCCGACAGCACGTCGTCCAGCCACCGGGTCGCGAACCCGGCGACCAGCCCGGCGGCCACCCCCAGCACGCCGCCCAGCAGCACGGACCCGGCTCCCACGGTCAGCGCGATGCGGGCGCCCACCATGAGCTGGGTGAGCAGGTCACGGCCCAGCTTGTCGGTGCCCAGCAGGTGCGCGCCGCCCGGCGGCGACAGGCGCCCGCCGGAGGTGTCCGACGGATCGTACGGCAGCCAGAGCAGCGACACGACGGCGACCGCGAGGATCGCCCCCACCAGCACGCATCCGATCAGGAGCGAGCGCCGTCCGCGCACCGGCCGGGGGGCACCGCTCATGGCCGCCCCCCGCTCACGTGCGCGCGCAGGCGCGGATCGACCAGCCGCTGCACGACGTCGGCGGCGAACCCGATCACCAGCACCGCGAACGTGCTGACCGCCAGCACGCCCTGGATGACCGGATAGTCGTGCTCCGCGATGCCCTCGACCAGCAGCGTCCCGAGCCCGGGCAGCGCGAACACGCTCTCCACCACCACCGCTCCCAGGAACGTCGTGGCCAGCTCGATGCCGAGGATCGCGATGACCGGCACGGACGCGTTGCGCAGCCCGTGCCGCCACATCGCGCCTCCGAACGACGAGCCCAGGGCCCGCGCGGTCCGCAGGTAGTCGCTGCCCAGCACGTCCACCGTGGCCGCGCGAACGTACCGGATGAGCGAGGCCGACATGACGACCGCGATCGTCACGACGGGCAGCGCCAGCGACGTCAGCGCCCGCGCCGGATCGGCCCAGTCGTCACGCGGGAACCCGCCCGCCGGCAGCACCCGCAGCCGCAGCGCGAAGACCGTCACCAGCAGCATCCCGATCCAGAACACCGGCACCGCGATGCCCAGCTGGGCGAGCCCGTTCAGCAGCGGCCCGTACCAGCGCTCGGCCCGCCACGCCGCCAGGAACCCCACCGGCAGCGCCACCACCACCGCCAGCGCGAACGCCAGCAGCGTCAACGGCACCGTGACCACCAGCCGCTCGGCGATCTCCGCGCCGACCGGCAGCCTGCTGACCAGCGACGTCCCCAGATCCAGGCGGGCCAGCCCACCCAGCCACGCCCCGAACTGCTCCGGCAGCGGCAGGTCCGAGCCGATCTGCCGGCGCGCCGCCGCGATCTGCTCGGGCGTGGCACCGACCGGCAGCAGCGCGTTCGCGGGGTCGCCGGGCAGCAGCCGCAGCAGCACGAACAGCGCCGAGGCCGCCAGCAGCAATGACCCGAGCAGGAACGCCGTACGGCGCAGCAGGTAACGAGCCATCAGCCCTTCTTGATCCCGTAAGCGTAGAACTGCGAGTTCAGGCCGTTGACCGGGTAGCCGGACAGCTTCGAGGAGGCCACGACGATCTGCGGGTAGAGGTAGATCCAGTCGCTCGCGGCGTCCTCGGCGATCTGCCGGTTGGCCTTCTTCAGCAGCTCGGTCTGCTCCTGCTCGGTGCGGGCCTGCTCGGCCTCCTCGACCCACTGCGTGACCTGCTTGTTGTCGTAGCCCCAGTAGAAGTCCGGGTCGCCGTACCAGACCACGTCGCGGTCGTTGACGTGCTCCTGCAGCGTGGCGGCGAAGTCGCGGTCCTTGTAGACCTTCGAGTACCACTGGTCGGCGGTGATGACGTTGACGTCGACCGTGATGCCCACCTTGGCCAGCTCGCTCTTGATGAACGTGGCGGCCGTCGGGTGCGGGTCGTAGTTGGGCGTGTCGAGGGTGAAGCGGAAGCCCTTGGGGTAGCCGGCCTCGGCGAGCTGCCGCTTGGCCAGCTCCACGTCGTACGGGTTCACCTTGGTCAGGTCCTCGTACCACGGGTCGGTGGGCGGCACCATCGAGCCGATCACGCTGCCGTGACCGGCCCAGACGGACTCCAGCAGCTTGGCGTCGTCGATCGCCGAGGAGACGGCCTTGCGCACGAGCGGCTTGTCGAACGGGGCCTTGCGGTCGTTGAAGGCGAGCAGCAGCTTGGTCGTGGAGTGGCCCTCGCTGACCTTGTAGTCCGGGTTGCCGGTGAACTGCGCCAGCGCGTCGGGGCTCTGCTCGCTGGTGACGACGTCTACGGCGTTCGTCAGCAGCGCGTTGTTGAGCGCGGCGGCGTCGGTGAAGTAGTGGAAGACCACGCCGTTGTTGGCGGGCCGGGCGCCCCAGTAGCCGGGGAAGCGCTCCAGGCTGAGCGTGGAGCCGCGCTTCCAGGCCCCCAGCTTGTACGGCCCCGTGCCGTCCTCGCCCGTGGCCAGGTCTTCGGCGGCGGAGTTCACGATCCACACGTACGAGAGGTTGTACACGAGGGAGATCGACCGGCTCGACAGCTTGACCACGACGGTGGCGTCGTCGGGGGCCTCGACCGACTTGATCGCCTTGAGGCTGCTCTTGCGGGCCGACTGGGAGCCGTCGGCGATGACCCTTTCGATGCTGGCCTTCACGTCGGCGGAGGTCAGCGCCTTGCCCGAGTGGAACGTCACGCCCTTGCGCAGCTTGAACGTGTAGGTGAGGCCGTCGGGGGAGACCTCGTGGCTCTCGGCCAGCAGCGGCTCGACCTTGCCGTCGTCGGTGAGCCTGAACAGGCCCTCGTAGACGTTGCCGTTGAACGCCTCGGTCACGCCCTGGCCGCCGCCCGCCGTGTTGTCGAGGTTCTGCGGCTCGTACAGGGAGCCGATCTCGATCACGGCTCCGGCGTCGGGCGTGGCCGGTGCGCCGCTCGCGCCCGCGCCGCCGGTCCCGTTCCCCGGGCCGGAGCCGCACGCGGCGAGGGCGAGGGCGAGTGCGGCCACGACGCCGGCGAACTTGCTGGTCACCATAACTCCTGAGTAATACGCACTAAATGTGTAGGTTTAGGCGACTATATCGTGTTGGTCCGCCGTGCCACGGCCGGCCTCCTTCCTGGGCTAAGTTGAGGCTCGAGGAGAAGGAGGCGACATGCGCACCAGGCTGCCTGCCGCGCTGCTCCTCCTCCTGTCGTGGTTCCTGCCGGCCCCCGCCCATGCCCAGGTCGCCTCGCACGTCGTGGCGGTGCACGCCAGGGTCCAGGAACCTCCGGGGCTCCAGCGGGAGCCGTACCGGGAGGTCGTGGGCCAGGCCCGGCACGGCCTGCTCGGCACCGCCCCGCCCGCGGGGCCGGCCGTGCTGCCGTCGGTCCTGCCGGGGCCGCGGCGGGGCTGGACGGCCGTGGTCGCGAGCCCGGCCGCCGACGTCCCCGCCGACCGCCGGCCGGCGGCGGCCCCCGCGCGGGGGCCTCCCTCCACAGGGTGCTGAAGATCCCCCTTTCGCACATCTGAGCCTGTGGAGGCTTTTCATGTACCGTGCGCCTGTTTGGCGTGCGGTGACGGCCCTTGCCGTCATCGCGATCTCCCTGATCTTGGCCCTGGTCAGCGCCCCGCGCCTGGGCCTGGATCTACGCGGGGGCACCCAGCTCGTCTTCGAGACGAGGGACTCGCCCACCGTCAAGGCCGACTCGGCCGCCACCGACCGCGCCCTCGACGTGCTCCGCCAGCGGGCGGACGCGCTCGGCGTGGTCGATCCCACCCTGGTCCGCTCCGGTGAGCGGCGGATCATCGTCGAGCTGCCCGGCGTGCTCGACCCGCGGCAGGCGGCCGAGGTCATCGGCCGTACCGCGCAGCTCGCCTTCCACCCCGTCCTCGGTGAGGGCGACGAGAGCGGTGTACGTGACGAGAACGGCGGGCGGCTGCGGCTCGGGCCCGCCGCCATCACCGGCGACGGCATCGCCGACGCCGTCGAGCAGAGCGACCCCCAGCGCGGCCCCGGCTGGTGGGTGAGCATCGACTTCCGCGACGCCGGCGCCTGGCAGCGGATGAGCGGCGCGGCGGCCTGCGAGCCGGTGGGCGATCCCAAGCGCCGGATCGCGATCGTGCTCGACGACGAGGTCATCTCCTCGCCGCCGCTCGACCCGTCGATCCCGTGCCGGACCGGCATCCCCGGCGGGAAGGCGGACATCACGGGCTCGTTCACCCACGAGGAGGCCCGCGACCTGGCCGTGCTGATCAAGGGCGGCGCGCTGCCCGTGCCGCTCACCATGGTCGAGCAGCGCACGGTCGGCCCGACGCTCGGCGCGGCGGCCATCGACGCGAGCGCCAAGGCGGCGGTCGCCGGGCTGGTGCTGACGGCCGCCTTCATCGTCGCGGTCTACCGGATGTCCGGGCTGCTCTCGACGATCGCGCTCGCCTGCTACGGCCTGATCTCCTACGCGGCGCTGGTGGCGATGGGGGCGACGTTCACGCTGCCCGGGCTGGCCGGGTTCGTGCTGGCGATCGGCATGGCCATCGACGCCAACGTGCTGGTCTTCGAGCGGGCCAGGGAGGAGTACGACCAGGGGCGCGGCCGCGGCCTGAAGCCGGCCCTGCACCGAGGGTTCAGGAACGCCTGGAGCGCCATCGCCGACTCCAACGTCACCACCCTCATCGCCGCGGGCCTGCTGTTCTGGCTGGCCTCGGGGCCGGTGAAGGGCTTCGGGGTGACGCTGGCCGTCGGCGTGCTGGCCTCGCTGGTCTCGGCCATGCTCATCACCCGCGTGCTCGCCCACGCCGTCATCGGCCGGGTCGGGCCACGCCTGTCGGGCCTGGGCTCGCCGGGAGCCGTACGCACCTGGCTGACGCGCAGGAACCCCCAGCTCATGAAGGCCAGGAGGTTGTGGCTGGCGGTCGCGGGCACGCTGGTGGCGGCGGCCGTCGCCGGGCTGCTGACCCGCGGGCTGAACTTCGGCGTGGAGTTCACCGGCGGGCGGCTCGTCGAGTTCGCCACCGCGAAGCCCCTGTCGGCCGACGTCGCGGGGCAGGCCGTCTCGCGTGCCGGGTTCCCCTCGGCGGTCGTGCAGGCGAGCGGCGACGGCGTCACCGTACGCGCCGGGCGGCTCGGCCTGGAGGACGTGGCCAGGATCGAGCAGGAGCTGGAGCGGCAGGCGGGGGAGGTGACCAAGCGCAGCGAGGAGTTCGTCGGCCCGAGCCTGGGCCAGGAGCTGCGCCGCAACGCCCTCGTCGCGCTCGGCGTGGCCGTGTCCATGCAGCTGGCCTACCTGGCGGTCAGGTTCAGGTGGACGTTCGGCGCGGCGGCGGTGCTGGCGCTGCTGGTGGACGTGACCGTGGTGGCGGGCCTGTTCGCGTGGCTCGGCAAGCCGATCGACGGGATCTTCCTGGCCGCGATGCTGACCATCGTCGGCTACTCGGTCAACGACAAGGTCGTGGTCTTCGACCGGGTACGCGAGCTGTGGTCGCCGGGCCGCCCGTTCGTCACGGCGGTGAACTCGGCCATCCTGCAGACCATGCCGCGCACGGTCAACACCGGCCTCGGCGCGCTGTTCATCCTGCTCGCGCTCATGGCCTTCGGCGGGGACTCCCTGCGGGACTTCGCGCTGGCGCTGGTGACCGGGATCGTGACGGGCACGCTGTCGTCCGCCTTCGTGGCGGGGCCGCTGGCCGTCTGGCTGGCCCGGTACGACCGCAAGCCGCCTCCGGGGCCGCCCGTCAAGCGCCGGCGCGTCTCGGGGGCCGTGGTTTAAGCCCTACATGGGGATATAGCGTGATCCGGGGCCGCGTCCCCGAGCAGGAGAAAGGTCACGAGGTGATCGGATGAAGAAGGCAGGCTCCGAGGTGCCGGAGAGCCGGCGGGCCGATCCTCTCGTACGGCTGTCACTCGAACGGCTGCGCGAGCGCACGAGCATGAAGTGGCGCGCGCACCCCGACGACGTGCTCCCGCTCTGGGTGGCGGAGATGGACGTGCCGCTGGCCCGTCCCGTCGCCGAGGCGCTGCACAGGGCGATCGACCTCGGCGACACCGGCTACCCGTACGGGACCGCCTACGCCGAGGCTCTCGCGGAGTTCGCCCGCGAGCGATGGGGCTGGGACGGCCTGCGCGTCGAGCACACGGCCGTCGTGCCCGACGTCATGATGGGCATCGTCGAGGTCCTCCGCCTGATCACCGCCCCCGGGGACGCGGTCGTCGTGTGCTCGCCGGTCTATCCGCCCTTCTACGCGTTCGTCACGCACGACGGGAGGAAGATCGTCGAGGCGAGGCTCGGCCCGGATCTGCGGGTCGACCTCGCCACCCTGGAGGAGGCGTTCGTCCGCGCGCGGAGCCGGGGCCGTCGCGCGGCGTTCCTCATGAGCAACCCGCACAACCCGACCGGCGTCGTCCACACCCGCGATGAGCTGCGGGAGATCGCCCGGCTCGCCCAGAAGCACGGCGTCCGGGTGATCTCCGACGAGATCCACGCCCCGCTCGTGCTGCCGGGAGCCGGCTTCGTCCCGTTCCTCGGCGTCGAAGGATCCGAGAACGGCTTCGCGCTGATTTCCGCGTCCAAGGCCTGGAACCTCGCCGGTCTCAAGGCCGCCCTGGTCATCGCGGGCGCCGACGCCGCCGGCGACCTCCGGCGCATGCCCGAGGAGGTCGGCCACGGCCCCAGCCACCTGGGCGTCATCGCGCACACCGCGGCATTCCGCGAGGGCGGGACCTGGCTCGACGAGCTGATTCTCGGCCTCGACGCGAATCGCGCCCTCCTGGGGGAACTGATCGCGGAACACCTCCCCGAGGCGCGCTATCGACCGCCCGAGGGCACCTACCTCGCCTGGCTCGACTGCACGTGGCTCGGCCTGCACGATGACGAGCGGAGCGACGGGCTCGGCGTCGTCAGCGACGTCGCGGGGCCGGCGAAGCTGTTCCTCGACCGCGCCCGCGTCGCGGTGAGCTCGGGGCACGTGTTCGGCTCCGGCGGGGCCGGCTGCGTGCGGCTCAACTTCGCCACCTCGCCGGACATCCTGCGCCAGGCGCTGTCCAGGATGGGGCGCGCGGCGCGCGAGCCGTGACCACCGGTCGGCGCCTCACGTCCTGCAGAGGAGCACCGCGATGTCGTCCATGCGCTGCTCGGCCGTGGCCTGCTTGATGAGCGACTCGGCCAGGTCGTTCAGGGGCTGGCCGGAGGTGGGCATGAAGCGCTCGGCCAGGTCGTCGATGGCGTCGCCGATGCTGCGGCCCGGCTCCTCGATGAGGCCGTCGGTGTAGAGGGCCAGCACGGAGCCGGGCGGCATCGGCACCTCCGTGGTGGCGTACTCGGCGTCGGGGTCCACGCCGAGCAGCAGCCCGGGGGAGGAGTCGATGGCCTCGGTACGCCACCCGGGCCGGCCGAACAGCGGCGGCAGGTGCCCCGCGCTGGCCAGGCAGGCGATGCGCTTGCGCAGGTCGATGTGGACGTACAGGCAGCTGGTGAACCGGTCGGGGGACAGCTCGCTGAGCAGCCGGTTGGTGCGCGCGAGCACCTCGCCCGGGCTGGCCCCGGAGGTGGCGTGGGCGTGGATGGCGGTGCGCACCTGGCCCATGAGGGCGGCCGCGGTCACGTCGTGGCCCTGCACGTCGCCGATGACCGCCGCGGCCATGGTGTCGCTCAGGCGGATGAGGTCGTAGAAGTCGCCGCCGATGTCCATGCCCGGGGTGGCGGGCAGGTAGTGGGCGGCCAGTTCGAGGCCGCAGATCTCGGGCAGCCTGCGCGGCAGCAGGCTCTTCTGCAGGCACTGGGCGAGCTGGTGCTTGACGTCGTACAGCCGGGCCCGCTCGTACGCCTGCGCGATCAGCCCCGCGAGCGCCGTCAGCGTGGCCCGCTCGCTCGCGGAGAACTGGTGCGGCCGGTTGTAGGCGAGGACGCACGTGCCGATCGGATGACCCGAGATGACCAGCGGCAGGAAGGCCCAGGCGGACATGTCGTCCGAGCGGATGGCGCCCGGGTACGCCTTGCGCAGCTCGTCCCACGTGGAGAAGAACGTCGGCTGGCCGGCGTCGAAGGAGTGGTTGGCCGGGTCCGGCGGGATCACCGGACGGCCGTCGAAGTCCTGGATGGCCTGCGGGCTGTAGCCGCGCGAGGCGTCCACGCGCAGCCGCCCGCCCTTCGAGGTCAGGATGGCCAGGGCCTGGACGTTGTAGACGGGCATGACGTGGTCGGCCACCAGGTCGACCACCTCCTGCGCGGTCACCGCGCGCGAGAGCTTGGTCGCCAGGTGCAGGATCTCGTGCAGCGCGACGTTCGGGGACGGCCGCTCGGCCCCGGCCGCCAGGTGGCCCGGACCGCGGGCGCCGACGGCCGGCGTGATGCGCACGGTGATCCCCGACAGGCCGGGGAAGAACCGGAACGACAGCTGGTGCCCGGCGGGGTTGCGCACCGTGAAGTGGGTGACCTGGCGGCCGACGACCGCGGCGCGGTAGGCGTCCTCGTACGCGGGGACGTTCATCCACGGCAGCGCCTCGCCCAGGCGTTTGCCGAGCAGCTCGGACGCGGCGCTGAGCAGCAGGTCGGCGGCCGGGGCGCTGAGAAGGGTCACGCGCCCGTTCACGTCCAGCGAGCCGTAGCCCTCGGGCAGCCGGTTCAGGCAGTCGAGCGCGACCAGGTCGGGCCGCGGGTCGGCCTTGCGCTTCGGGTCCAGCACGCGGGGCCGGGGGGCCGGCCTGATCGGCTGCCCCTGCGCGGCGGCCTCCTGGAGCACCTCGACCATCTGGCCGCCGATGTCCTCGATCCGGTCGAGCTGGCGCTGGGTCAGCCGGCTCACCCGCCCCGCCGGCCACAACAGCACGAGGCCGCCCCAGACGGTGCCGTCGGAGATGAGGGGGTGCGCGGCGGCCGCGAAGTCGTACGGCAGCGACAGCGCCGCCGACGGGAACTCGCGCGCCAGGCCCTCCCTGTCGGGGACCCAGACCAGCCGCCGCTCGGACACCGACGTGGCGATCGGCGCGCGGTCGTTCGTCCTGACCCTGGCCCACGCCTTGGCGATCATGGGTGGCAGCCCCAGCTGGCTGTCCATCTTCAGGACGTCGCCGTCCTCGTCCAGGAGGTAGAGGCAGCCTATGTGCGCCCGTGTGCTGACGACGGCTTCGACCAGCAGCTCGTCCAGGAGGGACGAACCAGTCGCCAGGGCGCCGTTCCCCCGCACCGCCTCAGCCCGTCTCGCTCACGAGGTGCGAGCGCCCGAATTGTCTGAAACCTCGCATATGGGCAGAATACACGCAGGCATGTAGCAGATTGCTTACGGTCCGCTAGGGCGTAGATCTAGCGGAGGGGCGCCGGGGAAGATCTCGCTTGACGTGTTTGCGAAATGTTCGTCATGAAGCGGCCCCGCCGCTCGGAGATTCTTGAAGCCCTCCCCGCCGGAAAGCGGTGTCACGCGGACAGCTTGAGCGCCCGGTCGAGCAGCTGGTGCATGTGCGCGCGGAAGCGGCGCAACGTGCGGGGATCGTCGGCGTAGCGGCGCTGCCCGGTCCCGTCGAGCACCCCGCTCAGCGTGAACCCGTGGATGCACCAGATCATCGTGTACGCGGTGAACTGCGCGTCGGCGTCCGCGGGCTTGGCGATCGCGTCGATGCTGTCGATGGCGCGCTGGGTCAGCGGCTGGGCGTTGAGCGGCTCCAGGTCGATGTCGCTGGCGTCGGACAGCCAGCGGTGCATCCACAGCGCGGGCACCTCCGGATGGTCGGCGCACAGGTCGATGTACCCGTCCACGAACCGGTGCAGCGCCTCCGGCCGCCGCTCGGGCGGGGTGTCCCGCAGCTCGTCGGCCCTGGCCACGATGACCTCGGACAATACCCGGTGCGCCTCCTCCATGACCGTGAGGTAGAGCCCCCGTTTGGTGGGGAAATGCGCGCCGAGGGCCGCCGTGCCCAGCCCGGCGGCCTCCGCGATCTGCTCGGTGGAGGTGCCGTCGTAGCCGAGCGCGGCGAACAGCCTGGTCGCCGTCCGCAGGATCAACTCCCGCTCGCCGCCTTCTGGAGAGCCCATGGAGGCGACCCTAGATCGGCGGCGGCATGCAGTCCGTTAATCGATCGACAAGCGCAGGTAAAAGTAGTCCCTCGAACGCCGTTGCCGGACCCTCCGCAGGTCCGGGCCCGGCAGGGTCGTCCAGGGTCACACCTGGAGGTATTCCGCGTCCAGCAGGTGGGCCAGGGCCTTGAGCTCGGCGCCGCGGTGGCCGGTGCCGAGGGCCCAGTGGTGGGACATGCCGGTGGCGCTCCAGTCGTCGGTCCACTCGCCGGGGTCGCGGCCGAAGTCGACGCGGGACGTGGTGTTCCCGATCTGCAGGTGCGGCCCGTCCACGGTCTCGCCCTCCGAGGCCACCAGGGCGAAGCGGCCGTCGCGGCGCTGGATGATCCCGAACGCCGTCACCGGCCCGTGCTTGACGTCGAACTCCACGGAGACGCCCCACCCCCGCTTCCCGTGGTAGACGCCGAGCCCGCGCAGGAGCGGCCTGCGGGCGCTGATGGCCAGGTGGGCGGGGCCGTCGTGGCCCATCTCGACGTGGCCCCGGTGGAAGTCCAGCGCCTGGAGCTCGGTGAACGACCCGCCCCCGCCCAGCCGGTCCATGATCAGCATGGCCAGGCTGGTGCGCAGCTCGTACTCGCCGGCCGCGGGGATGCCGCGCGCGGTGAGCAGGGACGCGCCCAGGATCATCCCGGCCCCCAGCCGCTCGTGCGTCTCGCCGTCCAGGCCGCGGTGGTAGTACGCCAGGCTGTCCAGCGAGAAGTCCTCCACCAGCCGGTCCAGGCCGACGGAGACGCGGCAGGCCCACTCGAGGTCGGTGTCGTTGACGCTGTCGGCCAGCTCGAAGATCTTCTCCGTCTCGGCGCGCTTGGCGGCGACCTCGGCGTCGGTGACCTTCTCCACGCGCACCCGCAGGTCGTCGAACTCCAGCACCTCGACGTGCCCGCCGAAGTTCGCCGAGACGAGCGTGAGGTCGGTGGAGACGTCCAGCATGCCGGGGTAGAGGTGCCCCATCAGGCCGTGCCGGCCGTGCCGCAGGGCCGCGCGGGCGCCGGCGGCGCGCACCCAGCTCGTGATGCGGGCCCAGGCGCGCTCGTCCTCCAGGTAGCCCGACACCGAGCGGAACGGGATGCCGCACCGCTGGAAGGCGTTGGCCATCTCGGGCAGCGGGCAGGCGCCGCAGTAGGCGAGCCACTGGCCGGTGTCGAACGTGGCGTGCTCCATCGACTCGGTCGGCTGCAGGTTGATCAGCAGCACGGGCGCGCCGCTGCGCTGCGCGATGGGCACGAGCATGGTGGCCGTCATGTACGTGGTGAGGAATCCGACGATGAGGTCGCAGTCGGCCGCCCGCAGCTTCTCGGCCGCGACCGCGCCCTCCTGGGCGTCGGAGATGAACCCGACGTCCACGATCTCCGCGTCCAGCTCCCGCATCCGTTCGGAGACCCGGTCGGCCGATCGCTGGAGCTGGGGGAGCAGGTCGGGGAACTGCGGCCAATATGCGCCCAGCCCGCCGGCGACCAGTCCGACACGGGTCTTCGTCTTGCTTGCCACGGTGATGCCCTCCTGAGGGGTGAAGGGTGGGTGCCGGGAGAGTTTCGGACAAAAGTATAGATCTTTTCCGAAACCTCACCATAGGGCATCAGGAGCGAAGCGTGCGGTCCAGGAAGTCCACGACCGTGCGGGCCAGGGTCAGCCGGTGGTCGGACAGGGCGTGGTCGGTGGGGAAGAGGTGGTGCTCCAGCCGTGGCACCGGATGCGCCTCGTAGGCCCGGACCAGCGGGTGGTGGTGTGTCGGCGCGGGCGTGACGGGATCGCGTCCCGTGCCGATGAGCAGCACGGGCCGGTCGGCCAGGCGCGGCGCGAGCGCCGCCAGGCTCCACTCCTGCCCGCCCGCCTCCATCTCGGCCACCAGGGCCGCGGCGCTGGTGCCCTGGAGCGGCAGCAGCTCGCCCTCCCAGTCCCGCAGGTAACCCTCCCGCGCCGCCGGGTCCGCGAGGCAGGCCGCCGCTCCCACTCCCAGGTCGAACGCCGCCACCGAGGCGACCGCGCGGACCGCGGGATCGGCGGCGGCCGTCATCAACGCCGTGAAGCCGCCCATGCTGTGCCCCACCACGCCCAGCCGATCGGGATCCAGCCGGGGGTCCAGGCGCACCGACTCCACCACGCGGGCCGCGTCCTCCAGCAGGTGGCGCCACGACCAGGACCCGCCGACGCCCCACGACCCCCGGTAGTGGAAGACCAGCGATGCGTAGCCCGCCCGGCGCAGCTCCTGGGCCAGGTCGAAGTTGCGCTCGTTGCCCGGGAACCCGTGCAGCAGCACCACGATCGGATGGGGTCCGGGCCCGGCCGGCAGGTGCAGGACGCCGAGCAGCCGGTGGCCGCCGCTCTCGAATGAGACGGCGGGCGTGCTGGCGGGAGGGTCGTACGCGTCGGTCACGCGGGTCTCCGTAGATCATCGAACCGGTCGTTTCGATGCGAAACTTAGCAGAGACTTGGAACCGGCCGGTACCATCTGACGTATGCCCGTACCCAAAGGCGCGTCCCTCGACCCCGTCCAGACCCGGGCGACCATCCTGCGCGCCGCCACCGGCCTGCTGTACGAGCGCGGCCTCGACGGCATCGGCGTGGCCGAGCTGTGCGCGACCGTCGGCGCGTCCAAGGAGACCCTCTACCGGCACTTCGGCTCCAAGGACGGGCTGGTCCAGGCCGTGCTCGAGGCCCGCAGCGACCACGTCGTACGCTGGCTGCGTGAAGCCGCGGAAGCGGCCGGCGACGACCCGGCCGGCCAGCTCGCCGCGGTCTTCGACGCGCTCGCCGGCTGGTACGCCGAGCCCGCCTTCCGCGGCTGCGCGATCGTCAACGCCTCCGCCCAGTGGCACGACGGCGTCCCGCGCACCGTCGCCGCCCGGCACCTCGACCGCCACCTCGATCTGCTGACCGGCATCGCCCGCCGGGCCGGCGCCCGGCAGCCGGAGGTCCTGGGCCGGCAGCTGCTGATGCTGGTGGAGGGCGCCACCGTGCTCGCCGACCACCACGGCGAGCGCGACGCCGCCGCCACGGCCAAGCAGGCGGCCCTGGCCCTACTGCGGCAGCAGGGCGAGGACACGCCCTGAAACCCGTCGGCTCAGCGGCCGGTCCACTTGATCTCGTACGCCTTGAGCGCGTACTCCTTGCCGTCCACGGTCGTGCTCACGTCGGAGTCGGCGGTGTTGACCAGCAGCAGCTGCTGCGGCTGCGCCAGCACCCTGACCTTGGAGTCCGACGAGGTGACCTGGTCCAGCTCGGCCCCGGCGGGGAACCACTTGACGAAGCTCGCCAGCAGCCGGCCGGTGTCGGTCTCGGCGCCGCTGCGCGAGTCCCACAGGCACGGCCGGCAGTCGCGGTCCTTGGTCTGCGGGTTCCAGTACAGGGCCGTGGCGGCGCCGCTGCGCGCGAACTCGATCATCGAGGCGGCCTGCACCGCGAGCCGCTTGTTCTCTGGCCAGGTGGTGCCGTCCTCGGGCACGAAATACCACTCCGACCACCAGACCGGCAGGTCGCCGACCTTGTCCCGCAGCCACTTGGTGACCGCGCCGAACTTCGCCAGCGCCCCGAACTCGTCGGGCAGCAGCTCGTGCGCGTCGGTGGGCGAGGCGCCGTCGACCACGACGAAGTCGGCGCCCTTCTTGTTCTCGAACCAGTAGTTGAAGGCGTCCAGGACGTTCTGGTTGACGACCCCCCAGTCGCCGCGCAGCTCGGAGTCGCCGCGCTCGTTGCTGTCGAAGCCGAGGTACGGGCCGCCGACCTTGGCGTCGGGCCGCGCCTGCTTCACCGCGGCGTACACCTTGTTGTACAGCTCGGTGTAGCCCTTGTAGTCGGCGGGCTTGGAGTGGTCGCGCCAGAAGCCCTTGAACTCGTTCCAGACCATGAAGTACTTGACGTCCTTGTACCGCGTGGCCACGGCCGCCGCCAGCTTGGCGAAGTCGTCGAAGTGCTCGGGGTAGGGGGCGTCCTCCAGGTGCTCCGCCCAGGCCGACTCCTCGGTGGGGCCCTGGGGGCCGCCCTTCATCCAATCGGGGGCGCAGCAGAGCGTGACGACGGGCACGCCGCCGGACTCCCTCATCAGGTTGATCCGGCTGTCGAGGTCCTCCCAGAAGTACTGCCCCGGGTAGGGCTCGGGGTTGAGCGCCCCGAACCCCATGATGTGCTGGTTCTGCAGCATCGGGGTCTGCGAGAGCCGTCCGGCGACGTCGCGTTCGAACTGCGGGGTGATGTTGTTGGCGCTGACGCCCGTATGGGTGAAGCCCCAGCGCGGCCAGCCGTCGTCCACCTTCGGCGGCGCCTCGGGCGCCGGCTGGGACGCGGCGGGAGACTGCGACCGCTCCTCCTGCTGGGCGCCCGCGGTCCCCTGCTCCGCGGGCCCGGCGGTGGAGCAGGCGGTCATGACCAGCGCCATCACGGCCGCTAAGACGCCCGCTCCGCCTAGCCTCCGCAAGATCGATCCCCCGCTAGTCGATGCCACCCGAATCTCACCCGATTCTCGCCACTGGTATACCGTCTGTAGCGTTCCATGGGTGGCCATAAAGGGGCACATCGGGAGCGGGGTTCACAGCTAATCGTTATCCAGGAAGAGACCCGCGTGGTCCCGCGCCCACTCGGCGAACGTCCGCGCGGGGCGGCCGAGGATCTTCGTCACCTCCTCCGTCACGGGGTGGGGCCGGGAGCCGCCCCTGGCGTACCTGTCCATCAGGGCCCGTACGAACGGCCGCGGCAGGCCGTTCCCGGCCATGGCCCGCTCGGCCGCCTCCGGCGGGACCTCCTGGAAGCGCAGCGGCCGGCCGATCGCCTCGCCGATGACCCGCACCATCTCCTCGTGGGTCAGCGACCGCGGTCCGGTCAGCTCGACCCGGCGGCCGGCCAGGTCGCCGGTGAGCAGCGCGCGGGCGGCCACCTCGACCAGGTCCCGGTCGTCGAGCGGCGCCTCCTGGAAGGACGCGTACACGTACCGGACGGTGTCGCCGGCGCGGATCTGGGCGCCCCAGGCGTTGACCGCGTTGGACGCGAACGATCCGGCCCGCAGGCTGGTCCAGCTCAGCCCGCTGCCGGCGGCGGCGGTCTCGGCCTCCTTGTTCCGGTCGCCGCGGTAGCGGGAGGGCTGCCGGTCGAGCGGGTCGTCGACGTTCATCGCCGACAGGGCGGCCACGCGCGTCGCGCCGCGCTCCTTGGCCAGGGCGAGCAGCTCGCCGGCCGCGTCGCCGATGGCGCGCGGGTGCAGGAAGACGGCGGTGACGCCGTCCAGGTGCCGGGCCAGCGTGCCCGGCCTGGCCGGGTCGCCCTCGACGACCTCCGCCCCGGCCGGGAGCCGCGCCCCGTGCGGGGCGCGGCTGACGGCGCGGACCTCGGCGCCTTCGGCCAGAAGCAGCTCGACCAGGGGACGCCCGATGGCGCCGGTCGCGCCGGTCACCAGGATCGTGTTCTCTGTCATGCTTCCTGAGAGGCGGCCGGCGACCGGAGTGTGACATCGGGTCAGGCCAGATACGGGAGGCGGGTGCGTAAAGCGGGGCAAAGCGTCCGGGGAAGCCGGGGCTCCGGAACTCCGGGGACGGCGTTGATCGTTGTGGCCAGCGGCAGACAACCCAACCCGATCTTCAACAGGGAGAACAGAGCCGTGGTCTTCAAACGGATGCTGGGAGCGTTCGGCGTCGGCGCGCCCTCGGTGGACACCGTGCTGTCCACCCCGCGGACCCAGCCGGGCGGCACGTTGCGGGGCGAGGTACGGCTCAAGGGCGGCGACTTCGACGCCGAGATCGAGCACGTGACCCTCGGCCTGGTGGCGAGGGTCGAGATCGAGCACGGCGACAGCGAGCACGGCGGGCTCGGCGAGTTCGCCAGCTCGCGGGTCTCCGGGCCGTTCACGCTGCGCAAGGGAGAGGACCGCGTCATCGGGTTCGAGCTGCCGGTGCCGTGGGAGGCGCCGATCAGCGAGATCGGCGGGCAGCCGCTGACCGGGATGGCGGTCGGCGTGCGTACGGAGCTGGCCATCGCCAAGGCCGTCGACAAGGGCGACCTCGACATGATCGCGATCGAGCCGCTGCCGTCGCAGCTGCGCATCCTGGAGGCGTTCCTGGGGCTCGGGTTCGGGTTCAGGTCGGCCGACCTGGAGGCGGGTCACCTGTACGGGGTGCACCAGCAGTTGCCGTTCTACCAGGAGATCGAGTTCTACCCGACCGGTCACTACGCCGGTCAGGTGGGCGAGGTCGAGGTGACGTTCGTGGCCGACCCCGCGGGGCTCGAGGTGGTGCTGGAGGCGGACAAGCGTACCGGCCGCTTCTCGTCGAGCGACGCCATCGGCCGCTTCCACGTCAGCCACGACGACGCGCTGCGCACCGACTGGGCGGGGGAGCTGGGCCGCTGGCTGGACGGCCTGTCCCACTACGGGCCGGCCCACCACGGCGGGCACTTCGACCCGCACCACGGCGGCCACTACGACCCGCACCACCACGGCGGGCACCACGGCGGGCACTACGGCGGGCACCACGACGAGCACCGCAGCGGTCCGGGCTGGGGCACGGTGGCCGCCGCCGGTGCCGCGGGCGTCGTGGGTGGCCTGGTCGCGGGCGAGATCGTCGAGGAGATCTTCGAGGGGGACGACGAGGAGGGCGGCGACGACTGGTGACCCGTTGGCGCGGCTCCCGCGGCGACCGGCGCTCCCGGTCGCCGCGGGAGCCGCGCCGGGGCGCTCCAGGCGAAGCGCTCCGCGAGCATAACCGTGCAACCGTGCTGTAAGTGGGACGAAAGCCTCGGCAATAGGTTGGAGATCGTTAGCCGATCGAGTTCGATCTGAAGGAGCCGACGTAATCAGCACCACTGTGTGGAGCGAACTGCGCATCACCTCCGCGCCGCAGCTGTCCATCTCGATCTCGCCGCACCTGACCGCGCTCGCCATGATCGCCGACGCCCTCGCGGGCCGCCGCCGCGGCCTGCCGGAGCTGTGGCGCAAAGCGATCAGCTCGGGGGTCGGCCCGCAGGGACACCAGGCGGTACGCCCCCTCGCCGTCCCCGGCTACTCGGTGGTCCCCGACAGCATCGTGCCGCGCACCCCCATCGGCGGGGACATCTCCGTGCAGGCCCAGATCGGTGCCCTGCGCGACCTTCCCCCCGACAACCTGATCAAGGACCTGGAGCAGGCGTTCGGCCCGGGGCCGCTGCCCGCGCACTGGCGTTCGGCGGCCGAGCGGCCCGACCGCTGGATGCACGGCTACACCGCAGCCCTCGGCTCCGTCTGGACCACCACCGAGCCCGTGTGGAGGCGGGCCCGCGCCTTGCTGGACAGGGAGGTCCGGCGGGTCGGCGTCGCCGCCGTCCGCGGCGGCTCCGAACTGCTGCTCGGCGCCCTCAACAGCCGCATCATGTACGGCGAGCGCGGGCTGCTCATCGCCGACGTGGAGTCGAGCACGTTCGAGCTGGGTGACCGCAGGATCGTCCTGGTGCCGATGCTGGCGGGCAAGGACGCGGTCATCGTCAGCCTGGACCACGACGAGGCCGTCTGGATCGCGTACCCGGTGCCCGGAGCGGAGACGTTGTGGCAGCGGCCCGTCGCACCGGCGTCCGACGACTTGTCGGCGCTGGTCGGGCCGGTGCGCGCGGACCTGCTCGCCGCGATCGGGCAGCCCATGACCATGAGCATGCTGGCGGCCGGCATGCAGGTCGCGCCCAGCAGCATCACGTACCACTGCGACCGGTTGAGCGCCGCCCAGCTGATCACCAGGGAGCGGCGCGGGCGCGAGGTGTGGATCGCCCGCACGCGGCGCGCGGAGGAACTGCTGGAGATGTTCCGCCGCTGAGCCGAGGGCGCGCCGGGCCACCCGCCCGGCGCGCCCCGGCCGGGGGCCTGGTTGACACGGCCACACCTTCACCACGAAACTCTCCCGAAACACCGCAAGGTGCGTACTGTAAACGTTTACGGGAGCGGTTGATGCGCAAACCCCGCTGGCTCGCCGTGCTCGCCGTCCTGGCGTCACTGACCTTCCTGGCCACTCCGGGCGAGACGGAGGTACGGGCGGGCGGCACGTTGGCCACCGGCTCCGCCCCGTCGCAGGCCCTGGGCGAGAACATCGCCTTCAACGTCTACCTGCCCGGCGGCTACGACCGCGGCACCGGCCGCCACCCCGTGCTCTACCTGCTCCACGGCCGGGGCGACACCATGCAGGCGTGGACCCGGGTCAAGACCCTGCTCGACGACATGATCCGGACCAAGCGCATCCCGCCCGTCATCGCCGTCATGCCGGACGCCCCATGGAGCGAGCGCGGCGGCTGGTACGTCGACTCCCGCTACACCGGCGCCGGCCTGCCCGGCAGGCCGGTGGAGACGGCCCTGACCAGGGACCTGGTGGCGTACGTGGACGCGACGTACCGTACGGCGCCCATCAGGGAAGCCCGCCTGGTCGGCGGGTACTCGATGGGCGGCGCGGGCGCGCTGCGGTTCGCGCTCGCGCACCAGGACCTGTTCGGCGCCGCCGCCGTGCTCAGCCCGGCCGTCTACACGCCGCTGCCGCCGTCCGACTCCTCCGCCCGCGACTACGGGGCGTTCGGCAAGGACGGCGAGAAGTTCTCCGACGAGGTCTACCGGGAGCTCAACTACCCCGCCCTGCTGCCGAAGCTGGACCCCGACCTGCCGGTGCGGCTGTTCGTGGCGGTCGGCGACGACGAGTACGCCAACCCCGACCCCGCCGACGCCCGCCACGACCTGGACTTCGAGTCCGCCGCCCTCTACAACGCCGCCCGGCGCTCGCCCGCGCTGTCCGCGCAGCTGCGCGTCATGGACGGCGGCCACGACTGGACGGTGTGGGAGCCCGCCTTCGAGCAGGCCCTGGCCGAGCTCGGCCCGGGCCTGAGCGTCACGCCGCCGACCGGCCTGCCCGCCCCGCTGTACGGAACGGCCGGCCCCGACTGGGCCGGGGGAGTGGCGGCCCACGCGGACGGCTCCCTGACCATCGGGTACGCGGCCGGCGGGAACGCCGTCCTCACCCGCGTCGGCGGCTGGACCAGGCAGCTCGGCACCGCGGCCGACGAGCGGTTGTACGGCGTGGCGGCCCTGCCGGACGGCGGCGTGCTGGCGGCCGGCTACACCAAGGGCGACCTGGACGGGCGGCACGCGGGCAACACCACGGACGACGCGTTCGTGGTCAACCTCGACGCCGCCGGGGCCGTCCGCTGGATCACGCAGTTCGGCGTGCCGGGGGTGGCCGATCGCCTCTACGGCCTGGCCGCCGCGCCCGACGGCGGCGCGTACGTCGCGGGCTACACCAAGGGCGCGCTGGACGGCGCCAACGCCGGCGACAAGGACGCCATCCTCGCCCGCCTCACCCCGGGCGGCGAGGTGTCCTGGATCCGCCAGTACGGCGGCGCGGGCGAGGACAAGGCCTACGGCGTCGCCGCGGACGCCTCGAACGTCTACGTCACCGGCGGCGCCGGTGCCGCCCTGCCATCCACTGGCCCGGGCACGACCACGCCCGGCGGCTGGCTGGCCGCGTTCACGACGGACGGCACCAGGAAGTGGACCGCCACGGCGGGCGGCAGCGCGAGCGACCGGCTGAACGCGGTGGCCGTCACCACGACGGGCCTGGCCGTGGCCACGGGCGGCGTCGGCGGGGACGCGTACACCGCCGCCTACACCAGCCAGGGCAAGCAGCGATGGCAGCACACCCTCGCCACCCCTCTCGCCGAGGCCGGCGCCGCCGTGGTCCCGCTCGCGGGCGGCGAGGTCGAGGTCGCCGGCTACACCCGGGGCCGGGTGAGCGTGCAGGCGGGCGGCGCCGACGTCCTGACGCTGCGCCTGGACGGCAAGGGCCGCCAGCGGGCCGCCGCCCAGCTCGGCACCGCCAGGGACGACGGCGTGGACGCCTTCGCCGAGCCCGACCTGTACGCGACCGCCACCCCGTCGGGCGAGGTGGCGATCACGGGCCTGACCTACGGCGCCCCGAAGGGCGGCGACGCGCCGGGCAACGGCGACGTCTTCCTCGTCAGAACGTCACCAGCGGATCCCCGATGAAGTCGGCGATGAAGTTGACGAAGAAGAAGCCGAAGAACAGGAAGTTCAGCACGAGGATGACGTAGTGCCACGGGCGCGGGCGGGCCGGGCGCGGCAGCTTGCTGTTTAGGTACATGAGCAGGAACGGGTAGATCAGCGCGCCCAGGTTCGACATGTTGGCCGACCACTCCACCAGGCCGACCGGCAGCGACTGGAAGATGATGATCGAGATGAGGACCAGCAGCACGATCATGAACGGGTAGTAGAACCGGCGCGGGTCCCCCGCGATCAGGGCGCGCAGGCGCGGGCTGGTGGCGTTCGCCGCGTCGGTCGTCACCCGCACCATCGCCTCGAAGATGCCGAGCTGGGTGGAGAAGAGGATCAGCACGCCGATCACGAGCGCGGCGTAGAAGCTCACCCGCCCGTACTGGTCGCCGAGCGCGCCGGCCACGAACGTCGGCACGTTGGCCCGGGTGGGCTTCTCCCCGGCCATCGTGACGGCCTGCGCCATGAGGATCGTGGGCAGCAGCATGCCGAGGACGGCTCCGACGAAGAACACCCCCCACATGTCGACCAGCAGCAGCCGGTACCACCTGCGCCACAGCCCCCGGTTGAGCTCGTCGTCGGGGAACGTGACGCCGCTGGCCAGGATCTCGCGCCGCTCGCCGCGCAGACCGGAGATGTAGCCGACGCGGTGGCCCATGCCGTAGCCCTTGTCGCGGTAGTGGCCCATGACGTACCAGTTCAGGCCCGAGGCCAGCGCGGTGAACCCGGCCAGGGCGCCGAGCTGCGTCGCCGTGATCCCGGCGGGCGGGGCGGCCGGGGTGAGGAAGCCGCGGATGCCCTCCCACCACTGGCTGAACGGCACCACGAGCAGGTCGACGGCCACGAGGGCGAGCAGGATGGTGCCGACCATCACCCAGTTCGCCAGCTCGAGCGCGCGGCTGACGCGCTTGGCCCCGGCGGTGATCAGGAACACCAGCACCAGCAGGCCGATGGCCCACCAGCGCGGCTCGACGTCGTCGGCCGCCGGCGGGACGCCGTGGACCAGCGCGTACACGCCCTGACCCGCCGACGCGGCCCATCCGCCCGCGATGAACGCGAAGATCACGATGAGCACGGACAGCGGCACCCAGAGCGGCCACCCCGGCGGCACCCGCCCCCAGCCGACCACCGGCGTCTCGCCGGTGGCGAGGACGTACCTCGAGCACTCGACGTTGTAGAACGTCTGCAGCAGCGCCGACACCACGATGACCCAGCCGACGCCGACGAATCCGTACTGGCCCACGTTCAGGGGCCCGAGCAGCCATTCACCGCTGCCGATGGAGATGCCGAGCGCGATCAGGCTCGGGCCTACGGCGTACTTGAACAGTTCCTTGGCGCCGAGCTTGGAGACCTTGAAGACCTCTTCCGGCGTCGGTAGGTCGGTGACTTCGAGATCCGGTCGGCTTACTCCGAGTGGGTGCGACATCTCACTGCCTCCTGCCGCCAGGGTGATCCTCGACTCGGCCGGCTACAAGACCCAAATGCCATACAGGATGCAGAATGCCGCCGCCATCCTGAGTCCCGAGGGCGTCAGGCGTACTGCAGATCCGCCCGGACGATGCGGCCGTCGGAGACCGTGAAGTCGTAGTGTGCCCGCCATCCTCCGGATCCCGCGGGGGCCCAGTGGACCAGGAGCTTCTGCCCGTTCGCCCGCCGCTCGGCGACGGAGACCACCTCCAAGGTGCCGCCGATCACCTCGGCACGCGCCCACTCGCGGATGGCGTCGTGCCCGCGGATGGGACGGGTGACGTCGATGACCACGCCGTTCGAGGCGAAGGCGGCGACCAGGGCGTCCAGGTCGCGGGCGTTCACGGCGTCCACATAGGCCCGCGCCTCCCGTGTCACAGCAGTAGTGGGGTCAGCCGCCTGATCGGCGGTGGAGGCAGCGGAGGGGGCGGCGGTGGGGGTGGTCCCACAGGCGCTCGCCAGTAGCGCGCAGGCGGCGAGTGACGCCGCCGCCGTCCGTCGCACGCCCAGAAGTCGTGTCGTCATGGTGGCGATGATCTGGCGCCCGGGCCCAGCAGGTCCAAGACCTGCGGCCATAACCGAAAGCTATCGCTCTTGGGAACGATCTTCCCAAGATCGACATCACTGCTCAACTGGCCGCATGTGTCGTCAGCAGAGGACATACCCGAGCGATCTTGGTTGATGGCGTCGACAAAGTGACGAGAGGTTCCGGGCGTGCCGTTACGCCGCGTTACGGTCACAACTACTTAGAGTGACAAAGTCACTTCGTGATAACGGGGGGAGATCATGAAAGGTAACTTCATAGCAGCCGGAGCCGGTGGTGCGTTGATCGTCGCCGCCGCGCTCGTCGGGCTGTCCGGCCCTGCCGGCGCCGCTCAGGGCGACCTTTGCGTGTCCGATGTCTGGACCACGCTGAGGATCGACAAGTCGGGCGTGTACGCCGGTCGCCGCGATGCAGACGCCTGTGACAAGCACGACGGTTCGTACCGTAAGCAAAAGGACGACAAGCAGCAGCAGGACTACGACCGGGACGAAAAGGACTTCGACTCGCACGACCAGGAGAAGGAGGACTTCGACTCGTACAACCAGGACGATTCCTACAACAAGGATGACGCCTACGAGAGCGACGAGAAGAAGGACGACTACGACCGGTACGGCAAGGACAACGACTACGACCGGCACGACAAGAAGTTCGACAAGAAGAAGCAGGACGAGAAGTCCTTCGACTACGACCAGTCTGACAAGTCCTTCGACTTCGAGAAGTCGGAAGACTCTTCCGATGACTGGTTCGACAAGAAGTTCGACGACAAGAAGCGGCACGACGCCGACCGGTACGAGCAGGACTACGACCGGGACGAGAAGAAGTACGACGCTGACCGGTACGAGAAGGACTACGACTCCTACGACCGGGATGAGAAGAAGTACGACGCTGACCGGTACGACAAGGATTACGACTCCTACGACCGGGACGAGAAGAAGTACGACGCCGACCGGTACGAGCAGGACTACGACCGGGACGAGAAGAAGTACGACGCTGACCGGTACGAGAAGGACTACGACTCCTACGACCGGGATGAGAAGAAGTTCGACGACAAGAAGAGGCGCGACGAGAAGTCCTACGACCAGGAGGAGTACGACTTCGCCCGTTACGACAAGAAGCGTAACGACGGGTTCGAGAAGAAGAAGTACGACTACGACGACGAGAAGTACGACTCCTACGGCGACGAGAAGAAGGACGACTCGTACGACGACGAGAAGTACGACTCCGACGAGGACGAGAAGAAGTTCGACTCGTACGACGACGACCGGCACGAGAAGAAGCGCGGCAACAGGCACGACGACAACGACGACGACCACAGGCACCACTACCACTGGGGCTGGCCCTACAAGTGGGACGCCCACGGTTGGTGGCCTTGGAACGGTGACTGGGGCCACTACTGGCCTTGGGGCGCTCGCTACTGACGGGCAATTGGATTCGGGTTCCCGGGGACGCGTCGCGGCGCGCCCCGGGACCCCACCCCGCCGCTCATTCCCACCCCTGTGAACCGATCTCCGCAGCCGGGCGCCTGATATTCGCACTCAGCGCTTGATGGGAATGTGCGCCCCTCCTCACACTTGTCCGCGTCACCGCTCACGCGGTCGGACGCGACGACATCCTCCCCCCTGCACGTCCAGGCAAGGAGCACTGCGCGCGCTGCCGGACGTGGCGCCTTCAGACCCCCTGTACGGTTTGGGCAAGTGCCCTCCGATGCCTGTCAGGCCGGACGAAGGGCGCTGCTCGCGCAGTCGGACGTGACGTCTTCCGTCCCCTGCGTCTAGCGCGAAGTGCGGTCAGTCGCTATGTCCTCCGAGGCCCGCGTGGCCGTGGGAAACGCCCGCTTCCGCAATCCGATGTGACGCCTTCTGGCCCCGTGAAAGCACAGCAGCCGGACGCCATGTTCTCCGGCCTTTGCGCGGCCCCGGGAAAGGCGACGTCTTCCGGCCTGGCTGGGCGGCGCAGGTGGCTGCGCCGGCCGGCGGGTGTGGGCCGGTTTGGGGTGCGGGGGCGGCTCGGAGTGGGGACGGTGGTCAGCGGTCGACGATCTCGTTCTTGCCGATCACCACAACCCCTCCCCTGGTCAGGGCGAACCGGGTGCGGTCGTAGTCGAGGTCGAAGCCGATCCTGGCGCCGTCGGGGATCACGACGTTCTTGTCGATGATCGCCTTGCGGATGACCGCGCCCCGGCCGACCTTGACGTTCTCCATCAGTACGGAGTCCTCCACCAGCGAGTGCGAGTGGAGCACGACCTTGGGCGACAGGATCGACCGGATGGCCGTGCCGCCGGAGACGATCACGCCGGGTGACACCAGCGAGTCGATGGCCCGCCCCACCCGGTCGCCGTCGTTGTGCACGAACTTGGCCGGAGGCAGCGGATCGTGGCCGGTGAAGATCGGCCACTTGTCGTTGTAGAGGTTGAAGACGGGGTGCGCCGAGATGAGGTCCATGTGGGCCTCGTAGTACGCGTCGAGCGTCCCCACGTCGCGCCAGTAGCCGCGGTCGCGATCGCTGGAGCCCGGCACGATGTTGTTCTTGAAGTCGTAGACGTCGGCCCCGCCCGACTTGACGAGCATCGGGATGATGTTGCCGCCCAGGTCGTGCTTGCTGGTCGGGTCGAGTGCGTCCTCGCGCAGCGCGTCGATCATCGACTGGGTCTTGAACACGTAGTTGCCCATCGACGCGTACACCTCGTCGGGGGAGTCCGCCAGCCCCACCGCGTCCTTCGGCTTCTCCCTGAACGCCACGATCCTGCGCCCCTGCGGATCGGTCTCGATCACGCCGAACTGGTCGGCCAGCGACAGCGGCTGCCTGATCGCCGCCACCGTCACGTCGGCGCCCGAGTCCTCGTGCTGCTCGACCATCTGCCGCGGATCCATCCGGTAGATGTGGTCGGCCCCGAACACGATCACGTGCTCCGGCATCTCGTCGTAGATCAGGTTCAGGTTCTGGAACAGCGCGTCCGCGGACCCCGAGAACCACCGCGGGCCGAGCCGCTGCTGCGCGGGCACGGGCGTCACGTAGTTGCCGAGCATCGCCGACAGCCGCCAGGTGCGCGAGACGTGCCGGTCAAGACTGTGGTTCTTGTACTGGGTCAGTACGACGATCTTCAGGAAGCCGCCGTTCGCCAGGTTGGACAGGACGAAATCGACGAGCCTGTATATCCCCCCGAACGGCACCGCCGGTTTCGCCCGATCCGCCGTGAGCGGCATGAGCCTCTTGCCCTCTCCACCTGCCAGCACGACCGCAAGCACCCTCCGGGACCTCATGCCCAGGACGCTACCCTCAAATGGCCGATCTATCGACGAATCCCGGTATGGAGACCTCCCTTCGTGTCCAGATTTGTTGCGCAATGGACGTCGGGAGATCGTCGAGCCGCCCAGGTTGACCTCGAGCGCGAAACTCGCTGCTTGTGGTGGCCCGCCGGCCGCGGCCCGCCATAAGGTCGTCTCATGCGTGTTGATCTGCTCAGCCGGGAGTACCCGCCCGAGGTGTACGGCGGGGCCGGGGTGCACATGGAATACCTGGCCAGGGAGCTGCGGAAGCTGGCCGACGTACGCGTGCGCTGCTTCGGAGCCGACCGCACCGAGCCCGGCGTCTCGGCCTACCGGGTGCCCGAGGGACTGGCGGCCGCCAACGCCGCGCTGCAGGTGCTCGGCGTGGACCTGGAGATGGCCGCCGCGTGCGAGGGAGCCGACGTCGTCCACTCGCACACTTGGTACGCCAACTTCGCCGGGCATGTCGCGAAGATGCTGCACGGCATCCCACACGTGATCACCACGCACAGCCTGGAACCGCTGCGACCCTGGAAGGCCGAGCAGCTCGGCGGCGGCTACACGATCTCGTCGTGGGCCGAGCGCACCGCCCTGGCGAGCGCGGACGCGGTCATCGCGGTGTCGGAGGGGATGCGCCGCGACGTCCTGGCGGCCTACCCCGAGATCCCGCCGGACAGGGTCAGCGTCATCCACAACGGCATCGACACCGCCGAGTACGCCCCCGACCACGACCTCGACGTGCTGGAGAAGCACGGGGTGGACCCGCACCGCCCGTACGTCATCTTCGTGGGCCGCATCACCCGGCAGAAGGGCCTGGTCCACCTCCTGCGCGCGGCGCGGTCCTTCGACCGGGACGCCCAGCTCGTGCTGTGCGCGGGCGCGCCGGACACGCCGGAGATCGCGGCGGAGGTCACCGAGCTGGTGCGCGGCCTCGACCGGGACGGGGTGTTCTGGATCCAGGAGATGCTGCCCAAGCCCGAGGTCATCCAGTTGCTGACGCACGCGACGGTGTTCGTGTGCCCGTCGGTGTACGAGCCCATGGGGATCGTGAACCTGGAGGCGATGGCCTGCGAGACGGCCGTGGTGGCGACGGCCACCGGCGGCATCCCCGAAGTGGTGGCCGACGGGGAGACGGGCCTGCTCGTCCCGATCTCCCAGGGGCCCGACGGCACGCCGCACGACCCCGACCGCTTCGCCGCCGACCTGGCCGAGCGCGTCAACGCGCTGCTGCGGGACCCGGCGCGGGCCAAGGCGCTCGGGGTGGCGGGGCGGGCCAGGGCCGTCGAGCACTTCTCCTGGGAGCGCATCGCCCACCGCACCATGGACCTGTACGCGACCCTGCGGCCCTGAGGCCCTCTCACGGGGTCACGAGGAAGAACGGCGAGGACGCCTGCGGGATGGCGGCCGTCGGCGGGGTTCTGCGACCCCATGCGCAGGCCGCCAAGGCTCGCCTGCCCGTCGGCGCACCCCGCCCGGTCTGAAGGACCTCAGCCCCGGGCGGACGGCGCGGCCGGGGCAAGGCGATCCCGCCGACGCCGGTAGAGGTCCGGAAGGCGACCACGCCAGTCGAGCGGGCGGAGGCGGCGACCGCGCTGCGCGAGCGAATCTTGATCAGGGCGACCGCGGTATGCGAGGGGGCGGTGGAGGGCGACCGCGCTGTGCGAGTGGGCCTGAGGGGGTGACCGCGGTGCGCGAGAGCGGGCTCACACCAGGCCGCGGCGGCTGGCCTGGGCGCCGGCTTGGAAGCGGGTCTCCGCGTTGAGCTCGTCCAGGAGGTGACGGAGCCGGCGACGGAGGGTGCGGGGGCTGGTGCCGAGCTGGCGGGCGATGGCGTCGTCCTTGAGCCCGGCCGCGAGCAGCGCCAGGAGCCTGCGATCCTCCAGACTGAGCGCACTGGCCGCAGAGCTGAAGGCGTCGGCCGAGGGGCTGAGGGCGCCGGCCGCAGGGCCGAGCGCCCCGGCCGCAGGACCGGGCATCCGCGCAGTAGGGCTGTGGGCACCGGCCGGAGAGCCGAGTGACCCGGCCGCAGGACTGGGCGTCCCCGCAAGAGGACCCTGCGTCCCCGACGCAGAGCCGGACGCACCCGCCGTAGAGTCCGACGCACCCGCCGCAGCGCCGGGCGTGCCGACCGCAGGGGTGAGCGAACCTGCCGCACGAACGGGCGCCCCGCCCGCAGGGCCGAGTGCCCCGCCCGCAGGGCCGAGCGCGCCAGCCTCAGGGGCCAGGGCCGCGACCGGCGGTCCGGGATCGGTCGTCTCCAGGACCGGATCACCGAGCTCCCGCCACAGCTCAGGCCGTACCGGCAGCGCCTCCCGCCACATCCGCTCGAACAGCTCCACCAACGCCATCACCATGGTGGACCCCGTGATCAGCACGCCCCGCGTCAAGGGCGGGTCCATCTGCAGGGGCATGACCGCCCGCCACCGGTCGACGATCGCCATCTTGAACGGCAGCTCCGGCAGGACCCGCGCCTCCTCCCCGGCCTTGATCAGGCTGCCCACCTCGTCGAGCGCCCCCGTGTGGTCGAAGGCCTCCGGCACGTAGATGGTCCGGTAGCGGACGCCGCTGCGGAGCAGGCCGGTCTGGAGCGGGTTGTGGTAGTCCAGCACGTACGGCGGCCGGTCGAAGGTCAGCACCTCCTCCTTGGCCTCCTGCTGCAACCGCACGTACCACCGGGCCTGCTCCTCGGGCCCGGCCAGGACCTCCAGTTGACCGCCCTCCTCCATGCCCTGGCCCACCGTGCGGAAGGCGGCCTCCAGCTCGTCGGCGGTGTCGGTGAGCCGGTCGAGCTCGCCCTGCATGCCGCGCACCAGCGAGCGGATCGCGGCACCCGGGTTCGTGGCCGTCCAGCGGGGCGAGCGGCCCCACAGGCGGCTGACCAGCCCCTTGGCGCGCAGCCGGCTCAGGGACGACTGGATGCGTCCGGTGCTCTCGCCGCTGCGCCTGACGAGCTCCTGCACGGTGATGCCGGGGCTGGCCAGCACCCCGCGGTAGACCCGCTCGTCGAAGGCGCTGATGCCCACGACCTCCAGCGCCCGGCCCTCCTCAAGCATGCCCACGATCTTGGCCAATTCCGGCAGTTGCCGCAATAGGCCACATCAACCACCTTGTCACCAAATTTAACTGACAATTAGAAATCGGGATGTGCTTCAGAGAACCGCCCTTCTGGGCGTCGTGGTAACGGCCCTGATCGCCGCCGCCACGCCGGCCCAGGCGGCCCCAACCCCCGCCCCCTCCGCCAAGGCGACCACCCAGCCGGGAAAGCCGTCCGGACCGCCCAAGACGATCACCCTCATCACCGGCGACCGGGTCACCCTCCGCGAGCTCCCCGACAAGCAGACCCAGCTCGACGTCAAGCCCGGCCCCGGCAGGGAGAAGGTCACGTTCGTGCACCGCCGGGGCCAGGACGGGCTCAGCATCGTCCCCACGGACGCGATGCCGCTGCTGGCCGCCGGCCGGCTCGACCCCCGGCTGTTCAACGTCACCCGGCTCGCCGCGCTCGGCTACGACGACGCCGCCAGCCCGGCGCTCCCGCTGATCACGACGTACCCGGACCAGACCGGCGCCGCCACGCTGCGCGCCGCCGGCGGGCGCCCGCTGCCCGCGATCAACGGCGTCGCGCGGAGCGAGCCGCGCACCGGCGCGCTGTGGAAGGCGCTGACCGGGCAGGCCAGGACGGCCGCGGCCGTGCCCGAGAAGATCTGGCTGGACGGCAAGGCCAAGCTCTCCCTCGACGTCAGCGTCCCGCACATCGGCGCGCCCCAGGCCTGGGCGGCCGGCCACACCGGCAAGGACGTGCCCGTCGCCGTCCTCGACACCGGGTACGACGCCGGCCACCCCGACCTCCAGGGCCTGGTCACCAAGGCCCAGAACTTCACCGACGAGCCCGACGTCCGCGACCTCAACGGCCACGGCACCCACGTCGCCGCCACCATCGCCGGCTCCGGCGCCGCCTCGGGCGGCAGGTACAAGGGCGTCGCCCCGGGCGCGAAGCTGCTGATCGGCAAGGTTTGCGTGCAGAGCGGCGACTGCCCCGACTCGGCCATCATCGAGGCCATGACCTGGGCGGCCGAGAACGGCGCCCGTGTCGCCAACCTCAGCCTCGGCGAGCCGGACTCCGTCGGCGCGGACCCGGTGGAGCAGGCCGTCAACAGCCTGTCGGAGAAGTACGGCACGCTGTTCGTCATCGCCTCGGGCAACGCCGGCCCCCAGACGGTGAGCTCTCCGAGCACCGCGGACCGCGCGCTCTCCGTCGGCGCCTCCTACCGCGACGACGACACGGTCGTGCAGTTCAGCAGCACGGGCCCGCGCGTGGGCGACGCCGCGGTCAAGCCCGACCTGATCGCGCCGGGCGTGGAGATCGTCGCCGCGCGGGCCGCGGGCACGGGCCTGGGCTCGCCGGTCGACGACTCCTACACCTCGCTGAGCGGCACCTCCATGGCCACCCCGCACGTGGCCGGGGCCGCCGCGATCGTCGCCGGGCAGCACCCCGACTGGAAGGCCGACCGGATCAAGGCGGCGCTCATGGCCTCCACCGCGCCCGGCGACGAGCTGGGCGCCTACGTCCAGGGCTCCGGCCGCGTGGACGTCGCCCGCGCCGTCACCCAGCAGGTCACGGCCGAGCCCGCCACCCTGAACCTGGGCGAGATCGAGCTGCCCAGCCCCGCGCCCAGGGAGCAGACGCTCACCTACCGCAACGACGGCGACGCCGCCGTCCGGCTGGACCTCAGCGTGATCGCCAAGGACGGCGAGGGCGCGACGGTGACGCCGTTCAAGCTCGGCACCCCGGCCGTGGAGGTGCCCGCGCACGGCACCGCCCAGGTCAAGGTGACCGCCCAGCCGGGCCCGATCGGCACGTTCAGCGGCACGGTCATCGCCAGGAACGCCGGCGTCACCGTACGCACCGGCATCGGCATGCGGGTCGAGCCGGAGAAGCGCTCGCTCAAGCTGACCTTCACCGGCACCGACGGGCGGCCCGCGCACGCCGCGTTCGCCGGCGTGATCGACCTCGAGGCCAAGGAGCAGCGCAACTACGACATCGCCGGCGGCACGCTGGACCTCAGGCTGCAGAAGGGCCGCCGCTACACCGTCGTCAGCCTCATGCTGGACAGCGACGGCACCATGGTGATGGCCGCCGACCCGGAGTTCACGCTCGACGCCGACCGCACCGTCGCCGCCGAGGCCCGCAAGGCCCGCCCGGTGACCGTCCGTACGGAGGAGCCCACCGCGCGGCTGGCCGTCGGCATGCTCGGCATGCTCCAGCTCGCCGAGGGCGTGCAGGCCATGGGCGTGGACGTCGACCTGGCCGGCATGTGGGGCGCGGAGCGCGTCGAGGGCATCAAGGCCATCCCGACGGCCCGCACCGTGAGCAAGAACTTCGCCTTCTACCGGTGGACGCAGTGGGCCAAGCCGAATGCCGACGGCGGCTACGACGACAGCCCGTACTTCTACCACCTGATGAAGGCCGAGCCGCGCATCCCCGCCGACCCCGGCTACCAGCCGCGCCGCCGCGACCTCGCCGAGGTCACCTCCACGTACGCCACGCAGCAGGACGCCAAGTTCGGCGAGCACTTCGCCCTCCCGGTGCTGTACGGGAAGGAGCTGGCCTGGATGCCGTACGGCCAGGTGTCGCGCTTCTCGCTGCCGTTCCGCAGGACCGAGTACTACACGCCCGCCGACACCGGCTGGTATCCGTCCTTCATCCAGTACCAGACGCCGCCGGACGGCTGGGACGACGTGGACCAGTTCTTCTTCGGCGACACCACCTCCTACCGGGCCGGCCAGAAGACCACCGACCGCTGGAACACCGGCGTCTTCGCGGCCGCGCTCAACCCCGACGGCGACTACAACTGGCGCCAGGAGAACGCGATGCAGTTCTCGGCCGGACTGTTCGAGGACAGCACGCCGGACCGGGTCTCCTACGGCGACTACACCGCCCCGCAGGCCAGGCTCTACCGCGACGGCAAGGAGATCTACGCCGCCGACTACCTGCCGGGCTCGGTCGACGTGCCCGCCGAGACGAAGGCGAGCGAATACCGGCTGACCATGACCGCCGACCGCGAGGCGAAGCAGACCAAGGTCTCCACCCGGGTCAGCGCCGAGTGGCGGTTCAGATCGAAGTCGGCCGAGCCGGGCAGGCGCCAGGTGCTGCCGCTGCTGACCGTCAAGATCGCCCCCGAGCTGGACGACCGTAACCGGGCGGCGGTGGGTCACATGAGCATCCCGCTGAGCGTCCAGCGCCAGGACGGCTCGCCCGACCTGCCGCTGCGCAGGCTCACGGTGGAGATCTCCTACGACGACGGCCGCACCTGGCTGCCCACGCTGGTGCACCCGGCGGGCAAGGGCACGTGGGCCGCGCAGACCTGGCACCCGGTCAGCGCGCGCGGCGGGTTCGCCTCGCTGCGCGTCAACGCCGCCGACACCGGCGGCAACGGCTTCACCGAGACCGTCATCAGGGCCTACCAGCTCAGATGACGTGATGGGAGCCCCGTCGCGCCCCGACCGGGCGCGGCGGGGCCTGCCTCATCAGAGGTGTCAGCTGACGCGTTCGAGCACGACGACCGGGATGTCGCGGTCGGTCTTCTTCTGGTATTCGTCGTAGTCCGGCCAGGTGCGGGCCATCAGCCGCCAGAGCTCCGGCTTCTCCTCCTTCGAGGCCGTACGGGCGCGGGCCGTGAACTTGTCGCCCTTGACCTGCGCCTCCACCTCAGGGTTGGCCAGGATGTTCTTGTACCACTCGGGGTGGTCGGGATCCCCGCCCTTGGACGCGACGACCACGTGGTCGTCGCCGTGCTTCTGATAGATGAGCGGCGTCGTGTAGGAGCGGCCGGACTTGCGGCCCTTCGTGGTGAGGAGGAGGACTGTCGTGTTGTTCCAGTCGTGTCCCTCCTCGCCGTTGGTCTCCTGATAACGCTGTACGTGTTCCTTGCCGTAGAGCATGATCCACGACTACCCGTCGAGGGCGTGACCTCACCGTTATTCGCCGGGGTCTGTACTAGAAGTTAACAATCCTGGCAGGATGCATGTGTGTAAGCGCTTACAGTCCATAGTGGAAGCGCTTACACAACAGGGAGACGCTTGATGGACGTGACCATCTACGAGGTGGCCCAGCGGGCCGGCGTGTCGATCGCGACCGTGTCCCGGGCGCTGCGCGGCACTGGCCCGGTCGCGGCCAGGACGCGCGAGAAGGTGCTCAAGGCGGTCGAAGAGCTCAACTTCACGCCCAGCCACCTCGGGGTGAGCCTGGCCGAGGGCCGCCACGCCGCCAACGGCATCGTCTTCCCCGACCTCGCGGGCCCCTACTACACCGAGGTCCTGCTCGGCTACGAGGAGGTCGCCTCCGAGCTGGGGCGCTCGGTCGTCATCCTGTCCACCAAGGGGCGCACGCGGGTCAACGACCTGGTCAAGGACCTCGCCGGCCGGGTCGACGGCATGCTGATCTTCGGTCACACCGTGCCCGAGCCGCTGGTGGCCGAGCTGGTGCGGCTCGGGATGCGGCTGGTGTTCATCTCGCGCGACCCGCTGACCGGCGCCGACACCCTGCGCAGCGAGAACAGGACCTCGGCGGGAGCGCTGGCCACTCACCTGGCCGGGCACGGCTACGAGCGCTTCGCCTTCCTCGGCGCCCCCATGGCCAGCCAGGACGACGTGGACGAGCGCTGGCAGGGCGTGCGGGCGGTGCTCGGCGGCGCGATCGAGGCCGTGGACACGCGCCACTACACCGTCGAATGCGGCTTCGAGGCCGCCAGGGACCTGCTCCGGGGCAAGGACAGGCCCGAGGCGATCATCTGCTCCGACGACGAGGTGGCGCTGGGCGCGCTGCTGGCCGCCGAGGAGCTGGGCCTGAGCGTGCCCGGCGACCTGGCCGTGACCGGCTGGGACGACATCATGGCCGCCCGCCACGCCCGCCCGGCGCTGACCACCGTACGCCAGCCCATGCGCGAGCTCGGCGCCCGCGCCGCCCGCGCGCTCGACGAGCTGATCACCCGCACCCGCGACCTGCCCCGCCACCAGAGCCTGCCCACCGAGCTGGTGGTCCGCTCCAGCTGCGGCGACCACCCCGAGACCTCACCGAGTCCTGACCGCAGAGCCGGAGATCCGTTCCGGCCGCGGTGACCAACCCCCAGGAGGTAGTCCGTGAACACCACCACCCGGCGCGCCGCGGGAGGCGTGCTGGTCCTCGCGATCATGGCGGCCGGCTGCGGCCGCAGCGCAGACAGAACTCCTGAGCAGGCACAGAACGTCACGACCGGCAAGATCACGGGGGAGGTCACGGTCTGGGCGATGGGCGAGGAGGGCAAGGCGCTCGGCGCGTTCGTCAAGGACTTCGAGGCCGCCAACCCGGGCGTGAAGGTCAACGTCACGGCCATCGGCTGGGACGTGGCGCACGACAAGATCACCGCGGCCATCGCGGGCAGCGCCACCCCTGACGTGAGCATGGTCGGCTCCACCTGGTCGGGCGAGCTGGCCAAGACCGGCGCGCTGGAGCCGACCCCCGGCAACCTGGTCGACAAGTCCGTGTTCTTCCCCGGCGCCTGGCAGACGGTCGACGTCAACGGCACGGCGTACGGGGTGCCCTGGTACGTCGAGACCCGCGTCCTGTACTACCGCACCGACCAGGCCAAGAAGGCCGGCGTCGAGCCGCCGAAGACGTGGGAGGAGTTCACCGCGTTCGCCAGGGCGCTCAAGGAGAAGGGCGGCGCGAAGAACGGCTTCAACCAGAGCTACACGCAGGGAGCCTCCTGGCAGGAGGTGCTGCCGCTCATCTGGCAGGCGGGCGGCGAGATCGTCAAGGACGGCAAGTACACGTTCGACACCCCCGAGGCGCTCACGGCGCTCAAGCAGTACGCGTCGCTGTTCACGCAGAAGCTCGCCCCCAACGACACCCCGGAGGGCGCCTTCCCGCAGAGCTTCATCAAGGGCGAGGTCGGCGGCTTCTTCTCCGGCCCGTGGATGGTCGGCGTGCTGAACAACGACGGCGGCCCCGGCTTCAAGGACAAGTTCGACGTCGCGCCCTACCCCAAGGGGCCGGTCTCGGCGACGAGCTTCCTCGGCGGGTCCGACATGGTGGTGTTCAAGAAGGCCAAGAACCGCGACGCGGCCTGGAAGTTCATCCAGTGGCTGAGCGAGCCGAAGGTCCAGGCCAAGTGGTACACGACGGTGAAGGCGCTGCCCGCGGTCGTGAAGGCCTGGCAGGAGCCGGAGCTGACCGCCGACAAGCAGCTCGCCGTCTTCGGCGAGCAGCTCAAGGACGCCAAGACGCCGCCGCCGTTCCCGACGTGGGAGCAGGTGGCCAGGGTGCTGGAGACCGAGCTGGAGAAGCTGGCCCGGGGCGCGCAGACGCCCGAGCAGACGCTCAAGGCGATCCAGTCGCAGGCCGACACGATCGGCACCGGCCTGTGAGCGTGCGGGGCGGCTCTGAAGCGGCGCCGACGCGGGAGGGCGCATGAGCGTGGCGGTCCCCGCCGGCCGGGTGGCGCCGATCAGGCTCAGGGGCACGTTACGCCAGGCCGGCATCGGCTGGATCTTCATCCTGCCGTTCGTGGTGCTGTTCGCGGTCTTCTACCTGGGCCCGCTGCTGGTCGGCATCGGCATGAGCTTCACCGACATGCGCAGCACCGACGTGAGCGACCCCCTCGCCGTGAACGTGGTCGGGGTCGACAACTACCTGCGGCTCATGAACGACGGCGCCATGCGCAAGGCGGCGCTCAACACCGTGGTCTTCGTGCTCACCGCGCTGCCGCTGACCATCGGGCTCGGGCTGGCCGCGGCCGTGCTGCTCAACTCGGGGATCGCCCGGCTGCCGGCCGCGTTCTTCCGGCTCGGCTACTACCTGCCGAACATCACCAGCATCATCGGCATCGCCGTGGCCTGGAAGTTCCTGCTGGAGCCGGAGGCCGGGCTGGTCAACCGGCTGCTGGAGCTGGTGGGCGTGCGGGGCCCCAACTGGCTGCAGAGCACGTCCACCGCCCTGCCGTCGATCATCGTGATGACGGCCTGGCGCAGCTTCGGCTTCAACATGGTCGTGCTGCTGGCCGCGCTGCAGAGCATCCCGAAGGAGCTGTACGAGGCCGCCGAGGTGGACGGCGCAGGGCGCTGGGCCCGCTTCCGCGCGGTCACCGTGCCCTCGCTGCGGCCCGTGCTGCTGTTCTGCACCGTCTACAGCTCGGTCGGCTTCATGCAGTTCCTGGAGGAGCCGCTGGTCATGACCAGGGGAGGCCCGCTCGACTCCACGCTGTCGGCCTCGCTGGCCATCTTCAACCAGTTCGGGGTCGGCAACTACGGCTACGCGGGGGCCGCCTCGTCCGTGCTGTTCGTGGTGATCGTGGCGCTGGCCGTACTGCAGCTCAGGCTCGGGAGGCGCAGGTGAGCCGGACCCGCCGCCAGCGCGCGGTCGTCTACCTGGGGCTGAGCCTGGGGCTGGCGCTGGTCGCCGGGCCGTTCCTGTGGACGGCGCTCAGCTCCGTCAAGCCGGAGCGGGAGATCCGGCGCGACCCGCCGACGTTCTGGCCGGAGACGTTCACGCTGGACAACTTCGCCGAGCTGTTCCAGCGGGTGAACATCGGCGACGCCTTCGTCAACAGCATGCTCATCGCGCTCGTGCTGGTCGCCACCAACCTGCTGTTCTGCTCCATGGTCGGGTACGCCTTCGCCAAGCTGTCCTTCCGCGGCAAGAACCTCGCCTTCGGCCTGGTGCTGGTGCAGCTCGCGATCCCGGCCATCGTGCTCATGGTGCCGCAGTTCGTGCTGATCGCGAAGCTCGGCATGGTCAACACGTTCATCGGGATCATCCTGCCGACCGTGGTGACGCCGCTCGGCGTGTTCATGATGCGGCAGTTCATCGCCGACCTGCCGGACGAGCTGATCCACGCGGCCAGGGTGGACGGCGCGGGGGAGTTCCGCATCTTCTTCACGATCATCCTGCCGCTGTGCGGGCCGCCGCTGGCCACGCTGGGGCTGATCACGTTCCTCGGCTCGTGGAACAACTTCCTGTGGCCGGCCGTGGTCGCGCAGAGCGAGGACATGTACACCCTCCCGGTCGCCCTCAACATCCTCAACGGGCACGAGGCCACCCACTACAACCTGCTGGTCGCCGGCTCGGTCGTGGTGATCGCGCCGATCCTGTTCCTGTTCGTCTTCCTGCAGCGCTTCTTCATCCAGGGCATCGCCACCACCGGCCTCAAGTAGAGGAGCCCCCCATGCGCAAGACAGTCCTGTCCGGCGTGCTGACGCTGGCCCTGATCGTGCCGGCCGTCCCCGCCGACGCCTCCGCGAACGCCACCCTGCTCCGCTACGCCAAGGACACCTGGCGCTCCATGGCCGCCATGGTGGAGCCGGCCACCGGCCTGCCCGCCGACAAGGTGACCGGCGACCTCGCGACCAGGGCGAAGGTCACCTCGCCCACCAACATCGGCACGTACCTGTGGAGCACCCTCGCCGCCCGCGACCTGCGCCTGATCGGCGGCGGGGACGCCGCCGCCAGGATCGGCAGGGTGATCAAGGCGCTGGAGGCACTTGAGCGGAACACTCCCACCGGCCAGTTCTACAACTGGTACGATCCCGGCACCCTCCAGTTGATCCACACCTGGCCGGAGACCGGCGATCCGGTGCGCCTGTTCGCCTCCAGCGTGGACAACGGCTGGCTGGCCGCGGCCCTCATGATGGTCCGCAACGCAACCCCGCAGTACGCCGCCCGCGCCAACCGTCTGCTGACCTCCATGAACTTCGCCTCCTACTACGACCCCGCCGCCCGCCCCGACGCGGGCACCGGGTTGATCCGAGGCGGTTTCTGGCCCGAGCCGCCCGACGGCTGCTACGTCGAGAGCGACTACGCCGGCACCGGCAGGACCGTCTACTCGACCTGCCACCACTACGGCGCGCCCGCCGAGACCCGCATCGGCCAGTACGTGGGCATCGCGCTCGGCCAGCTCCCGCGCGAGAGCTACTTCGGCCCGTACCGCACCTTCCCCGACAACGGCTGCGACTTCGGCTGGCAGGACCAGAAGCCGGTCGGCTCGTGGAAGAAGTACCTGGGCGTGAACGTCTGGGAGGGCACGTACGCCTACCGCGGCATGCGCTACGTCCCCAACTGGGGCGGCTCCATGTTCGAGGCCCTCATGCCGGACCTCGTGGTCCCCGAGGCGAAGTGGGCGCCCAAGAGCTGGGGCCGCAACCACCCGGTGTTCGTCCGCGCCCAGATCGAGCATGGTCTGAAGGAGGCCAAGTACGGCTACTGGGGCTTCTCGCCGTCCAACGACCCGCACGGCGGCTACCGCGAGTACGGCGTGGACCCGCTCGGCATGGACGAGCCCGGCTACACCACCGACCGCGAGCGCACCAGCACCGATCCCGGCTACGAGGGCTGCCGTCCGGCCAAGCCGGAGCCCACGGCCTACGGCGACGGCGTCGTGACACCGCACGCCAGCTTCCTGGCGCTGCCGTACGCGAAGGACGCGGCCATCGACAACCTGGACAAGCTCCGCCGGAACTTCGACGCCTACGGCCCCGGCGGCTTCTACGACGCCGTCGCCGTTCGCTCGGGGGCCGTGTCCAAGTGGTACCTGGCACTCGACCAGGGCATGGTGATGGCCGCCCTGGGCAACGTGCTCACCGGCGGCGGCCTGCACCGCTACTTCGCGGGCTCGGGCGTGGAGGCCAAGCTGCGCCCGGTAATGGAAATCGAGGAATGGAACGTCTCTTCATGAACATGGCTGCCCACCGCGACTGGCAGGAGCGCATCGGCCAGGAGTCCGGTGCGATCACCCCGGCCGACCGGCCCGAGCTGCCGGCCCCCACGGGCCTGTCGGCGGTCCCGGGAGCGGGCCAGGTGACGCTGACCTGGGACGCCGTGCCCGGGGCCATCGGCTACGCGGTGTACCGGGACGGGGCGCCGGCCACGCCGCCGGACGTGGACGTGCCCGCCGTCCCGTCCTGCCGGTACGTGGACACCGGCCACGGAGCGGCGTCCTACCAGGTGGCCGCCGTCGCCGCCGCGGACCACGCCGGCCCGCTGTCCGAGCCCGTCCAGGCCGCCCCGCTCGAAGGGCCGGCCGGGATGTCGGTCCACGTGGACGCGGGGCGGGTGACCCGCGAGCTGCCGCGCCCGTGGACGTACATGGTGGGGTCGGAGCACCTGTCGCACCTGCTGAGCACCGACGAGAGCGGCGGCCGGCCCATCGGTGAGGAGCTGGCCGAGGCGCTGCGCGTCATGCGCGACGAGCTCGGCGTCCAGACGGTCAGGGCGCACGCCATCCTCTGCGACGACCTGGGCGTCTACCGCGAGGTCGACGGCCAGGCGGTCTACGACTTCAGCCGCGTGGACGAGGTCTACGACAAGGTCGTGGCGCTGGGCCTGCGGCCGATCGTGGAGCTCGGCTACATGCCGCGCGACCTGGCCTCCGACCCCTCCAGGACCGTCTTCGGCTACGACGCCATCGTCTCGCCGCCGAAGGACTTCGAGGCGTGGAGCGACCTGGTCAGGGCGCTCGTCGAGCACCTGGCCGAGCGGTACGGGATCCACGAGCTGATCGACCACTGGGCCTTCGAGGTCTGGAACGAGCCGAACCTGGCCGTCTTCTGGACCGGCACGCCCGAGGAGTACTTCCTGCTCTACGACGTCAGCGCCGCGGCCGTGAAGAACGTCCACCCGGACCTGCGCGTCGGCGGGCCCGCCTCGGCGGCCGACGGCTGGGTGGAGGAGCTGCTCGCCCACGTCGGGGAGTCGGGCGCGGCGCTCGACTTCCTCTCCACCCACACCTACGGCAACGCGCCGCTCGACTGGCGTCCCGTCCTGGACAGGTACGGCGTCGACGTGCCCATCTGGTGGACCGAATGGGGGCCCACGCCCACCCACTTCCACGGCATCGGCGACGGGCCGTTCGGGGCGGCGTTCCTGCTGCACGGCATGAAGTCGGCCGCCGGCCGGATCGCCGCGCTGTCGCACTGGGTGGCCTCCGACCACTTCGAGGAGCTGGGCCGGCCGCCGCGGCTGTTCCACGGCGGGTTCGGCCTGCTGACGGTCGGCAACCTGCGCAAGCCCCGCTTCCACGCGCTCACCCTGGCCTCCCGGCTGGGCGACGAGGAGCTGGCCGCCACCCTCGACGGGGACGTGGCCGGCGTCGAGGCGTGGGCGGCCCGGCGCGCGGACGGCAGGATCGGCGTGCTGGTCTGGAACGGCACCCTCAACCACGCCCAGGCCGACGGCGCCCCCGAGCTCACCCGTACGGTGTCCCTGACCGTCGACGGGCTCGGCGACGGGGAGCACACGATCACCCACCACCGCATCGACCGCGACCACTCCAACGTGCAGGCGGCCTGGCAGGCGATGGGCGGCGGCGACTGGCCGGCGGACGAGCAGTGGGACAAGCTGCGCGCCGCCAACACGCTGGACGAGCTGGCCCCGCCGGCCACGGCCGCCGGGAGCACGGTCACCCTCGAGTTCGAGCTGCCCATGCCGGGCGTGTCCTTCATCGAGCTGACCCCGTAAAGAGCGATACCGTACGGGGCGATGTGGAGGTCAACGGCACGGTTCTGTACGGGCGCGCACGCCGGTGAGAGCCTGTGCCCATGACCGAACCGGCTCGGGCGCTGGCCGCCCGCATCGAGCGGTTCGAGCAGACCGCGGATCCCGAGCTGATCTGGGATCCCGCGGCGCTGGTCGAGGCCGAGCAGGCGATGCGGGCGTGCGCCGGCGACCGGACCGACGCCGTCACCTGGCGCCTGATCGGCATGCTCCACCTGGCCCGCTACCGGCTGGACCAGCGCTTCGCGCAGGACGCGGCGGTGGCGGGCACCTACTTCGCCGCCGTGGCCGTGGTCGATCCGGCGCGGCTGCCGGAGCGGCTGCGCGGCTCGAACGTGCCCCCCGGCGACTCGGCCGGCACGTGGGCGGGGCTCGTCGAAGAGGTGTTCCAGCACGTGGACCCGGCGGCGTACCCGCATGTGGAACTGCTGATCCACGCCCTCGTGCGGCGCGCGATGGCGCGGCCCACGCCGGAGGTGGCCGACCGGCTCGGCGAGCTGCTGCTGCGGGAGTCGGCGCGCTCTCCCGCCCCCGCCTGGGCGCCCGGCGCGCTGGCGCTGCTCGGCGACGGGCTGGTGCGGCTGTTCGGGGCGACGGGGGAGCTGGAGGTCGTCGACGACGCCGTACACGTGCTGTTCAGGGCGGCGCTGGCCGAGCCGGCGCACGTGGACGAGCTGGGCACGGCGCTCGGGCTGGCGGCGTTCGGCGACGAGGAGCTGGCCACGGCCTACGTGACGGCCGCGCAGGCGCCGCCGACCGGGCAGGACCGGTCGCGGGCGCTGCTGGCGCTGGTCGAGCTCACCTGGGCGCGCGCGGCCGGGTCGTACGCCGACCGCGACCTGCTGGCGTTCATCCGGGCCGGGCAGTGCGCGCTGGACTTCTGGCACGAGAAGTGGGCCCATCCCGGCGTGCTGGCGCCGTACGCGGCCGGGCTGGTCGAATGGTTCGTCGTCACGGGGGACGAGCGCTCGCTCGAGGCCGGGACGGAGATGCTGGAGGCCCTGCACCTGACGCCCGGCGAGACGGCGCGCGGGCTCGGCACCGACCCCGTCGTGCGGCTCGGGCTGCTGGGAGACCGCCGCTGGAACCGGTACGGCGTCACCGGCGACTCCGACGACCTGGAGACCGCCATCGAGGTCATGCGCGAGGCGGCCGGCCAGGCTCCGCGTGGCCACCCCGACCGCGCCAGGCTGCTCGCCAACCTGGCGAACGCGCTGCTCAGGCGGGCCGTGGTGACCGGCGGGGACCCCGGGGAGCCGATCGCGGCCGCGCGGGCGGCGCTGGCGGCCCACGGGGAGCGGGATCCGGCCAGGCCCAGGGTCCTGATGCTGCTCGGCCAGGCGCTCAGGCTCGACCTCGACGCCGGGCACGCCGACGAGGCGATCGCCGCGTTACGGGAGGCGCTGGCGGCCGGTGAGCTGTTGCCGCCGCGGGCGGAGGCGTACGGGCTCGTCTCGGAGGTGCTGCGCTGGAGGGCCGCGCACTCGGGACGGGCGGAGGACCTGCGGGAGGCGGTGGCGTCCGCGCGCCAGGGCCTGGAGCTGGCCGTGAAGTCCGGCCAGGACCCGGCGCCCGCGCGGCGGGTGCTGTGCGGGGCGCTGCTGGCGCGCTTCTCGGCGCAGGGCGACCCCGGGGACCTGGGGGAGGTGCTCGAACTCGCCCGGGAAGGCGACCCGGAGCTGCTGTCGCAGCTCGGCGCGGCCCTCGACGGGACACCGCCGCCGGACGAGCGGCTCGCGGGGGCCGCGACCGAGCTGGCGCTGGCCGCGCGGGACGACGAGGTCACGGTCGAGCTGCTGCGTTACGCCGAGCGGCAGGCCGGCTCGCCCGGCGAGTTCCTGCTGGAGTGCGGGCTGCGGCTGGCCTCGCTCGGGCGGCTGCGGGTGGCCGGCGCCGTGCTGGGGCGCGCGGCGGACACGTTCGGCTCCGGCTCTGGGCTCGGCTCAGGCTCAGGCTTGGGCTCCGGGCTCGGCTCCGGTTCCGGTTCCGGCTCCGGCTTCGGCTCCGAGGAGGGGGCTCGGATGGCGTACGCGCTGGCCGAGCAGGGGCGCGCGTACCAGGAGCTGGGCGAGCTGGGCCTGGCGCTGGAGTCGTTCGCGCGGTCGGCGGCCGTCTACGGCTCGCTGGGCGAGGTCCGCTCCGAGGCCCTCCAGCTCGGCAACATGGGCGTCGTGCTGCTGCGAGCCGGCGACCCCGTCCGCGCCCTCGAACACCACCACCGCGCCATCGCCCTGTGCGAGAGCGCCGGGCTGGCGGCGGAGGAGGCGGCCCAGCAGGGGCACGCGGCCGAGGCGTTCCTGGCCGCCGGCGACCCGGACGGCGCCGTGGCCTGCGCGGTCCAGGCCCGTGAGCTCTATCGGGAGCTGGGCGAGAGCGTGCCGGCCGCCATGGCGCTCGTCTACGCCGCCCGGGCGGCCCTCGACCAGGACGACCTCACCGCGGCCGCGGAACGCATGGCCGCCTGCGCCATCGAGCTGGAGGCCGCCGGGGCGTGGGAGGAGGCGTGCCGGGCGCTCGACGCGCACGCCGTCCTGCTGGTGGAGCGCGGCCACCCCGGGCAGGCCGCCGCCTGTGAGACCCGGCTGGTGGAGATCGTGCGGCGCAGGGGCGAGCGGCGCGAGCCCGCCGACGAGTGGTACCGCATCGCGGGTCGCCGCCGTGGCCGCGGCGACGCCGACGGCGCCCGGACGGCCTTCGGGCTGGCCGAGCGCGAGTACGAGTCGCTCGGCCACTACGACGGGGCCGCCTCGGCGCGCTACAACCTGGGCGCGCTCTCGTACGCGGAGGGGGATCACGGGCGGGCGCTGGAGGAGTTCGGGGCGGCGGCGGAGGCGTTCGCCAGGTTGCGCGCCCCGGTCAAGGAGGCGTCCGCGCTGACCATGCGCGCCTCCTGCCTGACCGCCCTCGACCGCTACGACGAGGCGCCGGCCGACCTGGAGCGGGCGCTGGAGCTGGCCGCCACGGAGGGTGACGTGGGGGCCGTCCTCGTCGCCTTACTGGGGCGGGTGGCGCTGGACCTGCGGCTCGGCTCGTGGGACGAGGCGGCGGAACGGCTGAACGCGGCCCTCGGGCTGTCCGCCGGAGACCCGCTCAAGGAGGCCGTCGTCCGCGACCGGCTGGCCGCGCTGGCGGCCCGTACCGGGGACCTGGACGCGCAGGTGGAGGCGCTGGAGCTGGCGGTGGCCGGGTTCCACGCCGGTGAGCAGCCCCGGCTGGCGGCACTCACCTCGATCAAGCTCGGCTTCGCGCTGGAGGAACGCGGCGAGTTCCGCCGCGCCCGAGCCGCCCTCGAAGCCGGCCTCTCCACCCTCACCCCACCACCACCCACGCTCGCCAACCGCCCCACACCCTTCGACCGCCCCACACCCCTCGACCGGCCGGCACCCTTCGACCGGCCGGCACCCTTCGACCGGCCGGCACCCTTCGACCGGCCGGCACCCTTCGACCGGCCGGCACCCTTCGACCGGCTCGCCCCCCTTGACGCGCCGGCACCTTTTGGCCGATCCGCGCCCTTCGACCGGGCACCCCTCGACCCGCCCACCCCCCTCGACCCACCCCTCGATCGGCCCGCCCTCTTCAACCGGCCCGCACCTCTTGACGCGCCGGCACCTTTTGACCGACCCGCGCCCTTCGACCGGCCAGCACCCCTTGATGCGCCGGCACCTTTTGACCGGGCGGCACCTTTTGACCGGGCGGCGCCCTTCGACCGGGCGGCGCCCCTCGACCCGCCGGCATCCCTCGATCCGCCGACACCCCTCGACCCGCCCGCGCCTTTGGCCCCGGCGTCGTCCGGCGGCTCGGGGAAGCGCGGCGGCGCCGGGGAGCAGGGCAGCAGTTCGGGGGAGCGGGGCGACTCCGCGCAGTTCAGCGGAGCGTTCGAGCTCATCGCGGTCATGGGCGGGGGCCTGGACGCGGAGCTGCTGTCGCGGCTGGCCCGCATCCAGCTCACGCTCGGCGAGGCGACCCGCGGCCACGCGACCCTGAACCAGGCGATCAGGGCGGCGGACGGCGACCGGGCCGAGCGGCTGGAGACCTGGCTCCGCATCGAGGAGGCGGAGGCCGCCGGCGACCTGGAGACCGCCCGCGCCCTCGCCGAGCAGACGCTCGCCGCGAACCCCGTGAGCGGCCGTCCCCTCGCCTCCGACTACCACTCGTTCCTGCTGGTCAAGCTCTCCTCCTTCTGCCGGGCGCTCGGGGACCCGGAGGCCGCCCACGCGTACGCCGCCCGAGGTTACGAGCTGCGCGACGCCCTCGTGATCGACCACCTGCGCAACCTCGGCGCGGCGTCCCGGGCCCTGGGCCGCCTGGACGAGGCCGCCGATCGCCTCAGCGAGGCGGTCGCGCTGGCCCGCGACTCGGACGCCGCGCTCCCCGCGGACCTCGTCCAGGCGCTCGACCTGCTCGGTCGCGTACGCGCCGACCAGGCCCGCTGGGCGGAGGCCGCACGGGCCTTCGACGAGGGGCTCGAACTGCTGTCCTCGCCGGTCTGGCGCCCGCTGCGGGCCCCGTTGCTGGCCGGGCGGGGCGCGCTCCACCTCAAGCTGGGCGAGCTGGCGGAGGCCGAGGCCCTCTACCGGCAGTCCATCGCGATCGTGGAGGAAGCCGGCTCCCGGACGGACCTCGCCGACAGCTACGCCGACCTGAGCCTGGTCTGCGCGCTGCGGGGCTCGACGGACCAGGCCCGGCTCTTCGCCGAGAGGGCCCTTGACATCGAACACGCCCGCGGCCGCACCCGCGGCGTGGTCCTGGCGCTCATCCTGCTCGCCCGCCTCGAGGACTCCTCCCGCGCCGAGGTCGACCTGGCGGAGGCCGCGGCCCTGGCCCAGGAGATCGGGTACCGCCCAGGGGAGGCGCTCGCCCGCGGCCGGCTCGGCGCGCTGTACGTGACCACCTCCTCGTACGCCCGCGCCCATCGGCACCTGTCGGAGGCGATCGAGCTGCTGGAGGAGCTCGGACACGAGCTGGAGCTGGGGATCGCCCTGCACAACCGCTCCGTCGCCGCCGAGCGGCTGGGCGACCTGCCGAGCGCGCTCGCCGACGCCGAACGGGCCTGCGAACTGGGCCACACCTCCGGCCGCGACCGCGCGATCCGGCTCGCGGTACGCCTGGGCCGCGGCCTGACCGCCTGGCGGCACCTGGAGCACGCCAAGTCCACCACCCTGACCACCCACCTCGGCCACCGCGATGGCCCAGGGCAGGCGGGCGGTGGCGGCCGCTGGTCCGGCATCTCGGGAGGTGGCGATGGCCGCTGGCCCGTGCCGGGGGGTGGTGGCGGCCGCTGGTCGGAGCCGGTGGAGGGTGGTGCCGACCGCTGGTCCGGGATGCCGGGGGGTGGTGGCGGCCGCTGGTCCGGGCCGGTGGAGGGTGGTGCCGACCGCTGGTCCGGGATGCCGGAGGATGGTGGCGGCCGCTGGTCCGGGCCGGTGGAGGACGGTGATGACCACTGGTTCGGGGCGGCCGGAAGTGGTGGAGAGGCCTGGTCCGAGCCAACCCGTCCGGGTGACGAGTCCTGGCCCTGGACGGTCGAGGACCGGCCCACTGCCGCTGACCTCAGCCATCGGCGCTGGCCGGTGCCCGACGGCGTGCCCGCCGAGCTCGTGGAGGCGGAGCGGCGAGGACTCGACACCATGCGCACGCTCCAGGCGGCCGCCCGGAACACCCGGGACCCGTCGGAAGCCGCGACGCTGCTCGGACGCGCCCGTACCGCCGAGGCCGAGGTGGAGGCGCTGTGGCGGCGGATGGAACCGCTCGCCCCCGACTACGTCGCCCTGCACCGCGACCCGCCGCTCGACCAGCTCCACCTCGACGCCCTCGTCACCTCCGAAGGCCGGCCCGGCAGCGGGATCGCCGTGGTCGGCTTCCACGTCGGTGAGGAGGGCGTGACGGTGTTCGCCCACCGCACCGGCTGGCCCGAGCCGCGCGCCTTCCCCACCACCGTCGGCCACGACCTGCTGGCCGAATTCACCGCCACCACGGTCGGCCGCCGTCCTGGGCTGCTGGACATCGAGGCGCGCCGCCACCGCGCGGCCGTCTGGCGCCGCCTGGCCGACCTCCTGCTGTCGGACGCCCTCGACGCGCTCGGCGACGACCTGGACCACCTCTACCTGGTCCCGCACGCCGAGCTGCACCGGGTCCCGCTCCACGCGCTGGCCCCGAACGGCCGCTCGCTCCTCGAACGCGCCCTCGTGACCTACGCCCCCTCCGTCGCCGCCCTGACCCGCCTCATCGCGCGGGGCCCCACGACGGGCACCCGGTCGCTGGTGCTCGGGTACACCCCGGGGGCCCCGACCGTGCCCGAAGGCCAGCCAGAGACCCGGGCCGCCCCCAGAAGCGGGCCGGAAGCGCGGGCGATGCCCGGGGGCGGGCCGGAGGCGCGGGGGGTGTCTGAGGGCGGGCCGGAGGTGCGGGCCGTCCCCGGAAGCGGGCCGGAGGCGCGGGCTGTACCTGGCCAGCCGGAGGCGCAGGTCGTGCCCGAAGGCGTGGCGGGGACCGAGGTCGGGGGCGCGCTCGGCGCGGCGGCGCGGGACGCCGGCGTTCTGCTGGGTGTCCCGTCCCGCACCGGCCCGGACGCCACCGCGACCCGGCTCCCCGGCACCTGGGACGTGGTGCAGCTGTCGTGCCCGGGCGTGTTCGACCCGGACGACCCGTTCGGCTCAGGCGTCGGGCTCGCCGACGGCCTCCTGACCGGCAGGCGGCTCATGAGCATGGCCGTGAACGCCCGGCTCGTCGTCCTCGGCTCCCACGAACGCGACCCCGCGCCGGGCGGCGGTGAGGACGTGGCCGCCCTGGCCCACGCGTTCCTCCACGCGGGCGCGAGGTCCGTGCTCCTCCCGCTCTGGCCGGCCTCCGACGAGGTCACCAGGGCCCTGCTGCGCGACGTCCACACCAGGCTGCGTTCCGGCCTGGCTCCGGCGCGGGCGCTGCGGGAGGCCGTACTGGAGCTGCGCGACCTCTACGGCCCCGCCGAGCCCGACCTGTGGGCCCCGTACGTCCTGGTGGGCCTGCCCTCCTGACGAGCGGGCGAGCCGGCCCGTGCGGTGGGACGCAGCAGAACGCGAGGAGCCGGCGTCCCCGTACGTGATCCGGCCGATCACCGGCCTGAAGCAGATCGCGGCGATGCGAGGACCTCCTCGTCGTCAGCTCGCGGCCGTGTCGCGCGACGGCGGCCCGGCGGGGCGCGCCCCGCCCCGCTAGAGGTAGGTCCTGGTCGCGCTCACCAGCTCGGGGGTGGCGTCGCGGGTGTCGAAGGAGAGGGCGGAGTCGGGGGTGCGCTCGCGGACGTCCTGGTCGCGGATCGCGAACACGGCCGGGGCGACCCCCACGTCGCCGTAGCGGCCGGTGACGGCCTCGCCGATCGCCCGGCGCACGTCGCCGACCACGTCACGCGACGTGTGCCCGGGACCGGAGGCGGCAAGATAGCCCAGCATGCCCGCGAAGCGCAGCTCCGCCTCGGCCGCCGGGCGCTGCTCGGGCAGCACGGGACGGTCCAGCCAGAACACCTTGCCCGCGAGGAACGCCTCGTAGTCGTCGCCCTCGTGGCGCAGCACGCGCGCCGTCTCGGCGAGCAACTCCCCGAACTCGGCCAGCTCCGACTCGGGCGGCAGGTCCGTGGTGACGAACAGGGGCACGATCAGCGCGTCGAGCATTGGACAATCCCTCCGTGAGGAGGCTCATCGTAGGACCCGCGACCGACAATCCCGGCTCACGCCACTCCCCGTGGCTCTAGCGTTCGGTCCACTCGTCCTGTAACGCCGAGTGCACGATCGAGTCGCGCCACCCGTTCGGCGTGTGCACGTGGTGCCGGATGCGGCCTTCCTCGACCATCCCGGCGGTCAGCATCGCGAGCTGGGCGGGTAAGTTCGACGGGGAACGGGCGCCCCAGACGCGGTGCAGCCCGAGCTGCTTGAAGCCGAACGACAGCAACAGGCGCACGAGGTCCGTGCCGACCCCGCGCCCCCACTGGTCGGGGTGGAGGCCGAAGCCGATCTCGGCGCTGTGCGGGTGGTCGGCCTCGATGTGCAGGCGGGCCACCCCGATCACGTCGCGGCGGGCCGTGTCGATCACGGCCAGCACGTAGAGCCGGCGTGGCTCGGCCGCGGCCGCCTCCAGGGCCTGGGCGACCAGCCCCGCCACCTCGCTCAGGCTGCGGGGCGCGAACGGCATGTGCTGCGTGGCAGCGGCGTCGCCGTAGACGGCGTGCAGCGCGCTCGCGTCGGCCTCCGTGACGTCACGGAGGCCGAGCCGTTCGCCGTTGTAGACCACCCGCCGCATTCGCCGACGGTAACGCGAGTCCCGTGATCTCTACAAGCCCTTGTCAAGTGGCGAGTTGACTCCCGTAAGCGCGGGCGACAAGCTCGGCGACGGCGCTGTGCGCGCCGAGCGGCTCCGCGTGCCCGGCGTTGATCGAGGCGGCGGCCTGCTCGACGATCCCGGCGGGGGCCTCGTGGCCGATCAGGCAGGGTGCGATGGCCAGGCGCTCGGCGCCCGCCGCGCGCAGCCGCTGGGCCGCCATCGCGACGCCCGGCTCGCTGTCGAGCGAGGCCGAGACGACCGGCAGCGTGAGCCTGGAGGCCAGGAGCACCGCCGTGGCCTGCACGGAGTGCACCGCGCGCTCCCCGCCCACCGTGGTGAGGATGACGGCGTCCACGGGGCTGGAGACGTTCAGCAGCCGTACGCGGTCGGCCCTGGCCAGGCCGCGCTCGGCGAGCCTGATGTGCAGGGCCTCGGCCAGCAGCGGGTGCGGGCCGAGCGCCTCGGTGACGACGGCGCCGCTGCCGCTGGCCGCGACCGCCTTGCCGATCTCAGCCAGGACGACCGGATCGTCCCAGGTGAGCAGGGGCACGATGACGGCGTCGCGGCCGGAGGGCAGGGAGTCCGCCAGGTCGGTCACGCTCGTCAGCCGCACCTCGATCTGGGGGTGGTCGACGCGTACCACGGCCGCGATCTCTTCTGCCACGCCGGCCGTGGCGCCGGGGGTGGCGAGCACGAGCATGGGGGCGTCCGGCGGCAGGGACGTGGGCACGGGACGGCGGTGGCGACCGCCGCCCGGCCGGGGGGAACGTTCACGTACAGGCAGGCTCACAGCCGCGCAGTTTATGCGTATTAGGTGGAGGTTGTTCTGTGAATAGGTGGCGATTCCGTCACAACCCAGACGCTGCGCGCAAAACGAGTCAACCACACCTTGACTACCGCGACGGAACCACCACCGACTGGGGATTTCCGGGGGCGTACACCGTGATGCCCTGCGGCAGCGACTTGAGCTTCTCGATCTCCGCGCACGCCGGGCACTTGTCGTAACCGTCCTGCCTTGCCCGGTTCGCGTCCGCCTCCGCCCTGGCCTGGGCGACCTTCGCCTGCGCCTCGGAGACGGCCGCCGAGGCGGCCAGTGAGCGGTCCACGGCCTGCTGCACCTCGCCCGGCAGCGTCACCTTGGCCAGCGTGAAGCGCAGCCCGGTGAGGAAGTCGCCGCCGAGCGTGGCCGGCAGGTCGCGGGCCAGCGAGGCGTCGACCGCGTTCTGGACCTTGACGATGTTGGCGTTGCTGTCCTGCGGCTTGAGCGTGGAGCTCTCCAGCAGCGAGCAGGACGGCACGAGCTCGGCGCAGCGCATGGCGCCGATCTGGCCGCGCAGCGCGTTGTCGATCACAGGGCGGACCGCCTGGCCGAAGAACGCCGACCAGCCCTCGTCGCCTTCCCACGCGTAGAGCGAGCGGTCGTCCTGGGCGCGGAAGGTGCGGGTGCCGTATTTGTCGTCGAACCTCTTCAGCGCCTGATGGTCCAGGTTGAGCGTGAAGTAGAGGGTGCCTTCGATGCCGAGGCTCACCCCGTCGCTGCTGGGCACCGTCACCACGTCCACGCCGAGCGTCGTGGCCCGCTTGGGGTCGGCGGTGATCGTGTAGAAGCGCTGCTGCGCCGGGTAGAGGTGGGTGGACGACCACAGGCCGGTCCAGGTCAGGCCGGAGCCGGGGTCGATCACCTGGCGCACCTGGTTGTCGTCGAGCGGGCCGCCGTCGCGGACGACGGCCACCTCGCCGCCGCCCGTGCTCTCCAGGCCCCCCAGGCCCCCGATGAGCAGGGGGACGGCGAGGAGCGCGGCGACGAGGATCAGCGCGATTCTCATCAGTACCCCTTCCGCGCGGGCGGCGTTGGCAGCCGCCGCCCGCGGCTTTCGCGGCGTTTCCCGGCTGAGCTCAGGCGAACGGTCCCACCTGGCCGGGCAGGGAGGCCTTGGCCTTGGGAGCGGGCTCCTCGGCCAGGTCGAGGTCGCGGGTCTCCGGGGCGATGGCCAGGCCGAGGGCCGTGACCGCCAGGGCGGCCACCACGTAGATCGACACCGCGACCGTGGTCCCGTACGTGTCGAACAGGCTGAGGGCGATGATCGGGGCCAGGGCGCCGCCGACGATGCCGGCCACCTGGTAGCCCATGGAGGCGCCGCTGTAGCGCAGCCGCGTGCTGAACAGCTCGGCGATGAAGGCCGCCTGCGGCCCGTACATGGCGGCGTGGGTGACGAGCGCGACCACGGCGGCCAGCGCGATCAGCGGGAACGACCTGCTGTCGAGCAGCGGGAAGAACGCGAACACCCACACCGCCGCGCCCACCACGCCCGCGAAGTAGACCGGCCGCCGCCCGAACCGGTCCGACAGCGCGCCGGCCAGCGGGATCAGCACGAGCTGCAGCGCCGACCCGATCAGGACCGCGTTGAGCGCGTACGAACGCGGCAGCTTCAGCACCGTGGTGAGGTAGACGATGATGTACGCGGTGAACGTGTAGAAGGCCACGTCCACCCCGATCCGCGCGGTGAAGGCGGACAGCAGGGCCCGCGGATGCGTACGCAGCACTTCGAGCAGCGGCATCTCCGCCTTGGCGCCCTGCTTCTCGACCTGGGCGAACAGCGGCGACTCGGTCACCCGCAGCCGCACCCACAGGCCCACGAACACCAGCACGCCCGACAGCAGGAACGGCACCCGCCAGCCCCATGACAGGAACGCCGCGTCGGACAGCGTGAACGACAGGAGCGTGAGCAGCCCGGTGGCCAGCACGTATCCGGCGGGCACGCCGACCTGCGGCCAGCTCGCGTTGAAGCCGCGCCGCCGCCCGTCGCCGTGCTCCAGCGACATGATCACCGCGCCGCCCCATTCGCCGCCGAGCCCCAGGCCCTGCACGAACCGCAGCACCGCCAGCAGGATCGGCGCCAGCACGCCCGCGCTCGCGTAGCCGGGCAGCACGCCGATGAGGAACGTCGAGACGCCCATCACCAGGAGCGTCACCACCAGCACGGTCTTGCGCCCCGCCCGGTCGCCGAAGTGGCCGAACACGACGCCGCCGAGCGGCCGGGCGACGAACGCCACGGCGTTGGTGGTCAGCGACGCCAGCGTGGCGTTGAACGGGTCGAGAGCGGGGAAGAACAGCTTGGGGAAGACCAGGGTCGCCGCCGTGGTGTAGAGGAAGAAGTCGTACCACTCCAGCGACGTTCCGATCAGGCTGGCGAGGATCACCCGCCGGGTCTGTTGCGCGGAGCCTGCCATTCGATCGCTCCTTGTTCGTCTAGGGGGTCCTCTTCAACATAAGAATCGTTGAACAATTCGACAAGAGGTTTGCTCCATGATTCGCTGTTAATTGTGGATAACGTGGTTGCCGATCTCTCTCAGGACCGCCCCCGGCTGGGCCGCAGCAGCACCGCGGAGCGGGTGGCCGACATCCTGCGCGACCGCATCAGCGAGGGCTTCTTCCGCCCGGGGCAGCGGCTGTCGGAGGAGTCGATCTCGGAGGGGCTCGGCGTGTCGCGCAACACGCTGCGCGAGGCGTTCCGGCTCCTCGGCCACGAGCGGCTCCTCGACCACCGGCTCAACAGGGGCGTGTTCGTCCGGCTCCCGTCCGCCGAGGACGTCGCCGACCTCTACCGCGTGCGCCGCGTGCTCGAAGGGGCGGCCGTGCGGCGCGGCCCGGGTCCCGAGGCGCTGGCCGTGATCAAGGAGGCCGTGCTCGACGCCGAGCGCGCCGCCGAGCAGGACGACTGGCAGGGCGTCGGCACCGCCAACATCCGCTTCCACCAGGCGCTCGTCTCGCTGAACGAGAGCCCCAGGATCGACGAGGCCATGCGCCAGCTCCTGGCCGAGCTGCGGCTGGTCTTCCACGTGATGGAGAACCCGCGGGCCTTCCACGAGCCGTTCGTCGACCGCAACCGGACCCTGCTCGGGCTCCTGGAGTCGGGGCGGGCCGAGAAGGCCGCCGCGTACCTCGACGACTATCTCGACCACGCCGAACGGCTGCTCATCGAGGCGTACACGCCGTAACGTCTGTGGCATGGACCGGATCTTCACCCTTGACGAGGCCCGCGAGCTGCTTCCCGGCGTCATGCGTGACGCCCGCGAGGTGATCGCCGCCCGCGCAGACCTGGCCGAGATCGACTTCGACCGGCGGACCACGGGCGGCTCCCCGCTCGGCGGCCTGCCCGAGATCAAGGGGCTGCAGGCCCGCGTCGAGGAGATCCTCAGCGGGTGGAACGAGCAGGGGATCGAGGTCAAGGGCATCGCGCCGGTGCTGGTCGACTTTCCCGCCGTGATCGACGGGGTGTCGGTGCGGCTGTGCTGGATCGAGGGCGAGCGGGAGCTCGCCTGGTACCACCGTACGGAGCTCGGCTTCGCGGGCCGCCGCCCCCTGGACCCCGGGAGGGCGTGAGCCGCAGCCGTGGCCGATCCGTGACCAACCGGGTACGGCAAGTGGGTGTCTAACGGAGTGAACGAAAGGATCACACCGATGAGGCACCCCTCAGCGACCGCGGCCCTGCTGGCGTCCGCGGTCATCGGCGGACTGGGGCTCGCGCCCGGCGCGGCCCACGCCCAGTCGACGTCCCCGGAGGCCCGCGCCGCCTGGGTCAAGACCTGCACCCACAAGAAGGACGACCTCGACCATCCCTGCGGCCACTGGCAGCTGATCATGCGGGACGGCCGGAAGGTCGCCGTGCCCGGCGCGGCCACCTCCCAGATCGATGCCAAGGGCAACGAGGTCCACGACACCAACACGTTCGCCATCAGCGCCGACGGCCGCGTGATGGCCTACGAGCGCAAGAGCGACCACCGCCTGGTCGTCCAGCCGGTCGCGGGCGGCCCGGCCAGGACGCTGCCCAAGGCGGCGGTGCCGAAGGGCTTCGGCACCGCCGACATCGGCGTCTACCTGTCCCCCAAGGGCGACACGGTCGTGATCGACTACGGCGACGAGCCCGTCCGGCTGCCCGCCAAGGTGATCACGGTCGCGACCGGCAAGATCGCGACGCTGCCCCGCGGGGAGGGCATGGCCGGGTTCAGCGGCGACGGCGACGAGGTGCTGACCAGGCGCTACCTGAGCGACAACACGCTCCGCCTGAGCGCGCACCGGCTCGGCGGCGGCTCGATCAAGGCGACGCCGCCCCAGCTCGTCGCGAACGCCCCCACGCTCGCCCTGGCCCCCGACGGCCGGACGGTGGCGGTGTTCACCGCGGGCAACGCCGACAGGAAGAAGCGGCCCAGGGTGCGCACCTACGACCTGCAGACCGGGCAACTGACCGGCGGCGCGGACCTGCCGCTCGCGCCCGGCGTGCCGCCGGACCTCGCCTGGTGGGGCGCGGACGGCGTGCTCCACGCCACGCTGGGGAGCGATGACGTCGGGGAGCCGGCGGTGATACGGGAGCTCACCGTCGATCCCGGCTCCGGGGCGGTCAAGCAGACCGGCCGCTACACGATCAGCAAGACCAGGTTCCTCTATGTGAAGGCGGGGGAGTGAACGACATGAAAGCCAAGATCTTCGCGGTCCTCGCGGCCGCCGTGGTCGCGGTGCCGGGGGGCGTCGCGTACGCGGAGCCGCACGCGCAGGCGGACCACGCCCACCACGGGCACGACAGCGTCCGGTACGCCGCCATCAAGAGCTGCGGCAAGGACGGGGACGCCAAGCCGTGCGGCGACTGGCGGCTGGTCATGCACGACGGCAGCCAGAGCACGGTGCACGACGCCCAGACGGTCGCGCTCGACGCGAAGGGCAAGAAGCTCAGCTACGCCTCGGCGCCCATCGCGGTCAGCGGCAACGGGCAGCGGATCGCGTACCTCACCAAGACCGGCAAACTGGCCGTGCGCACGCTCGGGGGCGGCGTCAAGCTGTTCGCCAAGGACGCGCTGCCCCGCGTGGACCAGAGCACCATCACCCTGCGCCTGTCCGACGACGGCGCCCGGCTGGCCGCGGTCATCTCAGGCGAGAAGGTGCAGAGCACGCGCGTGTTCGACACCGCCACCGGCGCCCGGCTCGGCTCCGTGCCCGGCAACCTGATCATGCTGGGCTTCAGCGGCGACGGGGGCGAGGTGCTCACCAGCGCCGACGCCGACGAGGGCGTCACCGACCTGGCCGTCTACAGCGACACGGGCGAGCAGCTCGTGCGCGGCACGCCGCCGCAGGTCGTGTCGTCCAACTCGCCGCAGGCGCTGTCCGCCGACGGCCGCACGGTCGCGGCCGTCGTGGCGGGGAGCAAGCCGCAGCTCGTCCTGTACGACATGCAGAGCGACCAGGTCGTCGACCGCAAGAAGCTCACGCTGCCGGCCGGGGACATCGACATGGTCGACTGGACCGGGGACACCCAGGTCACCGTCCACCTGGTCCAGTACCTGGAGAGCGGCAACAAGATGACCATCGTCCAGATCGACACCGAGACGGGCGCGGTCAAGGTCCGGGACCGGTACCGGATGCTGAAGGGCATGTTCGTCTTCGCGGCGTGCGGCGGCTGAGGCGGCGCGGGGCCCGGGGAGGCGGCGGGGACTCCCCGGGCCCGCACTGGCATAACCTTCTCGAGGTGGAGGTTCACTCGACCAAGGCGATGGCCGCCCGGGCCGTCGACCTGTGCGTGGCACTGCTGCACGAACGGCCGTCCGTCGCGTCGGTGTCGCGGGTGCTGCGCGACCACGGGGAGACCGGGGACCTCGACCTCGGCGAGGCCGACGTGACCGCGATGCGGGCGGCGGCGGCGCGGCTGCGCGAGGTCCTGGGCGCGGCCACCGTCGGCGAGGCGGCCGGCCTGCTCAACCGGCTGCTCGCCGCATCGGCCCGAGCGCCCAGACTCACCAGCCACGGGGACGCGACGAGCTGGCACGTCCACGTCGACAGCGGGGACGACGCGCCGTGGGCGGAGTGGTTCCTGGCGTCGTCGGCGATGGCGCTGGCGGTGCTGCTGGCCGACCATCAGCGCGTTCCCGGCGGGCTGTGTGCCTCGCGGGGGTGCGGGCGGCCGTACCTGGACCTCGGGGGCGGCAGCCCGCGACGCTACTGCAGCGCCCGCTGCGCCACCCGCGAACGCGTCGCCGCCCACCGCTCCCGCACCTCACCGCCCACCCCGGGCTGAGCGCGGCGCTTGCGCCGGTCCCGCTATCGCGGCGCTTCCGTCGGGGAGCCCTTCTCGCGGCGCCCGGCCATGAGCACGACCACGGCAGCGGCCTGCAGCGCCGCGCCCGCCACCAGGGCTGAGCTCGCCGAGTACGCCGCCAGCGGTCCGGCCAGCGCGGACCCGATCGCGAACGAGGTGATCTTCAAGCTGGCCCCCGTGGTGAACACCTGGCTGCGCAGGCGGGCCGGCGCCTCGCGATGCCGTACCGAGAACAACGCGGTGAGCTGCGGCCCCTCGCCCGCTCCCGCCACCGCCGCGGCGACCACCGCGGCCCAGAACGCCCCGGCCCCGAACGCCCCGGCCCCGAACGCCCCGGCCCCGGCCGCCAGCGCCATCCCCGCGCCGAGCACCGCCGTCCCCCAGGCCAGGACGCGGTCCCACCGCCGCACCCGGCCCCACGCGGCGATCGCCGCGTTCGCGGCCAGCCCGGACGCGGCGGTGACGGCCAGCAGCAGCGCGCCGTGGCCGCTCTCGCCGGTGAGCTCGGCGCCGAGGACGGGGGCGGAGACGACCAGCATGGCCAGGCCGCAACACGAGATCGCGGACCCCGCTGTCGCCCGACGCAACGGCGCGTTCCGCCAGATGACGGCGAACCCCTCGACCAGCTCCGCCCGAACCGCCCGCCCTCGACCGGCCGCGCCGCCCTCGGCGGGCGAGCCGTGCGCGGCGGGGTGAGCGTCTGCGGCGGCGGGCGAGCCGGGATCAGCGGGTACGGCGGCGGGTGCGGCCGGGCGGGACCGTACGGGAGGCAGGCTCCAGGCGGCCGGCAGCGCGGCGACGAGCAGCCCGGCGCACACCAGCACCGTCGCGCCGCCTCCGCCCGCGCTCGCCACCAGCCCCACCACGGCGGGCCCGGCCAGCCCGGCCACGTTGTAGCTCATGGAGTCGAGCGCGGTGGCCCTGCTCAGGCGTTCGGGACCGGCCACCCGGGGCAGCTGCGCCGTCCAGCCGCCGGTCAGCGCGGGCCCCAGCAGCCCGGCCACGACCGCCACGCCGATCAGGGCCGCGTCCGGCACCCGGCCCAGCCCGTACAGGACCAGCAGGAGCCCGCCGGCGTACCCGAGGAGGCAGCACGCGAGCAGCCGCCCCGGCCGCCGCGCCCGGTCGAGCAGCACCCCGAGCAGCGGTCCTCCGGCCGCGGCTGAGACGGTCAGCCCGGCCAGCAGCCAGGACGCCGTCAGAGGAGACCCGGTGACGGCCAGCCCGGCGACCAGGAGCGCGGGCCCGGACATCTCGTCCCCGGTGCGCGCGGCCACCGCACCGGTCATGTAACGGCATAACACAGTGAAGACGTTACAGGACGGCAAGGGCGATCGAGTGGCGTCGCTCGTAAGGGGTCAGGCCGAGCTGGTGATGACCGCGAAGCGGGCGCCGTACGGGTCGGCGAGGAAGGCCATGCGGCCGATTCCCGCCACGTCCGTCGCGGGACCCCGCATCGTGCCGCCGAGCTGCTGCGCCATGGCCGCCGTGGCGTCGCAGTCGGCCACCTCGAAGTACGGCAGCCAGTGCGGGCTGTCACCGGGCTGGAGCTGGACGATCCCGGCCATCGCCGACTCCTCGCCGCCGTCGGCGGGCGAGATGACGGGGTAGGACAGGTCGCCCATCGGCAGGTCCTCGACGCGCCAGCCGAAGACCGACTGGTAGAAGGCCCGGATGGCGGCGGGGTCGGGGGTGTAGAGCTCGATCCAGCCGAGCGAGCCGGGTGCGGTGACCATGCCGAGCCCCTTCGTCCTGCCCGGCTGCCACACCGCGAACGCGGCCCCCGTGGGGTCGGCGAAGACCGCCATGCGGCCCTGGCCCTCGACGTCGCTCGGCGGGAAGAGCACCGTGCCGCCCGCCTGCTCGATCGTCTTGGCGATCACGTCGACGTCGGGCGCCTGGAAGTACGTCAGCCACGCCGGGGTCCAGCCGTCCTTCGTCACCTCGCTGATCCCGGCGACCGCCTTGCCGTCGACCTGGCAGAAGCGATACTGCATGTACTCGGGGCCCAGCGTGACGGACTCCCAGCCGAACAGCCCCGTGTAGAAGGCGTTCGCCGCCTCCGCGTCGGGAGTGATGACCTCGATCCAGCAGGGGGCGCCCGGTAGGTAGTCGGTGGTGAGCATGGCCTGCTCCTTCGCGTGACTTCGCGTGACTTCGGGTTGCTTCGTGTGACGAAGCGATGGGTGGCCTCTTCACCTCACGGTGCGGGCTGAGGGCGATGCCACTCGTATCCGGCGATTGCCAGCCTCGCACGACCCCCCGGCAAAGGCGAGCCGACACCCCAGTCGAATGCGTGTTTGAACAAAGGCATACACTTGGCCGTATGACAGCCTCGTTCCAAGCATCTCTGCTCGGCCTCGACGAGGAGCTCGGGGTCGGGCCGCTCGGCGCCACGGTCCGCAGGACGCACCTCGACCACGGCGCCTGGATCGACCTGCGGCCGGGCTGGGTCACGGGGGCCGACACGCTGTTCGAGCGGCTGGCCGGGACGGTGCCGTGGCGGGCGGAGCGGCGGCGCATGTACGACCGGGTGGTGGACGTGCCGCGGCTGCTGAAGTTCTACGACGAGGACGAGACCCTGCCGGATCCGGTGCTGGAGGACTGCCGCCGGGCCCTCAACGATCATTACGGGCAGGAGCTGGGGGAGCCGTTCCGCACGGCGGGGCTCTGCTTCTACCGTGACGGCCGCGACAGCGTGGCCTGGCACGGCGACACGATCGGGCGGGGGAGCACCGAGGACACCATGGTGGCGATCGTCTCGGTCGGCGACCCCCGCCCGCTCCTGCTCCGCCCCCGTGGCGGCGGGCCGTCCATCCGGCGGGACCTGGGGCACGGGGATCTGATCGTGATGGGCGGGAGTTGCCAGCGCACGTGGGAGCACGCGATCCCGAAGACCTCCCGCCCGGCGGGGCCGCGCATCAGCATCCAGTTCCGGCCCCGCGGCGTGCGCTGACCCCCTCCAGGGTCAGCCGAGGCAACAGGGGGTCAGCCGAGGCAAGAGGGTCACGGAGGCTACGGGGTCAGCGGAGGCTACGGGGCGGCGGAGGCTACGGGGTACGGAGGCTACGGGGCGGCGGAGGCTGGAGTCAGCGGAGAGTCAGGCGGGCGAGGCGGCCCTGCTCGCCGGAGGCCCAGCAGGACAGGTCGCGGGTGCAGGACACCGTGTCGAACGATCCGGTGTCGAAGGTCTCCCAGGTGCGCCCGCCCGACCACGTCACGTCGCTGCCCGAAGGCCCCACCGCGACGGCGGCGGACGGCAGGTGCGGGAGCCACGCCACGCCGGAGCGGTAGGCGGCTGGCGGGGTGGCGGCGGCCTGCCAGGTGGTGGCGCCGTCCCGGGTGCGGGCGGCGGCGCTGGGGGAGGGCTGGTCGGGGCGGTAGTCGCCGCCGACCGCGAGACCGTGGTGGCGGTCGCGGAAGGCCAGGCCGAAGACGCCGCGGGCCGGGTCGCCCGCGGGGATCGGGCTGTCGGTGACCGTCCAGGTGCGTCCGCGGTCGCCCGAGTGGAACACCCGTGACCGCTCCGCCCCGCCGGTGGCCAGCCAGGCGTCCCGGCCGCCCGCGGTGACCAGGCACTGCCCGCTCGCCGCGAACCCCGCCTCGCCCGCCAGCGCCTGCGGCATCCCGTCGGCCGGCAGCACCCGCCAGCTCCGCCCGCCGTCGTCCGTGGCCAGGATCCGGAACCTGCCGTCCACCGGGTCGCTCATGGCCAGCCCGTGCCGCCGGTCGAAGAAGGCCAGGCAGTCGTAGAACGCCCGGGGCTCGTCGTTCCTGAACGTCTCCGTCCACGTGCGCCCGCCGTCCTGCGTGCGGTAGACGCGCGAGTCCGTGCCCTCGCCGATCGACAGCGCCACGGCGCTGCGTTCGTCGAACGCCTCGATGTCGCGGAACTGGAGCGCGGAGGTGTCGGGCGGGGAGACGTTCTGCCAGCTCCGCCCGCCGTCGACGGTCCTCAGCACGGTGCCGCCCGAGCCCGAGGCCCACACCACGTCCCGGCTGACGGGCGACAGGCCGCGCAGGCGCGCGGTCACCCCGGTCTCCTTGAGCTCCCAGCCGAGCTTGGGCGTCCCGGCGTGGGCGGGGACCGGGGCGGCGAGTACGGCGGCGGCCGCTGACAGCGCACTCAACGCGATTCGAAGCTTCATGTCGGGCAAACTAGTCCAAAGGATCAACACCGTCCATGGTGTCCGCCCGGGCTTCGGTCAGGCGGACTCGCGGGCCGCCCCCCAGGACAGCAGCGCTTCCGCCGTGTCGAAGCGGCGGCTGGAGTCCGACTCGCCGAGCAGCACGCCGACCAGCGTGTGACCGCGCTTCTCGCCCGCGAACGCCAGCGTGAACCCGGCCGCCCGGGTGAACCCGGTCTTCAGCCCGATCGCGCCCGGCGTCCCGAGCAGCCTGTTGGTGTTGCGCCAGCTGTACGAGCGGTGCTCGGAGGTGGCGTCCAGCGAGTGGTACCGGGTCCCGGCCACTTCCTTGATCAGCGGCACCTGCACGGCCTTGGCCGCCAGCACGCTCTGGTCGCGGGCGGTGGAGTAGCCGTCCCCGCCGCGCTTGGGCAGGCCGTCGGCGTTGACGTACTCGGTGTCGTTCATGCCGAGCTCGCGCGCCGTCGCGTTCATCTTGGTGACGAAGCCGCCGACGCCGGGGCCGTACGTGCGGGCGAGCGCGTGGGCGGCGTCCGCGCCGGAGGGGAGCATGAGGCCGTACATGAGCTCGCCGACGGTGAGGCGGTCGCCGGGCCGCAGGTCGGCGGTGGTGCCGCCGCCGTCCTCCGCGTACTGGACGTCCTCCCGCTTGATCTGCACCACGTCCGTGGGCTTGGCGGTCTTCAGGACGACGTACGCGGTCATCATCTTGGTGACGCTGGCGATCGGGAGGCGGTCGCCGGCGTTCTTGCTGAACAGCTCCTTGCCGGTGGAGGCGTCCATCAGGTAGGCGGCGCTGCCGTACACCGAGGGCGCGTCCTGCTGGACGGCGTGGACGGGCACAGTGGCGGGAGTGGTGGCGTGCGCGGGTGCGGTGAGCCCCGTGACCAGGGCAAGGGCACCTGCCGCAGCGGTCAGGTGAGCTTTCCGGATACGCATCGCTCCAGATTGCCGCGCCCTTTGAGATGCTTTTGCCGAAATGAGCGACATTTCGTGACAAGGGTGCGGAAAGCCCGGCCACGCCGGAGGAATCGTCAGGTAAATCTTTTCCCGGAAGCCCAGAAGTTGTCGGCCACGCGCTCACCCGCCAGCAACTCCGAGAACAAATCCTCCCACAATGGCATCACCAATTCAGGCGCGTACGCACGCGACGCTTTGTGCGCCGCCTTTCCCATCCGCACCCGCAGCTCCCGGTCACCCATGACCCGGCTCAGCGCGGCGGCCAGCGCGTCCACGTCCCGCGGCGGCACGAGCACGCCGTCGACCCCGTCCGTCAGCACGTCGCGGGGCCCGGTCGGGCAGTCGAAGGCGACCACGGGCAGCGCGTGCGTCATGGCCTCGATCATCACCATCGGCAGGCCCTCGAACCGGGAGCTCAGCGCGTACACGGAGGAGTCGGCCAGCTCCTTGTCCAGCCGGTCGGTGCGCCCGGCCAGCGACACGTGCTCGCCCAGCCCGAACCCGTCGATGAGCCCCTGCAACTGGCTCTTGCGCGGCCCGGTGCCGAAGATGCGCAACCGCCACTCCGGATGCTCCCGCACCACCTGCGCGAAGGCCGGGATGAGCAGGTCGAACCCCTTCTGCGGCACCAGCCGCCCGGCCGCGACCACGACGGGATTGACCTGCTGGGAACGTTCCTGGTCGGCCTGATGGACCGCGTTCGGGATCTGCACGATGGGGGTCGAGGGCAGCAGGCGCTGGTACTCGAGGCGGTTGGTGCGCGTCAGCACGGTGACCGCGTCGAACCGGCCGTAGTGGCGGGCGATCTCCCTGCGGATGGTGTCGGGGTAGGCCGACAGGTTCATGTGCTCCTGGGCGACCTTGACGACGTCCCTGGCGGCGCGGCGGGCGGCGATCAGGTTCAGGGCGGGCCTGGTGGTGACGAGGACGCCGTCGCGCAGGCCGGAGACGTACTCCATCGCCGCCCACTCCACCCGCTCGGTGAAGTAGTCGGCCGCGAACTCGCCCCTCGGCACGATCTTGCCGCGTACCCTGCGCCAGGCCCTGCGCCCGAACGAGTCCGGCGTCCTGCCGCCGCGCTGGTCCACCAGCGTGGTGATCCCGACCCGCGGGTCGAGCGCGAACTGGGGGCTCTCGCGCCGCCGCACCAGGCTGACCAGCTCGACGTCGTGGCCCGCGGCGGCCATGGCGTTGGCCTGGTTGACGACGGTGCGGATGGTGCCGCCCATGCCGTACGCGTGCAGCATGAGATAGCGGATCTTCACGTGAGGTACCCCCAGGTCCGGCACATGGGTTTCAGCGCGTCCGGGACCTGGTCCGCGGAGGGGAGCTCCCGCGCGGGCTGCACGGCGCCGGAGCGGATCTTGTCGCGCCAGTCGCCGAGGCCCTTCTCCAGGACGGTCTGCTTGCCGTAGGCGAGCATTCCCGGCTCCCATTCCAGGCCCAGGAACTCGCAGATCTCGCGGGTCGCCTTCTCCGGATCGGCGCTCAGCTCCTCGTACCTGACGGTCAGGCCGGGCAGGGCCGACCTGGCCCGTTGCACGGCCTTCATGTACCGCAGCGCGTCCAGCGCGGCCTCCTCGGGGGTGCGCTTGTCGGGGCTGGCCTCGTGCCAGGACGCGGCGATCGAGGCGGGGTGGCGGAGCAGGAAGACGAAGCGCGCGTCGGGCCAGCAGGCGGCGATGCGCTGGTAGGCGAAGGCGTTCGCGGGGGTCTTGTCCACGATGAACCGTTTGCCGCTGCGTACGAGCTCCCGGTGCAGGACGCGATCCCACAGCAGATGCTCCAGGTCGGCCTGGTTGTGCCCGAGGGCCGCCATCGCCTTGGCCGCCAGGGTCGTGTCGAACTGCACCCGGAGACGGCGTACGTGCAGCTCGTGGGGGGCATGCAGGGCGGAGTGGGCGTTCAGAATCGAGCGCAGGAGCGTCGAGCCGGACCGCACGGGGGACAGGAGGAACACGGGGGAGTCGAGCAACCGGTCGGTCGCCGGATCCGCGGGCGGTCTGATCTCGGGAACGGGCTGGGGAGGAGCCGCTTTTCCTACACGTTCGATCTGGAATCCGGTGAACCTGACCAGCGCTTTGTTCATTTTGCGCTGCCAGTTCATGCCGAGGCAGACTACCCACCGTTCCTGGCAATTCCCTGGCAACGGTAAACGGCGGACGTAATCCCATATTGGCCGATACGCTCGCGCCCGTGGACGATCTCGATCGCGTTTCCTGGGCGAAGCTGAAGCACGCCTACGGCCGGGCCACGGACGTGCCCGGCCAGATTCGGGCGCTCGCGTCCACGGACGAGGACGAGCGCCGGGAAGCCTTGTCGGCGCTCTACGCCAACATCTTCCACCAGGGCACCCGCTTCCCCGCCACCCCGCACGCGGTGCCGTTCCTGGCCCGCCTGGCCGCCGACCCGGCCACGCCCGACCGCGAGCTGATCCTCCATCTGCTCGCCTCCCTGGCCCTCGGCTACGAGGAGGGCCACCTGCCGGAAGGCGTCGGCATCGCGCGCTGGCGCGAGGAGAGCGCGGGCGTGCAGTCCAGGAGCGAGGAGGAGGCCGACGCCCACCTGGAGCGGTGGGTCGACGAGGCGCCGAACGACGCCGTCCGCAGGGACCGGGCCTACGTCCGCCAGACGTACGACCACAGGCTGGAGCGCATGTTCGACGCCGCCATGCTGGCCTCCTACGACGCCGTCAGGGAGAACCTGCCGATCTCCCTCCTGGCCGACGGGGACCCGCACGTCAGGACGGCCGCCGCCTACCTCGTGGGCTGGTTCCCCGAGGAGGCGGAGACCGCCGGGCCCGCGCTCGCCGGCCTCGCCGAGGCCGACGCCGACCCGGTCACGGCCGCGACGGCGATGTTCGCGCTCTCCCTGCTGCCCTGGCCGGCCGGGGCGATCGAGCCCGGACTCGGCCACGCCGACGGCCTCGTACGCGACGCCGCCGCGCTGGCGCTGGTCAACCTGCACGGCGAGGACGCGCCCCCGCCGGCCCGCGACGCCGTCGTCAGGCTCCTCACCGCGACCGGCCCCACCCCGCTCCCGTACGCAGAGGGCGACCTGGCCACGCTGGCCGCCCGCGTCAGCAAGCGACGCCTGCCGGGCGAGGCGCCCGCCAGGGCCCGGGCCCTCATCGCCCGCCTGGCGGCCGCGAAGCCCGTGGACGCCTTCCCGATCGCGGGCGACCTCCTGGAGACCGTCGAGGACGCGCCGGAGCTACGGCACGCCGCCCTCACGGCCATCGCCGACCTGGGTGACGACGCCTGGAGCTGGATCAACCTCCGGGAGGTCCTGCGCGCGCACGGCGTCCCGGACGACCGGGACGCCCTGCGGGAGCACCTGCGGGATCACTGACCGGCCAGGCCCGTGTGGGCCACGCCGCGGACGATCTGCCGCTGGAAGAGCACGAACACCACCAGCAGCGGCAGCCCGGCCAGCACGACCGAGGCCATGATCTGCGCGTACCGCAGCCCGAACGTCCCCTGCACCACGTTGGCCAGCCCGACGGGCAGGGTCATCGTGTTCGGGTCGGTGGAGACCAGGAACGGCCAGAGGAAGTTGTTCCAGGTCGTGATGAACGTGAAGATCGACACGGCGGCCAGCACCGGGCGCGACAGCGGCAGCACGATCGTGAAGAACACCCGCCACCGCCCGGCCCCGTCCACGAAGGCCGCCTGCTCCAGCTCCGGCGGCACGTCCTGGAAGAACTTGAACAGCACGTACACGATCAGCGGCGCCGCCACCTGCGGCAGGATGATCGCCCACCAGGTGTCGACCAGCCCGAGCGCCACCATCTCCGCGAACAGCGGCGCGATCAGCACGTGCGGCGGCACCATGATCCCGGCCAGGATCAGTGCGAGCAGCGCCCGCTGCCCCCTGAACTGCGTACGCGCGAACCCGTAGGCCGCCATCGCCGAGAACAGCACGGTCAGGAACGTGACGATCACCGTGGTGACGGTCGAGTTGATCGCCCACTTGACGATGCCGCCGGTATCCAGGACCAGCCGGTAGGAGTCCAGCGTGATCTCGCTGCCGAACCACTGCAGCGGGACCTTCGTGGTCTCGGTCTCCGGCTTGAGCGAGGTGGCGATCGCCCAGGCGATGGGCGCGAGCCAGACGACCGCCAGGGCCAGGGCGACCACCAGCAGGACGAGCTGGCTGAAGCTGAACCGCTTGGTCATGACGAGACCTCCGCCCGCTTGCGGAACAGCCGCAGCTGCGCCAGAGAGACGATGACGATCAGGACGAACAGGATGTACGAGACGGCCGAGGCGTAGCCGGTGCGGTAACCGGTGAAGCCCACGTCGTAGGCGTACTCGATGATCGGCCTGGTGGAGTCCTGCGGCCCGCCGGCGGTCATCAGGTAGATCTGGTCGAAGACCTTCAGCGAGGCCAGCAGCTGCAGCACCACGATGAGCGCGGTCGTGCGGCCGAGCAGCGGCAGGGTGATCGAGCGCAGCTTGTCCCAGGCGGAGGCGCCGTCGATGGCGGCGGCCTCGTACAGGTGCTGCGGGATCGACTGCAGCGCGGCCAGGTAGAGCAGGAAGTTGAAGCCGACCGTCCACCAGACCGTGGTCAGCACCATCGACCACATGGCGACCGACGGATCGGCCAGCCACAGGGTCTTGGTGCCGAGCGTGCCGTTGATCAGGCCGTAGTCGGGCGGGTAGATCATCTGCAGCCACAGCAGCGACACGACGGCGGACGGCAGCAGGAACGGCCCGAAGAACGACAGCCGCCACAGCCACTGCACGAACCGCAGGTGGTGCACCAGCAGCGCGAACCCGAGGCCGAGCAGCACCAGCGGGACCGTGCTCAGCACGGTGAACACCAGCGTGTTCCACAGCGAGCGCCACATGCGCGGGTCGGCGAACGCCTCGGCGTAGTTGGCGAACCCGACCAGGTGGTTGTTGCCGCCCGCGATGTTCACGCTCGACAGGCTCATCCGGAAGCCCAGCACCGTCGGCCAGACCAGGAAGGCCAGGTAGATCAGCAGGAACGGCGCCACGAACAGCAGCCCGTGCTGCGTCCAGCCGCGCCGGACCTTCTCCTGGGCGACGGGGGCGGCGGTCGCGGGGGGCGCGACGGTGGTGCTGGTCATGCGCCCTCCTTCGTCGGCTCGGTCATTGGCGCTCCTCGGCGGGGAAGGGGTCCGGGGCGGACAGCAGCCGGGCGAGCGCCGCCTTGGCCGCGGCCAGGCCCTCCTCCGGCGTGCGGTCCCCGGTGATGACCGGGGAGAAGGCCTGCCCGAACTCGAGCCACAGCCGCGACGCCGACCCGGCGAACCACACCTGCGGGTCGAGCGAGACCTCGGTGATGACCGAGCGGTACTCCGACTGCGGCTGGAGAGCCAGGTACTCGGGCTCCTCCAGCGCCGGCAGGTACGCGGGCACGTGCCCGGCCACCGCCCAGTCCGCGCTGTTCTTCACCAGGTAGGCGATGAACCGGTACGTGGCCCGCTCCACCTCGGGGTCGCGGTTCCGCTGGTGCGGCAGCACGAACGAGTGGCAGTCGGCCTGCGCCGCCCCCGAGCCGAACACGTCGGGGAACCGGGTCATGCTGAACGGCGTCTTGCGCTCCTTGAGCCCGGTGGTCTCCCAGTCGCCGTTCCACAGGAACGCGGCCTGGCCGTTGGTGAAGTTGGCCACCGACGCCCCGTAGTCGGTGCGCCGGTCGCACAGCCCCTCCTGCCCGAGCCGGCGCATGAACCGCAGCACCTCCAGCGCCTTGGCGTCGTCGATGGCGATCTTGGTGCCGTCGTCCGACAGCAGCGTGCCGCCGCTCTGCGGGTAGAGCGAGTACCACACGCGCCAGGGGCCCACGGTGCCGATGCCGAGCGCGTCGTAGGTCAGCGGGGGCTTGCCGCCCATCACCTCCTTGGCCTTGCCGAGCGCCGCCACCAGCTCGTCCACGCCCTTGGTGGGCTTGAGCTTGCCGTCGGGGCCGAGCAGCCCGGCCTTCCCGCAGATGTCGGTGTTGTAGTACTGCACCATCGGGTGGGCGTCGAACGGGATCGCGTACAGCACCCCGTCGAGGTGGGCGCGCTCCCAGATGGGCGGGCTGAAGTCGGCGCCCCGCAGGCCGGCCTCCTCCAGCAGCTTCACGTTGATGGGGTCGAGGATCTGCCCCGCGCCGATCCCGGCCAGGCGGGCCAGGTGGAAGGTGGCCAGGTCGGGGGAGCGGCCGCCGGAGCCGGCCATCGCGATCTTCGTGTAGTACGGCTCGCCCCAGGCGAGCACGTTCTCCTCGACGAAGATGTCCGGGTTGTCCTTGGCGAACGCCTGGACCATCTTGTTCATGATGATCCCGTCGCTGGCGCCGAGGAAGTGCCAGTACTGGACGCGGGTCCTGGACGAGCCGAGCCCGACGGGGATGGCGCATCCGGTGGCGGCGGCGCCGGCGAGTGCGAGGCTTCCGCCGAGGAGCAGGCGGCGGGAGATGGGAGGGGGATCTTGCACGGTGGCCTCTTCCTGCGAGCTGTCGCTTTCCGCTGAGGTCGGGGGCCGTTTGTTTCCTTGGGGTTACCCGAGTGTTAGCGGTAACAAGAGGTGTGTCAAGCCCCCTCCTTGACCAGGGCGACCTGGTCGGGCACCCCTTGACCGGCCTCCTTGTTATCGCTAACAATCTGGATCACGTAACGCCCGCGAAACCCAGGAGATCTCTCCGTGCACCAGGCCAAACTCACGCTCGATCCCGCGTTCAAGGTCGCCCCGGTCCGGCGGCGCACCTTCGGCACGTTCGTCGAACACCTCGGGCGCTGCGTCTACACCGGCATCTACGAGCCGGGCCACCCGTCGGCCGACGAGGACGGCTTCCGCGGCGACGTGCTCGACCTGACCAGGGAGCTGGGGGTGTCCACGGTCCGCTACCCGGGCGGCAACTTCGTCTCCGGCTACCGCTGGGAGGACGGCGTCGGCCCCGTCGATCAGCGCCCCCGCCGCCTCGACCTGGCCTGGCACAGCACCGAGACGAACGAGGTCGGCGTGGACGAGTTCGTCCGCTGGTGCCGCAAAGCCGGCGTCGAGCCCATGATGGCGCTCAACCTCGGCACCCGCGGCATCGAGGCGGCCCTCGACCTGCTGGAGTACTGCAACCACCCGTCCGGCACCGCGCTGTCCGACCAGCGCATCGCCAACGGCTCCAAGGAGCCGCACGGGATCAGGATGTGGTGCCTGGGCAACGAGATGGACGGCCCCTGGCAGACCGGGCACAAGACCGCCCACGAGTACGGCCGGCTGGCCGCCGAGACCGCCCGCGCCATGCGCATGGTGGATTCCTCCCTGGAACTGGTCGCCTGCGGCAGCTCCAGCTCCAGCATGCCGACCTTCGGCGCGTGGGAGGCCACGGTGCTGGAGGAGGCGTACGACGTGGTGGACTACATCTCCTGCCACGCGTACTACGAGGAGAAGGACGGCGATCTCGGCAGCTTCCTGGCCTGCTCGACCGACATGGAGTACTTCATCCGCTCGGTCGTGGCCACCGCCGACTCCGTCGGCGCCCGGCTGAAATCGCGCAAGCGGATCGACATCTCCTTCGACGAGTGGAACGTCTGGTACCTGTCGCGCTTCCAGAACGCCGCGCCGCCCGCCGACTGGCCGGTCGCGCCGCGGCTGCTGGAGGACCACTACCACCTGGCCGACGCCGTCGCCTTCGGCGGCCTGCTGATCACCCTGCTGCGCAACAGCGACCGCGTCACGGCCGCGTCGCTGGCCCAGCTCGTCAACGTCATCGCGCCCATCGTGACCGAGCCCGGCGGGCGGGCGTGGCGCCAGACCACCTTCCACCCGTTCGCGCAGGCGTCCCGGCTCGCGGCCGGTGACGTGCTGCGGGTGGAGCCGGTGTCGCCCTCGTACGAGACGGCGCAGTTCGGCGAGGTGCCGCTGCTGCACGCGGTGGCCACCCACTCGGACGAAGGCACGACGCTGTTCGCCGTCAACCGCTCGACCGACGGGCCGCTCTCCCTGGAGATCGACACCCGGGCGCTCGGCGGCGCCCGCATCGTCGAGGCCACGACCCTGACGGACCCGGACGTCTACGCCCGCAACACGGCCGACGACCCGGACCGGATCGCACCCCAGGCCAACCCGGACGTGGAGCAGGACCCGGCCCGCGTACTCCTGCCCCCGGTCTCCTGGAACGTGATCCGCCTGTCCCGCCCCTGACCACCCCGCCGGGCTGACCGCCGCCGCTCAGCCCGGCACCTCCGCCGGGCTGAGCACGGGACTTCACCGGCTGATCCTCGCCTCGGGGCTGCTTCCTCCTACGCCTCTGGGGCTGGGGCGGTGCTCTCCCTCACGACCAGCTCGGGCTCCACCAGCCGCCGCGCGTCGACCGAGGCCCCCGCCATCCGGTCCAGCAGCAGGTGGAAGGCGTGCCTGCCCACCTCGTGGAAGTCCTGGCGTACGGTCGTCAGCGGCGGCCAGAAGTACGCCGACTCGGGGATGTCGTCGAACCCCGCCACGCTCACGTCCTCCGGCACCCGCCGCCCGGCCTCACGCAGGGCCCGCAGCACGCCGAGCGCCATCTGGTCGTTGGCCGCGAACACGGCGGTGACCTCGGGATCCTGGGCCAGCTCCTGCCCGAGCTGATAGCCGGAACGCGAGCTCCAGTCGCCCCGCAGCACCTCGGGCACCGGCCGGTCGGCGGACTCCAGCACCCCGCGCCACCCTTCGATGCGCCCGTTGGCGTCCAGCCAGTCGGCCGGCCCGGCCACGTGCCACACCGTGCGATGGCCGAGGCTGAGCAGGTGCCGGGTGACCCTGGCGGCGCCCGTCCGCTGGTCCACCTTGGCCACGGGCACGGGGATGTCGTCCCCGGCGTCGACCGCGACCACCGGCATCTCGGCCGGCAGGTGCCGCAGCCCGTCGGCGGCCGACTCGTGCGGCGCGACGATGATCACCCCGTCCACCGCCTGGTCGCGCAGCCGTTCGACGCCCTCCTCCATCGACCTGCGGCTGAGCGAGGGCAGGCTGGCGATGCTCACGTTGAACCCGGCGTTCCTGGCGGCCTGCTCGATGCAGTAGAGCGTGGAGGCGGGCCCGTACAGGGTGGTGTCGATGCTCACCACCCCGAGCACCCCGGACCGCCCGGTGACGAGCTGGCGCGCGGCCTGGTTGGGCCGGTAGTCGAGCTCCTGCACGGCGGCGAGCACGCGCGCCCTGGTCTCGGCCCGCACCCGATCCGGCGCGTTGAGCACGCGCGACACGGTCATGGCCGAAACTCCGGCGAGCACGGCTACGTCCATGAGCACTGCCGGCCTGCCGTCCCTGGATTTCACGGAGGCTCACCCCCTTGCAGATAACGCTAACAGCCGCCGACCCCGAACGCGCGGACCATTATCGCCGCCCGGCCCGCCTCCCGAAAAGCACGGCCTTCCACGAGGGGGCGCTTCGCGCTCCGAATTCCAGACAGCGCCTCCCAAGGGGCTCCGCCCCCTTTCGATCCCCCGAAACCCCCCGCTCGCCGGGCGCGGCGCGGTCGCGGAAGCCGTGGCCCGGACCCGGGCGAAGAGGGGCATGGGACAGCCGGTGCCCGGCGGGTGCTATGGTGTGGAACGCTCGTGATCAGAGGCTAGGAGACCAGACATGGCAGGTGACGACGACATCTCCGGGTGATACCGGAGGTTGATCGGCCCCGGCAGGCGCACATGACCGCCGCCGATGTGGCCCATGTCGTCATTTCCGAACCCTGTCCCCCTTTACCGGGCGGCTTCGGCGCGCCCGCGTTCTCTCACGAGGTCTTCTCGCATGTCCGACGCGTTCATCATCTGCTCCAGCCTGTCCTTTTCCTGGCCTGACGACACGCCCGTCTTCAGCGACCTGTCCTTCACCGTGGGCGGCGGCCGTACGGGCCTCGTCGCGCCGAACGGCGCGGGCAAGAGCACGCTGCTCAAGCTGATCGCCGGCGAGTACCGGCCCGGCGGCGGGAGCGTGTCCGTCGGCGGGCTGCTCGGTTACCTGCCGCAGAGCCTGCCCCTCGCCGGCGACCTGACCGTGGCCGAGGTCCTCGGCATCGCGCCGGTGATCGCCGCGCTGGACGCCATCGAGTCGGGCGACGCCAGTGAGGAGCACTTCACCACGATCGGCAACGACTGGGACATCGAGGAGCGCACCCGCGCCCAGCTCGACCGGCTCGGGCTCGGCGATCTCGGGTTCGACCGCACGCTGCGGACGCTGAGCGGCGGCCAGGTCGTCTCGCTCGGCCTGGCCGCGCAGCTGCTCAAGCGGCCCGACGTCCTGCTGCTCGACGAGCCGACGAACAACCTCGACCTGGCCGCCCGCCGCCGGCTCTACGACGTGCTCGGCGACTGGAACGGCTGCCTGCTCGTGGTCAGCCACGATCGCGCGCTGCTCGACCGGATGGACCGCATCGCCGAGCTCGACCGGGGCGAGGTCCGCTTCTACGGCGGCGACTTCACCGCGTACGAGGAGGCCGTCCGCGCCGAGCAGGAGGCCGCCGAGCGGAACGTGCGCAGCGCCGAGCAGGAGCTCAAGCGCGAGAAGCGGGAGCTGCAACAGGCCCGCGAGCGCGCCGACCGCCGGGCGAGCAACGCCGCCCGCAACCTCAAGAGCGCCGGGCTGCCGCGCATCTTCGCCGGGAACATGAAACGGGGCGCCCAGGAGTCGGCCGGGCGGGCGGGCCAGATGCACGCCGCCCGCGTCAGCGACGCCAAGGCCAGGCTCGACGAGGCCGGGCGGGCGCTGCGCGACGACCAGAAGATCACCCTGGAGCTGCCGGGCACGAACGTGCCCGCAGGACGCACGGTCTTCCACGGCGAGCAGTTGCAGGCCCGCGGCCTGTTCGCCGAGCCGGGCATCGACCTGACGGTCCGCGGGCCCGAACGCATCGCGCTGACCGGCCCCAACGGCGCGGGCAAGTCGACCCTGCTCCGCCTGATCAGCGGCGACCTGTCGCCCGACGGCGGCACGACCAGGCGGGCCGACGGCCGGGTCGCCTACCTGTCGCAGCGGCTCGACCTGCTCGACGTCGAGCGCACCGTGGCCGAGAACCTGGCCGCGTTCGCCCCCCGCATGCCGGAGGCGGAGCGGATGAACCTGCTCGCCCGCTTCCTGTTCCGCGGCGCCCGCGCCCACCTGCCGGTGGGCGTGCTGTCGGGCGGCGAACGGCTGCGCGCCACGCTGGCCTGCGTGCTCTGCGCCGATCCGGCGCCCCAGCTCCTGCTGCTCGACGAGCCCACCAACAACCTCGACCTGGTCAGCGTGGGGCAGCTGGAAAGCGCGCTCGGCTCGTACGAGGGGGCGTTCGTGGTGGTCAGCCACGACGAGCGGTTCCTGGCGGAGATCGGGGTGGAGCGCTGGCTGGAGCTGTCCGGCGGCCGGCTGCTGGAGACCGGAGGGCCCGCCGGTGAGTGACGCGCTGCTCGCCCGCGACCTCGTACGGACGCTGGGCACGCGGCGCGTGCTCGACGGCGTCACCCTCACCGCCGCCCCCGGCCGCCGGATCGGGCTGATCGGCGAGAACGGCGCGGGCAAGTCCACCCTGCTGCGGCTGCTGGCGGGGGTGGACCAGCCCGACTCCGGCACCGTCGTCCGCCCCGCCGACCTCGGCTTCCTGCGCCAGGAGCTGCCGTTCGACGGCGAGGCCACGGTCGCCGACGTGCTCGACGACGCCCTGCGCGAGGCGCGCGCGGACCTGGCCGAGCTCGACCGGCTCACCCGGGCGCTCGCCGGCGCCCCGGACGACGCCGCGCTGCTCGAAGCGTACGGGGCCCGGCTCGACCAGGCGCAACAGCGCGAGTCCTGGGACGCCGACCGGCGCGCGGAGATCGTCCTCGACCGGCTCGGCCTGGGCGGCGTGCCGCGTTCCCGCGCGCTCGCGTCGCTGTCGGGCGGGCAGCGCGGGCGGCTCGCCCTGGCGGCGCTGCTCATCAGGCGGCCCGCCGCGCTGCTGCTCGACGAGCCCACCAACCACCTGGACGACGACGCCGCGGTGTTCGTGGAGGAGCAGTTGCGCGGCATGGCCGGGGTCGTGGTCGTGGCCAGCCACGACCGGGCGTTCCTGGACGCGGTCTGCACGGACCTGGTCGACCTCGACCCCGCGGTGGACGGGCCCGTCCGGTACGGGGGCGGGTACGGCGCGTACCTGGCCGAGAAGCGGGCCGAGCGGGAGCGCTGGGAGCAGCGGCACGTGGCCGAGCAGGCCGAACTCGGGGAGCTGCGCCGGGCCGTCGCGGTGACGGCGCGGCGGGTGGCGCCGGACGGGCTGCGGCGCGACAACGAGAAGATGGGGTACGGGCACCGCGGCGGGCGGGTGCAGAGCCAGATCTCGCGCAGGGTGCGCAACGCCGCCCGGCGGCTGGCCGAGCTCGAACGCGACCAGGTCCCCCCGCCCCCGGCACCGCTGCGCTTCCACGCTCCCGCCCTGACCACCCGCACGCCGCAGGACACGGCTCCGGACCTGATCACCTGCGCGCCGGAGGATGCCGCTCAGGCCCTGACCACCTGCGCGCCGGAGGACGTTGCTCCTGCGCTGGGCGCCCGCCCGCCGCAAGACGCCGCCTCCGTTCCGCCCCTGCTGGCGTTGCGGGACGTGCGGGTGCCGGGGCGGCTCGCGATCGACCGGCTCGACGTCTCGCCCGGGGAGCGCCTGCTGGTCACCGGGCCGAACGGGGCGGGCAAGTCGACGCTCCTGGCGGTGCTGGCCGGCCGGCTCGACGCGGAGGGCGAGGTGCGGCGGCGGCGCGGCCTGACCGTCGGGCTGCTGGCCCAGGACACCGTGTTCGAGCGGCCGGACCGCACGGTGCGGGAGACGTACGAGCTGGCGCTGGGGGCGGAGCGCGCCGAGTCCGTGCCGCTGCGCTCACTCGGCCTGATCGGCCGGCGGGACGTGGACCTGCGGGTGGGCGAGCTGTCCGTCGGCCAGCGCCGGCGGCTCGCGCTGGCGCTGCTGGTGGCGGACCCGCCGGAGGTGCTCCTGCTCGACGAGCCCACCAACCACCTCTCGCCCCGCCTCTCCGACGAACTGGAGGAGGCGATGGGCGCGGCAGGCCCCGGCGCGATAGTGATCGCCAGCCACGACCGGTGGTTGCGAGCGCGCTGGCAGGGCCGTCACGTCCGGCTCGGCGACTCCTGAAGACGACAGAGCCCCAGGCGCCTGTGGCGACCTGGGGCCCTTATCGTGGTGGACGATACTGGGATTGAACCAGTGACCTCTTCCGTGTCAGGGAAGCGCTCTCCCGCTGAGCTAATCGTCCGCAGAGCTGGAGACGGGATTTGAACCCGTGTGGACGGCTTTGCAGGCCGCTGCCTCGCCTCTCGGCCACTCCAGCGAGTCAAATCTCTCCGAGCGGAAGACGGGATTCGAACCCGCGACCCTCACCTTGGCAAGGTGATGCTCTACCACTGAGCCACTTCCGCGTTGCTGCCTGCACAACTCTAGCGCCTCCGCCGACCGGATGGTCACGCGTAGCGGTGGAGTGCGGCTATTTGCGGAGCTGGCGGGCCACGCTCCGCTCCGTGGCGGGCAGGCTGAGGAAGATCTCCAGGATGCGGGTGAGGCGGTGGACCTCGATGCGGTGGAAGGCGGGGCCTTCCGAGCGGGCCAGGAGGAGGGAGATGGCCAGGGGCGGCAGCGGGGCGTGGATGACGTGCAGCCCCTCCTCCAGGGTGAGGGCCGTCGGGCGGGACGGGGTCTCCTCCGGGACGACCAGGTCCTTCGGGGCGCGCCAGCTCGCGTAGAGGACGCGCCGGTCGGCCGTCGTGGCGGCCCAGTCGGCGCTGAAGAGGACCGGGAGCGAGTCGACGAGCGTGGTGAGCGCCCGGTCGCCCGCCGTGGTGATGTACTTGAGGATCTCCAGCTCAGGGTAGGTGCCCGGGGCCTCCCGGGTGGTCCAGATGCCCTCGACCGCCACGCCCTCCACCGTCTCCAGGCTCTTGACCAGCGACTGTCTGGGCGTGCTCTCCGCGCAGAAGACCGTGATGTCGTCGACGGCCTGGCCGGCGCCCCGGTCGAGCACGGTCACCTGCGTGATGTCGGCCCCCGACGCCCCCAGGACCTTGGTCACCTGTGCGAGCGAACCCGGCTTGTCGGGCAGCGCCACCCGTACGCGAAGAAGCATCCATCCCTCCCCTGAAGATGCGATTAATAGCCTATCCGCGAATACCGGTTACGGCCTGACCTGCGCTACAACTGTGGGAGTGAAGATTGGGCCGATTGGGGTTTGGCCGCCCGTGGTGCTGGCGCCGATGGCGGGCATCACGAACGCGCCGTTCCGGGTGCTGTGCAGGGAGCAGGGCGCGGGCCTGTTCGTCTGCGAGATGATCACGACGCGCGGGCTGGTCGAGCGCAATCCGAAGACGCTGCGGATGATCAGGTTCGCGGAGTCGGAGCGGCCCAGGAGCATCCAGCTGTACGGGGTGGATCCCGACATCGTGGGGCGGGCGGTCAAGATGATCGCCGAGGAGGACCTGGCCGATCACATCGACCTCAACTTCGGCTGCCCCGTTCCCAAGGTGACCAGGCGCGGGGGCGGGTCCGCGCTGCCGTACAAGAGGAACCTGCTGCGGCGGATCCTGCGGGAGGCGGTGGCCGGCGCGGGGTCGTTGCCCGTCACGATGAAGATGCGCAAGGGGATCGACGACGACCATCTGACGTATCTCGACGCGGGGCGGATCGCGGCCGAGGAGGGTGTCGCGGCGATCGCGCTGCACGCCCGTACGGCCAAGCAGCACTACGGGGGCGTGGCCGACTGGGAGGCCATCGCCCGGCTGAAGGAGGCCGTGCCGGAGATCCCCGTGCTGGGCAACGGCGACATCTGGTGCGCCGACGACGCCCTGCGCATGGTGGCGCGCACCGGCTGCGACGGCGTGGTGGTCGGGCGGGGCTGCCTGGGGCGGCCGTGGCTGTTCAAGGACCTGGAGAACGCGTTCAACGGCAGCCCCGAGCGGGCCCGGCCCACGCTCGGCGAGGTCGCCGAGGTGATGGCCAGGCACGCCGAGGGGCTGACCGAGTGCTTCGACATCGAGCGCTACGCCGTCGCCGACTTCCGCAAGCACGTCGGGTGGTATCTGAAGGGGTTCACGGTCGGGAGCGAGCTGCGGCGGGAGCTGGCCACGGCCGAGTCGCTCGACGGGCTGCGCGAGGGGCTGGCGAAGCTGGAGCACGACCAGCCGTGGCCGCCGAACACCGACACGCCCCGGGGGAAGTCGGGGGAGCGGGCCAAGGTGCTGCTGCCGGACGGGTGGCTGGACGACCCCTGGGACTGCGTGATCCCCGACGGCGACGCGGAGTCCGACATCTCCGGCGGCTGACCCCGTTGCGCGGGTTCAGCCGATGTTCCGCCTGACCCAGTCGAGGGCCTGGGCGGATGAGGCCGGGGCGGTGCGGTGCAGGGTGAGGACGTGGCCGGTGCCGGGGATCACCGTCGCCTCCAGCGGGGTGTCGGGGTACCAGCGCTTCTGCTGTGCCCGCAGGGCCGCCGTGCTCGTGCAGTCCGTGGCGCCCTCGCCGCAGAGCAGCCGGTCGTGCCGGCCGACCATGATCATGGTGGGTACGCGGATGAGGTGGTTGTCGGAGACGGGCGGGAGGGACTCCAGGAACGTGTCGGGTTCCTTGGTCGCCTCGTCAGCGGCGATGACGGCGGGCCGCGCGCCCGGCCGGTGGTAGAACCAGTCGCCGCGGGTGCCGGGGCGGGTGGTGTAGTACGCCTCGTCCAACCGGCGCGCGGCCAGGCGCGGGTCCTGGGCGGCCGGGTGGATGGCCCCGGCGAACTCCTCGAAGGCGCGCTCGTTGGGGGTGCTGGACTCGCCGGTCAGGATGATGCCGTCCAGCGCGTCCGGATGGCGGATCTGGACGCCGCGGATGATCGAGGAGCCGATGGAGTTGCCCACGCCGACGACGCGCGTGTAGCGCCGCCCGTCGAGCTTGCCCTGGCGGGCGGCGAGCACCACCTGGTGGAGCGACGCCTGGTGGCTGTCCGGCCGCAGGACGGCCCCGGACGGCCAGGAGCTGCGTCCGGATCCGAGCCGGTCGAGGGCCAGGACGGCGTACCCGCCCCGCACCATGGTCTCGGCGAACGAGGGCCCGTCTCCGCCGCGTCGTAGCCAGTAGGACCGGTCGTACGTGCCGCCGGGGACGAGGATCTGGATCGCCCGGGCGGCGCCGCGGGGGCGGCAGAGGGTGCCGGCCATCCGCTGGTCCAGTGGGCCGCCCGCGGTGAGCGGCACGGCCACGGAGATCTGCTCGCAGCGTGGGGGGCCGGAGTCGGCCGCCGCGGCTCCCGTCCCGGCCGCCAATGCCGCGATCACGGTCATGCCCGCGGTCCCGGCCCGCCACTTCGCCGTCATGTTCACACTTCGTCCTCTCGCGCACGCCGCTGTCGTACGGCGTACCGTACAGCATACGGTACGACGGGCGTGCGGCGACCAGGACGGGAGCGGAGGCGGGCGCGCTCCGCTCGCCGCGTCGTGAGGCCGCTTCTAGTGCGGGCCGGTGATCTCGGTGCCGCAGGGGCCGCCGCCCACGGACGCCTCCAGCCGGACGGGTTCGCCCGACATCGTGAGCGTCGGGTAGTACTCGGCGATCCGCTCGGCCGAGCGGCCCACGTAATGGCAGATGAAGCTGCGCCTGAAGCGGTCGGCCGTGCTGTTGGGCTCCGAGCCGTGGACCAGGCTGCCGTTGAAGAACAGCACGTCCCCGGGCTCCATGTCCACCGGCACCTTCGCCAGGCCGGGCGGCGGCGGCACGTACTCCCGGGTGAAGGAGATGTCCTGGTCCGCCTCCTCGGGGCAGAACAGGTCCATGAGATGCGTCCCCGGCACGACCTCCAGGCCGCCGTTGGCCCGGTCCACCTTGTCGAGCGCCACCCAGGCGGCCACGCACGTGCCCGGCTCGACCCGGAGGTAGAAGTTGTCCTGGTGCAGCGCCTGGCCCCTGGCGCCCGGCGGCTTGAAGTAGAACATGCTCTGGGCTGCTATCGGCTCCTCGCCCAGGAGGTCGCGGAGAATCGCGGCGATGCGCGTGTCGAGCAGATACCGCAGGGCCAGGTCGTTCACCTGATGAGGGTGCATGATCCGCGGGTAGTCACGGAGGATGTCGTACGGCCGGCCGGGTTCCTGCGGCTGCGGGGCGAAGTGACCCGGGATCGGCCCCTTGGCGTGCAGCGCCATGAACTCGTCGCGCAGCCCGGCCACCTCGTCCGGGGCGAGGAGACCGGGCACCAGCACGTAGCCCTGATCGTGGAAGTCGTTGAGCCTCATGTTTCCCACGCTAGAGACCGGGATCGTGCAACGGTATGCCTGTGACCGCTGAGGACATGTCTGTTCCTGCTGCCGAGCTGACGATCGTCGGCCACTACGACCAGGCGGCCGGGTACGCCACGCGCCGCCCGGCCGGGTCGCTGAGCTGGCTGCTGCTGTGGACGGAGGCGGGGGCGGGGTTCGTGGCGCAGGGCGGGGCGTCGTTCGAGGTCCGGGCGGGGGACCTGGCGGTGCTCGGGTCCGGGGTGCCGCAGTACTACCGGGTGCTGCCGGGGGCGGAGCGGTGGCGGTTCTGGTGGGTGCACTTCCAGCCCCGGCCCTCGTGGGCGGCCTGGCTGGGGCCGTTCGCCCGGGGCGACGGGTGCCATCTGGTCGGGGGCGTGCCGGTGGGCGTGCGCGGGCGGATGGGGCTGGCGTTCGAGCGCGCGCTCCAGGACGCCCGATGGGTGCCGGGCGCGCCCCTGCCCGACGCGTTCCGTCCCGAGACGCGGGTGCCCGCCGTCGTCCTGGCGGGGCCGGTGCGCGAGCTGGTGCTGGGGGCCGTCGAGGAGGCGATCGTCCTGGCCACCGCCTCCGCCCGGCCGGAGGGGGCGCGGCGGCCGGACGAGGGCGACGAGCGGGTACGCCGGGCGCTCGCGCTCATCGCCGCCGAGCCGGGCGCGCCGCACTCGGTCACCTCGCTCGCGCGTGCCGTCGCGCTCTCGCCGTCCCGCTTCGCCCACCTGTTCGCCGCCGAGACCGGGCGCAGCCCGATGCGGGCCGTCCGCGAAGCGCGGGTGCGGCACGCCGCGAGCCTGCTGGAGGTGACGGACCTGGACGTGGGGCAGGTGGCCGCGGCGTCCGGCTTCGTCAGCCCGTTCCACTTCAGCCGGGCCTTCAGCCGCGAGTACGGCCTGCCGCCCCGCGACTACCGCGCCCGCCGGCGCTCGCCCTCCTGACCCGCGGTGGGATGGCTTGCTCGATGGTCGCGATCCCTTGCCCGATCCCGCCTTCCTGGAGGAGAGGGGCGGAAGCAGACCTTGAGGGGGATCGCGGGACGGATATGCTCGCGGCAGCCTGTATCCGGACCTGGTGAGGCACTGATCGACGCCGTGAGGTATCCGTGGCCAGCAACGCGCTCTTCGGCCGCCGCGCCGAGCTCGAACAGCTGTCCGGCTTTCTCGACGCGGCTCGGCGGCATGGCGACGCGCGGCTGATGTGGGGTGATCCCGGTATCGGCAAGTCCGCCCTCCTGGCCGCCGCCGCCGAGCTGGCCGTCACGTCGGGGATGCGCGTGCTGCGAGCGTCCGGGTCCGAGTTCGAAGCCGACGTCAGCTACTCCTGCCTCAATCAGCTGCTCCTGCCGGTCGAAGCCGACATCCGGCGCCTGCCGCCGGAGCTTCGGGAGGCATTGTCGGTGGCGCTGGGATTCGGCGTCGGCGCGCCCGCGGACGCGCTGCTGGTCTGCAACGCCGCGCTCCTGCTCGTCAAGGGGGTCGCCGCTGAGACGCCGCTCGCCCTCCTCGTGGACGACGTCCAATGGATCGACCGGGCCAGCGCCGTCGTGCTGGGATTCGTCGCCCGCCGCCTGGAAGGCGTTCGGGCCGGGCTGGTGATCTCCGCCAGGACGGGGGCAGTGAGCTCCTCGGCGCCGCGAGGGTTGACCGAGATGGTCGTTCAGCCACTGGATTGGGAGGCGGCAGGTCAGCTGGTCGACGTCAACTTCCCGGATATGCCGGTGCGGGTCAGGAAACGGCTGCTCGACCTCGCACAGGGCAATCCGCTGGCATTGACGGAACTGCCGTCGACGCTGCTGGGCGCGACGCATCCCGCGGTGGCGCACTCGGAGGTGGTCCCGCTCAGCGATCGACTCCAGGCGATGTTCGCCGCGCGGATCGCCGACCTGCCGGAATCGACCCGCAGAATGCTCCTGCTGGCCACGTTCGAGGGCACCGGCGACGTGCGGGTGCTCAGGGCCGCCCTGGCGGATGAGGCCGGACTGGCCGACCTCGCCCCCGCCGAGCGGGCGCAGCTGGTACGCGTGGACGACGCCACGGCACGGATCGCGTTCCGTCATCCGCTGATCCGGTCGGCGATCGTGGCGGGGTCCACGCACGAGGAGCGCCGGACCGCGCACGTCGCCCTCGCCGGTGCCCTGACGGGTGACCAGGAACGTCGCGCGTGGCACCTCGCCGCGGCCGCCGCCGGCCCCGACGAGACGGTGGCGGCGCTGCTGGAGGATTCAGCGCATCGCATCATGCTTCGCGGTGACGCGTTCGCCGCGGTCGCCGCGCTGATCCGCGCCGCCGAGCTGAGCGTGACGAGCGCCGATCGGGGCCGTCGGCTCTCTGAGGCCGCCTACATCGGCGCCGAGGCGAGCGGATCGATCGACGACGCGAAGACGCTGCTGACCGATGCGCGGCGGGCGGCTCCGGATTCCACCGGCTCGCTCCACGCGGCCAACGCGGCCGCGTTCCTGATGCTCAACGGGGACGGCGACGTCGCCACCGCGCACCGGCTTCTGGTCGGCGCCATCGAGACCGCGGAGCACGGCTACCGGGCCGAGGATCCCGCGCTCATCGAGGCCATGCACACGCTGATGCTGTTGTGCTGGTACGGCAGCGCCCCGGAGTACTGGGAGCCGTTCTACCGAGCGTTGCAGAGGCTGCAGCCACGACCGCCCGACGTGCTGTCGCTGGCGAGCCAGACCTTCCCCGACCCGGTCCGCACAGGGGCGCCGGCGCTGGTGAGCAGCCAGGCCATCCTCGGCACTCTCGCGGACGAAACCGACCCGACCCGGATCATGCGGGTCGGCACGGCCTCGGTCTATCTGGATCGCCTGGGTGATTGCCGGGAGTCCTCGTGGCGGCTGGTCCAGCAGGGACGAGAGGGAGGAGCGCCCCGCCGGCACCTCGGCGCCCTCATGCACCTGTGTCTGGACGACTACCTTGTCGGCCGGTGGGACGAGGCCGAGGAACTCGCTCGTGAGGGACAGCAGGTCTGTGATGCCAGCGGCTTCTCCTTCTTCGCGTGGTACTTCCTGTACAACAGGGCCGTCCTCGCCGCCGGACGGGGACGCTTCGACGAGGCGTACGCGCTCGCTGACGAGATCACCCACTGGGCGCTGCCGCGCGGGGTGACGGCCGCGGCCCTTTTCGCCCAGCATCCGCGTGCTCTCGCCGCGCTGGGCCAGGGAGATTTCGACGCCGCCTTCCACCACGCTGCCGCGATGAGCCCGCCCGGTGTCCTTGCCTCGCATGTGCCTCACTGCACGTGGGTCATGCTCGACCTCGTCGAGGCGGCGGTGCGGACAGGGCGGATGGTCGAAGCCAGGGCGCATGTCGAGGCGATGCGGGCCGCCGACGTGGCCGGGTTGTCGACCCGGATGACGCTGGTTCAGGCGGCGGCGGAGTTCGTCGTGTCCGATGACGACGGGGCGAGGACGCGGCTGGAGTCGCTGCTGTCGGGCCACGTGGCGGAACGGTGGCTGTGGGACGCCTGCCGCATCCGGCTCGTCCTCGGCGAGAGGCTCCGTCGTGCCAGATCGGCGTCGCAGGCGCGCCGTCAGCTTCTCATCGCGCGTGACGGCTTCGCCGCGATGGCCGCCGGACCCTGGGTCGAGCGTGCGCAGAGCGAGCTGCGCGCCGCCGGATACCGGCCGGCCGAGGCATCGCCGGGCGGGCCGGTCGCCCTGACCTCGCAGGAGTTGCAGATCGCCGAGCTGGCGGCGAGCGGTCTGACCAACAAACAGATCGCGGAGCGGCTCTACCTGTCGCACCGGACGGTGGGCGCGCACCTGTACCGCATCTTTCCCAAGCTTGGCGTCACCTCTCGCGCGGGGCTCAGGGATGCGCTCTCTCCGGGTTCTGAAGCCCCGCGCTGAGCTCGCCGGCCTGCGCCTCCTTGTCCTCCAGCAGCCGCTCCAGCAGGCGCCGGGTGGTGGGATCGTCGGCCCCGACCCAGCGCACCGCCTCCTGCAACGACTGGATGAGGATCCGCGCTCCCACGAGGTCCTGCGTCACGATGCCGGTGAGATCGCCGTCCTGGAACGTCTGGAAGGTGATGCGCGACCACGCGGGCAGGTGCCGCGGATCATGACCGGCGGTGAACCCGAGCTGTGCGATGCGGGTCGCGAGCAGCCGCGCGCCGGCGCGGTCACGGTCGGCGCAGCCGTACAGGAACTCCGCGACCGGCCGGTGTGACGGCCCGCGGACGAGCAGTGCGTGCTGCTCGTACTGCAACGAGGACACGATCATGCTGGCCAGCAACACGTTCAGCAGGTGCGCGACCGCTTTCAGCTCGGCCCGGTTCGACGGTGTGACCGGACCGTCGTCCAGGTCGAACAGTGCCCGGTCCCGGACCTCGCGCATGCGCAGGACAGCCGGCGGCTCTGGAGGACTCGTCACGTGTCGATGCTCGGGCACGGGCCCGAGCCGTGCATCTGTCAAATGACCTAACCGCATCGGCGGTTAAGTCATCGGCCGCCATGGGCGCTTGGGGCGGGAGTCGGATGACTGATGTGGCCCGGCTGGGCGGCGCCGACAGTGGAGTGCGACGAGCTTCACCACTGAGGAGAATCCCATGACCATCAGCCACGGCTTCCGTGCCGCCATGACCGCGCAGCCCGGCAGGGGCGACGACCTGGTCGCGGCCCTGCTGGACGCGCCATCCCTGCCGAACGAGGACTGCGTCGTCTTCCTGGTCGGCCGCTCGGCCGGCGATCCGGACACCGTTTACGTCACCGAGGGCTGGGTCAGCCAGGAGGCCCACGCCGGGTTCTTCGCGACGGAGCCGGCTCAGGCGTTCGTCGCAGTCCTGCAACCGCTGCTGGCCGGCGAGGCGCAGTACGTCGACGAGGTCCCCGTCGGTGGCAAGGCCGCCCTGTGAACGAGGAGACCACCATGGCCCGTCCCGGCCTCGACCCCGAGCTGCGCGCGCTCCTCGCCGACCTGCCGCTCATGTCCGGGCTCGACGCCGGGGTGCTCGCCCAGCTGCGCCGGCTGCCGTCCACGCCGCTCGACGCGGTCCTCCACGGCCGCGCCGCCGGCCACCGCGAGATCACCACCCCCGTCCCGCTGTCGATCTTCACTCCGGCCCGGACCGATCACGCGCCGACTCCGTGCGTCTACTGGGTCCACGGCGGCGGCATGGTCATGGGAGACCGCTTCTCGCAGATCGACATCCCCCTGGACTGGCTCGACCTGTTCGGCGCCACCGTCGTCTCCGTGGAGTACCGGCTGGCGCCCGAGAGCACCGGCATGACCCCGGTCGAGGACTGCTATCGGGGCCTGCTCTGGGTCGCTGAGCACGCCGGCGAGCTGGGCATCGACCCGAGCCGCATCATCGTCGCGGGAGCCAGCGCCGGGGGCGGCCTGGCCGCCGGGCTCACCCTGATGGCCCGTGACCGTGGCGCGCCCTCGATCGCCGCGCAGGTGCTGATCTGTCCCATGCTCGATCACCGCAACCTCACCACCTCCAGCCGCCAGTTCTCCGGCGAGCCCGGCGTCTGGACCCGCGAGATGAACGAGTTCGGCTGGCGATCGGTCATCGGCCGCGGGGAGGTGTCCGGCTACATGTCCCCCGCGATCGCCGACGACCTGTCCGGCCTGCCGACCGCCTACATCGATGCCGGAACGGCCGAGGTGTTCCGCGACGAGGACGTCGCGTACGCCACCCGGATCTGGGCCGCCGGCGGCCAGGCGGAACTGCACATCTGGGCGGGCGGCTGCCACGGCTTCGACGCGCTGTATCCGGGGGCTCGGATCTCGGTCGCGGCCCGCCGTACCAGGAACGACTGGCTCGCCCGGGTCCTGGGGCCGGCGCCCGGAGACGTCCGGTGAGCGCCCACGACCGCGCCGCGTTCCTGCACGAGTTCGTGCGCGCCCCCTTCACCGTCGGCGCGGTGGCGCCGAGCGGCGAGCCGCTGGCCGGCCTGATCACCGCGCCCGTGCCGCGGAGCGCGGCCACCACCTCGCGGACGTGATCGTGAGCGGGCTGCCCTGGGCGGCGTTCGCCCCGAGCCGGCAGTACGACCTGCTCGACGCCCTCACCGGCGCGCTCGCCCCGCACGGCGCGTTCACCACGTTCGCGTACACGCACGCGCGGTGGGCTCCGCCGGCCCGGCGGCTACGGCGGTCCCTGGGCGGGCGGTTCGAGGAGGTCGTGGTCAGCCGGACGGTGTGGGGCAACGTGCCGCCCGCGTTCGTCTACTTCTGCCACAGGCCCCGTGTCCCGAGAGCACCCGCCACGCGAGCAGGAATGGGCAAGGACGCGCGAGCTTTGGGGATCGTCCGCCCGCCGCAGGACTGATTACGTAGCCCAGAGAAAGGAAGGACGATGACAAACCACCACCGCAGCGTGATATCGCTGCAGGTCAACGGCGCGCCGCACCGGTTGAGCGTCGACAATCGCACGACGCTGCTGGACGCGTTGCGCGAGGACATCGGCCACACCGGACCCAAGAAGGGCTGCGACCACGGCCAGTGCGGCGCGTGCACCGTGCTCCTCGACGGCAGGCGGGTGGTGTCCTGCCTGACGTTGGCGGTGGCCGCCGAGGGCGAGGAGATCACGACCGTCGAGGGGCTGGCCGGTGACGGCGAACTGCTGCCGCTTCAGCAGGCGTTCATCAGGCTCGACGGCTTCCAGTGCGGATATTGCACGTCCGGGCAGCTCTGCTCGGCCGTCGGGATGCTGGCCGAGCACGCCGCGGGCTGGCCCAGCGCGGCCGGCGCCGACGTGTCCCCGGACGGCCCGGCGCCGGTGCTGGACGCGGCGGAGGTGCGCGAGCGGATGAGCGGCAACCTGTGCCGCTGCGGCGCTTACCCGTCGATCGTGCGCGCCGTGCTCGAGACGGCGGCCCAGGAGGAGATCGCGGGATGAAGGAGTTCGCCTACGAGCGCCCGGCGGACGTCCGTGACGCGTTGATCGCAGCCGACGGCGGCGGCCGGTACCTGGGCGGCGGCACCAACCTCGTCGATCTGATGAAGGAGGGGGTGGAGGCTCCCACGAGGCTGGTCGACGTACGGCGGCTGCCGCTCGCCGGCGTCAGCGAGGCGCCGGACGGCGGGCTGGTCATCGGCGCCACGACGACCAACAGCGACCTCGCCGCCCACCCCGAGGTACGGCGGCGCTACCCGGCGCTGAGCCAGGCGGTGCTGGCCGGAGCGTCCGGCCAGCTGCGCAACATGGCCACGGTGGGCGGCAACCTGCTGCAGCGGACCCGGTGCGCCTACTTCGCCGCGCAGGTGTGCAACAAGCGGGTCCCCGGCACCGGGTGTCCCGCGATCGCCGGGGAGCACCACAACCACGCCATCCTCGGCTGGACCCGCAGCTGCGTGGCCACCCATCCCTCCGACATGGCGGTGGCGATGCTGGCGTTCGACGCCGTCGTACGCTACGAGACGCTCGACGGCCCCGGCGAGATCCCGCTGGAGGACTTCTACCCGCCCGTCGGGGACACTCCGCACCGCGAGACGGCGCTGCCGCAGGGAGCATTGATCACCGCGGTGGCCCTGCCGGGCAGCGCGGTGTCCCCGAGATCGCGCTACCGGAAGGTCCGCGAGCGCGCGTCCTACGCCTTCGCCACCGTTTCCATCGCGGCGGGGCTCGACCTGGACGCAGGCTCGGTTCGGATCGCTCTCGGCGGGGTCGCCTCGCGGCCCTGGCGCGCCCGGACCGCCGAGGCCTTCCTGCTGGAGGGCCCCCTCACGCCTGAGGCGTTCCGGGCCGCCGCCGATGCCGAACTCGCCGCCGCCGAACCGCTGCCCGGCAACGGCTACAAGGTGAGGCTGGCCGGCAATCTCATCGAGACCGTGCTGAAGGAGCTCCGGCCATGAACGCAGTAGGGGTCGCGCAGCCGCGGATCGAGGGCCGGGACAAGGTTACCGGTGCCGCCCGCTACGCCGCCGACGTGCCCGTACCAGGCCTGGCCTTCGGCGCGGTCGTCCTGGCCACCGTGTCCCGCGGCCGCGTCCGCGACATCAACGTCTCCGCCGTCCAGGACATGCCCGGCGTGCTGGGCGTGATCGACCACAGGAACGCGCCTCGCCTCGACCCGAAGGCGGGGGGCTTCTTCGGCCCGGACGGCCAGCTGCAGCTGTTGCAGGACGAGGTGATCCCCTTCGCCGGCCGGCCCGTCGCGCTCGTCGTCGCCGAGACGCTCGAGCTGGCCCAGGCGGCGGCCGAGGCGCTGCCGGTGACCTACGACGAGGAGCCGCACGACACGGTCTTCACCGCCGATCATCCGGCGGGCCGTCCGGCGGCGACGCTCTTCGACGAGCCCGTGAACGTCGGCGACGTGGAGGCGGAGCTCGCCGCGGCCTCGGTGGTGATCGACGAGCGATACCGTACGCCCGAGGAGCACTGCAGCGCCATGGAGCCGCACTCGGCGACCGCGTGGTGGGAGGGTGAGCGGCTGGAGGCGATCGACTCCAACCAGGGGCCGTTCACCGTGGCCGTCACCCTTGCCACGCTGTTCTCGTTGAGCCCGGATCAGGTGCACATCCGTACCGAGCACGTCGGCGGCGGCTTCGGGTCCAAGGGACTCTGCGGTCCGCAGCTGATCCTGGCCGCGATGGCCGGGCGGCTGTTCGGCCGGCCCGTGCGGGTCACGCTCACCCGCGCCCAGGTGTTCCTGGCGACCGCGATGCGGCCGGCGACCGATCAGCTGATCCGGATCGGCGCCGATGCCGACGGCCGCCTGCGGGCGATCTGGCACGAGCCGGCCTTCGAGATCTCGACGTTGGCGGAGTACATCGAGGGCTGCACAGAGCTCACCAAGACGCTCTACGCGGCGCGCGCCATCCGTACCCGGCTCACGGCGGTTCCGCTCGACATCCTGCCGCCGTACTCGATGAGGGGACCGGGCGCCGCGCCCGGGTCGTTCGCTCTCGAATCGGCCATGGACGAGCTGGCGGAGCGGCTGGGCATGGATCCGCTCGAGCTGCGGCTACGCAACGAGCCGGTGGCCGGTCCCGTGTCCGGCCTGCCGTTCAGCAGCCGCAATCTGGTCGCGTGCCTGCGCGAAGGCGCCCGCAGGTTCGGCTGGGACACGCGTGATCATCGGCCGCGCCTGCGGCGGGAGGGAGCTCTGCTGGTCGGCACCGGACTGGCCGCCTCGTCCTTCAGCGCCGGGGCCTTCCCCTCGTCGGCCACGATCACCGCCGAGACGGACGGGACCTTCACGGTGGCCATCGGCGCCACCGACCTCGGCACCGGCGCGCGCACCGCGCTGACCGCGATCGCCGCCGACGCGCTGAAGGTCGGCACGGAGCGGATCCGCCTCAGGATCTCCGACAGCGGCCTCGGTCCCGTCTGGAGCGCGGGCGGATCCCGGGGGACCACGTCCTGGGCCTGGGCGATCACCGAGGCCGCGGAGAAGCTGCGCGGCCAGGGGTACGGCGGGACGGTCACGGCCGACACCACCCGGTCGCTCGGCGACCTCCCGTCCCGTGAACGGCATGCCTACAGCGCCGTCTTCGCCGAAGTGACCGTCGACCCGGTGACCGGCGAGGTGCGCGTGCGCCGGTTGCTCGGGATGTTCGCCGCCGGCCGGGTGGTCAACCCGCTCATGGCCCGCAGCCAGGTCATCGGCGGGATGATCGGCGGGCTCTCCATGGCGCTGCACGAAGAGGGCCTTCGCGATCCGGTTTCCGGCCGGCACGTCAACGCGGACTTCGCCGGCTACCATATCGCCGCGCATGCCGATGTGCCCGACATCGAAGCCGATTTCGTGCCCGACTACGAGCCCGGCATCCCCATGGGCGTCAAGGGCGTCGGTGAGATCGGCAACGTCGGTACGGCCGCCGCGATCGCGAACGCCGTCTGGCACGCCACCGGGGTCAGACAGAGATCCCTGCCGATCCGTCTCGACCGCGTGCTGGAGTGAGGAGCTTGGCGTCCTGGCTCGGCGGCGCACCGAACTGGCGACGGTATTCGCGGCTGAACTGCGACGGGCTGTCGTAGCCGACGCGACGGCTGACGGCGGCGATGTCACCCGGGGCCGCGGCGAGCTGGAGCCGCGCCTGCTGGAGGCGGATCTGCTTCTGGAACTGGATCGGGCTCATCGCGGTGGCGGCGCGGAAATTGCGGTAGAAGGCGGAGGCGCTCATCCCCGCGAGTCTGGCCACGTCCTCGACGCTGAATGGCTGCGCGTAGTGGTCGCGGATCCACTGGACCGCGCGGGCGACATGGCTCAGGCTGCTGTCGGGAAGCCCGAACTGGCGCACGATCGCGCCCTGATCGCTGGTGATCAGCCGCCAGAGGATCTCCCGTTTGATGAGCGGCGCGAGGACGGCGATGTCGCTGGGCCGGTCGAGCAGGCGCAGCAGGCGGACGACGGCGTCGAGGAGCTCGGCGGAGGCGGTGCTGATCGTCAGGGCGGGCGGCGCGTCGTCGTCGAGCTCCGGCAGGTCGTCCGGCGCCGCCTGCAGCAACACCTCCGCGATGGCCGCCGGACGCAGGGTCAGCCCGACCCCGAGCCCGGGTCGTTCAGGACCAGCCTGCGCGAAATGGGCGGTCACCGGGAGGTCGACCGAGGCGACGAGATACTGCCCCTCTCGGTACTCGTACAGGTGGTCGCCCAGCGCGAACCGTTTCGTGCCTTGAGCGACGACCGCCAGTACTTTGCCGTAGGTCGTCGGCGTCGGGGGCTGGGGGCGCTCGGCCTTGAAGATCAGGACATCGTCGATGGGGGTCCTGAGATCGGGGCGAGCATGGCGGAGGAGGAGGTCGCGCAGCTCGTCGAGGGCCATGAACCCCATCCAAACACCGCGCGACGTCCGACGACAACCGGGCAGGATGCCGATGCGGCCTCCTTCCGCCCCACCGGCGCGCGCTGCCGTCCGTCGGTGCCGGGGCGTGTCAGCGGGTGACCGGGAGGGGGCCCTTGTCGGGGGTGAAGAGCTGGTCGTCGAGGTGGTCCACCGCGTAGTCGATGGCCCCCACCACCACGCACTCGTCCCCCAGCGTGGACGCCCGCACCTCCGGCATCCGCATACACGTGCGCTCCAGCCGCTCCCGCAGCCGCCCCAGCAGCACGTCGGAGGAGCGGGAGAAGCCGCCGCCCAGCACCACCATCTGCGGGTCCAGGATGAGCACCATCGCGGCCGTGCCCACCGCGAGGTCGTCCACGTAACGCTCGACGGCGGCCAGCGCCACCGGGTCCCCGTTGCGGGCGGCGGCCAGCGTCCACCCGGCCGCGTCCTCGGGCGGAGTGCCCTCGGGGAGGGACGGGCAGGTGTTGAGGTGCTCGGCGGGGTCGAACCAGCGGGCCTCGGGCAGCATGGAGATCTCCCCGGCCGCCGCCCCGAACCCCCTGTGCACCTTCCCGCCGATGATCAGCCCGGCTCCCATGCGCCGGCCGACGTGCATGAACACCACGTCCCTGGCGCCCTTGGCGACCCCTCGCCGGGTCTCGGCCATGGCGGCCAGGCGGCTGTCGTTCTCGATGAGGATCTGGCAGGGGAACATCTCGCGCAACTTGCCCGCGAGGTCGAGGTCGCGCCAGGCGGGCACGGCGGCCGAGTAGATGACGCGCCCCTCCACGTCGATCACGCCGACCGTGCCGACCGAGATCATCCACAGGTCGGAGACCGACGTGCGGCTGAGCGCCAGGCAGCCGGAGACGGCGCGTTCGATCGCCGCCAGGCGCTCCTCGATCGGGTCGTCGGGCAGCACCGGCTGCCGGGTCTCGGCGAGGATCTCGCCGTCCAGGTCGGACAGGGCGGCGCGGATGTTGTGACCCCCTATGTCCACCCCGACCAGGTAGCCGCTGTCGGCGCGGAAGCGGTAGCGGCGGGCCGGTCGGCCCATCGTGCCGGGGCTCGGCGGCACCTCCTCCACCCAGCCCAGGCCCATGAGCTCGTCGGTGACCTCCTTCATGGACGGCCGGGACAGGCCGGTGCGCTCGGCGAGCGCCGACAGGGTGAGCGGCCCCGCCCTGCGCAGCTCTCGGATGGCCGTCAGCGAGTTGAGCTGCCGCAGCCGGGACAGGTCGCCGCCGCGAACGTCCGCCATCGCCGTCCTTAAGTAGGTCTCCTCTGTAACCAGAGATTATGCCAGCGATTGACGGCTGTACGCGCCCCCTCTACTTGCCGTTATAGCGGCAAAAATCCGTCATTGACCCCGCCGGAGAGCCGGTGCTACTAATGAAGCGCTCCTTCGTAAGTCGAGAGGATTGAGGATGTCGTTCGAAGACATCGGCGAGATCAGGTGCGGCCCTGGCGAGGCGCGGGTGTTCGAGCACGGCTGGCAGTCGTGGAGCCCCACCGGCGCGTACCGCCTGACGGACACCCCGCCCCGGCCCGCCGACGAGACCATCCAGATCCTCGCTTACCGCCCCGAGACCCCCGTCCCCCAGGGGGCCTTCCAGGGCGAAGGGCTGCTGGCCGTCGAGCCGGGCGACGGCTCCGTCGAGCTCTGGTCCGCGCCGAGCCCCCTCCAGGTGCCCTCGATCAGGGCGCGTGAGGAGGGCGGCCGCCTGGTGATCTCAGCCGACGGCCCGGTACGCCACCACCGCGCCGAAGGCGGCCTGGACCAGGCCCTGCGCGACTGGGCGGACACCATGACGGAGAAGCGGGCGTTCCCCGCCGTCCCGCCCATGTGGTGCACCTGGTACGGCTACTGGGACAAGGTCACCGACGCCGACGTCATCGACAACCTCCAGCGCTCCGAACGCCTCGGCCTGGGCGCCGACATGTTCCTCATCGACGACGGCTACGAGGCCGAGATCGGCGACTGGCTGGAGGGGCGGCCGGAGTTCGGCTCGCTGGCGCGGGCCGTGGACGCCGTCACGGGCGCCGGGCGGCGGGCCGGGATCTGGACCGCGCCGTTCCTCGTCGGCCACCGCAGCCGGACCTTCCGCGAGCACCCCGACTGGCTGGTCCGGGACGCGTACGCCGGGCGCATGTGGGACCAGGAGCTGGCCGTGCTCGACGTCACCAACCCGGCGGCGGTCGAGCATCTCGTGGACGTCTTCCGCACGTTCAGGGCCATGGGCATCAGCCACTTCAAGCTCGACTTCATCTATGCCGGAGCCCTCGCGGGCGGGCGGCACGAGGACCTCGACCCGATCGCCGCGTACCGGCGCGGCCTGGAGCTGATCCGCCGGGGCGCGGGCGCGGACGCCACCCTGCACGGGTGCGGCGCGCCCATGCTGCCCAGCATCGGCCTGGTGGACGTCATGCGGGTCAGCCCGGACATCGCGCCGACCCTGCAGCCCAAGTCCGGCGACATCAGCCAGCCGTCCCAGCTCGGCGCCCGGCTCACGGGCGCGGCCCGCGAGTTCCTGCACGCCCGCTGGTGGGTGAACGACCCCGACTGCATCATCCTGCGCCCCGAGGTGGAGGCGCGGGAGGAGTGGGCCGCGCACCTCGCCGGCACGGGCGGCCTGCGCGGGTCGAGCGACCCGATCGCGGCGCTGGACGACTGGGGCCTGGAGACGACCAGGCGTCTCATGGTCCCGACGGCGACGGACCCCTCGTGACCAGCCACGTCGCGCGGACCAGCCTGGTGGCGGACGTCAAGCCGGTCAGGAGGCGGGGGAGCGGCTGGCACGCCTACCTCTTCGTCGGCCCCAGCCTCTTCGGGGTGATCGCGTTCCTCCTGCTGCCGATGCTCATCGTGCTCGTCCTCAGCCTCTTCGACTGGGAGCTGCTCTCGTCCCCCGAGTTCGTCGGGCTGGACAACTACCGCCGCCTGGCGGGGGACGGGCAGGCGTGGCACTCGCTCGGGGTGACGGTCGCGTACGTCCTGCTGTGCATCCCGCTCCAGACCGTGCTCGCCCTGGCCCTCGCCATGCTGCTCAACCAGCGCATCAAGGGCGTCAGGTTCTACCGCTCGCTCTTCGTGGTCCCCTGGATGGCCACGCCCATCGTCCTCGCCCTGATCTGGAGCTGGATCTTCGACCCCCGCGAGGGCGCCATCAACAGCGCGCTCGCGCTGGTCGGCGTCACCGGCCCCGACTGGCTGTCCGACCCCACGTGGGCGCTGCCCGCCGTCGCGCTGGTCAGCATCTGGCAGTACACCGGCTACAACATGCTGTTCTTCCTGGCCGGGCTGCAGGGCATCCCGAAGGAGCTGCACGACGCGGCCGAGACCGACGGCGCGAGCCCGGCCCAGCGGTTCTGGCGGGTCACGCTGCCGCTGCTCAACCCCACGATGTTTTTTGTTAGCGTGACCAACCTGATCGGCGCCTTCCAGGTGTTCGACACGGTGTTCGCGATGACGGACGGCGGCCCCAGCCACACCACCGAGGTGCTGAACTTCCGGATCTACCAGACCGCGTTCAAGGAGTTCGACTTCGGCTACGCGGCCACGCTGTCGACGCTGCTCTTCCTGATCATCTTCCTGGTGACGATGGCGCAGGTCAGGTTCTTCGGCAAGCGCACCACCTACGACCTGAGCTGAGAGAGCTGAGAGACCCGTGGCCAAGCGAATCCTCCTGTACGCCGTGCTCGCCGTCGGTGCGTTCGTCTCCGTCTTCCCGTACCTGCTCGTGGTCCTGACCGCGTTCAAGACGCAGGGGCAGCTCAGCGAGACGGCCCCGTGGCTGCCGGGGCTGCCGCCGACCGTGGACAACCTGGCGAAGATGCTGGCCGGCGACTTCCCCCGCTACCTGCTCAACACGGCCGTGATGACGGCGCTGCTGACGGCCGGGCAGCTGGTGTTCACCACGTTCGCGGCGTACGCGTTCGCCCGGCTCCGGTTCAGGGGCAGGGACGCGCTGTTCTGGCTGTTCGTGGCCACGATGATGGTGCCCAGCGCCGTCACGATGATCCCGCTGTTCCTGATCATGCGGCAGCTCGACCTGGTCAACACCTGGTACGGCCTGCTCGCCCCGTACGTGCTCGGCACCCCGTACGGGATCTTCCTGATGCGGCAGTTCTTCAAGACCCTGCCCGCCGGCCTGGAGGAGGCGGCGCGGATCGACGGGGCGGGCCCGCTGACGATCCTCGTGCGCGTCATGCTTCCGCTGTGCCGCCCGGCGCTCGGCACGCTGGCGATCATCACCGTGATCTCGTCCTGGAACAGCTTCCTCTGGCCGCTGATCATCACCAGCGGCGACGACACCAAGGTCATCACGGTGGCCATCGCCACGCTCAAGCAGGGCATCGGCGTCGACTACAACCTCATGATGGCCGGCAGTCTGATCGCGCTGGTCCCGATGGTGGCCATCTTCGTCTTCTTCCAGAAGCACATCGTCAGATCCGTGGTCCTCACAGGTCTCAAGTAAGAAGAGGTCAGCGAATGTCGCACAACCCCCCGATTCGCTGGGCGCTGCTCGGCGCCGCCCTGCTCGCCCTCACCTCCTGCGGCTCGGGCTCGGGCGGCGGCGGGTCCGATCAGGTCACGTTGACGTACCGGCTCTGGGACGACCAGCAGAAGGCCGGCTACGAGAAGGTCATGGCGGCCTTCGAGAAGGCCAACCCCGGCATCCACGTCACCATCGAGCTGCTGCCGTACGACCAGTACTGGACGAAGCTCACCGCCGACGCCGTCGCGGGCACCGCGCCGGACGTCTTCTGGATGACCCCCACCCAGTTCCCCGAGTACGTCACCAAGGGCGTCCTGTCGCCGGTCCAGGTGGACGCGTCGAAGTACCACCAGACCGTCGTCGGCTCCTTCACCTACGAGAACAAGCTCTACGGCGTCCCGAAGGACTGGGGCACCGTCGGCCTGCTCTACAACAAGGACCTGTTCAAGCAGGCCGGCGTCGAGATGCCCGACAAGCTGACCTGGGCCAAGGACGGCACCGGCACCCTGCTCGACACCGCGCGCAAGCTCACCGTGGACGAGGCCGGCAAGCACCCCGGCGACGCGGGCTTCGACCCCGCCAAGGTCAAGACGTACGGCTTCGCCTCCTGGAACCACTACCAGACGCAGTGGATGAACTGGGTCAGCTCCAACGGCGGCAAGCTCGTCGACAAGCCCTTCGGCAAGTACGCCTTCAACGACCCGGCGTCGGTCGAGGCGCTGCAGTTCGGCGTGGATCTGGTCAACAAGCACCACGTCGCCCCGCCCGCCACCCAGACCAACCCGCCCACCGGCAAGATCACCGACATGTTCAAGGCGGGCAAGATCGCGATGTTCCCCGCCAACAACGCGCTGCTGCCGTTCGTGGCGCCGGAGGCCACGTTCGAGATGGGCGTCGCGGCCATGCCGGAGGGGCCGCAGGGCCGCTCGGTCAACCTGAACGGCCTGGCCGAGGCCGTCTACGCCAAGAGCAAGCACCCCAAGGAGGCCATGAAGCTGGCCGAATACCTCGGCACCGAGGAGCCGCAGAAGCTGATGGCCGACGGCGGCTACGTCTTCCCCGCGCTCAACGGCCTCAGCAAGGGCTACGTCGACTACTGGAAGGCCAAGAAGATCGACGTCACGCCCTTCGAGCAGGAGGCCTCGGGCTCGACCTTCCCGCTGCCGGTCACCACCGGCTTCACCGGCTTCGAGACCAAGCTCAACCAGATCTTCAACGAGATGTACCTCGGCAAGCTCACCCCCAAGGCCGCCGCCGACCAGGCCGTCGCCGAAGGCAACGCGACCGTCAAGTAAAGGACTCCCATGATCACCCGGCGTTCCCTGTTCGCCGGGGGCGCGAGCCTGGGCATTTCCGCCGCACTGGGTGCCGAACCCGTGCGCGCGGCCGTCCGCCGCGCCCCTCTGTCCGACCCCTTCCAGCTCGGCGTCGCCTCGGGCGAGCCCACGCCCGGCGGCGTGGTCCTGTGGACCCGGCTCGCCATGAACCCGGTCGCCCTCGACGGCCTCGGCGGCATGCCGGACCGCCCGGTGCCGGTCCAGTGGCAGCTCGCCAAGGACGAGAACTTCCGGCACCTCGTACGGCGCGGCGTCGAGGTCGCCCGCACCGACGCGGCCCACAGCGTGCACGTCGAGCTCGACGGCCTCCAGCCGGGCGCCGAGTACTTCTACCGCTTCAAGGCCGAGGGCGAGCTCAGCCCCGTCGGCCGCACCCTCACCGCCCCCGCCCCCGGCACCCGCAGCCGGGCGCTGAACCTGTCGTTCACCTCCTGCGCCGACTACCAGGTGGGCTGGTTCACCCCCTACCGCAGGATGGCCGAGGACCAGCCCGACCTGATCGCCTTCCTCGGCGACTACATCTACGAGTACGGCGACTACAAGTACCCGGTCCGCGACCAGGCCGGCGGCGAGTGCTTCGACCTGGCCGGATACCGGTTACGCCACGCCCAGCACAAGGCCGACCCCGAGTCGCAGCTGGCCCACGCCATCGCCCCCTGGGTCGTGGTGTGGGACGACCACGACATCGAGAACGCCTGGGCCGGCGACGTGCCCGAGCAGCCCGACCCGCCGTTCCTCGCCCGCCGCGCCGCCGCCTTCCAGGCGTACTACGAGAACATGCCGCTGCGCCGCGCCCAGAAGCCCGACGGGTCGGCGCTCAAGCTCTACCGCAGCATCCGCTGGGGCGCGGTGGCCAACCTGCACCTGCTCGACACGCGCCAGTACCGCGACCTGTACGCCTGCACCGGCAAGAGCGGCACCGTCGGCCCCGACTGCCTCGACCGCCTGGAGCCGAACCGCACGATCCTGGGCCGCGACCAGGAGAGCTGGCTGGACGGCGAGCTGAAGGGCTCGCGCGCCACCTGGGACCTGCTCGGCCAGCAGGTCTTCCTCATGGAGATGGACTGGACGAACGGCGAGGGCAAGGGCTACTCCAACGAGGGCTGGGACGGCTACGTCGCCTCCCGCAACCGCCTGACGGCCGCCATCGACACCTACAAGCGCAACGCCGTCGTGCTCACCGGCGACGTGCACAGCCACTGGGCCGGCGAGGTCAAGCGCGACCACCAGGACCCGGAGTCGAAGTCCGTGGCCGTCGAGCTGGTCACCACCTCGGTGACGAGCGCCGGCAACGGCCTGGACGAATACCCCAACACCCAGGTGCTGCTCGACGAGAACCCGCACGTGAAGTTCTTCAACGGCCGCCGGGGCTACGTGCGCACCAAGCTCACGCAGCAGGAGATGAAGGTCGACTTCCGGTCGCTGTCGCGCGTCACCGAGCCGTACGCCCCCGCCTACACCTCCGGCTCCTTCGTCATCGAGCCGGGCGCCGCCAGACTCAACCCCGCCTGACAGGACTCCCATGCGCATCCTCACGGCCGCCGCCGCGGCGGCCCTCCTCGCCATGCCCTTCGTCCCGTCAGCCGGCGCCGCAGCGTCTTTCACGGGGGCGGCGGCCGGCCCGCCGATGGGCTGGAGCAGCCGCTCGCTCGGCTGCTCGGTCTCGGAGTCGTCGGTACGCAAGGCCGCCGACGCCCTCCTGCCCCTCCTCGCGCTCGGCTACCGGTACGTCATCATCGACGACTGCTGGCTGGCCGCCCAGCGCGCCGGCGGCGCCCTAGCCCCCGACGCCACCCGCTTCCCCGGCGGCGTCAAGGCCCTGGCCGACTACGTCCACGGCAAGGGCCTGAAGCTCGGGCTCAGCCTGTCGGCCGGCACCAAGGCGTGCTCAGGCGGCGGCCCCGGCTCGTACAAGAGCGAAGCCGCCGACGCCGGGCAGCTCAAGGGCTGGGGCGTCGACTACGTCAAGTACGACTGGTGCAACGTCCCCACCGCCGACTTCCCCGGCCAGAACGTGCAGCAGATCGCCCAGGTCCTCTATCCGCGCATGCGCCAGGCCCTCGGCGCGGACGTCGTGTTCGCCATGAACAACGAGGACGGCAGCACCGTGCCGTGGCTCTGGGGCAAGGGCGCGGGCGCCACCACCTGGCGGACGAACGTCTACAACCGTCCCATCCCCGACACCTACGCCTCGATGGTGGACATCTGGGAGACCAACCAGCTCAGGGCCGAGTACGCGGGCCCGGGCAGCTGGGCCGACCCGGACCTGATCCAGGCCGGGCGCGGCGGGATGACCGAGGCCGAGTACCGCGCCCAGTTCACCCTCTGGGCCGTCGGCGCCGCGCCGCTGATCCTCCAGGCCGACCCGGCCGCCGCGCCGCCCTCGGTGGTGGCCAACCCCAAGGTCGTCGCCGTGAACCAGGACTCGCTGGGCGTCCACGGCACGTTCGTCAAGACCGACGGCTGGTACCACGTGCTGTCCAAGCCGCTGGCCAACGGCGACCGGGCCGTCGCGCTGTTCAACGAGAGCGACCGGGCGGCCACCATCCAGACCAGGCTGGGCGGCTCGCGCTACCGGGTCGAGGAGCTGTGGAGCGGCGCGGTCGCCTCGTCCAAGGGCGAGCTGTCGGCCCAGGTCCCCGCGCACGGCGCCCTGCTCTACCGGGTGAGCGAGAGCCGCGAGCAGGCGCCGCCGCTGGTGACGTTCGAGGCCGACCCGCCCGCGTTCCTCGGCGACGACCGGCCCTCGGTGCTGGAGCCGGGCAAGGCCGGCGAGATCGTCACCCAGGTCACCAACACCGGGGCCACGGCGGGGCTGCGCGACGTCGAGGTTGCGGCCCGCGTACCGGACGGGTGGCAGGTCGCCGCGCGCACGCCTACCCGGGCGAGCCGGCTCGACGGCGGCGAGACGCTCACCGTGAAGTGGGCCGTCACCCCGCCCGCCGGCGCGACGCCCGGGACCTACGAGATCACCTTCACCCAGGGCGGCCAGACCGCCGTGGCCGTCGTGACGGTCGCCACGGCGCCCGGCCCGGGGCGGACCTCCCTCAGCGACGTGGCCTGGACCAGCGCCAAGAACTACTTCGGCCCGGTCGAGAAGGACACCAGCAACGGTGACAAGGCGGCCGGCGACGGCAGGCCGATCACCATCGAGGGCGTCACCTACGCCAAGGGCCTCGGCGCCCACGCGCCCGCCGAGATCGAGTACTACCTCGCCGGGCGCTGCTCGACCGTCGAGTTCCAGGCCGGGATCGACGACGAGGTCGGCGCGGCGGGCTCGGCCGACTTCGAGGTCTGGGCCGACGGCGGCCGGGTCGCCCACTCGGGCGTGCTCACCGGCGCCATGCCCGCCCGCAAGGTCACCGCGTCCGTCGAGGGCGCCAGATATGTCCGGCTGGTCGCGACCAACGGAGGCGACAACGCGACCTCCGACCACGCCGACTTCGCCGACGCCGTCATCACCTGCCAGTAAGGAGTCCGCCGTTGTTGATCGTTCCCAAGCCCGTCCAGCACGAGCCCAGGCCAGGGGCGTTCGTCCTCGACCGCGAGACCTCGCTCGCCGCCGACCCGGCGCTCGGCCAGGTGGCCGCCTGGCTGCGCGGCGAGCTCGCCCCCGTCACCGGTGGCGAGCTGCTGCCCGGCGGCTCGGGAACGATCACCCTGAAGCTCGGCGACCTGCCGCCGGAGGCGTACCGGCTGACCGTCGGCGCCACCGTGGAGATCGTCGCGGGCGGGCCCGCCGGGGCCTTCTACGGGGCACAGACGTTCAGGCAGCTGCTGCCGGCCGCCGCCTTCAGAAAGGCCGGGGGCGGCCCCTTCGAGGTGCCCGGCGCGTACGTCGAGGACGCGCCCAGGTTCGGCTGGCGCGGGGCCCTGCTCGACGTCGCCCGGCACTTCATGGTCAAACGGGACGTGCTCCGCTTCATCGACCTGCTGGCCCTGCACAAGCTGAACGTCCTGCACCTGCACCTCACCGACGACCAGGGCTGGCGGGTCGAGATCCGCCGCTACCCGAGGCTGACCGAGGCCGGCTCCTGGCGCAAGGAGAGCCAGACCGGCTGGGACGGCCCCATGGACGGCCGCCCGCACGGCGGCTACTACACCCAGGACGACATCAGGGAGATCGTCGCCTACGCGGCGGCGCGGCACGTGACGGTGGTCCCCGAGATCGACCTGCCCGGCCACACCCAGGCCGCCATCGCCGCCTACCCGGAGCTGGGCAACCTGGACGCTCCCCTGGAGGTGCGCACGACCTGGGGCGTCGGCCACAACGTGGTCAACGTCGAGGACAGCACGATCAAGTTCTTCCAGGACGTGCTGGACGAGGTGCTGGAGCTGTTCCCCAGCCCGTACATCGTGCTGGGCGGCGACGAGTGCCGCAAGGACCAGTGGCGGGCCAGCCCCGCGGCGCAGCGGCGCATCGCCGAGCTGGGGCTGCGGGACGAGGAGGAGCTGCAGAGCTGGTTCATCCACCAGTTCGACGCCTACCTGACGGCGCGCGGCCGCAGGCTCGTCGGCTGGGACGAGATCCTGGAGGGCGGCCTCGCGCCCGGCGCGGTGGTCGCGTCCTGGCGCGGCGAGCTGGGCGCGGTGACCGCCGCCAGGAGGGGCCACGACGTGATCAACTGCTCGAACACGAGCCTCTACCTGGACTACCGGCAGGGGCCGGGGGAGGAGGAGCCGGTCCCGTTCGGGACGGTGCTGGCGCTGGAGGACGTCTACAACTTCGAGCCCGTGCCCGCCGACCTGCGCGGCGAACCGGCGGCCGCCCGCGTGCTGGGCGCGCAGTGCTGCCTGTGGACGGAGCTGATCGACTCCGCCCGGCACGCGGACTACATGGCCTTCCCCCGGCTCTCGGCCTTCTCCGAGACGGTGTGGAGCCCGCCCGAGCGAGACCTGGCCGACTTCCGCAGGCGGCTGGCGGCGCACCTGCCCCGGCTGGAGGCGATCGGCGTGGAGTACCGGCACGAGGAGGGGCCGCTGCCCTGGCAGACCCGGCCCGGCGTGCCGGGGCGGCCGGAGGACCCGGAGCGCTGGCAGGCCAAGCTCGACGCCTGGACCAGCAACCTGCGCCGTTAGACCTCTATCGTGCCGATGTCCACGGGCCCGCCGCTGCGCCAGTAGACGTTGCCCTCCCTGGACAGCAGCCCCTCGTCCACCAGGTAGCGGCGCAGCGCCGCGTAGTCGTCGTGGAAGGCCCGCAGCGTCACGTTGACGTCCTTCTCCGGGTAGCGCACGCCCGGCTCGAACAGCGTGGCGATGTAGCGCAGCACCACGAGCCGCTTGTCGCGGCGCATCCCCATGGTCGTCAGCCGCCCGTCCACCAGGAACGTGCGCAGCACCCGCTCGTCGGCGCTCAGCGCCTCCACCGGCTCGGCCCGCGCCCGCAGCAGCTCCCTGAACCGCTCGGGCGCGGCCCGCCACTTGCCGCTCTCGTCACACGCCGCCAGGCCGCCGCCGGCCAGCTTGTGCAGCGCCTTGGGGGACAGGCCGTCGCTCTCGCCCAGCACCAGGGAGGCGAAGGTCCGTAACGTGTCGTCCTGGGAGAGGAGCCCGAGCACGCGCCTGAGGTCTTCGTCGTTCACCCCTACCATTTTGTCGCATGATCCCAGCGCTGTTGGTCGCCGTCGTGCTCGCCATCCCGAACAACTTCCTGCTGTACGAGCAGGCCGCCGCCACCAAGGACAAGAACCCGGAGACGAATTGGACGGCCAGCGGTAAGAAGAGCGCCGCCCTCGTCGTGAACCCGTGCCAGAAGGCCAGGCTGGCGCAGTCGGGCCGCACGCAGGCCAGGACGCTCGTCTACACCGCGGTGCCCGACTACTCCAAGTCCGAGCAGGTCATCCTCTACGCCTCGGCCTCGGCCGCGGGCAAGGCCCTGCGCGACCTCGGGGCCGCCGTGCGCGCCTGCTCCAGGTCCGCCTACCGCTACTCCGCCGTCGCGGCCGACCTCGGCGACGAGGGGTTGAAGATCACCGGCCAGGCCTACCAGGGCAAGAAGCCTGCCGTCGGCGGCGAGCGGGCCATCGTGACCCGCCGCGGGAACGCCCTGATCCTCTACACCGTGGCCGGCGAGTGGGGCAAGCCCGCCGGGGCCGACTTCAAGCAGCAGACCACGGACACCAAGCGCATGCTCGCCAAGGTCTGCACCATTGCCGATTGTTGATTGCGGGAAATGTATCGATCTTGGGACATGGTCATGACACGACCCCGACGTTCCACCGAGGACACTTAATCGACAGGCGTGTGCCGGGGCGCCCTTGCCAGTCCGTTCCGGCACACGGCTTGTCATTTCTGGGGCTGCATTGGGCTTCGGGGGCAGCCCCAGCGCAGCTTCCAGCCGGTTCAGAGCCTGTTGAGGCCGATCACGTGCAGGACCGCGCGGCCCTCCTCGTCGGAGGCCGCCAGATCCACCTGGGCGTCGATGCCCCAGTCGCCGTCGCCGGCCGGATCCTTGATCGTCTGCCGGACCTTCCAGAGCCCGCTCTCCTCCTCGATCCGCAGCAGCGCGGGCCCGCGCGCGTCGGCGTCGGTGAAGATCTCCTCGTGGTCGGCGTAGTACGCGTCCAGCGCCGCGCCCCAGTCGACGTCGGGAGCCAGCTCCTCCAGCTCCTCCTCCTTCTCGATGGCGCACAGCTCCACCAGCCGGAACATGGCGTTGCGCACCAGCACCCGGAAGGCCCGCGGGTTGGCCGTGACCGGCCGCACCTTGGCCTCCAGCTGGTCCTTCTGCTCCAGCGCCTCGGCCGGGTTGGTGAGCTTCTCCCACTCGTCGATCAGCGAGGAGTCGACCTGGCGGACCAGCTCGCCGAGCCACTCGATCAGATCGACCAGATCGTCGGTCTTGAGGTGCTCGGGCACCGTGCGCGACAGCGTCCGGTAGGCGTCGGCCAGGTAGCGCAGCACCGTGCCCTCGGACCTGGCCAGCTCGTAGAACTGGATGTACTCGCCGAACGTCATCGCCCGCTCGAACATGTCGCGGATGACGGACTTGGGGCTGACCGTGTAGTCGCCCACCCACGGATGCCCGCGCCGGTAGGTCTCGTAGGCCCCCAGCAGCAGGTCCTCCAGCGGCATCGGGTACATGACCTCGGCCAGCTGCTCCATGCGCTCTTCGTACTCGATGCCGTCGGCCTTCATCTGCGCGACCGCCTCGCCGCGCGCCTTCTTCAGCTGCGCCGACAGGATCTGCCGCGGGTCGTCGAGGATCGACTCCACGATCGAGACGATGTCCAGCGCGTACGACGGCGACTCGCGGTCGAGCAGGTCGAACGCGGCCAGCGCGAACGTGGACAGCGCCTGGTTGAGCGCGAAGTCCTCCTGCAGGTCGATCGTCAGCCTGGCCCGCCGGCCCTGCTCGTCGGGCTCGGCGAACTGCTCCACGATGCCGCCCGCCAGCAGCGACCGGTAGATCGCGATGGCCTGGCTGATGTGCCGCCGCTGCCACTTGCGGTCCTCGTGGTTGTCGGTCAGCAGGTGCTTCATCGCCTGGAAGCAGTCGCCCGGCCGGTTGATGACCGCGAGCAGCATCGCGTTGCTGACCTTGAAGCGGGAGTTGAGCGGCTCAGGCTCGGCCTCCTGGAGCTTCTGGAACGTCTCCTCGCTCCAGCCCACGAACCCCTCTGGCGGCTTCTTGCGCGCGTAGCCGCGCCGCCGCTTGGGGTCGTCGCCGATCTTGGCCAGCGCCTTGGCGTTCTCGATGTCGTGCTCGGGGGCCTGGCAGGCGACGTAGCCGATGGTGTCGAACCCGGCCCGGCCCGCCCGGCCCGCGATCTGGTGGAACTCGCGGGCGCGCAGCCGCCGCACCTTGTTGCCGTCGTACTTGGACAGCGCCGTGAACAGCACCGTCCTGATCGGCACGTTGACGCCGACGCCCAGGGTGTCGGTGCCGCAGATGACCTTCAGCAGCCCCGCCTGGGCCAGCCGCTCCACCAGGCGCCGGTATTTCGGCAGCATGCCCGCGTGGTGCACGCCGATGCCGTGGCGCACCAGCCGCGACAGCGCCCGCCCGAACCGCGTGGTGAACCGGAAGCCCCCGATCATCGCGGCGATGGCCTCCTTCTCGGCCTTCGTCGCCATGTTGATGGACATCAGGGCCTGCGCCCGCTCCATCGCCGCCGCCTGCGTGAAGTGCACGACGTAGACCGGCGCCTGCCCGGTCTTGAGCATCTCCTCCAGCGTCTCGTGCAGCGGCGTCATCCGGTAGGAGTAGACCAGCGGCACCGGGCGCTCGGCGTGCTTGACCACGGACGTCGGCCGGCCGGTGCGCCTGGTCAGGTCGCGCTCGAACATCGACACGTCGCCGAGCGTGGCCGACATGAGGATGAACTGCACGTTGGGCAGCTCCAGGATCGGCACCTGCCACGCCCAGCCGCGGTCGGGCTCGGCGTAGAAGTGGAACTCGTCCATGACGACCTGGCCGATGTCGGCCCCGGCGCCGTCGCGCAGGGCCACGTTCGCCAGGATCTCGGCCGTGCAGCAGATGATCGGCGCGCCCGGGTTGACGCTGGCGTCGCCGGTCATCATGCCGACGTTGTCGGTGCCGAAGATCGCGCACAGGTCGAAGAACTTCTCCGACACCAGCGCCTTGATCGGCGCGGTGTAGAAGGTGCGCTGGTCGCGCGTCAGCGCCGTGAAGTGGGCGCCCGCGGCCACCAGCGACTTGCCCGAGCCGGTCGGGGTGGCCAGGATCAGGTTGCTGCCGGAGACGACCTCGATGAGCGCCTCCTCCTGAGCGGGATAGAGGGTGAGCCCCCGCTCGGAGTTCCACTGGACGAACGCGTCGAAGATCGCGTCCGGGTCGGCGTCGAGGTCTTCGGGCAGGCGGTCAACGAGTAGGCTCACGCTCTCTATCCTGCCGAAGTTTGCCGGGTGGTCGAACCGGCCGGGGCCTCTTATAGCAAGTCGAGCAGAACCAGTACGGTGTCGATCCGGCGCCCGTGCCCTCAACCCCGTGCCCGCGGCGCCGTCAGCAGCAGCCCCCCGAGCAGGGCGAGCACCGCGAGGAACGGCCCGCCGCCGGGCACGAACCCGCCCACCGTCAGCGTCAGCACCCCACCGCCGATCAGCACGGCCGAGGCGAGCGTGCCGCCCCATCCGCCCTTCCCGTACGGCAGCGCGGGCGGCGTCTCGAACCTGTGGAACCCCTTCAGCAACGGCCACATGACCAGGCACAGCAGCCCGAACCAGACCGGCCACCCGGCCAGCCACAACCCGCTGCCGGGCCGCGGCGTGTCGATCCCCAGCAGGACCACCACCACGCCGGTCACCGCGAACAGGGCCGGCATGTGCCAGAGGTACACGGTCATGATCCTGGGGCTCGCCCAGGCCAGCAGGCGGCCGGTGCGCAGCCGGAGCAGCCACGGCCGCAGCAGGGTGACCAGGCCGATCTGGCCGATCCCGACGGCCAGCATGGCGAGGGTGGGCGGGGCCATGTTCGACACCTCGGCGCCCGGCAGGCCGATCATGCTGCCCGGGTAGGGGCCGTAGGCCACCAGCAGGGCCGCGGCCCCGTACCCGCCGATCGCCAGCGCCCACGGGCGCCGCAGCCGGCCCTCGGCGTAGAAGAAGCCGAGCTGGTGGACCGCCATCCAGACGAACACGACGTTCAGGTAGCCCAGCGCCTCGAACCCGGTCGAGAAGCGCACCACGTCCGTCAGCACCGCCCCGGCCGCCAGCGCCGCGGGGACGCGCAGGCCGTACCGCTCGTGCAGGCGCAGCGCGTACGGGGTGGCCGTGACGGCGATCAGGTAGACGGCCAGGAACCACAGGAGCTGGCCGGTCAGCCGCGCGCCCGTCTCCAGCGGCTGCTGCGGCACCCCCAGCGTGAGCAGCACGTGGGGGAGCGGGATCCACACCGCCGCCAGCGGCAGCAGCGGCCAGGCCAGCCGGCGCAGCCGCGTCGCCAGCCACCGCTGCGCGCCCTTGTCCGCCCGGGCGAAGCTGATCGCGTTCGCCGCGCCGCCCGCGAAGAACACCAGCGGCATGACCTGGCTGATCCACGTCACCACCCACACGCCGGGCGTCGACAGCGCGTTCCCCGTGGTCAGCCGGCCGCCGTCATAGGTCAGCACCGGGATCGTCCAGTGCTGGAACACGATGAGCGCCATGCCGAAGACACGCAGCAGGTCGATGAACGGGTCCCGCACCGCCGTGCGGGTGCCCGCGCGGGACGGCGCCGCGGGCGCGGCGGTGGGGCGGTCCAGCAGGACGGTCATGGGTTGCCTCGATTCGCACGGAGGAGATGAATCAAGGCTCCCGTCGGGGGCTTCCGCGCACATTGCCGCTCACCACCGTCTTGCGGTGGAGATCACGTGACCCTCCCCGGTAGGGCTGGCCCTACCCCCGGACACCCGTACACCCGCTCGTGCCGGGGGCCGCCACGCCATACGGTGATTCCATGCGCTCCCGGATGAGGCGTGTCCTTCTCGACACCCGTTACACGCTCGTCGGCTTCCCCACGGCCGTCATCGGCTTCGTGATCATGCTCGCCGGCTTCGCGGCCGGCGTGGGCACGGCGATCGTGTGGCTGGGCGTGCCGCTGCTGGCCGGCACGCTGCTGGCCGCCCGGGGCTTCGCCGACGCGGAGCGCGGCTGGCTGTCCGACGTGCTGGACCGCCCGCCCGTACGGCCCCGCTACAAGCCCGCGCCGCCCGGGGCGGGCCGCTTCCGCCGGGTCGTCAACCCGCTGACCAGCGGGCAGTCCTGGCTCGACCTGCTGCACGGCATCATCAACCTGCCGTTCGCCATCCTGTCGTTCGTGCTCACCGTGGTGTTCTGGGCCCTCCCGCTGGCCGGCCTGACCTATCCGATCTACGGCATCATCACCTCGCGCATCCCCGGCAACGTGGAGCTGCCCGAGCTGCTCGGCCTGGGCGACGGCTACGGCGTCAACTCGATCTTCTACGTCTCCCTCGGCCTGGTCTTCGCGCTGATCATGCCGTTCGCCGTGCGCGGCTCCGCGCTGCTGCGCGCCGGGCTCGGCCGGGCCCTGCTGACCGGCGTGGCCGAGCTGCAGGAGCGCATCGACGACCTGGCCCAGGGCCGCGCCGCCGCCGTCTCCGCCGAGGCCAACGCGCTGCGCAAGCTGGAGCGCGACATCCACGACGGGCCGCAGCAGCGGCTGGTCTCGCTGGCCATGGAGCTGTCCCGGGCGCAGCGGCAGCTGGCCAAGGACCCCGAGGCGGCGCAGGCCACGATCAAGTCCGCCATCTCGGCCACCCGCGAGACGCTCGACGAGCTGCGCGCGCTCTCGCGCGGCATCGCGCCGCCGATCCTGTCCGACCGCGGTCTCGCGCCCGCGCTGGCCGCGCTGGCCGGGCGCTGCACGGTCCCCGTCGACCTCGACGTGCAGACCGCCGAGCGCTACCAGGCCGCGGTGGAGAACGCCCTCTACTTCGTCTGCGCCGAGACCCTCACCAACGTGGCCAAACACAGCCGCGCCACCAGCTGCGCGATCCAGCTGGTCCGCATCGGTGACTTCCTCATGCTCACGATCGGGGATGATGGGGTCGGCGGCGCGCACGTCGCCAAGGGACACGGTCTCGCCGGGCTGGCCGACCGGCTCCGCGCCGTCGACGGGGAGCTGAGCGTGCAGTCGCCGGACGGCGGGCCGACAGTGATCGTGGCGGAGGTGCCGTGCGGGTAGTCGTGGCCGATGACGCGGTTCTGATCAGGGAGGGCCTGGTCAGGTTGCTGGAGGAGTTCGGCTGCGAGGTGGTGGCGACCGTCGGTGACGGCGACGCCCTCGTAGGGGCGATCGCCGAGCACAGGCCGGACGTGTCGGTGGTCGACGTGCGCATGCCGCCGTCGTTCACCGACGAAGGGCTCAGGGCGGCCGTGGAGGCGCGGCGCAGGGTGCCAGGGGCGCCCGTGCTGATCCTTTCGCAGTACGTCGAGGTCTCCTACGCCGACGACCTGCTCGCCGACGCCAGGGGCGCGGTGGGTTACCTGCTCAAGGACCGGGTCGTCGACGTGGACGAGTTCCTGGAGGGCCTGCGGCGCGTGGCCGCGGGCGGGACGGTGTTCGATCCGCAGGTGGTGTCCCAGTTGATGGTGCGCAGACGTAAGGACGATCCGCTGGCGCAGCTGACGCCGCGGGAGCGCGAGGTGCTCGGGTTGATGGCGGAGGGGAAGTCCAATCCGGCCATCGGACGGCAGCTCGTGATCAGTGACGGGGCCGTGGAGAAGCACATCAGGAGCATCTTCAACAAGCTCGGCCTCTACGCGGAGGACAGCGACCAGCATCGCCGGGTGCTCGCCGTCCTGACCTATTTGCGCTCCTGATCCTCCCGGCGAGCCCTGCCGATGGAGGGCCGGGAGAGGGGTTGTCGAGGGGTGGCCGGGGGTGGTGGCCGGGGGGTGTGGCCGGTCCGCGCGGCGTCGCGCGCGGACCTGGCCGCTCGGAGGATTAGCCGAGCGCGTCGACCAGCTTCTTGCGCTGCTGGGCGCCCAGGCCGCCGAGGCGACGCTTCTCGTCGACGCCCGCCTCCTCCATCAGCGCGGTGGCCTTGGCCGGGCCGACGCCCTTGACGGCGCGCAGGGCCTGCGACACCTTGATCTTCTTCGCGATGTCGTCGTCGCGCTCGAGCAGCTGGGCGAACGTCAGCTCGCCGGCCTTGACCTTGGCCAGCAGGGCGGTGCGGGCCGCACGCGCCTCGGCGGCCTTGGCCAGAGCCGCCTGACGCTGCTCGGGGGTGAGAGTGGGAAGTGCCATCTCGGTTCTCTCCTCGGGGAGTTTACGTTCGGGATTCTGTTACCCGTGGTGCAGTGGCTAATCATGGCGGATACCAGCGGTTCGTGTTGCGAAAAGCGCCGCTCAACGTGTCCGCCAGACCTCCGCGGCCGCTTCCGCGCACACCACGTCCTGCGTGATCGTGCCTCCGCTGACGCCTATGCCGCCGACCACGCGTGCTCCCCCACCGTAGTCCGCCCAGAGCGGGATGCCGCCTCCGACGCAGACGTAGTCCTGCCTGGGCAGGCCGTACAGGTCACCTCCCGGAGCCGTCCGCACGGCCAGCTCCGCGGTGGGTCTGCGCAGGGCCACCGCGGTGTACGCCTTGCCCTGCGCGAGACCCGGCCCGGCGATCTCCGCACCCTCCATACGCTGGAAAGACACCAGATATCCGCCCTCGTCGACGACCGCCACGGAGATCACGGCGCCCTCGCGGATCGCCCGCCTGATGGCGGCCTCGGTCATGCGGAGCGCGAGCTCGAGATTCACGCGTGCTTCCCTCGGATCGCCGGGGTCATGATTGGCCTGCCCCTCATGCGTACCGCCCCTTGGCCGGGTCCGGCAAGATCGCTAGCATGACTCGGGCGGGGAGCCGGGCGGGAGCGGCTTCACCCCTTCAGCGTGGAATTCATCACATTCTGCCGCTCGGGCGTGTCGCGACCCTGGTCAGGCCGGTTTTCCCGCCACATTTCGACACACTCCGGCGTGAGGAAGGCGTCGAACACCGACTCCACCGCCCCCACCAGCGCCCCGCGCCAGCCCAGCGCCGAGCCCTCGATCCTGGGCGGGTGGTCGCGGCGGATGGCCATGAGCCCGGGCTCGCAGGCCGCGAGGAGCGCCTTCCCGGCGCGCTCGCGCAGCTCCACGCCGTGGCCCGACAGGGTCACGACCTCGGGGTCGTGGGCGTTGACGAGTGCCGCGACGCCGCGTCCGAGCGCTCTGGCGTTGGCGGTGACCGCCTCCTCGCTGGTGGCCAGCACCCGCTCGGCCTGCGCGCGCCCCTTGCCGCCCCCGTAGGCGAGGCCGACGTGGCGGAGCAGGGCGTTCGCGCCGACGTCCATGCTCCAGCAGCCGATCGCGCCGCACGGGCAGGGCCGGTCGCCGCCGGTCAGCGGCATGTGACCGAACTCGGCCCCCGCGCCGCTCGCCCCGCCCAGCGGCCGGCCGTCCACGACGAGCACCCCGCCGAGGTCGAAGTCCACGTGCAGGTGCAGGCCCACCTGGACGCCCCGCAGCCGCCCCCTGCGCGCCTCGGCCAGCGCCGCGAACGCGGTGTCGTTGCCCACGACGGGCGCCGGGACGTCCGGGCCGAGCAGGTGCGGTACGTCGACCGACCGCCAGCCCAGGTGGGCGATGTCCACCAGGCCGCCGTGCCGCACCGGACCCGCGAAGGCCAGCCCGAGGCCGACCACCCGGTGCCCGAGGCGGCTCCGGTGGGCGGCGACGGCCTCGCCCAGGGGTCTCAGGACGCCTTCGGGGGTGCCGTCGTGCGGGCGCAGCTCGAGCGTCTCGGTCCGGCCGCCGAGCTCGCCGGCCGCCAGCTCCCAGGCGTCCTCCCGTACGTCCGCCGCCAGGGCGAGCGGGCCGCGCGGATGCGGGCCCGGCACCTGCGTCGGGCGTCCCCGGGCGGGCTCGCGGGCGGGCTCCTCGTGCAGCAGTTCGTCCTCGGCGAGCCCGGCCACCAGCACCGACGCCGTCCCTCGCGCCAGGCGCAGGTCGCGGGTCAGCTGCGACCTGGTGCGGGTGGCCCCGCAGTCGTGTACGGCGCGCAGCAGCCGGACCCGGTTGTGCGCGCGAAGCTCGCCACTCGTCGTAGCACCGATCACGGACCACAGTTTATGCTCTAGCCGTGAACAAAAGCATCGTTGAGGCCAGACGCGCTCGTGCCGGAGTGTTCGCATTCTTCTTCCTCGCCGGGTTCGTGATGGGGTTATGGGCCGCCGGGCTCCCGTCCCTGAACGACCGGCTCGGCCTCGGCCCCGCCAGGCTGGGCAGCGTCCTGCTGCTGATCTCGGGTGGCGCCCTGGTGTCGATGCTGGTGGCGGGGCGGCTGGTGGACAGGTGGTCCAGCCGCCGGGTGTGCTGGTTCGCCGGGCCCTTCTCGGGGCTGGTGCTGCTCGGCCCCGCCCTCGCGTCCTCGTACTGGGCGCTGGCGGTGCTCGCGGTGCTGTTCGGGATCGGGCTCGGGGTGACCGAGGTCGCCATGAACGCCCACTCCGTCGAGGTCGAACGCCGCTACGGCCGCCCGATCATCTCGGCCTTCCACGGCACGTGGAGCCTGGGCGGGGCGGCCGGCGGCGGGCTCACCTCGCTCGCGCTGCAGGCCGGCGTGGACGCGCAGTGGCTGCTCATCGCGGCGGCGCTGGTCGTGCCCCTCCTGTACGTGCCGGCGGCCCGCCTCCTGCTCCCGGACCCGCCCGCCCACGCCGCCGCGTCGCAGGCCGGCGTCTCTTCCGGCTCGTCGCTGGGCTGGAGCCTGATCGCCCTGCTCGGCCTGGCCGCCTTCGCCGGGCACCTGAGCGAGGGCGCCGCCATCGACTGGGCCGCCCTGCACGCCCGGTGGGTGCTGGAGACGGATCCGGCCATGGCACCGCTCGCGTACACGATCTTCTCGGTGGCCATGACCACCGTCCGCCTGCTCGGCGACCCCATCCGTGCCCGGCTCGGCTCGGTCCGCACCATCCAGCTCGCGGGCGCGTTCGCCACGGCCGGCTACGTCCTGGTCCTGGTGTCGCCGGTGGCGGGAGGCGCCCTCCAGATCGTCTGCGCCTGGAGCGGCTGGGCCCTGGCGGGCGTCGGGCTGGCCACGGTGATCCCGGTCCTCTTCAGCGCGGTCGGGGCCGCCGGGGGCCGCGTCGGCCGCGCCCTCGCCATGGTGACCGCCTTCGGCTACAGCGGCCTCCTCCTCGGACCCGCCGTCCTGGGCTACGTGGCCGAGGCCTCGTCCCTGCCGGTCGCCTTGATCATCCCCGCGGTCCTCGCCGCCGTCGTCGCCCTCAGCGGCACCCCCGCCATCCGCACCCTGACCCACCTTCCCACCTCAACCCCAGACCCCACCCCAGCCCCGGCCCACGACTGACCCCGGCGGCCCGCCACCCACGGACGGCGTCGGGCCCGGACGGCGCCGGGTTCGGACGGCGGTGGGCCTGGACGGCGCCGGGTTCGGAGGGCGGTGGGTCCGAATGGCGGCGGGTTCGGAGGGGGATGGGTTCGGACGGCGGTGGCCTCGGACGGCGGTGGCCTCGGACGGCGGTGGCCTCGGACGGCGGAGGGCTCGGACGGCGGAGGGCTCGGACAGTGGAGGGCCTGCGGCGGCGGGCTGGACCCCGATGGGCTTGACCGCGACGGCCCTGGGCGGCGGTGCGCTGGACGGCCGGCGGACTCCAAGGGGCAATTGCAGACGGCGCGCCGGAGGTGGCGGGCGCGAAGGCCGTGGCGCAGGTGTGGCGCAGGTGTGGCGGGGCGTGGCCGTGGGCGTGGAGGAGCGAGGGCAGGTAGGAGCGCCTCCGGGTAACTCGCGACCGTCGGTGCCGCCGCCTGGGCGCCGGGTCGGCGGGGTGTGGGGCGGTGGTGCTCGGCGCAACGCGCACGGCGCTCCACCGGCGTGTGACGGCGGCGGGGGGTGGCGAGCGCGTGGGGGCGGTGGTCCAGGGATGTGGGGACGGTGGTCGGGGGTGGTCGGGGGATGTGGGGACGTGGGAGACTGCGGAAAGTGGCTTTGACCTGGCGTTATGCGATCGTGACTTGACCTGCAAGTTACACGCATATTTCATGTCCCAAACACCGTAAACGTTTACAGCACCTAGATCGTAAACGTTTACAGGACATGGAAGGACAGCCTTGGCCGACGGACCCACGATCAACACGATCGCCGAGCGCGCCGGTGTCTCGATCGCCTCCGTCTCGCGGGTGCTGAACGGCCTGCCGACCAGGCAGGAGACCGTGCGCAAGGTGATGGCCGCCGCCGACGAGCTGGGCTACGTGCGCAACGCCGTGGCCAGGTCGCTCAAGTCGCGCCGCACCCACCAGGTCGCCTTCGCCATGGCCGACGTCGGCAACCCCGCCTACCTGGCCATGCTCCGCCAGATCCAGCCCGTGCTGAAGGCCGCCGGATACCGGCTCGTGCTGCACTCCACCGACGCCGTCGTGGCCGACGAGATCGACGTGCTGCACAGTCTGGGCGAGCGGTACGTGGACGGGCTGATCATGAGCCCGCTGCGGGTCACCGAGGCGCACCTGGAGATGCTGGCCGCCGCCCGCACCCCCGTCGTGATCATCGGCCAGGTGCCCGAGGGCACCCGCGTGGACAACGTACGGGCCGACTCGCGGACCGGCGTCAGGCTGGCGATCGATCACCTGTACGCGCTCGGCCGCCGCCGCATCGCCATGGTCAACGGCCCGCTGGACACCGTCCCCGGCGCCGCCCGCGGGGCCGCGTACCGGGAGGCGCTCCTGGACCTCGGCCTGCCCTACGACGAGAACCTCGTGCAGATCGGCGACTTCTACCGCGCGGAAGGGGGCCGTGCGGTGGCGGAGCTGCTCGCCAGGGTTCCCGACGTGGACGCGCTGATGTGCGCGAACGACCTGATCGCGCTCGGCGCGCTCGACGTGCTGCGCGCGGCGGGGCGGCGGGTGCCGGAGGACGTGGCGGTGGTCGGCATGGACGACACCGACTTGGCAGCCGCCTCCTGGCCGTCGCTGACCAGCGTCTCGCTCGGGTCCGCCGAGCGCGGCAAGGCCGCCGCCGAGCTGCTGCTCGAACGGCTGCAGGGAGGCGATCGCGAGCCGAGGCTGGTCACCGTGCCACCCGAGCTCGTGATCCGTGCCTCAACAGCCGGGGAGCAGAGCGGGCCGGCCGGGCCGAGCGGGCTGAGCAAGCCGGGCGGGCCGGGCGCCGGATGCGAGCACCGTACGGATGAAGGAGGGAAGGCGTGACGGCGACCGTGACGAGGCCGGCGCCGCCGCGCGGGACGCGGCGCGCCAAGCGCCGCCGGATCTCGCGCCAGACGCGCGAGATGTGGCTGCTCATGCTGCCCGCTCTGGTGCCGGTGGCGCTGTTCAGCGTGGGCCCGCTGCTGTACGGCATCGGCCTGGCGTTCACCGACGCCCGCAACACCCGTAACCGCGAGACGAGCTTCGTCGGCCTGGAGAACTTCGGCCGGCTGCTGACCGACGACGAGTTCTGGTCCTCGTTCAAGATCGGTGCGATCTGGGGCGTCTCGGTGACCGTGCTGCAGTTCCTGGCCGCCCTCGGCCTGGCGCTGCTGCTCAACGAGAACCTGCGGTTCCGGGGCGTGGCCCGGGTGCTGGCGGTGGTGCCGTGGGCGATGCCGCCGGTGGTCATCGGCCTGATGTGGAAGCTCGTCTACCACCCCGACGCCGGCATCCTGAACGACCTGCTGGGCACGGACATCAACTGGCTGGCCGACTTCTCGCTCGCGCTGCCGGCGATCATCGTGGTCGGCATCTGGACCGGCATGCCGCAGACCACGGTGGTCCTGCTGGCGGGCCTGCAGGGCATCCCGAAGGAGCTCTACGAGGCCGGCGAGGTGGACGGCGCCACCCGCTGGCGGCGGTTCTGGAACATCACGCTGCCGCAGCTGCGGCCGGTGATCGTGGCGATCACCTCGCTCGACTTCGTGTGGAACATCAACCAGTTCGGCCTGGTCTACGTGCTCACGCAGGGCGGGCCGGGCGGGCAGACGCGGCTGCCGATGCTGTTCGCGTACGAGGAGGCGTTCAGGTACCGGATGGCCGGTTACGCCTCGATGCTCGGCCTCGCGATGGCGATCGTCGTGCTGGCCGTGCTCGCGCTCTACCTGGGACGCCAGATGAGGGAGACCAAGTGATGAGGCGCTTCTCGCAGTACGTGGCGCTGGTCGCGTACATCGTCTTCCTGGCGTTCCCGCTGGCCTGGCTGCTGTCGACGGCGCTGAAGACGCCGCGGGAGATGGCCCTGGCCGACCCCACGTGGATCCCGCGCGACCCGACGCTGGCCAACTTCGCCGACGCGTTCGGCGAGCAGGACCTGGTGGGCGCGGGGCTGCGCAGCCTGGTCGTGGCGCTGTTCAGCAGCGTGATCACGGTGCTGATCTCGCTGCCCGCCTCCTACGCGATGGCGCGCTACCGCAGCCTGCTCAACCGCATCGCCATCGGCTGGGTGCTGGTCAGCCAGGTGTTCCCGTTCATCCTGATCATCATTCCGCTCTTCATGATCCTGCGCGATCTGGACCTGGTGAACACGCTGCCCGGCCTGGTGGTCGTGCACGTGACGTTCACGCTGCCGTTCGCGCTGTGGATGCTGCAGGGGTACGTGCGCGCGGTGCCGCGCGAGCTGGAGGAGGCCGCGGCCGTGGACGGCGCGACCCGGCTGCGCTCGATCGCGAGCGTGGTCGCGCCGCTGCTGGCGCCGGGCGTGGTGGCCACGCTGCTGTTCTCGTTCATCTCGTCGTGGAACGAGTTCATGTTCGCGCTCGTGATCCTGCAGAACCCCGATGTCATGACGCTCCCGCTCACTCTGGTGCGGTTCACCGGACCCGAGGGGGTGGCCAGGCTCGGCCCGCTGGCCGCGGCGTCGCTCATGGCGACGATCCCGAGCCTGATCTTCTTCGCAATCATTCAGCGGCGACTGAAGTCCGGCCTGATGGCCGGCGCCGTGAAGGGCTAGGAGGCTCATATGCGAATCACGTCCGCTCTGGCGGCTGCGGCGATCCTCACGCTCGCCGCCGCGTGCGGCGGGGGAGGCGGCGGCGCGCAGTCGTCGTCCGCCCCCAACGAGCCAGTCAAGATCAATTTCCTCAGCCTGGCGTGGCAGAAGGAATCCGTCGCCGCGAACAAGCAGCTCGTGGACGAGTGGAACAAGGCCAACCCCAACATCCAGGTCACCTACGTCCAGGGCAGCTGGGACAACGTCAACGACCAGCTCGTCACCCAGTTCGCCGGCGGCACGGCGCCGGACGTCATCCACAACGACTCGCCCGCGCTGTCCGGCTTCGCCTCCGACGGCTACCTGCTCGACCTGAAGGACAAGCTGCCCGCCGAGCTCAAGAGCGACATCCCGCAGCCCGCCTGGGACACCGTCACCTTCGACGACGGCAAGGGCCAGCAGGGCGTGTACGGCGTGCCGTTCCTGCAGGAGTCGCAGGTCATCATCGCCAACAAGAAGCTGCTCGACGCCTCCGGCGCGCGCGTCCCGACGCCCGACAACCCCTGGACGTGGGACGAGTTCTCGGCCGCGGCGAAGAAGATGACCAAGGGCGGCAACTTCGGCGTGGCCTGGCCGATGAAGTCGCCGGTCAACAAGACGCTCAACCTGGCGCTCAACTTCGGCGGCACGTTCTTCCAGACGGCCGACGGCAAGACCACGGTCAAGGTCGGCCCCGAGGAGCGCGAGGTGCTCCAGCGCATCCACGACCAGCTCTACAAGGACAAGTCCGCCGACCCGGCCGCGCTCGGCCAGGGCACCGCGGACCCGCTGCCGGCCTTCTACAAGGGCAAGTTCGCGCTGCTGCCCGCCGGCGTGTTCCTGCGCCAGCAGGTCGCCGAGCAGGCTCCCGAGGGCTTCGAGTGGGTCACGCTCCCCGCGCCGAAGGGCACGAGCGCCCAGCAGGGCGCGGTCTCGCAGACGCTGTCTATCGCGCAGGACAGCAAGCACCCGGACGAGGCCATGAAGTTCATCGCCTTCTTCCTGAACGGCGCGAACCAGGCCAAGCTCGCCAAGGGTGACTGGCTCCTGCCGACCTCCCAGGCGGCCGCCGCCGACCCGGCGATGACCACCAAGGAGAACGGCTGGGACGTGGCCACCGCCTCCGCCAAGAACCTCGTCGTGGCGCCGTTCCTCAAGGTGAACGGGTTCGACGAGTGGAAGACCAAGGTCGCCACGCCGACGCTGCAGGAGTACTTCGCCAATAAGATCACCATTGACCAGGCGGCCTCGAAGCTGGTCGAGGACGGCAACAAGGTGTTGGAGCGGTACCAGCGGTGACTTTTCGGGATAAGGCCCGTGGGTGTCTCCTCGGCCTCGCGGCCGGGGACGCCCTCGGGGCCCCGGCCGAGAACCTGCCGCCGTCGGAGATCCGGCGGCGGTGGGGCCGGCTCACGGAGATCGAGGGCGGCGGGACCGACGACACCGAGTACGCCATCTTCGCCGCCTCGCTCCTGGTGCGGCACGGGCACGCGCTGACCTCCGCCGACGTGGCGCAGGCGTACCGGCGGGAGATCATCCCGCGGGTCACCGGTCCCATGCGCGGGGCCGGGTTCTCCGAGCTGGGCACCGTCGAAGCGCTTCGCCGCGGGCTGGAGCCGCCGCTGACGGGGCTGGTCCACTCGCACGGCTGGTCGGACGGGCTGGCGATGCGGGCGGCGCCGTACGGGGTGTTCTGCCCGGGCGATCCCGCCGAGGCGGCCCGGCTGGTGGAGCAGGACGGGCTGGTCAGCGGGTCCGGCGAGGGCATCCTGGGCGGCCGCGCGGTCGCCGGGGCCGTGGCCGCCGCGTTGGGCGGGGCCTCGGTCCAGGACGTCGTACGGGCGGCGCTGTCGGTGATCCCCGCCGACTCGTGGACCGCCCGCAACGTCGTACGCGCCACGGAACAGGTCACGGGCCCGGCCGACGAGGCCGCGCTCGTCGAGGCGCTGCACGCGGCCGTGGTCGTCAGGCACTACCCCTGGACCGACGTCGCCCCCGAGGCCGTGGCGCTGGCGCTGGCGGCCGTGCTGGCCGGGGACGGCGACGTCGAGGCGTCCGTGACGTTCGGGGTGAGCCTGGGCAGGGACGCCGACACGATCGGCGCCATCGCCGGGGCGATCACCGGAGCCATGCGCGGCGAGAGCGGCGTGCCCGGACGGTGGGCGGCCAGGATCGGCCCCGTGACGGGCAAATGCCTGCCCGTCGTGGCCGGAAGACACGTACTGGACGTCGCCGACGAACTGGCGGGAGGACTGTAGATCACGATGTCGGGGGACAGAATCAGAGGGGCCTTCGCCGGGCTCGCCGTCGGTGACGCCGCCGGATGGCCGGCGGCCAGGCACCGGGCGGCCCTGCACGCCCCCTGGAGCAGACGCCTGCACAGAGAGCTGGACGCCTTCGCGGAGGAGCACGAGGTCACCACGCTGCCGGTCCCGTTCGCGCTCAACCAGCCCACGGCCCCGCTGGCCGTAGGCCCGTCCGACGACGCCGAATGGCTGGCCTGGACGGCGCTCACCATCGACCGCCCGAGAGCCGAGGCGTTCAGGGAGCTGCGCCGGGACGGTGTCAGGGGCCGGATCTCGGTGGCCACCGCGCTCGACAACCTCGCCAAGGGCCTCGAGCCGCCCGCGTCCGGGCACGACAACCCGCACCACTTCGACGACGCCGCCGCCGTCAGGGCCGTGGCGTTCGGGGTCCTGGGACGGGACCCCACGCAGGACGCCCAGGTGACGAACGCCTATGACGGAGTCCTGGGCGCCCTGGCCATGGCCGCCGCCGTGGCCGAGGCCGTGCGGTCGGGATCGGTGGCCGGGGCGGTGGAGGCGGCGCTGGCCGTCCTGCCCGAGGACACCGCCATCGGCCACAACGCCCGCGCGGCGCTGGCGGTCACGCGCAGGGCGGGCGACCCGTTCGCGGCCGTGCCCGCGCTGGACGCCGCGCTGCTCGACCACGTCTACAGCTACGGCGTCGGCGCCGCGCAGACCGTGCCGGTGGCGCTGGCACTGGCCGAGGCGGCGGGCGGCGAGCTCGCGCGGGCCGTGCCCGCGGCGGCCTGCCTGGCCGCGCTGGCCGACTCGGCGCCCGCGCTGACCGGCGCGCTCGCGGGAGCGTGCGGCGGGCTGGAGGCGATCCCGGAGGGGTGGATCGCGTCGGTACGCACGCTGGCCGGTTGTTGCCTGCCTGACCTGGCAGGGCAAGATCTGATCGAACTATCGGAGGGAATCGCATGACGCCGCTTGAGGACAGGGCCACTGGCTGCGTGGCGGGGGCGGCGGTCGGTGACGCGCTGGGCGGCGCCACCGAGGGCTGGACCCCCGAGCAGATCGTCGAGAGGTACGGGGGTCGCGTCGAGGGCATCGTGCCGCCGTTCAACGACGACTGGCGCAACGCCCGTCCCATCGCCCCGTACCACAAGGGCGACGGCCACATCACCGACGACACGTTGATGACGCACGCCCTGATCCGCGTCTACGAGAAGGCCGGCGGGCACCTGACCGCGTACTCGATGGCCGAGCACCTGGTGCCCGAGCTGATGGGCGAGCGGCGCTGGATCCCCGAGCTGGAGGCCGAGGCGCTGCCGCTGCAGCGGATCTTCCTGGCCGAGAAGTGGATCGTGGCCAGGCTCCACTACGGGCACGTGGACCCGCGCGAGGCCGGCGTCGGCAACATCGTCAACTGCGGCGCCGCCATGTACGTCGCCCCCGTTGGCATCGTGAACGCCGCCGACCCCGACGCCGCCTACGCCGAGGCCGTCGACCTGGCCGGGGCGCACCAGTCCAGCTACGGCCGGGAGGCCGCCGGGGTGATGGCCGCCGCCGTGGCCGAGGCCATGCGGCCGGGCGCCACCGCGGACTCCGTGATCGCGGCCTGCCTGCGCCTGGCCAAGGACGGCACGCGGGCCGCCATCGAGTCCGTCTGCGAGGCCGCCGCCGGGCTGGGGCACTGGGACGGGTCGTTCGAGACGCTGCGCGCCGCCATGCGGCCCTACGACACCGTCGCCGACACCTACCGCGACCAGGGGCTGGGGGCGCGGCGGCCGAGCCGGGTGCACAGCATCGAGGAGCTGCCGCTGGCGCTCGGGTTCCTGGTGATCGCCAAGGGCGACTACCGCGAGACCGTGCTGGGCGGCGTCAACTACGGGCGCGACGCCGACTCGATCGCGTCCATGGGCGGGGCCATCGCGGGCGCCCTCGGGGGGCTGTCCGCGGTGCCGCCGGAGTGGGTCTCGCAGGTGGGGGCGGCCAGCCGGACGGACCTGGTGGCCCCCGGGCTCGCGATCGCGGAGGTGGCGCGCCGGGTGCACGCCGACGACCTGGTACGGCGCCGCGGCCACGAGGCCGCCTTCGCCGACCTCGACCGCCGGTGATCCGCCTCACCTGGGTCCAGCCGGAGGACCTGATCGGCCACGAACTCCGCCAGGCCGTCGAGGACGGCCGGGCTTCCGGCCCCGACGCGGAGCGCGTGAGGGAGATCGCGGACCGCTGGCACGCGGCCGGCGGCCACGACGCGCCCCCGCGCGCCGGGGCCTCCGAGCCGGGCGCGGCCCGCCTGCGGGACCTGGCCGGGGAGCTGCTGGACGAGCTGGCCGCCGTCCCGTCCCCGCTGCCCGAGCCCTCGGACCTGGCCGGCATCGTCGCCGCCTGCCCGTCCTGGCCGGGCACGACGACGAGATCGGCCGTCGATCCGGCGCGGGTGCTCGGCGCGTGGCAGGGGCGGGCGGCCGGGTGCGTGCTCGGCAAGCCCGTGGAGAAGATCCCGCGCGAGGGCGTCAGGCAGATCGCCGAGGCCACCGGCAACTGGCCCATCCGCGGCTGGTTCACCGCCAAGGGGCTCCCGGACGACGTCGCCCGCCGCTGGCCGTGGAACCGCCGCAGCGCCGTCAACTCCCTGGCCGAGAACATCGACGGCATCCCCGAGGACGACGACCTCAACTACCCGCTGCTGGCCCTGTCCGTCCTGGAGCGCCACGGCCGCGGCTTCACCACCGACGACCTGGCCAAGCTGTGGCTGGACGAGCTGCCCGCCGGCCGCACGTTCACCGCCGAACGGGTCGCGTACCGCAACCTCCTGGACGGCGTCGAGCCGCCCGCCACGGCGACCCGCCGCAACCCGTTCAGGGAGTGGATCGGCGCCCTGATCAGGGCCGACGTGTACGGCTGGAGCAACCCGGGCGACCCCGCCACGGCGGCGGAGCACGCCTGGCGCGACGCCCGCCTGACCCACACCGCCAACGGGATCTACGGGGCCATGTTCGTGGCCGCCATGTGCGCGTCCGCCCTGGTCGCCACCTCTCCCGAGGAGGTCGTACGGGCGGGCCTGTCGGTGGTGCCGGAGCGCTCGCGCCTGCACGAGGCGGTACGCCTGGCCGCCGCGGACGCCGCCCGCGAGGACGACTTCGAGCGGGTCGTCGACCTCCTGCACGAACGCCACGGCGCCCTGCACTGGGTGCACACCATCAACAACGCCGCCCTCATCGCGGCCACGCTGATCCACGGCCGGGGCGACTTCACCGCCACGATCGCCGGAGCGGTGGCCGGCGGCTGGGACACCGACTCCGCCGGGGCCACGGCCGGGTCCGTCGCGGGCGCGCTGAACGGCGGCGTGCCGGACCGCTGGCGGATGCGCGACAGCCTGGCCAGCAGCCTGACCGGGTACGACGGAGTAGGGCTGGCCGCGCTGGCCGCCCGCACACAGGAGATGATGGGCCCATGATCTCGGTTTTCGGCAGCGCCAACATGGACCTCGTCGCCTACGTCTCCGAAGCCCCCAAGCGGGGCGAGACGGTCACCGGGCACCGGTTCCGTACCGTGCCCGGCGGCAAGGGCGCCAACCAGGCCATCGCCGCCGCCCGCGCGGGCGCGCACGTGGCCTTCCTCGGGGCGGTGGGCGACGACGGCTTCGGCGCGGAGCTGCGCGCCACGCTGGCGCAGGCCGGGATCGACGTACGCGGCCTGCGCGAGGTGCCCGGGCCCAGCGGCATCGCGCACATCGTGGTGGACGACGAGGGCGGCAACTCGATCATCGTCGTCCCCGGCGCGAACGGCACCGTCACCGGCCCCTCGGGCGAGGACCTGGCCGCCATCGCCCGCTCGGACGCGCTGCTGCTCCAGCTCGAACTGCCCATGGAGGCCGTCGTGGCGGCCGCCCAGGCCGCCCAGGTCTCCGGCGTGCCCGTCTACCTGACCCCGGCCCCCGCCCGGCCGCTGCCGGACGAGCTCCTCGACGCGGTCACCACGATCGTCCCGAACGAGCACGAGGCCGCCGCCATCACCGGCGCCGCCGGCGCGGAGGCCGCCCTCGACGCGCTGCTGGAGCGGGTGGAGGAGGCGCTGATCACGCTGGGCTCCGAGGGCGCGCTGTACGGGTCGCGCTCGGGGGAGCGGCTGCGGGTGCCCGCGGTGAAGGTGGACGCCGTGGACACGACCGCGGCCGGCGACACCTTCGTGGGCGCGTTCGCCGTGGCCAGGTCGGAGGGGATGAGCGTGGCCGACGCGCTGGGCTTCGCGTCCACGGCGGCGGCGCTGTCGGTGCAGCGGGAGGGGGCCAGCACCTCCATGCCGACCCGCCACGAGATCGAGGCCGCCCTGCCCTAGCTGCCGGCCCGTTCGTAGCGCAGCAGCGCCACCCCGGCGTCGAACGTCCGCGTCTCCACCAGCCGCAGGCCGGTCCGCTGGGCCAGCGGAGGGAACAGCGGCCGGCCGCCGCCGAGGACGACCGGGTGCACCATGATGTGATATTCGTCGATCAGCCCCAGCTCGGTGAGCGCGCCGGCCAGCCGGGAGCCGCCGTTCAGCAGGAGGTCCTTGCCGGGCCCGCTCTTCAGCTCGGCGACCTCCTTGGCGAGGTCGCCGGAGACGATCCGGGCGTCCCAGCCGGCCTCCCGCAGCGTGGTGGAGAAGACGACCTTCGGGGTGCTGCGCCAGACGGGCGCGAACTTGAGGTCGTGCGGGTCGTCCGAGATCGACTCCGCGTGGGGCCAGTAGCTGGACATCATCTCCCAGACGACGCGCCCGTACAGGAAGGTGCCGACGCGGGCGTGGACCTCGTCCCCGTACGCCGACAGCTCCGGCCCCATCGCCGGCCAGTCGAACTCCCCGTTCGGGCCCTCGATGTGGCCGTCGACGGAGGTGTGGACCCAGTAGATGAGCTTGCTCATGGTGTGCTCCTTCACGTTGTGCTCGTAACCGGGTCGGAGCCGTCCGCGCGTTCTTCACATCCCTTCCGAAGATTTTTCCTCGAATGTCCAGAGGAGCCTGACGGGGGCCTGGGGGCGCACTCCGGCCAGGAGGTCCGGCAGCAGCGCGGCCAGCCCCGGCGGGAACACGCGCTCCTCGGCGGCGGCCAGCTCGTCCGCCCGCCACCAGCGGTGGCCCAGCTTGAAGGCCTCCGTCTCGTAGTCCTCCAGCGCCGTGGGGGCGACGGTCGCGGAGGGCACGCGGGCGAAGAAGTACGTGTGCACGGTGTAGAAGTGGCGGCCGAGGTTGGACCACGCGCCCTCGTTCACCGCCACGGGGTCGCCGAGACCGGCGCCGTCGAGCACGTGGCCGGTCTCCTCCAGCACCTCGCGCGCCGCCGCCTGCGCCGGTGACTCGCCCGGCTCCAGGCCGCCGCCGGGCAGGTGCCAGGCGGGCTCCTTCGGCCACGGGTCCGGCGGGACGAAGCGGAGCAGGAGGACGCGGTCGTCGGGGGCGGCCAGGATGACGCGGGCCGAGGGGCGCTGCGTACGGATGATCACCGTGACCAGGCTATGCGCCGTGCAGGTGGGCGAGCGTCTGCTCCAGCTCCGCCTGAAGGATCGCGCCCGCCGCGTCCCCGTCGCCGTCCCGGACGGCGGCCACTAGCTCCGCGTGCGAGTCGTGCCCCGGGTTGCGGTCGTGCGCGCGCAGCCCGAGCACCTCCACCAGGCCGATCAGCCCCTCGCGCAACGCTGGCGCGAACTCGGCGAACAGGTCGGTCAGCACCGGGTTGCCGGCCGCCGCGACGACCGCCGCGTGCAGGGCGATGTCGGCGTCCACGAACGCGGCGTCGTCCTGCGCCGCCGCCCGCGCCCGCGCCGCCAGCGCCTCCTCCAGCGCCGCGACGTCCTCCTCGGTGCGCCGCCGCGCCGCCATCCGGGCGGCCTGCGTCTCGACCATCATGCGCACCTCGTAGACGTCCGTGATGGCGGCCCGGCGCAGCCGGGCGGGCCAGTCCTCGGCGGGCACAGTGGCGGTCGCAGTGGCGATCACGAACACCCCCGAGCCCTGCCGGGCCTGCACCAGCCCCGCCCCCGCCAGCGCGCGCAGCGCCTCCCGGACCGTCGAACGCCCCACTCCCAGCGCCTTGGCCAGCGCGTTCTCGCCGGGCAGGCGGGTGCCCACGGGCCACTCGCCCTGCGTGATCTGCTCGCGCAGGTGCTGGGTCGCCTGCTCGACGAGCGGGCTGGGACGGAGGGAGCCGAGTGGCATCGAACGCACCTCTCAGGTTGTCTGAGGACCTGTGTTGTGATTAGTGTAGCCGCCATGACGCCGTCCGTGTACGCCTGGAACCGTCAACGTCCCAGCACCATGCCCTACCACCGCTACAAGCCCGCCCACGAGCGCGTCGAGGTGCCGCTCACCGAGCGCGACTGGCCGTCCGCGCGCCTCACACGGGCCCCGCTCTGGGTGCCCGTGGACCTGCGCGACGGCAACCAGGCGCTGGCCGAGCCGATGGACCCGGCCCGCAAGCGCCGGATGTTCGACCTGCTGACCGGCATGGGGTTCAAGGAGATCGAGGTCGGCTACCCCTCGTCCAGCCGGCTCGACTTCGACTTCGTCCGCCACCTCGCCGAGCCCGGCGTCGTGCCGGAGGATGTGACCGTGGTCGTGTTCACGGCCGCCAGGCGGGACCTGATCGAGCGCACGTTCGCCGCCATCGAGGGGTTGCCCCGCGCTGTCGTGCACCTCTACACCGCCACCGCCCCCACCTGGCGGGACGTGGTGCTCGGCCACAACAGGCACGAGCTGCGCGCCCTGATCATGGACGCCGCCGGGCACGTCGCCCGGCTCGCGGACGGCCTCGACGTGCGCTTCCAGTTCTCGCCGGAGGTGTTCAACCTCACCGAGCCCGACTACGTGCTGGAGGTCTGCAACGACCTGACGGCCCTGTGGGACGCCGCGCCGGACCGCCCGGTGATCCACAACCTGCCCGCGACGGTCGAGGTGGCCACCCCCAACGTGTACGCCGACCAGATCGAGTACATGCACCGCCACCTCGACCGCAGGGACGCGGTCATCCTCTCGGTGCACCCGCACAACGACCGCGGCACCGGCGTGGCCTGCGCCGAGCTGGCCCTGCTGGCCGGCGCCCAGCGGGTGGAGGGCTGCCTGTTCGGCAACGGCGAGCGGACCGGCAACGTGGACCTGGTGACCCTCGCGCTCAACCTGTACTCCCAGGGCGTGGACCCCATGCTCGACCTGTCCGACATCGACGAGATCCGCCGGGTCGTGGAGCACTGCAACCGGCTGCCCGTGCCCGAGCGCCACCCGTACGCGGGGGACCTCGTCTACACCGCCTTCTCCGGCACCCACCAGGACGCCATCGGCAAGGGCCTGGCCCACCACGCCAAGCGGGCCGCCGAGCTGGGCGTGCCGCCGGAGCGGGCGCCGTGGGAGGTGCCGTACCTGCCCATCGACCCCGCCGACGTGGGCCGCGGCTACCAGGCGGTCATCCGGGTCAACAGCCAGTCGGGCAAGGGTGGCATCGCCTACCTCCTGCGCACCCGCTACGGCCTGGAGCTGCCCCGCCGCCTGCAGATCGACTTCTCCTCGGTCGTGCAGCGCGCCACCGACGGCAGCGGCGAGGAGATCACGGCCGAGCAGCTGTGGGAGCTCTTCCACGCCACCTACCTGGCCCCGGGGGAGACCGGCGCGCTGGCCGAGTGGAGCACCAGGGAGACGGCGCCCGGCGTGCACGAGTTCGCGGGCACGCTGCGGTCGGGGCGCCGGCTGCGCGGCACCGGCAACGGGCCGCTGTCCGCGCTGACCGCCGCGCTCGGGGACGACGGGATCGACGTGGACATCCTCCACTTCGCCGAGCACGCCCTGGACCCGGGCCGGGGCAGCCGCGCCATCGCCTACGTGGAGGCCCGCGTCGACGGCGTCACCAGCTGGGGCGCGGCCCAGGACACCTCGGTCCTGACCGCCTCGGCCCACGCCGTGCTGGCCGCCGTCAACCGCGTGCTGGCGTCCGCGCCGGCCTGATCACCGGCGGGCGCGGCTCACACCTGAGGTGGTGGGTGGGCCGCGCGGTCGTCACGGCGGGCGCGGCTCACGCCTGGGTGGCGATCTTCGCGTCCAGGTGGGCGGCGCACTCGTCGCGGAAGTAGAGCGTGCGAGAGCGCAGCCGCTTGGGGTCGGCCAGGACCGCCCGGGAGACCGAGGGCACGACGGCGTGCCGTACGGAGGCGAACAGCCGCGCCACGTCGGCGGGCGAGGCCCCCTGGGCGCCCAGCCCCGGCGCGAGGATGGGGCCGTTGAGGTCGTCCAGCGAATACTCCAGCTCGGGCAGCGTGGCCCCCATCACCACCCCGATGGACCCCAGCGGCTCGTGCCCGGCGTTCGCCGCGGCGACCCCGGCGAGCACCTGGTCGGCCACGAGCCGCTGCAGCGGGGCGGCCTCCGGGTTGGAGGTGCGGGCCAGCACGAAGACGCCGGCGTCATTGGCCATGGCGGACACGATCGCGCCCTCCAGCGACCCGAACCCGAGATACGGGCTCAGCGTCACGGCGTCGGCGGCCAGCGGGCTGCCCCGGTCGAGGTAGGCCTCGGCGTAGGCGGCCATCGTGCTGTCGATGTCGCCCCGCTTGACGTCGAGCACCACCAGCGTCCCGGCCTCGCGCAGGTCGGCGATGGTGCGTTCCAGCACCGCGATGCCGCGGCTGCCCCAGCGCTCGAAGAAGGCGGACTGCGGCTTGACCAGGGCCGCCACGTCGCCGACGGCCTCGACGACCGTGCGGCTGAAGCGTTCCAGACCGGCGGGCGAGTCGTCGAGCCCCCAGGCGTGCAGCAGCGCCGGACTCGGATCGATGCCCACACACAGCGGACCGCACTCGTCGAGCCTGGCTCGAAGGCGCGTCCCGAATGACTCGTTCATCTCAAGGGCCCCCTTACGACCGTTGGCAGCCTAGCTTGCGGCAGCCGTAGCCAGAAACGCATACTTCGGCGACGGTATGGGATGGGGCCTTCAAGTGTCTTTCATGGGGTAGATCAGGCTACATGTACGAGATCGCCCATCGGGTGCTGGCGCTGCGTACCGATCCGCCGCGTGATGTCACCGTCACGGTCGGCGTGCCTTACGAGGAGCCGACGGGGGACTGGTCGTGCCCGTACCGGATCGACGGGCTCGACGGGTGGGAGCACGAGCGGAAGGTCACCGGGGTCGACTCGCTGGAGGCGATCGAGCTGGCCCTGGCCATGGTCCGGGCCGCGCTGGCAGGCTCGCACGAGGCCAAGGAGGGGCTGCTGAGCTGGGACGAGGCGCCGTCCGGGCAGCGGCCGCAGACGGTGTACGTGAGCTTCGACAAGATCCGCAATATCGCCTATATCGCGATGAAGCACGAAATAGTGCCAGAAGAGATCGTAAGTCAGGTTGAAGCGGCGGATGTCGTTCTTGATTTCGGCGACACCGGGCGACTCCTCGGCCTGGAGCTGTCGAACGCGGCCGGGCGGCTCCCCTCCGAGATGCGGATCTGAAAGATCGGCATAATCGGCACCATGAGCGCCGGCACCCTCCCCCGCCTCGTGGCCACCGACCTCGACGGAACCCTCCTCAACTCCTCACGCGCCATCACCCCCCGCACCAGACAGGCCCTTCAGGCCGCCCGCGCGGCCGGCGCCGAGATCGTCTTCGTCACCGCCAGGCCGCCGCGCGCCGTCCGCGCCCTCGCCGCTGAGGCGGGCGTCACGGGCGTCGCGATCTGCAGCAACGGCGCGATCGTGTACGACCTGGCCGCCGACGAGATCGTCACCAGCCGTCTCCTGGACCGGACGGCGGCGAACACGGTCGCGCAGGCCCTGGCCGCGGCACTGCCCGGGATCGGCCTGGCCATCGAGACGGGCCGGGGCGTGCTCGCCGAGGTCGCCTACACCAGGCGCCTCGTGGAGGACCTGGCCTACCTCCGCGAGGTGAGCTCCGTCTTCGACGGCGACGATCCGATCGTCAAGCTGCTCGCCCAGTCGCACACCAGCACGGCGGACGAGATGGTCGCGGCCGTCGTGGCGCGGGTCGAGGGGCTGGCCGAGGTCACGCACTCCGGCGGGACCGGCCTCCTGGAGATCAGCGCTCCGGGGGTGACGAAGGCGAGCACGCTCGACGTGCTGTGCCGGGAGTGGGGGATCGCGCCCGGCGAGGTGGTGGCCTTCGGCGACATGCCGAACGATCTGGCCGTGCTCTCCTACGCGGGCGCCGGCTACGCCATGGCCAACGCGCACCACCTGGTGCTGGCGGCGACCGAGCGCCGCACGCTGTCCAACGACGAGGACGGGGTGGCCGCGGTGCTGGAGAAGCTGTACGGCTGAGGATCGCTCCTGGCCCGCCGTACGTGCCAGTCGTTCGTGCCCGCCCGCTGCCGCCGTACGTGCTCGCTCATCGCCGGCCGTACGTGCCCGCCCGCCCCCGCAGGCGGGCACGTACGGGGTCAGGCGTCGTCGTCCGACACCCGTGAGGCGCCCTTACAGGTGGTGGGCGACTTGCCGAGCAGCGGGAGCAGCGACCCGCAGGTGCTCACGGGCAGCGACACCGGCTCGATGATCTCGTCGTTGAAGATGGTCACGTTGCCGATCAGGGGCGGGGGACCGCCCGGCCTGGCGGCCTCGCCTTCGGCGTGGGCGGCGCCCGCGAGCGAGCACGCGAACACCGCGATCGTCACGATGACGGCCGGCCGCCTCACCGGAGCGTCCCGGTCACGCGGCGACCCGTTCCTGCTGCAGGGTGGACTGCCGCTCGCCCCCGTTCGTCTCGGCGTCGCGCCGCGCGCCCGCCATGATGCGGTCGATCAGCGCCAGCGTCAGCGCCGAGACCACGAAGGTCAGGTGGATCAGCGTTTTCCACAGCAGCTCCCTGTCGGTGATGGTCGGTCTGGAGGCGTTGATGAAGATCTGGAGGAGATGGACGGACGAGATGCCGATGATCGCCATGGCCAGCTTGACCTTCAGCACGTTGGCGTTGACGTGGGAAAGCCATTGGGGCTGGTCGGGGTGGCCCTCGATGCGCAGCCGGGAGACGAACGTCTCGTAGCCGCCGATGATGACCATGATGAGCAGGTTGGAGACCATGACCACGTCCACGAGGCCGAGGACGATCAGCATGACGGTGGTCTCCGGTGGTGAGCCGCCGAACCCGAGCTCGATCAGATGGAGCAGCTCCAGCATGAACCGCCACGTGTACACGATCTGGGCGAGGATCAGCCCCATGTAGAGCGGCGCCTGAATCCACCGGCTGAGGAACATGAAATAGCCGACATAACTGGACATGGTCCGTGACTCCGGTGGAGCGTCGGCCACGGGCACCTGCGCGAGCCGCACTAGGACGTGAAGACGTTGACGTGCTGGACCCAGGTCTCGACGCGCACGATGGGCGGGTCGGTGGTGAGCTTGTCGAAAGCGATGGAGGGTAGGGCGCCCGCCAGCGCGAGTGCGGCGACGGCGGTCAGGACGCGGACCTTCAAAGGATCTCCTAGCTGCTCTGCGCTATCGGATGGACTGGGCTTGCGCTGTAGGGGGGAACTGATCGGGCCGCCATGGCGGGCGGCGCGGCTGCCTCTGCCGCGCCGCACGCTCGGATAACCGGATCGGCCGGGGACGTGCCCAGGCTGAGCCGGTCAGGGCTGCAGGCAGCTCACGCCCGGCACCTCGGCCGGCACGGCCGGCGCGGTCGGGTCGATCAGTGTCGTGGCGCCGGCGCCGGCCTCGGCCAGGCAGGGGACCAGGGCGAGAGGATCCACCACGGCGTAGGACGCCGGGGCGGAGAGCAGAGTCAGGCCGGCGGCGACGGCCGCGACGGCGACGATCCTGCGGGGGGAGAAAAGCATGGAACCTCCTGGGAGACGGTAATGAACAACCGTCGTCTAGCTACCCTAAGTAGTGATCCAGTAACGCTCCGTATATTAGAAAGCTCTCACGTCTCCCAGCGGTCCTGCGCGGCCATGACCTCGTCGGCGTGGTCGTGCGCCCACACCCCGAACGCCTCGATCGGGCCGAGGAGCGTGCGGCCGAGGTCGGTCAGCTCGTACTCGACGCGGGGCGGGGCCTCCGCGTACGTGCGGCGCGTGACCAGGCCGTTGAACTCCAGGCGGCGCAGCGTCTCCGTGAGGACCTTGGTGCTGATGCCGCCGATCTCCGCGCGCAGCCGCCCCGGCCGGCGCGGGCCGTTACGCAGCGCCCACAGGACGACCGCGTTCCAGGTGTTGGCCAGCAGGTCGAAGGCCAGCCGGGCCTGGCAGTCGGCGATGAACCCCAACGAGGCCTCCATTAGGCACCAAATGGTGTGTGACGGGCTTTCTACAGTCCTCCTACTTACCAGTTCATGCGACGGAGGACGAACATGCGTATCGGGATCCTGGGGGCGGGCGGCATGGCGGACGCCCTGGGCACGCAGTGGGCCAGGGCGGGGCACGAGGTGATGATCAGCGGCAGGGACGCCTCCGCCAGCGCGGCGCGGGCCGCGACGATGACAGCCGAGGCGGCTCGCACGCGGACGGAGATGGCAGGCGCGCAGGCAGGGGTGGTGGGTGTGCGGGCCGGGAGTTGGGCGGAGGCGGCGGCGTTCGGGGAGGTCGTGATGGTGGCCGTCAGGCAGGCGGGGCTGGCCGGCGTGCTCGCGTCCGCCGGCGGCGCGCTGCGCGGCAAGCCCGTCATCGACGTGGCCAACGCCGAGGGCCCGTACGACCCCGCCCGCCCCATCGCCCCGCTGATCCGCGACCTCACGGGAGGGCACGTGGTGAAGGCGTTCAATCTGTGCCACGTGGACGTGTGGCGGCTGACGCCGCCGGTGTTCGACGGCAGGCCGCTGGCGGTGCCGCTGTGCGGTGACGACCCGGCCGCCCTGGCCGCGGTGCGTACGCTGGTCGCCGACCTCGGCTGCACCCCGGTGGACGGCGGCGGGCTCGACCGGGCCATGCTGCTGGAGGCGACGGCCGCGTTCATGATCGGGCTCTGGTTCGGCGGCGCGGACGCCCAGGCCGTGCTGCCCCCGATGGCCTATTCGGGCGTCTGAGCCGTACGCCCGGTGGCGTATCGGGGATGACGACCAGCGGCGGATGCCCTCCGGCGCGCCCGGCAAGATCCTGGAGACCGCAGACGAGGTCGAAGGAGAGATCCAGTGGTAACCCAGGTCGCCAAGGGAAACGGGTACGTGACCGCGTTCAAGGCCGTGGTCGTCCTCAACACGCTGTCCGTCCTGGCGCAGGCCGTGACGGCCGGGCAGCTGATGAGCGGGGGAGGGGCGGGCTCGCACGGCATGGGTGCGCTGGCCGTACACGTGCTGGGGCTGCTGCAGCTCGTCGCGGCCGTCCTGCTGTGGCGGCCCGCCCGGGGCCCGGGCTGGCCCGCGCTGGTCGGCCTGGCGGTGCTGCTGCTCGGCTTCCTCCAGTCGGCCCTGGGCGGTTCGGGGGTGCTGGCGGTGCACGTACCGCTCGGGATGACGCTCTTCGGGCTCAGCGTCTGGCTCCTCGTCTGGGCCTGGCGCCCCCGGTGACGATGGGGGTCAGCCGGGGTGGCGGGCCAGGTGGTCGGCGCGGCGGATCGGGTCGGGGAGGCGGTAGCGCGGGGCGAGGCGCAGGACCTGGTCGGTGACCGTGTCCAGGGAGATGCGGTGGCCCTGGGAGACGTACACCGGCTTGATCGCGCGCTGCGTGCGCAGCGCGCGGCCGACGACGGCGCCCTCGTGGACGATCGGCGCCCAGTCGCCCCGCTCCGGCCCCGGCGGCTCGTGCGTGCCGACGAAGGGCGTCTTGCCCACGCCGAGCGCGGGCAGGCCGGTCAGCACGCCCAGGTGGCAGGCCAGGCCGAAGCCGCGCGGGTGCGCCAGCCCGTACCCGTCGCAGACCAGCAGGTCGGGCGTCACCGGGAGCCGTTCGAGCGCCTCCACCAGGGCGGGCAGCTCCCGGAAGGCGAACAGCCCCGGCACGTACGGGAACGCCACCCGGCCGCGCACCGTCACCTCCTCCACCGTCGCCATCGTGCCGGCGTCGAGGACGACCACGGCGGCCGTGAGGGCGTCGTCGCCGTGATAGTGCACGTCCAGGCCCGCGACCAGGGAGAAGTCGACGGGGCCTGTGAGCTCGACGCGTCCGCGCAGCCGGTCCTGGACGGCCTCGGCCTCGGCGGTGGTCGTGGGCCATGGGTGAAGCTGCTTTACCTGCACCCGGCCTAAGGTATTACGCGTAGGGTCGGGCTCATGATCGAGGTGCTGGTGGTCGTCGGCCCCGGCGTGGTGGCCGACGCGGGGTTGCTGGAGGAGATCGCGGCCCGCGAGTTCGCCGCCGCGGGGGTCTCCGGGACGCTCGTCCACGCCCGTGACGCCTCCCACGTCCTCTCGCTGCTGTCCTCACCGGAGGGCGCCGGCTGCGTGGTCGTGCTGCCGGGGCCCTCCGGTGAGGTGCGCTCGCTGATCGGGCGGGACCTCGGGGCGGTGGTCTGGGTGGACGTGGAGCGCGCCGACGGGGTGACGGCCGGGGAGGGCGCCACTCACCTGCACGGACGCGGCGTCGGCGGGCTGGCCTGGGGGATCCGCCATGCCGTGCACCGGGTACGGCATCCGTCGCGGCGGATCGCGTACGGGCCGCTGCCGGAGCAGTGGGGCGAGCTGTACCTTCCGGACCTTCCGGACGCCGGTGAGCCGCCCGTGGTGGTGCTGGTCCACGGCGGGTACTGGCGGTCGATCTGGGCGGCCGACATCATGGGGCCGCTCTGCGCCGACCTGGCCGGGCGCGGGCTCGCGGTGTGGAACCTCGAGTACCGGCGGCCGGATCTGCACGGCTGGGACGCGACGACGGCGGATGTGGCGGCGGGGTTGGCCGCCCTCGCGGCGGCCCGCGCCCCGGACGAGCACCCCCAGAGCACCGATGGGGCGGCGGCGCTGGACCTCACCCGGGTGGCCGTCGTCGGCCACTCGGCAGGCGCCCAGCTCGCCCTCCGCGCCGTAGCCGACGCGGCCGGTGAGGCGGCAGGCGGTGCCCATGCGGTGGCCGGTGGGGCGCGGGTGGTGCTCGCCGTTTCGCTCGCCGGGGTGCTCGATCTCGTGGAAGGCGACCGGCGATGGGTCGGGACCGGCGCCGTCGGCGCAGCCCTGGGCGGGCGCGCACCCGAAGGCCGGGCGGCGCCGCCGTACGCGGACGCCTCGCCGTTGCTCCGCCTCCCGCTCCGGGTACGCCAGCTCGTCGTCCAAGGCGCAGCCGACGACCTGGACCTGGTCGACTTCAGCCGCCGCTACGCGCGCGCGGCAGTGGAGGCCGGTGACGAGGTGACCTACCTCGAAATGCCCGGCGACCACTTCGACGTCATCAACCCCGCCACCCCGATCTGGCAGGCCACCGCCGAGACCATCGCCCAGGCGCTGGCGGGAGGCCCCACCCCAAGGGGACAAATCGGACGACAACTAACATAACCGAGTGATCGTCGGAGAAACGCTCGGCCTGCTCGGAGTCGGGGTGGCGGCCGGAGTGGTGAGCACGGTCGTCAGCCTCGCCTCGATCGTCTCCTACCCGGCGCTCCTGGCGTTCGGCCTGCCCCCGCTCACCGCGAACGTCACCAACACCGTCGCCCTCGTCTTCACCGGCATCGGCGCCGCCGCCGGATCGCGGCCGGAGCTGGCCGGGGAGGGCGCCCGGGTGCTCAAGCTCGGCCCCGTGGCCGCGGTCGGCGGCGCGACCGGGGCGTTACTGCTGCTGGTCACCCCCGCCAGGACGTTCGAGCTGATCGCGCCCTGGCTGATCGCGATGGCCTCGCTGCTGCTGGTCAGGCCGCCGTCGGTGCGGGCGCACGGCGAGCACGGCGTGCTGGGGCGGGCGGCGCTGTTCGCCGTGACGATCTACACGGGGTACTTCGGCGCGGCCGGGGGGCTGATGGTGTTCGCCGTGCTGGCCCTCATGTTCGACCACCCGGCGGCCAAGCTGAACGCCATGAAGAACGTGATGTCCGGGCTGGCGAACGCGGTGGCCGCGCTCGGGTTCGCGCTGTTCGGGCCGGTGGACTGGGCCGCCGCGGCGCCGCTGGCGGCCGGGTTTCTGCTCGGGGGGTGGATCGGGCCCAGGATCGCGCGGCGGCTGCCGGGCAACAGCCTGCGCTACCTGGCGGCCGCCTGCGGGCTGGCGGTGGCGGTCAAGCTCGGCTGGGACTCGTACGCGCGCTGACCTCCTTGGGCGCCCCGGCGGCGAGCGCGGCGAAGCGGGTGGTGACCCGGTGCCAGACCGGCGTGGAGACCGGCTCGTCCGCCACCGCCCGCGCGTACACCTGCTCGGGGTCGAACCCGTCCGGCGACCACTCGCGGATGCGCGCCGGCAGCACCTCGGGATGGAACTGCACCCCCCAGGCCCGCTCGCCCACCCGGAACGCCTGATAGGGGCAGGCGCCCGTCTCCGCCAGCCAGACGGCCTCGCCGGGCAGCCGGGTGATCGCGTCCTTGTGGTGCTCGATCGCGGGCACCACCTCCGGCAGCCCGTGGAACAGCGGATCGCCCGCGGCCTCGGGCCGGATCGTGAGCGGGAGGCTGCCGTTCTCCGGCGCACCGGTGTCGCCGGTCACCTCGCCGCCCGCGACCTCGGCGAGCAGCTGCCCGCCCAGGCAGATGCCGAAGAAGGGCACGCCCTCCTCCAGCGCCTGCCCCGCCAGCCGCCGGGCGCCGGCCAGCCACGGCGCCCGGTCGTCCTCGCTGGGCAGGTAGCCGCCGCCGAGCATGATCATGGCCGCGTGGTCGAGGCGGCCGGGCAGGGGAGCGCCTTCGTGGGCGAGCACGACGTCGAGCTTCAGCCCGGCCTCCTCCAGCCAGTCGCCCAGCCGGCTGGGGCCGCCGCTCCTGCTGTTCTGGACGATCAGGATCTGCTCGTTCACGGGAGGTTCGCCGCCCTGGCCGTGTGGCGCAGCAGCAGCGCGGTCGTCACCGGGCCGACCCCGCCGGGCACCGGCGTGAGCGCGCCCGCGACCTGCGCCACCGCGTCGAAGTCCACGTCGCCGGCCAGCCCGCCGTCGTCCGTGGGGTTGGTGCCGACGTCGATCATCACCGCGCCCGGCGCCACGTGCCCGGCGCCGATCAGCCCGGCGCGGCCCACGGCCGCGACCAGCACCTCGGCGGCGGAGGTGACGGAGGCCAGGTCCCGGGTGCGCGAGTGGCAGACGGTCACCGTGGCGTGCCGGTCGAGCAGCAGGTGGGCCAGCGGCTTGCCCACCACGGTCGAACGCCCGACGACCACCGCCCGCCGCCCCTCCAGCTCCACCTCGTAGTGGTCGAGCAGCGCCATCACGGCCGCCGCCGTGGCGGGCGGGAACGCGGGCAGCCCGGCGGCGAGCCGGCCCAGCGAGAGCGGGTTGGCGCCGTCGACGTCCTTGCGCGGGTCGATGGCCGCGGCCAGCCGCTGCGCGGAGGCGCCCGCGGGGAGCGGGGTCTGCAGCATCAGGCCGTGGACGTTGGCGTCGGCGCTGAGCTTGGCCAGCGTCTCGCCGATCCGCTCGGGCGCGGCCTCGGGGCCGAGATCGACGATGTCGCAGGCGATGCCCACGCCGGCCGCCGCCTTGGCGATCGAGCGGACGTACCACAGGCTCGCCTCGTCGGCCGTCGCCACCACCACGGCCAGCCGCGGCTGCGGGCCCGCCGCCGCCTCGGCCTCCGTCTGGGCCCTGATGGCGGCGGCCAGTTCTTTCCCGGTCAGGGTTCTCACGGGTTGATCTCCTCGCGTACCTCGGCGGTCACCCAGTCTGCCCTGGCCACGGCCGCGTCCACACCGTGGACACGGGCGTTCAGCTCCTCGCGTACCCGCTCGTCCTTGATGCCCGACAGGTTGACCTCGACGTTGATCCGGGCGGTGGTGAGCGCGGCGCGGGCGGCCTCCGCGGCGGCGGCGACGTCGGTGACGACGTTGCGGTTGCAGATCGGCAGCAGCACCTCGCACAGCTCGACCACCCGCGTGGCGGTCTCGACCACCCTGGCGGGCGGCTCGGCGGCGCCGGCCAGCGCCCGGGCGATGGCGGCGCTGCGCTCCTCGCCCTTGGGCAGCCGGTACGCGTTCGTGACCGCGGTGAACGCCGCCGCGTCCGCCTCGGCCAGCCGCAGCGCGCGGACCCGCAGGGTGTCGGTCTCCCCGATCACGCCGACGACGGTCTCGGCCTGGCCGGCGTACTTCTCCCCGGTCGTGTAGCGGGCGACCATGCCGAGCAGCGCGGCGCCCTGGGCCGCGTGCAGGGCGGCCGTGGCGCCGCCGCCGGGCGCGGGCACCTTGTCGGCCAGCTCGGCCAGGAAATCGACGATCTTTGAGTCGCGCATGGCGGCATTCTGTCAGGCGACGCGTCCCTCATTCCCGGTACATCGGCCGCGTGGTGTCCTCCGGTCCGCTGTACGGCGGCAGGTACGAGGGCGCCGGGTCGTACGCGGACGGGTAGACGGCCTGCTTCCCCGAGGACCGCCACCGCGACGGGAACAGCGAGACCACCACCAGCGCCACCCCCAGGAACAGCAGCACCCCCGAGTCCGCCACCGTCCGGAACCCCTGCTCCATGACATTCGGCAGCCAGTGGTCGGGCAGCACCCGCACGCCCCGCAGCTCCACGATGGGAAGGACGCCCAGGGCGCCGAACGCCAGGCCGCCGAGCAGCGAGGCGATCGGCGACAGCCGCGAGCCGGCCAGGAACGCGAACGCGATCCCCGACGCCACGATCGCGGACAACCCGAGCCAGGACGGCTCGAACGCCGACTGGAATCTGAGCAGATATTCGCCGATGCCGTACCAGAGGCCCGCGGCGATGATCGGAGGGAGGAGCAGCCCCGCGACCACTCCCAGAACATGACGGGCACCGTTTGACATGTCTAAACCCCGTTTGTTCGCTTGTGTCCCAATCTACCGTGTCATCCTCCGGCGCGGGGGTGGGCCTGCACGCCCGGCCCTTGCTGAAAGCTCCCTGTGAAGGCTGCCCTCAGGGCTTTGCCCGGGCGGCGGGCACGGGCATCGTGGGCCGCATGAGATCCGCGATCCTGAAGACCGCACTCAGCACCCTCGTCGTGGTCCTGCTCAGCGGCGTGCCCGCGCAGGCCACCGGGAAGCCCGACACGTTCGCGCTGCCGGACGGGTTCCAGCCGGAGGGCATCGCGACCGGGCCGGGCCCGTACGCCTACTTCGGCTCCCGGGCGAGCGGCGACATCTACCGGGCCGACCTGCGGACCGGCGAGGGGTCCGTCATCAGCAAGGGCCCGGGCACGCCCTCGCTCGGGCTCAAGACCGACGGGCGCGGGCGGCTGTTCGTGGCCGGAGGCACCGGCGGCGACGCCCGCGTGATCGATCTGCGCACCGGCGAGGTCGTCAAGTCGTACAAGCTGACCGCCGACCCGGCGTTCGTCAACGACGTCATCCTCACCGGGCGCGCCGCGTACTTCACCGACTCCCGCAACCCCGTCCTGTACAAGCTGGAGCTCGGGCGCGGCGGCGCGCTCCCCGGCGAGGCCGTCAAGATCCCGCTGTCCGGCGCCATCCAGTACACGACCGGCAACAACGCCAACGGCATCGCCCCCAGCCCCGACCGGGAGTCGCTGCTGATCGTCCAGTCGAACACCGGCAAGCTGTTCGAGGTCGACCCGTCCTCCGGCGTCACCACGGAGGTGGACCTGGGCGGCGAGTCGCTGGTCAACGGCGACGGCCTGCTGCTGGAGGGACGGACCCTGTACGCGGTGCAGAACCGCCTGAACGCGATCGCCGTCATCAGCCTGACGCGCGACGGCGCATCCGGAAAAGTCGTGAAACGGCTGACCGATCCGCGGTTCGACGTGCCGACGACGGTCGCCGCCTCCGGCAAGCGCCTCTACCTGCCCAACGCCCGCTTCACGACGACCCCGGCCCCGGACACGCCGTACTCGGTGGTCGCCGTCAAGCGCTGACAATCCCTGGACGGGCAGGGGCCGCCCTGCCCGTCCGGGCCCTACTTCTTAATTGTGTAGCTGTCGCCGTAGACCTTCCAGGTCAGTGGCGGGTTCAGGTCGAGGTTGCCGTTCTTGAGGAAGACGCGCTGCATCGTGTCCACGCGCGTGGTGTCCTCGTGCGCCTCCTCCGCCTTCATCGCCGCCTTCCTGGCGTCCAGGAACGCGTTGAGGTACGTCACCTCGTTCCCGCCCTGCGCGGGCGGCTTGGCCTTGGCCAGGGCCGACTTCCTGATGCCGCCGAAGCTCAGCTTGTCGCTGCCCGGCCCGTGCATGACCATGGCGTCGTAGTAGACGAACTGGCCGAGCGCGCGCAGCCCGTCCTGCTTGGCCTGGTCGACGGCCGGGTTGAAGTACACGCGGTCGCGCTCGTCGTTCTGGGCCTGCTGGAAGGCGCTGTCCTTGGCGGCCGTCTTCCAGTCCTTGGTGAAGTTCGGGTCGAGGCCCTTGTGGGAGGCGGAGCCGTTGACCTTGCGCAGGGCCGGTAAGTACTTGGCGAGGACGTTGCCGGGCTTGCGCTCGGTGTAGAGCTCGACCAGCTCCAGCATGTCGCCGGTGCCCGAGCAGAAGCCGATGATCCCCGCCGTGTAGCCGCGGTCGTCGTCGATGTCCTCGATGTAGCCGTACTGGGCCTTCCAGTCGAGCGAGGAGTTCTCCGCGCTGGACACCAGCTGCATGGCGATGTCCTTCTTGTGCGGATCGTCGAGGTCGGCCGGGCCGGTGCCGGTGACGGCGAGGGAGAGGGTCAGGAGGGTGGCGGTCAGCACATGAGCCCCTGGAGGAGGATGGAGGTTAGGAAAGCTTCCTAACGAAACATACTCCGATAAGTCAAGGTTTGGGGCTCATGTTGTGAAAACTAGTCCAAGGGTCGCAGCGCGGCCAGCTGCTGCTCGAACGGGACGACCTCCTCCTCGGCCCCCTCCTTGGACTGGGCCCTGGGCCCGCGGTGCAGCAGCAGGTCGGCCAGCTCCTCGGCGGCGCGGGCGATGCGCGGGCCGAGGCCGTCGGTGAAGGCGTCGGCCGCGCCGCCCCAGTCCTCCGAGGCCGCGTACACGGCGGTGGGGACGACGACGGCGCGCAGGTAGGCGAAGAGCGGGCGCAGCGCGTGCTCCAGCGCCAGCGAGTGCCGGGCCGTGCCGCCGGTGGCGGCGATCAGCACGGGCTTGCCGGCCAGCGCCCCGTCGTCGATCACGTCGAAGAAGGACTTGAACAGGCCGCTGTACGAGCCGCTGAAGATCGGCGTGACCGCGATGAGCCCGTCGGCCTCCGTCACCGCCTCGATCGCCTCGCGCAGCCGGGCGTTCGGGAAGCCGGTCACGAAGTTGTTCGCGATGTCCACGGCGAGGTCGCGCAGCTCGATCACGCGTACCTCGGCCTGCGCCTGGCCCGTGACCGCCTGCGTCAGGCGGTCGGCGAGCAGGCGGCTGGAGGAGGGCTGGGTCAGCCCCGCCGTGACGACGGCGAGCTTCATCTGGTCGGTCTCCTTTCCGGTGGTCAGGCGGTGACGGCCGGGACGCGGGCCGCGTGGGTGGGCCCGTCCGGCACCTCGGCGGGGCGGTCCTTGGCGAACTCCTTGCGCAGTACCGGCACGACCTCCTCGCCGAGGAGGTCGAGCTGCTCCAGCACGGTCTTCAGCGGCAGGCCCGCGTGGTCCATCAGGAACAGCTGGCGCTGGTAGTCGCCGAAGTAGTCCCTGAACTCGAGGGTCCTGTCGATGACCTGCTGCGGGCTGCCCACGGTGAGCGGCGTCTCCGCCATGAACTCCTCCAGCGACGGCCCGTGGCCGTACACGGGGGCGACGTCGAAGTACGGGCGGAACTCGCGCACCGCGTCCTGCGAGCTCTTGCGCATGAACACCTGGCCGCCCAGGCCCACGACGGCCTGCTCCGCCGTGCCGTGGCCGTAGTGCGCGTAGCGCTGGCGGTAGAGGTGGATCAGGCGCATGAAGTGCTCCTTCGGCCAGAAGATGTTGTTGGCGAAGAAGCCGTCGCCGTAGTAGGCGGCCTGCTCGGCGATCTCGGGGCTGCGGATCGAGCCGTGCCACACGAACGGCGGCACCCCGTCCAGCGGGCGGGGCGTCGAGGTGAAGCCCTGCAGCGGGGTGCGGAAGCGCCCCTCCCAGTCGACGACGTCCTCGTGCCAGAGCTTGTGCAGTAGGGAGTAGTTCTCGACGGCGAGCGGGATGCCCTGCCTGATGTCCTGGCCGAACCACGGGTAGACGGGCCCGGTGTTGCCCCGGCCCAGCATGAGGTCCACCCGGCCGTCCGCCAGGTGCTGGAGCATGGCGAAGTCCTCGGCGATCTTCACCGGGTCGTTGGTCGTGATCAACGTGGTGGCGGTGGACAGGATCAGGCGCTCCGTCTTGGCCGCGATGTAGCCGAGCATGGTGGTCGGCGAGGACGGCACGAAGGGCGGGTTGTGGTGCTCGCCGGTCGCGAACACGTCGAGCCCGACCTCCTCGGCCTTGAGCGCGATCGCCACCATCGCCTTGATCCGCTCGTGCTCCGTCGGCGTCCTGCCCGTGGTGGGGTCAGTGGTGACGTCGCCCACACTGAAGATTCCGAACTGCACTTTAGTCACCATCCATGACTGTTGAATCTTTGACGGATACGGTAGCGCACAGCCCCGCTGAGATATTCCACCATGGTGCGCCGACCGGCTAGGCAGCCAGCGCGTTGATGTCGGACGGGCCGAGGATCCGCTTGGGGGCGCCGCGCTCGGCGACCGCGATCATGGCCCGGCCGATGCGCTCCGTCGTGGTGACCGCCGACGCGAACAGCCGCCGCAGGATCGGGTAGAGCGGCCGCGTCACCACGTAGGCCAGCCGGTAGACCCGGGTCCGCGACGTGACGCCGTGCATCGGCTGGATGTAGCCGGGCCGGAACATGTAGGCCTCGAAGGGCAGCTCCAGCAGCGCGTTCTCGGTCGCGCCCTTCACCCTGGCCCACATCGAGCGCCCCTGGGCGTCGGTGCCGGCGCCCGACACGTACACGAACGTCGAGCCGGGGTTGAGCCGGGCGAGCGTGCGCCCGGCGGCCAGCGTGACGTCGTAGGTGATCCGCCGGTAGTCCCGCTCGCTCATGCCCGCCGACGAGACCCCGAGGCAGAAGAAGCAGGCGTCGTAGCCGGCCAGCTCGCCCTCGATCGGGGCGAGATCGAGCAGGTCGCGGTGGGTGATCTCGCGCAGCTTGCCGTGGACGACCCCCGTGGGGGCGCGCCCGACGGTGAGCACGGCGTCCACCCGGTCGTCGAGCAGGCACTCCCTGAGCACCCCGCGCCCGACCATCCCGGTCGCCCCGAACAGGATCACCCTCATACCCCGATTGTCTCCTGGATCTCGTCAGGCAGGGGATAGGGCCGCTCCACGGGCAGCAGGCCGCTCACGTCCGCACGCGCCACGACCGCCGAGCTTGAACGGCGCCACGAACCGCTGCGCCGCCACGGCCGGCCCGGCGATGGCGGCGTCGTAAGCCTGGTAGACGGTGATCGAGTCGTCGGTGTAGGCGGCGCGGATCTGCCGGTAGGGGACGTCCATGCCGCCCAGACTGGCGAAGAGCCGCACCGGAGGGCAACGGATTATGGCCCCGCCAGGTCCCGGACCGCGAGGGCCAGGTGGGCGGCGGCGGGGGTCGGGACGGTCAGGCCGCGGGCCGAGATGCCGATCGCCCACTGCGTCCCCGGCACGATCGCGCCCGCGCACGCCACGTCCTGCCTGAACTGACCGTGCTCCTCCACCACCTGCCCCGGCCGTAACCCCGCCAGCTCCTCCTCCAGCTCCTCCACGCTCGAAGGGGTCACGGAGGTGAAGCGTTGCATGCCGTGCCCGGTGAGCACGCCGCGCCGGACATGGGGCGGGAGGGACAGCAGCAGCGCCTTGCCGAGCGCGGTGGCGTGCGGCGCCGTCTCCAGGCCCGCCTGCAGGTCCTCCAGCCACGGCGAGCGCGGCCCCTCGGCCACCTCCACGACCATCAGCCGCCCGTCGGCGAGCTGGGCCAGGTAGGCGGTGTGGCCGGAGGCGTCGGCCAGGTGCCGCAGCACCTCCGAGGCGCGCGGCGGCCGCTCGAACGACTCCAGCATCTCGTGGAACCGCTCGGCCACCTGCGAGCCCGGCAGGTAGTCGCCGTCGGGCAGCCGGTGCAGGTAGCCCTCGTAGCACAGGGTGCGGACGAGATGGTACGAGGTGGACAGGTTAAGGCCGCATCGGCGGGCGATGACCTTGACCGACAGCGGCCGGTCGGCACGCGAGACCTCTTCCAGCACGCGGAGCGCGCGGGAGACGCTGCGGATCAGATCGCTGGGTTCATCCCCTGTCATCCATACAGCATGCCGCCGAGTCGGCTTCTCCGCCCTAACGCGAAGGACCGAGCTTGCAGCCGTCGGCGGCCGTGCCCTGAGCGGCCGGACGGTGACCGGATCACCGGACGGTGCGCCAGGCCTGCTCCTCCACCAGCTCCACGCTGCGCCACCCGCCGGAGGTGCGCCGCAGGCGATGGTGGTACCAGCCGCCGCCGTGCAGGAAGCCCGCGGTGTCCGCGGCGACCATGTCCCTGGTGGGGGCGAGGGTGTCGGTGAAGGGGGCGCTCACGCGCGCCTCGCCGTCCTGGAAGTCGATGGCCGGGGCCCCGATGAGGTGCAGCCGCCCCGGCCAGTGCGCCAGCACCTCGGCGAGCCAGGCCTTGACCTCGTCCCGGGTGCCCCTGATGCCGCCGGTGGCACGGTAGTCGATCACCGCGTCCGGGCTGAACACCTCGTCGAGCAGGTCCCACTGGCCGGAGTCGATGGCGCGGGTGTAGCGGGCCAGCAGCCCGGTGATTTCGAGCCGATCGGCGATCTCCTGCGTGTCCATGGGGTGATCGTCGCGCGGTGCGCGCTCGTTGGCCAGATCATTCTGCGGCCGCGAGCGGGAAGGTAGTGTTCGCTGTCGTGTCCCGACGATCATCGGCCCTCTGGGCGTCGGCGGTGCTGCTCGCGGTGCTGCCCGGCGTCCTGTACCGGATCGACTCGCTCCTGTCCGAACCCGAGTACGCCCCGGGTGTGTACGGGTTCGTGACCATGTATTCGTGCTGGACCGACCTGTACGTCCGCTCCTGGGCCAACATGCTGCGGGACTTCCCGCTCTTCTCGTACGGCGGCGCACCGGTGATCGTCCTCGGCTTCGCGGGCTGGTACGCGAGCCTGCGGAAGGGGCGTGACCGGCTCGGCCGGATCCTCGCCCGCTCCGCGGCCACCGTCCTGCTCCTGACCTGCCTCCCGCAGATCCTCGTGTACGCCCTCGACGCGCGATGCCTGGACCCCTGGAACGCCGTAAGTCCCATGGACCTCTACGCCCTGGCGCCCCCGATCCTGGTCCTGCTCGCGGCGCGCCCTCCCCGGCGCGCGCCCGTCCGGCGGGGCCGCCTCGCCCGTACGGCGGCCGTGGTCCTGACGGTGACGGCGACCCTGCTGGTCGCGGTCGGGTCCGTCCCCCCGGGCAAGGTGAGCACCGACGCCGAGCTCGACTGCGCCGGATTCGGCGGCGGCACGGTCGAGGGGCTGCGCAAGGAGGAGAAGGACTTCCTGTGCCGGGTCCGCGGCTACGGCTTCTACTCAACCGAGGGCATCGAGGAGTGGAACGAGTCGTCCGACCGGATCGTCCTGGCCCAGGGACACCACCTGTGCGGCCTGGCCGAACGGAACGGCGGCGACACCGGCGCGCCCGCCGTGCGGGAGGCGCCCCACGCGTCCCTGCTGCCGGCGCTGGCCATGCTCTGCCCCTCCGTGGCGAGCCGGCAGGCGGAGCAGGAGACGCGGAAGCAGGAGGAGCAGGCCGCGTACGTCGCAGGGAAGGAGCGGGCCTGCGCCCGGCACCGGACCCACCGCCCCAGGATCAAGCCGGTACGCCAGCGGCGCGCCACGATGTTCACCGAGTTCTGGACCGTCCAGGGATGGGAGGACGGCTACGAGGGCCGCGCTCCCGACCTGGTCGAGAACCTGGTCGGGAGCGAGCCCGGAGCGCTGGCCATCTGGGCGGCCGACGAGATCGGGCACGCCTGCGTGACCATCGAGTCCTACTCCCGGCGGCCGCCGCTGGAGACCAGAGGCTGGAAGGAGGTCGTCGAGGTCGGCTACGAGAGCCCGAAAGGCTCGCTGACCCTCTCCGACGGCCACGGGCGCCGCGTCACGGACCTCACGACGGCCGGCCCCGGGCATTACCGGGTCCGGGTCCACCTGCGCGGGCGCGAGCTGGTCGATCAGGTCGCGTACCCGCCGGACGGCGCCGTGGAGCTGCTGGTCATGGTGTTCCCCGGCGAGCAGAAGGAGCCGGTCGTCCACAGGTGACGCCCGGCCCCCCTCGCGGCCTACGGGTTGAGGTCGGCTGCGGAACGCTCGGCGAAGATCCGCATGGCCTTGGTGGTGATCGGGCCGGGAGCGATCGGCAGCTCGGTGTCGTCGACGAGCTTGATCGGCTGGACGTCGCGGGTCGTCGAGGTGAGGAACGCCTCCTCGGCCTCGTACAGCGCCGACAGCGGCACGTCGGTCTCCTCCCCGCCGCACCATTCGAGCACCAGCGCCCTGGTCACCCCGGCCAGGCAGCCGGCCTCGAGGGTGGGGGTGAGCAGGCGGCCGTCGCGGACGATGAAGATGTTGGAGCCGGTGCCCTCGCAGAGGTCGCCCGCCAGGTTGCCGAAGATGGCCTCGCCGCCCCCGCGCTTCTTGGCGTACAGCAGGGCCTTGGCGTTGTCGCCGTACGAGGTGCTCTTGACCCCGGACAGGGCGCCGCGCTCGTTGCGGGGCCAGGGGACGACGGTGACGGCGGCGGTGGCCGGGAACGGCTTCTGCTCGTCCACGATGACGACGGAGGTGGTGCCCTGGTCGCCGCGGTCGGAGCCCAGGGGGCCGGGGCCGCTGGTGTAGGTGACGCGGATGCGGCCGAGCTCCCACGCGGGCGCGACGGCCAGGAGCTTGCCGATGCCGTCGGCGATGGCGTCGACGTCGGGCTCGGGCAGGTCCATGCGCTGGGCGGAGAGCGTGAGCCGGTCGAGGTGGCGGGTGAGCGCGAACGACCGGCCCTGGACGATCTTGATGGTCTCGAAGACGCCGTCGCCGACCATGAGTCCGTGGTCGAACACCGAGACGGTGGCCTGCGCGGGGTCGATCAGCTCGCCGTTGACCCAGACAGGGATGTTCATGTAGTTCCTCCTGTGGATGCCAGTGCGATGAGCCTGGCTGCTTTGAGCTCGGTCTCGAGCCATTCGCGCCTGGGATCGCTGCCCCAGGTGATGCCCGCTCCCGTGCCGAATCGGAGCTCGCCCTGGCCGTGGGCCAATGGCGAGATCCAGAATGTTCTGATGCCCACGGCCAGCGCCGCCCGGCGGCGGTCGGCGTCGACCCAGCCCACAGCCCCACAGTACGGCCCCCGGGGAGCAGGTTCGAGCTCGTTGATGATGCGCAGAGCCGACGACTTGGGCGCGCCCGTGACAGATCCGGGCGGGAAAGTCGCCGCGAAGAGCTCGGGCCAGCCCGCCCCCGGCGCCAGCCTGGCCCGGACGGTGGAGACGAGATGGACGAGCCCGGGGTGCTCCTCGACGGCGCAGAGCGACGGCACCTCGACCGAGCCGACGGCCGCGACCCTGCCGAGGTCGTTGCGGACGAGGTCGACGATCATGACGTTCTCGGCGTAGTCCTTGTCGAGGAGGTCGTCCGCGGTCGCGCCGGTGCCCTTGATGGGCCTGGACTCCACCACGTCGCCGTCACGCGACAGGTAGAGCTCGGGCGATGCGGACACCACGCTCAGGCCGGGCACCCGGATGACGGCCGCGTACGGCGCGGGGTTGCCCGCGGCCAGCCGGGCGGCCAGGGCGAGCGGGTCGGCGTCGGCCGGGACGGGGGCCGTCAGGATCCGGCAGAGGTTCGCCTGGTAGACCTCGCCCCGCTCGATGTGGCCGCGGATGGCGCGCACGCCGCGCTCGTAGGCGGCCTGATCGAGCGAGCTGCGCCACTGGTCGGGCCGGGGCCCGTGCCAGGGGCGGGCGGGGGCGGGCAGGGGTGACTCGCGCACCCGGTCGAACCGGGCGCACGTCACCTTGCCCTCGTAGTCGACGACGACAGCCCACCAGCCCTCGCCGTCGAGCGCGGCCAGGTCGGAGGTCACGTCACGCAACCCGGTCGCGTACACGTGGCCTAAGTGGGCGAAACCGTCGTACACATTGTCCATTCTCCCAGCATTTCGACGAGCTCCAGCGCGGCCGGCAGCGGCGTCTCGGGCAGGGCCGCGTACACCTTCCGCGCGGGCGCCATGCCCCGCAGCGGCCGCAGCACCAGGTCCCGCGGCACGGCCCGCGCCGCCAGCTCCGGCACCAGCGTCACCCCGAGCCCCGCGGCGACGAACCCGAACTTGCCCGTCCACTCGGCCACCCGCAGCCCGCCGCGCGGCGTGAACCCGGCCGCCGCGCACGCGGTCACCAGCAGGGTCGGCTGCCCGCGCGGGGCGGCCTCGATCCACCTCTCGTCGGCCAGGTCCCGCAGGTCCACGTCGGCCTCGGCGGCCAGGCGGTGGCCGCCGGGCAGCGCGACCAGCAGCCGGTCCTCGCGCAGCGGCACCGTACGGACGCCCTCGGGGGACAGCCCGGCCGGGTAGTCGCTGATCACGGCCACGTCGAGCGCGCCCCCGCGCAGCCGGTCCATCAGCCGCGAGGTCAGCCCCTCGACCAGCCGCAGCTCCACGTCGGGCCGCCGCTCGGCGAACCGTTTCAGCGTGCCCGGCACCAGGTCCACGTTGGCGGTGGCGAACGCGCCCACCCGCAGCGTCCCGCCCCGGCCGGTGTGGATGGCGGCCAGCTCCTCGCCCGCGCGTTCGAGCCGGTCGAGCACGGCCACGGCGTGCCGGTGCAGCGCCTTCCCCGCCGGGGTCAGGCGCACCCCGCGCGGCAGGCGCTCGAAGAGCGGCCCGCCGGTGGCGCGCTCCAGCGCGGCGACGCGGCGGGAGACCGCCGACTGGGTGTATCCGAGCAGCTCGGCGGCGGCCGTGAAGGAGCCGCTCGCGGCGACCTCGTGGAACAGCCGCAGCGCTCCCGGGTCCAAGGCATTCAGATCTCGCATGGCTGATATGCAATCTAGTCGGTGGTGGAATACCACGCGTACAGATTGACTGTGGCACATGATTGCTTTTCTCGGACAGGGACGCATGGGCGTCCCCATGGCCCGGCGGCTGACCCGGGCCGGGTACAAGGTGACGACGTGGCGGCGGGGGAGCGGCGTGACCGCGGCGGAGGCCGTGGACGGGGCCGAGCTGGTCATCACCATGCTCAGCGACCCGGCCGCGGTGCGGGAGGTGCTGACGGCGGCGCTGCCGGGGCTGCGGCCCGGCGCGACGGTGGTGGAGATGTCCACGATCGGCCCGGAGGCGGTGCGCGAGCTGCGCGCGCTGCTGCCTGCCGAGGTGGGCCTGGTGGACGCGCCGGTGCTGGGCAGCGTGGGTCCCGCGGCCGACGGCACGCTCACCGTGCTGGCCGGCGGCGACGTGTCGGGCTGCCGCGAGGTGCTGTCGGTGTTCGGGGCGGTGCGGGAGCTCGGGCCGCTGGGCGCGGGCGCGGCCATGAAGATCGCCGTCATGAGCGCGATCGTGCCCGCCCAGGTGCTGCTGGCGGAGACGTTCGCGTACGGGGAGGCGCACGGCGTGGACCGTGACGCGCTGGCCGGCGTGCTGTCGGGCACCCCGCTGGGCACCCTCGCCGAGCGGCTGCGCGTGCCGTCCGCCGAGACCCGCTACTCGCTGGGGCACGCGGCCAAGGACCTGGAGCTGGGCGCCTGGGAGGGCGCCACCATGGCCGGCGCCGCCCGGGCCAGGCTGCAGCAGGCGCGGGCGGCCGGGCTGGGGGAGCGCGACCTGACGGCGATCGCCGAGCACGTCGGCGGGCACATTGACGGGGGCGCCGCCCGTCGCGCGGTGCCGCTGAACCTGTCCACGATCCCCGCCACGAACGGCCGTTACTCCCACGCCGTGCGCGTCGGCGACATGCTCTACGTCTCCGGCCAGGCCGCCTTCGACGAGCAGGGGAACATCGTCGGCGAAGGATCCATGGCCGCCCAGTCCGAGCACATCTTCCAGGTCATCTCGCGCATCCTGGCCGACCAGGGGGCGACGTTCGAGGACATCGCGTTCATCCGGACGTACGTGACGGACATGGACCAGCTCCTCGACTACGGACGGGTCCGTGCGAGGTACATCACCGGCACGCCCCCGGCCAGCACCACCGTGGAGGTGTCCAGGCTGTTCCGGCCGGGGCTGGTGCTGGAGGTGGACCTGATCGTCGCGCTCCCCGGCTAATTCAGGGGCCCGGTGACCGACTCGGCCGCCGCCACCACGCCGCCCTCGGCGACCAGGCGTACGGCGGACTCGATCTCCGGCGCGAGGAAGCGGTCCGGCCCGGGGGCGGGCACGGTCTCGCGCAGCGCCTTGACGACGGCCGCGGTCGCGGGCGCGGGCTCCAGAGGGGCGCGCAGGTCGAGCGCGCGGGCGGCGGTGAGCACCTCGACCGCCAGCACGCGGGTGAGCCCGTCCACCGACCTGCGCAGCTTGCGCGCGGCCGACCAGCCCATGGACACGTGGTCCTCCTGCATGGCCGAGCTGGGGATCGAGTCCACGCTGGCGGGCACGGCCAGGCGCTTGAGCTCGGAGACGATGGCCGCCTGGGTGTACTGGGCGATCATGTGACCCGAGTCCACGCCGGGGTCGTGGGCCAGGAACGCCGGCAGGCCGTGGTTGCGGGCCACGTCCAGGAACCGGTCGGTACGCCGCTCCGACATCGAGGCCAGGTCGGCGGCCACCACGGCCAGGAAGTCCAGGACGTACGCGATCGGCGCGCCGTGGAAGTTGCCGTTGGACTCGACCCGGCCGTCGGCCAGCACGGCGGGGTTGTCGACGGCGCTGGCCAGCTCCCACCCGGCCACGGTGGCGGCGTGCGCGATCGTGTCGCGGGCGGCCCCGGCGACCTGGGGCGCGCAGCGCAGCGAGTAGGCGTCCTGGACGCGGGTGCAGGACTCCGGGTCGCGGTGGCTGGCCATGATCCCGGACTCGCGCAGGACCTTGGTCATGTTGGCGGCGGACAGGGCCTGGCCGGGGTGCGGCCTGAGCGCCTGCAGCTCCGGCATGAACACCCGGTCCGTGCCCAGCAGCGCCTCCACGCTCATCGCGGCGCTCACGTCGGCCGTCCTGACGAGCGCCGTGAGGTCGTGGATGGCCAGGATGAGCATGCCGAGCATGCCGTCCGTGCCGTTGATGAGCGCCAGGCCCTCCTTGGCGGCCAGCTCGACGGGGTCGATATTGGCCTGCTTGAGCGCCTCGCCGGCCGGCTGGAGGTTCCCGGAGGCGTCGCGTACGACGCCCTCGCCCATCAGCGTGAGCGCGACGTGCGCCAGCGGCGCGAGGTCGCCCGAGCAGCCGAGGCTTCCGTACTCGTGGACGACCGGCGTGATGCCCGCGCTGATCAGCGCGGCCAGGGTCTTGGCCGTGGTGGGCCTGATGCCGGTGTGGCCGGTGGCGAGCGTGTGCAGGCGCAGCAGCATGAGCGCGCGCACGACCTCGGTCTCGACCTCGGGTCCGCTGCCCGCCGCGTGGGAGCGCACCAGCGAGCGCTGGAGCTGGGCGCGCAGGGCCGGGTCGATGTGGCGGGTGGCCAGGGCTCCGAAGCCCGTCGAGATGCCGTACGCGGGCGTCGGGCTCTCGGCCAGTTCGTCCACCCGCTGGCGGGCCGCCGAGATGGCGGCCAGGGCGTCGTCGGTGAGCTGTACGGGGGCTCCGTGGCGGGCCACCCGGATGACGTCGTCGAAGGTCAGGGGCTCGGGGCCGACGTTCACGACTTCGTTGTCGCGCATGGGGCGTCTCTCTCGCTGCTCGCTAGGTAACCGGCGTACCCGATGTTAGCTCCTTACTTGGGAACAATGCGGACAGCCCCTCCCTGCCCTCGTCGGTGAGGACCACCGCCCTGGGCACCTTCCCGCGCCGGTACCAGTCCCGCTCGAACAGCACCTCGGTGATCGCCGCCCCCAGCGCCCCGCCCAGATGCGACCTGCGCTCGGTCCAGTCCAGGCACTCGGGCGCGAACCGCCTGCGCGACCTGCGCGCGCCGTCCACGTCCACGCCGATGCCGGCCAGCAGCCGCTCTCCCGCCTCGGTCAGGTCCTGCGCCGCGTAGTAGCCGCCCTCGGCGAGCCGGTCGAGCAGCCCCACCCCGGCCCGTCCCGCGAGGTGGTCGTAGCAGGTGCGGGCCTCCTCCAGCATCCTGGCCTGCCTGGACTGGCGCAGGGAGCGTACGGGCGGGCGGGCGCTGACCCTGGCCAGCACCTCCAGCACCTCGGCCACGTCGTGCCCGGCCAGGCGGTAGTAGCGGTGGCGGCCCTGGCGTACGACGTCGACCAGCCGCCCGTCGAGCAGCCTGGACAGGTGGGCGCTCGCCGTGGCGGCGCTGACCCCGGCCACCCTGGCCAGCTCTCCCGCCGCCAGGGCCCGCCCGCCGAGGAGGGCGGTCAGCATGGCCGCCCTGGTCGGGTCCGCGATGAGCGCGGCGACGGGCGCTATGTCGGCGTCACGAGCGATGTACTCCATGCGTACGACGCTAGTACGGCGACATTTCGACGCGCACCGAAGGGTCGGCACGCGTTCGTGCGTGGAAAGGTCAGCCGCGCTTGCCGAGCGCCTTGCCGATCAGCTCCCGCGCCCGCTCCATCAGTGCGATCGGCGTGCCCACCAGCATGTTCTTGGTGGCGCTCTCCGTGCCGGGGTGCGGGCGCAGCGGGGCGAGGCTCTCGGCCGCCCGCACCGCCGCGGCCATGGCCCGCCGCTCGACCACGGAGGTGTTCGCGCGCAGCTTGACGAACTCGTACCGCTCCTCGCTGCGGGCGTGCGCGGTCACGGCCAGGCGCAGCTCGCCGAGCCGTTCCCAGAAGTGCGGATGGTCCACTCCGCCCTTGTGGAGGTCGAGGAGGAGCCGTTTGGCGCGGTTCTCCTCGGTCAGGCGATCGCCCACGACGCCCTGCCCGTTGTCGAGCTTCCTGCGCGCGTACGGATGGACGATCTCCTCCTCGGCCGTCTCGTGCACGGACAACATCCGCGTGAGGCGCTCGAAGGCCTCCTCCACCTTGTCCGGCGGCGCCTGCTCCACCTCGTCGAACAGGTCCCTGATCTGGCTGTGCTGGATCACCAGCAAATCGATGACATCTTGTTCACCCACGCCCGCGCCCTACCCGGGCCTCCGGCGGGCACGCGCTTCCTTACCGAACGCGGGCCGTCAGAGGACCGAAAGCGGAGGTTGCCGCATTTGACCTCGGGTAAGCGCAGCGACATGGCCTTCGACCCACTGCAGGAGCGGGGAATCCCGCTGGACGACCAGCTTCGCCACTGGAACGAGCTGAACGTCACGCCGATCGACCCCGACCACACCGACCCCTACACGCGCTGCCGCATCGTCACCATGAACGCGATCGAGACGGAGGCGATCTTCTTCAACCACCAGCTCGCCCGCCACTGCCCCGACACCGAGATCAGGCAGCAGCTGGCGCGGGTGCGCTACATCGAGGCGCAGCAGCAGAAAGTGGTCAACTGGCTGATGCCGGGGCTGTCGTCGGTGCTGGAGACCACGATCGCCTACGAGCAGGCGGCGGTGGACCTGACGGCGTGGGCGGCGCGGATGGAACCGGACGACTATCTGAAGCAGGCCTACCAGTTCGGCCTGCTGGAGCACCTCGACCACCTCTACCGGTACGCGAACCTGTACGAGATGATCGAGCACCGCGCGGCCGAGAAGATCGTGGGCCGGGTGACCGAGGTGATGCCGGGGCGGCCGACGCACCTGCAGCACCGGGATCCGGTGGACAACGTGCGCGAGCCGTACGACAGGGGGAAGACCGAGCCGCTGTCGCGGCTGCACGCGCTCACCGTCATGGCGGTCGAGCAGCAGATCATGAACTTCTCCATGAACGCCGGCCCCATGTGCCTGGAGCCCGAGGCCCGCCGGCTTTACCAGGAGATCGGGCTGGTCGAGGAGGGGCACCTGACCCACTACGAGTCGCTGGCCGACGGGGGCGAAAGCTGGTGGGAGCGGCTGCTCAACCACGAGTACAACGAGTGCTACCTGTACTACTCGTTCATGGAGACCGAGTCGGATCCCCGGGTGAAGGGCGTCTGGGAGCTGCACCTCACCATGGAGCTGGAGCACCTGCGGCTGGCGGCCGAGCTGTTCCGGCGGTTCGACGGGCGCGATCCCGACCAGGTGCTGGCCCAGGCGTGCCCGCCGCCGATGACGTTCGAGCCGAACAAGGCCTACCTTCGGGACCTGCTCGCCACCCAGGCGGACCGCACGACGCTGGGGACCGGGTACGTGCTGGAGGAGCACGAGCGGTTCCGGAGGATGCGGCAGGCGCTGGCGGACGGGGAGCGGCCGCCTTCCGAGCGCGTCATCGAGGCCAACCGCGCCGTCTCCGGCCGGGACTACCGCCTCGAGACGGAGGCACCGTACGGGGCGGGGGTGTCCGGCGGGCCGCGAGGCCGCTAGAAACGGGCCTACGGCGCTCCCCGCCAGGCATCAAGCTGACTGGGCCCCGGGGCCGATGGTGGTCGTCACCGGCGCCCGTCATTGGCGCTCGTCGCTAGAGTCGGGTCTCATGACAGCAGTCGCCCTCGTGACCGGTGCGTCGCGCGGCCTGGGTGCCGTGATCGCGCGCCGGCTGGCCGCCGACGGCCTGGCCGTCGCCGTCAATTACAACCGGGACGCCGCCGGCGCCACGAGGGTGGTGGACGAGATCCGCGCCGCAGGCGGCACCGCGGAGGCGTTCGCCGCCGACATCACGCATGAGCCCGACGTGTCGTCCCTGGTCGCCGCCACCACTGAGCGCCTCGGCCCGGTCCACGTCCTGGTGGCCAACGCGACCGGCCCGCAGCCGTACATCGCGCTGGAGGATCTCACCTGGCAGGCGCAGCTCGACCAGCTCGAGTTCTTCGTCAAGAGCCCGACACTGCTGGTGCAGGCGGTGCTGCCGGGCATGAAAGAACACGGCGGCGGGCGCGTCATCCAGATCGGTTCGGACGTCGTGGACCGCAAACTGCCCAGCATGTCCGCCTATATCGCGGCAAAGAGCGCCCAGCACGCCATGACCGAGGTCTGGGCCCGCGAGCTGGGCCCGCACGGCATCACGGTCAACGTCGTCGCCCCCGGCTGGATCCCGGTGGAGCGGCACGCGGGTCTCGACGAGAGCGGTTACCTCGCGGAGGTGCCCCTGGGCCGCATGGGCACGCCTGACGACGTCGCGGCGGCCGTCTCGTTCCTCGCCTCGGAGGGTGGCGCGTTCGTCACCGGCCAGCGCATCACCGTTAACGGGGGCCACACGTGACCTGGGCGAGCGTAATCCAGTTTGGGTACTCGGCCAGGATTCGCTAGAGTTCTCTCGTCGCCCCGGTTGGACGGGGGCGGACGCGGAAGTGGCTCAGTGGTAGAGCATCACCTTGCCAAGGTGAGGGTCGCGGGTTCGAATCCCGTCTTCCGCTCGGAGCTTCCGGCTCGGTGGCGTGGCCGAGAGGCGAGGCAGCGGCCTGCAAAGCCGTCCACACGGGTTCAAATCCCGTCGCCACCTCAAAGGACGATTAGCTCAGCGGGAGAGCGCTTCCCTGACACGGAAGAGGTCACTGGTTCAATCCCAGTATCGTCCACCATGCTCAAAGCCCCAGCCCCCGGCACCCGCCGGGGCTGGGGCTTTTTGCTGTTCCGCCTTGATCAGACCATTCCCACCAGCCCCAACCCGCCCCACTCCGCCGGTCGCCACCCTCACGCGGGCGGCGACCGGCCGCCCCGCTGCCCTCCCTTGGCGTTGGCCGCTGTTGCCGCTCGCATCGGGGGGCGACCGACCGCCTCTGCCGCCTTCCTCTGGCGGCGACCACCCGGCGGCCCGCCACCCCCATGCGGCGGTGAGCACCCGGCCCGGTACCCCCACGCGGGGGGTGACCGGCGGCCAGCCTCACTGACGCCGACCGAGTGGCCCACCGCCCTCACCCGAGGACATCGTCATGTGGTGACGACGCCCGGACGAGCCCTCAGCGCGTGCTCCGGACCGGGGGAGCCCCCCTCGGTCCGGTGAGCCGCGCCCAACCCTGGAGAGGCGACGACCTGAAGCGGCGACTGGCAGTCGACTCTGGCCTCTCGCCTCTCGCCTCTCGCCTCTCGGCTCAGTACGACTTCTGGGTCTGGACGTTGAAGTCGTCCATCTTGACCTTCTTGGCCGGGTCCGTCAGAGGGTCGTTGATCTGCAGGACGTCCAGCCCCTCCATGATGTCGCTGGAGTAGATGTACCCGTTGTAGTAGTACGCCGACCACGACCCGGCGATGCCGCCACCCGGGAACGGGCCGCGTTCGAAGTAGCCGATCTCCTTCGGGTTGGCCGAGTCGGTGAAGTCCCAGATCGACACCCCGCCCTGGTACCACGACTGCACCATGATGTCCTTGCCCGGAACCGGGATCAGGGAGCCGTTGTGGGCCACGCAGTTCTCGTTCTCCTGCTGATCCCGGGGGATCTTGAAGTATCCGCGCCGCTCCAGCTTGCCGCCCACGATGTCGTACACGGCGTCCGCGCCCTTCGTGCGCGGCGTGTTGCTGTCGCACGTGGCCTGGCCGCCGCCGCCCAGCTCGTCGCTGAACACGACCTTCGTGGCATCGTTGTTGAACGTCGCCGAGTGCCAGATCTGGAAGTTCTCCGTGTCGGTGATCTGCTGGAGGACCTTCGGATTGACCGGGTCGGAGATGTCGAGGAGCACGCCGTCGCCGAAGCAGGCGGCCGCGGCCAGCTTCTTCTCGGGGTACGCGGTGATGTCGTGGCAGCCGGAGGCGAGCTCGGAGTGCTGCCGCTCAGGGAAGATATCCGGCTTCGCCACGATTTTTGCGGACTGAGGCGACTTTGTGGGGATCTCTACAATCTGGATGAGTTCGTGGGGCGGGGGGCAGGTCTTCGACTCGGGCTCGGGGCCGGGCGAGGAGACGTACACATAGAGCGTTTCCCCGGCGGGGACCATCGTGTGCGTGTGCGAGCCGCAGTCGGTCCTGACCGCGCTGAGGTACTTGGGGCTCTTCTTGTCGCTGATGTCGAAGATCCGCAACCCCTCCCAGTCGCGGCTGTCCTCGCCGGAGTCGCATCCCTCGCCGCTGCGCGGCTCGTCGATCGACAGGATGAGCAGGTCGCCGTACACCGAGACGTCGTTCTGCTGGGCCGGGCAGGACACCGTGCTCACCAGCTGAGGTCTGGTCGGGTTGCTGATGTCGTAGATCGCGAACCCGCCGAAGTTTCCCACGTACGCGTAGTCACCCTGGAACGCCAGGTCGGTGTTGATGTCGTCCCGGCCGTTCAGCGGGGCGGGCCGGCGCATCTGGGCGACGAGTTTGACGTTGTCGCTCGTCATCACGTCACCGGTGGAGGACGGCTTACCGGCTGGAGCGCTGGTCTCCTGCGTGGAGGTGTCGGGCGTCGATGCTCCGGACGCCGTCTGCCCCGCCGCGCAGGCCGAGGTTAACAGCAGTACCGTACACAACAACGCTCCGCGCAACTTGGCAGAGATCAACGCGCATTCCCCTTTGTCTCGTAGTTCACTATGGAAGCTATGTCAGTGGGTACGCGCCCGCGTGCGGTCTTCATCACAGTTGTGACCACAATTGCCCTTGCCGCCTGCTCTCAGGAGCCCGCCGGTCCTTCCCCCGTGGGCACGGGGGCACCGGTGATCGTGCCGGGGAGTCCGGGGGCGCCGGGCCGTACCGCGACGCCGGGGGAGCGGGTCGGGCAGACGCCCAGACCGACGGTGGCCTCGGACGTGCGCTTCGCCGAGGCCATGATCCCCCACCACCGCCAGGCCCTGGAGATGACCTCACTGGTGAACGACCGTACGACGACGGAGACCATCCGCGCGTTCGCCCGCCAGATCACCGCCGCCCAGACCCCGGAGATCAAGGCCATGACGGGCTGGCTGGCCGAGCTCGGCCGCACCGCCCCGGACGATCACACGCACACCCAGGCGGCCGGGTACGGCATGGCGACGCAGGAGGAGCTGAACGCGCTGCGCGCGACAAAGGGGGCGGCCTTCGACCGCATGTTCCTGCAGCTGATGACCAGGCACCACGAGGGAGCGGTCAAGATGGCGGGGGAGGAGCTGGCGACCGGCCGGGACCAGCGCATGCGGCTGATGGCGAAGGACGTGTACTCGGGTCAGAGCATCGAGATCGCCCGCATGCGCGAAGTCCTGGAAACGCTGCCTGGCTAGAGAGGGTCAGGAGGGCCAGAGCATGTTGGTCAGCTCGGCGTCGAGGTCCATGTAGTCCGTCTCACGGCCCGCGGGGACCTTCTCGTACGTACGGTGGAGAAACTCGGTGAGCGGGGCCAGCGGCACCTCGAAGAGCGCCTGCCCGAACGGGGAGGTGAGGCTGATGTGCAACGTGCGCTCGCCATCGGCGCGCGCGGGCCACACCTGCACGTCGCCGTCGCCGACACGCCTCACGATGCCCACAGTGAGCAGTTCGCGAGCAAAGATCCACTCGACCGGCTCGTCATTCCCCACGTGGAAGGCCATGCGTATGGCGTAAGGATCGTCGGCTGTGTAACTCAGTCCGGCGAGCAGGGGGACGGTAGTACGGTCGGGGACCACAAGCCGAAGGCCAAGCTCGGCGGAGACGGTGGTGCTGTTCATCGTCAGCCAAACCTTTTCGTCGTAGGTCCCCTCTTCGGGGCTTTCACTGCTCTGACGGACTTCGTCCTGAGCTATGACGCGGAACGAAGAAACCTGTAGGAAAGATTCCGCTCCAGGGGCCTTCTGTAACGCACATCACAGCTGGACATTTAGGCATCTACCAGGCTAAACGGGATCAAAACGGGTCGTATTTACGAGGGTTTTGCGTGCTGTGGAGCCTGTCCCGCCGCGCCGACCATGAACGTTTCTCGCCAAATGATCGCGATCGGTGCCTAACGGAACAGGACGATGGTATGCCACCGACCCACCCCGCCGGTGGGCAACCGCCGCGTTTCACCTGAATCCCTCCCACGGCCCCGTCGTCCTCACCCCGGAACCTCCCCCGATCCTCCCCTCAGCAACCCCAGAGCAACCGCGGAGCCACCTGCGAACCACCCGGATTCACCTCGGATCTACCCCGCATCCACCGCTCGATCGCTTCGCTTCGCCAGCAGGTGCCAGAGTGCGGTATGGTTTTCCCCGTCGGCACCGCAAGGAGCCGACAGGGCGGGCGATTAGCTCAGCGGGAGAGCGCTTCGTTCACACCGAAGAGGTCACTGGTTCGATCCCAGTATCGCCCACCACGATCAAGGGCCACATCCCACTACAGGGAGTGGCCCTTTTGATCTTTGTGCAGCAGCAAAGTGCAGCAGTCTCTATCGGTCGAGGCTGTCACCAAGTCGTCTGAGAGCGTTCCTGGTGGCCTCTGTCGGTACTTCGCTGTAGATGTCCATCGTTACAGCGATCTTGCTGTGCCGGAGGATCTGCATCGCGACACGGGGATGCACCTCCAACGCGACCAGGAGCGAGGCGCACGTGCGGCGCGTGTCGTGAACCTTGATCAGCCGCACGCCGGCATGCTGGCAGGCGGCATGAAAGTGCCGGTTGAAGTTGCGGGGTTCGTACGGCGTGCCGTGCTTGGTCGTGACCACGAGATCGCTACTCACCCACGCGTCGCCTGCGGCCTTCTTGTCGGCAGCTTGCTGTTCGGCGCGCTCTTTCAACGCCTGCACACACACGTCCGGGATCGGCAGGATGGCCGAAGAGCCCGGCGTCTTAGTCTCCCGGTGATGGAGTTGCCGCCCAACGCGTTGCAGTTGCCAGACGATCGTGATCTCGCCCGTGTCGAGATCCACGTCATCCCAGGTGAGCCCGAGCGCCTCGCCTCGCCGTAGGCCCAACACCAGGATCAAGATGTAGATGACGAACAGGGGGTCGCGAACTTGCCGCGCGGCTTCCAGGAACTGGCGTGCTTCCTCGACCGACCACCATTTCCGCTTGTGCTTGCGCGGGGTAGGCAGACGGACCGCACTCGCCACGTTCTTGGAAATGATCTCCTCCGTGATGGCGATACTCAGGGCGGCCCGGAGCGTGTCACGGATGTCCTTGATCGTGCGCTCGGCCGGCACGCTCTGGCAGCACTTGCCGAGTGCGCAGCAGCGCGGCTCTGATCGAGCAGCGTCCTTGCCCTGCGTGCAGCACTGACAGGTGCGGCGCAGTGCGTTGAGCCATTCGCGGACGTGCTTGACCGTGAGCTTGTCCACCCGGCGGTGACCGAGTCCAGGTGTGATGTAGAGCCGGACGAACGTCTCGTACCTGGCGTAGGTCGAAGGCGCCAGGTTGGGCTCGACCACCTCACGCAGCCAATAGAGCAGGAACACGGCCAAGGTCGGCGCGTTGACTGCCACAGGCCCCTTGTCCACTTGGGCTTTGAGCTCCCGCCACGCCTGCCGGGTCTCCTCGTAGGTCTTGCGCTTGACATACTTGCGCTTTCTCACGCCCTCGGGCGTGGTCACCCAGACGAAGGCGCGATAGCCACCCGCGACCGGGTAAATGGATCCTTCACCGTTGCCTCTGCGGCTCACTATCACTCTCCTTCCGCGATCTTGGCGCGTACGTAGTCATCCACCCACTCGGGCAAGATCTTGCGGTGGCGGCCATCCTTCACGCTGCGAATCTGGCCGGACAGCACGAGGAACTTGGCCTTGGTCAACCCGAAGCCGAGCATCTCGGCGACCTCAGCCGTGCTGTGCCATCGCTTGGTGATCACGCTCATGAACACACCTCCTTTCGCGCTGCGCTGACTGGTGGCGCGTTGATGCCTGACATGGCCAGGAACGATTCCCCCGGGGTGTAGCCCTGGCCCGCAAAGCTCCAGTGCGCAAGCACGAGCGTGGAACCCTCGACCAGCTCAGGACGTGCGTCGAGGAGCTCGGCGCGGCGATAGTCGACGCGTTCGGCGCGGATGGCGCCCAAGGTGGTCGAGTAGGCGCGCGAGCGAGTGGAGAAGTGCCCCCGGAAGCCGAGCATGTGAGCCCACTTCCGCAGCCGCAGCCCCGTGAGCTCTGGATGCCTATCGGGGTTGCCGAGCGCCCAGGAGGTGCGGATCAGCCGTGCCGCGTGCATGGTGGCGCCATGCTCGTGGAGCCGGGCGAGGTCTTGCGGGTAGACGCGGCGATCTAGAGTGCCGGAGGCTTCGGCGGCTTTGGTGGCGTACTTGGCCACGTAGGCCGCTACCGCTCGTTCGGACAGGGCGCCATCGAACTCGCTGGTCTGGATGGCTTTGACGTCGACCTGGCGGCCCCATGTGAGCTCTTGCGTGGGCTGGCCGAGGTCGGGGGCTTCCAGCTTGACCGCTGTGGCGGCCGAGCGGATCGCGCCATCCAGCACGTCAAGGGTGGCCCACGAGGGTGGCTCGACCACGTCGGCCAGATCATCGGTGCGACCATCGAGCCGGATCACCGCGTGGAAGTGGACCACGCCGCGGGCTTGGTATTCGGCGACCTTGGCGAAGGAGACCCGGACCGCTTTGTTGAACGCCGTCTGGGTACAGCCCGCGGCGGCGGCCAGATGGCGGCGTAGGTAGATGGTGAAGCGGCGCCATAGTTCGCCTGCATGGGCGTTCCACAGCACGTGCCCAACATAGTCATACGAGTCGGGGTCGAGGGGTTGGCCCAGCCGCGTGTCATCGGCTTTGTGCCGTTTGAAGCATGCCGGACCGTTGCGGCGCGGGTGGCAGACGCGGCGCGTGCCGTCCTTGTCCGGACCGCGGTGCACCGGGCCGAACGAGGGCGCCGTCAAGGTGGCGAACACGCGCGGGTGAGCGCGCACTGTGGCCGGCACGCCCTTCTCCTCACCGAGCAGGCCCGCGCGGATCAGATGGAAGGTGTCGCGCCGGTAAAGCTCCGCGCACGAGGGGCAGCGAGAGGCGCGCCGGTTGCCGCACCGGACCAGGAGTTGCCCGTGGGGTTCGGTGGCGGTGGTGTAGCTGGACAGCACCTGACCGGAGGCGGCATCCAAGGTCATGGTTTCGCCGACCAGGCGGACCGGTTCGGTGCAGCCGCCCAGGCGGTGCACTTGTTCCATCCAGCGTGAGAGGTCTTTGCCGGAGCGTCGGGCCAGGTCGCGAACGACCGGCCCGACGCATTCAGCCAGCACGGTGGGCGTGCTCACTGTTCGACTTCTCCAGTGCCGTCACAGGTCGGGCACCTAATCCACTGTTCGTGCTCTTGGCCGGAGCCATCGAGGATCGTCCCGCAGCAGCTGCCGGGTGTCGGGGTCGAGGAACATCAGCGTCTTCTCCTCGATCCGGATGGTGACCCGGCGCCCGCCAAGGATCTCGGCAGCCAGCAGATACCGGCCGGCCAGGCTGACCAGGCCGTACTTGTTCACCGTCCGCTCCACCTCCACCACCGCGTCGTTCTCGGCCTGCGGCAGCGGCGATGGCCCCGCCGGGCGGCCACCATCGGCGAACAGACGGGCCAGGTCGTTGGTGGACAGATGTGAGCGCAGGCTTTTCAGCCGCACCCCGCCGACCAGCAGATGGATCACGTTCACATCCGCCCAGAAAGTGATCACCTGACCGGCGCGGGCCGGCCCGAGCCAGAACTGCTTGCCCGCCACGCCCAGGTTGCCGCTGGCCGGCACCACCCGGTCGAACTCGATCGGCCCGCCCGACCACGACGCCGCCGGTGTCGTCGGCCGCCTGGCCACCTGCATGTCCTCGTTGCTGCTTTCCCGGCGCTTCGACGCCGCAGACGAAACGTCGGACGCCATCTCCTGAGCGGCAGGCACCGGATCGGGCTGCGCGGCCAGGATGGTCGGCAGGCGCAGCGGCAGCAGCTCCCGCTCGGCCGCGCTCACCGGCGCGAACCGGTCGGCCGGGACCGCCATGTCCAGGCTCTGATGCGGCCTGGCGGTGTTGTAATGCTCCACCCAACCATCCAGCTCCGTCTGGAACGCCGCCAGGTCCTCGAACGGACCGGCATCATCCAGCAGCTCGCGACGCAGGCTCTGATGGAAGCGCTCCACCTTGCCGGTCGTGGTCGGCGAACGCGGCTGGGTGAGCCGATGGACGATGGCGTTGTCCCGGCAGATCCGGTCGAACAGCACCTCACCGCCATGGCCGAACCGCGCGGTGAACTGCTTGCCGTTGTCCGTCAGCACCTCACCCGGCGCCCCGAACGCCCGCAACGCCTCGACAAAGGCCAGGCAGACCGCCCGACCGGTGGCCCGCACCACCGCCTTGGCGATCACGCAGAAGCGGGAGTGGTCGTCGACGCCGGTGACCACCTTCACCTCGCGACCATCGGCCAAGAACACGCCGCCGACGATGTCCATCTGCCATAACTCCATCGGCGCTTCACGCTGCCAGCGACGGAAGACACGCTTACGCCGCCCAGCACCCGGCTCGATCAGGCCATGGCGCACCAGCGCCCGATACACCCCCATCCGCGACGGCGGCGGATCCACACCCCTGCGCCCAGCCTCATGCGCCAACCGGACCGGACCCCACCGCGGATGCTGGCGCCGCAACTCACACACCAGCACCTCTACTTCCGCCCTCATCTGCGACGGAGACGAATGCGGCCGCCGAGAACGGTCCACCAGACCGCCCAACCCCGACTCCCGATAGCGCGACACCCAGCCCGACAACGTCTGCCGCGCCACTCCTACGTCGCGGGCGACCTCGGTCACAGAGCCGCCGGCCAGCACCGCCAGCACAGCCCGATACCGCTGCTCGACAACGGACATATCCACCAGGGCCAATCCCGGCCTCCTGACGCGCGACGCCGCAACGACGCACGCCAGACTGGCCGAAAACAGCACCTGTCACCGATGTCTTGGGATCGACGTGTCAAGCATGTCCCGGGACAGGACAATGTGATGCCTGGTCGCCCTGTTACAACTTTCCTTGCGGGTTCAAGCCCGCCGCGCTGCGGCGGGCACTAACATGATCAGCGGGGATACGTCTCGCCTACCCCTCCGTGCAGGAGTCCAGACGACATCCGTCTTCCCTATCGGCTGACAAACGTCAGTTCTGCAGGCATTGTTGCGCTATGCCGCGATCTCCCGGCCGGTGGTTCCATCGGCCACCAACACACATCCGGTTGGCCCCGATCTCAGCCGCGTTGACGGTCATGCTCGTCGGGGCTGTGGCTTTATCGGTAGGGCTCATATGGGCGGCGCTTGCTTGGCTGGGCGTTCCCAACCGATCTGGCCAGTCGGTGACAGTTACCGAAGTCCTTGAGGTTATCAAGATCTCGTTGGCCATCGTAGCTGGAACCGGTGGCGTGGTGGCCTTGATCGTCGCCTACCGGAAGCAGCGGGTCACTGAGGTTGGCGAGCAACGTGAACAGGCCAAGCTGTACGCCGAACGGTTCGACAAGGCCGCCGACAAACTCGGCAGCGAAAGCGGGGCCGTGCGCCTAGCCGGCATCCACGCGCTTGCCTCTCTGGCCGACGACTGGGTGGGGGGACGTCAAATGTGCATTGACGTGCTGTGCGCCTACCTGAGAATGCCTCGCGGATCCAGGCCAGACGCGACCAACCCGGAAGGTTTGGTCGCATGGCATGGCATGGCCGAGGTTCGGGCCACCGCAATCCGCCTGATCAGTGCGCACCTTCAACGTGGTGCGCCTATCCCATGGCATGGTCACGATTTCGATTTCACGGGTGTCACTTTCGACACGCGTGCGAGCTTCGCAACCGCCGTGTTCTCCGCCGGCAAGGTGAGGTTCGACGGAGCCGTCTTCTCCGGTGGCAGGGTGACCTTCGATGGAGCCGTCTTCTCAGGGGGCACGGTCAGTTTCGATGGAGCCAGCTTCTCTGGCGGTGAAGTTAGGTTTCTGCGCGCGACCTTCTCTGGCAGCACTGTCAGCTTCGAGGACGCAGCCTTCTCGGCCGGCACAGTCGGCTTCGACGAGGCCACGTTTGCTGGCGGCAAAGTCAGATTCCCGCGCGCGAGCTTCTCCGGCGGCAGAGTCAGCTTCGATGGAGCCACCTTCTCAAATGGCACCGTCAGTTACCACAATGCGGCATTCTCTGGCGGGTCTATCAGCTACATAGGCGCTCTTTTTTCCGGTGGCTATGTCAGCTTTGGAGGCGCGACCTTCTCCGCTGGGATATTCAGCTTCGAAGACGCGAGGTTTGCTACTGGGGCTATCACCTTCTCCGGCTCAATCTTCTCGGGTGGCATGGTCCGGTTTGATCGCGCCACGTTTCGTGGCAGCTCCATTGCGTTCGCCAACGCTGACTTTGCTGGCAGCACAGTTGCCTTTGATAACTCCATCTTCGACTACGCGCCTCTCTTCCGGGACGCGAAGTTTTCCGGCGGCGTAGTTGATTTGAGGCTAGTCCAATGGGGCAGTTGGACTGCTCACTTGCCGGAACAAGCACCGGGACTGTTATTGGCCACAACCGATAGCGTGACAGAAGATGCAGTAGAATGTTAAGGCATCCGGGAAGGCTAAGGGAAGACGCCCATGGCGTACAGCAATGCAGCTCGGTAACCACCTCGGCCCCAGCCAGCTCGGACGATCAAGAATCTTCACAGAGCCAGCATCAGCCTCACCAAGCCCATCCCTCCGACTATTTCTCCTTTGCCGACAGCACACCGCCGCGCGTGACCATTTGACAAGCCAAGCCCTTGCACCTGCGCGCTCGCTCGCGGCGGGCTCCGGCTCTTCGGCCGGTCCCGCCGCGGCGGCGCGCGTGCCGGCAAGCGGCACCACCGAGAGGGGATGGGGTCAGGTACGGCTTGGAAGCGTTGCTCCCCTCCATGTCCCTCGATCTCCTACCACACGGCAGAAGCCGACAAGCGGCCCGCTCGCAGCCCCTGTGTCCGCGGTCTGAGCTGCAAAGACTCACGGGCCTGCGCGAGGAAGGAGCTCCACCAGGAGTGAGGGAAAAGAAAGGCGTATGGGGCTCCGCCCCAAACCCCGGCCCTCCTCGGAGATGGTCAGGGTGCTTGGGTGGTCCTCTCCTCGCCGGTCACCCCTAGGGACACCAGACCAGTCGCACCAGGGCAAGCCGCCGCCTGCACGCAGGACAACCAGCGCACACGGAAGGTCACCGGGATACATGTACACGCGAACGACGGCTTGCCCTGGCGCGGCAGGCCCGGTATGGCTACGCCTGCCCGACGAGGAGATGACCACAACACCATCGCAGAGGATCAGGGGGCAGATACAACGCAGGACGTCACTGGAGGAACAGTGAAGTAGCCCGCAGGCGCCAGATCCCTAATTGGGCGGGTTCGGCCTTTCATCGGTCTCGCTCACTGTCCACCCCACTCCTTGATTAGGGATATATCGTTTCGATTCAGATGAGGAAGTTATCTCAAACGGTTTGCCATTATTGTCGATTGCAAGCGTTCCATGGCTGTCACCGGACTGCCAGCTAAGTTCTCCTCTCCACGTGCAATAGCAATCAGTTGCGTCCGCATACACGAGTAGTGTTAGTGTGTCGGTATTGCTCACTGTCCACGGGAAGGTGATTGGTGTGACTTTCCAGTCGGCACCACCTGGGAGGCTCGGTACGCGTGAGGAAGACGCGATCTCAGGGGGATCTTTGTCAAGGTTGACGCGAACGAATGCAGCTTCCTCCGCACCGCCACAGTCAGGGCGCACCACAGCTCCTTCGATCGGGGGGCGGCGTTTTACAACGAAAAACCGTATTCCGGTAATTGTTATTTTGTCTGTATTTTCGCCAGCTACGTTAACGGTCACGGACGCAAAGTCTGCTACAACGCCACCATTGGACTCGCCCCATGTTGTCCAATTCTGGCCAGACCTGAAAACGGGAACCTGAGACATTGGTTTTTTGAAAACATATGAATTGATGCACTCGCCTGTGTCTTCAACTGCTGACAAGGTTACCTTGGGTGGTCTGCTTATAAACTCTACGACCTTGTCAGCAATCTTTTCCCCAAAAGCTGCTGCGGCTGCGATGATGGCTGTAGTCACAAGTATGGCGATGGTTATCTTTGGGCGCCCTGAGTTTGCGTTTTTATCGCCGGGCGATGGAGAGGTCATGTCGGCATGCTTTCACGGACACGCTAATTCCAGTGCCCTGCTGATATCAAAAAGATCTATGAGATCTGCAAATTGGCTCGATTTCGCTCAAGCTTTGCACTACAGAAGCTCGTTCCTAGGCATGGTCGTCACCGCCGTCCAGTGAGGGAGGTCTCCGCCCCTACCAATTAGCCCTTGGTCTAGGGCCGGTTGGTGCAGCAGTAGAGTGCAGCGACCCCATCAACCAACACTGACCATTGGCGATCTCTGGACGTCTCCCGACCTCCACAACGACTTCTGGCGACCTTCACGCCGCGAGTTCACACCGAAGAGGTCACTGGTTCGATCCCAGTATCGCCCACCACGAAGATGCAGCTGAGACGGGGTTTCGGAGAGATCCGGAGCCCCGTTTTTCGTGTCTGGAAGTCGATGGGAGCCAATCGGGGAGCCATCTCACTCGGACTCTCTACCCGTGTCGGCTGTCGCCGAAGATGATGTTCATCGTGTGGGCACCTTTGGTGGTCACCGGCCTGAGCTGGTGCCGGTAGACCGCTTCCGTGACGCTGGTGCCCGCGTGCCCGACGAGATCGGCGATGGTCTCGATAGGCACGCCCTGGTCACTCATGATGGAGACGAACGAGTGACGCAGTTCGCGGGGCGTCCAGGCGGTTCCGATCCCCGCTTGCTTGGTGATCTTACGGAATGCCCGTCGCACGTTTGACGCGTCGGCATTTTGGCCGCGCTCATCGCCGCCAACGTGCTCGACCCCGCGACGGCCCGTGTGCGCGAACTCATCGGCGCGCGGACGGCGACGAAGGACGAAGCAGATGCGCTGCGGCTCCGGCCCGGCGTGTCCGTCCTGACCGCTGAGCGCGTCACCCAGGATGGAGAAGCTCAGCCGGTGGAACTGCTGCACCGGGTAGCGAACGCACGGCGGATCCGCTTCCAGACCAACGACCTGCCGCTGAAGAGCCTTTGATTGACTTACATCACCAGGCCGAGGCTAGCTGAGCGGCTACGCTTCACGCACCATGGCCACGACCGCCTCCGTGTCCGCAAGGGTTGGCAGGATGCGAACCGCGCCAGCATCGCGCAAGTCATCAACGGAACTGCGCCCAGATGCCACAGCGACTACCGGCACCCCATTTTCTAGCGCAGCCTCCACATCCGCGGGCGTGTCACCAATGAGCACTGCATCCGCGGGCGCGGCCGGCTCCCCGAGTGCGGACGCGGCCCGCCCAAGAGCGATACGCACCAGCTCAGCACGAATGTCGTCGTCTTCGCCGTATGCGCCAATGTCCCAACGGATGTGTCTATCGAGGCCGAAGACCTGGAGCTTGATCTCGGCAACCATACGAACGTTTCCAGTCAACACGGTCTGCAGAACCCCAGGCATCGCGCCCAGTGCATCGAGGGCCGCAGCTGCACCTGGTAGGGCGTGGCCGCGCTCCCGCAGATCGGTCGCTCGCGCGAGGTGTGCTTTGGTGAGAGCTGAGGCGAACCGCTCGAAGCCTTCTCGGTTGGTCTTCAGACCATGCAGCTTTGCGGTCTCCCGGAAGATCACGGATTCGGTAATTCCGTCGATCTTCGCCTGCGTGCGCATTGGCACGCCAGTCACTTGCTCAAACGCCTGGGCTGACAGCTCACGGCCAACGCCCCTCGTATCGATGAGTGTGTGGTCGATGTCCCAGAGCACGATTCGGCGTGCTGCCATAGATCCCTCCAGCCGTCACTGCTACGTTCGCCCCGCGCCTGGTCCAGGCTGGCCACAGCCCACAACAGGCAGATGAGCTGCTGTCGCGGGTTCCGTCCTGGCCGTCCGCGCCGGCCGACGCCGTGGCGGGCCGCATCTGGCTTGCCCACCGACTGAACACTTACTGACCTTCCCCAGCCGTGGCCCCACACCCGCCCGTACGGTCACGGCACCCTCACCCCGGCGCACGAGGCCGGGGCGAACAGGCCGTGGGGCTGCGCCGCTGATTCGCAGCCCCACGGCCGGTCCCCACTCCACCACGGAGACTCAGCGGAGACTGAAGTGATCAAAGAAGGCCACGCGACGTTCATCCACGGTCGCGGCCCAGTGGTCCCCTACCGGAGGAAGTACGCATCCAAGAGGTCGGACGTGTTCGACCTCATCCTCGGCCGCTGGACTAAGCGGGCCTGGCCGAAGCCCCCTACCGGCCAATGCGAATCGAGTTCGAGATCACGAAGAAGTGCAACGACGTCTGCCCAAGCTGCGGTATGGGCGCCCAGTCCCTCCAAGCTGGCCGCTCCCTGCCTGATGCTCAACTCGACCACCTGCTGGCCGAGTTCGCCGACGTCGGACTCCCCAGCGTCGCCATCACCGGCGGGGAGCCGTTTGTCGCGATGCGTGCCCTGCTGCGGTTCATGTCCCAAGCCCGCGGCATCGTGGAGATCAGCAAGCTCACCACGAACGGCATCTGGGGATCACGCCTCTGGACCGGGTCGCCAGCATCATCCACCACGTGGTGACCGAGTTCACCGACCGGAACCTGAACATCGCCGTCTCCAGCCTCGCCGACCCAGCCGACCGGCAGCACAAGATCTATCAGCTCATGGAGCTGTACGAGCGGACCTACGGCGACTTCCCTCACGACCGAGTTCACAGCACGATGCGGGTCTACCTGGAAAACGAGCGCCTGCCGGGTCAGGCGGACATCCGCCGGCCGGGCCACACGACGGTGGCCGAGTGGATGGACGCGTGCTACGACTGCTTCGCCCCCACCGTGGGCTCCTGCATGCTGCCCACCGCGCTTCTCAAGGCCAACGGGAGCATGTACGCGTGCGCGGCGTTCAACGTGCCGAACAAGTTGGGTTTCGGCGACATCTTCGCCGAACCGGTCCGTGACATCCTGGCCCGGACGAACCAGTCGCCCTACGTCGCCACCGTACGCGCACGCGGCGGCCTGAAGGCGCTGCACGACGTGATCCTCCGCGCAGAGACCGAACAGATGACGTGCGGAAGCTTCTGCGGGTCATGCAAGATCCTCATCGACGACTTCGAGCAGCGCACCGGCCAGCGCACCCTCACCCGCACGGACCTGCCGCTGGTGCCCGCCGACGCCTTGTGGTCGCGCGTCCGCCCAAAGGGAGCCCTTCGTGGATGACGCGCTCATCGAGGAGCAGGTGATGGCCGCAGTCGTCGCAGTTGCTCGCCTCACACCAGCCGACTGCAAAGGCTCGGCGTTGCACCTCTGGAATGATCCGGGGGTCGATAGCCTCGCGCCGCTACGGCTGATCAGGCAGCTCGAAATGCAGTTCAGCATCACGATCCCGGACGAGGACACCGGCCAGGCTCACACGATCGGTGACCTCATCACGATCGTCCAACGCCTCGCGGGCACGAGGTCGCCCGCAGGCCCGACCAGATAAGGCACAACGATGACACGAATCATCGAACCGCGCGGGCGTGGGTTCCTTATGTTCGACTCCCATCCGGGCGGATGCGCCAAGATCGTCCAAGACATGCGCGACCAGGTCGCTCCTGCCCCCGCAGCGGGCCGCGACCGGCCGACCGCCCTGATCATCGGGTCCAGCGCCGGGTACGGCCTGGCCGCCACCATCGCCGGGATCCGCCGGTACGACATGCAGGGCGTCGGACTGGCCTTCGAGCGACCGCCGACCGACCGGCGTACGGCCACCGCGGGCTGGTACCGCACCGTCGCGACCGCCGAACTCGCGGCAGCGGCCGGCAGCGACTTCTCCTTCGTCAACGGCGACGCCTTCGCGCACGACACGAAGCAGCAGGTGCTCGACCTCCTCGGCAAGAGGTTCGAGGGCGGTATCGACTACCTGATCTACAGCATCGCCGCGCCGCGACGGACTGACCCGGTCTCCGGCCAGACCTACCAGTCGGAGCTGAAGCCCCTCGGGCAGGGCTACGGCACCAAGACCCTGGACTTCAGTGGGGACACCCCGACACTGAAGGACGTCCAGGTCGAACCGGCCACCGAAGATGAGAAGGCCGCCACGATCAAGGTCATGGGCGGGGAGGACTGGGCCCTTTGGATTTACGCCCTGGCCGACAGCGGCCTCTTGCGTGATGGGTTCACGACGGTGGCGCTGTCCTACATTGGGTCGCACCTCACCGAGCGGATCTACCGGCAGGGCACGATCGGCGCCGCCAAGGCCCACCTGGAGGAGACCGCGCTCACGCTGAATGGAGATCTTCAATCGGTGGGCGGGCGGGCGCTGACGTCGGTCAACGGCGCGGCCGTCACCCAGGCATCCACGGCGATCCCCGGAATTGCCCTCTACACCAGCCTGCTGCGCGGCGTACTCAGCGAGCTGATGCAGTCCCCGATGACGCAGGCGGTCGAGATGTGGGACCAGCTCACCGGGGTCCGGGATCTCACCCTTGACGAGGCGAACCGGCTGCGCCTCGACCGGTGGGAGCTGCACCCCCTCGTTCAGGAGAAGGTGACTGAGCGATGGGAGAAGGTCACCCAGGACAACATCGGGGGACCTGGCCGACATCGGCTGGTTCACTGGCGAGGTGCGTCGCCTGTACGGGTTCGACGTGGAGGGCGTCGACTACGCCGCGCCCTGTGAGCCGGATCTTCCCTGGCCGACCTTGAAATAAGACTAGGGAGTAGATGATGGTTGATCGCGATCGGATGCGGAAGCTGAGGAGTATCTGCGGCTTCCTCGCGGGTCGAGTACGAAAGCCGGCGCGCGCTACGACGCTGCAGCCGACAGGCTCTACTCGGCGGGCTTCTCCAACTTCGACATCCTCGCCGATGTAGGAGCTGGGCTGACAGAGCTGGACGTGTGTCTCAAAGTCTCCTGGGGATGGCGGGGACGGTACATGCCCGTGGATGCCTGGGTCGACGGCGTCGACCTGAACGAGTGGACGCCGCCCCGGCAATACGACTGGTTCGCCGCTCTTGAATTACTGGAGCACCTGGACAAGCCCGAGCGGCTGGTCCGGGCCCTTCAACGGCACGCAACCAAGGGTGTGGTGGTGACGACCCCGAATCCTCAGGTCTGGGATGTCCTGGCGATGGATCCCACTCACGTCACCAGCCTGGACACTTTCTACGGCAAATACCAGGACGGGATCATCGGGTTGTGGACGAGGTGACACACCGAACGTGCCGTGCTCTCCTCGCGAGGGAGCACGGCACTCCGTACTGGCGCTGGCATTGCCCAGCGCTGAATCCGACCCGTCACTTTCTCCATCGTTGCTCGTTGAGAAGCTTCCAGGCCCTCTTGCCTGCGGCGGTCCGGTCTTCTTTGATCTTGCCGATGACTACGTTCAGATATTGACCGGGGAATACCTTACGAATACCCGCCTTGCGACATGCCGAGATGTAAACGGTCGCTGTCGTGTTGAGGTTGGCGCTGATGTCGCATGTCTTGAGCGGTGGGCTCGCTACAGCGCTCGCGATCGTCGTGTCGTGCAGGACGGTCGCCGACGCGGCAGGAGCGGCGAAGCCAACACTAAAGCTGATCAGAAGGGCGGAAACGAATGCGGCAAGTTTTCTGTTCATCGAGTCCCTGATCGAGGATGTGCCGGTTCACAGCATTCGGCAGATGAATGAGGGGGGGTACCAGGCATGATCTAGCAGAGGGTTGCGCCCTTGACGCCATTGGTCCCAGTTTTGTGAATCCAGCCGGTGACCTGGGCCTTGATCACTCGCACCCGATACCAGACGTTGGATCCGCTGCCGTCCAGTTCGCCTGGCTGCCAGCAGATGACATCGAGTCCTTCCCCTCCCACACAGCTGTAGAGACGGTCGGGGACGAATCGCCTGACTGATCGCACGCCCCAACCAGCCACGCAGGTGCCGTCAGCGGCTGCGGCGGCAGGGGCTCCGCCGACGGCTGCGGCGGCAGGAGCTCCGCCAGCTGTCACAATGCCCGCGGTAAGGGCGAGGATCGCACCGCTGATTGCGATGGGCTTGCTTATCCGAATGCGCAAGATCTCTCCGAGGAGACAGGAGTTAGCCGCGTCGTCCTAACTCGGCGGCGGAAGAGCTTTTGACTTCCGGAAATCAGGTTCTCGCGCGGCCCTGAATTACCGCTGAAATTTGACTGAAACCGCAGGTCTCATCACACTAGAATTAGTGATCGACGGTACGCCTGATCAGACGAACGAGGACGAGCCTGAAGGTGTCTGGGCTGGAGCTTGCTCCGCTCCAAAGCGAAGAGCCAGCAGGGAGTAGCAACCTCGGCGGCGATCGCGGTGATGCCTCCTCGGTGACGGAGCCTGGCAGCAGGACGCCGTTGCCCGCCTCAGCGGCCACTGCGGCGATCCGCGCGACGAGGGCCCTTAGTTGCCTTACAACCTCGGATAACGGATCGTGGATCGCGGGGAGGGCGCGCCAGCGTCCCCGCGCGACCCGCGCGACCTGTTCGACCTGGCGCGCATGGCCTAGTTCTTGGAGGCGTTGGTAGACCCAGGTGCGACGCATGCCGGTTGCGCGCATGAGATCACCGACGCTTGTCCCGTCGGCGGGGGCCTGCCTCAGCGCGGTTGTCAGGGCCTCCTCGGCTTCCCGTACGGCGTTGTCGCGGGCGTGCCGGGGTGACGGTCGGACGGCGGGTTGTGGCGGCGGGGCGGGCGTCTCAGTCGCGCGTTGCAGGGCTTGAGCCGATACCTCGTCGAGGGACGGCCGGTGTTGGGCATGCCGTTCGGCGGTGGTCTGTACGCCCTCGTCGTCGAGGAGGTACGTGCGCGCGCGGCGGGGGATGTCGTGTTCCGGAAAGCTGATCAGGAACTTGCCGGGGGCGTCGAACTTGTGGGGGTGCGAGCCGGCTTGACCATGCCCTGGCCCAGGATGAGATCACCGTCGCGGGGTTCCCGAACGCGGAAGCACAGCCGGACATCCATCTGTGCGCGGACCGCGCTCTTGCCCATGGCGTCCTTGGAGGGGCGTTGGGTGGCTGCGATCAGGTTGACGGCTGGGGCCCGGTCGTCCACCGGGTTGCGATCCTCGGCCGCCGGTGATGACGACCGCCTTGCTCGACTGTGTCTTGCTTCTGTCTTCAGTTCTCAAGTTTAGATACGGGACTCACGTGACCCGGGCTCCGGCCCTCGTCCCGTTTCAGTTCTCGTCCGTCTGTAAGGACGGTCATCAGATGCCTGGTAATGCTGTAGTCGGCAGCACCAGGTGCGGCTGGCGCTGCCTTGCTGTTAGTGCATGATCCCTCGCGGTCTGCTTCGCATCAGATGAGGGGTGTGACTTTGATGCGGTCGAAGAGAGTTGTGGCGCGGGCGCAGCCGAAGGCGTTGTCGTGGCTGAAGATGTAGAGGCCTTGGATGGCCATTTCGCCGCGAGTGGCGCTGCGGTCGTGGTCGAATATGTTGGTCAGAGCTTGCCAGAGGGTGTCGAGGTCTTGGCTGGTGATGCCGGTTTGGAGACCGTGGGCGGTGCTGTAGTAGGCATGCACGCGATACAGGCCGTAGTGAACGGTCCATTTGGAACCCATTTCGGTGCGTTCGCCTTTGTCGATGCCGGCTTGGCGAGTTTGGGTGATGCGAGTGATGGCGTGGTCGACGGGGAACACGGGGTTCGGGAAGGTCGAGGCGTACGAGACGGTGGCGGTCGCCCTCCGGGGCGACCGAGAGTCGCGACGCGGGCACCAACCACGCCCTCGCCCTCCACGTCGGGTGGCGGTGGTCCTCCGGGGCGACCGAGGTCGCAACCTTGATCACACTGGAGTCGATATTCCACTGGGTGGTGTGGCCGAATTCTCCAGCAGGACATAATGATCAAGGTCGTGCTGGTTGCTTGGCGGAGGAGCACCGTCCATTCTTCCCGTTGAGCGGCCGAGAGGCGGTCCGGTCGGTGGCGGACCGTCCTGGCAGGGTGGTCGATCTGCCGCAGGTTTTGTCCTGGGTCGGAGCTCTTATTGATCTTGCAGACATGATGACCTCCGTCTTGCTAAGAAGGAGCTGCGGGGAGCCAATTATGGGAGCCACCCAACGCGGGACGTGGCCCTTTTGATCTTTCACGGGGCTGTCCTGCTCCATGGTCGTCACCTGGGAAGCTCCCGTCCATCGCCGCGCGATGTTCTCGGTCGGTCCGGCATTCCCTTTGGCAGCTCGCGGAGCATGTGAAGACGCCTTGTCTCCGATCATGGAAACGGGGCGTGAGTGACAAACGTGTCCGCGTTCTGGCACGTTGCTGTGTCATGTCCTCTGACTCATCATCAGCGTCTGGCTTATCTGCAGGCCTGGCACGCATCGCCTCCTATGCCCTGGCCTGCCTGGTTCACCTCCTCGCCCCGGCCTTCCTCGTTGTCGGCGTGTACCTGCTCTTCCGCCTGACGCCCTTCGCCATCTTCCTCGGCGTCGTGGCTCTCGGCCTGGCGTGGCTGGTCCGCCCCCGCATCCCTCGCTTCCCCGCCGACGTTCAGCCGCTGACGCGCGAGGAAGCACCGAATCTGTACGCTCTCCTCGACCGGATCGGCGCCGGGGTGGGAGCGCCGAAAACCGACGTCGTGGCCCTCTGCGGCATGGTGAACGCGGCGTTCGGCACGTACGGATGGCGGCGCCGGCGCCTGGTCATGATCGGCTATCCGCTCTGGTCGATCCTCACACCGCAGGAGCGCATCGCGGTTCTCGCGCACGAGATGGCCCATTCCAGCAACGGCGACGCCAGGCACGGACTCCTCGTGGGCAGCGCGCTGCACTCCCTCAGGGAGCTTCGTGAGGTGACGAGGTTCGACTGGCATGAGGACGAGGGTCTGGCCAATCTCTTCGCGCAGGCCGTGCTGGCGCTGGCCGCTCTTCCCGTACGGGGACTCAGCATCGCGTTGGAGCTACTGCTGCACCGCTCGTCGCAGCGGGCCGAATACCGGGCTGACGAGCTGGGCGCGCGGGTGGCGGGCTCCCGGGCCATGGTCTCGATGCTCGATGCGCTGACCACCCGTGTGCCCTCGGCCGAGAGCTTCCTGGAGCCGAGCGCGGTCGTCTTGGGGGCCTCGGATCTGTGGGACGAACTGCGGGCAAGGGTGGCCGAGATCCCGGACGAGGAGCTCGAACGTCGTCGCCAGGCCGCCCGCGAGGAGAAGGCCCGCGTGGACCGCACGCATCCGCCGACGTACCTGCGGATGGACCGGGTGCGACGACTGCCGTACGTGGAGGGAGAAGTAGGGGCGGCGGAGGTTGAGAAGGTGCAGCCTGAGCTGGAGCAAGCCGCCTGCCGCGTGGCCGGGACCGTCAGAGACGCCGCCCGATCAGCCCTCTACCACTGACCCGATCAGATCGGACGGCGGCGCCGGTTGCGTCGGCGTGCCGGCGCCACGTTCATGGTCAGGCCGCCGACCGCCGCAACTTCTGGTCGGCAGGGTGGGGCTGCACGAGGACCGGCACGTCCGAGACCACCACGACCGAATACGGCAGGCTCGGGGACGGGAGGCCGGAATCGACCAGGTCCTCCAGAATCGGAGACTGCGTGCGCTGCGGGGGAATGATCAAGCGGAACGGCCCCAGCGGCTGCCCGCCCTCCGCACAGAACGTCAGCTCGACGTGGGCGTTGCCGGAGCTGACGTTGAGCAGGCTGAGCTGGTCGCCGGGCATGCACCCGTCGGCGATCGCCATTTTCCAGTTCCCCACCATGGTGCTCATGTGCGACTCCCGTCTGCTTAGTGCGACAGTTGTCCCGCTACCCCGACAAATCTGGATCTATCTCACAGTCACGCATGTAGTGCGCTCCGGGGTGACCGGCCTCTGGCAGCTGAACGCCGGCGCATGGTGACCGCGCAGGTCCAGGCCCTGCCGACCCGAGCGTGGGCGCGCCCGGTTCGAGCGCGCCGCCCTTGCGCAGTCGTTCGACGTGCTCCATCGAGGTCACCTGCTCCTTGCGTCAGAGCGGCGTGGTGACAACCAGGTCCCAGTCGCCCCAACCCCCGAAGTCCACCCAGGCGAGCACCGGCCGGCCGCGGCCGTCCAGCGCCATGGCCAGGCCGTGGCCGCCACTACGCCGGATCGTCGTGACGGGGGTCCGGGTGCAGCGCGTCCCCGTACAAGTGGCGATGACGACCTGTTCGCGGTCGAGGTCCTGGTAGGCCACCAGCACGCGCCCGTCTCGGTCCGGCACCATCGCCGGCGCCGCGTTGTGACCGGGTTCGGAGAGCGTGGTGGTGCCGGCCTGCGAGCACGCGCGGGTGCGGCAGTCGAGCAGCTTGATCGCGCCGTCGCGTACGTCCAGGTAGGCGATCAGAGGCCGGCCGTCGGCCCGGACCAGCATGGCAGCGCCGGCTTGGCCGTCGGGGTAATCGGCCGAACCTCGGACGGGCCGCCCCACGCGTGCCCGGGCGCAGGCGGGGTCGTCGCAGGAGATCACGAAGACCGCGCCGGTTTCGAGGTCGAACCGCAGCACAACGGGCCGGTCGTCGGGGCCCACGCCCGCGATGAGGCCGCGGTGCTCGTCCCGATATCTGCTGACGGGAAGTTTGGCGACCTCCTTCGTGCGCGGACGGGTGCAAGCCGGATCGTCGCAGGTGGTGATCGAGAGCCCTTCCTCGGCGATGTCACGCTCACCCAACGGGAGCGTGTAGGACTGAGCGACCAGCAGGCCGCCGCCGGGCCGTGCCGCGAGAGCGACCGTCCTGTCCTGCCTGGACGATGTCACCTCCGTGATGGGCCTGCCGCCAGGGGCCGGTACGCAGGCCGTCGCGTCGCAGAGCAGGAGCCCGAGCCGGGCGCGCCATTTGTCGAGGTGCAGTACCAGCCCGTCTTCGTCCGTGCCCTCCTGCGCCCATGTCGACACGACGAGACGGCCGTCCGCCAGCCGGGCGCCGGCCGCTGTGTACCCGCGGGCGCCGACCGGCTCGGCCCAGGTGAACCGGGTTCGCGTGCAGGTGCTGTCCATGCAGGTCAGCAGCTTCGCCGGTTCGAAGTCGTCCATGAGCATGACCATGCGCCCGCCCTGGCCCGCGTACAGGGCTCGCAGGTCCGACGCGCCGAGCTCCGGCTTGGGACGCCCGTCCTCCCCGAACGCCTCGGAATCCGGGTCGCGCGGCCAGGTCTCCGTGACGGCCGTCTCCGAGACCTCCGGCCAGCCGAGCGGGTTGATCAGCACCGCGCCGCCGTACAGCAGGCCGGGCAGCAGGAGCGCCGCCAGTACCCGCACGGGCCTGGCCGGGCGCGGCGCGCTCTCGGGCAGGCCGTCGACGATCTTCTTGAACTCGGCGATCGTCCCCTTGACGACCAGGCGGTGCAGGAACAGCCGGGCGATCACCGCCGCCTGGAACGGCACGGCGACCAGCGCCAGAACGCAGCCTGCCACGGCCGGCACGACGGGCAGCCCGGAGACGGCCCGGTTCGCCGCCTGGGCGGCCAGCATGGGGAAGAGTGCGACGCCGAAGGCCAGCGTGAACGCGGTCGCCCCCGAGGCGCCGGCCGTCAGCCGGTAGGCGCGAGCGAGAGCACCCTTCGCGGACCGGCCCTCCAGAGCCACGGGCGCCACGGCCAGCAGGCACGGCATCGCGAACAGGGCCAGGACCGCCATCACCGCGTAGGCCGTGACCTGCGCCCCGATCCACACGAGAATGCCGAGCCCGGCCGCCAGAGCCGCCGTGAACGCCACCACGCCGACCAGGACGAGCACCGCCATCGCGGGCAAGCGCCGTGCCGCGGCCCGCAGCGCGCCAGAGATGGAGACGTTCCTGCCGACCAGCAGCCCGGCGGCGAGCACCACCGTCGCGGGCAGCGCCACCGCCTGCCCGGCCACTGAGACGACCAGCACGGCCGCCGCCCACCCCAGCAGCGGCGGCTCAGGCCTGCCGACCAGCTCGAAATCGCCGTTGACCACCGCCGCCGACCCGTCCACGAGCACAACCAGCACCGTCACCGCGAGCAGGCCGATCGGCAGGAATACCAGCAAGGCGGGCGCCAGCAGCCTGATCAGGTTTCGCGCCGTGAACGCGTAGGCCCGCCAGACCACGCCCTGCCGCCGTACCTTGTTCCGGGCGTACGTGTGACGATCATCCACAACGTCGCCTTTCGGGCGCTCGCCGATCAACCGGCTCGTTGTCCGTCCCGTCGCCGCAGGTGAAGTCGGTCTTGGGCGGGCTCCGAGATCGGAAGATCCAGGGCGTACGAGCAGGGGCAGCAGCTGCACCCAGAGGCGGACCCGCGCCAGCCTGGCCCGCGACTTGGCGATCAGTTGATCAGGCCCGGACATGGAGGCCTCCAGCAGGACAGGGGGTGTGGCCAGGAGCCTAGATTCCGCGCTGTGCCATGAACGGACGAAGACCTCATCGGCATCGGATCGAACCCGCGGCTGGACGCGCTCCGTACTCCGACGGCGCAAGACCTGCTTTTCGGCCCACTCGCACAGTGAGGAGGCGCGCAAGAATGAAACGGACGCTGACTTCACTGCTGCTGGTGTTGATCGGCACAACCCTGTCCGCGTGTCAGAGGGACACGGCGCCGGCTGACCTCAGCCCCTTGCCCTCCGCCCTCCCGGATCCTTCGTCTGCCGGGGCGTACATCTGCGATTACGGGGACGCGGGCATTCCGGCCAAGGCGGTTGAGCTGATGACCGGGCTCTCCGCCGACCTGGAGTGGTCCGGGCATTTCGATCTCGGGCCGGCCCCCGTGGCCACGGCCAACCTGTGCGAGGTGTCCAGCCGTAACGATCCCGCTCAAGGGGCAGTGCTCGAGATCTACCTCGCTGATCTCGGCGAGGAGTGGAAGGACAACGTGTTCGACAAGCGACTCCGAGCCGGCGGTACGCCAATGCCGGAGCTGCTTCCTGATGCGATCGGTGTCTACTGGGCGGGCCCGACCGCCGACTACGGACCGGTCCGTGGTAAGCCGAACCCCTCCAACGAAGCCAGGGCCTACCTCTTCAGGAACGGAACCGAGATCGGTATCCGGCTCAAGCACGGTGCAGCGGGACGGGACAATGCGGCGGACGTGCTGGCCCTCATGAAACTGGTCGCACCGGCACTGATGCCCGGCACCTGAGCGCGGTGGCTGTCGTGCGCCGTACCCGCCCCCTCATACGCGATTGAAGGGCCCCGCTCACCCGCTGTGAAGCCGTGATCCATCTGTCCGAGCCGGCCGGCCGCAGATGTCGCATCGCGTGCGATGACCGTCTCCCGAGAAGGTGATCCAGCGGGACCTGCCGGACCGGCGGCAGGTACACGTCGAGTTCTGCCGACGACGAACCAGAACTGCCCGGCCACCTCGCCCATCTGCTTGTAGCGCCCATCGGGCGTCAGCGCGACCCAGCCGTCCGGCAGGCCGAGCAGCGTGGCACGCCGCGCCGGGGCCGTGCCGGGACCGACGTCCGACAGGATGACGCCGTCGTCGCCGGCGCCGGCCAGGAGATCGCCGGACGGCCGGCTCCGGCAGCTTCCGCTCGAGTTGGGCGACGACCTTCTCCCGTTCGGACGGGCCGAGCCCGTCCCAGACCTCCAGTCCCATGACGAACGGCCGCAGGCGATGACCGTACGTTTCGTAGAACTCGAAGACGGCTCGCTCGGCCTGTTCGAAAGGAAGGTACGGCGAAGGACGGGGGAGGCCGCGCGACAGATCGATGCCCGAACGCCGGGCCGGCTTCGCCTGCTCCTCCTTGCTCATCCGCAGGTCCTGCGAGCTGAACGGCAGATCGATGGAGCCGACCGCCTCGAAGAACGTCGTGATGACCAGGATCGTGTGCGCGGCCTCCATGCGTTCGGTACGGCTGTGCCGTTCACGGCCGGCGCGCCACTCGCGTCACCGGCCGAGGAGGGCGTTGCCCACCTGCACGAACTGCTGTTTGGCGTCGATCACGTCCCAATGGAGGACCTGGCGCGGCCGATCCGGAACGTTGATCCGCGAGCTCGCCGAAGCTAGGGCAGGCGCAGTCCCGCGATGAGGAGCGCGACCAGGCGGCGTGCGTCGTAGCGGGGGTCGTTGTCGGCGCCGATGCACAGGTTGCCGACGCCGCGCATGAGCTCGTAGGCGTCCACGTCGGAGCGGATCTCCCCGGCGGCGGTCGCGGCTTCGAGGAGATGGGCGCACGCGGGCACGAGCCGGTCGAGGAAGTAGGCGTGCAGCGTGTCGAAGCCGGCGTCGTCCGACCGCAGCACGGCCGCCAGCCCGTGCTTGGTGACCAGGAAGTCGACGAACAGGTTGATCCATCGCCCCAGCGCGGCGTGCGGGGTCACGCCGCTCGCCAGCAGGGCCGGGGCGGCCTCGGCGCAGGCCTCGACCTGGTGCCGGTAGACGGCGATGATGAGGTCCGCCCGCGTCGGGAAGTGGCGGTAGATCGTGGCCACCCCGACTCCCGCCCTGGCCGCGATGTCGCGCACCGGCGCCTCGACGCCCGAGGTCACGAAGACCGCCGCGGCGGCGTCGAGCAGCGTTCTCTCGTTGCGCCGGGCGTCGGCCCGCTTGCGCGGGGCGGCGCGCCCCGCGCCGGCCTCGTCGCGGTCGTTCACCGTGCCGTTTCCTCCTGCCGGGCTTGCCAAACCGGAACCGTGTTCCTTATCGTAATCGGAACGAGGTTCCGACTGCTCATGATGCCAGAGCGGCGGTCCCGGCACCAAGCCATGCGCGGTCGCGGAGTGCCGTGCTGAACCGTGTTCCGGTTGGAAATCCGAAAGGCTGCCCATGTTGCACACCTCCCGGCCTCGCTTCGGGATCATGACCGCCCCGTCGCAGGTCGACTACCAGGACATCCTGCGGGTCTGGCGCGAGGCGGACGCGATCCCGGAGATCGAGCACGCGTGGCTGTTCGATCACCTCCTGCCCATCTTCGGCGACCCCGACGGCACGACGTACGAGGGCTGGACCCTGCTCTCGGCCCTCGCCGCGCAGACCCATCGGCTGCGCGTGGGCGTGCTCGTGACCAGCAACCGCTTCCGGCCGCCCGCGCTGCTGGCCAAGATCGCCGCGACCGTCGACATCGTCTCCGGCGGACGGCTCGACTTCGGCATCGGCGCCGGCTCACGGCCGAGCTGGCCCTCGGCCCGGCGCGAGTACGACGCGCACGGCCTGCCCTTCCACGACGCCGCGCACGCGGTGGAGAGCCTCGCCGAGGCGTGCACGGTGATCCGGCGGCTGTGGACCGAGACGGAGCCGTTCGACTTCCACGGCACCCACGTCCAGCTCACCGGGGCGTTCTGCAACCCCAAACCCGTCCAGCGCCCGCACCCGCCCATCCTCATCGGCGGGCGCTCGGGCCCGACGCTGCGCGTGGTGGCCGAGCACGCCGACCTGTGGAACATCCCCGGCGGCGACATCGACGACGTCGTCCGCCGCAGCCGGCTGCTGGACCGCTACTGCGCGGAGCTCGGCCGCGACCCCGGCTCGATCGTCCGCTCGATCCACCTGCCGGTCTCCTACGACCAGCCCGACCTCACCCGGGAGGCGATCGGCGAGGCGATCGACGCCGGCTTCCGGCACATCGTCCTCGGACTGTCGGCGCCCTACCCCGCAGGCGTCGCGCGGTGGGTCGCCGACGAGCTCATCACCACGCCGGCCCGAGCCGCGTCCGGGCTCGGTCGCTGAGCAGGCGCGGCTTCCCGGGGGCGCCGTCAGCGGCCGCGCACGATCAGCCGGAGGAGCCGGTGCGGCCGTTTCGCGCGGAACGCCGCCCGCTCGTTGACCTGCGGGAACGGGGCCTCCGGCACGGGCACGCCGAGGAACGCGCACAGCGGCTCCCAGCCGTCCCGCACCTCGAACACCAGCAGCCGCTCCGCCGGGATCGCCGCCCGCACCTCGGCCGCGTGCCGTTCGTAGACGTCGAGGACGTGGTCGCGGTCGTCGATGCGGCCGTCGAAGACGCGGTCCATGACGGTCGCCCTGGCCATGCGCGGGTACAGGGCGAAGTCCGGGGCGCGGCGGGCGACCAGCCAGCGGGTCACCCGGCGGCGCAGGGAAAGCCGGCGCTCCTCCAGGGCGCTGCGGAAGATGGTCTCGCTGACGCTGTCGTACCAGCGGGCGGGGTCGCGGACGGTCAGGACGACCTTGGCCTCGGGGTAGTGCTCGGCCAGCTCGCGCCAGTACGCGGAGGCGGGCCAGTCGAGCGCCGACGGGAAGCCGGTGAACAGCGCGTCCCAGTCGCGCGAGCGGCCCTCCCCGACGTCGAGCCACTGCCGGACGCGGTACGGCTCCGCGATGATCGTCGACATGTGGTAGCAGGGGCCGAAGCCCAGGATCTCGAGGGCCGCCTTGAGCGACCGGGTGCCCGTGCGCCCGAAGCCCGCGCCGATCACTTTCACGTCGCGCTCACCACCTGCACGTCTCTGATGGGTCTCTGATCTGTGCCGTCTAATGTCGCGATAAATCCGGAAATATGAAAGCACGGAGGAGGCGCACATGCCCTTCCCACAGCCACTGCTCGACGCGCTGCGCGACGCCCCGGACCGCCCGGCCTTCGAGCACGGCGACAGGACGCTCTCCCGGGGCGAGCTGCTGGAGCTGATCCGGCGGCTGGCGGGCGCGATGCGCGCCGCGGGCCTGGGCCCGGGGCGGGCCGTCGCGGTGCGCACGGCCGTCACACCCGAGGCGTTCGCGGCCCACATGGCCGCGCACACGCTGGGCTGCCGGGTCGTCGGCATCCGGCCCGGCTATCCGGAGGGGCAGCTCGCCCACGTGCTGGGGATGGGGATCGACGCCCTGCTCGTGGACCCCGCGACCGCGACCCCCGAACTGCGCCGCGCCGCGGCGCGTCACCTCCCCGGCCGGCCGACGCTGTCCCTGGGTCCCTGTACGGGCGCCGGCGACCTGCTGGCGCACCCCGACGACGGGCGGCCGCTGACCGTGACCGCCCGCCCCGACGACGTGGCGGCCCTGACGTTCACCAGCGGCAGCACCGGCCGCCCGAAGGGGTGCGCGATCACGTACCGGGCGCTGGGCGAGCACTGGGCGTGGCAGCCGCGCGTGTGGTCGCCCGTCGCGGCCGGGCTGGCCGGGGCCTTCGAGCGGTACCTGCTGTTCGGCACGCTGGCCAGCATGGTCGTGATGGAGTTCGTGGCGCCGTGCCTGCTCGGCGGCGGCACGGCGGTGATCCCGGAGGACGACGGGCGGCCGATGTTCCCGTACGCGATCGAGCGCCACCGGATCACCGGCTCGATCATCACCGTGCCCCGGCTCTTCCAGATGTTGAAATTTCTGGACAAGGTGGATGTGAGTAGCTTGCGGGCGCTCATGGTCTCGGGGTCGCCCATCAGCGCGCGGCGGCTGGCCGAGGCCGCCGAGAAGCTCGGCCCGGTCGTCTACCAGGGCTACGGCCAGACCGAGGCGGGCAACATCGCCATGCTCACCCCCGACGACATCGCCGCCGGCGTGCTGGAGTCCGTCGGCCGCCCGCATCCCGGGGTCGAGATCAGCGTGCGCGACGAGCACGACGGCGAGCTGCCCCCGGGCGTGACGGGCGAGATCCACGTACGCAGCCCGTACCTGATGCGGGGCTACTGGGGCGACGAGGAGGAGACCCGCCAGACCCTGAAGGACGGCTGGCTGCGCACCCGCGACCTCGGCCACGTGGACGGGGACGGCTTCCTCCACCTGGCCGGCCGCTCCCGCGACGTGATCATGGTCAACGCCATGGTGGTGTACGCGGGCCCGATCGAGCGCGCGCTGACCGACCACCCCGGCGTGGACGAGGCGTACGTGGTGGGCGCCCCGGACGAGGACACGGGGGAGGCCGTGCACGCGTTCGTCGTCCCGGCCGCGGGCCGGACCCCGGACGGGGGCGCGCTGAGGGCGCTGGTACGCGCGCGGCTCGGCGAGGACAGCGTCCCCCGGACGATCACGATCGTGCCCGCCGTCCCCCTCGCCACCAGCGGCAAGCCCGACAAACGCGCCCTCTCTGAGCAAATTCTGAGAATTGCCCGCCAACACTGAGGCTGTCCGTTCAATCACCTCGTTGTGACGGAGGCTTCAGTGCCGGACAAGACCCTGGACTACCTGGTGATCGGCGCGGGCCCCGCGGGTTTGCAGCTGGGGTATTTCCTGCACGAGCAGGGGCAGGACTACCTGATCCTCGAGGCGGGTCCCGCGCCGGGCCAGTTCTTCCGCACCCACCCGCGCCATCGCACGCTGATCTCGATCAACAAGAAGTACACCGGATGGGACGACCCCGAGCTCAACCTCCGGATGGACTGGAACTCGCTGCTGTCCGGCGACCCTGACCTGCTGTTCACCCGCTACAGCGACCGGTACTTCCCGCACGCCGACGACATGGTCCGCTACCTGGCCGACTTCGCCCAGAAGCGCGGCCTGCGCGTCGCCTACGACTCCCGGGTGGTCCGCGTGGACCGGCCCGGCCCGTCGTTCCGGGTGACGGACGAGACCGGGCGCACGTACGAGGCGAAGAGGGTCATCGTCGCGACCGGCGTCACCCAGCCCAACATCCCGCCCATCGCGGGCATCGAGACGGCCGACCTGTACGGCACCCACTCCACCGACCCGGCCGACTACGTCAACCAGCGCGTGCTCATCATCGGCAAGGGCAACTCGGCCTTCGAGACGGCCGACAACCTGATGGAGACCGCCGCGGTCATCCACGTGGCGGGCCCGCACTCGGTCCGCATGGCCTGGCGCACCCATTTCGTCGGCCACCTGCGGGCGGTCAACAACGGCCTGCTGGACAGCTACCAGCTCAAGTCCCAGAACGCGGTCCTCGACGGCGACGTCAAACGCGTCGAGCGCAGGCCGGACGGCACGTACCTGGTGACGGTCTCCTTCGTCCGGGCCGACGAGGTCACCAAGGACATCCCGTACGACCGCGTGATCCTCTGCACCGGCTTCCGCTTCGACGGCTCCATCTTCGGCGACGACTGCCGCCCCGAGCTGATGATCAACGACAGGTTCCCGTCGCTCACCCCGGCCTACGAGTCCGTCAACGTGCCGGACCTCTACTTCGCCGGCACGATCACCCAGTCACGCGACTTCAAGCACGGCACCAGCGGCTTCATCCACGGCTTCCGGTACGGCGTGCGCGCGCTGCACCGCGTCCTGGAGTCCCGGTATCACGGCGTGCCCTGGCCCGCGAGGGTCCTGCCCGCCGACCCGTCGGCGCTCGCGGCGGCGGTCATCGACCGGGTCAACCGCACCTCGGCGCTGTGGCAGCAGTTCGGGCTGCTGGCCGACGTCATCGTGCCCGACGGGGACACCGCCCGCTACCTGGAGGAGCTGCCGTACGACCTGCAGGGCCCGCCGATCGGCGACCGCGGCCACTTCGCGATCACCCTGGACTACGGGCCCGACCATGACAAGATCGACCCCTTCGACGTCGAGGTGGGCCGGATCCGCCAGAGCGACTCGGCCCGGGCGCACGAGGGCCACTACCTCCACCCCGTCGTCCGCCACCACGTGCCCGGCCGGCCCCCGGTCGCCCATCACATCACCGAGAACCTCGAGAACGAGTGGACCTCCAAGGAGATCCACATCGAGCCCCTCCGGGCCTTCTTCGCCGCGCGGCTGACGTCCGTACCGGTCTGATGGAGCGGTGGAGCCTGCGCGAGTTCGAGGCCGAGGCCCGCGCCCGCCTCGACCCCGCGCACTACGACTACTTCGCCGGCGGGGCCGGTGACGAGGTCACCGTACGTGCGAACGAGGCCGCGTTCGCCCGGATCGGCCTGCTGCCCAGGGTGCTGCGCGGCGCGGCCAAGCTGCGGACCGGCCTCACCCTGCTCGGCGGCCGCGCCTCCATGCCCGTGCTGGTGGCGCCGACCGCGTTCCACCGCCTCGCCGACCCGGAGGGCGAGCGGGCCACCGCCCGCGCGGCCGCCGCGGCCGAGACGATCATGATCGTGAGCATGGCCGCCACCGTCGCGATCGAGGAGGTGGCGGCCGCCGCGCCCGGCGCCGAGCTCTGGTTCCAGCTGTACGTGCAGCCGGACCTGGCCTTCACCGAGACCGTCGTGCGCCGCGCCGAGGCGGCCGGCTGCAAGGCGCTGGTCGTCACCGTGGACTCGCCCGTGCTCGGCCGGCGCGAGCGGGACCTGCGCAACGACTTCCACGACCTGCCCGAACACCTGTGCTGCGAGAACCTGCGCGACGGCGACCGGGTGCGCCCGATCCTCATGTCTCCCGAGCTGTCGTGGGAGCACCTCGACCGGCTCCGGGAGATGACCGCGCTGCCGATCGTGGTCAAGGGCGTCACGCATCCCGGCGACGCCCGGATCGCGCTCGACCGCGGCGTCTCGGCGATCATGGTCTCGAACCACGGCGGCCGGCAGCTCGACACCGTTCCCGCCTCGATCGACCTGCTGCCGGACATCGCCGCGGCCGTCGGCGGAACCGTTCCCGTGCTGCTGGACGGCGGGATCCGGCGCGGCACGGACGTGCTGAAGGCGCTGGCGCTCGGCGCCTCGGCGGTCGCCGTCGGCCGCCCGGTGATCTGGGGGCTGGCCGCGGACGGCGAGCGGGGAGTGGCCCGCGTGCTCGGCCGGTTGCGCGCGGAGGTCGAGCACGCGCTCACGCTGTGCGGCTGCGCGTCGATCGGCGACCTCGACCCGGGCATGGTGCGGCGGCCATGCTGATCATTGGGCTGATCACGCTGATCATCCTGGCGCTGTTGGCGGTGAGCCTGCCGCGGTGGCTGCCCGCGCGGGTCGTGGCGCTGCGCGTACGCATCTTCAACCGGATCAACGGGGACGAGGGCATCCCGGTCCCCGGCGACCTCGTGGGCGTCGACCGCTTCAGGGAGGTCTACTCGCACCCGGCCGCCGGCGGTCGCAGCAGGGGCGCCGCGCTGTCGGACCTGTTCTGGTACTGGCTGTCACCCGGCCCCGAGATGCACCAGGAGCACCTGGAGGCGGGCGAGCGGTACGACGCGGTGGCCAAGGCGACGCGCGGGCTGCTCGCCGTGCCGCGCGACGAGGCCGAGGAGCTCACGCGCCGCTGCGCCGCCCGCACCCTGGCGGACGCGCGGGGGCTGGTGCGGCTGCGCGACCTGACGATGCCGCTGTGGGCCGAGTTCGCCTACGAGCTGGTGTTCGCCGAGCCGTGCCCGCGCGAGGCCCGCGACCTGATCGTGGGCAACGCGAACGACGTGGTCACCTCGCTCAAGTGCACCGGCCTGCGGCACATGGAACGCCGCCACCGCCTGACCCGCTACCTGCTCGGCCGCCTGTCACGCGTGCGGATCCCGCTCCCCGCCGGCCTGTCGCCCCAGGAGCAGGCGTTCTACCTCCAGGGAGCCTTCTTCAACACCGCCGTCGTCCAGCTGTCGGAGGCCATGGCCCACCTGCTGATGGTCCTCGCGCAGCATCCCGGCGTGCAGGAGCGGGCCCGTACGGGGGACGACCGCTACCTCGACCAGGTGATCTCCGAGACGCTGCGGCTCTACCCGCTCTTCGGCATCGCCCACCGCATCACCACAGGCGAGATCCCGCTCGATGAGCGCACCACGATCCCGGCCGGGTCGGTGCTCTGCTTCAACTATCCCGAGTTCCACCGCGCCGGGTTCGCCGACCCGGACCGCTTCGACCCGGGCCGCTTCGACCGGCCCGTCAAAGAGCTCAACCACATCCCGTTCGGCATCGCCGCCAACCGCCCCTGCCCGGCCTGGCGGCTGGCGCCGATCGCGATGCGGGTCGCGGCCCGGGAGATCCTGCACCGTTACTCCCTGCACTCCTCGGCCGCCCACACCCGGTCCCTGCCCAACCGGGGGCCGTGCCTGCTCACCCCGCCGCACGCGTCCCCGCCCCGCGCCGCGCTCGTTCTCATGCGGGCCCGCGACCGATGGGAGGACGTCTGGCGCAGCCTCGTGCAACTCGTCCTCGGCACGTACATGGTCTGGGACGCCCGCCGGCAACGGCTCTGCGAGATCCACTTCGATCACCCAGCGGAGAACCGAACATGACCGCACTGGCCCACCTCACGCCTCCCGATCCGAACCTCGCCCTCATACTCAAGGTCCTGCCCGCCCTCGTCGTGATCCTGATCGTCGCGGCGATCTGCGGCCGGCTGGCGCAGCTGGTGATGCAGCCGCGCGTGCTCGGCGAGATGGTCGCCGGCGTGCTCCTCGGGCCGACGCTCTTCGGCTGGCTCTTCCCCGGCGCGCAGGCGGCCCTGTTCCCGAAGGAGGTCAGACCGGTCCTGTACGTGCTGAGCACCATCGGCCTGACGCTCTACATGTTCCTGGTCGGGGCGGGGCTCGACCACGGCGGGCGCACGCCCGGCGAGGTCCGCAAGGCGTCCGCGCTGGCCGTCTCCGGGATCGTCCCCTCGCTGCTGCTCGGCTTCGGCGCGGGCCTCCTCCTGTACGACCTGCTCTCGCTGCCGGACGTCAGCCCCTTCCAGTTCGCCCTGTTCGTCGGCGGGGCGCTCTCGCTGACCGCCTTCCCCATGCTGGCCAGGATCCTGTACGAGCGGGGCCTGGAGAACACCCAGGTCGGCCGGCTCACCCTCATCGCCGCCTCCATCGACGACGCCCTGGCCTGGTGCATCCTGGCCGTCCTGTCGGCCATGCACCTCGGCACCGGCCCCGCCGGGGCGCTGCCCACCATCGGCCTGACCGCGGTGTTCGCGGTCGTGATGCTCAAGGTGGTGGCGCCCCTGCTGCGCCCCATGGGCGCGAACGTCGCCCGCACCGGCCGCCTCGGCGCCACCGGCATGTACGTCGTCGTCCTCGTGCCGCTGACGGCCGGCTGGCTGACGGACTGGATCGGCGTCTACTCGGTCTTCGGCGGCTTCCTCGCCGGCCTGGCCATGCCCCGCGACCCCAAGTTCCGCGAGGCGCTGCACGGCCGGATGATGGAGATCGTCTCGACGCTGCTGCTGCCCACGTTCTTCACCTTCTCGGGGCTGAACACCCACCTCGGGGGCATCGCGGGCGGCGCCATGCTGCTGGCGTTCGGGCTGATCCTGCTCGCCGGGTTCGCCGGCAAGTACTTCGGGTGCGCGCTGGCGATGCGGGGGATGGGGTTCGGCCGGCGGGAGTCGTACGCGGTGGGGGCGCTCATGAACGCCCGCGGCCTGATGATCCTCATCTTCATCAACATCGGCCTGGCCCAGGGCATGATCAACCAGGAGCTCTTCGCGATGCTGGTGCTCGTGGCCATCCTCACCACGGCCGGCGCCCTGCCCCTCTACAAGCTGGCGCTGCCCGAGCGCCTCGAGACGCGGACCAAGGTTGCGGAAGTTTCGGAGCTGGTCAGGTCCAATCCATCCTGATCGCGCAGGTAGGCCGTGGTGCGCCCGGTTCTCGATCAACTGATGCCCGAGTGGACCTGGTAATCCCCCGGGGCGTGGTGTAACCGTGGTCTGGTGGCTGGAACACCGGGTACAGCCCGTCGGCTGCTCGTCATCGAGGATGACCGCGAACTGGGGCGCATGCTCGTCGACCTGTTCACCGAGGAGGGGTACACGGTCGATCTGGCTCTGGAGGGGCAGCGCGGGCTGCATCTGGGGCTGAGCCGCTCGTACGACGTGCTGATCATCGATCGCGGCCTGCCGGCGCTCGACGGCATCGACCTCATGCGGCGGCTGCGACGGCAGGCGGTCACCACCCCCGTGCTGGTGCTGACCGCCTTCGGCTCGCTCGCCGACCGGGTCGCCGGGCTGGACGCGGGCGCGGAGGACTACCTGGTCAAGCCGTTCGAGATCGACGAGCTGCTGGCCAGGGTGCGGGCCCTGCACCGCAGGAACCTCGACCAGGCCACGCTGCTGCCGCTCGGCGCGGGCTGGCTGGACTCCGAGTCGCACATCGTCCGGCTGCCGAGCGGGGAGCAGGTCGAGCTGTCGGGGCAGGAGTGCCGGCTGCTCAGCGCCCTGGCGGCGCGCCCGCGGCAGGTGCATACCCGCACGTCGCTCCGGCAGCGGGTCTTCGACGGCGCCAAGAAGGAATCGATCGTGGACACGTACGTCTACTACCTGCGCAACAAGCTGGGATCAGGGGTCGTGTACACCGTGCGGGGCGTGGGCTACCGCCTGGGTGAGTTATGAGCCCGCCGGGGCGGGGATCGGAGCTCGAACGGCGGCTGCTGAAGCGGGCCCGCCGGCGCCTCACCGCGCAGGTGGCCGGCGCGATCTCCCTGGTCCTGGCCCTGGCCGGGGTGCTGGTCTACTGCGTCATGGTGCACCAGCAGGCCGACTCCGCCCGGCGTGACCTGACCGCCGCCGTGCAGCGCGCCCCCATCGCCCACCCTCCTCCCTGCGTCTGGCTCTACCTGCTGAGGTCCGACGGCACCGTGGAGAGCTCCCCGGGCGCGCCGCGGGCGCTTCCCGTACGCGCGCCCATGGACCAGGTTGCCACCGGGTTGCCGCCCAGGGTCGAGGAGGTCCGGGTGGACGGGCACGCGTACCTCATCCGCACCCAGCGGCGCGGCGACGACACCTTCCAGGCGGCACTGGACCTGCGCTACCAGGACGCCGAACGCCGGCGGCTGCTGCGCACGCTCGGCGGTGCGGAGATCGGCGGCCTGCTGGCCGCGCTGCTGGTGGGCCAGGTCATCTCCCGCCGCGCCATCGCGCCGCTCGGCGAGGCCCTGGCCCGCCAGCGCCGCTTCGCCGCCGACGTCAGCCACGAGCTGCGCAGCCCGCTGACCCGCCTGCACACCCGCGCCCAGCTCCTGTCCCGCCGGCTGAGGGGCGGCACGGACCCGATCCTGCTCATCGACGAGGTGGACCAGCTCGTGACCGGCACCAGGCAACTGGGCGAGGTGGTCGAGGACCTGCTCCAGTCGGCCCAGCTCCAGCAGTTGCGCCGCCCGTTCGGGCCGGTCGACCTCGAGGTGCTGGCCTCCGAACTGGCCGTGGCCGAGAGCGCCCGCGCGGACGCCAAGGGAGTGACGATCGAGGTCCGGTGCGAGGGGCCGGGCGATCACGTGGTGCGCGGCGTGGAGTCCGCGCTGCGCCGCGTGCTCTCGGCCCTCCTGGACAACGCCCTGGGCCACACGCGCGCGGGCGGCCACATCTGGGTGACCCTGTCCCGGGAGCGCGACCTGGTCCGGCTGACCGTGCGCGACGACGGGGTGGGCTTCGACCCCGCGCACACCGAACGCCTTTTCGCCCGGTTCGTGGGGGGCGGCTTCGGGCTGGGGCTGGCGCTGGTACGGGAGGTGGTGGAGGGTCACCACGGCACCATCACCGCGGACGGCCGCCCGGGCGCCGGCGCCGCCTTCACCGTCAGCCTGCCCGCCGGTCCCGCTGACCCGCCGCTGTGGGCGCCACCGGCCCGCGAGCCCGAACGCCGCCTCTGATCGGCCACCTGCTAGCGTGCGGCGACATGAGCGGGCGTGGAGTTCTTGTCACAGGCGCGTCGAGAGGTATCGGGCGGGCGGTCGCGGCGGCCTTCGCCGCGCAGGGCGACCGGGTCGCGATCCATCACCGGGACTCCGCGAAGGAGGCCCAGGAGCTGCTGGCGGAGCTGCCCGGCCAGGGGCACACGATCGTGCGGGGCGACCTGGCCGACCCGGAGGCGGTGCGCGGCATGGTGGACGCGGCGGCGGGCGCCCTGGGCGGGATCGAGGTGCTGGTCAACAACGCCGCCACCTACTTCCACCATCCCCTCACGGAGCTGTCGTACGAGGAGTGGCAGGACGCCTGGCGGCGCACGCTCGACATCAATCTGGTGGGGACGGCCAACGTCATCTGGTGCGCCGTCCAGCACATGCCCGCCGGCGGCCGCGTGATCAACGTCTCCTCGCGCGGCGCCTTCCGCGGCGAGCCGGACAGCCCCGCGTACGGGGCGAGCAAGGCAGGGCTGAACGCGCTGGGCCAGTCGCTGGCCGTCTCGCTCGCCCCGCGCGGGATCGCGGTGGCGGCCGTGGCGCCCGGCTTCGTCGAGACGGACATGACGACCGAGTACCTCACGGGGCCCGGGGGAGACGCGATCCGGGCGCAGAGCCCGTTCGGGCGGGTGGCGCGGCCGGAGGAGATCGCGGCGGCCGTCGTCTACCTCGCCTCACCGGCCGCCGAGTGGGCCAGCGGCGCCGTGCTCGACCTCAACGGCGCCTCCTACCTGCGCTGACACCTGCGGCATCCCGCCGGGGCCGGTCAGCGCAGCCGCCGCTCCAGCAGGATCGCGCCGCGCCCCGGCAGCAGCGAGGCGCACCACTTGCGCAGGTCGGCCGGCTTGGGCCCGCTCACCTCGCCCCCGTCCAGCAGGTCGGCCCAGTCGAGCAGCGACTCCGCCAGCATGAGCGGCACCCCCTGCCGCTCGTGCACCTCGGCCGCCGCCTCGAAGTGCTCGGCCGCCCGCTGCGGCGAGCCCGTCGCCACGCACAGGTGCGCCAGGTAGTGGTGCCCGCAGTGGTGGGCCACCGCCCCGTGGCCGAACGTCTCCCCGTCGGCGGCCAGCGAGCCGTACAGCTGCCCGGCCAGCTCCGCCCGCCCCAGGTGGGAGGCGGCCACGGCGAGGTTGTCCAGGGCGGGCCGGTGGGCCATGTTGCGGGGCGGAACGGCCCCGTTGTCAGCCAGGATGCGGTCGAGCAGGGGCCCGGCCTCCTCGTCGGGCAGCTCGCACAGATACCGCAGGATCGCGTGGACCGGGTCCACGCGCGGCGCCTGGGCGGCCCGGCGGAGCCGGTCGCGCAGCTCCCACAGCCGCCCCTGCAACCGCCGGATCTCGGCGATCTGCTCCGCGTAGATGGCCACGGCCTCCAGGCGGCGGCCGATCTCCGAGCCGAGCCGCAGGGCCGCCTGCGCCTCCGACTCGGCCTGCGCCAGGTCGCCCTGCATCAGCGTCAGGCCGGCCCTGGAGTAGCCGATCAGCCAGTTGAGGTGCGGCTGGGCCAGCCGGCGCGCCAGCTCGTCGGCCTCGTCGAGCAGCATCGCGGCCCTGGTCACGTCGCCGCCGTCGAGCACGGGGGGAGTGCGCTGCACGTACGCGTGGAACAGCGCCAGGTCGTCCCCCGTGCGGCGGGCCGCCTCCAGCATCTCGTCGCCGTCGCGGTGGCGCTGGTGCAGCGGGTCGGCGGGGATGATCGTCAGGCTGCGCTGCCCCAGCACGCCGGCGAGCGTGCGCGGATCGCCCGACTTGCGGGCCAGCGCCACGGCCTCGTCGCTCAGCGCGAAACGCCGCTCGCCGTCGGGCGCCCAGATGAGCTCGGAGGCGAGCTGGGCCGCCAGCAGCGCCCGGGTGCTCAGGTCGGTGGAGTCGACCAGCTTGCGCGCCTCGGTCAGCAGCGCGATGCGCTGCTGGTCGGGCGCCGCCGAGATGGTGGAGAAGCCGCGGTCGCCGCCCAGCGCCGCGATCACGATCAGGTCGGGGCGCTCGCACTGCCTGGCCAGGTCGGCCGCCCGCACGAGGGTCTGCCTGGCGTCGGGGTCGCCGGCCAGCCACATGGCCCGGCCGCACTCCACCAGCAGCTCCGCGCGCCGCTCCAGCGTGGCGCCGGGGAAGTCCGCCAGCAGGTCGAGCACCCGCTGGTACCAGGTGACCGCCTCGCGGTGCGCCAGCCCGGCCAGCGCGTGCTGCGCGGCGTGCACGGCCGCGTCCGCCGCCGCGCTGACCCGGGCCGGGTCGCGGCCGTGCCCGGCGGCGGCCAGCAGGTGGGTGGCCACGACGTACGGGCGGGTCTCCATGGCGCGCGGGTCGGTCTGGCACAACGCGTCGGCGACCTTGCCGTGCAGCAGCCCCGCCCGCGGCGCGGACAGCTTGGCGTAGAGGGCGGTCCTGGTCAGCTCGTGGGAGAACCGGCAGGACCCGCCGTCCGACATGGTGACCAGGCCCGCGCCCATGGCCTCCTCCACCGCGGCCACGAACCGGGCCTCGTCGAGCCCCAGCCCCGCCCGCAGCTCGGCCGACTCCATGCGCTCGCCGACGGCCAGCAGGTTGACCAGGTCTCTGGCGTCCGGGTGGAGCTGCGAGAGCCGGGCCATGACCATCCTCGTCACCGAGTCGGGCACGGTCAGGCCGTCGAGCTCCTTGCCCGCGGCCAGCTCCCTGACCACCTCGCTGACCAGGAACGCGTTGCCGCCGGTGATCCGGTGCAGCAGCTCGGAGTCGCCGCCGCCGCGCACCTCCGCCAGCGCGTGGGAGACCTCGTCCAGCCCGAAGGAGGGGACCTCGATCGTGCGGCTGTCGGCCGTCAGCTTGTGCAGCTCCGGCAGGGCCGACTCGGCCGGCAGGGGCCGGGAGGTGGCCAGGACCAGCAGCGGCAGGGCCTCGGCGTCCCACATGAGGGCGTTGAGCATCTGCAGCGACTCCAGCGTCGCCCACTGCAGGTCGTCGATCACCAGCAGCACCGGCCGTACGGTGGTCAGGCGCTCGATCAGCGTGCGGGCCGCCGCCATCAGGTGGTAGCGCTCCGACACGGGCTCGGTGGCCGGCGGCACCTCCAGCGACAGCGGGGGAGCGGCCAGCGAGGGCGCCAGGCGGACGAGCTGGCCGCACTGCTGGTCGACCCCGGCCCGCAGCAGCAGCGCGGGCGAGGCGCGGGCCAGCCGCTCCACCGCCCCGGCGATCGGCTCGTACGCCCGTCGCGCCGGATCCGTGCACCGCCCGGCCAGCACCGTGAACTGCCGCTTGAGCGCCCGCCGGGCCACCTCCGAGGCCAGCCGGGTCTTGCCGACCCCCGAGTCGCCCTGGAGGATCACCAGCCCGCTGCCGAACTCGGCGGCCGCCAGCTCCCCGTCGAGCGCCCGAAGCTGCTCGTCCCGGCCGACGAACGGCAGCACGTGACCGTCCTCCAGCCAGGGGGCCAGCCCGGCGACCTGGTGGTGGTCGGCGCTCTGCCAGTGCAGCTCGTACGTGTGCAGCGGCTCGCGCAGCCCCTTGCCCGGCAGCCGCCCCAGGTCCTTGAACTCGTGCCGGCTGCGCCCCTGCGCCAGCCGCCGCACCAGGTCGGTGCAGAGCACCTGGCCGCCCTCCGCGATGGCGACCAGCCGGGCCGCCTCGACGGTCGGCAGCCCGCTGACGTCGTCGTGGCCCCAGCACACGTCGCCGGCGGCGAGCGCGGCCCTGATGGAGATCTTGTCGGGGGCGCGCTCGTTCTCGTCGGCCACCGCCTGCTGCACCGCGATGACCGCGTCGAGCCCGGCCGTGGCCGAGTCGAAGACGGCCATCAGCCCGTCGCCCAGGCTCTTGGTGAACGTCGAGCCGCTGGCCGTCACCACGGAGCGCAGCAGCTGGTAGAGGCGGCGGAAGACCTCGTTGGCGCGTTCCTCGCCCAGCCTGATGCGCATGGCGGTGGAGCTGACCACGTCGGTGAACAGGATGGTCGCCGTGGTCAGCGTGCCGGGCGGGTGCGGAGCGGTCACGTGGGCCGCTCCTTCAGCCGCCGCGCGGGCGCGCGTACCTTCTGGCGGACCGTGCGGCGCAGCTCGCGCGTCTTCACGGCGGTGCGCGACTGCCTGATCCGCCAGGCGCCGGCCAGGTCCTCGGGGATCCGGAAGGCCGCCTGCCCGTCGGAGTGGCGGTCGACCAGGGCGACCACGATCTGCCGCCCGAGCCTGCGCACCAGCCAGCGGACGACGCCGTCCACCGGGCCGGCGAGCGCCGCGTGCCGGTTGGCCGCCCGGCCGGCCGCGAACAGCGCGGTGAACCACCAGGCGGGCTTGGGCACGCCCAGCAGCTCGGGCACCCGGTCGGCGCCGTACTCGGCGTCGCGGAAGACCCAGTGCACCAGGCTGCGCGGCAGCTTGCGCCACCCCAGGTGCATGAACTCCTCCATCTCCTCCAGCAGCCTGGCCATCAGCCGGCGGCCCTCGTCGCTGGACTCGTACAGGCGGCCCAGGCGCTCGCTGACCGGCTCGACGTCCTCGAGCGTGAGAGGCCGGTCACGGCAGGCCTCCACGCCCATGAGATGGCCGAACACGCTCCACGTGTAGAGGTGGGCCGCACGCTGCTCCTCGGAGAGCGTCACGCCCATACTCTCCAAAGCCTCCCATGTCACCACAGAGAAGTCGAAGATGGTGGCCAGCAGGAGCTCCTGGTTGACCGGAGGGCCGAACCGCGCGGTGTCCCAGTGGTCACCGAACCGCTCGTTGACCAGGGCGCGGACGAAGGAGTGCAGGATCCGCAGGCCGAGCGCCGTGGTGTGCCCGGGGCGGCCCGGCTCCAGGCTGTTGGTCGCTTTCAAGCCCATCACGTCGACCAGCATCTGGCCGGTCTCGGCCACCCGGCGGGTGAGGCTGTGCGTGGCCAGCCGGGACACGCCGGCCAGCACCTTGGCGCTGGACACCTCCACGTACGCCATGGGCAGGCACTTGCAGAAGAGCGCGGCCGACTGGTAGAGCCCGTAGTCGGCGAAGACGGCCTGCCCCTTGGCCAGCAGCTCGCGGTCGTCGCCCCAATCGGGCAGGTCCGCGGCGAAGTCGATGGCCTCGAAGATCGCGGAGGCGGGCGGCTCGCCCGACGGCGCCCTGGCCTCCCGCTTGGCCGCCGCCAGCTCCTGGATCACCGCCTTCACCAGCTCCAGGGGCCCGCTTCCCGGGGGCTGGTCGTCCAGGTATCCGGCCACGACCTTGTCGATGTCCGGGTCGGCCTGCTGTCGCAGCTGGCGGAATCTCTCCTCCGGCCAGCGTTCGTGATCGTTCATCTACCCCGTACTCCAGATTCGGTCAGAGGCCGCCCCGTTTCCGCAGGGCGGCGACGTCCAGCAGCGTGATCGCCCGGCCTTTGACGGCGATGAGGTTTCTCGCCACGAGGGACTGCAGCGCCCGGTTGACCGCCGGCCGCGACGCGCCGATGAGCGCGGCGAGGTCGGACTGCGTCAACCCGGGCAGGTCCACCACCCCGTCGTCGTGGCCGTGCTTGTCGGCCAGTTGCAGCAGCAGCTTGGCCAGCCGCCCGCCCAGGTCGAGGAAGGCCAGGTCGGCCGCCTGGTCGGTGAGCCTGCGCACCATGTGGCCGAGCAGGCGAAGGAACTCGTCGGCCAGCCCGGGATGCTCGCGCATCAGCTCCAGGAGCCGCGCCCTGGGCAGCGCGAACACCCACGCGGGGCGCACCGTCACGATCGACGCCGAGCGCGGCGAGTTGTCCAGCAGCGCCAGCTCGCCGAAGGTGTCGCCGCGGCCCAGCATGTTGAGCACGATCTCGTCGCCGTGCTCGGTCGTGAACACCACCTTCACCAGGCCGTCCAGCACCACGTAGAGGGACTCTCCCGGATCCCCCTGGTGGATGATGATCTGCCCGGCCCGGTATCGCCGCGCGATCCCGGCCCGCGCCGTGTTCTCGATGCCGCTCTCTCCGAGTACGCGGAACAGCGGGATCTCCGCCAGCACGGAGGCCACCGGCTGGACATCGCTCGGGAACCCGCTCATGCAAGAACTTTAGGCCGCATCCCGCGCACGAACAGTCGACCGTCCTGGATGTCCCGATTGTGATGAGGAACACATCGTGACTGTCACGTGCGAGACAGCCCCTGGCGATCACTCGGCGCACCGTTGTGAGGCCGGGCGGTGATGGCGACCCCCCGAGTGCCCGGCCCGGCAGGGAGATCGACATGTACGTGGACACCATCGAACGGCCCGATACCGCCACCCTCGTATCGGCCGCCCAGGACGGCGACGCCATGGCCTGGGAGCGGCTGATCGAGGAGTTCAGCCCCATGCTCAAGACCCGAATCCGCCGGTTCAGGCTCAGCCACGAGGACGCCCAGGACGTGCTCCAGACGACCTGGCTGCTGGCCTGGCAGAACCTCAGGAGCGTGGCGGACGGCCAGCGCATGGCGGGCTGGCTGGCCACCATCGCCTTCCGCGAGTGCCTGAAGCTCACCAAGCGGACGAAGGAGATCTGCACCCCTGACCTCGACACGCTGGGCAGCACGGACGACGTGGACAGGGAGCTGGCCAGGATCTGGCTGGCCGGCACGCTCGACGAGCTGGTCGAGGAGCTGCCGGCGGCGCAGCGGGTCCTGTTCAGAGCGCTCACGGAAACCTCCGAGCCGCACTACGTGGACGTGGCGCGCAGGCTGGGCAGGCCGGTCGGGAGCATCGGGCCCACCCGAGCCCGCACGTTCGCGAAGCTCCGCGGGCTCCTGCAGGCCCGCGAGATCACCAGGGACTTCCTCGACTGACTCACTTCATCGACGGGTCGAGCCGGATCGCCTCCAGGAACGGCTCGAAGTCGAAGTGCGCCATCTCGAACACGTCCGGGTCGCTCTCCGCCGGATACTCGTAGATCCTGCGGCCGCCCCGGGTGAGCATCATGTTGACGGCCTGCGGCACCAGCCCGAGCTCCATCTCCCGGGCGAGGCCGTCGGCGACGTCCTTGGCGAAGGGCACGTCGTAGAGCGCGCTCACGTGCTGGTAGACGCGGAAATAGCTGACGATGAAGCGCATGCGGTCGCGGTAGGACACCCAGTCGGCCACTCCGGCCGTGGACGCCTCCCGGTCGGCCGTGATGAACTCCTCGGCCAGCTTGCGGACCTTCTCGTTCTGGATCGGCGCCCAGACCTCGTCCAGGTCCACGCCCTCCGGCGCGGTGAGCGGCCGGCCCACCTTGATGTCGCTGAGCGGGGTCTGCACGGCGAACAGGTGGCGGGTGTAGAGCGAGGACCACTTGCCCTCCAGCCAGCGCGTCAGCCACGGCTGGTCCTCGTGCCGCGCGGCGTACAGGCGGAACCTCGGGAAGCGGCGCCGGGTCACCAGCGAGCGCAGCGAGCGCCACGACACCCGCGTCAGCCACCGGACCGGCCGGTAGAGCACCAGCTCGAGGGCCTTCTGCGCGCGGGCCTGCTCGTAGGCGGACAGCGCCACGCAGGCGCCGAACATCAGCTCGGCGCGGGCCTCGGGGTCGGCGGTCCGCTTGGCCTCGACCAGGAGCTGCGCGGCGTCCTTGAGATAGCGGGGGTCGGCCTCGGCCAGCAGGTCCGTCAGGAACGCCGGCGGGCTCGGCGTCAGGTCCGACTCCGGGCTGACCTTGAGGAAACGGTCGGGCGAGTCGTTCCACAGGTTGACCGCGAGGCTGGCGGTCTCCAGGAAGATGGCCCGGTTGGCGAGCGCGAGCCCGAGCTGGTAGCTGGGCCCGAGCAGGGTGAGCAGGAACGCCCTGAACACCCTTCTGAACCGGTGGGGCACCCGCATCCTGCGGCCGAAGTCCAGGATGAACGGAGAGTCGGGGCTCAGGTCGAGGCTCTCTCCGATGGCCTTGGAGGTCCAGGTGGCGTAGCAGTACCAGTTGTTCGCGTCCTTGCCCAGGTGCTGGGCGAGGTCCCCGGCGACGCGGTGGTAGCTGTAGGCGATGACCATCGCTTCGAGTGCCGGGCTCCGGTCCTTGTAAGCGGCGATGCGCAGCACGTCGTCCGCGGTCATCGGAGTGTCGGACATGGGATCTCCCGTTGGTTCGCCTCAAGGAGACAAGAGCGTCTCCAGCGGCGTCAGATACGTCAGGCGGCCGGTCTTTCCCCCGTGGCCGCCAGCCAGGAGCGTAGGGCGCGTGACTTACGGCGGGCTTGCAGGACGCCGGTCGGCCGCGGCAGGGCCCCCGGCGGCAGGAAGCGCAGCCGGAAGCGGCGCCCGGCGCACGTGAGGTCGACGCGCAGGGGCCGCCAGCTCGCCCGGATGTCGGCGCGGGCCAGGGTGAAGACCGTCTCCTCGTTCGTCACGTAGGACAGCAGGCGATCGGTGGCGATCAGCGCGCCCATCGCCGCGGGACCGGACCGGCCGTGATCCCACCACACGGGGTTGAGCACCAGAGACATGGCGGCTCCGTCCACGGCCGCCCCGGGCGGGCCGCCCGGGGCGGCGGCCCTCATTCCTTGACCACAATCTTGCTGATCACCACGAAACCGCCGAGCGCCCCCGCGGTGCCGGCGGCGGTCGTGGTGGTGAGGTTGACCACCAGGTCATAGGTGCCGGGCGAGAGCTGACCCCGCATCGGGACGGAAGCGGTGTACCTGCCCGAGCCAGGCGTGAAGGTCAGTTCGACAGGGGGTGAGGGGTGCCTGGTCTCACCGCCGCCCAGCAGGTCGGCGATGATCTCCAAGTTCCAGCGGCCCGCCAGCCAGTCGATGAGCTCGCCGGCGACCTCCCAGCTCACGTCCACGGTCCAGCCCTCGTTGCGGTGCACGACGTTCGTGGGTTGCGCGCCGGGATCGACAACCTGGCCGTGGAGAACGCCGGCGAGCTGCTCGGCCGGTACTTTCATCACCTGGAATTCTCCGGTTGCCATTCCGATCTCCTTTCCGGTGGGAACGTCGTCCCCGTGTGAAGGAGCAGAGCGGCAACCCAGGTGGCGAAATACGTGTCCGTTCTGTCAATAAATGCCGGGCATTGGTCAGATGCCGGTGCCGACCCTGAGACGCACCATGTCGGGGGTGAGCCCGTCGATCCCGCCGGCGCCGAGCAGCTGAAGGGTGCGTACGAGCTCCGCGCGCAGCAGCTCCAGCGCCCGCCGCACCCCGATCTCGCCGCCCGCCATCAGGCCGTACAGGTAGGCCCGGCCGATGAAACAGGCCCGCGCGCCGAGCGCGACCGCGGCGGCGACGTCGGCCCCGTTGCGGACGCCTCCGTCCAGGAACACCTCCGTGCGATCCCCCACGGCGGCCACGACCTGGGGCAGCAGCTCCAGCGGCGTGGCGGCCCGGTCGAGCTGCCGCCCGCCGTGGTTGGACACCACCAGGCCGTCCACCCCGAGGGCGGCCAGGTCCTTGGCGTCGTCCACCCGCTGCACGCCCTTGACCAGCAGCCGCCCCTGCCACGCCGAGCGGATCCACTCCAGGTCGTCCATGGTCACGGAGGGGTCGAACATCAGGTTCGTGAGCCCCGGCAGATCGTCCGGGGCGCCTTCGATGGTGGCGAACCTCAGCGGCTCGCTGGTGAGGAAGTCGAACCACCACGCCGGGTGCCGCAGCGCCTGCAGCGCGCTGCGCCAGCGCAGGGACGGCGGGACCGTCAGGCCGTGCCGCACGTCGCGCAGCCGCGCCCCCGCCACCGGCACGTCGACGGTCACGACCAGCACGTCCATGCCCGCCTCGCGGGCCAGGGCGAGCGTCTCCAGGTTGCGCGCGCGGTCGCGGACCACGTACAGCTGGAACCAGTTCCACCCGCCGGGCGCGGCGGCGGCCACGCCGGCGGCCGTCGTGGTGCCCATCGTGGACAGCGTGTAGGGGACGCCCGCGCGCTCGGCCGCCCTGGCCACGGCCCGCTCGCCCTCGCGGTGCATCATCCGGGTGAACCCGGTGGGCCCGAGCACGACCGGCATCGCGATCCGCCTGCCCAGGATCTCGACCGCGGTCGGGGCCCGCGACACGTCGCGCAGGACCCGCGGGCTGAACTCCACCCGCCGGAACGCCTCCACCGCCCTGGCCATCGACAGCTCGCCCTCGGCCGCGCCGTCCACGTAGTCGAACACCATGTGCGGGGCGCGTCTCCTGGCGAGCAGCCGGAGATCGGCGATGTCGGCGGCGTCGGCCACCCGCCGCGCCCTGGACAGCCGCGGACGCCGGGGCACGACGGCCCGCAGCTCCCGCCAGCGGGGCAGGCGCCGGGGTTCCTTCGCGTTCCCGTCGATGTCTTGGACGCTACCAAAAGGTACGGTGAGACCGTGATCGACGACTCGACGGCACCGGCGGGGGACTTGGCGGGGCCCGCGCGGGAGTGGGCGGTGCCGGTTGGGGACCCGGCGGTGCTGGGGCGGGACTGGGCGGTGCTCGCGGGGGACTCGCCGGCGTCCCTCGCCACGGGGGCGGAGCTGATCGCCCGCTGGTCCGAGCCGCACCGCCGCTACCACACCCTCGACCACCTGGCCGCCGTGCTCGCCGGGATCGCCCAGCTCGCGGCCGCGGCGGACGACCTGCCCGCCGTGCTCCTGGCCGCCTGGTTCCACGACGCCGTCTACGACGGGCGGCCGGGCCTGGACGAGGAGCGCAGCGCCCAGCTCGCGCAGTCGAGGCTGCCCAGGTGCGGGGTCCCCGCCGCACGGGTCGCCGAGGTGGCCCGGCTGGTACGCCTCACCGCCGCCCACGACACGCTGGCCGCCGGCGACCGCGACGGCGCCGTCCTGTGCGACGCCGACCTGGCCGTGCTGGGGCTGCCCGGCTACGACGACTACGCGGGGCGGATCCGGCAGGAGTACGCCCACGTGCCCGACGAGCTGTTCAGGGCGGGACGGGCCGAGGTGCTGCGCCGCCTGCTGGCCGTACCGCGCCTCTACCGGACCGGACGCGCCCGCGAGCTGTGGGAGGAACGGGCGCGGTCGAACATGACACGCGAGCTGGCATCGCTCACGTCGGACCGCGACACGCCATGACCTGCGGGCGCGGTCAGCGGCGCTTACGGCGGCGCAGTCCGGACGCGACCAGCCGCAGGAGCAGCTCGCGCGAGCTGACCGCCTCGGCCCCCAGCTCCACCGCCCGGGCGTGCACGGTCTCCGGCACGTCGTAGTGGTCCCGGTCGAAGGCCCGCTCCGGCACCCCCAGCCGCGAGGCGAAGTCGTGCAGCTCCTCCAGCGAGCGGTCGCTGACCAGGTGCGACCACATCAGGCCGCGCGGCCCGGGCCAGTTGGGCGGGTCGATGAGAACGGTCACGCCGTCAAGGGTAGAGCCGCTCCCACCGGCCCGCGCTCCGGGATCACTTGGCCCGGGTCACGCCGTCGTGGGCGGGACCCTGCCACGGACCGCCAGCTCGCTCAGGTCGGACACCACGACCTCGGCCCCCGCCGCGCGCAGCTCCGCCGCCTCCGCCCCGTCCCTGGCCACCGCGACGACCAGCCCGAACCCGCCCTTCCCGCCCGCCTCCACCCCGGGCAGCGCCGCGTCCACCACCGCGGCCCCGGCGGCGGGCAGCGCCAGCCGGCGCGCCGCCTCCAGGAAGAGGGCGGGGTCGGGCTTGCCGGGCAGGTTCATCAGGGCCGCGTCGTTGCCGTCCACCACCAGGTCGAACAGGTGCAGCACACCGGCCGACGTGACCAGCTTGCGACCGTGCAGGCTGGCGGAGACGGCCGCCGTACGCGCGCCCCGCTGCCGCAGCTCGTGCAGGAGCGAGACCGTGGACGGGAACGCGGCCACCCCGTACTTGTCCACCTGGGCCATGAAGACCTGGTCCTTGGCCAGGCCGAGCCCGTGCACGGTGGCCGCGCCGGGCTCGTCGTCGGGCGAACCCTCGGGCACCGTGATGCCGCGTGCCCCGAGGAAGGTACGGATGCCGTCGAGGCGCGGGCGGCCGTCCACGTACCGCAGATAGTCGTCCCGGATGTCGAACGGTGTCGAGCGGCCGCGCAGAAAGGCGTCGAAGACGTGCTTCCAGGCGGCCGCGTGCCCCCGAGCGGTGTCGGTTACCACGCCGTCGGTGTCGAACAGGACGGCGCTGATCGTGGTCAGATCGATGACAGGCTCGTTCACATGGCGAACGTAACCGCTCTACCAGGCGACGGGTAGCTCTTTGACCCCGTACACGATGGCGAGTTCCCTGAACGGCACCTCGCCCGCCACGTGCAGCCCCGGGAAGCGGCGCAGCAGCGCGGGGAAGGCGATGCGCATCTCCATCTGCGCCAGCGGCGCGCCGATGCAGCGGTGGATGCCGTGGCCGAACGCCATGTGCGAGCCCGCCGTCTCCCTGCCTGGCTGCACCTGGTCCATGTCCTCGCCCAGGGCGGGGTCGCGGTTGGCGCCGGTGAGCGAGCAGAGCACCATCTCGCCCTTCTTGATCGGTACGCCGTGCAGCTCCAGGTCGTCGCGGGCGAAGCGGGGGAAGGCCACCTGCACGACCGTCATGTAGCGCAGCAGCTCTTCGACGACGTCGTTGATGTAGCCGTCGACCTCGCGGACCTTGGCGGCCTGCTCGGGGTTCTGCAGCAGCCACAGGGTGCCCAGGGCGAGCATGCTGGTGCTGGTGTCGTGCCCGCCGGTCAGCAGCCCGTCGGCCATGCTGGCGAGCGTACGGTCGTCGAGCTCGTCACCGTGCTCGCGCAGCAGCTGGCCGAGCAGTCCCTCCCCGGGGTTCTGCCGCTCGCGGGCGACCAGGTCGGTCAGATAGGCCATGGCGTCGTTGATCGCCTGCAGCGACGCCTCCGGCCCGGCCGTGAAGTCGAACCGGTCCTTGCTGATCTTCACGAAGTCGGCGCGCTCCTCGTACGGGACGCCCAGCAGCTCGCACACCACCAGCGACGGGATCGGCAGCGCGAACTCCTCCACCAGGTCCACGGGGGAGCCCTTGGCCTCGATGCGGTCCAGGTGCTCCTCGACCATCGCCTCGATGCGCGGCTCCAGCCTGCGCAGGCGGTGCATGGTGAACTCGGGCGTCAGGTACTTGCGCAGCCGCGTGTGCTCGGGCGGGTCGCGGAACCCCAGGCCGCCCGGGTCCTCCTGGTTGGAGCCCAGGCCGATGACCCCGGCGAAGTCGTTGCTGAAGCGTTCGTGGTCGCTCAGGACGCCGCGTACGTCCTCCCAGCGGGTGACGAGGTAGACGGTCTGGCTGCCGGGGATCTCCATGGGGAAGACCGGGTGCTCGGCCCGGATCCGTCCGAGCTCGCCCACGGGGTCGAAGCCTTCGCGCATGAACTGGACGAGGGGGAACTCATTGTCTGACATCGATATCCGTCCTGCTGGGATACATCACGCCATCTTGGGATAAATCCCTCCATAGATGGTGCCACCCGGAGCGGCGGATGTTGCCCTCCGAAAGGACGAATTTCCCCTCCCCCTCGCGGCCCCCACCGCCTCCCTCACCTGGCCGTCCTACGCACCCTGACCAGCCAGAACCCCGGTCACCTCATCAGGCGGCGGCTCGGTCCGGTCGCGGGCGTACAGGAGCGGCTCGGGCACCGGGGCCTCCGCCGACAGCGCCGGCGGGGCGGGCTTGGGCTTGCGTGGCTCGCGCACCCCGCCCTCGCCACCCTCCGGCGGGTCGTCGAACGGGAAACCCCTCTCGCCGGGCCAGTGCGGCTCGCCGGGGCCGTATCCGGGCATCCAGGCGGGTGCGCCGCTGGGAAGAGCGCGGCGTCTGCGTGATCGCTTGCTCACCATCCCCTCCTCGCGGCCCATTGTGCGCCCGCCCCCGCCCCACGACCACCCCCAACTCCACACCTCTATCCCCAACGTCACCACCTCCTGGCCGCGTCTCCCACCGCCGCGCCGCGTCTCCCACCCCGCTCCGCTCTGGGCCGCGCCGTCCCACGCCCCGCCCCGGCCCGCGCCGTCCCATATGCCCCAGCTCGCAAGTCGCTCGCCCGTGCGCCGCTTCGGTTCCGTGCGTCGCTGGGCGTTGCTTCGGGCCGCCGTGCCGCGTGCCGTTCGTGGGGTGTTCGGGGTCGCTCGGGGGCCGGGGCAGTTACGCTCCGCGTGCTGTTTCGTCGTTGGACCGCGCCATCCGGAGGGCGACCCGCCTGGCGCGGCACGACGGGCCCCCGGAGGACGGCTTGTGCGGAGACGTCGGAACTGCAGTGAAACAGGGGCAAAATGGGGCGGCAGATGGCGTTTGGCGTACAAGATGGCGACATTCTGCGATGATCTCGTCGCATAGAGCCGGAGTTTGAGCCCCCACGGATAGTGACAGATGCCGACATTTGAGGAAATAGCAGCCTTCGTCACCGAGAAGCCGCTCGCCACCGCCGTCATCGCGTTGCTGAGCCTGGCGGGGCTGGCGCTGGCGTTCCTGGTGCTCAGGATCGTCTGGCGGGCCACCGCCTGGTTGTTCTCCCGGTACGTCGCCAACCGTCCCATCGAGGACGTGCTGACCATCGTCGCCGCCTCCATCGCCACCGGCGTGTCCGCGCAGGGCATGTGGCGCTTCTCCGGCGACGTGCTCGGCCTGGACGGGCCGCTGCGGCTGCTGCTGTTCGCGTTCATCGAGGTCGCGATCATCACGAGCGCGGTGCGGGCCCGCCGCAACATGCGCGAGAACTTCTCCGCCGGCATCGACGGCATCGCCGTGTGGGCGCTGACCTGCCTGACCGCCGTACTGTCCAGCATGGACGCGCGCAGCCTGCCCGAGGCGGTGTTCAGGCTCGCCGCGCCGCTGGTCGCCGCCTGGCTGTGGGAGCGCGGCATGGCCATCGAGCGGCACCGCATCCGTGGCACCGGCCGCATCAACTGGCGGCTGACGCCCGAGCGGCTGCTGGTCCGGGTCGGGCTGGCCGAGGTCAGCGACCGTACGGCGAGCGAGGTCGACGCCCACCGCCGGCTGACCAGGGTCGCGCTGGCCGCCAAGCGGGCCAAGGCGCTGCGCGAGAACGGGGCCTCCGAGCGCAAGATGCGCGCCGCGCTGGCCAAGCTCGACAAGGCCATGGACCAGGCCGTCGAGCACACCGGGCTGGCCGTCGACCAGGGCCGCCAGGAGGCGCTGCTGGCCCAGATCGCCGCCCTCTACAACACCACCGCCCTCATCGACGCCGACCCCCGCGTGCCGTGGGAGCCCGAGCCCGAGCGCAACCCGGTGCCCGCCCGCCCGGCGCTGCCGCCCGCGCTGGCCGAGCTCGTCGAGGAGGAGGACGAGGACATCGAGGTGCTCGACACCACCCCGCAGGTCGTCGACACCGCCCAGCGGGCGGCGCTGATGCGCCAGGCCCGCGCGTTCTGGGACCGGCAGATCGCCAAGGGCATCGTGCCGCGTACGGTGGACATCGCCCAGGAGATCGGCATCTCGCTGGCCACGGCGCGCGAGTATCGTGCCCTGTGGAAGCTCGAGCCGCAGGCGCACGCCCTCATCGAGGCGCTGTTCCAGCAGCACGGCATCGTCGACACGGGCGCCTTCCCCGCCATCGCGGACGACGGGCGGGTGCTGACCAAGTCCTAGAGGAGCACGTTTGCGGGAGCGCACGCTCGAGCGCGTCAGGAAACTCCTGGCCAAGGCCGAACGCACCGACAACGAGCACGAGCGGGCGACGTTCATGGCGGCCGCGTCGGCGTTGATGGCCAAGCACGGCATCGACTCGCTCCCCCCAGCGGGCACCCGGCAGACGCCCGGCGACCGGGTCGTCACCCTGCCCAACCCCTGGGCCAGGGAGAAGGCCCGGCTGGTCAGCCTGGTCGCGCAGGCCGTGCGCTGCCGCCCCCTGCTCATCGGGCGGGGCGAGGGCGGGCAGCGGGTGCACGTGTTCGGGTTCGCGGCCGATCTGGAGCGGGCCGACCTGCTGGCCACGTCGTTGCTGCTGCAGATGGCGACCGGGCTGGCGCGGGTGCGGGTGCCCGACGGCGTGACCGCCGTGCGGGCCTACCGGCGGTCGTGGCTGCTGGGGTTCACGGACGAGGTGTACCGGCTGCTGTGCGTGGCCGAGTCACAGGCCGAGCAGGCCAGTACGGGCGCCGCGCTCGTCCTGGCCGACCGCCGGGCCGAGGTCGAACGGGCGGTGGCCGCTCACTATCCGGACATCCGGGTGAGCGTGCCCAGGACGAGCGGCACGGGCTACCGGGACGGGGTGGCCGCCGGCCGCCGCGCCGACCTCGGCCGTACCGGAATGACCACCGACACGGCCCCCGAGCTGGCCCCCGGCCACTGACCCGCGCGGCCAGGGGCCGGCGTGCTCAGCCGAGGGCGTCGGATACCAGGGAGCGGGCCTCCTCCTGCACCTTGGCCAGGTGGTCGGGCCCGCGGAAGGACTCGGCGTAGATCTTGTAGACGTCCTCCGTCCCCGACGGCCGGGCCGCGAACCAGGCGTTCTCCGTCGAGACCTTCACCCCGCCGAGCTCGGCCCCGTTGCCGGGCGCCGTGGTCTGGACGGCCGTGATCGGCTCGCCCGCCAGCGACGACGCCTTCACCTGAGCGGCCGAGAGCTTCCCGAGCACCGCCTTCTCCTCGCGCGTGGCGGGGGCGTCGACCCGGGCGTACGCGGGCTCCCCGAACCGCTCGACCAGCTCCCGGTAGTGCGCGCTCGGCGACCTGCCGGTGACGGCCTGGATCTCGGAGGCCAGCAGCGCCAGGATGATCCCGTCCTTGTCCGTGGACCAGACGGACCCGTCGCGCCGCAGGAACGACGCTCCCGCGCTCTCCTCGCCCCCGAACCCCAGCGACCCGTCCAGCAGTCCCGGGACGAACCACTTGAACCCGACCGGCACCTCGTACAGCCGCCGCCCCATGGACTCCACGACCCGGTCGATGATCCCGCTGCTGACCATCGTCTTGCCCACCCCGGCGGCCGCGGGCCAGCCGTCGCGGTGCGTGTAGAGGTAGGAGACGGCGACGGCGAGGTAGTGGTTGGGGTTGAGCAGGCCGCCGTCGGGGGTGACGACGCCGTGCCGGTCGGCGTCGGCATCGTTTCCGGTGGAAATGTCGTACTTATCGCGATTGGCAATGAGAGAGGCCATCGCGTACGGCGACGAGCAGTCCATCCGGATCTTCCCGTCCCAGTCCAGCGTCATGAACCGCCACGTCGGATCCACCAGCGGATTGACCACGGTCAGGTCGAGCCGGTGCCGCTCCGCGATCTCCCCCCAGTACGCCACGCTCGCCCCGCCCAGCGGATCGGCCCCTATGCGCACCCCGGCCGCCCGGATCGCGTCCAGGTCCACCACGGACGGCAGGTCGTCCACGTACATCCCGAGGAAGTCGTAACGCCCCGCCGCCTCCACGGCCTTCGTGTAGGAGACCCGCAGCACGCTCTCCAGCCCGCTCGCCAGCAGCCGGTTGGCGCGGTCCTGGATCCACGTGGTCGCGTCGGTGTCGGCCGGACCGCCGTGCGGCGGGTTGTACTTGAACCCGCCGTCGCCCGGCGGGTTGTGCGACGGCGTGATCACGATGCCGTCGGCGAGCCCGGTGGTGCGGCCGTGGTTGTGCCGCAGGATGGCGTGCGAGACGGACGGGGTCGGCGTGTAGCCGTCGCGGGAGTCGATCAGCACCTGGACCCCGTTGGCGACCAGGACCTCCAGCGCGGACACCCGCGCGGGCTCCGACAGCGCGTGCGTGTCGACGCCGAGGAACAGCGGCCCGTCGGTGCCCTGCATCCGCCGGTATTCGCAGATGGCCTGCGTGGTGGCCAGGATGTGGTCCTCGTTGAACGCCGTCCTCAGCGACGACCCCCGGTGCCCCGACGTGCCGAACGCCACCCGCTGCCCCGGGTCGCCGGGATCGGGATGCAGCGCGTAATAGGAGGTCACGAGCCTGTCGACGGCCACGAGGTCGGCGGGCTGGGCTGGCTGTCCTGCGCGTTCGTGCGTCATGTAGGCCACTTTACAAATCCGCCTCCGGCCGGCGGATGGGCGCGGCCGGGCGTGGGAAGGTACAGTTCCGTCGATTACTAGAACGGAGTTCGGTTCCTATGCGATTCGGTTATTACCTGACAGAGCCCAAAGGAGATGACCCGATCGGCGGGTTGCGCACCCAGATCGCCCAGGCCGCGCAGGACGGCTTCACCTCGGCCTGGCTCTCCAACATCTTCGGCCTCGACGCCCTCACCGCCCTGGCCGCCGCCGGGAACCCGGTGCCCGGCATCGAGCTCGGCACCGCCGTCGTCCCGACCTACCCGCGCCACCCGGCCGTGCTGGCCCAGCAGGCCATGACCGCCAACGCCGCGCTCGGCGGGCGCCTCGCGCTCGGCATCGGCCTGTCGCACCAGATGGTCATCGAGGGAATGTACGGCCAGAGCTTCGAGCGCCCGTACCGGCACATGAAGGAGTACCTGGACATCCTGCTGCCGCTCAGCCGGGGCGAGCACGTCAAGTACGAGGGCGAGACGCTCAAGGCCAACCTGCGGCTCACCACCCCCGGCGGCGGCTTCCCCGTGCTCGTCGCCGCGCTCGGCCCGCGCATGCTCAAGCTGGCCGGCACCGTGGCCGACGGCACCGTCCTGTGGATGACCGGCCCCAAGACGGTCGCCCAGCACGTGGCGCCCACCATCACCGCGGCCGCCGCCGAGGCGGGCCGCGCGGCGCCCAGGATCGTCTGCGCGCTGCCGATCTGCGTCACCGACGACCCCGCCGCCGCCGTCGATCGCGCGAACGAGATCTTCGCCGTCTACGGACAGCTCCCCTCATATCGTGCGATGCTCGACAGGGAAGGCGCGGCCACCCCGGGAGACGTCGCCATCGTGGGCGACGAGGACGCGGTGCTGGCCAAGCTCGACGTGCTGCGGGAAGCCGGTGTGACCGACTTCGTGGGCTCGGTGTTCGCGAGCAAGGAACGCACGCGGGCGCTGCTGATCGGCGCGGCGAAGGGCTGATCCCAAGACATCTCCATAGTTCTCCGGCGGGGTGAAGATCGCTTGCTGCATGGCGTTGATGTGTCCGACTGGCAGGGGCCCGTCGACTGGGCCGGCCACGCGGCGGCCGGGGTGAGCTTCGCGTTCGCCAGGGCCACCGAGGGCGGCGACTCCATCGACAAGCTGTTCGAACGCAACTGGACCGGCCTGCGCGAGAGCCGGATCGTGCGCGGCGCGTACCACTGCGCCAGGCCCGGGGGCGACCCGATCGGGCAGGCGCGCCACTTCCTGGCCGCGATCGACGAGGCGGGCGGGTTACGCGCCGGCGACCTGGTGGCCCTCGACCTGGAGACCGACGACGGCCTGCGCCCCGAGCAGGTCGCCCGCCACGCGCGCCGCTGGTGCCACCACGTCGAGCGGCACGGCGGCGTACGGCCGTTCGTCCACACCTTCCGGGCGTTCGCGCGGGGCGGACACTGCGCGGGCCTGGGCGAGTACCCGTTATGGATCGCCGCCCCCGACAAGCCGCGCGGCGAGCCCGCGGTGCCGCCGCCCTGGCGCGGCTGGGCCGTCCATCAGTACGTCCACAGCCCGCTCGACCGCAACGTGTTCCACGGGACCCGGCAGGAGCTGACAAACCTGGGGTTTCACCCGCGATAGCATCGGTGTTCACCATCGAAGCAGCTCCGGTGTCGAGCGCCGGGGCGCGATCCAAGGGAGTCACCGTGTCAGCCGAGCTACGCATCACCCTCGCCGGAGCCGAGCGTGTGGTCGCGGCCGGCACGACGGCCGGAGAGGCCCTCGAGGCCGACGGCCGCTCGGTCATCGCGGCCCGGGTCAACGGCGAGCTCCGTGACCTGGCGCACCCGCTGTCCGAGGGTGACGCGGTCGAGCCGGTCGAGGTCTCCAGCGAGGACGGCCGGGCCATCGTCCGCCACTCCACCGCCCACGTCATGGCGCAGGCGGTGCAGGAGCTGTTCCCCGAGGCCAAGCTGGGCATCGGGCCGCCCGTGGACAACGGGTTCTACTACGACTTCGACGTGGCCCAGGCGTTCCACCCCGACGATCTCAAGCGCATCGAGAAGCGCATGCGGGAGATCGTCAAGCAGGGGCAGCTGTTCTCCCGCCGGCCCGTCTCCGACGACGAGGCGCGCGAGGAGCTGGCGGCGGAGCCGTACAAGCTGGAGCTGATCGGGCTCAAGGGCGGCGCGGCGGACGAGGAGTCCGTGGAGGTCGGGGCCGGGCAGCTCACCATCTACGACAACCTCGACCCCAAGACCGGCGAGCTGCAGTGGAAGGACCTGTGCCGCGGCCCGCACGTGCCCTCCACCCGGTCGATCCCGGCGTTCAAGCTCATGCGCTCGGGCGGCGCCTACTGGCGCGGCAGCGAGAAGAACCCGCAGCTCCAGCGCATCTACGGCACCGCCTGGGAGTCCCGCGAGAAGCAGGACGACTACCTCAAGCTGCTGGAGGAGGCCGAGAAGCGCGACCACCGCAAGCTGGGGGTCGAGCTCGACCTGTTCAGCTTCCCGCCGGAGCTGGGCAGCGGCCTGCCGATCTTCCATCCCAAGGGCGGGATCATCCGCAAGGAGATGGAAGACTACATGCGCCGGCGGCAGGCGGAGGCGGGCTACGAGTTCGTCAACACCCCGCACATCACCAAGTCGTCGCTGTTCGAGACCTCGGGGCACCTGCCGTGGTATGCCGACGACATGTTCCCGGCGTTCGAGCTGGAGGGCATCGAATACCGGGTCAAGCCGATGAACTGCCCGATGCACAACCTGATCTTCAGGGCGCGCGGGCGGTCCTACCGCGAGCTGCCGCTGCGGCTGTGCGAGTTCGGCTCGGTCTACCGCTACGAGAAGTCGGGCGTGGTCCACGGCCTGACCCGGGTGCGCGGCATGACGCAGGACGACGCGCACATCTACACCACCCGGGAGCAGATGGCCGATGAGATCAAGTCGCTGCTGAGGTTCGTGCTCAGCGTGCTGCGTGACTTCGGCCTGCCGGAGTTCTACCTGGAGCTGTCGACCCGCGACGAGTCCGACAAGTTCATCGGCGAGCCCGCCGAGTGGGACGAGGCGACCGAGGCGCTGCGCCAGGTGGCCACCGAGTCGGGGCTGGAGCTGGTCGACGACCCGGGCGGCGCGGCCTTCTACGGCCCGAAGATCTCCGTTCAGGCCAAGGACGCGATCGGGCGCACCTGGCAGCTGTCCACCATCCAGCTCGACCTCAACCAGCCCAAGCGCTTCGGCCTCGAATACCAGGCGGCCGACGGCAGCAGGCAGACGCCGGTCATGATCCACCGGGCGCTGTTCGGCTCCGTCGAGCGCTTCCTCGGCGTGCTCACCGAGCACTACGCGGGCGCCTTCCCCCCCTGGCTCGCGCCGGTGCAGGTCACGGGCATCCCGATCGCCGACGCGCACGTGTCCTACCTGCAGGACGTCGCCAAGAGGCTGCGCGAGCGCGGCATCCGGATCGAGGTCGACGCCTCCGACGACCGGATGCAGAAGAAGATCCGCAACGCGCAGAAGGCCAAGGTGCCCTTCATGCTGCTGGCCGGTGACGACGACATCGCCAATGGCGCGGTGTCGTTCCGCTACCGCAACGGCGAGCAGAAGAACGGCGTCCCGATCGAGGAGGCCGTGGCGGAGATCGTCAACGCCGTGGAGCGGCGCGTCCAGGTCTGACGCGAAGAACGGAAGACGGCGGGGCCTTTCGGCTCCGCCGTCTTCCGTTCTCGGGGGATCAACGGAGAAACAGGCGGAAGGTGATGGCGGGGCGGCCGCCGAAGCGCTCGGCCGCCTGGTGGGCGAAGCCTTCGATGAGGTCGCGGGCGTACGACTCGGGGTCCTGGTCGGTGAGCGCCTCGATGTAGGCGCGGTGCTCGACGAGCGAGCGCACGCCGCGCTCCAGGCCGTCGGTGACGTCCACGGCGTGGGTGGGGGAGTCGGTGCCCGCGACGGCGACCCAGCGGACGCCGTCCCAGGGCTCTGCCTCCGTATCCGGAAATATCCACCTATTTCCCGCGTCCCCGGCGGCGTCCAGGACGGCCCGGCCCACGGCCCGGTGGTCGGGGGTGTTCCAGTACGTTCCGCCCCAGGTGTCGTCCGGGTTCAGGGTGATCACCAGCTCGGGGCGGTGCCTGCGGATGGCGGCGGCGAGGTCCTTCCTGAGCGCGACGCCGTACTCGATCACCCCGTCGGCGTGGTCGAGGAACTCCACGTTCGTCACCCCGACGACGGCCGCGCTGGCCCGCTCCTCCCGCTCCCGCACCGGCCCCGCCTCGGCCGGGGCGAGCGTGTCGATGCCCGCCTCGCCCCTGGAGACCATCAGGTACGCGACCTCGCGGCCCTGGTCGGTCCAGGTGGCGACGGCGGCGGCACACCCGTACTCGAGGTCGTCGGGGTGGGCCACGATGGCGAGCGCGCGCTGCCAGTCGTCGGGCATGGGCTCCAGCTGATCGGTCATGGCCCACACCCTAAGGGCGCTCCGCGGCGGCCGCAGGTGCGAGCGGCGTGACGACGGGCGCCTGGACGGGTGTCAGAGGGGGGAGGGGAGGGTGTCGTCGGGGGAGGTGTCGCGGAGGGGGCGGCGGGGCTCGCCGGGGAGGCGGACGTCGTCGACCGTCACGTTGACCTCCGCGACCCGCATGCCGAGCATGTGGCTGACGTTCCTGGCCACGTTCGTCTTGACCTCGGAGGCGACCTCCATCACCACGTGCCCGTACTCCACCACGATGGTCACGCTCACGGCCACCGTATGGTCCTGGATCTGCGCGCTGACCCCCTGATTGGCGCGCCGGGAGCCGATGCCGATGCGGTCGCGTACGGACTCGAAGGCCCGCGCCAGGTCACCGCCCAGGTCGGCGACCCCGGTCACCTCGAGCGCCGCCAGGGCGGCGACCTTGATCCGACCCTTGACGACGGCGCCGAAGGAGGGCGCCTCCGAGGGCGGTGCGCTGGTGGACGGGGGGCTCACGTCGTCGACCGGGTCGGGAGCGGGGGCCGCGGCCGGGCCGGGGGTGTCGGCGAACGGGGTGTCGGTGGACGGGGTGTCGGCGGACGGGGTGTCGGCGGACGGGGCGGAGTGGACGGTCGGCAGGGGCTCGTGCTCGGCTAAGTCGTGCTCGGCTAAGGGCGTCACTCATTGCGGCTTCCTGTAGGCGATGCTTGGGATTGTGCCGGAAGAGCGGGCCGTTTGTCCGTGGTCCTATGCTGCTAGGTATGCACGATCAGGCAGGGGCAGGGTCCCCCGACAACTTCCAGCGTCTGTGGACCCCGCATCGCATGGCCTACATCAAGGGCGAGAACAAACCGACGGGCAACGGCCCCGATGACGGGTGCCCGTTCGACGCGATCCCCAAGATGAGCGACGAGGACGGCCTGATCGTCGCCCGGGGCGAGACGGTCTACGCCGTGCTCAACCTCTACCCGTACAACTCCGGCCACCTGATGGTGGTCCCCTACCGGCACGTGTCCGACTACGACGAGCTGGTGCCGGCCGAGCTGGTCGAGCTGGGGGAGTTCACGCAGAAGTCGCTGCGCGCGCTGCGCAAGGCCAGCGGCGCGCAGGGCTTCAACGTCGGGATGAACCTCGGACACGTCGCCGGCGCCGGCATCGCCGCGCACCTGCACCAGCACGTGGTGCCCAGGTGGGGCGGCGACACCAACTTCATGCCGGTCGTGGCCCAGACCAAGGTCCTGCCGCAACTGCTCCGCGACACCCGCCAGCTGCTCGCCGACGCCTGGGACTGACCCGACGGCTGCTCGCCGACGCCCGAGACTCGCCCGCCGGGACCAAACCGCCCCGGGCAGGGCCCCGCGCCCGTAGGAACGCCCCCGGGAGGGCGCCGCCGGACGGGTGCCGCGTCCGAGAGGGCGTCACTTCGCCGGGGGGCGCCCCCGAGGGGGCGCTACTTCGTGGCGATCGCTAAGTCCGACGACACCCGGCCCGCCACCGGCTCGCGGTCGCGGCGCAGCGCGCCGATGCCGGTGGCCAGCAGCAGGGGTACGGCCAGCGCCAGCGCCATGGACAGCACCGCCGCGCCCGAGTCGTTGACGAGCATCCCGACCACGCCGCTCACGAGCGTGCCGATCAGCCCGGCGCGCAGCGCGGGGGAGTGCTCGAACGCGGCCGGCACCACCCCGGCCGAGGCCTGTTCGGGCCGCAGGATCGCGTAGACGAGGAACGCGGCGGCCGCGATCACGATCGGCATGAGGTTGGGGCTGAGCAGGGTGGCCAGCATGGCCTGGAGCTTGCGCAGGATGACGTCGAACGCCTCCCCGCTCAGCACCTGCCCCACGAACCTGCCCAGGTGCGTCTGCTCGTCCGCCGGCTTCAGGTAGTTGAGCCAGGCGAACGACATCACGATCAACCCGCCGGCCACCAGGAACGCGCCCAGCTTCACCAGCGAGACCCGCCTGCCCGCCAGCAGCAGCGCGGTCACCGCGATGCCCGGCACGAACGCGATCACGCCGCCGAAGTCACTGCCCATCCCGGACCCGCCGAGCACCATCGCGAACGTCCCCAGCCCCACGATCGCGGCCAGCCCCACCTTGCCCGGCCACCGGTGCGCGATCACCGTGGTGGCCAGCAGGGTGCCGGTGGCCAGGAGCGCGAACGGGATGTTCCCGAGGCCGTAGTAGCGGGCCCCGACGTCCGCGCTGTAGCCCATGATGCTGTTGAGCTGCAACGTCGTACCGGTCAGCAGGTCGCCCGCCAGCGTGAGCGCGGTGATGCCGGCCACCACCGCCAGCGGCCCCAGAGGCCGGCGCCGCCACGGCCCCGCGAACGCCACCGCTGTCACGACCGTCGCCCACCCGAGCACCCCGGCCACCAGCTGCGGCAGGCTCGACCAGGGCAGCAGGTTGACCAGGTAGCTGGAGACGGGCAGGGCGGCGAGGGCGACGGCCGCGAAACGTACCGGTGCCAGGCCCTTGCGACGGCGCAGCAGCAGGAACGCGACCAGGTAGAACAGCACCTGCAGCACGGCCACGACCGTGAAGTAGATGCCCTTGACCGAGCGGATCGCCTGCGCGGTGGCGTCGGCCCGCTGGAGCCGTTCGAACGTCGCTCCCGGCCCGCCGACCTGCAGCGGGACGCCCACCACGGTGCTCGGGACCGGCACCTCGAGCTTGGTCAGGATGGTGGAGGTCAGGTCGGGCAGGATCGAGATGTCCTCGCGGCGGGTGGAGGCCGCGCCGAGCAGGTGGCCCTGCGCACCGGGCTCGCGCAGCGCGGCCACCCGCAGGTGGGGTACGGAGCCGTGGTCGGACAGGCCCGCGAGCAGCACCGTCGTGTCGGCGGGCAGGATCGACAGCAGCGCGCCCGCCTTGGCGTCGGCCATCCGCAGCGCGTCACGCCGCTCGGCGGCGCTGAGCTGGTCGGGCACCTTGGGCAGCTTGCCGCTGGTCAGGTAGGGGCGGACCAGGTCGTCCACGTCCATGGCGATCATCCGGCAGCGTTCGAGGTCGGGCGTCCTGACCTGGAGCGGGGAGGAGCGGTACTGCTGGACCGCGCCCTGCCGGTCGGCCAGGCCCAGCGCGGCGCCGGGGCCGATGGCGATCGAGCACTGCCCGGCCGCCTTGAGCGACTCGCCCAGCGTGCCCGCGTTGCGCTGCCCGGCCACGTCGATGAGGTAGCGGTAGTCGGGGATGACCGCGCCCGCGCCCTGCTGCTCGGGCACGGGGGGCGCGCCGCAGCTGTATCCGGCCGCGGACCTGGTGCCCGCCGACACGGTCAGCCAGCCGTCGTAGGGGCAGGTCACGCCGCCGACGGTACGTATGGACAGCGAGCCGATCGCGCTGGACCTGGTCAGGTCCCACAGGTTGGGGGAGTCCGCCTGGGTGATGTCGTTCCAGTGCAGGCCGGACACGCCGATGAGCGCGACCCGGCCCGCGCTCGCGTCCTTCGTGGCCTGGGCCGGGCCGGTGAACAGTCCCTGACCGATCAGAGCCTGCCCGACCAGCACGGCCAGCACGACTAGCGCGCGCCTCATTCCGATGACCTTCCGTGATCGAATGGTTCCGTGGCACGGTAGAGCAAGGTCATGTTCCGGCGCCACCGGACCCGACTACCCTCTCATGCGGTGCATGTATCACGTGCGCCGTTTCATTTGGGTGAGCTTTTCCCGCTTGTGGGCGGTTGGGGTGGGGTGGCCGGGCGGCGTGCGCCTTGCGCCGGGCTCCGCCGTACGACGTCTCGCCGTTGCGGCGCTTGTTCGGGGGGCCGGGGACGCGGCATTGAGGGAGTCCCCGGCGTCGCGCGGGTCCGGGGTGGCGCGGCCCCGGTGGGACGCGGTCTCAGGGTGGCGCGGGTCCGGGGTGGCGCGGCCCCGGTGGGGCGCGGTCTCAGGGTGGCGCGTCCCCAGCGTGGCGCATCCCCGGCGTGGCGGGGCTTCGGTGTGGTGCGGCCCCGCGTGGGCGGGGCCGGTTGATGGTGGAGGCGTCAGGGGGCCGGGGTCTTGACCTTGGTGGTCTTGCTTTCGTGGCCCAGGCGGTCCACGGCCGTGACCGCGTAGGTCGCGTCCGGCGCGGCCGTGAACGACGGGCTCGTCACGACGGCGACCAGGTTGCGGGCGTCCGTGCCGTGGCAGTCCTTGCCGGACTTCGGCACCTGGTACACCGCGTACGCCCGCGCCCCCTGGGACGGCTTCCAGGACAGCTGGGTGCCGGTGGCCTTGAGGCCGGCCGGGGCGGGAGGGGCGGAGCCGCCGAGCTCCTTGATCAGGGGCAGCAGGGCGGGCCGGGAGTAGTGGTTCTTGGCGACGCGGTCCACGGACCCGAGGGGGTTGTCCAGCAGGTTCTTGGCGCTGAAGTAGACCTCGCCCTTCACCTGCTTGTGATCCCGGTTGACGCCCACCTCGGCGGCCAGCTCGCCGGGCTTGGTCCAGGCCCGGTCGTCCTTGGCGCCGACCCGGTAGAGCCCCTGGCCGATGTACAGCTGCACGTCCGTGCCCTTGACCTCGTCGGACCACCAGGCCGCCAGCGTGTCGTAGTCGGCCAGCTTGTGGCCGCGCGGCCAGTAGAGCTGCGGGAGCACGTAGTCGACGGTGCCCGACTTGATCCAGGCGCGCGCGTCCGCATAAATCGAGTCGTACGCGGACATGCCCGAAGTGTTCGAGCCGGTCGGGTCGTTTGACTTGTTACGCCAGATGCCGAAGGGGCTGATCCCGAACTTGACGTGGCCCTTGGTGTCGTGGACGGCCTTGTCCACCTGGGCGACGAGCGTGTTGACGTTGTCGCGCCGCCAGGCGGCGAGCTTCTTGCCGTCGCCGTACTTCGCGAACGCCGCTCCGTCGTCGAACTTCTGCCCCGCCGCCGGGTAGGGGTAGAAGTAGTCGTCGAAGTGCACTCCGTCGATGTCGTAACGGGACACCACGTCCGTGATGACCTTGGTCACGTGGTCGCGGACGGCGGGCAGGCCGGGGTTGTAGTAGAGGCGGCCGCCGTACTTGATCGTCCAGTCGGGGTGCTTGCGCGCCGGATGGCCGGCGGGCAGCTTGGCGGTGCTGTCGCCGTAAGAGGCGCGGTACGGGTTGAACCAGGCGTGGAACTCCATGCCGCGCTTGTGTGCCTCGTCGATGAGGAACGGCAGCGGATCCCAGCCGGGGTCCTTGCCGGCCGTGCCCGTCAGATATTGGGTCCAGGGCTCCAGCGACGACTTGTAGAGAGCGTCGGAGGCCGGCCGGACCTGGACGAAGACGGCGTTGAGGTTGCGCTTGGCGGCGCCGTCGAGGATCTTGACGTACTCGGCCCGCTGCCGGTCGGGCGACAGGCCCGTCTTGGAGGGCCAGTCGATGTTCTGGGTGGTGGCGATCCACACCCCGCGCAGCTCCCGCTTGGGATAGCGGGCGTCGGCCTTGCAGGCCGCGGCGGGTGCGTCGGGCGCGGCGGCGACGGCCGTCTTCTTCTTGCTCGCTGCTGGGCTCTCCCCGGCTCCGGGGCCGAAGACGTAGGCGGCGGAGGTGGTGACGACCGCGAGAGCAGCAGCGGCTAGGAGTGGGCGTCCGTTTCGCATAATGCCACCCAGTGTGGCAGTTGCTCCGGCATGCTCGGTACGAAAAAAAGAAATCGACTCGTGATGCTTCTGTGACAAAGGTAAACTGCTGGGCCGGGAGGGAGCAAAGCCCTCCCGGCTCCGTCCAGCCTCAGTCAGCGGTGGCGGCCACCTTGCTCGCGAGGTTCGGCGGCAGGGGCTCGTAGCGCAGGAAGGACCGCTGGAACGTCCCGGTGCCGTGGGACATGGATCTCAGGTCGATGGCGTACCGCGTGATCTCCAGCTCGGGCACCTCGGCCTTGACCAGCGTACGGCCCGTGCCGACGGGCTCCGTGCCGAGCACCCGCCCGCGCCGCGACGACAGGTCGGACATCACCGACCCCACGTAGTCGTCGGCGACCAGCACCGACAGCTCGTCCACCGGCTCCAGCAGCAGCGTCGGCACCTTCGCCGCCGCCTCTTTCAGCGCGAGCTGGCCGGCGATCTGGAAGGCCATGTCGGAGGAGTCGACCGAGTGCGCCTTGCCGTCGTACAGGGTGACGCGCACGTCCACCATCGGGTAGCCGGCCACGACGCCCCGCTCCATCTGGGCCCGCACGCCCTTCTCCACCGACGGGATGAACTGCCGCGGCACCACGCCGCCCACGATCTTGTCCACGAACTCGAACCCGCCGCCCGACGGCAGCGGCTCGACCTCGAGGTGGCAGATGGCGTACTGGCCGTGGCCGCCGGTCTGCTTGACGTTGCGGCCCATCGCCTGGCACCTGCCGCCGAACGTCTCGCGCAGCGGCACCCGCAGCTCGACCCGCTCGACCTCGACGCCGTGGCGCTTGGACAGGCGGTCGAGCAGCACGTCAGTGTGCGCCTCGCCCATGCACCACAGGACGAGCTGCCTGGTCTCGGCGTTGTTCTCCAGCCGCAGCGTCGGGTCCTCGGCCACCAGCCGGGCCAGGGCCTGCGACAGCTTGTCCTCGTCGGCCTTCGACTTGGCCCTGATCGCCACCGGCAGGAGCGGGTCGGGCATGGCCCAGGCGGTCATCAGGAGCGGCTGGTCGACCTCGGACAGCGTGTCGCCGGTCTCGGCCCGCGACAGCTTGGCGACCGCGACGATGTCGCCCGCGACGCCCTTGGCCGCGGGGCGCTGCTGCTTGCCCAGCGGGCAGGTCAGGGTGCCGATGCGCTCGTCCACGTCGTGGTCCTCGTGCCCGCGGTCGGCCAGGCCGTGCCCGGACACGTGCACGGTCATGTCGGGGCGCAGCGTGCCCGAGAAGACGCGTACGAGGCTGATGCGGCCCACGTACGGGTCGCTGGTGGTCTTGACGACCTCGGCCACGAGCGGGCCGTCGGGGTCGCAGGCGATGCCCTTGACCGGCTTGCCCGACAGGTCGGTGATCTCGGGCAAGGGGTGTTCGAGGGGCGACGGGAAGCCCTGGGTCATGATCTCGAGGATCTCCTGCGCGCCGACGCCGAGCCCGCTGCACAGCACGGGATAGAAGCTGCCGCGCGCGACGGCCTTCTCCAGGTCCTCCACCAGGACCTTGGTGTCGATGGGCTCGCCTTCGAGGTAGCGCTCCATGAGCGATTCGTCTTCGCTCTCCTGGATGATGCCCTCGATCAGCTCGCCGCGGCGCTCCTCGATCTGCGCCGCGTACTCCGCCCCCGGCTCCTTCTCCGTGCGGGTGCCCGTGGCGTAGTTGTAGAACTTCTGCGACAGCAGCCCGATCAGGCCGTTGACGTGGCCGTTGGTGATGACGGGCAGGTAAAGGGGCGCGACGCCGTCGCCGAAGACGTCCTGGCACGTCGTGAGGACCTCGTCGAAGTCGGCCCGCTGGTGGTCGATCTTGGTGATCACCACTGCCCGCGGCATGCCGACCTGGGAGCACTCCTCCCACAGCATCTGGGTGAGCCCGTCGATCCCCTCGGAGGCGGAGACCACGAACAGCGCGGCGTCCGCCGCGCGCAGCCCCGCGCGCAGGTCGCCCACGAAATCGGCGTAACCGGGGGTGTCAAGGAGGTTGATCTTGATGCCGTTGTGCACCAGCGGTGCCACGGCGAGGTTGACCGACCGCTGCTGACGGACCTCCACCTCGTCGAAGTCGCTGACCGTGTTGCCGTCCTCCACGCGGCCGGCGCGCTGGACGGTGCCGGTCGCGGCCAGCAGCTGCTCGGCGAGGGTCGTCTTACCCGCTCCTGAGTGGCCGACCAGCACGACATTGCGTATCGCATCCGCCCTGTCGGCCGTGGGTGCCCTGCCCGCGGCTCCCGCAGCGCCACCGGTGTTCTTCTCTGCCACAACAGCCTCCCGCATCGCCGGATGTTCCAACGACCGCGCCCCAGCGGAGGGTGTCTGGAAACCGCATGGACGCGGTGTGTTCACCAAATACCCCTGTGGCGGATATCACAAGGGGGGTGGGGCAAAGAAAGTTGTCAGGCGTTCCATGGCCTACGATCGGACCGCGATGCTCAAACTCCTGCGCCCGGCCATGACCCGGATACTCACCCCGCTGGGCAGGGCCCTCGTCGGCCGCGGGATCGGCCCGAACGCCGTCACGGCGATCGGCACCCTCGGCACGGTCGTGTCCGCCCTGCTCTTCTTCCCCCTGGGTCAGCTGACCTGGGGCGCTCTCGTGATCACCGTCTTCGTGCTGTTCGACCTGCTCGACGGCGTGGTGGCGAGGCTCGGCGGGAAGGGCGGCTCCACCTGGGGCGCGTTCCTCGACTCGACGCTCGACCGGGTGGCCGACGCGGCCATCTTCGCCGGGCTGATCCTCTACTTCATCTCCAGGCACGACACGCTCATGGCCGCCGTGACGCTGGTCTGCCTGATCGCGGGCTCCCTGGTGTCGTACGCCAAGGCCAGGGCCGAGGGGCTCGGGCTCACGGCCGACGTGGGGCTGGCCGAGCGGCCGGAGCGGCTGGTCGTCGCGCTCGTCGCGGCCTGTTTCGCGGGGCTCGGCGTTCCGTACATTCTTCCCGCGGGCATGTGGCTGCTGGCCGCGGCCAGCGTGTTCACCGTGGGGCAGCGCGTGGTGGCCGTCCATCGGCAGACGAGGGAGAGATGAGCGACAAGGCGTCCTTCGGTGATCGTGTCGTGGCCGCGGGGTTCGCGGCCGGCTGGAAGCTCGTGCCGCTGCTGCCCGAGCGCCCGACGGCCGCGGTCTTCCGCTTCCTGGCCGACCGGGTCTGGAGCCGGCGGGGCAAGTCCGTGCTGCGCCTGGAGTCCAACCTGGCCAGGGTGACCGGGCTCGACGTGGGCGGCCGCGAGCTGCGTGAGCTCAGCAGGGCCGGCATGCGCTCGTACTTCCGCTACTTCCACGAGATCTTCCGGCTGCCGTCGATGAGCGTCGAGGAGATCGTGCGGCGCAGCCACGTCATCGGGGCCGAGCACGTCCACACCACCGTGGCGGCCGGGCGGGGCGTGGTGCTGGCGCTGCCCCACATGGGCAACTGGGACCAGGCGGGGGCGTGGCTGGTCGGCGTGGGCCACCCGTTCACGACCGTGGCCGAGCGGCTCAGGCCCGAGTCGCTGTTCCGCCGGTACGTGGCCTTCCGCGAGGGGCTCGGCATGGAGGTGCTGCCGCTGACCGGCGGCGACGGGCACAACTTCGGCACGCTGGCCACCCGCGTGCGCAAGGGCGGCGTCGTGTGCCTGCCCGCCGAGCGCGACCTGACCAAGAGCGGCGTCGAGGTGCGCTTCTTCGGCGCGGCCACCAAGGTCCCCGCCGGGCCGCCGCTGCTGGCCGTGCAGACGGGGGCCGCGCTGCTCCCGGCCATCGTCTACAACGTGGGCGACGACTGGGGCATCCACATCCACGAGGAGATCCCGGTCCCGGCCGAGGGCACCCGGCAGGAGAAGGTCGCGGCGGTGGCGCAGGGGCTGGCCGACGTGTTCGAGAAGGGCATCTCCGAGCACCCGGAGGACTGGCACATGTTGCAGCGGCTCTGGCTGGAAGACCTCGCCCGATGAGGATCGGCATCGTCTGCCCCTACTCGTGGGACATGCCGGGCGGGGTCAAGCAGCACATCGACGACCTGGCCCAGGCGCTGATGGCGCAGGGGCACGAGGTTTCCGTGATCGCGCCGGCCGCCGACGACGACGAGCTGCCCCCCTACGTGACGGGCGCGGGCCGGGCGGTGCCCGTGCCGTACAACGGGTCGGTGGCCAGGATGTCGTTCGGCTTCCTGTCGGCCGCGCGGGTGCGGCGGTGGGTGCGTACGGGCGGGTTCGACGTGCTGCACATCCACGAGCCGCTGATCCCGAGCCTGGGCGTGCTGGCCTGCTGGGCGGCCAGGGGGCCGATCGTGGCCACGTTCCACGCGTCGTTCACGCGCTCGCGGGCCATCGCGGTGGCCGAGCCGTTACTGCGCAGCGCGCTGGAGAAGCTGACGGGCCGCATCGCGGTCTCCGACGCGGCCAGGAAGAGCCTGGTCGAGCAGTTCGGCGGCGACGCCGTGCTGATCCCCAACGGCGTCACCGTCTCCCGCTACACCGAGGCGGAGCCGCTCGACGGCTGGGGGCCCGACGGCGCCACGATCGGCTTCCTCGGCCGGATGGACGAGGAGCGCAAGGGCCTGCCGATCCTGCTCGACGCGTTCAGGAAGCTCGCGGCCGAGCGGCCCGGCCTGAAGCTGCTCCTGGCCGGGCCCGGCGACGCGAAGGACGTCTACGAGCGGGTGCCGAAGGAGTTCCACGATCGGGTGACCGTGCTGGGCATGGTGAGCGAGGCCGACAAGATCCGCGCCTACCACTCGGTCGACGTCTTCTGCGCGCCCAACACGCGCGGGGAGAGCTTCGGCATCGTGCTGGCCGAGGCCATGGCGTCCGGGGCGACGGTGCTGGCCAGCGACATCCCGGCCTTCCGCAGGGTGCTGGGCGAGGGGCAGGCGGGCGCGCTGTTCGCCAACGGCGAGGCCGGCTCGCTGGCGCGCGAGGCGGCCGCGCTGCTCGACGCGCCCGAGCGGCGGGCCAAGCTGGCCGCCGAGGCGCTGGTGGCGGTGCGGAAGTACGACTGGTCGACGGTCGCGCGGGACGTCGTACGCGTCTACGAGACGGTCGCCACGAGCGGGGCGGGCCGCGTGGAGGAAGATCTGTGACATCCACCATCATCGTGCTGGTCGTGGGCATCGTCGTGGTGCTCACGGCCGTCTACATCTCCTGGCGCGCGGGCCGGCTCGACCGCCTGCACATCCGGCTGGAGCTGGCCCAGGAGTCGCTGGACGCCGCGCTGATGCGGCGCAGGGCGGTGGTGCTGGAGCTGGCCGGCTCGCGCCTGCTCGACCCCGCGACCTCCCTGGTGCTGGCCGCCGCGGCGCACGAGGCCAGGACGGCGGGCCCGGAGGAGCGCGAGCACGCCGAGAGCGACCTGTCGGGCACCCTGCGCGCGGTCGTGGACCAGGAGCGGTTCAGGGAGAAGCTGGCGGAGTCGCCCGGCGGCGCCGACCTGCTGGACGAGCTCGACACGGCGGTGGCCAAGGTCGTCTACTCGCGCCGCTTCTACAACAATGCGGTTTCGGTCACGCGTACGGCTCAGCGGCGCTGGCTGGCCAGAACCCTCCGCCTGGCCGGGCATACCGAATATCCAGAATTCTTCGAAATCGATGACAATCCGCCGGCAGCTATGGCAACTGAATGACCTAATTTGGGGAAGCCAGTAAGCTTCATCCCGTTTTTCGGGCTGAAGCGAGGAGTGTTCAGGTGCGGCTATCCCGGATGATCACGGTCACACTGGCCGGCGCGGCGGTGCTGCTGCCCGTCGCGGCCTGCTCCTCCTCGGAGGAGCCCGCCCCGGGTAAGGCGCCCCAGGCCGCCACGGCCGCTCCCAGCGAGGAGCCCACCGAGGCGCCCGAGGGCCACCCGTTCACCGGCAAGCCGTACGACGGCCTGAAGCCGGTGCTCGCGGTGAAGATCGAGAACACCGCGGCGGGCAAGCCGCAGCTCGGCCTCAAGAGCGCGGACATCGTCTACATCGAGCAGGTCGAGGCGGGCCTGACCCGGCTCATGGCGATCTTCTCCTCCAAGGTGCCGGCGAAGGTGGGCCCCGTCCGCAGCGCCCGCATCTCCGACCTGCACATCACGCCGCAGTTCGGCAAGCCGGCCTTCGCCTACTCGGGCGTGCAGACCAAGATGCTGCCGTTCGTGGCCAAGGCGTCGCTGTTCGACGTCGGCGACACGCGCAACCCCGGGGCGTACTTCCGCCAGCCGGGCCGCTTCGCCCCCTACAACCTCTTCGCCAACACCAAGGACCTCCTCGCCAAGGCCCCCAAGGCGAGCAAGGCCAAGGACATCGGCTTCACCTTCGGCGAGGCCCCGGCCGAGGGCGGCGTGGACAAGAAGTCGTACAGCGTCAAGTGGCCCGCGGCGCGCTTCACCTTCGCCTGGTCGGCGGAGAAGGAGCAGTGGCTGATCTGGCAGGACGGCAAGAAGGACATGGCGGCGGAGGGCGGCCAGCTCGGCGCGCCGACGATCGTCATCCAGTACACCAAGACCGAGCGCTCGGAGTTCCACGACAAGAACCAGAGCTACACGCCGCTCGTGCACACCACGGGCAAGGGCAAGGCGATCGTGCTGCGCGACGGCAAGGCGTACAAGGCGAACTGGGAGCGGGAATCCGAGGACACCGGTACGACGTTCACCACGGAGAGCGGCGAGCCGATGAACTTCGCGCCCGGCCAGGTCTGGGTGGCGCTCGCCAGCCGCAAACCCGTCATCCCCTAGCGCCTTTCTGTCCAAGTATGGCGATAAATCCTGACATCTTGGCATGTCGGGGGAGGGGTCCTTCAGGACCTACCATGGGGTTGATAACTTACCGAAGCCGTGAGAGCCGTGAGGATGACCGTGTCGACCAGCACGCCTGAAAGCACCCCCGTCACCGGAACCGCCCGTGTCAAGCGTGGCATGGCCGAGATGCTCAAGGGCGGCGTCATCATGGACGTCGTCACCCCCGAGCAGGCCAAGATCGCCGAAGACGCCGGCGCGGTGGCCGTCATGGCCCTCGAGCGTGTGCCCGCCGACATCCGCGCCCAGGGCGGGGTCTCCAGGATGAGCGACCCCGACATGATCGACGGCATCATCGAGGCCGTGTCGATCCCCGTGATGGCCAAGGCCCGCATCGGCCACTTCGTCGAGGCCAGGGTCCTGCAGGCGCTCGGCGTCGACTACGTGGACGAGTCGGAGGTGCTGACCCCGGCCGACTACGCCAACCACATCGACAAGTGGCAGTTCACCGTGCCGTTCGTGTGCGGGGCCACCAACCTGGGCGAGGCCATGCGCCGCATCACCGAGGGCGCGGCCATGATCCGCTCCAAGGGCGAGGCCGGCACCGGCGACGTCTCCAACGCCGTCACCCACATGCGCACGATCCGCGCCGAGATCAAGCGCCTCACCTCGCTGCCCGAGGACGAGCTCTACGTCGCGGCCAAGGAACTGCAGGCCCCGTACGAGCTGGTCGTCGAGGTCGCCAAGACCGGCAAGCTGCCGGTCGTGCTGTTCACCGCGGGCGGCATCGCCACCCCGGCCGACGCCGCGATGATGATGCAGCTCGGGGCCGAGGGCGTGTTCGTGGGCTCGGGCATCTTCAAGTCGGGCGACCCGGCCAAGCGCGCCGCGGCCATCGTCAAGGCCACGACCTTCTACGACGACCCCGACGTCATCGCCAAGGTCTCGCGTGGCCTGGGCGAGGCCATGGTCGGCATCAACGTCGACGAGATCCCGCAGCCGCACCGCCTGGCCGAGCGCGGCTGGTAGGGACGGCGCGTCGCTGCAGGTCGCCACGCCCGCCCGTGTGACATGATCACGTACGGCAGGCGGGGGCACACCACAGCGTGACGATGAAAATCGCCAGATGAGGCGGCATCCGCGAAGGATGTCGCCTTTTTGGTGTTGTGTGGCGTTCACCACGTAGTCATGATCTTCAGTAAAGCTACCTGGCGTCCCCCTCACCCTTGATCGTCACAGGAGCGTCTCGTGTCCAAGCTGAACCGCCGGCACTTTCTGGTCACAGGGTTAGCGGCGGGCGCCGCCGTGACCATCCCCGCGACCGCCGCCTTCGCTGATCCGGGCGCCGATCCCGGCACCGATCCCGCCGTCGAGGCGGCCTCGCGCGAGCTGCGTACCGATCCCTTCACGCTCGGCGTCGCCTGCGGCGATCCCGACCACGAGGGCTTCGTCCTGTGGACCAGGCTCGCCCAGGAGCCGCTGGCCGAGGACGGGTTCGGCGGCATGCCGCAGCGGCCGTTCCCGGTGCAGTGGCAGGTGTACGCCGACGAGCGCTGCCGCCGCGTCGTGCGCTCCGGGGTGAGCGTGGCCACGCCCGAGTGGGGCCACAGCGTGCACGTCGAGGTCGACCGGCTGGGCTCCGACCGTGACTACTGGTACCGCTTCCGCGTCGGCAGGTACGTCTCGCCGGTCGGGCGGGCCCGCACCGCGCCGCACCCGCTGTCGTACGGCAGCTCGCTGGCCATGGCGTTCGTCTCGTGCGCCCAGTACGAGCACGGCTACTTCACCTCCTACCGCCGGCTGGCCGAGGACAACCCGGACCTCGTCCTGCACCTGGGCGACTACCAGTACGAGTACACCAAGGACACCTACACCATCCCCGGTGGCAACGTCCGTGACCACGAGGGCCCCGAGACCGAGACGCTGGCCGGCTACCGCCAGCGCCACGCCCAGTACAAGGCCGACCCCGACCTGCAGGCCGCGCACGCGGCCGCGCCGTGGCTGGTGGTGTGGGACGACCACGAGGTCGACAACAACTGGGCCGACGAGATCCCCGAGAAGCCCGAGGTCCCCCAGCCGAACTTCCTGGCCAGGCGCGAGGCCGCCTTCCGCGCCTACTACGAGAACATGCCGCTGCGCCGCACCTCCATCCCGCGCGGCATCGACATGCAGCTCTACCGGCGGATCCGGTGGGGGCGGATGGCCATGTTCCACATGCTCGACACCCGCCAGTACCGCGACGACCAGGGCTGCGGCGACGGCTACCGCGACTGCCCGGCCGCCGTGGATCCCGCGCGCTCGATCACGGGGGCCGAGCAGGAGTCCTGGCTGCTGGACGGCTTCCACCACTCCCGCGCGCAGTGGGACATCATCGGCCAGCAGGTCTTCTTCGCCCAGCGCGACAACAACGCCGGCCCCGCCAGGATCACCAGTCAGGACGCCTGGGACGGCTACGTCGCCTCCCGGCAGCGCATCACCCAGGGCTGGGTGGACGCCAAGGTGCGCAACGCCGTCGTGCTGACCGGCGACGTGCACGCCCACTGGGCCAGCGACCTCAAGCTGAACTACGACGACCCGACCGGACCGTCGGTGGGCTCCGAACTGGTGGCCACCTCGATCTCGACGGGCGGCGACGGCGCGGACTCCGACCCGTCCACGCACCCGTTCCTGACGATCAACCCGCACCTGAAGTTCTACAACAACCAGCGCGGTTACGTGCTGACGAAGATCGAGCGCGACCAGCTGACCGCGGACTTCAGGGTGGTGCCGAAGGTGCAGACCCCGGGGGCCGAGGTCTACACGCGGGCCACGTTCGTCGTGGAGGACCGGGTGCCGGGGGTGCAGCAGACGTACCTGCGCCCGCTCGACCCGACGCTGCGCGCCCAGCAGCAGCTGACCGTGGAGGAGACGGTCCGCCTGGAGACCGAGCGTCCCTGACGATCGCTCCGGCGAGCGGCACCCCGGTTCCGGGGTGCCGCTTTTTTCTTGACCGGAATATTAGCCAGGCTAAGTTAGTTGGGCTAAGCATGAGGGACGACCCCACCCGCCTGGCCGAGCAGGTCTCCACGGTGCTGCGCCACCTGGTCCTCCTGCTCAGGCGCACCGTCGCCGGCCAGCCCGTCACCAGCCAGCAGTACGCCGTGCTCGGCTCGCTCGAACCCGGCCCGCGCCGCATGACCGAGCTGGCCGAGGAGCACGCCGTCCAGCTGCCCACGATGACCGTGCAGATCAACCGCCTGGAGGACGCCGGCCTGGTGGCGCGCGGCTCCGACCCGGCCGACGCCCGCGTCAGGACGGTCGAGCTGACCGGCGAGGGCCGCGAGCGGCTGCTGGCCGTCCGGCGGGCCAGGATCGCCCACCTCAGCCAGGAGCTGGCCGCGCTCACCGACGACGAGCGCGCCACGCTGGCGGCCGCGCTGCCCGTCCTGGCCAAGCTCGGCCGAAACCCCCGGTAAAGCCCCCCACCCCCGGTAAAGGAGCACCATGCAATCCGGCGGCGGAATCCTTCGCCAGCCCGTGTCCGTCTGGGCCACCGCGTTCGCCGCGGTCGTGGCCTTCATGGGCATCGGCCTCGTCGACCCCATCCTCCCCTCCATCGCCCAAGGTCTGAAGGCCACGCCCAGCCAGGTGTCGCTGCTGTTCACCAGCTACTTCCTGGTGACGGCGGTGGCGATGCTGCTCACCGGCTGGGTCTCCAGCCGCATCGGCGGCAAGCGGACGCTGCTGGCCGGGCTCGCCCTCGTCATCGTCTTCGCCGCGCTCGCCGGCACCTCCACCAGCGTCGGCGAGCTCGTCGGCTTCCGCGCCGGCTGGGGCCTGGGCAACGCGCTGTTCGTGGCCACCGCGCTGGCAGTCATCGTGGGCGCGGCCAGCGGCGGCGCGGAGGCGGCGATCATCCTGTACGAGGCCGCGCTCGGCCTGGGCATCTCCGCCGGCCCGCTGGTGGGCGCCCTGCTCGGCGACTGGAACTGGCGGGCCCCGTTCTTCGGCACCGCCACCCTCATGGCCGTCGGCTTCGTACTGATCGTCACCCTGCTCAGGGCCACCCCCAAGCCCGCCGCCAGGACGAGCCTCGCCGCGCCGATCAAGGCGCTCGCCCACGGCGGCCTGTCCACCACGGCCTTCACCGCGCTCTTCTACAACTTCGCGTTCTTCACCGTGCTGGCCTTCACCCCGTTCATCCTGCACATGTCGCCCTACGGCATCGGCGCCGTCTTCTTCGGGTGGGGCGTGTGCGTGGCGCTGGCCTCGGTGTTCGGCGCGCCGCCGCTGCAGCGCAGGATCGGCTCGGTGAACGTGCTGCACCTGGCGCTGGCGCTGCTGGCAGTGTTCCAGGTCGGCATCGCGCTGTCCGGGCACACCGGGATCATCGTGTTCACCGTGCTGTCCGGCATCCCCATCGGCCTCAACAACACCGTGTTCACCGAGTCGGCCATGGAGGTCTCCGACGCGCCCAGGCCCGTCGCCTCCGCCGGCTACAACTTCGTGCGCTGGATGGGCGGCGCGCTGGCCCCGTTCATCGCCACCAAGCTGGGCGAGGAGATCGGCGTCGCCGTGCCGTACGCGCTGGGCGCCGCCTGCTGCTTCGTCGGCATGGCCATCCTCTACTTCCGGCGCCACCACCTGCGCGTCCTGAACCGGGTGGACGCCGACCACACGCTCCAGGACGCGGTGGCTCCCGCTGGTTGATAATTTCCCCACATGGTGGGACCTGTCCTGTTACTCGTGGCCGGCCTGCTCGGGGCGCCCGCACGGGCCGAGCTGTCCGTGATGACCTGGAACGTCTGCGCGGGCACCAACGCGGCGTGCCCCCTCTACCGCGCGGGCGCGCTCGAACTCGCGCAGAGCATCGGCGGGTACGCGATCAAGAACGGCCCCCCTGACGTGATCTTCCTGCAGGAGTTCTGCACGGGCGCGGCCGGCACGCTCGAACTCTGGCTCGAACAGCGCACCGGCCGCGCCTGGACCATCGGCTCATGGGGCCTGACCTCCCACGACGGCACCCCGTACGCCTGCCACCCCGACCGCCTCGGCCGCCCGCGCGGCGCGCAGAGCATCGCGGTCGCCGTGGCGGGCGACCCAGCCGAGGACGGGGCCGCCTTCGAGGTCCACCCGCTGCCCGCCCCGCCCTGGTACGTCAAGCGCGCCGTCCTCTGCGCCACCGTCCCCGCCAGGAAGGTGCGCGCCTGCGGCACCCACCTGTCCTCCGGCCGCGCCGACGACGACCGGCAGCCCGGCGCCCCCTACCGGACCAGGCAGATCAGGCGGCTGCTCGAGATCGCGGCCGAGCCGGGACACCGGACGATCCTCGGCGGAGACCTCAACGTGGCGCCCCCGGACAGCGGATACGGCGCCGCCGCCGGTCGCCGGGCCGTCGCGCCGCTCTACCGCGCGTACCAGGAATGCGACCAGCGCGGCGCGCGGCGCACCGGCCGGTGGACCAGGGAGGGTAAAAAGCTCGATTACCTGTTCGCCCCCAAGGGCACGGTGCGGACCTGCCGCGTCGCACGGGACGTGACGCTGTCCGACCACAAGCCCGTCCATGTCAAAGTGGCCCTTTAGGAAGATCCCAGGCCATCCTGGTGTTGAATTGTCGGAACCCGCACCCAGACGGAAGGATCGACTGTGCCCACGATCGGTGTACTCGCTCTCCAGGGAGACGTGCGCGAGCATGCGCGCATGCTTCAGGAGGCAGGAGCGTCGGCCACCGCCGTGCGCCGGCCCGCCGAGCTGGACGCGATCGACGGCCTGGTCATCCCCGGCGGGGAGTCGACCACCATGTGGAAGCTCGCCGAGACCTTCGACATGCTGGAGCCGCTGCGGCTGCGGATCAAGGAAGGCATGCCCGCCTACGGCTCGTGCGCCGGCATGATCATGCTGGCCGACAGGATCGAGGACGGCGTCGCCGGACAGCAGACGATCGGCGGCATCGACATGGTGGTCAGGCGCAACGCGTTCGGCCGCCAGGTCGACTCCTTCGAGTCCGACCTGGACTTCGCGGGGGAGCGGGTGCACGCGGTGTTCATCCGCGCTCCCTGGGTCGAATCCCTCGGCGGCGACGTCGAAGTGCTGGGCAGGTGCGAGCCTGGGGATAGGATCGTCGCGGTCCGTCAAGGGCCGCTGCTCGCGACGTCGTTCCACCCCGAGCTGACCGGGGACACGCGCGTGCACCGTTACTTCGTAGACATGGTGAGGGAGCTCTAGGTAATGTCCGGCCACTCCAAATGGGCGACGACGAAGCACAAGAAGGCCGCGCTCGACGCCAAGCGCGGCAAGCTGTTCGCGAAGCTCATCAAGAACATCGAGGTGGCGGCACGGACCGGTGGCCCCGACCCGGACGCCAACCCCACCCTCTTCGACGCCATCTTCAAGGCGAAGAAGAACTCCGTGCCCAACGACAACATCGAGCGCGCCCGCAAGCGCGGCGGCGGCCTCGAGGCCGGTGGCGCCGACTGGCAGACCATCATGTACGAGGGCTACGCGCCCGGCGGCGTCGCGGTGCTCATCGAGTGCCTCACCGACAACCGCAACCGCGCCGCCTCCGAGGTCCGCGTCGCGCTGACCCGCAACGGCGGCTCGCTGGCCGACCCCGGGTCCGTCTCCTACATGTTCAACCGCAAGGGCGTCGTGATCGTGCCCAAGCAGAACGGGCTCGACGAGGACACTGTGCTCATGGCCGTCCTCGACGCGGGCGCCGAGGAGGTCAACGACCTGGGCGAGTCGTTCGAGGTCGTCTCCGAGGCCGGTGACCTGGTGCCGGTCCGCAAGGCGCTGCAGGACGCCGGGATCGACTACGACTCGGCCGAGTCGAGCTTCCTGCCGACGATGAGCGTGCCGCTCGACGAGGAGGGCGCCAAGAAGGTGTTCCGCCTCATCGACGCGCTGGAGGACAGCGACGACGTCCAGAACGTCTTCGCCAACTTCGACGTGCCGGACGACGTGCTGGCGGCGCTGGACTAGCAGTCGTTCCGACGTAAGGGCTCGGCCACGCCGGGCCCTTACTCATGCGCGCCCACCCCCGCGTTTCCGGCCCCGGTTTTCTTCGGGGGTTCCGGGGCTTTCTTCGGGTGCGAGAAGGGGCGGGGCAGCGTAGGGTCGGGCGACGTGACTTCCCCCACCCCTCCACAGGCCCCCTCTCCGGCGCTCGGCTGGCTGCTGGCCGTGCCCGCGCTGTTCGGCACGCTGATCTCGCTCGTGCTCCCCACGATCCAGACGATCTGGCTCAGCCTGCAGAGGGGCGGCGTCCTGCGCGAGAGCACGTACGTGGGGTTCGCCAACTACGGCAAGCTGCTGGGCGACGGCGAGTTCTGGCGGGCGGCGTGGTTCACGCTGTCGCTGGTCGCGATGCCGTTGCTGGTGGCCGTGGTGGTGGCGCCGCTGCTGGCGGTGGCGCTCGACCGGGCGGGCACGTGGCCGCGGCGGGCCGGGCGGATCGCGCTGTCGCTGGCGATCGTCACGTTCTCGCCGGTGGGGGTGGCGGCGGCCTGGACGCGCGGGCTGGCGCCGGACGCGCCCGGCCTGGCGGGGCTGGCCGAAGGGCTGCGCGATCCCGCGACCGCGCCTGGAACGCTCCGGCTGATCGTCGCGGCCGGCACGTTCGGGGTGGTGTGCGCGCTGGCGGTCATGGCGTTCCTGCCCGCCCTGCGCGCCGGCTCCGTCCCGCAGGGCTTTTCTGGGGACTCTCGCGGCGGTGCGGCGCCCGCGATGCTCGCGGTGGGCGTGCTCGTCGCGATCGCCACGGTCGCGGTCGGGCTCCAGACGTTCTCCTTCGGCCTCGTGCTCACCCGGGGAGGCCCTGAGCGCTCCACAGAGACGCTCGCGGGGCTGGAGTACGACTTCGCCTTCCGGATGGCCGAGTTCGGCCCTGGCGCGTCCGTTGCGACCCTCACGGGGGTGATCCTCGGCGTGCTGGGCATCGTCGCGACGGTCGTCGTGGCGGCCTCGAGGCTGAGCGTCACGCTGACGCCGCGTACCGTACCGGAGCCGGGCGCGGCCGCGCCGACCCCGCCCGCGGAGGTGACCGCCGGGCGTGGTGCCGGGGGCGTCGGGATGGCCGTCGGGATCGTGGTGCTGGTGGTCTTCCTCGCCGTCGCGCTCGTGTGCGCCTGGCCGTGGATCGACGGCGTGCTCGCCTCGCCCGCCTCGGAGGCGGGTTCCCCGCGTTCCCAGGTGAACACGTGGGTGCCGGCGATCGGCGGAGCGGTCGTCTCGGTGGGCGTCGCCTACCTGGCCGCGCTCGGGATCGGCGGCCTGCGGCCGCTGGGGCGGGGGAGCGAGTGGCTGCTGCTGGTGTTCGCGCCGTGGTTGTTCGTCGGCACGGGGCCCCTCGGCGTCGCGAACTGGCAGAACATGCGCAACATGGGCCTCATCGACACCTTCCTGGCCCTCTTCCCGCCCCTCCTCGTCAGCGTCCCGGCCCTGCTCGTGCTCACGCTCCTGTGCAAGGGGCTGGCCGAGCGCACCGACAAGGACTTCTTCGGCGGCGTGTTCGTCCCGTCGCTGCCCATGGCGGGCATCCTCGCCGGAGCCGTCGCCCTGATGAACGCCCAGGACCTGCTCTGGCCGCTGCTGGTCGCGCAGAAACCCGCGTTGTTCACCGCGCCGGTGGCGCAGATGGCCCAGCTCGGCTCCTTCTCCGCGGCGAAGCCCGACGTCGGCGCCGCCACGCCGCTGCTCGTCGTCGCCGTCGCGCTGATCGCCGCCGTGGCCGCCCAGCTGCTCTACCTCGACAGGCTCGCCATCACGACGAACCGCTCCCGGGCGCGCGCCGGCGCCGCGTAGGCGCGACGCCGGCCGCCCAAAGTGGACCGGCGGCGCGGCCCGCCATAGGTTGGATCCTCGTGGAGATTCGCAACCTGATCGCTGAAGACCTCGACGACGTTCTTGACCTGCGCAGGCGCTCGTTCGGGCCGCTGCCCCCCGGCGACAACGAGAAGTGGCGCCGGGCGGTGCTCCCGGCGCTCGGCGAGGGCCGCTATCTGGGCGCGTTCGACGGCTCCAGGCTCGCCGCGGCCGCCCGGTTGCGGCGGTTCACGCAGTGGTGGCACGGCAGGCCGCAGCCGATGGCGGGCGTCGCGGGCGTCACCGTCAATCCCGAGGACCGGGGCCGTGGCGTCGGCAGCCTGATCATGCGGGCCGTCGTGGAGCGGGCCGCGGCGCTGGGTGACGCGGTCTCGGCGCTTTATCCGGCCACCACGCCGATCTACCGCTCGGTCGGCTTCGAGCACGCCGGTGGCCAGTACAAGGTCCGGCTCCCGGCCGAGGCGCTGCGCCAGATCCGGCCGTCCGGGCAGGTCAAGCTGCGCAGGATGGGCCCGGATGACGCGGGCGAGGTCGTCTCCCTGCTGCACCGCGTCCACTCGGCCACCCGCGCCAGCGGGCCCATCTCCTGGGACGAGGCCACCTGGTCCCTGTGGCTGGAGAACAAGGACGACTTCCTCTACCTGGCCGAGGACGGCTTCGTCGTCTACCGGTGGCGGGGCGACGACATGCAGGTGGAGAACCTGGTCGCGGGCTCGGCCGAGACCGCCCGGGCGCTCTGGTCGCTGGTGGGCAGCGCGTCCTCCGTCGCCCGCAAAGTCGTGGCCGCCGTGGCTCCGGACGACCCGGTGCTGTGGATGCTGCGGGAGCGGTCCAGCGAGGAGGTGCGGCAGTCGCGGTGGATGTTCAGGGTGCTGGACGTGGCCGCCGCGGTCGAGCGGCGGGGCTTTCCGGCGTACGTGAGCTGCGAGGCCGTGCTCACCGTGGACGATCCGCTGGGCGGCGGGGGGTCGTGGCGGCTGGAGGTCGCGGGCGGGTCCGGTGCGGTGACGCCCGTCGAGGGGGCCGGGGTCACGCTCTCGGTGAACGGGTTCTCGGCGCTGTACGCGGGGGTGCCGACGGCGACGCTGCGGTTGAGCGGGCTGATGTCCGGTGACGACCGCTACGACGAGGCGCTCGACACGGCCTTCGCCGCCAAGCCGTACATGCTGGACTACTTCTGACCCGAGGCTTCTGACCCGAGGCTTCTGACCCGAGGCTTCTGACCCGAGGCTTCTGGTCCGGGGCGCGCCTGTGGCTTCCTTCCCCGGCGTGCGGGCGATTGCCGGTGCGTACGCGCCCCGGCCGGGGTAAAGTCTCGTGCCGAACAGGTGTTCGGCGACGAGGGGGCTGGCCGGTGCGGGTGATGGGCGTCGATCCGGGGCTGACCCGGTGCGGGCTGGGCGCTGTCGAGGGGCGGCCGGGCGCGCCGCTGACGCTCGTGGCCGTCGGGGTGGTGCGCACCGGAGCCGACGAGGAGCTCGGTGCGCGGCTCGTCGGCATCGAGGCCGGCATCGAGCAGTGGCTCGACGACGTACGGCCCGACGCGGTGGCGGTCGAGCGCGTCTTCAGCCAGCACAACGTACGCACCGTCATGGGCACCGCGCAGGCGGCCGGGATCGCCGTGCTGTGCGCGGCCAGGCGCGGGCTTCCCGTGGCGCTGCACACGCCGTCCGAGGTCAAGGCGGCCATCACGGGCAGCGGCACCGCCGACAAGAAGCAGATCGGCGCCATGGTCACCCGGCTGCTGCGCCTGAGCGAGATGCCCAAGCCCGCCGACGCCGCCGACGCGCTGGCCCTGGCGATCTGCCACGTGTGGCGCGGCGGCGCCCAGCACCGCCTCGCCGCCGCCCTCGCCAAGGCCACCCGGAAGGACACCAGGCCGTGACCATCCGTTCCGAGGGTCTCGGGGGCATTGGGGGCTCCGAGGGCTTCGGAGGCTTTGGGCGCTTCGGGGGCTTCGGGGGTGGCGTGCCGTGCCGATGGCCCGCGCGCCCGCGGCGTGTCGTCCGTGATCATGCGGGAGGATGTCGGGCTGTGACCCTCGCCGGTGGCGTGCGGGCCCCGGCGGCGTGGAAGGATGGTGGGCTGTGATCGCGTCGGTGTCGGGCAAGGTGACCGCGATCGCTCCCGAAGGAGCCGTGATCGAGGTCGGTGGCGTCGGCATTCTCACCCACTGCACTCCGGGCACGCTCGCCACGCTGCGGGTCGGGGAGGACGCCCGCCTGGCCACGTCGCTGGTGGTGCGGGAGGAGTCGCTCACCCTCTACGGGTTCGCCACGGACGACGAGCGGGCCGTGTTCGAGCTGCTGCAGACGGCCAGCGGGGTCGGGCCCAAGCTGGCGCTGGCGATGCTCGCCGTCCACACGCCCAACGCGCTGCGCGTCGCCGTGGCCGGCGCCGACCTCAAGGCGCTCACGCAGGTGCCGGGGATCGGGCAGAAGGGGGCGCAGCGGATCGTGCTGGAGCTGAAGGACCGGCTCGGCACGCCGGAGGAGGCGGTCAACGCCGCGCTCAACGGGGAGCGGCGCGTGGCGGCGTGGCGCGATCAGGTCCACTCGGGGCTGGTGGGGCTGGGCTACTCCAGCAAGGACGCAGACGAGGCCGTCGCCGCCGTGGAGCCGGTCGCCGACGCCGATCTCGCCGCCGGGCGCCGTCCCCAGGTGGCCGCGCTCCTGAAGGCCGCGCTGCAGTCCCTGAGCGTCCGATGACCGGTCGCCCTGTCCGTCCGCGCGCCGGGCTCTCTTGCGCCAGGGTGGCCGTTCTCCAACCCGGTTTTTACGGCGGGGCCAAGGTAACCGCACGCGCCGACGCCGGTTCCCGTCTGTCATGGCCGGTTGTGAAGGCTCACGGGCTGCTCGCCGTGACGAGCGAGTCGTGCACCCGGCACCGTGGCCCGGCCGGGCGCCAATCATGTTGCGCCGGTCTCCGCCGCACCACGTCCCGCCGTCGCGGCGCGGTGGGCTCCCGCCAGGCGCCGGGAGCGAGCGTCGCGGTGATGTCGCGTCGTGCGGCCGTCGGCTCGGCGATGTCGTGCCGTCCGTGCGTCGGCTGGGCGATGTCGTGCCGTCCGTGCGCCGGCTCGGCGACGTCGCGCCGTGCGGGCGCGCCCCTGGTGGCGTTGCGGCGTTCGGGTGCCTGGCCGGTGGCGGGGATTGGTGCGAGCGGTTCCTGGTGGGTTGGCGATGGAGCTGGTGTGAGGGGGTGTGGGTGTGGGGTTTGAGCGGGAGTTGGTGTCGTCCGACGCCGGTGGCGACGAGCTGCAGATCGAGGCGGCGCTGCGGCCCAAGCGGCTCGGCGAGTTCATCGGCCAGGGCCGCGTGCGCGAGCAGCTCTCCCTCGTGCTCGAGAGCGCCCTGCGCAGGCAGCGGCCGCCCGACCACGTGCTGATGAGCGGGTCGCCCGGGCTCGGCAAGACCACGCTGGGCATGATCATCGCCGCTGAGCTCAACGCGCCGCTGAGGATCACCTCCGGTCCCGCGCTGGAGCGGGCGGGCGACCTGGCCGCCATCCTGTCCACGCTCGCCGAGGGCGAGGTGCTGTTCATCGACGAGATCCACCGGATGGCCAGGCCCGCCGAAGAGATGCTCTATCTCGCCATGGAGGACTTCAGGGTCGACATCGTCGTCGGCAAGGGCCCGGGAGCCACGGCCATCCCGCTCGACATCGCGCCGTTCACGCTCGTCGGCGCCACCACCCGGGCCGGGTTGCTGCCCGCGCCGCTGCGCGACCGGTTCGGGTTCACCGCGCACATGGACTTCTACGAGGTCGGCGAGCTCGAGCAGGTGCTCTACCGGTCGGCCAAGCTGCTCGGCGTCATCCTGCCCACGGACGGGGCGCACGAGATCGCCAGGCGGTCCCGGGGGACGCCCCGTATCGCGAACCGGTTGCTCAGGCGAGTGCGGGATTTCGCGGACGTAAGGGCCGATGGGGTGATAAATAGGGAAATCGCGGCGGCGGCCCTCAACCTGTACGAAGTCGACGCCGAAGGGCTCGACCGGCTCGACAGGGCGGTGCTCGGCGTGCTGCTGAAGAAATTCGGCGGCGGCCCGGTCGGCCTGTCCACGCTGGCCGTGGCCGTGGGGGAGGAGCCGGAGACCGTCGAAGTGGTGGCCGAGCCGTTCCTCGTACGCCAGGGCCTGCTGGCCAGGACCCCGCGCGGCCGGGTCGCGACGGCGGCCGCGTGGAGCCACCTCGGCATGACCCCGCCCCCCGACGCGTTCGGAGCAGCGGTATTCGACTCAGACGGCTGATCACAGAACGGTTGCAACCGTTTCAAAATGGGAACTTCCCCGCGCGCCGAAACGCTGCCTCGTTGCCGCGTTTCGCAACAACGGCCTACACTCCGTGGCTTGGCTGGCTGTGTAGGCTGACGGGCTGAGCGGCGCGGCCCCGACGCAACGCACGGAATTTCCGGCGCGAGGCCGGTGTCAACTTCTTGTACGACAATGGAAGGTCGCCCCTTATGGACATGGGACAACTCGGTAGCATCTTGCCGCTGATTCTGCTGGTGGTGGTGTTCTACTTCCTGCTGATCCGCCCTCAGCGCAAGCGGCAGCAAGAGGCGATCCAAATGCAGAACTCCCTGGCTCCCGGTGCCCGGGTCATGACCACGACCGGACTGTTCGGCACCGTGAAGGCGGTGGACAATGAGGATGTGGTCCTCGAGGTCGCGCCGGGGATCGAGACCCGCTGGGTGAAGGCCGCGATCGGCCGCGTGGTCACGCCCGGGGACGCTCCCGCGGCGGACGAGTCCTCCGACGACGAGGCCGCACCGGGTGAGGAGGGCAAGAAGGAGTCCGAGGCCACCGTGGATCGCAACGATGACCAGGACTCCAGCACCAAGCAGTCCTGACTAAGCTCTGCGACAAACCTCTATCTGAAAGAACTGACGACCAGTGGCCCGACCGACCAGCCGCCACAGCCGACCGGGGCGAACGCTCCTGGTGCTGCTGGCGCTCATCCTCGCCCTGGGCGGGACGATGTTCCTGCAGAAGGCGTTCACGCCCAAGCTGGGTCTCGACCTCGCCGGCGGCACGACGGTGACTCTGTCCCCGGTGACGCTGAACAACGCGGCGCCGCCGGATGAGATCCTCGATCGCGCGGTCAACATCATCCGCGAACGAGTCAACGGCACCGGCATCTCCGACGCGGAGGTCGCCAAGTCCGGCAGCAACATCATCATCTCGATCCCGGGTGTCGGACAGAGCGAGGCCATCAAGCTGGTCGCCACCACCGCGGAGCTGCGCTTCCGCCAGGTGCTGGCCATGGAGGCCACGCAGGTTCCGCAGAACCTGGCCACCAACGCGCCGACGCCGAGCCCGTCGGGTTCGGCGAGCCAGCCCGCCACCCCCAAGTCCGACAAGTCCACCACCCCCAGGTCGGACAAGTCTGGCGCGCCCGCGGCCTCCACGCCGCAGCCCAGCGTGTCCCCGACGGGCAAGGCGCTGTCGTCCGCGCTGACCGCGCCGACGCCGGCCGCGTCGGCGACGGCGCAGCCCGGCGCCACCGACACCCCCCAGAAGCAGCAGAACAAGGGCCAGAACGCCAAGGCCACCCCGACGGCGGCCCCGTCCGGCCAGCCCAGCACGCCGCCCGCGCAGAACCCCAACGCGGGCGTCAACACCCAGGGCATCGACCCGGCGGTGCTGGCCCAGTTCAACAAGCTCGACTGCGCCAACCCGGCCAACCGCGGCCAGGGCGTCCAGGACGACCCGAAGAAGCAGTACGCGGGCTGTGAGACCGACGGCAGCTACAAGTACGTCCTCGACGTCGCCAAGGTCGTCGGCACCGACATCGACACGGCCTCGGCGGGCGTCCGCCAGGGCACCGTCGAGTGGGTCGTCCAGCTCGACTTCAAGAGCAAGGGCGCGGCCGAGTGGAGCAAGCTCACCACGGCCGCCTACAACTCGCAGGAGCCACGTAACAAGGTCGCGGTCGTGCTCGACGGCGTCGTCATCACCGCCCCCAACATCATCAGCCCGATCCCCGGCGGCCGGGCCGAGATCACCGGCGGCTTCGACCAGGTCAGCGCCACCCAGCTGGCCGACCAGCTCAAGTACGGCGCGCTGCCGCTGAAGTTCAACCGCAGCTCGGTCGACACGGTCTCCTCGACGCTGGGCCAGGACCAGCTGCAGGGCGGTCTGGTCGCGGGCCTCATCGGCCTCGCGCTCGTCGTGGTCTACTCGATGCTCTACTACCGCGGCCTCGGCCTCGTGGCGGTGCTGAGCCTCGTGGTCGCCACGATCCTGACGTACACGGCGGTGGTCGTGCTCGGCCACAACGCCAACTTCCGGCTCTCGCTGCCGCACATCATCGGCCTCGTGGTCTCCATCGGCATCACCGCCGACTCCTTCATCGTCTACTTCGAACGCATACGTGACGAGATGAAGGAGGGCCACCGGACGCTCCGCGCGGCCGTCGAGGTGGCCTGGGTCCGTGCCCGGCGCACGATCCTGATCGCCGACGCCGTCATGTTCATCGCCGCGATCGTGCTCTACTTCCTGGCGGTGGGCGGTGTGGCCGGGTTCGCCTTCGCGATGGGCCTGACCACGCTGATCGACATCGTGGTGGTGTTCCTGTTCACGAAGCCGTTCATCGCCCTGCTGGCGCGGCTCAAGTTCTTCGCCAAGGGGCATCCGCTGTCCGGCCTCGACGCCGAGCGCATGAGCGAGGCCGGCTCGTCCGGCCGCCCGACCACCCCGCAGGAGGCCTGAGATGGGACTGGCGCGTCGCCTCTACCGCGGCGAGATCAATGTCGACTTCGTCGGCCAGTGGAGACTTTGGTACAGCCTGTCAGGCATTCTGCTGCTCATCTCGATCGCGGGTCTGCTGATCAACGGGCTCAACCTGGGCGTGGAGTTCAGAGGCGGTACGGTCTTCTCGTTCAAGTCCGAGCAGGCCACCGTCCAAACGGTCCGCGAGGCCGTCCTCAACGAGGGCGCGCACCAGGCGATCGTCCAGTCGGCCGGCACCGGCGGCTGGCGGGTGACCACCGAGAGCCTGCCGGAGAACACCCGGGAGCAGGTGCAGTCCCAGATCGCCAAGGACTTCAACACCCCGGTCGGGCAGGTCAGCGTCCAGGCCATCGGCCCGTCCTGGGGCGGTGAGGTCTCCCAGAAGGCCTGGATCGGCCTGGGCGTGTTCATGCTGGCGATCATCCTGTACCTGTCGATGGCGTTCGAGCCGAAGATGGCCATGTCGGCGATCGTCGCGCTCATCCACGACCTCGTCATCACGGCCGGCATCTACGCCTGGTCGGGCTTCGAGGTCACGCCGGCGACGCTGCTGGGCTTCCTGACCATCCTCGGTTACTCGCTCTACGACGCGGTCGTGGTGTTCGACATGATCAAGGAGGTCACGGCCAAGCTGGGGCACACGTCGAAGATGACGTACTCGATGGCGGCCAACAACGCGCTCAACCACACGCTGATCCGGTCGCTGAACACCTCGCTGGTCGCCATCCTGCCGGTGGCGGCGATCCTGTTCATCGGCACCACGCTGCTCGGCGCGGGCACGCTGAAGGACCTGTCGCTGGCGCTGTTCGTCGGCATGATCGTCGGTACGTACTCCTCGCTGTGCGTCGCCACGCCGCTGCTGGTGACGCTGAAGGAGCGGGAGCCGAAGTACCAGGCCATCGCCAGGAGGCTGGCCTCGACGGGAAGCGGCAAGGGCCCGAAGGGTTCCAAAAGCGCAGCCGTAGCCAAGGGATAGCAAGCGCGCACGTCACGACGCCCTCGCCCTTCACGGGGTCGGGGGCGTCGTTGCGTGCGCGGAGGATGCACCATCATGGAGCCCGGCACACCGCCGGCGCACGATATGCGAGGAGACGCCATGACCGAGCTGAGCACGCTGATCCTGGACAGGATCAGGGACGTGCCCGACTACCCCAAGCCGGGCGTGATGTTCAAGGACATCACCCCGCTGCTGGGCGACCCGATCGCCATGGCGGCCGTGGTGGACGAACTGGCCGGGCTCCACCAGGTGGACAAGATCGTGGGCATCGAGGCGCGCGGGTTCATCCTCGCGGCTCCGGTGGCGTACCGGGCGGGGGCGGGTTTCGTACCGGTACGGAAGAAGGGGAAACTGCCCGCCGAAACCCTCGAAGAGTCCTACGATCTGGAGTACGGCTCCGCGACCATCGAGGTCCACCGTGACGCCTTCACAGCCGGCGACCGCGTTCTCGTGGTCGACGACGTGCTGGCCACGGGTGGCACCGCGAAGGCGGCCGTGGAGCTGGTGAAGAGGGCCGGCGCCGAGGTCGTCGGCATCGCCGTGCTCATGGAACTGGCCTTTCTCAGGGGACGTGAGCGGCTTACGGGAGTGGACCTGCACTCCCTCGTGATCGTCTGAGCCCGGCCCGCGACGGCCCAGGTTCGCCGCCTGGATACACTGAGGGATCTGGACTCGAACGTGAGGAGCCATTGCGTGAGGAGTCTGTGTGCCCCGTGATGTGGTCGTGCCCGACGTAACCGACTCCGGCAACGCCGAGGCGTCCGGTGTTCCAGCGGTGCGTCGAAGGCGGTTTGGGGGTGGGGCCATGAATCCGGTGCTGGAGCCGTTGTTCCGCACGGTCCGCGCCACCCACCCCAAGGCCGACCTGCGCCTGATCGAGCGTGCGTACGACGTCGCCGCCTACCACCACCGCGACCAGAAGCGGAAGTCCGGCGACCCGTACATCACCCACCCGCTGGCCGTGGCCACGATCCTGGCCGAGCTCGGCACCGACGACGAGACCCTGTGCGCCGCGCTGCTCCACGACACGGTGGAGGACACCGCCTACAGCCTCGACGAGCTGCGCGGCGACTTCGGCGACACCATCGGGTCCCTGGTCGACGGCGTGACCAAGCTGGACAAGGTGAAGTTCGGCGACGCCGCGCAGGCCGAGACCGTGCGCAAGATGGTCGTCGCCATGTCGCGCGACATCCGCGTGCTGATCATCAAGCTCGCCGACCGGCTCCACAACATGCGCACCATGCGCTACCTCCCCGAGCACAAGCGTCACCAGAAGTCGCGCGAGACGCTGGAGATCTTCGCCCCGCTGGCCCACCGCCTGGGCATGAACACGATCAAGTGGGAGCTGGAAGACCTGGCCTTCGCCATGCTCTACCCCAAGCGCTACGACGAGATCGCGCGCATGGTGTCGGAGCGGGCGCCGCGCCGCGACCTGTTCCTGCAGGAGGTCATCGAGAAGGTCTCCGGCGACCTGCGCGAGGCCAAGATCCGCGCCGTCGTCAAGGGCCGGCCGAAGCACTACTACTCGGTCTACCAGAAGATGATCGCCCGCGACGTGGCCTTCGACGACATCTACGACCTGGTGGGCATCCGCGTCCTCGTCGACAGCGTGCGCGACTGCTACGCCGCGCTCGGCACCATCCACGCCCGGTGGAACCCGGTGCCGGGGCGGTTCAAGGACTACATCGCGATGCCCAAGTTCAACATGTACCAGTCGCTGCACACGACGGTGATCGGTCCCGAGGGCAAGCCGGTGGAGCTGCAGATCCGCACCCACGCGATGCACCACAGGGCCGAGTACGGCGTGGCCGCGCACTGGAAGTACAAGGAGGAGGTCGGCAGCCCCGGCCCCACCGGCAAGGTCAAGCCGGGCAGCGACATGGCCTGGTTGCGCCAGCTCCTCGACTGGCAGAAGGAGACCTCCGACCCGGGCGAGTTCCTGGAGTCGCTGCGGTTCGACCTGTCGGTGTCCGAGGTCTACGTGTTCACCCCGAAGGGGCAGGTCATCGCGCTGCCCGAGGGGGCCACGCCGGTCGACTTCGCGTACGCCGTGCACACCGAGGTGGGTCACCGCTGCATCGGCGCCCGGGTCAACGGGCGGCTGGTGCCGCTGGAGTCGCGGCTCGGCAACGGCGACACGGTCGAGATCTTCACCTCCAAGTCGCCGGACGCCGGGCCGTCGCGCGACTGGCTCAAGTTCGTCAAGTCGGGCCGGGCCCGCAACAAGATCCGGCAGTGGTTCTCCAAGGAGCGCCGCGAGACCGCGATCGAGGCGGGCAAGGAGGCCATCGGGCGGGCCATGCGCAAGCAGGGCCTGCCGCTGCAGCGGCTGATGTCCGGCGAGGCGCTGCTGGCGCTCGCCCGCGACCTGCGCTACCCCGACGTCTCCGCGCTCTACGCGGCCGTGGGGGAGGGGCACATCGCGGCGCAGGCCGTTGTGCAGAAGCTGGTGGCCTCGATCGGCGGCGTCGACAGCGCCGAGGAGGACATCGCCGAGACCTCGCTGCCCACCCGGCTGCGCGGCCGCCCCCGTGGCGGTGGCGGCGCGGGCGTGGTCGTGGCGGGCGACGCCGACGTGTGGGTACGCCTGTCGAAGTGCTGCACCCCGGTGCCCGGCGACGAGATCGTCGGGTTCGTCACGCGGGGGCACGGGGTGTCGGTGCACCGCGCCGACTGCACCAACGTGCAGCAGCTCAAGGAGCAGCCCGACCGGCTCGTGGAGGTCAGCTGGTCGCCCAGCGACGACAGCGTGTTCCTGGTCGCGATCCAGGTGGAGGCGCTGGATCGGCCGCGCCTGCTGTCCGACGTCACGCGCACGCTCTCCGACCAGCACGTCAACATCCTGAGCGCGTCGGTCACGACATCGCGGGACCGGGTGGCGATCAGCAAGTTCACGTTCGAGATGGGCGATCCCAAGCACCTGGGGCACGTGCTCAAGGCGGTGCGCAGCATCCAGGGCGTGTTCGACGTCTACCGCGTCAGCGGCGCCGGCAGCTGACCGCCGCCGGGCGGGCCCCGGCGGCCGGGCGGTGGGTCAGCGGGGGCGGAGGTCGGGGAGGTTGACGACGATCGCCTCCTGGGTGCTGCGGGCGATGACGACCACGGCCTCCTGCGACGGGTCCGGATTCTCCTCGCGATGCGGCACGTACGGCGGCACGAAGACGTAGTCGCCGGGCTTGGTGTCCAGCCGCACCTCATCCCCGCCCTCCAGGAACACGAACGACGGCGTGCCGCTGACCACGTAGATGGCCGTCTCCGAGGCCCCGTGGTGGTGGTCGGACGAGCGGGTGGCGGGCGCGACGTGGGTTTGGCCCATCCAGAGGCGGGCGGACCCGGCCGTGTCCCCGCTGATCGCCGCGAGCCGGCGCATGCCGGAGCTCTGAGCCGTTTCGCCCGAGAGCTCCCCAGAGGGCACGTGACGCAGCGGCTGGTGGAACGGGTCCCCCTCCGCCCTGTAGCCCTCCCAGAGACGCCCTCCAGCGCGTTCCAGGACGTCCGAGGCGACGGCGGCCAGCCGTGCCGAGTCGTCGACGGCCCCGAGCAGCGCCTGCGCCAGCTCCGGGTCGTGGGCGCGCAGCTCGCGCAGCAGCCACTTGCCGCTCCCCTGCCACCTGCGCCCCAGCCCGAGCGCCATCCTGGCGGTCTCCTGCGCCACCTGCCACCGGATGAACGTCCGCTCGCCCGGGTCCGTGGCCCCCGAGAGGTCGTCCAGGAGGTCGGACAGGGCGTATCTGGCCCGTTCGGCCTGTGAGCTGGTCAGACCGCCCGGTCCGGCCGCCAGGCGCTCGCTCAGCGCCGCCTGGAGGTCGCTGGCGCGGCCGCTGGTCCGGTCGGTCAGCACCGCGCCCTCGGCGCACATGCGGGCCAGGCTCGGCTGGCGCCGGTCGAAGTCCTTGTCGAGGTAGGCGCGCAGGCTGGTCTCGCTGTGCACGAACAGCTCCACGGGCCACTCCCGCCACCGCAGCGACTCGCGGTAGGGGGTGGGCAGGCCGTCGAGCACCACGACGACGTCGAGGTCCGAGGTGCTGGTGCGGCGCTCGGTGAGGGCGCTGCCGCCGACGAAGGCGTACAGGGCCCCCGGGAACATCTCCTCGACGAGGGCGCGTGCGGCGCTGACGGGATCCATGCCCGCCAGCCTAGGTCTCAGCCCCTTCCGCCGCCGCCCCATTTCACGCACCGCCACCACTCGCTCGCGAACGGTGGCGTGGCCCGGTGGAGGCCGGTCGGGCCTCCACCGGCCTCCGCCGGGATCAGCTGAACTCGGCGAGCGTGCGCTCGGCCTCCTCCAGCCACGAGCGCCGGGCGATCAGCGCCTCCTCGGTCTCCTTGATGTCCTTGGCGCGACCGGCGGCCTGCGCCTTGGACAGCCGCTGCTCCAGCTGCTCGATCGAGGTGCGCAGCTGGTCGACGGTGCTCTGCGCGCGGGCGCGGGCTTCGGGGTTGGAGCGCTTCCACTCGGCGTCCTCGGCCTTGCGCACGGCCTCGTCCACCTTGCGCAGCCCGCCCTCGAGCCGGTCGCGCTGCTCGCGCGGCACCGGGCCGGCGGCCTCCCAGCGCTCCAGGATGCTCCGCAGCGCCGAGCGGGCCGTGCGCACGTCCGTGACCGGGAGGATCTTCTCGGCCTCGGCCAGCAGCACCTCCTTGACCTCCGCGTTGGCGGCCAGCGAGGCGTCGCGCTCGGCGAAGACGGCGGAACGGGCCTGGAAGAACTGGTCCTGCGCGCCCTTGAAGCGGGCCCACAGCTCGTCCTCGGCCTCGCGCGAGGCCCGGCCCGCGCTCTTCCACTGCTGCATCAGCTCGCGGTAGATCGCCGCGGTCTGGCCCCAGTCGGTCGAGTCGGCCAGCGCCTCGGCCTCGGCGACGATGCGCTCCTTGGCCGCCCGCACGCCCTCGCGCTGCTCGTCGAGCCCCGCGAAGTACACCTTGCGCCGCTTGGCGAACGCCGTACGGGCCGCCGAGAGCCGCTTCCACAGCGCGGCCTCGGTGACACGGTCGATGCGGTCGGCGGCCTTCCACTCCTCGACGAGCTGGCGCAGCCGCTCGCCACCCGACTTCCAGTGGGTGGTCTCGTCCGCGATGCGCTCGGCCTCGGCGACGATGCGCTCCTTGACCGACCTGGCCTCGGCGCGCGCGTGCTCGCGGGCCGCCTTGACCTCCTCGCGGCGCTGGGCGACCAGCTCCGTCAGGCCGTCGAGCCGGGCCGTCAGCGCGTCGAGGTCGCCGATGGCGTGGGCGTCGGAGACGGCCTCACGCAGCTTGACGATGCTCGCCTCGGCCTGGGCAGGAGCCAGGTCGGTGCCCTTGACGCGCTGTTCCAGCAGCTGCACCTGACCGGCCAGCTCGTCGTACTTGCGATGGAAGTAGGCCAGTGCCTCTTCGGGTTCACCGGCCTGCCAGGAGCCGACGGCCCGCTCTCCCTCAGCCGTACGCACGTAGACGGTGCCGTCGTCGTCTACCCGGCCCCACGGGTCGGTGCTCACCGTGTCCTCCCGCACTTTCCATCAGACCCTTCGGGACTACTTCGTCCCTAGTTTGTATTACGTCAGCCCTTGCTGGCGATTGTCACGTCTTTGATTTCGACGGTTTGCTTCGGCGCCCCCGTCCCGTCGCCCGCGTCCCCGATGACGCCTGCTTTGTTCACCTTGTCCAGGATGTCGAGCCCCTTGGTGATCGTACCCACCGGCGTGTAATCCGGGGTGAGTCCGATGTCGCCGAAAACGAGGAAGAACTGGCTCCCCGTGCTGCCCGGCGCCTGCGTTTTGGCCATGGCCATCACGCCGCGCTTGTACTGGGCGCCCTGGAGGTTCTCCTCGGCCATGACGTAGCCGGGGCCGCCGCTGCCGTCCTGGCTCTTGCCGTCGGCCTTGGCCGACGGGTCGCCGCACTGCAGCATCGGGAACTGGGCGCTGCCGAGCCGGTGGCACTTGCTGCCGTCGTAGTACTTCTTCTTCGCCAGGAACTCCAGCGAGTTGGTCGTGCAGGGCGCCTTGGCGTTGTTCAGCTCGACGACGATGTCACCCTGGTTGGTCTTGATCGTCATCGTCTTGGTCGCCGGCGTGGTCTTGACCTTGGCCGGCGGCATGCCGACGTCCTTGACCTTCCCGCCTCCGGCGTCCTTGACGTAGTCGCAGGTGCCGGTCGCCGCGTCGTACGGCTTGGGCCCCGCCGCGGCCGAAGCCGAGGCCGAGGCCGAAGGCGCGGCGGTGTCGGCGGCCGACGCCGAGGGCGAGGAGGCCGCGTCGGTCCCCGCGCCGTTGCCGCCCAGCAGCGCGACCGCCGCGACGATGCCGCCGATCACGATCACCACGCCCACCGAGGAGCCGATGATCGCCGTGCGCTTGGCCTTCTGCTCGCGTTCGACCCGGCGCTGCATCTGACGCTCGTAGTGCTCACGAGCGAGCTGCCTCTGCCGGTCCTTCCCCGTGGCCACCGCTTTGCCTCCCATAGTCAATCAACTGAGGTGGGCGAATCGTATCGGCCAACGGGTAATGATTCGCAGCCCGGCGACCCGCACCGGTACCCTTCGGTTACATTCCCATTGGCTTTTCGACGAGATCACCTGAGGCAGATGCTCATCGCCGGCTTCCCCGCAGGGGCCTTCCAGACCAATTGTTACGTTGTCGCGCCCGCGGCCGGCGAGGAATGCGTGATCGTCGATCCAGGTCAGGACGCGACCGAGGGCGTCGACGAGCTGCTGCGCGAGCACCGGCTCAAGCCGGTCGCGGTCCTGCTCACCCACGGCCACCTCGACCACGTCTGGTCGGTCGCCCCGGTCTGCGGCGCGCGTGACGTCCCCGCGTGGATCCACCCCGACGACCGCCACCTGCTGAGCGACCCGGCCGCCGGCTGGTCGGGCACGAGCGCCTCGATGTTCGGCGGGCTGACGCTGAGCGAGCCCGACGACGTGCGCGAGCTGTCCGACGGGGCCGTGCTGGAGCTGGCGGGCCTCGAGCTCGTGGTCGACCACACGCCCGGCCATACCAGGGGGTCGGTGAGCTTCCGGCTGCCCGATGACGAGGTCATGTTCTCGGGCGACCTGCTGTTCGCCGGCTCCATCGGCCGCACCGACCTGCCCGGCGGCGACTACACGACCATTTTGCGCAGCCTGGCTGCCAAGTGCCTGACGCTGCCTGACGATACGGTCGTCCTGCCGGGCCACGGACCACAGACGACGATCGGCCGCGAGCGCGCTACCAACCCATACTTGAAGGAAGCGGCGCCGCAGTCCGGTCCCACACGAGGGATCTAATGAGCTTCCAAGCACCAAAAGGTGTCAAAGAGTACGTTCCACCGCAGGCCTCGACGTTCTACGCGATTCGCGGAGTTTTCGCCGAGACGGCCAGGCGGGCCGGATACTCCTACCTGGAGACCGCGGTCTTCGAGGACACCCAGCTGTTCGCGCGTGGCGTCGGCGAGTCCACCGACGTCGTGAGCAAGGAGATGTACACCTTCACCGACCGCGGCGGCAGGTCGCTGACGCTGCGCCCGGAGTTCACCGCCGGCGTGCTGCGCGCGGTCCTGGAGTACGGCCTGCACCGCGGCCAGCTCCCGGTGAAGGTCTGGACCGACGGCCCGGTCTTCCGCGCGGAGGCGCCCCAGGAGGGCCGCTACCGCCAGTTCTACCAGCTCGACCTGGAGGCCATCGGCAGCGAGGACCCGGCCGTCGACGCCGAGACGATCGCGCTGGCCGCGCAGTGGTACGCCGCGCTCGGCCTCACCCAGGTGCGGCTGCTGCTCAACTCGCTCGGCTGCAAGGAGTGCCGCCCGATCTACCGGGCCAGGCTGCAGGACTTCCTGCGCGCGCTCGACCTCGACGAGGCCACCAGGGCCCGCATCGAGATCAATCCGTTGCGCGTGCTCGACGACCGGCGTCCGGAGGTGCGCGCCCAGCTCGAGGACGCGCCGCTCATCGGCGACCACCTCTGTGCCGACTGCAAGGCCTACCACGACCGGGTCAAGCAGCTCCTGGCCGACCTGGACATCCCGTGGGAGGACGCGCCCAGGCTGGTGCGCGGGCTCGACTACTACACCCGCACCACCTTCGAGTTCGACCACCCGCTGCTGGGCGCGCAGTCCGGCATCGGCGGCGGCGGCCGCTACGACGGGCTCTCCGAGGCCATCGGCGGGCCGGCGCTGCCCGGCATCGGCTTCGGCCTCGGTCTCGACCGCACCGTCATCGCCCTGGAGCGGGAGGGCGTCGTGCTCGACACCCCGGCCCGCTGCGAGGTGTACGGTGTGGCGCTGGGCGACGAGGCGGCGCGGGCCATGTTCAAGCTCGTGAGCGGGCTGCGCGCGGCCGGTGTCGCCGCCGACATGTCCTTCGGCGGCAAGGGGCTCAAGGGCGCGATGAAGGGGGCCGATCGTTCCGGCGCCCGTTTCGCCCTGATCCTGGGCGAGCGTGACCTGGCGGCCGAGGCCGTGCAAGTGAAGGACCTGACCACCGCTGAGCAGACCGAGGTGCCCTTGGCCGAGGTCGTCGACGTTCTGAAAGGGAAACTGCAGTGATCCGCACGCACAAGGCCGGGTCGCTCCGCGAGGAGCACGCCGGGCAGCAGGTGACGCTCGCAGGATGGGTGGCCCGCCGCCGTGACCACGGCGGCGTGGTCTTCATCGACCTGCGCGACGCCTCCGGCTCGGCGCAGGTGGTCTTCCGCGAGGAGGACCACGCCCACGACCTGCGCGCCGAATACTGCGTGAAGGTCGTCGGCCAGGTCAGGGTCCGCCCCGAGGGCAACGAGAACCCCGACCTGCCCACCGGCGCGATCGAGGTCGTGGCCGAGCAGGTCGAGGTGCTGAGCGAGTCCGCGCCGCTGCCCTTCCCGATCGAGGGCAACGTGGGGGTCTCGGAGGAGGCCCGGCTCAAGTACCGCTACCTCGACATCCGCCGCCAGCAGGTGGCCAACGCCATGCGCACCCGCTCCAAGGCCACCTACCTCGCCAACGAGGTGATGCACGAGCTGGGCTTCGTCTACGTCGAGACGCCGACCCTGACCCGCTCCACGCCCGAGGGCGCGCGCGACTTCCTGGTCCCGGTGCGCCTGCAGCCCGGCAACTGGTACGCCCTGCCCCAGTCGCCCCAGCTGTTCAAGCAGCTCCTCCAGGTCGCCGGCCTCGAGCGCTACTACCAGCTCGCCAAGTGCTACCGCGACGAGGACCTGCGGGCCGACCGGCAGCCGGAGTTCACGCAGATCGACGTCGAGATGTCCTTCGTGGACCAGGAGGACGTCATCGAGGTCGGCGAGACGCTGATCGGCCGGCTGTGGAAGGAGATCGCCGGCTACGAGCTGCCGACGCCGCTGCCGCGCATGACGTACGCCGACGCGATGGCCCGCTACGGCTCCGACAAGCCGGACCTGCGCTTCGGCCAGGAGCTGGTCGAGATGACCGGCTACTTCGCCGGCACACCCTTCCGCGTCTTCCAGGCCGAGTACGTCGGCGCCGTGGTCATGCCGGGCGGGGCCTCGCAGACGCGCAAGGAGCTCGACGGCTGGCAGGAGTGGGCGCGCAGCCGCGGCGCCAAGGGCCTGGCCTACGTGCTCGTCCAGGAGGACGGCACGCTGGGCGGCCCGGTCGCCAAGAACCTCACCGAGGAGGAGCTGTCCGGGCTCGCGGCCAAGGTCGGCGCCGAGCCGGGTGACGCGATCTTCTTCGCGGCCGGCCCGAAGCACGCCTCCCGCGACCTGCTCGGCGCGGCCCGCCTGGAGATCGGCCGTCGCTGCGGCCTGATCGACGAGTCGGCGTGGGCGTTCCTGTGGGTCGTCGACGCCCCCATGTTCGAGCCCGTGTACGATGAGGTGGGCCGCGAGATCGGCTGGACCGCCGTGCACCACCCGTTCACCGGGCCGAAGCCGGAGTGGGCCGACAACTTCCAGGACCACCCGGGCGAGGCGCTGGCGTACGCGTACGACATGGTCTGCAACGGCATGGAGATCGGCGGCGGCTCGATCCGTATCCACCGGGCCGAGATGCAGCAGCGCGTCTTCGACGTGCTGGGCATCTCCAAGGAGGAGGCGGAGAGCAAGTTCGGCTTCCTGCTGGAGGCGTTCAAGTACGGGCCCCCGCCGCACGGCGGCATCGCCTACGGCTGGGACCGCATCTGCATGCTGCTGTCCGGGGGCGACTCGATCCGTGACGTGATCGCGTTCCCGAAGACGGCCTCCGGCTTCGACCCGCTCACGGGCGCGCCCACGCCGATCACGGGCGAGCAGCGCAAGGAGGCGGGCGTCGACGCCAAGCCCAAGGCCGAGGTCTAGGCACGTGAGAACGGCGGGCACCGGAGGAGCCGGTGCCCGCCGTTCTCGCTGTCGCCCTACTTGAAGGTGATGGTCTTGATGATCACCGGCTTCTTGGGCGCCGTGGTGCCGCCGTCGCCGGTGATGTCGGCGTCGTTGAGGAGCAGGTCCTTGCCGCTGGTGGCCAGCCCCAGCAGCATGTCCATGCCCTCGCTGACCACGCCGACCACGTTGTAGCCCGAGCCGATCTGGTTGTTCTCGTCCGACAGCGAGATGGCGAACTGGCTGTTGTTCTGGCCCATCGCGTCACCCGCCTGGGTCATGAACACCACGCCCTTCGACAGGGAGATGTCGCTGTTCTCGTCACCGAAGACGTATCCCGCGGTGCCCTGGCCGTCGGTCGGGTTCTTGCCGTCGGCCTTGGCCAGCGGGTCGCCGCACTGCAGCATGTGCACGCCGGACACGTCGGGCGTGACCAGGCGGTGGCACTTCATGTTGTTGTAGAACTTCTTCTTCGCCAGGAAGCTGAGCGAGTTGACCGAGCACGGCGCGGCGTCGGTCATGAGATCGACGACGACGGTGCCGCGGTTGGTGACGATCGTCATCTTCTTCAGCTTCATGTTGGGCTTCTTGCCCGGCAGGCCGACGAACTTGTTCGGCACCTCCGTCTCCCGCTTGTAGGTGCAGGTGACCGGGCCGGTCTTGGCCGACGGCGTGACCGACGGCGCCGTGGAGGCCGAGGCCGAGGCCGAAGGGGTGCTCTCCGCCGAAACCTTGCTGGGTTCCCTGTTGACCAGCGTGGTCGCGGCGAAGATGCCGCCCGCGACCACGACGACGGCCACGCCCGCGCCGATGAAGGTGTTCCGCCGTGACTTGGCGGTCTGGGCGGCGGCGCGCTTCGCCTGCCGCTCCTTGTGCTCCCGCGCCAGCTCGCTCTGGCGGTCTTCCTCGTTCTGGCGGTCGTCGCCGCTCACCGCTATGTCCTCTCATCTTTGCCCGTGCATGACCAAACAACTCCGCGCATGCTACCGGCCTTCGATATGTGCCGGACGTAAGTGGCGAAAGCGGCAGCGGGCGACATGTGAGGTCGCGAACCATATGGTGCTGAGATTCGTAGTTGAAATGAGAACTAAGGAGCACCTCATGTTCGACCAGATCCTCGGCCTGCCGGCGCATCCGCTGATCATCCACTTCGCCGTCGTGCTGACCCCGCTGCTGGTGGTCGTGGCGGCCGTCTATGCGATCGTCGCGCGCTGGCGTACGTACGCGGCGTGGGCGGTGGTGCTGCTCTCCCTGGCCTCTCCGGTGGCGGTCTTCGCGGCCAAGGAGAGCGGCGAGAGCCTCAAGGCCGCCCGCTTCGCCACGGCGGACGGCGAACTCGGGTCCCGCATCAACGCGCACGAGAGCTTCGCCAACCCGCTGCTGGTGTCGGTGCTGGGGCTGGCCGTGGCCGCGCTGCTGCTCGTGTACGCCACCAGCCCGGCGCGCGACTCGGTCGGCCGCGACCGGTTCGGCCGGGCAGCGACGCTGACCCTGTCGGCCCTGACGCTGGTGCTGGCCGCCGTGGCGGGCTACTACGTCTTCCGCGCCGGTGACTCGGGCGCGCGAGCGGTCTGGGGAGCGTAGTCCGCGCGTGTAATCTCATGATGTGGATAGCCTGTTCGATTCCGCGGCCGAAGAGGCCACCCCGCAGCCCCTCGCGGTGCGGATGCGACCGCGCACGCTCGACGAGGTGATCGGTCAGCGGCACCTGCTCGGCCCCGGCACCCCGCTGCGGCGCCTGGTCGAGAGCGAGGCTCCCATGTCGCTGTTCCTGTGGGGGCCGCCCGGCACCGGCAAGACCACGCTCGCCTACGTCGTCTCCAACGTCACCAAACGCCGCTTCGTCGAGGTCTCCGCCGTGTCGGCCGGCGTCAAGGACGTCCGCGCCGCCATCGACAACGCGCGGCGCGAGCTCGGCATGAGCGGACGGCAGACGGTGCTGTTCGTGGACGAGGTGCACCGCTTCAACAAGGCCCAGCAGGACGCGCTGCTGCCCGCCGTGGAGAACCGCTGGGTCACCTTCATCGGCGCGACCACCGAAAACCCGTTCTTCTCGGTCATCTCGCCGCTGCTGTCGCGCTCGCTGCTGCTCACCCTGGAGTCCCTGTCCGAGGACGACATCCGCGCCGTGCTGGAGCGGGCCGTCTCCGACCCGCGCGGCCTCGGCGGCCGCGCCACGCTCGCGCCCCAGGCGCTGGAGCATCTCGTACGCCTGGCGGGCGGCGACGCGCGCAGGTCGCTGACGTACCTGGAGGCGGCCGCGCTGCTGGCCGACGACATCACCATCGAGGTGGTGGAGAAGGCCGTCGACAAGGCCGCCGTACGCTACGACCGGCAGGGCGACCAGCACTACGACGTGATCAGCGCGTTCATCAAGTCGATGCGCGGCTCCGACGCCGACGCGGCCCTCCACTACCTGGCCCGCATGATCGAGGCCGGGGAGGACCCGCGCTTCATCGCCCGCCGCATCGTCATCTTCGCCTCCGAGGACGTCGGCATGGCCGACCCGACCTGCCTGCAGACCGCCGTGGCCGCGGCCCAGGCGGTGCAGCTCATCGGGTTGCCGGAGGGGCAGATCAACCTGGCGCACGCGGTCATCCACTGCGCGATGGCCCCCAAGTCCAACGCCGTGGTCAAGGCCATCGGGGCGGCCGTCGGCGACGTCCGCCGCGGCCTCATCGGCCAGGTCCCCGGCCACCTCCGCGACGCCCACTACCCCGGGGCGGCCAAGCTGGGGCACGGGGACGGCTACAAGTATCCCCACGATTTCGATCATGGGGTGGTGCGGCAGGAGTACGCGCCCGAGCAGGTGCGCGATCGCCGCTACTACGAGCCCACCCGCCACGGCGCCGAGGCGCCGGTCGCGGACCGCTGGGCCAAGATCCGCGACTTCCTCCGCGGCTCCTGACCCCCGGCTCAGCGCCCCTCGCCACGGCCGGGGTCGGCGGGCCGCGGAGGCGAGAGTGCCGGCCTCCGCGGCTTCCGGCCCTCCCCACCACCTCGCCGAGCGCGTCGCGTCGAACACACCGCAACCCGCCGACCACGGTGTGGCGAGGGGCGCTGAGGCCGGCACTCCTGCCCGGCGCCGGGTCGGGGTGCGGTGGCGAGCGGCGCGACCTCGTGCGGTTGGTGGGCCGGGGTGCCTCCGGACGTCCTGGCGTGTGGGGCAGGGCGGGGGATGGCGTAGGTTTGGGTGCGCGGGCGTGGGGACACGGCCCGGGCCGGGGACGGCTGGTGGCGCACGGGATCGGGGCGGCACGCGGGCGGCCGGGCAAGGGCCGGACGCCGACGCGGCAGCACGATCAAGGACGGCGTCCTCACCAAGGTTGTCACTCGAACGCGATAAGGTCTTGCCGTTCCGGCCCAGCGTACGAGGGAGATGAGCGCATGCTTACCGCTGGAGAGGTCGCCGGCCTGATCGCGGCCACCGGCTGGATAGTCCTGGTCTGCGTGCTCGCCATGGTGCTCGTCAAGCTGGCCAGGCTGCTCACCGAGGCCACCAAGGCGGTCTCCGACCTGAACGACCGCCTGACGCCGCTGCTCGACGACATGAGCGTCACGGTCAACGAGACCAACAGGCAGCTGATCGCCGTCGAGGCCATCACCAAGGACGTCAAGCAGGTCAGCGGCCACGCGGCGAAGCTCAGCGCGGTGACGCAGACCATCTTCACCGGGCCGCTGATCAAGGTGTCCTCGCTCGCGTACGGCGTCCGCCGCGCCATCGAGGCCCGCAGGCCCCGCAAGGCCGTCCCGAGGACGCGTCAGGGGCAGGCGCGATGATCAGGCGGCTGTTCTACCTGTCGCTGGGCGCGTTCCTCACCTTCTGGGTGATGCGCAGGCTGCAGGCGCTCCACCCCGACCACGTCGCCCGCAGGACGGCCAACAGCGCCGCGGGGATGCTCCGGCAGGTGAGAGACTTTACTTCCGACGCGCTCGGCGAGGCCGCGGAGCGCGAAACCGAGTTGCGAGCACGCTTCGGGCTCGGCAACGCTGAAGACAACAACTAACGCAAAGGATGGCCAACATGGAGTCGGCAGAGATCGCCCGCCGCTTCCTGCGCTTCTTCGAGGAGCGTGGGCACAAGGTAGTGCCCTCGGCCAGCCTGATCGCTGAGGACCCCACGCTTCTCCTGGTTAATGCCGGTATGGTGCCGTTCAAGCCGTACTTCCTGGGGCAGCGCAAGCCTCCGGCGTCCCGGCTGGCCACCGCGCAGAAGTGCGTGCGCACCCCCGACATCGACGAGGTCGGCAAGACCACGCGGCACGCGACGTTCTTCCAGATGCTGGGCAACTTCTCCATCGGTGACTACTTCAAGGCCGAAGTGATCCCGTTCGCGTGGGAGCTGCTCACCCGCTCCGAGTCCGACGGCGGCTTCGGCTTCCCCGAGGACAAGCTGTGGGCGACGGTCTACCTCGAGGACGACGAGGCCTACGACATCTGGCGCAACCGCGTCGGCCTGCCCGACCACCGCATCCAGCGCCGCGGCCTGGAGGACAACTACTGGCACATGGGCGTGCCCGGCCCCGGCGGCCCCTGCTCGGAGATCTACTACGACCGCGGCGCCGAATACGGCAAGGAGGGCGGCCCCGTCGCCGACGAGGACCGCTACCTCGAGGTGTGGAACCTCGTCTTCATGCAGTACCAGCTCAGCCAGGTCCGCACCAAGGTCGACTTCGACGTGGCGGGCGAGCTGCCGGCGAAGAACATCGACACCGGCATGGGCCTCGAGCGCATGGCCGCGATCCTGCAGGGCGTCGACAACATCTACGAGATCGACACCACGTACAAGATCCTCGACAAGGCGGCCGAGCTCACCAAGACCCGCTACGGGCGCGACCCGCGGGCCGACGTGAGCCTGCGCGTGATCGCCGACCACGTCCGCACCGGCACCATGCTGGTGGCCGACGGCGTGCTGCCCAGCAACGAGGGCCGGGGCTACGTCCTGCGCCGCATCCTGCGCAGGAGCGTACGCAACCTGCGCCTGCTCGGCTCCGGCGACGACCGCTACATGCACGAGCTGACCGACGTCGCCATCAACGTCATGGGCGAGCAGTACGACCAGCTCAAGGCGGACGCGCCGCAGATCCACGCGGTCATCGACGCCGAGGAGGCGTCGTTCCTGGGCACGCTGCGCACCGGCACCGCGATCTTCGACGTGGCCGTCGAGGAGACCAAGCGCAAGTCCGGCACCACGCTCTCCGGCGACCAGGCGTTCCAGCTTCACGACACCTACGGCTTCCCCATCGACCTGACGCTGGAGATGGCGTCCGAGCACGGGCTCAAGGTCGACGAGGACGGCTTCCGCCGGCTCATGAAGGAGCAGCGGGAGCGGGCCAAGGCCGACGCCGCGGCGAAGAAGACCGGCAACGCCGACATCTCCGTGTTCGGGCAGCTGCTGGAGAAGGCGGGCAAGGTCGAGTTCCTCGGCTACGACCAGACCGAGGCCGACACGAGCGTGGTCGGCATCCTCGTCGACGGCGTGCCCGTCCCGTCGGCCGGCGCGGGCGCGACCGTGGAGGTCGTGCTCGGGCGCACCCCGTTCTACGCCGAGGGCGGTGGCCAGCTCGCCGACCAGGGCGTGATCCGCACCAGCGGCGCCGAGGTCGAGATCGTCGACGTGCAGACGCCCCTTGCGGGCCTGGTCGTGCACCGGGGCAAGATCCGCAGCGGCGAGCTCAAGGTCGGCGACGACGCGCAGGCGGAGATCGACCTCGAGCGCCGCCGCGCGATCTCGCGCAGCCACAGCGCCACCCACCTCGTCCACCGCGGCTTCAAGAACGCGCTCGGCGAGACGGCGGCCCAGGCCGGCTCGGAGAACTCGCCCGGCCGCTTCCGCTTCGACTTCACCGCGGCGGGCGCCGTGCCGGCCAGCGTGCTGCGCGACGTCGAGGACGAGGTCAACGCCGTGCTCATCAACGACCTCAAGGTCAACGCCTTCTACACCTCGCAGGCGGAGGCCAGGGCGATGGGCGCGCTGGCGATGTTCGGCGAGAAGTACGGTGACGAGGTCCGCGTCGTCGAGATCGGCGACTACTCGCGCGAGCTGTGCGGTGGCACCCACGTCCACAGCTCCGGCCAGCTCGGCCTGGTCAAGGTGCTGGGCGAGCAGTCGGTCGGCGCGGGCGTGCGCCGCGTCGAGGCGCTCGTCGGCATCGACGCCTTCCGCTTCCTGGCCCGCGAGAGCGTGCTGGTCGCGCAGCTCACCGAGCAGCTCAAGGCGCGCCGCGAGGAGCTGCCCGAGCGCATCGACGGCATCGTCACCCGGCTGCGCACGGCGGAGAAGGAGCTGGAGAAGGTCCGCTCCGCCCAGGTGCTCCAGGTGGCCGGTGATCTCGCCGCCAAGGCGGGCGACCTGCGTGGAGTCTCCGTTGTGACACACCGCGCGCCTGATGGCACCGGTGCGGATGATCTGCGTAAGCTCGCGCTGGATGTGCGTGGCAGGTTCCCGGCGGACCGGCCGGCGGTCATCGTGATCGCTGGCGTCCCCTCCGACCGACCTGTGGTGGTTGCCGCGGTCAACGAGGCGGGGCGCGAGCGCGGGCTCAAGGCCGGGAAGCTGGTCGGCGTCGCCGCCAAGGCTCTTGGGGGTGGCGGTGGCGGCAAGGACGACGTCGCGCAGGGCGGCGGCACACGGCCGGAGGCGATCGGCGACGCGCTGCAGCTGGTCGAGCAGGCTATCGCGGATCAGCTCGGCTGATATGAGGTTCGGCACGCGGATCGGCGTGGACGTCGGATCCGTACGCATCGGCGTGGCCCGCAGTGACCCTTCCGGGATGCTGGCCACGCCGGTCGAGACCGTCAAGCGAGGCAAGGGCGACCTCGACCGCATCGCCGCGATCGTCGCGGAGCACGAGGCGATCGAGGTGATCGTGGGGCTGCCCACCTCGCTGTCCGGACGCGAGGGGCAGGCGGCGGGGCTGGCCCGCCAGTTCGCCGCCGAGCTCGCGGTCCGGCTCGCGCCGACGCCCGTGCGGCTGTTCGACGAGCGGCTGACCACGGTCGCCGCGACGCACGGGCTGCGGGCCAGCGGCATGAAAGCCAAGAAGCAGCGCGGCGTCGTGGATCAGGCCGCGGCCGTCGTGCTGCTGCAGGACGCGCTCGACTCAGAACGCGCCACCGACAGACCCCCAGGCAGGCCCGTCGCACCGCCCCCAGCGGCCGACGGACCTGCCTCATGAGCGCGCGCGACACGGGGGTCGCGCCTGCGCGGGCGGCGTACACGGCGGGACGCATGGCCACGGCGTGGCCGCAGGTCCACCGCTGGATCGCCCGCGAGCAGGCGGCGCGCACACGGGACACGGCCGCGACGGTTCTGGCCGTCTGCTCGGCTGATGGCGGGGCGGTGGCCGCGGGCGGTCACGTCGATCGCAGGGCCGGTGGCTGGATGACGGCGGAGGCTCGGGTCATCTGCTCGGCGGCTGCGGGGGTTCTGGCGGTCTGCTCGGTTGACGGTGGGGTGGCCGCGTGAACGGCAGGCCCGAGGGTGAGGACGACCTCGGCGACGTGATCCCGTTCTCCACCGACGACTCCGAGCAGGACGGGCCGGAGGGCCCGGCGGAGCGCGAGCCGAACGACGAGCGACCGCGGTCCGAGCCTGATGCGGCGGCGGACCCTGATGGGGCGGATGAGCCCGATGCGGCGGAGACCGGCGCGCCGGGGTCCGGCCCGGGGCAGGTCGGCCCGGGGCAGGTCGGCGCGGCGGATGCGGCGGGGGAGGCGGAGGTCGCAGGGCCGGTCGCGCCCCGCAAGCGGGCCATGCGCAAGGCCGGGATGGTCTCCGCGGGCCTGATCGTGGCCCTCGTGGCGTTGGGCGCGGGTGGGATCGCGGTGCTCAAGCCGTACCTGAGCCCCGACGACTTCGACGGGCCCGGCAGCGGCGCCGTGACGGTGCGGATCGCGCCGGGCTCGAGCGCGCAGGCCATCGGCTCCGTGCTGGCCGAGGCCGGGGTGGTGGCGAGCGCGCAGTCGTTCGTACGGGTGACGGAGGAGCGCGCGGTCACCAACCGGCTGCGGCCCGGACACTACCGGCTGCGCAAGGGCATGGCCGCCAAGGCGGCGCTCGACCTGCTGCTCGCGCCCTCGTCCAGGGTCGTGCGGCGCGTCACCGTCCCCGAGGGCCTGCGGACGTCCGAGGTGCTGGCCCGCGTGGCCAAACTGGCGGGGCTGCCGCTCAAGGAGCTGCAGGGCGTCGACAAGGCTCTCGTCGGGCTGCCCTCGTACGCCGAGGGGCTCGAGGGGTTCCTGTTCCCGGCCACGTACGAGATCGAGCCCGGCGACACGGCGGTGGACGTGCTCGCGGCGATGGTCGAGCGTTTCGAGCTCGCCGCCCGCCAGATCGGCCTGGAGAGGGAGGCGGCCCGCAAGCACCTGACGCCGCTGGAGGCCGTCACGGTGGCCAGCATGATCCAGGCCGAGGGCGGGGTCGACGCGGACTACCCGAAGATCTCCAGGGTGATCTACAACCGGCTCCAGAAGGGCACCCCGCTGGAGATCGACAGCACCGTCCTGTACGCGCAGAACCGGCGGAGTCTCAAGATTACGGAGCGTGACACCAAGGTCGACTCTCCTTACAACACGTACCAGCACAGAGGGCTGCCTCCCGGGCCCATCGCGAATCCCGGGGAGAAGGCGCTGATGGCGGCGCTGAACCCAGCACAAGGCGATTGGCACTGGTTTGTGACGACGGATCCGGCGCATAGAATCACCAAATTCACCAACAAAGAGAGCGAGTTCGTGAGATACCGGGAAGAGCTGAATAAGAACCTCGGGACGGGTTGATGTTCGACGGGACTCCCTCCGTCCCGGGGCGAATGCCCCAAAACGGGACATGCGCCCTCTTCCCATCCCTTAGCATGGCTACCCAGAGTGATCTCCGCTGGTCGTGGGAGCATGTCCGGCGGACCCCCCAGTTCCGCTCGGTGACCCAAGCCGGTTTGGCGGTTTCGCTTGACGCCCGGCCGGTCATACCGGGAGATTGGCCAGCGCACCTATGAACGATCTCGATCTGAACACCCTCCTCGGCGCCGAGGACGACGGCGGTCGTACCCGGCGCGGTCGCGGCGGCCGTGGCGGCCGCCGACGGCGCCGACGCCGCAACCGTGGCGGCTTCATCGCGCCGCTGCTCGCCTTCGTCGTACTGGCGGGCATCATCGGCGGTGGCGGTTACTACGGCTACATGTGGCTCAACGACGCGCTCGTCCCCGACGACTACACCGGTCAGGGCACCGGCGAGGTCGTCGTGGAGATCAAGGACGGCCAGAGCGCCTCGGACGTGGCGCAGGAGCTGGAGCGGCAGGGGGTCGTGGCCAGCGCCAGGGCGTTCACCAACGCGATCGGCAACGCCAACAGGAGCGGCTCGCTGCAGCCGGGCTCGTACAAGCTGCGCAAGAACATGTCGGCCGCGAGCGCGGTGGCGCTGCTCGTCCCGGACAACCGGATGCGCGCCACGGTGACCCTCAAGGAGGGCCTGCGCCTGTCCGACACCTTGAAGACGCTGGCCGAGGAGACCGGCAAGCCCATCAAGGAGTTCGCCGCGGCGGCCAAGGACGTGGACCAGCTCGACCTGCCGAAATACGCCAAGGGCAAGCTTGAGGGATACGCCTTCCCGGCCACGTACGAGGTCCAGCCCAAGAGCACGCCGACGCAGATCCTGGCGGCGATGGTCAAGCGGTTCAACCAGACGGCCGAGCAGGTAGACCTCGAGGGCGGCGCCAAGGCACTCGGCCACACGCCGCACGAGATCATGGTCATCGCCAGCATCGTGCAGGCCGAGGCCGGTCGCCAGGAGGACATGCCGAAGATCGCCCGCGTCATCTACAACCGGCTGGAGCGCCAGCCGCAGATGAAGCTGGAGATGGACAGCACGGTCATGTACGCGCTGAACAAGTACGGCACGGCCGCCTCGATCCCGGAGACGAAGACCAAGAGCCCCTACAACACGTACCTGCACCTCGGCCTGCCTCCCGGGCCCATCACGAACCCCGGGGACCACGCGATCGAGGCCGCCCTGAACCCCGCCAAGGGGCCCTGGCTCTACTTCGTCGCCACCGACCCCAAGAGCAACGTCACCAAGTTCGCCACCACGGAGGCCGAACGCCTGGCGCTGCTGGCCGAATACCGCAGGAACGGCGGCTGACCGGCGGATCCGACGCGCCACACGCCCGCCCACCGCCACGGTGGGCGGGCGTCCTTTTGCGCCCGGTTCCGCCCGACCTGAGGACGCGCCGTATGACCGAGGGGCGCACCTCCCGGCCGCGCCGCCGTACGGCGGGGGCTCGTGCGGGGGACGCCCGTTCCTGGGGGGCCGCCGTGCGGCGGGGCCCATGCGGGGACGCCCGTTCTTGGTGGGCCGCCGTGCGGAGGGTGGCGGGCCTGCGCGGGGGACACCCATCCTTTACGGCTGCGCACGGTGGGCACCTCCCGCCGACGTGCGAAGCCCCCCGTCCAAGGGACGCTTCTCAGGTGACGGGACGACCCGCCGTGACGCGCGCCCCGTGGGCCGTCCGGGCGGCGAAGCGTGGCGGACGGGGCGATAGGGTCGTCATGTTCGGAAGGAGTGTGGATGCGGGCTGCGGTGATGGGTTCGCCCATCGGTCATTCGCTCTCGCCTTACCTGCACCGGGCCGCCTACCAGGCGATGGGGCTCGACGGGTGGAGCTACGAGGCGTTCGAGTGCGACGAGGCGCGGCTGCCCGCGCTGCTGGGCGAGCTGGTGCCCGTGCGCGGCCAGGTCCCCGGCGGTGAGGACCCGTGGGCGGGGCTGTCGCTGACCATGCCGCTCAAGCGGGCCGTGCTGCCCCTGCTCGACACCGTGTCCGACCTGGCCGTCGAGGTCGGCGGGGCCAACACCGTGGTCTTCCGCGACGGGCGCCGGCACGGCCACAACACCGACGTCTACGGCATCGAGCAGGCGCTGGCCGAGGCGGGTGTGCCCGCGCCGGGCTCGGCGACCGTGCTGGGCGGAGGGGCCACGGCGGCCTCGGCGCTCGCGGCGCTGCGCAACCTCGGGCTGTTCTCGGCGACGCTGCTGGTGCGCGACCCCGCGCGGGCGGGGGAGACGGTGGAGGTGGCCGAGCGGCTGGGCGTGGCGCTGGCGGTGGAGCCGTTCGACAAGCTCGATGCCGCCACGCGGGTGGATCTGGTGGTCTCGACGCTGCCGGGCGGGGCGGCGGACGCGTTCGCCGACCGGCTGGCGCGGGTGCCCGCGCTCTTCGACGTGGTCTACTCGCCCTGGCCGACCAGCGCGGCGGCGGCCGTCCGGGCTGCGGGCGGCACCGTGGTCGGGGGGTTCGCGATGCTGCTGCACCAGGCGGTGCGGCAGGTGGAGCTGATGACGGGCCGGACGGACGTGCCGGTGGAGGCCATGCGCGCGGCCGGCGAGGCGGAGCTCGCTAGGCGATCGGCCAGTCGAACGGGTTGATCGTCTCGACGTCGAGCCCCACGAAGTCCTTGACGTTGCGGGTCACGAGAACGCAGTCGTGCGCACTGGCGGTGGCGGCGATGAGGCCGTCGACGATCGGGAGGGGACGCACGGCTTGCATCCGCCCCCATTCCTGGGCGACAGCGGCGGTGACGGGCAGCATCCTGGTCCTGAACTCGTGCTGAAGCCGGTCCAGCCAGGTCTCGTAGCCGTGCGCCTGTATGACGTCCCGGCGGCGCAGGAGCTCGATGCCCTTGCGGATCTCACCGAACACCATGACGCTCAGGTAGAGGCTGGGCCCGGTGATGGTGTCCAGCCAGGCCTGCACGCTGTCGTCCTTGGTGCGCTTGGTCATTTCTGACACGACGTTGGTGTCGAGGAGGTAGCTCACTCGTCGTCTCCGAGATCGATCGCGCGCATCTCGGTGCTCTTGTCGCGAGTGAGGTCGAGTGTGCTCAAGTCGGGTCCCGACAGCAGGAACTCCTTGAAGTCCGGCTGCTTGCCCTTGAGCTGGCGGTATTCCTCCATGTCAAGGATCACCACCACGTCCTTGCCGTGCTTCGTGACGATCTGTGGCCCCTCGTCGTGAGCCTTCCTCACGACTTCACTGAAGTGCTGCTTGGCCTCTTGTAGCTGCCATTTGGTCACTTCCGTCTGGATCGCGGCCATGTGACCCCTTTCTGTCTAGACTGGACAGAAGTTTAGCGCAGGGGATCGGACCGGCCGGGATGATTCGAGGGCCTCTGGTCGTTGTGGTAATGTAGCTCTCTGATCGGTCCGGCATGCCATTGCTGGACGCGCAAGCGGAGGTCTCCCTCCCACCTGAGTCGCCGGAAAGGTGGCCGGGTCCAGGATCACGCCGGACTACTCCGGGGAGCTCAAGGCCACGAAAGCCGAAGAGCTCAGTGGCCCCGCATGCGCGACGTGCGGGGCTTTTCGCGTTGGCGAGGAGCTCCCGGCACGACGAGCACGTAGGGATCGCAAACCTAGGAGGCCCCATCAGCACTGAGCCCCGCATCAACGAGCGTATCCGAGTTCCCGAGGTTCGCCTCGTGGGCCCGAACGGCGAGCAGGTAGGCATCGTCTCGATTCACGACGCCCTGAAGCTCGCCCAGGAGGCCGACCTCGACCTCGTCGAGGTCGCGGCCACGGCTCGACCGCCCGTGTGCAAGCTCATGGACTACGGCAAGTTCAAGTACGAGTCCGCGATGAAGGCGCGCGAGGCGCGCAAGAATCAGGCGCACACGATCATCAAGGAGATCAAGCTCCGGCCGAAGATCGACCCGCACGACTACGAGACCAAGAAGGGTCACGTGGTGCGGTTCCTCAAGGCGGGAGACAAGGTCAAAGTCACGATCATGTTCCGTGGTCGCGAGCAGTCCCGGCCGGAGTTGGGTTTCCGGCTTCTGCAGCGGCTCGCGGACGACGTCCAGGAGCTCGGTTTCGTGGAGTCCCACGCCAAGCAGGACGGTCGTAACATGATCATGGTGATCGGTCCGCACAAGAAGAAGGCCGAGGCCAAGGCCGAAAAGGCCGCAGCCAAGGCACAGCGTGGCAGCGACAGCGAGGACACTTCCCTACAGGAAGGATGACCCGCGGTTGGGGTTAGCCTTACAGAGCGCCCCGATTCAGCCACCAGCAGACGAAGACGCCGCGACCGGGTCGGCCCAGCACCGGCCCGGCCCGTGGCACGACCGAAACGAGGAGAGACGGCGACATGCCGAAGATGAAGACGCACAGCGGTGCGAAGAAGCGGTTCCGGCTTACCGGTTCAGGCAAGATCAAGCGTCGCCGTGCCAACCGCGCGCACTACAACGAGTGGAAGTCGTCCACGCTGACGCGCCGTCTCAAGAACGAGGTCGTCCTTTCCGACGCCGATTCCAAGAAGATCAAGAAGCTGCTCGCTAAGTAGCGCGATTCCCCGGGGAGAAGAAACATGGCACGCGTGAAGCGGGCGCTCAACGCCAAGAAGAAGCGCAGGGTCGTCCTCGAGAGGGCGAGCGGTTACCGTGGCCAGCGGTCGCGTCTGTACCGCAAGGCCAAGGAGCAGATGCTCCACTCGATGACGTACGCCTACCGGGACCGCAAGGACCGCAAGGGCACCTTCCGCCGTCTGTGGATCCAGCGGATCAACGCCGCCGCCCGCCAGAACGGCATGACCTACAACCGCCTGATCCAGGGTCTGCGCCTGGCCGGCGTCGAGGTCGACCGCAAGATCCTGGCCGACCTCGCGGTCAACGACAGCCAGACCTTCGCCACGCTCGTCGAGGCCGCCAAGAAGGCGCTTCCGGCGAACGTGAACGCTCCGGCCGCGAGCTGAAGAACCGCGAGCTGAGGCGATCGTCTTAATCGAGGGCCCACCGATGACGGTGGGCCCTTTGTTGCTGTATGGGCTGTTGCTGTATGGGCGTGGCTGTGTGAGGCGTCGCCAAGTTGCGCGTTGCCGGGACGAGCGTTGCTGGGTGCGACGTTCCGTGAGGACGCTGCTGTGTAAGACGTTGCTCGTCGTGAGTCACGTCGCCGTGTGGGACAGGGAGAGAGCATGGCCGGGTCCGAGCTGACCAACGTGAAGTCGCCGCGGGTGAAGGCGGCCAGGCGGCTCACCAAGCGGGCCTTCAGGGAGCAGGACCGCAGGTTCCTGGCCGAGGGGCCGCAGGCGGTGCGCGAGGCGCTCAAGCTCGACGGCGTGACGCTGGAGCTGTTCAGCACCGCCGACGCCGAGCTGCGCCACCCCGAGCTGATCACCGAGGCCCGCCTGAAGGGCGTGCCCGTGCACCGGGCCAGCGGCGAGGTCATGTCGGAGCTGTCCCAGACCGTGACCCCGCAGGGGCTGGTGGCCGTCTGCACGCTCGTCCACGTGCCCCTGGACGAGGCGCTGGCGGAGCAGCCACGCCTGGTCGCCGTGCTCGCCCACGTGCGCGACCCGGGCAACGCCGGCACCGTCATGCGGGCGGCCGACGCCGCCGGCGCCGACGCGGTGGTCTTCACCGACGCCTCCGTGGACCCGTACAACGGCAAGTGCGTACGCGCCAGCGTCGGCAGCCTGTTTCACTTGCCCGTCGTCATCGGTGCACCGGTGAGCGCCGCCGTGCGTCAACTCAAGGAGCGGGGCCTGCGCGTGCTGGCGGCCGACGGCACGGGCAAGCACACGCTCGACGATGTCGATCTTAGCGGACCCACCGCGTGGATCTTCGGCAACGAAGCCTGGGGACTGCCGGAGGACGTACTGGCTGAGGCCGACGACGTGGTCAGAGTGCCCATCTACGGACAGGCCGAAAGCCTGAACCTGGCCACCGCCGCGGCGGTATGCCTTTACTCCTCGGCTAGGGCTCAGCGAGTGCCCTAGGCGGCGGGAAACCCGCTATTGTCGGCGATGTAGGCGGAGGGGGCGAGGTCGTGCACGGCGCAGACACCGACGGGCGAGTTGTGGCCGCCGCGTGCACGATAGCCATCGACGACCTTCCCGACGGCCTCATCGTGACCGACCGCGACGGCCGCGTGCTGGCCGTCAACCGGGCCGCCGCCCGGCTCACCGGCGTCGCCATGGAGCGCGCGGTCGGCAGGCACATGAGCGACGTGTTCCCGTTCCGCGACCACGACGGGCGCGACTGGTGGAAGGCGCTCGACCCCGAGGGCGGGCTGCGCATCAGGAGCAGGGCGCCGGAGCGCCCGCTGCACCTGCCCGGCGGCCAGGAGCTGTACGTCGCGGCCAGGCTCGTACGCGAGCCCGAGCGTGGCGGCGAGGTCGAGCGTGTCACGATCACCCTGCGCGACGGCGGCGCCCGCGCCCGGCTGGAGCGCAGCCGCGCCGACCTGGTCTCGACCGTGGCCCACGAGCTGCGCTCGCCGCTGACCAGCGTCAAGGGCTTCACCGCCACCATGCTGGCCAAGTGGGAGCGCTTCACCGACGAGCAGAAGCGCGTCATGCTCGAGACCGTCAACAACGACGCCGACCGCGTCACCAGGCTCATCACCGAGCTGCTCGACGTCTCGCGCATCGAGTCGGGGCGGCTGGAGGTGCGCCGCCAGGTCGTCGACATCCCCGCCCGGGTGCGCAGGCTCATCGCGGGCCGGGTCGCGGCGGGCGAGACCGAGGGGCGTTTTCGCCTGATCGTCGGCGACGACCTGCCGGAGATGTGGCTCGACCAGGACAAGATCGACCAGATCCTGGGTAACCTGGTGGAAAACGCGCTGCGCCACGGGCGCGGCACTGTGACAATCGAGATCGAGTCCGTCGAATGGGGAGTTGCCGTGTCGGTGCGCGACGAGGGCGAGGGCATCGAGCCCGAGCTGGCTCCGCGCGTCTTCAGGCAGTTCTGGCGAGGCGGCAACAGCCGCAGGCGCGGTGGCACCGGGCTCGGCCTCTTCATCGTCAAGGGCCTGGTCGAGGCGCACGGCGGCACGATCACCGTGCAGCGGGCGCCCGAGGGCGGGGCGGAGTTCCGATTTACCGTGCCCACCGGCACGCCCGACTTCGCCACCCCTTAGCGATCGAGTCGGCCCCGGTGGGCGGGCCCCACTAGACTCTTTTCCGCTCAAGCCCTGGATACGGAGCTCACTCTTGTCTGACTACGACCCCGTCGAGGTGACACCGTTGCATGCCGACGAGGTGTCCCGCATGGAGGCCGACGCCATCGCGGCGATCAAGGCGGCCGACAGCCTCGACGCACTCAAGCAGGCCAGGCTGGCGCACGCGGGCGACCGCTCGCCCATCGCCCTGGCCAACCGCGAGATCGGCGCCCTGCCGCCCGCCGCCCGCGCCGAGGCCGGCAAGCGCGTCGGCACCGTCCGTAAGGCGATCAACGAGGCGCTCGCCGCCCGCCAGGCCGAGCTCGAGGCCGAGCGCGACGCGCGGGTGCTCGTCGAGGAGACCGTCGACGTCACCCTGCCGTGGGACCGGCGGCCGCGCGGCGCCCGCCACCCGCTGACCACGCTGCAGGAGCGCATCGCCGACGCGTTCGTCGCCATGGGCTACGAAGTGGCCGAGGGCCCCGAGCTCGAAGGCGAGTGGTTCAACTTCGACGCGCTCAACATCGCCAAGGACCACCCGGCCCGCTCGGACCACGACACGTTCTTCGTCGGGTCCACCGACTCCGGCATGGTGCTGCGCACGCAGACCTCGCCGGTGCAGATCCGCGCGCTGCTCCAGCGCGAGCTGCCGGTCTACGTGATCTCGCCGGGCAAGACGTTCCGCACCGACGAGCTCGACGCCACCCACACCCCGGTCTTCCACCAGACCGAGGGGCTGGCCGTGGACGAGGGCCTGACGATGGCCCACCTCAAGGGCACGCTCGACCGGTTCGCGGAGGTGATGTTCGGCAAGGGCATCACGACCCGCTTCCGGCCCAACTACTTCCCGTTCACCGAGCCGTCCGCCGAGATGGACCTCAAGTGCTTCGTCTGCCGCGGCAGCTCGGCGATCCCGGGCAACCCGCCCTGCCGCACGTGCAAGTCGGAGGGCTGGATCGAGTGGGGCGGCTGCGGCATGGTCAACCCGCGCGTGCTCATCGCCTGCGGGGTCGATCCGTCGCGATACTCCGGGTTCGCGTTCGGCATGGGCATCGAGCGGACGCTGATGTTCCGCCACAACGCCGAGGACATGCGTGACATGGTCGAGGGAGACGTGCGCTTCACGCTCCCGTTCGGAATGGAGATCTGATGAAGGTCCCGCTTTCCTGGCTGCGGGAGTATGTCGATCTCCCGGCGGTCACCGCCCACGAGGTGGCCGACAAGCTCACGGCCGCCGGGCTCAAGCTCGAGTCGATCACCTCGCACGGCCACGACGTCAAGAACGTCGTCGTCGGCGAGGTGCTCGTGATCGAGGAGCTGACCGGCTTCAAGAAGCCGATCCGGCACTGCAAGGTCGAGACCGGTGAGGCGACGCCGCGCGAGATCGTCTGCGGCGCCACCAACTTCGTCGCCGGCGACCGCGTGCCCGTCGTGCTGCCCGGGGGCGTGCTGCCCGGCGGGTTCGAGGTCGGGGCGCGCAAGACGTACGGGCGCATGTCGGAGGGCATGATCTGCTCCGAGCGCGAGCTCGGGCTGAGCGACGATCACGGCGGCATCATGGTGCTGCCGGCCGACACCCCGATCGGCGCCGACGTGGTCGAGCTGCTCGGCCTGCGCGACGACGTGATCGAGCTGGAGATCACGCCCGACATCGGCTACGCGCTGTCGATCAGGGGCGTGGCCCGCGAGGCGGCGACCGGGTTCGGGGTGGCCTTCCGCGACCCCGCCGACGTCGAGCTGCCCGCCGAGACCGGCACGGCGTGGCCGGCGTCGATCGCCGACCCGACCGCGTGCGACAGGTTCGTGCTGCGCGAGGTCACCGGCTTCGACCCCGCCGCCCAGAGCCCGCTCTGGATGCGGGTACGCCTCCAGCGCGCCGGCATGCGGTCCGTGTCGCTGGCCGTCGACATCACCAACTACCTGATGCTGGAGCTCGGGCAGCCGCTGCACGCCTTCGACCGCGCCAAGCTGCGCGGCGAGATCGTCGTGCGCCGCGCCGTCGCGGGCGAGCGGCTCGAGACGCTCGACCACGTCGTACGCGAGCTCGACCCCGACGACATCCTGATCACCGACCAGTCGGGGCCGATCTCGATGGCCGGCACCATGGGCGGGCTGGAGACCGAGATCTCCGACGCCTCGACCGACATCGTCATCGAGGCCGCCCACTTCTCCGCGACCGGCATCTCGCGCGAGTCGCGCAGGCACGGGCTGGTGTCGGAGTCGTCCAAGCGCTTCGAACGCGGCGTCGACCGGGAGCTGCCGCTCGTCGCCTCGTGGCGGGCCGTGCAGCTGCTGGCCGAGCTGGGCGGCGCGAGCATCCAGCCCGGGGTCACGCACGCCGAGGTCGAGGTGTCGCCCGCGCGCATCGCGATCCCGTCGAGCTATCCGGGCACCGTGGCCGGCGTCCCCTACTCCAAGGAGACCGTCGTCTCCCGGCTGCAGCAGGTCGGCTGCGTCGTGGTCGACGGCGACGACCCGGCCGTGCGCCAGGGCGGCGTCGACCCGACCGGCGTCGTGACCGGCGGCGCCCTGGCGGCCAGACTGGCCGTCACCGGCGACGACATGATCACGGTGACGCCGCCGTCGTGGCGGCCCGACCTCACCGACCCCAACGACCTGGCCGAAGAGGTCATCCGGCTGGAGGGCTACGAGAGCCTGCCGTCGGTGCTGCCCTCCGCCCCCGCCGGGGCCGGGCTCACCGAGGGCCAGCGGCTGCGCCGCCGGGTCGGCCGGGCGCTGGCCGAGGGCGGCTACGTCGAGGTGCTCAACTACCCGTTCATCAGCCCCGACGACTTCGACCGGCTGCTCCTGCCCGCGGACGACGCGCGCCGCCGCGCCATGCGGCTGGCCAACCCGCTGTCGGAGGACGAGCCTCTGATGCGCACGACGCTGCTGCCGGGGCTGCTCAAGACCCTGGTGCGCAACTCCGGGCGCGGGTTCTCCGACGTGGCGCTGTTCGAGATGGGGTCGGTCTACCGGCCGCGCGAGGGCGCTCCCGAGGTGGCCCCGGTGCTCGGCGTCGAGCGCCGGCCGACCGCCGAGGAGCTGGCCTCGATCGAGTCGGCGCTGCCCGACCAGCCGCTGCGGGTCGCGGTGGTGCTGGCCGGGGAGTTCGAGCGGTCCGGCTGGTGGGGCGGCGCCCGCACCGCCTCCTGGGCCGACGCGGTGCAGGCCGCGCGGCTGGTCGCGGGCGAGGCGCGGCTGGAGCTGTCCATCAGCGCCGACCAGCACGAGCCCTGGCACCCCGGCCGGTGCGCCGCCCTCTACGTGGGCGACACGCTGGTGGGGCACGCCGGCGAGCTGCACCCGCGCGTCATCGAGGCGTACGGGCTGCCGCCGCGCACCTCGGCCATGGAGCTGGAGCTGTCGCGCCTGGAGCCCGCCATGCCGGGTCCGGTCCAGACGCCGCCGGTGTCGGCCTATCCGGTGGCCACGCAGGACGTCGCGCTGATCGTGCCCGACTTCACGCCGGTGGCCGACGTGGAGGCCGCCCTGCGCGACGGGGCCGGGGAGCTGCTGGAGTCCATCCGGCTGTTCGACGTCTATGCGGGGGAGCAGGTGGGTGAGGGGAACAAGTCGCTCGCCTACACGATGCGCTTCCGCGCCGCGGACCGGACGCTGACGGTGGAGGAGACGACGGCGGCTCGCGACGCGGCGGTGGCCATGGCGACCGACCGCGTGGGCGCTCAGCTCCGCAGCTCCTGAGCCGCTTTCGGAGGGCTGGTACGGCGGACGCCGTGCCAGCCCTTAACGCGTTCGAGCCTGGTACAGCTTGGTGAGGTCGATGTCGAGATCGAACGGGACGGTGACCTTCAGCCTTTCATGATAAGTGCCGGCGGCCTCGTAGGACTTTGTCACGGGATTGCGCTCAAAGACGAAGACAGTCGGCTTGCCGTTGTCCTCCTCGATCAACCAGAAATGGGGGATTCCCGCTTCGGCGTAGAGGACAGGCTTGCGGTCTCTGTCACGCACTTGGGAGTCGGGTGAGACCACTTCGACAGCGAGGATGACGTCGCTGGCCTGGAACAGAGTGACCTCGCCGCCGATGACCGCATGAGGGCCCACGATCATCAGGTCAGGCATTGGACGCTGCTTCGGGGCGAGCTTGACGCTCATCTCCTGGACCACTTCGTGGCCTGGTGGCACGAAGTCTTCCAGCGCGACATGCAGCCGGAAGATGACGGTGTGATGGAAGTGTCGCTGCGGGCTCACGAGCACCAAGCTTCCATCAATCAACTCTGTGTGCGCAGGCAAATCCGGAATGTGATCGAGGTCTTCGGCGACGAAGCCCTCCGGCGGCGGGACAGCCCAGCTGGGCAGCGAGGGAGGCGTCATTTTTACGATCACCGCTTCGGCAGTCACGATCCAACGCTACCAATGTATTCCGCTCACGCCTGGTAAACGACTGCATACGCTCATGGAGATGAAGGTGAGGGGACGATGAGGCAGCTGCTGGTGTTCGCCGAGCGGGATGACGCCGAGGAGGTCGCGGAGACGCTCGGGGAGTGGTTCCCGGCGCTCGGGGTGCCGCGGGTGTGGCGGGAGACGCTGGCCGGGGAGGACGACGCCGAGGACGCGCAGTGGCTGGTCGTCGTCGAAGGATTGGATGAGGGCGCGCTGGCCAGAGTGGATGGGCTGGTGGAGCGATATGAAGGGTGGCGGGAAGTGGGCTGAGGTGGCTCAGAGCCGGTCGATCTCGGTGAGGTCGATGACCAGATCGAAGGGGGCGGTTGCCTTGACGCACTCGCGGTGGATGCCGGTGAGGGCATAGGAGCTGGTGGTGGGATCCAGTTCGTAGGCATAGACCACGGGCTTGTCCGGATTCTTCTCGACCCGCCAGAAGTATTGGATCGCGGCTTCGGCGTAGAGCTGCGGCTTGCGGTGGCGGTCGCGGACCTCGGACGCGGGAGTGGTGACTTCTATCGCGAAGACCACATCTTGCGCCTTGTAGAAGGTCTCGTCGTCGTCGCGGGCGGCGCCGGCCTTGATCACGATGAGGTCGGGCTCTAGGCGCTGGCGAGGGCCGAGAATGATGGTCATCTCGCGACGCACGCGAAGGTCTTGAGGTGCCGCACGGCGAATTTCGCTCTCGAGAAACGATACGACGCGCATGTGGAAGGAGGCTCGGGGACTCACGAAGACCAAGCTTCCATCAATCAACTCTGTGTGTGCAGGCAAATCCGGAATGTGATCGAGGTTTTCCGCGATGAAGCCTCCGGGTGGAGGAAACACCCAGTCGGGCAGCGAGGGATGCCTCGTCGCGCTCTCTTGGACCACCGCGTCGGCTGTCATGGCCCAACGCTAGCGGTCCCTGATGGGGGAGAGTGGCCGTATGCGTATTGCTGTGTTGTCCGATATCCATGGGGTGTTGCCCGCGCTCGAGGCCGTCTTGGACGAGCCGGAGGTGGCCGGGGCGGATGTGATCGCGCTGACCGGGGACATGGCCGCCGGGCCGATGCCGGTCCAGACGCTGGACGTGCTCGTCTCGCTGGGTGAGCGGGCGTTGTGGGTCAACGGGAACGCCGACAGGGAGCTGGTGGAGGCGGCGCGCGGGAAGGCCGTTCCCTATCCCGTGTCGCAGTGGGCCGCCGGGCAGTTGCGCGACGATCAGGTCGAGCTGCTCGCCGGGTTGCCCGATCGGCAGGTCGTCGAGCTGGGGCGGCTGGGGACCACGTTGTTCGTGCACGCGACGCCGCGCAGCGACGAGGAGATGATCCTCGTGGACAGCTCGCTGGAGCGGTGGGCCGAGGTGCTGGCCGGGGAGAGCGCCGGCACCGTGGTGCTGGGCAACACGCACATGCCCTTCGTACGGCTGGCCGATCGGGTGCTGGTCGTGAACCCCGGGTCGGTCGGCATGCCGTACGGGCGGAGCGGGGCGCATTGGGCGCTGCTGGACGGCGACACCGGCGCCGTGACCCTGCGCCGGACCCCGCTCGACGCCGCCCGGGTGGGGGAGCGGCTGGTGCGGGAGAGCAGGTTCGACGGGATCGAGGAGTGGGTGGCCGGCTACGTGACGAACGTCCACTCCGACGCCGAGGCGCTGCCGGTGTTCGCCAAGGCGGAAGGCCGGTGACCTAGACGGCGGCCTCCCTGCGGGCCTTCTCCGCCAGGGCGTGGTCGTCGGTCCTGGCGTCGTACGTGCGGAACGCGGGCAGTGCGGCGGCCAGGCCGAGCACGGCGCCCACGCACAGCAGGCCGCCCGCGCCGAGGGAGAAGCGGGTGCCGCCGAAGTCAGCCATCAGGCCGGCGCGGGCGTTGCCCAGCATCGGGCCGGACGCGTACGACAGGAGCTCGATCCCGGCCAGCCGCCCGCGCAGCTCCGGCGGGATCGTCTGGTTCCACATCGTCATGCGGAAGATGCCGCTGACCATGTCTGCGGCGCCCGCGAAGGCCAGGCAGGCGAACAGTACCCAGACGTTGGGGGCCAGCGCCGACGCGGCCACCGCCGCACCCCAGAGGGCGGCCGCGACGATCACGCCCAGGCCCTGGCGGTGTACGCGGGCCGCCCAGCCGCCGGTGATCGAGGCGGCCAGCGCGCCCACCGCGCTCGCCGAGTACAGCAGTCCCAGCGCCTGGGGGGAGTGCAGCTCGTCGGCCAGGAACGGGAAGAGCGACGTCCCCATCGCGAACACCATGGCCGCGATGTCCACCAGGTACGTGCCCACCAGGTCGGGGCGGCCCGCCGCGTAGCGCATGCCCTCGACCAGCGACTTCAGCGACGCGGGGGCGGCGTCCTCGGCCGGCGGCAGCGACCTGATCCGCCACAGCAGCGCCAGCGACAGCGCGAAGCTCAGCGTGTCGATGCCGTACGCCGCCGCCGGGCCGAAGGCGGTCACCAGCAGGCCGCCCAGCGCCGGGGCGACGATGGCGCCGAAGTTCCAGCGCATGCTCGACAGCACCGCCGCCGCGCCCTGCTGCTCGTGCTTGACCACCTGCTGGAACACGGCCTCCAGGCTGGGACGCTGCAGGCAGGAGATGCCCGTGGAGACGGCGCCCATCACGTACAGGACCCAGATCTGGGGGTTGGGGAGCATCGCGTTGACCGTGAGCGCGCCCGTGGTGACCAGGAGGCCCAGCTCGCTCAGGACGATGATCTTGCGGCGGTCGAGCGCGTCGGCGATCGCGCCGCCCCACAGGCCGCACACCACCATCGGGACGAACTCCGCCAGGCTCACCAGGCTGACCGCCAGGTAGGAGTCCGTCAGCTCCTTCATCTGGTACGGCACCGCGACCATGGTGATGAACGTGCCGAACATCGTGATGACGCCGGAGGCGAACAGGAGGCGGTAGTCGCGGGAGTCGCGCAGCGGGCTGACGTCGAGGGTGAGGTGACGCAGCAGGCGCTTCAGTCGTCCGGTGGGCAGCACGAGCGTCAATTTTCGGTCTCGGGTGAGGATCGCGGCAAATCGTTTTTCAGACAGGGGCATGCGGAAGGCCCCCGCTGGGAGGGAGCAGCGGGGGCCTTGGCCAGGGGGCGGCGGGTCAGGCGGCGGGGACCTTGTCGAGGAAGCCGAGGACCGTGCGGATCCGCCCGTCTTCGGCCAGCTCCACCACGTCGAACCCGACCGCGACCGCCTCCCCGCCCTCCGGGCCGAGGTGCCAGGTGAAGCGGGCGATGTGGTGGTGGGCGTCGTACACCTCGCCCGGGGTGAACACCAGGCCGGGGAACATGCCCTGGGCTCCTGCGATCACCGCGGCGATCGCGTCGTGGCCCTTCACGTCGGCCAGGGGGTCGGTGTAGGTGCCGTCCTCGGTCCACAGCTCGGCCACGGCCTTGGCGCGGGCGTCGGCGTCGGTCTCGTTCCAGGCGGCGACGTAGCGCTCGATGAGGTTCATGGTGGTCATTCCTTCTGTTCGCTGTTGGTCAGTTGTTGCGGGTCTTGCGGAGGCCGACGATCTGGAGTTCGGCGAACGCGCCGACCACCAGGGCCTGGGCGATGGTCCAGATGGCGCCGATCGTGGTGAGATCGGCGGCGCCGGTGACGACGGCGGCGACGCTGCCGAGGGTCCAGACGATGTTCAGGGCGATCACGGCCCTGGTGGCGGCGGGGCTGATGGCGCGGCGGGTGGCCAGGAGGCCGACGGCGGCGCCGTACACCAGCAGGAAGGCGCCGATGCCGCGCAGCAGGCCCGCGCCGGGGCCGAGCAGGTCGCTCACGGGGCCGGCGAAGGCGAGGTAGACCAGCCCGTTGCCGCCGGTGACGACGGCGTCGGCGGCCAGCGCCAGGCGCAGGAACTTCATCCGGTCGGCGGTGACGGTCAGGGCGGTGCTCATGTCTCGGGCTCCCTTGGTGGCAGTTCGTGGCGGTTCGTGGCGGTTTTTCGCGACACCTGAAAGATGTCAGCCACCACGTAGGGGGCGCGATTACCCGCCACGTAAAGGGATCAGCCGATAGCCCGTTCCACCTGCGGTGACGGGCCTAATGTGACGGTGGTCACCCGGCATGCGACGGCCTCCCGGGCGCGCGGCACCGGCATGCGACTCCCCGGCGTGCGGCACCGGCATGCGACGGCCTCCCGGGCGTGCGGCACCGGGAGGCCGGGGAGGGCTCAGGCGCCCAGGATCTCCCTGCGCAGGTGGGTCTTGAGGATCTTGCCGCCGGGGTTGCGGGGCAGCTCGCCCTCCCGGAACCAGACGTGCGCCGGGATCTTGAACTTGGCGATCCGGTCCTTGAGGAACGACTGGAGGTCCTCCGTGGCGACCGAGGTGCCGGGCGCCAGGCGGATGACCGCGCCGACCTCCTCCCCGAGCTCGTCGTGCGGCACCCCGATCACCGCCGCGTCGTCGACCGCCGGGTGCTCGAACAGGGCCGCCTCCACCTCGGCGCAGTAGACGTTCTCGCCGCCCCTGATCACCATGTCCTTGGCCCGGTCCACGATGTAGACGAAGCCCTCTTCGTCGATCTTGGCCAGGTCACCGGTGTGCAGCCAGCCGTGCACGAACGTCTCCGCCGTCGCCTCCGGCTTGTTCCAGTAGCCCAGGATGACGTTCGGGCCGCGTACGCACAGCTCGCCCACCTCGCCGGGCGGCAGTTCGGCGCCCATGGGGTCGACCACGCGCACGTCCACGACGGGTGAGGGCAGGCCGATGCTGTCGGGCTTGGCCCGGTAGTCGGCGCCGCCGTTGCCGATGGCCAGGGCGGTCGTCTCGGTCATGCCATAGCCGTTGGAGGGGGCGCGGTCGGGGAGGTTGCGGGTGATGCGCTCCAGCAGCTTGGGCGGGGCGGGGGCGCCGCCGTACCCGAGGGTGGCGAGGGACGACAGGTCGTACTTGCCGAAGTCGGGGTGGGACATGAGCTGCCAGGCGTTCGTGGGCACGCCGATCATGGCCGTCACGCGCTCCCGCTCGATCAGCCGCAATGCCTGCTCGGGGTCCCACTTGTACATGAGCACGAGGCCTCCGCCGGCGAACATCGTCGTGGTCAGGGCGGAGAAGCAGCCCGTGACGTGGAACAGGGGGACGGTCAGCAGCGTGACCCGGCGGGTGCCCGCCGCGGCCGCGACGTCCTTGCCCGCCATGGCCACCGCCCGCATGAGGCCGAAGGCGACGGTCATGGGGGACTGGCCCAGGTTGCGGTGGCTGCCCAGGGCTCCCTTGGGGCTGCCGGTCGTGCCGGAGGTGTAGAAGATCGTGGCGGGGTCCTCGGGGGCCAGCTCGACGGCGGGGAGCGTGACGTCGGCGGCGACCTCGCCCAGCACGTCGTCGAAGCCGCGCGCGCCCTGCGGGACCTCGCCCCGGGCGACGATCAGGGGGACGCCCGTCGAGGCGAGGCGGGCGGCGCGCTCGCCGTCCGCGATCAGCACCTTGGCGCCGGAGTCCCGCACGCCGTAGGCCAGCTCGGCCTCCGTCCACCAGGCATTGAGCGGTACGGCGACGGCCCCCGTCGCCAGCGCGGCCGAGAACGAGACGACCCATTCGGGGTAGTTGCGCATGGCCACGCCCACCCGGTCGCCCTTGCGCACCCCGTACTCCTCGACCAGGCGGTTGGCGAGGGTGGCGGCGCGGCGGAAATGGTCCTCGAACGTGATGTGCTCGTCCTCGTACACGAGGAAGACCTTCTCGCCGTGGAAGCGGCTCATCTCCAGCAGTGCGCGGAAGTGGGTGGGCGCGTGCTTCCAGGTGCGTATCCCGGTGTCGCCGATCTCCTCGATCTCGAACAGCTGGCCGGGTCCGGTGAGCTGGGCCACGACCTGGGCATGCGAAAGGGACATACGCAGAACTCCCGGCTGGTGGACGATTATTCTGGATAAATCACAGTACCGACCGGTAGGTACGTTGCGCTAGCTCGCCGGGAGCGGGCCAAAGCTCATGAAAGTTTCATTTATTTTCCGATAGTTTCTGGTGTTCAGCTGCTGGTTTAGTAGCCGCACGGGGCCGGCATTGACCCTGATCTCCCATGTCAATACCGTCTCCGGTGCGATCCATCAGGATCGAAAGCTTTCGGAGGTAGATGTCCGTGCATTCGTCCTCGCCCGTCAGAGCCCTCCTCGTCCTCGTGGGGATGCTCGCAACCTTCCTCCTGCCGGCCGGCCCGGCCCACGCCTCCGCGCCCCTGCGCACCCACGCGGCGGCCAAGGGCAAGTTCATCGGGGCGGCGCTGGCCACCGGCCAGCTCGCCGGCGAGAGCGCCTACCGCAACCTCGCCGCCACCGAGTTCAGCCAGGTCACCGCCGAGAACGCGATGAAGTGGGACTCGACCGAGCCCAGCCAGGGCCAGTTCAACTTCTCCGGCGCCGACGCCATCGTCAACTTCGCCACCCAGAACAACCAGCAGGTCCACGGCCACACGCTCGTCTGGCACCAGCAGACCCCGGGCTGGGTGCAGGGCCTGAGCGCCACCGCCATGCGCAGCGCCATGCAGAACCACATCAGCCAGGTCGTCGGCCACTACGCCGACAACCCGGCCGTGGTCTCCTGGGACGTGGTCAACGAGGTCTTCGACGACAGCGGCAACCTGCGCACGTCGTTCTGGTACAACACGCTGGGCCAGAGCTACATCGCCGACGCCTTCCGGGCCGCCCGCGCCGCCGACCCCGACGCCCGGCTGTGCATCAACGACTACAACACCGAGGGGATCAACGCCAAGAGCACGGCGATCTACAACCTGGTCTCGTCGCTGCGCCAGCAGGGCGTGCCCGTCGACTGCGTCGGCTTCCAGACGCACCTCGCGATCCAGTACGGCTTCCCGAACGACTTCCAGCAGAACCTCCAGCGCTTCGCCGCCCTCGGCGTCCAGGTCCGCATCACCGAGCTGGACGTGCGCATGGTGATGCCCAGGGACGCCACCAAGGACGCCACGCAGGCCACCTACTACCGCAACGTCGTCAACGCCTGCCTGGCCGTGACCGCCTGCGCCGGCGTGACGATCTGGGGCTTCACCGACAAGTACTCCTGGGTGCCCGACACGTTCTCCGGCCAGGGCGCGGCCCTGATCTACGACGAGAGCTACCAGCAGAAGCCGTCGTACACCGCCGTGCACGACGCGCTGGCCGGCGGCACGACCACCGACCCCACCCCGCCGACCACCCCCGGCATCCCCTCGGCGGGCAGCGTCACCTCGAACTCGGCCTCGCTCACCTGGACCGCCTCGACCGACAGCGGCGGGAGCGGGCTCGCCGGGTACGACGTCTACCGCGAGCAGGGCGCGACCGACCAGCTCCTCGGCCAGTCCACGACCAACTCGATCTCGCTGACCGGGCTCAGCCCCTCGACCCAGTACCAGGTGTACGTCCGGGCGCGTGACGGAGCGGGGAACGTCTCGGCCAACTCCGCCCTGGGCACCTTCACCACCACGGCCGGCCCGGGCGGCGGCGGTGGCTGCACGGCCGCCGGGACCGTGCAGACCCAGTGGGCCACCGGGTACGTCGTCCAGCCCGTGACCGTCACCAACACCGGGACCTCCGCCATCACCGGCTGGACCGTCACCTTCACCCTGCCCGCCGGGCACACGCTGACCGGCTCGTGGAACGCCACCCTCACCGTCAGCGGGCAGACAGTCACCGCCAAGAACCTCGCCTACAACGGCAACCTGGCCCCGAACGCCGGCACCACCTTCGGGTTCCAGGTCAGCCGGCCGAGCGGCAACACCCAGACGCCCTCCGGCTACACCTGCGCATAAGCCCGATCTCCCGGGCCTTCACGACCTGCCGGTTTTCTGACCGGCAGGTCGTGGTGCGCCTGTGGACTGAAATTTACTTTCACGCTTGGAGAACCACGTGAAGGCTGCTTGCAGATTGGGAGACCCTCATGCACCGTGGAACCAAGATTGAGAAAGGAGGGACGGTGCAGGTCAGGGGCCCGATCTGGGAGGAGGAGGTGAAACGTGCGATGTGCGATCCATCGGGCTTTGGGACCACGATCGTGCAAGAGCTCGGACGCATAGTCCGGGATGCGATCAAGTCAACACCCCGGACCGTACGGTTTCTCGTCATACTTGCCGCCGTTGTCATAGCGATCGGCGCTACCACAGCCATGATCGACTAAACGGCCGCCGCATGTAGTGGAGTACATGCGAACAGAGGTAAGGCTAACGTGGGGCGGGTCAAGCGTCGACCTTCCCCACGCGATGCCTTGGTGAAGCTGAAGCTCAACCCTTCACCGAGCCGGCGAAGCTGAAGGAACTGGCCAGATATTTGTTGACGGCCACGTAGAGAAACACCGCCGGCGCCGTGTAGAGGATCGAGAAGGCGGCCAGCTGGCCGTAGGCCACCTGCCCGTACTGGGAGAAGAACGTGTAGACGGTGACCGCCGCCGGCTGCTTCTCGGGCGTGTCCAGCAGGACGAAGGGGGCGAAGAAGTTCCCCCACTGGCCGACGAAGACGAAGATGGCCACCACGGCTATCCCCGGGGCCATCAGCGGGCCCACCACCGCCGTCAGCGAGCGCAGCCAGCCGGCCCCGTCCACCCAGGCGGCCTCCTCCAGGTTCACCGGCACGCCGTCCATGAAGTTCTTCATCATCCAGATCGAGAACGGCAGCGAGCTCGCCGTCAGGAACAGCACCATGGCCGGCACGGAGCCGTACAGGTTGAAGCGGAAGAACATCGCGTAGACCGGCACGAGGATCGCCGTCACCGGCAGGCCCGTGGTGAACAGGAGGCTCAGCATGAAGTGGCGGCGGTAGCGGAGCTGGTAGCGCGACAGCGGGTACGCGGCCAGCCCCGCCACCAGGACCGTCAGCACCGCCGTGGCGCCCGAGATGACGATCGAGTTGATCAGGGGCAGGATGATCGTGTCCCAGGTCAGGACGGCCCTGAAGTTGTCCAGGGAGAAGGAGAGCGTCGGCTTGGCGGCCAGGCTCGCCTCGGGCTGGACGGAGGCGAGCAGGACCCAGAGGAACGGGCCCAGGAAGGCCAGGGTGATCAGCGCCAGGGCGAGCAGGGCGGCGGCGCGGGCGGCGACCCTCGTCATGCGTCCTCCACCTTGATCAGGCGCAGGTAGACCAGCGAGAACAGCGCGCCGATCACCAGCATGACCAGCGCGATCGCCGAGCCGTAGCCGATCTCGAAATAGCGGAACGCCTGCTCGTACATGTACAGCGGCGTCGTCTGGCTGGCCGTGCCCGGGCCGCCCCCCGTCAGGGCGTAGATGAGGCCGAAGCTGGCCAGGGTCTGCAGCGTGATCAGCATGAGGTTGGCCATGATGGAGCGGCGGATCAGCGGCAGCGTGATGTGCAGGAGCCGGCGGCCGGGGCCCGCGCCGTCCACGGCGGCGGCCTCCACCAGGTCGGCGGGCACCTCCGAGAGCGCGGCCGAGTAGACGAGCATGGAGAAGGCCGTGCCGCGCCAGATGTTCGCGAGGATCACCGCCAGCATGGGCGCCGTGTAGAGCCACTCCTGGGAGACCCCCAGCACCCTGTTGAGCGTGCCCTCCTCGGCCAGGAACGAGAACCAGCAGGCCGCCGCCACGACCTCCGGCACCACCCAGGCGGCGATCACCACGCCGTTGACGACGCTGCGGGTCACCCGGCCGCGGCCGCGCTGGAGGAGGGCGATGATCAGGCCGAGGGTGTTCTGGCCGATGACCGCCGAGCCGATGACGAAGACGAACGTCAGGAGGAACGAGTTCAGGAAGTTGGGGTCGCCGAAGAGCTTGACGAAATTGGCCACGCCGACGAACCGCGAGTGAACCGAGGCCGAGCCCGTCAACGTCTCGTTGGTGAAGGCTATGTAGACGCTCCACAGGATCGGCCCCGCCAGGAAGAGCGCGAGCAGGACCAGGGCGGGCCCCAGGGGCAGGAGCCAGCGCATGGCGCCCCGCCGTGACGAGCCGCGTACCGGGCGGCTCGTCACGGGCGGGGGCGGGGCGGTGACGATCGTCATCGCGACAGGACCTTGTCGGGTCCGCCGACCGCGGCCGGGAGCGCCTTGGCATAGTTCGCGGTGGCCTCCTCAGGGGTGCGCGAGCCGGTCACGACCGCCTCCATGGCCTCCTGGACCTGGGTGGACACCTTCGGGTACACCTCGTACGCGGGCCGGTAGTGGGTGACGGAGGCCAGGTCGGTCCAGAACTTGACGCTCGGGTTGTCGGCGCTGTACTTCGGGTCGGCGGCCACGTCCTTGCGGGGCGCCAGGTCACCCGTGCCGACCGAGTACGCCATCGAGTTCTCCTTGTTCGTGGCCGTCGTGATGAAGTCGAACGCCTCCTGCTTGTGCTTGGTGTACGCGCTCATCGCCATGACCCAGCCGCCCGACATGCTGACCGCGCCCGGCGCCTCGCCGTTCTGCGTCGGCATGGGCGTCCAGCCGATCTTCTCCGTCCACTCGGGCCACGGCTTGGTGCCGGTGGGCTTCCAGGCCGAGCTCGCCCAGGCCCCGTCGAGGGAGATGCCGAGCTTGGCCTCGGGGAACCACTCCATGGTCACCTTGTCGCCGAGCTTGGCGTTGTGGGCGTCGGCCTGCTTCGGGCCCAGCTCCTCCCGGAAGACGGTGTTGACGAAGGTCAGGGCGTCGGTGAAGTTCTTGCCGCCGGCCACCCACTTCTTCTGCGCGTCGTCGTAGAGGGTGCCGCCCGGCGTGCCGTACAGGAGCATCTCGAAGCCCTGCATGGTCGACGCCTCGCCGTGGATCTTGGTGGCGTACATGCTGAACGGGACGACGCCGGGCAGCTTCTGCTTGATCGTGCGGGCTGCCGTCAGCACGTCGTTCCAGGTCTTCGGCTCCCACGGCACCGGCAGGCCGGCCTTGGCGAAGACGTCCTTCTGGTACCAGAGGCCGCGCGTGTCCGTGCTGATCGGCACGCCGTAGATCTTGCCGTCGCCGCCCTTGGCGGCCTGCTTGACCGAGTCGGGGAACTGGGTGCTCCAGTCGGGCCACTTGGCCAGGTAGTCGTCGAGCGGGGCCAGCTTGCCGGCCGCGACGTCCGCGTTGACCTGGAACGTGTCGTGGTAGTAGAGGTCCGGGGCCGAGTCGGGGGAGCGGTTGAGCAGCGCCAGCTTCGTGTAGTAGGCCTCGTTGTTGCCCTGGACGGCCGTGAGCTTGATCGTGACGCCCGGGTGGGCGGACTCGTACTGCTTCTTGGCGGCGCCGAGCATCTTCTCCAGGTACGGCCACGTCGTCTCGACCTTGTAGAGGACCTCGAGTTCCTTGGCGCCTGAGGTGTTCTGCGGGGTGCCGCCGCCGCACCCGGCGACGGCTGTCAGGAGGAGGAGAAGAGAACCGGCCAGCGTACGTTTCATCACGCGCTCCCCGTGTTGCCTTGGGTTTGCGGAGAACGTAAATCTATTTGATTTACTAAGTCAACACTCTGTGGTGACATGGCTCACATGCGACTGGGCACGAACTTGCCCAAGGTGGGGAGCTACAACCGGGCCGTGGTCCTGGAGGCGATCCAGGCGTCCGACGGCATCAGCCGCGTGCAGATCGCCGCCCGCACCCGGCTGACCGCGCAGACCGTGTCCGTGATCGTGCGCAGGCTGCTGGAGGAGGGGCTCGTCGTCGAGGACGGGTCCGTGCCGTCGGGCGGGGGCAAGCCGCGCACGATCCTGCGCGTGGACCCGGACGCCGGCTACGCGGTCGGGGTGCACTTCGACCCCGGGGAGATCTCGTGCGTGCTGGCCGATCTGGCCGGGCGGCCGGTCGAGCGGCTGCGCCTGCCCGTACGGCCCGGCCTGGAGCCCGAGGCGGTGGTCCGGCAGATGGCCAGGGCCGCGCGGCGGATCCTGCGGGAGGCGGGCGTGGCGGACGGCAAGGTGCTCGGGGTGGGGCTGGCCTGCCCGGGGCCGCTGGACGGGGACGGGGTGATGGTCTCGCCGCCCAGGCTGCCCGAATGGGACCGGGTGCCGATCAAGGCGCTGCTGCGCGAGCACACGCGGTTCCCGGTGACCGTGGACAACGACGCCACCGCCGCGGCGATCGGGGAGCGGTGGGCCGGGATCGCGCGGACCACGCCGAGCTTCGCCTACCTGTACCTGGGGACGGGCATCGGTGGCGGGATATTTCTGGATAACCAGGTATATCGGGGGCGGTCGTTGAACGCGGCCGAGTTCGGGCACATGACGGTCGAGCCCGACGGGCCCGAGTGCTACTGCGGCAACCGGGGGTGCGTGGAGGCGGTCTGCTGCCCGAGCGCCATCGAGGCCGCCATGGGCGGGCGCGCCTCCCACCAGGCCGTCTGCGCGGCCGCCGCCGAGGGGGAGCCCGAGGCGCGGCGGGTGATCGAACGGGTGGCGGAGCGACTGGCCGACGCCGCCGTCAGCGTGGTCAACCTGCTGGACATCGACCTGCTCGTGCTCGGCGGGCCCGCGCTCAGGGAGGTGGGGGAGCTCTACCGCGAGGTCATCGCGCGGGCCGTGTCCACCAGGACGCTGGCCAGGCGGCTGCACGCCGTCCGCGTGGAGACCTCGCCGATCGCGGCCGACGCCGCCGCGATCGGCGCGGCCTCACTGGTCTTCCACGCCACGTACGCGCCCCGCCTGGGCGCCCTCCTCAGCGGCTAGGCCCGCTTCAGCCGGAGCGTGACCAGCTCGAACGGGCGCAGCGACACCGACAGGCCCTGCCCCGGCGCCCCCGTGGGGCGCTCCAGCAGGTCGGTGGCGACGACCTCGGCGACGGGGAAGCCCGGCGTGAGCGTGGCGCGGGCCCGGCCGCCCCTCGACTCGTGGAAGCGTACGACCACGTCCCCGCTCCCGTCGTCGGCCAGCTTGACCGCGGTCACCACCACGGCGTCGTCGTCCACCGTGACCAGCGGCTCCACCTCCGTAGCCGCGCCGGTCACCAGGCGCTCGGGCAGGTTGACGAAGTAGCCCTCGCGCACCGCGTCGCCGATCGTCGCGCCCGGCACGAGCGCGTGCCGGAAGCGGTGCACGCCCTGGTCGGTCTCCGGGTCGGGGAAGCGCGGGGCGCGCAGCAGCGAGACGCGCACGGTGGTGGTCGTGCCCGAGTCCGGGCGGACGGCCCGGGTGACGTCGTGGCCGTAGGTCGAGTCGTTGACCAGCGCGACGCCCCAGCCCGGCTCCTCCACGTGCACGAAGCGGTGGTTGCACGCCTCGAACTTGGCCGCCTCCCAGCTCGTGTTGGTGTGCGTGGCGCGGTAGGCGTGGCCGTACTGGCTCTCGGAGGCGTACCGGTCGGCGCGCAGGTCCAGCGGGAAGGCCAGCTTGAGGAACTTCTCCGTCTCGTGCCAGTCGACCTCGGTGAGGATGTCGAGCCGCCCGCCGGCCAGCGTGAGCACCTGCGTCACCGTGGAGGACCCGAACGAGCGCCGGATCCGGACCCCGTCGCCGTCGAGGCTCACCTCGTCGGCGTCCACGAGGTCGGTGACCGTGTTGCGGTAGAACTCGTCCACGTCCCAGGCGTCCCACTTGTTGGGGAAGTCGGGGTGGAGCTGCAGGAGGTTCGCCGCCTGGCCGGGCGGGACGCTCTCCCGGCCCGCCGTCAGATCGTAGGCGGACACGACCAGGCCGCGGGCGTCGATCTCCACCCTGAGCAGGTCGTTCTCGAGGACGAAGCCGCCGCCGTCGCGCTCGCGCGGCTCCGTCCGCCGCACGCCGGAGACGGTCCGGGCGCCCCCAGCCGGCACGCCGTGGCGGGTGTGCGGGGCGCCGTTGAAGACCACGCGGCGGTCGCCCTCGCCGGCCAGGGCGCGCTGCGCGGTGTCGATGATCTCGTTCAGCTCCGCGGCCACCGCCTCGTACGTCCTGCGCGCCTCCCGGTGCACCCACGCGATCGACGAGCCCGGCAGGATGTCGTGGAACTGGTGCAGCAGCACCGTCTTCCAGATCCGGTCGAGCCGCTCGTACGGGTAAGCGGCCCCGGCGCGCACGGCCGCGGTGGCCGCCCACAGCTCGGCCTCCCGCAGCAGCGACTCGCTGCGCCGGTTGCCCTGCTTGGTCTTGGCCTGGCTGGTGAGCGTGGCGCGGTGCAGCTCCAGGTAGAGCTCGCCGACCCAGACCGGCGGGTTGGGGTACTCGGCCTCGGCCTTGGCGAAGAAGTGGGCGGGCGGTTCCCACGTGACGGCGGGCGAGCCCTCCAGATCGCGCACCCTGGCCGCCTTGGCGACCATCTCGCGCGTCGTGCCGCCGCCCCCGTCGCCCCAGCCCGTCGGCGCGAGCGAGTGCCGCGCGACGCCCTTGTCCTTGAAGTTTCGGGCCGCGTGCGCCAGCTGGTGGCCGCTCATCGAGCAGTTGTAGGTGTCCACCGGCGGGAAGTGCGTGAAGATCCGCGTCCCGTCGATGCCCTCCCACAGGAACGTGTGGTGCGGGAACGTGTTCGTCTGGCTCCACGAGATCTTCTGCGTGAGCAGCCGCTTCGACCCGGCCGCCCTGATGATCTGCGGCAGCCCCGCCGCGAAGCCGAACGTGTCCGGCAGCCACACCTCCTCGTTGTCGATGCCGAACTCGTCGATGAAGAAGCGCTTGCCGTGCACGAACTGCCGGGCCATGGCCTCGGAGCCGGGCATGTTCGTGTCGGACTCCACCCACATGCCGCCCGCCGGGACGAACCGGCCCGCGGCCACCGCCTTGGTCACCTTCGCCCACACCTCGGGGCGGTGCTCCTTGATCCACGCCCACTGCTGCGCCTGCGACATCGCGAACACGAAGTCCGGCTCGTCCTCCAGCAGGGCTGTCATGTTCGAGGCGGTGCGGGCCACCTTGCGCACGGTCTCGCGCAGCGGCCACAGCCAGGCCGAGTCGATGTGCGCGTGGCCGACGGCGCTGATCCGGTGCGCCGAGGGCGCCGCCGGGGACGACAGCACGCCGGTCAGCTCGGCCCGGGCGGCGTCCGCCGTGCCGTTGACGTCCTGCAGATCGACGGCGTCCAGCGCCCGCTCCAGGGCCCGCAGCAGCTCCCAGCGGCGGGTGCCGTCGGCGGGCAGCTCCAGCATCAGCTCGCCCAGCACCTCCAGGTCCATCACGAGCTGCCACACGCTCTCGTCGAAGACGGCCAGGTCCATGCGGGCCAGCCGGTACAGCGGGTCGCTCCCGGCCGTCTCCTTGTCGCCGAGGTGGGTCGGCCGGAAGGGCGGGAAACCGAGGATGACGGGGTTGGAGGCGGCCTCGACGTGCAGGCGTACCCGCTCGCCGCCCTCGGCGGGGGAGCCGACACGTACCCACTGGTTGCGGGGGTTGAGGCCCTTCACCGGCGATCCGTCGGGGCGGTAGACCAGGCCCTCGCACTGGAAGCCCGGCATGTTCTCGTTGAAGCCCAGGTCGAGGATGGCCTCCACGGTCCTGCCCGCCCATTCGGCGGGCACCGTGCCGGTGACCGTGAACCAGCTCGTGCCCCACGGTGCGCCCCACGCGGCGCCGGGCGCGATCGGCTCGGGCGTCGCCGCCAGCCCCTCCGCGACCGGTACGGGCTCGCCCGGCGCGTGCCAGACCGCCACCTCCAGCGGGACGGACTCGGGGTACACGGCCGGGCGGATGCGCTCGTCCAGCACCCGCTGCAGGCGGGCCTCGACCAGGTTGCGGTCATCATGCATGTCAGGCGGCTCCCCACGGAAAGTCGACAGATCAGCCTTTAGCACGTTAAGCAACCTGATCGCCCCCGGCAATGCACGAACCGGATCATCTCAGATGGCGGGTTCCCGACAAGTCGGGATCTAGCCACACCAACCTCATAGACAACGCCCATCCGGATGACTAGTAATTCGGTATTCGTGCTTACCGATTCTCTGGAGGTCGTCCATGGGACGATGGCGGGTTGCGGCCGTCTCCATGGTCATGGTCGCATCGTTACTCTCGGCACCCGGCGCGCACGCCGGCACCGAAGCGGCCGGCCCGCCGATGGCGTTCACGAGCGCCCCGGCCGGCGAGATCACACTGATCACCGGTGACCAGGTGCAGGTGCGGGCCGTGGACGGCGAGCACCGCGCGGTGACGGTCACCCCCGCGCCGCGGGCGGACGGCTCCGTCCCGACGTTCCAGGTGCTGGAGACGGACACCGGCGTGACCGTCGTCCCCGACGACGTCGCCGCCCTGGTCCCCGACCGGCTCGACACCGCGCTGTTCAACGTGACCGAGCTGGCCGAGCAGGGCTACGCGGCAGGCGCCATCCCGCTCATCCTCACCTACGAGGGCAACGCCGCCAAGGCCGCCATCCCCGCCGTCAAGCAGACCCGCACGCTGGAGAGCATCGGCGGCGCGGGCGTGTCGGTGGCGACCCGGGACGCCGCGGCGTTCGGGGCGGAGCTGGCCAGGCTGGCCACCCCGAGCCTGCGGGCGTCGGGCCCGCTGGCGGGCGTGCGGAAGATCTGGCTCGACCGCAAGGTGCGGCCGGACCTGGAGCAGAGCGTGCCGCAGATCGGCGCCCCCGAGGCGTGGGCGGCCGGGTACGACGGCACCGGCACGACCGTGGCCGTCCTCGACACCGGCGTGGACGCCGCGCACGCCGACCTCGCCGGCAAGGTCGCGGACCAGCGCGACTTCACCGGCCAGAGCGTCACCGGCGACCCCCACGGGCACGGCACCCACGTCGCCAGCACCGTCGCGGGCACCGGCGCGGGCGGCGTCGGGAAGGGCGTGGCGCCCGGCGCGCGGCTGCTCAACGGCCGCGTGCTCGACGCCGACGGCTACGGCCAGCTCTCGTGGATCATCGACGGAATGGAGTGGGCGGCCGGCGAGAAGCACGCCGAGGTCGTCAACATGAGCCTGGGCGACCGCGCGGCCGGCGGCCCCCTCACCGCGGCGGTGACGCGGCTCAGCAAGCAGTACGGCACGCTGTTCGTGGTGGCCGCCGGCAACGACGGCTGCGACGGGTGCGTGGGCACCCCGGGCGACGCCCCCGAGGCGCTGACCGTCGGCGCGGTGGACAAGCGGGACGCGCTGGCGCCGTTCTCCAGCAGGGGCCCGATCACGGCCGACCTGTCGGTCAAGCCCGACGTCACCGCCCCCGGCGTGGACATCACCGCCGCCAAGGCGGGCGGCGGCACCCTCACGCTCTCCGGCACCTCGATGGCGACCCCGCACGTCGCGGGCGCGGCGGCGCTGCTGCGCCAGGCCCGCCCGGGGATCGCCGGCAACGAGCTGAAGTCGCTGCTCATGGCCACCGCCAGGCCCGGCCAGGACATCGCCGTGGACGCGCAGGGCGCGGGCCGCATCGACGTGGCCGCCGCGCTCAAGGGCTCGGTCGTGGCCTCGACGGGCTCGGCGAGCTTCGGCAAGCTCACCACCGGCGAGCGGAAGAGCCTCACCGTGGGCTACCACAACCTCGGCCAGGCGCCCGCCGAGCTGGACCTGTCGGCCGGCGACGCGTTCACGGTCGAGCCGTCGAAGCTCACCGTGCCCGCAGGCGGCAAGGCCGAGGTGACGGTCACGGCCAAGGCGGCCCGGAGCGGGCTGGTGCGCCAGGAGCTGACGGCCGCCGTCGCGGGCGGCGGCCCGGTCCGCACGCTGCTGACCGCGAGCGTCGACGACAAGCGCGTCGAGCTGCGCGTACGCGGCATCGCCCGCGACGGCCGCCCCGGCCGCGGCGGCTTCACCGTCCTCAACCTGGACGAGGGCACCCTGGTCGGCCGCCTGCTCCCCGGCGACCCCTCCCAGCCCTGCACCGACCAGAAGTACGGCACCGGCACCTGCCTGCTGGTCAAGCCCGGCACCTACTCCGTGCTCGGCCACATCTTCACCATGCCCGCCACGCAGGACAGCACCGCCGGCGGCAAGCCGCTCAACGAGAGCCTGCTCGGCGACCCGGAAATGAAGATCACGGAGAACACCGAGGTCGTGCTGGACGCCCGCAAGGCGGTCGAGGTGAAGGTCGAGACGCCCGACCACCGGACCAAGCGGAACACCGGCGCCGCCGGGGCCCTCATGTGGTACCGCTCCGGCGAGCAGGGCACCGCGCTGCGCGGCGGCACCACGATCTCGCCCGGTGCGCAGATCGAGGAGCGGCTGTTCGTCCAGCCCACCAGGAAGGTCACCAAGGGCGTCTTCACCGTCGCCACCCGCTGGCGGCTGGCGGCCCCCGAGATCGAGCTGTCCACGCCGGGCCTGGACCTGGAGCCGCAGTACGTCGACCCGGTCCAGTTCAGCGACTTCTCCACCGAGTACCCGCGCCTGGACGGCACCCGGCTGCTCATGGCCGTGGACGCGGGGCGGGGCAGCGCCGAGGAGATCAAGGCCCGCGACCTGCGCGGCAAGCTCGCCGTCATCCGCCGCACGGACGGCGTGCCCGTCTCCACCCAGTCCAACGCCGCCGCGGCGGCCGGGGCGAAGATGGTCGCCGTCTACAGTGACCGGCCGGGCTCCGACGTGACCACCGGCGGCAACATGGTGAAGCTCGCCGTCCCGACCGTGCGCCTGACGCACGAGGAGGGGCTCAAGCTGGTCGCGCGGCTGCGGCACCTGCCCGTGCCGATCCTCGCCAAGGGCATCGTCGCCAGCCCGTACGTCTACGACCTCTACCTGCGCGAGAAGGGCCGCGTGCGCGACTCGCTCGCGTACGTGGTCAGGTCGAGGTCGCTGGCCAGGATCGAGACCGGCTACCACAGCCAGCTGGCCGACGACGTGACGATGAACGAGGCCAGGTTCGTCTTCGAGCCGTGGGACACCTCGTCCATCTCCACGAACCTCCCCCTGGCCAAGACGCCGCGCACGCGCACCGACTACGTCACCCCCGACCCCGAGCTGAAGTGGAGCTCGTCGGCGGGCAGCCCCGAGCGGTCCTACAACAACATGTGGCCGCACCCCGACACGCCGCGCATCCTGATGTCGTCGCCGGAGTTCCGCCCCTACGAGGCGGGGGAGCGGGTCGGCCGGACGCTGTTCAAGCAGCCGCTGATGCCCGGGATCAACCCGCGCAACCCGCTGCGCCGGGACGGCGACCGGCTGCGCATCTCGATGCAGGGCTTCGTGGACGCCGACCGCAACTACGGCGACGGCTACACCAGCATGTTCGAGCACGGCCTGAAGAGCGACTTCCGGCTCTACCAGGGCGACAAGCTGCTGCTGCAGACGAACTACCTGCCCTCGGGGTCGGGGATGCTCCCGCCGGAGCGGGCCACGTACCGGATCGAGTACGACCTCGCCAACGAGGCCGAGTGGGCGAAGCTGTCCACCCGTACGAGGGCGGTGTGGACGTTCGGCTCGGAGCGGGCCACGGGGACGACGGTGATCCCGCTGCTGCTGGCCTCGTTCGACGCGCCCGTGGACCTGAAGAACCAGGCCGGCTCGCACCGGCTCGGCCTGTCCCTCTACCACCAGGAGGGCGCGCAGGAGAGCGCGGTCAAGGACGTCTCGCTGGAGGTGTCGTACGACGACGGCGCCACCTGGAAGCCGGCCCGCCTGCGGGACAAGGGCGAGCGGAGTTACGAGACGACGCTCGACCGCTCGCCGTCCGGCTTCGTCTCGCTGCGGCTGAAGGCCGCCGACGTCAACGGCAACACCCTGTCGCAGGAGGTGATCCGCGCCTACGCGGTGCGCTGAACGCCGTGCAGGAGGGTGTCGATCACCCTCGTGGCCAGCGTGTCCGGATCGGAGCCTGGGGGAGAGCCGTGCGCGGCCTCCCCCAGCAGCGCGAGATAGACCTGCCGGGCCCAGACGAGGTCGGCGCCGGGGCCCAGCAGCTTCCCGAACACCGCCTCGCACAGCTCCATCACCTCGGCCCGCACCGCCTGCGCCTGCGTGCTGAGCGGCACCGGGCGGGCCAGCGTGAACCGCCAGCCGGGCTTGATCTGCAGGATGTTGGCCGTGGCCTGGTGCAGCGCCACCTGGGCGGGCGCGGTGTGCGGGCGGGCGGCGTGCACGGCGTCCTGGATCTCCCGCCACGCGGCCACCTCCATGGCCTCGATCAGTGCCTCCCGGCTGGCGAACCTGCGGTGGACGGTGGCCCTGGCCACCCCCGCCGCCTCGGCGACCTGCTCCATCGTGGCCACCGGATTGGCGCTGAGCACGTCTTCCGCCGCCGCCATGATCGCGCGCATGCTGCGCTCGGCGTCGGCCCGCAGTCTTCCCATAGAGGAACGCTACAGCCAAAAACTGAGACTAAATGGCGCAGATCTATTAGAAAGTGCTACTTTCTAACTCATGACTTACGCACTTGTCACCGGAGCCTCCTCCGGGATCGGCGCCGAGTTCGCGCGTCAACTGGCCGCCCGAGGGCATGACCTGGTGCTGGTCGCCAGGTCCGGCCCCGCGCTCGACGCCCTCGCCGCCTCGCTGCGCCAGGCCCACGGGGTGCGGGCCGAGGTGCTCGTCCAGGACCTGTCCGCCCCCGACGCGGCCCCGCGGGTCGCCGAAGAGGTCGCCGCCCGCGGCATCGCCGTCGAGCTGCTCGTCAACAACGCCGGCTTCGGCACGGCCGGGCACTTCGCGCGGATCGCGCCGGAGCGCGAGCACGAGGAGCTCATGGTCAACGTCGTCGCGCTGGTGGGGCTGACGCACGCGTTCCTGCCGGGCATGCTCGCCCGGGGCTCCGGCGGCGTGCTGAACGTGGGCTCCACGGCCGGCTTCAACGTCGCCCCGTACTTCGCGACGTACGCCTCGTCCAAGACGTTCGTGCTCAACTTCAGCCTCGCGCTCTGGAGCGAGCTGCGCGGCACCGGCGTGAAGGTGCTGGCGGTCGCGCCGGGGCCGGTCGAGACCCCGTTCTTCGACCGGATCGGCTCCAGGCAGGCGGCCATCGGCGCCAAGCTCGCCACCCCCGAGCTGGTCGTCACGACGGCCCTGCGCGCGTTCGACCGCGACCGCGGCTACGTGGTGCCCGGCCGCGGCAACCTGGGCCTGGCCCACCTGATGCCGCGCCGCCCGCGCAAGCTCCTGGCCCTCATCGGCCGCCGCGTCACCCGCCAGGTCGCCGACGCCCTCACGCCCTCGCCCGGACATGGCTGAGGGGGACGGGTGGGTCACCGGCCGGCGATCCACGCCTGCTCCTGGGTGGCGGCGGGCCGCGGGTAGGCGGCCCGGGTGAGCATGGTCTGCGCGATGCCCGCCTTGAGCAGGGCGGCCATCCGGGCCACCGGCACCAGGGTCAGGGCGAACAGGGCGCCCGCCACGGTGTTGACGATCACGAACGCCGTGGGGTCGCCGTAGAACGCGAGCCACTCCGGCAGCCCGTCGCCGACGCCCGGGATCCGGGCCACGGCCCAGCCGTAGACGGGGAAGGTCAGGCCGGCGACGGCCCCGAGCCACCACGTGGCGGTGAGCACGAAGGAGGCCAGCGCGAACGGGAACGCGATGATCCCGTGCAGCAGGTCCATCCACGCCTGCCCGCTCGCCAGGGGGTTCATCATGCGGCGTAACCAGCCGGCGCCCTCGGGGGCGGACGTGTACGGCGGGCGGGCGACGGGGTGGCCGAGCACGCCGGGGAGCGCGACGCGTTCGAGGTCGGCCAGGTGCCGGGAGGCGGCGGCGGTCGCGGCGAGCACCGGCAGGCCGACGAAGGCGACGGCGCCGCCCAGGCCCGCCGAGACGCCGACGACGGTGACGCCGAAGGAGGCCACGGACAGGGGGAGCCCGAGCAGCGTGTAGCGGGTGTCGGCGGCGAGTCTGCGCTGGAGGGTTGTCATGGACACGACGCTACGAGCGGCGGCCGGACCGGATCGAACCTGCGCGCGGCCCATTCCGTGGTAGGGACAGCCCTACCGGAAGCCCCTGACGGAAGCCCCTGACGGAAGCCCCTAACGGAAGCCACGGTCCGCGCGGTCGCGGCGGAAGGCGTCCAGGCGGTCGAAGTCCAGGTCGTGGGCCGAGACCGGGTCGTCGCCCGTGCCGGTGAAGAAGCCGGCGCGGGTGCGCGGGCAGGGGTTGGCGACCCCGGCGACGCCCGCGCAGGGATGCCCGTGGTAGGTGGTCTCGTGGTGCCAGTCGCTGACCGCCACGTACGTCATGAACTCGTACGCCCGAGCCACGGTCATGTGCTGCCACAGCTCGCGCGCCGGGGCGGGGCCGTCCCAGCGGGTGATCGAGAAGGCCGGCACCAGCACCGCGTCGAGGCCGTCGCGCCCGGCCAGGCTGGCCGAATACCAGAGGTCGGCGCAGAGCAGGACGTGCATGCGGCGGCCGTGTAACTCGAAGCCCGCGCTCGGGAGGCCGGGGACCACGCCCGAGCGCCGTTCGACGTCGTAGGGATGGACCTTGTCGTACTCGGCCAGCAACTCGCCCCCGGCGTCGAACACGGCGCCCCGGTTGACCGGTCCGTCGTAGTGCGACCCGCCGACGACCGCCATCCCCGTGGCCTTGGCCAGGTCGCGCACCCTGGCCAGGTATTCGGCACGGGGCAGGTCGGCGCCCGCCAGCTCGGGCAGGAGCAGCACGTCTCCCGAGCGCGCGGTGACGAGCTGCTCGATCGCGTCGAAGTTGGCGTGGCCGTCGGGAGACCAGTGAGGGGGCTGAACCAGGAGGATCTTCACCCTTCCACTGTGACGGGTGGAGGGCCTACTGCGGCTGGTGTACGCGTATAACGGACATGTCCTCGGTGTGGACGGGCTCGCGGCAGTGCGCGCACACCATGAGCGGCTCCAGCGGCTCGCCGCAGCTGTGCCGCCACACCGTCGGCGGCTCGCCCTTCGTGACGTACCGGTCGCCCCAGTCCATGAGCGACAGCAGCACCGAGTGCAGCGCCCGCCCCGCCTCGGTCAGCACGTACTCGTAGCGCGGCGGGTGCGACTCGTACAGCTCGCGCTCCAGCAGCCCGACCTCCTCCAGCTTGCGCAGCCTGGTGGTGAGGATGTCGCGGCTGGCGCCGGTGTTGCGGGCGATCTGGTCGAAGCGGCGCACGCCCAGCAGGACCTCCCGCATGGCCAGCAGGCTCCAGCGCTCGCCGACGACCGTCAGCGCGTTGGCGATCGAGCATTCCCTGGGCATGCTCACCTCCGAGAGAGTCCGAATTTCCAACCTACCTGTTGCCGGGGATCGCCGCGAGCAGCTCGCGGGTGTAGTCCGCGGCCGGGCGGTCGAAGACGTCCTCGGCGGTGCCGCTCTCCACGATCCGCCCGCCGCGCATGACGTGCACCTCGTGCGAGATCATCCGTACGACGGCCAGGTCGTGGCTGATGAACAGGTAGCTCAGCCCGAGCTCGCGCTGCAGCCCGGCGAGCAGCTCCAGGATCTGCGCCTGCGCCAGCACGTCGAGCGCCGAGACGGCCTCGTCCAGCACGACCAGCTCGGGCGAGAGCGCCAGCGCCCGGGCGATGGCCACCCGCTGGCGCTGGCCGCCGGACAGCTCGTGCGGCAGCCGGTCGGCCATGGACGCGGGCAGCGACACCTTCTCCAGCAGCTCGGCGGCGGCCTTGCGGCGCTCGGCCGCGGTGCCGACGCGGTGCACCCGCAGGGGCTCGGCGATCGACTTCCCGACCGGGTAGCGGGGGTCGAGCGAGGCGTACGGGTTCTGGAACACCGGCTGGACCCGCCGCCGGAAGGCGAACAGCTCCCGCCTGCCGAGCGCGGCCAGGTCGGTGCCGTCGAAGCGGATGCTGCCGGAGGTGAGGTCGTCGAGGCCGAGCAGCAGGTTGGCGGTGGTCGACTTGCCCGAGCCCGACTCGCCCACGATCGACACGGTACGGCCCTTCGGGATCCGGAAGGACACCTCGTCCACCGCGGTCAGCTCCTCGCCCGTGCCCCTGATCGGGAACACCTTGCGCAGGCCCTCGACCACCACCAGGTCCTCGCTCTCCTGAGACGGTTGCGCGACGCGCACCGACGACAGGCTCGGCACGGCGTTCAGCAGCCGCCTGGTGTACTCGTGCGCGGGCTCGGCGAGGATCTCCGCCGCCCGCCCGGTCTCGACGATCCGGCCGTCGTGCATGACGGCCACCACGTCGGCCCGCTCCGCCGCCAGCGCCAGGTCGTGCGTGATGAGCAGGACGGCCGTGCCCATCTCGGCGGTGAGCTGTTCGAGCTGGTCGAGGATGCGCCGCTGCACGGTCACGTCCAGCGCGGAGGTTGGCTCGTCGGCGATGAGCAGCTTCGGCCGGCAGGCCAGCCCCATGGCGATCAGGGCGCGCTGGCGCATGCCGCCGGAGAACTCGTGCGGGTACTGCCCGATCCGGCGGGCCGGGTCGGGGATGCCGACGAGGTCCAGGAGTTCGAGCACGCGGGACCGGGCCGCCTTGCCGGTGGCCACGCCGTGGACCTCGAGCGCCTCGGCGATCTGGTCGCCGACGCGCATGAGCGGGTTGAGGTTCGACATGGGGTCCTGGGGGACCAGGCCGATGCCCGCGCCGCGGATCGCCCGCATCTCGCGCCCGGAGAGCGCGGTCAGGTCGCGGCCGTCGAACAGGATCCGGCCGCCGGTGACGCGGCCGTTGTCCGGCAGCAGCCGGTTGACGGCGGCGGCCGTGGTGGACTTGCCGGAGCCCGACTCGCCGACCACCGCGACGGTCTGGCCGGGCAGGACCTCCATCGAGACGCCCTTGACGACGGTGACGTCCTGCCTGCGGGTGCGGAAGGCGACCGAGAGGTCACGGATCTCCAGGAGGGGGGTCATGCGGTCCTCGATCGTTGCGTGGTGGCCTGGAGCAGGCCGTCCCAGAGGGCGTCGGTGGGGGTGGGGTCGTCCTCGACGAGCAGGCGGTTGCTCGCCAGGGCCAGGGCGATGTCGCGGCCGGGCACGAAGCCGACCGCGCAGCCGACGAAGCCGGGGTGGCCGAGCACGGTGACGGTCTCCTCCGACAGCCGCAGCTCGTACGTGCGGAACCCCAGGGCCTGCCCGGCGTCGGGGCCGGGGGTGAAGAACTCCCTGGCCACTTCGGGCCGCCACAGCCGGTCGTACTCCTGGTAGCGGGACATCGCCAGGCCGTAGGCGAGCAGGTCCGGCACGGTCGAGAAGAGCCCGGCGTGCCCCGCGACCCCGCCGAAGACGTGGTGGGCGTTGCCGTCGGCGACCTCCCCGAGCACCGGACCGGCCCGCCAGCGCGCGAAGTCGGAGCTGCGGTACGGCACGGGGTAGGGCCGGCCGGTGTCGAGCATGGCCATCTCGATCCGGTCGTCCAGGGCGCCCATGGCCACCTCGGGGCCCGTCGGGCGGCCGTACCCCGTCGAGCCGAGACCGAGCGGCTCGGTGACCAGCTCGGTCACGGCCTGGTCCAGGCCCAGGCCGGTGACGGTCTCGACGATCCGGCCGAGCAGCACGAAGCCGAGGTCGGAGTAGTGGCGGGCGCGGCCGGGGCGGTAGCGCGGGGGCGGCGGCGCCGGCTGGATGTAGAGCGGCCACCACTCCCACAGCCCGCCGCGGTGCAGGAGCAGGTCCCGCACGGTGATCGCCTCGTACGAGCGGGTGAGGTACGCGCTCAGCGGCGCGTCCAGGTCCACCAGCCGGTCGGACACCAGCCGGATGAGCGCCGTCGTGGTGCCCACGACCTTCGTGACCGAGGCGAGGTCGTGGCTGGTGTCCAGGGTCATCGGCGCCTCGCCGACGAGTTCGCCGCCCTGCCGGCGCACGGTCCGGTGACCGGAGCACTCGGTGAGGTCGAACCACGGCGTCCGCGCGGCCATGACCACGCCCGGCGGGGGGCTCACCTGTTCGTCGCCCGGCGACCGGCTCATCGTGTCAGCACCAGCGAGCGCGGCGGCTCGGCGACCGGCGCCGGGAGCGCGAGCGGCCCCGCGCCGGGCGTCAGCGTGCCGAGGATGCGGGCCTCCCGGGCGCCCGTCCCTCCCGGCGCCGTGCCGGGCAGGCCGTGCGCGGTCAGCCAGCCGATCAGCGCGAACGCGATGGCCTCCTTGTCGTCGGACGGGGCTCCGTAGTCGTCGGACGGCGCCACGTCCACGCCGGGCAGCGCGGCCCGCAGCCCGTCCATGATCACGGGGTTGCGGCAGCCGCCGCCCGAGACGACCAGCGCGCCCACCCCGGCGGCCCGCACGTCCCGGGCCACCGTCCGGACGGTCAGCTCGGTGAGCGTGGCCACCAGGTCGGCGTCCCCGGGCGCGCGTCCCGCCCGGGCCAGGGCGGCCTCCACGTAGCCGAGGTGGAACAGCTCCTTGCCGGTGCTCTTGGGGGCCGCCAGCGCGTAGTAGGGCTCGTCCAGCAGCACCTCCAGCAGCCGCTCGTCCACCCGGCCCGAGGCCGCGATCCGCCCGTCCGCGTCGAAGCCCCGCTCGTTCAGCCCCCTGCTCGTGACCACCGCGTCGATCAGCGCGTTCGCGGGCCCGAGGTCGTAGGCGTACAGCTCGCCGCCGCGCACCACGGTCATGTTCGCGATGCCGCCCAGGTTGAGCGCCGCCGCCCCGCCCTCGTGGGCCCGCAGCAGCAGCCCGTCCAGCACCGACACCAGCGGCGCCCCGTGCCCGCCCGCCGTGATGTCCCGCACGCGCACGTCCGACAGCACCGGGACGCCGGTCCGCTCGGCGATCCACGCGGGCTGGCCGATCTGCAGCGTGCCGAGCGCGTGCGTGCCCTCCACCCAGTGGAAGACGGTCTGCCCGTGCGAGACGATCAGGTCGACGGGCCCGCCCAGCGCGATCGCCGACGCCGCGGCCTCGGCGAAGCTCTGCCCGATGAGCGTGTCGAGCACGCACACCTCGGCCAGCGTCGTCTCGGCCGGCGGCAGCGCCGCGATCAGCCGGGCCCGCAGCTCCGCCGGGTACGGCGTGCTCGCCGTGTGACCCACCCGGCCTTCGAGCAGGCCGCCGACGAGCTCGAAGTCCACGACGGCCACGTCGATCCCGTCGTGCGACGTGCCGGAGATCATCCCAAGAATTCTCATCGTCTTCCTCGCGGGTCGAGTGTGTCACGCAGGCCGTCGCCGACCAGGTTGAGGCCCACCACCAGCAGCACGACGAGCGCGCCCGGCGCGATCAGCGTCCACGGGGCCACGAAGACCAGGCTGCGCGCCTCGAAGATCATCGAGCCCAGTGACGGCGCGGGCGGCGGCGTGCCCAGGCCGAGGAAGCTCAGCGACGCCTCGGTCAGCACCGCCCACGACAGCGACAGGGCGACCTGGACGATGACGATCGAGGTGATGTTCGGCAGGACGTGCCTGAGCATGATCTGCCAGCGGCTCATGCCGGTCGAGACGGCCGCCTTCACGTACTCGATCTCCCTGAGCGACAGCACCGGGCCCCGGGTGACGCGCACGAAGATGGGCACGTACACGATGGCGATGGCCACCGCGATGGTGAACCAGTTCCGGTCCAGCACCGACGCCAGCGACAGCGCCAGCAGCAGCGGCGGGAACGCGAACAGCACGTTCGTGACCCCGCCGATCGCGCCGTCGGCGACGCCTCGGTAGAAGCCGGACACGAGCCCGCCCAGCGTGCCCGCCACGGTCGCGAACGCCACCGCGACGACCGCGATGAGCGCCGAGTTGCCGACCCCGGCCGCCACCCGCGAGAACACGTCCCGGCCGAACTGGTCGGTGCCGAACAGGTGCGCGCCGGACGGCGCCCCGAACCGGGAGGGCGGGTGCTGCGCGACCGGGTCGTACGGCAGCAGCCCGGCGTACGACAGCGCCGCCACGATCGCCAGCAGCACGAGGATCACCGACCCCGCCACCAGGGCGGGACTCCTCCTCACGAGGCCCTCACCCTCGGGTCGATCACCCGGTAGAGCACGTCCGTCAGCAGGTTGACCAGCACGAACGCCAGCGCGATCACCAGCACCGTGCTCTGCACGACCGCGTACTCCTTCTGCTGGATGCCCAGCAGCACCTGCCGGCCGACGCCCGGCACGGAGAAGATCTGCTCCACCACGACCGCGCCGCCGAGCAGGTAGCCGAACTGCAGGCCGGTCATGGTCACGATCGGCACGAGCGCGTTGCCGAGCACATGCCTGACCTGCAGCCGCCGCTCCGGCACGCCCTTGGCGCGGGCGGTGCGGACGAAGTCGTCCGAGCGCACCTCCAGCACCGCCGTGCGGGTGGTGCGCAGGATCGGCGCCGCGATGCCGAAGCCGAGCACCAGCGCCGGCAGGAGCATCTGCCGCAGGTTGAGCAGCGGATCGTCGAAGAGCATGGCGAAGCCCTGCCCGTTGGGGTTGAACCCGAACGACGCCGCGGAGATCGACAGCAGCGCCGTGGCCAGCAGGAACGCCGGGACCGACAGCCCCGCCAGGCTCACGAACTGGCCGAGGGCGTCCCTGGGGGAGTTGGCCCTGGAGGCCGCCAGCATGCCCAGCGGCACCCCGATCAGCAGCGCCAGCAGGATCGAGAGCACCGCCAGTTCGAACGTCACCGGCAGCGAGTGCAGGGTCAGGTCGAGCACGCTCTGCTGCTGGCGGGCCGAGTAGCCGAAGTTGCCCGTGAACATGTTGCCCAGCCACGAGAAGAACTGCGTGACCAGCGGCTGGTCGAGCCCGTAGTACTGCTCCAGGGCCTGCCGCTGGGCGGGCGTGAGCGCGGCGGCCTCGGTGCCGAGCCCGGCCGTGATCCGGTCGCCGGGGATCGCCCGCAGCATGACGAACACGAGCACGGCCACCCCGAACAGGGTGCCGGCCGTGCTCAGGATCCGGTTGCGCAGGCGCATCAGCCCACCGAGGTCGTACGGAGGTACTGCAGCGAGCCGCTGGCCATCGGCACGAAGCCCTGCACGCCGGAGGTCGTGGCGGTGTAGGTGTAGCCGGAGAACAGCCAGATCCAGGGGGCGTTCTCCTCCAGCTTCGCCGAGACCTGCTCGTAGATCGCCTTGCGGGCGGCCTGGTCGGTCGTCGCCTTGCCCTCGGCGAACAGCTTGTCCAGCTCGGGCGAGCTGTAGCCGGCGACCTTGTTCAGGTTGCCCTTGCTGGTGAAGTAGCGGCCGTAGGAGCCGTCCGGGTCGGGCCGGCCGCCGTTGAGGGCCACGGCGGCGTCGAAGTCGGCGGCCACCCAGCGGTCCACGAACGCGCCCGACTCCAGCACCTCCAGCTCCAGGTTGATCTTGGCCTCGGCGAGCTGGGCCTTGAGGTTCTGGGCCTCGTTGACGGAGGTCGCGTACTCGCCCTGGGAGACGATGGTCTTGACGGTCACCCCGCCGGACTTGCCCGCCTTGCCGAGATACTCGGCCGCCTTGGCCAGGTCGCGGGCCGGGCAGGGCCGCTTGTTCGGGTCGGACTTGAACGCGGGAGCGGTGATCGGCCCGGTCACCTCGCCCTCGCCGAGCGCGGCGGTGTCGAGCACCTGCTTGCGGTCGATCGCGCACTGGATCGCCAGGCGCACGTTGACGTCCTTGAGGTCGCCGTGCTGCGCGTTGAGCTGGAGCACGTGGTAGTTGAGCTGCGGCGTCTTGGTCACGGTGAGCGTGCCGCCGCCCTGCGCCGTCTGCGCGACGAGCGGGTCGTTGAAGATGGCGAGCTGCACGTTGCCCGACTGCATGGCCGAGACGATGGACGACTCGTCGGGGATCACCCGGAACTCGACCGCGGCCACCTTCGGCTTCTCACTGCCCCAGTACGCGTCGTTCCTGGCCAGCGTGATCGACTGGCTCGCCACGCGCTTGCCCAGCTTGAACGGCCCGGTGCCGTTCGGCGTGGTGTTGAGCTTCTCCTCGGTGTCGTCGGAGGAGAGCATCGCCATGTTGACCGTGGCCAGGTTGGCCGGCAGCGCGGCGTCGGGCCCGGTCAGCTCCAGCACCAAGGTGCCCGCGTCGGGCGCCTCGACCGACTTCACCGACGACAGCGACGCCCTGGCCACGGCCGCCGTCTTCTCGTCCATGATCTTCTCCAGCGACGACTTCGCGTCCTGGGAGTCGAACGCGCTGCCGTCGGCGAAGGTGACGCCCTGCCTCAGCTTGAGGGTGAGCTTCTTGCCGTCGTCCGAGGTCTGCCACGACTCGGCCAGCCCGGGGACCACGTTCAGGTCCTTGTCGAACTCCGTGAGCGTCCCGTACAGGTTCTGCAGCACGTTGACGGCCTGGAACTGGGTGGCCTTCCAGGGGAAGAGCGTGTCCGGGTCGGAGGTCACGCCGACCACGAGGGTCTTGCCGGAGGCCGCGCCGCCGGCGCCCGGGGCGGGCCCAGAGGATGAGGGCGAGGACGACGAGCAGCTGGTGAGGGCGATGGACAGCGCAGCGGCGATGCCTACCGCGGAGATTGCGCCACGGGGCATGTGGTCTCCTGGGGGGAGTCGGTCATAAAATTACGCAGACCCTACCACTGGGGTACTTTTCTTTCCGTTGCGGGGATGGATGAGGATGGCCGAGGACGACGGGACCGTGCTGATCCGCATCCGGGCCGCCCTGCCCGCGCTGCGGCCGTCGGAGCGGCGGATCGCGGAGGAGTTCGTCGGCGATCCCGCGCAGGCGGCCAACCTGTCCATCGCCGAGCTGGCCGCCCGCTGCGCGACCTCGACGACCTCGGTGGTGCGCTTCTACCAGCGCATGGGCTACGCCCACTACAAGGACCTCAGGATCGACCTGGCCAGGGCGGTGGCGCGCGAGGAGCTGACCACGTCGAGCCTTCCGGAGGCCTCCGGCGACATCGACCGGTACGACAGCCTGGAGGGCATCGTCTCCAAGGTGGCGATGAACGAGACGCTGTCCATCGCCGACACGGCGCGTTCGCTGGACATGGACGCGCTGGCCACCGCCGTGTCGCTGCTGCTGGCGGCCCGGCGGATCGACAGCTTCGGGGTGGGCGCGAGCTCCCTCGTGGGGCTCGACCTGCAGCAGAAGCTGTCACGCATCGGCCGTACGGCGATCAACTGGCACGACGCCCACTCGGCCTGGACGTCGGCGGCCACGCTCGACTCCGGCTGCGTCGCGGTCGCCGTGTCCCACACGGGCGCCACCGTGGACACGGTCGAGTTCCTGTCGATCGCCCGCAAGTCGGGCGCCTCGGCCGTGGCCATCACGAACTTCCACGACTCGCCGCTGGCCCGGGCCGCCGACGTGACGCTCACGACGGCCGCGCGGGAGACGAAGTTCCGCTCGGGCGCGCTGGGCAGCCGCATCGCCCAGCTCATGGTGGTGGACTGCCTGTTCACGGGGGTCGCGCAGGCCTCCTACGACGAGTCGATGGCGGCGCTGCGCAACACGTACGCGGTCGTCCACGAGCGGGTCGTGCACAAGCGCGGATGAGGTTCACAGCCCGGATTCACCTGGGGTTCACGGGCTGTCTCTACCTTGGTGGGCCATGAGCTGGAGGTACCGGGCCAACACGACGCTGGAGGGCCTGACCGGATACACGTTGACGCGGCGGCCGCGGAAGCAGCCGCCGAAACCGCCGCCACCGCCGCCGCTGGCGCTCCAGCGGCTGCCCGGCGACGAGGTGCGGCCGCCCGCCGATCCCGCGCACGACCGGCTGCTGCGCGAGCCGGTCTTCCTGCTGTCGTCCGTACGGTCGGGCTCCACGCTCCTGCGGGTCATGCTGAACAGCCACTCGCAGGTGCATTCGCCCATCGAGACGCACTTCAGGCGGCTCACGGTCGGGCTCGGCACCGAGCCCGTGCGGCAGGCCATGGAGGCGCTCGGCCACACCCACAGCGACATCGAGCACATCGTGTGGGACCGGCTGCTCCACCGCGAGCTGACCCGCAGCGGCAAGCCGGTGCTGGCGGAGAAGACGCCGAGCAACGTGTTCGCCTGGCGGCGCATCGCCACCTGCTGGCCCGACGCGCGCTTCGTCTTCCTGCTGCGCCACCCCATGTCCATCGTGCAGTCCTGGCACGAGGCCGACCCGGGCAAGCGGCCCATGGAGGAGGCCGTGCCGCGCACGCTGAGCTACATGACGTACCTGGAGGAGGCCCGCACCCACCTCGACGGGCTGACCCTGCGCTACGAGGACCTGGTCGCCGACCCCGAGCGCGAGCTGCGGCGGCTCTGCCTCTTCCTGGGCGTGGAGTTCGAGCCGGTCATGCTCACCTACGGCCAGAAGGACCACGGCGGCTTCGTCAAGGGCATCGGCGACTGGCGTGACAAGATCCGCGCGGGGACGGTCGTCGCGGGCCGCCCCCTGCCGTCAGCGGACGAGGTGCCCGAGGAGCTGCGCGAGATCTGCCGCTTGTGGGGCTATACGCGGTGACGGAAGTTCAGCTGCGATTTGTCTCCTCGTCGCCTTGGTCTCCGATAGGTTGCCGATCGTGATCGACGGGCCCTCGCGCCGTACCCTGCTCGCCGGAAGTCTCGCCGGCCTCAGCCTGCCCAAACCCGCTCTCGCGGCCCCGGGACTCCCCGCCCGGCCCAACATCCTCGTCATCCTGGCCGACGACCTGGGCTGGGGCGAGATCGGCAGCCAGGGGCAGCGCCTGATCAGCACCCCCAACCTGGACCGGCTGGCGGCCGAGGGCGTGCGCTTCGAGACCGCCTACTCGGGGGCGCCGCTCTGCGCGCCGTCGCGCTGCGCGCTGCTCACCGGGCTGCACGCGGGCCACGGCACCGTACGCGAGAACCCGGAGGGCGGGCCGCAGCGCTCGCTGAACGACGCCGACCTCACCTTCGCCGAGCTGCTGCGCCTGTCCGGCTACCGCACGGCCTGCTTCGGCAAGTGGGGCTTCGGCCCCGAGCGGCCCGGCCAGGCCTCGCACCCGAACGAGCGCGGCTTCGAGGAGTTCTTCGGCTACATCGGCCACGCCCACGCCCACCAGTACTTCCCCAAGTACCTGTGGCACAACGGCGCCAAGGTGCGCCTCGACGGCAGGCAGTACGCACCGGACCTGTTCCTCGAGCGGGCGATCGAGTTCATCAGGCGCGGCGGCGACGACCCGTTCCTGCTCTACTTCCCCACCAACCTGCCGCACTCGCCAAGCGTCATCCCCGGCGACGCCGGCCGCTACGAGAACCGGCCCTGGAGCGGCCCGAACCGGCGGCACGCCGCGCAGGTGGCCCGGCTCGACGCCGACGTGGCCACGCTGGTGCGGGAGTTACGCGCGGCCGGTGTCGCCGAGCGCACGCTCGTGCTGTTCACCAGCGACAACGGGCCGCACAGCGAGAAGGGCGTGACGCCGGAGCTGTTCGACTCCAACGGGCCCTGGCGCGGCGACAAGCGCGACGTCTATGAGGGCGGCATCCGCGTGCCGCTGATCGCCTGGTCGCCCGCGTTACGCCCGCGCGTGGTCAAGCAGCCGGTGGCCTCGTGGGACGTGCTGCCGACCCTCGCGGACCTGGCCGGGGTGCCGGTGCCCGCGCACCTCGACGGCCTGTCCTTCCGCGGCCTGCTCACCGGCGCGGGCGCCCGCAAGCACGACCACCTGGTGTGGAACCGGCCCCGCAAGGCCCAGGCCATCCGCCGGGGCCGGTGGAAGCTGGTCCGCTTCGCGCCGCACATCGCGGGCGCGGGGCCGCAGGGCCGGGTCGAGCTGTACGACTTGGCCACCGACCCGGGGGAGCGCCGCGACCTGGCGGGGGAGCGGCCGGCGCTGGTGGACGAGCTGATGAGCCTGCTGGACGACTCGATCGGGCCGGACCCGCGGCTCCCGTACGGGCTGAAGACGGAGATCACCGGCGGCCAGGTCGTGGTGACGCTCTACAACGGCTCGTCGGTGCCCTGGCGCGAGGTCGAGCTGGGCCTCAACCGCGCGCGGGCCCGCACGATGCCGCGCGTGGACCCGGGAAGCGCGATCTCGGTCGGCTTCGCGCTCCCCGGCGGGAGCGGGAGGCGGATCACCGCCCGCGCCGAGTTCGACGCGGGCGGACGCTCCCTCTCCTTCCGTAAGGCCGTTTGATCAGGGCAGGCAGCCGACGTGGGCGAGGGCCTGCTTGAGCAGCACGCCCTGCCCGCCGGTCATCTCCTGCTGCACCGCCGGCGACGCGGCGTCCTCCGGGGTGAACCACTCCAGGTCCAGGGCGTCCTGGCGGGGCCGGCAGTCGCCCGCGACGGGGACGATGTAGGCCAGGGAGACGGCGTGCTGGCGGGGGTCGTGGTAGGGGGTGACGCCGGGCGTGGGGAAGTACTCGGCGACGGTGAACGGCTGAGGGGAGGCGGGGATGTGGGGGAGCGCCACGGGGCCGAGATCCTTCTCCAAGTGACGCAGGAGCGCGTCGCGGATCCGCTCGTGGTGCAGCACCCGTCCCGAGACCAGCGCCCGGCTGACCGTGCCGTCTGACGCGATGCGCAGCAGCAGGCCGACGCGGGTGACCACGCCGGTGTCGTCGACCCGCACCGGCACGGCGTCGACGTAGAGGATGGGCAGCTGGCCTCGCACCGACTCGAGTTCGTCGGGCGAGAGCCATCCAGGCGTGGTTTCGGTCTTTTCGGTCATCTGCTGATCGTACGTCCCCGGATCCGGCCCTCGGGGACGGTCCTGCCCGCCAGCCAGGAAGCCGCGCAGGTGACCAGGACGATGCCGAAGAACGGCAGGTAAGCGATGACTTTGCGGCTCATGAGAGCCTCCTCCGCTGCCACTGGACGGTGTACTTGGGGTCGTTCGCGGACTCCATCCCGGCGCGGAAGATCCCGAACCTGGTGCAGGCGGAGCCCGCGAGCAGGGCCGCGCCCGCCGCCACGGCCGCGATCCTGCTGCGCCGGCCGACGGTCACCCCGGCCAGCGCGCCCGCCAGCGACAGCGCCTCGCCCGCGCGCAGCAGCCGGCTGCGCTTGAGCGGCTCGGCCAGCGGCCCCAGCCGCCGCTCCATCCGGGTGGCGGCCACGCACTCGACCGCCGCGCCCAGCATCGCCACCCGGCGGGCCGGGCCCGCCTCCGACAGCGGCGCGGCCAGCATCCCGAGCCCGCCCGCCGCCGCCGCGGCCGAGCCGGCGAACAGGAACGGCATCTCGCGGAACCCCTCGTGCCAGGCGGGCACGGCGGTGTCGCAGATCAGCGCGGCGGTGTAGGTGGCCACCGCGGGGCCCGCCAGGCCCGCCCCCACCGTGGCGGCCCGGCCCAGCCTGGGCAGGCGCCCGGACAGGTCGGCGGCCCCCGCGCACACGGCCTGCGGGCCGTACGCCGTGAGGATCCACGTGCCGACGCTCATTGGCGAGGTCACCTTGAACACCCGCAGCATGTTGATGAACCGCTCGGGCCGCCCCAGGTCGTGGATCAGCGAGTAGAACGAGCCGCCCAGCGCGCACAGCGCGGCCACCCGGCCCACCCTGGCCAGGCGCGGCCTGCCGGTGAGCTCGGCGACGGCCGCCAGCGTGGACGACGCGCCGGCCAGGCCGCCCAGGAACAGGTAGCCGGCGATGTCGTGCTCCTGCCACGTCGGCTCGTTGAGCACCGGGCGGCCGTAGTAGGAGTCGTAAACCTTCTCCGGGCCCGCCTCCGGCCGCTCGCGCCGGTCGCCCGCCGAGCCCGGCGTGGCCTCGCGTTCGGTGCGCAGCTCGGCCGCGCCGTCCAGGCGCACGTCGGTCTGACTGGTCATCCCCGCCTCCTCCAGATCGGCAGCGCCATCGCCGTCACGCCCGCCAGCAGGGCGAACGCCGCGACCCCCGCGTGCCGCCACATCGACGGCAGATCTCTCGTGGTCACCACGGGGCCGGGCGGCAGGCCGTAGACCTCGGGCTCGTCCAGCAGCAGGAAGAACGCCCCCATGCCGCCCACCCCGTCGCCCGGGTCGTGCCCGTACAGGCGGGCGGAGGCCGTCCCCGCCTCGCGCACCTGGCCGAGCCGGCGCTCGGCCCGCTCGCGCAGCTCGTCGAGGTCCCCGAACTGGATCGAGTCCGTCGGGCACGTCTTGGCGCACGCGGGCTCCTGCCCGTCGCCCAGCCGGTCGTAGCACATGGTGCACTTGGCGGCCACGCCGCTGCTCTCCCGCTTGCCGATCACCCCGAACGGGCAGGCGGGCACGCAGTAGCCGCACCCGTTGCAGACGTCCTGCTGCACCACGACCGTGCCGAACTCGGTGCGGAACAGCGAGCCCGTCGGGCACACGTCCAGGCAGGCCGCCTCCGTGCAGTGCTTGCACACGTCGGAGGCCATCAGCCAGCGGAAGTCCATGTCGCCGACCCCGGGCTCCTGGTGGCCGAGCGGCCGGCGCTGCTCGACGAACGCGACGTGCCGCCAGGTGTCGGCGCCCAGGCTCACGGTGTTGTCGTAGGACATGCCGGTGAAGGCCAGGCCGTCCTCGGGGACGGCGTTCCACTCCTTGCAGGCCACCTCGCACGCCTTGCAGCCGATGCAGATGCTCGTGTCGGTGAAGAACCCCACGCGGCCCATCACGCCTCCGTCCCCGTGCCGGCGACGACGCCCGCGCGCTCCTGATAGGACCTGACCAGCTCCGGCAGCGCCGGCCCGCGCGGCCGCCGCCCGGGCCGGATGTCGGCCGCCAGGGCCTTGACCTCCTGGATGTGGGAGTTGGGGTCCAGCGAGATCGCCGACAGCTCGTTGGCCGCGTCGCCCCTGGCCAGGCCGTTGGGCCCGTAGTGGAACGGCAGCCCGATCTGGTGCAGCACCTTCCCGTCCAGGCGCAGCGACGGAATCCGGTCGGTGACCATGACCCTGGCCTCGATGGCGTTGCGCGCCGTGATGATCGTGGCCCAGTCGCCGTGCACGAGCCCGCGCTCGGCGGCCAGCTCGGGCGAGACCTCGCAGAACATCTCCGGCTGCAGCTCCGCCAGGTACGGCGTGTGCCGGCTCATCCCGCCCGCCGTGAAGTGCTCCGTCAGCCGGTACGTCGTCACCACGTACGGGTAGACCGACGCCCCCGGCTCGCCGCCGCTCGGCTGGTAGCGGTTGTCCTCGTGCGGGTAGACCTTGCGCGCCGGGTTGCGCTGGTGGCCGTAGAGCGGGTTGGCCACCGGCGAGTCCTGCGGCTCGTAGTGGGTCGGCAGCGGCCCGTCCACCACCCCGGACGGCGCGAACAGCCAGCCCTTCCCGTCGGCCTGCATGATGAACGGATCGATCCCCGACAGCGCCGCCACGCCCTGCGCGTCCTCCGGCGGCCGGAAGCCGGGGTCCTTGTCCTCGTCGATGTCCGGCACGTCGAACCCGGTCCACCGGCCCGCGTCCGCGTCCCACCAGACGAGCTTCTTGCGCTCGCTCCACGGGCTGCCGTCCGGCCTGGCCGAGGCCCGGTTGTAGAGGATGCGCCGGTTCGCCGGCCAGGCCCACCCCCATTCGGCGGCGATCCAGTCCTGCTCGGTGTGCGGCTTGCGGCGGGCGGCCTGGTTGACGCCGCCGGCGTACACGCCGCAGTAGATCCAGCAGCCGCACACCGTGGAGCCGTCGTCCTTGAGCTCGCCGGACCCGGACAGGGGCCGCCCGCCGGGGCCCCAGCCGTTGATCTCCGCCAGCACGGCCTCCGCGGACGGCTCGGCCACCTCTCCCTCGGTCGGGTAGTCCCAGGTGAGCTCCAGCACCGGCGCGTCCATCGGATCCGTCGAGCCCGCCAGCTTCTCCCTGATGATCCGCCCCAGGTGGTACATGAACCACAGGTCGCTGCGCGCGTCACCGGCCGGCTCGACCGCCTGGTGGTGCCACTGGAGCAGCCGGTTGGTGTTGGTGAAGGTGCCGCTCTTCTCGGTGTGCGTCGCGGCGGGGAAGAAGAACACCTCGGTGCCGATGTCCTCGGTGACCAGCTCGCCCGTCTCGATCTCCGGGCCGTCCTTCCACCAGGTGGCGCTCTCGATCAGGTTGAAGTCGCGGACCACCAGCCAGTCGAGCTTCGCCATGCCCAGGCGCTGCATGCGGGTGTTGGCCGAGCCGACCGCGGGGTTCTCGCCGAGCAGGAAGTAGCCCTTGCAGACGCCGTCGAGCTGCGCCAGCACGGTGTCGTACGTGCTGTGCGAGCCGGTCAGCCTGGGCAGGTAGCCGAACCTGAAGTCGTTGTCCGGCTGGGCGGACTCGCCCCACCACGCCTTGAGCAGGCTGACCAGGTACGCGGGCATGTTCGCCCAGCAGCCCCGGTGCGGCGCGTCGGCCCGCAGGAACTTGCGCAGGCCCAGGTCCTCGTGCGCGTGCGGCATCGGGATGTAGCCCGGCAGCAGGTTGAACAGCGTGGGCACGTCGCTGGAGCCCTGGATGCTGGCGTGCCCGCGCAGCGCCTGGATGCCGCCGCCGGGCCGGCCCACGTTGCCGAGCAGCAGCTGCAGGATGCTCGCCGCCCTGATGAACTGCGAGCCGTCGCTGTGCTGCGTCCAGCCCACCGCGTAGACGAACTCGGAGGTCTTGTCCGGGCCGGAGTTGTCCGTCAGATGCCGGCACAACCGCAGGAACAGCTCGCGCGGCACCCCGCACACCCGCTCGACCGTCTCCGGGGTGTAGCGGGCGAAGTGGCGGCGCAGCACCTGCATGACGCAGCGCGGGTGGCGCAGCGTCTCGTCGCGCCGCGGCGTCCCCTCCATGGGCAGGCCGGTGGCGCCGAGCACCTCGGAGCGGCCCGGCGGCAGCTTGCCCACCCGCCGCTCGTAGTCCTTGTCGCGCTCGCCGGAGGCCGGCGAGACCGCGATCCCCTCGTACTGCCAGCTCTCGTCGTCGTAGACGCGGGTCTGCGGGTCGAAGCCGGAGAAGACGCCGTCGAGGTCCTCCGCGTCGCGGTAGTCCTCCCGGAGGATCGTGGCGGCGTTGGTGTAGTTGACCACGTACTCGTGGAAGTACAGGTCGTTGTCCAGCACGTGGTTGATGATCCCGCCGAGCAGGGCCACGTCCGAACCCGCGCGGATGGGCACGTGCAGGTCGGCCAGCGCGCTGGTGCGGGTGAAGCGCGGATCGACGTGGATGATCACCGCGCCGCGCGCCTTGGCCTCCATCACCCACTGGAAGCCGACCGGGTGCGCCTCGGCGAAGTTGGAGCCCTGGATGACCACGCAGTCGGAGTGCTGCAGGTCCTGCATGAACGTGGTGGCCCCGCCCCGGCCGAACGACGTGCCGAGCCCGACCACGCTGGAGCTGTGACAGACCCGGGCCTGGTTCTCGATCTGCACCACGCCGAGCGCCGTCAGCAGCTTCTTGATGAGGTAGTTCTCCTCGTTGTCCAGCGTCGCGCCGCCCAGGCTGGCGATGCCCAGGGTCCTGGCGGTGCGCTTGCCGTCCCGCTCCCACTCCCAGGTCGCGCGCCTGGTGGCGATGACCCGGTCGGCCACCATGTCCATGGCCGTGCCGAGGTCGATCTCCTGCCAGTCGGCCCCGCCCGGCGGGCGGTAGAGCACCTGATGCCTGCGACCGGACGCGGTGGTGAGCTGGAGGCTGGCCGCGCCCTTGGGGCACAGCCGGCCGCGGCTGATGGGGGAGTCGGGGTCGCCCTCGATCTGGACGACCCGTTCATCCCGTACGTATACGTTCTGGGCGCAGCCCACCGCGCAGTACGGGCAGATCGACTTGACCACCCGGTCGGCCGTGGCCGTGCGGGCACGCAGCGCCGCAGTCCTGGCCGACTTCACCGCCGCTCCCCGCCCGCTGCGGTCCTCGCCGGTCAACTGCCGCAGCAGCGGCCAACGCATGTCCATGACGCCCCCCGAAACCCCTGGCCGGGTTTCTGCCCTGCTCCCGGGAGGCGAAAACCCGCAGGTCGGAGGGGGTCAGGCGAGGCGCGCGGCGGCCTTCTCCCACACCTGGGGGTCGCCGGAGGGCTCGTAGCGGCGCAGCGGCTGGGAGGCGGCGACCAGCGAGCGCATCTCCGCCAGGTCCGAGACGAGCCCCGCCGAGCGCGCCTGCACGAGCACGTTGCCGAGCGCGGTCGCCTCCGCGGGCCCGGCCACCACCGGCAGCCCGCAGGCGTCGGCGGTGAACTGGCACAGCAGCTCGTTGCGCGACCCGCCGCCCACCAGGTGGACGACCTCGACGTCACGCCCGGACAGCTCCATCGCCTGCCGCACGGCCAGCCGGTGGCCGAGCGCCAGGCTCTCCAGCACGCACCGCACGTACGCGGCCGGGGACGACGGAGGCTCCTGGCCCGTGCGGCGGCACTCGGCGGCGATCCTGGCCGGCATGTCGCCCGGCGGCAGGAACACCGGCTCGTCCGGGTTGACCACGGCCGCGAACGGCCGCTCGCCCGCCGCCGCACTCAGCAGCTCGCGCAGGTCGGAGCCCGGCCAGGCGCGCAGGCACTCCTGCAGCAGCCACAGCCCCATGACGTTGCGCAGGTAGCGGACGGTGCCGTCGATGCCGGCCTCGTTGGTGAAGTTCGCGGCCCGGCTCTCGGGCGTCAGGACGGGCTGCGGCAGCTCCACCCCGGCCAGCGACCACGTGCCGCACGAGATGTAGGCGAAAGCGGGCCCGGAGGCGGGCACGGCGGCCACGGCCGAGGCCGTGTCGTGCGAGCCGACCGCCGTGACGGGCGCCGACCAGCCGACCGCGTCGGCCGCGCGCCCCCGCAGCTCGCCGACCGCCTCCCCGGGCTGCCGCAGCGGCGGGAACAGCCCGGCCGGCAGCCCGAGCCGCTCGATCAGGGGGAACGCCCACGACCTGGTGCGCACGTCGAGCAGCCCCGTCGTCGAGGCGTTGGTCACCTCCGCGCCCACCTCGCCGGTGAGCCAGTAGCCGATCAGGTCGGGGATCAGCAGCATCGTCACGGCCCCGTCGAGCCGGTCGGCCAGCAGCTGGTAGATCGTGTTGAACGGCAGCACCTGCAGCCCGGACACGTCGTACAGGGTCTCCGCCCCGACCGACTCGGCCACCCGCTCGGCCACCCCCCGCGTGCGGTCGTCGCGGTAGTGCACCGGGTCGCCCATCAGCGAGGACGACGCGTCGAGCAGCCCGTAGTCGACCGCCCACGAGTCCACGCCGACGGACGACACCGGGCCCGCGTCGCGCAGGCCGGCGAGGATCTCCGAGTACAGGCGGGTGATGTCCCACTGCAGGCGGCCCGCCACGGTCACCGGCTCGTTGGGGAAGCGGCGGACCTCGGTCAGCTCCAGGCCGTCGGAGAGGTCGGCCAGCATCACCCGGCCGCTGGAGGCCCCGAGGTCGACGGCGGCGAAACGGCGGCTCATTGTGTGGACTCCCTGGCGATGAGCTCGGGCTGGAACATGATGTGCTGGTGCGCGTGCGTGTCCGGGTTGTCGCACTCGTCAAGCAGCAGCTCGGTGGCGATCCGGCCGAGCTGGTAGGTCGGCTGCCGCATCGAGCTGAGCGACACGGTGGAGGCGGCGGCGAAGTCGATGTCGTCGTAGCCCATCAGCGCCACGTCCTCCGGCACCCGCACGCCCGCCCGCAGCAGCGCGCGCAGCACGCCGAGCGCGAGCAGGTCGTTGGCGCAGAACACGGCCTCGGGCAGCCCGTTCTCGATCAGGCCGGCGGCCGCCTTCTCGCCCGCGCGGGCCGTCATCGTCGCGGTCTCGGTCACCTTCAGGTCGCCCGGGTCGAGCCCGGCGGCCCGCATCGCGGCCTTGGCGCCCTCCCAGCGCTCCACGCACTGCCTGATCGTCATCGGGCCCGTCACGTAGGCGACGGTGCGCGCGCCCTTGGCCAGCAGGTGGGTGACCGCGGCCCGGCCGCCCGCGACGTCGTCCACGGCCACCGCGCACTGGTCGGGCCGGTGCGCCGGGTGGTCGACCAGGACGACGCTGATGCCGCGCTCGCGCAGCCGGTCGAGACGGCCCGCGTCCTCGCCGGAGGGGGTGATCAGCACGCCGCGCACCCGGTGCTCGGCCAGCACGCGCAGGTTGCGCTCCTCCTTGTCCTGCGAGCCCGCCGAGTTGCCCAGGATCACCGCGTAGCCGAGCTCGCTGGCCACGTCCTCGACCCCGGCCGCGACCTCGGTGAAGAACGGGTTGCCGATGTCGATCACGCTCAGGCCGATCGTCCTGCTGTGCCCGGCGCGCAGCGTCGAGGCCGAGCCGTGCCGGACGAACCCCAGCTCGCTGATCGCCGCCTCCACCCGCTCCCGGGTGGCGGGCGCGACTTTCCCGGGCCGGTTCAGTACGTTGGAGACCGTGCCCGGGGAGACGCCGGCGTGTGCGGCGACGTCCTTGATGCTGACCATGGCCATGGGGACGATTAAAACGTACTAACGACCAAGGCGCCAGTCGCGGCACCGGTGGAGCGGCGTTTCCGGGTCTGAAGTGGGCGGAGTTGTGCGGCTGTCCAGTAAAACGTTTGTATCCGGGTGCGCACGAAGAACGCTTTCCCCATCGTTCATAACGTTAAAGTAACGGGGCGCGCCTGGATTCGGCGGGTCTGCCTGCGCAATCACCCCTGTTGATCAGCGGGAACCCGCCCAGGACGCAAGCCGGGCCTTGTGCGACGCGCGTGAGGAACGTTTTAATCCCCCGTAAACGCTGACGTAACACGCTGTGAGCGCTAACAGACTTGCGAAAGGCAGGTTTCATGCCGGACGTCATCGCCTACGGCGGGGACTGGAATCCAGAGCAGTGGCCCGAGGAGACGTGGGAGCAGGACGTCGCGCTGATGCGCGAGGCCGGCGTCAACCGGGTCAGCGTCGGCATCTTCTCCTGGTCGCTGCTGGAGCCGGCCGAGGGAGTGTTCGACTTCGGCTGGTTCGACCGCGTGATGGACCTGCTGGCCACAAACGGGATCAAGGCCAACCTGGCCACGCCGACCGCCGCCCCGCCGCCCTGGTTCGGGGACGCCTACCCGGAGGCGCTGCCGGTGGACGCCGACGGGCGGCGGCTGACCCACGGCAGCAGGCAGGGCTTCTGCCCCAGCTCGCCGATCTACCGCGAGAAGGCGCTGCGCATCGCCGAGCAGCTGGCCACGCGCTACCGGGACCACGAGGCGCTGGCCCTGTGGCACGTGCACAACGAGTACGGCTGCCACAACGCGCGCTGCTTCTGCGACACCTCGGCGGCGGCCTTCCGCGCCTGGCTGCGCTCGCACTACGACACGCTCGACGCGCTCAACGACGCCTGGGGCACCGCGTTCTGGTCCCAGCGCTACGGCGACTGGGCCCAGATCCTGCCGCCGCGCGCCACCCCCACCTTCCCCAACCCCGGCCAGCAGCTCGACTTCCGCCGCTTCAGCTCCGACGCGCTCATCGAGCTCTACACCGCCGAGCGCGACCTGCTCAGGAAGATCACCCCGGACGTGCCCGCGACCACCAACCTGATGGCGGGCGCGCACTGGGACATGGACTGCTGGGCCTTCGCCGCCGAGATGGACGTGGTCTCCACCGACCACTACCTGATCGGCGCCCGCGCGGAGCCGCACATCGACCTGGCCTTCGCCGCCGACTACGCCCGCTCGCTCAACGGCGGCCGGCCCTGGCTGCTGATGGAGCACTCGACCAGCGCCGTCAACTGGCAGCCGCGCAACCGGGCCAAGGCCCCCGGCGAGCTGCGCCGCAACTCCATGACCCACCTGGCCAGGGGCGCGGACGGGATCATGTACTTCCAGTGGCGGGCCTCCCGCGCCGGCGCCGAGAAGTGGCACTCGGCGATGCTGCCGCACGCGGGCACGAACACCAAGATCTGGCGGGAGGTGGCCGCGCTCGGCGCCGAGCTGGCCGGCCTCGCCGACGTGGCGGGCAGCACCGTCAGCGCCGACGTCGCGATCCTCATCGACCACTCCAGCGTCTGGGCCCAGGACCACCCGGCCCAGCCCTCTGCGGACATGGACCCGGTGGAGGAGGCCAAGCGCTGGCACGCCGCGCTCTGGCGGGCCGGCCTCACCTGCGACCTGGCCCACCCCGAAGGCGACCTGACCGGCTACCGCCTGGTGCTGGTGCCCGCGCTCTACCTGGTGAGCGACGCGGGAGCGGCCAACCTGGAACGGTTCGTGGAGCGGGGCGGGGTCGCGCTCGTGGGCCCGTACAGCGGGATCGTGGACGAGCACGACCGGGTGCGGCTCGGCGGCTACCCCGGGGCGTGGCGCGACCTGCTCGGGGTGAGCGTGGAGGAGTTCTTCCCCCTCGACGGGCCGATCGCGCTGGCCTCGGGCGCGTCGGGGACCGCCTGGAGCGAGGTGGCGCACGCGACCGGCGCGAAGGTCCTCGACACGTACGCCACCGGGGAGCCCGCCTGGACCCGCAACGAGTGGGGTGACGGGTTCGCCCACTACCTCACCACCAGACCCGACGACGACGGCCTGGCCGAGGTCATCGCCGCCGTCGCGACGGAGGCGGGCGTCGAACCCGTCGCCGCCGCCCCCGCAGGGGTCGAGGTCGTACGGCGCTCGCACGCGGACGGCCGCTCCTACCTGTTCGCCGTCAACCACACGGGCGAGGACGCGGTCGTGACCCCGCCCGGCGGCGACCCGGTCACGGTGGCGGCGGGCGACGTCCGCGTGATCTCCGCCTGATCGGCGGGGCGCCCGCGGGCGTTCCGCCATCCGGCTTTGGAAAGCGCTTCCCCAGGGAGCTGTACCACCCACCAACCCCCCTGAGGGGCGCGTGCGAGCGCGCCCCTCCCCGCCTGGAGGTGCACCTGTGTCCGAGCAGATCTCACGCCGCGACGCCCTGAAGGGGTTAGCGGTCGCCGGCGCCGCCGTCCCGCTGGCCTCGGCCCTGGAGTCGCCCGCGCTGGCGGCGCCGGCCGTCCCCGACGTCCCCCTGCGCTGGCTGGAGGACAAGCCCGCCGAGGCGCCCGGCACCACCTGGGGCGTCCCCTGGCCGAAGGGCGCCGTGCCAATGAGCTGGGCCAAGGAGCAGGCGTTCGCGCTCACCGCGGCCGACGGCGCCGCCGTGCCGATGCAGACGTGGCCGCTGGCGTACTGGCCGGACGGGTCGCTCAAGTGGACGGCCCACGCGGTCGGTCCCGGGACGCCCCCGGCCGAGACGTACACGCTGCGGCCCGGCCCAGTCGCGGCCACAGCCGCCGCTCCCGTCAAGCCGGTCACCGTCAAGGACGAGAAGCAGTACGTGGACGTGGACACCGGCGTGATCCGCGCCCGCGTCCGCAAGAGCGGCAGCGAGCTGATCAGCCAGATCTGGCGCGGCGAGACCGAGATCGCGCGCAAGGGGCAGCTCGTCAACCTCCGCCAGGGCAAGATCGACGACGGTGACGACCGCACGGTCGAGGTCGACTCCTACCTGAGCGACATCTCGAAGGTGGAGGTCGAGCAGTCCGGCCCGGTGCGCGCGGTCGTGCGGATCGAGGGCCGCCACACCTCCAAGAAGGGCCGCTCGTGGCTGCCGTTCACGATCCGGCTCTACTTCTACGCGGGCGCGGAGAGCGTGCGGATGACGCACACGTTCGTCTTCGACCGCGACGGGCAGCACGACTTCGTCGCCGGGCTCGGCGTGCGCTTCCGCGTCCCGATGCGGGACGAGCCGTACAACCGGCACATCCGGTTCGTCGGCGACGGGCACGGCCTGCTCACCGAGGCCGTCAAGGGCATCACGGGCCTGCGCCGCGACCCCGGCGCGGCCGTGCGGAAGGCGCAGGTGGCCGGGCAGCGGCTGCCGGACATCGCCACCTGGGACACGCGGGTCAGCAGCCGCGTCCAGCTCATCCCCGACTGGGGCGACTACAGCCTCGCCCAGCTGTCCTCCGAGGGCTTCACGCTCAAGAAGCGCACCAAGAAGGGGTACGGCTGGGTCGCCGTGGACCAGGGCCGGCGCGCCTCGGGGCTCGGGTACGTGGGCGGGACGAGCGGCGGGCTCGCGTTCGGCCTGCGGGACTTCTGGCAGCGGCACCCCACCCAGCTCGACATCCGCGGGGCCGCCTCGGAGGAGGCCGAGGTCACCGTCTGGCTCTGGTCGCCGGAGGCCGGGCCGATGGACACCCGCTTCTACCACGACGGCATGGGCCAGGACACCTACCCGGAGCAGATCGAGGGCCTCAACATCACGTACGAGGACTACGAGCCCGGCTTCGGCACGCCGCTCGGGATCGCGCGTACGAGCGAGCTGACCTTCTGGGCGCTGGCCGCCACCCCGGACGCCGCCCGGCTCGGGGCGATGGCCGACGCCGTCCGCACGCCGCCCCTGATCGTCGCGCCACCCGCCCACCTGGCCGCCGCCAAGGTGTTCGGCGGCCTGTTCAGCCCGGTCGACCGGTCGACGCCCGGCAGGAAGACCATCGAGGACCGCCTCGACTTCCTCTTCGACTACTACCGCAAGCAGGTCGAGCAGCGGCACTGGTACGGGTTCTGGGACTACGGCGACATCATGCACACCTTCGACGAGGACCGGCACGTGTGGCGCTACGACGTCGGCGGCTACGCCTGGGACAACTCGGAGCTCTCGCCCGACCTGTGGCTCTGGTACGCCTACCTGCGCTCGGGGCGCGCCGACGTGTTCCGCTTCGCCGAGGCGATGACCCGGCACACCGGCGAGGTGGACGTCTACCACCTCGGGCCCTGGGCCGGGCTCGGCAGCCGGCACAACGTGCAGCACTGGGGGTGCAGCGCCAAGCAGCAGCGCATCTCGACCGCGGTCTACCGGCGCATCTTCTACTTCCTGACCGCCGACGAGCGCACCGGCGACCTCATGCGGGCCCTGGTGGACTCCGACAAGACGTTCCTGGCCATCGACCCGCTCCGCAAGATCCGCACGGAGCCGTACACGCCGGACCCGTCGGCCCTCGCCATCGGGCTGGGCACCGACTGGAGCGGCCTGGCCGCCGCCTGGCTGACCGAGTGGGAACGCGGCGGGGACCCCGTGGCCGAGAAGAAGCTCAAGGCCACCATGCGCACCATCGCCGCCATGCCCAACGGCTTCGTCACCGGCGAGGGCCTCTACAACCTCAGCACCGGCGAGTTCGCCCCGGCCGCCCGCAAGGTCGCGGTGTCCCACCTGTCGGCCATGTTCGGCCAGGTCGAGATCTGCGCCGAGCTCATCGACCTGGTGGACATGCCGGACTTCGAGCGGGCCTGGCTCCAGTACTGCCGCCTGTTCAACGCCACCAAGGCCGAGCAGGCCGCCGAGACGGGCGCGAACTTCGGCAACCTCATCCTCAAGCAGGGGCACTCCCGGCTCACGGCGTACGCGGCGGTCCGGCTCCAGCGCGACGACCTCGCCGCCCGGGCGTGGACGGAGTTCGCCACGGGCGACGGGTACGCGCCGGACCTGCCGTGGAAGTCGGAGAAGGTCACCACGACCCTCAACCCGACGGACGAGGCGGCCTGGGTCTCCACCAACACCACGGCCCTGTACGGTCTGGCGGCCATCCAGAACCTGGCCCTCGTCGGCGACAGACTCCCCACCTGACCGTCGCCGGGGATTAAAACGTGTCACCGTGACCGGGCGATCACCGCACGCCGTCCGTGGGCCCGGGTGCATTGACAGCGAGCACCAGGAATCATAGTTTCCTGCACGAAGGATTAAAACGTTTTGAAGGGAGTGTCAGTGCAACGCGTCTGCTTCCTGCTGAAAGTCCGCCCAGAGCGGCTGGCGGAGTACCGCGAACGCCACCGAGACGTCTGGCCGGACATGCGAGAGGCGCTCGCGCGCACCGGCTGGCACAACTACTCGCTCTTCCTCAAAGACGACGGCCTCCTCGTGGGCTACCTGGAGACCGAGGACTTCGAGGCAGCCAGGAAGGCCATGGCCGAGACCGAGGTCAACGCCCGCTGGCAGGCCGAGATGGCGCCGTTCTTCGAGAGCCTCGACGGGCGGCCCGACGAGGGCATGCACCCGCTGGACGAAGTGTTCCACCTGGATTGATCGGGGAGTAATGACTGACATCAAGGCCGCGCTGCGGGCGCAGCACATCGAGACGCCGTCCTGGGCCTACGGCAACAGCGGCACGCGGTTCAAGGTGTTCGCGCAGAAGGGGGTGCCGCGCGACCCGTACGAGAAGCTCGCCGACGCCGCCCAGGTGCACGCCTACACCGGGATCGCCCCCACGGTCGCCCTGCACATCCCGTGGGACAAGGTGGACGACTACGCCGACCTGGCCAGGCACGCCCGCGAGCTGGGTGTGGGCATCGGAGCCATCAACTCCAACGTCTTCCAGGACGACGACTACATGCTGGGCAGCGTCACCAACCCGGACGCGCGGGTGCGCCGCAAGGCCACCGACCACCTGCTCGAGTGCGTGGACATCATGGACGCCACCGGTTCCGACACGCTCAAGCTGTGGTTCTCTGACGGCATCAACTACCCGGGCCAGGACGACATCAGGGCCCGCCAGGACCGGCTGGCCGAGTCGCTGGCCGAGGTGTACGACCGGCTCGGCGAGGGCCAGCGCTTCCTGCTGGAGTACAAGCTCTTCGAGCCCGCCTTCTACGCCACCGACGTGCCCGACTGGGGCACCGCGTACGCCCACTGCGTCAAGCTCGGCCCCAAGGCGCAGGTCGTGGTGGACACCGGCCACCACGCGCCGGGCACCAACATCGAGTTCATCGTCGCCTTCCTCCTCCGCGAGGGAAAGCTCGGCGGCTTCGACTTCAACTCGCGCTTCTACGCCGACGACGACCTGATGGTGGGGGCGGCGGACCCGTTCCAGCTGTTCCGCATCATGTTCGAGGTGGTCCGCGGCGGCGGGCTCGACCCTGAGGCCGGCGTGGCATTCATGCTCGACCAGTGCCACAACATCGAGCCCAAGATCCCGGGCCAGATCCGCTCGGTCATGAACGTCCAGGAGGCCACCGCCAAGGCGCTGCTGGTGGACCGGGAGGCGCTGGCCGCCGCCCAGTCCGAGGGCGACGTGCTGGGCGCGAACGCCGTGTTCATGGACGCCTACAACACCGACGTGCGGCCGCTGCTCGCCGAGCTGCGGGAGGAGTCGGGGCTGGCGCCCGACCCGATGACCGCGTACGCCAAGTCCGGATATTTCGAGAAAATTGCCGCCGAGCGTGTCGGCGGCAACCAGGCCGGCTGGGGGGCCTGACCAACCATGGAAGTCGTTAAGGAACTGCTGGAGCGCTCGCACCGGCTGGGCGCCGACCCGCGCAACACCAACTACGCGGGCGGCAACACCTCGGCCAAGGGCGCGGCGCCCGACCCGGTCACCGGCGAGGACGTCGAACTCCTCTGGGTCAAGGGCTCGGGCGGCGACCTGGGCACGCTGAAGGAGTCCGGGCTCGCCGTGCTCCGCCTGGACCGCCTGCGCGCGCTCGTGAACGTCTACCCGGGCGTGGAGCGCGAGGACGAGATGGTCGCCGCGTTCGACTACTGCCTGCACGGCAAGGGCGGCGCCGCGCCGTCGATCGACACCGCCATGCACGGCCTGGTCGAGGCCGCGCACGTCGACCACCTGCACCCCGACGCCGGGATCGCGATCGCGACCGCGGCCGACGGCGAGGAGCTGACCAGGCGCGTCTTCGGCGAGCGCGTGGTGTGGGTGCCGTGGCGGCGGCCCGGCTTCCAGCTCGGCCTGGACATCGCCGCCATCAAGGAGGCCAACCCGCAGGCCATCGGCTGCGTCCTCGGCGGCCACGGCATCACCGCCTGGGGCGCCACGGCGCAGGAGTGCGAGTCCCGCTCGCTGGAGATCATCCGCACCGCGGAGGCGTACCTGGCCGAGCACGGCCGCCCCGACCCGTTCGGCTCGGTGATCTACGAGACGCTGCCGGAGACCGAGCGGCACACGCGGGCCGCCGCGCTGTTCCCGCACATTCGCGGCCTGGCCTCCACCGACCTCCGCGTCGTCGGCCACTACACCGACACGCCCGAGGTGCTGGACTTCGTCTCCCGCGCCGAGCACCCGCGCCTGGCCGCCCTGGGCACGTCCTGCCCCGACCACTTCCTGCGGACCAAGGTCGCGCCGCTGGTGCTCGACCTGCCGCCGGACGCGCCCCTGGAGCAGGCCGTCGAACGGCTGCGCGAGCTGCACACCGCCTACCGCGCCGACTACACCGCCTACTACGACCGCAACGCCACCCCCGACTCGCCGCCCATGCGCGGCGCGGACCCGGCGATCGTGCTGGTGCCGGGCGTCGGCATGTTCTCGTTCGGCAAGGACAAGCAGACCGCCCGCGTGGCCGGCGAGTTCTACGTCAACGCCATCAACGTCATGCGCGGGGCCGAGTCCGTCTCCACGTACGCGCCCATCCCCGAGTCGGAGAAGTTCCGCATCGAGTACTGGGAGCTGGAGGAGGCCAAGCTCCGCCGCATGCCCAAGCCGAAGCCCCTGGCCACCCGCGTCGCGCTGGTGACCGGCGGCGGCTCGGGCATCGGCGCGGCCACCGCCCGCCGCCTGGCCGCCGAGGGCGCCTGCGTGGTGGTCGCCGACCGCGACGTGGCCGCCGCGGAGAAGGTCGCCGCCGAGATCGGCGCGGCCGCGTACAGGGTGTCCGACGTCGCGGTGGCGGTCGCCGTGGACGTCACCTCGGAGGAGCAGGTCGCCGCGGCGGTACGCGCGGGCGTGCTGGCCTTCGGCGGCGTGGACCTGGTCGTCAACAACGCCGGGCTGTCGCTGTCCCGGGCGCTGCTGGAGACCACCCTGGACGACTGGGACCTGCAGCACGACGTGATGGCCAGGGGATCGTTCCTGGTCGCGCGCGAGACGGCCCGGGTCCTGATCGACCAGGGGCTGGGCGGCGACATCGTCTACATCTCCTCCAAGAACGCCGTCTTCGCCGGCCCGAACAACGTCGCCTACGGCGCGGCCAAGGCCGACCAGGCGCACCAGGTCCGGCTGCTGGCGGCCGAACTGGGCACGCACGGCATCCGCGTCAACGGGATCAACCCCGACGGCGTGGTACGCGGCTCCGGCATTTTCGCCTCCGGCTGGGGCGCCAACCGCGCGGCCGTCTACGGCGTGGAGGAGGAGAAGCTCGGCGAGTTCTACGCCCAGCGGACCCTGCTCAAGCGCGAGGTCCTGCCCGAGCACGTGGCCGCCGCCGTCTTCGCCCTCACCGGCAACGACCTCACCCACACCACGGGCCTGCACATCCCGGTGGACGCGGGCGTGGCCGCCGCCTTCCTCCGCTGACCTGACCGCTCAGGAGACTGACAGCTCAGGAGTAGGCAGCCACCATCCCGATCACCGTCAGCGCGGCCCCGGCCGCCGTGACCAGGCAACCCCCGGCCACGGCGGCCCGCCGCCCCCTGCGCGCGCCCGCCCAGTACATGATCACGTACGGCAGGAACCCCAGCCCCCCGAAGCCGACCGCCGGCAACGTCAAGGCCGCCAGGACCCCCTTCGTCCCGGCCGGGACCGCGCGGTCGCCTTCCGGCGTGAGCCGGGCCCGCGTCACGTCGCCCGCCTCGGAGTCCGGCGAGGCGTCCACCGCCACGGCGCTCCCGCCGGAGTCCGGAGTGAAGATCCCCTGGCAGTCGTACCGGCCCTGGCCCAGCGCCTCGCACGAGGCCACCCGCAGCGTCCCCGGCGTGCCGGCCCGCCCCGTGGCCAGCTCCAGATCGCCGATCGCGAACGCCACCGGCGCCAGGCACACCGTCAGCCAGAGCAGCACGAGGACGATCCGCCCGAGCCGCCCCGGATCCCTCCCACCAGGGGTGACAAACTGGATATCGGGCATGAAGTCGCTCATGTGCCCCATCGTCGCCGCCCCGGCTTGGCATTCACCTGCAGCCGACTGGGAACACTCACCGTCTCACGATGTGGTCATCTGGACGCCTCCAGCTTGCATGTCCATCCCGTGGAGTGCATTATCTTCACAGTAAGGTCATGAGCAATAATGCATGAATATGCAGGAGAGAGGGCGGAATGAGGGCAGCGGTCGCGGGGGCCAGCGGCTACGCGGGAGGAGAGTTGCTCCGCCTCCTGCTCGGGCACCCCGAGTTCGAGATCGGCGCGCTCACCGCGGCGTCCAGCGCGGGCAGCCGCCTCGGCGCCCACCAGCCGCACCTGCCGCAGCTGGCCGACCGGATCATCGAGGACACCGTCGCCGACACGCTGGCCGGGCATGACGTCGTCTTCCTCGCCCTGCCGCACGGCCACTCGGCCGCCGTCGCCGCCCAGCTCGGCGCGGAGACGATCGTCGTCGACTGCGGCGCCGACCACCGGCTCACCGACCCGGCCGCCTGGCAGGAGTTCTACGGCGGCGAGCACGCCGGGTCCTGGCCCTACGGCCTGCCCGAGCTGCCCGGCCAGCGGGAGGTCCTGCGGACGGCCACCCGCATCGCGGTCCCCGGCTGCTACCCGACCTCCGTCCTGCTGGCCCTGTCGCCCGCGTTCGCCGCGGGCCTGGCCGAGCCGGACGTGGTCGTGGTGGCCGCCAGCGGCACCAGCGGCGCCGGCAAGTCGCTCAAGCCCAACCTGCTCGGCAGCGAGGTCATGGGCTCGGTCAGCGCGTACGGCGTGGGCGGCGTCCACCGGCACACTCCCGAGATGGAGCAGGGCCTGTCGGCCGTCGCCGGCACCCGGGTCCGCGTCTCCTTCACCCCGACGCTGGCCCCCATGAGCCGCGGCATCCTCGCCACCTGCACCGCCCCGGCCGCGCCCGGCCTCACCAAGGAGGCGCTGCGGACGGCGTACGAGGTCGCGCTGAAGGAGGAGCCGTTCGTCAAGCTCCTGCCCGAGGGCACGTGGCCGGCCACGTCCATGACCTACGGCGCCAACACCGCCGCCCTGCAGGTGACGCTCGACGAACGCGCGGGCCGCGTGGTCGCCGTCATCGCCATCGACAACCTCACCAAGGGCACGGCCGGAGGCGCCGTCCAGAGCGTTAACCTCGCACTCGGCCTCCCCGAAGAGCTCGGCCTTCCCCTGACAGGAGTCGCACCGTGAGAGAGCGCAGCGAACGAACCAATGGGCACGGGCGTCCAACGCTTGCGTTGCCGACGAAGGAGGCGGCGTGAGCGTAACCGCACCACTCGGTTTCCGGGCCGCGGGCATCGCCGCCGGGATCAAGTCCGGCGGCGCCCGTGACCTGGCCCTCGTCGTCAACGACGGCCCCAGCAGGGCCGCCGCGGGCGTCTTCACCGCCAACCGCGTGAAGGCCGCCCCCGTCCTGTGGTCGCAGCAGGTCCTGGCCGGCGGGCGGCTGCGCGCGGTCGTGCTCAACTCCGGCGGCGCCAACGCCTGCACCGGCCCCGAGGGCTTCCAGGACACCCACGCCACCGCCGAGAAGGTGGCCGAGGTGCTCCAGGACTCCGCGGGCGAGGTCGCGGTCTGCTCCACCGGCCTGATCGGCGAGCGGCTGCCGATGGACGCGCTGCTGGCCGGCGTCGAGAGCGCCTCCACCCAGCTCTCCCGCGACGGCGGCCTGGCCGCCGCCGACGCCATCCGCACCACGGACACCGTCTCCAAGATCTCGTTCCGGCGGGGCAGCGGATACATGGTCGGCGGCATGGCCAAGGGCGCGGGCATGCTCGCCCCCGCCCTGGCCACGATGCTCTGCGTGATCACCACGGACGCCGACCTGACCAGCGAGGAGCTCGACGCCGCGCTGCGCAGGGCCACCGCCAGGACGTTCGACCGCCTCGACACCGACGGCTGCATGTCCACCAACGACACCGTGCTCCTGCTGTCCAGCGGCGCCGCCGGCGTCAAGCCGGACCTGGCCGAGTTCGAGCAGAAGGTCCACGAGGTCTGCGCCGACCTGGCCAGGCAGCTCCTGGTCGACGCCGAGGGAGCCTCCAAGGCCATCGCCATCGAGGTCGTCGGCGCCGACTCGGAGGCCGACGCGGTCAAGGTCGGCCGCGCGGTCTCGCGTTCCAACCTGCTCAAGTGCGCCATCCACGGCGAGGACCCCAACTGGGGCCGCGTCCTGGCCGCCGTCGGCACCACCGACGCGGTGTTCGAGCCCGACCGCCTGAACGTGGCCATCAACGGCATCTGGATCTGCCGCGGCGGCGCGGTCGGCGACGACCGCTCCAAGGTGGACATGCGCCCCAGGGACGTGACGATCACGATCGACCTGTCGGCGGGCCCGCACACCGCGACGGTGCACACCACGGACCTGACGGCCGAGTACGTCCACGAGAACTCGGCGTACTCCTCGTGAGGTCCCTCAGCGCGCAGGCCAAGGCCGAGTCGCTGATCGAGGCGCTGCCCTGGCTGACCCGCTTCCACGGCGCGACCGTCGTCATCAAGTACGGCGGCAACGCCATGACCGACGAGTCGCTCAAGGCGGGCTTCGCCGAGGACGTCGTCTTCCTGCAGCACGCGGGCCTGCGCCCGGTCGTCGTGCACGGCGGCGGCCCGCAGATCAGCAGCGCGCTCGCCAAGCTGGGCATCGAGTCGACGTTCACGGCCGGGCTGCGGGTCACCACGCCGGAGGCCATGGAGGTCGTCAGGATGGTCCTGGTCGGCCAGGTCAACCGCGACATCGTGGGCCTGGTCAACCGGCACGGCCCGTTCGCCGTCGGCATGTCCGGCGAGGACGCCCACCTGTTCACGGCCGTGCGCAAGCACGCGATCGTGGATGGCGAGCCCGTGGACATCGGCCAGGTCGGCGAGATCATCAAGGTCGATCCGGGCGCGGTGCGGGCCCTGATCGACAACGGCCGCATCCCGGTCGTCTCCAGCGTGGCGCGCGGGGACGACGGGCAGATCTACAACGTGAACGCCGACACCGCCGCGGCCGCGCTGGCCGTGGCGCTCGAGGCGCAGAAGCTGATCGTCCTCACCGACGTCGAGGGCCTGTACGCCAACTGGCCCGACGACACCGACGTGATCGACCAGCTCGACGCCGACGAGCTCGAGACGCTGATGCCGACGCTGTCCAGCGGCATGGTCCCCAAGATGGAGGCCTGCCTGACCGCGGTCCAGGGCGGCGTCCCGCAGGCCCACGTGCTAGACGGCCGCGTGCCGCACTCACTGCTGCTGGAAATATTCACCAATGAGGGAATCGGAACGATGGTGGTGCCCTGATGAGCGAGCGTAGCGAGCGAATCGATAAGCACAGCAACCTTAGGTTCATGCGGACGACGGAGTCGGCCGCATGAACCTGTATGAGAGGTTCGAGACGGCCTTCATGCCCAACTACGGCGTGCCGCCGGTGGCGCTGGCGCGAGGCGAGGGCACTCGCGTCTGGGACGTGGACGGCAACGAATACCTCGACTTCATCGGCGGCATCGCGACCAGCTCGCTCGGTCACGCCCACCCGGCCCTGGTCGAGGCCGTCTCCAAGCAGGTCGCCACGATCGCGCACACCAGCAACCTGTTCCTGCACGAGCCCGAGGTGCTGCTCGCCGAGAAGCTCCTCGACCTGCTCAACGCCCCGGGCAAGGTCTTCTTCGCCAACTCCGGCACCGAGGCCAACGAGGCCGCCTACAAGCTCGCCGTCAAGTACGGCAAGCGCGAGGGCCGCTCCTACTTCGTGGCCGCCGAGAACGGCTTCCACGGCCGCACGATCGGCGCGCTGTCGCTGACCGGCAAGCCGTCGATCCGCGACCAGTTCGGCCCGTTCCCGATCGACGTCCGCTTCGTCCCGTACGGTGACGCCACCGCGCTCAAGGAGGCCGTGACCGGCGACTGCATCGCGGTCTTCCTGGAGCCCACCCAGGGCGAGGCCGGCGTGGTCCCGCCGCCCGAGGGCTACTTCGAGGCGGCCCGCGAGATCTGCGACTCCACGGGCGCCCTCCTGGTGGCCGACGAGATCCAGTCCGCGATCGGCCGCACCGGCCACTGGTTCGCGCACCAGGCCGACGGCGTCACGCCCGACATCCTGACCCTGGCCAAGGGCCTGGGCGGCGGGCTGCCGATCGGCGCGTGCATCGGGTTCGGCGACGCGGGCAAGCTGTTCGCCAAGGGCGACCACGGCTCCACGTTCGGCGGCAACCCGGTCGCCTGCGCCGCCGCCCTGGCCGTGCTCGACAACCTTGACCTCGACCACGTCAAGTCGGCCTCCGCGCGGCTGCGCTCCGGCCTGGAGTCGATCCGGCACCCGCTGCTGAAGAGCGTGCGCGGGCGCGGCCTCTGGCTGGCCACCGTGCTGAACGAGCCCCGCTCGGCCGAGGTCCAGAGCGCCGCCCAGAGCGCCGGCTTCCTGGTCAACGCCCTCCAGCCGGACGCCGTACGCATCGCGCCGCCGCTGGTGGTCACGGCGGAGGAGATCGACAAGTTCCTGGCCGCCTACCCGGCGATCCTGTCGGAGGCGGCCAAGTGACCAGGCACAGCGCGGACTCGGCGCAAATCAGACACTTCCTTCGCGATGACGACCTCACGTCCGCCGAGCAGGCGGAGGTGCTCGACCTCGCCGCGGCCATGAAGAAGGACCGGTTCGGCTACCGCCCGTTCGAGGGCCCGCAGACGGTCGCGGTCCTGTTCGACAAGCCGTCGGCCCGCACGCGCGTCTCCTTCCACACCGGCATCGGCGAGCTCGGCGGCCTGCCGCTGGTCGTCGACAACGTCTCGGTCCTCATGGGCCGCGGCGAGCCCACCGCCGACATCGCCCGGGTGCTCGACCGGCAGGTCGCCGCCATCGTGTGGCGGACCACCGGGCAGGAGCTCATCGACGAGATGGCCGCCCACTCCCGGGTGCCGGTCGTCAACGCGCTCACCGACGAGTTCCACCCCTGCCAGATCCTGGCCGACCTGCAGACCGTCCAGGAGAAGCTGGGCCGCACCGCCGGAGTCACGCTCACCTACCTGGGCGACGGCGCCAACAACATGGCCCACTCCTACCTGCTCGGCGGGGCCACCGCCGGCATGCACGTGCGGATCGCGGCCCCGGCCGGCTACCAGCCCGACGCGGTCATCCTCGACCAGGCCGCCGCCATCGCCGCCAGGACGGGCGGCTCGGTGATCGCGCTGTCCGACCCGGTGGCCGCCGCCCAGGGCGCCCACGTGATCGCGACCGACACGTGGGTGTCGATGGGCCAGGACGGCAAGGAGGAGCGGGTCGCCGCCCTCATGCCGTACCAGGTGAACTCCGAGCTGCTGGAGCACGCCGCGCCCGACGCGATCGTGCTGCACTGCCTGCCCGCCTACCGCGACTACGAGATCACCGGCGAGGTCCTCGAGGGCCCGCAGAGCGTCGTGTGGGACCAGGCGGAGAACCGGCTGCACGCCCAGAAGGCACTCCTGCACTGGCTGGTGTCCCATAGATGATGATCCCCATGACCAAGGCGGCGCGGCAGGCCAAGATCACAGATCTGCTGCAGCGGCAGGCCGTGCGCTCCCAGCCGGAGCTGGCCAAGCTGCTCGCCGAGAGCGGCGTCGAGGTCACCCAGGCCACGCTCTCGCGTGACCTCGACGAGCTCGGCGCGCTCAAGCTGCGCGCCGACGACGGATCCCTGGTCTACGCCCTGCCCGGCGAGGGCGGGGCCCGGATCCCGCTCACCCGGCTGGGCACCGGGGAGAGCCCGGCCGCGCGACTGCACCGCATCGCCGAGGAACTGCTGGTCGGCGCCGAGGCGTCGGCCAACCTGGTCATCGTACGGACCCCGCCGGGCGCGGCCCAGTTCCTGGCCTCCGCCATCGACCACGCCGACTGGGAGTCGATCCTCGGCACGGTCGCGGGCGACGACACGATCCTCGTGATCAGCCGCGATCCGACGGGCGGCCAGGCCGTCGCGGACGCGCTGCTGAGAGTGGCCGACCGGCGCGGCTAGCCCGCCGCCTGGCCAACATCTGATATCCGGAGATATGTAATGTCCGAAAGGGTAGTGCTCGCGTACTCCGGCGGCCTCGACACCTCGGTCGCCATCCCGTACCTCGCCGAGAAGATGGGCGCCGAGGTCGTCTGCGTCGCCGTGGACCTCGGCCAGGGCGGCGAGGACATGGCGGCGATCCAGCAGCGGGCCGTCGACTGCGGCGCGGTCGAGTCGGTCGTGGTGGACGCCAAGGAGGAGTTCGCCGCCGACTTCTGCGTGCCCGCGCTGCAGGCCAACGCCCTCTACATGGACCGCTACCCGCTGGTCTCCTCGCTGTCGCGCCCGCTGATCGTCAAGCACCTGGTCTCGGCGGCCAAGCGGTTCGGCGGCACGATCGTCTCGCACGGCTGCACCGGCAAGGGCAACGACCAGGTCCGCTTCGAGGCCGGCCTGGCCGCCCTCGCCCCCGACCTCAGGGTCGTCGCGCCCGCCCGCGACTTCGCCTGGACGCGAGACAAGGCCATCGAGTACGCCGAGGCCAAGGGCCTGCCCATCGAGACGTCGAAGAAGAACCCGTTCTCCATCGACCAGAACCTCTGGGGCCGCGCCGTCGAGACCGGCTTCCTCGAGGACATCTGGAACGGCCCCACCGAGGACGTCTACTCCTACACCGGCGACCCGGCCGAGCCGCGCGAGCCCGACGAGGTCGTCATCACGTTCGAGCAGGGCGTCCCCGTCGCGATCGACGGGCGGGCGCTGACGCCGTACCAGGTCGTCGACGAGCTGAACCGGCGCGCCGGCGCGCACGGCGTCGGCCGGATCGACCTGGTCGAGGACCGCCTGGTCGGCATCAAGTCGCGCGAGGTGTACGAGGCGCCCGGCGCCGTCGCCCTCATCACCGCGCACATGGAGCTGGAGAACGTCACCGTCGAACGCGACCTCGCCCGCTTCAAGCGCGGCGTGGACCAGCGGTGGGGCGAGCTCGTCTACGACGGCCTGTGGTTCTCGCCGCTCAAGAGCGCCCTCGACGCTCTCATCGCCGAGGCGCAGAAGCACGTCTCCGGCGACATCCGCATGACGTTGCACGGCGGCCGGGCCACTGTCACCGGCCGCCGCTCGGAGGATTCTCTGTACGATTTCTCGCTGGCCACCTATGACACCGGCGACACGTTCGACCAGTCGCTGGCCAAGGGGTTCGTCCAGCTGTTCTCCCTCCCCACTAAGATCGCCGCCGCACGGGACGCCAAGAAAGGGTGACGTGCACTAAGGTCGCGCCGGAGCACAGGAGCTCGGGGCGAGAGAGCGAGGAACGATGCCAACGAGTCCCGAAGCGGGTGCGACCATGGACCGCCGGAGCACAGGAGCTCGGGGCGAGAGAGCGAGGAACGATGCCAACGAGTCCCGAAGCGGGTGCGACCATGGACATGGTCACGAAGGAGATAACGGTGAGTGATGGCAAGCCGATGCGGCTGTGGGGCGGGCGATTCGAGAGCGGTCCGTCCGACGCGCTGGCCCGGCTGTCGGTGAGCGTGCACTTCGACTGGCGGCTCGTGCCGTACGACCTGGCCGCGTCCAGGGCGCACGCCCGCGTGCTGCACAGGGCGGAGCTGCTGAGCGACGAGGAGCTCGAGCGCATGATCGGCGCGCTCGACGACCTGGAGCGCGCCTGCAAGGCGGGCGAGTTCCGGCCGACGGTCGCCGACGAGGACGTGCACACGGCGCTGGAGCGCGGCCTGCTGGAGCGGCTCGGCACGCTGGGCGGCAAGCTGCGCGCGGGGCGCTCGCGCAACGACCAGATCGCCACCGACCTGCGCCTCTACCTGCGCGATCACGCCCGCACGGTCGTCTCCCGCCTGGTCGAGCTGGAGACGGCGCTCATGGCCCAGGCCGCCACGCACGCCGAGACGGCCGCGCCCGGCATGACACACCTGCAGCACGCGCAGCCGGTGTCGTTCGGCCACCAGCTCCTGGCCCACGTGCACGCCTTCGCCCGCGACATCGACCGCATCACCGACTGGGACAAGCGCGCCGCGATCTCCCCGCTCGGCGCCGGCGCGCTGGCGGGCTCGTCGCTGCCGCTCGACCCGCAGGCCGTGGCCGAGGAGCTCGGCTTCGCGGCCGCCGCGCCCAACTCGATGGACGCCGTCTCCGACCGTGACTTCGCGGCGGAGTTCCTGTTCGACGCGGCCATGATCGGCGTGCACCTGTCGCGGCTGGGCGAGGAGATCGTCCTGTGGGCCTCGCAGGAGTTCCGCTGGATCGAGATGGACGACGCCTACTCCACCGGCTCGTCGATCATGCCCCAGAAGAAGAACCCCGACGTCGCCGAGCTGGCCCGCGGCAAGTCCGGGCGCCTCATCGGCAACCTGATGTCGCTGCTGACCACCCTCAAGGGCCTGCCGCTCACCTACAACCGCGACCTGCAGGAGGACAAGGAGCCCGTCTTCGACGCGGTCGACACGCTGCTCCTGGTCCTGCCGGCGATGGCCGGGCTGGTCGCGACCATGCGGGTCAACACCGCCCGCATGGAGGCCTCGGCGCCCGATGGGTTCGCGCTGGCCACCGACCTGGCCGAGCTGCTCGTCCGCCGCGGGGTCCCGTTCCGCGAGGCCCACGAGGCGGTCGGCCACCTGGTGGTGTGGTGCCAGGTCAACGACAAGGACCTCGGCGACCTCACGGACGAGGAGCTGATCAAGGTGTCGGCGCACCTGACGCCCGACGTCCGCGACGTGCTCAACGTGCCCGGCGCCCTGGCCGCGCGCAAGGCCCACGGCGGCACCGCGCCCGACCGCGTCCGCGACCAGCTCGTCGCGCTGCGGGAGGCGGTCGACGCGCAGGCGGCATGGGCAGCGGGGAGCTGAGCTCCGCCGCGCTGCCGCGGGGTTTCTTCGACCGGCCGTCGCACGAGGTCGCGCCCGACCTGCTCGGGCGCGTGCTCGTACACGGTCCCGTCGCCGTGCGCCTGACCGAGGTCGAGGCGTACGGCGGCCCCGGCGAGGACCCGGCGGCGCACACCTACCGGGGCAAGACGCCGCGTAACGCGGTCATGTTCGGCCCGCCGGGGCACCTGTACGTGTACTTCACGTACGGCATGCACTTCTGCGCGAACCTGGTGTGCCTGCCCGAGGGCTTCGGCTCGGCCGTGCTGCTGCGGGCGGGCGAGGTGGTGGCGGGCATCGACGAGGCCCGCGCCCGGCGCACATCCCCGGGCACCGCCCGCACGTCTCCAGGCACCGGTCCCGCCTCTTCGGGCGACGGCCGCACGTCCACGGGCACCGGCCCTACGGGTCCGGGCAGGGCTGCGAGCGGCCGGGTGATCCCCGACCGGGACCTCGCCCGCGGCCCGGCCAGGCTCGCCGTCGCCCTCGGCCTGCTCCGCGAGCACAACGGCCTCGACGCGATCGCGGGGGCCTCTTTCGTAGCCGACATAGCCGATATAGCCGACGCGGCCGATCAGCGGCTGACCGGCATTCCCCATGCAGCCGCGGCCATGCTGGAGGGCCTTCCGCCGGAGGCGGCGTCGATCAGGTCAGGCCCGCGTACCGGCATCTCGACCGCCAAGGACACGCCGTGGCGGTTCTGGATCGACGGTGACCCGACCGTGTCGCCCTACCGCGCTCACGTACCCCGCCGCCGCAACGCCGCGGCCACCTCGGTGGGAGGGGCATCCAGGTCGTGACGGCTGAAAATGTGCAGGTTGTCGCCGGTGTCGATCTCCAGGATCTCGCTCCGCCGCCCCCATCGCCTGTTCACGTCGACCTTGATGTCCCGGATCGCCTCCCAGGGCACGTGCCGTTTGCCCGCGAACCCGTGCACCACGGTGATCCCGCTCTGATCGGCCGCCAGCCGTACGGGGACGATCAGATCGCGCAGCCCCATCCCGCCAACCAGCACGGCCGCCGGCACCGCCAGGATCACGCCGCGGACATCGCCGTCGACCCACCAGTAGACGGCGAGCCCAGCACACGCCAGAGCCCCTAAAATCTTGAAAACGGCCAGCTCGCGACGGACCCTCCACATGGAGACAGAGCGTATCCAAGTGGCGGCAAACCTGGGCGATCGGGCACGCTTGTCATACTCAACGTCCAACGTCTCTACGGAAAGCCGGCACCGTGACCGACATTCTCGATGACCTCGCGTGGCGAGGGCTTATCGCGCAGTCCACCGACCTCGACGCCCTGCGCGCGTCCATGGCCAAGGGCCCGATCACGGTCTATTCCGGTTTTGACCCCACCGCCGCCTCCTTGCACGTCGGCCACTTCGTGCCGCTGCTCACGCTGCGCCGCCTCCAGCTCGCCGGGCACCGTCCGATCGGCCTGGTCGGCGGCGCCACCGGCCTGATCGGCGACCCGAGCGGGCGCAACACCGAGCGCTCGCTCAACGCCAGCGAGGTCGTCGCGGAGTGGGTGGAGCGTCTGCGCGGCCAGGTCGGCCGCTTCCTCGACTTCGACGTCCAGCCGAACGCCGCCCAGCTGGTCAGCAACCTCGACTGGACCGGCGAGCTGAGCGCCATCGACTTCCTGCGCGACATCGGCAAGCACTTCCCGGTCAACCGCATGCTCGCCCGGGAGTCCGTCTCGGCGCGTCTGCAGGGGGAGGGGCTGAGCTACACCGAGTTCAGCTACCAGATCTTGCAGGCCAACGACTACCTGGAGCTGTTCCGCCGCCACAACTGCACGCTGCAGATCGGCGGTAGCGACCAGTGGGGCAACATCACGGCGGGCGCCGACCTCATCCGCCGCATCGAGGGCGGGCACGTCCACGCACTCACCCTGCCGCTGATCACGAAGGCCGACGGCACCAAGTTCGGCAAGACGGCGGGTGGCGCCCTCTGGCTCGACCCGGAGATGACCTCGCCGTACGCCTTCTACCAGTACTTCCTCAACTCCGACGACCGTGACGTGATCCACTACCTCAAGGTCTTCACCTTCAAGACCCGCGAGGAGATCGAGACCCTGGAGAAGGCCGTCGCCGAACGCCCCTTCGCCCGCGAGGCGCAGCGGACGCTCGCCGAGGACCTCACCGAGCTGCTCCACGGCAAGCAGGAGCTCGACGCGGTCGTGGCGGCCTCGAAGGCGCTGTTCGGACAGGGCGCGCTGGAGGAGCTGCCCGCCTCCACGCTCGGGGCGGCGCTGGCCGAGGTGCCGAAGGCCACGGTTCCCGCGCTCGGGACGCCGTTCGTCGACCTCCTGGCCGACAGCGGGCTGGTGGAGTCGAAGTCGGCGGCCAGGCGGGCGGTGAAGGAGGGCGGGGCGTACCTCAACAACGTCAAGATCACCGACGAGGCGTACGTACCCGGCTCCGAGGACCTGCTGCACGGACGCTTCATGGTGCTCCGGCGCGGCAAGAAGTCGATCGGCGGTGTCGAGGTCGGCTGACCTGCACAGCACGGGCCCTTCCCCTGACCGGGGGAAGGGCCCTTTTCCGTATGGTCCGTCGGCGCCGGACGACGTCCGATGCGTCAGCGGCGGATGATGTGTGGCTGTCAGGGGCGAACGACGTATGGTGCGTCAGGCGCGCCAGGTGCGTTGTCAGCGGCGGACGAACAGCGCCACAGTCAGCCCCGGCAGCTCGGCGGAGTGCTTGGCCAGGCTCAGCTTGAACCCCGCCTTCACCACCTCGGCGACCCGCGGGACCGCGTCGCCGTCGAGGCCCGACTGCTTGCTCCCGCGCCACACCACCCACACCCGGTCACGCCCGTCCAGCGCGGCCGCCGCGTCGGGCCGCTCCGGATAACCGAACCCGTCGGGCGAGGGCGCGTCCCCGGTCTTGAGCACGTCGACCGGCATCAAGGAGTCCGCGTAGTACTCGAAGCCCGTGCGGAGCTGGCTCTGGCCGTACACGATCGCGTCGTCGGGCTCGGCCTTGATCACGCGCAACGCCCAGGGGATGTTCTCGAAACGGCCGTTCTCCTCGCGTACCGTGACGTGCTCCTGAACGGACAGCGCACACCCGAGCAGCACCACCACGACCGCCGCCACCACCTGGAACCGGGGCAGAGCCGCCACGGCGAGCCCCGCCAGCAGCGCCAGCGCGGGGGCGGTCACGAACAGGTAGCGATCCACGTAGACGGGCGTCACGAGTTGCGACACGGCGAGCAGCAGCACCGGCGGCAACACCAGCCACCCGACCAGCACGAACACCCACACCCTGGCCCCGCCGCTTACCCCGGCCCCGGCCCCGGCTCCGCCGCTCACCCCGGCCCCAGCTCCGCCGCTTTCCTCGCCCCTGACTCTGCCGGCCTCCTCGACCCCAGCTGTTCCGGCTTCCTCGACCCCACGCGGGGCCGCCCTCCACGGCGGGAGGGCACCGGCTCCACGTGGCGCCGCCCTCCACAGCAGCACCGCGCCGGCCAGCGCCAGGGCGAACAACATCAGGCCCAGCCCGGTCGCCCCCGCCGCCATCTTCGGGAACTTCAGCCATACCTCCGGCCCGCGCTGCGGAATCCAGCTGATCGCGTGCCGCTCCCCGAACCCCACCAGCCCCAGCACCGCGGCCGGCACGCACCCGACGGCCATCGCCGCCAGCATCGGCACCACCCGGTCCCGGCGCAGCAGCAGCAACTGGGCGGGCAGCACCAGCACCGCGAACAGATGGGTGGAACACACGAGGGCCACCGCGACCCCGTACACCACCCACCGCCTGACCTCGGAGCGCTCCACGGCCCGGTGCAGCGCCCAGAATGAGAACGCCACCGCGGCCGCCGCGAACGCGTACGACCTGGCGAAAGCCCCGAAGTAGGACACCGAGGGCAGGATCGCGAAGACTGCGGCCGCGATCACCCCGGCCCGCGTGCTGTGCAACCGCCGCCCCAGATCGACCAGGAACCAGGCGGCCACGGCGATCCCCACCGCCGACGGCAGGCGCAGCCACAACTCCGCCGTACCTGCCTTCACCCAGAGGTGCATGAACAGGTAGTACGGCAGGAAGTGACCATCGATGTGCCGGGCCAGCTCCCACATCCCGGACAGCGAACGGGAAGCGGCGCTGATGGTGGCCAGCTCGTCGCCGTTCAGGGTGGCGGACCCCGTACCTGTGAACGCCGCGATACCGGCGAGCAAGGACATCCACCATGAGGTGGAGGTGCGGAGACGCTCGGCCGGACGGGCGGGGGGAGCTAGCGTGGCGGCAGTGGTCACCGGGGCAGGATACGCGGGGGGAAGGTCGGGAGTATTCGCGTTCGCCCCTTATCCGGCACCGCAATCGGGCCCAGAGCCTTCAGCCCGACCGCCTCCACGACGCCTCGAAACCGAACTGCCTCCCCGCGGGCCCATCTCCATGTGGCCGCTCGTGAGGCAGTTCGCCCTCGATGTCGCGCAGCCAGTGGTGCTCACGTAGCAGCCTGGCCACACCAACGGCTCGCGCCATCCGGCCCGGGACCACTACATTCATGGCCCGCCTTGGCGGGACGGTGGGAGGCTGCACCACCTTGTCGGGGAAGACCACACGCCCGAGCCGCTCGCCGCCGGCAATGAGCGGCACGGACCGCGTCGAACCGATCCCGCCCCCGCGGCCCAGCCTCGTCAGCGCCCACCACACCACGTTGCCGATCGCCGCCCGCGCTGTTTGCGTTCCCAGCTCCCGCCACATTCCTGGCGACCACGTCCTGGGGGCCACCGCTCGTCCGCCACCACTCCCCGCGTCGCGCGCGCCGCCCCACCTCGCCAGTCGCCCACAGCGTTTCGGGCAGCACTCAGATGCCTACGGGAGGCCGTTCCGCCGCCGCCCACGCCCCCAGCCACAGCGTTCTCTCACCCGGAGCGAATCCCCGAACGGCTGCCCAGAGCCTTGCCAGAGCCGACCCGTAATCATTGCCGGGTGACGCGCGTCGGCTTCACCACGATCACCACCCGCCGCTCGGCATCCCCGACCGGTCGCTCGTACTCCAGGCCGTAGCGGTTGGCCAGCACGTCGAAGAAGTCGCCCGAAGGGTCGGGCTCCAGCCGCTCGACCACGCCGCGGATCTCCAGATACCGGTACGGCTGCTCAGGGTCGTTGATGGAGACCGCTACCTGCGGATGTTGCTTGACATTTCGGTACTTGAAGCGATCCATCGTGGTCGTGAAGCGCAAGTGCTCCCCGTCCCAGATCGTCCAGACCGGGTTCACGTTGGGCGTACCGTCGGCCCCGATCGTCGCCAGGTGGGCGAACAGCGGGCGATTCAGCAGGTCCAAGTGAGTGTCGGGAATGATCACGTCTCTCCTCCAAAGCGTCACTACGCGCCCAGGTTATCAAAGCTTTGATAACCATCAATGTTGTACTATTTCCGATATGGGGATGCCTGCGGACGAACGCCTCGGTCTGGACATCAAGCGCGCGGAGCAGGCGCTGATCGCGGCCAAGCAGGCCGCCGTCCGGCCGGCGGGGCTGACCGTGCCCCAGTACGCGACGCTGTTCGCACTGGCCGACAGCCCGGGAATCTCGGGCGCGGCGCTGGCCAGAGCATGCCTGGTCACCCCCCAGGCCATGACGGTCGTACTCAAGAACCTCGAGGAACGCGGCTTCATCGAACGCTCCCCGCACCCCTGGCATCGAAACATCCTGGAGACCCGGCTGACCGAGACCGGGCGTGCGGCGCTGAAGGCGGCGGACGAGCGCGCCGTGGTGATCGAACGAGCGATCGCGGGCGAGTTCAACGCGCTGGAACGGAAGCAACTGCGCGGCCTGCTGACCCGGTGCGCCGAGGCGATCGCCCGTGCCACCCAGGAGCTGTGACATGAAGAGGCCCGTCCGGCCATGTCACTGGGCGGCCGGGCCGCGGATGGCTCCCACCGCGTGGTGGGGATCGTCCGCGACACGCCCCCTGGCGAGGCGATTTGACGTGTCGCGGATTGCGACCTAGTCTTTCAGTTCGCGCCGGGAGTGAGCCGGACGCCGATCAGGCGGACGGGCCCCCGCGCAAGCCCCTTGAAATGACGAGCCACTCGGCAGAGCCGCTTCGGCGCGCTCGTAGCCCGGGTCGTCGTCTGGCGCATGGAGATCACCGGAAAATCGGTTGATTCGACAGGCTCTGGATGACACGGTAAGTTACGAGGGTTGCCCCGGGCCGACCGGGGTGCACCATCCTAAGCAAGTCTGAGCAGGTTCCAGCAAATCCCTGGATTTGACGGGAATCAACAAGCTCGGTAAATTTTAGGAAAACGCGAGGCACGCCTCCGAGCGAAGGTCGAGAGACTTACGCAAGGATGTACGCGTCCGTTTCTTGAGAACTCAACAGTGTGTTAAAAGCCAGTGCATGAGATACATGCATATCCCCGTCATTATTGACGGAAATTGCTTGGATTCACAATCCAAACGAAAGACATTGTTTGGAGAGTTTGATCCTGGCTCAGGACGAACGCTGGCGGCGTGCTTAACACATGCAAGTCGAGCGGAAAGGCCCTTCGGGGTACTCGAGCGGCGAACGGGTGAGTAACACGTGAGCAACCTGCCCCTGACTCTGGGATAAGCCCGGGAAACTGGGTCTAATACCGGATACGACCGCCCCCGGCATCGGGTGGTGGTGGAAAGTTTTTCGGTTGGGGATGGGCTCGCGGCCTATCAGCTTGTTGGTGGGGTAGTGGCCTACCAAGGCGACGACGGGTAGCCGGCCTGAGAGGGCGACCGGCCACACTGGGACTGAGACACGGCCCAGACTCCTACGGGAGGCAGCAGTGGGGAATATTGCGCAATGGGCGGAAGCCTGACGCAGCGACGCCGCGTGGGGGATGACGGCCTTCGGGTTGTAAACCTCTTTCAGCAGGGACGAAGTTGACGTGTACCTGCAGAAGAAGCGCCGGCTAACTACGTGCCAGCAGCCGCGGTAATACGTAGGGCGCAAGCGTTGTCCGGAATTATTGGGCGTAAAGAGCTCGTAGGTGGCTGGTCGCGTCTGCCGTGAAAGCCCGCAGCTTAACTGCGGGTCTGCGGTGGATACGGGCCGGCTAGAGGTAGGTAGGGGCAAGTGGAATTCCTGGTGTAGCGGTGAAATGCGCAGATATCAGGAGGAACACCGGTGGCGAAGGCGGCTTGCTGGGCCTTACCTGACGCTGAGGAGCGAAAGCGTGGGGAGCGAACAGGATTAGATACCCTGGTAGTCCACGCTGTAAACGTTGGGCGCTAGGTGTGGGGATCTTCCACGATCTCCGTGCCGGAGCTAACGCATTAAGCGCCCCGCCTGGGGAGTACGGCCGCAAGGCTAAAACTCAAAGGAATTGACGGGGGCCCGCACAAGCGGCGGAGCATGTTGCTTAATTCGACGCAACGCGAAGAACCTTACCAAGGTTTGACATCACCCGGAAACGCCTGGAGACAGGCGCCTCTTCGGACTGGGTGACAGGTGGTGCATGGCTGTCGTCAGCTCGTGTCGTGAGATGTTGGGTTAAGTCCCGCAACGAGCGCAACCCTTGCTCCATGTTGCCAGCACGCCCTTCGGGGTGGTGGGGACTCATGGGGGACTGCCGGGGTCAACTCGGAGGAAGGTGGGGATGACGTCAAGTCATCATGCCCCTTATGTCTTGGGCTGCAAACATGCTACAATGGCCGGTACAGAGGGTTGCGATACCGTGAGGTGGAGCGAATCCCTAAAAGCCGGTCTCAGTTCGGATTGGGGTCTGCAACTCGACCCCATGAAGTCGGAGTCGCTAGTAATCGCAGATCAGCAATGCTGCGGTGAATACGTTCCCGGGCCTTGTACACACCGCCCGTCACGTCACGAAAGTCGGCAACACCCGAAGCCCGTGGCCCAACCAGCTTGCTGGGGGGAGCGGTCGAAGGTGGGGCTGGCGATTGGGACGAAGTCGTAACAAGGTAGCCGTACCGGAAGGTGCGGCTGGATCACCTCCTTTCTAAGGAGCATCTTCACCCTTCACCACCGAATGTGTGGTGGGGTGACAGCTCACTAGTGGAGCACTGGCTACTCGGCACAGCATGGTCAACGGCTGGCTAGTACCGCCCTTCGGGGAGTGGGAACGCTGGTACCGCGATCATGAGGTGTCGGACACACTGTTGGGTCCTGAGGAAACGGGTGACCGGTTCTTCTGGAGTACAGGGCCGCTGAAGGGTTCGGGTTTCCCGGGCTTGGATGCGGTTGCTGTTTGTTGTTTGAGATTTGCATAGTGGACGCGAGCATCTTTGTGGCCAAGTTTTTTAGGGCACACGGTGGATGCCTTGGCATCAGGAGCCGATGAAGGACGTGGGAGGCTGCGTTAAGCCTCGGGGAGTCGCCAACCAGACGTTGATCCGGGGATGTCCGAATGGGGAAACCTAGCACCAGTCATGTGGTGTTGCCTCCGCCTGAATGTATAGGGCGGTTGGTGGTAACGCGGGGAAGTGAAACATCTCAGTACCCGTAGGAAGAGAAAACAACAGTGATTCCGTGAGTAGTGGTGAGCGAAAGCGGATGAGGCTAAACCGGGCGTGTGTGATAGCCGGCAGGCGTTGCATGTCCGGGGTCGTGGGACCCTCTTGGTCGATCTGCCGATCGGCCGGACAGTAAGAAATCGATGGGGTAGTTGAAAGCTCTGGGAAGGGCTGCCGTAGACCGTGAGAGCCGGGTAGGCGAAACCTTGTCGACTGTTTGAGGGGATCCCAAGTAGCACGGGGCTCGAGAAATCCTGTGTGAATCTGCCAGGACCACCTGGTAAGCCTAAATACTCCCTGATGACCGATAGTGCACGAGTACCGTGAGGGAAAGGTGAAAAGTGCCCCGGTGAGGGGTCGTGAAATAGTACCTGAAACCGTGTGCCTACAAGCCGTAGGAGCTTACAGAAGCTTGCTTCTGTGTGATGTGACTGCGTGCCTTTTGAAGAATGAGCCTGCGAGTTATGGTGTGTGGCGAGGTTAACCCGTGTGGGGGAGCCGTAGCGAAAGCGAGTCTGAATAGGGCGTTGAGTCGCATGCTGTAGACCCGAAGCGGAGTGATCTACGCATGGGCAGGTTGAAGCTCAGGTAAGACTGGGTGGAGGACCGAACCCACCAGGGTTGAAAACCTGGGGGATGATCTGTGTGTAGGGGTGAAAGGCCAATCAAACTCCGTGATAGCTGGTTCTCCCCGAAATGCATTTAGGTGCAGCGTCGCGTGTTTCTTGCCGGAGGTAGAGCACTGGATGGCTAATGGGCCCGACAAGGTTACTGACGTCAGCCAAACTCCGAATGCCGGTAAGTGAGAGCGTGGCAGTGAGACTGCGGGCGATAAGGTTCGTAGTCGAGAGGGAAACAGCCCAGATCACCGACTAAGGCCCCTAAGCGTGTGCTAAGTGGGAAAGGATGTGGAGTCGCAGAGACAACCAGGAGGTTGGCTTAGAAGCAGCCACCCTTGAAAGAGTGCGTAATAGCTCACTGGTCAAGTGATTCTGCGCCGACAATGTAGCGGGGCTCAAGTACACCGCCGAAGTCGTGGCATTGACACACATGTTGTGTTGATGGGTAGGGGAGCGTCGTGCAGCCGGCGAAGCAGCAGAGTGATCTAGTTGTGGAGGCTGTGCGAGTGAGAATGCAGGCATGAGTAGCGAATCGAGGGTGAGAAACCCTCGCGCCGGATGACCAAGGGTTCCTGGGGCAGGCTAATCCGCCCAGGGTAAGTCGGGACCTAAGGCGAGGCCGACAGGCGTAGTCGATGGACAACGGGTTGATATTCCCGTACCCGCTTTAACGCGCCCATACTGAACCCCTTGATACTAAGAGTCCTTAAGTCAGCTGGTCCTTCGGGACTGGTGTTAGACCGAACGCTCGGCCTGATTGGGTAGTAGGTAAGCGATGGGGTGACGCAGGAAGGTAGTCCAGCCCAGGCGATGGTTGTCCTGGGGTAAGCATGTAGGGCGGAACGTAGGCAAATCCGCGTTCCTTAAGCCTGAGATGTGATGCCGAGCCGATTGTGGTGAAGTGGATGATCCTATGCTGCCGAGAAAAGCCTCTAGCGAGTGTTGTGGCGGCCCGTACCCTAAACCGACTCAGGTGGTCAGGTAGAGAATACTAAGGCGATCGGGTGAACTGTGGTTAAGGAACTCGGCAAATTGCCCCCGTAACTTCGGGAGAAGGGGGACCTCTGCTGGTGATGAGTCTTGCACTCGGAGCTGGTGGGGGTCGCAGTGGCCAGGGGGAAGCGACTGTTTACTAAAAACACAGGTCCGTGCGAAGTCGTAAGACGATGTATACGGACTGACGCCTGCCCGGTGCCGGAACGTTAAGGGGACCGCTTAGTCCAGCTTGCTGGGCGAAGGTGAGAACTTAAGCGCCGGTAAACGGCGGTGGTAACTATAACCATCCTAAGGTAGCGAAATTCCTTGTCGGGTAAGTTCCGACCTGCACGAATGGCGTAACGACTTCCCCGCTGTCTCAACCGCAGACCCGGTGAAATTGCAGTACGAGTAAAGATGCTCGTTTCGCGCAGCAGGACGGAAAGACCCCGGGACCTTCACTACAGCTTGACATTGGTGTTTGGAACGGCTTGTGTAGGATAGGTGGGAGACTGGGAAGCTCGGACGCTAGTTCGGGTGGAGTCATTGGTGAAATACCACTCTGGTCGTTTTGGATGTCTAACTCTGGTCCGTGATCCGGATCGGGGACAGTGTCTGGTGGGTAGTTTAACTGGGGCGGTTGCCTCCCAAAGGGTAACGGAGGCGCCCAAAGGTTCCCTCAGCCTGGTTGGCAATCAGGTGTTGAGTGTAAGTGCACAAGGGAGCTTGACTGTGAGACTGACGGGTCGAGCAGGAGCGAAAGCTGGGACTAGTGATCCGGCATCGGCGTGTGGAAGCGGTGTCGCTCAACGGCTAAAAGGTACCCCGGGGATAACAGGCTGATCTTCCCCAAGAGTCCATATCGACGGGATGGTTTGGCACCTCGATGTCGGCTCGTCGCATCCTGGGGCTGGAGTAGGTCCCAAGGGTTGGGCTGTTCGCCCATTAAAGCGGTACGCGAGCTGGGTTTAGAACGTCGCGAGACAGTTCGGTCCCTATCCGCTGCGCGCGCAGGAGACTTGAAAGGGGCTGTCCCTAGTACGAGAGGACCGGGACGGACGAACCTCTGGTGTGCCAGTTGTACCGCCAGGTGCACGGCTGGTTGGCTACGTTCGGGAGGGATAACCGCTGAAAGCATCTAAGCGGGAAGCTTGCCTTGAGATGAGGTCTCCCACCACGAGAGTGGGTAAGGCTCCCGGTAGACGACCGGGTTGATAGGCCGGAGGTGGAAGCACGGTAACGTGTGGAGCTGACCGGTACTAATAGGCCGAGGACTTGACCACAAAGCTTCTTGCTCGCGTCCACTAGGCAATTCTGAAACAACAAGCGGTAGTGCTTGATAGTTTCATAGGGTTACGGCGGTTATGGCGGGAAGGAAACACCCGGTTACATTCCGAACCCGGAAGTTAAGCTTCTCTGCGCCGATGGTACTGCACTCGGGAGGGTGTGGGAGAGTAGGTCGCCGCCGGACAATCTTTGAGGGGGTTCGACGCCTTGGGCGTCGGACCCCCTTTTTTTTGTGTGCTGTGCCGGCGGGGTGGAGCCGTGAGACGTGTCCCCTCGCACGGTCCGTCGCCGACCCTTGCATTCTCTGACCACATTGGCTTCCGAGCGCACATGCCTGTAACTGTCTCGTCCGCTGACGGCGCAGCGGTGGGTTGTTGCGCAATTCGAATGCCTTCATGGACAGATGGCGAGCATGGAGAGCGGCAACATTGGCGAATCCCGTTCGTCAGATCAAGATTTCCGTGAGGCGTGGTGACATAGCGTTCGCCGTCACTGACCGTGCGTTTGTCGCCCCGCCGATATATGGCTTGCGTCCGGGCTCATGGACGTACCGGGGCTTGCTAGGCTGAGAGGAACCGGGCCACCCCACGGGTGGCCTTCGTCGCGTAAGGCCCTAGAGGCAGCGACCAGCCACAGTGGACCGTCGTTGTGAGTCCGCTGGGTGAGCCAACGAAATGGACCAGAAGTGAACAGAGATAACGGATCGGACGGCGGACAGCGCGGGCGCGGCGACTACGGGGACAGGCGCTCCAGCGGAGGCGGCAGGAGCGGCGGGTACGGCTCTCGCGGGCGAGACTCCGGCGGCGACCGTCCGTTCCGTTCCGACGACAGGTCGCGCTCGTACGGTCGTGGAGACAGCACGCCGCGGCGCGATGAAGGCTATAGAGACGATCGCGGTCCGCGTCGTGAGGGTGATGAGCGGCGTTCGTTCCGGGATCGGGATGATCGTGGTCCTCGTCGCGAGGGCGGCTTCGGCGAGCGGCGTGAGGGCAGGTACGGGGACCGTCGTGAGGGCGGCTCCGGTGAGGACCGTGGCCCGCGCCGGGAAGGCGGCTTCGGCGAGCGCCGGTACGGCGACCGTCGTGAGGGCGGGTCCCGCGAAGACCGCGGCCCGCGCCGCGAGGGCGGGTTCCGCGACGACCGAGGGCCGCGCCGCGAAGGTGGCTTCCGTGATGATCGGGGTCCGCGTCGTGAGGGCGGGTTCCGTGATGATCGCGGTCCGCGTCGCGAAGGTGGCTTCCGTGAGGACCGTGGGCCGCGTCGCGAAGGTGGCTTCCGTGAGGACCGTGGCCCGCGTCGTGAGGGAGGCTTCGGCGACAGCCGTGGGCCTCGACGCGAAGGTGATGATCGTGGACCTCGCGGTGACGATCGTCGTACCTACCGGGACCGTGACGACCGTGGTCCGCGTCGTGAGGGTGATGAGCGTCGTTCGTTCCGGGATCGGGATGATCGTGGTCCGCGTCGCGAGGGCGGCTTCGGCGAGCGGCGTGAGGGCAGGTACGGGGACCGTCGTGAGGGCGGCTCCGGTGAGGACCGTGGCCCGCGCCGGGAAGGCGGCTTCGGCGAGCGCCGGTACGGCGACCGTCGTGAGGGCGGGTCCCGCGAAGACCGAGGGCCGCGCCGTGAGGGCGGGTTCCGTGACGATCGCGGTCCGCGCCGTGAGGGCGGGTTCCGTGACGATCGCGGTCCGCGCCGCGAGGGCGGGTTCCGTGACGATCGGGGTCCGCGTCGTGAGGGCGACGATCGTGGTCCGCGTCGTGAGGGTGACGAGCGTCGTTCGTTCCGGGATCGGGATGATCGCGGTCCTCGTCGTGAGGGCGGCTCCGGTGACCGTCGCGAGGGCGGCTACGGCCCCCGTCGCGAAGGCTCGCGTCCGTTCGCGAGGGACGACCGCGGCCCCCGCCGTGAAGGCGGTTACGGCGACCGCCGCGAGGGCGGGTTCCGGGAGGACCGGGGCCCGCGGCGTGAAGGCGGGTTCGGCGGCAGGCGCGAGGGCGACCGGGGCCCGCGTGGTGGCGGAGACCGTCGCGAAGGCGGCTTCGGTCCCCGCCGGGACTCGCGGCCGTTCTCGCGGGACGACCGCGACGATCGTGCCGCCTCCTCGGGCACCCGCGCCAGGTACGGCAGGTCCGACCGCGAGGCGGAGGCCCCGCAGCGCGAGAAGCTGCCCGAGATCGCGCCCGACATCACCGCGGACGAGCTCGACAAGGAAGTCCGCGAGGAGTTGCGCTCCCTCCCCGGCGACCTCGCCGAGCTGGTGGGGCGGCACCTCGTCGCCGCCGAACGAGCGCTCGAGGACGACGACGCCGACCGGGCGCACGAGCACACGAAGGTTGCACGCAGGTTCGCAGCCAGGATCGGTGTCGTGCGGGAGGCCGCGGGCATCGTCGCCTACCGCGCGGGACACTTCTCCGAGGCGCTGAGCGATCTGCGCGCGGCCAGGAGGATGACGGGCTCTGACGCGTACCTGCCGGTCATGGCCGACTGCGAGCGCGGTCTCGGCCGTCCGGAGCGGGCGCTCGACCTCGTACGTTCGCCAGAGGCCGAGCGCCTCGACCGCGCCGGACGCATCGAGCTGACCATCGTCGAGTCCGGCGCCCGCCGCGACCTGGGCCAGCACGACGCCGCCGTGATCACCCTGCAGCGCCTCCCTGAGCTGCGCGACCCGCAGCCCAGGCCGTGGTCGGCGCGGCTGGCGTTCGCGTATGCGGACGCTCTGGCCGATGCCGGGCACCAGGAGGCGGCTACGGACTGGTTCGGGCGGGCGATGGCGTTCGACGAGGACGGGGAGACCGACGCCGCCGAACGCTACGCCGAGCTGACCGGGTCCGTCATCGAGGACGTCGAGGAGGACTTCGACTACGAGGACGACTTCGACGACGCCGGCGCGGCCGAGGCAGCTGAGGCGGCCGAGGACGTGGATGACGCTACGGCCCTGGCCGAAGCGGGCGACCTCCTGGCCTCCCCGGAGAACGTCTCGGACGAGGCGCGAGCCGACGTAGTCGACCGGGAGTCCCCGGAGACGGCCCCGGCCGAGGAGGAGCCGCGGGAAGCGGCGCCGACCGACGTACTGTCGGCCGACGTTCTGGAAGATGAGCCGCAGGAGGCGGCCCCGGCAGACGTACGGGATGGGGAGTCGCGAGAAGCAGCCTCCGCGGACGCGGCGGATCGCGGGCAGCAGGCTGCCCCGGCCGAAGCGCCCGAGCAGCCCGGCCCCGCCGACGCTGACGAGGAGCGGACTGAGGGGCCGGCTCAGGAGGCCCCGAAGCAGGCCGAGACGCTGAGCATCACGCCGGCATTCATCGAGCCCGACTTCGGTGACTCGCTCAACGACGAGTCCGACGAAGCCACCTCGGACGCCAAGCGCAAGTCCGACGACTGACCCCACGTCCCCGCCGTACCCGGACCGCTACCGTCGCCAGCCGACGGTCAAGCCGGTCCGCTACGGCGGGGACGGGTGGGTGACCGCTCACGGCCTCATCCAATGACGAACGCTCACACACCCGGTCCGCCGAGCGATCCCATACGGAATGGCCATGAGGCTGCTCCGCGCGATTGACGGCGAAGAACTCGGCACATGTACGGCGCCGAGGAACCACTTCTCCGGAGCCTGAGATCCAACACACATCCGACCGCGTGAAGTCCATAGATCCTGCAGGTCTTTGACGGCGAGGAGCTGGCACGCGTTCGGCGGTGCGGAGTTACGCGTGTCAGCGGGGATGGGGGAAGCCTCGCCCGCGCCTGGCGGTGCGGGCCACGCGGCCAGGGGCGGGGAGCCTTGCACGCGTTGGCGGTGCGAGCCCTGCAGTAAGCGGGCGCGGCGCGCGGCATGCGCACGAGGACCCGGCCCCAGTCTGACTGCGCAAAGTCTCGCCCGCATCCGAACGGTGGAGTCCTGTCCGCATCCAACGGCGTGAAGTCTCGCACCGGTCTCCCGGCAAAAGATCCCGCAGTCTTTGACGGCGAGAAATCCTGCATAGCGATGACTTTCGAGCAGCCCTGTACGGCCCTGATGTCAGGCACCTGACGTCGATGAGGCCGACGCACGTGCAACGGCACAACGCCCCCTGACCCGTATGACGCCGAGAACCGCCACACACCCGGCTTCTGAACGGTTTTTACGGGCCAGGCGACGAAAGCGGGCCCCGGCCAGGCGACGGCGGGGACATCCGCCCGCCCCCAGCGCCCGGCACCTCCCACGACACGCGACTACGGTGAGACCCGGTTGAGCCAGTGGAGGATCCCAGCCACGTTCGACGGAGCACCACTCAACAGCTCGAACTGCTCAGCCGCCCCATCCTCCCCACCCTCAGCCTCCAACGCCCGATAGCGATCCTTGGTGCGATCCCTGACCATGGCGACGGCGTGGTCCAGATCCATCCCTTCAGCATGAGCCTGCCGAGTGAGATCAACCCAGATGCGGAGCTCCTCCGCAGACCGCTCCAAGGTGTCCTGTACGGCATCGACCGGCCCATAGTGGCTGAACAGCAGTCGCTGCGGCCCAAGCGCCTCGAACAACGCGATCGAGTCGAGCGCCGTCTGCAGGTCGAAGTCCGGCGGCGGCGTCGCCGGACGGAGATCGCCCGTCTCGGGCAGGTAGACGCCAGCCGCGTCGCCGACGTACAGGTCGCCGGTGGCGGAGTCGATCAGGCCCACGTGGTGTTTCGCGTGCCCAGGGGAGTAGTGGCTGTTCAGCGTGCGTCCGTTGCCCAGGTCGATGGCTCCGGTGTCGCCGAGGGCCACGATGCGTTCGGCCTCGGTGGGCGACAGTTCACCAAATAGTGTGTCGAGCTTGTCACCCCACACCATCCGCGCACTGGCCATCAACCGCGACGGATCGGCCAGATGGCGGGCGCCCTTCTCGTGTACGACGATCTGCGCGGACGGGAAGAACTTGGCGATGTCGCCCACGCCACCGGCATGATCCAGGTGGATGTGCGTCACCACGACGGTGGCCAGGTCCTCCGGGCCGACACCCAGCGAGGCCAGCGCGTCGCGCACCACGGGCGCCGAGGTCGAGGTACCCGTCTCCACGAGGCACGGCCGATCCCCCAAAATCAGATAGCCGGCCGTGATACCCGTGTATCCAGCCATTTTGGTGTCGATTTCATAGACGTCGCCACCCAACGCGGTGATGTTGTCCACAGGAACTCCCGCCCCTCCAGCCGCTGTCCCCAGAACGGCATTCCAGCCGATCCGGCCTCCTCCTCATCGTAGATAGTGATCTCCATCAGAGCACCGATAGGAGGACGACAGTGGACCGAAACGAAGTCCTGCTGGTAGGCCGGCTGTCGGCGGGGGTCGAGGAACACTCCTTGCCCAGCGGCGACACCGTGGCGAAGTGGCGCATCATCGTGCGCCGACGCCGCAACCGACGCGGAGCGACCCTGACCGACAGCATCCCGTGCGTCACCTTCGACCCGGAGACGGCGGCCACAGTCCGCGGCCTCAAGCCCCGCGACTACATGGAGGTGACCGGTTCCTTCCGCTGCCGCGTCTTCGGCCCGTCCGCAGCCAAGATCTGGCGGTACGAGGTGGAGGTGAGCTCCGCCAGACCGTACGAAGCCGACGTTCCCCTCCCTGACGACCTTCCGGACAACCCCACCCATAGCACCCACGGAAGTCTCGCAGCCCTGATCCCCCGCCAAGTGGCCTACCTAGCCCCAGCAAGCTGACCCACCCGCCGCGCCACCGGACATGGAGGGCTGGCGTGGGCGAAGGCCGCCGGACCCTCGCCTGGTCGTGGGACAGCGGCCTCTCGTGGGGGACGGCCTGGCCTGCCGCGGGCATGGATGTCCTCGACCGCGCACGGCGCAGACGTCGACCGAGAGCACGAAACCGGCCGCTGCGGTCAGCGGTGCCGGTCGCCGGTCATCACGTGGAGTCGTTCGGCCAGGACGCGCTCGCTGGTGGGCGGCTGCGCCGGCCATCTGATCGGGACTGTCTGCGCGGGTGGGGCGGTCGCGCTGCGTGTTTTGCACCGATCCGTGAGGCTCGTCGCCCACGGCTGGTTCTCGCAGGGCCACCGCGCGCAACTGCCGCCCAGCCCTCTACGGACGGCGGGGACGTCCTTCCGCTCGCCGCGCAGACGGCGGACGACCGCGGTCGTGAGGAATCATGCGCCGCGGTCGGGAGGAGATGGTCGGTTCAGTCGATGGCGAACGTACGGAGGACCAGGCCGGTCCTGGGCTTCGGACCGAAGGAGGTGGACTTGCGGGGGACTCGTTCGCCGCCCGCGGCGACGGCCAGCACGTCGTCGACCGCGAGCGGCCTGAGGAGCACCGCGGTGCCGCCGGTGCGGATGGCCAGTCGCACCGCCGCGTCCGTGTCGTGATGGACGATGCGCACGGCCTGTTCGTCGTCGCGCATCCCCCACACCTTGGGCAGGACGAACTCCGTGAGAACGGAGGTGTTGAGGGAGTTCCAGCGATCGGAGTGGTCGGGCGGCATGGCGCGGGCGAGCTGCACCGGGTCAGGGTTGGTGAGCAGATGCGTGCCGCCCTCCCCGGCGAGCAGGAACGCCGGCTCCGCCGCCTCCTTCAGGGCGGCCAGGCCCTGCGCCAAGTCGTCGAAGTCCTGAACCCGCCACGCGCCCCTGGCCTTGGCGACCGCCTCGGCAAGGGGGAGCCCGGGGATCACGCGGTGGATGGCCTGCAGATTGGGCGGGTACGCAGTGGAGTCGACGAGCAGTGCAAGCCCGAAGTCCCACGGACCGACCACGGGTTGCGGTGTGGAACGGTCGCCGCTCGAGCGCCCAGATCCGGCCTCACCGGAGACACCCGTGGCAGCAGAGGTCGCGGAGACCTGGGAAGCGAGGGGGACGTCCGGGATCGGCGGCTTCCCATCCAGGTCGAGATTTTCGCTGGGAGAAGACGGCTGTGGTTCCGAAGGGCTGGCGGGATGAGGCATTTGAGCCGCTGGCTCGACGTCAGAGGAAGACGACGGGGCCTGAGACGTGGCGTCGGGTCGAGCTGTTGAGGTGGTGGAGGTTGGCCGCTCGGGCTGGGCAGCGCGGTGGGTGGCGTGCTCCTGGCGTTGGAGTACGCGGTACGTCGCGTATCGGTGGTGGCCGTCGGCGATCAGGGCTTGGCGGTCGTGGAGATCGGCGTTTATCGCGTTGATCTCGGAGGTGTCCGTGATGGCCCACAGGCGGTGCCTTAGGCCGTCCTCAGTGTGGGCGGACATCAGGGGGCGCCGTTTCGAGGCCACCTCGTCCACCAGGCGAGTGGCCGTGCCGTTGTCGCCGTTGTAGAGGAGGAAGATGGGTTCGAGGTTGGCCTGCGTGGTGCTCATGAGGGCGAGCCGGTCGGTGATGGGGCCCGGCATGACGTCCTCGTGGGGGAGGATGATGCGCTGCCCCGGATCGGCCAGGCCCACGTCGCCGATCAAGCCTCGTTGCAGGACGTTCGGCCCGCTCTGCTCGTACACATAGAGCGCCGGAACGTCGTCCGGCACCAGGACCCCCGAGTCCAGCCAGGCCCTCAGGGTGTCCCGCGCCTTGGCGTAGCGGGTTTCGAGCCCGGTGCCGGACGGTGTGGGAGGAGCGGACGCCTGCTGCTGCGTGCTGGCCGGCTCGACGTCGGCCGACGGGCGGTGGGGCGCGGTGTTGCGTGTTTGGTTGGGTTTCTGTTGCCGATGGGGGGCTGGTGACTTGGCGGAGGAATCGTCTCGGGGGGAGCGGGGAAGGATGAGTCGGACGACGTTGTTCGGATGGGAGTCCAGGAGGGCGTCCACGTCGGCGTCGGAGATCAGGTCGTATGGTGGGGAGGTCACCTTGGCGGGATCTTCGACGGCGAAACGTACCCCTCGGAAGGGCCGTAGCACCAGCCCGTCCGGCATCGGCAGTTCAGGAATCCCCATACCGGGCATGCTCCCATAAATGCTCGTCCCTTCCGGTAGTCGCCCCATGGTTGCAGCCCGTGCCCGTTCCGTAGCAGGGCGAAGCGGGTCCGTCGTTCAGCGATGAAGGAGTCCCCACTCATGGCCCACGATGGAAACGTTCACGACGAGAACCCAGGTGCTCCTGGGGGCGGTGTTTACGATTGGTATCAGCGTGGGGTGAGATTGCTGAAAGAGGGCAGCCCGGCTGCCGCTGCCGCGTTGCTGGAGCGTGCCGCCGCGGCCGAACCCGAATCGCGGAGCATTTTGGAGGCGTTGGCTCGGGCGCAGTTCAATTCCCGGCAGTACGCGGAGGCTGCCGCCAGTTTCCGGCAGATCGTGAATGCTAATCCGGCCGAGGATTATGCGTACTTTGGGTTGGGGCTGTCGCTGTGGCGGACCGGGGATGTGGAGGGGGCCCAGGAGCCCTTGGCCATCGCGGTGGCCATGCGGCCGGATGAGCGGCATTATGTGTCGGCTTTGAAGAGTGTTCGCGCTACCTTGCGAGCTCGTCGCGAAATGTAGTCGGAGGACATGGGGCGTCGGTAAGCCGCCTGGTCTCTAGTGGTCGTCTTCTTTGGCTGTCTGAGCTTGTTTGGGTTTGGGTGCGGGGATGCGCGTTGAGCGATGAGACCGGCGGGGCATGGGGGTTGTCTTTGAGTGAGCTCATGGCGCCGGGGCGCTGTGAAGACTGGTCAAGGTTTGCAAGGTGGGCTCGTGGTACGGGACATCACATCGCCCACGCCATCGGCAGCGTGGAGCTTTGGGCGGAGGGGTGAGGGGCCGTCCTGTCGGGCGGTGGAGCGTTGAATGGCCGGCCTTTGTGCGGGGGATGGTTGCGGCGGCGCTAAAGTCGCACGCGGCGTGAGAGTCAAACGGGGAGAGGCACTGTGCTGATCGACGGTTATGACACCCTGCTGCTCGACCTCGACGGTGTGGTCTATCTGGGCAGCCATGCGGTGCCGGGGGCGCCGGCGGCGTTGGAGGAGGCTCAGCGGCGTGGGGCGCGGCTGGCGTACGTCACCAACAACGCCTCTCGTACGCCTGCTGCCATCGCCGCTCACCTGCGTGAGCTTGGGGCGCCGGCCTCGGCCGACGATGTGGTGACTTCGGCTCAGGCCGCTGCCCGGTTGGTCGCTGAAAGAGTGCCGCCTGGGTCGAACGTGCTCGTCGTCGGAGGGTCCGGGTTGCGGTTGGCCGTACGGGATCGGGGGCTTCGGCCGGTTTCTACGGCCGTCGAGTCGCCTGTTGCCGTGGTGCAGGGGATCGCCCCCGGTTTGTCGTATGGCCTGCTGTCGGAAGGGGCGCTGGCGGTGCGGCAGGGGGCGTTGTTCGTGGCCTCCAACGGGGACAGCACGATGCCTACCGGGCGAGGGGAGTTGCCGGGGAACGGGGCGATGGTTCGGGTGATCGCGGCGGCTACCGGGATTGAGCCAATTTATGCCGGTAAGCCTGATCCGCCGTTGCATCGGGAGTCCATGATCCGTACGGGGGCGCGGCGGCCGCTGGTCGTGGGGGACCGGCTGGACACCGATATCGAGGGGGCCTCCAACGCGGGGGTTGAGAGCCTGCTGGTGCTGACCGGGGTGGCGACGGCTGTCGATGTACTGACGGCGGGACCGCGTCATCGGCCCACCTATGTCGGTGAGGATCTGCGTACGTTGCTGGAGTCCTATCCCGAGGTGCGGGATGGAGCTTGCGGGGGGTGGCGGGCCCGGTGGCAGGACGGTGTGCTGCGCCTCGATGGCGACGGGAGCCGGATTGATGGGCTGCGGGCTGCCTGCGACGCGGCGTGGGCTGTGGCCGGCGAGGGGCGGGTCGAGGAGGATGCCGTGAAGCCCGTGCTGGATCGGTTGGGCTGAGGTTCGCGGGGCTGGGTCACCGTTGAGGGTGCGCCGGTCTCGCTGTGGTGTTGCCGGCTAGAGGCCGGACTGGGTGAAGCGGGCGCAGGGTTGTCGGGTGGTTGTTGCTGCCTCTTGGCTGCGGCTGCTGTGTCGCCGTGGTTGTCGTCGTCGCTGCTGTGGTCGCCTCGCCCTCGTCCTCGTGCTGGCCCTCGTCCTCGTGCTGGCCCTCGGCGTTGCTGGCGCTGGCGTGTTGTGCCGTTGCTGCCGCTGTTGCCGTGGTCAGTGCTGTTGGACCGGTGGGCGGCTCGGATGTCGCAGTTGCGTGGTGTCGCGGGGGTCAGGACGGCATCGGTTTTGGGCGGGTTGGTGTCAGCGGTGGGCTGGCGCCAGGGACGGTAGTGCCAGCCTGCTGGCCATGCCGATCGCGGTTGGTGGTCGTCAGGTGTTCTGCTTCGGCCGGAGGGAACGGCGGGCAGGGGGCCAGGGGAGGTGAGTGGTGAGCCGCCCTTGGAGTGGGCGGCTGGGGAGGATTAAGGGTCGCGGCCTCTGGGGCGGGGCGGCGGGTTCGTTGGGGGCGGCGAGTCCGTCGGGTGGGGGTGGCCGGTTCGTGGGTGAGGTGGGTTAGTTGGGCGGGGTGGCCGTTCCTCGCTGGGTGGTGGGCCGTTGGGCGGGGGTGGTGGGTTTCTGGGTGGGTTTCGTTTGGTGGGTGGTCGGTGGTGGGTGGTGAGTAGGGGTCGGCGGTTCGTGGTGGGTCGGCTAACTGGGTGGGGTGGGTGTTCGTTGGGTGGAATGGTGGGGTGGGTTGTCTTAGAGGAGTCTGCGGAGGCGTAGGAGGTCGCCGAAGCTGGCGTCGACCTTCACTCGTCCTCCGAGAAGCGCGCGAGCGAGGTCCAGTTCCCCGTCCACCAAAGCGATCAGGTCGTCGCTCGCGATCGTGAGCTTGACGTCCGCCGGCTTGCCGTTCGATGGCGGGTGCTCGCTGAACGGGTCGAGCCCTCCGTGGTGCAGCCGGCCGTAGAAGATCACGTCGAGGTCGGGAACCCGGCAGCTGACCGTCCGCTCGACCACGTGTTTGGCACGATCCTGCTCGTCGATCTCGTCGAACTGGGCGACGAGCTTCACCAGTGCCGCCCGGCACTCCTCGACGCTTGCCATGATGCGTATCCTTTCATTTTCCTTTGCGGACGGTAGCGTTCCACATCAGTAGCACCCCCGTATGAGCTTCAACGCGTGACACGCCTGCCAAGGTCCCGGGCGCTCGCGGGAGGCGTTAACGTCGAGTCATGAGTGAGCTGCCGGAGGAGACCGGCGACGAGCGGGTCGATGCCATCGTGGCCGGTCTGGGCCGCCTTGGCGAGCTGCCGGTGAGTGAGCACGTGCAGGTCTTCGACGAGGCGTTCTCCGGGCTCGAGTCCACGCTGGCCACCGCAGTGGAAGAGCAGTGAGCCGGCGGATCCGCCTCGACAGCGAGCTGGTACGCCGGGGCCTGGCCAGGTCGCGCGAGCAGGCCGCCCAGCTCATCGAGGCCGGCCGGGTGAGCGTCGGGGGTCAGGCGGCGCGCAAGCCCGCCACCCAGGTCGAGACCGCCTCCGCCATCGTGGTGGCCGAGTCGGAGGACGGGCCCGACTATGTTTCGCGAGGAGCGCACAAACTGCTCGGCGCGCTCGAGGCGTTCGAGAATCTGAGGGTGGAGGGCCGGCGCTGCCTCGACGCGGGCGCCTCCACCGGCGGGTTCACGGACGTGCTGCTGCGCCGCGGCGCCGGCCACGTGCTCGCCGTGGACGTGGGTTACGGCCAGCTGGCCTGGTCGTTGCGTACCGATGAGCGGGTGACGGTGATGGAGCGCGTCAACGTGCGCGACCTGACCCCCGAGATGGTCGGCGAGCCGCCCACGCTGGTCGTGGGCGACCTGTCGTTCATCTCGCTGCGGCTGGTGCTGCCCGCGCTGGCCTCGGTCGCCGCGCCGCGGGCCGATTTCGTGATGCTGGTCAAACCGCAGTTCGAGGTGGGCAAGGACCTCGTCGGGGCGGGTGGCGTCGTGCGCGATCCCGAGTTGCGCAGGCGTTCGGTGAGTGATGCCGCCGCCAAGGCCCAGGAGTTGGGGCTGACCGTGCGTGGCGTGACCGCCAGCCCGTTGCCGGGACCATCGGGAAATGTCGAATATCTGCTCTGGCTGGGCAAAGGGGAGGGCGAGCCCGCTGTCGCCGACCTCGAAGCCGAGATCCAACGTGCCGTCGCGGAAGGGCCGCAATGAAACGGACCGTGCTGGTCGCCGTACACACCGGGCGTGACGCCGCAGTCGAGAGCGCTCGCCTGGTCATCAACCGGCTGGTGGACGCCGGTATCAACGTCAGGGTGCTCGAGTCCGAGTACGTCGAGGTCGGCTGCGGCGGCGTGGAGGCGGTGCCCGGAGACCCGGGCGCGGTCAAGGACGCCGAGGTCATGATCGTGCTCGGTGGCGACGGCACGCTGCTGCGCGCGGCCGAGCTGACCAAGCCGGCGGGCACGCCGCTGCTGGGGGTCAATCTGGGGCATGTCGGGTTCCTGGCCGAGGCGGAGGTCGCCGACCTGGCCGAGGCGGTCGACAGCGTCGTGGCGGGCCGCTACGACGTCGAGGAACGCATGACGATCGATGTTCTCGCCAGGCAGAACGGCCGGGTGATCGCCGACACGTGGGCGCTCAACGAGGTGACCGTCGAGAAGCAGGAGCGCATGCTCGAGGTGGTCGCCGAGATCGACGGCCGCCCCCTGTCGCGGTGGGGGTGCGACGGCGTGATCTGCGCCACCCCGACGGGTTCGACGGCCTATGCTTTCTCGGCGGGCGGACCCGTCGTGTGGCCGGAGGTGGAGGCGCTGCTCATGGTGCCCATCAGCGCGCACGCGCTGTTCGCCAGGCCGCTGGTGGTCTCGCCGCGCTCCACGCTGGCCGTCGAGATCCTGCCCGAGACGCCGGGCGGCGTCCTGTGGTGCGACGGCCGGCGCCGCTTCGAGCTGCCGTCCGGCTCGCGGGTCGAGGTGCGCAGAGGCGCCGAGCCCGTACGGCTGGCGCGGCTGCACGGCGTGGAGAACAGCGGCGCGCCGTTCACCGACAGGTTGGTCGCCAAATTCGAGCTTCCTGTTCAGGGCTGGCGCGGAAGGGTGCGACCCTGAGTCAATGGAGGCGGGACCGCGTAGGATCGCGTGGGCACACGTTGGCACACGTGTTCGGAGATGACGCGGGTGACCATCAGACACGGCAGTGAACGGGAGTGGGCAGTGCGACCAAGGGTCGAGGAGGTCCGCATCCAGGGGCTCGGCGTCATCGACGAGGCCGTTCTCGAGCTTTCGCCGGGCTTCAACGTGGTCACCGGCGAGACCGGCGCGGGCAAGACGATGGTCGTGACCGGGCTCGGGCTGCTGTTCGGCGGCCGGGCCGACCCCTCGCGCATCCGACCGGGGGCCGATCGGGCGAGCGTCGAGGGCACGCTGGTCATCAAGCCGGGCGGGCGCGTCTCCCAGCAGGTCGAGGACATCGGCGGCGAGGTCGAGGACGGCGAGCTGATCATCTCGCGCACCGTCTCGGCCGAGGGCAGGTCCAGGGCCTGGCTCGGCGGGCGCACGGTGCCCGTCGGCACGCTGACCTACCTCGCCGACGACCTGGTGGCCGTGCACGGGCAGATGGACCAGCAGCGGCTGCTCCAGCCGGCCAGGCAGCGCGCCGCGCTCGACCGCTATGCCGGCAACGAGCTGGTCAAGCCGCTGCGGGCCTACTCTCAGGCGTACAAGCGGCACAAGCAGGTCGGCGCGCTGCTCGAGGAGCTGACCACCAGGGCCAGGGAGCGGACGCAGGAGGCCGACCGGCTGCGGTTCGGCCTGGAGGAGATCGAGAAGGTCGACCCCAAGCCGGGCGAGGACACCGACCTGCGCGGCGAGGAGGAGCGGCTCTCGCACGCCGACGCGCTGCGCAGCGCCGCCACCACCGCGCACACCGCGCTGCTCGGCGACCCCATGGAGGCGGCGGGCGGCCCTCACGACGTGATCTCGCTGCTCGGCGAGGCGCGGGCGGCCGTGGAGGGCGTACGCGACTTCGACCCCCAGCTCGCCTCCGTGGCCGACCGGCTGGCCGAGGCCGGCTATCTGATCTCCGACGTGGCCACCGACCTGGCGGCCTACGCGGAGTCGATCGAGGCCGACCCGGCGCGGCTGGCGGCGGTGCAGGAGCGCCGCTCCGTGCTGTCCGGACTTATCCGGAAATACGCGGAGGACAGCGCGGGCGTCCTGGCCTGGGCACAGCAGGCCGCCACGCGGCTGGCCGAGCTGGAGGGCGACGACGAGCGCATCGAGGAGCTGACCCGCGAGCACGAGGAGCTGACCGCGCGGCTCACCGAGCTGGCCGCCGAGCTCACCAGGGTGCGCCAGAGCGCCGCCGAGCGGTTCGGCCAGGCCGTGACCGAGGAGCTGACGGCGCTGGCCATGCCCCATGCCAGGGTCGTGGTGCAGCTCAGCCAGAGCGAGGAGTTCGGCCCCGAGGGCCGCGACGAGGTGGAGCTCCGGATGGCCGCCCACCCCGCCGCGCCGCCGCTGCCGCTCAACAAGGGCGCCTCCGGCGGCGAGCTGAGCCGGGTCATGCTCGCGATCGAGGTGGTGTTCGCGGGGGCGGACCCGGTGCCGACGTTCGTGTTCGACGAGGTGGACGCGGGGGTCGGCGGCAAGGCCGCGGTCGAGATCGGGCGCCGGCTGGCGAGGCTCGCCCGCACCGCGCAGGTGATAGTGGTCACCCATCTGCCGCAGGTCGCCGCGTTCGCCGACCAGCATCTGGTGGTCGAGAAGGCGAGCGACGGCAGCATCGTGCGCAGCGGCGTGGTCACGCTCGACCACGAGGGCAGGGTACGCGAGCTCTCCCGCATGCTGGCGGGCTTGGAGGACTCCGAATTGGGCAGAGCGCACGCGGAAGAACTCCTGGGGCTCGCCGCGGCAGACAGGTGATCCTGGGTGACATAGTGGACACGCCGCGTCATGCGTGGCCTCTGCGCTGTTTCGCTCTGGCAGGATGGTCTTGATGAAGGTTCCGGGAAGCAAGATGCCGGGCCTCCGCGGCCGGAAGGTTGGAGACCTTCCTGGTGTAACGGCAGTGGCGAGAATCGACCGGCGGACCAAGAGGCTGACAAAGCGCCTCCAGCCCGGGGAAATTGCGATTATCGACCACGTTGACGTTGACCGGGTCAGCGCGGAGGCGCTCGTGGCATGCGGTGCCGCGGCGGTGGTGAACGTCGCCTGCGGCATCAGTGGCCGCTACCCCAACCTGGGGCCCCAGATTCTGCTCGAAGCAGGCGTGCCGTTCGTCGACAACGCCAATCAGGAGCTGTTCGAGCGCGTCAAGGACGGCGACGTCGTCCGCGTCAACGACGGCGTGGTCTACCTCGACGACGACGTCGTCGGCAAGGGCGACGAGCAGACCGTCGAGGCCGTCGAGTCGGCCATGGCCGAGGCCCGCGCCGGGCTCGCCGTGCAGATCGAGGCTTTCGCCGTCAACACCATGGAGTACGTTCGCGGTGAGGGCAAGCTTCTCATCGAAGGCGTCGGCGTGCCCGAGATCCGCACCCCCATGGAGGGCAGGCATGTCCTCCTCGTGGTGCGCGGGTATCACTATAAGGAAGACATCGCCACCCTCCGTCCCTACATCCGCGAATACCGTCCCGTCCTCATTGGCGTCGACGGCGGGGCCGACGCGCTCCTGGAGGCCGGCTACCTGCCCGACGTGATCGTGGGCGACTTCGACTCCGTCTCCACCAAGGCCCTGACCTGCGGCGCCGAGCTCGTCGTACACGCCTACCGCGACGGCAGGGCGCCGGGCCTGGAGCGTGTCCACCAGCTCGGCCGCGAGGCGGTGATCTTCCCCGCCACCGGCACCAGCGAGGACATCGCGATGCTCCTGGCCGACGACAAGGGCGCCGAGCTGATCGTCGCCGTGGGCACCCACGGCACGCTGGAGGAGTTCCTCGACAAGGGGCGCTCCGGCATGGCCAGCACCTTCCTCACCCGGCTGATCATCGGCGGCAAGCTCATCGACGCCAAGGGCGTGAGCAGGCTCTACCGCAGCCGCATCTCCACCCCGCAGCTGCTCCTCCTCGTGATCACGGCGTTGATCACGATGAGCGTCGCACTCTTGATCTCGCCGATCGGCCAGACCTGGCTGAACGGTCTGCAAGACGCCTGGAACGCCTTCATCTTCTGGCTGGTCGGACTCTTCTCGTGATCGATTTTCGCTACCACCTCGTCTCCATCGTCGCGATCTTCCTGGCGCTCGCGGTCGGCATCGTGATGGGCACTACGCTGCTGCAGGATCCCGCGATCGACCTGGCGAAAAGGACCAGCGCCGAGTTGACCAACACGAACACCGGCTTGCGCGCCGACCTCGACACCCTGCGCGGAAGGGAGTCCGGCAACGACGCACTCATCACCGCTCTGACGCCGGACCTGGTGGCCGGCGACCTGACGGGCCAGCGGGTGCTCCTCGTCGAGACACCCGGCTCCAGCGCCACCGTCCGCGAGGCCGCGCAGCAGGCGCTCACGCAGGCCGGTGCGGAGATCACCGGGCCGGTCACGCTGACGGAGAAGTTCCTCGACCCGAAGGGCACGGGCGTCCTGGACGGCCTGGTCAACCAGCTCAAACCGGCCAACATGGTGTTCCCGCCCACGGCCACCTCCTGGGACCGGGCCGCCACGCTGCTGTCGGCCGCGTTCGTCACCCCCGACCAGGCGCAGGCCAACACCCCCAACCCGGCCACCGCCGACGTCGTCAGCTCCTTCGAGACCGGCGGGCTGCTCACCATCGATGGCGACCCGGTCAAGCGGGCCACGCTCGCCGTCGTGCTCGCGCCGGAGAAGCCGTACGAGGGCGAGAGCGCCGAGGTCCAGGCGGGCGCGCTCGTCTCCGTGGCCGGTGGGCTCGACCTGGCGGGCAAGGGCACGGTGCTGGCCGGCACTGTCGCGACTCCCGCCGCGCCCGGCGACCCGATCGCCGCCCTGCGCGACGACGGGGAGGTCTCCAAGCGGGTCAGCTCGGTCGATACCGCTGACATGCCCGCGGGCCGGGTCGCGATCGTCTACTCTCTCCGGGAGCAGCTGAACGGGCGCGCCGGCCAGTACGGCATCGGCAAGGGCGCTTCGGCGATGCTGCCCACGGTGACGAACGCCACTCCGTCCCCCACCACCCAGTCAGGGAGCTGACATGCCTGCCACCCAGGCCCGTGGTCTCCTCTACGCGCTCGCCGGTGCCGCGATCGGCGCTGCGGCCGCCCGCGTCGCGTACGCCGCGTTCACCCGCAACAGGCCGGCCGACCTGAGCGGCCGCTGGACGCGCAAGAACCACCGCGGCGAGCCCATCACGCTGCTCGAGGGCCCCTCGTTCGTGGCCGGGGCCAGCACGGCGGCCGCGCTCACGCCCGGCCTGCCGGGGCGGCTGCGCCTGGCCGCGCTCGTCGCGGGCGCGGGCAGCGGCGCGCTCGGCGCCTACGACGACCTGTACGGCACCACGTCGTCCAAAGGCTTCAAGGGCCACCTGACCGCGCTCGCCCGGGGCGAGGTCACCAGCGGCGCCGTCAAGATCCTCGGCATCGGCGCCACCGGGCTCGGCGCCGCCGCCCTCGTCTCGCAGGGACCGGTCGACACCCTGGTCAACGGCGCCGCCATCGCCGGCGCCGCCAACCTCGCCAATCTCTTCGACCTGCGCCCCGGCCGGGCCATCAAGGTGGGCCTGCTGGCCGGCGGGCCGCTGCTGGCCGCCTCCCTCTTCCGCGACTCGCCCGCCGCCGCGGCGCTGGCCGCCGTGCCGCTGGGAGCCGCCGCGGCGCTGCTGCCGGACGACCTGGGCGAGCGCGCCATGCTCGGCGACGCCGGGGCCAACTCCCTGGGCGCCCTGCTCGGGCTCGCCGCCGTCACCAAGCTGGGCCGTCCCGGCCGCTACGTGCTGCTGGGCACCGTCGTGGCGCTGACCGCCGCTGCGGAGAAGGTCAGCTTCACCAAGGTCATCGCCGCGAACCCCGTGCTCAACCGCCTCGACATGCTCGGCCGCCGTCCGGCCGACCCTGTGTGACCGCTCGTTTGTCGGTACGACCTGCCAGGATGTTCTGCGTCGGCACGATCGGGTGCGGGGCTGGGGAGGCCGGGTGGCAGTGGTGACGGCGCGCGGGGTCGCGGGCGGCGCCATGCTCATCGGGGCCATCACGGTGCTGGCCCGCGTCGCCGGGTTCGCCAAGCAGTACGCCTTCGCCCAGACGGTGGGGACCAACTGCCTCTCGACCGCTTACATGACGGCCAACCAGATCCCCAACATCGTGTTCGAGGTGGTCGTCGGCGGGGCCCTGGCCGGGATGGTCGTCCCGGTGCTCGCCGCCCGCGCCTCGGACGACGACCGGGAGACCGGCGAGCGGGTGGGCCGGATCAGCTCGGCGCTGCTGACGTGGGTGGTCGTGGTGCTCGTCCCGCTGGCCGTGCTCACCGCGCTGTTCGCCGGGCCGGTCATCGGGCTGTTCTTCGGCTCCCCCATCGAGGGGTGCGACATGGGCGTGGTGACGGCGGTCGCCAGCCGGATGCTGGTCGTCTTCGCGCCCCAGATCCCTCTTTACGGCGTCGCCGTCGTGCTCTACGGCGTGCTGCAGGCGCACAAGCGCTTCGCCGGGCCCGCGGTCGCGCCCCTCGTGTCCAGCATCGTGGTCATCGTGGCCTACCTGCTGTTCGTGCCGCTCAGCGGCGGTGACAGCAACCCGGAGCCACTGTTGGGCCCGGCCGAGCTGGCGCTGTCGCTGGGGACCAGCCTGGGGGTGCTGTCCCTGGTGCTGGCCGTGATCGGGCCCACGGCCCGGCTGGGGCTGAGATGGCGGCCCACCCTGCGCTTCCCCGACGGGGTGGCCGGGCAGGTGCGCCGGCTCGCCTTCGCCGGGATCGCCGGGCTCCTCGCCCAGCAGGCCGCCATGATCGTGGTGCTGGTGCTGTCGAACAACGCGATCGGCACCGGCGCCATCGTCGTCTACAACTACGCGTGGGCGATCTACCTGGTGCCGTACGCGGTGCTGGCCGTGCCCATCGCCACCAGCGCCTTCCCCCGGCTGTCCGCGCGGGCCGGCGAGCCGCGGGCGTTCGCCGAGCTGGCGGCGCGCACCACGCGGGCCGTGGTGCTGGTGTCCGGGCTGGCCGCCGGGGTGCTGGCCGCCGCCTCGGGGCCGGGCGCCGTGGTGTTCCTCGGGTTCAAGACCGTCGTGTCCCCGGTGGAGCTGGCCCGCGCCATCGCGCTGTTCGCGCCTGGCCTGGTCGGATATGGGCTCATCGCTCACCTGAGCCGGGTGCTCTACGCGGCCGGCCGCAGCCGGGCGGTCGCCACGGGGACCGTGACGGCGTGGGTGGTGGCGGCGGTCGCGCAGGTGATCTTCGCGCTGGTCCTGCCGGCGGGGTGGAAGATCGGCGGCTTGGCGCTCGGCATGAGCGTCGGCATGAGCGTGGGCGGGGCGCTGCTGCTCGGTTCCGTGGTCCGCGACCGGGGGAGCGCGGCGGTGGCGGGCCTGCCCCGGGCGGCGGCCGCGGCGGCCGGGGGCGGGTTCCTGGGTTACCTGGCCGGGGCCGGTGTGGTGGAGCTGGTCGGGGCGAGCGGCATCTGGCCCAACGTGGGGGTCACGGTCCTGGCCGCCGTCGTCGCGCTGGTGGTGGGGGCCGTGGTCGTGGCCCTGGTCGATCGGGCGGACGCCGATGCCGTGGCCGGGCTGCTGCGCAGGAGCGGGCGGGGTTAAGTGGGCAGGGGTTGAGTCAGGCCGGGTTGAGCTGGCCGGGTTTGAGGCAGGTGAGGCTGGCGCGGCTGGGTTTGAGGCGGGCAAGGGCTGAGGCGGGCGGCCTGAGCGGGTCAGGTTGGGCGGGGTGTTCCATGGCCCGGCGGTCGGGAGCGGTGAGGAAGGAGCGGGCTTTGCGGGTGGCTTTCGTGCTGGGCACCACGTCCGGCGGCACCGGACGGCATGTCCGGATGCTGGTCGAAGGGCTGGTGCGGCGCGGGCACCAGGTGGCCGTCATCGGGCCGCGCAGCGTCGAGGAGCAGTTCTCCTACGGCCGTGCCGGCGCGCGGTTCGCGGAGGTGGCCGTCTCTGACCGGCCGCACCCCGCGAACGACCTGCGCACCGCGCTCGCCATCGGGCGGCTGACCCGGGACGCCGACGTCGTCCACGCCCACGGGCTGCGGGCCGGGGCACTGGCCGCCCTCGGGAAGCGGGGCAAGTCCCGGCTGGTGGTCACCCTGCACAACGCGCTGACCGCCGCAGGGTTCGTCGGGCTCGTCTACGGCGTCCTGGAGCGCATCGTGGCGAGGCGGGCCGATCACGTGCTCGTCGTCTCACCGGACCTCGGCGCGGGCATGGCCCGGCTCGGGGCCCGCGACGTGCGGGCCGCCGTGGTGCCCGCGCCCGGGCTCCGGCCGGCGGAGCGCACACCGCGGCAGGTCAGGAACGAGCTGGGCGCGGGCGACCGGCCGGTGCTGCTGACGGTCGCCCGGCTGGCCCAGCAGAAGGGGCTCGAGACGCTGCTCGACGTCGCCGCCGGGCCGTGGCCGTCCGGGCAGCCGTTGTTCGTGGTCGCGGGGGACGGGCCGCTGCGCGGGGAGCTGCAGAGCAGGATCCAGGCCGAGAGCCTGCCCGTGGTGCTGCTGGGCAACCGGGACGACGTGCCCGACCTGCTCGGGGCCGCCGTCGCGCTGGTGATGCCGAGCCGGTGGGAGGGGCAGCCGCTGACCCTCCGCGAGGCGCTCATGTCGGGAACGCCGGCAATCGCCTCTGATGTGGGTGGGATTCCAGAAATTTTGGGAGATGCCGGGATCTTGGTCCCGTCCGGCGACGTCGAGGCGCTGCGCCGGGCCGTACAGGCGCTTGTAGTGCCTGGAGCTGCGGAAACGCTGGCCGCGGCGGCTGTGCGGCGGGGGCGGGAGATGCCCGGGGAGGACGACGCCGTCGAGAGCGTGCTGGCCGTTTACGGTGGTCAAGATCCAAAGGATGATTAGGCCGCGCCGAACGGTTCTCATATACTGCCTGGGTTAGGGAGGGGAGTATCCCTTCGCGACAGCCTCGTCATCACGGTGCAGCCCCGCTCCACGGGGCCCCCGGGGCTGCCGGTCCGCGGTTTTCAGCGGGCGGGAGAGACCTCCGGCAATGAGTCGTGCATGCCGGAGGGTCTTGACGTGACTGTACCCGTGTGGGCCTGGATCGCCGTGATCGGCGGTCTCCTTGTCGTCCTCGCCATTGACTTGTGGATAGTCGACCGTGGAGAAGCCCGAGAGTTCTCCATGCGGCAGGCCGGATACTGGGTGACCTTCTATGTCGCCCTCGCCATTGTGTTCGGGGTGCTCCTGTGGGCCACGGTCGGTGGAGACAAGGCCGGTGAGTTCTTCGCCGGCTACATCACCGAATACAGCTTGAGCGTCGACAACCTGTTCATCTTCTTCATCATCATGAGCAGATTCGCCGTGCCACGCGAATACCAGCACAAGGTGCTGCTCGTGGGCATCCTGCTCGCGCTGGTGATGCGCGGTATCTTCATCGCGCTCGGGGCCGCCGCCCTGGAGCGCTTCAGCTGGCTCTTCTACGTGTTCGGCGCCTTCCTCGTCTACACCGCGATCAACCTCATCCGCCAGCACCTCAAGGGCGAGGAAGAGGAGTTCAACGAGAACGTCGTGCTGAGGTGGGTGCGCAGGGCCTTCCCCACCACCGACGGGTACGTCGGCTCCAAGGTCACCGTCAAGATCGACGGCAGGCGCATGGTGACCCCGATGCTCATCGTGATGGTCGCGATCGGAAGCACCGACCTGCTCTTCGCGCTCGACTCGATTCCGGCGATCTTCGGGCTCACCAAGGACCCGTTCATCGTCTTCACGGCCAACGCGTTCGCCCTGATGGGACTGCGTCAGCTCTACTTCCTGCTGGGCGGGCTGCTGCAGCGACTGGTCTACATCAGCTATGGTTTGGCGTTCATCCTGGGGTTCATCGGGGTTAAGCTGATATTGGAGGCGTTGCACGCCAGCCATGTCTCCTGGGCGCCCGAAATTCCCATCTGGGTGTCGCTCTCGGTCATCGGCGCCACCATGGTCATCACCACCGTGGCCAGCCTGATCAAGGCCCGCATCGACGCGCGCAAGGGCGAGGAACCGCACCCGGAGCAGGTCTAGCGAAAAGGGCTTCGAGGCGCTTTGCTTGTGTAGTTGTGCCGTGTAATAGTTGCTAGTTCTGTAACATCACGGCAAAGCGCCCAATCCAGTCACCATCAAAGGTTGTTCGTGTCAGACGATTCTGCCAAGTCGAGCCGCGTCAGGCTCGCACGCGGGGTCTCCCCGTGGCTCCTCCCGACGGTGGCCGCGGCGGCCGCCACCGCGCTGCTGACGCGCCGAGACCGGCGCTGGGCGCTCGCGGCGGTGCCGCTGAGCGCTCTCACCGGCGGCATGCTCTGGTTCTTCCGCGACCCTGACCGCACTCCCGGCGAGGGACGCATCCTGTCGCCGGCGGACGGCGTGGTGCAGAGCATCGACCCCTGGCCGGACGGCCGCACCCGGGTCGCGATCTTCATGAGCCCGCTGAACGTACACGTCAATCGGGCCCCTCTTGCGGGAAATGTCACCTCCGTGCAGCATGTGGCAGGTGGGTTCCTGCCGGCGTTCAACAAGGACAGCGACCAGAACGAACGCGTGGTGTGGCATTTCGAGACCGCGCTGGGCGACATCGAGATGGTGCAGATCGCGGGCGCGGTGGCGCGCAGGATCGTGCCGTACGTGAGCGGTGGCGCGAAGGTGGCGCAGGCCGAGCGGATCGGGCTCATCAGGTTCGGCTCGCGCGTCGACATCTACCTGCCCGAAGGGATCTCTCCCGCGGTGTCCGTGGGTGAGAAGACGGTTGCGGGGGTGACCAGAATTGACCGCGGCTGACGCCGGCAGCTGGCAGGCGGATGAGGAAGAACCTCGGGGTCCCGTCGGCAAGGCGTTCCGCCTGTCGGCCGCGGACTCCCTCTCGCTGGGCAATGCGGTCTGCGGGTTCCTCGCGGTGTGTGTTCTGGCGTACTCCGCGATCCAGCAGCTGAAGGTCGCCGGCGGTCATTTCGCGCCCGCTCCCAGCTATTTCGCCACCGCCATCGTGCTGCTGCTCATCGGCGCGACGTGCGACCTGTTCGACGGCCTCGTCGCGCGGCGCTTCCGCGCCTCCGCGATGGGCGCCGAGCTCGACAACCTGGCCGACGTCATCAGCTTCGGGTTCGCGCCCGCGTTCATGGTCGTGATCTGGGGCGGGTTCACCGACCAGGTGCCGTTCCCGATGGTGGTCGGGGCGGCCGCGGCCGTGCTGGTGGCCGGCGTCGTACGCCTGGCCAGGTTCGCCTGCGTCAAGACCAAGAGCGGCGACTTCATGGGCCTGCCCATCCCCATGGGGGCCATGACGGTGATCTCCATCGTGCTGCTGTTCCAGCCGAGCTTCTGGTCCCTGCTGGCGGTGCTCGCCGTGGCGTGGCTGATGGTCAGCCGGATCGAGTACCCGAAGCCGAAGGGCCAGCTCCTGGCGGGGGTTCTGGGCTGGATCATGGTGAACGTGGCGTTCCTGACCTTCTGGGTGGCCTGGCCCGAGGGCGGCGACATGCCGATCAAGATCGGCGCGAGCATGCAGATCGCGCTCGTGGCGGCGATCCCTCTGCGGGTGCTGGTCTACAAGCGGGAGCAGCGCCGCGAAGCCGAACGTATTAACAACTGACCGGGATTTTTCGTCTTACTTCGGCTTTGATGGAGCCATGTCGGCTACGCCGCGCGAGCACACGCGCACGTACTATCTCGGCAAGCTGGCCACAGAGCTGGAGCAACGCGGGCTGACGGCCACGCTGCGGCCCTACCCGCCCGCGTTGCGGATCAGCGATCCCGACACGGCGCTGCTGGCGGAGACCGTCGACTGCGTGCCGATGTCAGAGGGATGGTTCTATCGGTGGTCGTGGGGCGAGCTCGTCGGCCTGGCCGACGACCCCGCCCTCGCCGCCGACCGCATCCTCCACGTCCTCCGCCGCCAATAAGCCGATCCTTTACGGCAGCGCACGGTGGTCTTCAAGCCCATCCTTTACGGCTGCGCACGGTGGGCCGCGCGCCGGTCTTCAAGCCCATCCTTTACGGCTGCGCACGGTGGGCCGCACGCGCCGACGTCGGTGGCCCTCTGTCATGGCCGGTCGTGAAGGCTCACGGGTTGCTCGCCGTGACGACGCGCATTCTGGGCCGGCTCGGTGGTGAGCCCTGACCACGGCGGCATCGAGAGCGTGATACCTCCGTCGGAAGAGGCGTTCCTCGCTTGCAGGCGGTCATCCCCGCGTGGCAGGCCGCGCAAGTCCGTTCAAACAGTGAACAGCCGTGAAGTGGTGTCTAAATCACCAGCCGCGGGCCTTCCACTCCGGGAGGGACGGGCGTTCGGTGCCGAGGGTGGTGTCCTTGCCGTGGCCCGGGTAGACCCAGGTCTCGTCGGGGAGGCGGTCGAAGATGCGTTCCACCACGTCGTTGTAGAGCTGGGTGAAGCGCTGCGGGTCCTTCTGCGTGTTGCCGACGCCGCCGGGGAACAGCGAGTCGCCCGTGAACAGGTGGTGCCCCGCCTCGCCGCCGTCGTACAGCAGGGCGATCGAGCCCGGCGTGTGGCCGCGCAGGTGGATGACCTCCAGCGGGACGGCGCCGACGGTGATCGTGTCGCCGTGCTCGACCGTGCGGTCCACCGGCACGGGCAGGGCGGGCGCGTCGAGCGGGTGGGCGATCACCTGGGCGCCGGTGACCTTGGTCACCTGCTCCAGCGCCTGCCAGTGGTCGCCGTGCTGGTGGGTCGTGACGATCGAGCGAACCGGCCCGTCGGAGATCAGGGCGAGCAGCCGGTCTGCGTCGGCGGCCGCGTCGATCAGCAGCCCGTCGCCGGTCTCCGTGCAGCGCAGCAGGTACGCGTTGTTGTCGAACGGGCCGACGGCGAGCTTGTAGATCGTGAGCGCGGGCAGCTCGCGCACGTCGGCGGGACCGCCGACCTGGACGTCACCTGTGTAGGTCATGGGTAGTCCTTCGGGGGTGTCGTGGGCAGATCAGCGGGGGCCGGCATCGTCAGCCACGGCGGCGGCTCCGGAAGGCCCGCGCCCTCGGGCGTGAACGACTGCCCCACTGGCACCAGCGTAACGCCCTGACCACTCGACCGGCCGGTCAGCCAGGCCAGCATGTCGGCCGGGGCGCCCTCGACCGCGGGACCGGAGCCGAGGCCGGGCCATCTGGCGGCGATCTCGCCCGACGGATTCTTGAGCACGATCTCGCTCACCGTGCTGCGGGCGTGCGGCCAGCAGGCGCGGCAGTCGTGGAGTTCGCGCAGGACGAACGGTTCGGGCCAGTCCGCGGGGCCGTACCCGGCGGCCAGGTCCACGTGGTGGAGGCCGATCTCGCGCAGGCGGCGTACCAGGAGGTACCAGGCGGGGTGCTCGGGCGGGCGCATGCCCGCCACCCGGGCGGACCAGCGCTCCTGCGGCAGGTCGCGGACGGCGGTGACCAGGCGGGCGGCGCCCTCCTGCAGATCGGCCAGGTGCCGGGCGGCGGGATGGGCCGCGGCGGCCTCTATCGCGGCGGTCCTGGCCTCGTAGGAGGCGTACTGTGGGATTTTGACGCCGGTCTTGGCCCAGGTCAGGAGGTTGAGGTGGGAGTCGGCGTTCTGCGCGACGTGGGCGAGCACGTGTCCCCTGGTCCAGCCGGGCAGGAGGGAGGGCGCGGCGAGATCGGCGTCGGACAGGGACGCGGCCGTGGCCAGCAGCCGGCCGGTGGCTGAGGCCAGTTCGGCCTGCAGCGCGAGTAGGACGGTCATGTCTGGATATTTCATCATTTGGGGGCGTGGGCTGGTGTCCGGCATAAAGCCGCAGGTCAGCTGGTTGAATGTGGAAGGGCTCCTGCCGGGGTCGGAGATGGCCGTAACCTGTGAAGGACGGATTTTCGGGGGCCGGGCAACGGTCCGCCGAAATTGTCGGAGCCTCCGTCTACCATCCCCCGTGGACCTATCCGCCTTTTGACCTCCGGGATCGCCGTGGCAGACCGCCTGATCGTGCGTGGTGCACGAGAACACAACCTCAAGGACGTCTCGCTCGACCTGCCGCGAGACTCACTGATCGTCTTCACCGGCCTGTCCGGCTCCGGGAAGTCGAGCCTGGCCTTCGACACGATCTTCGCTGAGGGGCAGCGGCGCTACGTCGAGTCGTTGTCGGCCTACGCCCGCCAGTTCCTCGGCCAGATGGACAAGCCCGACGTCGACTTCATCGAGGGCCTGTCGCCCGCCGTGTCGATCGACCAGAAGGCCACCAGCAAGAACCCGCGCTCGACCGTCGGCACGATCACCGAGGTCTACGACTATCTGAGGCTGCTGTGGGCGCGCATCGGCAAGCCGCACTGCCCGGTGTGCGCGCGGCCGATCGCCAGGCAGACGCCCGAGCAGATCGTCGATCGCGTGATGGACCTGGAGGAGGGCACCCGCTTCCAGGTGCTCGCGCCGGTCATCAGGGGCCGCAAGGGCGAATACGCCGAGCTGTTCCGCGAGCTGCAGACCAAGGGGTTCGCCAGGGCCAGGGTCGACGGCACGGTCGTGCGGCTGGAGGAGCCGCCGACGCTGAAGAAGTACGAGAAGCACGACATCGAGGTCATCGTCGACCGCCTGTCGGTCAAGGAGTCGGCGCGGCGCCGGCTCAACGACTCGGTCGAGACCGCGCTGCAGCTGTCCGGCGGCACGATCACGCTCGAGTTCGTCGACCTGCCGGAGGACGACCCCAACCGGGAGCGGTTCTACTCCGAGCACCTCTACTGCCCCTACGACGACCTGTCGTTCGAGGAGCTGGAGCCGCGCTCGTTCTCGTTCAACTCCCCGTTCGGCGCCTGCCCCGAGTGCACGGGCCTCGGCACGAAGATGGAGGTGGACCCTGACCTGGTGGTGCCCGACCCCGAGCGCACGCTCGGCGACGGCGCGCTCCACCCCTGGTCCGGCGGCCACACGAGCGAATACTTCGTCAGGCTGATCGAGGCGCTCGGCCACGCGGTCGGGTTCACCCTCGACACGCCGTGGGAGAAGCTGCCGAAGAAGGCGCAGAAGTCGCTGCTGTACGGGCACGACGAGCAGGTCCACGTACGCTACAGCAACCGCTACGGCCGCCAGCGCTCCTACTACACCACCTACGACGGCGTCATCCCGTGGGTGCAGCGCCGGCACGCCGAGGCGGAGAGCGACTCGACCCGCGAGCGGTTCGAGGGCTACATGCGGGAGATCCCGTGCCCGGCCTGCAAGGGCGCCAGGCTCAAGCCGGTCACGCTGGCGGTCACCGTCGCCGACAAGTCGATCGCCGAGGTCGCGGCCATGTCGATCGGCGAGTGCGCGAAGTTCCTGGCCGGGCTCAAGCTGTCCGACCGCGACATGCACATCGCCGAGCGGGTGGTCAAGGAGATCAACGCCCGCATGGGCTTCCTGCTCGACGTCGGCCTCGACTACCTGACCATGGACCGCGCCGCCGCCACCCTGGCGGGCGGCGAGGCCCAGCGCATCAGGCTCGCCACGCAGATCGGCTCCGGCCTGGTCGGCGTCCTGTACGTGCTCGACGAGCCGTCCATCGGGCTCCACCAGCGCGACAACATGCGGCTGCTCGACACCCTCGTCAGGCTGCGCGACATGGGCAACACGCTGATCGTGGTCGAGCACGACGAGGACACGATCGCGGCGGCCGACTGGGTGGTCGACATCGGCCCCGGCGCCGGTGAGCACGGCGGCCAGGTCGTCGTGTCCGGCACCGTTCAGGACCTCCTGAGCAGCGAGGAGTCGCTGACCGGCCAGTACCTGTCCGGGCGCAAGAGCATCGCGATCCCGGCCAAGCGCCGCAAGCGCGACCGGAAGCGGCAGATCACGGTCAAGGGGGCGCGCGAGCACAACCTGAAGGGTGTCGACATCGACTTCCCGCTGGGCGTGTTCACGGCGGTCACGGGTGTGTCGGGGTCCGGCAAGTCGACGCTGGTCAACGACATCCTCTACAACGCGCTGGCCAAGGAGCTCAACGGCGCCCGCACGGTGCCGGGGCGGCATTCGCGGATCAACGGCATGGACCACGTGGACAAGGTCGTCCACGTCGACCAGTCGCCGATCGGGCGCACGCCGCGCTCCAACCCGGCCACGTACACGGGCGTGTTCGACCACGTCCGCAAGCTGTTCGCGGCCACCGCCGAGGCGAAGATGCGCGGTTACCAGCCCGGGCGCTTCAGCTTCAACGTCAAGGGCGGGCGCTGCGAGGCGTGCGCGGGCGACGGCACCATCAAGATCGAGATGAACTTCCTGCCGGACGTCTACGTCCCCTGCGAGGTCTGCCACGGCGCCCGCTACAACAGGGAGACGCTGGAGGTCCACTACAAGGGCAAGACGATCTCCGAGGTGCTCGACATGCCGATCGAGGAGGCCCTGGGCTTCTTCGAGGCGATCCCGGCGATCAAGCGTCACCTGCAGACGCTCAACGACGTGGGTCTGGGCTACGTACGGCTCGGGCAGCCCGCGACCACGCTGTCCGGCGGTGAGGCGCAGCGCGTCAAGCTCGCCTCGGAGCTCCAGCGGCGGCAGACCGGGCGGACGATCTACGTGCTGGACGAGCCGACGACCGGACTGCACTTCGAGGACATCCGGCGACTGCTGGGGGTGCTCGGGCGGCTGGTCGACGGCGGCAACACGGTGATCGTGATCGAGCACAACCTCGATGTGATCAAGACCGCCGACTGGATCATCGACATGGGGCCCGAGGGCGGGTCCCGGGGTGGGACGCTGGTCGCCAGCGGGACGCCTGAGGAGGTGGCGCTGGTGGACGAGAGTCACACGGGCCGCTTCCTGCGGAAGATCCTCTCCTTCTGAGCGCCGCACGGGGAGTTTCCTCGTGCGGGCGGCAGTTCTGGCGGTGTGGCCGATCGAGCGGCAGTTTCTGGCGGTGTGGCCGATCGGGGGGCCGGTGGCGGGCCCCCGACGCGGCACGCGCGCGGAACGCTGGTGCGGGTGCAGCGGTCCGGGAGGGCGGCCGGATGGAACGGGTCCGGGGCGTGCCGGGACGTTGCCGGGCGGATGCGGGTGTCCGGGCGCGTCGTGGCAACACGCATGGCACCTGCTGAGTGCTGGTGCCTGGCGATATGCGTGGTTACGCGTGAAGTGGGTGCCTAAGTGGGCGGGTGTGCACGGGCGGGCGGCCTGCGGACGGAGGTGGGTGCCATGCCGGTGCTGGCTTGCGTGCGGGGCGTAGTAACTGGGGAAGTTGGAGTACTGCGCAGGGCGGTAGCGGGGTGAACTGTATGTTCAGGCTGCTTGGCGGCCGGCGGCGCGGGCGCGGCGCTTGGCGGCGTCGCCGCGTTCCAGCCACCACTCGGCGAACAGCAGCGGCAGCACCCAGCCCAGCCACGCGCTCAGCGCGCTCACCGTGCTCGCCATCAGCGCCTCGTCGCCGTGGAAGGTCGTCTCCAGCTCGGGCGACAGGGCGATGACGAACACGACGCCCCAGAGGCGGTTCGTGATGATGGACAGGGTCAGGGCGAAGCTGCGGACCATCCACCGGCGGTGGTCGACGAACCTGCGCTGCCTGGCCATCCGCCAGCCCGCCAGCGTGCAGGCCACCCAGAGGGATGCGAGTACGACGCCGCTGGCCGCCGTCACCGGGCCGAAGTACGGCGTGGTCACCGACACGATCAGGCCCAGCACGCCGCTGGGCAGGCAGCCGCCGAAGACGTACACGCGGCCGATCCGGCGGTGAGCCTGGGGATAGCGCTGGCGGAACCATGGCCAGATCTGCAGGCAGCACGTGATCATCGCGATCGAGCCGAAGATCACGTGCAGGGACAGCACCGCGAAGTGCGGCGGGAAGAAGTCAGGGGCGGGCACGCGGGACATGGTCGGATTCATGGAGAGGTACGGCGGCAGCGAGAAGGCGACGAACGCGATCGCCACCACCGCCAGAGGGGCCACCCAGGGACGCCGCCACCAGCGGGGTCTGACGGGGGGTGTGGTCGGGCGTTCTGTCGTGAGCGTCATACGGGCAGGGTGGGCTTCGGCGCTGACCATCGGCCTACCGCCCGCTGACCGCAGATCACTCCGGGCGGTAGTCGAGTTCTCGTCTCGGTAAACGACCGCCGGAATGCGGGCGGTTGTGGGGCTGTTGGGCAGTTTCGCTGGTGGGCGTGGTTGGGGCTGTTGGGTCGCCTCGCTGGTGCGGCGGCGGGGGGCCATCGGGGCGCGAGGCTGGGGGACGGTTGTGGGTCGCCTTGCTGGTTGAGCGGCTGGGGACTGCCGGGTGTCTTCTCGTTGGCGGGGTGGCTGGGAAGCAGCTGGGCTGCTCGTCGGTGTCGATGATTGCGGGTGGGTGAGGGTGCTCACAGTCGCGCCGCGCGGTGGCGGTCGTGGCGGGGCGTTAGTGCCCTGCGGGGGCCGCCGTTGCGGGGCGTTAGTGGCCCGGCCCGACTGGGGTGGCACGTTGCGGGGTGTCAGTGGCCTGGTTGCGGGGTGTAGCGCCCGGCTGCGGTGGTTGTTGAGGGGCGCGACCCGGCGGGGGGACCGAGGGGTGGCGGCAATAAGGTTGGGTGACGGTAGCGGCCTGACCTGCAGGGGGTCAGCGGGGACGCGGAGGGTCGGCAGTTCATGACGGTTACGGAGCGGGGCGCAGCCATGCCTGAAACAGGGGCTGAAACGGGGTTCGGGCGGCGCGAGATGCTGGGGGCGGCCGGGGTCGCGGCGTGCGCGCTGGCGCTGGCGGGGTGTGGTGGGGGAGGCGCCAAGGCTCAGCCGAGTCTCAAGGGCAAGGTCATCGCCAAGACCGCCGACGTGCCCGTGGGCGGGGGCAAGGTGATCGAGGACCTGCAGGTCGTGGTGACCCAGCCCACTCAGGGCGTCTTCATGGCGTTCAGCTCGATCTGCACGCACAAGGGCTGCGCGGTCAGCACTCCCAAGGAGAACGTCATCAGGTGTGCCTGCCACGGCAGTGAGTTCGCCGCCGACAGTGGAAAGGCCACCAAGGGGCCTGCGTCCGCCCCGCTGACGTCCTACAAGGTCAGGGTCGAGGGTGACGGCATCGTGGTCGCCTGAGGCGGCCGCCTGACGTGGTGGCGCGAGGCGGTGGGGTGAACGCGTACTTATGCGTAGAGAACCGGATTGGGGTCGGGCACGCTGAACCGGCGCGAGGGCGCTGGCCGTACCTGAAGTGAAAGCCAATCTGGGAGGAACACACCATGACGGAAACGACTCGCCGGGCGATGATGCTCGGCGCCGGCGGCGCCGGGCTCGCGGCGGTTCTGACGGCGTGTGCGAGCTACGGCTCGCCGACGACGGAGGCGAGCGCGGAACCACCGGCGGAGGAGCCCACCGAGGAGTCGTCGTCGCCGAAGAAGAAGGCCGAGGCGAAGAGCGGCGGCAAGGCGCTGGCCGACACGGCCGACATCCCCGAGGGCGGTGGGAAGGTCTTCGAGAACGAGAAGATCGTGGTCACGCAGCCGAGCGCCGGGGAGTTCAAGGCGTTCACGGCGGTCTGCACTCACGCGGGCTGCACGGTCGCCACCGTCTCGAACAAGACGATCAATTGCCCATGTCACGGCAGCAAGTTCAGCATCAGCGACGGCTCCGTCAAGGACGGGCCCGCGAGCGACCCGCTTGAGGAAAAGAAGATCACCGTGGACGGTGACAAGATCAAGCTCGCGTAGATCGCGTCTCATGAATTTCTCACCTAGGTGCGGTTGGGTGAGCGCATGGGAGATGACCTTCAGAGCCGCCGCGCAGTGTTCGCGAGCGTCGGTGCGGGCGGCCTCGCGCTGGCGCTCACCGCCTGCGGCGGCGGCACCGATACCGCACAGTCCGCCGGCACCGCCTCCGAGTCGAGCGCCCCGCAGTCGGGCGCGCCGCAAGCCGGTGGGGCGCTGGCCAAGACCGCCGACATCCCCGTCGGCGGTGGGACGATCTTCAAGGACCAGAAGATCGTGGTGACGCAGCCCACTTCGGGCGAGTTCAAGGCGTTCAGCGCCGTGTGCACGCACAACGGGTGCACGGTCGGCAGCGTCTCGGACGGGGTGATCGTCTGCCCGTGTCACAACAGCAAGTTCGCCATCGCGGACGGGTCGGTCAAGGACGGACCGGCCGACAAGCCGCTGCCCGCGCAGCAGATCAAGGTCGAGGGCGACCAGATCACGCTCGCGTAATCGGGCCCCTTTTCAGGGAGGGCCCGCCGCGCCTGGTGGGAAGGCGCGGCGGGCAACCTTGTCGGTGGGGGCTACTAGTCTTTGAACGTGGCGAGATCAGCGGGCAGCCCCTTGAGTTTCCGGCCCAAGCCGGGTTCGATCCCCGATTCCCCGGGGGTCTACCGGTTCAGGGACGCGCACGGCCGGGTGATCTACGTCGGCAAGGCCAAGAGCCTTCGCCAGCGGCTCAACTCGTACTTCGCCGACTTCTCCGCGCTGCACCCGCGGACCCAGACGATGCTGACCACGGCCGCCGACGTCGACTGGACCGTCGTCGGCACCGAGGTCGAGGCGCTGCAGCTCGAATACTCCTGGATCAAGGAGTTCGACCCGCGCTTCAACGTGAAATACCGCGACGACAAGTCCTACCCCTACCTCGCGGTCACCATGGGCGAGGACTTCCCGCGCGTGCAGGTCATGCGCGGGGCCAAGCGCAAGGGCACGCGTTACTTCGGCCCCTATTCGCACGCGTGGGCCATCCGCGAGACCGTCGACCTGCTGCTGCGGGTCTTCCCGGTGCGCACGTGCAGCGCGGGGGTGTTCAAGCGGGCCGGCCAGATCGGCCGCCCGTGCCTGCTCGGCTACATCGACAAGTGCTCGGCGCCGTGCGTCGGCCGGGTCAGCCCGGAGGAGCACCGCGAGCTGGCCGAGGACTTCTGCGACTTCATGGCGGGCAACACCAGCCGCTTCATCAAGCGCCTCGAGAAGGAGATGCGCGAGGCCGCCGGCGAGCAGGAGTACGAGCGCGCCGCGCGGCTGCGCGACGACATCCAGGCGTTGCAGCGGGCGCTGGAGAAGCAGGCCGTGGTGCTCGGCGAGGGCACCGACGCCGACGTGATCGCGCTGGCCGAGGACCCGCTCGAAGCCGCCGTACAGGTCTTCTACGTGCGCGGCGGCCGCATCCGCGGCCAGCGCGGCTGGGTGGTCGACAAGGTCGAGGAGACCTCCCCCGGCGAGCTGGTCGAGCAGTTCCTGCTCCAGATGTATGCCGAGGCGAGCCCCGACTCGATGCCGCGCGAGGTGCTCGTGCCCGCGCTGCCGCCCGACAACGACGCGGTCGCCGAGCTGCTGACCGAGCAGCGCCGGGCCCGGGTCGAGGTGCGCGTGCCGCAGCGCGGCGACAAGAAGTCGCTGATGGAGACCGTCGAACGCAACGCCAAGGAGTCGCTGGCGCAGCACAAGATCCGCCGCGCCAGCGACCTGACCACCCGCAGCAAGGCGCTGCAGGAGGTCGCCGACGCGCTCGACCTCGACCAGGCGCCGCTGCGCATCGAGTGCTACGACGTCTCCCACCTGCAGGGCGAGAACGTCGTGGCGTCGATGGTCGTCTTCGAGGACGGGCTGGCGCGCAAGAGCGAATACCGGCGCTTCGCCGTCAAGACCAAGGAGGGCGACGTGGCCTCGATCTACGAGGTGATCATGCGCCGCTTCCGCCGCTACCTGGAGGAACGCTCGGCCACCGGCGAGCTGGCCGCCGACGACGACGCCGGCCACGGCCCCATCGACCCGGAGACCGGCAAACCACGTAAGTTCGCCTACCCGCCCAACCTGGTCGTCGTCGACGGCGCCGGCCCCCAGGCGGCCGCCGCGCAGCGGGCGCTCGACGAGCTAGGCATCGACGACGTGTCCGTGTGCGGGCTGGCCAAGCGGCTGGAGGAGGTGTGGTTGCCCGGCGATGACCAGCCGGTGATCATGCCTCGTTCAAGCGAGGGTCTCTACCTGCTGCAACGCGTGCGGGACGAGGCACACAGGTTCGCCATCACCTACCATCGTTCCAAGAGGTCCAAGACGGTGAAGGAGAGCGCGCTCGACGGCGTGCCCGGCCTCGGGCCGGCGCGCAGGCAGGCGCTGCTCAAACACTTCGGCTCCGTGAAGAAGCTACGCGAGGCCACTGCCGCGGAAATGTGCGAGGTTCCCGGCATCGGCCCGTCCATCGCCGAGGTCATCGTGTCGACACTGAAGGGAGAGTCACCATGATCTCGCCAGGATGCCACGGCCTGTCCGGGTGCCTCCGCCATGGTGGCACGCCCGGGCAGGGCGTGCGGGACGGAGAGAGGCCATGAGCACCGAGCCGGCGTTCGTCATCGTCACCGGCATGTCCGGGGCGGGGCGCAGCACAGCCGCCAAAGCGCTCGAGGACCTGGGCTGGTTCGTCATCGACAACCTGCCGCCCGGGCTGCTGTTCGCGATGGCGGAGGAGGCGGGCAAGGTCAAGCTGGCGGCCGACAAGGTGGCGGCCGTCGTCGACGTGCGCAGCCTGGCCTTCACCACCGACCTCAACGCGGCCATCGAGGAGCTCGAGGGGCGCGGCGTGCGGGTGCGGGTGGTGTTCCTGGAGGCCAGCGACGAGGAGCTGGTGCGCAGGTTCGAGAACGTCCGCAGGCCGCACCCCCTCCAGGGTGAGGGGCGCCTGGTCGACGGGATCACCCGGGAGCGGGGGATCCTGCGCGAGGTGCGGGCCAACGCCGACCTGGTGATCGACACCTCGTCGCACAACGTGCACGACCTGCGCAACAAGATCGTCGCCTACTTCGGCGGCGAGGACCGGCCGGGGCTGCGGCTCAACATCGTGTCCTTCGGGTTCAAGTACGGGCTGCCGGTGGACGCCGACCTGGTGGTCGACTGCCGGTTCCTGCCCAACCCGCACTGGGTGCCGGACCTGCGGCCGATGAACGGGCTCGACGCGCCCGTGCGCGACTACGTCCTCGGGCAGCCGGGGGCCAAGGAGTTCCTCGACGCGTACGAGGAGGTCCTGCAGGTGGTCGCGGCCGGATACGCGCGCGAGGGCAAGAGCTACGCGACGCTCGCGGTGGGCTGCACGGGCGGCAAGCACCGCAGCGTGGCCATGGCCGAACAGGTCGCCGCCCGCCTGCGCGACCGCGGGATGGAGGTCCAGGTGAGCCATCGGGATGTGGGGCGGGAGTGATCGATGAAGACTTCGCGGCAGCAGGTTCGCCGCGGTCCGCGGAGGGTGAGCTTCGCGGCGCGGTGACCCGCTCGGACGGGCCCGGCCCGGCTGCGGTGGGCCCAGGCTCTGAGGGGAGCTCGGACTCGGACGGGCCCGGCCCGGCTGCGGTGGGTCCAGGTTCTGAGGGGAGCTCGGACTCGGATGGCCCCGGTGTGAGTCCCGGTTCTGACGGGCCGGGTTCGGGTTCTGCGGACTCGGACGGACCTGATGTGAGTCTGGGTTCTCAGGGGGCTGGTGTGGGCGGTGACGAGAGCCCGGAGGACGGCGTGTGTCCGGTGCGGCTCGCGCGGCCGGCCGCGGGCAACCCCGTGCCAGAGCGCGGGACGTACGCGAGATCCTTCTCGGGGTTCGGGCCGCACGTCGTGGCGCTGGGCGGCGGGCACGGCCTTTACGCGTCCCTGTCCGCATTACGGATGGTGACCGACCGGTTGACCGCCGTGGTGACCGTCGCCGACGACGGCGGGTCCAGCGGGCGGCTGCGGCGCGAGCTCGGCGTGCTGCCCCCGGGCGACCTGCGGATGGCGCTGGCCGCGCTGTGCGGCGACGACGAGTGGGGCAGCACCTGGAGCGAGGTGGTGCAGCACCGCTTCCGCAGCGAGGGCGAGCTGCACGGCCACGCCGTCGGCAACCTGCTCATCGTGGCCCTGTGGGAGCTGCTCGGCGACCCCGTGGCCGGGCTCGACTGGGTCGGACGCCTGCTGGGCGCGCACGGCCGGGTGCTGCCGATGGCGTCGGTGCCGCTCGACATCGTGGCCGAGGTGGAGCTCGACGGCGTCAGATCGACCGTGCGCGGGCAGGTGGCGTGCGCGCTGACGCCTGGACGGGTGCAGGCGATCTCCCTCGTGCCCGAGGATCCGCCCGCGCGGCCCGAGGCGGTCGAGGCGGTGCTGGAGGCCGACTGGGTGGTGTTCGGGCCGGGATCGTGGTTCACCAGCGTGCTGCCGCATCTCAAGGTTCCCGAGCTCGCCAGGGCCCTGCACGCGACCAAGGCCAAGCGGCTCGTCACGCTCAACCTGGCGCCCCAGCCGGGTGAGACGGACGATTTCTCCCCCCAGCAACACCTGGAGGTGCTCAGGCAGCACGCTCCCGACCTGTCGATCGACGTCGTGCTCGCCGACACCGGGGTGGTGGACGACCCCGGCGCTCTGGACAAGGCCGCGGCGGCGCTCGGCGCGCGGCTCGTGATGGCCGACGTGGCTGCCGCGGACGGCTCCCCGAGGCATGACCCACGACGTCTTGCCTCCGTCCTGGACGAGATTTTCCTCCAGAAGCGTTGATCCTGGTCGGCGTGCCGCGAAGGTGCGAGAGACTGCTGAGAGCCGGTCTGAATGGGGGAGAGGACTAACGCATGGCCATGACAGGTGTGGTGAAAGACGAACTGAGCCGCCTGCCGGTGCTGAAGCCGTGCTGCCGCAAGGCGGAGGTTTCCACGCTGCTGCGGTTCGCCAGCGGTCTGCACCTGGTGGGCGGGCGGATCGTGATCGAGGCCGAGCTCGACACGAACGCCACCGCACGGCGACTGATCAAAGACATCGGCGAGGTGTTCGGGCACAAGGCCGAGGTGCTGGTGCTCGCGCCCGCCGGCCTGCGCAAGGGCTCGCGCTACGTCGTGCGGGTCTACCGCGACGGCGAGGCGCTCGCCCGCCAGACGGGTCTCATCGACAACCACGGCCGCCCGGTGCGCGGGCTGCCCCGCCAGGTGGTGGCGGGGGCCGCCTGCGACGCGGAGGCCGCCTGGCGCGGCGCGTTCCTCGCGCACGGCTCCCTCACCGAGCCGGGGCGCTCGATGTCGCTCGAGGTCACCTGCCCGGGGCCGGAGGCGGCGCTCGCCCTGGTGGGCTCGGCGCGGCGGCTCAAGATCCACGCCAAGGCGCGTGAGGTGCGCGGCGTCGACCGCGTCGTGGTGCGTGACGGCGACGCCATCAGCGCGCTGCTCACCCGCCTGGGGGCGCACGACAGCGTGCTGGCCTGGGAGGAGCGGCGGATGCGCCGCGAGGTCCGGGCCACCGCCAACCGGCTGGCCAACTTCGACGACGCCAACCTGCGGCGGTCGGCGCGGGCGGCGGTGGCGGCGGGGGCGCGGGTGCAGCGCGCGCTGGAGATCCTCGGGGACGAGGCGCCGGATCACCTGGTGGTGGCGGGGCGGCTGCGGGTGGAGCACAAGCAGGCGTCTCTGGAGGAGCTGGGGCAGATCGCCGACCCGCCGCTGACCAAGGACGCGATCGCGGGGCGCATCCGGCGGTTGCTGGCGATGGCCGACAAGCGCGCCTCCGACCTGGGCATCCCCAACACCGAGGCCAACCTCACCGTCGACATGCTCGCCCCGTGACGGAGTCTCCCTAGATCTGCGGATGCCATGGCTGTGGCTGGTGGGGTCGGTCTGCCATCTGCTGCGGGGCGCTCCAAGCCCACATTTGCGGCTGCGCACGGTGGGCGCTGGCCTTCAGGCGTGCTTTGCGGTTGCGCACGGTGGGCGCTCGTCTTCAGGCGTGCTTTGCGGTTGCGCACGGTGGGCGCTCGTCTTCAGGCCCATCCTTTACGGCTGCGCACGGTGGGCCGCACGCGCCGACGTGGGTGGCCGGCTGTCATGGCCGGTCGTGAAGGCTCACGGGTTGCTCGCCGTGACGACGCGCATTCTGGGCCGGCTCCGTGGTCGGCTTGGCAGGGGTGTCCATGGCCTGTGCGTTGCGTTGCGTTGCGGGGATGGCTGCAGTGCCGCCTGTACGGCCAGTGGCTGGAGTGCCTGGTGGGCTGGGTGCCGGTGGCTCTGCGCTGCGGTGGTTCTGCGCGGCGGTGGCCCTGCGCGGCGGTGGCCCTGCGCGGCGTGGATGGGCCCAGGGGCGGCGTACTGGCCCGTTGGGTGCGGGTGACTGGATGGTGGATGGTCCAGGCGCTTGGGCGGTCCAGCGGCTGGTTGGAGCGCCTGGCTGGCTCGTTGGCGCCGAACCGGGGGCGGACTGAGGCTGGGCGCTGACTGGGGCTGGGCGCTGCCGGCGGGCACTGGGTGGTTGGCGCCCGGTGGTTGGGCGGACGGGCGGTTGGGAGCGCCTGTCGGCGGGTGCCCGGTTGCCGGGTTGCTGTGGTGCGCGTGCGGCGGGTCGCCGGGGGTGATGAGGGCGCCGGTGGTGCCGGGGGGTGCGCCTATCGCCGGGTTGCCGGTGGCTTGGGCGCGCCCGCCGCCGGTTGGCGGGCGGCTTGGGTGTGCCTGTTGGCGGGCGGCTTGCGTGTGCCCGTTGGTCGGCTGGCCGGTGGTTTGGGGTGCGCCTGGTGGCGGGCCGGCGGCCGATTGGGTGTGCCTGGTGGTGGGCCGGGGGTGCTTGGGGGGTGTCCTGTCAGCGGGGTAGGGCCCGGGGCTGTCGGGGTGTTCAGTCCTTTGTTTGGTTGCGGGGAGTGAACAGGTCTGTCGTCGGCTTCGGGGTGGGGGCCTGGGCGGGCTCGAACGGGGCGCGGTACTCCGGCTCCGACGACTCCGCCTCGGCCTCGGCCGCCTGGGCCCTCTGGGCGCGGCGGACCCGTGCCACGCGCAGGGTCAGCAGGAGCAGTGCGGCGAGGGCGGCCACGGCGATGTAGAGCCAGGCCGCCCACGACACCGAGAGCGGATCCCGGTAGAGCGCGGGCGCGTAGGGGAGGCCGGCGGAGAAGTTGTCCAGCGTGATGTCGGACAGGTCGGCGGGGCCGCGTTCGGCGGGTGGGGTGCGCAGGGTGGAGCCGATCATGATCGACGAGCCGGCGATCTGACCCGCGGCCATGGCGCCGCCCGCGTACAGCGCGGCCACGGGGATCAGGAGGATGCTGCGGGGTCGTACCGCGCCCATCGCCAGGGCGACGATCAGGGCGACCACGAGAGACGAGGCCAGCGACAGCGGATGGCCGTTGCCGAAGGCGATCACGGCGGCGGGCAGGCGGGTCTGGAACAGGACGGCCGCCCCCAGCAGTGCCGCGCTGACCAGCGCGGATAGCACGCCTACAATGAGTCCGGGCAGCAGGCCGGACCGCTTGTGTGACATCTCAGCCCCCAGAGAATGCACGAATTTACATCGATGAGTCGGGCACTTTACTCGAACCTCGCAAAACGTGCCTCCGGAACGCTGATTCACACGCGGGGACCTGCAGTGGTCTAAACCAATTTAGGTCCGATAAGGTTCGTGGTTGAGGTTTCAGCCCGCCATCTGGTTTCGAGGAGATCGGTTCCCGTGAGCATCCGCGTAGGCGTCAACGGCTTCGGCCGCATCGGTCGCAACTTCTGGCGCGCTGTCGCCGCCAGCGGCAAGGACATCGAGATCGTCGCGGTCAACGACCTGACCGACACCGCGACGCTCGCGCACCTGCTGAAGTACGACAGCATCCTCGGCCGCCTGCCTTACGAGGTGAAGGCCACGAGTGACGAGATCACGGTCGACGGCAAGGCGATCAAGGTCTTCGCGGAGCGCGACCCGGGCAAGCTGCCCTGGGGCGACCTCGGCGTGGACGTGGTCGTGGAGTCGACGGGTCTGTTCACCGACGCCACGAAGGCCAAGGTGCACGCCGACAACGGCGCGAAGAAGGTCATCATCTCCGCTCCGGCGAAGAACGAGGACGTCACGATCGTGATGGGCGTCAACGAGAAGAGCTACGACCCGTCGAGCCACACGGTCATCTCCAACGCCTCCTGCACGACCAACTGCCTGGCGCCGATGGCCAAGGTCCTTCACGACACCTTCACCATCGAGAAGGGTCTGATGACCACCATCCACGCGTACACGCAGGACCAGAACCTTCAGGACGGCCCGCACAAGGACCTGCGCCGCGCCCGCGCCGCCGCGCTCAACGTGGTGCCCACCTCCACCGGCGCCGCCAAGGCCATCGGCCTGGTGCTGCCCGAGCTCAAGGGCAAGCTCGACGGCTTCGCCATGCGCGTGCCGATCCCCACCGGCTCGGCCACCGACCTCACCGTCGACGTCAGCCGCGAGGTCACCGTCGAGGAGGTCAACGCCGCGGTCAAGGCCGCCGCCGAGGGGCCGCTCAAGGGCATCCTCAGCTACACCGAGGACGAGATCGTCTCCTCCGACATCGTCACCGACCCGGCCTCGTGCATCTTCGACGCCGGCCTGACCAAGGTCATCGGCAACCAGGTCAAGGTCGTCGGCTGGTACGACAACGAGTGGGGCTACTCCAACCGCCTCGCCGACCTGATCGAGCTGGTCGGCCGCGACCTCTGACCCACCAAGCCGGTGGGGAACGCCGTTGCCTTGCGCGTATGGGTGAGGCAACGGCCCAGAGTGATCAAGCCGCCGCCGTGGAGTGGACCCATGTGTTCGCGAGGGAGCGCCGTCGCCTGGACTGAGGAGCGCCGGGAGCGAAGCGACCGGAGCGACGAGGGAAGGCGACGGCTCGAAGCGACCGAGCCTGCCTCCGCGGAGCGGAGGCCATAGACAGGGAGCATGAGCATGCGCACGCTCGACGATCTCGACGTGAAGGGCCGGCGCGTGCTTGTGCGCGCCGACCTCAACGTCCCCCTCGACGGGGAGACGATCACCGACGACGGCCGCATCCGGGCGTCGGTGCCGACGATCAAGACGCTGGTGGAACGTGGCGCCAAGGTCGTCGTCTGTGCCCATCTGGGCAGGCCCAAGGGCAAGGCCGACCCGAAATACTCGCTCAGGCCGGTGGCCGGGCGGCTGGGTGAGCTGCTGGGCCAGGAGGTGGCGTTCGCGACCGACGTGGTCGGCGACAGCGCCCGTGGCACGGTTGAGACGCTCCAGGACGGCGAGGTGGCGCTGCTGGAGAACCTGCGCTACGAGCCGGGCGAGGAGTCCAAGGACGACGCCGAGCGGGCGGCGTTCGCCGAGAAGCTGGCGGGGCTGGCCGAGCTCTACGTGGGCGACGGGTTCGGCGCGGTGCACCGCAAGCACGCCAGCGTCTACGACGTGCCCGGGCTGCTGCCGCACGCGGCGGGCGGGCTGGTCGTGGCCGAGGTCGAGGTGCTGAAGAAGCTGACCGAGAGCCCCGAGCGGCCCTACGTGGTGGTGCTGGGCGGCGCCAAGGTCTCCGACAAGCTCGGCGTCATCGCCAACCTGCTGACCAAGGTCGACCGGCTGCTGATCGGCGGCGGCATGGCGTACACGTTCCTCAAGGCCCAGGGCTACGAGGTCGGCAAGTCGCTGCTCCAGGAGGACCAGCTCGACCAGGTGCGCGGCTTCCTCAACACGGCCGCCGAGCGCGGCGTCGACCTCGTGCTGCCGGTCGACGTGCTGGCGGCGGTCACGTTCGGGGCGGACGCCGAGCACGACGTGGTCGCGGCCACCGAGATCCCGGCCGACCGGGAGGGGCTCGACATCGGGCCCAGGACGCGCGAGCTGTTCGCCTCGAAGCTGGCCGACGCCAGGACCGTCTTCTGGAACGGCCCCATGGGCGTGTTCGAGTTCGACGCGTTCTCCGGCGGCACCAGGGCGGTGGCCGAGGCGCTGATCACCTCAGAAGCGTTCACCGTGGTGGGCGGCGGCGACTCGGCGGCGGCCGTACGCAAGCTGGAGCTCCCCGAGGACGGTTTCTCGCACATCTCCACCGGTGGCGGGGCCAGCCTCGAATACCTTGAGGGCAAGGCCCTCCCCGGACTCGCGGCCCTGGAGGACTGAGCTACCCATGAGCACGCGCAAGCCGCTCATCGCCGGCAACTGGAAGATGAACCTCAACCACCTCGAGGCCATCGCGCTGGTCCAGAAGCTGGCCTTCGCACTCAACGACAAGGACTTCGACAAGGCCGAGGTCGCCGTCCTGCCGCCGTTCACCGACCTGCGCAGCGTGCAGACGCTGGTCGACGGCGACAAGCTCAGGATCGTGTACGGCGCCCAGGACCTGTCACAGCACGACGGCGGCGCCTACACGGGTGAGATCTCGGGCGCCATGCTGGCCAAGCTCGGCTGCACCTATGTGGTGATCGGCCACTCCGAGCGGCGGCAGTATCACCACGAGGACGACGACCTGGTCAACGCCAAGGTGCAGGCCGCCTACCGGCACTCGATCACCCCGATCCTGTGCGTCGGGGAGGGCCTGTCGGTCCGTCAAGAGGGCGGCCACATCGCGCACAGTCTTGGACAACTCGACGGCGCGCTGCGCAAAATCAGCGCCGAGCAGGCAAAATCGATAGTGGTGGCCTACGAGCCGGTGTGGGCGATCGGCACCGGCGAGGTGGCCACCCCGGAGGACGCCCAGGAGGTCTGCGGGGCGCTGCGAGTCAGACTCGCCGAGCTCTACGACTCAGAAGTGGCCTCCGGGGTCCGTATCCTTTACGGTGGCTCGGTCAAGTCGGGCAATATCGCGGGGATCATGGCTCAACCCGATGTCGACGGCGCGCTCGTGGGCGGTGCCAGCATCGACGCCGGAGAGTTCGCGAAGATCTGCCGTTTCTCCGATATGCCAGGCTAACTGAGTCGTTCTGGGGGTGCGACTTGACAACAGGCCGTACCCTCAGAAGGCAAGTCTGAATCGTCACGCGTAACAAAGCATCGAAGGAACAGGCATACCGTGGAAATCGGAATCTCCATCGCCCTCATCCTGGCGAGCGGTCTCATGATCCTGCTCGTGCTGCTCCACAAGGGCAAGGGTGGCGGCCTGTCTGACATGTTCGGCGGCGGTTTCTCGTCGAACTTCGGTGGTTCCTCGGTGGTGGAGCGCAACCTCGACCGGTTGACGATCATCACCGGCACGATCTGGTTCGTCTGCATCATCGCTCTCGGCCTTCTCATGAAGCCCTGAGCAACAAGTTAACGCGTGACAGTGATTCTCCCCCCGTGCCTGCGCGCGGGGCGATCGAGCGAGGAGTTCATCCGTGGGTAGTGGCAACGCGATCCGTGGCAGCCGAGTCGGCGCCGGCCCTATGGGGGAGGCCGAGCGCGGCGAGGCAGCTCCGAGAGTGCGGGTCTCGTTCTGGTGCGCCAACATGCACGAGACGCGCCCCAGTTTCGCCAGTGACGCGGCGGTTCCCGAGAATTGGGACTGCCCCCGTTGCGGCCTCCCTGCCGGACAGGACGAGTCGGCCCCGCCTGCCCCACCGAAGAACGAGCCGTACAAGACGCATCTTGCCTACGTGAAGGAGCGCAGGAGCGACAAGGACGGCAAGGCGATCCTCGAGGAGGCACTGGAGCGCCTGAGGAACAACAAGTCCCCCTGGTAGTGGCTGGGTTCGGCGAAAGGGTCTCGGTTCTCCGAGGCCCTTTCGCCGTTTCCGCGGCCGATCGGCGGCCTTCGTGGACTCAGTTTCCGTGGACGGGCTCGCCATCCACGAACGTCAGCCGCGCCCGCGTCGTCCAGATCTCGCCCGGCGCGAGCTCGAACGGGTCGCGGTCCAGCACCACCAGGTCGGCCGGGCGGCCCGGCTCGACGGCGCCGGCCGGAGAGCGGTTGATCCAGGCCGAGCCCGCCGTGTAGGCGGTCATGGCGGCGGCCAGGTCGATGCGCTGGCCCGGCAGGAACGGGGTCTGCGCGGTCGGGTAGCCGGCGTGCACCGAGCCGCCGGGCTCCGTGCGGTTGACCGCGACGTGCATGCCCTGCAGCGGGTCGGCGTTGGAGACCGGCCAGTCGCTGCCCGCGCAGAAGCGGGTGCCGTGCGCCAGCAGGTCCGCGAACGGGTACTGCCACGACGAGCGCGGCTCCCCGAGGTAGGGCAGCGTCAGCTCGTCCATCTGGGCGTGGTGCGTGGCCCACAGCGGCTGCAGGTTCGCCGTGACGCCGAGGGCGGCGAAGCGCGGCACGTCCGACGGCTCGATGATCTGCAGGTGGGCGATGTGGTGGCGGTTGGCGGGGTCGGTGCCCTCGAAGCTGTCCAGGGCCTCGCGCACGGCCCGCTCGCCGATGGCGTGGAAGTGTACCTGGAAGCCGAGCCGGTCCAGCTCGGCGACGTACTGCTTGAGCTTGTCCGGGTCCACGTACGACAGGCCCGTGCCGCCGCACAGGCAGTACGGCTCCAGGGTGGCGGCCGTGAAGTTCTCCGTGATGCCGTCCTGCATGATCTTGACCGAGGTGGCCCTGAACCGGTCGAGCCCCTCGGCGGCGGCACGGCGTTCGACCAGCTCCTCGATCTGCTCCAGGCCGCGCGTCCTGTCCCACCACAGAGCGCCCACCACGCGCGCCCTGAGCCTGCCTGAGCGGGCCGCGGACAGGTAGGTGGGCAGTTGGTCCTGTGAGCCCGCATAGGAGCCCACGATGGCGTCCTGCCAGCCGGTGATGCCCAGCGAGAACAGGTGCCGCTGTGCGTCCTCCAGCGCGTCCTCCAGGTCCTGGGCGGTCGGGCGCGGGGTGAGCAGGCCGACGAGGTCCATGGCGCCCTCGTGCAGCACGCCGGTGGGCTCGCCCGCGGCGTCGCGCTCTATGCGGCCGTCGGCGGGGTCCGGCGTGTCCCTGGTGATGCCGGCCAGCCGGAGGGCCCGCGTGTTGACCCAGGCGGCGTGGTGGTCGCGCTGGATGAGGTACGCGGGGCGGTCGAGGAAGTCGAGCTGGTCGCGGTGGGGGAGGCCGCCGGGGAACGCCGACATGTCCCAGCCGCCGCCATCAATCCACTCTTTAGACGGATTTTTCGCGGCATAGTCGGCTATCACGGCTATGTACGCGTCAAGGCCGAAATCTTCTGACAAGTCGCACTTTGATCGTTCGAGGCCCGCCTGGACCGGGTGCATGTGCGCGTCCGTGAAGCCGGGCACCAGCAGGCCGCCCTCCAGATCCACCGTCTCGTGGGACGGAGCCTGGCGGGCCAGCTCGCCCTCCGGCCCCACCGAGGCGATCACGCCGTCGCTCACCAGCACGGCCTCGTCCCGCACGCCGCCCGGCGTGAAGACGCGGCCTCCTCGGAAGAGGATGTTCATGGGGTTCCCTTCTGTGGTGGATCCGGCTCGCGCGCTCCGAGCCCGCCGTACATCTTCCCGCCCGGCCCGGTGACCTGCGACAAGCGGGGGAGGTCTTCGGCTCGCGGCCGTGACGGGGCCGGCCTGCTCCAACCGCACGGCCTTCGGCCGCGGGTCCGTACGGGGCTCGCCTGCTTCGACCTCGCGGCCTTCGGCCACCTGCTTGCCGGTGATCGCCGACAACGAGGCCGTGATGGCCGCACCGGCGAGGCGCTGGAGGTCGTGATGGCCGTCCCCGGTGAGGTGAGGGAGGCCGTGATGGCCGTACCGGCGAGGTGATGCCGGATCTTCGGGCGGTGATGGCCGCGAACGCGGTGAAGTGGCCGGCGTCGGGCCATGCCGTGGTGCGGCTTCCGTCCACCTGGCGGGGCTCAAGTCCCGCGGCCGTGACGGGTGGTCGCGCTGCGGCGGGCATGTGGGGTGATGGAGTGATATATGGGGATAAATCACACCATCTCGCGATGAATTACGCGATGAAACACATCGTTAGCGGTCGTGTAACAGCTGCCAGGCATGCTCAAGCCATGGGATTCTTGCGCATCCGCACCACGGTGGACGAGCGACCCGGCCGGCTGGCCTCACTCGCCGCGGCCCTGGCGGCCAGGGGCGGCAACATCCTCGGCCTGAGCGTGCAGTCCGACGCGGACGGCACCGTCGACGAGTTCGTCGCCGACATCCCCGCCAACCCCGAGACGGTGCGCGAGGCGCTGGAGGCGGCCGGTGGCCGCCGCGTCCAGGTGGTCCCCGCCACCGCCCACGAGCTGACCGACGAGCCCACCAGGGCGCTGCTGCTGGCCTCCAGGCTGCGTTCCATGCCGTGGCGGCTGCCCGAGCTCCTGGCCGAGCTGCTGCGCGCGGACGACGCCAGGTGGATCTATGGTGAAGCGGTGAGTGATCTTCCCGACCCGACCCAGCTCGTCGTCCCCGTGGCCCCCAGGCGGGCGGTGCGGCTGCGCCGCGCGGAGCTGCCGTTCACGCTGACCGAGGCGGCCAGGGCGGCCTCGTTCGCCAGGCTCGCCCAGCCCGCGGAGACGAGCGCCGCCGAGCGCGCGATCAAGCTCTCCGACGGCGTGGAGGTCACGGTCCGGCCGCTCACCTCGATCTACCGCGAGGCCGTGCGCGACCTGCACGACAGGTGCTCGCCCGAGTCGCGCAGGTTCCGCTACTTCACCTCGATGCCCGCGCTGCCGGCGCGCACGTTCGATCGGCTGTGCGACAGGAGCAGGGGATTTTCGCTGGTCGGCGGGCACGATGGGCAGGTCGTGGCGATGGCCAACCTCATGTTCACCCCCGACCCGGGCATCGCGGAGATGGCCTTCCTGGTCGAGGACCGCTGGCAGGGGCGCGGTCTGGGCACGGCGATGGCCAGGATGCTCGTCAGGAGCGCCCGCGACCTCGGGTACGCCGAGGTCAAGGCCACGCTGCTGTCCGACAACGCCAGGATGCGCAGGCTGCTGATCTCCTTGGGCGCCACGCTCGGCTACACCGAGGACCCCGGGGTGATGGAGGGCAGGCTGCCGGTCGGCACGATGGTCTCAGCCTAGGCCCTCTTCGCGCGGCGGCTCGTCCGGCCGCTGGTCGGCCTGCGGCTGGATGCCCAGGTGGCGTTCGATGCGCTCCAGGCTCTCCTCGATGCGGGTGAGCCGCTCGCCCAGCACGGAGCCGCCGGCGAAGAACATCTCGGTGGGTCGCTCCTTGGACCCGCGGCCCACGCGGTCGAGCAGGCGCTGCCGCACGTCCGCCAGGTCCGCGCCCGCGTCCACGAGCGCCTGGGCCGCCAGCCCCTCTCCCTCCCTGATCAGCCCGAGCAGGATGTGCTCGGTGCCGATGTAGTTGTGGCGCAGCTGCAGGGCCTCGCGCAGCGACAGCTCCAGGACCTTCTTGGCGCGCGGCGTGAAGGGGATGTGCCCGCTGGGCGACTTGGCGCCGTGGCCCACCTCGCGCTCGACGAAGGCGCGTACGTGCTCGAGCTCCACGCCGCAGCCGTCGAGCACCAGTGAGGCCAGCCCCTCGCCCTCGTGGATCAGGCCGAGCAGGATGTGCTCCGTGCCGATGTAGTTGTGGCTCATCGTCCGCGCCTCCTCCTGGGCGAGGACGACGACCCGTCGGGCACGGTCGGTGAAGCGTTCGAACACGGGGGCCTCCGTTCGACTGCCACTGCCTCCACTATGCGCTACAAACCAGCGGATGTGGGGTATTTGTCCTGTGTGGATCTTGACGAGGTGGCCGGCCGGCTCTACGCGCTGCCGCCGTCCGAGTTCACCGCCGCGCGCGAGGCCGAGGCCCGCGCGGCCAAGGACGCGGGTGAGGCGGGGCTCGCCCGCGAGATAGCGAAGCTCCGCAAGCCCACGGTGTCCGCCTGGGCCGTGAACCGCGTCTCCCGCGAGCACCCCGACGAGCTGGCCGAGCTGCTCGACGTGGGGGAGCGGCTGCGCGCGGCCTGGCAGGAGCAGGACGCCGACGCGCTGGCCGAGCTGACGCGGCGCCGCTCCGCCGTCATGGGCAAGGTGGGCAGGCTCGTCCGGCAGGAGGGCGGCCTGTCGGCCGCGGCGGCGGCCGAGGTGGACCAGACGCTGGAGTCCGCCATCGTGGACGCCGACGCGGCCGGGCAGGTGCGCCGGGGCCGCCTGGCCAAGCCGCTCAGCTACAGCGGCTTCGCCCCTGCCCCCGTCCGGCGCGAGCGGCCCCCCAAGCGGCCGCCCTCCGAGGAGGAGGCGAGGAAGCGCGAGGAGGCCGAGGCCAGGAAGGCCAGGGAACGCGAGGAGACCGAGGCCGCGCACCGGGAGTGGCAGGCGGCGCTGGAGTCCGCCGTGCGGGAGCGCGACGAGCGCGCCGAGCGGGTGGCGGCGCTGGAGCGGAAGCTGGGCAAGGCCCGCAAGAGGCTGACCGAGAGCGAGCAGCGGCTGGAAGTCGCCCGGCGCGAGGAGCGGCACGCGCGGCAGAGATTGGGCTAGGGTGGTGTACGAAACGGTTTCGTACACCTACGAGCCATAGTGCGCCCAGACCCTAGGAGCGGCGATGACCGGCTGGACCCCTGACGAGATCCCCGACCTGACCGGCAAGACGGCCATCGTGACCGGCGCCAACAGCGGCATCGGCCGGCCCACCGCGCTGGAGCTGGCCAGGCACGGCGCCCGCGTCATCGTCGCCGCGCGCTCGCCCGAGAAGGGCGAGGCGACCGTGGCGGACATCCTGCGGGCGGTGCCCGGCGGCCAGGTCGAGTACGGCCGGCTCGACCTCGCGGACCTGGCCTCGGTCAGGCGGTTCGCCGAGGGCGTCGACCGGCTCGACCTGCTGGTCAACAACGCGGCCATCGGCATGATCTCCCGCCAGGAGACCAAGGACGGCTTCGAGATGCAGTTCGGCACCAACCACCTGGGCCACTTCGCCCTCACGGGCCTGCTGCTGCCGCTCCTGCTGGCCGCCCCCGCCGCCCGCGTGGTGAACGTCTCCAGCGACGCCCACGCCATGGGCAGGATCGACTTCGGCAACCTCGGCCTGGAGCACGGATACAGCCGCTTCGGCGCGTACGGACGCTCCAAGCTCGCCAACCTGCTCTTCACCCTGGAGCTCCAGCGGCGCGCTGAAAGGGCCGGTACGGGCCTCATCAGCGTCGCCACCCACCCGGGCACCACCGCCACGAACATCGTCAAGCTAGGGCCGCTACAGCCCCTTATGGGCGTGTTCTTCAAGTCGGCGGCGGCCGGGGCGGTGCCCTCGCTCTACGCCGCGACCTCGCCCGACGTCCACGGCGGCGAGTTCATCGGCCCCAAGCTCAAGCGCCTCACGCCCTCGGAGAGGGCGCGCTCGGAAGCGGACGCCAGGCGGCTCTGGGACGTGTCCACGGAGATGACGGGCGTACGATTCGATGAGATCGCCTACAGCTGAAGGACGTGTGCGTGGCTCCACTAGACCCTGATCGTGACAGGGCCATTCTCGACGCCACGATGGAGCTGTTGTCGGAGGTCGGCTACGACCGGATGTCGGTCGACCAGATCGCCAAACGGGCCAGGGCCAGCAAGGCCACCATCTACCGGCGCTGGGCGGGCAAGCCCGAGCTGGTGGTCGACGTCATCTGCCGGCGCTTCGACATGGACGCGCCCGCGGGGGAGGACACCGGGTCGCTCCGCGGCGACCTGGTCTCGATCTTCCGCGGGCTGTGCCAGACGGTGGAGCGCAAGCACACGCTCGTCATCGGCCTGTCCTCGACGCTGGTGTCCAACCAGGAGCTGGCGCGCACGCTGCGCGCGCACATGCCCACGAAGGACCTCGACGACGTGCAGGCCCTGCTGGAGCGGGCCGTCGAGCGCGGGGAGCTGTCGGGGCCCGTCGACGCCGGGCGGCTCTTCACGATCGCCGAGGCGCTGGTCTGGCATCGGATGATCTTCGCGGGGCCGCCGTTCGGGCCGGAGTTCGTGGCCGAGTCGGTCGACGGGGTGCTGATGCCGCTGGTGACCGCCTGGTCAAAGGGCTGACCGGGTGGCGTGCGCCAGGTAGGCGCACACCGGGAAACCCTCCCGCTCGTACGGGGCGGCCAGCCGGGTGTAGCAGGCCCTGATCCGCTCGACGGTCTCCGGCGGCTGCCTGGCGATCATCGCGAAGCGCGGGCCGCCCGCCTGCACGACGTCGTCCCACCAGGTGGCCAGGTCGACCCGGTGGCGCCAGCGCACCGCATCGACGGCCGCCGCCTCGAACCCCGCCGCCTCCAGCAGCTCGGTGAAGCGTCGCGGCGTGTCGTTGCCGGTGAACGGCCGGGCCGGCGGCTCGTAGGGGACCCCGGCGGCGGCGATGGCGTCGGCGAAGACGTTGGTGGCGGTCATCTCGTCGGCTTTCCACCAGGTCAGGGCGATGGTGCCGCCGGGGCGCAGCACGCGGTGGAGCTCCTTGAGCGTCCTGGCCGTGTCGGGCACATGATTGATGACGAAATTTCCGGCTATGGCGTCAAATTCCCCGTCGTCGAAGGGGAGGTCGGGGAGGACGGCCTGGCGGATCGTCGCGTACGGATGGCGGCGCGCGGTCAGCTCGAGCATGCCGGGATCGGCGTCCACGGCCGTGACCTCGGCGCCTAACGCGAGCGCCGCCGAGGTGACCACACCGGTGCCGCAGCCGACGTCGAGCAGGCGCGGCGCGCGCGCCCGGTCGAGCAGGGGGCCGACGGTGTGGGAGCTCAGCTGGGCGAAGCCGCGATCGTACGCTTCGGCGTTGGTCACGCCCTCACCCTATCCCAGCCGCCGAACCTAACATTCTTGTGTGAAATTTCCCTATGAAGGCTATTTTTTCGCGAAATATGGCTCGTATGGTCGTCGCCATGACCATCGACGCCTTCATCGACGCGCTGCCCAAGGTCGAGCTCCACGTCCACCTGATCGGCTCGGCCTCGGTCCCCACCGTGCTGGAGCTCGCCCGCCGCCACCCCGGCGGCCCGGTCCCCACCAGCGAGGAGGAGCTGCGCCGCTTCTACACCTTCCGCGACTTCCCGCACTTCGCCCAGGTGTACCGGGCCGTCAACGCGCTCGTCAGGGAGCCGGAGGACGTGGCGACCCTCGTGCTCGGCCTGGCCCGCGACCTGGCCCCGCAGGGCGCCCGCTACGTGGAGCTCCAGGTGACCCCGTACGCCCACCACGTCGTCGGCATGCCCATGCGCGAGGTGACGCAGGCCCTCGACCTGGCCGCGGAGCGTTCGCTGGCCGATCACGGGGTGGAGATGGCGTACATCTTCGACATCCCCGGCGAGTACGGCGAGGAGGCCGCCAAGGTGACCGTGGAGCACGCGCTCCAGGAACCTCCCGCCGCGCTGGTAGGTTTCGGGATCGGCGGCATCGAGCAGGAGCGCACGAAATATCGGGACGCGTACCGATCGGCGTTCTCGGCCGCCCGCGCCGCCGGCCTCCACAGCGTCCCGCACGGCGGCGAGATGAGCGGCCCCGAGACGATCTGGGAGGTCATCGAGGGCTACGGCGCCGAACGCATCGGCCACGGCATCAACTGCCTCGCCGACCCGCGCCTGGTCGCCCACCTGCGCGAGACCCAGCTCCCGCTGGACGTCTGCCCCACCTCGAACGTCTGCACCGGCCAGGTCGCCGACCTCGCCGCGCACCCGCTGCCGAGGATGCTGGAGGAGGGCCTGTACGTGACGCTGAACAGCGACGACCCGCCCATGTTCGCCACGACGCTGGCCGACGAGTACCGGGCCGCCGCCCGGGCCTTCGGCTTCGGCAAGCCGGAGCTGGCCCAGTTGGCCAGGAACGGCGTGCGGGCGTCGTACCTGGCCGAGGAGCGCAAGCAGGCGCTGATCGACGAGATCGACGAACTGGCCCGGTAGGGCGGGGACCGCGCGGCCCCCGCCCTGTCCGTAATCAGGGCGCGGCCATCAGGGGGACGAGATGCGCCCCAGCTCCGGCGGGATCTTGCTGGCCGCCGCCCGGTCCAGCAGGAACAGCGTGCGCGCCCGCCCCCTGGCGCCCGAGGCGGGCACCTGGACGTGCCCCGAGTCCGACAGCGCCAGCCGGACGGCTCCCGACTTCTCCTCACCGGCCGCCACCACCCAGACCTCGCGCGAGGACTGGATGGCAGGCAGCGTCAGCGAGATGCGGGTCGGCGGGGGTTTCGGCGCGCCGTGGACGGCCACCACCGGGCGCGTGTCGTACAGCGCGGGCATGCCCGGGAACAGCGACGCCACGTGCGAGTCGGGGCCCATGCCGAGCAGCATCACGTCGAAGCCCGGCACGGGACCGTGGTCCTCCGGCCGGGCCGCCCTGCGCAGCTCGGCCGCGTAGGACTCGGCCGACTCCTCGGCCGTCAGGCCGGAGTCGGGGCCGAGCATGACGTGGACCCGCTCCGGGTTGACGTCCACGTGGTCGAGCAGGGCCTCCCGGGCCCCGGTCTCGTTGCGTTCCTTGTCGCCGGAGGGCAGGAAGCGCTCGTCGCCCCACCAGATGTCCAGCCGTCGCCAGTCGACGGCGTCGCGGGCGGGGGTCGCGGCGATCGCCGCCAGCGTGGCGATGCCGACCGTGCCGCCCGTGAGCACGATCGAGGCCGACCCCTTGGCCGACTGCACGTCGACCAGGCGGGTGATGATCCGCGCCGCCACGGCATTGGCAAGGACGTCGGCGTCGCGGTGGACGACCACGCTGGGAACGCTCACGGGTACTACTTTCTCAGCCACTGCGGTCCCAAGTCATCCCTTGTACGTGCGTGCGAACCGCTTGACCGCGGCCTCGTAGATCTCGTCGGGGTCGAGCCTGCGCAGCTCCTCCGCCATCAGCTCGGCGGTCTGGCGCCGGGCCAGGGCCACGTTGCGGTCGGGCTGGCCCGGCCGCGACAGCGTGGCCAGGCGGGCGTCGGTCCGCACCACGGTCAGCTCGCCGTCGTTGAGCTGCAGGCGCACGGCCGTCAGCCCGGGGCCGGGGGAGTCGACGACCTTGACCGGGGCGCCGAGCCGGTCCGACAGCCAGGCGGCCAGCAGCGGCGCGCTCGGGTTGCCCGGAGAGGCCTCCACCACGCCCTTGCGGACCTTGCCCACCGGCTGGTCGAACGCGGCGGCCAGCAGGCTGCGCCACGGCGTCAGCCGGGCCCAGGACAGGTCGGTGTCGCCGCGGGAGTAGCCCTTGGCCCGGGTCACCAGCGACTTGACGCCGCCGTCGTCGAACCCTCTGGCGTCGGTGATCCGGCGCTGCGCGAGGGCGCCGACCGCGTCCTTGGCGGGGACGTCGGGCGCCGCGCCCGGCCACCACACCACGACGGGCGTGTCGGGCAGCAGGAGCGGGCTGACCACGGAGTCGGCGTGCTGGGTCAGCTCGCCGTACAGGCGCAGGACCACGACCTCGCCCGGCGTGGACTCGCCGATGCGCAGCTCCGCGTCGAGCCTGATCGGCTCCTCGGCCTCACGGTTGATCACGACGATGATGCGCGACGGGTGCTCGCGGGCCGCGTCGGTGGCCGCGCGCAGCGCGTCGTACTGGTGGCGCTCCTCGCAGACCACCACGAGCGTCAGCACCATGCCGATGGCGGGCGCGCCCATCTGGTGGCGCAGATGCGTGAACTGCGCCGAGATCTTCCCCGCCGTCGTGTCCGACAGCATGAAAGTAGTCAATTTAGAGTCTCCTCCACACGCGCCCGTCGCGGGCCATCATCGCGTCGGCCGACGGCGGCCCCCACGAACCGGCCTCGTAAGGCTCCGGCTGGCCCTGCGTGGCCCAGAACTCCTCGATCGGGTCGAGGATCTTCCACGACAGCTCGACCTCCCGCTGGTGCGGGAAGAGCGGCGGATCGCCGATCATCACGTCGAGCAGCAGCCGCTCGTACGCCTCCGGGGACGACTCCAGGAACGACTCGCCGTAGGCGAAGTCCATGGACACGTCCCGGACCTCCATGGCGGTCCCCGGCACCTTCGAACCGAACCGCACGGTGATGCCCTCGTCCGGCTGGACCCGCACCACCAGCGCGTTCTGGCCCAGGATCTCGGTGTCGTCCTTGCTGAACGGCAGGTGCGGCGCCCGCTGGAAGACCACGGCCACCTCCGTCACCCGGCGGCCCAGCCGCTTGCCGGTGCGCAGGTAGAACGGCACGCCCGCCCACCGGCGGTTGGCGATCTCCAGCTTGACGGCCGCGTACGTCTCGGTCGTGGACTCGGCCGAGATGCCCTCCTCCTGGAGGTAGCCGACCACCTTCTCGCCGCCCTGCCAGCCGGCGGAGTACTGGCCCCGCGCCGTGTTCAGCGCCAGGTTGGCCGGCAGCCGCACGGCCTTGAGCACCTTCTCCTTCTCCCGCCGCAGCGCCGAGGCGTCGAACGAGGTCGGGTCCTCCATGGCGACCAGCGCGAGGAGCTGGAGCAGGTGGTTCTGGATCACGTCGCGGGCCGCGCCGATGCCGTCGTAGTAGCCCGCGCGCCCGCCGATGCCGATGTCCTCGGCCATGGTGATCTGCACGTGGTCGACGAAGCCGCGGTTCCAGATGGGCTCGTAGAGGTTGTTGGCGAACCGCAGCGCCATGATGTTCTGGACGGTCTCCTTGCCCAGGTAGTGGTCGATCCGGAAGATCGAGCTCTCCGGGAAGGCCGAGGTGGTGATCTCGTTCAGCTCGTGGGCCGACTTGAGGTCGTGCCCGAACGGCTTCTCGATGACCACGCGCCGCCACGACCCGTCGGGCGCGTCGGCCAGCCCGGTCCGCTTGAGCTGCTCCACCACCACGGGGAAGAACTTCGGCGGCACCGACAGGTAGAACGCGTAGTTTCCGCCCGTGCCCCGGGTCTCGTCGATCTCCGCCAGCGCCATGGCCAGCGCGTCGAACGCCCCGTCGTCGGAGAACTCGCCGGGCACGAAGTGGATGCCCTCGCGGATCTGCTTCCAGACCTCCTCACGGAAGGGCGTCCTGGCGTGCGCCTTGACGGCGTCGTGCGTCAACTGGGCGAAATCCTGGTCTTTCCAATCGCGCCGGGCGAAGCCGACCAGCGAGAAGCCGGGCGGCAGCAGCCCCCGGTTGCCCAGGTCGTAAATCGCCGGCAACAGCTTGCGCTTGGCCAGGTCACCCGTCACGCCGAACAACACCATCACGCACGGTCCCGCAACCCGCGGCAGCCGCTTGTCGCGCGGATCGCGCAGCGGGTTGGCGGCGGCCACCTCCTCGGTGGTGGCGGTGCCCGCGACGGCGGCCGCGACGGCCTCCTCCACGGGTGCTGCCGGGTCAGTCATCTCAAGCCTCCTGTGCTGCTGCGAGCAAGCGCGCGACACCCGCCGCGCGATCGGTCAAATGCAGTCGTACGGCGGGCCGCCCGCGGGTCTCGAGGGCCCCCAGGTCGCCGAGCGCCTGGGCGAGCTGGAGCCGCCCCAGCGTGTACGGCCGGCCGGGGACCGGAACGTCCTCGGCCACCGCCCCGGTGATCTGCAGGAACACCCCGTTCTGCGGCCCGCCCTTGTGGTACTGCCCCGTCGAGTGGAGCAGGCGCGGCCCCCACCCGAACGTCACCGGCCGGTTGGTGCGCAGCGCGAGCAGCGCCCGCAGCGTCGCCGGATCGGCCATCATCCAGGCGTCGGTCATCTGCTCGAAGTCGGCCCCGTCGGGCACCGGGGCGTCGAAGGCCGCCATCCGGTCCAGAAAGGCCATGATCGACAGGTAGCCGTCCGCCGGTATCGCGTTCAGCAGCTCGGCGAACAGCCCGGGCAGGTCCCGGGCCGTGACCGCGCCGTACACCTCGACGGGCCCGTCCACGAACGCCGGCGCGCCGGCCGGCAGGTCGGGCAGGGCCAGCAGCGCCGCGGTGTTCTCCTTGGACTCGGTCACGTTCGGCTGGTCGAACGGGTTGATCTCCAGGAGCAGCCCCGCGAGGGCGGTGGCGTACTCCCAGACCAGGAACTGCGCGCCCAGCGGCCCGTCCACGCGCACGTCCCCGACGTCGGTCTCGATGGCGACGACCAGCTCGTCGCCGCTCTCGTTGGGGTCGGCGCCCACGACGGGCAGGATCCCCCTGCCCTGCTTGCCGGTGGACTCGGCCACGAGCTGCTCGATCCAGTCGGGCAGCCCGGTGATGGCCGAGAGCTGGTCCTCCAGCAGCAGCTTGTCGCGGCCGGCCAGCGCCGCGCCGCCGAGCGCGGCGCCCAGGTCGAGCCCGGGGTTGCCGGTGTCGCGCGACAGCAGCGGCAGCACCTCCCCGGCCTCGTCCAGCAGCCGGGCCACGTCGGCGCCCGCCAGCGCGCCGGGCACCAGCCCGAACGCCGACAGCGCCGAGAAGCGGCCGCCGACGTCCGGCTGGGCGAGCACCAGGTCGTAGCCGGCCTCCACGGCCCGCTTCTCCAGCGGCGAGCCGGGGTCGGTGACGACCACGACGCGGTCGGCGGGGGGCAGCCCCGCGTCCGTGAACAGCCGCTCGTAGATCCGCAGCAGGGAGTCGGTCTCCACGGTCGCGCCGCTCTTGCCGGCCACGACCACCACCGTGGCGTCGAGCTGCTCGGCCAGCGCGCGCCGCACCTGCCCCGGGTCGGTCGTGTCCAGCACGGTGAGCGGCACGTCGGCGGTGGCGCAGATGACCTCCGCCGCCAGCGACGAGCCGCCCATCCCGGCCAGCACCACGTTGGTCAGGCCCGCGGCGCGGGCCCGCTCGGCGAGCCCGCCCAGCACGGGCAGCAGCTCGCGAGAGTAGCGGGGCAGGGTCAGCCAGCCGAGCCTGACCGCCGCCTCCCGCTCGGCGTCCTCACCCCACAGCGTGGGGTCGCCGGCGGCGAGCCGCGCGGGCACGCCGTCGGCGACGAGGCGCCCCGCGACGGAGGAAGCGGCCGAGGCCACCCCCTCCTCGCGGTAGGAAACCTCCATCACGGAACCAGGTTCTTGGTGACGCTCTCGAGCAGCTCGTTCCAGGACGCCTCGAACTTCTCGACGCCCTCGTCCTCCAGCACCTTCACCACGTCGTCGTAGTCGATGCCGGCCTCCTTGAGCGCGGCCATGGTGTTCCAGGCCTGCTCGTAGAAGGGGCGGACCGTGTCGCCGGTGACGTTGGCGTGGTCGGCCGTGGCGTCAAGCGTCTTCTCCGGCATCGTGTTGACGGTGCCGGGGGCGACGAGCTGGTCGACGTACATGGTGTCGGAGTAGTCGGGGTTCTTGACGCCGGTGGAGGCCCACAGCGGCCGCTGCGGACGGGCGCCCGCCGAGCGCAGGCGCTGCCAGCGCTCGGAGTTCATCACGTCCTCGTACGCCGCGTAGGCCAGGCGCGCGTTGGCGATGCCCGCCTTGCCCTTCAGCTCCGGCTTGCCCACCTTGTCGAGCCGCTTGTCGATCTCGGTGTCGACGCGGCTGACGAAGAACGAGGCCACCGACTCGATCGAGGCGAGGTTGAGGCCCTTGGCCTGCGCCGCCTCGAGGCCGGCGAGCCAGGCGTCCATGACCGCGCGGTAGCGCTCGAGGGAGAAGATCAGCGTGACGTTGACGCTGATGCCCTCCGAGAGCGCCTGCGTGATCGCGGGCAGGCCCTCGACCGTGGCCGGGATCTTGATGAACAGGTTGGGCCTGTCGACCATCCACCACAGCGCGCGGGCCTCGGCGACCGTCTTCTCGGTCTCGCGGGCCAGGCGCGGGTCCACCTCCAGCGACACGCGGCCGTCCACGCCGCCCGTGGCGTCGAAGACGGGGCGCAGCACGTCGGCGGCCCAGCGGATGTCGTAGGTGGTGATGGCGCGCACGGCCTCGCCCACTTCCACGCCGCGTACGGCGAGGTCGTGGAGCTGGGAGGCGTAGGCGTCACCCTTGCTGAGCGCGTTGGCGAAGATCGTCGGGTTGGAGGTCACCCCGACGACGTTCTTCTCGCGGATCAGCTGCTCGAGGTTGCCGGTGCGCAGTCGCTCACGGCTGATGTCGTCGAGCCAGATGGCAACGCCCTGGCCGGACAGGTTCTTGAGGATCTCGCTCATCTCTTCTTCAGTTTCCCGTCGTCTCGCCCTTTTCCTGACCAAGCTTGGCCAGGCTCGCATGTGCCGCCGCCGCCACGCGCTCCGCCGTGAGCCCGAACAGCTCGTACAAAGTCTTGTACGGGGCGGAGGCACCGAAGTGTTCGAGCCCGACCACTTCGCCGCACTCGCCGACGAACTCGTGCCAGCCGAGCGCGATGCCGGCCTCGACCGCGACCCGAGCCCGGATCGACGAAGGCAGAACCGTCTGCCTATATGCGATGTCCTGCCCCTTGAACCATTCGACACACGGCATCGACACGACCCGCGTCGGGATGCCCTTGCCCTCCAGCAGCTCGCGGCCCGCCAGCGCGATCTCCACCTCGCTGCCGGTGGCGATGAGGATGACCTTGGGCTGGCCGTCGGAGGCCTCGCGCAGGATGTAGCCGCCGCGGGCCACGCCCTCGGCGCTGGTGCCCTCGACGACCGGAAGGTTCTGCCTGGTCAGGGCCAGGGCGGCGGGCCGGTCGGTGTGCTTGAGCACGGCCTTCCAGGCGTAGGCCGTCTCGTTGGCGTCGGCCGGGCGCACCACGTCGAGGCCGGGGATCGCGCGCAGCGCCCACAGGTGCTCGATCGGCTGGTGGGTGGGGCCGTCCTCGCCGAGGCCGATGGAGTCGTGCGTCCACACGTACGTGACCGGCAGCTTCATCAGCGCGGCCAGGCGCACCGACGGGCGCATGTAGTCGGAGAAGACCAGGAAGGTGCCGCCGTACGGGCGGGTGCCGCCGTGCAGGGCGATGCCGTTGAGGATGGCGCCCATGGCGTGCTCGCGGATGCCGAAGTGCAGCGTGCGGCCGTAGCGGTTGCCGGGGAACTCCTTGGTCTGGAACTCCTCGGGGATGAAGGACGGCTCGCCCTTCATCGTGGTGTTGTTGGACTCCGCCAGGTCGGCCGAGCCGCCCCACAGCTCCGGCAGCACCGGCGCGAGCGCGCTGAGCACGTCGCCGGAGGCCTTGCGGGTCGAGATCGACGCGCCCGCCTCGAACGACGGCAGCGCCCTGGCCCAGCCGTTGGGCAGCTCGCGCTGGGAGATGCGGTCGAACTCCTCGGCGCGCTCGGGGTTGGCCAGCCGCCACTCGGCGTAGCCCTTCTCCCACTCTGCGTGCTCGGAGCGGCCGCGCTGGGCGACGCCGCGGGCGTGCTCCAGCACCGTGGCCGGGACGTCGAACGTCTTGGCCGGGTCCATGCCGAGGACTTCCTTGGTGGCGGCGACCTCCGCCTCACCCAGGGCCGAGCCGTGGATCTTGCCGGTGTTCTTCTTGTTGGGGGCGGGCCAGCCGATGATCGTGCGCAGCCGGATGAACGACGGGCGGTCGGTCTCCGCCTTGGCCGCCTGCAGCGCGTCGTAGAGCGCCTGGACGTCCTCGGCGTACTCGCCGGTCTCGGTCCAGTCGACGCTCTGGGTGTGCCAGCCGTACGCCTCGTAACGCTTGACCACGTCCTCGGACTTGGCGATCAGCGTGTCGTCCTCGATGGAGATCTGGTTGTCGTCCCACAGGACGATGAGGTTGCCCAGCTTCTGGTGGCCGGCGAGGGAGCTGGCCTCGTGGCTGATGCCCTCCTCGATGTCGCCGTCGCTGACCACGCACCAGATGTGGTGGTCGAACGGCGAGCCGCCGGCCTCGGTGTCGGGGTCGAACAGGCCGCGCTCGCGGCGGGCCGCCATCGCCATGCCGACCGCGTTGCCCAGGCCCTGGCCGAGCGGGCCGGTCGTGGTCTCGACGCCCGCCGTGTGGCCGTACTCGGGGTGACCGGGCGTCAGGCTGTCCCACTGGCGCAGCCGGCGCAGGTCGTCGAGCGTGAGGCCGTAGCCGGACAGGTAGAGCTGGATGTAGAGCGTCAGGCTCGAGTGCCCGCACGACAGCACGAAACGGTCGCGCCCGGCCCACTTGGGATCGGTCGGGTCGTGACGCATCACACGCTGGAACAACAGGTATGCGGCGGGAGCCAGGCTCATGGCGGTGCCGGGGTGACCCGAGCCCGCCTTCTCCACTGCGTCCATCGCCAGGGCTCGAACGACGTCGACCGCCTGCTTGTCCAGGTCGGTCCATTCGAGGGCTGGCACGAGTTCGGTGCTCAAGTGCTCGATCTCCGGAATCTAGTTGTCATTGATTGGCTATCCCGCCCACACGGGACCCTAACCGAGTGGAGCCGGCGAACGATTCCCATCCCACCCGCACGGGTCCATGTGCGGCGCAAGCCCCCCATTGGCCGGACCGGCCGTCCCTGCGACTACAGTTTGTTTGTTCGCAGGGGCGCCACGGCGCCCACCCATGGATCCGCTCTAATCAGAGGTTACGCGTTGACTCCGCACAGGCTGGAAGCGCCTTGACGGTGCTGACCAACAGGCAGGCGACGGCCCGATCTCCGCAGGTGGAGGGGCCGCGCTCGATCGGCATGATCGTCAAGGCCTACATCGCGCTCACCAAGCCGCGGATCATCGAGCTGCTGCTGATCACGACGCTGCCGGTGATGTTCCTGGCGGCGGGCGGCCTGCCGCCGCTGTGGACGTCGATCTCGGTCATGGTGTTCGGCACCCTATCGGCGGGCAGCGCCAACGCGCTCAACTGCTACGTGGATCGCGACATCGACCAGAAGATGCGCCGCACCCGCCGCAGGCCGCTGGCCAGGCACCAGGTGTCGCCGCGGGGCGCGCTGGTCTTCGGGATCGTGCTCGGCGTGCTGTCCCTGGTGGGCCTGTGGGTGACCACCAACTGGCTGGCCGCGATGCTGTCCACCGGGGCGATCCTGTTCTACGTGCTCGTCTACTCGATGATCCTGAAGCGCCGCACGGCCCAGAACATCGTGTGGGGCGGCATCGCGGGCTGCATGCCGGTGATGATCGGCTGGGCGGGCATCACCGAGCGGCTCGACTGGGCGCCGCTGGTGCTGTTCGGGGTGGTGTTCTTCTGGACGCCGCCGCACACCTGGACGCTGGCCATGCGCTACAAGGAGGACTACGCGGCGGCCAAGGTGCCCATGCTGCCCGTCGTGGCCACCGAGCGGCGGGTGATCCTGGAGTCGATCGCCTACACGTGGGCGACCGTGCTGTGCTCGCTGGCGCTGTGGCCGGTGGCCGGCACGACGCTGTTCTACCCGGTCGTGGCCGCCCTCCTCGGCGCCATGTGCCTGTGGGAGGTCCACCGCCTGCTGGCCCGGCTCAACGCCGGCAAGAGCGGCGTCGACCTGCGCCCCATGCGCTTCTTCCACTGGTCCAACGCCTACCTGGCGCTGCTGTTCCTGGCCGTGGCCATCGACCCGCTGCTGGCCTGACCGCGGCGCGGCCGAGTGTCTGGAGGGTGACGCTGTCTTGACCGGCACGGACCCCGGCCCTCTGATCCGTTAAAGTCACCGTATGGCGACCCGTGATCCACGCTGGGTGTTGAAGGACCGCCCGTCGTTCGCGTTGATCATCGGGCTCGTCCTCACCGGAGTCTGCGCTCTGGTCTCGTTCTCCTTCGACGTGCTCAACGGCGCGCCGGTGCAGTTCTTCATCGCGCTCATGCTGGCGCTCGCGCCGGTGCCGCTGCTGCTGGCGGCCGTGCTGGCGCTCGACCGGATGGAGCCGGAGCCGCGCAGCAACCTGATCTTCGCCTTCGCCTGGGGCGCGGGCGTCGCGGTGCTGGTCGCCGGCCTGATCAACTACCTCAACCTGCACTACATCATCGACACCGCCAAGCTGTCGGAGGCCAGCGCCCGCAACGTCGCGGCCACCTTCGGCGCGCCCGTGGTGGAGGAGACGATGAAGGGGCTGGTGCTGCTCGGGCTGCTCAGGTTCCGCAGGGCCGAGCTCGACGGCCCCACCGACGGCATCATCTACGCCAGCATGGTCGGGCTCGGCTTCGCCATGAGCGAGAACGTCAGCTACTACCTCGCCGCGCTGTCCAACTCCGGCGTCAAGGGGCTGGCGGTCACCGTGGTGCTGCGCGGCATCCTGTCGCCGCTGGCCCACCCGCTGTTCAGCTCGATGATCGGCGTCGCCGTCGCCTACGCCGCCCGGCGCGAGGGGCCCGAGCGGGTCTTCTACATCCTGGCGGGCTGGTCGGGCGCGATGATCCTGCACGGCCTGTGGAACGGCCTGGCCTCCTACGGCGGCTTCCCCGGGCTCGTGGTGGCCTACCTGGCGCTGCTGGCCGTGCTGATCGTGCTCATCGGCGTGGTGTTCAAGGACCGGCGGCGCATCGTGGCCCTCATCCAGCGCTACCTGCCGCCGTACGAGCCGACCAAGCTGGTCACCCAGGCCGACATCTACATGCTGTCGACCTTCCCCCGGCGGCGCCAGGCCAGGCAGTGGGCCAAGGCCCACGGCGGCAAGCGCGGGCTGCGCGCCATGCGCGACTACCAGCTGGCCGCCACCGAGCTGGGCCTGCTGCACGAGCGGGCGGCCCGCCACATGGTCGACGAGCAGGGCTTCCACGAGGAGCAGCGGGCGCTGCTGGAGTGCATGAGCACGGCCAGGGCGGACTTCCCGGTGCCGACGGCGCATGCCCGGTCGGTCGCGCGGGGCACCCCGCCGCCCGGCTACGCGCCCGGCGCGCCGGGCTGAGCCAGGATGTCGGTCAGGGAGACCTCGCGCGGGCCCGGATAGACCGGGTCGGAGTGGAGCACCATCGCGTCGGCGAACGCCTTGGCGGTGGCGAGCAGCTCGCGGGTGGCGTAGGCGTACGTGGGCGCGGCGAACTCCCTGGTCGAGTCGTCACCCACCCCGAACGCCTCCAGACCGGCCGTCCGGCACAGCGTCACGGCCCTGGGCAGGTGGAACTCCTGCGTCACGACCGTCACCCGCAGCGCCCCGAACACCTTGCGCGCCCGCACGCACGAGTCCCACGTGTCGAACCCCGCGTAGTCCAGCACCATCACCCGGTCCGGCACGCCCCTGCGGAGCAGGTAGTCGCGCATGGCCGTCGGCTCGTCGTACTCCTTGCGGCTGTTGTCGCCCGACAGCAGCAGGGCCCGTACCTTGCCCGCCCGGTAGAGCTCGGCGGCGATGTCGAGCCGGTGGGCCAGCATCGGCGTGGGCTGCGTGCCGTACAGGCCCGCGCCCAGCACCAGCGCGGCCTGCGCCGCAGGCACCCGCCCGAGCCAGCCGTCGCCGACGGCCGTCACGCGGTGCGCCGAGCTGCCGAGCCAGGCCCACGTCATGGGCGCCAGGCAGAGCACGCTGACCAGCACCAGACTCTGGTACGCGCGCCGCAGGGCCTTCCGAGTGGGGCGGACTTTCAGTAACAAATCACACCCTCCAGGCGGTGGGGGAGTGGCGGACCGATCCCCTCATACCCTGGCATATCCACTCAGACGGCGGCGGGTGCTCCGGCGGCTTCGGCGGGGGAGTGGTCGGCGGGGGCGGTCTGCGGGGAGCGGGCGCGCAGCGAGGTGACCACCCTGAGCGCGGCGATCCAGACCAGCGTGGAGCCGAGCACGTGCAGCAGCACCAGCGCGGCGGGCACGGCCAGGAAGTACTGCGTGTAGCCGAGCACGCCCTGGCCCAGCTCCACGGCCAGCAGCGCCAGCGCCGCCAGCCGGGCGGGCCGGGGCGCCTTGCTCACATGCAGGGCGAACAGCAGCGCGAACGTCAGCCCCACCACGACGTACGCGACGTCGGCGTGCAGCCGGGCCACCGCCTCGATGTCGAGGTCGAAGCGGGAGGCCATCTCGTCGCCCGAGTGCGGGCCCGTGCCGCTCACCCCGACCCCGACCACCAGCAGGGCGAACACGGCCGCGAGCAGCGCGTAGCCGAGTTTGCGGATGTCGCGGTGGGCCACCGGCCGCGCCGGTCCGTCGCCCTCGCCCGCGCGGGCGTACAGCATCCAGCAGGCGGCGATCAGGCCGATGGAGATGAGGAAGTGCATGCCCACCGTGAACGGGTTGAGCATCGTGCTGACCACCAGGCCGCCCCACAGCGCCTGCGCCAGGACGCCCGCCGGCTGCAGCAGCGCCAGCGCCGCCAGCGAGCGCCTGCGCGGCGCCAGCCGCAACGCCGACACCACGCACGCCACGCCCACCGCCAGCACCAGGAACGTCAGCAGCCGGTTGCCGAACTCGACGAGCATGTTGAGCATCGACACCTCGGGGTGCGCGACCGGGATGAAGCTGTCCGGCGTGCACTTGGGCCAGGTCGGGCAGCCCAGCCCGGAACCGGTGACGCGCACGCCCGCGCCCGTCACCGCGATGCCCGCGTTGACCACCACGGACGCCAGCGCCCAGGCCCGCATCGACTGCTTCGTGGGCGCCCAGACGGAGAACAGGCTGCGCACGTGGCGGTTGGGGTGGTCGGTGGGTAGCTTCACGCCATCGATGGTACGGGCCCACCCACCCGGTCCCACCACCGGTCACCCCACCCCCGACCCCACGACGAACCCTCGGCCGTCCTCCAGGTTCCCCCACCCGAAGCCCCGGCGAGGCGTGGCGTGCGGCCGTCGCGCGGCGGGCGCGCTGTCGAGCGTGCGGGACGGCGCTCCGGCCACCTGTCCTCGAAAGGACCCCAGCCGAAGTGCGGCGGGCACGTCGGCCATCCCCGGGGGTCCCGGCCGAGTGCGGCGGGCGCGTTTCAGCCACCTCTCCTTGAAGGACCCCAGCCGGAGTGCGGCGGGGCGCGTCGGCCGCCCCCCTCGAAGGGAGTTCGGGCGGGTGCGGCGAGGTGGTGATATGGCGTCGGTGGGTAGCGGCGGGGTCAGGGGCGGCGGTGTCGTCCAGCCGGTGGAAAGGGCCTTCTCAAGAGAGCGGGGTATGTGACATATTACAGATCTGGGAGGTGATGAATGTCCGACGTCATCGTGGTCGGCGCCGGAGTCGTGGGCGCCGCATGCGCCTACTACGCCGCGCGCGCCGGTCTCGACGTGACCGTGGTCGACCGTGGCCCCGTGGCGGGCGGCACGACCGGCTCGGGCGAGGGCAACGTGCTGGTGTCCGACAAGGAGCCGGGCCCCGAGCTGGAGCTGGCCCTGCTGTCCAACCGGCTCTGGCGCTCGCTGGCGGACCTCGGCGGGTTCGAGTTCGAGCCCAAGGGCGGCCTGGTGGTCGCCGAGACCGGCGAGGTCCGGCGGCAGCTCGCCGAGCTGGCCGCCAAGCAGGACGTGAAGCACACCCTGGTGCCCGCCGAGTCGCTGCGCGACTACGAGCCGCACCTGGCCGAGGGCCTGGCCGGCGGGGTCTACTACCCCGAGGACGCTCAGGTGCAGCCCATGCTGGCCGCCGCGCGCCTGCTCAGGCACGGCGCGGAGAGCTTCGGCCACGGGACGCTCCGGCTGCGCCTCGGGGCGGCCGTGACCGGCTTCATCCGGAAAGGGGACCGCGTCGCGGGCGTGCGCACCCCCCAGGGTGACGTGCTCGGCGACGCGGTGATCAACGCGGCGGGCACCTGGGGCGGCGAGGTGGCCGCGCTGGCGGGGGTCGAGCTGCCGATCCTGCCCAGGCGCGGGTTCATCCTCGTCACCGAGCCGCTGCCGCAGCCGCTGATCAGGCACAAGGTCTACACCGCCGCCTACGTCACGAACGTGGCCAGCGACTCGGAGGGCCTGGAGACGTCGGCGGTCGTGGAGGGCACGCCCGCGGGCACCGTGCTCATCGGGGCCAGCAGGGAGCGGGTCGGGTTCGACCGGACGACGTCGGTGCCGGTGCTCGCCCGCCTGGCCGAGCAGGCCGTGGCGCTGTTCCCCGCGCTGCGCGAGGTGCGGGCCATCAGGTCCTACTGCGGGTTCCGGCCGTACTGCCCGGACCACCTGCCCGTCATCGGCGCCGACCCGCGCGTTCCCGGGCTCTATCACGCCTGCGGGCACGAGGGGGCGGGCATCGGGCTCGCCCCGGCGACCGGTCACCTGCTCGCGCAGGTGCTCACCGGCTCCCCGACCGACCTGGACCTGCGGCCCTTCCGGCCGGATCGCTTCGCGGAGGAGTCCTCTTGACGTTCCACATCACGATCGACGGGCGTCCGGTGCCCGTCGTGCCCGGGCAGACGATCGGGGCGGCGCTGCACGCGGCCGGGGTGCGGTCGTGGCGCAGCACCCGTTTCGGCGGGCGGCCCCGCGGGCTGTTCTGCGGGATCGGGGTCTGCTTCGACTGCCTGATCTCGGTCAACGGGCGGGCGCCCGAGCGGGCCTGCCTGGTGGAGGCCGCGCCCGGTGACGAGGTGACGACGTCATGACGTACGACCTGGCGGTGATCGGCGGCGGGCCCGCCGGGGTGGCCGGCGCGCTCACGGCGGCGCTGGCCGGACTGCGGGTGGCGCTCCTGGACTCTTCCGTACGGCTCGGCGGCCAGTACTTCCGCCACGCCGCCGACCCCGAGCCCGCGCCCGGCCTGGAGCGGTTCCTGCGGCAGGCGCGGGCCCTGGACGCCCGCGCCGACGTGCTACTACGCCACCAGGTGTGGAGCGTCAGCCGCGAGCCCGGCGGGGACCTCGTCGTTCACTGCGTCACGCGTGCCGAGGGCTCCGCGGAGCGGCAGGTCGTCCTGCGGGCGCGGCGGCTGCTGATCGCCACCGGCGCGCACGACCGGCCGCTGCCGTTCCCCGGGTGGGACCTGCCCGGCGTCCTGACCGCCGGCGGCGCGCAGGCGCTGCTCAAGGGCAACGGCGTCGTGGCGGGCCGGCGGATCGTCGTCTCCGGCACCGGCCCGTTCCTGCTGCCCGTGGCCACCGGCCTGGCCGGGGCGGGGGCGCGGGTGCTCGGGGTGCTCGAGGCGAACGGCGGGCTCGGGCTGGCCAGGCATCCGCTGCTGGCCCTGGGCAAGGCCGGGGAGGCCGCCGGGTACGCCGCCAGCCTGGCCAGGCACCGCGTGCCGTACCGGACGCGCCAGGCGGTGGTCGCGGCGCACGGCGAGCGCGAGGTGGAGGCCGTCACCGTGGCCCGCCTCGACCAGGAGTGGAACGTTCTCGCCACCCGCGTCGTCGAGTGCGACACGGTGGCCGTCGGCTACGGGTTCGTGCCGCAGATCGACCTGGGCACCCAGCTCGGCTGCGCCACCCGCGACGACGTGGACGGCAGCCCCGTGCTCGACGCGGACGCCGCCCAGCGCACCTCCGTGCCCGGGGTCTGGGCCGCTGGGGAGCCCACGGGCGTGGGCGGCTGGCTCCTGTCCGAGACCGAGGGCCGCATCGCCGGCCGCGCCGTGGTGGCCGACTCGCGCGGCTCCCGGCCGGCCTCGGGGGCGGAGTCAGGGCTGCTGCTGCGCCGCCGGGAGCGCGGGCGGGCCTTCGGGGAGGCGCTGCAGCGGGCCTACCCCGTCAAACCCGGCTGGCAGGGCTGGCTGCGCGACGACACAACGGTGTGCCGCTGCGAGGAGGTGCCGCTGGCCCGCCTGCGCGAGGCGCAGGACCTCGGCGCCACCGACGCGCGCTCGATCAAGCTGCTGGCCAGGCCCGGCATGGGCTGGTGCCAGGGCCGCATCTGCGGCTACGCCGTCTCCTGCCTGGCCGGGGAGCCGCAGCGGCCGCCCCGCCGCCCCATCGCCCAGCCCGTCACCCTTGGCGCGCTGGCCGAGCTTCCCGATGTTTCCGATCTTCCCGACGTTCCCCCCGCCCACTGACTCTGACATGGAGGACTTTCCTATGGACAACCGCACCAAAGCCTGGCACGGCATCATGGTGGCCACCGCGCTGCCCCTGCGCGACGACCTTTCCGTCGACTACGACGGCTACGCCGACCACTGCCGCTGGCTGGTCGACAACGACTGCGACGGCGTCGCGGTCAACGGTTCGCTGGGCGAGTACCAGACGCTCACCTCGGAGGAGCGGGCCAAGGTGGTCGAGACCGCCGTCCAGGCCGTGGGCGGGCGCAGGGTGATGGCCGGAGTGGGCGCGTACGGCGCCGCGGAGTCGCGCCGGTGGGCCGAGCAGGCGGCCGAGGCCGGTTGCGGTTCGCTGCTCCTGCTGCCGCCCAACTCCTACCGCGCCGACGAGCGGGCCGTCATCGCGCACTACCGCGAGGTCGCCAAGGCGGGCCTGCCCGTCGTGGCCTACAACAACCCGTTCGACACCAAGGTGGACCTGACCCCCGCGCTGCTCGCAAAGCTGCACGAGGAGGGGCTGATCGTGGCGGTCAAGGAGTTCAGCGGGGACGTGCGGCGCGCGTACGAGCTGGCCGAGCTGGCGCCCGAGCTGGACCTGCTGATCGGCTCCGACGACGTGCTGCTCGAACTCGCCGTGGCCGGGGCGGTGGGCTGGATCGCCGGCTACCCCAACGCGCTGCCCGTCTCCAACGCCGCGCTCTACCGCGCCGCCGTCGCCGGCGACCTGGAGACCGCGCTGCCTCTTTACCGGACGCTGCACCCCCTGCTGCGCTGGGACTCCAAGACGGAGTTCGTCCAGGCCATCAAGCTGTCCATGGACCTCGCGGGCCGCCACGGCGGGCCGTGCAGGCAGCCCAGGCAGCCGCTGACGGACGAGCAGGCCGCTATCGTGCGAGCGGCGACCGAGAAGGCACTGGCAGAAGGGCTGCGATGAGGACAAAACGCGTTTTCCACGCCGTCGACTCCCACACCGAGGGCATGCCCACCCGCGTCATCACCGGCGGGATAGGCGTGATCCCGGGCGCGAGCATGGCCGAGCGGCGCGTCTACTTCCGTGACCACCTCGACCACATCCGCACCCTGCTGATGACCGAGCCGCGCGGCCACTCCGCCATGAGCGGCGCCATCCTGCAGCCGCCCACCAGGCCGGACGCGGACTACGGCGTGCTGTTCATCGAGGTGTCGGGGCTGCTGCCGATGTGCGGGCACGGCACCATCGGCGTGGCCACCGTGCTCGTCGAGACGGGCATGGTCGAGGTCGTGGAGCCGGTCACCACCGTGCGCCTGGAGGTGCCGGCCGGCCTCGTCGAGGTGGACGTGGCCGTCGAGGACGGCCAGGCCATGTCGGTGACGCTGCGCAACGTGCCCTCCTACAGCGACCGGCTCGACGCCGTCGTGAAGGTGCCGGGGTTCGGGGAGATCCCGTACGACCTCGCGTACGGCGGCAACTTCTACGCCGTCGTCGACCTCGACTCCTACGGCCTGCCCTTCGACCGCAGGGCCAAGAACGAGATCATCGCCGCCGGCCTGGCCACCATGGAGGCGATCAACGCGGCCGACGAGCCCGTCCACCGCGAGGACGACCGCATCCGGGGCTGCCACCACGTCTACTTCGCCGCCCCCGGCTCGGACGCCCACCACTCGCGGCACGCCATGGCCATCCACCCGGGCTGGTTCGACCGCTCGCCGTGCGGCACCGGCACCAGCGCGCGGATGGCGCAGCTGCACGCCAGGGGCGAGCTGCCGCTCGGCCGGGACTTCGTGAACGAGTCGTTCATCGGGACCCGGTTCATCGGGCGGCTGCTGGAGGAGACCACCGTGGGCGGCGAGCCGGCCGTCGTGCCCTCGATCACCGGCCGTGCCTGGGTCACCGGCACCGCCCAGTACTTCCTGGACCCGCGTGACCCGTTCCCCGCCGGGTTCGAGCTGTGAGCGAGCGTGACGGACGTGGTTCCGGCCTGGCCGGGACCACGGTCACGACGACCGACTACCACACGGGCGGGGAGCCGTTCCGGATCGTGACCGGCGGCGTGCCCGAGGTCCCCGGGGCTGACGTGCTCTCGCGCCGCTCCACCGCCGCCGCCGACCCCCGGTTCGACGGCGTGCGGCGGCTGCTGTGCCAGGAGCCGCGCGGCCACGCCGACATGTACGGCTGCTTCCTCGTCCCGCCGGACGACCCGGGGGCCGCGTTCGGGGCGCTGTTCTGGCACAAGGACGGGTTCTCCACCGCCTGCGGCCACGGCACGATCGCGCTCGGCGCCTACGCCGTGCACGAGGGGCTGGTGGCCGCCGACCCCGACGGGGAGACCGACGTGGTCGTCGACGTGCCCTCGGGGCGCGTCACGGCGCGGGTGCGCTGCTCCGGGGGCAAGGTGACGGGGGTGACGTTCGTCAGCGTGCCGTCCTTCGTGCTGGCGCGGGACGTGGCTGCGGGCAGGACCAAGGTCGACCTCTCGTACGGCGGCGCGATCTACGCGTCGCTGCCCGCCGCGGCGGTCGGCCTGTCCGTGGCGCCCGCGAACCTGACGGCCCTCATCGGCCACGCCCGCCGCATCAAGGCCGACCTGGCGGACCATCCGGCCGCCCGGCACCCGTCCGACGACCGGCTGTCCGGCGTCTACGGCGTGATCTTCTACGACGAGCTGCCGGACCGGGACGGGGCGGCGCACCAGCGGAACGTGACGGTGTTCGCCGACGGGGAGGTGGACCGCTCGCCCTGCGGGTCGGGCACGGCGGCGCGGATGGCGCTGCTGCACGACTCGGGGCTGCGCGCGCCCCTGATCCACGACAGCGTCGTGGGGAGCACCTTCCTGGCGCGGGTGGCCGAGGTGCTCGGCGAGGGGGTCGTCCCGGAGATCGAAGGCATGGCCTACCGGACCGGGCGGCACGTCTTCGAGCTCGATCCCGACGACCCGATGGATGTGGGGTTCACGCTGCGATGACCGGACTGCCGTATCTCGACGCCGCCACGATGGAGCGGCTGGTGCCGATGGGGAGCGCCGTACGGATCCTGCGGGACGCCCTGCGCGCCGGGCTCGACCCCGAGGCCACGCCGCAGCGGCCGATCGTGGACCTGCCGGCCGGGCAGCTCCTGCTCATGCCCGCCGCGGCCGGACGGTACGCGGGGGTGAAGGCCGTCACCATCGCGCCCGGCAACCCCGATCGCGAGCTGCCCCGGATCCAGGGGACGTACCTGCTGTTCGACGGCGACACCCTGACCCCGCTCGCGGCCCTGGACGGGATCGCGCTCACCTCCCTGCGCACCCCCGCCGTCTCGGCGCTCGCCGTCGGCCACCTGGCGGACGGGGACGCCCGGCGGCTGGTGGTGTTCGGGAGCGGCCCGCAGGCGTGGGGGCACGTGCTCGCGCTGCGGGAGGTGCGCCCCATCGAGGACGTGACCGTGGTCGGGCGCGACCAGGGCCGAGCGGAGGCGCTCGCGGGCCGCTGCCGCGCGCTCGGCCTGACCGCCCGTGCCCTCCCGCGGTCCGGCTCCGCGGAAGCACTGGCCGGGGCCGACGTCATCGTGTGCTGCACGACAGCCAGGGAACCGCTGTTCCCCGGTAAGCTCGCCCGCGACGGCGTCACCGTCGTCGCGGTCGGGTCGCACGAGCCCGGCGCCCGCGAGCTCGACGGCGACCTCGTCGCCCGCGCCACCGTGGTCGTCGAGGCCAGGGCGGCCGCCCTGGAGGAGGCGGGCGATCTGCTCATCCCGATCCGCGAGGGCACGATCACCGCCGGTCATCTCGCGGGCAACCTCGCCGACCTCGTCGCGGGGCGGGTGGTCGCCGGCACGGGGCCGCGCGTGTTCAAGAGCACGGGCATGGCCTGGGAGGACCTCGTGGTCGCGGCCGCCGCGTACGAGGCGTGGAACTAGAGAGGGATGCGGATGGCTGCCGAGGACCGGCTCGACCTGCCGATGGTGGGGGAGCGGCAGAGCCTGCGCGAGCAGGTCGCGCACGCGCTGCGTGCCGCGCTGATCACCGGTGAGATGCGGCCGGGAGTGGTCTACTCCGCGCCGGTGCTGGCCGCCCAGTTCGGCGTCTCGGCCACGCCGGTGCGCGAGGCCATGCTCGACCTCGCCAAGGAGGGCCTGGTCGAGGCGGTGCGCAACAAGGGCTTCCGGGTGACCGAGCTGTCCGACCGCGACCTCGACGAGCTCACCGAGATCCGCCAGCTGATCGAGGTGCCCACCGTGGCCCGGCTGGCGGGCCGCGCGCGGGAGGAGGAGTTCGAGCGGCTCAGGCCCGTCGCCGAGGAGATCGTCTCGGCCGCCGAACGCGGTGACCTGCTCGCGTACGTGGACGCCGACCTGCGCTTCCACGTCGAGCTGCTGACCCTGGCGGGCAACGTCCACCTGGTCGAGGTGGTGCGCGACCTGCGCAACCGGGCCAGGCTCTACGGCCTGTCCCAGCTCCGGGAGCGCGACGTGCTGGCCGATTCGGCCAGGGAGCACCTGACGCTGCTCGACGCGCTCAAGAGCGGCGACCGCCAGGCCGTCCAGCACCTCATGACGGAGCACATCGGCCACGTGCGGGGGATCTGGGCCGAGCACTGAGAAAGCAGCCCATGGACCGACTCGTCCGTTTTTAGCCTACTAAGTTCTGGCATTTGGCAATCGCGCGGACCGGGATGGCGGTACTCTCGTCTCGGGTCGACAGAGCGACGCCCCAAGCGTCCGCCGGCGGCCCCGCCGTCCAGGTCCCCAGCGGACCGGCCACCACCGATTGCGGTGGGTGGCGCATGCCTGGTCACGCGGACACCCGCACTCCGCTGACCTTCCATGGGCTCGGCCTACCCCGCCCATCCAAAGCCGAGCCCTCCGCCGCGCGCCCGAGACCCCATCCCACGGGCGCGCGGCGGCCCGCCACAGCCCCCCGCGTCAGACCTTGCGCCGCCGGGTCGAGCCCAGGCTGGCGGCCACGATGCAGACGATCGCCGCCCACTGCTGCGTGTGCAGGACCTCGTTGAGCAGCATCACGCCGACCAGCGCCGCCACGGCCGGCTCCAGGCTCATGAGGATGCCGAACACGTGCTTGGGCATCCGCCGCAGCGCCTGGAGCTCGAGCGAGTACGGGATCACCGACGACAGCAGGCCCACGCCGAGCCCGATCAGCAGCAGCTCCGGCTGCAGCAGCTCCGCCCCGCCCGACACGACGCCGACGGGGGCGACCACCAGGGCCGACACGATCATGGCGAACGACAGCCCGCTCGTGCCGGGGAAGCGCCGCCCGGCCGCCGCCGACAGGATGACGTACCCGGCCCAGCCGACGGCCGCCAGCATCGCGAACCCGATCCCGACCCAGCTCACCGACGCCGACTGCCCCCATGGCGCGAGCAGCACCACGCCCGCGCCCGCCAGGCCGATCCACAGCAGGTCGATCCTGCGCCGCGAGGCCGCCACGGCCACCCCCAGCGGCCCCAGGAACTCGATGGCCACCGCGATCCCCATCGGCAGCCGCGACAGGGCCTCGTAGAACGTCAGGTTCATGAGGGCGAGCGTCACCCCGAACCCGATCCCCATCGCCCAGTCACGCCAGGACAGGCCCTTCAGCCGGGGCCGGACGAGCGCCCCCATGATCAACGCCCCGGCCGTGATCCGCAGGAACACCACCGCGCTCGGCGGCAGCGCCGCGAACAACTCCTTCGCGAACCCGGCGCCCAGCTGCACCGAGACGATGGCCAGCAGCACGAGCCCGGACGGCGGGATCGAGTCGGCGGCCGTACGCAGCAGGTTTCCCGGCCTGGGCAGGCCGGAGCCGCGATCGACGGGATCGTCGAGGGCGAACGCGGTCACAGGACTCCTCACGGACTTCAGGGGATGACGGACAGAGCGTACTCGTGGCCTGCGACATGACCCGACATAGGGTGTTCTGGCAGCCTCTTGGATCATTGACCGTATGAAGTCCCCCGCGAGTCTCGCCCGGCCGCCGCTGGCCCTGTCCGCGGCCTCGTTCGTCAGCAGCTTCGACCGCTTCGCCGTGAGCCCCATGCTCGTGCTGATCGCGGTGGACCTGAAGGTCCCGCTGTCCGCCGCCGTCGCGGCCGCCAGCGGCTACTACCTCGCCTACGGGCTCACCCAGCCGCTGTGGGGGCTGCTGTCCGACCGGTTCGGCCGCGTGCGGGTGATGCGCGGGACGCTGCTCGGGGCGGCGCTGGCGGGGCTGGCCTCGGCGCTGATGCCGGTCCTGGGGGCGCTGGTGGTGGCCAGGGTCGTGACGGGCGCCTGCTTCGGCGCGGTGATCCCGACCGGGCTGACGTACGTGGGCGACACCGTGGAGCCGTCGACCCGGCAACGCGCCCTGACCGATCTGATGGGCGCGGCCGCCCTCGGCACGGCGCTGGCCACCGGGCTGAGCGGGGTGCTCGCGGGCCTGGTGGACTGGCGGGTGGCGTTCACGGTGCCCGCCGCCTGCGCCCTGGCCTGCGCGCTCGCGCTGCGCTCGCTGCCGGAGCCGTCCCGCGCCCTCCCGCACGGCCCTGTCACCGGTCGGGGATTCGGCCCAGAAGTCGGCATCGGGCGGTACCTGGGCGCGGTGCTCGGGCACGGCTGGGCGCTGCTGGTGTTCGGGCTCGCGTTCGTCGAGGGCGCGATCATGCTCGGCGCCATGCCGTTCCTGGCCACCGCGCTGGAGCACGCGGGGTACGCCGCCGCCGTGGCCGGGCTGGCCATCACCGCGTACGGGCTTGGCCTGTGGGTGTTCACGAAGCTCGTCAGGCGGCTGTCGGGGCGCTGGCCCACACCCGCGCTGATGACGGTGGGCGGGGCGCAGCTGTGCGCCGGGTTCGCGATCGTCGCCGTGCGCGTGGACATGGCCACCGTGGCGGTCACGGCGCTGCTGCTCGGCGGCGGCTGGTCCTTCCTGCACTCCTCGCTGCAGACGTGGGCGACCTCGGTGGTGCCCGAGGCCAGGGGGACGACGATCGCCTTCTTCGCCTGCGCGCTCTTCGTGGGCAGCGCGGTCGCGTCGTGGGCGGCCGGCCCGCTGGCCGAGCACGGCCGCTACGCCCTGCTGTTCGGCCTGGCGGCCGCCGCCGCGATCCCGCTGACGGCCGCGGCCGCCCTCACCAGGCACCGCTACGGCGCCGTGCACGGGGAGCGGCCCCAGAGCGGGTGAGCTATTACTCCCAGCGGAACGTACGCGAGACCAGCCCCAGCGACAGCACCGCCCACGCGGCCAGCACGGCCAGCGGGCCGAGGGGCAGCGCGGCGCCCTGGGCGAGGACCGCGCGCAGGCCGCCGGTCAGGGCCGAGATGGGCAGCAGTTCGAGGACCTGGCGCATGCCCTCGGGGAACTTCGACAGCGGGAAGATCACCCCGCCGGCCCCCAGCAGCAGCAGGTAGACGAGGTTGGCGGCGGCCAGGGTGGCCTCCGCGCGCAGGGTGCCGGCCATGAGCAGCCCCAGCCCGCTGAACGCCGCCGTGCCCACCACGATGAGCAGCGCCGCGCTCAGGAACGACCCGTGCGGCCGCCACCCCAGCGCCAGGCCGACGCACACGATCACCACGGCCTGGATGACCTCCACGGCCACCACGGCGGACGTCTTGGCGAGCATGAGCCCGGCCCTGGACAGCGGGGTGGCGCCCAGCCGCTTGAGCACGCCGTAGCGGCGCTCGAAGCCGGTCGCGATGGCCTGGCCGGTGAAGGCCGTGGACATGACGGCCAGCGCCAGCACGCCGGGCGCCAGGAAGTCGATGCGCCTGCCGCCGCCGATGTCGATCAGCGGCGCCAGCGAGAACCCGGTCAGCAGCAGCACCGGGATGATCAGGGTGAGCAGCAGCTGCTCGCCGTTGCGCAGCATCGCCCGGACCTCCGCGCCCGCCTGGGCCAGGACCATGCGCGGGAACGGCGCCGCCCCGGGCGCGGGCGTGAAGTCCAGCGCGATCTGCCCGGCGGGCGCGCGCTCCGATCCGGTCATCGCAGCTCCCTGCCCGTCAGCTCCAGGAAGACGTCCTCCAGCGTGCGGCGCTCGATGCGCAGGTCGTCGGCCGTGACGCCCTCGGCCGCGCACCAGGCGGTCACCGTGGCCAGCAGCTCGGGACCCACCTGCCCCTCGATGATGTAGTGCCCGGCGGGCGACTCCTTGGCCGCGCTGCCCGCGGGGAGCGCGTTGAGCAGCTCCTCCAGCGCCAGCCCCGGCCGGGCCCGGAAGCGCAGCTGCCGCTCGGCACCCGTCAGCGAGGCCGGGCTGCCCTCGGCCACCACCCGGCCCTTGTCGATGATGACCACCTGGTCGGCCAGCCGCTCGGCCTCGTCCATGTGGTGCGTGGTCAGCACCACCGACACGCCCGCCTGGCGCAGCTCGCCCACCAGCTCCCAGCAGGCGTGCCGGGCCTGCGGGTCGAGCCCGGCCGTCGGCTCGTCGAGGAAGACCAGCTCGGGCCGCCCGATGACGGCCGCGGCCAGCGACAGCCGCTGCTGCTGCCCGCCCGACAATCGCCGGTAGGGGGTGCGTACGTGATCGGCCAGCCCCAGCCGCGTCAGCAGGGCCCCCGCGTCGAGGGGACGGGCGTAGAAGCGCGAGACCAGGCGCAGCCACTCGGCGCAGCGCATGGCGGGCGGGACGCCGCCCGACTGCAGCATGACCCCCACCCGCGGCCGCAGCTCGGGCAGCGTGGGCGTCAGGCCGAGCACGCGGACGGTGCCCGCGTCGGCCCTGCGGAACCCCTCGCAGATCTCCACCGTGGACGTCTTGCCCGCGCCGTTGGGCCCGAGCACGGCGGTCACCGCGCCCCGCTCGGCGCGCAGCGTGAGGCCGTCCACGGCCGTGATGCCGCCGTAGCGTTTGACCAGGCCGATGATCTCGACGGCTGGGGACTCCATGGCCACGAGTTTAGGGACTGGGGCAGGCAGTTCGAGCCGCAGGTGGGGTTGGCCGGATTTGGACATGTCTTGACCCGGACCTTTCCCAGAAAGGTGCCAACAGAGGCCAAAGTCTGACCACGAGCTCCGTGTAGCAGGAGGGCGCAATGGCGCAACGCAGTGGATACGACCCCGGAGTCCCGTGCTGGGTGGACCTGTCCAGCACCGACGTCGACGCTTCCGCCCGGTTCTACGGCGAGGTCTTCGGCTGGCAGGCCGACATGATCGACGACCCCGAGGCCGGCGGCTACGGCATGTTCCTCCACCAGGACAGGCAGGTCGCCGGGCTGGGGCCGGTCATGGGCGGCGGCTCGCCCTCGTTCTGGAACATGTTCGTCGCCACCGACGACGCCGCCGCGCTGGCCGAGCGGGTCAGGAACGCTGGCGGCACCGTCACCATGGAGCCGATGGCGGTCTTCGACGAAGGCGTCATGACGGTCTTCCAGGCGCCTGACGGCTCGTACGCGGCCGCCTGGCAGGCGGGCAACCACCACGGGGCGCAGCTGGCCGGCGAGCCCGTCTCGTGCTGCTGGAACGAGCTGGTCACGCGCGACCCGTCGGCCGCCGAGAGCTTCTACCCGGCCGTCTTCGGCTGGATGCCGCGGCTGCGGGAGCTGGACGGGATCAAGTACACGGAGTGGCACCTGGGGGAGCGGGCCGTGGCGGGCATGGTCGAGATGTTCTCCGACTACCCGGCGGCGACGCCGTCGTTCTGGATGACGTACTTCGCGGTCGCCGACCTCGAAGCCACGACGGCCGCGGCCGAGGGAGCCGGGGCGAGCGTGCTGGTGCGGGGGATGGAGGCGCCGCCCGGCCGGTTCTCGATGCTCACCGATCCGCAGGGCGCGACGTTCTCCATCATCCAGCTTCACGAAATCGCCGGAAATATCTGATAACCGGGAATTCGGAGGACCGGATCCTGGTTTGATCCCTCGGCCCTCGTGGGGCCAAGAGCCTGCGAGGGAGAGGGGATCACGCATGTCCGTGGCGGCCGAAGCCACGTCCACGTCCACCATCGCGATCGAGCAGAGGAGGGGCGCCCGCGGACTGCTGCTGGTGATCCTGGGCGCTCTGTCGGCGATCGGCCCCCTGTCCATCGACATGTACCTCCCGGCCCTGCCCGCCATCACCTCCGAGATGCTCAGCGCGCCGGCGCAGGTCCAGCTCACCCTCACCGCCTGCCTCATCGGCGTGTCCATCGGCCAGGTGATCGCCGGTCCGGTCAGCGACGTGCGCGGCCGCAGGACACCGCTGATCGTGGGCGTGGCCGGGTTCATGGTGGCCTCGCTGCTGTGCGCGTTCGCGCCGTCGGTGCCCATGCTCATCGCCTTCCGCCTGCTGCAGGGCGTGCTGGGCGGCGCGGCCCTGGTGATCGTGCGGGCGGTCGTCCGCGACCTGTACGACGGCGCCGCCATCGCCCGCATCTTCGCCACGCTCATGCTGGTCAGCGGCCTGGCGCCGATCCTGGCGCCCATCGTCGGCGCGCAGCTTTTGGCGTTCACCTCCTGGCGCGGCGTGTTCGTGGCGCTCAGCGTCGCCGGGGTGGTGCTGCTGCTGGCCGTCCTGGGCGGCGTGCGCGAGACGCTGCCCGCGGCCGAGCGCGAGAGCGGCGGTCTCCGGCACACCGTCGGCACGTTCGGCAGGCTCCTGCGCGACCGGACGTTCATGGGCACCGCGCTGACCGCGGGCCTGGCGTTCGCGGCCATGTTCGGCTACATCTCCGGCTCGCCGTTCGTGCTCCAGGAGGTGTACGGCGCCACGCCCCAGCAGTACTCGCTCATCTTCGGCCTCAACGCCTTCGGCCTGACCGCCATGGCCCAGCTCGGCGGCCGGCTGTCGGGACGGGTGCCGCCGGTGACCCTCGTGATCACCGGGCTCGCCGTCGCGCTGACCGGCGCCTCGCTGCTGCTGGCCGCCGCGCTCACCGGGCTCGGCCTGTGGGGCATCGTGGGCGGGCTGTTCGTCATCATGCTCGGCCAGGGCCTGGTCATGCCGGCCACCGGTGCGCTGGCCCTGGCCAGCCAGCCCGCGCAGATCGCCGGCAGCGCCTCGGCCCTGCTCGGCGTGCTGCAGTTCGCGCTCGGCGCCGCAGCGGCCCCGCTGGTCGGCCTCGCGGGCGCCGGCAGCGCCGTGCCGATGGCCTGCGTGATGCTGGGCCTCATGATTTGCGCAAGCTTGACCTTCGCTCTCCTGCGGAAGAGTTAGGTAAGGCTGCCCTGCGTGAGAAATTCCATTCCCGGGCTGCTCGGATCCGTTTGTGAACCGGGAAGGAATTACGGCACACTGATGTTGTGAAAAACGTGCCAGGGATCGAGCCAGGAAGCGAGCGCAGCACGCGTGCGCGCGTCGCCCGGCTGATCCTTGAGCACGGTCCCGTCGCGGCCGCCGCGCTGGGCGAGCGGCTGGGGCTCACCCCCGCCGCCGTCCGCCGCCACCTGGACGCGCTGCTGGCCGACGGGATGATAGAGCCTCGCACGGTCGGGCCACGGGGGCAGCGCGGGCGCGGACGCCCCGCCAAGCTGTTCGCGATCACCGACGCGGGGCGCAGTGCTTTCGAGCACGCCTATGACGACCTCGCCGGGAGCGCGCTGCGCTTCCTGGCCGAGCGCATGGGAGAGGAAGCGGTGGCCGACTTCGCCCGCCTGCAGGTCTCGAGCCTGCTCAAGCGGTTGGAGCCGGTCATGCGGACGGTGCCGGCGGACCAGCGCGTGCAGGTGCTGGCGCAGGCGCTGTCGGCGGAGGGGTATGCCGCCTCGGCCAGCAAGGCCAAGTCGGGCGGCGACCAGCTCTGCCAGCACCACTGCCCGGTGGCCCACGCGGCTGCGGAGTTCCCGCAGCTCTGCGAGGCCGAGACGGAGGCGTTCGCGCAGCTGCTCGGCACCCCGGTGCAGCGCCTGGCCACGATCGCCCACGGCGACGGGGTCTGCACGACACATGTGAGCCCACAGTCGCTGGGTGAATCCGCACATAGAGACAAGAGCAAGGAGACCGGAAGGTGACTGTCACCGACCGCCCGGAGCTGGAAGGCCTCGGGAATTACAAGTTCGGCTGGGCCGACCCGGATGCCGCCGGGGCGGCGGCCAAGCGCGGCCTGTCCGAGGAGGTCGTCCGCAACATCTCCGCTCTGAAGAACGAGCCGGAGTGGATGCTCGACCTTCGCCTGAAGGGCCTCCGCCTGTTCGACCGCAAGCCGCTGCCCACCTGGGGCTCTGACCTCACCGGCATCGACTTCGACAACATCAAGTACTTCGTGCGCTCCACCGAGAAGCAGGCCGCTTCCTGGGAGGAGCTGCCCGCCGACATCAAGAACACCTACGACAAGCTCGGCATCCCCGAGGCGGAGAAGCAGCGCCTCATCGCCGGTGTCGCCGCCCAGTACGAGTCCGAGGTCGTCTATCACAAGATCCGTGAGGACCTCGAGGAGAAGGGCGTCATCTTCGTCGACACCGACACGGGCCTGAAGGAGCACGAGGAGCTCTTCAAGGAGTACTTCGGCTCCGTCATCCCGGTGGGCGACAACAAGTTCGCCGCCCTCAACACCTCCGTCTGGTCCGGTGGCTCGTTCATCTACGTGCCGCCGAACGTCGAGGTCGAGATCCCGCTGCAGGCCTACTTCCGGATCAACACCGAGAACATGGGCCAGTTCGAGCGGACCCTGATCATCGTGGACGAGAACAGCTACGTCCACTACGTCGAGGGCTGCACCGCGCCGATCTACTCCTCCGACTCGCTGCACAGCGCGGTCGTCGAGATCATCGTGAAGAAGAACGCCCGCTGCCGTTACACGACCATCCAGAACTGGTCGAACAACGTCTACAACCTGGTCACCAAGCGCGCCGTGGCCTACGAGGGCGCGACCATGGAGTGGATCGACGGCAACATCGGCTCCAAGGTCACGATGAAGTACCCGGCCGTCTACCTGATGGGCGAGCACGCCAAGGGCGAGACGCTGAGCGTCGCGTTCGCGGGCGAGGGCCAGCACCAGGACGCCGGCTCCAAGATGGTGCACCTGGCGCCCAACACCAGCTCCAGCGTCATCTCCAAGTCGGTGGCGCGCGGCGGCGGCCGCACCTCCTACCGCGGTCTCGTGCAGATCGAGGAGGGCGCCCACGGCAGCGCCAGCACCGTCAAGTGCGACGCCCTGCTGGTCGACCAGATCAGCCGCTCCGACACCTACCCCTACGTCGACGTCCGCGAGGACGACGTCAAGATGGGCCACGAGGCCACGGTCTCCAAGGTCAGCGAGGACCAGCTCTTCTACCTCATGAGCCGCGGGCTCGACGAGGACGAGGCGATGGCGATGATCGTGCGCGGCTTCGTGGAGCCGATCGCGCGTGAGCTGCCCATGGAATACGCGCTCGAGCTCAACCGGCTGATCGAGCTGCAGATGGAAGGAGCCGTCGGCTGATGGGCCTGAACGAGAAGCCCCTGTCGACCTTGCACGAGAAGGCGTCCTACGAGCTGGGCGACTTCGAGGTCCCGACCGGGCGCGAGGAGGCGTGGCGCTTCACGCCGCTGTCCCGCCTCAAGGGCCTGCACAACGGCAAGGCCGAGGCCGTCGGCCACGTCCGGGTGGACGTCGACGCGGCGCCCGAGGTCACCGTCGAGACGGTCGGCCGCGACGACGTCCGCGTCGGCAAGGCGTTCATGCCCACCGACCGGGTCAGCGCCCAGGCGTGGAACAGCTTCGAGAAGGCCACCGTCATCACGGTGCCGCGCGAGGCCGTCACCTCCAAGCCGACCGTGCTCACCCTCACCGGCTCCGGCGACGGCGCCGCCTACGGCCACCTCGTGGTCAAGGTGGAGCCGCTGGCCGAGGCCGTGGTCGTGCTCGACCACAAGGGCAGCGCGGTCTACGCCGACAACATCGAGTTCGTCGTCGGCGACGGCGCCTCGCTCCGGGTCGTCAGCCTGCAGGACTGGGACGACGACGCGGTCCACGTCTCCCACCACCACGCCCAGCTGGCCAAGGACGCGACCTTCCGCAGCTTCGTGGTGACGCTCGGCGGCGACCTCGTACGCCTGTCGCCCAACGTCACCTACACCGCTCCCGGCGGCGACGCCGACATGTCGGGCGTCTACTTCGTGGACGCCGGGCAGCACCTGGAGCACCGCCTGCTGGTCGACCACTCGCAGCCCAACTGCAAGAGCAACGTCGACTACCGCGGCGCCCTGCAGGGCGAGGAAGCGCACGCCGTCTGGATCGGCGACGTGATCATCAGGGTCGAGGCCGAGGGCACCGACACCTACGAGCTCAACCGCAACCTCATCCTGACCGACGGCGCCCGCGCCGACTCGGTGCCCAACCTGGAGATCCTCACCGGCGAGGTCGCCGGGGCGGGGCACGCCTCCGCCTCCGGCCGGCTCGACGACGAGCACATCTTCTACCTCCAGGCCCGCGGCATCCCCTACGACGAGGCCCGCCGCCTGGTCATCAGGGGCTTCCTCGGCCAGCTCGTCGAGAAGATCGAGGTCGGGGAGATCCGTGAGCGCGTGCTGAACGCGCTGGAGGCGGAGCTCGCGCGATGAGTTCGTTCGAGAAGGTCTGCAAGCTCGACGACATCCCCGACGGGGGAGTCATCGGGGTGGAGATCGATGAGACGCCGGTGGCGCTCGTGCGCAAGGGCGGCGAGGTGTTCGCCCTGCACGACGTCTGCTCCCACGCCGAGGTGAAGCTCAGCGAAGGCGAGGTCTACGACGGCACCCTGGAGTGCTGGCTGCACGGCTCGTGCTTCGACGTGCGCTCCGGCAAGCCCACCGGCCCGCCCGCGACCCAGCCCGTGAACGTCTACACAGTCAAGATCGACGGCGATGACGTGCTCGTCTCGCTCTCGAAGGAGTCATAACAACAATGTCCACCCTTGAGATTCGCGACCTCCACGTCGCCGTCGAGGACAAGGAAATCCTGCGCGGCGTCAACCTGGCCGTCCACTCGGGCCAGACCCACGCCATCATGGGCCCCAACGGCTCGGGCAAGTCGACGCTCGCCTACGCGATCGCCGGCCACCCCAAATACACGATCACCGGCGGCCAGGTGCTGCTCGACGGCGTGGACCTGCTGGAGCTGTCGGTCGACGAGCGGGCCCGCGCGGGCCTGTTCCTGGCCATGCAGTACCCGGTCGAGGTCCCCGGCGTGTCGGTCTCGAACTTCCTTCGCTCGGCCGTCACCGCGGTCCGCGGCGAGGCGCCGAAGCTGCGCGAGTTCGCCAAGGACCTCAAGAGCGGCATGGACGCGCTGTCCATCGACGCCGCCTTCGCCCAGCGCAACCTCAACGAGGGCTTCTCCGGCGGTGAGAAGAAGCGCCACGAGATCCTCCAGCTGGAGCTGCTCAAGCCGAAGATCGCGGTGCTCGACGAGACCGACTCCGGCCTCGACGTCGACGCGCTGCGCGTGGTGTCGGAGGGCATCAACCGCTTCCGCGCCACCGGTGAGACCGGCGTGCTGCTGATCACGCACTACACCCGCATCCTGCGCTACGTGAAGCCGGACTTCGTCCACGTCTTCGCGGGCGGGCGGATCGTCGAGGAGGGCGGGCCGGAGCTGGCCGAGAAGCTCGAGGCCGAGGGCTACGAGCAGTACACGAAGGCATCTGCATGACACAGCTCAGCTTTGACGTGGAGAAGATCAGGAAGGATTTCCCGGTCTTCTCCCGCGAGCTGCCCGACGGGCGCCCGCTCGTCTATCTCGACTCGGGCAACTCCTCACAGAAGCCCACCCAGGTCATCGAGACCATGCGTGACCACTTCGCGCTGCACTACAGCAACGTCGGACGGGCCATGCACGTGCTCGGCGCCGAATCGACCGACGCCTACGAGAGCGCCCGCGACAAGGTCGCCGCGTTCGTCGGGGCGCCGTCGCGCGACGAGGTGATCTTCACCAAGAACGCCTCCGAGGCGCTCAACCTCGTCGCGTACGCCTTCGGCAACCCCATCAACACCGATCCGCGCTTCACGCTCGGGGCCGGCGACGAGATCGTCATCTCCGAGATGGAGCACCACTCCAACATCGTGCCGTGGCAGCTGCTCGCGCAGCGCACCGGCGCGACGCTGAAGTGGTTCGGCGTCACCGACGACGGACGGCTCGACTACGACCCGTCCGTGATCACCGAGCGGACGAAGATCGTCTCGATCGCCCACCAGTCCAACGTGCTCGGCACCGTCAACCCGGTCGCCGAGGTGGCCAGGCGGGCGCACGAGGTCGGCGCGCTGATCATGCTGGACGCCTCGCAGTCCGTGCCGCACCACCCGGTCAACGTCACCGAGCTGGGCGCCGACTTCGTGGCCTTCACCGGCCACAAGATGGTCGGCCCGTCGGGCATCGGCGTCCTGTGGGGCAAGGCCGAGCTGCTCGACGCCATGCCCCCGTTCCTGGGCGGCGGCGAGATGATCGAGGCGGTCTGGATGGACCACTCGACGTACGCGCCGGTGCCGCACAAGTTCGAGGCCGGCACGCCGCCGATCGTCGAGGCCATCGGGCTGGGCGCGGCCGTCGACTACCTCACCGAGGTCGGCATGGAGGCCATCGAGGCGCACGAGCGCACGCTGACGGCCTACGCGCTCGACGCCCTGCGCGAGGTGCCCACCCTGCGTTTCATCGGTCCCGACTCGCTGGAGCAGCGGGGCGGCACGGTGTCGTTCACGCTGGAGGGCGTCCACCCGCACGACGTCGGCCAGATCCTCGACGACCAGTTCGGCGTCGCCGTACGCGTCGGTCACCACTGCGCGCGTCCCCTGCACCTACGCTTTGGAATACCGGCGACCACGCGGGCGTCGTTCTACCTGTACAACACCACGGGCGAGATCGACGCCCTGGTCCGCGGCCTCCATCACGTTCAGAAGGTGTTCGCATAGCCATGATCGGCGAGTCGATGTACCAGGAGCTGATCCTGGAGCACTACAAGCACCCGCAGGGGCGGGGGCTGCGTGAGCCGTACGACGCCGAGGTTCACCACGTCAATCCCACGTGCGGCGACGAGATCACGCTCAGGGTGAAGGTGGGCGACGGCGGCAAGGTCCTGGACGTCTCCTACGACGGTCAGGGCTGTTCGATCAGCCAGGCCGCCGCCTCGGTGCTGCACGAGCTCACCACCGGCTCGACGGTCGAGGAGACGCTCTCCGTGGTCGACGAGTTCACCAGGCTCATGCAGGGCAGGGGACAGGTGGAGGCCGACGAAGACGTGCTCGGCGACGCGGTCGCGTTCGCGGGCGTGGCCAAGTTCCCGGCGCGCGTCAAATGCGCGCTGCTTTCGTGGATGGCCTACAAGGATGCGGTAGTGAGGAGTGCCCGATGAGTAAGCCCGTGGAGACTCCGACCGACTTCGACGGTGAGACCACCGTCGACGAGGTCATGGAGGCGCTCAAGGACGTCGTGGACCCGGAGCTCGGCATCAACGTGGTCGACCTGGGCCTCATCTACGGGCTCAACCTCGACCCGGCCGACGGCGCGCGGCCCGTGGCCACCATTGACATGACGCTGACCAGCGCGGCCTGCCCGCTGACCGACGTCATCGAGGACCAGGCCCACTCGGCGCTCGAGGGCATGGTGTCCGACGTGAAGATCAACTGGGTCTGGCTGCCGCCATGGGGCCCGGACAAGATCACCGACGAGGGGCGCGAGCAGCTCCGTATGCTAGGATTCAATGTCTGATCTTTTCTGCTGAAACGGCTGACGCTGACTCGTCAGCCGCTTCGGCGTGCCATAGAGGGTTGCGGAAGGTCCGGACCCGCCCCGGGAATTTCAGATAGCATCCCGGCGTTGGTACCAAACGCACCTGACGTCTCATCGCGCGTCTGCATCGCCTGCGGCCGGTGCCCGGTGTGTTCCCCCCTTAAATGATTTGACCCGCCCGTATGGCGGGTGACCAGAACCCCTGTGCGGCGTGCGCCGCACGTCCCGGCTCGTCCTTTCGCAGAAGTGACGTGCCACTTCGACGGAAAGGCACGACTTTCGTGACCATGCTTGACGCTGTCATGCCCGCGTTCGACGAGACCGCCGGTGCGGCGGCCTCCGACTCGCCGGCCCCTTCCGGCCCCACGGCCTCGGCCTCTGGTAGAGACGCCGACCCGAGGCCGTCGGAGTTCGAGCTGCTGGGCCTGCCCAAGCCGCTCATCAACGGGCTGGCCAAGCAGGGCATCGACAGCCCGTTCCCCATCCAGAGCGCGACGATTCCCGACGTGCTCGCCGGCAACGACGTGCTCGGCCGCGGCCAGACCGGCTCCGGCAAGACGCTCGCGTTCGGACTGCCCACCATGGCCCGCCTCGCGGGCGTGCGGCCGGCTCCCGGCCACCCCCGCGCGATGATCCTCGTGCCCACCCGTGAGCTCGCGCTCCAGGTGCACGACGCCCTGGAGCCGCTCGGCCGCGGCCTGGGGCTGCGCATGAAGGTCGTCGTGGGCGGCATGTCCATGGGCAAGCAGATCGAGGCGCTGCGGCGCGGCGTCGACATCGTCATCGCCACGCCCGGCCGGCTCGGCGACCTCATCCGGCAGGGCGAGTGCTCGCTCGCCGACGTCGAGGTCAGCGTCCTGGACGAGGCCGACCACATGTGCGACCTCGGCTTCTTCCCCGTCGTCACCGACCTGCTCGCGCAGACCCCGGCCGACGGGCAGCGGCTGCTGTTCTCCGCCACGCTCGACGGCGACGTCGACAAGCTGGTGCAGCGCTTCCTCAAGAACCCGATCACCCACTCCGTGGCCCCCGCGACCTCGCCGGTCGACACCATGGAGCACCACGTGATGCAGGTCACGCGCGACGAGAAGTTCGACGTCACCGCCGAGATCGCCAACCGTGAGGGCCGTACGATCATCTTCGTCCGCACCCAGCACGGCGTCGACCGGCTCTGCAAGCAGCTGGCCAGGGTCGGCGTCAAGTCGGGCGGCCTGCACGGCGGCAAGCGCCAGAACCAGCGCACCCGCATCCTCGCCGAGTTCCGCGAGGGCGCCATCAACGTGCTCGTCTGCACCGACGTCGCGGCGCGCGGCATCCACGTCGACAACATCAGCCTGGTGCTGCACGTGGACCCGCCCCAGGACCACAAGAGCTACCTGCACCGGGGCGGCCGCACCGCCCGCGCCGGTGAGAAGGGCACCGTGGTCACGCTGGTGCTGCCCAGCGAGCGCCGCTCCACCGACGCGCTCACCCGGCGGGCCGGCATCCACCCGTTCCGCCTGAAGGCCACGCCCGGTCACCCGCGGGTGGCCGAGGTGACCGGCGCCCGCATGCCGAGCGGCGAGGCCATCCCGGTCTGGGAGCCGGACGTGCGCAAGCCCCTCCGCCCCCGCCGTGAGGGCGGCGGCGGCCAGGGCGAGCGCCGCAACGGCCGCCGTCCCCGCCGCGACTTCGACGGCGACCGCCGCCCCCGGCGTCACGAGGACGGCGAGCGTTCGTACGGTTCCGGCGAGGACCGTCGTCCGCGCCGTCACGAGGACGGTGGGCGTTCCTTCAACTCCGGTGAGGACCGTCGCCCGCGCCGTCACACAGACGGCGAGCGGCCCTTCAACTCCGGTGAGGACCGTCGTTCCCGGCCGCACGCCGAGGGTGAGCGGCCGTTCGGGCGCTCGCAGGAGCCGCGGACCTTCGGTGACGACCGGCGCCGTGACAGCGGGCCGCGCGGCGGCTACCGCTCGGACGACCGGCCGTTCCGCCAGGACGACCGCGGCCAGCAGCGCGGTGGCGGCGGCTACCGTTCGGACGACCGTGGCGGACGCTACGCCTCCGACCGCAGCCGCCCGTTCTCGGCGGCCGACCGCGAGCGCGGCGGCTCCCGCCCCGACGAGCGCGGCCCGCGCGACGGCTACCGCTCCGGCGGCGGCCGCTCGGACGAGCGCGGCAACGGCGGCGGCTACCGCCGCAACAACTCGGGCCGCCGCTTCGAGCGCTGACCCGTCGTAGCCCGGGTCGCCGCTTCGAGCGCTGACCCACCGCAACTCGGGCCGCCGCTCGAAGCGCTGACCCGCCGCCACATGGGAAATCGCTTCGAGCGCTGACCCGCCGCTTCATCTCCCATCCGCCCGCCGGACCCCGCAAGGGGTGCGGCGGGCGGTGTCATTTGCCGTAGAGTCGCGCTGGGCGATATATGAACCGGTAAATCCAGGGGGCGGCCGATGAAGCGACCCACGATCGACGACATCGCGCGCAGGGCCGGCGTCTCGAAGGGGGCCGTGTCGTTCGCGCTCAACGGCCGTCCCGGCGTCTCCAGCGAGACGCGCCGCCGCATCCAGGCCATCGCCGCCGAGCTGGGCTGGCAGCCCAACAGCCTGGCGCGGGCCCTGTTCGACGGCCGGCCCGACGTGCTGGGCCTGGTCGTGGACCGACCGGCGCGCACGCTCGGGCTGGAGCCGTTCTTCATGCAGCTGATCTCCGGCATCGAGGCCACGCTGTCGGCCGCGTCCGTGGGGCTGCTGCTGCAGATGACCGAGGACCACGAGGCCGAGATCGCGATCTACCGGAAATGGTGGGCGCAGCACCGGGTCGCCGGAGTGTTCGTCGTGGACCTGCGGGTCCAGGACGCCAGGATCGCCGTGCTGGAGGAGCTGCGGCTGCCCGCCGTCGTCATCGGCGGCCCCGGCGGGACCGGGCGGCTGCCGGCCGTGTGGATCGACGACGGCGGCGCGCTCGCCGCCGTGATCGAGCACCTGGCCGGGCTGGGGCATCGCAGGATCGCCAGGGTCGCGGGCCCCGAGGAGCTGATGCACACCGGCGTCAGGACCGCCGCCATGCGGGCCACCGCCGCCAGGCTGGGCGTCGAGAGCGTCACCGTGTACGCCGACTACGGCGGCGAGAGCGGCGAGCGGGCCACGCTCGACCTGCTGCGCGGGCCGGACCGGCCCACCGCCATCGTGTACGACAACGACGTGATGGCGGTCGCGGGCACCGCCGCCGCCCGCGAGGCCGGGATCTCGGTGCCCGGCGAGCTGGCCGTCGTGGCCTGGGACGACTCCGCCCTGTGCCTGCTGGCCCGGCCGCACCTGACGGCGGTCAGCAGGGACATCGCCGCCTGCGGCGCCCACGCCGCCCGCGCCCTGCTCGATCTGGTCCGGGGCCGAGAGGTGGCCGACGCGCGTCTGGCCAACCCGCGCATGGTCAGCAGGGGCAGCACCGCCCCCGTACATGAACCCGTTCAGCGAAACGTTGAAACTAAACGGGTTTAGTGATGCGATGACAATTCCCGCTGCTCGAGCCCGGAGGGTTGATGAGCCCGTTCCGCCCCCTTCATGAAGCCTGGACCGTCCGCTCCGCGAGCGGCGACGTGCGGGCCCCGGCCACCGTCCCGGGTTGCGTGCACACCGACCTGCTCGCGGCGGGGCTGATCCCCGATCCCTACCTCGACGACAACGAGACCCACCTGGCCTGGATCGGGCGCACCGAGTGGCGTTACGAGACGGAGTTCTCCTGGGACGGCACCGGGCACCAGCACGTCGACCTCGTGTGCCAGGGGCTCGACACCGTGGCGGCGGTCGAGCTCAACGGCGTCCGGGTGGGCGAGTCGGCCAACATGCACCGCTCGTACCGGTTCGACGTGCGCCACGCGCTGCGGACCGGGAGCAACCGGCTGACGGTCACGTTCGGGTCGGCGCTCGAATACGCCGAGCGGCTGCGGGAGGAGCTCGGCCACCGGCCCGGCGCCTACACCCAGCCCTACAACTTCATCAGGAAGATGGCCTGCAACTTCGGCTGGGACTGGGGCCCGACGCTGATCACGGCGGGCATCTGGCGGCCGATCGGGCTGCACGAGTGGAGCGGGGTCAGGATCGCCGAGGTCCGGCCGCTGGTGACCGTCGAGGACGGGACGGCCCGGGTGGACGTCCACGTCCGGGTGGAGAAGACGGGCGCCGCCGAGGTGAGCGCGGCGATCAAGGGGGTGGCGGCCCGCGCCGTGATCCCCGAGGACGGTGACGAGGTCGTGCTCACGCTGGAGGTGCCCGACCCGGAGCTGTGGTGGCCGCGAGGGTACGGCGAGCAGCCGCTCTACGAGCTTGAGGTGACCGCCGGCGAGGACGTGTGGCGCCGCGAGATCGGGCTGCGCGAGGTGCGCCTGCGTACCGAGGACGGCGCGTTCACCCTGGCCGTCAACGGGGTCGAGGTGTTCGTCAGAGGGGTGAACTGGATCCCCGACGACTGCTTCCCCACCAGGGTGGGCCGCGACCGCTACGCCGCCCGGCTCGCCCAGGCCTGCGAGACGAACGTCAACCTCGTCCGCGTGTGGGGCGGCGGCCTGTACGAGAGCGAGGACTTCTACGACCTGTGCGACCGGCTCGGGCTGATGGTCTGGCAGGACTTCCCGTTCGCCTGCGCCGCCTACCCCGAGGAGGACCCGATCGGGGCCGAGGTGGAGGCGGAGGCGCGCGAGCAGGTCGCCCGGCTGAGCGCGCACCCGAGCCTGGTCCTGTGGTGCGGCAACAACGAGAACATCGAGGGCTACGCCGACTGGGGCTGGCAGGAGCCGCTCCAGGGGCGCAGCTGGGGAGGCGGCTTCTACCTGGAGACGCTGCCGCGCGTGGTGGCCGAGCTGGACCCGACCCGCCCGTACTGGCCGGGCAGCCCCTACTCGGGCTCCATGGACCTGCCGCCCAACGACCCGGCCCGCGGCACCATGCACATCTGGGACGTGTGGAACGAGCGCGACTACACCGTCTACCGCGACTACCGGCCGCGCATGGCCGCCGAGTTCGGCTTCCAGGGGCCAGCCGCGTACGCCACGATCCGCCGGGCGATCAGCGACGAGCCGCTGCTGCCCGACTCCCGGGGCCTGCTGCACCACCAGAAGGCCGTCGACGGCAACCTCAAGCTGGCCGTCGGGCTCAAGCCGCACTTCCCGGTCCCCGGGACCTTCGACGACTGGCACTACCTCACCCAGGTCAACCAGGCGCGGGCCATCCAGCTCGGGGTGGAGCACTTCAGGGCCCTGTGGCCGCACTGCGCGGGCAGCGTGGTCTGGCAGCTCAACGACTGCTGGCCGGTCACGTCCTGGTCGGCCGTGGACGGGGACGGGCGGCGCAAGCCGCTGTTCCACGCGCTGCGCAGGGCGTACGCCGACCGGCTGCTGACCGTGCAGCCGCGCGACGGCGGGCTGGCGCTGGTCGCCGTCAACGACAGCGCGCGGCCGTGGCGGGCGTCGGCGCGGGCCGTACGGCACGGCTTCGACGGCAGCGCGCTCGCGGCGCAGGACCTCGCGCTGGACGTGCCGCCGCGGGCGGTCGTCACCCTGCCGCTGGCCGCGCCCGTCGCCGAGCCGGGAGACCCGGCGAGCGAGCTGATCACCGCCGCGATCACCGACTCGGGCGAGCAGACCGGGCCGATCGCCGCGATCACCGAGCCGGACGGCGGTGACCTGGCGGTGGGGCGGGCGCTGTGGTTCTTCGCGCCCGACCGGGACCTGCGCCTGCCCGAGCCGCGCTACGACACCGTGGCCGAGGCCACCCCCGGCGGGCTCCGGCTGGCGGTCACCGCGCGCACCCTCCTGCGCGACCTGGCCGTCTTCCCCGACCGGCTGGACCCGGCCGCCCAGGCCGACGACCAGCTCGTCACGCTGCTGCCGGGCGAGCGGGCCGAGTTCCTGATCGACACTGCGGGCCTGGACGAGCGGGCCCTGATCCGCGCGCCGGTGCTGCGGTGTGTCAACGATGTGGTGGTTCGATGAGACGTCATGGGTTGGAAGCCCCGGCGGGGTCATCGAAATCCGGTCTCTTTAGGCGCCGCCCTGCTCCAGGTATCGCTCACATGTTCTACCCGGCAGCGGCGAGTTTCGGTAGCCTATCGATCACTCAGAGCGATTATCCGGCGAGGGGCAAGCCCTGCACGTACCGGCTCGCTGCTGGTCTGGACGTGCTGATCTTGAGTGCTCCTGGTGCGGCGGGCAACTTCGCGAAAGGGTGACGGGGCGGGCGGGAGTGTGAGGGCAGGGAAGGGGCTAGCAGAGCACTGCCACCCGGCATCATGCTGCTGCGGTGGCGATCGCACGACGCGCTTTCGGGCATGCGATACGGCGTCGGCCAGGTGTGACCGTCCGCCACCAGAGGATGGCGGTGCGGAGAGCTACCGGCCAGGCCGTATCGCTTCCGAAAGTGCAAGGGGCCACGCGCCCGCCCAGGACCGTAGGCACGTCCCACGAGGGCGGCAAGACCTGCCGGGGCCCAGGCGGCCAACTCGCGCAGCCCCCCGCACCCAAGACCGTTCGGGGTGCACCCGGACCTAGATCGGGTCCAGGTCATGGCGATCCGGCTGACGCCGGAGATATTGCCTAGGAACGGTCAGCCCTTGAGGCCGCTGAGGGCGATGCCGCGGGTGAAGTACTTCTGGAAGATCACGAAGAAGGTGATCGTCGGGACCGACGCGAGCAGCCCGCCCGCCATGATCGCGCCCTGGTGATCGGGTCCCACGTAGTAGGAGTTGAGCCTGGCCAGCGCGACGGGTATGTTCGCCATCTCGTCGCTCTGGACGATGATGAGCGGCCAGAGGAAGTTGTTCCACTCCGCGAGCACGATGAAGATCGACATCGCGGCGAGCGCCGGCCGCAGCAGCGGCAGCACGATCTTCCACCAGATCCGCCACTCCCCGGCGCCGTCCACCCTGGCCGCCTGGATCAGCTCGTTCGGCAGCGACTGCAGGAACTGCACCAGGAAGAACAGCACGAACGCCTTGGCCAGCGCCGGCACGATGTAGGCGGCGTAGCTGTCCAGCCAGCCCAGGTTCCGCATGATCACGTAGTTGGGGATCAGCGTCGTCTGCCAGGGCACCATCATCGAGGCGATGATCAGCAGGAAGATCGTCCGCCGGCCCTTGATGTCGTGCTTGGAGATCACGTACGCGGCCAGCGAGCAGATCAGCAGCGACCCGACGGTGATGGCGGTGGTGATGACGAGGCTGTTGAGCATGAACCGCCAGAACCCGAGATCCACCTGGTAGCGCTGGAAGATGCCCGCCAGGTGGCCGGGGTTGATCCCCTTGGGGGTCCACTCCGTGTCGTAGAAGTTGGCGACCGTGGGGCTCTGCGGCACGAACGACGGAGGCGTCCTGGCCAGCTCCCTCGGCGGCTTGAACACCGTGATGAGCAGCCAGTAGAACGGCGCGATCATCGTCAGCGCCAGCAGGTAGAACGGCAGGCGCAGCAGATGCCCGTTGATCTTCGCGCGCCGGTTGCCGCCCGCCGGGGACGCGTGCCGGGACGGCTGCGGCGCGGGGGCGATCGTGTCCATCGGGGCGACGGCCATCACAGCTCCTTCATGGCGCGGCCCACGCGCAGGTTGACGAGGCTCAGCACGAAGATGATCAGGAAGAGCACCCAGGCGATCGCCGAGGCGTAGCCCAGCCTGAAGTGGGTGAATCCCTGGTCGTAGAGGTAGGGGACGATCATCAGGCCCGAGTCGAGCACGCCGCCGATGGTGTTGGCGCCCGTCGAGAAGACGATGTAGACGGCCTCGAACACCTGGAAGGCGCCGATCAGGCCGGTCACCACCACGTACGTGGTGACGGGGCGCAGCAGCGGCAGCGTGATGTGGCGGAAGCGGTGCCAGGTCGAGGCGCCGTCGATCTTGGCTGCCTCGTAGTACTCCTCGGGGATCGAGCCCAGCCCGGCCACGTACAGCACCATGCCGTAGCCCATGCCGCCCCACACCGACATCACCACCAGGATGGGAATCGTCAGCCCCGGCGTGGCCAGCCAGGCGACCGCCTTGCCGCCGAACCAGCCCACGATGGTGTTGGCCAGGCCCACGTCGCTGGGGTAGAGGACCCACTTCCACATCAGCATGAGCGCGATGGAGGAGGTCACCGACGGCAGGAAGAACACCGTGCGCATGATCCGGTGCAGCCAGCCGGTGCCGTTGAAGGCCAGGGCGAGGCCCAGCGACAGCAGCGTGCCGAGCACGACCGAGGCCACCACGTACAGGGCCGTGTTGCCCAGCGCGTGGCGGAACCTGGCGTCCGAGGCCAACTGCTGGAAGTTCTCCAGGCCGGTGAACGCGGCGGGGTTGATCCCGTCGAACTTCGTGAAGCTCAGATAGAGGGAGTTGGCCAGCGGCCAGATCAGAAAGCCCGCGAACAGCGCGAGGAAGGGCAGCAGCATCGCGTACGAAGTGCCGTAGCGGCGCAGCCTGCTGCGCAGGGGGATGGGGGAGGCCATGTCGACTCCTGGGTCAGACTCCTGGATCATCGGGGCCGGGACCGGGCCGCGCCGGTCCCGGCGAGCGGCTAACCGGCGTTGCGCTCCATGACCTTGGCGGCCTCCGCCAGCGCGGTCTTGGCATCCGACTTGCCGAGGATGACCGACTGGAGCTGCTTGGTCACGTCCGGCGCGCTCTCGTCCCAGCCCGGGCAGCCCGGCGCGGCCTTGCCCGTCTTGATCGACGCCTCGAACACCTGGGCCTGCTCGGGCGCGAACACCGAGCCGTTCACGATCTTGTCGGCCCGCGGCGAGATGTAGGAGATGTTCCGCTTCTTCGCCTCGTCCGAGATCGCGGCGATGGCCTCGTCGCTGTACATGAACTTGACGAAGTCCGCGCCCGTCTCGACGTACTTGCTGAAGGAGGTCACGCCGATCGCCCGGCCGCCGATGAACGCGGTCGGCCCGGCGGGCCCCGCGGGGATCGTGGACATCGCCCACTTGCCCTTCAGCTTCGGCTTGTTGACGTCGATGCCCTTGGCGATCCAGTTGCCAGCCACCACCATCGCGGTGCCGGTGTCCAGCGCGTCGGAGCCCTCCACGGTGGCGGTCGGCGCGCCGTGCTTCTTGTAGAGGTCGGCCCAGTACGTCAGCGCCTGCTCGGCCTGCGGGGTGTTGAGCGAGGGCTTGCAGTCGGCGGTGTAGAACGAGCCGCCCGCCTGGTAGAGGTAGTTGAAGTAGCCGATCCAGTCCAGGTTGCCCCAGTCCTGGCTGTAGGGCTTCTTCACGCCGGCCGCCTTGAGCTTGTCGATGGCCGCGGTCAGCTCCTCCCAGGTCTTGGGCGGCTCGACCTTGGCCTTCTCCAGCAGGTCCGTGCGGTAGTAGAGGGCCAGGGTCGACATGTCCAGCGGCACGCCGTACACCGAGCCGTCGGGGGAGATGGCCGACTCCCACTGGGCGGGCAGCGCCTGCGCCTTGAGCGAGTCGGCGCCGTACTTGCGCAGGTCCACCATGGCGCCCCTGGTGCCGAACTGGATGGTCCAGGTCATGCCGCCGGAGATGATGTCGGGCCCGTTGCGACTGGTGGCCGCCGCCAGCAACTTGGCGTACGCGTCGCTCCACGACAGGGTCTGCACCTTGACCGTCACGTTCGGATGCTTCTGGTGGTAGAGGTCGGCCGCCTTCTGGAAGGTCGCGGTCTCGTCATCTCCGCCCGTGGACCAGAAGGACAGGGTCGCGGGGGCGTTCTGGTCTGCCTGTTTGGTCTCCGTCTGGCCACTCGTGGCGCAGGCCGCGCTCAGGACCGTCAGCAGGACCGCGCTGCACGCTGCCATCGTTCGTCGCATGGGGCTGTCCGATCTATCGGTCGGATGGGCGCCGGGACTCCCGTGCGAAAGGGCGTGCGGATGTGCGAGGGCATCCCCACGACTGGCGCCCAAATTCAATGGTGTAGGGATCTCACCACTTAAACGGGTAAGTTACAATAGCCAGCCTTGGAGATTGCTGAAATGTTTCCCCTTATGGAGCCGCTGACCTGTGGCTACATCGCCCGTGAAACGGTTCGGTCACGGCCCGCGGGGGCGGTGCTGCCCCGGGGCAGCAGGCGCGCCGGCGGCCCCTCCAGGCTCCCCGTCTCCCCGCTGTCGATCAGCCGGAGCAGGGTCTGGGCGGCGTGCGCGCCGCAGGCGGGGATGTCGCGCGTCACCGCGGTCAGCGGCGGCCGCACCACCTGGGAGAGCGGCGAGTCATCCCAGCCCACGATCGACAGCTCGGAGGGGACGTCCAGGCGCATCTCCTGGGCGACCGACAGCCCGGCCACCGCCATGATGTCGTTGTCGTAGACGATCGCGGTGGGCCTGGCCCGGGAGCTGAGCAGCCGCCTGGTCGCGCGGGCGCCCTGCTCGCCCGTGTAGTCGGTGTGGACGACCGGGTGCTCGCCCACCCCCGACTCGGCGCAGAGCTCCGCGAACGCCTCGTCCCTGATCCTGGTGTGCAGCAGCCCCGGCAGCCCGGCCACCCTGGCGATGTGCCGGTGGCCGAGCGCCGCGAGATACTCGATCACCTCGCGCAGCACGGCCACCTCGTCCGACCACACCGCGGGCAGCGAGCCTGCGCCCGACGGGTGCCCGGTCACCACCGCGGGCATGCCCAGCCGCTCGACCACCGGCACCCGGGGATCGTCGGCGTGCAGGTCGACCAGGATCGCGCCGTCCACCCGGCCCTCGCCCCACCAGCGCCGGTAGACCGCGATCTCGGCCTCGTGGTCGGCCACCACCTGCAGCATCAGCGCGCACGAGCTGGCCGCCAGCTCGCCCTCGATGCCGCTGATCAGCTCCATGAAGAACGGCTCCACGCCGAGGAAGCGCGCCGGGCGGCACAGGACCAGGCCGATGGCGTCGGCCCTGGCGCCGCTGAGCGAGCGCGCGGCCAGGTTGGGCCGCCAGCCGATCTCCTGGGCGATCGCCTGGATGCGCGCCCTGGTCTCCGCGGAGACACCGGGCTGGCCGTTCAGCGCATAGGAGACGGCTCCCTTGGACACGCCGGCCCGTCTGGCGATGTCGGCGATCGTTGGCCTCTTCACCCGTGCTCCTCTCTGAAACTTTCACTGAACCGTATCAGCGAAAACCGCGGCTCTCCTGGCGGCCGGAACGCCCGCCCTCCCGCGACCGGATGATCGCGCCGGCGCCTTCACCGTTACGGTGAGGGCGCCCCGATGTGTCCTCCATGAGGGCCGATGTTCGTAGACATGCCACTCGCCCAGCCATGCGAGTATCTCCCCGAACGCGCCGAGCCCGCCGACTTTGACGCCTTCTGGAAGTGCACGCTCGCCGAGGTCCGCACCCACGACCTCGCCCCCGAGTTCACGCGGGCTGGAGGCCGGATTTTCGGAATGGAGTGATGGGGCGTCCATGTATCGCTCGCATGTTCTATACAACCAGACCAAAGATTGGTAGCCTATCGGTCACTCAGGGTGAGAATTGGGTAGGGGAGGTGCGCGCCGTGCACGCAGGTAGGTTTACTCTCGATCGGGCGTACCAGCGGAATGTGCCCACCTGTGCAGGCCGTGTCGACCGGGAGCGTGCCGTCGACGAAGCCGCAGGCAAGGCGACGCAGCGGATCTCCTGGCCCGGCGGTTGGCGGCTGGAGGGGTTGTTCCCGGCGCGGCCTGAGCGTTTTGTGCTGGCGCGATGTGGCCCACGCGACAGTGGCGGGGGCGGCCGGTGAAGCGACGTCTGACGCTGGCCCCAGGCGAGACCGCCTACACGGCATGTGCTCGCGTGCTGCTGCGTGGCGGAGTGGTGGAGAAGAGCGGGGAGTCGGTGTCCGCGGCGGTGCTGGCCGAGCGGGTTGGCTGGTGCGCCGAGTTGGTATCGGTCATGGCTGCAGGGTTGCCGGCGGTGCACTGGAACCGCGTCGACGTCGAGGTGCTGGCGGGCGGAGTGGATGTCGGCGGGCGACGTCTGCCGTCGCAGGCTTGGATGGCACTGAGGCGGCTCGGGCCAGGCGGCCGCTGCCGGGGCGGCGGCGATCTATCTGGAAGATCTGCGTTCATTGGAGGCCCATGGGATGGGCCGCACCCTGAACACCCGGTTGTCGCAGCAAGTGCGCGGCCAGATCTCGGACCGCATTCGGCACCTGGCCGCCGAGATCGGCATCGCCATGGTGACCGTGCCCGCCCGCAACACCTCCAAGCAATGCCCGCAATGTCTGACTCCGCTGCGGCATTGCAAAGCGCCGGACAAGCCCGCGGTCGCAGGGTGGAAGTGGGCGCCCACACGCCCCGCGCCCAGGCGACGCAGGGCACCCTCCCCCGCCCGGCCCAACGGCCAGGCGGGTCAGCGTCCGGAGGGACCCGCACCAACGGACCGGAGGAGGCTGCCCCGCGCAGCCCACCGGCACCAGGGCGGGCAGGCGATCAGCACACCCACCAGACGACACCGTCCACGCGGGGCAGCGTTAGGCGCGGGGTTCCACCTCCACGCACACGCCACCCCACCCCGGTGGGAAGCGATCCGGAGTCATGTCTGAGATAGGATCGCTACGCTGCTCAGAGACGCTTGACAAGCACGTCAGCCAACCACGAGAGAGACCATGAAGACCTTCGAAGAGCTGTTCGCCGAGCTGTCCGAGAAGGCCAGGACCCGGCCCGAGGGCTCGGGCACCGTGGCCGCCCTCGACGCCGGCGTCCATGCCATCGGCAAGAAGGTCGTCGAGGAGGCCGCCGAGAGCTGGATGGCCGCCGAGCACGAGTCAGACGACAGGGCCGCCGAGGAGATCTCCCAGCTCCTCTACCACGTGCAGGTGCTCATGATCGCCAAGGGCATCGGCCTCGACCAGGTCTACAAGCATCTCTAGGGCGCCCGGCGCCCGCCACCAAGCCCCTGGAGAAGCAACAGCGAGACAGATCGAGGATCCCGACATGCTGCGTCTGGCAGTACCCAACAAGGGCTCGCTCAGCGAGGCGGCCCAGAACATGCTCAAGGAGGCGGGCTACCGCTCCCGCCGCGACAGCAAGGAGCTCGTCGTCGTCGACGAGGCCAACGGCTGCGAGCTGTTCTTCCTGCGACCCCGCGACATCGCCGTCTACGTCGGCGAAGGCACGCTCGACGTCGGCATCACCGGCCGTGACATGCTCGTCGACTCCGGCGCGCCGGTCGAGGAGATCATGCCGCTCGGCTTCGGCGGCTCCACCTTCCGCCTGGCCGCCGCGGCCGGCACGATGACCTCGGCCGCCGATCTCAACGGCCGCCGCATCGCCACCTCCTACGCGGGCCTGCTCGACAAATACCTCTCCGACGAGGGCGTCGACGCCCGCGTGATCAAGCTCGACGGCGCCGTCGAGACCGCCATCCGGCTCGGCGTGGCCGACGCGGTGGCCGACGTCGTCGAGACCGGCACCACGTTGCGCAACGTCGGCCTCGAGGTCTTCGGCGAGCCGATCATGCGTTCGGAGGCGGTGCTGATCAAGCAGCAGAGCTCGCCCGACACGCCCGCCGTCGAGCAGCTCGTCCGCCGGTTCCAGGGCGTCGTGCACGCCCGCGACTTCGTGATGATGGACTACGACATCCGGGCCGAGCGCATCGAGGACGCCATCGCGCTCACCCCCGGCATGGAGGGCCCCACCGTCTCCCCGCTGCACCGCGAGGGCTGGGTGGCCGTGCGCGTCATGGTCCGCCGCCAGGGCCACCAGCGGGTGATGGACCAGCTCTGGGACATCGGCGCGCGGGCGATCCTGGTCACCGACATCTACGCCTGCCGCGTGTGACGTTCCGCCCCGGCGTTGGCCTGACAAATGTCACGGCCAACGCCGGAGGTAACGCACTAACCGCCCGGAGGGCGCGGCCATAGCGTTCTTTCCATGAACGCCATCGTGTTCGACCACGTCAGCAAGCACTACGGGGACGTGCTCGCCGTCGACGACCTCTCCCTCACGATCGAGCCAGGCAACACCGTGGCCCTGCTCGGCCCCAACGGCGCCGGCAAGTCCACCTCCATCAACCTCCTGCTCGGCCTGCTCAAGCCCACCGCGGGCACGATCGCCGTACACGGCCGCACCCCCGACGAGGCCGTCCGGGCCGGCCAGATGGGCGCCATGCTGCAGAACGGCGCGCTCATCCCCGAGCTGTCCGTCAAGGAGCTCATCGACCTGGTACGCCGCCTCTACCCCAACCCCCTCGCCCTCGACGAGATCCTCAAGCTGGCCGACCTGACCGAGCTCGCGGGCCGGCGGGCGAACAAGCTGTCCGGCGGCCAGTCGCAGCGGGTCAGGTTCGCCCTGGCCATCGCGGGGGCGCCCAGGATCCTGCTGCTCGACGAGCCGACCGCGGCCATGGACGTCGAATCGAGGCTGCGCTTCTGGGCCAGCATGCACGACTACGCCTCCGCCGGCCGGACCGTGCTGTTCGCCACGCACTACCTGGAGGAGGCCGACGAGCACTCCGACCGGGTGATCGTCATCGCCAAGGGCCGGCTGGCCGCCGACGGCACCGCCGCCGAGATCAAGGCCGGGGCCGGGGGTCACACCGTCAGCTTCGCCCTCGGCGAGCAGCCCACGGCCGGGCTCGACCGGCTGCCCGGGGTGACCGCCGTGGAGGTCGCCGGCGGCGTCGCCACCCTGCACACCTCCGACACCGACGCCACCCTCGCCGCGCTCTACCGGGGCACCACCCTCGACGTGCGCGAGCTGAAGCTCTCCAGCGCCGACCTCGAATCCGCCTTCCTCGCCCTCACCAGGGAGTCCTGATGCTCTACTACGCCAAGACCGAGGCCATGCGGATGCTGCGCAACCGGCGCTACCTGATCTTCGTGGTCGCCTTCCCCGTCCTGCTCTACCTCATCAACTCCAACATCTACGGCAACCAGACCGACGCGGGCGGCGTGAAGTACAGCGTCATCCTGATGGTGTCGATGGCCGCCTACGGGGCGCTGGCCTCGTCCATGATGAGCTCGGCCGTGCCGTGGGCCACCGAGCGGCAGTCCGGCTGGCTGCGCCAGCTCCAGATCACCCCGCTGCCGAACTGGGCGATCATCGCGACCAAGCTCGGCGCCACCATGGTGCTCGTGCTGCCCTCGCTGGTGCTGGTGAGCCTGGCCGCCGTGGTGCAGCAGCACGTGTCGCTGTCGCTCGGCACGTGGGCGGAGCTGCTGCTCGCGCTCTGGCTCGGCGTGCTGCCGTTCGTCGCCCTGGGCCTGGCCATCGGGTCCGTGCTCTCGGCCGACGCCGCCCAGCCGGCCGCGATGATCTGCATGTTCGCGCTGGCGATCGCCGGCGGGCTGTGGTTCCCGCCCGAGGTGCTCGGCGACACCCTGCGCACGGTCGCGGACGTCACCCCGTCGTTCCACTACGCCAGGCTGGGCCAGAGCATCGTCGCGGGCCACGGCCTGCCCATGACGGACGTGCTGGTCGTCGCCGGATGGGGGATCGTGCTCGGGGGCGCTGCCGTCCTCCTCTACCGGCGGGCTACCGTACGCGTATGAGCTTCGCCGAGAGGATCACCTTCGGGGACGCGGATGCCAAGCCGTCGCGCAAGCGGCGGCTCCTCGGCATCTCAGTGGGCCTGGTCTACCTGGTCTTCCCCGTCAGCGACATCGTCGGGGGCACCCTGACGGGGGCCCGGGCCGTGTGGGCGGCGGTGCTGCTCGTCACGTTCGTCGCGTCCTTCCTCGCGACGGTGCTGGTCAACAAGGGCATGTTCGACCACAGCCGCCTGACCTATCCGCTGCTCCTGGTGACCAGCGTGCTCGGTGTGGTGGGAGCCACCGCCTTCGGCGGCTCCTGGCTGAGCCTGCCGGTCTACACCGTCGTGCTGTACGGGTTCACGCTGCCGCCCCTGTGGGCCGTCGTGGCCGTGGCCGCCCAGCTGGCCGTCGTCGTCGGGGCCGGTCTGGTCAACCACGACGACGCCGACACGATCATCGTCCTGGGCCTGCAGGTGCTGACGCTCGGCGTGCTGTTCATCAGCGTGCGCAACACCAGGGCGCTGACCGTCAAGCTGCGCCTGGCCCAGGACGAGGTGGCCCGGCTGGCGGCCACGGAGGAGCGGCTGCGCATCGCCCGCGACCTGCACGACCTGCTCGGGCACAGCCTGTCGCTGATCGTGCTCAAGAGCGAGCTGGCCGGACGGCTGTCGGAGGACTCGCCGCAGGCGCACCGGGAGATCGCCGACATCGAGACCGTCGCCAGGAAGGCCCTGACGGAGGTGCGCGAGGCCGTCACCGGCTACCGCCAGCGCAGCCTGCCCGAGGAGCTCGACAACGCCAGGACCGTGTTACGAGCGGCGGGCGTGGCCGCCGAGGTGCGGGTCTCGGGGACGCCGCTGCCCGAGCTGCTCGACGGGCTGTTCGGCTGGTCCGTACGCGAGGGCGTCACCAATGTCGTGCGCCACGCGCGGGCCACCCGGTGCGAGATCAAGGTGACGTTCGACGCCGGACACGCCACCCTGGAGATCATGGACAACGGAACGGGCGGCGACGGGCCGTACGAGATGGGCAGCGGGCTGAGCGGGCTGGGCGAGCGGGTCGCGGGCGCGGGCGGCACGGTGGAGGCGGGCCCCGCGCGGGGCGGCGGCCACCGCCTGCGGGTGCTGGTGCCGGTCGGGAAGGAGGCGTGCGCGTGATCCGCGTGATGCTGGCGGAGGACCAGGGCATGGTACGCGGCGCGCTGGCCTCCCTGCTGGGCCTGGAGCCCGACATCGAGGTGGCCGGCGAGGCCGCCGACGGGGAGGAGGCGGTCGCGGTCGCCGCCAAGGTCCGGCCCGACATCGCGCTGCTGGACATCGAGATGCCCGGCATGGACGGGCTCGCGGCCTGCGCGAGCATCACGCGGCAGGTGCCCGGGTGCCGGGTGATGATCCTGACCACGTTCGGGCGGCCCGGCTACCTGCGCACCGCCATGGAGGCCGGGGCGTCGGCGTTCCTGGTGAAGGACAGCCCGGCCAGAGAGCTGGCGGCGGCCATCCGGCGGGTGCACGCGGGGGAGCGGGTGATCGACCCCGGGCTCGCCGCGGCCGCCCTCAGCGCCGGGCCGAACCCGCTGTCGGCGCGGGAGCGCGACGTGCTGGAGGCGGCGGTGGACGGCTCCACGATCGGCGACATCGCCGGCAAGCTGCACCTGTCGGAGGGGACCGTGCGCAACTACCTGTCCTCGGCCATCCAGAAGACGCACGCCCGCAACCGCATCGAGGCGGTGCAGCGCGCCAAGGCGCAGGGCTGGCTCTGATCAGCCGAGTGCGGCCACCCCCTTGACCGCCTGGTCCACCTGCTCGGGAGTGGTCACGATGCTGGTGCCGAAGCGCAGCAGCGGCGGGTCGTACGGCGTCACGCTCGCGATCACCTTGCTCGCGTGCAGCCGGCCGACGGCCTCCATCGGCGCCATCCCCTCGATCGAGCAGCACACGAGACCCGCCGACAGCTCGGGCGAGCGCGGCGTGGCCAGCGTGACGTGCGGGATCCCGGCCAGGCCGTCCTTGAGCCTGGTGGCCAGCTCCTGCGTGCGCCGCCGCACCCGGTCCTTGCCGATCGCCGTCATGAAGGCGAACGCCTGCGGCATCGCCCACCGGTGCTCGAACGCCTTGAAACCGCCCGGCGTGACCAGCTCCGCCGTGCTCGCCCCCGGGGAGGTGCCGCCCTGCCACGCCTGGAACGACGCCCCGCTGAAGCTGGCGATGATCGGGGAGAGCGCGTCCCAGGCCCTGCCCCACACGATGCCGGTGCCGCGCGGCCCGAACAGCCACTTGTGCGTGCCGCTGGCCAGGAAGTCGCAGCCCAGGTCGCCGGGGCCGTCGGCCATCGCGCCGAACCCGTGCACGCCGTCCACGCACAGCAGCGCCCGGTCGTGCTCGTCGCGGCCCTTGTTCGCCTCGGCGAGCATGTCGGCGATGGCGCGGACGGGCACGCGCACGCCGGTGCTCGAATGCACCCAGGTGATCGCGACCACCCTGGTACGCGGGCCGAGCCCCGCCTTGACCGCCGCCACCATCCGGCCGGCGTCGGCGCGGGCCGGGTCGTCGTACAGCCTGACCTTGCGCACCTTCGCGCCCGTGCGCTCGGCCAGCAGCCGCAGCCCCTCGTGGGTGGCGAGGAAGTCGTGCTCGGTGGTCAGCACGTCCTGGCCGGGGCGCAGCCTGAGGCCGGAGTAGAGCAGGGCCAGGCCCATGGTGGTGCTGTCGGTCAGCGCGACCTCCTCCGCCCCGGCGCCCAGATAGCGGGCCGCGGCCTCGCGTACCGCCTGGTCGGGCGTCTGCCCGCCGGGCGGCGTGTACTCGGGGTCGGCGTCCAGGGCGTCGCGGTGCCTGGCGATCGCCTCGCGTACCGGGGCCGGGGCGGGCGCCAGCACGAACGCCGCGAACTGCCCGTAGGCCGGATCCAGCGCGAACTGGGCCCGCACGGACGCCCAGTCGCCGGGGTCGAACTCCGGCTTCGCCGGAGGTTTCGCCGTCGTGCACGCGGCCGCCATCCCGGCCAGCATCCCCGCTCCGAGCAGGGTTCTCCTGTCCACCCGCATGGCTACTTCCTATCCCGGCCGCGCGCCCGCGCCCAGGACCCACGCGGGTCTCTTTCAGGTCCTGATCGCGGTGACCTGCCTGATCAGGTCGGAGACGCGGACGATGCCGAGGCAGCGGTTCATCTCGTCGGTGACCACCAGGTCGTCATAGACGCGGGCCGCGTCCCGGCCGGCCGCCTGCATGGCCGCGATCGCCGGGGTCGTCCGCGGCACCGTGCGGGGCGGGTCGGCCAGCCGCTGCGCCGGCTTCGCGCCGTGCAGCGCGTGCCCGTACCGGGCCGCGAACGACAGCAGGAACCGGCTGCGGTCGAGGCTGCCCTTGGGCCGCTGGAACTCGTCCACCAGGATCACGCTGGTGATCGTCGGCTCGTGCCCGAACGCCTTGACCGCATCCTCCGCCTTGGCCTCCACGGGCAGCGTCACCGCCGGGATCAGCAGCTCCTGGACGCGCGGGCCGAGCATGACCGAGACCGGCTCGTCGGTGACGGGGAGCGGCACCCGCACCTTGCCGTCGGGGCCGGGGGCCAGCAGCGGGCCGTGCGCCAGCCGCACGCCGAGGCCGCGGGCCACCGCGACCTGCGGCTCGCGTTCGACGCCGGGGGCGAGCACGTGGGCGCCGAGGCCGCGCGCCAGCGTGACCACCGACCGCGCCACCGCGGTCGCGCGATGGTCCCCGGGGATGCGCGTGACCACCTCGGGATCCAGGGCCAGCAGGTACGGGCTCGTGTCGGCGACCAGGTCGAGGGCCGCGCCGGTGGTGCCGACGTCGGCGAAGCCGAGCAGGTAGCCGATCGTGCGCAGGCCGTCGAGCCCGACCTTGAGCAGCGGCCGGTCCTGTTCCTGGCACGGTCCAGTGAGCAGCAGGATCGCCTCGCGGGGATGCCGGCCGGCTCTTCGGAGTGCCTCGTGCAGGGGCGCCAGGGCGCCCGCGCCCGCCAGGACGACCCTGACGGGCAGCTCCAGCACCATGGGCAGGGGAGCCGCCCTGAGCGTGCCCCCCTGTTCGACGATGGCGGGGTGCGCGATGACCGCCCCGGTGTCGAGGTCCACCATGGGGCTGTCGAGCAGGGAGGACGACACGTTCAGATAATTCCGCTGATAGCGGGAGCCATAGAAGGCCCACGAAACAGAATTTACCGACATTTACCCTTCAGTTCCCCACCGACCGAGAGGGAAAAATCTTTCGGCTTCCTTGAGGACCGGTGACCTGGGGGTTGCCTGGTGCAGGGTCCGTTACCTCCTTCGGTGTATGAACGCGCGTTCAGCCGAGGGTGGTGGCCTGGGTGGTGGCCTGTGAGTCATGGCGCCGCCTGAGCGGGTGCCGTGTATGAGCCTGTCGGCGCGTATCGCGCACTTGTTCTATACTGCTGGGCAAACTCTTGGTATTGTGTCGATTACTCGATGTCGTCATCCCTGCTCACCAGCCCCGTAACCGGATCTCCCACGTGAATGTGGGGGCTTTCAGCCGAGACGGCTGACAGTCCGTGTGTTACCAGCACCAGCCAACACCGAGGTAGGAGGTGACCGAGGTTGGCTACGTTCCGCGCAGGACAGATGACCCACCAGGCTGTGCTTCCTCAGCGGCCTGCTCTGGAACTCGGTTCAGCAGACAACCCCGGGATCAGGGACGAAACGGGGGCCGAGGGCCGCCGCAAGGCGGCACCCGGCGCGGGACATGTGCGAGAGGAGACCCTCAGCGGTTCACCTGCCGCAGGGGGCGTCACCCTGGACCGCCCGGTCCGGGAGAAGGGACGTGAGTCCCATCCTTACGTGTTCGTGCTCGACAAGCGCGGACGACCGCTACAGCCCTGCACTTCGGCCAGGGCGCGCCAGTTGCTGAAGAAGGGCCGTGCCGCGGTGCATCGCCGTACACCGTTCGTCATCCGATTGAAGGACCGCACCATCGATGAGAGCGAGGTAGACGGGGTAGAACTGGGCACTGATCCCGGCTCCCGGCACACCGGCGTCGCCGTGTTCACCGCCAAGGCAGGCGAGCGCCGCGCCCGCTACGCCATTCGGCTCGACCATCGCGGCGCCCAGATTCGCAGGAAGATGGGGCAGCGGGCCGCCTACCGGCGTGGCCGCCGCAGCCGGAACCTGCGCTATCGCAAGCCGCGCTTTGCCAACCGCACCCGCCCCCAGGGGTGGCTGCCGCCGTCCTTGCGCCATCGGGTGGCCACCACTGTCTCCTGGATCGACCGGCTGTGCCGCTGGGCGCCGGTGCGGGCGGTGCACCTGGAGCGGGTCGCCTTCGACACCCACGCCCTCAGCGCCGGCCGATCCCTGGACGGGGCGGAATACCAGCACGGTACGTTGCACGGAGCCGAGGTTCGCGAGTACCTGCTGGCCAAGTGGGGGCGACGATGCGCCTACTGTGGGTTGTCGGATGTGCCGTTGAACCTGGACCACATCCACCCCCGCAGCCTGGGCGGCTCGGACCGGGTCTCCAACCTGACCCTGGCCTGCGTGCCCTGCAACCAGGCCAAAGGCAACCAACTGGTTGAGGACTTCCTCGCCCGCAAGCCGAAGCTGCTGGCCGCGATCCTGGCGCAGGCGAAGGTTCCTCTGCGGGACGCCGCTGCGGTGCAGTCCACCCGCTGGGCGCTGTGGCAGGAACTCGACGCCCGCCTGCCCACCCACGTGGCCTCGGGTGGCCGCACGAAGTGGAACCGCACCCGCAACCGCCTGCCCAAGAGCCACACCCTGGACGCCTTGGCCGTGGGCAAGCTCGACACCGTCACCGAAACCGTGTCGGCGGTGTTGGTCGCCGGATGCGCCGGCCGCGGCACCCACACCCGTACTCGTACCGACCGGCACGGCTTTCCTCGCTTGCGCCTTCCCCGCCAGAAGCGGTTCTTCGGTTATGCCACTGGCGACCTGGTGACCGCCCTCGTCCCCACCGGCAAGAAGCAGGGCACCTACACGGGTCGTGTCGCCGTCCGCGCCAGCGGATATTTCAACGTCACCACCGCCCACGGGACTGTTGAAGACCTCAATCATCGTCACGTCCGCCTGCTGCAACGGGGGGACGGATACGCCTACACCTTTCGGAACGAATCATCCAGGCCGGAGGCCGTTTTCTCGCCTGCCTGAAGGCACGGGTCTCCATGGCGCTGATCCAATGATCCGGCCGTATCGGAAGCCACAGAGCCCCGCGAAATTCACCGACCTTCCGCTCTAGGTCCCCCGCCGGTTGCGGGGGATGTCGTTCGGTTTGCAGGTTGTCCCGGTCGCGCGGTCGGTTAGCCTTCGGGGCATGAGCGCGCGTCCGGCGAGGGGTGGCGGCCGGTGGGTCACGGTGCCGCCGGAGCGCCTGCATCCGTGGATCGACGGGTTCGCGGGGCGCCACGGGCCCTTCACGGCGACCGGCGACGAGCGGGTCGTGCGGCTGCTCGCCGACGACGGGGCGCTGGCCGAGCTGCACGTGCCGTTCCCGCCCATGACGCCGCCGGGGCCGCCGCACGTCACCCGGCTCGTCACGCACGCCCAGGCCGCGCGGCAGGTCGGGGTGTTCCTGGTGCGGCTCGGGGGCTACGCGGCGGGGGTCTTCTCCGGGGCGTCGCTGGTGGCCTCCAAGGTGGGGTCGCGGCTGGTGCAGGGGCGCACGGCGGCGGGCGGGTGGTCGCAGCAGCGCTTCGCCCGGCGGCGGCGCAACCAGGCGGCGCAGGCGTACGACGACGCGGTGGAGACGGCGGTTCGGGTGCTGACGCCGTACCTGGGGGAGCTGGACGGGGTGGTGCTGGGCGGGGACCGCCGGGCCATGGACGCCCTGCGCGCCGACCGGCGGCTCGCGCCCCTGCTGGCGCTGGAGACCGAGCCGTTCCTGGTGGTGCCCGACCCCAGGCTGGCGGTGCTCCGGGACACCCCGGCGTCCTTCCGCGCGACCCGCGTCCGCGTCGTCGACCCGTCCTGACCTCATCCCTTCACGGGGCGCTGTGACCGGTTTGAGAGTTTGAGACGATTCAAAAGAATCTTGAATGCCGCTATGATGCGAGAGTTCGCGGAGGACCGTCATCGGCGGTTCGTCCGTGTCCCTGCGCCCACGGCGTACCGCGTCCAGCGGATCGCCGCAGGTGGCGGTAGGGCGCATCCACGGTGGACCGCTTCAAGGCGGCCCGCCGCAGCACCTCGGTGGGCCGCGTCGAGCGGACCACCGCCAAGTAGCGGATTATGCATTTCAAGCAGCACGGCCTCGTGAGGATCGATGGCGACCAGGAACATCAAGGAGGTCGCGCAGCTGGCGCGCGTCTCGGTGGGCACGGTGAGCAATGTGCTCAACCGCCCGGAGATCGTGTCCCCCGCCACACGCGAACGCGTCTTCGAAGCGATCAAGAAACTGGGCTTCGTCCGCAATGAGGTGGCCCGCCACCTGCGGGTGGGCCGTAGCCGCACGGTCGGCCTCGTCGTGCTCGACGTCTCCAACCCGTTCTTCGTGGACGTGGCCCAGGGCGCCGAGTCGGTGGCCGACGACCACGACTCGATGGTGGTGCTCTGCAACAGCGCCGGCGACCCCGGCCGCGAGCGCCGCCACCTCGACCAGCTCGAACAGCAGCGCGTCATGGGCATACTGATCACCCCGGTGGAGATGGAGAGCCCCTGGCTGGAGGACCTGGCCGCCCGGGGCACGCCCGTGGTGCTGGTCGACAGCCCCGCGACCGGCCTGCAGTGCTCGGTGGCGGTCGACGACCGGCTCGGCGGCCAGATCGCCGGCGCCCACCTGATCGAGCGGGGGCACCGGCGGATCATGTTCGTCGGCGGGCCGACGTCCATAAGACAGGTGGCCGACCGGCACGCGGGCATCAGCGGCGCCGTCGCCGCGGCCGACGGCGCGGTCGAGCTGCTGACCTCCACCGCTCCCACGCTGACCGTCGCCGAGGGCCGGGCCGTCGGGGAGCGCGTCGCCGCGCTGCCCGCCGACGAGCGGCCGACGGCGGCGTTCTGCGCGAACGACATGATGGCGCTGGGCTTCTTACAGGCGATGGCCACGCACGGGCTGCGCGTGCCCGAGGACCTGGCCATCATCGGGTACGACGACATCGACTTCGCCGCGGCCGCCGCGGTGCCGCTGTCCTCGGTCCGGCAGCCCCGTGAGCTGCTCGGACGTACGGCGATTGACCTGCTGCTCGAAGAGGTCGCCGACCCGGAGCAGCACCGGCACCGGCAGGTCATCTTCCAGCCCGACCTGGTGATCCGGGAGTCGAGCGCGTTCGACCGGCGCTCCTGACCCCGCGTCCGTGAACCGTTTCATCGCCGGCGGCCGCGCGCCCGCCGGCCCGTTCGGCCTGCGCGCGTTCCCGGCGAGCCGAGCGACCCCGTGAAGGAGCCCCCTTGACCGAGCTCTACAGCAACCCCCTGGCCACCCCCGATGACCTGGCAGGATTCCGCCTGGAGGGGGACGGCGCCACCTCCTTCCCCCAGGGACGTCTGCGCCTGGAGAGCCTCAGGCCGCCCTCGGACGGCCAGGCGGCCAACCTGGTGCTCTGGTGTCCCGAGGAGTTCCCCGCCGACGTGCGGATCGAGTGGGACTTCTGGCCCGTCCGCGAACCCGGCCTGGCCATCATGTTCTTCCATGCCCGCGGCAGGAACGGCGAGGACCTGTTCGACCCGGGCCTGGCCGCCCGCACCGGCCCGTACGACCAGTATCACCACGGCGACATCGACGCCTACCACGTCTCCTATTTCCGCCGGATGTGGGCCTCGGAGCGGGCCCTGCACACCTGCAACCTGCGCAAGAGCCACGGCTTTCACCTGGTCGCACAGGGTCCCGACCCGCTGCCCGCGGTGCTGGACGCCGCGGGCCCGTACGCGATGCGCCTCGAGGTCGAGGCCGGTGCGATCACGTTCTCGGTCAACGATTTGGTCTCGTTCCGATGGGTGGACGACGGCTCGATCGGCGGTCCCGCCCTGGCAGGAGGCAAGGTCGGGTTCCGGCAGATGGCTCCGCTGATCGGAGAGTACGCAAATCTCCGGGTGTCTCGTCATTGACTTTGAGTCGATTCAACACTAATTTCGCACCAACCGCCGTTCACTGGCTTGTAACGGGGCAGGAATCGCGGTGCAACAACCCCACCCCCGTATCCGTGCACATGCCACGAGAGGTGGTGCCGGATGAACCATCCCGCCATGTCTATCAGGCTTCAAGCTGCCTGCTCAGAGCTCATCTGGGCGGTCCAGCTCAACCTGATGTGGATCGTCTTCACGCTCGCTGGAGGCGTGATCGGCGGGCTGGGGCCCGCCACCGTCGCCGCGTACACGCTGGCTCGGCGGCGGACTCGTAATGAATCGTTTCATGGCTGGGCCGAATTCTGGACCGTCTACCGACGGGAGTTCGTCCGGTCCTCGCTGCTGGTCCTTCCCGTGGCGGCGCTGGCCATCGTCCTGGTCGGCAACTATCTTTACCTCTCCGCTCTCGGGCCCAGCATGGGAGCGTTGCGGATCGCGACCTTCGTGGCGCTCATCGCACTGGCCGGTGTGGGGGCGTACGTGGGACCGCTGTACGCGCACTACGATCTGCCGCTACGGGCCTACTGGCCCAAGGCGGCGCAGCTAGCGCTCCTGCGCCCGGCCTCGTCCGTGCTGTTGCTGCTAGCGCTCTCGGCCATCGCCTACGCGACCTCGGCGGCGCCCATCCTCGCGCCGGTGATCAGCTTCGGCGCGTGGATCTATCTCAACACGTGGCTCTGCCAGCGCTTCTTCGCGGAGAACGAGGCGCGTCTGCATTCGAAAGGGAACTCATGAGCGCATCCCGTCGTCGCCGGCTTCTGGCCGGTGTGTTAACGCTCACGGCTGCACTCACCGCCTCGGCCTGCTCGGGCGGCGGTGACGCGCCTCAGACCGACCCCAACACGATCACCGTGATGGCCAAGCTGTTCGGCACCGCACCCGACCCGAACGGCGAGATGCAACAGGCGGTCGAGAAGTTCCTCGGCAAGAAGCTCAAGATGAACTGGGTTCCCAACGCCGAGTACACCGACAAGCTCAATGTCACGTTCGCCTCGGGCAACCTCCCACAGGTCATGGTCGTGGACCCGCACTTGCCGGGCTTCGTCAAGGCGGCGGAGGCCGGAGCGTTCTGGGACCTGACCAGCAAGCTGGACAAGTACCCGAACCTCAAGCCGGCGGACCAGCGCACCGCGTTGAACTCCTCCATCAACGGCAAGATCTACGGCCTCTACCGGATGCGCCCGTCGCTGCGCTCGGCGATGATCATTCGCAAGGACTGGCTGGACAAGCTGGGCCTGAAGCTGCCCGAGACGGTCGACGACCTCTACACCATCGCCAAGGCGTTCGCGGAGAAGGACCCTGACGGCAACGGCAAGAAGGACACCTACGGCCTGATCATCCCGAAGTGGCCGGGAAACTACGCCAGCGCCAGCCCCTACGACGTGCTGGAGACCTGGTTCGGCGCCCCGAACGGCTGGGGTGAGCGGAACGGCAAGCTCGTCCCCGGTTTCGACACCCCAGAGTTCCTCGAGGCCAACAAGTTCCTCAAGAAGATGGTCAGCGAGGGCCTGGTCAACCCCGACTTCGCAACCCTGGACTCGGCCAAGTGGAACGAGCCGTTCCACCAGGGCAAGGGCGGCATGATCATCGACGTGAACATCCGCTCCAGGCAGGTTCTCGACCTGTTCAGGGAGGATGACCCGAAGAACTACGGCGACAAGGTCGCCATGGTCGGCAACCTCAAGCGCTCCGACGGCCAGAAGTTCTCCTACCCGTTCACCGGCTACGCCGACGTCCTGGCCATCTCCAGGCAGAGCGTGCCGACCGAGCAGGACCTCGACAACGTGCTGAAGACCCTGGACAAGCTGGCCACCAAGGAGGGCCAGGTCCTGCTGCAGAACGGCATCGAGGGTCGCAACTTCAAGGTCGAGGGTGACACCGCGTCGCTGATCAACGAGACGGACCCCAAGGTCGAGATCGTCCAGAAGGACGTGGACAACGCCTTCATCCAGCTCAGCACCAAGGGCACGAACGACTTCGGAGGTCTCGCCTACGTGCGTACGCCGTCCGGGGAGCCGTACAAGGAGATGCTCAAGCTCCAGAAGCAGCTGATGGACGAGGACCTCAAGACGGCCGTCTTCAACCCGGCGCTGCCGGTGGTCTCGCCCACCGCAGTGTCCCGGGGTGCCCAGATCGACACGATCATCCCGGACGCCCGGATCAAGTTCCTGTCGGGTGAGCTCACCGAGGAGCAGCTCAAGGGCGAGATCAAGCGTTGGTACGACAGCGGTGGCACGCAGGTCGCCACCGAGGTCAACGACCTGGTCTCCAAGCTCGGCAAGACGAACTGACCTCGCCCTGAGGGACCCGGGACGCGCCCCCGGGTCCCTCACATGAAAGGAGGCCGCTGTGGCCACCGACCTGGCGCCGCCTCCCACGAAGGCGGCCAGCAAATCCGGGCACCGACGCCCAGGGGTGGGGCTGCGCGCCGTGTTCGGGCGCTACCGCTGGCTCTACCTGATGCTCCTTCCGGGCATCGTCTACTTCGCGCTCTTCAAGTACCTGCCGATGTACGGCGTCACGATCGCCTTCCAGGACTTCCTGCCGTTCCTCGGCTATTCGGGCAGCCCCTGGGTCGGGTTCAAGCACTTCGAGGAGCTCTTCGCCGGCCCCGACTTCGGCCGGCTGATGTTCAACACGCTGTTCCTGGCGCTGCTGCACATGCTCATCGTCTTCCCGGCGCCGATCGTCGTCGCGCTGCTGCTGAACGAGCTGCGGATCAACATCCTCAAGCGCTCGGTCCAGTCGCTGGTCTACATCCCGCATTTCCTGTCCTGGACGATCGTCGCGGCGCTCACCTATGTACTGTTCGCGGCGGACTTCGGCGTGCTCTCCGGATGGATCCGGGATTTCCTCGGTGACACGTCCAAGATCGACTACATGGCGCAGGAGGACTGGTTCCGGCCGCTGATCATCCTGCAGCAGCTGTGGAAGCTGACCGGCTGGGGCACGATCATCTACCTGGCCGCGCTGGCCGGCGTGGACCCGCAGCTGTACGAGGCGGCGCGCATGGACGGCGCGGGACGCTTCAAGCAGCTCTGGCACGTCACGCTGCCCGCCATCCGCCCCACGATCGTCGTCATGGCCATCCTGGCCTCCGGCAACCTCCTCGACTCCGGCTTCGAGCAGATCTGGCTGATGACCACCTCGCTGAACCGCTCGGTGGCCGACGTGTTCGACACCTACGTCTACTACTCCGGCATCACCCAGGGCGCGATCAGCTACTCCACCGCCGTCGGCCTGTTCAAGGGCGTGGCCGGCGTCATCCTGATCTTCGGCTCCAACTGGCTGGCCAAGCGCCTCGGCCAGCGGGGACTGTTCTAAGGAGCCCTTGACATGAAGACCATGAAGCACAAGAAGCTGAACACCGAATACAGCACCGTGGGCAGCCGGGTGTTCGACGCGATCAACGTCGCCGTGCTCGTCGGCCTGGCGCTGATCACGGTTCTGCCGCTGCTGTACGTCCTGGCCGGGTCGTTCGCCGGTGAGTCGGAGATCTCCACGCGCCCGTTCTTCCTGTGGCCGGAGAAGTTCGTCACGGAGTCGTACGAGTACATCTTCGCCACCGACGCGTTCATCCGCGCCCTGCTCACGACCGTGATCGTGACGGCGGTGGGCACGGTGGTGCAGGTGCTGCTGACGTTCACCATGGCCTACCCCCTGGCCAAGCGCTACTTGCCCGGTCGCGCGCTGGTGCTGAACCTGATCATCTTCACGCTGGTCTTCACCGGCGGCATGATCCCCACCTACCTCGTGGTGCGCGACCTGGGGCTGCTGGACAGCTACTGGGCGCTGATCCTGCCGCTGGCGATCAACCCCTTCTACCTGATCATCGTGAAGAGCTTCTTCCAGGAGCTGCCGCAGGCCCTGGAGGAGGCGGCGCGCATCGACGGCTGCAACGAGATGGGCGTCTTCTTCAAGATCGTCCTGCCGCTGTCGAAGCCGATCATCGCGACGTTCTCGCTCTTCTACGCGGTCGGCATCTGGAACGACTACATGTCGCCGCTGCTCTACATCACCGACCCGAACAAGTGGACGCTGCAGATCCTGGTGCGCCAGCTCGTCAGCACCGACGCGGCCAACGCCCTGTCGCAGATGGACCGGACCTGGGTGCCGCCGGAGCAGGGACTGAAGTTCGCGGTCGTGGTGATCGCGACGCTGCCGATCCTGTTCTTCTACCCGTTCCTGCAGAAGCACTTCACCAAGGGCGTCCTGATCGGGGGCGTCAAGGAGTGAGCCGCGCCATCCTCCTGGCCGGTGACTCGACGGTCGCCTCGTGCCCGGCCTGGGAGGCGCCCATGTCCGGGTGGGGGGCGCAGCTCGGCGCGTACGCGGGCGGGCCCGTGCGCAACTTCGCCAAGGGCGGCGCCACCACGGCCAGTCACCGGGCCGAGGGGCTGTGGGCGGCGCTGCTGCGGGAGACGGCGCCCGGTGATCTGGTCGTGATCCAGTTCGGGCACAACGACCAGAAGGATCCCGCGATCCCGTACCAGGACAACCTGCGCGCCTTCGTCGAGGAGGCGCGCGGGGCGGGGGCGGCGGCGGTGCTGTGCACGCCGGTGCAGCGGCGCAGGTTCGACGGGGAGCGGCTGGTGCCCACGCACGGCGACTACCCCGACCGGGTGCGGGCGCTGGCCGCCGCCGAGGGCGTGCCGCTGATCGACCTGACCGCCGCCACGACCGGGCTGTACGAGCGGCTCGGCCCCGGCGGCTCCAAGGCCCTGTTCACGCACTTCCCGCCGGGGGAGCATCCGCTCTACCCGGACGGGGTGGCCGACGACACCCACTTCAGCTTCCGCGGCGCCGACGAGGTGGCCGCGATCGTCGCCGAGCGACTGAGGGAGATTCGATGACGGCACTTCGCTGGCTGGACCGACCGGGGGAGCAGGGGGTGACCTGGGGGGTTCCGTGGCCGCGCGGTGCGGTCGAGCGGGACGCGCCGTTCGCGCTGGCCGACCCCGAGGGCCGCGAGGTGCCCGTGCAGAGCTGGGTGACCGCCACCTGGCCCGACGGCTCGGTCAAGTGGTCGGCGCACGCGATCGGCGCGCGGCCCGCGGCGCTGTCGTACCGGATCGAGGCCGGACGCGAGCCCGCCGCGGCGGCCACCCCCGTCACCGTCGCCCGCCGGGACGGCGTGCTGACCGTGAGCACGGGCGTGGTCACCTGGACGATCGAGGAGTCCGGCGGCACGCTGGCCCGCTCGATCTCGCGCGGGAGCCGCGAGATCGCCAGGGACGTGCGCCTGGTCAGCCTCCGCCAGAGCGAGCCCACGCCCGACGAGGGCGGCCCCGTGGCCCGCGAACGGGCCACGGGCCAGGTCGAGACGGTCACGGTCGAGCAGGACGGGCCCGTGCGCGCCGTCGTCCGGCTGGAGGGCAGGCACGGCGACTGGCTGCCGTTCACCGTGCGCCTGTACTTCCACGCGGGCGCCGAGCAGGTGCGGATCATGCACACGTTCGTCTGGGACGGCGACCCCGAGCGCGACTTCCTGGCCGGGCTCGGGCTGAGCGCCGACGTGGTCATGCGGGACGAGCCGCACGACCGGCACGTGCGCCTGGCCGGCAGCGGCGGCTTCCTCACCGAGGCCGTGCGCGGGCTGACCGGCCTGCGCCTCGACCCCGGCGAGTCCGTACGGCGGGCGCAGGTCGAGGGCCGGCCGGTCGGCGAGATCGCCCCCGAGGTCGCCACCCGGCTGCACCTCATCCCCGCCTGGAACGACTACACCCTCGACCAGGGCTCCGCCGACGGCTTCACGCTGCGCAAGCGCACCGCCGAGGGCCACTCCTGGGTGACGATCCCCTCCGGCACCCGCTCGGCCGGCTACGGCTACGTCGGCGGCGCCGGCGGCGGCCTCGGCTTCGGGCTGCGCGACTTCTGGCGCCTGCACCCCACCCGCCTCGACGTCAGGAACGCGGCCACCGACCTGGCCACCGTGACCGCCTGGCTGTGGTCGCCGTCCGCGCCCGCCATGGACCTGCGCTTCTACCACGACGGCATGGGCCAGGACACCTTCGCCGAGCAGCTCGAGGGCCTGGAGGTCACCTACGAGGACTACGAGCCGGGCTTCGGCGACGCCCACGGCGTGGCGCGCACGCACGAGCTGACCCTGCGCGCCTACGAGGCCACGCCGTCCGCGCAGGACCTGTCCCGGCACGCGACCGCGATGAACCAGCCCGGGCTGCTGGCCGTGTCCCCCGAGCGGATGCGCGAGGCGGGCGTCTTCGGCGTCTGGGAGCTGCCCGACCGCTCGACGCCCGCCCACGCCGAGATCGAGGACCGGCTGGACTTCCTGTTCGACCTGTACGTGCGCGAGCGCGAGCAGCGCAGGTGGTACGGGTTCTGGGACTACGGCGACGTCATGCACACCTACGACCCGGACCGCCACACCTGGCGCTACGACATCGGCGGCTACGCCTGGGACAACTCCGAGCTCTCGCCCGACTTGTGGCTGTGGCTGCAGTATCTGCGCACGGGCCGGCCGGACGTCTTCCGCTTCGCCGAGTCGATGACCCGCCACACCGGCGAGGTCGACGTCTACCACGCGGGCCGCTGGAAGGGCCTGGGCAGCAGGCACAACGTGCAGCACTGGGGGTGCAGCTGCAAGCAGCTGCGCATCTCCAACGCCGCCTACCGCCGCTTCTACTACTACCTGACCGCCGACGAGCGCACCGGCGACCTGATGGACGAGCTGAGCGTCCCCGAGGAGACGTTCACCGTCATCGACCCCCAGCGCAAGGTGCGCGAGGACGTCTACACGCCGGACCCGTCGGCGCTGTCGGTCGGCCTCGGCACCGACTGGGGCTCGCTCGCGGCCGCGTGGCTGACCCGGTGGGAGCGCTACGGCGACGAGCGGGCCAGAGACCGGTTGCTGGGCACGATGGCCGACATCGGCGCGCTGCCGAACGGCTTCCTGACCGGCGAGGCCCGGCTGGACCTGGCGACCGGGCGGTTCGACACCTCCCGGGACAAGATCTCCGTCTCGCACCTGTCGTCGCTGTTCGGCCTGCCGGAGATGTGCGCCGAGCTGATCGGGCTGGACCTGGACGTGCCCGGGTTCGAGCAGGCGTGGCTGCGGTACTGCCGCCTCTACCTCGCGCCGCCCGAGCAGCAGGAGGCGGAGGTGGGGGAGCGGCTGAGCGGGATCTCGCTGATCCAGGCGCACAGCAGGCTCACCGCGTACGCGGCCGCCCGCACGGGCGACGCCGGCCTGGCCGCCTGGGCGTGGCGCAAGTTCTTCCTGGACGAGGGGGACCAGCTCAACAGCAACCCGATGCAGCGGGAGAAGGACTGGCGCCTGACCCTGGTGGACGGGCCGGACGTGCTGTCACCGGTGCACGAGGCGGCCTTCGTCAGCACCAACGGCGCCGCCCAGTACGGTCTGGCCGCCATCCACAACCTCGCCCTGATCGGAGCGCATCTGAAGGAGTCATAACCGTACCGTATGACGTACGGTACGCTGTACGGAACCCGGAAATGTCGGGGCGGCGCTGTACGCTGTCCCGGCTTTCCCCTATGGCAGAACATCCCAAGATGGAAGGGTTCCGTGGTTTCCAGCCAGGCCAGCGCCGTCCACCGCGATCACACCGCCGCCGACAGCCACGACCTCATCCAGGTCCGCGGCGCGCGCGAGAACAACCTCAAGGGCGTCTCCCTCGACCTCCCCAAGCGCCGCCTCACCGTCTTCACCGGGGTGTCCGGCTCCGGCAAGTCCTCGCTCGTCTTCGACACGATCGCCGCGGAGTCGCGCCGGCTGATCGACGAGACGTACACGTCGTTCATCCAGTCGTTCATGCCGAGCCTGTCCCGCCCCGACGTGGACGCGCTGCACAACCTGAGCGCGGCCATCATCGTCGACCAGGAGCGCATGGGCGCCAACGCCCGCTCCACCGTGGGCACGGCCACCGACGCCCACACGATGCTGCGGATCATGTTCAGCCGCATCGGCGAGCCCCACGTCGGCGGGGCCGGCGCCTTCAGCTTCAACCTGGCCGAGGGCATGTGCCCCGAGTGCGAGGGGCTGGGCAAGGCGTCCATCCTCGACGTCGACGCCCTGGTCGACCGCGAGCTGTCGCTCAACGAAGGGGCGATCAAGGTCCCCGGGTTCCCGGTGGACAGCTGGCAGTGGCAGGTCATGGCGGGCTCCGGGCTGTTCGACCCGGCCGTCAAGCTGAAGGACTTCACGCCCGAGCAGTGGGAGGACTTCCTGCACAAGCCCCCCACCAAGCTCAAGTACGGCTCCAGCAACTTCACCTACGAGGGCCTGGCCAGCAAGGTCAGGCGGACCTACCTGGGCAAGGACCGGGAGTCGATGCAGGCCGGGGCGCGGGCGTTCGCCGACCGGGCGCTCAAGCTCACCCTCTGCCCGTCCTGCGGCGGCTCCCGGCTCAACGAGGCCGCCCGCTCCGCCCGGATCGCCGGCCGCAACATCGCCGAGTGCGCGGCCATGCAGATCAACGACCTGGCCGACTTCGTCCGCGGCATCGGCAACCCCGCCGTCGGCCCGGTGCTGGACGGGCTGCGCTCGACGCTCGAGTCCCTCGTCGAGATCGGCCTGGGCTACCTGAGCCTCGACCGCGAGTCGTCCACGCTGTCCGGCGGCGAGGCGCAGCGGGTCAAGATGGTGCGTCACCTCAACTCCAGCCTGACCGACGTCACCTACGTCTTCGACGAGCCCACGGCCGGGCTGCACCCGCACGACATCCAGCGCATGAACAACCTGCTGCTCCAGCTGCGCGACAAGGGCAACACGGTGCTCGTCGTCGAGCACAAGCCGGAGACGATCGCCATCGCCGACCACGTGGTGGACCTCGGCCCCGGCGCGGGCACCGCGGGCGGGAGCCTGTGCTACGACGGCGACCTCGACGGGCTGCGCGCCTCCGGCACGCTGACCGGCCGCTACCTCGACCACCGGGTGCGCCTGCGCGACGACGTCCGCAAGCCGGCCGGCCACCTGGCGATCACGGGCGCCACGCTGCACAACCTCAAGGACGTGAGCGTGGAGGTCCCGCTCGGCGTGCTGACCGTGGTCACCGGCGTGGCCGGGTCGGGCAAGAGCTCCCTCATCCACGGATACATCGCCGGGCGCGAGGGCGTGGTGGTGGCCGACCAGTCGCCGATCCGCGGCTCGCGCCGCAGCAACCCGGCCACCTACACCGGCCTGCTCGACCCGATCCGCGCCGCGTTCGCCAAGGCCAACGGCGTCAAGCCCGGCCTGTTCAGCGCCAACTCCGAGGGCGCCTGCCCGGCCTGCAAGGGCATCGGCCTCATCTACACCGACCTGGCCATGATGGCCGGCGTGGCGTCGGTGTGCGAGGAGTGCGAGGGCCGGCGGTTCACGCCGCAGGTGCTGACGTACACGCTGCGCGGCAAGAACATCGGCGAGGTGCTCGACATGCCGGTGGCCGAGGCCCGCGACTTCCTGACCGAGCGGCAGGCCCGCACGATCCTCGACCGCCTGGTGGCCGTCGGGCTCGGCTACGTGGGCCTGGGCCAGCCGCTCACCACGCTGTCGGGCGGCGAGCGGCAGCGGCTCAAGCTGGCCATCAACATGGCCAAGAGCGGCACCACGTACGTGCTGGACGAGCCCACCACGGGGCTGCACCTGGCGGACGTGGACCAGCTCCTGGCGCTGCTCGACCGCCTCGTGGAGGACGGCAACACGGTCATCGTGATCGAGCACCACCAGGCCGTCATGGCGCACGCCGACTGGATCATCGACCTCGGCCCCGGGGCCGGTCACGACGGGGGCCAGGTCGTCTTCTCCGGCACCCCCGCCGAGCTGGTCGCCGACGGCACCTCGCTCACCGCGATCCACCTGCGCGACTACGTGAGCAGGTCCTGACCGTTCCGCGCTCCTGGAGCCCGCCCCAGGTCCTTCAGACGGCCAGGCGGGCCAGGACGCGGGCGAACTCCGGCGGCGGCGCCACCACGAGCCTGGTCTGCCCCTCCTGGCTGACGAGGTCGGCCCTGATGTGCGTCAGCCGCCCCTCGTGCCACCAGTAGACCTGCGAGCTCAGCCCGTCCGTGCGCGCCGCGTGCACCCGCAGCCGCTCGATGGCGCGTACGATGCCGATCCCGTCCACCGGGTGCACGAGCAGCGTGTACGGGTCGGGCAGCACCGCGAGCACCCCGTCGGAGGGCACGGGGAGGTAGTCGCCCAGCCACCGCAGATGCGTGGCGGCCGCCGGGGTCATGGCGGTCAGCCGCGTCACCGGCGTGCCGGACAGCAGGATCGTCTCCACCTCCAGCCGCCCCTCGCGGCGGACGTTGGAGACGGCCAGGTCGAGCGCCTTCCCGGCGGCCACGGGCCAGCACCCGGCCTGCTCGGGCCGCACGGGCCGGGAGCCCGCGAAGAGCAGCTCCACCAGGTCGGCGTTGAGGTGGCGGCCCACCACGCGGGTCAGGTCGGGCACCGCGTCCACGGCGTCCACGCGGGTGCGCAGCAGCGGGCGGGCCTGCTCCAGGTCGCACACGTCCAGCCGCTCGCCCGCGGTGGCCACGGCGTGCGCGAGGTGCTCGGAGACCAGCATGGGCCAGTCCTCCCTGGCCCGGCGGCCCGCCTCGCGGCGCAGCCCGGTGAGCCTGACGACCAGCTCCATGTCGCCCCTGAGGGTCACGGAGCCGCCGTCCCTGGCGAACTCGAAGGAGTATCCGAGGGATTCCGCGACGAGCGAGAGCAGCGAGTCCAGGTCGACGTCCTCGACCGGCCGGCGCGAGGGCCGGCGGTCACGCTTGAACAAGCTCACGCGCCGTGTCCCTTTCTGTCGGATTCGTCCCTCCTACCTTGCCTGGCCCTCATCACTGACGATGCCCGCTAGCGAGCACGATTCGGTATCGATAACCCCAAGTCTCCCCAGCCACACGCTCATCTGCGGCGACCCGTGCCCCACCGGAAGCCCCGCCAGGACGGGCACTCCGAGCCCCCCGAGCCGGTCCTCGAGCACCGGGTAGGGGTCACCGCAGTCCACCCACGAGCCGAGCGCGATCCCGCGCACCCCGTCGAACGCCCCCGCCTGCAGGAGCTGGGTCAGCATGCGGTCGATCCGGTACGGCTCCTCCCCGATGTCCTCCAGGAACGCGATCCTGCCCGCGAACGACGGCTGCCACCGCGTCCCGCACATCGAGGCCAGCAACGACAGGTTGCCCCCGGAGAGCACGCCCTCGGCCCGCCCCGGCACCAGCGCCCGCTCACCCTGGACGGTCTGGGGCGCCCCGAACAGCGCCGCCCGCAGGCTCTCCCACGTGCGCGGCTCGGGCCCCTCCTCGGCGGCCAGCACGTCGCAGGCCGCCATCGGCCCGTGCAGCGTGGGCACGCCCAGCTCGATGGCGAACGCGTTGTGCAGCGCCGTGATGTCGCTCGACCCCAGCAGCACCTTGGGGCCGGCCGCCCGCATGGCGTCCCAGTCGAGCAGGTCGAGGAGCCGGCCGGCGCCATATCCGCCGCGGCAGCAGAACACCGCCGAGACGGCCGGGTCGCACCAGGCGGACTGCAGGTCGGCGGCCCGGTCGGCGTCGTCGCCCGCCAGGTAGCCGAGCGGCCGGCGGTCGAGCGCGTGCGCGCCCACCACGACCTTCAGCCCGAGGCCCTCCAGTCGCTCCACGCCGCGCCTGAGCAGCTCCGCGCTGGGCGGCCCCGACGGCGAGACGACCGCGACGGTGTCACCGGGTCGCATGGATCAACTCCTCGTTTGGCTCGTACACGTGGCAAACGGTGTCACACTTACCTCTCGTATGCGACTTCCGCCCCACATCCTCGTGGTCAACGGCATCAAGGTCCGCCGGCCGGTCTTCCTGATCGGAGCGCCGCATTCCGGTACGGACCTGCTGGCCCGCGCCCTGAAACGATCCCCCGGCTTCCATGTGACCATGGGCCGCGCGAGTGTGGCTCACGTGGTGTACGCCTTCGCCCGCAAGCCGTCCATCGGCCAGACCTCCGGCGCCGTACGCGTCATGCGCGACGCGCTCGCCGAGTCGTGGCAGGTGCTGCCCCGGTCGTGCGGCCAGTGCGCCGAGCCGTGCCGCGAGGCGGGCGGCGTCACGGGGACCGGTCCCTGCGTCTCGGCCGGCGACATCACCAGGTTCGGCGACGGCAGCCCCGACCTGCTCTACAGCGCCCCCGTGCTGCTCCAGGCGTTCCCCGACGCGCGGTTCGTGCAGCTCATCCGCGACGGCAGGGACGTGGTGGCCGGCATGCTCGAAGACCCCGCCTGCCTGGCCTGGTTCAAGCCGGTCATGCTGTCGGAGCAGACCGAGTTCCCCAACCCGTTCCTCGGCGTCAACAAGGACGAGCACCTCGAGCGCTGGAAGGGCATGCCGGCGGCGGGCAAGAGCGCCCTGCGCTGGCGCAGCGCCGTGCGCATGAGCGCCGAGCTGCGCAGGACGCTGCCCGAGGAGCAGCTCCTGACGCTGCGCTACGAGGACCTGGTGAACAAGCCGGCGCCGTCGGTCGCCACGCTCGCGGAGTTCGTGGAGACGCGGGTGTCCAAGGTCGTCCTGTACGACACCGGTGTCCCCAAGGTCGGCGCCTGGCGCGCCAAGCTCCGGGGACCCGATCTGGAGCTGGTGGAGAAGGTGGCCAGGGAGGAGCTCAACCGCCTGGGCTACCTGAAGAGGTGAACTGGGTGCGGTAGAGCTCGGAGTAGAGCCCGCCGCGCTCCAGCAGCTCCTCGTGGCGGCCCCGCTCGGCGATGCGGCCCTCGTGGATCACCAGGATCTCGTCGGCCTCCCTGATCGTCGAGAGCCGGTGCGCGATCACCAGCGAGGTGCGGCCCTCCAGCGCGGTCTTCAACGCCACCTGCACGGCCGCCTCGGACTCCGAGTCGAGGTGGGCGGTGGCCTCGTCGAGCACGACCACGCGCGGCGCCTTGAGCAGCAGCCGGGCCAGCGCGAGGCGCTGCTTCTCGCCGCCCGACAGCCGGTAGCCGCGGTCGCCCACGACGGTCTCGAGCTGCTCGGGCAGGGCCTCCACGAGGTCGCCGATCTGCGCGGCCCTGAGAGCCTCCCAGATCTCCTCGTCGCTCGCCTCCGGCCTGGCATAACGGAGATTGGCCCCGATCGTGTCATGGAAGAGATGAGCGTCCTGCATGACCACTCCGACGGTGTCGCGCAGGGAGTCGAGGGTGGCCTCGCGCACGTCGAGCCCGTTGATGCGCACGGCGCCCTCGTTGACGTCGTACAGGCGGGACACCAGGGACGTGATGGTCGTCTTGCCCGCGCCCGAGTGGCCGACCAGGGCGACCATCCGGCCCGGCGCGGCCGTGAACGAGATGCCCTTGAGTACGGGGTAGGACGGGCCGCTGTCCTGCCTGGCGACCGACTCCAGCGAGGCCAGCGAGACCTCCTCGGCGGCCGGGTAGCGGAAGCGCACGTCGTCGAACTCGATCGTGACCGGCCCGCCGGGGATCGGCTCGGCGCCGGGCCGCTCGGCCACCATGGGCTTGAGGTCCAGGATCTCGAAGACGCGGTCGAAGCTCACCAGCGCGGTCATCACGTCGACGTGCACGTTGGACAGGGACGTGAGCGGGCCGTACAGGCGCATCAGCAGGGCGGTCAGGGCCACCAGCGTGCCGAGCTCGAAGACGCCGGACACGGACAGGACGCCGCCGATGCCGTACACCAGGGCGGTGGCCAGCGCGGCGACGAGCCCGAGCGCGACCCGGAAGACGGTGCCGTACATGCCGACCGTCACGCCCACGTCGCGCACCCGGGCCGCCCTGCGGCCGAACACCTCCGCGTCGTCCTCCGGGCGGCCGTAGAGCTTGGCCACCATGGCGCCCGCCACGTTGAACCGCTCGGTCGTCACGGAGCTCATCTCGGCGTCGAGCTGCATCTGCTCGCGCGTCAGCGCCGACATGCGCCGCCCGACGAACTTGGCGGGCACGATGAAGATCGGCAGCAGCACCAGCGCGACCAGCGTCACCTGCCACGACAGCGCCAGCATCGCGCCCAGCACCAGGACCAGGCTGACCACGTTGGAGACCACGGACGACAGCGTGCTCGTCAGCGCCCGCTGCGCGCCGATCACGTCGGTGTTGAGCCTGCTGACCAGCGCGCCGGTCTGGGCCCGCATGAAGAACGCCACCGGCATGCGCTGCACGTGGTCGAACACCTCGGTGCGCAGGTCGTAGATCAGCCCTTCGCCGATGCGCGCCGAGAACCACCGCTGCACCAGCGTCAGCCCGGCGTCCACCAGCGCCAGCGCGCCGATCGTCACCGCCAGCCCGACCACGACGCCCGGCCGCTTGGCCAGGATGCCGTCGTCGATGATCGCCTTCATCAGCAGCGGGTTGGCGATCACGATGACCGCGCCAGCCACGACGAGCAGCAGGAACGCGGCAATGTGCGTCCTGTACGGCCTGGCGTAGCGGGCGATGCGCCGCACGGTGCCGGGCCGCAGCCGCTGGCTGGTCACCGAGCCGTCGCGCCGCAGGGACGCCATCACATTGGGGCCGAAGCCCCCTCCCATCATCGCCATACGGGGGATCCCTCCTCCTCCACGGGAGAGAGCACCACCACCGCGCCCGGCGATTCCCCCGTCCGCTCACCGCGAAACCCGCCGCCGCCTTCCCAACCTACCGCCCGCCCGCGTGACCAGTCCGCCCCGCGACGCCCCTGCCCCCGAAGGGACCCTCCCAAAAGGACGGGTGTGACGACGGTGGCGAGCGTCCAGCCTCGCGCCTTCCTGAAGGACGGAGGTGACGGCCTCGCCTCTCCAACCCCCCGAAGGACGGAGGTCCGACGGCGGCGAGCGGTCGTCCGATGGGCTCAGGTGAAGAGGGCCTTGATGCGGGCCGCCTGTTCGAGCCGCTCGGCCGCGCACTGCTCCTCCAGGGAGCGGCCCTGCGCCCCCTGGAGGAGTCGCTTCGTCGCGATCGCCGCGTCCCGGTTGACGGCCAGCAGCTCCGCGACCTTGTCTCGTACGGCTTGATCCAGGTCGCCCCGAGCGACCACTTTCTCCGCGAGGCCGATGCGCATGGCCTCGTCCGCGTGCACGGTCCTGGCGGTCAGGCAGAGGTCGATCGCCTTGGCCAGGCCCACCAGCTCGACCAGGGGCTTGGTCCCCGTCAGGTCGGGCACCAGGCCCAGTGCGGGCTCTTTCATGCAGAAGGAAACATCATCGGCCACGATCCGCAGGTCACAGGAGAGCGCGAGCTGGAACCCCGCGCCGATCGCGTACCCCTGCACTGCGGCGATGGAAACGATCTCCGGGCGGCGCAGCCACAGGAACCCCGCCTGTGCCTGGCTGATGCGCTGCTCGAAGGTTGCGTCGTCGCTCTTGGCCGCCGAGCTGAACGAGCCCTGTCCGGGCACCCCCTCAGGTGTGAACATCCGCAGGTCGATCCCTGCCGAGAAGGACGGTCCCTCACCTTTCACGACGACTACGCGCACCTGCTCGGGCAGGCTCTCGCCGATCCGAGCCAGCGCCGACCATGTCGCGAACGTCTGCGCGTTCCGCTTTTCCGGCCGGTCCAGCGTGATCGTCGCTATCTCACCGTCCACCTCGAAGCGAACTCCGTGCTCCGTCGATCCGGAGACCTCGTCCGCATTCCCCCCGCGCTGTCGCGCCTGCGCTTCCGCCATCGCCCGCTCCCTCCAGTCCTGGTCGCGCAAGGAGTGCGCGCCCAGTGTGCTGACCGTCGCGCCCGAGCCTACAGAACATCGTTCTGGCCCGGGCGCGACGGTATGGCTGACTAGGGACGGGCGGCTGCGGTCGCACGTTCCGAGGCGGCCGTCAGCGCTTGGACTTGCCTCGGGTCGCCCCGCCGCGCCCGCGCAGAGTCACGCCGGACTCGCTCAGGATGCGGTGGATGAACCCGTAAGACCGACCGGTCGAAGCGGCCAGGGCGCGGATGCTCTCACCCGCGGCGTAGCGCTTCTTGAGATCGCCGGCCAGTTTTTCCCGGTCGGCCCCGGTGACCCGGGTGCCCTTCTTCAGTGTCTCGGCCACGAGTACCTCCTGTAGTGCCGGACTTCCGCAGCGTTACTCCGCCATGATCAGTCATTTCAGCGGGATCGGCTACCTACTCCACGGGAAAAGATCCGTACCCACTCAAATTAAGATCAGGCAAGTGCCACAAGATCGGAAAATTCGTCGCTCCATGCGTCTTCAGTTCCGTCCGGTAGCAAGATCACCCTATCCGGTGACAGGGCGTCAACGGCACCCTCGTCATGTGTGACTAGGACGATCGCTCCTGAATAGGACCTCAGCGCATTGAGAACCTGCTCCCGGCTGACCGGATCGAGGTTGTTCGTGGGCTCGTCGAGAAGGAGGACATTGGCGCTCGACAGCACCAGGATCGCCAGCGCCAGCCGGGTCTTCTCGCCGCCGGACAGCACCCCGGCGGGCTTGTCGACGTCGTCGCCGGTGAACAGGAACGAGCCGAGCACCTTGCGCAGCTCGGTGTCGGTGAACTGGCCCCCGGCCGACCGCATGTTCTCCAGCAGGGTGCGGCCGGGGTCGAGGGTCTCGTGCTCCTGGGCGTAGTAGCCGACCTTGAGGCCGTGGCCGGGCCGGATCTCGCCCGTGTCGGGAGTCTCGATGTTGCCGAGAATCCGTAGCAGCGTGGTCTTGCCGGCGCCGTTCAGGCCGAGGATGACGACCCTGTGACCTCGGTCGATGGCCACGCTGACGTCGGTGAAGACCTCCAGCGAGCCGTACGACTTGGACAGCCCCTCGGCCGTGAGCGGGGTGCGCCCGCAGGGCTGCGGCTCGGGGAAGCGCAACCGCGCCACTTTGTCGCTCTTACGCTCTTCCTCGGTGCCCGACAGCAACCGGTGCGCACGCCGCATCATGTCCTGCGCGGCCTTGGCCTTGGTGGCCTTGGCCCGCATCTTGTCGGCCTGCGCGAGCAGCGCACCTGCTTGTTTCTCGGCGTTGGCGCGCTCGCGCTTCCTGCGCTTCTCGTCGGTCTCGCGCTGGGCGAGGTAGGCCTTCCAGCCGACGTTGTAGTGATCGATCACCGAGCGGTTGGCGTCCAGGTGCAGGACCTTGTTGACCGTCGCTTCAAGAAGAGCGACGTCGTGGCTGATGATCACCAAGCCGCCTTGATGCGAACGCAAAAAATCACGAAGCCACCCGATTGAGTCGGCATCTAGGTGGTTTGTCGGCTCGTCGAGAAGGAGAGTTTCCGCTCCGCTGAAAAGAATTCGCGCCAATTCCACGCGCCGGCGCTGACCGCCGGAAAGCGTTTGCAACGGCTGCGAGAGCACGCGATCGGGCAGCCCGAGGCTGGAGGCGATGGACGCGGCCTCCGACTCGGCCGCGTATCCGCCCAGCACGTGCATCTGGTCCTCGAGCCTGCCGTACTTCCTGACGGCCTTCTCGCGGGTGCGGTCGTCGGCGGAGGACATGCCGAGCTCGGCCTCGCGCAGCTTGCGCAGGACCTCGTCGAGACCCCGCGCCGACAGGATGCGGTCGCGGGCGAGCACCTCCAGGTCGCCGGTGCGCGGGTCCTGGGGGAGGTAGCCGACGCTGCCGCTGGTGGTGACGGACCCGCTGGCGGGCAGGCCCTCGCCCGCCAGCACCTTGGTGAGGGTCGTCTTGCCCGCGCCGTTGCGGCCGACGAGCCCGATCTTGTCGCCCGGGTTGACCCGGAACGAGGCTTTTTCAATAAGCAGCCGCGCGCCCGCGCGCAGCTCTATGTCACTGGCGATGATCATGTTGGCGGAACACTCCCGAGCTAGGAAACGGAGGATTGAGGCGTGCGACGCCAGATCAATCGGGAGTATGCATACGGATCAGTGTAGGCTGTTCGGACCCACGTGTCGGCAGGTTAACCCTCGCCAGGGCACGTCGCCTGATCGCGAAGGCTTCGTCCCGCGCTCATCTCGCGTACGCCCCGCCGTCCCCGTCGTGCCAGATCTTGTCGCGTGTGAATACGAAGAGATGGCTCGCGGTCCTCGCGACGGCAGCGGTGACCCTGACGGCCGCGCCCGAGGCGGCGCTCGCCGACGGCCGGCGCGCGTTCGACCTCCAGGCCCACCGGGGAGGGCTCGGGCTCGTGGTGGAGAGCACCCTGCCCGCGTTCGCGAACGCGCTGGAGCTCGGCGTCAGCACGCTGGAGCTCGACGTGCAGATCACCGAGGACGGCCAGGCGGTCGTCACGCACGACAGGCGGATCAGCGACAGGAAGTGCCAGGACACGGCGCCCGCCGTGCCCGGGGACCCCGAGTTCCCGTACGTCGGCAAGTACGTCAACGCCCTCACCCTCCAGCAGGTCAGGACCATGGACTGCGGGTCGCGGACGCTGGCCGAGTTCCCGGGGCAGCGGGCGGTGCCCGGGGCGCCCATGGCGACGCTGCGCGAGGTGTTCGACCTCGTACGCCGGTACCGGGCGTGGGGCGTGAAGCTCAACGTCGAGACCAAGGTGGAGGCCGGGGCGCCGAGCGAGACCGCGCCGAGGGAGCAGTTCGCGCAGGTGACGCTGCGGGAGATCCGGCGCGCCGGGATGCTGCGGCAGGTCACCATCCAGAGCTTCGACTGGGGCGCCCTGATGCGGATGCGGGAGCTGGAGCCGCGGCTGCCGCTCGTCGCGCTCACCAACCGCGACTTCCTGCAGACCGGGCAGCCGGGCGCCTCGCCCTGGCTGGGCGGCATCGACATCGACGACTTCGGCGGCGACCCGCTCAAGGCCGTCAGGTCGTTCGGGGCGGACGCGTTCTCGCCGGTGCACGGGTTCCCGCAGAACGGCAAGGTTACCGACCCCGGCTACCAGGCGTACGTCACCAAGGACATGGTCGACCAGGCCCACGCCCTCGGCCTCAAGGTGATCCCGTGGACGATCGACGACGGGCCGACCCTGAACAAGCTCATCGACGACGGCGTGGACGGCATCATCACCGACTACCCCGACCGGCTGCGGCAGATCATGGCCGAGCGCGGGTTCAAGCCGCCCAAGCGCTACCGGCTCCACCGGCGGTAGCGGGGCCCGCCCGGGCCCCCGCGGAGCGCTGCCGGGGCCCGGGCGGAATCTCAGGTCGGCGGCGTCTCAGGCCGACAGGGGGTTGACGTGCCGGTGGTGCACCCCGATGACGGGGATCTCGTGCAGGCTGCCGGAGTACAGGAACTGCGTCATGCCGATGAGCAGCCGCCGCACGTCGTCCTGCGGCCGTACGACCAGGCGGATGAACTGGCTGGTCGTGCCCAGCTTGTTGCCGCACTCGCGCACATAGACGCCGTGCTCGGAGAGCAGGTGGTCGCGCAGTCCCACCCCGTCGTAGCCGGGCGGCAGCTTGATCAGCAGGAAGTTGCCCTGCGAGGCGAACACCGACAGCCCCGGCATGGTGCCGAGCTGCTGGAACATGGCCCGCCTGTCCTGGCCCACCAGCCTGAGGCTGTTCTGGTACTCGCCCATGAACTGCCGCATCATGAACACGATGACCTCGGCGAACGAGTTGAGGTTCCACTTGGGCAGCGCGTCGCGCACCCGCCCGGCCAGCGCCGGGTTGGCGACCATGTAGCCGAAGCGGATGCCGTGCAGGCCGAAGTTCTTGCCCAGGCTGCGCAGGACGATCACGTTCGGCCGGACCGCCGCCTCCGCCGCCAGCCCCGCGTCCGGCTCGCAGTCCACGAAGTCGCCGAACGACTCGTCCACGATCACCAGGTCGAGGTCGATGAGCTCGTCCAGCAGCTGCAGGACGTCGTGCTTGGGGAGGTAGCCGCCGTCGGGGTTGTTCGGGTTGCAGATCACCGCGACCCGGGAGCCGCGCATGCGGATGAACGAGACGTAGTCCTGCACGTCGAGGGTGAAGTTGCGGCTCTCCAGCAGCGGGTACATGTCCACCCGCTTGCCCGTCTCCAGCGGCTGGTCGGTCCAGCGCCCGAAGGTCGGGATGGGCACCGCGAGGCTCTCGCGCACCAGCAGGTGATCGATCCAGGTGATCAGCTCGGTCGACCCGTTGCCCATGGCGACCGTCTTCGGGTGGAGCCCGAGTGTGGCGCAGAGCTCCGCGGTGATCGTGCCCGCGTCGCTCGGATAGAACTTGAGAATCGTCTCCAGGTTTCTCCCGAGATGCTCGAAGATCTCCGGGGTCGGGAAATATGGATTGCACGGGATGCAGAAGTCAACCGGCGCGCGCTCTCCTGACGAGGCACGCATCAACGAGAAGTACGACGGGCTGTGAGCCTGTGCCCGCAAGAGGCTGAGCTCCACGACACCTCCATGGACATGTCCGATGTGTGTAGGTACGCGTGGGTGGACCGACCGGTTCATGACGGTGCGCGGGCCGGTTCCCGGCAGGTCAGGACTCGGACCGGCGCAGCGTGAGGATCGCGATGTCGTCGCGCGGCGCCGTCCTGGTGAACGCGCGCAGGTCTTCGCCGAGCACCTGGGCGAGCCGATCGGGAGGGTCGGAGGCCCAGCCCTCCAGGCGCTCCTCCAGCGGGTAGAAGGCGCCGCGGGGGTCGCGGGCCTCGGTGACGCCGTCGGTGCACAGCACCAGCGCCGCGCCGGGCGGGAACGCGAACCGCGCGCCGCCGCGCGGCCCGGGAGCGAGCGTGCCCACGCCGAGCGGCACGGACGGCTCCCCGAGGTCGACCTGCCGGGCGTCGCCGCGGTGGATCATGTACGGGGCGATGTGCCCGCAGTTGACCGCCTCGACGTCCAGCCGCCGGCTGATGTCCAGCACCAGGGCGGTGACCAGACGCTCGGGCTCACCGGTGGTGGCGGCGAAGGTGTTCTGCCTGGCCACGGCGTTCTCCATCGCCTCGACGACCCCGGCCAGGGTCTCCTCCCGGTAGGCCGCCTCCCTGAACGAGCCCAGCACGGCCAGCGCGGTCCCGATGGCGGGCAGGCCCTTGCCCTGCACGTCGGCGATGAGCACCCGGGTGCCGTGGTGGGAGACGGCGACCTCGTACATGTCGCCGCCCACCATCGTGTCCTCCTCCACCGGCTGGTAGAGGCCGTCGATGACGACGTCGGCGGTGCGCAGCGGCAGCGGGCGCACGATGAGCTGCTGGAGGGCGGCGGCCGCCGAGCGCAGCCGGTGCACCTCCTCCTCGCGCCGCACCCGGTAGGCGCAGCCGAAGACGCTCAGCGCGCCGAACACGGCCGTGAACCCGGCTGCCAGCAGGTTGTCGTTGGGTTCGCCGCCCAGGTACGTGGTGATCCCCCCAGCCGCCAGGACGACCCACACCGACGCGACGATCGTCTGCCGTACGGTGCCCAGCCCCGCCACGATCGCCGGCAGGAAGATCAGCAGCGGGAACAGCCGCACCGCCGAGCCCGAGAGGATGTCGAGCGCGGCCACCATCGCGGTGATGACGGCGAGCCCGGCGACGAACGCCGGTGTCGAGAGATTCGGCCCTTCGCGCCGCCCGCCATCCGTCACGATTCCTTCATCCCCCGTCATGGAACGGCGTAACGGCGGCTTTCTCGAACGTACGGAAGAAATCGCGAAATGGGCGTCCGAATTCGGGCCGCCGCGCCGGACTCCGGCCCCTGTGCAGGGCAGATAAGGGGATGAAAACCAGAAGTAAACGACTCCGCACCCTATGGCGGGATTTGCAGGTGCGGGCGGTGGAGTCGTTAAGACCTGCTCATTGATTTCTCATCGGCGGTCTCATTGACAAGCAAAGATGATCTTGTAAGCATTTTGAGTTAAGACGTGCCGGGTGTAATTCCGCGCGAGAAGGGGTGGCCGTGTGAGCGAGCAGGACTGGACTTTGCTGCCGGCCGTGACCGTCCGGAGCGCGGGCTTCGCCTGGGAGCTCGTCCGATCCCTGGCCTACCCGCGGGCCGCGGCGGCGGCCGCCGAGGTCGTCCGGCTGGAGCGGCGGGCGCTCGACCTGCTCGCCGAGGCCCCGGCCCGCCACGCCCCGGCCGAAGACCCCCGCCCGGATCGCCGGGCTCCGGCTGAGGACCCCCGCCCGGGCCGCCGGGCTCCGGCCGATGACCCCCGCCCGGTCCGCAGCGCCGCAGGCGGGGACGCCCGTCCCGTACGTGGGGCGGGCGGCGGGCGGCTGCCGCGTGGCCTGCGCAGCCGCCTGCGTGACCTGCGCCCGCTCCCGGACGACACGCCCGCGCCCGCCGGCTGGCTCGCCGCCTGGAACGAGGCGACCGGGGCGCTGGAGGACGCCCGGCTCGCCCTGGCGGGCACGACGGCGGCCGACGCGGCGCTCGCCCGCGCGGCGGCGGCCGGGATCGCGGCCGACGAGCGCTTCCTCGACGCCCTCGTGCGCTCGGCGCCCGGCCTCTACCGCGACCTGCGGCGCGGCGTCGCCAAGGGCGGCCGGCTGCGGCGCCTGGTCGGCTCGGTCCTGCAGGGGCTCTGCGCCACGTGCAGCTTCGGGCCGCTCGACCACGGCCGGGTCGAGCCCGCGGCGCCCGGCGGCCACACGTGGTCGGGCCACCGGGCGCGCCCGCGGCGGGTGGCGTACCCGGCCGACTGGGTGGGCGAGGCGCTCCAGCGGCGCGTCCTGGCCGACCCCGCGCTCGTGGCGGGGCTGGTGCCGCGCCGCCGGACCTGGACGCGCGCCGTGCCGGACGCCGTGTCCGGCGCGGCGCCGTTCGTCGCGCTGTGCGACGGGAGCCGGACGCTGGCCGAGATCGCCGCCGAGTCAGGGATGGAGCTGGAGCAGGCCGCCGCGGCCCTGGCGGTGGCGGTGCGCCGCGGGCTGCTCACCCACGACCTCTGCCCGCCGGCCACGGTCGCCGACCCCCTGTCCTGGCTGCGCGAACGCCTCCCCGCCGAAACCCCGCGCCCGCACGCCTCCCGCCCGGACGCCTCCCACCGGGACGCTCACCGTTCGGATGGCTCCCGCTCGGAGGCCCCCCATCCGGATGCCCACCGTTCGGGGGGCGATCTGCCGGTGGGGCGGCGGGTGCGGGAGATCACCGAGTTGCTCGCCCAGTATCCCGCCGCCTCTCCCGACGTGAAGCTGGCCCTGCAGCGGCGGCTCGAGACGCTGGCCGGCAGCGGACGGGCGCACGACGACCGGCCCGGCGACGACCGCGTCGTCGTGCACGAGGCCGCGGCAGGCACGCTCCGGGTGAGCGTCGGCGCGGGGCTGGCGGCCGACCTGGAAGGCCGCGTGCCCCAGGTGCTCGACCTGCTCGCCGCCGACGCCGAGCTGACCAGGCAGCGCACCAACCGGCGGCTCGCCGGCCGGCTCGGGGCGGGCACGTTCGGGCTGGCCGAGGTGCTGGGGGCGACCGGCGACCTGGAGATCCGCTACGGCGACCGCCTCGCCGAGCGGATCGCCGCGATCGTGCGCGCCGCGCCGCCCGGCGCCGCCACCGTCGACCTCGCGGGCCTGCTGGACGACCCCGAGCCGCCGGCCGCGCCCGTGCTCTGCTCGGCCGACGTCATGGTGGCCGCGCCGTCGCTGGAGGCGTACGAGCCGGGGCTGACCCCGCTGGTGCTCGGCGACCTCCACGACGTCGCGCTGCTGACGCCGTGGGCCCTGCAGTTCCACCCCGACGGCGCCGCGCTCGTCGCCGAGCGGGACGCGGCGATCGCGCGGGCGCTCGGCGGCCACACCGCGCTCAACGTCATCTCGCGCCGCGCCACGGGCCGGCCGCCGCTGGAGTTCCCCGGGCCGGTGCTGGAGCTGGGCGGAGTGACGGCCGACGGCGGGCGGCGCCGGATCGGGCTCGACGAGCTGTACGTGCACAGCGACGGGCGCCGGGCCGTCCTGCGGGCCAAGGGGGTGGACGGGCCGCTGCTGCTGCACAACGGCGAGCACGACGACACGGCGCTGCACACGGCGCTCGCCCTGCCGAGGGTGCGCCGGCCGGACCTGCGGCACCTCTCCAGGGTGCCCAGGCTGACCTGGGACAACGTGGTCATCTCGCGGCGCGTGTGGCGCGTGGGCCGGGCGTCGTTCGACGCGCTCGGGCAGGCGGTCGGGGATCGCGAGCTGCTGGTCGCGATGGCGCGGCTGCGGGAGACGCACGACCTGCCCGTGACGTTCTTCGCCGCGTCCGCCCGCGAACGCCGGCCGATCCACGTCGACACCCGCTCGCCCGCGCTGGTCGAGGGGCTGGGCCGGCTGGCGGCCACGGCCGAGCGGCTCACGCTGACGGAGACCCTGCCGGGGCCGGAGGAGTGCTGGCTGCGGGATGGCGGGCTCCGGTTCGCCGCCGAGCTGCGCTGCGTCTACCTGCGCCCGGCCGGCGGCCGCCCGGTGCCCCGGCCGAAATCGGAGACGGCCGAGACCCGCCCCTCAGCGGTCCGGGTGAAAGCGGAGACGGCCGACACCCGCTCCCCGGCCGCCCGGCCGAAAGCGGAAGGGGGCGACACCTGCTCCCCGGCGGCGCGCTCGCGGGCGGTCGCCCGCTATCCGGGGCCGGCGGACGTGCGCGCGGATTCGTGCTCGCGGGCGGCCGGCCCGGTGGTCCAGGGGGCTCGGGCGGCGCACCCGTACCCATGGCAGGGGGAGTGTCGCTGATGGAGCTGCTCGTCATCCCGCCGCTGACCGACTTCACCACCGAGGTCGTGCCGCCTCCCGGAGCCGAGGTGCTCGACCTCAACGAACACGTCGTCGCACGCCTCGCCGACCCGTCCCGGCTGCGGGCCGCCGCCGAACGGCTCGACGGCGGGCCGCAGGCGGCGCTGCTCGAGCGGGCGGCGGCGGCCGTCCTGGAGCGGCAGGCGTTCGACGACGCCCGCCTCAGAGCGGTGGGCACGGCGCTGCGGCTGGCGGCCGACCCCGCGGTCCGGCTCAGCATCGACGACCTGGAGCTGGCCGAGGGCAGCATGCAGAGCAGCAGGGACGTGCTCGGCGCGGCCGGGCGGTGCGAGGTGTTCCGGCCCGAGGTCGAGCTGGCCGCGCAGGTCGCCGCCGGGCGGCGGGCGCACGTCGCGCTGGACGCCGCCCGGCAGCTGCCCGCGGCGTTCGCGCTGGTGGGAGCGCTGGGAGCGGAGCGGGTGACGCTGTGCGGGCGGCTCGTGGCCCGGCTCGGCGCGGCGCTGCGGCGCGTGCCGGAGCTGGCCGGGGCCGAGTTCTCGGCGTGGTCGCCCGAACGGGTGATCCGCCCCCCGTGGCGCGCCGGCAAGGGGAAGGACACGGACGCCGGGCCCGTCGAAGGGGCACGGTCGCGGGACGCCTCGGACACCCGGCCGGGGAAGCAGGTGCGCTGGGTGACCGGGGCGTGCCGCCCGCCCGAGGGCGGGCCGTGGGCCGGATGGCTGGACGCGGAGCGGGTGGCCGCCTTCCCCAGGGACGTCCTGGCCCGCTGCCGCGGCCTGACGATCGCCGTGACGCGGATCGACTTCCTGGCCGCCGTGACCGGCCTGAACGGGTGGACCGTCAACCTGCGGCGGCTGCTGGCCGCGATCCCGCCGGGCGTGGCGGTGGCGTGCGAGCTGGTGCTGGGCGCGCCCGGCGTGGCCGCGGGCGCCGCGGGGGAGTCCGTCGAGCTGCTGGCGGCGGGCGCCGGCGGGGTCCGGCTGGCCGGGCTGCGGCCGTACCGGATGGCGATCCGCTCGGAGTGGGCCGGGCAGAGCGTGCGCTTCCCGCCGAGGGCCGGGGACGACCTGGTCAGGTGGGTGGAGTTCGACGCGCCCGGCACGATGCGGGCCTATGAGGTCACCCGCATGATCAAGGAGTGGCTGGAGCGGCTTCCCGGGCTGCCGCCGGGGCGCCTGGCCGCCTGCTCCGTGGCCGGCGCGGAACCCGTTCCCGGGTGGGACCCGTGCGCGCAGGTGGTGGCCGGCGGCGCGGGGCCCGACGGGTGCGGGCCCGGGACGTTCGCGGTGAGCCTGCGGTCGGGGCAATCGTTCCGGCTCAACCCGTACCAGATCGCGCCCGTCTCCCGGCTCGCGGCCCACGATCCGCACGCCCTCGACTGCCTCCCGGGCCCCGCCCGCGCGCGGCTGACCGCCGGGCTGGCGCGGGCAGGGGTGCTGCGGGGCAGCGGGTAAACCGGTTGCCCCGGCCCGCGCGGGGCTGCTGTACTCCCTGGAGCGAGCCCATCGGATCAAGGAGGCCGGCGATGAGGACGACGTTCATGTCCCGCCAGAGCAATGAGACCTCCTATCCAAAGGGCATGACGTTTGTCATCGAGATCGTTCGACCAAGGGATTCCACCGCATAGCCCCTCCGTCCTGCGCCTGCTGCGCCCGGGCCGTCGCCAGGGCGCCGCGCTCGCCGCGGCCATAGCCGCCACCACCGCGCTCCCGCTGGCGGCGCCGCAGATCACCCGCCGCTTCGTGGACGACGCGATCGGCGGCGCGAGCATCAGGCACCTGACCCTGATCGCCGTCGGCTACCTGGCGCTGGCCGTCGCCGGCCAGGCCGCCCGGCCGGTCGCCGCGTGGCTGGCCGGCCGCCTGGCCTGGGACGGCACCAACCGCCTGCGCGAGCGCCTCGCCCGGCACGCGCTCGGCCTGGACCTGGCCTTCCACGGCCGGCACACGCCCGGCGAGATGATCGAACGCGTGGACGGCGACGTCGTGGCCGTGGCCGACTTCGTCGTCGCGTTCCTCATGGACGTCGTGGCGAGCGTGCTGCTCCTGGCCGGGGTGGTCGTCATCGTGTTCGGCGTCGACTGGCGCATCGGCTGCGCGCTGCTGGTCTACTGCCTGCTCATCGGGTGGGGGATGGCCCGCGCCCAGCGGCTGGCCGTGCCGGCCGCCGCCCGGTCGCGCGCGGCGAGCGCGCGGCTGTTCGGCCTGCTGGAGGAGCGGCTGGCCGGGGCCGAGGACCTGCGGGCCAACGGCGCGGGCGAGCACACCGTACGCCGCTTCCACCAGGTCAGCGCCGCCCTCTACCGCGCCGAGGTCAGGGACGCGCGCATCGGGACCACGCTGCTGGCGGGCACGTCGGTGGCGTTCGCCGCGGGCACCGCGATCATGCTCGGGCTCGCCGCCTGGGCGCTGCGGTCGGGGACGCTCACGATCGGCACCGCCGTGCTGATCTTCCAGTACACGCTGATGGTACGCACGCCGTTCGAGCGGCTCATCGACCAGATCAGGCAGTACCAGGCGGCACTGGCCGGTCTGGCCCGCATCGCGGACCTGCTGGCCGAGCGGCGCACGCTGCCCGAGGGCACCCGCCCCCTGCCCGCGACCGGCCCGCTCGGCCTGAGCCTGGACGGCGTCGGCTTCGCCTACCCCGGCGACGACGAGCAGGTGCTGTCGGGCGTCACCCTCACGCTGGCCCCCGGCGAGACGCTCGGCCTGGTGGGGCGGACCGGCAGCGGCAAGACCACGCTCGCCCGCCTGGCGCTGCGCCTGTACGACCCGTCCGAGGGCGTCGTGCGGGTCGGCGGGCTGGACCTGCGCGAGGCCGGCCAGGCGTCCGTGCGAACGCGGATCGGCGTGGTCACACAGGACGTCCAGCTCTTCGCGGCGAGCCTGCGCGACAACCTGACGCTCTTCCGGCCGTCCCCGGGGGACGCGCGGCTGCGGGAGGTCCTCCACGGCGTCGGGCTGGGCGAGTGGCTGGCCGGGCTGCCCGACGGGCTCGACACCGAGCTGCGCGCGGTGTCGGCGGGGGAGGCGCAGCTCATCGCGTTCGCCCGCGCGTTCCTCTCCGACCCCGGGCTCGTCGTGCTCGACGAGGCGTCCAGCAGGCTCGACCCCGCCACCGAACGCCGCATCGAGCAGAGCATCGACCGGCTGCTCGACGGCCGGACCGGCGTGATCATCGCGCACCGCCTGTCCTCGCTGTCGCGCGTGGACAAGATCGCCGTGCTCGACCACGGCAAGATCGTCGAGTACGGCCGCCGCGCCGACCTCGCCGCCGACCCCGGCAGCAGGTTCGGGCGGCTGCTCGACCTGGCGGGGGTGAGCCGGTGAAGCCGGTCATGCTGGTGGCCACCAGGCTGGCCACGTTCGACTTCCGCCGCTACCTCATCGGGGCGCTGCTCTGGCTGCCCGTCCACGTGATCCCGCTGGCGAGCGGGCTCGTCCTGCAGCGGATCTTCGACGGGCTCGGCGGCGACCCGGGCTGGGCGCTGTGGTTGTGCGCGGCGTTCGTGGGCGTGGAGGTCGCCCGGGGCCTGATGATCGTCATCGCGTGGACGTACGGGGTCTACTGGTGGGCCGCGGCGGCCACCCTGCTGCGCGCCAACGCCCTGCGCTCCATCCTGACCGCCCGCGGCCCCGCCGCGGCGCGGCTGCCGCACTCGCCCGGCGAGTCCGTCGCCCGCCTGCGGGACGACGTGGCCGACGCGGTCGACTTCACCGACGAGAGCGTCAGCCTGGCCGGGACGACGCTCTTCGCCGCCGCCGCGCTGACGATCATGGCTTCCGCCGATCCCGTCATCACGCTGGCGCTGGTGCTGCCGATGGTCGCGATCGGCGTGCTGAGCAGGCTCATGCGGCAGACCATCGGGAGGCTGCACCAGCGGGCCAGGACGCTCGGCGCGGCCGTCACGTCGTACGTGGGCGAGATCTTCGGCGGCGTGCTCGCCATCAAGACCGCGGGAGCCGAGGAGGCGGCGCTGGAGCGGCTGCGCGAGCACAACCGGCGGCGGCGCGCGGCCGCCGTCAAGGACCGCCTGGCCACCGACCTGCTGGACGCCACGACCGGCGCGACCGTCGAGCTCAGCATCGGGCTCGTCCTGCTCCTGGCCGCCCCCGCGATGCGCGGCGGCGAGTTCACGGTGGGCGACCTCGCGCTGTTCACCAGCTACATCGGCTGGCTGACGGCCCTGCCCCGGTCGATCGGCACCGTCCTGTACCGCCTGCCGCAGGCCGCGGTCGCCACCGAGCGGCTCACCCGGCTGATGGCGCCGCACGAGAGCGCCGGCGACCTGTCGCGCGGCGCCGACGTCTGGCTGCGCCGCGACCCGCCCGCGGTCGCGGCCGTGCCCCCGCACCCGGGCCCGCTGCGGGTGCTGGAGGCCCGCGGGCTGAGCGCGGGCGGGCTGCGGGGGATCGACCTGCGCGTCGAGCGCGGCTCGTTCACGGTCGTCACGGGCGCGGTCGGCTCGGGCAAGACCACCCTGGTACGCGCCCTGCTCGGCCTGCTGCCGCTGGAGGAGGGCACGATCTCGTGGAACGGCGTGCCCGTCGCCGACCCGGGCACGTTCCTCGTCCCCGGCCGGGCGGCGTACGCGAGCCAGGTCCCGAGGCTGTTCTCCGAGACCCTGCGCGAGAACCTGCTCCTCGGCCGGCCCGCGACCGACGCCGAGCTCGGGCGGGCGCTGGAGCTGGCCGCGTTCGAGCCGGACCTGGCCGCGATGCCCGACGGGCTCGACACGGTCGTGGGGCCGCGCGGGGTGCGGCTGTCCGGCGGGCAGGTGCAGCGGGCCACCGCCGCCCGCGCCCTCGTCCGCGACCCGGACCTGCTGGTCGTGGACGACCTGTCGTCGGCGCTCGACGTCGAGACCGAGCGGCTGCTGTGGGAGCGGATCGCCGGCCACGGCACCCTGCTGGTCGTCTCCCACCGGCAGGCCGCGCTCGAACGCGCCGACCAGATCGTGGTGCTCGACCGCGGCCGGGTCGCGGGGCGGGGGCGGCTCGGCGAGCTGCTGGAGAGCTGCCCGGAGATGCGGCGGCTGTGGAGCGCCGAGCGGATCGCCGAGGCGGAGGAACGCACGGGCGACTGAGCGGGAGACGGCCGTCCCCTCGGACCCGGCGGCCGGCGCGGGCCGGGCGTCTCCCCGGCCGGGCAACCGTCCCCCCGGCTCCGGTGTCGTGACGGCCGGGCCGGGGGACGGGCAGGCGTGGAGATCGGGCACCATGGATGGTGTGACAGTGACACGACTGGCCGAGCTGGTCGCGGGCGGAGGCGTGGCCGTGCTCAGCGGAGCGGGCCTGTCGACCGAGTCCGGCATCCCCGACTACCGGGGGCCGACCGGCCGGGCCCGGCGCGCGGAGCCGATGACGTACCAGCGCTTCACCGGCAGCGCGCAGGCGCGGCAGCGATACTGGGCCCGCAGCCACGTCGGCTGGCGGCAGATCGGCCAGGCCCGGCCCAACGCCGGCCATCGGGCCGTGGCCGAGCTGGAGCGGCGCGGGCTGCTCGCCGGCATCGTCACCCAGAACGTCGACGGCCTGCACCAGGCCGCCGGGGCGCGGCGGGTGATCGAGCTGCACGGCGGGCTCGACCGGGTGGTGTGCCTGTCGTGCCGCGAGCGCACGCCCCGCGCCGAGCTGGAGCGGCGGCTGCGGGCCGCCAATCCGGACTGGGAGGCCGCCGGCGCCCGGATCAACCCCGACGGCGACGCCGTGCTCACCGACGCGCAGGTCGCCGGGTTCCAGGTGGTCGACTGCGCGGCGTGCGGCGGGATGCTCAAGCCCGACGTGGTGTTCTTCGGCGAGAACGTCCCCCGGCCCCGGGTGGACGAGTGCTTCGCCCTGGTGGCGGGCGCGAGCCTGCTGCTGGTGCTGGGGTCGTCGTTGACGGTCAGGTCGGGGCTGCGGTTCGTCACCAAGGCCGCCTCGCTCGGCATCCCCATCGCCATCGTCAACCAGGGGGAGACCGGCGGCGACGCCGACGCCTCGCTCACCCTCGACGCCCCGCTCGGCCCTACGCTGACCGAGCTCACGGTGCGGCTGCCGGTCCCGGCACAATAGGCGTCATGCCTCGTACATGTCCGTGCGGCCTGCCCGCCCCCTACCAGGACTGCTGCGGCAGGCTCCACCGGGACGAGGCGGTGGCCGCCACCGCCGAGCAGCTCATGCGGTCCAGATATAGCGCGTTCAGTGTGGGCGACGCCGCCTACCTGCTGCGCAGCTGGCATCCGTCCGCCCGCCCCGCCCGGCTCGACCTGGACAGGAAGACGCGCTGGGTGCGGCTGGAGGTGCTGGAGACGACCGGCGGCAGCGTCGTCCACACCGAGGGCACGGTGCGCTTCCGCGCCCACTACGTCGAACGCGGCACTCCGGGGGAGCTGGAGGAGAACAGCAGTTTCGTCCGTTTCGAGGGCCGCTGGGTGTACGCGGGCGCGCTGTGACCCCTCACCGGGCCTTGCGTGCGACCGCGCCGGCCAGGGTGTGACGGGACAGGCCGGGCCGGGCGAGGTCGCCGGGGTCCGGCCGCCACTCCGGCAGCGGCACGAGCCCGGGCTCCAGCAGCTCCAGACCGTCGAAGCAGGCCAGGATCTCTTCACGGGCGCGCCACCGGCCGGTGCCCAGGCCCTCGTCGAACAGCTTCTCGGCGGCGTACGCCTGGGCGGACGCCTCGGGGTGCGCCGTGCCCGGGTCGCAGAAGTGGGAGACGGCCAGGTGGCTGCCGGCCGGCAGCCGGGCCATCAGGCGGGCGGCGATCCCGGCCGGGTCCTCGTGGTCGGCCAGGTGATGCAGGATGCCGAACATCAGCAGCCCGACCGGCTCGCCGAGGTCGATGAGACGCCTGGTCTCCGGGTCGTCGAGGATCGCGTCCGGGTCCCTGACATCGGCCTCGACGACCGTGGTCGCGTCGTTCACGGCCAGCAGCGCGCGGGCGTGGACGAGCACGATCGGGTCGTGGTCGACGTAGACGACCCGGCTGCCGGGAGCGGCCGACTGGGCGATCTCGTGGACGTTGTCCCGAGTGGGCAGCCCGCAGCCGAGGTCCAGGAACTGGCGCAGCCCGGCCCCCGCCGCCAGGAACCTGACCACCCGCCCGAGGAACTCCCGGTTCGCCCGCGCCGACTCGCGCGCGTCCGGGGCGATCTCCAGCGCCCGCAGCCCCAGCTCGCGGTCGGCCTCGTAATTGTCCTTGCCGCCGAGCATGAAGTCGTAGACGCGGGAGACGCTGGGCCTGGAGGTGTCGATTCCGCGCGGCGCGCGCTCCGGCCGGCGGTCGGCCATGGGGCTCCTTCGGGTACGCACCGTGGTGCGGATGTGGCTTAACGCGATCATAGTGTTGCGGTCAGCCAGATTTCCGCAATTTCGGTAAATGCCGGTCACGGAATCCTGTCAGACCCGGCGACGGGTCCGCCGGATTCGTCGAGGTCTCCCTAGGGGGCGATGACCGTGACCGCGCCGGGCGCGACGGTGACCGATCCCTCGTGCCGTACGCCGTCGAACACGCTGGTCCCGGTCACCCCTTCGACCGTCACGGGCTCGTCGCCGTGGTTGATCAGGAAGACGTGGCCGCCCCGGCGTACGAGTTCGAGGGTGTCGGGGAGGCCGCGCGGCCGGGACACGTCCGCGTGGTCGAGCACCTGCGCGAGCAGCTCGCGCAGGCCCGTCACGGGAGCGGTGGCGAGGTACCAGGCGGTGCCCGCGCCGAGGTCGTGGCGGGTGAGGGCGGGGTGTCCCGCGTCGGGTCCGGTGGCGAAGTCCCGTACGGGGACCGCGCCCGCCGGGTGGACCCGCTCGGACCAGATCCGGGCCGTGCCGCCGCCCGCCAGCGTCACCGTCTCGTGCTCGCGCAGCGGGTGGAACTCCTCGATCGACAGGCCCAGGAGCTCGCGCAGCGCGCCGGGGTGGGCGCCCGGGTGGATGGTGTCGTGCTCGTCGACGATGCCGGAGAAGTAGGAGACGAGCAGGTTGCCGCCCGCCTCCACGTACCGGTGGAGGTTCTTGGCGGACGCCTCGGTCAGCAGGTACGAGCTGGGCGCCACCACCACCCGATATCCCGAAATATCGGCGGAAGGGTGGACGAAGTCCACCGTGACGTGCTCCCGCCACAGCGCCTCGTAGAAGGCGTCCATCCGCTCCCTGAACGCCAGGTCCACCGACGGCCGCCAGTCCAGCTCCAGCGCCCAGTACGACTCCCAGTCCCAGACGAGCGCCACCTCGGCCCGCACCCGGCTGCCCCGCAGATCGGCCAGCCGGCGCAGGTCGGCGCCCAGCCGGACCACCTCGCGCCACTGCGCGGAGCCGGTCCCCGCGTGCGGCACCATCCCCGAGTGGAACTTCTCGGCCCCGAACCGCGACGCCCTGAACTGGAAGAACAGCACGCTGTCCGAGCCGCGGGCCACGTGCGCCAGGCTGTTGCGGCGCATCTCGCCGGGGCGCTTGGCGAGGTTGCGCGGCTGCCAGTTGACCGCCCCCGCCGAGTGCTCCATGAGCATCCACGGCGCGCCGCCCGCCACCGAGCGGGCCAGGTCGGCGGACATGGCCAGGTCGATGTGGTTGTCCGGCCGCTCGGCCTGGAGGTAGTGGTCGTTGGCGACCACGTCCAGCTCGCGGGCCCACTGCCACAGGTCGGCGGACTTGCAGTTGACGGTGCCGGCGAAGTTGGTGGTCACGGGGAGGCCGGGGGTCAGCTCGCGCAGGATGTCGCGCTGGAGCGCGTAGTGCTCGCGGTGCTGGCCGTCGCTGAAGCGGGCGTAGTCGAGGCGCTGGGCCGGGTTGACGACGGTGTGGTTGAAGCGGGGGGCGTCGATCTCCGCCCAGTCGGTGTACGTCTGGCCCCAGAAGGTGGCGCCCCAGGCGTCGTTCAATGCGGAAATATCGCGATACGTGGCTTCCAGCCACACCCGCCAGGCCGCCACGCTGTGCTCGCAGTAGCACTCGCCGAGCGGCGCCCCGTACTCGTTGTGCACGTGCCACATGACCACGGCGGGATGCCCGCGGTAGTGCTCGCCCAGCGCGCGCACCAGCCGAGCGGTCGCCTCGCGGAAGGCCGGGGCGCTGGAGCAGGCGCTCTGCCGGCCGCCGAACCCGATCCGCGTCCCCTCCCTGGTCACCGGCAGCACGTCCGGATATTTCCGGATGAACCAGGCGGGCGGGGCGGCGGTCGGCGTGGCCAGATCGACGGCGACCCCGGCCGCGTGCAGCCGGTCGACGATCTCGTCCAGCCAGCCGAACTCGTAGCGCCCCTCCGCGGGCTCCATCAGCGCCCACGAGAACAGGCCCAGGCTGACCAGGTTGACCCCGGCCTCGCGCATCAGGGCCACGTCCTCCTCCAGGATCTCGCGTGGCCACTGCTCCGGGTTGTAGTCGCCGCCAAAGGCGATGCCGGCAGGACGCTCCGGATACATCCATCCCCCTAGAGAAGCTCTTCTGTGAACGTGCACAGTAGCGCCGACCCGGCCTTCCCGGGAACAGTCGCCCCGACTTATCCCGATAATGGCTGATTAACGAGAGCATAACGACCCCTTGACTGACGTTTCGTGGCTGTTTCACTCTGTGCACGTTCACAGAACCTTCTGGAGGTACGCATGCGCGCCAACCGCCTCGGAGCCGCCCTGGCCGTCGTGCTCACGGCCACTCTCGCGAGCTGCGGGTCCAGCGAACCCGCCCCGAGCACCGAGGCGGCGCAGAGCCCCGCGGCCGCCGCCAAGGGACCGGTCAAGCTGACGTACTGGACCTGGGCCCCCAACATGGACAAGATCGCCGCCGTCTGGAACCAGGCGCACCCGGACATCCAGATCACGGTCAGCAAGCAGGCGGGCGGCGACGACGCGGCGGCCAAGTTCCTCACCGCGGCCAAGGCCGGCAACCCGCCGGACCTGGTGCAGGCCGAGTACCAGCACCTTCCCTCGTTCGTGGCCGCCGACGCGGTGGCCGATATCAAGGCCGAGACCGCCTCGATCAAGGGCGAGTTCGCCGAGGGCCTGTGGGGCCTGGTCACGCTCGGCACGGAGGGCGTGTACGGGATCCCGCAGGACAGCGGCCCGATGATGCTCTTCTACCGCAAGGACCTGTTCGACAAGTACGGCATCGCCGTGCCCAAGACCTGGCAGGAGTACGCCGACGCCGCGCGCACCGTGCGCGAGAAGGACCCGAAGGCGTACCTCGGCACGTTCTCCAGCAAGGATCCGGGAGCGTTCACGGGCCTGGCCCAGCAGGCCGGGGCCCAGTGGTGGTCGATCAGCGGCGAGTCCTGGAAGGTGAACATCGCCGACGAGCCCACCAGGAAGGTCGCCGACTACTGGGGCGGACTGGTCAAGGAGGGTGTCATCGACGACATGCCGTTCTTCACCCCCGAGTGGAACAAGGCGCTCAACGACGGCAAGCTCCTGACCTGGCCGTCGGCGGTCTGGGCGCCGGGCGTGCTGGCGAGCAACGCGCCCAAGGCCAAGGGCAAGTGGGCCGCCGCGCCGCTGCCGCAGTGGAACGCGGGCGAGAACGTCAGCGGCTTCTGGGGCGGCTCGTCCACGGCCGTGTCCGCCAAGACGCCGAACAAGGCCGCCGCCGCCCAGTTCGCCACCTGGATGAACACCGACCCCGCCGCCCTGGACCTGCTGGTCAAGGAGGCCGCCATCTACCCGGCCGCCACCAAGGCCCAGTCGTCGCTCGGCCAGGCGCCCGACTACTTCTCCGGCCAGCCCGACTTCTGGCAGCAGGCCGCCGCCGTCTCCGCCGTCGCCCGCGGCTTCACCTTCGGCCCGAACGTCGGCGTGACGTACAACGCCTTCAAGGACAACTTCGACAAGGCCGTGCAGAACAAGTCATCGTTCTCCGACGCCGTCCAGGGCATGCAGGACGCGACCGTCGCGGACATGCGCAAGTCCGGATTCCAGATCGCCTCATGAACAAGTCCGGGAGGGGGGCGTGGCCGTACCTGTTCCTGACCCCCGCCATCGTGCTGTTCACGCTCTTCCTCGCGGTGCCCATCGGGTACACCGTCTGGCTGGCGACGCGCCGCACCAAGGTGTCGGGGCTCGGGCTGGGCAGGGGCGCGCGCAAGGAGGTCTTCGTCGGGTTCGACAACTTCTCCGCCGCCCTGTCCGACCCCGAGCTGTGGCACGGCTGGCTGCGCGTGCTCGGCTACGGCACGCTGGTGCTGGTCGTGATGCTGGGGCTGGCCCTGCTGTTCGCGCTGCTGCTGGACTCGGCGCGGGCGCGGCTGGCCCGGTTCTCGCGGATCGCGATCTTCCTGCCGTACGCGGTGCCGGGCGTGGCCGCCACGCTGCTGTGGGGCTTCCTCTACCTGCCCTCGCTCAGCCCCATCAGGGACGTCCTGGACGTCGACTTCCTCGGCGCGAGCACCGTCACGTACTCCATGGCGAACGTGGCGGTGTGGGGCGGGACCGGCTTCAACATGCTCGTCCTCTACACCACGCTCCGGGCGATCCCGCGCGACCTGTACGAGGCCGCGCGGCTGGACGGCGCGTCCGAGCTCCAGGTCGCCCTGCGGGTGAAGATCCCGATCCTCACCCCGGCGATCATCCTGACCACCGTCTTCTCGATCATCGCGACCATCCAGGTGTTCACCGAGCCCACCACGCTGCGGCCGCTGACCAACACGATCAGCTCCACGTGGAGCCCGCTCATGAAGGTCTACCGCGACGCGTTCGTCACCGGCGACCTGTACTCGGCCGCCGCCACCTCGATCGTCATCGCGGCGATCTCGCTCGTCCTGTCGTTCGGGTTCCTGCGCGTCGTCCGCGGCCGCGCCTTCGGGGAGGGCTGATGGCCACGACACACCGCGCCACGACACATCGGGCGGCGGCCGCACGCAGGCCGTGGGGAGTGGCCCCGACCGGGCTGCTCCTGCTCGGCGCGATCTACTGCCTGTTCCCGGTGCTCTGGGTGCTGATCGCGGCGACCAAGTCGCCGGGCGAGCTGTTCACCACCTCGACGCTGGCCTTCGGCACCGGCTTCGCCGACAACGTGAGCCAGCTGTTCGCCTACCGGGACGGGGTGTTCTGGCTGTGGGCGGCCAACACGCTGGTGTACGCGGGCGGCGGCGCCCTGCTGTCGACCGCGGTCTCGGCGATCTCGGGGTACGCGCTGGCGAAGTTCCGCTTCCCCGGCCGCAACCTCATCTTCAACCTGCTCATCGGCGGTATCCTCGTGCCGGCCGTGGTGCTGGCGATCCCGCAGTACCTGCTGTTCTCCAAGGTCGGGCTGGCCGACACCTACTGGGCCGTCCTGCTGCCGCAGATCCTGCACCCGTACAGCATCTACCTGGCCCGCATCTACGCCACGGCGGCCATCCCGGACTCGCTGCTGGAGGCGGGTCGGATCGACGGGGCCACCGAGTGGCGGCTGATGTACCGGGTGGCCCTGCCGCTGATGGTGCCGGGCATGGTGACGATCTTCCTGTTCCAGTTCGTGGCCATCTGGAACAACTTCCTGCTGCCGTTCATCATGCTCGGCGACGACGGCAAGTTCCCGCTCACGGTGGGCCTGTTCACGCTGCTGCAGTCGGGGGCGAACCAGCCCTCGCTCTACAACCTGATCCTCACCGGGGCCTTCCTGTCGCTCGTCCCCTTGATCGCGCTCTTCCTCACGATGCAGCGATACTGGAAGACCGACCTGTCCTCCGGAGCCGTGAAATGAAGCGCCCTACGATCCATGACGTCGCCGCCGCCGCGGGCGTGTCCCGCGGCACGGTGTCCCGGCTGCTCAACGGCGACAAGTACGTCAGCCCGGGGGCACGCGTGGCGATCGAGCGGGCCATCTCCGAGACCGGCTACGTCGTCAACCGCGCCGCCCGCAGCCTCGTCACCCAGCGCACCGGGTCGATCGTGATGGTGCTGTCGGAGCCGCACGAGAAGCTGTTCGAGGACCCCAACTACAGCACGACCATCCGGGTCGCCATCAGGATGCTCGGCGAGCGGGACCTGTCGCTGGTGATGATGCTGGCGGGCGACGAGGGCGACCGCGAGCGGGTGGTCCGCTACGTCCGGGGCGGCCACGCCGACGGGGTGCTGCTGATGTCGACGCACGCCGGCGACCCGTTCATCGACGCGCTGCGCTCGGGGCCGCCCGCGGTCTCCTGCGGCGCCGTCATCGGCAGCGAGGGCGTCATCCCGTACGCCGCCGCCGACGAGCGCCTGGGCGGCCGCCAGATGACCGAATACTTCGTGAACCAGGGCCGCAGGCGCATCGCCATGATCACCGGCCCGATGGACACCCCCGGCGGCATCCAGCGCCTGGAGGGCTTCGCCGACGTGCTGGGCCGCAAGGCGACGAAGAAGCTGATCGCGCACGGCGACTGGACGCAGGCCAGCGGCGAGCGGGCGATGACCGAGCTGCTGGCCCGCACGCCCGACCTCGACGCCGTCTTCGTGGCCTCCGACCTGATGGCCGCCGGCGCCCTGGCCGCCCTGCGGGCGGCGGGGCGCCGGGTGCCGGACGACGTGGCGGTGGGCGGGTTCGACGACTCGTCGGTGGCCCTCTCGACGCACCCGCCGCTGACCACGATCCGCCAGCCGCTGGCGGAGGTGGCGCAGGAGACCGTACGCCTGCTGCTCGCGCTCATCGACGGCGCCGAGCACGTGGATCCGGTGGTCCTGCCCACGGAGCTGGTGATCCGCGAGTCGGCCTGATCCGCTCAGCCGGCGTTCGCGTTCTCCTTCCTGCGGGCGAACCAGGTGAGCACCCAGAGCACCAGGCCGAGCGCGAGCAGCACGCCCGCGATCTCGTACTGGCCGGAGGGACGTCCCGAGGACCAGGGCAGGACCAGGTACACGCACGTGATCGCGCCCACCACGGGCAGGACGCGCCCCGCGCTGAAGTGCTCGCTCGCCGCCCGTTCCCTGCGCAGGACGAGAACGGACACGTTGACCAGCGCGAAGACCGCCAGCAGGAGCAGCGAGGTCGTCCCGCCCAGCAACGACACGACCGGGCTGTCGGGGCTCAGCGAGACGAACGTGATCAGCCCGAGGGCGATCACGGTGGTGAACACGATCGCCGCCTGCGGGGTGCGCCGCCCCGGGTGCACCTTGGCCAGGAAGGGCGGCAGCACGCCCTGCTTGCCCATGCCGTAGAGCAGCCGGCTGGCCATCAGCATGTTGATCAACGCGGAGTTCGCCACGGCGAACATCGAGATGAACGGCAGCAGATCGGAGATCGGGAAGCCGGGGGCCGCGGTCTGCACTACCGTCGCGAGCGGGGTCTCGCTCTCGGAGAGCTGCCCGACGGGGACCACGGCGACGGCGCAGATGGACACGAGCACGTAGATCAACCCGGTGATCCCGAGCCCGGTGAATATCATGCGAGGGAAGATCCGGGCCGGATTCTTGGTCTCCTCCGCCATGTTGACCGAGTCCTCGAACCCGACCATGGCGAAGAAGGCCAGCGACGTGGCCGTGCTGACCGCCAGGAACACGCTCTTGTCGGAGGCGGTCTCGAAGGTGACGACGCGGGAGAAGTCGGCGTTCCCGCCGAGGATGAAGTAGAGGCTGACCAGGATGACGATCAGCAGACCTGAGAGCTCGACCGCGGTGAGCAGTACGTTGATCTTGACGCTCTCGCCGACGCCGCGGAGGTTGACGGCCAGGACCAGGAGCATGAACGCCAGCGCGATCAGCAGGATGACGCCGTTGCCGGCGTCCAGGCCGAAGCCGGTGGAGAGGTTGGCGGCGAAGGCCCGGGACGCCGCCGAGGCGGAGGTGATGCCGGAGCACATCACCGCGAAGCACACCAGGAAGGTCAGGAGGTGTTTGCCGAAGGCCCTGTGCACGTACAGCGCGGCCCCCGCGGCCTGCGGGTATTTCGTCACCAGCTCCAGGTACGAGCAGGCGGTGATCAACGCGACGGCGAAGGCGACGGCGAACGGCAGCCAGGCGGCGCCACCCACCTCGCCGGCGATCTCGCCGGTCAGCGCGTAGATCCCGGTGCCGAGAATGTCGCCGACGATGAACAGCAGCAACAGGCCGGGACCCATCACCTGCTTCAGACTCGGCTCGCCGGCGCCGCTGGTCTCCTCGGTCGGACTGGGGGGTCTGGTTTGGGACATGAGGTAGTCCTTCTCCCTGGGAGCCGCGGGGAAACCGTGATCGCGGGGGCATGATGGCCGTATGACGATCGAACTGAGCCCCGATGACCTGCTCACCACCACGCGCAGCGTGCGCAAGCGTCTCGACCTCACCCGCCCCGTCCCGCTGGAGCTCGTGCGCGAGTGCCTCGAGGTCGCGCTCCAGGCGCCCAGCGGCGGCAACCGGCAGGGGTGGCACTGGATGGTGGTGACCGATCCCGAGCTGCGCAAGGCGGTCGGGAGCTACTACGAGCGCTCGCACCAGGCGTACTTCGAGTCCGGCACCTCCGCGGGGGCGCTGTTCCAGGACGACCCGGTCCGGGCGGCGCAGCAGCGGCGGGTGGGGGAGAGCTCGCTGTACCTGGCCGAGCACATGGGGGACGTGCCGGTGCTGGTGATCGGGTGCATCACGCTGCCGGGCGGCGGGCTGCCCCCGGGGAACCAGGCCGGGCTGTGGGGGTCGCTGCTGCCCGCCGCCTGGAGCTACATGCTGGCCGCGCGCGCCCGCGGGCTGGGCACGGCGTGGACGACGTTGCACCTGGCGTACGAGGCCGAGGTCGCCGAGCTGCTCGGCATCCCCGGCGACGTCCGCCAGGGCGTGCTCATCCCGACCGCCTACTATCTCGGCGAGACGTTCGCCCCGGCGAAGCGGCAGCCGCTCGACGACGTGCTGCACGTCGATCGCTGGTAGGCGCACGGTGACGGCGCCGCATCGTCAGCCCCGCCGATTGCGTCCCGAAATATCGGCATAAATCAGGGGTTCCCAATTAGGATCATGGCTCCACTCATCCGTACCAAGGAGCCGACAGTGCCCGAGAGCGAGCAGGAGCGCGCGCCTCGCGGGATCGACACCACCAAGCCCAGTGTCTCCCGTGTCTATGACTACATGCTCGGCGGCAAGGACAATTACGAGATCGACCGCCAGGTGGCCGCGGCCGCTCTCCAGGTCGCGCCCGACGCGCCCGAGGCGGCCATGGCCAACCGGGAGTTCCTGCGGCGCACGGTCCACTTCCTGGCGGCCGAGGCGGGCATCCGCCAGTTCCTGGACATCGGCTCCGGGCTGCCGACGCAGGGCAACGTCCACGAGATCGCCCAGGCGGTGGCGCCGCAGTCGCGGGTCGTCTACGTGGACCACGACCCGATCGTGCTCGTCCACGGCCGCGCGCTGCTCGCCGTGGACGCCAGCACCACGATCGTGGAGGCCGACGCCCGCGAGCCGGAGAAGATCCTCGACGACCAGAAGACGCGCTCGCTGATCGACTTCAGCGAGCCGGTCGGGCTGCTGATGTTCGGGATCCTGCACCACCTGGGCGACGACGAGGACCCGGCCGGCGTCGCGGCCGCGCTCATCGGCCCGCTCGCCCCGGGCAGCCACGTGGTGATCTCGCACTTCCACAACCCGGGCGAGGAGCACCCCGAGGTGTCGAAGCAGGCGTACGAGGCGGAGCGGATCTTCAACGAGCGCCTCGGCACCGGCCGGTGGCGCACCCGCGAGGAGATCCTCGCCTACTTCGACGGTCTCGAACTGCTGGAGCCCGGCCTGGTGCCGCTGCCCGAGTGGCGCCCGGGCCCCGACGACCGCGCCGCGCCGGGCATCACGTACCACACCTTCGTCGGAGGCGTGGCCCGCAAACCCTAGGCGGGCAGCTTGCCGGTGGCGACCACGTCGCGGTACCAGTGGGCGCTGTCCTTCCAGGTGCGCTCGCGCGTGTCCGGGTCCACCCGCACGATGCCGAACCGCTTGGCGTACCCGTGCGCCCACTCGAAGTTGTCCATCAGCGACCACACGAAGTATCCGCGTACGTCGGCCCCCGCCGAGATCGCCTCGGCCACGGCGGACAGGTGACGGTGCAGGTAGTCGACGCGCTGCTCGTCCCGGATCCGGCCGTCGGGGTCGACGGCGTCGGCGAAGGCCGCGCCGTTCTCGGTGATCATCGTGGGCATGGACGGGTAGTCGCGGTGCAGCCGCAGCAGCAGCTCGGTCAGGCCGGTCTCGTCGATGTTCCAGCCCATCTCGGTGTACGGGCCCGGCTGGGGGACGAACTCGACGTCGTCGCAGGCGATCCACGGCGACGCGGCCCCGTCCTGGTGCCCGTCGGCGGTCGCCCGCTCGGAGGCTCCGTCCCACTGGCGGACCAGCGTCGGGTTGTAGTAGTTGACCCCGAGCACGTCCAGCGGCTGGCAGGCGGTGGCCTCGTCGCCGTCGCGTACGAAGGACCAGTCGGTCACGGCGGCGGTGTCGGCGATGAGGTCGCGCGGGTAGGCGCCCTCCAGCATGGGGCCGAGGAAGGCCCGGTTGGCCAGCGCGTCCACGCGGCGCACGGCGTCGGCGTCCCGCTCGGACACGCCGCGCACGTGGTGCAGGTTGAGCGTGACCGACATCTGGGCGGCCGGGTCGACGACCGCGCGCAGCGCCTGGACGGCCAGGCCGTGGCCGAGGTTCAGGTGGTGGACGGCGGCCAGGGCGGCGGCGGGCTCGGTCCTGGCGGGGGCGTGCACGCCGGAGGCGTAGCCGAGGTAGGCCGAGCACCACGGCTCGTTCAGGGTGATCCAGGAGCGGACGCGGTCGCCGAGCGTGCGGCCCATGAGGTCGGCGTACTCGGCGAAGTGGTGGGCGGTGTCGCGGTTGGGCCAGCCGCCCGCGTCCTCCAGCTCCTGCGGCAGGTCCCAGTGGTAGAGGGTGGCGACGGGGGCGATGTCGCGGGCGAGCAGCCCGTCAACCAGGCGCGAGTAGAAGTCCAGGCCCGGCTGGTTGACCCGGCCGCCCGGCCGCACGCGCGGCCAGGAGATCGAGAACCGGTACGCGCCTACGCCCAGCCCGGCGAGGATGTCCAGGTCCTCCTCCAGCCGGTGGTAGTGGTCGCAGGCCACGTCACCGGTGTCGCCGTTCGTCACCAGTCCGGGGGTGTGGGAGAAGGTGTCCCAGATCGACGGGCCGCGGCCGTCCTCGTTCCAGGCGCCCTCGACCTGGTAGGCGGCGGTGGCGGTGCCCCACAGGAAGTTCTCGGGGAAGGTGGTCATGCTGCTCCTCACAGGGTGATCTCGATGTCGTCGGTGCCGGGCTCCGCGGTGACCCGCGGGCCGTCCGAAGTCTGGGGTCCGCCGTGGAGCCGCAGGCTCCAGCGGGCGGGGGCGCCGGCCACGCGCCGGGCGCTGACGCGGTCGCCCGTGCGGGAGACCTCGAAGACGGCGCCGGCGCCGCCGTCGGGGGAGGGCCCAGGGGAGGGCACGGTGACGGTGCGGCGGGCGCCGTCGGGCAGCCGGTAGGCGTTCAGGGTGACGCCGTCGGCGTAGTCGTAGTCGGGCCGATCCTCGCGGGCGCCCGTCGGCAGCACCGCGCCGGGCCGCACGAGCAGCGGCAGGCTGTCGAACCCGTGCCGTTCGGTACGCCACCCCGGACCGCTGACGGTCTCGCCGTCCAGCAGCCGGGTCCAGGTCCCCTCCGGTACGTAGTACGAAATATCGCCATCAGCCGACAGGACCGGCGCCACCAGCAGGTCGGGCCCGAGCATGTACTGGGCTTCCAGATGGTCGCAGCCCCGGTCCCCGGGGAACTCCAGCTGCATGGCCCGCATCATCGGCAGCCCCTCGGCCGCGGCCTCGACGGCGGCGCCGTACAGGTAGGGCATCAGCCGCGCCTTCAGCCGCGTGAACGAGCGCAGCACGTCCACCGACTCCTCGTCGAACAGCCACGGCACCCGGTACGAGCTGCTGCCGTGCAGCCGGCTGTGCGACGACAGCAGCCCGAACGCCACCCACCGCTTGAACACGGCCGGATCGGGCCGCCCCTCGAACCCGCCGATGTCATGGCTCCAGAACCCGAACCCGGCCAGCCCCAGGGACAGCCCGCCGCGCAGCGACTCGGCCATCGCCTCGAACGTCGACTCGCAGTCGCCGCCCCAGTGCACCGGCAGCCGCTGCCCGCCCACCGTGGCCGAGCGGGCGAACTGCACGGGCGCGCCCCGCTCGGCCAGCACCCGGTGCACGGTCTCGTTGTAGAGCAGCGTGTAGTAGTTGTGCATGCGCTCGGGGTCGGCGCCGTCGGCGTAGGCGACGTCGGTCGGGATGCGCTCGCCGAAGTCGGTCTTGAACGCGTCCACCCCCATGTCGAGCAGCCCGCGCAGCTTGCCCGCGTACCACTCCCGGGCGGCCGGGGAGGTGAAGTCCACCAGCGCCCGGCCCGCCTGCCAGTGGTCGTCCTGCCAGACGCTCCCGTCCGGCCGCCGCAGCAGGTGACCGGCGGCGGCCCCCTCGTCGAACAGCGCCGACGCCTGCCCGATGTACGGGTTGATCCACAGGCAGACCCGCAGCCCGCGCTCCTTGAGCCGCCGGATCATGCCCTCGGGGTCGGGGAACACCTCCGGGTCCCACTCGAAGTCGCACCACCGGTAGCGCCGCATCCAGAAGCAGTCGAAGTGGAACACGCTCAGCGGCAGGTCCCGCTCGGCCATCCCGTCCACGAACGAGGCCACCGTCGCCTCGTCGTAGTCGGTGGTGAACGACGTGGACAGCCACAGCCCGAACGACCAGGCGGGTGGCAGCGCCGGGCGGCCGGTCAGCGCCGTGTAGCGGCGCAGGATGTCCTTGGGCGTGGGCCCGTGGACGACGAGGTACTCCAGGTCGTGGCCCTCGGCGCTGAACTGCACCCGCGACACCGACTCCGAGCCGACCTCGAACGACACCCGGCCGGGATGGTTGACGAACACGCCGTAGCCGCGGTTGGTGAGGTAGAAGGGGATGTTCTTGTAGGCCAGGTCGCTGCTGGTGCCGCCGTCCTCGTTCCAGATGTCGACGGACTGGCCGTTGCGCACCAGGGGGCCGAAGCGCTCGCCCAGCCCGTACACGAGCTCCCCGGCACTTAGGCCGAGCTGCTCGACCATGAAGTGCCGGTCGTCCGGGTCGCGCATGGCGCCCAGGCTCTTGCCGGCGCTGCGGGTCAGCTCGCGCCCGCCGGCGCTGAAGGTCATCTCCCACGGGTCGTCCCTGCGCACCCGCACGGTGAGCGCGCCGCTGGTCAGGCTCGCCTGCTCGGCGTCCACGGCGAGGTCCACGTCCGGGGCGTCGTCGCGCACCTCGAAGACCGGGGCGGCGGGGACGGATCCGGCGAAGTGCACCACGCGGACGCGGATCACGTCCGGCATCGGGGACGACAGGTCCACCCGCAGCACCGGCCCGTCGATCGTGTATCCCCGGTGGGTGATGGGCCTGACCGGGGCCAGGATCCGCAGCGAGCGGGCGTCGGCGGTCACGTCGTGCGCCGCCGTGGCGTAGTCGGCCCGCACCCCGGGGCGCAGCCGCCAGTAGCCGTCCTTGAACTTCATTCCACTCCTTGAACGAGGGCCGCGACGGCCTGCGGCGCCAGCGTGACCTGGTCGCCCGTGACCGATCCGGTCAGCAGGTCGGTGGCCGGGCCCGGCAGCGGCACGCGGGCCGTGTCCGAGCCGTGGTTGAGCAGGAACAGCACGTCGCCGCGCTGTACCGCCTCGACGCCGGGCGGCAGGTCCGGCAGGACGCCCCGCACGCCCGCGTCGGCCAATGCCCGGGCGGCCAGCTCGCCGAGGGCGTCCGGCTCGGGCATCGTCGCCACGTACCAGGCGACGCCCTGCCCGGCCCGGTTCCGCAGCACCGCCGGACCGCCCTCGGCGAACTCGGCCACCGTCTCCGCGCCTTCCGCGGCGACGAGCTCGGTCCAGGCGTGCGCGACGAACTCCGCCCCCGTGTCCCACCGGCAGCGCACGGGCTCCTCCACGGGCCGCCACTCCTCGCCGGACGCGCCGAGCACCTCGCGCAGCGGCGCGGGGAACCGCCCGGTGCGCACGTGCGCCCGCTCGTCCACGATCCCCGAGAACGGGCCCACGACCAGGACCCCGCCGCCGCGCACGTAGGCGGTCAGCGCGGCGGCGTCGGCGTCGCCGAGCAGGAACAGGTTCGGCGCCACGACCAGGGCATAGCCGTCCAGCGAGGCCGACGGGGGCACCAGGTCCACGCTCACGCCGCGCTCCCAGAACGGCAGGTAGTAGGCGAAAAGCTGCTCGGTCGCGTTGAGGCGGTCGCTCGGCCTGCCACGCTCCTCCAGCGCCCACCAGCTCGCCCAGTCGAACACCATCGCCACCCGCGCGGGCACCGGCCGCCCGGCCACGCAGGCCAGCTCACGCAGCTCCCGCCCGTGCGCGCGCACCTCGGCATGCAGCCGGGTGTCCGGCCCCGCGTGCGGGAGCATCGCCGAGTGGAAACGCTCGGCCCCGAAACGGGAGGCCCGCCACTGGAAGTAACACAACCCGTCCGCGCCACGGGCGAGCGCCTGCAACGACTCCAGCCTGAGCCGGCCGGGCGGTTTGGACGGGTTGTGCGGACGCCAGTTGACCGCCCCGGCGGCCTGCTCCATCAGCAGCCACGGCCTGCCCTTGGCCAGACCGCGCATGAGGTCATGGGTGAGGGCCGTGCGGGCCGGCGCGAGCGGATCCGACGGGTCCGGGTAGTGGTCGTTGGAGACGATGTCCTCCTCCTCCGCCCACGACCAGTAATCGACCGGCTTGAACAGACCCATGAAGTTCGTGGTGACCGGAATGTCCGGAGTCCGGCTGCGGAGCAGGTCGCGTTCGGCGCGGAAGTGCGCGAGCAGCGCGTCGGACCCGAAACGCCAGAAGTCGAGCTGCTGCGACGGGTTGATGATGTACGGAGCGCGACGCGGGGTGAGGATCTCCGCCCAGTCGCTGTAGCGCTGGCTCCAGAACGTGGTGCCCCACGCCTCGTTGAGCGTGTCCAGGTCGCCGTATCGCTCCCGCAGCCAGGCGCGGAACGCCTCGGCGGAGTCATCGCAGTGGCAGACCTGGCCGTACTCGTTGCCCACGTGCCACAGCGCCAGAGCCGGGTGACCCGCGTAGCGGTCGGCCAGGTCGCTCACGATCGCCAGCGCCCGCTCCCGATAGATCGGCGACGACGGGCAGAACTGGTTGCGCGAGCCGTACCAGAGGCGATGCCCGGATTCGTCGACCGGCAGCGTCTCCGGCCACCGGTGCCCCAGCCACGGAGGCGGCGAGGCGGTGGGGGTGGCCAGGTCCACCGCGATGCCGGACTCGCCCATGAGGTCGAGCACCCGATCCAGCCAGGCGAAGTCCCGCTTGCCCGGCTCCGGCTCGATGCGCGCCCAGCTGAAGACACCGACCGTGACGAGGTTGACCCCGGCGGCCCGCATCAGCTCGGCGTCCTCGGCCCACACGTGCTCGGGCCACTGCTCGGGGTTGTAGTCGCCGCCGAACAGCAGCCCGCGCCCGGCGGTGAGCGTGTGCGTGCCCAGTCGTCCCGTCACGATCCGGTCCTTTCGCCTGCGCGGGGTGGGGCGGAGCTGTCGCCGACCACGAGGCGGCAGGGCAGCAGCCGCTGCGCGGGCGGCCCGTCGCCCTCCAAGCGGCCGATGAGCATGCGGGCGCCGAGGCCGCCCAGCTCGGCGCTCGGCGGCTCCAGCGTGGTGAGCCTGGGGTGGAACATCTCGGCGACCCGCGCCGACGACAGCACCAGCAGCAATGTCAGGTCCTCGGGGATCCGCCAGCCGCGCGCCGCCACGGCCGCGATCACCCCGACCGCCGCGTGGTCGTCCATCACCGCCAGCGCCGTCGTGTCGGGATGCGCGGCGACCAGCCGCTCGAACGCCTGCCCGCCCTCGTCGGCCGAGCCGGGCCGGAAGTCGTCGACGTAGCCGATCCCGGCCGCGCGGGCTGCCTCGGCGAACTCCGCGCCGGCCCGGATCGCGGGCCCGTACCGTGCCGCGTGCCGGTCGGCCGAGAGGTTGAAGAAGGCCAGCTTGCGGTGCCCGAGCCCGGCCACGTGCGCGACGGCGGCCGCGGCCGTGGCCGCGAAGTCGATGTCGGCGTAGTCGATCGAGCCCGGGTCGCGGGTCCGCCCGATCATGCTGAACGGCACGCCCGCCTCCAGGAGGAAGTCCGTGCGCTCGTCGTCCAGCCCGACCTCCATCAGCAGCACGCCGTCCACCAGCCCCAGCCCCGTGATGTGGCGCAGCTCCTCGACCGGCTCGGCGTGCTCGGGGGAGAGCAGCAGGTGGTAGCCCAGCTCGCGGGCCGCCTCCGCGGCGCCGGTGGCGAACTGCATCTCGGTCAGCCCGAAACCGCTGCGCGGGGTGGGGTAGAGCAGGGCGAGGATGCGGGTGCGCTTGCTCTGCAGGCCGCGGGCGAGCAGGCTCGGGCGGTATCCCAGCTCGGCCGCCGCCTGCTCGATCCGCCGCCGGGTGTCCGCCGCCACGGGGCGGGTGCCGTTGAGCGCGGCGGACACGGTGCTCACCGCGACCCGTGCCCGCTCCGCCACGTCACGTATCGAAGACATGCCACTGCCGATCCGCCGGAGTCGAAACGTTTCGCACAACGTAGGACGGAGTTTGCGGGGCTGTCAATGGGGTGAAATCGGGCGTCCTAAATTACGTCGCCGTGCGCGGCGCATCGCCGCCGCCCGGGGCCGGGCACCTCACGCGGCCGAGCGGATCGCTTCATGACACCGGGGGAGCGGTGGAGCGGCGCTGGATCAGCTCGATCGGCCCGGCCAGCACCTCGGCCACCGTGTCGTCCGGTTCCAGTGCGGCCAGCAGGGTCACGCCGCGGCGGCCCAGCTCGCCCAGCGGCATGCGGACCGTCGTGAGCGCGGGATTGAGGTAGCCGGCCAGCTCCAGGTCGTGCACGGCGACGATCGAGACGTCGCGCGGGATCTCCAGCCCGGCCGTCCGCACGCCCTCCATCGCCCCGATGGCCGAGGCCACGTTGGCGACGAACACCGCCGTCGGCCGCTCGGGGCCGGCCAGCAGCCGGGCCATCGCCGCCGCCCCGCCCGCCGGCGTGTAGTCGGCCGCCACGACCGGCCCCTCCGGCAGCCCGGCCTCGCGCATAGCCGCCGAGTAGCCCGCCGACCTGCGCGTGGCCGTGTCGGCGCGCGACGGGCCCGCGAGGTGGGCGATGCGGCGGTGGCCCAGGCGTACGAGGTGCTCCACCGCCAGCGCGGCGGCCCGCGCGTCGTCGAGGATGACGTAGCGCTTGACGCTCCTGCTGCGGTTGTTGAGCATGAGCCACGGGATGGCGGCCCGGTCGAGCTGCGCGATCAGCCCCGACTCGTCGCCGGTCCCGGCCAGCAGCAGGCCGTCGATGCGCCCTTGCCCGATCCGGTCCATGTAGTCGCCCAGCGCCGCGCCCGACGCGCTGCCGGTGACCAGCACGTAACCCTGCGAGGCCGCCTCCGCCTCCGCGCCCTTGATGATCTCCGCGTAGACCGGGTTGGCGAAGTCGGGGATGAACAGCCCGAACATGTGCGCCCGCGACGTGCGCAGGCTCCGCGCGGCCACGTTGGGCCGGTAGCCGAGCTCCTCGACCGCCGCCAGCACCCGCTCGCGCGTCTCCGGCCGGATGTTGAGCGTGGGGTCCTTGTTGACGACGCGGGAGACCACCGCCCGGTCGACCTTGGCGACGGCGGCGACGTCGGCCAGCGTCACCCGGGAACGCTTCATGACGACGATCCTCCCCTGTCCGCGGGGCGGCAGCGCACGCTTTCGCCGGTGTCCATCGAGCGGTAGAGCGCGTCGAGCAGGCGCAGCGTCCCGAGGTTGTCCGCGCCGGACGTCTCCGGCTCGCCGCCCTCGGCGACGGCCCGCAGCAGCGAGCCCATCGGCCCGGCCACCGCGTCCGGCAGCCACCGCCCGGTGACCGGGTACGGCAGCCAGCCGTCCGTCGGCAGCGCCCGGCTGTTGACCGCCAGGGTGTCGGGGCGGCCGTGCGGGTAGTCGTACAGCAGCCCGAGCGTGCCCTTGATCGCGCCCTGCGTGCCGTCGATGCGGAAGGACGCCTCCTGGTCGCCGGTGCGGTTCTCGTGCGTGACGTGGACGAGCGCCCGCAGGTCGCCCGGGTACACCAGCGTGCTCATCGTGCGCGTCTCGCCCCTGGCGAGCTGGCCCGGCGTGCGGCTGCCGGTGCAGAAGACCAGCTCGGGATCGCCCAGGACGGAGCGGATGGCGTCCAGGTAGTGGATGGAGTGGTAGACGATCTCCAGCCGGTCGGTGGTGACCAGCCAGTCCCAGGCGCTCCAGTCGGTGAGGATGTTCACGGTGAACGTCATCGCCGTCGGCTCGCCGATCCAGCCCGCGCGCACCATGGCCCGGGCGGCGGCGACGCCCTCGTCGAAGCGGAGCTGCTGGTTGACCGCGACCTTCAGGCCGCTGCCCGCCGCCAGGTCGACGATGCCCCGGCCGGTCGCCACGTCGGGCGCGAACGGCTTCTGGCACAGCAGGTGCTTGCCCGCCGCCAGCGCCGCCCGCGCGATCGCGGGCTGCGCGCCGGGCGCGACGGCGATGTCCACCACGGCCACGCGCTCGTCGGCCAGCAGCTCCTCCAGCGAGCCGTACGTCCTGGGCACCCCGTGCCGCCGGGCCACCTCGGCGGCGCGATCGGCGTCGAGGTCGTACAGGCCGGTCACCTCCAGCCCGGCCTGCCGGTAGGCGGGCAGGTGGGCCACGTCCACGATGGCCCCGGCGCCGACGACGGCGACGGGCAGCCGGTGCGCGGCCGGGATGGACAGGTCGGCCGCGGCGGCGATGGGCGCGAACACGTCGATCACGCGGCGGCCCCCCGCTGGGGGCGGGTCATGATGCCTCCTGGAGGCCGTAGAAGCGGGTGGCGGTGCCGCCCAGTACGGCCGCGCGATCGGCCGGCGGGAGCCCCGACACCAGGGCGTTCGTCTCCCGCCACACCTTCGCGTAGTCGCCGGCCAGCAGCGCCACCGGCCAGTCGCTGCCGAACATCAGCCGCTCGGGGCCGAACGCCTCCAGCGCGTGCTCCACGTAGGGCCGCAGGTCCCCGGCCGTCCACGTCGCGGCGTCGGCCGCAGTGTTCAGGCCGGACACCTTGGCGTACACATCCGGGCACTCCGCCGCGCGGGCGAGCAGGGACGCCCACGGCTCCCAGCCCTTCTCCCTGATCGGCGGCTTGGCCAGGTGGTCGATCACCATCCGCAGCCCGGGCACCCGCTCGGCCAGCACCGGCACGTGCTCCAGGTGCCGCGGCAGCACCGCCACCACGTCGAACGGCAGCCCGGCCGCGGCCAGCAGCCCGAGCCCCTCGATCACCGGGTCCTGGAGCACCCAGTCGGGGTCGGGTTCGTCGTGGATGAGATGCCGCACCCCCGCGAACCGGAGATGCCGCCGGTATCGCTCCAGCGCCCCGGCCGCCTCGCCGGGCCGGTGCAGCGGCACCCAGCCCACCACCGCGCCGATGAAGTCGTGCGCGTCGGCCTGCGCGAGCATGGCGTCGGTGTCGGCGTAGGAGTCCATCGACTGCACCAGCACCGTGCGGCCGACCCCGGCCGCCGCGAGCTGCGGGATGAGCTCCGCCGGCTCGAACGTGCGGTGGATCGGCCCGTGCTCCGGCGTCAGCCACGGGTACGAGCCCGTCTCCAGGTTCCAGAAGTGCTGGTGGGCGTCGACGACGGTCATCCAGCCTCCTCACGTGATCAATCGTTTGAGCGTGACATATTAGGGGTTGCCCGGCGGTTGGACGAGCTCCAAGGTGATGTCGTCGGGGTCGAGGAAGTAGCAGGCATAGCCGCCCCGGTTCACCCCCGCGGTGATCGCCTCGGGCGGGTTGACGAAGCGCACCCCGGCCGCCGCCAGCCGGGCGTGCTCGGCCGGGGCGTCCTCGACGGTGAGCGCCAGGTGCGCGGCGCCCGGCAGGTGGCGGGCCGGGTCGCGCGGGGCGCCCCTCGGCCGTACGTACTCCACCAGCTCCAGGTCGTGCGTGGAGACGCCGCGGGGCTGGCCGGGCACGGCGAGCTGGGCCACGCGCAGCACGGCGTCGGGGTAGCCGACGAGCCTGCGGGTGTAGTCGTTGTCCTGCTCCTGCCGGTGCACCAGCGCGAACCCGAGCAGGTCGCGGTAGAACTCCACCGACCTGTCGAGGTCGGAGACCGTGAAGGAGAAGTGCCAGACGCCTCTCATCGTGCTCCCGCGATCAAGCCTTTGACGTCCTCGATGATCCGCGCCGCGTCGGGGATCAGGGCCTGCGCCAGGACCGGCGCCGCCGGCATCCGCACGTCGGGCGCGCCGATCCGGATCGGCGGCGCGGCCAGCGCCACCCCGGCCCCCGCGACGCGGGCGACGACCTCGGCGCCGAAGCCGCCGGTGACGTTCGCCTCGTGGACGACCGCCAGCCTGCGGGTGCGGCGCGCGCTCTCGATCACAGCCTCGGTGTCGAACGGGTTGAGCCACGGCGTCTCCAGCACCTCGGCCTCGACCCCGTCGCGGGCCAGGGCCTCGGCCGCCGCCAGCACCCGGTGCGTCATCGCGCCCCAGGTGACGAGCGTGACGTCGGAGCCCGTCCGGCGGGTGCGCGCCCCGCCCATCGGCCGGACCGGCCCGTCCGTCGTGACCGGCTCCTTCGGGCCGAAGTACAGCGTGCGGTTCTCGACCACCAGGACCGGGTCGTCGGCGTGCACGGCCGTCACCAGCAGGTCGTAGGCGTCCTGCGGCGTGCTCGGCATGCACACCCGCAGCCCCGGCACGTGCAGGAACAGCGCCTCCAGGCACTGCGAGTGCTGCGCGCACGCGCCGGGCGCGTTGCCCTGCTGGGTGCGGATGGTCAGCGGGGCCCGCAGCCGCCCGCCCGACACGTAGCGGACGTTGGCCGCCTGGTTGACGATCTGGTCCAGCGCCACCAGGGAGAAGTCGGCCCACATGATCTCGACGATCGGGCGGCGGCCGAACATCGCCGCGCCCACCGCGCTGCCGAGGATCGCCGACTCGCTGATCGGGGTGTCGAACACGCGGTCGCCGTACCGCTTGCGCAGGCCCCTGGTCACGCCGAACACGCCGCCGGGCAGGGCGACGTCCTCGCCGTACACCAGCGTCTCCGGCAGCTCCTCCATCAGGCGGTGCAGGGCCGCGTTCACGGCCTCGCCGTAGGACAGCTCAGGCATACAGGTGCTCCCTCGCGGTGGCGGGGTCGGCGAGGGGCGCGGCCAGCGCGCGCTCGGCGGCCGAGGCCATCTCGGCCCGCGCCCCGCGCTCCACGGCGTCCAGGTCGGCGGCCGGCACCCCGTCGGCGAGCAGGCCCTCGCGCAGCCGGGCGATCGGCTCGCGCCTGGCGATCCGCTCCAGCTCGCCGGGCTGCCGGTAGGTCTCCGCGTCGCCGATGTAGTGGCCGACCAGGCGCTCGGTCATGCACTCCAGCAGCGTCGGCCCGCCGCCCTCGCGGGCCGCCTCCAGCGCGTCGCGCACGTGGAAGCGCACGGCCTCCACGTCGTTGCCGTCGACGCGGTGGCCCGGCATCCCGTACGCGGCGGCGCGGTCGGCCAGGCGCTGGTTGCGCACCATGTCGGCGATCGGGGTCAGCTCGGAGTAGCGGTTGTTCTCGCAGACGAACACCACGGGCAGGCAGAACGCGGCGGCGAAGTTCATCGCCTCGTGGACCGCGCCCTGGTTCATGGCGCCGTCGCCGAATACGCTCACGGCCACCCGGTTCGAGCCGTCGTGCCGCCCGGCCAGCGCCGCCCCGCACGCGATCGGCGCGCCCGCGCCCACGATCGAGTTCTCGCCGTGGAAGCCGTACTCGGCCGCGGTGAAGTACGCCGAGCCGCCCCGGCCGCCGTTCACGCCGCTCGCCCGGCCCGCCAGCTCGGCGAACAGCGCCTGCGCTGGCACGCCCCTGGCCAGCGCCCAGCCGTGGCCGCGGTAGGTCGCGAACAGCGCGTCGTGCGGCTCCAGCGCGTCGCACGCGCCCACCGGGACGGCCTCCTGCCCGACGCACAGGTGCACCGAGCCGACGATCGTCCCTTCGGCGCGCAGGTCGCGCACCTTCTCCTCGAACGCGCGGATCCGCCACATGGCCAGCAGATCCGCGAGCCTGCGTTCACTCATCACTTCTCCAGGCTTCAAGCGCCGCGGCGCAGATCGCCTCGGCGTCGCCGATGTAGGACTCGGGCGGGATGGGCAGCGCGCCCAGGCTCGCCAGATCGTCCGCTCCCGCCACGTCGCGCAGCGCGTCGGCCAGCGCCCGCCCGCGCTCGCGGGCCTCGTGCGCCGCCTTGTAGACCAGGTCGTGCGCCCGCTCCCGGCCCAGCGCCGGGGCCAGCCGCATCATGTACGCCTCCGCCATGATCAGCCCGCCCTCGGCGTCCAGGTTGGCCCGCATGACCTCCGGGTAGACCCGCAGCCCGGCGGCGACCTCGGCGGCCGTGGCCAGCGCGCCCGCGGCCAGCTCGGCCAGGAGCGGCACCACGTACCACTCGACCTGCCACTCGCCGGCGGCCCGCTCGTGGCCGGCCTCCATCGCCCGGAACAGGCCCGAGCTGAGCGCGCCCGCCGTGCCCGACATGCCGATGACGGCCTCGCAGCCGATCGGGTTGGCCTTCTGCGGCATCGTGGACGAGGCGCCGCGGTGGTGCCCGCCCGCCTCGCGCACCTCGCCGACCTCGGTCCTGGACAGGTCCACGACCTCGCGGGCGAAGCGCGCCGCGGTGGCCGCCAGGCTCGTGCAGGTCACGCCGAACTCGGCGACGCCGTCCCTGGCCACGTGCCAGGGCACCTCGGTGGTGGCCAGGCCGAGCATCCCGGCCACGCGCTCGCGCACGTTCCTGGAGCGCTCGCCCATCGCGGCGGACGTGCCGCCCGCGCCGAACAGCGACACCACCCGCACCCGCCGCGCCGCCTCGCCCACCCGGTCGCGCTGGCGCGTCACCTCCGCCAGCAGCACCGCCATCTTCGCCCCGAACGTCGTGGGCACCGCCTGCTGGGCGTGCGTGCGGGCGGCGACGACGGTGCCGGCGTGCTCGGCCACCAGCCGGGCCAGCGCGCCGCCGAACGAGCCGAGCAGCGCCCGCAGGCGATCGAGGGCCTCGCCCATCTGCAGGGCCAGGCCGGTGTCCATGATGTCCTGCGTGGTCGCGCCGTAGTGGACGCGGCCGTCGGGCCCCTCGGGGAGCGCGGCGGAGATCATCCGTACGAGGGGCAGGATCGGGTAGCCCACGTTGACCGCCTCCGACCACAGGCGCTCGACGTCGATGGTGGCGGGCACGCAGGCCGCCTCGATGGCCCGCGCGTCGGCCTCGGAGATCACGCCCTCCTCGGCCTGGGCGCGGGCCAGCGCGGCCTCCGTGCGCAGCCAGGCGAGCACGGCCCGCTCGGCCGAGAAGATCTCGGCCATGGCGCCGTCGCCGAACAGCTCGGGCAGCAGCTTGAACGTCTGGCGCACGGTCAGTTCATCTCCAGTCCGCCGTCGACGTTGAGCGCCTGGCCCGTGACGAACGACGCCAGGTCGCTGGCCAGGAACAGCACCGCGGCGGCGACCTCCTCGGGACGCCCGGGGCGGCGCAGCGGCGAGCGCTCGCCGACCTCCTTCAGGTAGCCGGCGCCCGCGCCGGGGCCGAAACGCCGGTCGCGGTCGGCGATGATCTCGTCCCACATGGGGGTGAGGAAGACGCCGGGGCACACGGCGTTCACCCGCACGGGGGCCAGCGCCTCGGCGGCCGACTTCGTCAGGGAGAGCAGGGCCGTCTTGGTGGCGGAGTAGTGGGCGGCGTGGGGGCGGCCCGAGCGGGCGGCCACCGAGGCCAGCGTCACGATCGAGCCGCCGCCCCGCTCGGCCATCGCCCGCCCGACGGCCTGGGTGAGCCAGAACGTGGCGTTGAGGTTGACGTCCACGATCCGCAGCCACTCGCCGGGCTCGATGTCGAGCAGCGGGGTGGTGCGCATGATCCCGGCGCAGTTCACCAGCACGTCGATCCGGTCGCGGGCGCCCGCCAGCGCCGCCGCCTGGGCCGGGTCGGTGAGGTCGGCCGGCCGCGCCTCGGCGCCCAGCTCGGCCGCCGCCTCGCTCAGCCGCGGGCCCTCCAGGTCGGAGAGCACGACGTCCGCCCCGGCCTCGGCCAGCGCGCGGGCGCACGCGAACCCGAGCCCTCCCGCGCCGCCCGTGACGAGCGCCGTCCGCCCGCCCAGGTCGATCGTGACAGCCATCCCCGAGGGCCTCCCGTCTCTCGTTCAAACGATTGACCAGAACATAGCTCGAACGGCACAAACCAGACAAGAGGATGATCGGGAAATCAGCGCCAGCCGAGCTCCTCGTAGAAGGCGGCGCGGGCGACCTCGAACGAGGCGCGATCCAGCACCGCGCCCTCGTGGGGCCCCGCCGTGACGGGCGCCTCGTGCATCCGGGCCGGCAGCTCGTCGGGCCCGCCACCCTCGCGGATCGCGTACGCGCGCATCGCGTCGAGCCGCGCCTGACCGGCCGCCAGCAGGTCCTCCAGGGTGAACTCCCGCCCGAGGACGGCCGTGACCAGGGCGCTCAGGTGGTCGAGGGTCAGCGGGCGGGTGGGGGAGGAGGCGAAGACGCACAGGTTGAGCGCGTCGAGCCCGCTCCACAGCCGCAGCAGCCGGGCGGTGCGCCGGCCCCGCTCGGCGTCGAGCTCGGCGACCGGCGCGGGCTCCGCCCCGATCCGCCGGGCCTCGCCGAAGCTGTAGGCCAGCCCGGCCACGGGGTCGAAGTCGAGGTCGTGCTCCAGCGCGTCGTAGCGCGGCCCGCCGGGGGCGATCGCGTACCCGAGGCCGATGCCCGGCTGGACGCGGGGGTCGAAGCAGGGCAACTCGGCGCCCTTGACGGTCATGGCGTACGGGGCCGCGGCCGGCCCGAGCCTCGCGGCCGCCCGCGCCGCGCCGTCGGCCAGCAGATCGCCGAGTTCGCCCGTGCGCCCCGCCACGTCATCGATCAGCCCGGGCAACGCCGCCGGGTCGCCGAACGCGGGCCCGCCGGGCAGCAGGCCGCGCTCGGCGCACTCCATGGCGAACGCCAGCGTCCCGCCGAGGGAGACCGGGTCCAGCCCGAGGTCGTTGCAGCGGGCGTTGGCGGCCAGCACGGTGTCGAGGTCGTCGATCCCGAGGTTCCACCCGAGCGACAGGAACGCCTCCTGCCCCAGCCCGCCGGTCCGCCGCTCGGCGAGCCCCGGGGGCGCGTACACCTTGAGGCAGTCGTTGGGGCAGCCGGGGCAGGCCCCGGTGGTCGCCACCGCGCGCCCGTCGTAGTCGGCCGCGGACGGGACCCGCAGCCCGTGCGCGCCGGTCACCGAGAAGTTGCGCACCGCGGCGTACCCGGGGGCGGGCGGATCGCCCACCCATCCGGCGAAGCCGGGCATCCCCGCCTGGATCGCCGCCAGGGGGTTCGTGGCCAGCGAGTCGCGGTAGTAGGCGGCCAGCCCGGCGACCGCCCCAGGGTCGGCGACCTCCGCCGCGCCCTTCGCCGGGGCCTCGCCGACGCACACGACGGCCTTGAGGTTCTTGGCCCCGAAGACCGCGCCGAGCCCGTAGCGCCCGGCGGCGTAGGCGTGGTCGGTCACCACGCTCGCGTACCGCACGAGGTTCTCCCCGGCCGGCCCGATCGCCGCCACGTGCGCGCCCCGGCCGTGCCGCCCCCGCAGCGCGTCCGTCGTCGCGGCCGTGCCCAGCCCGCGCAGCTCCGAGGCGTCGTGCAGGGACACCTGCCCGTCCTGGACGAGCAGGTAGGACGGCCGCGCGGCCCGCCCGGTGACGGCCAGCGCCTTGACGCCCGCCCCGCGCAGGCCCGCCGCGAACGGCCCGAGCGCGTGGGACTCCCCGGCCACCCCCGTCAGCGGCGACTTCGCCAGGAACACCGCCTTGGCCAGCCCCGGCGCCGCCGTCCCGCCCAGCGCCCCGGCCGCCACGTAGAGCAGCGCCCGCGGATCGTACGGATCGAGCCCGGCGGGCGTGCGCGCGGCCATCAGCCGCAGCCCCAGCACGGATCCGCCGATCTCGCCCGGGTGATGCTCCTTCTCCACGTTCCCGCTGGTCAGGTCCACGATGAACGGCACGGTCAAGCCTCCAGAGCGATAGAGGAAAGCGAGCCGCACCACATCACACAACACCCGGGAAAGGCAACCCGTCAGGGCCGCTCCGGGTGCGACCGCAGCCAGCGCGACAACCCGCGGGCGGCGCTGACGACGGCCGGCACGAGCGCGCCAGGCTGCGGCGCGCCCACCCGCACCACGACCGACAGCGCGGCGATCACCTCGTCCGCCGCGTCCCGCACGGGCGCCGCCACCGACACCGCGTCCAGCGTGACCTGCCGGTCGCTGATGACGTACCCGTGGCGCCGCACCCCGGCCAGCACGCCCCGCAGCCGCCCGGGGTCCGCGATGGTCCGGTCGGTGAAGGCCGCCAGCGGCCCCGCCAGGTACGCCTCCTGCGTCGCGGGCGGCGTGTGGGCCAGCAACGCCAGCCCGACGCCCGTGGCGTGCGCCGGGAAGCGCCCGCCCACCCGGCTGCGCACGCCGACCGCGTCCCGGCCGGAGATGCGCTCCAGGTAGAGCACGTCGGGCCCCTCCAGGATGGCGAGCTGGGCGTGCTGGTGGGTGACCTCGTACAGGTCCTCGAGGAACGGCATGGCGGCCTCGCGCAGGCCCAGCCCGCGCGGCGCCAGCGCGCCCACCTCCCACAGGTGCAGCCCGATCTGGTATCGGCCGTCGCGGTCGCGCTCCAGCGCGCCCCACGACATCAGCTCGCTGACCAGCCGGTGCGCCGTCGTCAACGGCATCGAGGCGCGGCGGCTGATGTCGGACAGGCTCAGCTTGGGGCACTCGCCGGAGAACGCGCTGAGCACGCTGAGGACCCGGCTCGTCACGGTCCGGCCGGCGGGCCGCCGCGCGCTTCCGGAAGCCGTCCGGCCCGCCGGCTGCTTGGTGCCGCCGGGAGCGTGAACGCCCCGGCGCATCGTGGCCGCGGCCGGGCCGTCGTCGGTCGTGGTCATGGTCGCCGCCTCCCGGTTCGGACCTGTCACCCCGCGATGTTCCGGTTTTTATGTTGTTTGCGGCAACGTAAACCCGTGCTGCCTGCGGGTCCAGCCCTCTAAGCCCCAGAGTTTGTTGCGATGGATAACAATCCTGAAACACACCGAACGACGTTCTGAAAAGTCTTCCGTTCAACGGAGAACGCGGTTACGCAACCTGTCCGCGGCTCATATGTTGCGGGCGCGACCCCAGCCGGTCGGCCCGTTCCTCGAAGGAGCTGTTCACATGGCTGAAGCGCTCAACCCGTCGCTGACCCGCCGCGACGCGGCCCGGCTGCTCGGCGCGGCCGCCGCCGTCGCCGCGGTCCCCTCGCGGTGGACCGCCCGCCGCGCGGACGTCGACGCGCTCCTGCGGCAGCTGACGCTGGAGGAGAAGGTCTCGCTGCTGCACGGCGCCACCGACCCCGCCTCCAAGGGCCAGGCCGGGTACGTGCCCGGCGTGCCCCGCCTCGGCATCCCCGAGCTCCGCCTGGCCGACGGCCCCGCCGGGGTGCGCGTCACCGCGAGCGCCACAGCCCTGCCCGCGCCGGTGGCGCTCGCCTCGACGTTCGCGCCCGACCTCGCCCGGCGGTTCGGCGCGGTCATCGGCAGGGAGGGCCGCGCGCTGGGCATGGACGTCCTGCTGTCGCCGATGACCAACATCGTCCGCGTGCCGCAGGCCGGCCGGAACTTCGAGACACTCGGGGAGGACCCGCTGCTGGCCGCCGCGCTCGTCGCCGGCGAGATCCGCGGCATCCAGGCCGAGGGCCTCATCGCCACCGTCAAGCACTACGCGGCCAACAACTTCGAGAACGCCCGCCAGACGATCGACGTCAAGGTGGACGAGCGGACCCTGCGCGAGATCTACCTGCCGGCCTTCGAGGCCGCCGTGCAGGCGGGCGTGGGCGCCGTCATGGCCGCCTACAACCACGTCAACGGCGTGTACGCCGCCGAGCACCCGCACCTGCTGACCGGGATCCTGCGCGACGAATGGCGCTTCGGCGGCTGGGTGATGTCCGACTGGTACGCCACGCACAGCGGCAAGCCCGCGCTCACCGCCGGGATGGACATGGAGATGCCCTTCGGCGTCAACTACGGGGGCCTGGCCGCCGCCGTCTCCTCCGGGCGGCTGGCCGAGTCGGCGGTGGACACCGCGGTGCGCCGCGTCCTCGTCCAGCTCGACCGGTTCGGCCTGCTCGGCGGCGGCCGGCCGCGGCCCGCCCCGGACCCGGCGGGCGGCGCCCGCGCCGCGAAGGAGATCGCGCTGGCCGGCGCCGTGCTGCTGCGCAACGAACGGGACCTGCTCCCGCTGGGCCGCGCCGACCTGGCCGACCTGGTCGTCATCGGCCCCACCGCGGCCAGCCCCCTCGTGGGCGGCGGGGGCAGCGCCAGGGTGATCCCCGCGAGCGCCGAGAGCCCGCTGACCGCCCTGCGCCGCCAGGCCGGCCCGGGCGGCCGCATCCGCTGGGCCACGGGCGCGGACCTGGAAGGGGTCCCGGTGCCCGCCTCCGCGCTGGCGCTGCAGCGCACTCAACAGGGCGCCCAGCAGGGCGGTGCCCCGCAGGCCGCCGCCCAGGTCGACCACACCGGCGCGGACGCCCTGCCCGCCGGCTCGTCGTGGACGTGGACGGGCACGCTCACCGCGCCCGAGACCGGCGACTACGACCTGCGCATCCAGGGCGCGGGCGGGGTGCCGTCGTTCAACGGCTCGATCTCGCTGACCCTCGACGGCGTCAAAATCGGCTCCGTCGGCGCCCTCCTCGGCGGCAACAGCAGCCTCATCGCGACCTCCGGCGGCCTGACGAACGCCGGCGCGACCGTCCGCCTCGAAGCCGGGGTGGCCAAGCCCGTCACCGTCGCCGCCACCGGCGTCGCCGGCACGCCGCTGCAGGTCAGGCTGGCCTGGGTCACCCCTCGGCGCCGCCAGGAGGCGCTGCGGGAGGCCGCCGCGCTGGCCAAGAAGGCGCGGGCGGCGCTCGTGTTCGCCTTCAACGAGGGCACCGAGGGCGCCGACCGCGCCGCCCTCGCCCTCCCGAACGGCCAGGACCCGGTCATCGGGGCCGTCGCCGCCGCCAACGCCCGCACCGCGGTCGTGCTCAACACCGGCGACCCGGTGCTCATGCCGTGGGTGGGAAATGTGAGCTCGATCCTGCAGATGTGGTACCCGGGCCAGGAGGGCGCCGACGCCACCGCCACGCTCCTGCTCGGCGGGGCCAGTCCGGGCGGCAAGCTGCCGGTGACGTTCCCCCGGCGGGCCGAGGACGTGCCGACCGCGCGGCCCGAGCGCTACCCGGGCGTCGGCGGCGTCGCGGACTACAGCGAGGGCGTGCTCGTCGGCTACCGGCACTACGACGCGCACGGCATCGAGCCGCTGTTCCCCTTCGGGCACGGCCTGTCCTACACCCGCTTCCAGTACGACGGCCTGTCGGTGCGGGCCGCGGGCGGCGGGCTCAGCGTGTCCTTCACGGTCGCCAACACCGGCCGGCGCGCCGGGGTGGAGGTGCCGCAGGTGTATCTCGGCTCGCCGCCCGGCCCGCCGGTCCCGATGCCGCCCCGCGCGCTCGCCGGGTTCGCCCGGGTGGGGCTGTCGCCCGGCGAGCGGCGCCGCGTCACCGTGGCGGTGCCGCCACGCGCACTGCAGTACTGGTCCGACGGCCGGTGGACCCTCGCGAGGGGCCGCCGTACCGTCCACGTCGGGTCCTCCTCCAGGGACCTGCGTCTACGTCAGGAGGTCACCATCCGATGAGACGATTACTGATCGCGTTCGCCGCGGCGGTCCTGGCCGCCGCCGCCCTCCCCGTGCCCGCCGCGGCGTCGGGCGGCGACCGGCCGATCGCGCGTACCGACACCGGCCTCGTACGCGGGGCCCGCGCGGACGGCGTCGACCGCTTCCTCGCCCTCCCGTACGCCGCCCCGCCCGTCGGCGAGCTGCGCTGGCGGGCGCCCCGGCCGGCGTCCGCGTGGCAGGGCGTGCGCGAGGCGTCCCAGTGGGGCAACCGCTGTCCCGCCGCCGCCGGCACCAACGGCCCCCGATCCGAGACCGAGGACTGCCTCTACCTCAACGTGTTCCGCCCCGCCGGCACGAAGGCCGGGCAGCGGCTGCCCGTGCTGTTCTGGATCCACGGCGGCGGCCTGCAGAACGGCTCGGCCAACCAGCACGACGGCACCCTGATCGCCCAGCTCGAGAACGTCGTCGTGGTGAGCGTCAACTACCGGCTCGGCGTGTTCGGCTACCTGGCCCACCCGCTGCTGGCCGCGGAGGCGGGCACGTCCGGCAACTACGGCCTGGCCGACCAGCAGGCCGCGCTGCGCTGGGTGCGCCGCAACATCGCCGCGTTCGGCGGCGACCCCCGCCAGGTGACCATCGACGGCGAGTCGGCCGGCGGCTTCTCCGTCTGCGCCAACCTCACCTCGCCCGCCTCGGCCGGGCTGTTCGCCCGCGCGATCATCCAGAGCGGGTCCTGCACGAGCCGCCCGTACGCGGAGGGCGAGCAGGCCGGCGCCTCCATCGCCACCACGCTCGGCTGCTCCGACCTGGCCTGCCTGCGCGGGCTGAGCGCGGCCAAGCTGGTCGACGGGCCGCAGTTCGCCTCGTTCCTGTACGGCACGCCCGCCCTGCCGGAGAACCCCGACAGCGCCGCGCGGGCGGGCCGCTTCCAGCGGGTCCCCCTGATCGTCGGCTCCACCCGCGACGAGGGCCGCACGTTCCTGCAGGGCGCCCGCGGCTGGACCAGGGAGCAGTACGAGGGCTGGGTCCGCGGCCTCTTCCCCGACCGCGCCGACGCCGTCCTGGCCAGGTATCCGTGGCCGGCGCAGTCCGACCAGTTCACCTCGGCGTACCTGGCGGCGGCCGTCTTCACCGACTCCGGCTTCCTGGCCGGCCTCGGCGGCTGCCCGGCGCTGCGCTTCATCGAGGCCCTGTCCGCCCACACCCGCGTGTACGGCTACCGCTTCGACCACCGCACCGGCCCCGGCCTGAGCCCCGAGCCGGCCGGCTACGAGTGGGGCGCGGGGCACGCCGCCGAGCTGGCCTACCTGTGGCCGAGCTTCGACAACGGCACGCCGATCGCGCCGACGTTCGACGCCTCGGAGCGGCGGCTGGCCCGCGACATGGTGCACTACTGGGGGTCGTTCACGATCACCGGGCAGCCGCGGGCGGCGCACTCCGCGCGCTGGCCGGCCTTCAACGGGACCTCCCTCGTCATGTCCCTGAGGGCGGGCGGCCGGTCCGCGCCGGTCCCGCTGGCCACGATGCTCGCCGAGCACAACTGCGATCTGTGGGAGGCCGGCTGAGCTGATGCGCCGCGGGGGCCGCCCGCGAGATCCCAGGGACTCGCGAAGGGCGGCCCCCGCGACGAGGGTTTCCCTGCCTACGGGAGCGCTCCCAAGCGAAGTATGGCCTGTCTGGGGTGTCAGGACCGCCCTCTCGACGTGATTACGTCGGCCTGTCGCAGGATTTACAGGTATGCGAGCAGCTCAAATCGGGGCCTGATAGATTTGGGAGCGCTCCCGAAACGCTGATTTCCGGATCGCTGGAACGAGGTCCTGTGGAGGATCCGGCCGGGTGGCATCCCTTCGGGGCCCGCGTCTCGGCGCGACTGCGGGCGAGGGCCGGACCGAATCCTCCAGACGTGGAGCGTTGATCCCGGGCCGGAGCTCGGGAATTGCCGGACGATCTCACGAAATGTGGACTGTTGCCCACATATGTCCGGCACATTTCGGGACGATAGATCGGGCTTTTAGTTTCTGTCAACATAAGTCGGTCGATCATCGAAGTAAGCTAGTGCTCATGCCAACGGGATCCAACGGCCAGAGCGCGGGAGCGGGGGCGCTGCTGGCGATCCTCCGGGACGGGCGGGCGCGCACCCGCGGCGAGCTGGCCCAGCTCACCGGCCTGTCCAGGTCCACCGTGTCGCAGCGGCTCGACGCGCTGATCGCCGGGAGCTGGGTGGTGGCCGCCGACGACTCGATCTCCTCCGGGGGCCGCCCGGCGGCGGTGTTCGCGTTCAACGAGGGCGCGCGGGTGGTGCTCGCGGCCGATCTGGGCGCCACCCGCGCCCGCCTGGCCGTGCTCGATCTCGGCATGACCGTGCTCGCCGAACGGGCCGCCGAGCTGCCCGTCGACCGGGGGCCCGAGCCCACCCTGGAGTGGGTCGCCACCGCCTTCCGCGAGCTGCTGGCCGATGTCGGGCGCGACCTCGACCAGGTGTGCGGGGTCGGCGTCGGGCTGCCCGGACCGGTGGAGCACGCGTCGGGGCGGCCGGTGAACCCGCCGATCATGCCCGGCTGGGACGGCTTCGACGTGCCCGGCTGGCTCGGGGCGCGGCTCGGCGCGCCGGTGCTGGCCGACAACGACGTGAACATCATGGCGCTCGGCGAGCACTGGGCCGCCGGGCCCGAGATCGACCACCTGATCTTCATCAAGATCGGCACCGGCATCGGCTGCGGCATCATCTCCGGCGGCCGGCTGCACCGGGGCGCGCAGGGCGCCGCGGGGGACGTCGGCCACATCCGGGTCCCGGCCTCCGAGGCGCCCTGCCGGTGCGGCAACACCGGCTGCCTGGAGGCGCTCGCGGGCGGCGCGTCCATGGCCGCGCAGCTGCGCGCCGCCGGGGTGGAGGCGCACGGCAGCCGGGACGTCGTGGCGCTGATGCGCGCGGGCGACCTGCGCGCCACGCGGCTCGTCAGGCAGGCCGGCCGCGAGGTCGGCGCCGTGATGGCCTCGATCGTGAACTTCTTCAACCCCTCGCTCATCGTCATCGGCGGGGACGTCGCCGAGGCGGGCGAGCAGGTGCTGGCGGGGGTCAGGGAGACGATCTACAGCCGGTCGCTCCCGCTGGCCACCCAGCACCTCGGCATCAGGTCGAGCCGGCTCGGCGACCGGGCGGGCGTCGTCGGAGCCGCCGTCATGATCGTCGACCACGTGCTCGCGCCGGACGCCATCGATCAGGCTTTCGGACACCATTGACCGCGTCTGTGCGGCGTAGTAACAATTGATCGTCGCAGGCTCCCCGCGCGGTGGCATGCTCGTGGAGCCGGGCACAGTTCCGCCGTGACGTGGTCGGCGCACGCGTCCCTCGAGAAAGGGAAACCCGCGTGAGCCAGCTCCATGAGCAGGAAGAGGCGCTCCGCCGCACACTCGGCCTGAGCCGCCGCCGCTTGCTCGCGGCCACCGCCGGCATCGCCGCCGCGGCCGCCGTCCCCCTCGCCCAGCCCGCCGCCGCCGACCCCGTGCAGGCCCAGAGCGGGTGGAACCGGCCGCTGATCCCGCCGGGCAAGCGCGGCATCATCCTCTACACCGTCCGCGACGCCATCGGCCGCGACCCGGCGTCCACCACCCTTCCGTCCGGCTTCCGCCGCGTGTTCGAGGCGCTCGGGCGCATCGGCTACCAGCAGGTCGAGTTCGCCGGATACCGGCAGCACGCCAACGCGGAGGGCGGCGCGAACCTGGAGACCGTCGAGGGCGCCCGGCTGCTGCGGAGCTGGCTCGACGACAACGGGCTGCGGGCCGAGGGCAACCACGGCTTCATCCCGGCCTCGTGGCCGCTCAGCACCGCCGACCTCGACCGGTTCAAGCAGGTGCTGGAGATCGCCAACATCCTCGGCCTGGACCACGTGGGCACCGGCTCCGACCCGACGGGCAGCGCGTACAAGGCCGACTGGGACGTGGCGGCGGAGAAGTGGAACGCGCTCGGCGAGCTCGCCTGCCAGGCCGGGCTCAAGCTCTACACGCACAACCACGACGCGGCGTACGCGTTCCTGCTCGACAGCGGCCCGCTCGACGACCAGGGCCGGCCCACCCGCTCCTCGGGCATCCGCAAGCTGGAGTACTTCTTCAAGATCAGCGACCCCAGGCGGGTCTACTTCGAGATGGACATCTTCTGGGCGCACGTGGCCCAGTTCAAGCACCGCACGTACACCGCGCCCGACGGCTCGGCGCAGACCGACGTCTTCGACCCGCTCGCCACCGTGCTGGCGCAGGAGAAGCGGTTCCCGCTGTTCCACGCCAAGGACGGCACGTCCAACCCGGGCACCGCCAACGGCTACGACATGGTGCCGTTCGGGGCCGGGGACATCGACTACGCCCGCTTCTTCGGCCGGCTGCGCTCCAGGGGCCTGCACAACCCGATGTACGAGCAGGACAACGCGCCCGGCGCGGACCCGGGCCAGTCGCTGCAGTACGCCGAGCTCAGCTACCGCAACCTGGCCGCCCTGCGCGGCTGACCCTCACCTCAGGGCCGGACCGCCACGCGATCCCTGCCGTTGCAGCGGCAGGCGTGGCGGCCCGGGTCATGACACTCCTCGTCCTAGGAGCGGCATCACCATGCAGCGTACCCTCGCGGTGCTCGGCGGCTTCTGCCTGGCCGCCACGGCACTCGTCTTACCCGGTCCTTTGTCCGGCCCTGCCCAGGCGCACGAACCGGCCACCGAGTGGTCGAGCTACGAGAAGATCACGCTGACCAAGAACGTGGGCGAGCCGATCGACCTGGCCGTCCTGCCCGACCGGCGGGTCCTGCACACCGCGCGCAACGGCGACCTGCGGCTGACCGACCCCGCCAGCGGCGTCACGAAGATCGTCAACACCGTCCCCGTCTACAACAACTCCGAGGACGGGCTGCAGACGGTCTCCCTCGACCCCCGCTTCAGCGAGAACCACTGGGTCTACCTCTACTACGCGCCCAAGACCATGTCGGCGCCCTACCCGGAGACGACCCCGGCCGGCTCGGCGCCCAACTCGCTGCCCGCCGGGGCCGACGAGACGTACTGGAACCAGTGGAAGGGCTACAACCAGCTCTCCCGCTTCAAGTGGACCGGCAACGCGCTCGACCTGTCCACCGAGCAGGTCATCATCAAGGTCGAGACGCAGCGCGGGCAGTGCTGCCACGTGGCCGGCGACGTGGACTGGGACGCCGACGGCAACCTCTACCTCGCCACCGGCGACAACACCCCGGCGGGCGCGCCGGGCGCCAACGGGTACGCGCCCAACAACGACGCGCCCGGCATGAACCCCGGCTTCGACTCCCGGCGCGGCGCGGGCAGCAGCAACGACCTGCGCGGCAAGATCCTGCGGATCAAGGTCGCGGACGACGGCACGTACACGATCCCCCAGGGCAACCTGTTCCCGCCGGGCACGGACAGAACGCGGCCGGAGATCTTCGTGACCGGGGTGCGCAACCCGTTCCGGATGGACGTGGACGCGGAGACGGGCACCCTGTCGTGGGCCGACTACGGCCCCGACGCCGGCACCCCCGACCCGAACCGGGGCCCGCTCGGCTACGTCGAGTGGAACATCACCCCGCTCGCCAAGCCCATGAACAGCGGCTGGCCCTACTGCACGGGCAACAACTTCAACTACAACGACTGGGACTTCGAGACCGCCCAGCCGGGGCCGTGGTTCGACTGCGCGGCCGGGCCGCTGAACACCTCGCGCTGGAACACCGGCATCGACCGGCTCCCGCCGGCCGTCCCCGCCGACCTCTACTACGGCGACAACAACACCCACCAGCCGGCCGAGTGGGCCGGGCTCGTGGACTTCGACCCGCAGGGCGGCCAGGGGCCGATGGGCGGGCCGATCTACCACTACGACCCGGACAACCCGGCGCCCGGCAAGCTGCCCGCGTACTGGGACGGCAAGGCGTTCTTCGCCGAGTTCTCGCAGGACTACCTGGCGGCGTTCACCGTGACGTACCCGGACGGACCGGTCACCAAGCTGGAGCACTTCCTGCCCAACGCCGAGCTGAAGGACGCCGCGCAGCCCATCACCGACAGCCCGATGGACATCGAGTTCGGGCCGGACGGGTCGCTGTACGTGCTGGAGTACGGCGACGGGTTCTTCCGCGCGAACCCCGACGCCGGGCTCTACCGGATCGACTACACCCCGGACAACAAGACGCCCCAGGCCAGGATGACCACGGACAGGACGTCCAGCGGCCAGGCGCCGCTCACGGTCGCCTTCGACGCGTCGTCGTCCAGGGACACCGAGCCGGGGACGCTGACGTACGAGTGGGACTTCGACGGGAACGGCACGTTCGACGCCACCGGGGCGACTGCCACGCACACCTACACCGAGCTGGGACAGTACGTGGCGCGGCTGCGCGTCACCGACTCCGGCGGCCGGGCGGGCCTCACCTCGGCCGAGATCACCGTCGGCAACACCGCGCCCGAGGTCAGCGTCCAGACGCCGCCGGACGGCGGGTTCTTCGACTGGGGGAACGCGGTGCCGTACAAGATCGCCGTGCGTGACGCCGAGGACGGCGACAGCCCGGTGTGCTCGCGCATGCAGTGGACGTTCGGCCTCGGGCACGACGTGCACGCCCACCCCGAGACCACCGGCACCGGCTGCACCGGCGCCTGGCCGACGCCCGCGAACGCGCCCGAGCACGGCGAGACCGAGAACATCTATGGCGTGGTCGTCGTGAGCTACCGCGACAACGGCGCCAACGGCATCCCCGGCGCGCTCGGCGAGGCCGCGCTCACCCTCAACCCGAAGCTCGCGCAGGCCGAGCACGCCGACCAGAGCAGCGGCGTGACCAGGACGGCCGACGACGGGGCGTCGGGCAAGTTCAAGATCACCTCGTTCGACGAGGGCGACTGGCTCGCCTACGACCCGGTCAACTTCACCGGCATCACCGGGGTCCAGACCAGGGCCTCGGGCGCGGGGACGCTCTCCCTGCGCTGGAAGTCGCCCACCGCCGCGCCGTTCGCGACGGTGACGATCCCGCCGGGCGACGGCCGGCAGACGATCACCACCGCGCTCGCCGACCCGCCCGCGGGAACCGGCCGCCTGTACGTCACCTCGACCGGCGGCGTGGACGTGGACGCGTTCACGTTCCAGGGCGGGGGCGTAGCCGACACCAGCCCGCCCGCCGTCACGGCCACGCTCAACCCGGCCTCGCCCGACGGGGCGAACGGCTGGTACACCCGCAACGTCACCCTCACCGTCACCGCGACCGACAACGGCACGGTCGCCAGCCGCCAGTACTCGCTCGACGGCGGCACCACCTGGGCGAACGCCGCCAACCCGGTGACGCTCAGCGCTGAGGGCGCCAAGGAGGTCCGCTACCGGGCCACCGACAACGGCGGCAACGTCTCCCAGGTCGGCACGGTCACCGTCAAGATCGACAAATCGGACCCGGCGCTGACGGTCACCGGCGTGGAGGCCAAGCCGTACGGCGACTCGGGCACCGTCACCCCGGTCCTGACGGCGACGGACGCGGTCTCGGGCGTGGAGGGCGCCACGGCCAAGCTCGACGGAACCGCGGTGCCCGCGGGCGCGCCCGTGCGCCTGTGGACCCTGCCCCTCGGCGACCACTCCCTCGTCGCCACGGCGACGGACCGGGCGGGGCGGACGGTGACCTCGACCGTCACGTTCTCGACCACGACCTCGTACGGTGACGTGCGCGCGCTGATCGCGCACTTCAAGAAGGCACGCACGGTGACCGACCAGGGAGCCCGGGAGCTGCTGGAGCAGCTCGACGCGGCGGAGCGGCACGAGAAGCGCGGTCGGCCGGGGCAGGCGGTCGAGGCGCTGAAGCGCTTCATCAAGGCCGCCGAAAAGCGCACCAACGTCCCCGACCCGACGTCCCGCGCGATCCTGACCCGCGACGCCCAAGCCCTCATCAACCGCCTCACCACCCCGTAAGGGCTGGTGCCTGGCCAGGGCTCCGGCCCGAGCCGGGCACCCACGCCCGACCGCCGCGCGACCCGGCCCCTTCGACCGCCCCCGCCACACGCGCGGGCCCGCCGGAGGTCGGGACGCCGGTGCGGCGGGAGGGGGTGCGGCGGTGTCCGGCGCAACGCGTGCGACGGACACCGGGGTTTCCGGGTGCGGTCAGGCGGGGCCGAGGCTCCAGGTGCGGAGGGTGCGGTCCTCGGACAGGCCGGCGACCACCGGGTGGCCGCCCTGCTCGGCGAGCGCCGCCATGGGGATCGCCCCGCCGGGGCCCGGCGCGAGCGCGCCGACGGTGTCGCCGTCGTCGAGGTTCCAGACGCGGACGATCACGTCGTCGTTCGACGGGCCGTGGACGACGACGGCGATGGGCACGTCCCCCCACTGTCCCGCGACGAGGGCCGAGGTGCCCCGGTCGTCCGGGCTGCGCTCGCTGAACGCCCACTTCTTCCTGCGCTTGCCCGTGGCCAGGTCGTACACGCGCAGGGTCGCGTCCAGGTGGGTCGAGACGAGGACGGGCTTGCCCTTGATCTCGCCGCAGGCCAGCCGCTCGATCCCGCCGATCTCCCCGGTGCGGAACGAGTGCGTCATCCGCCCGTCCGACAGCCGCCACACCCGGACGCGCTGCCCGCCGTCGCCCGTGACGAGCACGTCGTCCTCGCCCAGCCGGCCGAACGCCAGCCCTCTGATCCCCTGGAAGTGGTCGGTGATCGCGGGGCCGATCTGCTTGCCGGTGGAGAGGTCCCACAGCCGCACGACGCTGCGCAGGTCCTTCATGGAGTCGTACTTCTGCGACACCGCCACCGCCTTGCCCCCGCCCGTGACGGTGACCGCGATGACGGGGTCGCTCGCCTTGTGCGAGGCGAGGCTCTGGCCGGTCAGGCCCCACAGCCGCATCCGCCCGTCGGCGTGCCCGGAGGCCAGCACCGGCGTGCCGCCGGCCTCGCCGACGGCCACGTCCGTCGTCGTGGCCCCGCCGTCCCCCAGCCGGGTGGCGGCCTGGCCCAGGCCCCACGTGAACACCGCCCCTTTGGCGGTCCCGCACACGACGGTGCTCCCCGTGGCGGCCAGCGCCGTGACGGCGCCGTCCGCTTTGGGCAGGGGCGCGGACGCCGCGACCTGCGTCCCGAAGGGCTCGGCGGACGGTGTCGGTGTCGGCGTCGGTGACGGGGACGTGCTGCTGGGGGAGGGGCTTTCGGTGGGCGGCTGCTCGGTACGCCGGTCGTCCGGGGGGAGGAGGTCGTTCCTCGGGCGCAGGACGGTGAAGGCGGACACCGCGAGGGCGGCCGCCGCCGCGGCCCCGCCGAACACCGCCCGCCGGCTGACCGACCGGCCCCGCCCGGTCTCCGTGTCCGCACCCGCCACCGGCCCGGTCCCGGCGTGGGCCCCCGCCAGAACGCCGCTCCGGGCGTCAGGTCCCGTCGAGATGCCGCTCCGGGCGTCAGGTCCCGTCGAGATGCCGCTCCGGGCATCGGGGCCAGTCCGAACGGCATTCCCGGCAGGGGGCTCCGTCGGGAAGGCGGCGGAGCCGGAGATGGGCTCGGCACCGGAAGGAGACCATGCCCCCGGGGGAGGCCCGGCCTGCGCCGCCACACCGCGCGGAGGCGCCGTCCCCAAAGGAGCCGGACCAGACGGGACCGCTCCAGCGGGCGGCGCCCAGGCGGCGACGGGCGGCAGAGCAGCCCCGGCGGGCGCGGGGTGTACCGAGCCGTGAGGCGGGGCGGCAGGGGCAGACGGCCCGGTAGACGGGGTGGCGGGTGCGGACGGCCCGGCAGGCGGGGTGGCGGGTGCGGACGGCCCGGCAGGCGGGGTGCTGGGGGCGGACGGCCCGGCAGGCGGAGCGGTGGATGCGGACGGCCCGGTAGACGGGCTGCCGGGGGCGGACGGCCCGGCGGGCGGGGTTGCGGGGGGTGTCGCGGGGCTCGGGCCGGGGATGCGGGCCATCGGGCCGGCCTGGCGGATGAGCTGCTGGAGCAGGGTCGTCGGGTCCGGGCGGGTGGACGGGTCCTTGGACAGGCACGCCTCGATCACGCCCAGCAGGTGCGGCGGCACCCCCGTGAGGTCCGGGGCACCGCTCAGGACGCGGTTCACCACCGCCGCCAGCGTGTCCCCCGTGAAAGGCGTGCGCCCGGTGGCCGCGAACACCATCGTCCCCGCCCAGCTGAACACGTCCGACGCGGGCCCCACCCGCTCGCCCCTGAACTGCTCCGGCGACATGTACGCGGGCGTCCCCACCGGCACCGACGTCCGGGTGGTGGCGTCGAGGGCCTTGGCGATCCCGAAGTCGATGACGATCGGCCCGTCCGGCCCCATCAGCACGTTGCCCGGCTTGAAGTCCCGGTGCACGATCCCCGCCTGGTGGATGGCCGCCAGCGCGGTCAGCGTGGAGATCGCCAGCCGGTCCAGCGCCCCGCCCGACCGGGGTCCCGACGCCTGGACCAGCGCCTGGAGCGTGTCCCCTGCGACGTACTCGCTCACGATGTACGGCCGCTCGTCCGCCATCCCGGCGTCCAGCACCGCGGCCGTGCAGAAGGCGGCCACCCGCCGCGCCGCCTCCACCTCCCGCAGGAAGCTCTTGGTGACGTCCTCGTCGTGGTCGAGGCGCAGCACCTTGACGGCGACCTCGCGTCCGTCGTCGCCGACGCCCCGGTAGACCACGCCCTGTCCACCGGAGCCGAGCACGCCGACGAGCCGGTACGAGCCGATCCGCTCGGGATCGCCCGGCCGGAGCGGGCGCAGGTCCGGCATCCCGCTCCTTCCTCGGGCCAGATCGAGCGATCACACGATAAGGCCGTACGTCCGGATTTACGACATTTTCTCGAAGAAGAATTCGTGCTTCATGAACGACGTGTCATATTCGTGCCCGGGATACGGCGGGATGAGCTGGGACGCCTGGAACAGCCGCCACCCGTCGCGCAACGCCTCCACCCCCGTCTCGTACGGCGGCTCGTCCCCGTCACCGGCCGTCGGCTCGGTGCGCCCGGTGCCGTCGTAGCGCGACCAGCCCACCACCTCGGCGTCGAGTGCGGAGGTGGCCAGGTAGAGAACGAGCACCTGCTGCTTCATGCGACCCTCCCGGGGCGGTTGTTCACGCGAGTCGTCCAGTATTCGATGTCGAACGACGGATCGTTGGTCAGGGCCCGCCACATCCGCACCCGGTTGTGGACCTCCAGCCGCCCCGTCGCCTGCTCATACCAGGGGAAGCGCCGGCCCAGCTCGGCCGCGACGGCGGGATCGTCCAGGTCGGAGGTGTCCCAGAGCCGCACCTGCGGCACGGTCGGGTTGAAGCGGATCTTGAACATGTACCTGCGCACGTCGCTGTCGTTGCGCCGCCCGCCGTGCCAGATGCCGTGGTGGAGCAGCATCACGGTCCCGGCGGGGCAGGTGAGCCGGGTCTGGCCGCGCAGGTTCTGGTAGCGGCCGGTGTCGCTCTCGTTGATCCGGCGCAGGTGGCTGCCCGGCACCACGAGGGTGCCGCCCATGTCGGCCGTCACCTCGCGCGGGTAGTACATGAGCTGCACGTCGAAGGCGTCCATGCGGGTGTCGATGATGGCGTCGGCGTGCAGCGGCTGGGCGTGGCCGTTGCGCGGCTCGCGTACGTGCACGGCGTGGTGGTCGACGGTCGGATCGGGGCCGACGAGCGAGTGCAGCGCGCCCGCGACGGCGGGCAGCTCGATCAGCCGGCGGGCGAACGATCCCTCGGGGTAGGCCTGGGCGACCGGAGTGCCGTACGCCGGGCGCGGGATGCCCGCCTCCAGCACGTCGATCGCCTGGTCGTTGAGCTCGTCGGGGACGATCCCGTCGAGCCGCAGATAGCCGGCGGCCACGAATCCGGCGACCTGCGCGGAGGTCAGCAAAGTGGTTCGCATGCCTCGAAGTTAGAACCGGACACCGGCCGCGTCGTGGGTTGTAATCATCAACTACTGGTCCATTTTCCCCGGCTGCGATAGAACAGATCTTCGTGCGGCAGGTGACGATCGCGCTCTCCGACCCGCCGGCGGTGGCCGGCGCGGGGGTGGGCGTGCACGGCGTGGTCAGCGCCCACGACGTGTTCCGGCTGCCCGACCTGTGGCAGCTCCACCTGTACGGCTACGCCGCCGAGCTGGTGCTCGACGGGGCCGTGCACGCGATCAAGCCCGGCCACGTCAGCCTGATCCCGCCGGGCGCCGAGGTCCACTACCACTACCGGGGCAGGTCGGAGCACCTGTACGCGCACTTCAGGCTGCCCGGCGGCGGCGAGCGGCGGGTCGTGCCCGTCATGCGGGACGCGGGGGACCAGGCGCCGATCGTCGCGGCCTCCCTGCGGCAGGCCATCGCGGCGGTCCCCGACACCAGGGCCAGGGCGTCGGCCGAGGTGTGGACGGTGCTCTGGCGGATCGCCAACCTGCCCGTCGCCGGCAGCGCGCACGCCGTCGTGGCGGCCGCCATGGAGTACATCGACGCGGACCTGGCCGCGCCGCTGACCGTGCCCGGCATCGCCCGCGCCGCCGGGGTGTCGCACAACCACCTCACCCGGCTGTTCCGCGCCCAGACGGGGCACACGGTGGTCGCGTACATCCGCCGCAGGAGGTTGTCCCGCGCGCTGCACCTGCTGCGCGAGTCGACCCTGGCGATCCCGGCGATCGCGGCGGCGGTGGGCATCCCGGACCTGCAGGCGTTCAACAAGTCCTGCAGGCGCGAGCTGGGCGCCTCACCCCGGGCCCTGCGCGCGAGCGGCCCCGACCAGCGGCGCGGGTAGCCGCCACCTGCGCGCGAGCGGCCCCGGTCAACGGCGGGGCCGGGGCGTGTCCGGCAGAGGGGGCGGGGGCGTGTCCGCGCGCGGGGCCGGGGGCGTGTCCGGGCCCGCCTGGCGTCGGGGGCGGGCCGTACCCGGTAGGTTGGCCGACCATGGAGGAACGCCACGATCATCACCGCCGCCCCGCCCGCGCCCTGGCCGCGATGGCGCTCGCCGCCCTCCTCGGCACGGCCGCCTGCGGCGACCCGGCCCCGGCGGCCTCGGCGGCCGGCCGGCAATCCGCGCCGAGCCCGCCCGCGTCCGCCCCGCAAAAGTCCACGCCGCAAAAGTCCACGCCGCAGGAGTCCACCCCGCAGGCGGGCGAGACGCTGCCCGCGCCCGACCAGAAGATCCCCGGCGACCCCGCCCGGCTGGCCGCCGCGCTCAAGGGGACCAGCGCCGCGCTCGACGCCGCGATCGACGCCTGGCCGAAGACCGGCAAGCCGCCCAGGGACGTCGAGCTCCTGGCCCTTCACCAGCAGCGCGTCTACCGCTACACCGCCCGCCACCCCGAGCTCGCCGCCCGGGCCTTCGCCCGCCTGCCGTCCGGGCTGGCCGCCGAGGCCAAGGACAACACGGCCGCCATCCGCGAGCTGCTCTCCCTGGCCCACCCGATCAAGCCCTCGGCCACGTTCAAGGTGCAGCCCGCCCCGCCCGCCGCCGAGCTGCTCGGCCACTTCAAGAAGACCGAACGCCGGTTCGGGGTGGAGTGGGAGGTGCTGGCGGCGGTGATGTTCGCGGAGACGAAGTTCGGCCGGGTGAAGTCGGACAGCCACGTCGGAGCCCAGGGGCCCATGCAGTTCATGCCCGGGACCTGGAAGGCGTACGGGATGGGCGGCGACGTGCAGGACCCGCGCGACGCCGTCATGGGCGCCGCCAACTACCTGCGCGCCTCGGGCGCGCCCCGCGACTACCGGCGCGCGCTGTACGCCTACAACCACTCCCGGGCGTACGTGAACGCCATCCTCCTGCACGCCCGCCAGATGAAGCGCGACCCGAGGAACTACTACGCCTACTACAACTGGCAGGTGTTCGTGATCACGACGGCCGGCGAGCGCCGCCTCACCGGCCCGTAGGTCGCCGCTACGACAGGGCGCGCGCGGCGTGGATCAGGGGGACGTGGCTGAAGGCCTGCGGGAAGTTGCCGACCAGCCGGTTGTAGCGGGGGTCGTACTCCTCGGCCAGCAGCCCCACGTCGTTGCGCAGCGTCAGCAGCCGCTCGAACAGCGCCGTCGCCTCCTCCTTGCGGCCCTGCATCGCCATCACCTCCACCAGCCAGAAGCTGCACGCCAGGAAGGCGCCCTCCCCGCCGGGCAGGCCGTCCACGTCGTTGTCCTCGGCCAGCGGATAGCGCAGCACGAACCCGTCCGACATGAGTTCTTTCTCGATGGCCGCCACCGTCCCGACCACCCGGGGGTCGTCGGCCGGCAGGAAGCCGACCATGGGGATCATCAGCAGCGCCGCGTCCAGCTCCGACGACCCGTACGACTGCGTGAAGGTGTTGCGCCGCGCGTCGTAGCCCTTCGAGAGGATCTCGGCGTGGACGACGTCGCGCAGCGTGCGCCACTTGTCCACCGGGCCGGTGCGCCCGAACCGCTCCACGTACTTGACCGCCCGGTCCAGCGCCGCCCAGCACATCACCTTCGAGTGCACGAAGTGCCGCCGGGGCCCGCGCACCTCCCACAGGCCCTCGTCGGGCTCGTCCCAGTGGTCCTCCACGTAGTCGAGGAGCTCCCGCTGGATGGTCCACGCCCGGTCGTCGGGTGACAGGCCGCGCGTGCGCGAGACGAACAGGCAGTTCATCACCTCGCCGTACACGTCGAGCTGGAGCTGCTTGACCGCCTCGTTCCCGATGCGGACGGGCCGGGAGTCCTCGTAGCCGTCGAGCCAGTCGAGGCGCAGCTCGGGCAGCCGGCGCTCGCCCGCGACGCCGTACATGATCTGCAGGTCCTGGGGCCGGCCGGCGATGGCCCGCAGCAGCCACGCGCGCCAGTCGGCGGCCTCCTCCAGGTAGCCGGAGGAGATCAGCGCGTCGAGCGTCAGCGTCGCGTCGCGCAGCCAGCAGAAGCGGTAGTCCCAGTTGCGCACCCCGCCCACGTCCTCAGGGAGCGACGTGGTGGGCGCGGCGACGATGCCGCCGGTGGGGGCGTAGGTGAGGCCCTTGAGCGTGATCAGCGACCGCACCACGGCGTCCCGGTACGGGCCCTGGTAGGTGCAGCGCGCGACCCACTCCGCCCACATGGCCTCGCTCTCGCGCAGCTGCGTCTCGGCCTCGATCTGCGGCGGCATCGGCTCGTGCGAGGGGTGCCAGGTGAAGACGAACGGCAGCCGTTCGCCCTCCTTGATCGTGAACGTGGCCCGGTGCGCGTAGTCGCCGCCCTTCAGCGGCACGGGGGAGTGCAGCCACACCGAGTCGGGCCCGCCGATGGCCTGCAGGTGGCCGTCGCTCTGGCGCACCCACGGCACGATCCGGCCGTAGTCGAAGCGCACCCGCAGCTGCGTGGACATCTCCACGCTCCCGGAGACGCCCTCCACGATGCGCACGACGTCGGGGTTGCGGTCGCGCGGCGGCATGAAGTCGATCACCCGGACCGTGCCCGTCGGGGTGTCCCACTCGCTCTCCAGGATGAGCGTCTCGGGCCGGTAGCGCCGGCGGGTGGCCGGCCTGCGGCCCGTGGGGCCGAGCCACCAGTGTCCGTTGCGCTCGCTGCCGAGCAGCGACGCGAAACAGGACGGAGAGTCGAACCGTGGCAGGCACAGCCAGTCGATCGAACCGTCCCGGCCCACCAGAGCCGCCGACTGCATGTCCCCGATGAGGGCGTAGTCCTCGATCCGCATGCCTAGACGCTACTCGGATGAGGGGTGATCCCGTGAGCGGGTCCGATCATGTCGCGTCATGCCCGGCCCCGGTCACGGGATCACGTCAGGGGGAACCAGCGGGTGAACAGCTGGGTCAACGGCCCGATGGCCAGCGCGAACACCAGCGTTCCCACGCCCACGGTGCCGCCGAGCAGCCAGCCGGCGGCCAGGACCGTGATCTCGATGAGGAAGCGGCCCAGCCGCACCGACAGGCCGAGCCGCATCAGCCCGGTCATGATGCCGTCGCGGGGGCCCGGGCCCATCCCGGCGCCGATGTAGAGCACGGTGGCCAGGGCGATGGCGACGACGCCGAGCGCCACGTACAGGCTCTGGAGGACCAGGTGCGACGGGGTGGGCAGCAGGAAGATCGCGCCGTCGGCGAACAGGCCCAGGAAGACGACGTTGCTGAGCGTGCCCAGTCCGGGCTTCTGCTTCAGCGGGATCCACAGCAGCAGCACCAGGGCGCCGATGCCGATGATGACGGTCCCGATGGACAGGCCGGTCCGCAGGGCCAGGCCCTGGTGGAACACGTCCCACGGGTCGTTGCCCAGGCCGGACTCGACCTGGAGGCCGATGCCGGTGCCGTACAGGGCGAGCCCGCCGTACAGCCTGACGAGGCGCGCGGGAAGGGACGAACTGAGCCGGGGGACGGTCGCTTCACTCATAGTGGCCACAGATTGGCATCCCGCCGACTTGCCAAAACAGAGCCAATCACGAAAAGTGGCCTTATGAGGCATCTGTCGGCGACCCAGGTGGCGCGGCTCATCAAGATCGACCCGGCGGCGCGCCCGTACTACCGCGCGCTCGCCGACGGCGTGCGCGCCCGCATCATGGACGGCCAGATCCCGGTACGCGTCCGCATGCCCGCCGAACGCCACCTGGCCGAGACCCTCAAGGTCAGCCGCACCACCGTGACCTCGGCCTACGACCTGCTGCGCGAACGCGGCTACCTGGAGAGCCGCCAGGGCTCCGGCAGCTGGACCGCCCTGCCCGACCCGGCCACCACGGCCGACAACCCGTGGCTCAGCACCGACGGCGACGGCCTCGTCCAGCTCCAGTGCGCCGCCCCGCCCGCGCCCTCGGCCCTGCGGCAGGCGATGCTGGAGGCGGTGGACGACCTGCCCAGGTACGGCATGGGCAACGGCTACGACCCCATCGGCCTGCCCGTGCTCAGGGAGCGCATCGCCGCGAACTACACCGCCAGGGGCCTGGCCACCCGGCCCGAGCAGATCGTCGTCACGACCGGCTCCCAGCACGCCATCCAGCTCGTGCTCGGCCTGCTCGTCGGCGCGGGGGACCCGGTGCTCGTGGAGTCACCGACGTACCCGCACGCCATCGACGTGGCGCGGCAGCGCGGCGCCAGGATCGTCCCGGTCGGCATCTCGCACGAGGGCTGGCAGACCGACCTGGTGACGGGGGCCATGCGCCAGTCGGGTGCGCGGCTGGCCTACCTCATGCCCGACTTCCAGAACCCGACCGGCGCCCTCATGGACGACGCCACCCGTGCCGCCGTCGTGGGCGCGGCCCGGCGTACGGACACGGTGCTGGTGGTGGACGAGACCTGGTCGGAGCTGGCGCTGGACGAGGTGCCCAGGACGTCGCCGGCGGCGGCGTTCGACACCGACAGCCGGATGATCAGCATCGGCTCGGCCTCCAAGCTCTGGTGGGGCGGGCTGCGCATCGGCTGGGTCCGCACCACCGCCGCGCTGGCCCGGCGGCTGGCCATGTTCCGGGCCGCCGTGGACATCGCCAGCCCGGTGCTGGAACAGCTCGTGGTGGCGCGGCTGTTCGACCGGCTGGAGGAGACCCGCGCCGAGCGCCGCCGCACGCTGCGCGCCTCACGCGACGCGCTGGTGTCGGGGCTGCGCGAGCACCTGCCCGAGTGGACGTTCACGGTGCCGCGCGGGGGCGGCACCCTGTGGGTGCGCCTGAACGGCCCGGGCGCCACGCCGCTCGCGGAGGCGGCCGCCCACCACGGCGTACGCCTCGCGCCCGGCCCCTGGTTCGGCCTGGAGGGCACCCTGGAGAGCTACCTGCGCCTGCCCTACACCCAGCCGCCCCAGGTCCTGACGGAAGCGGTCACCCGCATCCGCGCCGCCCGCGACCACGGCCCCACCGGCCCCAGCCGCCCGTCGGACGCGCTCATCGCGATGGTGTGAGGGGGTAAACCTCGACCTCCGCCCGATGCCCGCATGCGGAGCGCAACTTGGCGTCCGTGGTGACCAGCGTGCATCCGAGGGCTTCGGCCAGAGCGATGTACGCGGCGTCGTACACGGTCAGGTTATTGCGCAACGCCCAGATCCGATCGGCGAGCTTCTCGACCGGATAGCGGATGAGGGGAAGATCGGAGAAGTCGATGGGGAGCTTGCCGCTGATCACGAGCCCGCGCAGGGCGCTCAGGAATTCGACGTCGAGCAGTGTGGGAGCGTGCAGCGACCCCGCTTTCTGGAGCGTGCGCACCAGGTCGGGATCGGGTCGCTCGGCCTGAAGGGCATGGACGCAGGCCGAGGCGTCGACCACGATCATGCGCCGCGGGCCTTGTGGATCGCCGCGAGGATGTCGTCGTTGGTCGGACCGTTCTCCCGCGACCGCTGAAGCGCTCGCTCGATGACCTCGGCGGTCGTGGGGCGGGTGATGAGCCGCAGCCGGCGACGCAGATAGTCGGCGACCGTGAGGCCTTCCGCCTCCGCCTGAACGCGGAGCGCCTCATACGTCTCGTCCGGGACGTCATCAATGCGTATCGTCTTCGCCACGCTCTGTGTCGCTTCCCTCACGCTAGTCGCTTCCAGCGTGCGACGTCGTCTGCTTTCCCGCAATTCGAGCACCTCATTCGCCCGAGCCGGAGCCCCGGGCCAGCGGGGCGCGCCACTTGCGGCGCATCGCCATGATCCGCAGCCCGAACGCCAGCACCGCCGCCGCCAGCGTGGCCGGCCAGCCGTGCAGCCCGTACGCCGACAGCGCCGCCATCACCCCCGACCCGAGCATGGCGGGCACCGCGTACAGCTGACGGTCGTACAGCAAGGTCGGGATCTCCCCGGCCAGCATGTCGCGCAGCATGCCCCCGCCGATGCCCGTCACCACCCCCAGCAGCGCCGCGTGCAGCGGGGCGAGGCCGTACTCCAGGGCCTTCTCCGTCCCCACCGCGCAGAACAGCCCGAGCCCCGCCGCGTCCAGCACCAGGATGAGCGGCATCACCCGCGCCACGTGCGGATGCCAGAAGAACACGATCACCGTCGCGGCCACCGGCACCAGCACGTAGCCGAGGCTCTGGAAGGCGGCGGGCCGGACGTTGAGGATCAGGTCGCGTACGACGCCGCCGCCCAGGGCGGTCATCTCGGCGAGCACCACCATCCCGACCACGTCCAGCCGTTTGCGCACGCCCATGAGCGCGCCCGTCAGCGCGAAGACGAAGATGCCGAGAAGGTCGAGAATTTCAGACACGTCGGAATATTTACCTTATGACCGGTTCGTGGTGCTCGGCCATCATCACCCGCAACCTCCGCGCGAACATGAACAACGCGATCCCCGCCACGATCGCCATCGCCGCCAGCACCAGGTAGTACATCGGATCCGACAGCACCCGGCCGAGCCGCCCCGTCTGCCCGCCGACCGCGTCGCCCACCGACAGCGAGATGAACCAGACCCCGAGCATCTGCCCCTTGAACGCCTCGGGCGCCAGCTTCGTCGTCACCGACAGCCCGACCGGGCTCAGCGACAGCTCCCCGAACACCTGGATGAGGTAGACGAGCACCAGCCACCACACCGACACCCTGCCTGGCCCCGCCAGCGCCGCCGCGACGGCCATGACCACGAAGCTCAACCCTATGACGATCAGCGCGAACGCGAACTTCTGCGGCGTGCTCACCCGCGTCCCGAGCCGCACCCACAACGCGGCGAAGACCGGCACGAAGATCATGATGAACAGCGGGTTGAAGGACTGCGTCGTGGCCGGCTGGATCGGCAGGCCGAACAGCGACAGATCGGTGTGGTCCCTGGCGAAGAACAGCAGCTTGCTCGGCGCCAGGTCGTAGATCATCCAGAAGACGGACGCGGCCACGAACAGCCAGACGTACGCCTTCATCCGGATCCGCTCGTCCTCGGTCAGGTCGTGGCTGCCGAGCAGGATGTAGGCGAAATACGCCACCGGCACGACGAGGATGACCACGGTGATCGCCACGGTGAGCCGGTCGACCGTGAGCGTGCCGGTCGCCGCCCACGCGCCCAGCGCGATCGCCGTCGCCGCCGCCGCGATCCCGGCCACCCACCAGAACAGGCGATGTTGCACGTGGACCGGCCGCTCGCCGATGCCCCGCAGGTGACGCCCGCCCCGGAGGTACTGGGCCAGGCCGAACGCCATCCCGACGGCCGCCGCGCCGAACCCCAGGTGCCACCGGTCGCCGTCGGCCAGCCAGCCGACCACGATGGGAGCGAAGAACGCGCCCAGGTTGATGCTCATGTAGAACAGGGAGAACCCGGCGTCCCTGCGCGCGTCGTCCCCCTCGGGGTAGAGCCGGCCGACCATGACGGACATGTTCGGCTTGAGCAGGCCGGTGCCCGCGATGATCAGCAGCAGGCCCAGCCACACGAAGAACGGCGACGACACCGGGAGGGCCATGCTGATGTGCCCCAGCATGATGACGAACCCGCCCCAGAACACCGACCTGCGCGCCCCCAGGATCCGGTCCGCGATCCACCCGCCGGGCAGCGCCACCAGGTAGATGAGCGCGCCGTAGACGCCGACGACCGCCTGCGCCGTCTCCTGCGACAGGCCCAGGCCGTGCTGCGCCGGCGAGGCGGCCAGGAACGTGGCGAGGATCGCCCGCAGCCCGTACCAGCTGAACCGCTCCCACATCTCGGTGCCGAACAGCGTGGCCAGTGCCCAGGGATGCCCGAAGAACGTCCTGCCGCTCATGTGCCGCCCCCTCTGTGCACCCGGTCGATCACTCTACGTGAAGGACGCGGGTGTTTCTCCCCCGGCTCTTGCCGCTACCCCCTTGGTGTGGTGCGATGCAGGCCACTCACGCAAGTGAACACTGACTGGAGGCGCGCGCCATGGCCGAAGACCTCGAAGTCCGGGCCGAGATCGAGCGGCAGATCGCCGGCCGTACCGTCTGCGAACAGCTCCGGCAGGCCGCCGAGCAGCACCCCGACGCCCCCGCCTACTCCGACCCCGACGGCGACGGCTGGACCACGCTGACCTACGCGCGGGCGCGGCAGCGGGTCCTGGAGATCGCCGCGGGTTTCGCCGCGCTCGGGCTGCAGCCGGGGGAGTCGGTGGCGTTGATGATGGTCAACCGCAGCGAGCACGTGCTCGCCGACCTGGGCGCGGTGCACGCCGGCGGGGTCGGCTGCACGGTGTACTCGACGTTCGCGCCCGACCAGATCGCGTTCGTGGCCGGGGACGTGGCCGCCAGGTACGCGGTGCTGGGCGGCCCGGCCGAGCTGGCTCGCTGGCAGCCCGTCCTGTCCCGCCTGGACGGGCTGCGCAGGATCATCATGCTGGAGGGGGTGCCCGAGGACGAGCGGTTCATGTCGTGGGAGGACTTCCTGGAGCTGGGCCGCGCGCGCCTGGCCGCGGACCCGGCCGAGGTCGAGGCCCGCATGAGCGCCGTCACCCCCGGCGACGTGGTCACCGTCCTCTACACCTCGGGCACCACCGGCATGCCGAAGGGCGTCCCCCTCACCCACACGAACGTCTTCTACGAGGTCGCCGCCACCGACCGCATCACGAGCCTGCCCGTCCGGGGCACGCAGATCTCCTACCTCACGTACGCGCACATCGCCGAGCGCATCCTCAGCCTCTACCTGCCCCTGGTCAAGGTCTCCCACGTGCACTTCTGCACCGACCTGGCCAACCTGGGCAAGACGCTGGGGCAGGTCAGGCCGATGATGTTCTTCGGGGTGCCGCGCGTGTGGGAGAAGATGATGGCCCGGCTGCTCGCGGTGCTCGCCACCCAGCCGGAGGAGCAGCAGGCCGCCGTACGCCAGGCGATGCGCGCGGGCGCCGCGTACGTGGAGGCCGGCCAGTACGGGCGTACCATCACCCCCGAGATCCGGGCCGCCTACGAGCAGGCGGACGCCTCCCTGCTGTCGGTCATCCGCGGCATGATCGGCTTCGACCGCGCCGAGTGGACCGCCACCGGCGCCGCGCCGCTGCCCGCCGAGGTGCAGCACTTCTACGCCGGGCTCGGGCTCAAGGTCATCGACGTGTACGGCATGACGGAGACGACCGGCGCGTTCACCGGCAACAGCCCCTCCTGCTACCGCCTGGGCACCGTCGGCAGGGCCGAGCCCGGCGTCGAGATCCGCATCGCCGAGGACGGCGAGATCCTCACCCGCAGCCCGCTCAACACCCGCGGTTACGTCAACCGGCCCGAGGCCACGGCCGAGCTCATCGACGACGGGGGCTGGCTGCACACCGGCGACATCGGCACGGTCGACGAGGACGGCTTCTACCGGGTGGTCGACCGGAAGAAGGAGCTGATCATCACGGCGGGCGGCGAGAACATCTCCCCGGCCGAGATCGAGAACCACCTCAAGGAGCACATGCTCATCGGCCAGGCCCTCGCCTACGGCGACAACCGGCCGCACCCGGTGGCCCTGCTGACGCTCGACGGGGAGGTGGCGCCGGGGTGGGCGCAGGCGCGCGGCATCGCGTTCGCCTCGCTGGCGGAGCTGGCCGAGCATCCGGAGGTGGTCAAGGAGGTGGAGACGGCGGTCGAGGCGGCGAACGCGAAGCTGGCCAGGGTGCAGCAGGTGAAGAGGTGGGCGCTGCTAGGCGCGGAGTGGACGGCCGAGACCGAGGAGCTCACCCCTAGCCTGAAGCTCAAGCGGCGGATCATCCACGCGAAGTACGCCGACGTCATCGAGGGTCTTTACAGCGGCCCGCGCTAGCCGCACGCCGGGCCGCTCTTCCGGCGAGCCGGTTCTCGGGGACCGGCTTCGCCGGCCCGCTTTCGCCGGCCCGCTTTCGCCGGCCCGCTTTCGCCGGCCCGCTTTCGCCGGCCCGCTTTCGGCGGGGCCGCGGCTGCTCCGGCTGCTGATCCCGGTTTTGCCATTCGTGGCGTGTGTCGAGGTCCTGGCCATTACCGGGCGGTTCCTACCGTCTCGATCATGACCAGAAGCCTTCTTCTCGTCTCGCTCGCGGCCGGGCCGCTCACCGTGCCCGCCCCTCCGGCCGCGCCCGAGCCCGCCATCCGCGCGATCACCGTCCGTCCGGCCGAGCCCGTCGTGGGGCCGAACGACTCCGTACGCCTGGTGGTCGACGTCGTCGCCAAAGGCGCGCGCGGCAAGGACGGCATCACCGTCAAAGTCGAACCCGGCGCCCCGCCCGGCCCCGTACTGACCGACAAGCTACCGATCCCGGCCCCGGCCCCCGCGCCCGCCCCCGACACCGGCTCAGCGGGCTCCGGCCCCGCCCCCACCAGCGGCTCCGCCGGCACCCGCCCCGCCCCGGGCACGGCGCCCAAGCCGGCACCAGTGGCCCGGCCGGCACCAGTGGCCCGGCCGGCACCGGCGGTCCGTCCGGCACCGGTCGTCCGGCCCGCACCGCCGAACCAGCACCGACCCGGCCCCCGGCCCGCGGCTCCCGCACCCGTTCAAGCACCGGTTCAAGCACCCGCACCCGCACCCGCCCAGGCATCCGCACCCGCACTCATACTCGCTCCCGCTCCCGCTTCAGTGCCCAGCCAGGCCCTCTCTCTCGACCAGAAAGCAGCGCAACCACCGCACGCCGCCGAGGACGGCCCGGAGGGAACCCTTCCGCAGCTGACCTGGCGCACCGCAGGACCGGGATCCGGCCCGCCGGCCCGCATGGCGAACGGCTGGGAGACCTGGCGCTTCCTCCCCGACAAGCAGCTGAACCGCTACTACCCGACCGGCACCTGGACGATCACCGCCACCGCCAGGGGAGCGGGCGGGGCGACGGTCACCGAGTACGCGTCGTTCCAGTTCAGGCGGGACACGAAGCTCTCGTCGGTGCGGGCCGACAAGCTGGAGGGCTCCGACCTCGTACGCCTGCGCGGCTCGCTCAGGCGGGTGGACCCGCGCGGCTACACCGACTATGGCCCGTTCGCCGGGCAGCGGCTGGAGATCCTGTGGCGCGGCGACGAGTCCTCGGCCTGGGAGCGGATCGGGCAGACGACGACGGACGGCTCCGGGACCTTCGAGACGACGGTCACGGGCCGCTCGGGCGGCCTCTGGCGCGTCCGCTACCCCGGAACAGGACACTACGCCGCAGACGCCTCCAAGTCCCGACAAATTACGCAATAGCCAAAAAGGTGCCTATAGCACGGCCTTAAACCGCCGTTGCGGAATTGTGATCAGCTTTACTACAACTTTTCCTTACCCTTACGCGTCATTGGCGTTGACGTGGCCCCGTCTTGGGGCCGCGTTCGAGACGGGGAAGGAATTCCATTTTGAAGATGCGACGTCTAGCCGCCGGCCTGGCGGCTGCCGCCCTGGGTGCGACGATGGTGGCGACCGCCGCCTCGCCCGCGCTCGCGGACCCGGACCCGGGCCTGGACCCGGATGTCGCGGGCTACACGAGCCTGCAGTTCGACGCGAACCCCGAGCCCGCATGGCGGGGCCGGCCCATCACTCTCGAGGGCAAGCTCTCCGTGCAGTGCGACGAGGACTACATCAGTGGCCTCGTCTCGGTGCACCACGCCGACTACTGCAAGGACTCGGAGCGCTGGCACCGCCTGGCCTCGAAGCGGATCGTGATCCTCTTCCAGCCTGACGGCAGCGGCCGCTGGGAGTACGTGGACACCATCAGGACCAGCGGCAAGGGCTACTTCTCGACGCGGGTTCCGGCCCGCACGTCGGGTACGTGGCGCGCGGTCTTCGAGGGCTCCCGCTGGCTCTCCCCGGCGGAGGGCAAGGACTGGGTCAAGGTCGTCGGCCGCCGCTGATCCACCCCGAAACGCCCGGCCTTTCCCGGCCGGGCGTTTCCCATTCCCACCCCTTTCCCCACATCCCGCACCCTCCGCACCGCCCCACACCTCGCCCTCCCCATCCCAAGACCTCACCTCCCGGGCTTCTCGCCTCCCGCGCGCCCAACGCCCAGCGCGCCGCACGCCGAGGTTCCGCGCCCCACGCCGAGGGTGTCGCACGGCCGGCACGCCGCAGGTCCGGCACGCCGCGCGCCGCAGGCCGCATGACCAGCGCGCCGCACCGCCGCACGCCGAGGGCGCCCTATACCCGGTGGGCCTCGCGTCCCGCATGCTCCACAGCCACCGCAGCCCTCCGCGTATCCAGCGCAGCCCCACCCGAGCAGCCCACGCAGCCCGCTCCGCGACCGCGCCCCGCGCTCGGCGACCGCGCCTCGCGCTTCGCGACCGCGCCTCGCGCTTCGCGACCGCGCCTCGCGCTTCGCGACCGCGCCTCGCGCTTCGCGACCGCGCCTCGCGCTTCGCGACCGCGCCTCGCGCTTCGCGACCGCGCCTCGCGCTTCGCGACCGCGCCTCGCGCTTCGCGACCGCGCCTCGCGCTTCGCGACCGCGCCTCGCGCTTCGCGACCGCGCCCCGCGCCCCGGGCAGCCCACGCTCCGCAGGCCTATGCGCGGCGGCAGCCCACGCCGGGCGCACCCACGCCGGGCGCACCCACGCCGGGCGCACCCACGCCGGGCGCACCCACGCCGGGCGCGTCCTACGTGCCACCGGCCCCGCGTCTCACGGCCCCACGGTGCTCCATCGCCCGGGCTTTCCCAGGACGTCTCCTACCACCCGCGCTTCCGGAACGCGGCAACCGGCGGCGCGGCAAAGGCGTTCCGGAAGCGCGGCAACCGGCCACCCCTAATACGACACGGCGACCTGGACGCGGTGGTGCCGGGGCCGCTCGACCTCGTCCACCACCGCCACCCCCAGATCGGCGAACGAGAACACGGGCTCCACCGCCGGCACCGCCCCACCCCCGATCCGATACCGCCCGGTCCGGGACGCCGACTCGTCGAGGAGCACCGGGGGCGGCGCGAGCACCACCCAGTCGAGCCCCGACTTCTCGAACACCTCCAGCTCCGCCGCATGCCCCAGCGAGAACGCCCGCGCCTCGGCCGGGAAGTCCGGCGTGTCCACGAGCCGGACCCCCGGCGAGACCTCCAGCAGGCTCCCGATCCCGACCGCCACCAGCCGGGACACCCCGGCCCGCCCCAGCCCGCCGACCAGCGCCCGGGCCGCCGCCGTGTAGAACTCCTCCGACGACACGTCCAGCCGCGCCGCCACCTGAACGGCCGCGTCGTGCCCCGCCGCCACCTCCGCCACACTCGCAAGGTCGGTGACATCCCCGGCCACCACCCGCACCCCGGACGACCCCGCCCCGGACGACCCCGCCCCGGACGACCCCGCCCCGGACGACCCCACACCGGATGACCCCACACCGGATGACCCCGCCCCGGACGACCCCCAAGCGCCCGCGTACCTCCCGGGATCCCGGACGACGGCCGTCACCTCGTGCCCCCGCCCGACCGCCTCCGCGACCACCCGCACCCCGGCCCGCCCACCGGCGCCGAACACCACGATCCTGCTCACCTTCACCACACCCCTTCTGCCTGGGCCGGCCTCCCCGGCCACTCAGCGGAGACGGTAAGGGGCGAGATATCGCTTTCCGCAACGATAGTTACCTACGATGTCGGGATGGCCGAGCCACTCGATCCGGACATGTTCACCGGATGCCCTCCGGTAGTCGCGCCGATCCGCATCGGCGACAAGTGGACCGCGAAGCTCATCCGCTGCCTGGAATCGGGCCCCCGCCGCTTCAAGGAACTCCAGGTCACGCTGCGCGGCATCACCCCGAAGGTCCTCACCGAGTCCCTGCGCGCCATGGAACGCGACGGCTTCCTCACCCGCACCGCGTACGACGAGATCCCGCCGCGCGTCGAGTACGAGCTGACCGACCTCGGCCGCAGCCTCATCGAACCCATGAACGCCGGCTGCGAGTGGTCGAGAAACCACCTGGCCGAGCTGATGCACGCCCGCGAGGCATGGCACGAGGCGGCGGGATGAACCCCTGAGCGGAATCGATCTAGGGCACAAAGTGTTGTCGTGCGGTGAAGGAGTGATTTTGAACGTCGCCCGAAAGGCGTCGTAGTCTGGCCCTCTGGCGAACGAACAGGAGGTGACGCCCCATGTTGCGAGACTCGTTCGGACGGGTGGCGACGGATCTGCGGGTGTCCCTCACGGACAAGTGCAACCTGCGCTGCACGTACTGCATGCCCCCCGAAGGTCTCGACTGGCTCCCCAACGCGCAGCTCCTCACGGCCGACGAGATCGTCCGCCTCGTGACCATAGGCGTCGAACGCCTGGGCATCACCGAAGTCCGCTACACCGGCGGCGAGCCGCTCATCAGGCGTGAGCTGGTCGACATCGTCACCCGCACCGCCGCCCTGACCCCCAAGCCGCAGATCTCGCTGACCACCAACGGCATCGGGCTGGCCCGGCTGGCCGGGCCGCTGGCCGCGGCCGGGCTCGACCGGGTCAACGTCTCGCTCGACACGCTCGACTCTGACACGTTCAAGCGCCTGGCCCACCGTGACAGGCACGCCGACGTGATCGCCGGCCTCGCCGCCGCCGACGACGCGGGCCTGCGTCCCGTCAAGGTCAACGCGGTGCTCATGCGCGACCTCAACGACCACGAGGCCGTGCCGCTGCTGCGGTGGTGCCTCGACCGGGGCTACGAGCTGCGCTTCATCGAGCAGATGCCGCTCGACGCCCAGCACGGCTGGACCCGTGAGGGCATGGTCACCGCCGACGAGATCCTCGACCGGTTGTCGGGCGGGTTCGACCTCACGGCGGACGACCTGGAGGAGCGCGGCAGCGCGCCGGCCGAGCGGTTCCTCGTGGATGGGGGGCCCGCCCGGGTCGGGGTGATCGGGTCGGTGACGCGCCCGTTCTGCGGGTCCTGCGATCGGGTCCGGCTCACCGCCGACGGCCAGGTACGCAACTGCCTCTTCGCGAGGGAGGAGTCCGACCTGAAGACGCGCATGCGCGAGGGGGCCTCCGACGAGGAGCTCGCCGAACGCTGGGTCGCCGCCGTGGCGCGCAAGCGCGCCGGCCACGGCATCGACGACCCGTCCTTCCTCCAGCCGGCCCGGCCCATGTCCGCCATCGGCGGCTGACGGCGTGGCGCCCTCGGCCGAGAGCCCGGGTCAGGCGGTCTTCGACGCGGTGATCCTGGCCGGGGGAGAGGCGCGCCGGCTCGGCGGGGCGGACAAACCCGGCCTGAGCGTGGGCGGCAGACCCCTGGTCGAGCACGTGGTGACGGCGGTCGCGGACGCCCGTACGACCATCGTCGTCGGCCCCGAGCGCCCGATCCCCGCAGTGGTGTTCGTCCGCGAGGACCCGCCGAGGAGCGGCCCCGTCCCGGCCCTGGCGGCCGGACTGAACGGCGTCACCGCCCCGTGGGTGGTCCTGCTCGCGGGCGACCTGCCGTTCATCACCGCCTCCCACGTCACGTCCCTGCTGAACGCCGCCACGACCCGACCTCCCGGCACCGGCCCCGCACACCCGATGCCCGCCGTGCCCGATGACGTGGCGGGGGCGGCCCCCGAGGAGGGGCCGGTCGGCGGGGTGGTGATGGTGGATGACGGCGGGCGGGAGCAGTGGCTGGCCGGGGTGTGGCCGGCGGCGCGGCTCAAGGGCGCCCTCGCCGCCTACTCGGGCCGCTCGCTCAAGGGCCTGCTAGGCCCCCTCACGGCCGTACGGCTGTCGTTGCCGGGTAGGCCGTGGTTCGACTGCGACACAATGGACGACCTGGAGGAGGCTCGTATGCACGTGCTCAACGAATGGACCGCGCTGGCCTGCAAGGAGCTGGGCATCGACCCGGCCGACGTGGACCGCGACCTGATCCTCGACCTCACCAAGGAGGTCGCCCACGGCGTGGCCAGACCGGCCGCGCCCCTGACGGCGTATCTGCTCGGCCTTGCCCAGGGCGCCGGGACCGCCCCCGACGACGCCGTGGCGAAACTGATCACATTGGCGAAGAACTGGGGACAGGCCACGACCGAGACGCTGACAGACAGCTGACACTCGAACGAACTCTTGAAGTCAAGCCGCCCTCCCGCCTGAAGATTTCCTGTGAATAACGAGGCGGGAGGGAGTGCAAACGGTTTCGGGAAAGCGGCCCTATCCGACTGCGGTCGGCGTCGCCAACTGATCAAAAACTTCCGGGAAAGGGCGACGCCGGGTGGTTACGGGGGCAAACCACCCGGCGTCGCGTCATCGGCGTTCCGACGGGGGCCCGGAACGCCGGCACCAGCACTCCGACGGGGGACCGGAGCGCTTGCCTAAAGCGTACACCTACAACCCGTGGGATGCGTCAAGACTTAGTCACGACCCGATCTCGCGTCGATGCAGCGGTATCTCGGTTTGGTTAGCTTCAGGGGTGTCAAAGGTAGGCGGAGGGGCAGCCTTCCCTCTCTCATTGGCCCCGATTACGGCTATGTATGGCAAAAAGACTGCGGCGGCGATGAACAGCAGCCGGTACGGCCACGGCACCGGCACCACGACCGCCAGGATCAGGCAGATCGTCCGGATGCCCATCTTGATGAGGTAGCCGATCTCGCGCTTGCGGATGTCGTCCGTCAGCGACGGCTTGGCGTCCGTGACCTGGTGGACGTCTGCTCTCCTGCGCCACCCCTTCATGTCTTCCACCGTAGACCTGGAACAGGCCGGGTGCGACAGCGCCCCGGTGCGGGAACAGGGGTCATGCGATCATGGCCTTTGAGTAAGGAGGATGAGGAGATGACGGATCGAACGTACCGGGTGACCGAGATCGTCGGAACGTCGGGGGAGAGCGTCGACGAGGCCATCCGCAACGGCATCAGACGGGCCTCCCAGACCCTGCGTCACCTCGACTGGTTCGAGGTGACGGAGATCCGCGGATACCTCGACGCGGGAGAGGTCGCGCACTTCCAGGTCGGCATGAAGGTGGGCTTCCGCCTCGAGGACACCTGATCTCGAGGACGCCTCGCGGGCCGCGTACGGCTCTCTGCCGGCCGTAGGCGCCCCGGGGGTCCCTGGGGGCCGGACGCCGGATCGCAGGGCCGTCCCCCCGCCCCTCGCCGGAGGCCAGAGGTTAGATTGGCCGGTGTGAGTGTCGAGTTCCGCATCCTGCTGGTGTGCACGGCGAACATCTGCCGTTCCGCCATGGCACAGGTGATCGCCCAGGCGATGCTCAACTCCGCGCACCTGCCCGTGGCGACGGGGAGCGCCGGGGTTCGCGCGCTGGTCGGCCGGCCGATGGCCCCCCACGCGATCACGGCCCTCGACCGGCTGGGCCTGGACGGCCGGGCGCACCGTGCCCGGATGCTGGACCTCGACCTGGTCAGGTCGGCCGACCTGCTGCTGACGATGGAGGCCGGGCACCGGGCCGTGGCCGTCGGGATCGCCCCTGAGGCGGAGCGCAGGACGTTCACGCTGCCGGAGTTCGCCGAACTCGCGGCAGGGGCGGGGCACCGCCGTTATCGCTCGGACACGGCCGAGCGGGCGCGGGCGATCGTCGAGTCGGCCGCCGAACGGCGCGACGCGCGGCGGGCGCCGGAGGTGTTCGACCCGTACGGCGGCCCGTACGAAGGCTACGAGGCGTGCACCAAGACCCTCGGCGAGGCGCTCAGCCACGCCCTGGGCGCCCTCCTGGGCCCCCGCTGACCAAGGGGCCGCGCCCGGGACGGGCGCGGCCGCCGCGGAGGTCAGCTGGCCTGGCTGACCGTGGACATGTTGAAGTCCGGCACCCGCACCGCCGGCATGATCGTGCGCTGGAAGTAGTCGTTCCACTCCCGGGGCAGCGTGCGCCCGGCCGCGCCCACCTCCGTCAGACGCCCGAGCAGGTCCACCGGGCTCTCGTTGAAGCGGAAGTTGTTGACCTCGCCCACGACCTCCCCGTGCTCGACCAGGTAGACCCCGTCCCGGGTCAGCCCGGTCACCAGCAGCGTCTGCGGGTCGACCTCGCGGATGTACCACAGGCAGGTGACGAGGAGCCCGTGCTCCGTGGAGGCGATCATCTCCTCCATGGACCGGCCGCCCTCGGGGCCCGACATGATCAGGTTGCCGATCGCCGGCGTCACCGGCAGGCCGCTCAGCTCCGCCGAGTAGCGGGTCTGCTGCAGCGCCTCCAGGGTCCCGTCCTTGACCCAGTCGGTCGCCCCCAGCGGGAGCCCGTTGTCGAAGACCGAGCTCTCCCGGCTGGAGGCGTGCGCCGCGACGAACGGCGCGCACGCGATGCCGGACGCCGACGGGTCGCTCGACAGCGTGACGGGCAGCGTGCCCAGCCGCTCGCCGACCCGCGTGCCGCCGCCGGGCTTGGAGAACACCGAGCGCCCGTCGAGCGCGTCCCTGGCCCCCGCCGACCAGTACAGGTAGATCATCAGGTCGGCCACCGCGCTCGGCGGCAGCAGCGTCTCGTAGCGCCCGGCCGGCAGGTCGACCCGGGTCTTGGCCCACTCCAGCCGCTGCGCCAGCGAGGAGTCGAGCGCCGCCACGTCCACGTCCGTGAAGTCCTCGGTGGACACGCCCGTCCACGCCGAGCGCTTCAGGTCGGCCGACTTGGCGTTGAGCTCCAGGCGCCCGGTCGGCTGGTCGTGGCGCAGCCGCAGGCCCGCCGACGTGCCGAGGAACGTCGAGGTCAGCGAGTGCTCCGCGAACCCGTACAGCTTCCGGCCGCCCGCCTCCGCCGCCGCGAACGCGTCGCCGAGCGCGGGCGCGAACCCCTCGAACACCCCGATGTCGGTCGGCTCCACGGCCGAGCCCCAGTGCGGCGACTGCGGCACGCCCTCGACGAGGGCGCGGGCGTCCTCCGCGGGCTGGGCCTCCCGCGCGGCCGCGTCAGCCGCCGCCACCACGTCCGCGAGCTGATCATCGCGTACGGCGGCCCGCGACACGACCCCGACGCCCTGCCCCGCGATCGAGATCACGGTCAGCCGGGCGGAGCGGGCGACGCCGTTGGTGGTGAGCGTGTTGCCCGCGAAGCGCAGGTTGGCCGTGGACTGCTCGTCCACCAGCACCACGCAGTCGTCGTTCGCCGAGAGCTCCAGGGCCTTCTCGACCATCTCCTGCGGCGTCACTTGCCACCCTCCTGAACGGTGTTGAGGATCCGCACGCCCCTGAACAGCGCCGACGGGCAGCCGTGGCTGACCGGCGCGACCTGGCCCGGCTGGCCCTTGCCGCAGTTGAAGGCGCCCCCGAGCACGTACGTCCCCGGCCCGCCGACGGCCTCCATCGACTGCCAGAAGTCCGTCGTGGTCGCCTGGTAGGCGAAGTCCCTGACCTGCCCGGCCAGCTTCCCGTGGGAGATCTTGTACGCCCGCTGCCCGGTGAACTGGAAGTTGTAGCGCTGCATGTCGATCGACCAGCTCTTGTCGCCGACGATGTAGATGCCCCGCTCCACGCCCGAGATCAGCTCGTCGGTGGAGGGCCCGTCCGGCGCGGGCGCCAGCGACACGTTGGCCATGCGCTGGATCGGCATGTGCCCCGGCGAGTCGGCGAACGCGCACCCGTTGGACCGCCCGAGCCCCTTCATCAGGGCCATCCGCCGGTCGAGCTGGTAGCCGACCAGGACGCCGTCCTTGACGATGTCGAAGCTCTGCCCCTGCACGCCCTCGTCGTCGTAGCCGATCGTGGACAGGCCGTGCGTGACCGTGCGGTCGCCGGTCACGTTCATCAGCGGCGAGCCGTAGACCAGCTCGCCCAGCTGGTCGAACGTGGCGAAGCTGGTGCCCGCGTACGCCGCCTCGTAGCCGAGCGCCCGGTCCAGCTCGGTCGCGTGGCCGATCGACTCGTGGATCGTCAGCCACAGGTTGGACGGGTCGATCACCAGGTCGTAGTCGCCCGCCTCGACGGAGGGCGCCGCCAGCTTCTCCGCCAGCAGCTCGGGCAGCCTGGCCAGCTCGCCCTGCCAGTCCCAGCCCGTGCCCGTCAGGTATTCGTAGCCGCGCCCGACCGGCGGCGCGAGCGTCGACATGTCGTCGAAGCCGCCCTCGTGCGCCTTCATCGCGTTGAGCTTCGGGTGCACCCGCACCCGCTGCTGCGTGGTGACCGTGCCGGCCGTGTCGGCGTAGAACTTCTGCTCCTTGACCTGCAGCAGCCGCGCCGACACGTGGTCGGCGCCCTTCAGCAGGCCGGCCGACCAGTCGGCCAGCAGGCTCACCTTGTCGGCCGAGGAGACCTCGAACGGGTCGACGTCGTACGCCGACACCCACACGGCCTCGGCGTGCACCGGCTCGGGCGCCAGCTCGATGGGCTCGCGGTTGATCGGGGCGCTCACCTCCGCCACCCGCACCGCCTGCTCGGCCACGGCCGCGGCGGCCTGCGGCGTCAGGTGGATGCCCGCCGCGAACCCCCACGTGCCGCCCTTGACGACACGCACGGCGTAGCCCAGGTCGTCGGCGTCCATGGCGCCTTCGAGCCGGGCGTCATAGAGACTGAGCGTCTCGGCTCTGACACGTTCGAGCCGGAAGTCGGCGTGCTCGGCGCCGAGCTCGCGGGCGCGTTGCAGGGCGGCGTCCGCCAGCTGCCGCAGCGGCAGCTCCAGGAAGTCGGGATCGATCTGGCGCATGTCCACGATCCTAACCCTGTGATCTTGTGCCACCCGGACAACCGGATACCCGCCGGTAGGAGATAGCGTCTGATGCCATGGCACGCTCTGTACTCGTCACCGGGGGCAATCGCGGCATAGGCCTCGCGATCGCCCGTGAACTCGCCGCGGCCGGCGACGCCGTCGCGGTCACCTACCGATCGGGGGAGCCGCCCGAGGGCCTGTTCGGCGTGCGCTGCGACGTCACCAGCATGGCCGACGTCGAGGCCGCGTTCGACAAGGTCGAGGCGGAGCAGGGCCCGGTCGAGGTCCTCGTCTCCAACGCCGGCATCACCAAGGACACGCTGCTGGCGATGATGAAGGAAGACACCTTCACCGACGTCATCGACGCCAACCTCACGGGCGCCTACCGCGTGACCAAGCGCGCCATCCGCCCGATGATGAAGCTCAAGCGCGGCCGCATCATCCTCATCTCCTCCGTGATCGGCCTGTCCGGCCAGGCCGGCCAGGCCAACTACGCCGCCTCCAAGGCCGGGCTGGTCGGCTTCGCCCGCTCCCTGGCCCGCGAGTACGGCTCGCGCAACATCACGGTCAACGTGGTCTCGCCCGGCTTCGTGGCCACCGACATGACGGCCGACCTCGACCAGGAGGCGATCGTCTCCCGCATCCCCCTCGGCCGCCAGGCGGCGCCCGAGGAGGTGGCACGCGTCGTTCGCTTCCTGGCCGGCGACGACGCCTCTTACATCACCGGGGCCGTGATCCCGGTCGACGGCGGACTCGGAATGGGGCACTGACGTGGGAATTCTCGAAGGCAAGCGGATCCTCGTGACCGGCGTGCTCACCGACGCCTCGATCGCGTTCTCGGTGGCCAAGCTGGCCCAGGAGGAGGGCGCCACGGTGGTGCTCACCGGGTTCGGCCGGCTGAGCCTGGTCGAGCGCATCGCCAAGCGGCTGCCGGAGCCGGTGCCGGTGCTGGAGCTCGACGTCCAGAACAACGAGCACCTCGACACGCTCGCGGCGCGGGTGGGCGAGCACGTCGACGGCCTCGACGGCGTGGTCCACTCGATCGGCTTCGCTCCGCAGACGGCGATGGGCGGCAACTTCCTCAACACCACGTGGGAGGACGTCGCCACGGCCCTGCACGTGTCGACCTACTCGTTCAAGTCCCTCGCCGTGGCCTGCCTGCCCCTCATGAAGGAGGGCGGCGCGGTCGTGGGCCTCGACTTCGACGCCACGAAGGCGTGGCCCGTCTACGACTGGATGGGCGTGGCCAAGGCGGGCCTGGAGTCGTGCAGCCGCTATCTCGCCCGCGACCTGGGGCCGCACAACATCCGCGTCAACCTGGTGGCGGCCGGTCCGCTGCGCACCATGGCGGCCAAGTCGATCCCGGGCTTCAAGGAGTTCGAGGACAGCTGGCCGGCGAAGGCCCCGATGGGCTGGGACCTGTCGGACACGATTCCGGCGGCAAAGGCGTGCGTGGCCCTCATGTCGGACTGGTTCCCGGCGACGACCGGCGACATCGTCCACGTGGACGGCGGCGTCCACGCCGTCGGCTCCTGATCCAAGGCTGTCGCGGGGTCTCGCGGGTCGCGGGGCCCCGCTTTGCGGTGCGCGGACCCAGGCCCGCTCTTACACGCGCGGGTCAAGGCCCGCTCTGAGGTACGCGGGTCAAGGCCCGCTCTGAGGTACGCGGGCCGGGGCCCGCTCTCGGGGTGCGCGGGCGCTCAGGCCAGGCGGTGACGGCCGTTGCTGTTGCCGGTCCCGCTGCCGCTGCCGGCGCGCGCCGGTTCGAAGGGGATCGAATCCGCCGGCTCCGTGCGCTGGCGCCGCTGCTGGACGATCCGCGTGGCCAGCACCGCCGACCCCAGCAGCGCGATCGTCAGCGCCGTCCCCAGCACGTCCGAGGCGGGCGGGCTGGGCCGTACCACCCGCTTGTCCTGCATGGGCAGGGTCAGCTCATGGGCGAACGGATTGGGCCACAGCAGGTCCACCCGCGGCTCGTCCGTGTCGACCCTCGTCTTCTTCTCGATCACCGGCCGCCCCGTGTCCACGGTCTGCGGGCGCTGCTCCGGCGCCGTGGGCCTCTTGCTGGGCAGGGACTCCACGCCCCATTCGCGGGGCCGCGACGTGTGCGAGGGGGAGGGGGTGGGCGAGGGGGAGAGCTTCTGCGTGGCGTCCTGCTCCGCGCAGGCCTGCCCCGCCCGGCAGTCGCTGTCCCGGGGGTCGTCCTCCTGCTCCGTGGCGGAGTCGGAGGGCGACGGGGAGGACTCGGTGGCGGGCGTGGACTTGGTGGTCGGGGCCACCTCTCCGACCCGGCCGAGCACCTCGTTGGTGGTGTCGTTCACGCCGTCCGTCACCTTTTTGGTGGTCCCGCCGGTTAAGGTGTCGACCGTGCCGGTGAGCGTGTTCACCACGTCGCACAGGGTGTTGGTCACCCCGGAGAGCAGGCCCCCGTCGCGCGTACAGTCCTGTGCGTCGGCCGACGCGGCCGTCGCGGCCCCTGGGACGGCCGCCAGCGCCACCGCGAGAACTCCAGCCGAGATCGCGGCCCTGCTCCCCATCCGTCCCCTCCTGCGTCGCTTCCGGGGGAAATCTTTATGGACATCGGACCTGAGACGCAGGCGTTTGGCAGGTAAAGTTGCGATTCGGTATCGACTAGTGATACGCGAGGGGCCCTCTCGTTCCGGGGGCGAGGGGTCAGTCTGGTGACGACACGTCATCGAGGGCATCTCGGATCTCTATGGGCAGCACCACGTCCTCGGCCGTCAAGGCCCCCGTGAGCTGCGCGCGCGTACGGGCTCCGACGATCGCCGAGGAGACCCCCGGCTGATCGCGGACCCAGGACAGGGCGACCGCCAGCGGTGAGACGCCGAGCCCGTCGGCGGCGGTCATGACCGACTCGACGACGCTGCGGCTGCGCTCATCCAGATACGGCCGGACGAAGTCGGCGAAGTGCGGGGTGGCGGCCCGGGAGTCGGCCGGGATGCCGGTGCGGTATTTCCCGGTCAGCACCCCGCGGCCCAGCGGCGACCAGGCCAGCACGCCGACACCCAGATCGGCGGCGGCGGGCAGCAGCTCGCGCTCGGGCTCGCGGGCCAGCAGCGAGTATTCGGCCTGCGCCGAGGTGATCGGGATGCGGCCGGGGATCATCTTCTGGGTGACCGCCGCGGCGGCCAGCTGCCAGCCGGTGTAGTCGCACACGCCCGCGTAGACGGCGCGTCCGGAGGAGACGATCGCGTCGAGCGCGGCCAGGGTCTCCTCCAGGGGCACCTCGGCGTCGTAGGTGTGCAGCTGCCACAGGTCGACGTAGTCGAGCCCGAGCCGGTTGAGCGAGTCGTCGACCGCGGCGATCAGGTGGCGCCTGGAGGCGTCGCGCGGCCGGCGGCCGGTCGGCGTCACCACGGCCTTGGTGGAGATCACCAGCTCCGAACGCGGCACGGAGTCGCGCAGCATCCGGCCCAGCAGCCGCTCGGAGTCGCCGCCGGTGTAGACGTCGGCCGTGTCGACGAGATTGCCGCCCGCGTCCAGGAACGTACGGAGCTGGGCGGCCGCCTCGTCGGCGTCGGTGTCACGCCCCCAGGTCATCGTGCCGAGCCCCAGCCGGGACACCGACAGGCCGCTGCGGCCGACATAGCGCTGCTCCATGATCCCGCCAGGTTACCAACAAGAAACCTGCTCATCAGGCTGCCGCACCACTGTTGTTCGCGGTTGACGCGGCAGCGGCGGCCCATGGTGAAAAGTTGTGATCCGCGCCTGCGACACTTGCCAGGTGACCACGCTGCTTCTGGCCCGCCACGGGCTGACGGACCTCACCGGCCCGGTGCTGGCCGGACGTACGCCGGGGGTGCATCTGAGCGAGGCCGGCCGCGCGCAGGCCGCGGCGCTGGCGGCCCGCGTCGCGGGCGTCCGGCTGGACGCCGTCGTCTCCAGCCCCCTCGAACGCTGCCGGGAGACCGCCCACGCGGTCGCCGACGGGCGCGGGATGGACGTGCTGATCGACGACCGGTTCATCGAGTGCGGCTACGGCGGCTGGACCGGCCGCCCGCTGAAGGAGCTCGCCGAGGAGCCGCTGTGGCGGGTGGTGCAGGCGCACCCCAGTGCCGTGACATTTCCGGAAGGGGAGTCCCTGGCCGGTATGCAACACCGGGCGGTCGCGGCGGTCCGGGAGTGGAATCAACGCCTGGGGGAGAAGGCTGTCTACCTGGTTTGCAGCCACGGCGACGTGATCAAATCGATCGTCGCGGACGCTCTGGGCCTGCATCTCGATCACTTTCAGCGGATAACAGCCGATCCTGCGGCCCTCACCATCATTCGCTATGCCCCCCTGCGCCCCTTTGTTCTCAGGCTCAACGATATGGGGGAATTGCGGCTTCCCGAGGATTCGGAGGAGAAAGACGGGGGAGAAAACATCACCGGGAGCGATGCCGCCGTCGGCGGCGGACCCGGAACCACGTAAGGTCAGCGTATGCCGGTCTTCGACTACGACCCACCAGAGAGGTTCGTCGCCGGTGCCCTGGGGCAGCCGGGCGCGCGCGCCTTTTTTCTGCAGGCCAGGGCCGAGGGCAGACTGACCACGGTGGCGCTGGAGAAGTTGCAGGTCGCCGCCCTCGCGGGCAGGCTGGACGAGTTGCTGGACGAGGTGCTGCGCCTGAGCGGGGGCACCGCGCACGTCCCCGCGCTCGCCCCGGCCGACCTGGCCGACGACGCGCCGCTCGACGTGCCCGTCGCGGAGGACTTCCGGGTGGGCACCATGGCGCTGGCCTGGGACGCGGAGAAATCGCAGGTGGTGATCGAGGCGCAGGAGGTCGTCGACGAGGAAGACGTCGAGGACGCCGACCCCGCGGTGCTGCGCGTGCGCATCAGCGCGGGAGCCGCTCGCGCCTTCACCCGGCGGGCCCTCGAGATCGTCGCCGCGGGCCGCCCGCCGTGCCCGCTGTGCGGACAGCCGCTCGACGCCACCGGGCACGTCTGCGTACGCCTCAACGGATATCGCGGGGGTGAGGCGGCTTCATGACCGCTCCGGAGAGCGAACCGGCAGTCAAGCCGTCCCGGCAGCCGCCGTCCATACCGGAGGACGAGGCGCTCGCGCTGCTGCGCGACGGCCGGCTGGAGGTGGCCGGCCGCCTCGTCGAGGCCACCAACATGACGCTCTACTGCTCGGTCAAGCTGGGCTCCCGCTCGGCCGCCTGCGTCTACAAGCCGGTACGCGGCGAGCGCCCGCTGTGGGACTTCCCCGACGGCACGCTGGCCGCCCGTGAGGTGGCCGCGTTCGAGGTGTCGCAGGCGACCGGCTGGAACATCGTGCCGCCCACCGTCTACCGCGACGGCCCCTTCGGCCCCGGCATGGTCCAGCTGTGGATCGACACCGAGCGCGAGATCGACCTCCAGCGGCTGGTCAAGAGCCGAAATCCGCTGGTGCGCCGGATGGCGGTGTTCGACGCGGTGATCAACAACGCCGACCGCAAGGGCGGCCACCTGCTGCCGCTGCCCACGGGGCACGTCTACGGGGTCGATCACGGGGTCTGCTTCTCCGCCGAGGACAAGCTGCGCACCGTGCTCTGGCAGTGGCGCGGCAAGCCCCTCGCCCGCGAGGCGGTGGCCGTGCTGGCCAAACTGGAGCGCGACATCGAGTCCGGCTCCCTCGGGCGCAGGCTGCGCGAGCTGCTGAGCCTGGAGGAGGTCGAGGCGACCTGGCGGCGGGTCAGGCGGCTGCTGGACACCGGCGTGCACCCGTACCCCTCCGAAGGCTGGCCCGCCATCCCCTGGCCCCCGATCTGATCCTGGCCTCGATCTGAACCTGGCCTCGATCCGCGGGCCCGTCAGGGCCCGCCCCTCCCTGCGGCGGCCGAAGCCCGTTTATTACCCTTTGCCCCATGTGCACGCTGATCGTGAAACCCGGGCGGACGCTCACCCTCATGGGCGTCAGAGACGAGTTCACCGACCGCCCGTGGGAGGCGCCGGGCGAGCACTGGCCGGAACATCCGGGCGTGGTCGGCGGGCGCGACCTCAAGGCCGGCGGCACCTGGCTGGCCGTCAACCCGGCGGCCCGCCGCGCCGCCGCCCTGCTCAACGGGCGCGGCCGGCCCGCGCCGGAGGCGGGCCGGCTCTCGCGCGGCGACCTGGCACTGCGGGCCGCGTCCACCGGCGGGCCGCCCGGCCCCGACCTGACCTGCTACGACCCCTTCCACCTGGTGCTCGCCGAGCTGGCGCGGATCCGCATGTTCAGCTGGGACGGCGACCGGCTGGCCATCACCGACCTGCCCGACGGCGTCAGCATGATCGTGAACACCGGCCTGGACCCGGCGAGTGAGCGGGTCGTCGTGTACCTGCCCAGGTTCGAGAGCGAGACCTGGAGCGAGCTCATCAAGGCGGAGCCGTCCGCCGACCCCGGCGCGCTCATCGTCCGGCACAAGCTCCCCGACGGGCGGGTCTTCGCCTCCCTGTCGGTGATGGAGGTCTCACTCTCCGCGGAGGACGTGACGTACCAGTTCACCGACCTGACCGCTGATCGGGACAGATAGGCTCAAACACATGAGATCGTGGGCTGCCCAGAACGTTCCAAAGCTCCCAGGTGAGAGCATTCCGCTGAGTCTCTATGACACCTCGGCCAAGCAGGTGAGGCAGACCGATCCGGGGCCGACCGCCAGGATGTACGTCTGCGGCATCACCCCCTACGACGCCACCCACCTCGGCCACGCCAACACCTACCACGCCTTCGATCTCGTCGGCCGGATGTGGCGGGACGCGGGTCACGAGGTCCACTACACGCAGAACGCGACCGACGTGGACGACCCGCTGCTGGAGCGGGCCGAGCAGACCGGCGTCGACTGGCGCGAGCTGGCCGAACGGGAGATCGAGCTGTTCCGCGGCGACATGGAGGCGCTGCGGATCCTGCCGCCCCGCGAGTACGTGGGCGTCACCGAGGTCGTCGGCCGGGTGGCCGAGCTGATCTCCAGGCTGTCCGCCAAGGGCGTCACGTACGTCCTGGACGGCGACGTCTACTTCAGCGTGGCCGACGCGCCCAAGTTCGGCCAGGTGTCGGGCTACGACGAGGCGGAGATGCTGACCCTGTTCGCCGAACGCGGAGGCGACCCCGACAGGGCGGGCAAGCGGCACCCCCTCGACTGGCTGCTGTGGCGGGCCGAGCGGCCCGGAGAGCCCGCCTGGGACTCCTCCCTGGGCCGGGGGCGGCCCGGATGGCACATCGAGTGCACGGCGATCGCCCTGGACAGCCTGGGGGGCGGCTACGACGTGGCGGGCGGCGGCTCGGACCTGATCTTCCCGCACCACGAGTGCGGCGCCTCCGAGGGGCACGCCCTGACCGGCGAGTGGCCGTTCGCCAAGTTCTACACGCACGCGGGCATGGTGGCGCTGGACGGCGAGAAGATGTCCAAGTCCAAGGGCAACCTGGTGTTCGTGTCCAGGCTGCGGGTGGCCCACGACCCGATGGCGGTCCGGCTGGTGCTGCTGGCCCACCACTATCGCGCGGACTGGGAGTACGTCCCGTCCCTGATGGCCGACGCCGAGCGGCGGCTGGAGCGCTGGCGCTCGGCGGTCGCGCTGCCGTCGGGGCCGCACGCCGACGAACTGCTGGCCACGGTACGCGCCCGGCTGGCCGACGACCTCGACTCCCCGGGCGCCCTGTCCGCCATCGACGCCTGGGCCGACGAGGCCCTCACCCGGGGCGGCCCCGACGCCACCGCCCCCGCCCTGGTGCGCGACCTCGCAGACGCCCTCCTGGGCATCGCCCTCTGACGCCGTCCCGCGAGCGCCGGGTCGAACGGCGCTCGGCGGGACCATCGGTTGAACGGCGCTCTGCGGGACGGTCGGATTCAGCGGCGCCGTGCGAGGCGTCGCGCCGCGAAGACCCTGGCCCGCCCCGCGGCCCAGCCCGTCAGGCCGGCACGTCGGCCCGGCACATCGGCCCGGCACGTCGGCCCGGCACATCGGGCCCGCACATCGGGCCGGTAACGCCACGCCCCCCCACACCATCCCGCACCTCCCCAGTGCCGGATCGGCGGGACGGTGTATGGCGGAGCGCAGAGCCTGGTCCTGGCCGTCAGGCCGATCGCAGGAGTCTTCGACGTGCCAGTACCCGGCTCAGAGCTTGCACCGCGCCCCTTCCTCCGGGGACTTGAGGTCGATGAGGTAGGCGGCCACGGCCTCGTTGACGCAGGCGTTGCCGGCCAGGAGGGCGCCGTGCTGCTCGCCCTCGACGGTGAGCAGGCTGCCGCCCAGTTCCTTGGCCAGCGTGACGCCGCCCTCGTGCGGCGTCACGGGATCGCCCGTGACGGAGACCGTGAGGGTGTCGGGCAAGCCCTTGACGCCGGTGGCGTACGGGTAGCCGAGCGTCGGCTTGACGGGCCACTGCTCGCAGCCGTCGCGCGCCAGCTTGATCGGACGGCCGTGGTCGGTGAACGGCGCCGCCCGGAACCACGCCCGGTTCATCGCGGTCTCCTGCTTCGGCGTGTGGCGCTCCTCGTCCAGGCAGTTGATCGCCAGCGTGGCCTCGAGCGAGTCGGGGTAGCCGCCGTCGGCGGTCCGCCCGTGGTAGCTGTCGCGCAGCTTCAGCAGGGTGTCGCCCTTGCCGGCCTTCACCTCGGCGATGCCCGCGATCGCGTCGGGCCAGCTCGCCTTGCTGTACATCGCGGCCGTCACTCCCTCGACCGCCTGGCCGAACGTCAGCCCGCGCCCGTCGGACGTCCGCGCGGGCTTGTCGACCAGCGGCCTGACGAGTTTCTGGAACTCCTTGGTGGCGCGCTTCGGGTCGGTGCCGAGCGGGCAGTCCTTCTTGGTGGCGCACGAGGCGGCCAGGCGCTCGAACGCGGCCTGCGTCCCGGTGGCCTGCTGAACACGTCGCTCGTGGGTGCCCGCCAGCGGGTCCATCGCCCCGTCGAGCACCAGCGCGCGGACCTTCTTCGGGAACATCTCCGCGTACACGGCGCCCAGCCGGCTGCCGTAGCTGGTGCCGGCGAAGGAGAGCTTCTCATCCCCCAGGGCCTGGCGCAGCACGTCCATGTCCCGCGCGACGTCGCGGGTGCCGACGTGTGCGAGCACCTGCTTGCCGCCGGAGCGCTCGGCGCACTGCTCGACGAGCCGGCGGGTTTCCTGCTTGGTCCAGTCGTCCAGGCCGGCGGGGATCGAGGAGAGCTTGGCGTCGCGGTCGCGCTCGGCGTCGGTGTAGCAGTCGAGCGCCGGGGTCGAGGCGCCGACACCGCGCGGGTCGAACCCGACCAGGTCGAAGCGCTCGGTGATCGGCGATTTCGCCCACACGGCGGCGGTGATGGCCGCGTGATCCGTGCCACCGAAGCCGGGACCGCCGGGATTCAGCACGAGCGACCCGATCGGATCCTTGCCCCGCGCGGGCACCCGCAGCAACGCGATCTCCGCCTGTTCACCCTCCGGCTTTCCGTAGTCGAGCGGCACCTTGAGCCGCGCGCACTCGGCTTCGACGGCCGGTGCGCCCGGCGGCATCTGCGGATCGCAGGGCTTGAACGCCAGTTTCTGCCCGTAGAAGCGGTCCAGGCCGGTGCCGGGCGAGGCGGGCTGCTGACCGGCCTGGAGAGTGCCGGCCGCGCCGGCCTGACCGGCGCAGGCGCCGAGCAGCAGCGTCAGTGCCGCGGCCCCCATGAAGACGGCCGATCTCGTGCTATATGGCATGTGCTTTCTCCCATTGTCGGAGGGGCGTATGAGGGCCGGAGGTGCGAGCAGAGCCCACGTCCGGCGCGGCACCGCGGACGGCGTGGACGTGCATGCGGCAGAGCACGTCGAGCTGCGCCTCGTTGTACGGATCCCGCAGCGCCGGCGCCACTGTCCTGGCCGCGCGTTCGTCACCGGTCAGGGCGCGTGACCCCAGGCTGGTCAGCCACGGATACTCGGCCGGCGCGCGACGAAACCGCAGGGCCGGCCGTCAGGTGGCTCCCCTGGTCGTGCTGTTTGCGACACCGAGCTAACAGCGTGCCCTTGGGGCACGGTCAAGAAGCGCCACAGATCCGGCCACGGAGCGGTTGTCGCGGTTGGAGAAGAGCCCCGTTCGGGCGCGGGCGACACGTCTGGGCCCCGTTTTGACTGTGCCCTTGGGGCATGGTGTGGACTGTCGTAAGGGACGCGTGGGGTGGGACACCTGCAGTCGCGGACGACGAGGAAGGCAGAGAATGGCGTGGAGCACCCGGCAGCTTGCCGATCTTACGGGCTCGACGGTGAAGGCCATTCGGCATTACCACGAGATCGGGTTGCTGGATATGCCCGAGCGCGCGGCCAACGGGTACAAGCAGTACAAGGTCTCGCATCTGATCCGGCTGTTGCAGATCAAGCGGTTGCGTGATCTGGGGTTGCCGCTGTCGCAGATCGCCGCGATGGGGCAGGCCGACGAGGAGTCGGAAGAGGAGATCCGGGTGCTGGACGCCGAGCTGGAGGCGACGATCGAACGGCTCCAGCGGGTGCGTGCGGAGCTGGCTGTCATCTTGCGTCATCGCGCACCGATGCATGCGCTGCCCGAATTCGCGCCCCTCTCTCAAGAACTCTCCGACACGAACCAGTCCTTGTTCATGATTTTTTCGACGGTTTTCAGCGAGGAGGGCATGGAGGAATTCCGTCGGATCATCGCCGTGCGCGACGACGTCGGTGACGATTTCGACGCCCTTCCCCCGGAGGCCGACGATGCCACGGTCGACCGGGTTGCCGAGCGAATTCTGCCACTGGTGCGCAGGATGCGGGAGGAGCACCCGTGGTCGAACGACCCGGTGGCGGATTCGCCACGAGGAGCGGAGCTGGCCGAGAGCACGATGGCACACGCGCTGGTGGAGCTCTACAACCCCGCACAGCTACGAGTCCTGCAGCGCCTGAACGTCCTCCTCGGACAGGCGACGGACACGAACGACGACACACCCCGGCACGGCGCTGCCCACGACTGAGGTCTCGCCGAAGCGCTTTCCGAATGATGATGTGGAGCCTGAGATGTTGAAGGACTGGCGGAGAAGCCGGGCCGTGCAACGGGTTCAGCCCGGAAATGGACGTTCGCTCAAGCGTTTCCGCTGGTGGCAGCCGCTTTCCCGGGCATTGTTCTATCTTCCGCTGAAGAACGATGATGGCCGGCAGGTGGTCTATGCCATCGACGTCAACCATGTGCAGCGGTTTCTGTCCGACAACGGCAAGGGTAAAGCCCACCTGTACCTCGACGGCAGGCATCACGCCGAGTCCAAGCTCCCCGCCGTTTTTGCCGTCCAGGGCGGCACGATCGAAGTAGCACCGACAGCCTTCGGCCTCAAGCGCTGCCACTACGTCACTGCCGAGGGGACCGAGCACCAACTCATCCCGGATCGCGGCTCCGGTGAAGGACGCCGCGCGCACCTCGCCCGCGAGCACCCCGCACTGAGCCGCTGGATCGCTTTCTGCTCACTGATCTTGCTCGTCATCCCGCTGCTTCTCCTCATCCCGCAGCTCATCGAAGTGGTTTATAAATTCCCCCCGGTAACGCAGCGCTTCGGGACTTTCACCTCGCCCATCCATTTGCCGGGATGGCTCAACATCACGCTCGCGGTCGGTGCCGCGGCGGCCGGTTGGGAGCGCGCACTGCGCCTGCGATACAACTGGTTGCTGGACTCCATGGCCAAGGGCTGAGAGCGGCTCGACCGATCAGCGGTAGGAGCGCGGTGATGGACGCCGTTGCCCATCAGCGTGGACGTCGGTGACATCGCCGGTCAGGGGCTGGGCGCTGTGCGAGTACCGCAACCAGCGGCCACCCGTACGAGGAGCCCGTGCGCGGCCCGGGCCGAGCTGCAGGAGCTGCTCCTCGACGTCCTGGTCGCCACCGAGGATCGTAGCCGGCCGCGGACAGCGCACTGGTGATGGTGGTCAGCGCTGTTGCAGCGCGCGGAAGTCGTCGAGCCAGTAGCCGCGCCCCGACATGGCGCCGCGGGGCTGCACGGTGTAGGGGGCGTACACGCTGTTGAGCAGCCACGGGGTTTTGTCAGGGCCGAAGTCCTCGACCATCGCATCGTCCTGCTTGAAGGCGTAGGTGGCGACCGCCAGCCGCCCGGTGCTCCGGTACAGCTTCATCTGGTCGCGCAGGAAGCCGGCCTGACTGGTGAACCACGGGCTGCTGGTCAGGAAGTCGTCCCACTTCCGCTCGCTGAACGGCTTGTTGATGGCGGCCTTGATCACCTGCCAGACCTGGGTGTCCGGGGCGAAGCCGTACTGCTGTGCGAACTTGGTGGCGACGGTGTCGCGCAGGTGCTGTCTCCAGTGATGCACGAGGGAGAACTCGGTGACGAGGAACGTCTGTTGCGGGCGCATCCGCGGCAGGATGTAGTCGAGGAACGGCTGGACGGCCTGGGGCGAGGGCACGTGCGGGTGGATGTCGACGCCCTCGATCTCCGGCGTCTCGCGGACGAAGGTCATCCAGCGCTCGGCCGCCGGCGTGCGGCGGTCGGGCAGGTCGAGCCGGTTCAGCGCGCCCATGTAGAGCACGGTGCGGCAGTCCGCGCCGCAGTGCTGGCGCCTGTAGTCGATCACGTGTCGGGCGACGGTCTCGTAGAACTCGTTGAGCCGCGCGTCGCGCTCGGCGGGCAGGCTCTCGATGAACGGCTCGTTGCCGATCGTGATGATGTCCACCTTGTTCAGCACAGTGGGCAGGACCCGGTCCAGGCGGGCCAGTTCGGCGGCCATCCGGGCGCTGCCGGGCGCGGGGAAGGAGGTCCGGTCGTAGGGGAACTTCAGGCTGAGGATGGTGTCGTGGCCTCGCCCGGCTGCCTGGGTGATGGTGCGGATCGCGAAGTGCGCGGCGGGATCGCCCTGGTCGGTGGCGGGCATCGGGAAGAACCCGCGGACCCATCGGGCCTTGGCCTCGCGAAGCTCCCGGTAGTCCAGCGCGTCGAGGTTCTGGTTGAAGTTGGCGCCCAGGGCGCCGTACGCAAGTTTCACAGGCCTGCCTTCAGCGGCGGCGGCGGTGTGCGTGGTGGCCGAGGCGGCGAGGACGGCGGTCAGCGCGATGATCGATAGTCGGCGAAGCGGCATGGGGCCTTGCTCCCTGGGGCTCGGAGAAGTGCGGGGGAGAGGGGCGGAGGAACCTGGCCACAGTGTCGGTGGCACATCCGCGAAGTCATGTTTGCGCTAACTTGATCGGCCTGTCAATGGCCGTGGCGGCGGGCTCAGCGGCGTGGGGGCGCGGTGGACGCTCTGATCACGAGTTCCGGGCGGACGAACCTGCTGGCGGGCTGGGCCGCCTCGATCCCGGGCGGCGCCTCGATCCGCGCGATCAGGTGTTCGAGGCAGCGGCGTCCCACCGCCGCGAGGTCCTGGCGGACGGTCGTCAGCGGCGGGGCGAGGAACGGTGTGAAGTCGAGGTCGTCGAAGCCGACGACGCTCAGGTCGTCCGGCACCTTGCGGCCCAGCTCGGCGGCGGCCCTGAGCACGCCCGCGGCCATCTGGTCGTTGGCGGCGAAGACGGCGCTCACGTCGTCGCCGGCCAGCAGGCGGCGTGCGGCGTCGTACCCCGACTGCGGGGACCAGTCGCCGACGGCGGGTGGGGGGACGGCGCGGCCCGAGCGTTTCAGCAGCCGCTGCCAGGCAGCCCTGCGTCGCTGTGCCGGGTTCGAGCCGGTCGGTCCGGCCACGTGGTGCACGGTGGCGTGGCCGAGCCCGAGCAGGTGGTCCACGGCGGCGCGGACGCCGGCGGCCTCGTCCATGCCGAAGGTGGGGTGCCGGTGCGCCGCCCTGCTGTCGGCGATCACCACGGGCACCTCCTCGGGGAGGTGCAGTTGCGGGGTGTCGAGCACCCGGGCCTCGATCACGATCACGCCGTCCACCGCACGGTCGGTGAGGCCGCGGACGGCGGCGCGGATGTCCTTCTCGGTCGGGCCGTCGACCATCGCGACGCTCACCGAGTAGCCGCGGGCCTGGGCGCCGGTCACGACGGCCTCGAGGATGCAGACGTTGAGCACGGCGCTGAGGTTGAACATGACGACGCCGATCGTGCCGAACCGGCCGGTGGCCAGCGCCCGCGCGGCGATGTTGGCGCGGTAGCCGAGCTGTCTCATGGCCGTCTCGACCTTGAGTCTGGTGTCGGCGGTCACCCGGTCGTTGCCGTTCACGACCCGGGACACGGTCTGGCCCGAGACGCCGGCGAGCTTGGCGACGTCCGCCATCGACGGGCCGCCTGACGCTCTCGTCCCCGGTAGTCGAGCCATGCCGGGTCGTCTCCCTTCGTCGTCGCCGACAGAGTACAGCGGCATCTCTGGAGGGTGATAGCCATGGTTGATGTTTCCGCAAACATCGTTGCATTCTCTTAGAGTGGCTGGACATGCGGATATATCGAGGTGGAGCGCAACCTCTCCGAACCTCACAACAGCGGTCTCGACGATGACAGGTGCCGAGCTTAAGTTTGCGCAAACATGCGGAGCCTCGATCGAGGCCGGTCGGCATCGCATGAAGACGGACCGGAGCCCCCATGGGAACCGTATCGCCGGCCGGTGGTGCTGTCCGCGAGCGGCGGGACCAGCCTCCGCCCGGCGCGGGACGAGCCCTGGCACGGGTACGCCACCGTCGGCTCCACCGAGGAACCGGCCGAGAGGTTCCGGCAGCTCGTGGACGCGGTACTGGACAACCCGGAGCCGGCCGGCCTCTGCTGGACCCGGCTGACGGACACCGAGCAGGAGCCGAACGGGCTGCTCACCGAGGACCGCGAGCCCAAGGTGCCCGCGGATACCGTCCGCCGCGTCCTCACCCGCCCGGCCCGATCGGTGCCCGCCGAGGCCATCGGCGGAGGCCATCGGCGCGGCCCGGCGCGCGGCCAGGGATCGCCAGGATCAAGCAGCGTCAACGCCTATGACCGGCCGGTGATGCGGGCGATGTGGGCGTCGCGTTCCTCCTCGGTCCTGGGGCGTCCGGCGATCCCGGGCCGCTGCTGCCACGGTTTCGGGCCCTGCGGCCGGCGGAACTCGATTCCCATGGCCTCCAGGCGCAGCAGGTGGGTTTCCATGCGCCCGCGGAAACCGGGCAGGTCACGCAGAGGGGCCGGAGTCCACAGGACTTCCGCGATCGCCGCCAGGCGGGGAAAGGCGAAATAGTCGACCACACGTCGGGAGTCCATGTACTCCGTCCAGATGTTGGCCTGGCCTCCGATCACATGCCTGGCTTCCTCGGGAGAGAGCTCCGCGGGCACGGGCTCGAAGGCGTAGACGCGGTCGAGGTCCAGGACGACGGACTGCGGTATCGGCTCCGTGTCCAGGTCCGACTGCCGGTAGTCGAGGTAGGCGTAGTTGTCGGGGCAGCTGATCACATCGTGCCCCCGGCGGGCCGCGACGACGGCGCCGGACATGCCGCGCCAGGACAGGAGCGTCGCATCGACCGGCAGGTCGCCTTCGAGCAGGTCGTCCCAGCCGAGCAGGCGGCGGCCGCGCCCGGCCAGGTGACGGCCGATGCGCCCCAGGAACCATCCCGGCAACCGGTCCACGCTGTCGAGCCCGAGTTCGGCGGCTCTGGCCCGCGAGGCCGGATCGTGACGCAGGCGGGTCTTCGGGGCCTCGTCGCCGCCCACGCAGACATACGGCGACGGGAACAGCTCGATCACCTCGTCGAACACGTCGCAGAAGAACCTGACGGTGTGCTCCTCGGCGTTGAGCACGTGATCGTCGATGCCCCAGCGGGTCCACACCGGCAGCCGCTCGGCCCCGGCGCCGAGTTCGGGGTAGGCGGCCAGGGCGGCGCGGACATGGCCGGGCATCTCGATCTCCGGCACCACCGTGACGAACCGTCCGGCGGCATAGGCGACGATCTCGCGGATGTCGTCATGGGTGTAATAGCCGCCGTGCGGCCGGCCATCGGTCCCCGCGTCCGGCCCGGAACCGATCTGGGTCTCCGTACGCCACCCTCCCACCGAGGTCAGACGGGGGTAACGCCGGATCTCCAGACGCCAGCCCTGGTCGTCGGTGAGGTGGAGGTGGAGCCGGTTGAGCCGGTGCGCCGCCATCTGGTCGATGAACCTGAGCACGTCGTGCACCGGCATGAAGTGCCGTGCGACGTCGAGCAGGACTCCGCGCCACGGAAAGCGCGGCGCGTCGGTGATGGTGGTCGCGCCGATGACCCACTCCGTGCCGGGGGCTGTGCATGACCGTCGGTGTACGGCGGGCGGGAGCAGCTGCAGCAGCGTCTGGCAGCCGTAGAACACGCCTGCGGGGTCGCCGCCCTCGATGCGCACGTGGTCGGGGGTGACCCGCAGACGGTAGGACTCGGGGGCGAGATCCGGGGCGAGTTCCAGCCGGATCGATCCGGACGCCGACTCGCGCAGGGGTAGCCGGGTCCCCGCGCGCAGGGTTCCCTGTAACCATGCCAGGACTCCATGCAGGGCGTCCGGCGCGGTCAGGCCGGTTTCCGCGGTGAGGGCGAAGACTCCATAGGCCGGGATCACGGCGGCGGGCAAGGGGACGAGGCTCATGCGGCTTTCCTCACAGGTCTCGGAAGGGATCGACGGCAGTGCGCGGACGACGCCGGCCTCCCCGGCAGGGCGTGTTGCGGCCCCGAACAGGCCGCGCACCATCACGGCCTGTTCGAGTGCCACCTCGTGGCGGTTCAGTAGAGCCGGGTGATCTTCCACCAGTTGAGGTTGAAGCCGCCCGTCGCCGCGTAGACGCCGAACTGGTGTGTCCCGGCGGGTAGGTCGACTTCACGGGAGATCGTCCGGTAGCTCGACCAGCTCCCGGTGTTCGGCAAGTCGACGTTTCCGAGCGGCGTGGCGCCTTCGTTGATGTCCAGCGAGATCACCCCGCCGTCGTGCGGCGACGCGACGCGGTACTCCACCAGGTAACGACCGGCCGACGGGATGGTGACCCCGCCGAAGGCGATCCAGTCGGTGCTGTCGAAGGAGCCGACGTGCTGCCCGCCACCCGTGTCGGGCGTGGGCTCGGTGATCACGCCCTTCATCGCGCTGTAGCTCTCGGCCTGGAAGGTCCGGGTGTGGCAGCCGCCGGGCGCCAGCTCGCAGATGTCGGCCCGGTTGGTCGACACCTTGAGGTCGTCGTACCAGATCCAGGAGTCGTTGGCAGGTGCGAAAGTGGTGTCCGCCCCGCCGAAGAAGGAGGAGAAGTAGGCCCTGTCGATCAGGTCGCCGTTGCGCACGAAGCGCAGCCCGGTGACGGTGGCGGCGGAGACGCCGTTGTAGAAGATCTCGATCTCGCCGTCGGGGTTGGCGTTACCGTTGGTGACGGTGTTGACCTTGAGGCGCTGGACGATGTTGAACCATTCCCCGCGCGGATAGAGGATGTCGGCGCCGTTGCGTTTGAGCACGGCGTAGTCGCCGTACTGCCCGGCGTGACCCATGTGGTAGTAGTAAATCGCCGCTTGGCCGTTGTCGCGCCGCCAGATCATACGCGAGCTGAAGCCGTTGTAGCCGTCGCAGACCTGGCCTCCCGAGCACGCCTTGCCGCCCGCCAGGCCGAGTCCCAGTTTCCCGGCGAACTCCGTGGTGCCCCAGCTGAAGTCGCTGCTGTAGCGCGCCCAGTAGGACAGGTAGTACTCGCGGGCCGGGCTCAGCGCGAGCGGCGCCTGGGCGCCGGAGTCGGCCGGTCCGATCTTGCCCTTGGGGTAGAAGACGCGCAGCGACTTGCCGCCCGAGTGGTTGAAGTTGTAACCGTCGATCCAGGTACGGGTGTCCATGCCCTCCTGCCAGGGGGCGCTCCACCCGTCGGCCGCCCACTGGCTCAGGGTGTAGGCGCTGCCCCGCTCGGGCCGTTCGAAGGTGTTGACGCGGGGTGCGGCCAGGGCGGTGCCGGGGACGAGGGCGAATAAGGAGACGAGTGCGGTGAGGACTTTTCCTCTCATGAGCTGGCTCCTGTTCAGAGATCGAGGACGAGCGTGCGTCCCCAGGGGTGACGCTCGGCTTCGGTGAAGCCGAGCGCGGCGTAGAAGGCCAGGGCCCGGCCGTTGGTCTCGGCGACGCCGAGGTGCAGGCCGGGCACCTGCCGTTCCCGCAACGACGCGATCAGGGCTGACATGAGGCGGTGGCCCCAGCCGCTGCCCTGCAGCCGCGCGGTGAGCTTGATGTGCGCCTGGGCCGGGTGGCTGGCGAACCAGGGCCGGGGCGCGTCCGGGTAGTCGTGGATCACATCGACGTACCGGTGGTCGAGGGTGCCGTCGCCGGGGTCGCGATGGCGGGGGTACTGCTCGCGCAGCACCGGCCACCAGTGCTCGCGGGCCCACCCGAGGAACTCCTCGGTGCACGCGGTGGCGACGATGTAGCCGCCGATCCCGTGCTCGTCGGCGACGACGAAGGCCAGGCCGGGATCGGCGACCGCGTACGGCCCCGCGTAGAGGTGACCGGGCAGGTCGGGGGCGTGGAAGCGGGGTGCCTCCGCCCGGCCCGCCCCGTCGACGAGCAGGCACACCCGGTAGATCCCGGCCAGGTCGGCAGGATGGTAGGGCCGCAGGTGCGCTGCCATGGCGAGCTCCTAGGAGACGGTGACGGCGACGGTGATCATGTCACCGGACCGGGCGAATTCAACGGAGCGCGTGTTGAGGGTGACATCGCGTACGCCCGGCGCGTGAACCGAAATCTCATACCGTCCGGGCTCTCCGCGCGGCACCGTCAGCCGCAGCTCGGACCCGGCGTAGGCCACCGACGCCCGCTCGATCGGCCGCGAGACCTTGACCCAGTCGACGCCGTCCACGGAGACCGCGGCGCGGCGCATCAGGTCCACACTGACCGGTGAACCGTTCGCGGCCCGTCTGAGCAGCGCGTAGCCGGAGTCGAAGAGCACGTCGTCGCGGACACCGTCGGCCAGGTCGACCTGGACGTGCCCGTCGGCGATCCGCCGGCCGTCGCTCACGGCCGGCCGGTCAGCCGGCGAGCGGGTCTCGATCAGCGTGGTGAACCGCGTCTTCGCCGCCCCCTCCCGCCTGGCCAGCAGGAACGGAATGGGCCGGCCGGTGGTGGCCTCGCCCGGCCCGCTGGTGTGCAGGACTCCGGTCGAGACCGGCTCCAGCGACCGCAGCGAGAGCACCCCCGTGTCGGAGGTCCACTGCGCCTTCCACCGCCCGTCCGCCGCGGTGCCCTCGGCGACCCGCTTGAGCCGGTGGTAGCCGAAGTCGGTGTCGGCCGGGTCCAGCACGCAGTCGCCGCAGGGCGGCGGCGTCATGGCGGGCCCGCCGACCTCCAGCGTTCCCTGCCCGTGCCACGACTGGTCGTAGCGGTGCGCGGTGCTTCCCGAGGCGTCGAACACGTCGAGCGTGTAACGGTCGGTCATCAGGTCCGCACGGCGGATGGCCACGTCCCCGTCCTTGGCCCCGGCGTCGGCCACCCGCAGCCCGGGTGTGGTGCCGAAGAAGTTCAGCGAGCCGCGCATGGCCCGGTCCTGGCTCCGCCCGTCCACGACGACCGTGTTGTGCGAGACGGTCTCGCGGTACCAGTTGTTGGTCAGGTCGGCGTTGTCGGAGCCGTAGACCATCCCGAGGTCGGTCGACTGCAGCCCGCCGCCGGTCACGTCGATGTGGAGCTTGTCGGCGTGACCATGGCTGCCGCCCGGGATGCCGTGGTCCATCCGGATCGCGTCGGCCTGGAAGGGGTCCACCGCCGAGCCGTACAGCAGGGCGACGTCGTCGAAGAAGCCCACGCCCCTGTCCGAGACGAGCGCCACCCGTGCCGCGACCGCCTCACGCGGAACCGCGCCGCGCGCCGCGACCGCCTTCCAGGTGCCCAGGAAGGCCGTGGAGACGGGCTCGGTGGTCGTGCCGTCCTTGTTCACGAACGACAGCTCGATCCGGCCGGTCCCCTGGACGCGTGCCGTCAGCTCGACGGTGCCGACGAGGCCGCCGGTGACCGGGATGTCGCTGCTCCAGCGCCCTTGCCTGGCCGTCGCCGCCGAGCCGCCGCGGTAGGCGAGCGGCGAGATCGCCGTGCGGCCCTCGCGGGCCCAGGCCTTGCCGCCGTCCTCGAAGCCGCCGTCCCGGGCCAGGTCGGCCGGCCACAGGTCGAGCCGCTCGAAGCCGCCGTCGATGGCCAGCCGTACGGCACGCGCCTTGACCGGCACCTGGAGCTCCGTCTCCCCTTCGGTCGCGCTGATCTTCCTGCCCTTGCCGTCGAGGAAGGTCAGCGTGACCGCTCCACGGCCCAGGACCGACAGCCGCAGGTGTGACAGGCGAGTGCCGTCCACCGGGAAGGTCTGGGTCGCCCGGCCCGTCACGGCGCCCTTCTTCCAGGTCCCGGTCAGCGCCCAGGAGGCCGGCTTGCCCGCATCCTCCAGCGCCGCCTCCGTGAAGTCCCCGTTGGGGATGAGGTTGGCCGGCTCGCCGCCGCGCAGCACGGTCTCGCCCAGGCCGCGGAAGGTCGTGCTGCGCTGCCGTACCCCCGAGCTCTTCGGGATCTCGTCGGCGCCGTACCGCAGCGCCCACCGGTCGCCCCGCGGCTGGCCGAGATTGTGGTAGGCCAGCCCGAGCCCGGCGGCGAAGTCCGGGTCGGCGTAGGTGGCATAGGCCCATTCGGCGAACATCGTGAAGTTGGGGCCGAACCTCCGTCCCCAGGTGCCGCCGTCACCGGCCGCGGGTACGGTCTGGTCCGGGTACAGGTACGGCAGCAGCGTGGTGTACATCGACTTGAAGCGCGGATCGTGCGGGTAGTCCTTCTCCCGCGCCGAGATGGCGACCTGGGTGAGCGCCTGGAGCGCGTACAGGTGGTAGCTGGCCGAGCCCTCCCACCACCAGCCGTCGCTCACGATCGCCTTGTCCAGCAGGAACTCGGTGTCCTTCAGCGCGGTATCGCGCAGTCCGGCGTCGTCGATCGCCGCGCCGGCCCCGTGCACCGCCGCGGCCGTCCACGCCTGGAAGTTGGAGGTCGCCATCGGGCTGGAGATCAGCAGCTCGGCCAGCGGGCGCAGCAGGTTGCCCTCGATGTTCACCCGCTCGGCCTCGGTGAGGCCGTCGCGGATCAGGTCGTAGGCGTCGATCAGCCCGATGGCCGCGACCGCCTCGTCCAGCGACTGGTAATGGATGCGCCCGTAGAGCGGGTTGAGCGGCACCGCCAGGAACCGATCGGCGTAGTAGAGCAGGATGTCGCGCGCTTTGGCCGCGTACTGCTCGCCGCCTGTCACCCGGTAGGCGAGCGCCAGATCGGAGGCGCCCTGCGCGGCGTTGTTGTGCCAGATCTCCACCCATGCGCTGTCGTACGGCTCGCCGCTGTAGGTCTTGCCGTCGAGCGGGCACCGGTGGCTCGTGGGGCTGTCGTAGTCGAAGGTCAGCATGGTGTTGGTGCCGGGGCATTTGAAGTTGCCGCTCCAGCCGCCGTGGAAGACCGTCTTGTCCAGCGGCCTGCCCAGCCAGGCATCGGCCTCCGCCTTGACGGTGGTGTCGAAGGCCTTGGCCGCCCACGGCTGCCCCGAAATGCGCTTGCGCAGGGTTTCCAGCTCCGCGGGCGTCGCGTAGACCCGAGGCTCGCCGCCTTTGGCGGTGGCCTCCTCCACCGTGAGCGTGGCCCGCCGCGCGGATGCCGCGTCACCACTGGGCGTGGCGGTCAGTACGGCCGAGCCCGCGCCGGGAACCGTCACCGTGGCCAGGGTGGACTCGCCCGGCTTCAGCGGCGCGGTCACCGCCGGGCTCACCGTGCCGCGGTCCACCGCGAGTCGCAGCGTGTCGGCCACGGCCCGCCGGTTGGTGACCGTGACGAGGAACGTCGCGTCGCTGCCCGGCGCGGCCTTCTTGGTGGCGCGTTCGGGGTAGAGCCAGGCCGATCCAGGTGTCACCCGCACGTCGTCCACCCACATGGTGCCGGTGGAGGTCTGCACGGTGTTGATGATCTGGACCCGGGTGGTCAGCGGCGGCACCTTGAAGGTGCCCTGCACGGTGGTCCAGTCCGTGCTGCCGGTGAGGATGCCCCCGAGCAGGCCGGAGCCTGTGTAGACGGTGCTCCCCGCGCTGTCGACGTAGCTGAAGCTGAGCGAGACGCGGGCCGCGCCGGGGAAGTCGGTGTAGTCGGCCAGGGTGATCGCATCCAGTTTCACCTTGGCCGAGATGTGCACGATGGGGGTGGTCGTCTGGTTGAGCGGGACGGTGACGAAGCCGCCGATCTTCTTGGCCGGCGAGCCGTCGATCCGCATCGAGCGTTCGCCCTCGGCGGCCACCGCGGTGTCGATCGTGTAGGTGGAGCTCTGCCACGGTGTGCACCAGGCGGGCGCCGGGCAGGCTTCGGTTGAGGGCGTGGTCGTCTCGAACCCGGGGTTCGGCACCAGGTTCTGCCCGTCGGCGGCGGCCGCGGCGGGGGAGGGCATCGCCTGAAGCGGCGCCGAGGCCACGATCAGCGCCGCCAGTAAGGCGGTGATCTTCTTCACGCCGCCTTCAGCCACGCGTCGCGGTGCCGGGCGACGAACTCGTCGTCCACCAGCTCGGGGTAGGCGGCGATGACGCGGTCGAGCTCTTCGGCCTGGCCGGGCGACAGGCCCTCGGCCGGGTCGAGCAGCCGTACCTCGGCCAGCAGGCCCTGGCGGCGCAGCACCTCGTGCACTCCGGCGATGCAGCCCGCGAACCCGTGCGCCACGTCGAAGACCGCGCCGTTGGCGTCGGTGAGCCGCGCGGCGAGGGTGAGCAGCTCGGTGTCCACCTGCCCGCTCCTGACCGCCTCGTGGGCGCGGTTCAGCAGCTCGACGGCGCGGTGGGTCCACACCGCCGTCTGGCCGAGCAGGCCGCCGACGATGCGCTTGACCACCGGCTCGCCGTCCACCTCGATGGAGAACTCGGTGAGCAGGTCGACGAGGATGTTGTCGTCGTTGCCGGTGTACAGGGCGATCTCCTCGGCCCGGCCGGACTCGCAGACCGCCCGGACCACGTCGATCGTGCGGTAGCGGTCGAACGGCGCGATCTTCACCGCACGCAGCGCCGGGAGCTGGGCCGCCTGGCGCCAGAAGTCCACGCCGAGGACGCGACCGCCCACGGCCGGCTGCAGGTAGAACCCGCACAGCGGCAGCACCTCACCGATCTCGGCCAGGTGGGCGACGAGCTCGCGGTCAGGCAGGTGGTCCAGCCCGCGCACGATGACCATGGCCAGGTCGTAGCTCAGGGAGGCGGCCATCTCGGCCTCGCGGACGGCCTCCGCCGTACCGCCTGCCACGCCCGCGACCAGCACCGGGGCCGGGCCGTCCGCCCGAGCGGCGGCCGTGGCGGCTTCCTCCGCGGCCAGCCGCAGCACCGGCTCCAGCAGGCCCGCCGTGCGGATGCCGAACTGGGTGGTGTGGACGCCGACGGCGAGGCCGCCCGCGCCGGCGTCGAGGTAGTACCGGGTCAGCGCTCGCTGGCGGCGCTCGTCGAGCGTGCCGTCGGCGGTGATGACGAGGGGGTGTGCGGGGATGATGACGCCTTCGAGCAGGGTGCGTGCTGCGGCGGGCGCCAGGATGGCTGGCATCAGAAGCGTCCTTCTCGTTCTTGGAAGTGGGTGGCCTTGCCGTGCACCGCTCCCCCCTCGGCCACCCAGCGGGCGGTCTCGTCGAGGAGGCGCATCAGCGGAACCGTCGGGTAGCCGAACAGGGCGTGCGAGCGTGCGGCGTTGGAGAGCAGGGCCGTGGGCTCCTCACCACCGGTGAAGCGCGGCGTGACCCCGAGGCGCGCGGCCAGCTGCCCGGCCAGCCAGCGGACCGACGCGGTCTCGGGTCCGGCCATGTTGAGGATCAGCGGCGGGGTGGCGCAGTGCTCGAAGAGGCTCAGCGTCATGGCGTTGACGTCGCCCTGCCAGATGACGTTGACGCTGCCCGTCGCCAGGTCGATCGGCTCGCCCCGGAGGACGGCCTGCGCCAGTTCGAGCAGGACGCCGTAGCGCATCTCGACGGCGTAGTTCAGGCGGACGATGGCGGCCGGGGTGCCCTGGGCGCGCGAGAAGTGCTCGATGACGCGTTCGCGGCCCAGGCAGGACTGCGCGTATTCGCCGACAGGGCTCGCAGGGGTGGTCTCGTCGGCTCCGCCGCTGGTCACCGGTACCAGGGGGTAGACATTTCCGGTGGAGAAGGCGACGACGCGCGATGCGGGGAAGCGCCGCATGACGCGTCCCGGCAGGTAGGTGTTGAGCGCCCAGGTGCCGGGTTCGGAGCCGTGCGTGCCGAACTTGCGTCCGGCCAGGTAGACGACGCGCTCGGCCTCGGGCAGGCGGGCCAGGTCGGCGTGGTCGAGCAGGTCGGCCCGGACGATCTCCACTCCGGCCTGCTTCATGAACGTCTCGTCGTCGCCGGAGAGGGTGCGTGCGACGGCGATGACCCGGGCGGTGGAACCGCGGGCGTCGAGGGCGCGGCGGGCCATCACCGCGAGGCCGGGGCCGATCTTGCCTCCGGCGCCCAGCAGCATCAGGTCGCCTTCGGTGCGGGCGAGGCCGTCGGCCACGGCCTCGGAGGGGGCGCTGAGCGCTTCGCGCAGATCGTTCAGGTTCTCGATCATCGGATGTGCTCCAACGTCAGCGAGCGGAAGGCGGACAGGGCCTCATACAGGGGCGCGGCCTGCGGGTACCAGGCGGCCTCCCACTCCAGGGAGGTCCAGCCGCCATAGCCGAGACGGGCCAGTTCCCCGGCGAACGCGTCGAGGGGCACGGCTCCGGCGCCCGGCAGCACGGGCGCGAGATCGGTGACGGAGGCGACGTCCTTGACCTGGACGTGGGCCAGCCAGGGACGCAGCGCCTCGGCCGTGACGGCCGGGGGCTCGCCCGCGCGCCACGGGTTGACCACGTCCCAGAGGGCTCCGACGTGCGGGGAGCCGACCTGGTCGAGCACTCCGGCGACGGCGCGTCCGGTGAGGAAGGCGTCATGGGTCTCGAGCAGGATCCGCACACCGGACCGTGCGGCGCTCTCGGCCCCGGCTCGCAGGGTCGTGACGGCGTGGGCCGCCACGCCGGGATCGTCCGGGTCCCCTCCGAAGACCCGTACGAACGACGCGCCGGCCAGCCGCGCGAGCTCCAGATGCCGGGCGAGCGCGGCCTCCTCGCCCGGCATCCCGACCTGCACGTAGGAGGCGAGGCAGACGATCTCGATGCCCGCTTCCGCGAACCGGGCCCCGACCGTCCGGGCCTCGGCGTCGGCGGCCGCGGGCGGAAGGATCTCGCCGGTGGCGCAGCGCAGCTCGATGCCTTCGCAGCCGTGCTCGCGTGCCAGCTCGATCACCTGCTCGACCGGTGCGCCGGGGCAGCCGAGGGTGCTGAAGGCCAGGCGCCCGCTCATGCCGTGCTCCTCAGCAAGGCGGAGCCGACCGTTTCGGGGCGACCGTGGCCGGCCGACTCGTAGATCGCCAGGACGGCGGCCACGACGGACCGGCCGTAGTCGCCCCCGACCAGCGGCGGCCGGCCCGTCGTGCAGGCGTCGGCGAAGTCGGCGAGCTGCTCGGTGAAGGCCGCCACCGGATGGTCCCCGCCCGGCGCGATCTGCCGCTCGGTACCGCCTTCGCTGACGAAGGTGCCCTCGGTGGCCGACCAGCGCAGGGAGCCCCGTTCGCAGATGACGACCGTCTCGTCGGTGAAGGGCAGGCCGGCGCTGGTGAACAGGAAGCTCGCCTTGACGCCGCTCGACAGGCCGACGACGCCGATCGCGTCGGTCTCGATGTCCAGGCCGCCCCGCTTCCACAGGTGGGCGTGGACCGACTCGACCTCGCCGGCGCCGAGCCACTGGATGCGGTCGAGGCCATGGGTGCCGACGTTCATCACGATGCCGCCGCCGGCCACGACCGGGTCGAAGAACCAGTCGGGGCGTGAGCCGCGCTCGTAATGGGCCGTTCTGCGGTGGTTGATCGCGTGGACCGGGCCGAGCTCACCGGAGGCCAGGAGCGCCGCGGCCTGGTGGGCGTGGGCGCTGAAGCGCAGCACGTGCCCGACGGCGAGCGTCACCCCGGCGGCCGCGCAGGCTTCGATCATCGCGGTGCAGTCGGCGACCGTGGTGGCCATCGGCTTCTCCACCAGGACGTGCACACCCGCGCCGGCCGCGTCCACGGTCATCTCGGCGTGCAGGTTGTGCGGCGAGGTGATGATCACGCCGTCCAGCCGCTCACGGGCGAGCATCTCCCGGTGCGAGGTGTAGGCGGTGGCGCCCGCCTCCTCGGCCATGCTCCGCGCGGCGTCGGCGCGGATGTCGCAAACCGCGCCGACCGTGACCTGGGGCAGGTTCCGCGCGGCCCGCAGATGCAGGTCGCCGACGATGCCGGTACCGATGAGGCCGAGCCGGAACGAGGGCTCGATGGTAGGCACAAACAACTCCTTAGGCTTGGGCGGGCTCAGCCCTTGAGGCCGGAGGCCGCTGCGCCGCGCACGAAGTAGCGCTGGGCGACGATGAAGACCACGAGGATCGGGACGAGCGACATCAGGGCCCCGGCCGTCACCAGTTGGTCGTTGCCGACGAACTGGCCGCGCAGGCCCATCACCCCGATGGGGAGGGTCAGTTTCTCCGGGGAGGTCAGGTAGACCGTCGGTTCGAGGACCGCGCCCCAGGACGTCATGAAGGTGAAGACGGCGAGCGTCGCCAGGGACGGCTTGACCAGCGGCAGGTGGATCCGGGCGAAGACCGTCCAGAGGCCGGCGCCGTCGAGGGTGGCGGCCTCCATGAAGTCCTTGGGGATGGCCAGGAACGCCTGCCGCATCAGGAAGATCCCGAAGGGGGTGGCGAGCCAGAACGGGACGATCAGCGGCAAAAAGGTGTCCAGCCAGCCGAACTCGCGGAACATGATGAACGTCGGGATGATCGTCACCACCGTCGGCAGCATGAGCGTGGCGAGCGCGGCGGTCAGCAGGGCGTTGCGCAGCGGCAGGCGCATCCGGGCCATCGCGTGCCCGACCATCGCGCTGCTGATCACGGCCCCGATCGTCGCCAGTCCCGCGATGACGAAGCTGTTGATCGCGTACGTCGCGAACGGGGCCCGGCCCCACACCTCGGTGTAGTTCGACCAGACCGGCGGGTCGGGCAGCAGCGTCTGCGGGATGGCGATGAAGTCGGCGTAGGACTTGAGCGAGTTGAACAGGGACGTCACGAACGGCAGCAGCATGATCACGGCGCCGGAGACGACGAACGTGTAGGCCAGCAGGCGGCCGGGCCGCACGCCGCGCTTGAGGACGCGGCTAGGCATAGTGCACCCACTTCCGCTGGAGCCACAGCTGGAAAAGGGTGAGGACGAGGGTGATGCCGAACAGCACCCAGGCGACGGCGGCCGCATAGCCCATCTGGAAGAACTCGAAGCCCTGCCGGTACATGTACAGCACGGTCACCTCGCTGGCATCGCCCGGCCCGCCGCCCGTCATGACGTAGACCTGCTCGAAGGCCTGAAGGACCGAGATCGTCGACAGCACCAGGACGAGGAACGTCGTCCCGGACACGGCCGGAACGGTGATCCGCCAGAAGCGGCGGACGGGCCCGGCGCCGTCCACTTCGGCTGCCTCGTACAGCTCCTTCGGAATGGACTGCAACCCGGCCAGGAAGAGCACCATCATGTAGCCGACGCCCTTCCAGACCGCCACCAGGGCGAGGGTCGGGATGACCAGCGCGGGGCTTTTGAGCCAGGTCTGCGGGTCGGCCCCGAACCAGCCGAGGACGGTGTTGGCCGAACCGGTGCGCGGGTTGAACACCGCGTCGGCGACGTAGGCGATGACCACCCAGGACGATACGACCGGGACGAAATAGGCGCCGCGCAGCAACGGCATGAACCTCAACCGCTGGTTGAGGCCGACGGCCAGAACGAGCGCCAGGACCGTCTGCAGCGGCACGTAGAGGAGGGCGAACAGGCCCGTGTTGAGCAGGCTGTTCCAGAAGTGCTCGTCCTTCAGCAGCCTGGTGTAGTTGTCCAGGCCGATCCAGTTCGGCGAGGAGACGGTGTCGTAATCGGTGAAGCTGAGGTAACTCAGGGCCAGGACGGGCCAGGCCGTGAGCAGGACGAGGTGGGCCAGGTAGGGGGAGGCGAACAGGCCCGCCCACAGCTTCTCGACGAGCTTTCCGGATCCGGTCATGGCCGCCACTTGCCGGCCCCTTCCCGTCCCTTGATGTGCCGGGTCATCCGGCCGGCTTGAACCGGTCGACGACGGCCTGGGCGTCGGTCTGCGCGATCTTCAGCGCGTCCTCGATCCCGGTCTGCTTCGACAGCGCGGCGGTGACCTGTTTGGTGATCGCGGCGGTGTACTCGCTCCACACCGGGTTCAGGCCGAGGTCATCGGCGTCCGCGAGGGCGTCGGTGAAGGGCCTGCGATCGGTGGGAGGCGTGGCGGGGTTGAGGAACGCCGGGGTCTGCGCGACCTTCTTGTTGATCGGAATGGCCTCGCCGATGGACATCCACTCGGCCTGCGGCCCCTCGCCGGCGAAGAACTTGATCCACTTCCAGGCGGCCGCGGCCTCGGGCTCGGACGAGGCGCGGTTGACCACCCAGGAGTTGATGTTGGCGAGGTCGCCGCGCTGCCCGGTCGGCCCCTTCGGCAGCGGCACGGCCCCCATGTCGATCTTGCCCTGGGCCGCGGTCTGGATCCGGGCGTAGATGCCGAACTGCATCGCCACGATGCCGCTCGGGAACAGGATCTGGGACTTGCCCAGGGCCTCGGTGGTCACCGGGTCGGGGGCGATCTTCTCCTCGTACATCGCCCGGTTCATCCAGGTGAGGGCCTCGCGGCTCTGCGGGCTGTCGATCGCGATCTTCCCGTTGTCGGCGAGGACGTCGCCGCCGAAAGCCTTGACCATCGGCCACCAGCTCTCGACGAAGCTGGGCGAGTAGGCGCGGAAGCCGTAGACGTCGGTCTTGCCGTCGCCGTTGGTGTCCTGGGTGAGCTTCTTGGCCGCGGCGAGAAGGTCGTCGTAGGTCCAGTCCGCGGTCGGCGGCTCCACCCCGGCCTTGGCGAAGATCGCCTTGTTGTAGAACAGCGCGGTGGACTGGGCGCCCTGCGGGAAGCCGAACAGGCGTCCCTGCGGGTCGCCCTTCTTGATGATGTCGATGCCGTAGTAGCCGGCGAGGTCGAGGTCGGAGGCGTACTTGGTGAGGTCGCGCAGGCTGTTGCGGCCGCTGAACTCCTGGACGAGGACGCCGTCGGACAGCCACACGTCGGGTGCCTGACCGCCGGCGAGCTGGGTGCGCAGGCGCTTGTAGAACTGGTCGTAGTCGGCGGATTCGATCTTCACCTCGATGCCGGGGTTGGCCTTGGTGAACTGGTCGACCAGCTTGCGCATCGTGCCGTCCGCGGGGCCACCGGCTTCGGCGTAGTAGCCGAGCGTCAGGGTGACCTTGCCGCCGGCCGCTTCGCCGCCACCTCCGCCGCAGGCCGCGATCGTGGTCAGGGTCAGGGTCAGGGCCGTCCCGAGCGCGGCGATTCTGGAACGTTCTCTTTCAGGCATGGGGGTACCTGCTCTCCTGGGGGGTGACGCGTTGCCTGGGAGGCGACGAAAAGGTGATCGGTCGTTCTGGGGGGCTAAGGAGTCGTGCGGTTCCCGCCGCAGGAGGATCGGATGACGAGCCGGGGCTGCAGTTCGATCCGGTGGGCCGGGAGGTCGGGGTCGTCGATGCGGCGCAGGAGCAGTTGTGCGGCCAGCGCTCCGACCTGTGGTTTGGGCGGGGCCACCGCGGTGAGCGGAGGGTCGATCAGGTCGACGACGTCATCGTCGTAGGTGACGAGCGCCAGGTCGTCCGGTACCCGCAGGCCGAGCCTGCGTGCCTGGACGACGAGCGTCGCGGCGTCGCGGTCGCCGTGGCAGAAGACGGCGCTCACCCGGTGGTCGCGGCAGTCCCGGGCGAAGGCGAACAGTTCCTCGGCCGGCCACTCCGTGCGCCTGACGACCGCCTCGGCGACCCGTTCGACGCCCAACGCCCGGGCCGCGCGTTCGAATCCATCGGCGACGACGTCGGCGTTCCCGGTTCTGACCCGCCCGGCGAAACCGATCCTGGAGTGGCCGAGTCCGACCAGGTGCCGGACCGCGGTGTGAACGCCGCCGACATGGTTGGTGACGACGTAGGAGGTCGGGTCGTCCGGCTCCGGCATCGGCGGACGGCGTTCGACCAGCACGTACGGGACGGGCAGTTTGCGCAGGGCCTCGATGTGCGCCTGGGGGTCGTCCATGACGTTCAGGTTGGGCACGAGGATGAGCCCCTCGGCTCCGCTGTCGAGAAGCCTGCGGGTCTGGGCGTGCTCCAGGCCGGGTTGGTTCTCGGAGCTGGCGAGAATGACTCCGGCGCCGGCCGCGGTCAGCGCCTGCTCGATGCCTTCGATGACCCGCGGGTAGTAGTACGAGGTCGAGGGGACGAGCACGCCGATGAGCCTGCGGCCGGTCGGCGCGGGCCGGCTCACCACGTAGGTGCCCGAACCCTGCCGCCGCACCACGACGCCCTCGTCCACCAGGATCCCCACCGCTCGCCGGACGGTGTTGACCCCGACGCCGAAGGTCGCGGCCAGCTCCGGCTCGGTCGGCAGCCGGGCGCCGACGGGCCAGCCCTCGTCGGCGATCTGCTCCCGCAGCGCGGCCGCGACCTTTTCCGATTTCATTCCCTGAGGGAAGGAATTCGGACCGTTTGGCGGTGTCATGGCCGGAATCATGCCTGAGCCGCAATACACGGTCAATAGTTGTTTAACAGTTAATTTCGTGATTTCCTCCTGCCTGTCACCCTCTCTGAGGTGCGGCTTTATGGAATGAATTCCTTCCTTTCTGAAGGAGGAAAGTGCCCGGCTCGAGAATGACCGTGGACTCGGTCGAATGCTTTGTCCTGCACCTGCCCGCGCTCCGGGACTTCAAGATCTCCGGCGGCACCGTCACCCGCGCGGGCGGCGCGCATGCCCGTGTCCTGGTCCGCGTCGGCGCGGACGGCTTGACCGGGTGGGGAGAAGCCACTCCGGCCCCGACCTGGACCTACGAGACGACGGAGAGCATCGTCTCGACCATCCGCGGATACCTGGCCCCGGCCCTGCTCGGCCACCCGGCCTGGGACCTCGACGGCGCGGTCCGCCTGTTCGGGCGTGCCATCAGTCCCGGCTACACCCTCGGTGCCCCCTTGGCCAAGGCGGCGGTCGACGTGGCCCTGCACGACCTCGTCGGCCGGGCCCTGGGCGTCTCCATCGGCGAGCTCTGGGGCCAACGCCGGGTTGACGAGATCCCCCTGGCCTGGATCGTGTCGGGCGCCGACCCGGAATCGGCGGCCAGGGAGACGGAAGAGGGCCTGGCGGCCGGATATCGGGCGTTCAAGACGAAAGTGGGCAGCTCTTCTCCCGAACACGACGCCGAGCGGGTGGCCGCGGTCCGCGCCCGCGCGCCCGACGCGCCGCTCTGGATCGACGCCAACCAGGCCTACACCCTCGACCAGGCGCTCCGCCTGGCACGCCGCATCGAGCCACTGGCCGTCAGCCTGCTCGAACAGCCGCTTCGGGCCAACGACCCGATCGGCCTGAGCCGGCTGCGCGACCGGAGCCCGATCCCGATCGCCCTCGACGAAAGCCTGGTCCACCCGTCCGACCTGGCCACCTTCATTCATCTCGGCGCCCTCGACCTGGCCGTGGCCAAGGTCCAGCGAACCGGCGGCCTCCAGCTGTCCCGCCGCCTCTGCTCGCTGGCCGAAGACAGCGGCATCGGCATCGTCGGCTCCGGCCTAACGGACTCCGCCCTGGGCCTGGCGGCCTCCCTCCACCTGTTCGCGGCGTTCGGCATCACTCACCCGGCCGACCTCAACGGCCCCCAGTTCGTCCGATCGCCTTACGTACGCGGTCCAGACGTTGTGATCAGCAACGGCACCGCTCGGGTGCCCTCCGGCCCCGGCCTGGGCGTGGAGGTCGACGAGGACGCGGTCCGGGCCCTGGACGTCGCTCGACCGGCCTGGCCGTAGGCCGTGCGCAACCATCCGCGGGCGCCCCCGCCGAGAAGCCGCGACCCTCCGTTACAGGGACGCCTGGTGCAAGCCGGGTGAACGCGGAGCGAGCGGGTGGCGCCTGGCGAGGGCTGTGTCGTAGCGGTGCCAGATGAGCGCCGCCACGTCCGGATCCGGCCCGAGCGGGTCGCTCACCAGCCCCGCCCCCGCCGAAGCCAGCCGGTCGTGGAAGTGGCCGGGCGCGAGCACGTACGAGGCGATGGCCACCCGCGCGGCCGGGGTCGAGCCGAGCCGTTCCATGGCCTCCTCCAGGGACGGCGAGCCGGCCGAGGCGAAGGCGGCCGTGACCGGCCGGGCCAGGCGCACGGCGAGCCGGTGGGCGGCGGCGCGGACGTCGGCCAGGGCGGACGGGTCGGAGGAGCCCGCGGCCCCGAGCAGGACCGCGTCCGTGGCGCGCAGGCCGGCGCGCGCCAGCTTGCGGGCCAGCGCGGAGGTCAGCAGCCGGTGCGGCCCCAGCCAGCCGGCGATCACGGCGTCGGGGCGGCGGGAGGCGATGACCTCCGGCAGGTCGATGTGGGCGTGGTAGCCGCCCGCCAGCAGCAGCGGGACGACGACCACGGGTCCGCGGACGGCGGGCAGCACGTCGGACAGCAGGGGCGAGCTGATCTCGAGGTAGCTCAGCTCGACCCGGTGCCCGGGACGGGCCATCCTGACCGTCTCCGCCAGGGCCGACAGGGTCGACTCCCCGGCGGCACTGCGCGTGCCGTGCGCGGCCAGGACCAGCGTGGCCGTACGTCCCGTCACAGCCCCGCCTCGTACTGGCAGGCCAGCCGGTAGCCGCGCTTGACCACCGTCTCCACGATCCCGCTCGGCCCGAGCGCCCGCCGCAGCCGCGTGATCGCCATCTCCACCGCGTGCTCGGCCGAGTCGCGCGCGATGCTGCCGGGCAGCACGGTACGCAGGTCGGCGCGGGACACCACGTGACCCGGCTTGTCGGCCAGGCGCTTGAGCACCGCCATCGGGGCCGGGGGCAGCGGGCGCAGCTCGCCGTCCACCACCACCGCGTGGCCGCGGATCTCCAGCCGGTGCTCGCCCGCCACGAGCCGGGTCACCCCGTGCTCGGGCAGGTGCCGGGCCAGGGCGCGGGCCAGCGCGCCGAGGCGCGAGCGTTCGGGCTGCAGCGTCGGCACGCCGCGCGAGGTCAGCGGCTCGGCGGTGACGGGCCCGACGCAGGCGGCCACGACCGTCCCGCTGAAGGCCGCCAGCAGCGACTCCTCCAGCCCTTCCGAGCGGGCCGCGCCCAGCATCGCGTGCACGGCGGGCGCGCTGGTGAAGGCCACCGCGTCCACCGAGCCGGAGATGGTCTGGCTGATGAGGCGGCGCAGCGGCGAGATGTCGCGGTACGGCAGCCACCGGTAGACCGGGATCTCGATCACCTCGGCCCCCGCCTCGCGCAGGTCCGCCACGAAGTCGCTGAGCGGCTCGCCGTGCTGCTGCACCGCGATGCGCCGCCCGCGCAGGTCCTGGTCGAGCAGGTACTGCTTGACCTCCTGGCACGACTCGGTGGCAGGCGTCCAGTGGTCGTTGAGGCCGGCGGCGCGTACCGCGCCCCGGGCCTTGGGGCCGCGGGTCAGCAGCCGCGCGTTCGCCAGGTGCTCGCCCAGATCGGCCGACAGGCCCCAGCCCTCGGCGGCGGCCATCCACCCGCGGAAGCCGACGCCGGTGGTGACCACCACGTCGTCGAGCGGCTCGGCCAGGCTGAGCCGGGTCGCGGCGAGCAGGTCGGCGTCCTCGGCCAGCGGGACCAGCCGGATCGCGGGGGCGCTGACCACCCGGGCGCCGCGCCGCTCCAGCAGCGCGCCGAACTCCTCGCGCCGCCTCGTCGCGGTCACGCCGACCGTGAAGCCCGCCAGGGCGTCGGGGGCCGTCTCCGGGGAGGACCCGCCCTCAAGGGCAAGCACGCTCATGCCGGCACCTCCAGGTAGTCGAAGACGCCTGGCCGGGCCCCGAGCACCCGGCCAGGCATCACAGGCACGTGTGACGCAAGTGAGATCACCCTCCGATACTGCTTTCGGGTGGTTTCGCCCGCGGGTCCCCTCTGTTACCGCTGTGCTACAAGCCAGGTCCTCAGGGATTGGCGAGGCGCGGTCACGGGAAACGTTGACGGTGACGACGCGGCCTATCGGGGAGTAGCGGGTGACGGTCCGGCCTATTCGCACGTTCGACGATCCGGTGCTGCGTTCGGTCGCGGAGCCGGTCCAAGACTTCGACCGGGAGCTGCGGCGCCTGGTCAAGTCGCTGACCGCCACCATGCGCGCCGGCGCCGGCCGCGCGGGCCTGGCGGCGCCGCAGGTGGGCGAGCCGGTACGGGTGGTGGTCTACTCCTACGACGGCAAGTCGGGCCATCTGGTCAACCCGCGCCTCGAGCTGTCGGAGCGGCGGGTCACGGCCGACGAGGCGTGCCTGTCGGCGCCGGGGCTGTGGTGGCCACTGGAACGTTCCTACATGGTCACAGCGCGTGGCCGCGACATGCTGGGCAAGCCTGTGACGGTCCGCGCGCTGGGGGTGCTGGCCCGGGTGCTGCAGCACGAGGTCGACCACCTCGACGGCGTGCTGTTCAGCGACCACCTGGAGGCGGCCGAGCGGGAGCGCTTCCTCGCTGCGGCTCTTCCCGGCTGAGCCGGGGGGTCGGTCAGGCGGCCGAGCGCAGGACGAGCTCCCTGCGCTGCTGCGGGTCGGTGCCACCCCACACGCCGTACGCCTGCCGCGTGGTCAGCGCGTACTCCAGGCACGGCTCACGTACGGGGCAGCCGGCGCACACGTGCTTGGCCCGTTCGGCCTGTGACTGGCTGGGCCCTTCCAGAGAGATCGGGAAGAACAATTCCGGGTCCAGGTCGAGGCAGGCGGCCCTGCGGGTCCAGTCGAGCATCATCATGGTGCTGGCGCCTACCCACGCGACCTGCTCTCATACCTCCGCCGGCTCACCAGCGGCTCCAGCCGAGGGCGCGGGCCCACGGGGCGCTGATGGCCGGCACCGGCGCCTCCGCGTCGCTGAGCACCAGGTCGACGACGTCGATCAGGTCGTCCGCGACCTCGGTGGCCTGCATGATCTCCTCCTGGCGCGTCTGCGGGGTGGGGACCAGGATGCCCCTGGCGCCGGCGGCCCTGGCCGCCTCCATGTCCCTGCCGATGTCCCCCACGACCACGCAGTCGCGGGGGCTGACGTCGAGCACGGCGGCGGCCCTGATCACGAGGCCGGGCGCCGGTTTGCGGCAGGTGCAGCCGTCGGCGTCGTCGTGCACGCAGATCGCCCACGCGTCGAACGGCCCCAGCAGCTCCTCCACCCGGGCGTTCACCTGATCCATGTCGTCCGGTGACAGCAGGCCCTTGGCCACGCCGGACTGGTTGGTGACCACGGCCACCGGCACCTCGGCCCGTCTGAGCCTGGCCACCGCCTCCATCGCGCCCGGCATGGGCTCGACGAGCTTCGGGTCACCGTTGTACGGCACGTCCCTGATCAAGGTCCCGTCCCGGTCGAAGAGTACCGCGCCGGGACGTCGCTTTTCGAACACCTTCCACCTCCGTCGCGTGTCCGCCAGCTACCCGGGGCCTGACCGGGCAAACAACTACTCAACGTGACCAACTCCAGGCCGTTTCTCCTGTTTGCGCTGCTCAACGCTATGGGGAAGGTTGGAGCATCGCTCCTCTCGGTAGCGGTTCCCGGCCTCTGAGGGGGAACGATGAGGTTTCTCGGCATCGACGCGATGTTCCACGACCCGGCCGCCACCTGGTGCCCGCGCGCGCAGGCGGCGACGAGCGGCCGGATGCCGGGAGCGGTGCTGTGCGGTTCGCCCCCGCGCCGCAGGATGCGAACCGTCCCGCGCGCGTCGGCCAGGAAGCCGGTCGTCCGCGCCGCCGGCCGCCGCGGCCCGGACGACCGGGGCCGGGTGCTGGTGGCTCGGCTGGACGGCGCCGGCGACGTGCTGCTGGCCGGGCCCGCCGTCAGGGCCGTGCGCACGCTGGCCCGCGAGGTCGTCTTCCTGGCCGGCCCCGGCGGCAGGGCGGCGGCCGAGCTGCTGCCCGGCGTGGACCGGGTGATCGAATGGCGGGCCCCGTGGATCGACCACACCCCGCCGCCCGTCACCAAGGGGCAGGCGGCCGACCTGGTCGGCAGGCTCGCGGGCGTGGACGAGGCGGTGATCCTCACCTCGTTCCACCAGTCGGCGCTCCCGCTGGCGCTGCTGCTCAGGCTGGCCGGCGTCCGCAGGATCACGGCCATCAGCAACGACTACCCCGGCTCGCTCCTGGACGTGCGGCACGTCGTGGACGAGAGCGTCGACGTGCCGGAGGCGGAGCGGATGCTGGCGGTCGCCAGGGCGGCCGGGTTCGAGCTGCCGGCGGGCGATGACGGCAAACTCGCTGTTCAGCGGCCATTGCCGGATATCAGCGCAAATTTGGGGCACCTGCTGGGGGCCGGCGCCGGCGCGGATGCCGGCAAAGGCACGTACGTCGTGGTGCACCCAGGGGCATCGGCCCCCGCGCGGACCTGGCCGGCCGAACGGCATCGGCGGACCGTGAGGGAGCTGGCGCAGGACGGACACCGGGTCGTCGTGACCGGCAACGAACGTGACCTCACCGCCTACGTGGCCGGCGAAGACGCCGCCGACCTCGGAGGCGTGACCACCTTCGCCGAACTCGCCGCCGTCATCGACGGCGCCAGCGTGCTCGTGGCGGGCAACACCGGCCCCGCGCACCTGGCCGCGGCGGTCGGGACACCGGTCGTGAGCCTGTTCGCCCCCGTCGTCCCCGCGGCGCGGTGGGCCCCGTACGGGGTGCCCACGGTGCTGCTCGGAGACCAGGAGGCGCCCTGCCGCGCGAGCAGGGCGCGCGACTGTCCGGTGCCCGGGCACCCGTGCCTGTCTCACGTGACAAGCGAGCAGGTGGTCAAGGCAGTAAGGGAGCTGACGCAGTGAAGATAGATCTCATCTCCGAGCACGCGGACCCGCTGGCGCCGGTCGGCGGCGTCGACTCCGGCGGCCAGAACGTCCACGTCGCCGAACTGGCCCGCGCGCTGGCCGGGCGCGGGCACACGGTCGTCGTCCACACCCGGCGCTCGTCCGAGCGGCAGCCCCGGTCGGTCATCATGGCGCCGGGCGTCACGGTCGAGTACGTCACGGCCGGCCCGCCGGTCCCCCTCCCCAAGGACGAGCTGCCCCCGTACCTGGGGGAGTTCGCCGCGCGCCTGGCCGACCGCTGGGCCGCGAGCCCCCCGGACGTCGTCCACGCCCACTTCTGGATGAGCGGGCAGGCGGCGCTGCAGGCGGCCGGCGGGGTGCCGGTGGTGCAGACGTTCCACGCGCTCGGCACCGTCAAGCGGCGCTGGCAGGGCGACGCCGACACCAGCCCCGCCCACCGGATCGACACCGAGCGCGCGATCGGCAGGCGCGCCGACGCCGTGCTGGCCACCTGCGGCGACGAGGTGGCCGAGCTGCGCGCGATGGGCGTCCCCGAGCGGCGCATCGCGGTCGTGCCGTGCGGGGTGGACCTGTCGGTGTTCCGCCCCGACGGGCCCGTGGCGCCGGGCACGGGCGGCAGGATGATCCTCAGCATCGGCAGGCTGGTGCCGCGCAAGGGCGTGGACACCGTGATCAGGGCGCTGCGCCGGATCCCGGACGCCGACCTGGTGATCGCGGGCGGCGGTGAGGACGACGAGGAGGCGGTCAGGCTGTACGAGCTGGCGCGGGCGTACGGGCTCGAACGCCGGGTCCACGTGATCGGCAGCGTGCCGCGCGAGCACGTGCCGGCGCTGATGCGCTCGGCCGACGTCCTGGTGGCGGTGCCGTGGTACGAGCCGTTCGGCATGGTGGCGATCGAGGCGATGGCGTGCGGCGTGCCCGTCGTGGCCTCGGCGGTCGGGGGGCACCTGGACACGGTCGCCGGCTGCGGCGTCCTGGTGCCGCCGCGCCGCCCGCGCGCCCTGGCCAGGGCGCTGAGCGACGTGCTCGACCACCCGCGCAGGCGGGCGGAGCTCGCCGCCGCCGGGGCGCTCAGGGCCCGGGAGAGGTACGGCTGGGCGCGCGTGGCCGAGCTCACCGAGGCGGTCTACACGCAGGTCATCGACGGTACGGTGGGCCGCCTGGCCGCTCTCGGAGGCTGAGCGCCTAGCGCTCGTTCCCGGCGCGCAGCCAGCCCAGGTAGTCGGCGACCGCCCGCTCGGTGTCGTAGGCGGGCTCGTATCCCGTGTCCTCACGCAGGCGGGTGATGTCGAGCCAGGTGTCGCGCGCGGCGGGGTCGCGGCCCTCGGGGAGGCCGACGCGGGCGTCGGGGACGAGCTTCCTGATCGCCGCGGCGACCTCGCCGTTGGTCGTCGCCCTGCCGGAGGCCACGTTGTACGTGCGGTGCGACAGCCGGTCCGCGAGCTGGAGCAGGGCGAGGGCGCGGCCGCAGTCCTTCACGTAGCACAGGTCGATGCCGTCCTGCGCGTACGCGCCGGCGCGCAGCGCGGACAGGTCGGGTTCGGTGCCCCGGGCGGACGCGTGCACGAGCTGGGGCGCGGCGAAGAACGGCGACTGGGGGTGGCCGAGCGGGCCCCAGATGGCGCCGATGCGGTAGTGGACCACGTCGAGGCCCATGGCGCCGGCCAGATGGTCGCCGAGCAGCTCGCCGATCTTCTTGAACGCCGGGATCGGGTGGGGTGACATCATCGGCAGGGGGAGGTCCTCCTTGAGCGCGCCCTCGCCGGTGACGCCGCCGTACACGCCGATCGTGCTGGCCAGGCCGAGCCGCGCCACCTGCCACTCGCTCGCGGCGCGGAACACGTTCAGGAGGCTCCGGATGGACTTGTCCGCGCCCTCCAGGGGCTGGTACGCACCGGGCGGCCACGGGATGGAGCCGGCCAGGTGCAGGATGCCGGTGATCTTGTGCCGCTCGCCGACGGCCAGGAGGGCCGCCTCGTCGGTGAGGTCGGCCTGTTCGACGACGACGGGCGCGTTCGCGAACCTCTCGGGCAGTACGGCGGGCCTGCGCTGGACGAGCACGCAGGATTCGCCGAGGTCGAGCAGGGCCTGGGTGGTGTGCGTGCCGATGAAGCCCAGCCCGCCGGTGATCAGAATCATGGTCAGCTCTCCAAATCATCAGTGAGACTGACAATCAGTCTAGCCCTTAGAACCGGTAATGGAGAACGACGTTCCCCTTCCGCGACAGTGCCGCGCTGGGGGCGGTCAGGCGGTTCATCAGCCGCAGCCAGGCCGGGAACCCGGCCACCTCCGGCTCCCGCGTCATGAGGACCTCCTTGACCAGCTTCAGCTTCGGGTGCCAGCGTTCGGGCTCCCGTGGGTCGTCGAGTCCGGGGAACTTGGAGACGTCGACGACGTTCCTGCCGACGGCGACCCGCTTCTGGGCCCACACGGCGAACCTGCTGTAGCCGTTGAAGGCGATCTCGCCGGTGGGGAAGTGGCCGATGAGGCGGTTCACCAGCGCGATCATCTCCTCCAGGGACAGGAACGCGATCAGCCCGTCGGCGACGATCACCGCCGGCCGGTCGGTGGGCAGGCCGTCCAGCCACGCGGGGTCGGTGACGTCCGCGGCGAGGTCGTGGGGCCTGGCGTCCTCCGGCAGCAGCCGCCGCCGGGCGGCGACGACCTCGGGGAAGTCGACGTCGTGCCATGCGGCGGTGGGCGGCGGGGCGACGCGCAGCGCCCGGCTGTCGAGGCCGGTCCCCAGGTCCAGGCCGATCGCGTCAGGGTGGCGGGCGAGGAAGCGCCGGGCGATCTCGTCCAGCTTCCTGGCCCGGTGCGCGATGTAGAGGGCGCTGGAGGAGGGGATGTGGAGCTTGCCGTAGTCGTAGCCGACCTTGCGGACGATCTCGTCGGCCATCCGGTCGCCCAGGACGGGGCGCGGCAGGCGGTTGTCGAGCGCCCTGCCGCACAGCGTCAGCCACAGGGTGTCCTGGAGGGGGGTCAGAGCGGGAAGCGGGGTCGCCATCATTCATTCATCCCTGTTCTCTTGAGCGGCTGCTCTCCTGGGCGGCCTCCCAGGCGGCCTTGGCCGCCTTCAGCGGCGCGTCGTCCGCGTACAGGCCGTGGGTGAAGAGCTCCAGCGTGGGCAGCGTCATCCGGCGCAGGACCTCGGGGCCGAAGCCGTCGTGCCCGAGCGCGCGCGTCAGCGGCGGGGCCATGGTCAGCGTGGCCAGGCTGGTCAGCACGGTGAGCACGGCCAGCGCCCGAACGTCCGAGGACGGCCGCACCGAACCTTCGGCGATCCCGGCCCGCAGGATCGACTCCGACTCGGCCACCAGCGCGTCGGCGAACCTGGCCCCCGCCGGGGTGTCCTCCTCGATCGCCCGGACCATGTAGCGCACCTGGAGCTGGTACTCCTCCGGGTTCGCCATGAACTCGCCCAGCAGGCCGGACGTCCCGGCCTCGTGCGCCCGGCGTACCAGCACGCCGAGCACATGGTCGTCGCAGGCGCCGCGCAGCTTCTCCTTGCTGCCGAAGTGGTGGATGACCAGGGCGGCGCTCACGCCCGCGGTGGCGGCGACGGCCCGCAGGTTCGTCTTCTGGAAGCCGTCGCGGGCGAAGTGGGCGATGGCCGCGTCCCGGATCTTGGCCTGGGCGGTCAGGTCCGCATGCGCTGAACACATGTTCAGCATGCTAAACGCGTGTTCAGTCTCTTGGCCAGAGCATGCGAAACCCCCGGCCCCGCCCGCGGGATCGCCGCGGGCGGGGCCGGGGTGCTGTCGCCGTATGTCCGTCTCTGGATGTCAGGCGGGCCGGAGCGCTGTCGCCGTATGTTCGGATTTCAGGCGGGGACGGGATCGAGGCGCAGCTCGCGAACGATCTCGCGAGCACTGGCCTCCAGCGTCGGGCCGGCGTCGGCCCCGACGAACATCTCGAGATAGGCCCGGTGGAAGCAGCCCGCGATCAGCAGTCGCGCGCTGGCCTCCGGGTCCACCTCGGGCCCTATCCGCCCGAGGTCCTGCTCGGCCGCCAGGTACGCGGCCAGCGGTGCGACTTCGGTGCGCGGCCCCAGCCCCGTGTCGCGGACGGCCTCGCGGAAGCGGACCGTCACCTTCGGCGAGGTGAAAGCGGGAAGTGCCGCACTCTGTACGTCGATGTAGTAATTAATGCCCGCTCGGGCAACAGGGAGAAGGTTGTCCGCTACGCTCCCTTTTCCGATGCGATAAGAGAGATCGTGAAGAATGCTCAGCCAGAGCGGAAGGCGGTCCTGCAGCAGCGCGAGGAAGTGGTCCACGGAGCCCCCGGAGCGGTCCTCCCGCAGGGAGACGGCCATCTCGAGGACGCGGCGCCTGGTGTCCTGACTTCTTTGGTGCGGGTCAACTTGGGAAGTCGCCATGGCGTGCCTAACGTGCGCGGTCAGTTGAGTAGGCATCACGGCGCGAAGCCGAGGGGTTTTCTGGATTTATCGGGTTTGTGTCTGGAGCCCCAGCATGGTGCAATCTTGTACGGCCCCGATTATTACCCGAAATCCCGAAAATTTCGCGGTTTTTATCCCTGAGGGTTAGCTGTCAGTGTCCCGGTCCCGGCGGCGCAGGTAACGCTCGAACTCCGCCGCGATCGCGTCGCCGCTGGCCTCGGGCAACTCGGCGGCGTCCTTGCGCTCCTCCAGCTCCTTGACGTACTCGGCCACCTCGCTGTCCTGCGAGGCCAGCTCGTCGACGCCGCGCTCCCACGCGCGGGCCTCCTCGTCGAGGTCGCCCAGGGGCATGGGGATCTCCAGCACGTCCTCCAGGCGGCGCAGCAGCGCGAGCGTCGCCTTCGGGTTGGGCGGCTGGGCGACGTAGTGCGGCACCGACGCCCACAGCGAGATGGCGTCCAGCCCCGCCTCGCCGAACGCGTGCTGCAGCACCCCGACGATGCCGGTCGGGCCTTCGTAGCGGCTCAGCTCCAGGTTGGTCGAACGGGCCAGCCCCTCGTCCGTGGCGCCCCCGAGAATGGGCACGGGCCGGGTGTGCGGCGAGTCGTTGAGCAGCGCGCCCAGCATGACGGCCAGCTCGATGCCCAGCTCGCGGCAGATCTCGATGATGTCGGCGCAGAACGAGCGCCAGCGCATGTTGGGCTCGATGCCGCGCAGCAGCACGACGTCGCGCTCCAGACCCGGCGGGCGGGCGCGCAGCAGCCGCGTCGTCGGCCACACGATCGAACGCGTCAGCCCCTCGCCCATCTCCACGACGGGCCGGGTGACCTGGAAGTCGTAGTAGTCGTCCGGGTCGAGCGCGATCAGCGGCTCGGCCTTCCAGGCGGACTCGAGATGGGCGATCACACCGCTAGAGGCCTCGCCCGCGTCGTTCCACCCCTCGAACGCGGCAATGAGCACCGGGTCTACGAGCTCGGGGAGCCTTTCGAGCTCTATCACGTGTCGCCTCCTCTCTCCATCGTCTTGCTTAGCCTATGCGGTCGGGAGTACTCGGCGTCACCGATCTCCCCGCGAACGCGCAACCCGCCTGTCAAGCGCGAACGCGCCATCCCCGTGCCCTCAGGCGAACACCTCACCGCGCCTCCCCACCACCCATCCCAGCCCGCCACCACGCCCGTCCGAAACCCCTGCACCACCCCACGTCACCCATACCTCCTGCACCTTTATCCCGCCTCCAGCACCCGCAACCCCTCCAGCACCCCCCACACTCGGCCGCCGCCCGCATCGCCGCGTCTCTCCTGCACTCCTGCGCCTGCCAGCCGCCCGCATCGCCGCGTCTCGCCCGCACTCCTGCACCTGCTCGCCGCCGGCACCGCCGCGTCCCTCCGGCGCTGCCGCACTCGTCTGCCCGCCCGGGCTCCCGCGCCTCTCCGGCGTTCGCCCCCTCCGGCACTCCTCCACTCGGCCGCCTCTGGCGTTGTCGATGCCTCTCCATCGCCCGCAACCCTCCTGGGCCGCCGGCCCTTCGCACCTCGCCGGCCGACGTCGCCCGCATCCCCGCCCGCTGTGCCTCCGCCTGCAGCACCATGCGCCCCTGCAGCAACTGCCGCCGCGCCGATCGCCCCTGTACCGAGGCGTCCGTGCGCGCGGTGCTTCCCGCGCCCGCTGTGCCCTGCCTCTGCGCCTGATGCGTCTTCTGCAAGCTCTGCGTCTCCTGCGGTTGATGCGCCTCGTGTGCAATGTGCGGTTCTATGCGCAGATATGCCCCCTGTAGCCAGATATCTACCGCTGCGGCGCAGACGTGATCTTCCTGCGACTTAGGCCATCCGCGTCCCCGGAGCCGCGCACCGCGCCATCTGCGTCATCCGGGGCAGCGCGCGCCACTCCACCTGCACTCACTGCGCCACGACCACCGCGCCGCACGGCCCCCGTATGCCCGGCGCCTCTCGCGCGCGCGTGCGCGTAAAGGGCTAGGGAAGGGGGCGGGTCAGCGCCCGTCGGTCGTGTGGACGATCAGGACGTCGCAGGCGGCGCGGTGGGAGACCGCGGACGGCACGGAGCCGAGCAGCCGCCCCGCCAGGCTGTTGAGCCCGCGATTGCCGACCACGAGCAGGTCGGCGCGGTGCCGGGCGGCCAGCGAGACCAGCACGTCCACGGCGTCCCCCTGCTCGGCGGCCAGCACGACGTCCGAGGCGCCGGCCGCCACGGCGTGCCCGCGCGCCGCCCGCAGGGCGTCGTCGGCCGGGGTGGAGCCGCCCACCTTGTACGCGAGGTCGCCCAGCCGGTCGGCGGCCGCGGCGCGCTCGCTCTCCCGCATCGGCAGGTACGCGCAGGCCAGGACCAGGGTGGCGCCGGTCGCCGCGGCCAGGGACGCCGCCGCCGAGACGGCGCGGAAGGAGGAGGCCGAGCCGTCGGTGCCGACGAGCACGGTGCGGTAGGTCACGGAGACCTCCAATTGGACGCGGCGTTCAATTGACAGTCGGTACAATAGCGCCCGGCACCCGCCCAGGCTCGCCCCGCACCCGCCCAGGGCCGCCCGGCACCCGCCCAGGGCCGCCCGGCACCCGCCCAGGGCCGCCCGGCACCCGCCCAGGGCCGCCCGGCACCCGCCCAGGGCCGCCCGGCACCCGCCCAGGGCCGCCCGGCACCCGCCCAGGGCCGCCCGGCACCCGCCCAGGGCCGCCCGGCACCCATCCCAGGGCCGCCCGGCACCCATCCCAGGGCCGCCCGGCACCCATCCCAGGGCCGCCCGGCACCCATCCCAGGGCGGCCCGGGTTCCGCAGGCCGGGGCGCTCGCGCCCCTGGAGGCCCCGGTTTCGCGCTCAGGGCGAACAGGCGTACGAGCCGCTTGCGAGTAGGGCTCCAGGCCGCACCCGATAAGCTCTACCCCATGAGCATCTCCCCGTCCTTCCGAGAAGTGTTGTCCCAGCGCGTCATCGTGGCCGACGGGGCGATGGGCACGATGCTCCAGGCCCAGGACCCGACGCTCGACGACTTCCACGGGCACGAGGGCTGCAACGAGGTGCTCAACGTCACCAGGCCCGACATCGTGCGCGGCGTCCACGACGCCTACTTCGCCGTCGGCGTCGACTGCGTCGAGACCAACACCTTCGGCGCCAACCTCGCCGCCCTCGGCGAATACGACATCTCCGACCGCGTCTTCGAATACTCCGAGGCGGGGGCCAGGATCGCCCGCGAGGCCGCCGACCACTGGTCCACGCCCGACCAGCCGCGCTTCGTGCTCGGCTCCATGGGGCCCGGCACCAAGCTCCCGACCCTCGGCCACCTGCCGTACGCCGACCTGCGCGACGCCTACCGCGACAACGCCGCGGGCCTGATCTCGGGCGGCGCCGACGCGCTGATCATCGAGACCTGCCAGGACCTGCTCCAGGTGAAGGCGGCCGTCGTCGGCGCCAAGCGGGCCATCGAAGACTCCGGCCGCGACATCCTGGTCATCGCGCAGGTGACCATCGAGACCAACGGCGCGATGCTGCTCGGCTCCGAGATCGGCGCCGCGCTGACCGCGATCGAGCCGCTCGGCGTCGACGTCGTCGGCCTCAACTGCGCGACCGGCCCCGCCGAGATGAGCGAGCACCTGCGCTACCTCGCCCGCCACTCCCGGCTCAAGCTCTCCTGCATGCCCAACGCCGGCCTGCCGGTGCTGACGTCCGACGGCGCGTACTATCCGCTGAGCGCGCAGGAGCTGGCCGACGCGCACGGCACCTTCACCCGCGACTACGGCCTGTCGCTGGTCGGCGGCTGCTGCGGCACCACGCCCGAGCACCTGCGCCAGGTCGTCGAGCGCGTCCGCGGCAAGCAGGTCGCGCCGCGCCGGCCGCACCCCGAGCCGGGCGCGTCCTCGCTCTACCAGACGGTCCCGTTCCGCCAGGACACCTCCTACCTGGCCATCGGCGAGCGCTGCAACACCAATGGCTCCAAGGCCTTCCGCGAGGCCATGCTGGCGGGCCACTGGGACGACTGCGTCGAGACGGCCCGCGACCAGGCCCGCGACGGCGCACACATGCTCGACCTGTGCGTCGACTACGTCGGCCGCGATGGCGTGGCCGACATGAAGGAGCTGGCGTTCCGGTTCGCCACCGCGTCCACGCTGCCGATCATGCTCGACTCGACCGAGCCCGCGGTGCTGCAGGCCGGTCTCGAGATGCTCGGCGGGCGCGCCGCGGTCAACTCCGTCAACTACGAGGACGGCGACGGCCCCGACTCCCGCTTCCAGAAGATCATGCGCCTCGTGCGCGAGCACGGCGCGGCCGTCGTCGCGCTCACCATCGACGAGGAGGGCCAGGCCCGCACCGCCGAGTGGAAGGTACGCGTGGCCAGCCGCCTCGTCGAGGACCTGACCACCAACTGGGGCATGCGGGTCGAGGACATTATCGTCGACTGCCTGACCTTCCCCATCGCCACCGGTCAGGAGGAGACCAGGCGCGACGGCCTGGAGACCATCGAGGCCATCCGCGAGCTCAAGCGCCGCTACCCGGGCGTGCAGACGACGCTGGGCCTGTCCAACATCAGCTTCGGCCTCAACCCGGCCGCCCGCATGGTGCTCAACTCGGTGTTCCTCAACGAGTGCGTCAACGCCGGGCTCGACTCCGCCATCGTGCACGCCTCCAAGATCCTGCCGATGGCCCGCATCCCCGACGAGCAGCGTCAGGTCGCGCTCGACATGGTCTACGACCGCCGCCGCGAGGGCTACGACCCGCTGCAGCGGTTCATGGAGCTGTTCGAGGGCGTCGACGCGGCCGCCATGCGCGCCGGCAAGGCCGAGGAGCTGGCCGCGCTGCCGCTGTGGGAGCGGCTCAAGCGGCGCATCATCGACGGCGAGCGCAAGGGCCTGGAGGCCGACCTCGACACCGCGCTGGCGCAGCGGCCCGCCCTCGAGATCATCAACGACGTGCTGCTCGACGGCATGAAGACGGTCGGTGAGCTGTTCGGCTCCGGGCAGATGCAGCTGCCGTTCGTGCTGCAGTCGGCCGAGGTCATGAAGGCCGCCGTCGCCTACCTCGAGCCTCACATGGACCGGGTCGAGGGCGAGTCGAAGGGCCGCATCGTGCTGGCCACCGTCAAGGGCGACGTGCACGACATCGGCAAGAACCTCGTCGACATCATCCTGTCCAACAACGGCTACCAGGTCGTCAACCTCGGCATCAAGCAGCCGGTCTCGGCCATCCTCGAGGCCGCCGACGAGCAGAAGGCCGACGTCATCGGCATGTCGGGGCTGCTGGTGAAGTCGACGGTCATCATGAGGGAAAACCTGGAGGAGATGAACTCCAGGGGCCTGTCCGAGAGATACCCCGTCCTGCTCGGCGGCGCCGCCCTGACCCGCGCCTACGTCGAGCAGGACCTGGCCGAGCTGTTCGAGGGCGAGGTGCGCTACGCGCGCGACGCGTTCGAGGGGCTGCGGCTGATGGACTCGTTCATGGCCGTCAAGCGCGGAGTCGCGGGCGCGACGCTGCCGCCGCTGCGCGAGCGGCGCGTCAAGACCGGCGCGGTGCTGCAGCGCACGCCCGTCGAGGAGCTGCCCGCCCGCTCCGACGTGGCCGCCGACAACCCCATCCCCAAGGTCCCCTTCTACGGCGACCGCGTGGTCAAGGGCATCTCCCTGACCGACTACGCCGCCTACCTCGACGAGCGGGCCCTGTTCCTCGGCCAGTGGGGGCTCAAGCCCACCAGGGGCGGCTCCGGGCCCGACTACGACGAGCTGGTCGAGCTGGAGGGGCGGCCGCGGCTGCGCATGTGGCTCGACCGCATCCAGACCGAGGGGCTGCTGGAGGCGGCCGTCGTCTACGGCCACTTCCCGTGCGTCTCCGACGGCGACTCGCTGATCATCCTCGACGACGACGGCAGCGAGCGCACCCGCTTCACGTTCCCGCGCCAGCGCCGCGACCGCCACCTGTGCCTGTCCGACTTCTTCCGCGCCAAGGACTCCGGCGAGGTCGACGTGGTCGGCTTCCAGGTCGCCACCATGGGCGCGAAGATCTCCGAGGCCACGGCCGAGCTGTTCGCCAAGGACGCCTACCGCGACTACCTCGAGCTCCACGGCCTGTCGGTGCAGCTCACCGAGGCACTGGCCGAATACTGGCACGCCAGGGTGCGCTCGGAGTGGGCGATCGGCGGCGAGGAGTCGCTCGACGACATGCTCAAGGTCAACATCCAGGGCTGCCGCTACTCCTTCGGCTACCCGGCCTGCCCCAACCTGGAGGACCAGAAGCAGCTGTTCGAGCTGCTCGACCCCGAGCGCATCGGGGTGTCGCTGTCGGAGGAGTTCCAGCTCCATCCTGAGCAGGCCACCTCGGCCCTGGTCGCCCACCACCCCGAGGCGAAGTACTTCAACGTCTGATCCACCCCTGCCCGCTCGGCCCTTCACCGGCCGGCGGGCGGACGGCGGCTCCTTGGACCGAAGGGACGGCCCTTCCCTGGTTGGCGGGTGGGCGGTTGCTTTCCGGTCCGTGAGGGTGGCGGCTCTCTGCGCCGGCCGCGGTCGCTCTCCGGTTGGCGGGCGGGTGGCTGCTTCCTGGCCGGGGGTGGATGGCGGCTTCCCGAGCCGGGGCGGACGGTCATCTTCCGGTCGGCGGGGATGGCGGCTCTTGTGGCGCACGAGTCGGGGGTGGGCGGTCTCTCCGGTCGGAGGGAGATGGAGGCTCATGGCCCGCTGCTCCACCGGCGCCCACCGGCGGCGGGGGAGGGCACCCGGCACCGAGTCGGTACGCCGTTCACCCGCGGAGGAACGACCAGCGCCCGGCCCCTGCGGCCCGCCGGTCACCGGCCGGCGATCGCGGAGGTCGGCGACGGTGACCTGCTCCAGGGACGGCACCACCAGCCGGCCGGGGGCGGGGTCGATGGCCGGCAGGCTCGGGACGGCCACCACCGCGCAGCCCGCCGCCGTCGCGGCCCCACGCCGTAGGGCCGGCCGCCGGCACCAAGGCGGCTCTGCCGGTGGACGGATCGGTGCAGCACGGGTGGCCGGTGAAGGGGGTGGCCTGGCCGCGTAGCGGGCGGGGTGGAGACAATGGCGGGCAAAACACTACCGATCGGGGACAGGCATGGAAGCGGTCTTCTTCGACATGGACGGGCTGCTGGTCGACAGCGAGCGCGTCTGGCTGGAGATCGAGACGGACGTGATGGCCAGGCTCGGCGCCCAATGGACACCGGAGCACCAGGTCCACCTGCTGGGCGGATCCATGGAGCGGACGGTCGACTACATGCTGGCCGTGTCCGGGGCCGACGTGCCCGCCGCGACGGTGCGGGAGTGGATGACCGGCGGGATGGTGCGGCGGCTGACGGCGGGCGTCTACGCCATGCCGGGTGCCTTGGAACTGCTGGACGCGCTGCGGGACGAGGGGGTGCCCGTGGGGCTGGTCACCTCGTCGCTGAAGGAGATCGCGGAGGCGGTGCTCAAGAGCGTGGGGCGTGACCGGTTCGACGCGGTGGTCACGGCGGACGACGTCACGCGTACCAAGCCTGACCCCGAGCCGTACCTGACGGCCGCGCGGCTGCTCGGGGTGGAGCCGGTGCGGTGCGTGGTGCTGGAGGACTCTCCGAACGGCGTGGCGGCCGCGACGGCGGCGGGCTGCGCGGTGGTGGCCGTCCCGAGCCTGCTGGAGGTCGACCCCGCCCCCGGCCGGCTGGTGGTGCCGTCCCTGGAGCAGGTCACCGTCGCCGACCTCCGGGCCCTCATCTCGACCTGACCCCCGCCCCATCCGTCCCCACCTCCCGAGCCTGCGTCCTCCTTGCCGCATCCCGCCGGCCCGCCCATCGGGGACCGCCCGTGCCAACGCTCCACGAGCCCGGAGCAGAGGCGGCGGCGCCGCGATCGGCCCGGGAGGGAGGGGCGGGCGGTGGGCGATGTCGCGCGGCCGGAACGTCGCCGGTCGCGGCGGTGGGCGCTCGCGAACCCGATCGCGACCGCCGGCCCTGGGGTGGCAAGTCAGACCCTTAGGGGGCAAGTGGTTCTTGCGGAGGAGGGGCGGTCGGCGTTTCGCGTGCCAGGATGGGAGACGTAGTCGATATGAGGGGCGGCGTGATGTTCAATTCGATCGCCTGGCTGCCGCTGTGCGCCGGACTGACGGCGGTGGGCCTGGTGTTCAGTTTTCTGGCCTTCAGGCGCAGGGGAGCGGCCTCGGGGATGCGGATGGCAGCGTGGGCGCTGCTGCCGGTGGCGGCCTATCTGACTGGCGCGCTGCAGGCGCTGTGGACCATCGGCGCCACCGTCGTGGGTTTCGTGACGCAGTTGGTGTTCAACCCGTTGGTGTGGGCGGGCGTCGCCGTGGCGGGGCTGTCGGTGGTGCTGTTCGTCGCCTCGGGCGTCATGCGCGGCCGGAAACTGGCGAGCTTCAGGAAGAAGACCCCCGCAGAGGCCCCCGACGTTAAGCCCTCAGCGAACAAAGCCGCCCCCAAGCCTCAGCAGCCGGCCGTCGCCCCCAAGCAGTCTCCCAAAGCGGAGGACGATTTCTCCGATATCGAGGCGCTGCTCAAAAAGCGTGGCATCAGCTGAATCCACGGGCGAATTGGGCTGTGTCACAGTTCCGAGACGCAACCGGGACGGCTCGTAGACATTCTCCTCAAGATCGATACGAATGAGTTTCTGGTCAATCACAGTTGAGCCACATAGAGCTCAGAGGGACTAGTCACAGCAGCTCAGGCCATAGATTCTGCCTCCTGGGGCCGCGACACGCGGACCGCATACGCATGGGCGCACTACCCTGACCGGGACCGCGCCGACACGGACGATGTCGTCTGGAATCCAGGGGGCTACTGGCATGACCGCACCGCTCGATGTTCCGGAATCGGCCATCGAAGCAGGGCCGGAGACCGTTCTTGACGGGACGGGGACCTCGGTCATCAGGGGACGTTCCCTGGGGCAGATCGCGTGGATGCGCCTCAAGCGCGACCGCATCGCGATGACCGGTGGCATCGTCATCCTCCTGCTCATCCTGGTCGCCGTCTTCGCCCCGCTGCTGGTGTCGTGGTTCGGGCACCCGCCGGGCGAGTGGCACCGGGAGAAGCTCGACCCCTCCATCGGCGCGCCGCTGGGCGCCTTCGGCGGCATCAGCAGCGACTTCCTGTTCGGCGTGGAGCCCGACTCGGGCCGCGACCTGTTCAGCCGCGTCCTGTACGGGGCCCGCATCTCGCTGCTGATCGCGTTCTTCGCGACCCTGCTGTGCGTGGTGCTCGGCACCGTCCTCGGGATGATCGCCGGCTTCTTCGGCGGCTGGGTCGACACCGTCATCAGCCGCCTCATGGACATCTTCCTGGCCTTCCCGCTGCTGGTGTTCGCGCTGGCGCTGGCCGGCGTCATCCCCGACAAGGCGTTCGGCATGTCGGGCGACACGCTGCGGATCAGCCTGCTGGTGTTCATCATCGGGTTCTTCAACTGGCCCTATATCGGGCGCATCATCCGGGGGCAGACGCTGTCCCTGCGCGAACGGGAGTTCGTCGACGCGTCCAGGAGCCTGGGCGCGCGCAACCACACCATCCTGTTCAAGGAGATCCTGCCCAACCTCCTGGCGCCGATCCTCGTCTACTCGACGCTGCTGATCCCCTCGAACATCCTGTTCGAGGCCGCGCTGTCGTTCCTCGGCGTGGGCGTGCGGCCGCCGACTCCCACGTGGGGAGGCATGCTGTCGGACGCCGTCCACAACTACCAGGTGGCGCCCAACTTCATGATCTTCCCCGGTCTCGCGATCTTCATCACCGTGCTGGCGTTCAACCTGCTCGGTGACGGCCTCAGGGACGCCTTCGACCCCAAGGCCCGATAGCCCTCGTGAGTTTTCAGCAAGTTCTCAACTCCTAGATACAAGGGGTGTGTCAGGTCGATGAAGACAAGATCAAAGGCGTCGGCAGTGGCGATGACCGCCGCTCTCGCCGTGGTCGTCTCGGCGTGTGGCGGCGGTGGCGGTGCCAAGAGCACCAGCGGCACCGGCAGTGACGACAAGCCCGCGAGCCAGTACAACGCGGGTGTCACGCAGGTCGTCAACCCGTCGGAGAAGACCGGCGGCACCCTGCACATGGGCATGCCGGGCGACTTCGACTCCGTCGACCCTGGTGACCAGTACTACGGCTACGCGTGGAACTTCTCCCGCCTCTACACCCGCGCGCTGACCATGTTCAAGCCGGTGCCGGGCGAGGAGGGCCTGCAGCTCGTCGGCGACCTGGCCGAGGACCTGGGCAAGCCCAGCGACGGCGGCAAGACGTGGACGTACAAGCTGCGCAAGGGCATCAAGTTCGAGGACGGCACCCCGGTGACGTCGAAGGACGTCAAGTACGCCGTGGCCCGCTCGCTGGACAAGGACATCCTGCCCAGCGGCCCGACCTACTTCAACGACTGGCTCGACGTGCAGGGCTACACCGGCCCGTACAAGATGAAGGGCAAGCTCGACGACTTCAAGGCCATCGAGACGCCCGACGACTCCACCGTCGTCTTCCACCTGAAGAAGGCGTACGGCGGTTTCGACTACTTCGCCATGCTCCCGCAGACGGCCCCCGTGCCCGAGGCCAAGGACACCGGCTCGAAGTACAAGGAGCACCCGGTCGCGACCGGCCCCTACATGTTCAAGTCGCACGAGCTCACCAAGCGCATCGAGCTCGTGAAGAACCCCAACTGGGACCCGGCCACCGACCCCAACCGCAAGCAGCTCAACGACTCCATCGAGGTGCTGCTCGGCCAGAACGAGGACGACCTCGACCAGCGCCTGCTGTCCGGCAAGATCGACGTCAAGATCAACAGCACCGGCGTGGCGGCCAACGCCCGCAAGACGGTCCTGACCGACCCGAAGGTCAAGCAGTACGCCGACTCGGCCCCGATCGACCGGACCTGGTTCACCAACATCAACGGTGACGTCAAGCCGTTCGACAACATCCACTGCCGCAAGGCCGTGATGTACGCGGCCGACCGCTCCGCGATCCAGGGCGCCTACGGCGGCCCCGACGCCGGTGGCGACGTCGCGCTCAGCCTCATGCCGTCGAAGATGACCGGCTACCAGAAGATCGACCCGTACGGCGTCGAGGCCAACCCGACCGGCGACCTCACCAAGGCCAAGGAGGAGCTGGCGGCCTGTGGCCAGCCCAACGGCTTCAGCACCACCATCTCCTACCGCAACGAGCGCGCCGCCGAGAAGCTGACCGCCGAGTCGCTGCAGCAGTCGCTCGGCCGCGTCGGCATCAAGCTGGAGATCAAGGGCTACCCGCAGGGCGACTACTTCAAGCTGTACGCCGGCAAGCCCGACTTCGCCAAGAAGAACAACCTCGGCCTCATGGTCTACGGCTGGGGCGCCGACTACCCCGAGGGCTTCGGCTTCTTCCAGCAGATCGTCGACAGCCGTGTCATCCGCGACGCCGGTAACACCAACCTCGGCGTCAAGGACCCGAAGATCGACGAGCTCATCGACCAGGCGGCCGCGGAGACCGACGCCGCCAAGCGCAACGCCATCTGGGCGCAGGTCGACAAGCAGGTCATGGACTCGGCGTTCATCCTGCCCTACGTCTGGGCGCACGGCCTGTTCTACCGGCCGCCGACGCTGAAGAACGTCTTCGTCAGCCAGAACTGGGGCATGTACGAGTACCTCACGCTGAGCACCCAGTAATCGGTCAGGCGACCCCGCCGGACACGTACGTCGAAAGCAGGTGAAGGCTCCGGCGGCCGGGCTCACGAGGCCCGGCCGCCATGGCCGAGATCAGTGTTCACATACATTCTCAGACGGTTGATAGCGGCCGTCATGCTGCTCTTCGTGGTGAGCATCACGACGTTCGCCATCTTCTTCCTCGTGCCTCGGCTCGCTGGGATGTCCGCTGACGACCTCGCCTCTCGTTACGTCGGCAAGGCCGCCAACGAGCAGGTCATCCACGATACGGCGATCCGCCTGGGGTTCTACGACCCGCTTCTGGTCCAGTACGGGCGGTTCGTGAAGGGCATCTTCGTCGGCGTCGAGCGTAACTACGGCCCCGGTGTCGAGCTGTGCCCGGCGCCCTGCCTCGGTTACTCGTACGTCACGCAGAACCCGGTCCTGCCCGACCTGCTCGACCGCATACCGATCACACTGTCGCTCGCGCTCGGCGCGGCCGTGGTGTGGGTCGTCTTCGGCGTGGCCACCGGCGTGGTCTCCGCGCTGCGGCGCGGCAGCTTCTTCGACCGCATCTCCATGGGCGTCGCCCTGGCCGGCGTGTCGCTGCCGATCTTCTTCACCGGCATCGTGTCGCTGGCCATCTTCCGTGACCAGCTCGGCCTCGTCGGCGACGTCGCCGACTGGGTGCCGTTCAGCGAGGATCCGCTCACCTGGGCCAACAACCTGATGCTGCCCTGGATCACGCTCGCCTTCCTGTACGCCGCCGGCTACGCCCGGCTCACCAGGGCGGGCATGCTGGAGACCATGTCCGAGGACTACATACGCACGGCCAGGGCCAAGGGCCTGCCCGAGCGGGCCGTGGTGCTCAAACACGGGCTGAGAGCCACGCTCACCCCGGTGCTGACCATGTTCGGCCTGGACCTGGGCCTGCTGCTCGGCGGCGCGGTGCTGACCGAGAGCACGTTCTCGCTGCCCGGCATCGGCAAGTACGCCAGGGACGCCATCGAGCGCAACGACCTCCCCCAGGTGATGGGCGTCACCCTGGTGGCGGCGGTCTTCATCATCGTGGCCAACCTGATCGTCGACCTGCTCTACGCGGTCGTGGACCCGAGGGTGAGGCTGGCATGAGCGCGTTCCTCCAGGTCAAAGACCTCAAGATCCACTTTCCGACCGACGACGGCCTGGTCAAGTCCGTCGACGGGCTGACGTTCGACCTCGAACGCGGCAAGACGCTCGGCATCGTCGGCGAGTCCGGCTCCGGCAAGTCGGTCACCAGCCTCGGCATCCTCGGCCTGCACAAGGGCAAGGGCGCCAACGTCTCCGGCGAGATCTGGCTCGACGGCGAGGAGCTCGTCGGCGCCTCGCAGGAGCACGTGCGCGGGCTGCGCGGCAAGAAGATGGCGATGATCTTCCAGGATCCGCTGTCGTCGATGCACCCCTTCTACACGGTCGGCGACCAGATCATCGAGGCGTACCGCATCCACCACAAGGTCACCAAGGCCGTGGCGAAGAAGCACGCCATCGACATGCTCGGCCGGGTCGGCATCCCCGAGCCGCAGCGCCGCGTCGACTCCTACCCGCACGAGTTCTCCGGCGGCATGCGCCAGCGCGCCATGATCGCCATGGCGCTGTCGTGCGACCCCGAGCTGCTCATCGCCGACGAGCCCACCACCGCGCTCGACGTGACCGTGCAGGCCCAGATCCTCGACCTCATGGTCGACCTGCAGCGCGAGTTCAACTCCGCGCTGATCATCATCACCCACGACCTGGGCGTGGTGGCCGAGCTGTCCGACGACATCCTGGTCATGTACGCGGGCAAGTGCATCGAGTACGGCAGCGCCGACGACATCTTCTACCGTCCCGAGCACCCCTACACGTGGGGTCTACTGGGATCGATGCCCCGGCTCGACCGGGAGCCCACCGACCGGCTGCTGCCGATCAAGGGCTCCCCGCCGTCGCTGATCAACGTGCCGCCGGGCTGCGCCTTCCACCCCCGCTGCCCGTACGCGGAGCGGACCGGAGGCAAGGCCAAGTCCGAGGTCCCGGACCTGCTCCAGACCCAGGGCGGCCACCTGGTGCGCTGCCACATGGACCGGACGGAGCGGCGGGAGCTGTGGGAGAACGAGATCAAGCCACTGCTGGAGACCCAGTGACCGAGCCCAAGAACGAGCCGCTCCTTTCCGTACAGGGCCTGGAGAAGCACTTCCCCGTGACGAAGGGCCTGCTCAAGCGGCAGGTCGGCGCCGTCAAGGCGGTCGACGGGATCAGCTTCGACGTGTTCAAGGGCGAGACGCTAGGCCTGGTGGGGGAGTCCGGCTGCGGCAAGTCCACCACCGGCCGGCTGGTCACCCGGCTCCTCGAGCCCACCGCCGGCAAGGTGGTCTTCGAGGGCGAGGACATCACGCACATGGGGCAGGGCAAGCTGAGGCCGCTCCGCCGCGACATGCAGATGATCTTCCAGGACCCCTACTCGTCGCTCAACCCCCGCCACACGGTCGGCACCATCGTCGGCGCGCCGTTCCGCATCCAGGGCGTCAAGACCGAGCACGGCGTCAAGCGGGCCGTCCAGGACATTCTCGCCCTGGTCGGGCTCAACCCCGAGCACTACAACCGCTACCCGCACGAGTTCTCCGGCGGCCAGCGGCAGCGCATCGGCATCGCCCGCACCCTCGCGCTCAAGCCCAAGCTGATCATCGCCGACGAGCCGGTCTCCGCGCTCGACGTCTCCATCCAGGCCCAGGTCGTCAACCTGCTCGAAGACCTGCAGAACGAGTTGGACCTCACCTACGTCGTGATCGCCCACGACCTGTCGGTGGTGCGGCACATCAGCGACCGCGTGGCCGTCATGTACCTGGGCAAGATCGTGGAGATCGGCGACCGCAAGCAGCTCTACAGCGCGCCGATGCACCCGTACACCAACGCCCTGATGTCGGCCGTGCCCGTGCCCGACCCCAAGGCGCGCAAGGAGCGCGAGCGCATCCGGCTGTCCGGCGACGTGCCCAGCCCGCTCAACCCGCCGCCCGCCTGCCGCTTCCACACCCGCTGCTGGAAGGCGCAGGAGATCTGCAAGACGGTCGAGCCGCCCCTGGAGGAGCTGGCCAGCGGCCACCGCGTCGCCTGCCACTTCCCGGAGAACGCCCCCGCCTCGGCGGAGGCCGCGCCCGCCGCCGCGTCCTGATCGTGTCCTGAGATCGGGGCGCGCCCCGATCTCAGGAGTACGTGCCCGGCGTGATCAGCCCGGTCTCGTAGGCCAGCACCACGGCCTGCACGCGGTCGCGCAGCCCCAGCTTGGTCAGCACGTTGCCGACGTGGGTCTTGACCGTCGTCTCGCTCACCACGAGCTTGGCCGCGATCTCCGCGTTGGACATGCCCTTGGCGATCAGCCGCAGCACCTCCAGCTCCCGCTCCGTCAGCCGGTCCAGCCGCGCCGGAGCGGGCTGCTCGTACGCCGACGGCAGCCGCTTGGAGAACCTGTCGAGCAGCCGCCGCGTCACGCTGGGCGCCACGATCGCGTCGCCCGCCGCCACCACCCGGATCGCCTGCACCAGCTCGTCGGGCGGCACGTCCTTCAGCAGGAACCCGGACGCGCCCGAGCGCAGCGCCTCCACGATGTACTCGTCGAGGTCGAACGTCGTCAGCACCAGCACCTTCGGCACGTGCGCCGTCGGCGCCGCCTCCCGCACGATCCTGCGGGTCGCCTCGATGCCGTCGACGCCCGGCATGCGGATGTCCATCAGCACCACGTCGGGCAGCAGCGCCCGCGTCTGCTCCATGGCGTCCTTGCCGTCGCCGGCCTGCCCCACCACCGTGATGTCGGACTCGGCCTCCAGAATCAGGCGGAATCCCGTGCGCAGCAGCGGCTGGTCGTCCACCAGCAGCACTCTGATCGTCATTGGCCGTCCTTCAACGGGAATCTCGCCCGCACTTCGAAACCGCCCCCCGGTAGCGGACCGATGTTGAGGATTCCACCATAGAGTGCGACCCGTTCGCGAATGCCCACCAAACCGTGCCCTGACCGCCGGGACACCCCGGCCGCCCCCAGCCCGTCGTCCTCCACCCGTACGTCCAGCTCACGGGGGTCGTGGCGGACGGTCACCACGGCCTTGGCCCCCGCCCCCGCGTGCCGCAGGCTGTTCGTCAGCCCCTCCTGGGCCAGCCGGTAGGCGGCCAGGTCGATCCCGGCGGGCAGCGGCCGCGGCTCGCCCTCCACGACCAGCCGGGCCGGCAGCCCCGCCTCGCGCATCTGCTCCACCAGCGCGGGCAGGTCCTGCACGCCGGGCTGCGGGCCCAGCTCGGCGCGGGCGTCGGTACGCAGGACGCCGACGATGTTGCGCATCTCCGTCATCGCCATCCGGCCGGTGTGCTCGATCGCCGACAGCGCCTCGCGCGCCAGGTCGGGATCGGAGGCCAGCACCCTGCGCGCCGCGGCCGCCTGCACGGTCATCACGCTGACGTGGTGGGCCACCACGTCGTGCAGCTCGCGGGCGATCCGCGAGCGCTCCTCGGCGCGGGCCGCCCTCGTGTCGGCCGCGCGCGCCCGCTCCAGCCGCTCCGCCCGGTCCTTGAGCTCGTCCAGGTACGCCCGCCGCAACCGCAGGCTCCGCCCCGCGCCCCACACCGCCACCAGCACCACGGCCACCACGACGTGCTCGCTCCAGCTCGTCGCCCTGACCGGGCCCGCCAGGGTGCCCAGCGCGTACGTCACCAGCGAGATCAGCAGCCCCGCCAGCGCCATCGCCAGCCCGCGGTAGGAGGCCACCGAGTACAGCAGCATCAGCCCGGCCAGCCCCGAGATCCCGGTCCCGTAGCCGAGCACGCCCAGCAGCGTCTCGGGCACCAGCTCCGCGCACATCGCCGCCAGCGGCCACCGCCTGCGCGCCGCCAGGGGCACGCACGCCAGCACCACCAGGACCCCGCCCAGCGGGTCGGGCGCGCGCATGCCGTCCACCGCCAGGCCCTGCGCCGCCAGCCGGCTGGGACCGTAGAACACGAACATCGCCACCGACGCCGCGGCCACCACCCCGGCGAGCACCGTGTCGTGGAACGTGGTCCGGTCTATGCGCACCGCTTCACTGTAGGCCCAGGTGAAAACCCGTAACCTCCTCCCTCGGGAGGATTACCGCCCATACACCCTCAAACCCCCGCGCCCGCGGAACCGGCGACGGCGGCCCGCCCGGTTGTCGGCAGTGCGCCCGCCCGGCCTGCGCGCCGTACGCGTGGCGCCGGGTGGGTCAGAGCTCGTCGGTGGCGGCGCGGCGGTGCGAGCGGGTGGTGTCGCCCGGCCGGCGGGCGGGGGTCGGCGGGGGTGTGCCGCCGAACTCCGGGCACAGGGCCTGGTGGTCGCACCAGTCGCACAGGCGGCTGCGGCGGGCCCGCCACTCGCCGGACTCCAGCGACCGCTCGATCGCCGTCCACAGCGCCATCACCTTGCGCTCGGTGGCCAGCAGGTCGGCCTCGTCCGGGGCGTAGCGCAGCACCTCGCCCTGCCCGCCCAGGTAGACCAGCTGCAGCAGCCGGGGCACCTGGCCGCGCAGCCGCCACAGCACCAGGGCGTAGAACTTCATCTGGAACAGCGCCTTGGCCTCGAAGTCGGGCCCCGGCGCGCTGCCCGTCTTGTAGTCGACCACCCGGACCTCGCCGGTCGGCGCCACGTCGAGCCGGTCGACGTAGCCGCGCAGCATCAGCCCCCCGTCGAGGACCGCCTCGACGTAGAGCTCGCGCTCGGCGGGCTCCAGCCGCGTCGGGTCCTCCAGCGTGAAGTAGCGCTCCAGCATGCCGCGCGCCTGGACCAGCCACTCGGCCTGCTCGGTCTCGTCGGCGAACATCTCAGCGTATTGTGAGTCCTCCTCCAGCAGCCGCTGCCACTGCGGCTCCAGGAGCTCCAGCGCCGCCTGGACCGAGCGCCGCGGCGCCGGGAGGTCGTAGAGGCGCTCCAGGACCGCGTGCACCACCGTGCCCCGCACCGCGGCCTGCGAGGGCTTCTCGGGGAGCTGGTCGATCACCCGGAAGCGGTAGAGCAGCGGGCAGGTCATGAAATCGCCCGCCCGGGAGGGGGAGAGAGCTCCGATGATCACCGGTTCGGTCAACGTCATGCACGCACTCTAGGTCAAGACCCCGACAGAATAGCCTTCGTGCCACGATGATCGCCCGATTCGGCGCGTAGCATCAAGGCAGCAACAGCACGTAATGGACGTTCAAGGAGTGCGGTGAGCGAGCAGAGCCCGCGGCGGGAGTTCTCCGGTCTTCGGATGGGGAAGCCGTTCGGCATTCCGGTGTACGTCTCGTGGACATGGTTCATCGTGGCGGCGTTCATCACCTGGGCGTTCGAGCGCCAGGTGAGCCGGATGCTGCCCGAGCTCGACAGCACGGCCGCCTACGCGGTCGCGTTCGCGTTCGCGGTGCTCCTGTACGTGTCGGTGCTGCTGCACGAGCTGGCCCACAGCGTGCTGGCCAAGTACTACGGCCTGCCGGTGCGCAGGATCACGCTCTACCTGCTCGGCGGCGTCTCGGAGATCGAGAAGGAGCCGCCCACGCCGGCCAAGGAGTTCCTGGTCGCCGCGGCGGGGCCGGCGCTGTCGCTGGGCCTGGCCGGGCTCGGCCTGGCCGCCGACACCTACGTGATCAACGGCGGCGGCATCCCCGAGGTGCTCATCTGGCAGCTGTGGGTGGCCAACCTCATCGTCGGCGTGTTCAACCTGCTGCCCGGCCTGCCCCTGGACGGCGGCCGGATGCTCCGCGCCGGCGTCTGGAAGCTGACCAAGAACCCCAGCTCCGGCACCATCGTCGCCGCCTGGGGCGGCCGCGTGCTGGCCGTGCTGCTCGTCGTGTTCTCGATCGCCACGGCCCTGCAGGGCGGCCAGGTGAGCGACACGATGGACCTGGTGTGGCCGTTCGTGCTGGCGTCGTTCATCTGGCTCGGCGCGAGCCAGTCGCTGCGCGTGGCCAAGATCCGCGCCAGGATTCCGCAGGTCAACGCCCGCGCGCTGGCGCGCAGGGCGATCCCGGTGACCGCCGAGACGCCGCTGTCGGAGGCGCTGCGGCAGGCCGCCGAGCGCAATGCGGGCGCCCTCGTCGTGATCGGCCACGACGGCGAGCCCCTGGCGATCGTGAACGAGGCCGCCGTCCAGGCCACCCCCGAGCACCGCCGCCCCTGGGTGAGCGCCGGCTCGGTCGCCAAGTCCCTGGAGCCCACCATGGTGCTCGCGGCCGACCTCAACGGAGAGCCGCTCATCGACGCCATGCGCGAGGCCCCGGGCAGCGAGTACCTCCTGGTGGAACGGGGCGGCGAGATCTACGGGGTGCTCGCCACGGCCGACGTGAACCGGGTTTTCACGGGCGTCTGATTTGTCCCACTCGTTTAAGCGGCGGGCCATGGATAGGGTCGTGTCCAGCAGTTTCGGGCGGCCGGAGCCGACTCCGGCCGGTTACTGCGATGTGACGACTGGCCGATAGTGTTCTGTTTGGCCAGACTTGCACAGTTGAGGGGTTTGTCGCGGGCCACCGGTTCACCGAATCGAGATGACGTGGCCGCGGCACGGCCCCTTCGTCTGGGTATGCGTATGGCTGGTGGCCAGCACGGCAGTGCGGGTGCCGTAAATTCGCCGGCTTCCGGGGAGGAGAAATGAGTGACCGAGCGCAGCGAGGGCACCGATGAGCAGCGCAGCGCCGTCGTCATGAGGGAGGACGCATGACCGACCAAGGCTTCGGAGTGGTGCGTCCGCTTCCCGGTAACGGGCTGGTCGCCTACGCGGGCGGGCTGCTGCTGGTGTGCGACGCCGGCGAGGCCGCGGCCGACGACCTGCTCGACGCCCTGCGCGAGACGGCCGCCTCCGGCGGCGACGGGCGGGCGCTGGCCCGCCGCGCCGCTCAGGTGCTCGCGGCCAACATGGCCGGCGACCCGGCCACCTGTGCCGTCGCCGGCCGGGTCGGAGAAGGCGTGGCCGTCCTGGTCAGCGGCTCGGCCGCGGCCACCATCGCCACCCCGGGCGGTGAGACGCGGCTGGCCGGCAGCGACTCGCTGACCTGGGCCGACCGGCTCGTCACCGGGCCCGTCGAGCGGGTGGAGCTGAGCCTGCCCGGCGCCGGCACCCCGCACCCCGCGGTCCGCTTCGACGGCGGCGTGGTCCACGGCGGCGGCGTCGTGGGCGACCTCACCGAGCGGTCCTCGGCGCCCGCCCCGTCCAGGCCGCTCACCAGCGAGATGCCCGCCACGGCCATCCACCTCGAGGCCGACCTGGTCCCGCAGCCGCCCGCGCCGGTGGAGCGCCCGCCCTACCCGCTGGCCGATCAGCCGCCGGTCGTGCCGGGGCCGCCGTCGGGCCCGCAGTCCGCGCCGGTGCTGGAGCAGCCGCCCTACCTCCCGTCCCAGGACCAGCCGCCGTACGGGCCGCCCCAGGATCAGCCGCCGTACGGGCCGCCCCAGGACCAGCCGCCCTACCACACGCCGCAGGAGCAGCCGGCCCCCTTCTTCGCGCCGCCGCAGGAGCAGCCGCCGCCGCTGCCGGAGCCGCAGCAGTTCCCCTCCTACGACGAGCCGCCGCCTCCCGGCAACGGCGTGGCCGACCAGCCGATGCCGCAGCACCTGGGCCCGCCCGACCACTTCGACCAGCCCGCGCCGCCCCTGCTCGGCCCGCCCGACCACTTCGACCACCCGGGCCAGCCGCCGCAGGAGCAGCAGCAGGACCACGGCGACCGGCCCCTGGTCTACGGCGTCGACTGCAAGAACGACCACTTCAACGACCCCCGCTCGCCCTACTGCGCGGTCTGCGGCATCGCGCTGGTGCAGCGCACCCTCGTCCCCTACAAGGGGCCGCGCCCGTCGCTCGGGGTGCTCATCCTCGACGACGGCACCGCGCTGCCGCTGGAGAGCGACTACCTGCTGGGCCGCGACCCCGAGCGGGCGCCCGAGGTGGCCGGCGGCACCGCCAGGCCCGCCAAGGTGACCAGCCCGGACGGCTCGGTGTCGCGCCGCCACCTGCGGGTGGCGCTCGACGGCTGGGACGTCAACCTGGTCGACCTCGGCTCGGTCAACGGCACCCAGATCCAGCCGCCCGGCGACCCCAACTTCTACGACATCCCGCCCAACGAGCCGGTCACCATCGCCCCCGGGACGACGGTCCGGGTCGGCGTCTCCCGCACGCTCCGCTTCGAGGCGCACCGGGGATGACCCCGCCGCCGGAACGCCCGCGTCCCCGTCCGGGGCCGCGGGCTTTTCCGTACGCCGCCAGTAACGCCATGATTTATTGATAAATGGCCAAATATCCGCAAAATCTTTGGACAAATGAGGCGGGCGGGAAGTGGTCATTTCCCGCCCGATCCGGGCCGGCGACCGGCCGTCCCTTATCCCGGGATCCGGTCGCCTGCAACGGGCAGGTGCGGCGGCTGCGCCGGGCAGAACGCCCGTACCCCGCGTAACAGCCGTACCGCCGCCTCCAGCCCGCTCGCGGCCTCCAGCGCCCGCCCGGCGGCGGTCGCGAAGCGGCTCAGCAGGTGCTCGTCCCCGTCGCCGAACCCTCGCCCGGCGACCCACACGAACGTGTGGTCCCGCGTCGCCAGCGGCAGGGGAGTGGCCAGGAAGCCCGGCTCGCCCACCGCCGCGTCGCGCGCCAGCCGGACCGTCGCCGGCACGGTCGCCAGCTCCTTCAGCACCCCCGACCCGGCCAGCCACCGGCGCACGCGCTGGGGATCGCCGGGAGGGGCGTGGGTGTGGATCGCGTCGGCTTCCAGCCGCAGGGCGTCCACGCGCACGAATCCCGCGTAGGCCGTGCCCGTGACGGCGGCGGCGGTACGCGCCAGCCGGTCGAGCAGGTCGACGGCCTCCAGGCAGGAGAACGAGGCGATGAGTTCACGCATGGCGGCATCGGCATGGTCGTATGACATCGCGGTGCTCCCTCGGGGGGAGAAGAGATCGCGCGGCCCGATCGCGCGAAACTGAAGTGCGGCTGCCCTGACTATCACCCCCGACGCGGCTCCTGACCAGCCCTCAACAGGAAATCGGGATTTCTGCCCCCTCCGGGCCCGCGGGCCTCACTCGGGACGCAGCACCGACCACGCCAGGTCGTCCACCCGCGTCCCGTCCGCCTTGACGAACAGCCCCCGGTGCACGCCCTCCCGGGTGAACCCGGCCCGCTCCAGCACCGCGTGCGAGGCCGCGTTGCCCGGCTCGGTGCCGGCCACGATCCGGTGCAGCGCCGTGTTCGCGAACGCCCAGTCCACCAGCAGCCTGACCGCCCGCGTCATGAACCCCTTGCCCCGGAACTCGGGCACCAGCGAGTAGCCCACCATGGCCTGCCCCAGCGAGGGGACGACGTGCGCCAGCTGGATGTGCCCGGCGAACGCCCCCGACGCCGCGTCCCTGACGGCCAGCTCGATCCGCTGCCCCGACACCCACCAGTAGCCGGTGTAGCGGCAGCGCCGCTCGTGCTCCTCCAGCGTGCCCGTCGGCCCGAAGTGATAGGCCGCCACCGTCGGGTCGGCCAGCATCCGGTGGAAGTCGCCGGCGTCCGTCACGGCCATCGGCACCAGCCGCACCACGCCGTCGCACAGCTCCCCGTCCGCGAAGAACGGCAGGTACGGCTCCGCCGCCACCGGGTCCCCCGCCAGCCGGGCGAAGGTGACCATGTCGACGTAGCGGCCGTCGCGCAGCCGCTTGGCGTCCCGCCGGCGCCCCTCCTCGAGGAAGCCGGCCTTGACGGCCACCCGCAGGCTCGCCACGTTCTCCACCGCGGCCTGCAGCTCGACCCTGCGCACCCCGTGGTCGAACAGCCAGTCGGTGACCGCCCTGGCCGCCGTCGCCGCGACGTTCCTGCCCCGCGCCCACGGCGCCACCATGTAGCCGATCGAGGCCACGCCCCAGTGATCGGGCGGCACGACCCCGACGGAGCCCACGTACCCGCCGTCCTGCGTGATCACGTACTCCGCGCCGCCGCTCGCCCACTTCGCCGCCGCCTTCTCCAGGAAGTCGTGGGCGTCCTCCGCCCGGTACGGCGACGGCAACGCCGGCAGGAACCGGGCGGTCACCGGGTCGTTGCACACTTTCACGATCGCCTCGACGTCCTCCTGCGCGGGAGGCCGGAGAATCAGGGGACCGGTGGAGATCACGTCGCGCGGAAGCATCCCCCATAGATACCGTGCGTCCGGACGCCCTCGAAAGCCCTATAACCTTGCGGCCATGGGTTTCCGCAGGCATGGGCCTTTCCAGGCGGGGGATCAGGTGCAGCTCACCGACCCCAAGAACAAACGCCACACGATCACGCTCAAAGAGGACGGCGTCTTCCACACCCACAAGGGCGCCATCCCGCACAGCGACCTGATCGGGCAGCCTGAGGGTTCCGTCGTGCGCTCCTCGGGAGGCACCCAGTACCTCGCCTTCCGCCACCTGCTGCAGGACTACACGCTGGCCATGCCGCGCGGCGCGGCCGTCATCTACCCCAAGGACGCCTCGATGATCGTCGGCATGGCCGACGTCTTCCCGGGCGCGCGGGTGATCGAGGCCGGTGTCGGCTCCGGCGCGCTGACGTGCTTCCTGCTGCGCGCCGTCGGCCCCGACGGGCACGTCACCTCCTACGAACGGCGCCAGGAGTTCGCCGACGTGGCGAGCAAGAACGTGGAGAAGTTCTTCGGCGGCCCCATGGACGACAACTGGCGCCTGGTGGTCGGCGACCTGGTCGCCTCCATCGACGAGAGCGACGTCGACCGGGTCATCCTCGACATGCTCGCCCCGTGGGAGTGCGTCGACGCCGCCGCCAAGGCGCTCACCCCGGGCGGCGTGATCTGCTGTTACGTCGCCACGACCACGCAGTTGTCCAAGACGGTCGAGACGATTCGCGATCACGGGTGTTTCACGGAGCCGCATGCGTGGGAGACCCTGGTTCGCGACTGGCACGTCGAAGGACTCGCGGTGAGACCGGATCATCGGATGATCGGCCACACGGGGTTCCTGGTCACCGCCCGCCGCATGGCGGACGGAGTGACGCCCCCGCCGAGACGCCGTCGACCGAAGGGGACCACCGAAGAACTATGACAATTTGGCCACGAGGGTGCGTTGGTGCGTGACACGGGAACAGATTCCCGTGTGCATGTGCTGGGAGTATTAAACGCACTATTGAGGATTATTCACCGAATACTGAATGTCACTCTACGAACACTGCCCGGCCAGGTTACGGAGGGGCCCGAGATAGGTAAGGTCCTTAGTAGTCGCCCTCGACTGGGAAGGAGGTGACGGGCGTGGCAGCTCGCGATGATGCTGAGGCTCGAGCCGCGCAGCGCGAACGGGAGGTCGCTGATCTTTCAACACAGGTCTCCTTCCTCCAGGAGGAGATCACCGCGCTGAGGCGGAAGCTGGCCGAGTCACCCCGTCAGGCCAGGGTCCTCGAAGAGCGTCTTCATGAGGCGCAGGCGAATCTCGCGGCCGTGACCGGCCAGAACGAACGCCTGGTCGCCACACTGAAGGAGGCCCGGGACCAAATCGTCGCCCTCAAGGAGGAGGTCGACCGGCTGGCGCAGCCGCCATCCGGTTTCGGCACCTTCCTCGAGGCCAGAGAAGACGGCACCATCGAGGTGTTCACCGGTGGCCGCAAGCTCCGGGTGAACGTCAGCCCTGCCGTCGACATCGACTCGCTGCGGCGTGGCCAGGAGGTCATGCTCAACGAAGCGCTCAACGTGGTCGAAGCCCTCGGCTACGAAGAGGTCGGCGAGATCGTCATGCTGAAAGAACTGCTCGACGAGGGCAAGCGGGCCCTGGTCATCTCGCACGCCGACGAAGAGCGCGTCGTGCGGCTGGCCGAGTCGCTGGTCGGCCAGCCCATCAGGGCCGGCGACTCGCTCCTGCTCGAGCCGCGCTCCGGCTACGTCTACGAGCGCATTCCCAAGTCCGAAGTCGAAGAGCTCGTCCTCGAGGAGGTCCCCGACATCTCCTACGAGGAGATCGGCGGCCTCGGCAGGCAGATCGAGCAGATCAGGGACGCCATCGAGCTGCCCTACCTGCACGCCGACCTGTTCCGCGAGCACAAGCTCCGGCCCCCCAAGGGCGTGCTGCTGTACGGCCCGCCCGGATGCGGCAAGACGCTCATCGCCAAGGCGGTCGCCAACTCCCTGGCCAAGCAGGTCGCGGAGAAGACCGGCCAGTCCGGCAAGAGCTTCTTCCTCAACATCAAGGGCCCCGAGCTGCTCAACAAGTACGTCGGCGAGACCGAGCGGCACATCCGCCTGGTCTTCCAGCGGGCCCGGGAGAAGGCCTCCGAGGGCACCCCGGTGATCGTGTTCTTCGACGAGATGGACTCGATCTTCCGCACCCGAGGCTCCGGCGTGTCCTCCGACGTGGAGAACACCATCGTCCCTCAGCTGCTGTCGGAGATCGACGGCGTCGAGGGCCTGGAGAACGTCATCGTCATCGGCGCCTCCAACCGCGAGGACATGATCGACCCGGCGATCCTGCGGCCCGGCCGCCTGGACGTCAAGATCAAGATCGAGCGGCCGGACGCCGAGGCGGCCAAGGACATCTTCTCCAAGTACCTCATCGCCGACCTGCCGCTGCACCCGGACGACCTGACGGAGCACGCCGACTCCCGCGAGGGCACCATCCAGGGCATGATCCAGAGCGTCGTCGAGCGCATGTACACCGAGAGCGAGGAAAACCGCTTCCTCGAGGTGACCTACGCCAACGGCGACAAGGAAGTCCTCTACTTCAAGGACTTCAACTCCGGCGCGATGATCCAGAACATCGTCGACCGCGGCAAGAAGATGGCCATCAAGCAGTTCCTCGAAACCGGCCAGAAGGGCCTGCGGGTGCAGCACCTGCTCACGGCCTGCGTGGACGAGTTCTCCGAGAACGAGGACCTGCCCAACACCACCAACCCCGACGACTGGGCCCGCATCTCCGGCAAGAAGGGTGAGCGGATCGTCTACATCCGCACGCTCGTCTCCGGCAAGCAGGGCACCGAAGCCGGCCGGTCCATCGACACCGTCGCCAACACCGGCCAGTACCTGTAGAACCCTCGGACGGGAGGGCCCGCCGCGGCCCTCCCGTCCGCATGTCCGGGCCCCGCCGCGGCGGGCGGCGCGACGACCCGGGCGGCGACCCGGAGGCGACTCAGGGGTGACCCGGGGGCGACCCGGGGGCGACACGGCCGATACGCATGCACGCCGCCCCGATCAGGCGCACACTGGGCTGATGACCACGCTCAAACGAGTAGACGTGCACGTCGAAGGCGTCGTCCAGGGCGTCGGCTTCCGTCCCTTCGTGCACGCGCTCGCCCGCCGGCTGGGTCTGGCCGGGCGCGTGCACAATGACGTCAACGGCGTGCACATCGAGGTCGAAGGCGCCCTGGCGGGCGTCGAGGAGTTCCTGACCGCGCTCGAACGCGACGCGCCCGCCCTGTCCGAGATCGAACGCGTCACCGTCGTCAGCGCCCGCCCCACCGGCCACAACGGCTTCACCATCGCCGCCGGCCTCCCGTCGGGCCCGCTGCGCCCCCTCGTCCGGGCCGACGGGGCCACCTGCGACGACTGCCTGCGCGAGCTGGCCGACCCCGCCGACCGCCGCCACGGCTACCCGTTCATCAACTGCGCCAACTGCGGGCCCCGCTTCACGATCGTGCGCGGCGTCCCGTACGACCGGCCGCTGACCACCATGGCCGGCTTCGGCATGTGCCAGGCGTGCGCCGCCGAGTACCACGACCCCGGCAACCGCCGCCACCACGCCCAGCCCACCTGCTGCCCCGCCTGCGGGCCCCGGCTGCGGCTGCGCGACGCCCGCGGCACCGAGCTGTGCGGCGACCCCGTCGCCGGCGCCGTCACCCTGCTGCGCGCCGGGCGCGTCGTCGCCGTCAAGGGCCTCGGCGGCTTCCACCTCGCCGTGCCCGCCGCCGACGAGCAGGCCGCCGCCCTGCTGCGCGGCCGCAAGCACCGCGAGGAGCAGCCGTTCGCCGTCATGGCGGCCGACCTGGCGCAGGCGCGGCGGCTGTGCGAGATCGACGAGCACGCCGCCGAGCTGCTCACCGGCCGCGCCCGGCCCATCGTGCTGCTGCCCCGCCTGCCCGGCGCCCCCGTCGCCGCCTCCGTGGCGCCCGCCACCCGCAGCCTCGGCCTCATGCTGCCCTACACGGCCCTGCACCACCTCCTGCTCGCCGAGCTCGCCGAGCCCATGGTCCTCACCGGCGGCAACGTCTCCGGCGAGCCCATCGCCTACGAGGACGACGACGCGCTGACCCGCCTGAGCGGCATCGCCGACGCCTTCCTCATCCACGACCGCCCCATCCACGTCCGCGCCGACGACTCGGTCGTGCGGCCCATGGCCGGCGAGGTGACCGTGCTGCGCCGGGCCCGCGGGTACGCGCCCGAGCCGCTGGCGATGCGCTGGCCCGCGCCCCGGCCGGTGCTCGCCTGCGGCGCCGAGCTGAAGAGCACCTTCTGCCTGGCCGAAGGGCGGCGCGCGTTCGTCTCCCAGCACATCGGCAACCTGGAGAACCAGGAGACGCTGCGCTCGTTCGTCGAGAGCATCGACCACTTCTGCGGCCTGTTCGGCATCCGGCCCGAGGTCGTGGCGCACGACCTGCACCCCGGCTACCTGTCCACCCGGCACGCCATGGAGATCCACGGCGTCCAGCTCCTCGGCGTCCAGCACCACCACGCCCACATCGCCTCCTGCCTGGCCGACAACGGCGACCCCGGGCCCGTGCTCGGCGTGGCCCTCGACGGGCTCGGCCACGGCCCCGACGGCACCCTGTGGGGCGGCGAGTTCCTGCGCGCCGACCTGACCTCCTACGAACGCCTCGGCCACCTCGCCCAGGTCCCCATGCCGGGCGGGAGCGCCGCCGTCCGGCAGCCCTGGCGCATGGCCGCCGCCTACCTCGGCGACGACCACCCCGGCCTCGACGTGACCCGCCTGGACGTGGCCCGCCGCAATCCCTGGGCCGACGCCCTCCGGCTCGCCCCCGGCTCCCCGCTGACCTCCAGCGCGGCCCGCCTCTTCGACGCCGTCGCGGCGCTGCTCGGCGTCCGCGACAAGATCACCTACGCGGGGCAGGCCGTCGTCGAGCTCGAACAGCACGCCGACCCGGCCGAGCGCGGCACGTACGAGGCCGGGATCACCCACGGCGACCTGCTCGTCGTGCAGGCCGCCGACCTCGTCCGGGCCGCCGCCGCGGACCTGGCGGCCGGGACCGGCACCCGCGCCATCGCCGGCCGCTTCCACAACGGCCTCGCCGACGCCGTCGCCCGCGCCTGCGACACCCTCCGCGCCGCCACCGGGCTGACCGCGGTGGCGCTGTCGGGCGGGATGTTCCAGAACGCGCTGCTGCTGGAGGCCACCGTGGCCCGGCTGCGGGCGGCCGGGTTCCGGGTGCTCAAGCACGTGCGGGTGCCGCCCGGCGACGGCGGCGTCAGCCTCGGCCAGGCCGCCGTCGCCGCCGCCCGCGACCGCGCCTGACCGGCTGCCCCCTGCTCTCCTCGTGCTCTTGTTCCGGCGGAGTGGCGGGCCGGGGAGAGCAGCGGGCCCGCCTAGCATGGCGATCATGGAGTACCTCAATCCCGCCCGCGCCCCGTACACCGCGCACGACCGCGCGCTCATCGGGACCGAGCACGCCCGCCAGGCCCGCGCCCACTTCGCCCGGCACCCCTCCTACCGGCCCACGCCGGTCCGCACTATCCCGGGCCTGGCCGGAACCGAAGCCGTCCACGTCAAGGACGAGAGCGGGCGCATGGGGCTGGGCAGCTTCAAGGCGCTCGGCGGCGCGTACGCCGTCCACCTGCTCGCCGAGCACGAGGGCGGCGGCACGCCGTTCGTGTGCGCCAGCGCGGGCAACCACGGCGTCTCCGTCGCCTCCGGGGCCGCCGAGGTCGGCGTGGACTGCGTCGTGTACCTCAGCGAAGGCGTCCCCGAGGCGTTCGCCCAACGGCTGCGCGGACTCGGCGCCGAGGTGCGGCGCAGCGGCGAGGACTACGAGGCCAGCATGGCCGCCGCGATCGAGGCCGCCGAGCTGAACGGCTGGCGGCTCGTCGCCGACAGCTCCTGGAACGGCTACACCGGCGTCCCGCTCGACGTCATGCGCGGCTACACCGTCCTGTTCGACGAACTCGCCGACCCGGGCGCCCTGCCCGCCGTCCCCCCGCGCGCCGGCGGCCCCGCCGCGTCCCCAGGAGCGCGCGCCGGCCTCGAGGCGTACTCCGGCAGTCTCAACGGCTCCTCGGCCGCGACCGGCGGCCACAGCGCGCCCCACGGGGCGGCGGGCGCGCCCACCCACGTGTTCCTCCAGGCGGGCGTCGGCGGGCTCGCCGCCGCCGGGGCCGCCTACGTGCGCGACCGCTGGGGCGAGCAGCCCAAGATCGTCGTGGTGGAGCCGGAAGGCGCGCCCTGCCTGCTCGAGAGCGCCCGGGCCGGCGAGCCCGTACGCGTCCAGGGCGGCCGCACCGCCCTCGGCCGCCTCGACTGCCTGGAGCCCTCGATCATCGCCCACCAGCTCCTCCACCACCTCGCCGACCTCTACATGACGATCACCGACGACCAGGCGGCCGACGCCGCCCGCCTCCTGGCCGGCCACGGCGTCCACCTGTCGGAGTGCGGCGCCGCCGGAGCCGCCGGCCTGCTCGCCCTCACGCCCGCGGCCCGCGACGCGCTCGCGCTCGACGACGCCTCGCGGCCGCTGCTGGTGGGAACGGAGGGACCCCTGGAACCAAAGTGATCCACGTGACGTCAAAAGGGGCGTGCACGCACCTAACCGGCCCAAGCATGCTCGGGGGGACGGCCGGTTGGCCGAGCTCGACCTCCTGCGCTTCCTCGCCGCCCTGGCCGTCGTCGCCTTCCACTACCTGGTGGCGTACGCGTCCGTCTGGGGGGCCCGGCCCGCCGCGCTGTTCCCGCCGCTGGCGCCCTTCGCGGGGTTAGGCATCCTCGGCGTCGAGCTGTTCTTCATCATCAGCGGGTTCGTCATCCTCATGAGCGTGTGGGGGCGCGGCCTCGGCGCGTTCGCCCGGTCCAGGTTCGTCCGCCTTTATCCCGCGTACTGGCTCAGCCTCGTCGCCACCGCGGCGCTCTACGGGCTCACCGGCGCCAAGGCGCTGGACCCAAAACTTTCACCAGGCGACTACCTGGTGAACGCCACCATGTTCCAGCGGTTGTTCAAGGTCACCGACGCCAGCCAGGTCTACTGGTCGCTGTGGGCGGAGCTCCGCTTCTACCTGCTGATGGTCATCCTCGTGATCATCGGGGTCACGTACGGGCGCGTCCTGATCTTCTCCGGCGTCTGGCTGGTGGCCGCCTTCGGCGCCGACCTGCTCGGCAACGAGATCGTCAACGAGATCGTCATGCCCGACTACGCGCCCTACTTCATCGCCGGCATGTCCCTCTACCTCATCCACAAACGCGGCAGCGCCTGGCTCCCGTGGCTCTACGTGGCCGGCGGCTACGCCCTGTCGATCGGCTCCGCGCTCGACCGCGTCCACCGGCGCGTCGACAACGTCGGGTTCAAGAACATGCCCGTCACCGACGTCAGCGTGATCATCACCATCACGCTGATCTTCGCCGTGATGGCCGTCGCCGCCCTCGGGCTGATCCGCCTCAAACCGTCCAGGACGCTCACCGCGCTCGGCGGCATCACATACCCGCTTTACCTGTTCCATGGCGTCGTCGCGGTGGCCCTCATCCCAGCGCTCACCGGCCACCTGCCCCCCTGGGCCATCGCCACCACGACCGTCCTGACGGCCGTGGCGCTGTCGTATCTGGTGTACGCCTTTGCCGAACGGCCCATCCAGCGACTACTCAAGCCCCGCAGATCCACGCAAACCCCGTCAGCTCCCGCCGTACAGGTTGAAAAGGCGTCGGTGCCATAACTCTGTGACCCTGGGGCACTGTGAAGGGCATAGGCTCGGGCATATAAACGGCGGATAGACAGATCCGGACGAACAGAGGGTGTTGCATGACGGTGCGTCGGGTGATGGGCATCGAGACCGAGTACGGCATCTCCGTACCCGGCCAGCCGGGCGCCAACGCGATGGTGACCTCCTCACAGGTCGTGAACGCCTACCTGGCCGCCTCCGCCGCCCGCGCGCGCAGGGCCCGGTGGGACTTCGAAGAGGAGAACCCGCTACGCGACGCGCGCGGCTTCGACCTGGCCAGAGAGGTCGCCGACCCCAGCCAGCTCACCGACGAGGACCTCGGCCTCGCCAACGTCATCCTCACCAACGGCGCCCGGCTCTACGTCGACCACGCCCACCCCGAATACAGCTCGCCCGAGTGCACCAACCCCCGGGCCGCCGTCATCTGGGACAAGGCCGGCGAACGCGTCATGTACGACGCCGCCACCCGGGCCTCCGCCATCCCCTCCAACGCGCCCATCCAGCTGTATAAGAACAACACCGACGCCAAGGGCGCCTCCTACGGCTGCCACGAGAACTACCTCATGCGGCGCGCCACCCCCTTCGCCGACATCGTCCGGCACCTCACCCCCTTCTTCGTCTCCCGCCAGGTCGTCGTCGGCGCCGGCAAGGTCGGCATCGGCCAGGACTCCCGCGGCGAAGGCTTCCAGATCAGCCAGCGCGCCGACTTCTTCGAGGTCGAGGTCGGCCTCGAGACCACGCTCAAGCGGCCCATCATCAACACCCGCGACGAGCCGCACGCCGATCCCGAGAAGTACCGCCGGCTGCACGTGATCATCGGCGACGCCAACATGTCGGAAATTTCGACATATCTGAAGCTGGGCACCACCGCCCTTGTCCTCGCCATGATCGAGGAGGGCTTCCTCACCCGCGACCTCGCCGTCGAAAACCCCGTACAGGCGCTCCGGGCCGTCTCCCACGACCCCACCTGCCGCTACGAGATCGCCATGCGCGACGGGCGCAAGCTCACCGCCATCCAGCTCCAGATGGAATACCTCGAACAAGCGCGCAAGTACGTCGAAGAGCGAGGCACCGCCCAAGAGGAGATGAACAAGGACATCCTCGACCGCTGGGAGTCCGTCCTCACCCGGCTCGCCGAAGACCCCATGCAGCTCTCCCGCGAACTCGACTGGGTCGCCAAACTCGAACTCCTCGAGGGCTACCGCACCCGCGACGGCCTGCCCTGGTCCCACCCCAGACTCCAGCTCGTCGACCTGCAATACTCCGACATCCGCCCCGACCGCGGCCTCTACAACCGCCTCGTCGCCCGCGGACGCATGCAGCGCCTCGTCACCGAGGACGAGGTCCAGCGCGCCGTCGAACACCCGCCCAACGACACCCGCGCCTACTTCCGCGGCCGCTGCCTGAGCCAATACAGCGAATCCGTCGCCGCCGCCTCCTGGGACTCCGTCATCTTCGACATCCCGGGCCGCGAATCACTCCAGCGCGTACCCACCCTCGAACCGCTGCGCGGCACCAAGGCCCACGTCGGCGAACTCTTCGACCGCTGCCGCACCGCCGCCGACCTCGTCGCCGCCCTCACCGGCGGCGACTGACCCCCTCAGACCGGCCCACGCGGGCCGGTCTCCTGCGCGGGCCGGTCTCCTGCAGCAGGCCCACGCCCTCTTACAGCAGGCCCACACCCAGCGTCAGCGTGCCCACCGCCAGGCACGCCCCGCCCGCCGCCGTCAGCCAGATCAACCTGCTCGGCTTCGTGTCACCCGGACGCACCACCGACAGGAAGAAGCCCAGCGGCATCAGGATCGGCGCGGCCACGATCAACACCCGCGTCAGGGCCTTCACGCCCTCAGGCAGACTCGCCTGGTCCACGTAGAGCATCGCCACCAGCGCGAACAGCACCAGCACGCCCGCATGCGCGTGCCCGGCCCGCCACAGGCCACGCCGGACCGGGTTGTCCAGATAGCCGGGGACGTCGCGCATCAGGAACTTCAACAGGGTGACGCCGCCGAAGGCCACTCCGGGGACTGTGATGAGGAGCACACCGGCGGTGCTCAGGGATTCGGGGGACATCGGAACCTCCTCGTGCGTAGTGGATCCATTGTTGGATAGTTTAGCTATCTAGTCAAGCCGGCAAGATCGCTGGGCGATCGGCGCGAAATGTCGCCCGGTTCGGGGAAGATATGCCTAGAGGCAGTCCCCCAACCGGAGGTAGGACATGGCAACCAAGGACACCGGAGGCCAGAAGCAGGCCGGTCGGCGCGAGAGCGAAGTCGAGGAGACCGAGGCGTCGGTGACGCCGGACGTCCAGGAGCGCCAGGAGAAGCTCACGGACGATGTCGACGCAATTCTGGACGAAATCGACGAAGTTCTCGAAGAGAACGCAGAGGAATTCGTGCGCAGCTACGTCCAGAAGGGCGGAGAGTAGGGCAAGCGGACATCAAAGGGGTAAGTCGGGTGGAAACGCCGGAAGGTCGTGCGTGATGGGCGTGAGGTTCCCGACGGGCACAAACACTGCGCTCGGCGCGGCGAAACGAAGACCAGGAGCGAGTCCGGCGACAACGGGGCCCGCCGTGCCACCATCGTGAGCCGCGAGAACAAGATCAAAAACCCGGTAGCGAGCGGAACTATCTGCTCGGCTACCGCCATGGCATCACCGAGGACGACTTCGAGCGCATGCTCGCCCGTCAGGGCGGGCTCTGCGCCATCTGCCGGGCCGTCTCCGGCGCGTTCGTCGACCACGGCCACGCGACCGGCCCGGTCCGGGGCATTCTCTGTGTCAACCGCAACAAACCGGCGAAGTCGCATCAAATGCATCATTCGCCCTGTCGGGCGATGTCGCGTAAGCCCAGGTCGAAGGTGGTGCGCACGGCCGGATCCTGATCTTCTTCGGCACAACGTTGCATGTGACGCAACGAAGGGCTTGTGGGGCAAACAGCCGATTTACCTGGGGCTGCGGGCCTGAAACTCGTCGAAGGGGTCATCGATCCCAAACCGGGGGTCTTCGAGGCGATGCTGAGGGGATGGGTGCGCCGGCAACGCACCCGATTCCTCAACGAACAAGCCGAGGGTGGCGTCGGCACGGCGCCAGGTGGATATCACCAACCAGCACCCGTGGGAGTGGGGACCAGCCGACGGCGAGGCGTTCATCGCGCATCTTCGATCTCCGAATCGCGAACGGCCGATCACCATGTCGACACGGCGGGCCTGCGAGACCACGCTGGCGCTTCGGCTGGCCGGCGGAGTGCCTTGAGCGATTCGGGCAGGCACCTCGGCAACTCTTCCACGAGGACAACCGGGCCACTCATGTCGCCGATCATGAAGGGCAACCCGGCCGGCGGCCTCTTACCTACGATGAAGTGCAAGCCCTGTCCGATGCGATGGACGCCAGAGCAGAAGAGCTCCGGAAACGCGGACGCAAGGGCGCACTCACCGCGATGCGTAATGCCGCCCTGCGGCCCGTCACCTTGATCCGAACGGTTTCGGCCGAACCTCCTCAGGTCTTGTTGCCGGTGAACCGCGTGCGCACGGCCGGCGGGTCCGCTCAGGTGAGGAGTTTCGCGAGCTGGGCCATCTCGGCCGGTGGGTCGATCACCGGCTGGATGAGCAGTTCGTCGATGCCGGCCTGTTCCAGGGTGGTGATGCGGGCGCGGAGGTCGTCGCGGGTCCCGACCAAGGCCAAAGTGTTCATCAGTGAGGGCAGGATCAGGTCCCTGTCCTCCGGCGCGATGCGTTGGAGGTAGTCGGGGTAGAGCCTGGTGTGCCGATCGGGTGCGGTGGCGGTGGTGCCGCGCCGGTCGAGGAGTCGCCGCACCGCCTCTCGTTCCTCGCGGCCGAGTCGGTCGGCGAAAGCGTGTGAGTCGGCGGCCGTGTCGGCGGCGAAGGCCAGCAGCGACAGGACGATGTGGCCAGTTGCGTCCCGGACCGCGTCGCCGCGCGGGTCCTCGTCCTGGTCGAGTATGTGCAGCGCGGTGACCAGGTAGGAGTCCGTGCGGGATTCGGGGTCGCGTGGCGTGTCCTGAGCGGCGTGGCGGCGCGCGTCATGCAGTGCTTGCCAGGCGGTGGGGTCCAGCAGGCCGAAGGAGATCAGGCCGGTCCCGCGGCGCCCGGCGACGGCGGCGGCCTTCGGTCCAAGCGCGGCCACGACGAACTCGATCGGGTCGGCCGTGTTCGCGTGCGCCCCGGTGTGCAGGAACCGGACGTCGCGGACCCGGTCCCCTTCGCGGTACTCGATGGTGCGGCCGGCGCACAAGTCCTGCAGTGCGGCGGTGAAGTTCTCCATCGTGGCTGCTGTGGTCGGCCGCATGCCCAGTGTGCGCCGGGCGGTGTTCCCGGTGCCGATCCCGCAGATGATCCGGCCCGGCGCCAGGGCGTTGAGGCTGGCGAACGCGCTCGCGGCGGCCGGGGCCGAGCGCAGCGCCGGTGAGGTCACGCCGATGCCGAGCCTGATGCGGCTGGTGGCCTTCGCACACAGTCCCAGGGCGACGAAGGGGTCGCCGTGGACCATCGGGGTGTCGTTGAGCCAGAAACTGTGCAGGCCCAACTCCTCGGCCTGTACGGCGAGGTCCTCCACACCGGGGTGTGCGGTGACCACGACGCCTGCACGCATCAGAACCTCCAAGGCGCAAAGAATCGAACGTACTCAGCCTGCCACCAGACGGTGGATCGAGCCCGCCGAGGTCGATCGGACAGCCGGCGCCGAGCGGTTGCGGGAGGCGACCGTTGAGGAGTTCGACGAGGCCGAGGTTTCGGAGGAGGAGCTTCGGGGGTTGATTGAGGCTGGGGAGCGGCTTCGGGGCGAGTTCTATTCGACGGTGTCGAGGGTGGGCTGATCTTCTCTGGGGAGGGTGTAGTCGACGGCGACGCCCAGGAGGCGGACCGGACGGGTGAGCTCGAAGCGGGTGAGAACGGTGAGGGCCGCCTGCTGGATGGTGGCCGGGTCCGTGGTGGGGGCGGGAAGCTTCGACTGGCGGGTTCGGGTGAGGAACGGGGTGAAGCGGACCTTGACCGATACCCGGGTGATGTCGCGGCCGGCTTCGCGGGCGTCGCGGGCGACCTGGGCGGCGAGGGTGGAGACGTGGTGGGCGATGTCGGCTTCGTCGGTGAGGTCGTGCTGGAAGGTGGTTTCGCGGCTGTGCCCGCGGGCGACCCAGGGCGTGGTGACGACTTCGGCTTCGCCTTTGCCGAGGGCGAGGTAGCGGTACCAGGGGCCGTTGGTGGGGCCGAAGTGGCGGGCGAGGTGAACGGGGTCGGCGGCGGCCAGCTGGGCGACGGTGTGGAGGCCGAGGGCGGCAAGTTTCTTGGAGATCTTGGCGCCGATGCCCCAGAGCGCGTCGGTGGGGCGGTCGTTCATGATCTCGGCCCAGTTGTCGCTGGTGAGGCGGTAGATCCCGGCGGGTTTGGCGAGGCCGGAGGCTAGTTTGGCCTGGTGTTTGTTGTCGCCGATGCCGATGGAGCAGGACAGCTCGGTGCGTTCGCGTACGGTCTGGCGGATGGTGGCGGCGAGGGCTTCGGGGTCGTCGGTGGTGGCGCCGAGGAAGGCCTCGTCCCAGCCCCAGATTTCGACGCGTACGGGGAACTCGCGGAGCACGGCCATGACGCGGGCGGAGGCGGCTTCGTAGGCGGGTGGGTCGCTGGGCAGGAAGATCGCTTCGGGGCAGCGTTTGAGCGCGGTGCGCAGTGGCATGCCGGAGTGGACGCCGTGTTCGCGGGCCTCGTAGGTGGCGGTGGCGGCCACGGTGCGGGGCTGGGTGGGGTCTCCTGAGCCACCGACGACGACGGGTTTGCCGCGGAGTTCGGGGTGGCGGAGGATCTCGACGGCGGCGATGAACTGGTCGAGGTCGACGTGAAGGATCCAGTCCCTCATGGTCCCAAGTATGGCGTGAGGCGGTCGTCGCGGTAGATGAGGGCGCGGTGGGGACGGCCCAGACGGGGGTGCCGATGGGTGGTTCTCGCCTTCTTGGACGACGGCCTGGATGACTGGATGAGGGGTGGCGGGGCGGTGGAAGAGCTCGGCAGGGTGACGGTCTGGATCATGTGGCCGTCGGGACATGGCGGCGACACGGTCGGCGAGTGCGAGGGTTCGGCCTGGTCGTGGGTGACGGAGACGGTGGTGACGGCGAGGTCGCGCTGAAGGCGTTCGGGGGAGGCGCGGGCTTCGAGGCCGAGGCGGGCGGCGAGGTCCGCGGCTCTGGCGGCGCGGTCGGCCCTCCGGGGAACACCTTGCCGGCCAGAGCATGGGGAGCGTGAAGGAAGGCCGGCACGACGGTGGCCGCGAGTCTGCCGAGGGTGTGGCGGATCATGCGTGCGGCCCTCCCGCCGCCGGGGGCCTCGCGCCGGTGCCGCAGGACGTGCGGGCGAGGGCGGCCAGAGGGCGATCATCGCAGGTCGGCTGGGGAATCGCAGGTCGGCCTCGTGTTCAGGGTGTGCGGACATGCCGACGGTCGCATGGCCGCAGGGAGCCGTGAAGAAACGATCTGAACACGGAACGGGGCGGCGTGTGATCACGCGGGTTCGCCGTGAGCTGATCGTGGGAAGTGCAGACAACAACGCAACATGAGTAGGGTCGCCCTAGGAACACTGACGTTTGGAGGGAGTCGCGTGGCATCGCACAGGGATCTGCCCGCCGGCTTGGTCAACCAGCTTTTCCGCAACACCGGAAGTTCCTCGTTCACGGAGTTTGTCAGCTCGTATGCGCCTGATTTGCTGCCGCAGCGGAATGAGGTGCTGGCCACCCCGATCGGCGACCAGGTCCCGCACGCGACGACGATCGTGGCCGCCACCTTCGCCGGTGGCGTGATCATGGCGGGCGACCGGCGGGCGACCTCGGGCAACATCATCTCGCAGCGCGATGTGGAGAAGGTCTTCCGCACCGACGACTACTCGTGCATGGGCATCGCGGGCACGGCCAGCACCGGCATCGAGTTCGCCCGGCTGTTCCGGGTGGAGCTGGAGCACTACGAGAAGCTCGAGGGCCGCACGATGTCGGTGGCGGGCAAGGCCAACCGGCTGGCCACCATGATCAGGGGCAACCTTCCGATGGCGATGCAGGGGCTGGTGGTGGTGCCGCTGTTCGCCGCGTACGACCCTGACAAGGACGAGGGGCGCATCTTCAGCTACGACGTCGCGGGCGGGCCGTACGAGCGGGAGAGGTTCGACGCGATCGGCTCCGGCTCGATCTTCGCGCGCGGGTCGCTGAAGAAGCTCTACCGCGACGGGGCGTCGGCCGACGACATGGCGATGACCCTCATCCAGGCCCTTTACGACGCCGCCGACGACGACTCGGCGACCGGCGGGCCCGACGTCACCAGGAAGATCTGGCCGATCGTGTCGCTGATCGACGCCGACGGCTTCCGCAGGCTGAGCGAGGAGCAGGTCTCCGACTACGTGGAGCAGATGCTCGAAGCCCGCCTGATCTCGCCTGACGGCCCCATCGCCCCGCTGCGCTAGAAAGGACCACCGCACGTGTCCATGCCTTTTGGATATGCGTCCCCTGAGCAGATCATGCGGGACAAGGCCGACTACGCGCGCAAGGGCATCGCGCGGGGCCGCTCCGTCGTCGTGCTGCAGTACGTCGACGGCATCCTGTTCGTCGCGCCCAACCCGTCGCGGGCGCTGCACAAGATCAGCGAGATCTACGACCGCATCGGGTTCGCGGCCGTGGGCCGCTACAACGAGTTCGAGGAGCTGCGGCTCGGCGGCATCCGCTACGCCGACATCAACGGCTACACCTACGACCGCTCCGACGTGACCGGGCGCGGCCTGGCCAACCTGTACGCCTCCAACCTGGGCCGCATCTTCACCGAGTCGATCAAGTCGCTGGAGGTGGAGGTCGTGGTCGCCGAGGTCGGCGAGACCAAGGACGGCGACGCGATCTACCGGCTCACCTTCGACGGGTCGGTCTTCGACGAGCACGGCTTCGCGGCCATGGGCGGCCAGGCGGACGCGGTGTCCACCCGGCTCAAGGAGCGTTACCGCGAGTCGATGTCGCTGGCCGACGCGCTGGAGGTGGCGCTGACGGCGCTGACCGAGCCGGGTGGCGAGCGGCCGCCGGTGGCGCAGCTCGAGGTGGCGGTCCTCGACCGCAACCGGGAGCACCGCAAGTTCCTGCGGCTCACGGGCGCCCGCCTGGAGCGTCTCCTGGCGCAGACCACCACCCCGCCTCCGGCCGCCACCCCGCCGCCCGCGGCCAAGCCCTCTGCCGAGGACACCCCGCCTCCCACGGGGCCTGAGGGCGACGTGGACGACGGCTCGGCGCCGCTGTAGCCGTCCACCCTTCTCCCAACCCGTCCACCCTTCTTTGACCCGCCAGGGGCTGCTACGGCGGCCCCTGGCGGGTTTTTGTCGTCCCGCGGTGGTTTTCCCGCTCGCCAGGGGAGGCAGCGGCGATTTCCGGGCGCCGTCGGGTCGGCCGTCATCACGGCAACTCGCCACGGGCCTGACGGGGCCTCAGGGCTTCGGTGGACGCCGCGCCCGTCGCGCCAAGGGGGCGGGCGGTTGCGCGACTCGGCGGGGGCGGGTGGCGTTGGACGGCGGTGGGCGGGGAGCGGGCTGGGCGAGGCGAGCAGGGTGGCGGGGCGCGCGGCGGTGGTCAGAGGGCCCTGCGGTGTCGGCGGCGCCCATTGTGGGCGGTGCACGGCGGTGATGAGGTCTGGCAGTTGGGCGGCGGTGGCGGGTGGCATGGGGGAAGGCGGGGCGCAGTGCGTCACAGGGGACCCTGCGGTGGCGATGACGCGCACCCCTTTGCGGCGGGGCGTGGGGATGAGGGCCCGTGATTGGCGGGCGGCGCTCGGAGCGTCGGCGCGTGGAGGTGGGTGGAGCGGAGCGTCGGCGCGTGGCGTGGTGGGACGTGGGCGCTGAGGTGTGGGCAGGGGTCGGTCGGGCCGGCGAGGCGAGTGGGTGCCGCGGCGTGCGGTGGGGCCGCTGGCGTGCGGAGGGGCCGGTGGGGTGCACTCGACCGCCTCGGCGAGCGCCACGGCGACCGCGTGCAGCAGGAGGCGACGGGGCCGCTGGGGTGCGGTGGGCCGCTGGGGCGCGGTGGGGTGGTGGAGAAGCTGGCGGTGTGGGGGAGTGTGATTTGTATCACTCGGGTTGGGGTGAACTTCGGGGGGTGATGGCGGATCTCAGAATCCGTGAACACTCCCATGCGTGGCCTCCTGGCGGCCGGTGCCGCCGTGGCCGTGGTGCTGAGCTCCGGTGTGGCCGCCCACGCCGCCCCCGCGGCGGCCGGTGCGTCTTCCGGGTACGCCGCCGCGTTCCCCAAGTTCAAGGCGCCCAAGCCCTTCGGCACGACCCTCCAGTCCGACCCGAAGCATGACTTCACCAAGGGCATCCACTCCCGCCACGACGGCATCCTGCGCGGCCGGATCACCGAGATCCGCGGGGACGTGGCCGAGTACGAGCCGATCAAGTGGAAGAAGGGCACCGAGACAGAGGGCTACTTCGTGGGCCCGCCCGAGGGTGACGTCATGGCGTACGCCTCGCGCGTCGCCAAGGACGTGGTCTATCTGTCGGCGTTCGGCTGCGGGAAGTCGGAGGCCGGCATGACGGTCAACCGGAACACCGGGCTGGGCAACAAGCGCTGCCCAAGGTCGGTGCTGATGAAGCGGGACGGGAAGCCCGCGCTCATCACCGTCTACAAGGGGAAGATTGTCCAGGTTCAGGAGATCTGGACGCCCTGACACGGGGCCCTGGAAACGCGGGAAAACGGACCCGCGCCCCGTGGGGGCGGGCGCGGGACAAAGGGGATAAAAGAGGGGTCACAGAGGGCCGGGTGGGAAAACACCTGGAAGATCTCTCCCGCTCGCGGATCCATGGGCATAGTGTGAGGTGATGGATCGTCGCATCTTCGGGCTGGAGAACGAGTACGGCGTGACCTGCACGTTCAGGGGACAGCGCAGGCTGTCGCCCGACGAGGTCGCGCGCTACCTGTTCCGGCGGGTCGTGTCCTGGGGCCGATCGAGCAACGTCTTCCTCCGCAACGGCGCGCGTCTCTACCTCGACGTGGGCAGCCATCCTGAGTACGCCACACCCGAGTGTGACAACGTCATCGAGCTCGTCACGCACGACAAGGCGGGCGAGCGCATCCTCGAGGGCCTGCTGGTCGACGCCGAGAAACGGCTTCGCGAAGAGGGCATCGCGGGTGACATCTATCTGTTCAAGAACAACACGGACTCGGCCGGCAACTCCTACGGCTGCCACGAGAACTACCTGGTCGGCAGGCACGGGGAGTTCGGGCGGCTGGCGGACGTGCTGATCCCGTTCCTGGTGACGCGGCAGATCATCTGCGGGGCCGGCAAGGTCCTGCAGACGCCGCGCGGCGCCGTCTATTGCGTCTCGCAGCGGGCCGAGCACATCTGGGAGGGCGTCTCCAGCGCCACGACCCGGTCCCGGCCCATCATCAACACCCGGGACGAGCCGCACGCCGACGCCGAGCGGTTCCGCCGCCTGCACGTCATCGTCGGCGACTCCAACATGAGCGAGACCACGATGCTGCTCAAGGTCGGCGCCACCGACCTGGTGCTGCGCATGATCGAGTCGGGCACGGTGATGCGTGACCTGTCGCTGGAGAACCCGATCAGGGCCATCCGCGAGGTCTCCCACGACATGACCGGCCGCCGCAGGGTGCGTCTGGCCAACGGGCGGGAGGCCTCCAGCCTGGAGATCCAGCAGGAATACCTGTCCAAGGCGAAGGACTTCGTCGACCGCCGCGGCGGCGACGCCATCGCCCACCGGGTGCTGGAGCTGTGGGAGCGCACGCTGAACGCGGTCGACACCGGCAACCTCGACCTGGTCTCGCGCGAGATCGACTGGGTGACGAAATACCAGCTCATCGAGCGTTACCGCAAGAAGTACGACCTGCCGCTGTCCTCGCCCAGGGTGGCCCAGCTCGACCTGGCCTACCACGACGTGCACCGCAAGCGCGGCCTGTTCTACCTGCTGCAGAAGCGCGGCTCGGTGGAGCGGGTGGCGTCCGACCTGAAGATCTTCGAGGCCAAGTCGGTGCCGCCGCAGACGACCAGGGCCCGGCTGCGCGGCGAGTTCATCCGCAAGGCGCAGGAGAAGCGGCGCGACTTCACCGTCGACTGGGTGCATCTCAAGCTCAACGACCAGGCGCAGCGCACGGTGCTGTGCAAGGACCCGTTCCGCAGCGTGGACGAGAGGGTGGACAAGCTCATAGCAGGGATGTAGCGCGTGGTTTACCTCGGGCCTACCTCGATGTCGGGTAGGGTGACGCGAATCTGCCGTCTTCCCGAGGGAAACCCATGCGCCGCGCTCTGGCCGTACTGGCCGCCGTGCCACTGATCCTGTTCGCCGCCGCCTGCGGCTCCGACGACGGCGCGAGCACCGGCGCCACCGGCGCCGGGTCGGGGGTCAAGGTCACCGGTGACGTGGGCGGCAAGCCCACGGTGACCTTCCCCGGCGGCACGCCCGCCACCAAGTCGTCGTACGAGGTGATCCAGCCGGGCACCGGTGACGGGATCAAGGCCGGCGACCGGGTGATCGTCAACCTGACCGTCTACAACTGGGACGGCAAGGGCAACGCGGTCCAGGGCTCCTCCTACGACACCAAGAAGCCCGAGACGATCGCGGTCGACCAGCAGATCCCGCAGGTGCTGCAGGAGGGCTTCACCAAGGTCAAGCACGGCGGGCGGCTGCTGGCCGTGCTCGCCAACGACAGCATGGCCCAGCAGCAGGCCACGCAGCAACCGGCCGAGCCGACCAAGGTGTTCGTGTTCGACATCGTCGGCACCCAGCCGCCGCCGCTGAAGGCCGCCACCGGCAAGGAGACCGGCGACAGCCTCAAGGGCGTCAAGGTCGACAACCCGGGCGGCGACAAGGCGCCCACGCTGACCACGAAGACCGGCGACAAGCCGTCGGACAAGCTCGTCGTCAAGACCCTCATCGAGGGCACCGGCCCGAAGGTGGAGGCCAGCCAGACGCTCACCGTCCACTACACGGGCAAGCTGTGGGGCAGCGACAAGCAGTTCGACTCCAGCTGGGAGCGGGGCCAGCCGGCCGAGTTCCCGCTGTCGGGGGTCATCAAGGGCTGGCAGCAGGGCCTGGCCGGCGTGCCCGTCGGCAGCCGGGTCGTGATGAGCATCCCGCCGGACCTCGGCTACGGGGACCAGGCGCAGCAGGGCATCCCCGCCAAGAGCACCCTCGTGTTCGTGGTGGACATCCTCGGCGCCGCCTGAGTCCGTCGTCTGAGTCCGTCGTCTGAGCACGCCTCCGCGTCCGGCCCGCCCGCGGGCCTGACGCGGTAGCATCGCCACGCCCAGCCCGGCCGCGTGGGAGGACCCATGCCCGCACCGCCGTACCGCCGCGTGGGAGGACCGATGCCGCACCGCCGTACCGCCGCGTTACTGCCGGTCCTCCTCCTGCTGGCCGGCTGCTCGGGCGGCGCCGCGCGCGAGCTCGGTATGACGGTGGACGGCCCGTTCGGGGCCAGGCCGACGATCACCTTCGCGGGCGGCGGCCCGGCGGCCGGGCTCAAGGTCGAGGAGCTGGCGACCGGCGACGGCGCCCGGCTCGGCGCGGACGACACGGCGATCGTCCAGTACACCGCGCACGTCTGGGACGGCGGGGACAACCGCCTGGTCGACTCCACCTTCGACCGCGGCACCCCGGCCGCGTTCCCGCTGGGGGAGCTGCCGCCGGGGCTGGACGGGGCGCTGCGGGGCCGCAGGGTCGGCAGCCGGGTCCTGGCAGCCGTCCCGCCCGATCAACGCCGTGGCGCGCGCCTGCCGCCCGGCGTCGGGCCCGATGACGAGCTGGTCTACGTCGTCGACATCCTCGGCGCCCACCCCAAGGGCGCCTCGGTCGAGGCGGGCGGCGGCTCGCTGGCGGGCGTGCGCGTCACCGCCGGTGCCCCGCCCGGGCTGGAGGTGCCCGCCACCGCCCCGCCGGCCGCGTTCGAGGTCAAGGTGCTGTCCAGGGGCGAGGGGCGCGGCACGCGGGCCGGGCAGCTCGTGGTCGCCCAGTACGAGGGCGCGATCTGGAGCCGCCGCCGCGTCTTCGAGGCCACCTGGGCGAGCGGCCGGCCGAAGGCGTTCAGGATCGGCGACGGCGGCGTGCCCAAGGGGTGGGAGGCGGCCCTGGTCGGGGTGCCCGCCGGCAGCCGGGTCCTGATGGTCGTCCCGCCCTCGTACGGCTACGGCCCCGCCGGCGACCCCGCCCACGGCATCACGGGCACCGACACGCTCGTCTACGTCGTGGACGTCATCGCCGCCTATTGAGGCAGGATGATCCTCATGTTCCGTACTTTCCTGGTCATCGCCTCCGCCTTAGCCGTCCTCCTCGGCGGCGCCACGGCCGCCGCCGCCGCCGGCGACCCGCCCTTCTGCAAGGGCGTCAAGAAGCCCTGCGTCGTCGGCGGCGACGCCGGCACGACGTGGGTGAACACCTCCGCCTCCGGCAAGGCCCAGGCCAGGGTCGTGGCCGCCCGCGTGCTGAAGAACGCCAAGGCCGCCTACCGCCGCTACCACGCGCCCGAGTGGGTCGACATCTGGGTGATCAAGAAGGGGGCGTGCTGGCGCAGGTACGGCAACGTCCCGTCCAACGCCAGCCGCGCGTGCACGTACACGCACGTGGAGCGGAAGCTTTCATAGACTCCCGTTGTGAGTAGCGACGACCTCGACGCGCTGGCCCTCCTGCACGACCCCGTACGCCGCAGCCTGTACGCGGCCGTCGCGAGCCGCGGCGGCGACGTGGGCAGGGGGGAGGCGGCCGAGGCCGCGGGCGTCTCCAGGACCCTCGCCGGCCACCACCTCGACAAGCTCGTCGAGGCGGGGCTGCTCGAGAGCGGCTTCCGGCAGCAGGAGAAGAAGGGGCCGGGCAGCGGCCGGCCCGCCAAGGTCTACCGCCGGGCCAGGGGTGAGCGGTCGGTGAGCCTGCCGCCGCGCGACTACGCCGCGCTCGCCTCCGTCCTGGCCGAGGTCGTCGACGCGCTGGGCGCGGAGGAGCGGGCCGAGCGGGCGGCGCGCGAGGCGGGCGCCCGGCTGGCCAAGGGGCACGCCGGTGAGCCGGTCGAGCAGGTGCTCAGGGAGCGCGGCTACGAGCCGTACGAGGAGGGCGGCGCGCTGCGGCTGCGCAACTGCCCGTTCCACGTGCTGGCCGAGGAGCAGCCGCTGCTGGTGTGCTCCATGAACCTGGCCCTGTGCCAGGGGCTGCTCGAAGGGCTCGGCGACGAGCCGGGCAGGGCCAGGCTCGATCCGCGGCCGGGGGAGTGCTGCGTCTCCCTCTCTAAAACAAATGAGGATTGACATAGAAGGCGAAGGGGTGGTGTGCTGAGCGTCATGCATCTCGCTGAGCTGAACATCGCCCATCTGCGCGCGCCCATCGACAGTCAGGAGCTCGCCGAGTTCGTCGCCCTCCTCGAGCCGATCAACACCATCGCCGACGAAGCCCCCGGGTTCGTGTGGCGGCTGAAGGAGAGCGAGAGCGACCCCACCGCCACCGTCATCCACGACTACGGCGACCACCTGCTGATCAACTTCTCGGTGTGGGAGTCGCTGGACACCCTGTGGGACTACACCTACCGCAGCGCCCACCTGGGCGTGCTGCGCCGGCGCAGGGAGTGGTTCCTGCGCATGGCGGAGCCGTACATGGTGATGTGGTGGATCCCCGAGGGTCACATCCCGTCGCTGGCCGAGGGCATGGCGCGGCTGGAGCGCCTCAAGGCCGAGGGGCCCAGCCCCGAGGCGTTCACGTTCAAGGACTCCTACCCCAGCAGCGAGGCCGCCAGCCTGCCCGCCGCCGCCGAGGCCACGAAGTAGGCCAGGTCCTCCTCCAAACCCCTGCCCATCGTCGACAGGCGCACCGGGGACTCCCGCAGCGCCTCGTGCAGGCCCTCCACCGGCACCGGCACCAGGCGGTGCCGGACGGCCAGCAGCTCCGACTGGTCCCTGACCCGCTCGCCGAACTCCCCGGGCAGCTGCGGCACCGGCACGTCGGCGGGTGTCAGGGCGACCCGGCCGTAGGCGGTCAGCGAGTGGTGCGAGACCCCGTAGTGGCGCTCGCGCGGGTCACCCTCGCTGACCCGCAGCGCCGCCACCGGGCGGCCGCGCAGCACGCCCGCCGCGTTCACCGCCTCGCCCGCCGACACCCCCGAGAAGCCCCACCTGGTGCCCGTGCCCAGGTTGCCGGGGCCCTGCGCGACGATCGCCACGTCGGCCTCCAGCACGTGCCGGGCCGCCAGCAGCCCGGTGTGGACGGTCACCGCCTCCACGTCGCCGCCGAACGACTGCCCGACCGTCACCACGCCCGCCAGCCAGCCGATCTCGCGCAACCGGGCCGCCGCCATCGAGAACCACACCGGCAGCGCGCCGCCGTCCTGCATCACGTACGCCACCCGCGTGCCGGGCCGGTCGGCGTACAGGCCGCACAGGATCGGCGCCAGCGCCGAGTGCAGGTCGGCCACCACCACCGGCATCCCGTCGAGGGAGTCGGCCTCGCGCAATCTGTCGTGATGCGGGGAGTCCTGCTCGTCGGCGCCCAGCACCGTGGCCTGCAGCGGCGTGTATCGGGCCTTCACCAGGTGACCCGGACCGGCGGGATCTTGCGGCAAACGGTTCGGGACGGCCACCACCATGGCGTAACCTCCCGTACCGAGACCCATCGCGAGTGCCGTCGTGTTGAGCAGCACCTCGTCGCCGGGTTCCGGGCGGCCGACCAACGGCGGATAGGCCAGCGCCCGGCACTCCCCTTCGGGGACGGCGACGTCCAGCTCCACCGCTCCCGGCCACTCGCGTCGGATCCGTACAACCTCGCCCTTGCGCCATCTGATCACGGGGGCAGGGTAGCGTCGATGGAGGAGGAGTGAGGCAGATGTCGCGCCGGAAGACCGAACGGTTGCTCAATCTCGTGATCTGCCTGCTCGCCACCCGGAGGCCACTGTCGGCCGAGCAGATCCGCCAGGCCGTCCCCGGCTACGACCGCGATGGCGACGAGGCGTTCCAGCGCATGTTCGAGCGTGACAAGAACGAGCTGCGCGAGATCGGCATCCCCATCGACGTGGTGCGCGACCCCTGGGAGGACGAGCCGGGCTACCGGATCGAGCGCGAGTCGTACGAGCTGCCGGAGATCACCCTGGAGCCCGACGAGGCCGCCGTGCTCGGCCTGGCCGCGCAGGTGTGGCAGCGGGCCAGCCTGGCCGAGGCCGCCTCGGGGGCGCTGCTGAAGCTGCGCGCCGGCGGCGTGGCCACCGACCGGCCCGTCGGCGCGTCCATGGGCGGGGTCATGGGCGCGTCCATGGGAGGGGGCGCGCTGGAGCTGCGCGTGGACACCCGCGACCCGGCCTTCCCCGCGCTGTGGGACGCCGTGCGCGACCGGCGCGTGGTGCGCTTCGACTACCGCAGCGCCGGCAGCGAGAGCGTGCGCGCCCGCACCGTCGAGCCGTGGGGCGTGGTCAGCCGCAACGGCCGCTGGTACGTGGCCGGGTTCGACCGCGACCGGCAGGCGCCGCGCGTCTTCCGGCTCAGCCGCGTCACCGGCCAGGTCACCGTCATGGGCAGGCCCGGAGCCGTCGAGGTGCCCGAAGGGGTCGATCTGCGGGGTATGGTCGGCTTTCCCGACGACTCGACGGACGAGCGGGTGGCCGTCGTGCGCGTACGCCAGGGCACGTGCGAGGGGCTTCGGCAGCTCGCCTCGGCCGTGCGCACGGGGGACGGCGGGTGGGACGAGGCCGACCTGCCCTTCACCGACCCCGAACGCCTGGCCGGCTGGATGGCCAGCCTCGGCGCCGACGTGGAGGTCGTCGAGCCGCCGGACGCCCGCGAGGCCGTCATCCGCCGACTGAAGGGGGCAATGGCATGACAGAGGAGCTGAGATGAGCGGGTCGGCCGACCGGCTGCCCAGGCTGCTGGCGCTGGTGCCGTACCTGATGTCCCACCCGGGGGCGCAGGTCGACGAGGTGGCCGCGGTGTTCGGGCTGAGCGAGAAGCAGCTCATCGACGACCTGCAGCTCGTGTGGATGTGCGGCCTGCCCGGCCACACCCCCGGCGACCTCATCGACGTCTCCTGGGACGGCGGCGAGATCATCATCGACAACGCCGAGACCATCGCCAGGCCGCTGCGGCTGGGCATCGACGAGGCCAGCGCGCTGCTGGTCGCGCTGCGGATGCTGGCCGCGACCCCCGAGCTCGCGGAAGTGCCGGGCGACGCGCTGCCCCGCGTGACGGCCAAGCTGGAGCGGGCCGCCGGCGAGGGCGCCGCCACCCTCAGCAGCCAGCTCGCGGTCGACGTGGACGCCGCCCCCGACGCGCTGCCGCGCGTGCGCGAGGGGCTCACCAGGGGCCGCCGGCTGTCGCTGCGCTACTACGTGCCCGGGCGCGACGAGGTGACGCCGCGCGAGGTCGACCCCACGCGGGTCGTGGTCGTCGACGGCCGCACCTACCTGGAGGGCTGGTGCTACCGGGCCGAGGCGATGCGGCTGTTCAGGCTCGACCGGATGCTCGGCGTGGAGGTGCTCGACGTGCCCGCCGACCCGCCGGCCGAGGCCGAGCCCATCGACGTCACCCGGGGCGTCTTCCGGCCCTCGCCCACCGACGAGCTGGTCGAGCTGGAGCTCAGCGCCGCCGGGCGGTGGGTGGCCGAGTACTACCCGTGCGAGCAGGTCACCGAGCTGGGCGAGGGGCGGCTGCGGGTGGCGCTGCGGGCCCGCGACGAGGACTGGATCCTCAAGCTGGCGCTGCGCTTGGGCGACACCGGCCGGGTCGTCTCACCCCCCGAGATGGCCGAGACCGTGCGCCAGGAGGCCGAGCGGGCCCTGGCCCTGTACGCTCACCAGTCATGACGTGGATCTACGTGGCGGCCGGGCTGTGCGTGGCGGGGCTCGGCGTGGTCGGGATCGCGGGTGCCCGCGTCGTCGTGGCGGCACGTACCCTGAAGAGGGAAATCGCCGAGGCGACGGCCCAGCTGGAGCCGAGGCGGGCCAGATTGGCGGGCCAGGGGGGTGAGACCACGCCCCAGGCAGCGTACGATCGTGGCTGAAACAGGCACTCGCTAGAAAAGGGCGTTTCATGTCGAATCTCGGAGTCCCCGAACTTCTGATCATCGCGCTGGTGCTAGTCCTGCTGTTCGGTGCGAAGAAGCTGCCCGAGATGGCCCGCGGCGTCGGCAGGTCGCTGCGCATCTTCAAGTCCGAGACGGCCAAGCTCCGTGAGGACGACGACGACAACCACACCGTCCAGGCGCAGGCGCAGGCCCCGGCTCAGCCCCAGCCCCAGCCGGCGCAGCCCCAGCAGATCCAGGCCGTCCCCGCCCCCACGCTCTCGGCGGAGGAGCAGGCCAGGCAGCTTGAGGAGCAGGCCGCCAGGCTGCGTGCCAGCGCCGCCTCCCAGGCTGAAAAGCGCGTCTGATCCCATCCCTCCTCGTCACCTGGACTGCTAGATGGCGCTGCTCAAACGGTCGAGCCGGCCCGCACCCGACTCCGAGGGCCGCATGCCCCTCATGGAGCACCTGCGCGAGCTGCGCAACAGGTTGCTCATCGCGGCCGTCGCCGTCGTCGTGGGCATCATCATCGGGTGGATCTTCTTCGATCCGGTCTGGGCGTTCATCAAGGAGCCCTTCTGTGAGACGCCGCAGGCCCAGCAGCTGCGTGTCGGCGAGTGCACGCTGACCTACGGCGGCATCTTCCAGTCGTTCTTCCTGACGTTGAAGGTCTCGGCGATGGTCGGCGTCGTCGTGTCCTCACCCGTCTGGCTCTACCAGGTCTGGGCCTTCGTCACCCCGGCCCTCTACCGCAACGAGAAGCGCTACTCGATCGCCTTCCTCGGGCTGGCGATCCCGCTGTTCGTGATCGGCGCCGCGCTGGCGTACATCATCATGGACACCAGCCTGGCCATCCTGCTCGGGTTCGCGCCGAGCGACACCGTGGCCATCATCCAGATCGACGAGTACGTCAACTACGTGCTGATCATGGTGGTGATCTTCGGCATCTCGTTCGAGCTGCCGCTACTGCTGGTGTTCCTCAACATCATCGGCGTGCTCCCCCACGCCACGGTCAAGAAGCACCGCCGCTGGGTGGTCTTCGCCATGTTCGTCTTCGGCGCGGTCATCACGCCCGGCGGCGACCCGCTGACGATGATGGCGCTGGCCGCGCCCATGGTCGTGCTGTACTTCCTGGCCGAGTTCTTCATGTTCGTGCGCGAGAAGCGCATGCCCGCCACCGAGGACTTCTCCCACCTGTCCGACGACGAGGCCTCCCCGCTGGTGGAGGACTCCGCTCCGGTCGACGACGATCGCCCCGGGGAGGATTCCGGTTCCACGCGCTAGGCGATAGGTTCCGGGCGTGGCCCCTCAACTCGCCCTGCTCGTCAACCCCGCCGCCCGAGGCGGCCGTACGCTGCGCCTGCTCGAGCCCGTGGCGCGCCGGCTGCGCGCCGGCGGGGCCGAGCTGTCGGTGATCGTCGGCGACGACGCCGCCGACGCCCTCGCGCGGGCCTGCACCGCCGTGGCCGAGCGCCCCGACGCACTCGTGGCCTTCGGCGGCGACGGGCTGGTGCACCTGGCCGTGCAGGCCGTGGCCGGCACCGACGTGCAGCTCGGCATCATCCCCGCCGGCACCGGCAACGACATCGCGGCCGCGCTCGGGCTGCCGTGCGCCGACCCCGTCGCGGCGGCCCGCGTCGTGCTGCGCATGAAGTCGCGCCTGGTGGACGTCGCCCGGATCCGGGCCGGGCAGGCGGACGAGGTGTTCGCGGGGGTGATGTGCTGCGGGTTCGACTCCCGGGTCAACGAGCGGGCCAACCGCAAGACGTGGCCGCCGGGGATGGCGCGCTACGCGGTGGCGACGGTGGAGGAGCTGCGCTCGTTCCGGCCGATCCCGTTCCGGGTGACCCTCGACGACGGGGAGGTCATCGAACGCGAGGCCATGCTGGTGGCGGTGGCCAACACCTGCTCGTACGGGGCGGGCATGCGGGTGTGCCCCGACGCGCGGCCCGACGACGGGCTGCTGGACGTGATGATGCTGGACGCGGTGTCCAAGGCCGAGTTCCTGCGGGTCTTCCCGAGCGTCTACCGGGGGACGCACGTGGGGCACCGGGCGGTGACGGTGCGGCGGGTGCGGAGCGTGCGGCTGGAGGCCGCCGACGTTCTCGCCTACGCCGACGGCGAACGCGTGGGCCCCGCGCCGATCCAGTGCGAGGTGCGCCCTGGGGCGTTACGGGTCATCGTTTGAAATCTACATTGTAAAGGCGCTCGGTCGGACGCCGGCCGGTCTACGGGGGGACCGACCGGAAAGGCGATTTCGGTAGGCTGGCGGGTATGACAACGCCAGCGGAACGCTATGCGGCCTTCCGTCAGAAGTATGGGGACGACGGGGCCGCGGTGAGATCGTTCCGAGGTCTCTACGACTTCGAGCTGGACGACTTCCAGCTAGACGCCTGCCGCGCCCTGGAGGCCGGAGACGGCGTGCTGGTGGCGGCGCCCACGGGGTCGGGCAAGACGGTGGTCGGCGAGTTCGCCGTCCACCTGGCCTTGGAGCAGGGCCAGAAGTGCTTCTACACCACCCCCATCAAGGCGCTGTCCAACCAGAAGTACAACGACCTGGTCAAACGCTACGGCACCGCCAAGGTGGGCCTGCTGACCGGCGACAACAGCGTCAACGGCGAGGCCCCCATCGTCGTCATGACCACCGAGGTGCTGCGCAACATGCTCTACGCCGGGTCGGCGACCCTGGCGGGGCTCGGGTTCGTGGTCATGGACGAGGTCCACTACCTCGCCGACCGCTTCCGTGGCGCGGTGTGGGAAGAGGTGATCATCCACCTGCCGGAGTCGGTGCGGCTGGTGGCGCTGTCGGCGACGGTCAGCAACGCCGAGGAGTTCGGCGAGTGGCTGGGCGAGGTGCGCGGCGACACCACGGTGATCGTGGACGAGCACCGTCCGGTGCCGCTGTGGCAGCACATGATGGTGGGCCACCGCCTCTACGACATGTTCGTGAACGACGACCTGACCCCGCGCGTCAACCCCACGCTGATGCGGGTGACGCGCGACGCCGAGCGGCTGACGGCGGGGCGGGGCAGGCGCGGCTACGGCCGCCCGCAGCGTTCGCGCCCGCCGGACCGCGTGCAGGTGATCGAGCGGCTCGACGGCGAGGGGCTGCTGCCGGCGATCACGTTCATCTTCTCCCGCGCGGGGTGCGACGCCGCCGTTCAGCAGTGCCTGTACGCCGGGATCCGGCTCACGACCGACCGCGAGCGGCACGAGATCAGGCAGCTCGTGGACGAGCGCACCGCGCATCTGCCGGACGAGGACCTGGCCGTCCTGGGCTACCTGGAGTGGCGTGACTGCCTGGAGCGCGGGCTGGCCTCGCACCACGCGGGCATGCTGCCGGCGTTCAAGGAGGTCGTGGAGGAGCTGTTCACGCGCGGGCTGGTCAAGGCCGTGTTCGCGACGGAGACGCTCGCGCTGGGCATCAACATGCCGGCGCGCAGCGTGGTGATCGAGAAGCTCGACAAGTGGAACGGCGAGACGCACGCCGACCTCACGCCCGGCGAGTACACCCAGCTGACCGGGCGGGCGGGGCGGCGCGGCATCGACGTCGAGGGCCACGCGGTGGTGCTGTGGCAGCAGGGCATGGATCCGCTGTCGGTGGCGGGGCTGGCCGGCACGCGTACGTATCCGCTGCGGTCGAGCTTCCAGCCGTCGTACAACATGGCGGTCAACCTCGTCGGGCAGTTCGGCCGGGAGCGGGCCAGGACGCTGCTGGAGGAGTCGTTCGCGCAGTTCCAGGCCGACCGGGCGGTGGTCGGGCTGGCCAAGCAGCTGCGCAAGCACGAGGAGGCGCTGGAGGGCTACCAGGAGGCCATGACGTGCCACCTGGGAGACTTCCCCGAGTACGCGGCGCTACGCCGCCGGCTCTCCGACCGTGAGGCCGAGCTGGCCAGGCAGCGCGGCGCCGCGCGCCGGGCGGCCGCGGTGCGGTCGCTGGAGGCGCTGCAGCCGGGTGACGTCATCCGGGTGCCGGGCGGGCGCCGGGCGGGGCTGGCGATCGTGCTCGATCCGGGCCGCAACCCGCGCGGTCAGGGGCCGAGCCCGCTGGTGCTGACGATCGGCAAGCAGGTCAAGAAGCTCGACCCGGCGGACTTCCCCGTCCCGGTCGAGCCGCTGGAGAAGCTGCGCATCCCGAAGAACTTCAACGGCCGCTCGCCCAAGGAGCGTGCCAACCTCGTCTCCACGCTGCTGGCCAAGCTGGGCGACCGCGACCTGGGCAAGCCGGCCAGGGCGCGTGACCACACGGTGGAGGATGACGAGGTCAACGAGCTGCGCCGGCTCATCCGCCAGCACCCGTGCCACGGCTGCGACGAGCGTGAGGACCACGCCCGCTGGGCCGAGCGCTACTACAAGCTGCTGCGCGAGACCGAGGGGCTGCGCCGGCGGGTCGAGGGGCGCTCGCACGTCATCTCGCGCACGTTCGACCGGATCTGCTCGGTGCTGGAGCAGCTCGGCTACCTCGAGGGGGAGGCCGTCACCGACGAGGGCCGCCGGCTGGGCCGTATCTACACCGAGCTCGACCTGCTGACCGCCGAGTCGCTGCGCAAGGGGTTGTGGGAGGAGCTCGACCCGGCGGAGCTGGCGGCGTGCGTGTCGGCGCTGGTGTTCGAGTCGCGGGCCGCCGATGACGCGCGCCGGCCGAAGGTGCCCGCCGGGCGGACGCAGGAGGCGCTGACGTCGATGATCCGGCTGTGGGGGGAGCTGGAGGGCATCGAGTCCGACCATGGGCTGTCCACGATCAGGGAGCCGGATCTGGCGTTCGCGTGGGCGGCGTTCCGGTGGACGAAGGGGCACACTCTGGATGCCGTCCTGCGGGACGGGGTGAACGGCAACGAGCTGGCGGCCGGTGACTTCGTACGGTGGGTCAAGCAGCTGATGGACCTGCTCGGTCAGCTCGGGAACGCGGCCCCGCCGGGCAGCAAGATCAAGCAGACGGCGGGCAAGGCGGTCGACGCGATGCGGCGCGGCGTGGTGGCCTACTCCTCGCTCACCTGACCTTCGGAAAGGTCCGACCCGCCCCCTGCCGGGGGGCGGGTCTCAGTTGTCCTTGGCGATCGCGCCGATCGTCAGGAGCAGGCCCGCGACGCCTGCCACGGCGCTCACGACGGTCAGGGCGGTGCCGTCGAGCACCAGGTGCAGCAGGCCGAAGTGCTTGCCGAAGAAGTGGTCGGCGATGAGGCCGCCGAAGCCCTGGATCATGAGGATGACGCCGAGGAATGCCATGCGTCCATGATCCCCTGCTCAGACGTCCGATCCATCGGACCAAAGTATCGGGTGACCTACACCTTGGAACCAGTTCTGAGCAGCATCCTTTGGGATTACCGTTACCCGAGTTAGCGGTTCTTTTTATTTACGCTCGATTTAACGGGTGCGGGCGACGGCCTTTGTCGGCTGGTTTCTGTGGTCAAATTCCTTTTAAATAGGCGATATCTCGTGCTTTGTCGCATTTCGGGTGCTAACGTGCGATTTGTGCAAGTAGGCAAACGGGGGAGGAATCATGGCTAGCACTCAGCTCACCAGGTTCGACTTCCAGCAGCGCTGCTGCCGTCGCCGCAGGCGTTGGGGCTGCGGTTGGCGCGGTTGGCGCTGCCGCTCCCGGCGCTGGTGGTGGGGGTGGTAAACCGCTCCCGTGAGAGCCGGTGGCCTGGCCGCCGGCTCTCATTGACTGTCTCCGGCCGCGAACTCGCCCCGGCGATTTCCATTCGCCGCACTTTCCGCGAGTTCTGGCCGGACACCCGCGGGTTGCGCCGCCTATTCGCGGCCGGCGTCGTGTTCGCCGTCGTGGCCGCGCTCTGCGAGGTCGCCGCGATCCGCCTGTTCGGCCACATCACCGACGAGGTGCTGACCACCCGGCGGCTGGGCGAGTTCTGGGCCCCGGCGTCCATCTGGCTCGGGCTCGCCGCGATCGCCGGGGTGACGTCGTTCGCGGCGACGTACAGCACCGCGCTGGGCGCCGAACGGTTCCTGCTGGCTCTGCGCGACCGCGTCTACGCGCACCTGCAGACGCTCGCGCCGGACTTCTCGGAGAACCGCCGCCTCGGCGACCTGATGGCCCGGCTGACCGACGACATCGAGGCCATCGAGGAACTCGTGGGGTCCGGGCTGGTCAAGGCGCTCACCACGGCGGCCAGTGTGGTGTTCTTCGCGGGGGCGGCCTTCTTCATCCGCTGGGACCTCGCGCTCCTCACGATGGCGCTGATCCCGCTGTTCCTGGTGGTCTCCAAGGTGTTCGCGGGCAGGTTCAGAACGGCCGCGGCCCGGGAGCGCTACAGCAACGGCGCCATGAACAGCGTCCTGGAGGAGGGGCTGGCCAACCAGCCGCTCGTGCAGGCGTACAACCGGCAGGAGGCCGAGTCGCGCCGCCTGCACCGGGAGGGCGGCATGTGGCTGCGCGCCAACATGTCGCAGGCCTGGCTGTCCGGCCTGTATGGGCCCACCGTCCAGGTCATCGAGACCGTCTGCCTGATCGTCATCCTCGGGTTCGGCGCGTGGGAGATCGCCGCGGGCCGGCTGACCCTGGGCGGCCTGCTGGCCTTCGCCGCGTACCTGGCACTGCTGTACCCGGCGGTCCAGTCGCTGGGAGAGCTGGCGCTGACGGTGTCGGAGGCGGCGGCCGGGTCCGACCGGGTCATCGAGATCCTCAAGGTCAGGCCCGCCGTCACCGACGCCCAGGACGCCGTGCCCGCCGGGCGGGGCCGGGGCCTGGTCGAGTTCGACCGGGTCGCGTTCACGTACCCGAGGCGCGGGCGGCAGGTGCTGCGGAATGTGACGTTCACCGCCTCGCCCGGCAAGGTCGTCGTCCTCACCGGGCCCAGCGGGGTGGGCAAGTCCACGCTGGCCAAGCTGATGCTGCGCTTCTACGACCCGGAAGCGGGCCGCATCCTGCTGGACGGGGTCGACATCCGGCGCCTGACGCGGCGGTCGCTGCGCGAGAACATCACGATCCTGCACCAGGAGACGCTGCTGTTCTCGGGGTCCGTACGCGACAACATCGCCTACGGCCGCCCTGGCGCCTCGCTGGAGGAGATCGTCAGGGCGGCGGAGGCGGCGGGGGTGCACGAGTTCGCCGAACTCCTGCCGCAGGGCTACGACACGCCGGTGGGGCAGCGGGGGCGGCTCCTGTCCGGCGGCCAGCGGCAGCGGATCGCCATCGCCAGGGCGGTCCTGCGGGACGCGCCGGTGCTGGTGCTCGACGAGCCCATGACGGGGCTGGACGAGGCCACGGCCGCGCAGGTCATGAAGCCGCTGCTGCGGCTCATGGCCGGACGGACGACGCTCCTCATCACGCACGACCTGCGCTTCGTGCCGGAGGGGGCGCGCATCGTGGAGCTGTCGCCCGTGCACAGGGAGGAGCGCATCCGCCTCAAGCGCTTCGCCCGCACCCACCCGCGCCCGCTGACCACGGACGGCCCCTCCCTGACCGACCGCCGGACCACGAACCCCTGACCGCCCCGTCCCGAAACACCCGCCCTTTCGGGGGCGGGTGTTTCGGTGTCCGGGGTGCCGGTCGTCGGGGATCGGGACGGGTGCGGGGGCGAGGGGGCGTCGATAGAATCGGAGAGATCCCTCCGTTTGTTGAAGGCAGGTTCGTTCATGGGCGACGACCACAGCTCGGCCCGGCCGTTGCGGGCCGACGCCCGGCGCAACCGGGAGCGGGTGCTGCAGATCGCGCAGGAGGCCCTGGCCAGTGACGGCCTGACGATCTCCTTCGACGAGATCGCGCGGCGGGCCGGGTTCGGGGTGGGCACCGTCTACCGGCACTTCCCGACCAAGGAGGCGCTGTTCGAGGCCGTGCTGCTGGGGCGGATCGAGCGGTTCGTGGCCGACGCCCGCGCGCTGGCCACGGCGGAGGATCCCGGGAAGGCGTTCTTCGCCTGGTTCGCCAAGGTGGTCGAGCAGGCGTCGGAGAGCCAGGCGCTGTGCGACATGCTGGACAGCGGGGCCGGGATGAAGGTCTCGTTGCAGGACGATCTCGGCAGGGCCGTCGCCCGATTACTGGTCAGGGCGCAGCGGGCCGGGGCGGCGCGCGGGGATCTGGCGGGGGAGGACGTGCTGGATCTGCTGCGCGGATGCCTGGTGGCCGAGCGCAGGGCGCGGGCCAGAGGGGCGACGGTACGGATGGCGGACGTGGTCTGCGACGGCATGCGGGTGAAGGGGGCCTGAGCCCCGTGGCGGGAGACTGACCGGCCGGTCAAAGCGGTGTCGTCATTCGTTCACGGAACGTCACCTTAGGGGCAGTTTTTCGGCCGATCGTGCTGGAAATCCCCATGTCAGAGACATCCTCGGACGCACTCGCCGAGGCCCGCCCCCTCGGACGCGCGGCGTCCGGCCGGCCCCGTTCGGAGGTAGCCACCCCATGTTCGCCCTTGTCGCCGCACTGCTGTTCGTGCTCGCCCTCGTCTTCGAGATCGCCGGCCTCGCGGTCGGCAGCGTAGTCACCGTCGCCACGCTCGGCACCGCCGGGCTGCTCTGCGTCGCGCTCCACCTCATGGGTGTGGGCGCGGGGTGGAGCGTGCTGAAGAAGTGACGCCCAGGGCAGGGCCGCGCGCGGTGCATGCCGTGCGCGGTCCTGCGGGGCGCAGGAAGGTCACGTCGCCCGAGGTTCACGTCGCCCGAGGTTCACGTCGCCAGGGTGAAGCGGACCTCGCGGGTGGCCGGGTCGGCCTGCGTCAGGCGTACCGTGACCTGCTCGCCGAGGGGGAGCGGGCCGTCGCAGCGGGCGATCACGGCCGGGTTGACGAGCTGCACCTGCCCGCCCCCGCGGCGCTCGTCCACGTCGATCACCACCGCGTCGAACGCCTGCCCGATCCGTTCCCGCAGCAGGAACGCCTCCACCAGGTCCACGCACGCCCGCTCCACCGCCCCGGCGCGCCGTCCGGTCGAGCTCATGACGCCGGGCAGGGCCGCCAGGCCCGCCCGGATGTCGGACGGCACCGGCACGCCCGCCGCGACCGCCAGGCACACCTCGGTCGCGTACCGGTCGACCAGGCGTCGCAGGGGCGCCGTGACGTGCGCGTACGGCGCCGCCACCGCCGCGTGCTCGGCCAGCTTGGGCGGCGCGCCGTCGAAGGCCACGTAGCCCGCGCCGCGCAGCAGCACCTTGGACTCGTGCAGGAACGCCGCCTGCTGCGGGTTCTTGGGGTCCAGGTCGTGCACCACGGCGCCGTAGGCGGCCCCGTCGGGCCAGGGGACGTCCAGCGCCTGGGCCACCCTGCGGACCTTCGCCAGGTCGTCGGCGTGCGGCCGGGGCAGCACGCGCAGGATGCCGATCTCGGCGTCGAGCATCATCGAGGCCGCGGCCATGCCGGTCAGCAGGGAGATCTGGGCGTTCCACGCCTCGGCGGGCAGCGGCAGCCGGAACTCCAGCCGGTAGGCGCCGTCGCCGTCGGAGACCACCTCCTGCTCGGGGGTGGGCAGGGTGACGCCGCCGCGCTCGCGTTCGAGGGCGAGGCGCAGGCGGCCGATCTCGGCCAGCAGCCCCAGGACGCCGTCGGCGGTGCCGGTGTCGACGGCCGCCTGCACGTAGGCGTAGTCGAGACGCTCGCGGCTGCGGACGAGCGCGCGCTGCACGTCGGCGCCGACCGTGCGGCCGTCGGCGTCGAGGTCGATGCGCCAGACCGCGGCCGGCCGCAGCGCGCCGGGCAGCAGGCTGGCCGCGTCCTCCGACAGGACCTTGGGGTGCAGCGGCACCTTGCCCGCGGGCAGGTAGACGGTCTCGCCTCTGGTGCGGGCCTCGGCGTCGATGGGGCCGCCCGGGCGGACGAACGCGCCGACGTCGGCGATCGCGTACCAGACGCGGTAGCCGGCGCGCAGCCGCTCCAGGTGCACCGCCTGGTCGAGGTCCATCGAGCCGGGCGGGTCGATGGTGACGAACGGCACGTCGGACAGGTCCTCGGCGTCGAGCCGCGGCACCTTCGCCACCCACGCCGCCTCGTCGAGCACGGTGCGGGGGAAGCCGTCCGGCAGGTCGAGCTCCCGCCTGACGCGTTCGAACCCGTCCTCCAGCTTCAGGGGTATCTGATCGGGAACCTGAATCACGCCTGACAACCTACAGGTGGCGGGTGTTCAGGTGAGGGGCGCCTCCAGGCCGGTGATGCGCAGCAGCCGCCGGAGGGCGGGCGGGACGCCGGTGAGACGCAGCGGGGTCTGCTGGGCGCGGGCGTGGTTGCGGGCGCAGACGAGGATGCCGAGCCCGGCGGCGTCGATGAAGGTCAGCCGGCTCACCTCGATGACCAGCGCGACCTGCTTGTGCGGGGCGCGTGCCGCCTCCTGCAGCAGGTCGAGCAGGTGGGCGCGCAGGCGCTCGGTGGTGGCGATGTCGAGCTCGCCGGACACGCTGACGGTAAGGCTCCCGTTGTGGCGGGTGGTGCTCAGCTGTAGTGGCTCCATGAATCGGCTCCGCGCTCTGGCAGGGCCGGGAACCTCCTGCCGGTTGCGGGCCAGCCCTTGCGTTGGGCACCTGTTGCCATGATGGCGTCACTGAGAGCGACAGTGTTCGATCTGAGTGTACATGTCTGTTCAGTGCTGAACGGAGATGCAGGTGGAGAGAGCTAATCCCCAGGAGAACAATTCCGGTTACCAGATGTAAAAACCATCACACCATCAGCGGACTTCAAGCCCGAGAAGGATGAGATCACACAAAGCGGTGAAGTCATCCTCGATGCCCGGCCGGCTCCATTCGGCGGCGTGCGCCGGGTTGTGGAAGCGTACCGCCGCGTCGAAGACGGCGCGGGCGGTGGCGGCGGGGTCGGGGGCGGCGAACTCGCCCCGGGCGAGCCCGGCGTCCACGATCTGCCGGATCTGGCCGACCAGGTCGGCGACGTGCCCCTCGACGACCTGGCTGGACTCGGTCACCAGGGACACGTACGTGGCGAACAGCTCGGGGTCGTCCAGCGCCCGCTTGCGCTTGGAGCGGAACAGCGCGCCCAGCCATTCGCGCAGCCGCACGCCGGCCGGGGCGTCGGAGGCCAGCACCGTGGCCAGCTCGGCATGGGCCTGGTCGAGCCAGCGCTGGGTCACGGCCTCGCGCAGGGCCGTCTTGCTGGGGAAGTGCCGGTAGACGCTGCCGTGGCTGACGCCGAGCGCCCGGGCGACGTCGACGACCGTGGCCTTGGCCGGACCGTAGCGGCGCAGGACGTCCTGGGCCGCCGAGAGGATCTGGTCCGGTGTCAGGATGCCATCTGTCACCTTTCCAATTCTGTCAGCCGCCCGGGTATACACGATCCCGTGGGTGCGTGCTAGCCGCATTTACAGAAATTTGTGCATTCATCCGGTCGGATCACACTACGCTGCTACCGCTGTCAGGTACGAGGGGAAAGCAAACAACATCGTGTGGATCGCAGTCGTAGTGCTGGCCGCCATTGTCGTGGGGGCGACGGTCTGGTGGTTCCGCCGTGACCCGGCCGGCCGTGACGCCGGTGACGCCGGCACCACCGTCGAGGCGGACATGGATCTCGGGATCCCGGCGGAGGTCGAGCCCGCGTTCATGGAGGGGCTGCGGGCCTACCCGCTGCGGGCGGGCGGCCGGCGGGGGGTGCTCACGACGTACGAGCCGCCCCGGCTGATCTCGCTGCACCTGCTCGCCGACGCCTTCGCGGCCCGGGGGGACGCCGCGCTGCACGATCCGCAGGGCACGGTCGTGGCCCTGATCGCGCACCTCGGGGCGGTGGAGCGGCCCGGGGTGCTGCACCTGCGCGCGGACTGGCTGGACGGCGAGGTGGACGGCATGGACCGGGCCGCCTTCGCCGAGGCGGTGCGCGAGGCCGTGTCCGGCGCGTGCCCCTGGTGGGCCGACCCCGCCGTTGGAGCGTTGCAGGTCACCGTGGGTGAGACCAACACGATGATGCTCGACCTGGCCAGGGTGCTCGAGCTGTACCGGGAGGCCCGGGAGAAGCAGCCCGAGGCCGCGGCCGGGGAGCTGCTGCGCGAGGTCGCGCCGCGCCTGATCGCCGCCGGCGGGCCGGGGCTCACCTGGACGAAGCCGCCCACGCAGGCGGACCTGCGCGTCGTGCTCGGCGGCACGCCCGAGCCCGCCTGACGCCGCGTCGCGGCGGCCCTTCCGGCTCTCGCCCCGGAGGGGCCGCCCCATGATCGAGGCAAGTGTGCTGTTCCTGTAGGTTCGCGTCGTAACGCCGAGCTGAACGAGGAGCCTGACTTGTCACCCCTCATCCTCTCCGCCGCGGGGGCCGCCCTGGTGCTGGACGCCTCGGGCTCCGGCCTGCCGCGCGTGCGCCACTTCGGGGCCGACCTCGGGTCCGCGACCGGCGCCGACCTGGCGCCGGCGCTGGCCTCCCTCACCGCCGCGCCGCCGCTGCTGCCCGCCCAGGGAGACAGCTGGTACGGCAGGCCGGGCCTGTCGGGCGGCCGGGACGGCGAGCACTGGCCGGTTCGCTGGACGCTGGACCGGTTCGACGCGGACGCGACGCCCGGCCGGGGCGGCACGGTGACCGTCGCGGCCTCCGACGCCCGCGCGGGCCTGGAGCTGGTCAGCGAGCTGGCCATGGACGGCGGCGGCCTGGTGACGATGCGGCACACGCTGACGAACACCGCCGCCGCCCCGTACCGGTTGGAGGGGCTGGTCTGCGCGCTGCCGGTGCCGGCGCGCGCCGGCGAGCTGCTGGACTTCACCGGCCGGTGGGCGCTGGAGAAGGTGCCGCAGCGCACGGCGTTCGGGTACGGCGTGTGGTCGCGGGAGAACCGGCGCGGCCGGACCGGGCACGACGGCACGGGGCTGCTGGTGGCCGGGACCGCGGGGTTCGGGTTCCGGGGCGGCGAGGTGTGGGGGGTGCACGCGGGCTGGAGCGGCAACCACCTCCACTACGCCGAGCGGCTGGCCGAGGGCCCGGCGCTGCTGGCGGCGGGCGAGCTGCTGGAGCCCGGCGAGATCGTGCTGGCCGAGGGGGAGAGTTACCGCACGCCGACGGCGTACTTCACCTGGTCGGGCGGCGGGCTGGACGAGGCGAGCACGAGGCTGCACGACCACCTGCGCGCCGCCCGCCCGCTGGGGGTGCGCCCGGTCACGCTGAACAACTGGGAGGCCACCTACTTCGACCACGGCCTCGACCGGCTGCTGGAGCTGGCCGACAAGGCCGCGGCGGCGGGGATCGAGCGGTTCGTGCTCGACGACGGCTGGTTCCGCCACCGCCGCCACGACCGGGCCGGGCTCGGCGACTGGTACGTCGACGAGGGCGTCTGGCCGGACGGCCTGAACCCCCTCGCCGAGCACGTGCGCAAGCTCGGCATGCAGTTCGGGCTGTGGTTCGAGCCGGAGATGGTCAACCCGGACTCCGACCTGCTGCGCGCGCACCCCGACTGGATCCTCGGGCAGGCCGAGCGCATGCCGCCGCCGCAGCGCAACCAGCAGGTGCTCGACCTGGCCAGGCCCGAGGCGTACGACTATCTGCTGGAGCGGCTGGACAGCCTGGTGAGCGAGTACGCGCTCGACTACATCAAGTGGGACCACAACCGCGACATCGCCGAGCCGGTGCACGACGGGGTGCCCGGGGTGCACGCGCAGACGCTGGCGGCGTACCGGCTGCTGGACGAGCTGCGGGCCCGTCACCCCGAGCTGGAGATCGAGTCGTGCTCGTCGGGCGGCGCCCGCGTCGACTTCGGCGTGCTGGCCCGCACCGACCGGGTGTGGACGTCCGACTGCAACGACGCGCTCGACCGGCAGGCGATCCAGCGCTGGACCGGGCTGCTCGTGCCGCCGGAGCGGATGGGCAGCCACGTCGGCGCGCCGCAGGACCACAGCACGGGCCGGTCGCTGCCGCTGGCCTTCCGGGCCGCGACCGCGCTGTTCGGGCACATGGGCGTGGAGTGGGACCTGACCTCGGCGAGCCAGGCGGAGCTGGAGGAGCTGGCCGAGTGGATCGCCCTGCACAAGCGGCTGCGGCCGACGCTGCACGCCGGGCGGGTGGTGCGGGCCGATTATCCGGACCCGTCGGCGCTGCTGCACGGGGTGGTGCTGCCGGAGCGCGGGGTGTTCGCGTTCGTCCAGCTCACCTCCAGGACCGCGATCGGGCCCGCGCCGCTGAGGCTGCCCGGGCTCGACCCGGCGGCGACGTACGAGGTGCGGGTCGCGGGACCCAAGCCCCGCGCGGCCGGGCTGCCGGAGTGGACCTCGGGCCCGGTGCGGCTGAGCGGCGCGGTCCTGGGCGAGCTGGGGCTGCCCGCTCCCGTGCTGCGGGCCGAGTCGGCGCTGGTCTTCGAGGTCGAGCGGGTGTAAGGGGCCTGTCATGAACGGGCCATGCGGTTAGGGCGGTTTAATGCCGTCGCAACCGCGCCGTTCGTGATCAGGAAACACGCCCCGCACACACTGGGGCGCATGAGCGATGCACCGAAGGTGATCAACGGAAATCGGCGCTCCTGGCGGCGGGAGATCGTCGAGCTGGCCGCGCTGTTCCTCGCGGTCGGCCTGGCGCACCTGCTGGCGACCCTGCTCGGCCACCGCGAACCCGGTCCGGTGGTGATGGTCGGGCTGGGGGCGGCGCTGATCGTGGGGGCGGCGGTCCACAAGCGGATGGGCCACCGCCCCGTACGCAAGGTCCCCGCGCTGCCCGTGGGGGAGGGCGCGGGGGCGGCCATGGTTTTGTGGCGCATCCGGATGAGGGTTGTGGAGCGGCCGGGGCGGCTCGCGGCGGTCGCGGGGGCGTTCGGGGGGCTGGGCTGCAACATCCTGGCGCTGCACATCGCGCCGACCGGCAGCAGCGCGATCACGCCCGCGGGGTGTGACGCGCTGGACGAGTTCGTCATCGAGGCGCCGCCGGGGCTGGCGCTGCAGGCGCTGGCGGGGGCGCTGACGGAGGCGGGCGGGCATGACGTCGTGATCGTGCCCGCGCAGGTCAAGGACCTCACCGATCCCGGCGTCCAGGCGCTGGTGCTGGCTCAGCGGGTGAGCGCGGACCCGGACCGGCTGCCGGAGGCGATGGCGGAGCTGCTGCGGGTGCCGGAGGTGGAGTGGCGGCGGCCGGGTGACACGGTGGACGAGGGGGCCGAGCTCAACACCACGATGGTGATCTCGGTCAACCCGGATCGGGCGCTGCTGATCCGGCGTCCCGAGCTGCCGTTCACGCCGACGGAGGCGGCCCGGGCAGCGGCCCTCACCTCCACCGCCCGCCAGGCCCGCTACAGCGGCTCATCCTGACCCGGCCGACCGCCCACGCCCGGCGCGGCGGCTCGGGCCGGCCCGCCACGCCTGGTGCGGTGGCTCGGGCTGGCCCGCCCGCCAGGCCCGGTATGGCGCCATCCTGCGAGCGTCCCTTCCCGGCGCCGGGTCGGTGAGACGTGGTGCGGTGCGGCTCGGCGCAACGTGCGCGCCCGGGGAGATGGGCCGCCCAGCGTGCCGGCGCAGGCGCGCCTGGGAGGGCAACCCGAGCCGCTGGGAGGGGCCCGCACTCGGGGCGGCGGGATTGGGAGTGCTGAGTGGCGCGCTTGCTCGGGCGGGGTCGTGCCGCATGCACGTCTCGCTGGCCCGGGGCGCCTGGAGCGGCGCATGCGGGATCCGGAGGGCCGCTCGGGGGATGGCGCTGGGCCCGCGTCTGAGAGGGGCCGCTCGGGGGATGGCGCTGGGCCCGCGTCTGAGAGGGGCTCGGGGGATGGCGCTGGGCCCGCGTCTGAGAGGGGCCGCTCAAGGGATGGCGCTGGGCCGCGCCTGGAGGGGCCGATGGTGGGGCGGGGCTGGGACGCCGCCTTCGGGTGCGTCTGTGGCGGGACGCGGGGTGGCGCACTCGCCCAGGCGCGGGTCGCGCCGTACCTCGCCGACACTGCGCCTCGGCGGTCCGTCCCCGGGAGGCGGGTTCTTCCGGCGCCGTGTGGGGTGGTGCCGGGAGAACCCGCAGGGGTCAGACGATGGACTCCTTGGCCCAGCGTTCCAGGCCGGAGGCGTCGATGGGCAGGGCGTCCGAAAGGATCTCCGTGCCGGACGGCGTCACCAGCAGGTCGTCCTCGATCCGCACCCCCACCCCCCGCAGCTCCGGCGGGACCGTGAGGTCGTGGGCGTGGAAGTACAGGCCGGGCTCGACGGTGAGCACCATGCCCGGCGCCATGGCGGCCCCGTGGTAGGCCTCAGGGCGGGACTGGGCGCAGTCGTGCACGTCCAGGCCCAGGTGGTGGCCGATGCCGCAGATCAGGTAGCGGCGGTGGTGCTGGCCGGTGTCCGACAGGGCCTCGTCCACCGAGACCGGCAGCAGCCCCCAGTCGTCCAGCCCGCGCGCGATGACCTCCATCGCTGCGTGGTGGAAGTCGGTGAAGCGCCGGCCGGGGCCGACCGCCGCCAGGCCCGCCCGGTGCGCCTTCTCCACCAGGTCGTGGACCTGCCGCTGGGCGGGGGAGAAGGCGCCGGAGGCGGGGAAGGTGCGGGTGACGTCGGCGGTGTAGTGGCTGCGGACCTCAACGCCCATGTCGAGCAGCAGCAGCTGGTCCGGCAGGACGGGCCCGTCGCAGCGCACCCAGTGCAGGGTGGGGGCGTGCGGGCCGCTGCCGACGATGGTGGCGTAGCCGGGGCCGTTGCCGTACGCCCTGGCGTAGCGGTCGAACGTGCCCTGCAGCCACCGCTCGCCCGCCCCCTCGATCGCCGCCGGGACCTCGGCCAGCACGGCCGCGAAGCCCTCGACCGTGCGGTCCACGGACTCGCGCAGCTGGCCGATCTCCCACTCGTCCTTGATCATGCGCAGCTCGGCCAGCACCCGGGGGAGCTCCTCCACCGGTTCGGAGGTGTCCGTGAAGTCGGACAGCGGCCGCACCGTGACCCCGAGCGCCGCCGACCACTCGGCGAGGGACGGGGACGGGCCCACCCACAGCTCCCCGTACGCCGCGTCGGAGAAGAAGCCGAGGTCGCCGGGGCGGGCGGGCGGCGGCAGGTAGAGGGTGGCGGCGCCGTCCGCGATCACGGCGACGGCGTTCTCCACGGCGCAGCCGGTGAGCCAGTAGAAGTCGCTGTCGACGCGGAAGTCGTAGGCGGTGTCGTTGCTGCGTACCGGCGCCCGGCCCGCCTTGACCACCACGGTCCTGCCGGGCAGCGCGGCGGCCAGGCGCTCGCGGTGCGCGGCGGCGGCCTCGGCCGCCCCGGGCACGAGGTCGGGGGTGCGGGCGGGGGCGTCCCAGCCCTGGGCGATGAACTCGAGGAACGCGGGGACCTCTGTCAGCTTGGGGGGTTTGCCATCACTCACTGGTGATTCCTCCTCCTATGTCGCGCACCAGTCCGGTCAGGCGGGCGAAGACGCGCTCCTCGCCGATGCCGTCGTGCTCGTACTCGTTGGTGACCCAGGCCTGCGTGTTGCCCACTCTGGAGGCGGTGTCCAGTTGCAGCCCCGAGTCGACGTACATGTCGTCGAAGTAGACGGCCGCCGCCACCGGGACCTCGTTGGCCGCCAGGCGGTCCAGGTCGTAGAGCGCCGGCCACTCGGCCCGCTCGGCGAGCAGGTCGACGGCGTCGCGGAAGGGGCGCAGCGCGCGGATCTCCGTGAACATCCAAGGGTAGATCATCTCGCCGGTGAACAGCAGGGGCCGGGCGCCCTCGGCGAAGGCGGGGTGGTTGGCGCGCTCGCGCTGCGCCGCCCAGGCGGTCGCGCCGGGACCGGAGCCGTAGATGCTCTCCTGCAGCGCGGCGAACAGCGGGTTGTCGGCGTAGGAGGAGCGGGCCAGCACCTGGTGCAGGAACGTCTCGGGCAACTCAGTGGATTCGTCGAGCAGCCAGTGCATGCGCTCGTACCCCGGCTTCATGCCGAAGTCGATCCCCAGCGACTGCAGCCGCCGCACGGTGAGCGTGTCGCCGTCGGGCAGCAGCACGTCGCCGTAGGCCAGCCGGTCGGCCAGCCGGGACACCGTCTCGGCGTGGTGCGGGTAGCGGCGGTAGAACTCGGCGTTCTTGGCTGCGACCCGGGGATAGGTGCGCCGGTAGACCTCCGACGCGTCGGGGTCCAGGGAGGGCAGCCCGCCCGCCACGTAGCAGGCGCTCAGCCCCTCGGGCGCCTGCGACAGGTACGTCATCGTCAGGAAGCCGCCGTAGCTCTGCCCGAGCGTCGACCAGCGCCGCCCGCCGAAGACGGTCTTGCGCAGGTGCTCGGCGTCGGCCACGATCGAGTCCGCGCGGAAGCGGGCCAGGTAGTCGGCGCCCTCCTGCGGGTCGAGCGCGCTCATCACGCGCCCGTCGATCCGCGAGCTGCGGCCCGTGCCCCGCTGGTCGAGCAGGATCACCCGGTACGTCTCCAGCGCCTTGCCGAGCCAGCCCGACGTGCCGACGGGACGCGGCCCCTTACCGCCGGGCCCTCCTTGCAGGTAGAGCAGGCACGGCAGGTCGTCGCCGTCCCGGGTGGGGTCCACGAGCTCCCTGGCGAAGACCCTGATCGTGGCCTCGGGGTCCGCCCAGTCGAGCGGCACCTCCACGACGTGGTCGCGTACCCGCATCCCCGGGATGGTGTAGGTTGCGGTGATCACAGCTTCTCCCTCCTGCGGCGGTCCCACTCCGGGTTGATGCGCGGGATGGCCGCCAGCAGCGTACGCGTGTAATCATGCCGGGGCTCGCCGAAGACCTGCTCGGCGTCCCCCAGCTCGACGATCTTCCCCTTGCTCATCACCGCGACCCGCTGCGCGATCTGCCGGACCACGGCCAGGTCGTGGGCGATGAACACGTAGCTGAAGCCGCTCTCGCGCTGCAGCCGCCGCAGCAGCTCGATCACCTGTGCCTGCACGGATACGTCCAGCGCCGAGACGGCCTCGTCGCAGATGACGAGCTTGGGGTTGACGGCCAGCGCGCGGGCGATGCCGATGCGCTGCGCCTGCCCGCCGGAGAACTGCGCGGGGTAGCGCAGCGAGTGGTCGGGGTTGAGCCCGACCCGTTCCATCAGCTCCTTGGCGTGCGCCCGCCGCCCGCCATCGGGTGCGATGCCCTGGTAGTCCAGCGGCGCCATCAGGATCCGCTCGACGGTGTGGCGGGGGTTGAGCGAGGAGAACGGGTCCTGGAAGACGACCTGGACGTTGGCGCGGAAGCGGGCCAGCGCCGCCCCCTTGGCGTGGGTGACGTCCTCGCCGTCGAACTCCAGCGCGCCCTCGCTCGGGTCCATCAGCTTGGCGATCATGCGGGCGGTGGTCGACTTGCCGCTGCCGGACTCGCCGACCACGGCGAGCGTCTCGCCGAGCCGTACCTCGAAGCTGACCTGGTCGACCGCCGTGAACTCGGCCTTGGCGCCCAGCGGGCCGCGCGAGACGAACCGCTTGGTCAGGTCCTTGGCCCGCAGCAGCGTCATGCCTTCACCTCACCGTCTACTGGATCGTCGATGCGCGGGATGCTCTCCAGCAGCATCCGGGTGTAGTCGTGGCGCGGCTCGGCGAAGACCTGCTCGGCCGTGCCGTACTCGACCTGCTCGCCCTGCCGCATCACCAGCACGCGCGTGGCGATCGAGCTGATCACGGCCAGGTCGTGCGTGATGAACACCATGCCCATCCCGCGCTCCTGCCGCAGGCCGGCCAGCAGCTTCAGGATCTGCGCCTGCACGGTCACGTCCAGGGCCGTGGTCGGCTCGTCGGCGATCAGCAGCGCCGGCGAGCACACCAGGGCCATCGCGATCATGACGCGCTGCCGCTGCCCGCCGGAGAACTGGTGCGGGTAGTAGTCCACCCGCCGCTCCGGTTCGGGCAGGTCCACCTGCCGCAGCGCCTCGACCGCGACCTTCCGCGCCGCCGCGCGCGAGCCGCCGCGGTGGGCACGGTACATCTCCTCGATCTGCAGGCCGACCGTGTAGTACGGGTTCAGGGACGACAGAGGGTCCTGGAAGATCATCGACATCTGGTCGCCGCGCAGCCGCCGCAGCTCGCGGTCCGGGCGGCCGAGCAGCTCCGTGCCGTCCAGCCGGATGCTCCCGCTGGTCCTGGCACCCTTGGGCAGCAGCCCCATGACCGCCAGGCTGGTCATGGACTTGCCGGACCCGGACTCGCCGACGATCCCGACGGTCTCGTCCCGTCCGACGGTGAAGGACACGCCCTTGACCACGTCCACCGGGCCGCGCGTGGTGGGGAAGGTGACGGTGAGGTCCTCCACGACAAGCAGGTCGCTCATTTCGCCGTGATCCTCACTCTCGGGTCCAGCCTCGTGTAGACGAGGTCGATCACCAGGTTGCCGACCACCACGAAGAACGCCGCCAGCAGCGTCACCGCCATGATCACCGGCTGGTCGTTCTTGTAGATCGAGTCCGCCGCCATCTTGCCGACCCCGTTCAGCCCGAACACCGTCTCGGTGATCAGCGCGCCGCCCAGCAGCGCGGCGAAGTCCATGCCGAAGATCGTGGCGATGGGCGTCAGCGCCGGGCGCAGGGCGTGCCTGCGCATGGTCAGGGCCGGGCTCAGGCCCTTGGAGCGGGCCGTGCGCATGAAGTTCTCGGCGAGGGTGTCGATCACGTTCGCCCGGGTGAGCCGGCTGTAGAGGCAGGCGTAGCCGGTGGCCAGCACGATCCACGGCATCAGGTACGACTGGAACCACACCACCGGATCGTCGGCGAAGGGCACGGCCCGCGGGAACGGCAGCACCTGCAGTTGCACCACCAGCACGTACTGCAGCGCCAGCGCCAGCACGTAGTTGGGGACGCTGGAGCCGCCCAGCGCCAGGCCCATGGCCGTGCGGTCCCACCAGGTGCCCTCCTTGACCGCGCTGAGCAGGCCCGCCGCGATCCCGATGAGCAGCCACAGCACCGCGGCGCCGATCGCGACCGTGGCGCTGACCGGCAGCCGGTCGACCACCATGTCCCACACGGACTGGCCGGTCTGGAAGCTGTAGCCCAGGCACGGGGCGCCGCAGTGCACCAGGTTCGCGCCCTGGCCGTAGTCGCGCCCGGCGAAGATCCCGAAGAGGAAGCCGAAGAACTGCGTCAGCAGCGGCTCGTCCAGGCCCAGCACCGCGTGGATCTCGTTGATGCGCTCCTGCGTGCACGTCTTCCCGCAGATCATCACCGCCGGGTCGGGCTGGAGCGTGAAGAAGATGATGAACGTGAACAGGCACACCAGGAAGAGGATCAGCAGCACCCAGGCGAGCCGCCCGGCGATGTAGCGCGCCATCATGAGGCCTCCCCGGCGTCGAAGGCGGCCCGCAGCCGGTCGCCGAGCACCGTCATGGACAGCACGGTGAGGAACAGGAACCCGCCGGGGATCGCGAAGTACATCGGATCGACGGCGTACCAGCCGACCGAGCTGAAGATCATCTGCCCCCATGACGGCGTCGGCGGCTGCACGCCGACGCCGAGGAACGACAGCCCCGCCTCGGTGCCGACGTAGCCGGGCACGGCCAGGGTGGTCATCACGATCAGCGAGCTGCGCAGGTTCGGCAGGATCTCCTTGAACACCAGCGCGCCCGTGGAGGCGCCCGACGCTCGGGCGGCCTCCACGAACTCCCTGTTCACCAGCGTCATCGTCTGCCCGCGCACCACCCGTGCCAGGTACGGCCAGCCGAAGAAGCTGATCACCAGGACCAGCAGCACCGGCCGGTTCCCCTGCGGCAGCGACGACAGGATCGCGATCATGAAGATGAGCGCGGGGAAGGCCATGAGGAAGTCCATGACCCGACAGATCAGCTGGTCCACCCAGCCCTGGTAGAACCCGGCCAGCATGCCCAGCACCACGCCCAGCAGGGTCGTCAGCACCGTGGCGGAGGCCGCGATCAGCAGCGAGACGCGGGCGCCGTAGGCGATGCGGGCCAGGATGTCGCGGCCGTTCTGCGGCTCGACGCCCAGCAGGTGCTCGGCGCTGATGCCGCCGAGCGACCCGTGCGGCACCCCGCCCAGGTCGGTGTTGACGGCGGCGGTGTCGAAGTCGTTCGGGCCGTGGCCGGTGATCGCGCTGATCAGCGGCGCGCAGATCGCCATCAGCACGATCAGCGACAGGAACGCGGTGCTCAGCACCGCGCCCCTGTCGCGCAGCAGCGCGCTCGTGACCCGTGCCCTCGACGTGCTCGGGGAGTAAGCGACGACGGCCATTTACTTCGTCGGCTTCGCCAGGCCGACGGAGATCAGGTCGATGCCGCCGGAGAAGGAGTTGGACTGGTAGGCGCCGGCGATGTTCGAGCCGACGAGGAGGATGAGCTTCTCGTAGGCCAGCGGGACGATCGGCGCCTCCTTCATGATCTGCTTGTCGAGCTCGCCGTAGGCCGCGTTGGCCGCCTGCACGTCCGTCATCGCGGCGATCTCGTCGATCCGCTGGTTGATGCCCTTGTCGTTGATCTGCGCGAGGTTGGAGTTGCCCTTGGCGGTGATGTTGCGGCCGTCGAACAGCGGCGGCAGGAACGTCGCGCCGGAGGCCCAGTCGGGGCACCAGCCGGTGACGGCGGCGTCGTGCTGCTGCGCCGGCGTGCCGATGACCTCGTAGTACGTCGAGGTGTCGATGTTGTTGATCTTGACGTCGATCTTCACCTGCTTGAGCGCGTCCTGGATCGCCACCGCCACCGCGGCCATCTTCGGGTCCGGGCGGGTGTCGAGCGTCAGGGTGAACCCGTCGGCCTGGCCGGCCTCGGCCAGCAGCTTCTTGGCCTCCTCGGGGTTGTACGGGTACGGGTCGTAGTCCACCCGGCCCGCGACCGTGGGCGGCTGGATCGAGGTGCCCTTGGCGGCCAGGGCGCCGCCGCCCATGCCCGCGACCACGGTGTCCTTGTTGATCGCGTAGTTGATCGCCTGGCGCACGCGCACGTCGTCCAGGGGCTTCTTGGTGGTGTTCAGGCCCATGTACGTGGTGCAGCCGTTGAGCCCGGACAGGGTGCGCTGCTTGATCTGCGGCGCCTGCACCCGCGCCACGGTCGCCGCCTGGATCGACGGGCCGATGGCGTCGGTGTCGGTGCCCTGCTCGGCCAGCATGCGCTCGTCGATCGTGGCCGGGTCCAGGCCGAACGTCCACTCGAACGCGTCCGGCTTGGCCGCCCGCACGCTGTCGGTCTCACGCTTCCACTGCGGGTTGCGCTCCAGCTTCAGCGATGCGCCGCGCTGGTAGCTCGCCACCTTGTACGGCCCGCTCGCGATCGGCTTGGTGTCGAAGGCCGCGCCCGCCCCCGTGCCCTTGGGGAAGGGCGTGAAGTTGGCCAGCGCGAGCGCGCTCGGGAAGTCGGCGAAGGGCTTCTTCAGGTGGAAGACGACCGTCTTGTCATCGGGCGTCTCGATCGTCTTCAGGTCGCCGTCCAGGTACGGGCCCTTGTAGTCCTTCGGCGCGTCCAGCAGCAGCTTCCCGTACGGCGAGCCGATCCCGGCCTCCGGGTCAAACGAGCGCGAGAAGCCGAACTTCACGGACTCGCTGTTGATCGGCGAGCCGTCCTCGAAGAACAGGTTGTCCTTGAGCTTGAACGTCCACGTCTTGCCGCCGTCCGACGGCGTCCCGGTGTCGGTGGCCAGGTCGGGCACGATCTTCGTGCCCTCGGCGCCCGGACCCGCGCCGAACATCGTCAGTCCCCGGTAGATGAGCCGGTAGAAGTTGTTCACTCCGCCGTCGAAGCCCCGCGCCGGGTCCAGATGGGAGAAGTCCGCCTTGGCCAGGATGCGCACGGTGCCGCCCGTCGCGGCGGGCGCGCCCGGCCCGCCCGAGGCGCCGGTGCCGGCGCCCGTGCCGGGGGCCGCCGCGCCGCCGCCCCCGCCGCACGCGGTGAGCGCGAGCACGGTGGTCATGGTGACGCTCGCGAGCGCCGCCGATCTCCTCATCATGATGCCTTCTTTCCGTTGGTCCAGGGGGTCCTGACCCAGACCCGCATGGCTTGGGGGCCGCGGTTGCCCCACAGGAAGTAGGGGACGAAGGTCGCGGTGGCCCTCGTCTCCGGGAGCGCCTCGTGCAGAGGGAGCTCGGGGTAGAGCTCGGTGGCGGGCGGGGGAGCCGCGTCCGCCTCCAGACGCAGCACGACGGCCGCGTCACGGCGCTCGGTGTGCGCGTTAACAACGTCGTGGGCGCCGACGAGCAGGTCGTCGACGGGGGCCTGCGGGCTGTCGTGCTGCTCGACGCAGTACACGAGCGGCCCCCGGGCCAGGCTGACCGCACCCCGGGTGGCGTCCAGGTAGGGGTGCGAGCCGTGCGCGCGGACCGGCATGGGCAGGGTGAGGCGCACCTCGTCGCCCGGCGACCACGCGCGGTGCAGGGTGACCCAGCCGCCGGACCGCGGCGTCTCGCAGGGCTCGCCGTTGACGGTGACCGTCACGTTCCGGGCCCAGCCGGGCACGCGCAGCACCAGCCCGTACGGCCCCTCCGGCGCCCGCTCGACGGAGATGCGCACGTCGCCGTCCCACGGGTAGGCCGTCTCCATCGCCAGTTCCAGCTCGGCCGTCCGGATGGTGGCCTGCGTGTAGGCGGTGATCAGCACGGCGCCGTCCCGCTCGGCTGCCACGTAGTCGGCGAGCTGGGCCATCCACCGCACGATGTTGGGCGGGCAGCACGGGCACGTGAACCAGGCGCGGCGCAGCGGCTCGCCGCCGGCCTCCGCGCCGCTGCGCTGCGCGTGGTCGGGGCGGCGCTGCAGCGGGTTGTCGTAGAAGAACGCCGTGCCGTCGGCCGACAGGCCCACGGCGTAGGCGTTGTAGAGCACGCGCTCGAACACGTCGAGGTATTTCGCGTCGCCGCCGGCCAGGAACATCCGCCACGCCCACTGCATGACGCCGATGGCCGCGCAGGTCTCGCTGTAGGCGCGCTCGGACGGCAGCTCGTACCGGTCGCCGATCGCCTCGTCGGAGTGGCGGCTGCCCAGGCCGCCGGTGACGTACAGCTTGGTCGCCACCATGTCGTCCCAGAGCCGCTCCAGCGCCTCGAACAGCGACCGGTCGCCGGTCTCCAGGAAGACGTCGGCCGCGCCCGCCGCCAGGTAGGCCATGCGCACCGCGTGGCCCGTCACCGACGGGAGCTCGCGGAACGGCACGTGGTCCTGGAAGTACTCGCCGGAGAAGGTGCGGTGCTCCATCTGCCCGGTGCCGCGGCGGTCGACGAACGCCGAGGCCAGCGTCAGGTAGCGGCGCTCGCCCGTCTCCCTGTAGAGCTCGACCAGCGCCATCTCCACCTCGGGATGGCCGCAGATGCCCGTCTCCCCGAAACGTTCCACCGCCAGGTCGGCGAAGCGCGTGGCCACGCGCAGCAGCCGGTCGTCGCCCATCCGCCGGTTGGCGGCGACGGCCGCCTGGATGAGGTGGCCCAGGTTGTAGAGCTCGTGTCCCCAGGCCAGGTCCTCCCAGGGCTTCTTGTCCGAAGCCGGGTCCTGGAAGAAGGAGTTGAGGTAGCCGTCGCCGGCCTGGACCCGTTCCAGCAGGCCGACCACCTCGTCGAAGAACTCCCTGGCCGGGGTGTCTCCGTCGCCGAGCTCGTACGCCAGACCTTCGAGGGTCTTGTACAGGTCGGTGTCGAGGAAGGGGTAGCGGCCCCGGTAGGGGGCGGGGTCGTCCTCCAGGAGGCGGCTCAGGTTGGCGACGTTGCCCGCCGCGCGGAGCTGCTCGATGGTGTGGGGGATTGTGGCCCTGCGGTTGCGGCGCTGCCAGTCATGCAGCAGTCCGCCGGTGATGCGTGCTCCGGACAGCGGCCGAACCGCTCCTGCGGTGGTGCGTACGGCGCCGGCCAGGGGCCTGACCTGCTTGGACGTCATGAACCTTCCCAGTAATGTGTGGCATTGCACTGAACCTTAGGTGTCTGGGAGGTAAGTTGCCAAGGGTTAGGACCGGATGGAAAAAAGAACGTAACCCGTCCGGAAACCACCGGACGGGTCGGTTTGACGCTGGGCGGCTACGCGCCGTGCGGGGCGGGGCGCCAGGACGCCCAGTCGATGCGCACCCGGTCGCGCCGCTGCGGGTCCACCTTGACCGGCACCACCGCGCCGGGCACGACCATGCCCATGGGCAGGCGCGGCAGCGACTGCCGGTGCGTGACCCGGTGCACCTGCCCGTCCTGCGTCCGCACGCCCAGGACGAAGCTGACGAGCGGCTGCCCGTTGATCGTCACGCCGGTGTCGGCCATCGACTCGATCACCGCCTGCGCGGCGATGCCGGTGGCCAGGAGCTGCCGGCCGGTCCAGGAGGCGATCAGGAACGGCAGCCAGACGCACGCCAGGACCAGCATCGTCGCGCCCGTGATCGCCAGTGCCAGCCCCAGTCCCGTGCCCATCGCTCTCCCCGCCCTCTCCTCGCCCGCCGCGGGCGTTGTCCCGAGTTGTACGCGAGGCGGATTGCACGCCGCTTGAGCGCCGATTACAGGGGGGCGATTGAGTAGCCCGTACTCAGGCGTTCACCGGGCCGCGGGGCTGTACTGGGTGCCCAGCGGAAAACCGGAGGCGACGATGCGCGCGCACCACGACCCTGCCCATCACCGGGCCCAGCCCGAGACGTTCGACGTCCACGGAATGCTGCTCTTCGGCGACGACCCGCTCTATTTCTCGCACCTGCCGATGTTCCACGTCCCGGCGCACCGCTTCCAGGTGCTCATGGAGGTCGGCTTCCGCGACGACGTGCGCGAGGCGGTGCGCAAGATCGAGGGCCTGCGCACGTTCGTGCCGGACCCGTTCGACATCCTGGAGCTCGACCCCGACGGCGGGCCGGTGCGGACCTCGGTGCGGGGCACCGTCTTCCGGGGGCACTTCGAGCGCGGCGGCGTCCCGGTCGCCGAGGACGTCACGGCGCGGATCACGCGAGTCCTGTTCTTCCGGCGGCTCGACCCGGCTGCGCGTCACGACGACCGGGCGCCGCTGGGCTACCTGTGCTTCGGCCGGGCGGGCGGGCTGCACCTCGCGCACGAGATCACCGCCCGCCCCGACTTCGACCAGGTCCTCGCCGTCCGCCTGGTCCGGGGGACCGTGCGCCACGAGCCCGGCGTCACCGGAGAGCCGCCCGCGGACTTCGGGCGTCCGGTGCCGGTGACGTTCGGCCGGGTGGACACGCCCCGGCGGCGGCTCGTGGCCGGCGACACGGCGGAGGGGGACTTCGACCTGGGCGTCTCCCGTACCGGGGAGCACGGTTTCCACGCCCAGGTGGAGGTGGTGGACGAGATCTACATGGAGACGGGGGACCTCAGCATGTGATGAGCCCGTCGAACCGCTGCGGCCACTCCCACGTGAACTTGCTGTACGTGGAGCGCGGCTCCTTGTAGGTGCAGTAGCTGTCGGGCCCGTTGGCGAGCCGGACGCGGAAGTTCACGGCCTTCTTGCAGTTGTTCCAGACCCACAGCTCGTCCTGGGCGCCCCTGTCGTCCAGCTTGTACGCCAGGCAGGACGGCGCCCGGCCGGCGGCCGACGCCTGGGCGGCCGGGGCCGCGACACCTACCGTGGTGAGGCCGGCGAGCAGGGCGATGGCGATCGCGCGCATGTTCTCGGCTCCTTCCGGTCAGCAGCTGACGAGGCCGTCGAAGCGGCGGGGCCACTTCCACCACCACTTGTCGTAGCCGCTGTTGGGGGTCTTGTAGTCGCAGTGGAGGTCCGCCCCGTTGGCCAGCCTGACCTTGTAGCTCACCGGGTGCTTGCAGGTGTTCCACACGTAGAGCTCGTCCTGGGCGCCCCGGTCGTCCAGCTTGTAGGTGAGGCAGGACGGGGCCGCGGCCTGAGCGGGCGCGGGCGAGACGGCGATGGCGGCGGCCGCGAAGGCGCCCGCGGCGAGGATCGTTCTGGTGCGCATGTGCCTGTTCCCTTCCGTGGTCTCAGCAGGTGACCAGGCCGTCGAAGCGGCCCGGCCAGCCCCAGGTGAAGTAGTCGGCGCCGCCCGGCTTGAGCTGCCGGCAGGCCAGGTCGGGCACGTTGGCGAGCCTGACCTTGTAGCTCTGGTTGGACTTGCAGCTGTTCCAGACCCAGAGCTTGTCCACGGCGCCCTTGGCGTTGAGGCGGTGCCCGAGGCACCAGGGCGCGGCGGCCTGGGCGCTGGTGGCGCTGGTGGTGGCGGCTGAGGCCGGTCCGGCGGCGAAGCCCGCCGTGACCGCCCCCGCGAGCGCCACGGCGGCCGCTGACGTGCGCAGACGCATGATCTTCTCCCTCCCGTCGCTCGGTTTGCGAGCCGATGACAGGAAGGTAGGCCCGGCGTTGTTGAGGAATCGTTGAGTCTGCGTTGGGCGGGCGGCTTCCACTGGCTGACAAAAATTGAAATCTGTCAGCCCAATTGGCATACTGGCCGCATGAGAACTCTGGGAACCGGCGGACCTGTCGTGTCCGACCTCGGGCTGGGCTGCATGGGAATGTCCGACTTCTATGGGCCGGCCGACACGTCCGAGTCCATCGCCACCATCCACGCCGCACTCGACGCCGGCATCACGCTGCTCGACACCGGCGACTTCTACGGCATGGGCCACAACGAGCTGCTCATCCGCCAGGCGCTCGAGGGCCGCTCGCGCGACGACGTGCAGATCAGCGTGAAGTTCGGGGCGCAGCGCGACTACGACGGCAACTGGCTCGGCTACGACGGCCGGCCCGCGGCCGTCAAGAGCTCGCTCGCCTACACCCTGCGCCGCCTCGGCACCGACCACGTGGACGTCTACCGGATCGCGCGGGTCGACCCGGCCGTGCCGATCGAGGAGACCGTCGGCGCCATCGCCGAGGAGGTCGCCAAGGGGCACGTGCGGCACGTCGGGCTGTCGGAGGCCGGGGCCGAGACCATCCGGCGGGCCCACGCCGTCCACCCGATCGCCGACGTGCAGCTCGAATACTCCCTGCTGTCCAGGGGGATCGAGCGGGACATCCTGCCGGCCTGCCGCGAGCTGGGCATCAGCGTGACCGCGTACGGGGTGCTGTCCAGGGGGCTGCTCAGCGGCCACTGGTCCAAGGACCGCGAGGTGGCCGCCGGTGACTTCCGCGCCGCCAGCCCGCGCTTCTCCGGCGACAACCTGGCGCACAACCTCACCCTGGTGGAGGCGCTGCGGAGCCTCGGCGAGGCCAAGGGGGCCACGGTCGCGCAGCTGGCCATCGCCTGGGTGCTGGCCCAGGGCGAGGAGATCGTCCCGCTCGTCGGGGCGCGGCGGCGCGAGCGGCTGGCCGAGGCCCTGGGCGCCCTGGACGTGAGCCTGACCGCCGAGGACCTGGCGGCCATCGAGGCGGCCGTCCCCGAGGGCGCCGCCGCCGGCTCGCGGTACGCCGAGGCGCAGATGTCCATGCTGGACAGCGAACGCTGACCGTCCGGTGCGGAAGGAAGGTCTCGATCGCGGGTCTTGTGGTGATGTGACGGCGCTAGGGTTGCGCGCGTGCATATCGACGAATGGTTGCAGGCGATCCCGGCCGGCTGGCTTTACGCCATGGTCGCGCTGGTGATCGGGTTCGAGAGCCTCGGCATCCCGCTGCCCGGCGAGATCGTCCTGGTCAGCGCCTCGATCCTGGCCTCCAAGGGCGTGGTGCACCCCTTCTGGGTCGGTGCGTGCGCGAGCGCCGGGGCGATCCTGGGGGACTCCGTGGGGTACGCGATCGGGCGCAGGGGCGGCGCGCCCCTGTTCGAGCGGCTCGGGCGGCGCTTCCCGAAGCACTTCGGGCCCCGGCACATCGCCAAGGCCGAAGGGTATTTCCAGCGGTTCGGGGTGTGGGCGGTCTTCGTCGGGCGGTTCATCGCGCTGCTGCGCATCCTGGCCGGGCCGCTGGCGGGGGCGCTGCGCATGCCGTACTGGAAGTTCGCCGTCGCCAACGTGCTCGGCGGGATCGTGTGGGCGGGCGGCACCACCACGGTGATCTTCTATCTCGGGCTCGTCGCCGAGAAGTGGCTGAAGGGCTTTTCGTGGGTGGGGCTCGCGGTGGCCGTGGTGTTCGGGATCTGCACCACGCTCTATCTGAAGCGGCGGGCCGCCTCAGCGCTCGATGAGGGTGACCTCGAGGGAGTAGTGCGAGGCCCGGTAGACGTGTGAGCCGTGCTCGACGGCCCGGCCCTGGTCGTCGTAGGTGGTGCGGATCATGGTCAGCAGCGGCGCGCCGCGGCGCTCGTCCAGCAGCCTGGCCTCGGCCTGGGTGGCGGCCCGCGCGCCGATCCGCTGGTTGGCGACCCGCATGCGCACGCCCGCGGCGCGCAGCAGCTCGTACAGGCCGCGGCTCTCCAGGTCGGCGGCGGTGAGCTGGGCCAGGCCGAGCGGCAGCCAGTTGTGCAGCACCGCCAGCGGCTCCCCGGCCGCGAACCTCAGGCGCTCGAGATAGAGGATCTCCGCGCCCGCCTCCACACCCAGGATCTGGGCGACCTCCTCCTCGACGGGGCGCGGCTCCAGGGCCAGCACCTGCGTGGCCGGCTCCTGGCCCGCCCTGCGCAGGTCGTCGTAGAGGCTCGTCAGCTCCACCGAGCGCTTGACCTGCCCGTGGACGACCTGGGTGCCGACGCCGCGCTTGCGCACCAGCAGGCCCTTGTCCACGAGATACTGGATGGCCTGGCGGATCGTGGGCCGCGACAGGCCCAGCTTGTCGGCCAGCAGGATCTCGTTGTCCAGCCGGGAGCCGGGCGCCAGGTCCCCTCGCCGGATGGCCTCGGCGATCTGCTCGGCCACCTGGAAGTAGAGCGGCACGGGACTGGACCGGTCCAGGTCGATGGCGAGATTCGCGGTCATGCTGATCAGCTTAACGCAGGTCAGAATGTCCTGACAAACAACCGGTGGCGGGCGAAGTGGGCATAGAGGGACATGATGCCCTTTCCCCTGTTTCGGGAGTGAAGATGGACGTGACGTACCTGCTGGACATCGCCACCGAGGCGGCCAGAGCCGTCGGGCCCCGGCTGCGCAAGGCCTTCAGATCCCGGCCCGAGGTGTCCACCAAACGCGACTTCCACGACCCGGTGACCGAGCACGACCGGGCCGCCGAGGAGACCATCCGCGCGGTCATCGCCGCCCGCGCGCCCGAGAGCGTGATCGTCGGCGAGGAGGGCGGCACGACCGGCTCCGGCGACCTCGTCTGGTACATCGACCCCATCGACGGCACCGCCAACTTCGCCGCCGGGCTGCCGTTCTTCTGCGTGTCGATCGCCGTGGCCACGCGCGGCGAGCTGGTCGCCGGCGTGGTGTACGACCCCGTGCGCGAGGACGAGTTCGGCGCCTCCACCGAGGGCGCCTGGTGCAACGGCACGCCGATGAGGAGCGCGGGAGCCACGAGAGACCGGGAGGCGATGCTGCTGTCGAGCTATCCGACGCCCGCGGACCTGGAGGCGGACGGCGAGGAGGCGCTGCGCCGCTACGGCCGGTTCCTGGAGTCCTTCTCGGCCGTGCGCAAGCCGGGCAGCGCCGCGCTCAAGCTCGCGCACGTCGCCGCCGGCTGGTCGGACGCCGCCTACGGCACCCGCGCCCACCCCTGGGACGTGGCCGCGGGGGCGTTGCTGGTGCGCCGGGCGGGCGGCGTCTACCTCGGCGACCCGCTGGCACAGGGGTCCTACCTGGCGCACGTGGCCGGCTTCGACCTGGACGGCTCGGTGCTGGCCGAGCTGGCGCCCCGGTGACGCAGCCGGTGACGCAGCCGGTGACGCAGCCGGTGACGCAGCCGCGGTGACTCCGCCGGCGAAGCAGTCGCGGTGACGCCGCTAGCGGAGCAGCCGCGGGAGCTCGGTCAGTGAGGTGATGCGCGGGAAGCCGGCGGGTGGCGGCTCGACCCCGAGCCGGTCGAGCCAGACCGAGCGCATCCCGGTCGCCGCCGGCCCCGTCACGTCCTTGTCGACGTCGTCGCCCACCAGCAGCACCTGCTCCGGCGCCAGCCCCAGCGCCGCGGCAGCGCCGGTGTAGGAGGCGGGTGACGGCTTGAAGTGGCCGCCCAGCACCTCGCCCGTCAGCACCGGCCCGACCAGGTCGGCCAGCCCGATCGCGCGGACCTTCGCCTCCTGCATCGGCTGCGCCCCGTTCGTCAGCACCCCGAGCGCGAACCCGCCCAGCTCCGCCACCGCCCCCGCCGTGTCCGGGTAGGCGCTCCAGCCCTGCCGGTAGCGCTCGCCGAAGTCGGCGTAGGCCGAGTCGAGGTCGCCGGGCACCGGCACGGCCAGCTCCCGGCAGAGCGAGGTCAGGCGGTGGTGCCGCTGCTCCTGATGGGTGCACTCGCCCGCGTGCCACATCGCCAGGTAGCGCCCCTCCAGGACCGCCCAGAGCGCGGCCACCTCCTCCAGGCGCGGGTGGCCGGGGAAGCGCGCGGTCATCCAGGCCGTGATCGCGGCGTCGGCGGCGCTGCGGTGGTCGAGCAGGGTGCCGTCCAGGTCGAACAGGACACCTTTGACGCCCGGCATGGGTCTGGCGGTCACGGCGTGGCTCCGGCTCCGGTGGCGGGTGCGGTCACGAGAGGGCCGCGGCGGCGATGCGGGCGGCCGTCTCCCGTGGAGGGTATCCGAGGGTGAGGCCGCGGACCGACAGCGGCGCCTGGGCGAAGCGGGCCTCGCCGTTCTCGCTGAGGATGTAGCGCAGCGCGGGGGAGTGGCCGCCGTGCGCCTCCAGCGCCGCCACCTCCGGCTCGGCCAGCTCGGGCGGCAGCGCGCCGCGGTAGTCGGCGATCAGCGCGTCGAGGTCGAACAGCTGCGCGTAGCGCTCGGCCGTGCCCGCCACGACCCTGATCAGCCCGCCCGCCGGCTCCGCGTGGTAGACCAGGCCGGTGCCGCCGCTCTTGGCGAACCAGCGCAGCGCCTCGGCCGCGGGCAGCGTGAACGCGCCGTACGGCTTGCGCCCGTACAGCAGGGCGTCGGCGATCCACCGGTCGCACCACAGCTCGTCGTGGTACGGCGACGGGGAGCCCGGGTCGACGGCCAGCCCCTGGGCCAGCACCGGGTTCCAGGCCGAGACCAGCGGGCTGCTGAAGCGCGGCATGCGCGGCCCGCTCCAGTGGCTGAGCGCGTAGCCGTACCAGATGGTGACGACCTCCACCTGCCGGTCGGGGAGGGGCCGCTCGTAGGTGCCGTTCATGATCTGGCCGCCGTCGGGGTGCCGCCAGGGGCCCGGGACGACGCCTGCGGCCGCGGGGACCGGAGGGGTCCGGTAGTCGGGATGCAGTGTCCACGCGTCCGCCACAGTCCCTGCCCCCTCGGGTGCCAGACCACCTGAGTGGCCATCGTGCAACAGCTGTAATCGAGTTGCAATAGAGCAGGGCCGAACGCTGATTTTTGTCATCGGCGGACGTGACGTACGTCTTCGGTCAGTGCTGTTGCCGGTAATCCCCGGCCCGGCGCACGTGGTCGATCATGACGCGTTCGGCGGCCTCGGCGTCGCCGGCCGCCAGCGCGGCCAGGATGCTCTCGTGCGCTTCGAGCTGGGCCTTGACCTGGGCCTCGTCCAGCCACAGCGACGCCTCGGCGGGCACCGGGAAGCTGTTGCGCACGGACCTGGCGTGCGCGCCCAGGAAGGCCGGGCCGCCGATGTCCACGATGCGCAGGTGGAACCGCCTGCTCTGCTCCCCGAGCCGGTCGTGCCTGCCGTGCGCGGCGTCCTCGGCCATCGACGCGTGCAGCTCGCGCAGCCCGGCCAGCTCCTCCGGGGTGATCCGGTCCGCAGCCAGGCGCGCGCCCAGGCCCTCGACCACCGCGCGCAGGCCGTAGTACTCGGCCAGGGCCTCGTCGCCCAGGTCCACGACGGTCGCGCCGTGATGCGCCTCGTAGCTGATCAGCCGGTCCGTCTCCAGCCTGCGCAGCGCCTCGCGCACGGGGGTGACCGACACGCCCAGCCGGCGGGCCACCTCCCCGGCCCGCAGCGCCGTGCCGCCCGGGATCCGGGCGGTGCGGATCTCGTCGAGCAGCACGCTGTAGACGTACTCGGCCTTGCTCATCGGCGGCCGCGGCTCAGTAGGCGACATGTCCAAGAGTGTCCCGTCTGGTTGACCTATGACATATTTCTTATAAGTTACATACCTATGACGAGCCTCGCCGACCTGCGGGTCATCGACGCGGCGACCCTGTTCGCCGGTCCCTCCGCCGCGATGATGCTGGGCGACTTCGGCGCCGACGTGATCAAGATCGAGCACCCCCGGCGCGGCGACCCCTCGCGCGGGCACGGCGCGTCCGTGGACGGCGTGGGGCTGTGGTGGAAGACGCTCGCGCGCAACAAGCGCGCCGCGGCCGTGGACCTGTCGCACCCCGACGGCCAGGCGATCCTGCGCCGCCTGGCCGAGCGGTCCGACGTGCTGATCGAGAACTTCCGCCCCGGCACCCTCGAACGCTGGAACCTCGCCCCGGAAGACCTGCTCGAGCTCAACCCGCGGCTGATCGTGGCGCGGATGACCGGGTTCGGGCAGTTCGGGCCGATGGCCAAGCAGCCGGGGTTCGGGACGCTGGCCGAGGCGATGAGCGGGTTCGCGGCCATGACCGGGCAGCCCGACGGGCCGCCCACGCTGCCGCCGCTGGCCCTCGCCGACGGCATCGCGGGCCTGGCCATGTCGTACGCGATCATGGTGGCCCTGCGCGCCCGGGAGCAGAGCGGGCGGGGGCAGGTCATCGACCTGGCGATCATCGAGCCGATCCTGGGCATCCTCGGGCCGCAGATGACCGCGTACAAGGCGCTGGGCGTCGTGCCGCGCCGCACCGGCAACCGCTCCAGCAGCAACGCGCCGCGCAACACGTACCGGACCCGGGACGGGCGGTGGCTGGCCATCTCCACCAGCGCCCAGCCCGTCGCCGAGCGGGTGGTCACCCTGGTGGGGCGGCCCGACCTGGTGGAGCAGCCGTGGTTCGCCAGCGGCGCCGGGCGCGTCCAGCACGTGGACGAGCTGGACGAGGCCGTCGCGTCGTGGATCGCCGAGCGGGACGCCGACGAGGTCATCGCCCGCTTCGAGGAGGCGCAGGCCGCGATCGCGCCCATCTACGACGTCTCCGACATCGCCGAGGACCCGCAGTACGCGGCGCTGGAGACGTTCGTGGAGAGGCCGGACGAGGAGCTCGGCTCGGTCACCCTGCAGAACGTCCTGTTCCGCCTGTCGGACACGCCCGGCGAGGTCCGCTGGCCGGGACGGCGGCTCGGGCGCGACACCGACGAGGTGCTCGCGGAGCTCGACTACACCGGCGAGGCGATCGCCGCCCTGCGCGAACAGGGCGTGATCGCGTGAACGTCACCTGGCTGTACGTGCCCGGCGACCGGCCCGAGCGCTTCGACAAGGCCGTGGCCTCCGGCGCGGACGTCGTCATCATCGACCTCGAGGACGCGGTCGTGCCCGCCCGCAAGGACGAGGCCCGCGCCAACGCCGTCGCCTACCTGCGCGCCCGCCGAGGCGCCGAGGGGCAGGCGCGGGTCCACGTGCGGGTCAACGACCTGGCCACCGCGCGCGGGCCGGCCGACCTCGAGGCCGTCGGGGAGCTCGCCGACGCCGTGCGGCTGCCCAAGGTCGAGTCCGTGGCCGTGCTCGACGCGGTCACCGGCGCTCCGGCGTACGCGCTGCTGGAGTCGGCGGCCGGGATCGTCGCGGCCCGCGAGATCGCGGCGCACCCGAAGGTCGCCGGCGTCGCGCTCGGCGAGCAGGACCTGGCCGCCGAGCTGGCCATCACCGACGAGCGGGCCATGGACCACCTGCGGCTCCAGGTGGTGCTGGCCGCGGCGGCGGCCGGCCTGCCGCCGGTGCCCATGGCCGTCTACCCGAACGTCAAGGACGAGGCCGGCCTGCTGGCCTCCTGCCTGGCGGGCCGCGGTCTCGGCATGTTCGGCAGGACCGCGATCCACCCCCGCCAGATCCCCGTGATCAGGCGGGCGTTCCGCCCCTCGGAGGAGGAGACGGCCAGGGCGGCGGAGATCGTCGAGGCGGCCGAGCAGGCCGAGCGGGCGGGCCTGGGCGCGGTCGCGCTGCCCGACGGCCGCTTCGTGGACGCCCCCATCGTCGCCCGGGCGCGCCGCACCGTGGCGCTGGCCCGCCGCCTGGCCGAGCCGGAGGGCTAGGACGGGTACCAGCGCGTCGACAGCTCCTCGTCCACGGGGGCGGGGCCCGGCAGGTCCCGGTGCGCCGGCGGCACCCGCAGGGAGTCCATCACGAGCGCCAGGTAGCGGTGGCGCAGCTGCGCGGTGCGCTCCTCGTCGCCGAGCTTGATCGAGGCCAGCTGCTCGAACAGCATGGCGATGTCCGCCGTGGTCACGTCCGGCCGCAGCACGCCGGCCTCCACCGCGCGGCGGTGCGCCTCGGTGGCCAGCGACGAGGCCTGGACCGCGGCGCGGCCCAGCTCCTCGGTCGGCGTGAACGTGCCCGCCAGCTTGATCGTCAGGGAGTTGGTGTCGGCGTCCACGATGCCGCGCATGTAGGCGGCGAACGCCTCCCACGGGTCGCCCTCCTGGGCCAGCGACCGCTCGGTCACCTCGATGTAGAGCTGGAGGCCGTCGCCGCACAGCTTCTGCAGCAGCGCCTCCTTGCTGGGGTAGCGGCGGTAGAGCGCGCTGATCCCGACGCCCGCCTTCTCGGCCACGGCCGCGATGGGGGCGCCGGGGTCGGCGGTGAAGACCGCCCGGGCCGCCTGCAGGATCAACTCGTCGTTGCGCGCGGCCTGCGCTTTGCGGCCGCTCATGGGTGCGCTCGTCATACCGGCCAGTATATCGGAACGTAAGATTCCGTTCTAGTGTGGACAAGTCCGCATGTCTATACATAGAAATGATATTGAGGTAGAACCAGGGCGAGCCCGTTGGTCTTGGAGGTGTCCTATGAGACGTACCCCGATCGTGCTGGCCCTGCTGGGCGCGCTCGCCGTCACCGGCTGCTCCTCCTCCGGGGGGCAGAGCGCGCAGAGCGCTACAGCCGCGAACTCGGGCGCGAGCTCCGCGGCCGCGCCGGCCGCCGCGAGCGCCAGCTTCGCCGTCATCACCCACGCAGGCGCCGGCGACTCCTTCTGGGACGTGGTCAAGAACGGCGCCGAGGCCGCGGGCAAGCAGTACGGGGTGAAGGTCACCTATCAGGGCGACGGCGACCCCGCCAAGCAGTCGCAGCTCATCGACCAGGCCGTCTCGGAGAAGGTGGACGGCATCGTGGTCTCCATGGCCAACCCCGACGCGCTCAAGGAGGCCATCGGCAAGGCCGTCGCGGCGAAGATCCCGGTGGTCACCATCAACTCGGGCGCCGACTCCTCCAAGGCGTTCGGCGCGATCACGCACGTCGGGCAGTCGGAGGACGTGGCCGGACGCGGCGCGGGCGAGCAGCTCAAGGCAGCCGGCGTCACCAAGCTGCTGTGCGTCATCCACGAGGCCGGCAACGTCGGCCTCGACCAGCGCTGCAAGGGCGCCGAGCAGACGCTGGGCGGCGCGGTCGAGCGGCTGCAGGTCGACGTGAGCAACCTGGCCGACGTCACCTCCAAGGTCACCGCCAAGCTCCAGTCGGACAAGCAGGTCAACGGCGTGCTCGCGCTCAACCCGGCCGTCGCGATCGCCGCCAGGGACGCCATCAAGGACTCGGGCTCGCAGGCCAAGCTGGCCACGTTCGACCTGTCGGGCGACGTGGTGAGCGCGATCAAGGACGGGGAGATCCTGTTCGCCGTGGACCAGCAGCAGTACCTGCAGGGCTACCTGCCGATCACGTTCCTCAACCTGTACAAGAACAACCTCAACACCGTCGGCGGCGGCCTGCCCGTCAACACCGGGCCCGGCTTCGTGACCAAGGACAACGCCGAGCAGGTGGCCAAGCTGGCCGAGGCGGGCACGCGATGACCCTGGCGGCCGATGAGCGGGTCGCCGACGTCGGTTTGGCCCGCCGGCTGCTGATCCGGCCCGAGCTGGGCGCGGTGGTCGGGCTGGTCGTGGTGTTCGTGTTCTTCGCCTCCCAGTCGCCGGTGTTCCGGTCCCTGGACGGCATCGCGAACTGGCTCGACCCGGCCGCCACCCTCGGCATCATGGCCGTCGCGGTCGCGCTGCTCATGATCGGCGGCGAGTTCGACCTGTCGGCCGGCGTGCTGACCGGCACGAGCGGGCTGATCCTGGTCACCCTCGCCACCCGTTACGGGTTCGACGTGTGGACGGCGATGCTCATCGGGCTGGTCGTGGCGCTGGCCATCGGGTTCGCCAACGGCCTGATCGTCACCAGGACCAAGCTGCCCAGCTTCATCGTCACGCTGGGCACGTTCCTCATGCTGCAGGGCGTCAACCTCGGCGTCACCAAGGCCATCACCGGGACGGTGCAGGTCAGCGGCCTGCGCCGGGCCTCCGGCTTCGAGACCGCGAACGCGATCCTCGCCGGGACGATCCAGATCGGCGGGACCTCGTTCCGGGTGGCGATCGTGTGGTGGATCCTGGCGACCGCCGTGGCCACCTGGGTGCTCATGCGCTCCAAGGCCGGAAACTGGATCTTCGCGGTGGGCGGCGACGAGCAGGCCGCCCGCGCGGTCGGCGTGGCCGCCGCCCGGACGAAGATCGCCCTGTTCATGACGACGGCGTTCGCCGCCTGGCTGGTCGGCTCGATCCTCGCGCTGCGCTACACCTCCGTCCAGGCCAACATCGGCATCGGGCAGGAGTTCATCTACATCATCGCCGCCGTCATCGGCGGCTGCCTGCTCACGGGCGGGTACGGCTCCGCGATCGGGGCCGCCATCGGCGCGGTCATCTTCGGCATGGCCGACAAGGGCATCGTGTTCCTGGGCTGGAACGCCGACTGGTTCAAGTTCTTCCTGGGCGCGATGCTGCTGCTGGCGACGCTGGCCAACCGCCTGGTCAGGCGGTACGCCGAGGAGGTGAAGCATTGATCCTGGAGACCAGGGGCATCGGCAAGACGTTCGGGTCGGTGCTGGCGCTGCGCGAGGTGTCGATGGGCGTGCGGGCCGGCGAGGTGACCTGCGTGCTCGGCGACAACGGCGCCGGCAAGTCCACGCTCATCAAGATCCTCGCCGGGGTGCACCAGCACGACGTCGGCACGCTGCTGGTGGACGGCCAGGAGGTGCGCTTCGCCGGCCCCCGCGACGCGCTCGACCGCGGCATCGCGACCGTCTACCAGGACCTGGCGATGATCCCGCTCATGTCGGTCTGGCGGAACTTCTTCCTCGGCTCGGAGCCGACGAAGGGCCTGGCCTTCGACGTGGCCAAGGCCAGGAAAGTCGCCCGCGAGGAGCTGCGCGCCATGGGCATCGACATCCGCGACGTGGACCAGCCGGTCGGCACGCTGTCCGGCGGCGAGCGGCAGTCGGTGGCCATCGCCAGGGCCGTCTACTTCGGCGCCCGCGTCCTCATCCTCGACGAGCCCACCTCCGCGCTGGGGGTCAAGCAGGCCGGGGTGGTGCTGCGGTACATCGCCCGGGCCCGCGACCGGGGGCTCGGCGTGGTCTTCATCACCCACAACCCCCACCACGCCTACCCGGTGGGCGACCGGTTCCTGCTGCTCAACCGGGGCGCCGGCGTGGGCGAGTACGGCAAGGCCGACATCACCACGCAGGAGCTGACCGCGCTCATGGCGGGCGGGGCGGAGCTGGAGGAGCTGGCGCACGAGCTAGAGCGGGAGTGACCGTTTTGGGGGGAATTTGACGATTTTGGGCGGTGGTCTGGAGGTGCGAACAGGCACTAATCCCTCGGCGTGACATTCACCTGGGGGTCATCGTGACCACAATGATCAAGCGGGTCGTCCTGGAGCCGGCGGCGCAGGAGTTCGCCGACGCCACCGCCCGGCGCCCCTTCATCTACGAGCTGCCGCCCGAGGAGGGGCGCGAGGCGCTGGAACGGCTCCAGTCGGACCCGAACGTGCCCAGGCCGGAGATCGACGAGGAGTGGATCCAGGTCCAGGGCGGCCCGACCCGCCTGGTGCCGGTCCGGATCGTCAAGCCCAAGGGCGCCACGGGCACCCTGCCGGTCATCTTCTACATCCACGGCGCGGGCTGGGTGTTCGGCTCCGCCCACACCCACGACCGCCTGGTGCGGGAGCTGGCCGTGCGCTGCGGCGCCGCCGTCGTCTTCCCGGAGTACGACCGCGCTCCCGAGGCGAAGTACCCCACGCAGATCCAGCAGAACTACGTCGCGGCCCGCTGGGTGTCGGAGCACGGCAAGGAGAAGGACCTGGACGCGACGCGGATGGCGGTGTGCGGGGACTCGGTCGGCGGCAACATGGCGACCGTGCTGGCCATGATGGCCAGGAAGCACGACGCCGTACGGCTGCGCGGGCAGTGCCTGTTCTACCCGGTCACCGACGCGAGCTTCGACACCGAGTCCTACCGGCAGTTCGCCTCCGGCTACTACCTCAACCGCGACGGCATGAAGTGGTTCTGGGACCAGTACACCCCCGAGTCCTCCCAGCGCGCCGAGAGTCACGCCTCGCCGCTGCGGGCCCGGTCGGAGGAGCTGCGCGGCCTGCCGCCCACGCTGGTCATCACGGGCGAGGCGGACGTGCTGCGCGACGAGGGCGAGCTGTACGCGGCGCGGCTGCGCGAGCTGGGCAACGACGTGACCGCGGTGCGGATGGCCGGCATCGTGCACGACTTCGTCATGCTCGACAAGCTGCGCGACACGAACGCCTGCCAGACGGCCATGACTCTCGCCACGACCATGCTGCGGCGGTGGATCGAGTCTTGATCTACGCGCCCGCGGCGGTTCCCCCGGGGCCGTTATTACGCGGCCCGCCCGTGACGCAGGGCGGGCCGCACAGATCGTGCGGCCCGCCAGTGCGGCATGCACAGGGCCGCCGGACGAGGGCGGCTTTATGGTGCGGCCGTACTCAGCGCCCCCCTCCGAGGAGCTTCCATGACCGCCGTCGACTCCCGAACGATCCCCATCGGCGCGGCATTCGATCGGATGCCGTTCACCCGCAGGCACGCGCTCATCGCGCTCGCGCTGTTCATCGCGTTCGTCATCGAGTCGTGGGAGCAGCTCGCCCTCGTCTACGTCTCCGGCGACCTCGGCACCGCCTTCGGGATCGACGAGGCGGGGGTCGGCGTCGTGCTGTCGGCGGTCGCCTTCGGCATGATCCCCGGCGTGCTGGTGTGGGGGCCGGTGGCCGACCGCGCCGGTCGCAAGCCGGTCGCGTTCTGGTCGCTGCTGGCGTACGGGGTGATCGCGCTCGCCTCGGCGTTCGCGCCGAACGTGGTGGTGCTGGTAGCCCTGCGGGTGGCCTCCGGGCTGGCGCTGGCCGGCGTCTACACGATCACCTTCCCCTACTTCCTGGAGCTGCTGCCGACCCGCTCGCGCGGGCGGGCGGCGGTCTACCTGTCGATCGGGTGGCCGATCGGCATGCTGGCCGCGATCGGGGCGTCTACGACGCTGGGCGGCCTGGGCTGGCACGTCGTGGTGATCGCCAGCGCGGCGGCGGGCCTGTGGGCGTTCGCGATCCGGGCGTGGGTGCCGGAGTCGCCGTACTGGCTGGCCGCCAGGGGCCGCCAGGAGGAGGCCCGCGCGGTGCTGCGCGCGCTGAACAGCCCTGACTCGGAAGCCACTTTCACGGTGGCGAGCGAGCGGGTGGGACGGCCGCTCGACCTGTTCCGCGGCGGGCTCGCCCGGATCACCGTGGTCATGCTGCTGCTGAACTTCGTCTTCAACTGGGGCTACTGGGGCCTGCAGACGTGGCTGCCGACGCTGCTGCAGCAGAAGGGGCTGACGCTGTCGGCCTCGCTCGGCTTCGCGGCGCTGAGCGCGCTGATGATGATCCCCGGGTACGTGAGCGCCTCCCTGCTCACCGGCCGGTTCGGCCGCAAGAAGGTGTTCCTCGTCTACGTCGTGGCGGCGGTGCTGGGCGGGCTCTGGTTCGCCACCGCCACCTCGACCACCGGCCTGTACCTCGGCAACTTCGTGCTGTCGTTCTTCAGCCTCGGCGCCTGGGGCGTCTGGAACACCTGGAACGGCGAGTTCTACCCGACCGCCCTGCGCGGCACCGGCTACTCGTGGGCCACGGCCGCGCAGCTCGTGGCCACCACGGTGGCGCCGTCGGCCGTGGGGGCGCTGCTGGCCCACGCCACCGGGTTCACCGCTACCATGCTGGTCATCAACGCGTTCATGGTGGCCACGGCGCTGCTGGCCGTGCCGCTGCCGGAGACCGAAGGACGCGAGCTGGAGTGATCCTCGGCGTCGCCCTCGTACGGCCCTCGCCGGTGCTGGTGGCCGTCAGGGACGGCGCGCCCGAGTGGCCGGTGAGCCGCGCCGCCGCCCGCGCGGCGGCGCGGGCGTGCGTGGCCGTGGACCTGGGCGACGTGCCCACCGCCGCGGTGGCGGCCGTCCGGGTGGGCGGGCCGTGCCCCGAGGCGCTGCGCCCGCGCGTCGGCTCCGGGGTCGCCACGATCGTGCGCGGAGGCCACAGCCTCACCGGGCGCGTGCTGGCGCCGCTGGACACCGAGGCGGTCCGGCGCTTCGCCGCCACGTGCGGGCTGAGCGACTTCGCGGTGACCGCGACCGGCTCCCCGATGCTGGCCGACCACGAGCTGGCCGTGGCGGCGATCATCGCGGCCGAGGTGCCGCAGGCGCGGATCACGCTGTCGTACGAGTTCGGCCACCCGGGGCTGCGCGAGCGCGAGCAGGCCACGATCCGCAACGCGGCGCTCGGCCCCGAGGCGGGGCGGATCGCCGACGAGGCGGCCCGGGAGCTGCCGGGGGTGCCGGTCTTCTTCGCCAGGTCGGGCGGCGGGCTGGTGTCGGCCCACTACTTCCGGCGCTACCCGCTGGCCTGCGACCTGGGCGGCACGGCGAGCCTGGCGCGCGGGCGGGTGGCCCTGCCCGGCGTGCCCGGCGAGGTGGCGGCGGCGTACGGGGCGGCGATCGGGCGGCCGGAGGCGCAGGTGGAGCGGATCGTGCAGGCGCGGGGGCGGGCGGAGCTGGACCGGGTGCTCCAGGACGCCAGGGACGAGGCCCTCACCCGCGTGGTCAGCGCGGGCGCCCTGCCCGGCTCGGCCACGATCGCGGAGACGACCGTCAACCCGCTGTCGTACCTGCCGGACGGGCTCTACCGGGTGCGGGTGACGGCCGAGGGGACGATGCCGTGAACCCGCGCGCGGGCGAGGCCGTGATGATCGACCAGGACGGGCTCGCGCGGCTGTCGGCCGGGGCGAGGATGTTCGCGACCGGGGCGGCGGAGTCGGCGCACACCCTCACCCTCGACTGGGCGGGCTCGCTGATCGGGCCCGGCGTCGAGCTCGTGACGGCCGGAGGGCTGGCGCCGGACACGCTGTGCGTGGCGGTCAGCCTGGTCGGGTCCACGACCGCGCTGGGGGAGCAGCTGCCGAGGGGCGACGAGCCCGCCCGCGCCGTACGGGCGCTGGAGCGCAGGCTGGGGGAGCGGGCCGGGGCCGTGGTCGCCCTCAACCTGGCCGCCGAGAACGCCCTCGTCCCGCTCATCGCGGCGGCCCAGCTGGGGGTGCCGCTGGTGGACGGCGACGGCACGGGGCGGGTGTTCCCGCTGCTGGAGCAGACGACGTACGCGCTGGGCGGGATGAGCCCGGCGCCCCTGGCGCTGGCGGGCGGGTCGGGCGAGCTGGTGCTGCTGGAGACGGCCGGCGACCGGGTGGAGGAGCTGATGCGCCCCGTCGTGCTGTCGGTCGGCGGGTGGGCGGTGGCGGCCTGCTACCCGATGGCGACCGGCGACCTGGCGCGGGTGCTCGTGCCCGGGACGGTGAGCCTGCTGCTGCGCGCGGGCGAGCCCGGGGCGCCCCGCGCGACCGCGGCGCCGTTCGGCGTGCGGACCCTGTGCCGGGGGCGGATCCTGACGGTCGAGGGCAGCACCGGGCACGGCGCCGACCTGTCGCTGCCGTCGCTGCCGTCGAGCATCGTGGTGCAGGAGACGGAGGGGCTGCGCCGGCTGGTACGGCTGGAGGCCCACAACGAGATCGTGCTCGCCCTGGCCGACGGGGCCGCGGTGGCGATGACGCCGGACCAGATCTGCATGATCGCCACGGCCGACGGGATGGTCGTGGACGTCGACAAGGCGGTGCCCGGCCTGGAGGTGGACGTCATGGTCGTGAAGGCCGCACCGGTGTGGCACACGGAACGGGGGCAGAGGTTGGGCGGGCTGCACGCTTTCGGGATCCCGCTGTGACGGGGCCGCGGGCGGGGTGGGAGGCGCCGGTCACGGTGGCCGAGCTGGTCAACGCCGGGCCGCTGGCCGGGGCCAGGATGTACGGATCGGGCGAGAACCCCGTGCACCAGGTGCGGATCGTGGACGAGCTGTCGGTGTTCGGGAGCGTGGCGCCGCACACGGCGGTGGTCCTGATCGGGACGGCGGCCAGCGGCGGATGGGCGGTCGAGATGGCCACCCGCCGGGCGTGGGAGCAGGCGGCGGCGTGCGTGATCGCGCCCGCGGGCGGGCTGAGCGAGGGCTCCGGCGAGGTGCTGGCCGAACGGCTCGGCGTCACGCTGATCTTCGTGGACGAGGATCCGCTGATCGTCGCCGTCCGGATCGCGTCGGCCGCCGCCCGGCCGGAGGCGGCCCGCACCCAGCTCGTGGCCCGCTGCGCCACGCGCCTGGCCGAGGCCGGGCCCTCGGCCCGTCGCGTGCTGGGCGTCCTGAACGCCGAGCTGCCCGGCACCTCGGTGACCCTCCTCGACCGCCACGGCCGCCACCTGGCCGGGGCCCGCGCCGCTCGCCCGGGCGCGGATGCCCAGGGAGCCGACGGCGGTGGGGCGGGGGCGCGGTGGTCGGCCGAGGTGGAGGTGCCCGATCTGGACGACGGCGTGCTGGGCACGCTCGTGGCCGGAGGGTCGTCCCGGTCGCCCGGATGGCCGGCGGCCGTGCGTACCGTGCTGAGGCTGGCGGTGGCCCCGCTGACCGCCTGGGCCGCGCAGGAGCGGCTGCGCGCCTCCCGCGACGTCGCCCTGCGGCGCGCCCTCGCCGAACGCCTGCTCACCGACGCCCAGCAGCAGGAGCCCGGGGAGCCGGAGGAGGGCGGGGCGAGGGCGGAGGCGATCGCGCTGGGCTGGCCCGTCGAGGGCGCGCTGACCGCCTACCAGGTCCGGCCGACGGCGGAGGCGGGCGACGCCGCGCTGGCCGGGACGCTCATCACCGCGGCCGTGGGCCAGGTGCCCGTGCTGCCGCGCGGCGAGGGCTGGGCGGGATGGTCGGCGCTGGACCCCGGCGAGCTGGCCGGACGCCTCCACCGCTGCCTGCGGACGATGCCCTGGCCGTGCGCCGCCGGGGTGGGCGCGCGCGTGGAGGGCCTGCGGGCGGTGGAGGAGTCGCTGCTGGGGGCCGAGGCGGCGGCGTTCGTGGCGGGACCGGGGACGGTGGCGCGAGCGGATCGGATGGGCCCGGCCGAGCTGCTGGGCGCGCTGCCCACCGGCGTCCTGCGCACCCCGGCCACCGTCGTGCTGCGGCCGCTGCTGGCGGTCGACAAGGACGGCACGCTGCTGGAGACGCTGGCCGCGGTCCTGGACGAGGGCGGCGCGCTGAAGGCCGCCGAGCGGCTGGGCGTGCACCGCAACACGATCACGACCCGGCTGGAGCGCATCAAGTCCGCGGGCTTCGACCTGGACGACGCCGCCACCCGCCTGGCTCTGCAACTCGCCTGCCACGTCCTGCTCCGCTGACCGCGCTCAGGCGTGCGGGATGCACTGAGGGGCCCTTCCTCCTGTGCGGGCCGCACATGCGGGCGGCGCCCCCGTCGGCGTACGGTGCAGCGCATGAGCTATCGCGTCGCCATGGACATCGGCGGCACCTTCACCGACGTCGTCTGCTACGACGAACGCAGCGGGACGGTCACCGCCTCGAAGGCGCCCACCACTCCGGGAGACCTGGCCGAGGGGGTGTTCGCCGCGCTGGGCCGGGTCGTCGACGATCCGGCCGGGATCTCGTTCTTCGTGCACGGCACCACCCAGGGGCTCAACGCGCTGCTGGAGCGCAAGGGTGCCCGGGTGCTGCTGCTGGCCGGTCAGGGCGGCAGGGACGTCTACCAGATTGCCAGGGGCAACCGCGACCGCATGTTCGACCTGCGGTACCGCAAGCCCGCGCCGCTGGTCCCGCGCCAGGACGTCATGGAGGCCGGCGGCCGGCTGGACTACCTGGGGCGCGAACTCGTGCCGCTCGACGAGGAGTCGGTGCGGGCGGCGGGGCGGCGCGCGCGGGAGGAGGGGTTCGACGCGGTGGCCGTGTGCCTGCTGTTCTCCTACGCGAACCCGGCGCACGAGCTGCGGGCCGGCGAGATCCTGCGCGAGCAGCTGGGCGACGACGTGCTGGTCGTGCTCTCCCACGAGGTGGCGCGGGAGTGGCGCGAGTACGAGCGGACCTCGTCGGCGGTGCTGGAGGCCTACACCGGGCCCGTGGTGCGCCGCTACCTGGCCAGGATCGAGCGGCGCTTCGCCGAGCGCGGGCTGGCGGTGCCGGTCCACGTGATGCAGTCGTCGGGCGGGCTGGTCAACGCCTCGTACGCGATGCGCCGGCCGTTGCAGACGCTGCTGTCCGGGCCGGTGGGCGGCACGATGGGCGGGGTCGCGGCGGCCCGGCTCATGGGCAGGGAGAACGCCATCTGCATCGACATGGGCGGGACGTCGTTCGACGTGTCGCTCGTCGTGAACGGGCGGCCGGACGTCAGCGCCGAGGCCCGCATCGAGGGCTACCCGGTGCTCATGCCCATCGTCAACCTGCACACGATCGGCGCGGGCGGCGGCTCGATCGCCTACGCCGAGGCGGGCGCGCTGCGGGTCGGGCCCGAGTCGGCCGGAGCCGTGCCCGGGCCGGCCTGCTACGGCAGGGGCGGCACGCGGGCCACGGTCACCGACGCGAACGTGGCGCTCGGCCGGGTGGACCCGGCCTGGTTCGCGGGCGGGCTGATGACGCTGGACGTGGAGGCGGCGGGCACGGCGGTGGCCACGCTGGCCGACGAGCTGGACATGGACCCGCTGCTGCTGGCCGAGGGCATCTGCGACGTGGCCAACGCCAAGATGGCGCAGGCGATCCGCACGCTGACCGTGGAGCACGGGATCGAGCCGCGGGAGTTCGCGCTGGTGGCGTTCGGGGGCGCGGGGGCGATGCACGCCGTGTTCATCGCGCGCGAGCTGGGGATCTCCGAGGTGGTGGTGCCGCGCTTCCCGGGGGCGTTCTCGGCGTGGGGGATGCTGGAGGCCGACGTACGCCGGGATCTGACGCAGCCGTACTTCCGGTCGCAGGACACGCTCGACGGCCCCGATATGTCCCGAAATTTCGGGATATTGGAGGAAGAGGCCCTGGGGGCGCTCTCCGCCCAGGGCGTGCCCGAGGAGCGGCGCCGGGTCGAGCACGCCGTGGACATGCGCTACGAGGGCCAGGATTACACGCTGACCATCCCGCTGCGCGACGCGGTCGAGCCCGCCGAGCCCGGGTTCCTCGAGACGATCGCGGCCCGCTACGCCGAGGCGCACACCGGCCGCTACGGGCACGCCACCCCGGAGGCGCCGGTGGAGTTCGTCATGCTGCGCAGCACCGGGCTGGGCTCGTTCCCCCGCACCGCCGCCGCCGCGCAGGAGGCCCCCGAGGAGCGGGCGGCGTACGTACGGGACGTGATCTTCGACGGGGCCGTGCACAGCACCCCGGTGCTGCGGCGCTCCAGCCTCGACGGCGAGCTGGCCGGGCCCGCGATCGTGGTCGAGGAGACCGCGACGACGGTCGTCCCGCCCGGCTGCGTGGCCACCGTGGACCCCAACGGCTTTCTCATCGTGAAGGTGAACCTTTGATCGACCCTGTCACCACGGAGATCATCCGCTGCGCGCTGCTGCAGGCGGCCGAGGACATGAACACCACCCTCATCCGCAGCTCCTACACCCCCGTCATCTACGAGGCCAAGGACTGCGCGGTCGCGCTGCTCGACCGCGACCACAACGTGCTGGGCCAGTCGTCCGGGCTGCCGATCTTCCTGGGCAACCTGGAGGTGTGCACCCGCGAGACCGAGCGCCTGTACGGGTGGGAGGTCTGGCAGGAGGGCGACGTGTGGGTGCTCAACGACTCCTACATCGGCGGCACCCACCTCAACGACGTCACGGTCTACGGGCCGATCTTCGTGGACGGGGAGCTCGCCGGCTTCGCGGCGTCGCGGGCCCACTGGCTGGACGTCGGCTCCAAGGACCCGGGCGGCTCCATGGACTCCACGTCGATCTTCCAGGAGGGCCTGCGGATGGGCCCGGTCAAGGTGTACGCGGGCGGCGCGCCCTGCCGCGACCTGCACGAGGTGATCGCCCGCAACGTACGCTTCCCGCACGCCACGCTCGGCGACCTGCGCGCCCAGGTGAGCTGCGCCATGACCGGGCAGCGGCGGCTGAAGGAGATCGTGTCGCGGTGGGGCCTGGACACGGTGCTGGCCGCCCGCGACGAGATCTTCGCCCAGACCGAGCGCATGGAACGCGCGGCCATCGCGGCCATCCCCGACGGCGTCTACGAGGCCTCCGGCTTCCTCGACAACGACGGCATCGACCTCGCCACCCCGCTGCCGGTCAACGTCACGGTCGCGGTGTCGGGCGAGGCGATGCACGTGGACCTGACCGACTGCGCCGACCAGGCGCTCGGCCCGGTCAACTGCGGCGCGGCCCAGGCCGTGGCCGCCGTCCGCGTCGGCTACAAGCTGCTGGTCTCGGGCGACGTGCCGCTGAACGGCGGCTCGTTCCGCCCGCTGTCGGTCGAGACCCGGCCCGGCTCCATGCTGGCCGCCGAGTCGCCCGCCGCCTGCCAGTACTACTACTCGCACCTGGGGCTGCTCATCGACCTGGTGGTCAGGGCGCTGGCGCCGGTGCTGCCGGACAAGGCGGCCGCGGCGTCGTACGGGGACTCGATGATCGTGCAGTTCACCGGCACGGACCCACGTACCGGCAAGCTGTACGTCTCCCAGGAGGCCACGGTCGGCGGCTGGGGCGCCTGGGACGGCGGCGACGGCGAGACCTGCCTGATCAACAACGTCAACGGCGCCCTGCGGGACATGCCCATCGAGGTGCTGGAGACGCTGTTCCCGGTCCGGGTGCGCCGCTACGAGATCCGCCCCGGCACCGGTGGCGCCGGTCAGTGGCGGGGCGGGAACGGGGTGGTGCGCGAGTACGAGTTCTGCGGGGACACCTCGCTGTCGCTCTGGTTCGAGCGCTCGGTCACCCCGGCCTGGGGCCTGGCGGGCGGCGAACCGGGCGCGCCGCCCCGCGTCACCCTCAACCCGGGCACCCCGGACGCCCGCGAGATGCTCAAGGTGAACGCGCTGCCGGTCACGGCGGGGGACGTACTGCGCTGCGAGTCGGGCGGTGGCGGCGGCTACGGCCCCGCCGCCCGCCGCTCCCACGCGGCCACGGCCGCCGACCTGACCCAGGGCCTGATCACCGGCTGATGCCACCAGATCTTCCCGCCGTACCGACGCTGCCCTCTGGCGCCGGTACGGCGGGAGGGCCGTGGCCGCGCAGCCGGTCCATCTCGCGCCACTCGGGACGCAGCCCGGTCAGGCTCGTGACGAGCGCGTAGACGACCCCGCACGCCAGCAGCACCGGCGCCAGGCCGGCCGCCGTCACCGCCGCTCCGCCCAGCAGGCCGCCCAGCGGCATGCCGGCCCACATCACCGCGCCCGTCAGGGCGCCCACCCGGCCCAGGAGGTGCCGGGGCACGCGCTCGTACGTGATCGCGCTCAGGATCGGGTTCAGGAATCCGCTGCTGAACCCGATCACCACGAACGCCGCCACCAGCCCCCACACCGGCAGGTCCACGGCGAGCATGAGGAACTTCGGTGGCCCGCCGAGCAGGAACGCCACGAAGAACACCGGCCTGCGCGGCATCCGGTGCGCCACCGCCGCGGCCACCAGGCTGCCCCCGACCGCGGTCAGCCCCATCACGCTGAGGCTCAGCCCGAGGACGGCGGGCCCGTGGCCGGACTCCTTGGCCCACACCGGCGCGAGCACCTGGCTCCAGGCCGCGTCCAGCAGGTTCGTGGCGGCGACCATGACCATCATCGCGAGCAGCAGCGGCTCGCCGCGCAGGAACGCGAAGCCCTGGCCGAACCGCCGCCAGTAGCCCTCCTCCTCTTCGTGCTCGGGAGCGCCGGGGGCGCGGTGCCCGAGCCCGCGCGGCAGCGCCACGGCCACGACCGCCGATCCGAGCGCGAACAGGGCGGCGCTGACGCCCAGGCCGGACAGCGGGCCGAGCAGCGCCACCATCGCGCCGCCCAGCCCCGGCCCCACGGTCACGGCCAGCCGCTCCGTCACGCCCATCAGCCCGGAGGCCCGCTCCAGCGGCATCCGCCCGCGTTCGGCCGCCTCCGGAACCATGATCTCCTTGGCCAGGTCGCCCGGCCCGCGGGCCGCGCCGATCACCGCGACCAGCGCGACGATCACGCCCAGCGGCAGCAGGCCGAGCGCGTGCAGCACGACCATCGCGGTGGCGGCCGAGGCGCTCACGACGTCGGCGATCCACGAGATCCGGCGCGGCCCCGCCCGGTCCACGAGCGGCCCCGTCAGCGCCTTGACCAGCACGTACGGGGCCATCTCCGCGAACGCCACCAGCCCCGTCCACACCGCGCTGCCGGTGCTCGTCAGCACGAACCAGGGCAGCGCGATGGCCGAGACCCGCGTCCCGGTCGTCGACACGGCGATGGCCGCCAGCACCCCGGCCATCGGCCGTAAAGACCCGCGCGGCTCCATCACGGCTCCTCGGGGTCGTCCAGTTCGGGGATGACCTGCGTCATCAGGTAGACCCGGACCGCCTCCGGCGGCGCCTCGTCGCCGTCGCGCCGGTAGCGCGCGAAGAGCTCCGTCAGGTCCGCGCGCAGCCGCAGCGCCTCCTCCGGGGTGAGGCGGAACGGCATGGAGCTGAGGTCGAGCACGCCGCGCCACGGCTGCGGCATGGTCTGCAGCTCGTTGAGCGCGTGCTGGGTGCGCAGGTTGTAGAGGGCGGCGATGGACTGCATGTACGCCAGCACCGCCTCCGGCTCCCGGTCGGACAGCCCGTCGTCGTCGGTGAGCTGGGTCACCCGGTGGACCGAACGCCACCAGCGCTCCCGCGCGTTGCCGCGCTCGAGGTCCTCCTCCACGAACCCGGCGGCGCCGAGCCTGCGCAGGTGGTAGCTGGCCGTGCCCGAGTTCACCCCCAGGCGCTCGGCCAGGCGGGTGGCGGTGGACGGGCCGTGCTTGCGCAGCAGGTCCACGAGCTGCACCCGGAGGGGGTGGGCGAGCGCGCGCAGGCCCTTGGCGTCGAGGACGACCACGCTGTCAGGAGATCGCGTCATGACACGAAGCCTAAACCGCAAACAGTTCTTCGCAAACACTTCTTCGCGAAGAACTGTTTGCAATTTGGGCCGCTAGGTGACGAGCACGTCCCGCAGGAGCGTGCGGCCGCCCGGCCTGCGGCGCCACTCCCTGGGGTAGCCGAGCGACACCTCCTCGAAGCGCACGCCGTCGTACCAGGTGACGCGGGGGATGTGGAGGTGGCCGTAGATCATGGCGGCGGTCGGGTGGCGCGTGTGCCAGTCCCTGGTGGCGGTCGTGCCGCACCACTGGGCGAACTCCGGGTAGCGCAGGACGTCGGTCGGCTCGCGTACCAGGGGATAGTGGTTGACGAAGACCAGCGGCACGTCGTCCAGCCCGGCCAGGCGCCGCCCGGTCAGCTCCACCCGGGCCCGGCACCACGCCTCGCGGCTCGGGTACGGGTCGGGGTGCAGGAGATACTCGTCGGTGCAGACCACGCCGGTGCTGTGCGCGTACGCGAGCGCGCTCGCCTTGGTACGGTGGCCCGGCGGCAGGAACGTGTAGTCGTAGAGCAGGAACAGGGGCACGATCCGGACCGGCCCGCCGGCTCCCTCCCACACCGGATAGTCGTCCTCCGGCGTCACGACGCCCAGCTCGCGGCACATGGCGACGAGATGGTCGTAGCGGGCCACGCCCCGCAGCTCCGGCGGGTCACCCGGCGGGGTCCACAGCTCGTGGTTGCCCGGCACCCACACCACCCGCTCGAACCGCGCGGCCAGCAGGCCCAGCGTCCGGGCGATGTCCTCCAGCCGCTCGCCGACGTCGCCCGCGACCAGCAGCCAGTCGCCGGGGTCGGCCGGCTTCAGCTCCTGGACGATGGCCCGGTTCTCCTCGTAGCCGACGTGCAGATCGCTGACGGCCAGCAGCCTGCTCCCGCCTTCGCTGGGCAAGGGACGTCCCTCCTTCGCGTCAGAGGACGGGGGCGTTGTCCCCCGTGACGATCATGCCATCCGCCGTCCTGGGCAACATGGCCGCGACCTCGCCCGCGAGGTGCGGGTCGGCACGGAACGCCTCCATGATCGCCAGCTTCAACGCCGCGCGGCTCGGCTCGTCGTCCGGCTTGGCGCCGGCCACCGTCTCGATCACCTGTCTGGACGCGGCGTCACCGCGGCCGAAGACCCGTTGCAGGATGCGGGCGCCCCGGGCCACGGCCGTGTCGGCGGCCAGCTCCCGGGTCTTGGCCAGCACGCTCACGCCGTAGGCGTCGATCGCAGAGGAGACGAAGGGCATGAGGTGGTCCACCGTGTCCATGAGACCTCCCGTGGGTCCTTGTGGAATGACGAGATGGTAGCTTCCGGAGTTCGCCCGGCAAGGGCATAACCTGTCGAATGTGCCTGTGCCGTACCTGACCCTCACCTCCGTCGTCGAGCACGAGACGGAGGCGAAGCGCTCGCGGTTCATCTGCGCGCTGGCGCCCGCGCGCAGCGTCGAGGAGGCGATCGCGTTCATCGGCGAGCGGCGGCAGAAGCATCCCGGCGCCACCCACAACTGCACCGCGTACGTCGTCGGGCAGCGCGTGCAGAAGGGCGACGACGACGGCGAGCCGGGCGGCACGGCGGGCACGCCGATGGTGCAGGCCCTGGTGGGCAGGGGGTTCAGCGACGTGGTGGCGGTGGTGACCCGCTATTTCGGCGGCACCCTGCTGGGGGCGGGCGGGCTGGTGCGCGCCTACGGCTCCGCCGTGACCGAGACCCTCGACCGGGCCGAGCCGGTGCGGATGGTGCCGGCCCGGGTCGTGCGCGTCGCGGTGGCCCACGACCAGGCCGGGCGGGTGGAGAACGACCTGCGGGCCTCGCGCCACCCGGTGCGCGAGGTGACGTACGCGGGCGAGGTCACCTTCGCCGTCTCCGTGGGGGAGGACGAGGTGGCGCCGTTCGCGGACTGGGTGGCGACGCTGACGGCCGGGCGGGCGCGCGTGGACGTGGGCGAGGAGATCCACGTCCCTGCCTGATCACACTGCCTGATCAGCCCTCCAGCGCGTACTGCATGACCCTGAACTTGGCCTGGGCCTCGGCCAGCTCGGCCGCCGGGTCGGAGTCGCCCATGATGCCGCCGCCCGCGAACAGGCGGGCCCGGCGGCCCTGCACGAGCCCCGAGCGCAGTGCGATGCCCCACTCGCCGTCGCCATGGGCGTCGATCCACCCGACGGGCCCGGCGTAGCCGGCCCGGTCCATGCCCTCCAGCTCGCGGATGACCTCGATGGCGGTGGGGGTGGGGGTGCCGCCGACGGCGGCCGTCGGGTGCATGGCGGCGACCACGTCGAGGACGGAGGCCCCGTCGGCCAGCCGCCCGGTGACGTGGCTGGCCAGGTGCTGGACGTTGGGCAGCACCAGCAGCTCGGGCTCGTCCGGCGTCTCCAGCGAGGCGCAGAGGGGGGAGAGCGTCTGGCGGACCGACGCGATGGCGCACTCGTGCTCGTGGCGGTCCTTGGGCGAGGCGAACAGCGCGGCCCCGCGGGCGAGGTCGTCGGCCGGGCCGGTGCCGCGCGGGGTGGTGCCGGCCAGCACGAGCGACTCGATCTCCTGGCCCGTACGCCTGATCAGCAGCTCCGGCGTGGCGCCCACCAGCCCCGCGACCGAGAACGTGTAGCACTCGGGATAGCGCCGGGCCAGCCGGGTGAGCAGCAGGCGCACGTCGATGGGCCGCTCGGCGGTGGCGACCAGGTCGCGCGCCAGCACGACCTTCTCCAGCTCGCCCTCGCGGATGCGCTTGGCGGCCCTGGCCACGACGTGCTCCCACTCGGGGGCGCTCAGGCTGCCGTCGCCGTAGCTGATGCGGCCGGGGTCGCGGATGGGGGAGAACGTCTCCAGCGGCGCGTCGCCGATCGTGGTGAGCCAGGCGTGGCCGCCGCGTCGGGCCAGCACGGCGCGCGGGACGACGAGGACGGAGCCGTGGGCGTCCTCGTCGAAGGTGAAGCTGCCGAAGGCGACCGGGCCGGAGCCGGGGGTGCGCACGGCGTCGTCGACGTGGGCGTCGCCGAACACGGTCGCCAGCCACTGGCGGGCCCAGGCGAACCGGCCCGGCCCCGGGGGCACGGCCACCCGTGCGGCCTGTCCCCAGCCGACGAGGCCCTCGCCGTTCCTGACCCAGGCGTAGGGGGCGGTCCTGGGCAGGGATGCCAGCAGGTCGCCCGGGTCGCCGACAGGGGTGGTGCGAACCGGTAGCGGGCGGGTTGTTCCGAGCGCGACACTCACCCAAGACACTCTATGCGGGAACTGAACACGTTCGACTCAGACCCCCGTGAATGCGAGGTTACGGTCAACGAACCCGGATAAAACCAGACGTTGAGCTGCATTTACCCCATCCCGATGGGGTCCGGGCTGTCAAGCGGCGATATGAAGTCGGTCCTGAAATCACAGACCTGGCCCGTACGTCATGGCCGGTCGCCGATCCGCTTCCTACCTTGGGTCCATGATCGGTCGCCTGGGCTCAGTCCTCGTCGCAACGCTCCTCGTCTCCGCCACGGGTCCGGCGCAGGCCGCCGCGGCCCAGCCCGTCCCCGAGATCATGGCCGCGCTCGGCGACTCCATCTCCACCGGCTTCAACGCCTGCGGCTTCTACGTCTCCTGCACCATGCGCTCGTGGTCCTCCGGCGACAACCCCGGGGTCAACAGCCACTACCTGCGCCTGTCGGCCATGTCCGGAGCGCTCCAGAAGCACAACCTCACCTTCGCCGTCCCCGGCGCCACCAGCGCCGACCTGCTCGGCCAGGTGCGCAAGGCGGTGGAGGCCAAGGCCGACTACGTGACGATCCTCATCGGCGCCCAGGACGCGTGCGTGCGCACCGAGGAGGCCATGACGCCCGTCGAGACCTACCGGCGGCGGATGGACGCGGCGCTTTCCGAGCTGCGGGCCGGCATGCCCGCGGCCCGGGTGTTCATCGCCAGCATCCCCGACCTGCGGCGGCTGTGGCAGGTGGGCAGGACCCTCCCGCTGGCCCGCACGTTCTGGACGGCGGGCCACATCTGCCAGTCCATGCTCGCCCAGCCCACCTCGACCAAGCGCGCCGACGTCGAGCGCCGCCAGCGGGTGCGGGCGCGGGTCATGGCCTACAACCGGGCGGCGGCCCAGGCGTGCGCCAGGTTCGGGCCCGCCTGCCGCACCGACGGGGGCGCGGTGTTCTCCTACCCGTTCACGGTCGACCACGTCAGCAAGTGGGACTACTTCCATCCCAACATGGACGGGCAGCGGGTCCTGGCCGAGCAGACGTTCGAGCGCGGCTTCACCTGGGCCGACCCGCGCTAGCCCGCCTTTTCAGCGGCACTGGGCCAGCATCATCCTCTTGTCCGCCGCCGTGACGGGCACGTCGTACTTGAGCGCGACCTGCGCGAAGCGGGTGACGTACGCGCAGCGCACGCGCCGCTGCGGCGGTAACCAGCTCGCGGGGCCGGAGGCGTCCTTCTGCTCATTGGCGTAGCCGGCCACGGGCAGCAGGTTCAGCGGGTCGTTGGCGAAGTCGAGCCGCTTGGACATCCGCCAGCGCGGCGCGCCCATGCGCCACGCGTAGTTCAGCGGCACCACGTGGTCGACCTGCACCTCGTCCGGGTTGTCCTTGTGCCAGTGAATGGTCCTGCCGGTGTAGGGGTCGCTCAGCTCCATGGAGACGACCTCGCAGCTGGAGCCCGACCGGTACTTCACGTTCCGGCCGTCGCGGGCCAGCAGGTCGTCGCGGGTGCGGCAGCCGTTGCGCGCGTACGGCACCCCGCGCGCGGTGTCGGCCCAGTTGCCGCCGTACCGGATGCGCTCGTAGCCGGTGTTGGGGCCGAGCCCTTTGACACGCACGCGTTTGATGAGGCCGCGTGCCCTGCCCTTGTCGGCGTCCGAGACGATGGGTGCCAGACCGGGCCGCGTCCCGCTGGTGTTGCCCAGCGGGCTGGCCGCCGTGGCCGGAGAGGTCTTGGTGCCGCCGACGAAGGAAACGGCGATGATGGCTCCCGCTAGAAGGGCGATGGCGTCCTTCGTGCTCAAGCAGGCCTCCGAACATCAAAGGTTGTCTAGAGAAATTCCCGGCATCAGGTGTTCTGACACGGGGAGGGTTGTGTGACTGATCGTCACATCACCCCTGGCCTTTGAAGTTCGGGGAACGCCCTGATCAGAGCGGGTCGGGTAGCGCCCGCTACTGCGAGGCGCTGGGGATCGCGAGGGGGTCGCGGGGAGCGTCGCTCCTGGCCGTGGCCATCTGCTCGCCCAGCTCCCGCAGCCGGTTTCGGCCCATGGCCTGGCGGACTTCGGGGAACCAGTCCTGCTCTTCTTCCTTGATGTGGTGGCGGACGTTCTCCATCAGGACGGTCATCTTGGCGTCGTAGCGTTCGTCGGCCGGGTCGAGGCTCTTGAGCTCCGAAAGCATCCAGACGACGACGTGATGCTCCTCGACGCTCTCCAGGACATGATCGGTGGTGTCGGGGGCGTCCGAGCGGACGGCCGGGTAGAAGATCGTCTCTTCGATGTACGTGTGGACGGTCAGCTCCTCGATGACCTCGGCCACGATCTTCTGCTTGTCCTGATGGGCTTCGGAGTCGGTCTTCTCGAACTGCTTGAACAGCTTCTCCACGGTCTTGTGGTCGTCTTTGAGCATCACGATGGCGTCCATGGACGGCTCCTCGGGCTGGTTGGTTCGGACGGGACGGTTCGGGCGGGCGAGCTCCGGGTCAGACGTTGAAGATGCTCACTCCGCCGGGGCCGACCAGCAGCCCGACGACGATCAGGACGATGCCCCACAGGAGGTCGCGGCGAGCCAGGAGCACGTAGATGCCGGCGATGACGAGGATGACGGCGATGATCCACAGGAGGGTAGCCATGGACGCGCCACTGCCCCGAACCTCGGCCCGGAAACGAGCAGAGCGCTTCGTGTATCAGTTATGAATCCGTTACCACCCGGAAGGTGATGGGAGGGCCGCCAATGGGGAGGGTGGATCTCGAAGTCCAGCAGAGGGCTTCCTCTCACGCGAACCGAGGCGTGCCTCTGCATGGGCTTTTTTCCATGGACGGGGCCGCCGGCACATCTGGGAGAAGCACGTGCCCGTCCTGACCATCACCTCCGACCAGTTCACCTCCGACCAGCTCACCGCCGAGGACCTCCTGGCCCGCCTGGCCGACCCGGCCACCTCCCATCTGGACGCCGCGCGCATCCGCGAGCGTCTGGTGGAGATGCATGAGGGATTGGTGACCGAGATCACCCGCCGCTACCGCTACCGCGGCGAGTCCATGGACGACCTGCGCCAGGCCGCCTATGTCGGGCTGATGAAAGCCGTCAACGGCTACGACCCCTCGCTCGGACACGATTTCAGGGGATACGCCATGGTCACCGTGCTGGGCGAGGTCAAGCGGCACTTCCGCGACCGCACCTGGGCAGTCCGGGTGCCGCGCGTCTACCAGGAACGCCGCATCGAGATCAACAAGGCCACGGCCGAGCTGACGCAGGTCCTCGGCCACTCGCCGACCGTCGCCGAGCTGGCCGCCAAGCTGGACATCTCCGAGGAGGACGTGCTGCTGGCGATGGAGGCGTCCACCGCCTACTCGGCGCTGTCGCTGGACGCGCCGGTCGGCGGCGGCGACGAGGACGCGGCCGAGCTGGGCGACCTGCTGGCCGCGCAGGACCATTCGCTCGACACCCTGGTCGACGCGCAGGCGATCAAGCCCCTCATCGACGCCCTGCCGGCTCGGGAGAGGAACATCCTGCTGATGCGTTTCTACGGCAACATGACCCAGTCGGAGATCGCCCAGGAGTTCGGGATCTCGCAGATGCACGTCTCGCGCATCCTGCGTGCCGTGCTCACCAAGCTGCGCACCGCGTTGACGGCCTGATCCTCAGCCCTGACCGTCGAGGCCGGCGTTTGCGCCGTCGCATGCCGATGTAACGTGCCTGGTGTGACCGAACGCCCGATCGACCCGGACGTCGATCTGCACATCCCGGCGCAGCGCGCCGAGCTGCACTGGCCCGTGCTCGCCGCGATCGCGGCAGGGGGCGCGCTGGGCGCGCTCGCGCGCTTCGGCCTGCAGGCGGCGCTGCCGGCCGGGCCCGCGGACTTCCCCTGGGCGACGTTCCTCGTCAACGTGTCCGGGTGCCTGCTGCTCGGCGTGCTCATGGTGGTCATCACGGAGGTGCGGCCGGCGCACCGGCTCGTGCGGCCGTTCCTGGGGGTGGGGGTGCTGGGCGGCTACACGACGTTCTCGACGTACGCGGTGGACATCCAGCGGGCGGTCGAGGCGGGGGCGCCGCTGACGGGGCTGGTCTACCTGGCGGCCACGCTGGTGGCGGCGCTGGCGGCCGTGGTGGCGGGCATGTGGCTGACCAGGCGGATCGCCGGGATGCTGGCGGGCGTGCGATGACGGTGCTGCTCATCGTCCTCGGGGCGGCGCTCGGCGCGCCGCTGCGCTATCTCGCGGACCGGGCCGTGCAGGCGCGGCACGACACGGTGTTCCCGTGGGGGACGCTGACGGTGAACGTGGCCGGCTCGGCGCTGCTGGGCTTCCTGATCGCGCTGCCCGCGGGGGGCGGGGCGATGGCGCTGGCGGGCACCGGGTTCTGCGGGGCGCTGACCACGTACTCGACGTTCGGATACGAGACGGTGCGGCTGATGGAGGAGGGCGCCCGCTTCCACGCGGTGGCCAACGCGGCCGCCAGCGTGGTGGCCGGGCTGGGCGCGGCCTACTGCGGGGCGGCCCTGGCGCAGGCCCTGTAAATGGTTCGCCGGTGCCACTGCCGCGGTGGCAGGATGGCCGGGCAGCCGTCCGCCGACGATCAGGAGCATGAGATGCGGTGCCCCGGAATCTCCCAGCGCCCCATTGGCACGAGAGTTCCCGAGGACTTCCAGCACCGTGCACATCCTGAATATCGGCATCCTCGCGCACGTAGACGCGGGCAAGACCAGCCTCACTGAGCGGCTGCTGTTCGAGACCGGGGTCATCGACCGGCTCGGCAGCGTTGACGAGGGCAGCACACAGACCGACTCCGGCGAGATCGAGCGCCGTCGCGGCATCACCATCCGCACGGCCGTCGCCTCCTTCACCCTGGGCGACCTGCGGGTCAACCTGGTCGACACGCCCGGCCACGCCGACTTCGTGGCCGAGGTGGAGCGCGCGCTCGGCGTGCTCGACGGCGCCGTGCTGGTGCTGTCGGCCGTCGAGGGCGTGCAGCCGCACACCCGGGTCCTGATGAAGACCCTGCGCAAGCTGCGCCTGCCCACGCTGATCTTCGTCAACAAGATCGACCGGGCCGGGGCCAGGGAGGAGGAGCTGCTGGCCGACGTCCGGCGGCGGCTCTCGCCGTACTGCGTCGCCCTGAACACCGTGCGGCACCTCGGCTCCAAGGCGGCCGTCACCGCCGGCCTCGCCTCGCCCGAGGCGGCGGCCGAGGTGCTCGCCGAGCGGGACGACGGGCTGCTGGAGCTGCTCGTCGAGGGCAAGACGCCCGACTTCGGCCAGGTACGCGCGGCGCTGGCGCGGCAGTGCGCCGCCGGGCAGGCGCATCCGGTGCTGTTCGGTTCGGCGCTGACCGGGCAGGGCGTCGGCGAGCTGCTCGACGCCGTCCACCTGCTGCCCGCCGTCGCCCAGCCGGCCGGGGACCCGGAGGAGGCGGCGCGGGCGACGGTGTTCGCGGTCGAGCGCGCGCCGTCCGGGGAGAAGGCGGCCTACCTGCGGGTACGCGCGGGCGCCCTGCGAGCGCGCGAGCACCTCGCCTTCCACCGGGGGCGGCACGCCTACGACGGCCGGCTGACCGCGCTGGCCGTCGCGGGCTCCCCCGGGCGGCGGCAGGCGGTGGCCGGCGACATCGTCAAGGTCTGGGGCGTGCCCGAGATCCGCGTCGGCGATCACCTGGGGGAGGCCGGCCCCGATCACCAGGCCCACTTCACCCCGCCCAGCCTGGAGACCGTGGTCCGGCCCCGCGTCCCCGGCCAGGAGCCGCGCCTGCACGCCGCGCTGCTCGCGCTGGCCGAGCAGGACCCGCTGATCGGCACCCGCACGCTGGCCGGCGGCGAGACCTCGGTCCTGCTGTACGGGGAGGTGCAGAAAGAGGTCATCGGCGAGACCCTGGCCAGGGACTTCGGCGTCGAGGCGCTCTTCGAGCCGAGCCGGCCCGTCTACTTCGAGCGCCCGTCGGGCGCCGCGGAGGTCGTCGAGGAGATCCAGCGCCAGGGCCGCAACGAGTTCATGGCCACCGTGGGCCTGCGCGTCGAGCCGGGGCCGAAGGGCTCCGGCGTCGGCTACCGGCTGGAGGTCGATCTCGGCTCGCTGCCGCCGGCCTACCACCGGGCCATCGAGGAGAGCGTGCGCCTGGCCCTGGGCGAGGGCCCGCACGGCTGGCCGGTCACCGACGTGCTCGTCACCGTGACCAGGACCGGCTACGTCGCGCCCGTCACGGTCGCGGCCGACTTCCGCGGCCGCGCCCAGGCCGTGCTCGTGCGGGCGCTGCGCCTGGCGGGCACCACCGTGTACGAGCCGTGCCACCGGTTCGAGCTGGAGGTGCCGCTGGAGACGTTCAGCGCGGTCACCGCCCGGCTCGCCGCGCTGGGCGGTGAGCTCCACGACACCGGCAGGCGCGACGACACCTGGGTGCTGGAGGGCGAGATCCCGGCGGCCGCGGTGCACGAGTTCGAGCGTCGGCTGCCGGGGCTGTCGCACGGAGAGGGCGTCTGGTGGTCCGCGTCGGCCGGTGATCGGCGGGTCCGATAGGTGGTATGTCGGATTTCTGGGCTAGATGGGTATTAAGGGGCACAGTGCACCATTCCGGTGCACATGTCCGTACAGGGGGGAATCCCATGGCAGACACGAAGAAGAAACCCGCCGCCAAGTCCGGCAAGTCGAAGAAGCAGGCCATCAAGACCAGCAGGCAGGCCAAGGAGACGAAGCGGGAGACCCGCAAGTCGCCCTCCGGCGAGGAGTGACCCGGACGGGGCAGCGATGGCCCGCCGCCCGGGCGGACGACCAGGCGGTCGCGGGGGAGTTTCTGGCCGCCGGTCGGTACGGCCGGGCAGCTGTGGCGAAATGTCTGACCCGGGTGATGTGATCTGACAGCCGGGGGCGCGCGCCCTCGGCTGTCGGCTCGACCAGGAGTGGCTCTCATGTCCGGCTACCTGCGCTTTCCCGCTGTCTTCCAGGACGTGGTCGTCTTCGCCGCCGAGGACGACCTGTGGATGGTGTCCGCCCAGGGCGGGCGGGCCTTCCGGCTGACCGCGGGGCTCGCCGAGGCGGGCTATCCGCGCATCTCGCCGCGCGGCGACCAGCTCGCGTTCGTCGGCCGCGAGGAGGGCCCGGAAGAGGTGTACGTCATGCCGTCCGACGGCGGCGCCGCCCGCCGGCTCACGTTCCACGGCGCGCGCTGCACGGTCACCGGCTGGGACCCCGAAGGGCGCATCCTGTACGCCAGCGACGCGGCCCAGCCGTTCGAGCACCGCAAATGGCTGCACCGCGTCGCGCCCGGCGGGGTCCCCGAGCGGCTCCCGTACGGCCCGGCCAACTCGATCGCGTACGGGCCGGACGGCATGATCGTGCTCGGCCGCAACACCGCCGACCCGGCGCGGTGGAAGCGCTACCGCGGCGGCACCGTCGGCGACCTGTGGATCGACCCGAGCGGCGACGGCGAGTTCCGGCGGCTGATCAGGCTGCCGGGAAACCTGGCCTCGCCCTGCTGGAGCGGCGGCCGGGTGTGCTTCATCTCCGACCACGAGGGCGTCGGCAACGTCTACTCGTGCACCCCCGACGGCCAGGACCTGCGCAAGCACACCCACCACGACGACTACTACGCGCGCAACCTGTCGGGCGACGGGCACCGGCTGGTCTACCACGCCGGCGCCGACCTCTACCTGCTCGACCCCGCCGAGCCCGAGCCGGCGCGCCGGCTGGACGTGCAACTGGCCAGCTCCCGGACGCAGCGCAACCGCAGGTTCGTCGACCCCGCCGACTACCTCGACGGCGCCACGCTCAGTCCCGACGGCAGCGCACTGGCCGTCACCGCGCGCGGCAAGGCGTACGCGATGGCCGACTGGGAGGGGCCGGTGACCCAGCACGGCTCGCCCGACGGGGTCCGCTACCGGTTCCTGACCTGGCTCAACGACGGCACCCGGCTGATCGCGGCGGCGAGCGACGACCGCGACGAGGAGCGGCTGGTCATCCTCGAAGGCCACGAGGGCGGCGGCGGCACGGAGGTGGCCAGGCTGGGGCGGATCACCGCGCTCGTCCCCGACCCGGTCCACGACCGGGTGGCCGTCGTCAACCACCGCCACGAGCTGCACCTGCTCGACCTGGTCACCGGCCGGCCGGCGCTGGTGGAGGCCAACCCGCACGGCTCGCCCGAGGACCCGGCCTGGTCGCACGACGGGCGGTGGCTGGCGTACTCGAGCCCGCTCAACGCCCAGTCCAGCGCGATCAAGCTGCACCACCCCGAGACCGGGCGGACGCTGCAGGCCACGGAGCCGGTGCTGGAGGACTCGATGCCGGCGTTCGACCCGCAGGGCCGCTACCTCTACTTCATCGGCCAGCGCACGTTCTCTCCGGTCTACGACCAGCTCCAGTTCGACCTGGGCTTCCCGCTGGGCACGCGCCCGTACGCGGTGGCGCTGCAGGCGGACGCGCCCGACCCGTTCATGCCCCTGCAGCGGCCCCTGGGGGAGGACGAGGAGGACGGCGAGGAGCCGGAGCCGCTGCGCGTCGACGTCGAGGGGCTGACCCGGCGCGTCACCCAGTTCCCGCTGCCCGAGGGCCGCTACGAGCAGGTGGCCGGGCTCAAGGGCAAGGCGCTGATCCTGACCAGCCCGCTCGAAGGCGAGAGCTCGCTGCACCTGTTCGACTTCGCCAAGGGTAAGAAGGTGCACTTCGCCGACGGCGTCACCGACTTCGAGCTGGGCCGCGACCACAAGACGCTGCTCTACCGCGCGGATTCCCGGCTGCGGGTGGTCAAGGCGAACGAGCCGCCCGAGGACGAGGAGGCGCCGGGGCGGGAGAGCGGGTGGATCGACCTGTCGCGGATCAAGGTGTCGGTCTGCCCGGAGGCGGAGTGGCGGCAGATGTTCCGGGAGGCGTGGCGGCTGCAGCTGGAGAACTTCTGGAGCGAGGACATGGCGGGCGTCGACTGGCCGGCCGTCTACGACCGCTACCGGCCGCTGGTGGAGCGGGTCACGACCCGGGGCGAGTTCTCCGACCTGCTGTGGGAGCTGCACGGCGAGCTCGCCACCAGCCACGCCTTCGAGAGCGGCGGCGAATACCGCCCGGGGCCCGACTACACCCAGGGCAAGCTGGGCGTCGACTGGGACTACCGCGACGGCGTCTACCACATCCGCTCCATCGTGACCGGTGACCCGTGGGATCCGGAGGCGACCTCGCCGCTGAACCGGCTCGGTGTCGACGTACGCGCGGGCGACGCGGTCCTGGCCATCAACGGCGCCCCCATAGGCGCGACGGCGACCCCCAACGAGCGCCTGGTCAACCAGGCCGGCGAGGAGGTCGAGCTGACGCTGCGGCGGGAGGGCCAGGTGAGCACCGTCACCGTGCGCGCCGTCTCCGACGAGCGGCCGGCCCGCTACCGCGACTGGGTCAACCTCAACCGCGCCGAGTGCCACCAGCGCTCCGGCGGCCGGGTGGGCTACCTGCACGTGCCCGACATGGGGCCCGAGGGGTTCGGGGAGTTCCACCGCGGGCTGCTGGCCGAGTACGACCGGCAGGCGCTCATCGTGGACGTGCGCTTCAACGGCGGCGGCAGCGTGTCGGCGCTGCTGCTGGAGAAGCTGTCCAGGCGGCGGCTCGGCTACGACTACCCGCGGTGGGGCGATCCGGAGCCGTACCCGCCGGAGTCGCCGCGCGGGCCGCTCGTGGCGATCACCAACGAGTGGGCGGGCTCCGACGGCGACATCTTCAGCCACACCTTCAAGGTGCTGAAGCTGGGGCCGCTGGTCGGCAAGCGCACCTGGGGCGGCGTCATCGGCATCTGGCCGCGCCACCAGCTCGCCGACGGCACGGTGACGACACAGCCGGAGTTCTCCTTCGCCTTCGACGACGTCGGCTGGCAGGTCGAGAACTACGGCACCGATCCCGACATCGAGGTCGACATCACGCCGCAGGACTACGCCAGAGGCGTGGACACGCAGCTCGAGCGGGCCATCGACGTCGCGCTGGAGCTGCTGGCCGAGCGTCCGCCGCATACTCCCGATCTCCGGCATCGGCCGCGGATGCAACCTTAGTGAAGTTACGGGCGTCTAAGGATCATAGGTGGGGAAAGCGCATAGGGGATGAACACGTGCACTCCGCCGAAGCGAGACAATAGGCCGGTGGCGAGATTCCTCGTCGCCGGCCATGTGTGTTGAGACTTCTTCCGGGTGACAAAGGGGGATCTGTCAGGTGCGCGCATTGGCACGCAAGGGCAAGTCGGCGATGCGCCGGCTGTATCGGGGGTACAACCGGCGCAAGATGCTCAACGCGCCGCCGCCTTCGACGCGGAAGGTCAGCATTCTGCTGCTGCACGCGTACGGGATGGGAGGCACGATCCGGACCGTGTTCAACCTGGCCAGCTACCTGGCCAAGGAGCACGACGTCGAGATCGTGAGCATCCTGAAGGAGGCCGAGGAGCCGTTCTTCCCCGTCGACCCGCGGGTGAAGTTCCGGTTCCTCGACGACCGGATCAACCCCAGCTCCGACCCGCTGCGCGCGATGCTGTCGAAGATGCCGAGCCGGATCATCCCCAAGGAGGAGTCGGCCTACCACCGCTTCAACCTGTGGACCGACCTCAAGCTCGCCCGCTACATCCGCTCGCTCGACACCGGCGTGCTGATGGCCACCCGCCCCGGGCTCAACCTGGCGGTGGCGCAGTTAGCGCTGCCCAACGTCATCACGATCGGGCAGGAACACGTGGCGCTCCGCACCCAGGCCGAGCCGATGCAGGAGCTCATCAAGTGGCGCTACCGCCGCCTCGACGCCCTGGTCACGCTCACCAAGGCCGACCTGCGCGACTACCGTGAGACGCTGCCGAAGAAGCCGAAGAAGCTGGCCCGCATCCCCAACGCCGTGCCACCGATGACGGGCGGCATCTCCAAGCTGGACGCCAAGGTCGCGATCGCGGTCGGCCGGATGACCCGCATCAAGGGGTTCCACCGGCTCATCACCGCCTGGGAGACGGTCGCCGCCGCCCATCCCGACTGGACGCTGCGCATCTTCGGCGCGGGGCCGCAGGAGGAGAACCTCGCCCAGCAGATCGTGGAGGCGGGGCTGCAGGGCAAGGTCGAGCTGCCCGGGCCCACGTCCGACGTGGGGGCCGAGCTGGAGAAGGCGTCCATCTTCGTGCTCAGCTCGCGTCACGAGGGCTTCCCGATGACGATCCTGGAGGCGATGGGCAAGGGGCTGGCCATCGTCAGCTTCAACAGCCCGCACGGGCCCAAGGAGATGATCACTGACGAGGTCGACGGGCTGCTGGTGAAGCCGCGGACCAACGCCAACCTGGCCTCCTCCATCATCCGGGTGATCGAGGACGAGCAGCTGAGGCGGGACCTGGCGGCGGGGGCGCTGGAGACGGCGCTCACGTACGACGTGGATGCGGTGGGGGAGAAGTGGGACGCGCTCCTCGCCGAGCTCCTGGCCCGCCGCAACGGCACCTACGTCCGCCCCCAGCCTGCCGCCACCGATGCCTCGGCCTCTCCCGCATCGGGGCCGGACGGGCCGCCGGCAACCTCGGACGGCCAGGCTCCTGCCTGAGGCGGCGCTCTCGCCTCTTACGGCGGCAGGGTCAGACGCCGGAGCCGGTGAGTTCCACCGGCTCCGCGATGACGTCGACCAGCGCGCCGTTCCGATGGACGGTGATCGGTAACGGCCGGCCGAGGGCGTCGGCGAACATCAGCCGCTGCAGGCTCTGCGCGTCCCCCACCGGGTTGCGCCCCGCGCTCAGCACGAGGTCGCCGGAGCGCAGTCCGGCCCGGTCGGCGGGCGAGCCCGGCACCACCTCCACCACGCGCAGCGCGCCCGTCTGCCCGGTTCGCCGCCGCAACGAATCGGGCAGCGGCGCGGGCGAGGTCACCAGTCCCAGGAACGCCCGCCGTACCCGCCCATCCCTGATCAAGGCGGCGATGATGGATCGGGTCGTGGCGTTCATGGGCACGGCGAGCCCCACCCCCACCCCGGCCACCGCCGTGTTGATCCCGACCACCCGGGCCTGCGAGTCGGCCAGCGCGCCGCCGGAGTTGCCCGGGTTGAGCGCGGCGTCGGTCTGGATGACGTCCTCGATGAGCCGTACGGCCGACCCGCTGCGCGCGGGCAACGACCGTCCGAGCCCCGAGACCACCCCGGCCGTCACCGATCCGGTCAGCCCGAGCGGGTTGCCCACGGCGACGACGAGCTGTCCCACGACGAGTTCGTCGCTGTCGCCGAGCGTGGCCGGCGGGGGTGTGGCCGTCTGCGCCCTGATCACCGCCAGATCCGACAGCGGATCCCGGCCCACCACGGTGAAGTCCCCCGAGGTCCCGTCGGCGAAGGCCACGGTGCCGGCCCGGGAACTGCCGATCACGTGCGCGTTGGTCAGCAGGAACCCGTCGGCGGTGAACACCACCGCGGACCCGCTGCCCTGGCCGGCCCGCACGCTGGCCACTTTCGGCAGCAACTCGGCCGCCACGGAGGAGACGACGCGCGAGTAAGCGTCGAGTGGATCCACCATCGTGCACTCCTTTGCTTACAGGATTACACGTTAACTCCACATTCGCCCCCGCGCACTCCACCCAACCCCTGACCTGCTTCGCCCCCCGCCATCAGCCGCGCCGGCACTGGGGGGTCGGCCGCGCCGGCATCGGCGGTCAGCCGCGCTTGTGCCGGTGCTCAGTCGCGCCGGTGCCGCGGCAGCAGCAAGCTGACCGCCGCGATGGCCAGGCCGAGCCCGGCCGCCATGAGGAAGACCAGGCCGTAACCGGCGGCGAGGGCGTCGACCGGGGAACTCCCGGCGGCCTCCGATGCCGCGGCCCTGGCGCCGGCGGCCGTCGCGAGCACCGCCAGCCCGATCGATCCCCCTGCCTGGGCGGCGGTGTTGGCCAGGCCGCCGACGATCCCCGCGTCGCCCTCGGGAACGTCGGCGGTCGCCACGGCCATGAGGGTGGGGAAGGTCAGCCCGATGCCGACCGCGATGAGCAGCGTGGGGCCGAGCACGCCGGCGACGTACCCGCTGCCGGCATGGCCGAGGGAGAGCCAGCCGAAACCGGCCAGGAAGCAGGCGCTGCCGGCCAGCACGAGGGGGCGCACACCCGTTCGCGGCAGCAGGGCGGCGGCCCACCGCGCGATCACCATGAACGTCACCGCCGCGGGTGTCTGCCCGAGCCCGGCCTGCAGCGCGCTGAAGCCCAGGACGTTCTGCAGGAACAGCGATGAGAAGTACCACATCGCGATGGTGATCCCACCGAACAGCAGCAGCATGCCGTTCCCGACCGCCACCCCCCGGATCTTGAACAGCCGCGGCGGCACCATCGGCCGGCGCGCGAACCGCGCCTCCACCACGATGAAGGCGCCGAGCAGGAGCAGACCCGCCACCACCGGCCCGGACGCCCATCCATGATCGGCGCTCTGCATGACCCCGTAGATCAGCGCCGCCAGCCCCGCCGTCCCGGTGACCGCGCCGATGAGGTCGAGCGGTTCCCGCCGGCCGGCTCTCGTTCCGGCCAGCGACATCATGGCCACGACGATCAGAGCCGCGCCGATCGGCACGTTGATGAGGAAGACCCACCGCCACGACAGGCCGGTGGTGATGGCACCGCCCGCGAGCGCGCCGACCATGCCGCCCACACCGCCCGAGGCGGACCACGCGCCGAACGCCTTGGCCCGCGCGTTCGACTCGGTGAAGAAGGTGTTGATCACCGCCAGCGTCGCCGGGGCCATCATGGCGGCGCCGACGCCCTGCGTGACCCGGGCCGCCACCAGGACCTCCGGCGCGGTCGCCAGGCCCCCGGCCAGACTTGAGGCGGAGAACAGCAACAGCCCGGCGACCAGCATCCGGCGCGGCCCGAACAGGTCGGCGGCACGGCCTCCCAGCAGCATGAACCCGGCGAAACTTAGCAGGTAGCCGTTCACCACCCAGGCCAGTCCGGTAGGGGTGAAACCGAGTTCCTCGCGGACCGAGGGCAGGGCGACGTTCACGATGGACGCGTCCAGGATGACCATGAACTGGCAGGCGCAGGCCAGCGCCAGGACCAGCCAGGAGAGGCCGGCGTACGGCCTGGCCCGCTGAGACGCGCTCTTGGTGCTTGTCATGACCGGCCGCTCACACGGTCCGGGAGGTCATCGCGGCCACGCTTTCGCGGGTGGCGTGGCCGTTCCCCAGCAGCCGGATCGTGATCCGGGCCAGCCGCCGCCCCTGGTACCTGGCCGCTTCCAGCACCGCGGCGTCCGGGCCTGTTCCGGTCGGGCCGGTCACCAGCGAGGTGCCGTACGGGTTGCCGCCGGCGCCGTACACGGCCGGGTCGGTGAACCCGGGCGGCACGATCAGCGCCCCCCAATGGTAGAAGACGTTGCTCAGCGACAAGATCGTGGCCTCGCTGCCGCCGTGCCGGTTGAACGCCGAGGTGAAGGCCGTCACCGGCTTGTCGGCCAGCACGCCTTCGCGCCACAGCCCGCCGGCCTGGTCGATGAACTGCTTGAGCTGCGCGGCCGGCGCCCCGAACCGGGTCGGCGTCCCGAACGCGAACGCATCGGCCCACGCCAGGTCCTCCACCGAGGCCTGGGCGATCGACGTGGTGGCGTCGGCGTGCTGCCGCCACCGGGGGTCCTGGTCGATCGCGCTGTCGGGTGCCGACTCGGCCACCCGCCGCAGCCGTACCTCGGCCCCGGCCGAGGCGGCGCCCTCGGCGACGGCCTGTGCGAGCGTGTGCACACTGCCTGTCGCGCTGTAGTAGATGACGGCGACCTTCGCGGTCATGCCTGGCTCCTCGCTGTCGTGTAAGATTAGTTATGTAGATAACTATTATCCGCATAACTAATCTGTCAAGGAGCACCCATGGACTTCGAGCAAGCCGACGCCCTCAACCAGGCCATCCGCCTGCTGAGCCTGCGCCACCGGGCCAGGGCCGCGGCGCTGCTCGCCCCGCTCGGCCTGTACCCGGGCCAGGAGGCGCTCCTGCTCGAGCTCGACCGGACCGGCCCAAGGATCCAGGCCGAGCTCAGCGAGGCGCTCGGCTGCGAACCGCCCAGCGTCACACTCATGACCCGCAAACTCGAAGCCTCCGGCCACATCCGCCGCAAGCCCGCCCCTTCCGACAGGCGCGCCAGCATCGTCGAACTCACCGACAGCGGCCGAGCCCTGGCCGATCAGGTCAAGCAGCTGTGGTGCGCCCTGGCGGAGGAGACCGTGACCGGCCTGCCCGCCGAGACGGTGGCCGACCTACCCGGCATCCTCAACACCTTGACCAGCAACGTGGACACCAGAACTCCCCGCCACGCACACGCCCGACGCCCCGGACCGGGCAAGCCCACCCGACGCTGACCGGCCGGCCGACGCCGCAGCCGCGGGTCAGGAGGCGGGCCCGCCTTGCCGGTCATCGCGGGCCACGCCGCCCGCGAAGCGTGTCACCCATGCGGCACGAGCTGGGCCAGCTCCGAGCGGCGGGTCACCCCCAGCTTCGGGTACGCCTTGTGCAGGTGGTGACCGACCGTACGGGGGCTGAGGAACAGCCGGGCGGCGATCTCCCGGTTGCTCATGCCCGCCGCCGCCAGCCGTACCACTTGAAGCTCCTGGGGCGTGAGCCGGGCGAGCGGGTCGAGGGCCCGGGGATGGGCCGAGGGCCGGTCGCCCAGGGCGGACAGCTCCGCGCGGGCCCGGCTCGCCCACATCCGGGCGCCGAGCCGCTCGAAGGCGGCCAGCGCGTCGGCCAGCTGGCCCTTCGCCTCAGTGCGGCGGTGATGCCGGTGCAGCCATTCCCCGTACGCCAGCCGGGTCCTGGCCTCGTCGTACCGACGGGGGTCGCGCCCGTGCAGTTCCAGCGCGGCCGTGAAGTGCTCGGCGGCGGTGTCCTCGTCGGCCGGCAGCGCCGCGCAGCGGCGGGCCAGCGCGATCGCGTACGGCCGGCCGGTGTGCTCGGCCCAGTCGGACAGGGCGGGCAGATGACGGGCCGCCTGCTCGGGGAGCCCGGCCCGCACGGCCGCCTCGACGTGATCGGGTACGGCCCTGATGAGGAAGTCATGCCGGGCCGGGCCGCCGCACACCTCGTCCAGCCGAGCCGCGGCCTCGTCGAACCGGCCGCCGGCCAGGTGGAGCAGGCCGAGCGCCCACGAGGCCAGCGCGGCGTCGGTGGGGTGCCTGGTGCGGTGCTCCAGCACGCCGGCGGCGAGCGACCGGCACGCGATCTCGTCGCCGCCCACCGCGGCCAGCCATGCGGCGATCGCGTTCAGCGCGACGACCTGCAGGTCCTGGCCGAGGTCGGTGGCCAGGGAGATGGCCTCGGTCACGCCGGCGTCGGCGTCCATGAACCGGCCGCGCAGCAGCTGGACGATCGCCAGGGGTTCGAGCGCGTACGTCAGGCGGCCCACCGCGCCCTGCTCCCGCACGTCGGCGACCAGCGACTCCAGCACCTCCGTGGCGATCTCGTCCTCGGCCACCAGCATCCCGGCGAACCCGACGATGAGCCGCTCCACGAACCCGCCGGTCTTGCCCCGCCCGGCGGACCCGGCCAGCTCGCGCATGGCGGGCACCCCCACGGCGGGGCGGCCGTCGTACAGATGCCAGAACCCGATGAGTCCCGCCACGACCGGCGCGCCGGGTTCGACGGTCTCCAGGAGGGCGGCGCACTGGCGTACCAGGTCGTGGTCGCCGGCGTCGCGGGCGTACCAGACGGCTTCGGTGAGGATCGACACGGCCCGCTCGGGGTCGGTGGCGGCGATGAGCGCGGCGGCGTCCAGCGCCAGGGCGGCGGCTACGGCGGGCGAGGAGCGCTCGTACTCGACCTGGGCGCGGATCCACGCCGCCTCGGCCGTCACCGACGGATCACGAAACGGGCGCACAGGCCGGTTGGCTGCTTGCGAAGCCCGGCCGGCTGACTCGGCGCTGCGGTCGGTCGGCCCCAGAGCCTGATCGGTCGAGCCAGCGTTGTGGGCGGGCAGCCCCAGAACCCGGCCGGCCGGCTCATCGTTGCGGTCGGTCAGTCCCAGAGTCTGATCGGCCGGCTCAGTGTTACGGTCGGTCAGCCCCGGGGCCCTGTCGGTCGAGCCAGCACCTCGGCCGGTCAGCCCCAGGGCCCGGTCGACTGGGCCGGCGGTCCGGTCGGGTAGCTCTGCGGCCTGGTCGGCCAGTTCGGCGGCGTGGTCGGGCAGGCCGGCGTCGTAGGCGGCGCGGGCGGCGGCGATCAGCCGCCACGCCCGCCGCGTCTCGTCGGTGCTGAGCTGGGCGGCGCGTTCGAACGCGCTCATCATCGCCGTCACCCCGCCCCGCCGACCGGCCCGCCGGGCGGCCCGCTCCAACTCGGCGGCGACTGCCTCGTCCGGCCCTGGGGCGGCGGCCAGGTGCCAGGCGCGGCGGTCGGCGTCGTACGCGCCATCAAGCGCCCGGGCGAACGCCTCGTGCACCTGAACCCGCCCGGCGTGCGGGGCGACCTGGTAGGCGGCGGCCCTGATCAGCGGATGCCGGAAGGTCACCCTGCCGCCCGGCGACAGCACGACCAGGCGGGCCCGTTCGGCGGGCTCCAGGTCGGCCGCGGCGACGCCGAGCAGCGTGCCGACCCGCAGGATCACCTGCAGGCTGCCCGTGTCGTCGGCCGCGGCGATCAGCAACAGCAGCCGCGTCGCCGCGGGCAGGCCCGCGATCCGCGCCTGGAAGGCGTCCTGGACGTGACCCGCGCCGGGCGGCGGCGCGGGACGGCCGTCGCCCGGCAGGGAGCTGAGCGCGGTGGCCAGCTCGATCACGGCGAGCGGGTTGCCGCGCGACTCGGCGAGCACGCGCTCGCGCAGTGGTGCGGCCAGGCCCCGGGCGTGCGCGTCGAGCAGCGACGTTGCGCTCTCTTGATCCAGAGCGACGAGCCGGAGTACGTCCAGAGCGACGAGCCGGAGTACGTCCAGAGCGACGAGCCGGAGTACGTCCAGGCCCGGCACGGGCGCGGCGAAAGCCACCGACGCCGGGTCGCCGGCGAGGGGCGCGGGGCGGATGAAGGGATCCGCCTGGCGCGGCGGAGCGTCCCCGTCCCCGCCTCCGGCCACGAAGATCATCGCGATGGGATCGGCATGCAGCCGCCGCGTGGCGAACAACAGCGCGTCCAAGGACGCCCGGTCGAACCACTGGGTGTCGTCGATCAGGCATACCAGAGGACCGTCGCCGCTCAGCTCCGACAGCAGCGACAGAGTCGCCGCGCCGATCAGGAACCGGTCGCAGACCGTCCCCTCGTCCAGCCCGAACGCCGTCCGCAACGCCGCCGCCTGCGGGCCGGGCAGCGCGCCGAGCCGGTCGAGGTACGGATGGAGCAGCAGGTGCAGCCCCGCGAAGGGCAGTTCGGCCACCGATTCGATGCCGACGCCACGCAGCACCCGCAGGTCGGCCGCCGCGGCGGCGGCATGGTCGAGCAGCGCGGTCTTGCCGATCCCGGCCTCGCCCGTGATCAACAGCGCTCCACGGCGGCCCGCACAGGCGCTAGCGAGCAGGTCGTCGATCCGGGCCCGCTCGGCGATCCGCCCCAGAACCATGCGGAAACAGTAACCCACGCCACTCTCGGAACGATCTCTCCACACGCACGTGTCCCCGGGGTGACACAGCCGATACGTACATGCCCTTCAGCGCCTCCACCACACTCGTTCTCCCAGGTCGGGAGGGGTGGTGAGCAGTCGTGGAGCCGAACATACGGGCCGTGCGCCGCATCCAGCGGACGACGATCACAGGGGTTCTCGTCCTCGCGGCCATCGCGGCGGTTGTGTCGTTCCGCCATATGCACGCGCTCTGTCTTCGCCACGGTGAGGATCACCTGGCGGCGGTGCTCATCCCTCTTGCGGTCGATGGTGCGATCGTCGTCGCCTCGATGTCCATCCTCTTGGCCAATCGGTTTGGCTGCCGAGGTGGGTTGCTGGCGCGGACGATGTTGCTGGTCGGTAGCCTGGCCAGCCTCGGAGCCAACATCGCCGTCGCCGAACCGAGCCTGATCGGTCGCATCATCGCGGCCTGGCCAAGCGCCGCTTTGATCGGCAGTTACGAGCTCTTGATGTCCCAGATCCGTCGGGCTTCCGCCCAAGAGTCGGCTGTGGTGCAGGGCGAGGTGGCGAGGGATCCGGAACCTGTCAGGGACCATGACCACGATTCGCTAGAGCAGGCGGGTCCTGATGAGCTCGGGAGGGAAGATCTCCGTCGAACCGCTTGGCGGTGGGCTCTGGCGAATCGCCTTCCTGATGGGGCGCTCCCGTCGGGCCGGGTTATCGCTGAGCAGTTCGCGCGGAGTGCTCGGTGGGGGCGTTGGATCAAGCGAATTGGCCTTGAAGGGAAGCTCGCAGGGCGCGATCATTCCACTGCCGCGTGACACAGCGGATACCAAGCATGACGTTGGCGACCCGGCCATGACTGCCGCCTGGAGCGGAACACCCCGCATGCGCGAGGCCGACGAGCTCCACCCCAGGCACCCGCCCCTGAGCGGGGGAACACCCCCCGCATGCGCGGGGCCGACGAGTCCGTGTACAGCCAGATCTCCGCCGTGCCAGGAACACCCCCGCATGCGCGGGGCCGACGCCCGAGCGGAGACCGCACTCGCGTTCCTGCCGGGAACACCCCTGCATGCGCGGGGCCGACGCCCCCCACTCGTACCGGCCGCCCTCGTCGGCGGAACACCCCCGCATGCGCGGGGCCGACCCGATGGTCCCCGTCGGGACCATGGCCCTGGTCGGAACACCCCCGCATGCGCGGGGCCGACACGGAGTACGACGTTGCCCAGCTCGGCATCACGGGAACACCCCCGCATTCGTGGGGCAGACCCTCAGCGATCATCCGGCCAACGGACTTAGCAGTGGAACACCCCCGCATGCGCGGGGCCGACCCTCCCTGCGTTTGGGGAACCCAACCTACTAACGGAACACCCCCCGCATGCGCGGGGCCGACAACGCCGCAAAGATCGCCTACCGCCCCTGTCGGGGAACACCCCCGCATGCGCGGGGCCGGCTTCACCCGGATGTGGTGGGCAACCGCCCACACCGGAACACCCCGCATGCGCGGGGCCGACGGGCCCCATCCGAGCTCGGCCTGGGTTGTCAGCGGAACACCGCCGCATGCGCGGGGCCGACCCCCTGGAGTCGGAGCTGGCCATCCAGCAGGAGGGAACACCCCCGCATGCGCGGGGCCGACGCGAAGCAGGAAGCGGCGGAGGTCAACGCCGCCGGAACACCCCCGCATGCGCGGGGCCGACGCGTAAGCCGGGTCGTCAACGCCCGTCTCGCCCGGAACACCCCCGCATGCGCGGGGCCGACCCAATACGGGTCGCGAGTGGAGCAAAACGGCCAGGAACACCCCCGCATGCGCGGGGCCGACTCCAGGGCGGCGACCCGCCGGCCTGTGAACGCCGGAACACCCCTGCATGCGCGGGGCCGACTGCGACGGCATCGAGGAGGGGCGCCTGGAGAGCGGAACACCCCCGCATGCGCGGGGCCGACGGCCGGGGCCGCCTTCGTGCTCGTGCTCGGCATGGAACACCCCCGCATGCGCGCGGCCTTCTGTGCAGCCACCTGCCGCGGAACACCTCCGCATGCGCGGGGCCGACGCGAGCAGGCTGAGCACCAGCGTGACCAGAGCGGGAACACCCCCGCATGCGCGGGGCCGACAAGCTGTACAAGCGGATCGACTCCAACGGCTACGAAACACCCCCGCATGCGCGGGGCCGACCCCATCACGCGCAGGCAGATACGGATGCCAGCGGGAACACCCCCGCATGCGCGGGGCCGACACCACGGGCAGCACGACGCCGGCCACGTTCGCCGGAACACCCCCGCATGCGCGGGGCCCGCCCCCGCGTTCCTGGACGAAATTCACATGGCATCGGGAACACCCCCGCATGCGCGGGGCCGACGGCGAACCTGTCAGTCCAACTCACGTAGACGCCGGAACACCCCCGCATGCGCGGGGCCGACCACAGCGCGCCCTTGAAAACGCCGCTCGTGGTGGGAACACCCCCGCATGCGCGGGGCCGACCGGATCTGGGCGGCCCGCTCGGCCCCCAGGAGCGGAACACCCCCCGCATGCGCGGGGCCGACGGGCGCGGACGTTGGACTTGGCCTTCTCGTCCAGGAACACCCCCGCTGCGCGGGGCCGACGCCGCCGCCCACCAATCGACCGTCGCCTACGACGGAACACCCCCGCATGCGCGGGGCCGACGTGCTGGAGGGTGATGCCATGCCGGGAAGTGTCGGAACACCCCCGCATGCGCGGGGCCGACGCCGTCCGACTGCCGTGGATCTCCTCGTGCGCGGGAACACCCCCGCATGCGCGGGGCCGAGTTCCTCCAGCTCACGGACCGGCCCGCGCGAGACGGAACACCCCCGCATGCGCGGGGCCGACACGAACGGCACCACCGGCACCTCGCCCAGCGGGGGAACACCCCCGCATGCGCGGGGTCGACTCGTACCCGCCGTTCCACGGCGCAGGCGCGAACGGAACACCCCCGCATGCGCGGGGCCGACCCGCAAGCTCTATATCGTCTCGCCCGTACGGGCGGAACACCCCCGCATGCGCGGGGCCGACGGTTAAGCGGTCGGACGACGGAAGCACAAACCGGGAACACCCCCGCATGCGCGGGGCCGACTCCTTCTGAAAGTCGGAGGCCCGACCACCCTTCGGAACACCCCCGCATGCGCGGGGCCGACGCCCAGGTGGGCGCCGAAGCGGCACGCAACTCGGGAACACCCCCGCATGCGCGGGGCCGACGTGGCGGCACAGCTCGGCGTGCACCTCCTCCGCGGAACACCCCCGCATGCGCGGGGCCGACCGCCGTGGCGTTGCCCGGACTGTGACAAGCAACGGAACACCCCCGCATGCGCGGGGCCGACGGCCCTCAGATGACGTGGCGGGCATAGCCCCACGGAACACCCCCGCATGCGCGGGGCCGACGCGATGTTGAGGTACGCGGCGAGCAGCACCATCGGAACACCCCCGCATGCGCGGGGCCGACGCGATGTTGAGGTACGCGGCGAGCAGCACCATCGGAACACCCCCGCATGCGCGGGGCCGACGGGGTGCGGTCCGGGGGGAAGGTGTTCGTCACCGGAAACCCCCGCATGCGCGGGGCCGACGCCGCCGCGGCCAGGACGGCCGGGCCCGTCGCGGGAACACCCCCGCATGCGCGGGGCCGACGCGGCCACGATCCGGTCGCTGATGGTGGTCGGCGGAACACCCCCGCATGCGCGGGGCCGACGATGACGACGGCCTTGAGATAGGGCTCATGCGCGGAACACCCCCGCATGCGCGGGGCCGACACGGCGACGCCGGCCGTGCTGGGGATGGTGGGGGGAACACCCCCGCATGCGCGGGGCCGACATCTCCATCATCACCTGGCTGGGAGATTTGATCGGAACACCCCCGCATGCGCGGGGCCGACGTGACGGCCGGGCCCGGGATGACGATCAAGGGGGGAACACCCCCGCATGCGCGGGGCCGACGCCTTACGAGCACGAGCCGTGCGCTCGGACCGGGGAACACCCCCGCATGCGCGGGGCCGACTGGCACGGAGACGACCTGGTGGCCGTGTGGAAGGGAACACCCCCGCATGCGCGGGGCCGACGCCGTTCCGGAAGAACACGCTGCCGACCTCGCAGGAACACCCCCGCATGCGCGGGGCCGACGCCGGGCACTCACCTCCTCGTCGCTGCCAGGTCGGAACACCCCCGCATGCGCGGGGCCGACCCGGCGAACCAGTCCCGCGCGAACTTCTGGGCGGGAACACCCCCGCATGCGCGGGGCCGACCCGTCCACGCCGGCAGCGACGTTCCCCGCGCAGGGAACACCCCCGCATGCGCGGGGCCGACCAGGCGTGCGGATGGCGGGTTTCGCATGCCACCGGAACACCCCCGCATGCGCGGGGCCGACCTCCGCGACCAGCGCAGGCAGGGAGTGCCCGGCGGAACACCCCCGCATGCGCGGGGCCGACCCAACGATCAGTGCGGAGGCGGGGGCCGCGCCCGGAACACCCCCGCATGCGCGGGGCCGACGCCGTTCTCTGGCATCGGGTGATCCTTCCGGGCGGAACACCCCCGCATGCGCGGGGCCGACGGGGTCGGCTACTCCTACAACCGGGCTGTCCAGGGAACACCCCCGCATGCGCGGGGCCGACGAACGCGACCAGCGGCGACATGCGCAGGGCCAGGGAACACCCCCGCATGCGCGGGGCCGACCCGCCGCCGGCCCCGGCCGGGCCGCTGACGGGGGGAACACCCCCGCATGCGCGGGGCCGACCGGTTTGAAGGGTCGGCTCAGCGGAGGCCGCGCGGAACACCCCCGCATGCGCGGGGCCGACCGGTCGACCGCGATCTTGCCGTCGTCCGTGCGCGGAACACCCCCGCATGCGCGGGGCCGACCAGATCGAGATGGACGGGCACTCGCCGGCCCTGGGAACACCCCCGCATGCGCGGGGCCGACCAGATCGAGATGGACGGGCACTCGCCGGCCCTGGGAACACCCCCGCATGCGCGGGGCCGACCCCGACCAGGAGTGCCCCCGCGCGGCGGCGATGGGAACACCCCCGCATGCGCGGGGCCGACGAGCCGATCGGTGACGCTCCCGCGAGCGTCCGCGGAACACCCCCGCATGCGCGGGGCCGACGCCGAGCTGGTCGCAGTAATAGTTGATCGCGGCGGAACACCCCCGCATGCGCGGGGCCGACCGGAAAGAAGATCTGATGCCGATCTCCGGGAGCGGAACACCCCCGCATGCGCGGGGCCGACGTACTTCCGGGCTCCGGTCCGCTCGTCCGGGAGGGAACACCCCCGCATGCGCGGGGCCGACGTGATCTTGACCTGTACGTCAGTAAGCAGCCGCGGAACACCCCCGCATGCGCGGGGCCGACTCGTCACCGAGCTTGGCGGCCCAGAACAAGGGGAACACCCCCGCATGCGCGGGGCCGACACTTGTTCACCTGCGGGTTTACCAGTGGAGTGCGCTGGTTTCCTTCGGTTGCGAATCGGTGGGCTGCTGCATTCCCTGCCTACGGCTTCTCTTCAGGTTGATCTTCCTGCTAACGCACGCAGAAGTTGAACGATACCGGAGATGCGCTGTGTGGCTCTGTTTTGTCGGTGGCGGTGGTTAGGGTGCGGGCTTGATGGGAGGAGGTGCGATGAAGTGGCATGACGCGCTTGATTACGACCCGGTCGTGACCCGGCAACTTGGTGCGCTATGGGGTAAATCGCGCCAAAAAGCAGGAGGCAGGACAAATCTCCTCCTTTCGCATCTACTGGACACTGCGGCGGTGGCGGAGCAAATATGGGATAACTATCTGGCTCCCTCCACAAAACGGGTACTGAACACGCTTTCGCAGGGTCGGGGCAGGCTGTTTTTCGCGTGGTTGTGTGGGATTCATGACTGCGGCAAGGCGACTCCGGCATTCCAGAGGGTTGACCCCGAGGGAGCGGAAGCGGTCCGACGGGCTGGGTTGAGCTGGCTCGAGCCGGTGGTGCAGAAGGCCCGATGGCGGCATGACAAGGCTGGCGGAACGCTCCTGCTGCGTCTGCTGAAGGAGGCCGGCTGGCAGGCCGAGCAGATCGCCTGGTTGTGGCCACTGGTCGCCGGTCATCACGGAACGGTGCCGTCCTAGGGGGCGCTGCTGGGGCTGCGGACGGGCCGGGGCGAACCTCAAGGAAAAGGTCCCGCTTGGGCGCGCGTACAGGCGGCGGTGGTGGAGGTGTTCACGCGGCTGGTCGGGTTCGCAGATCTGGCCGACGTTCAGCCTCAACGGGTGCCCAGCCGGGCGGTGCAACTGCAGCTCAGCGGCCTGGTGGTGATGGCGGACTGGGTCGCCAGCGATGAGCGGCACTTCCCTGGCGTCGATGACCTGGGCGATGTGACCATGCAGGGCGCTCGGGACCGCGCGGTGAAGGCGTGGGGGAGACTCGGCCTGAGGGGCGGCTGGGGACGGCTGGATGCCCCGACGCCGGACGCCTTCGCGTGCCGGTTTGATCAAAAGCCCCGCCCATCACAGGAACTCGTGCTGGACGTGGCCCGCCGGATGCCGGGGTCGGGATTGCTGATCGTCGAGGCGCCGATGGGCGAGGGTAAGACCAAGGCGGCGCTGGGCGCGGCCGAGGTGCTGGCCGCTAGGTTCGGTGCTGACGGGGTGCTTGTAGGCATGCCGACGCAGGCGACGAGCGACCCGATGTTCAGCCAGGTCCGCACCTGGTTGAACAAGATCGATCCTGAGCTGGCAGGTCAGGTGGCGCTCCTGCACGGCAAGCGGATGTTCAACAAGGAGTGGCAGAGTCTGCTGGACGGGTCGGACGCCGCCCCCGACAGCTTCTATGGCGGTATCGAAGAAGACGACCTGTACGGGCTGGCCGACTCGCCGTTCGGCGACGCGGGGACGGCGGAGCGGCAGGCACCGGCGGAATGGTTCCTGGGGCGTAAGCGCGGGTTGCTCAGCCCGTTCGTGGTCGGCACGATTGATCAGCTGCTGTTCGCGGCGACGCGGACCAAGCACGTGATGCTGCGCGCCGCCGGGCTGATGGGCAAGGTCGTGGTCCTGGACGAGGTGCACGCCGCTGACGTGTACATGTCCCAGTTTCTGCTGGAGGGATTGCGCTGGCTGGGGCAGGCGCAGGTGCCGGTCGTCCTGCTGTCGGCCACCTTGCCTCCCGCGCAGCGCCGCGCATTCGTTGCGGCGTATCTGGCCGGTGCAGCTTCGGCGGAGACGTTCGACGTCACGGATTTGCCGCCGCCGCAGAGCTATCCCAGCGTCACCGCAGCGTGCCTGGTCGACGGCCGGGCGGTCTACGACGTCGATGACGCGCCGCAGTGGCGGCCGGACCTGGACGTGACGGTGACCGTCCTGCCGGAGATCCACGGCGCGGACACAGCAGAGGAAGAGAGCCGGCAGGCTGAGGACGACCTCGCCGAGCTGCTGCAGGACCGGCTGGCTCAGGGCGGGTGCGCGCTGGTGATTCGGAACACCGTGCCCCGGGCGCAGCGTGCGTACCAGGTGCTGCGCGAGCGGTTCGGCGACGGTGAGGTGCGACTGCTGCACGGTCGCATGACCGCACATGATCGCGCGGAGGGCACCGAGGAATGCTTGCAATTGCTGGGCCCGCCGGGCAAGGACGGAATACGACGGCCGGAGCGGCTGATCCTGGTCGCGACGCAGCTGGCCGAACAGTCCTTCGACGTGGACGCGGACGTGCTGGTCACCGATCTGACCACGATCGACCTGCTGCTGCAACGGCTCGGCCGGATGCACCGCCACGACGGGGTAGCCCGGCCGGCACGAGTACATCGGCCAGAGGTGATCATCACCGGGTTCGCGCCGCACGAAGAGAAGGCGCCATGGATATTGCCGGCGAGCGAGGCCATCTACGGCCGTTACCTGCTGTTGCGCACTGCCGCCATGGCTTGTGCCGCGGACGGCGGCAGCTGGTCGGTGCCGAGTGAGGTGCCACGTCTGGTCGAGCGTGTGTACGGCGATGCAACCGACGTGGTCCCGCCCGCGTGGAGCGCGGACGAGCAGCAGGCCCGCCAGAAGTGGACGGCCCAGCAGGAGGAACGGGCCCGGAGCGCCGAGCACTTCCTGCTCACCCGCGCCGGTGGGCACACGAACGAGACGCTGGATGGCCTGCACTATGGCGCTGCCCCCGGCAGCCTGGCCGAGCAAAGGCTGGAGGCCGTGGTCCGGGACGGGGAGCGCAGCGTGGAGGTGATCCTCGTACGTGAGGACCAGCGGGGCTACCACACGCTGGCAGGCCGCTGGCTGGGAGTCAATGGCGAGGCGCTGTCAGACGATGTGGTGGAGGAAGTACTCGGCGCGACCGTACGACTGCCATCCAAGCTGACTGAGCCGGCCGAGCGCGAACTGGCGCCGCTGGACGGCTGGCGAAGCCACCCTTGGCTGAAACACAGCCGGGCGCTGAAATTGACGGCCGATACCCCCACCACCCTGGGTGAGTATCAGGTGCGGTACGACGAGAAGCTCGGGCTGTTGGTCGACGGCGGTCCACGGCGCCCACCTCGGAGACGCACATGAGCCCCGCACGGCCAGACGGCTTCAGGCACTGCCCTGATGGAGAAGACCGCCCGGCTCGCGCGGGGTTGCATCCCCGCATAGCGGGGCCGACGTATGCCCGAAACACGACCACGGGCCATCCCCGCGGCATCGGTGACGCAGGGCCGACCCACACCACTTTACGGATTCTCGAGACGCGCTGACGTTCGGCATGGCACGCTCCAAACCGCAACCTCTAAACAGGACTAGTTAGAGGAGCTCTCAATGTTCAGCTACGACCTGGTCGACTCCCCGTGGCTGCTTCCCCGGCCACGGGGCGAGACCGCCGCAAAACCCTGCTCCTTGCGGGAGACGTTGCTCCACGCGGACCAATTCGACGCGCTGGAAGTCGAGGTCTCCACGCACACCCCGGCGCTGTTGCGCCAGGTCCTTCTGCCCGTCGTCATGCACGCGCTGGGACGACCCGTGGACCGCGAACAGTGGGCTCGCCGGTTCGCCAACGGGCGTTTCACCGAGACCGAGCAAGAAACGCTCAGCGCCTATCTGGACGAGGTTCGGCCTCGCTTCGACCTGTTCGGCTCGGAGGCGCCGTTCGCTCAGGCGGCCGGACTGCACACGGCGAAGGACGAGACGAAAGGCTCCGCACTCCTGGTGGCCAGCCAAGCGTCAGGGAACAATGTGCCGCTGTTCTCAACCCGCACCGAGGGCGAGCCGCTGCCGTTGACTCCGGCTGAGGCGGTCCACTGGCTGTTGCATACGCATTGCTGGGACACCGCAGGCATCAAGTCGGGCGCGGCTGATGACACTCTAGCAAAAGCGGGCAAAACCACTGGAAACGTCACAGGTCCCTTGGGGTCGCTAGGCGTGATCGTTCCGATGGGGCGCACGTTGTTCGAGACGTTGATGCTCAACATCCCGATCGGACGCCAACCCGCCGATGACCTCCCACAGTGGCGACGCCCTCCCTCATCAGGGCAGTGGGCACCCAGACACGCTACCGGTCTGCTGGACCTGTGGACCTGGCAGGCGCGGCGGATCCGCCTGATCCCAGAACAGACCGAGCACGGCTTGCGGGTCTGCCGGGTCGTGCTGTGCGCGGGGGACCGGTTGCAGGCCATCCCGGAATGGGAGCCGCACACGGCCTGGACCTTCGCCAAAGAGACCAAGAGTCCCACAGGCACAGTGCGCCGGCCGCGGCGGCACGTACCGGGCAAGGCCGCCTGGCGTGGCATGGAGGCGCTGCTGGCCGCGGAGCGGCAGAACGGTGACGGCGGCGTGGAGACCTCGGTGCTGCTGAGCCAGCTCGCCGACCTTCAGGCCGACGATGCTCTTCCCTTCGACTACCCGCTGCAGGTGCAGACGATCGGCATCGTCTACGGCACCCAGTCCGCGGTCGTGGAGGACGTGCTGTTCGACTCGATCCCGCTGCCGATCGCCGGGCTACGCACTGAAACCGACACCTACACCACCTTGGTCGAGGTGACCGAGCAGGCCGAGGACCTGGCACGGGCGGTGAACAACCTGTCGGGCGATCTGCGGCGAGCGCGTGGAGCTGATCCGATCCCCTGGAACAGGGGACAACGCCCCGGCGAGTTCGTGCTGCACGCCCTCGACCCGCTGGTGCGGCGCTTCCTGGTCGGGGTACGGGCAAGCGCGGATGATCCCGACTTGCTGGAGCGGGGCCGTACCGCCTGGGAGAAGCTCGCCTACCGGCACACCCAGGACGTGGCGGACAAGCTGCTGGCCACGGCCACCGGCAGCGAGTTCGCCGGGCGCGTGGTGAAGAAGGACAAGACGGAGTACGTCTACCGGTTGGCCTCCGCCGAGCAGAACTTCCGCCAGCGGCTACGCGCCGCACTGCCCCGCTGGGCTCAGTCCGTACGCGATGACCCGGACGCCGGCTCGGCGGAACTCTCCGCCGGACGGGCACCCCAGCCAGCCTGAGAACGAGGACACCCATGACCTCCAGCAACGATCGCATCGTCCGGTATTGGACCCGCTATGTGGCCGCCGACGGCACCTGGCGTCCCAAACAGGGGCCGCCGCCGGGGGAGGACCTGGCCGCCTTCCGCGCCGGACTGGGCCGCCCCGCGGGTACGGTGCCGGCCCTGTGGCCGTACTACAGCTCGCCCATCGACGACCGGCTCGCCCGCCAGGGCAAGGTCTCGCCCGAGCTGACGGCTGAGCATGCCGCGCTCGCCCTGTACGGGCTGCATCAGCAGTCCCGCTCCGATCCCATGCACCGCCCTGGAGCCCGGCTCGGCCAGGCGCTGCGGCGTCTGCACAAGCAGTCGGAGCACGACAAGGGGTTCTCCCGGGAGGCGGTGGACCGGCGGGTCAACGCCGCCGCCTCGGCCACCCAGGTCTCCGCCTTCCTCACCCACCTGCGCGGCCTGATTTCCCAGTTGCGGACCGTAGGCGCGCCGCTGGACTACGACCGGCTGCTGCGCGACATCCACGACTGGCAACGCCCCGACACCCGGCAACTGGCCCGACGCCGGCTCGGACTCGACTACTACGGCTGGCAGCCCACCCCGCAGGCGCATGCCGAGTCCACGCTCAGCCCCGAATAACGTTCCCTGATCTCATCCGGAGTTCCCATGGCCAAGCGCCTGTACGTCGACGTACACATCATCCAGACCGTCCCGCCCGCGAACCTGAACCGCGACGATCAGGGAAACCCGAAGGAGGCCTACTTCGGCGGGCACCGCCGAGCCCGGGTCTCGTCACAGGCGTGGAAGCGCGCCACCCGCACCCGCTTCGCCGAGCACACGCATGAACAGGACCACGCCACCCGAACCAAGCGCATCGCGGCCGAACTCGCCGAGCGGTTGGCCGGTCGCACCGGCCTCGAGACCGAGCAGGCCACCCGCCTGGCCACGGCGCTCCTGCAGCCGCTCGGCATCAAACCCGGCAAGAAGGCCGGCGACACCGCCTACCTGCTGTTCTTCGGCTACCGCCAGCTGGAGGACATCATCGATCTGGTCGCCGACCAGGCCACCGACCTGATCGCCCTGGAGGACGAGGAACTGGCCAAAGCCGTCAAAGACCTCCCGGTCGCCGCGAAACTCCAGCAGGGCCACCCGATGGACGTGGCGATGTTCGGGCGCATGGTCGCCGACATCCCCGCCCTCAACGTCGACGCCGCCGTCCAGGTCGCCCACGCGCTGTCCACCCACGCCGTGGACCTGGAGTTCGACTACTACACCGCCGTCGATGACGAGAACCCCAAGGAAGAGACCGGCGCCGGCATGATCGGCCAGATCGGCTTCAACTCCGCCACCCTGTACCGGTACGCCACCGTCAACGTCCCACAGCTGATCGACAACCTCGGCGACGGCGACGCCGCCTTGACCGCCGTCGACGCCTTCATCGAGCACTTCGCCCGCTCCATCCCCTCCGGGCACCAGAACTCCTTCGCCCACCGCACCCTGCCCAGCCTGCTCGCCGTCGTCGTACGCGAAGACCAGCCGGTCAACCTCGTCTCCGCCTTCGAAAAGCCGCTCCAGCCTGAGGAGGAAGGTGAGGGCTTGGCCGCCGACTCCGCAATCCGTCTGGCCGTGGAACACGACCGCGCCACTCGGCAATGGGGAGACACCCCCGCGTACGTCGCCGTCTGCCACACCTTCGACCCCGACCGGCACACCGGCGAACGCCTGACCACGATCCTCGGCCCCAACACCCCCTTCCCCACCCTGATCGCCGACCTGCACGCCAGGCTGGCCGAGAAGATCGAGCAGACCCGATGACCACGCCCCAGGCCACGCTGGTCCTGCGCCTGGCTGGCCCATTGCAGTCCTGGGGCGACCGGAGCGTCTTCAACCGCCGCGAGACCCGTCCCGAACCCACCAAATCCGGCATCCTTGGCCTGCTCGCCGCCGCCTCCGGCCGAGCCCGCGAAGAACCCCTGGACGACCTGCTCGGCCTCCATCTCGGCGTCCGCGTTGACCAGCCCGGCAGCCTGCTGCGTGACTACCACACCGTCAGCGACTACCGGGGACGCCCGCTGCCGCAGGCCGGCGTATCCGCCAAAGGCGTGCAGAAGCCGACCTCACCCGCCAAGCACACGCACGTCACCCAGCGTTTCTACCTCCAGGACGCGGTCTTCCTCGCCGCTCTGCACGGTCCCACCGCCCTGGTGGAAACGCTGGCCGAGGCCGTCCAACGTCCCGCCTTCCCCCTCGCGCTGGGCCGCCGCTCCTGCGTCCCCACCCAGCCCCTCTTCCTCGCCGTCCGCCAAACACCTCTACTCGAGGCACTGGAAAACGAGCCCTGGCAGGCCACCGACACCGCCAAACAGCTCTACGCCCGCGACCGCGGCCGCCCCGCCACAGTTCGCCTCCCGGCCACCGTGGACGACCCCAACGGCGAGGACTCGGCCACCGACGTCCCGCGCTCCTTCGCCCCTCACGAGCGCAGCTTCACCAGCCGCCGCATCCACCACCTTTGGATCACCCTGCCGACCGGATTCTCCAACGCCCGCAGCACTCAGGACAGCCCGTCAAGCCACGACCCCTTCGCCCTCCTGGGCTGGTGACCACCGACATGACCTACCTATCCCGCATCAGAATCAACCCCCTGCGCGAGAAGAGCCGGGTGCTGCTGGCCAGCCCGCACGCCATGCACGGCGCCGTCATGTACGGCATCCCGGACGCACCCACCGACCAGCGCATCCTGTGGCGTCTGGACGCGGACGACCCCCGCAGGCCCATGTTGTTCGTCCTCACCGCCACCCGCCCGGACTGGAGCCACCTCGTCGAACAGGCCGGCTGGCCCGACGCCGACGGCGAACACGCCGCCATCCGCGACTACGCCCCATTGCTCAGTCAGATCGCCGTCGGCCGCGAGTTCGCTTTCCGCCTCACCGCCAACCCCGTCCAGAACACCTCCACCCCCACCAAACCCACCGCCACGCAACTCGAACGCGCCGCCGAGACCAAACGCCGGTCCTTCCGCATCGGCCACCGCACGGCCGACCAGCAACTCGCCTGGTTCCTGTCCCGCACCCAGCAGTGGGGATTCGAGATCCCACTCGCGCACACCGACCCGCCCGCCCTCGGCCTGCACGCCGCCGACGACGAGCAGCAGCCGTCAACGCCCCGCGAGGTACGCATCACCGCCCGAGCGCGCCGCTCCTTCCGCAAGAAGAACAACGGCGCCAAACCGGTCGTCCTGCACACCGCCACCTTCGAAGGCCGACTACGCATCACGGATGCGGTCGCGTTCACCGAGCGGCTCCTGGGCGGCATCGGCCCGGCCAAGTCCTACGGCTGCGGCCTGCTCACCCTCGCTCCCTTGCCTGGCCTACGGCAGGAGAGGCGATGGCCGACATCTGGCAGAAGGCACACCCTCACGACCTGCACCGCATCGCCGACCGCGTCTCCAGCGTCTACATCGAACGCAGCCACATCGACCGCGACGAGAACGCCGTCGTCGTCATCAACAAACGCGACACCGTCCGCATCCCCGCCGCGATGATCGCTGTCATGCTGATCGGACCCGGCACCCGCATCACCCACGGCGCCGTTCAACTCCTCGGCGACTCCGGCACCGCCGTGTGCTGGGTCGGCGAACAAGGCGTCCGCCTCTACGCCTCAGGCCTCGGCCCTAGCCGCGGCGCAGGACTGCTCTACCGCCAGGCCTGGCTCGTCACCCGCCCCAAGGAACGCCTCGCCGTCGCCCGCGCCATGTACGGCATGCGATTTCCCGGCGAAGACGTCTCCTCCATGACCATGCAACAACTGCGCGGACGCGAAGGGGCCCGCGTCCGCAAGCAGTACCAGCACCACTCCCAACGCACCGGCGTGGCCTGGACTGGCCGCGACTACCGCCCCGGCGACCCGTTCGCCACCGGCGACGACCTCAACCGCCTGCTGTCAGCGGCCAACACCGCCCTGTACGGCATCTCCCACGCCGTCATCGTCGGCCTCGGCGCCAGCCCCGGCCTCGGCTTCGTCCACACCGGCTCCGCCACCTCCTTCGTCATGGACATCGCAGACCTCTACAAAGCCGACTACACCATCCCCCTCGCCTTTGACCTGGCTGCCCAAGGCCTGACCGAAGAACGCGACGCCCGCCTCCGCCTGCGCGACCGCATCGCCGAAGACAAACTCCTCGGCCGCATCGTCCGGGACATCAAAGCCTTGTTGGCCCTTGATGGGACCGAAGTCCCCGAGATCGATGTCAACGAACTTTGGGACGACAAGGTCGGCACCGTCGCAGGAGGCGTCAACTGGGCCGGAACCGAAGAGTTCCCCGACGATCCCCTCTACGCCGAGTTCAACCAAGCCACCATGGGCGAGGACCACATCGCCGTCATCGGCCCTGACTTCGACAAACCTTTCCACACCGATGAGGCGAGCAACTCATGACCGTCATCGTCCTGGTGGCCGCTCCCGAAGGACTGCGCGGCCACCTCACCCGCTGGATGGTCGAAGTCAGCGCTGGCATGTTCGTCGGAAATCCCAGCAAACGCATCCGCGACCGCATCTGGACCCTCCTTGCCAACCGCATCGGCGATGGCCAGGCCATCCTCGTCGAACCCGCCTCAAACGAACAAGGCTGGGCTCTCCGTACGGCAGGGAAAGACCGCTGGTACCCCGTCGACTTCGACGGGCTGATTCTCTCCGCCCGCAACCGCCGATAAAACGACAGCTCAACAATGTCGGCCCTCGACCTCTTCATCGCGTAATCACCTTCGATGGAGAGGTCGGCCTCACGATGCAGGTCGGTTGGCCCGCGCGGATCACCCGAACGCGCCCATGCTAACCCCACGGATCATGCTGTCGGCCTCCACACGCAGGGATCACGACGACGCCGTGGGGGGAATGCTCACCGACTCACCCACGCGTCGCCCAAAGAGGGATTTGCAACACGAGCGCGGATCCGAGCATGGTGGTAAGCACCCCCGCGTGCGCGGGCTGACGCCAGGGCTCCCTCTATCCCTGGCCTGGAGGGAAACACCGCCGGCGTGCGGGGCCGCCGTCCAACCGGACGGAGGTGGCAGCGTGATCCGCGGAACACCCCGCGCGGGGCCGACGCCTGACTTATCTGATAGGGAAGGGGCCCCAGGGGAACACCCCTGCGTGCGCGGGGCCGACAGCGCCCCGATACTCGCCCCGGCGGTGCCCCCTGCACACCCCCGCGTGTGCGGGGCCGACCCCCGCCGGGACGGCAATCCCATACGGCGGGGCGGAACACCCCCACGTGCGCGGGGCCGACGGCGTAGAAGCCGCGTTCGACGCCGAGTCCGCCGGAACACCCCCGCGTGCGCGGGGCCGATCGTGGAGATGCTACCCAGCGAGTCGAACGGCTAGGAACACTCCCGCGTGCGCGGGGCCGACCACGGCGACATCGTGCACATCGCCTACGAAGGGGGAACACCTCCGCGTGCGCGGGGCCGACGACCGGATGCCTGAGACCAAGGTCTTGGCGAGCGGAACACCCCCGCGTGCGCAGGGCCGACCGTGCGACCGGGACGGCCTTGACCACCTGCGGTGGAACACCCCGCGTGCGCGGGGCCGACACGGCGTCCCGGCCCGGCCTGCCCTCAGGCGGCGGAACACCCCCGCCTGCGCGGGGCCGACGGCACCGGGCCATCGAAGTCGGAGCGGCCCAGGGGAACACTCCCGCGTGCGCGGGGCCGACTACGCCTCCAACGTCGGCTGTTCGATCACCGAGGGAACACCCCCGCGTGCGCGGGGCCGACCACTCGCCCCGCTCGATCAACGCCAGGCGTCGCGGAACACCCCCGCGTGCGCGGGGCCGACATCAGGCCACGGAGCGACGGCGGGACCTGCGTGGGAACCCCGCGTGCGCGAGGCCGACGACCCACGCCATCAGTTGGAACAGGTCCTCCAGGGAACACCCCCGCGTGCGCGGGGCCGACTGTACCCGGAACCGCGACCAGGCCGTGGCGCGCGGAACACCCCCGCGTGCGCGGGGCCGACGGGGCGCGCTCCCCGTCCACCTCCACCACCCACGGAACACCCCCGCGTGCGCGGGGCCGACAGCGCGGTGCCGAGGTCGGCCAGCAGGTCCTGCGGAACACCCCCGCGTGCGCGGGGCCGACGTGACCAGGGTTTTCCGCGACTGGACGCAACGCGGAACACCCCCGCGTGCTCGGGGCCGACCAGGCGGGTTAACGTTCGGGTTGGTGTCAGTCAGGAACACCCCCGCGTGCGCGGGGCCCGACGCCGACAACGGCGGGAGCATCAAGGCCGCCATCGGAACACCCCCGCGTGCGCGGGGCCGACCTCGTGCGCGCGGACCGCGCGGGGGTCGCTGCGGGAACACCCCCGCGTGCGCGGGGCCGACCGGATAATCCACCCGGATACGCCCGGAGAAATAGGGAACACCCCCGCGTGCGCGGGGCCGACCAAGGCGGGGCGCGGCGAGTCGTGCGGGAGGTCGGAACACCCCCGCGTGCGCGGGGCCGACGCGCGATCACGGAGCTCGGGGCCGACCCTGAGGGGAACACCCCCGCGTGCGCGGGGCCGACCACCGATAACCACAGGGCCCGAGGCGGGGCAATGGAACACCCCCGCGTGCGCGGGGCCGACCGTTCCGGCCGCCGAACGGCAGGGCGTGCCGGAGGAACACCCCCGCGTGCGCGGGGCCGACGAGCGAGGACTTGGGGATTGCTGCGGAGCCGAAGGAACACCCCCGCGTGCGCGGGGCCGACGCGAGCTTTTCCCCGGAGGAGGAGGGGCCGGCCGGAACACCCCCGCGTGCGCGGGGCCGACAAAGAGAATACTCCTAAGGCCCGACTATGCACAGGAACACCCCCGCGTGCGCGGGGCCGACGCGCCGATGGGCAGTCGAGCAGGTAGACCTCGAGGAACACCCCCGCGTGCGCGGGGCCGACTGCGACCAGCCGCGCGGCCGCACGCTGACCGACGGAACACCCCCGCGTGCGCGGGGCCGACCGTAGCGGCGTGGCCACCACCTCGCAGGCCTCCGGAACACCCCCGCGTGCGCGGGGCCGACTGGTCGGGCCGGGCCTGCAGGAGAGTGCCCCAGGGAACACCCCCGCGTGCGCGGGGCCGACAGGTAAATACTGTCCTCGCCACGCTGGCGGCGGGGAACACCCCCGCGTGCGCGGGGCCGACTCCGCCTCCCTGCCCAATCCCCCGCGGAAGGACGGAACACCCCCGCGTGCGCGGGGCCGACACCGCCCAGGCGGAGAAGCTGATCAGCCTGGGCGGAACACCCCCGCGTGCGCGGGGCCGACCCCCTTCCGACAAGCGCCGGAGCTTCCCCGACCGGAACACCCCCGCGTGCGCGGGGCCGACACTTGTTCACCTGCGGGTTTATCGGCGGAAGGCGCCGTTTTCCTTCGGTTGTGCAACAGCGGGGTGCTGTTTCACCTTCCTGCGCTCCTCTCCAGAAATGCTGGGTCCACTAACTTCGTCGAGGAGGTGAAGGGTATCGCGGTGTGCCTGGCAGCGATGTTTGTCGGTGGCGATGTACCTAGGGTACGGAGTTGGTTGGGGGCACGAGTGCCTTTGAGGCAGTTCAGGGTGGCCCAACCAGGTACGGTTCCAAGCTCCGCTGGGCTATGCCTTCAGACTCGATCGCAGGCCAACGCAAGCTGGCCAGTTTCACAAGGTGACGTGGGCAGGCATCAGCGCCTTGTTGCTGGACGGTTGTAGCCAGCGCGCAGCAGCTAAAGCCTGTATGGCGGGTTTGAAGGGGCGTTCAGTTGTTTTAGGACGGTTTGGGTTTCGGGTGAGGGGGTGACGCCGAGGGTGTTGAGGCGGGCTTTGAGCTGCCGGGCGCGTTGCCGGGCTTCGTCGGTGCGGCCGAGGGTGGTCAGGAGGCGGATGGTAGATCGAGCGGCGCTTTCCATGTCGGGGTCGAGGGCGCAGGCCTGATCGTAGATCTCCAGGGCTCGTTCATCATGTCCTGCGTGTTCGTGGAGGGCACCGAGCTGGAGGAGGGCTTTGACGCTGGCGATGGTGAGCGGCCAGCGGTGGTCCTGATCGAGCCAGTCGTATTTGAGGCCCTTGCAGAGCTGCCCGAGGCATAGGGATGCGACGGTTTCCAGGGCTGTGAGCTTTTCCTGTGCGTTGGTGGCGGTACGGGCCTCGGCGAGTGCTTGATGGAAGCTCCAGAGGTCGACGTCGATGTGTTGGGGCTCGATGCGGTAGGTCTTGCCGCTACGTTCGATGAAATGGGCCTTCTTGTCGTCAGGGGTGGAGGCGTCGCGAAGGGCGGTACGCAGGTCTTTGAGAGCGGCGTGGAAGCGGTAGCTGGCCAGGGTTTCCTCCAGGTCGGGCCATAGGCGCTCGCAGATCTCCTCGCGGTCCAGTCCCTTCGGGTGAAGGGCGAGGAGGACGAACAGTTCGAGTGCTTTGGTGCGTCGAGTGAGGTCCACGGGTGTGCCGCGTACGTCGATCGCGGGTTCTCCCAGGAGGGTGAACCGTACTGGTTGGGGTGTCGTGCTGGGCGGAGGGATCGGGAGATCGGCTGGCTGTTCGGGGTGTTCGGTGGGCATGCCGTTGCCGGTGGCGAGCGTGTGGAGCACCGATGTTGCGGCATCTGGCGGTAGGTGGAAGAGAGTGACGTTGCGGAGTTCGGTGGCCATGGGGCCGGTTGCTTCGGTGACGTGGCGATTCTGGTCGAGCTCGCAGGTGGTTCCTGATGGTGAGTGGCCGGTCAGTACGGCGCCGAGCCCGAGGTGGGCTGCCGTGGTCAGAAGGGTGTCCAGGTAGGTGTGGCCGTCGGGGCAGGAGGTGGCGAGCAGTAGGGCGGGGAGGGGTTCTCCGGGTTCGGCTTGGCGGAGTTGCTGAATGTCGTCGGCCTCGTAGTCCTGGAGGAGGCCGCGGCGGCTGACGAGTTGTTCTTCGAAGTGGTTGATGGCTTCGTCGAGGGTGGCCGTCAGGTGGAGCTCGGGCAGGTGGTTGGTCAGGGTGGTGATGGTGGCGCCGAACCAGCGTTCGGCGTCTTGGATCGGGATGATGATGCTGGCGCGGTGGGCGTCGGCCTGGGTGAGCAGGTCGAGGATGATGGCGCGGATGCAATCGTCGGCTCCTGAGCCGGTGAGGGCCAGGTTCAGTCCGGACAGGGGCAGGTGTACGGGGTCGTCGTTACGCATTCCGGCTTTGAGCGTGACGGGTGGGTCGATCTCGAACGCCGAGCTGACCAGTTCGAAGTCGTCCGGTGGTGCCGCTTCTGGATCACTGTTGCGGTGTGCTTGTTCGAGCGCTCGTACGGCTGGGGATTGGGGTTCTGGGGCGAGCACGCTGACGGGTTCGTCGATGGTCGGGGCGGGCAGACGGCGTCTGCGGTGGAGCCGGGTGGCGGCGAGTGCGACGGCGATGCCCGCGGCGAAGGAGAGCGCCATCATCCCGCCCTGGGGCAGCATGACCACCTCGGAAGAGGTCGTTACTGCGGCTGGTCTCGGAATCTGTGGCGCAGGCTCAGCAGGCGGGTGGGGCGAGGCGGGGTTGAGAACAGGGCGGAGCGCGATTGTTCCGGTAGCCGGATGAGGTGGGGCGATATCCCGGGAGGAGGGCCCTGTCTCGGTGGCGAGGGGAGATGACGAGGTCCGGAAGCTAGGTGGGTCCTCCGAGTGGTGCGACGAAGGGGTGCGATGAGTTGGCTTGGCTGCGTGCCGTTGGAGGGTGCGGCGGTGGACCGACTTGGTCTTCTGCGTGGCACGTCCGTGCTTGGGCAGGATCAGCCGCCAGCCCGGTTCCAGCACGTCAGGGTCGGTTAGCCGGGTCCCGCCAGGCTGTGGGCGTCCCTTGTTCAGCTTGAAGATCTTTTTGTACTGGATGCCCTTTCCGAGGTGCTGCTTGGAGATGCCCCACAGGGTTTCGCCCGAGGTGACGGTATGCGTCCGTAGCCGCGTAGGCTCAGGCTTCCTGGCGTCGGTGGGCAGGTGCAGGGTGCAGCCGGCCTGCAGCCACTCGCCCTGGGTGAAGGGGCGGCCGTCGTTCATGGTGCGGCCCTGGTTCAGGGCGATGATGTCCCGGTAGCGCATCGGGTCGCCGAGCTGCTTTTCGGCGATCGTCCAGAGGGTGTCTCTGGATTGGACTACATAGGTCACGTATGGCTTCGCGGTCTCGCCCTTGTCCAATGCGGCGGTCGCAGGGTGATCGTGTATCTCCGTGGAGGCCGCGGCGATCGCTGCAGCTGGGATCAGGGCGCGAGGCGCGGCGATGGGGGCGGCGGCGGCCACGGTGATGGTGGTGATCAGGTACGCGGCGAGTCGTTGAAACGGCAGGCGTACCTGGCTGCGCTGGGCGCGGAGCGTGCCTACAAGTTCCACTGTCACCGCGAGGGCGAACAGGGCCCAGCAGGTCCACACCGTGGCCAGCAGCAATGTCTTGATGACGATGGGCTCGCCTGGAGTGGCCAGGTCGTCGAGGGTGGGCAGGTCGATGGGCCAGAAGAAGATCAGAAGGATGGTGGGGATCCCGGCCAGCAGGCCGGTGAGTGCCGCGCCGGCGGCGGTTCTGGCGAGCAGTGGATGACGCAGCCCGTACATCGTCATGATTGTCCTTGTTCGATGCCGTGGAACATTCGCGCGGAGGCGGTGGCTGTGGCGGAAACGGTGCCGATGCCGATCAGGGAGATCAGGACGGTGGGCTTGGTCACCGTGACGGTGATCCGCACCTGGTTGCCGGTCGTGGAGACGGTGCCGGCGTGGCCGGCCGAGGACAGGTAGGCGCGGGCGGCGTTCGCTGCCTGGGCGGGGTCGATCTTGAACTGGCCGCTGGTGTAGGCGTGGCCGGTGTTCATCTGTCCGGCTCCGGCGCGGGCGGCTTCCTCGGCTGCGGCGTAGGCTTCGCGGTAGGCCTGGATCTTGGCGCCGCCGTCCACCATGAGTCCGGCGCACAGCAGCAGTGCGAACGCGACCACTGCGGTGAACAGCGTGACCGAGCCTCTCTCCGCGTTCACGGCTGGTCTCCTCGTGCGCGGTACGGGTCGATTGGACTGGTGAAGCTGCTGGTGATGTTCTTGGTGCCGGGGATTCCTGGTAGGCCGAGGTCGGCCAGGTTCACCTCGCAGGAGACTCGGGCGATCACTGAGGCCGGCCTGCCCAGTGGTGCTGACAAGCCTGCGGTGTCCACGGTCACCGACGGTGCGCATGCCAGTCCTTCACGAGCAAGTGCTGCCCGTGCGCTCGTCACAGCCGCCGATCGGGCAGTGGTGGGATCGCGTGCGAGGGAGGCTTGCCGGGCGGCGTCGCGGGCGGCGGCGTCGAGAGCGCTGCGGGCGAGGGCGACACGGCCCAGCCCGACGACCATCAGCAGCAGCGCTATCAGCGCTGGTGCGATGATGGCCATTTCCAGGGCCGTCGATCCGCGCTCGCGAGTCATCCGCTCGTGGTCCATTTCTCGATGGGGGCGCGGGCGACCTGGGTCACGGTGAGCGTCAGCAGCGGGACCAAGCTGATGGCCTGGCCGCTGACCGACACCTCGAGAGTGTCCACATCGCGGGTGAGCGCGACCTTCGGGTGAGTGAGGAACGATCCGCCGATCTCGCGGATGAAGCGTTCGGCTGTCGCCTGGCCGGCTGACGGGCTGGAGCCATGCGTTCGGCCGGCGCGTAGTCCTTCCTGGGCGGCGGCCATGGCGAGGGTTCTGGCGTGGAACCACAGGGCGGTGTTCATGGTGAGCATGACGAGCAGGAGCACCGCGGGATAGACCAGGGCGGCCTCCAGCGTCGCGGATCCTCGCTCGCGTTCGCTCATTTGATTCTGGCGAGCTGTTCGTTGACGACAGAAGTGATCTTCGTGCCGACGGCGATGGCCAGCAGGAAGACCACGGCGGCGATGATCACCCATTCCACCGTCGACGCACCCCGTTCGGGGTTCTGGCCGCGTCGGAGTAGCAGTTCCAGCCGTACGGCAACGGCGAGCATACGATTACGGATCATCGGTGGGTACCTCCTGGAAACGGGTCAGCCGCCGGTCATCCGCGCGAAGGCGGGATAGCCGAGCAGCAGTAGGAATCCGAGGACGGACAGCGCCATCGGCACGGTCATGGTCTCGGTACGGGATCTGGCCTTGGCGACCTCGGCTGACAGGTCGGCCTCGCGCAGCGACTGTGCCTTGGCCATCAGGGTGTCGAGAATGCTTGCTCCTCGGGTGCCGGCGAGCTGAGCGATGGCGGCCATGTCCGCGAGCTCGGGGGCGCCGATCTCCTTGGCCAGGCGGGAGAGCTCGTCCCACGCGCTGCCGGTGCCCCGGCGCGCGGGGTCCAGCGCCTGGGCCAGCCGCTGGAAGGTCCACCCGTGGCCGATCTTCGCCGCGGACTCCAGCGCCTCGGCCGGTCCTGCTCCTGCGGCGCGGGCGAGCGCGACCAGGTCGAGGTACGCGACGATGGCCTGGCGAAACGCCGCGCGTGCTTCGGCGGCCTGACCGCGGATGGCCGCATCTGGGGCGAAGAACACCGCGACGGCGAACGCCAGGCACGCCGTCCAGGAGACGAGCCAGGGCAAGATGACGCCAAGCAGCGCACACCACGCCCAGAACACGAACGGACCCGCCGCCCCCAAGCTGAGCATCAACGCCTTCTGGGCGAGGTAATCGTGGGGTGTCTTGCCGAGCAACGCCAGATCCGTGTGCGGGACTCGCGCGCCGATCAGCGTGCCCGGGAGCCTCCTGACCAGGCGTGACTTCCAGTCTTGCTCGGGCTCAGCATGTGTGCCTGGCCGGAGACGTTCCATCGCAGGGGCGAGCGCGGGCGGAGCCGGAAAGGCGGCGGTGAGGGTGAGAGCGATCCCGAGGCCGCTGACTGCGCCGCAGGCCAGCACGATCCCGATCATGAGCGCCCACCTGCGGCGTTGAGGAAACGGTGCCCCTTCGGCGGCCTGGCCAGGCGGTGCAGCCAGACGAACGCGCCCGCGTACAGACCGATCACGGTCCCGAGCACGAGCTGCCCGCCGATCGTGCCGAACGGAGCGACATAAGTGGTGTTGAGCAGTGCGAAGGTGGTGTAGCCGAGCAGCGCGCCGACGACCCAGCGGGCGGTGACACGGTGGGTGGCGCGTTCGGCGTTGATCTCGCGCCTGGCGGCGACGTCCTTCGCGACCGTGCGGGCCAGGCGTTGCAGGACGTCGCGTAGTCCTTGGCCGCGGGCCCGGCAGGCCAGGATCAGCGCTGCGGCGATCATGTCGCCGGTCGGGTCGGCGAGGTCGTCGGCGAACGCGCGCAGTGCCTGTTCGGTGGGGGTGCGGTAGGTGAGCCGGCGGGCCAGCGCGCGCACCTCGGCGGCGATCGGCGCAGGCGGATGGTCGGCACTGGAGCGCAGCGCCTCCTCGATGCCCGCGCTGCCGCCGAGTACGTCGGCCAGGTGCCGGATCCAGGCTTCCAGCGCTTCGAGCCGCTCGATCCGCCGTACGGTGTCGCGGCTGGTCAGCATGCGCGGCAGTGCTACCGCGCCCGCTGCGGCCCCGGCGGCGGCGACCGGCCAGCCTGTCAGCCACCACGTGGCAGAGAACGCGGCCAGCCCGTACGCCAACGGCATGACCGTTGCCCGGGTATCCGGCGCCGTGCCGGGCGGGGTGGTCGTACCGGAACCCGCCGTGATCCGGCGACGGCGACCAGTGGCCCCGCGATCAGCGCCGCCCCGGCCAGGGCAGCCAGCCACCCGGTCATGCCCAACCTCCGGTGAACAGGTTGGGGTCGAAGCCGGCCGCGACCAGCTCGTCCATGCACTGCGGGATCGTCTTCGGCACCGCTCGTCCGTCCGGCCCGGGTACGTAGACGCGGTTGACCGCCGGTTCCAGGCCGTCGGCAGGGGGCAGGACCTCGTGGATCTCGGCGACGTAGCGGCGGTTGACCAGCCCGTCCAGGTCGTGGCGGAGCTCGTGCCGCAGATGGACAACGAAGTCCACGGCCATGCCGATGGTGCGGAACAGCGTCTCCGGCGCGATCGCCAGGCCACCCGATCCGGCCAGGATCAGCATTCGGGCGAACACCTGGTCGGCGGAGTCGGCGTGCATGGTGCAGATGGAGCCGGCACCGCCGGTGTTCATCGCCTCCAGCATCGGGACCAGCTCGTCCCCACGGACCTCGCCGACAATGATGCGGCGGGCGTTGAAGCGCAGGGCGTCCTCGATCAGCTGGTGCAGGGTGATCGCGCCGAAGCCTTCGGTATTGCCCTCGCGGGCTTCCAACGCGAGCACGTCTCGGTGGCGGTCGGGTTGAGCGTGGAGGAAGAGTTCGTACTCTTTCTCCACGGTGGCGATCCGCTCGTCCGGGTCGATCTCGGCCGCCAGGGCCCGGGCGAAGGTGGTCTTCCCGTCACCCATGCCGCCGGTGATCACGATGTCCTTGTGGGCACGTACGGCGGCGGCCAGGAACGCGCGGCAGCCCTTGTCCAGGGTGTCGGAGGCCATCAGATCGTCCAGATCAGCGTGGATCATGCCGTGCCTGCGGATCGACAGGCACGGGCGCGGCGTGACGCCCATCAGCGCGGCGATACGCGTCCGTCCGACCGACAGATGCAGGCGCGGGCGGGCGATGGAGAAGTCCCGAGCTGTCTGGCCTTGGTAGGCGGCCCACCTGCGGACGTTGCCCACCAGTTCCTCGTCGCTGTCGGCGATCGGCGGGCCGGGGAGCTTGCGGCCGTCGCGGTAGGTGATCCACACCTGATCGCAACCGTTGACGTCGATGTTCTCCACGTCGGGGTCGTCGACGAACGGCTGCAGGCGTCCCAAGGCGAAGATCTCGTTGTAGACCGCCTCGGCCAGGAGCCGCTCTTCCGGCAGGGTGGGCACGTTCCGGCCGGCCAGCGTCCTGCTGTCTGCGTACTCGCGGACGAGGTCGATGATGACCGCCCTTGCGTACTCCCGGACAGCCTCGTCGCCAGTAACCGCGGCGTTGTCGAGCGCCTCGGTCACCTGCGGCAGGATCTTTCGCACTGCTCTCTGCACGTCGAAACTCACGCCGCCACCCGTTCGCACAGCTTGGTCCCGAGCGAGCGGGCGGCCCGCAGGAGCAGGGAACGCGACAGGTACCGCTCGCTGCCGGCACCGTGCGTCAGGATCGTCGCCGCCTTCGGATCATGCGGAAGGTGGCCGACCACCTCTACGCCCAGTGTCCTGGCCACCTCCCGGCGTCCATAGGGCCCGTCACCGGTCAGCAGCATGTGTGGGCTGACTCGGTGGTTGATCTCCGCCAGACGGGGAGCGAGCGCGGACAGATCTCGTAGCGTGGGCTGGGCGATGACGAGGATTCGGTCCGCTCTGGCCAGCAGCGGAGTCGGTGTATCCGAGCCGCCGATTCGCCCGATGTCGGCAATCACATCCCCACCCATGGTGGCGAAGGTCTCGGCGATGCCCGGCCACAGCGGCTGGACCGACGACACCTGGGAGGGACTGGCCAGTCCCAGCAGGATTCGGCGGTCTTCCAACTGAAGCACCTGTTCGGCCAACGTAGCCGGCGCATCGGCGCCGCGCCTCAGTTGCACCGCCCACTCGCCGAGGCCGCGATCCTGCCGATGTCCGACCAGATACCCGGACAGTACGCTGCCACCAGCGGGGTCGCACTCGGCGAACAGCACCTCACGTGGCCAGGTGAGAGTCAGGGCCAGCCCGGCTGTCGTCACGCCAGGGCTGTGTCCGCCCGAACACAGAACGATCAGCATGGGCAGCTCACCTGGCCCGCGACTGCAACACGATGGCCACCTGGCCATCAGCCGCCTGGCGGGCCAGAGCCGTACCAGCCGCCGCTGGGACGATCAAGTCGACCACGACCAACCCGTCGGCGTCCGGCTGACCGACCCGATCCACCCTGGCCGGGTGATCCTGTGCCGGCCCGTGGCCTGCTTCACCGGATGAGACGGCAGTAACTACGATGCGGTCGCCGGGCTGGATGCCTCTGGCCGGCAGTCGGCCGGGCTTCAGCGCCACCGGCACCACGACCTCACCCGGCACCGGCACCAGCGTCTCGGTCACGTGCGTGGGTGACAGCAAGCTGCCCGCCTTCAAGTCGACTGCGGCGCGCTTTCCGATCACCGTGCTCTTGCCGGCCGCGTCCACGGTCTGGACCGCCGCGTCCACGCCGAGCGCGACCGTACGCAGATCCTGAGCCTGGAGCGGCTGGCCGACCGGCACGTCACGAGCCATGACCAGCACTGGAACCCGCCCGCTGGCGACTCCGTACACCTGCCAGGCCACCAAGGCGCCCAGCGCGGTCAACGCGACGCCCACCACGAGCATCATCGGGCTGCGCCGACCAGGCAACGGACGCACCTGGCCCGCTTCTCTGGGCGGTGAAAGCCGCTGAAGCAGCATTAACGTCTATCCCTCCGTGACGAGCGTCTGGGCTTCGACGACGCGAACTGGGAACGTGACCGACCTGGTGATCGGCGGCAACGCTCCACCTACGCCGCCCGAGCCCCGCCACGTGCCACCCCACGTCACCGACACGCTTACCTGTCGTGCGCTAGCCGGTTCTCCGTACTGGTATGAGCAGGTGGATCTCTGTTGCTCAGCTGGGCGGCCAGGGTCATACGCGGTTCCGGGGCCGTGGCAGACAAGGGTGTGGCCGTCGCCGGTGCTGACAGCCATCCGTTGTGGTGTGGCTGTGGCTTCGGCCCAGACAGCTCCGGTACGCAACCGCTTCGACTTGGCTCGCCACTCACCCTTGGCTAGATAGAACCAATGGGGGAGTCCGACCAGTCCGTCCCGACCACGTGGAGGAGCGGTCAGCACCTGTGGCGGCGTGATCGAAATTCGCTTGTACGCCCGTTGAGCGAGTTGCTCGGCAGACGCACGCGGAGCGCGCTCGTTGTCGAGCCAGACGATTCTCCGGATTCCGTTGGAACATGTGGCCAGGTACCAGGCGCCCTTGACCGGCTCGCTGCTGAGGGTTCTGCCGGGATCCGCGTACTCCCGGCCTACCTTCTGCAGCCCGTTGGGGTACCACCATCGCTGGTAGGTGCAGGTGACCTTCGGTTTCGTGTTGCCGACCGGGGAGACAGCTGTGCGGCGGGGCTTCTCACGAGCCGATATGAGGTAGTCGAAGTAGTTGCGTGACACGCCGACGCCGTCGTCGTCATCGGCTCCGAGAGGCAAGAAGACGAGCCCTGCCACCAGCAGGTGAGTCATGCCGCTGGCGAGCACGGCGAATCCAACTGCTCAACTTTTGCGACACGCCACGCGCCATCCGCCTCCTTGGCGAGGGCGGCGACCATATAAGTGCCGGGCATGCCGTGAGTGAGGTGCTTTCCTGTTCGAGAGTCTGCTTGGCCGCCGTCCCGGCCGTCTTGGCAGTCGTGCACGACCGCTCGGTCGCCCCGGACTTCTACCTTGAAGGTATGGAAGGTGGGAGTCCCGTAGGTGAACCGCCCTTTGGCGCGAAGGGCGGCGATGCCCTTCAACATCGTGCTCAGAAGGGGTTGTGTAACGACCGGCTCAAGGATCGCCATTCGCTCTTCGGGACGAGCATGTTCGGCGCGTGGCCCGACACGGTACAGCTCGCGGTACACGGCCAGGACGGCGTCCTTGTCCGTAGAAGGGCTGGGGGTCGGTATGGGAGTGGCTGTGGGAGGTGCCGCCGTGGCTGCCAGTTTGGGCGCAGAGTCGCTGGCGCATGCGGCTACGGCGAGTGCCACGGCAAGCACCGCTGCCAGGGGCATGACCAATCTAGAACTTGGCGAATCGACCCTCACCAACCAGGATCCTTACGTATCGAAGTTGATTCACTACACACAGTCGCCAAGCTAGGGTAGTCGTCGTCCTCGTGCAGCTTGCGGCCCGGCTAGCCGATCATTACTCGATATTTATGCACTGCTCGTGTGCGGAGATCGGCGGGCCAACGTGTCACGCCATCAGGTACTCAACGGGCACACGGATGACGACCGCGCATGCGACATGGCGGGATGGGAGGCAGGCCCCACTCCTCGGCGCCCTACTGGCGGCCGAGTTCGTGGAGGCGGAGATCGTAGTGCTACAGGCGGGTGACAACGCGGGCGCTCAACCCCAGCGGCAAGGGGAGCGTCAACCGCGTTGCCACCCGCAAGGATGTGGTGATGCTGGCAGTGTTGGCGTCCTCGCCGGGTCTCAAGGGAGACGCCAACACATCACCACACCCCGTCTCATACGTCGTCCCTCGAATCGTCCTTGGTCGGGCGCTCGTGAGGCGATGGAAGGTCATGCGGCATCTCAGGCCAAGTGTTCAGGCGGATCATGAGACCCCTCGTTCCCCGCCGCCAGTTCGACGCACTCGGGACAGGCTCTCCGGGCTGAGGTTACGAATCGCAGGGACCAACCGGAGAACGGCAACGGCCGTGCTTCGACCCCGCAAAGGCCTCTGCGAGTCTCCGGCCGCACCCCGTGCTGGACGATCCTCAGTCCACGGCCCGTGACACCCAGGGGATAAACGGTTTCCTGTGCAGCAGAAACGTTCTCATCGTTCCCGATCGCGGTCAGGTCATCCAAAGCGACCGACCAACGCCGCACCCCGCGAGGCCAATCCCCCGAGTCGCCGTCGAGTCGTACCACAGCGATCCGACCGGACCTTATCAGCGACACGATGACGCCACACAAGCCCTCCAGTTCCAGTCCGCAGGAGCGCGTCATCGCCGGACTGTGCTTCAGTTCCATGATCATCACACGGCTACCCGGGGTCTTCAGGCTTCTCACGATCGGCCCTTGCCCTCTGGGGCGCGATCGGCCTGCACCGTCCACCTCACCGAAGGTGTCCCATCAGCGCGGCAGTCCACTGCGCAATGGCCATCCCGCCGTCCCATCGCGGGCTCTCCTCGATGACCGTGGCCTGCTCTTCCGTCCGGACTCGACGAATGAACCGCGAACTGCCCGACTGCCACAGCTCGTAGTAAAACCCCTGGCAGACGCAAGTCCGCAGAAGTGCGTAGCCGACCTCTTGATCCTGGCTTGGAGCGATCCAAAGCAACTGTTCGGAATGGGGCGCCGGCAGGCTGACGTGAATACCACTGCACCAACGGGACCTGTCCGTGCGCCATCTGGCCGTTTTGGGCAGCTCGCGTGGCGACGTCACAGTTCCGCCCTGCTAAGCGGCATATCCGTGACGGCGATCGAAGCGTTTTCCGTCGTTAGCACCTCGGCCCACATCGTCTTCCAAGTGCGAGATCTCGGACGCACGCCCCATCGGGAGGAGAGATCTTCGACGATTTGCAGGCCGCGCCCGCAGCATTCGTCCTCTCTCGCCAGCCGAGGACGGGGGACCATGATCGGCCCTTCGTCGGTCACCTCTATGCGAGCCAGCGCATCGCCGATCTCTGTCACCACCACGATGATCTGCCCGCCTGGCTGCGTCGATCGGCTGTGGAGGACGGCGTTGCTTACCAGTTCGCTGACCACGACGGTCGCGTTGTCCACGTTCCGGTGCCCTGCTTGGGTGAGCACCCTTTCGACGCAGTGACGGGCTAGCGGCACCGTGCGGCGTGTTCCTGGGAACACCATTTCGGCGAGGAAGTCTCCGTTCAACACGCCTACCTCCGGATCCATGACGTGAATCTTTTTCGCCTGCGTCCTGAGCTCGGGCACTGGCCAAGACGGTTCCATCACCTATTGGTGATAGGTCTGTTACGTTGGGTTACTTGCTTGGTCGAGCGTTGACCTGCTGGCGAGCGCCACAATGGCTAGTGTCCATGAGCACTTGAGAATTGGCAAGTGCCAGATGGCAACTGGCAAACTTGGTGCTGGCTAGCTCCGATGCTGGAAGACTGAAGAGGGTGATCTGATGGCGAACGAAACACGGAGCCCAACCGTGCGACGACGACAGTTGGCGGGCGCTCTTCGTGAGCTCAGAGAAGAACGCGAGCTGAGCATCGAACAGGTCGCCGACCAACTCGACTGGCATCCGACCAAGCTCAGCCGGTTCGAGACGGCTCGTAGGGCGATCCAGCCAAGCGACGTACGGGCGTTGCTGGACGTCTATCAGGTAGACCAAGCCGATCGTGACGCACTGCTCGTCCTGGCCCGCGAGGCTCGCCAACGCGACTGGTGGCAGGCATACGGACAAGCGATCCCCGAAGGTTTCAAGGTCTACCTTGGGCTGGAGGCCGCTGTGTCTTCTCTGTACATCTACGAGAGCGAGTTCATTCCCGGCCTCGTGCAGACCGAGGACTATATCCGAGCTGTTCACCGCGCTACCCTCGTGGACGCTCCCGATCGAGACATCGAGCAGCGGGTGACGGTTCGGTTGACCCGCCAGAAGCTGCTGACAAGCAAGGAAGCTCCGAAGCTCTGGCTGGTGGTGAACGAGGCCGTCATCCGCCGTGTAGTGGGTGGACCCGACGTGATGCGGGCACAGCTTGAGCGGCTACTTGAGGTGACAAGGCTGCCGAACGTCACGCTTCAGGTGCTTCCGTTCGCCGCCGGCGCGCATCCCGCTATGGACGGGGCGTTCCACATGCTGCGCTTCGAGCCGACGGATCCCAGCGTCGTGTACATCGAATACCACGCAGGTACCCTTTACCTGGAGAAGGCGCAGGAAGTGGAGCAATATGCGCAAAAGTTCGACCATCTACGTGCTACGGCACTGTCGGTCGGCGACTCGCGTGCGCTCATCGAGCAAGTTGCTCGTGATCTCCACCAGTAGCGGGCCCGTCCGAGAGAGAAGGAGGTATGGGATGGCAGAGCATGATGATCTTTCCCGTGCCGTTTGGCGCAAGTCTTCCAAGAGCAACGGCCAGGGCGGGGCGTGCGTGGAGGTTGCTCGGAACTTGCCTGGCATTATTGCTGTGCGCCACAGCAAGGACCCTGATGGTCCTGTCCTGGTCTTCAGCCACGAGGAGTGGGACGCGTTTCTTGATGGCGTGAGCAAGCGAGAGTTCGACCTGCCCTCGTAAGACCTCGACGTTGTCTGCCCCGGACCGCAATGCGAGCGGCAGCGTGAGATGAATGCCCTGAAGAGAGGCAGCGCTGACCGCCTCAATTTCAGGCGTGGCGCCTCGTGCGGCTCCCTGTCGTGCGAGGTCGCGTTTCGTCCCTACTGGTTGCGCTGACCCTTACATAGCGCGGGATGCGGTTCACTCCCGTGAGGTGGAAACCCTCCGGCAGCATCAGCTCCCCACCGGGAGAAGCCGGAGGCGAAGATGGGCCTCGATCGGGGATGTAGGCGACGACGTGGTCCACAAGGCCGTCCGCCAGGAAAGGCGCGGCCAGGTCCAGGCCGCCGTCGAGCAGGAGGTGCCGGACTCCACCCATGTGGAGCGCCTTCAGCAGCTCGTGGCGTTCAAGCTGAAATGGGTCAGGCGGAAGAAGGATCGTGCCTGTTCCATGGCTGTGCGGCGTAGCCTCGCCCAAGTTGCCATCGGCGTCCAGGACAGCATCAGCGGTCAGGAGCAGTTCACGAGCCGACGGGACGCGTTTGATGGCGCCGGTCCGTCCTTCGGAGAGCTCGGTGTAGACCCAGGTGAGGACGGGACGGCTCAGGGCGAGCGCGGTTCGCCACTGGCCAAGCACGAGCATCGCCTCCTCGGCGAGCACGTCGGTCTCCACGCTCACGCCCGCCTTCCGCAGTTCGTTCACGCCTCCTTCGCCTCGGGAAGTGGGGTCGAGCAGAGCGATGACCACACGCGCGATCCCTGCGTCGACCAGGAGCTGGCGGCAAGCGGGCGCGCGGCCGACGTGGTTGCACGGCTCCAGGGTCACCACAGCCGTCCCGCCCTGCGCTGCGGGGCCGGCGGCCAGCAAGGCGTTTCCCTCGGCGTGCGCTTCGCCCTTTCGCGCGTGGTAACCCTCGCCGATCGGACGGCTCTCTGCGTCGAGGATCACGCAGCCGACGGGCGGGTTTGGGCTGGTGGACCCGAGTCCGTGAGCGGACAGGGCGATGGCCCACCGCATGGCCTGTAGTTCGAGGCTGGAGGCCATCAGTTGGTCCTGGCGTTTGTGAGGGCGAGCCGGAACGCGGCCACGGACGGGAGCCGACGATGGATGCTCAAAGTCTGCTCAACAGAGGTCAACATGTTGATGATCCTTACGGAACCTGCGGCGCGAGCGATGTCCAGCGCTTCGACGGCCTGGACTGCGGCTTGCTCAGGGTTCCCCAGTCCGGTGTAGGCGGCGGCCAACCCTGCCAGAGCCATACCCCGATCCCTGCGGTACACAGGTGGCAGCCCAGGAATGGCCTTCTCGTCCATGGTGGCAGCACGCTGGGGCTGCTTCAGCTCCAGCCAGCAGCGGGCGCGCTGCATCTCAACATAGGCCGGGGTGCAGAACGACCCGTGGCCGCCTCGGGCGTCGCCATCGTCGTTCACGGCAGATGCCAGCGCGTGGGCTTCATCCAGGAGCCGCTGGCAGATCCGCTCTTCCCCGTCGAGGGCATGCCCTTGTGCCTGCTGCTGGACGATCGCCGTGCGCATCGGCGTGGGCAGGCGGTCGGCCTGTCGGAGTGCGGAGGCGGCCAGGCCGAGTACGTCACCGGCCCGCCGTCCGCTCATGGCCTGCTGGCTGCGCCGGAACATGGTCCACGCGATCATGTGGTCGTCGCCGACCTCGTACGCCCAAGTGGCCGCTCGATCAGCCCAGCGCCCGCCCAGCTCCACCTCGCCGGCGTCCTCGTACAGCCACGCGGCCGACTCGGCATAGCGAGCCGCAAGGCGGAGCACTTCGACTCGATCGGCCCTGCGGGCGGGGACGAGCAGTTGCTCAAGGATGGCGATCTGCTCGCAAACTGCAGGAATGGTATGGCGGGGACCGAGGAGGTTGTCACGCTCCCGTAGATGGTCCAGAACGTCGCTGTACTGCTCCCCGGCAGGCCTGGCCACCGAGCCTCTCACCGGGAGCGGCATCGCGGTCTCCGGGGACTGGCCGCAGAACAGCTCCGCCTCGCTCGTGCCGAGGGCCTTGCAGAGCAGCATGCGGTCGAGGGCGTTGGGTTTGTAGGTGCCGGCCTCCCAGTAGCGGATGTTTCGGCACAAGCTTGCGGTCTTGGCCAGCGGCATGTCCTCGCCAGCCGCCTCCCGCATCAGCCGGGCCAGGGCCTTCTGACTGAGCAGCCGGTCGAGCCGGGCCTGGCGAAGCCGTATCGCCCATTCGGGTATCGCCTGGTCATCCATCCGTGCACCTCGCCGCCGGGGAGGAAGTAGGGGGCGGAAACGCTTCCTCACGCTTCCTCCAGTCTCCCCTCCCGCCATGAGGCCTTACCAGGCTGTGATGGATATGTGCCTGTCCGACGTCACTTTCCCGTGGTCTGGAGTATCCCGTGATCTTCTCTTTCTGCATCCCGGAGATCAATCCGGGCGTACCGAACGAGAAAGGTCGCATCGGGTGTCGAGCACGCCGCCCGAGAGAACCGGCAATTCCTGGGCTTCCGCAACCTCGACTTGGTCGAGATCTCGACCTGGCGTCCTCCGCACGCGGTCGCGGGCGGCGTCTAGGAGGCGCGTTTCCTCGGTGCCGTAGCCGACCTTCAGCCGACGCCGGCCCAGTTAGCCCTGCCCCGTTCAGCCACTGCCCTAGGAACGGCACGGTGATGAACCGAGTGCCCAGGACACGGCCAAGCTGGGCCATGTCCTGCGATGACCTCGTGGCCTTGGGACGAGACCACGTCCCTCTCCCAAGGCCACGAGTCCCACGATCGGGCAGACAACGCCTTCCCCCCGGTCATCCGGCCGCGTCCTCCACGAACCCCGTCGCGGTACTGCGGCCGGTCTTGGAGGAGGCGGAGGGACGCCGGTCACCAGACGTTGCTCCGCCTTCTTCACCCTCGCTGCGATTTACCCGTCGCGCGTCGTCGAAAGTCCTCCGATGAACAGCATCGTTCTGGCCGCCATGACCCGGCCATTCTTCTCATCCACCCCGCACTTCGGCGAGCCGACCGCGCCAGAGCGGGAAGACCTACCAATGAGCGAGGACCAAGAGCAGTCGAGCCCCACCCCCACACGGGCACGCTGACGATTGGAGTGCACATGAGCACGACATCGCGTACCACCCTGCTGATCTTGGACTGCTACACCGTCGAGCCCTCCGGCCTGGGGGTTCCGCCGTACCTGTCCACCTACGCCCGAGCCGCCTACGGCGCGCTGCGCACGGCGCAACCGCGAGCCCGGGTCGCCTACCTCACGATCGACGACGTCCGCTGGTGCCTGAACGGCGGCCAGCCGCATGAGCGGCCTCCGCTGTCGGATCGGCTCACCTACTCGGCCACGGTCAATCGCGAGGATGCGCTGCGCCTGCTCGGCGACGCTGCTCTCACCGTGGTGATCGCCGGGGATGCCGTGCCTTCGGTGCATCTGCAGGCGCAGAACGGTTCGGTCGAGGAGATCGCGCGGGCCCTGGCCTGCACGCGCGGCCGCCGCGTACTGCTCGGCCCGCTGGCCGCCTACGCGCTGGCCGACCCGGCCGCCTACGGCGGATTGTTCGACGCCGTTCACACGCACACGATCACCTCGGCCGACATCACCTCCGGGACCCGGCAGGCAGCACCGTACGAGCGACTCGCCGTCGACCGCGTCGACTACCGCGGCCTGATCGACCAGTTGCGCTGGACGCCGGTCGCCGAGATCGAGCTCTACCGGGGTTGTACCCGGCGCCGCTTCTGCGATTTCTGCAACGAGCCGGTCAAAGCCCCGGTGGTGGACTTCCGGCCGGTCGAGGACGTCCTGGCCGAGGTGGCCATCCTGCACGCCGCCGGCATACGACACTTCAGGCTCGGCCAACAGACCTGCTTCTTCTCCTACATGAACCGCGACGCCGCAGCCATCGAGAAGCTGCTGGCCGGCATCCGGGAGTCCGCCGCCCCTGACCTGGTGACCCTGCACATCGACAACGCCGACCCGCTCGCCGTCGCCGCTCCGGCAGGGGCGAAGATCGCCCGCCTGGTCGCCGCATACTGCACCGAAGGCAACTGCGCGCCGATGGGCATCGAGTCCTTCGACCTGGAGGTCATCAAGCGCAACACCCTCACCTGCACGCCCGACATCCTTCTGCGGGCCGTCGAGCATGTGAACCAGGCGGGCGCCCAAGTAGGCCCCGGCGGGCTGAGCATCCTGCTGCCTGGCCTCAATCTGATCTACGGCCTGCCAGGTGAGACGCACCGGACCCACTACGAGAACCTCACTGGGCTGGTGCGCATCCTGGACGCCGGGCTGCTGTGCCACCGCATCAATGTCCGGCAAGCCCGTGCCTACCCCAGCACGCCACTGGCCAAGATCCAGGAGCAGGAGCCGCCGCCTTCGGCCGAGCACTTCACGAGCTGGAAGGCCGATATCGACCACGTCTTCGACCAGCCGATGAAGCAGCGCGTCTACCCCCAGGGCCGCACAATCACCGACCTGCACTCCTTCTTCGTCACCACCCGGGGCACCTGGCATCGGCGCCTCGGCTCCTACCCCATCCAGGTCGTGGAACGTGACGCCGTCCGCCCGCTGTACGAGGTCGCCGACATGACCGTCACCTCCCACGCGCCCCGCTACATCTACGGAGAACGCGATGGCGCTCCAACAAGCGTCTGACCGCCGCCGCGCGTCCTTGCATCCCTCTGTGCCGCACGTTGGAGTGCTGGTGCCCTGGGCCAACACGGTCGTAGAGGCAGAACTGCCGCAGTGGGGACGCGGACGGACCGTGTGGCACTACGCCCGTCTGGTGCCCGCCCACGGTGGCACGGCGCTGGATGAGGATTTCCTGTCCGGCCTGATCGAAGCCGTCCCCGGGGCGCTCCACCAGCTGTCCCGGCTATCGCTCGAGCTTTCCTACCTGGCGTGCACGTCGGCGGCCTTCACCCAGCTCGGCCGCCTCGCCGACGTCACGGCTGGTTCTCAGGTGCGTGTGGTCAGCGCGTTCGAGGCGATTCTGGCCCAGCTCCAGAAGCACGGGGCGCGGAAGATCGCGCTAATCACGCCCTATCCACGCGAGATCACGGAGGTCGAGGTCACCCAATTCGCCGAGCGGGGCGTCCTTGTCACGGGCTCGGCGAGCCTCGGCCTGGCCGATGGATACGCCGAGGTCACCCTCAACCAACAGGCTGCGCTCGTGGATCAGTTGGGAAAGGAGGCACTACGACAAGCGGACGCGATCGTACTGTCCTGTACAGGCTGGCCCACCCAGGCCGCGATCAGGATGCTGCGGCGCCGGCTGGGACGGCTCGTAACCTCCTCGAACGCCGCCATAGCCCAGCACGCCCTCGGGAGTACCCGTGAACACCACCGATGAGACCTCCGAACTCGCCCCCCGCCTGTACGACCTGGTCACGGTCGTCAGCGCGCAGGAGGAGGTGAAGGCGGCGGTCGAGGCCAACCACGACAACAACCAGTGGTGGCCCCTGCACGTGGACGACTGGCGGATACGGATGCTCGTGGCCGGATGGAGCACTCGTGTTTCCTACGCCATGGTCGACGTCTACGCCGAGGTGGTGAAGAAGGCCGACGCCTATGGCTGGGACGAACTCATCAACTTCCAGGACTCCGAGGTCGTCGAACTCATCCGCCCAATCGGCCTGGCAGACGCCCGCGTCCGCTACCTCCGCTCTCTGGAGACCTTCGTCGCCATGTCGGAGGCCTGCGGCCGGCGCCCGGTCACCATGCCGGCCGACGCGTTCATCGAGGCATTCGCCGCCGAGGTGAACGGCGCCTCCTACAAGGTCGCCCAGTGCGCCGCCCTCTACGCCCGCGGCTACCACTGCGGCATCATCCCCGTCGACTCCGGCATGGTCGGCAAGCTCGCTCCGCTCCTCGGGATAGAGGTGGGCAGTGGGACGTTCGCCCACGAGCGGATGCGGCTCCTGCTGGAGGCTTGCGCCGCCGCCGACGCCTCCCGCTACCGGGACCTCATCACCACCCGCGGGTACCGGGTCACCATTCCCGACCAGTCAACGCCCACGTGGTGGCTGCACCTGGTCCTGATCTACTTCAAACGCCTGTTCCTCAACCCTCCGACCAGCCCGAGAGTGTGCGCCAACCGGCCCGCCTGCTCCACCGTCCTCGACTGCGACCATCCGCCCCGACGGCGGAGGTAGCCAGGTGCCCTGTCTCGGCGTGATCGGCAACATCTCGATCGACACCACCCGCTACCCCGACGGCCGCACCTACGCCCTGATCGGCGGCGCCGCATTACACGTCGCCCTTGCCGCCGCCCGAGCCGGAACGCCCGCTCGCCCCGTCGCGGTCATCGGCGCAGATCTCACCCGCCTGCACGCTCGCCCCTGGCCCAAGAAGCTCGATCTCTCCCATGTGACCACCGCGGCTGGCGCATCTTGCCGGTTCGACATCACCTACAGCACGGATGGCCAGGTCGTCGGACTGACCGCCGCATACGGCTGCGCCACAGCTCTCACCGCTCACGTACTGGACGTGCTGGACGGATCAGCCTGCGATCACTGGCACATATGCTGCCGCCGCCCCTTGGACGTCAGACCGGTCCTGGAGCAGCTCGTGATGGCGGGGCATCCGTTCAGCCTGGACTTCCACCTTGCCTCCGCAGCAGAGCAGATCCATGCGGCCACAAACGCCTTGCCGCACGCTGTGGCGGTGTTCGTCAACGCCGCCGAGTACCGGATCCTGGACGATCTGGTCGCCGTGAACGAGCTGGCCACCGTAGTCGTCTCCGATGGGTCGGGCGCAGTCGTACTGCTGCGCCACGGTCGCGCGATCGACACCGAATTACCGCAAGGCGGCCCAGTGACGGAGGTGACCGGCGCCGGGGACACCCTCGCCGGCGCCTACCTGGCCGACATCCTCCAAGGCTCGACGGAACAGGAAGCGCTCGCGTCGGCCGTGACCGCTGCCACCCACCAAGCTCGTGACCCAGGCCTGCCATACGAATCCCCATGATCACAGGGAGGCTCTACCGTGGCGCTCTACTACGTGGCCCACCGTCTGTTCGCCGCCCATGACCGCGCCTTGGGCGCCTACATCGCCCACCACCTCGCCCGCCGCTTCGGGCCGGACGCCGTGTTCCTTCCCTTCTGCGACACCGACGAGGAAAACCTCAACCACCCCTGCAAGGGTCGGCGCCTGTTCGAACTGGACAGCGAACGCCTGGCCCGGATCAACGCCATGGTCGCTATCCTGCACGGCCCGAGCCTCGACGACGGCGTTTGCATGGAAATTGGCTACGCCGCCGGTCGGGGCGTTCCCATCCTCGCGGTCACCACCGATTTCCAGTCATACGGCCCCACTGCGGACACCGCGCTACGCTTACCGTTCCCTGACCCGCTCTTCCAGCACGTGGTGAGCCGAGTCATCTCCGTGCCCCAACTCGGTCCCCCGGGCGGTGAGGATGCTCGGTTCGAGCGTTTCCTCACCCAGAACCTTCACACCGTCACCTGCGCAGCCATCGAGGCAGTTCACGCTCTGACGAGCGAGCTAACAGCACGCCCCGCCCTGCCGCCTGCCACCGTCAACGACCGGCGGCTGGCCTATCTGGAGCCTCCTCTGTACGGAGATGGGGGCTGGACGGCTCGGGTTTCCGATGCTCTACGTGCCCATGGGTTCGCCACCTACCACGCTGGGAGGTTCACCAACGCCGCGGCGGATCCGGCCCTGACGGCCGCAGACGATTGGACCGCCCTGGCACAGGCAAGCCTCGCCGTGGTGGACGTTCGCGGACCCGAGACACCTCCCGGCGCGGCGTTGGTCATCGGCGCCTGCGCGGCCACCGGCCGTCCCGTCTTCGCCCCTGAGCCCGATTGCTGGTGGACCTTCGCCCACGGCCGTGAGCCCAACTACCGCAACCTCATGATCCAGTACGGCCTGACCGGCACCTTCAGCGATCTCGACGAACTCGCGAAACGCCTGGAGACCTGATGGCAGCCAATCTCGCAATGTGGGCCGACCGCTACGAGGTGATCATCTTGGAGGGCTGCGACGGGGTGGGCAAAACGACCTACGCCACGGCGCTCGCCACCACATACGGCTACCGGCGGGTGCATGCCGATCGCACCCCCGAGGGAGCGGATCTCTTCCAGCGCCACCAGGCCATCTTGGCCCTGGCCGGCCGGTTGGTCCTGGATCGCAGTTTCATCAGCGAACTGGTCTACGGCCCGCTACTGCACGGCCGCTGCCGCCTCACCTCGTCGCAGACCGCCGCGTTACTCGGCATGGTGGCCGTCCGCCGAGGTGTCCTCGTCCATCTCACCGCCAGGCCGGAACACATCCATGCCCGTCTTCTCGCCCGCGACGGGACGGCACCCACCCTCGACGAACTGCGGCTGCTCACGGCCCGATATTTCACGGTCTTTGCGGACCTGGCGAGGTATACGGAAGTCCTCATCGTGGACAACGAACAAGCCGCCTGACGCGACGTACGAGAGAAGCCGTTCGCCTGACCGACGGAACGATGGCCGCTAGGCTCACAGCCTGTCCGTCATCCTCACAGAGCCCATGAGGCTCCACGGCCACAGGAGAATCGGGTGCACCTCCGAGACGTCCAGAAGAGGGCCTGGGAGAACAAGCTGGCCAAGGGGTTCAACACCTCCGACATACCCTTGGAGTTCGCCCTTGCCCACGGCGAACTGTCCGAAGCCTTCGAAGCGGCCCGCAAGCACCCCGAGACCCTTGGCGAGGAACTCGCCGATGTCCTGATCTTCCTGACCAGCATCGCGGAGATGTCCGGCGTCGACCTCGATTCGGCTGTTGAGGCCAAGATGGCGAAGAACGAGGCCCGCCGATATGAGCGCGGTGCCAATGGAACCTTGATCAAGGTTGGCGAAGAAACCCAGCAGGGTTGAGAGCCGAAACGTCGAACGCCAGCAGCTGTGTAGCGGGCTCGTTCCACACCTCGGACGAGCGAAGCGGCTGCGTTCACTGATGCCCTTCTAGTGGTCACAGTGTGTGATGGGTTATTTGTCAGTGTCGATAGGCCGCAGGAGATCCGGCAAATTTCCGCTGCTGAGAACCCTGACCTTACCGACCATGAGCGAGGGCAATCGCGTGCGCCAACTGCGCAACGTCGAGGACATTCATTCGTGATGAGCCTCTGGGATTCAGATGGGCGGACCGACACGTTCTGGCTGGCAAGGCGCCGCCTGTGCAACCCGTCTTCAGATCGCCGTGAAGGCGGCTGCCACTTCTTCCCGGTGCTCGGCACACCACGCCAGCAACCGCTCCGTCGGGACGACCAGCTCGGCAGCGCCGCGGTTGCCCCGGTTGTAGTGGAAGTCCAACTGCCAGAAGCTCGTCATACGTCTCCACCACAACCGGTCGAGACCGTCCGCCACTTCCTCTGAGCGCAGCGGTATCAGGTGGCGGTAGCCGGCGACGAACGCGCTGACGCGTTCCAGATCCAAGAGGCCTTCCTCGGACATGAACTGGACCATCGCCGTACGGGTGACTTCTTCAGCGAACGTCCGGACCTGGATGCGGTCCCAGTCCAGCACCGCTGCGATCTCCCCGTCGTGCCACAGAAGGTTGCGGTACTGCAGATCGCCGTGGGTCCACCCGGCTGGCCCGGCAGGGGAGTCACTGGCGGGCCGTCGCTCTCCGTACTCCTGGAGCAGGATCTTCCGCTGCTCCAGCAGCTCGGCCACGGTCACGTCGAACGGCAGCCGTACCTCAAGGGAGGAGATCAGCCGCAGGTAGCGGTCCGCTTCGGCGATGGCGGCACTCTGGCCGGTGACCTTGGAACGCGGAGCGGCGGTCACCCGGGCCAGGCCAGATCCTGGCGGGAGGCTGTTCAGCCGGTGGTGGATGTGCCCGGCCAGCTTGCCCAATCGGCCGGCCTGCTCCAGCGACAGCTCCGGGCCCGGCAGGTGGGAGCCTTTAGCCCAAGGGAGGAGACAGTAGCCGCGGCCGGCTGCTTCCACGACGATGTCACCGCCAATGCTCATCTCGGGTACGCAAGCGGGAACTCCGTCCACGGCGAGCATGGCCTGAACGCGCAGGTTGCGTCGTGCCATGTCCAGCGGCACGTCCAGGATCTGCTTCAACGCGTACGTTCCGCGGCCGGTGCGGACACGCCAGTTGCGGTTCATCATCCCGGCGGGGAGATACGTCAGATCCTCGGCGTTGAGGATGCCCAGACCGAACGCCTCCTGAATGACAGCAAGGTCATCGGTGATGTCAGGGTAGATCCTCTGGGTGTCGTCGGTCACGTCAAGCAACGTACGCGACTGCCGTGAGATGTATCCGTTGAGTGGGAAGCATCTGGCGAGCCGAGGTCACACGCCGGGCCCGGGGCTAACATTGAGCGAGTGACCATCGACACTCTGTCATCATCTGAGTCTCCGGATCTTGCGCGAGCCGACATGGTTGCCCAGCTGAAGGAACGGGGATCGATCCGCTCTCCTGAGGTCGCGGCAGCGTTCGCGAAGGTCCCACGCGAGAAGTTCGCCCCCGAAGCGCCGTCAATCGCCGCCGCTTACTCCGCCATGGACACCGTTGTCACCAAGCGTGATGCCAGCGGCAAGGCAACGAGTTCCGTCAGCGCTCCCTGGCTGCAAGCCGAGATGCTCGAAGCCGCCCAGCTCACGCGTGGGGCGCGAGTGCTGGAGATCGGCAGCGGCGGCTACAACGCGGCACTCATCGCCGAGATCGTCGGCCCGGAGGGGCTGGTGGTCACCATGGACATCGATCCGTTCGTCACCGAGCGAGCGACTCGCTTCCTCACCGAAACCGGCTACCCACAGGTGAAGGTCGTCCTCGGAGATGCCGAGCACATCGGCGATAAGGACGGCCCCTATGACGCCATCCTCGTCACGGTCGGTGCCTGGGACTGTCCGTGGGGGCACCTGCTCGCCCCAGGCGGCCGGATGATCGTCCCCTTGCGGTTCTGCGGGATCACTCGGTCGATCACCTTTGTCCGGGACGGTGACCGGCTCGTCGGGCTGGATCCGACGGTGTGCGGGTTCGTGCCGATGCAGGGCGCCGGAGCGCACCACGAGCAGGTCGCCGCTCTGGCCGGCGGAGCGGTCACGCTGACGCTCGATGGCGGGCCGGCCCTGGACACAGACGCACTCGACCAAGCGCTGACCGGCGACGCGTGCGAACTGTGGACCGGCATTGTCGTCCGTTCCAACGACCCCTTCGACACGTTGCACCTGTGGCTCGCGGCTCACGACGACACCTTCGGCGTGATCTGGCCGAACCCCGACCACGACGGCGAAGGCGACCTCATCAAACCTGTTCTGCGTTGGTTCTGCCCCGCCCTCGTGACTTCCGACAGCTTCGCCTACCTCACTTATCGAGAGGCACACCGGGACCATGAGACCGAAGGGCGCCACCTCGAGTTCGGTATCCACAGCCATGGCCGCCACGGCGTCGAGCTCGCCGAGCGACTTGCCGCTCACCTGGCGACATGGGACCGCGAGTGGCGGCAACACCCAGGCCCGCAGTTCACCCTCCACCCGGCGGACGTGGTGGTGTCAGCTCCCGTCATAGGCCGAATTTTTCTCAAGCGCCACACTCAACTGGTGGTGGACTGGAGTGGGCTTGATCCGGTTTGACGGACATCCGAGATCAGTGGCTTGTCCCCGGAAGGATGTCCATGATGGAGAGCATGGGGAAGAAGAAGCCGCGTCCTCGCCGCTCGTTCACGCCGGAGTTCAAAGCCGAGATCGTCGAGCTGTGCCGGCGCGGTGACCGCTCGGTCGGTCAGGTGGCCAAGGACTTCGATCTGACCGAGACCGCGGTGCGCCAGTGGATCCGCCAGGCCGAGGTCGACGCCGGGCAGCGGGACGGGCTGACCAGCAGCGAACGCCAGGAACTGGAGGCGTTGCGGCGGGAGAATCGGCGGCTGCGCGAGGACGTCGACGTCCTCAAGCGAGCGACAGCTTTCTTCGCCAAGGAGACCCGGTGAGCGTGCACCCGTTCATCGAGGCGGAAAAGCAGGGCGGCCACAGCGTCAAACGGGCGTGTGAGCTGCTGGGAGTCTCCCGTGCCGCCTTCTACGCCCGCCGCAGTGGCGTGCCCGGGCTCCGCGATGCGCGACGGGGAGCTGGCCGAGCGCATCGCCGAGGTGCACGCTCGACGGGTCCCTGGCCACCACCTTCAAGCGAGCGGTGACCAACATCGTGTGCGACAACACGATGGCTGCCGGGCTCGCCGAACGCGGACAGCAGGTCAAGATCAAGCACTCGCGGCACTCGAAGTTCCGGATCACTGAGGCGCGCGAGGCGCTGAACATCGTCTACACCCTGGCCGACGAGTTCTCGCGAGCTGTCGGAGACCTGTGCCGGATCTCGGTCAGCCGATGGCAGTGGAACGCCTTCCTGGACGCCCACGTCTCGATGCCCAACCATCCGGGCCGCAGCCGGACCATGGCCGAGAGCAAGCGCGACACACTGACCAGACTCTGGAACCACGACCTGCGGGTGTCGCCCTGGCAGGGGACGGCCTGGGGTGTGGTGCAGGCGGTCAACACCTTCGCCCACCACGAACAGCATGTACGGGGAGCCGATCGGGCCGAGCGCAACATGTTGCGTGCGGCCACCGGCGGCGTCGACGAACTCGACCGCGACACCCTGAGCACCCTCTCCAAGGTGTTGGACCGCTCACTCGCCGTCTCTGTCTGAAAGCCCGCTGACGATGTGGTGCGGCTCCTGGCCTGTGCCGGGAGCCGACCGAAGGGAGAGACCATGATGTGGACGTACTCCCTCGCAAGGCAGCTTCGCGCACCTGCTGCCTGGTATGCCTGGCGGCGTCGGCCGCGCCCCCGTGAGAAACGACTCAGAAGTACAGAACGGCGCGCTTCGCGACTGGCGGACCGGGTTTCCGGCCGACGGCAAGGTTCAAGTTGCTGACCAGCCCTATCAGGCCTCGGTGCAAGTCGTCCCGCAGCAATTCCGCAGCTTGTCCGGAGATGCCGCGCGTCTCCTGGCACCTACGCCCCAACCCAGATCAAGGAGGAAGACGAGCATGACGGTCAGAGACCTGACCGTTGCCGGTGGTGGACGCGTAATGCGGATCGTGGCGATCGGAGAAGTTGGGAACGACACGGCGACGCTGGTTTCAGCGGCCGATCCGGACGCAGAACGCGAGTATGTGGTTGCGTGCTGGCTGGCTCCGATGCCGACCGGTGCCGACGTCGTCAAGTGCATGGCATGTCTGTGGGACACCCACCTGTGGACGGACGCCACTCACATCAACCGCTGGTCCGGTTATCGGATGCGGCTGATCCGATGTGTCCGTTGCTATGTGGATCTTCTCCGCGTCCGCGATGTGGTGCTGCACGCCACCAGTACCACCATCCGGCTCCATGACCTGGAGCGGTGACGAGCTTGTTCTGACCATTGTGTGAATCGGAAACGGGCCAGGTCCCTGCTGGGTACACCAAGGCCGACCGTCCCGATGTCTCTCCGAAACAGCGGAAGGAGATCGCCTTGGTGTAGTTCCGCCCGCCAACATAGGCGAGCGAGTCCTTCGGCTTGGGGCTGACGACGTTCCCGGCGGCCTTGCCCAGCGCGTCAACGGTTTTGGCGGGTTCTGAGAGGCGTAATGCCGGGAGGCTCCTCCCAAGCGGGGAGATCGTCTTCGAAGACTCAGAGACCTTCAGCCCGGCGGGCCGGCTCGAATGGATCACGCCGGACTTCGCTCTGCCGCGACGATGCCGCCAAACAGCCAGTGCCGGTTGAGAAACGGACGAGCACTGGGCTGCGCGCTTCGCGCCTCCTGGCGCGTTGGCGACGATCCGGCCACAGCGCGTCCATGCCTGTCAGCACCCCGGCTGGGTCCTGACAGAACACCAGAGTTCTGACGTCATACTGCGGAAAGCTTCGCGAGTTCTGATCCCGCATCTGGCCGTTTCTGAAACCCTGACTGATGCTGCGGAGCACGCTGCGGAAGAGGCAGGGCGGAGACGACATGAACGAGGCGACGGCGCATCTGCTGTTCGACGCGGTGGAGCGCATGGAGAAGAACATCATGGCCCAGGAGTGTCCGGCCATCGTCGCCATGGAGGGCAGGGACAAGCTTGCCCTGAGCTACTACGACTACCTGCGCGACGCCGAATCGGCGGAGGCGATCGAGAACAGGGCGGCGGGGAAGGCTCTGGAGATCGACGCCGTTCGGTGGGTGCTGGCCGTTCCGCAAGTGTGGTTGTTCAAGCCGCCGAGCACGGTCGCCGTCCGGGCTGTCTCCAACCACCCGCTCCGGGAGGGGGAACAGGAGGCCATCACCTGGATGAGCTTCGACCGTGAAGATGGTGTCGATTACGGACGGGTGGCGTACGTCCGCCGCCCGAACGGAGAGCCCGTGTTCGAAGACCCGGAGATCTTCGACGTCGGCGTCCAGCCGGCGGAGACCATGCCTGGTTTCGTTCTGCTGCAGCGGTGCCTTGCCGGAGAGTGAGGGCCGGTTCTGAGGAACCGGCCCTCGACCAACTTCAAATCTGTGAACAAAGGCAGATCGAGGTCAGTCGTCGCGAGCCTACTGCCTGGTGCTGGGCACTGCCAGGATGTGGCCCGGAGGGGTGCCGCGGAGCAACTGCCAATACCTGTGGAACGGTGGTGAGCGTTATTACGCCTCGAAGTCTTGCTGTCCCTGTTGGGCGAGTAGCTGACGGAGTCGTTTGATCTCGGCGATCAGCCGAGGGACATCTTGGCGGGCGTTCGCGACGAACTGGGCGTTCTCATCCCAGAGTTCATCGGCGACGTCGACATAACGAGGGCGCTGGATGAGAGTGGCGGCCACGATCTCGTGATGATCGAAGTTCGGCCACCGTTCGCCGCGGCCGGTGTCAGGAACGGTGCTGATGGCCACGAGGTTCATGGCCGCCTCGTCGTCGAGGTGCCGGACGAACCACGGGCCTGGAGTTGCCGCCTCGGCGAGATCTTCGATCGCGGCCAGTTCCTCATCGGTCAGTGGCTCGTGTGTCGTCATCTGGCTGCTCGTTCCTCACGTTCGACCAAGCATCCCTTCTCAAAGCGGCTCCGGCAGGGACCAGGGCGACAATCTGGGGCGCATTCTCCGATCGCCAGCGGGCCTGAACGGACGTGGTCAGCTTGAAGCCTGGCAGTGCGTGAGCCTGCCCCTTCAGTCACCTGGGCCGGTACCGGTCGGTGGTGAAGGTCAACTTGATGAGTTGGTCGTGGGCGCGTGCCCAGTGCTCGGTCGGAAGCCGTGTGGAGGCGATCAGGGGGCAACGGCTGCGACACCTCGTCACGGATGCTCGCCCAGGGTTGCTGTAGCCGCACTACGGCGATGTCACTTTCCGCTCCTGGCCGGGTGGAGTGTGCAGGTCCTTGGAGGGCTGGCCATCCACAGGTAGTTGTGCTGATTTCTTCTCTTGGCCCGGTGGTTGTCCGCCTTGGCCGGGTGGGGTGTGCGAAGGGCTGGTCTCGGGAGGTGCGCTCAGCGACGCCTGCTGCGTGCCGGTCGCGGTGGGTCGGCTGTCGGGTTTCGACGGCTTGGGGACGTCCGGCAGCGCGGCTGGAGTATGGGGGTGGTGTCGTGGAGGCGTTGCCTGGGCGCCGGCAGCGGGTGGAGTGGTGCGCTTTCGGCGTGAAGTGGGGGTCGGGCGCGGGCGGCTGGTCGGAGCAATGGCGGAGGCGATGATCCGGCGTGGCGCCGAGGTGGCTCTTGTCGGTGTGGCGTTGGGGCGGGCGGATAGGGCGGCTGGGGGCTGGCTGGTGGTGTTGCTCTCCGGAGTCGGCACTTCGTCGAAGGTGGGGGAGCTGGCGGGAATGCCGATCAGGAGAGCGGCCGCGACGAGGTGGAGGAGACCTGCCAGGACGGTGGCGGTCCTGATCGCCTGCCCGCGGGTGCGACGCCGTTCGGTGATGGCTTGGTGGGGCCGGGTCGTCACCGTGGACGCGTTCTGGTCGATGACATGGATGTCCTCTCGGAGGCGAGGGCGGGCAACGGCAAACCTTATCGATCTAGACATGGATGGTGACGGCGGTCAAGGGCGTCGGGCAAAGATTCGTCGCCGTATGCCTGCCTGACGTGCGTTTCTGCACGTCGAAGGCGCCTGCGAGGAAGGTTTACGGACTGAGTCAGTTGCTGTGAGTTCGCTGGGAGTTGACTCCCAGGTACTTCGCGGAGCGGTTTCAGTGACCTGGATCTTTCACTCTCCGTAACATTTCCCGAAGGTTGACTGGAACCCCATCTTTGGGTGGATCTTCGCAGTCCGACAGGCTTGCCACATCCCATTCAACAGTGTGTTCGACACTTCGGGTAAGTCACCTTCCGTGGTTCTTGACCGAATGTGCCGATTTGTGGCGTGATGCGGATGTTTTGCTTCAAGGGATCTTTAGATCCTCCTTATCTGCGACCCCTGGCGGGTCGCGTGAGTGTGGAGTGTGTCCGTGTCGCAATTACCCATCCCAGAACCGCCATCGGCCCCACGGCGCCGACCTAGACGTCACGCACGGTTACGTCGGCATGTCGTCCTCATCACCGCCCTCGCGCTGGTGGTCTCGCTCGCTTCGGCACCGCCCGCCGCGGCGCAGAGCGGACCGGCTGAGCCTGGGCTGCTGGCACGCGCGTCGAGTTGGCTGACCGCGCAGTCGAGCTGGCTGGCCGGGCAGGTGGCCGGCTGGTTCGCCGAGGAGCCGAAGGGCGAGATACGCCCGGCTCAGGCGCCGATCACGTTGCCGGGGCGAGATGGCACGCCGGCGCAGCTGAAGCTGGATCCGGTCAAGGAGCCGGGCAAGCGGGTCAAGGAACTGACCGGGCAGCGCACCGCGGTGAGTAAGACCTTCGAGCTGGAGGATGGCCGCCGCCAGGTGGAGATCTCGGCGGTGCGCCAGCACGTGCGGGACGAGTCCGGCACGTGGCGGCCGGTGGACACCCGGGTGCGGGAGCAGGCCGAGGACGGGTTCACGCTGGCGGCCGAGCGGACCGGGTACGTCGCCCGGTTCGGCGAGCGCAGTGACCGGCTGGTGCGGGTCGGGCTCGGCGAGGCGCAGGTGACCTTCGGTCTGCCGGGCGAGCCGCGGACGATCAAGCCGGAGGTGGACGGAGCGAAGGTCACCTACCGGGGCGCGTTCGGTGAGGGCGCCGACCTGGTGTACGAGGTGACCGCGTCCGGGGTGAAGGAGGGCATCGTGCTCGCCCGCGCCCCGCAGGGCAGCCCGTCGTACCAGTTCACCGTCAGCATGTCCGGTGGCCTGCAGGCCAAGGCGAATCCGGACGGGTCGATCGGTTTCGTGCCGCCGTCCGGCAAGGCAGCGGTGTTCACGATCCCGAAGCCGTACATGATCGATACGGCCGACGACGCGGCCTCGCCGTACGGCAAGCGCTTCTCTGCCGCCGTCACCCAGACGCTGGGCGAGCAGTCGACCTTGACGGTCACCCCCGACGCGGGCTGGCTGGCCGCTCCCGAGCGCTCCTGGCCGGTGACCATCGACCCGACCGTCGTGATCGCACCGGACTGGTCAACCTCCAGCGACGCGATGATCGTCTCCACCTCGCCGACCACGAACTACGACGTCGACCTGCGGCTGAGCGTGGGCCGATCGGGGACGAGCGTGTACCGCGGCCTGGTGCGGTTCGACCTGACGGGGCTGGTCCCCGAGGGGACGACGATCGACAAGGCCGAGATGGGGCTGTACTACGACCAGACGCTGGCCGGCTCGACAGGATCGGTGGCGCTGGAGGCTCGGCGGGTGACCCAGCCGTGGGACCCCAGCACGGTGACCTGGAACTCGATCAACACCGCGATGGGCGAGGTCGCCGCCACCGCGACCTTCCAGGCCGCCCAGGCCAACCTCTGGCACACCTACACGGTCACCGACCTGGCCCGCGCCTGGCTGGCCGGGACGACGCCGAACCACGGCGTGATGGTCAAGGCGGTCAACGAGACGGTGGCGGCGGGCGGTCCGCAGTACGCGGAGGGCGAATGGGGCAAGGGCTTCCCGGAGAACCCGATGCCCAAGCTGACCCTGACCTACGGGACCCCGTCGGTGCAGCTCGGACGGCCGCTGGTGGTACACGCCACCGGCGCGGAGCTGGCCTGGAAGCCCTACGACGGGCCTGGCGAGGTCACCGAGTACCAAATACACCGCAGCCGGGACCTCTCCTTCACCCCGTCCCCGGCCACCCTGGTGGCGCCGCTGGACAGCAAGGCGACCACGTACGTGGACACCTCGGCCACGCCGAACACGAAGGTGGCCTACCAGGTGGTCGCCGTGCGTTCGGCCGGGCAGGCCTCGACATCGGGGCCGCTGATCGTGGAGCTGCCCAACGCGGGCATCACCGCGGCCACCATCCCGCCCAGCGCCGACACCACGCTGACCAGCTGCCAGCCCAGCGTCGGGCACGACAAGCTGGGCGAGCGCGCGAACCTGTCGGCCGGATTCGGCGGCACCGCCTTCGGCACCACCAGGGCGCTGCTGAAGTTCGACACCTCCATCATCCCGGCAGGCATCAAGGAGGTCATGGCGAACCTGCGGATCTTCCAGGTCGCCCACCGCGGCCTCGAGCCGAGCTACCACTTCTACCCGCTGACCCGCTCCTTCGACGAGGCCACCGCCTCCTGGCAGCAGGCCGCACCCGGCGTGCCCTGGACGAAGGCGGGCGGCGACCACGAGACCACCTCGGTGGGGCAGGGCTTCTTCACCTCCCCCACCGACCCCGACTTCTCACACTGGTGGGCGCCACGCGGGTTCGACGCGCTGGTGCAGCGCTGGATCAGCGACCCGTCCACCAACCACGGCCTGCTGCTGCGCGCCGACAGCGAGTCGTCCAAGGCCTGCCCGACCAGCGGCGACGGCGACTCCTTCACCTCCTCCGAGGCGGCCGAGCCGGAAGTGCGGCCGTGGCTGCACGTCCTCTACTACGACCCGACGCAGACCTACAGCGCCCCCAGCACCCCGTCCCGGATGGCCGGCGGCGAGCAGCGGACGGTCGACGTCACGATCACCAACACCACCAGCGAGACCTGGCCGGCCGGCACCACCCGGCTGGGCTACTTCTGGAAACTGCCGGACGGCACGGACGTGACCGGCGACACCCAGCTGTTCACCCCGCTGGAAGCAGCGCTGGAGCCACGTGACACGGTCACCGTTCAGGCCCAGGTCAAGGCCCCCACGCTGGCCTCGGGCAACCTGGCGGACGCCGCCTCGCTGGTGTGGGACGTGCACGACACCACTACCAACAGCTGGAAGTCCGCCAGCCACCAGCTGCCGCAACTGCCGCAGCAGATCCGCCTGGAGTCCCCGACCAGCGACCTGCTGGGGCTGGAGAAGTTCTACGCCTACACCGGCAAGAACACCGGCGCCGGAGCGACCGCCCTGGTCAACCCGTACGCGGGCAACGTGGTGTGGAACTACAACGCCTTCACCAACCCCTCCCGCGGCGCGCAGACGTTCGTCCGGATGACCTACAACAGCCTGGACACCAGCGCATCGTCGATGGGCTACGGCTGGTCGCTGCAGACCTCCACGCTGCAGCGCCTCGGCTCACAGTTGCACCTTCACCCTCCCGGTCAGGTCTGGCCCGAGCAGGTGCGGCTGACCGACGGGGACGGCACCACCCACGTGTGGCTGCGCGACCCGCCCACCTGCACCTCCAACTGCGAGTACAAGCACCCGCGCGGCGTGCATCTGTACCTGCAGAAGACCGGCTCGGCCGACCCGCTGCGGCAGTGGGTGTTCACCAAGCCGGACCGCACCCAGTTCTTCTTCGACGACGAGGGCTTCCAGTCGGCGATCGTCGACAAGAACGGCAACACCATGTCGTTCACCTACGAACGTCGCCGCTCCAACAACAAGCCGACCAAGTTCCTGCAGTACATCACCGACGCGGCCGGGCGTCGCACCCTGACCTTCGACTACTACGCCAAGGGCCAGGACTACACCTACATCAACGACGCCGGCCAGCCTGTCAACGACACCAAGCTGACCAACCCGCACATCATCGACAACGTCGAGTCGATCACCGACATCGCCGGCCGGAAGGTGACCTTCGCCTACACCGACAAGGGCCTGATGGCCAAGATGGTCGACGGCGCCGGCGACGAGCAAGCGAAGACGTTCGCCTTCACCTACGACGCCACCCAGGGCAACAAGAACGTCAAGCTCGTGGCCGTCAAGGACCCGCGCGGGCACGACACGAAGCTGAAGTACTACGAGCCGCAGGTCGACCCCGAGGACAAGTGGAAGGTCGAAACCCTCACCGACCGGCTCGACGGAGTCACCAAGTTCGACTACGTCGACCCAGACGGCCCGCAGGGCGCAGTCATCAACGCCACCGTTACCGACCCGCTCCAGCAAGGCACGAACAAGGCCACCAGGTACGTGCTGGACAAGTACGGCCGCCCGGATCTGATCACCAACGCCAACAACGAGATCACTGATCTGGAGTGGGACGACGACCACAACGTCACCACGCTGATCGAGAAGGGCAAGGACGACGGCAAGACGGAATATGCCGTTACGACGTGGGAGTACGACCCGAAGACCGGCTACCCGCTGAAGATCACCGACGCGGAGGCCAACGAGAACCGCACCGCCTCCACCATCCTGATCTACGAGGGTCCGGCCAACTTCAACGGTTTCGTCGCCGACCTGCGCTTCAAGACGAGCCCGAACGGCAACACCCTGGGGGCTGGCGACGGCGCGAAGCACTACACGTGGGAGTTCGGCTACTACGGCAACGGCAACCTGAAGACGGTTACCGATCCGCTCGGCGTCTTAACGGCCGATCCTGACGATTACACCACCACCTACACCTACGACCCTGTCGGCCAACTGGCCACGTCAGTCGACGCCAACGGCAACACCACCACCTTCACCGACTACCACCCGACCGGCTACCCCCAGAAGATCACCGACGCGTACGAGCACAGCACCGTCACCGAATACGACGTGCGCGGCAACGTGCGGTCGGTCACCGATGCACTCGGCAAGACCACCAGCCAGACCTACGACATCTTCAAACGCCCGCTCGAGTCCAAGGTCCCCAAGGACCAGGACGCCTCCCCGCCGGTGTTCATCGTCACCCCGGCCCCGGAATACGACGCCAACGACAACATCACCAAGGCGATAGCTCCCAACGGCGCCGTGTCCACCGCCGTCTACGACAAGGCCGACCAGCTGACAGAGTCGTTCCTGCCCAAGGACAGCGACAACGGACCGGAACGCAAGGCCACCTTCACGTGGGACCTGGCCGGCAATCTGAAGAACCAGACCGAACCCAAGGGCAACCTGCCCGGCGCGGACCCGGCCCAGTTCACCACCACGTACACGTACGACGACATCTACCAGCTAATCGGCGTCACTGCCACCGACGTCGCCAACGCTCGACAGAACAAGATCACCTACGAGTACAACGACGTCGGCAACGTCACCAAGGTCATCGACCCACGCAAGAACGCCACCGCCGACACCGGCGACTACACGGCGTTCTACACCTACGACCGCAACCACCGCGTCACCACCGTCAAGGACGCCGCCGGATACGAGACATCCACTGAGTACGACCTGGACGGCCGGGTTGTGGGCCAGACCGACCAGGACGACAACAAGGCGATCACCGCCTACAACGAGCGCGGCGACGTGGTCGAAACCAAGGTCCCGCATTCCGAGACCGACGGCGTCATCAAGTACGTCACCACCCAGTTCGCCTACGACCAGGTCGGCAACAAGACCAAGACCATAACCCCGCGCGGGGTAGAACGCGGCGGCGACCTGGTCGACTTCGTCGCCGAAACCAAGTACGACAAGCTCAACCGGCCGATCGAGGAGATCTACCCCTACGACCGGTCCGACCCGGTCTACAACAAGCCCGACAGCGTCCTGTACGCCTACGACGCGGTCTCCCGGCTGAAGGAGATCTCGCACCCGCCCTCGCACGGGCAGAGCATCCGCAACGTCTCCACGATGACCTACTGGGACAACGGCTGGTCCAAGACCACCACCGACCCGTGGGACATCAAGACCACCTACGACTACAACGAGATCGGCCTGCAGACCAACCGCACCGTCACCAGCGCGGGCGGCTCCAGCCAGCGGGCTTTGGACTGGTCGTACTACCCCGACGGCAAACTCAAGACCCACTCCGACGACGGAGTCCCCCTCGGCCTCGACGTCGTCCTGTCCGACAACTCCGACACCGACCAGACCACCACCACCGGCACCTGGACCCTCGCCGGCAGCGGCTCGGCATCCAACATCGTCGGCCCCCAGGCCGAGCCGGCCACCGGGTTCGTTGGCTACGACTACGCCACCGCGTCCGCGGGCACCGGCCAATCGTCGTTCGCCTGGAACCTGACCACCCCGTCGGATGGCACCTACAAGGTCCAGGTCCGGTACCCGTCCGGCGCCACGGCCACCAACGCCAAATACAAGATCAAGCACCAGAACGGCGAGGCCAGCGTCACCCTCGACCAGACCAAGAACCCCGGCACCTGGGTCGAACTCGGCTCCTACACCTTCACCGCCGGCACCGCCCACAGCGTCATCCTCACCGACGACGCCAACGGCACCGTGGCGGCCGATGCGGTCAAGCTGGTGCGCGACAACAGCGGCGACACTGACGGTGAGAAGAAGGACTTCACCTACACCTACGACCCCAACGCCAACCTCACCGCCATCCGGGACAAGTCCCCGACCGCCAAGATCGACCTGTGGGACATCTCCTACACCAACCTCAACCAGATCGACACCGTCAAGGAGTCGCTCAACGGCACGCTGAAGAACACCACCGGCTACCGCTACAACGAGAACAGCGCAGTCATTGAGCGCACCCACGATAAGACGGTCGCCACCTACGGCTACGACGTCCGTGACCTGGTCGAGCAGGTGGTCAACAAGAAGTCGGCCACCGACCTCGCGCCGAAGACCACCCGCTACACCTTCACGTCCCGCGCCGAACGCGAGACCGAGACCAAGGCCAACGGCAACGCCGTCACCTACGACTACTTCCTGTCCGGCGTCCTGCGCCACAGCCTGGAGAAGAAGCCCAACGCGACGGTGGTAGCCGAGCACACGATTGGTTACCAAGGCAATCTGCAGCGCGCCAGCGACCACGCCAAGATCCAGAACGCCGACAACCCCGGCGCCTACCTGGAACACGACTACGCCTACACTTACGACCCCCGCGACCGCATCACCAAGACGGTGAAGACCCCGGTCGGCGGCGGGACGGCGGAGACCGAGACCTACTCCCACGACGCCAACAGCAACGTGTGGGAAGAAGAGGTCCTCGGCAAGAAGACCACCTTCACCTACGACCGCAACCGCCTGATGACCTCAGCCAGTGGCGGGCAGACCAGCACGTACACCTACGACCCGTACGGGCGGCTGCGCACCGTCCAGGGCGGCGGCAAGACCTGGGAGAAGTACACCTACGACGGCTTCGACCACGTCACCAAACACGAAAAACTCGGCACCGACGGCACCACCAACACCGTCACCTCCTACACCTACGACCCACTCGACCGCACCACCACCAAGACCGAAAAGGAAGGCACCGCCTCAGCCAAAACCACCACCTACTCCTACCTCGGCCTCTCCGGCGAGGTCTTGGACGAAGAGGTGGCCGGCAAACTGGTCAAGTCCTTCCAGTACTCGCCGTGGGGCGAGCGCCTGTCCCAGGTCAAGGCGAAGACCGACGGGTCGGAGGAGTCGTCCTACTACGGTTACAACCCGCACACCGACGTCGAGCAGATCACCTCGGAGTCGGGCGACACCCGGGCCACCTACGGCTACACCGCCTACGGCAAGAACGACGACAAGCTCTTCACCGGCGTCGACAAACCAGACCCCGTCGACCCCACCGCCAAGGAGGAGTACAACCCCTATCGCTTCAACGCCAAGCGCTGGGACAACTCCACTGGCATGTACGACATGGGGTTCCGCGACTACAACCCTGGCCTTAATCGCTTCCTCAACCTCGATACCTACAACGGCGCCCTCGATGACCTGAGCCTTGGCCTCGATCCCTGGACTAGCAACCGCTACGCCTTCACTGGCGGCAACCCCATCAACATTGTGGAACTCGATGGCCACATTCCCGACGATTACGCCAATGGAAAGAACGGCGGTTATGACGGATGGCAGAGAGACCTAAAGCACTACCGAAATAAGAGCAACAACGTCAATCTACCGGCAGGCAATCCATGCAGAAGAGGGTGTAGCTACTCAAAGAAGGCCCCAACGGGGGTCGATAGTGCAATTGCTAACCTTAGTGGCGCCCTTGACGGCCTCTGGTACATGCTCACCCAGCCCCTTACGGGAGACACTCCTGAGGAGTACATCAATAGAAAAAAGAACCACGGAATGGAGTGCGGCTGCGATCTGGATCCCGACAGTTACTGGAGAGGATTCCGGAGCGGCAACGACCCATCTCTCTTCTTTCCGGGCCCGCACGGTGCGCGCATCAAGGGGCCTGGAGACTTCCCCTTTCCGATCAAGACATATAACGAGATCTATCCGAGCGGGCGGGGCATCATTGCCGATCTGGACGAGAACGGCATCGTGACGATGGCTGTAGAAAAGGCCGATGACACCCCTCGCGGCAGTGAGATGTTCGGAAACGCCATGAAGTATTTCGGAGGTGATGTGAAGGGAGTCAAGGCCTATTGGCAGAACGGGGACAAACTCAGGGATAATCTGGACTCGTTCAACGCGGCGATCCGGTCGGGTATGTCTCTTGATGACGCCGCACGTGCGACATTCACCGGCAAGATGGCGGGACGCCATGGATTTACACGCAGCGTCGAATTCGTAGAGCTGCGCGGAAATCACGGAGAATACACGAACGTGGGCGTGATTTTCCGGTAGGTCTGGGTTGTGTGAGATAATAGCTCACGTCTAACCAGCGGGCGACTCGAAGACCGCGCTCTCGAGTTGCCCGCTGTCCATCCGCAGGACTTCGAGAAAGATGGTCATAGTATGTCGGACTGGCGCAACGATGCGGTCGTGTCAGTTGTCAATGCCAGGGCGAACGGCGTGAGCGCCACCGGACTCATGCAATATGTTCAAGAACTCCTTGGCGAAAGGTTCGGGCCGGTTGCGGCCACAGCGGTTCTCAACGAAGCGTTTGGGATTCCGGTCTACGTCATGCAGCGGGCCTTGGGGTGGCACGGATTTGGACAAGGGGGCAACATGACAGATAGCGAACTTGAGGGGCTGCTCGCTCCCTGGCTGTACAGAGGCTGAAAGGTCTCGCACCGGTCTGATCACCCAACCAGCCCCATCGTGACACTTAGTCATTCCGTTCCTGATCGCCCTGCTGACAGTGATTGCAGTGCGCCACGTCAGCTTGGCACGCATTCCCTGGCCGGCTCACAGTGTCGGTGCGAGCAGCTGCCCCGGTCATTACGCGGGCAGCGCTCGCATAGGACCTGGACGTCTGCGATCAGTAGGACATGTGTCCAGTCCGCGCCACGCTCCCCAATGCCAATTCACGAAGTTGCGTGGGATGGGCCGTGGGCATAACGATCATTTTATGACGCAGGTCGGATGGCGCCGATGAATTCTTGTTCGCGGTAGGGGACGCCTGCCCAGGTGTCGATGCGTACGGTGCTGCCGGTGGAGGGTGCGTGCACCATGCGGGTGGCGTCGACGGCGATGCCGACGTGGTGAATCGTTGAAGGACGGGCGGGGTTGGTGGCGAAGAAAATCAGATCTCCTGGGCGGATCTGGCTTCTGGGGACGCGGACGCCTGCGTTCCATTGAGCGGAGGTGTGTCCGCCGATTCGGGCTCCCGCCTTGGCCCAGGCGTATTCGGCCAGGCCGGAGCAGTCGAACCCGCGAATGTGGGCACCCTGATCGATGCCGAAGCTGGGCCCGTTGGCGTTGCCGCCGCCCCAGGAGTACGGGACGCCGCGCATGTGCAGCGCGGTTTGCACGGCGATCAGTCCGAGCTCAGGTCCTGCGAGCCCTTCAGCAGGTATCACCTTGGGGAACTGCCCACACGGTTCCACCGAGAGTGGTTCGGGGCTGGTGCCGTCGCACGTTGCGGTGGTCGTCGTGGTTGTGACGTAAGCACCTCCGGCGACTGCGGCGAGGAGGACGATGGCACCCATTAGGCTGGCGGCTGCAGCGAAGATCGATGACAGCCCGGTTTCTGCGATCAACAGGGAGCCCCCGGTTGGGGCCAGTGGTTGGCGAGTTCGGCCAGCCGCAGCCGCTGGTTTCGGCGGTTATGGGGGAGCCAGACGGGACCATGCGGGCTGGAGCCGGTGACGGCGGTGGCGCAGGGCACCGAAGTCTGGATGGCGCGTAGTCGGAGGCGGTCCTGCACGGTGCTCTCTCTGCGTGCGGAACTGGTCAGGAACAGAACGGGTGTGGTGATGCCGGTGGCCGCGGTGAGGGCGGCGTAGCCGTCCAGTTTGGCCACGACTCGGCCGATGGTTTCGGTGCCGGTGTCGTATTCGAGGAAGAAGTCCACCGTCTGGCCGTTCTCGGTCCATCGGCCGTAGGCGTCGGGGCGGACGTGGGTGCCCCATTGGGTGGCGCAGAGTCCTTCTGGCCACCAGGTATGCAGGTGGCATCCGGTGGTCTGGCGGGCGGTGCCGGACAGGTGGGCGAAGACGTCGTTGGTGCCGACGGTGTGGGCCAGACGCTGGCTGTAGGCGATGGACAGGACGCGGTCGCGGCGGTAGCCGAATTCGGCCAACTCGATGCCGTCTTCGGTGGCTAGCACGACGGCGCCGGGTTCGCCGAGCACGTAGTGCCAGGGGGCGGAACCGGTCGGCGGTTTGGGACGGAAGCGGTTCAGGACGCCGATGTGATGCAGCTTGACCAGACGGTGGCGCGCCGTGGTCGGGTCGTTGAAGGCGATGCGAGTGATTTGGTGGCTGGTCAGCACCTTGTGGGTCCAGACGAGGCGGAGCAGGTGCCGGTCGCGGCTGGTGAGCTGGGTGGCGAGTGAGGCCATGACGGCTGGCGTGTAGTGCTCGTTCATGGGTGAGCGTCTCCTTCGGTGTTGGGCTGCTGCCGCGGGTCGTCGTGCGGCAGGGCTTTGGGACGGACCGGGGTACGGCCGTGGGCTTGGGCGGCGGCGACCCGGACGCGTTGCGCGACCTCGGAATCCGGGGTGGGGAGGGGGCGGGTGCGCAGGGTGAAGGGCGGGGTCTCACCGGAACGGACGATGAGGCGGGCGGCGGCTTGGTAGGCGCCGAGATTGGCCAGGTCGTGGCGGGTGAGGTACGGGCTGAAGTGGTGTTCAGTCTCCCGGGCGTCTTCGGGAGAGAGCGAGAAGTAGACCTTGTTGCGGGCGTCCGAGCTGATGGCTTGATGGAGGTCGTGGGGGAGCTGGGCCAGGTGCTGGTGGGCCAGGACGATCGAGAGGCCGTAGGCGCGGGCTTCGGCGAGCATCTCTGACAGCGCGCGAGGGAGATTCAGGAAGTTCTGGGTTTCGTCGACGTACAGGGCGGAGGGGGCGCGGCTGTGGCCGAGGCGGGCGCGGTGGGAGGCGGCCTGCCAGACCTGGGCGAGCAGGAGTGAGCCGAGCAGGCGGACGGTGTCGTCGCCGAGGACGCCTTTGGGCAGGCGGGCGAGCAGGATCTTGCCGTTCAGGACGTCGCCGATGTCGAAGGTGGATTGGGCAGAGCCGAGGATGTCGCGGACGAAGGGGCGGAGCAGGAACGCGCGGAGTTTGTTCATGATCGGCGCGGTGACGTGGGATTGGGCCTGCTCCGACAGGCGTTCGTACCAGGTCCAGAACCCTGCCAGGAACGGGTCGTTCAGGCGTTCGGTGAGCTGGTGGCGGTAGTGGGGGTCGGTGAGCAGGGAGGGGATGTCGGCGAGGGTTCCGCCGCTGCGGGACAGGGTGAGAGCGCAGCCGCGCAGGATGTCGTCGCTGCGTGGTCCCCACGAGTCGGCGTAGATCTTGTGGAAGATGCCGACCAGGTTGTCCACGAGGGTGTCCTGGTTCGGGCCGCTCAGAACATTGAGCGCGGGCCGGGAATGGGGGTCGTCGGGGTCGATGAGCGCGATGCGCTGTCCGGCGGTTTCGGGGATGAGGCCGAGGAGGTCGGCGACCAGGTCGCCCTTGGCGTCGATGACGGCGACGCCGCGTCCGGCCTGGATGTCGGACAGGATCATCTGGGCGAGCAGGGTGCTCTTGCCGGTGCCGTTCGGGCCGAGGATGTGCACGTGATGGCAGGAGTCGGGTACGCGGAGCGCGATGGGTCGCTGGTGGCCTGCGTCTGCGGTTCCGAGCACCTTGCCGTGCTGGGCGACTCGTGGCGTGGGAGCGACCGTGTTCGCCCCGGCTCGTTGTAGGCCTGGGACGGCGGGATCGGTCGGGAGGTGAGCGAGCGCGGCGAGTTCAGGGATCGACAGCAGGAACCCGCGTCCGAGACGGCGGGACGCCAGCACCTGCGCAGGTCGGAGCAGTCGGCGCCGTTCCAGGCGGTTGTGTCCGGAGTAGAGGGCGAAGGCGGCGGCGATCGCGTGTGCCCGCCCGCGGATGGCCTGGCGGCGCAGCTTGGCCGCGTTGTCATCGTCCGCTTGGACGGCGTAGCGGATGGCCACTTCATAGCGGGGGCGGAGGGCTTTGTCTCGGACGGCGCGGGCCTCGGCGTAGTGCTCCAGCCGTAGGGCATGATCCAGCTCCCGGTGCTGGCGAGCATGCCCCGGGATGGCGAGATCGAGGGCGGCGCGCAGCAGCGCTGCAGGGAGTCCTGGGCGGGAGAGGCGGCGGCCGGTGGCCGGACGGGCCAGGATCTGCACTGTGGCGTGCTGCCAGACTGGCATGCCCACCCCCGCGCCGAGCAAGGCACGGAGGGGGTCCTGGTCGTGGTCGTGCCGGATCGGCAACCGCTCCTCTCGGGCGATCATGAGCCACCCGCCGGTGGCACGCCCCCTCAGCGGCACCGGCGTGGTCGCCTCCACGACAGTCGTACGCGCGGAGGGCCAGGCGGCCTCGATCGCGTGATCCACCAGGTGCTGGGGGACGGTGCCGGGAACCCACATGAGGATCCGCACCCCACCAGCACCGAAGACGTACTCGAAGGTCAGGTGTGGTTGGCCGAAGAGGACTCGCTTCCACGCCGGGCGCAGCAGCCCGAGCAGGTTGCCCCACAGCGCCTCGGCGCCGTGCAGGTCCGCGACCGGCGGAGCCAAGATCTCCAGGCAGCGTGCTCCTCGGGCGGCGGCGTGGTGGCGCAGCCGTACGAGCAGGAACCGGCTCGGACTCGCTACGAGCACGCTGACCAGAAGCAAGATCGCTATCTGCTGGCCGTGCGTGCGGAGCCACTCCAGGCCGAGGTTCAGTAGGGCGTCCGGGTCGTAGAGCGTCACAGATCTTCCTCTTCGTACTGGGCGAGTTCTTGAGGGGAGGAGGTGACGAGGCGGTGTTCGGTGGGGCTCGCCAGGACGTGGAATGCGACCCGGGAGGAGCCGGAGTCCGCGGCGAGCAGGCCGGTGCCACGGTCGGCGGACAGAAGGAGCTGTCGTTCGCCTTCTGACAGGTTGAAGGCGTCAGTGATCGCGTCGATGGACTGGGGTGCCTGTCGCAGCAGGATCTGCGTGGCTGAGTTGGCGATGATGGCCTGCCCGGCGGGGGAGCCGAGCAGGTCGGCGGCGTCCTGGGTGACCACCGACAGCCCGGCCCAGTGTTTGCGGGCCGCCTTCGCCATCCGGAGCAGGAACTTCGCCCCTTCGGGATCCTTCATGAGCAGCCACGCCTCATCGACCACGACCAGTCGCGGACGCCGTAGGTCGGGGTTGGACACGCGCCGCCAGACGGCGTCCAGGGTGAGCAGCGTGCCGACGGCCTTCAGCTCTTCTGGCAGGTCCCGAAGAGAGAACACGATCAGGTGGGAGTCGGGCCGGGTGGTGGTGGGTCCGTCGAAGAGCCGGCGGTGGCTGCCCGTCACGTACGGTGCGAGTCCGGCGGCCAGCTCGGCGGCATCTTCGGTAAGCGCGGTTACCAGATCTCGCATCAACGGCGGCGGCCGGTCCCAGGTGGCCGGGTCGAAGGTGATTCCGGCCTGCTTGAACGCGGCGAGGATGGCCCGATCCAGTGCGGCCTTGCCCGTCTTATCCAGCGGTTCGCCGAGCATGATCGCGACCAGCGTGTGCAGGAACAGCACCCTGCGGGTGAGCGCGTCTCGTCCGTCGGCGGGTAGGTCGAAGGGATTGAGCCGGACGTCGGGCGCGCCCAGGTGAAGGTAGGCGCCACCCACGGCTTCGCACAGCCGGGCGTACTCGTCTTCGGGGTCGATGACCGCGACCTCGACCCCGGTGTACAGCGAGCGCAATGCCTCCAGCTTGGCCAGGTAGGACTTGCCGGCTCCACTGCTGGCGATGATCGCCGAGTTGTGGTTGGGCTGGGCGAACCGGTCCCAGGTCACCAGGGAGGCACTGGCCGCGTTCGCCCCGTACAGGACGGCTGTTGGCCCCGTCGCGGCGGTCAGGTCCGGGCTGGTGAAGGGGAACGCGGCGGCCAAGGCCGGAGTGTCGAACGTGCGAGTGGTGTTGAGGTTGTCGAAGGCCACCGGCAGTGAGGACACCCAGCCCTGCAGCTGGCGGAATGCGACCGGGCGGGCGTCCAGAAGCAGGGACGCGGCCAGCGCGCGTACCTGGGCACACGCCTCGTCCAGCTCGTTCTGAGTGGCCGCGTGAACGGTCAAATAGATCGAGACGCGGAACAGGCGGGCCTGCCCGCGTGCGATCCGGGAGGCGAGCTCCTGAGCGTCCTCCGCGGCCACCTCGGCGCTCGGGTCGAGGAGACGCCCGTGCTGCTGGTCGCTGCGCAGCCCGGACTCCAACCGGGCCAGCTGTCTGCGCAGCCGATCGGCGGCCACCAGGGACGGCACCGGATCCACATGGAGCGACACGTCCAGACGGCCGGGATAGGTAAGCAAAGGCTCCAGCCACCCGGAGGCGACCTCTCGCGGATACCCGTTGACGGCGAGCGTCGCGCACAGCCCACCGCCAACCCGTAGATGGGATGGCCTGACCAGGATTGCCTCCGGACCAAGCCGGCTACGAGGCGACTTCGTACGTCGGAGTTTCACTGGTGTTCTCCCCTCGTGATGACCTCGCCGGCCTCGGCGAGTTGATCGGCGCGCAGGGGCGGTGCGGCTGGGTCGAAGCACGACGCCAGCACGGCGCCGGTGGCCTCGGCGCTCAGAAGTTGCACAGTGACGCCGCACGTCGGGAGCAGCCGCGCGGCTTCCTCCACCCGCCGCAGCGCCCGAGCCGCCGCCGCGTCCTGTCCGCCGTCGGCGGGCTCGCGGATGATCAGTAGGACCTGGCGACGCAGCAGGTCATGCCGGGCGGACAGATCAGCCAGGAACGAGGCGTGCTCGTGCGCGGCGGTCGTCAGCGCTGGGTGAGCAAGAGCACCGGCGCCCTCCACCAACTGGTTGATCGTCGGAGCGAGGTCCACTCGTTGGGCGCGCAGCAGGATCTGTGCCGGGCCGGAGAGCGAGTTGAGCCAGCGTCCGAAGGTCGCCACGAGCGCGTCCTGCTCCTCAGGTGTGCGCAGGGCGAAGCTGACGGTGGACACCTCCGCCACTGCGGCGACGCCGTCCGGCCCGAGATCGATCAACCCGTCACCGACCACCCCGTGAGCGGGCAGCCGCAGTGGCGCAGACCTGGGGCCAGAGTGAGCAGCCGCCCACACGGGAGCCGCCGTTGGCTGCTCGGGCATGGAGGTCAGGGCCTTGGGCGAGACCAGGTGGCGCAACGCGGCCAGCAGGTACCGGTCCAGCGCGACACCGTCGCGCCGCCCGATCGCCAACAGCAGTCCTGCCGCCGCAATGGGCAAAGCTCCGGCAGCGAACACCAGCAGGTCGATGCGCTCACCGGCGATCAGGTATGCGACGTACAGCAATGCCCCGGTGCCGCCGAGAATGGCCAGCTGACGCGCGGTGAACCCTCCGACGATCCGGTCGTCCTGCTCTATGTCAGCGGGGATCCGTACCGACCAGCTCACCTGCGTTCACCTCCTGTACCAGGCGGAGTACGCCGCCCAGCGCTCGTGGTGTTGCCGGGATAGACCGGCGGCAGGAACACGGCTGGCGGAACTGGACGGCGGCCAGGCTGGGAAGGGTGGTGGCCGCGTGGTGCGTGGCCTGGTCCGGTGCTGAGGGGGCGAGGTGGCTGCCACCACGGTTGGGGCGGGCTGCTCATGTTCGTGCCGTGGGTCGGCGGAGTGGGCGATGACTGTGTGATCAATGTCGAGCGCCGTTGGTGGCCGGGGTGATGCCTACGCTGACCCTGGCTCGGACCGCTGCGGGGAGTCGGCCCGGCGGGCGGACGAGGGCCGCCCGAACCGGCAGGGCCTCCTGGGCCGGAGGAGCCGGGCGGACGGCGTGGGGGCAGCACTCTGCCCTGAATGCCCTGTCCTGCTCGGGCACCGGTAGCAGCTCGGCCGCGAGCACCCCGGGTCAGGTGTAGCGCGCTCAGCACAGGTGAGGCGAACTTGTACGCCACGGCGTACTTGATGATCTTCATGACCGATGAGCCACGGCCTGCCGTTTGAGCGAAGATCCGACGCGACATCCAGCGCGGAATGCGCACCAGAACGACCAACAGGCATATGGCGAGGATCAGGTTGATGAGCTGGCCGGACGGTACGAGCCCGAGCAGCAGGCGCCCGTCCTGGTTGAAGAAGATCCGTACGGCCATCACCAGCGTCAGGGACTGGGCGATCTGAGCGGTCAACAGGCCGGTGAAGGCCCGCCACCAGAACCGGGCCAGCCCATCGGTGTAGGGAAGCGCCAGGCAGGCCAGCGCCAGCGGCGCGGCCACGACCAGCAGCAGCACCAGCGCGGCCCGCATCACGAAGGCGATCAGCAGCAGGGCCATGAGGATGACGGCGACCAGTGCGAGCAGGATGTAGAAGCTCTCGTCCTGCGCTGGTGGCAAGATCATGGATCGCAGGGTCGTCAACGCACGCCGGCCGTCGAAGTTCTGCCCGAGCAGGGCCTGCGACAGCGCATTGGCGACTTCGATGATCTTGCCGCAGAGCGTGAAGCTCGAATTGGTGGCCAGGACAGCGACGAACAGACGGGGCAACACTTCCTTGACCGCGTACCGGGTCTGAACCGTCTCATGCCCCATCGCCGCGATCGCACCGATGGTGGCCAGCAGAACGAACCCGCTGTTGGCGATCACAGCGCTCGCCTTCCACAGGTCGAACACCCTGGCATTGCCAGTGACGTCCGGGGTGGCGAGCAGTGTCACTGCGAGGACCTTGAGCATGGGTTCGATCGCCAGCGCCACCAAGTTGGAGAACCACGAGTTGACCCAGCCCGCGATCCAGTCGCTGATGCCGAACCCGCCTCCGGGATTCTCGATCGAGACATCCCCCGGCGAAGGGGACGGCACAGGAACAGGAGAAGGCGATGGCGTGGCGGCAGCGGCGGCAGCCGTCATCGCGGCAACGGAACCGGCAACGACGGCAGTGGCCAGAGCCAGCCGCGTCGCTGTCCGACCGGCGGAAATACCGATGAGTGGACGCGGCAAGCAGAACGGACCAGAAACGGTGGTGGCGGAAGAAGCGAGGTCGCTGTGCGGCATCGGGATCAGCCGCCTACGATTCGCCTGAGCACGCTCATGAACAGCGGCGCCAGCACTGCCAGGGCGTAGCCGAAGGCCGCTGCCTTCAGCGCTGCTTTGGCCTTCTGGATCTCTCCTGGGTCGCCGCCCGCGATCAGGTAGCGGAGCCCGCCGATGGTCAGCATGAGCGTTGCCAGAGTGGCCAACAGCCCGATCAGCCAGTTCCGCAGGTTGGTGAACACCGTGTTCAGATCCGCGGGAGCGGCAGCCGCTGGGTACGCGGCAAGCGCCTTGGTTGCCGCCACGGCAATCAGCAGGACCGCGATTGCCGCCGCGGCAATCAGCGGCGCCGCGAGGCCACACAGGTGGCGCTTCCTGCGCCGGAGCGGCCGCGATGTGCGCCGCCGCTTGGCCCGCCCGGCTACGGACGGGTGGTTCGGGGAGATCCGCACGGAGCCAGGGGTAGTGTCCCCGCCTCCTCTGCTGTCGGTTGCCTGGTCTGCATCCGGATTTGCCTGGCTTCGTGCGGAATTCGTGGGCGCTTCCCCTACAGGCGGGGAAGCGGTCAGGGGATGAGGGCGCAGGGGTGTGTGCTCCAGCCGGGTCAGGCTGATCAGCTCGGCCTCGTGTTCGGTGAGCACGCCGTCGGCGATCGCGTCGATCAGCGTCATCTCGGGGTGATACCAGGGGCGCGGCGCGAGCGGCGGCTCACTCGCCGGCGCCATGCCGACGATGTAGCGACGGGTGCTCTCACCTGACCAGTGGGCTGCTTCGCACAGGCGGGGGCGGATATCTGCCAGCTGCAGGTCCACACGGTGCATTCCCCGCAGGAAGCCCGCCAGGATCGCGATGTCGACATCCACGGGGTCCCCGCAGGGCAGGTCGCGGGTCAGCGAGAGCGCGATCCGGCGCAGCGCGGGCATCGCCATCCCGACGGCCGCTACCGTCCAGGACGGTCCGGATCGGCGAGCCCGCAGGACCAGCTCCCGCCAGACAGCATCGCGTGTGTCATCGGTGACCTCATTGCTGGTGAGCAGCTCGCGCAGCTTCAGCAGCACGATCGGCCCTCGAGGCAGGCCAGGCGCGGGGCAGTCCAAGGACAGGCTCCCTGGGCCGGTGGTCAGCAACCGGAACGAGGTCTCCGCGGTGTCCAAAGGCGATTCATCAAGGCGATGAGCGCTCATGTCGTACTCCCGGTCGAGCAAGAATCTCTGTGGTCTCGAATCCGGTGTACGCACCTGTTCAGAAATGGCTGAGAAGAACGCTGGGAGTCCGCTCAGAAATTCGCCAGAACCTCATACGTCCGGGTGACTTCTGAGCCCCTCTTGCTTGGCTTCTGAGCAGACTCTGAGCCTGCTGCTTGCCTGGTCACCAGCTACCCAGGCCCACGCTTCGGGCCCCGGGCGGCACACATCCGGAAAACGTGTCCCGACAACGACAATGGAGAACCACAATGAGATTCGCGCGAACGCGCACGACGGCGGACCGGCCATTCTGCTCAGGCAGCCTAATCAGCGTCTGACGGTTACTCCGGTCGCAATTCAGACCGCGCGGGCATTCACCGCCTGGACAGACCGCCACCTCGCCCCACAGGCTGAGATCGTCCTCGGCGTCCAGACCGATGACGGAACCCTGGTGGGCGTCGTGTTCGTCGACGGCTGGAGCTCCGACGACGAGGTCACGGCCGAGATCGTCTGCTTGTCCACCGACGGCACGCCCAACGCCTGCTCGGCCCTGCTGGGCGCTGCCCGGCGGGCAGCGAGGGCGGCGGGCTATCGGCGGCTGATCGCCTGCATCCGCCCCGACGAGCGGAGCACCAGCCTGCGCGCCGCCGGCTTCCGGCCGGCCGGTGACTCCTGCATCGTGTGGGAGGCCAGCACGGCGGGAGGCGGCCGATGACCGCCCTGCGCGACCCGTACTGGAGCGACGGGCAGGCGACCATCTACCACGGTGACGCCCGCCAGGTGCTGGCCGAGATGCCCGCAGGTTCGGTGGACTGCATCGTCACCAGCCCGCCGTACTGGGGGCTGCGGCACTACTGCGACGGCCAGTACGGTCAGGAGCCCACGATCCAGGCGTACGTGGAGACCCTGCGCTCCACCTTCGCCGAGGCTCGCAGGGTCCTGACGGACGACGGCACCTGCTGGCTCAACCTCGGCGACGTCTACGCCGCCAACTCCGACGGCTGTGCCCGCGGGGCGGCCTTCAACCGGCGCCAGCCCCTCGTGCGGCCCAGAGCCCGCCAGTCGGTTCCTCCGAAGAACCTGCTCGGCATGCCTTGGCGGGTCGCTTTCGCCCTCCAGGAGGACGGCTGGATCCTGCGCAACGCCATCGTCTGGCACAAACCCAACGCGATGCCGCAGTCCATCCGAGACCGCCTCACCAACCGGTACGAGCTGATCTTCCTATTGGTCAAACAGCAGGCACTATGGATTCGACCTGGGTCCCATCCGCGAGCCGTACACGGGAGACCGCCCGCTCACCAGGAGGGCACGCTCAGGCGGCAACAAGCCGAACAGCATCACCACTGCCTGGCCGCCGACCGGCAAGTATGGCATGACCGGCCAGGACGCGGCAGGTCCCCGACACGGCGCGGCAATGTGCCCCACGGGCAGGCGGCATGCCGCCGCCCATCCGGACGGCAAGAACCCCGGAGACGTCTGGTCGATCCCCACTCGCCCGCTACGGGCGGCCCACTTCGCGGCGTTCCCGATTGACATCCCGCTCAGGGCAATTGCCGCCGGCTGCCGCTTGGGCGGCAAGGTCCTGGACCCGTTCATGGAGAGCGGCACGACCGGCCTTGCCGCCCGGCAACTCGGCCGCACCTTCGCCGGCATCGAACTCAACGCCGCCTACTGCGACCTGGCGCGCACCCGCCTCACCGACTCAGGGGGCCAGGGTGTCTGACCAGCTACAAAGGGCCTGCTCAGGGCCTCCGGAAACGGGCTCAGAGGCGTACTCTGCAGGGCCCGCGCGGTCCGGGATCGGCGGGCAGCGATGCGAACTGCGAGTGGAGGTGCCTGAGAAGGGCCCGTGTCTGACCGCCGGAGCGGCTCGTGCCCTCCTGCGGATTCTCCTGAAATGCAACTGCGCGCTGACAGAACGCCAGCAGGAAGCGAGGAACACTGAATGATCCCGTTCGCCTTCTGGGGACGGGTGTCCACAGAGGACAACCAGGACCCCACCTCATCGAGGAACTGGCAACTATCCAGGTCACGAGCGTTGATCGAGCCCCATGGCGGTGTGATCGTCGCGGAGTTCTTCGACATCGACAAGTCACGATCGATCCCGCCGCAACGCAGGCCACGGGCCGGGGTCCTGCTGGACGAGCTGAGCAACCCCGCAAGAGGGTTCGACGCCGTCGTGGTCGGTGAACCGCAGCGGGCCTTCTACGGCAACCAGTTCGGACTGACCTTCCCGCTGTTCGAGCACTTCGACGTCCCGCTCTGGGTACCCGAGGTCGGGGGACCTGTCGATCCTGTCAACGAGGCCCACGAGCTGATCATGTCGATGTTCGGCGGGATCAGTAAGGGGGAGCGGAATCGCATCAAGCTGCGGGTTCGCACCTCTATGGCCGCGCTCGCCCAGGTAGAGGGCCGCTATCTCGGAGGGCGTCCACCGTACGGCTATCGCCTGGTCGATGCCGGTCCACACCCCAACCCGGCCAAGGCCGCCGACGGCAAGCGCCTGCGTCGCCTTGAACCGGATCCGCTCACCGGCCCTGTGGTTCAGCGCATCTTCGCCGAGTTTCTTGGGGGCAGGGGACTACTCGCCATCGCAGAAGGGCTCACCCGCGACGGCATCCTGTGCCCCTCGGCCTACGACCGGGCCAGAAACCGCCATCGCAGCGGGATCGCCTGGTCGAAAGCGGCGGTCCGGGCGATCCTGCTCAATCCTCGCTACACCGGTCGGCAGGTCTGGAACCGGCAGCGCAAGGATGAGGTGCTCATCGACGTCAACGACGTCGCCCTCGGCCACATGACCAAGCTTCGCTGGAACGACTCTGACAACTGGATCTGGTCCCAGCAGGCGGCTCATGAGGCGCTGGTGGAGGACGAGACCTTCGCTCAGGTTCAGGCGCTGCTGGCGGTTCCTGGACGCGCCCAGGAGGGGCGTAAGCCTCGCCGGACTTCCCGCCCGTACGTCTTCCGGGGGCTGCTGTTCTGCGGTATCTGTGAGCGGCGTATGCAGGGCAGCTGGAACAACTGCAAGCCGCACTACCGCTGCGTCTTCCCACGCGAGTACGCGCAGACCAACCAGATAGACCACCCGCGCTCCGTCTATGTGAGAGAGGAGCTGATAGTCCAGCCACTGGATGAGTGGTTGGCCACGATCTTCGATCCCGCACACCTGCCCGGGCACGATCCGCGCGATGTCCGGTGCTCAGCTCGCCGACGACCACCGCCTGGCAGAACTTGAAACCGTCCGACAGGCCGTGGCCGAGTGTGAGCGAAAGCTGACCTCTTACCGCGCCCTCGTCGATGCGGGGAGCGATCCGGCTGTGGTCGTCGGCTGGATCGCCGAGACGGAGGCGAAGCGGAAGGTCGAGCAGATGCGCCTGGACAAGGTGATGAGCAAGATCCCGAAACGACTCACCGAAGAGGAGATAGCCGAGATGGTGGCCACGATCGGAGACATACGCAGGGCACTTCGCACTGCGGACCCGCAGGACAAGGCCGAGGTCTATGGCGAGCTCGGCCTGCGCCTGATCTATGAACCGGCCCGAAACGCAGTGATCGCCCAAGCTGAGCTTGGGCGATCATGTACCAAAGTGTGTCCGAGGGGGGACACACTCGATACGTACATGACCTTCGCCGCATCCACCACCCTTGTTCTCCCTGGTCGGGAGGGGGTGAGGTGGTGTGGAATCGAACACTCGGGCGGTGCGCCGGATTCAGCGCACGAGGCGTCCCGCATGCCCGTCGTGGAGCACGTCCGCTTGCTGGAGATCCAATGCCATGCCGTACACCTCATACCCAGCTGTGCGTTGGCGTGGCACGCCGACGTTGTCCCGGCCATCTGGTCTGTGGATGTTGGTACCGGGGTTGTTGTCAGCCTCGTTGGCCGGAACGCGCAGCGCGGTCGGCAGCCCATTCGGCGGCATCGGCTCGACTCCTCGCCGAGGAGCCCGCTCGGGCCGTGGACCTGCTGGTCGATCTCGGCGCCGGCGTCGACGTTGGTGGCTGCGCCGCCTGGATAGCAGCGGCATAGAACCTGGGGCGCTTCAGATGCCATCCATCGTGTGGTGCCTGCTCAGATCTGGTTCGTGCCTCCGTCAACGTAGATGTTCGCGCCGACGACGTAGCTGCTCTGTTCCGAGGCCAGGAAGGCCACGACTGCGGCGGCCTCCTCAGGCTGACCCATGCGGCCCTTGGCCACGGTCGCGGCGACATTCTCCTTGACGGCCCGGGCGGTCTCCTCGTCGCCGAAAGCGGCGGTGCCCCCGGGAGTCTCGATCCATGCCGGCGAGACCACGTTGACCCGGATGCCGCGGTCCTTGAGCTCGTTGGACCACGTCCGCGCGAAGGACCGGACGGCCGCCTTCGACGCCGCGTACGCGCCGAAAGCCTCTACTCCACGGTCGCCGGCCGTCGAACCGATCAGGACGATCGAGGCTCCGTCGTTGAGCAGCGGCAACGCCTTCTTCACGGTGAACAGGGTGCCTCGGACGTTGACCGCGAAGGTCTGGTCGAAGTGCTCCTCGGTGGTCTGTTCCAGCGTCACGAACGCACCGACCGCCGCGTTCGCCACGAGCACGTCCAAACCCTTGCCTCGCGCCCGGACCGCCTCATAGAGCCGGTCCAGGTCCTCCGGCTTCGAGATGTCGCCGACGACCGCGGTGGCCCGGTCTGCTCCGATGGTCTTGACGGCTGCCTCCAGTTCGGCCTCGCGCCGGCCGGTGACGAACACGTACGCGCCCTCGTCCGCCAGCCGTACGGCGGTGGCCAGACCGATACCGGTGCTGCCCCCGGTGACTACCGACGTCTTGCCTTCCAGCTGTCCCATGTGGGTGTCTCCATCACTCTCTCGATACCGATCCCTTCGGCATCGATACTGCGACAGATCGCGGATACTATCCATGATGCAGAGTCCGGCGTTCTTTACGTATCGTCCAGGAGGAGTGCTCGGTGCTCGGATTTCGGGATCCAGTGGCTGACGCGATCGGCCTGCTCAGGCCCCGCACGGTGATCGGACCCAGCCTCCGGGCCGCGGGAGAGTGGGCTTTGCGCTTCGACACGTTCCTGCACGTGCGGATCGGCGGCCTCGTGCGCGGCACGTGCTGGTTGATCCTCGAAGGGCACGAGCCGGTGCTCCTGCAGGAGGGTGACACCTTCATGCTGGGCAACCCCCCGCCTTACGTCCTGGCCAGCACGCTCGACGCGAGCCCGCGCCCTGCGGCGCCGGTGTGGGCGGGTGCCGAAGACGGGTTCGTGCGGATCGGCCCGGAGTCCGAGGAGGACCTCTACCTCTGCGTCGGGCACATCGCGTTCGACGACAGGAACGCGGCCCTCCTGACCGATCTTCTGCCGCCGCTCGTGATCGTCCGCGTGGCCGATCCTCATGGCAGGCGGCTCGCGCAGCTGATCGATCTCCTGGCCACCGAGGTCGGGGTCGCCGCCGCCGGCGGCCCGCTGGTGCAGAACCACCTCGCACAGATCCTGCTCGTGCACATGCTGCGTGCTCACGCCGGCCAGACAGACCGGCCCACCGGCTGGCTGGGCGCCCTGAACGAGGACGGCATCGGTGCCGCCCTGCGTGCCGTGCACGCGGACGTGGCCCACTCCTGGAGCCTCAAGGAGCTCGCCGAGATCAGCCACATGTCGCGTTCCGCGTTCGCCCAGGCCTTCAAGAGCCACGTCGGGGTCCCGCCGTTGGAGTACCTGATCCAATGGCGCATGAGCCTCGCGCGCGACGCCCTCACCCGCGACACTTTGTCGATCTCCGAGCTCGCGCGGGCCACGGGCTACCGGTCCGAGAGCGCGTTCAGCACCGCGTTCCGCCGCGTGGTCGGCTCATCGCCCGCACAGTTCCGGAACCAGGCACGGCAGTCACCGCGCTCGGCCGCGAACGGAAGTTGAAGGAGGCATCCTGTGCTCGGCTGCGCCGCTCACGCTGGCGCAGAGTTGGCGCTTCGAGCGAGACGGCTCTACCTCGCCGACCAGTCCACGTCCGATGACCGAATGCTCCAAGCCCCGGGCTTGGCGACGTCCGCCGGGCACGCACCCCACCTCGGCGGGCCCGGCGTCTTCGCCGACGCTGTCGCCGGGGTCAACGCCATCACGGTGGCGACGAGAACAGCCAGGTCCCTCCGGTCAACGCGGATTGCTGGTGTCATACTCTCAACCTCAGCGACCTGAGTGGACGATCGCCAGTGCGACCCACGTCATCAGTTCGCATGACATTGTTCGGGGGGAAGACGCGACGCGGTGTCACTAGTGCCCACCGCCGGAGCTGAACGATGCTGAGGAGCAGACCCCTGCCGTTCGATCCTGGGGAGCCACCCATGGACACCGAGCCTGCGCAGGGACAGCTCCGCAAGCTCAACCTCACCATGTTCCTGCCGTTGCTCGCCGTGGCCGGGGCGATCTCGGTGGCGGTCTACGCCCGGTCCTGGTGGGAGGCCGTCATCCTCGGCACCGGTGTGGTGGCGACCATGGTCTGCTTCACGCGGTGGGCGGCGGGTGAGGTGCTGCGCGTCGCGCTCTCCTGTCTGGCCGTCACCTACGCACAACGACGGCTCAACCTGTCCGCCGAGTTGGAGAACGCGCGGAACCTCTTCGAGGCCGCCGGCATCAGGGTGCGTGTCAACCGCGAGGCCGACGTCGACCAGGACGCGAGCGAACTGCTGGGCCAGGTCCTCCGCGAGACGACCACCAACATCCTTCGCCACGCCCAGGCGACGCGCGTGCGGATCACCCTGTCGGCGAGGAGCATCACCATCGTCAACGACGGCGCCCAGCGCGCACCACTGCCCGAACTCCGGGGGGCTGGCCGCCCTGCGGCAACGCGTCGCCGGCGATGGCGGTGAACTGACGGTCGAGCAGGACGATGGACGGTTACTGACCGCCGCGACCCTGCCGCACCGACGTTCCGAAGCACAGGAGAACCGATGACCACGGTGGTACTCGCCGACGACGAAGCCCTGCTGCGCAAGGCGATGGCTGCGCTGCTGCCGCTCGAGGGCGAGATCACCGTCATCAGTAATGCCCTGAGCGCGTCGACCGCCGCGAATGCGGCCGGCAGCAGCTAGTGTCCCGTGCCTCGTCCACCCTATTGAGCTGCACGGCTTGCTCCAGCGCGGCCGGCGCTTTCGGCGTCTCCTCAAGGAGCGTCCGGCCTGCGGCGGTGAGCTGCACCCGGCGGCTCGAACGCACGAAGAGCGGGGTTTCGAGGGTCTCCTCGAGCTTGCGGATCTGAGGACTCAGGGACGGCTGGGAAATGTAGAGGCGCATGGCTGCACGGCCGAAGGGAGCTCTTCGGCCACGGCCAGGAAGTAGCGCAGGATGCGTGGGCTGATATCGATAGACAGATTCTATCGCCAGGCCTCGAGACAAGTCTTGGACGCCCGCCGGGCGGCCGCCATAGCGTCGTGTGACGCCACGGGAGAGGCTCCGGCCCGCCCGTCGAGCTCTGAGCCTCACCATCGAACGTTCAACCCATCACGCAGAAGGATCATCGTGACGCGTACCGCCAAGGTCGGGCTCGAGGCACTGCTCACCCCTGAGGAGCCATGCCCGCCATCCAGGCGCTGGGTGAGGGTTACGACGTCTTCGTCGTCACCGACGCCTGCGGCGGGGTCAGTGCCGAGGCGCACGACATGGCGGTGCGCCGCATGGAGCAGGCCGGCGTGGTGCCCATCACCTGGATGGCGGTGTCCGGCGAGTGGCAGCGCGACTGGGCCCGTGAGTCGACGACCAACGCGCTCGGGCCGGTGCTCCAGGCCGCCTCCTGGTGGTGCGCCGAGCGGTGCGACCTTGACCACGTTCTGTTCGATCCCAGAAGGTGACGGAGATTCCAGTGCCACTTTTGCGGCTGCCCGATGGGCGCGATCTCGAGTACGAAGTGCCAGGACCGAACACAGGCCCGGTCGTCCTGTTCCACCACGGCATGCCGGGCTCGGCTGTCCCGATGGACGCGGTCCTGGGTTCGATGACAGAGCGCGGGTTCCGGATCATCACGTACTCGAGGGCGGGATACGGCGCATCGAGCCCCGCCGCCGGCCGGACTGTCGCCGACACCGCCGCTGATTGCGCCTTCCTGCTCACCCACCTTGGCGTCACCCGCTACCTCGTTGCCGGGTGGTCCGCCGGCGGGCCGCATGCGCTGGCCAGCGCGGCGGTCGCCCCTGAGAGCGTCGAGGGCGTGCTGCTCATCGCCTCGTTCGCGCCGTTCGACGCCGAGGGCCTCGACTACATCAAGGGCATGGGGGCACAGAACGTCGCACAGTTCGGGATGGCCGGACACGGCGAACCGGCGATGCGCGAACTCGTGGGACGGATGGCGTCGGCGGTTCGGGGCCACGCGTCGGCAGATGTCGCGACCGAGATGGCCTCCTTGCTGCCCCCGGTGGACCTGGATGTACTGACCGCCGAGTTCGGCGCGGACAACGCGGCCAACATGGACCACGGCCTGTCCCGAGGAGACGAGGGTTGGATCGCGGATCTGGCCGCGCTCACCAGCCCGTGGGGTTTCGGCCTCGACGCCGTCACCGCGCCGATCGAGCTGTGGCACGGCACCGTGGACCGGATGGTCCCGGTAGCGCACGGCCAGTGGCTGGCCGAGCACCTGCCCACGGCCGTGCCACACCTTGAACCAGGACAGGGACACCTCTCGCTCGCGATCGGCAGCCTGGGGGAGAAGCTCGAGGTTCTGCGAGGGCGCGTCGCTGACCGCGCAACCTCCCGCCTCGCCCTGAAGAGCCGGCCCTCCACGTAGCCGGCACCTGCTTGGTCGGCACCGAGCGGACACGACCATCCGGGCGCCGACCTCGCCCTCGAACGAAAGAGACACCCATGTCAGGTTCCAACCCCTACGAGTGGCTCCAGGACCTCGTCGCACAGGTGCCAGAGTTCGTTCAGCCCTTGATCGTCGCGCTGTGGGCAGCCCTGCTCACCATGGCCGCGACCGGCGTCGTCACCGCGATCGAGGTCGCATGAACACCCGCCAAAGCGGTCGCCAACCCGACAGGGAGGAGGGCGCGGACACGACCGCCGCACGGGAGGCCCGAAAGGTCGCGCCCCGCGGAAACGCGCCGAGGCCTTCGGCATGGTCCTGGGTGTCGCCGGCTCTCCTGGCGGTCCTCGCCTCACTCCTCCTGTGGCTCAACCGTAGCCCGTGGTGGGGCTGGAGCCTGGTCGCCTTGCTGTTCGCCGCGCTCGTGGTGACCGCGAAGTGGTGGCCGAGACGCGGTGTCCTCCTCCGGGTGGGTGCGTGGCTGGTGGCGGCGGTCGTGGTGTGCGGCGCCGCGGTGCTGGCCTATCCGGCGCCACAGGTACGCGTTGCCGGCGGGGACGATCCGCGGCCCTCGGAACTCGTCGCGACGCGGGAAGGACCGGTGACCGGCGTCCGCAACGACGCAGGCACGGTCGAGTGAAGGAAAGTGAGATCGCAGTGAACGTGTTCGTCATCGGAATCGCGGGAAAACTGGAGGGCTGCTCGCGAGGGCGCTTCGATCCCACGGTGACGAGGTGGGCGGACTCGTGCGCAGGGAGGAGCAGCAGGATGTTCTCGCCGCTGAGGGGATCGACGCGGTCGTCGGTGACCTCGCCCTCATGAGCTCGATGGATCTCGCGTCCGCGCTGACGGACGCCGAGGTCGTCGTGGCCCGCAGCGGCCTGGACTGGCTGATCTTGCGCCCGTCTCCGCTCACCGACGATCCCGGGACCGGCGTCGTGTCGCTCGGTCCAGCGGAACTCCACGGCCAGATCCCCCGCGCGGATGTCGCCGAGACCCTGGCCGCCCTGATACACGAGCCGCGGATCGGCCGCCAGATCCTCGAGCTCAACACCGGGGACACCCCGATTCCGGAGGCGGTGCGACGCAACATCCGCTGAGACGAGCCAGACTCTCGCCGGCGCGGACATCGAGGTCCTCTCTGTCAGCGAGCTGGCCGAGCGTGCGCCGCGCCACCCCCGCACGCATCATCACGTCGCTCGACGACGGTCAACCCGATGCGCCGACACGTGACGACCAGCGACAGGGGGCGGCTCCTGGAACGGGTGGCATCTGATCCGCACCGGCCAGACCTCGGTCCGTTCCGGCCGATTCCACCGCGCGCCTCCTTGACCCGGGCCTTTCAGCGCCGAGATCAGAACCCGCCAACGACCGAGAGGACAACAGCGATGAATGATCAGAACCAGCAGGGCGTCACCGTTCGCGACAACCCCGAGAAGGGCCGCTTCGACATCCTCGTCGAGGGCGCCCATGCCGGGTTCTCCATGTACAAGGATCTCGGAGCGGCACCGGTACCACAGCGGATCTTCTACCACACCGTGGTCTTCGACGAATTCGAAGGCCGCGGTCTCGCTGGCATTCTTACTCGCACCGCACTGAGCACCAGCGTCCAGGCGGGGCACCGCATCGTGGCCGTCTGCCCCTACGTAAAGAAGTGGCTGTCCAGACACCACGACTTCGACGACGCCACCGACCCCGTGAGACCCGAGCACCTGCGCGCTCTGCGCTGAACCGAGCACAAGCGCACATCAGAGCCAGCCGCCATGATGCCCCTCACGCTTGCGGCAGGAAGGACAGCACGACGATGACCACGCCTCCGTCCTCGGCGAGCAGGTTCCGCCTCATCCCGATGGCACCCCGCGACCCGCACGAGCAGGGCCGGTCGGCCAGCATGCTCGAGCTGTTCTTCGACCTCGTCTTCGTCGTCGCGGTAAGCATCGCCTCCGTCCAACTTCACCACTCCCTGACCCAGGGGCACGTCCTCGATGGCCTGGTCGCCTACGGTCTGGTGTTCTTCGGGATCTGGTGGGCCTGGATGAACTTCACCTGGTTCGCCACCTCCTTCGACACCGACGACTGGCTCTACCGCGCGCTGACCATCGTCCAGATGGCCGGCGTGCTCGTGCTGGCCACCGGGATCGAGCCGGCCTTCACCGACGCGGACTACACTCTGCCGATCCTCGGCTTTGTGGTCATGCGCCTGGCCATGGTCGCCCAGTGGCTGCGCGCTGCACGCACTGACGCGTCCATCCGCCGCACCGCCCAGGTCTACGCCGGGGGAATCGCGGCGGTCCAGGTCCTCTGGCTCCTGCAGCTGACACTGCCCGAAGTACCAGGCCTGATCTCGCTGGTCCTGCTCATCGGCGTCGAAGTCGCGATCCCGGTCATCGCCCAGAGGCGCGGCACCACCCCGTGGCACCCCCACCACATCACCGAGCGCTACGGCCTGTTCACGCTCATCCTGCTCGGCGAGAGCCTGCTCGCCTCCTCCAACGCGATCATCGAGGCCGTCCACGACGCCGAAGCCCTCGGACGGCTGATCTCGATCGGCGCGCTCACCTTCGTCGCGACCGCCGCCCTGTGGTGGATCTACTTCTGGCCGCCCCACCACCGGTCCATCACCAGCTTCGGCGGGTCGCTGCGCTACGGCTACGTCCACTACTTCGTGTTCGCCGCCGCCGGTGCGTTCTCCGCGGGCATCGAGGTCGAGATCGACGTCCTGACCGGGCACAGCGAGCTCAGCAACCCGACCGCCTCCTTCGCCGTGACCGTCCCGGTCGCGATCTTCCTGGCAGGCACCTGGTGGATCGCAATCCGAGACCACGCCGACCGGCTCGTCAACACAGCCGTCCCGCTGGCCGCAGTTCTGGTCCTGTGCGACCCGCTCATCGCGGTTCCCGTCACGCTGACCGCCGTGGTCCTCGTGCTCGTCGTCGTTGTCCTAGTCCTGCAGCCACCGGCGCAGACCGGTTGTGGACCGGCTTCTTGACCTGACCGCATGATCGGGAGCCATCGGCCTGATCGGCGCCCCCGAGCGCGACGTCGGCGTCGGCCTACCGGGCACCTCGCAGACGACCGTCGCGCCGGCGGCGAAGACCATCGAGACGTAGCCTTCGATACCGGCCGTTCGCGGCGATGGCGTGGCCGGGCGCACGCTGGGCGAGCTTGAGCATGCGGCGGGCTCTGCGTGGCCTGCCTGAGCCCCGACTGGATCAGCCCGCGAGCTGCTTCTTCAGGGCCTCAGCGTCGTGAACGGCCGACATCTGCACGAACTTCCCGTCGCGGATCCGGTAGATGGCGAACTCGTCGATCTCGATCGGAGCGCCCGTGGGAGCCACCCCGAGCCATTCCTTGGTGGGGGTGCCGTGGTTGACGGAGTGGCAGGCCAGAGTTTCACCGTTGATCGCCACTTCCTTGATCTCCCAGTGGAAGTCGGGAACTGCGTCGGTGATGCCCTTGAGCGCCGCGACGACGTCCGCGCGAGTGGCCGGCTCGCCGTGCGAGAGGATGGACTCGTTGACGAACTCGTCCATGCGGTCGAACTCATGCGCGTTGAGCGCCTCGCAGTAGCGGTCGTAGAACTCGCGCATGTTGAAGTCGGACATGACTGCCTTTCTCGCCCGGTGTCCGGGCTGTTCTCGTGTACTCATGGTTCACCTGCGACATCGATACTGCGGGAGCAGCCGAGTACGATCAATGATGCGGAGTCCGCAATTCCTTACGTATCGTCCAGAAGGAGTGCTCGGTGCTCGGCTTTCGGGATCCAGTGGCCTGCTCCGGCCCGCACGGTGATCGGGCCCAGGCCGGGATCGGCTTCACCGAGCTGTCCAACGGGTTCGCCACCACCGACGATCCGACCGTGTTGCAGGCGATCTGCGACCGGCTCGGCCCGGGCGTGATCAACGTGTTCGTACAACGCCGGCTTTCCAGGCTGCCGCTGCCGTTCACCGATACCGACCGGGACGCCGGCTACTGGTGGGAGACCTCGATTCCGCACAACGTGGAGATCATCTTCAACCGCCAGATCCGGAGCGGTCCGACCACCGAGATCATCGGTGGAGGTCCTACGTGTTGAGGAATGTGTTCAGTGCGGTGTTCACCTCGTCGGCGTGGGTCCAGAGCAGACCGTGCGGGGCGCCTTCGATCTCGACATAGTCGGCCTCGGGGAACGCCGCGTGGAAGCGACGCCCGGTGGCGTCGATGGGGAGGATGTTGTCCTTGGTGCCGTGCAGGATCAGCGCCGGCTTGCCACTGGCGCGCACCGCCTCGACGTCACCGCGGAAGTCCTCGATCCAGGACGGGACGACCGCGTACGCGGCGACCGGGGCGCTGCCGATCGCGACGTTCCAGCTGGCGGTGACGGCCTCCTGGCTGATCCGGGAGCCGAGGTTCTCGTCCAGGTTGTAGAAGTCCGAGTAGAACCGCGTGAACCAGGCGTACCGGTCGCCCTTCGCGGCCGCGGAGATGCCGTCGAACACCTCCTGTGGGACCCCCTCGGGGTTGTCGTCGCGGGCGACGAGGAACGGTTCGAGCGAGGCGAGGAACGCGAGCTTCGCTACTCGCTCATGCCCGTAGCGTGCCACGTACCGGGCCAGTTCCCCGGTGCCCATCGAGAAGCCGACCAGCACCACATCGCGCAGGTCCAGGGTCTCCAGGACCGTGTTCAGGTCCGCGGCGAACGTGTCGTAGTCATATCCGGAGCCGACCTTCGACGACTGCCCGAATCCGCGACGGTCGTAAGTGATGACCCGGTACCCGGACGCGAGGAGCTCGCGCGTCTGACGCTCCCAGCTGTGCCCGTTCAGCGGGTAGCCGTGGATGAGGACGACCGGTTGACCCGATCCCTGGTCCTCGTAATACAGCTCGACCGGCGTGCTGTTCTCGTTCCCAACGGTGATGTATCCCATGGTCTTCCCTTTCGGTGCTGACCAGCCCAACGCTGGCGCGCGTGACCAGTGTGATGTCGGCAGGTGCCGGCTGGCGGAAGACACCGCCATTCGCGGCGAATTCATCGCCATGGTGTGGAAAATATCCGGTCATCGTCTTCCTCGGGAAAGTCGACGAAGTCGACCCTGCCGACGGGTGATTCATTGGCGAGGTTCACCGTGTAGGAGCTGATCGGGCTGGCGACCTCGAGCCTGACCGTCACGGATGCACCGCTGTTGTCAACTGATCCCTGAGTCATCTGGCTGTCCTTTTTGTGAATAGGCCAGAGACGGTTCAGTGGCCGGAGCAGGGGTAGTGGTGAGCGCGCGAAGCTGCTCGGCGTCGACGTTGGCTCCGAAGGCAGGGGTGCCGGGCTCGAGCCGGGCACCCGCCGCGAGGTCACCGATGGCGAGTGGGTCGAACCCAAGTGTGTCGATCAACTCTGACACGGCGGTGAGATCCTCGGGTGAGTCACCGGCGATCGCGATCGCCTTGCGCCCGAGGTGGCCGGATGGGCGAGCCCCGTCTTCGAGGTCGTGATAGCCCATGTGGTTGAAGGCTTTCACCACTCGCGCGCCCGTCAGGAACTGCTGCACGACTTCGCTCGAGGACGTACCCGGCGGGACGATCGTGTCGCGGGGACCATCGATTTCCCACCAGTGGTTCATCGCATCCACGACCAGCTTCCCCCGCAACGCCGGGACCGGGAGGTTGCGGAGTTTGCCGAGCGGGAGAGCGAGGATCACCACGTCCGCGGCTTGCGCGGCCTCGGCCGGCCACGCGGCGGTCGCGCCAGGGGTGAGCACCTCGGTGGTCAGCGCGATCTTCGCGGGGTCACCGGAGCCGGAGATCAGAACCCGGTAGCCGGCGGCGACCGCCAGGCGCGCCAGGACGGTGCCGACCTTCCCGGCCCCCAGGATCCCGATGGTGGCCACGGGGGTGGTCATCGTGTCGCCGCCGTGACGGCGGGCTGTTCGGCCAGCAGCTCGCGGACCCGGGGGATGACCTGGGTGCCGTACAGTTCGACCGAACGTAGCCGGGCGGTGGCTGAAACGGTGCCCGCGGCGGAGTAGATCATGTCGAACCGGCCCGCATCCAGCACCCGGATCGCGTGGGCGATCTTGTTCGCGACCGTCTCGACCGAACCGACATACAGCGACCCGCGCCCCACCTCGGCGTCGAACTCCTCCCGGCGAAGCGGTGGCCAGCCGCGCAGCGCCCCGATCCGGTCGCGGATCTCCCGGTACCCGGGGTAGAACAGCTCTTTGGCTTCTTCGTCGGTGGCGGCGACGAAGCCGGGCGAGTGCATCCCGACCGGCTGTGCGGTGGTGCCGAGCTCCTGGTTCGCCCGCCGGTAAAGATCCACGTAGGGAGCGAACCGGGCGGGGGCGCCGCCGATGATGGCGAGCATGAGCCGGAACCCGTAGTGGGCGGTACGGAGCACGGACTGCGGTGACCCACCGACTCCCACCCAGGTGCTGAGCCGTCCCGAATCGGTCTTCGGGTACACGTCCGCGTCATTCAGGGCGGCCCGGGTGGTGCCCTCCCAGGTGACCGGTGTCTCGTCCAGGAGCCGGTGGAACAGGTCGATCTTCTCCTCGAACAGCACCTCGTAGTCCTTCAGGTCATACCCGAACAGCGGGAACGACTCGGTGAACGAACCACGTCCGAGGATCACCTCCGCCCGGCCGCTGGAGAGCGCGTCCACGGTCGCGAACCGTTGGAAGACCCGCACCGGGTCGTCCGAGGACAGCACCGTGACACCTGAGGCGAGCCGAATGCGCTTCGTGGCGGTCGCGATGCCGGCCAGCACCGTCTCCGGGCTGGAGATCGCGAACTCCGGCCGGTGGTGCTCCCCCAACGCGACCACGTCGATGCCGACCTGATCGGCCAGCACGGCCTCGGTCACCGCGGCGCGGATCGCCTGCGCGTGCGAGACGACCTCACCCCGATTGTCACGGGGCCGGTCCCCGAAGCTGTCGATACCGAACTCGATCTTCGAAACGTCCATCATGGCAACTTCCTCAGAGCTTTCGTTGTGCCCGTGCGCGACGGTGCGAGATTCACGAGAGGTAGGGGTAGCGGAAATCGCCTGAAATGTATTTCGGCCGGGGCGACGACGACCTGCGTGTACGAGTGATCGAATTGCTCCGGACCGGCGTCGGTGACGCTCTGGAATCGCACCTGGATGACGCGGGGATGCTCCCACTCGCCCCCGATTCCGAATGTGACCGCACTGAGGCGGCCTGGGGCACGCCACGTGCCCCAGGCTCGCCTCCGGCTCAGCGTCCGTCGGCGCTACACACCAGCTCCATCGGTGGTGGGTGTGGCCAGCAGTTGCAGCTCCCAGGCGAACGCGATCCCGCTGGCGCCGCCGTGCTCCTGGAGCACCGGCCCGAGCGCGTTGGCCGTCGACTCACGGGCCCAGTCGCGCTGCCACTCGCCGGACACCGCCATCCAGGTGATGGGCACCACGCCGGCCTGCTCCATGCGGCGCACCGCCATGTCGTGCGCCTCGGCACTGACCCCGCCGCAGGCGTCGGTGACGACGAAGACGTCGTAGCCCTCACCCAGCGCCTGGATGGCGGGCATGGCGACGCAGATCTCCGTCCACAGCCCGGCGATGATCAGCTTCTTGCGCCCCGTCTTCTCCACGACGTCGACGACACGACGGTCTTCCCAGGTGTTGATGTACGTGCGGTTGATCGGTTTCTGGTCCGGGAACACGTCCTGGAGAGCCTTGATGAGGTAACCGCCACGTTCTTCGATCACCGTGGTCAGCACAGTGGGGACGTCGAACACCTTGGCGACCTTGGCGAGGCCGACCACGTTGTTGACGATCATGGTTGGTTCATGGCTGTTGAGATTGGTGAACTGGTAGGGCTGGTGGTCGATGAGCACCAGGACGCTCTCCTCGGGGGTGAGCAGTGCCTCGAGTCCGGTCTTTGCGGTGCGCGTCACTGTGTTCCTTCTGCGCGATGGGTTGAACGTTCGATGGTCAGAGTCAGAGCTGTTCGGGTGATGCCAGCCGGTAGACGAACTGGCCGAGTCCGGACTGCGCGATCGCGAACATCGGGTCGGCCAGGCCTTCCTGCGTGGCGGCCATGCCCAGGTCGCCAAGGCGGACCGCCTCGTATCCGGCGTCGAGACTGAGCTGCCTGACAACGCCCTGGACTTCGTCGTCACCGGACCACAGGTTGCTCGGCCGTACACGGGCATCGGCGACCTGCCCGAGGAGAGAGGCGAAGTTGGTGCTGAACGCCTTCGCCGTCGGCCCGCCCGTCACCGACTTGACGTACTGGGCGTTGGAGGAGAACCCGGCCGGAGGCCGGGCGCCGCCGTAGAGGTTCGTGGCGTCGAGCACTGTCTTGCCCTCGAGCCCGACGACGGATGACAGCGCCACCTCCACGGCGGTTCCCGGGACGGCGAGCAGTACCGCGTCCGCGGTGCCGACATTGCCGCCTCCACGCCCCAGCCGCGTCACCTGGTGCCCGGCACGTTCCCACAGGCCGGCCAGCCCGCCGCCGACGTTGCCTCGTCCGATCACGGTGATGTTCATGCTTCATTCCTTGCGAGGCTGAGGTGGTTCGTCGGCCGGTCACGCGAACCGAAACCGGCTCCGACCAGGCTCGACGGGGGCACGTTGGACCGTCTCCCGCGTCGTGAGAACGACACTACGGCGGCCATCCGGCGGGCGTCCAAGACTTGTCCGGACCTCCAGCGGTAGGATTTGTCTATCGATGTCAGCCCCCGTGTCCTCCGCTACTTCATGGCCGTAGCCGAGGAACTCCACTTCGGTCGCGCGGCCACGCGTCTCTACATCGCTCAGCCATCCCTGAGTCATCAGATCCGCAAGCTCGAGGAGACCCTCGGAACCCCGCTGTTCGTGCGTTCGAGCCGTAGCGTGCAGCTCACCTCCGCGGGCCGGACACTGGCTCGCGAGGCGCCGAAAGCGCTGGCCGCGCTGGAGCAAGCCGTGCAGCTCACCCGGCTGGCCGGGGCAGGGATCGCGACGACGGTTCGGCTGGGCTACACACCGGTGACAAGCTTCGACACGCTCACGGCGCTCCTGGACACTCTCCGGGAAGACCATCCCGACGTCATGGTCGACGCTCGAGAGTTCTTCAGCGCCGAGATTCCCGAACGTCTCCGTGCCGGCGACCTGGACGCCGGTCTCGCTCTCTCACCGCAGCCCCTCGACGGGGTAGATGGCGAGCTCCTCCGCGAAGAGCCCGTCTCCGCGGTCCTCAGCGCTCGCCACCGCCTCGCTGACGCACCGAGGATCCCGGTGACGGCCCTCCGCGACGAGACGCTGCTGCTGTTCGCCCGCCACCACGCCCCGGCGTACTACGACGCCATCGTCGCCGCGTGCCACGAGGCGGGCTTCTCACCCGATATCTGCGCGTTCGACGAACCACCGGTGAACGCCATGCTCGCCCGGCTCTCCAGCGGACGCGAGGTCAGCTTGGCCCCGACATCGTTCGCTGAGCACGCCGCGAAGACCAGCCCCGGCATTGTTGTCCGTGACGTCGTCGATCCGCTGATCATGGCAGAACTCTTCGTGCTGTGGCCCGCGAACGATCCGTCACCGGCCATTGCGAGCGTCGTCGACACCGCCCGACGTTGCGCTGAACGCAACAAATGGCTACGCAACCCCATGACGTGACGCGTGAAGACGCGGCCCCGCCACCACCACGGCCATGGACCGCACCGACCGAGATCGAAGGTCAAGCTCAGGAGACAGTCGTGATCAACTGGGTCGGTTTCGTACCCGCAGCCCTGCTCGTGTCCCTCATCCCCGGGGCGAACCAACTCCTCGGTTTGAGCAACGCCGTGCGGCACGGCACCATGGCCGCGCTCGCCGGCATCGGCGGGCGTCTGGCCGCGTTCGTCGTACTCGTCGGGCTGGTCGTGGCCGGGCTCGGCGCCACGCTGGCTGCCTCGGCCACAGCGCTCACCGTGATCAAGTGGGTGGGGGTCGGCTATCTCGCCTGGCTCGGGATCTCCAGCCTGTGGCAGGCGCGGCAGGCGCGGCAGGCGCTGTCGGGCGCGGAGGCACCACCCGCACCGAGTGGAGGGGGCGTGTGGCCGCTGGTCGGTAACGAGTTCGTCGTCGCGATCAGCAACCCCAAGGCGCTGCTGCTGTTCGCCGCGCTGCTGCCCCAGTTCGCCGGCGAGCCGGGACCCGCGGCAGGATCGATCTCGGCAGCGGCATCTGCTTCCTCGGGCTCGCCGGGCTGCTCGCGGTAGAGGACGTGGCGAGCCGATAGCCGCAGCTACCCGCGGCCCGACCGCTGGTCCCCACGTTTGCGCGCACAGGTGGGTCAGGGCGTCGATCAGCCCGGCTCGGAGGCCGTCGGCGGGCCCTCTCAACCAGGGTGGGTGCCCGTTTTCCCGCATCCCGGCCGGGCGCCTCACACCTCGGACGGTCCCCCTGCGGCGAAGGTCAGCCCGGCGAATCGCTCGCCCAGTTCAAGCGTGGGGCACGAGGCCAAACTCGAACGCCTGGCCGGCCGCGGCATCCTCGTCGAGACCGGGCCGGGATTGTTCACCCGGCCGCGCCCATGGCTCGGCCGGTGAGCCCCGCGTTCATGCCCACGTTGAACGTCGTCCGGCAGGGTCGTTAGCCTGCGCGCATGTCAGATCTGGGACATGTGGCTTGGCCGCCTGAGCTGATCCGGACCGAGCGGCTCGTGCTCCGTGAGCCCGAGGCGCGGGACCGTACAACGTTCATCGAGCTGCTCGCCTCGCCAGAGGTGCACACCTACCTCGGCGGCCCCCGCCCGCGTGACGAGCTTGAGCGCGAGATGCCCGAGGTGCCCGAGCGATGGCCCGGAAGCTTCGTCGTCGAGCTCGACGGGGCGATGATCGGCCAGATCCTGCTCAGGAGAGCAGCTGGGCACCGTCGCCCGGCTGCTGTGGGGAAGGCCGATCTCGGTTACCTGTTCCTGCCGCAGGCCTGGGGGCAAGGGTATGCCGCAGAGGCATGCGCGGCGGCACTCGACTGGTTTGACGGCGTCCTTCCCGGCGAGCCGGTGGTGCTCACCACCCAGAGCGCCAACGTCGGCTCGATGCGCCTCGCGGCAAAGCTGGGGTTCACCGAGGTCGAGCGGTTCCAGGCCTGGGACGCCGAGCAGTGGCTCGGCCTGCGGCCCCCGGCCACGTGATGGGGCCATCTGACGCTTCCCCTGATGCTGTTGGTGATCTTCACGATCGTGGCAGGTCGTGGATGAGGCGTTCGAACGGTCGAAGGCCCTTGACCAGCACGCCATCCCGAGCGTCAGCGACGGAAGGGGCATCAACGTGCGTAACGCCCTCTCAAGAGCTAGCACGGCGCGGCGGAGGCACCGCAGCACTGGCGGATGAGGTCAGGTGTCAGCGGTCCCCCATCAGGAGAGGTGACCACGGCGCGCAGGTCGGCCGAGGTCGCGGCCGAGCGGAGCGGTTCAGGGAAGTGGTCCGGACACCATAGGGGATCACGGATTCCGGCCACGGCCTCCGGGCATGCCGCCAGGTGGTGGGCGATGTTCGGCCAGCGGACCGTTATCAGGCTCCACAAGGCCAAGGCGTCCGGATCCACGTGCACATCCTCCAGAAACCGAATGGAGCGCAGCACGCTGTGGGTGTTGAGGAACTTCTTCACCGCTCGCGGGTTGTCGCCCAGCACGGGCGCGAACTTCCGCAGAGTGTGCTCGGTCCGGCGGCGTTCCGCGGCGGCGACCGACAGGGCCGCGACCGCTGATTGAGCACGTCCCTCCTCGAACTGCCGCAGCCGTTCTTGTAGGCCTCCGTCGGTCTGCGGCACCCTGCGGCGCCTGCGGGGCCCCTCATCCGCGCTGGCCGTCGGCGGCGACGACGAAGTAGGCGGCGCGCTCAGCAGGCGGACGCTGCTGCGCGCCGCCCATGTCGCGGACCATCGTCTGGATAGTGTCGAGTAACTCCACCACGTACTTCTGGTCGCACCGGTCGAGATCGTCGATGAAGAATGCGACCGGTTTCTCCGATCGGTTGAGCAGCCAGCGGAAGCGGGCGGAGATATCGGCCATCGGGTTGGCCTGGGTCTGCTCGAAGAGCCGGGCACCGCGTGCCGAGTCCCACAGGAACAGCCGGGCCGCGAGGATGGCTCCGGCGCCCAGCGTGCCGAGCGCGGCGAACAGGGCCGTGACGGTCTTGGCCAGCTGCTGCCAGTCCAGCGGCGCGGGCTGCCGCGGCCACAGTAGGTAACCCAGCAGGACGGCGACGATGGCCACGAGCACGAACGCCAACGCATAGGGCGAACCGGTGCGCCGGATCCGTGTGGCCGACTCCCTGATGCGTACGAACGGCCGCCGCCACTGCGGGCGGCTGCGCGTTATCTCCGAGCGCAGTGCCGTCAAGAGCGACCACCAAGCGGGCGCCAGCCGGGACTGCTGCCACGCGTCGAACCTGACCACCTGGAAGTACGGTGCGACCCGCTCTTCCACCAGGTTCAGCAGGCTGCTCTTGCCGCTGCCCCACGGACCGTCCACATGCAGCAGGAAAGACGTTCCCGCTTGCGTGAGGTGTGTCTCCACCAGCCGTAGCGCGATCACTGTCGCGATGGGTGCACGGTGCCACGCTCGACCGGCCCAGCCGGCCTCATCGGCCCGGGACCGCTGAGCCTCACGCCTCCAGGGGGACCGCCAGGGTGAGCAGATCGCAGTCTTCCTCGACCGGGCCGGTGCCGGGATGCGCGTCGAGGTCCGCGTCCATGGCGGCGAATCCCTCGGCGATTTCCTGCTCGGTCATCTGGTCGAAGACCGAGCTGGCGCGCAGCCGCAGTCGTGCTGCGTAGTCGGTGCGACTGGCTGCCAGCCGGTGCCGAATCGAGGTGAGGGAGACAGGGCGCAAGCCGACCGTGGCGAAGGCGTCCACGACTTCGGCGACCGTGGGGAAGAGCTCTTCCTCGATGATCCGGGCGCGGGGGAACCAGCGGTGCCACAGCGGGTCCTGCATCCGGTCGGCGAAGGCGTTGCGGATGAACAGCCGACCACCCGGGGCCAGCACGCGGGCGATCTCCGGGGCCGCCGCCGGCAGGTCTTGGATGTGGTGGATCACCAGGTAGAGCAGGGCCAGGTCGCAGTGGTCGTCCGGCAGCGGGATCTTCTCGGCGGAGCCCTGAAGATAGCCGACCGACGGGTGAGCGGCGGTGGTCGTGGCCACCTGACGCATCCGGGCGGAGGGCTCAACGCCGTACACCGGGCCGCCGAAGGCGTCGGCCAGGGCCGGGGAGAACCGGCCGGTGCCGCTGCCCAGGTCCAGGACCGTGAGCGGCCGCCGGGACGGCGAGTGCCGGGCGAACTCCGCCATCCAGGCGGCGACGACGTCGGGGGGCAGCGCTCGGCCGCGCGCGTACACCAGGTGCTGTCGGTCGTCGTAGTTGATGCGCTTCAGCACACTGCCGAATCTACCCCGGTCGGCATGTCGGCTTAAAGGATATTCTCATGCGGTGGGGAGCCGAGTGCCATGAGCTGCCTGGACGCCGAGCCTGGCGCTTGGCGATCCATCGGCCGAAGCGCCCCGCCGAGTTGTCGACGCAGCCCGACGGCGTGGATCTCCTGAGCCGGTTGCGTGCCGCCCGGGCTGCCCGGGGTCTCGGGGCCGGTGGTGGAGCGCTACAACGCCACTGGTTACGCGCCGCTTCGCCCCGCGTTCCCTCGGGCCACGTCCCGCCGCACCCCGCAGGGTGCGGCGGTCGATCCTGCGCCCGTCGGGCGGTCAGAGCCGGGACGTGCGGAACGTGGTGAGTACGGCGGCGTGGTCCGAGGACCAGGCGTTGCCGCGGTGGTCGGGGACGGCCGTCGGCGTGCCCTCGACCAGGGCCCTGGAGTCGGTCACGCGGAGCGGGCCCGCGTAGTAGACGAAGTCGATCCGGTCCTGCGGCTCGGGCTCGCCCTTGTGCGGGTCGTACCCGTAACCGCCGGTGAACACCGGATAGATCGGCGACCAGGTGACGCCCGGCGCGGTCACCGGGTTCGGGTGGGCCACCCGGTAGGAGTCCCGCAGCCCCGCCTGCGTGGGCAGCACCGAGGTCGGCCACGGGACCGAGGTGTAACCGCACCGGCGCGTGGCCTCGGTCCAGTCCAGGTGGGACGGGGCGTTGAAGTCGCCCGTCAGCAGCACCGGCGTGCGCCGCGCCGCGGCCAGGTCCGGTTCCATCTCCCGCAACACGGCCTTGATCTGGGGCGTGCGGCCGGAGCGCTCCTCGTTGGCCAGCAGCTGTTCCTGCGTCAGCTTGCCGAAGCACGTGTCGTACGGGCCGTACGGGTTGTAGCCGAGGTGGACGTTCCACACCACGACGTCCTGGCGTTCACCGATCCGTACCCGGACCTTCGTCGCCACCGACAGCGGGCCGCCGGCCACCGGCTCCTTGCGTTCGGTGATCGGGTACCGGCTGATCACGCCGATGTCGGTGCCCGACTGGTGATAGTCCCAGCCCAGCGCTTCGGCCAGCTCCCGGGTGGAGACGGCCGAGGTCTCCTGGAGGCCCACGACGTCCACATCGGACCGGAGCAGGAACCGCAGCTCCTTCTCCCGGCCGTCGTCGACCTGGCTGCCGCTGTGCCACAGGTTGAAGCTCATCGCCTTGAGCTCGGGCACCAGGTCCTGGCCCGGCCGGCGGACGTCGATGGCGACCGTCGCCGTGCTGGTCTCGGCCCGCGCGTTGCGCGCCTCGACGCGCAGGGGCGTCGAACGCAGCGAGTCGGGCGGGCGCGGCGTCCCGGTGACCTCGCCGTCGGCCGACACGCTGATCCACCGCGGCCCGCTGAGCTTGCGGAAGGTGAGCCCGTCGGTGTCCCCGCGCACGAGGCCGCCCACCCTCGCCTGGTACGGGGCGAGCGCGCGGGCGTTGCGCAGCTTGAAGGCGTCGGTGATGAAGTGCAGCGGCGCGTCGCTGACGATCCGGACCTTCACCGGGGCGGCGAGCCACCGGTAGCCGTCCTGCGCCAGGGCGAAGACGAGGTAATTGCCCGGCTCCAGCCCGTCGGTCGGCAGCGTGGCCTCACCGCTTCCCCCGGCGATGTAGGTCCAGCGCACCGAGGGACCGACGAACTTCTCGTCCACCGGCCCGTCGCCCGGGTCGGTGTAGAGGCCGAGCCAGTTGGTCGGGGCTGGGCGGGGCGTGGTGTAGGACGCTTTGATCGGCTCGCCACGACGCACGGTCGGCGCGGCGAGGGTCAGCGTCCCGTCCGGGGTCGGCGACGCCGACGCCGGGATCACGCCAATGAACAGGACGAACATCGCCACGACGAGCGACTTGAGCCAACGCATTCGCGCCTCCTTGATGGACCTCCTGCAGCGTTGGCCAAGCTGGTGACGATCGCGTGAACGAGCCGTGGCAGACCGTCGGCGGCCGGAGGAAACCCCGAGTGCCGACGCGTGAGGTCGCCGCGGACACCCCGCTCGTCTGGTCCCGGTCTGCTTGATCACGTACGCTGATCGGCGTGCGGGCAGGCGGCGACCGGAGGATCCCATGGGGGAGGCTGCGCCGGCTGGCGGCCGATCTGCCACCGGCGGCGATGGACGTCCTGCTGTCCGCCTTCGCCGGTGTCGCGACGGTCTACCGGATCGGCTGGGGCGTGCGGGAGGTGGGCGATCAGGCACCGGACCTGATCGCGTACGGGATCGGCGTGGCGATGTCGATCCTGTTACTGGCCCGGCGGCGGTGCCCCACGATGACCTTGAGCGGTGTCGTGCTGCTCTGGCTGGCGTACCACGTCCTCGACTACCCCGGCGGGGAGCCCGCCGTGCCCGTGTGGATCGCGCTGTACTCGGTCGCGGTGGCGGCCCGGCGGCGGGCCGGCCTGGCGGTGGCCGGAGGGCTGCTGGTGTGCGACGCGCTCGCCCGCACCGCGGACACCGGCGCCTGGCTGTTCGACGCGGTGCTGGACGGTTCGACGGTGCTGTTTCTGGCCGCGCTGCTGCTCGGGGACGCGGTGCGCAGCCGCCGGGCGTGGCGCGCGGAGCACGAGGCGCGCCTGGCGCTCCTGGCCGCCGAGAAGGAGCGGGCCGCCGCGCAGCTCCTCGCCGACGAGCGGCTGCGGATCGCCAGGGAGCTGCATGACGTGTCGGCGAGCACGCTGGCGGTCGTCGCCGTGCAGGCCAACGTGGCCGCCGAGCTCATCGGCGACGAGCCGGAGCGGGCGGGTCAGGCGGTGGAGCTGGTGCGTACGGCGTGCCGAGAGGCGATGGGAGAGCTACGGGCGGCGGTCGGCCTGCTGCGGACTCCCGCGGACGGGCCGCCGCACGTTCCGGAGCCGGCGTACGGGCTGGAACGGCTGGAGCATCTCGCCGCCGTGCATGGCGCGGCCGGGCCGCGAGTCGAGATCACCTACGTCGGCGACCGTCTCACGCTGCCACGGCTGCTGGAGACCACCGCCTATCGGATTGTGCAGGAGTCGATGACGAACGCGCTGCGCCATGCCCGTGCGACCCGGGTCGACATCACGGTCGAGTTCCGCTCGGCGGGGCTGGCGCTGGAGATCCGCGACGACGGCCGCGGCGTCGCGCGCCCGCCGGGCGACGTCCCGTCCGGCGTCTCCGGCGTCGTGGGACTCTCCGGCGTCTCCGGTGGTGACGCCGGCGGCAGTACCGGTGGCAACGGGCTGCGCGGCATGGCCGAACGGGCGGCGAGCGTCGGTGGCCGGCTCGACGCCGGGCCGGTCGAGGGCGGCGCCGGCTTCCGGGTACGCGCCTGGCTCCCCGTGGCGGTCGGAACATGACGATTCGGGTGCTGCTGGCCGACGACCAGACGCTGGTCCGCGCCGGCTTTCGGGTGCTGCTGGAACGGACCGACGACATCGAGGTCGTGGGCGACGCGGCCGACGGCGACGAGGCCATCGCGCTGGCCCGGGCGCATCGGCCTGATGTGGTGCTGATGGACGTGCGCATGCCGGGCACCGACGGCGTGGCCGCCACCGCGCGCATCGTCGGCGACGCGCGGCTCCCCGGCGTCAGGGTGCTCATGCTCACCACGTTCGACCTCGATGAGTACGTCTTCGCCGCCTTGCGGGCCGGAGCCAGCGGCTTCCTTCTCAAGGACGTCGCCCCTGAGGAGCTGCGCCGGGCCGTACGTCTCATAGCCCGCGGCGACGCCCTCCTCGCGCCGAGCGTGACCCGCCGGCTCATCAGCGCGTTCGCCGGCCGGCCCGGAAGCCGCGGCGTGCCGCTGGAGCGTCTGGCCACGCTGACCGATCGCGAACGTGAGGTCGTCGCGCTGGTCGCCGACGGCCTGTCCAACCAGGAGATCGGCGACCGGCTCGGCATGAGCCCCGCGACCGCCAAGACGCACGTCAACCGGGCGATGGCGAAGCTGGAGGCACGCGACCGCGCGCAGCTGGTGGTCATCGCCTACCAGTCGGGCCTGGCCGGCATACCGCGGTCGCGGTAGTCGCGGCACCGCGAACGCGGTACGGCGGGCGCGGCGCTGAGCCGATGGCGCCGCACCCGTTGATCCCTAGCGTTGACACCATGACGGGGACGAATTCCACCACAAGACGATCGCGACAACTGCCCGGCACAGGGGTGACACAGCTGCTGAGCCGTTGGCCCTGGCGCTCTTCCGGGATCGCCGGCGGCGCCGGCCTGGCGCTGATGCTGCTGCTGTACGCGGGCACGCCGCTCCGCGGCATCGCGCTGGCCAGCGCCACCAACATGGCGGCCGTGCTGTTCTTCCTGGTCGGCGGGGTGGTGCTGGCAGCGGGCGCCGGTGCCGGCGCATGGACGTGGCGGCTGCTGGTCCGCCCGTTCGCCGTCGCGGCGATCCCGGCGGTGGCCTGCTGGTGTGTCATCGTCCTGCTGCGGATCGTCATCCTCACCGGGGAGCCGCTGTCCGAGTCGGTGTTCCAGGACGGCTTGGGACGAGCGGTCGTCGTGTACCAGGCGTCGGTGCTCGCCGGAATCGCGTCCGGCGCGATCCGCTGGGTCGCGCACCGCCTGAACGTCTCGAGGGAGGGCTGATGGACCGCCCGCGCAGGCTCGTCGCGGCCGGTTGTCTCGTCGCCGCGCCCATGTTCCAGGGCGTTTCGACGTTCTTCTGGAGAGACGGCTACCAGGGAGTCGACACCGGGACGCTCATCGTCCTGGCGACGGTGTGCTGGATCGTCGGCCTGACGGCGGTGTTCCGCTCGATCGAGCCGTACGCGCCGCGGTACACGGCCATCGCCTATCCGCCGGCCATGTACGGCTGCGTCGGCGGGGTCACCTTCGGTGTGCAGGGCATGCACGAGGAGCTCCTCCGCACCGATCACGTCGAGGCGGTGCGGCTGCTCGGCGAGCACCCGTTCGCGGCGTATTTCGCGTTCTGGATCGCCGGATTGCTGTTCCCCCTGTCCATGCTGGCCCTCGGCGCGGTGCTGGCGCGGATCCGGGTGGTGCCGGTCGCCGTCGGCGTGCTGCTGTGCGCGGGGGCGCTGGCCTTCCCGCTCAGCCGCATCCCGCGCGAACCGGCTGTCGCCCATCTGGCGGACCTGCTGCTGCTCCTGCCCGTCGCCTACCTCGCGATCCACCTGGCCGGGCTGACGCTCGGCACGGCGAAACGCGGCGACCGGGACCACCCGGTCGTCACACCACGCGCCTGACCGGCGCGATTACCGATCATCGTCTTCGAAGGAGAAGTGAATGAACGCCGTGACCAACCCCATCACCGCGGAGACCACGCTGAGCCGGGTGTACTCGGCGGCGCCGGAGGAGGTGTTCGCGGCCTGGACGGAGCCGGCGCGTTTGTCGCGGTGGTTCGGGCCGCACGGCTTCACCACGCCGGAGGCCACCGTGTCGCTCGACGTGCGCCCGGGCGGGCAGTGGTCGGCGCTCCTGGTCTCGCCGGAGGGGAACGAGGCGCCGTTGTCGGGCTCGTACTGGGAGGTGGACCGGCCCGCGCGCCTGGTGCTTACCACGGGGGACCCCAACAACACCGACGGCCTTCCGGCATCGGTGGTGACGGTGACCCTGACCGCTGTCGATGAGGTGACCCGGCTGGAGTTTCACCAGGCCGGCGTCAACACCGACCAGGCGCACGCCGATGGCGCCAAGGCCGGCTGGGAGCAGTTCCTGGACCGGCTCGGCCACCTGTTCGGCCCGGCCGGAGCCGCACGCGACGACAGCTGAACCGGCCCGCATGAGGCCAGGGCGGACCCGGTGGTGTCGTGCGGAGCTCGGAGCACGCGTACTGCGCGGGGCCTGGCCGGATGCGGTGATGTCGTGCGGAGCTCGGAGCAGGCGTACTGCGCGGGTCAGGGCGAGTGCGGTGGTGGTGTCGCTCAGAGCAGGCGTAGCTGCTCCGGCTCGTCCGTGATCAGCGCGGGCGCGGGCCGGGGCGGGAGGCGGCGGGCCATGGCCGGGGTGGCGCGGCCCACGCCGTGGCGTTCGGCCAGCTCCTTGACCAGGCCCGTCACCCGCTCCTGGTACGCCTTGGGCGCGTACGCGCCGCGCCCGTACAGCTCCAGATAGCGGGGCACCAGGCGCGGATGCTCGCGCGACAGCCACCCCAGCCACCACTCGCGCGCCCCAGGACGCAGATGGAGCACGATGGGGGCGATGTGGGTGGCGCCCGAGGCGGCGATCTCCTTGACGGTGGTCTCCAGCTGGTCGGGGGAGTCGGTGAGGAACGGGAGGATCGGGGCCATCAGGACACCGCACGCGATGCCGTTGTCGTTGAGCGTCGCGCACACCTCGAGGCGCCTGCGCGGGTTGGGCGTGCCCGGCTCCACCGCGCGCCATGCCTGCGGGTCGACGAAGCCGACCGACACGCTGGTGCTCACGTCCGTGACGTCCGCCGCCTCCGTGAGCAGGTCGAGGTCGCGCAGGATCAGCGTGCCCTTGGTGAGGATCGAGAACGGGTTGCGCGCGTCGCGCAACGCGGCCAGGATGCCGCGCATCAGCTTGTAGCGGCCCTCGGCGCGCTGGTAGCAGTCGACGTTGGTGCCCATGGCCACGTGGTGGCCGCCCCAGCGCGGCGAGGCCAGCTCCTTGCGGGCCAGCTCGGCGGCGTTGACCTTGACGACGATCTTCGAGTCGAAGTCCGCCCCGGCATCAAAATCTAGATATTCATGCGTTTTTCGGGCAAAACAGTAAATACAGCGATGAGTGCACCCTCGATAGGGGTTGATCGTGTACTCGAACGGGACCCGGCTGGCCCCCGGAACCCGGTTGATGATGGATCTGGCCCGGATCTCGTAGAAGGTCATCCCCCTGAATTCGGGCGTGTCGAACGTGCGGGTGACCGCGCCGCGAGCGAACAGCGGCACGGCCGGATCGTCCTGACCGGGCCCGGCCAGGCGCAGGTTGTCCCAGCGCATGCCATGATTAGAACAGGAGTTCGAGCATGATCGCAAACTGAAAAGAGGTTGCAATTACCTGGTCAGGCGGGGGCTAATGATCTTCAGGGTTGGGCAGAAAGACGTCGCAGAGCTTGCGTTCGGGAGGTGCGTCTATGGCCTGGTCGCAGGACGAGGAGCGGATGCTGGCCCAGATCGAGCAGCACCTCGTCGCCGACGATCCGCGACTCGTCGCACGACTGGAGTCGTTCAACGAGCGGGTGCGTCGCAGCGAGGCGAAGGCCAACGGGCAACCGGGCCGCAGGCGGCGGCCACGCCGTTCGACGGTCATCATCCTGATCAGCTGGCTGCTCATAGCCACGTTGGTCGCCACGCTCCTGATCATGGTGCTCCGCCACGAGGCCGCCGCCGCGCTCGCCCTGGCCGCCGCCCACTTCTAGCCGTCCTGCCCGGATCGGCGCCTTCCGTGCGCCGCCTGAACCGCCTCCCACACGCTGCGTCACGGACCGTTCTCGGCCTGTTCATGCTGTGTTCCGGAGCATTGGCTCTGCGCCTCTGTCGGGGCTCCTGGTCGAATGCGCGTCGCACGAGAGGGTGCCGGACTTGCGTCGCATGGTGATCGTGCTTGAGGCGCGTCGGACGGACATGCGTCGCGTGATGGTCCTGCCCAGTGGTGGACCCGGGTCCCACGGTGGTGGTGCAGTCCTCGGCATCCGGGACCTGCACCAGTCGCAACGCCGTGCGCCTCGCTGGGCCTGTCCTTGGTTTACGTGCCTCGTCCGACCCAGACCTCCTGCAGGACCCGGTAGTCGAGCACGGTGATCCCCTCGCTCCGCAGGATCTCGCGCGCCTCCGGAGACGTGAGGAACTCGTAGTCGGTCCGCCGCACGCGCCACCCGCCGGGCTCGATCGCCCGCGCGTCCTCGTCCCCGAGCCCCGGATGGACGGCCCACTCGCTCAGCCCGACCGGCACCTCCCGCAGCAGCCTGGCGTACGTGGCCGCCTTGCCGTCGAGTTCGAGCCGGAAGCTGTCCAGGAAGTCGTGGTCGACCACCGGCAGGCCGCGCGCCCGTACCTTCTGGCGGGCCGGGTCGAGCCAGGCCCGCACCGCCAGGCCGTACTCCTGGGCCAGCGCCACCGTGAGGTCGAAGACGTCGGGGCGCCCGCCGTCGGCCAGGCAGTGCCAGTCCAGGTGGGTGGGCGCCGGCCCGGCGTCCGTCACGGCGGCGATCTGCGCACGGAACTCGCGCTCCACCTCGTCGAGGCGGGCCTGGGCGAGCAGCTCGGGTACGCGGTCGGGCGTGAACAGCTCACCCGCCGCGTCGAGCAGCGACGGCACCTCCTCCTTGGCTGCCAGCGGCCCCCAGCGGCGGCGCGGCGTGTCGCACACCAGCGTCAGATGGATCCCGAACGGGATCTCCGGCCGGTCGCGCAGCAGTCCCATGGCGTGCTCCGCCCCCGGGCAGGGCGCCATCAGGCTGCACGAGCCCGAGATCCCCTCCTCGATCGAGCGCACGACCGCGTCGTTGATCGCCCGGTGCATGCCGAAGTCGTCGCTGTTCACGATCAGCAGGCGCGCGTCGGGCTCGAAGCCGAGAAGATCGTTCATGCTCCAAGCCTGCCGGGTGCGAAGGGGGACATCCCACCGGTTTTCGGCCCGCTGGGCGACCGGCGATGAGGTCTACGGCCAAGACCCCCATCCTGCGCTGGTCGGGCTGGCGCCGCCGCCATCAGGCCACAGCCCGACACGGCCACCACCACTCACTGGAGTGCTAGTCCATCACCGTCACCGTGGCGAAGGCGTTGACGATTCGGTGGTCGGAGCATGCCTTGTCGCGGTTGGCGCCGCAGATGTACCCGATCGGCTGGGAGTCCTCCCGGTAGCCGGTGAGCTTGTCGGCCTCGGAGAACACGAGGTCCACCTTGCCCGGCTGACCACACGAGCCCGGGGTGCCGCTCTCGGTGGTCTGCTCTCCCCACCCGGGGCAGATCGGGTCCTCATCGTCGAGCTCGTGATACCGGCCGTGGTTGCCGGCGTTGTTCACCGTGTTGACCGTGGGCGAGTACCAGCTGTCGAGCAGGGGGCTGTGCGGCTGGATGTTGAAGTCCCCGGCGATCAGCACCGTGTCGCCCTGGGCGCGATATCGCTCGATGACGTCGTGCACGTAGTCGAGCTGCGCCGCCTGGGAGTCCTTGACATAGGTGAGGTGGGTGGTGCAGAACCGCAGGTGGGGCCGGGCGGCGACGGGCGCGCACAGCAGCTTGCGCTGCTTGTCCTCGGCAGCCTGCGGAAGTGTGAAGCGGTCGGTGGGGCCGAGGGCGAAGCGGCTGAAGATCGCGACACCGTAGCCTGTGCCGGCGCAGTAGCTCGAGTCGTCGGCCGGCGTCACCCGCTCGTAACGGGCGAAGTTCAGCGGATTCTGCGGCCAGCCGATCCCCTGCAGGTAGTCGATCACCGCGCCGTACTGGTTGTGGCACATCTCGTTGACCGACACGAAGTCGGGGTTGCGAGCGCTGATCGAGCCGCCGATCGCCTGGATGATGCCGTTGGTCGTGGAGCCGAGGTGCTTGCTGTGGCCGGCGATGTTCCAGTGCCAGATCTGGTACGTCGTGGCGGTGCTCATGTGGGCGTCGGACGGCGTCATCGTCGTCACGGCGATCGTGACGGCCGTCGCCATCACTGCCCAAAGCCGTCGCGACACGCCTCGCCATAAAGCGGTTTTCATGTAAGCAAATGTGCACCACCGCTCCTGTCACGGGCCGAGCAGGGTGGACCAGTGTGCTGCGGCACCAGCACGCGGAAGGCCCGCGCCGCCACCCGTGAGTCCGCAAGCGCGTGGTCGACCGTCACGTCAGGCTCTCCGACGTGCGGCCTGCGCCTGCGGCCCTGCGCCTGCGGCCCTGCCCCTGCGGCCAGGTGGCCGTGAGTCCGCGTCCCATGACGTCAGCCGCGTCCCGCCGCCTGGCCCGCCGTCAGGTCGGTCGCCGGCACCCGTGACAGCGGCCCGCTCGCGGCAGGGTTGTCGTCGGCGATCGCCCGGGATGCGACGGCGAGGCCCAGCGCCACCATGGCCGCGCCCCCCGTCCCCGCCGCCCCGCGCCCCGGAGGTGGCGCGCCGGCGACAGCCGAGCCGGTCCGGACGGCACGAGACGAAGCAACCTGACAGCCGTGCCTGGAAGGCCGGGTCACCTGACCGGCATCAGACATGCTGCGTCAAGTCGGGCAAACATTCTACGTTCACCATCTATTTAACATGGGACGTTGGACGTAGGATGTCCCATCGGTAATCTTCTCCTGCAGGAAGGGCGAAGGCATGCACGATGGTCATCCCCCGAAGGGGCGTGCCCGCCGCCGGGCGGGCGCCGTACTGGCGTTCGCCGGCTTACTCGTCAGCGTGTTCGGCGCGCCGGCGACCGCGGCGCCGGCGGAAACCCCGGAGGCCGCAGGCACGGCACCGTTCGTGGACGAGCAGGTGCTCTACAAACAGGGCGACTTCGGATACGGCTGCTTCCGGATCCCCGCCGTGGTGCGGGCCACGAACGGCATGCTCCTGGCGTTCGCCGAGGGACGGGTGAAGGACTGCGGCGACGACGAGGACATCGACCTCGTGCTGCGCCGTTCCGCCGACGGCGGGCGGACCTGGGGGCCGCTGCAGGTGGTCTCGGAGGGCAATGGCACGACCCATGGCAACCCGGTGCCGATCGTGGACGAGAGCACCGGCCGGGTCGTCCTGGTGAGCACCCACAACGGTGCGGAGCCGTGCCCGAACGGCTGTGACCGCGACCCCTGGGTGCAGTTCAGCGACGACCATGGGGCGACCTGGTCGGCCGCCAGGGAGATGACCGAGGGCAAGCGTCCGGAGTGGAACTTCTGGTACGCCACCGGCCCGATGCACGGCATCCAGCTCAAGCACGGCCCGCATGCTGGCCGGCTGGTGGTCGGGGCGAGTTTCGAAAGCTGGGACCGGGTCGGCAAGCACGTCTACGGCACGCACCTGCTCTACAGCGACGACAGCGGGGTGACCTGGAACATCGGCGCCGAGACGTCCCGCGACGACGGCACGGTCATCGCCCAGGAGGTCACGGTCGTCGAGCTGACCGACGGGCGGATCTACGCCTCGGCCCGCGAGCGCGGCACCGACGAGGGCAGCCGGGCCTACGCGACCAGCAGCGACGGTGGCGAGACGTGGGATGTCCCGTTCCGCACCATGCCGGCGCTGGCGACGACCGACATCCAGGCGTCGTTGCTGCGCTTCAGCGAAGGGCGCATCCTCTTCTCCTCGCCGATGCACCCGGGCGCCCGGGAAGCGATGGGGATCCGCTCGTCCTACGACGAGGGGCGCCGCTTCGAGACCTGGGACGAGGGCAAGGTCTTCTACTGGGGGCCGTCGGCGTACTCGGACATGGTGCGCCTCGACGGCGACGAGGCGGCCCTGATGTACGAGGCCGGCACCATCACGCCGTACGAGCAGATCCGGTTCGCACGGTTCAACGAGGCGTACCTGGAGACGCCGAACGGCACCCCGCCCGGCATCCCCGGCCCTCCGGCACCCGGCCCGACGACGCCGGACGAGTCGCCGCACCGCAACCAGCCGTACGTGCGCGGCGGCGCGCAGACCACCGACGGGCGGTTCGGCGGCGGGCTGGCACTGGACCGGGTGGACGACCGGGTGGAGGTGCCGTTCGACGACTCCATCGACCTCGGCGCGAAGGACTTCACGCTGACCTCCTGGATCCGGTATTCGGAGCAGGCGGGCGCGCACGCGATCCTCTGGTTCCACCGGGTGAACAGGGGCACCAACCCGCCGGCGCTGTGGCTGCGGGCAGAACCGGCCGGCAACCGCATCCGGGCGGTCCTCTCCGTCGACCGGTTCAACGTGACCGTGCAGTCGCCGAGCGCGTACAACGACGGGCAGTGGCACTTCGTGGCGCTCCAGCGGGCACGCGGCGAACTCCGGCTCCTGGTGGACGGCGTGCAGGTCTCGTCGGCGGCGGTGCCGGCCGGTTCGCTGACCCTCGGCAAGGAGTTCGGGCTCGAGGGGATCCACATCGGGCAGCGGCTGGACGGTGTGGACCGCTTCCGCGGGACGCTGGACGAGGTACGCGTCTACCGGCGCGCGCTCACCGACACCGAGCTGAACCTGATCCGAGGGCGGAATCTCCCGATCGGCGGCCAGCTTGCGCTGCGGCTGCCGTTCGATCGCGTCGGCTGAGCTCGCGTCGGCTGAGCTCGCGTGGGCTGAGCTCGCGTGGGCTGAGCTCGCGTCGGCTGGGCTCGCGTCGGCTGGGCTCGCGTCAGCTCAGGCAGCGTGAACCGCTTGACGATGGCGCTCGCGGCCCCGCGGGCGCCATCGCGTCCATCACCGGGCAGCCGCAGGACGTCCTACGTCCTGCGGGAAGAGCTCGGGCAATCGTGCCCGGGCCAGGGGTCTGAGCCGTACGGCGAGCGAGGCGTCGACCGAGTCGTACGGCCACCGGACCCGAGTGCCGATGTCGGCCCAGCCGCCGAGGTGGGCCAGGAACTTGTCCAGCGCGGCGCTGGCGTACCCGCCGCGCTGGAGCGGCCGGACATGCGCGGCGAAGAACTCGTGGATCCGCCGCTCCACGTCGAGCGCGGCATCGGGTCGCGCGACCATCATCCGCTGCCAGGCCATGGCGCCGGCCGGGCTGAGGGCGGCGATGTTCGAGTAGGAGCCGGCGGCGCCGTGCCGCCGTCCGGTCGCCAGATCGTGGCCGGCGACGAAGACGGCGAGGCCGGCCGCGTGGCGCCGCATCTCCGCGTACCACCGCGCGTCACCGCCGGCCACCTTGATCCCGATGACCGCGGGCACCTCGCGGCGGATCATCGGATACAGGTCGGCCGGCACCTGCGTCTTGGCGTGCGGCGGGTTGTACAGCACGAGCGGCACCGGATCGGCGGCGGCCGCGACGCGGGACAGGAAGCTCACCACCTCGCCGCGCGACAGCGGCAACCAGTCCGGCAGCGTCACCTGGATCGCGCCGGGCCGCAGCGCCCGGCCGCGGGCCACCCGGGCCAGGCAGGTCTGCGCGCTCATGTGGGCGGCGCCGATCTGGAACGGCAGCCCGTGCCGTTCGCACCTCTCGGCCAGCAGCGCGTTGACGCGGTCGAACTCGTCCTCGCCGAGCGTGTGGAACTCGCCCGCGGTGCCGTGCGCGTACAGGCCGTCGAGTCCCACGGCGACGAGCGCGTCCAGCTCCGCCTCAAGGCGTGCCCAGTCGATCGACTCGTCGTCCCGGATGGGCAGCAGGACCGTGCCCCAGGTGCCGCCGAGCGTGTCCGACGTCAATGTCTCCACAACGCCCCGTCATCCGGTCGGTACACGTAGAACATCCTATGTCCGGAATGCGGGAGCGAACAAGCCGTGTCCGGCCGGTGGGCCTTCCGTGTCGTCGGCGTAAACTTTCCTGTCCTCGGCTGGCCTTCCGGACCCGAGAGGTGGGATGTTTGACGCAAGGTCTTCGACGAGTCTGGAGGTGGCATGCGTACCGGTGACGGCGCGTCGCTTCAGGAGCGCATCGTCGCCCTGATTCACGAGCGCGGGCTGGTCCCCGGATCGCCGATGCCGACCGAAGTGCAGTTGATGGAGCTGCTCGGGGCGAGCCGCAACAGCGTTCGCGAGGCCGTCCGGGCTCTGCAGGCGTTGGGCATCGTCGAGATCCGGCACGGTCATGGGACGTTCGTCGGGCACGCGCCGCTCGACGCGCTGACCCCGTCATTCGCCTTCCGGGTGCGTTCGGGGCCGGGCGGGATCCGCGCGCTGCACGATCTGGTCGAGGTCCGCGAGCTGCTCGAGACCGGGCTGATCGCTCAGGTGGCCCACAGCACCAGCGCCCCCCGGCTCGCCGCGTTGGAGGCCCTGGCCAATGGCATGGATCGGGACCCGGAAGCCGATCGGGCCTTCCACGCGCTGCTGTACGAGTCGTGCGGCAATGAACTGGTGCTGCAGCTGATCGGCCTGTTCTGGGACGTCTACCACGAGGTCGAGCCGACGCTCGGCCCGCCGGAGGAGCGGACCGCGGAGATCACCGTCAACCACCGCCGGATCGTGGCGGCGCTTCGCGCCCGGGACGCCGAGGCCGCCCAGGAGGCGATGCGCCTGCACTTCCGCGACGTCAAGGCGCGCATCGCGCGGGCGCAGGCCCGGCCGGCACCCGCGCCGCCATCCTGACATAGCGCCGGTGGTGTCCGGACACTTACCCCGGCCCGGCTCAGACAGCGCGCAGTCCATCCACCGCCAGTGACACAGCCCGCGTCACAAGGTCTTCAGCGACCTTCTAACGGGACGGGGCGGCGTCGGTGCCCGTGGCGCGGATGGTCGGCTCGACGCGTACCGGGAAGTTCACGGAGCTGGCGATGAAGCAGGCCTTGTGCGCGTCTTCGTGCAACCCGGCGGCGGCATCGGCCATCTCGGGCGACGTCACGGTGACCGAGGGGCGCAGCACCACCTCGGTGAAGTGGCCACCGTCCGCGGTCTGGGCCATGGTCCCGACCGCGTTGTCGACGTACCCGGTGACGACGACGCCCGCCACGGCGCACTTGTGCAGGTACGACAGCATGTGGCACTGGGACAGCGCGCCCACCAGGAGCTGCTCCGGGTTCCAGCGCGTCGGGTCGCCGCGGAAGGCCGGGTCGGAACTGGCCGCGATGGCCGTCGGGCCCTCGGCGGTCAGCTCGTGCTCACGGCCGTAGTCGCGGTAGCCGCTGGTGCCGGTGCCCTTGTCGCCGGTCCAGGTCACCACGACCGGGTAGGTGTGCTCGCGGGTCATGCTTCGTCCTCCTTGCTGTGGGTGATGCTACGGGTGTCGAGTACGTGTTCGCGGGCGACCCTGGCGGCCTCCTCCGGACGGCCCAGGACGATCGCGGCGACGAGCTCCTCGTGCTGGCCCGACACGTACGCGGGCCGCGACGGCGGCGCCAGCGAGCGCAACGTGGACACCTGGATCTGATCCCAGATGCGCTCCAGCGTGTGCAACGCCATCGAGTTGCCCGCCAGCTCGGCGATCACGCGGTGGAATCGGCGGTTGAGCCGCACCGCCTCCGCCAACCGTCCCTCGGCGGTGGCCGTGGCGGTTTCGATCGCGATCTCACGGAGCCCGGCGAGGTCGGCGGGGGCGATGCGGCCCTCGCGCTGGCGGGTGGCGGCCAGCTCGGCGGTGAGCGCCTCCAGCGCCGCCCGCACCTGGTACGCCTCGTCCAGGTCGCCCTGCTCCAACGCCACGACCACCACGCCGCGCCCGGAGGGGCGCACGAGCCCGTCGGCGGCCAGGGCGCGGAGCGCCTCGCGTACGGGGGTGCGGCTCATGTCCAGGGCGGCCGCGACCTCCATCTCGGTCAGCCGCGCGCCTGGCGGGTACGCGCCGTCGAGGATCAACTCCCTCAGCCGCCTCCGCGCCACATCGGTCTGCATGCGGATCAGGTTAGCGGACGGCATGCATTGCATGCAATGGACGCATTGTATGCAAGCGAGGAGCGCTGTTGCATTCGGGGTGAGTGACGCGATGGCTTGGCCGCTCTGAGCCGTGCGTGACGGGAAGGGGCGGGCGGCGGGGACCCAGTGGGGTGGTCAGTGGGTGTGGGCCTCTTGGGGGTCCGGTGGGGGGGCGGTGGGTGCGGGCCTCTCGTGGGGGTCCGGTGGGGGGTCAGTGGGTGTGGGCCTCTTGGGGGTCCGGTGGGGTGGTCGGTGGCTGTGGGCCTCTTGGGGGTCCGGTGGGGTGATCAGCGGGAGTGGGCGTCGTGGAGGGGATCCGGTTAGGTGGGTGGTGATTGTGGTGATCAGTGGGTGTGGGCCTCGTGGATGGGGGAGCCGGCGAGGCGGGCGGCGATGACGCGGGCGAAGGTGGGGCAGTGGAAGATGCCCTCCGGGTGCCTGCAGGCCAGCCCGTGGGCGATGGCGGTGCGCGCGGCCTGCGCCCGGACGATCCGTTCGTCGAGCTCGGCGAGCTTGCGCTGATGGAGCTCGCGCCAGGCGTCGGCGTCTTCGTAACGAGAGGTGATGAGCCCCTTCAGCTCGCGCAGGGAGAAGCCGATGTCCTGCAACGACAGGATCAGGCCGACGATTGCCATCGCCGAGGCGGGATAACGCCGTTGGCCCGAGACCCGGGTCGGGGCGGGCGGGCCGAGCTCTTCCCATTGACGCGCTCCCCGGCGTGAACGCCGGGGATTCAGCCTGTGCCGTGTGGTGTCACGCGGCACTTCTGTGGCTTCCTGTTTCATCGACCGTGCCCCCGCGCTCGCCCCGAGGAGCGGGCGGAGGGGTCTTACCGGTCTCCGCAGGCGTTTTCCGTCTCCGCTTCCCGCCCATCTCAGGCACGGGTTTCCGTCCAGCGGCGACGATCCGGCGTCCCTCGGCCCGGATGTTGATCTCGGCGTTGACATCCCGGTCATGGGTGACCCCGCACGGGCAGGTCCACTCCCGTACGGCCAGCGGCATCTGTCCGGCCAGCGCCCCGCAGGCCGAACAGAGCTTGGAGGAGGGGAAGAACCTGCCGATCTTCACGAACGTCCGACCGTACAGCTTCGCCTTGTACTCCACCATGCCAAGGAACGATGCCCAGCCCGAGTCGTGCACGCTCTTGGCCAGTCCGGAGCGTGCCAGTCCCTTGACCGCCAGATCCTCCACGTAGATCGCTTGGTTTTCGCGGATCAGCATCGTGGACAGCCGGTGGTGGAACTCGCGGCGCGCGTCGGTGACCTTGGCATGCCGGCGGGCGACCTTCACCCGGGCCTTGGCCCGGTTCTTGCTGCCTTTCTCCTTACGTGACAGGGCTTTTTGTGCCCGCTTGAGTTTCTTCTCCGCTCGGCGCAGGAACCGTGGGCTGTCGATCTTCCGCCCGCCCGACAGCACCGCGAAGTGAGTCAGGCCCAGGTCGATCCCGGTCTCGGCCTCGGTCGCAGGCAAGGGGGTTTCGGCTGCTTCGACCACAAACGAGGCGAAATACCTCCCGGCGGCATCCTTCACCACGGTGACGGAAGAGGGCTGGGATGGCAGGCTCCGTGACCAGCGCACCGCCACATCGCCGATCTTCGGCAGCCGCAACTTGCCGGCTGCGGTGATGGTGAAACGGGCGTTGCGGGTGAAGCGGATCGCCTGCCGGTTGTCCCTGCGGGACCGGAAACGCGGCGGCCCCAGCTTGGGCCCCTTGCGGGTCTGGGCCAAAGAAGCGAAGAAGTTCCGGAACGCCGCGCAGGCGTCGGCCAGCGCCTGCTGGAGCACCACCGCCGACACCTCGCCCAGCCAGGAGCGTTCCGGTGCCGGCTTCGCCTGGGTGATCACCAGGCGGGACAGTTCCGCGTCGGTGATGAACGGCAAGCCCCGCTCATGGGCGTGGTTGCGCAGTGCGACCGCGTCGTTGAACACCACCCGGGCGCACCCGAACGCTCGCGCGAGCGCGATGCGCTGGCCCGGGGTCGGGTCGATCCGGAAGGAGTACCGCAACTGCACACGATCACCCTACGGTTGGGTTATGGCCGACGACGGCGATATCAGGACCGGCAGACATTGCGTTTTCGTGCTGCACGCGCATTTGGTCTTCGTAACGAAGTTCCGCCATCGCGTGTTCACCGGCGAGCACCTCATCCGACTACAAGAGATCATGAGATCCGTGTGCGCCGACGTCGAAACCGAACTGCGCGAGTTCAACGGCGAAGACGACCACGTCCACCTGCTGGTCAACTTCCCACCCAAGGTGGCCCTGTCCAAGTTGGTCAACAGCCTCAAAGGCGTGTCCTCGCGCCGGATGCGTCAGGAGTTCCCCGAACTGGCCGGCCACTACTACCGGGCGAACAAGCTGTGGTCAGGCTCTTACTTCGCCGGATCGGTGGGCGGTGCTCCGATCAGTGTTCTGCGCCAGTACATCGAGCAGCAGAGCCGGCCCGTCTGAGCTGGGTGGACGCCGTTTCGCCCGGCGGCGAAACGGCTATTCTTGCCCCGCTATGCGGGCTGGTCGGCTTCACCTCCGGCCTGAAGGCCGGAGCACTGCCGACGATTCCGGTAGCGCAACGCCGAGGTGGCGACACCGGTGGTCCTGGCCAGCTCGCCGATCGTCAACAGCTCGTCCGGCTTGACGTCAAGGGCGCTTGAAGCCGTCGGCTGGCGCCCGTGAGGTCGAAGACGCTCAAGCAACGCGTGATAACCCGGGTCGTACGTCAGTTCGGCCGACCGCGCCGTCTGACCGGACACCTCATGGCTCACCGCGCCTCCAATCGCCAACGCAACCGCTGGGTGGGTGGTGTCCCAGCGCGACGTGCAGCCCACGGACCGGGTGATCGAGGCCGGCTTCGGCCCCGGTCTGGCCATTGCCCAGCCAGCCCGCCCCGCCATCCGAGGACGGCTCAACGGTATCGACATTCCGAGGTCATGGCCCGCCGAGCCGGCAAGCACAACGCGGCCGCCGTCCGCGCCGCCCGGGGCGCACAGCGGCTCGACCTGCGCTCCGACGAGCCGCTCGACGCTCAACGCCGCCGTGATGGAGGATTCCTACCGGCGCAGGGCCGTGGAGCTCGCGACCTGGATCCGGACGGAGGACGGCGCGGCGGCCGTCATCGCGGCCGTGCGCGAGCACACCGGCGCTCCTCGGTGATCGGCGAGGTCGGGCGGGAAGCATGCCCGCGCCTCCCGCTGATCGGCGAGGTCAGGCGCGTGTCGCGCGGTCGAAGAGCTCGACCAGCTCGTCCGCGCACCGATCAGGGTCGAGGCCCTTGACGAGGCGGTCGGCCACCCCGTCGATGGACGCGCGCAGAGCCGTGCCCATCAACCCGCCGTCGAACTCCCGGAACGCCCCCGCCTGCTGCCCCTCCGCGAACAGCGCCGCCAGCCTGGCGACCGCGGCGTCCTGCTCGTCGCCGCCCACGGGCACCTGGTTGAACGCGATCTGCTGCACCGCCCGCACGTGCTCGGGATGGGCGGCGATGAAGGCGATGTTCGCCCTGATGAACGCCTCGAGCTGGGCGCGCGCCCCGGAGGCGGCGTCGAGCGCCGGGCGCATGAAGGCGGCCGCGTCCTCGACGACCTGGCGGACGACGGCCTCGAAAAGGTGGTCCTTGCTGGAGAAGTGGTAGGAGATCAGCCGCTTGCTGCTGAGCCCCGCCTGCTCGCAGATGGCCTCGAACGTGGTCTCCGCGTAGCCGCGCCGCGCCAGCACGGCGATCGTGGCGGAGGCGATCTGTGCTTTGCGGGCCTCGGTGGCCGCCCGGCGGGTCGCGGAGCTCTGCATTCAGCCCAGCTTGCCACGCTTCGGGAACGCCTGCCGTACGGCACGTCGGTTGACGAGCAGGGCGACGGCGGCGACCAGCACGCCGACCAGGGCCTGCTCCGCCTTCATCCAGCCGGGATAGCCGCTGTCCGGGGCGACGAGGATGAGGACGATCCCGATGGGGGCGGCGATGGTGACGAAGCGGATGCGTACGTAGGCCGATCTCTTTCCCCGGGCGGCCTGCCCCGCGAGGGCGACGAGCCAGACGGCGGTCACGGCCACGGCGGCGCCGCGGAGCCACACCACCCAGTTGCCGCCGATCAGGGCGGCCACGCCGAGGGTCGCGACGGAGATGACGAGCACGGCCACGAAGAGGGCGCGGACGGCAGCCCATACTTTATTATCCATGCGAGTAAATTTACACAGACGGATAACAAGTCTCAAGGGTCGCGGGTGATGACTTCGGGGCCGGAGTCGGTGACGATGACGTCCTCCTCGTGGCTGGCGCCCCCCACGGAGTGCATCGCGATCCGGCGCTCCAGCGCCAGGCACATCCCGGCCTCGATGAGGCCGTCCGCGTCCGGACCGCCCTCAGTGATCCACGGCGGCTCCAGCGACAGGCCGAGCCCGTGGCCCCAGAGGCCGTCCGTCTCCGACCAGGGCAGCCCGTGATGGACGGCGAACGCCGACCGCTCGAACACCTGCTGACACCGCCGCGCCACCTCGCCGAAGCGCCGGCCGGGCCGCAGCAGCTCGATCCCGGCCAGCACGCTCTCCCGCACCGCCTCCAGCAGCCGCCGCTGCTCCGTGGTCGGCTCGCCGCCGACGACCCAGGTACGGGCCAGGTCGAACAGGTAGCCGCGCACGGAGCCGTACAGGTCGATCCTGATCAGGTCGCCCTCGGCCAGCCGCCGGTCGGCGGAGTAGGGCGTCGGGCCCGAGGCGGCGAAGGTGTAGGACTCGGCGCCGGAGGAGATGCCCATGCCGGAGTAGGCGCCGCCCGCCCGGACGATCTCGGCGATCGCGGCCGCCGCCACGTCGGCCTCGGTGGCGCCCGGCACGGCGGCCTCCCGGGCGGCGGACACCGCGCGCACCCCGAGTGCCCCCGAGGCGCGCAGCAGGTCGAGCTCGGCGGGGCTCTTGATCCGGCGCGCCTCCCAGGCCAGGTCGTCGGCGCACACCAGCTCGTGCCCCGGCAGCACCGAACGCAGCCGGCACCACCACGGCGCGGCCATCGCCTCGTAGCCGATCAACGCGACCCGCCCCGGCCGGATCGACTCCCTGATCTCCTCGGCCAGGGCGTCCACGAGATCGGGCGCCACCTGGACCCGCGCCGCCGGCCGGGGCTCCTGGAGGTCCCTGGAGTCGGTCAGCAGGACGGCGGGGTGCTCAGTGAGAGGAGGGTCGTCCACGGGCAGGACCACGGCCGCGTGGCCGCGCGCCCGCCAGTGGCCGGGGAAGTCGGGGATGAACGGCTGGTGCTGGTAGAAGCCCGTCAGGTAGTAGACGTCGGCGTAATGGTCCTGCGCCGAACCGCCTCTCGACCAGGCCACCACCCCGCGGAACCCCGCCCGCGCGGCCAGCCGCCCCATGGCCGCCTGCCGCGCCGCGTACTCCTCGCCACCGATCCCCAGCACATTCGAGTTCTGCCCAGGTCAGAGGCCGGTTCACCTGGCCGCGGCCGTCAGAGGCCCCTCAGAGCCCCTTGAGGAACGACGCCGCCACCGGCGCCGCGACCTTGCCGCCCGCGCCGCCGCCCTCCACGACCACCGCGAACGCCACGTCCCCCTTGAAGCCCATGAACCAGGCGTGGGTGTCCAGGTCGTCGCCGGTGCCGAACTCGGCCGTGCCGGTCTTGCCGTGCGTGCCGGCGGGCAGGCCGGCCGCCTTGGCCGTGCCCTTGGACACCACGGCCGCCATCATCGAGTGCAGCTGCTCCTTGACCCCGTCGGGCAGCGGGCGCTCGGTGGCCTTCTGCTTCAGCGAGGGCACCAGCGTCGGCGGCCGCCACGTGCCGTCCGCGATGGCGGCGGCCACGGAGGCCATCGTCAGCGGGCTGGCCGTGATCCTGGCCTGCCCGAACGACTCCGCGGCCAGCTCCGCGTCGGACTGGGCCCGGGGGAAGCTGGGCTTGGCGGCCGGGACCCCGATGTTCAGGGGCTGGTTGAAGCCCACGTCCTCGGCCGTCTTCAGCAGCTTGTCGGCGCCCAGCTTCTGCTCGGCCAGCGGCGCGAACGTCGTGTTGCACGAGTGGGCGAACGAGTCGAGGAACGACAGCGACCCGAACGCCTCCTTGTCGGAGTTGCGGACCTTCAGCCCGCCGATGGTCGCGTACATCGGGCACGTCACCGTGTCCGACGGCGACATCCCGGCCGCCAGCAGGCCGATCGCCGTGACCGCCTTGAACGTCGAGCCGGGCGGGTAGCGGCCGTCCAGCGCCCGGTTGAAGCCACCCTGGTTGTTGACCACGGCCAGGATCTCGCCCGTGGACGGCTTGATCGCCACCATCGACGTGGGCTTCTTCATGTCCTTGACCGCGCCCACCGCCGCGGCCTGCGCGCGCGGGTCAAGCGTGGTCTGGACGGGCTCGCCGTCGCTGCCCTCGATGGTCTCCAGCGTCTTGCCGCCGAGCTGGATCTCGGTGGCGGGCGTGCCCGCCAGCCGCTTCTGGAACGTCTCCTGCAGCCCGCCGCGCCCGACCGCCTGGCCGACCTTGTAGGCGGAGCCCAGCTTGGCCACGTCCTTCTTGTCGGCCTTGTCGAGGTAGCCGACGAGCTGCTGCACCGACCCGCCGACCGTGCCCGTGTCGATCCGGTCTCCCCGGGCGTCGGTGATCTCGGCCCGGTCGGGCCAGCGGGTCTTGAGCTTGAACTCGGCCCCGGCGGCCATCGACGGGTGGAGCGCGGCGGGCTTCCAGTCGACCTTCCAGGTGCGGTCGGCCACCATGAGGTCGATCTGGCCCTGGTAGGACCACTTGCCGATGTTCTTGAGGGTCAGGGTCGCGGTGTAGGGGGCGCGGGCCCGGTCGCCGGTCTCGGTGATCTTGCCGAGCTTGATGTCCGCCGACTCGACGGCGAGTGCGCTGCGTTGCTGGTCGTACGCGTTGAGCTGCTGCGGTTTGGCGAGCTCCGCCCCCATGGCGGTCCAGTTGCCGGCCTGCCACGCGGCGGTGAAGCGCTGCGCCGTCTCGGCGGGCGTCCCCCTCGTGTGCAGCAGGTAGTACGCGCCCCCGGCCGCGGCCCCCACCGCGAGCACGGTGGCGCTGGACACGATCGCGATGGTACGACCACGCGCCACGCTACATCCCCCTGATCCTCGACGACATTGTCACGACACGCCGTTGGCCGCCTTGTAGCTGGCGGCGTAGGTCGGCACGTATTCCTGCCCGGACAGCTTCTGGATGGCCGCCATGATCTCGTCGGTCACCTGCCGCCGGTCGCGCGCCTTGGTGTGGTCGCCCTCGAACCGCATGGGCTCGCCGATGGCGATGCCGATCCGCGCGGGCCTGGGCACCTTCGAGCCGACCGGCAGCACCTTCTCGGTGCCGCTGAGCGCCACGGGCAGCACCGGGGCGCCCGTCTTGAGCGTCAGCCAGGCCACGCCGACCTTGCCGCGGTAGAGGCGGCCGTCGGGGGAGCGGGTGCCCTCCGGGTGGATGCCGAACAGCTCGCCGCGCTCCAGCAGCTCCGCGGCGGAGTCGAGCATGGTCTGGGCGGCGTGCGCGCTCTCCCTGTCGATCGGCAGGCTGCCGCCCAGCCGCATGAAGAAGCCGGAGACCGGGTTGCCGTCGAAGTACTCGTTCTTGGCGGTGAAGGTCACGTGCCGCGGCAGCAGCGCCGGCAGCAGGAACGAGTCGAGGATCGACAGGTGGTTGGCGGCCAGGATCGCGGGCCCGCTCCTGGGCACGTGCACCGCGCCCGAGATGTGCGGCCGGCACATCGCGTGCGCGAGCGGCGCGGCGGCGAACTTGACCACTTCGTACAGCAACGAGCTCTCCTGATCATCGGGCCGGTCGGCCACCCCACCATAAAGCAGGCGCCCCGCCCGTTGGGCGGGACGCCTGGAAAAGTCGTTGATGCCGATGTGGCGGTCGCCTCCTCGGCGAGATGCACAACACGGCTCCAGCCGAACGGTATTCCGTGAAGGCGGTAATTTGCGGCCCGGGGGACACAGACCACATCGGCAACTCGAGTTAAGCACACGGTCCGGGCATGGGGGTAATCGCGCCCCCCTCATGGGCGACACGTGACCTGAGCTTGGCGATCTTCGAGGGCCCCCGAGGGCCCCGGGTCCGTCCGGTCACCCACCGTGACCGCCGCTCCGCCGGGAAAATAATTTGAGCTCTTATTGGCCTGCCGTGTTGAATTCACGACGTAAGCACGACTCGGTGCGGGCACGGGTCGAAGTTCGTCGGTTACCACTTTTAATGGGGAGTCGCAGGTTCGAGTCCTGCCCGGGGCCAACGCTCCGGTAGCTCAGTCGGCAGAGCGCCAACGCCGGCGGACACCCCCATATCCGTGCCCTCTCCGAGCCTCGGGGGCGGGTCGAAGCAGGCCGGTTATCGCTTCGGGTGCCGGAAGCGCGGGGTTCGACTCCCCGCCGCGCGGGTGCTTCCGCGTGTCGCGTAGTGGCAGCGCGCCGTAAAAGACCGGTCCGCATTTCCATATCCGTCCCCCTTTTTTTCCATACATCCGCCATTCGGGCGGGTCGAGACGTACGAGGTGAAAACCATGGCGCGAAACCGTGACCCCCTCGCCGGCGTTTCCGCGTTCGCCACGCCGCAGACCCAGCCGCTGCCCGGCCGCGCCGACCAGGTGCGCAACGCGGCCGGCGGCTACGTCTTCGAGAAGGACCTGTGGCAGCGCGTCGAGGACTTCCTGATCCTCGGCACCACGGGCGGCACCTACTACGTGTCGCAGGAGCAGCTCACCGCCGGCAACGCCGCGGCGCTGTTCGAGGCGATCGCCGAGGACGGCCCGCGCGTCGTCGAGCTGCTCACCGGCATCTCGACCGCGCGCCCGCCGCGCGCCCCCAAGCAGCGCCCTGCGCTGTTCGCGCTGGCCGCCGCCTACGCGCGCGGTGACGCGGCCACCCGGCAGGCGGCCAAGCTCGCCCTGCCCAAGGTGGCCCGCACGACCGACCACCTCGCCTCCTTCTTCGGCTACTACAAGAACCTCGGCGGCAAGCCGACCGCGCGCGGCACCGCGCCGGTCACCGGCCGGTCCCTGCGCACGGCGCTCGCCTCCTGGTTCTCCGCCGGCAGCCCCGACGACGTCGCGTTCAAGGTGTGCAAGGCCCGCCAGCGCAGGACGCCGCAGGGCGAGACGTTCGACCTGCGCGACGTCCTGCGCATCGCCCACCCCAAGGCGGACGGCCCGCAGCGGGCGCGGCTGTTCGGCTGGATCGCCGGCAACGTCTCCGACGAGCTGGCGCGCGAGACGCTGGAGCCGGTGGACCGGTTCCTGACCGCCAAGGCGGTCACCACGGCCCGCGAGGCGATCCAGGTGGTGACCGAGCGCAAGGTGCCGTGGGAGTTCCTGCCGGACGCCGTGCTGAGGGAGCCGAAGGTGTGGGACGCGCTGGTCGACACGATCGGCATGACCGCGCTGCTGCGCAACCTGGCCCGCATGACGCGGATCGGCACGCTCACCCCGAAGGGCGAGGCCACCCGGCGCGCGGTCGCCCGGCTCACCGACCGCGACGCGCTGCTGCGGGCGCGCATCCACCCGATGGACGCGTTCCTGGCGCTGCGCGTGTACGGCTCGGGCCGCGCCCAGCCCAACCCGCGCGCCGACGCGCACACGTGGGCGCCGGTCCCGGCGATCCGGGACGCGCTGGAGGAGACGTACGAGCTGGCGTTCGGCTCCGTCGAGCCCACGGGCCGGCGGCTGCTGGTCGCGGTCGACTCCTCCGCCTCGATGAGCTGGGGCGGCGTCATGGTCGGCGGCTCGTCGATCGGCGCACCGTACAAGGTGGGCTGCGCCATGGCGGTCATGCTGGCCCGCATCGAGCGCGGGAACGTGCACGTCATCGACGTGGACACCAACGTCCACGCCTCGAAGGTGACCCCGCGCACCAACCTGCGCGAGATCCGCTCCTGGCAGCCGTCCGGCGGCGGCACCGACCTGTCGCTGCCGTTCCGCTGGGCGCGCGAGCAGCGGATGGCGGTGGACGGCATCGTGGTGTTCACCGACAACGAGACGTGGGCGGGGCGCGCCCACCCGTCGCAGGAGCTCGGCGCCTACCGCCGCACCGTGGCGGCGGACGCCCGCGTGGTCGTCGCGGCGATGACCGCCGTCGGCCACTCGATCGGCGACCCCGGCGACGAGGGCGTGCTGAACGTGGCGGGCCTGGACGCGTCGCTGCCGATGGTCGTCAACGGGTTCGTCCGCGCGTAGGACGCGTGGGACCTGACCGGGAGCGCCCGGTCAGGTCCTCGTCCAGCGCGGCTGCTTCACGTCGAAGACCCGCTGCTCGCGCCCGCGCAGCGCCACCTCGGCGAACTGCCACAGGATCGCCCCCGTCGGCGCGTGGACCACGATGGACGGCCCCAGCGGCATCTGCAGCAGCTTGCCGCGCCAGCGCGGCACCCCCGGCGCCAGGAACCACTCCAGCGGCACGTCGTGCACCGAGGCCACCTCGCGCGGGTCGGCCACCGGCTGCTGGACGCCGCCGAACGCCACCACCGGCGTGATCACGAAGCCGGAGTCGGTGACGAAGTCGTCGAGCATCCCGGCCACCTCGACCCCGGTGACGCCCGTCTCCTCGGCGAGCTCGCGCAGCGCCGCGTCCACGGCGCGTTCCCCGTCGTCCAGGCGCCCGCCGGGCAGCGCCCACTGACCCGGGTTGCGCCCGTGGGCGGCCCGCTTGATCAGGATCGTGTACGGGACCCGCTCGGCGTCCTCCAGGACGCACACGGTGACGGCGGCCCTGCGCACCCCGCCGGTGGGCGGGACCTGCCGGCGGTCGAAGGCGGTCAAATGGGACCTGATCTGCTCCTGCAGCACGTCGATTGGCGACAGCACACTTCAAGGATGTCACGGGGCTCCGGACGGGCACGCCGGGGCCGGGTCTCACGACGGGCCGTGCGGCAGCCGTACGGTGACGCTCAGCCCTCCTTCCGGCCGGGCGGCCGCGGTGACCTGGCCGCCGTGCGCGCGCACGATGGCCCGCACGATCGACAGCCCCAGCCCCGCGCCCTTGAACGAGCGCACCCGGTCGCCGTGGAGCCGGCTGAACGGCTCGAACAGGTCGTCCACCTCGTACGGAGGCACCGCCGGCCCGGTGTTGCGCACCGTGACCACCGCGTCGCCGCCCTGCCGCCGCAGCGCGAGCCAGATCTCGCCGTCGCGCACGTTGTGCTTGATCGCGTTCTCCAGCAGGTTGAACACGCACCGCTCCAGGAACAGCGGATCCCCCTCGACCAGCACCGGCCGCAGGTCCTGGTGGAGCGTGACGGGCCGCCTGCGCGACTGCAGGTCGATCTGCTCCAGCGCGGTGCGCACGACCTGCTCCAGGTCCACCGGCCTGCGCACGGTGAGCTCCTGCTCCGACTGCGCGAGCAGCAGCAGGCCCTCGATGAGCCGCTCGTAGCGGGCGTTCGTGCCGAGCAGCGCCCTGGCCAGCGCCTTGAGGTCCTCGGAGGCGGCCGGCTCCTCCAGCGACACCTCCAGCACCGTACGGTTGATGGCCAGCGGCGTGCGCAGCTCGTGCGAGGCGTTGGCGATGAAGCGCCGCTGCGCGTCGAACACCCGGTGCAGCCGCTCCAGCATCGCGTCGAACGTGTCCGCCAGCCGCCTGACCTCGTCGGGCGGCCCCCGCAGCCCGATGCGCTCGTGCAGGGTGCTCTCCGACAGCCGCTGCGCCGCCTCCGTCACCCGGTCGAGCGGGCGCAGCGCCCGGTCGGCCACCACGTAGCCGAGCACGAGCGCCACCACGCCGACCAGGATCATCACGAGCATGGACGAGCGCACCATCTCGCTGAGCACGTTGCCGGCCCGGTTCTCGATGTCGCCCATGAACACGACGTCCTCGACCATCGGGCGCGCCGCGTCCAGGCCCCCGGGCGCGTTCTGGATCTTCCTGAACCCGGTGACGAACTGCTGGTTCAGCGCCTGGCCGGTGATGAGGTAGGTGAGCCAGAGCAGGATCGACCCGGCCACGAAGAACAGGCCGCCGTACAGCAGCGTGAGCCGCAGCCGCAGCCGCCTGCTGCTCCACCACGACCGGGCGACGATCAAAGCCGGTACCCCTTGCCGGGCACGTTCAGGATCGCCGACGGCACGCCGAGCTTCTTGCGCAACGACGTGATCGTGACCCGCAGCGCGCCCGTGCCCGGGTCGGCGTGCTCGTCCCAGACGCTCCTGCGCAGCTCGCCGGAGGTGACCAGCTCGCCGTCCGCGCCGAGCAGCACGCGCAGCACGTCGAACTCCTTGCGGTTCAGCGACACCGGCCGCCCGTCCCTGGTGACCGTGCGGCGGGACGGGTCGAGCGCGATGCCGCCGCGTTCGAGCGGGGGCACCGCGGAGCGGGGCGAGCGGCGGGCCAGCGCCCGGACCCGGGCCACCAGCTCGGCGAACGCGAACGGCTTGACCAGGTAGTCGTCCGCGCCCAGCGACAGCCCGTCGATCTTGTCGCGGATCTGTCCCGCCGCGGTCAGCATGAGCACCCGGCCGCCCCCGCCGCCCTCGCGCAGCCGCCGGCACACGTCGTCGCCGTGCACCTCGGGCAGGTCCCGGTCGAGCACCACCACGTCGTAGTCCACGTACGCGGCCCGCTCCAGGGCGTCCTGCCCGTCGTAGGCCACGTCCACGGCGATCGCGTGCAGCCGCAGCCCGTGCGCGACCGCGTCCGCCAGCCGTTCCTCGTCCTCGACGACAAGCACCCGCATCGCCGCCCCTTTCCTTCTGGCACCCGAGCGTGACGGATCACGTGTTAGGGCCGGATAAACCGGCGGGGCGGGCTTATCCGGTTCTAGCACCCCATGGGCTGGAGTGAGGCCGCGCGCCGGGCGAAGGACCCGGGCGCGAAGGAGCGAACGTCATGAACGTACGGCTGTTGCTGGCCGCCGTCCCCCTCACGCTGGCGCTGGCCGCGTGCGGCGGCACGGCGCCCAAGGACGACGGCGTGGCCAGCGCCGGCGGCGGCACCGCGTCCGCCGGGCCCACGGCCACCCCGTCGGCGTCGCTGGACCCGCAGGAGGCCCAGCTGAAGTACGCGCAGTGCATGCGCGAGCACGGCATCGACGTGCCCGACCCGCAGAACGGCCAGCTCCGGGTGGAGGTCCCCAAGAGCGTGGGCCGCGACAAGATGGACAAGGCCCAGAAGGCGTGCCAGCCCATCATGGACGCCGTCGTCCGCGACCACACGCCCAGCCGGCAGGACTACGACCAGATGGTCAAGTTCGCGCAGTGCATGCGCCGGCACGGCGTCGACATGCCCGACCCCAAGCCCGGCGAGGGCATGCGCTTCGAGATCAGGAACGGCTCGAAGGACAAGATCGAGGCCGCGCACAAGGCCTGCGAGCAGTACGCGCCCGGCGGCGGCAAGAAGCCAGGGGAAACGTCGTGAGGAAGGGGATCCTGCTGAGCGGCGGCACGGTCCTGGCCGTCGCCGCGACGTGGACCGCGGTGGCCGTCATGAACGACGGCGGCCCCGGCGCCGCCACGCCCGCCAGGTCCCCGGTCCCCGCCACCGCGGACATCGCCCGGCAGGACCTGGTGGAGACCAAGACCGTGGACGGCGCCCTCACCTACGCGGGGGAGCGCCGGATCGCCTCCGGCGCCTCCGGCACCGTGACGTGGGTGGCCGCCCAGGGCGCGGTGGTCCGCCGCGGCCGCCCGCTGATCAAGGTGGACCGCAGGCCGCTCGTGCTCATGTACGGCAGCCTGCCGCTGTACCGGACCCTGCAGCGTGGCGTGTCCGACGGGCCGGACGTCGAGCAGCTGGAGCGCAACCTCAAGGCGCTCGGGTACGGCGACTACCTCACCGTGGACGACCACTTCAGCTACGCCACCGAGCAGGCGGTCAAGGACTGGCAGGAGGACAGGGGGCTGGCGGAGAGCGGGCGGGTGGACGCAGCCCAGGTCGTGTTCCAGCCGGCCGCCGTACGCGTGACCGACGCCAAGGCCGAGGTCGGAGCCAGGACCGCGCCCGGACAGCAGGCGCTCACGGTGAGCGGCATCCGCCGCCTGGTCCACGTGGACCTGGACACCGGCGACCAGTCGCTGGCCCGCAAGGGCGCCAAGGTCACGGTGACGCTCCCCGGCGGCGAGCGGGCCGGCGGCCGGATCACGTCGGTCGGGACGGTCGCGGAGTCCTCGGGATCGGACCGGGACGCGACCACCACCATCGACGTGGACATCACCCTCGCCAAACCGCCGAGGACGAAGCTGGACCAGGCGCCGGTCGAGGTGGAGATGGCCAGCGCCCGCCACCCGAACGTTCTGGCGGTGCCCGTCGAGGCGCTGCTGGCGCTGCGCGAGGGCGGCTTCGGGGTCGAGGTGGTGGAGGGCGCGGCGAGCCGGATCGTGGCGGTCGAGACCGGGGCGTTCGGCGGCGGCCTGGTCGAGATCAAGGGCGCGGGGCTGGCCGAGGGCATGAAGGTCGGGGTGCCGGTCCAGTGAACGGCCCAGGGAACTGCATCGTCGAGTTGCGCGGGGTGACCAAGACGTACGCCGGAGACGTGCACGCCCTGCGCGGCGTGGACCTGACCATCGACCGGGGCGACCTGCTGGCCATCGTCGGCCCGTCCGGATCGGGCAAGTCCACCATGCTCCACATGATCGGCACCCTCGACCGCCCCACCTCCGGCACCGTGCGCGTCGCCGGCCACGACGTCGCGACCCTGTCGGACCGGGAGCTGTCCGGGCTGCGCTCGCGCACCCTGGGGTTCGTCTTCCAGCAGTTCCACCTCGCGCCCGGCGTCAGCGCGCTCGACAACGTGGCCGACGGCCTGCTCTACACGGGCACGGGCCGCCGCGTCCGCCGCGAACGCGCCGCCGCCGCGCTGGAACGGGTCGGGCTCGGCCACCGGCTGCGGCACCGGCCGTCGGAGCTGTCCGGCGGCGAGCAGCAGCGGGTGGCCGTCGCCCGGGCCGTGGCGGGCGACCCTCCGCTGCTCCTCGCCGACGAGCCGACGGGCAACCTGGACTCCCACGCGGGCGCCGACGTGCTGGCCGTCCTGGCGGACCTGCACGAGGCCGGCACCACCGTCGCCGTCATCACCCACGACGCCGAGATCGCCGGCTGGTGCGCCCGCCAGGTACGCCTGCGCGACGGCCTCGTCGTCGACGGCCACGAGCACGACCACCTGAGCCCCGTGGAGCTGTTGAGAGGAGCCGGGCGTTGACCGACCACCACCACCGGGCCGGGGCGCGGCTCGCGCCCGGCCGGCTCAGCCTCGGGGACGTGCTGCGCGTCGGGGCCGCCGGGCTGCGCGCCCGCCCGACGAGGGTGATCCTGTCGGCCCTCGGCATCGCCATCGGCATCGCGACGATGATCGCCGTGATCGGGATCTCGTCCTCCTCCCGCGAGCAGCTCCTGCGCCAGCTCGACAGGCTCGGCACCAACCTGCTCACGGTGGCTCCGGGGCAGACCATGTTCGGGGAGGAGGCCAAGCTGCCGACCGGCGCGCTGGCCATGGTCCAGCGCATCCGCCCGGTCCGGACGGCCGCGGCCACGGGCGGCGTGGAGGCCACCGTACGCCGCAACAACCACATCCCCGAAGCCGTCACCGGCGGCATCGCCGTCCAGGCGGCCAGCACCACTCTCCTGACCACCCTGGAGGGCTCGGTGACCAAGGGCACCTGGCTCAACGACGCCACCGCCCGGCAGCCGGCCGTCGTGCTCGGCGCGCAGGCCGCCGAACGGCTCGGCCTGGCCAGGACCGGCGTACAGGTGTGGATGGGCGGCCGCTGGTTCACGGTCATCGGGATCCTCGGGCCGATGCCGCTGGCCCCGGAGATCGAACGCTCGGCCCTGGTCGGCTTCCCCGCGGCGCGGGAGCTGCTGGGCTTCGACGGCTACCCCACCACCATCTACGAGCGCTCCTCGGACGAGGCGGTGGAGTCGGTGCGCCAGGTGCTGCCCCGCACCGTCAACCCCGAGAACCCGGAGGAGGTCACCGTCAGCAGGCCGTCGGACGCCCTGGCAGCCAAGGCCGCCGCCGCGGGCGCCTTCACCAACCTGCTGCTCGGGCTCGGCGCGGTGGCCCTGCTCGTGGGCGGGGTCGGGGTGGCCAACACCATGGTCATCTCCGTGCTGGAGCGGCGCAGGGAGATCGGCCTGCGCCGCTCGCTCGGAGCCACCCGCGGTCAGGTGCGCGTCCAGTTCCTCGCCGAGTCGCTGCTGCTGTCCGCCCTGGGCGGGGTGGCGGGCGCGGTCCTGGGCGCGCTGGCGACCGCCGGTTACGCCCTGTCGCGGGGCTGGCCGCCGGTGGTCCCGCCGTGGGCGCTGGGCGGGGCGGTCGGGGCGACCCTGCTGATCGGCACGCTCGCCGGGCTGTACCCCGCCATGCGGGCCGCCCGCCTGTCGCCCACGGTCGCCCTCGCCACCACCTGAGGGCTGCTAGGACAGGAAGCCGCGGATCGCGGCCGCGACCTGCTCGGGGCGTCCGCGCTGGTCGGCGTTGCCGGTCGCGCTGTGGTCCAGACCTCGCAGGTCCACGCGCCGGGCATGGGGCAGGACACGCTCCAGCCCGGTGAGCGCGGACTTCAGATAGGCGGGGCTCCGGGTGCCGCCGAGCAGGAGCACTTCCGTCTCGATCGACCGGTAGAGGTCCAGGGCGCCGGCCGTCTCCGCCACCAGCTGCCCGTCGTTGTGCAGCGACGGGGCCAGCTCCCGGAACGTCGGCTCCCCCTCGACCGCGGCCTTGTCCTGACTTTTCAGCATCATGGCCGTGAGCGGCTCCAGGATCGCCCGCGGTATGACGTTGAAGACCGGCGGGCCCAGCCGCGCCGCCCTCATCCCGGTGACCAGCGCCGCCGGGATACGGCCGGAGGCGAGCTCCCGGTCGAAGCGCGCCAGCCAGCCGGCCGGGAAGGAGCCGTCGATGTCCAGCGGCGGCTCGAAGATGACGGCCTTGCGCAGGCCGGGCCGCACGAGCGCGGTGCGCAGCGTGATGATGGCGCCCGAGCTCACGCCGACGACGCGGTCCGCCCCGGTCGCGGTCAGCAGCGCGTCGAGGTCCTCGACCTCGCGATCGAGGCGGTAGTCCGGACCTGACGGGCCGCTGCGGCCCCGGCCGCGGCGGTCGGGCACGTAGCAGGTGAACTCGTCGGCGAGGGCCTGGGCCAGCTCGATGTTGCTGTGGCCGGTCTGCATCGCTCCGTGCAGCAGCACCAGCCCGGGGCCGCGGCCGAGCCGGCGGTAGCTGATCGTGGTGCCGTCCTTCGACGTCACGGTGTCGAGAGTGGTCGTGATCGTGGTCATGGTGACTCCCCATGGTTCGGTCCGTGAAGGGGAGCCCGGCTATTGTTACGAGTGCCATCTCGTGTCCGGGGTCCCGCTTCACGGGCATTTCGGTACGAAGGTCTCCCGGCGGCGGTGTTCCCGCACCGCCGCCGGTCTTGCGATCGGCCACCGGGCTCTTCGCCGGTCGCCGAGGTCAATCCGCTGTGCTGCCCCACTCCGCGATGTCCGCCACCTCAGGGGGCAGCTCGCCGGTCCGGTGGAAGGCCCGCCATCCATCCAGGTCGGGGAACGTGCCGGAGGTCAGCTCGGCCAGCAGCGCGCCCACCCAGCCCGCCTCCGCCTCCCGCATCGCCAGCGCGTACTCGGACTCGAGGAGGAACAGCCTGGGCACCTCCTCCCGGTCCCGCTCCAGGGCCCGGCGCGCCTCCTGGAGCTGCTGCTCCAGGAGGTCCAGGCGCTGCCGCAGCAGCGGCACCACCTCGTCCGGGCCGAGCCCGCCCAGCACCGACAACCCCGCCTCGAACGCCGACGGCTCCCGCACGGGCGTGGACAGCAGCTCGCGCGTCCAGTCGTCGGCCTCCTCCCGGCCGGCTTCGGTGACGCGGTAGACGGTCCGCTCGGGGCGGGCGCCCTCTCTGAGGCTCTCCACGGCCTCGATCAGGCCGTGCTTCTCCAGGTTGCGGACGACGGTGTAGAGGGATCCCCACTTGATCGGCATGTCCTGGTCCTTGCCGCGCGCCCGTAGCACCGAGGCCATCTCGTACGGGTGCATCGGCCGCTGCCCGGCCACCGTCAGCACGGCCAGAGCCAGCAGGTTCGCGACCCTGCGCCGTTTGGTCATCCGGGCTCAACTCCCTCGTGGACGATTACTCGTATGCGAGCATACGCGCGCGAGTATCCGCCACGCAATAGGGAAGCGCGGTGCGTCCGCGAGATCGGAGGCGGCGCGGCGGGGTGGGGGAGCGTGAGGGGCCTGCTGTGCGCCGCGCGTCCTGCATGCGGAGGCGGTGTCGGGCGCTACGGGAGGCGGCCTGCTGTGCGCCGCGCGTCCTGGAGGCGGGGTGCTACGGGAGGGCAGCTCAACCGGTGGACGGGAGCGGGTGGGCGGGGGAGGACAAGCGGCGCCGCCCCGGGAGGGGGTCACGTCATACGGAGTCGGTGACGCCCGGGGCGGCTCGGGTCAGGACATGCTGCTCACGAGGATCACGCCGAGGACGATGCCGATGATCATCCCGACGCCGGCGGCGACGGCGGCCCACTTGCCCAGCGGCTCGCCCCGCGTGTGACCGACGATGCCCAGCACGATGCCCGCCAGGCCGAACAGGATCGGGATGAACAGCACGGCCACCACCGCGCAGACGAACCCGATGATCGACAGGACCTGGTTGCTCGGCGGCTGCTTGTAAGGAGGCTGCGGATACGGGGGCGGCTGCGACCACTGGGTGTTGGGATCGTCGCCCTGGGGCGGGTCCTGCGAAGAGGTCACTTGCGGGCTCCTCTCGAGACGTGAACCACATCACACACCGAAGGGCCCAGTCCTGTCGAGCCGAACGAACCAGGACATCTACCGATTTCAGGCTGCTTCTGTGGGATGAGAAAGCTGGGGCGGGAGTGGCCTGGAGTGAACGACGTCCAGCCGGGAGACGGCCCGGGTGAGGGCGACGTACAGGCGGTTCAGGCCGCGCCGCTCGGCTTCGGCGACGGCGGCGGGCTCGGCCAGGATCACGTGGTCGTACTCCAGTCCCTTGGCCAGCGAGGCGGGCAGCACGGTGAGGCGTTCGCCCGCGTCCAGGCCCTCGTCCCGGAGCGCGGACGCGAGCGCCTCGACGTCGGCGTCCGCCGCGATCACCCCGATCGACCCCTCGAACGCCATCGCCTCGCGCGCCGCCTCGACCACGCCCTTCTCCAGCACGCTCACGCGGGTGACGCGCAGGCGGCCGTCGGAGCGGTACGAGCGCGTCGCGGGCACCTGCGTGCCAAGCGCCGCCAGCAGCGTGTTGGCCAGCTCCACCACGGCCGCCGGGACCCTGAAACCGGTGGTCAGGGCGATGATCTGGCCGTCCGGCTTGCCCAGCAGCGCCATGCGCTCCGGCCAGGAGGCGGCCGCCCACGGCGTGGTGCCCTGGGCCAGGTCGCCGAGCACGGTGAGCGAGCCGTGCTCGGCGCGCCTGGCCACGGCCCTGCACTCCATGGGGGACAGGTCCTGGGCCTCGTCCACGATGACGTGGCCGTAGCCGCGCGGGCGCTCGATGAGGGCGGCGATCTCGTCGAGCAGGACGAGGTCGGCCGTCGTCCACTTGGCGCTCTTGACGCTGCGGGGCGGCCTGGCCCAGGTGATCGCCTCCCACTCGGCCTCCGTCAGCGCGCCGTCCCCCGGGCTCTCCGCCGGCCCGCGCAGGACCTCGTACAGGACCTCCTCGGGTTTGACGGCGGGCCAGACGGCGTCCAGGAACGGGGTGACGGCGCGGGAGATCTTGCGGGTCCAGGCCGCGCCCGCCGTCTGCCCGCGCGCCTCGGCCTGGCGCTGGATCGCGGCCACGATCCGGGCCCGCACCCGCTCGCGGCCCACTCCGTACGGCAGGGACTCGCGGCGCGTGTCGTCCACGATGCGGCGCAGCTCGTCCTCGGGCACCCGCCACCGGTACGAGCCGTCCGCCACCGCCACCGGCTCGACCGGCTTCGCGATCCGCCGGTACAGCGCCCCTCGCAGCACCCCGGCCATCCGGACGTCGTGCTTGACCAGCGCGGCGGCCTCGCTGTCGGCGGCGGTGACGGGGACGGGGACGGTGCTGGGGGCCAGCAGGCGCTCCAGGGTGGTCTGCTCGACGTCCACCTCGCCGAGCGCGGGCAGCACGGCCGAGATGTAACCGAGGAAGGCCCGGTTGGGGCCGAGGACGAGGACGCCGGAGCGTTCGAGCCGCTGCCGGTGCGCGTACAGCAGGTACGCGGCCCGGTGCAGGCCGACCGCCGTCTTGCCGGTGCCCGGCGCGCCCTGGACGCAGATCGAGGTGTCCAATTCGGCGCGTACGAGGTCGTCCTGCTCGGGCTGGATGGTGGCCACGATGTCGCGCATGGGGCCGACGCGGGGGCGCTCGATCTCGGCGGCCAGGATGCGCGACTCGCCTTCCTCGCCCCGTTCGAGCCGTTCGTCCTCGAAGCTCGTCAGCGTCGTGCCCGACCAGCCGAAGCGGCGGCGTACCGCGACGCCCTGGGGGTCGCGGGCGCTGGCCCGGTAGAAGGCCCGCGAGACCGGCGCGCGCCAGTCGATCACCACGGGCGGGCCGCCGTGCTCGCCGGTGATGTGCCGGCGGCCGATGTGGTACGCGCGCCCGCGGTGCTCGGCCGAGCCCGCGCCGAAGTCCAGCCGGCCGAAGAACGGCGGGCCCTCGGGCTCCTCGCTCAGCTCCTTGGCCAGGCTCTTGAGGTGGCGGCCCAGCCGCTCGGCGCTGTAGCGGTCGCCGGCCACGGTCTCTCCGATGATCACGTTGTCGCGCGCGCCTTCGAGCATCCTGCGCAGTCCGGCCTTGCAGCGTTCGACGTACTGCCTCTCGTCGTCGAGCGTCCCCATCGCGTCCCCCAAAGCGTTAACTCGGTTAAGAACTTAACCAGGTTAACACTTTGATAGGCTGTGTTCATGACGGGACTACGGGAGATCCAGCGGCAGCGGGTCCACGAGGCGATCTCGGCGGCGGCCATCTCGCTCTTCCTGGCGCGCGGCTTCGACGAGGTGCCGGTGACGGAGATCGCGGCCGCGGCGGGGGTGTCGAAGCCGACGCTGTTCAAGTACTTCCCGACCAAGGAAGACCTGGTGCTGCACCGGATCGCCGACCATCAGGGCGAGGCCGCCCGCGTCGTACGGGGGCGGGGGCCGGGGGAGCGGCCGCTGGAGGCGCTGCGCCGCCACTTCCTCGACGGGCTCGCCCGGCGCGACCCGGTCACCGGGCTCAACGACCATCCGGACGTGGTGGCGTACCACCGGATGGTGTTCTCGACGCCGAGCCTGGCGGCGCGGCTGTTCCAGCACATGGCGCAGGACGAGCAGGCCCTGGCCGAGGCGCTCGGGGAGATCACCGACGAGCTGACCGCCGGGCTGGTCGCCGGGCAGGTGCTGGCCGTGCAGCGAGTGCTCGCCCGGCGCAACTGGGCGATGCTGGCCGAAGGCCGGCCGATGGCGGAGGTCGAGGGGGAGGCGACCCGGGCCGCCGGGCGGGCGTTCTCGCTGCTGCCCGTGTTCACGCCTCGCGAACAGCCCGTTTAGGCAGGTGGCAAGGGGTGTACTTGTTACGTTGAGCCTCTTGACCAATTGCAAAAATATGCAATTTGGTGCATTGCGGGGCGCTCTTTACTCGTAGGGAGTGATGGTGAGAGGACCTTTCGCGCACCAAGACGGTTACATTTCCGGACCAGAAGGTAACAGCTCGTGACCGGCGCGCTGGCCTTGGCCTGGGGGCGGCTGCGGGCCGTGCTGCCTGAACGCGAGTCGCTGGCCGCCATGTGCCGCCGCCCCCGCCAGGACCTGCTCGCCGGGCTCACGGTGGCGGTCGTCGCGCTGCCGCTGGCACTCGGGTTCGGCGTCTCCTCCGGGCTCGGCGCCGCGTCCGGGCTGGCCACGGCCGTCGTCGCCGGGGCGCTGGCGGCCCTGCTCGGCGGCTCCGACCTGCAAGTCACGGGCACGAGCGGCGCCATGACGGTGATGCTCATGCCGATCGTCGACGCCCACGGCCCCACCGGCGTGCTCACGGTCGGAGTGCTGGCCGGGCTGCTGCTGGTCGCGCTGGGGCTCACCGGCGCCGGGCGCTACATGGCCGTGGTCCCCGCTCCGGTCGTGGCGGGGTTCACCGTCGGCATCGCCTGCGTGATCGGCCTGCAACAGGTGCCCCAGGCGCTCGGCGTCCCGCCCGAGAACAGCCACAAGGTCATGATCGTGGCCTGGCACGCCGTCCTCGACTTCCTCGCCCACCCGCACTGGTGGGCGACGTCCGTGGCCGTGGCCGTGGCCGCGGTGGTGCTGGTGGCCGCACGCGTACGGCCGAGCCTGCCGTTCGCGCTGCCCGCCGTGGCCATCGCCACCGTCGCCGCCGAGGTGGCCGAGCTGCCGCTGGCCAGGATCGGCGACCTGCCCGCCGGGCTGCCCGCGCCGTCGCTGGGGTTCCTGGATCCGGGGGCGCTGCCGTCCCTGATCGCCCCGGCCGTCGCGGTGGCCGCCCTGGCCGCGCTGGAGTCGCTGCTGTCGGCCAAGGCCGCCGACGGCATGACCGCCGGATGCCGTCACGACCCCGACAGGGAGCTGTTCGGGCAGGGCGTGGCCAACCTCGTCACCCCGCTGTTCGGCGGCATGCCCGGCACGGGCGCCATCGTCCGCACCGCGGTCAACGTCCGCTCCGGCGCCCAGTCGCGGCTCGCGGCGCTGGCCCACGCGGGCATCCTGGCCGCGATCGTCTACTCCGCCGCCGGGCTCGTCTCCCGGATCCCGCTGGCCGCGCTGGCCGGGGTCCTGCTGGCCACGTCGGTGCGCATGATCGACACCGACGCCGTCAAGGCCATGTTCAGGTCCACCCGGGCCGACGCCGTGGTCCTGGTGCTGACGGCCGTCGCCACCCTGACGCTCAACACGGTGGTGGCGGTCATCCTGGGCCTGGTGGTGGCGGGGGCGCTGGCCCTGCGCGCCCTGGCGCGCAACGCCCGCCTCGACGCCGAGCCGCTCCGCCACGACCTGCAGCCCCATCACACCGAGGACGAGCACGCGCTGCTCGCCGAGCACATCGTCACCTACCGCCTGGCCGGGCCGCTGTTCTTCGCCGCGGCCCACCGCTTCCTGATGGAGCTGTCGGAGGTGACGGACGTGTCCGTGGTGGTGCTGCGCATGTCCCGCGTCACCACCATCGACGCCAGCGGCGCGCTGGTCCTGGGCGACGCGATCGAACAGCTCGAGGGGCGGGGCATCCTGGTGTACGTCTCGGGCATCCCGGACGGCCACCACCAGCCGCTGGAGGCGCTCGGGGTGCTCGCCCGGCTGGACGAGGCGGGCCAGGTGTTCGCCACGACCGACGAGGCCATCGCGGCCGCCCGCGACCGCCTCCACCACACCGGCGTCCTCCCTCACCTGGCCGGCTGACCCCTTCCGCCCCACCTGCCTCCCCCAACCCATCGGGGGAGGCACCTCACCTCACGGGGTGCGGCCCACCGCCGTCCGTTGACCGTGCGTCCGTCGGCCGTGCGTGCGGTGCCGGAGGGGCGCCCTCCCCGGGGACCTCGGTGGGAGGGGCCGACGCCATGGATGGGGACCGGCTCACCAAGATTTCGGACCTGGAGCACGCGAGTCCTGTATCCCCCACCGCCCCACCGGCGACACTCGGCGCATGACACGGACTTCCGAGCCTCCCCGCGCGCTCCCGGCCGTCGCGCATCGCTGGCCCACTCTGCTCGGGCTGGGCTTCGCCGTCCTCACCCTCCTGGACTTCGAGGACGGCCGCGGGCTCGGGTTCGTCGTCTTCCTGGCAGCGCTCATCTACCTCGGTGCGGCGGTCCTCGGCAAGCCCGGCACCGTCTGGGCCCTGTTCGTCATCGGCACCGTGGCGTGGGTGGTGCTGGACGCGCTCGGGATCGACGCCTGGCCCGCCCTGATCGGCGGCGCGGTCTCCCTCATCATCCTCGGCCTGGTGGGCGGGCTGTTGCGGCAGCCGTTGCTGACGGCTGCGCAGGTCCCGGCCATGCTGGTCTTCGGCGGGGCGGCGCTGCTGGCGCTGACCCTGTCGCCCCAGGCCGGCGGCTTCCTGGTCGCGGGGGCGCTGATCGCCCACGGTGTGCAGGACCTGCTCGTGTGGCGGGCCAAGCAGGTCGTGGCGCGGTCGATGGCGGAGTTCTGCATGGTCCTCGACCTCCTGCTCGGCGTGGGCATCGTCGTCCTGAGCCTGTGAAGCCCGCTCAGGACTCGGAGTGGTGAGCCTGTGAAGCCCGCTCAGAAGGGGCCGGTGAGCTCGCCGAGCTTGTCGGTCAGCTCCAGGTTCGCCGAGTAGTCGACCGGCACCGCGATCACCGACACCACGTCGTCCGCCAGCGCCTTGCGCAGCGTCGGCAGCAGTTCGTCCGCGTGGGTGATCCGGTAGCCGCGCGCCCCGAAGCTCTCCGCGTACTTGACGAAGTCGGGGTTGCCGAACCTGACGTTGGAGTCGCGCCCCAGCTCCAGGTCCATCTTCCACTCGATCAGCCCGTACGCGCCGTCCTCCCACACCAGCACCACGAACGGGATCCGCTCCCGTACGGCGGTCTCCAGCTCCTGCGAGTTCATCAGGAACGCCCCGTCACCCGTCGCCGCCAGCACCCGGCGCCGGGGGAAGGCCAGCTTGGCCGCCAGCGCCCCCGGCACCGAGAAGCCCATGGACGACAGCCCGTTGGAGACCAGCATCGTGTTCGGCTCGTACGTCGGATACATGCGGGCCATCCACATCTTCACCGCCCCCGTGTCCGCCAGCACGATGTCCTCGCGCCCCATCGCCGCGCGGACGTCGGCCACGATCCGGCGCGGCGACAGCGGGAACCCGTCCTCCGAACGCCCCTGCTCCAGCTCCTCCCGCACCATGCGGCGGATCTTCTCGCCGGTGCCGTTGATCTCGAAGCGCCGGTGTACGGCGTCCGCGAGCGCGTGGAGCGAGCGCGAGATGTCCCCCTGGACGCCGACCGCCACCGGATAGTGGTCGTCCACCTCGGCGGGGAAGCGGTGAATGTGGATGATCTGCTTGTCGCGATGCGGGTTGATCTTGACGGGGTCGAACTCCTGCAGCTCGTACCCCACGCTGATCAGCACGTCCGCCTCGTCGAACCCGAAGTTCACGTAGTCGTGCCGCATGAACCCGACCGCTCCCAGCGCGTGCCGGTGGTCGTCGGGGAAGACGCCCTTGCCGTTGAACGTGGTCGCCACCGGCAGCCCCAGCCGCTCCGAGAAGCGGATCAGCGCCTGCGAGGCCCCGGCGCGCGTGGCCCCGTGCCCGGCCAGCACGATGGGCCGGCGCGCGGTGGCCAGCACGTCGGCCGCGCGGGCGATCTGCGCGGCGGAGGGGTCCTGGGGGCGTACCACGTTGACGGGGAGCGGCCGCAGGTCCGCGGGCACCGGCGCCGACTCGACGTCCTCGGGGATGGCGAGGTAGACGGCGCCGGGACGCTCGGTCTGGGCGGTCTTGAACGCCTTGCGGATCATCTCGGGCAGCGCCTGCGGCGACGGCGCGAGCTCCGACCACTTGGTGATCGGCCTGAACAGCGACACCAGGTCCACCACCTGATGCGACTCCTTGTAGATGCGGTCGAGCCCGACCTGCGCGCTGATCGCCACCACCGGGGTGCTGTTGGTGGTGGCGTCGGCCACGCCGAGCTGCAGGTTGATCGCGCCGGGGCCGAGCGTGGCCGAGGCCACCCCCGCCCTGCCGGTCAGCCTGCCGTAGATCTCGGCCATGAACGCGGCGCCCTGCTCGTGCCGTACGAGGACGTAGCGGATGGAGGAGTCCTGGAGCGCGTCGACGAAGTGGATGTTCTCCTCGCCGGGGATGCCGAAGACGTACTCGACGCCTTCCGCCTCCAGCGCCTGGACGATGAGCCGGGCCGCGTCGGCCTGCGTGGACATGGGACACGCCTTCTTTCCTGAGCGACTGCTTCCCTGCAAGCGCCGCAAGGCCACCGTTCATTCCGGTGTTCCGGCCTCGCCAGCGGGTATCTAAGGAGCGGCTCCCCGGACTGATCTCGCACCAGGAGGGGACCGGGGGCATGGTGGAGCGACCTTTCCGTCTCGCGCTTCTGGGCGGCTTCCGGCTGCTGGCCGGCGACGAGCAGCTCACCGTCTCCAACGGCTCCGAACGGCTGCTCGCGTACATCGCCATCAGCCGCAGGACGGTGCACAGGAACGTGATGGCGACCACCCTCTGGCCCGACGCGCCGGAGCGGCGCGCGCACGCCAACCTGCGCTCCGCGCTGAAACGCCTCGACGGGGTCGGGCGGGCGCTGCTGCACGTCGGGACGACCGAGATCGGGCTGGCCCCGGACACCGGCGTGGACTTCGACGACGCTCGCGCGCTGGCGCAGCGCCTCATCGACCCCACCGTCCAGGCGGAGGAGGCCGCGGTCTGCGCGGGGTCCGTCGAGGTGCTGGCCAACGGCCTGCTGCCCGGCTGGTACGAGGAATGGGTGCTGGCCGCCGCGGACGAATGGCACCAGCTGCGGCTGCACGCCCTGGAGGCCCTGTCGGCGATCTTCGTCAGGCAGCGGCGGTTCGCCGAGGCCGTGGCGGCCGCGAGCGTGGCCGCGCACGCGGACCCGCTGCGGGAGAGCGCCTGCGCCGCGCTCATCGAGGCCCATCTCGCGGAGGGCAACCAGGCCGAGGCGATCCGCCACTTCCGGCACTACACGGAGAGCCTGCGGGCCGAGCTCGGCATCGAGCCGACCCCCAGGTTGCGGGAGCTGGTGGCCAGCCTGCGCGGTCGCTGAGCGAGCCCGGTCACGCTGCGGTCACGTCGGCATCACGGCGCGGTGACACGGCCCCCTCCACGCTGATGGTGACAGAAGGGAGACCGGCAATGCGCATCAAGAAGAGCCTGATCCTGGCTGGTCCAGCGCTTCTCACCGCTGTCACTCTCAGTCCCCTGGCCGCCTCGCCGGCTCAGGCGCTCGCGGAGACCTCCGCGGCGAGCGCGCAGACGACCACCCTCGTCGCGAGCAAGCCACCCAAGGAGAAGAAGGCCGAGTACAAGAAGGGCCGCATGGCCGGTTACAGCGACGGCCGCAGCGCCTGCGAGAAGAAGGAGCCCTACAGCCTGAAGTACTCCGGCGGCGGCGCCTACCAGCGAGGGTTCACCGACGGCTACAACTCGGGTTACCACAGCTGCTAGCGATCTCGGCCACTGAGCTGGACCCCACCCGCGCCCGCGGGGTGGGGTCCACCCCTGTTCCGGCCCAAGCGGGGCCACCCCTGTTTCAGCCCAGCCGGGCCACCCCGTCGAGCAGGCGGTCCACGTCGGAGCGGTCGTTGTAGTGGACCAGGCCCGCCCGCACCGCCCCGCCCGAGTCGCGGATGCCGAGCGCGCCGGTCAGCTCCCAGGCGTAGTTGTGGCCGTTCCAGACGTTCACGCCGAGCCCGGCCAGGTGCTCGGCCACCTGGCGCGGGGTGTGCCCGGCCACGTTGAAGTAGGCGGTGGCGGTGCGCCTGGCGGGTTTGCCGTACACCGTGACGTGCGGCATCGTCTCCAGCCCTTCGATCAGCACCGCGAACAGCGCCAGCTCGTGCTCCTCCGCCGCGCTCATCGAGGCCAGCAGGCGCTCGCGGCGGGTGCCCGTGCCCGGGACCAGGGCGGCCAGGTGGTCCACGGCCGCCGTCACCCCGGCCAGGTCGGCGAAGGCCGCCGTCCCCGTCTCGAACCGCTCCGGCACCGTGTCGGGGGAGGAGGCCAGCTTGTCCGGCCGCAGCGTCTCCAGCAGCGCCGGATCGGCCACGACCGCGCCGATGTGCGGGCCCGACCACTTGTACGCGCTCGTGGCGTAGAAGTCGGCGCCCAGGGCGCGCATGTCCACCGGGCCGTGCGGGGTGGCGTGCACGCCGTCCACGTACATGAGCGCGCCCGCCCGGTGCGCCAGCTCGGCGATCGCGGCCACGTCGGGACGGGTGCCGAGGATGTTGCTGGCCGCCGTCACCGCGACCAGCCTGGTGCGTTCGCCGATCAGGTCCGCGTACTGCGCCACGGGCAGCTCGCCGGTGACCGGGTCCACCTCGGCCCAGCGTACGGTGGCGCCGGTCTGGGTCCAGGGCCGGACGTTCGCGTCGTGGTCCAGCCTGGAGACCACGACCTCGTCGCCCGGCCCCGCGATGGCCCTGGCCAGGCGGTAGGTCAGCGTGGTCATGTTCGGGCCGAGCACCACGCCGTCCGGGTGCCCGCCGACGAGGTCGGCCACGGCGGCGCGGCAGGCCGCCACGATGGCGCCGGAGCGGTCGCTGGCCGGGAAGGCTCCGCCGACGTTGCCGATCCCGGCCCGGTAGGCGGCGGAGACGGCGTCGATCACCGGCTGCGGGGTCTGGGTGCCGGCCGCGCCGTCGAGGTAGGCGAAGCCGTCGGCAAGCGCAGGGTAGGAGGAACGTACCAATTCGATGGGGAATGTCGGATCGAGCATGATAGGTAGATGCTCACCCTCAGAGACCTCAACCGGGCCACCTTGGCCCGCCAGCACCTTCTCGACCGGCACGAGGGTGACGTGACCGATGTCGTACACCGGCTGGTCGGCCTGCAGGCGCAGGAGCCGCGGCCGCCGTACCTGGGGGTGTGGTCCCGGCTGGCGGGGTTCGAGCGGGACGACCTGCACGCGGCGCTGCACGCCCGCACGCTGGTGCGGGCCACCCTGTGGCGCGCGACGCTGCACCTGGTGACCGCGGCGGACTTCGCCGCGTTCCGCCCGGTGGTGCGGCCCGTGCTGGCCGCCGCCGCGCGCCGCTTCGATGGCGTCGACTTCGACGCGGTCGTGGCCGCCGCCGACCGGCTGCTGGCCGCGGGGCCCATGACCTTCAACGAGCTGAGGCCCAGGCTGGAGGAGGAGTTCCCCGGCGCGTACGACCGGGCGCTCGGGTACGCCGTGCGCATGCTCACCCCGTTGATCATGGTGCCGACGGAGGACCGGTGGAGCTTCCCGCGCGAGTCCGCGTTCACGCTGCCCGGCATCGCCCTGGAGTCCGCGGGCGTGGAGGCGCTGGTCGAGCGCTACCTGGCCGCGTTCGGCCCGGCGACCCCCGCCGACGTGCAGACCTGGTCCGGCCTGGGCGGCCTCAAACGCGTCATGTCCGGCATGGAGCTGGAGAGGCTCACGGACTTCACGGGAAGGGAGCTGTACGACCTGCCCGGCGCGCCGCGCCCCGGCGGCGACGCGCCCGCCCCCGTGCGGTTCCTGCCCGACTTCGACACGCTGGCCCTGGGCCACGCGGATCGCACCCGCGTGCTGGCCGACGAGTTCAAGGGCCGGGTCGCCACCAAGAACCTCCGGGTCAAGGCGGTCTACCTGGTGGACGGCTTCGCGGCCGGGACGTGGCAGATCAAGCGCACCGCGAAGAAGGCCACGCTGATCGTCAGCCCGTTCACCTCCACCTCTCTCGACGTGCTCGAGGAGGAGGGGCTGCGGCTGCTGGCCTTCGCGGAGCCCGACGCGGTCCCGTCCCTTGAAGTGATCGACGGAGTCTGATTGGTTCGGTGCGGAGGTGTCACCTATGGCCCAGCTGACCGCCCTGGACGCGCAGTTCCTCCATTTCGAGACCGCCACGAACATCGCCAACATCGCCGGCCTGGCCATCCTCGACGGCGACCTCAACCGCGCGGATCTCCAGGCCCTGCTCGAGCGGCGGCTGCCGCACGTGCCCGCGCTGCGGCGCAAGCTGGCCCCCGTGCCGTTCGGGTTGGACCACCCGTACTGGATGCAGGAGGACGATCTCGACCTCGACTACCACGTACGCGAGATCGGCCTGCCGCCGCCGGGCGACGACCGGCAGCTCGCCGACCAGGTCTCGCGGCTGCACGCGCGGCGGCTGGACCGCGGCCGGCCGCTGTGGGAGATCTACCTGATCCACGGGCTGTACGGCGGGCGGATGGGCCTCTACACCAAGATCCACCACGCGGCCGTGGACGGGATCGGGGGCGCCGACGTCCTGGCCGCCCTCCTGGACACCAGCCCGACGCCCGCGCCGCCGCCCGCCGAGGAGCCCTCGCGCGACGCCCCGCCTCCGGGGGCCGCGGAGATGGTGGCGCGCGGGCTGGCGAGGCTGGCCGGCAACCCGGCGCTCGCCCTGCGCTTCGCCGCCAGGGCCGTCCCGCACCTGGACGAGATCCCCGTCGTGTCCTGGATCCCGGGCAGCCAGGCCGTCTCCTCGCTCGCCCGGCGGCTGGCCGGGACCGGGCAGGCCCCCGAGCTGCCGGCGCTGCCCGCGCCGAGGACGCCGTTCAGCGGTCCCGTGTCGGCGCACCGGCGCTTCGCGTTCGTGTCGCTGCCGCTGGAGGAGATCAAGCGGGTGCGCAAGGCGTTCGGGGTCACCGTCAACGACGTGGTCATGGCGGTGTGCGCGGGCGCGCTGCGCGCGTGGCTGGCCGCGCACGGCGGCGTCCCGCACCAGCCGCTGGTGGCGGGGGTGCCGTTCTCGCTGCGCGCGGCCGGCGTGGAGGGCCCCGGCAACCAGGTGGCGATCATGACCGCGCCGCTGGCCGTGCACGTCGAGGACCCCGTCGCCCGGCTGCACCACGTGCGGCACGCCATGCAGCGGATCAAGGACCGCTTCTCGCTGTCGCCCGCGCGCTGGCTGCGCGAGTTCAGCGAGTCGATGCCGGCGGCGCTCATGGGGCTGGCCGCCCGCTCGGCCTTCTCGCTCGTCGGGCAGACCGCGCCGCCGATCAACGTGGGCGTCTCGAACGTGCCCGGACCGCAGTTCCCCCTGTACGTGTGCGGGGCCCGGCTGCTGACCCACTACCCGGTGTCGGTGATCACGGACGTGAGCGGCGGCGTGAACATCACCGCCTTCTCCTATGACGGCTCCCTCGACATCGGGGTCGTCACCGACAGAGAGATGGTGCCGGACGCCTGGGAACTGGCCGCCGACCTGCGCGCGGCCCTCGACGAGCTGCTCCACGCGGAAGCGACCCTCCCGCACTAGCCCCACCCAGGCCGGAACTGTCGGTGCGGTGTGGGACCTTGGGAGCGCCGAGGAAGGGAGCATCGCATGTCAACCGCCCGGGAGCTCTACGACGACCTGGTCACCGAGCAGCTCGTCCGTCCCGAGGTGAGCCTGGGGCGGATGTTCCACTCCGAGGGTCTCAAGGTCAACGGCAAGGTGTTCGCGTTCTTCTCCAAGGAGCAGCGGGTCGTGCTCAAGCTCCCCGCCGCGCGGGCGGCCGAGCTGGTGGAGGGGGGCACGGCCGACGAGATGGTCATGGCGGCCCGGCGGATGCGGGAGTGGGTGTCCCTGCGCACGCCGGACGAGGAGGTCTGGCGCGGCCTGCTGGCGGAGGCCGCCACCTACGTGGGGTCCCTGACCCGCTGACACGCCCGCCGGTCGGCGGCCGGCTGGGGCCACTGGCGGGCGCAGTTGGGTAGCTTGGAAGGAGGCGGCCTGCCAGGTCTCCCGACTTCGCCGTTCCCTCAGACCCGAGGTGCCGATGGTTTCAGCCCCAATGTCATAGGTCCCCGCGTTTCAGCGTCGTGTGTCCAAAGCGAGCGAGGAGTGTGTTTTGTCCGAAGCAGCAGAGGTTCTCGAACTCGACGACAACGTCGCCGACGGTGGCGCGGCCGTCGGCGCCGACTCGGTCAAGGCTTATCTGAAGGAGATCGGCCGCGTGCCGCTGCTCACGGCCGAGCAGGAGATCGATCTGGCCAAGCGCATCGAGGCCGGGCTGTTCGCGCAGGAGCGGCTCGAGACCGAGCCGTGCATGCCCGCCGAGCTGCGCGCCGATCTGGAGTGGATCGCCGCGGACGGCGAGGTCGCCAAGCGGCGCATGCTGGAGGCCAATCTGCGGCTGGTCGTCTCCATCGCCAAGCGCTACACCGGGCGCGGCATGCTCTTCCTCGACCTGATCCAGGAGGGCAACCTGGGCCTGATCCGGACGATCGAGAAGTTCGACTACCGGCTGGGCTACAAGTTCTCCACGTACGCGACGTGGTGGATCAAGCAGGCCATCACCCGGGCCATGGCCGACCAGGCCCGGACGATCCGCATCCCCGTGCACATGGTCGAGCTGATCAACAAGGTCGCGCGGATGGAGCGCCGCCTGCAGACCGACCTCGGCCGCGAGCCCACGCCCGAGGAGCTGGCCAAGGAGTGCGAGCTCGAGGTCGACCGCGTCATCGAGGTCCAGGGATACGGCCGCGAGCCGATCTCCCTGAGCACGCCGCTGGGCGAGGAGGGCGACAGCGAGTTCGGCGACCTCATCGAGGACACCGAGGCCGTCTCCCCGGCCGACGCGGTGTCGTTCACGCTGCTCCAGCAGCAGCTGCACGCCCTGCTCGACCAGCTCTCCGAGCGCGAGGCGGGCGTGATCAGCATGCGCTACGGCCTCAACGACGGCAAGCCGATGACCCTCGACGAGATCGGCCGCATCTACGGCGTCACCCGCGAGCGCATCCGCCAGATCGAGGCCAAGACGATGTCCAAGCTCCGCCACCCGTCCCGATCCCTGGCGCTGCGCGACTACCTGAGCTGACCCGCGACTGAAAGGCTGCGCAAACGGAGAGCCAAGACTGTCGCCACGGACCTGTGGGGACAGGCGGGCTGTCCTAGATTCCCAGGAGTGAAACGCGCCCGATCGAGCCTCGTCCACCAACTCGCCTACGCGGTCAAGAACCCGGACCGGATCGCGCCCCACCTGCGGCGGCTGGCCCGCGACACCTGGTTCCGGCTGCGCACGCGCGATCACGTCGCCTACTACCGGGCCGTCATGAAGTCCGACACCGCGCGGGACCCCGAGGGCGCGGTCGGTTCGCACCGGCACGGACGGTGGCTGGCGATGGGGCGCATGCAGTTCGACTATCTGGTGGACCACGGGCTCAAGCCGGACTACCGGATGCTGGAGATCGGGTGCGGCAACCTGCGCGCCGGGCGGCTGTTCATCGACTACCTGCACACCGGAAACTACTACGGCATCGACATCTCGCCCGACATCCTCATGGCGGCCCAGGACACGATCGTCGGGCACGGGCTCAACGACAAGCTGCCCCACCTCACGCCCGTCCGCGACCTGCGCTTCGCCTTCCTGCCCGGCGAGCACTTCGACGTCGTCCACGCGCACAGCGTGTTCTCGCACTCGCCGCTGCACGTCATCGAGGAGTGCCTCGCCCACGTGGGGCGGGTCATGAAACCGGCCGCCTGGTTCGACTTCACCTTCGACCGCACCGAGGGCAAGGAGCACCAGGTGCTGCGGGAGGACTTCTACTACCGCACCGAGACGCTGGTGGCGCTGGCCGCCCGGTACGGGCTGCGGGCGAGGTTGATGGACGACTGGGAGCGCGGGCCGCACAAGCAGTCGAAGATCCGCATCACCAAGGGTTAGCGGGCCGACTCCCAGAACTCCTCCAGCCTGGCCGCGCCGCTCGCCGGATCCTGCAGCAGCCACCAGTGGCCGAGCCCCGGCAGCTCGGCCACGGTGGCGCCCGCTCTGGCCGCGCTCTCCTCCGCCACGCTCCGCACCAGGAACGCGTCACCCTCGGGAACGATCACCAGGCCGGGCGCCGGGACGTCCGCGAACCCGGGCGACCACTCCTCCCCGACCCGCACGGCCGACCGGTAGAGGGCCAGGATGCTGCCGGCCATGACCTGGTCGACGCCGGCCGCGATCTCCAGGGCGTGCTCGAACGGCACGCCGAAGCCCTCGAACCCCTTGGCCCGCTCCTCCAGGGGCGTGGCCAGCAGCTGCTCGAAGAACTCCTCGCCGACCCCGGGCGTCTGCCAGAGCCTGGCCAGGTCGTGCCATTCGAAGGCGGGGTGGCCGAGCCCGGCGGCGTCCGTGGCCCACGTGCGTACGAGGTCGGGCCGGGTGCTGACCAGGCGCACCACCAGGCCGCCGCCCCAGTCGTGACCGACCAGGTCGATCTCGTCGCCCGCCATCGCCTCCAGCTCGCCGGCCAGCCACGCCACGTACTCCTCCTTCGTGGCGGAGAACCCGTCCGGCCGGGGGCAGCCGAAGCCCGGCATCCGCAGCGCCCGCACGTCCTGGCGGCTCAGGGCGGCGCGGAGGGGGTCCCAGACGGCGGCGGTCTCAGGGACGCCGTGAACCAGCACAAGGGTCATTCCCCGACCGTACGCCGCGAATATCCGGCTGCATACGCTCCGAACCCTCCTTTACAGTGTGGGGAGTGAGAGACGTACGGGCGTTGCCCAAGGCCCACCTGCATGTTCACCTGGAGAGCACCGTCCGGCCCGCGACCGTGCGCGACCTGGGCGGCACGCCCGAGCGCAGCGAGTTGTTCGCGAGTTTCCGGGAGTTCGGCGACGAGCGGGCGCGGGTGCGGGACCTGCTGCGCACGCCCGAGCACTTCCGCCGGATCGCGGTGGAGTTCTGCGAGGACGAGGCCGCCCAGGGCACCCGCTACGTCGAGGTGACCTTCACCGCCGCCTCCCACGGCGAGCGGGTGGGGGACCCGGAGATGCCGCTGGAGGCGGTGATCGAGGGGCTGGAGGAGGGCTCGTCCCGCTACGGCATCGAGTACAACGTGCTGCTCGACCACTCAAGGCGGCGGCCGGTGGAGCGGCTGTGGCGCACGTTCAAGCTGGCCGGCCGCCACGACCGGGTGATCGGCATGGGGCTGGCCGGCGACGAGAGCTACCCGCTGGCGCCGTTCGCGCAGGTGCTCGACGCGGCGAGAGACGCGGGGCTGCGCCTGGTCCACCACGCGGGCGAGGCCGCCGGGGCCGCCAGCATCCGCGAGGCGCTCTCCCTGGGGCACGCCGAGCGCCTCGGGCACGGCATCCGGGTGCTGGACGACGCCGCGCTGGTGGCCGAGGTGCGCGAGCGCGGGATCCCGCTGGAGGTCTGCCCCACCTCCAACGTCCTGCTCGGGTTCGTCCCCTCCCTGCCGGAGCACCCGCTGCCCCGGCTGAGGGAGGCCGGGCTGGTGGTCACGGTCAACTCCGACGGGGAGACGGCCCTGGCCGACGAGTACGCGCGGCTGCGGGACGTGTTCGGGTACGGCGACGCGGACCTGGCCGACCTGGCCCGGGCCTCGATCGAGGCGTCGTTCGCGCCGGAGCCCGTCAAGGCGCGGCTGCGGGCGGAGGTGGACGCCTGGCTCGCCGCCGAGTGACGCGTGGGCGTCCCCATGGTCGCGTGAGAAGCTGTCGGCATGGACTTATCGAAGCCGGGTACGCCGTCCGTGACCCAGCGGCTGCCTGAGCGGGTGGTCTTCGCGGGGGTGGTCGGCGCGATGCTGCCGCTCCTCCATATCGGATGGGCGCTGCTCGGCGCCGCGCTGGCGGACGAATCTCGATGCGGGCACTTCGGGTGCATCGAGCCGCTCGTCGAGGCGTGGGAGATCGGGCGCTGGCTCGTGCCGGTGCTGGCCTGGCCGCTGCTCGGCCTCCTGCGCGTCCGGCCGGCGTGGCACGTCGCGCTCGTGGCCCCGCTGTTCCTGGTGCCGCTCTGGGAGCTCAGCGCCCGCCCCGAGATGCTGTTCGGCGTGCTGAGCACCGTGCTGGCCTACCCGTTCGCCGCCCTGGTGACCGCGCCGGGCGCCTCCTGGCGGCAGCGCGGTCTGGGCGTGGCACTGTTCCTCCTGCTCTGTGGCGCCCTCGCCGTGCCCGGTTAGCCCACCCGGCCGTTGCGGGGCCGTACGCGGTGCAGCTCCAGGCCGATGTCGACCACCTCGGCCCGTTCGAGGCCGGCCACCTCGTCGAGGGGCACCCACGCGGCCCGGTCCGTGCTGCCGGCGACCTCGTGGCGCAGGGCGCCGCCGGTGATGCGGCCCTCGTAGACGATGCGCAGGCCGTGGAAGTCCGCCTCGCGGCCCTCGCCCCGGGGGTAGCGACAGTGCAGGGTGCTCATGCCCAGCAGGGTCTCGATCGCCACCGTGTAGCCGGTCTCCTCCTCCACCTCGCGGATCGCGGCGTCCACCGGGTCCTCGGCGTGCTCGATGCCGCCGCCGGGGAGCGTCCAGTGCCGCTCGCCGGAGGGGCCGACCCAGCGCGCGAGCAGGATCCGGCCGTCGTCGACGCAGATCGCGTACGCGGCCACGCGCAGCTCCCTGGTGATGATCACGAGGCGGGAGCGGCGGTGCTGCTGCGGACGACGAGGCTGGTGGCGAGCTCTATGCGCGTCCCGACCGGGCCCCTCGGATGGGTCAGCTCCTCCGAGATGAGGCGGACCGCCTCATTGGCCATGTCGTCGAGCGGCTGGCGGACCGTGGTGAGCGGCGGCGACATCATCTCGCACCACGTGGAGTCGTCGAAGCCGACCACGGACAGCTGGGCCGGCACCCGGATCCCGCGCTCGGTGGCCGCCTGGTAGACACCGGCCGCCTGCATGTCGGAGCCGGCGAAGATGGCGGTGGGGCGGTCGGGGCGCTCGAGGAGCTCGGCCCCGAACTCCCGGCCGCCGGAGATCAGGAAGTCGCCGTAACGGGTCAGCCCGGGGTCGGGGTCGATCCCGAACGTCCGGTGCGCCGCCAGGTAGCCCTCGTACCGGTCGAGCGTGCACTGCGTCTCGAGCGGCCCGCCGATGAAGCCGATCCTGGTGTGCCCCAGCTCCAGCAGGTGGGTCGTGGCCATGACGCCGCCCGACCAGTTGGTGGCTCCGACGGTGGAGATGCGCGGATCACGCTTGCCCACCGGGTCGAGCAGCACCAGCGGCACGTGCAGGAGCTCCTCGATGGCCGAGATCTCCTCCTGGTTGGCCCGCGACAGCACCAGCACGATGCCGTCGGTGCTGCGCTTGCGCACGATCCCGATCCAGCGCCGCAGGTCGAAGTCGGCCCGCGCGGACGAGGTCACCACGAGCGAGAAGCCCCACCGGGCGGCCGCCTGCTCCGCGCCCCTGATGAGCACCTGGGCCCACGGGGAGCCGAGCCCGTCGATGAGCAGGTCGACGAGACCGGCCCGGGGAGTGCTCGGCGGGCGCGGGGCCTCGTATCCGAAGGCCCTGACCGCTTCGAGCACCTTGTCCCTGGTGGCGGCGGAGACGTGCTTCTTTCCGCTCAGGACCTTGGAGACCGTCGGCACGGACACTCCGGCGGCGGCGGCGACGTCCGCCAGCGTTGCTCGAGCCACAGGACCTCCGCGTTGCAACTTTCGGAAAAACCCTCAGAGCCACAGGTTGCCCGCTGACCTGGAGCAGACTGCTACCCGATCGGCGCTGTTGACATCGCTGCGCGTCCGAGCCTACCGTAACCCTTCGGCAATGTCACGGTAATCTTTCGGAAAGTGTGCCGGAAACTTTCCGATGGCGAGGGGTGTATGAACGGGGTCGAAAAACCGCTCGCGGGGCTGTGGCGGCGCGGGCTCCGGTCGTTCGGCGCCGGGCATGTCTCGGAGGGGCGCCCCGGCCCGCTCTCCGACGTCGTACGCCCGCTGGAGCCGGCCTTCCGGTACGTCGTCACCTTCGCCGACGGCGACACCGGCCCGGACGCCGCGGCGACCGCCGGGATAGCGCCGAGGATCCTCCCACCCCTACAGGAGCAGTGAAATGTCGCGCTTGGATGCTTTCAGGACCCGTATCGGGGGCTTCGCCTACGGCGGCGACTACAACCCGGAGCAATGGGACCCCACCGTGTGGCGGGAGGACGTCCGGCTCATGCGTGAGGCCGGCGTCAACATCGTCTCCCTCGGCGTCTTCGCGTGGGCGTCCCTGGAGCCGGAGCCGGGCAAGTACGAGTTCGGCTGGCTGGACGAGATCATGGACCTCCTCCACGAGAACGGCATCAGCGTCAACCTGGCCACCCCGACCGCGGCCCCGCCCGTCTGGCTCACCCACCTGCACCCCGAGGTGTTCCCGGTGATGGCCGACGGGGAGCGGTTCGGGTTCGGCAACCGGCTGCACTACGACCCGTCGTCGCCCATCTACCGCGAGTACGCGGCCGGCATCACCACCAAGCTCGCCGAGCGCTACTCCTTCCACCCGGCGCTGGCGATGTGGCACATCTCCAACGAGTACGGGCCCACGGCGTACAACGAGGCCGCCTCGGCCAACTTCAGGCGCTGGCTGCAGCGCCGCTACGGCGACCTGGAGACCCTGAACGAGGCGTGGTACACCCGCTTCTGGAGCCAGCGCTACACCGACTGGGACCAGGTCGAGGTGCCCCACATCCCGCGCACGTGGATGAACCCGGCCCGCCGGCTCGACTTCAAGCGCTTCACCTCCGACGCCCTCCTCGAGTGCTACCTCGCCGAGCGGGACATCGTCCGCTCCTTCCGCGACGACATCCCGGTCCTGACGAACTTCATGCGCTTCTTCAAGCACGCCGACTACTGGAAGTGGGCGCCCGAGGAGGACGCGGTCGCGCTCGACATCTACCCCAACCCCGCCGACGCCGACTCGCACGTCTCGGCCGCCTTCCAGTACGACCTGTTCCGCTCGCTCAAGGGCGGGCAGCCGTGGCTGCTCATGGAGCAGGCGGCCAGCGCGGTCAGCCAGTGGCAGCTCAACATCGTCAAGGAGCCCGGCCGGATGCGGCTCGGCTCGCTGCAGGCGGTGTCGCGGGCGGCGGACTCGGTGATGTTCTTCCAGTGGCGGGCCGGCCGGGGCGGCCAGGAGCGCTTCCACTCGGCGATGCTGCCGCACTCCGGGCCGGACTCGCGCACGTTCAGGGAGATCGTGGACCTGGGGCGGGAGATGAAGCTGCTCGCTCCTGTGGCGGGGACGACCTCGCGGGCCGAGATCGCGATCCTGTTCGACTGGGACGGCTGGTGGGGGCTGGAGGAGACCGCGGGGCTGCCACGCCAGGACCTCAGCTACCCGGACACGGTCATGCGGCACTACACGCCGCTGTGGTCGAACAACCATCCGGTGGACGTCGTGTCCGCGTCGTCGTCGCTGGACGGGTACAAGGTGCTCGTGGTGCCGAACGCGTACCTGATCGGTGACGAGGGCGTGCGGCGGATCACCGAGTTCGCCGAGAACGGCGGGACGGTCGTCATGTCGTTCTTCTCCGGCGTGGTCGACGAGTGCAACCGGGTGCGGCCCGACGGCTACCCGGGCGCGTTCCGGCAGCTCATCGGGGCCAAGGTGGACGAGTACTGGCCGGCGCGGCCGCACGAGGTCTTCTCCGTGGAGTTCCCCGACGGGCGGCGGACGACCTCGACGTGGTGGCGCGACGACCTGCACCTGGAGACCGGCACGGCGCTGGCCACCTACGGCGACGGGCTGCTGGCCGGCCGGGCCGCCGTGGTGGAGAACCGCTACGGCGCGGGGCGCGTGGTCTACTTCGCGACCCTCCTGGAGCAGGCCGCCTTCGACGCCGAACTGCTCGCGGCCGTGGCGGCGGCGGGCGTCCGCTCGCCGTTCCCGCAGGCGCCCGCCCACGTGGAGTGCGCCGTGCGGGGGGACGAGGAGCACGAGTACGTGTTCCTGCTCAACCACAGCGGCGAGCTGGGCGCGTCCGTCCCGTTCGAGGGGGAGGGGACCGACCTGCTCACCGGGCAGGCGGTGTCGGGCCCGGTCGAGCTGGCCCCTCTGGGGGCGGCGGTCATCCGGCGCGCCCGCTCGTAATCCTGCGTAAGCCCCGGCGGCAGGCTGCCTGCCGGGGCTTTTGACTCAAGCCTTTACCCCAAACGTAGATCTATATCCGTTTCATGGGGTTATGTTTGCCTTTGTCCGTTTCGGCGGGTAGCTTGGTAGTCGTTACCGGCGAGTGACCTGGACCTTACCAACGTGGAAGGCACCACTCGGCCGGATCCCTCTGGTTGGATTCACGCTCCACGTGCCGCCCTCATGGCGTCATGCCCGGCTACGTGAGTGAAGAGCGTACTGCCCTGTCGCCGAACGAAGGACCCCGCCTACCCATGTCTGCTCGCCTGCACTCTATCGCCATGCTCACCGCCTCCGTGCTGACCGCCATGGCCGTCGGCTCGCCCGCGGCGCACGCTGACGCCGAGGCCGGCAGCACGATCACTCAGACGGCCGTGCTCCAGGGCTCGACCACCGCGTCGTACTTCTGGGACGACTCCTCCGGCCGCGCGGGTGACACCGGTCTGCCCGCCGCCGGCAAGCCCATGCAGAAGGGGCTGGCCGCCAGCCCGAGCTGGCCGCTCATGACCGAGGGCTACGTCATCTACAAGGGCAAGAAGCTCCCGTTCTTCGTCGGTGACCGCGGTCCCGGCAACCCCTCCAACAGCGGCGTGATGCTCGACCTCGACGCCAAGACGTTCGCCGAGCTGACCGGCGGCACGTTCAACCCCGACACCCTCGCCGTGGACGGCGTCGGCGGCGCTGGCCACATCAAGATCGACTACGTCGTGACCAAGTGGGGCGGCGGCGTCGGCAAGAAGAACTACCCGGTCGCCTACTCCACCGGCGCCTGGGCCGAGAAGGACGCCAACCCGGTCGTCCAGACGGTTTCGGTGAAGCTCCCCGCGAACTGAGCTCGCCATCCCCCGAGGGCACCCCTGACCAGGGGTGCCCTTTTCGCGTGCCGGTATCGTTGGGCCGAGCGCGCCTGGTGGCTCGTCTACACCGGCCGCCGCGCGAGCGCCCCGGAGCTGGGGGACGTGAGCTGGGCGCACGGCACCGACCTCGGCGTCGCGTCCTCGTCGGACGGCGGCGTCCCCCAGGCGTGGCCGGGGCACGAGCGCCACATCCGCCACTACACCAGCCCCGACCTCGTCCGGTGGACGTTCCGGTCCACCCTCGGCCTGTCCTCCCCGTACGTGATCGACGCCTGCGTGGCCGCGCTGCCCGGCGGCGGCCACCGGCTCTGGTACAAGGACGAGGGCGACGGCTCGCACACCTGGGCCGCCGACAGCGCCGACCTGCACCATTGGCAGGTCCGCGGACCCGCCGTGACGATCTCCGCGCACGAGGGGCCCAACGTGTTCACGCTCGGGGACCGGCACTGGATGATCGTCGACGAGTGGCGCGGCCAGCGCGTGCTGGTCTCGGACGACCTCGACGCCTGGGAGCCGCGGGACCTCATCCTCGACCGGCCGGGCACGCGCCCGGACGACGACGGGTTCGGCCATCACGCGGACGTCGTGGTGACGGGGGAGGAGGAGGCGGTGATCTTCTACTTCACCCACCCGGGCGGGGGCCGCCGCTCGTCGGTCCAGGCCGCCCGGCTGCGGGTGCGGGACGGCGAGCTGACCTGCGACCGCGACGAGCCCCTCACCGGCCCCCTCCTGCCCGTCGAGGGCCCCTGACCCCGCCTCACCTGCAGCGCTCCCACCGGTGCGGCCAGAAGAGCCATCTTGCTCACGGCCGTCTTTTGCGGCGGTACTCGGACTTGATCCACGACAGCCGCTCAACCCGGGCCTGCGCCTCGAGGCAGCACTCGCACGGGCCGTCGTCCAGCACCAGACGGTCGAGGACGTCCGTCCCGTGGATAATGACCAGCGACTCCACCAGGATGCGGCTCTCCCGGGTGAGCCGGTGCCGCCGCCTCCCGTAGCCGGCGAGGTATTCGTCGATGGCGGCCACCGTGTCCGCGTCCAAGGTCATGAGGGAAAGGCTCGGCCATGGGGCCGGCCGGCGCAAGATCTCCGATCAGCCGAGCGTGACGAGGATCCCGTCGTCGTCGCTGAACAGCTCGGCGCCAGGGCGGAAGGTGGCGCCGCCGAAGGTGACGGGGACGTCGCGCTCGCCGCCGCCCGCCTTGGCGCTCTTGCGGGGGTTGGAGCCGAGGGCCTTGACGCCCAGGTCGAGCTCGCGCAGGGCGGCGACGTCGCGTACGGCGCCGTTGATGACCACGCCGGCCCAGCCGTTGGCGACCGCCATGCCGGCGATGACGTCGCCCATGAGGGCGGTGTGCAGGGAGCCGCCGCCGTCCACCACCAGGACCCGGCCCTCGCCGGGCTCGGACAGGACGGACTTGAGCAGGACGTTGTCCTCGTGGCACCGGACGGTGACGACCGTGCCGCTGAAGGCGCGCCGGCCGCCGTACTGGCGGAGCTGCAGGTCGCAGGAGTCGAGCTGGTCGCCGCGCTCGTCGTACAGGTCTGCGGTGACAACGGTCATGGTGGAACCTTCCTACGGTTGAAGCGCTCCCCACGGATGAATCCGGGGGATTCCAGCCGTCCCAACCGTGCGGCTACGCGCATGGTCGCGACGCTGTTGCTTGGCGATTCACCTTCCGGCCCCGCTTTCGCGGGTTTCCACGCCCCAACACGCGCACCCGGTCTGAGTCGTGCGTGCTCCGCCCTCCCGGCGGCGAGCAGATCCTTGCCCGGTCCCCCTCGCGAGCTTGGTTATCACTCGTGTTCGACCGCGACCCACCATACTCACGCCGGGCACGTCACCGCAGTCGATTCCCGTCAATGCACGCTCGCGCCCTGGCGGGCACTCCCGCGCCGGGCTTACCCCCATGGCTGAAGCCAGGGGTCCGCGCCCGGCATTACGGATCGACGGGAAGCCGCCGGGCGGCCATGCCGGCCCAGCCGAGGCTAAGCGCGGTGACGAGGAGCACGCCGCCGGCCCCGAGCCCGGCGGCCACGAGCCCGGCCGCGCCGGGGATGACCAGCTGGCCGGTACGGTTGCCGACCAGCCGCAGGGACATGGCCCGGCCGCGCATCCCGGCGGGGGCGGACTCGGCCAGCCACGACATGGTCAGCGGCTGCCCCACCCCCAGCCCGAACCCCGCGACCAGCAGCAGCGCGGCCAGCGCCCACAGCGGCATGGACACGGGTGTGAGCAGCATGGCGACCGCCGCCGCGAGGGTGCTGCCGACCAGCAGCCTGCGCCGGCCGATCAGGCGGGCGAGGTGGCCGAGGAAGAAGCGCGAGCCCATGGACGCGACGCCGCGTACGGTCAGCAGCAGCCCCACGGCGCTCGCGGTCAGGCCCTGCTCGGTGCCGAGCGCGGGCAGGTACGCCAGCGTGATGTCGACCGCGGACAGCACCACGCAGCTGGTCACCAGGGCGTGCGCGAGGCCGGGCAGGCGCAGCAGCGAGCGCAGGTCCCCGCCCTCGGCCCGGTTCCCCGCGGCCGCGCCGCTGCGCGGGAGCAGCGCGGACAGCGCGAGGAGGAGCACGCCGAGGGCGCAGGACCAGGCGAAGATGCGGCCGGTGTCGGGGATGGAGCCGTCGCCGCCGAGCAGGCTGATCATGAGCGGGCCGGCGGCCTGGCCGAGGGACGCGGCGAAGGTGTAGTGGCCGAAGGCGGTGTCGTGGCGGCCGTGCTCGGTGGTGTTGGCGACCAGGGCCTGCTGCGCGATGACGCTGCCCAGGTGGCCGGTGCCGAGCAGGATCCCGGCCGCGACCAGGCCGGGGACGGTGTGGCCGAACGCGGTGAACGCGACGGCGGAGGCGGTGAGCAGGAGCGCGCCCGCCACGGCCATGCGGCGCTCGCCGTACCGGTCGGCGGCGTGACCGGCGGGCAGGGCCAGCAGCAGCGGCGCGATGGCGAAGCTGGCGCCGAGCACGCCGAGCCAGGCCGTGGGCACGTCGAGCTCGATCGCGCGGTACGACATGGTGGGCCGCAGCACGAAGGTGATCACCTGGGTGCCGGTGGAGTGGGCGAGCAGGACCGCGTGCCGATGCCAGGCGTCAGGCATCTACCTCGTCCTGCTGGTGCTTGCGCAGCCGCCAGGCGGCCTGGGCGCCGAGGCTGGTGTCGATGTGCTCGCGCATCACGCCGGCGGCCGACTCCGCGTCGCCCGCGATGACGTACTCCAGCAGGGCCTCGTGCTCGGCGGCCTTGCGGTCGCGGGCGTCCTGGCCGCGCTCGACCTCCAGGGCGAGGCGGCGGTAGCGGTCGCTCTTGTCCCACAGGCTGTCGAGGGTCTGGATGAGCAGGTCGTTGTGGGAGGCCGAGTAAAGGGCGGCGTGGAACCTGCGGTGCGCGACGAGCTGCTCGTAGGCGGGGTTGCCGGGCAGGGGTTCGAGGCCCTCGTGGGCGGCGCGCATGGCGGCGATGTCGGCCTTGGTACGGCGTTCGGCGGCCAGCGCGACCGCGAGGGGGTCGAGGGAGCGGCGCAGCTCCAGCAGGTCGCGGGCCTCCTCGGCGGCCAGCGGTGCCACGCGGGCGTCGCGGTGGGCGTCCAGCTCGACCAGCCCCTCGCTCTTGAGCCGGCGCAGCGCCTCGCGCAGGGGAGTGGTGCTGATGCCGATGTCGCGGGCCAGCCGGGCCTGGGCGATGACGGAGCCGGGGGCCAGCCGGCCGGACAGGATCAGCTCCTTGACCTGCAGGTAGGCGTAGTCCGCCTTCGTCGTGTAGAGCTCGGCCGCTGATTCGCCCATCGCTGTCCTGTCTCGTGGCTGACCGTTATAACCTACACCGTCAGCTACTCATGTCGACGAACGCCCCCTTCGATGCTGCGGTGGTGAGCGTTATAGGTTATGCGACCGGTAGGTGCAGAAGGTGCACGTCCCCAGCGTCCGCATTTCCTGGGTGCCGCAGTGCTAGGGGACCCGGGGATCGTCAAGAGCCGGCCACGCCGCGGCGCGCTCGGCGCCGCACCTGGCCTGGCTCTGAGCCCTCGGACGATCTGGCATGACAGCCGTCCTGACACAGCGATGATCGTCCATGGCAGACTGGGTACGCCGGGCAGGTGATCGGCCGAGGGAGGGGTGCCTTGTTACATGGACGAGTCGCCGAGAAGGCGGAGATCGACAAACTGCTCCAAAGCCTCCGGGAAGGCGGCAGCGGTGCGCTGGTCATCGCAGGCGAGGTGGGCATCGGCAAGTCGGCCCTCGCGCAGTACGCGGCCGAGCAGGCGCGCGGCATGGAGCTGCTGCGCACCACCGGGGTCGAGTCCGAGGCGGAGTTGCCTTTCGCCGGCCTGCATCTCCTGCTCAAGCCGGTGCTCGACCGTGTCGACGCGTTGCCGTCCCGCCAGGCCGCCGCCCTGCGCGGCGCCTTCGGACTGGGCGACCCGCCGGGGGAGAACCGGTTCCTGGTCGGCCTCGCCACTTTGACCCTGCTGTCCGATCTGGCCGCCGAGCGGCCGCTGCTGTGCCTGATCGACGACGCGCACTGGCTTGACCGGCCCTCGATCGAGGCGCTGACGTTCACCGCGCGCAGGCTCGGCTCGGAGGGCCTTGCCCTGATCTTCGCCATCAGAGACGGGGAGCGGGACGTGCAGCCGCTGGGGATGCCCGGGTTGCGTCTCGGCGCCCTGGCGCGGACGGAGGCCGCCGCGCTGCTCGCCGAGCATGCGCCCGACCTGGCGCCGCACGTGCGGGATCGGCTCCTGGACGATGCCGAGGGAAACCCCCTCGCCCTCGTCGAACTGCCGAGACGGCTGACGCCGGAGCAGCGTGCGGGAAGCCTGTTCCCGCTCGACATCGGGCGCGGCATGCTCCCGCCGGCCGGCCGTGTCCGTCTGGCGTTCGAGAGCAGGATCGACCGCCTGCCCGAACCGTCCAAGGCCATCCTGCTCGTCGCTTCCGCCGACACCAGCGGCGACCTGGAGCCGATCCTTCGTGCCGCCGACATGTTCGGGGCTTCTGTCGCCGACCTGGATCCGGTCCAGGCGGCCGGTCTGGTCACCCTGGACGGCCGGAAGGTGATGTTCCGGCACCCGCTCATCCGGACCGTCGCCCTGCAGACCGCTCCGTTCGGCCGCCGGATCGCGGCGCACCGGGCACTGGCCGCCGCGCTGATCGGCGACCGGGACGGCGACCGCCGCGCGTGGCACCTGGCGGCGGCCGCTACCGGACCGGACGATCAGGCCGCGGCCGAGCTCGAAGCCGCTGCCCAACGAGCACGGGCCACCAACGGCTACGCGGCGGCCGGGGCAGCCTACGAACGCGCGGCCGAGCTGACCGGCGAAGTCTCGGCGCGGGCGCGCCGTCTGGGCGAGGCGGCGGCACTGGCGGTCGCGTCCGGCCGGCTCGATCGCGCCGTCACCCTCGCCGAAGCCGCCGCGGATCTCACCGGAACGCCGTCGGCGCTGGCGGAGCTCGACCGTGTCCGGGCCGTGGTCGAGGCCCAGCGCGGCTCCCCGGAAGAGGCCGGCCACCTGCTCATCACCGGCGCCGAACGCATCACCGGGACGGACCCGGGCAAGGCCGCCGCGATGCTGGTGGAGGCTGTCCGGGGCGCGCTGCTCGCCGGCAGCCCAGCCGTGGCCGGGCAGGCAGTCGGCCGGCTCCGCCGGCTGTCCGCTCCCCCCGGGTCCTTCGCCTGCCGTTTCGGCGCGGCCATGACGGAGGTGGTCGACTTCTTCACCGGCCGGCAGCCGGGGGACTTCGAGGCCGCCCGCGCGGCCATCGCGGAGGCACGCCGCACCCATGGGGGCGAATGGAGCGACAGGCTGAGCGCCGCCTGCATCGCGTTCGCCATGGGGGACAGCGCGGCCTCCGCCGAACTGGCCGGCCGGCTCGTCGAGGAGTACCGCGCGCACGGCATGGTGGAGCTGCTGCCCGGGGCGCTTGAGCTACGCGCCCAGGCCCGGCTGTTCCTGGGGGAATGCCTTGACGCGGTCATCGATGTGTCGGAAGGCCTTCAGGTGGCCGCCGACATCGGGCGCGACCAGGGATCGGGTCGGCTGACCGCGGTCGGCGCGGTGCTCGCCGCGATCACCGGTGATGAGAAGCGCTGCCGCGAGCTGGCGGAGGAGGCAACGTCGTTCGGCGAGTCCCGGGGCCTGCGCATGAGCGCCGCCATGGGGACGTGGGCGCTCGGGCTGCTCGACCTCGGCCTCGGCCGCCACGAGGCCGCGCTGGAGCACCTTCGCGGGCTGTCCCGCGGACGGCACCGCCACGCCCTGGTGGAGATCATGGCCGCGGAGGACCTTGTCGAGGCTGCGGTGAGGACCGGCAGCGGCGCCGCCGCAGAATGCCTCGGCCCGCTACAGGAGTGGGCGTCCTCCGTGCGGCAACCTTGGGCAGATGCCGTCGTGCTGCGCTGCCGTGCCCTGACCGGCACCCGGCAGGAGGCCGAGGAACTCTTCCAGGCAGCCCTGCGCTTCCACGACAAGGCCCAGCATTCTTTCTCGCAGGCCCGCACGGAGCTGTCGTACGGGGAGTGGCTGCGGCGCGCCCGCAGGCGCGGCGAGGCACAGCACCTGCTCAGGAACGCGATGGACCGGTTCCAGCGGCTCGGCGCCGTCCCCTGGGCGGCCCGGGCGCTCGGCGAACTGCGTGCCAGCGGCGACGTCACCGTCCCGCGCAGCCGTGCGGCTGACCGGCTCGGCAGTCTCACCGCGCAGGAGCTCCAGGTCGTACGGCTGGCCGCGCAGGGCCGGACGAACCGGGAGATTGCCGAACAGCTGTTCCTGAGCGTGCGGACGGTCGGCTCCCACCTCTATCGCGCGTACCCCAAACTCGGGGTGTCCTCGCGCGGCGAGCTGGCCGATGTCGTCCGCACCGACTGAGAGCCGCCGGGACGGCATACTCAACCGCGGCCGTGAGACGACTTAACCGGCCCGGAACGCGCCCCGCGGATGACTGATTCGCGAAGGCGCAGCCGCGCGTACCGTGGGCTCGTTTGCTGATCTTGTGCCCACATCAGTGCTGGTGGCCCGGCGCGTCGCGCCGGTGTCGCAGCGTGCGCGCGAAAGAAGGTGCCGGTGTTCCGAAGGCTGGTCGCCGCCGCGGTGGCGGGGATTGTCTGCGCGTCGATGCTCACGGGTTTCGACGTCCAACGAGCGGGGCCGGTGGCACGGGCGGCCGAGCCCGAGCCCGTAGCGCGAACCGACGAGCAGGCCCGCGCACTCGCCCGCCGCACCGGCCGCGAGGCGGAGATCCTCGCCAGGCGAGGAGAGTCACGGGAGGTCTTCGCGAACCCGGACGGTTCGTACACGGCCGTTGAGCACCTGCGTCCCGTCCGCGTGCGCCAGAGTGATCACTGGGTGGATCCCGACACCACTCTGGTCCGCAGGGCCGACGGATCCATCGGGCCACGCGCGGCCACCGTCGAGCTGGCGGTGTCCGGCGGCGGCGACGCGCCGCTCGTGCGGATGACGCGCGCCGGCCGGTCCATGGAGCTGAGGTGGCCGGGCGAGCTTCCAGAGCCTGAGCTGCGGGGGGACTCGGCGGTCTACCGGGACGTGTCGAAGGACGTCGACCTGGTCGTGCGCGCCGACACCGACGGCTTCGCCCACACGCTGGTGGTCAAGACCCGCGAGGCGCTGTCCGGTGGCGCGTTCGCCACGCTGCGCCTGGGCATCGCCGGCGCCGGGCTCACCCTCCGGAAGGAGGCGGACGGACGGCTGCGCGCCGTCGACCAGGCCGCGGGCGGCCCGGTCTTCGAGGCGCCCGGGGCGATCATGTGGGACTCCACCGAGCCCGCGGGGGCGGCGCGGGATCGCGCGTCCCGCGCCGGGGACGGCCTGGCGGACGGTCCGTCCCCGACGTCGAAGGTGGCCGACATCGGGACGACGGTGGACGGGCAGGGTCTTACGCTCACCCCGGACGCGCGGCTGCTGGACGCTCCCGACACGACGTTCCCCGTCTACATCGACCCCGTGTGGAAGACCGTCAAGGCCTCGGCCTGGGCGTATGTGTCGCGCAGTTACCCGAGCACCTCGTTCTACAAGTTCGGCGGCAAGCCGGACGCCGGACTCGGCCACTGCGCCGGCGACGCCAAGTGCGCGCCCTCCGACGTCAAGCGCATCTTCTACCGCATGCCGACCAGCGCGTACGCGGGCAAGCACATCATCTCGGCCGACTTCGTGGCCAAGGAGACCTGGTCCTACTCCTGCGACGGCCGCACGGTGCAGCTGTGGCGCACCAAGGCGTTCATCGACGGGTCGACCTGGAACTCCACCGACGACAACTGGATCGATCACCTGGACACCCGCGACGTGGCCAAGGGGTGGTCCTCCGACTGCCCGGGCGGCGACGTGGAGTTCGACGCCACCAAGGCCGTGAAGGACGCCGCCGCGTTCAGGTGGTCCACGACGACGTTCGGGTTGCGGGCCGGCTACGAGAGCGATCCGTACGGCTGGAAACGGTTCGCCGACGACGCCTACCTGCGCGTCAACTACAACACCCCGCCGCCTCAGCCCAGGATGAGCGACCTGGCGATGAAACCGGGCGGCAAGTGCGTCCGCAGCCCCGCTCCGGCCGTGCGCGTGCCCCCGACCCTGCTGGCGGTGCTGCGCGACCCGGACTCCGGGGACGCCAAGAAGGTGTACGCGGAGTTCGCCGCCGGCTGGGACGGCGCGCGGCGGTGGACCTCCGCCAAGATCGGGCCGAAGACCAGCGGGTCGACCTTCCAGGTCACGCTGCCCGCGTCCATCCCCGAGAGGAAGACGATCGACTGGGCCGTACGGACCTGGGACGGCTACCAGTACAGCCCGTGGAGCTACGCGGGCGACGCGACCTCCTGCTATTTCACCTACGACAAGAGCTGGCCGGCGTCCCCGACGGTGACCTCCGCCGTTTACCCGGAGTCCGACCCGGCGAACGACGACGACCCCTGGTACGACGGCGTCGGCCGCTACGCGACCTTCACCGCGGACGCCCCGGATGCCGACGTGACGAAGTACTGGTTCGGGGTCAACGACAACCCCACCCAGGCCATCGAGCGCAAGCCGGTCACGCCCGGCGGGCCGGTGACGATCGAGGTCGCCCCCGACCACGCCGGCATCAACTTCGTCACCGTTCAGGCGTTCGACGCGGCGGGCAACGTCAGCGAGAGGGCTTACTACGCGTACCGCGCCAAGGCGGGCGCCCCGGCCCGGGCCCAGTGGGCACTGGACGACCCCGTCGACTCCATGCAGGTCGCGGATGCCACGGGCAAGTTCCCGGCCACCGTCGAGGGAGGCGTGACACTGGGGGTGCCGGGCGTCTCCAAGACGGCGATGCAGCTCAACGGCACCACCGGCAACGCGCTGACCGCCGGGCCGGTGGTCGACACCTCCGCCAGCTTCGCGGTGTCGGCGTGGGCACGGCTCCCGGAGGACAAACCCGATCACGCGGGCATGATCGCCAGTCAGAACGACTCCGTGCGGACGACGTTCGAGCTCTACTACTCCTCCGCCTACGACCGGTGGATCTTCAACCGGAACACCGGGAACGACGCGAACGCCACGACCATCCGGGCGCAGTCCGCCACCGCTCCTCAGGGAGGGGAGTGGGCGCACCTGGTCGGCGTGTACGACTCGGTCGCCAAGCAGATCAAGCTGTACGTCAACGGCAAGCTCGCGTCCACGACGGCGTTCACCGCGCCGTGGAAGGCCGCCGGACCGGTGCGGATCGGCGCCGGGTCCTCCAACGGCGCGCTGGCATCCTTCTTTCCCGGCGAGATCGACGACGTGCGGATCTTCGACCGCATCCTGACCCCTGAGGAGATCGGTGACCTGTTCACCCAGCACCCCATCGTGAACGCCCGCTGGAAGCTGAACGACTCGGCCTCGGCGGTCCGCCCGAGCACCGCCTACTGGAAGCTGGACGAGGCGGCGGGCGCCGGCCGCGCCGAGGAGGTCACCGGCACCCATCCGGCGGGCAAGGTCGGGGGCGTCACCTTCGGCACGGCGGGTAAGTACGGCAACGCGGCGCGCACCGACGGCACGACCGGCTATCTCAAGACCGCCGGGCCCGTGCTGGACACGAGCAAGAGCTTCTCGGTCACGGCCTGGGCGAAGCTGACGGCCACCAAACCGGCGCACGCCGGGATCATCGCCACGCAGACCGACTCGGTGAAACCGGCGTTCGAGCTCTACTACTCGTCCTCCTACGACCGGTGGATCTTCAACCGGAGCACCGGGAACGACGCGAACGCGACGCTCATCCGGGCGCAGTCCACGACGGTCCCGCAGGGTGGCGTGTGGACGCACCTCGCGGGGGTCTACGACGCCGCGGCCAAGCAGATCAAGCTGTACGTCAACGGCAAGCTCGTGTCCACGACGGCGTACACCGCGCCGTGGAAGGCCGCCGGACCGGTGCAGATAGGCGCCGGCTCCTACAGCGGCTCGCCCTCGTCGTTCTTCCCCGGGGACATCGACGAGGTCCGGATGTTCGACCAGATCATCAGCGACTCGGAGATCGCCGCCATGGCCTCCGGCTCACCGCTGACGATCGCGGCGGACGACGCCGGCGCGGGACGGCACGTCACCCTGTACGGCAATGCCCGGATCGACCAGGCCGCGGGCTGGGTGGGCACCCCGCCCGGCGCCCTCGTCCTGGACGGCGACGGCGACTACGCCGCCTCCGCCGGCCCCGTCGTGCGCACCGACGACAGCTTCACCGTTGCCGGCTGGGTGACCACGGCCGGTCGGCCGGGCCGGGCTTCGGCGATCTTCAGCCAGGAGGGCTCCGCGAACAGCGCCTTCACCCTGCGCTATCGGCCGGACCCCGCGGCCCCGGCCGACGCGGGCGGCTACGAGATCGAGATGCCCGACAAGGACGCGACCGGTTCGAATCGTCCCACCGCCCGTCACTCCGCCTTCCAGTCAGGTCTGGAATGGGACCACGTGGCGATCGTCTACGACGCCTTCCGGGACCAGATGAGGCTCTACGTCAACGGCGAGCCGGAGCAGACCGAGGACCACGTGTCGTGGCGGTACAACGTGCTCGGGTTCAACGCGGGCAAGGGGCTGCAGCTCGGCAGGACCAAGACGGACGGCGCGTACGGCGAGTACTGGCCGGGCGTGATCGACGACGTGTGGGCCTTTCAGGGCATCGCGACCGATGAACAGATCCAGATGCTGGCAGGCGGCACGGAACTCCCCACCGACACCGGCCCCTGACCCCGGCCGGGCCGGGCGCGCGCCGCCCGGCCCGGGCCACCCGGCCACGTGCACCCGGTCGGCCACCCGCGCCCGGCCGCCGGCGTGTCACGGCACGCGCCCCGGGGGCGCGAGCACTTCACGAACTCTTCTCCGCCGCCGCGGCGAGCCCGCCGCGCGGCGATCGGCAGTCCGGAGGATGCAGATGGGCAGGTCCAAGAGCCCCGGGAGGCTCACGCGTCACCTCGCCGCTTTGTCGGCGGTGGTGGTCGCCGCCGGCATGCTCGTGGCGGTACCCCAACAGGCGTCGGCGGCTCCCATGAAGGAGCCGCCCGGCGTCGGGAAAACGGAGCGGGTGGTCGCCGGGCGGCCACTGAAAGCCGTCGCCCGAAAGCCCGATCCCGCGGCGAGGGGAGCGACCCCGCCGACGGCGCGATGGCCCCGTCCCGGCGCCGCCGAGGCCGAGGTGGAGGGTGCCGCACAGGAGCAGCGTGCGGGTGACCTCCCGGTGTGGGTGCGCGCGCCGCGCGGCACGGACAGGAACGTCGTGCCGGCCGCCGGCAAGGTCAAGATCCAGATCATGGATCGGGCCGCGGGCGAGCGCGCCGGCGTGGACGGAGTCGTGTTCGGCGTGACGGCGGACGGCTCGGTCGGGGTGGAGCTCGACTACTCGGGCTTCGCGGGCGCGTACGGCGGCTCCTACGGCAGCCGGCTCAGGCTGGTGCGCCTGCCCTCGTGCGCGCTGACCACGCCTTCGAACCCCGAGTGCCGGACCACGACCCCGGTGGCCTCGCACAACGACACGGAGCGCAAGAGACTCTCCGCCGACGTCACCCCGTCGTCGCCGTCGGCATCGGCGAGCACGGGCGGTCAGACGGTGCTCGCCGCGGTCGCGGGCGGCTCCGGCGACAAGGGCGACTACTCGGCCACCAAGCTCTCCTCCTCGGCGACGTGGTCGGTGTCGGAGCAGTCCGGCGACTTCTCCTGGTCCTACCCGATCCGGGTGCCGCCCGTGCCCGGCGAGCTGACCCCGAAGGTCGGGTTCTCCTACTCCTCCGGCGCCATGGACGGCCGCACCTCCAACACCAACAACCAGCCGTCCTGGGTGGGCGAGGGCTTCGACTACTGGCCCGGCTACATCCAGCGCGGGTACAAGCCCTGCGCCGACGACGGAGCGCCCAAGGACGAATGGGGCACCCCGCCGGGCGACCAGTGCTGGGCGTACGACAACGCCGCCATCAGCTGGAACGGCAAGGGCGGCGAGCTGGTCCAGGCCGGTGACGGCACCTGGCGGTTGAAGAACGACGACGGCACCCGCGTCGAGCGGCTGAAGGACACAGGCACCGCCAACGGCGACGACGACGGCGAGTACTGGAAGCTCACCACCCCGGACGGCGTGCAGTACTTCTTCGGCCTCAACCGGCTGCCCGGCTGGAGCTCCGGCAAGCCCGAGACCGGGTCGGCCTGGACCCAGCCCGTCTTCGGCGACGACGCCGGCGAGCCCTGCCATGGCGACACGTTCGCCAAGTCCTGGTGCCAGCAGGCCTACCGGTGGAACCTCGACTACGTGGTGGACCCGCGTGGCAACGCCATCACGTACTTCTACAAGCAGGAGGGCAACCGCTACGGCCGCGACCTCGAGCCCGCCGACGACACCCCGTACGTCAGGGGAGGCTGGCTCGACCGCATCGAGTACGGCCGCCGCGCGGACTCCCTCTTCACCGGCAACGCCCCGGCACTGGTCGTCTTCCGCGTGTCCGAGCGCTGCCTCGGCGACGCCCCCGCGTGCGCCCCGGACAAGATCGACGACACTCCGCTGAACTGGCCCGACGTCCCGTGGGACCTCAACTGCGCGGCCGGTACGGAATGCAAGGGCACCCACGGCGCGCTCACCCCCACATTCTGGTCGCGCAAGCGGCTCACCGAGGTCAAGACCCAGGTGCAGAAGGCTGACGGCACCTACCGCGACGTCGAGTCGTGGACGCTCGACCACGACTGGGGCGACGCGGACGTCGACCGAGCGCTGCTGCTGAAGTCGATCAAGCACACCGGTCTCGCCTCCGGCACGGCCATCACGCTGCCGCTGGTGACGTTCAACCACGTCCAGCTGCCCAACCGCGTCGACAAGCAGGGCGACGACATCGCGCCGTTCGTCAAGTACCGGCTCGGCGCAATCTACGACGAGTCCGGCGGCCAGATAGACGTCAACTACTCCGACGAGGACTGCACGCTCGGCTCGCTGCCGAAACCGGAGACCAACACCCACCGCTGCTTCCCCGTGAAGTGGACGCCCGCCGGCTACGAGGAGCCGATCCAGGACTGGTTCCACAAGTACGTCGTCACCCGGGTCGTCCGTTCGGACCGGACCGGCGGCGGACCCGACATGCTGACGTCGTACGACTATCCCGATGGAGCGGCCTGGCACTTCGACGACGACGACGGCATCACCAAGGAGAAGTACAAGACCTGGTCGCAGTGGCGGGGTTACGGGCGCGTCCAGGTCACGACGGGCGGGTGGAACGACCCCCGCTCCCTCACCGAGCACCTGTACCTTCGCGGCATGGACGGCGACCGCCTGAACGCCGACGGCGGTGCCAAGAGCGTCAAGATCTCCGACGGCGAAGGCGGCGAGCACGTCGACCATGACGCCCTGGCGGGCTTCGAGCTGAAGAGGACGGAGTTCGCCGGACCGGGCGGTGCGGTGGAGGTCAAGACCGTCAACACCCCGTGGCGGCGGCAGACGGCGAGCCGTACCCGCAGCTGGGGGACGGTCACCGCCAACCTCGTCAACGTCGCCAAGACCCACACCTGGACGGCGCTCGACGGCGGCAAGTGGCGCGAGACGGAGAGCTCGGTCACCTATGAGCCGACTGTCGGCCTCGTCACGCAGACCGACGACGAAGGCGATGTGTCCACGAACGCCGACGACCGGTGCGTCCGCGTCAGCTACGCCCAGGACAACAAGCGGTGGATGCTGAACTTCCCCTCCGGGTCGGAGACCGTCTCGGTGAGCTGCTCGGTCACTCCCGACCGTTCGAAGCAGCTGCTGGAGGCCGAGCGCTCGTCCTACGACGGCGGGGCCGTCGGCGCGGCCCCGGCCAAGGGCCTGCTCACCAAGAGCGAGGAGATCGCCGCCCACGACGGCACGAAGGCGACGTATGTGGCGACGGAGACCTCCACGTACGACTCCTACGGGCGCGACCTCACCTCCAAGGACGCGGCGGGCAACGTCACCACCACCGTCTTCACCGACACCGCCGGGCTGACCACCGAAGTGCGGGTGACCGGGCCGCCGGCGAAACCCGGTGACGAGACCACGGCGCACGTCATCCGCGAGGAGCGCGACCCGGCGTTCGGCCTGCCGACCGCCAAGGTGGACGCCGACGGCAAGCGCACCGACCTCCAGTACGACGCCCTGGGCCGCCTCGGCGCGGTGTGGCTGCCCGACCGGTCCAAGCAGGGCAAACAGACGCCCAACCTGGAGTTCAGCTACCGTATCGCCGACGGCCAGATCATCGCGATCGGCACCCGGCGGCTGACCGCCGAGGGAGACCAGACCGCGCCGACGTACGAGCTGTACGACGGGTGGCTGCGACTGCGCCAGGTCCAGGACCCGGGCCCCGGAGGCGGGCGGCTGATCGCCGACACCCTCTACGACTCTCGCGGCAACCTCGCCCGCGAGTACGGCCAGTACTACTCGACCGGCGCTCCTTCGACGAGCCTGTTCGGCCCCTACGAGGGCAACGTCGAGTCGCAGACGGCTCACGACTACGACGGCCGCAACCGGGAGACGGTCCGGCGCTTCCTGGTGGGGAACGGGGAGACCCGGGAGAAGTGGCGCACCACGACGGCCTATTCGGGCGACCGGACCTCGGTGACCCCGCCGCCGGGTGCGACGGCGTCGACCTCCGTCTTCGACGCCCGCGGCCGGCTTGTCGAGCTGCGCCAGTACCGCGGCGGCACCCCGGCGGGAGCCTATGACGCGACCTCCTACACCTACACCCCGATGGGCGACCAGGCGACCGTGAAGGACGGCGTCGGCAACACCTGGACCCACCACTACGACCTGCGGCGGCGGGAGATCCAGACCGACGACCCGGACAAGGGAACCACCAAGTACACTTACGACGACCTCGACCGGGTCACCTCGATCGAGGACGCCCGGCACCGGAAGGTCTTCACCACCTACGACGCTTTGGGCCGAAAGACTGAGGTCCGGGAGGGTGCGGCGGACGGGCCCGTCATCACGGCCTGGGCCTACGACACGGTCCACAAGGGCCAGCTGTCCAGCGCCACCCGCTACACCGACGGGCAGGCGTACACGACTGCGGTCAACGCCTACGACAGCCTCGACCGGGTGATCCGTACCACCGTGACGATCCCCGCGTCCGAGGGCAAGCTGGCCGGGAGTTACCAGTTCGACAACCGCTACAAGCTGGACGGCACGACGCAGTCGACGAGCTTCCCCGACTCCGGCGGCCTCGCGGCCGAAACCGTTGTCTACGGCTACGACGAGCTGCGCAGGCCGACGACCACCTCGGGCCTCACCCCGTACGTGACCAGGTCCACGCACAGCCTGACCGGCAAACCGGAGCAGTACGAGCTGTCCACCGGCGGCAAGAAGGCGTGGCTCACCTACTCCTACGAGTTCGGCACCCAGCGCCTGCACTCCTCCAGGACCGACCGTGAGGAGGTCGCGGGGGTGGACCGCGCGGCCACGTACGGATACGACCCGGCCGGGAACATCACCATGATCTCGGACGTCTCGCGCGACGGCACCGACACGCAGTGCTTCGCCTACGACTACCTGCGCCGGATGAGCGAGGCCTGGTCCCAGGGCACGCCGTCGTGCGCCGGGACGCCGGCCGCGGGCGTGGTCGGGGGCGTGGCGCCGTACTGGCAGTCGTTCACCTACGACCCGACCGGCAACCGTACGAAGGAAGTCCAGCACGGTGTCGGCGGTGTCGCCGACACCATCCGCTCCTACACCTATCCCGCGCCGGGGGCGCCCCGGCCGCACGCGCTCTCCTCGCTCACCCAGACCGGCGGCGCCGGGGCGCGGTCCGACACCTACACCTACGACGACATCGGCAACACGCTGAGTCGCAACGACCAGAGCCTGGAGTGGGACGTCGAAGGACGGCTCAGCAAGACCACCGAGGGCGGGAAGGCCACCTCCTACGGCTACGACGCCGACGGCAACCGGCTCATCCGCCGAGACCCCGCCGGGGCCACCCTGTACCTGCCGGGGATGGAGTTGCGCCTGGACAACGTCACGGCCAAGGTCGAGGCCACCCGCTACTACGTCCACGACACGGTCACCGTCGCGGTCCGCACCCCGAAGGGGGTCACCTTCCTGGCGGCCGACCAGAACGGCACCGGGGAACTCGCGATCGACGCCGCCACGCAGCAGCTGTCGCAACGCCGCTTCACCCCCTTCGGCCAGCGGCGCGGGACCTCGGTCGGCACCTGGCCGGGAGAGCGCGGCTTCGTCGGCGGCACCGACGACCCGACCGGTCTCACCCATCTCGGCGCCCGCGAGTACGACCCGGCGACCGGCAGATTCATCAGCGTCGACCCGATCATCGACTCGCAGGACCCGCAGCAGATGAACGCCTACGCCTACGCCAACAACAACCCCGTCACCTTCACCGACCCGGACGGGAAGATCTTCCACGGGCCGTTCCACCCGCCGTTCCCGCCCGGCGGGGGCAGCGTCGGAGACTGGATCGACCGCGCCGGCGGCGGTAGCAGCGGCGGTAGCGGCCATCATGGTGGTAACGGTCGCCGCTCCAACCCGGCCGGTGGCGTGTCGTCCTTCGCCAAGAAGTCCGTAAGCACTTTCTGCGGGCTCGGCATGCCCCTCCAGAACTTCTGCCAGAACGCCGTGGAGGGCGTCGACCCGCGCAAGTTCGACGGGCTGAGCTGGCTCCTGCTCGGCCTGGGCGCCGCCGCGGACGGCTTCGACTCCCGGGCAGGGCGGTCGGCGGCGATCGCACTCCGCAACTACGACAGGATCAGGAAGACGGGTTCGGCGTTGATTCTGACCAACCGGAACCGCTGGCTCAACCGCGGTGCGCGCCTCTGGTACAACGGCGATGCCAACCGCGCTCTGTACCGCGGGATCAAGTGGGGAAGGCGTCTCAGCAAGGCCGGAAAATTTCTGGGCGTAGTGGGCTACGGGCTCGAATTCGGCGTTACGGCTTACGAACAGTACGAGGAAGACGAGGGTTCCGGCCTCACCAAGGGGGAGCGGGTGGGCCGCGCCACCCTCCGCGGCGGAACCGTAGCGACCAGCGCGGCCCTCGGAGCGGGCGCGGGGGTCGGGTTGTGCCTGCCCGGTACGGTGGTGATCGCGGCGGCCTGCGGCGCGGCGGGTGGCTATGTCGGCGGCCTGCTCGGCGGGCTCGCCGCCGACACCGTGATCAAGACGTACGACAAAGTGAAGTCAGGCTGGTCGAAGGTCAAGAAGGGATGGAACAAGATTTTCTGAGCGGGCCGGACACCTAGCTCACGTGGAGGCCCGGAGCGCGAGCGCCGCACGGTTCCGCTCCGGCGCCCCGCTGGGTCGCACCCGTGTATGGGACGGGATTCTGGGAAAAGGATGCACGTTCCCACACCGCCCGACCGAAATTAACGACACTGAAACGCTGTGATTCGAGTGGTTGACGGGGTTTCGGCGGTATGGGTACGTTCTCAGATGTGTGAACGTTGCCACATTGGTGGCCGTCATCAGGCTTGCCGGAGGCGATTCCCCCCATGCGAACCCCACTCGTCCGCTGGTCCCTTCTGCCGGTGTCCCTGGCACTGGCCCTCACCTCCTGCGCCAAGGGCACCGGCGGCGGGACGTCCGCGAGCCCGTCGGCGGGTCAGTTCAACCCCAGCGCCACCTACCAGGGCACCATCTCCGTCATGGGCTTCGGCGCGACGGACGAGATCGGGTCGACCCGCGTCGACCTGGCCAAGAAGGCGCTCGGGGGCGCGGACATCAAGTTGATCGAGGGCGACCTCGACATCCAGCAGTTCCTCTCCTCGGTGGCCGCGGGTGACCCGCCGGACGTCGTCTACGCCAACCGCGACGAGATCGGCACGTTCGCCTCCCGCGGCGCCATCATCCCGCTGACCTCGTGCATCAAGGGCGAGCAGATCGACACCTCGATGTACGGCAAGGACGCGCTCGGCCAGGTGACCTTCGGCGACGAGGTCTGGGCCATCCCCGAGTTCAGCCAGGTCCAGATCACGATGGCCAACGGCGACCTGCTCAAGCGGGCCGGGCTGACGATCGACGACGTCAACGGCTCCAGCTGGGACAAGATCACCGCCGCGGCGAAGAAGCTGTACAAGGCGCCGGGCGGCAAGCTTCAGGCGATCGGCTACGACAGCAAGCTGCCGGAGTTCCTGCCGCTGTGGGCCAAGGCCAACGGCGCCGACCTGCTGTCGGCCGACGGCCGGACGGCGCAGCTTAACAGCCCGCAGGTGGTCAAGGCGCTGGAGTTCGCGGTCGGCATCTACGACGCGCAGGGCGGCTTCGCCAAGGTCAAGGCCCTGCGCGACTCGGCCGACTTCTTCGGCAAGGGCAACCAGTTCGCCGAGGACGAGCTGGGCGCCATGCCCATGGAGCAGTGGTACGTCAACGTGCTCAACGACGTCTCACCCAAGGCGCCCCTGGTGTTCGACACCTTCCGCACCCCGCAGGGCCGGCCGCTGGCCTTCTCCTCGGGCTCCTCGTGGGCGATCCCCAAGGGGGCGAAGAACGCCGCGGCCGCCTGCCGCTTCGCCAAGACCATGACGCTCGTCGACACCTGGAAGGCCGCGGCCCAGGTCCGGCTGGACAAGCGCAAGGCGGAGGGCAAGCCGTTCACCGGCATCCTGACCGGCAACGTCAAGGCCGACGCGGAGATCGAGAAGATGCTCACCTCGGGCGGCCCCGTCTGGGACGCCGGCGTGAAGGCGTTCTACGAGGCCAACAAGCACACCTTCAGCCTCCCCGCCAACCCCGCCGACAAGGAGTTCAAGACGGCCTGGCAGGACGCGGTGAACCGGGTGCTCAACGGCCAGGACAAGCCGCAGCCGGCGCTCGACAAGGCGCAGCGGGACGCCCAGGCCGCTCTCGACAAGGCGTGGGCCGGCTGGACGAAGCGTACGAACTGAGATGTCCCGTTCTCATGGCAAAGTGTCCTTCCGGCGTACCATGCGCTGGAAGGACACCCGGGCGGCCCTGCTGTTCATCAGCCCCTGGATCATCGGGTTCCTGATCTTCACCGCGTGGCCCGTCATCAACAGCGCCTACCTGTCGCTGACCGACTACGACGTCATCAACGACCCGTCCTTCGTCGGCCTCGACAACTACAGGGCGCTCTTCGAGGACCCGAAGGTCGGGCTCGCGCTGCGGAACACGGCCCTGTTCACCGTGATGTCGGTCCCTGCCCACCTCGTCGTGTCGCTCGCCCTGGCCCTGCTGCTCAACAGCGCCACGAAGGCCACCGGCTTCTTCCGCACGGTCTTCTTCCTGCCCAAGATGACCCCGCCGGTCGCGATCGGCATCCTGCTGCTGATGCTGTTCAACGGCCAGAGCGGCCTGATCAACGGCTTCCTCGGCCTGTTCGGCATCGACGGGCCCGCCTGGACCACCGACCCCGACTGGGTCAAGCCCGGCCTGGTGCTGATGAGCCTGTGGACCGTCGGCTCCTCGGTCGTCATCCTCCTGGCCGCGCTGCGCGGCGTCCCCCAGGAGCTGTACGACTCCGCGCTCGTGGACGGGGCCGGCTGGTGGCGGCGCACGCTGCGCATCACCGTGCCGATGATCAGCCCGACGCTGTTCTTCCTGTTCATCGTGGACACCATCGCCGCCCTGCAGTCGTTCACCGAGGCGTACACCGCCTTCTTCGGCTCGGGCAACACCACCTACAGCAACGACGCGGCCCTGTTCTACGCGATCTACCTGTTCCAGCAGGCGTTCGAGTTCCTGCACATGGGCTACGCCTCGGCCCTCGCCTGGCTGCTGTTCATCGTGATCATGGCGATCACCGGCGTGCAGATCCTCGTGACGCGGCGCTACGTCCACTACGAAGGAGGCAAGCCGTGAAGCGGGCCGGGCGGATCCTGACGTGGGCCGCGCTCGGCGTGCTCACCGTCGCCTTCATCTACCCTTTCGTCTGGCTGCTGAGCGCCTCCTTCAAGCCGCGCGGCGAGGTGTTCGACCACCGGCTGATCCCCGAGACGTTCATCCTCGACAACTACGTCAAGGTGTGGCAGGAGGCGCCGCTCGCGCTCTGGATGGTCAACACGCTGCTGGTCACGGTGCTGGCGGCGGTGACCGTCACGATCACCAGCGCGATGGTGGCGTGGGGGTTCGCCTACTTCCGCTTCCCCGGCAGAGGGGCGCTGTTCGGCCTCCTCCTGGCCACGATGATGCTGCCGGGCGTGGTCACCATGATCCCGGTGTTCCTCATCTGGAACTCGCTCGGCATGGTCGGCACCCTCACCCCGCTGTGGGCCCAGAACCTGTTCGGCAGCGCCTTCTACATCTTCCTGCTGCGGCAGTTCTTCATGGGGCTGCCGCGAGAGCCGTTCGAGGCGGCCAAGCTCGACGGGGCGAACAACTGGAAGATCTTCACCCGGATCGCGCTGCCGCTGTGCCGGCCCGCGGTCGTGGTGACGCTGCTCTTCGAGTTCCAGGCGGCCTGGACGGACCTGATGCGGCCGCTGATCTACCTGCGCGACTCCTCCACGTTCACCGTCCCGCGCGGGCTCAAGGCGCTGCTCGACCAGTTCGGGTTCGGCGGGGAGTGGCACTGGGAGATCGTCATGACCGCCAGCGTGATCACCACCATCCCGATGATCATCCTGTTCTTCCTCGGCCAGAAGCACTTCCTCAGAGGCATCGCGACCACGGGGAGCAAGGGATGAGCCACCTCGACTGGAGCTCCGGCTGAACCATGCGCATCACCACCACCGACACCGCCTATTTCCTGGACAGCGGCCACTACCGGCTGACGGTCTCGCGCACCGACCCCAGCGCCGAGCTGGAAGGCTGGATGACGCTCAGCCTGATCGCCTCGGTCGGCACCGCGGGCGGGCGCGACGAGACCTACGAGACGCTGCCGCCCGTGCTCGCCGAGCGCGAAGGTGAGGCGATCTTCGACTTCCCCCAGCGCTCGACCGGGTGGGAGGCGAAGACCGTCCGGCTGACCTGCACTCCCGAGACGATCGCGGTGGAGGTGCGCGTCGAGGGCCACGGCCTGATCGGCGACGTGACGCTGCTGGGCGGGCGGGCCGTGCTCAACACCCGGGCGGCGGGCACGTTCCGCACGGGACTGCACGCGCGCGGCGTCTTCAACCCCACGCCCACCCATCCCGTGCAGGTGGTGCGGCCGGTGTCCGTGCCGCTCGTGCTCACCGTGATCGGCGACGCCTCGCCGGGCCGCCTCCACGCGGTCTTCTCGCCGCCGCCGCTGGTGCTGGCCTTCTGCAAGGAGGAGCCGGACGGGGCCACCGCCGTGCCCGGCGGTCCCTGGCTGGGGGCCTCGGTACGCGCGGGCATCGCGGACCTGACCTTCACCGAGCTCGCGTACGAGCCGCTGGACGGCGGGGCGCTGCTGCGCCTCGACTACGAGTGCCACACCTCGGTGAGCGGGACCTGGCGCTCGCCCGCCGTCGTGTTCCGCCCCGCGTCGTCGCCGTGGGAGGCGATCTCGCAACACCGCGAGGACCTGGTCGCGCACGGCCTGGCCGCGTCCGCCGGCGAGCGGCACGACTGGTGGAGCAGGCCGATCTTCTGCGGTTGGGGCGCGCAGTGCGCCAGGGCCGACGGCGTCTCCCCGACCGAGCTGGCCCGGCAGGAGCTCTACGACGGATGGCTGTCCCGGCTGGAGGAGCACGGCATCGTGCCCGGGACCATCGTGGTCGACGACCGGTGGCAGCTCGCGTACGGCGACCCCGCGCCCGACCCGGCGAAGTGGCCCGCGTTGGGAGAGTGGATCGCCGCCAGGCACGCGCGCGGGCAGCGCGTGCTGCTGTGGTGGCGGGCGTGGGCGCCCGACGGGCTGCCCGCCGAGGAGTGCGTGACGGACGCGGGCGGCCGTCCCGTGGCGGCCGACCCCTCGAACCCGGCCTACCGGCGCAGGATCCGTACGATCATGGAAAGGCTGCTCGGCGACCTCGGGGCCGACGGATTCAAGATCGACTTCACGCAGTGGTTCCCCAGCGGGTCGCACCTGAAGTCGTACGGGACCACCTGGGGGCTCGCCCTCCTGCACGAACTGCTCAGGACCATGTACGAGGCCGCCAAGAGCGTCAAACCCGACGCGCTCATGATCACGCACACCCCGCACCCCGCTTTCGGCGACGTCAGCGACATGATCCGGCTCAACGACGTGCTCGAGTACGACGCCCACGGCGACCCCGTCCCCGCCGTCGACCAGCTCCGCTTCCGCCACGCGGTGGCCACCCGCGCCATGCCGGGGCACCTGATCGACACCGACCAGTGGCCGATGCCCAGCAGGACGGACTGGCTCGCCTACGCCGAGGTGCAGCCCGCGCTCGGCGTGCCCGCCCTCTACTACGTCGAGTCCATCGACAACTCCGGCGAGCCGATCAGCGGAGAGGACCTCCGTCGCGTGGCGGACTGGTGGTGGCCCGGCGGTCCAGCACCGCTCGCACGAACGGCGGGATGACGCCGCGCAGCACGTTCGCCTTGTGCGCCTCGGCCCGCTCGAGGGCCCGCTCGACGGCGGTCCGCCCGCCGTCCGGGGAGGGCGGCGTCTCGGCGAGCAGGTCGAGGGCCGCCAGGCCCGCGGCGGCCACGTCCTTGGCGGCCGACACCCACGGGGCCAGCTCCGCGGCGAACGGGCCGGGGACGTCCGTGGGCAGGCTCGCCAGGCGGGTCAGCTCGGCTCGGAGCGGTTGCGCCGTTCCCTCCAGGGCGGCGGCGCACAGGGCGGTCAGGGCCGGGCTCTGGTCGTCGCCGGGCGGCCACGACGAGCAGGCCTCCACCAGCGGCAGCAGCTCGGCCGCGCCGGGCAGCAGCCGCACCGCCCGCCGGTGCGAGCGGGCCGGATCGTAGGCCGCCAGGTGCCACGCGTAGTCGGCCACCGTCGTCAGCGCCAGCCGGGAGGCCGCCGCCTCCACCATCGGGTTGGCCGTGATGCCCTCCAGCGGCACGGAGTCCAGGTCGGTCGCCCGCCCGGCCAGCGGCCCGAGGAAGACCCGGGAGGGGTCGAAGTCGTTGACCGGGAAGTTGTCCCACAGGGTGACGCGGTGCCCGTAGGAGGCGGCCGCGGCGGTCATGTCGTACGCCGTGATCTCGCCCACCACGATGTCGGACCCGGTCCACCAGACCAGCACGTCCTGCGGCAGCTCCTCCGACAGCAGGTCGCGATAGGGCGTCCGCCCGGTCCCGGCGTAGTCGGTGGGCACCATGGTCAGCGGCCGGTCCGCGCCGCGCGGCGCGAGGAAGCGGCCGGCGAAGTCCCGGCAGACGGCCGCGTGAGCCCGCGCGCTCGCCCCCTCCTCCGTGCCGAACGCCTCCCGGTCGGGCTCGTGCCGCAGCTCGGGTGGGATGTCGTCGAAGAGCAGCGCGAACTCCCGCACGCCCACCTCCCACACCTGCTCAGCCTTGGCCCGCAGCGCCGCCCGCTCGGCCGGGTCGCTGTAGACCATCGACAGGCCCGGGCTCAGCGCGAACACGAACCTCACGTGCTGCGCCGCCGCCTCCGCGACCAGCTCGCCCAGCCTCGCCAGCTCCTCCGCCGGGTACGGCTCCCGCCACCGCTCCCGGTGGAACGGGTCGTCCTTGGGGGCGTACACGTAGGCGTTGAGCTTGTGCCTGGCGGAGAAGCGCAGGTGTTCCATGCGGTCGGCGTGCGTCCACGGGGTGCCGTAGAAGCCCTCGATGGTGCCCCGGAGCGGCAGGTCGGGCCAGTCGCGCACATCGGACTCCGGCACGCACGCCCGGTGCTCGTCGCAGGGGGTCGCCAAGAGGGCGAGCAGCGTCTGCGCCCCGTAGAACGCGCCGCCGGGGTCCGCCCCGACGATCACCACGCCGGCCTCGCCGGCGGTCAGCGTGTAGCCCTCCGGCGGCAGCTCGGCCCCGGCGTCGATCCGCACCTCGATGACCACGCTCCCGGTGTCGGGGGCCGGGGTGAGGGCGGTGCGCAAGGCGGTCAGGGCGGTGGTCGCGGCGGGGGCGCCCTGGATGCGGCACCTGGTCAGATCGACGTGCGAGGGGCCGAGGGCGGCCTTCTTGGGAAGGGGAACGATCCAGTCCAGGGGATCCATTGTGGGAACGATACCGGATAGAATCGCGCCTTGTGAGCCCCCATGTGACCGAAGTTGTCCCCGGTGTGTTCCGCATAGCGGACACCTGCAACGTCTACGTCATCGCCGCTCCCGTCGGCGGGGAGGAGCGCACGGGGATCGCCGTCGACTTCGGTTCGGGCCGCGTGCTGGACCTCCTCGACGAGCTCGGCCTCGACCGTCTCACCGACGTCCTGATGACGCACCACCACCGTGACCAGGCGCAAGGACTGCACCGGGCCGTCGAGGCGGGCGTGCGGGTCCACGTGCCGCCCGTCGAGCGCGAGCTGTTCGAGCGGGTCGACGAGATGTGGGCGGGCCGGCAGCTCAGCAACGACTACGACCTGCGCGACGACCGGTTCTCGCTGCTCGACCCGGTGCCGGTCGACGGCGTCGTGCCCGAATACCGGACGGCGAACTACGGCGGGATAGACGTACGGGTCCTGCCCACCCCGGGACACACCCCCGGCTCCGTGACGTACATCGTCGGGCAGGTCGCGTTCACCGGTGATCTGATCTACGCCCCGGGAAAGGTGTGGTCGCTGGCGGCCACCCAGTGGTCGTACACCGAGAACGAGGGCCCCGCCATGGTCATCCTGAGCTCCGAGCTGCTCCGGCGGGAGGAGGTCGGCGTGTTACTGCCGTCGCACGGCGAGCCGATGACCGACCCGCAGGACGCCCTCGAGCGGCTCTCCACCGCCATGCAGCGCTACGTCGACTTCCGCCGCCCCCACCCCTGGGACGTCAAGGGACTCCTGGCCAACCCCTTCGTCCAGGTGACCTCCCACCTGCTCATGAACAGGAGCAGCCAGTCCTACAGCTACGTGCTGCTGTCGGAGTCCGGCGCGGCCATGGTGTTCGACTTCGGGTACGACATGACCACCGGCCTGGTGCACAACACCTCCCGCGCGGCCCGCCGCCCCTGGCTGGCCTCCCTGCCCGCCCTGCGCGAGCACTACGGCGTCACGAGCGTCGAGGTCGCCCTGCCCACCCATTACCACGACGACCACGTGGCGGGCATGCCGCTGCTGCGCGACGTCGAGGGCACCGAGATCTGGGCGCCCGCCCACATCGCCCCCATCCTGGCCACGCCGCTCCACCACGACCTGCCGTGCCAGTGGTTCGAGCCCATCCCGGCCGACCGGGTGCTCGGCCTGGGCGAGACGGTGCGCTGGCGCGAGTACGAGATCACCGTGCACGACCTGCCGGGGCACACGTTGTTCGCGGCGGCGTACGAGTTCGAGGTGGACGGGCACCGGGTGCTCGTCACCGGCGATCAGCAGGACGGGATGGGCATCCCGGACGAACGCCAGGAGATCCTGAATTTTCAGTACAAGAACAGGTTCCAGATCGAGGACTACCGGAAGAGCGCCGCGCTCTACCGCCGCCTGCGCCCGGACCTGATGGTCAGCGGCCACTGGCGGCCCCGCTGGGTGGACGACGACTACCTGCACCTGCTGACCGCGCGCGGCGAGGAGCTGGTCGCGCTCCACCACGACCTGCTCCCGCTCGATCGGCTCGACCTGGGGGCCGACGGCGTGCTGTGCCGCCTGACGCCCTACTACGCGAGCGTCCCGGCAGGCGGCGAGCTCACGCTGACGGCCACCGTGCGCAACCCGTGGCCGGACAAGGCCGTGGCCACCATCGAGCCGGTCGTCCCGCCGGGCTGGCGCCGCGAACCAGGCCCTGTGACGCTAAGGCTGCCCGGAGGGGGTATGGAGCAGGTACATCTCCGTCTTGGCGCGGACGTCGTGCCGCGACGCCGCGTTCGCCTCGCAGTCGACTTGACCATCGGCGATCTGCGCCTCGGGCAGCACGCGGAGGCGCTGGTCGACGTGGTCGGGGAAGGGATTCGATGACCACAGAGCGGCAAAGCCCTCTCAGCCGTTCCCGGCGGCCCACGATCAAGGACGTGGCGGAGGCCGCCGGAGTCTCGCGCTCCACCGTCTCGCGGGCCCTGACCGGGCGCGGCTACGCCGCCAGCGACGTACGCGAGCGCGTCCTGAGGGCGGCGGCCGAGCTCGGCTACGTGCCCGACGTGATGGCCCGCACGCTCAAACAGCAGGTGAGCAGGTCGGTCGGCGTGCTGGTGAGCGACCTGCGCAACCCGTTCTACGCGGAGCTGGCCGCGGGGGCCAGCAGGGAGGCCCGCGAGCGCGGCTACACGATGGTGCTGGCGGACACGAGCCTGTCGGCCGGGACGGAGAGCGAGGCCGCCGAGGCGCTCGTCGCGCTCAGGGTGGCCGGGGCGATCGTGACGCCCAACTCCCCGGCCGTGTCCACCTATCTCAACTCCCACGGCATCCCGGTCGTCGAGGTGGACCGGCAGTTCGCGGCGGGCTCCACCGACGGCGTCGTGGTCGGCAACCGCGTCGGCGCCCGCACCGCCACCGCCCACCTGGTCGAGCTGGGCCATCGCAGGATCGCGCTGTTCATCGACGAGACCGACTGGACCACCGGCTACGAGCGCTACCACGGCTACCTGGAGGCGCTCGGCGCGGCCGACATCAAGGTCGATCCCGACCTGGTCGTCGCGTCGGGCTGGGACGTGGCCGACTCGCGGCGCCGGGCGCTCGACATGCTGTCGGGGCCAGACCGGCCCACGGCCGTCTTCGCCGCCAACAACGTGCTCGCCGAGGGCGTGTGGCGAGCGATCGGCGAGCTCGGGCTGCGCGCGCCCGAGGAGATCAGCCTCGTGGCCTTCGACGACGCGCCGTGGATGAGCATGGTCTCGCCCCAGGTCAGCGCCGTCGCCCAGGACACGTTCAACCTGGGCGCGACCGCCGTGCGCAGGCTGGATGAGCGCATCGAGATGCCGGACGCCGACTCGGTCACCACCGTGCTGGGGGTGCGGCTCGTCGTCCGCGAATCCACCGCACCGCCCCCCACGATCTGACATTTCACCCATCAGGCGCGTTGACCCGTAGGGAAAGCGCGCCCTAGGATCCCCGTGTGGGAACGATGTCACAAGCCTCTCGCGCGGCGCTCGTTCCGGCCGGAGGTCCTATGGAGCACGATCGTCCCGTTCTGTCACTGGACATCGGCGGCACCAAGCTCGCCGCGGGTGTGGTCACGGGCGACGGACGGATCCACGGCTGGCAGGTCACCCCCACCCTCAGGGAGGAGGGGCCGCTGCCGGTCCTGGCCAGGCTGTTCGACCTGGGCAGGAAGTCCGTCGCCGAGGCCGGGCGGCCCGAGGTGGCAGCCGTCGGCATCTCCTGCGGCGGGCCGCTGGACGCCGCGGCCGGCGTGCTGGAATGCCCGCCGCACCTGCCGGGCTGGATCGACGTCCCGGTGGGCCCCATGGCGGCGCGGGAGTTCGGCGTGCCCGCCGCGCTTGAGAACGATGCCACGGCCGCCACCCTCGGCGAGTTCCGGTACGGCGCGGGCCTCGGCACCGCCACGATGCTCTACCTCACGATCTCGACGGGCGTCGGCGGCGGGTCCGTCATCGGCGGCCGCCTGCACCGGGGCGCCGCCGGCAACGGCGGCGAGCTGGGACACGTCATGGTCCGGCCGGGCGGGCGCAGGTGCTCGTGCGGCCGTCTCGGCTGCCTGGAGGCGTACGCGTCCGGCACCGCGATCGCCCAGCGCGCCCGCGAGGCCCTCGCCGCCGGCCGCGCCTCGTCCCTCTCCGCGATCGAGCTCCCGACGGCCGAGGACGTCTTCCACGCCACCGAGGCCGGTGACGCGCTCGCGACCGAGGTGTGGAACGAGACCACATGGGCGCTCGGCAGCGCGATCACGGATCTGGTGAACGCGTTCGAGCCGGAGCTCGTCGTCCTCGGCGGGGGCGTGACCCGTTCCGGCGCCCGGCTCCTCGATCCCGTCCGCGTGGCCGTCGCCCGGGACGCCATGCCTCCCGCCGCCCGCACCGCCCGCATCGAGCTGTCCCGGCTCGGAGCCGGCGTCGGCGTCGTGGGCGCCGGCGCCGTGGCCCACGACCTTCTTGCCTCAGGGAAGTCCCATGCCTGACCCGATCTTCCTGCCCGTGTCCCCGCCGGACGCGATCCCCGCCTCCCGGCATCCGTCCCTCAGACGCGGATCCGCCCCGAACGGGCGCACGTCCCTCCCCGAAGCCGCGCCGGACCCGGCTCGGGAGACGGCGGCGGGGTTGGCCTCCGTGCTGGCCGAGCAGGTCGAGGCCCACATCAGCGCCGCCCGGGGCGTGACGGCGCTGCTGCCCGCCGTGGAGGCCGCCGCGGACCTGCTCATCGAGGCGTTCACCCACGGCGGCACCCTTTACACCCTCGGCAACGGCGGCAGCGCGGCCGACGCCCAGCACCTCACCGGCGAGCTGGTCGGCCACTACAAGCGCGACCGCCGCCCGCTCCCCGCCGTGACGCTCACGACCGACGCCACCGTCATGACGTGCATCGCCAACGACTACTCCTACGAGGACGTCTTCGCCAGGCAGATCAGAGCCCTGGCCCGCCCGGGCGACGTCGTGGCCGCGTTCACCACCAGCGGCAACTCCCCGAACGTGGTCAGCGCGCTGGAGACCGCACAGACCAATGGCGCGGTCACGGTACTGTTCGGCGGCGGCGACGGCGGCGCCGCGGCGAGGTTCGCCGACCGCCTCCTCCTAGCCCCCTCCTCCGAGACCCCGCGCATCCAGGAGATCCACACACTGATGCTGCACATGATCAGTGAGAAGGTCGACGCATGGGCGGCCGCATGAAGAGCCGGCCCGCCCCCATGTCCAACGCCCCCTCCGGCAGCCAGCCGCGCGGGCTCCCGAGGGCGCCGAGGCCGGCGGCCACCCCCGACCGCACCCTGCACATGATCGGGAACGCCCACCTCGACCCGGTGTGGCTGTGGCCGTGGCAGGAGGGCTACCAGGAGGCGCGGGCGACGTTCTGGTCGGCGATCCACCGCATGGACGAGTACCCCGACTTCGTCTTCACCTGCGACCAGGTCGTCCTGCTGTCGTGGGTGGAGGAGTCGGATCCCGAGCTGTTCGCCCGGATCCGCGAGCGGGTCGCCGAGGGCCGGTGGGTCAACGTCGGCGGCTGGTGGGTGGAGCCCGACTGCAACCTGCCGTCGGGGGAGTCGTTCGCCCGCCAGGGCCTGTACGGCCAGCGCTACCTCAAGGAGAAGTTCGGGGTCACCGCCACGGTCGGCATGAACGTCGACCCGTTCGGCCACCACGCCATGCTGCCCGCGATCCTGCGCGGCCAGGGCATGGACTCCTACTGCTTCCTGCGCCCGGGACCGCACGAGAGCGAGCTGCCCGGCACGCTGTTCTGGTGGGAGAGCCGCGACGGCAGCCGCGTGCTGGCGTACCGGATCCCGTTCGAGTACTGCAGCCCGCCCGGCGAGGTCGCGGGACAGACCGAGAAGGCGCTCGGCCAGCTCGACCGCTCGCTCGGCGACCTGATGATCTTCTACGGCGTGGGCAACCACGGAGGCGGCCCCACCAAGGCGAACATCGAGTCCATCCACCGCTACGACAGGATGGGCACGTTCGGCGAGCTCACGATGTCCTCGCCGCGCCGCTACTTCGACGAGATGGCCAAGCGCCTGGGCGAACAGGGCCTGGCCGAGCTGCCCGTGTGGCGCGAGGACCTGCAGCACCACGCGGCCGGCTGCTACTCCTCGCACTCGGGCATCAAGCAGTGGCAGCGCAGGGCGCAGGCGGCCCTGCTGTCGGCCGAACGCTGGGCCGCCGTCGCGGGCCACGACGCGCGCGAGGAGCTCGGGCGGGCCTGGAAGCAGGTGCTGTTCAACCAGTTCCACGACGTGCTGCCCGGCTCGGCCATCGAGCCCGCCTACGACGACGCCCGCGACCAGCTCGGCGAGGCGGTCGCGATCTCCAAGCGGATCATCACCAGGGCGCACAACGTGATCGCCCGCGACATCGGCATCCCCCAGGAGGACGGCACCCAGCCGGTGGTCGTCTTCAACCCGCACCCGTGGCCGGTCACGACCCGGGTCGAGATGCAGTACGGCCTCGCGCCCACCGGCGTGCGCGTCGTGGACGCCGACGGTCAGGACGTCCCCTGCCAGCGCACCCAGTCGGTCGCCACCACGGACGACAAGGGGCGCGGCGCCACCGTGTTCCAGGCGGAGCTGCCCGCCCTGGGCTACCGCCTCTACCGGCTGCGCCAGGGTGAGACGCCGTACACGAGCGGCCTGACCGCCTCCGCGCACCACATCGAGAACGACGTGCTCCGCCTGGAGATCGACCCGGAGACGGGCTGGCCGGCCGCCCTGCTCGACAAGCGCACCGGCGTGGACCTGGTGGCCGGGGCGCAGGGCGAGCACACGCAGATCTGCGAGGACCCGACCGACACGTGGGGGCACCGCGTCGTGTCCTACGACTGGCCGGGCGAGGCGATGCGGACGACCCGCGTGGTGCTGCGCGAGAGCGGCCCGCTGCGGGCCCGCATCCGCGTCGAGCGCGAGTGGGGCCGCTCCACGATGGCCGAGGAGTTCATCCTGGGCGTCGGGGACGACGCGGTGGAGGTACGGGTCACGCTCGACTGGCGCGAGCGTGCCCACCTGATGAAGCTGCGCTTCCCGGTCGCGCTGGAGAGCCCGGTGGCCACGTACGAGATCCCGTTCGGCCACCTGACCAGGCCGGTCGACGGCGCGGAAGAGCCCGCGCAGTCGTGGGTCGACCTGTCGGGAGCCGGCGCGGGGCTGGCCGTCGTGAACAACGCCAAGCACGGCTACGACGTCTCCCCGCCCGGCCCCGGGCGCGGCCACAGCATCGGCATCACCGCCGTGCGCAGCCCGGTCTACGCCTGGCACGACCCGCGCCTGCTCGACCCGGACGGCGACTACTCCTACCAGGACCAGGGGGTGCAGCGGTTCACGTACCTGCTGGTGCCGCACGCGGGCGACTGGCGCGCCGCCGGGCTCACCCGCCGCGCCGCGCTGCTCGGCTCCCCGGTGCGCGCGATGCTGGAGAGCTTCCACGACGGGCCGCTCCCCGCGGCGCGCGGCTACCTGGACGACGGCGGTGGCCAGGTCATGGTGACCGCGGTCAAGCTGCACGAGGACACGCCGCGCGACCTGGTCGTCAGGGCCGTCGAGACCACGGGCCGGGCCGCCCTGGCGACCCTCGACCTCCCGCTGGCCCGGATCAGGCTCACGGCCGACTTCGGGCCGGGCCAGATCCGCACGTTCCGGATCCCGCTCGACGATCCGCTCTCCGCGGTGGAGACGGACCTGGTCGAGCTGGGCGTCCGCAAGGGCGCGTGCACGGTGGAGACGTGGTGACCTGACGAGCGGCGCCCCTGCGGAGGGTCGGACCGCTCAGTTGAAGCAGTCCTGCTTGTTCAGGGCCATGCCGAACTCCTTGACCTTGCCGTGCAGGACGGTGAAGGAGTAGTAGGCCTGCTTGTTGCCCGGCACCGTGGTCACCCAGAAGCCGTGCGTGTCCTGCTTGAGGCGCGGGTAGAGCTTCTTCAACTGCGACGCGGCCGTCCCGATCGCCACGCCTTCGGGGGTCTTGGCGGTCTTGGGCGCGAAGATGGCGGCCACGCCCAGCTTCGGCGAGATGTACAGGCCGACGTTGTCCTTGCCGGTCGGATACTTCTTCAGGTCCCAGCCCGAGCAGCCGGCGGCGCCGCCGTCGATCTTCTTGGTGAGCGTGCCGGTGGCCCTGGCCTGCTTGAGCGACATGCCGAGCTTCACCCCGCCGAGGCCGTTCGGGCCGAGAACCGGCTTGGTCTGGGCGAGGGCGGGGGAGGCGCCGAGCGTCAAGGTGGCGGCCACGGCGATCATGAGCTTCATCATGATGGGTATGACGAGCGAGAGGCGCTCCGGGTTCTGAGTAGACCCTACTCATGTGCTTTCGGCGAGGTCACTTCATCCTGGCAGCATGCGCTTACTCACAGTGTTATTCCTGATGGCGCTCAGCCTGGTGGTGGTGGTCGACACCCCCGCCGCTCAGGCCAGTACGGGCGTCACGCTCCGGCTCACGATCAACAAGATCCACCAGATCGAGAGCCCCGACAACGGCACGGGCAACTACTTCCCCGAGATCCGCATCGGGAACGGCGACCTGCAGCGCAGGAGCGCGGTGGAGGACGACGACTTCGATCCCAGCGTGTTCGACCCTCCGTGGATCTTCACCCAGGACGTGCAGGTCCCGGACGACACCACCAAGGTGCCCATCCTCATCCGCCTCTGGGACGAGGACGGCGGCCTCAACGGCGGCGACGACAAGCTGGACATCAGCCCGCAGAACCAGGACGACGACCTCGAGCTCCAGTACGACATCGGCACCGACACCTGGACCGACCCCGGCGACCTGCTCACGCCGGGCCAGACCTACGTGGAGGGCGACGGCGACCCCAACTTCCCCAACGCGCACGACGGCAAGCGCGCGGGGATCGGCTTCAAGATCGAGCGGACCAGCGGCCCGCTGCCCGACATCGACGGCGACGGCATCCCCGACGTCATCGAGCGCTTCGGCATCCGCAACCCCGACGACTCGATGAAGTTCGACCTGAAGCAGCTGGGCGCCAACCCCTGCCGCAAGACGGTCATCGTCTGGATCGACTGGATGACCGGCGACGCCCAGCACACCCACAAGCCCAAGGACGCCGCGCTCCAGGAGCTCAGGCGCGCCTTCGAGGACGGCCCGGTCAAGGCCACCCAGCCCTGCCCGTACGGCGGTGTCCCGCTGGACGACGGGGTGGACTTCATCCCCATGGTCGGCACGGGCATCCCGGAGCAGGCCGTGATGACGGAGACGGACGCCGCCTTCGCCAACGCCAGGACGGCCGACCTGCCCAAGGAGCTGGCGCCGTACGCGCACTACACGATCTTCGCCCACGACCTCTTCGCCGGGAGCATGGTCTCCGGCCGGTGCTGCGACCCCGGCCGCGGCAACCGCGACTTCATCGTCACGCTCGGCGAGTGGCGCACGTGGTGCGTCGACGGAGGCCCGAACGGCAAGGTGGACTCCGCCGTGGTGGGAGACGACTTCCCCAAGGACAACCTGATCGGCGTCGGCCCCGACCACGTCTGCAACAGCAAGGTCAAGAAGGGCTCCGACGACATCCAGCTGATGAAGGTGGGCAGCGGTCCGGACGTCGTCTTCTCCGGTACGGCCCGCGACCAGGCCGGCACGCTGATGCACGAGCTGGGACACGCGCTCGGGCTCGCCCACGGCGGCGACACCCGGACCAACTACAAGCCCAACTACCTCAGCATCATGAACTACGCCTACGAGCCGGCGGGCATCCCGACGGGCGTGGACCCGGCGCCCCGCCGCCTGGACTACAGCCGGGGCAAGATGCCCCGGCTCGACCGCGATCACCTCGACGAGAGCAAGGCCATCGGCCCCGGCGACGACTACGCCCGCTGGAAGATCCCCAGCAAGCCGGAGCAGTACGGCCCGGTCGACCCGGCCGTCGACTGGCTGGACTGGAACGTGAACGGGACGGAGGACCCGCCCACGATCGCGGCCGACATCAACTCTGAAGACGACGTGTGCGTCCTGGCGGGCACCAACAACACGATCGACTCCACCAGGATGAATGACGACATCCAGTTCAACGACGCGATCATCCAGGGGCCCGACAACAAGTGCCAGTCGACGCCGCTGGTGGGCAGCGACGACAAGGGCCGCGACCCGATCCTCACCGACTACGACGACTGGGGACACCTGAAGCTCGACGTCTCCAAGCCCGGCGCGGGCGTCGATTCCGGCCGTGAGATCGACTTCGTGACCGCGGCCAGGATCGAGGCCGGCTTCCAGGACTTCTACACCCCCGACCTGGCCACCACCAAGACCGTCGACAAGGAGTCGGCCGAGCCCGGCGACACCCTCACGTACACGGTCAAGGTGGACAACGTCGGCAAGGGCGGGGCGGAGTCCGTCAAGCTCACCGACACGCTGCCCGACGGCACCGCCGTCACCCGCGACCTGCCCGACCTGGCCGCCGGGGCGAGCCGCAGCGAGACCTTCACCTACGCGATCCCGTGCGCGACCGACGACGCCGCCACGGTCACCAACTCCGCCACCGTCGTGGGCAAGAACGTGGCAGGCGGCGCGGAGGAGGACACGTCCGACAACACCGGCAAGGCCTCGACCGCGGTCAAGGCGCCGAAGCTCACCCTGGCGGCGAGCGCGACGCCCACCGCCGGCGCTGCCGAGGCGGTGACGACCACGCTGACGGTGAAGAACACCGGAGGCGCGAGCGCCACCGGAGCCAAGCTCACCTACAAGCTGCCGCCCGAGGTGTACTACAGCGCCGCCCTCGACAAGGGCGCGGGCCCCAAGCCCGGTGCGGTGGACAACGGCACGCTGACCTGGAACCTGGGCACGCTGGCGGCCGGTTCGACCACGACCGTGGCCTTCACCAGCCGTTCCAGCCTGCTCGTGGTGGGCGGGACCGTCCTGACCGGGCAGTCGCAGGTCTCCTACGGCAACGCCAACGGCTGCACCTACACCCCGGCCACGGCCACCTCCGCCAGCACCGTGACCGAGACCGCGCCGAGCAGGGACCCGCGCCCGCAGGGCATCTGGCTGGCCTTCCCCTCGATGCGGACGGATGAGCTGCTGGCCAGGGTCCAGGCCACCGACACCCGCTTCGACGGGATCGACGGCTCGGCGCCCGACGGCCGGCTGTCCCAGCAGGAGGTGGCGGCCGCGTTCACGCTGCCGCTGCTGCCGCCGCGCAACCTGCGCGCCGAGCTGCTGACCACGTACTTCAACCTGGGCAGCAGGCGGATCAACGCGGCGACGGCCGTGCGCACGATCACGATCGAGCGGCTGCACCTGCACACGGTCGGCGAGGCCGCCAAGCACGCGCAGCGGACCCTCGCCGACCCCGGCCTCATCGGCGTCACGGACGCGATGGTGGCCCTCGTCGAGATCAACACAGGGGTCGCCGAGCGATACTGACCCCTATGGAGTTTCAAGAGGTGGTACGGCGGCGCCGCATGGTCCGGAACTACGACCCGGACCGTGCGGTGCCCGCCGCTGTCGTCGACCGGATCCTCGGCAACGCGCTGCACGCGCCCTCTGCCGGGTTCAGCCAGGGCTGGGCGTTCCTGGTGCTGGAGGATCCGGCCGACCGCGAGCGGTTCTGGGAGGCGTCCACCGACGACTCCGAATGGGGAGTGGGGCTGCGGCGGGCGCCGCTGCTGATCGTCGCCCTGTCGCACAAGCAGGCCTACCTCGACCGGTACGCCGAGCGCGACAAGGGCTGGGAGGACCGGGACGAGGCCCGCTGGCCGGTGCCGTACTGGGACATCGACACCGGGTTCGCCTCGCTGCTGATGCTGCTGACCGCGGTCGACGAGGGGCTGGGCGCCTGCTTCTTCGGGATCCCGCCGGGCGGGCGGACGGAGGCGTTCAAGGAGGCCTTCGGGGTGCCCGAGGCGTACACGCCGATCGGGGTGATCAGCGTGGGCTACCGGGCGCAGGACAAGCGCTCGCCCTCGCTGAAGCGCGGCAGGAGGCCGTTGGAGGAGGTCGTGCACCGCGGCTCGTGGAGCGGGGCGGCGTCAGGGGTGGTCGAGGGGGGCCTCCAGTAGGGCGTTCGCCGATCGGTGGATCTTCCTCAGCGCGCTGAGGAGGTGTTCGCGCTCCGTCTCGGTGAGGTCGGCGGTGACCTGCTCCTCGAGCGACCGCCGTTCCCTCTCGATGGGGGCCTGCAGGGCGCGTCCGGCGTCGGTGAGCCACAGCCGGACCAGCCGGTTGTCGCGGTCGTCGCGGCGCCGGGTGAGCAGGCCCGCCGCGGCCATCCGGGTGGCCGCCTTGACGACGTTGGGGGTGGTGACGTTCAGCGCGGCGGCGACCTCGCCGGGGGTGCGGCCGTCCTGCTGCCACAGCACCGCGAGGAGGTGATCTTGTCCCAGATGCAGCCCGTGACGCCGCACGGCCGCCTCGGCCGCCGCCCGCAGCGCCTTCGACGTCTTGCTGTGCACGTCCAGGAATTCGGGCACGTCCGGGTCCTCCGGTGATTGACAGCAGATCGTGTACCGGTTAACGTTCCCCCCGATCATTAACCGGTACACGATTTAGGGGTTCTCATGATACTGGTCACCGGTGCCACCGGAAACGTCGGTCGCGAGCTCGTCCGCGAGCTGGACGAGACCGGCGTGCCGTTCCGCGTGCTGGTCCGCGACCCGGCCCGCGCCGCCGCATTGCCCGAGCGGGCCGAACGCGTCGTGGGGGACCTGGGCGACCCGGCGACGCTGCCGCCCGCCTTCGCCGGAGCCGACCGGCTGTTCCTGCTCACCCCCGGCATCGGCCTCGACCACACCCGGCATGCCGTCGCCGCCGCCCGCTCCGCCGGGGTGCGCCACATCGTGCACCTGTCCTCGTTCAACGTGCTCGGCGACCCCATGCCCGCCATGGGCCGCTGGCACCACGAACGCGAGCAGGCCATCCGCGCGTCCGGCATCCCGGCCACCTTCCTGCGGCCCGGCGGCTTCATGACCAACGCCTTCGACTGGCTGCCCACCATCCGCGAGGCGGGCTACGTCCTCGATCCGGTCGGCCCTGGCCGATACGCGCCGATCGACCCCGCCGACATCGCCGCCGTCGCCGCCCTGGCCCTGACCGGTGACGGCCACCAAGATCAGGAGTACGTCCTCACCGGCGAGGAGCTGTTCACCGTCACCGAGCAGGTCGAGATCCTCGCCGCGGCGGCCGGCAGGGAGCTCGCGGTCCGCGCGGTGACCACCGCGGAGGAGGCCGTCGCCTCCCGATTTCCCAACGGGGCGCCCCCGGCGCTGGCCGAGGCCATCATCGAGGGGTTCCACCTCATGCGCGCCGACACCGCCGGCTTCCGCACCGGAACCGTGGAGCGCCTGCTCCGGCGCAAGCCCCGCACCTTCGCCGCCTGGTGCGCACGTAACGCCGGCGCCTTCCGCACCGCCTGATCCACCTCCGCCTCCGCCACTACGGCGGAGCCTGTGCCGCCTCGTCCTCGGCCGCAGCCCGTCACGCCCGATCGTGACCAAGCGCCACTAGGCAGGGGTCACGATCTGGATCAGGTTCCCGCAGGTGTCGTCGAAGACCGCCATGGTCACCGGCCCCGCCGCCAGCGGCTCCTGCGTGAACGTCACCCCCAGCCCGCGCAGCCGCTCGTACTCCGCCTGGACGTCCGGGACCTGGAACGAGGCGGCCGGAATGCCGTCGGCGACCAGCGCCTTCTTGTAGGGCCCGACCGCGGGGTGCCCATCCGGTTCGAGCAGCAGCTCCGTGCCGTCGGGGTCCTCCGGCGAGACGACCGTCAGCCACTGGGCGCCGCCCAGCGGGATGGCGCGCTTCTTGCCGAAGCCGAGCACGCCGGTGTAGAAGGCGAGGGCCTTCTCCTGGTCGTCCACGAACACGCTGGTGATGTAGATCTTCACGGTGTCTGTCCTTTGCTGGTGATCGGCCACCGTTCGAAGATGGCGGCCAGGGGGGCGGTGTCGAGGTGGTGGAACTTGTACCGCCCCTGCTTGCGCGTGGTGATCAGGCCGGCCTCCTCCAGCACCGCCAGATGCTGGGACACGGCCTGCCGGGTCAGGCTCAGCTGATGCCGGCTCGTCAGGCGGACACAGATCTCGAACAGGGTCTGGCCGTCGTGTTCGGTCAGCTCGTCGAGGATGGTGCGCCGGGTGGGGTCGGCCAGGGCCTTGAAGAGGTCGCCCATGCGGCGATGATAGGCAAGTCGTCACTTGCCTGTCAAAGCGGCGGTGTCACGCCACGCACGGGCCCGCATCGCGCCGGGCTGCGCGCTCGGGCAGGTCAGCTGCCTCCGCCGCCGCAACCGCGGCACCCCCGCAGGTCAGCTGCCTCCGCCGCAACCGCGGCCCCGCGCAGTCAGCTGCCTCCACCGCCGCAACCGCCGCCCCCGCAGCCGGACCCGCCGCCGCAGCCCGAGGAGCCGCTGCCGCAGCCGGACCCGCTGCCGACCGATCCGCCGCAACCCCCGTAAACGGCGCCGCTGCTGCTGCTACTGCTGCTGGACGTCGACCGCGGCCTGCGTCGAGGCGCCGTCCGCGGGATGTAGGTGTCCAGCGCCCTGCTCAGGTCCGTGTCGCGCAGTGCCCAGTGACCGTACAGCGCGATGTAGACCGGCCCGTTTCCCGAGCCCGCAGGGTGCGCCTTGCGTACCTCGCTCAACTCCGCCGCGCCGTCGGCCGTGAGCCTGCCCCGCCTGAACTTCCTGTCGCCGGCGAGCACGCCCACCGCGACGATCCCCGTGGCCACCAGGATGAGCACGGCGAGCAGCGGGAGCAACGCCGGGGCCGCGGCGAGTGCGACCGCCCCCGCGACGACCCCCGCGACCGCCAGGAAGGAGATCACCCGCAGCCCGCGGGTCAGTCGCGTGAGCCGTGCGAGCCGGGCCTCGGCCACGATCAGCCCCAGCTCGGCGAGGCGGTGCTCCAGCTCCCTCATGGCCGGGCCGCCGCCCACGGCCCGGCTCACCAGGAACCTCGACGGGCCGTCGTTCGCCGCGACGGCGGTCAGCGTCTCCCGCTCGACAGGGTCGTCCGTGGCGGATTCCTTGGAGACGGTGTAGAAGCGCGGCCCCCGTGACACGCGCAGCTCTCCGTTCTCGGCCAGGAGCGTGATCGCCGTGTCGACCACTTTCTCGGATCCGCCCGCCAGATAGGCGAGTTCGTAATGGTCGAGGTCGCGAGCGCGGGCTCCGGCCGCGGCCGCCCGGGTGGCGGCGTGCTCGCGTTTGATCGCGAAGGCGATGGTGGCGGCGATCGCCGCCAGGGCCACCGAGAGAATCAGCAGGACCACGTCCATTACGGTCTCCCTCCGTGCAGCCGATGAGGCTGGTTATCTGAGAGACGCGCAAGGAGCCGCTGAAGGTTTCGTTCTGCTCATTTAGATTCCCGGCGCTCTCGGCCGGTGATGTCCTGGCGCTTGTCGACGCGGGCGTGCGGGCCCCTTTCGCGCCGCGTGCCGCGTGCGCCCGGGGCCCGCGTTTCCGGGCTCGCCTCAGGGGCTCAGCAGCGGGGCGCCACGGCGTCGATCTTGCCGCCGAAGTCGTCCTTGTAGACCCTGCGGTAGTCGCCGTCCCGGACGACGCGCGTCTCCTTGCGGTCGGGGACGTGGATCCAGTTGATGAAACATCCGTCGGCGTGCGCCGTGAAGGAGCCCACGTTGTCGTGCAGGGCCGGGGGAACGTCCACGTAGCCGTTGCCCGGGTTCCAGCACCACGACGAGCCGGTGTAGTCGCGCCCGCTCCACAGGCAGATGTCGCCCGCCCTGGCCGACCCGGAGACGGGTGGGGCCGCCGCCGTGGCGGGGGCGGCGCAGGCCAGGATGGCCAGGGCGACGCTGCCGGTAACCGATGCGATGCGCATGCCGCGTGTCGTCGACTTCATTACGGTCTCTCCTCGTGTCGGTGCAGCCTGGAGGGGCTTCCAGGACAGCTCCATCACAGGGTGTAACAGATCCGACACGTAGCGCGTCTACCTGACGGATACAAGATCCGGACTCGCGGTCGGCAAGAAAGTGGCGGTCGCGTCATAGCGGGATGCCGGGCACAACCTGTCCGCGTTGGCCGGCGCCCATAGGCAGCGGGCTTTCGTCTGATAGAGATCGGAAAAATCAGGGGAAGGCGACGGCGGGCTCCGGACAACAGCAGGTGACCGACGTCCCCACAACCGCAAGGCCTTTGCATGCATGAGCCACACCTGACTGCTCCTACGGGTGCCGCCACACCGTCGCAGGACGACGCCGTGACGATCAAGCGGTCCTGGGACGAGCCCGAACGTTTCGCCGCCGTCTTCGACGCCCACTACGCGGACATCCACCGGTACGCCTCCCGGCGGCTCGGCCCGCACGCCGCCGACGACGTGTCCGCCGAGACGTTCGCCCTCGCCTTCCGCCAACGCCGCCGCTACGACCTGAGCCGGCGCAGCGCCCGCCCCTGGCTGTACGGCATCGCGACCAACCTCATCAGCCGGCACCGCCGCGACGAGGTGCGTCTGCTCCGGGCCGTGGATCGGCTGCATCCCCTGCCGGAGCCGGCCCGGGGCCACGAGGACGAGGTGACGGCCAAGGTGAGCGCGCAACAAAGTGTCAAAGGCCCGCTGGCCGGCGCCATCGCCGCCCTGCCCGCCGCCCAGCGCGACGTGCTGCTGCTGGTGGCGCTCGCCGGGCTGAGCTACGACGAGGTGGCGCAGGCGCTGGACGTGCCCTTCGGCACGGTGTCCTCGCGGCTCAACCGCGCTCGCAAGAAGCTGCGCAAGGCGCTGGGCGACACGAACCCCCTGCTCGATGAGGAAGAGGCCTGATGATGAACGAACTGGATCTCGTCCGTGGCGTGTACGACGACCCGCCTTCTCCGTCCGCGGCCACCGCGGCGGCCGCCCGCGGCCGCATGCTGAGCCAGGACGACCGTCCGCCGGCGCGCCGGCGTCGTGCCTGGCGCATGCCGCTCGGCCTGGTGGCCGCTGCCACGGCCGCGGCGGTGGTGGCGGGCCTGACGCTCACGCCCGGCGGCGCCCCCGTACAACCTCGTCCAGGCGTGACGACCGGCCCGGACACCTCATCGCCCCGCGGCATGATGCTGGCCGCCGCCACCCAGGCGGAGCTGCAACAGCAGGGCCGCTACTGGTACACGCACCAGCGCACCGCCTTCGCGGCGCGCGCGCTCGGCCGGACCGGCGGGTACGTCGTGGAGGAGCGCGACGAGTACTTCAGATGGACGGGACGCAGCCGTGGCGACGGCACGTCCTTCTACGGCCGCATCTTCCCGGCCAAGCCCCAGACCCGCGCCGACGCCGACGACTGGCGCGCGGCGGGCTCCCCGTCGAGCTGGCAGATCCGCTCGTCGGGCCTCACCAGGACTCTCACGTCCAAGCCCGGCCCCTGGCAGGAGGACGACCCGGACGCCCAGGGCGGCGGCGAGTTCAACATCGGCGGCCTCGGTCACTTCACCTACCAGGAACTCCAGGACTTGCCCACCGATCCGGAGGAGCTGCGCAAGCTCCTGTGCGAGGGCTCGATCAAGCTGGCCGACGGCCGCACCGGCGCGCCGAAGGGCTGCACAGAACCCAAGGGGGTGCTCGACCAGGTCTTCTCCCTCCTCGCGAACACGCCCGTCCCGCCCAAGGTACGAGCCGGCCTCATGCGCCTGATCACCGACTATCCCGGCGTGCAGCGCCTGGGCACCGTCAAAGACCCGCTCGGGCGCGCCGCGGTCGCTCTCGCGGCCCCGTTCGAGAGCGCGGACGGCCGCGGAACGATCCAGCAGCAGGTGCTCTTCGACCAGCGCACCGGAAAGCTGCTGGGCAGCCGCGACATCCAGCTCGAACCGGGCCCGGACAGCGAGAAGTGGCAGGTCCCCGGCAGGGTGCTGGACTACTGGTCGATCGTGGACTCGGGCTGGACCGACGCCAGGCCCGCCCTTCCCCAGTAGTCCCGGAGCTTCGGCGGGAGGATTCCCAGCCACCCGGAGCACGGCGACGACCTCGCGCAGGACCGCTCGTACCTCGGCCGCCGCCGCATCCGCAGCGGCCAATCCCAGCCGTGACTCGGCGGCCGGCCGGCCGGGACACAGATCCCCGGAAGCCCAGGACACCCGTGCACGTGACTTCGGAAACCGACAACGGGTTTCGGGACGGTCGTTCCTGCGGAAACGCGCCCCCGTCCCGCAAACGACCGGTTCATGGAGCAAGGGACAGGTAACGCCTTCGTTGCCATGCGTCCCGCTCATGCCGGTACGGGAGCACTCTGGAGGCATGTCGAAGACAGCCGTCGGATCCAGACCCGCCTCACGTTCGCGGGGCCGGCGATGGATGGTGATCGCCGCGATCGTGGCGATGACGGCGTTATTGGTTGTGGGGTTGGCCGGGTTCTTCGCCGACCCGCTGCACCTGTCGGCCGATGTGCTGGGTGTGCTGGATCAGCGGGCCAGTGTGATCAGCATGTTCATCGGCGCGGCCGGGCTGGTGGTCGCCGTGGTGGCGTTGCTGCTGCAACTGCGCACCGAGCGCGCCCCGGCAGCTGCCGTCGCCGCACCTGACTCACCGGCCGCAGGGGAGAGGACGCCTCAGGTCTCGGCCGAAGGCGAGCGGTCGGTCGCCATCGGCGGCGACAACGCCGGCATCGTCTCGACCGGTGATGACACGCGGAACGTGCAGATGCGGGCGCAGGCCTCGGGCCAGGGCCGGGTGTATCAGGCCGGCGGCGACCAGACCATCAACGAGCGATGACCGCCCCTCCCGCTGCGGCCGATTCCCCGAACCGGCGGTCACACGTCCAGCTGGACGCCACCGTCTCCGGTCAGGGGCGCGTGTATCAGGCCGGGGGCGACCAGATCGTCAATCAGACGGTGCTGCCGGAGGCGGCGCTGCGACCGGTCAGCGAGAGGGCCGCGCCGTCGGCGACGGTGAACGTGCCGGGGCATCGGCAGGTGTTCGTGGGGCGCGGCGATGAGCTGGCCGCCCTGGAGGCGGCTCTGGGCGGTAGCGGGCCGGTGGTGGTGGCCGCAGTGCACGGGCTGGGCGGGATCGGCAAGTCCACGCTGGCCGCCCACTTCGCCGTCACGCAGACCGGGGCGTGTAATCCGGTGTGGTGGATCACCGCCGACAGCGCTACCGGCATGCAGGCGGGCCTGGCCGCGCTGGCGCTCGCACTGCAGCCGGAGCTGGCCGCCGCGTTGCCGTTGGAGGCCCTGGCCGAGCGGGCCACCGGCTGGCTGGCCGCTCATGAAGGCTGGCTGCTGATACTGGACAACGTCACCGACCCGGCCGATGTGGCGCCGCTGCTGGGCCGCACGCTGGCCGGAAGGGTGCTGGTGACCAGCCGGCTCGGCCAGGGCTGGCACCACCTGGGCGCCCGGGTGCTACGGCTGGACGTGCTGGAGGAGGCGGAGGCGCTGGAGCTGCTCACCCGGATCGCCACCCCCCGCCAGCACGCCCCCGCCCCCGGCACGCAGATGCCCGAAGCTCTGGACGGGGCGATCGAGCTGGTACGCGAGCTGGGCTACCTGCCGCTGGCCATCGAGCAGGCCGCGGCGTATCTGCACCAGGCCCGGCTGACTCCCCGCGCCTACCTGAACCTGCTCACCGAATATCCGGCAGTGATGTACGACCAGGCCGCCGAAGGCAATGACGCCGAACGCACCATCGCCCGCGTCTGGCGCCTCACCGTGGACCGGCTCACCCACACGCCGCTGGCCGGAGACCTGCTGCGCATCCTGGCCTGGTACGGCGCCGAGCCGATCCCCCGCAGCGTCCTGGACGGCCTGGCCGACCCCCCGCAGTTGCAGCAGGCGCTGGGAGCCCTGGCCGCCTACAGCATGATCACCCTCGATGACGCGGTCATCACCGTGCACCGCCTGGTCCAGGCCGTCGCCCGCACCCCCGACCCCGATGACCCCCACCGCCAGGCCACCGACATCGACACCGCCCGCACCCGCGCCATCCGGCTACTGGATCAAGCCCGCCCCCACGAGTACGAGATCCCGGCCTCGTGGCCGCAGTGGCGGACGCTGCTGCCCCACATCGACGCCGTCTTCGAGCGCATGTCCCCCGAGACCGACGCCATCGATGCTGACGATCTACTCCGTAACACCGGTCTGTTCTTGGAGAGCCAGGGGGCAATCGGCCGTGCGCTGATCTACCTGGAGCGGTGCATGACGTTGGTGCAACGCGTGTACGACCTCGACCACCCCGCTGTACTGGTCACGCGTGCCAGCCTGGCCTACGCCTACGATGCGGCAGGTGATCTGGGACGAGCGATCCCGCTGATGGAGCACAACCTGGCAGAAGAAGAACGCATCCTAGGCCCTGAGCACCCCAATACCCTGGCCTCCCGCAGCAACTTGGCCGGCGCCTACGAGGCGGCGGGAGACCTGGCCAGGGCCATCCCGCTGTACGAGGCGACGCTGGCCGACTGCGAGCGGGTGCTGGGCGCCGACCATCCCCGCACCCTGACTTCCCGCAGCAACCTGGCCTGCGCCTACGAGGCGGCGGGAGACCTGGCCAGGGCCATCCCGCTGTACGAGGCGACACTGTCCGACTTCGAGAGAGTGCTGGGCGCCGACCACCCCCACACCCTGACCTGCCGCAACAACCTCGCCTACGCCTACGAGACAGCGGGGGACCTGGGCCGGGCCATCCCCTTGTTCGAGGCCACCCTCGCCGAACGGGAGCGGGTGCTGGGCCCCGACCACCCCTCAACGCTGACCTCCCGCAACAACCTGGCCTGCGCCTACCGGGCGGCGGGAGACCTGAGCCGGGCCATCCCGCTGTACGAGGCGACGGTTTCCGACTGCGAGCGGGTGCTTGGACTGCACCATCCGACGACTCAAGTCGTCCAGGAAAACCTCAAAGCGGCCATCAGGCGGACACAGTCGGGGCAGCGCGGTCGTGTTGATGGTTGATCTATTGACGATCCGCGGCGGCTTCATTTAACGATCGTTTTTTGAAGATCTTGAAGCAGGCACCTTCAGAGCCCCGAAATGCCTTCAAAAACCTAGGCGGCGCTCGACCGCTACGGCCGTTCCCTGGCCGACCTCATCACCATGGTCGGCGAACTCCGCACGCACGAGATCGGCTTCACCTCCCTGCACGAGAACCCTCGACACCACCACCCCCGGCGGCCGACCCACCGTCATCACCCCCGAACCGCTGCGCGCCGCCCGCGACACCCAACCCGGAGAACTCGATCACCTCGATCGCCAAGCTGCTCGGGGTCAGCCCGGGCACGCTCTACAACCAGATTCCCGACTTGCGACAGCTCCGCGAAAGCGGCCAGCGCGAAGAGCTCACCAGCAAGGAGTGATAACTAGAGATCGCCAACCGATGAAGCATGCCGTTCGCGTGATCGCGAAAACGGACTATTGGCCATCGCGTCGTTGTGTCGCCTGCAGTAAATCGGCCCGAACCACGTGCGTTGTCGGATGATCGATGCCCAATACCCGTTCGCATGCCGTGAGCGTCGCCTCGTACAGCGGGATGGCTCGGCCCAGGTCCCCCGTCGCCCAGTAGGCGTAGGCGAGGTTGTTGCGGGAGGTCAGCGTGTCAGGGTGGTCGGTGCCCAGCATCCGTTCCCGATCAGCCAACGTCTCCTCGTACAGCGGGATGGCTCGGTCCAGGTCCCCCATCGTCCAGTAGGCGTAGGCGAGGTTGTTGCGGGAGGTCAGTGTGTCAGGGTGGTCGGTGCCCAGCACCCGTTCCCGATCAGCCAACGTCTCCTCGTACAACGGGATGGCTCGGTCCAGGTCCCCCGCCGTCCAGTAGGCGTAGGCGAGGTTGTTGCGGGAGGTCAGTGTGTCAGGGTGGTCGGTGCCCAGCACCCGTTCCCGATCAGCGATCGTCGCCACGAACAACGGGATGGCCCGGCCCAGGTCCCCCGCCGACTCATACGCGCTCGCGAGGTTGCTGCGGGAGGTCAGTGTGTCAGGGTGGTCGGCGCCCAGCACCCGTTCCCGATCAGCCAACGTCTCCTCGAACAACGGGATGGCCCGGCCCAGATCCCCCGTCGAATCGTAGGCGGCGGCCAGGTTGTTGCGGGCGGACAGGGTGAAGGGGTGGTCGGCGCCCAGCACTCGCTCACAGTCGGCGAGCGTCGCCTCGAACAGTGGGATGGCTCGGCCCGGATCCCCTGCCGAATCGTAGGCGCTCGCGAGGTTGTTGCGGGAGGCCAAGGTGGAGGGGTGGTCGGCGCCCAGCACTCGCTCACAGTCGGCGAGCGTCGCCTCGAACAGTGGGATGGCTCGGCCCGGATCCCCTGCCGAATCGTAGGCGCTCGCGAGGTTGTTGCGGGAGGCCAAGGTGGAGGGGTGGTCGGCGCCCAGCACTCGCTCCCGATCAGCGAGCGTCGCCTCGTACAGCGGGATGGCCCGGCGCAGGTCCCCCGCCGACTCGTAGGCGTAGGCGAGATTGTTGCGGGAGGACAGGGTGTCAGGGTGGTCGGCGCCCAGCACCCGCTCCCGATCAGCGAGCGTCGCCTGGTACAGCGGGATGGCCCGGCCCAGATCCCCCGCCGACTCATACGCGCTCGCGAGGTTGTTGCGGGAGATCAGGGTGAAGGGGTGGTCGGCACCCAGCACCCGCTCCCGATCAGCGATCGTCGCCTCGTACAGCGGGATGGCCCGGCGCAGGTCCCCCGCCGAATCGTAGGCGGCGGCCAGGTTGTTGCGGGAGAGCAGGGTTTCGGGGTGGTCAGCGCCCAGCACCCGCTCGTAGGCCGTGCGTGCGCGATCGAGGCAGCGGATCGCATCGGCGGTGGCGCCCTGGTTGTCCAGGAAGACACCGGTCTGGTTGAGCAGTCGGGCGGTGGCGACGGCGTCGGTGCCGGGAGAGGCATGGTCTGTCAGAGCGGTGATGTGCGGCAGCAGTGTGCGCCAGGTCGGCCAGTCTTCAGGATTCAACGCCGATTCGGGGATGGCATCGCCGATCAGGCGGGTGGCTTGGTCGCGGGCGTTGTCGATGTCGGCGGTCTGACGATGGGGGTCGTCAGGGTCTGGGGTGCGGGCGACAGCTTGGACCAGCCGATGCACGACGATGTGCTCGCTGTCGAGGGTGATCATGTTGTAGGCGGCCAGCTCACCCAGGGCATGCTGGACATCTGCCGCATCGGTGTCCAGGCCGTCCAGCAGGGTCCGGGGGATCGGCTCGGCCCCGTACCAGGCGAGGATGCGCAGCAACTGCCCGGCCAGTGGAGTATCGGTGAGCCGGTCCAGGGTCAGTCGCCAGATGCGAGCGATGGTGCGCTCGGCATCCGAGCCGCGGGCGGCGCGGCCGTACATCACCGCCGGCCGTTCGACCAGCAGGTCGAGGTAGGCGCGCGGGGACAGCCGGACCTGGTGCAGGTAAGCGCCCGCCTGCTCGATCGCCAGAGGCAAACAGCCCAGCTCGCGCACCAGCTCCCGCATCCCCTCCAAGCCTTCGGGCTCATGCGCCCCCGCATCGGCAGCGGGACTCAGGCCCGAGGTGATCTGGGTGACCAAGTCGACCGCCTCCGCCTCGCTCAGCACATCCAGCCGCACCACGTGGGCGCTCAGGCGATGCCAGCCCTGTCCGAGCCGACTGGTCACCAGCACCTGCCCGGCCAACGTACGCCCCAACAGCGGCGTCACATCGGCCGGGTCGGTGACGTCGTCCAGCACCAGCAACCACCCGTCATGGGCCGCCAGCCAGCCGCACGCCCACTCGGCCAGGGCCTCCAACGGCAACGCCGCGGTCAGCTCCGGCTGCAGTGCGACCGTCAGAGCAGCCAGGCCCGCCTGCACCGCGGTGGGGCTGTCAGCGGTGATCCACCACACCGGGTTGCGCCTCCTGGCCTGGGCGCGGGCATAGCTCACGGCCAGCGTGGACTTGCCTACCCCGCCCAGGCCGTGCACCGCGGCCACCACGACCTCGCCCCCGGTCTGCAGCACCGCGTCCAGCTCAGCTAACTCATTCGCACGTCCGACGAACAACCCAGCATGCCCAGGGAGATTCACCGTCCGCGGCGGTGCTGCCACCTGCTCAACCGGCCGCAGCGCCGACAGCACCGTCTCGTGGACGGTCAGATCACGCCCGGCCTGATACATCCGGCCCTGTTCGGAGGCCCGCCCCTCCATCCGCATGCGATGATCAGCGCTCGTTGATGGTCTGGTCGCGGCCGGCCTGATAGACGCGGCCGTGCCCGCTCGCGGTCGCCTTCATCACCAGCGAACCGATCCGCTCCTGATCGGCCGGCTCCAGCGCCGGGGTGAGCACCTCGTCCACCACGCGTTTGATCTCCTGCGCCAGCGACGGGTCGGCGCGCAGCAACTGCTGCAGCCGCACCTGCCAGGAGCCGACCAGAGCCTGCTCGGTGTCGGCGTCACCGTCCCGGCGGGCCTCGAGCAGCTGCTCACGGACCTCGACCAGCTCCGCTTCGACGATGTCGGCTTGCTCGGGGCGGACCCTACGCCACAGCGCGATCGCACCGTCACGAGCCGACTGCCAGGCATCGGTGGCCATAGCCGTCACCAGCGCGGTGCCCGCAGCCAAAACGATCGGATCCACGTTGATCCCCCTCACGGCCGAAATACGCCCCCCACGGTAGCGCCGGCGACAGCCATCAACCAGCCGGGGCCAAACCGCAGATAAGCGCTGCCGGCCCGCTCAACCCGGCGGCGCGATCGCTCGAGGGCCGCCCATGGTTCGCCGGAGCATCGCGGACGAACAGATCCTCGTTACCGCACATGATGGCTCACTATCTGCGATGGCGTGAGGAGCACTCCAGCGGCCGGTTTAGGTGTGCGGCGTCGAGTCGAGGTCAGCGGGCACCGCCGAGGTACCGGTCTGCGAGTTCGCGCGCTCTCGCGTGAACTCGAGCGATCCCTTCCGTGCTGTTGAATGACGCGTAAGGCGGCCAGAGGAAGACGAAGACGGCGAGCTCTTCCGCAAGCAGGGCGCGTTCCAGAACGCGGCGGTCGCAGAGACGATGATGCAGATAGGCGTCCATGAACGCCCGGGGGACGACCGTGCCCGAGGGGGTTGTGCGCACACTGAGGAAGGCCAGGTCGCAGACGGGCCGACCGGCTCCGGTCGACTGCCAGTCACAGAAGGTGAGCGCGCTTGCCGAGAGCACGATGTTGTCGGTGTGGCAGTCTCCATGGATGAAGGCCGGCGCCAGCGCAGTGATCTCTTCCCGGAGTTCGGCACGGCGGGTGAGGAGATCGCCGAGCTGCGGGAGCGTGGTCGCCCAGAAAGCGGTGACCTCGAAGAGGTCAGGGGAATCCAGGGCATCGAGCAAGGCATCGGGCCGGTTCCAGCCGTCGGCCGTTGGCAGCGGCATGCAGTGGAGGGCGGCGAGGTCTTCGCCCAGTTTGGTCCACATGTCCGGAGTCCAGGACGCGCTGCCTTGGGGCCGGCCTGCGGCCGTCAGCAGTACGGCTACACCTCTCTCGGTGTCCAGAAAGTCGAGGAGTCGGGGGGTGCGCACGGGGACAACCGGTGCGAGGTCCTGGTAGAACCGCAGCTCTCGCCGCGCGGCCGCCAGTGCCTGCGCACCCAACGCGGCTGGAGTGGCCTTGAGGTACGCGGCATCGCCATCGACCGTCCGCACGGCATGGACCGCGGCACCGGACCGGGACTCGGCTCCCTCCTTACGCCGCTCCGCGACCACGCGAAACTCGCGTATAGCAATCTCCATGAGGTCGCTCGGCACAGGAACGGCTCCTTCTTGGACGCGTTGGCCACGATCAGCTACTCGCAGATTCTGTCGCCAAGCACTGACACTCTCATGACGTTCAACAGCGATTGGAGTGAGAGCTGGTGATTGAGGTTGCTTGGATGTTGCGGACCCATTTGTAGGGCGACGCGAGGACCTGGCCGTCGCTGTCGGAACCGGCCCGACTCCGCCAGTTGATGGCCAGCCGTCCTGCAGAATTCCATTTTCGGGACGACCTCACGGGGTTCCGCCATGCGGTTTCCCGGCGCGTTGGCAGTGGGCTTGACCGGCGCCCTTTGCGGGCAGCCTTGCCTGGCTGGGGGCATTCCCCGTGCCGGATCGAGGCTAGTAGTAGGTGTAGACGGGTATATCAAAGTTGAAGCCTTGCGAGGTGTGACCGCCTCCTGCTGCACATGCGCCCTTGAAGGACGAGCCATCGTAGAACAGCACGTTGCACTTGGTGCAGAAGCGCCAGTCCGGCTGGGTTCCGGCGGTATTCGTGAGATCGTGGGGGAGGATGTAGTTCTTTCCGCCGTAGAGACCGTTATGTGTATGTGGCCCGCCGTTTTTGCCGCGGCATACTCCGGCCGGGTTGTACCCGGCGAAATAAAGGGTCAGGCACCCGTCGCAGTGGCGCCAGTCCGGTTGATCGTTGGGCGTTCCGGTGGGGATCGTGCTCTCGGTGTACGGGAGTTGGAACGTCCACCCGATCTTCCAATGCTGCCCGTCTCCAGGGCACCCGTGGTTGAACCATGACGTGTTGACCAGCGCGGCACACCACCTGCAGTAGTCCCAGGGGTGCTGTAGCGGGCCGGTCCATGCGTGGGCGGGAGCGGCTGAAAGGGTGGTGACGGCGAGGGTGGCTGCCGCGCCTAGACCAATCGCCTTGCCCAAGAGTGATCGCCGGGTCAGGCCACCGTCATGATCGGAACTGGTCACGTGAGCTCCCTATCTGTCCGCGTTGGCTGATCGATGGGCTCATCCTCAGTGCCAGTTGCCGCCGCCACATGAGTAAGGGTTACTCAATTCCTGGGAAGGGCTGACGGTCGGGTGTCGCGTTCTGGAGGGCGATGAAGATGCCGGACATTACCGCTGTCGCCTGTCTCCGCAGGCTGGCAGCACCCCGAGGTCTCTTCACCGAGTCGCACGTAGTGACCGACGCTGGCCAGGTGCTGGTGGGCGGCTCTTGGCCTGCGGTTCGGGCGCGCTGGGCCCGGCCTGGGCCGCCCGGTTGGTGAGCGCGGGAGCCCGGATGGCGGGCGCGGGATGCGCGGTCCGGCGATCAAGGTGAGCGGGCTGGGCAAGCAGTTCGTCAAGGGCGACGTCGGCATCGCGGCGCTGCGCGACTTCGACCTGGAGATCGGCGGCGTGCCCGCGCGGCCGAGCTCATCGAGAAGGTCGGCCTGGATGGGTTCGAGCGGCACTACCCGCGCGAGCTGTCCGGCGGGATGCGCCGCCGGGTCAGCCTGGCCAGGCTGCCGGCCGGCGCCCCCGAGACGCTGCTCATGGACGAGCCGCTCGACGCCCAGCTGCGCGGCGACCTGCAGGTGGCCGCCTTCCACCGCGCGGCCGGGCCTGGTCAAGCACCGCCCACCCGTGCTCCGGACGCCCTGACAGGGGTCCGATCGAACCTTTGGTTTCCCATGTGCGCCCGATTATCCAAGGCCGGGCACGACCTGATAGGCGCGTCCAAATTATCGCCGCGCCCGAGATACGGGGAGTGGAGATCAGATGATCATTCAGGAAATGCGGGAGAAGAGCGTGCCCGAAGGCCGCGCGGTCACCGGGACGGCCGTGGCCGACACGACGAAGCTGCTGCTGCAGCCGCCGTTCACGGTCGAGCCGGCGCCCGTTCAGCGGGCGGCCCCGGCTCCGGTCCCCATCCCGATCCCGCCGATCGTCGGGCCCCGCATTCTCATCTACAAGCAGGACCCCACCGTCGCCGAGCTGGGCGTCAGGCCGATCTTCATCCCCAGCCCGGTGCTCAGCGGGCCCACCGACGCCCGGATCGTCACCCAGCTGCCCGGCATCACGCCCGTGGCGCGCAGCGTCAACGGCGACTTCATCTTCGTCCCCAACTCGCCGGAGTTCGACTGCTCGCACACGTACGCGGTCGTCCGGGAGACGCTGACGATGTACGAGCGCCACAACGGCGGCACGCCCATCCCGTTCGCGTGGAACACCGGCGGGAACCTCGACCGGCTCACCGTCTTCCCGCACGCCGCGGTCGGGGCCAACGCCTTCTACACCAGGACGGCCAAGGCGCTGAAGTTCCTCTTCTTCACCCCGACCGGCACCACGCAGCAGGTCTTCACCTGCCGCTCGCTGGACATCGTCGCGCACGAGACCGGCCACGCGGTCCTCGACGGGCTCAAGCCGGGCTGGCTCGCCGCGGACAACCCGCCGCAGACCGGCGGCCTGCACGAGTCGTTCGGCGACCTGACCGCGATCTTCCTGACGCTGGCGCAACCGGACCAGGCCGAGGCGCTCGTCGCGCTCACCAAGGCCAACCTGCACGCCAAGTCGTTCCTGTCTGCCATCGCCGAGCAGTTCGGGCAGGCGCTCGGCCGGCCGTTCGGGCTGCGCAACGCCGACAACGACCTCAAGCTGAGCGAGGTCAGCAACGAGGTGCACGCGATCTCGCAGGTGTTCACCGGCGGCATCTACGACGTGCTCGCCGACATCTACGCCTTCGAACGCACCAGGCAGGGCGCGCTCAAGAGCCCCACCGTGATCCTCATGGAGGTCGCGAACCAGCTGTGCGAGCTGCTGTTCAAGGCGATCGTGAAGGCGCCCGCGACCAAGGCCACCTACACGGACGTCGTCAACCAGATGCTGCAGGTCTCGGCCGCCCAAGGCGATCCCAACATCTACCGGACCTTCATCCGCAACCGGTTCGCCTTCCGCGAGGTGGTGACGTCGCCCACGCCGTTCTCCGAGATGCTCTCCGGCGAGATGGACTTCAGGAACGCCGACTACACCGGCGACGGCAAGACCGCCAAGGACATCACCAACGTCAAGCCCGCCGACGCGGCGTCGGCCAGCCTGCGCGCGGTGCAGGACCGTTCGGGCTGCTGCGGCACCATGCAGCTGCCGGAGTTCCAGGTGATCGGCGCCGACAAGCTGACGGCCAAGGGCGAGCTGCACGACGACGACATCCTCGCCTCGCAACTGAGCGCGCTGAAGAAGGCGTTCAAGTAACCACGAGCCCGGCGAGAACCTCGCCGTATCGTGCGGTACGGCAGGGGGAGTCAGACATGCGTGTGAAGATCGAGAGAACCGGCGGCTTCGCCGGCATCGAGGAGGCCGTCGGCGAGTACGACACCGACGACCTCCCCGAGCCGCAGGCCGCCAGGGTGTACGAGGCGCTGTCCGCCATCGACGCCGCCACGGCCGAGGGCGGGTCCTCGGAGGTGGGCGCCGACCTGATGACGTACCGGATCACCGTCGGCAACGGCGCGGGACGGGTCTACACGGTCTCCGACGACCCTTCGTCGAAGGCGGCGGACCCGCTGGCCGTGCTGCTGCGCCCGTCCGCCTGATCGGGCCGCGCGGCCGGAGCCGGCCGCGCGGCCCGGTCATCAATGCGGTGAGCGGGCCGCCGTCGCCGGCTCCGGTCGGCGTCCAGGTCGCCGCAGGGCAGGCCGTTTGGAAAAAATAGGTAGACCGGTCTATTCTGACGCCATGATTGGCACCAAAGGCGCCCAGACCAGCGCACGGCTGGTCGAATCGATGCTCGAACTGATCCAGGCCCGCGGCTACAGCGGCACAGGCCTCAACACCGTGGTGGAGCACGCCCGCGCCCCCAAAGGGTCGCTGTACTTCCACTTCCCCGAGGGGAAGGAGGCGCTCGGGGAGAAGGCGGTCGAGCTCGCGGCCGAGCGGTTCCGCGCCCTCGTGGTCGAGTCGGCGCTGGAGCCGGGGAGCCCGGGCGACCTGGTCCGGCGCGTGATCGACGTGCTGCGCGGGATGCTCACGGACAGCGACTTCCAGCTCGGCTGCCCGGTCTCGGTGGTCACGCTGGAGATGGGCGCGCAGAGCGAGCGGCTCCGGGACGCCTGCGCGAACGCCTTCGGCTCCTGGATCGACCCCCTGGCCGACTACCTCGCCGCCCAGGGCCGGCCGGCTCCGGCCGCCCGTACGCTGGCGACGGCCGTGGTCAGCACGGTCGAAGGGGCGATGATCATGTCGCGCGCGCAGCGGTCCACGGAGCCGCTGCGCTGCGCCGCCGACGTCATCGCCACGCTGCTGGACCAGCCTCTGACGGGGGAGAGGTCGTCATGAGCCGGCACGCTCTGGTGTTCGGGGCGACGGGTCTCATCGGACGCCACCTGATCCTCGCGCTCGGCCAGGCCGGCGTACGGGTGAGCGCGGCCACCCGGAGCGCCGAGTCGTACCGGCGGCTCGTCCTCTGGCTGGCGGAGCACGGGCACGGCGAGGCCCCGGCCGATCTCCGGGTCGACTTCGAGACGCCGTCGCTGATCCACGGCGACGCGGCGGACGTCACCGAGATCTACAACTGCGCCGGCGCCTACCGGTTCGGGATGCCGGCGGACGAGGCCCGCCGCGCCAACGTGGACAGCGTCCGCGCCATCGTCGCCTTCGCGGCGCGGCTGCCCCGGCTGACCCGCCTCGTACACGTCTCCGGGTACCGGGTGGGCGGGCAGGACCCCGAGCCCTGGAGCGACGAGCGGCGGCGGGAGACGTACGAGGCGCTGGGAGCGTACGAGGCGTCCAAGGTCGAGTCGGACGCCGTGTTCCAGGCCACCGCGGACCGGCTCGGTGTCCCCTGGTCGATCGTCAACCCGTCCAGCGTGATCGGTGACAGCGTCACCGGCGAATCCGACCAGCAACTGGGCCTGGCGTCGAGCGTGAAGGAGATCTGGCAGGGCACCATGCCGGCGCTGCCGGGAGGCGCCACGACGTTCGTGCCGGTGGTCACGGCCGACCATCTCGCCCGGTTCATGACCCTGCTGCCGCTGGACGAGGCCGCCGAGCGGAACGCGTACTGGGTGCTCGACGATGAGACGCCCGCGTTGCCCGATCTGCTCACTCGCGTCGCCGAGCACTACCAGGTCAGGGCGCCGCGTACGCGGATCCCGGTGTCCCTCCTGCGGCGCCTCCCCCGAGCGCTCACCAAGGCCGACCCGGAGACGCTGACGTTCCTCTCGGACGACCGCTACCCCACGGGTCCGGCGGACGCCTTCGCCGCCCGGCACGGCCTGGCCATGCCGGACGTCACCACGTCCGTCCTGCGCTGGGCCGACCACCTGGCGGCCCACCGGTTCGGAGTCGTCCCCGCCGGCCGGCGGCGGTTCACCGTGGTCGGCGGGGTCCGCACCTTCGAGCTCGGCGAACCGGACGCGCCCACCGTGGTGCTGCCCGGCCTGCCGGTGAACGCCGACACCTGGGACCCGGTCGCCGCCGCGCTGGGGCGCGCCCGCGTCGTGGACCTGCCCGGGCTGGGGCTGAGCGCGGGACGGCGCGGGGACTGGCCGCGCTGGCTGACCGCGCTCGTGGACGAGACCGGCGCCCGCCACCTCGTGGGTCACTCGGTGGGGGCGGCGGCCGCACTGGAGGCCGCGCTCGCCCGTCCCGGCCTGGTGGACCGGCTCACGTTCGTGTCGCCGTTCTTCCTCCAGGCGCGCGCCGGTCTCGCCGCGCGGTCGGCGCTCCTGAGCCGCTGGTATCTGGGCCGGGTACGCCCTGAGGCGCTGGCGGAGCGGCTCACCGGGGACGTGGCGTACGCGGGGGCGCTGGAGTCCAGCGTCGCCGACCTGCGCCGTGGCCGCGTCGCCGCCGGCGTCGCCCGGCTCCTGGCCGAGGTCGGCCGGGAGGACCGGCGTGCGGACCTCCGGGCCAAGCTGCGGCGGTACGCGGGGAGCGTGCACGTCATCGTGGGTGCCGACGATCCGCTCACCGCCGAGGGACGCATGCTGCTGGACACGCTCCCGCGGGCCACGGTGACGGTCGTCCCCGGAGCCGGCCACCACCCCCAGCTGACACACCCGGACGAGCTCGCCCACGCCATCCGGGTCCCCTCGGCGGAGGTCCGGGAGCCCAGCCCTCCGGCCGTGCCGTCGTAGGGGGGCGGCGGGCGCGCGCCCCCCGGGACGGGTGGTCAGAGGGGGTCGTCGGGCTGCCAGGAGGCGTGGATCATGGCCCGTTCCGTGGCGGCGAGGTGGGTGGCGGCGGCCACCCAGGCCCACGCGTACGGGTCCGGCCCCGTGTCCGTCAACCGCCCGAACACGTCCCGGCTCCGGCGGTCCGCCTCGGCGGTCAGCCCCGCGACCAGGTCGGCGGCGGCCTGGAACCCGGCTGTGCGCAGCTGGGCGTACGACTCTCCGCTGCGGGCCGACTCGGCCACCGCCCGCCTCCCGCCGGACACGGCCAGCTCGACCAGCCTGCGTACCCGCCAGAGCGGCGCGCCGGCCACCGGGTCCACCTCGTCGCCGTCCGGGGGCGGCGGGCAGGCGTCCTGGGGCGGGAGGTGGGCTCCCTGGAGCCGGTCGTACCCGAGGTCGGCGTGCCCCTGCCATTCGGGGGGCAGGCGCAACGTCGCCTCGGTGCCGGGGACCGGGCCGACCGCCAGGGGGAGCAGCGTCGCCGCCCGGTCCGGCTCCACCCGGCCCACCACCCGTACGAGCAGGCCCGGGCGGGAGGCGAGACGCCGCAGGTTGTCGACGTGGGCCAGCTCGGGATGGTGGCCGGCGGGGACGAGCCGGATCAACGGGCCGAAGCCCCCCACGGAATCAGACTCCCCGGGAAGCAGCGCGCGGGCCAGCACGTGGTCGCCTGCCGCGCCGACGATGACCAGGTCGCAGCCGACCGGTTCGCGGGCCTGTTCCGCCGTGTCCGACTCGCTCCAGGCGTGACCGGAGAGCCGCGCGCCCGCCGCCTCCGCCAGCGGCCGGGCGAACAGGGCCGCCATCGGCCCCTCCGTCCACGGCAGGCCCGAGACGGGGGTGGCTCGTACGCCCTTGCCGGCCCCGAGGCGCCCGTCCGGGGAGACGGTGGCGCCGGCGATCAGCAGCCCGGCACGGGAGAGCTGGAAATGGTTCAGCATGGCGGGGCCGATGGCGACGGGCGCGGTGGCGGCTCCCCGGGCACGGGCCGATCCGCCCGGCTTGACGTCGGCCACCGAATACCAGCGGCCGTCCTCCGCGACGACGTGCGTCACCACGCCGCCGTACCCGGTGGCGCTGATCACCGGCTCCCTGAACACCCCGTACACCTTCAGGCTCCCGCCCGGCTGGTAGTTGCGCCGTACGGTGCCGGCCAGCGCCGGGTCGGGGTCCGCCCCGGCCAGCCGGCCTGCGGTGAGCAGCAGCTCGCGCAGGGCGGAGACGAGGTCGGCGAGGCGGTGGCCGTCGTGGCGGGCGCGGGCGGCACGCAGGCCCCGCACCACCCGCAGCGCGGCGGCCTCCGCTGCCGGCAGCCCCGCGAGGCGGGCGGTGTGCGCGGCCCTCAGCAACTCGGCCTGGGGCACGGCTCCGGCGGCGGGCACCCCGGCGGACAGCACGGCCGCGGCGGCAGCCCACAGCCCGGCCGCCGCCGCGACCTGCGCCGCCGTGGGCCCCTCCGCCTCAGCCGCTCCGACGGACTCAGCCTCGTCCGACTGAGTTCCGACGGGCTCAGCCCCGTCGGCACCCTTGGCTCCCCTGTCAGGTGTGCCGCCGGGTGCGGGTTCGGCGTCGGAGGAGTCGCGGGAGGCGGCCTCCTCTCCGCCGGGATGCGCGTCCCCGATCGGGCAGGCGCTCAATACGGCCGCACGATGCAGACAGCGCGGCGCCAGCAGGCAACTGCACGACGCCTGGTCGCCGTCGGCGATCACCCCGGACGGTCCCGGGGAGAGCGTGACGACCGCGTCCTCGCCGCAGGCGATCCGGACGCCCTCGCCGACGGCCGTGACGGGCAGGGCGGCGTACTGTTCGATCGCCGCGTCCAGCTTCTTGCGCAGCCGCGACGTCAGGCTCTCGACGGCGGCGGCGACCACCTCCGGGGTCACCGGCGGCAGCGGCCCGCCGCCACCGGGAGCGCCGGACGGGACCGGCTCCGGAGCGGCTTCGGGAGTGGTTGACGTGGAGGGGTTCACCGGTGTTCTCCGCGGAGGCGGTCGCCCACCCATCGGGCGAGGGCGAGCGGGCTGAGCGCGGCCACGGGCATCCCGGCCGCGACGAGTTGCTGGGCGACGGGGATCGAGTAGCGGGGCACGCCGTCGTCGTCCAAGGCGGCGCATCCCAGCAGGTGCACGCCGGAGCCGGCCAGCGCGCGCACCTCGGCGAGCAGGCCGCCGATCGGGTAGCCCTCCTCGAAGTCGCTGACCACCACGACGAGCGTGCGGCTCGGGACCGTGACCAGCGTACGGGCCTGGGCGAGCCCGGCGGCGATGTGCGTGCCGCCGCCTACCCGTACCTCCAGCAGGAGGGACAGCGGGTCGCTGACCCGGTCGGTCAGGTCGATCACCTGCGTGGAGAACGACAGGAAGTGCGTGGACAGCGTCGGCACCCCCGCCAGCACGGCGGCCGTCAGCGCCGACCAGACCACCGACGCCTCCATGGAGCCGGACACGTCCACCACCAGGATCAGCCGCCAGTCGGCCTCCCGGCGCGAACGCGTGCTGAACACCGGCCGCTCCGGCACCACCACCAGCCGGCCGTCGTCCAGGCGGCGCGTGTGCGCCAGATTGGCGCGCAGGGTGCGCGGCAGGTCCAGCCTGCCGCCGGGGCGGCGGGTCGGGCGCGGCGTGGCGACCCCGGTCATGGCGGGCCGCAGGCGGGTGGCCAGCTCGCGGGTCAGCTCGTCCACCAGGCGGCGTACGAGCGGGCGCAGCTTGGCGACCTGCTGCTCCGGCAGGCCGCCGGCCAGGGACAGCACGGAGGTCAGCAGCTCCACGGACGGCCGGACGGAGGCGGGGTCGAGTTCGGTCAGCACGTCGTGGCGTCCGGCGTCGGCGGCGCGGGCCAGGACCTCCTCGCGCACCTCGGTGCCGAACAGCGCCTCCAGTTCCTCCGACCACTCGCGGGCCGTGGGGAACGGCGCCTCCCGGCCGCCCGCGTCCCCCGGGGCGGGCCCGAAGCCGTTGGCGCCTTCGCCGCGGCCCTGCCCGTACAGCTCGTCCAGGGCGCGGGCGTAGGTCCGGGCGCCTGGGGGGAGCTGTTCGGACTCCCGGCCGAGCAGCAACCGCCACCGGTCCGCGGGCCGCAGCCTGCGCCGGAGGTCGGTCACGGCGACCTTCGACGGTTCGGCCCGGGGGTCGTGCACCGGTGCCGTGGTGCTCTCGGAGGGGCCGGACGTCAGGGCCGGGATGGGGAGCCGGAGCGCGCGCAGGGCCTCCAGCCCGGCCGCGTCGGCGGCGGTCCAGAGGGCGAGCAGCGCCGGCGGAGCGTGCAGGGCCACGTCGAGCCGGTCGCCGAGCCGTTCGGACACGACCCCCAGCAGCCGGGCGCGCCCGGCCGGGCTGAGCGTGTCGAACCCGCCGCGCAACGCCGGCAGCCGGTCCAGGAACTCCTTGTCGGTGAGCCCGTCCACCCGGTTCATGAGCGGGTCGAGGGCCGCGGGGGCCGACTGGAGCAGCGGCCCGGCGGCCGTGAGCACGCCGGTCAGCAGCCGGCTCAGCCGCAGGCGGCCGTCGGGGCCGGTGGCGGTGTCGATCCAGCCGGCCGCCCGGTCTCCGAGCGAGGCCGGACCGTCCAGGTCCAGCAGCACGCGGGCTGCCAGGGCCGCGCCCTGTATGAGGGGCGAGGCCGTGCGCGCGAGCCCCGCCAGGGCGTCGTCCATGCGCAGGCCCAGGCGCTCCTCGCCGGCCCGGGAGGCGAGGGCGACCAGGGCGACCGCGTCTTCTGGCTGATCGCTGCCCGCCAGCCCGGGAAGGGCGCGCACCGCCGCCTCCAGGAGGGTGCCGGACAGCTCGGCGGCGTGCTCGCGGCCCTCCGGCGTGGTGCCGGGCAGGTGCCGGCGGCGCAGGGCCTCCAGCAGGTCGAGGGCCTGGAGCAGCTCGGCGAGGGTGGCGGTGGCGGGCAGCGTGACGGCGGCGTCGGCGAGGCGGTCGGCCACCAGGTCGGGCAGGTCGCAGCCGGCCGCGGCGCGCAGGCCGCCGAGAATCAGGGCGCAGGTCGGGCCGCCGTCCGCCGACTCGCGGCGGTACGTCTCGCGCAGCGTCCCGGCCGCGGCCTGGGCGAGGGTCACCCCGCGCACGCCCGCCAGGTCCAGCAGGGCCGGGACCGCGGGGGTCCAGGCCAGCCGCCACCTGGTGGTGAGCGCGGCGCCGTCGCCCGTGCCCATCACCTCGATCGGCTCGCCGTAGTTGACGCCGCAGACGAGGAGGCGCTGCAGGGCGACCTCGCGGCGGGCGTCGAGGTCGGAGCGGAGCGGATCGAGGCGCACCTCCCGGGGTTCGGGGTTGTCGGGGCACGGGAGGCGCAGGGCGGCGAGATCGGCCTCCACGGCGGGCCCGAGCCCGGAACGCGGCGTGCCGGGCGCGGTCCTGCCCCGCTGGGTGCCCACGAACACGGTGTCCAGCGCCCGTGCCAGGGCGCGTCCCCGGCCGAGCGGTTCGCCCTGGCCGAGCACGGTCGTCACCGCCTCCAGCAGCTCGCCGCGCCCGGGAGCGGGCAGCCCGCGCAGGCCGGCCAGGTCGCAGGCGAGCCGCAGGGTCTCGACGGCCTCGCCGGTGCCCGCGGTGTGCCCGGCCGCGCGCAGCTCCCGGCACAGGTCCGTGATGGCGCGCGCGGCGCCGTCCCGGACCTTCCCGGGATCGCCCCCGGCCGCGAACACCGCCTGCTGCCAGCGCGGGTCCCGGATGCCGGCCGGGTAGCCGGAGCGGGAGTCGAGCAGGTCGAACGCGTACGGCACGAGCGAGGTCACGGGCGCCGGCCCGCCCCCGTCAGCCGGCCCCGCGGCGGGCTCGTCAAGGTCGTCGGAGGGCAGGCGGAGCGCGGGGGCGTGGAAGGCGCCGATCACCGCCGCGACCCGGCGGCCGCCGGCCGCCGCGGCCGCGAGGGCGCGGCGCATGTGGGCCTCGCGGGCCAGGTCCATCGCGGGCACGCCACCCGCGCCCTCCGCGTCGCGGCGCAGGGCCCAGCCGACGCCGAGCGCGGCGCGGCGGACGGCCTCGGGTTCGCAGCCGGGGGCGAGGACCTCGACGGCGCGGTCCCACATGTCGTCGCCGTCACGGCCGCTGCCGGCCCTGGCCAGCCCCTCGGCGAAGGAGACACCACGCGGGCCCGCCTCCTCGGCGAGTGCGAGGGGAGCCTGCGCGGCGGCCTGCCAGCCGCGGTCGGACAGCGGCAGGTCGCAGCAGACCACCTCCGCCCCGCGCTTCCAGGCCCACCGGATGGCCACCAGCTCGGGCGAGAAGTCGGCGAACGGGTAGAAGCCGAGCCCGCCGTCGACCCGGGCCCCGGCGAGCGCCACCGGCGCCTGCGTCCCCGGGTCGGCCAGGTGCGCGAGCCAGGGCTGGAAGTCCGCCGGCAGCTCGACGCAGACGACCTCGGGGTCGGCGGCGTCCAGCAGCGCCGGCAGCACCACGGCCAGGGCGGGGCTGTGGTGGCGTACCCCCAGCAGGTACGGCCGCGACGAGGCCGCCAGCGCGGCCATCGCCTCCCGCGGATCCAGGTCCGGGGCGGGCGGATTGAGGTTCTGAGCGGTCAACGGAGGTTCTCCCGCAGGTCCCACAGGCGGCGCCACATCGCCGAGCCGTCCTCGGCGCGCCTGCGCACCGGCCCGTCCCAGTAGCCCAGCAGCCGCCCGTGATCGGCGGGGTCGTCCTTGCGCACGACCCCCAGCAGGTGGCCGGGCACCAGGTCCAGCACGTCGCCGGTCGGCAGGTAGGCCGCCGCCACCCCCAGCGAGGCCGCCACCTGCACGGCCTCGGCCGTGGACATGACGGTGCCGGGGCGTTCGACGTCCCAGCCCTCGGCGGAGCGGCCGGAGCGCAGGTCGCGGAAGACGGTGACCAGCGCGTCGAGCACGGCGTCGTCCACCCCGAAGGTCGCGCCGGCGCGCTCGACGACGGCCGTGGCCTGGCGGCGCACCAGGGAGACCTCGGCGTCGGCGTCGGAGATGGGGCCGACGGTCTCGAAGTTGAAGCGCCGCTTGAGGGCGGCCGACATCTCCGAGACGCCGCGGTCGCGCAGGTTGGCCGTGGCGATGACGGTGAACCCGGACGCCGCCGCGACCTGCCCGTCCTCGGTCCCGGCCAGCTCGGGCACGCTGACCCGCCGGTCGGACAGGATCGACACGAGCGCGTCCTGGACCTCGGGCAGGCAGCGGGTGATCTCCTCCACCCGGGCGACGCGGCCGGAGCGCATGGCGGTCAGCACGGGCGAGTCGACGAGCGCCGCGCGGCTGGGGCCCTGGGCGAGGAGCAGGGCGTAGTTCCAGCCGTAGCGGAAGGCGTCCTCGGTCGTGCCGGCGGTGCCCTGGACGGTGAGCGCGCTGGTGCCGCACACGGCGGCGGCCAGCAGCTCCGAGAGCATCGACTTGGCGGTGCCGGGCTCGCCGACCAGGAGCAGGCCGCGCTCGCCGGCGAGGGTGACGACGCAGCGTTCGACGAGGGCGCGCTCGCCGACGAACTTGGGCGCGATCTTCATCCGGCCGTCCAGCGTCTCGTCGCCGCTGCCGCAGATGAAGGTGACGACCGCGCGCGGGGTCAGCGCCCAGCCGGGCGGGCGGGGGCCGGAGTCGTGGGCGGCGAGGAAGGCGAGTTCGGCGGCGTGGCGCTCCTCGGCGGGCAGCACCTGCCGGGCCGAGGGGGCGCGATCTTCGGTCAAGGTCATGAGAAGAGAAGTCCTCTGAGTCATTGGTGGATGGACGGGCGCGCCCCGGGGAAGGGGCGCGCCCCGAGCGGGGTCAGCGGCGGCGTCCGCGCTTCACCTTCAGCTCCTCGAAGCGCGGCGCGTCCCCGCCGCGCACCCGTGCCCAGGCTCTGGCGTACAGCTCGGCGGCGGGTTCGGCGGGTACGAGCGGCGCCCCGGACGTCTCCGCCCCGTCGAACAGCGCCAGCTTCCACTGCTCCAGGGGCAGCCGCGGCGCGCTCCCCGTCGTCCACCCGCCGGGCAGGAACAGCGAGCGCCCCGCCCGCTCGCGGGTGGCCCGCACGACCAGGTCGGTGTCTGCCAGCTCGGCGTGGGCCGACTTGAGCCGGGCGGGCTTCCAGCCGGTCCACCGGGCCGCGTTGCGGTCGGTCGGGTCGGGCATGGCCAGCAGCATGAGGTACGCGGTCGCGGCGTCCTCGCCCAGCCCGAACTCCTTGGCCACCTCGACGACCAGGTGGGGCACGGAACGGCTGGGATCCTGCGGCCACCACGTGCCGTCGGCCCCGCGTTCCCCGGCGAGCGGGTCGCCGGGGTCGGCCAGCAGGGCCTCGAAGCGCGGGCCCCGTACGGTCCGCAGCGCGTCCATGGCCGGGAACTGACCCTCCGACGCGATGAGGGCCCGCAGGTAGGGGTCGTCACCGGCCTCGTCGAGGAGCGACACGCGGACGGCGGGCGCGGGCCGGTCGTCGTGGGTGGCCATGACGACGGCGCCGTACCTTTCGTACCCCTCGCCGGTCTCGGTGGGCGTGCCGGCCGCCTTGCGGAAGGCGGGCAGGTCGACGTACCGGCCGAGGTCGAGCAGCAGGCCGGGGGCGGCCAGCCGGTCGCGTACGGCGGCCAGCGCGCCGGGCAGCGCGGCCCGGATCGGGTCGCCCGCGGGCAGCCGGTGCGCGAGCCAGCGCGACATCGCGATGGTCGTGTACAGGGTGTCGGCCGTGAAGCCGGTGGCGTTGTCGTCGGCGGGGTGGGCGCGGTCGCCCCGGATGGCCCAGGCCAGGTCGCGGCCGAGCTCCGGCTCGCCGGCCGGGTCGATGAGGGCGCGCAGCGCGCGGCCGGTGTCCCGGCCGGTCGTGACCGCGCGGGACGCCTCGCCGAGCAGCCATTCGGGCACGGCCACCTGGGGGCCGACCCTGTCGTTCCAGACGGCCGCGGCGGCGGCCACGTCGGGGCCGTCGCTCCAGAGCCGGGCGGGCTCCCGGGGCAGCAGCGCACCGACGATCTCCCGCCGGGTCCCGGCGCCGAGCCTGCGCAGCTCGTTGCGGGCGATGGCGGCGTCGGCCACCTTCACGCCGAGCGTGGTGCGGGTCTCCTTGGTGAGGAAGGAGCGCTCGTACGCGTCGACGGACGGCAGGCCCGCCACGACCAGCCGGGCCAGCGTCAGGGAGACGCCGGTGAGCCGGGCGAACTCCTCGGCCGCCTCCGGCCGCCAGGGCGCGGGCCCGCGTTCGGCCAGCTCGGCGCGGAACGCCTCCAGCCACCCCTGCGGCCGGTCCACGCCGACCGGGTCGGAGGAGCTCAGCGTGTACGGCTGGGGCACGACGAACCGCCCGGACGGGTCGTGGAACAGCGCCCGCCACCGGGTCACGGAGTCGTTGGGCGAGTCGTGGCTGAAGAGCACCAGGAACGCGCCGTCCTCCAGCGGCAGGACGCCGAACCAGTTGCCCTCGCGCCACTCGCCGTCGGGCTTCTTCAGATACCGGTTGGGCAGCTCGACGCGGGCGCGGCGCCACCGGGACGGGTCGGCCGCCGTGGGCAGCCCGGCCTCGGTCACGATATGGAGCAGCCGCTCCTGCGTGACGCGGTGCTCCTCGGCGATAGTCGCCGATCCGGCGCGGTAGGCCACCGCGTCCAGGTGGTCGAGCATCGGCTCCCAGTCCAGGCTGGAGTTCGGCAGCCCCGGCCGGTCGAGGTGGATGCGGCCCACCCCGGCCGGCTCCTCGTCCGCCAGCGCCTGGATCCTCCGGATCTGCTGGAAGGCCCCGTCGGCTTCGTCGCGCCAGTAGTAGGAGGAGGTGGAGACCTCCAGCCCGCTGAGCGCTTCCTGGAGCTCGTGGTCCGTGGGCCCCGGGGCAGCCTGCTCGCGGTGCCCGCCGGCCAGGGCCTCGGTGAGCCTGGCGGAGACGGCGTCCAGCGACGCCTGCTGCGCGCCGGCGAACCGTACGATCCCGGCGATGCCCGCCACCAGCCCGTCGTGGCTGACCTGGGGCAGCAGCTCCCGGATGCGCGCCGGCAGGTCCTCCTCACCGGCCACGGCCAGCAGCCGCGCGGCGGTGTCCGGGCCGAGCTCGCGCAGGGCCGCCGATCCCTCGGGGTCCCTCGGCCGCAGGTGGTGCCAGTAGCGCAGCGGCGGCAGGATGATCGTGCCCTCGCCGAACGCGCCGGGGGCGGCGTCGGTCTTGGCGGTGGCGACGCACACGCCGTCGGCATCGACCAGTTCGACCCGGTAGCTCCCCTTGAGGACGGCCACGGGCCGGTCGGTGCCGGGGAAGGTCAGGATGCGCGCCGGGTTGCCGCCGTCGGGCGGGAGGGTGATGGCGCGGCCGGACAGGTCCTCGCCGCGCAGCGACCCGTCGGGCAGCCGCGTCACCCGCCAGCCGATCAGCCCGCCCACGGGCACGCTCCCCGGGGTCGCCTCGTCGGACGGGGCGGGCAGCAGCCAGCCCCTGTGCAACGTGGCGCCCGCGGGGAGGTCGGTGAGGAAGGCGGGCATGCTCTTCCTGCCGTGCTGCCCGCTCACGGGGTCGTACTCGTGCCAGCCGAGGGTGTCATGGTCGGACCCGTCCCAGGTCCACACCCAGTAGGAGGTGCCGTCGGTGATCACGGACCGTTCGAGGGGGACGGTGGTGTCCCCGGGGTGCACCACGCCGAGCCCGGTGGTGCGCCCGCCGCCGGGCAGCGCCAGGGTGACCGCGTCGTCGCCGCGGTACCAGTCCATGCGCGTGCCCCGGGTGCTGCCGCTCTGGCTCTCGACGGGATGGACGCGGTCGGCCGAGGTGTGCCAGTAGCCGCGGTAGGCGTAGTCGGCGGTGCGGGACTGCCAGTAGACGAGCAGCTCGCCGTCCACGTAGTGGTAGCCGATGTCGTTCCACGCGTCGTCGGGCGGGACGCGCAGGTCGTGGGTGAGCACGGCGCCCTCGCGATCGAGCACGCGGACCTGCCGGGAGCCCGCCGCGATCAGGTACGGCCAGGCGTCGGCGACCACGATGTCGTCGACGTCCTTCCTCGGTACGAGGGTCGCCGCGGCCTCCTCCCAGGCCGGCCAGCCCAGCTCGTCGAAGATCCCGGTCCGCAGCGTACGGGCGAGCACGGGGGAGACGTCGGCCGCGGCGGCCTGGCGTACCTCGTCCTCGGCCAGCACCAGGGCCTCGCCCGGCAGCCAGGACAGCCGCCGCAGCGCGTCGGGCAGCGCGGGCAGCCCGGAAGACATCGACCGCGCGGCGACCTTGCGCACCCACCCGGCCAGCATCGGCCGGCCGCCGTCGGAGGCGGCCAGCAGGCGGACGGCGCGCAGCCCGTCGGAGTCGCCGGAGAACGTGTCGGCCGCCCGCCGGAAGGACGCCGTGAACCGGCCGTCGGCGGCCAGCGCCACCAGGTCGCGCTGCCCCTCGCCCCGCGCCCAGTGCTCCAGCCGCAGGTAGTCGCCCTCGCCGGGGTCGGCCACGGGCAGGCCGAGCGCCAGGAACAGGTCGAGCAGATCGACGTCGTACAGGTCCGTCAGCCTGGTCGCGGTCCCGGCGAGCTCGGCGCGCAGCCGGCCGGCGAGCCGCTCGACGAGCGAGTAGAGGGCCGGCAGCCGCGGCGGCAGGCCCCAGGTGGCGTTGCGGGTGATGAGGAAGCGCCGGAGCCAGCCCGACACGCCGTCCTGCGGCACCTTGCCCGAGACGAGCTCGTCGAGGGCGCCCGCCGCCTCGAGGATGTCCAGCCACACGCCGGGCATGTCGTTGTCGTGGCTCTGCGGCATGACGGCGAGCAGCGTCGCGCGCACCTCGGGTTCGCGCCTGCCCAGCGCCCCGATCGCCGCGCGGTGGGCCTTCCACCAGCCGGTGGCGGCCCGCAGGGTGGCGGGCAGGGCGAGCAGCTCGCGCAGGTACTCCTGCTCGGTCGCGTCGGCGTCCGCGCCGGCCGCCCTGGCCAGGCGGCGCAGGTCGCCGGCCATCTGGGCGGAGGGGGTCATCCCGCCCGCCGTGCGCCGCACGCACAGCTGGGAGAAGCGGCGCAGCGCCTCGCCGGCGGACACCCGGCCGGCCAGCTCCTTGGCGTAACCGGACAGCACCTTGACCGGCAGCGCCCCCGCCAGCGCGAACTCCAGGAACACCGAGTCGAGCCGGTCCTCGTCGATCGCCAGCCCGTGCTCGGCCTCCGCCTTGCGGGCGCTGGAGAACATCTGGGCGGCGTAGGTGGCGTTCTCCACGCCGGTGAACACCCGTCCGGCCTGCTCGTAGAACGTGGGCAGGAAGTGCGGCACGGACGCGCCGAGCCGGCGGGCCAGCTCGTGGTAGCCGTCGAGCGCGTTCTTGGGCTTGGACTTGGCCTGGCGGGCGATCCGCTCCAGCTCCGGCACGACGGCGAGCGCGTGCTGCCCGTCGCCGGGGTGGTGCACCAGCACCCACTCGGGGAAGCCCAGCGAACGCCGTAACCCGAGCCCGACCACCGCGGGCTCCCCGTCGGGCTCCAGACCCAGGAACCCGGCGGCCAGGTCCTCGGCCGCGCCCAGCTCGCCCGCGACCAGGCGCACGACCACGCGGTCGTCGAGCGCGGGGTGACGGTAACGGCGGGCGGTCATCGGCACGGCGCCCTCGACCGCGCTCTCGGTGTCCGGCGGCAGGATCGCCCCGGCCTTCAGCAGCTGCTCACTCATGCGTCCTTGCCCTCCTCGACCTTGCGCCCCGCGTACAGCGCCGCGGCCATCCGCATCCCCTCCGACCAGGCCACCGGGCCGACCTCCCGCAGCAGCAGCGTCCTGCCGTCGAGGTCCTGCCAGGTCAGGCCGCCCGTGCTCACCTCGTCGTCCCAGTACGGCTCGCCGATCCAGACGCTCGCCTCGGTGATGGCCCCGGCGTCGCGGACCCGGCAGGTGGCGTAGCCGCCGGTGACCCGGTAGCCGAGCGTGGTGGCCCGCGCGGCCAGGCCGAAGCGGGAGTCGTACGTGCCGCCGGAGAACTCCGTCACGGTCGTCCCCTTGCCGTCCAGGTCGGCGGGCTTGCGCCAGGTGGCGCGGTGGATCTGCTCGACCTTCTGGACCACGCCCAGCTCGGCGGCGAACTCCCGCAGGTCGTCGAGGTCGGGTAGCAGCACCGGGTGGGGCAGCGTCACCGTGCGCGGCGACAGCCGTACGGTCTCGCCGTCGAGGTTGACCACGCGCAGCTCGCCCGTCTCGGTGGCGTCGCGCAGGAAGCCCACCTCGTCGGGGTCGTCGCCGACCACGGCCAGGTCGCGCAGCGCCGACTGCCACGCCTCGTCCGGCCACACCCGGGCCAGCAGCCCGGTCGGCACGGGCAGCGACGACACCATCCACAGGTCCGCCTGCGCCACGCACGCGGCGGCGTGGCGGTCGAGCCATTCGGCGAAGCGGCGCAGCCGGTCCACCTCGGGGTGATCGCGCAACGCCTTCGGCAGCGATTTCAGCTGCCGTCCCGCCGACCGGCCGGAGGTGGCTCGCGCCGCCACCCGGCCCTCTATCAGGGCAACCTCGTACCCGTCGCCCGCTGCCAGCCAACCCAAGAGGGTTCCCGCCTTCCAGAAGCCCGAAATCCGGGCATGAAACGTCGAATGAGCAGGGGTTTCCGTGCCCCTGCCGCTGTTGTTGCGCCGAACCTAGCGGCCTTGACCGACAAATGCGTGAATCTCGCGAATTATCGGGCGCGCTATCCGTCCGTCACCTGCATCCGGCGGTTGTGACACCTGACCAGAGCCCTGCGCCCGGTACGCGAACCTCGCGATGGGACTCCCGCTAGGCTGGCGGCATGATCTTAGTGACCGGCGCCACCGGCAACGTCGGCTCCGAACTCATCGCCGCGCTGGCCTCCGCAGGCCGGCCGGTCCGGGCGCTCGTCCGGGACCCGCACCGCGCCACTCTCCCGGCCGGGCGCCGAGCCCGTGACCGGCGACCTCAACCGGCCGGAGAGCCTGGCCGGAGCGCTCGACGGCGCCCAGGGGCTGTTCCTCATGCCGGGCTACGCGGACATGCCCGGGCTGCTGGCCCTCGCCCGCGACGCCGGCGTGCGGCACGTCGTGCTCCTGTCCGGCGGCTCGGCCGCGCTGGAGGACCTCGATAACGCCGTCTCCCGCTACATGACGCTCTCGGAGCGGGCCGTGCGCGAGTCGGGTCTGGCCTGGACCTTCCTGCGGCCCAGGTCGTTCATGTCCAACGCGCTGCGCTGGCTCCCGCAGCTCGAGGCCGGCGACGTGGTGCGGGTGCCGTTCGCCGGCGTGCCGGTGGCGGCCGTCGACCCGTACGACATCGCGGCCGTCGCGGCCCGCGCGCTGCTGAGCGGCGAGCACGAGGGCCGGATCCACGAGCTGACCGGGTCCCGCGCGCTGCTGCCCGCCGACCAGGTCGCCGTTCTCGCCCGGGTGCTGGGCCGGGACCTGCGGTGCGAGGGGCTGACGAACAGCCAGGCGCGCGCCGAGATGGAGGCGGGCATGCCGGTCGAGTACGTCGACGCCTTCTTCCAGTTCTTCGTCGACGGCACGCTCGACGAGACGACGGTCCACCCGACCGTGGAGAACGTGCTCGGACGGCCGCCGCGCACGTTCGAGCAGTGGGCGCAGGACCACGCGGACGCCTTCCGCAAGAGCCGAAACCCTGGTGGCGCCTGGCCGCGGTGAGGGTGTTCGCCAGCAGCATGGCGATGGTCATCGGGCCGACCCCGCCTGGAACCGGGGTGACCGCGTCGGCTCCGATCAGTCCGGGGATGCCGGCTGCCACGACGAGGATGTCCGCGCGACGGCACACCTCGGCGAGGTCACGAGTGCGGGAGTGACGAATGGTGACGGTGGCGTTGCGTTCCAGCAGCAGCTGCGCCATCGGCTTGCCCACCAGCACCGAGCGGCCGACCACCACCGCCTCGTCTCCCGAAAGCGGGACGTCGTGCTGGTCGTCGAGTTGCCGTGCCGGGCGGCCCGGTCCTCGAGGTGCCAGCCGACGGCACGGGAGAGCACCGCGCGCTCGACGTCGGCCCCCATGCGCACCAGGTCTGCGGTGTCATGACGGTGGCTGACGCGGACCACGTCCTGCTCGATGTTCCGCGAGATCCGAACCCGGCCCCTGACCTGCCCACCACGGTCATCGGTCCCGCGACCCGCCCTTACGTGGCAGGTGTGCCCAGGCGAGCGGCCTGAGACCTGAAGTCCGCGACATCGCCGCGAGGTCCGCGACGCAGGCCGCCAGCATGCCGAGGGCCACCGGAAAAGGTTCCGCCCGTGGTCACCCGGGCGATGAACAGCACGGGCTCGCCCGCGCGCATCCCTGTCCAGCCGCCGGTCACGGGCAGCAGCTCGTCCACGTGCTGGGCCCCCGGGCAGGGGACGATCCGGTCGATCGTGACGAGGTCGCCGGTCACTGGGCCGGCCGCGCGGACGGCGGCCTCCAGGGCGGCGGGCGCGATGCCGTGGGCCGGCGGGAACGGTGTCGTCCACAGGTCGGCGGCCGTCACGGTGGGCGGCGGGCCGTCCGCCGCCCCGAGGACGAGCCCCGACCAGGCCAGCCGGCCGCCGTCCCGCGTCGCGCCGGGGTGGGGGACGGGCGCCGGAGCCGGGAGCGAGGGCGGCTCGGGCCGGTAGAGCAGGCGCATCGAACCGGCGACCGCGCCGTCGGCGGCGGTGATCGAGACGTGTACGGTCCAGCCCTCCTCCGTCGTCTCGCCCACCGCCGACGTGGTGAACCGGCTGCCCTCCTCGGCGAGGACCAGCGCCGACGGCCGTACCCGCACCTCGCGCACCGAGGCCAGGTGCTGGAGCGGCCAGCCGGGCGGGACCACCCAGTCGGCGACCGAGCACGCCTGCTCCACCAGCACCGAGACCGGCAGCGCGGGCCGGCCGTCCACCGTGAAGTCGGTCAGGCAGGGATGGGCGCCGGGCCGGTGGACGATCGAGCCGCGCAGGGAGCGGAACGGCCGGAACTCCTCGACGGTGCCGAGGAAGTGGGCCAGGCCGTGTAGCCGGGGCAGGTCGGGGTGGCCGGTGAACAGCCAGAAGCCGCGCAGCTGGGTGGGCACGAGCGCGCCACCGACCTGGCCGATGAACATGACCTCGCCGGTGCCACCGGAACGCAGCTCGTCGATCCAGCGGCGCACGCCCTCGGCGGGGTCGATGGTGGACACGTAGCGGACCGCCGCGTCGTAGTTGGCGATCACGCCCAGGCGCTCCCACGTCGGCCAGCACAGCGTCTGCGTCGGCAGCCCGTACGTGTTGCGCGCCCAGAACCCCAGCCTGGACAGCGCCTCGTTGCCGGCCGCGTAGTCGATCTGGCCGATCATCCCGCCCATGCGTCCGGCCAGCGACCCCACGTTGCAGAAGACCTTGAGCGCCGCCCGCCGCTCCGGCGTGGCGAGCACCGCCCTGGTCAGGGCCGCGAACCCCGACACCTTCACCTCGACCGTGCGCACGACCTCCTCAGGGGTCTTCCGGTCGAGCCTGGTCGGCAGGTCGATGCCGGCGTTGTGCACCACCACGGTCGGCGCCGGGAGGCGGGCGAACAGGGCGTCCACCTGCTCCTGCCGGACGCAGTCGCACGGCTCGTAGGCGATGCGCAGGCCGTCCCGCCCGGCGGCGGCCAGGTTGGCGGCGACGTGGCGCAACTCCGACTCGCGCTTGAGCGCCGCCCGCGCCTCCCGCAGGTCGCCGGCTGTGCGGGCGGCGGCGATCCGGGCCCGGCGGTGGGCGGCGTAGCGGTCGTCCGGCAGCGTGAGCCAGTCGGCGGTGGGCAGCTCGTCGCGACCGGTCACCACGACGCGGCAGCCGAACCGCTCGGCCAGGCCGCGGGCCAGCGCGAAGCCGACACCGCGCGCGCCGCCCGAGATCAGCACCAGGTCGTCCGGGCCCAGGTTCAGGGTGGGTACGGGCTCCGGGCTCGGCAGGGCGGTGAGGGCGTGGCGCACGCCCCGCCGGTAGCCGATCTCGAACAGGTCCCAGGCCGCCAGCTCGGCCTCCAGCAGCCCGGCGAGCGCGTCCGCGTCGGCGGCCTCGGCGGCGTCGACGTCCAGCACCTTCACGGCCAGGTTGGGCAGCTCGCGGGGCAGGCACTTGGCGAATCCCGCCCAGATCCCGCCCAGGGGCGAGTCGATCGGCCCGTCGTCGTAGCCCATGAGCCCGCCCATGGCGGTGACCGCGACGTAGCAGCACCGGTCGGCGCGCGGCTCCTCCCGCCAGGCGCCGTACCGGTGCCGCACCATGCGGGTGGTCCTGGCCAGCGCGTCCCGCCATTCGCCGCCGCCGAGCCGGTACGGGACGCCGGTGACGTTCAGGTCGACGATGCCGTCCCAGTCGCCGCCCTCCGGCTCGTGGCCGGGGACGCACACCTCGGCGCCGAGGCGGTCGGCCACGCGCCGGGCCAGGTCCGCGTCCGAGCCGATGACGAGCAGCCGCCGCGCCACCGGGGACGGCGGCGGAAGCGGGTGCGGCACCGGCTCCCACACCATGCGGCGCACGGGCCGTACGAAGGAGCCGGTCTCGAACGACACCAGGTGCGGCCGCACCGGTGCGGGCGCCGCGACCGTCATGCCCGCTCCTGAACGACCGCCGGCAGGCCCGAGCTCGGGAACAACGTGATGTAGTGGCCGCTGCGCACCTGGCGCGTGCCCGGCAGCCGCAGCCGGTACCGCTGCGACAGCATCGCCACCGCCGTCACCAGCGTCGCCATCGCCAGCCCCTTGCCGATGCACATGCGCCGCCCGCCCCCGAACGGCAGGAAGGCGTGCTTGTGCCGGCCGTCCTGGGCGCCGTCCAGGAAGCGCTGCGGGTCGTAGGCCTCCGGGTCCGTCCAGTGCTCGGGGGAGCGGTGCGTCCCGTACACGCTGAGCAGGACCGTCGTGCCGGCCGGGACGTGCCGCCCCGCCAGGGTGTCCGGCTCGACGGCGTCGCGGGGGAACTGCCAGACCGGCGGGTGCAGGCGCAGCGCCTCGTTCACCGCCGCCGTGGTCTGCGGCAGCTCGCCCAGCCGCTCGGGGTCGGGCGGGTCGCCGGCCAGCACCTCGTCCACCTCGCGCTCGACGGCGCGGCGCGCCTGCGGGTGGCGGGCCAGCTCGTACATGGTCCAGGCGAGCGCCTGGCCGGTGGTGTCGGAGCCGGCCAGCAGCAGCGTGCGCAGGTTGTCCGACACCTCCGTGTCCGACAGGCCGGCCGCCAGCAGCAGCCCGGCGGCGTCCGAGCCGGGCTCGCCCGCGGCCCGCCGCTCCTCGATCACCTGGCGGATGATGCCGTCGAGCACCCGGTTCGACCACTTGCGGGCCCGGTGGTAGCGCGTCGGCACGAACGACGGGATCAGCGACGAGAAGCCCTTGATCGTACTGGTGTAGATCACCTTGTTGGCGATCGCGGCGGCCCGGGAGTAGTCGGTGCCCGACAGGTCCCGGCCGACCAGCGCCATGCCCATGACCCGGCCGGACACGTCCATCAGCTCCGGCGCGACGTCCACGACCGCGCCCGAGGCCGCGTGCTCCGACCAGCGCCGTAGCACGGCCCGCGTGGCGGCGACCGCCTCGCGGGCGTTGGCGGTGACCCGCTGCGGGGTGAACGCCGGCTGCACCGCCCGGCGCGGGCCGCGCCAGCCGTCGGTGTCGAGCGTCAGCAGACCCGTCCCCATCATGCCGAAGAAGCCCTGGTAGAGGGTGCCGCGCTGGTAGTTGTCCGGGTTGACCCGCAGCACCCGCTCGATCGCCTCCGGCTCGGTGATTTGGACGAACGGGATGGGCAGCTGCACCGACACCAGCGAGTCGCGCTCCTGCATGCGCAGCGTGTAGGCCAGCGGGTCCTTGAAGTAGGGGATGGCGTCGCCGATCACCGGCAGCCCTCGCGGGCCGTGGGCGACCGGGCAGGTCCCTTCGCGGTTCATGGGCGCTCCTCGCGATCGAATCGCTCTCTGTCGACGTACTCGCCGGTCTCCTGGTCCACGTAGCCGACGACGGCGCCGATGATGTCCTTCACCTGCAGCAGCACTTCGCCGCTCGACGCGACCGCGATGGCCCGGTTGTCCGGCTCGGGGTCCTCCAGGTCGAGGTCGACGGGCGTGACGTACAGCTCCACCGGCTCGGTCAGCGCGGCGAGCGTCAGATCGGTGTGCCCGCCGTACAGGTCGATGCGGCGGATCGAGCGGGGGATCGCGACGGGCGTCCAGCGGCCCGCCACCCGCTCCAGGACGGCCACGCGCACCAGGCCGTCCAGCGTGACGGACGGGACCAGCAGGTCGGGGAACCAGCGGCCCAGCGCGGGCGCGTCGAGCGCGAGCCGGCCGCGCCGGCCCAGCGGATGCGTCCGGGTGCCGGTGGTGGAGGCGAACACCTCGCGCAGCAGCACCTCGGAGCCCGGCACGTGGTACGGGTCGCGCAGCGGCCGGCTGCCGTGCTCGTCCCAGTGCGTCCAGGCGGGGCCGGGCACCGGGGCGTCGCGCAGCCGTACGGTGACCGAGAAGTGCACCCGGTCGCGGGCGACGGTGACGCCGTTCGGGGCGACCACGTCCCCCAGCACCTTCACCGCCACCACCGACTCGCGCTCGTCGGCGCGCAGCAGCCTGGCGGTGAGCCGCTTCACCTCCGGCCGGTCCGCGCGGTAGATCCGCAGGAACGACTCCAGCCGCAGGTCCTCGAAGACGACCGGCACCCGGCCCGGCACCAGGGCGACGGCGGCCTGCGCCGCCAGCTCCGGGACGAACGTGCCCGGCAGCGTGGGATAGCCGCGCACCTGGTGGAGGTCGAGATATCCGTCCCTGTCCATGGAGAACGTCCGCTCGGCCACCAGCTCGGCGGCGTCGCGGCGGAGCACCCGGTCGATGTAGGGCAGGGGCCGCGTCGCCGCCCGGGCGCCGGACGGCGCTCCCGCCGAGAACTCCAGGAACTCGGGCACCGCGGCCCTGATCGCGGCCCGCTCCTTGTCGCCGAAGAACACGGTGACCGGGGCGTTCGGGGCGGCGGCCAGCTCCGCCATGAAGTGGTCCACGCCCTCCTCGGTCGGCGTCGGCGTGAACTCGCCGCTGCCCTCCAGGAAGTCGCGCATCAGCGGGGTGGCGCCGAGGCCGAGGTCGCGCCAGAGGGTCCAGCCGATCGTGAACTCCCCGCCGGCGTTCATGGCGCTGGTGTTGAGGAAGTCGTTGGCGGCGCCGTAGTCGGTCTCGCCGCGCTGGCCCGTCAGGCCGATGAACGAGCCGAAGTTGCACCACAGGCGCGGCTCGCGGCCCCTGGTCGCCTGCTTGAGGTTCAGGTACGCGCGCACCTTCAGGTCGCGCACCGCGCGGAAGTCCGCGACGGACTTGGCGGCGACGCCGGACGCGCGGTTCGTGCCCGCGATGTTGAGCAGCAGGTCGATCGGGCCGTCCACGGTCGCGAGGGCCCGCTCGACAGCGCCGCCGTCCCGCAGGTCGCAGCGCAGGTAGCGGACGCGTCCCGGGCCGCACAGCCGTTCCAGGCCGGCCAGCGTGCGCCTGACCTGGCGCGCCTCCCCGAGCCGGTCGAAGCGGGCGTTCGCCTCCGGCACCGAGGCCCCCTGCCGCACCTCGGCTCGGATGAACGCGCTGCGGTCGAGCTCCTCGCCGGCCTCGTCCGGGAGCTCGGAGCTGCCCAGCACCACCAGACGCGGCCGGTGGCGCGCGGCCAGCGCCTCCAGGATCGGCGCGCCGATGCCGCGCGCCCCTCCGGCGGCCACGACCAGCGCGTCCGGACCCAGCGGCGGGGCCTCGGACGGCGGGACCGGCGCGGGCACCGCCCTCGGGGTGAGCCGCAGGCCGCCCGCGTGGTAGGTCACCGGGATGAGCCGCCGCGCGCCCAGCTCGGCGCTCACCGTGGCGAGCACCTCGTCGAGCGGCACGTCCTGGTGCACGGTGGCCAGCACGTCGGCGCCGGGGAACTCCAGCGCCAGGCTCTTGACCAGGCCGGTGAACAGGCCGGTGAAGGGCAGCGGCACGCCCGCCTCCGTCACGCCGCCTATGACGCTCACCACGAACGAGCCGCCGTCGAGGTGCGGGGCGCACTCCTTGGCCTTGATGAAGGTGCGTTCGTGCAGGTCGAGCAGGTCCTCGGCCGGCTGCGACCAGCGGGCCGCGCGCAGGCGGGGGTCGGTGGCGTCCACGATCACCCTGACGTGCGCGGACACGCCGTCACCGCGGCCCGCCGCGAAGCCCGCCACGTTGGTGAGTACGACCGCGTCCGGCGGGACGGCCGGCGGGGCCGCGCGGACGGGCCGCCGCGGATCGGGAGCCAGCTCGAACACGTGCCGGTCGAGCAGCCGCCCGCTCACACGCTCGGTGGTGTCCCGGGCGGCGGTGTCCCGGGCGGCGGTGTCATCCCGGCGGGTGGGGTCGGTCAGGCGATCGGTGGCGTTTCGATCGGTGGCGTCCTGGCCGGTGGGTCTGGTCAGCCGGATGAGCCGTGGCCGGGCGCCGGGATCGGGCCGGAGTTCGATCGTTCCGTCGCCGCCGCCCTCCAGGAAGGCGATGAGCTCGCGGGCGCCCTGCGCGCCCAGCAGGTTGGTCCGAGCGCCGCTCATGCCGTGGCCTCCAGCCTCTCCTGCGCCGCCGCCTCGACGGACACCTCGGCCAGCACCGGCAGCCCCTCGGCCAGGGCCAGCGACTTGCGGGTGACCGCGAACAGGAACGTCCCCTCGCCGATCGGGCCGCCGCCGAGCAGCTCGCCCCATGACGCGAGGCTGTTGCCGTTGCTCCCCGCCACCAGGGCGACGTCCACGTCGCCGAAGTCCAGGTAGCGCCCGGCCAGGTCGAAGGCGTCGGCCAGCGAGGCGGCGCCGCCGTCCACGGCGATGTTGAGCCCGCGCAGGTCGAAGTAGCCGCACAGGCGGGCGGCGATCACGTTGGGCATCTCGCCGGGGAAGGAGTCCTCGTCCGGCTGGGCGATCAGCCTCGTCACGCGCTCGCGCAGCTCGCCCGCCCGCTCGTGCGCCAGGTGGTCGAGCTCGTCCAGGTAGGCGCGCACGGCGTACAGGACGGCGTTGCGCGTGGGCCCGGTGTGGCCCACGACCACGCCGGTCGTGCGGCTGTGCTGCGCGCAGAACTCGCGGATGCGCGGCTCCAGCCGCTGCATGCACTCGATGATCATGAGCTGGGTGCGGTCGGTCGCCCGGATCGTGGAGGCGGGCAGCCGCAGGCGGGCGAACGGCGGGTGCGGATAGCCGTCGCCGAACGAGTCCGGCAGGAGGTGCCGCCCGCGTGCCCACGCGCCGACCTGCTCGTTGTCCTCGGCGCCCGGTACGTGGGCCGACCAGCCGACGATCACCATGGGCTCGCCGTTCCTGGCCCCGTAGCCCGCCCTGGCGGGCCGGCCGGACCGGAATTCCTGCACCAGCAGGTGCGCGTTGGTGCCGCCGAAGCCGAACCCCGACACGGCGGCGGTGCGCGGCCCGTCCGGTCGGGGCGGCCAGGGCACCGGCTGCGTGGGGATGCTCAGGTTGCACGACTCCAGGCCGAAGGCGTCCGGCGCCGCAGAGAAGCGGTGCTGGGCCGGGATCACCCCGTGCCGCAGCCCGAGCAGCGCGTGGATGACCGACACCACGCCGGCTGCCCAGCCGGTGTGGCCGATCAGGGACTTGTTCGAGGTCACCCGCACCGGGCGGGTGCCGGCGTAGGCGGCGCGCAGGCTGAGGAACTCGGCCTCGTCGCCCGCCGGTGTGCCGGTGGCGTGCGCGATCACCCAGTCGACCTCGCCGGCGGTGACGCCTGCCTTGCCGAAGGCTCGCGCGATGGCCAGCTCCTGGCCGGCGCTGGACGGCGCGTAGATCGCCTTGCCCTTGCCGTCCGCCGACAGCCCGACGCCCGCGACGAGCCCGTGTACCTTGTCGCCGTCGGCCAGCGCTCGCGACAGCCGCTTGAGGACCACCACGCCCGCGCCGTCGGAGAACAGCACGCCGTCGGCGCTCCGGTCCAGCGCGCGTACCTCGCCGCCGCGCGACAGGCCGTGCAGCTTGGAGAACAGCACCGAGCCGCCGGGGGCCAGCGCGAACGCGCCGCCGCACACGGCGATCTCGGCCCGGTCCGCCAGGAGGTCGCGTAACCCCAGGTCGATGGCGTAGAGGGAGGACGAGCACGCCGTGTCCACCATGAGCAGCCGCGTGTCCGCCGGGAGGATGCCGTCGATGGCGCTCGCGCCGACCCGGTGCGGGAGCGGCCGCGAGCGGGCGGCGTCGCCGTGGGGGAGCACGCCAGGCCCGCCGAGCTCCCGGTCCACCAGGGCCTCCTGCAGGTGCTGGCTGCCGTCCGGGGTGTAGCCGAAGCAGGCGGTGAAGCGGTCGGAGTCCCGCCTGGTCACGCCCTCGAGTGCCTGGTGAACGCTGTGCCGCAGCCACAGTGTGGTGTGGTCGAGCCCGGCGTCCGGGCGTTCGGCGGCCAGGGCGGGGTGCGGGGTGAAGCCGGTGATGAAGCCGGAGCGACGCTGGTAGGTCTTGTCGGGGGCGCGGTGGTCGTCGTCGTGGAAGCTCGTCACCGGCCAGCGGTCCGGCGGGACGTCCACGAACAGGTCGGCGCCCTCGTTGAGCAGCCGCCAGAACGCGTCGGGGTCGCCGGCCCCCGGGACGGCCAGGCCCATGCCGACCACCGCGATCGGATCCACGTCCTGGATCCGCTCCACGTCCTGGATCCGCTCCACGTCCTGGATCCGGTCCACGGGCGGTGCCGGCTCCGGCACGGGGGCGGGGTCGGGGGACAGGGCCGCGCGGTGCAGCGACATGCCGCCGTCCGCGACCACCGTCTGGCCAGTGACCCAGGCCGCGCCCGGTGAGGCCAGGAGCAGCACCAGGTTCGCCAGATCGGCCGGGGTTGCCAGCCGGCCCATCGGGGTCGCGGCCACGGCGTTCGCGCTCATCGACGCGAACCCGGGGAACATCCGGCCGACCGGGTTGTCCAGCAGCCCGGCGGAGGCGGTGTTCACGCGGATCCCGTCCGGGGCGAACTCGGCGGCCAGGTAGCGGGTCAGCGCCTCCAGCGCCGCCTTCGACAGCCCCACCGGCAGGTAGTTCGCCGGCGCGTACGCCGCGCCGACCGAGGAGACGTTGACGACGCAGCCCGCGTCCGAGGCCGCCAGCAGCGGGCGGGCGGCGCGGGCGCACCACAGCGCGCCTTTGACATTGGTCTCGTACGCCTGGTCCAGGTGCTCTTCGGTCAGCTCGGCCCACCCGGCGAAGGTGCCGGCGGCGGCATTGTTGACCAGCAAGTCCAGCCGCCCGTACACCGAGGTGACCTCGTCGAACATCCGGCGCACCTGGTCCTGCTTGGCCACCGACGCCCTGATCACCCGCACTCCGCCGCCCAGCTCCGCCGCCAGCGCCTTGGCCGCGTCGTAGGAGTGGAAGCAGTTCAGCACCACCGTGGCGCCCGCCTCGGCGAGCGAGCGCACGATGTGCGCGCCAACGCTGCCCGCGGCGCCGGTGACGAGGGCCACCCGGCCCTCGAACCCGCTCTTCACCGCCGTCATGCCGCGTCCGCCCTGGCCAGCGAGTCGACCACGAAGTCCACGACCTGGCCGAACGTGCGGTAGTCGGAGACCCGCAGATCCTCGGGGCGGGGGCCCAGCTCGAACAGCAGGCCGAGCCGGCTCATGAGCTCCACGCGCTTGACCGAGTCGACGCCGAGGTCGGCCTCCAGCTCGGCGTGGTCCTCGAAGACCTCCTCCGGGTACTCCAGGGTGGTGGCGTAGAGGTCGCGCACGCGCGCCGCGATCGCCTCCCTCGGCTGCGCGGCGGCGGGCCTCTCATCGGCGCCGGCAGCTCGGCCGGGGCTGTCCGCGGAGGTGGCCTGCGCGCCTTCGGCGGTGGGGACGGTGCCAGAACCTTCGGCGGTGGCTGTGACGTTCGGGCCTTCGGCGGTGGCTGTGGCCTGCGGGCCTTCGGCGGTGGGTACGGCAGGGGCGATGCGCGGGCCGGTGGCGGCGGGGGCCAGGAAACGTCCGGTCTCCCGCAACGTGTCCACGTCCGCCAGCAGCGGCGTGTGCACGGACGCGGCCCGGTGCGCCGCCCGCACCCGCGACGTCAGCGCCCGCCCGGCCCCCACCTCGACCCAGACCCCCACACCCGAGCGGTGTAGCCGCTCGACGGCCGCGCCGAACCGCACCGGCGTGACGAGATGGGCGGCGAGCAACTGGCCGAGGTCGTCCGAGTCGCGGTAGTAGCGGCCCAGGATGGGCGAGAAGACGGGCACGCTCAGTCCCCGCCGGCCGTACCCGGTAAGCCTGCGGCCCAGCTCCTGCGCGGCGGCCGTGAGCAGCGGGCTGTGGAACGGATGCGGCGCTCGCAACACCGTGGCGGACAGGCCCACAGCGTCGGCGATCGCGGACGTGCGCCGCAGCGCGTCGGCGGGCCCCGACACCACCGTCTGCTCCGGCCCGTTGTCCACCGCGATCACGGCCCCGGAGGTCGGCAGCAGGTCAAGGATCTGCTGGGCCCGTTCCACGGCACAGCCCAGCGCCAGCAGCCCGCCGCCGCTGCTGTCGTGCTCGCGCAGTGCGATGATGCGATGGCAGAGGATCTCCGCGCCCTCGGCGACGTCCAGCGCGCCGCCGGCGACCAGCGCGGCGATCTCGCCGAGGCTGTGCCCGACCAGCACGCTGAACCGGGCGCCCTCGTCGGCGAGCGCCCGGAACGCCGCGGTGGACGTGGCGAAGACGGCCAGCTGCAGCACGTCCGGCGCCTCGTCGAGCAGACGCTCCGCGGATTCACCGGAGCAGGCACGCCCCAGGCCTTTCCCGAGCATTCCCCGGGCCACTTCGTCAATGGTTTCGACCGCTTTGGCGACACCATCGCCATGCGTTTTCAAACGCTCCAGAATGTTCGGCTTATAAGCGCCCTGGCCTGGGAAAAGGCCTACTACGATTTCGATGGTGCTCAGCATTGTCTCCCCTTCCCGAGCACGACGGACGGGCGAATCGGCCGCCCCCATGAGATCCCCGTGATAAAGATGCGTGCGGGGGATTGACGCATTTGACGATAACCACGGCCGGGACTTGCGGAACACCCCTAGGGCGCGACCTCTGGGGTGACCCGGTGGGGGCGGAGGGGGAGTGCGGCGCCATGCTGACGGCGCGCGCCCCCACCGGTGCGCGCCGGGCCCTGCTCATCGCCCGCGCCTTCACCAGCGGCCACCCCGCGGACGCCGGACGTGGCTGACCTCATCCACCCTGCGGCACTGCACCGACAAGCAGACCGACGCTCGCCAGCGGCACGCCCTGCCCGCCCTCTCACACCGATCCCCCTACCGCGGCGGCCGCGCGGCCTCCCTCGAAGACCAGCCCGGCCTCGGCCCAGTCCTGTTTGCCCCCGGCATACACCCGCACGCCGGCGTTGCCCAGCCGGACGAACGCGGCAGGAGTGATCACCGGCTACCGGGCAATCGTCACCCGCCGACGACGTGGAAAGCGTGATCATCCCCGGCTGCGGCCACTATCCGGCCGAAGAGGCACCTGAGGAGATACTGGCGGCCCTCAAACCATTTCTGATGGTCCCGCCGCTGGGCGATCGGAAAGGAAGGGGTGGCCCGGCCGACGCGGTCCTTGGCCGCGAACCTGCGCGCAAGTCGCGGTTTCGCTGTCGTGCCGGAGCGGTTCCGGAGCCTACGGCTGCGCCTCGCGGCCGGCCTCGGCACGATTCGGCCGGCGGCTCCCGCGACCGGCGGCTGGAGGGGTGCGCAGCCGTAGGCGCTCGCCCTGCGGTCCGAACATGATCAGATATTCCACCGGTCCGCCGAGTCCGGCGTTCGCCAGCCCGTGCGGGATGCGGGTGTCGAACTCGGCGACGTCCCCGGCGGTCAGGATGAGGTCTTGGTCGCCGAGCGCGAGCCACAGCCGCCCGTACAGGACGCACAGCCACTCGTGGCCGTCGTGGGAGACCTGACGGGGCCGCGCGGGCGGGTCCTCGAGGGCGGGCAGGACGTGCTTGTGGGCGTGCAGGCCGCCGACGTACCGGGTCAACGGCAGCACCGCCTTGTCATCCCCGAAGCTCAGCGGCGCCCTGGCGCGCGGCTCGGCCGCGGGGGCGGGTGCCGTGCTGGCCAGCTCGTCCAGGGAGACGCCGTACTCCTTCGACAGCTGCAGCAGCACCTCCAGGGTGGGCTTGCGCCGGCCGGTCTCGATCCGGGACAGCGTGCTGGTCGAGATGCCGGTCGCGCAGCTGACACCGGCGAGCGTCGCGCCGTGGTGCTCGCGCGCGGCCCGCAACCGGGGCCCCATCGCGGCCAGCGTGCCGTCCACGTCGTCGGCTGCCACCTTGCCCGCTCCTTCTTGCCGTACCGCTCCACCGCTCTGTCCTGTGAGTTTGCCAGAATGGCAAGGCTGGTCGCGTCGGGCGGGTGCCGCGCAGCAGGATCGATGGGTAGCCGCGCCCGCCCGCGAACCGAGGAGAAGCCCATGCAGCCCGAGCCGACCGCCGAGCTCCGCCACCGCACCGTCGAGGCCCCGGCCGGGCGCCTGCACCTGGTCGAGCAGGGCACCGGCCCGCTGGTCCTGCTCGTGCACGGCTTCCCCGAGTCCTGGTACTCCTGGCGCCGCCAGCTCCCGGCCCTGGCCGCGGCCGGCCACCGCGCGGTGGCGATCGACGTGCGCGGTTACGGCCGCTCCTCCAAGCCGGAGGCGATCGACGCCTACCGGATGCTCGATCTGGTGGAGGACAACCTCGCCGTCGTGCGCGCTCTCGGCGAGGAGAACGCGGTGGTCGTCGGCCACGACTGGGGCTCCAGCATCGCCGCCGCCTCGGCCCTGCTCCACCCCGAGGTCTTCCGCGCCGTCGGCCTGCTGAGCGTCCCCTACGCACCGCCCGGCGGCCCCCGCCCCAGCGAGATCTTCGCCCAGATCGGCGGCCTCGAGCAGGAGTTCTACGTCTCCTACTTCCAGGAGCCCGGCCGCGCCGAGGCGGAGATCGAGCCCGACGTCCGGGGCTGGCTCGCGGGCTTCTACGCGGCCCTCTCCGCCGACACCATGCCTGCCCCGGGCGAGCCCGACCCGCACTTCGTCACCCACGGCGGCCGGCTGCGCGACCGCTTCCCCACGGGGGTCCTCCCGGCTTGGCTGAGCGAGGACGACCTCGACGTCTACGCCGGGGAGTTCGAGCGCACCGGGATCACCGGCGCACTCAACCGCTACCGCAACATGGGCCGAGACTGGGAAGAGCTCGTCCCGCACCGCGGAGCCCCGATCAAACAGCCGTCCCTGTTCATCGGCGGCGCCCTGGACGCCTCCACCACCTGGATGTCCGACGCCATCGACGCCTACCCCACCACCCTTCCCGGCCTGTCGGCCTCCCACCTCTTGGACGGCTGCGGCCACTGGATCCAGCAGGAGCGCCCCGAGGAGGTCAACCGCCTGTTGACCGGCTGGCTCGCCACCCTCCGGGGCTGAACCAGGCGGGCCGGCCGCGTCCAGCACGCACCACATCTTGGTGGCCAGGTGCTTGCCCGCCGGAGTGAAAATCCTGTTGAACGTCAAGTTCATGACAGCGCTGCGCGGCAAGAAGGAGTTGTGAAAATTCAATCTGGCGTTTCGTCGACGGAAACACCGGTGACGAACGCAAGAACGTCTGCAGCCGTGGCGAAGTGACGGGTGGCTGGTTCGGGCAGATACCCCTCCTGTTTGAGCAGGGGAAGGACGTCATCGACGGCGTTGCGGATGGTGCCCCGGCTGACGCCGAACAGATCGGCCAGGGTCTGTTGACTGCAAAGGTGGCGCTGGGCCAGGACGGTGGCCAGAATGCGGTCGACATCGGTGATCTTCTGCGGGAAGACGCCACGGCGCGTTCCCGGTCGTCGGTCGCCGCCGCGGCGATGGTGGCGGCGCTGTTCGAGGAGAGCCTGGTAGGGAATGGTGAGCCGTTCGGCCAGGGCGTGGAAGTCCTGGCGAGGCATGCCGGTCAGCTGTGGGTGAGTCAGCGCCTGGAAGATGTGCATCTGACTGGTGACCGCGCCGTGGTCGAGCCAGTCACGCAGGTCTTGGGCCTGGGAGAAGTAGTGCGTCGTCTGGCCCAGCGTGATCTTCTGTTCGTCCATGAGGGCACGGGTTTCCCGGATCGCCTCGCCGATGGTGACAGCGTTGGTGCCGAGCAGAGCGGCCAGGACTTTCTGCGGGCAGACCTGACGCAGGTAGATGACGGTGACCAGGACACGGTCGGCATGGGTCAGCAGAGGCCGGCCGTGGTTGCCCGGAGCCTTGAGACGTCGGCGGCCGCGTGTCTGGAACTTGCGCTGCTCGGCCTGGGCCGCTTGCGCGGGTGCCAGAAGACGGCACAAGGCATCCAATTCTTCGCTGGTCATGCCGGTCAGCCGGGGATCGGCCAGCATGGCCAAGGTGCGGGTGCGGGACTGTTCGCGCTCGTCGGTGCTCAGGGCGGTGCTGCCTGGACCGGTGGGCGCGATGGTGTAGTTCCAGGTTCCCCGGTGCTCATGGGCGGTGATCGGGAGTAGGCACAGGTAGTCGCGGCTGACGGAAATTCCGGTCGGGTAGGCACCGGTGTCCAGCTCGGCATGCACGCGCAGCCCGGTGCGGGTGCGGGTGGCCGCGATGCTGTTCACCACGACTTCGTGGCTGGTCAGTGGCCTGCCGCGCCAGTTGAGGGTGATGTGGGAGAACAGCCGGTGCTCGATCTTGTTCCACTTGGAGGTGCCCGGCGGGAAGTGGCAGACGGTCACTGTCAGGCCGGTCTCGGCGGCGAACGCCGCCAGCTCGGCCTTCCAGAGCCGGTAGCGGTAGCTGTTGGAGCCGCCGCAGTCCGCGGTGATCAGCAAGCGGCCGGCGCCGGGGTAGTCGAGGTGTCCGCGTGCGCGCCACCAGCGGCGGATCGACTCCACCGCGAAGACCGAGGTGTCATGGTCGGTGCCCACGTTCACCCAGCCGGAATCGCGGGTCAAGTCGTAGATGCCGAACGGGATGGCCACCTCAACGTCCGGGCCGATGAAGTAGAAGCTGTGGTCCTCCACCCGCACCGGATCGCCCTTCGGGCGCCACTGCCGCCCCAGGTTCGGCAACTGTCCGAGCTGCTCCTTCTTCTTGGCGTCGATGCTGATCACCGGCTGGCCGGCCGCCTGGTGCTGCTTGACTTGCTCGTTGAGATACCGGAACTGGGCATCGCGATCAGGATGTTGGGCGCCCTCCAGGGTCTTGGCGTTCGCCTGAAGGCTGAAGCCCTGGCCGCGTAACAGCCGGCCCACCGTCGGTGCGGAGACAGGATGGCCCTGCCGGGTCAGTTCCTCGGCCAGGTTCCGCAGCGACTTGGTCGTCCAGCGCAGTGGTGAGGTCGGATCGCCGCGCTCGTCCGGCTCTACCAGTGTCAACAGGGCGGCGATCAGGTCGGGATCGAGAGCTTCGGCCAGCTTGCGGCCGCCTCCGGCCCGTCGCACACGGCCATCGGGCAGAGGCCCCTCGCCCGCTTCCAGCTCCGCCACCCCGGCGCGAACCGTCGTCTCCGATACTCCTGCCACGGCCGCCACGAGCCGAACCCCGCCATGCCCAAGCAACCGCGCTTCCTGAGCCAGCAGCAGGCGCCGCTGACGCTCGTTGAGATGCGGCAGCAACACCTCACACCGTGCCGCGAGCTGCTCGTGAACCTCGTTGGAGATCGCCATACCACTTCAACGAGTCCATGATCGGAAAGCGACGCTTTATTTCTTGACGACTTCGAAGCGTCAGTAACGCTATGTGACTCGATCGCGACGGGGATGCGGGCCCGCGACGAGCGTCATGGCCGCGAAGGCCAGGTTGTATCCGGCGACGACCCGGTGCAGCAGGGACCCGGACGCGTCGAGGTCCCGGCCGATGCTCGGCAGCGCCACCGCGGTTCCCGAGATGGACATCGCCACCAGCACGACGCTGACCCGGAGGCAGACGCGGACAGCCCATCAGCTCAACCTAAGTTGAGGTCAAATGTGCTGGTGAGGGCTCTGCTCGACAAAGGGCAGCGGTGGACCTGCCGGCCAACTCACACCTCGGTGCGGCAGGGCGGGCCAATTCACTTTGCCTGACATGCCTTTACTGGCCCTCATGCGGCTGACCAGCTACTTAGCTTGACGACCCCAGATAAAGCAGGCTGCGTTCGTCGCCACCCATCAGGGCCGCGCACCCGTCCAGCTTGAGCCCGACCGCCTGTACACCGTGGCCCAATCCAACAACGTCGAGATCGCCTACACCCCGACCAACTCCTCCTGACTGAATCGCATCGAGGCCCAGTTCACCGCCCTGCGCTACTTCACTCTCGACGGCACCGACCATGCCAGTCACAAGGAACAGGGCAGCATGATCCGCCGCTACATCATCTGGCGGAACAAGCACACCGCCGATGAACGCCTGCGCAAGGTTGTCGCCAGGGCCAACGTCGCCTGAATCATCAGATGACGGCTAGACGATAGACCTGCCGGGAACCGCCTTCCGGACCCGGATCGGCGGCCTCGGCCGGGGTGAAACCGAGACGCTCGTAGAAGGCGCGCGCACCGCTGGCAACGGCACCCGGGTGGTCGGCCCCGAAGAACAGCCCGCCGAGCAGACCGGGATCCGAGGAAACCGCGACGAGCGCCGTCGAACGGCGAATGTTGTTGTGCAGGTGGTGGTGGAAGCCCGGATCCTCAACCATCGGACCAAACCAGTGCTCCACCTGGGCTGCCAGGCCAAGAAAGCCGGGAAAGTCTTGCTCCGCCGCGATTCTGACGATCACACGAGCAGTATGACCGAAACGGGGCAAAACATTGCCTGATGCGGCACTAATTCAGGTGGTGGACGTATCAGGGCTCGGCCAGGGCCGTATGCCCGCCGACATCTACAACGCCGTGGCGACGAGCTTGAGCGCGGCCGCCCGCGCGACTGCTGGGTGTGGACGGTAAGACGATCAGCCAGTACCGGGATGCGATCGAGGCCCGCGTGCAGGACCGCGAACAGAGGCGTAGCCGCACCCTATACCGGGTGCGCGCGGTCATCGAGGCGCTGAACGAGACTCGCCAGGGTTCCGGGGTCGCAGCCGAACCGGAGGAGGACCGCCGCAGAAGATCCTCAAGCCAAAGGCCCGGTTCGGCTGGCCGGGTCGAGCCCCGACCGGACGGTGGCGGGCACCACGGCCTTGGAAGCGGGGGCGATGAAGTCGCCTCCGCTTCCCGAGCAGCTCACGCCGACCGGCGGTTCTTTGCGATCATCTCCAGAGAGAGCGAGCGGATGGCGTCAGGTCGGCTCCCGGTCGCGGGGCTGGTGGCCTCTGTACTCCTGGGCACGGACGGCGAGTTCCCGGAAGAACACCGGTGGTGGTGTGACCTGGCCCTCGTGCCCGATCGGGGAGGGTGCCAGCGGTATGAGCAGGTCGGTATTGGGTGAGTGCAACCATAGGGCGGTCTGGTAGAGCTCGGGGATTTGCAGGAGCCGGAGATCGAACCCTGCCATTTCGAGCTGCGGCAGGGCTCGTGCGGCTCTAACCGCGGTCGCGGTCGCTCCGACGGATGAGCTTCTGTAGAACGTTGGCGGGAAGGTGCGGTCCGGCGTTTCGGCGACCTCGGCGCCGGCGAGCACCTTGCCGCCGGACTCCAGCAGGAATCGCCAGCCCACCGGCTGCGCCACCTCCAGGCGGCCGCCGGCCTCGATGTCTTTGACGAGCAGGGCGAACACCCGGTGGGGGGTGGACACCTCCACGTCATCCGGGGAGACCTCGCCCAGCAGTTTCGGGCCCTCCCCGCTGGCTCTGGCGATCAGGCCGAGATGGGAGCGTGTTTCCTCCCGAATCCGTCCCGGCGGTTCAGGCATGTTCAACGGCATTGCATGCTCCCTGTGGCTAGTTTCGCCGAGTCTTGAAGGTCCTGTTCCAGGTGCCGTTCGGGCCGCCCGGATAGCCGCCGAAGAGCGTCTCCCACGCGACCCACATGATGGGATCGTTCTCCTGGCCCGCGTATGTCCCGTGCGTGCCCTGCCACGGGTCATGCACCCAGACGTGCACCAGTTCACCGGTCTCCGGGCGGTAGCTGTACCCCCAGATGTTGACGATGTGGCCGGAGAGGCCGCCACCCCAGCCGATGTTCATCATGATCGGGCGTCCGGCGTCTATCTCCGCCTTGACCTCGTTCTTCGTCAACGCCGGGAACCTTCTGATCTGCACCCACCCGGGTGCCTCCACCCAGTCGAGGCAATTCCTTGCATCGTCGGGGGCCGGGACGTAAACCCCGGCTTGCTGCAGCGGCCCGGCATCCGGCCACCAGCCCTGGTTGCAGTCCCCGCGTAACGCGCCGTCCGGGCAGCACTGGAACGGTTGCTGGGCGGCGAGCCGGGAGTCTTTCCTGTTGAGGACCGCGGTGGCGAACCCGCACTGGGTCCATGCTCGCGCGTTGGCGTAGAAGTTCGCGATGCTGATCGTTGTCGCGTTCCAACACCAGTATGTCTTTTCCTGGTATTGACGCCAGCTCCAGTATGTGGAGCCGAGACTCTTGATCATTACGCTCTCGTCTGGTTGTGACATGCGATGCCATCCCTTCGCTACGCGGGAGTTACGTCGTCACCGTCTTGCGCCTCCTGGCCGGCCCGGGAGGGCCCATGCCGCTGACGTTAAGAGAGCGCAACTGCGCTCGCAATGATCGCGATCTGTCAGGTTGGACCGAAACAAACAGAGTGGGGCTCACATTTTCAATTGCGGCTGCCCCTTACGTCTTGGCCTTCCGCTCAGCCACGACCAGCAGCGCCCCGCACGGACTCGTCTCCTCGGCGCAAACCGCGAGGTCCGGGTCGAAAGCACCCAAGCCTCGGCCTGGTCGCATAGGGCAGATCGCTTCGGCTCTGCCACTCCCGTCCCATCAGCCTCCGAGTGGACTGCCGTAATCGTCACCACCCTCGTGGCCTCATCCGGCCACTGGCGCAGCAGCTTGGCGCCAGGCGAGGGCGCGCTGCCACCCTTCCCCGATCGCCGAATCCGGCGTCGGTTGAGGCGCAGACCTCTGATGTTGGTCCCGAGCGCGGATCGGCAGTTATGGGCGGCGGGCGGCGCTGACGATCAGCTTTGGATAGTGCGGGTATACCGCCGGACGGGGATCTCAGAGAGTGTTTGAGAAGAGTATTTATGTTTGGCGTGACGCCGTGACGAGAGGCGTTGGTGCGTTGAGCAGGAGGTTGCATCCGTAGCTCTTCCGGAACAAGGATCCCGGCCGCTACAGTGACGCCTGCCCGTGATCACGATCATGGGACAGAACGCCTGGAAGGACGAGGAGATGGCGCGACGTGCAGTAAGGACGGGTGCCGGAACGCTGGCGGTCGCGCTGGGTCTCCTGGTAGCAGGCACGTGCTGGCACACGCCCGTGGTGATGGCGACGCCGGTCGCCCTCGCTGGCCATCCTGCCAGGCCTGCACTCCCTGCAGAGGCTCCGCCCTTCGGAAGTGAGCTGCGCGGACCGTTGAAGGGCCACACACGCGGCATCAGCGCGCTCGCGATCGGCGAGCGCAGCGACGGCACCCGAGTCATCGTCTCTGCCAGCTTCGACAAGACGCTGCGGGTGTGGAACCTCGACACGGGCAAGCCGCTCGGCAGGCCCATCACCGGCCATCACCGGCCTGCGTACGACGTAGCGATCGGTAAGCGCAGCGACGGCACCCCTGTCATCGTATCCGGCGGTGAGGACGGCACCGTACGGATGTGGAACCTCGACACCGGCAAACCCTTGGGCAAACCGCTCAGAACCGGGCACGCGCTCGTCCACGCGGTCGCCGTCGGGAAGCGAAGTGACGGGACGCCGGTCATCATCTCCAGCGGCGAGGGCCGCAAAACGGTGGCGCTCCACATGTGGAACCTGAACACCGGCAAGCTCATCGGCAAGCCGTGGTGGGGTCACTATTCCGGCGTCATGGACATTGAGGTCACCAAGCGCGCCGATGGGAAGCCCGTCTTTGTGACCGGCAGCACCGACTCAAGGATACGGATCTGGAACCTTGACACGCGTAAACCCATCGGCAAGCCTCTCAACACCTGCTTCACCTGCATGGTGTACGGGATGGCGATCGCGGAGCGCAGCGATGGACAGCGCGTCATGATCTCGGCAGAAGTCCCGAACTTCCCTCTGGACGAGGGAAGCCCACCAGCGACGCTGCGCATCTGGAGCCTGGAGTCGGGCCGGCCCCTCGGGGAGCCCCTGACGCATGAAGGAAACGCCCACCACCCCTTCGTCGTGACAACCAAAGACGGTGACGGCACCCCGGTCATCGTCTCAGGTGGCAACGACCGCAACGTGGTGGTGCGCAACCTCGATACCGGCCGACCCCTTGGCGGCCCCTTCACCGGCCACACCGACGACATCAGCGCTCTGGCTGTGGGCACACGCGAGGACGGCACCCCCGTCGTCGTCTCCGGCAGCCTCGACACCACGATCCGGGTGTGGAGTCTCGCCTGAGCACCCATCACTGACGCCTACTTCCTGGGAAGAGCCATTTCTGAGTGCGTGCTTGAGATGGACGAGCAGCCTCAGTCGCAGACGTAGCGGGGCTGACGTCGAGCGGGTCCCCCTCGGGCGATGCGGCGGGTCATGCCAGCGATGGCAGCCCAGCGGATGATCGCCTCGGAGACGGCAGGGTCGCGTTCATAGTCACGAGCCAATCGTCGGCAGGCGGTCAGCCAGGCCAGCGTCCTCTCCACCACCCAACGGCGGGAGATGACGCTGAAGCCGCGCTGGTCAGCAGGCTTGGGCACGATCTCCAGAGTGGTGTGCAGAGTGTCGCGGGCCCAGTCCACCAGCCGTCCCGCGAAGCCCGAAGACGTGCCGGATCGGGGTGGTCAGGTAGGCCGACAGCAGAGCGGTCTTGGCGCCGTCGCGGTCTTGCCAGCTCGCGGCCATGACGGCGACCGTGACGAGCAGACCGGTGGTGTCGGTGATGATGAACCGCTTGCGGCCGTTGACCTTCTTGCCCGCGTCGTAGCCGCGGCTGTCGCGGCCGACGGTGTCGGCGCCCTTGACGCTTTGGGAGTCGATGATGCCCGCCGACGGCTCGTCGGCGCGGTCGGCCTGGCGGCGGGCTTTGATGCGCAACTCGGTCAGCAGCGCTTCGGTGACGCCGGCCTGTTCCCACTGCTGGAAGTACCAGTACACGGTCTGCCAGGGCGGTAGGTCGGTGGGTAGGTACCGCCAAGGGCAGCCCGAGCGGACCACGTACAGGATGGCATTGACGATCTCCCTGCGCGGATGCTTCTCGGGACGTCCGCCGGTGTCCGGCTCGGGCAGTAAGGGCTCGATCAGCTCCCACTGCGCGTCGGTCAGATCTGAAGGGTAGCGATCAGGGGGCATCCGGCCACCCTGACGACACCAGCGCTCGTCGTCACACTGCCACGCCGAACATGAACGATCTTCTCAAACACGCACTCAGTCGATCGGCTCGCGATGTATCCACTCGACGAGATCGTCGGACGCGAGCGCCCGCACGCGCGCGGCGTACCGGGCGAGGTCGGCGTCGTCGAGGAGGTCGCGCCACTGGCCGCTCGTACCGCGGCTGAAGAACGCGGCGGGATCGATCCAGTGCTCCGGACCGCCGGCGGGGACGGTCGTGTCGGACTTGCTGCGCATCGACTCGAACGTCGCCGCCTGGACCAGGCGGGGCCATCGGTGCTCGTCGACGTCGATGCCGAGGCGCGCGGCCATCTGCCGCATCTGCCCCTCCAGGTCGGCCTTTAGGTCGTCGTAGTGCAAGTACACGACGTCGAGATCGTCGGCGGCGTCCCGGAACGTCTGCAGGTGCTCTACAGTGCGCCGCAGCGACGACCCGACCTGCGTCGATGGCGTCTCGTCGTCGACCCACTGCCAGAAGCGGTCCCGCTCGCCGTCGGGGCGCGGCCGCGGTGGCCGCAATGGTCCGAGCTCGATACCGTCGATCGCGGCCGCCCGTTTGCGTTGGCTGAGGAACGCGCCGATGTCGGTGTTGTCGATATGGCGGTCGATCGACAGCCCCACGTCGCGCGGGTCCCGCCCGACGCAGATGTACGTGACCGTCGGATCGTTGGGTATCCCGTCGAGCGGCGTGTGGGTCTTGATGAACCGGCGGTGCGTCTGGGCTTCCAGGTCCGCGAACACGTCTGTGCGGGCGCGAGTCACCATGTCGATCCACGGCGAGAGCGTGTCCAACGGGAACGGGAGCTCCGGTTCCTGCAGTATGAGCAGGGCGCAGATCATCTGCGTCCACGTCGTCCCGCACTTTGGCGGGGTGCTGATGATGATGTCGCCGGGGCGGAGCTCGAAGCCGTCCCAGCGGTTGCTGTCGTACATACTCGTCTCGTAGCGGCGCACGGCCGTCATCCTTGCAGCGGATCTGATCCCGTGAGGCCCAGATGATTCACCGCACGACACTTCCGTTCTAGCGGTCGTCGCAACACCCCTGCTTGGGGAGTGCGATGGACTTCGAGATCAGGGCAAGCCGAGAGCGGCAAGGCCCGAAGAAGCTGACCCGTGAGCGGGAGGCATACTTCCGGCTTATGGATCAAGGATTCAGCAGCCGCGAAGCGTGCCGGATCGTCGGATCAACATCAGAACCGGAAAGCGGTGGCGGAACGGCTCGGCACCGAACAAGGCAAAAGAGAAGGGGGCACCGCCGGCCAGACGACCGACGGTGCCCCCTTCGGACGCGTCCCGAAACCTGCGGGAGGACGAGCGGATCTACATCGCCGACAGGGTGCGGGAGAAGGTGTCGATCCGGGAGATCGCGCGCGAGCTGGGTCGTGCACCCTCGACCATCAGCCGGGAGATCCGCCGCAACCGGCACCCCACAGGCGGTCAGTACCGGCCGCACGCGGCCCAGGCCCGCGCCGACGCGCGCCGGCCCCGCCCTAAACCCAGCAAGGTCGGGCAGAACCCGGAGTTACGGGCCTTCATCCAGGACCACCTGACCAAGCGCTGGAGTCCCGAGCAGATCTCCCAGAGCCTGCGCAGGAGCTTCCCTGACCGGCCGGCGATGCATGTGTGCCACGAGACCATCTACCAGGCGCTCTACGTTCAGGGTCGCGGGGAGCTGCACCGCGAGCTGACCAAGGCATTGCGCACCGATCGCGCCATGCGCAAGCCGCGCCGCCTGGCCCACAAGCGCCAGCCCCGCTACCGCGCGCCCATGGTGATGATCAGCGAGCGGCCCGCTGAGGCTGACGACCGGGCCGTTCCCGGCCACTGGGAAGGTGATTGCATTATCGGCAAGAACCACACCTCAGCCATCGGCACCCTCGTCGAGCGCACGACGCGCTACGTGATGCTCGTCCACCTCCCCATCGACCGCAGCGCCGAGCGCATGCGCGACGCCCTGGTGGAGACCATGGCCACGCTGCCCGCCCATCTCAAGCGCTCCCTGACCTGGGACCAGGGCAGCGAGATGGGCCGCCACCACGAGGTCTCCATCGCCACCGACATGCCCGTCTACTTCTGCGACCCGGCCAGCCCCTGGCAGCGCGGCTCCAATGAGAACACCTATTGAGCATCAACGGCCTGCTGCGCCAGTACTTCCCCAAGGGCAGCGACCTGTCGGTCCACACCCGCGAGCACCTCGACGCCGTCGCCGCCGAGTTGAACGCTAGGCCACGAAAGACGCTCGGCTGGGACACCCCGGCTGAACGCCTCGCAGAGCTTCTGGCAGTCCGCGCTTGACCGAGAGTCTCGGAACCAACGTGTGGAGGCTGCTAAAGCCCGGATGGACACGGTCGGCCACGAGCGGTTCCGCCCGGGCGTACACTCGCCCAGTGCGCGGAGCGCCGGGTTCGACTTGCACCGATCAACACATGCGATCATCGAACAGTTATGGGCAAGCTGACATGGTTTCCACTGCCGTTCGGGCTCGTCGTGGTCGTCGTCAACTTTCTCGCCGTCCGCGATGTGAACGGGCGCCTTCCCGCCGCCCCCGTCAAGGTGAACGAGGACGTGGTGCCCCAGGCGATCGCCGCCTTCATCCCCTTCGCCCAGGGGCGCATCGCCCTGCTCGGGGCCTGCTTCATCGCCGCCGCCCTACTGTTCGGCCTCGTCGAGTTCGGATTGAGCCGCCGACCGGCGGGCCTCGTGCTCGGGACGGGCTTCCTGAGCGCCGCCTACATGGCCGCGATGCCGGTCGTCTACGTCCTGAACCCGGTCACCGGCTACGACGAGCTGTTTCCCGGCCCGTTGGGCGGATACGCCACGATGCCCTTCGACATGGGCGCGCTGTCGCCGCCGTGGTACCTGCCGCTGCTCGGCTTGATCCTCGCCGCCGCCGCGATCGCCCAACTCCTCGCAGTGCGCGGCATCGTGCGCCGGGACGCGGTCCTTCCGCCTTCCCCCTGGAGCACGTGGCTCCTCCTGCTCCCGTTGGCGTTCCTCCTGGCCTTCGCCGCGGCCAACCTCGTGTCCGACCGGATCGCCCGCGCCACAGCCCCTCCCGGGTCCTTCTGGGAGGCCGACTTCGCGCTGGACATCATGTTGCAGGTGTGCGCCTTCGCCGTCGTGCCGGCCGCCGGTCTGGCCCTGCACGGGATCCTCCTGCGTAGGCACGGCCTTCGTCCGCGCTCCCTGCTGATCGTCGGAGTGTTCACGGTCGTCTACCTGTTGACGCTGCTTCTCGTGGCATTGGGCAACCTGCAGATGTACAGCAACGAGCAGTCAGGCTTCTCCGAGCACCTCCCCGGCTGGCGGGAGGAGGTCACCACCGGCCTCCTCGGCGCCGCCGCCCTCGTCCAACTCGCCGCCCTCCCGCTGCTGGCCCGGCACGGAAAAACCCAGATGACCGGCGCTGAGCCCGGCGGGTGAAGCCTGCAGGGCTCGGATGGTGTGATCGAGCTGGACCTCTACACCAACGCCGTGGACTTGCCGGTGCCCGACATCCCCGTGACCAAGATCTTCGCCATCAGCCGAGACTACCGGACCGGTCTGGTTTCGGTCGGCTTCATGTCACCCACGTTGGCGATCCCCTGGCTTCGGGTTCCCGTATGCCCCGCAACTCGGGAATATGGAAACCCAGCCGACTCGCTAGGCTAGCTGCCGCTAGTAAGTGATCATCGTGTTGCGACGACCCCTCGAATGCGCCTCCACTGGCGCGGGATCGACACGCTCCAGTTGGCGGCGACCGCGCCCTCGGCCGCGTGCGCGTCATCGAGGATCAGCGTCTGGGCCTCCAACTTGGGGTTGGAGTTGAAGACACTGCTGTAAGCGGCGAAGGCCACCGCCTGCCCTTGTTGGAAACGCGCCCGCTCGGCCGGATCCCATGTGGTGTGGCGACCGGTCAGGAGACACACGGAAATTCCGTAGGAACGGGCGCGCTCAGCGGCTTGGCGCGCCAGTTGTTTGGTCGGCGTCAGGTACGCTACCCGCTCGCCGTGCTGACGCCGCCGCCACTCCGCGATCAAGCCGCCGACCAGCGTCTTGCCCGCGCCGGTTGGCAACTCGATCGCCACGTCCTGGCACATGAGGTAGTCGCGGTGGTAGGCCCGCAGTACTTCGGCCTGCCGCACCCACAGCTCCTGCGGGGCCGATGGATCGGCCGGTAGCGAGGAAAACAGCGCCTCGAGGGAGGCCGCCGCCGAAGCGGACGATCTGCTGAGCCGGAGACCGGTCGAAGGCGGCGAACGCCGATGCGGGCAGGTCGTAGGTGTTACCGAGCACCGCATCGGTCATGGCGTTGAAGCTGGCGTGCAGCGAGAAATGCTGCGGGCGTTTCGTCGCGTAGCGCGAGAAGGAACTCGGCGCGCTCGGCTCCGATGTTCTATGTGCGGCGATGCACTCGTCATGGCCTCCCCGTCGTTCCCGTAACCCGCAGGGTCAAGCTTGAACGCGTGCCACCGCGGGACGCCGTTCCAGGTCGCATGGGTGCGCCCACACTGGCGATCTATGACCTTCCGTGATTTCGTTTTTCCAGGTTAAGTAGTAAGTGTTCGCTGTAGCGGACTGTGCTGCAGCGTGTCGCCGAATCGCGAGCCCATATCAGCCTGATGGGCAACCCACCGGGCGGCACGGTCCGACAGGGCGCCGTGACGGGAAGTGCCCCGGGACGTGGTGGGCGCGCGGGGCCCACCGGGCGACGCCGCTGACCTGGGCGGGCTGCTCAGCCGCGACAGCGCCGTCCTGGCCGCTACGCCGATCCGCGGGGAGGCGCCACGGTTCCGGCGAGCGTGTGCGTGCACGGCAGCAGGATCTGGCGTTCGTAGTCGCCGGCGGGGTCGGTGATCTGAGAGGTCAGGAGGTTGACCGCGCGGCGGCCCATGGCGTTGCGGGGAATGCGCAGCGTGGCGAGCGGGTCGAGGCCGGACTCGCCGCCGGGGTCGTCCACGAGCAGGACCAGGGACAGGTCGCCCGGGATCTCCAGGCCGCGCAGCCTGGCCATGGCGACCAGGACGCGGATCAGGCTGACCGCCTCGACGAGGACGGCGGTGGCGCCGTCGCGGACGATCCGGTCCAGCCACTGGGCGGTCAGGTCGTCGGGACGGGCGAAGACGGGCTCGGGCACGGGCAGCCCGAAGCGCTCCAGCGCGGCGCGGAAGCCCTCCCAGCGGTCGGTCTGCGGCTCGTCACGCTTGGCCTCGCCGAGGTAGGCGAAGGTGCGGTGGCCGAGGCCGACCAGGTCGTCCACGATCCGCCCGGTGGCGGCCCGATAGTCGCCGCCGACGTAGGAGATCTCCGTGCCGGGCACCTCGCGGTGGCCGATGTAGACGAACGGGTGCCGGTCTGCGGCCAGCTTGGCCAGGTCCTCGCGGTGGGTGTGGTGGCCGAGCAGCAGGCTGCCGTTGGCCTGGCGCAGACCGTTCGTGGAGCCGCTGTAGATGCGGCGCACGCCGTCCTCGTTGGGCGCCGCGGTGAACAGGACGAGGTTGCAGCCCTCAATCCCCGCCTGCTCCTCGATGCCCTGCAGGAACTCGAAGTAGTAGTCCCTGGCGCTGGTCGGGAAGATCGGCTCGAACGTGTGCACGCCGAGCAGCAGCGGCGCCTGCCGCGCTCCTGCCGCCGCGCGTTGCTGGCCCGCCGAGACGTATTTGAGCTGCCTGGCGGCCCTGAGCACCTTGCGCTGTGTCTCGGCCGAGATGCGGCCGAGGTCGCCCGAGCCGGTCAGCACCATCGAGACGGTCGACTGCGACACGCCCGCCTCCCGTGCGATGTCCGCTTGGCTGGGCCCTCTCCCCCTTGATCGCGACATGCCCCCGATTCTGCATTAGTAATAGCCGGGCTGTCCAGTGCTGATATTTGCATTCCTATCAGCTATTGACAGCCGGATTTGGCCGCGGCTTAACATGTGTGAAACCTGACGGCCTGGCGCAGAGAAAGCTAATAAATTAGCAATGACTGAACTGAAGGTTGATCTGCTGGTGGTGGGTGGCGGTCTTGGGGGAGTGGCGGCCGCGCTGACGGCGGCCCGCCTGGGCCACCGGGTGCTGCTGACCGAGGAGACGGACTGGCTGGGCGGCCAGCTCACCTCCCAGGCCGTGCCGTCGGACGAGCATCCGTGGATCGAGACGCCGCACGTCTCATCCGGCTACCGGGAGCTGCGTGACCGCATCCGTGGCTACTACCGGCGCAATTACCCGCTGCTGCCCGAGGTGGCGGCGCAGGAGGTGCTCAACCCCGGCCTGGGCAACGTGAGCAAGCTCTGCGTGGAGCCGCGGGTGGCGCTGGCGGCCCTGGAGGAGATGCTCATGCCGTACGTCTCCGCGGGCCGGATCACCGTCCTGCTCGACACCGTCCCCGTCAGCGCCGAGACGGACGGCGACCGGGTGACCTCCGTGACCCTGCGCGGCACCCGGACCGGCGAGCTGACCACGGTCGCCGCCCCGCTGGTCGCCGACGCCACCGAGCTGGGCGACCTGCTGGAGCTCACCGGCACCGAGCACGTCATCGGCGCCGAGTCCCAGGACGAGACCGGCGAGCCGTTCGCCGCCCCGGTGGCCGACCCCATGGACCAGCAGGCGATCACCTGGTGCTTCCCGCTGGAGTACCGGCCCGGCGAGGAGCACGTCGTCGACAAGCCCGCCTCCTATGACCACTGGAAGACCCACGTCGACCCCTTCTGGCCGGGCCCCCAGCTCTCCTGGGAGAAGATCGACATCCACACCATGAAGGGCCGGGTCAACCGGATCTTCGAAGGCGACATGGACGCCGTGAGCCTGGCCGACCTGTGGCACTTCCGCCGCATCAGGGCCCGCACCCAGTTCGACCGCGGCGTCATCGACACCGACATCACGCTGGTGAACTGGCCCAACATCGACTACTGGGAGGCGCCGCTGCTCGGCCCCGGAGCCGACCGGGAGAAGGCACTGCAGCGGTGCAAGGAGCTGTCGCTGTCGTACCTGCACTGGATGCAGACCGAGGCGCCACGGCCGGACGGCGGGCACGGCTACCCGGGCCTGCGGCTGCGGCCCGACCTGACCGGCACGGCCGACGGGATGGCGAAGGCCGCCTACATCCGCGAGTCGCGCCGCATCAAGGCCCGCTTCACGGTGCTGGAGCAGCACATCGCGGTCGTGGATCGGCCCGAGGGCGCGGGGGCCGAGCGGTTCGCCGACTCGGTGGGCGTCGGCCACTACAACATCGACCTGCACCCGAGCACGGCCGGCATCAACTACGTCAACCTGGAGGTCTACCCGTTCCAGCTCCCACTGGGCGCGCTCGTCCCGGTCCGGATGCGGAACCTGCTGCCGGCCAACAAGAACATCGGCACCACCCACATCACCAACGGCAGCTACCGGCTGCACCCGGTGGAGTGGAGCATCGGCGAGGCCGTCGGCGCGCTGTCGGCGCTCTGCCTGAGCCGCGGCACCGAGCCGCACGCCGTGGCCGACTCCACGACCCTGACCGAGGACCTGCAGCGGCTGCTCACCGGCACGCTCGGTGTCCCGGTGGCCTGGCCGGAGGAGATCGCCGTCATGCGCCCCTCCCAAGCCCGCAAGAACGCCACCCCCACCTACGTCCTGCCCGAGCGGCGCGCATGAGGCCGTCAATGGACCAGCACGACGTCGTCATCTACGGCGCGACGCTCGCCGGCATCATGGCCGCGCTGCGGCTGCACCTGCGCGGGCTGAGCAGCCTGATCCTGGAGCCGACCGGGCACGTGGGCGGCATCGTCGCAGGCGGACTGGTCAAGAGCGACCCGCCCAACGTCATCGAGGCTCTGGCCGGGCTCACCCGTGACCGCTTCTTCGGCGGCGTCGGCCACGAGTACGGCACCGCGGAGCCCCGCTACCGCTTCGAGCCCAAGGTCGCCGAACGGGTCGCCCGGCGGCTGCTCGCCGAGGCTGACACGCAGGTGGTGACCGGCGCCCGCATCCACGGCCCGGCCGACGTCCAGACGAAGGGCCGCCGCATCCAGGCGGTGCTCGGCCGGCGGGCACGCTTCTTCATCGACGCCTCCTACGAGGGCGACCTGATGGCCGCCGCCGGGGTGCCGTACACGTACGGGCGCGAGCCACGCTCTCGCTACGACGAGCCGTTCGCCGGCGTGCTGCCGCACCGGGCGCTGCGCCGCAGCGAGTTCTCGCCCAACGTCGGCTACCCGGTGGGCCCACCCCCGTCGGAGCCGCCCGGCGAAGGCGACGCCAAGACCCAGGCGTACAACTTCCGCGGCGTGCTGTCCAAGGCCCACGACCGGCTGCCCTTCCCCAAGCCCGAGGGATACGACCCGACCCTGTACGGGCTGCTCGGCCAGCTCATCAGGCGGCGTGGCATCGCGGGCCTGTCGGACATCGTCACGCACACGGCCCTGTTGCCGCCCGGCGACAAGTACCAGACCAACCAGGCGCTGTTCATCGGCTTCGACCTGCCGGGCGCGTCGTGGGACTACCCGGACGGCACGTGGGCAAGGCGCGAGGAGGTCATCGCCGAGCACGTGCGCTGGCACCAGGGCATGCTGTACTGGCTGGCCCACGACCCGTCGCTGCCGGAGCCGTTCAGGGCCGACACACGGGCGTTCGGGCTGCCGGCCGACGAGTTCACCGACAGCCCGTACGGCGCCGGATTCCCGCACGCCCTGTACGTCCGCGAGGGCCGCCGCATGATCGGCCAGTACGTCCTCACCCAGCACGACCTGCGCATCCCCGGCAACACGAAGGCGACCCCGGTGTGCTGCTGGAAGTACGGCATCGACTGCCACATCGTCCAGCTCTACCCGGAGGGCGAGCACACGATCGCGGGGGAGGGGCCGCCCAGCGGCACCGAGTACAACGAGCCGGCCGACCTCTACCAGATCCCCGCCGAGTGCCTTTTCCCCGCCCGCGGCGGCGTCGAGAACGTGGCCGTCCCCGTCTGCTTCTCCGCCAGCCACGTCGCCTGCCTGTCGGCCCGCATGGAGCCGAACTACGGCATGCTCGGCGAGGCCGCCGGCGAGCTGGCCGCCCAGTCCCTGCGCACCGGGCGGGCCGTGCAGGACTACCGCTACCCCGACCTCGCCGCCGCCCTGGAGGAACACGGCAGCGTGCTCTCCCTGCCGGAGCTGGAGCCCGCGACATGATCCCCGACCCGCCGTTCCAGCCCGGCCCGCTCGACGCCGCCGCAGGCAGGCGGCCGCACCGGATCGAGCTGCCGCTGCACGTGGGCGAGGCCCGCGAGCGGTGGTCGCTGCGGCTGGAGTTCACGGCCGGCCACGGCCCCTGTCCCGACCTGGAGCTCGAAATAGACGGCGCGCACCGGGGGCTCGTCCACCCCGAGGTGCGGCGCGACGACCGCACCGAGGTCTACCGGCACGGCCCCATCGCCGGCGAGGTCCGGCTTGACGTGCCGATCCCCGGCTCCATGCTCCCGCCGGGCGATCACGTCCTGGCCATCACCACGACCCTGGACCGCGAGGCCGCCACGGGCCCCGTCACGATCCCCTCCGGCGGGCCGACCAGGCACCGTGAGCAGTTCGGGCACCACTTCGGCAGCGGCATCACCTGGCGCTCGATCACTCTCGAAGCCGCGACCGCACCGCAGCCCTCGCCCACGCTCCGGGTCACGCCGCTCTACCTGCACGACGGGCGCGAGCTGGTCGAACTCACCGTGCCCCTGCCCGCCCGCCGCGCGCAGGTCCGCCTCGCCGGCCGTACGCACGCCTTCGACCTGCCTGGACGCGACTTCGGCCAGGCCCGCGTCCGTTTCCCCGTCCCCGAGGCGCGCGGCCCGGCCGAGGTGACGGTGGACGGCGGCGACCCCGTGACGTTCACCCTCACCCCGGCCCGCACGTGGACGTTGCACCTCATCCCGCACGTGCACCTCGACGTCGGCTACACCGACAGCCAGGGCAAGGTGCTGGAGCTGCACAGCCGCAACCTCGACCGGGCGGTGGCCGCCCTGGACCGCGACCCCGGCTTCGCCTTCTCCGTGGACGGCTCGCTGGTGCTGGCCGAGTACCTGGCCACCCGCTCGGACAAGAGCGCCGGGCGCGTGCTCCAGGCGCTGCGCGACGGCCGCATCGCGGTCAATGCCTTCCACAGCCTCTTCCTGTCGGGGGTGGCCTCGCTGGAGGAGATCTACCGGGCCGCCTACCTGGCCGCGCGGCTGCGCGACGAGTACGGCGTGCCGGTCACGTACGCCAACCTCACCGATGTGCCCTCCTACAGCGCGGCCGTGCCGTCGATCCTGGCCGCGCTCGGCATCGACGGCTTCGTCGGCATCGAGAACCACCACCGCGGCGGCAACGCCGACAGCGACCGGCAGCACCTGCTCAGCCCCGTCATGTGGGAGGGCGTGGACGGCTCACGCGTGCTCACCCACTTCTCCGACACCTACTCCCAGCTGCGGTTCATGGTGGGCGACCCGCAGACCGTCGAAGGCGGCGCCCACTCCCTGTGCCGCCTGCTGGCCCGCTACGAACGCCCCGACTACCTGCCGCACGACCTGGCGATCATCGGCACCCACGCCGACAACGAGGACCTCGCCGACGGCGACGCCGGCTTCGCCGCCCGCTGGAACGCCGTCTACGCCCACCCCCGCATCGTCGTCTCCACCATGGCCGGCTACCTGGACGCGGTCCGCCCCCTGGCCGACCGGCTGCCGGTGTGGCGCGGCGACGGCGGCAGCTACTGGGAGGACGGCGTCGGCACCGGCGCCACCGTGGTCGCCGAGCACCGGCGGGCACAGAGCGCGCTGCCCGCCGTCGAAGGGCTTGGCGCCCTGGTCGCGCGGGCCGAGCCGGCCTACCGCCCCCACCGCAAGGCGCTGGACGCCGCCTGGGAAGGCGCGTTGTTCGGCGCCGAGCACACCTGGACCTGGTCGCACGCGCTCGCGCACCCCCACGGCGAACAGGTCGGCGACCAGCTCGACTGGAAGCGCCACCAGGTGCACACCGCCCTGCGCACCGCCGTGGACGAGGGCCGCCGGGCGCTGAGCCAGCTCGGCGAGCTGGTCACGACGCAGGGCCCCACGCTGCTCGTGCACAACGCGCTGAGCTGGACGAGAGACGTGGAGGTCGAGTACGAGTCCACCGCGTCGCCCCCGCTGCCCGCCGAGGTGCTGTCCGACTGCGGCGGGCTGCGCCGCTACCGGATGACGGTGGCCGACGTGCCCGCCTTCGGCTACCGAACGATCCCGCTCCCCGACCCGGCCACGCTCGCACCGGGGGAGGAGGACGGCCGCCGCGCGACCCGGTTCTCGCACGAGGAGAGCTGGCAGCCGGTGCCGCCCCGCCTGCTCACCCCCCGGTGGGAGGCCGAACTCGCCCCCGAGACCGGAGCGATGCTCGCCCTCACTCACCGGCCCACCGGCCGCCCCCTGCTCGACGGACCCCTCGGCCAGGTCCTGTACGTCCGCAACGGCCCGTCCACCCGCGTCGTCACCGGGCACAGCGGCGAGCCGCACCACCACCCGCCCGCACCGCGTACCTCCCTGGACGGCCGCCGCCCGCACGCCGACCCGCCCGAGCTGGGCGTCTTCCCGGCGGCCATGCGCCCGGTCGGGCTGCGCCGCACGTACGACGGGTGGCGGCTGCGGGCGGTGGGCAGCGCGCCCAGCCTGCCGCACGTCGAGGTGGACGTCCTGCTCAGGGACGCCGACGACCGCGTGGACGTGCTGGTACGCCTGGAGAAGGAGCGCGAGCCCGCCAAGGAGTCGGTCTACGTCGTCTTCCCGTTCACGCATGAGGACCCCCGCTTCCGCTACGACCGCCAGCAGGGCTGGATCGACCCCGCCGCTGACCACGCACCCGGCGCCTGCCAGGAGTGGTTCACCACCCAATACGGCGTGGTCGTCTCCTCATCCGCCGGCGCCGTGGCGTGGACCTCGGCCGACGCGCCGCTGTTCACCGCCGGGGACATCGTGCGCGGCGCCTGGCCCGAGCGCTTCGCTCCCGCGAGCGGCGCACTCTACTCGTGGGTCATGAACAACTACTGGCCCACCAACACCCCGCCCGAGCAGGACGGCACCCTGACCCTCCGCTACGCCTTCCGCCCCCTGCCCGCCTTCGACCCGGTGGCCGCCGGCCGGCTGGGCCGCGAGGTACGCGCGGCGCGCATGGTGTCGGAGGTGACCAGGCTCGACAAGTTCGGCACCGAGCCCCGCCCGCTCGACGCCCCCGCCGCGAGCCTGCTCGACCTCGGCCTGCCCGACTGGGTCGCCGCGACCGTGGCCGAGCCGCGCGACCGCACCGGACTGCTCCTCCGCCTCCAGGACCTGTCGGGCCAGGGCGGCGAGGTACGCCTGCGCCACCCCGGCCGGATCGTGCTGTGCCGCGCCGACGAGACGGAGCTCGGCGAGCTCGACGGCCCCGCCGGCCACGTCCGCCTCGGCCCCTGGGCCGTCACCACACTGAAGCTCTTCTAAGAGCCGTCACCACACCGAAGCTCTTCTGAGAAAGGAAAGGCCATGTCGGACGCGCGTCACAGCAGGCGCCAGTTCCTCCAGCTCACTGGGAGCACCGCACTGCTGACCGCCTCGGGCGGCCTGCTGACTGCGTGCGGCCCGTCATCACCCCAGGCGAGCCCGCCGGCCGGGACGCGCAAGGCGGTCATGCCCGCGTACGTCCCGTCCGGCCTCGTCAAACCCGACCTGCCGGCCACCGCCGACGGCGTGCTGGCCGCCTACTACACCTACCCCGCCCACCCCGTCACCGCCTTCACCGACAAGCCCGGCGAAGGACTGGGCGAGGTGAAGGTGCTGACCAACATGTTCAACCCGGTGCCGCCCGGCCCCGGCTCCAACCGGTTCTGGCAGGAGCTGAACACCCGGCTCGGCGCCACGCTGAACATCACCATGGCGCCCGCCGCCGACTACGTCAGCAAGCTGTCCACCGTGATCGCCAGCGGCGACCTGCCCGACATCCTCATGCTCTCGGCCAACCTGGCCAACCGCGCGCAGATCCTCACCCGCCTGTGCGCCGACCTCAGCCCCCTGGTCTCCGGCGACGCCGTCAAGACCTACCCGTTCCTGGCCAACATCCCGCGCGACTCCTGGCTGGCCACCGCCTACCAGGGCGGCGTGTACGCCATCCCCATCCCGCGCGCCATCGTCGGCACGATCATGTTCACCCGCTCCGACCTCATCGCCGAACGCGGCCTGAGCGCCCGGCCCAAGGGCTACGACGACTTCCTCGCCCTGGCCAAGGGCCTGACCGACCCGGCCAAGAACCGGTGGGCCTTCGGCAGCGCCAAGGGCGTCATCACGTTCGTCGGCACCATGCTCGGCGTCCCCAACATGTGGCGCGAGCAAGGCGGCAGATTCACCTCCGAGCACGAGGTGGAAGGCCGCAAGGAGGCCATCGCCAAGACCGCCGAGATGGTCAGGGCCGGTCTGTTCCACCCCGACGCCATCGGCGGCAAACTCAACCTGCGCGACCTGTTCGGCAACGGCACCATCGCCCTCAACGCCGACGGCTACGCCGCCTGGGACATCCTCGCCGACACCTACCAGGCGGACGTCGGCGCAGTGGTCTCGCCAGGGCCCGCCCGCGCGGGGCAGGCGCACTTCGCCATCACCGCGTTCAAGAAGGCCGAGGGCGACCGCCTGGCGAAGCTCCTGCGGATCTGCGACTGGCTGAGCGCGCCGCTCGGCACCACCGAATACCTGTTCCGCAAGTTCGGCGTCGAGGGCGTCCACTACACGATGAAGGACGGCGCCCCCGAGCCGACCAGCCTCGGCAAGGCCGAGGTCAAGCTGCCCCTCGAGTACGTCGCCGACGCCCCTCACGTGCTCGGCCCCCGCCCCCGCGAACGGGTGGACGCCCAGCGCGCCTACCAGGAACGCGTCGTGCCCGGCATCCTGCGCAACCCCGCCGCCGCCCTGTACTCCGAGACCGCCGTCAACAAGAACGGCACCCTCACCAAGATCATTGACCAGGCCGAGCTGGACATCGTCTCCGGCCGTAAACCCATCGGCCACTGGGACGAGGTCGTCAAGCAGTGGCGCGCCCAGGGCGGCGACCAGATCCGCCGCGACTACGAGACCGCGCTGGCCAAGGGCGACTGAGCGATGGCGCTCGACGTGAAATCGCCGCCGGCCCGCGTGGCCGCACCGCCCCGGCGCGCGACGCCGAAGGTCTCCCGGCTGCGCAGGGACGGGCTGCTGCTCCTGCTCGGCGTGCCCGGCCTGCTCGTCATCCTGCTCTTCCACTACGTGCCGATGCTCGGCAACGTGATCGCCTTCAAGGACTACCAGCCCTTCCTGGGCATCTGGGAGGCGCCGTGGGTCGGCTTCGACAACTTCCGGGTGATCTTCAACGGTGACCCGGCGTTCCTCAACGCGCTGGTCAACACGCTCGTCATCTCGCTCGTCCAGATCGTCTTCGTCTTCCCCGTGCCGATCGCGCTGGCGCTGCTGCTCAACTCGCTGGCCGGCGAGCGCCTCAAGCGGCTCGCCCAGTCGATCCTCTACCTGCCGCACTTCATGTCGTGGGTGGTCGTCGTCGCGATCTTCCAGCACATGCTGGGCAACGCGGGCCTGCTCAACACGTTCCTGCGCTCCCACGACCTCGCGACGCTGCCGCTGATGGGCAACCCCGACCTGTTCCTGGCGCTGATCACCTCGCAGGTGATCTGGAAGGACGCCGGCTGGGGCACGATCATCTTCCTGGCCGCGCTCTCCCGCGTCGATCCCGAGCTGTACGAGGCCAGCGCCATGGACGGCGCCTCCAGGATGCGCCAGCTCTGGCACGTGACGCTGCCCGGCATCCGCGGCGTGATCGTGCTGATGCTCATCCTCAAGCTCGGCGACGTGCTCACCGTCGGCTTCGAGCAGATCATCCTCCAGCAGGCCATGGTCGGCGCCGAGGTGTCGGAGGTGCTGGACACCTACGTCTACACCTACGGAGTGGTCGGCGGCAACTGGGGCGTGGCCGCCGCGGTCGGCCTGGTCAAGGGCCTGGTCGGGCTGGTGCTCGTGCTCGGCGCCAACAAGGTCGCGCACCTGCTGGGCGAGAGGGGACTCTACACCAAATGATCATCCGTGCCGTCAAGGGCGTGGTCGTGGCCGCCTGCTGCGCCCTGGTGATACTGCCGTTCCTCGCCGTCTTCTCCACCAGCCTCGCCGACCAGGCACAGGTCACCGCCACCGGCGGCTACGTCCTGTGGCCCGAACGGCCCAACCTCGACGCCTACCGCGCCATCCTGGCCGGCGGGGTGGTCACCCGGGCGCTGCTGGTGTCCATCGGGGTCACGGTGGTCGGGACGCTGCTCTCGCTGACCTGCATCACGCTGCTGGCGTACTCGCTGAGCCGGCCGGGCTCGCTGCTGCACCGGCCGATCCTGCTGATGGTGCTGTTCACGCTGCTGTTCGCGCCTGGCATGATCCCGATGTACCTGACGATCAAGCAGCTCGGGCTGCTCGACTCCTACTGGTCGCTCATCCTGCCGGGGCTGGCCAGCGGGTTCCAGATCATCATCATGCGGGCGTTCTTCCAGGAGGTCCCGCGCGAGCTGATCGACGCCGCCCGCATCGACGGCGCGGGCGAGCTGCGCATCCTGCTGCGGGTCGTGCTGCCGCTGTCGAAGGCGGTCATCGCGGTCGTCGGGCTGTTCAGCGCGGTCGCGTACTGGAACGCGTTCTTCAACGCCATGCTCTACCTCAACGACACCGAGAAGTGGCCGCTGCAACTTGTCCTGCGCACGTACGTGGTCGACAACAGCGCGCTGGGCGTCGACGCGGCGGACCTGTCGGGCGGCTTCCTGCCCCCTCCCCAGTCCATGCAGATGGCGATCCTGGTGCTGAGCCTGGTCCCCATCGCGATCGTCTACCCGTTCCTCCAGAAGCACTTTGCCAAGGGCATCCTCATCGGTGCGGTGAAAGGCTGACACATGAAGATCAACGAGGACCGCCGTCGGATTCTGTCGGTGTTAGGCGCGGGCGGCGCGGCGGCCATGGCGCTGACCGCCACTCCCGCGCAGGCCGCCAAGCGGGACGTCCGGCAGATCGGCGGCGTCACCGACCTGCGCGAGACGCCCGGCCAGCCGGGTGAGCAGATCTATCTGCTGGGCTACTACCAGGCCGAGCCCGGCGTGACGCCCACGCCCGGCCGCGGCGGGGGCGACCTGTACTGGGACGAGAACAGCACCGAGCCCGACGACGGCGGCACCGTCTTCGCCGTCGCCGGCGTGGCCACCGGCCGATGGAAGCGGCCCGTCGCCACCACCGTGGACCTCGCCTGGTACGGCTGGCGCGGCACCGGCGCCGACGACGACACCCAGCGCCTGCAGAGCGCCGTCAACGCCCTGCCCGCCGGTGGCACCATCGCGATCGGACCCGGCAAGGTCCTCATCAGGAAGACGATCTCCGTCAAGCGCGTCCCGATCACCTTCGACGGCGCCGGCCACACCGACCACCCCGACCACGGCACCCAGATCCTCCTGGAGACCGGCGCCGCCGACGGGTTCCTGCTGACCGGCGTACACGGCGGCGGCTTCCGCAACCTGCAGATCCGCGGCCTCAACCTGACCGGCGGCGCGATGATCCGCACCGAACGGGCCGGCACGGCCAAGGAAGACGGCAACTACATGCTGGCCTTCTCCGACGCCCGCTTCCGCGACGGCCACAACGGGCTCGTGCTGCGGGCCTGCAACACGGTCAGGTTCCAGAACTGCGTCTGGAACACCTTCACCGGCGACCAGGTCATCCTGCTCAACGGCGTCGCCGACGACCAGCGCGCCGACCCCGTCGAGTTCGTGCAGTGCGGCATCGCGGCCGGAAGCGGCAACAAGACCACCGACAACGTCGTCATCGACGGCCTGGGCGGCTCGATCAAGTTCATCGCGACCGCCATCCTGTTCGGACGGCACGGGCTGTGGATGCGCAACACTACCGGCAGCCAGGCGCTGCCCAAGTTCGTCTACTTCGAGGGCGGCGGCTTCGAGAACGGCCACGGCGTGCCGGTCCTCCTGGAGGCAGGCGCGCAGGCCCAGTTCGCCAACACCTACATCTCCGCCGACGGGGAACACGACAACGTCCGCGTCGGCCCCAAGTTCGTCGGCGGCGCCACCTTCACCGGCTGCGTCATCCGCGGCGCCGGCCGCAACGGCATCGACGTGGCCTCCGCCCGAACCACGGTGAGCGGGTGCCTGATCGGCAACAACGGCAGGATGGCGCACCCGGACTTCGCCAGGCAGATCAGTGCCGTGGCCGGCAACGGCTCGGGCGGCGTCCGCGTCACCACCTCCGCCCCGCACGGCTGGGAGAGCGACGACCGCGTCACCGTCACGGGCGTCACCGGGCTGGAGGGACCGTGGACGATCGAGGTCGTCGGCGAGACGGCCTTCGACCTCAAAGGCGCCAAGCCCGGCGGCTCGTACGGGGGCGGCGGCGAGGTCTACCGGCACGGTGCCGGCATCAACATCCGCGAGCCGGCCACGCGCGTGGTGGTGACGGGCAACGCCATCGGCGGCTTCGCCGGCGACGGCGTCAACCGGCAGGACTACGGCATCGTCAGCGCCTCACCCGACGTGCTCATCAGCGCCAACGACCTCAACGGCAACCACGCCGGCGCCTACTCGCTGACCGGCGCCCAGACCGCGCAGACCCGCGCCTACGGCAACAAGGGCGTCCAGCAGATCGACGGCTGGCTCACCGCCCGCATCGACGGCGCCGTCACCGACGGCCTGCATGACCTGTCCACCCTGCTCTACGCCGACGGCCAGCGGCTGCGCATCGTCCGCGTCGCCAGGAAGCTGGACGCCGGGGCCTGCCAGGTGCGCCTGGACGCCGACGGCGACAGCGCCGGGGGGACGGCGATCGGCGCCACCACGACGTTCCAGACGACGACGCTCACCTCGCCGTACGTGGTTGACGGCACGGCCGCCGCGAAGCGGCTGCAGGTACGCGTACTCGGCAGCACCGGGGCCGGCGGGCTGGTGGTGCAGTTCGGTTACCAGGTCATCGCGTGAGCGGGCCCGGGACCGCACGCGGCCCATGACCCTGTGCGCGTCTGGCCGATGACTGTGCACTCGTGGCAGCAGCGCCTCGACCCGCTGGCTTCCGACAATGACGCCATGGCCGAAACGACCCACCTTCCCGACTACGACGCCGACGATCCTGCTGTGCTGCGCCTGCCCTACCGTGACATGCGCCGTCTGCAGGGCGAACGGCTGGCCCTGATGGCCGGCTACGCCTACGAGCGCTTGCCGTTCTGGAGGCGCAAACTGGACCGGGCGGGCGTCAGACCCGAAGAGGTCGTTGACGCCCGCGACGTCCCGCGGCTCCGGGCCATCCCCGGCCACCCGCGCCCGGAATAGACGGCGAATCCGCCTGCAGCCGCCACCCGTGAGCGGCCGCAGGCACCCGGCGCGATCGTCGGCAGCAGGTCAAGATGCCTCCGACTGCACCACCCGGACTGACCGGGAGGCGCGGTCCTGTCATCTTGGTTCGAGCACGACGAGTGGCTCCGATGTCCCCGGCGCGCCGTCTATGCCCAGCCGAAATGCTTCATGACGGCTTCGATGCCGCTCTGCAGTTGGCTCTGTTCGGCATTAGTCAGCGGAGCCTGATCGCAGTATGCCCCGACGAACGCTTCCCGGACGAGCTGGCTCGTCGGCCCCCAATCGTGGAAGCGAGTTCCGAGCAGCGCTGTCGCTTTGGCCAGGTCCGACACCCTTGAGCGGTAGGTCACCTCCTCGAAGTCGAGGACTGCCGTGATGCTCGTCCCGTCATGAAGGAGGTTGGCGGACCGGAAGTCATTGTGGACGAGCTGCTCATGCCGGGCCGACGGGCCGCCGCCGATGTGGTGGGGGTAGGCAGCCATCGCTTCGTGGAGCGTCGCCAGCATCCGGCCCGCCTCGATGACCTGCGCCGGATCTCCTACATCGAGAAGATCGCCGTCGATGACGGGAAAGACGCCGAGCGAAACGTCATCCAGCTCTACTCGAAGGCGACCGTCTCTTGCCGGAATCGGAGCAGCAACAGGGATGCCGCAGCGGTGAAGCCACATGGTAAGGGTTGCCGTATCGGCCAGGCGCTGGAACAGCTTTGAGTCGACGGACCATTTCGCGATGAGGCGTATGTCATCGGTCGTGATCCACGCCAGCAGGTTTCCGGCACTGATGACCAGGCGCTCGCAGTCATCAACCGTGATGGCCCAGGTGTCCCAAAGGGTGTCACCCACCCAGCCGGCCGCGGAAACAGCATCGGCGAAGCCAAAACGCTGGCTAAGAGCTTCTTCGGGGTCAGCTGACTCCCACAGCATGCTGAGCTGAGGCGTGATCTTCATGGTCTAGTAGTCCACCACATTGGGTCGCGCCGTCTGGTTCTGTTCGGGAGAACCGGTCCGCACACGGCACTAGGCCGCGAGGACTGATAGTCAGAAGTTCAACACGCCGGACTTGACAGAGAAGATGTCCACGGTGACCACCAGCCCCTCCGGGCCGACGATCTCGGCGATGAGTGCCGCGTTGTAGCCGCCGCTGCCGATCTCCAGCACTCGCGCCCCACGCGTGAGCTGGGCGGCTTCGAGCATCTCGGCTTGCAGCCAGGGAGCGCTGACGGAACTCGTTGCCTTGCCGCTGGCATCACGCTTGGTGACAACGGTGTCCATGGGGGAGTAAGCGGCGGCGATTGACGGCGCTTCGGGGGCGAACTTCTCACGTGGCACCTTCGCGAGGGCCGCCTCGGCATGTGGGGAGCGGATCCAGGCGCCTTCCTTGAGCTCGGCGACCATGTCGGCTCGCAGACGATCGGGGGACTCAGAAGGCAGGGTGTCGGTGGTCACTGCAGCGAGGGTAGCTGCGCCCGTGCGGCAACGTCAGAACATCCGGAGTATGGGAGGGCCTGGTCTAAGCCGGGTGAAGCATCGGCATCTCACCCGCGCGGATCGCACCCGGCGGACGGCCGCAGAAGGGTTGTGCGAAGCCGCCACCTTAGCCACCACCGCGTCGCCTGCGCCGTGCCCGGCGCAATGGAGGAGAGGTACCCGGCACCGACGTCGGTCTTACCGACGGCCTGGACCGGCCGTCCTGAGCCGTGATCGCCAACCGGCTGCGGCACCGCCGTAGGCCGCCACCCGGCAGGGGCGGCTGCGGGTGCTGGCCGCGTTCGGCCCCGGGTGCGGAGCACTGTGGCGGCGATCAAGTCCTCTCGCGGGCGCCGGCTCCGCTGACGGCCTCATAGGCGCGGCCGATGAAGACCGCCACCGTGGTCGCCTCATCATTCGCCGGCCAGTTGAGGGTGCTGTGGTCGTGGGCGGCCAATGAGAATCCGGCATCAGCACACGCTTCCTGCAGGCGGTGCATCGTCAAGCCATGGACGGTCCGGCCCTGGCCCGGTCCTCGGTTGGCGCCCGGTGGAGCGGCCGTCAGTGCCCCGGGTAGCCGCCGGGAGCGCCGGGAGCCATGCCACCGAGAGGCATGCCTGCGGAGGGCATGCCGGCGGCTGATCGGTGCTCCTCCTGGGCCTCGGTGATCTTGCGGATGACACCGATCGCCAGCACGGCCGCGATGAGCATCAGCGCGATACCCACCACGTCGAACCGCGCGGCGGCGGCCAGCGGCTCCAGTTCGTCGGCCTTGAACAGCAGGCGGCCGGCCACGTTGGCCACCCAGGTGCCGATCAGCCAGGCCGCCCACCAGGCGTTGAACAGCCCCCGAGGAGGCGAGGGGACGCGGGAGGAAGCAGACCAGATGTCGTCCACGATCTGCTTCGGGAACCAGAAGCTGACGATGGGCACCACCCAGCCGAAGATCAGCCACGGCTGGCCGCGCCGGTGACCGTCGGGTGCGAGGATCTCGGCGTTCGCCCGGACCCTGAACAACCACACCAGGAACGCCACGATGGCCACGACGTAGACGACCGTCTCCAGGATGCCGGACAGGCCGTAGACGAGATCGCCTGTGTCGATCTCCGCCTCGGGCACGGAGTCGACGTCGGCGATCATACGGTCCACAAGCGAGGCGTACCAGAGATCGATCACAGCCGCGACGATCCCCGTAAGCGAGTCGCACACCAAGGCCACCACGGCGAAGATGGCGACGCCGCGGACCGGGCGTAAGGGCATCTGCGGTGGCGGATAGCCAGGATAGGAGGGGGGTGGCGGATACATGGCGCGGCCCTTTCTGAATCGGGGCGTACCAGTATGTCGGGCCGGCAGCCAGGAAAGGATCATTTGGTCCGACCCGCCATCCTCTTGTGACGAAGCCGGGATCGTACGCTGTCGGTGACGGTCTTCGGTGCGCGATCCTGGTGTGGCGGGAACACGGCGAGCAGCAACTGTCGCCAATGAATGCCCGGCCGAGGTGTCGGAGCTGTGCTCGGCCGACCAGTTGGCCGCCCTGCGCGCTCGGGCCGAACAGCTGACCGGTCAAGCCCGTGCCGATGCGCCGGCGCTCATGGGTCTGACCTGCGGGGTAAGTTCTGGCGAGCTGGCCGCTGCAGCCACCTGCGCCGTCTCCTCAGCCGTCGGTGACGCCGGTCATCACGGGGAAGGTCAAGATCGACGGCGCGTACGCACCTGCCGGTGGACCTGCAAAGGGGAGCGGATCTCGACCGCATGCGGCGGGATCTTCGACAGCTTCAACACGCTGCCGTACTGATCCGCCGGGTATTTGTCGAACCCCAGCTGACCTCGGTTGGCGTTGGCGGCAGGCCGAGCGTCCCAGACGCTGACGCGCAGATAGGGGTCGTGCTCTAGCCAGCCTTCGAAGTCGTCGAGATGGCCGGCGACCTGCTGCAGGCCAAGTCCCGCCAGCAGCACCCGGCCAGCGTCGGCCGCGAGATCCGCCCGGGCGAATTGAATCTCCGCTCGCATCACCGCCGAGCACGACCGGCCCGGTCCCGCTGACACACTCGCAGACCAGGCCAGTCTCCAGCGCCGACGTCGACCAGTCCGGCCCGCTGCCCGGCCGAAACCCCGGGGACACTCCTGGGATGCACCCATGCCTACAGCGCCAGCCAACGTGCCTTAGTGCCTTACGTGCCTGAAAAGATCATCTCGCTCTGACCTGCGAGAAATGGCCGACAACCCCAGATATCGGTTGCGGCCAGCAGGTCCTGGCGCTGGGCCAGGCGGCGAAGAAGACCAGGGCGGACAGGTGCCGGTTCCAGGTGGACGCCGCGGCGGTGTCCCAGTCGGCGGCCAGTCGGCGGCAAGGAGCCTCGTGCGCGCCCTCCGCGATGAGTTCGCGGATGAGCTCGGCCAGCGCACCGAAGGCATGGAAGAAGAGCCGGCCATCCGGGGTGGCCCCGTGGAGGCCGGGAGGCGAAATCCCTCCCGGCGGCCCTACCACTCATTCGGAACGCCAGGTGCATATCTATGAAGCTTCAGCACCGGCTCCGACTGATCATCGGATTCCTGACCCAGACCACAAGAACCACAACGAATCCACGGAGCGTACGTACAGGCCCGGCTATTACTCAGTCTTGTTTAGCGCCGCGAGGATCTCATCATGAAATGCTCTCATTGCGCTTCGCTCGGATCCGGTCCTTGTTTGAAATTCCCAGTCTTCAAGTTTCCGGTCTGCCTCGCGCAAACCTGCCACGATCATTTGAACCTCTTCGGCGGAGAATTCGAGGGTGTAAGTATAGACTTGACCCCATCTCTCTTCCTTGAAGATGGCCTCAAGCAATGCCCGCATCGTGCTCCGCTCGAATCCGGTTCTTGTTTGAAACTCCCAGTCTTCCAGTTCTTGGTCTGCCTCCCGTAGGCCTACTATGATCACACGAAGCTCTTTGGCAGACAGTTCGAAACTGAAACGATCGGCGTGTAGTGGTACCGCCTTCATTTTCGCCCTTCCATCGGCACGTGATCACAGCTTATCCCAGTACGCTTGGCCCGTTTTCGGAGGGAAGGCCGTGCCGATATCCGGGTCCAACCTATTCCAAAAGACTACAACTCCATTTTTCCAGAATGCGACAACCCGGCTGATTCTTGACGTTCCTGGCTTCCCCGGTCTTGATGATATCTCTGATCAAATCGGCATATTCCTTGCGCGTGCTTGTGCCGGGAAACTCTTTTCTCTTTTCAACGCGCTTTGTGAAGCCGTGCCCATTTGCAATTTTGGTAGCGTAGTCAACGGGCGAATTGCGAATGAGTTTGATGAGCGTGGGACACGAGGTGTTGTGCACCAGGACGTCAACGCCGCCCGATCCCACATAATACGTGGGGATACCGTCGATGGACAGATTGTGGACCTTCTGTGTGGTCGTCCATCGCTTCACGCTGGTGATCTGAATCCTCGTGCCCACGGAGGTGCGTAGCCATGTCCCCGGCTGGAGATATGTTGCGTCGACCCAGATCGATTGAGGATCGGCTTTGTCTGCTCCCTCTGCCTTGATGGTGATCTCGACCAGATGCTTCGTGCCGGAACCGTTGATCAACGCAGTGACCTTTTTGGCTACCGTTTCCCCTGTGGTGGGGTCGGTGGCCAGGACTTCGTCCCCGACACGAACATCCTCGATCGGTTTATGGCTTCCGTCCGCCATCAGCACCAGGGTGCCCGGCACAAAGCTGCTGCACGCTTTCGCTATCCCGCTGCCCACCTTGACCAAGTGCTTTAAAGGCCTTGGCGACACCGCTGATGCCTTTTGCCGCAAGGCCTCCCCCTGGCACAAAGTTCAAGGCAAAGAACCCGCATCCGACCGCGCTTCCATTCATGCAGTCGATGGCGTCGCCGACGAGGAGGTCTGGTACGTGACAATCCGTAAGGTGATGCCTTCCCGCTATCCGGGAGTTCCGCCCAGTGGTGCCCTTCGCCCCACGCGCCCAGGCCGGGTGGATCGACACCGCCTTCGACACCGCACATGCAGACGAACGCACCTGGCGTGCTGCTCCCGATGCAGGCCGGACGCCGGGGCGCACCGCGCGGCCGCGCTGCTCGCCGCCCGCTTTCCCGGCGTGGACGTCTCCACGGACACCGTGGTCGAACTGTCGCGGCAGAAACTGCTGCCCGAGCGCGGCGAGCACAAGGGTGCCGTGCTGTACCGCGGCCGCGCGCTGGAAGCATTCGACGACAACCCCGCGTTGGAGGTCGCCGCCCAGCGGGGAGTGCTGCGCACGGGGGATGACGCGGCCGCCTACCTGTCGGTGCGCCGCGCGGACTTCGAGGTGTTGACCGGACTACGGCAAGCGATGTTCGTGTCCTCGTCCCATGCGCGACCGCCGCTCGGTAGGAACTCTCACAGTTACTCGGGATGGAGGCTGTGTGAAGGACACCGACCAGGGGGAGCGGGACATCGACGCGATCGGCCCGGGACCCTGGGGGCGCGTGGTCGCATCACGGGACGTGGTGCCGTACATCGTCATCGACCCGACGGGTGCACCGGTGCAGCCCGTTCTGCTGTTCCTCCGCGACTTCGTCGATGGAGGGAACGCGGCGGAGAGCGTGCGGAGCTACGCCTTTGCGTTGCAGCGGTGGTGGCGCTTCCTGCGTGCCATCGAGGTGGAGTGGGACCGAGCGACCTCGGTTGAGAACCGCGACTTCGTGCTCTGGCTGATGCGCACGACCAAGCCGCGCCGTTCGCCGCGTACGAAGACTGCGCAACTCGCCGGCGGCATCAACCCCGTCACCCTCAGGCAGCACCTCGACGACCGCTACCAGCCACGTACGATCCGCCACAGCAACGCCGTCCTGCGATCGTTCTACGACTACTGGATCGAGTGTGGCGAAGGGCCAGTAGTCAAACCCCATCCCACACAAAAGAGACAAGGGCCGCCGCCCGAACGCGCACCACAACCCCTTGGAGCCGTTTCGGCCGGAAGGAAAGCTTCGCTACAACCCGCCTGTGCCCAAACGGCGACCACGGGCCATGTCCGACGAGCGCTGGACCGAGTTCTTCGCCGTGCTCCGCTCGAACCGAGACCGAGCGATCATGGCTCTGGCAATCAGCACGGGCGCGCGGGCCAGCGAGTTGCTCGGCGTCCGCGGCGCCGACATCGACTGGGGCGATCAGCTGATTCGAGTCCATCGCAAAGGAAGTGGAGCCCAGCAGTGGCTACCTGCGAGCCCTGAAGCGTTCGTCTGGCTGCGCCTGTACCACACGGAGATCGGACAGATCGGCCCGAACGAACGACTCTGGAAGACGCTACGCCGCCGACGACGCAACGGTGGGCCGCCGGAACCCCCGAGATCTGGACTACGACTCCCTGCGCGCCGTCCTCGTGCGAGCCAACAATTCGCTCGGTGTCAACTGGTCGATGCACGACCTGCGGCCGCCACAAGGAATCCGCTCGATTCGGCCCATCCGCTGCGGTTGTGCGCGGGGCGACTGGCCATCGTGGGACCGGGCCACCTGCGTACCCGGATGGCCTTGGCAACCGGACGACTGCCGGTCGAGGCGGTCTATCCGGGCCGCCGCACCTGGCCTGACCTGCGCCCCGGCCTAGAGGTGCCGCTGACTGCCCGTCGACAGCAACTGGCCACACTGCTTCGTGAGAAAGGCACCACATGACCGCCGCCGCGTTGACGCCGCCGAGCGAGGTGTGGCGGCGCCAGGACGACGCTGAACAGCCCACCGGCGTCGACGCCTGTCCAGCCGGGTAGTCCCGGCCGCGGCTGGACGAACTGCCGCTGCCGTGGATCACCCTCACCCGCCGGTACAGCCTGCCGTCCGAAAAGCACGCTGCCGCGAGTTCTCAGAGTGCCGCCGACCGTGGCCGTGACCTTCCGCGATCTGCCGACGCCTCATCGCCGCCACGCTGTCGCCTCGATCTCGGCTCAGCGCCTCTCGGCCTCGATCTCGCCGATGATCTCGTCTTGGTGGGCGAATGCGGCGAAGTGCCCGCCTGGTACGAACCGTGCGCTCACCCGAGGGAGCCGTGCGGCCAGCCGCCGGGCCAGCGTGACCGGCACCTTGGGGTCTTCGGTCCCGTGCCACAAGCGCACCGGACCGGAGACGTCGGCAGGCTCGAATCCCCAAGGCCGCAGATATCGCCGCAGATCGTCGGCCATGGCCGCACCGCCCTGGCGGGAGCTTTCAGACAGATCCGCCACGAACGCGGTCCTGGCGTCGGCGTCGCGGACCAGCTCGCGGAATGCCCGTGCATCGGCGTCGGGCAGCCCGCGCTCGACCCGGCGGATGACCCTGTCGGCGTCGCCCCTGGTGGAGGCGCCCGTCATCGTGGCGGTGGCCGAGCACAGCCGGCGCAGCAGCCAGGGGGCATGCCGGGCCAGCCGCCAGTACAGCGCATCGCCGCGGCTGTCGGGAGCCCAACGTTCCCCGGGGCCGATGGGAGGCATGCCGCTGAGAATGGTCGTGCTGGTGACCAGGTCTGGGCGGGTGGCGGCCAGGGCCAGAGCGGGACCGGCCCCCATGGAGACGCCGATGACGGCGAGGCGGCCGAGACCGAGGTGCCCGGCCAGCGCGGCGGCGTCGCATGCCCAGTCGGTGAACCCGCCTGCCGGGTTGGCGGTCGACAAGCCGTAGCCGGGCCGGTCCACGGCGACCAACCGCACGCTGTGGCGTCGCAGGACCTTCGCGGACAGAGCCCACCCGGCCAGCCATCGGGAGGAGGAGAAGCCGTGGACGAACAGGCAGGGCTGCCCGGCCGAATCGCCGAAGACGGCATAGGCCATCCGCCGCCCGTCCTCCAGGGTGATGCTCTGCTGTGCCGAGATGGCGGTGCTCATAAGGATGCTCCCGTGGGTTACGGTCGGCGACCAGGGTGGAGTTGACGGCAGGTGGAGGTGAAGGAGCGGCGGCTTCATCCCGTGTCCTGCGCCATGCCGGTGCCGGCAGGCCAGGCCGCCACAACGCCGAGCGCCCACTCGGCCCAGGAGACGACCGCCTCCAGGCGCCGGACCCCGGCCTCCAGGCCGAGCAGCGCCGCTCGGTCGGCGGGCCGGTCGAGGTCGAGCCCCTTCTGCAGAACGCGCAGGCCCCGCAGGCGGGCCCGGTGGTACTCCAGTTCCTCGCGCAGGAACGCCTGGGCCTCCTCGGGCTCGACGGTCCACAGCGCGAACGTCCGCAGCACGGTCTCGTTGCGCTGGGAGTGGTCGGCGGAGGTGGTCGTCAGCCAGTCTCGCAGCGTGCGCAGCCCTTCACGGGTGATCTCGTAAGGGCGCCGGCCCCGCGGCCCCTGGTCCTGCTCACGGATGAGCCCATCGGCGGCCAGGCGCTTGAGCTCGGGATAGACCTGGGTGGGTTTGGCGTGCCAGACGAACATGAGCACTCCGTCGAACTCCTGGTTGATGTCATAGCCGCTGCGCGGCTGCCCGGCGATGAGCGTCAGCAGGGCCATCCGAAGAGACATGGAGAACCACCTTTTGCCAGAGCACGTCCAACTGTCCAGGTAATAGTAAAAGATTTTAGTGTGGAACGTGCATGTAGGAGAGTCCGGGGAAGCCGGGGTCGATATTGGTGAGCTCGCCGCTCGTGGCGGCGCGATCCGACGATGGCCCTGCCCGCCCGCAGCCGCCTCCACCGCGGCGCCGATCACCTCCGCGGTGTCGGCCCGCCGCGCCAGCACCCCGACCGGCAGCAGCATGTGGGGCGCCCGCAACCCAAGCACCGCGACCGCCGGGGCCGAATTTCCGCCTCGCCGTCGGGACCGCGCAACCGGCGCGATCGCCCGAATCCCCATCGGGCCAGCTCACCGCCGCATCGGGGCAATTCAGCTCACGATGGTTCAGCCTGCGCTCGACGCAGGCCGCATCGACCTCTACCGTGACCACGTAGTGCCTCCGGCACCCACGGCCCTCCCGGTCTCGGCGCCAATCGAAAGTGGGAGGGTCGGGGCCTATCACGAACGTGGTCACGCTGACCCGCACCCAGCCGGACGATCAACACAAACGACGCGATCGATTCCGCATCGTCAGATCACAGCGGCGAAACCCCAGCACACTGCCCGCTCATCTCCACCACGTCGTCGCACACGAAACCGGACATGATCCGCCAGCGTCCCCATCAGGAATGACTCAGGCGCTTCCTAGATCACCATCTTGAGTGACGGGGAACAACTGGACGACGTGTCAGACGTGTCAGACGTGTCAGACGTGTCATGAGCCGATCCAGGCCGGCGACCACGCTGCCTACCGTCGGCTGGTGCACCGCTTCGGGCCAGATCTTCCGCCGACGCCGTTGCAGCCGGTCAGGTCGAGGGGCGGTTGTCCGGAGGCTTGGGAGCGCACGGTGTGGACGTAGTCGTAGTCGATGCCCTGCTCGATCAGCATGTCGAAGGTCGCCGCGGCCATGAGCGGCATGGTGGAGGGGGAGGAGCGTTTGTGTCCTGGCCCGAGACGCGCGCCGGGCCCGCCCCGTGAGGGGTGGGCCCTTGATTTGGCCGGGGAAGGGTGGCTACCAGCCGCCCGTGTGGCGCATGCCGCCCGTGGAGCGTGCGCCGCCGTCTACGCTCGAAGGCGCCCAGCCGCCCTGGTCGCCTGCGGGGTCCAGCCGCCTTCATTGCCTCGTGTCGTCATGATGGTGAGCATGCCAGGTGGGCGTGAGGCGGGGCAATGCGCTGGTTGGCGGGGAGCCAGCTCGGGCCCCGCCGGGATTTAAAGCTCGCAGGCTTCTTTTCAAGCCAGCAGGCTTTTGGACCTTCGTGGGGGGAGTTCTTAAGCCAGCAAGCCAAAGATGTGGGGAAGTGGGATGCTGCTGCATGCGCGCCGTTACGCCGATCACCCCCGCGTCCTGCTCGTGGCTATGTTCCTCGGTATTTCCCGGCCGAGGTGGGGGACTGGGTACGCACCACAGCAGAGCGACTCATCAACGTGGGGCTGAACGGTAACCCAATCAACTCGCGTGACGGCAGGATTTGGCCCTGCGGCCGGGGTTAACGCGTAAGGCCCCCTGCGGTTGCGGAGGGCCTCACGCGACTGGCTTGATGGGCTGCGGAGGCGGGTGTTGTCACGACGGGCGCGTGGGTTCTCCGCTGCCCGGCTGGGCTTACTTGACCTGCGCCGTTAGATGTCGAATTCGCCTTGGTTGGCGCCTTTGAGGAATGCCTTCCACTCTCCGGGAGTAAAGACCAGTGCGGGCCCGTGAGGTTCCTTGCTGTCGCGGACAGCGATGATGTCGGGCAGATTGGTAGCGACTTCCAAGATGCTGTCGTTCTTTGTCGTGCAAGTTTCGCGAGATTGACGTACCCATTCGTGCCGTGACTGTTCATGCTGGGAGCCGACACAGTCGAAACGGCAGCGCGCCTGTCTCGGGGAGCTCGGGCAGTAACTCGGATAAGTCGGTGATTTCGTGCCAGCAGCAACCATACTCACGCAGATGCCGGACGTGGCCGTATGGGAAAGCGCTACGCTGCGCCGCGGCGAGAAAACGCCGTGGCAAGCCCGGCAAGCGGTCAACCTATGGCTGGCTGGTCGTCACCCCTTGGTCCGCTCTGATGCCCTTCAGGTGGTGTCAGAGCTGGTCAACAACGCCATCGAGCATGTGCCGGCGGGCCCGCAACGCGACTGGGTCAAAGTGCGACTCGGCTTCGGGGACGGTTTCGCTTGGAAGTGATCGACCCAGGCACCTGTGACCCGCAGCCGCGCTTCGTCGCGCTTCGGCAGGGTTCCATGGACGTATCGGGCCGTGGCCTGGGCATCGTGGCAGCCCTGTCCGTGCGCAGCGGCACCGCCCTCCTGGAGCGGGGCCGCCGCGTCGTGTGGGCCGACCTGACCACCGCTCAGCCCTCAGACGGCGGCGCGGGCGGCGACGCTGGCTTGCAGCCGTCGTGAACCGCGAAACCGCCAAGCTACAGGCAGAGCGGCCGCAGCCTGCCACCTCACCACGCTCAAGCATCCCCGGCCCGCCGCTGCCTTCGCAGTTGGCGGGTCGGGGACCCCCAAAGGCCGGACCCCCGCATCTGGCGCAGCCGAACCCCCCCATGGGGCCGATTGTGAGGAGAACGCCCATGATGAACGATCACCGGAAGGGGATCGACATCGACCTGTGTGCCCTCCACGTGGATGAGTCCCTGTTCGCTGACGTCGACGGCACCACCGTGGCCTGTGCGCTGATCGCCGACGCCGAGGACGCCTTCGCGGCGCGAGACATGAGCAACTTCGGCGCTGGCACCCTTCGCCTGCCCGGTGCCGCGTTGCGCAAGCTGGGCGTAGCCATCTATGGCCAGCTCAAAGAGCTTCCCGGGGGGCGCGGGCACGCCCCTGCGGCCTCCGGGAACCGTGACCGGCGCGGCGGTGATCCCCTACCCATCGCGCCCCGCCGCCGCGCCACAGGAAGTGATCAGATATGCGCCAGTGGTGGCCACATGTCCCACGAGGACTCTTCTGCATGGCCGAAACCTCCTGCTGCGAGGAATTCATCCTGGGTGACGAAGGCGGGGAGCACGGTCCGGTGTCGCGCCTCTGACGGAACCTTTAGCTGACGGTCACGCGCGAGGGGTTGGGCCATGCTCCCCGCCCGCGGATGCCGTCGGCGGTTGCCAGCCCAGGAGATCGTTCATTGACCGCAGCATCAGGTCCGGGCTCAGCCTGGCCGCCAGTGACATCCCGAAGTCCCGCAGCCACACCGCCGCAGGATTGCGGAGCTGGGTCACCTTGCAGATGGACATCGACCGACGCACCACGGCTGTCGTGCGCTCCAGGCGGGCGGCGGTGTAGGCGGCGAGGTCGGTGCCACTGTGGGTATCGATGCCACCGCCGCTTCCGTTGCCGTGTCCGATACCGCTGCTTGTGTTGGTGAGGTAGGCCAGGGTGATCGCGTCCTCGATCGCCTGGCAAGCTCCCTGGCCGAGGTTCGGGGGCATCGCGTGCGCGGCGTCGCCCACCAGCGCCACCTTCCCCTTGTGGTACGAGGGCAGCGGAGTGCGGAGGTAGTGGATGTCGTTCCGGATGATCTTAGCGGGATCGGCTGTCCGCAGCAGGGTCGGAATCGGCTCATGCCAGTCTCCGAACCTCCGCCGCAGCTCCTCCAACTCGTCCCCGAGCACGGTACCCGCAGGCAGCACGTCGGTCGCGTACACGTAGACCATGTCGTCGGCCATCGGGGTGATCCCGAACACCAGCCCCCTGCCCCAGCTCTCCGAGCCCGAGATCGTGAGATCTCCCCGCGGGATGAGGCCGCGCCAGGCCGTCACCCCTGCGTACGTCGGACCGGGGTGCTCAGGGAAGAGCGCCTGCCGGGTCTTCGAATGGATGCCGTCGGCGGCCACGATCAGGTCGGCCGCTAGATCACCGTCATCCGTACGCACCACGCCACCCTCGGCCTCCACCCCGGTGACTGTGGTGCCCAACCGCAACCGGTCCGCCCCCAGCGCATCCACGAGCACGTCCATCAACGTCGCCCGCAGCATGACCACCACCGAGTCCCCGAAACGGGCGTCCGCGGCTTCAGTCGTGGTGCGTACGAGCCAGCGCCCGTCGTGCCTCCGAATCCCTCCTTGCCCCTGCAACCTGGAGAGTTTGCGGATGGGATCGCCCAGGTCGAGCGTGTCGAGTGCCCTGAGGGCGTTGGCCGCGATGGCCAGCCCCGAGCCGATGGGATCGATCTTCGCGGCCCGCTCCAGCACGGTCACGTCCCATCCTCGGCGGCGTAAGGCGATCCCACTGGTCAAGCCACCGATACCGCCACCGATCACCACAGCTTCTGGCATCTCATGCTCCATCGTCGTCACTACGCCTGTAGTTTCACCATACTACGCCTGTAGTTTCATGGGCACTACCGCTGTAGTATCGGGTTCCGTGAAGCGCTCAGAGATCGTCGCCGACACGGCGATCACCTTGCTGGCCGACCGGGGCATGCGCGGCCTCACCCACCGGGCCGTCGACGAAGCCGCCGGCCTGCCGCCCGGCTCCACGTCCAACCTGGCCCGCACCCGCGCGGCCCTGCTGGAACTGACGCTGGCCCGGCTCACGGAGCTGGAGATGCGGGCTTTGGCCTCGGTGTTCGAGAGCGCCTCGTTCGAACTGTCGGACCTGCCCGCCGTCATGGCCGAGGCGCTGTACATCCAGCTGACGGATCGGCGGCGGACGTTGGCTCGTTATGAGCTGGCCTTGGAGGCGACCCGCCGGCCGGAGTTGCGCAAGATCTACGACGAGGCCGGCCACGGTTTCCGCGACCCCGCCGTCGCACTGCTGGCAGCCCTGGGCTCGCGGGACCCGGTGCGGCATGCGCGCCAACTGGTGGCGTTCGGAGAGGGCTTGATGTTCTACGCCATCGCGGGCGCGGGCGCCACACCCACCTTGGACGAGCTCATCGAGGCGATGCGCGACCTCCTCACCGGCATGGTCCGTTGACCTTTGTCTGGAACATCCTGAAGCAGGCCGGGATCGACCCCGTCCCGCGCCGTAACGGTCCGACATGCGCAGGAAATGGCAGGTCCAATAGACACGGATCCGTCGTTGATGCGCGGTGCGATGCGCAGACCGTGCGGTCGGCATGGCGGCTCCTCATGTCTTCGGCTGAGTCGTGTCCTGTGGTGCGTCTGCTTCCGGGACGCCGAAGCTGAAAAGCCGTACCGACAGTGCCCCGGCGGGTCGCTGATCGACGGGTCGGTCCCGGTAGCGCGCGAACAGTTCGCGGACTGCGGCGTTAGTGGAGTTGGCCCGGTTTGGTGGACGCCTGATCTCTGGGGAACCCTGGTCCCCGGAAGAAGGAGTCTGCTGTGCCGAACAACTATCCGCCGGAGTTTCGCCGGCAGATGGTGCTGGGTGTGTCGCGCCAGGGCTACTACGCCTGGACGGCTCGCCAGCTGCGCGGACCATCGGCTCGAGCCCGCCGCGACGCCGAGTTGACGGAGCTGATCCGCGAGCGTCACCGGGCCTCGGACGAGATCCATGGTGCGCCGCGCATCCATGCCGGCCTGCGTGAACTCGACGGGGTCCGGGTCGGTCGCAAGCGGGTGGCCCGGCCTTATGCGCCGGGCTGGGCCGGCCGGGGTGAGCAGGCGTAGAGGCTGCCGCACCACGATCGCGGACGGGCGCGCCGCGGCCGCCTCCGATCTGGTCAAACGCCAGTTCATCGCAGCCGAGCCGAACCGGGTCTGGACCGCCGACATCACGTACGTGCCCACCTGGCAGGGCTTCGTCTACCTGGCCGTGGTGCTGGATGCGTTCTCCCGCCGGATCGCCGGCTGGGCGATGGCCGAACACATGCGCACCGAACTGGTGACCGACGCCCTGGCGATGGCACTGCACCAGCGCTACCCTGAGGCCGGGGTGATTCATCACAGCGACAAGGGCAGCCGATACACCTCAATCGCCTTCGGCCGGCGCTGTGAACAGGCCGGTGTCCGCCCGTCCACGGGCCGCACCGGCACATGCTTCGACAACGCGATCATCGAGAGCTTCTTCGCCTCGCTGGAGTGCGAACTGATCGACCGGCGCACCTTCCGCACCAGGTCAGAGGCCGAACGAGCCCTCGACTATGCTGCCGCGTAGTCGCAAGCCCTGATGTGCCTACCGAACCGGGGCAACTCCATGAGTTTCCCGACGCTCCTCCGGTGTCATGTACGCGCCGTCCGCGAGCACGAACGCAGCGTCCTGCCATTCGGCCGTGCAACCCGCCTCTTCCCGCTGGAAAGCGGTCAGGGCGTCGAGGGCGTGGGCGATGAGCGCGTCACGCAGCATGCGCGAGGCCTCGGCGTACCCGGGTTCGGGCACGCCGGCAGCCCATCGCACGCCTCTGACACATGCCCGCCAAGGACGCTCCCGCCCGGTGCGCTTGGAAGCCGCATCCTCGATGAAGCCGTACTTGGCGAGGAGGTTGAGGTGGTACCCGGCCGAGGGGACCAGATCCTGCACGCGGTACTTGCCGAGAGAGCTCACCAGCGGTCGCGCCTCGATGAGACGGACCAGTCCATGCGTGGCGGGGTCGAGGTGTTCACGGCACGCCGTGCACCATTCACACGGGGAAGGCGATGGTGCTCATCAGCGCGTTGGCTTCCTGTCTGGAGTCCAGGCGCGTGTGCTGGACGACGATGGGCACGTCGCTGGTGACGATCAGGCAGTAATCGGTGTCGACGGGAATCTGCTCCGGGTGCCTGAGATCGTTGATGCGTTGGTGAAAGGCACGCCGGGGTGCGATGGCGAGAAGGAAAGGGCCGGCCGGCTCGCGATCGGTGAAGTAGACGTACACCTCGACGCGTGCCTGGCTGTCTCCCGGGTTCAGCATGCAGATGCTGTCGTGACTGGTCATTTCCGGCTCGGGTCCGGAGCTACGGGGCGGTATGTAGCCGTCGGCGACGACCCAGGTGGTGGATCCGATACCGGTCAGCCGTGGGTGCATGGGTCTTCCTTCGGTTCTGGGCTGTATGCCTGGGGGAAGGGCAGGTCAGAAGTCGTTGGCGCCCCTGGCCGTAAGACCACCGTCGACGTGCAGATGACTGCCGGTGACATAACTGGATTTGGGACCGAGCAGCCAGTCCACCGCCTCGGCGATCTCCTCGGGCCGCGCGAGCCTGCCCATGGGTATCTGGGTCCGCGCGCGGTCGGCAACGTCATGGCCACTCGCGGCGACGTCGAGCAGAGGTGTCGCCGTGGCACCGGGGACGACGCCGTTGACGCGGATGCCGGATTGTGCGTAGTCGATGGCGAGGGCTCTGATCAGTGCGGAGATCCCGCCTTTCGAGCTTCCGTAGGCACTGTTGCCTCCCCCGGCGAAGCCCACGAACGCGGAGGGTGACGAGACGCAGACGATGGTCCCGGCAAGGCCCTCGTCCAGGAGGAGCTTGATGGCGTAGCGGCAGGTGAGGAAGGTGCCCGTGAGGTTCACGTCGATCACTTGCCGCCATTCGGCAAGCGTGGTCTCGTGCGCCTTTCGTGCGATCTCGATGCCGGCGTTGGCGACGATCCTGGTGGGGGTGCCGAGAGAGGCTCGGCACCGCTTGAAGGCGCTGGTGATGTCGGCTTCGGAGGAGATGTCAGCGGTGATGGCCAGCGCGTGCGGGGCTCCGCGCTCCTTCGCCACCGCGGCGACTGCTCTCGCGGCGGGCTCGTTTCTGTCCATCAGGGCGAGCGAGCGCCCGGCCGACGCCTGCTGGAGCGCGATGGCCCGCCCGATGCCGGAGCCCGCGCCGGTGATCAAGGTGATGTCGTTCTGCATGGTCATGTACCTCACACGAAGGGTAGCCCGGTCAGGGACGCGCGTCCTGGTGGGCCGGCCCGCTGCTCATGTCCTCGAGCTCGCGGTTCGTCGTTTCGGGTACGCCGAAGTAGACCAGGAGCCAGGAGAGCGCCGCCATCACCGCGTAGATCGCGTAGCTTCCGGGCAGTGAGATCTCGCGCATGGTTGGGAAGGAGAGGTTGAGCCCCACGCCGGCGATCCAGTTGATCGACGCCGCCAGCGCGAGTGCGACCCCACGGATGGCGTTGGGGAACATCTCTCCCAACAGCACCCATACCACTGGGCCCCAGGAGATGGCGAAGCAGACCACGAACGCGTTCGCGCCGATGAGGGTCAGCGGGCCCCATGAGCCGGGGAGTGTCAGTTCCCCGCGGACCGTGACGGACTGCGCGAACCCGATGCTCACCAGGATGAGGCTGGCCACCATACCGGCGGAGCCGACGAGCAGCAGCCGGCGTCGGCCGACCCGATCGATGAGCACGATCGCGGCGATCGTGGAGAGCACATTGATCAGCGAGCTCAGGACGGAGAGCCCGAACGAGGCGGACTCGTCGAATCCGACCGACTTCCACAGGGAGTTCGAGTAGTAGAAGATCACGTCGATGCCAACGAGGGCCTGGAGTGCGGCGATGCCCACCCCGATCCAGACGATGGGGAGGAGGCCGGTCCGGTGGGAGAGCAGGTCCCGGAAGCGGGGGCGGTATCCTCGCGAAACGGTGGCCTCCATGCGGTCGACGTCCCGCTCGGCCTGATCGCGGGGGATCGCGTGCAGGTCGGCCAGCACCCCGGAGGCTTCGTCTCGGCGGCCGCGGGCCGCCAGGTAGCGCGGGGATTCGGGAAGCTTGAGGGAGAGCGCTCCGTACAGGAGCGCCGGGACTGCCCCGGCGATGAACATCCACCGCCATGCCGGGAGCCCGAGGAACGCCTCGGCGTCCGCGCCGCCGAGCAGGACGGCGATGAGGGAATCGGTGAGGAGGGCGGTGAAGATCCCCAGGACGATGGCCATCTGCTGGAGCGAGGACAGCCGGCCGCGGATGGAGGCAGGGGCGATTTCGGAGATGTAGAGCGGGCCGAGGACCGTCGCGTATCCGACGGCGACTCCCGTCAGCAGGCGCCATGCCGCCAGATCCCAGAAGCCCGCCGACACCCCGCAGCCGATCGCGGAGGCGAGGAAGATGAGGGCGGCGACGCCCATGACCTTGGTTCGTCCGATACGGTCGGCCATCCAACCCGCGATCAGCGCCCCGATGGCGGCGCCGAACAGGGTGATGGCCACGACGACGCCGAGACCGACCGAGCTGAGGTGGAAATTCTCCTTGATGGGGTCGACGGCCCCGTTGACGATGGCTGTGTCGAAGCCGAAGAGGAAGCCGCCCACGGCCCCCGCGATCGATATGAGAATCACCCGGCGGAGCGATTTGCCGGTATTGGGACTAGGGGCGAGCGCAGCTGTGGACTCGTCGGACATGAGCTTTCTTCTCTCGCGCTGTTGAAGTGGATCACTGCGAGTGGTGCGCCGTCCCGCGGGCGTTCATGATCACGGCTGCAGCAGGGCGGTGACGTCGGCGTAGCGGGCCAGGGCTTCGGGGTTGAGGTGGATCCCGAGGCCCGGGGCGTCGGGGATGGCGAGCATCCCGTCGGAGTCGAGTCGCCAGGGACTGGTGGTGATGGCGTCGACGTAGGGCGATCCGGTGACGTACTCGACGAGGTCGGTGCCGGGCAACGCCGAGGCGAGTTGCAGGTCGGCGGCGAGCCCGACGGCTGTGTTCCAGCCGTGCGGGATCAGGCGCACCCCGTGGTCCTGAGCCGCCCATCCAATGCGGCGCTGTTCGCTCAGGCCGCCGACCTTGGTGACGTCAGGCTGGACGATGTCGAAGGCCCCGGCCTCCAGCCAGGCGTGGAAGCTCTGCCGCCTGGTCAGCACCTCACCTCCCGAGATCGCCACCTTGGCCTCGCGGCGCAGATGCGCGTAGTCCTCGAGCGCATCGGGGTTGAGCGGTTCCTCGAACCAGGCGACGCCGTAACGGTCAAGCATGCGGGCGGTGCGGAGCGCCCACTTGTAGCCGTTCGACCATGCGCTGTCGCTGCCGCCCGCGTCCACCATGAGCAGGGCATCGGGGCCCACGGCCTCTCTGGCGGTGGCCACGATCCGCTCGTCCAGGTCCTCGCTGACCCGCCCGAACGGGCCCCAACCGATCTTGAAGGCTTTCCAGCCCTGAGCGGCCAGGAGGTTCAGCCGTTCCGCCAGTGCCTCTGGACGGTCCATGAGCAGGGACGCGTACGGGCGGACGCGCTCACGGTACCGCCCACCGAGCAGGCGGCCGACGGGCTGGCCGGTGACCTGGCCGAGCACATCCCACAGGGCCATGTCGATCCCGCTGATCGTGTGCGTCACCGTCCCGCCGCGACCCAGCCAGAAGGTGGTCCGATGCAGGCGCTCCGACACCCGCTCCGGCTCTGTCGCCTCCTCTCCGATCAGCAGCGGGCGCAGCACCTCAAGGGCGCCGCGGACCAGCGCTTCGCTGGTAAACACGCTGCCGATGCCGATCAGTCCTTCGTCGGTGTGCACTGCCACCAGGGTGTGAACGACGTCATCATTGGTGAGTTCCTCCTGCCACCCGCCCGCCGGGGTGGCACCCCGCAGGCCGGCCGCACGAATGTCACGGATTTTCATGAGTTCCTGATTCCTTGCGCGAGGGTTTCCCCATCGGCTCTGGGCGAGCCGACGGACGGTTGAATGAAGTCGGAGCCGCCGGAGCGCGGGGGCCCTTCCGAGCGATGGGATCGATGTCACGGCGCGAAGGGCGCGGTGTCTCCTACGTCTCATCTGCAGGTGAGTCAATGAGGCGATGGGGAACATTAACCGTTCCAATGGCAGATGGTCAACCATCTGCCATTGGCTTCAGCTATCGCAGTCGTTCCACGAAGCGTGCCATCAGGGATCGGCGGCATGGTCCGCAGAGCTTTGACGGCGGGGCCGCATACGGCGTCGGCGATCTGGCTGCTGTGAGGGTCGCGGCTCAGGGAATGTCGGCTCTCATCTGACGCGCCTGCTGCGCGCGGAGTCGGCCGAGAGGGTGCATGAGGTCGTCGACCGTTACGGTGCGATGCCGGTGTCCACGACAGAGAGCCTCTCGTCGGACTTCGACATGCCGGCGGTTGATCTGCCTGGAGGGGCAACCGCTCGGCCACGACGGCCGGCGCGGCCCGCGTCAGGCGGGTGGGTGAGACCGTCGCGGACGTCTTCGAATGGGCCGGGCACGCGGACACCACGACGGTCGAGGTGACCGCGGCCAGGCGCGAGCCGGATCGGCGGCCCGCCACCGTTGCCCGCCTGCGCGATCACCGCAGCAGGAGGTATCGCCGGTTACCCGCCGATGTAGGTCTCCACGTGTTCGGCGATCGCGCGTTCGGTGGCGTCTGGGTCGGCCGCGCGGATGGCGTCGAGCAGCGCCCGGTGCTGGCGAGGGATCTCGGCGGGGTCGGAGTGCTCCGGCGCGTCCCGGACGAAGTAGGCGCGGACCCGCGGCTGGATGGTCCGCCAGATGGACAGCGTCTGCGTGTGGCCGGAGGCCGCGATGACCGCTTCGTGGAAGGCGAGGTCGAGATCGGCGAGCCGGTCCGGGGAGGTGGTCTTCTCCATGTCGCTGACCAGGGCGGCGAGCCGGTCGACCAGCTCGGGGGTGGCGTTCTCCGCCGCGTGCCTGAACGCGAAGCGCTCGATGACGAGCCTGATCGGCACGAGGATCTCGCTTATCTCGGCCTGTGAGACCGGAGCCACCTGGGCGCCGCGGTAGGGATGGGAGACGACCAGGCCCTCCTGTTCGAGGATCATGATGGCCTCGCGCACCGGCCCGCGACTCACCCCCGACCGTGCCGAGATGTCCCGCTCCACCAGCCGGTCCCCGGCCCTGAGCTCGCCGGACGAGATCGCCTGCCGTAGCCAGCGCAGCAGCCAGTCGCGGCGGGACTCGGGTATCGCGCTAACGGGTTCGGACATCGAACCTGACCTGCTCATGGTCGAGATCATAGCGCATGGTAAATGGTTGACCATCTGCCATCCGTCTGGCTAGTGTGCCGCGTCACAGCCGATACGGAGGTCAGGGTCATGTCACCTATATCGACGGTCACCGCGCCACCCCGAGTCATCGCCGCCACGGTCCTGGGCACCGTCCTGGAGTGGTACGACTTCGCCGTCTACGGCGCGCTCGCCGCGGTGATCGGAAAACTGTTCTTCCCGTCGGGCGATCCGACCACCTCATTGCTGATCGCGCTGGCGTCGTACGCGGTCGGCTTCGTCTGCCGCCCGATCGGCTCGATCGTGCTCGGCCGGTTCGGCGACCGGGCCGGTCGCCGGAACATGCTGGCGATCACCATGGTCGTGGTCGGCGGATCCAGCCTGCTGATCGGGCTCCTGCCGACCTACGCGTCCGTCGGCCTGCTCGCCCCGGTGCTGCTCGTGGTCCTGCGAATGATCCAGGGACTCGCGGTCGGCGCCGAGTGGACCGGCGGGGCGACCTACCTCATCGAGTACGCGCGCATCGGCCGGCGCGGTTTCTTCGGCGGCCTCGTCCAGGCCTCCACCGTGGTCGGCTTCCTGAGCGGCACCGGTGTGGCCGCCATCCTGATCCGGGTGGATCAGGAGTGGGCGTGGCGGGTGCCGTTTCTGATCGGCGGCCTGGTCGCGGTCATCGGCCTGTTCGTACGGCTCAAGCTCGACGAGTCCCCCGCCTACCTGCGCGTCCAATCGGAAGGACAAGCGGAAGAAGAGGTACGGCCCGGCCGTACCCGCAAGAACTGGTTGCTGCTGTTCGGCATCGTCTTCGGCATCACCCTGTACGGCTACACGGCCACGAGCTGGCCGGCATTCCTGGCCGGGGTGACCGAGCTGCCGCTGGCCGACGCGCTGATGACCAACGTGATCGCGCTCGCCGTCGAGGTACCGCTGATCGTGCTGGCCGGGTCTCTGTCTGACCGCGTCGGACGCCGGCCGCTGATGATCGGGGCCACGGCGGTATTCACCGTCGGCACGTATCCGATGTTCCTGCTCGCCACCAGTGGCACCGTGGCGGGGGCACTGGCCGGGCAGCTTCTGTTCGTCATCACCTTCTCGGTGCTGTGCGGCCCGATGGCGGCGCTGTTCGTGGAGATGTTCCCGACCCGGGTGCGCAGCTCGGCGTTCTCCAGCTCGTACAACATCGCGGTCGCGCTGTTCGGCGGCACCGCGCCGTTCGTCAACACGTTCCTGGCAACCCGCACCGGGAGCCACGTCGCGCCCGCGTACTACCTGACCGCCGGCGCGATCGTCTCGCTCGTCCTGCTGGTGATCGTCCGCGACCGGCACCGCGAGGAACTGGACTGATTGATCATGTTCGACCTGCTCATCAAGAACGGCACCGTGGTGGATGGGAGCGGCGCCGAGCCGTACCCCGCCGACGTGGGCCTGCGTGCGGACAAGATCGCGTCCGTACGGCCCGGCCTCGACGGCGCGGCCATCACCATCGACGCGACCGGCATGCTGGTCGCTCCGGGCCTCATCGACCCGCATAGCCATACCGACTGGTCGATCCTGGGCAACCGGGACGCGCAAAGCACGATCAGGCAGGGCGTGACCACCGAGGTGGTCGGCAACTGCGGGGTCACCTACGCCCCGCTGACCGACGTCAACGCCGAGGGGGCCGCGACCGCCCTGCGCGCGTACGGCTACGAGGGCGAGGCCGACTGGCGCGCCTTCGGTGAGCTGCTGGAACGCGTGCACGATCGGGGACAGGGCGGGGGGACGGCCCAGAACCTCGCCTGGTTCGTCGGGCACACGGCGCTCAGGAACTCCGGCGACGCCACCAGACATCTCGAGGAGGCCCTGGACGCGGGCGCGCTCGGTATGACGAGCGGGCTGGAGTACGGCTCGGGCAGGGACGCGACCACCGCCGAGCTGCTCGATCTGGCCCGGATCGTCGGCCGCCGCGGCGGCATGTACGCCAGCCACATCCGCAACAGGGACGCCGGCCTGGCCGCCGCGGTGGACGAGTTCTTCCAGGTGGCCCGGGCCGATGACGGCCTGCGCGCGCAACTGTCCCATCTGAACGTCCGGCACAACACCGGGGCGGACCCGGGCGCCTGGGAGCGGGCGGTCGAGAGGCTGGCCACCGAACGAGAGCGCGGGCTCGACGTGCTCGCCGACATGACGCCGTACCCCGACGGGATCGGCCTGGCCGTCGGCCTGCTCCCGGACTGGCTGCTGGCCGGCGGCGCCGAGGAGGCGGCACGCAGGCTGGGCGACCGAGAGGCGATGGCGCGGCTGCGCGGAGAGTGCGACCGGTACTGGCGCTTCGTCCACCGCGGCGAATGGGACCGGGTTACCCTGGCCACCAGCCCGGCCACCCCGGAGCTGGAAGGAAAGACGTTCCCTGACATCGCCCACGAGCTCGGCATGGACGAGTGGGACTGCTTCTTCCACATCCTTCGCGCGGCCGGTCCCGACATGTTCGCCGTCCAGTTCATCGGGCGGCTGTTCACCGGGGAGCACGTCGCCGAGGCCGTCGCGCATCCGCTGTTCTGCCTGGGCGTCGACGGGTTCTCCAGCCGGCTCGACGGGCCGCTCGCGGCACGCACCCAGCACCCGCTGTTCTTCTCCGGCCACCTGCACTACCTGGCTCACCACGTTCAACGGCAGCGGACCCTCAGCCTGGCCGAGGCGATCCACAAGATGACCGCCATGGTCGCCGACCATTTCGGGCTGGCCGGACGGGGCCGGATCGCCGAAGGCGCCTGGGCCGACCTTGCCGTTTTCGACCCGGCGGGGCTCGCCCGGCTGGACACCTTCCAGATGCCCGACCGGTATCCGGACTGCGTGCCGTACGTCCTGGTCAACGGCGCGCTGGTGGTCGACAGCGGCATGCACCTGGGAACCAGGGCGGGGCGACAGCTGAAGGGCGGACGCTGAGCATTCGCGAGGTGCGTGCGGCTCGCCGTATATCGACCGGGTCCGTCGGCGGGTGACGGGGCCACCGCTTGACGGCACCGTCCGCCGTTCATCGCCGGGAGGTCTCTTCAACGCCCTTGAGCACCGCGTCGGTGATCGAGCGTGGATCGCCCCGAAGTGCCTGCGCACGGACTCGCGGGCGCCGGACGGCCCGAACCCGTCGGTGCCGAGCGACGTCCATGGCTGGTCGATCCAGAGCCCGGATCTGGTCGGGTACGGCGCGCATCCAGTCGCTGACCGCGATCACCGGGCCCTGGATCTCGGCCAGGGCCTGCCACGGGTACGGCACGCCCGTCGCGGTCATGGCATCACGGCGCAGGCCGCTCCACGACGTGACCGACCCAGACGTCGACGCCCAGGCCGTACTCCTCGTGCAGGACGATCGGCACCCAGCGGCGTCCCGTCCCCGGCTCCTTCATGAGGTCCTTGACGAGCCGGACGAAAGCCATCGTGGTCACCACCGGCTGCGTGGAGCCCTTCTCCAGCGCGCGGAACGGGCGCTCGCCCGGCGCGGGCAGCGGCTGGTACGACACTCGGCGGTTCGGCACGGAGCCACCCAGGGCGGGCCCCGCTCAGTACCGCAGATCTTCGTTCCCTCAGCAGTTGAAGGAACTCCCCGACGCGCCTGGCCCCGGCTCCGGGTGCTGGACGACCCCGCGTCGTACCGGGACCTGCTCTCCCGGGTCGCCGCGCGATCAGTGGTCGCTGACCTGCCATCTCCTCCGGTCGGTGATCTTCGTGGCGGTATTCGCGCCGTACGCCGGAGGGCTCGGCACGCGGGTCGGCACGGCCAACCGGGCAACCGGATCGCCTTGCCAAGGGTCATCAGCGGGCCAGGAGAAGGCGATGTCGGGCCATCCCAGGTCCGCAGGACCGAGATCCGGACGGTCGAGGCGGCGGCAAAACGCCTCCACTGCAGCACATATACCCTCCGGGCGCGGGATGGTCCCGGTCAACCAGTGAGAGACCGCCGAGCGGTCATAGAACAGCGGGTCGCGGGTTTCCGCGGAGATCGCATTGACGTGACCCGCAGTAGCGGCGAGAGTCCAACCGGCCTGTGCGATCAACGCGGCCAGAGCCTGGTTGGCGATGGGGCGTGTGCGTCGGGGGGCCATCTTCACATCGCTTCACATCGCGCCCCCCTCGACGATGCGCCGCACCCAGCGCACCGTCAATAGCACCAACCGCAACCGTATGGCGCAGGCCACAAACCAAGCACCCGGGAGGAACGATGCGCATCCTGGTCGATGGGCTCGACCTGACTGGCAAAACCACCCTGGTCCACGCACTCACCACCGCCCTCACCGGGCGGGGCATCCCCACGCGATCGCACACATGGATGCTCGCCCGCCGCCACCCATTCGCGGCGGCGCTGCGCCGCCTGCCCCGGGTTCGTCAGCCAGACTCCGGGCTCATCACGGCGGCTCTGCTTGGCCCCGGGTTTGTACTCGATGGGCTGCTGGTGCGGTGGGCGCCGCCGGACCGTCCCGGCGAGGTCATCATCCAAGACGGCTACGCCGACCGGTGCGCGGCGTTCGGCATGGCAGGCGGCCCGCACCTGGCCGCCTGCCTGGCGCTGCGCTGGCGGCGGCTGTTCGCCCCGTTCGATATCGCCATCTACCTGCACGAAGAATCCGAACTCCGGGCGTTGTCTGGACGTGAAGGGCGGCAGCTCGGCCGATGCCACGCCGGTGCATATCTGGGACTGCTACGGCGGCGCCAACCAGAAGTGGGTACTTCCATGACCGGTGGCCGTGCGCGGCTTCGACGCGGCGTTCCCCGGCGTCGTGCGGGGCAAGGCCGGCGACGGTAGGCACGTCCACCTGGCCGAGAGGCGCAATGAGTTGCCGACGGGCCATCTGGGCCGTGTTCCAACCGGCCCTGATGGCTTTCGGCGTGGCGGTCATGGATCGACGACGAGCTCCGTGCTCTACGCGCGCAGCTTGACCACATATCGGTAGCGATCCCCGCGAGCCGCCGAGCGCGTGTACTCCACCGGTCTGCCCGCCCGGTCGTATGTCCATCTCCTGATGACGATCAGCGGACTGCCGAGCGGGACGCCGAGCACGCGGGACTCCCGCTCGTCGGCGGCTTCGGCGTGGATGCTCTCCGTGGCCTCGGCGACCTTGGTGTCGAGGTCCTCGGCGAGCGAGGCGTAGAGCGACTGGCGCCGGGCCAGTGCCTCGGGGTCGATGCGGGAGCCGATGCGGTCGGGAAGCCAGGAGTCGAGCAGCGCGAAGGGCGAGCCCGAGCCGGTCCGCACCCTGCGTACCAGCCAGACGACCTCGGAGGGGAGGAAGCCGAGTATCTCCAGCGGAGGGCTCGGGTCGCGGCGGATCTCGACCCCGCTGATGCCCGGTTCCAGCCCCAGGTCGCGCAGCAGTGTGGTGAAGCTGCGCAGGCTGCCGAGCGAGTGGCTGATGCCGATCTCCGCGTTGACGTAGCTGCCCGAGCCGCGGCGCCGGGTGATGAGGTTGGCCGCGGCCAGGCGGTCGAGCGCCACGCGCACCGTGTTCCTGCTGACGCCGTACTCGTCGGTGAGCGCGCCCTCGGACGGCAGCCGCTCCCCGGGTTTGTACCGCCCTTCCAGGATCCGCGTACGCAGCGAATCAGCAACGATCTCGTGCGCATGGCGCTTGGTCATGCGGGCCCATCTCCCCTCGCTCGCGAAGCCTGCGCAGACCGAGGTACCAGTGAACGGTGAACAAGCACAACATATACCAACAGGATCCCGATTTGTACCTACAACTCTTGACAGTATTAGGTACTGATTCCTAGCCTGTTCGGCACAGGCGGCACGGGGCGCGCCTTTGGACCTGTCAGTCGTCTCGTCGGGATGCGTTATGCGAAACATCAGAGTCGGGCTTGTAGCAGCCCTGACAGCGGCCGCGCTGGCGGCCTGTTCGACCGTGGGAGGTGCGGCCGGGCCCAGCGCCGCGTCCGGCGGCAGCAGTGGCGGCGGCGGTACGAAGGTCGCCTTCGTCTCCCAGGTGGAGGGCGTCCCCTACTTCTCCGCCTTCAAGCACGGCGCGGAGCAGACGGCACAGTCGCTCGGCATGTCGTACACCCAGGCAGGACCGGCCACCGCCGACGCGACGGAGCAGGTCCGCATCTTCAACAGCCTCGTCCAGCAGGGCTACGCGGCGATCGCGGTGTCCCCGCTCGACCCCCGCTCGATGAACCCCGCCATCGCGGCGGCGCGGCAGAAGGGCATCGTCGTGGTCACCGCCGATGCCGACGCGCCGGACAGCCAGCGCCAGCTCTTCGTGCAGCAGGCCACCGACGCCGCGCTCGGATCGACGGTCATGGACGAGATCGCCAAGGCGATGGGCGGCAAGGGCAAGTACGGCATCGTGTCCGGGGCCGCCGACACGCAGACGTTCAACAGCTGGGTGGCGCAGGCTCGCAAGCGGCAGGAGTCCGCCTACCCGGACCTCCAGCTCGTGGGCGGCGTGCGCTACACCACCGACACCGCGCAGGCGCTCAAGGAGGCGCAGGACCTCATGACCGCCTACCCCGACCTCAAGGGGATCATCGCGGTGCCCTCGACGGCGGTGCCCGGCGTGGCGCAGGCCGTGCAGAACGCCGGCAAGGCCGGCCAGGTCGCGGTCTCCGGCTTCGGCTCGCCCAAGACGGCGCGCACGTTCGTGGAGTCGGGCTCGATGACCTCCACGGTCCTCTGGGACGTGCCGAAGCTGGGAAACCTGACCGTCTGGGCGATGAAGCAGCTCCTGGACGGCAAGCAGATCGCCCCTGAGTCGTCCGTGCCGGGCCTCCAGCAGCAGGTGAAGTACGAAGCGGGCAGCAAGACCCTGGTGCTGGGCCCGCCGATGGTCTTCACCAAGTCGAACATCGCGAAGTTCGATTACTAGGAGCGACGTGCGGACCATCCTCTCGGTCTCCGGCCTGTTCAAGAGCTTCGGAGCCACTGCGGCCCTCACCGACGTCGGCTTCACGCTCGGGGCGGGGGAGCGGCTGGCCGTGCTCGGCGAGAACGGCGCCGGCAAGTCCACCCTGATCAAGCTCATCGCCGGGGTGCACCGCCCGGATGCCGGCGAGATGACCCTGGACGGCGCGCCGCACCGGCCCGCCTCACCCGGCGACGCGCTGGCCGCCGGCGTCAGCATCGTCTACCAGGAGCCGTCGTTCTTCCCGCGCCTGTCCGTGCTGGAAAACCTCTTCGTCGGCCGCGAGCCCCGCGACCGCCTCGGCCAGGTCGACTGGCGCGGGATGCGCAGGCGCGGCGAAGAGCTGTTCAAGCGGCTCGACGTGCCCGTGGCGCTTCTCAGCCGCCGCATGGACGCGCTCAGCCTGGCCGAGCAGCAGCTCGCCCTGATCGCCAGGGCCGTCGACGTCGAGGCCAAGGTGCTGATCCTGGACGAGTCCACCTCGATCCTCACCGACGCCGAGGTCCGCCGGCTCTTCCGCATCGTCGAGCGGCTGTCGGAAGCCGGCGTGGGCATCCTGTACATCACGCACCGCTTCGAGGAGCTGGCGCACGTCGCGGACCGGTTCATCGTGCTGAAGGACGGCCGGCTCGCCGGCGACCTGCCGGCCGCGGCGGCGGACCACGACGCGATTCTGGAGATGATGTCCGGCAGGCCGGTCAACGCCACGATCAGCCGGTCGGCTCCCGATCCGGGCCCCGTCGTGCTGGAGGCCGACGGGATCACGGTGCCCGGCACGCTGTCCGACGTCGGCCTGACCGTGCGCGCGGGCGAGGTGGTCGGTCTGTACGGGCTCGTCGGCGCGGGACGTACCGAGCTGGCGCTGACCGTCTTCGGCATGCTGCGGCCCAGCGCGGGATCGATGCGCGTGGAGGGCCGGCTGTACGCGCCGCGAAGCCCGCGCGACGCCATGGCGCACGGGATCGCCTACCTGCCGGAGGACCGCAAGACGTTGGGCATCTTCCCCGGCATGGACACGTTGAGCAACCTCACGGCCGTCCGGCTGCCCGCCCTGCTGGGCAGGCTCGGCGTCATCCGCCGCGCCCAGGAACGCGAGCTTGCCGGCGGCTGGGTGCGCAGCCTGCGCATCAAGGCGCCGGCGCTGAGCTTCCCCGTCACCGGGCTGTCCGGCGGACACCAGCAGAAGGTGCTGTTCGCCCGGCAGCTCGCCACCGAGCCCAGGATCCTCATCCTGGACGAGCCCACCCGCGGCATCGACGTGGCCACCAAGACCGACATCCAGCAGCGGCTGGTGGAGGTGGCTCGCGGCGGCACGGCGGTGCTGGTCATCTCCAGCGAGCTGCCGGAGCTGCTGGCCGTCTCCGACCGGGTCTACGTCATGCGCGAGGGCCGGATGGCCGCCGAGCTGAGCGGCCAGGACCTGACCGAGGACGGCGTGCTGCGCGCCACCATGGGGGTGAGCAGGTGACCACGACCGTCCTCCCTCCGGCGGCCGCCCCCTCGACCCGGGCGCTGCACCTGCTGCGCGACGCGCTGCTGCCCATCCTCCTCGTCGTCGAAGTGATCTTCTTCGGCGTCGCCGCCCCCGACTTCCTGTCCGGCGCGAACCTCGCCAACGTGGTCATCAACTCGGCCGACCTCGCGCTGCTGGCGGCGGGCATGACGCTGGTCGTGCTGCTGGCGGGGATCGACGTGTCGGTCGGCCCGATGCTGGGCGTGGTCGCCTGGGTCGGCGCCAGCCTGTTCGTCTCCGGGCTGCCGCCGCTGCTCGTGGTGCTGGTCTCGGTGCTGCTCGGCGGCGCGCTCGGCGCCGTCAACGCCGGGCTGATCGTCGGCGGGCGGATCTCCCCGATCATCGCCACCCTCGGCACGGCCGCCGTCTTCAAGACCGTGCTGTTCCTCCTGTGGGACAGCACCGACGTGTTCGCCGGTCCCGTCGTGTCCCTGCTCGGGCCCGCCCGGGCCGGTGGCGTCCCCCTGGTGGGCCTGGTCGTCCTGGCGGTGTTCGGGATCTTCACCTACGTCCTGCGGCGCCGCGTGTTCGGCCGGCGGCTGTTCGCCATCGGCAACGACGCGGAGGGCGCCCGGCTGCTCGGCGTGCCTGTCGCCCGCACCTCGTTCGCCGCGTACGTGCTCGTCGGAGCCCTCGTCGGCGTCGCGGCGCTGATCTACGTGGGCAGGGTGGGCGTCGTCCAGGCCACGGCCGGCCAGGAGCTGACCCTGTCCGCCATCGCCGCCGTGGTCGTCGGCGGCACCAGCATCCTGGGCGGCGAGGGCGGCGTGCTGCGCACACTCGGCGGCCTGGTCTTCATCGCGCTGCTGCAGAACGGCGTCGTGCTGATGGGCGTGCCGCCGCTGTGGAACGGCGTGCTCGTGGGGGTGGCGGTCGCCCTCGCGGTGGCCTTCGACGTCCTGACCCGGCGCACCCTCGACAAGCGGATCGGAGCGCGGAAATGACAACGGAAGCCCTGACGAGGCGATCGGTCCGGGATCGCGTGGGCGACCGCAGGGTGTTCCTCGCCGTGCTCGTCGTCGCGCTCGGCGTGGTGATGAGCCTGCTGTCGCCGTACTTCCTGCAGATAGGCAATCTCCTGGCGATGACGCAGTACGGCGCGGTCATCGGCCTGCTGGCGCTCGGCCAGGCGTTCGTCATCCTCGGCGGCCGGGGTGGCATCGACCTGTCCGTCGGGTCCGTGCTGAGCCTGTCCGGGATCGTCATGGGGCTGCTCGCCCAGAACCTCGGGCTCAGCCCGTGGCTGGCCGCGGTGGCGGCCGTGGTCTTCGGCGCGCTGCTCGGCTCGGTCAACGGCGTCCTGGTCGCCCGGCTGGGCCTGCCGCCGCTGATCGTCACGCTGAGCACGCTCTTCCTGTACGGCGCGCTCGCCCAGGTGCTGACCGAGGGCGGCCAGCTCGGCGGGTTCGACAGGGAGGGCTTCGCGGCGCTCGGGCAGAGCGCGATCCTCGGCGTCCCCACCCAGGTCCTGCTGATCCTGGCGCCGATGTTCGCGCTGGGGATCTGGGCGCAGAACCGCACCGCGTTCGGCCGCCGCCTGCACCAGGTCGGCACCAGCGACAGGGCCGCCGGCCTGGCCGGGATCGACGTGAACGGGCTCCGGTTCCGCCTCTACTGCCTGTCCGGTGCGCTGGCCGCGCTCGGCGCCGTGGTGACGAACGCGTGGCTGCTCACTGCCCGGCCCAGCGCGGGCACCGGCATGGAGCTCCAGGCGATCACCATCGCGGTGCTCGGCGGCATCGACATCTTCGGCGGGCGCGGCCACCTCAGCGGTGTCCTGCTGGCGCTCGCCGTCGTGGTGGTCCTGTCCTGGGGGCTGCAGCTGGCCCAGGTCGGCAACTCCGTACAGACCGGCATCCTCGGCCTGGTCCTCATCGGCGCGGCCCTGCTGAACAACCTGATCAGCAGGAAGGCCGCCGGATGACCAGCGCGACTGTCCCGTCCGTCGACGTGCTGGCGGTGGGAGACGCCAGCGTCGACTACTTCGTACGGGTGCCGCACATCGCGACGGCCGACGACAAGGCGATCGGGCGGCTGGTGGGCGTGTACGGCGGCGGCATGAGCGCCAACCTGGCCGCCGCCGCGAGGTTCGCAGGCGCGCGCGCCGCCCTGGCCACCGCGGTCGGCTCCGACGAACCAGGCCGCCAGGCCCTGGACCGGCTCGCGGCCCAGGGAGTGGACGTCTCCGCCAGCATCACCGTCCCCGGCGGGCACACCTGGTTCTGCGTGATCCAGCTCGACCGCAGCGGGGAGAAGTCGCTCGTGGGCGCCGTGACCGAGGTGAAGATCCCCGCCGGCGACCAGGTCTCCGACGACCTGCTGCGCACCGCGCGAGTCGTCGCCCCGCTCGCGGACGACCTGGACTGGGCGATCGGCCTGGCCGCGCGCGCCCGCGCGAACGGCGCGAAGGTGGCCGTGGACCTGGAGCCCGACGCTGTCGCCGGGCGCTGGGACCAGGTGCGGACCCTCGCCCGCCACAGCGACCTCGTCTTCTGCAACCAGGGAGCGGTCCAGGTACTGGCGGACGGCGACCCCGCGCGCTGCGCCGAACTGCTCATCTCCGCCGGCGCCCGCGTCGTCGTGGTGACCGGCGGGCGGCACGGCGCCGCCTGCCACAGCCGGGAGGAGAGCTGGACCGCGCGCGGGCCGGAGATCGACGTCGTGGACACCACCGGCGCGGGCGACGCGCTGGCCGGGGCGTTCACCGGGTCCTGGATCCTCGGCCGCTCCCTCGCCGACAGCCTGCGCGCCGGCGTCGCCACCGCCTCCCTCTGCGTCAGCCACCTCGGCTCACGTTCCTACCTCGATGCCGGCACCGGCATCGAGACCTACGCGCGGAACGTCACCCTCGAGACCGCGCCTCGTCTACAAGGAATCCGATGACCACACTTCTGGACCGCATCCACGGCAGCCTGGCCGCCGCCTGCATCGCCGACGCGCTCGGCGCCCCCACCGAGGAACGCTCCATCCCGGAGATCCGGCAACTGTTCGGCCAACGTGTGGAGAGCTTCCACGCGCCGCTGCCCGACGCGCCGTACGCGGTCGGGCGCGGACCGGCGCAGATCACCGACGACTCCAGCCAGATGCTCTTGCTGGCCGAGGCGTTCATCGCCCACGGCGGCGAGGTGTCCCCCGAGGTCATGGCCGAGCTGCTCATCGGCTGGTCCGGCAATCCCGACTACTTCCCCCACTTCGCCGGCCCCACCACGCGCCGGGCCATCGAACGCCTCAAGGCCGGTGACGACCCCTGGGACGTGGGCAGGGCCGGGCGCATCATGAGCGAGGGCGCCAGCAACGGCGGCGCCATGCGGGTCGCGCCCGCCGGCCTGGTGCATCCCGGCGACGTCGAGGGCGCCGTCCGCGCCGCGCACCTGACCTGCGTGCCCAGCCACCACACGAACATCGGCGTCGCCGGCGCCGCGGCCATCGCCGCCGCCACCGCGGCCGCCTGCGTGGACGGCGCCGACCTGTTCGAGGTCGTACGGGCGGCACGGCACGGCGCCGAACTGGGCGAGCGGCTGGGATCCGAGCAGGGCAGGCACGTCCCGGGTCCCTCGGTCGCCCAGCGGATCGACCTCGCCGTCACGCTCGCCGTCCAGTCCCGCGACCTGGACGACGCCATCGAGCGCATCACCGCCGTCATCGGCACCGGCCTGCCCGCCGCCGAGGCATGCCCGGCGGCCATCGGCCTGCTGGTGGCGGCCGGCGGTGACCCGTTCCAGACGGCCGTCGCCGCGGCCACCGCGGGCGGCGACTCCGACACGGTCGGCTGCATGGCGGCGGCCGTCGCGGGCGCGCTCCACGGCATCGCCGCGCTCCCCGCGGAGACCGTCGCCCAGGTCGAGCAGGCCAACAGGCTGAACCTGGCCGACGTGGCGGCCCGGCTGGCCGCCGTCGCCCGCCCCGTGCCCGCCGCGTACGGCCCGGGAGTGACGCACGCCTGATCCGCGGCCGGACAGAGGGGCCGCTTCCGAAGATCGGAAGCGGCCCCTCTCGGCGCGCGACTTGAGCAGCGTTGTGGCTTCCTTACGATGCCGTGAGGGCAACGACCGCGAGGAGTGTCGCGGTGAGGCCGCCCGCGGTCACCAGCGCTGCGGCGGCCAGTGGCAGTCTCCGGGTCCACGCGCGCCCGCCGCTCCCAGCAGGGCCAGCCCCGTCACACCCGCGATCGCGAGCAGCCGGGTCAGCACCCGTGTCACCATCACACTCACTGACCGCGGACCCTCGTGGCCGCGAGCGCGTGGATCGAGCCGTCGTCGGTGAGCGCGAACAGCAGGTCTCGGCGACCAGCGCGTCCATCTCCGACATCTGCCGATACAGGCCCGTCGTGGCGAGCACCTGCGGCCCGGCGTCATGCCCGATGGTGCGCAGGCTGGCGCCCGTGCTCGCGGCGCCGGCCAGGATCGCGGCCAGCAGCAGCGCCAGCGACAGCAGGGACAGCCCGGCCAGGGTGCGCACCCGCCTGGAGACCGACACCTCGCGCCGGACCGGCGGGGTCAGGGCCGACTCCGGTGGGAGACGCCAGGACCCTGGGTGTGCACCGCGCCTCCCGAGATCGATTCGTGCTGCGAGATCGAGCATGGCCGCGGGTGCGGCGGATCCGCAACAGGGGCCGCCGGTGGATCAGCGCGCTTTCAAGATCTTCTGCCGCACCTGGCCGGGGTTGTCGTAGACGTTGTCAAGCCAATGGCGAATGTGGTCACGCTGCACGCTCGGGTTCGCGCAGAGGAAGGGAACCGCCCCCACCGTGGGCAGGCATCCGCTCGAGTGCACGGCCGGTATCTCCGGCGGTTGGCTGACATCGCGCTCGGCGGCGTTCAGCTGCGCACCGCGCTGACCTCGGTCGCGGTCGCGATGGCGGCTCGTGCGGGCGTCCGGCTGGCGGCTCACCTTGGATGACGCGTGGCCAAGGATGCCCTGCTGCGGCTGGTGCGCGCGGCGCCGGAATGCTTCCGCACCCCGATCTTCAATCGGGGCAGCACTCAAGACGCGCCATATCCTTTGTGGGTGACCACAAAGGTGTCCGTGGAGGACCTGCTGCGCTCTCCCGCGCTCCAGCTACGGCTCCTGGCCGGTGAGGCGGGGCTGGGGCGGTCGGTGTCGTGGGCGCACGTCAGCGAGCTCGACGACCCCACGCCCTGGCTGCTCGGCGCGGAGGTCATCATGACGACGGGGATCGCGATCCCGCGCCAGGCCGCCAAGCAGCGCGCCTACCTGGAACGGCTCGACGACGCGGGCGTGTCCGCGCTCGCCCTGTCGGCGCAGCTGCACGTGCCGCCGCTGCACGACGCGTTCATCCAGGCCGCCGAGGAGCGGGGCATGCCCGTGCTCGAGGTGCCGCTGGCCGTGCCGTTCATCGCGATCGCCCAGGAGGTGGCCGCGGCCGTGCAGGAGGACGCCAGGCAGCGCCTCGGCGCGCAGCTGCAGGTGTTCGGGGCGCTGCGCTGGCTGGCGGCCGAGGACCTCGACAGCGCGACGCTGTTCAAGCGGCTGGAGCGGCTGTCCGGCTACGAGGTCTATCTGTGCACGCCGCAGGGGCGGCCGCTGCTGCCGGGGGTGCCGGTGCCCGACGTCGCCGTGCTGCCTTCCGAGCCGGAGGCGCCGCCCACCATCCCAGGCGGGTTCGTCCTGCCCGTGCCCGCGCCGGGAGGCCCGGCCGGCTTCCTCGTCGCCTTCGAGCGCCAGGGAGCCAGGCCCGCCGGTCTGGCCGTGGTGCAGCACATCGCCACGGTGGCCGCCCTGCAGGTGGCCATGGCCCGCAACGAACGCGAGACGCTGCGCCGCCAGGGCGCCGAGACCCTGTCCGAGCTGCTCCAGGACGTCCTCGACCCGGCCGCGGCGCGGCGGCGCCTGGTCAGGATGGGCATCCCCGTGGAGGCGGAGCTGGCCCTCCTCGTGATCAGGAACGTGCCCGACGAGGCCGTCCACCGCGCGCTCGACGAGGAGCCGCACCTGATGCTGCGCCGGGGCGAGGACCGCTACGTGCTCGGCTCGCCCGCCCTCGGCCCGGTGGTCGCCGCGCTGCCGGGGGTCGCGGCGGGCATGAGCAGGCCGTTCCCGGCGGGGGAGTCCATGCAGCTCCCCAAACGGGAGGCGGTGTGGGCGGCCTCCACGGCGTCCGAGTCGGGGCGCGCGCTGATCCACTACGGCGACGACACCACCGGCCGGTGGCTGCCCGACGACCCGTGGGCGCTCACCGCGCTGGTCGAGAACGTGCTCGGCAAGGCGCTCGCCTACGACTCCGCGCACGGGTCCCAGCTCCTGACGTCCGTACGGACCTGGATGGAGCGCGACCGGCGCACCGAGGACGCCGCGACCGCGCTGCACATCCACCCCAACACCCTGGCCTACCGGCTGCGCAGGTTCGCCGAGCTGACGGGCCGCGACCTGACGTCCACCGCCGCGTTCGCGGAGGTCTGGCTGGCCCTGCGGGCCGGCCGCCAGCTCGGTCTCATGGACTGACGCCGCGACGCGCGCCCGCCGCGACGCGCGCCCGCCGGGGCGGGCGCGGTCAGGGCTCAGGCGTCCTCGTCCACCTGGATGGCGGCCGCCGGGCAGACGGCGGCGGCCTCACGTACGGCGGCGTGACGGTCCGCGGCGGGCTCGGCCTCCAGCAGGATGACGATGCCGTCGTCCTCGTTCTGGTCGAACACGTCGGGCGCGATCAGCACGCACTGGCCCGCGCCGCAGCACTTGGCCTCGTCCACTGTGATCTTCATCTGGGTCTCCTCCTTACCAGCGGACCGGGACCTGGCGCAGGCCGCCGACCACGAGCCCCTCCACCCGGTGCAGTTCCTCCACCGGCACGGCCAACTCCAGGGTGGGCAGCTTGCGCAGCAGCACCTCCAGGACGACCTGCAGCTCGGTGCGGGCCAGGGACTGGCCGAGGCAGGAGTGGGAGCCGGAGCCGAAGGCCAGGTGCGGGTTCGGGGTGCGGGTCAGGTCCATCTCGGCGGCCGCGTCGAAGACGCTCTCGTCGCGGTTGGCGGCGGCCATGCTGCAGATCACGGTGGTGCCGCGGGGCAGCACCGTGCCGCTGACCTCGGTCTCCTCCTTCAGGTAGCGGGGCAGGCCGAAGCCGGAGTTGGCGTCGAAGCGCAGCGCCTCCTCCACCGCCGTACGCACCAGCGAGGGGTCGGCCAGCAGCCGCTCCCAGCGGGTGCGGTCGGACAGCAGCATCCCCACCATCTTGCCGATCATGTTGGCGGTGGTCTCGTGCCCGGCCACGAGCAGTCCCATCCCGGTGGCCAGCAGCTCGACGTCCGTCAGGCCCTCGCCCTCGGCGGCGCTCGCCTCGATCAGCTCGCTGAGCAGGTCGTCGCCCGGCGTCGCCCGCTTGGCGGCCACGTGCTCGGACATGTACTGGATGAACTCGGCCAGCGAGGCGTCGGTCTCCGCCTGGGTGAACTTGGTCAGGTTGAGCAGGCTGTCCGACCAGTGGGCGAAGCGGTCCCGGTCGGACGCGGGCACGCCGAGCAGGTCGCAGATCACGTACACGGGCAGGGGGAAGCCCAGGGCCGCCTTGAGGTCGCCGGGGGCGCCGCGCTCGACCATGTCGTCGATGAGCTGCTCGGCCATCTGCGCCATGGCGGGCCGCAGCGCGGCCATGCGCTTGGCGGTGAAGTACTTGCCGACCAGGCGCCGCCACCGCTGGTGCGGCTCCCCGCTGTCCGGGATGACCGCCGCCATCTCGCTGCTGAACAGCCCGCCGTCGTCGTTGGCCGACAGCCGGGCCGCGTCGGGCGCGTTCAGCAGGCGGGTGAAGCGCGGGTCGGCCAGCACCTGCTTGACGTCCTCGTACCGGGTGAGCAGCGTGGCCTCGTCGCCGCTGGGCAGCGTGACCCGCGCGACCGGGCACTTCCCCCGCAGCTCCGCCCACTCGGCGGGTGGCTCCAGCGCCGCCTCGCTCGGGATCGGGTAGCTCAGGACCTGCTCGCTCTGCGTCATGCGGTATCTCCTCAAAGGGGTACGGAAACTGGCGACGTCGCGCTCCAGGAATACCGGACGATGTCGTCCGGTTGCTACCGTACTCCTATGGCCAACACTCGTCGACCCAACAGAGGCCCCAGCGCCGCCGCCGAGAACCGCGCGGCGCTGATCGCGGCGGCCCGCGAGCTGTTCACCACCGACGGCCTCGACGCGCCGCTGACCTCGATCGCGCGGGCGGCCGGCGTCGGCCAGGGCAGCCTCTACCGGCACTTCCCCGACCGCGTCAGCCTGGCGCTGGCCGTGTTCGACGAGGGCATCAAGGCGCTGGAGGCGCTGGCCACCGACCCCGCGGCCACGCTCGACGACGTGCTGGCGCTGACGACCGAGCAGGCCATCGCCTCGACGGCGTTCATCGCGATGGTCAGTGCCACGGATCCGCGCATCATGGCCCTGCGTTACCAGGTGGAGGCGCTGCTGGAGGGGCCGCTGGCGAGGGCGCGGGAGGCCGGCCGCGTACGCGAGCACGTCACGACGGAGGACCTGGTGACGGCCCTGGGCATGATCGCGGGGCTGCTCGCCAAGATACCGGCGGACCTGCGGCGCGAGACCGCCGACAGGGCGTGGCTGCTGCTCCGCAAGGGCCTGGAGCCCTGATCCCCGGCAAGAGAAGCGGCCCCTCGTCCCGGACGAGGGGCCGCTTCCCCGGTGAGCCCGGCCGCGTCAGCGCGTCCGGGTCGTGTAGGAGTGGGCGGTGGTGCGGCATGGTCCGCCAGGGGTGGTCGGCCGGGGCGGGCTGGGGGTACCAGACGTCGCCCGCGTACCCGGCGAGCTGCCCGCTCTCCAGCGCGCGGACGATCGCGTCGCGGTCGGCGATCTTGGCGCGGGCGGTGTTGATCAGGTACGCGCCCCGCTTCATAGAGCCGATCAGCTCGTCGCCGAACAGCCCCTCGGTCTGCGGGTGGAGCGGCGCGTTGACGGTCACCACGTCGCAGTGCGGGACCATCGCGGCCGCGTCGGGGTGGAAGGTGAGCCCGAGCTCCTCCTCGACCTCGCGCGGCAGGCGGTGCTTGTCGGTGTAGTGCGGGTGCACGTCGAACGGCTTGAGCCGGCGCAGCACCGCCGTGCCGATGCGGCCGGCGGCGACGGTGCCGACGTGCATGCCTCGACGTCGTAGGAGCGGGCGACGCAGTCGGCGATGTTCCAGCCGCCGTCGAGCACCGTCCGGTGGGCGGGCAGGTAGTTGCGCACCAGGGAGAGGATCATCATCACGACGTGCTCGGTGACGCTGATGCTGTTGCAGTAGGTGACCTCGGCGACGATGATGCCGCGGGCGATGGCGGCGTCCAGGTCCACGTGGTCGGAGCCGATGCCGGCGGTGACGGCCAGCTTCAGCTTGGGGGCGCGGGCGATGCGCTCGGCCGTCAGGTACGCGGGCCAGCAGGCACAGCGGCAGCGCGGCCGCCTCCGCCCAGCGCGCCATCCGCCGGTCGGCCAGCTCGCCGCCGGACGGCGTCAGCAGCACCCGTACGTGCGGGTAACGCTCGCAGAACGGCGTGGTCAGCAGCGAGGCGGCGGTCAGCGCGGTCGGGATCGCGCCCATCCGCAACGTGCCCGACAGCCCTTCGCGCATCTTCGACAGGTCCTGGCGCAGGGCGTCTGCGTCGGCGAGGATCCGGTGGGCCCACAGCAGCACCCGCTCGCCCTCCGGGGTCAGCCCCGCGAAGCGCCGGCCGCGCCGGACGAGGGGCACGTACAGCTCGCGTTCGAGCTTGCGGATGGCCGCCGACAGCGAGGGCCGGGAGACGTGACAGGCCGCGGCGGCGCGGGCGAAGTGCCGCTCCCGGGCCAGGGCCAGGGCCACCAGATACTCCAACTGGCGCAACAGCAGGCCACAGGATGCCCCGCCCGCACGCGCCGCGTCCATCCCCTCCCGCCGCGCGCCTGCCGCAGCGGTCAGGGGCGGGGGCGCAGGGCGTCCAGCAGGAGCCCGGTCAGCCGGCCGGCGGGGCGGTCGCCGTCGCGGGCGTGGCGCTCCATGGCGAGCGCCCCCGACAGCAGGGCCCGCAGGTCGGACACGTCGACGTCGGCGCGGACCGCGCCGACGCGCTGGGCGGCGCCCAGCAGGGCGCCGAACGACTCCCACACGTCGCGCTGGACGCCGTCGGAAGGCTTGACCGGCGATCCGGCGGCCTCCAGGGCGTCGCACAGCGCCTTGTTGAGCATCGCCTGATCGACCATCCGGCCCAGGAACGCGAAGAACTCCTCGCCGGGCCACTCCGCCGCCGCGAGCGTGCGGGCCTCCTCGGCGAACTGCGCGATCCGGTCGTGGACCACGGCCTCGAACAGTGCCTCCTTGGAGGGGAAGTGCCGGTAGACCGTGCCGGCGCCGACGCCCGCCCGCCGGGCGATCTCATCCAGCGGCACCGCCATGCCCTCGGCCGAGAACGCGGCCTCGGCGGCCTGCAGCACGCGGGCGCGGTTGCGGCGGGCGTCGGCGCGCAGCGGCTTGTCCGGCGTCATCGATGGCTCCCTTCTAGACAAACGGGGCGCGCGTTCCGTATCGTTCAATCCTGAAACGGGGCGTGCGTTCCGATTCTATTCCGTTCTCTCCGAGGGGATCCACCATGTCCGAGAACCTTCAGGCGGTCGTCGAGCACCTACGTCAGGCCATGACGAGCAGGGACGCCGACGCCTTCACCGCCGTGTTCGCCGACGACGCCGTCTATGAGCTGCGGTTCGGCATGCCCGGGCGGCCGCGCCGGTTCGAAGGCGTAGAAACCATCCGCGAGCACATGAAACAGGGCGCCTCCGGGGGGATCGCGCGGCTGCTGAGCTTCGACGACGTCCACTCCACCGTCTACGAGACCACCGACCCGGAGGTGGTCGTCGTCGAGTTCGAGCCGGAGGGCAGCGCGGGCGGCACGCCGTTCCGGTTCGCCTCCTCCCTCGGGGTGATCCGCGTCCGCGACGGCGCCGTGCTCTCCTACCTCGACTACCCCAACGCCGTGGGCGCCGCCGAAGCCGTCGGCATGCTGCCCGAGCTGGCGGCCGCGCTCGCGCCCGTACGGCCCGGGAGCGCCAAGGAGGTCGTCGCGCGGCTGATCGAGGTCTCGGCGGCGGGCGACCACGACGCGATGCTCGCCCTGTACGCGCCGGACGTGGTCATCGAGATCCCGTTCGCCCCGCCGGGCGTGCCCGCGCGCTCGGTCGGCAGCGATCTCCTGCGTGCCCGGGTCGAGGCGGTGAAGGGGTTGTGGCGGTTCGAGCGCGCGGACGCGGTCAACCTGCTGGAGACCGCGGACCCGGAGGTGATGGTGGCCGAGTTCACCCTGCACGGATCCGTCACGGCCACCGGCCGGCCGTTCGCCACCACGTACGTCATGATCGTGACGGTGCGGGACGGGCTCATCGTGCACTCGCGCGACTACGGCAACCCCCTGGCCTCGGCCGAGCTGATGCGCGAGGTGGCCGGCGCGTGAGAGCCCCGGTCAGGGGGCGGTGAGCACCTCGATCAACTGCTTGGCGAACTCCTCGGGGGCGTCGGTGAAGCTGTGCCCGCCCGGGAACTCGACCAGCCCGATCCCGAGCCGCTCCGCCAGCAGCGCGGCGGGCCGGTACGGCAGGTGCCCCCTCGTCTCGCGCCCGGCGGCCAGGACCAGCCGGTCGGCGACGCGGCCGAGCGCGGCCAGGTCGGGGACATAGGACGTGAACTGCCGCAGCTCATGCTCCATCATGATCGGAGCGTTGTTCATCAGCCGGGCCATCATCTCGGCGGCCCGGGGCGGCAGCGAGGCCGGGTCCGGCAGCGGCCGGAGGGTGCCGCCGATGCCCTCCATGAACCGGGCGGACGCGGCCGCGAGCCCCTGCTCGCGGAAGAGCCGGTGAACCTCCTCGACGAAGGCCACTTGCGCGGGGGCGTCGGGGAGGACGGCGAAGCACGGCGGCTCGTGGGCGACCAGGCGGCGCACCCGCCCGGGGTGCCGGGCGAGCAGGTCGAGGCCCACGATGGCGCCGCTGCTGCCGCCGAAGACGTAGGCGGGCCGGTCGGGGGTGACGGCGTCGAGCAGCCGGCGGGCGTCCTCGCTCTGCACCTCGACCCGCTGGTCCACGGCCGGGCCGTCGAGGCGGCTGCGCGAGTAGCCGCGCGGGTCGAGGGCGATGAGCGTGAAGTGCTCGGCGAGCAGGCCGGCCGGCGCGTCGAAGATCGCCGCGTCGCCGCCGCCGCCCGGCAGCAGCAGGAGCGCGGGTCCCTCGCCGCTGACCTCGTAGTAGAGCCTGGCGCCCGGTACGTCCAGCGTGGCCATGATGATCCCCTTCCGATCTGTGTTCCTAGGAATGCTAGCCTATTTCCTAGGAGCCCTAGGTAAGAGGGTGCGCGAAACACGACCATGGGCGTCCGGACGTGCCGAGGGGGCTACTGGGGGGTGAAGGGGAGGTAGATGGTGCGGGCGTCGTCGCGTGCCCGCCGTGCCGCCGGGATGCGGGGGGCGGTGGCGGCGGGGAGCAGCCGGGCCGCCTCGTCCCAGGGGAAGAAGCCGAAGTCGTCGAGCTCCGAGGTCTGCAGGACGATCTGGCCAGGGTCGGTGACGGTGCCGCCGTCGAACACGAAATTGATCATGCTCTGCGGCCTGTCGCCCACCGGCAGCGCCCAGTCCACCACCAGGAGCCCGGTCACCGCCACGCGCAGCCCGAGCTCCTCGCCGACCTCGCGGACGGCGCACTCGTGGGGGAGCTCGTCGGCCTCCATGATGCCGCCGGGGAACGCCCAGTGGGGCCGGTAGTTGGGCTTGACCATGAGGACCCGGTCCTCGGTGTCAGTGAGCAGCGCGCACGCCGAGGCGTAGAACGCCGGAAGTGTCGCGTACCACTGCGCCGGCTCCAGGAACGACTTGCTCATCCGTCCACGTTACTCGTTCCGCCCCCGGGATCCCGGTAGCGCCGGGCCGCCTCTCAGCGCGCCAGCCCGGCCGCCACGCCGGCCGCGCGCTCGGGCGGCACCCCCGCCCCGATCAGGATCGCGGTGGCCGCCCCCGGCCCGGAGTCCTCCCACAGGCCGGCGTTGACGCTCTCCAGCAGCGACAGCATCAGCGCGCCGAGGGCGGACGCGAGCACCTCGGCGGGCAGGTGGCCGTGGAAGACGCCGTCGGCCTGCCCGCGCCGGACGATGGCGACGGCGTCGCGCCGCGCCGGGTCCGTCAGGTCCGCGAACCAGGCGTCGCCGAAGCACTGGCGGCCGAGGGCGAGCAGCGTCCGGTAGCGGTCGCCGACCTGCCAGAGCTCCATGGTGTGGCGGGCCAGCGCCTGCTCGGGTGAGTCGGCGGGCACCGCCGCGGCGGCCAGGGCTCCGCGCAGGGCTTCGGCGCCCTCGTCCGCGATGGCCTCCAGCAGGGCCGTACGGCCGGGGAAGTGCGCGTACAGCGTGCGACGGACGACCCCGGCGGCCCGCGCGATCTCCTCGATCGTGGCCTCGGGGTTGGCGCTCAGCTCCCGCCGGGCGACGGCCAGGATGCGCGCGCGGTTGGCGCGGGCGTGGCTGCGTCGCGGTTGTGCCGTCGCGTCTGGCGTCATCGCTGCACCCTATCGCCTCTCCATCATCATCAAACTTGCACATTGATGTGCAATTAACTACTGTGCCCACCCGTGTCGTCCTTCTTGTACAGACTCGGCCGAAGCGCCGCACGTGCCCGGATCGTCGTCCTAGGAGCCTGGCTGCTGGCCCTGGCGCTGGCCGGCGGCGCGATGGGCCTGCTGCAACAGGGGACCGACGACGCCTTCACGATCCCCGGCTCGCAGTCACAGGACGCCCTCGACCACCTCTCCCACGTCTTCCCCGAGGTCAGCGGCACGTCGGCGCGGATGGTGGTCGTGATGCCGGCCGGCGCCCGCGCCGACGCCCCCGCCGTCAGGAGCGCGGTGAAGGCGGCCGTACGGGACATCGAACGGCTCGACCAGGTCGCGCTGGTGACCAGCCCGTTCGCCGAGAACGTCAAGAACGCCGTCTCCGCCGACGGCAGGGCCGCCATCATCGCGATCCCCCTCGACGTCCCGCAGGCGCGGACCACCCCCGCCACCAAGCAGCGGCTCCAGGACATCGGCGCCGGGCTGGAGCGGCGCATCGGCGCGGGCGCGACCGTCCACGTCGGCGGGGACGCCTTCTCCAACGCGGTGCCGAAGCTCAGCCCCACCGAGGGCATCGGCCTGGTCATCGCCTTCCTCGTGCTCTTCCTCGTCTTCCGCTCCCTCGTCGCGGCCGCGATGCCGATGGTGACCGCGGTGTTCGGGGTCGCCGTCGCGGTGGCCCTGATCTTCGCGGCCACGGTGTTCACGCCCATCTCCTCGACCGCGCCCATGCTGGCGGTCATGCTCGGGCTGGCGGTGGGCATCGACTACGCGCTGTTCATCCTCTCCCGCCACCGGGACCAGCTCGGCGAAGGGCTGGAGGTCGAGGAGTCGATCGCCCGCGCCACCGCGACCGCCGGGTCGGCCGTCGTCTTCGCCGGGATCACCGTGGTGATCGCGCTGCTGGGGCTGGCGGTGGCCGGCATCCCGTTCCTGACCACGATGGGGGTCGCGGCGGCGTTCTCGGTGTGCGTCGCGGTGGCCGTCGCCGTCACGGCCACGCCCGCGCTCCTGGCCGTCGCCGGCGAACGCCTGCGCCCCCGGCCCCGCCGCCGTCCCGCCAGGGAACGGGTGCCGCTGAGCCGCCGCTGGGTGCGCCTGGCCACCAGATCGCCGATCGTGACGATCGTCGTGGTCGTCGGCGCGCTCGGGCTGTGCGCGCTGCCCGCCGCGGACCTGCGCCTCGCGCTGCCCAACAGCGGCACCGAGGAGCCCGGCACGCCCGCCCGCGACACCTTCGACGCCATCGCCCGGCATTTCGGGCCCGGCTACAACGCTCCGCTGGTCGTCTCGGTCGACGTCCTGAACACCACGGACCCCGTCGGCGTCACCGACGAGATCGCCGCGGAGATCGAGCGCCTGGACGGCGTCGCGGCGGTCCCGGTCGCCACGCCCAACCGCAAGGGCGACACCGCCATCATCCAGGTCGTCCCCGACTCGCCCGGCGACTCGCCGCAGACCGAGGCTCTCGTCCAGCGCCTGCGCGATCGGGCGGAGCACTTCCGGCGGGCCTACGGGGTCGCCATCGCCGTCACCGGGTTCACCGCCGTGGGCATCGATGTCTCGGCGCGGCTGGCCGGGGCGCTGCTGCCGTTCGGGACCGTCGTCGTGGGGCTGTCGCTGGTCCTGCTGGCCATGGTGTTCCGCTCGATCGCGGTGCCGGTCAAGGCGGCGCTGGGATACCTGCTGTCGGTGGGCGCGGCGTTCGGGGCCACGTCGTTCGTCTTCCAGCAGGGCCACCTGGCGCAGGCGCTCGGCGTGCAGCACACCGGCAGCGTGATCAGCTTCCTGCCGATCATCTTGATGGGCGTGCTGTTCGGGCTGGCCATGGACTACGAGGTGTTCCTGCTGTCGCGGATGCGGGAGGAGTACGTCCACCACCGCGACCCGCACCGGGCCGTCGAGTCCGGCTTCGTGTCGGCCTCGACGGTGGTGGTGGCCGCGGCGGTCATCATGTTCGCGGTCTTCGCCGCGTTCGTGCCCGAGGGCAGCGCCACCATCAAGCCGATCGCCTTCAGCCTGGCCGTGGGCGTGTTCGTGGACGCCTTCGTCGTCCGCATGACGCTGGTGCCGGCCGTGCTCGCGCTGCTCGGCCACCGCGCGTGGTGGCTGCCCGGCTGGCTGGACCGCCGGCTGCCCGTCTTCGACGCCGAGGGCGAGGGGCTGACCCGCGAGCTGCGCCTGGCCGGCTGGCCCGCGCCCGGCTCGCCGGAGCTCGTCAGCGCCGAGGACCTGCGCGTCCGCGACCTCCGCGGCGCCGACGTCTTCTCCGGCGTGTCCATCCACCTGCTGCCCGGACAGGTCCTGCGCGTCCACGGCCTCGGCGCGTCCGCGCTGCTGCACGCCCTCGCCGGCCGGGTGCCCGCCCTGGAGGGCGACCTGAAGGTGTGCGGCCACATCGTCCCCCAGCACGCCCGCGCGGTCCGGCGGGCGGTGGCCCTCGTCCCGTGCCGCGAGGCGAAGGACCCGGCCGGCGACGCGCGTGCCGCGCTCGCGAACGGCGCGCGCCTGGTCGTGCTGGAGAACCTCGACGCCGTCGTACGCACCGAGCAGCGCGCCGAACTGGCCCGCCTGCTGGCCCGGCTGCCGGACACCGGACCGGCCGCCGCCGTGGTGTCCTGCCAGGACCCGGCGCTCGTACGCGACCTGCTGCCCCCGGACACCGTCACCGACCTGTCCCTCGACCGCGCTATTGCCGGAGTTCGCTGATGCTCGCCTCGCTGTCCCGCGTCCTCGACGACGCGTTCCCCGCAACGTCCAGGCGGTGGACCTGGCTCGCGCTCCTCCTCGTCCCCGCCCTCGTCGCGGGCCTGCTGACCTGGGCGTTCTGGTCGCCGTCGAGCGGTCACGGCGCGGCCAAGGCCGCGGTGGTCAACCTCGACGAGCCGGTGACCGTCGGCGGGCGGCTCGTCCCGCTCGGCCGCCAGCTCGCCGCCGAGCTCGTCCACGGCGCGGACAAACGGTACGAGTGGGTCCTGACTGACACCGAGGACGCCGGCAAGGGCCTGCGGGACGGCACGTACGCCGCGTCCGTCACCGTGCCCCGTACGTTCTCGGAGCGGGCCACGTCGTCGGCCACCGGCAGGCCGCTGGAGGCGACGCAGGCCACCCTGGAGGTCGAGACGTCCCCCGAGGCGGCCCTGGCGGACGCGCCCATCAGCCAGGACGTGGCCGACGCCGCCGTGCGTACCCTCAACACCCAGGTCGTCGAGACCTACCTCGACAACGTCTACGTCGGCTTCACCACCCTCCACGAGCAGATGGGCAAGGCCGCCGACGGCGCGGACCGGCTCGCCGACGGCACCGGCGACCTGGCGACGGGCACCCGACGGCTGGCCGGCGGCGCCCGCGGGCTCGCCACCGGGCTGAACGACCTGCGCTCCGGCGCCACCCAGGTGGCCCAGGGCGCCAACTCCATCGCCCAGGGCTCGACCCGGCTGGCCACGGCCGCCGGTCAGCTGGCCACCGGCGCCACCAAGCTCGCCGACGGGACCGGGCGCCTGGCCGACGGGTCGCACCGCCTGGCCGGGGGCCTGTCGAAGGCGGCCCGCGACACCGAGCAGCTCCCCGCCCTCACCCGCCGCCTCGCCGATGGCGCCCGCCAGGTCGCGGACGGCAACCGGCAGCTCGCCGACACCGTCACCCCGGTCGCCGACCGGATCGTCACCGCCATCGACGCCGTCCCCTCCGCCGGCGACGCCACGGACGACCTCGCCCGCCTGTCCGCCCGATGCCGCGCCGCCACCGGCTCCGAGGCCGGCTCGCGCGCCGCCACCGGCTCCGAGGCCGGCTCGCGCGCCGCCACCGGCTCCGAGGCCGGCTCGCGCGCCGCCACCGGCTCCGAGGCCGGCTCGCGCGCCGCCGCCGGCTCCCGCGCCGCCGCCGGTTCCGAGGCCGGCTCCCGTGACGCCGACCCGCATTTCTGCGAGAGCCTGGCCCGCGCCTCCGACCGGCTCGCCTCCATCGCCGGCGACATCGACGGCGTGAAGTCCCGCGCCAAGAGCGCGGCGAGCCAGATCAAGCAGTCGCTGAACACCCTCGCCTCGGGCGCCGAGCAGGTTGCCGACGGCACCTCCCGGCTCGCCGCCCAGTCCAAGACCCTCGCCGGCGGGATCGCCTCGGCGGCCACGGGAGCGCGGCAGCTCGACACCGGCGTCAAGGCCGCGGACAAGGGCGCCCGGCAGCTGTCCGCCGGCGCCGGGCAGCTCTCCCAGGGCGCCACCTCGCTGGCCGCCGGCGCCACCCGCCTGAACACCGGCGCCCAGCAGGTGGCCGCCGGGACCACGCAGGCCCACAAGGGCGCCGGCGACCTCGCCTCCGGCGCCGACCGGCTCAGCGGCGGCGCCGCGAAGGCCGACGACGGAGCCACCACCCTGGCCAAGGGCCTCACCGACGGCCTCGGCGAAGTGCCCGCCTACACCAGGACCGAACGCGAGCACCTGTCCAAGGTCGCCGCCACCCCCGTGCTGGCCCCCGCCGCCGCGACCGGCGACCTCGGCCCGATCGCGGCCACGTTCTTCCTGGTGCTCGCGCTCTGGGCCGGTGCGCTGGCGACCTACCTGGTCATCCGCGCGGTCCCGGCGTCGGTGCTGACCAGCCGCCTGCCCACCTGGCGGCTCGCCGGGCGGGCGCTGATCCCCGGGACGACCGTCGCGGTCGTCACCGGCACGCTCCTCGGCCTCGGGCTGGCCCCCTTCCTGGGGCTCGGCCTGGGCGGTCGCCTCGCGTTCCTTGCCGTGACCCTGCTGGCCGCGCTCGCCTTCACCGCGCTCTGCCAGGCCGCGGCCGCCGTACTCCGGCGCTCGGGCCGCCTGCTGTCCGTCGCGGTCCTCGTGCTGACGGTCGCCACCGGCGCGCTGTCGTCGATCCCCGCCCCGCTCGCGGCGGCCGAACCGCTGCTGCCCACGCACGGCGCGATCACCGCCCTGCGCGCCATCGCCACCGGAACGGGCGGCGACCTGGCCGGCGGGCTGGCGCACCTCTTCGTGTGGCTCCTCATCGGGCTCGCCGGAACCTTCTACGCCACCGAACGCCGCCGCGCCCTCAGCCCGCGCGACCTCCGGCTCGACAGCCGGGACCTGCGGCCGGTGGCCTGAACGCACCTTTAAGGGACCCGGGGCCCGCGGGCCCCGGCGGGCCCGGCTCCGTCGGGTTCCAAACCTGCACCGAGACATAGCGGGCAAAAGTTGTGGTGTACGGCTTTTGTGGCTTTTTGGGCGAAATGTAACTCCCGTGTTCTCGATGGCTGCACACACTGGAGAGGCAGCCGGGGTGCGAGCCCGGGGCTGCGTTCGAGCCGTGGCAGGTTCGCCCGCCGCGGCACTCCGAACTCGGGGGGATCACAGTGAAACGAGTGCTTCTCGCGGCGGCGCTGGCGCTGGCCGCCGGTGCCACCGGCACCGCCGGCGCAGCTGTCCACACGCGTACGCCGGTGCCGTCGCCGGAGGAAACGACCTCCACGCCGGAGATGTCGCCCACGTCTCCGGAGATGTCACCGACTTCGCCAGAGATGTCGCCCACTTCTCCGGAAATGTCGCCCTCGCCGACCGCCACCGCCGCCGCCAGCCCGTCCGGACCCGGCTGCTCCGCGATCGAGGGCAACCTGGCCGAGGTCGCGGACCAGCCGGTAGGCACCGCCCTCTCCAAGATCTCCGAGCTGTCGAAGCTGTCGGAGGCCGTGAAGAAGGCCGGGCTCCAGGAGAAACTGGACTCCGCCTCGGACATCACGGTGTTCGCGCCGGACAACAAGGCGTTCGACGCGATCCCGAAGGAAGCCCAGGACAAGCTCATGGCCAACAAGGAGGCGCTGACCAAGCTGCTGTCCTACCACGTGGTGATGGGCAAGAAGGCGCCGTCCGACCTGGTCGAGGGCGCCACGCTCAAGACCATGCAGGGCGGGTCCCTGACCGTGAAGGGTTCCGGTGACAACCTCACCATCAACGACGCCAAGATCGTCTGTGGTGGCGTGAAGACGAGCAACGCCACCGTCTACATCGTCGACAAGATCCTGCTGCCCCACTGACGGGATCTGACCTATCGGGGAGCGCGGTCACCATCGGCCGCGCTCCCCGCCGGCTCCTGTTGCCGTTGAGGGAGTTGAGCGATCGCTTAAATCGTCCTATGGTCTGATTAAGCAGTCGCTCAAAGAGGGGGTCGAGGGTGCGGGTCGTGCCTGCTGCGGTCGTGGTCGGCGGGGGGATCGGAGGGCTGGCGGCGGCGATCGCGCTGCACCGGATCGGATGGCGGGTGACCGTGCTGGAGCGGGCCGCCGAGTTCGGAGACATCGGGGCGGGGCTGGCGCTCTGGCCCAACGCCACGCGCGCCCTCGCTGCGCTGGGCCTGGCCGAGCGGGTACGGGCGATCGCCGGGGTGGAGACCGCGGGCGGGGTGCGGGACCGGGCCGGGCGATGGTTGTCCAGGACCGACAACGCCGACGTCGCGCAGCGTCACGGGTGGCCGCTGCTCATGGTGCACCGGGCGGAGCTGGTGCGGGCGCTCGTGGCCGCCCTGCCGCCCGACGTGCTGCGGCCCGGCAGCGAGGTACGGGCCGTGCGGGCGGACGGGGATGGGGTGGTGGTCGAGCATCGGGACGCGCGGACCCTGGCGGACGGCGAGGGGGCGTCGGCTGAGCACGGGGGCGGGCGGGTGTGGTCCGACGGTGAGGGGGTGGTGGTCGAGCATCGGGGCGGGTGGGTGCGGGCGGACCTGGTGGTGGGGGCCGATGGGATCCGCAGCCGGGTGCGGGAACAGGGGTGGCCGGAGGCGCGGGCGCCCCGGTACGCGGGCTGCACGGCGTGGCGGGCGGTGACCGGGCCGCTGGGCGGGCGAGGCGCCGAAGGGGCGGTGTTCTGGGGGCGAGGGGAGCGCTTCGGGTTCGCGGCGCTGCCGGGCGGGCGGTTCTACTGCTTCGCGGCGGCCCGGGTGCCCGAAGGCGGGGAGGGGGACGCGTACGCGGGGCTCGTGCGCAGGTTCGGCGGCTGGCCCGATCCCGTGCCCGAGATGCTGGCGGCCGTGCCCGGGGACGCCGTGCTGCGGCACGACGTGTACGCGATGCCGCCGCTGGCCACGTACGTACGGGGGAGGGTGGCGCTGCTGGGGGACGCGGCGCACGCGATGGACCCGGCGCTGGGGCAGGGGGCGGGCACGGCGCTGGAGGACGCGGTCACGCTGGCCGCCTGCCTGCGTTCGGAGCGCGACGTGGACGTGGCGCTCGCCCGGTACGACCGGGTGCGGCGGCCCCGTACCCAGGCGATCGTCCGCCGGTCGGCCCGGCTGGGGGCGGCGTCCCTGGTGGCGTGGGGGCCGGGGGTGTGGTCACGGAACCTCGCCGCCCGCCTGGTGCCGCCCGGGCTGCTGCTGCGGTCGATGGATCCGGTTCTCGGCTGGACACCGCCCGAGCCGGCGGAACGGGGTACCGGGCCGGTGCCCGAGCTCGATGGCAGTCCGGACGGAACGCCAGGAGGGATGCCAGGAGAAGAGCCCGGCAGAGGCCCAGGCGGAGGACCGTGCGGAGGGCTGAGCGGAGGGCCGGGGGGAATGCCGGGCGGTATGCCGGGTGGAAGGTCGGCTGGGAGGCCGGGTGGAGGGCGGGGCGGAAGGCCGGGGAGCGATGCCTGACTGGACGTACCAGCCGCTGCGGGGGATCGCGGGGGCGCTGCTGGGCGTACGGCGGTCGCGGCGGGTGGCACTGAGGGCGCTGGCCTGGACGGGATCGCTGCCCGGCGGCGGGCGGCTGGTCGCGCGGCTGCTCGGGCACCGGCACCCGCCCGCGCACCTGTCGGGCACGGTGGCCGGGGTGGCGGTGCGCAGCCGGCTCGGCGCTGCGGTGCCGCCGCAGGTGGCCCGGGACGCGGTACGCGCGCTGCCGCCGCTCGGGGCGGGGCTCGTCCTGGTGGAGCCGGTCGAGCTCGCGGACGTGCCGCTGGTACGGCAGGCGGCGGCGGGCAGGCGGGTGCCGCTGCTGGTCCGCACGGGGGACCCGGCCGTGACCGCCGCCCTGGCAGCACACGTGGACGCGATCCTGCCGACGGACGACGAGGAGCGGCACCGCCCGGAGCACGACGTGGCGCAGACCCTCCCGCAGCGCGACGTGGCGCAGACCCACCCAGAGCGCGACGTGGCGCAGACCCACCCAGAGCGCGACACGGAGCGCCCCTCCTCGGAGCACCGCGGGGGCATCGTGTTGCCCGCTTCTCCGTCCGTCGGAGCGGTGGCCGGGGTTCTTGCTGATCCCGCCAAGGTCGTGCTCGCCACGCCGGCCCTGCTGATCGAGGCGGGCCCCGGTTGGTTCGGGCGGGTGATGGAGGCGGCGACCCCCACCGCGCCCGCCCCCTCGTTGTGGCCCGCCGGCAGTGACCCCCGCCGGTGGCCCGCCTGGTGGTGGGGGATGGCGACCGGCGTCGTCATCGCGGTCGCCGGGCTCGTCGCCGCGGCGGTCGCGCTCGGGCCGGTGCTGCTCTGGTACGACCGCGCCTTCCTCGACATGGACCAGGAGTCGTTGCACGCCGTCAACCACCACCTGGTCCACTTCCTGCGGCACGACCGGATCACGCTGGCGGGCACCATGGTGGCGATCGGCGTCCTCTACGTCGGGCTCGCCGCCGGGGGCATGCGCCGCGGGTGGCCGTGGGCGCGCGAGGCGTACCTGGTCTCAGGGGCGATCGGGTTCGCCGCCGTGCCCTACCTCTTCACCCACGGGTACGCGGAGCCGCTGCACACGGCGCTGGCCGTCGTGCTCCTTCCCATGTTCCTGGCCGCGGCCCGGCGGCCACGGGAGCGCCCGCGATGGACCTCCCGCCCGGACGGACCCGAACGCGAACGCCGCCGGGCGCTCACCGGCCAGCTCCTCATGGTGATCACCGGGATCGGGCTGTTCGCCGGCGGCGTGGCCGTGTCGGCCGTCGGTCTCGGCGGCGTCTTCGTCCCGAGCGACCTGGAGTACCTGGGAACCGGGCCGGACACGTTGCGGGCGGCGGCCGGGACGCGGCTGCTGCCGTTCATCGCGCACGACAGGGCCGGGTTCGGCGGGGCGCTGCTGGCCGCCGCGGCGGCGATCACCCTGCTGAGCGCCTGGGGATGGCGGCGCGGTGAGTCGTGGGTGTGGTGGACGCTGACGCTCGCGGCCGTCGCCGGGTTCGTGCCCGCCGTCCTGACCCACCTGGCCATCGGGTACGTCGACCTCTGGCACCTCGCGCCGGTCCTGCTCGGGATGGCCCTCACGGCGACCGCCCTGACGCTCTCCCGGCCGTACCTGTGCTCCGCGTAGGCCGCTGCTGCGTCACGGAGAACGGCGGCCACGACGGTCAGATGACCTTGGTCCTTGCCTCCGTTCTTCTGGCGCACGCCCTGCTGCCGCACCGACGATCAGGACACAGGAGGACTAGGAGACCGCCTGATCACGGGGCCCGCAGATGGGGAAACGCGGGTCAGCGGTTCGACTCCACGTTCTCCAGGAGGCGTTTGAGCAGGCCGTTCAGCGTCTCCTGCTGCTGCGCGTCCAGCGCATAGACCATCTCCGCCTCCACCTCGGCCCGAATCCGCATGGCCTCCAGCCACAGCTCGTGGCCTTTGTCAGTCAGCTCCACGTCCACCCGCCGCCGGTCCTCCGCGCTGCGCAGCCGTCGTACCAGTCCGGACTTCTCCAGCGTGTCGAGTCGGCCGGTCATCCCGGCGGGCGAGAGCATCAGCTCGATCGCCAGCTCGGACGGCGTCGCGGCCCGGCCATGGGCGACCAGCCGGTGCAGCGTCTCAAACTCGAAGTCCTGCATCCCCACCTGCGCCAGCGCCGCCTCCTTCGTCTGGTGCAGGTGCTTGACGAGGAACTGCATCCGCGTCACGACCGCCTCGACCCGCTCGTCGTACGGCGCCTTGCCCCGCCATCGGGCGAGATGACGATCCACTGAGTCCACAGAGAACAACGATACGTCAGCGAGTATTTTGTTGACGAAATATTAGCTGGCGAAATAATCTGCCGAACCATGAGACTGCTGATCGGCCGGGCCTTGTCCGCCCTGGCCACCGCGTTGATCCCGACCACGATCACTCTCGCCGTGCTGCGCGCCACCAGTGACGCCGGGGCCGTCGGCATGGTGCTGGCATGTGAGGCGATTCCGTTGCTGGTGTTCCTGCCGGTGGGCGGGGTGGTGGCCGACCGGGTCAGACCCGAGCGATTGGCGCTGGTCACCGACCTGGTACGCGGCCTGACGCAGGCCGCCATCGCGATCGAGCTGCTGACCGGTGCCGCCAGCTTGCCTCGCCTGGCCGTGCTGGCCGTGCTGGCGGGAGTCGCGGTCGCGTTCGGGCTGCCGGCCGTGCCGAGGCTGGTGGTGGCCGCGGTGCCGGGGCCGGAGCGGCTGCGCGTGAACGCCCGGCTCGGCGTCGCGACCAGCGTGGCCGCCGTGCTCGCTCCCGCCCTGGCGGGCGGCGTGGTGCTGCTGGCCGGGCCCGGCTGGGCCGCGCTGCTCACGGCCGCGCTGTTCGCCTGCTCGGCGCTGACCCTGGGCGGAGTACGTACGGCCAAGCGCTCCGGCGCCCAGAACGCCACGTTCCTCAACGACCTGAGAGAGGGATGGGGCGAGGTACGGCGGCGGCCGTGGTTTCTGGCGGCGGTCCTGGCCCACGGCGTGTGGCACTTCATGGCCGGCCTGTTCCTCACGCTCGGCCCGCTGGCGGCGGTCAAGGAGCTGGGCGGTGAGGCCGGCTGGGTGCTGATTGTGCAGAGCGGCACGGTGGGGCTGGTCGCGGGGGTGTTCGCGGCGCCGAGGCTGCCCATCCGGCGGCCGTTGGTGGCCGTGCAGGTGGGCGCGGCGCTGTACGTGCTGCCGATGGCGGCCCTGGCGCTGCCGGCGAGCGCGTGGTTGATCGCGGGGGCGTACTTCGTGGCGATGTTCGGGCTGGGCGTGCTCAGCCCGCTGTGGGAGACCGTGGTCGCCGAGGAGATCCCTGAGGCGGCGCTGGGCCGGGTGCGGTCGTTCGATCAGCTCATCTCGTTCGCGACCCGGCCGTTCGGGCTGGCCATGGCAGCACCGCTGGCCGGGTTGGCCGGTGGGCGGGGGCTGTTGCTGACCGGCGCCGTGGTCGTCGCCGTCGCGAACCTGGCCGCGATCGCCACCTTCCCCCGCCGCCGCGGCCAGGCGGCCACCCCGGAACGTCAGAAGCGGGTAGTCACGTGACCGTCCGACGGGGCGTGGTGCGCGTGGTCGTCGGCGCGCCCGACGCGTTCAAGGGGGCCGGAGCGACGTCACATTCCGTAGCCCAGTGCGGCGGCGGTCCGCTCCCTCATCAGGGCCTCATGGGCGGGCTCGGTGTTCAGGGTGACGGTCAGCCCGCCTTCGGCGGCGTCGGAGAGGACCGCCAGCAGGGTGGCGAACTGCTCGGGAGGCTCGTCGCCGAGCAGTTCCTCGGCGTGCGCCACGAACAGGGCGACGGCGCCGGTGTCGCGCAGCGAGTCGGTGAGCGCGTCCCAGTTGCGGCCGAAGTAGGCGGGCAGGCGCAGCGCCCGCGCCACCTCCTCGAAGAAGGCGGCGCGGGTGCGGCAGGCCCGCCCGTCGACCACCGCCGGCGCCGGGCCGGTGGACACCGTGAGCCAGGACGGCAGCGGACGTTCGGCGGAGGTCATGGGCGTGCGTCCCTACAGGCGGTAGAAGTCGGTGTAGTGGTTGGGCGAGAACCACACCACGCCGGTGCTGCGGTTCACGACGATCCGGTACGCGTCACGCGCGGCCCCGCGCGCCCGGGAGTAGACGTCGTACTCATAGTAGGTCGCGCCGCTGGGCAGCTGGCCCTCGCGGTTGTAGAAGCGCCCGCCGGTGTAGTTGTAGCGGCCGTCCGGCCAGGAGTACCAGCCGCTGGAGGTGGGGTAGCCCTTGGAGGCCCAGGTCGAGCTGGCCGAGCGCGCGTCGGAGCACCGCGAGATGGTGCAGGAGTTGTAGACCGAGGCGTTGGCGGGGGTGATGCCGGCCAGGCCGATGAGGGACACGAAGGCGGTCAGGACGACGGTGAGCCTGACCGGCCAGGAACGTCCGGAGCGTTGCGGGGTGTGCACGAAGCCTCCTCGTGGGGGGTGCGACGGACACCGCAATGATCCCCACAGAAAGGGGCAAATAGCTACAAAGATCGCTAAAGGAAAGATGAACACTTCAGGGATTGGTCCAATTGGCCGGGCCATAACTGGCCCTCTCAGAGGGCCGGAAGCGCCATAGCGTGCTGGGCATGCAGAGTTCTCCGCGATCGAACACCGTCCTGACGCTCCTTCAGGAACAGCACCCCACGGTCCCCGAGGGGGCCTGCTCGATGACCGCCCTGATCGAGCTGCCGCCGGGGGACCCGGGCACCCCGCCGCACCGCCACGCCGGCCCCGTCTTCGGCTACATGCTCGAAGGAGAAATGATCTTCGAGCTCGAGGGCGAGCCCGAGCGGGTCATCCGCGCGGGCGAGGCCTTCTGGGAGCCGGGCGGTGACGTCATCCACTACCAGGCGGCCAACAACCTCCACGACACGTGGAGCCGTTTCGTCGTCGTGATGCTGTGCGCCCCGGGCGAGCCGATGCTCACCCTGGTCGATGAGGACGAGCTCGAACGCCGCCGCGACCGCCGCGCCCCACGCGGCTGACCGCTCATAAGAGGGCGCCGGGGCGACGTTCGCGCCTCATGCGGGGGCGTCGGTGCGGCCGCCCGGGTGGCGTTTGCGCCAGATCAGGAAGACGACGCAGGACACCAGCGACCACGCCCCCAGCACCAGGAACGGCATCGCGCTCTGGTGGCCGGGGAAGTAGACGGCGGTGTGCTGGGCGTTGACCGACGCCCCCGGTGGCAACCAGCGGCCGATGACGCCGAGCGGCGAGGGCAGCAGCGGCCACGACACCGCCCCGCCGGAGGACGGGTTGCCCAGCAGCACCATCAGCCCCCAGGTGGGAAGCATCGCCCAGCGCCCGAGGAAGGTGTTGAACATGGTGAACACCATCCCCGTCGTGAACGTGGTCAGCGCCAGGATCGACCACGACTCCAGGACCGGCAGCTTCAGCGCGCCCAGCAGCCAGTCCACGACCGCCACGATGGCGAACGCCCCCAACGCGGCGTAGGCGGCGGTGAAGGCGATCCGCTCGCCGGGGTTGAGCTGGGGGGCGTGGGCGCTGAGCTGGGCCGCCCCGGTGAAGCCGACGATCACGGCGGCGAGCGTGATGTAGAAGATCGCCAGGCCGCGCGGGTCGGCCCGCTGGAGCGGCTTGATGTCCCTCGTCGTGAGGCGCACCCCCACCCGGGCGGCGACGCGCGGGGCCTGCTCGACGAGCAGCAGCGCCACCGACGCGCCCGAGGCGCTCGAGACGTCCATCTCGACGTCGTCCCCGCGCACCACGAAGATGGCGAAGACCCGCTGCTCCTCGATGGCCCTTACGGCGTCGGCGTACGTCCGCTGGAAGCGCAGGACGAGCGAGGACTCCAGCGACTTCTCCAGGCCGGTGACGAAGGCCTTCGCACGTACGGTCTGGACGTTGACGCCGACGACCGCCACGGGCATGTGGTGCGGGGTCGGCGAGGCCATCGCGTACGTGTACGACCCGGCGAACAGCCCCGCCCCCGCCGAGAGGATCAGCGTCAGGACGGACGCGGGAAAGTACGGCGATCGCCTGAAGGCCGCCCACCAGTCACCCATGCGCCCACGCTAGGCAGGCGCCCGCCGGTGAGGGCCGCTGACATTCCCTCCCTGACGGCTAGCGAAGCCTTTCGTGACGGCCCCGTTCCAGAGCGCGTGGCTAACCGGCCGCCGCCGTGCGCAGCGCGCGGTAGAGCAGGCGGCTGTCGCCCAGGTGGTGGCGCAGGAGCTTCTCCAGGCCGCCGATCGGGACCAGGTTCTGCGGCGCGCGCGGGTCCTTGTAGTCCACGCCGGCCAGCGGCGGCAGGGCGAGGGTGACCGCGTCGGCCAGCCGTACGACCTGGGCCGGATCCAGGTCGGCGCTGGCCTCGCAGCGCGCCACGCCCGCCCACGGCGCGGCCGACTGGACGGGAAGCCGCAGGTACCAGGCGTGCCGCCGCCAGCTCGTGCCCATCAGGAACACGGGCGTGCGCTGGCCGGGCGCGAGCGCGGCGACCACCGCGGACTGCGGCGGCGGCAGGTAGGCGGTGTGGTGGGTCTTGATGTAGCCGATCGTGCGCGGCAGGTGCGTGCGCCCCCGCAGCGGCCCGTCCACCAGCAGCAGGTCGTCGCCGCGGTTGCGGTGCCGCACCGCCAGGTCCACCTCCAGCTGGGTGACCAGCCGCTGCAGCGCCAGCGACAGCTCCTCGAAGCTCGCGTCGGCGGCCTTGCTCGGCTGGTACGTGGCATGCGTGGTCTTGACCTCGGGCGCGTGCGGCGATGCGGAGATCAGCGACCGGTTGACCTGGATCTCCGCCAGGTCGGCGCCGTCCGGGCCGCAGCGGACGATCCCGGCCGCGTACGACGCCGCGATCCCCGGGACGGGCATGGGCGCGTCGGGATCGTCGACCCACACGCGGGCGTCGATCCTGCGGACCCCGTCGGCCACCAGCAGCGTCCCGGGCGGGGAGGCGTCGGGCCCGGGCGTGACGGGTTTCCAGTCGGCGGCCGGCCGCTCGATGTCGATGACCAGCTCGGCGCTGGTGGCGCCCATCTCGGAGAGGTTCTCGACGGCGAGGGCGGCGGCGTAGCCGGGGTCCCACGGGTCGACGGTGAATCCCGTCATGGAGCGATGGCCGCCTTCCGCACGTGGGAGCCCTTGCCGTCGCGCCTGACCTCGAAGCGCACCGGCACGCGCTCGGCCAGCGCGGGCACGTGCGTGACGACGCCGATCAGGCGGTCCTGGCCGGCGGCCAGGCGTTCGAGGGTGGTGGCCACGGTGTCGAGCGTGGCCGGGTCGAGCGTGCCGAACCCCTCGTCCAGGAAGATCGAGTCCAGGCCCCGGGCGACGGCCCCGGACAGCGCCAGGGCCAGGGCCAGGGCGGCCTGGAAGGTCTCGCCGCCGGACAGGGTGCGGGCGCTGCGGCGCAGGCCGGCCTCGCCGTAGTCGATCACCTCGATGTCGCCGGTCTTGTCGCCGAGGGCCAGCTCGTACTGGCCGTCGGACAGCTCGCGCAGCGTGTCGGAGGCCGAGGCGACCAGCACGGCCAGGGCCTCGGCGCACAGCCAGCGCTCGAAGGCGTTGGCCCGCAGGCGCAGGGCGAGCTCGTGGGCGACCTTCGCCTCGTGCTCCTTCTGGGAGATCTGGAGCTCGAGGTCTGCGGCGCGCTTGCGCTCCTCCTTGAGGCGTTCGAGGGCGCTCTCGGCGCGGGCGACGGTCCCGGCGACGGCGGCGCCGAGCTGGTCGGGCGAGGCGTCGCGCGGGGCGACCACGCCGTGCTGGGCCAGCCGCTCGGTCAGCCGGCGGCGGTCGGCGTCGAGCCGGGCGCGGGCCTGGCCGAGCTGCTCCTCGCGCTCGGCCAGCTCGGCGCGGGCGGCCTGCGCGGCCCGGTCGCGCCAGCCGAGCAGCTCGGTCCACGCCTGATGCAGGTCGCGCCGGTCGAGGAGCGGCGGCGGGTCCTCCTGCTGCCCGGAGACGAGCAGCCGGTCGCGGGCCGCCTCCAGCTCCCGCCAGGCGCTCTCGGCCTGCCGCTCGGTGCGCTCGGCGCCGGTCCGAGCCTCGTCCAGCTTCCCGCGGGCGGCGCGCAGCGCCCTGCGTGCCTGAGTGGCCAGCTCGTCGGCCTTGGCGATCGCGGCCAGCCGGCCTTCGAGCTCGGCCCGGTCCCCGGGGGCGGGCAGCGCGGCCAGCTCGGACTCCGCCCGCGCGGCCTGCGCGGTGAGCATCGAGGCCGAGGTCTCGGCCCGGGCGTGGGCGGCCCTGGCGCGCTCGGCCCGTTCGCGGGTGCCCGCGAGGACGCGGTCGGCGGCGCGGATGTCGGCGGGCGGCTCGTGCCGGGGCAGCTCGGAGACGGGGTGCCGGCAGACCGGGCACGGCTCGCCCACGGCCAGCCGCGGGACCAGGTGGGCGGCGGCGTGGGCGTCGCGCAGGCGCTCCCGCTGGGCCTCGGCGGCGGCCAGCGCCTCCTCGGCCGCTTCCCGCGCGCCGGCCAGGTCCCGCAGCGACGCGGCGGCCGTCGCGGCCTCGGCCCTGGCGCGGGCGGCGTCGGCGGCCAGGCGCTCGCGGGCGTCCAGCGCGGCCAGCGCCGCCCGTGGCGCGCCCCGGTCGCCCAGCGCGGCCAGCGCCTCGTACGCCTCGTGGTCGTCGGCCTCCAGCGTGGCCACCTCGGCCGTCAGCGCCTCGACCGCCTCGGCGGCGGCGCGGCGGGCCGAGGCCAGCGTGGGCACGGCGGCGGGCATGCGCAGCGACGCCAGCAGCGACCGGCGCTCGGCCATGGCGGCCAGCTCCTGCTCGGCCCGGCGGATGTCGGCCTCGCGGGCCCGCAGCAGGTCGAGGTCGGCGCCGATGGTCTCGGCCAGCCGCCGCAGCGCCTCCAGCCGCTCCGCCAGTTCCCGCTCGGCCTCCGCGGTCGCGCCGGACAGCTTGGTGAGCTGGTCGCGGGCGAAGGAGGCGGCCTGCTTGGCGGCCTCCTCCTCGCGGGCGGCGCTCTGCCTGATCCGCTCGTAGACGTCGGCGTCGAGCAGCTGCACCAGCAGGTCCTGCCGCTCGCGCGGCGCCGCGTGCAGGAACTCCGCGAAGCGGCCCTGCGGCAGCACCACGCACTGGGTGAAGAACCGGTACTCCAGGCCGGTCACCCGCTGCGCCTCCGGGGTGACGTTCTCGCCCTCGGCGAGCGGCTTGACCACAGCGTCGAACGCCTGCTCGAGCGGCGCGGCCGGGTCGAGCTCGTCGAGCCTGGCCTCCTTGGTGCGCACCGCGCCCTTGGCGTCGCGCACCATCGACCGGGCCACGCCGAAGCGCCGCCCGTCGCTGTCGAACACCATCGCCACCTTGCCGGCCGCGACGGACGGGGCCAGGGCGTGGGCGATGGAATTCTCCCTGCCCCAGCGCGGCACCGTGCCGTACAGGGCGAAGCAGATCGCGTCGATGATCGTGCTCTTGCCGGCGCCGGTCGGGCCCACGAGCGCGAAGTATTCGGTGTCGGAGAAGTCGACGGTCACCGGCTCGCGGAAGCTGCCGAAGTGGTCCAGGTGCAGCAGGAGAGGTCGCATCAGCCGGTCACCTCGTCGTAGAGCCGGTCGAACAGCGTGGCCACCTGCTCGTCGTGGCGGCCGGTGGCGGTCAGGTATTCGCGGAACAGCTCGCGCGGGCTGCGATCGGCCGAGCCGGTGCGGCGGGTGGCGGGCACCGGCCGGAACCGCTCGTCCAGGACCACGTCCACGGCGCCGTTGAGCAGGCCGCGCACGTCGTCGGCCAGGCCCACCCGGGGTTTCTCCTCCACGATCACCTTGAGCCAGTCGTCGCCCGGCTCGATGGCCTCCAGCTGCTCCAGCGTGCCGCGCACGGTGCGCAGCCGCCGCGCGGAGGCGAACGCCAGCTCCCGCACCACGGCGGGCTTGCCCGGAGTGACCTCGACCAGCAGCGCGCCCGGGGTGTTGCCCTCCTCGCCGAAGTCGACGGCCAGCGGCGAGCCGCTGTACCAGATCGGGCACGGGCCGGGGATCTGCTGGCGGCGGTGCAGGTGGCCGAGGGCGGCGTACTGGGTGGCGGCCGGGAACGCGGTCGGCTCGAAGTAGTAGGAGAAGATCGACTGCGCCTCCCGCTCGCCGCCGCCGAACGCCCCGCCGGGCAGGGTGCCGTGGGTGGTGACCAGGTTGACGGTGTCGGCGTGGAAGCCGGCGGTGAGCGCGCCGATCAGCTCGCCGATGCGGGCGGCGTAGTCGCGGTTGTGGTCGGCGGCGGTGCCGGTGAGGACCTCGGCGGCGCGTACGACGTAGCGGTGCGACAGGAACGGCAGCACCGCCAGCCGCACCGGCTCGCCCGAGCGCGCCGTGAAGGCCAGCGTGCCGCCCGCGTCCGGGCGCCGGAACGAGCCGATGACGTGCAGGCCCAGCTTGCCGAGCACCGGCCGGTAGACCTCCAGCAGCTGCGGGTTGTCGTGGTTGCCGGCCAGCACGATCACGTCCCTGCCGTCGCCGCGCAGCGCCAGGAGCGCGTTGAGCACCAATGACTGGGCCTCGGGCGTGGGCGCCGAGGTGTCGAACAGGTCGCCGGCCACGATGACGGCGTCGACGTCGTGGGTGCGGGCGGCGGCGACCAGCTCGCGCAGCACGTCACGGTGCTCGTCGAAGCGGGGGCGGCCCTTGAGCACCTTGCCCACGTGCCAGTCCGCGGTGTGCAGGATCTTCACGAAACCACCTGTGGTCAGAAGGGCGGGATGTCGTCTTCGACGCCGGGCAGGCCCTGGAACGGATCGGCCGAGACCTTCGCCGGCTCGGTCGCGGCCTCGGCCGGCCGGGTCGCCCAGGCCGGGAAGGGGAAGGCGACGGCCAGCGGGACCGGGATCTCCGGCTGGGCGACGAACATGGTGCCGGGCTTGGCGATCGTGGCGCGCTCCCTGACGGCCGGGGGCAGCCAGCCGTACTCGGACCGGGCGGCCTCGGCCGGGTCGAGGCGGCCGGCGACGCGTACGGCGCTGTTGGAGACGATGCGCCGCTCCACCTCCGAGGCGGTCTGCTGGGCGCCGATGAGGATGACGCCCAGCGAGCGGCCCCGCTCGGCCACGTCCAGCAGGATCTCCTTGATCGGGGAGTCGCCCTCGCGCGGGGCGTACTTGTTGAGCTCGTCCAGCACCACGAACAGCAGCGGCCGGGCCGTGCCCGAGGACTCCTTGCGGTGGAACTCGCCGCGCAGCACCACGCCGACCACGAACCGCTGCGCCCGCTCCGGCAGGTTGTGCAGGTCCACGATCGACACCTGGGCGTCGGAGGTGCGGACCGAGTGGTTGCGGTAGAACGGCAGGTCGCCCCGGACGATCGGGGACAGCGGGCGCACGGCGCTGCGGAGCCTGCGCAGGAAGGCGTTGACGGTGCCGAGCGGCGTCTGCGCGCCGGTCCACTCGCCGCGCGTGCCCTCGTCCTGGAGCTGGTCGGACAGCAGCTCGACGAGGTCGGTGAACGTACGGCAGGAGGTGCCCCGCACCATGACCGCCCCCCCGTCGCCCACCGGCTCGGCCCACGCCTTCAGCCGGGCGGCGACCTGGCCGACCAGCAGGGAGTAGCCGGCCCGCTCGTCGTCGGAGTCGGCGAACACGAAGCGCAGCAGCTCCTCCTGGCAGAACTCGACCAGCGTCCAGTAGAAGGAGCTCACCCCCTGCGTGCGCGCGGAGACGTGCGGCACGCCGTTGGGGTCGTTCGGCCGGGGCGGGGCGAAGACGTGGACGCTGCCGAACGCCCTGGCGGGCAGCCCCAGCCGGGCGTAGACGCCTCTGGCGCGATCGTCGAGCCGCACGTTGTCGTGGTCGAGGAAGAGCAGGTCCTCTCCCTTGACGGAGAAGATCAGCGCCTTGGTGTTGGCGGCCTCTCCCTCCAGCACGCCCGAGTTGAAGATCGAGTAGAGCAGGAAGGTCGCGAAGGAGGTCTTGGTGGCCACGCCGGAGACGCCGGAGATCGACACGTGGGCGCCGCGGGTGCCGTCGAGGAAGTCGAAGTTGACGTAGAGCGGCTGGCCGTCGCGGCCCATGCCCAGGGGGATCCGGCGGTCCATCACGTCGAAGTAGAGGGCCTGGTCGCGGTCGCCCGAGCTGGCCAGGAAGACCTTGGAGCCGGGCAGCGGCGGCACGAACACCTCCGGCTCGACCCGCGTCACCCGCACCTCCGCCACCTCGACGACGGCGGCCGGCAGCGCGCCGTCGGCGATCAGGAAGACGTCGGAGTCGTACGCGGCCCCCTCGTGCCTGGCCTCCACGGTCGTCACCACGCCCGCCACCAGCACGGTGCCGTGGCCGGGCACCTCGCGCCTGGTCACCACCACGTCGTCGAGCTGGACGACCTTGCCCGGCTCCAGGCCGACCCAGAACGACAGCGGCGAGGCCGCCTGGGTGCCGAGCACCCGCCCGACCGCCTCACCCGCCGTGGGTGCCGCCGTGTCAGCCGCTGTGGCCGCCTGCTGGTTTACCGCCCCGTTGACCGTCACTCATCCCTCCGCCCCCACGAAACGCCCTTCCAAGGAGCGTAGTGGGCCTGAGGTGTGCGTCCGGCGCATTTCACGCCCGGCGAGCGGCTCGTACCTCACATGGTTGACACCCGCCCCGGTGAGCAGAAAAGATACGGTCGTCCGTACAACTGAGGCGGGGACGTCATGACCGACTGGGAACGCAGGCTGGCGCTCGACCCGTCAGCCGCGGTGCCGCTCTACTACCAGCTGCGCGAGCGCCTGCGGGCGGTGATCCGCGACTGCGAGCCCGACACGATGATCCCCGCGGAGAAGGACCTGATGGTCTACGCGGGCGTGAGCAGGGCGACCGCCCGGCGGGCGATCGGCGACCTGGTCCAGGAAGGGCTGCTGGTGGCCAGGCAGGGGAGCGGCACCTACACCGCCCCGCAGGCCGTGGCCCCCGAGCTGGGCTCGCGGCCGGTCGGGTTCACCGAGACGATGGCGCGGCTGGGCCGCAAGCCCGCGACGCGGCTGCTCAAGGCCCACCTCCAGCCGGCCGGCTCCGACGCCGCCGCCGCGCTCGGCGTGCGGGAGGACCAGGAGATCGTCTTCGTCGAGCGGCTGCGCCTGCTCGACGGCGTGCCCTGCATGCTGGAGAGCGCCCACCTGCCCGTAGAGCTGGTCCCCGGCATCCTCGACGAGGACCTCACCGGCTCCCTCTACGACCTGCTGCGCACCAAGTACGGCCTCACCCCCGCGAGCGGCCGGGAGACGATCGGCGCGGTCAACGCCGACTACCGGCTCGCCGAGCTGCTGCGCGTGCCCATGGCCGCGGCCCTGCTGGCCACCGCCCGCAGCACCTGCACCGAGAGCGGGATCGCCCTCGAATACACCATCCGCCACGCCCGCGGCGATCTCACCGTGTTCTCCGTGGAGCTCAACGACCCCAACAACGCACTCATGGGCCAGTAAAACCCCCATACCGGGAGGTCGAGCATGACCAGGTTGACCCGCCGTGCCCTGCTCAGAACCGCCACCCTCGCGACGGCGTCCGGCCTGCTCGCCGCCTGCGGCTCCGAACCGGCCGCCACGGTCCCCGCCGACGGGGTGCCGCGCGGAAAACTGTCCGTCTGGCTGCACCAGACCAAGGCGTACGACAAGGTCTTCAACCCGCTGCTGCGCAGCTACATGCAGGAGTTCGGCGGCGTCGACATCACCCCCTTGTACGTGCCGGTCGACAAGCTCGACGCCAAGCTGCTGACCGCGTTCGCCGGCGACGTCCCGCCCGACCTGGTCAAGATCGGCGGCTGGACGATCCCGGGCCACGCCCGCAAGGGCCGGCTCGCCCCGATCATCCCCAGGGCCATGGGCGTGGCCGACGAGAAGGCGCTGGTCCAGGCGTACGACGAGCACGCGATCGGCTCGCTGTCGTACGAGGGCAAGCTGTACGGCGTCCCCATCGACTACACGATCTGCTACCTCTACTACCGCAGGGACAGGTTCATAGAAGCCGGGCTCGATCCGGACAAGCCGCCCACCACCTGGGAGGAGGTCGCCGAGTACAGCAAGCGGCTGACCTCGGCCGACGGCAAGAAGGTGGGCCTGCAGTGGATCCTGGGCAACCCGCAGTGGACGCTGATGCAGCTGCTCGCCCTGGTCAAGGGCAAGGGCGGCACGATTCTCAGCCCCGACGCCACCAAGGCCACGCTCGCCTCGGAGGCCGGGATCGAGGCGCTGCGCTACTACGGCGGCCTGGGCAACGCCAAGCTGTCCAACCCGCTGTCCGGGTTCGGGCTGTTCGCCACCGGTGAGGCGGCCATGCTGGTGTCCGGGCTGTTCGCGATGGACCTCTTCCCGACGCTCAACCCCAGGCTGACCTTCGGCAAGGGCTTCGACATCGCGCCGATGCCCCGCTGGGAGTCGGGCCGGCCGGTCGCCCCCGCCTACACCTGGGGCTGGGCGGTCGCCCAGAAGTCCAAGCTCCAGTACACCGCCTGGCACTTCATCGACTACCTCCAGCGCGAGGACGTCGCCGCCCGGCAGCTCAGGGACGCCAGCCTGCTCACCCCGGTCAAGGGCTGGGAGAAGCTGCCCGGGGCCGACCAGAAGGCCGTCGACATCATGGCCGCCTCCGCCCCGCACGCCGACTTCGGCCCGCAGACGCCCGTCTGGAACGAGATGGCCAAGGCGCTCACCGACGCCGGCGACGCGGTGGCGTTCGGCAAGAAGACGCCCGAGCAGGCCGCGGCGGACTTCGACCAGGCGATGCGGATCGCCCTATGACGCTGTCGCCGGCGCTCGCGCCTCGCGTCGCGCGGGTCTCGGGCCAGGGGCAGCGCTGGGCGGAGGCGCGCACCGGCGCCCTGCTGTCCCTGCCCGCCGCCCTGTACTTCCTGCTCTTCTGGGTCGTGCCGTTCGTGTCGGCGGTCTACCTCAGCTTCACCAGCTACGACCTCGCCGGCGCCCCCGAGTGGACGGGCCTGGACAACTACCGCAGAATGCTGGAGGACCCCGGCTTCTGGAACTCGGCCAGGGTCACCGCCGTCTACACCGCCGGCTCCGTGGTGCCGTCGATCGTGCTCGCCCTGGCGATCGCCGTGCCGCTGAGCAAGCCGGGCCGCTACAACGCATTCCTCCGCGCCCTCGTCATGATCCCGGCCGCGATGCCGCTGGTGGCCACCTCGCTGACCTGGTCGGTGATCTTCGCCGAGGACGGCCTGGCCAACGCGCTGATCGGGCTGGCCGGCGCGGAGCCGAAGCCGTGGCTGACCGACGAGGGCCTGGCGCTCTGGGCCCTGGTGATCATGACGACGTGGAAGCATCTCGGCCTGTTCGTGATCATCCTGACCGCGGGCCTGCAGGGGCTGCCCCTGAGCGTCTTCGAGGCCGCCGGGCTCGACGGGGCGGGGCCGGTGCGGATCTTCTTCCGCATCACGCTGCCGCTGCTGCGCCGCACGCTGCTGTTCGTGCTGGTCATCGCGGTGGTCGGGGCGATGCAGTCGTTCGTGCCGGCCTTCCTGCTGACCAAGGGCGGCCCGGCGGGCGCGACCGAGGTGCTGCCGCTCTACATGTGGGCGACCGGCTTCACGTTCGAGCGCATGGGCTACGCCTCGGCCATCGCGATGGTGCTGCTCGTGGCCATGCTGGCGCTGTCGGTCGCGCAGTTCCGCGTGCTGCGGGGAGGCGATGACGGGTGAAGGTCTTACGCGGGACCGTCCTGACGCTGGTCGTGGCCGTCATGCTGCTGCCGGTGTACGCGATGTTCGCGCTCTCCTCGGCCTCGGACGCGAGCGACCTCGGCGGGCTGACGTTCGACGCCTCCCAGCTGGGCGCGCACGTGGCGCAGCTGTTCGGCCAGGGCGGCTTCCCGCTCTACCTGCGCAACAGCCTGATCCTCTCGCTCGGCATCGCGGTCCTCGAGGTCATCCTGTCGGCCGCCGCCGGCTACGCGCTCGCGCAGCTCCGCTTCCCCGGCAGCCGCGCGCTGTTCGCGGTGATCGTGGGGACGCTGTCGCTGTCGCCGGTCGTGGTGCTCGTGCCGATGTACCTCATCGTCAAGGCGCTGGGCTGGATCGACACCTTCCAGGGCATGATCGTGCCGTTCATGATGAGCGCCTTCGGGGTGTTCCTTGTCCGCCAGTTCGCCCTGGCGCTGCCGCGCGAGCTGCTGCTGTCCGCGCGGGTGGACGGGGCGAGCGAGCTGCGCATCTTCGCCCGCATCGGCGTGCCCCTGCTGCGGCCCGCGCTGCTGACGCTCTTCCTGCTGCAGTTCCTCGCGCAGTGGGACAACCTGCTCTGGCCGCTCATCGTGGCCAACGACCCGGGGCTGTGGCCGCTGCCGGTGGGGCTGTCGCAGCTCCAGACCGAGTACGACTTCAGCATCGGCCTGGTGAGCACCGCCGCGCTGATCACGGCGGTGCCGCCGCTGGCGCTGATGTTCCTGCTGCAGCGCTACTACGTCGCCGGGCTGACCCTGGGAGGGGTGCGCAAATGAGCTCGTACGGGGAGTGGACGACGGCGTACGGGCTGCCCGCGTTCGCGTACACGCTGGACCAGGAGCGGGACCCGCGCGCCGAGTGGGACCCCGTGCTGGACCCGCCCACGCGGCGGCACTTCGCGCACGTGGGCAACCGGCGGATCACGCTGGTGTCGGACAACTACGGGCTGAGCGACCTGTTCGACGAGCACACCGGCCTGCTGTGGCTCACCCGGGGGACCGGCGTGACCCGCATCGGCGAGCTTTCCACCGATATTTCGGGATCTGAGCGGATCTTCGGGCCGACCTTCGCCGTCGTCCGGGTGGCCGACGAGCGGGTGGCCCTGGAACGCACGGTCCTCTGCCCGGAGGGCGAGCAGCCGTGGGTGCTGATCCGGCTTCGGGTGCGCAACCTGCTCGACGCGCCCGTACGGCTGGAGGCGACCGAGGAGTGGACGGCCAGGGCGGCCCGGGTCGAGCTCATCACCGGCGCCGCCGACGCCGACGACCCCGGGCTCGAGCTGGAGCTGATCGGCGGAGCCAGGACGCGGTCCGGGCGGCTCGCGCTCCCGCTGGAGCTGGGTGCGGGCGAGGAACGCGTGCTGGACCTCCGCTACGGCCTGCTGGACGACCCCGCGCCGGCAGCCGCCTCAGGTCCGGCACCCGGTTCCACCTCCCAGGCCGCGACGTTCGAGGAGAGCCTGGCGGCCCTGCGCCACCGGCTGCCGAGCGCGTCCGCCGCGCGGGCGCCCGAGGCCGAGCGGGAGATCCCCTGGCACGCCGCCCTGCTCACCGGCGCGGCCTGCGCCGACGGCGTGCTCGGCGGACACACCCTCGACCAGGGATCCTGCTACTCCTTCCGGCACGGCTTCAACGGCGCCGCCCGCGACCCGCTCCAGCACGCGCTTCCGCTCGTCTACATCGAGCCCGACCTGGCGCTGTCCGTGCTGCGCAACACGTGCGCGTGGGGCGGGCCCGACGGCGACCTGCCGTACGCGCTCGGACCGGACAAGCGGCCCTGGACCGACCTGTTCCGCCCGTCGGACCAGAACCTGTGGGCCCTGTGGCTGGCCGCCGAATACCTGAGCGCGACGGGCGACGAGGCCGCCTTCCACGCGGACGTGCCCTACCACCCGGTCCACGAGACCCCCGGCGTGCCGCTGCTGGAGAACCTGCGCAGGCAGTTCAGGTTCTTCGCCGACGTGGTCGGACGGGGCGAGCACGGGCACGTCCGCATCCTCAACGCCGACTGGAACGACATGGCCATCACCGAGAGCGGCGTGCCACGCGAGGTGATGATCGACCGGGGCGAGTCCGTCCTCAACTCCGCCATGGCCGCCTGGGTCCTGCCGCGCTACGCGACGCTGGCCGAGCGGCTCGGCGACCCCGCGACCGCCGCAGAGGCCCGCAAGCTGGGCGAGGAACTGCGCGACCTGGTCGCGGGGGAGTGGAACGGGCGCTGGTACCGCCGCGCGTACGGCCCGGGAGCGGTCGTCGGCGACGACGATCTGTGGCTGGAGGTGCAGCCCTGGGCCGTTCTGTGCGGCGCCGCCCCGCCTGAGCGGGCCGTGGAGCTGCTGCGCACGATCGAGCGCACTTCCGCCGCCGATTCCCCTTTGGGCGCCCGGCTGCGCTGGCCCGCCCGCGACGCGTACGGCCCCGGCGGGGTCGGCACGATCTGGTACGCGATCAACATGACGCTCGTCTGGGCCGCCGCCGAACACCTCCCCGACCTGGCCTGGGACTGGTGGCGGCGGATGACGCTGGCCGCGCACACGGCCGCCTACCCGGAGGTCTGGGAGGGCACGCTGTCGGGCCCCGACGCCTACCTGGCCCCCGAGACCGGCCGCCCCGGGCGCACCTGGGACCTGGCCGAGGTCGGCGTAGCCATGCAGGCGTACCCGGTCGCCAACCTGCACAGCCACTCCCAGCCGCTGCTGGCCTACCTGCGGCTGCTCGGCGTCGAGCCCTTCCGGCGGCCGCGCGGCGGGGCCCGCTTCGCCTCCCGGGTGCTGGAGGTCGGGGCGTGACCGCGCTCGGGATCGACGTCGGCGGCACGTACACCAAATGGGTGACGCTGGAAGGGGAGGCGGTCTCCGGCTCGGGCACCGTGCCCACGCCGGCCGGCCCTGACGAGACGGTGCGGCTCGCGGCCTCGCTGGCCCCGCACGCCGGGTCCATCGGGATCGGGCTCCCCGGCCACGTGGACCGCGACACCGGGACCGCCCTGTTCGTCCCGAATCCGCCGGGTGACTGGGACGGCTACCCCGTGGGCGCCCGGCTGCGCGCGCTGACCGGGGTCCCCGTCTCCGTCGTCAACGACGCCCGCGCGTTCGCGCGCGCCGAGCTGGCGCTGGGCGCCGCCCGGGGCCTGGCCGACGTGCTGTTCGCCGTGCTCGGCACCGGCGTGGGCGGGGCCGTGGCGCTGCGCGGGACCGTCCTCGTCGGGCCGCGCGACAACCTCGGTGAGATCGGCCACGTCACCGTCTCCCCCTGGGGGCCGGTCTGCTGCTGCGGCAACCGGGGCTGCGTGGAGACGTTCGCCGCCGGGCCGGGCATCGTGCGGGCCTTCCGCTCGGGGACGGCCAAGGCCACGGCGGCGGCGGAGGTCGCCGAGGCGGCCAGGGCCGGGGACGAGCGCGCGGCCCAGGTGTTCGAGCAGGCCGGCTGGGCGCTCGGCGTGGCGCTGGGCGACGCCGCCGCGTTCCTCGGCGTCGGCTCGGTGGTCGTCGGCGGCGGCGTCTCCGGCGCGCTCGACCTCATGCGATCCACCCTGCACAACGAACTGGCGCGCAGACGACCGCTGATCGGAGACGTCACGGTGCTGCCCGCCGTACTCGGCCCGATGGCGGGGGCCATCGGCGCCGCACTCTACGGGAGGAGATCTTGATGAAGTGGATAAGCCGCGCCATGGAGCTGCTCGGCGAGATCGAACGGACACAGGAGGACGCCCTTGCCGAAGCCGCTCGCATCGCCTCTGAGGCGATCCTCGGCGGAGGAGTGGTGCACACGTTCGGAACCGGACATTCGCGGATAGGCGTGGAGGAGATGTTCCCCCGCTACGGCTCCTACCCCGGCTTCCACCCCATCGTCGACCTGTCCACGACCTTCTACACCCAGGTGGCCGGCTCGAACGGGATGCGCCAGGCCATGTTCATCGAACGCGTCGAAGGGCTGGCCGAGGCCATCCTGGCCAACTTCGAGCTGCGGCCGAGCGACGCGGCCATCGTCTTCAGCGTCAGCGGGCTGAACGCCGTGCCCATCGAGATGGCCATGGGCCTGCGCAAGGCGGGCCTGTCCGTGGTGGCCGTGACCTCGATGAACGAGACCATGGCCGTCGAGCCCGGACACCCCAGCGGCACCCGGCTGGCCGACCACGCCGACGTGGTGGTCGACCTGCGCACCCCGGTCGGCGACGCGCTCTGCCAGGTCGAGGGGCTGGCCGAGCCGGTCGGTCCCGGCAGCACGCTGGCGGCCGTCTCCGTGGTCAACGAGATCAAGGTCCGCACGGCCGAGCTGCTGGTCGCGGGCGGCTGGACGCCGCCGGTCATCTCCAGCGCCAAGCTCGTCGGCGGCCCCCGCTCCGAGGAGCTGTTCGAGGCCGCCTACCTCGAACACGCCCGCCGCGCCGCCGCCGTGCTCAGGAAGCCATGAGCGCCGTCCTGGTGGCGGGCTCGGATGGCGGCATCGGCCGCGCCTGCGTGGAGGCGGTCGAGGCGTCCGGCGCGAGCGCGTACGGCGTGGACCTGGGCGACGGCATCGACATCACCGAGCCGGGCGGGGCCGAGAAGGCGCTGGCCCAGGCCACGGCCCGGCACGGGCGGCTGGCCGGCGTCGTGCACGCGGTCGGCATGTCCGGACGCCGGCTCGGCGACGGCGGCGTGGCCGAGTGCACCGACGAGGCCTGGCGCGAGGTGCACCGGGTCAACCACGAGTCGGTGTTCCGGCTGCTGCGCGCGGCGATCCCCGCGCTGGCCGAGGGCGGGTCGATCGTGGTGATCGGCTCGGCGCTCGGCACGTCGATCGACGACGACTTCCGCACCGTGGCCTACGCCTCGGCCAAGGGCGCGCTGATCCCGCTGATCAGGACCGCCGCCCGCGAGGCCGCGCCGCGCGGGGTGCGGGTCAACCTGGTCTCGGCCGGTCTGGTGGCCACGCCGATGAGCGTCCGCGCCCGCACGTCCGCCGCCGTCCAGGCCAGGATGCCCGCGCTGATGCCCCTCGGCGCGAGCCCCTGCCGGCCGGAGGAGGTCGCGCAGGCCGTGCTCTGGCTGCTCTCGCCCTCGTCGGGGCGGACCACGGGCGCGGTCATTCCCGTCGACGGAGGGTGGCATCTGCGGTGAACGTCCTGTGGGAAGGCGACGTGGTCGTGGCCGGCGGCGGCAGCGCCGGGTGCGCGGCGGCCGTGGCGGCGGTCCGCGCCGGCGCGTCGTGCCTGCTGGTGGAGCCGGCCGGCTTCCTCGGCGGCACCGGCGTCGCCGTGCTCGACACGTTCTACGGCTTCTACGCCCCCGGCCCGGTCTCGCGGCGGGTCGTCGGCGGGATCGGCTGGGAGGTGTGCGAACGGCTCTTCTCCGCCGGAGCCGCCTTCGAGCGGCCCAACACCTACGGGGCCGGCACCGGCGTCACGTACGAGCCGGAGGAGCTCAAGCTCGTCTGGGACGAGCTCACCTCCGGCGCGGGCGTGCTGCTGCATGCGCGGGTGTGCGCGTACGTGCCGGGGGCCGGGGTCGAGGTGGAGACCGTGGCCGGCCGGTTCCTGGTCAAGGCCCGGGTGGTCGTGGACGCGACGGGCGACGGCGAGGTGGCCTGGCGGGCCGGGGCGACGCTGGAGCGGCCGAGCATGCGGTCGCAGCCGATGACGGCCACGTTCCGGCTGGGCGGGGTGGACCTGTCGGCCACCGGCACGGCCGAGCTGCACGCGCTGATGGCCGACGCCGACCTGCCCAGGCGCGAGGGCTCCGTGCACAGGACCGTCAACGACGGGATCGTGCACACCAACCTGACCAGAGTGAGCGGGCTCGACCCGACCGACCCGTTCGAGCTGTCGCGTGCCGAACGCGAGGGACGTGCGCAGGTGCGGGAGTACGTCCGTTTCCTGCGGGCCAAGGTGCCCGGGTACGAGTCGGCGGTGCTGCTGAGCACGTCCGTGCGGATCGGGGTGCGGGAGTCCCGGCGGCTCGTCGGACGATATGTCCTGACTTCTGATGATGTGTTGGCCGGGAGGGATTTTCCCGACACGATCGCCCGGTGCGGCGCCCCCATCGAGGACCACGCCGCCGGCGCGGCCACCCGGTGGGAGTACGTGCACGACTACGGGACCTACGGGATCCCGTACCGGTGCCTGCTGCCGGCCGAGGTCGAGGGGCTGATCGTCGCGGGGCGGTGCCTGTCGGCCACGCACGACGCGCACGCCTCGGCCCGGTCGATGGGGCAGTGCATGGCGATGGGGCAGGCGGCCGGGACGGCGGCGGCGCTGGCCGTACAGGCCGGGGTGGAGCCCGCGGCGGTGGACGTGGAGCTGCTTCGCGCCCGGCTCCGCGAGGAAGGAGCGCTCCTGTGACGGTTCGCACGGTGCTGGGGGACGTCGAGGAGATCGGCCTCACCTATGCGCATGAGCACTTTTTCATGACCGGTGACTGGCCCGTCCGCAACGAGCCCGACTACCGGCTCGACTCCCTGGAGGCCGCCGTCGCCGAGGTGACGGCGGCCCGGCGGCTCGGGCTGTCCGCGGTGGTCGAGATGACGCCGCTCGGGTTCGGCCGAAGCCCGTCGCTGATGAAGGCGCTGGCCGAGCGGACCGGGCTGCACGTGATCGCGGTGACCGGCTTCCACAAGAGCACCTACTACAGCGACGCCCACTGGCTGCACCACTACTCGCCCGGCGAGATCGCCGAGCTGCTGGTGGCCGAGATCGAGCTGGGCATGGACGAGTACGGGCTGGTCGGGCCGCTGGTGCGGCGCTCGCCGGCGCGGGCGGGGGCCATCAAGATCGCGACGTCGTACCACGCTTTCGGGCGCGGGGTGGAGCGGCTGATCGGCGCGGTGGCCGCGGCCGCCCTGCGCACCGGCGTGCCGGTCGTCACCCACTGCGACAAGGGCACGATGGGGCACGAGCTGCTGGACGCGCTGGCCTCGCATGGCGTGCGGGCCGATCGGGTGGTGCTCGGGCACATCGACCACAATCCCGACGCCGGATATCTCGCGTCATTGGCGGAGAGGGGGGCGTACCTGGCCTTCGACCGGCCCGGGCGGATCAAGTACGGGCCGGACAGCGAGATCGTCGCGCTCGTCGCCGAGCTGGCCGGGCGCGGGCTGGAGCATCGGCTGCTGTTCGGCATGGACCTGGCGCGGCGGTCGTACTGGCCGGGGCTGGGTGGTGGGCCGGGGCTGGCGTACCTGCTGGAGCGGTTCGTGCCGCGGCTGGAGGCGGAAGGGCTCGGCGAGGCGGCCAAGGCCGCGCTGATCGCCAACCCGCGCGCCGCCTTCGCGCTACGGCCGCACTGATCGCCAACCCGGCGGCACGACGCGGCGGTCACGGCGGCGGGCCAGCCCGGCGATCGCCTCCTCGCGCGCCTCGGTGTCCTGATCGCCGACCCGGGCCCACAGCGCCTCCCGGATCGCCCGGCCGTCCGCCTGGCACTGGGTCCCCAGGGCGAACGTCGCCCAGTCCCGCACCTCGTCCTCGGGGTCGGCGCTCAGCCGGATCAGCGCCTCGATCACCGCGTCGTCGTCCGCGCGACCCAGCGGCAGCGACCACGCGACGTAGAAGCGCACGTCCTCGTCGGGGTGCTCGGCCAGGCGCAGCAGCTCGGGCACGGCCCGCTCGTCGCCCGTGCAGCCCAGCGCCCGCGCGACCGAGGCGTGCACGGCATGATCGGTCTCGGCCGCGACCAGCCCCAGGACCGCGAGCAGCACCGGCTCCCGCAGGGACTCCTCGACCTGCGCCACGCTGCCCAGCAGGTCGCAGCCGATCTTGCGCTCGGCCGGATCGGGCGACCGCGCCAGCGCGAAACCCCGCCTGGCCGCGGTCTCCCGATCCTCGATGGCCCTGCCCACGAGTTCCCACGCCTGGTCGTGGTCGCCAGGACAGGTGGCGTTCCTGATCAGCTCGACCGCTTCGGCGATGACGTCCATGGGAGGCATGGTCGCGCGCCGCGCGCCGCGCGGCCATCGGTTTTCGTCAAGGAAGGTTCTTCTCGACCTGGTTCTGCCAGCCGGCGTTGGTGTTGATCTCGGGGGAGGCGCCCGCGAAGGCGCCGCGCGCGTACGTGTCGCCCTGGAGCTGGTACATCAGCCACGCCGTCACGTAGCCGAGGAAGCCGCCGCCCGTGCCCTGGACCGTGTTGTGGCCGGCGCCCTTGAGCACCGCCTTGGCCGCCGCGCCCGGGACCTGGTCGTAGTACGCCTGCAGCGCCGAGTTCGGGGAGATGATCGTGTCACTGGACCCGCTGACGAACAGCACGGGGCACGTCAGCTGGTCCACGTGGAACGCGTCGCCCGCGCTCACCCAGATCGGGGCGGGCAGCGCGATGGGGACGACGGTGTCGATGATCCCGCCGGACTTGGTGGCGGTGTTCACCGAACCGCCCGCGCCCTGGGAGTGGCCGACCGCGCCGACCCTGGTCACGTCGAGCTTGCCGTAGAAGACGCTGGAGCTGTCGGTGTTCCGGTCGATGAGGTACTGGGCCGCGGCGATCATCTCGGACCCGGTGCCCGTCGTGGTGTCGGTGGAGGCGACCACGGCGAACCCCCAGGAGGCCAGCTGGTTGAGCAGCCCCGGGTACTGCGTGGGCACCGCGTTGGTCCCGTTGCCCCACGTGATGATCGGGTGCTTGAAGCCGCCCGCCCCGAGGCCGGCCGGGTAGTAGAGCTTGTATCCGGGCGCGTCGGCGGTCGTGACCGTCCAGGGGCCCGCGACCTTGTAGTGCGCCTCGATGGTGTCCGCGGCCTGGGCGGGCCTGGCCAGGAGCCCGAGCACGAGCGCGACGGCGGCCACGACGAACTTCATACAGCCTCCACAATTTGTACGGATGACCGAAACTCTCGCTTCACAAGGGGGTCGTGTCAATGGTTGGATCGTGGCCATGGAGCACGTGCCCTCCGCGGCGGAGATGCTGGGCTGGATCGAGACCGTCGTGGCGCAGGGCGTCCGCCGCCCCGGCTACCCGGCGGACGCGTGGACCGAGCGGTGGCTGGCCGAGCGCCTGGCGGAGTTCGGCCTGGAGGTGACGCTCGAGCCGGTCGAGGTGCGGCGCTGGCAGCCGGGCACCGGGCTGCTGCGCCTCGACGACGGCACCTCGTGGACCGGCATGCCGCTGCCCCACACCGCGCCGACCGGCGGCCTGCGGGGCCGGATCGCCCGGCCGGCCGACGCCCGCCCGGGCGACATCGTCGTGGACGAGGTGACCTTCAGCGAGCTGCCGCAGTCATACGTCAAGACGCTCGCCACCTCGGCGTACGACCCGGAGGGCGTCTTCGACACCCTCGTCCAGACGATCCCGTTCGGCCCGCGGATGATGGAGGTCGTCGAGCCCGCCCTGGCCGCCGGGGCCGCGGGCTTCGTCGGCGCGCTGACCGGCCTCCCCTGGGAGACCCGCGACTACTACGTGCCCTACGACGCGGTCGAGCGCCCCATCCCCGCGCTGTGGCTGTCAGGGACGGACGCCCGCCGGCTCCTGGCCCGCCTCCCGTGCGAGGGCGAGCTGATCGCCGAGTCCGCCACCGACACCGTGATCACCCACAACGTGGTCGCCACCCTCCCGGGGGGCTCGCCCCACACGGTCATCGTCGCCTCGCACCACGACGCCCCCTGGGCCTCGGCCGTGGAGGACGCCTCCGGCCTGGCCCTCGTCCTGGCCACCGCCCGCCACTGGGCCCGCGTCCCGGCCGGGGAACGCCCGCACAACCTGACGTTCCTGCTCACCTCCGGGCACATGGCCCACGCGGCCGGCACCCGCGCCTTCATCGACCGCCACCGGCCGGAGCTGGCCGGCGTCGTGCTCGAACTCCACCTGGAGCACGCCGCGCTCCGCTGCGAGGCGGTGGACGGCGCGCTCGTGCCGACCGCCGAGCCCGAGGTCAGGTGGTGGTTCACGACGCGTGCCCCCCAGCTGGAGGAACTGGTCGCCGCGACGCTGGAGGCGGAGGACCTGCGGCGGTCGTTCGTCCTGCCCCCCGACGTGTTCTCGCCGATGCCGCCGACGGACGGCGCGTTCTTCCATCCCGAGGGGGTGCCGCTGGTGCACTTCCTGTCGGCGCCGATGTACCTGTTCGACTCGGCCGACACGATCGACAAGGTCGACGTGGCGGGGCTGGAGCCGCTGGCCCGCGCGGCCGTCCGGATCGTGGCGGGCACCGCCGGGTGGACCCCGGCGGACCTGCGCGCCGCCGCCTCCGGGTAGCGGCGCCCCGCCGGCCATGGTCATGCTGGGGGACAACGCCCCAACGCCGCCAGGACGTGATCACGATGTCACAGACTCCCGTTCGGTTCTCCGAAGAGCGTTCCGAGGACGTCGTCGCGGCGTCGTTCGCCGGCGCCCGCGACGCCCGGCTGCGGCAGGTCCTCACCAGCCTCGTCCGCCACCTGCACGCCTTCGCCAAGGACGTGGAGCTCACCCAGGCCGAGCTCGACGCGGCCGTCGGCTTCCTCACCAGGACCGGGCAGACCTGCGACGACACCCGCCAGGAGTTCGTCCTGCTGTCCGACGTGCTCGGCCTGTCGATGCTCGTGGACACCATGGCCAACCGGGCGCCCGCCGGGGCCACGGACTCCACCGTCCTGGGGCCGTTCCACCTGGTCGACTCCCCGCCGCGGCGGCTCGGCGACGCGATCTCCCTGGTGCCCGGCGGCGAGCCGACGCTCGTGACCGGGCAGGTGCTCGCGGCCGGCGGCCACCCTCTTCCCGGCGCGGTCGTGGACGTCTGGCAGGCCGACGAGAAGGGCTTCTACGACGTCCAGCGGGACGACGTCCCCACCGGGCACCTGCGCGGCCTGTTCACCTGCGACGAGCAGGGACGGTTCGCCTTCCGCACGATCCTTCCCGCCCCGTACCCGATCCCCGACGACGGGCCGGTCGGTGAGCTGCTGGCTGCGGCGGGCCGCCACCCCTACCGGCCGGCGCACATCCACTTCATCGCCGGCGCCGACGGCCACGCGCCGCTCACCACGCACGTCTTCGTCTCCGAGTCCCCCTACCTCGACTCGGACGCGGTGTTCGGCGTCAAGGACAGCCTGGTGCTGGACTTCGTCCGCGCCCAGGACGCGGAACTGGCGGCGGCGTACGGCATGACCGTCCCGTTCCGCCATGCCCACGTGGAGCTGCGGCTGCGCGAGAGCCGGTGACCTACCGGCGGCCGCGGAACGTGCGCCGCAGGTCGTCGACCCACTCCGCGGGGATCTCCCACGGGATGAAGTGGCCGCCGCGGTCGTGGACGGTCAGGTTGACGTGGTTGTACCAGGCGCCGCGGTCGCTGCCGGCGAAGTGCCGCACGCGCTGGTCGGTGGTGACGCCCGGCGGGTTCTCGTAGCCGACGAAGGTGATGCCGGTGGGGGCCTCGACGGGCGGCTGCCGGTCGTGGGAGGGGGTCCAGGGGTAGCGGTTGTTGTTGGCGTACGTGCGGATCGAGGTGCCGATCGAGTTGCTCACCCAGAAGATCATGGCGTGGGTGAGCAGGTCGTCCTTGGTGAAGACCGACTCGATGTCGCCGCCGTTGTCGCTCCAGCTGACCCAGCGCTCCAGGATCCAGGCGAGCATTCCGGCGGGCGAGTCGGTCAGGCCGTAGGAGAGCGTGCTCGGGGCCAGGACATGGGCGGCGAGGTGGACGGCGAAGCGCCTGTCCAGCTCGACGATCCGGGCGTGGACGTCGGCGGGCAGGCCGTCGGGGATGGGCTGCCCGCCGCTCAGGTCCCAGGCCCGGTCGCCGTTGAACAGCGTGAGCTTCTGCCCGGAGCCGATGTGGATGCCGTGCAGCTCGGCGGCGTACTTGTGCCCGAGCTGGCCCGTGACCAGGGCTCCGACGTCGCAGCCGGCGGCGGCGTACCTCTCGTGGCCGAGGACCTCGGTCATGAGGGTGTGCCAGAGGTCGGCGACCTTCCAGAAGTTCATGTCCGGGTGATCCGGCAGCGGCGTGGAGAAGCCGAAGCCGGGGAACGAGGGGACGATGACGTCGAAGGCCTCGGCCGGGTCGCCGCCGTGCGCGCCGGGGTCGGCCAGCGGGTCGACGACCTTGGACCAGTGCCAGAACGTCCACGGCCAGCCGTGGGTGAGGATCAGCGGCGTCGGGCTCGGGCCCACGCCCGGCCTGCGCATGAAGTGCACGGGGACGCCGTCCACCTCGACGCGGTAGTGCTCGTAGGCGTTGATCGCGGCCTCGGCCTTGCGCCAGTCGTAGCCGGTGTGCCAGTAGTCGACGAGCTCCCGCAGGTAGGCCCCGTTGACGCCGTAGCGCCAGTCGTCGTTGCCCACGTCGTCCGGCCAGCGGGTCAGCTCAAGGCGCCGCCGCAGGTCGGCGAGCACGTCGTCGGGCACGTGGATCGGCTGCGGCTGCAACATCGTCGTCTCCTGCGTAGGCGCCATCGACGGCAGAATATATCAGAAATTTATTTAAGTTCCTGATGTATCTGGCGGGCTCACATAGTGGTACACCAGCGCCGGCTCGCCGGCCGCGTTGAGCCAGCGGGCGCGGCTGCTGCCGACCCTGCGCCAGCCGGACCGTTCGTACAACGCGATGGCGGCCGTCCCCTCGGAGGAGACCTCCAGCTTGAGAGGGGTCTCGACGGCGGCGCGCACGGTGCCGAGCAGCCGGGCGGCCAGGCCGCGCCCGCGGGCGGCGGGGGTGACGAACAGGCGGGTGACCTCCATGTCCCGGGTGAGCGCCACGTGGCCGAGCACAGCTTCCCCCTCGACCGCTATCCATGCCCTGACCATGCCGTCGGGCGTCAGCCAGCGGGCCGGGTCGCGCGGCCAGTCCACGGGGTAGCGGTCGCGGGCCTGGACCTCGGCGAGGGCCTTCGTGCAGGCGTCCAGGTCGTCAGGGGTTCTGTCGCGGATCTCCACGCGGGCCAGCCTACGAGGCCCCGGCGCGGACGCCGTCGCCGGCGACCGGCGCCCCGCCACGCGGTCGTGCGCTATCGTTAAACCGTTTTAACCGCCGGGGATGGGGGGATGGATGCCTCGCCGGGCCGTTCCTGAGGATGGTCGGCCGCGTCCCTCGACGATCAGGGACGTGGCCAAGCACGCCGGCGTGTCGGTGGCGACCGTGTCGCGGATCCTGTCGGGCTCGTACCCGAGCGCTCCCGCGACGCGGAGCAGGGTGATGCGGGCGGTCCGGGAGCTCGACTACGTGGCCAACGCGCACGCGCGCGGGCTGGCGGGGGCGCGGCCGAAGAGCGTGGCGATCGTGGTGAACTCGGTGGTGTCCCCGCATTACGCGCATGTGGCGCAAGGGGTGCAGGACCAGGCGGTGCGCGAGGGCCGGCTGTGCATCGTGGGCACCACGGGCGGGGACGCCGAGCGGGAGCTGGCCATGGTGCGGCTGCTGCGGGAGGAGCACGCCGAGGCGGTGATCCTGGTCGGCAACATGCCGATCGACGACGCCTACCGGGAGCGGATGGCGGATTACGCGCGGGCGCTGGCGGTGGCGGGGTCGCGGCTGGTGCTGTGCGGGCGCCCGGCGCTGGGGGAGAAGGTGCCGGCCATCGTGGTGGAGTACGACAACACCGGTGGCGCCCAGGCGATCACCGGCCATCTGCTCTCGGCCGGTCACCGGCGGATCCTGTTCCTGGGGCGGCGGGCCGGTTACACGACGCCGGAGAGCCGGATCGCGGGCTACCGGGCGGCGCTGGCCGCGCACCGGGTGCCGCATGACCCCGGGCTGGAGGTGGACAGCGTGGTGATGGACCGGCGCGACGGCTACCGCATGATGCGGGAGCGGCTGGAGGCGGGGCCGCGTGACTTCACCGCGGTGTTCGCCGGGAACGACCTGATGGCGGCCGGGGCCCGGGCGGCGTTGCGGGAGCGCGGCCTGCGGGTGCCGGACGACGTGTCGCTGGTCGGGTTCGACGACCTTCCGCCGGCCGACGACATCGACCTGACCACCGTGCACGTGCCGCACGAGGAGCTGGGCCGTACCGCGGTGCGGCTGGCCCTGGACACCGACACCGCCGGCGCGAGCCGGCACGTGATGCTCGGCACGCACATCATCGTCCGTGACTCCGTCCGCCCTCTCCTGCACGTGTGAGGCGGGGTTAAACCGTTTACACGGGACCCGCCGAACCACCGAGGGTCGGCGCAGGTGGATGCCGTAGTATCCGGTCCATGTCCTCCCCCCTGCGCCTCCCGCCCGCCGACCCGCGGCTGTCCGATTTCACCGGCTGGACCCGCGCCCACTGGGAGAGCGTGGCGGACCACCTGCTCGACTCCGTGGTGCCGTACGCCACGGACGGCTTCGCCCAATACCGCCTGCCCGGGCGACCGAGCCGGTCGGGCACCGTCAGCGACGGGCTGGAAGGGTTCGCCCGCACGTTCCTGCTCGCGGCCTTCCGCATCGCAGGGGCGGGCGGCGACGTGCCGCCCGCCCTGCTGGAGCGCTACGCCGCGGGGCTGGTGGCCGGCACCGACCCAGCGCACCCGTACGCCTGGCCGCCCCTGACGGACATGTCGCAGCCGCTCGTGGAGGCCGCGTCCATCGCGCTCGCGCTGCACGAGACCCGGCCCTGGCTGTTCGACCGGCTCTCCCCGGCGCATCGGGAGCGGGTGGTGGCCTGGCTGGCCGGGTTCGTCGGGCGGCGCACGCCGGACAACAACTGGGTGCTGTTCCAGGTCGTCGTGGAGCAGTTCCTCGCCGAGGTGGGCGGGCCGCACGAGCCCGGCGAGATCGCCGCCGGGCTGGAGCGGATCGAGGAGTGGTACGTCGTCGACGGCTGGTACTCCGACGGCAAGGGCAAGAACTTCGACTACTACTCCGGCTGGGCGATGCACCTGTATCCGTCGCTGTGGGCGCGGATGGCCGGCGACACCGCCCGCGCGCGGCTCTACGCGGAGCGCCTGAGCCGGTTCCTGGAGCACTACCAGCACCTGTTCGCCGCCGACGGGGGGCCGGTGCACCAGGGGCGGTCCCTGATCTACCGGTTCGCGACGGTCGTTCCGCTCTGGCTGGGCGCGCTGACCGGCGCCTCGCCCCTGCCCCCGGGGCGGACCAGGCGGATCGCGAGCGGCGTGCTGCGCCACTTCGTCGAGCGCGGCGCGCCCGACGAGCGCGGCCTGCTCACCTGCGGCTGGTACGACGCCTTCCCGCCCGGCACCCAGGACTACTCCGGCCCCGCCTCGCCGTACTGGGCCAGCAAGGCCTTCCTCGGCCTGCTGCTGCCCCCCGGGCACCCGGCCTGGACGGACGCCGAGGAGGCCGCGCCGGTCGACCTCGCCGACCAGGTCGTGGCGATGCCCCCGCCCGGTTGGCTGCTGCACGCCACCCGCGCGGACGGCGTCGTCCGGCTGGTCAACCACGGCAGCGACCGCGACCGCGTCCAGGACCCGGCGGGGCCGCCGGACCCGCACTACCTGAGGCTCGCCTACACCAGCCACACCGGCCCCGACATCGGCGAGCAGGCGGTCGACGGGCAGCTCGCCGTCGTCTCACCCGAGGGGGAGCCCTCCCGGCGGCGCCGCATCGAACCCCTCGCCGTGGGCGAGCGCTTCGCCGCCTCGGCGTACCAGGACGGGCCCGTCCGCGTGGTGACCGCCTCCGTGGTCGACGGCCCGGCCGAGATCCGGATCCACCAGGTCACGGCGCCCGCCGGACACCAGGTGCGCGACGGCGGCCACGCGCTGGCCGGTCCGCGGCCCCCCGAGGTGAGCTCCGGGGACGCCTGGGCGCTGGCCCGGCGCGCGGACGGCCTGACCAGCGTGGTGCGCGGGCTGCACGGCTACACGGGGGCGGGCGTGGCGGGCGGGCACGGCGTGAACGCCTTCGGAGCGCACTCCGCCACGCCGTACCTGATCCGCGACGTCCACCCGGGCGGGACCGCCGTGTATGTCAGCCTGGTCCTGCTCACGGCCGAGCCGGAGCCGCTCGCGCCGGAGGTGCGGGTGAACGGGGACGAGGTCACCCTGCGGCCGCCCGCCGGAGATCCGATCACCGTCCGCCTTGGCCCCGTCCCCGAGCTGACGTCACCCGTCTTGGGGGTCGCCGACAGGATCGCCCGCCGCAGCTCGGACGACCAGGAGCAGAGATGAACAGCATCGTCGTACCGGACGCGAGCACCGCCGGCCCGGGGCCGTTCACCGCCGTACGCGACGGCTACCACGAGGTCTGCCAGATCCTGTCCGGGCGGGCCACCATCGTCGGCCAGGACGGCACGACCCAGGAGGTCGGCCCCGGGAGCACCCTGGTCATGCCCGCGGGCCGGCAGGGGGAGTGGCGCGTGCACGAGACCGTGCGCAAGACCTACGTGACCACCCGCCTGTGAGTAGTTCGTCCTACGAATTGTAGGGCGGTTGAATGTTACGCTGAGCGCGTGGAAAAGCATGATGATGATGGCCGGATCGGGGTGGTGGCCGGGCTGGTGCGGTCCACGTTCCTGGTGAACGCCGTGTACGCCGAGTCCGCCCGGGAATATGGGCTCACCTCGCAGCAGGGGCAGTTGTTGTGCGTGCTGATGGCGCAGCCGTACGGCATGAGCGAGCTGGGCGCGACGCTGGGGCTGGCCAAGTCCAGCCTCACCGGCCTGGTGGACCGCACCGAGCGCAACGGCCTGGTCCAGCGCAGACCGGACCCGCACGACTCGCGGGCGTTGCGGATCGCGCTGACCGGGAAGGGTTCCGAGCTCGCCGCGGAGTTCTACACGGAGACCTGCAGGCGGATCGAGGACCTGACGACGGGCCTCGCCGCCGGCGACCGTGACACGCTCGCCGGCCTGCTCGGCCGGGTCGTGCAGGACAACAAGGTCCCCGTGGTCTTCCTGGAGCCCGCCGAGCACGCTTGAGGTCATCCCCGGGTTGCAGTTCGTGTAGCGAACTAATATGGTTCGTAGCACGAACTCAACCTATTTTGTTGATCGGGGCGTGCAATCATGAGTCGTAAAGTGGTGGTCGTCGGCGGCGGTTACGGCGGTTCGGCGCTCGCCAAGGCGCTGGACGCCGAGGCCGACGTCGAGGTGGTCCTCGTCGATCCCCGGGACGCGTTCTTCAACACGGCCGGGTCGCTGCGGTCGGTGACCCGGCCGGACTGGGGGAGCAACATGTTCTTCCCCTACGGCGGGTTCCTGACCCGGGGCACGGTGATCCGCGACCGCGCGGTCTCCGTCGACCCCGGCGGCGTCACCCTGGCCTCGGGGCAGCGGGTCGAGGCCGACTACCTGGTCCTGGCCACCGGCTCCAGCTACACCTACCCGGCCAAGCCCGTCGCCGACTCCACCGAGCAGGCCCTGGAGGACCTGCGCGGGACCCACAAGGAGCTGGCCGGCGCCGAACGCGTGCTGATCCTGGGCGCCGGCCCGGTCGGTCTGGAGCTGGCCGGGGAGATCAAGGAGGTCTGGGCGCACAAGCACGTGACCGTCCTCGACCCGGCCGGGGAACTCCTGGCGGGGTTCGAGCCGGAGCTGCGCGCGGACCTGCACCGCCAGCTCGGCGAGCTCGGCATCCACCTGCGGCTGGGCGCCGGCCTGACCGCGCCGCCGGCGACCGAGCCCGGCCGGGCCGGGACCTTCACCGTCACCACCGCCGGCGGGGAGGAGCTCACCGCCGACATCTGGTTCCGCGCCTACGGCGTGCGCGTCAACAGCGACTACCTCGCCGACGGCCGGCTCACCACCCGCACCCCGCAGGGGCAGGTGCGGGTCACCGGGAGGCTCAACGTCCGCGGGCACGACCACGTCTACGCGATCGGCGACCTCACCGACGTCCCCGAGGCCAAGATGGCCGGGTACGCGATGCAGCACGCCGAGGTCGTCGCGGCCAACATCCTCGCCCAGCTGCGCGGCGAGCGGCCCACGGCCGTCTACCGGCCGCTGCCCCACCCCATGATCCTGCTCCCGCTCGGACCGCGCGGAGGCGTCGGCCAGCTGCCCGGCCCCGACGGCCCGGCCGTCGTGCCGGCCGGGACGGTGTCGGCGTACAAGGGCGCCGACCTGTTCACCGGCCGCTTCACCGAGCAGTTCGGCGCCGTCCGCGTCTGATCCGTGATCATGAAATTCGAAAGGAAAGGCAGAACCTTGTCCGGACACGACGTCGTCTTCGGCTTCGGCGCGCACAGCAGCGTCGACGAGGCGCCGGAGCTGCTGCGCATGGCCCAGCAGGCCGACCGCGACGGTCTCGACCTCCTGTCGCTGTCGGACCACCCCTACCTCGGCGGGCGCCTGGACGCGTACGCCGCCCTCGGCTTCATCCTGGGCGGTACGCGGCACATCGCCGGCCTCGCCAACGTCACCAACCTGCCGACCCGCCCCGCCCCCATGCTGGCCAGGACCGTCACGTCGCTGTCGGCGCTGTCGCAGGGCCGCGTCGTGCTGGGCATGGGCGCGGGCGGGCTGTGGGACCGGATCGCCGACATGGGCGTGCCCCGGCTGTCGCCGGGCGCCGCCGTGGACGCGTTCGAGGAGGCGATCGTCCTGGTGAAGAAGCTGTCGGGCGGTGGCCCGCCGGTCACCCACGAGGGCCGCCACTACCAGGTGCGCCAGATCGAGCCGGCTCCCGTGGCCGCGCCCCAGGTGTGGACGGGATCGAACGGCGCGAGATCCCTGGCCGCCACCGGCCGCGTGGCCGACGGCTGGCTCCCCGGCCACGCGGCGGACTGGCTCAGCGAGCGCTACCGGACCTCGCGGCCGATCATCGACGAGGCGGCGGCGGCCGCGGGCCGGGACCCGCGCGAGATCCGTACGATCTACAACTTCCCTGGCCGCATCACCGACCGGCCGCTGCCCGCCACCCGCGACGGCGACGGCCGCTGGATCGGCGGCTCCGTCGGCCAGTGGGTCGAGGAGCTGACCGGCGCCGTGCTGGAGCACGACGCGTCGGGCTTCATCCTCTTCTCGGCCGATCACGGTGTCGCCGACCTCGTCACCCTCGGCCGCTGGGCCGGGGAGATCGTCCCGGCCGTACGCGAGGCGATCAAGGCCTCTTGAGGCGGCGCGTCCGGGGGAACGTCGGAAGGTGTGAAGCAGTCCCAGCTTTCCCCGATCAGCCGCATGGTGGTGGCCATCATCGCCGGAATCGTGCTGGTGCCGGAGGTTCTGAGTTCGCTGACACCGAGCGCGGATCGGCTGTCGGTGTCGCGCGCGGTGCTGTTCACCATCCCTCTCGCGCTGGGTGTGCGGACCGTGCGCGCCGATTGGCGGGCTTGGCCGCGGCTGTCCCCGTACGTGCTGGCGGCTCCTGTGGCCCTTTGCCTGTGGCTGCTGCGCGAACCGCTGGACGCGGCCGCCGCCGCGGAGGTGACCGCCGTGCTGGGGGCGGGGCTGGCGGTCTTGGCGGGGTTCCGGCTCGTCGTGGAGGTACCCATCGCGCTCGTGCTGGTCGGGGGCCTGTTCAGCCCGGACGACTCCATCTTCCGTACGTTCGCCGAACCCTCGCTGTACGCGGCGATGGCCGGGATGGCGGCGTACCTGCTGGCGTTCGGCGCCGAATCCTGGGTTCCCCGGCTCGTGACCGGCGGCCGGTGGCGGACCGGTCTGTGGCTGGCGCGGCTGGTCGCGGCGCCCGGTCCGCTGGCGGACCCAGACCTGCGCTGGTCGGCGTACGCGACGTTGGCGCTGGTTCATCAGTCGCTGAACCGTCCCGAGCGGGCCGTACGGTTGCGGCGCCGGCTCTGGCGGCTGGCGAAACGGCGCCGCGACACCGCCGACAGCCGGCAGGCGCTGTACGACCTGGCCGTGGCCGAGCGGCAAGCCGGGAACCCCGAACGGGCGCTGCGCGTGCTCGACCAGGCCCGCCAGGAGCTCGGCGACGCGCCGGGCACACCTCTGGTACTGGAGCTGAGCAAGATCGACCTGCTGGGCGTGGAGTACAACGTGCACCTCGACCTCGGCGACATCGACGCGGCGGTCGCGACGCGGAAGGGGGCACTCGACCTGATCGAGGCCGCGTACCGCCTCCTCCCCGGAGTGGACCCGCCGGCCCAGGTGGCGACGCGCCGGCGCATTCAGCGGGAGCACGCGGAGACCCTGCGCACGCTGGGCGACCTCTACTCCGATCGCCTCCTGGACTACTCGGGGGCGGCATGGCAGTACCGCAACGCCATGAAGCTGGCCGACGACCTGGGAGATCCCTTCGTCCGCTACCCCCTGTACCACAGCGTCGCCACGCTGTACGCGCGCCAGGAGCGTTACGCGGAGGCGGGGGAGCAGCTCCGCCAAGCGCTGGCGCTGGCCGAATCCGGGCGGCTCGGCGAGCCTGCCACGCCCTCGGCCGCCGGCGCCAGGGCGCTGGCCCTGGACGGTCTGGCCAACACCGCCCGCCAGCGGGGCGATCTCGGCGAGGCGATCCGCCGGTACGACGAGGCGTTACGCGCCGGCCGCGCCATTCCGGGCCGGAAGGTCCCTGCCGCCACCCTTCTCGGCGCGGGCGCCGCCCACCTGGAACACGGCGACCCGGCCCGCGCCATCGAACTCCTGCGAAAGGCGCTCGACGCCGGCCGTGGCGAGTCGCAGATCCGCATCACCCATCTGGAGCTCGGGAAGGCGTACGAGCGGGCGGGCGAGCCGCGGACCGCCTACGACCACTACCGGCGCAGCATCGAGCTGCTGGAGCGGTCGCGCGCCAGCATGGAGGCGGAACAGGACCAGCTCCACTTCTACGGGTGGGAGCCCCGTGTGGAGGTGTACGAGCGGATGGTCGCCACCTGCCTCGCCCTGGGCCGCACCGTGGAGGCGTACGACTACGTCGAACGGGCCAAGGCCCGCGCGATGTTGGAGGCGCTGGGCTCTCACTCGTCCAGGCGATGAACCTCGTCGATGGCGCCGCCCCTGGCCAGCAGCGGGATCAGCCCGGCCAGCCCGCCGAACCGCACGCGGGCGCGGAGCTGGAAGCGCGCCCGCACCGGCCGGCCCTCTGGCGCCGACACCAGCAGGCGCAGCTCGCGGTCGGCGTGCAGGTAGCGCTCGCCGAGCGCGAGGAAGTCCCAGTAACCCCGGGTGAATCCGGTGCCCGACGAGACGATGCGGGGATAGTAGACGGTCTGGCTGCTGGAGTACTCGGGCTTGGCCTCGGCGCTCAGCGCCTTGGCGGCGATCTCGAACTTCAGCCCGACCCCCACGGTGGTCTTGAGCTCGACGGGCTGATCCGCCATGACCTCTCGCGGCGCCATGTCCTTGATCACCGCGTCGGGGGTCGGTGTGAGGTCCACCATCAGCCGCGACCAGACGAACCGGCACTGCGGATGCGAGTGGACCACGCACGTCAGCGGAACGTCGCACACGGTGTCCGAGACCCGGCTCGTCTCGCCCCGGGACAGGGCGATGCGGTTCTCCCGCAACAGCAGCCGGATGTCGCGGTCTCCGATGATCCGGCCGGCCGCGTCGGCGTCCCGCTCCACGGCCAGGCCCTCGTCGTCGACCTCGAGCGGGGTGTCGGCGATCAAGCCCATGACGTCATTCCTACCCCCAGGCGCCCACGAGGGTAAAGGGGGCCCAGTGGTGCGGGGAGGTCCAGCGCGGGTCCGTCTTGGTGTCCACGATGGCCTGGCGTAACGCGTCCGCCTTGTCCATCCGGGACAGATGCTCGTAGAAGCGCCGCATCAGGTGGGCCGTCGAGGCGTCGGCCACCCGCCACCGGCTGACCACGAGACTCGCCGCCCCGGCCAGGAGGAACGCCCGGGTGAGACCGACCAGCTCGTCGCCGGGATGGCGGGTGTTGACGCCGGTCTCGCATCCGCTCAAGGTCACCAGCCACGCCGACATGTCGCCTATGTCGCGAGCGGTCAGCATCTCGCCCCCGGCCAGTTCGAGACCGGAGGCTCGCGCGTCCGTCTCGTCGAAGCGCGCGTGCCCGGCGAAGTGCACGATGTCGGCATGTGACACCGCCTCGGCGAACGCCTGCCGCGTGACCCGCTCACCCACCTGAGCGGTGGCCCCGAGCCGGGCCGCCACGGCGGCGACCTCCGCCCGGGCGTCCGGGAGATCACCGCGCGGGTCTCCGAACACCGCCGCCGAGCCGCGTTCGCTCCGGGTGCGGTGACGTTCGCGGACCGCGTGCAGAACGGACGCGCTGGGCGCGTAGCAGACGGGATTCCTGTCGATGAGATGGCCGCCGTCCACGCGCAGCGCGTGCAGGGGGAGGTAGTGCAGCAGGCCATGGGGCACGAGAACCACCAGGTCGCCCGGTTCGCTCCACCGGCCCAGCGGCTCGATCAGCCGGTCGTGGGCGTACCAGAGCTCCTCCAGTCCCATCGAGACCAGCTCTCGTACGCCGCCCGCGTGCCCGAAGGTCGTGACCACGAAACGCCGCAGCTCTTCCTGGGCCAGCGGCAACCGCACGACCTCGGGCTCCGCGAGCTCCGCCGCCACGCGGAACAGGGCGACCTCATCGCCCATGGTGAAGTACTCGACCATGACCGTCCGGCGCCCGGACGCCGACAGCGACGCGCGAACCCCCTGATAGGACAGAGGGGCACCGGTCTCGGAAGGCATGCCGCAATCGTCGCACGAGCGTTACGACCAGATCGGCGCTCTGCATGAGCTCGGGAGCCGGGTCCGTATGTCGGTGGCGATCTCTATCATGCTGCCCCAGAGATCGTCCGTGCCGATGGGGGCCCCACCGTGGAGCGTCAGTTCGTGAGGATTGTCGATGGCCCGTTCGCCGGCCTTGACGCGGAGCTCGTCTCCGCCGACGGGCAGAGCTTGACGGCGCGCGTGTCGATCTTCGGTCGGCGGACAACGGTCGATCTCCACCGGCACCAGGTGGCGCACCCCGAGGACGTACCCGCGCTGTGGTACAGCGAGGAGGAAGACGACGGGCAGGTCCTCGCGGGGCTGCGGGAGCAGATAGCGGCGCAATACGACGATCTCGAATATGGGAAAAGGTTCGAGTTCTTTCTCGAGCGCGCCGATCTTCCCGAGGAGGATCTGGCTCAGGAGTGGGACGCCTACACCGCGTCGTGTGCCGAGATTGACGCCCATGTGCGGCGGCAGAGGGCGGCGGCGTTGCGGACGTTCGATCAGGAGATCGCTCTCCTGCCGGCCGGTGAGGCGAGAAGGCGGGTGGCGGCCGACCCCGGCCGCTGGCTGCCGGCCAAGGCCGCCCGGGAAGAGCGCCGGTCGCGGTACCCGGGCATCGACCGCTCCACTACCGAAGAACGGCTGCGGGCGACGATACTCGGCGAACCCGATCCGCCACCGACGCCGTGGGAACGGGCCGGCCGCCGGCGGGCCGCCGCGCGTTGCGCCGCCGAACTGCGGGACTACGCGGTGTGGAAGGCGGCGAACCGGCCACAGGAACAGGACGAGCAGGCGAGGTCGGCTGCTGTGGCCCAGGTGGAGCGCGAACGCGCCGCGATCGAAGAACGTTTTGCCCGCGACTGGGGATTCCAGCTGCCCGACCCGATCTTCCGCTTCCGGGCCTTCCTGCTGTCCCTGGGCCCGGCAGGAAAGCAGGCCCTCGACGACCTGGAACTGTGCCCGTTCGGGATCATGGACCTGTTCGACGATCCCGCCCGCGGCTCCCGGCCCGGCATCGATGTGCGCGTACACGGCCGCTACTACCGCGACCCGCCCGAGTTCCTCACGTTCATGCACGGCGGCACCGACGGGCTGCATTTCGGGCTCTGGTATGACGACGGCCGCACCTGCACCGGAGTCGCCTCCTACTACAACAACGACGGTGGCGGCGTGGGCCTCCCGTCGGGCACCCCTCTCGAGGCAGTCCGGCGCACGCTCGAATGGGGATGGCGCCACCTCGGAGATCAGGATGACGATCCGGCCGATCCCACGGACCCCGAGGTGGCCGCACGACGGCGCCGGCTACGGCTCCTGCGCGAGGTCCTGATGACCTTCGAGACCGGCGACCGCGACGAACAGGGCGAGGACTACCACAAGGCCTACGGGCAATCCCCAGAATTGCTCGAGCACGGAGATCCGGATCGGATCGAGACCCTGGACGGCGGCGGCGCGCTCGTCGACGGTGACACCGCGATCAAACGCGACCGGCAGAGACCATGGGACGACGGCGGCTTCTGCGCAGCCCTGCAACAGGAGCTGACCGGCGACCCGGCCGTCCGGGACGCCCGCGTCGCCGAGGCGCGGCGCCGCTGCGCCGCCGGCCACCCCGCCGACGCTCTCGCCCTCGGCCGTGACCTGCACTGGATCAGTGCGGGAGACCCAGAACGTGAGCACCAGGCGAACGAACTGCTCACCATGGCCTACCGTGCCCTGGGACGCGACAACCTCGCTGCGATCGCCCAAGCCCACCATCGCCACCGCGATCTCCCCCAGGTGCACGTCCTCGAAAAGACCTGACGCGCTCACCACGGCTGGCCGCGTTCCGCCGGCTACCGCCGGATCACGTGCTCCGGGCCGGGCAGCGCCGTCGACTCGGGGCTGCGCAGATATCCCATGACGAGATCGGCCAGCCCGGCCCGCCGCGCCTGCGCGCGCGGGTCGGGCGCGGGCTCGCCCCTGACGAGGAGCTCGGCCTGCCTCCCGGCACGGCTCGCGCTCACGACCGCGGCCCCGGCTCCCATCGTCCCGGCCGATTCGGTGGACCCGGTGAGCACGTAATGGCCGGCCAGTAACTCCTCGATGTCGCCGCTCACCTGCACCTGCCCGTCGTTCAGCATGACCAGCCAGTCACAGGTCTCCTCGATGTCGGCGACCACGTGCGAGGACAGCAGCACGGTCAGCTCCCGCTCGGCCACCTCCGCCATGATCGAGCGCATCACATCGTGCCTGGCGAGGGGGTCGAGGTTGGCCAGCGGCTCGTCCAGCACGAGAAGGTCGGGCCGCCGGGCCATCGCCAGCGTGATCGCCACCTGCGCCCGCTGGCCGCCCGACAGGACACCCACCTTGCGATCCAGCGGCACGCCCAGCCGGTCGAGCCGGTCACGGGCGGCGCCGTCGTCGAATCGAGAGTTCACCCGGCGGCCGAAGGCGAGCATCTCGGCGGCGGTGAACCTCTCGGTCAGCGGCCTGTCCTGGGCCACGAACGCCACCTCCCCGTGCACCTCGACGCTGCCGCACGTGGGTTTGAGCAGGCCGACGGCGGCGTGCATGAGCGTGGTCTTGCCCGCGCCGTTCGGTCCCACGAGCGCGGCCACGCGCCCGGCCGGGATGGACAACGAGCAGTCACGCAACGCCCAGGAGCGGCGGTACCGCACGCCCAGCCCGTCCGTCCTCAGCGCCGGCCTCACGCCGCTCCTTCCTTCGCGCCCTTCCCGGGGCTGTCCTTGTGGGAGTCCGCGAGGACAACGGTGAACAGTGCCCTCAGGTCCTCCTGGTCGAGCCCGGCCTCGCGTGCCTCGCGTACCCACCTCTCCAGGTCGCGCCGCAATCGTGTGTGGGCGACGAGCGTCGAACCCGTGACGCTCTGCAGCACGAATGTCCCCATGCCCGGCCGCCCTTCGACCAGCCCGTCCCGCTCCAGCTCGCGGTAGGCCTTGAGCACGGTGTTGGGGTTGATGGCCAGGCTCTCGACCACCTCGCGGGCGGTGGGCAGTTGGTCACCCGGCCGCAGCGTGCCGAGCCTGAGAGCCTGCTTGACCTGGTGGACGAGCTGGAGGTAGGTCGACACGCCCGAGCCGCGGTCGAGATGGAACTCGATCATCGCAGCACCCTTTCTCTATTCGAATAGGGAAAGGGTGCTGCAGTGATCGAGTGTTGTCAAATCTCCAGAGAACCCGATCTTCGGACCGCTCACCTTGTGATCTTCTCGTCGATGCAGTCGGCAAGACGTATCTCGTAGACCTGTACGAGTTCGCCGTTCTCCTCGTACGTGCTGACGCCGCCACCGAAGCGACGCCGCACCGCCTCCAGCGCCGGTCCGAGCTCGCGGGAGGCCGCCAGAGCCGAGGGTGGCATGCCCAGCAGCACATCGAGCAGGAGGCTGAAGCCTTCCGTCTCCTCGTCCTCGCCGTCGTGGCCGAGGTCTGCCCGCCGCCGGATCTCGGCGGCGATCGTGTCGGCCGTCTCCGGGAGGCCGATCGCCTGCAGGGTCACCTCCGCCTGGTGCCGGGTGTCCCGGTAGATCTCGTCATCCTCCAGCACGGCCAGCAGGGTCGGCGTCGCGGGCGCCGCGGCGGCACCGGCCTGCCTGAGGGCGTACATCAGCCGGTACTTGGCCGACTCGTCGCGGAACCAGTGCTCGGCGTCCTCTCGTGCCGGAAAGGGAAACGCGCGGAGCGCCGCGTGCACCGCCGGGACGGCGGCAGCGCCCCGTTCCCCCAAGGCGGCCGAGGTGAGCGCACCGAGGAAGTTGCCGAGCTCGGGCAAGCTCGCGATGAGCTCCTCCGTCGTTGGCTCGTCCTCGCCGGTGAAGTACGCCAGTAATCGCCCGGCGGAACCGTGCCCGTCGTGACGGCGGAACATCTGGTAGAGGGCGGTGGTCGCCTTGCCCTGGTCGATCTCCGCCAGCGCGATCACCGCGGACTCCCGGGCCGTTCGGTCGGCACCGTTCACGATCAGGTCCCACAGCGCGTCCACCGCCATCTCTTGCCAGGCCGCGTCGAGGTCGTCCGAGGCCAGCTCACGGACCGCGGCCACGCTCGCCGGGCCGTCGTCCCAGTGGTGGCGGACGTCGTCGAGCAGGGTCTCCACGTCACCGCCGCCCATCACCCGGGAGGGGTGACCGACGCGTTGCGGCACGAGCCCGGCATGGCCGGACCAGTGGAGAACGTGGACCTGGCCGCCGCGCCCGCCGATCAGCCAGCACCGCCCGTCCGGCGTACCGGCCACCTGGGTCAGCTCCCGGGGGCCGGAGGTCGTGGGCGGCGCGAAGCGGCCGACGGGACCACGGCCGTGCAGCCGCCACAGCGCGGCCGTGCCGTCCTGGGAAACCGACATCACCAGGTCGGTGCCGGTGGCGAGCGCCAACCCGCGGACGCGTCCGCCATGCGCCTGAACACGTCCGAGACAGTGCCCCGAGCGGGCATCCCACCACGACAGCGAACCGTCCCGCCCGCCGAGCACCACCAGCGGCCGGTCCGGATGCGCCGCGATCGCCGTCGGCCGGGCGGGCGGGACGAACGCGGTCACGACCGCCCCGGTCTCCGCGTCGAGAACGACCACCCGGCCGCGCCGCGGGGACACCACGAGCCGCCATAGGTCGCAACAGCGCATCAGCCGCTGATCCGCCGCGTCACCTTTGTCGCCGAAGGCCCACACGACCTCGGCATCGGCGTACGGTTTTTCCTCGGGGGGACGTCGCCAGGCCTCGATCGGTCCTCTGCCATCGCTCACGACGATCAGTCCGGAGCCGGTGCGTCCCAGGGCCGCCGGATCATGCTGCTTGCTCGAGCCGAAGACGCCCAACCAACGAAGGTCTCCGCACTGCCTGAGCACCGCCTCCCGGTCTGAGGGGGTGAGGAGCCGCCCGCCGTCCCAGGGGAGCTGTCGCCATTCCAGGGCCTCAGTCGTCACCGTCCACAGCGAGGCTGACGGGCCCGTGGTCAGCAACTTGGGCTGCCTGGCGTCGCCGATGAACGCGGCGCTGTCCACAGGTCCGGCCTGCAGCCCTCCCAGATAGGCGGTCAGCAGGCCATGGCGCAGATCCCACAGCCGGATCTCGCCGGAGCGCGCGCCGGTCGCCCCGATCCGTCCGTCCGGGGAGACCGCGACCGCGGTGATGGCGTCGCCGTGGTCCTGCGACGCCCCGATATGAAGATCACCTTTGTCGGGCACCCCCTGAGAGGTAGCACGTTTCCGGTGTTTCCGGCGACTCGAAATCCGGGAGAACGGCCGTGCGCGAACGGAGGCGTGATCGCGGCCTGCGGCCCTGTCGAGCGGGCCGGCCGACCTCGCTCCGGCGGGCTTCGGCCCGCGGACATCTGAGTAGGGCCTACTCAGGCGCCCGCCCGGGATCCGCCGTTCACTGGAGGCTCAACGAAGGGAGTCCTGTCATGAGCGATCTGTCACCATCCATCCGGCGGCGGCCCCAGCTCCCCGCCGTCCGGTCGCGCACCGTCCGCCTGCTCGGCGCCGCCGCCCTCGGCCTGACGGCGCTGAGCGCCGTGGAGAGCGCCCCGGCCACTGCCGCGCCGAACTGCGCTGCCGCGTCAGCGTATTACGACCAGGCTCCCACCAGCGCCAACCTCACGATGGTGCGGCAGGCGGTGCACTGCCTCATCGACGCCGAGCGCGCCAGCGCCGGGCTGGCGCCGCTCACCCGCAACAGCCAACTCGACGCCGCGGCGGCCGCGCACGCCGGCGCCGCCGCGACCCTGAAGTGGTGGCGGCCGGGCGCGGACTCGCACACCAACCCGCAGACCGGTTCGACGCCGTACAGCCGGATAACGGGCGCGGGCTACTGCCCGAACCCGATCTCCTGGGCCTACGCCGAGACCACCTACACCGGCTGGGGCGGGTCGGGCACGCCCCGGGCCGCCGTCCATTGGTGGGTGTACGTCAGCACGTACGGCCACCGCCAGATCGTCCTGAGCCCGACGCTGACCGACGTGGGCATCGGCGCGGCGGCGGGGGCGGCGGACCCGGCCGGCGCGGGCGCGGCGGGCGGCGGGACGTTCGTGGTCGACTACGGGCGCTGCCAGCGCTAGCCGGGCCGGCTGCGGCACGCTCGGCGCGCCGGCGCTCGTCTGGGGTGCGGGGGCCACGCATCGGCTCTCCTGCCCAGGGGCCTGACGAGCGGGCTACTGCGCGGGGCGCCGGGCATGAAGCTCGCCCGCGCCACCGCCGCGCTCGCACTCCTGAACGACCCCGCCCAGGCGTCCGGCGGATCAGTACGGGTGGTGGTTCGGCTTGTTCGCCCAGGCGGCGTACGCCTGGGCGCCGAGCTCAGGATAGATCTGCTCGATCCGGATCTTGCGCTGGTCGAGGGGCCGCTGGAAGTCCTCGTACTGGAAGCCGTCGTCGAAACCGATCTTCCTGGTCGCTTCGAGGTCGGAGCTGAAGTGGACCGAGTCGATCCGCGACCAGTAGATGGCGCTCATGCACATCGGGCACGGAGCCCCGCTCGAGTAGAGGGAGTATCCCATGAGCATCCGGGCCCGCTCGGGCAGGAGGTCGGGCGATCCTTCCGGGCGCGGCACGAGTTCGAGCGTCGAGGCGTTCAGGCGGTCCTCCGTAACGGTGGGCGCCTCCGGGTTCAGGATCTGGATGGCCTTGCGGATGGCCTCGATCTCGCCGTGCGCGGTCGGGTCGCCGGTGAGCAGGACGCGGTTCTGGCCGCGGGCGAGAATCTCCCCGTCCTTGGTGATGACCGCGCCGAACGGGCCGCCCCAGCCGTTCACGACGGACTCCGTGGCGAGTCGCACGGCTTCGGCCATGAATTCCTTGGGTCCCATCTCATAACCTCCGGCAGGTAAATTGCGGCTGAAATTTCGTCCCCCTCGACTGCCCTGCCCAAAGTCATTGCCGCCATGCTTCTCCGAGCCGTCGTGGACTATACTTGCCCAGGTGAAGCCTGGTTCGAACCGTGGGGCCTCGGATCGCGGCGTGACCGTGGTCATTTCGTCAAAGGTTCGTGAAGGCCGCGAGGAAGAATATCGCCGCTGGCAGCAGGAAATAAATGAGAGCATGCGCTCATTCGCTGGTTTCGAGGGGGCGGAGGCTTATCCGCCGATTCCCGGCGAGCAGCCCTCCTGGGTGTCTGTTTTTCGTTTCTCGGATATCGCCCGGCTGACCGGGTGGCTGAATTCGGAGTCGCGCAGGGTTCTGCTCGACGAGGTCCGGCCGCTGCTGGAGGAGCCGCCGGCGCTGGAGGTCCTCGCGGGAAGGACGCCCGGCAGCGAAGCGGTCACGGCGGTGATCTCCCACAACGTGCGGCCGGGCCGCGAGGGCGACTTCACGCGCTGGCAGGACAGACTCCACAGGGCGGAGGAGAGGTTTCCCGGCTTCCTCGGATTCGAGGCGTTCGCGCCCGTGCCGGGCATACAGCCGCACTGGGTGGTCATGACCCGGTTCGACACCCGCGAACACCTCGAGAACTGGCTCGCGTCCGACACCCGCAGAAAGCTCCTGGACGAAGGCCGCGACTGCGTCGTCGACTTCGACGTGCGCACCGTCAAGTCGGCGTTCGGCGGCTGGTTCCGGTTCGGCGGCGGAGCCGCCGGCGAGGGCGTCCCGCCCAACTGGAAGCAGGCCATGTGCGTGCTGCTGGCCCTCTATCCGACCGTGATGGCGCTGAACCTGACGGTGAGCCGGGTGCTGAGCGGCGCGGGCCTGCCCCTCTACCTCGTCCTGTTCATCGGCAACGTGCTGAGCGTCGCCATCCTCACCTGGGTCCTGATGCCGCTCGTCAACAGGGCCTTCGCGGCCTGGCTGCGCCCCGATGTGCCCCGCTCGTTCCTCGCCGGCGCCGCCGGAGCGCTCGTGATCGTGCTGTGCTACGCGCTGTCCATCGCCGTCTTCGCCGTGATCACCCGTTAGCGGCCGTGGCGCGCGACCACCTTTAGGATGTCCGACATGGAGCTGGGCCGAGACCTCGAGGGACTGCTCGTCAGGCGAGGCGAGGCCGGCTACGAGGCCCTCAGGGCGGCCGCGGTGTGGAACGGGCTCAAGCCGGAGCGGTTCCCCGACGTGATCGTCCAGGTCGCCTCCGAGCGGGACGTCCAGACGGCCGTCAGGTTCGCCCGCTCGGCCGGCATGCGGCTCGCCGTGCGGGCGGGTGGCCACAACTGGGTGGGCGCCTCGGTGCGCGACGGAGGCATGCTCATCGACCTCTCCCGGCTCGACGCGTCCGCCGTCGACACCGCCTCGGCCACGGCGAGCGCGCAGCCCGCCGTCAGAGGCCGCGATCTCGCCGCCGCGCTCGCCGAGCACGGGCTGGCCTTCCCCGTGGGGCACTGCGGCTCCGTCGCGCTCGGCGGCTACCTGCTGAGCGGCGGGCTCGGCTGGAACCCCGGAGTGTGGGGGCCGGCCTGCCTGAGCGTCGCGGAGATCGAAGCCGTGACGGCGGCCGGCGAGGTGGTCCGGTGCAGCGAGGACGAGAACGCCGACCTCTTCTGGGCGGCGCGCGGAGCCGGGCCTGGGTTCTTCGCGGTCGTCACCCGGTTCCGGCTGCGTTTGCGCCGGCTCCCGGCGGCGATCACCACCGGCTCCTACGTCTTCCCGCTCACGGACGTGGCGGACGTGACGTCCTGGGCCGTCGAGGTCGCGGCGTCGCTCCCCCCGGCGGTCGAGCTCAGCATCACGCTCGGCACGGCGCCGCAGGAGCCCGGGACGAAGGCGATCGTCGTCACGGCCACCTGTTTCGCGGACTCCGCGGACGAGGCGGCCCGATCTCTTGAGGCGTTCCGGGCGTGCCCCCTCGCCGGGCGCGCCCTGGCCCGCTCGGCGGAGCAGCCGGCCACCTTCGACGCCCTGTTCGAGGGCTCCGACGGGCTCTGGCCGGAGCGCCACCGCGTCGCGGCCGACACCCTCTGGTCGACGGAGGACCTCGGCGCGCTGCTGCCGCTGCTCGCGGACGACGTCGCCAAGGCTCCGTCCGGCAAGTCACTCGTGCTGGCGAACATCACTCCCGCGCCGCCCTGCGGAGCCGCGATGCCCGATATGGCCTTCTCGGCGCTGGGCAGGAGCTACGTCGTCGGTTACGCGATCTGGCAGGCGCCGGCGCACGACCAGGTCAACATCCGCTGGTTGCGCGAGGCGATGGGCAAGGTCATGCCGTCGGCGGCCGGGCATTACATCGCGGAGGCCGATCTGCCGGCCGCTCCGTCCCGAAGCCGGCGGTCGTTCACGCCCGACACGTGGGAGCGCCTGCAGGCGGTGCGGGCGCGATGGGACCCCGAGGGCGTCTTCCAGCCCTACCTGCAACCATGACGCTCCGGCAGCCCCGTCACCTCGCCGATGGCCACCGCCGTGCCAGGGTCGCGCGTGCCCCCTCCGGGCCGCCGCCGGCCGCACCGCCCCCGGCTTCCAGGCCAAGTCCCGCCACCGGCACCTGGCCAGGCACGTCAGCTGATCTTCACACCATGTCGCGTCGGGGCCGGCACCGCTTCGTTCGGCCCCGCGACGCGTCAGGACCAGTAGTCGCGGTCGGGGAGGCGGAGCCACGTGTCGGGCGGGCCGATGATCGGGCGGGGGTCGGTGAGGCGGAGGCCCGCGCCGGCACAGCAGTAGGCCAGGGCGTGGCCGTGGTAGAGGTAGGTGGCGAGGATCTCGTCGGAGGGTTCGTCGGAGGCGACGGAGCCGCCGCCCGGGTGGGTGTCCCAGGCGGTGAAGTCGCCGTCGCGGGTGACGCATCCCTGGTTGCCGCTCTTGGGGTTGGCGTACATGGCGTAGCAGACGGTGCCGGTCGAGACGCGCTTCATGACGCCGGGGGTGGAGGCGCCGTAGCCCCACGGTTGGGAGATGACGCAGCCGCCGGGCACGTCGGTGATGCCGACGATGGTGATGCTGCGGTCGAAGTCGGACCACGGGTCGTCCTCGACGAGTCCGAGGTCGTCCTCGTCGGCGGGGGTGGCTTCGAGCCGCCGGACCGCCTCCGCTGCGGTGATGCCGGCCACGCAGGCCAGGCTCAGGCCCTCGTAGTGGAGGCTGCCGAGCGCGGCGATCAGGCGTCCGGCCTCGGCCACGGCGGTCGCCTCGGCTTCGGACAGGCCGAGCCCCGGCGAGGGTGGCGGTAAGAGGCCGGGGGTGGGCCCGGCCTGGGCGAGACGGCCCGGTGACCAGCCGTTCATCATGGGACGCCACGGGTCGGCCCCGGCGGAGACGAGGGCCTGGACGTTGCGGGGGCGGTTGGCGAAGACGGCCGCCCACAGCGCGGTGCGGCCTTTGAACGCGGTGTCGACGTCGTCGGCGCGTCCGGCCAACTCGGCGACCACCTCGGGTGAGCCCCGCTCGGCCGCTGCGTGCAGCGGGGTCCCGAGGTAATCCACGTGGGTATTCGGGTCGGCGCCGGCGTCGAGCCGTGCACGGATCAGCTCAAGCTCCGTCCAGGAATCCCAGCCGATCCCGGACCATCCCCTTTCGTCACCCATGGCGCTCCTCATCGTGGGTCGGGTGACTGATCATGGCGTACGGGACCGACAGAATCGGATGCTTGAGTCACGGAAGGTCGTGTTGCCCTTCAGGTGCGCCAAGCCGGGATTCGAGCGCGCCGAGAGCGGCCTCGGCGGTGAGCATGATACGTGTCGTGACATATCCCAGTTGATGGTTGACGCGCGTCATGTGATCGTTGCTCGCGTCCACGTTCGTGACCACCACGGCGATCCCCGGTCGCTCGGCCAGCAGCCGGCGCATCATGGCGGCTTTCACGGTGCGGCCCAGCCCGCGTCCCCGGTGCCCGGGCATCACGGCCGTGTCCTGCTGGACGGCCGTGCCCGGCATGCCGGGGAAGATCTCCAGCTCTGTCAGGCCGACCACGGCGTCGCTCGCCTCGTGCACGACCACGACGGTCCGGTGTTCGACGCCGCGCCGGCGCGCGTCCTGCTCGGCCTGCCGCACACCGGGTACGGACCAGTGCGGATGACGGTAGCTGGAGTCGCCGGTAGGGGCGTCGCCGATGGCCCCGCGGGCTCGCGCGTAGGACTCCACGAGGGCGTCGGGAGCGGCTCCCGTCCATCGCTCCAGACGGTGACCGGGAGGCACGGGGACCTCCCAGAGTGCCGGGTCCGCCTCACTCACCGTGAGCACCTGCAGGGCCACCCGTTGCACGACGGTGAACCCCCGCGCGCGGATCCACTGCTCGCCGTCGCCACCGGCGGTCACACCTCGTCCAACGACGAGTTCACGGTCTCCGACCGGCGATTCGCCGAGCGCTCGGCGGAGCAGCGCCGTCCCGATCCCCTGCCGGCGCAGCTCAGGAAGGACGCGAACGTCGACGACAACGCTGTTGTCGTTCTCCGGCCCCGACAACTGCGTGATCGCGATACCCGCCATGCGACCTCGCCGGCGCGCCACCCAGCACCACTGCCTGCTCACGCCGGGCGGAATGGCACGTAACCGGCCCACGAACGTGTCGTAGTCAGGCTTCGGCGCGTCGGGCCGGTCCACCGCGAACGCGGCGACCGCCAGGTCGTACTGACCTCGGAGATCCGCGTCAGAAGCGTCGTCCAGATCGTGGGGAGAGATGTCGGCAGTCATCATGCTCCTGATTTCACCGGCATGTCGGCCGCGGGGGAAGGGCGTCCGCCGGGGCTTCGTTGCCCCGCTCAATGGCTGCCGGCCCGGCGGCTGGGGCATGTCAGGAGGCGCTGCAGCGCCGGCTTGAGGTCGTCGAGGTCGGCGGCCCGTTCGGGCAGGTAGCCGCCGAGCGCGGCCTACGGCGCGCGGCTTTGCGCGGGCTAGGCCGTGCGCGCCGTCACGCCGCGCCAGCCGAACGCGACGGCGCCGGTCAGGAGCGCCACCCCGGACAGCACGCCGCTGACGAGCGGCACCCAGGCGACCGCGCCCGTCGGGGCCAGGATCAGGCCGGCGACGCCGAGCAGGGTGAGAACCGCACCGGGTACGGCGATGCCCCGGTCCTTCCAGATCGGCGCCAGGGCGATGAAGTGCACGCCGACCACGAACGCGACCCAGGCCACGTTGGCCTGCGCGGGAAGCCCCCAGGCGGCCAGCACCCGGAGGCCGCCGAAGAGCAGGAGCGCCTCGGCGGCGACGACGATCAAGTAACCGCGGCCGAACATGTTCGGTCGCGGCCCCCCGGCGGTGTGCTCCCTCCGGGCCGCGACGAACCACATGGCGACCACGCTCGCCGCCGCCAGGCAGGCGGCCGCCCGCAGGACGTTCACGGTCAAGGTGTTCAGCGGGCTCTGCGCGTTGACGACGACGAAAACCGCGCCGAAGACCGCGCCGACCAACAATCCAGTCATACGTTGCATGACGTTCATTCAAGTGCGAGCCGGATCCCGTCCGCAGGGGGGCTGGGGCGAGAACGGGGTAGTCCTGGCCCTACCCCGCCGCGCCGCGCAGGTAGGCGAGCACGGCCAGCACCCGCCGGTTGTCGTCGGCGGTCGCGGGCAGTTCGAGCTTGGTGAACACGCTGGCCACGTGCTTGCCGACGGCCGCCTCGGTGATCGACAGGGCGCGGGCGACGGCGCTGTTGGAGCGCCCCTCGGCGATCAGCGCGAGCACCTCGCGCTCCCGCTGGGTCAGCCGGTGCGTGGGCTCGGTGACCTCCCTGGCCTTGGCCCAGGTCCGCTCGAACAGCTCGACGAGGGTGGCGATCAGGCTCTGCTGCCTGATCACCAGAGCCCCCGGCGAGTGCGGGACGGGCGTGATCCGGACGAACGCCACCGCGCGGTCGAAGACGAGCAGTTGCTGGATCGGCTCGTCGATGACCCGGTGCAGGTCGCCGGCGGCGTGCAGCTCCCTGAGCCGGGCCGCCCTGCGGGGGTGGTCCAGGACGCTCGAGTGGACGATCGTGCGCATCGTCATGCCGCGCCGCAGTGCGTCGAGCACGCGCAGCCGGCTCTTCTGCTCCTCGCGGCCGCGTTCCGTCGAGCCCACCGGGTGCATGGCGCGCAGCTCGCCGGCCGTGCGGACGGCGTCCGCGATCTGCTTCCGGACCCGCTCGTCGTCCTCCACCCGTTCGACGTCGACGGGGATGCCGCGCAGCTCGCTGACCACCTCCTCCAGCCGATGGGCTAGCTGGGCTAACGACACGCTCTCGTCCACACGCCCCCTCATCCGACCGATACCGCCGTACTGGAACATTCTGGCCGATCCCTTGACGGTTGTTACAAGAGAGGTCCAAGTGATCCCCAAGCCGGGCCGGAAAGCATGGTCCCTCTTCTGTGGAAAGAAAGGGACCCCCGATGAGAAGGACAGCGTTGCTGCTGGGTGCCGCGCTGCTCAGCAGCCTGCTGGCCGCCCCTCCGGCGCTCGCCGCCCCCGCCGTCAAAACCACCGCGCCTGCGGTCAGGACTGCCGCGCCTGCGGTCAGGACTGCCGCGCCCGGGGCCAAGACGGTCCGGCCCGCGGTGAAGACGGCTGTGGCCAAGGTCAAGGCGAGCCCCGCCAAGCAGTCCGGCGCCTGCCCCACCACGGTCGGGTTCTCCGCCGTGGTCGCGGCCAAGGGCCGGGGAACCGTGCGTTACCGCTGGGTACGCGGTGACGGCAGCAAGGGCGCCATCAAGAGCTTCCGCGTCAACGGCACGCGCAAGGTGGTCGTGACCGACCGCCAGACGTTCGAGCGGACCACTGCCGGCTGGCAGGCCGTGGAGATCCTCGGCAGGAAGGGGCTGTCGGCCAAGGGCCGCTTCAGCGTCGCGTGCGCGGGCCCCGTCGTGGTGTGGGACGGCGCCCATCCGCTGCCCGCCGATCCCGGCAGGCCGCTGGCCGCCGCGGCCGGCGTCGCGGCTAGCCCGGCGACCTACCGCGGCGCCTGCCCCGCGACGGTGCTGTTCACGGGCACCGTCCAGGTGTCGCGCACGCCCGCCAAGGTCGACTACCAGTGGATCGACGGCAGTGCGGGGGAGGGGCGGCCCGAGTCGCTGTACTTCGCGGCGGGCGGGCCCCGTACCCGTCAGGTGACGCTGCCGCTGTCCGTGGGCAGCTCCACCGGCGGCTGGAAGGCCATCCGCATCCTCAACGCCGGCGGCCGCGACTCCGGACGTGCCACCTACCAGGTGACCTGCTCCAGCACACCCACGACGCCTCCGCCTACGTCCCCTCCGCCTACGACGCCGCCGCCCACGACGCCTCCGCCTACGTCCCCTCCGCCTACGACGCCGCCGCCCACGACGCCTCCGCCTACGAGCCCTCCGCCGTCGGAGCCGCCCGCGCAGAAGCCGGTGCCGCGGATCGCCGACGTCACCCCCGGCGACTACGAGGGCAGCTGCCTGGAGCCCGTCTCGTACCAGGCCACCGGCCGCATCTCGCTCCCGGCCGGCCCGGCGCGGAAGGTCACGTACTGGTGGATCCTCGACGGCGTCAAGTGGACGCCGCAGAGCGTCGACTTCCCCGCCGGCGACCAGCCCCGCACCCGTGACGTGTCCGCCACCTGGAGCCTCGACTCCGGCCGGAACGGCACCCACACGCTCGGCCTCGCGGTCGAGGGCGGCCCCGCCGAGCCGGTCGAGCGCGTGTTCTCCTTCACCTGCGTCGAGGAGGGCGGCGACGCCAAGCTGACCGTCGAGTACATGCTGACCTCCCACTTCACCGGCCAGTGCGACGGCTCGTTCAGCCTGCGGGCGGACGCCATGGTCGTGACGGACCGCGAGGCGGACGTCAAGTACCGCCTGGTCGTCGACGGCAAGCCGGGCACGCTCAGGACCGCCACGCTCAAGCCCGGTGTACGGAGCAGGATCGGCGACTTCTGGTACAGCAACACCAGGTCCAGCGGCTCCGGCGTGGTCCGCCTGGAGATCCTGAACCACAACAAGCCCGCCAAGCAGGAGCCCTACACCTGGACCTGCACGCAGCCCGACCCGTCGCCGGGCACGGTGCAGATCACCGAGATCGAGTCGGTCGGTTACTACGGCGACTGCGTCGCCGATCCGTACCTGACGGCCTTCGGCGAGTTCAAGGCGCCGCCGGGTACGGAGGTCAGCTACCACTGGGTCATCGACGGCCAGGCCGGGCAGACCTTCACCCACACGATCCCGGAGGGTGGGGTTCTCGGCATCCAGGCGTTCAGCTGGAGCCGGCCCACCAGGACCGACGGCACGGTCAAGATCGAGGTCCTGAACCACAACAAACCGACGGCGCAGACCACCTATCCCGTGCGTTGCGAGAAATGACGGCCCGTGCGTGCCGCCGCCCGGACGTCGCACAGGCGACGGCACGCACGCCGACCCCGGGCGGGTCGGGGCCGGCGTCGGTAGAGCGCGCTCATGCCGAGCCGCCCGCCGATCGCGATGGCCGGGGCCAGCGCTGGTTGAAGGCGATCACGCCGAGCCACCGCTGATCGCGACGGTCGGGGCCGACGTCGGTTGAGCGTGGTCACGCCGAGCCGACCGCCGACCGGGACGATCGGGACCTGCGCCGGTTGAGCGCGGTCGCGCCAAGCAGCCCGGGACCGCCGAGACCCGCGCTGGTCGAGCACGATCATGCCGAGCCGCCCGCCGCACAGCCGCGGTCCTGCTTGGGCGCGCCCGCAGGCCATCGCTCAGCCGTGAGGCGGTCGCACGCCTCCGGACCCCGAGCGGTCGTGCGACCCCGGCCGCGAGCCGTCGTGGGCCGTTTTCGTCTGTCATGAGCCAGTCTGGAAGACGGTAGCCCGCTAACAGAGGTGATCGTCGTGACTGACCTGTCCGGATTTCAGCATCCCCGCATGGCCCGCGTGTACATCGAGACCTCCGCCGCCGCGGACCTGCGTGGCGGCTGGGAGCACCGGAAGCGGCTTCTCGACGGGCTGGAGGGTCGGGTGATCGAGATCGGCGCCGGCAACGGCCGCAACTTCGCCCACTATCCCAAGACGGTCAGCGAAGTCGTCGCGGTCGAACCGGAGGACACCCTGCGCCGTTTCGCCGAGGCCGAGGCCGCCTCGGCACCCGTGCCCGTGCGGGTCGTGGCCGGGCACGCCGAGGCTCTGCCGGGCGAGGACCAGGTCTTCGACGCCGCGGTGGTCTCGCTCGTGCTGTGCAGCGTGCCCTCGCCGCCGGCGGCGCTGGCCGAGATCGTCCGGGTGCTCAGGCCGGGCGGGAAGCTGCGCTTCTACGAGCACGTACGCTCGTCCAACCCGGCGATCGGCCTGCTCCAGCACGCGATCACCCCGCTGTGGCGGCGCATGGCCGGAGGGTGCAGCCCCAACCGCGACACGCTCGCCGCGATCCGGCGGGCGGGCTTCGTCGTGGACGAGGTCGAGCGGTTCGCCTTCGCGCCTCAGCCGCCCGTCCCCGCCCTCGCGCACCTCCTCGGCCGGGCTCACCGGGCCACGTAGACCATCCCCCGGCCAGAGCCGGACCACGTAGAGCGGTCAGGGGACGGCCGCGCCGAGCCTGCCCGGTAGGGCAGGGCCGCGTAGCGCATCTCCGGTCAGGGGAGGGCCGCGTAGCGCGCGCCCCCGGTCAGGGGCGGACCGCGCCGAGCAGGCGGGTGCGCCAGTAGTCGTCCAGATCGACGACCTTGATGACGTCCCCGGTCTGCGGCGCGTGCACCATCTTCCCGTTGCCGGCGTACATGCCCATGTGCCCCAGCCCCTTGCTGAAGAGCAGGTCCCCGGGCTGCAGCGAGTTCAGGGGGACGCGGCGGGCGGAGCCCCAGCTCCACTGGGTCCAGGTCGTACGGGGCAGCTCGACCCCCGCCTGCCGCCACGCGGCCTGGGTCAGGCCGGAGCAGTCGTAGGAGCCCGGCCCGGTGCCGCCGAACCGGTACGGCTTGCCCACCTGGGCGAAGGCGAACTGCAGCGCCACGCGCGCGTTGCCGGAGGCCGGGCCCGTGTACTTGATGCCGGCACTGTTGGGGTCGCCGGTCTTGAAGGCGTTCAGCCTGCGCAGCAGCTTGGTCTGCTCGGCGATCAGCTTCTCGATCTTGGACTTCTCGTCGCGCACCTTGTCCCGCGCGGCGTCGGCCTCCGCCAGCGTGGTCTTGGCGTCGTTGCGCCGATCGCGCAGCTCCTTGGTGGCCGCCTCGTAGGCGCGGATCTTGGCCGCCCGGGACTCGGTCATCTCCTGGAAGGAGGCCATGCTGTTGAGGATCGCCTGGGGGTCGGCCTGGCCGGCGAACCGCTCCCACCCCCTGAGCGGGCCGAACTGGTAGTCGTTCACGGCCAGCCGGACGAGGTCGTCGCGCAGGGCGCCGGCTTGGGCGTCCTTGAGGCGGAGCTCGGTGTTGAGGGTCTCGTACTTCTTCTTGGCCTTCTTGTGGGCCTCCGTGGCCTGGTTGTACCGCTCGACCACCTGGTCGGCCTGCTCGTTCAGCTTCACGAGCTTGGCCCTGGCCTTGGCCGGCGACGGCTCGGCCACGGCGGCGCCGGGAGTGACGGCCAGCGCGACCATGGACAGGGCCGCGGCCGCCGCTGTTCGTCCAAGCCTTGTCGGCAGGGCCACTACGACGCCTCCTCGTAAATCTCCAGAACCTGGGGCGAAATAGTACAGAAGTGAAAGGGCTGTCTGGCCTGTTTGCGGCATTGAAGATCCGGAACGGCGGGCGCCACCTGCGCCAGGGGGTGGTTGCGCCGGTCCAAGAGGAGATACGCGCGCCGCGCCTGCGGCGTTCAACGGGAGGCTCATGGTCCCGGCACATCTATTACTATGAGTCGTAGTTGTTCTGTTGACCGGGTGAGCAGTGATGCCGCTGGCTATCCTGGCGCGGATACTAAGGCCGACAGGGGTGAGGAGGGAGCGCGTGGCGCGGCGGTCGCTCCTGCCCGGCCTTCCCTGGCTGCTGCCTCTGCTGATCGCGTTCGGCGTGGCCGGCATGCACACGCTCGGGCACCTCGCCTCTCATCATGGTGGCGCCGTCGCTCAAGGCTCGCACGTTCACGCCTCTCCCGTGGGGTCTTTCGGGACGGACCGGAGCGAGGCCGCGATCTGCTCGCGGGACGCGGCCGGGTTCGACCCGAGCGACGTGTGCCTGGCCGTGCTCACCTCGGTCATCGCGCTGCTGCTCGCGGTCGCCTGGGCCGCCGCACTCTGCCGGCATGCGGGGATGGGCGGCTGGGGGTCCCCGGCGCGTACGGCGGCCAGAGCGCCCCCGCGCCGCCTGGCGCCGGGCCCCGCGGTGCTCTCGGTGATGCGCATATAGGCCGAAATATCGGCGGATGGGCTGAAAAGCCGGTCCGCGATGACGGCCTGCGTACCTCCATCACCGAAGGAAAACACCATGTTCACGAATATGAGGATCCCGGCTGCCACCGCGGCGGCCGGAGCCGTGCTCGCGCTGGTCGCCGGCTGCGGTGGCGCCGGCAGCGGCTCGACGGGGCCGGACATGGCCGGCATGTCCAGCAGCGCACCCGCCGCGACGACGGCGAGCGCCTCGCCCGCGGCGGCGTTCAACGACGCGGACGTGATGTTCGCGCAGATGATGATCCCGCACCACCAGCAGGCGGTCGAGATGGCCGACCTGGCCGGGACCCGGGCCGCCGACAAGGAGGTCAAGGAGCTGGCCGCGAAGATCAAGGCCGCTCAGGACCCGGAGATCCAGACCATGAAGGGCTGGCTCACGGCCTGGGGCAAGCCGATGCCGTCCGAAGGCATGGACCACGGGATGGGTCATGACATGCCCGGCATGATGTCCGAGGACGACATGAAGAAGCTGGAGGCGGCCAAGGGCGGCGCGTTCGACCGGCAGTTCGCCGAGCTGATGATCGCCCATCACAACGGCGCGATCGAGATGGCGCGTACCGAGCAGGCGCAGGGCTCCAACGCCGAGGCCAAGGAGCTGGCCAAGACCATCGAGACCGCCCAGCAGGCCGAGGTCGCCCAGCTGCGGGAGATCCTCGACCGCCTCTGAGAGGTGGGAGCCCGCCGCCGCCTGACCGCTACCGCTTCTGAGTGAGGGCGGCGGCGAGCTCGGCCACCTCCGCGTCGTAGCCGCGGCGCAGGTCGGTCGGCCGGCGGATCTCGGCGAACGGCCTCAGCACCGCGTCGTCCGGCCGCACCGGGACGAAGCGGCCCGCCGAGCCGTTGTAGGACGAGATCAGCAGCGCCGCGTAGGTGTCCATCAGCTCGGCGTCGCCGGCCGAGTCCCGGCTGAACAGCAGCGCTCCGTGCGCGCCGCGCCCTCGATGGCCCCGCCCTTGGCGACCAGCTCGACGATCCCCGGCCCGGCGGACCGCTCGGCGAAGAAGCCGTTCAGGCCGTGCGCGGTCAGCAGCCGCCTGGCCGCGGCCGCGCCGGCGTCGACGCAGGTCGTACGGCTCGGCGGGGAGCCTGGGTCGTCACCGGGTTGTCGGCCGTGGCGTCAGGTTCATGCGGATCCCGTCCGCGGCCCACAGCACGAACCGTTCGACGGGGACGACGTCGTGTCCGGAGGCCGGCTGGAAGCGGAACCTCCTCAGGAGGATCGCCAGCACCAGTTCGGCCTCGACCATGGCCAGGCTCGCGCCTTCGCAGCTGCGCGGCCCGAGGCCGAACGGGATGTAGGCGTAGCGAGGTCGGCCGGCGACCTGGTCGGGGGTGAAACGGCCAGGGTCGAACGTCTCGGGATCGGGCCAGTACCGTGGGTTCAGGTGGACGGCCCAGAACGGATAGAAGATGGTCGTCCCGGTGGGGATCTCGTAGCCGGCCAGGACGAGATCCTCGGTGGTCTCGCGAGCCCCGTACGGACCCGGCGGATACAGGCGCATCGATTCCTTGAGCGCCATCTGAAGACGGGGCAGCCGTTTGAGGTCGGCGTACTCGGGTGCGACCCGATCGGACAGGACCTCGTCGATCTCCGCCGTCACCCGCTCGGCCTCGGCGGGGTGCCGGGAGAGCAGGTAGAGGGTCCACGAGACCGCCACGCCGGTCGTGTGGTGGGCGGCAAGCATGATCATCAATACGGTGTCCCGCACCCGGGCCGGGCTCATTCCCGCCGCGACCAGCGCCGCGGCCAGGGCGTTGCCGTCCTGCCGGGCCGAGGCGAGCACGTCGTTCACGGTTGCGCGCAGGTAGGTCAGGGCTTCCTGGGCACGCTTGCGTCTCTGTTCCTCGGTTCCCGGGTCGGCCGGCTGGTACTGACGGCCCAGGTACTCCGTGAGCACGACCTCGAAGGCCGTCACGACCTTGTCCGGGTCGTGGACGCCGTTGCCGAGGGCGTACTGGCAGATCATCCGGAGCGACAGCGCGCTCAGGTCCTTCTGCAACTCGACCGGTCCCTCGCCGGCCTGTTCCGCCCACCGGTCCGCCAGCCCGCCGGCGAGCGCGGTCAAGCCGGGGAAGTGGGCCTCGTGGGAGCGGCGACCGGCCAGTACGGACAGGACCGCGCGGCGCCATGGCGTGTGCTCGTCCGCGGGCAGGGTCTGCAGGTTGCCGGCCTCGCACAGCGGGGCCAGGAACTCGAACAGCTCGTCCGGCCGTTTGTTGACCCCGGCCGTGGCCTCGAGCAGCACCGGGTCCGCGATGGAGACCGCTGAGTCCGTGCCGGGCAGCTCGAAACGTACGACCGGCCCGTATTCGGCGTGCAGCTGCAGTTGGTAGGCGTGCAGGCCGCCCGCGGTAGCGATGTCATGCAGCCCGCCGTCACCTCGTACGGGCGGTCCGGGGATCACCGGCACGTTACCTCCATGGACATACGGATCTCTTCTACGTATCTCCCGTGAGCGGCTGGTTGGCAAGGCGCCGAGCACCCGCAGATCCGCCGGCGACCGTCACCGCCTCCGGTCTGACCCGCTCACCCGCAACATGAGGGCGGAGGGTCACAGCGGCAGCTCCAGCGTGACGGTCGTCCCGTTGCCGACCGATGAGGCGATGTCGTACCGCCCTCCCAACGCGGCGGCCCGGGCGTGAAGCTCGCTCCGGTCGATGACCTCGTGCGAGCCGGACCCCGGCCCGTCGTCGCAGACGGTCAGCCTCAAGGTGACCCCCGCGGTCAGCGCCATGGAGACGTACGTGGCCTGCTCGACGGCCGAGAACGCGTCGACCAGGACCGCGAAGGCGAGGACGGCCGCTTCGTGGGGAACCGCACCCTCCGGCAGGGCCCACACCTCCACCGGAATCCTCGCCTGCTCACCCCAATCGGCCACGAACGCCTTCACCGACTCCCGCAGGCCTGTGACGGGTGATGGCCCAATGATCACTTCCGGTACCACGGTCATGACTCCCCCTCCTTACGGCACCAGGGTCGTGGAGGGGTCTTGGAACCGCATGGTGATGGGATGAGAGTTCCATGAATCGTGTCAGCGTTCTGCGGCCGGTGGTGGTGGCGTCCAGTCGCGTGACGTGTTGTCGCTCGCGAGGACGAGGCGCGCGAGCGCCGGCCGGTCGATGTCCGGTCCGTACACCGCCGCGTTGCCCGACTTCTCACGTGGGCGAGCCTGCGCTCGATCTCCGGCAGGAGCGTCGGGCCGAGCAGCGGCTGCTCGGCCTCCTCGACGTCACCGACCCGTCCGTACCAGGAGGCAAGAGAGAAGCACAACGGGACGCACAGACGCCCGGCGGGCGCGGACCCCGTACGTCCCGTGGAGCAGGGCTTCCGCGCGGTCAGTCGCTGTCCAGCGGCTCCAGCACGAACACGGGGATCTCCCGGTCCGTCTTCTTCTGGTAGTCGGCGTACGGCGGATACGCCGCCACCGCACGCTCCCACCACTCGGCCTTCTCGGCGCCGGTCACCTCACGGGCCTTCATGTCCTGCTTGGCAGGGCCGTCCTGAAGTTCCACAAGAGGGTGGGCCTTGATGTTGAAGTACCAGACGGGGTGCTGGGGAGCCCCGCCCTGCGAGGCGACCACGGCGTATCGGCCTTCGTGCTCCACGCGCATCAGCGGCGTCTTGCGGATCTTGCCGCTCTTGGCACCCAGGGTGGTCAGCAATATGACGGGCATCCCCGTATCCATCAGGGTCGTGCCCTCGGTGCCGCCGGAGCTCTCGTACAGCTCCACTTGCTCGCGCACCCACGTCGTCGGGCTGGGTTCGTACTCACCTGCAAGAGGCATGGCATCCATCCCTTGATCGGCCAACTCACGTTCAGGACGCTGTAACACCCGGCCGGTGCGTTTTCATCCACTCGCACGGCCGCGCACCATGACGCCCAGAACCAGAGGGCGATGGGCGTGCCCGCCAGGCTCTCGCCCCGGACGGTGACCGTGTTCGCGGTCGTCTATGCGATCGGCGCGCCGACGCTCGCGGTCGTCTTCGAACGCTTCCCCAAACGGACCGTGATGGTCGCCGGGCTGCTGGTCTTCGTGCTGGCCAATGTCGCAGCGGCTGTGGCTCCTGGCTACTGGTTCCTGATGGCGGCTCGCGTGGCCGCCGCGGCGGCTGCGGCCATCGTCACCTCCGCTGCCTTCACGACGACGGCGGCCGGCGCGCCGGAGGGGATGCAAGGGCGCTACCCGGGAGTGGTGACGGCCGGGCGTCGATCGCCGAGCGACGCGGAGCGCACAACCGGCTGGGGTTCACCCTGCAGTGTCTCCGTCCTGCGAGAGATCGAAAGGGGCGGGGGAGTGGCCTTCCCAGATCCGGCGGGAGGCCTGTTCGGGGTAGGGCAGAGTCTCCGACTCGGCGTCCAGGACGCGGGTGAGCTGCTGGTCGGGCCGGTAGGCGGGCCATCCCGCGTCGCCGGTGGTGACGAAGTGGATCCATGTTTGCTGGAGCTCGTGGGAGAGCGCGATGGCGTCGGGGGTGGGCTTGTCGCCGATGAGCTGCGCGCCGACGGGGCTGTCCAGCGTGCCGAACGCCAGGGGGATGTCGAGGCTGTGGCAGGCGCCCAGGGCGCCGCCGAGGACCGGGGCGGTCCAGCACAGTTCGAACAGGTACGAGGTGCCGCCGGCTGCGGCGTTCGCCTCGGCCAGCTTGTGTGACGGCATGCGGAAGAGGGCGTCGGAGTACACCGTCTCCACCAGCTCCTCCGGGCTGGCCTGCGCAAACGCGGCACGGTAGGCCTGCGCGCCGTGCGGCTGGGGGGCGAGCAGTTCCAGGGCTGTACGGGCGTCCTGCTCGGTGAAGGTGCCCTGCCGCCCGCTCATGACGCTGAACAGCCTGAACTCGTCCCGGGTGTGGCCGACGAGCAGCTCGGTCCCGCTCGCGCGCGCGCCGCTCAGCGCGGTCCAGGGCGTTTCCGGGAGGACCTCGCCGTCGACGACGGGGCACAGGGCAGTGCCGGTCTCCGTGAGAGGTCCCCAGCTCTCCCGGTGTGCATGGAGGCCGGCGTTGAAGGAGGTGAGCTCTGCGGCCAGGCGCCAGGGGTCGATGTCGCGCAAGGCCGCGGCGGTGGGGGCCGCCGCGCCGAGCCGGTCCGCGAACGCGGCGGTGACCTGCCGTGCCAGCGCGGGGGTGCTGTGCAGCCCCGGCACCGAATGGGCGATGGCCCGCCGGAACAGGCCGCGCGCCGGCTTCATCGTCAGGAGGGCGGCGACCGACCCTGCCCCGGCAGACACCCCGGCCACGGTGACCTGGCCGGGGTCGCCTCCGAAGGCGGCGATGTTGCGCTGCACCCACTCCAGCGCCGCGATCTGGTCGAGGAATCCGCGGTTGGGCGGCGCGTCGTCGAGGAACGCGAAACCCTCCGCGCCCACGCGGCAGTTGATGGTCACCACGACGAGTCCCGCCTCGGCCAGCGCTGCCGGGTCGAACATCGGGTCGCTCGACGCCGCCGAGAGGTAGCCGCCCACGGGGATCCACACCAGCACCGGCAGTCCCGCCGCGCCGGGATCCGGAGTGCCGACGTTGAGCGTCAGCCAGTCGGTGCCCTGCGGGGGCACGTCGATCGGCAGGGACAGCGGCACCACGGGGCCGAACTCGACCGCCTGCCTCGTCCCCTCCCAACGGTGCGGCGGGGCGGGTGCGGCGAAGCGGAGCGCTCCCACCGGGGGCTGGGCGTAGGGGATGCCGCGGAACACCGCGTGCCCCTGCCGCCGGCGCCCCTGCACCAGGCCTTCCGTGGTGCGCACCCTTGGCTGTTCAGGCATGGCGCTTCCTTCCTCGAACGTTATAGGTCAACTGTATTATGTCAGCTGTATGGGAAAGGCTCCGGGGTACGAGGGAGAGGCCGGCGATGCCGAAACAGGTGGATCACCGCGGGCGCCGCGAAGCGATCGCCCGCGCGCTGTGGCGGGTGGTGGAGCAGCGCGGCGTCGCGCATCTGACGATGCGCGTGGTGGCGCAGGAGGCGGGCATCTCCCTCGGGCAGCTGCAGCACTATTTCGCCTCCCGGGCCGCCATGCTCTCCTTCGCCATGGACTTCGCGTCCGAGCAGACCTCGCTGCGGGTGGAGCAGGGCCTTGAGAAGCTCGGTGACCGTCCGCACCCCCGTGACGTGCTGCGGCTGACGCTCGCGGAAATGCTCCCCCTGCATGCCGACGCCCGCGCGACCAGCCGGATGAGCGCCGCCTACGTCCTGGAAGCGCTGCACGATGAGGCCGTCCACGAGCAGGCGCGCCGCGGCCTCGTACAAGGACGGGCCCTCGTCGAGCAGTTGGTCCGCCAGGCGGTCGCCGACGGGCACATCGACCCTGACCGCGACCCGGCGACCGAGACCAACCTGCTCCTCGCCCTCACCGGCCTCACCCCCCTGATCGAACTGGACGTGATCAGGCCCCCGGACGCGCTGGCCGCGATCGATCTGCATCTGGACAGGTTGTTCACCGGGAACGATCGGAGCGCGTGACCTGCGCCCGCGCGGGGACAGGAGCGCCGAACCGCACGTAGCGGCCAAGACCAGCCAGATGCCGGTGGCGGGCCCTGGCCTGGACGTCGGGAGCGGTGCGGCCGGCGGCGGCCAGGTGCGTCAGCGCGCTGCTGTGGCGCAGCTGATGCAACGTCCACTCTTCGCCATCTGGGCGTCATCGCGCATGCTGCGGCGTTCCGCGAGGGTGGAGCCTGCCGCGTAAGCGCCGGCCGAGGCACACCAGCAACCGCGCTGCTTCCCCGGGCGACCGTCACCTCTCAGCTCGCGATCTCAGTGAGACGCCGCCTGACGAGTCGCCCCGTGCATCAGGGGGCGAAGGTGATCAGCGGGGCATCGTCACCGACCTCATGGGGACAGAACACCTGGATCCGGCCGGCCCGTCCTCGACGGCGTGCCCGCTTTGAGTCATGATCGATGATCAACATCGATCGTGGAGGACCGGATGAAGAGGTCGGCAATGGTCGCCGTCATGCTGTTGGGCATGATGCTTCCCGCGGGGCGGGCGGCCGCCGCGCCGGGGGATTACTGGGTGGTGGGCGGGGACCAGGCGGCCCGGCGGCTGATCGCGTTCGACCCGGCGGCCGCCGACTGGGACAGCTCCCCGTCCGTGAAATGGACATGGCAGCCCAGCGTGACGCCCGGCCGCTTCACGAGCGACGAGGTGTCGGCGTTCGGGCTCATCGCCGACTTCAAGCTCCGCGAGCTTCCGTCCGGCGCACAGAGCTTCGTCGTCGCCGCCGGGGGCGGGCGGGGCATCGCCGCCGTCGTCTCCTACCCGGACGGTGTCCGTCAGTGGGCGCGTGTCCTGCCGGGCAACCTGCACGCGGCCGAGCTGCTGCCCGACGGCAACATCGCGGTCGCCGCCTCCGCCGGGGGCTGGGTCAGGGTGTACGCGTCCTCGCAGGGCCCCGACGCCACCGCGTACGGCGAGTACCGGCTGACCGACGCGCACGCCGCCCTGTGGGACCCGGCGATCAGGCGGCTGTGGGTCATCGGCCAGGACTTCGTCACCGGGCAGCCCATCCTGACCGCCCTGGCCGTCGAGGGCACCCTGGCCCGGCCGGAGCTGCGCGAGGACACCGCACGCAGGTCCGTCCTGCCGACACCCGGCGGCCACGACGTGTACGCCCACGCCCACGACCCGAACAAACTCTGGCTCACCACGGGCTCGGCTGCCTACCTGTACGACAAGGCCACGAAGACCTTCGACGCCGCCCTCCCCGGCGGCGCGAACCGGGGCGCCGTCAAGTCCATCGGCAACCAGCCGTCCGGCCAGATCGTCCAGACCCAGGCCAGTTCGGCCAGATGCACGTACAACACCTGGTGCACGGACACCGTGAACTTCTTCGCGCCCGCCATGACCCGCACCCGCACGGGCGCGGCCTTCTACAAGGCGCGCGTCTGGAGCCCCTACTACGGGGCCGTCGACCGGCCCCTGCGCGGCACGGTCTGGAGTCGTACCCGCAGCCCCTCCGGCACGTGGGACGCGAACGCGGCCCGGATCGACGGCAACGGCTCCATCTCGGACGTGGCCGTGGCGACGCTGCCGGACGGCAGCATGCACGTGCTGACGGTGGTGCCGGGGAGCGGGGTCTGGGACCGCACCCGCAGCCCTTCTGGCACCTGGGACGCGAACGCGGTGCGGATCGACGACAACGGCACCATCTCCCGCGTCTCGGCGGCTGCTCTGCCCAACGGAGCCCTGCACGTGCAGACCGTGGTGCCGGGGGCCGGGGTGTGGGATCGCACCCGTAGCGCCGCGGGCGTGTGGGACGCCGGCGCGACGAAGATCGACGGCAACGGGGCGGTGGGCGCAGTCTCGGCTGCCGCGCTCCCGAACGGCGCTCTCCACGTGCAGACCGTGGTGCCCGGGTCCGGGGTGTGGGATCGCACCCGTAGCGCCGCGGGCGTATGGGACGCCGGTGCGACGAAGATCGATGACAACGGGGAGGCAGGTGCCATCTCGGCCGCCGCCCTCCCGAACGGCACGCTGCACGTACAGACGGTGGTGCCCGGGAGCGGAGTCTGGAACCGCGCGCGCAGCTCCGCCGGAGCGTGGGACGCCGGCGCGACGCGGATCGACGACAACGGCTCCGTGTCCCGCGTCTCGGCGGCTGCTCTGCCCAACGGCGCGCTGCACGTGCAGACCGTGGTGCCGGGGGCCGGGGTGTGGGATCGCGGGCGCAACGCCGCCGGGGTGTGGGACGCCGGCGCGACGAAGGCCGACGGAAGCGGCAGCGTGCTGGAGGTGACGGCGGCCGGGACACCGGAGGGCGGCCTGCATCTCCTTACGCTTCCCGACCTCAGCTGATCCAAGGGGCCGGCGGGATATCGTCCGCGCACCCCAGCACGATTGTCGCGCGCATCGCCAGGACCTGCACGGACTTGGCCCGCCGCACCCATCGCTGCAGCACCGCCCGCTCGTCCCGGGACACTGTAGCTCCGCCTTGGGTCGGCCGGTGCGCGCGTCGTCGGCCAGCGCCTCGAGCCGACCTCGGGCGAAAGCCGCACGCCACTTGCGCACCGTGCTCTCCGCAAGGCCCAGGTCCCGTGCCACCTGCGCAGTGCTGATCCCCGACCCTGCACACGCCGGCACGATCCTCGCCCGGACCGCCACCCTCGACGACTCCGCTGACATGCCGATCAGCCGAGCCCGCTCACTGTCCGATAAGTGGATCTCCACTGCGGACGGTCCTGGATGCGCCACAACCTCCGGCGGATGACACTAGCCGCCTGAAGCGGTACGGCGGCGGAACAGCACGGCCGCCACCGGCAGCCCGAGCACGACCGCGCCCCCCAGCCACGCCGCCGCCACCGCCCCCGACGAGCCCATGGGCAGGTCGAGCAGCAGCGCCCGCATCGTCTCGATGATCGGCGTGGACGGCTGGTCGCCGGCTGTCGCGCCTTCGGGACCATCGTCGCCCTTTGACAGGCGTTCAAGATGATCGTTGATCACTGTTCCGCTCCCGGTTCTCCGGTCTCATCATCCCTAGACCGCCCAGGCCCGCCGGCGAGCGGTGAATGCGCCCCACATGGTCGCCATGGTGCGCTCCGGAGCCCGATTCGAGCGCGGCCTACTGGCCGAGCGGGGAGTCCCGGGTGGCATGACCATCTTCCGGGCGAACCCCGCCGCGGGTGTCGCTCCACCGGCCGGGTGTTATGTGGTGCGCGGAAGCGGTGGCAGCGGTAGGGGCAGCCCCGGAAGACCATCGATGCTGGTCGCGATGTGCTCCTTCTTCTGGAAGTACGCGTCGAGTGACTCATCGGTCTCACGCGCGAAGCGCGACGCGTGCAGTGGGCGGTCCTCGTCATAGGTCATGAATGGGACGGCGTATCCACACGTATCGCGGATCTTCTCGGCGGTCACGACGATGATCGCACGCAGGCCATGCAGGGTCGGGTCGATGTCCGGGAAGTAGCCCATCAGCTCGGCCCAACGTGCATCGTCGCGGAAGACCGGCTCTCCACGGCCGTGCACGCGAACGATGTTGGGAGGACCATCGAAGGCGCACCACATCAAGGTGATGCGGCCGTTCTCGCGCAGGTGAGCGATCGTCTCGGCGTTGCTGCCGGCGAAATCGAGGTAGGCCACGGTGAGTTCGTCGAGCACGGCGAACGACCCATTCAGGCCCTTGGGCGAAAGATTGACGGTGCCGTCGCCGTCCAGTGGCGCCGTAGCGGTGAAGAAGATGTGCTGCGCCTCGATGAAGGCACGCAGCCTGCCGTCTATCCGTTCGTAGCTCTTTCCCATGGGCCGATTATGACGGGATGATGATCCGTCCCATGCGGCAGGAGGCAGGGGTCGCGCCAACGGAATCGCCGACCAGCCCTGCTTCGTCTGCGCGTCATCGGTCGATTGCCGACGTGCGGGACTCTGCCGGGTGAAGGCGTCAGGTGCCATGGTGGGGATAGCGGCGGCCTGCACGGCCCGGACGCAGATGTCCGGCAACGACACGTGCAGCCGATCCTCTGCGAAGAGGATTCTGTCCGCGATGGCGTCGACGCCGCCCCAGTCCGGGCGTATGGCGCCGGTGATCCACGCGGACCCGCCATGATCTCCGGTCCCGGCCGGACCAGCGCGCACTGCTGGGGCAGTGGCCAGAGCGCCCGGGCCTGAGGAGGCGCGGCCGCCCTGGGTGCTGGCGGAAGGTGAGGGTCAGCGGAACTTGCTGGTCACCGTGTCGGGGTCCGGTGCCTTGATCGACACCTTGCTGCCCCACCCGGTGTAGCGGCTGTCGACGGTGACCTCGTCGAGCTCCCCGTCGCGTGACAGTGTGTACGACGTCTGCACCCTGCTCACCAGGCCCGCCGAGGACAGGGTAAGAGTGTAGGCGATCTTGACGCCGTCGTTCTCCTTGCCTGTTCTCGCGCCACCGACCCAGGCCGAGACCGCTTTGAGTTCCTTCAGCGTGATCGAGCCCGTGACGGAGTTCCCCTTCGATTTCCCGTTCTTGATCAACGCGGCCAACGTCTTCGGCTCGGCCAGATTGAGGAACTGGGCCCAGGAGTCGGGAATGGCGCCGCCACCGGTCTTGAACCAGGTCTTTCCCTCGGGAAGCAGGCCTTCCAGGCGCCCGCCCGAGTAGTAACCGGTCTTGCCGACGGAGACGAAGCGTTCCTTGTCGTCGCTGCCGTAGTCCATGGTGATGTCGAAGGCGGCGATGCCCTTCTTGCCGAACTGGAAGCTGCCCTTGTTGTCCCGGGCTTCCCGATTGTCGGTGCCGTCCGACCAGGTGACGGTGTCGGTGAACCGCACGCCGTGCCCGGGCACCAGCTGGGCCTTCAATGCGCTGACAGGGTCCTTCGGCGCGGCCTGCGCCGGCACGGCGGCCAGCATCAGTGCGCCGCAGGCCACCACCAAGGTGATCATCTTCTTCATGGTCGGCGATCGTGCCAGAGGAGGATCACAACCTGGGATCACAACTACCCCCGGCGGCAATCGTTATCCGGCCGATGCGCTGGCCGGCGCTTGACAGGCGGAAGGCGGATGGGCGGCCCGCGATGTGGCCGAGCCCTGGGCGCGCTTCGCCATCAATGGCATGTCGTGGCCCCTTCCACAGCGCGCAAAGCAGGGGCCACACCAGCCAGCCGAGTGTCCGCGGCCGAGAGGCGCAGGCGTTCGGCTCCTACGACGGCACGGTCGTCGTAGGAGCCGGCGACGGCGAGGTGGTGGAGATCCGTGACGGGTACGGGTGGGCGAGGAGGTCAGCCCCGGACGCCGGTCAGGACGCCCGTGGCAACGAGAACGTGACGTCGTCGAAGTCGAGGTGCGTGAAGCCCTCGGCGTAGAAGCCGACCTTCCCGGACGGGTTGTGCGCCGGGTTCTCGCCTTCGAGAACGGCCTCGCCGCCGACGCTGACGCTCACAGACGCCCCCCGCACCGTCATCCGCACGTCGTAGACGGTGTCGGGGCGCAGGCCGCGCTCGGCCGGCAGGACGGCCTGGCTCAGCGTCCGCCACTGCGCGTCGTAGAGCGTCCAGGTCGGCCCGGCCGCCGCGTGCCGGTAGCGGACGTAGCCGCCGCCGGCGCCGCCCTGGCGGTCGTACATGATGAGGACGGCCCCCTCGGGCACCTGCGCGGGCGTCCGCAGCCGGTACGACAGCGCGTAGTCGGTGAAGGCGCGGTCGAGCAGCCCGTTGGCGCCCTTGACGATCCGGTACCAATGGTTGCCGGCGGCGTCGGCGACGATGGCGCGGTTGGGATCGACAGGCCAGCCGTTGCCGCCGGACTCGAAGTCGGTGGCGTGCATGACGCCGTCGCCCTTGCTCACGGTGACGGTGGCCGTGTCGGTGATCTCGGGGTGGGCCTTGGAGGCGACGGAGACGGTGGTGGTGCCCGGCATGAGCGCGGTGACCGCGCCGCCGGCGCTCACCGTGGCCACCGCCGGGTCGCTGCTCGCGTACGTCACCGCCTGGTCGGTGGCGTTCCACGGCACCGGCTCGGCCCGGACGGACACCGTCTTGCCGAGCGGGACGGTGAGCTCGTCGCCGGGCAGGTGGAGGGCGGTCAGCTCGATCCGGTCGGGCCCGCCCGGCAGCCCGACCTTGCCGTGGGTGCCGATCTCGGCGAACGGGACGGCCTTGAACCCGGGGATGCGCTGGAAGACCTCGGCGTCCGCGGTCAGGGAGAAGTCGCCGGCCTGCCAGTCGGTGAAGCCGGGGTTCCGGTCGGCGACCCAGTTGCCGGCGTAGTTGAGCAGGTTCTTGACGTCCCGCGCGCCGTGCTGGTTGACGCTGGAAGCCCGGGCCAGCTCGGGGTTCCAGACGAGGTTGTTCTCGAAGAAGTTCTTCGCCGGGAAGTAGTGGTTCTCGTCGAAGAAGGTGAGCAGTTCGGGGTACTTCGCGGCGTACGGGGTGCCGGCGAAGCCGCCGTTCTCCTCGAACAGCTTCCGCCAGGCGGGCAGGTAGTTCTTGTCCACCGTGTTGTCCGGCTGGTCGCCCATCCACATCTCGTAGTTGTCGTACGGGACGTGGGTGTCGACGAAGATGTTGTTCCTGGTCTTGATGTGGTCGCCGGAGCCGCTCTTGATGGCGTCGTTGCCCATCCGGTAGAAGACGTTCTCGTCGATCGTCAGGCCCATCGTGAGGTTGTCGGGGTAGACGCCCTCGACGCCGTCGCGCCCCTCGCCGATGTGGTGGAAGTAGTTGCGCCGGATCACGGTGCCCCGCTCGTGCGGCGTCATGCCGGCGTTCATGTAGATCGCGCCGAGGTCCTGGAAGTCCTGGCAGATGTCGTAGATGTCGTTGTACTCGATGAGGTGGTCGTTGCCGTGGACGATGATGCCGGGATGCGGCGCGTCGTGGATCTCGTTGCCGCGGGCCGTGTTTCCGACGCCGTCGAACATCACGCCCGGGTTGTACGCCTTGTGGTAGTAGGCGAAGTCGTGGATGTGGGAGTTCTCCACCCGGTTGCGGCCCGGCTCCAGGGTCTTGTCGTCGCCGCCGTTGAGGACGACGCCCACGCCGCCCACGTGCCGGATCGTGGAGGACACCACGGCGTGGTCGCGGCCCTTGTTCTTGTCCGGGATGCCGTCGTAGACGTAGCGGCCGGCCGAGTTGATGTACACGCCGCCGTCGGCGAAGTTCTGGATGTCGCTGCGCTCGATGGTGACGTGGCTGCCGCCGAGGATCACCGCGGGCAGGCTGCGCCCGTACTCCAGCGCCAGCTCCTGGAAGGAGACGTGGGAGGCGCCGGCGGTCTTGATCATCGGCTCCTTGAGCATGGTGACGGTGATGTCGCCCTGCTTCGTGCGGAAGGCCGCGTTGGGCACCAGGTACAGCACGCCTTCGGCCCGGTCGATGTAGTACTCGCCGGGGGCGTCCAGTTCCTCCAGCAGGTTCTGGGCGAAGTGGAAGTCCGGGTACCACGACTTCATCAGGCCGGACATCTCGCCGTAGCGCAGGGTGATCGTCTTCGCCTCGGGGTCGATCGCGGCGATCTTGTTGTACGACCACTCCCAGCTGTAGCCGAAGATGCCGTCCAGCCAGACGTCCTCGGCCTGCGTCCAGTGGCGCGGCCGGTCGTAGCCGTAGCTGAACGTGCCGCCGCGGTTCTGCAGGTCGGCGTCCTTCACGGTGGGCCCGGCGTCGATGATCTGGTTCATCTGGACGGTGCCTTCGTTGGGCCAGCGGGCCAGCGTCATGCCCTGGCCCGCCACGTACAGCTCCATGGGCGGGACGGTGCTGACGTCGTTGGCCTTCCAGTAGCCGTGCCGGCTGAGCTGCCCGTAGTCCGTGAGGCCGAGGGCCTTGAGGTCGGCCCGCAGCACCTTGCCCCGGGCCGGCTCGTCCACGATGCGCCGCAGCACGGCCTCGTCGGTCACCGGGGTGAAGCTGTCGTGGTCGAGCTGCCGCCCGCCGGTGAGCCGGGCCGTCTCGCCGGGGTAGGAGCGGTAGACGACCGGCGCCTTCGCCGTGCCGGAGTCCCGCTGGTCGAGCGCGAACGACGCGCTCCGCTGGTAAGCGCCTTCGCGTAGGTAGACGGTCACCCCGCCGGGGGGCAGGCCGTGGCGGGCCTTGAGCTTCCTGATCGCGTCCCTGGCCCCTTCGAGGGTGCGGAAGGGGCGGGCTTTCGTCCCGCTGCCGGCGTCGTCACCGCCGGGCGCGACGTAGAGGATCTTTCCTGGCGGCCGCGGCGCGCTCTCCGTGTGAGCCACCGCGGGCACCGCCGCGTGAGCCACCGCGGGCGTCGCCGCCAGGGATAACAGGAGGCAAGTCGCCAGGGTGGCGCGCAGCCGTCGTGTGATGGACACTCTTCCGCCTTTCCGGAGGTGGGGGGTGGGGCCCGCTCAGCCCTTGAGCGCGCCGACCGTCAGGCCGCTGATGATGTGCCGCTGCATGTAGACGAAGAAGATGATCACCGGGGCCACGGCGAGGAGGAGGTTGGGGAAGACCTTGGTCATGTCGGTGGAGTACTGGCTGATGCCGGCGTAGATGGCGGTGGTGACCGTGTAGGTGCCGGACCCGGGGCTCAGCAGGATCTGGGGGCTGATGAAGTCGTTCCAGATCCCGATCGAGTTGAGGATCAGCACCGTGATCACGGCCGGTCGGGTCAGCGGGAAGATGACCTGCCAGTACGTGCGCAGCCGCCCGGCCCCGTCGATCGCGGCCGCGTGGTCGATGTCCCGGGGGACGGTCCGGATGAAGCCGACGAACAGGAAGATGCTCACCGGCAGGGTCATGGCGACGTCGTGCAGGATCAGCCCGGTCACCGTGTTGCCCAGCCCGATCGCGCGCAGCACGTAGATCAGCGGCACGATGAGGGCCGAGGCGGGGATGAACGTGCCGGCCAGGAAGAACAGCAGCAGGAACTGGGTGCGCCGCTTGAGGCTGCGCGCGATCACGTACGCGGCCGGCCCGGCGAACAGGATGCACAGCACATCGACGGCCACCACCAGCACGAGCGTGAAGCCGTAGCTCTTGAGCACGTTGTACTGGGGGCTCTGCACCGCCGCCGCCAGGTGGTCCAGCGAGATCCTGGCGAACGGCAGCGAGAACGGGCTGTTCTGGATGTCCTGCTGCGACTTGAAGCTGTTGACCAGCAGGAGGTAGACCGGCACGGTCATGACGGCGAACAGCAGGGTCAGCAGCGCGACGCGGACCGGCGAAGGCCGCCGCGCGCCGGCGCGGGGGTTGGGGGTCATGGAAGGCTCCTGGGGTACTTAGCTCGCCGCGGCCCGGTCCTGCCGGTTGCGCAGGGCGGTGACGACGACCGACAGCGCCGCGGAGGCCATCATGAGGCCCACGGCCTGGGCGGTGGCGAAGCCGACGTCCGTGCCGGCGAACGACCTGGTGAGGATGACGTACGCGATGGTCTCGGTGGCCCCGGCCGGGCCGCCGTCGGTGAGGCTGACGACGATGTCGTACACCTTGATCAGCCCCACCAGGTTGAGCACCATGGCGACGGTGACCACCGGCGCGATCATCGGGATGACGATCCTGCGGTTGATCTGCCGTCGCGACGCGCCGTCGATCTGCGCCGCCTCGACGAGCTCGCGCGGCACCGTCTGCAGGCCGGCCACGAACAGCACCACGTTGAAGCCGAAGCCCGCCCACACGATGACGCCCACCAGGGTGATCACCGCGAGGTTCTCGTCGAACAGGAAGCCGACGGGGCCGACGCCGAGGTCGGCGAGGGTGTTGTTGATCGCGCCGTTGGTGCCGAGGATGGCGCTCCACAGGAAGCCCAGGATGAGCGAGCTGATCACGTGCGGGTAGTAGGCGAGGGTGCGGAAGAAGGAGTTGGCCCAGTTCCGCTCCTTGAGCTGGAGCGCGTAGACCAGGCCCAGTCCGAGCATCCCCACCGATCCGAAGAAGGCCACGATCACGGTGACCACCGCGGCCCGGGTGGTGTCCGGGTCGTCGAACAGGCGGGCGTAGTTGTCCAGGCCGACGAAGGCCGCCGAGGAGAAGCCGTTCCAGTCGGTGAGGCTCAGGTACAGCGCCACGATGACCGGGACGATCGTCATGACCGTGTACACCACGACGGCGGGGGCGAGCATGCCCGCGCTCAGTGCCGCCTCGCGCAGGCGGCGGCGCCGGCCGCCCGGCGTGCTGCGATCGGAACCGGGACTCCGCGCGGCCACCCGCACGGAGTCCGCGCTCAGCCCTGCGAGTCCCACCACTGGTCCAGCTTCGTGGCGACGTCATCGGCCGAGGCGCCGGTGAACAGGGACTGGATCTGCTTGTTCAGCTCGTCGGCGTAGCCCTGGACCGGCTGCCGGTCGCCCTGCTTGACCAGGACGGTCGGTGCCTCGTCGAGGACCTTTTGCACGCCGTCGCCGAGGCTGGAGACGTCGTAGGCGAACCCCTTGCGGAGGTTGCCGTCGGCGGCGAGCTGGACCTTGATGGCCTCCTCGTCGGTCACCAGCCACTCGACCAGGTCGATCGCCGCCTCGCGGTGCTTGGACTGCGCGACCACCGTGTACGGCTGCGCCATGTTGCCGAACTGGCCGGGCGGGTACGCGCCGTCGGACGGCACGGGGAAGACGCCGATGTCGTCGCTCTTGCCCGCCTCGTCGGCCGCGGGCACGAAGTACGAGCCCATGATGTACATCGCCGAGCCGCCCTTGAGGAAGGCGGCCTGGCCGTCGGGGTACTGCAGCCCGAGCGCGCTCTTGTCGAGGAAGCCCTGCTCGAGCCAGGACCGGTAGAGCTCGTAGTAGCGCTTGTAGCCGCTGGCCGCGAAGGTCGTCCCGCCCTTCTTGCGCTTGACCGTCCAGTCGGGGTCGGCGGTGAGCACGCCCGCGTCGGCCAGCATGCTGAACTGCGCCCCGGTCACCCACTGGCCGGCGGTCTGCAGCGGGACCAGCCCGGCCTTCTTGAGCTTGCCCATCGCCTCCTCGAACTGGGCGATGTTGCGGATCTTGGTGGCGTCGAGGCCCGCGTCGGCGAACGCCTTCTTGTTGTAGAAGACCAGCGACTGGATCTGCTCGCCGACGCCGACCACGTAGTGCTTGCCGCCGATCGCGTACTCGTCGAACAGCGGCGTCTTCGCGGCCCACGGCTCGCCGGACAGGTCCACGAAGAGCTCGGCGGTCTCCGGGGTGGGCACCACGTGCTGTGCGATGTCGGGCGGGTCGCCCGCGGCGAGGTCCTGGCGCAGCTTGGCCTCGGCCTCGATGGTGCCGGTGAGCTCCAGTTGCACGGTCACGTCCGGGTGCTTGGCCTCGTAACGGTCGAACAACCCGTTCCAGAACTGCTCGGTGAGGTTGGGCGTGATGTTGACGATCATCCGCAGCGTGGTCTTGCCCGCTCCGCCCTCCGTGCCGCCGCCGCCACCGCACGCCGACGCCGCCGTTAACACGAGGGCCGTCACCGCGGCCGCCAGCAATCGCCTGTTCATGTGCCTACTTCCATCATTAATCGTCTATCGATAGGAGATGTTATTTCGGCTGCCTCACTTGTTCAAGAGCCATTTCGTGCGGCGTCAGTGCCCTTCGCCGCGCAGCACGAGCTCGACGACCGGCAGCAGCACGTCCGGCCGGACCACCGGCAGGGTGAGGGTGAGCGTGCCCGGCTCCCGGCCCGGGGGAGCGAGGTTGTTGTGCTCGTGGTCGCCGCCGTCCAGCTCCTGCATGCGCACCTCCGAGCCGTCGTGCAGCAGTTGCGCGTACCGGACGCGGCCGGCCAGGCCGGGCAGGTGGACGTGCTTGAGCGGCCAGGCGAGCAGGTGCAGGTAGAGCCGGTCGCCGCGCTGGGTGTAGAGCGCGTTCGGCGGCGGCTCGAACACGCTGGGCCCGGCGCCGTGCACCGCCCGCGCGTGCAGGGACGTCCACGCGCCGATCGCGCGCAGCGTCTCGGCGGCCCGCGGGTCCAGCGCGCCCCGCCCGGTGGGGCCGACGTTGAGCAGCAGGTTGCCGCCGCAGGCGACCGACTGCACGAGCATGCGCACCAGCAGGTCCGGGCTCTTGTAGTCGTGGTTGTCGCGGTCGTAGCCCCACGAGCCGTTCAGCGTGTGGCACGCCTCCCACAGGACCTCGGCGCCGTCGCGGGTCAGCGGCGCGTCGGGCTGGTACTGCTCGGGCGTGACGTAGTCACCCGGGATGCCGAGCCGGTCGTTGACCACGATCCCCGGGCGTAGCTCCCGGACCATCGCCATCAGCTCCGCCGCGCCCCACTCGGCGGGCCCCTTCGCCGGATAGGTGAAGTCGAAGAACAGCAGGTCGATGGGGCCGTAGCCGGTGAGCAGCTCCCGCACCTGCCCGTGCAGGTACGCCCGGTAGCGCGCCATGTCGCGCCCGGCCGCCTCCTCGGGCGGCAGGCTGTCGCGCAGCGGGTGGTACCGGTCGACGGTGAAGTCGGGATGGCGCCAGTCCAGCAGCGAGTAGTAGAGCCCCACCCGCAGCCCCTCCGCCCGCATCGCCTCGGCGAACTCGGCGACCAGGTCGCGGCCGGCCGCCCGGACGGAGGTGTAGCCGGTCAGCGCCGAGTCGAACAGGCAGAAGCCGTCGTGGTGCTTGGCGGTCAGCACCGCGTACCGCATCCCCGCCTCGCGCGCCGCCCTGGCCAGGGCGGCGGCGTCGAACAGGTCGGGGTCGAACCGCTCCAGGTAGCGGTCGTAGTCGGCGTCCCACATGGCCTCGCGGCTGCGCACCCACTCGTGCCGCGCGGCGAGGCTGTACAAGCCGAAGTGAACGAACAATCCGAACCGCGCCGCCCGGAACCACTCTGCCGATCCGCCTGACACCGGCGTCTCCTCCCACGGTTGACAGCCCTCGCTGATCGGCAGTTACATCTACCATCGATAGGCGATAATTGTCGACGGTTGGGTGAGAGCATCGCATGAACACGAACATGCACGGCGTTGAGCAGGAGACCTACGAGACGATGCTGGGGCCGGCGCAGTCCTCGCCCTTCGTCCGGCCGACCGCGCGGATGGTGGCGGCGCTCGGCGGCGTGAGCGCCGCCACCGCCTGCGCCAAGCTGCACCAGATGGGCATCACCCGCACCTTCATCGACGGGCCCGTGCCGCTGCACCGCGAGCCGGACGTCCGCGTCGCCGGGGGAGCGGTCACGCTGCAGTTCCTCCCGCAGCGGGAGGACGTCTTCTCCGGCGGCGAGCAGGAGGACGCCGAGCGCAAGACCGCGCTGTGGGCGGTGCTGGAGTCCATCAGGCCGGGTGACGTGCTCGTCGTGTCGGCCCACGCCAGCCACTTCACCGGCTGCCTCGGCGACATGCTGGTCCGCTACTTCAAGCTGCGCGGCGGCGCGGGCATCGTGGTCGACGGGCGGGTGCGCGACGCCGCGCGCGTGCGCGCCCTCGGCGTGCCGATCTGGTGCACGGGGGTGACGCCGCACTACGCCTCGCAGACCGAGCTGTTCCCGTCGGCGTTCAACGTGCCGGTCGGCGTGGGCGGCGCGCTGGTGACGCCCGGCGACCTCATCGTCGCCGACGAGGACGGGGCGGTCGTCGTGCCGCAGCGCAGCGCCGTCGCGCTGGCCGAGGACTCCCTGCTGCACCAGGACCGCGAGGAGTTCGCCCGGCGGCGGCTGGACGAGGGCGGCCGGCTGTCCGACTACTACCCGCTGACCGGCGCCGGGCTGGAGGAGTACCTGGCGTCCCGGGACGCGGGCTGACCCCGGCGCCCCGGGACCGGCCGGGCCCGGTCACGGCGGGCCCGGTCACGGTGGGGGGTCATGCCTCCAGGAGCTCGGGCGGGACGAAGCCCTCCGCGGCGAGGCGGTGCCACAGCTCCGGCGGGATCTCGGCCCGCGCCGCCGCCGCGTTGGCGCGCACCTCGTCCGCCGACCGGCATCCCACCACCACCGACCCCACGGCCGGATGCAGGTACGGGAACCGCACCGCCGCCGCGGCGAGCGGCACCCCGAACTCCGCGCAGACCGCCCGGCACCGCCGCGCTCGCGCCAGCACGTCCGGGGGCGTCTCGCGGTAGTGGAACATCGCGCCCGGCCGCGGGTCGGCCAGCAGCCCGGTGTTGAACACCCCGCCCACCACGACCGTGGTCCCGGTCTTCGCGCACAGCGGCAGCAGGGTCGTCAGCGCGTCGTGGTCGAGCAGCGAGAACCGCCCGGCGATGAGGACCACGTCCGGCTCGAACTCGGCCACGTACGCCGCCAGCGGCTCGCAGTGGTTCATCCCGAAGCCGATCGCCCCCGCCAGCCCCTCCTCGCGGATCCTGCGCGCCGCCGGGTAGCCGGTGCGCCGGATCTCCTCGCGGAAGTCGTCCGGGTCGTGCAGGAACAGCACGTCCACCGCCGGGCGGCGCAGCCGGCGCAGGCTCGACTCCAGCGACTCGCGCAGGCCGCGCTCGGTCCAGTCGGTGACCACCCGCTCCCCGGGCCGCAGCAGCCAGCCGGCCTTCGTCGAGATCACCGCGCCGGGTGCCGCGCCGCTCGCCAGGGCCCGGCCGAGCCGGTCCTCGGCCACCCCGTGGCCGTAGCGCGGGGCGGTGTCGAAGTACGTCATGCCCTCGGCCGCGGCGGCCGCCACCGTGGCGGCGGCGTCCCGCTCACTCACCTCCGCGAAGAGGTTGCCGATGGGCGCGGTGCCGAGGCCCAGCCTGGGCAGCGCGACGCTCATCCCGCCACCTCCCACGGCGGCGTCGCGCAGGCGGGGCGGGCGGCGTGCAGCGTCATGGCCAGCGTCAGCCGCACCTGCGTCCTGGCCGGCAGCCGGACGCCGACGTGCGGGCCCCCGACCGGCCGGGGCGGCTCGTCGTCGGCGCCGGCCGCGTCGAGGCGGTGCTCGGCGAACGCGCCGCCCTGCACCACCAGCGAGCACGCCGCGCCGCCCAGGTTGACCAGCTCGATCACCGTGCGCTCCGGGTCGATGGCGGACACCAGCGCCGCCACGTCCGGCGGCAGCCCGGGGCGGCGGCGCCCGGCGTCGAAGTAGCGCACGTGCATCTGGGCCAGGCCGCCGTTGTAGAGCACCTGCGGCGAGCCGGTGGTGAGCTGCAGGAGCGCCTCCGTGACGACCGGGTTGCGGTCCTGCCAGTCGTGGATGCCGAACGCGTCGGGCCCGACGGCCGGGTCCACCGGGTCGTTCTCGATCGCGGCGACCCGCTCGGCGCAGACGTCGGCGGCGCTGCGCAGCATCCGCTCGGGGTAGCCGGGGTTGCGGCCGGCGAGGTACTCGTACCAGGGCTCCTCGTGGCCCGACTCCTCCTTGGTGCGCTGGCTGTGCACCGCCGTCCAGTCCCAGCTCGACGCCTCCCGCAGCCGGTCGATCCGCTCCCGGTCGGCGGAGTCCCTGCTGAAGTGCCACAGGGCGACCGGGAGCTGGGTCGGCATGACGTTGTGGTCGAACCAGCCGGAGTCGTCGCGGCGCATCGGGGCCAGCAGCGTCGGCTCGTCCGCCAGCCCGCGCAGGTGGGGCCGCCAGCGCTTGGTGATCGTGGTCACCTCGGCCGGCCGCCGGGGTGCCGCCTCGCGCAGCACCGCGTCCAGGGGGTTGCGGGCCAGCTCGAGGTAGGAGCGGTCGCCGGTGAGCAGCGCGGCGTTGGCCGCGCCGACGATCGCGGCGGTGCCGACGGGCGGCAGGCCGTGCGGCCAGGACCAGCCGTAGTGGCCGCCGTACCAGCGACCGTCCAGGTGCTCGCCGACGACGCCGTGTGTGCCGGCGTTGTCCGGGACGATCTCGCGGCCGTCCAGCCGCTCCCGCCAGGCGTCCACGTACTCGCTCACCCAGGCGGCGTGGCGCGCCTCGCCGCCGAGGAGGTAGGCGTTGGCGACGAGGCTGGTCGCGGCCAGGTTGACGATCGTGTCGCCGCGACCCATGCGCTCCCACATCGCCTTGCCATACGCGCGGGCCCGCGCCGGGTCGGCGGCCAGGTCGTCGAAGGGGGCGGCCTCGGCGATCCAGTCGAGCGGCAGGCCGTAGGGGCGCAGCGCCAGGCTCCACGGGAAGTAGACGTCGTGGTCGCTGAAGCCCCAGCGCGGCCCCGCGGCGCCGTTGTGCGGCGCACGGATCACCCGGTGCTCGGGGTCGTAGTTGGGGCCGCCGGGCAGGTAGAGGTCGGCGAAGCGGGTGGCCAGCTCCCTCAGCTCGCCGTCCTCAGGCTCGGCCAGACAGAGGCCGTAGAACAGCAGCAGGCCCTCGCCCTGGTGGAACCAGTCGTAGCCGCGCTCGAAGCCGTCCACCAGCATGCCCATCTCGGCGAGCTGCGCGGTGACGCCCCGCCAATGCCTGCGGGCCGCGGCCAGCACGTCGTCGCTGCCGCCGAGCAGGTAGAGGGTCGGCCAGTTGAAGAACGCCTCGTAGAAGTCGTCCACGCCGTCGCGGCCGTCGAGCCCCTGGCCGAGCCGGTCGCGGAAGACCAGCCGACCGTCGCCCTCGGTGTAGCGGTCGGCGAAGATCCGCCAGGCCTTGTCCTGCGCGGCGAACAGCTCGCGCTGCAGCCCGGCCCACGCGGGCGGGTCGGTCACGGTGCGGCTCGCCAGCAGCGCCGGCGGGTGTGAGATGCGCATGAGAACACCAATCGTTCATCGATAGCCGATGATATGAATCTTCTTGAGCCCGAATACGCCTGTCAACACGGAGCCGACGTGATCGACTGCCATGTCCACCTCTGGGACCTCGACCAGGGCTATCCCTGGATCCGGCCGGGGTCGCCGTACCACCGGACGTTCACCGCCGACGACCTGGCCGCGTCGGGCGCGGGCCTCGGGCTGACCGGCGCGATCCTGGTCGAGGCGTCCCGGGGCGACCGGGCAGAGAACGTCCTGCTGCCCGACCTGCGCCTGCGCCACCCCGGCCTGCTCCTCGGCCACGTCGGCAACCTCAACGCCTGCGCCGGGCTCGGCCCGGCGCGCTTCGCCGAACTGCTGGCGCGCACCCGGCCGAACGGCATGCGGCTCGGCGGCGCCTCGTGGGAGGCCACGCCGCCGGGCGCGCGGGCGCTCGTCCCCGTCCTGGCCCGGCACGGCGTCGCGCTCGAAGTCAACCTGCACCACGCGGCCGTCCCAGCGGCGGCCGAGGCCGCGGCCCGCCACCCCGGGCTGACCGTGATCGTCGATCATCTCGGCAACCCGGCGAACCTCGCCGCCGCCGATCCGGGGGAGTGGCGGGAGCAGGTGCGGCGGGCGGCCCGGGTGTCCGGCGTGTTCATGAAGATCTCCGGCCTGCTCACCCAGCAGCACGGCGTGCCCGAGGAGCGGGTGGCCGCCCTGGTCGCGCACGCGGCCGGGGAGTTCGGCCCCGGCCGGTGCATGATCGGCTCCGACTGGCCGATCTGCCTGGCCCGCGGCTCTCGGGCCGCCTCGCTGCGGCTGGCCCGGCGCGGGCTGGCCGGGCTGGACGCCGCCGGTCGCCGGCTCGTGCTGAGCGGCACCGCCAGGCGCGCGTACGGCCTGATGCCTCAGGTTGACAACGATCGGGGGCCCTGCTTCGATGCATCGGTTGACGATCGATAAGCGATGATTGGTGGGCGATGGCACAGTTCGATCTGCCGCTTGACCAGCTTGAGCAGTACCGGCCGGCTCTGCCGGAGCCACCCGACCTCGACGCGTTCTGGGCGAAGAGTCTCGCCGAGAGCGACGCCTTCGACCTGGCGATGACGGCCGAGCCGGTGGCGAACGGCCTGGCGACGATCGACACCTTCGACGTCACCTTCGCCGGCTACGGCGGCCATCCCGTCCGGGGCTGGCTGCACCTGCCGGTCACCAGGACCGGGCCGCTGCCCGCCGTGGTCGAGTACCTGGGCTACGGCAGCGGGCGCGGCGTGCCGCACGAGAAGCGGCTCTGGGCGTGCGCCGGCTACGCGCACCTCGTCATGGACAGCCGCGGCCAGGGGGCCGACACCCCCGACCCCGACGTCGCGACCGGCGACGTCGCCGCGCCCGGGTTCCTCACCCGCGGCGTGCTCGACCCGGAGCGCTATTACTACCGCCGCCTCTACACCGACGCGGTGCGCGCCGTGGCGGCCGTGCGCGCCCACCCGGCGGTGGACCCGGACAGGGTCGCGGTGACCGGCACCAGCCAGGGCGGCGGCATCGCCCTCGCCGCGGCCGGCCTCGCGCCCCGCCTGCTGGCGGTCCTGCCCGACGTGCCGTTCCTGTGTTGCTTCCCGCGCGCCGCCACCTTCACCGACCAGCCCCCCTACGTGGAGATCACCCGGTACGTGAAGCTCCACCGCGCGCACGCGGAGACCGTGATGCGCACGCTGTCCTACTTCGACGCCGCCGTCCTCGCCCGGCGGGCCACGGCCCCCGCGCTGTTCTCCGTCGGCCTCATGGACCGCATCTGCCCGCCGTCCACCGTGTACGCGGCCTTCAACCACTACGGGGAGCGCGCCGCGCTGCCGGCCGGCGACAAGCAGATCAGCGTCTACCCGTTCAACGACCACGAGGGCGGCGGCCCCGACCACGAGGTCGTCAAGCTCGCCTGGCTGGCCGGCCGGTTGTCACCATCGATACCTGCTAAGCGATGATCACTCTTATGATGAACAGGGGGACGCGACAGCGCATGATGGGGAACACATGGCATCGACACCGGAAGTGAGCGGCTTCGCCTCGCGGCTGGCCACGAGCAAAGACTCCGTTCGCCCCACTCTGATCTCCGATCGGGTGTACGAACTGCTCAGGCAGGCCATCGTCGAAGGCGACCTCGCGCCGAACGACCGCGTGGTGGAGTCGGAGATCGCCCGCCGTCTCGGAGTGAGTCAAGCGCCGGTCCGCGAGGCCGTCAAGCAGCTCGCCCGCGAGGGCCTGCTCGTGCACGTGCCGCGGCGCGGCAACTTCGTCGTCGAGATCTCCACCCAGGACGCCGAGTACGCCCGCCAGGTCCGCGAGCCGCTCGAACGGCTGGCCGCCACCATGGCTGCCGAGCGCATCACCGCCGAACAGCTCGGCGAGCTGGGCGAGCTGGTCGCCGAGATGCGCGAGGCCGTGGAGGTCAACGACGTCGGCCGGTTCCGCGACGTCGACATCGCCTTCCACACCCGGGTCGTCCAGATCGCCGGTAACCCGTTCCTGACCCGCATGTGGGAGGTACTCGAACCCAACCTGCGCGCGCTGCGCGCCATCGCCGACCCGCTGTTCGAGGGCGACTGGCGGGCGATGGCCGACGAGCACGGCCGCCTGGTCACGCTGCTGCGCGAAGGCGACGTCGCCACAGCCGCCGACGCCTTCGCCGATCACGCCGCCGGCCGTTCCCCGGTGCCCGACCGGCGCACCCGCAGGAAGCCGGCGGGCAGCGTCACGTGACCGTCCCCCGGCGGCGAACGCTCTGACGGCGATTTCCCTGACGGCGACCTTTCCGGCGGCATGCGCCCAGCGCGAATGGAGATGGCCCGTCGGCCACCTGCTCGCGATCGCGGAGGCGAGCGGTCCGGGGGTTCGCGACGTGGTCGCCGCCGTGGTCGCTTTCATCGGCGCGGCGGCGGCGTTGTCGCGGCTGGTCCACCGCCGTCAGTGGGTGGAGGTGTTCCCGGTCGCTCCAGTGACGATCTTGCGCTGGCATCGCAACCTCGTGGCACGTAGATGGACCTGCCCCGGCAGGCGGCGCCCGGGACGGCGCGGCACCCGCCGGCTGATCAAGGCGTTGATCGTGCGAACACAATTTTCGAGCGGCACACGGCCGGCCTGACCACTTCAACAACTAAGGTCAGCCGTTACGTTGATGCTCCCGGCTGTGGCAGGACGTCAGAATTCCCAGGCGTCGTCGCGCAGGAGCACCACCTTCCCGCCGGGCCGCAGCCCGGTGACCGTGACGTCTGGGCCGCCGACCATGAAGTCGACGTGCACGCGCGAGGTGTTCACGCCCGCCGCGTCCAGCCGTGCGGGATCGTCCGTGCGCAGGTGGGCGGGCGTGCCCGGAGGCAGCCCGGCGCCCCAGGCCAGGTGGCAGGTGGCGTTCTCGTCCAGAAGGGTCTCCAGGTAGGTGATGCCGCTTTCGCCCACCCGCGAGGAACGGTCGACCAGAGCGAGCTCGCCCAGCCGGGCCGCTCCCGCGTCGGTGGCCTGGTGCGCGCGCACGACGTCAGCTCCGGTGCTCGCCCTGACACCGGTCACGACGCCGTCAGCGAAGGTCAGCTCCAGGTCGCGGATGACGGTGCCGTCGAGGGACAGCGGCCGGGTGGCGCGGACCGTGCCGTCGACGCGCCGGTAGTCGGGGGTGGTGAACACCTCCTCGGTCGGCAGGTTGGCCTGGAACGGGCGGCCCTTGATGTCCTCCAGGCGGGCGGCGGTCCAGTGGGCGTCAGGGAGCAGGCCGATGGTCAGGTCGGTGCCGGGCCCCTCGAACCGCACGGCGTCCAGGCGCATCTCGGTGAGCTGTTGAGCGCGATCGAGCAGTTCGGCGATGCGCTGCCGCCACGCCGCGCGCGGATCGGGCTCGTCGAGACGGAGGATGCGGCGTACGTGCCGCCACAGCCTGGCCTGGTCGGGTTCGCCGAAGACGGCGCGGGCCCACTCGGGGGTGGCGTAGGGGACGATCGTCCAGCGGACCAGGTTGTTGAGCTGGAGCCGCTGCCGGGAGGTGAGGGACGGCATGCGGTCCAGCCCGACGCGTAGCGGATCCAGCCCAGCCAAGAGGTCGGGGGCGGCGGCGCCGCGGATGTTGACGAGGATGCCGCCGTGCCGTTCGAGTTCGTCGTTGCGGGCGTCGAGCCACGAGGGCACCTCGGCCAGGCTCGCGGTGTCGGCGTGCCGGACGCGAGATCGTTTGGCGTGCGGGTCGAAGTACCAGATGTCGGCGTAGCGGGCGCCTCTGGCGTAGGCGGCCTCGGCCAGGGCGCGGGCGAGCGGGGCGTGCTCGATCTCGGCGTTGATCAGCACCCGGTCGTCCGCCAGCAGGGGCACGGCCACGTCGAACACGACGTCGGCATAGCCGGACAGGTCAGCGAGGGGAATGGTCAAGGGGGGCTCCTTCGTGTTCGTTGTGGCGTACGGGCATAAACAGCAGCGCTCCGGCGGTCGACACGGCGCCCGCGAGGGCGAAGCCGCCGGCCAGGCCGAACCGGTCGGCGAGGGCGCCGAGGGCCAGGGCGGCGCTGAGGAATCCGATGTCGAAGAAGGCCGTCGTGGTGGCGACGGCGGATCCGCGCTCGCCGGCGGGCAGGCCGTGCACCGCCATCCTGAGGAAGGCGGGCAGCCCGAGGCCCTGCCCGGCGCCGATCAGGGCGAGGGACGTGCCGGACAGCAGCAGCGCGCCCGCGCACAGGGCCGTGCGCCGTCCGGCCCGGTCGGCCATCCGTCCGGCCAGTGGGCGGGCGAGCACCCCGGCCGCCGCGGTGACGGCCGGCGAGACGCCCACCACGCCCGCCTGTTGGCCCAGCGGGCCGGTGAGGTATCGCGGAACCGCCGGGATGAGCAGCCCGATCGACAAAAAGGCACCGGCCGCGCAGCCGAGCAGGCGGCCGATCACCGTTCGTCACGTAGTTCGAGCAGGAGCGCGGTCATGCTGACCTTGACGCCGTCGCGCGGCGGTCCGGCCTTGTCGTGCAGGAGCGCCACAGCCTGGCCGATCAGGCCGACGATCTCCTCCCAGACGGGCCTGGCCAGCCATACCTCGGCGTCCATGGACACGCGCTGGCGATCAGTCTCATTCAGGCGCCTGGCCAGGTCAGTGCTCATCGCCTGGTGGAGGAGCTGCCGTCCCTCGGACCGGTCGAGGCGCTCGCCGCTGGACGGATCGTACTGGTAGCGCAGCTGCGGGCGGCCCTTTCCTGCCCGCGGCCGCTCATCCGTCTGCTGGAGGAAGCCCGCCTTGGCCAGCTGGCGCAGGTGGTAGCTGGCTGAGGCGTGCGCGATGCCGAGTTCGTCGGCGACCTCGGTGGCCGACATCGACGCGCCGGTGAGCAGCGACACGATGCGGATGCGCAGCGGATTGGCCAGGGCACGCAGTGGAACAAGGTCATCCCGATTTTCCGAAGACACCTTGGGATTTTAATTTATCCAACAACTATTGGGAAAGAGGTGGCTCTGCGACGCGTTCTTAGGCCGGACGGCACGACCTGTTCGATCGCATTCCACACCTGCGACAGCCTGGCGAGGAAGTCTTGCACCTCCTTCGGCTTCCAGCGCCTTACGGCGGACCGCGACTTCGTGCCGACCGCTGAGGACGAGCTGCATCCGTTAGAGTTCACGGATGCTGCTCACGATCCTTGGCGGATGCGGTGCGTGGCCGGCGGCGGGCCAGGCCTGCAGTGGTTACCTCGTGGAGCACGACGGGTTCAGGCTGCTCGTCGACCTTGGGTATGCGACGGTGCCGAGGCTGCTGGAACAGGTCAGCGCCGATCAGATCGATGCGGTGTTCATCAGTCACGGACATCCTGATCACTGCGCCGATCTGAGCCCGCTGTTGCGGGCGCGCGCAATGCGTGATGACCCGCCGGCGCCGTTGCCGGTGTACTCGCTGCCCGGCGCCCTGGATGCGGTACTCGCGCTGGACCGCCCAGGGTTGCTGACCGACGCCTATGTCCTGCACGAGTTCACCGTCGGCAGTGGATTCGACATCGGCCCGTTTCGCGCGCAGACTCGTCTGCTGCCGCACTCGGTACCCAATGCCGGCATACGGCTGACAGCCGGCGAGCGGGTGCTCGCGTACACCGGTGACAGCGGCCCAAGCCCAGACAGGGTGGAACTGGCGCGTGGTGCTGACCTGCTACTGGCCGAGGCCACCTATGTGAACCAGGTCCCGGAGGATTCCCGGCGTTACCTGACAAGCGCCCGTCAGGCGGGCCGGCAAGCCCTGGAAGCCGATGCCCGGCACCTGTTACTGACGCACCTGCAACCGGGCACAGACACCCCAGCCGCGCGAGCCGCCGCTGGGGCCGGATACGACGGTGAGATCGGCATCGCCACATCCGGTCTCATCTTCGACCTTTCGTGAGCCAAGGCTTCGGGGATCGAGGAACATGTCACCGCACGCGGGCTTGAGTGAGACTCCACCCTCCATCGCTTGCAGGCGCAGTAGGCGGCCGGCGAGACGGAGCCCGACGACGACGGTCCGGGCGATGTGGACATGTGGGCGGAGTACCGCACCAACACCGGCGGTGGTGGCACGCTTATACCTCAAGCATCGGTCCAAAACCTTTGACTGTAAGGGTGAAGCCTGTGACCATGTTCGAACCGACCGACAACCAGCTGGTGAATGTCGGACTCTTCCTTTTGGACGTATTTCTGAGTTATTGGTTCTTATGGGCACCTTGGGTCGTACTTTGGTGGATATTTGAGGGGCGCCACAAGTACTCATCCGGTGGTTCCAGCTACCGTCACGACGGGGCTGGTGGCGACGGTGGCAGTGACGGTGGTGACGGCGGCGGAGGCGACGGAGGCGACTGACGGACAGGCGTGACGAACGGTCATAGTTCGCTGTCGTTGAACACCGACGCGCGGTCTGGCGGCTGTTGGCCGGGACTCCCCGCTGTCCGTGGGCCGGCCGGAACACGGCAGCGCCAAAATCCGTGTTACCCGCTGGTAATGGGACAGTGCGTCGACGATTCTGTCTGATATAAAATGATCTTCGTGAGGCTCTGGCTTGAGGAAATGCGCCGAGTCAATTTGAGCCCCTCGTGTTCTGCGGAAAAATATCCCATTCGTGCCGATTTGGGGTCCGTTTATGCAGCCCTGATGCATGGATATGCAGGCCCGAAGTGCGGGTTGCTCGGGTTCTGGAAATCGCCAACAGTGTCTGAATGGTTACTATATGCTCCGTCATGGTGGCGTGATCACCGTGCGCCGACGTGGGGAAGGCGAGAGCCCGGCAGGCTCTCCGCGTGGTCGAGGACCTCGCCGCGGTGGCCGGGCTCGACGTCAACGCCTCAGCCCTGGGCAGTCCTGATAGGCCGACGGCCTCCAGGACCACGTGCATGCCGTGCCCGCCGGTCGGTGCGGGCATGGTGGCGTTCCAACATGATGATCTGCTCGGTGTTCGCACAAGCCCGAAGGTCATCCCTCACGAGGGGGACCCCGCATGTCTCACACGCGGACTCGACCAGGAGATCTCTGGCCACCTGTCGGGGTGGCTGTCTCGCTTCCCCTGGGAACACCACGGCTCGCGACCGGCTGCGACACCACAGGGCGTCAGATCTGCCTCAGACGGGCTGGCCGACCGGCCGGATGGTCAGGGTGTTGAGGTCGACGCCGGCCGGCTGGCCGAGGGCGAAGCAGACGGCCTCGGCGACGGGCTCGGGGGACAGGGCGAAGGGCGGGACACCGCCTTGCCAGAAGGCGGTGTCGGTCATGCCGGGGTTGACGAGGGTGACGCCGATGCCGCGGCTGGTGGCGTACATCCGCAGGTTCTCGGCCATGCCGGTGACGGCCCACTTGGTGGCGGAGTAGAGGTTGGCGGGGCTGTTCTTCAGGCCGGCGACGCTGCCGATGAGCACCAGCCGCCCGCCCGTGGTCTCGAGATGGGGCAGGGCGGCGTTGGCCAGCAGGGCGGGGCCGAGGACGTTGGTGAGGACCATGGGCGCCCACAGTTCCGGGTCGCCGTCGGCGATGGTGCGCGGGTGGTCGGCGGGGACGAAGCCGGCGTTGGCCACCGCGGCGTGCAGGGCGCCGAAGTGTGCCACGGTGCGGGTCACGGCGGCTTGGGTGGCCGGCCAGTCGGCGGCGTCGGCGATGATGCCGAGCAGCCGGTCGGGGTGGCCGGTCTCGTCGAGGAAGGACTTGAGTTTGGTCTCGTCGCGGCCGGTGACGGCCACGCGGTGGCCGCGGTCGAGGAGCAATCGTGCGGTGTGGGCGCCGATGCCGCTGGTCGCGCCGGTGATCAGTACGGTCTTGCCGGTCATGGTCATACTCCCGGGTGTTGGAGGTCCAGTTGGTGCATCACAGGAGGGCTTCGACGGTGATGGGCGGGCCGATCACCACTACAAGAGCTGGCCGGACAGGGTCCATCTCCGTATCGCAGGTCGCGTTCTACCTGCTGATCCCAGGAAACCCGCCTGGCCGCGCGCGAGGCAGAGCGCGTTTATAGGGGGGACAAGCTCAACCCCTCTACCACCGCCACCTGCGCGAACCCTGCGGTTACCGTGGAAGGCATGGACCACCGGCCCGACAACCGTGCGCAGATCCGGGATTTCCTCACCACCCGGCGCGCGAAGCTGACCCCAGAGCAGGTCGGGCTGCCCACCAGCGGCCGGCGCCGGGTCCCCGGGCTGCGCCGCGAGGAAGTCGCGGTGCTGGCCGGTGTGAGCACCGAGTGGTACACGCGGCTGGAGAAGGGCCACATCAGCGGCGTATCGGAAGAGGTACTCGACGCGGTGGCCCAGGCCCTGCGCCTGGACCAGGACGAACGCACCTATCTGTTCCATCTGGCCCACGCCGCCCGCCGCGCATCTTCGCGCCGCAAGGACGTCCAGGTCCCGCAGCGGGTCCAGTGGCTGCTGGACTCCATGACGATGTCGGCGGCGTTCGTACGCAACGGCCGCCAGGACATCGTCACCTACAACGCGCTGGCCCGGGCCCTGCTCGCGCCGGTCTTCGACAGCCCTGCCACCACGCGGCACGGCCATGCCAACATCGCCCGCTACGTCTTCCTCGACCCGGGCTCGCAGCAGTTCTTCGCCGACTGGAACGAGGCCGCCGTCGTCAGCGCCGCGCTGCTGCGCGCCGAGGCCGGACGCGAGCCCCACGACCGGGCCCTGCGCGACCTCGTCGGTGAGCTGTCCACGCTCAGCACCGAGTTCCGCGGCCAGTGGGCCGTCCACGACGTGCGTATCCGCCATGATGGCAGCAAGCAGCTGTGGCATCCGCAGGTCGGCGACCTGGAGCTGACCTACCAGTCTCTCGACCTGCCCGTGTCCAGCCGGACGGTGTACGGCCTCACCATCTACACCGCTGAACCGGGCAGCACCTCCGAAGAGCGGCTCAAGCTCCTGGCCAGCCTGGCAGCCACCCAGCCGGCACACCTCACCGGCCAGCCGCGTTGAAGCGCGCCGACCTGCTCACCGGGAGGCAGCGGGAATCGGAATCCAGCCGAGCTGCCGCAGGCTCGCGTCCGGCTGAGGAGGAGATGGAGTAGCCACACAGGACGTTGAGGTGGGCGTGGCCGAGCGGAGAGCTGGGCAGTGTCGGAGATCTTTGACCGGAATGCCTTGGGCACGCAGCTGGTCGACTGCGGCCGACAGGTACGGGAACCACAGCGGTGATCGTCCAGGCGAAGCTGTAAGCCACCGAAGCGCTCACGGTGGTAGCGCATTGCAACGAAACCAGCCGGTCATCGAGGCGACAGACGTACCGAGGCAAACCTTGGACGGGCAAAATCTGCCCGCCTACCAGCGTGTTGCCCTGCGCTCGCGTTAACTGACCCGATCACGGATCCGACGCGAATCGCCGAGCTGAACATATGCAGAAGGGACCGACTCAGCGGAGTCCTCCACGAGTACTCACATGCCGCTTGAACTGCATGGATGCAGTTTTCGGCGGGCGCAGGGCCGAGGACGGTGCGCTGGTCCAGCAGATCCACGCCGCCAACTGCCTCGATTACCTCGCCGAGCATGCGAGGCACATGGAGGGCGCCGAGCAGGTGCGTCAGGACCGGGGAACATAGCCGGTCCGGGCCAGATGTCAGGTCGCCTCAGGCCGGGTGTCCTTGCATCCAGCCACAGCGTGTCGGACTCGTCTCGATGAGAACCGGAGGTCCCGACCGTGGGGTGCTTTGCCCAACCGCATCTCTGCCTGCGCCCGCTCGCGCGGCCTGAGCCGGGCGTTCACCCCTGCCGAATCATCCTCCTGCAGCACTGTGCTGAGCACCTTCTCCGCGGCCCAGAGGCGCGCGATCAGGTGGGGTCCGCCCTGCGCTGGGTCGTCGGCCAGAGCACGCAGTTCAGCGGCGACCGCGCGGGTGCCGCTCGCGTCCTGCCGACTCCCATACCTGCGGACCCCAATTTTGGAAGCCCGGCCCCAACGTCCACGTGCAGTACTGCCCGGGCTGGTCACCCGACGACGATTCCCGTCCCCATGACTCACTGTCAGCGATCATCAGAGAACCCCGGCCGGCCGTCACTGACGATCCCGGTACACGGCCATGGACGCCAGGCCGACGGCCACGAAAGATCCCGGCAGCCGGACTCGTCTCCCGAGGGCCGCCTCCCGTACCGGGATGGGTCCGATGCGCTCGTCGGCGCGGCCGGGCTCCGCATCGCGAGGTCCGCGGAGACCCTGCTCGAGGCCGTGGGGCCGACGAAGGAGGCCCTGCGCCGCCGACCGCCCCCACGCCCGCCACAGCGGGGTAGCGGCAGGGGCGTCCGACGCAGCGGTCAGCTCGCGCACATCACCCACTCCATCGCGGGGAGGAAGGTTCAGCCGGTGACCCGGGCCAGGAACTGGCCCTTGGCGTGCTCGTCGGTCTCCCTGGTGCCGTAGCCGGTGGCCCACAGGCCGCCGCCCGGTACAGCGCCGAGCTGCTTGATCCGGTAGTCGTCGAGCAGCGGCGGTTTCGGCGCCTGCTGCCAGGCGGTGCCGTTCCAGCGCAGCAGCACACCGACGCTGCGCGCGGTGGCGTCGTCCTGCCCGCTGCCTCCGGCCCACACCTCGGTGCCCTTCCAGGCCAGCGAGGTGATGGAGGATCCGTACCAGCCGGTGGTCGCCGGGGTCGGCGTCACCGTCCACTCGCTACCGTTCCAACGCATGGCGAACGCCTCGCGCTTCTTGACCGAAAAGCCGTTGGCTTCGTAGGTGGTCCGCTGACCGGCCGCCCACACCTCGCCGGGCCGCGCGGCCACCGCGTCCAGGGTGGTCTCGACCAGCGCTTCCTTCGGCGGATCCGGCAGCCGGGACCAGGTGTGGCCGTCCCAGTGCAGCACCAGGGTGTGCGCATCGGCGCTCGGCCCGTAGCGGTTGGTGGTGCCGACCGCCCAGACGTCGTCCGGCGCCAGAGCATGCACCGCGCTCAGGTCGGTGTTGCCCGCGAGCGGCGGGAGGCTCATCTTCTGCCAGGCGGTGCCGTTCCAGCGGATCACGCCCGCCGTGGAAACCTCACCGCTCGACTGGTTGGACCTGCCGACCGCGAAGGCCGTGCCGCCCACCGCGGCGACATCATCAAGGTAGAAAGGGTTGTTCTCTTCGGTCGGGTACGGAGTGAGGGTCCAGGCCGTACCGTCCCAGTGGTAGGCGATGGTCGAACCGGTGGCCCACACGTCGTTCTCCGCGGCGGCCGACACCGAGGTCAGCGCGCCCCGGCAGGTGATATCCGGCCGGTCGTTCACCCATTTCTGACCGTTCCAGCGGAACAGGTCGGGGCAGACCACACCCGGCGGCGGGTACGGCCGGCCCTCCATCCGCACCTGCCCCACAGCCCAAGCCTGGGTGCCGCTCAGCGCGGCGACATCGTTGAGTTCCTTGAGTTGCTTCTCGGATTCGGTGTACCCGTAGGGAAAGGACAGGTGGTCCCAGACCGGCGCAGCTGTCGCGCCCGCCGGTGCCGCGGTCGCCAGGCCCGCGGTGAGCGCGACCGCGCCGAGAATTCTGCTGGATGTCAGGGATAATATTTTTCGCTTGGTCACGAACGCTTTCGTACCATCGCCGGTCAACTGCGCACATGGCCCAGGGAATGCATAGGGGCCCCTGGACGAATCATAGGGGGCCCTAGGGGGCCCCACTGGCGCGTCCATTACGATAGGTGTACGCGTAGGCTGGTCCATCGCCGACGATATGCGAGGAGAATTCGTCACGGAAGACGCTCATCGAGCGCCAGCGTCCCGAGATCGGCCAGACGATCATTCATTCTGACCCGTGGGGCGGTATACCAGCGCCTTGGCCAATGACGTTTTCTCGCTGAATTTCAGCTGATCTGCCGGTGTTCGAAATGGACGAGAACGAGCGCGGCGTGGACCAGATCGCTGGCTCTGCTGGGGCTGAGCGTTCCTGACGTATTGGCGGGGTCAGCAGTGGCGGCCGGCCAACGCTTCCCACCACGAGCGGTTGCCGCGGGACCACGCCTTCGCTGCCAGGTCGGTGGTGAAGTCCGAGTATTACACGAGGTTACGTAGGGGTCATCCGTATTTGGCGGCGGGTGCCACGTTGGTTAACGGCACCCCTACCTGGCGCTGATGTCGACAGTAGAGCTTCGGATGGCCTGGATCAGGGCGACGGTGGCCGGTGGGTCGGGTGGGTCGCCGTAGGTGACGGCGTAGAGGCGGCGGGTGAAGCCGGTCAGCTCGGTGGCGTGGATGTCGGGCCGGCGGTGCGCCTGGAGGGCGAGTCCCGGCAGGGTGGTGACGCCTTTGCCGGCGGCGACGAGGGCCTGGACGACGACCATGTCGTCGCTGAGCGAGGCGATGCGCGGGGTGAAGCCCTCCCGGCGGCACACGTTGATCAGTTCGTTCTGGCATCGTTCACAGCCGCCGATCCAGGGGGAGTGGCGGTGGTTGGCGAGGCTGTCGTCGGGTTGGCGGCTGATAAGGTAGATCGGGTCGTCGCCGACGTGGACGAGGCGGAAGCCCTCGTCCTCCTCCTCGACGGGGCCGTTGGCGTACCGGAAGACGAGGGCGACTTCGATCTCGCCCTGGCGCAGCATCTGCAGGGCTTCGACCGGGTGGCGGTCGATGAGGATCAGTTCGAGTCCCGGGTGGGTCCGCTCCAGGATGGTGGCCGCCTTCGGGACGATCGTGCTCAGTGGTGAGGCGTTGGCGGCCAGGCGGACGCGGCCCGACTGCAGGCCGGCCTGGGCGGCCAGTTCGCTGGTGGCCGCGTCGACGCGGCCGATGATCTCGGTGGCGCGGCCGGCCAGGAGCCGGCCTTCGGGGGTCAGGCGGATGCCGCGGCCGACGCGCTGGATGAGCCTGACGCCGGTGGCCGCTTCCAGGCGGGCCAGGTGGTGGCTCACCGACGACTGCGAGTAGTGCAGTTCCTTGGCCGCTTCGGTCACGGATCCGAGGCGCGCCACCGCGGCCAGAACCCTGAGATGGACCAGGTTGAGCATGTATCGAGAATATCGATGTAAATCCCGAAATATTGCCATTAGACGTCATCTCTCCACCCGGCCATGCTCATAGGTGAAAGCGCCGACCCCGGCTGAGGAGGCAGGAATGAGCAAGCTCAGGTGTCACATCTCGATCTCGCTGGACGGTTACGTCGCCGGCCCGAACCAGAGTGTGGAGAACCCGCTCGGCGAGGGCGGCGAGCGGCTCCACGACTGGGTGGCCGCGCTGGCCGCCTTCCGCCGGGCCCATGGCGGGGAGGGCGGCGAGGTGAACGCGAGCACACCGGTGTTCGAGGAGGCGATCCGCGACATCGGCGCCGCGGTGATGGGCAGGGGCATGTTCGGCCCCATCGGTGGCGGTCCCTGGCGCGACGAGGAATGGAAGGGCTGGTGGGGCGACAACCCGCCGTATCACTACGACGTGTTCGTCCTCACCCATCACGAGCGTGGCCCGGTGGAGATGGAGGGCGGGACCACGTACCACTTCGTCACCGACGGCATCGAGTCGGCGCTGGAACAGGCGAAGAAGGCCGCCGAGGGCAAGGACATCATGCTGTGGGGCGGCGGCCACGTCGCCCGGCAGTACCTGGCGGCGGGACTGCTGGACGAGCTCGAACTGCACGTCGTCCCGGTGCTGCTCGGTGGCGGTTCCCGCCTCCTCGACGACCTCGGGGGCGCGGACGTACGGCTTGAGCAGGTACGGGCCGTCGAGGCGCCCGGCGTCACCCACCTCAAGTACCGGAGGGTGTCATGAACCGCCTCCAGACGTTCATCGACAACGTCGCACTCGTGGTGCGGAGCACCGGCGACGAGCACGAGATCGACGAGCACGAGATCACGGCGCGGGTCGGCGAGCTGCTGTCGGCCCTCCTGGCCGAGGGGTACCGGTTGCCGCCGGAGCTGACGCGGGCGTCGTCCACGCGTCACCTGACGTACCCGATGCACATCGCCCCCGACGAGAGCTGGTCGATGGCGTCCGTGGTCTGGGACTTGGGCCAGCGGACCAACGTGCACTCGCACGAGACGTGGGGTGTCGTCGGCATCTACGCCGGGGTCGAACACGAGATCCGCTACCTCAAGCCGACCTCGTCCACCCCGAGCGGGCCGCTGACGCCGGCGGGCGGCGCGCGGTGGACGCCGGGGCAGGTGACCGTCTGCTGCACCACCGACGACGACGTCCACGCCGTCGCGGCCGTCGGCGGCGAGCCCACCATCGGGATCCACGTGTACGGCGGTAACATCGGCACGACCAAACGGCGGGAGTACGACCCCGAGACGGGCGAAGTGCGCTGGTTCGTCTCCGGCTGGGACAAGCCTTAGGGGTACGGCAGCTCTGCGGTGATCTTCTGGAGCAAGGTGCGCAGGGTCGCCCGCTCGGCCTGGTCCAGCGGGCTGAGGATGTCCTGCTCGACGGAGACGGTGATCTAGTCCATCGAGTGGGTGAAGCCGCGGCTGGTCATCTCGTCGAGAAGGCTGTTGAGGAGGTCTACTCGGCGTTCGGTGTGGTCGGCGATCGCGATGAGGACCATGCTCAGGTCCAGCTCGGGTACTCGGGCATGGAGGACGCGCAGGCCTTGCCAACCTCCTCCGTGGCGATAGACGCGATAGCCGGCGTGCGATCGGACACCGATGCCCCAGGCGTAATCGATGGGTGTTCCGTCATCCAGGCGTCCGGGGGTCTGGATGAGCGCCGAGATGCCGAGTTCGTCGGCGTTGAGGGCCTGGCCCCATCGCAGCAGATCGGTGGCGGTGCTCCACACCCCTCCATCGCCGAGAGACAGGGGAGCGGGATGAGGGGAGACGAGCGGGGCGGCGCCGGGCGGTGCGGGATCGGGCCCCGTCCAGTAACGGGTATTGACCATCGCCAGCGGCGTGAAGAGCTGACGCCGGGCAAAGTCGGGCAGCGGCCGGCCGAGCGCTCGTTCCACCACGGCGGCAAGGCAGACATATCCGGCGTTGGAGTAGGCGTGCTCAGCGCCCGGCTCGCGATCCAACGCTGGGAACTGGGCAAGGGCCTGGATGATGCCTTCTGTGGTTCGGTCGGCGTCCCGATCCATGAGGGCTTCGATTTGGGCGTCGGCCGGCATGCCTGCCGTGTGATGGACGAGATGGCGAAGCCGGACAGCGTTCGCCCACGCGGGTAGCTGGGGTAGCCAGCGCGACAAGGCCGACTCCATGTCGAGCTCACCCTGTTGGGCGAGCCGCGCCGCGCAGGCAGCGGTCATCTGTTTCGACAATGAAGCCGTGTAGGCGAGCGTGGCCGCGCCCAGCGGCTCACCATTGAGTGTCAGCCCCTGGGCCGGCAGGATGGGTGGCCGATCGCCGTGCTGCATGCCGACCACGATCGGCTCATCACGGCGGTAGCCGGCTTCGTCGACAAGTGCGGCCATTCGTTGTTGCAGCTGAGACACGGAACTGATCTTGTCAGACCAGGAGGCCCAGGGTTTCGGGCGCCTCCCAGGCCGTCGGCTGCCGTCGTCACGAGGACGGCGGCCACCAGCGAGCCCGCCCCGGAGACCGTTGAATACTCTCGATCCAGACATGAGGAGCGCATGTGTGGAACAAGCGGCAGAATGATCGACCGTGCCTCTTCGCCTGGCTTATTTCACCGTGACCAACACGTTCGCCGCAGCGCGACTGCTGCCCGTGGGTGCTTCTGGCCTCGCCGCCGGGCAAGGTCCCGCACCGGCTGTGGCTCCTCATCCGAGAAGGCGCATCAGCCCAGGACTGTGCCTGAGTTCTCGGTGCCGGGGGGACGCTTGCGGGAGAACGCCGAAAGGTCTATGGCCAGGCCGGTGTGCTCGCCGACGAATCGCACCGGCCGTTCGTCGTGATCTACGCCGTTCTCGGTCTGTTCGATGATCGCGGCGAGGAACTTGCCGACGACCGGCGCGTTCTTGAACTGGTTACCGCTCGTCCCCATGGCGACGTAGAACCCGTCCAGCTCCGTACGGTCGTAGATCGGCGTCCAGTCGTCGGCGACGTCGTAGACTCCCACGACCCCGCGAGCCTGATTCGGTATCTCCAACGCCGGTAGCCGTCGCGCAGCCCTCGTCACCTGGGCCTCGAACACCGCCGTCGTCGGATGCGCAGTGACGGCATCCGGGTCGTCCACCCACTGCAGCGGGTCGCATTCCGGTTCCGTACCACCGACCAGCAGTCCTCCGCCGGCCTCACCGCGCAGGTAGACACCCAGGTCCATGTCCGCGACGCAGATCCCGGCGTGGTTGTCGGCGCCGAAACCCACGGGGGCCGCGACATGCGCGACCTCCTGCCGTAACGGCCGGCATCCCACGGTGAAGTCGGATCCGACTGAGGCCAGCTCGTTGATGCGGGTCGACCATGGGCCTGCGGCGTTGACCACCACGCCGCAGGGGATCCTGCTTCCGTCCGCGAGTGTCACCGCAGTGACCCGGCCATGGGCCCGTTCGATCCCGCGCACCGACGCATGGAACCGGAACTCGGCACCGTGTGTCCGCGCGGCGGCGGCCAGATTCTGCGCCGCCAGTTGCGGATCGTTCACGAACCCCGCATCAGGTGTGTACACGGCACCCAGCGTGGTTTCGGTCTCGGCCCAGAACTCGTCGTCGTCGATACGTTTCGGTGGCCAGTACCTGCCGACGTCGATACCCGGGATCCGCTCCGACAGGTCCGCACTCGTCCACTCCTCGAACGGGATACCCGCGTTCTGGAACAGCGGCAGGTACACCGACCGAGGAGCCACGTCCACGTCCAGCATCGCCATCCCGCACCGTACGTACCGAGCCAACGGCCCGACATCGCGGCCGAGGTGCTCCGCCCACGACCTCCAGCCGAAGTGTGCCTCCCAGGCGGTGGCGACGCCCGCGGCGGTGGAGAAGTTGAACCGCACCACCGCGCTGGACGCACTCGTGGAGCCGTGGCCGGCGCCCCCGGCCTTGTCGACCACCGTCACCTGCCAGCCACGGCGGGCGAGTTCCAAGGCGACCGACGCGCCGATCACCCCCGACCCGATCACCACGACGTCCGTGCGCTTACCGGGCACGGCAGGTCCTGAGATAACTGAGGAACGAGGCCTGCAGGCCGGTCACGTGCGTTTCGTCCAGGATCGCGCTGGTGACGGCTTCGCTGCGTGAGGTGAGGCGGTGCAGGAGGGTGGCGGTGTTCTTCGTGATGCTCTGGTAGACGGCCAGGTCGCCGAGAAGCTCTTGGACGTTGATGGTCACGTGCAGCCTGGCCGCACGCTGGCTGTCGCCCATCTCTTCGAGCTGGGCGAAGACCTGACTGTCCGTACTGGTGACGCCGGGGCTGCCCGCTCCGACGCTCTCGAAGAGCGCGCTGCCGGAGAGCCAGGTGTAGAGGCTGAAAAGTCCGCCGTAGGAGTAGCCGAAAAGGCCGTGACCGCTCGCGGCTGTGCCGTAGTCGCGTTCGATCCGCGGGTGCAGTTCCGTGGTGAGGAAGCTCAGGAACGCATCGGCGCGGGTGTCGCTCAACTCGGCGAGGTAGGCGTCGGCTTCCTCGCGCGTCGTCATTCCCGCTTGGAATCCCTTTTCCACGGCATCGATGAGCTCCTGGGCGATGGGCTCGCCGGGTGGCACGAGGTCTCTGTTGCGCAGCCGTGCCCAGTGCTGTGCTTCCTCGCCCGCGTAACCGACGCTGACCTGGATATAGGGCTGGATCTGCTGCATGGGGTCCAGTTGGGTGACGATGAGCGGAGCCGTCATGCCCACGGCCCAATTGCCGTCGAGCACGTACACCGCGGGCGCCGGCGTCGTGGCGGGGTCGTAGCCCGGTGGCGTGGTGACCCAGACGCCGTAGTCGTACCCACCGCTGGAACGCAGCTCGAAGTAGTCGGTGTCGGCGAGGCAGCCCTGCCACATGGCGCTCATCGCAGGTCCTTCACTACGCGTCCGGCCTGGACGACGAGGACGGCGTTGGCGGGGTCGGCGAAGAGCTTCGGATCTTCGAGCGGGTTGCCGTTCCAGAGCACGAGGTCTGCCTGCATTCCGGGAGCGATGACCCCCACCTGGTCCGACAGGCCGAGGATCTCGGCGTTGGTCTTCGTGGCCGCCACGAGGGCTTCCATCGGTGTCTCCAATTCCGCGCGCAACTTGAGCTCCTCACCTCGGCGGTCCTGAGCCGGACCGATGAGATCGGAACCCAGCCCGATCCGCACTCCGGCCTCCTTGGCGGCAGCGAGCGCCTCGGTCATCCGCTCACGGACACCCAGCACACGATCGCGGACCGACTCGCCGAGGCCGGCTTCCGCGGGGTCGTGCAGCAGTCGCTCGACGACGGCGAACGTGGGCACAAGGGCGACCCCGCGCGTGGCCATCAAGGTGGCCGTGGGCTCATCGAGGTCGGTGCCGTGCTCGACACAGCGCGCCCCGGCCTCGACCGCGTTCCGAATGCCCTCGTTGTTGTGGGCGTGAACCGTCACGTAAGTGCCCCGTGCCGCGGCTTCCTGCACAGCGACGGCGATCTCCTCCACGGTGAACTGGGTGTCGGTCAGCCGGTCGTGAGCGCTGACCACTCCTCCGGTCACACAGAGCTTCAGGAAGGAGGCTCCGCGGCGAAAGGCCTCACGTACGTTGCCTCGCAGCTCGTCCGCGTTGCCCGACATCATGGACAAGGCGCACAGACCCGGAAGGTGATGGCCGCTCCAGAGCTCGGTGGGTTCCCAGGCGGCTCCGTAGTAGCCGTGCCCACCGATCTGGCACTGCACAGGTCCGCACGACAGGACGCGCGGTCCCCTGACCTTGCCCTTCGCGATCGTGGTGACGACGCCGCCGTCGATCCCGCCGGTGTCCCGGACGGTCGTGAAGCCGGCGTCGAGCGCTGCGCCGGCCGTGGCGAAGATGTCCGCCGCGATCTCGGCGGCACTGATCTGGAACGAGAACTGCGGCTGGATCGGGCTCGACAGGCCCAGGTGAACGTGCGCGTCGATCAGGCCGGGCGTCATCGTCAGTCCCCCGGCGTCGAGCCGCTCGCCGGGTTCGTCGCTGGAGGCGGCCCCGAGCTGGGTGATCCACCCGTCTTCGACGGTGACGTCGACGTCTATGGGGTCGCGCCCCGTCCCGTCGGCGACCGCCGCGCCGACCACCTGTAAACGTCCCACGAGTCGTTCCCTCCGCCGTCGCGAGCTGACTGCGACCATGTACGAAGCAACACGGCACCGCCAGCAATCTTTTCCAATGGATAAACTGTGGGAGTGATCCTGTCAACCTCGGAACGCAAAGGCGACGCACGCGAGCGCCTCCTGGCCCGGCTCCTCGACGCCTTCGACGAGGCCCTTCCCTCACCGGAGGTGTCGCTCCGTGAGATCGCCGCCCGGACCGAGACCAGCCACGCCCTCCTGCGATACCACTTCGGGTCACTCCCGGGCGTCCTGGCGGCCATGCTCAAGGCGCAGCGATCTCGTGACAACGAGGCCCTTTTCGCAGCCGCCCAGCAGGGCACCTTTGCCGACCTCGTCGTGGCGATCTGGCGGACCTACACCCGCCCGGAGCAGTTGTCGCGTGTCCGCGGCTTCTTCCACGTCGTAGGGCTGGCCGCGTACAGGCCGGAGGAGTTCCGTGAGTTCATCGACTCGCTCGACGACCTGACCAAAATGCTGGCCTCACTCGCGGAACGCGAAGGGCACGACGCCGGGGAAGCGCTGACCATGGCCACCGTCACCGTTGCCGCGATCCGGGGCCTGCTCTTACAGGAAGTCCTGACTCCAGGAGTCCACTCGGAGAACGCCGTCGACTTGATCCTGCGCATGCTCCCTGGCAACGCGGCCGGTGTTCACTCAGACGATGGAGTACGCCCGCACCATCAAGCAGGTCGTCCCGCACCAGCGCGTGATCGTCATGGTGTATGAGATGAAGCGAACTTCGATCTGGGCACCCGCGTCCTGGCCGCGGCCGCGGAATACGAACTGGAGACGCGAGCCGAGCGCCAGGCCGAGGGTATGATCGCCGCCAGGCGCCGCGAGGCCACCGGTGCCACACTGCCCGGCAAGAAAGACCGGCCGGCCGCGCGTGATCGGCTTCGCCGAGCCGGCCGCCCTACGCCGCCTGGTCGACAACGGTGTCTCGATCACCGAGCTGCCCGCACCCTCACCATCGGCCGCTCCACCGCCTACGCGGTACCGGTAGAGCGCTGACCGGCAGTTATCCCCCCCCGCATCCCGGGCCTTTCCCGCGATGCACCCGACCTCGGGCCCGCCGCCGAGGCATTTCGAATGAAGCGGTGCAGCGCTGCGCGCGGGTTTCGCCGAGCTCGAGGGAGCAGGGGTTCTCCGGCCCGGGATCACTGCGGCGTTGGCGACGGGCCGCCGTAGGGTCGAGAGCCGAATAACAGAGCATGTGCTCCATAAAAGGTGTATCGTTGACGACGTCCCGCTGAGGCGGGAGCCCGTACTTCCTGGTGTGCGCGCACCCCCTGTCGGACCTGCTCCTGCTCGTGATGATCGCTGCGTTCCAGGTCGCCGTCCCGTATCGGGGAGGGCGGCACAAGCGGAAGGATGAGTGGTTGACCAGCAAACTGGCGGCCGTTTCAGGGATCGTGCTGATTTGCAGGTGGCCTGCTCGCCGGCCTCGCCGCCTCGGCCGGCGCGCCGACCGGCCCCTGCGGCGGCGGCTACAACAGAGTCGGCGTGTACGCCATCCCGGAGAGCGGCACCAGGGCCGGCACCCTGGAGGTCTACTACAACTCCAGCTCGGGCAAGAACTGCGCCCTCACCTACGGTTACGGCTCCACGGCGGGCACCACCACTTTTAAGGCGGCCGCTATCCGGGTTGCTGGTGGCTCGGGGGTCATCGACTCTGGGCATTACGCGCACTATGCCGGGCCTGCGTATGTCTCGGCTTCCGGTAAGTGCATCGACGTTTCGGCAACCGCCGGCAACGCAGACCGCTACCTGAGTGGTGCGCACTGCGGCTGACGATGCCCGGGGGCGGGACCGTCGATGATCACAAGCGGTCCCATTCATACGTCTTTTGTCCCTGGGGAACCGCCGAGGGCACGGCCGTAGATTGTGTGTTCGCCGACCTGGTCAACAGTGCTGCCGCGCTGGTCGGTCACTGGCAGTTGGATGAGGAGCCGGGCACTGGCGCGGCGGAGTCCTCTGGCCGTTCCACAGCCGCGAAGTCACCGGCGCCCTTTTACACGCATCGCCGGCGTACGACGCGCTGGCCGGCGCTTGCCGCCCAATAGATCCCACAGTAAATCCGCCCGCCCAGTAAGTCCCGATCAGTATCCCTCGACTGGGAGAGGTTCATGGATCTGCCGAGTGAGTTAGACCTGCCCGAATCCCGCTGGAATCGACCTCACGAATCCGACGCACCAGACATTCCAGACCCTTACTGGAACCGTTTCCTGGCGCCCAAGCCCGAGTCGTCCTGGCCTCGCAGGCTCGCGGTGGTGCTGTCCATCGTCCTCGTCGTCCCCCTCACCTACGCCATGCCCGCGCAGGCCGCGTCCCGGTCGGCCCCCTCGGTGGAGAACGAGAAGCCGGTCAAGGGCACGAGCGTCCCGGTCCTGCCCCCGCTGGCCGATCCTGTCGAGAAGCAGGCGTGGAAGGCGCCACCGGGCGCCGCCTGGCCCAAACCCCAGGCGGCGGAGCTGGGCGGCAGCGGGGCGAGTACCCTGGCGGCGACCGGCTTCCCCGTGAAGCTGGCCCCGCAGAAAGACGCCAAAGCCGCCGCCGCAGCCGACCCGGTCAAGGTCGAGCTTCTCGAAACGGACCGGCTCGGCCTCGCGATGCGCGTATCGCCCGGCCAGGGAGCGAACCTCAAGGCCGCGTCCGGCAAGAAGACCCGCCTGCAGATCGACTACTCCGGCTTCCGCTACGCCTACGGCGGCGACTACGGCGCCCGCCTGCACCTGGTCAAGCTGGAGGGGTGCGCGCTCGACGCCAAGGCGAGCAATTGCGCCCTGCCCGAACCCGTCAAGAGCGACAACGACGTCAAGGCGGGCACGCTGACCGCCGACTTCGAGACGAACGGCCTGTACGCCCTGACCGCCGCCGCCTCCGGGCCGTCCGGAGACCACTCCGCCACCTCGCTGGGTGCCTCGGCGGACTGGAGCGTCGGCACCCAGACCGGCGACTTCACCTGGGGCTACGACATGCGCACCCCGCCCGCGCTGGGCGGCGAGGAGCCGGAGATCTCGCTGGCCTACTCCTCCCAGAGCGTGGACGGGCGCACCGCCTCCACCAACAACCAGGCGTCCTGGGCGGGTGAGGGCTTCGAGCTCAACCCCGGCGGCTACATCGAGCGCCGCTACAAGTCCTGCATGGTCGACGGCAAGAAGACCGGCGACCTGTGCTGGGACCAGGACAACGCAATCCTCTCGCTCGGCAGCTCGGCCGTCGAGCTGGTCAAGGACGCCACGAGCAAGCAGTGGCGGCCCAAGCGCGACGACGGCACCCGGATCGAGTACCTCACCGGGGCCACCAACGGCGACAACAACGGCGAGTACTGGCGGGTCACCACTGCTGACGGCACCCAGTACACCTTCGGCCTGAACCGCCTGCCCGGCTGGGCCACCGGCAAGCCGGAGACCAAGTCGGTCCAGACGGTGCCGGTGTTCGGCAACAACAGCGGCGAGCCCTGCTACAACAGCACCCCGGCCAACGCCTGGTGCCAGCAGGCCTACCGGTGGAACCTGGACTACGCGGTGGACACCCACGGCAACGCCACCACGTACTGGTACGCCCAGGAGAAGAACTACTACGGCCGCAACATGAAGCCCGAGCTGGGCACCGTGTACGACCGCGCGGGCCACCTCACCCGCATCGACTACGGTTACCTGCAGAACGAGCTGTTCACCAAGGCTCCCGCCGCCCGCGTCGTCTTCGACGTGGCCGAGCGCTGCCTGCCCAGCGGCACCATCACCTGTGCCGCCGACCAGCTCAAGAAGGAGACCGCCAGCAGCTGGCCGGACGTCCCGTTCGACCAGATCTGTGACTCCGGCGTGAAGTGCACCGACCGCCTGGCGCCGACGTTCTTCACGCGCAAGCGCCTGGTCAAGGTCACCACGCAGATCCTGTCCGGGAGCGCGTACCGCAACGTCGACTCCTGGGCGCTGACACACCAGTTCCCCGCCACGGGTGACGGCCTCAGCCCGTCGCTCTGGCTGGCCTCGGTCCAGCAGACCGGTCACGTGGGCGGCACGATCACGGCGCCCAGGACCACGTTCGTCGGCGTGCAGCTCGCCAACCGGGTGGACGCCAACGAGGGCCGCGCCCCGCTGGTCAAGTGGCGCGTGCAGGCCGTGAACAACGGGACCGGCGGTGAGCTGCGGATCAACTACGCCCCCGCGGAATGCAAGGCCGGCGAACTGCCGGCGGCCGACAAGAACACCAAGTTGTGCTTCCCGCAGCGCTGGGCACCGTTGAACGAGACCGAGGTGACCGACTGGTTCCACAAGTACGTGGTGTCGCAGATGGTCGAGGTGGACCGCATCTCGGGCTCGCCCAACGTGGTCACCAGCTACGAATACCTGGGCGGCGCCGCCTGGCACTACGCCGACAACATCCTCGTCAAGCCCGAGCACCGCACGTGGTCGGACTTCCGCGGGTTCGGCCGGGTCCGGGTGCGCGAGGGCGACGGGCAGGACACCAAGCGCACGCTGACGGAGTTTCGGTACTTCCGGGGCATGGACGGTGACAAGCAGGCCGACGGCTCCAAGCGCGACGCGCAGGTCGAGGACTCCGAGGGCGTCAAGCTGGACGACCTCGACCAGTACTCCGGCTTCGAGCGCGAGGAGATCCTGTACGACGGGGACGGCGGGGCCGTCCTGAGCGCGAGCGCCGAGCAGCCGTGGTCGGTGAAGACCGCGGAGTCCACACAGGGCGGCGTCACCAAGGCCGCGCACGTGGTCGAGGCCAAGTCCACGGTCACCCGTAAAGCGTTGCCCGGCGGTGCCTGGCGGCGTGTCGGCGAGGAGCGGACGTACGACACCAAGGGCCTGCTCACCCAGGTGGAGGAGAAGGGCGACCTGGCCACGACCGACGACGACCAGTGCACCCGCTACACCTACGCCCGCAACGACACCAGCTGGATGCTCGACTACACCAGCCGCATCCAGAAGGTCGCCGCGAGCTGCGGCACCGCCGTCTCCACACTGGCCGACGACGAGGTGATCTCGGATGAGAAGGTCCAGTACGACGGCAAGGCGTACGGCCAGGCCCCGAGCAAGGGCGACGTGACCTCGGTCCAGCAGGTCGTCTCCGGTGACGGCACGACGATCATCGACAGGACCCACACGTACGACGTCTACGGCCGCGAGACCAGCGAGAGCGACACGCTCGGCAACAAGTCCGTGACCAGCTACACCCCGGCCACGGGTGCCCTCGCGACCGAGATCGCCGAGACCAACCAGCTCGGCCACGTCAACCGCACGGTCCTCGAACCGGCCTGGGGCGAGCCCGTCGCCGAGATCGACACGAACAACCGCCGTACCGACCTGGAACACGACGCGCTCGGCCGCCTGACCAAGGTCTGGCAGCCCGATCGCAGCAAGGAGGGCAACCAGTCGCCCAGCACCGAGTACGCCTACGTCATGCGCGCCGACGGCCCCAGCTACGTCACCACCAAGACGCTGCGCGCCGACGGCGGCTACACCGCCAGCCACGAGTTGTACGACGGCCTGATGCGCGAGCGCCAGACCCAGGAACCCTCGCCCAGGGACGAGCAGACGCAGGACCCCAACCTGCGTGACGGGCGCACGATCACCGACACCTTCTACAACTCCCAGGGCGAGGAGTACAAGTCGAACTCCGGCTACTTCGCCACCGGCACGCCCTCCACCGACCTGCTCGCGGTCGCCGACACCGACGTGCCCAACCAGGTCGTGTCGACCTTCGACGGCGCGGGTGAGGTCAACGCCCAGATCCTCAAGGCGAAGGGCGCGGAGAAATACCGGGTCACGGTCAAGCAGGAGGGCGACAGAGTCCACGTCACGCCCCCGCCCGGTGGCACGGCGACCACCCGCATCGGCGACGCCGAGGACCGGCTCATCGAGCTGCGCCAGTACAAGGGGGCGACCCCGACGGGCGAGTACGAGGCCACCAAGTACACCTACGACGCCGCCGGCCGGCTGTCCACGGTGACCGACTCGGCAGGCAACGTGTGGCGCCACCACTACGACATGCGCGGCCGGGAGATCAAGACCGAGGACCCCGACAAGGGCGTCACGACGATGACGTACAACGACGCCGACGAGGTCGTCAGCACGACCGACTCGCGCGGCAAGACCCTGTGGTACGTGTACGACGAGCTGGGCCGGCAGAAGGAGTTGCGCGAGAACTCCGCGACCGGGCCGCTGCTGGCCGAGTGGAAGTACGACGCCCTGGCCAAGGGCCACATGAACGCCAGCATCCGCTACGTGGGCGGGCAGGCGTACAAGGCCGAGATCAACGCCATCGACGTCAACTACCGCCCGCTCCGCGAGACGGTCACCGTCCCCGAGCGGGAGGGCAAGCTCGCCGGCTCGTACGTGCTCAACACCCGCTACACGGCCGACGACAAGGTCCAGTCGGTCAGCTTCCCCGGCGTGGGCGGGCTGGCCGAGGAGCAGGTCGTCTACACCTACGACGAGCTCGGCCAGACGACCAAGGTCAACGGCCTGTCGGCGTACGTGGGCGCGGCCCGCTACTCCAAGCTGGGCGAGACCCTGCAGTACGAGCTGGGCGAGGCGGGCAAGAAGACCTGGCTCACCTACACCCACGACGAGGCCACCCGCAGGCTGACCAGCATGCGGGTCGACCGGGAGGGCGCGGCCAAGACCGACCTCGACGTCAACTACACCTACGACGCGGTCGGCAACATCACCAAGATCGCCGACAAGGCGAGCGGCCAGGACACGCAGTGCTTCACGTACGACCATCTGCGCCGGATGACCTCCGCCTGGACGGCCACCGACGACTGCGCGAGCGCCAGCCCGCAGTCCGGCAAGATCGGCGGTGTGGCCCCGTACGCGGTCAGCTACGCCTACGACTCCACCGGCAACCGGATCAAGGAGACCAGGCACGCCTGGGGCGGCGCCGGTGAGACCGTCCGTGACTACACCTACCCGGCGCCGGGCGGCAAGCAGCCGCACGCGCTCCAGACCGTCGGGTCGGACCTGTTCGAGTACGACACCGCGGGCAACACCACCAGGCGCAAGGTCGGCACCTCCGACCAGGCCCTGGTCTGGGACGCCGAAGGCAACCTCGAGTCGGTGACGGAGGCGGGCAAGACCACGTCCTTCATCTACGACGCGGACGGCGACCGGCTGATCCGCAAGACCCCGACCGACGCCACCCTCTACATCGACGACATGGAGCTGCGCCTCGACTACGCCAAGGACGTCGTCGAGCAGACCCGCTACTACACCGTCAACGACGAGCCCATCGCGGTACGCACGCCGGACAACCAGGTGTACTTCCTGGCCAACGACCACCAGGGCACCGCGCAGGCCGCGGTGAACGCGGACACCGGCGATCTGGCCGTACGCAGGACGACGCCGTTCGGCGAGAACCGGGGATCGCCACCGGCGTTCTGGCCGGGGCAGCGCGGATTCGTGGGAGGCACGCAGGATTCCACGACCGGGCTGGTCCACCTCGGCGCCCGCGAGTACGACCCCAAGCTCGGCCGGTTCATGTCGGTGGACCCCATCATCGACGATGTCGATCCGCGGACCCTCAACGCCTACGCCTACGCCAACAACAGCCCCGTCACCATGACCGACCCCGACGGGCAGTGGTTCTGGGTCGCGCTCGCCATCGGCGTCAGGTTCGGGACCCGCTACCTCGCCAAGAAGGCGGCCCAGCGCGCCGCGAGGCGTGCGTACGTCCGAAGGGTCAGGGAGAGGGCCATCGCGAAGGCCAAGGAGAAGGCCGCGGAGGAGGCCAGGAAGCGGGCTTTGGAGGCCGCCAGGAAGCGAGCCAGGGAGGAGGCCAGAAGGCGGGCCGAGGCGAAGGCGTTGAAGCGTGCCCAGGAGGCCGCCAGGATCCGGGCTCGGGAGGCTGCCAGGCGGGCTCGGGAGGCCGCGGCGAAGCGACGGGCCGCGGCCGCGGTCCGCAGAGAGGGGCAAAAGGCGGTTCGCGAGCTGAGGGCCGAGCGACGGAGGCGGGCGGCGATAGGCCGACGCCACCGTCGGATCGGCTACGTACCCAGGGGAATCCAGCTGGCGCGCTCGCGTCCGGCACGGCGTCCGACCAGCCACAGGTCGACGCAGCGGCAGGCGCCGCCCAGGGCGAACCGGCAGCCGGCGCGGCCACGGCCCAGCCAGGTCTACCGGAACGACGGCAGCGTCCAGCCGACCCAGTCCTACACCGTCTACGGCAACGGCCGGATGTATCCGCAGGGCAGGCCGCCGTCGAACCTCCCGCGCGGCGGTACCGGACAGGGTGAGAAGCAGATCTTCAAGCCGGAGCAGATCGAGATGGAGGTCAACACCAAGAGAGGGGCGACCACGCACCTGGGCTTCCGCGGTGGACAGCTCGGCGACGACATCGCCGACTTCTTCGACGGCTGGTTCGGTGGCGGTTTCGGCTGATCCTGCCGTCGTCAGCTGATCGATGACCGGCGCGGGGCCTTCGCGGCCCCGCGCCGGTGATGTTCCCGGATCCCCGGGCGCGGGCATGGTGGGTCAGCCTCACCAGATGGATGGGTGCGCCCGGCAACGCGGCGGACGTGCGACGTCATTGAGACCGCCACCCTTGATGGACGGCGTCAGCGCATCCTGGCCGTCATCGAGCACGGCGCCAGACGCGACCGCGTACTCGGCACCACCGCGCATCCGACCGCGAGCTGGGTCGCGCGGGCCGTCAGGAATCTGGTGTCGGTATTCACACGGTGCTCACCGGCGTCCGCAACGGCCCGGATGACCCGCTCCGGCCAACCCCAGGAGCAGGGGATCCATGTCCACTCCGACCACCTCAGCCCGCTCCAACAGATCCTCAACCCATCCTCAACAAACCCCCCGCCAATCTTGATCACAGACACGAGCCACGTGAAGGGGATTGCGAAATGACGCACATCGTCGGGAAGGCCGCGGCAATGCTCGGCGGGGCCGGCCTGTCACTCGTCCTGCTGGCCTCCGCCGTGCACGCCACCGCTGTTCCGGGGCATGACGTCAAGGCAAGTTGCACGATGAGTGATGGCCAGAAGGCGGACTTCGAGATGAAGTACAGGACGTCCGGCGGGTACCACCGCGTCTCCGACATCATCTACCGATGGAGCTCCGAGGCGCCGATCCGCCTGAAGACCGCACACCTTCGCCTGATGGTCGAACGGCGCGGCAAGGACGGGAAGGTCTTCGGAGAGACGCTGCATGAGAAGCACGCCTCCAACGACGTCTCCTACGACATCGTCGTCGACGTCAAGGTCCCGGCCAAGAGGAAGCTCTATCTCGTCGTTGATTCCACGTTCGTGAAGAAGGGCAAGACCATGTTCTGCGCGGGGCGCACCGTCGGCGTTTGACACCTCCCCGGCGTGAACGGGGCCGAAGTACAGTCGCTCGACTGGCTGCGGTGAGGGTTCCGCCCGCCGAGTTCACCCGCACCTACGCGGCCCCCCGCAACGCGTCATCCCATGTCCGCCGAGCTCGCGCAGCCGGGCGACTGCCGTCGACAGACACAGCGCGGCGCTGGCGCCGTCGGCACGCATGCCCGCCTCCAGCGGGCCGCCGCTCGCCGCGAAAGTCCAGGAATGCCGACCCTCCGCCAGCCTCTCCGCATCAACCCTGAGCATCGCATTGATGCCCTGCCCGGCGAGCCACAGGCGGATCTGGACATGCCCTCACCGGGTCGCGGTCATCATGCCCGCGTACCATCCGATCTGGGACTCAGACCAAGAGCCGGATCGAGGGAACCTCGGCATCAACCGCGATCTCCTTCTTGCATTCGCCGCACCGTGGACTCCAAGGACGACGTACGTTCGTCTGAATCGATCCCTTGCCCGAGGCCTCCTGGTGGGGGCAGTAACAGCCGTACTGCAGCCGGACCCACCTGCTCAGGGGCGTCGCATTCCCACCCCGCTTGGCATCCTGGAACGGCACCCACCAGAAGTCGATCACGGCCCTCAAAACCAACAGAGCGTCCTGGCTTGTCACGTCGAACGCCGAGATCCGCGCCGCGGCAAAGTGCTTGTAGTCCCTCCTGCTGATGCAGACGGCCCGCTCGTCCCCCAACTTCAACGCGGTCGTCCGGCCCACCCGCTCACAGATGAAGCAATCCAAGCTCAGTTCAATCGTGGGCTCCCAGAACACGTGGTCACGATGGGCGTCCTCAAGCTCAGACAGGGTGGCTTTGATCTCAAGGCTGCGCAGCATCTTGGGATCGTCGCACAACTACCGCGGCGGCGACGTGGGCGAGCCCAGCTTGACAACCTGAACCAGCGCAGCAGGTCCATCCCGTACGAACGCTGCGTCGTCGTCGGCCGTCCAATTGCCTGTAGATCGCTCAGGTACACCGCGACCGGCCCAACTACCTCCCCAGCCGGATCAGCCAGTCGGTAGGGCTCCCACACATCGCCCGTCTCGACGAACGCACCCACCCGCGGCACGAGCAACGTTGCGAGATCCCGTTCGGAATCGTCCCTTTCGATCACGAGCCGGGACCATAGACGTCCCTAGCAGTGCCTGTCTTCTGAACTGGACAAACACCCTCGTTGCCGAGCCGAAGTGGTGAAAGAAGCTCACCGACCGCGGCCGCGAATCGGTGAGGCCGTCCTCCTGGACGACGAGGGAAGAAAGTACCCCTGAGCGACAGGGCTAGGGGCATGACGAGCATCGGAACGAAAGTCCCGTTAACGGCGCAGAGTTGAGCGGCTTACCGTGACCTTCCGTTCGGATGCGCCGAAGGCGACTCAGCCGCTGAGCAGGTAATCGCGGGCCTTCTCCAGAGAGGAGATGCCATACTCCTCCTCCACCGCGGAGGCGATCAGATAGCAGAACAGGTACCGCTGGATCGGGGTGATGCCGAGCCTGGCCAGGTGCGCGTAGAGCATGTTGGCCACGAGGCGGTGGGCGAGGAACCAGTCCGATTCGAGGATCTCGGTGCGGTACCGGTCGGTAGACATGAGCACGTCGAAATAGTCGACCGGGTGGCGGCGGTCGACCACCGGCTGGTCGGGGAGGTCCAGGTCGATCTCCTTGCGGGCCAGCAGCGGGAGAGCGATCTCCTTCTGGCGGTGGGTGAAGGCGATCCAGTCGCGTACGTGCGGCGCCGGGTCGCCCGCGTCGATCGACGCGACCAGGTCGACCACCGTCGCGCGCATTTCCCTGGCGTTCTTGCGATACCTGGCTTCGAACGCGGCCGTGACCGCGTCCCGGTCCTCGCAGGACGAGGCGGCCGCTGCGGCGTGCGAGCGGTAGGACATGTAGCCGCGGCCGATCGGTGGGACGCTCACGTGCGCCAGGGCGATCATGAGGTCGATGGCGACCGCGAACAGCGCGAGCTCGCCCCGGCGGATCTTGTCCAGCGTGCCGAAGGCGAGCCTGGTGCTCTCCGCGGCGGCCGCGTCGATCAGGTTCGCCAGCGGCTGGCCGCCGAAGACCCGCAGCCGGTCGTCGTACGGCTCGGTCTGCAGGGAGTTGTCCGGGTACCAGGGCTGCAGCGGGCCGGTCTCGTGCTCGAGTACGACCAGCAGGCGGTGGGCGGCGAGTTGCTCGTGCTCGTCGAGGCGGGTGGTGGACGGGTGCTCGCGCAGATATCTGCTGATCGTTTCGGTCGCGACGGGGAGGATCTCGCGTTCCCAGTCCCGCAGGGTCGCGCGGAAGTTGAGCCGCAGGTGCGGTCCCTGGCGCCAGTGGCGGACGAGGTACGGCTGCTGCAAGAGGCCGTCCAGGTGCTCGAGCAGCGGGCGGACGCAGTCCAGGATCAGTCCGTCCTTGTCTTGGTCGTAGTAGCGGATCTGGATGCTGTGCCAGGGGAGGTCGCTCACGAGGTTCCCTCTTTCTGCGCCGGCCCGTCCAGGGTGACGGCGGTCAGGTAGCGCAGGTGCGCTTCTTCGACGATCGACAGGCCGAGCCGGTTGCAGAACAGGTGGACGCACCGGTTCAGCACGATCAGGACGTCGTGGCGTTCCGCATCCACCGAGGTGCTGACGCCGGCGAGGCCAGAGGGGCGCGATGCCCCCTCCCTGCGGGCCGGATGGAAGCCTCCGGCCCGCTGGAGCGCGACAAGGCGCCGGTGCAGGGTGTCGATCGAGCGCCACCATGCGCCGAGCGAGTCGTGAGCGTCGCGCGCGTCGAGGACACCGCCCGGGGGCGGCCCGTCGGCGGATGGAGCAGGGGCGTGGCTCTCGGACGAGACGGTGCGGCCGGCGATGAGCCGGCACCGTTCGGCCTGTGCGGTGAGGGCTTCGCGCTGTTTCGTGAAGATCTCCACCTGCCGGGCGCGGGCCGGTGCCGGATCCCAGCGGTCACGTTCCCTGGCCAGCAGGGGGCCCAGGCGGCGGGGGTCGGGTTCCCAGGCCACGAGGGCGAGCATCATCGCGGCGAGGGCGTGGCCCAGCCGCCGCCGGCGGTCGTGCTCGCCGCGCAGGATCGCCAGCGCGATCCAGCTGGAGTCGGTGAAGTGCCGCTCGACGGCGGCGACCGCCTGCGGCCCGCCGAACGTCGCGTACTCGGGCCGGTAGGCGATGGCCTCCACGTGGTCGTCGGGCCGCAGCCGGCGGTCGTAGGCGACCAGGCCCTCCTGCCGGGCGAACTCCTGGGCGAGCAGCGCGTAGCGCTCGCGGTCCCACGTGACCGTCGTCGGATACGCCGCGAGGTGCTCTTCCAGCACGGCTGTGGCGCGTTTCTCGATCATCACCGCGTCGTCGGGGACGCGCGGCAGAAGGCGGAGTCGCAGATGCGGGCCGCCCTCCCAGTACCGCAGGAAGAAGAACCGGTCGAGCCGTCCGTCCAGCTCCCGCACCAGGCCGTCGACGGCCGTGCCGAGCAGCAGGTCGGTGCCGGCCTGATGGAAGGCGTGCAGCGAGATCCAGCGGTCAGGCATGGCCTACCTCGACCACGTACTCGGTCACATGGCGGCGGCGGTCAGGGGGGCCGCCGTCTCCTTCCAGGCCGAGCGCCGCCTCGAAGTCCGGGAGCAGCTCACGAAAGACGACCACCGATCCGCTCGCGTCCAGCCCTCGGTCGAACAGCGTGACCAGCGCTGGGTCGGCCAGATCGAGATAGGTCGGTTTGGCGAGCCGCATCATGTGCAGCCTTTCGCGGACCGGCGCGCCGGGATCGCCCGAGGAGACGAAACAACGTTCCGGCAGGGAGTGCTCGGCGAACCAGGCCGCGAGCGCGAGCAGGTGCGCTGCAGCGGAGTTCTTGCCCCGGCGCGGGATTTCGCGCACCGGGACATACCAGGCGGCACGGGCTACGGTGACCCGCCCGACCGACACCCGGGCCGTACGCTCGACACGGGCCGGCACCGACTCCGGCGGACGGGAGAAGACCGACGCCAGCTCCATCACCGGGCTGGGCATGTCGCCGAAGAGCTGGAGCAAGAGGCGGGCCGTACGCGGCAGCAGCATGGGCGCGACCATCCCGGTGTACACCGGCCGGAGCCGGGTGCCGTGCCCGGCGTGCACCAGAACGAGGCCGTCGGCGCCGCACTCGTGCCGGACGGCCAGGTCCCGCAGGTCGAACGTGGCCGGGCCGCTCGGGACCACGCCCGGATAGCCGATCTCCTGGGCGGCCACCGGGGAACGCAGGTTGACGTTGCTGCCGAACAGCCCGGTGATCTCCACCGGCATGCCGCCTTCCGTCTCGAGCAGGCGGTTCTCGCCAGCAGGAACTCCGGCGACCCGCAGCAGGCGGTGCACGCGGCTGCGCATCGCGCCGTGCCCCGGGCCAAGACCGTTGAGCACCAGCCGCATCGGCGTGCCCTCCGGCGAGCTGATCGTCTGCACGAAGCACGACAGCGACCCCACCGGACGGACGAACTCGGGGCGGTCGGTGGCGAGAGCGGCCAGCACCGTCGGGTCGATGGTAAGCGCGTCCGGGGTCTCGGGCAGCAGCTCGCGCACCGCGGCCAGCGCCGCGGTCCGGGCGTCTCGAAGCTCGTCGAGCCGGGGCACGGCGGGCGTCCGGCCGGGCGGGTGCCGCTCCTGCCACGGGTACATGAGCGCGTGCAGCTCACCGGCCGGGGTGCCGGGTGCGGCCGGATGGGTTCGCTGTGCGAGCATTCGGTGGAACCGCCCGAACGGCACCTGCGCGCCGGCGCCGAACCACTCCGCGAACAGGTCGGCGGCGAGCAGCCGGGCGACGCCATCACGATCGAAGACCGCCGCGAAGTCGACGATCGCGTGCAGGTCGCCCAGGACGGGACGCCAGGCGGCCAGGCCCAGCCGCGGGCCGGGTGTGGTGACCACGGCGTTCTCGTGGAAAAGGTTGCGGTCCGGCAGGCGATCGGCATCGTCTCCGGCAAGCTCGGCGAACGCGGACCGTACCTTCCGCTGCAGCGCCTCACGTTCGGACACGCGGGCCGCCTCCGGGTAACGAGCGAGCGCCTCCTGTACGGCGGCCAGCGCTTTGCCCGCCGGATGCGTGCCGAGCCGATCGGTCAGGTCGGCGAGGTGCGCGGCGGCCTGGTCGGCGACCGGGGGGTGGAGTTCCAGCACTCCCAGGTCGACCAGCCGGTCGAGCGCGCCGCCGGCCTGGGTGCGGAGGTCGTCGTACGGCGGGTGCAGCAGCCGCCGGAGCGGTTGGGACGCGGCGATGCCGCTGTACGCGGCCTCCTGGCCGGTCACGTACCACAGGCGCCCGTCGTCCTCCTCGAGGCTCGGGTTGGGCCTGACCTCGAAGAGGGCGGCGAGCCCGCCGTCGGCGCGGGCCAGGTCGGTGAGCAGCCGCAGCAGCAGGGGCACGTTCGGCTCGACAGCGCTCCGCCACGCCCATGGCCCGTCCCAGCGGACCGGCTCGCCGTCGTCGCTCCACTGCCCCAGAGCCGCCATCATGAAGGTCGCGTGCGGGCTGGTCTTCGCCACGACGCGGGCCACGTACCTGGTGAGCCGGAGCGCGACCTGGCGCGGCGGGACGCTTCCGGGCGGCGAGGCCAGCCACTGGCGCAGCGCGGCGGACATCGCCGGTCCCGCCTGGAGCACGCCATAGCCGAAGGCGTCGGTGCCGACCCACCGGCGCAGCACTTCGTAGGTGCCCCGGCGCTCCTGATCGAGCAGGTCCGGCAGTTGCCGGACGAGCGCGTCATGCCGATCGAGGTCCGTGAGCCAGGCCGCGACGCGCGGACCGAGGCCGGAAGCGATCTCCACCGGCCAGGCACGGCCCGCCGGCCGCCTTGCGTTGTACAGCGCCCGCCGCAACGCCACCAGCGCCGAGCGCGCCGGGCCCGGCCCGACCGCTCCGATCACCGGCTCCAGTTCGTCCGCGAGCCGCCGGCCCTCGACGGCCAGCCGGCCACGGGCCGCGAGGATCTCCTGGACGCTCCGCCACGTGGCTGTGCACCTCAGCTCCGCGAGCGCCGTCACCGGTAGCGCGGCGACCCTGGCAACCACGCTCGCGTCCACCGTGCGGCGAGCCGCGTCGATCCCGACACGTCCCGGCAGGCCACGACGGGTCGAGACCATGTCCGGGAAGGCTTAGATGAGCCAGCTCGTACGGGCAATGCCCGAGGCACCCACTTCGGTGTTGCCGAGACCCATGCCCAGGGCCTTCACGAGATCCTCGCCGGGGAGCTCGACCGTCATCACGTCGAGCGCGTCCAGATCGAGGCGGAGCGGTTCATTGGTCGCCATCTGCACTCCCATTCTGACCCGCCGGAGCGGGCCATATCGGTGACGATCACCACCATAAGCACGGTCGACGATCTCGTCCATCCGACAAGGGGGCAATAAATGGGCAGAAAGCACGGAGGTCGAACATTAATCGACCCTCCGCGCTGCGGTGACGAGTGTCGCCACCTTTCCGACCAGGCAGGCGTCACCGTAAGTGTGATGACAGAACCAGTCAATTTCACGATGGTAAGAGATTGCTGTCCGCCGAAGTATCACCGATGCCCGTCGAAAGATTTCAGACGGGCGGAAGGGTGGTCCTGGAGTAAGCTTCGGAAGGTCGACGCGATTAAATGTTAAATGTTTGTTTCGCTGCCACGCGGCCGTGACACGAGGACTGCTGCTGCCGCCCGTGGGATCCGCCGGCGCGAGGGCCTGGGCACGATGGCCGATCCGGCGGAGCCGGCTGCGGCTCTGGTGGCCATGGGATTGCTGAAACGCCCGTTCGCCGCCGCCGAACTGGCGTCCGAGGCCGCGCGGGCCAGTGGGCGGGAGCTGCATCGGCTGGAGCCGGCGCACGCCCTGGAAGGCGCGGCCGACATACAGCTCCTCATGGCGGCGGGCGCTGCCATCGCCCAGCTCGTCACCCTCCATGATCACCAGCACGACGGGCACGTCACAGGGGCCCAACGGCGTAGTGGCCACCCGAGGGAAAGACGTCGTTGTATACGGCCGCCCCGTCCTCCTCGCCTGATGGCGACCCGACGGGCCGCCCGCGCGGCGACAGCGGAGATCGAGCCGGACACGATGCCAACGTTGAGTTTGCGTAGCTGGCCCTGCGTCTGCTCGGTCTGCTCGGAGGTCAACGCGTGTCCCTTCCAGGCTCGTGTCCACAGCCACCACATACAGTCCTCCATCCCGGGCTTCGGCTGTTGAAGCAGAGGCGGCGGCCCGAGCCACGGAGGAGGGGCCCCTGCGAACGGACGACACGACGGCCCTCTTGGATATGGGCGAAGACCACGCCGACATAGGGATGCTCTCCGTGATCAGGCGCCAGAGGCACGCCTCAGTGTGCTTCCACCTCGCCGAGTCCACCAGTGACACCACGTCATGATTTCGCTTGCGGAACGAGAGAGACCGGTGGTTGAAGCGACTGAACTAATGAGGGTGTTTGTCCAGTTCAGAAGACAGGCGCTGCGGGGGATGTCTATGGTCCCGGCTCATGATCGAAGGGGACGATTCCGAACGGGATCTCGCAGCGTTGCTCGTGCCGCGGGTGCAGGCGATCGGTCGGCCGGCGACGATGCGGCGTTCGTACGCCCACAACCTGCTGCGCTGGTTCCGGTTTGTGCGGGCGATCGACATGCCGTGGAATGAGGCCACCCGGACCGAGGCCCGTGACTTGTCGCGGTGGATCCAGATCACCGATAAGACCGACCGGCAAATGGATCACTTCAGACGCCGGGTGGTGGGGCGGTGGTCCCAGCGATAGCGGGTCGTCGAGCGTCGGATGAGCATGGGGAGCGTGACGAAAGCGGCGGTGAGGTATAGGGAGAAGTGCGGGCACACCCTTACGGGCTGTCTCGCCGGTGAAGCCGACTCGTCGAGCAAGGCGCGGGTCTTGGCACTGTCGTAGTCGAGATCGACGTTCACCTGCTCGGGGAGTGGTCCTACCTGGGCTTTCGTTGCTTCGAGGGTAGGGCCGAGCAGTGGTGAGTCGTGCTGGTCGGCGCCTGCGGCGACAATTCTCAAGGGGACCCCGGTCGCGTCGGAGGCCGAGCATCCGATCATCCGCTTGCAGCGCCAGGGCGTGGAACTGCTCCGATATGCCCATCTGCGAAGGGAGCCTCGCGGGTGGGTCGGCGCATGGTCATCGCGCGCGGGTAGCAGGGCGGCGATCTGGTCCCGCAGGGGGCGAGCAGGCAAGATGGCACAGCAGCCCGTCTTCAACCTCCATCGGCGCCGTACGGCACGGACGGAGGTTGTGACGGCGTCACACCAGCCGGTTACTTGAGATCGAGGACGGCTTTGCCGTGGAGGCGACGGTCGAGCAGAAGCTCGACCGCCTCGGAGTGGCGAGTCCAGGGGCCGCGCCAACTGATGCCCGGATCGAGGCTGCCTGCGGCGATCTCTCCGGCCAGCCAGGTCAGATCCGCAGAGAAGTCGGTGGTGGGGTCGCCGAAGAGGAAGAAGGTGCGGATCGACCGGTCGTGCCGTCCTCCGGTGCCCAGCAGAGCATCCGGTGACAGCACCGCGTCGGCCTCGGAGGAGCGGCCTACGCTGATGAGGCTGCCGCCGGCCGACAGGGAGGCGAAGGCGTCGACGAGATGCTGTCCGCCGACGTTGTCAAGAACGGCCGACACGGGCTGCTGCACGGCGGCCGGCTCCGGATGGACCTCGTGGGCGCCCAGGGCCCGCAGCCCGTCCGCCTGAGCGGTGCTCCGGCTGATGGCAACGACGTGCGCGCCGGCGCGGGCAGCCAGCTGGACGGCGTAGCGGCCGACGCCGCCGGAAGCACCGGTGACCATCACGCGGCGACCGAGCAGCGATCCCATCTGACGTAGCACGTGCAGGGCGCTCAGCCCGGCAACGGGAACGGTGCTCAACGCGCCGGGATCGGCGTCCTTCGGCGCGGTGCCGAGCAGGGCGGCGGGTACGGCCCGCAACTCGGCCCAGCCGGCCTCCCCTCCAAGGGTGACGACCCTCTCTCCCTCGGCCGGACCCGAACCGTCGGCGGCCGCCTGGACGACCACGCCGGCCGCGTCCCATCCGAGCACGGTGCCGTCCGGCATCTCCGGACGGGCGGCCTCATGGACCTCACCGAAGTTCAGCGAGACCGCCTCGACCCGCACGAGCGCCTCGTGGGCGGCGGGTCGCGGGGCAGGGACGTCCGTCAGTGACAAGTGTCCAGGTGAGGTGTGATCCACGACGAGTGCACGCACAGGAAGATTCCCTTTCATAAAGTGCCACAGTGTGGCGTTTGCTCCAGTAGAGCATATGCACGATCCCGGCGTCCTTGGTACAGTGATGGTGATGACGACCGTTGAACAGCCCGCCACCCTGCGCGAACGCAAAAAGCTGCGTACTCGCCAGGCACTGATCGACACCGCCATCACGCTCTTCGGCGAACGCGGGTTCGACGACACTCCGCTGGACGCGCTGCTGGAGCAGGTGGAGGTGTCCCGGCGGACCTTCTTCCGCAACTTCCACTCCAAGGAAGACGTGGCGCTCACCGCCGTCAAGCAGCTCTGGGACATCTACCTGGAAGTCTTGGACGGCATCGAGAAATCCGGGCCGCTGGCCGATGTTCTCCTCGCCGCCATGCTGACCACCCTGGAGCGCATGGACGAGGACTGGTACCGGCGCTTCCCGCTCACGCTCCGGCTGATCGCCGACTCACCCGCCCTCGACGGGCACACGCTGCGGCACTGCGCCGAAGTCCAAGCCGAGATCGCGTGCCGGCTTGACGAACAAAACCGTCTCGAACTGCGGCTCCTCATCGAGTTCTTCGTGGCCACCTGGCGCTGCGCTCTGGACGAATGGCTGCCCGACTGCACACCGGGCGAACTGCCCGCGCTCTTGCGCCGGGCCCGCTCAACCATGCACTCCGCCCTCAGCCTGGAGGCCTGAGCTCGTTCTGTGCCGCCCGGCCTTGCCGGTCGGTCCGAGTCCGCGCGCTCCGGTGGCGTGGCGGCGGCCCCACCGAATCCGGTGGCGGGCAAGGCAAAGCCGGGCCGAAGGTGCGCGGCGACCACCGCGGCCACAGTGAGAGCGTGCTGCGTGGCTTCTGCGACTTCCACCGCGACGCGGGCTCGGGTCCGATGATCAACCCGTTTCACCTCGTCCGGCCGGGTGGCCGTGCGCATGGCGGCGTGCCGGTGGGTACGGACGATGGTGGAGTCGACAGGATCGGCCTCGCCGTCGAGCGTGGCTTTCACGGCGCTGAGGTTCCATTCCGCCTCGCCGGAAGCGGCCTGCTGTCTGATCCGTCAGTCGGGCTGCTTCTCCATATGTGCGAGGACGCGGTTCGAGATCCGGGCGAGCGTGTCGAGTTCTTCGTGGGTGAGGGCGTTGATGAACAGTCGGCGGACGTGTTCGACGTGTACGGGCGCGGCGTCTTCGATCGCCTTGTAGCCGGCCGTGGTGGCGACGATGAACGCTCCTCGTCCGTCGTCGGGACATTCCTCCTTGGTCACCAGTCCGCGTTTCGCCATCCGCCCGACCTGGTGGGACATACGGCTCTTCTCCCACTCCACCAGCTTCACCAGGTCCATGAAGCGCATCCGCCCGCCGCTGGTTTCGGTGAGCTTGGCCAACACGATGTAGTCGGAGGCGGACATTCCGGAGTCAGCCTGGACTCGGCGGGAAAGCCGTCCGATGAGCTTCTCCTGCATGCGGATGAAACTGTCCCAGGCGGCCGCCTGCTCCGAGGTCAGCCAGCGAGGCGTTGCGTCCATGGAGGGAGCGTAGCGAGATCGTTGACAGCTCATCCATCCCTCCCTGTCGCGGCCGATTCTGAGTCAATGCCCAGAATGTCCGGAACCGCCGCCGGCACCGACACCCTTGACGCCTCATGGCTTGCGGCAAGTTGGGGAAGTGGACGGCTCCAGCGGGGGCCGCTTGGGCCAGGTGTCCATGCGCCCGGCAAGCGTCGACAGGGCGACGACTTGGCAACCAGTTGACGATTCAACGACCAGGCATCTAATGTAGATGACACATCAACAAAATAGGCTGGGGTAGTCAACCGGCCGGCCTGTACCCGGCTCGCTGCAGGCATCGAGATGTCGGTGCACCGCCTGAGGCCTGCTTGCTGATTTAGAAGTTGATGCATCAACTTGATTGGTGGAACAAGCCGTATGGAGGACACGTGTCAGTGGAAGTGATTGACGTTCCCGAGGCCAAGCGGTACGAGGCCCGGGTCGAGGGAGGGTCCAAGGTCGCGGGCGTCGCGGAGTACATCCGTACGACAGAACTCGTCGCGTTCGTTCATACCGAGGTTCCGCCGGAGTACGAGGGCAGGGGGATCGGGGCGGCGCTGGTTCGCACCGCCCTCGACGAGGCGCGCGCCGCGAACCTGCGGGTGCTGGCGACCTGTCCGTTCTTCGCGGGGTGGATCGCCCGGCACCCCGAGTACCAGGACCTGCTGTATCAGTCCCGCAGCAGAGTCAGCGACTGAACACCGGGCATGGCAGCGACGGAGGGCGGCATGAGCAGCGGAACCGAGAAGAAGGCGTACGTGGGCCGGTCGATCACCGTGACATTCGAGGCCAGGCGCTGCCTGCACGCCGCCGAATGCGTCCACGGTTTGCCCGAGGTCTTCGACCCGGGTGAGCGCCCGTGGATCCGGCCGGACGGCGCCGAGGCCGAGCGCCTGGCCGAAGTGGTGCGGCGCTGTCCCTCGGGTGCGCTGCAGTACGAACTCGTGGACGGAGGGACGGAGATTCCGGAACGGCCCACGCGGATCACGCGCAACACCGTCGGACAGTTGATCGCGCGCGGCGAGTTGAGCATGGACGCGGCGGCAGGCCCACGCGCGGAGACCAGGGCCGTTCTGTGTGGTTGCGGGCAGAGCCGTCTTCAGCCGTACTGCGACCACGCGGGACCATGCGGTCAGACAGCGTCGGGCTGACCCGCCCCCTGGGCCTGGACAGGTGCGGCTCGCGGTGCGGGCCGCGGGTGTCAACCCGATCGACTGGAAGATCCTGCGTGGCTACATGAGCCAGGTGATGCCCCTCGGCCTCCCGGGTGGGCTCGGATCCGACGTGGCCGGTGTGGTCGACCAGGTAGGCGAGGGCGTGACCGCGTAGGCGACGAGGTGCTGGGAACCTCCATCACCCGTCCTACGCCCAGTTCGCGCTCGCCGACCCGGCCGCGCTCGTCGCCAAGCCGGCCTCTGTCCCGTGGGAGGTGGCCGGAACCCTGGCCGGCGCGGGTATCACCGCCTGGGAAGCGCTGAACAAGCTCAAGGTCGCCAGGGGTGAGACGCTGCTGGTCCATGCCGCCGCCGGTGGCGTGGGCACGTTCGCCGTGCAGCTTGCCGTCGACCGGGGGGTGCACGTCATCGGCACCGCGGGCGAGGGCAACCACGAGCAGCTCCGCTCCTTCGGAGTGAAACCGGTCACCTACGGCAAGGGGCTGGTCGAGCACGTGCGGGGCGTCTCTCCGCAGGGAGTCGACGCGGTCCTCGATGCCTCCGGTCGCGGTGAGATCCCGGACTCGATCGAACTCGCCGGCGGCCCGGAACGTGTCCTCTCCCTCGTGGCCTTCGACGCGGCCGGGAGCGGTATCCAGATCCACATGACCGAGCCGGGAGCGAGCGGGCCCCAAGCGCTCGGGGACATCCTCGCCCTCATCAAAGCGGGGCGGCTGCGGGTGCCGATCCAGCGGACGTACCCCCTCGGCGAGGTGGCGGCCGCGCTGGAGGTCAGCCAGTCGGGGCACCTGGGCGGCAAGCTTGTACTGCTCCCTGCGTAAGGGCGCGACGCCCCGCGATCGTGATGCTCGGGTGCTGTGCGGCGGCCGCCGAGAGGCGGGTGTGCAGCCCCTGCCAGGACTCGGCGGCGAAACCGTCCCGTTCGTCTCGGCTCCGACTCCCGTGACGCGCTGGAGATGAAGTCGGGTTGACGCCGACGGCGCCGCCGCTCCTCGGCGCGTACCCGGCCCGTTCGAGGACGGTCACGCCGAGCCCGCGGTCGGCGAGTGCTGGCGAGGCGGCCAGACCGGCGAGTGATCCGCCGGCGAGGATCGCGTGGAGCGGCCGGCTCATGCGAGCGGGACCACTCGGAGTGTCGCTTCGCGTGCTGGTGAGCGGGTCATCCGGCAGACACCGGAGTCGTTGCCGTAACGCGAACGCAGGGCCTGGTCGACCGCCGCTTCACGCCCGCGGCCGGGGATGAAGGCCACTGCGAACCGTCGCCCGTCGACGTCGATCTCGCCCTGCCCTGAACGCACCGCACCTTGGTGCCAGGCGCCGTGCGTCCCGTGGAGCGAGCGGATGAGCTCGTCCTGGCCGAGGCGGACGTGTCCGACCAGTACGAGGGGTCGTAGTGTCCCGTCGGGGCGTGCTCCTGCGACGCGGATCAGGGTCGAGCTATTGCGCGGGCTCTAGCAAGGCCAGGAGAATCCGGTGCAGCTCGGCGCGATCACGAGGCGCGATCGTCGCCAGCCTGCGGTCGAACTCGGTCGCGAGCGATGCGAGCGCGCGGTCCCGCGCCGCTTCACCCTCGTCGGTCAGCACGAGCCGATGCCGCCGCAGGTCCGCATCGTCGATCTCGCGCCGCACGAACCCCTTGGCGACGAGGTTGCGCACGTAGACCGTCACGCTCGCCTTCGGAATCACCAGCTTCGCCGCCAGCTCTGCCGGGTACGGCGACGCCGCCACCTCGGCGAGCACGAAGAACTCCTTCGACTCCAGCCCGAGCTCGGCCAGCTCGGCGCTGCAGGCGTCCAGCACGACGGTCAGCAGGCGATGGTTCAGCGTCCACAGCTGTGCGGCGTCAATCGACACGCGCGCCCCTTCCTCCAGATGATACAGTCTCGTATTGGTTCAATATCGTACTATCGACCGCATCGAACTGACCGGCTATCGCACGAACCCTACGCGAAGGGACCCGTCAGATGCTCCAGCACATCACCATCCCGCGCGGACCGATCGAGCTCGCCGCCGACCTTCACCTCCCCGACGACGACGCCGCGCCGCGGCGCGCCGTCGTGCTGTCGACACCGGGCAGCAGCGTGAAGGAGCAGATCGGCGCGAACTACGCCGCCCGTCTCGCGGCCCGGGGAATCGCGGCGCTCGTGTTCGACCCCGCGCACCAGGGCCGCAGCGGCGGCGAGCCGCGCGACCTCGAGGACCCGTACCGCCGCTCCGAGGACATCTCGTACGCGATCGACGCCCTCGGCGCCGTCCCGGGCATCGACCCAGGGCGCATCGGCGTCCTGGGCATCTGCGCCGGTGGAAGCTACGCGGTGCACGCCGCCCGCACGGACCACCGCATCAGGGCGGTCGGCACCGTCGTGCCGAGCGACATCGGGGCGGCGTTCCGCGGCTTCCAGCCGGACGGCCCGGCAGCCGCCCTCGACGGCCTGGCCAAGTCCCGCGCTGAAGAGGCCCGCACCGGCGAGCCGGCGCGCGTGGCCTGGCTGCCCGATACCCTGGCGGATGCCGAGGCGCTCGGCGTGACCGACGTCGACACGCTCCAGGCGATCACCTACTACCGCACGGAGCGGGGCGGCAACGAGCACTCGACGAACCGCCGCCTCACCCGGAGCGACGCGCTGCTGCTCGGCTTCGACGCCTTCCACCTGGTCGACCAGCTCATGACCCAACCCCTCCAGGTCGTCCTCGCCGGACGACGCGGCACCACGGGCTCGTACGAGTCGGGCATGCGGCTGTGGGGCCTGGCGCCCAACCCGGTAGACCTCATGGTCATCGAGGGCGCCGGCCACTACGAGATGTACGACGAGCCGGAGTACGTCGATGCGGCGGTAGACCGGCTCGTCGGCTTTTACTCGGACAACCTGTAGGTCGGAGGGTCGCCCGGGCGGGATCGGCGCCGTCCGAGTTTCTTCGCCGTCAGGCCGAGCCGTCGGACCGGGGCGGATCCTGCCCCCGTGCCTGCGGTGAGACCGTCCCTGAAACGCGTCCCCTTCTGCATATAGGCGAATGCCTAAAGGGTGTAGGCTCGCAGTATGAACCGTGCTCCGCTCACCCCAGGCTCCGTGGTCGCAGAGGCGGCGGTGCTGGCCGACGAGCACGGCCTGGAATCGGTCACGTTGTCGGCGCTCGCACGGCGCCTCGGTGTGCGGACGCCCAGCCTCTACTCGCACGTCCGTGACCATGCCGCACTGCTGGACGGGATCAGCACCATCGCGCTGGGGGAGCTGGCCGCGCGCATCGCCGAGGCCGTCGCCGGCCGGGCGGGTCGCCCCGCGCTTGAAGGGCTTGCTCAGGCGCACCGGTCGTTCGCCCATGATCGTCCCGGTCGATGGCAGGCGCTCCAGCGCCGGGCGGGGCCCGCGGTCGTCGGTTCCGACGCCGCCCGGACGGTCGTCGCGCTCACGGACGCCGTCCTGCGGGACTACGACGTCCCGCCGAGCGAACGCGTCCACGCCGCCCGGCTGCTGGGCAGCACCATCAACGGCTACCTCTCACTGGAACACATCGGCAGCTTCGACCACAGGGAACCTGCCCCCGAGGTGTCGTGGCGCAGGACGATCGACGCGCTCGACGCCCTCCTGCGGGCATGGCCGACCGCCCCGGCCGCCGCCCCGTAGGCACTCATGGAGAAGAAGGAAGAGAACGTCATGCCCAGCACGTCCCTGACCGCGCCGTTCGTGCACGGCGCCGCCGAGCTCGAACGCACCGCGCGCGGCCTGCGCCCCCACCGCCTTCCCGGCTGGGTCCGGGAACGGTTCCCGGACCCGCAGCTCCTGATGGTCGAGGGCCAGCCCTCGGGCGTCCGCGTGGTGGTGACCACCGCCGCCCGCACCGTCTCGCTCGTGACCCACCCCCTGCGCGTGGCCTACCGGGGCGCGGACCGGCCGCGGGGCGCCGTCGACCTGGTGGTCGACGGCGAATCCGTCGCCAGCAGCGTGCTCGACGGCGGCGACGTCATCGAGGCCGACCTGCGCACGGGCGCCACCGAGCTGCGCCCCGGCCCGTCACACACCACGACGTTCAGCGACCTGCCGAGCGGCGACAAGCTCGTCGAGATCTGGCTGCCCCACAACGAGTCGGTCGAGCTGATCGAGCTCTGGTCGGACGCGCCCGTCGCCCCCGTGGAGCCGGCACGGCGCGTCTGGCTGCACCACGGCAGCTCCATCAGCCACGGGTCGAACGCGAGCGCGCCCACCCGGATCTGGCCCGCCGTCGCGGCCCGGCTCGGCGACGTCGACCTGCGCAACCTCGGGTTGGGCGGCAGCGCGCTGCTCGACCCGTTCCTCGCCCGTGTCATCCGCGACTCGCAGGCCGACCTGATCAGCCTCAAGCTCGGCATCAACGTCGTCAACCTCGACGGGATGCGGCTGCGCACCTTCGTGCCGGCCGTGCACGGCTTCCTCGACACGATCCGCGACGGCCACCCGACCACTCCGCTCGTCCTGGCCTCGCCGATCTTCTGCGGCATCCACGAGGACACCCCGGGGCCGGGCGCGGTGGACCCGGACACGCTCGGCACCGACCACGTCCGGTTCGTCGCCACCGGCCGCAGCGAGGAGCAGGCGCAGGGCAAGTTGACCCTCCGGGTGATCCGCGACGCGCTGGCCGAGATCGCCGGGCAACGGTCGGACGACCCGAACCTGCACTACCTGGACGGCACCACGCTCTACGGCCAGGACGACGCCGCCGAGCACCCGCTGCCCGACGCCCTGCACCCGGACACCGCCACCCACCGCCTGATCGGCGAGCGGTTCGCCCGGTACGCCTTCACCGAGAAGGGACCGTTCACGAGTTCATGAAGGCTTCGGCAGCGGCGCGGTGGCGAATCCTGCCCCCGATCGCGTTCGCCCTTGACGCCGGTGACCGCCCCATGCGCGTCTGCGCACTGCGAAAGGCTCATCGGCACGCTACGCCCGCGAACTCCTGGACAGCATGCTCCCGGGTCGAACAGCACGATAACGGTCTCCACAAAGGCATATGCGGAGCCGGCAGGCCGGAGGGCCGCCCTCTCCCGCAAATTTGTTCAGCAGACTGAGCATTCGCATAATAGTCAGCATGCTGAACAACTGGGGCGTGGGCCGGATCCTCACCTCGGGCGTGCTGGCCAGCGCCCTCATCACCGGGCTGATCTGGCTGCTCGGCCAGCGCCTGCACGGCATCACACTCCTGCCCGACCAGGGCGCATCCTGGTACTACTGGAAGCTGCCCGAGCCGACCGTGTGGACCCGGCTGTCGGCCTGGCTTCCCTACGCCGCCCACCAGCTCGCCCTGTGGGCCCTCATCTTCTACGCGCAGACCAGGGTGGGCCGCTACTCGCGCGGCCTGCATCCGGTCAACGTGATGGCGCTCGGCGTCAACACGGCCTTCATCGCCCTGCACATGGCGCAGACGCAGCTGTTCTACGACGGCCTGGCCCAGGACGTGTCCATCTTCAGCTCCCAGGGATCGGTGATCTTGCTGCTGGTGGTCGTCCTGCTCATGGAGAACCGCCGGCGCGGCCTGCTGTTCGGCAGGCCGCTGCCGATCAGCGCCCAGGTGGCGCGCTTCGCCCGCCGCTACCATGGCTACCTGTTCAGCTGGGCGGCCGTCTACACCTTCTGGTACCACCCCATGGAGGCCACCAGCGGCCACCTGATCGGCTTCTTCTACATGTTCCTGCTGCTCCTTCAGGGCAGTCTGTTCCTCACCCGCGCCCACACCAACCGGTGGTGGACCCTCACCCTGGAGCTGGCCGTCGCCGTCCACGGCACGCTCGTCGCCGTCATGACCAGCGGACCGGACGGGGCGTGGCCCATGTTCCTGTTCGGCTTCCTCGGCGTCTTCGTCATCACCCAGATGCACGGGCTGGGGCTGGCGCGAGTGGTGCGCTGGGCGCTCGGGCTGGCGTACGCCTTCGGCGCCCTCCTGGTGTACGGCCTGCGCCACGACCTGTCCGGCGTGCCGGCCGTGGGCCGGATCCCGGCGATCGAATACCTCCTGGTGGCCGTACTGGCCGCGATGATCTGGCTCTGCCTGGCGATCGCGAGAAGGCGGCGACCTCCTGAGCCGGTTCACGATCGCGGGGTGGGACAATGAGCCGGTGGCCGACATCGACTCCTGGCCCACCGGGCGGCTGCTGTCGGTGGCCGCGCGCCTGGTGGAGGGGCGTTTCCAGGAATTCCTCGCCGCCCACGGGCTGACTCACGCCGGCCTGATCGCCCTGCATCACCTGGCCGAAGGGCCGCTCACCCAGCGTGAGCTGGCAGGGCTGTGCCGCGTGACCGACCAGACGATGAGCCGGACGATCGAGCACCTGCGGCACGCCGGATACGTCGGCAAGCGGGCCGACGAGCGGGACCGGCGGCGCGTCTCGGTGACCATCACCGAGACGGGCACCGCGGCCCTGGCGCTCGCCCACGAGGCCGAGCGCACCTCGGAGCAACTGCTCGGCGCCGTGGACGACTACGAGCAGTTCAGGCAGCAGTTGATCAAGCTGATCAGCATCGCCTGAGCAGGCGGCATCCTGTCACCGGCCGGCCTGCCCCCCGACCGCGGCAATCGTCAACCTGAGCGTACGCCGACGAGATCGGCTCGGCGGAGTCCCGTTTCGGCAGGAGCAATGTTGACGCCGTTGGTGCGGCATGTTGTGATCCACACATGCGCATTTCGTACTTATTTAGTAGGAAATGAGGTGGTTATGAGGTTTCTTCAGCGTGCCGCCGCGGCTGTCATGCTCCTGGTGAGCGCGGCGGGCCTCCAGGTCGTGCAGGGTGGACCGGCGCAGGCGGCTCTGCCCACCGCCGCCGTCGCGCTCGGCGACAGCTTCGTCAGCGGGGAGGGCGCGGGGGACTACCAGCCCGTCGTCGACGCCTCGGGTACGGCACAGGACTTCCCCGGCTGGTCGGCGGCCAACAGCAACGCCTACTTCTGTCACCGGTCGGCGAACGCCTCGGTGTTCACGGCGTCGCTCCCGGGCATTCAGCAACGTTTCAACCTCGCCTGCTCCGGCGCCCAGCCCGCCGACATCGCCAACCCCGCAAGCGTCCGGCCCGAGGGCCGCGCCGTCGCCTCGCAACTCGATCAGCTGCGCGCCCTCGCCCAGACGCACGATATCGACGTCGTCCTCGTCGGCCTCGGCTCCAACAACACCCAGTTCACCTTCGGCGACGTGGCCACGCTGTGCGCCAACCGCTTCATCGCCGACGCCTGGACAGGCTGGTGGGAGTTCTGGGCCTATCTGAAGGGCGAGGTGCCGCAGAGGCCCTGCACCGCCTCGGACCTGGCCACCGACGCCGAGGTCGCCGCCGCCACCACCGAGACCACCGCGGCCCTGCGCCAGATCCTCGACACCCTCGCCGAGATCGACGCCGACGGCACCCACCAGGTGATTCTGCAGACCTACACCAACCCGCTGCCGCCCGACATCGCCCCGGAGTACCACGAAGAGGACGGCCGCACCGACACCCGCGACAAGTTCCGCGCCCTCGGCGCCGAGCGCTACGCCGCCGGGTGCCCGATCCACCGTGCGAGCCTCGCCCCTGGGCAGGTGTTCTCCCAGAACCTCGGCTCCCTGGTCAAGAACGCGTATGCCACGCTGGCAGCCGAACGCCCGGCGGCCGACCTGCGCGTGCTGGACGTCCAGAGGGCTTTCGACGGGGCCAGGCTCTGCGAGAACCCCGGCAGCCCGGCGGGCGCGCTCGCGACGCCGGTCCGGGTACAGGACGGGCCGTCCGGCACGTTCATCACAAGCCTGTCCGGCTGGGACAAGATCGGTATCCAGCGGGCGGCGAACACCTGCGTCACCTACTTCCAGACCTGCCAGGAGTCGTGGCACCCCAACGCCGCGGGCCACACGGTCCTCGGCCAGTGCCTGACCGGCGCCTTCGCCGCGGCGCCCCGCGCGATCGTCACGTGCGCCCGCGACACGGACGGCACGCTCACCATCTCCTGACGTCTCCTCAGCTTCGCGTCCGGCTGTCCGGGCCGGACGCGTCGCGAGACAGGCGATCGGTCCGGGCAGCGCGGCGGGTACGGCGCCGCCCGAACTGCCGTCGGCGCAGGCGCACCGCTGGGTGTTGCTGCCAGCACTGGCCCGCTCGGCGATACCACCCCGGGGACATAACCACACCCGACGAACCGGATCTCAACCATCGCTGCCGACACCACGCACCGCACTGGACGAACCGCGCCGGGCCGGGCACCGAGCAGCCAACCGGGCAGCCAACCGGGCGGCCACATCCGCCAAGCAGGGTCGGCGACCCGCGCCTATGCGACCATCCACGGGGGCCGGCGGAAGGTGGCCTCCGCGTACGGCGTCGGCCCGATGACCCGGTGCGCCCCATCCTGGATCTGGAAGACCAGGTGCGCCTGCCCCAGCGACGGATCCAGGATCTCGTCGGGGAACGCCACGCTCGTCTGCCCGCCTCTGTCCAGGTCGTACGCGCCATTCACCCCCCGATACACCATCGTCCGCAGATCCCGGCCCACCAGGCCGAAGTCGTGCGGGCGGCCGTGCGCCGACCACGCCAGGGCCAGCAGGTTGATCTGGTCGTAGGCCGCCCCGGCCACCGATCTCCCGGGTGAGGCGCCGTACCGCTCCCTGAAGCGCTCGGCGAACGCCCGTCCCTTGCTGTCCCCGTACAGGCCCGAGACCGTCGCCCACACCACGCCTTCGGCCGCTTGCCCGGCCAGCTCCAGGTACTGCGGCACCGCGGGCGTGTAGACCATGTACACCAGCGTCGGCGAGGGCTCCTGGGCGAACGCGCGCTGGAACGCCGCGGCCTGTTCGGCCAGGTGGTGGGTGACCATGACCGCGCCGGGCGCGTGCGCGCGGATCGCGGCCAGGGCCGGGCTCCAGTCACGGTAGGGAGGCGTCAGCCGGACCACGAAGTCGATGGCCAGCCCCGCCTGCTCCACCAGCCGCGCCGTCTCCTCGTTGAACGCCTGCGTGTCCGGCATCGTCGTCTCCACGAAGCCGACGCTGCGCCTGCGCAGCCGCAGACCGCGCAGGAAACGGGCGAAGCCCTTGCCGTAGTTGGCACGCGTCGGGCCGGTCTGGAAGATCCGGCCGAACCGGTCCGGCTCCTGCCGCACCCAGCCGGCCTGCAGGTCGCTGGTGCCGATGTTGAGGTACGGGGCGCCGTAGTCGGCCGCCATCTCGTACGAGGCCCGCTCGTCGGTCAGCAGGTAGCCGCCGACGATGGCCGGCACCTCCCGGGCGGCCAGCTCGGCGAGCCCGGCGGAGACCGAGTCCGCGTCGAGGGCGTCCACCGCGCTCACATGCGTGCGCACCGGCCGGCCCGCCACGCCGCCGCGCGCGTTCAGCTCCTCCACGGCCAGCTCCGCCCCGCGCCGCATCTGCTCGCCGTCGTCGCTCGACCCGCCGACCAGCGGCAGCAGCAGCCCGATCTCGAATGGCGAGACCGCCCGCCGCCGCGCCACCCCGGTGGTGGTGAAGCTCGGCAGCGGTCCGGGAGAACGCATCAGCCGGTCCACCGCGCCCACCGCCAGCGCGGTCAGCTCCGGGCACCCGTGGGGAACCGGCAGCCTCAGCAGCCCGTGGTCCACCGCGAACGCCGCGACCCCGCCGCGCGTGGCCTGCCCGAGCTTGGCCAGCACGCTCTCCACCTGCTTGGCCACGGTACGCGGGCTCGAGCCGAGATAACGCGCCACGGCGGTGTTGGTGAGCCCGCCCGCCATGAGCGTCAGCACGTCCAGCTCCCGCGGCGTCAGCCCGAACGGAGGTGGCACGTCCGCCGCGGAGACCACCACGTCACCCGTCTCCCACGCCACCGTCATGGAGGCGTGCGTCCACAGCTCGTCCCCCTCGACCAGCAGGAATGTGACCGCGTCGCGTCCCGAGCGCAGCAACGCGGTCGCGGCGCGCGCCAGGACCGGCCGCCCGCGCAGGTCGGCCCCGATGCGGTCGAGCGGCTGGATCTCGCCGTCGGGGGAGACCCGCGCCATCCCAGGCTCGGCCATGCCCTCGGCCGGCCCTCCAGGGGGGACCTTGGCGGGGCGGGGCGTGCCCTCATATCTCGGCGCGTGCGGCATCTCCATAGGTTAAACGACGTATTGCCGCAGATAGTGGCCTATGTGACCGTTTCTCCATTCAACAGGGAGGAACGCGATGAGACTTGGTGTGGAGTGTGGCGGCACTTTCACCGACCTGGTGCTGCTGGACGACGCCGGGAGGCTCGCGGCCACGGGAAAGGTGTTCTCCACCCCGTCCGACCCTTCGGTCGCGGTGCTGGAGGCCATCTCCCGCCTGGAGGCCGTGGACCTCACCGGCGCGCCGCTCCTGCACGGTTCGACCGTCGCGACCAACGCCGTGCTCGAACGCAAGGGGCCGCGCCTGGGCCTGATCGTCACCCAGGGCTTCCGCGACGTGCTGGAGCTGCAGCGGCACGACAGGGACGTGATGTACGACCTGCATTACCGCAAGCCGCGTCCGCTGGTCCGCCGCGAGCTGGTCCGCGAGGTGCCCGAGCGGCTCGACGCCACGGGCAAGCCGCTGCTGGCGCTCGACGAGCCGGCCGTACGCGACGCGGTGGCCGAGCTGGCCGGGCTCGGCGTCACCTCGATCGCCGTGTGCTTCCTGCACAGCTACCGCAACCCCGCCCACGAGCAGCGGGTACGCGAGATCGCCGCGGAGGTCGCGCCCGCCCTGGACGTGTCGCTGTCCAGCGAGGTCGTGGCCGAGTTCCGCGAGTACGAGCGGGCCAGCAGCACCACCGTTGACGCCTTCGTCAAGCCGACCGTCGACGGCTACCTCAGCCGCCTGGAACGTTCCCTCGCCGATCGCGGCATGGGCGAGCTGTCGATGATGCAGTCCAACGGCGGCGTCGTGCCCGCCGCGTACGTGCGGCGGCGGCCGATCCACGTCCTGCTCTCCGGCCCGGCCGCCGGGGTGGCGGGCGCCGTCGCGGTGGCCGCCGCCGCGGGCTTCGCCGACATCGTCACCATGGACATGGGCGGCACCAGCACCGACGTCTGCCTGGTCACCGGCGGTCGCCCCCAGATCACCACCGAGTCGATGATCGACCGGATCCCGGTCAAGCTGTCGATGGTGGACATCGCCACCGTGGGCGCGGGCGGGGGCAGCATCGTCGGCCTCGACCCCGGCGGCATGCTCCAGGTGGGTCCGCGCAGCGCGGGCGCCGATCCGGGCCCGGCCTGCTACGGCAGGGGCGGCGCCGCGGCCACGGTCACCGACGCGAACGTCACCCGTGGCCTCATCCGCCCCGGCCATTTCCTCGGCGGCCGGCACGCCCTGGACCCCGAGGCGGCGATCTCCTCGTTGACGCCCCTGGCCGCGGAGCTCGAACGGATCCCCGCCCAGCTCGCCGAGGACGTCTTCCGCATCGCCAACGTCGCCATGGCCGGCGCCATCAGGCTCGTGTCCACCGAGCGCGGCCACGACCCGCGCGACCACACGCTGGTCGCCTACGGCGGCGCCGGCCCTCTGCACGCCGCCGCGGTCGCCGACGAGCTGGGCATCACGTCCGTGCTGGTCCCGCCGCACGCCGGGCTCATGTCCGCGTACGGGCTGCTCAGCTCCGACTTCCAGCGCCGCTTCGCGGTCACCCGCGTCGCGGACCTGGACGGGCTGGCACCGCAGGAGCTGGACGAGGTGTTCGCCGAGCTGCTGGCCGAGGCCGGGAAGGAGATCACCGCCCAGGGCGTCGACCTCGGAGGCGTGGTCGCCGAGTACGAGCTGGACCTGCGCTACCGGGGTCAGGGCTTCGAGCTCACCGTCCAGGTGCCGCAGGGTGTGTCCCCCGGGGAGGCGGCGGGCCTGTTCCACGAGGCGCACACGCTCAGGTACGGTCACAGCACGCCGGACAAGGCCGTCCAGGTGGTGACGTACCGGCTGACGCTCAGGGTGCCGCGCGAGGACACCGCGCTGCCCGCCGTACCGGTGGAAGGGCCCGCGCGCCGCGAGGACCTGCCGGTCGTGATCGGCGGCGAGGAGCGCAGCTGCGCCTTCCTGTGGCGGGCGTCGCTCCCGCCCGGCTTCACGGCCGAGGGGCCGGCGGTGGTCGAGGAGGAAACCGCCACCACGTACGTGCCCCCAGGCTGGACGGCCACCGTTGACCCCGCCACCAACCTCCTGCTCACCAGGGAAGCCTGACATGACCGTGGACCCCATCACCCTGAACATCGTCGGCACCGCCCTGGCGGCCATCCCGCGCGAGATGGCGGCGAACCTGCGGCGGGCCGCGTTCTCCTCCGTCGTGCGCGAGGCCCGCGACTACGCCGTGGCCCTCGTGGACCCGCGCGGCAACGTGGTCAGCCAGGCCGAGGCCATCCCCATCATGACCGCCGGCATCTCGCACGCCATCGCCGCCGTGCTGGCCGAGATCGACCCCGCGGCGCTGACCGGCGACGACGCGATCCTCTACAACGACCCCTTCCGCGGCGGCCAGCACCTGCAGGACATCTACCTGTTCACGCCGATCTTCCACGAGGGCACGCTGGCCGGCTTCGCGGCGAGCGTGGCGCACCACGTCGACATCGGCGGCGGCGAGCCCGGACTGACCATCAAGGCCAGGGAGGTCTACCAGGAGGGCATCCGCCTGCCGGGCCGGCCGTTCTCGGTCTCGCGCGACTGGCACGGCGGCTTCGTGGAGCAGCTCTTCCGGCTCAACGTACGCGTGCCCGACCTGGTGGTCGGGGACCTCAACGCGCAGTTCGCGGCCAACAACGTGGCCGCGGAACGACTGCGCGAACTGGTCGCCAGGCACGGCCACGAGCTGACCGCCGCCGTGATGGACGAGCTGCAGGACTACGCGGAGCGGCGGCTGCGCGACTCCATCGCGGAGATCCCCGACGGCGACTACACGGCCGAGGAGATCATCGACGCCTCCACTTGGGGCGGCGACCGGCACCACGTCAGGGTCGCGGTCCGGGTGCGGGGCTCCGACCTGGAGGTCGACTTCACCGGGACCGACCCGCAGGTGCCGGCCAACCTGAACTGCCCGTTCGCCTCGACGGTCTCCTCCGTGCAGAGCGCGATCCGCGGCCTGCTGCGCGACAAGGACATCCCGTTCAACGAAGGCTGCAACCGGCCCATCAGGGTGAGCGCGCCGTACGGGTCCATACTCAACCCGGCCGCGCCCGCCGCCGTGCGCGCCCGGCTCACTCCGGCCAGCCGCGCGTTCGACGCCGTCATCAGAGCGCTCGCCGAGGCGCTGCCCGACCGGGTCGTCGCCACCGGCTACGACACGACCAGCGCGGCGGCCCTCAGCTACCTCGACCCCCACAGCCACCAGTACGAGGTGGTGCTGGAGGTGCTCGGCGGCGGCTGGGGCGCCGGAGCGGCGGGCGACGGCGCGGACGCGCTCGACAACCCCATCTCCAACTGCGCCAGCGCTCCCGTCGAAGCGCTGGAGATCGACTACTCGCATTTCAGGGTGACGGAGTTCGCGCTCATCCCCGGCTCGGGAGGCGACGGGCGCAACCGCGGCGGCCTCGGTTTCGTCCGCACGTACGAGGCCACCAGGGACGGCGTGACCTTCTCCGCCTACTCCGACCGGCACCGTTACGGCGCCCGCGGCCTCTTCGGCGGCGGCGACGGCGCCACCGGCGGGCTCGAGGTGACCAGATCCGACGGAACCGTACAACGGCTGTCCCACATCGACGCGGTCACGCTCGCCGCGGGCGAGCGGGTCAGCCTGCGCACCGGCGGCGGCGGAGGCTACGGCCCGCCGGCCGAACGCCCGGCCGTGCGCCGCGAGGCCGACCTGCGGGACGGCCTGATCGTGAACGAGCCCGTGAAGGAGACCCCCCAATGACCACATCACCGCAGATGCGCAGGGTCGCGCTCGCGTCCGCGCTCGGCACCAGCATCGAGTGGTACGACTTCTTCATCTACACGACCGCCTCCGCGCTGGTCTTCAACAAGCTGTTCTTCCCGACGCTGTCCCCGGTCGCGGGCGTGCTGTCCGCCTTCGCCACCTACGCCGTCGGCTACGTCGCCAGACCGCTGGGCGCGATCGTGTTCGGCCACTTCGGCGACCGGATCGGACGCAAGAAGTCGCTGGTCTGGACGCTGCTCATGATGGGCGGCGCGACATTCCTGGTCGGCTGCGTGCCCACGCACGAGACCATCGGCACGCTCGCGCCCCTGCTGCTGGTCCTCCTGCGCTTCGTCCAGGGCTTGGCGGTGGGCGGCGAGTGGGGCGGCGCGGCGCTGATCTCCGTCGAGCACGCGCCGCGGGGGCGGCGCACGTTCTTCGGCGCGTTCGCCCAGATCGGCTCGCCGGTCGGGCTGCTCCTCGCGACCACCATGTTCGCGGTGCTGAACGGGGTGCTGAGCGCCGGCCAGTTCGAGGCATGGGGGTGGCGGGTGCCGTTCCTCGTGTCCATCGCGCTGGTCGTGGTCGGGTTCGCCGTGCGCATGAAGATCGAGGAGACGCCGGACTTCGAGCGCTCCGCCCGCTCCGAGGCGCTGCCGATCGTCGAGTGCCTGCGCACGTCGTGGCGGCAGATCGTGGTCGGGCTCGCTATCTTCGTCGGCGGCTTCGTGGCCTACTACGTGCTCACCACGTTCATGCTCGCCTACACCACGACCCAGCTCGGGCTGCCCAAGTCGGCCGCGCTGGCCGGGCAGATCGTGGCCGCCGCCGTGGAGGCGGCCCTCATGTTCGTCTTCGCCTCCATGGGTGACCGGTACGGCAAGGGCAAGGTCATCGCGTGGGGCGCGGTCGCCGGGCTCGTGTGGGCGGTGCCGCCGTTCTGGCTCTTCGGCACCGGCAGCACGTTCTGGCTCTGCGTGGGCGTGGGCGTCGGCCTGATCGGCGTGACCGCCACGTACTCCGTCGGCGCCGCCTACGTGGCCCAACTCTTCGCGCCTCGCGTCCGTTACACCGGCATGTCGCTGTCGTACCAGCTCGCCGGGGCCATCGGCGGCGGGCTCGTGCCGCTGTTCGCCACGGCGTCGCTGGAGTGGACGGACGGCCAGTACTGGCCGGTCGCGTTGGTGACCGCGCTGTTCTACGTGTTCACGCTGGCCGGCCTGCTCATCGGGCGGGTACGCGTCGCCGCCCCCGCCGTGGAGGCGGCACTGTGACGCTCAACGGAGGTGTCTCGCACTGGTACCGCGAGATCGGACTTCCGGCCAGGCGCCCGCCGCTCGACGGGTCCACCGAGGCCGATGTGTGCGTGGTCGGCGCGGGCTACACCGGCCTGTGGACGGCGTACTACCTGAAGAAGGCCGACCCCGGGCTGCGGATCGTGATCCTGGAGCGTGAGTTCGCCGGCTACGGCGCCTCCGGGCGCAACGGCGGCTGGATCACCGCCGCCCTGGCCGGCTCGCGCCGCCGCTTCGCCGCCACCCACGGGCGCCAGGGCGTCATCCGCCTCCAGCGAGCCATGAACGCCGCCGTGGATGAGATCATCGCGGTCGCCGCGGCCGAGAACATCGAGGCCGACATCGTCAAGAACGGCATGCTCAGGGTCGCGCACGCGCCCGCTCAGCTGCCCAGGCTCCGCGCGCAGGTCAACGCCGCACAGGCGTGGGACGACGACGTGGTGCTGCTCGACGCCGAGGAGACGGTCGCCAGGATCGGCGTCGCGGGCGCACTCGGCGCGTCCTTCACACCCCACTGCGCCCGCCTGCAACCGGCCAAGCTGGTGCGGGGGCTGGCGCGGGCCGTCGAGCGTCTCGGCGTGCCGATCCACGAGTCCACGCCGGTGACGCGGATCGCGCCGCACACGGCCGAGACGCCGTACGGGACGGTCCGCGCCTCGTACGTGATCAGGGCGACCGAGGGCTTCACGGCGGGCCTGGCCGGGGAGCGGCGCACGTGGCTCCCCATGAACTCCTCGCTGATCGTCACCGAGCCGCTCCCCGACCAGGTCTGGGACCGGATCGGGTGGGCAGGTGAAGAGCTTCTCGGGGACATGTCCCACGCCTACATCTACGCGCAACGCACCGCGGACGGCCGGATCGCGATCGGCGGTCGCGGGCGCCCGTACCGGTTCGGGTCCAGGACCGACTCCGATGGGCGCACCCACGCCTCCACGGTGCGCCAACTCCGGGACGCGCTCGCGCGGCTGCTTCCCGCCACGCTCGGTGCGGGGATCGCGCACGCCTGGTCGGGCGTGCTCGGGGTGCCGCGCGACTGGTGCTCGACGGCGGGGCTCGACCGGCGCACCGGCCTCGGCTGGGCGGGCGGCTACGTGGGGCACGGGGTGGCCACCACCAACCTCGCCGGCCGTACCCTGCGTGATCTGGTGCTGGGCGACGAGACGGAGCTGACGGGCCTGCCGTGGGTGGGGCGGAGGGTCCGCCGGTGGGAGCCCGAGCCGTTGCGGTGGCTGGGGGTGAGAGGGATGTACGCGGCGTACCGGGAGGCGGACCGGCAGGAGACGGCCGGGGGCCGCGTGACCACCTCGCCCGTCGCCAAAGTGGCGGACTGGGTGGCACGCCGCGAGTGAGACCCCATGGCCATGCTCCTGACGGTCGGCTCGTCCCGGCCGGGGTCTTCAGGCACGGCTGGCCACGCGGCCCTCGCCGATGGCCAGGTCGGGCCAGAACTCCCGGTAGCGGCCGGAGTGGAAGACGAGCGGCTCCCCTTCGGCCCGCTGGTAGCGCTCCACCGCCCCGACGAAGATGTGATGGTCGCCGCCGTCGTGGACGCGCTCCGTACGGCAGACGAAACTGGCCAGCGTCCCGGCGAGTATCGGCAGGGGCGCGCCGAGCAGCTCCACCCCGGCGAACTTGTCGGCCGAGGGCGTGGCGAAGCGCCTGGACAGGTGGTCCTGGTCGGCGGCGAGGACGTTGACGGCGAACCGCCCGGCCCGCAGGAAGAGCGGCGCGCTGGGCGCCCGGTTCGACAGGCACCAGAGAACCAGCGGCGGATCGAGCGAGACCGAGGTGAAGGAGTTGACGGTCACGCCGGCCCGCTCCCCGTCGGCGGTCACCGTCGTGATCACCGCCACCCCGGTCGCGAACTGCCCGAAGGCCTCACGCAGCGATCTCATGCCGCGGTCCTGCTCAGGTAGGCCTCGGCTCGGCCGGCGTCCATGAACCAGTCGGCGTAGTCGGCCGGGTCGTCGAAGCCGTTGACGAAGCGGGAGGCGATCTCCGGACGTTGTCCGGCGGCGCCCAGGAGCGCCAGGTGGTGGGGTTCGGCCGGCGCCAGCAGGGCGTTGGTCCAGTTCGTGACATGCTGGGCCTGCGTCCAGAAGAGCTCGAAGGTCCGCCGCATCCAGCCCGCGTCGAACGGCTGCGCGCCCCGTTCCACGATGGCCCGCAGGTAGGTGGCGGCGCACTTGGCGGCGTTGTTGCTGCCCTGCCCGGTGATCGGGTCGTTGAGCACCACGACGTCGGCGACGCCGAGCACCGGTGCGCCGGAGGGCAGAACGGCGACAGGACGGCGGACCGTGGGGGCGAAGCGCCCGGTCAGGACCGCGTTGGCGTCGGTGAGCTCGATCCCGGCGCAGCGCTCGGCCTCCCACGGGAAGAAGGTCTCCAGGATCTGGCGGCTGCGCGCCAGATGCTCCGCGGGGCCGCGCACGTCGCCCCAGCAGTCCATGGGACCGCCCGGCACGCCCTCGAACACCATGATCTCGCAGGGGCCGCCGTGCGTGAGCGCGGGGAAGACGAAGTACTCGCCCACGCCGGGGAGCAGGTTGAAGCAGACCGCCGAGTGATCGGGGCGGGGGGCGAGACCGTTGACGTAGGTGACCGCCAGCGCGCGTTGCGGAGCGGCGTACGGGGAGCGCGAGGGGTCCCGCTCGAAGAGCGAGGCGATCTGTCCCTTCCCAGCGGCGACGAGGACCAGGTCGTACCGGGCGGCATAGCTCTCCAGGTCCTCCGGGGTGGCGTCGTGCAGGACGAGCTTGCCGCCGAGCCGTTCGAACTCGCCCATCCAGGCCGGCATCTTCAGCCGCTGGTCGACCGAACGGGCCGGGACGTCCAGCCGCGCCGCCCAGTCGAGTGCCTTGCCTCCCTCCGGGCTCGGAACCGTGAGCGCGATGCCCTCGATGGGCGGGCAGACGTCGGCCCACCAGTCCAGGCCGAGCTCACGCTCGTGAGCCTGCGCGGTGCCGAACATGGCCTGGCCGGACATCACCCGGCCGTCGCGGATGGACTCGCTGGTGCGATTGGAGACCACGGTGACGTCGTAGCCGTGCTGGAGCAGGCCGATGGCCAGGTGGAGGCCGGCCTGACCGGCACCGACGATGAGGATGTCGCGCATGGTGGTGGGTCCCTTCGGTATCAGGAGTGGAGGTTGCGATCGGCGCCTGACACCGAAGGTACGGCCGGCGCGTCCGCCCGAGCCATCCACTGAGCGCGGATCTCATCCACCTGACGCGGAACCCCTGCGCAACGTCTCCGACGGCGGCTGCCCGTACCTGTCGCGGTACTGGGCGGCGAAACGTCCCTGGTGCAGGAAGCCCCATCGGGCGGCCACCGTGGTCACCGTGGCCCTGGCGGGGTCGGCCGTCCTGAGCTCGTCGTGCACCCGCGCCAGCCGTACCTGCCTGAGGTGGGCCATGGGGGTCAGCCCGAGATGCGCGCGGAAACCTTCCTGCAGAGAGCGGCTGCTGACCGCGACGGCGCCGGCGATGTCGGTGGTGGTGAGCGGGAGGTGCGCGTGCCCTTCGATGAACTCCATCGCCCGGCGCACGACCTTCGGCAGCGCGGGCGGCCTGGGCGCCGTCAGCCGCTCCAGGTAGTTGGAGGGCTGCATGGTCAGCAGCAGGGTGATCAGCGCGTTCTCCAGGTGCGCGATGGCCAGCGGATGGCCGGTCAGGCCGTCGTCACGCTCGGCCTCCCTGACGAGCAGGTCGGCCATGTCCCGCCAGGACCGGGTCCAGCCCGTCGTCAGGTCCATGCCGGGGTCGAAGACGACCGGGCCGTCGAGCTGCTCGCCGAGCATCTGCTCCAGCGAGCGCTCGATCGAGGTGCGCTCGAACTTGACCACCAACTGCGGGCAGCCGGCGGCCCAGCGCATGTCGAGGTGGCGGGTCGGCGAGGCCAGCGAGGCCAGCGACGGGGTCGAGACGATCTCCTTGTCGCCGGCGCGGATCAGGCTGCGCCCGGCGAGCGGGATCATGACCAGGAAGAACGTGTCGAGGTCGCCTGGCTCGATGTGCACGTCGGCCCCGTAGTCGAGGTAACTGACGCGGACCGAGCCGAGCTGGACGGAGTTGAACCGGGCCGACAGCAGGTCCGCGTCCCCGGCCAGGTCCAGCCGGTGCGGGCAGAACACCTTGGCGACCTCGCCGCGGACCTCGTCGAGGTCGGAGCTGGCGAAGACGGCACGATTGCTGAGTAGCACACCAGATGATCGTCGTTCCCGACCCCGCTGTTCCATGCAAAAAGACGCACAAGAGAGCCTGCACGACCCGGTGGTCCACTCGATGCTTCGTCAGCCGGTGTAGCGCAGGATATGGACGCCCTGGTTCTTGTCGGAGATGTAGATGTAGCCGCGCCGGTCCACCACGACGTCCTCCGTCTGCGCCACGAGCCGGCCTTCGGGCATCGGGCCGTACCTGCGGGTGGGGTCCGGTGGCACGAAGTAGCCCACCTCGCGGGGCAGCCGGGCATTGGACACGTCGTAGACCCGTAGCCCGGCGTTGAAGTGCGCGATGTAGAAGAGGTCGCCTTGGCGCTGCACGTCGGGATGGTGCTGGTGGTGGTTGATGTTGTGCGGGCCGCTCCAGCCGCCCCTGCTCGAGAAGTCCGGGTACGGTGCTCCCGGCGGCGGCTCGGGCGTGGGGAACAGGGACAACAGCCACGGGTGCGCCGGGTCGGAGATGTCCACGATCGAAGCGTGCGGAGCGGCTCCCTTGCCGTAGGAGACGTCCTCGGAGTTGGCGAACGCCATCTTCCTGTCCGGGACCGGCAACACGCCGTGCACGCCGAAACGGGAGTGGAAGGGCGGGCTGAAGTTCAGGCCGCCGACGGGTACGGGCGTGGTCACGTCGGAGATGTCCAGCACGATGAGCCCGGCCGCGCCGTAGGGGAGGTAGGCCAGGTCGCCGGCGACGTACGGGGGGCCGTGCAGGGACACGTCGGCGCTGTTGGCGCAGCAGAAGCCGTGCGTGTGCGGCCGTTCGGCCGGCGGCGGGCCTTGCTCGTCGTCACGCTGGCCCGGCACCCACCAGCGGCTGACCTCCCTGGGCCGGGCCGGGTCCTCGATGTCGACGATGGTGTAGATGTTGCCCCGGAATCCCGGCGCGCCCGCTGCCACGTGCACATAGCGGCCCCCCGGGTAGAGGTTGCGGTGCGTGCCGGTTCCACCGGTCCGGTAGTGGCCGAGCCGGCGCGGGCGTACGGGATCCTTGATGTCCCAGATGTAGATCCCTTCCTCGAAGCCGGCCTCGGGATCGCCGCCGAAGTTGGGGAAGATCTGCTCCAGCGCCGTCACCATGATGTCGCCGTGCAGATCGACCTGCAGTGTCCAGGTGTCCTTCGGCCCTGGCACGAACGCCACCACCTCCGGCCGCCGCGGGTCGGTGACGTCCACGACGCTCCAGCCCGAGTCCCAGAAGTGGCCGGTGTAGAGGTACCACCGGTTGCCCACCCGGCGGATCGCCATCTTGAAGGCCGGCCTGTGGTCCATGTCGGTGTATCCGACGAGCTCGACGTTGCGGGCGTACTGGCCTCCCGGAACCGCCTGCGGGGCGTCCGGTCGGGCAGGCGTGGCGACTGCCTGGGTCGCCGCCAGGGCTGAGGCCGCCGTAAGCGAGGCGCGCAACGCTTGCCGCCGTGACGGGTGCTGGACGTCCACATCTCTCCTCACGTAGGTGATCAAGATCACGACCAGCCAAGCGGATCACCCGGAAAATAGGGCGAAAGATCATCTTTACCTGCCCGACACACGATCCGGTCGGACGTGGAGCGTGCCGTTGGCATCCGTGACGGTGAGCTGACCGCCGGGGGACACGCCCTTGCGCGAGGTCTGGCAACGGCGTGTCATGGCTCGGCGGCCGCGACCGGCTTCGGTGTCAGCCGGTGAGGTAGCCGCCGGAGGCGTCGATGTCGGTGCCGAGGACGGCGGTGGCGTCGTCGGAGGCCAGCCACATCACCACCCGCGCCATCTCCTGCGGCTGCACGATCCGCTTGATCGGGTAGTCCTGCGCGATCTGCTTGTACGTCACTCCGAACGCCTTCGCCGCCCGCTCCAGCATCGGCGTGTCCACGGCGCCCGGGGCCAGCGCATTGATGCGGATGTTCTTGTCCGCGTACTCCAGCGCGGCCACCTTGGTCAGCGACGCCACCGCGTGCTTGCTCGCGTTGTAGGGCGAGATCGTCGCGAAGCCGACCTCGGCCGAGATGGAGGCGGTGTTGACGATGATCCCCGCACGCTGCCGGAGCATGTGCGGGATCTCGTACTTCATCGCCAGGAACACCCCGGCCGCGTTCGTGCGCCAGACCTGCTCGAAGTCGCTCAGCGTCTGCTCGTGGAGCGGCGAGGCCTTGGGGCTCTCGATGCCGGCGTTGTTGAAGGCGATGTCCACGCGCCCGTACCGGCGTACGCACTCGCTCACGAACGCCCGCACGTCGTCCTCCTTCGACACGTCGGCCCGCATGTACGTGGCCTCCCCGCCGAACCCCCTGATCTCCCGCTCGTGCCGCCGGCCGAGTTCCTCCCGCCGCCCGCAGAAGAACACGCGCGCGCCCTGCCTGGCCATCTCGTACGCGGTGGCCTGTCCGATGCCCGACGTCGCGCCGGTGATGAGCACCACCTTGCCGGCGAAGCGCCCGCGGCTGTCGGCCTTGCCCGTGGAAGGGGCGGGCGGGTTCTGCGTGTTGGCCGAGGCGGGCGCGGCGGCGGCCACGGCTCCGGCGGCCAGCGCCACCGCGCCCATGGCGCCGCTCGTGAGCATGGCCCGTCTCGACGGCTGCGGCTGTTCGGTCATGATGTCTCTCCGCTCGGTGGGTCCGAATCGATCATCATGGTCGTCCGCAGGCGACACTGCGGTCCAATAGCTGCGGTTATAACCGTTGTCTATGACCGGCTTCTCGATTACAGCGAGTCGCCGGCCCAGGTGGTGATCTGCACGGCGAGGAGACGGCCGCCGATGTCGTGGCGCCCCGTGATTTTCTCGGTGTGGGCCACGGCTGGCTCCGCGTCAGGGTGACAGCGGCCGGAGCGCTTGCCTGCCAGTTGAGGCGCGGCGTCGGCGGCGTCCGGCGATGCGCTCAACGTGCGCCCAGATCGTGTCGTCGGGGGAATCGCGATCGAAGCTGCGCTTCCCGGAGTGGTGGATGAACCGGTAGGTCCACGACTCTGTCGCTCCATCCGAGCTTGGAGAGGTCTCCGCCTCGTGCCTTCCGGTGCTCGAAGTCAGCACTCAGCGGTGCGACGATCCGCCGCATCCTGAAACGAGCAAGCCCGGCGCCCAGGCGTCTCCCACAACTTCACGATCGCCGGATACCTGCCGCCCCAGACTCCAGGAACCGCTCCAGCGCGGCCGCCTCGGTAGGCGCGGGTGTAGACGGGCTTGAGGGCTTTGGCGATGGCGTCCCAGCGCTGGCGAGCGGCGTACTTTCGATGGTCTGCGGCAGCCCTTTCAGACCGTCGCAGGCCACCATCAGCGCATCGCCGACGCCGCGGTTCTTGATCTCGGTCAGTACGTGCAGCCAGAACTTGGCGGCCTCGCCGCCGCCGCCGGCCCACAGCCCGAGGATGTCGCGTTCACCGTCCACGGTGACCGCCATCGCCACGTAGACGGGCCGGTTGGCCACCTGGCCGTCGCGCTGCTTGGACACCTCGGCGCCGTAGATCTCGGCCAGGTGAGCGGAGATCTCTCCGATGGCCAGGCCCTTGACGGCCGGCGAGATGACCATCTCGGCGACGCCGGACAGCCGCCGCTGCCGCTTGCGTACGATCTTCGGATCGAAGCTGCCGTCCCGATCGCGCGGCACGCTGATCTCGTCCTCGAGAGCGGACTCCGGCACAAGCTTGGTCGGCCGGCCCGGCAGCCCGTTCTCCCCGACCGACTCCACGCCCTCGGCGCGGGCTTGGTCGACCAGCCTGGCCACCAGGTCACAGGCTGCAGAAACGGACGATCCAGCTCCGGCGTCGCCCCACGAACCGACCGCCACGCTGAGCGCTTCGCCGAAAAGGTGCCACGGTGTCGGTTTGTCCCAGGTGTGACCCACGTCGTGATTCTTGATCAGGGGCTGGGTGAATCTGCAGGTCAGAGCGGTAGGGCGACCGGGTTCGAACCCGGAACCTACGGATTGAAGCGTGCCGATCTGGCGGACGGGCAAGGTCAAGAGCTTGATCAACGAATGCTGCCGAACCGCCTGATCGCTTCACGGATCCCCTGCTCAGCCGTGCGTGCAGGGGTTCGGCACCCCTGCACGGCAGGGGTGCCGCACAGGCGGGCGGGAATCCCTCACATCATGACAATGGTGTTGATAATCGTTTTCGTTGATGTTAGACATGACATCGGCTGATTGGTCGGCCCTCGCATCGATGCCCCCGCCCACGTTCGTGGAGGTCTGGTGACCCCTTTTCCGCTGGTTGATGTGTCGTGCCCGTCGCTGGACGAGGTCGTCTCGTGTGTGGCGCAGGTGCTCGGGATCGAGGAAGGGGAGGTGGATGCGGACGCCAGGCTCACTGAGCTGGGTCTGGAGTCGTTCACTGCTGTGCGGTTGCGCCGCAGGCTGCACGAGCGCATTGGGGCAGACCTGCCCATCGCGTCGTTCCTGGGTGAGGCGTCCGCGCGCTCGATCGCGCGGTGGGTCACGCCGGAGGACGCCGCCTTTCCTCTTACCGCCGCCCAGTCCGCGTACTGGGTGGGCCGGGATCCCGCGTTCCCGCTGGGCGGCGTCGCGACCTTCTTCTTCCATGAGTACGACCGCCGTCCCGATGACCGGCCAGCCGATCTGGATCGGCTGGAGCAGGCGTGGAACGTGCTGGTCGAGCACCATCCCATGTTGCGCATGGTGGTCGGCGACGACGGCAGGCAGCGCATACTCGCGTCGCCGGGGCCGTACCGCATCGGCCGCACCGACCTGCGGGAGGCGTCCGCCGAAGAGGCCCGGCAGGTGCTCGACCGGCTGCGCGCGGAACGGTCCCACCAGCTCCGCCCGACCGACGTCTGGCCGCTGTTCGACATCCACGCGGCGCTGCTGCCCGACGGCCGGACGCGGCTCTTCGTCGGCATGGACATCCTGGCGCTGGACATGGCGAGCTGGCTGCTCGTGATGCGCCAGTGGGGCGAACTGGTCGCCGACCCCGCCGCCCGGCCCGCGCCATGCGCGACCGACTTCCCCACCGTGGTCAGGGAACGTGAGTCGGACCCTGAGGAACGCGAGCGCCGGGCGCTGGCCGGCGCGTACTGGGCCGAACGCGCGCCGGACCTGCCGCCTGGGCCAACGCTGCCGCTGGCCGTGCCGATCGAGGAGGTCGGCGTGCCCAGGTTCGCCCGGTACGAGGGCCGGCTCGCCGCCGAGGAATGGAAACTGCTGCGGGCTCGTGCGGCCGAGCATGGGCTCAGCCCGACCGGCGTGCTGCTCGCCGCCTTTGCTCTCACCCTCCATCGGCGGGCCGCATCTGACCCCTTCTGCCTGAACGTCACACTCTTCGACCGCCCCGACCGTCCGGAACTGCGTGACGTGGTGGGTGACTTCACCACGACGGCCCTCGTCGGCATCCCGGTCCCCGATCTCTCAGGCCCGTGGACCTTCTCCGAATGGGCGACCGAGGTGAACCAGCGGTTCTGGACCGATCTGGAGCACCGTGCCGTCTCCGGTGTCGAGGCGCTGCGGGCGGCGGGACGCACGAGCGGCATGCCGGCTCACCCGGTCGTCTTCACCAGCGGTGTCGGGCTCGCCGATGACGAGGCCACGGCCTGGCTGGGGGAGGAGGTGTTCGGCGTGTCGCAGACCCCGCAGGTGCTGCTCGACCACATCGTGCGCGACGACGGCGGGCCGCTGAGGATTGCCTGGGACGCCGTGGAGACGGCGCTTCCCGAAGAGTGGGTCCAGGGATGTCTCGACGCCGAGGTACGCCTGCTGCGCAGGTTGACCGACCCGGCCGCCTGGACGTCCGCGACCTTGGCCGCCGATCCGGGCTTCCACGCTGATGAGCCGCTGGAGTGCGTGCCGTTCCCCGGAGCCGGACCGCTGCTCGACGACCCGTGGGCCGAGGCGGCCCGCCGTGACCCTGGTGCCCCGGCCTTGCTAGGGCCTGGCGGCGCGATGACGCACGGCGAGCTGGCGGAGGCGGCTGGCACGCTGGCGGCGGGGGTCAAGCCGGGCGAACCGGTCGCCGTTGCCCTCGACAAGGGGTTCGATCAGATCACCGCTGTCCTGGCGGTCGCCGCCGCGGGCGCCTGGTATGTGCCCGTCGAGCCGTCCTGGCCCGCCGCCCGGGTGGCCTCCGTGTGTCACCAGGCGGGCGTCGCGCACGCGATCGCCGCCGACGGCGGCCCGGTCACCTGGCCCGACGGCGTGACCGTTCATCGGGTCGGCGACCACTTGTCCCCGGTCAACGGCCAGGTCCTGGAACGACCCGCGCCTGGCGACTTGGCATACGCGATCTTCACCTCCGGCTCCACCGGAACGCCCAAGGGCGTCGCCATCGAGCACCGGGCGGCCCGCACCACCGTGGACGACATCGTCGACCGGTTCGGGATCGACCACCGTGACCGCGTGCTGGGGCTGTCCGCGCTCAGCTTCGACCTGTCGGTCTTCGACGTCTTCGGAGTCCTGGGCGCGGGCGGGGCGCTGGTGCTGCCGGAGCCGGCCCGCCAGCGCGACCCGGAGCACTGGCTGGAGCTGGCCGAGCGGCACGGCGTCACCGTGTGGAACACCGCGCCCGCGCTGCTGGAGATGCTCGTCGAGTACGCCGAGCTGGACCCGGACGCGGCCCGCCGCCAGTTGCGCTCGCTGCGGCTGGTGATGCTGTCCGGCGACTGGATCCCGGTCACCCTCCCCGAACGGCTGCGCGCGCTCGCGCCCCAGGCCCGCCTGTACAGCCTGGGCGGCGCCACCGAGGCGTCGATCTGGTCGATCTCCTATCCGGTGGAGGAGGTGGACCCGGCCTGGAAGAGCATCCCGTACGGGCGAGCGCTCCGAGGGCAGAGCTTCCGCATCCTTGACGAGGACGGCGTGCCGGTGCCGCTGGGCGAGCCGGGGGAGCTGTACATCGGCGGTGACGGGCTGGCCCGCGGCTACCTAGGGGACCCCGAGCAGACCGCGGTCAGGTTCGCCGTGCACCCGCGGCTCGGCGAGCGGCTGTACCGCACTGGTGACCTGGGCCGGTGGCGGCCGGACGGCACGATCGAGTTCCTCGGCCGGGTGGACCGGCAGGTCAAGATCCGTGGGCACCGGATCGAGCTGGGCGAGATCGAGGCCGTGCTGGCCCGCGAGCCGGGGGTCAGAGCGTGCGTCGCGGCCACGGTCCGCGGGTCGGACGGGCGGCCGAGGCTGGTCGCGTACGTGGTCGGGAAGGAGTCGCTGTCCGAGGAACGGCTGACCGCGGCCCTGCGGGAGCGGTTGCCGGCGTACATGGTTCCCGCCCGGCTGGTGATCCTGGACCGGCTGCCGGTCACGGCCAACGGCAAGGTGGACCATGCCGCCCTGCCCGACCCGTACACGCGAGCGAGCCGTCCCGCCGCCGAGAAAGCCGCTGAGGAGCACGTGGACGTGCGGTCGGATGGCTCGCGGGACCTGGCGGACTGGGCGGCGCGGGTCCTTCGCGAGGCCCAGGAACGCGGCCTCGAGTTGGTCTTGACGATACGCCCGGGTGTGTTGGAGCCCTCCGCGACGTTCCGGACTTCGGACCCGGAGCCCGCACCCACCGGGCCAGACGGCCCGCGTGGACCCGGCGGCGAGAGCGGTGCCCCGGCTGATCCTGAGGTGCTGCGGTCCGTCGCCTCCGTCTTCGAGGAACTGCTGGGTCACCCCGTCGATCCCGACGCCACCTTCTTCGACCTCGGGGCCACCTCGATCACTCTTGTCATGGCCCACCGAGAGCTGCGCCGGCTGGCTCCCGGACTCTCCGTCGTGGATCTCTTCGAACGGCCCACGGCCCGCGCCCTGGCGGCCCACATCGCCCGCCGCACGGCGCCACCGAAGCCTGCCCGCGTCGCGGACTCAGAGCCTGCCTACGACGTGGACCCGTCGACGGCTCGCGGGTCGCGGCTGCGGGCCCGCGCGCACGCCGAGGAGGTGTCCCGTTGAGCACCGCCATCGCGGTCGTCGGCCTCGACTGCCGCTTTCCCGGCGCGCCTGACGTGGAGTCGTTCTGGCGCATGCTGGTCGAGGGCAGGCAGGGCCTGGTCCGCTTCGACCGGACCGAGTTGCCGGCCAGGGGCGTGGACCCGGCTCTGCTCAGCAGTCCGGGATACGTCCCGGTCGGAGGGCTGATCGAGGGCCAGGATCTGTTCGACCCCGACCTGTTCGGCATGACCGAGGCCGAGGCCGCGCTCGCCGACCCGCAGCAGCGGCTCTTCCTGGAGTGCTGCTGGCGGGCGCTGGAGTCCTCCGGTCACGGGGGTGGCGCGGGCGCGGGCACGGTCGGCGTCTACGCCGGGGCCGCGCACAGCTCCTATCTCATGGCCAACCTGCACCACCGCTACGACCCCACGGGCGGCGGCGCCGATCCGGTCGGCAGCCTGCAGACGGCGATGGCCACCGTCGGCGACTACCTGCCGCTGCACGTCGCATACCGGCTGGGGCTCACCGGGCCGGCGCTCGCGATCAACACCACGTGCTCGACCTCCCTGGTCGCCGTGCACCTCGCCGCGCAGGCGCTGCTCAACGGCGAGTGCGACACCGCGCTCGCGGGCGGGGTGTCGCTGACGGTCCCCCAGGGGCACGGCTACCTGCACGTGCCCGACGCGATGTTCTCCGCAGACGGCCGGGTGCGGCCGTTCTCGGCGGAGGGCAGCGGCATCGTCTTCTCCCAGGGCGTGGGAGCCGTCGTGCTGCGCCGCCTGGACGACGCGCTCGCCGACGGTGACGAGGTGCTGGCTGTCATGCTCGGCTCGGCGGTCAACAACGACGGCGCGGACAAGGTCGGCTTCACCGCCCCTTCGGTGCGTGGGCAGGCCAGGGTCATCGCGGAGGCGCTGTCCGTCGCCGCGGTCGAGCCTCGCGCCATCGGGTACGTCGAAGCGCACGGCACTGCCACCCGCCTGGGCGACGCCGTCGAGGTGGGCGCGCTGCGCAAGGTGTTCGGAGTGGAGGGACCGGCGTGGTGCGCGCTCGGCTCGGTCAAGGGCAACATCGGGCACGCCAACTCCGCGGCCGGCATCGCGGGGTTCGTCAAGGCTGTGCTCGCGGTCCACCATGGCGTCATCCCGGCTTCGCTCGGTGCCAAGCCGCTCAATCCGGCGCTGGAGCTGGACGGCTCGCCGTTCGAGGTGGCGGTGGCGACCCAGCCGTGGGAGGGGCCCCGGTACGCCGGCGTCAGCGCGTTCGGCATCGGCGGCACCAACTGCCATGTGGTCCTCGGAGAGGCTCCGCCCCGCCCGCCGAGCCCGGCGGACGACCGGCCTCAGCTGCTGCTGGTCTCGGCTCGCTCCGCCCCGGGGCTCACGCAGGCCGCCGAGGAGCTCGTGGCCTCCGAGCCGCAGGATGTCGCCGACGCCGCGTACACGCTGCACACCGGACGCAAAGCGTTTGCCCACCGCCTCGCGGCGGCCGTCACCGCCCCTTCCGACATCGCCGGCGCGCTGCGCGCCGCAGTACCCGTCACCGTGCCGGAGACCGCGCCCCGGGTCGTGTTCGCCTTCCCCGGCGGTGGCGCGCAGTACGCCGGCATGGGCTCCGGCCTCTACGGTGACGAGCCGGTCTTCGCCGAGACCGTCGACGGGTGCGCCGAGGCGCTGGCACCGCTCCTGGGCGCTGACGTGCGCGAGTTGATCCTCGCCCGCCGCGACGACCCGGCGGCACGGACCGCCGCCCGAAACCCCGGGATCGGGCTGCCCGCGCTGTTCGCCATCAGCGTGGCCACCGCTGCGCTGCTGGAGTCGTGGGGCATCCTGCCGGACGTCGTGCTCGGCCACAGCCTCGGCGAGTACGCGGCGGCCGTGGTCTCGGGCGCGCTGTCGATGGAGGACGCGGCGTCCCTGGTGGCGGTCCGGTCGACCGGCATGGCCATGGCTGCGGGAGCGATGCTCGCGGTGTCCCTGCCAGAGGAAGCGGTCGTCAGGTTGCTCGGCCGCCACCCCGACCTCGACCTGGCTGTCGTGAACGCCCCCGACTCGTGCGTGCTCTCAGGGCCGGCCGAGGCGGTGGAACGCCTCAATGAGGAGCTGCGCGCGGAAGGCGTCGACGCCACGCGGCTGCACTTGGACGCCGCCGCCCATTCGCGGCTCATCGAGCCCGTCGTGCCCGCGCTGCGCCGGGCCGCCGAACGTCTTTCGCCGCAGAAGCCGACGGTGCCGCTGGTGACCACGCTCACGGGGGACTGGGCGGGCGACGTGCTGTTCGATCCCGAGCACTGGGTACGGCACCTGCGCTCCACCGTGCGCTTCTCCCGTGCGGTGCGGACGGCCGTGGGGGAGTCGCCTACCGTGCTCGTCCAGGTCGGACCCGGCAGCGGACTGGTCACCGCCGCCCGCCGCCAAGGCCTGCCCGCGTTGCGCGCCGTCCTGGCCACCTTCCCGGCGCCCGGCGAGGACCAGCATGACCGGACCGTCGCGTTGTCGGCCGCCGGACAACTGTGGACGCACGGCGTGCCACTCGACGCCGCAGTCCTGCACCGGCCGGGACGTCGCCGCGTCGTCCTGCCCGGCCACCCGTTCCAGCGCCGTCGCCTGTGGATCGACCCGCCCGCTCGGACAGCGGCGCCGGTGCCGTACACCGGGGACCCGCTGCAGATCCCGGTGTGGCACCGGGCGGTCCCGGCTCCGGCTCCCCGGTTCCCGGACGGCGAGTGGTGGCTGGTCGTCGGCGGGTCCGCCGAGCTGGCGGACACCCTCGCGCGGGCCGGGGCCGAGCCCGTCACCGCCGCAGATTTCCCCGGCGCGAGCTGTGCTGGAGCCGTCTACGTCCTCGATCGCCAGGACCAGGGCGAGAGCCTTGACGATCGGGTCCGCGATGCCGTCGTCGGCTTCGCGGACTTCGCCGCCCTGCTTGCCTCCCACCCTGACCCGCCGCGACGCCTGCTGCTGGCCACCGCCGGGGGCGAACGGGTGGAGAGCTCCGACATGCTCGACCCGGCAGCGGCGGCGGTGCGCGCGCTGCCACGCGTCCTCGCCCAGGAGAGCCCAGGCTTGACCTGGCGCTCCCTCGACCTCTCACACGGTCCTGTCGACGTGCGCGCCGTGGTCGCCGAGGCCGCCGACCTCGCCGCCGCCCAGACCAGGCAGCCCGGGAGCGCGGCCGAGCCGGGACCCACCGCCGCGGAGATCGCCGTGCGAGGTGGGACTCGGTGGCTGCGTTCCTTCGCGCCCTGGCGGCCTGCTGCGGCCCCGGGCGGGTCCCGCCGGGGTTCGGTGGCGGTCATCCTGGGCGGACTGGGCGATGTCGGGTTCACGATGGCAGAGCACCTGGCCGGTCAGGGGGTCAAGGTAGTCCTGACGTCCCGTACCGGGGTCCCCGCGCAGGCCGCTCCCGACAGCAGGGACGCCGAGCGGGCGGCCTGGCTCCGGCGGCTGGCCGGGCTCGGGCTGGAAGTGGAGATCGAGGTCGCGGACGCCGCCGACCCTGCGGCGACCCGCGCGCTCCTCGACGGCGTGGCGCGCCGGCACGGGCGGCTCGACCTCGTCGTCCACGGCGCCGGCGTGGTGGCCTCCGCCGGGATCGGGCCGCTGCGGGAGGCCGGCGTCGACGTCGCCGACGCGCACGCCCGCGCCAAGGTCGGCGCGGCCGTCGCGCTGCGGGAGGCCATCGACGCGCTGCCCGAGCAGGTCAGACCGCGTGCCGTGCTGCTGATGTCGTCGGTCACCGCCGCCGTCGGCGGGCTCGGCCTCGGCCCGTACGCGGCGGCCAACCGCGCGCTCGACGCCGTCGCCGAGCAGACGGGAGCCGGTACCGGTACCCGGTGGGTCAGCGTGGCCTGGGACGGATGGCGGGTCGGCCCGGCCGGACGGGAACGCACAGTCGCCTCTGCGCACTCCGTCGGCGCCGTCGACGGCATGGGAGCCCTGGACCGGATCCTGGCGGCCGTGGCCGACGGCAGCGCGCCGCCCGTGGTGGCCGTGTCACCCGCCGACCTGGCCGCACGCCTGGCCTTCGACGCCGCGGCACCGGACTCCGGGGAAGCGAGCTCGGAGGGAGACAGTGGTGACTGGCGTCCGGCGGAGCGGCTCGTGGCCGCCCTATGGTCCGAGCTGCTCGGCTTCCCCGTGACCGACCAAGAGGCGGACTTCTTCGCGCTGGGCGGGCACTCCCTGCTGGCCACCCGCATGCTGGCCCGGCTGGCCGACGACCACGGTGTGCCGCTGCGGCTGAGCGACCTGCTGGCCAGGCCGACGGTGACCGCGCTCGCCCAACTTCTGCCGGACAGCGTGTCCGGGGGCCCAGGCCAGGTCTCGGAACCCGCCTGGACGGGGGAGACCGACTTCCCGCTGACCCGGGTGCAGCACGCGTACTGGGTCGGTGGCGGAGGCGGGTACCGCCACGGCGGCACGGCCTGCCATTTCTACCTCGAATACGACTGCCCCGATCTCGACATCCCGCGATACCAGCGGGCGTGGAACCGGGTCATCGCCCGTCACCCGATGCTGCGCGCCGTCATCACCCCCGAGGGCCGCAACCGGATCCTGGACCGGGTGCCCGAATACCGCATCCGGGTGCACGACCTGCGCGAGGACGCCGATCCGGCGGCCCGGCTGGCTGCGCTCAGGGAACAGCTGTCGCACCGGGCGCCGCGCCCCGACCGCTGGCCGCTGGTCGAGCTGCGCGCCGCCCAGCTGCCCGAGGGCACCGTCCGCCTGTTCGTCGGCGTGGACGTGCTGGTCTGCGACACCGCCAGCTACCTGCTGCTGGACCGGGAACTGAGGCACTTCTACGAGCACGACGGCGGCCCGGACCTGCCCCCGATCGGCACGGATTTCGCGGCCTGCGTACGCGCCATGGAGGAGCGAGCGTCCGGACCGGCGGCCGAGTACTGGCGGGCCAGGCTCGATGACCTGCCGGGCCCGCCCGCGCTGCCCGTGCGGGACGGCGACGCGGCGGCCCCGAGGTTCGCCAGACGCAGCGCCACATTGCCCGCCGAGGTCTGGGAGCGGCTCAAGCGGCGGGCCGCCGACCACGCGGTCACCCCCACCGCCGCGCTGCTCGCCGCGTACGGTGACGCGCTGCACGCCTGGTCGGGCAGCGACCGGTTCTGCGTCAACCTCACCCTGTTCGACCGGCCGCGCATCCATCCCGACGTCGGCAAGGTCGTCGGCGACTTCACCTCGCTCCTGCTGCACGAGGTGGACCGGGCGACTCCGGCTACTTTCGCCGAGCGCGCCAGGATGGCCCAGCGCAGGCTGTTCCAGGATCTCGACCACCGCGACTTCTCCGCCCTGGACGTGCTGGCCGAGCAGTCGGCCCGCACAGGGCGGCTGGCCCAGGCGCCCGTCGTCTTCACCAGCGCCCTCGGCCTGGACGACGCCCACGATCTGGACTGGGTCGGCACCCCCGTCTACGGGGTCAGCCAGACGCCGCAGGTCTGGCTTGACCACCAGGCGTTCGTCCAGCACGGAGAGTTGCTCCTGCAGTGGGACGTGGCCGAGACCGCGCTCCCTGCCGACGAGGCCGCCGCCGCCTTCGAACGCTACGTGGCCGACGTACGCCGCCTGGCCGACGACCCCTCGGCATGGGAGAGCACGTACGGCGACGTGACCCTGCTGCTACGGGAGGGCACCCACCCGCGCCCGCTGTTCCTCGTGCATCCGTCCGGCGGCGACGTGCTCTGTTATGCCGAGCTGGCCCGCCTGCTCGACACCGACCGTGCGGTCGTCGGCCTGACCGACCCCGTCTTCGCCGGCATCTCGCCGCCCGGCGACATGGAGGCCCTCGCCGACCTTTACGTGCGGGCGGTGCGCGCCTGGCAGCCTGCCGGTCCGTACGCGCTCGGCGGCTGGTCCATGGGCGGCACCCTGGCCCAGCTCATGGCCTGCCGCCTGGCGGAGGCGGGCGAGCGGGTCGAGCTGCTGGTGATGCTGGACTCGAACGTCCCCGACCGGATCCGCCCGCTCCCCACCGAGAGACCCGACGCGCACGCGGCCGCCCGCTACCTGCGCTCCCTGGAGGCGTTCCGCGGCGCGGACCTCAACCTGTGCCCGCCGGACCTGGCGGCGCTGCCCGAGGCCGACCTGCCGGGCGAGGTCTCCAGTCTGCTGCGGCGGGCAGGGCTGCTGGGCGCCCGCGACTCGGCGGCGGAACGGCTGGAGGTCTTCACCCGCCACCTGCGCGTCCTCGGCGATTACCGGGCCCGCCGGCTCGGCGGCGGCACCCGGACCCTCCTCGTCTGCGCCACGCTGCCGTCCCCGCTCAACGGCGGGATCGGCATGGGCATCGACGACGTGCCCAACCGCCACGACCTCGGCTGGAGCCCGTTCCTGCCCGGGCTTCGGGCGGAGCCGGTCGACGCGCACCACTACTCCCTGCTCCGCGGGCCCGCCGTACGCCGGGTCGCGGAACTGCTCGACGAGCTCCTTCGCGAGTCCTGACCCTCCGGAAGAGGAATCCATGACCTTCAAGCAGCGACGACCTGCCCTGCTGATCGCTTCGGCGGTGCTCGTCGCCGGTTGCTCGGCCCCGCCGCCGCCCACCTCGGGCAGCACCAGCACTCTGCGGTACGTGGCCGCGGGCAGCCCCGCCGCCGCGAGCAACGACCCGCACGGCGGGCTGGCCAACGAGTCGGACGCGCTGCGCTTCTCCCTGCTCTACGACGTCCTGACCGTGCCCGGGGACGACGGCACGGCCGAACCCCGCCTGGCCGCCTCGTGGGAGCCGGACCGGACGCTCACCCGGTGGACGTTCCGGCTGCGCCCGGAGGCCACGTTCTCCGACGGCCGCCCCGTACGGGCCGCCGACGTCCTCTACTCCCTGCGACGCATCGAGCGCAAGGCGGCCGAGAACTACGGCAGGCTCGCGTCGTTCGACACCCAGGCCTCCACCGCGCCCGACGACCACACCGTCGTCCTGGTCAGCAGGACGCCGAATGCCCTCGCGCCGGAGGCGCTGGAATCGGTCACGTTCGTCGTCCCCGACGGCAGCGAGGACTTCGGCAAACCCGTGCCGGGCTCAGGTCCGTACCAGATGGAGGGTGGGGGCGCGCAGACCGCCGTGCTGAAGCGCAACCCCAAATGGTGGGGCCCCCGCCCGAGCCTGGACGGCGTCGAGATCCGAGCCGTGGCCGACCCGCAGGCCAGGGCCGCCGCGGTCACCTCCGGCCAGGCAGACGTGGCGGGCAGCGTGAGCCCCGCCGCCGCGAAGGCCGCCGGCCCGGGCGTCCGGGTGGTGCGCCGCACGCCCGTGACCGAGTACCCGTTCGTGATGCGCCTGGACCGCAAACCCTTCGACGACCCCCGCGTACGCGCGGCGTTCAAGCTGGCCGCCGACCGCCAGGCCCTGGTCGACACCGTCTTCCTCGGGTACGGGAAGGTCGCCAACGACCTGCCGACCCCGTACGACGCCTCCTACCCCAAGGACCTGGCGCAGCGGCCCCGTGATGTGGCCCGGGCCAAGGAGCTCCTGGCCGCCGCCGGACACGGGAACGGGCTCGAGGTCACCTTGCGCACCACCACGTCCTACCCGGGCATGGACGCCGCCGCCACCCTGTACGCCCGCCAACTCGCTGACATCGGCGTCACCGCCACCGTCCGCAACGAGCCGCCGGACACCTATTTCACGAACGTGTGGAGCAAGGCCGACTTCTACACCGGCTACTTCGGCGGTATCCCCTTCACCGACGTGGCCAGGGTCGCGCTCCTGTCGACGTCCCCGACGAACGAGACCGCCTGGAAGCGGCCCGCGTGGGACAAGGCGTTCACCGAGGCGCTCGCCGTTCGCGACGACGCCGACCGCAACGGCCGCCTCGGGGCGCTGCAGAAGGAACTGTGGGAGGACGGCGGCTACGTCGTGTGGGGCCTCGGCGAGGGACTGGACCTGACCTCGCCCGCCGTTCACGGCCTCCCCACGGGGCCGGGGTTCCAGCGCTTCCTCCTCGATGGCGTCCGGCTCGGCGACGCGGGCTGAGCCGGTGCGTCTCTCCGTGACGACAGGGCTGTCCCGCGCCGTCTTGGCGCCTTTCCGGGCGGTCGTCCTGCTGGTCGCGGTCTCGGCCGCGGTGTTCGCCGCCACCGAGCTGCTGCCGGGAGATGCCGCCGACGCCGTGGGCGCCGGCCGGGCCTCGGCGGCGCAGCTCGCCGAACTGCGCGCCGAGCGCGGGCTCGACCGGCCTGGCTGGGAGCGTTGGGCGAGCTGGGCCTGGGCGCTGCTTCACGGCGACGCGGGCCGGTCCCTGCTGACCGGCCGCCCCGTCGTGGACCTGGTCGGCGGGCGGCTGCCCGCCACCGCGGTGCTGGCCGGGTCGGCCTTCGCGCTGACCGCCCTGCTCGTCGTGCTGGGCTGCGTGCTCGCCGGCCGCCGAGCGCTGCGGCGTCCGGGAGACGCCGGCGGCGGCCTGGCGACGGCGCTCACCGCGGTGCCCCAGGTGGTCGTGGCGGCAGCGCTCGCGGCGCTGCTCAGCGGGATCCTGGGATGGGTGCCGCCGGTGTCCCTGCTGCCTCCGGGCGGCGGTTCGCCGGATCCGTCGATCCTGGTCCTTCCCGTCCTGACGCTGGTCCTGCCCTCGGCCGCGTTCGGCGTCGCGCTGCTCGCCGGTGTCGTGGCCGACGCCCTGCGCAGGCCGTACGTGACCGATGCCCTCATCCGTGGCGTGCCGAACGGCCGCATCCTGCGCCGTCAGGTCCTGCCCGTCCTCGCCGCGCCCGCGCTGCGGGTGCTGGCCGTCGTGGTCGGCGGGATCACCGCGGGCAGCGCCCTGGTCGAGACGGTCTTCGGGTACGCGGGGGCGGGCGAGCTGCTGGTCAGCTCGGTGGCAGTCCGGGACACGCCCGTGGTGCAACTCCTGGGGCTCGGCTCGGCCGCGGCCGTCCTGGCGGTGCTGCTGCTCGCCGACCTGGTCCCGGTGCGGCGGCCGTCGTGAGCAGGATCTCCCTCGCGCTCGTGGCCCTTCTCATCGCAGTCACCCTGCTGGGGCCGGCCCTCGCTCCCTACGATCCGGCCGCACCCGTGACCGCGCCTTGGCAGGCGAGCTCCGCCGGCCATCTTCTGGGAGGCGACGTGCTCGGGAGGGACGTGCTCTCGCGGCTTCTGACGGGAGGGCGGCACCTCCTGGTCCTCTCGCTCGTGGCGGCGGCGGCCGCCGCCCTCGTCGGCACGCTCGGCGGGCTTGCGGCCGGGTGGGGCGGGTCCCGCGTGCTCGCGGCGGGTGCCGACCTGCTGCTCGCCGTGCCGGTGCTGCTACCCGCGTTGGTGCTGGCCGTGTCCCTGCCCGGGAACGCGGCCGTCGTGGTCGCCACTGTCGTGGCGGGAGCGCCGCTGACGCTGGGCGTCGTCAGGGACGCGACCGCGGGCGTACGGGAACGCGGATACGTCCGGGCGGCGCGGCTGCGGGGCGAGCGCACTCTCGCGGTGCTGCTGCGCGAGGTACTTCCGGCCGTGGCCGGAGTGCTGGCCGCCGACCTCGGGCTGCGCTTCGTCACCGCGCTGCAGCTGGCCTCCGCGCTCGCCGTGCTCGGCCTCACCGACGCGCCTGCCACGGGGGACTGGGCCGCGATGCTCCGCGAGAACCTGGCGGGCGCCGCGCTCAACCCCGCGGCCCTCGCAGGTCCCGCGCTGCTGCTGGCCCTGCTCTCCCTGGCCGTCGCCGCCGCCGCGCACGCGGGGCTCCGCCACGCCTTCGGAACGGGGGACTCCTGGTGACAGCACACGAGGGCCTGCGCGCCGAGAGGATCCGCGTCACCGGCCCTTCGGGCCGCGTCGTCCTCGACGGTCTCGGTACGCATGCCGCACCCGGCCGCGTCCTCGCACTGACGGGCCCCTCGGGCAGCGGGAAGACCACCCTGCTCAGGGCCCTGCTCGGCTGCCTGCCGCCCGGGTTGCGGCTCGCGGCCGGTGCGGTGCGCTGGCGCGGCCGCCCGGTGCCCAACGGACGGGCCGGCCGACGATGGCGTCTCACCCAGGTCGGCTGGCTGGCCCAGGACCCCGCCTCCACGCTCGATCCCTGGCAGCCGGTGCTCGACCAGGTCACCGAGGCCCTCGCCGACCGTGGCGCCACGGGAACCGCCGTACGCGCCCAGGCCGCCGCGCTGCTCGAACGCCTCGGCCTCGATCCCGCCCTGCACGCGAGGACGCCGGGCCGGCTCTCCGGCGGGCAGGCCCAGCGGGCCGCGCTGGCCCGCGCCCTCGCCGGAGACCCGCCCCTGCTGGTGCTGGACGAACCCACCAGCGGCCTGGACCCGGACTGCGCCCGGCTCGCCGCCGAGGCCGTGCGCCGGCGGCGCGCTGACCCGTCGCGGGTCACAGTGCTGGTCTCCCACGACCGGAGGCTCGTGGAGGACCTCGCCGACGAGGTCACGGAGATCGCCGCCGTCGCCCCGCCGCGCAGTCCGGCGATCGCATCCCGGCGGACGGGCACGCCCGCGGTGCTGACCGTACGCGGGCTCGTCCTGGACCACCCGGTGGGCGGGCCCCCGCTCCTCGCCGCAGACCTGGCTGTGCACGCCGGAGAGCTCGTCGCGTTGCTCGGACCGTCCGGCAGCGGCAAGAGCACCCTGCTGCGCGCCCTCGCCGGGCTGCACGCGCCCGCCGCAGGGACCCTGATCCTGTCGGCGGCCGACGTCTCGCAACCCCTTCCGCACCTGGCGAGCGAACGCAGCCGCGCCCAGCTGCGCCGTATCCAGTTCATCGGCCAGAACCCCCGCGACGAGCTCAATCCCGCCCACCGGGCCGTGACGGCGGTCGCCCGCCCGCTGCGCACGCTCGCGGGCCTGGGGCGCGCCCCCGCACGGGCGCAGGCCCTCCGCCTCCTGGCAGACCTCGGCGTGGACGCCGAGCACGGCGCCCGCCGCCCGGGAAGGCTCTCCGGCGGCCAGCGACAGCGCGTCGCCGTGGCTCGCGCGGTGGCCCCGGGCGCCGCCGTCCTGCTCGCCGACGAGATCACCTCGGCCCTGGACGCGGCCACCGCGACGCGGCTGCTCGATCTCCTCGACCGGCTCCGCGCCGACGGCCTCGCCGTGCTCCTGGCCACGCACGACCCGGACGTGGCGGCCCGCGCCGACCGGGTCCTGCGCCTGAGCGCCGGAGCCCTGCACGAGCAGGACGTGAACGCGCATCCATGAACACCATCCAGACGGAGGACCGGCCTTGACCGACGAAGCCATCCTTGACCTGCTGCGCGACCACCCATGGGTGGCCACGGCACGCCGCGGCCCCCAGGGCATCCTGGTGCGCCCGCGTCCCGAGACGCTCGAAGCGCGCCCCCGCCCGGGAGCGCTGCTGCGCGAGTTCCTGGAGCATTGGGGAGACGTCTACGACTGGGTGTACGAAGGCTCTCCCAAGCCCGGCGAGCCCGACTTCTCCGGCTGGCGCGCCTCCGACACCGGCCGGCCGCTGCCCGAGGAGCACATGGCCGACTGGCTCCGGTGCACCGTCGACCTGGTGCTGAGCTGCCGCCCCTCACGCGTGCTCGAACTCGGCTGCGGCAGCGGGCTTCTGCTGCACGCGCTGCGCGAGCACCTGACCGCATATGTCGGCACCGATGTCTCCGCCGCCGCCGTCGAGCGGCTCGGCCCGGTGACCACATCAAGGGTCGCGGTCGTCCGCGCCGCAGCTCACGAGGCCCGTTCAGAACAGGTGACGAGGGCGCTGGCCGGCACCATGGGGCCACAGGCCCGGCCCGACTGCGTCCTGCTGAACTCCGTCACCCAGTGCTTCCCCCACCTCGGCTACCTGCGGGCCGTGCTGCTCGACGCCCTCGACCTGGTCGCCCCCGGCGGCACGGTGATCGTCGGCGACATCCGGCACGCCGGGCTCCTCGGCCACTACTGCCGCTGGGTCGAACGCGTCAAGGACCCCGAAGCGGACTCAGCCGAGATTGAGCGGCGGGCAGCGCGACGGGCCGCGCAGGAGGAGGAGATGCTGCTCGACCCGCGCACGATCGCGCGCATCGGCCTGGAGGCGGGCCGGCCCGTCGCAGTGTCGGCCCACGCCCGCACCATGGCCGACGACACCGAGCTCACCCGTTACCGCTACGACCTCGTCCTGCACGCCGACGCAGAGCAGGCTCCCGGCTGGCCCGGCTCGGGGCTGCGCGACGGCCTCCCCAACGCGCTCCTGGACGACTCCCCGGGCGCGAGCACCCCCCACGCCCTGCGCATTGAAGGATCGGTCCTGCTCGATCTCGTCGATCCGGCCCGGCTGGCCGTGGCCCGTCCTGCGTCGGCCGGGCGGTTCACGGCCGAGAGCGTCGCCGCCCTGGCCGAGGGCGTCGAACCCGGCCGGCTCGCGCACGAGCCCATGACCGCCTTCGTGGCCCGGCGGCTGCCCGAGGTGCTGTACGACCACCTGCGTGCGGCCCTTCCCGGCACGCCGCTTCCTGTCATAGGCGTGGAGGAGGCGCCCGGCGATGTCCGTTGATCTGCCCTCGTACGAGGATCTCCGGCTGGTCCGCTGCACTCTCGAAGCCCTGCCCGGCGTGGGCGAGGCGGAGGTCCTCCTCATCGCCGACGGCCCCAGGGCGGCCGTGTCAGCCTTGGTCTCCGACGGCCGCCCGCTGCCGGAACCCACGGTCGCCGCCTTGCCACCGGCACGGCTCGGCAATGGTGAGACGCAGGTCGTGCCAGGCTGCCTGGCGGCCATGGAACGGGCGGCCGTGCTGGCCATCGCCCACACCGTGCACACCATGGGGTCGTTGAGCGACAGCGCGGACGCGCTCGGAGCCGCCCCCCGCCATCGGTGGATCGTCCGCCGCTGGCTGGCCGCGCTCGCCTCCGAGAACCTGCCGGTGCCCCCGTCCCGCCAGGAGCTGACCCGCGCCATGCGGGACCTCGACGCCGCCCGCCAGAAGCTCGGATACCCGGCCGAGATGGGCCGCTTCTTCCAGACTGCGCTGCGCAGCCTGCCGCGGCTCGTGCGTGACGAGATCAGTCTGCAGTCCCTGCTCTTCGCCGGCGGAGGCATGACCACCGCCCGGGGCAACTACCGCGACAACCTGATCAGCCGCCACCTCAACAGGGCGGCGGCCGAGGCCGTGGCGGCACGCGCCCCCGCCAGGGTGCTGGAGATCGGCGCGGGGGTGGGCGCCACCACTGACGCGGTCCTCGCCGCCGTGGGCGAGGTGGACTACCTGTTCACCGACGTCTCCGCGTTCTTCCTGGACGCCGCGCGCGAACGCTTCGCGCACCGGCCGGGACTGCGCTACGCCCTCCTGGACGTCAACGTCCCGATGGCGCTGGACGAGCAGCCGTTCGACGTCGTCCTGGCGGCGAACGTCCTGCACAACGCCCGCCACGCCGGCCGCACTCTGGCCGCGATCCGCGAGCTGCTGGCACCCGGCGGCACGCTCGTGCTGATCGAGTCGTGCGTCGAACACCACCTGGTGTCGGCCTCGATGCACTTCCTCATGTCCCCGCGGGCCGATGCGCTCCTGCCCGGCTTCGCCGACGTCCGGCAGGACCAGGACCGCGTGTTCCTGGGCCGTACCGAATGGATCCGGCAGCTCGCGGCGGCCGGGTACCGGGACGCGCGCGTCGAGCCCGCTCCCGGCGACCCGCTCGCCGCGGCCGGACAGTACGTCTTCACCGCCGTACGCGGCGACCGCCACTCGCCCCCCGCTCCGCTGCTGTCCAAGGCGGCCGAGGCGCTGCCGCCGCACCTCGTCCCTCGCGAGATCCACACCGTCGACGCCCTCATCACAGATCGGAGCCACCGCCCGTGACCCTAGACCTCGAACCCACGCTGCGCCGGATCTGGGCGGACATCCTCGACCTCCCCGAGAGCGGCATCTCTCCGGGTGACAGCTTTCTCTCCCTGGGCGGCGACTCCGTGCTCGCCGTCCGCACCGCCGCCCTCGTCCGCAGGCGGCTGGGGGTGGTGCTGGCGATGTCCGACCTCCCGGTGCAGCACACGCTCGCCGACCTCGCCGCCGTCGTCCGCGAGCGCGGCTCTGTACGCGGTGCCGACGTGCCCGACCTCAAGGTGGCCCGCCGGGACGACCCGCTCGCGCCGTTCCCCCTGCTGCCGCTCCAGCAGGGCTACTTCGTCGGCCAGCAGGACGGCTGGGAGCTGTCGTACGAGTCCGCGCACCACTACGCGGACCTCGGCCTGACCGGCGTGGACGGCGACGAGGCCGCCGAGGCTCTGAGCGACGCTCTGCACCGGCTCGCCGCACACCAGCCCGCGCTGCGGGCACGCATTCTGCCCGACGGCAGCCAGCGCATCCTCGACCTGGACGCGTCCGGCGCGATCCCGTCCCTGACCGTCCACGACTGGCGCGCACTCGACCCCGAGGAGGCCGCCCGGCAACTGGCCGGGCTCCGCGCCGGCATGCGCGCGCACGGCCCTGACCCGGCCATCGGACCAGGCATCGACCTGCGCCTCAGCCTCCTGCCGGACGGGCGCGGCAGGCTGCACTCCTCCATGAGCCTGCTCCTGGTGGACGGATGGTCGTCCGGCGTCTTCTACCGCGACCTCTTCGCGTTCGCCGCCGACTGGAACACCGTGCTCGCGCCGCTGGACATCGACTTCGGCGACTACGTCACCGCCGTCCAACGGCTGCCGGAGACACCGCAGTGGCAGGCCGACCGCGACTGGTGGTGGCAGCGGCTCGACGCCTTCCCCCAGCCGCCCGCGCTGCCGCTCGCGGCCGAGCCGGACGCCGTACGGGCCGACGTGATGCGCAGCCTCGAAGCGCGGCTGGCTCCCGAGCGCTGGGCCCGCGTCCAGGAGCTGTGCCGCGCACACGAGGTGACGCCGTCCGCCGCGGCCCTGGCCGCCTACGCCGTCGCGCTCGCGCGTGCCGCGGGGCACCGGCGCTTCCTGCTCAACAGCCTCCAGCTCAACCGGCTCCCGCTGCACCCCGACGTGCACCGAATGGTGGGCGCGTTCTCCTCCACCGTGCTGCTGCCGGTCGAACTGCCGGAGCAGGCCTCGTTCGCCGACCTCGCCCGCAATCTTCAGACGCTCACCGGCGAGGCGCTCGCGCACAACCTCGTCTCAGGCGTCGAGGTGTCCCGAGAGCTCGCCCGCCGACGGGGTACGACCCGGCCGGTCGCGCCCGTCGTCTTCCAGAGCACGCTGGGGGTCGACGCGGCCATGGGCAGCTCGATTCCGGAGGAGGCCGGACCGCTGGGCCGCATCGACCTGGCGGACCACCGGCAGGAGCTGCGCACCCCGCAGGTGGCCATGGAGGGGCGCCTGTACGAGGCCAGGGGCGAGCTGGTGATCGTGCTGTCGCTGGTGGAGGAGCTCTTCCACGCCGCCGACGTGGAGCGGCTGTTCGCCACGTTCACCGCGCTCCTGCGATCCCTGGAAACGCCGGAGGGCTGGGAGAGCAGCTGTGACCTACCGGGGGCAGTGGACCCGGACGGCGGCCTCCGGCTCGGTGCCCAACCCCGTGTGACCGCCGGGCAGGACGGCGGCCCGCCGCGCGACGAGCTGGAACAGGCGGTGGCCGACTGCTGGCGCGAGCTCCTCGACCTGCCGGAGCACCATCCAGTCGACCGGGCGGCGGAGTTCTTCGCGCTCGGTGGGGACTCACTCATCGCCATCCGGATGCTCACCCGCCTGGCCCGCTCAGGACTCCCGCACGTCACACCCCGGGCCTTCCTCACTGCGCCCACCGTCGCCGGCCTGGCCGCGGCCATCCGCACGAAGCGCTGACCTGACGGCCCGGCGGCCGCGTGCCGCCGGGCCGTGCCATCGTTCAGCTCGCGTTCGGGGCGGGCAGCCCGGCGTCCTCCCGGAACAGCTCCTGGTCCACCCATATGGCGGCTCTGGCGCCGTCTGCTGCCCCCATGACCACGAAGGTCATCGCGTCCGGCAGTGCCTCCAGCCGGGCCATGTCACCCGCGGCGTACACCCCGCGTACGGAGGTCTGCTGGAATTCGTCGACCCGCACGCACCCGTCCGGCAGCAACTCACAGCCGAGGCGCTCGGCCAGGTCGGAGTGCTGCCTGATGCGTGTCCGGTGGAACACCGCGCCGCGGGCGAGCGGCCGCCCGCCTTCCAGGCGCAGCTCAAGAGCGCCGAACTCGCCGCGTACCTCCGTGACCCGTTCCTCCCGCACCGCCACTCCGGCCTTCTCCAGGCGCTCGCGGTGCTCGTCCGGCGGTGCCTCGCCGTTGCCGCACAGTACGACGTCGCCGCTGAAGCGGTCGGCGACGTACAGGGCGAGCATGACGCTCGGGAAGTCGGAGCCCAGAACGGCGATCGGCTGCTCCCTCGCCTCGTAACCGTGGCAGAAGGGGCAGTGGAACACGCTGCGGCCGAACCGCTCGGCCAGGCCGGGAACGTCGGCGAGGACGTCGGTCTGACCGGTGGCGAGGACGAGTTTGCGCGCCCGCTCCCGCCCGCCGTCGGCCAGGGTCAGCTCGAAGCCCGAGGCGATGGCCGACGCGTCGACGACCTCGGCGGATCGGGTCTCGACCGTGGGGTAGGCCCGCAGATCCGCCTGCCCCGCCTCCCTGAGTGCTGTGGGTGAGAGACCGTCGCGGGACAGCAGCATGTGCGTCTCCTGCGCGGGGGCGTTGCGCGGTGCGCCGCTGTCCAGCAGCAGCACGCGCCGCCGCTGCCGCCCCGACACCAATGCGGCGTTCAGCCCCGCCGGTCCCGCACCCACCACGACGACATCGAACATTTCGTGTGCATCCCTTCGTTACAGGCCAGATATGCAACGATAATCATTTTCACGCGTGGGATGCCAGAGATGTGGCGGAAAACGCAAGAATCATTGCGATGGCTGGGCAGCGTGCTGATGCGCACCAGCGATGGTGAATCGGCACTCATGGCCCAGGCGATGCGCCTGGCCGTGTCCGCTAGTGCCTGCGACGCGATTCCAGATTCGCTCCCAGCTCCCGTGTCGCTGAAAACGCTGCGCCTCGTCCTGCAGCATCGTCCCAGTTGATCCGGCAGCGGCCGAAGGTTCCTCAATCGGGACTCTGACCCGGCTCGCGGCGGGCGTCCGCGACGAGCGCGACGGCCAGCCCCGTGACGGCGAGGGCGAGGGCGGGCACGATCGCCAGGCGTGGCGTGGCGGCCAGCAGGGGCGTGGCCTCGCTCACCATGCCGCCCCAGTCGGTCTCCGGTGGCGGCAGCCCGATGCCGAGGAAGCTCAGCGAGGTGACGGCGATCAGCGTCCTGGCGAAGTCCGCGGTGGCGACGGTCAGGACGGGCCCGGCGATGTGCGGTCCGATGGTACGCCGGAGCAGGTAGAACGGGGTGGCGCCGATGGCCCGCGCGGCCAGGACGTAGTCGGAGGAGGCCACCCGCCGGGTCGCCGTGTGCGCGACGAGACCGCAGTTGACCCAGCCGAGCGGTACGAGGGCGGCCAGGACGGTGACGTACCCGGGCGGCAGCACGCCGGCCAGCGCGAGCGCCAGTGTGAGACCGGGCAGGGCGAGCGCCGTGGTGGCGGCCGGCCGCAGCAGCCGGTCAGGCAGGCCGCCGGGGAGCCCCGCCGCGGTGCCGAACAGCGTGCCGAGGACCGTGGTGATCGTCGTGATGGCCAGCGCGAACAGCAGGGAGATGCGGCCGGCCGCGGCGGTCCTGGTGAGGAGGTCGCGGCCGAGCTGGTCGGTGCCGAGCCAGTGTTCGGCGCTCGGCGGCAGGAGGGCGTCCTCCAGGTCGGGCAGGTTCGGGTCGTACCCGGACAGCATGGGGGCGAGCAGGCAGAACAGTACGACCAGGGCGAGCAGCGCGGTGCCGGCGCGGCCGGTCATCGGCGGCGCACCCGCGGGTCGGCGGCCGCCAGGCAGAGCTCGACCAGGGCCAGGACCAGTACGGTCGTGACTGCGGTGACCAGCACGTACGCCTGCACGACGGGCAGGTCCCGCTGCCTGATCGCCGACACCGCGAGCTGCCCCACGCCCGGCCACGAGAACAGCGTCTCCACCACCACCGCGCCGGCCAGCAGCTCCGCGAGCACCGTGCTGGCTGCCGTGATGGCGTTCGGCGCTGCCACGCGGAGAGCGTGCACCATGATCGCGCGCCGGGGGCGCAGCCCCTTGGCGGCGGCGAGTTTGACGAACGGCAGCCGTAAGGCCTGGGCCAGGTCGGCCCGGAGCAGCCGCAGCAGCGTCGCGGCGCCCGCCAGGCCGAGGGTGAGGGCGGGGAGCACTACGGCGCCGGGGCTGTCCGCGCCGCCCGTGGGCAGCGCGCGCAGGCCGACCGCGACGACGCTGATCAGCAGGATCCCCACGATGTAGGGCGGGACGCCGGCGATCGCCACCGTCAGGAGCGCGATGGCGCGGCTGTCGAGCGCCCCCGGCCTGAAGGCGGCCCTGACGGAGGCGAGCACGGCGAGTGCGACCGCGACCACCGCCGCCGCTCCCGCCAGCCGCAGTGTCGCCGGAACTCGCGAGAAGATCTCGGCGGCGACGGGGGAGCGGTCGGTGTAGGAATGTCCGAAGTCGCCACGCAGCAGGGCGAGCAGCCACCGCAGATATTGGGTGAACAGCGGCTGGTCGAGACCGAGTTCGGCGCGCAGCGCCGCCACGCTGCGCGCGGTCGGCTGGATGCCGCCGCGCCGCAGGATCTCCTCGGCCGGATCGCCCGGCGCGAGCGAGGTGAGCAGGAAGACCAGCACCGACAGGCCCAGCAGCACGAGCAGGAGCTCGGCGGCGCGCCGCAGGACGGTGGCCGTCACCTCAGGGGGGCCAGCTTGCCGAGGTCGACCACGTACGCCACGCTCTGGGCCACCCCGCCGACTTTGCTCGTCGTCACGATGGGATTGTCCTGGTACGCGAGCGGGATCATCGGGCGGTCGGTGGCGAGCAGCCGCTGGACCCGGTGGTAGAGGTCACGCCGCCGGGCCGGGTCGGTCTGCTCGGTGGCCTGGTCGATCAGGTCGTCGAAGTCGGGGTTGCGGTAGCCGAGCTTGCGCTCGACGTTCCAGGAGGCGTCGGAGCGCAGGAACCGGCGGAACAGGTAGTCGGCGTCGCCGTTGGGCACGCTGTAGGCGCTGAGGAAGAGGTCGTAGTCTCCGGCCTCCATCACGGACTTGGTGGCCTCGGCCACGGTCACCTTCGCGGGTAGTCCCGCCTGTTCCAAGGCCGCGCGCAGCACCTCGGCGATGTCGGTGTAGGGGAACTGTCCGGTCTCGGCCGAGGAGATGAGGATGGAGACGGGCGCGGTCGGCGCACCTGCGGTGGTGACCAGCTCACGTGCCTTGCCGGGGTCGTACCTCACGGTCGATCCTGGCTCGGCGAGGTCGCCGAAGACCGGTGACAGGAACCCGGCGCCCGCGCGGGCGGTGCCGGCGAGGAGTTTGCCGGCGATGGCCTGCCGATCGATCGCCAGGTCGGCCGCCTCGCGCAGGCGGGGATCGGAGAACGGCTTCCGCGAGGCGTTGAAGGTCAGGTAGTGCGTCAGCACCGAGGGGCTGCGGACGACCCGGAAGCCGCCGGCGACCGCCGCGACCTGCCCGGGCAGCAGCGCGCCCTTGTCGATCAGCCCGTCCACCTCCCCGGCACGCAGCGCCGCGACCCGCGCGTTGGCGTCCGGGATCACCCTGACCACGATCTTCCTGTAGGCGGGGGCGGTGCCGTAGTAGTGCGGGTTGACGGCAAGCTCGGCCCGCTGGCCCTTGACCCAGTTCACCAGCGTGTACGGCCCCGTCCCCACCGGCTTGCCGGCGAAGTCGCCCGAGGGCGTGAACGCCTTGGGCGACTGGATCATGCTGTAGAAACCCGCCAGCCTGCTCGGCAGGTCGGCCAGCGGCCGGTCCAGGACGAACGTCACCTTGCCGCCCTCGGCCCGGACCTCGCCGAGCTTGCCGTAGGCCGCCTCCATACCGGCGTCCAGGCTGAAGAACGCCGACTGGCGTGGCGCGATCCGTAGGAACCGCTTGATGTTGGCGACCACCGACTCGGCGGTCAGCGGTGTCCCGTCGCTGAACCGTACGCCGTCGCGCAGCGTGAACGTCCAGCGCCGCCCCCGGTCCGCGCTGTCCCAGCCGGTGGCCAGCGCGGGAACGGGCCGCAGCTTGTCGTCCACGGTCACCAGGGGCTCCCACACCCGTAACGTCTGGTGCGTGTAGTACGGATCCGCGGGACCGGCGACGAGGTCGCGCGGGGCGGCAAGGGTCAGCTGCCGGTCGTTCCCGCCTGGCGGTTCCTGGCCGCCGCACCCCGCGAGGAGCATTCCCAAGAGCGTCGCCAGCATGATCGCGGCTCGTTTTCGCATCCCGATCTCCGATCCAGAGGCCCGTATTCAGGTGTAAACGATAACCGTATTCATTCTGTGATGGCAGATCGAGGGGCGCTATTCGTACGGCTCCACGGGTGGGGATATCGGGTGGACGTCGGAGGCGGTCATCGCCGGTACGTACGTGTCCGATGGCCGGCCCTCTCGGGGGATCCAGGTGCCGGTGACTCGTACCCACGTGTCCGTGGCCGGAGCGGGGGCTCCTCTGATGATGACCTTCATGGTCAGGGCGTCGGCGGCGCAGCAGCTGATCCGCATGCGAGCGATGTACCACTCGGCCTTGGTAGGAGACGGCAAGACGAACCCGGTCAGGCGGACGGTCTTGCCGGCGAGCGATCTGATCGGCTCGTACCAGGCCCGGTCGGCGAATTCGGCCAGGCTCAGTACGTTCACCCGGTCGCTCTTGAGCGGTCTGACGGGCTGCGCGTCCACGAGGGCCGGCGGAGCTGGGGGTGGGGCCTGCTGGGCAGCGTACGAGCCGAGTGCGGGAGGTGCGATCATCACGATCGCGAACACGGGCGCGGCCAGCAACCACGCCACCCGCGGACCGTGGCCGTGGGCGCCGGGCCTGCCCAGCCAGCCCTGAACGACAGAAAGCAGGCCCAGACCCACCAGCACCGCACCGGCCCCCACGAGCAGCGGCCGGAAGCCGGGCTTGACGTAGTTGACGTACGTCGTGGAGAACGCGGAGATGGTCAGCAGCACGGCGCCGAGGATCATCAGGAGCGCCCCCTGCGTCTGGCGGCTCACAGCAGCGCCCATCCCGCGACGAAGCTGACGCCGATCGCCAGGGCAAGCGTGAGCGGCACGAAACGCCAGGTGAAGGCCCGTCCGAAGGTGCCCGCCTGGAGCGCGATGAGCTTCAGGTCCACCATGGGCCCGACCACCAGGAACGCCAGCTTGGCCGTCGGGGAGAACGCCGTGAGTGAGGCCGCCACGAACGCGTCCGCCTCCGAGCAGATCGACAGCAGCACCGCGAGCAGGGCCAGCCGTGCGGCGAGGCGCCGGCAGCCACTCGCCCCGCCCGAACCGCGCCCAGATCCACCCGGCCAGCACGGCCACCGCCAGCGAGGCGGCGAACCGCGCGACCACCATCGAAGGGTTGTTGAGGAAGGCCACCGGCACGGACGCGCACTCGCAGCCGGGCAGCACCGCCCCGGCCACCCCGGCGACGGGCACCGCCGCATAGACGGGACGTGGCAGCGCCCTGGTCCAGAACGACGCGGGCACGAACGCGGTGATGGCCGCCGACAGGGCCACCCCGAACACCAGGAACGGCAGCGCCTGCACGCACACCGCCACGAACACCGTCGCCCACGTCTGCAACGCCGGAGCCGTCAGGTGCGGCGCCAGCACGAACCGGCCCACCGCCAGCAAGGCCACCAGAGCGATGAACGCCCATGGCAGCTGGATCCCAGCGGAGTTCTTCGTAGGGGCGTGGCTCTCCTGGCCTGGCAGATCTGCCGTGCTCGGCTGCGTCATCGCTCTCCTTGGCTCCGGCGCGAGCTCATACTGATACGCGGCAGCAGAGTAAGGGTTGATCTCGCAGCGTTAGACCTGCCGTTCCGCCACCATCCCGCAGACGCGGCAGACGAGATGGTGGTGCCTGGCGGGGCCGCACAGCCGATGGGCCGCCAGGACATCGAGCACGAGCAGCCGCTGGTTGGTCACCCGGATGCCAGCCGCCGCCGGCACCGGTCCCCACCGCGCCATATCGGCCATGTCTCCTCCATCGCCGTTGGCGTTGCCCCCGCGCGACTTCTCACTCGGGCGATCTGCTGATGCGCCGCAGCCCGAGGTCGGCTGGGCCGGTGGGGCGGACGTGCAGGCCGTGTTCGGCCAGTTCAGCCTTGAGCCCGTCATGGCCGAGGACCCACCAGGCGTACTCGACCTCCACTTCCTCGGCCGGTTCCTCGTCCTGGAAGACGCGGTAGGTCATGTGCCAGGTGACCTGCTCGGGCCCGGCGGGTTCAGCGCGGCCCCAGCCCTCGTACCGGCGCCGCCCGATGCGCAGCTCGGAGAAGCGGGTGTGCGGCACGGCGATGGGTTCGGCCGGGGGCTGGAGGTTGAGCACGGCCCGACCACCGGGCAGCAGGCGTTCGGCCAGCAGTTGCCAGATCGTGCGGCGCTCGGTGGGGTCGAAGTGGCCGATGACGTTCATCGCGACCAGCGTGCCCAGACGGGGCGGGAGCGCGGCGCGGAGCAGGTCGCTGGGCAGCACGGTCACGCGGTCGCGCAGGTCCGGGTCCTCGTTGACCCTGGCGAGCAGGACCGCGCGCAGGCCTGGCGACGGCTCCACGGCGAAGATCTCCGTCTGGGGCATGGCCCGTGCGATCACCTGGGTGCCGTGTCCGCCGCCGGCCCCGACGTCCACGACCGGTCCGGAGGCTCCGCGCAGCGCCTCGGCCAGCACCGGGTCCAGTGCCGTCCAGACCGGGGCGAGCATCACGTCCACGAACTCGGCGGAGCGTTCGTACTGGTCCATCTCGGTGGCGAGTTGCCGCTGTTGCTGTACGTGGTGAGGCTTCACGCGCGCTCCTTCAGATTCAGTACGGGGGTGAACGGATCGTCGTAACGGGCCCACGCGACGGCACCCGGCAGGCTGTCGCCCTGGCCGATGAGGCAGGAGTCGAGCAGGCCGCAGATGCGGTCGCGGTCGATGCCGGGCCCGGTGAAGACCAGGTGCTGGACGCGGTCGCCGATGATCGGGTTCCAGTCCAGGGCGGCGACGGCCCGGCGGATCGGCGAGATCAGATCCCAGGCGGCCGGGGTGGAGCGGGCGCAGACGGTGCCAGACGACCGTGGTGACCTCGCCGGTCTGCCTGTTGGCCGGGAGCTGGGCGGTGGCGGGGGCGACGCGTTGGGCGAGTTCGTGGACGTCCAGCATGGGACCGGTGACGTCGGGGACGGTGACGATCGGCGTGTGCGGTGCCAGATGGCCGAGCACGGCGGCCGACAGGTCGGTGTCCTCAGCGTCGCCGCCGTGCAGGGACAGGCTGGTGGCGTACTCGATCTGGCGGGCAAGCACCTTGGGGGGTGGCGTTGATCGCCGGCCACCGCGGCCTGCCGGACGAGCTGGGAGAGAAGATCTTGGGTGACGCGGCCATGGGGGTTTGCCGGCACCTCGGCGTGGTCCAAGACGCCGGAGGTGTCGCGGACCACGCGCTCGACTCGGCCCGCGGCGATGGCGTGGTGGATCGCGACGGCTCCCGGATGGCGGTGCGGCAGCCGATCGACCGCGACGGCCCGGGCACTGCCGTACAGGCCCCCGACCAGCGCGACGGAAACGGGTTTGTTCATGCGCTGGGGCGTGAGGAGTAGGGGAGCAGGGCCATCTCGCGGGCGTTCTTGATGGCCCTGGCGATCAGGCGCTGCTGCTGCACGGTGACGCCGGTGACCCGGCGGCTGCGGATCTTGCCCCGGTCGGAGACGAACTTGCGCAGCAGCGCGGTGTCCTTGTAGTCGATGCGGTCGACGTGCAGAAGCGGGTTGGGCTTCTTGCGCGGGGTGCGGCGAGTCTTCATGCGTTCTCCTTGATGGCGAGGATGGGGGCGAACGGGTCGTCGTAGCGGACCCAGGCATCCGGGCCCTCTTGTTCCTCCTCCTGTGTGAGGAGGCAGGAATCGAGCAGGGCCCGGAAGCGACCGGGGTCGAGGTCAGGCCCGGTGAAGACCAGGTGCTGGACGCGGTCGCCGCGCTCGGGATGCCAGTCGAGGTCGGCGGCCAGGCGGCGGGCCGGGGAGACCAGGTCCCAGGCGGCCTCGGGCAGCGCGGCCAGCCAGGGGCCCGCGGCCTCGACGGAGACGATGCCGGCCACGGCGTCCCAGGCCAGCAGCTCGCCTGGGTGGTTGGCGAGCCAGAAGCGGCCGCGCGAGCGTACCGACTCGGTCACCAGCTCGTCGACGGCCTCGAACAGGCGGGCCGGGTGCAGCGGGCGGCGGCTGCGCCAGACGGTGGTGACGATCTCGTCGGTCTGAGTGTCGGCGGGCAGCTGGGAGGTGGCGGGGTCGACGCGTTCTGCCAGCTCGCCGGCGCACACGTGGGTGCCGGTGACCGGTGGCAGGGCCGCGACGGTGTGGACCGGAGTGAGGGGGGCGAGGTGGGCGAGCACCGTACGGGACAGCTCCCGGTCGTCCGCGTCGCCGCCGTGCAGCACCAGGGCGGTCGGGTATTCGAGCTGCCGGGCCAGCACCTCGGCCAGGTAACGCTGGTCACCGGCGGCCGCGGGTCTGCCGACCTCGCTGAGGCGTTCGCCGCGGGTGATGTCATCGGGCAGGGCCGCGGCGTCCAGTGCGGTGAGTACGGCGGCGAGCCGCACGGTCTCCCGGGCCTCGTCGCAGTCGATCGCTTCGGCCACCGAGCGGGGCTCCACCGAGTCCCACAGGTCCACGATCAGCAGGGTCGCGCCGGGCGCCAGCGCAACGAGCTGGGGCAACAGGTCCTCGCGCACGGTGCAGGTGACGCAGCCGTGCGCGAGATGGACCTCGGCCGTGTCGAGCACGCCCGTCCTGTCCCGAATGCCGCGGCGGACGCGCCCGTGGGTGACCTGACGCAGATCGTGGTGGACGGCGAGGGAGCCGGGATGTTCGGCGAGGAGTTGTTCGACGGTGGCGGTGCGAGCCGCGGCGTGCAGGCCCGCGACGAGGACGACCGGGGTGGGCACGGAGCCTCCAGTTGCTGAAACGAAAACCGTTTTCGTTATCATGGCACACTGCAGCAAGTGGAAAGGAACCGTTTTGGCTAGAAATGAGGTGCGTCCCGTGATCAAGCTCAGGTCGACGGCGGGCACCGGCTACACGTACGTGACCAGGAAGAACCGCCGGAACACCCCCGACAGGCTCGCCCTTCGCAAGTACGACCCCACCATCCGCCGGCACGTGCCCTTCAGGGAGGAACGATGAAGAAGGGCATCCACCCCGGCTACCGCCCTGTCGTCTTCCGCGATCCCGGCGCGGACTTCGCGTTCCTCACGCGCTCCACGATCACGAGCGACAAGACGATCGAGTGGACCGACGGCAACACCTACCCCGTGGTGGACGTCGACGTGTCGTCGGCCAGTCATCCCTTCTACACCGGGCGCAGCCGCGTCCTGGACACCGCCGGTCGCGTCGAGCGGTTCAACCAGCGTTACGGGAGGGCCTGATGTCCGCGCACTGCCAGCTCACCGGGGTCAAGCCGGCCTTCGGTAACAACATCTCGCACTCCCACCGGCGCACCCGGCGGCGCTGGGACCCCAACATCCAGCGGCGCCGTTACTGGCTCGAGAGTGAGGGCCGCCACGTCCGGTTGACGCTCAGCGCCCGCGCGATCAAGACCATCGACAGGATCGGCATCGACAGGGCCGTCGCCCAGATCCGTGCAAGAGGAGAGAAGGTCTGATGGCCAAGAAGAGCAAGATCGCCGCGAACGAGCGGCGCAAGGCCGTGGTCCAGCGGCACGCCGCGCGGCGGGCCGAACTGAAGGAGATCATCCGCACCGGCACACCGCAGGAGCAGGCGGAAGCGGTACGGGCACTGGCCCGCCAGCCACGCGACGCCAGCGCCACCCGCGTCCGCAACCGCGACGCCGTCGACGGCCGTCCTCGCGGGCACCTCACCAAGTTCGGCCTGTCCCGGGTGCGTTTCCGGGAGATGGCCCACCGCGGTGAGCTGCCGGGTATCACGAAGGCGAGCTGGTAGCCGTGGCCGTGCCCAAGCGCAGGACCTCCCGCAGCAACACCCGGCACCGCCGCAGCCAATGGAAGGCGACCGCGCCCGACCTTGTCCCGATCAACGTGAACGGGCGGCACCTGCTCGTGCCCCGGCGCCTCGTCCGCGCCTACCAGCGGGGTTTGATCGCCGTCGATTGAGCTGACCCGGCCACCGGGCTCCTGCCGTGCGTGCAAGGCCGGGCGCGGTGGCACGGCAGGATGCCCGGTGGCCGACGCGTCGTGGCGGCCAGTTGCGTCCGGCCATGACACCGCCGTCGACGTCCGCCTTGGGGATGAACACCTCGTAGATCGGGGTGCGCACGACGGGGCGCGACCGCGTTGACGCGGATGCCGTGCCGGGCGATGCGGATCAGTCCGGTGTGGGTGTAGCACCAGTGCAGCGAACGGCCGCCAGCGTCAGTGGCGCCTGGACCAGGCACCCACTGAGCGTGGTTACCTCTACCCCCGCCCTGTCCACTGGGACCGGCGGACGGTGGAGGCGCGGGCGTAGCGAGTTTCGGCACCAGACACGCCGCGGACCCGCCCGCCGTGCCACCCGCACGGCGACCTCTGTCGTGCGCCGAAGCACGAGCGGACCGGTCGTGGGCCGAGGTCAGCTGAGCACCAGGTCCGGGGAGTACAGGTCGATCCAGAGGGCGAGGTTGAGTGCCACCTCCAGGCCCTGCCGGGACGCCTGGTTGATCCGGGGCACGTCGGTGCCGGCGGCGCGGGCGAGCCGTTCGTGGCTGACCACCTCGAACACCGGGTGTGACGGGGTGTTCAGAAGGTCCTTGACCTGGTTCTGCAGCGCTACGGCGTAGGCGGGGTCCTGGGTGGAGGGGTAGGGGCTCTTGACTCTGGCGTACACCGACTGGGGCAGCACATCGGCGGTGGCCTCGCGCAGCAGGCTCTTCTCCCGGCCGTCGAACGACTTCAGCCGCCAGGGCGCGTTGTAGACGTACTCCACCAGCCTGTGGTCGCAGAACGGTACGCGGACTTCCAGGCCGACCGCCATGCTCATGCGGTCCTTGCGGTCCAGCAGGACGCGGACGAAGCGGGTGAGATGAAGGTGACTGATCTGCCGCATCCGATACTCGAAGTCGCTTTCGCCGTCGAGTCGCTGGATCCCGGCCACTGCCTGGCGGTAGCTGTCGTGGATGTAGGTGCCGAGGTCGAGGGCCTTGGTGAGGTCTGTGTTCAGGACGTCGTCGTCGCTCCCGAAGTGCCGCCGGAAGTGCACCAGCCAGGGGAAGGTGTCGGCGGATCGGGCCGCGGGGTCGAAGAACTGCTGGTAGCCGCCGAACACCTCGTCGGCTGACTCTCCCGACAGGGCCACGGTCGAGTGCTGCCGGATGGCTCTGAACAGCAGATACAGAGAGGCGTCCATGTCGCCCATGGCGAGGGGGAGGTCCCTGGCCCGGATCACGCGGGCCCGTACCTCGGGGTCGGCCAGCTGGTCGGAGCCGAGCACGATGTCTTGATGCTCGGTCGCGGAGTCGTCGGCCACGTCGTGGACGTAGGGGCCGTCCGGGGTCGCGCGCAGGTCGTCGGGGATGAAGTTCTCGCTCTGGCCGACGAAGTCGACGGCGAAGCTGCGGATCCTCTTCCCGGCCGCGGCGAGCTGGCGGGCGGCCAGGGCGGTCATGGCCGAGGAGTCCAGGCCGCCGGACAGCAGGGTGCAGCGTGGCACGTCCGCGACGAGTTGGCGGCGGATGATGTCCTCCAGCAGCTCGCGCACCTGCGCGACAGTGCCGGCCTGGTCGTCGTGATGCGGCCGGGTCTGCAGCGACCAATAGACGCGGGTGCGGATGCCCTCGGGGCTGACGGTGACGACCGTGCCCGGCTCGACCTCGCGCATGCCCTGCCAGATGGCGTGGCCGGGGGTCTTGACGAACGCGAACGTCTCCCGCAGCCCGTCCAGCGTCACGGTGCGCGAGGCGAGGGGGTTGGCGAGGATCGCCTTGGGCTCGGAACCGAACAGTACCCCGTCGGCGGTGGGGGAGTAGTAGAAGGGCTTGATACCCATGCGGTCACGGATCATGACGAGCTCGTGCCGGCGGGCGTCCCAGATGGCGAAGGCGTACATGCCGTTCAGCCGCTCGGCGACGGCTTGGCCCCACTCCAGGTAGCCGTGCAGCACCACCTCGGTGTCGGAGTCGGTGGTGAAGCGGTGGCCCCGGTGGATGAGCTGCTGGCGCAGCTGCGTGAAGTTGTAGACCTCGCCGGAGTAGACCATGACCACCGTCGTGCCCGCGTCCTGAACGCTCATGGGCTGCCGGCCGCCGGGCAGGTCGATGACGGCCAGCCGTCGATGGCCGAGCGCGGCGTGGCCCCGGATCCAGGTGCCGCTCTCGTCCGGGCCGCGACAGGCCATGGTCTGCGTCATCGCGTCCACGGTCGCCTGCTCGGCACGCAGATCGCGCTGGTAAGAGATCCATCCCGCGATACCGCACACGGTCGTCCTCCGTTCCGGTTGTTGGTGTGTCGTCGACACGGTGACCTGGCTTCAGCCTCCGTCCCTTGGGTGCGGCAGGGCGTACGCGAGTTGCACAGGTCTGGGGGGTACGGTGTGGGACTTCATGGCGTGATCACCTGTCCCAGGTGAGGGGAAGGGCGTGCACGCCGTAGACGAACATGTCGTCGCGCATCGGGACCTCCTCCGGCGGTACGGCCAGGCGAAGCGTGGGGAAACGCCGGAGCAGGGCGGGGAAGGCGATGTGCATCTCGACGCGGGCCAGTTGCTGGCCCAGGCACTGGTGGACGCCGTGTCCGAAGGCCAGGTGCTGGGACGGCCCCCGGGACAGGTCGAGCTCGTTGGGATGGGCGAAGTGCTCGGGGTCGCGGTTGGCGGCGGCCAGCGCCAGCACGACGGTCTGTCCGGCACGGATGCGCCGGCCGCCGATCTCGACGTCCTGGCGGGCGACCCGGACGGTGCCGAACTGCAGGATGGTCAGGTAGCGCAGGAGCTCCTCGACAGCGTGCTCGATGCCTTCGGGGTGCGCACGCAGGGCATCGAGCTGGTCGGGATGGCGCAGCAGGACGTAGGTGCCCAGGGCGAGCATATTGGCGGTCGTCTCGTGTCCGGCCACCAGGAGCAGCATGCCCAGGCCGGCCAGTTCGTCGTCGGTCAATGCCGTCTGCGGGTCTTGCGCTGCCTGGACCAGAGTGGTGAGCAGGGCATCGTCGGAGTGCTCGCGTTTGGCCGCGACCAGGTCGCGCATGTACTGGCGCAGTGCCCGGCGGGCTTGCCGCGCCTCCTGCTCGGGGGTCCCGAGCCTGAGGAGAGTGGCGGTGCGCTGCTGGAAGACGTCCCGCTCGGCGTAGGGCACGCCGAGCAGCTCGCAGATGACCAGCGAGGGAACCGGCCGGGCGAAGGCCGGCACCAGGTCCGCGGGAGGGCCGGCCGTGTGCATCGCGTCGAGATGGTCGGCGACGATCTGCTCGATCCTCGGGGCCAGATCGCGCATCCGGCGCACGGTGAAGTAGCGGGTCAGCATGCGCCGGTAGCGGGTGTGCTGCGGCGGGTCCATGTTCAGCAGCATCCCGGGGCTGTCCTCGGGGCGGAACGGGCTGGTGCGCACCGGGGAGGACGCCCGTGTCCGGTCGGAGCTGAACCGGTCGTCGGCCAGCACCGCGCGGACGTCCTGGTGACGGGTCAGCAGCCAGCCCACGCCACCGTCGGGGAAGGCCAGCGGGGCGATCGGCTGCTCTTGCCGCAGGCTGTGATACTGCGAGGGCGGATCGAACGGGCAGCTGCGCTGAGTGGGCAAGGCCACGGCAGGAGACTGGGCTGCATCCATGGGACGGCTCCCCCTTTATCAGGTGGTAGTGCCCGCAGCCTCCATAGTACGCCCCCGTACTATACGCACAATGCCCGCCCCGCTACTCATCGTGTTCGTGCGGCGGCGTGCCGAGCAGGGGAGCCAGCGCCCGGTCCACGATGTGGTCGACCAACGCGCGGTCGGGCTGTTCGCCTTCGATGAGCACCTGCATCAGCACCACCGACAGCGGCATCTCCAGCAGCAGGTCCGCGTCGACGCCGTCGGGGATCTGCCCGCGCTGACGTGCTCGGGCCAGCATCGTCCGGGCGGCCTGACGGAGCGGGCGGCGTAGCCGCTCACGCCGCAACCGGGCGAGCTCGGCATCGGTTCTGCTGCCTTCCATCAGCGCGATCGCCAGGCCGCGGTCGAGATGTGTCCAGCCGGCCAGCCACGAGACAAGCAGGTGGCGCAGGTCCTCGACGAGGCAACCGGTGTCCTGGTCGATGACGTGCGGCCGGTGCTGCTCCAGGGCCGCCACCGCCAGGCGCGCCTTGGACGGCCAGCGCTGATAGAGCGTGGCCTTGCTGGCCCGGGCCCGCTGCGCGACCATGTCCATGGTCAACCGCTCGTAGCCCACTTCTGCCAGCAGTTCCAGGACGGCATCCAGAACCTCCCGGCGCCGATCGGGATTGCTCAGTGGCACCTTGCGCGGCCTGCGCGTTTCCCGAAGCGCGGAAGCCGCGTCACCGCTCGACATCTCGTCCGTCCCTCCTGCCCGCGATCCGCGCCGACCGCGCGTTTCATGCACCGTAGCCTTTCGCCTACCCGCCGCATACCTCTGAGCGGCGGGAGAAGTTCGTGCTGCGCCGCGACCCGCGCGACCTCTCCCGGATCTGGGCGCTGGACCCCGATGGAGGCGCCTAGCTGCCGGTGCCGTACCGGCCGCTGTTCAATGGCTCAGGCCGGCGATGAGGGGCGGAGCCTGGCGAAAGGCCGAGATGGGTGCGATCGAACCGACCGGACAGGACGGCGGGCGCTTCGACGACGGCGAGCCAGGACTCGGGTATGCCGTCATTTGGAAAACGCTTTGCGGAACGACGGATCCCCAGGGGCATACGAAAGAGGGAGAGCCAGGGGCCGCAGGGGACAGGGGATGAAGACATGGCGCGGCAAAGCGTTGCTGAGCAGTTCGTCGACGTTCTCTCGCGGGCGGGGGTCAAGCGGTTCTACGGAGTGGTGGGCGACAGCCTCAATCCCGTCACCGACGCCGTGCGCCGCAGTGCCGCGATCGAGTGGGTGCAGGTGCGGCACGAGGAGGCCGGGGCGTTCGCGGCCGGGGCGGAGGCGCAGCTCACCGGGCGGCTCTGCGCGTGCGCCGGGAGCTGCGGGCCGGGCCATCTACATCTGATCAACGGGCTGTACGACGCGCATCGCAGCATGGCGCCCGTGCTGGCGCTGGCCGCGCACATCCCCAGCGCCGAGATCGGCACCTCCTACTTTCAGGAGACGCATCCCGACCGGTTGTTCGCCGAATGCAGCCACTACTCGGAGCTGATCTCTCACCCGGATCAGATGCCCCGGATCCTGCAGACCGCCATCCAGCACGCCATCGGCCGGTCGGGGGTGGCCGTGGTGAGCATGTCGGGGGACATCGCCGGACAGGACGCTCCGGAACGCTCCACCGGGCCGGCGATCGTGACGCGGCGGCCGTCGATCTGCCCGGGACGGGAGGAGATCGCCGAGCTGGCCCGGCTGGTCGATGAGGCCCAGGCGGTCACGCTGTTCTGCGGCAGCGGCAGCGCCCGCGCCCATGACGAGGTGATGGCATTCGCCGAGCGCGTCAAGGCTCCGGTCGGGCACGCGCTGCGCGGCAAGGAGTGGATCCAGTACGACAACCCGTTCGACGTGGGCATGTCCGGGCTGCTCGGCTACGGCGCCGCCTACGAGGCGATGCACGAGGCCGACCTGCTCATCCTGCTCGGGACGGATTTTCCGTACACCGCGTTCCTGCCCGACCACGTGCGCATCGTCCAGGTCGACATCCGGCCCGAGCACCTGGGCCGCCGCTCCAGACTCGACCTGGCCGTCTGGGGCGACGTCGGCGAGACCCTGCGCGCGTTGACCCCGCAGGTACGGGAGAAGAACGACCGCCGCTTCCTGGACCGCATGCTGAAGAAGCACGCCGAGGCCCTGGAGGGAGTGGTGACGGCCTACACCCGCGACGTCGAGCGCCATCGGCCGATCCACCCCGAGTACGCGGCCGCCATCCTGGACGAAGAGGCCGCCGACGACGCCGTCTTCACGGTCGACACCGGCATGTGCACCGTCTGGGCGGCCCGCTACCTGTCCCCGAACGGCCGGCGCCGCCTGATCGGATCGTTCAGCCACGGATCGATGGCCAACGCCATGCCGCAGGCCATCGGCGCCCAGCTCGCCGACCGCGACCGGCAGGTGATCTCCTTGTCGGGTGACGGCGGCTTCTCCATGCTGATGGGCGACTTCCTCACGCTGATCCAGCACGACCTGCCCGTCAAGGTCGTGCTGTTCGACAACTCCGCGCTCGGCATGGTCGATCTGGAGATGATGGTCGCCGGGTACCCGCCGTACGGCACCACCTACCCGCACACCGACTACGCCGCGATCGCCCGTGCGGCCGGAGCGCACGGCGTACGGGTCGACGACCCCGAAGACGTACGGGACGCGCTGCGCGAGACATTGGCGCATGACGGCCCGGCACTGCTGGACCTGGTCACCGACCCCAACGCGATGGCCATGCCCCCGCGCATCACGGGCCGGCAGCTGGCCGGTTTCGCCACCACCACCAGCAAGCTCGTGCTGACCGGCGGCGTGGGCCGCATGATCGACCTGGCCCGCTCCAACCTGCGCAACATCCCACGCCCATAACGGGTCCAGGCGGCTTGCTCGGCGCGTCCGCAATGAGCCCTTTGTTCATATAAGGGATGGTTCTGACTGAAGGTCGGCATCCGCGTCCGTGGCATGGGAAGGCCAGACAGGAGGTGGCAACCGCACCTTTGTCCCGGGCGCTCCGGGCCGGGGCTGCTCAGGAAAGGGGATGACCATGTCGCCGGGAAAGCGGAAGCCGGATCTGCCGAGCCTGATGTTCGCCGAGCAGCCAGACGGAAGCTACGTGACGTCGTTGCGCGGGCTGCAGGTGCTGAGGGAGCCGCTGCTGAACAAGGGCACGGCCTTCTCACCGCAGGAGCGGGCCGAGCTGAGCCTGGAGGGGCTGTTGCCGCCGGTGGTCGAGACCCTGGACGAGCAGACCCGGCGGACGTACACGCAGTACCGGGCACAGCCGACGGACCTGCTCAAGAACATCTACCTGGAGGCGCTGAGAGACCGCAACGAGGTGCTCTACTACCGGCTCCTGAGCGATCACCTGAGCGAGATGCTGCCCATCGTCTACGACCCTACGGTGGCTGAGGCGATCCGAACCTACAGTCACCAGTACCGCCGCCCCAGAGGCGTGTACCTGTCCATTGACGACCCGGACGGGATCGAGCAGGCATTCAGGAACCTGCACCTGGGGCCGGACGACGTCGATCTGATCGTGGCCTCCGACGCGGAGCAGATCCTCGGCATCGGGGACTGGGGGCTGGGCGGCGGCGCCGGGATCGCGACCGGCAAGCTGGCCGTCTACACCGCCGCGGCCGGCATCGACCCGGCCCGCGTGATCCCGGTCGCCCTGGACGTGGGCACCGACAACGAGGCCCTGCTGAACGATCCCGGCTATGTCGGCAACCGGTACGCGCGGGTGCGGGGGCAGCGCTACGACGACTTCATCGACGCCTACGTCACCACGGCCACCCGGATGTTCCCCGGCGCCCTGCTGCACTGGGAGGACTTCGGCCCGTCCAACGCCCGGCGGATCCTGGAGAAGTACACCGAGCGCATCTGCACCTTCAACGACGACATGCAGGGCACCGGCGCGATCGTGCTGGCCGCCATGCTCAGTGCCGTCAAAGTGTCGGGAACGCCGATGCGGGACCAGCGGATCGTCATCTTCGGCGCCGGAACCGCCGGCATCGGCAACGCCGACCAGCTGCGTGATGCGATGATCCGCGACGGCCTGGACCGCGAGGAGGCCATCCGGCGGATCTGGCCGATCGACAAGCAGGGCCTCCTGGTCGACGACATGACCGACCTGCGTGACTTCCAGCAGCCCTACGCCCGTCCGAGGGACGAGGTGGCCGGCTGGACCCGAGGCAGGCATGGCATTTCGCTGGCCGAGGTCGTCGAGCGGGTCAAGCCGACCATGCTGCTGGGCACCTCCACCGCTCACGGCGCGTTCACCGAGAAGATCGTGCGTACCATGGCGGCCGGCGTGGACCGGCCGATCATCTTCCCGATCTCCAACCCGACCGAGCGGATCGAGGCCATGCCCGCCGATCTCATCCGCTGGACCGACGGCCGGGCGCTGATCGCCACCGGCATCCCGGTCGAGCCGATCACTTACAACGGCGTCACCTATGTCATTGCCCAGGCCAACAACGCGCTGCTGTACCCGGGGCTGGGGCTCGGCGTGGTGGTGGCGCGGGCGCGCCGGGTCAGTTCGGGTATGTTGCAGGCGGCCGCCGAAGCCGTCGGCGGCATGGCCGACGTCTCGGCCGCGGGCGCCTCGCTGCTGCCCCAGGTGGAGAATCTGCGCGAGGTCTCGGCCACGGTCGCCGTCGCCGTCGCCGACCGGGCAGCCGAGGAGCACCTGGCCCGCACCACGCTGCGCCACACGGTGCAGCAGGTCCAAGATGCGATGTGGCAGCCGAAGTACCGCTCGATCCACGGGAACGGACGATGAACGCGCCGCAGGTCCGCGAGGTGCCGATCGGGCTGCGGGCCACCGGCACCCGGAGGGAGAGCGACTCCCTCGGCGAGATCGAGGTCCCGGCCGAGCACTACTGGGGTGCCCAGACCCAGCGGTCGCTGATCCACTTCGACATCGGCGACGACCGCATGCCCAAGGCCGTCTACCACGCCTACGGCTACATCAAGAAGGCGGCCGCGATCGTCAACGCCCATGCGGGCCGGATTCCCCGATGGCTGGCCGACGTGATCGTCCAGGTCGCCGACGAGGTCATCCGGGGCGACCTGGACAGCGAGTTCCCGCTGTACGTGTGGCAGACCGGCTCGGGCACCCAGTCGAACATGAACGTCAACGAGGTGATCTCCAACCGGGCGATCCAGCTCGTGGGCGGGACGCTGGGCAGCAAGGACCCCGTCCATCCGAACGACCACGTGAACATGGGCCAGTCGTCCAACGACACCTTCGTCACCGCGATGCACCTCGCCGCCGCCGCGGCGATCGACGACCACGTGCTGCCCGCCGCGACCCGGCTTCGGGAGGCCGCGGCCGGTAAGAGCAGTGAATGGGAGCACGTGGTCAAGATCGGGCGTACCCATCTGGAGGATGCCACGCCGCTGACCGTCGGCCAGGAGTGGTCCGGCTACGCCGCCCAGCTCGGCGACGCCATCGCCCATCTCGAACAGACCCGTACCGGGCTGTACCGGCTGGCGATCGGCGGCACCGCGGTCGGCACCGGGCTGAACGCGCCGCCCGGCTTCGGCCAGGAGATGGCCGCGAAGATCGCCGAGCTCACCCGGCGGCCCTTCACCAGCGCGCCCAACAAGTTCGCCGCCCAGGCCTCCTGCGACGACCTCGTACGGACCTCGGCGGCGCTGCGCGCCCTGGCCGTACCGCTGTTCAAGTTCGCCAACGACCTGCGCTGGCTCGGCTCCGGACCGCGTACCGGCCTGCGTGAACTGATCCTGCCGTCCAACGAGCCGGGCTCGTCGATCATGCCGGGCAAGGTCAACCCCACCCAGGCCGAGGCCATGCTGATGGTCGCCATCCAGGTGGCCGGCAACGACACCGCCGTCTCGATGGCCGGCGGTGAGGGCAACTTCGAGCTGAACGCCTTCCGCCCGGTCATCATCAAGAACGTGCTGCACTCGGCACGCATCCTGGCCGACATGATGGACCACTTCCGCACCTATCTGGTCGAAGGGGCCCGCCTGAACACCGAGACGCTGCACCACAACATCGACCACTCGATCATGATGGTGACCGCGCTCAGTCCCGTCGTCGGTTACGACCAGGCCGCCCGCATTGCCCACTACGCCCTCGACAAGGGCTTGGCGCTCAAGGACGCGGCACTCCAATGCGGCGTAGCCGCGGACCTCTACGACAGGATCGTCGTTCCCGAACGCCTCACCCAACCTGGCGTACCGAGTCCGGACGGCGGTACCCGACGCTGATATTCGAGTCCTGCCCAGAGGAGACGTGCGGCGCGACGCCGCCCGGTCGCGGGCGAGTCACGTCCCCTTCGCCTATGCTGATCCCAGCTTCCGAGGTCAGGTGGGGCCATGCCGCGTGATCTGCTCGAGTTCGAAACCGTATGGGTTTGGCGCGGCCACCACGGAGGCCGTCTCCACACGCTCGTGATCGTCGACGAGCCGCGTCCCATGGACAGCGGCACCCTCACCGCCCTGCTCGACCACGCCGCCGCACAACCCGGCCCCGCCACCGGCACCTGGATCGCGATCCGCGCGCCGGCGCCGCCCGGTGAGGACGACCCCTACGGCCTGTACCCCTTGCCCCAGGGCGACGGCCTGCCGGACGACGAGCTCGTATCGGCCGCACTCGACTTCCTCGACGCCATGGAACCCACCCGCCCGGTGGAGGTGTCAGGACCGTTCAAAGGCAGGAAACGCCAGGCCGCCTACCTCCTGCGCGCCGAGATCGACGCCAAGACCTGGCAGTTCGTGCTGGTCACGCGGGCAGAGCCGCCGCGTGGCCGGCGGCTGCGCCTGCTGTGCCGGCGACTCGCTGACGCCGCCAGGGCTGCGCACGAGCCGGCCATGCTCATCGACACCTGGATCGTCGACGAACGGCTGGCGATCTTCCCCTACCACCGGCCGCCCGGCACCACGGACCGGACGCTGGCCCTGGACGCGGCCAAGGCCCTGACGGCGCGGTTACGCGTCAACGGCCCGTACCGGCTGGCCGGGCTGGACGTCCGGGCTCACCTGATCACCGGCCACTTCGCCCGGGCCACCCACCAGGTCTGCTACCTCGAACCGGACACCGGCGACACCCCGCCCCTCATCGAGTCCGCCGCCCGCTCCCTGTTCCTCAGGGTCCTCGGTGAGGTGCCGGTCACCCAGCCGGAATGGCCGGCCGCGCGGATCTGGGCCGTGTATCCGAACACCGGCGACGTCTGGACCACGCTCGCCGTCCCGCCCGTCTCCCGCCGCGATCCCCGCACGAACGCCGAGGCCGTGCTCTTCCTGTACGGCACGTCGATCGTGCGTTCGCCCACCGTCGAATGGCCCGCCTGGGCGCAGGCCGGCGACCTGCGTAAGTTCGCCCGCGAACACGGCCTGCGGGTGCTGCAGGTCCAGCCGAAGGACGGCCTGCCACGCACTCTCATCATGACCGGACAGGACGACGTCGGCGAGGTCGCCAACGACGTCGCCGAAGCCGACCTCTACCTGCGCGAGACGATCTCGTTCATCGAGGCGGGGCGGCTGCTGCCGGGCTTCCGCTCCTACGTCTACCACCGCTACGTCGGACCGCCGTCCACCGCCGAGGAGACAGGCGCCTCGATCGCCGTCGGGCTGCGCCTGGCGGACCGCCTGCTGGACGAGGACCGCTTCGACCACGCCGAATGGGTGGCCTCCTGGGTCGCCACCCTCGCCGAGCAAGCCGGCAGACACGACGAGGCCCGCGTCGCCCGCCGGATCGCGGCCATGTCCTGCGAGTACCTGGGCTGGGTCGACGAGGCGATCACGCACGTCACCGCCGCGCTCGGCAACCCGGCCGCGTTCGAGCACCCGCTGGTCGAAGACCTTCTCAACATGAGCGCCGGCATCTCCATCACGATCGCCTTCTCCGACCACGAGCCCGAGCACCGCTACCTGTCGCCCTTGGACGAGGAGTCGCGCACGCTGCTGGAGCGGGCCGCGGCCCACCTGGAACGCGCCCGGCAGGGGTACGCGGCCGGCCAGGACGCCGAGGACGCGCGGTCCCTGCGTACGATCGAGCTCTACCGCTGGCGGGTCGCGGACCTGCTCGGCGACCACGCGGGGGCCGCCTCCCACCTGCTCGAGCTGGCCAAGGCCCCGGACCTGGCCCAGGACGAAGCCCTCGCGCACACCGCGGGCTGGTTCATGCTGGCGGCCCTGCGCAAGCTCGCCTACACCGAACCCAGCGCGCTGCACCGCTTCGCCACCGAGATGGGCAGGCACGTGACCCGGTCCCAGGCGTACGGCCTGATCAGCGCCAGCAAGGAGACGCCCGTCCTGGTGATGGCCGGCGACCTGGCCCTGGACATCGGGGAGCCGCAGGACGCCTATGCGATGTTCCGGGCGGCCAGGCAGGGCCAGCAGGCCGGGTACGTCAACCTGATCAGGCCGCCGCGCCCCAGGGAGACGCACGGGGGATGGATGGCCATCGACGTGATCGGCCGGCTGGCGCGCATCGCCACCCGGCATCCCGAAGTGGTGAATGCGCGGCCGCTGGAGGTGCTGCTGGAGATCGAGAACGCCAAGAGCCGCTGGTTCCGCCGCGACCTCGTGCTCGGCCTGCCGAGCCGCCCGCCCGCCGCGCGCGCGGACGCCGGCGAACCGGTCGCCGAGCTGCCCTGGGAGGCGCTCGCCGATCCCCGCGTGGACCTCGCGGAGCGCGCCTGGCAAGGAGAGCAGGACGAGCCGCCGGCCATCGTGGACGAGGAGGCCGTCCGCGCCCTGTGGCGGCGGCTGCCTGAGCGTACGGCGCTGATGTCGTTCTACACGGGCGCGCACGAGACCTTCCTCGCCGTCCTGCGCGACCCCGATGGGCCGCCCGCGATGCTGCGCCTCCCGCTGCCGGCCGGCCGGCTGGAGCGGGTCGTCACCCGCATGCAGGCCTACTTCTCGGCCGCAGGGCTCTTCGGGGCGGTCGACCCGCGAGACCCGGGCCGCCATCACGCCCGTTTCCTGAGCGGCCTGGACGAGGTCGGCGAGTCGCTGGCGGCTGCCCTGCCGTACCTGGAGGACCGCGAGCTGGTGGTGGCCCTGCCGCACCAGCAGTGGCACAACCTGCCGGTGCACGCCCTCCTGCTGCCCCGGCTGTGGCGGCGCGGCCACCGGCCGGGGTGGACGTACGCGCCCAGCCTCGGCATGCTCGACTTCCTCATGTCCAGGTCCGCAGCCCGGGAGGACCCGCGGTTCGTCCGGGCCGGGGTGACCACGGCGCCGATGCCGGGCGACGACCTCGAGGTCATGGGCGGCGCGCACCGCGCGCTCGTACGGGTGCTGAGCGGCTCGTTCCCGAGCGTCCGTGAGACGTTCGGCGAACATGCCACGGTCGAGGCGTTCCAGACGACGACCCGGTCGGTGGTGCTGCACCACCTGCTCGCCCACGGCGCCTTCCACGACACGGCGGACGTGATGCGCTCGGGTTTCGCGCTCAGCTCCGTGCCCGGCGGGCAGGACAGTGCGCTGCTGTCCGGCCGCGATCTCATGGGACAGGGCACCCGGGCCGCCCACGTCACCCTGCAGGCGTGCTCGCTGGGCCGCGGCGTGAGCGCGGCCAGCGACGAGATGTGGGGCCCGACCAGGGCTTTCCTCGCCGCGGGCGCCGACACGGTGGTGGCGCCGCTGTGGGACGTGGACCTGAGCTCCTCCACCCGCGTCCTGGAGGACTTCTACCGGCTCTGGCTGCGGGACGGGGTCCCGAAGTGGCGGGCGCTGGCCGACGCGCAGCACGCGATGTACGACGATCCGGACCGTCCCGAGTGGCGGCATCTCTACCATTGGTCTGCCTTCAAACTGATCGGTTGCTGAGGAGCGCCCATGCCCCCCATCGAGGACCTGAGCGAAGAAGAAGCGGTACGCGTGCTGCAGCACCTCATGACGGCCTTCGACCAGGACGAGGAGCCGGCCACCACCCAGCAGGAGATCGAGGCCAAGACGGGGCGGGACCGCGCCTTCGTGCGTGAGCTGGCCGACGCCCTCGACGTCCAGGTCACCGCCGGCGCGCCCGCTCCCTCGGCGCGGGAACTGCTGGCCGAGCTGGCCGCCCTGCCCGATGTCGCTCCCGAGGTCGAATCCGCCGTCGAGCGGGTACGTCAGCGCAGCACGCTGCCCATCGGCCCGGACACGATCGCCGCGGTGATCGCGATCGGCGCCGCGGTGGCGATCATGCGTCCCCGGATCGAGCTGCGGAGGAAGCGCAAGGACGACGAGCTAAGGTTCGTCGCCGACGTCAGAGGCGTGCCGAACGTCGGCCGGATCGTCCAGATGCTGATCGACCTGCTGAGCAAGTAGGAAGTCCAGCAGCCGCTGCCGATCGCGCAGCATCTTCTCCAGTTGCCCGCCGTACTGCTGCGGCCGTTCGACCGCCAACTGCCGCTGGATGTCCAGCGCAGCCTCGATGTCGGCCTCGGCGGCCGCCGCGTCGCCCAGGTACGCGCCCACCACCGCCTTGTTGAGCAGGGTCGCCGCGATCAGCGGGCGCTGCGCCCGCGCCTGCGCCGGCGCCAGCTCGCCCGCGACCGTGACGGCGCGCCGGGCCATCTCGGCGGCCTGGGTGAGCCGGTCGCTCTCGCGCAGGGTGGCGGACAGGTTGTTGAGGACCAGCAGCAGCTTGGGCAGGAAGGCGGCCGGGTCTTCGCCGGCCTGCCTGCGCCGGATCTCCAGCGCCTGGTACAGCCCGGCCAGGGCCTCCTCGGGGCGTCCCAGCCGCGTCAGCGCGTACGCCTCGTTGGCCAGGGCGCCGGCGAGGTCGGCGTCGTGCTCCCGTGGGCGGGCGCCCGACAGCACGCGCAGGATCGACACCGCCTCCGAAACCGACGCCAGCGCCTCCTCCTCGCGCCCGCGCCGGCCCAGGGCCGCGCTGAGGTTGCTGAGTGAGGCGGCGTAGGCGGCGCGATGGCCCGGGGATCTCCCGGCCAGCGCCCGGTTCAGCTCGACCTCCTCGACGATGGCGGCGTGCGCCTCCTCCTGCCGGCCCAGGCCCATGAGGCAGTTGTAGAGGCTGTTGAGCGCGAGCGCGAGACTTTCACGCTCGCCCGGGATCGACCGGTACAACCGCACCGCGTCGCGCAGGGCGTCCGCGGCCTCGTCGTCGTGGCCGAGCTCGGACAGCCGCTTCCCCTGCAGCCACCGCAGGTCGGCGGCGGAGGTCTGCGCCGCCTCGTCCGCGCCGGCCAGGCCGTTGGTCATCGGCAGCAGGACCGCCAGGGCCGCCTCGTCCAGCGCGGCCGGGCCGGGAAGGAGCTCCGCCAGCGTGGCTCCCGCGCGCAACGGCTCGTCCAGGGCGAGCGCCAGCGCTGCGTCGAGCGTGCCGGTGACGCCGGTGCCGAGCGCCGCCGTCAGCACGTTCTGCAGCCCGGTCAGGTCCTGGCCCAGCACCGCGGCCAGCGCGCGTACGCCCTCGGGGCGGCCCGCGGCGGTCCTGGCCAGAGCGACCAGGGCGCGCCAGGCTCGCCGGTCCGACAGCCTGCGCAGCAGGCGCGCGGCCAGCTCGGGCCGCCGCGTGAGATGGCCGGCGGCCAGGCCGAGCATGAGGTCCTCCGGCCACGCGGGCCGGCCGGCCGCGGGCACCGCCGAAGGCGGGTAGGCCGTCCGTAGCCAGCGCACCAGGTCGCGCCGCTCCTCGCTGTCGGCGTACGCGAGCTCCGGCACGCGCAGCAGCAGCTCGCCCAGCTCCAGGTCGCCGTCACCGAACACCGAGCCGTCCAGCGCGGCGGCCACGGCCAGTACGTCGCGCAGCAGGTCAAGGCCGGGCGCCAGGCCCAGGCCGGCGGCCACCGCCAGCCACCGTTCCTCCTCCAGCCGCAGCAACCCGTCGACGTCGAGGCTCACGTCCCGGCCGTCGGCGAGGAGCGTGGCCAGGGCGGCGGCCTGCACGTCCAGCGGGGTCGCGGCTTCGGACGGCCGCCATGACGGCGCCGGCGACGGCGCGAGGCCCAACTTGGCGGCGATGGCGGCGTGGACCGCGGCGAAGTCCAGCTCCACGGACGGCAGGGTCATGCTTTCCGCCCGTCCGACCAGCGCGAACGCCTCCTGCTCAGGAGAGGTGTGGACCTCTTCCGCCCACGTCGCCCACATCATGGGGAACGACCTGGCCAGCAGCAGCACCCGCGTACCCGGCCTGCCGATCGCGCCGGCCAGCAGGCCGGCCAGGGCGCCGACCTCGTGCGCGTCGGCGTCCTCCACGATCACCAGCGCCGGCCCCTCCGGCTCCGGCGGCCGCGCGCCCGGCCGCGCCCAGACGAACGGCGCTCCAGCGGCGGGCGGGCCGGGCGCGGGAAGCCGGGCGGCCAGCTCGACCGCCAGCCGCGTCTTGCCGGTTCCCGCCGGGCCGGAGACCAGGCGCACCGAGGTGGGGCCGGGCGCGGTCGCCCAGGTCACCAGGTCGTCCAGGACGTCCGTGCCGCCCGCGTAAGGAGCCGCGCGGAGCTCGGGGACGAGCAGGGTCAGGGGTGCGAGCGCCATGGGTAGCCTCCACCGGGCGGGGTGCCGACTCGAGCATGCCAGCTCGCGTCCAGCCGCGGTAGGCCGCCCGCCGACGGCGTCACGCACGTGCTCGCCGGCCGGGTCCTCACCCGTGCCGAGGCTGCGCTCCCAGCGGGGGTGTTCTCCGCCTGCCACCAGCAGCCGGATGCGACGGCCGGCGCGGAGGCGGTGCGGCGTGCGGCGTGTCGGAGTCGTGCGCCAGTTCGAGCCAAGGTGTGCCGACGACCTCGATCGCGTCCGTCAAGGGAGCGCCGGTGAAGGCGAGCACGTCCGCACGCTCAGCCAGGGCGCTGTCGTTCCGGTAACCCCCGCGTTCGCGCAGGCGCGCGTACTGCTGCGTTGCGGCGCGAGAATCGGCGACTGCGCGAGGACGTCGATGTGCTCAAGCGTGCGACGGCTTTCATCGTGAGGGAGACCCGGTGAGCGTGGATCCGTTCACCGAGGCGGAGAAGCAGGGGGGCCACAGCGTCAAGCGGGCGTGTGAGCTGCTGGGAGTCTCCCGTGCCGCCTTTTACTCCCGCCACAGCGTCGCACCGCGGTCCTGGGCCGGTTCGGGCTGGTACGGGCGCGCAAGGACGACTGCACCGGCCGTGGGCGCTGGTCCCGGCGTGGTCTGCCGGAGCGGCTGGCCGGGCGGTTACGCGGCCGGCTGTGGGTCATGGCCGGGCGGGGCGAGCTGCCGACGGCCGGATGCATCGACTCCCAGACGGTCAAGGCAGCCGACACCGTCGAGGCCGCGACCTGCGGCTACGACGCAGGCAAGAAGATCAAGGGACAGAAACGGCACATCGCGGTCGACACGCTCGGGCTGCTGTTGTGCATGATCGTCACCGCCGCCTCCGTCCAAGACCCTGACGGCGCACACCCGTTGCTGGCGCTGCTGACCGAGAAGTACTCCACTATCAATCTGGTGTGGGCCGATGGCGGCTACGCCGGACGGCTGGTCACCTGGGCACGCGACGTGCTGCGCCTGGCCATCACGATCGTCAAGCGCACCGACGACATGGGCGGCTTCGTCGTTCTGCCCCGCAGGTGGGTGGCAGAACGAACGTTGGCCTGGCTGACCCGCTACCGGCGGCTGGTACGGGTCTACGAAAGCAAGCCTGAACACCATGAAGCCGTGATCTGGTGGGCCACCGTGCACCAGATGACCCGCCGCCTGGCCCGTGAACTGGCCGGCCAGCTACCCGCGGGCCGTTGGGCCGACCCGCCGCCGGAACTGGCCGCCCTCCTCGAGATCGAGAACATCAACAGCTTCCGCGTTCAGCTGTTCCAATGGTCGCACCAGGGCTACATCAACAAGATCGGACCAGCCCTCTACGGACCCATCCCCGCAAGCACTTAAGCCTTTGCCACTTGGCGCTTAGACTCAAAACTCTATTACGGGGGACGCTAGGCGCGGCGCGACGTGCGGTCAATGCGTCAGGGCCGTTCCCGCATCCGGCCTTCGCCGTTGACCTCCACCTGCGCGTTCGGGCCGCCCTCGCCGCACTGCGGGCCGTTGGGGAAGCGGCCTTTGGGAGTGACGTCGATGGTGCGGTCGAGCACCTCCTTCCCGGCGGCGTCCGTGAGCCTCAGCCGTACGGTGGCCCATTCCTTGCGCAGCCCCCCGACGTCGCCGAACCCGTACTTGCCGCCCTGGTCGGAGGGGAAGAGCTCCAGCTTGGGCTCGGTGCACCTACCCGCCTGGCACACCTCCAGCTTCGCCGCTACCACCCGGCTGGCGAGCGGGGCGGCGACATCCACCTGGACGCCCACGCGCGTGCCGATCAGCGTGCATCCTTGCTCACCCTGGCAACCGCAGAGGGTCACGGCGAGCGCGAGAACCGCGAGAAATCGAAGCATATCTCTGTAAACGTGTTCCGATCATGACCGGTTCGCGAGCACGCCCTCGCCGGGACATGCTCGCGGTGCCGGCCTTCGGTATGACATCGGCACCCCGGTGAGGCGCAATCGCTGGCGCCCGAGGACGCGGGCGGGTAAACAGACAACCACGGGCTCCTGGCCGCCGAGTTGCGTAGACAACACCTCAGCTATCAGGAGCCCGCTCCTGTCCGCGGGCACATCACGCAAATGGCCTCGAGCAAGGCATCTCCACCCCAGCCCCTGCGACAAAATCGTTTGTCAGCAGGCTCTAAGAGTTTGCTTCTTGGATCTACTGGCTAACCGTTGCCGGATCGTCACGATTCGCGTATGCGTCGAGGTCGCTCAACCAATGCGGAGCGGGAGCGGCTCGAGTCGCTGCTGCCCGAGGGTGGCAGGCGGGGGGCGAGCGGCGGAACGACGGCGCCTTGGTGAGCGGCAAGCCCGGAGTGCGTCACGTGCTACGGGATCAGATGCTCCCTGGTCAACGCCTCACGAGTGGCGGAATCCGCAGGTCATCGCAACAAAGGGGGACGGCCTGCGCGTCAGCCGTGCTGGTGGGCCGTGGTTGATGTATTCGTAGCGAAGCCTCTTGTCATCAACCACACGGCGAAGACAAAGCTCTGCAGGCCCAGTGGCGCATTCATGGCCAGATAGAGTGGCGTGACCACGTCGGTTAGGCGAAGCAGCACCAAGAAGCTCGCCGATATAGCTGCTCCGATTCCCAGGAATCCCCACCCGGATAACCATCGAGGGACAGATCTCGACCGCCACAGAATGCGGAACAACAGGAGATCTCCGAGGCTCAGCGAGATGATCAATGCGACGTGATTGACCAAGTCGCGCGCCGTCCGCAGCAACTCGCCCAAGACCTCGAGGTGGGATGCGTCCGAAGCGCCGGCTTGGGTGAATCCATGGCCCAGCACAAGAAACAAGGGCAGGGAAATCACGCCTATGAAGTGGAACGTCGCTGCGATCAGCCTGAACCCAAGGAAACCAAGGCTGAGCGCTTCGTTCTCCGCCCTCAATGTCGGATAAAGGTACAGCGCGAACCCGACATAGGCGGGGATCATGATGGACTGAGCAACTGCGCCGACGATGACCTGGCTCTCGTGTGCGGAAATGAGAGCGAGATGGCGTGGCTCCTCGAGAGCGGGAACGATGCTCAGCACACCGGCGATCATGCCTACGATGATCAGTGTTCCCGCAATTGCGGTTGCCCGCCTGTTCGTATGCACGATGCCTGTCCTGTAATTGTCGTGGTGACGGAGTCTGTCGGCACCGGATCGGCGAGGTCCCCGACGCGCGAGACAGGGACTGCCGGGGCGGCGGCCAGGGTCAGCCTGTGAAAAGGTCCATGCGGAGGAACTCGGTGATGCGGAGCAGCCTCGGTGGGCGCGCCACCTCATCGGGGAGGGCCTGGAACGCCTCGTCCTTACCGACAAGGCGTGGGGCGGTGAGTTCCACCTCTCTCCCGTCGACCCGGAGCCGCGCACCTTTGGCCGCCAGGACGTTCTGCACCCAATCGGAGCGCGATCCGTACACCAGAACGAACAGGTAACCGCCGTCGACGGGATGCGCATCGAGCGGCGTGCGGTACGTGGCGCCAGAAATGCGACCGACGTGAATCAGTACCGGCCATTCCCCGCCGGTTATCGCGCGGGGGTTGAACACCCTCTTGTTCACGTGCCCCCACCACCTCGGCATCGGCATCGAAATCTCCTCTCGCCCCGGCGGGGCGCGTCACAGGTCAGGTGTTGGCTGAACCCTGGCTGACGCGAACCTGGACAGGCTTACACTCGTAAGGCTGCTTACGCATGTAAGGTTGGCTTACGCTCGTAAGGCTGTCAACTCGCCCACACCCCGGAGCCGTCGTGCCACCACCACCACCACAACCGCTGAGCAGAGGCCTCGTGCTGGAAGCCGCGATCCGGGTCGCGGATCGCGGCGGCGTGGAGGCGATCACCATGCGCCGGGTGGCGCAGGAACTGGGCGTGGAGGCGATGTCGCTCTACCACCACGTGCCGAACAAAGACGCGATCCTCGACGGCGTGGTCGACATGGTGTTCGCGGCGATCAAGCTGCCCGGTGCCGAATGCGACGATTGGCGCGATGCGATCCGTACCCGTGCCTTCTCCGCACGTGGGGTCCTGTCGCAGCACAGCTGGGCTCTCGGCCTCATGGACTCCCGTCGCGATCCGGGACCGGCGACGCTTCGCCACCACGACGCAGTCCTGGGCGTCCTCCGGAAGGCGGGGTTCACGCTGCCGATGGCCGCGCACGCCGTCTCGCTCATCGACAGCTACGTCTCCGGGTTCGTCTTGCAGGAGGCGAACCTGCCGATGACGACGCCGGACGATGTCGAGGAAGTGGCCGGCGGCATTCTCCGGCATCTGCCGGCGGAGGAGCTGCCGTACCTCACCGAGATGATCCGCGACCACGCACTGCGGCCGGGCTACGACTACACCGGCGAGTTCAGTTACGGCCTGGACCTGATCTTGGATGCGCTCGAAGCTCGCCGGAAGGCCCCTCGCTCGGGTTCGTGAGATGAGCCCCAAAGTAGCTTTGTGTAACGACAGCTACCGTTCGTGTTCTCAGAAATGAGGAGTTCTGGCACGCCGTGCCGATCCACCGGGCGGTGTCTGGTTTGTCCTCGCCCGCCGTTCCCATAGCCTCTCGCAAAACCGTTTCTCATAACAGCGTGCGCGGTAGGTTCTGCGAACATGAGCGATCTTGCCGATCCGGGTTCGAATGTCCGGCGTGCGAGGTGCGCCGATCTCGGCCGCCCGATGCGACTCCGCCGCCATCACCCGGCCCGAGGCCCGCGTCGGCGCGGTGCGAAGCCGCTCCAGCTCCGAGACTCGCCGATCGGCGGGCACCTGCAGCAGCTCGGCCGGCCTCGCCCACAGCTCCGGGTCGGCGCGCTCGGCCGGCGTGCGATATAAGCGGGCGTGCTCGGCGGCGCACCTCGCTGATCGGCCGGGGTCGGGGTGGTGATCCCCGCGGGCAGCAGGATGCCCTCGCGCAGCTGCCGGCCGCACTGGCGAGGCTGTTACCTTGGATGCCGGGTGGGGGGAGGGGATGGTCCGCCGGGTCCTGGCGGCGGCGGGGTTTGGGCCCGCGCCATGTCGGACTTCATGGCTCGGTCGGAGAAATCCCAGCTCAAACCCCACGCGCGAGTTTGACGCCCTACAGCCCTACGTGCCTGAAAAGATCATCTCGCTCCGACTCGCGAGAAGTGGCCGACAACCGTCCTCGACCATCAGCCCGAGCACGTCCACACCAGGTGGGCCGTCTCCCTCGCGATCGCTCACGCGTGGACCGCAGCCGTCGGCAAGCCCGTACCCCGTCCTCCCACCGCAGCACCGACGCCACGCAGCGTGGACGTGCTCATGCACGGCATTCGGCATCAGAGCTTCCGCATCACCACCAATACCTCCACCCACGCCGCCCTGGGCGAGGCGTGAGAGGACCCGAACGACGGCAGCAGCATCACACCCCAGCAAGCCCTGGCCCTCGCCACCCACGCGTTGGCGGCAAGCGCTCCGGCGGGATGACACGTGAAAGTTTCAGTTCGAAAATCCCAGGATGAGCCCCTGATCGGGAATGACGGCAGGTGAAGCCGTGTCGGTGCGCAGGCTCTGGGCGCAGGCCGGTTCCCGCATTGACCCCGGTCTTTCAAGAGAGGTACCTCCGAGGGGAAGCGTTCCTCGGTGCCGGGCCGTGCCCGCTCCTGCCGAAGGGTTGGTCATGACGAGACGACGTACATCGCGGTTGGCTCGGGTGACGGCGGCTCTCGCCGGAGCGATCGTGTTGATCGCCACGTACGCCTCTCCCGCGCAAGCGACGATCATCGCGTGCGAGTGGGAGAAAGTCAGCTCGTGGACCAACGGTTTTCAGATCAAGGTCACCCTCATCAACAACGGGATACCGGTCGACGGCTGGACGGCCACCTGGACGTGGGACGACGGCACCAAGGTCACCAACGCGTGGGATGCGATCGTGATTCAGCCAGGCCAGAGCATGTCGGCCGGCAACCAGTCGTACAACGGCTATGTCCCGTCGTTCGGCCGGGTGAGCTTCGGCTTTCTGGCCACCGGCGTCAGCGACGGCCACGGCGGCGGCCTGAGGGTCAACGGCGGACCCTTGCTGCCGTGCTGAGCTGCCCGCACCGGCAGCGCGTCTGCATGACCGGTTCCGTTGCGGCGCACCGCAGCACTGGCGAACAGTAGCGTCCCTTCCATGGCCGACACGAAGGACCACGGCTTGGCCAAGTGATGTGCGCACTCGACCGCCGGTAACCCAACTCCTCGAACGCGTTCTCAGACCGCTCGAACTTCGGCGAGCCTCTTGACTGCGAACTCGTCGCCCCAGCAGACGGCGGCTTCCCACGCGGCCGACGCTTGCGCGGCGACGTCGTACGCGCCGTCGTCCAGCCCGGCGGCGTTGTCGGGCAGCACGAGGTCGACTCGTCCCAGTCGATCAGCGCGACTTGATTCGCGGTCATGCGGACGTTGCCAGGGTTGTTGGGGTCGCCGTGGACGACGCACGTCTGACGCCCGGTGAGCCGCGCCCACGCTGCCCGGCATCGGGCAACGCCCTCAGGGGGCATCGTGCCGAGGTCGATCCTCGTCCCGGTCTCGGCGTGCAGGAGGTCGGTCGACGATCGCCAACCTGGGCGCTGCGGCCAGCCCCGCGTCAACCGATGCAGCTCGCGGAGCGTGCCGGCCACGCGACGCCAGTCGGCCTGCGTCTCGGGCGGTCCGCCCTCCAGGTAGGTCATCACCACCAGACCGTCGACGAACAGCCGGCCGTCCGTAGTCGGGATCGGCACCGGCACGGTCAGACCTTCACGGTCGAGGTGCTGGAGGAGCTCGGTCTCCCACGCGAGATCAGCGTCGCTCCTGGCACCGAGACGACCGACCGCGAGGTGCCCGTTGACGCGCACGCTCCACACGTCGTTGGCGACTCCGCCGGCGAGCGGTTCGATGCGAGCGACGTCTTCGCCCCACTGCCCGAGTGTTTCCCACCCCACTGGCCGCATCTTACGGGGGTTGCGAACATCACTGTTCTCAGCAAGGTCGAACCTGGTGCTCCTCCGGTCCGCCCGGGACGGCCTCACCCACGACCAGGCCCTGGCCGAGGTTGCCCGGCGGCGCAGGCGGGCCGTCGGGCTTGATCGACATGGCCCAGGCGGGGCGGGCAGAATGCCTCCCATGATGGATGCGCGTGTGATGCTACGGCTGCTGGCGCTGCTACGCGACGCGGATTGCGAGATCTGGGTTGCTGGTGGATGGGGCATCGATGCCCTGGTTGGCAAGGTCACCCGCGAGCATCGCGACCTTGACCTGTTGCACCGCGTCGAGCAGGAACCGCTGCTGATCAAGACGCTGGAGGCCGCGGGGTTCATCGAGCAGCCCGATGCCCAGCCCGGCCGACCCGCCCGGTTCGTCATGAAGGATCACCATGGTCACGAGCTGGACCTGCATCCGCTGCGGTTCGAGGCGGACGGCTCCGCCGTCCAGCAAGCCGACGATCATGGCGGCACCTTTCACTACCCTGCGGACGCCTTCACCACGGGCATGATCGAGGGTGTTTCGGTGGACTGCCTGTCGGTGGCCCAGCAGATTGCCTTCCACCAAGGGTATGAACCCAGCGACCGAGACCGTCATGACATGGCCCAATTGCGTGCGGCATTCGGTGTCGCCACCCACTTCTAGAACCTGATCCTGTGGTCGTTCTCCGGTCGCATCGAATCATCGGTAGGTGGTCTCCAGGGAGTTCTGGAGGCCCACGCGGTCGGCTCGCCGCACCTGATGCCGTTCAGGTCATCCCGCCGAAAACATGGCTTCATGCTCTGAACTGCTTCATGATCCGGGTAGCGGCTGCGACCATCGCGGGGTGTTTTGTCGCTGGTCTACCGGTTGGTGAGGTGCTGGTCCGTTCTGACCCGGTGGGCGAAGGTGTTCCCCGCGACCCCTGCGACGATCCTGCGTTGGCATCGCAGCCTCGTGGCACGTTAATGGACCTGCACCGACGGCCGGCGTCCGGGACGCCCTTGTACCCGCCGATCGATCAAGGCGTTGATCGTTCGAATGACGCGGGAGAACAACGAATACGTCGATCAACGTCAGCCCCTTCTCGGACAGATTCAACGCCTCCGACCAGCGCCGGGGGAGTGGGCGGCGATTATCCGTACAACTCCGTATGCGGCCGGTTACCATGACGGCGAGCCGGGTCCGAGGAGGCGCTCGTGCAGGAGCAGGCACTCATCACGACCCGCGAGGAGTTCGGCCAGGCGCTGACCCGGCTGCGTGAATCCGCCGGGGTGTCGGTGCGCCAGGTGGCGGCCAAGGTGGGGGCCGACATCGCCCCCAGCACGCTGGGCGACTGGTTCGCCGGGCGCGGCCTGCCCTCCCTCTCCTCACGCGACCTGCTGGTCGAGGTCCTGCGAGTGTGCGGGGTGAGCGACGAGGCGGCCGTCGAGCAGTGGCTCAACGCCTGGCACCGGGTACGCCGCGCGCCCGGCCGCCGCCCGGCGGGGCCGGAGCCGTACCGGGGCCTGGCGGCCTTCGAGACCGAGCACGCCGAGTGGTTCTTCGGCCGGGAGGCGCTGACCGGGCAGCTCGTCGCCCGCCTGACCGAGCCGGGCCTGCGGCTCGTGGTGGGCGCCTCGGGCTCGGGCAAGTCCTCGCTGCTGCGGGCGGGGGTGGTCCCGGCGCTGGGCCGCGACGCCGCCGTGTTCACGCCGGGGCCGCACCCGATGGCCGCGCTGGCGCGGCAGCGGGGCGAGGTGCTGATCGTGGACCAGTTCGAGGAGGTCTTCACGGTCTGCGAGGACCCCGACGAGCGTACGAGGTTCGTCGCGGCGCTGGGCGAGGCGGCGGAGCGGGCGGTGGTCGTGGCCGGCCTGCGCGCCGACTTCTACGGCCAGGCGATGCGCCACCCCGAGCTGCTCGCGGCGATGCGCTCCGGCCAGCTCGTGGTCGGCCCCATGCGCGAGGACGAACTGCGCGCCGCCGTCGTGGAACCCGCCCGCAAGGCGCGCATAGAGATCGAGAACGGCCTGGTAGAGCTGCTGCTGCGCGAGGTCGCCCCGGCCCGCGCCGACGGCGAGGCGCACGAGGCCGGCACGCTGCCGCTGGTCTCCCACGCCCTGTACGCGATGTGGCGCGAGAGTCAGGGCAGGCGGCTGACCATCGCCGACTACCGCAAGGTCGGCGGCATCGGCAGGGCCGTGGCCGACAGCGCGGAGAAGGTCTACCTGGGCCTGGGCGAACACCGCCAGGAGCTGGCCAGGAGGCTGTTCCTGACGCTCGTCCACGTGGCGTCCGACACCGCCGCCACCCGCAGGAGCATGACGATCGCCGAGGTCCTCGCCGACCACGACCCCGCCGTGGCGGCCGAGGCGGAGGACGTGCTCGACCGCTTCGTGGCCGAGCGCCTGATCACCGTCGACCTCGACAAGGTGCAGATCAGCCACGAGGCGCTGCTCACCGCCTGGCCCCGGCTGGCCGGCTGGCTGGAGAGCGACCGGGCGGGGCTGGTCGTCGGCCGCGACCTGGCCGAGGCCGCGGCGCGGTGGGCGAAGGAGGGCCATGACCCCGGCGCGCTCTACCGCGGCTCGCGGCTGGCCGTGGCCCGCCTCTGGGCCGAGGGCGCCGGCCCGCACGCCGCGCCCGGGCCGCAGGCCAGGCGGTTCCTGGCGGCGTCCGTCGAACGCCAGGAGGTGGAGGCCGCGGCGCAGCGGCGCGGCACCCGGCGGCTGCGCCGGCTCGTGGCCGTGCTGGCGGCGCTGCTGCTGCTGACCACGGCGGCGGTCGTGGTCGCGGTACGCGGGCAGCGCGACATCGGCGACCAGCGCAACGCGGCGCTGTCCGGCAAGGTCGCCAACGAGTCGGTCGCGCTGCGGGCGGGCAACCCGGCGCTGGCCGCGCAGCTCGCCCTGGCCGCCCAGCGGCTCACGCCGACCACCGAGTCGCGCGGCGCGGTGCTCAGCACGCCCGCCAACCCGTACGCCAACGTGCTGACCGCCCACGCCGGCGCGGTCTACGCGGTGAACTACAGCCCCGACGGCAGGCGGCTGGCCACGGTGGCGCTCGACGGCACGCTGCGGATGTGGGACGTGACCGATCCGCTGCGGCCGGGCGCGCTGTCGTCGGTGGTGGGCGACGCCAAGGGCATCTCCGCGGCGGCGTTCGCGCCGGGCGGGGAGACGGTGGCCACGGCCGGCAACGACAACACGGCCCACCTGTGGGACGTGCGCGACCCCCGGCACCCTGTGGAGCTGGCCACGATGGGCGGGCACAGCCTGGGGATCATCGGGCTGGCCTTCAGCCCCGACGGGACGCTGCTGGTGACCGCCTCCTACGACGCCACTGCCCTGTTATGGAACGTTACGAATCCCAGCAAACCGTACACGGTGAGCACGCTCAAAGGCGGGCCGGAGGGACTGTCGGACGTCGCCTTCAGCCCGGACGGCAGGACGCTGGCCGTCACCGCCTTCTCCAACGACGTCATGCTCTGGGACGTCGGCGACCCGCGTCACCCCGAACGCCTGCCCGACCTGCGCGGCCACACCAAGGCCGTGCTGGCGGCCGCCTTCCACGGCGACACCCTGGCCACGGGCGGCTTCGACAACACGGTAAGGCTGTGGGACCTGCGCGATCCCCGCCACGGCAGGCACCTGGCCACGCTCTCCGGGCACGAGAACGGCGTGGTCGCCGTCGACTTCAGCCCCGACGGCCGCTCCCTGGCCACCGGCAGCTACGACCGCACGGTCCGGCTGTGGGACCTGACCGACGTCCGTGCCGACCCGATCGTGATGACGGGGCACTCGAACACCGTCTACACCGTCCGCTACAGCCCCGACGGCCGCGTCCTCGCCTCCGGCGGGCGCGACGACACCGTACGCGTGTGGGACCTGGGCCGGCCCCTGCTCGGCGGCCACCAGGGCACGGTCTACGCGCTCGCCTACAGCCCCGACGGCCGCCTGCTCGCCACGGCCAGCCACCCGGTGATCAGGATCTGGGACGTGTCGGGCGATCCCCGCCCGCTGGCCACGCTGACCGGGCACGCCAACGGGGTCACCGCCGTCGCCTTCGCCCGCGGCGGCACGCTCCTGGCCAGCACCGACCTGGACAGCTCGATACGCCTGTGGGACCTCACCGACCCGGCACGCCCCCGGCTCCTGTCCGCGACGGCGGCCGGCATCGGCAACATCTTCGCCGCGGCCGTCAGCCCCGACGGCAGGAGCCTGGTGGTGGCGGGCGAGAAGTCCGACGTGTACGTCTGGGACATCTCCGACCCCGGGCATCCGGTACGCCGGGCCGTCGCCAAGGGCCACGAGGCCGCCATCAACGCCGTGGCCTTCAGCCCCGACGGCCGGCTGCTGGCCACCGGCGGCGGCGACCGGACCATCCGGCTGTGGCGCGCCGCCGACCTGGCCCCGCTCGGCGTCGCCAGAGGCCACGGCGGCACGGTCTACTACCTCGCCTTCGACCGCACGGGCACGCTGCTGGCCAGCGGCGGCGGCGACCGCACGGCCCGGCTCTGGAACGTGCGCTCCCTCGACCGGCCCGTCGCCGTCCTGCGGGGGCACGCCGACAGCGTGCAGTCGGTGGCCTTCAGCCGCGACGGCCGCACGCTGGCCACCGCCGGCGACGACCGGACCGCGATGCTCTGGAACATCGCCGACCCGGCCGGAGCCACCGCGCTGGCCACGCTGACCGGTCACCTCGGGGAGGTCAACAAGGCGGTCTTCAGCCCGGACGGCGCCACCCTGGCCACGGTGTCCGGCGACTCGACCGCCCGCCTGTGGCCGGTCGACCCCGCCGGCGCCGCCCGGCGGATCTGCGCGCTGGTCTTCCCGCCGATCACGCCGGCCGAGTGGCGCCAGTATCTGCCCGACGTGCCCTACGACCCACCCTGCCCGACGGCGAGCTGACCACATCCGCCGTCACGACCGCGCCGCCCGGACCGCGCCGCCCCGACCGCGCCGCCCCGACCGGGCCGTCAGGCGGGGCCGACGCTGGTCGCGATCGCGCGGCCCAGCTCCTCCGGCCGGGTGAACTGCGGCCAGTGGCCCGTGGGCAGGTCGACGTAGTCGACGTGGCGGATCTTGGCGAGCTCCTGCGTGAACGCGAGCGACTGCCCTATCCACTTCTGGACCATCTCGCTCGAGAACTCGCAGGTGATGACGGTGGCGGGCACCTCGTAGCGGCGCTCGTCCGACAGCCGCACCCGGTCGCTCGCGACCCGGGCCGGCGAGGGGATCGCCCGCTCGCGGAAGGCCGCGCGCAGCTCGTCGTCGAGGTCGACAAGGTCCTCCGCCTCGAAGAACCCCCAGTCGGGCAGCGGGATCTCACCGTTCTCGACCGGGAGCTCGTCGTTGATGAGGCCGCCGTCGCCGGGAGGCACGCTGTCGACGAAGACGACCCGGGCGACCCGGTCGGGGCGCACGTCGGCGGCGATGTGGGCGATCGTGCCCCCGCCGGAGTGGCCGACCAGCACCACCTTGCCGCCGGCGGGGTCGAAGGAGTCGATCGCCTTGACGACCGCGCCGACGTGGTCGAGCAGGGTGATCTCGGAGCGGTCGGCGTCTTTCGACTCCATGCCGGGCAGCGTGAGCGCGTGGGGGCGGTGCCCGGCCCGCACGAGCGCGGGGACGACCTCGTCCCATGACGAGGCGTCGAGCCAGAGGCCGGGAATCAGGATGATGTCCATCGCCCCGAGGTTAGAGCAGCTCACCGACAATATTCGACTACTCCCCGGTCAGCCCGTCCACCGACTCCCGGATGAGGTCCGCGTGGCCGTTGTGCCGGGCGTACTCCTCGATCATGTGGCACAGGATCCACCGCAGGCTGGGCGTCTGGCCGTCGGGCCAGCCGCGCTTGGCCGGCTGGCCGAGGTCGCCGTCGGCCAGCGCCTTCGTCACCGCCGCCCGCGAGCGGTCCACCGCCTCCTGCCAGAGCGCGAAGAGCTGTTCGGGGGTGTCGTCGGCGGCCGAGTGCCAGTCCCAGTCGTGGTCGGCCTTCCAGTCGACCGTGTCCCACGGAGGCGGCCACTCCGCGCCGTGCAGCGACCGGATGAACCAGTGGCTCTCGACGTAGGCGAGGTGCTTGAGCATCCCGCCCAGCGTCATCGGCGACACGCCGACGGTCGCCTTCAGCCCGGCCGCGTCCAGGTTCGAGCACTTCCACGCCAGGGTCGCGCGCTGATAGTCGAGGAAGCCCAGGAGGGTCCCGGTCTCGTCGGCCGCGAGAGGAGGCTCGAGGCGGCCCTGCTCATCCACTTGGGTCACGAGCCCTGAGTCTAGGGGCCCGGCCGCCGTCTCGGGTGGGCGAATCTTGCCGGGACCTTGCCGAACCGGTGGCGGGCAAAGGCGGGCCGTTCGTGGCGCACCACGGTGGAATGGGCGATGTCGTGCAGCGCAGGAAGGCGGGATGCCGAAGTGCTCGATCGGATCCGTGAGGCCGCGGGAGCGGCGCTGGTGGAAGACGCCGGCGCGGTCGTCGCGGCGGCGTCCGCCATGTCCGGGCGATTCCGGCGTGGAGGCAGGCTGCTGGCTTTCGGCCGGGGCGAGGCCGCCTCGGACGCGGCGCACGTGGCCGTGGAGTTCACCCACCCGGTGATCGTGGGCAAGCGCGCCCTTCCAGCATTCAGCCTGGGCGCGGAGCCCTCCGCGCTGCCGGTGCTGGGACGCCCCCAGGACATCGCGGTGGGGATCCGGCCGTTCGACGGCGACCTGGCCGCCGCCCGCGGGCTCGGCATGCTGACCGTCGCCCTGACGGCGGACGAGGAGTGCGCGCAGGCGGAGCACGTGCTGACCGCGCGGAGCACGGATCCGCTGGTCGCGAGGGAGATTCACATCACCATGTACCACCTGCTGTGGGAGCTGGTCCACGTGTTCCAGGAGTCGGAGTGCCCCGAGTGAGCGGCGAGCCCGCGGAGGAGGAGACCTGCGACTCCTGCGTGACGTGTGGGGATGTGGCCGTGGCCGTCCGGGTCGTGGGGCTGCTGCCCGACGGGCTGGCACGGGCCGACACCGGCGCCGGGACCGAGGAGATCAGCGTGGGGCTGGTGGAGGTCCAGGTCGGGGACACCGTGCTGGTGCACGCGGGCGAGGCGATCGCCGTACTCGGAAGGGACTACCGATGACCGGGACGCTCTACCCGTTCCTGCGGCGCGACCCGCTCGACCTGACGGCGTCCACCGTGGAGAAGGCCCGCGAGAGCCTGGAGCTGCGGCGGCGGGTGCTCGACGAGATGGCGGGCCCGCTGGCGGCGTGCGCGGGGGCGCTGGCCGCCGCCTTCCGCGGCGGGGGGCGGCTGTTCACGTTCGGGAACGGCGGCAGCAGCACCGACGCGCAGTCGGTGGCGGACCTGTTCACCGGGCGGGGTCTGCCCGCGGTGTCGCTGGCGGCCGACACGGCGCTCGTGACGGCGCTCGGCAACGACGTCGGCTTCGAGGTGGTGTTCGCCCGGCAGCTCGCCGCGCTCGGCGGCGAGGGCGACGTCGCCTGCGCCCTGTCCACCAGCGGCGGCTCGGCCAACGTGCTGCGCGGCCTGGAGCGGGCCGCGAGCCTGCGGATGGTGACCGTCGGGTTCGCCGGCTCCGGTGGCGGCCGCATGGCCGAGGAGCGGCTGGCCGAGCACCTGTTCGTGGTCCCGTCGTCGTCGGTGCACCGCATCCAGGAGGCGCAGGCGACCCTCTACCACGTGCTGGCCGAGCTGGTGTCGGCCGCGGCGCGGTAGCGGATCGCCCGCCCCACCAGGGCTCAGCAGATGCGGGGCAGCGGGTCGCCCACCAGGACGTCCACCACCCGGGTGCCGCCGAAGGCGGTGCGCAGCAGGACCAGCCCGGCCGGAGCCGCGGCGACGGTCCCGATGATCGCGGCCTCGGCGCCCAGCGGATGGGAGCGCAGCACCTCGAGGGCCCGCCCGGCGTGCTCGCCGTCGACCACCGTGACGAACCGGCCCTCGCAGGCGACGTAGAGCGGGTCGAGGCCGAGCAGCTCGCACACGCCGGTGACCTCCGGCCGCACCGGGATGTCGTCCTCCCGCAGGACTACGGCCACCTCCGACGCGTTGGCCACCTCGTTGACGACGGTGGCCACGCCTCCCCGGGTGGCGTCCCTCAGGGTACGGACGTGCTGCGGCATCGCGGCCAGCAGTTCGGCGACGATGGCGTGCAGCGGCGCCGTGTCGGAGACGATCGGCGCCTCGATGCCGAAGTCGTCCCTGGCCAGCATGATGGCGGCGCCGTGCTCCCCGATCGGGCCCGAGACGATGACCGCGTCCCCCGGTCGCGCGTGCGAGGCCGACAGCGTGACCGGCTGCTCGACGAGCCCGACCCCGGCCGTGGTGATGAAGCAGCCGTCGGCCTTGCCGCGCTGCACGACCTTGGTGTCGCCGGTCACGATCGTGACGTCGGCCGCCGCCGCGGCGGCGGCCATCGAGTCGGTGATGCGCCGCAGGTCGGCGACGGGGAAGCCCTCCTCCAGGACGAAGCCGGCCGACAGGTGGGCCGGCCGGGCCCCGCACATGGCCAGGTCGTTCACGGTGCCGTTGACGGCCAGGTCGCCGATGTCCCCGCCGGGGAAGAACAGCGGCGAGACCACGAAGGAGTCGGTGGTGAAGGCCAGGCGCTCGCCGCCCACCCGCAGGAGCGCGCCGTCGTCCAGCGGCGCGAGCAGCGGGTTGCGGAACGCCTCCAGGAAGACGGCCTCGATCAGGGTGTGCGTGGCCTTGCCCCCGGCGCCGTGGGCGAGCGTGATGCGCTCCTCCCTGACGACGGGCTTGCGCCGCCGGATCCGCTCGATGCGGGCCAGGACCTGCTGTTCGCGGTTCATGCCCGGCTCGCCTCCTCGGCCTGCGGCCCTTGGGCGGCGGTCGTGCGCATCTCCTCGCGGCTGAAGCGCCCGAAGTTGTAGTACGCGGCGCACGCGCCCTCGGAGGAGACCATGCAGGTGCCGATCGGCGTCTCCGGGGTGCACGCGGTGCCGAACACCTTGCACTCCCACGGCTTGAGCACGCCCTTGAGCACCTCGCCGCACTGGCACGAGCGCGGGTCGGCGACGCGGACCCCGGGCAGGTCGAAGACGCGTTCGGCGTCGAAGCGGGCGTACTCGTCCGACATGGCGAGGGCGGAGTGCGCGATGAAGCCGAGCCCGCGCCACTCGAAGTGCGGCCGCAGCCGCATCACCCGGCCCATGGCCGACAGCGCGATGCGGTTGCCCTGCCACGGCACGACGCGGGCGTACTGGTTCTCCACCTCGCACCGCCCCTCGGCGAGCTGCGTCAGCAGGCGGTGTACGGAGTCGAGGATGTCCAGCGGCTCGAACCCGGCGACCACCAGCGGCTTGCCGTAGTCGCGGGCGATGAACTCGTACGGCTGGCAGCCGATCACCGCCGAGACGTGGCCGGGCCCGATGAACCCGTCGAGCCGCAGGTCCGGCGAGTCGAGGATGGCCTTGATCGCCGGAATGATCATGACGTGGTTGCAGAAGACGGAGAAGTTGGACAGCCCCTCGGCCTCCGCGCGCAGCACTGTCATGGCCGTGGACGGCGCCGTGGTCTCGAACCCGATGGCCATGAAGACGACCTTGCGGTCCGGGTTGGCCCGCGCGATCTTGAGCGCGTCAAGCGGCGAGTACACCATCCGGATGTCGGCCCCCGCCGCCTTGGCGTCCAGGAACGAGCCCTGCCCGCCGGGCACCCGCATCATGTCGCCGAACGACGTCATGATCACGTCCGGCCGGCGGGCGATGTGGATCGCGTCGTCCACCCGGCCCATCGGGATCACGCAGACCGGGCAGCCGGGGCCGTGCACGAGGTTCACCTCGGCCGGCAGGTGGTCCTCCAGGCCGTGCTTGTAGATGGTGTGCGTGTGACCGCCGCACACCTCCATGAACGTGTATCGGCGCCCCGGCCGGCAGCGGGCGGCGATCTGCGCGGCCAGCGCCCGCGCCGTGCCCGCGTCGCGGTACTCATCGACGAACCGCATCAGAGGTCCTTCCTAGGCGATGTCCGAGGTGCGCAGCGCGTCGAGCTCGTCCTCGTACGGCTGTCCGAGCCCGTTGAGGTAGTCGAGCACCGCCTGCGCCTCCAGCTCGGAGATCTTGGACAGCGCGAACCCGACGTGCACGAGCACCCAGTCGCCGGGCCCGAGCGCCTCGTCGGCGAGCAGGCCGACGTTGATGCGCCGGCGCACGCCGCTGACGTCCACCACGGCGAGGTCTTCGTGTTCGGGCAGGCGCTCGACGAGCTCACCTGGAATGCCAAGGCACACCGGGCACCTCCCCGCCGGACGCGCCTGACGTGGCGAAGGTGAGCGACTCCAGGACCAGCTCGTCACCGCCGCTGATGTCGACGCCGTCGTCGCCGCAGCCCGGGCAGACCGCCAGCGTGTCCACCGACTCGGAGCGCTCGCCGCAGTTGCGGCAGCCGACCGTCATCGGCGTGATGACCAGCTCCACCACCGCGTCCTGCACGGCCGTGCCGGCCGCGGCCAGCGTGAACGCCTGCCCGAAGGCCTCGTCGACGACGGCGTGCCGGGCTCCGACGCGTACCCGGGCGGCCGCGACCGCCCTGCCTCCCGCCTGCTGCTCGATCAGCTCGACGAGCCCCTCGCACATCCCGATCTCATGCATGGTGTCCCTACATTCGCTCCATCTTGATGTATCGCCGGATGTCCGGCCATTGGCGGATGACGACCAGCGCCAATCCGCAGAGCACGACCAGCTTCACCGTGCGCGACTTCCACATCTCACATCACCTCACCGTGGGTGCCGGATCGCGGGCGTCCGGAGTGGCACTTTCCGCAATCATTTCCATAACCAGGGACTTCACTAGGCCGGCCGCCTCGCCGACCATCGCGCGCACCGGCGCGCTCAGCTCGAACGGGTCCTCCTCGACCGACGCCGGCTCGCAGCAGACGACCCGCACCCGCGCGGGGAGCCGGCCGAGCTGCCGGGCCAGCCGCAGGACCTGGACCGGGTCCATGCCGTGCGTCTCCACCGACGCGCCGTCCCCGTCCGGCAGGTCGGGTTCGAGGACGGTGAGCGTCCCGGGAGCCAGGCCGCGCGGGGCCGCGTCCACGAAGACCACGCCCGTGTAGTCCCGTTGCAGGGCGTAGGCCAGGTCCATGCCGCGGATGCCGAAGTCGACGACCTCCATGCCCGCTACGCCCGCCTGCCCGGCCAGGTGGCGGGCCACCTCGACGCCGAACCCGTCGTCCCCCAGGAACACGTTCCCGATCCCGGCCACCAGGACGCGGCCGGGGGCCGGGCGGCCGTCCTGCCCCCCGAGGGGCTCGATCTCCTCGGCGGAGTAGAAGAACCGGTGCCCGGGCAGCCGGGCCTCGCCCAGGTCGCGCCCGGGATCGTCGTCGAGCGTGACCGCGATGTGGAAGGCGCCCTCGTCGTCCTGCTCCACGCTCTCCACGACGGCCACGCGGCCGTCCAGCACGAGGTCGAAGACGTCGGCCTGCGCGCGGGGCCGCAGCCGTACCCGGCTGCCCGGCCCGACCGGCACGCCGGCGATGACGACCTCGTCCGGGCCGCGGCCCGCCATCCGGGTCCAGAATCCCGTCATTCGTGTGGCTCCGTCCTGCGCATGATGCCGTGCAACCGCATCAGCTCGTCGGGTGTGAGGGAGTCGCAGCGCTCGAGGATCGCGCGGGCGCGCGGGTCCCCGTGGCGGATCTCCTCCCGTTCCCGGTCACTGAGGGCGAGCACGCTCAGCGTGAGGAGCTGGTCGATCTCGGTCGCGTCGAAGAGGTCGCCGGGGCTCTCCGGCGAGATCCGCGGGTGGTCGTAGAGGATGATCGGCGCGGCCAGCACGGTGTGCCGGTCGCCCTCCGGCCCGGCCAGCACCGGCCAGACGCCGGCGTTGTCGCAGCCCGCCGCCTCCGCCCGCAGGTCCTCCGGCGGGTCCATGAGGGAGACGAACCGAGCCTGCGGCGCGCGCAGCACGGTGTGCGCGGAGACCAGCGTGCGCCGCATGGCCTCCTCGCGGCCGCCGCCGGGCCAGGGCGTGGTGTTGACCACCTCGACCGTGATCCGGAACAGGTCCGGGCGCAGCCGCCGCGCGCTCGCCTCGATCCGGCCGCACAGCTCCCGCCAGCCCCCTTCGGGGGACCGGTCCCGGGCCGGGATGTCGATCTTCTCGATGACCGGGCCGTGCATCAGGTCCTCCAGGACCAGGCCCGGCAGGCTCACCTCACGCTCCTGCGCCTCCTCGCCGGTCGCCTCCGGCTGTCCGGCGCGGAGCCGGGTGACGACGTGCAGGAAGCGTACGGACACCTCGACGACGTCGCGGGGCCCGGCTTCGAGCAGGCACTCGGTACGCATCAGCCACGGGTTGCCGTCATGGGCCCGCCCGTACGCCTCGGGGTGGACGCCGCCGATCGTCCAGCGGTGCCGGTTCTTCAGCGACGACTCCCGGTACGGCCACAGCAGGTAGCCCTCGTACAGCACGGCCTGCGCGATCTGCCTGACAGGGTCCATGGGGGATCAGCCTCCGCCCGTCTCCAGCAGCGACCGCACCGCGTCGTCCCAGCCGGGCAGCGTGTGCCGCACCCGGTGCTCGTACAGGCGGTCGAACGTGCCGCGTTCCAGCCGGATCCAGGCGGTGTCCGGGAAGTGGCGGTCCATGAGGTCCTTCCACACCGTCACCGGCATGCGGAAGTCCGCCTCGGTGTCCCACGGCAGGCAGGCCGCCTGCAGGCGGCCGTCGTCGAGGTAGAAGACGGTCCCGGTGAACAGGAACCGCAGCGGCACCTCGCCGTCCGGCAGGCCGTGCAGGTATTTGGCCGCGGCCACGTCGAAGTCGTACGTGCACGCGACCGTGACCGGCGTGGTCGTGCTGCCGTCGAAGGCCGGGACGTGGGTGACGGTCTGCGTCCACAGCAGGCTGGACAGGTTGCGGCCCCACTCCTCGGGCGGGCCGAACAACTCCTTGAGCCGGTGCGGCGCCTGCCCGTCGTAGCCGCGTGCGGCGGCGTCGATGCGGATCTGCGTGGCCAGCGTGAGCGCCTGGACGGGAGCGTCCGCGCGCACGTCGAGCCGGAAACACAGAGCGGGCGCGACGGCGGGCGTGGCGGGCTCGACGTCGCGCACCTCGATCCGCAGGGCCGGTGGCGTGGCCATTGACATCGGCGGCATCACGCGGGCGACAGGTTGGGCATGTCGGGGTCGATCGGTTCGTGCATGTGCGGGTTGACGCCGGTCGAGCGCCGGGCCGTGGAGCGGCCGTCGGGCAGGTGGCCCTTCTGCTTGTCGTAACCACCCATCGCGTTGCCCTCGGCCACGCCCTTGACGTGGGAGGGGGCGTCGGGGCGCACGTCGCGCCGCCCGGTCTTGATCGTCGACTTCTTGTTCACGCTGGACTCCTGTCGCTGCCGGCGGCCGGCACGGTGACGGACCGGCCGCCGAGGTCGGTGAAGAATCGGGTGATGTGCTCGCGTACGTCCTTGCCGCCCGTCAGGCCCCGCCAGTGCGCGCGGATGGCTCCGACGAGCGCGTAGCAGTCGTCCACCGGCACCATCCAGGCCTCGCTGTCGACGAGCAGGGCCTCGACGTCCGGCTCCAGCTGCCGCAGCACCGGGTTGTCGCGCCGCAGCAGCTCCCAGGCGCTCCTGTCGGCGGGCGCCTGCACCGCCCCGGCCGGGCTCGGGTAGTACAGGACCGGGTCGCCGGTGTCCGAGTCGTGGATCAGGAACACCGTGCGCACCGGGGCCCGCAGGCGGGCCCAGGCCCCCTCGTCCAGGCGGAAGCCGCTCAGCCGCCAGCGGCGCTCGGGCACCAGCCGGTAGTGCCCGCCGCCGGCCGCCGCGTGGTCGAACAGCACCTGACAGGCGCGGCACGCGCAGCGCAGCTCGCGCCCCGCCAGCTCCAGCAGGTGGCGGTGGACGGCGGGCAGCGGCTCGGCGCACAGCTCGCAGCGCTCGGTGCGCCGTTCCCGCCGGGCGGGCTCGACCGCCTGCGTGGCGAGCCGGCGCAGCAGGCCCGTCATGGCACCGGCGCCCGCGAGGCGGGGCGGACGGTCAGGCTCTCGACCGGGATCAGGGCCGCGTCCGCGACCTCGATCTCGACCCGCTCGATCTCCGGGGCCGCCTCGCGCACCGCGTCCCGCAGGGCCGAGGCCGCCCCGGCCGCCGAGGAGCGGCAGCCGGTCGGGCGGAAGCGCAGCCGTACCAGGTCGCCCTCGACGGACAGCAGCTCGGCGGAGCCGGCCAGCGCCTGCTCCACCCGGGTCCGCGTGTCCAGCGGGTGCAGGTCGTGCAGCAGGAGCAGGGGCGAGACCAGCTCGTCGGCGCCGAGGCGGGCCGCCGCCTCCTCGCCCACGAGCGTCATGACCCGAGCCAGGCCCTCGCCGTACAGGCCGAGCACCTCCGCGACGAGCTCCGTGGCGGCCGGGTCGGCCTTGTCGAGCAGGGATTCGATCCTGCGGACGCGCTCGTTCATCAGCCGGAGACGCTCGCGCCGAACGTGGGCGAGTGCACCTGCTTGAGCACCTTGCCGTCGCCGAGGTACATGTGCACCCCGCAGGGCAGGCACGGGTCGAAGCTGCGCACGGTACGCATGATGTCGATGCCCTTGAACGAGTCGGCGCCGTTCTCCTCGAAGATCGGCAGCCCCTGCACCGCGTCCTCGTACGGGCCCGGCGTGCCGTGCATGTCGCGCGGGCTGGCGTTCCACGGCGTCGGCGGGTACGGGTGGTAGTTGGCGATCTTCCCCTCCCGGATCACCACGTGGTGCGACAGCACGCCGCGCACCGCCTCGTGGAAGCCGACGCCGATCGCCTCGTCCGGCACCTCGAAGTCGGTGAACACCTGCGTGCGCCCGGCCCTGACCTCGCCCATCGCCTGCTCGTAGAAGTAGACGGCCATCGCCGCCGCGTACGCCACGAAGTAGGCGCGGGCGCGGTTGCGCTCGATGGTGTTCGCCCAGCGCGGGATCTTCCACTCCAGCCGCATCTCCGGCAGGGCGGCGCTCTTGGGCAGGTTGATCTCCACGCTCTGGCCGGTGGCCCGCACCGTGCCGGTGTCGACGAGACCGGCCAGCGCCGTGGTCCACAGCCGGGCCAGCGGGCCGCCGCCGGTGTCGAGCGCCAGGTGGTCGCCGGTGCGCTTGTCGTACCAGCGGGGGCTCATCACCCAGCTGTAGTTGCCGCTCTCCAGGTCGCGCTTCTGCGGCTTGGGCAGGGTCGTCTGGTTCCACGGGTGGCGCTGGTCCACCGGGTTGCCCAGCGGGTCGTGGGTGACGAACGTCTCCTCGGCCTGCCAGTCGTCGTAGTAGGAGCTGCCCAGCAGGATCCTGATGCCGAGGTTGATGTCCACCAGGTTCGTCGTGATCAGCTCGCCGTCCACCACGATGCCCGGCGTGACGAACATCCGGCGGCCCCACCGGTCCATGTTCCGGTAGTCGTAGTCGACCACCGCCGGGTCCTGGAAGGCGCCCCAGCAGCCGAGCATCACGCGCCGGCGGCCGACCTCCTCGTAGCCGGGCATCGCCTCGTAGAAGAAGTCGAAGAGGTCGTCGTTCATCGGGACGGCCTTCTTGACGAAGTCGAGCACCCGCAGCAGCCGCACCATGTAGTCGGTGAACACCTGCGGGGTGGCCACGGTGCCCACGCCGCCGGGGTAGAGCGTGGACGGGTGCACGTGCCGGCCCTCCATCAGGCAGCACATCTCCCTGGTGATCCGGCTCACCTGCAGCGCCTCGCGATAGAGGTCGCCGCTGAACGGGTTGCAGGCGCGCATGATGTCGGCGATCGTCCGGTAGCCGTGGATCGCGGAGTTGGGCGCCTGGGTCTGCTCGGCCCGGCGCAGCAGGCTCGGGTTCGTCTCCTTGACCATCTGCTCGCAGTAGTCGACGAAGACGAGGTTGTCCTGGAAGAGCGTGTGGTCGAACATGTACTCGGCGGCTTCGCCGAGGTTGATGATCCAGTCAGCCAGTGGCGGGGGCTTGATGCCGTACGCCATGTTCTGGGCGTAGATCGAGCAGACCGCGTGGTTGTCGCCGCAGATGCCGCAGATGCGGCTGGTGATGAAGTGGGCGTCGCGCGGGTCCTTGCCTCTCATGAACACGCTGTAGCCGCGGAACAGCGACGAGGTGCTCTTGCACTCGACGACCTCGCGGTTCTTGAAATCGATCTTCGTGTAGATGCCCAGGTTCCCGATGATCCGGGTGATCGGATCCCAGGACATCTCCACCAGCTCGCGGGCCTCGCCCTTGAGCTGCTTCTCACCTGCCGTACGGATTGCCACCTCGCCGCTCTCCCTCTCAACCGTTTCCCCAGCGCGGGTCGAACCCGCTCGTCAGCCTGCGGCGGTTGTGGCGCCACTTCGGCTCCTTGTTCGCTGCCTTGTTGGTGATGCCGCGAAGCCTGCGGATCATCGCGCCGTACGCGCTGCTCATCGCGACCGAGACGGCCGCGCCCGGAGGCTCGTCCATGAAGGGCATGAACTTGTCGGGGAAGCCGGGCATGGTGCAGGCGATGCAGATGCCGCCCACGTTCGGGCAGCCGCCGACGCCGTCCATCCAGCCGCGCTTGGTGACGTTGCAGTTGACCACCGGTCCCCAGCAGCCGACGCGCACGAGGCACTTGGGGGAGTTGTAGTCGAGGGCGAAGTCGCCCTGCTCGTAGTAGCCGGCCCGGTCGCAGCCCTCGTGCACGGTCTTGCCGAACAGCCACGTGGGACGCAGCATCTCGTCGAGCGGGATCGTCGGCGCCATGCCCGCCGCCTGGTACAGCAGCCAGGTCAGCGTCTCGGTGAAGTTGTCCGGCTGGACGGGACAGCCGGGCACGTTGACGATGGGCAGCCCGCCCGCGGAGCGGAAGTCGCGGCCCAGGTAGTCGGCCAGCCCCATGCATCCGGTCGGGTTGCCGGCCATGGCGTGGATGCCGCCGTACGTCGCGCAGGTGCCGATCGCGACCACGGCCCAGGCCTTGGGCGCGAGCCGGTCGATCCACTCGTTGACCGTGATGGGCTGGCCGGTGGCCGGGTCGTTGCCCATCGACGTCCAGTAGCCCTCGCCGTTGATCTTCTCGTTCGGGATGGAACCCTCGACCACGAAGATGAACGGGCCGAGCTCGCCCTGGTGGGCCTGGTGGAACGGGGCCATGAAGGCGTCACCCGTCTCCTTGGCCAGCACCTTGTTGTGCAGGTGCACCTTGGGCAGCCCCGGTACGAGCCCGAGCAGGACGTCCTCCAGGCTCGGCAGCGTGGCGGCGGTGACCGAGACCGTGTCGCCGTCGCAGCTCATGCCCTCCGAGGTCCACAGGATGTGCACCTCGTCCAATGCTTTCGGTGTTTGTGTGGTTGTCATGGCCCAAGCCCCCTTCTTGGCCCGCGTAGAGGTTTAGGCCCCCATATCGTTGGTATCCGACCTGCGACTCTACGTAGCGGACATACCGTGATGACGGAGGTTGTAAACCATGACGCAGACCCTGCCAACCCACACCGGCACCCGCGATGAGCTGCGCCAACACGTCTCGACCCGGCCCGCGCAGACCCTGATCCGCGCCGCCGCCCGGGGAGCCATCGGCTCCATGGCGATGTCCGGACTGCGGCAGTTCACGACGGCGGTCGGCCTCGTGGCGAAGGTGCCGCCCGAGGCCGTGCTGGAGCGCACCGTCCCGCGGTTGTTCCGCCGGGTGCCCCACCGGCGGCGTCCCGCGATGGTGGAGCTGACACACTGGGGGTACGGCACGGCCGGAGGAGCGCTGTACGGGCTGCTGCCCCACGGGCTGCGCCGCCGCCCCTGGGCGGGACCGGCCTACGGCGTGGCGTTCTGGCTCGCCTTCGAGGCGGCCATCGCGCCCGCCCTCGGCCTGCCGCGCCATCCCCGCACCACGACGGAGCGCCTGGCGCTGCTGGCCGACCACCTGCTGTACGGGGTCGTGGTCGGCGCCTCCCCGTGGCCTCACCGGGACGTGCCGGAGAGCCCCGTGGAGCGCCCTACGGACTGACCGGGCCGAGCCGGTCCCTGGCGGCGGCGACGGCCACCTGGCCGAGGCTGATGCCGCCGTCGTTGGCCGGAACGCCGGAGTGGGTGAGCACCCGGAACCCGGCCTCGCCCAGCCGGTCCACCGTGCGCCGCAGCAGCAGCAGGTTCTGGAAGACGCCGCCGGACAGCGCGACCGTCGTCAGCCCCGTCCCCTCGCGCAGCATCCGGCAGCAGCGCACGATGACCTCGCTCACGCCGTTGTGGAAGCGGGCGGAGATGACCGGCACGCCGACGCCCGCGGCCAGGTCCGCCACGGCGGCCCGTACCAGGTCCGAGCCGGCCACCACCAGCACGCCGCCGTCGCTGGAGACGGCCGCCGGGTAGCCGCCGCGCTCGGCGGGGTCGGCGAGCTGCTCCAGCTCGATCGCGGCCTGCCCCTCGTACGTGACGGCGTCGCGCACGCCGAGCACCGCCGCCACCGCGTCGAACAGGCGGCCCGCGCTCGACGTCAGCGGCGCGGCCGGCCCGCCGCGCCGGGCCAGCGCGCTCACCTGCCCCCACCGCCCCTCGTTGCGCCTGGCCACGGCCGGCGCCTCGCCCTCGCCGTCCAGGTACGCGGCGGCCATCCGCCACGGCTGCCTGATCGCCGCGCCGCCGCCCGGCATCGGCACGGGCGCCAGATGCCCGGCCCGCTCGAACGTCGCCAGGTCGGCCAGCAGGAACTCGCCGCCCCACAGGGTCCCGTCGAGTCCGTAGCCGAGCCCGTCGAACGCGACCCCGATCACCCGGCCGTGCTCGCCGTTGTCGGCCAGGCAGGCGGCGACGTGCGCGTGGTGGTGCTGGACGGCGACCAGCTCGACGTCCGGCAGGCCCAGGGCGTGCTTGGTGGACAGGTACTCCGGGTGCAGGTCGTGGGCCACCACCTCGGGACGCACGTCGAACAGCGCGGCGAAATGCTCGATCCCTTCGACGTACGACCGGAAGGTCTCGTAGTCCTCCAGGTCGCCGATGTGCGGGGAGACGAACGCGTGCCGCCCCTTCGCCAGGCAGAAGGTGTTCTTCAGCTCGGCGCCGCAGCCGAGGATCGGCCGGGGCGCCTCCCCGGCCAGCGTGAACGGGCGCGGGGCGTGGCCGCGCGAGCGCCGCACGGCCATCCCCTTGCCCCGGAAGGGCCGCACCACCGAGTCGTCGGCGCGCAGGTGGATCGGGCGGTCATGCGTGAGGAACGCGTCCGCGAGGCCGCCGAGCCGCTCCAGCGCGTCGCGGTCGTCGTAGGCGATCGGCTCGTCCGAGCGGTTGCCGCTGGTCAGCACGATCGGGGCGCCCGCCTCGGCGAGCAGCAGGTGGTGCAGCGGCGTGTACGGCAGCATCAGCCCGAGGTGACGGCTCCCCGGCGCGACCGCCCCGGCCACCTCCCCGCCGACCTCCCCGCCGACCTCCCCGCCGACCTCCCCGCCCACCGCCGCGCCTTTCGCCGCGTCCGTGCGGCGTGGGAGCAGGACGATGGGACGCGCGCGGTCGGTCAGGAGCGCGGCTCCGGCCTCGTCCACCTCGCACAGCCGCCGGGCCTCGGCCAGGTCGGCGACCATGACGGCGAACGGCTTGTCCTCGCGCCGCTTGCGCCGCCGCAGCTCGGCGGCGGCGCCCTCGTGGGCGGCGAGCACCGACAGGTGGTAGCCGCCGAGCCCCTTCACCGCCAGCACCCCGCCCCGGCGCAGCACCTCCACGGCCTCGGCCAGCGGGTCGGCGGGTCCGGCCAGGGAGTCGCCCGCCGCGCCGACGAGCCTGAGCGTCGGGCCGCACGTCGGGCAGCAGATCGGCTGCGCGTGGAAGCGCCGGTCGGCCGGATCGTGGTACTCGGCCCGGCAGTCGTCGCACATCGCGAACCCGGCCATCGTGGTCAGCGGCCGGTCGTACGGCATCGCCCGCACGATCGTCAGCCTCGGCCCGCAGTTGACGCAGTTGACGAACGGGTAGCGGTAGCGCCGGTCGGCGGGGTCGGCCAGCTCCGCCAGGCAGTCGGCGCAGGTCGCGATGTCGGGCGACACCAGCGTGCGCGACGCCCCCGACGGGTCGCTCGCGACGATCCGGAACCGGCCGTCGGCGCGCACCGCACGGGAGGTGACGGTCACCCGCTCGATCGCGGCCAGCGGGGGCGCGTCGCGCTCCAGCCGTACCAGGAACTCCGCGATCTGGCCGCGCCCGCCCTCCAGCTCGACGAAGACGCCGTGCGCGTCGTTGCCCACCTGCCCCGCCAGCCCGAGCCGCGTGGCCAGCCCGTGCACGAACGGCCGGAACCCCACCCCCTGAACGACGCCCTCGACCCGGACCCGCACCCCCATCGGGCCAGTCTGCAACGAGAACGGCCCGGACTGAATCACCCCGTCGGCGAGGCGCGGATCGCTTGTGCGGGCAGGACGTCGTCGAACTCCACGTAGAGGTGCCGGGGCCCGCGCAGCCCCGGGTTCGGCCGGTACGGCGGCGGGTCGGCGGCCAGGCGCGGATTGACCAGCCGCCGCGCCAGCTCGCCCAGCGCGAGCTGCGTCTCCAGCCGCGCCAGCGGGGCGCCGAAACAGTAGTGGATGCCGCTGCCGAAGCCGAGGTGCTGGTTGTCCTGCCGGTCGGGGTCGAACCGGTCGGGATCGGGGAAACGGGCCGGGTCACGGCTGCCGGCGGCGAGCGCGAGGCTGATGATCGCGCCCTTCGGGATCGTCGTGCCCGCGATGTCGATGTCGGCCAGCGCCGAGCGCCGCAGGCTGAGCAGCTGCACCGGCGGCTCGAAGCGGAGCAGCTCCTCGACCGTGCCGATGACCAGGTCGGGCTCGTGGCGCAGCCGGTCCAGCACGCGGGGGTTGCGCAGCAGGGTGAGCAGGCCGTTGGTGACGAGGTTGACGGTGGTCTCGTGGCCGGCGACGAGCAGCGTCGCGGCCGCGCTCAGCAGCTCCTCCAGCCGCAGGTCGACGGCCGGGTCGGTGACGATGGCCGACAGCAGGTCGTCGCCCGGCCGCCGCCGGTGGGCGTCCACCAGCTCCTTCATGTACGTGCCGAGCTCCGTCCTGACCTCCATGTTCCGCCGCTCCCGCTCGGCGACGGTCCCGGTCGTCGGGTCGATGGTCTCGATGATGGCCTGCGACCACCGGTGGAAGCGGGGCTCGTCCTCGCGGGGCACGCCCAGCAGCTCGCAGATCACCGTGACCGGCAACGGATAGGCGAAGTCCTCGACGATGTCGACCCGGGTCCTCCCGGCGAACCCGTCGATCAGGTCCGTGACGATCCGCAGCATCCGGGGTTCCAGATCGTCGACCCGGCCGGGGGAGTGGGGCGGCCCGAAGTGCCGCATCATCATGGAGCGGATCCGGTCGTGCTCCGGCGGGTCGAGCCTGATGAAGGACGACGGCAGCGCCGTCCCCGCCTCCTGCTCGGCGGCGATCTCGGGAATGTTGCGGACGTCGGAGCTGACGCGCGGGTCGTGCAGCAGCGCGACGATCTCCCGGTAGCCGCTGACCACGTAGCTGCCGTCCGACTGCCGCGCCACCGGGGTCCTGCGGAGCTCGGCGTAGAGCGGGTACGGATCGGCGCGGTTGGCGTAGTCGAGGATCTGCTCGTAGACGCCTGCCTCTGCCATGTCCTTTGCCACGTCCTTTGCCACGTCCTTTGCCACGTCCTTTGCCACGATGACGGCTCCCTGATGATGTGCTCGCTCGGTGTGGTTCAGTGCCGCCGCTGCAGCGTCACGCGACGCTCGTCCGGGTTGTGGCCGGTCAGCACCACGGTCGCGCCGTAGGCGGGGGAGATCCGCTGCGGTACGTCGGCCGGCATGACCTGGAGCCCGTCGGGCCGCCCGACCATGCCGGGGCCGGGCGGGAACGGCGCGGCCCGCTCGATCTGCGCCTGGTAGAAGTCCAGCCACATCGCCTGGTCGAAGGCGACCGCGGCCGTGATGCGGCCCCGGTTGCCGTAGACGGCGACGAACCGGCGCTCGGCGACCGAGCCCTGCGCGATGACGACCTCGTCAGCGAACGTCGGCACCCCGACGGACTTGATGTTGGTGCCGAACTGGGCGGACCAGAAGACCGGCAGGGACACGTGCGGCCAGCGGTCGCTCTCGGCGCTGATCATGTTGTGCGCCGCGACCTGGGCCTGGGTGACCGCGTTGCCCCAGTGTTCGAGGGACAGGAACTGGTACTCGTACACCGGGTGCGGGAAGCGCGCCACGTCGCCGGCGACGAAGACGTTGTCGGTGACCAGCGCGTTGACGTCGAACGCGCGGCAGCCCGCGTCGCACGCGACGCCCCACACCCCGGCGGCCAGCCCGGAGCCCTCCAGCCATTCGACGTTGCGCTCCGCGCCCAGCGCGGCCACCGCCACGTCCACGTCGAGCGTGGTGCCGTCGGACAGGCGCGCGCGGCGCAGGCGCCCGTCCCCGTCCCCTTCGAGCGCCTCGACGGTGACCCCGCAGCGCAGGTCCACGCCGTGGTCGCGCTGCAGGTCCGCCGCGATCGCCCCGATCGTCCCGCCCAGCGCGCCCGCCAGCGGCGCCTTCCCGCGCTCGGTGACGGTGACGTCCAGGCCCAGTTCGCGGCAGACGGAGGCGATCTCCGACCCGGTGAAGCCGGCGCCGATGATCAGCACGCGGCCGGGGCGCGCGGTCAGCCGCTCCCGCAGCCGGGCCGCGTCCTCGTTGGTACGCAGCACGAACACCCCGTCGAGGGCGGCCTCCGCCGCGTTCGGCCAGGGCCGGGCGCGCGCTCCCGTGGCGATCAGCAGGCGGTCGAAGTCCACCTTCCGGCCGTCCGCGAGGTGAACCTGCCTGGCCGCCAGGTCCAGCCCGGTCGCCGCCTGCCCGAGCAGCCATTCGGCCTCGAACTCGGCCCGCCGCGGCAGCGCCGTGTCGTCGGCGGCCACCTGCCCGGTCAGGACCTGCTTGGACAGCGGCGGCCGGTCGTACGGCTCGTACGGCTCCGCGCTGATCAGCGTCAGGGACCCGGCGTAGCCCTCCCTGCGCAGCGTCGCCGCCGCCCGCAGCCCGGCCAGCGAGGCGCCCACGATGACGATGCGGCCGACCTCCACGGGTCTCTTCCCGTTCGCCGGCTTGAGCGGGGCGGCCTTGGCGGGCCGTCCGAGCGTGTGGACCTGGTCGACCACCAGGGCCTGGACCGGGCAGGCCGCGGCGGCGCGCAGGACGCGGGTGCGCTCGGAGTCGGCCGGGTGGAGCTCGTACATGAGGGCTTCGGAGCGGCGCATCGCGAAGACCTCCGGCGCGAGGAAGGCGCACTGCCCGTAGCCCTCGCAGCGGGTGAGATCAACGACGACTCTCATCTGGCTCGCCCTCTTCGTAGCCTGACGATTACTCTGAGTAATCATCGGTGGCATACCCATTGCGGTACATAGCCACACCAACCGCCCGCGCGCGGGGTCAGCGGGAGGCGGCCAGCGCCAGGTGGTCTGCGGGAGGTGGTCTGCGGGAGGCGGTCAGCGCCAGGCGGCCGGCGTGAGGCGGTCAGCGGGAGGCGGTCAGCGCCAGCACGTCCGCGAGCTGGCGCGGCGTCGGCAGGATGCGCAGGGCCTCGTCGATCTCGCGTTCGGCCCACTCGCGGTGCCGCCGCTCGGCCCCCGGGTCCAGCGCGACGCGGGTCTGGGCCAGCAGGAAGTTCAGCCGGCCCGCCAGCAGCATCGAGAAGTCCGCTGCCTGCCTGATGCGCCCAGGACCGTCCTCGCGCACGTAAGCCTCGTACATGGCCCGCATGGCGTCGAGGTCCGCGTCCGGGCCGTCGCAGAACCAGTCGAACAGCGCCCTGGCCAGCTCCCGGCCCGGCACGGCCGGCCCGAGGTTGTCCCAGTCGACGACCACCAGGGCGCCCGAGGGGTCGGCCAGGACGTTCTCCGGGTGCAGGTCGCGGTGGCAGACGATCAGCTCGGCGGGATCGGCCGGCGCCACCGCCGCACACAGCTCGGGCAACGTCGCCACCCGCTCAGCCAGCCGCCCCGCCCAGGCCACGCCCGCCCGCTCGGCCGGGCCTTGGGGGCACTCCGCCCGCGGCCGTTCCTCCTCGGCCGGGACCTGGTGATTCTCCACCCTCGGCCACTCCTGCTCGGTCGGGACCTGGTGGTACCAGGCGTCGGGCGGCCCGCCGTCCGGCTCCGTCGCCGCGGCGGGAGCGCACCGGTGCAGGCGTGCCAGCAGCGCCCCGAGCTCTCCCGGCGTGGCCCGCGCCGCGAGATCGACCGGCCGCAGGTCCACCCAGTCGTACAGACGCAGCCACGTCCCCCCGCCGGGCGCGCTCAGCAGGTGGCGGCCGTCGCGGTCGCGGTGGCCGGCCGGCAGTCGCACGCCCGCCTCGGCCGCCCGCCGCCCGAACGCCAGCTCCGCCTCGATCAACGCCTCCGACGGCGGCTCGCCGAAGATCTCCTTCAGCGCGTAGCGCGCCGGGCCAACGTCCAGCCGCCAGATCTGCCCCAGCGCGCCACGTGGCCCCGCCGACACCACGACGTCGGCGTCCCACCCGAACGCCTCCCGCACGTACGCGCCCAGTTCCGTGCCCACGTTCACCCCTCGGCGGCGAGATCCGTGTGCCCCAGTATGAACCGCCACGCCCGCCACAGCACCGTTCACTCGACTGTCATCCGCATATGTCATGATCCACGGGTTCTCACGGATCTTGTGACAGGAGAAGGATGACTGCATCAGCGCGCCGCGCGCTCCGCGCCGCCCTCGCGGGCGGCCTGGCCGCGGCCGTGGCGATCTGGCCGGTGGCGGCACCGGCGGAGGCGGCCGTCTCCGCCGCCGTGTCGGTGGACTTCACCAAGCCGGTTCGTACGCTGTCCGCCGGCGACTACGGCGTGGGCATCACCGGGTACGGCGAGGGCTCGTACATCACGAACGACTCCCGCCACCGCGAAAACCTGCGCAACCTCAAAGCGGGCCGGATGCGCATAGAGCTGCACTACCAGGAGCCGGGCAACCACTCCAGCCCGATCGTGTGCGGTGGGTACAAGTGCGACACGACCATCACGGGCGACGCCTGGATCGCGGCCATCCGCGACCTGGGCGCCGAGCCGGTCGTCATCCTCCAGGTGGACGGCCGCCAGACCGCCGAGGTGAACCGGGACGACGCGGTCGCCCTCTACCGGCACTTCGCCGCCTCGGGCACGCCGGTGCGGCGCTTCATTCTGGGCAACGAGCTCAACTGCACCTGCACCCCAGAAAAGCCGGAAATGTCGGCATCTGAGTACAGTCGGCGCTTCAACCTGATCACCGACGCCCTCGACGCCGTGGACTCCGCGGTCCGCGTCGGCGGCCCCGCCACGGCCTGGAACGACCTGTCGTACATCAGGACGTTCCTGGAGGGCTCGCGGGACCGGGTCGACTTCCTCGACTACCACGACTACGGCAACGGCACTGACCCGATCACCGACGAGGACCTCCTGGGCGCCGCCATCCGCAGCTACGAGACGGACCTGAAGGAGGTCGGCGCGCTGGCCGAGTCCGTGCTCGGCCGCAAGATCGACCTGCAGATCGGCGAGTTCAACTCCGACTTCGACGACCCCGACGGCCACCGTACGCTGACGCACTTCAACACGCTGTGGGGCGCGGCGGCGCTGGGCCAGATCCTGCACGCCGGAGCCGCCGCCTACCAGTACGGCGACAAGAACGGCCAGCTCGGCCTGACCAGCACGAAAGGTGAGGGCGGCATCCAGCGCAGCGAGCCGCTGCCCATCTACCACGGCATCGGCATGTTCACCGGCGAGGGCCTGTTCCGCCCGTTCGGCACGACCATGGTGCAGGCGACGGCCGACACCGCCCAGTTGTACGCGTTCGCCTCGGACGCGGCCAAGAACGTCGTCCTTGTCAATGTCGGCGCCCAGCCGCTGGAGACCAGGCTCACGTTCACCGGCCTGACGGCGGGCACGGCCGCGATCTGGCAGAGCACCTCCGACGCGTGGGCCCCGCACCGCACCGGCACGGCCACCATCGCGGGCGGCGCCGCGACGCTCACGCTCCCCGCGGGCTCGGCCACGACCCTGGTCATCGACCAGCAGGGACTGTCGGCGACCTACTTCGACAACGCCGACCTGACCGCGCCCAAGCTGACCCGGATCGACCCGGCGGTGGACTTCGACTGGGGCGCGAACGCCCCCGACCCGGCCGTGTCCGCGGACACGTTCAGCGTGCGGTGGACCGGCAAGGTGATCGCCGCGCGCGCCGAGACGTACACGTTCATCACCACCAGCGACGACGGCGTGCGGCTCTGGGTGGACGGCACGCTCGTCGTGGACAACTGGACGGACCATTCCAAGCGCGACGACAGCGGCGACATCGCGCTGAGCGCCGGGGCGCACGACCTCAAGATGGAGTTCTACGACAGCGGCTACGACGCCATCGCCCAGCTCCACTGGTCCAGCCCCACCGTACAGAGGCAGATCATCCCCACGGCGAACCTGCTCGCCGGCTGAGCCGTGAGCCCCCCGGCCGGGGGCTCACGTGGCCAGCACCCTGGCGAGCGCCTCCTGGACGGCGGCGCGGACCGTGGCGGGATCGTCGAGGTCGAAGCCGACCACGAGCCCGTCCCTGAGCAGCAGGACGATGTCGGCGGTCCGCTCTGGGTCGGGGTGGCCGTCGGCGGCCAGGAGGTCGCGGTAGAGGCCGCGGACCCAGCTGCGATATTCGTTGATGGCCTGCCGTACGGGATGGGCGGGGTCGGGATACTCGGCCGCCGTGTTGACGAACGGGCAGCCGCGATAGCTGGTGCCCGCGCCGAACTCGCACATGTAGGCGAAGATCTCCATCAGCTTCTCGCGCGGCGAGGTGGCCCGCAGGGTCGTGACCAGGGTGTGCTGCAGCGAGGTCTGCTGGACCACGTAGGCGCGGACGAGGTCGTCCTTGCCCGGGAAGTGGTGGTAGAAGGTCGCCTTGGCGACGCCCGCCTCGGCGATGATCCGGTCGATCCCGACCGAGTGGACGCCCTCCGTGTAGAACAGGCGCGTCGCGGTCTCGAGGACGCGCTCGCGCGCCGGGCTGGGGCGACGGCCCTCCAACGTTTCTGCGCTCACGAGTTGACGGTACCAGACAGACCTGTCTACTCTCATATCCATCGGCAGACAGACAGGTCTGTCTAACTGAAGGGCTGACGACATGAGCATCTACACCGCCATCGCCACCTCCGCCGGACGCGACGCCCGCGCGGTCTCCTCGGACGGAAAGCTGGACGTCAAGCTGGCCATGCAGAAGGAGCTGGGCGGCGACGGCGAGGGCACCAACCCCGAGCAGCTCTTCGCCGCCGGCTACGCCGCCTGCTTCGCCTCGGCGATGCGGCTGGTGGGCGCGCAGCAGAAGCTCGACGTCTCGGACGCGTCGGTCACGGCCGAGATCGGCCTGTCGCCCAACGGCAAGGGCGGCTTCCAGCTCGAGGCCACGCTCCGGGTCGAACTGCCCGACTCCATCGCACCGGAGGCGGCCAGAGAGCTCGTCGAGGCCACCCACCAGGTGTGCCCCTACTCCAACGCCACCCGCGGCAACATCCCCGTCAACCTGGTCATCGAGTAGCGGGACCTTGGGGGCGACGGGCGGCTGCCATCCCCGCCAACCTGGTTCGCATAGCGGGATCGTGGGGACGGCGGGCGGCCGCCATCCCCGCCAACCTGCTCATCGAGGAGCCGGATCCTCGGCGCGGCGGGCGACGGCCTCGATCTCCTCCGCGATCTTCCACAGCGGCGTGCGGCGGGTGGTGAGGACGACCATGACCTCGTCCGCGGCGGCCTCCGCCTCGAGGCCGTCCACCCAGGGGCCGAGGGTCTTGATCACCTCGGAGATCGCCGCCGCGAGTCGCACCCGTACGTCCCCCCGGCCGCCCGACCGCAACCACCCGCGCAGCACGTGGTTGTGCGCGGCCACCACGGCGGCGGAGGCGACCTCGTGCCGCAGCCGGAACTCCGGCCCGCCGTCCTCCGCGCGGCGGCCGTCCATATAGCCGACGAAGGCCCGCTGGTAACGGCTGATGGCGGCGATCTCCCACTCGCGCAGCGCCGGCACCCGCCGCGTCAGCTCGTACCGCTTGACGGCGGTCTCCGGGTCCTCGGCGTACATGTCCAGGACGATCCCGGCGGCGTCCGCGATCACGAGGAGCGGCGAACGCAGCGGAGAGGCCGACTCCAGGAACTCCGTCACCCGTCCCAGGCACGCGTCGTGGTCGGGGAGGATCGCGTCCTCCTTCGTACGGAAGTGCCGGAAGAACGTCCGCCTGGCCACCCCGGCGGCCTTGGCGATCTCGTCCACCGTGGTCGCGTCGAACCCGGCCTCAAGCGACAGGCTGATGGCCGCGGACATCAGCTCCCGGCGCGCGTCTCGCCTCGCGGACATCCGCTCCCTTCCCTCCGCCCGTCCATGGGGGCTTCACCGTACACCCGCTCTGGCGCCATGTCACTCAGTGCCTTATCTTAAGTCACTGAGTGCCCGTCATTGAGTTGGGAGAAGCGTATGAGCCTGGCAGGCCACCTGCACGACGTGGCGGAGGAGTACCCCATGCTCCGCGAGGCGATCAGGGCCCTCGCCGAGGAGAAGATCGCCCCGCAGGCCGCCGCCGCGGACGAGAACGAGGAGTTCCCCTGGCAGGTCTACAAGGACCTCGTCGCGGCCGACTTCCACGCCGTGCACATCCCCGAGCAGTACGGGGGCGCCGGGGCGGACGCGCTGGCCACCGTGATCGTCATCGAAGAGGTGGCCCGAGCCTGCGCCTCGTCCTCGCTCATCCCGGCCGTCAACAAGCTCGGCACGGTCCCGCTCCTGCTGTCGGCGTCGGAGGAGCTGAAGTCCCGCTACCTGCCCGCGGTGGCCAGTGGCGAGGCCATGTTCTCGTACGCGCTGAGCGAGCCGGAGGCCGGCTCGGACGCGGCGTCGATGAAGACCCGGGCGGTCCTGGACGGCGACGACTACGTCCTCAACGGCACCAAGATGTGGATCACCAACGCCGGCGTGTCCGAGTACTACACCGTGATGGCGGTCACCGACCCCTCTGCCGGCGCGCGCGGCATCTCCGCCTTCGTCGTCGAGAAGTCCGACGAGGGCGTCTCCTTCGGCCCGAAGGAGAAGAAGCTCGGCATCAAGGGCTCACCCACGCGCCAGGTGATCCTGCAGGACGTCCGCATCCCGGCCTGGCGCATGATCGGCGCGCCGGGCACCGGCTTCAAGACCGCCCTGGCCACCCTCGACCACACCCGCGTCACCATCGCCGCCCAGGCCCTCGGCATCGCCCAGGGCGCCCTCGACTACGCGATCGGCTACGTCAAGGAACGCCGCCAGTTCGGCCGCCCGATCGCCGACTTCCAGGGCCTGCAGTTCATGATCGCCGACATGGCCATGAAGCTGGAGGCGGCCCGGCAGCTCACGTATGCGGCGGCGGGCATGTCGGAGACGGCCATGCGCGGGACCCCGGTCAAGGAGCTGACCTTCTTCTCCAGCGCGGCGAAGTGCGCGGCCTCTGACGCGGCCATGGAGATCACCACGGACGCCGTACAACTGCTCGGGGGGTATGGCTACACGCGGGACTTCCCGGTGGAGCGGATGATGCGCGACGCCAAGATTACCCAGATCTACGAGGGCACCAACCAGATCCAGCGTATGGTGATGGCCCGCCAGCTCCTCAAGTAGGCGTTGACTTGCGAAAACCCTGCTTTCATCCTCTGGGAAGCAGGGTTTCTTATGTGAGGCTCGACATCCCTTAAGAGCCACGTTCCGTGGCTGTTCCGTGGGAGCTCACATGCATGAGATCCAACGAAGAGTGAAGTGTCGGTAGGTCTCCTAGTCTCTGCTGCGACGGCTGTGACCGCGAGCTGACGAGGGGGTCGGCAATGAGCGCGAATCAGTACCGAAGCCAACTGGAGCGCAAACGCAAACAGCGCATCGAGGCGGAGAAGAAGGCTGGGGAGTACCGGAGTAAGGAGACCGCGAAACGCACGGCGGCGGCCAAGGCGCGTACGGCAGCAGCCAAGGCCAGGAGTAGCAGCATGATGACCAGTAAGCTCCGCGAGGCTGAACGCTTCGACAAGGACGCCGCCACAGCTGGTAAGGAGGCGGGCTGTTGGGGGGACAAGGCGGTTGGTTACGCCAAAGAGGAGGCCAGCTTGCAAGGTAAGCTCGCCAAGGCTGAGCAAGCCGAGCGCGACGCGGCTGAGCGGAAGCGTCAGCGCGAGCAGCAGCAAGCGCAGCGTCAGCGTGCAGCTGAGAGCGCATCCCCTCAACACCGCATCAGCCACACGGAGTCGATCGTGCAAAGAGCCATCCGAGAACTACGGGCGCCCAATTCTGAGAAGCTTCACGTTTTGATCTTGGGGGCCGCATCTCGGGGCGACCTGCGCGTCGGCCGCGAGCAGAAGCGCATCCGTAGTGCTGTTAACTCTGCGCTGCACCGGGACCTCATCGAGCTTGATGTGCGGCCGGCCGCGACGACCGCTGATCTTCTCGACGGAATCACCGGGTTCCGCCCCCATGTTGTCCACTTCTCTGGCCACAGTGACGATGACATCATTGAGTCCCTTTCAACCCCGGCGGCCGCATAGGCTACGCCACAAGACGGCTGTCCGGAATCTCCGTGGCCCCTCACACTGAGCGGGCAACGAAGCTCCCCACAACGAGCTGATCTTGGTCGATCGCCCGTTCTATCAGGGGAGCTTCGTTGCCACCAGGGCAACACCCGACCGCGCCCACGCGTGATCCCGCCGATCACTGCTTTTAACTAAGCGGCATTGTTCCTAGAGGTGCGATGCCGAAACTGTGACATGGGGGACGTGGTCCTCGAAACCCACTGTACCGCGCGGCGCGCTATGACAAACTCGCGTCACCGCAGCTCTCTCGTGACACGGGTGGCCCATATGAAATGTGGATATCGCCGGATATGCCGTGCATCGCTGATATGGCTGCTTATTCCGGCAATGCTGGTCGGTTGCGACCGCAAGAACAGAGACGCGGCGTCCCACCATCCGAGCACCTCTCAGCACGAGATCACATCGAGCGCCGAACCTAGAAACAGCTCCGGCGGCGACGAGCCCGGGATCACCATCGAGGTCCCGATCGAGGTGGGCGGCGACTCGGACAATAGCAAGCAGGACAGCGGTTCGGACAACAGCGAGCGGGACAGCGGTTCGGACAACAGCGAGCGGGACAGCGGATCCGAGCAGAACTCCGAAGCGGAAGAACCGGAACCCGACCCCACCGAGGACGCGTTCCGATCCGTCAGCGCGGGCGATTGCCTGCCCATCTACCGCACCGGCTACAGCGACGACTGGAGTCAGCCGAAGCCACCCGAACCGGTCTCCTGCCGCGGCAACTATGCCGGTCTCTTCTATGTCACCCGAACCGGAGGCAGCGGCCTGATCTGCCCCAACGGCCGCGCCGAGGACTCATGGCGCTACTACTCCGCCATGTCGAGACAGACCACGACACTCTGTCTCAGGCGGATCTGGGTGAAGAATTACTGCGTCCTCGCGATTGATTCCGGGAACCAAAGCCTGTCTTTCGGCCTGTCGACCGCCGTGGGCTGCAACGCCGACCGCGTGCCCAAGCCTTACAACCGGATCATGGTCGTCTCGGACGTCTACAGGGCCCCGCCGGACGCCCACGTCGGCTACTGCAAGAAGAACCAGTACGACAACCGCATGTACTGGATGGTCCTGGTGTCCGGCGGCGAAGACATGGTCTGTTTCACTGACCCGAACACCTGACAGAACTGCCTGGCCTTAGGAATGTCCGGGGGTATCACTCCAGTGAGGTGATCTCAGCAAAATAAATCGGACAATAGGGGCATATCTGGGGCGCCGGTAGTGGCGTTTCGGGCCTTTCGGGAGGAGTCGTCGAAGGCCGGAGATGGACGTGGAGCCTCCGGTAGATGAGTTCTCACCACAAGAAAGCACAACCGCCGAAAGGCTCCACGTGATTGCTCATCGTGCCACGCTCGACGTCTCCCGCGCGCTGATTCACCACGTTGCCGGGTCGCTGCGGGACGAACGCCGCCGTCTCGGCACCCCGCAGGGCAGCCGCGCCTTGACTCCGTTCTGGCAAGCGGTGCTGATCCTGCGCTGGTTCCGGGGCGAGCACGACATCCCCAAGCGCCCGCGCCCACGTCCTCGGTGCGCTGTACGCCGCGGCCGCAGCAGGCCTGCCCACCCTGGCCGACAGCGGCTACGAAGGCGCCGGAATCGGCATCCACACGCCGATCAAACAACCCGACGAAGGCCAGGTCCTCAGCCAGGGCCGATGCGTTCTCATGTTGTGAACCCGAGTAGCTGGAGTCCGTCGGCGGGGTGGCTGCGGTAGTGGTCGGTGGCGGCGGCGATGTTGGTTGAGCCGATCAGACGGGCCAGGCCGATGGCCAGGTTACGCAAACCGGCCATGATGCGGGGTGCCGTGCCGGTGCGGACGCGGGAGGCGTCTTCGCGGTAGGTGACGTCGCGAATGTGGTGCAGGGCCTCGATGCTCCAGTGGCCACGGATGAGTGCGGCGAGCTGGGCGTGGGTGATCCGGCCCGGTGACAGGCTGGTGATCGCGTAGATCGTGACGATGGTGGTCTTGCCGGTGCGGTGGTCGGTGCGGCGGCGTTTGACCTGGATCGCCTGGGCGGCGTGGGGGAAGGGCAGGCCCGGGCGGGCAGTGCAGATCTTCATGTGGCGGATCTCTCGGCGGCCGTGGCCGGTCTCGTCGGTGTGGTCGTTGAGAATCGCTTCGCGCCAGGGCAGGGCCTTGAGCCGGCGCAGGAGTGTGGGCTGGTTGCCTTTGACGATGAACAGGTAGTGGCCGCTGGCGGTGACGATCTGCCGGGCGTGCTCCTGCTGGGTATGCAGGGCATCGGCGGTGACCACCACGCCGGTCAGGTCGAGCCCGGACAGCAGGGGGGTGAACGCGGGAATCTCGTTGCTGTTGGCCTCGACCTGCCGTTGGGCCACGACGATCTGTGTGTTCTGGCAGGTGGCGGCCAGCAAATGGGTCACGCCTTGGCTGGTGCGGCTGCCGCGCAGGGTTTTGCCGTCCACGGCCAGGCCGGACAGCGGGATCCGGCCTTCGGGCTGGTCGCCTGGGCCGGCGGGCGGGGCGCAGGTGGCAAGCTCGGCGAGATAGGTGCAGGTCGCTGTGTCGAAGGCGTCGCCGTCCAGGCGGGCGAACAGTCGTCCCAGGGTACTGGCGGCCAGGCGTATCGTGCCGGGCAGGCCGGCATGGGCGCGCAGGTCGGGGTCGTACCCGGCGATGAATCTGGCGATCTTGGCCGGGGAGGTGGCGCCGCCGAGCACGGCGAGCAGGGATAACGCCAGCAGAGGGCCGAGCCGGTAGCGGCGTCCCCGGCGGCTGCGCGGGTCCGGGATGGTGTTCAGGAGTTCGGCGAGCGTGGGCAGATCGAGCGGCTCGGCGGGCAGGTCGGCGGGCAGTCTGGCGGCGGTGACGTGCTCCAAGTGGCGCGAGAGCACGTCGATCGGGGATGATGGCACGCGAACGCGGCCCCTGTTCTTGATCGACTGGCTAGACACCGACGATCATCAGGGGTCGCGTTTGTCATGTGCACCCTGGGGTGCTCCTAACCCATGCCTCATCGAGCCAGCGAACGTCCATCAACCGAGAACGCAACGGCCTTGGGTCCTCAGCCCGGACAACCGCACCTACAACCGGCTCCTCCGAGCCCTTCGCTGCCTCGGCGAACGCGGCTTCGCCCTGCTCAAAGGCCGCTGGCGAACCCTTCAGCACATCACCCGTCAGCCCCAGCAGAATCGGCGACATCGCCCGAGCAGCGCTTGTCCTCACCCATTTCGAGCACGACTATCTACAAAGACTTCGCTGAGATCACGTCAGTGGCTCCGGCCCCGATCCTCTTCCGGAGGCGGGGCCGTTTCGGCGTTTCCGGAGCTATTCGACGATCTCGTTGAGCGCGTCCTCGTACGCCTTGGCGTCGGAGGGGGCCATGTCCTTGTCCACGCGCACCACGACGTTCCCCTTGACGTACGTGTACTCAGCCAGCATCGGAGCCTTCCCGAGCGCCTGTATGTACTCAGCGCGGGCCTCGGCGCTGCCGGCGTCCTCGAACACCTCCACACTGCCCGCCTTTTCGGCCTTGACCCTGCTATCAGTGAACTCGGCCTTGCTGAGATAGCCGTTGGGGCGGCCAAGCAGCTTGTTCGGGTCGGTGTTCCCGTCGTAGACGGTGCCGAGCTCAGCGGGCACGCCGTTGGCGCCGAGGTCGCCGATGATGGCGGCGGCGTCCTTGTTGGTCGTGGCCCCGCCGCAGGCGGTGAGGAGGCCGACCAGTGCAAGCGCGGCGGCGGCGTGGAGGTGTCGTCGTAACCAGATCATGAGGTCATGCATACACTCTGGATCGGTCCAGCTCGACAGTATTGATGCGATTGGTAGCCGCCTCGCCACCGGGCATGCGGGTTCTCTCCGTTGCTGTACAGCACGGAAGTACAGCAACTGATCCGCAAAGCCGCGCCACGGACTTTATGCGATCTATTGGCTTCGGATTCTGTTGATCAGACGAAACCCTCGGCAACGAGCCGTGCACCGTGTTCGTCGATAACGTGCCGCTGACCCGATCCCCCAACGATGCGACACCAACTTTCCACGGTCAGTTCGGTTCGCTCTAGTCGATAGCTGAAACCGCCGTACATGCCGGGGACAGCAAACCAGCAGGCTGGGTTCCGCTGCTCGGTGAGTGTTTCCAGCTCGGGAAGGCGTAACTGCTGATCGGTGATCAGATCACCGGCACGGTCGTGAATCAGTGTGTGAAAGTGGCGTTGGATCGACCTCATGGTCTCGACTGGCAGTTGGTGGCGGATAACTGGCGTGAGCGGTACCAGGAGATGATGGTGTCCCATGCGATCAGCGATGTCGACCGCCTGCTCTCCTTGAGCCGTGCGCAGCATGCGCCAGGCGCCGCCTGCAACCAACTGGTGAGCAATGTCGGCGTCAGCACCGTGCCAGGCGACCTGGTGAAGCGGGGCGTATCGGCTACTGCCGCCGACTCTGCCGCTGTTGATCCAATCAGGGTGTGCTTTGAGCAGATCGAAGACCCTTGGCCAGTCACCGTCACGCGCCGCGTCGGCCAGCTTGTCGCGTCCCTCGATCACCCAATCGCTGTAACTCGACCGCAGAGTGACGCCATCCCACGTCGAAACCTCGTCCTGCCCCATGCGGCACCTATCTGCTCGGCCACCGGAGATACATCAAGCAGTGTGCCAGGACAGGTACACCACCCCTGCTCTGTTCCGTCCCTGTTCCGTGGGCGTGCCGAAGACTGGGATAAGTGACGAGAGACACTCGCAAGCGTAATCACTGCTCAGCTGCGTGATCGACTCGTTTTCCCAAGTGGCTCGATTACGCATCGAAGATCACCCAGATCTACGAGGGCACGAACCAGATCCAGCGCCTAGTGATGGCCCGGCAGTTGTTGAAGTAGGCGTTGACGTGCGGAAACCCGGTACTTCCTGAATAGTGGGCGGGGTCCACGGCCGATCGCGGCGTCCAGATCGGCCAGGGTCAGTTTCGCCTGGCCAGCGCGGTCGGGGTGCCGCGGCGCGCGTAGCCGGGCTGGTGTGCCAGGCACATCTGGTTGATGGTGCCGATCAGCCGCTCGATTTTCCCGTGGCCATGTGTCTGGTCCTTCAAGGTGAGGACCGGGTTCACCTTGAGGTCCGCCATCACCTGTTCCAGGTGGGCGGAGGTGAAGTCGGATCCCTGGTGGAGGCGGAATACCGACGGGATGCCGCACACGTGCCAGTCCGGCTCGGGTTTGCGCCCGATCGCGTGCCGGAACGCCAGCGCGGTCGTCAGAGCCGAGGGCGCTTCCAGGTTGGCGGCGTAACCAGCGATGGCACGGGAGTGGTCGTCCTCGATGGCGGCCAGCCACGGCCGGGCAGGCCTGCCCCGCTCGTCGACCACCCAGATGTCCAACTCGGTGTGGTCGGCCTGCCAGATCTCGTTCGGCGTGGTGGCCTCACGCCGGTACACCAGCTCAAAGGACTCCCGGTACTTCTTGGTGCCGTCCACGCCGAGAGTGACCAACGCAGGGTCGAGGTCGGCGACGATGCCATGCACGGTCCAATAGCGGGGCACCGGCCAGCCGTGCGCCTTGGCGACGCTCTCGGCCTGCCGGTGAATCGTTGCCGCGCTGGGGCGGGTTTGCGCAAGGCAAGCCCCTCGACGAACGTCACCAGCTCGTCCGGGAACCGGCGCAGGCCCTTGTCGCTACGGCTGGCGCGCGCCAGGCCGTCCAGACCAGAACGCCGGTAGTCGGCCGGCCACCGCTGCAAGGTCCGGTAGCAGGGCCCGTCTTCGCCCTGGGCGGCCGCCAGCCGTGCCAGCGGCACCCCCTCGTGCGGGTGCGGCGCCGGCATCTCGTACCGGCTCATGGCCAGGGCGCGCCCGGCCACGTCCCCGGAGCGCCCGCTGTCCGGCCTGGCGTGTGCGTGTTGTTCACTCGCAGTGCTCACCCTGCCATCGTCCGTCCCCACAACCGATGCCCACCACACCCGTGAAGGCCGCGGTTTGCGACAACTCCGCACACCGGGACCTGTGATTTGTCCCGGGATCGGTGGGGTGAGGGCACCTCCGTGTGCGTCCGATCCGCTTGCCAGGCCACTCCTGGGGTCGGGACGGCCCACCCGGTGCCCAGGCCGCGCGCCCGGGCGGCCAGCATGAAACTCCACATGGCCGGAAGGATCGATCCCCACGCTCCCGCCTGCGCGGCCACCGGGGCGCGGTCGGTGCGTCCCTCCACGCCCGGCCAGTTCGCGGACCCCTCTGGTCTTTTGTGGGTGTCGTCGGGGTTGAGGATTTTCGATGGCGTCGGGAAAGGTCACACGGTCTATCCCGGCTTGCGGATCAGCCGGGTGCGGGGCGCAGGCCGTTGAGGAGGAGGTCGAGGAGATGGCCGGACTGCTGGTCTCGGTCGGGTTCCGTTTCTGTGGCCAGGGCGATGGCGTTGACGAATTTGAGCAGTTGCTGGGCCGTGACGTCCTGGCGGATGGCGTTCGACTGCTGGGCTCGGGTGAGCAGTGCGGTGGCCGAGGTGACGATGGCCGCGCGGCACCATGACTCCTCCTGCGTTCCCACTGCAGCCATGAGGGAGGCGGCCAGGCCGCGGGTCGTGCTGCCCTGGGCGACGACGGCCTTGAGCCAGGACATCAGGGCCTCGCCGGGCGAGGCGGACGACAGCAGTGCCTCGGCCTGGCGGCACAGGGCCTCGATGTGGTCGCGGTGTACGGCTTCGAGCAGGGCCTGCCGGGTCGGGAAGTGGCGGTAGAGGGTCGCGTTTCCGACGCCTGCCCGCTGGGCGATGTCGTCGAGCGGTGCCTGGGATCCCTGTTCGGCGAAGGCCGATCTCGCGGCCGTGAGGATGCGCTCGTAGTTGCGCGCTGCGTCGGCCCGCATGGGCTTGGCCGTTGGCTGGGTCACGGTACTTCCAGTTGCAGAAACGGGGACAGTCCCCGTATCGTAGCGCAGGCCGCTAAACGGGGAATCTCCCCGTTTAGCTTGGGAGGTTCATGTGGCCGAACTGGACAAGTACGCGAGCACGTATGCCGAGCACTTCGTGATGGAGCGGAACGACGGTGTGCTGCTGCTGCGGATGCACACCGGTGGCGGTCCCGCCGTCATGGGGTTGTCCCTGCACCACGCGTGGGGACAGGTCTTTCAGGAAGCCGGGAACGACCCGGCCAACGAGGTGCTGATTATCACGGGCACCGGCGGGTCCTGGATGGCCGGGCTGGAGCCGGACCTGCGCGAGAGGCGGCTGACCGGCGGGCGCTACCAGACCTACTACGACGGCATCAAGCTGCTGGAGAACCTGGTGTTCGCGGTGGACGTTCCCACCATCGGCGCCATCAACGGCCCTGGTTACCACCACGAGCTCGCGCTCGCCTGTGACATCACCTTGTGCACCCCCGAGACCGTCTTCGACGACACTCATTTCCGGGCCGGCGCGGTGCCGGGTGACGGCCAGCACCTGGTCTTTCAGGAGCTCCTCGGCCTCAAGCGCAGCGCCATGGCGCTCTACACCGGCGCGGGCATGGATGCCGCGCAGGCGCTGGAGCTGGGCCTGGTCAACGAGGTGGTGCCGGCCGACCGGCTGATCCTCCGGGCCAGGGAGCTGGCAGCGACGATCATGGCGGCCCCTCGTACCACGCGCAGGCTGACCCACGCCGTGCTCCAGCGTCCGTGGAAGCGGCGCCTGGTGGACGACCTGGGCTTCGGCCGCGCGCACCAACTGTTCGAAACGTGATCAAGGAGTAAGTGATGGAGAACATTGTCGCGGTGACAGGCGCCACCGGCACCCAGGGCGGTGCGGCGGCCCGTGCGCTGCTGGGGGCCGGGTGGCGCGTGCGGGCCCTGGTACGGAACCCTCAATCGGCGAGTGCCCGCGCGCTGGCCGAGGCGGGTGCCGAGGTGGCGCACGGTGACATGGACGACCGCGCCTCGCTCGACGCCGCGTTCCGCGGCGTGTACGGCGTTTTCAGCGTCCAGCCCACCGCGGGCTACCCGGGAACGCCGCCGGGCTTCACCGTCGAGGATGAATTGCGGCTGGGCAGGAATGTCGCGGACGCGGCCGCCGACGCCCACATCGAGCATTTCGTCTACGCCTCGGTCGGCGCCGCCGACGCCGGCCACGGCATTCGCCGCTGGGAGAGCAAGGCGGAACTGGAGACCCACGCCTGGCGGCTTGGCACGCCGACCACGGTGCTGCGGCCGGTCCGGTTCATGGACAACCAGGTCGATCCGCGTTTCGGCATCCGCGACGGTGTGCTGGCCGACGTCATCTTCCCCGATGTGCCGGTGCAGCTCATCGCGGGTACGGACATCGGCGCCTTCGCCGCCCTGGCCTTCACCGACCCCGCCCAGTACGTGGGCGAGACCCTCGAACTGGCGGGCGACGAGCTCACCATGACCCAGATCGCGCACGTCATGGAGCAGGTGCTGCACGAGCCGATCACCTACCGGGCCATTCCGCGCGAGGTCCTTCTGGACAAGGGCCATGACGCCATCGCCGGATACGAGTTCGCCAACCACGGAGGCGGCTGGTACGCCGACATTCCGGCCCTGCGCGAGCGGCACCCCGGCCTGATGACCTTCGCCGCCTGGCTGGAGCGGGAGGGCGCGGAGAAGTACGCCGCCGCCCAGAAGCGCGACTGACAACTCGGGGGAACCGCCGACAGACCTGACCACCGCACGCCGTCACCAGCCCGCCTCGCCGGCGCACCCATCCAGAACACTCTTCGGGCGAGGCCGGGCATGCGCAGCAGGTGGCCAAGACGGTCGCCGACCGACAGGGCGGCTACCGGTTCCGCCAGGCCGGGGCGGGCTCGTTGGCGTGGCCCAGGCGCCGCTCCAGCTCGGCCCGGTTGTGCCCGGATGCCTGGGAAAGCAGATAGGCGAAGGTATGGCGCAGGTCATGCGGGCGCAGCCGGCCGAGCTGCCGGTCGGCGCCGGTGACCTGCAGGTCATGGATGGCGACGATGGTGTTGATCGAGCGCGGCGACAGCTGCCCGTCGGGCCGGCGGGCAGCGATGGAGGAGGCCGCCAGGAACAGCGCGGCCGACTCGTCGCTGACGTCGAGGCCGCGTCCGTGCTCGAGGTAGTCGGCCAGCGCGGTGCGGGCGTCCAGGCCGAGGAAGACGCTGCGGCTGGTGCGGCCTTTGCCGCGCACCCCGCTCAGCTTGGCCTCCTTCACCCGCCGCAGCTGGGCGGGGTCGCGTGGCTCCAGCTGGGCCAGGTCCGGGCCGGCGATCTCGGCGCGGCGCAGCCCGGTACCCAGCATCGTGTGCACGACGGCGCGATCACGCGGCGGCCGGGCATGGCGGTGCGTGGCGGCCGCGCTGCCGTCCTTGCGCCGCCACCTGGCAGCGGCCAGGTGATCGCGCCAGGCGGTGATCTCGCGGGCGGTGACCGCCGAGACGCGCGGGTGCCCGAGCCCGGCGGCCAGCCAGGCGCGCAGCCGCTCCAGGTGGCGGCTGATCTTCGTGCTCACCTCGGCGGAGCGCACCCGCGCACCGCGAGGTCGAGGTAGCGCTCGATTTACTTCACGGAAGGGCCATTTCCTGAAGCGAATCAATGTCCTGCGATCTCGCGTCCTTCGTCACCGGGTTCTGCGGGAAGTCGATGGTGATGTCGAGGCCGCCGCCGGTCCGGGCGGCGACCGCGATCCGTCCCCGGTGAGCGAGGGTGACCGCGCGCACGATCGACAGCACCACCTGGGGCCGAACCGCGAGACGCTCGACCGGATCGGCGTGCCGCCTGACCACTACGTGCCCCTGACCCCGAAGGACGCGGCCGCCGGGCGCGACCCCGCCCTGGCCAAGGCGCTGACCCTGCTGCACAAGTGAATGGACCGCTCGATGAGACACCTCCTGGCAGTCGCCGCGGGACTGGTCGTCCTGGCCGCGTCCGCCTGCTCCGCGCCCACGCCGCCCCGGTCGGCAACCAGCCCGTCGCCCACGCCCACCGGTCCGGCCGTCCTGCCCGCGCCCACCGGTGACCATACGGTCGGCACCACCATCCTGTATGTGAACGACACCTCCCGCCCCGATCCCTGGAACCTCGACGTCAAAACCAGGGAGCTCAAGGTCACCGTGTGGTATCCGACCGAGCAGAAGGACGGGGAGCGGGCGCCGTACGTGACGCCGAAGGAGTCGGAGCTCTTCCTGAAGGGCTCCAAGGTCGCGGGCGTGCCGTCTGACACGCTGAGCAAGACGCGGACGAACGCCATCAAGGACGCCGAACCCGCAGGGGAGAAACTTCCACTGGTGGTGCTCTCTGCCGGCTTCACCAAGCCGTTGAGCTCACTCACGTCCCTGGCCGAGGACCTGGCCAGCCGAGGGTACGTGGTGGCCGGGATCGACCACACCTACGAGAGCTACGTCACGACCTTGTCCGATGGGCGGGTCGCCGAGTGCATCGCGTGCGACAGCGACACCGCGCGCCGACCACCCTGAAGGAACTGCTCGGACAGGAAGCTCCAAGGCCCACCGGCCGACACCCCGGTGCGGTTCAACACGACCACGGGCCAGACTGTCCTCTCCAACGAGGACCGCAGCCGGCTCGGCGCATGACCCACCTCAACCAGCAGCACCTCGATCGCAACCCGATCATGGGCGGACCGGCGGCACGGTCTTCGCCACCGGCCACGTGCGCGGATCCGTCCCGCGCGTGCCCAACTGCGCCACCGAACCCGTGTCGTACCGCAACACGGCCTCATCGGCAGCAACCGCGACAGCACTTCCGTACCCGAAAAGCGAACAACCCTGCCCGGTAGCCACAGCGACCGGACGACAACGCACACACGATGGAGATCAACATGGAAAACGCCCCCAGTCAGAAGCGCTCGCACAGGAGCATCGCGCTGGCCGTCGCGCTGGCCGCCGTCGCATTGGCCGGCGCGGCCTGCGGAAGGAGCCAGGAATCCGGCAAGTCCGAGGTGTCCTTGGTGCCAAAGGGCAATGCGACGGCGGACTGGCCCCAGGCGGACAAACTCAAGTACGCGGCGTGCATGCGCAGCAACGGCGTGCCGTCGTTCCCCGACCCCGACACAAGCGGCGCTTTCACACTCGACGGCAAGGACGCCAACACACCGCAGTTCAAGAAGGCCGAGGAGGCCTGCAAGCAGCACCAGCCGCCGAATATCCCGAGCACGACCTCCACCAAGACCGACGGCAGTTGAGCGTGATCCGCCGGACGGACACACCAGCGGCCGAAGGCGTCTGGAAACCGATGTCTCGCGACTGACCGACCGGTCGCGCTGCTCCACGCCTGGATGGGCCGGCGAACAGCACCCGCGACCGGAACGGACCGTCGTCGCGTCCGAGGTGCCGTGGAACTTGTGCGGCAGGGCCCGACGCCCAGTTCGTGCTCGCTCAGGAACACGGATTCCGGGCCTGGGCCGAGTTCCGCGCTCACATCGACAGCCGCAGCACGACCGAGGACCGGCCGGTCTCCCGCCTCATGGGATCAGGCCGGGCGCCTACGCCTCTATGGCCGACCGTCACCTCGCCGACCTGCGCCGCAACGACCCGGCCGCGTTGCAACGACCCGGCCGCGCTGCAACGGTTGCGGGCCTACGCGCCCTGGCACGCCACCGCAACCCGATCACCTTCCACTGCCCGGCGTGTCGGTAGCGGTAGTAGCCCCCTGTCCGGTGAGGCACTGCTGCACCACCGGGCCGAGACTGGCCACCAGTTCATCGGCGGAGGCAGAGGCGATCGGTTCGAGTCGTACGATGTAACGCGCTACTGCGAGGCCCAGGATCTGGACGTTCACCATGCCGGCCCGTAGCGCGGCGTCGGGCGTGTCGAGCATCGCCGCGAGCCGACTGGTGATTTCCCGGTCGATGAATTCGCGGAGTAGTGCTTCGGACACCTCGTGAGTGGGGGCTGACCGGGTCAGCATCATGAGCGGCGTGCGGCCGGGTTTGTCCAGGTTCTCCAAGAGCGTCCGGATGATGCGTTCGCCGACGCCATCGAGGCCGCCGGTGAAGATCGATTCGATGGCTGACGGCAGATGGGGGGGCATCTCCGTGGCCGCGGCGAACAAGCCCTGCTTGGTTTTGAAGAAGTAGAACACCATGGCGGGATCGACTTCCGCCTGGGCGGCGACGGCGCGCACGGTCGTGCCGCCATAGCCGTGCTCGCGGAACAGCGCGCGGGCGGCTTCCAGGATCCGTTGCCTGCTTTCCGCGCCGGATCGCCAGCGTCCGGGGCGAGCAGAGGGACTGTGTTCTGTCATGGCAGGGCGAGTCTATCGGATCTTTCCTCACCGATTGGTGAAGTTATTCACCCGGTACGTGCTACCTTGAACTTCATCAACCGGTGGAGAAAGGTCGGCAGGGTGAAGGTGGTCGTGGTCGGTGCGGGGCTTGGCGGGTTGACGCTGGCCCACGGGTTGCGACGGGCGGGAATCGACGTCGTGGTATACGAGCGGGAAGGGGAGCAGGGGCGCCCGCAGGGCATCAGCCTGCATTTCGATGACCGCGGAACGGCTGCGCTGCGGGCGTGCCTGCCGCCGCCGCACGTGGCGATGGCGGAGGCCACCATGGGCGGACCGCGCGAACAGAGGCTGCTCCTGTCCGAAGTAGAGGGAAGGCTCGTGGTTGCGCGGAGCCAACCGCTGGACGGCACGGCGGGGGTGCGTCCCGGGCGGCAGGTACACCGGCCGCTGTTGCGGGCGGTGCTGCTGACCGGACTGGAGGACACGGTGCGGTTCGGGGCGGAGTTCACGCGGTTCGAACAGCGGCCCGACGGGACCGTCCGATCGTGGTTCGCCGATGGCAGTACGGACACCGCCGACGTGCTGGTCGGTGCGGACGGCATCGGTTCAGCCGTTCGCCGCCAGTACCTGCCTCATGTGCGGGTGGTCGACACGGGGAAACGCACGCTGATGGGCGCGACGCCGCTGCGGGCCGTGGCCGGTACCGGGCTACCCGAACTGATCGGCCACAGCCCCTCCAACGCACAGGCGCACGGCGCGATGATGGCGATGGCCGTGCTGCGGTTCAGCCAGCCGCCGGTCGTCGCGAGGAAGGAGTGGCTGCCTGCTCTGCGCTCCCGCGTCGTCGCCGATGCCGAGGACTACATGATGTGGGCGCTGCCCGTCACGAAGGAGGTGCTCGGTTCGGCCGAATCACCGGCCACGGTGTGGCGCCGAGCGCAGGAAGTGTCCGCCGGTTTTCACCCGACGTTGCAGATGGTCGTCGACCACGCATGGCCGCACCTCACAGTCGCCCTGCGGGGCGGGCTGATCCCGCTGATGCAGGCATGGCCGGCTGCTCCGGTGACGGTCATCGGCGATGCGATCCACGTGGCACCGGGTTTCGGCGGCAACTTGGCGATGCAGGATGCGCACCGCCTCTGCGATGAACTGGTCCAGGCCTCCCATGGGCAGCAGAGTCTGCGCGCCGCGATCGGTGCTTACGAGGACGCGATGCGCCGCGACAGCTTCCCCGCCCCCGGCGTCACCAAAGGCACCCCCCGCATGGTTCCCACCCCCGGCGGATCCGGCGGATCCAATGGAGCGGAGGTCAGCACATGAACTTCAACCTGCTGACGCAGAAGTCGCTGTCCTTGTTCGCCGTAGTGGGCGGCTGGCGCACGCTCGCGGAAAGCATCGCATCCCGAGCGCTGTTCACGGTTGTCTATCTGATAACCGGCCAAGTCACGACCTCCGCCCTGATCGCAGTCGGTGGTGTGTTCGTCATCGCGGTGGCCCGGGTGTGGACCGACCGAAAGTACTGGCAGGCAGCAGGCGGGCTACTCACGGTGGGCGTGTCTGCGTTCTTGGCCGGGAGTAGCGGGGTGGGGGTCAACTTCTACCTTGTCGGTGTGCTGGCCAGCGTGGCCGGCGCGGCCGTGTTCCTGGTATCCATGCTGGTGGGGTGGCCGTTGATCGGGTTGGTGGTGGGGCAAGCGCGCGGTGAACGGTTCACCTGGCGGCGCGATCGTGCGAGGCGGCGCCTCTACCAGAAGTGTTCGGCGGTCTTCCTGGCGAAATTCGCCATCGGCGCGATGGTGATGGTGCCTTTGTACCTGGCCGGGAACGTGATCGTGCTCGGGATTGTCAGCACACTGCTGACCATGCCCGCAACCGCCGCCTGCGCCTATGTGATCTGGCGGATCCTGCGCGCCGAAGCGGACCCCACGGGAGCCGAATCCGCAGTTCCCATCTCGAACCGCGGCTGACAACTGCAACCGGTCCGGCCGTTGGATGTTCCGGCACGCCGCACCTTCTACAACACCGTCCGGCTGCACGAGGGCATCGGCTACGTCACCCCCGACGACGAACACCACGGCCACGGTGAAGCGATCTGAGCCGCCCGCCGCACACGAGGCTCGGGTCGCAGCCCGGCGACAACTACGCCAAGATCCCCCATAATCCCACCCACGGCTGATGGGTATTTCCGGCCCGTTCTGGTGCGTTTTCTCTGACACCCCGGTCCGTCGAATGAGCCGCCAACAGGATGGCGCTTCTCTCCCCGCGCGAGCACAATCAAGTCTTGGCCCAAGCGATCCCTGTCCGTCCAGGCATCCGATGGATCCCGTTCGGTCGGTTCGATCAGTGGGAGTTCTTGCCAACGAGGCTGTCATGGAGTACGTGCGAGGGTCGTCAGCGCTGGTCAGCGCCGTTTTTCGAGGGGCCGTGCACCGGTCCCGGGTCGTGCCGCTCCATCCTTGCATGATCGTCGTAGCGCAACGGTGAGCTCCATGACGCCGCTTCGCTCGGAACGGGCCCGCGCCGCCAGCCAATTCAGCAGAGACGAGTAATGAATTCCGTTCCAGTCATTCTGGTGGGCGACAATCCGCCGTCCGTCCACAGCGAGGCCTTCCATGTCGCAGGGTTCTTCGCGCCGGAAGCAGTCATCCGGCGCGAGGGCTCGATGGGTATCGACGTTCACATCGCCGTCGCCGCAGGCGCGATCAACGAATACCACCACGCTGCTCAGGCCGCGTAACTCGATATTCGAGCGGCACACGGGCGGCGGCGTCACCTTCCCGGCGCTCGGCACTGTGTTGATCAAGTAGCCGGTCGGCGGATGCCTCGGCCATCGCCTCGATGGGCTGTCGTACCGAGCTCAGTGCGGGCCAGGAGTACTCGGTCTCCCATGATCCGTCGAGGGAGACAATGGCGATGCCCTCCGGAACCTGCACGTCCTGCTCGTGCAGAGCCCGGAGGACGCCGAGCGCGATGAGGCCGGAGGAGGCGAAGATCGCGCCAGGGCCGGTCGTCCGCCGCGGCGAGTTCGAGGCCGGCCCGGTAGCTGCCTTCCCGGGTGCCCGTGAGCGATCAGGTGCTCCGTCGCTTCGAACGCGCCCCGATAGAGGTCGCCCCCCACGCTGTCGACCTCGGGCAGCGGATTTGTCGTGTTCAGTTGCACCCGCGGCAGGCCGACCAGGCCGGATGCGTCCACCGAACGCGAACCCGGCACGATGACCACTCCGTCGACCTGGCGGGCGGCGAGCTCGCTGAACCGCTCAAGCAGCTTGCCCGGCTCGGGAGCGTCGGTCGTCACGTGGAGCGCGTATCCCCGTGATCGCGCCGCTTTCTCGACGGCGTGGGCGAACTCCGTGAAGAACGGGTTCGTGTACACGGGAACATCGTCGTCTCCCTCCCCGGGCCGCGAGTCGTCAAACTGCCCAGACCATCTACCGCAGCGGACTGCCGACGGGGACGGGAGCGTCCCCGAGATCGGGTATGGCGAGACGCTCGCCGCCGCGAAGGGCCGATTCCTGCGCGATCAGGCCGGGCAGAGTGAAGCGGGCGGCGGCCCATGCATTGACTGTCGGCAGGGTGCCGACCTCGACGGCGCGTACGAAATCGTCGACCAGGAGCTGATGGCTCCCCTCGTGTCCGTTCGGCGCCCCCTTGAACTCGGCTGGCAGGCGTGCGGCCTCCTCGTCGTGCACCGGAGCGTGCCCCGACACGAACGCGGCGCGCAGCGCCGGTGCGACATCGGCGAGCAGGGGATCATCGAGGCTCAAGGTCGGCCGGGACTCGATCAGTTCGGACACGTCTTTCGCTTCGGTCTTGTCCTGCCAGATCGAGGTCGTGGCCAGTTGCTCGAAGCTGCCCTCGGTGCCGAAGAAGCGGAACCGGCTCTCGCGGGTCCGTGCTGGGTAGCCCACCCGCCGGAACTCGTTGATCCGCATCGAGCCGCCATCGGCGAGTTCGAACAGCGCGGTCATGTTGGAGAAGTCGTTGCCGAACATGCTGACCCCGGTGTCGAAGACACCGTCGCCTCTTTCGTCGTGAACGCCGATGCAGCTGACGCTCACGGCATGGCTCGGGATCGCCCCGAGCACTCCGCCGATGGAGTGGGTCGGGTACCACATGGGCGGGTAACTGGCCGTCGCCTTCCAGGCTTCACCGCCGCTGAAGCGGTACGCGTCGTAGAAGCCGAGATCCATGTCGTGCAGGTAGTCGCCCTCGGCGTAGAACACCCGGCCGAACTCTCCCGCGGCGAGCTTCTGCCGCGCGAAGACGGTGGCAGGGTTGTAGTAGCTGGTCTCCCCCATCATGTACGTCAGGCCCGTCTCGCGCACCGCGTCGATGATCGAGGAGATCTCCTCCCGCGACACCGCCATCGGCACCGTCGAGAAGACGTGCTTGCCGGCACGCAAGGCCTGTACGACGAGCGGCCCGTGCGTCCAGCGCTGCGTGAAGATGGCGATCGCGTCGATCGACGGATCGGCCAGCATGGCGTCGAAGTCGGGGCGTGCGCCGGCCAGGCCCCAAACGTCGACCAGCTTCTCCGCGCGACCTTCGATCTCGTCCGTCGCGTACACGTGGGAGATGCCAGGGTGCAGGTGGAAGAGGGAGGCGAAGTGGGCCGAGAACTGCCCCGCTCCGACCATGCCAAGGCTGAATGCCATGATGACGCCCCTTACTGAGCTCGGCGAACCGCTGTGGTAGCGACATGAGCGTTCCATGCTGGTTTACACGTGCCGGTGACCGCACCGCTCTCGGGAACGAGCACCAGGGTGGCCTGCTGATTGCCCATCGGCGTTGCTGCTGACAACGCCTAACGACCTTCGAGGTCGCTCATGCTCGGAGCGTATCACCCTTTCTCCACCATGCGGTGAACTATCGTGCTATCGTACTTCATCGACTGGTGAAGAAAGGCTTGGAGGATGCGTGTAGTCGCAATCGGCGCGGGGATGGGGGGATCGACCCTGACACAGGGGCTGCGCCAGGCGGGGATCGATGTCGTGGCGTACGAGCGCGACGACGTGCAGGGTCGTCCGCAGGGCATCAGCCTGCACTGTGACGATCGGGCGATGACGGCGCTGTGCGCGTGCCTGCCGCCGGCGCATATGGCGATGGTGGAGGCCACCACCGGTGGTCTGCGCAAGAACACCCAGTTCCTCACCGACGTTGCCGAAGAACTGGCAGTAGCGCGCGCCCACCCGCCATCGCCGCGTGCGCCTGGTGGAGCCGGCGAATCCTGAAGGCGGGAGTACCCGCGTGAACACAGCGATACGACGCCGGGTGTCAGCGCTCACGCAGCACAGACGACCAGAGCCCAGGACCTGTAGTCGATGGAGGTGGGAGCTGGTCGCGGCGACGAACACCGTGGCGATGAGATCGTGCGGAACACGCTGACACCGGGCCCGGTCAGGCCCGACCGCCCAGCTGGCCCTGGCTGGATAAGGAAGGAGACAGCGCCCATGCTGAAGATCACCGCTCTCGAAGAGCACCTGGTCACGGCGGGGATCTTCGAGGCATGGCGGACGGTGCCGGAAACCTGGCAGTTGTATGGGGCCGCCACGGGCCGCCCGGACCTCATCGACCGGCTTCTCGACCTGGGTCAGGCCCGGCTGGCGGACATGGACGACCAGGGCATCGACGTTCAGGTGCTGTCGGTGACACCGCCCGGGGTCCAGAGCCTCGGCGCGGCAAGGGCGGTCCCGCTCGCGCGGGAGGCCAACGACGCTATCGCCGCAGCCGTCCGCGCCCATCCCGGCCGCTTCGAGGGATTCGCGACACTGCCCACCCCGGACCCCCATGCGGCCGCTGAGGAACTGCGGCGGGCGGTCACCGGCCTCGGCCTCAAGGGCGCCATGATCCATGGCCGGACCGGGTCGAGGAACCTCGACCATCCCGACATGACACCGATCTGGGAGGCGGCCGCGGAGCTACGTTGCCCGATCTACCTGCACCCCCAGTTCCCCGACACGCCTGTCCGTGACGCCTACTATTCGCATTTGGGGACCGTCGCCGACAAAGTCTTCGCAGGTCCCATGGTCGGATGGCACTACGAGACCGGACTGCAGCTGCTGCGGCTGGTGCTGGCGGGGACTTTCGACCGGTTCCCGACCCTGCAGATCATCACCGGGCACTGGGGTGAGGTCGTGCTGTTCTACCTCGACCGGATCACCCAGACCCAGTCCTGGACCGGACTGTCCCTGCAGCGGCCGATCGGCGACTACTTCGCGCGCAACGTCTCCTACACCGGCAGCGGGATCCTCAGCGAACGCTACCTGCACTGGACCAAGGAGGTGGTCGGCATCGACCGCATCCTCTACGCCACCGACTACCCCTTCATCGATGCCGGCAACGCCCACGACTTCCTCGACGACGCGGCCCTCACCGCGGCCGAGCGTGAAGCTATCGCACACGGCAACTGGGAGCGCCTCACCGCCCATCTCGGCTAGCGTCCAGCACCTCACGATCGGAGTGACCGACAGCATGACGACGAAGCGTTACACCTCCCCGGACCCCGAGCTCGACAGCTACTACGGCGACCTGGCAGCCAAGGATCTGCGGCCGTTGTGGGAGCTGGGCGAAATGTTTACCTCCGAACCCAAGGCCGCCGCTGTCCCGCATCGATGGCGGGCCGCCGACCTCCACGAGCTGGCCGGCCGCGCCGGGGACCTCGTCCCGATCGAGCGGGGAGGCGACCGCAGGGTCATCGGGTTGGCCAACCCCGGTCTGGGCGGTGCGCCCTTCATCGCGCCGTCGTTGTGGGCTGGGGTGCAATTCCTCCTGCCCGGTGAGCTGGCGCCGCCCCACCGCCACACCGCAGCGGCCCTGCGGTTCATTCTCGGCGGCCGTGGCGCCTACACCGTGGTCGATGGCGACTCCATTCCGATGACGCCCGGCGACCTGGTGCTCACGCCGGGATGGACCGTGCACGAGCATCACAATCCGGGCGACGAGCCGATGGTCTGGCTTGATGTGCTGGACTTGCCGCTGGTGATCGGTCTCGAGGCACTATTTTTCGAACAGCGCCCCGGCAACCCCGCGCAGCAGTGTCCAGCGCGCTCGGCGTCGGAGATGTTCTACGGGCAGAGCGCGGGCTTGGTGCCGGTCGGGAACCAGACGCCGGCGTTCGATGGCCCGTCCTCGCCCCTGACGCGAGTGGGGGTGTCGATCGGTGACTCGATCGCTGGGCTCTACGGCGCGTTCGGCGCGGTGATGGCGCTTCTTGATCGGCAACGACACCCCGGCAAGTCAATTCCTTTGCAAGATCGGATCATCGATGTCGCACTGAACGAATCGATCTACTCGATGATGGAGTCGCTGGTTCCCGACTACCTGGCCCACGGAGTCCAACGACACCGCACCGGTGGACGCATGGAGGGTATCGCGCCGTCCAACGCCTACCTGTGCGCGGACGCCAAATCGGTTGTCATCGCGGCAATTCCGACGCCATCTTCCAGCGGTACATGACCGTCATCGACCGTCCGGATCTGGCTGCGGATCCCGAATTGGCTACCAACGATGGTCGCTGAGCCCGGCGCGAAGCGCTCGACGACGCGATGGGCGCATGGACCGCGAGGCGACCGCGTGATGAGGTCCTCGAGATCCTCGGCGAGGCCGGCGTACCGTGCGGCTCGATCGGACCGGATCTGGGAGCGCATACCGACGAGATCCGGCGACGCTATCTCCGCGAAAACCAATAATGACCGGGGCGCAATCGGGCTTCGACAAGACGTTGCGCCACATGATCCCGGAGCGAGAAATGAACGCTTCCCGCCAATCCGACCCACCAGCGCACGACGGCTCGGCGATAATCCTGCGCGATGTCACCCTGCGCGATGTCACCCTGCGCGATGGTCTGCAGCTGACCGGCAATGTGCTGCCCACCGAACGCAAGCTCGAAATCGCCCGCACCCTCCTGCAATTGGGGGTCCCGGCGCTGGAGATCGGTTCGATGGCCCGGCCTGACCTGGTCCCGCCGATGGCCGGCACGATGGAGCTGGTCGCCGCACTGACACCCGCAGAGCTGCAACGGTGTTGGCTCTGGGTGGCCACACCGCGGCACGTGGAGAAAGCAGCAGCCGCCGGCGTACGCAACTTCCAGTACTGCTTGTCGGTCTCGGATTCGCACAACAAGGCCAACATCGGTCGCAGTACCGAGGACAGCTTGTCGGCCATGCCGGCGGCCGTCCGCCTGGCCTGCGACACCGGCGGCTCGATTCAGCTGTGCCTGGTTACCGCGTTCACCTGCCCGTTCGAGGGTGCGGTGGATCCGCGGCGGGTGCTGGAGATCGCGAACGATCCGCGTGCGCAGGGCGCGGCAGACATCGTGCTCGCCGACACCCTCGGACAGGCGCATCCCGCGCAGGTGAGCGCGCTCGTCGCGGCGGTGCGCGACGCATCTGCGTGGCGCCGCATCGTCTTTCACGGTCACGACACCTGGGGAATGGGGGTGGCGAACTCGCTCGCCGCCCTCGCCGCGGGGGCGAGCGTGATCGACGGCACGCTCGGCGGCCTGGGGGGCTGCCCGTTCGCGCCCAGCGCCAGCGGCAACACCGCCAGCGAAGATCTGCTGTTCGCGACCCGACCCGATTGGTTCACCCCGGCGAGCTTGGCGACGCTGGCCGATCTTTCCGAGCATCTGCTGGCCGAACTCGGCGAACCCAACCGGTCCCGCACGCTCGCCGGCGCACGTTCGGAGGCCACGGTCTTCGAGTGGGTGAGGCAGGGGTCGACCGCGGCCGAGCCTCCCCGCGCTCTGTCGACCCTTTCGCCATGACGATCGGCGGTGACGACGGGACACCGGACGCCGCGCCAGGAGCGCGGTGGCGACGGTGGGCGGGCCAGACCCTGGCCGAGGCGACCGGGCGCCGCCACCGGGTCGACCCGGTCGCACCGCGCACCGGCGGCCCGGCCGGCAACGCCCGCCTGACCGCATGGACCGGGCTGGTGCTGCTGGTGTTGTTTCTCGCCGAGATCGGCACCATGCTCGATCTCGAGGGCTTCATCAGCTGGCATATTACGATCGGAACGCTGCTGGTGCCACCGGCACTCCTCAAGACCGTGACCACCGGCTGGCGTGTCTTGCGCTATTACACCCATCGACCCGCCTACCGGCAGGCCGGCCCGCCACCGATGCTTCTGCGCGTCCTCGGCCCCTTGGTCGTCGTGTCCACCCTGGCGCTGCTCGGCACCGGACTCGCCCTCGTCGCCGCAGGCCCTGACACCACGAGCCTGGTGACATTCCACAAGATCGCCACCGCTGCCTGGGTCATAACGACCGGGTTGCACACGCTCAGCCGAATTCTGCCCGCACTCCGCATCGTCGGCATCGGTCGCGAAACAACGCCCCTATCCGGGCGTACCGCCCGAGTCGTCATCCTGCTGCTGACTCTCGCCGTCGCCGGCCTCACCGCGACACTCGTCCTCACCGCCTCGCATTCGTGGACCAACACCTGACGCCTCACCAAGCAACGTACGGTCGATGATCCAGCAGCCTGACGTTGGAGCCGATGACGAACTCGCTGGCAACCGGCTGCAGCAAGCCCTCGGAGGGCTTACATGCCGGCAGCGCAGCGGTGCCCGCCAACGCTGTTGGCGGAGTTGGGACAGCAGCGGGTGTGGGAGATGCGGCGCAGCGCGGTTATCCGGTCGGTGAGCGCTCGTGGCGGTGATCGCCTGTCTGCAGAGCTCGGTACGGGGCCGTCAGCCACGGGGCGGAACCCAGGATCGCCGCGGGCCGGTCATCGGTCCGCGGCGATCCTTTGGCCTCTAAGAGCAGACCACCCGAGCGTTCGCCCAGTCGACAGAGAGGTTGGAGATCATCTCCAACTCCGCCTCCAGCTCCACGGCCTTGGCGGTGCTGAGGTCCTCGTCGATCACGACCGGCGAACCCTGGGCGACCCTTTGATCGAACACCGTCTTGCCATCGACGACGATCCGAATCGGTAGCGAGGGCGTGGGCAGCCCGTACGAGAAGGCGTTGTCATCTACACCGACGATCGCGGTCAGCTTCGAGCAGCGCCCGCCGAGGTAGTAGATCAAGCTCGATCCCGATATGGTGCCGACGCCCTTGGCGTAGGTCACGCCGCGCATCGTGATCGGTTTGTATTCGTAGGACAGGCCGCTGCCAGGGGTGTACTTCGGGATGAGCTGTTGGTCCTTGTAGGCCTTGCCGACCGCCGACGTCCGCGGCAGGTCGCTGAGCCAACTCGTCGCCGTGGGCGGCGCGGGCGGGACGACGATCGGTCTCTCGCTGCTCCTCCGTTCCCGGTGCCCGCCGACCTGGTAGCTGCCGGAGACCTCGACCGAGTACGCCTTCACTGATGCGCCGGGTGGCACGGTCAGCTCCCAGGACGCGCTCGTGCTTGCGCCGCCGGGCACGCTCGACCTCGGGCCCTTGACCTGCTCCACCTTCCAGCGGGGGGGACGCTGAGAGTGAGCGCAACGTGGTTGATGGATCGCGTGCCGTCGTTCACCAGGTTGCCAGTGATGGTCGTCGACTTGCCCGGCTCGACGTAGGTGTCGGTGACCGAGTTCGTCGCCGCGACGTGAGACTGCTTCAGGCTCGGGATGTCGCGGGGTCGGGAGACCCGGTAGATCGCCGTCCCGTGACCCTCGACGAAGGCGGTGAGCCGGTCGTGCACCTGCGATCTCTTGTGCGACCAGAGATCCTTGACCACGTAGGAACCGCGGCCGCCGATGCCGAGCGATCGCAACGAGACGCGCTGCGTCACCGGCCCCATGTCCTCGTTGAAGAACAACACGGCCTTGTCGCCGCCGGCGAGGTCTTTCACCAGAATCCACTGCTTGCCGACGTGCGAAAGCACCCGCGCCGGTTTGCCGAGCGGATCCTGATCGATCGCGATCAGGTCGCGGTTGGTCAGGATCTCAAGGGTCGCCTTGCTGGCCACCTCGAGCATGTCGGGGTCGTTCCAGGCGCCGGGGCCGGCGTGCTCTGCGAGCGCGACTGTCGAACGGAAGATCGCGGCGACCTCGGGCCAGATGTCCCGGATGTCAACGGTGGTCCGCCACAGGTGGCCGACATCGCCCGCCCAGATCCACGGCGCGGACCTGCCCTGCTCGCAGATGGAGTAGACGAGGAAGCTCAGATCTACGAGGGCACCAACCAGATCCAGCGCCTGGTCATGGCCAGGCAGCTCTTGAAGTAGCCCCTGACCGCCTAAACGACATCAGGTGCCCGGCGTACGCCTCCCGCATGTGCTCCGCGCGTCAGCTGATCGCGAGCCCACCTGTACCAGGAGGAGGTTGACCAGCACTGGCTCCAATTGACGGTTTCGCGGGTTTCTTTCGGGAAAGGGACATGCCCACCACCCGCTTGGGAAGCGTTTCACCTGGGAGATGCCATGCTTTCGCCTGCTGTCCCTAACCCTGCCAAGCCTCATGTCACGTCCGCGGGCCGCCGGGCTGGCGCGGCAAGCCGGGGCGCTGGTTCGCGGAAGTTCTGCTCGGGCGACCCGTACGACTTGGCGGGCAACGCTCATCTATGGAGTGAGTTCGGCGAGGATGATCAGGGCACGCTCTACCGGTGCGATATCTGCGGCGTGATGGATGTCGGGTGACTGGTGTTGGCCAGCTACGTGTCCAGGTCGAAGTCGAGCGTGCTGGACAAGTCGGCGTGGGTTCCTCAGCGCGGCCCGATCAACCTGGGCGTGTGGGCTGCTCGGCCGGTGTGCGGCGGCTGCCGGTACTCGGTAGATCATGCCGAGCAGTACCGGCTTGCCCGGGGGCTGGTGAATCTGCGCATTCGTCGCGCTCTTCGCGTTGGTGCTGGATAGGTCCAAAAGGTTGATCTTGTTTGCGTCGATCTGAGATGTTTCCGCAGGTCAACTGACAAAACGACAAACGGCGGGCCGGGACGTCCCCGAACACCCTGCCCGCCGCCGCCCCCCCGGCTGCAGTAGTTCGAGAACGGCCCTAAATGTCTCGGCCCCTCGCCTACGAACGGCGAAGAGGACTGCCCCAGGTGCGGCGAGACGTTTGATGTAGAAGAAACCAGGGCCGATTTCGACTACTACTACCGCGACAGCGCTGGATGGAAGTGGGACGACCTTCCAGAACGGTTATGTCGCGACTGCGCCGAGACTGACGCTGAGTCGCGCTGGATGGACGGGACGCTCCCGGCTGCTGACGGCCCTCCACCTTCTGCAGAGGTCCTGGCAGAAGATTTGGCGGAAGCTCCCAGGATGAGCCGGTCCGATCAACACCGCCGACGCACCCGCTCGTCGCGGCCGCAGTCACATGGCCGCCCCACGAGAGCATCCTCGTAACAGCTCAGCTCCCCGTCCTCGTCGCGGGCCTGCACGCAAGCCCCGGTCATTCACCTACTATGGCCTCGATCCGAGCGGGCAGGTCGTCGATGCGGTCGGTCATCCTCTGGCAGAGGAAGCCGTGTTCGTCGGTGAAGAGGCCGGTGAGCGCCTCCTGCGGAACCGGCCTCGATCAGGCACCGTTGGAGACGACGGCAGTGGGCCACCACGCCTGATTTCCCGCCCGCAGAGGGTGTGCGAAGCCACATCAAAGGCTGAAAGCGGATGGTCCATGTAGGCGGGAAGCGGGCGAATGCCGTCCGGCGTTGGCGGCGCTTTGCTGGTGATCTGAGTCGCAGCCAGAGGACGCTTCCATGAGGCTTCGGCGCCTCTATGCACCGGGTGCCGTGAACGACTTCATCGACGGCATCCTCGAGATGCGTAGATTCCCTGGACCGGAAATGCGAGAGCGGACCTAACCTTCACGCATCGCGTGAATACCCAAGCAGCTCCATGGCCGCGACGTTGTCGGGGCGGGACCAGAAGAGCTGGTGCAGCTCCTCTGGCAGCTCGTCCGAGTGTGTGCCCGGGTGTCCTCTCCGGAAGAATCCGCCATCGACCTGGTGGAGCTCTGCGAAGGTAGGGATGCGGGCATCAGGCAGTGGCCGCAGGGCCGGCGCCAGCGTGGCCAGCACCGTCTCGACGGTCCGTCGCGGCCGGCGGATCAGCTCCTCGTAGCGGAGCATCACGCGATGGGGCGCGGGCGGACGTAGCCAGCTCAGTACGTTCTGACCCCAGCTGCCCGTTCCTACATCGTCACGACGGTTGATTATCGCGCGGATCTCGGCCTCGAAATCAGGCGCGCTGGTCAGGTGCGCCCATGAGGTTATGGAGTCGCGGCCGTCTCGGACGAGACAGATCGCCCGATCCTCTTCCCTGGCACGCTGCCGGTGCGTCTTGACGAAATGCAGCTTCTCGGAAGCGCGCATCTCCTCGATGGAGGAGGGACGCTCCTCGAAGCCGATCAGGTCAGGGCCGAGCCGCGCGGCCACGCCATCGACGTCGTAGACGGTGGAGGTGCGCACGCCGTACAGCTGCTTCAGGATGATGCGGAGGAAGGTGTTGCCTGATCGAGGGAACGAGGCGACCCAGATGATCATGACCTTAACGGTAACGTCTTCGCGCATCGCGTGCGCATGGATTGTTCTGTGCGGGGTCGGAAGGACGAGATGCCGGCGTGGGTGTGCAGCTCGGCCGTCAGTGAGGGCGTAGCCCTCGCGGACGCCGACATAAGCGTGGACGCACGCCGTTTGAGCGCTGGTGCCAGGTCGTCGGGGCTGGAGGTTCACGTCCACACGGACAACACCCTCACACATCGCCCCTTGGACCTGACCGGTGAAGAGAAAGCTGTGGTTCATGCCGCGATCGCCGGCGTCATGACGTCGGTCCGATGACCGGGTTGCGATGGGCATGGTCAACCGGCGCACGTAGGTGCTTGACCGCCGTGTCTCCGCAGGGAAGCTCGATGCGGGCACTGCTGGGGGAGCTCTGCCACCGTCAGGGAGTGGGGACGTGGGCAAGATGTGGCTCCTATGTCGCCTCGTACACTAGCTGGGTGCCCAAGCTGTGGAACGAGACGATCGAGGCGCACCGCCGTACCGTGCATGACGCGATCCTGGACGCCACAGTCGAGCTGGTGGGCGAGCGGGGGCTGCTGGCGGTGACGATGTCGCAGATCGCCGAGAAGACCGGCATCGGCCGAGCCACGCTCTACAAATACTTCCCCGACGTCGAGACGATTCTGCTGGCCTGGCACAACCGCCAGGTCGCCGGGCATCTGGAGCACCTCGCACGGGCGGGGGAGCGCGAGAGCGATGCCGGGCAGCGGCTGGAGGCCATGCTGGAGACGTACGCGCTCATCCATCGACAGATGGCAGGGCACGGTCTCAGCCCCGACCTCGTCACGCTCCTGCACCGATCGCACGACGCCGGCCACGCCCGGCAGCAGCTGCACGCCATGCTCCGTGACGCGCTGGCCGATGCCGTGCGGGCCGGTGTCATACGTGATGACGTGGCGGCGGACGAGCTTGCCACGTTCTGCCTCCACGCGCTTCAGGCGGCTGCCGCCCTTCCGTCGGAAGCCGCTGTCCAGACGCTCGTCGCACTCACTTTGGCGGGGTTGCGAGCCCGCTGAGCCGGACGCCCGCTCGTTCTCAGCGGGCTTTGGCGGATGGGCGGCGGCGCCAGACGTGGGTCGCTACGAGGGCCGCCTTCACCAGGAGGGCCACCAGGACGACGTCCGCGCCCACTCCAGCCCAATGCGGGATCGTCAGAATGCCCGCGGCCAGGCCCACGTGCACGCCGACCGCCAGGAGGGCGGCCAACGTAAGACCGACCACCGTGTGCCGATCTCGACGTGGTGTGGCCTTCTCGCCGGGCGCCGTCCCGATGGCGGGCGCCGTCTCGGCGTTCACGTCCGTACGGTTCCAGTCCACGGCCAGGTTGTCCCTTCTGCCCATCCGGGTGATGTTCCTGGTGAGGAGGGTCTGGAGGCGCCGCAGCCCGTCCTCGTCCTCGGCCTCGATGCTTAGTGTCAAGGCCTCAGGAGTGGCCTTCAGGACGCAGGATCCCCAGTCGACGGTGATGGTCCCGCTGGTTTCCGACCATTCAGCCTGAATGTTCTTCGGCCTCTCGCTGTCCATGTGCCGGTTGCGGCCTGGGTGAGCGGGGAAGCCGTGGCCCAGCTGGGTGGCGTGGCGGCATAGCTGGACGAGGTATCGGCTGGCGCGTTCGGTCGCGACGCGGGCTTCGGCGGTCGGCATCGGCAGTCCTTTCGGGGATTTGATGAGGGGGTCGGATTCTGGTGAGCGCGGCGAGCCGGGCCGGGACGAGGTCGGGATGACGGTGTCGTCGATGGCGGCAGAGGGGGAACAGCCGACCGCCAGGCTTCGTCGCCACATGCAGGCTGCCGGCATAGGCGGTTTGTTCGTCGTCGCCGAAGATGTGGAACACCGGCGAGCCGAGCACGGCGTCGAAGGATTCCCCGAGCTCGGCCAGTCGCAACGCGTTCGTGGCGAAGGAACCGCGCGGTGAGCCCGCGCTTGGACGCCTTGGTCTGCGCAGCGCCGATCGCTGTGGGGCGAGGTCCATGCCGGTGGTGTCGAGGCCGAGCGCGCGGCGCACAGGAGCGTGTGCGGGCCGATGCCACGGAAGCAGGCCACTGTAGAGACCCTCCGGTGGCCAGTGCGGGGTTCCTGCCATGGAGCTGCCTCTCTGTCTCGATCCAGAACAGATCGTACTGTACACATACACTGTGTATCGCAAAATCCTGGAGTATGAGGTGAGGAGCAGTCAACGAGCAACCAAAGATGATCAACTACCTCGATGGCGAGCCCAGGGTAGGGCGGGCGTACCTTGAACCCGCGACCCACAGATCATGAGCCGGTTCCCTCGATGCCGTTCAGCGTCGCGGAGTGCTGTTTTCTGTCGCTGTGGCTGCCCGGCGGCGGCTTCAAGGTCGAGGCGACGCTGCGGTGGCTGCCCCGGTTGCCGGGCCCGAGCCGAGCCGGTGGCTCAGCCGCCGATACGGGTGGCTGCGTAGTGCCAGGGTGGTGGCGATCAGGCCGATGACGCCGGTCAGCATGAAGACGAGGGCAAGACCGCGGTCGGCGCCGGTGCCGAACCAGCCGCCGATCGTCTGGGCGCCCGCACCACCGCCGGTCATGAGCGGGATGAAGACGAACTGGGCGATCGGTGAGATCAGGAACGCGGTCAGCGGAGAGGCAGCCTGCTCGACGCTCTGCGCGAAGCCGAAGACCCGGCCCTGCCGCTCGTAGGGCACGACCTTCTGCAGGATCGTCTGCTCGGCGGCCTCCGCGTACGGCACGAGCAGCATGTACACGTACATTCCGACAGCGAGCAGGACGATCGAGGACCGTAGCGGGAACAGCAGGGTCACCGTCCACAGCACCAGGTTGACCAGCAGCAGCACGCGTACAGGGTTGTGACTCAGGCCGGTCCGGGCGACGAGCAGCCCGCCGAAGATCAGGCCGGTGCTCAGCACGCCCCAGAGCAGCCCCCACACCTGCACCGACACCAGGGACAGTCCGTAAGCGTCCATCAGCGCCATGAAGACGCCGCCGAGGAAATTGTTGAACGCGGAGAAGGCGATCAGTGCCATCAACCCCGGCACCTCGCGGACCAGCCGGATCGTGCCCCGCAGGTCCACGGCGTGCGCCGGGGCGGCGGCCGGCTCGCCGAGCACCGGGGCTGCCTCCGCCGAAGGCCCTGCCCCCACCGGCACGGGCACGCCGGGGGCCGCCGGCCGCTCCGGCATCCGCACGGCGGCCAGGTGCAGCACGCCTGCGGCGAGTGCCGTCAGCGCCAGGATCAGCACCCAGAACATGCCGCCGAATGCCACGAGCAGGCCGCTGAAGACCGATGTCACCAGGAAGCTCACGCCCGACGTGCTGCCGACCAGCCCGTTGGCCCGGTCCCTGCTGTCTTCTTCGATCAGCGTGGTCACCAGCGTCGGCAGCGCGATCGTCCGGATGTTGCCCGCGATGACGCCGAACATCAGCAGCACGATCATCGTCCACAGGGCAACGCTCGCCGGATCGGTGAACGATTCCTCCGGGACTGCCCCGTAAACCGCGAGCGCCGCGGCGTAGAGCATGAGTGACACCAACGCCGACAATTGCATCATCGTCTTCTTCGCGTGGCGGTCGACCAGGCTGCCGAACCAGACACCGGTGAGCGCCGTCATCACCAGGAAGATGCCGGAGATCACGCCGGTGGCGAAGACCGAACGCGTCTGCAGATAGACGTAGAAAGTGATCGCGAACCAGACGGTGTTGTTGATGACCGACACCAGCAGAGTGTTGACCAACAGCTGATAGAAGGTCCTCCGGTCTCCTCGAATGCTCATGCCGCGTACCCCGCGACTGCGACGGTTCGCTTGGCCGTGGGGTGTTCGCCTGGCATAGGCGGGAGGGTGACCGCGTCCGGCCGTGGGCATCGAGGGCCGGGCACGCCCTCGTGCGGCGTACGAATGCGCTCCTCGTCCGTTGGCATCGATGGCTCCGTTCTCGTGGGTTGGTGAGCCTGTCACGAGTTATGACCCGCCAGAAGCGGCAAACTCATCGTGAACCGGACGGTCCCTGCCGGCGGCCCCCGGATCGCACCAACCGTCCCCGCCGCCAACCCCGTAGGGCGTGTAACTGTCAGTTTTGATCAGTCGAACGGTCGGGTCGGTCGTGATGACAGGGTTCGGCCGCTGAGTACGGCCGGGGGACGCAGGGAAGCGGTGCGGTCAGCAGCTCGTGCCGGGTCTCGACGCGCCGGCGGGAGGCCTGCGCCCAGAACTCACAGGCGATGCCGGCAGCCGGGGCCGTTGGTCCTGGTCGTAAGAGACGTCGTCGTCCTGCGGCCCGCCGGGCTATCTCGTGCCGTGGAAGCAGCCATCCTGGTAGGAACCGTTGCGGGCCTCCTGCCGTGTCTGCGCCGCACGCCTGTCACCGACCCAGGCGCCGAGAACGGTGTGATCGCCTACCTGGACGGGGCTGGACGTCAGCTCGGCAAGACGTCCCGGTCGAAGATGTCGATCGGAAGGTAGAGCGTCACCGTCGGATTGGGAATGGTGACGATGCAGCTGACGCGGATCTCGACGGGGGCGACGCTCAGGATCACGTACGCCTGCTCGCCGCTGTAGCCCAGCCCTGTCAGGTAGTCCACGGCCCGGCGCACCGCCTCTTGGGCGGCGAAGCTCGCGTCCTGATACCGCTGCTCCTTACCGCGGAAGCAGAAACCGGTGAAGCCGAGATAGCGGTCGGCACCGAACTGCGCGACCAGGGGAGCCGGACGGACGATCGGCGTGGTGATTCGGTGACGGGCCATGCCGTCCTTGATCAGACGCAGCCGTAGCCAGGTGCGGCCGTCCATCTCCATCGCGTTGAAGCTGCACTCCCCGTCCGCTGCCGCGAGATGGTGGTCGCCGAGCGACAGTAGCGCGCCCTCCACGAACACCGGGAAGTAGATCGTGGCGCCCGGGCCGAGGGCGTTGATGTCCATGTTGCCGCCGTTCTCCCGGGGCGGCTGGGTTCGGGCCGCCATCCGGGCGGCGTCGGCTCCGAGGCCACGCAGCAACGCGTTGCGCGGATCCGGGGGGAAGGCGCGATCGTCGGCGTAGAGGGGCTGCTCGCGCTCGTGCCACAGTCGCATCAGCTCGTACGACGGCGCGACCCCCATGGTTCCGGCATGGGGCTGGGCGGGAATGCGCACGCCGGGCACCTGCGGCGACTCGGCGATGCCGCCGCGGGCGTACCACGTCGAGCGGTAACCATCAGGGAAGATCTCGCCGAGCAGTCCGGGCGTGCCGGGCAGGATGTTGGCGAAGGCGATGCCGCTCAGCGGTTCGACGCCGAGCACCTCCGCGACCAGCACGTCACCGGGCCGTGCGCCGTTGACGTGCACCGGGCCGGTCAGCGGATGCATGCGGGACAGATCGACGTGGCGCAGCTCGTCGAGACTGCCGTTGTCGTGGATCTGGTAGTCGTCATAGGCGGCCGACTCCAGGATCACCTCGCCGCCTGGATCCACCGTCACGGCCGGTGGGATCTCGGGATGCCAGCGGTTGTGCCCGATCTTCGGCTGATCGGCGAGCGGGACCCCGACCTGGCAGGTCACCCGGGGCACGTCCAAGTAGCGGTCGCTGTGACGGGAAAGCGGCTCCATCATGGTCCTTACTGGTCGGAGGGGTCATGAGGCGGTCCTACTGGCCGGGGGACCGCGGTGAAGCGCACTTCGGTGAAGGGCGCACGCCATGCGGTGACCTCGGCCGCCAGCGTGGCCGGCACGCTGGCGGGGGCGAGGGCGCGGGCGATGAAGGCGGCCAGAGCGGGCATGTCGTCCTCGTCCATGCCGTTACGGGTGATCTCCGGGGTGCCGAGCCGCAGGCCGTTCAGGTCGCCGGCCACCGGCGCCATGGGCAGGCCGATGCCGCACGCGAGCAGGTTGGCGGCTCGGAGCCGGCGGGAGGCGCACTGCCCTCCGCCGAAGCGGTGGGCGGGCACGGCGAACTGGTGCGACCTGGTCCCACCCGCGAACACCGGCACATCCAGCGCTCGCAGTTCAGCCGCGAGCCGGGCCGCGTTCGCCGCCATCGCCTGTGCGTAGGCGGGCCCCTCCGCCTGCCAGTCGAGCATCGTGACGGCCAATGCGGCGATGCGACCGGCGTCGGAGTTGGCGGTCAACCCGGGGTAGGCGATGGTGTCGAGACGCTGCGCCAGTTCCTCATCGTCCGTGACCACCAGCCCGCCGGGCGGCCCCCCAAGGCTCTTGTACGTGCTCATCGTGATCAGGTGCGCGCCCTCGCGCAGCGGGTTCGGCCAGACCCCGCCGGCGATCATGCCGCACATGTGGGCCGCATCGCAGAGCACGCGTGCTCCGACGGATTCGGCGATCTCCCGCACGGCCGCGATCGGGTGGGGGAAGAGGTTGAGGCTGCCGCCGATGGTGATCAACTTCGGACGAAGTCGCATGGCCATTTCCCGCAGCCCAGTCAGGTCGACCGTGTAGCCGCCCTGGGCGGCGGGGGCGGGGACGGTGGTGAGCCCGTACAGCCCGGCGGCCCCCTCAGCGTGGTGGGTGACGTGGCCGCCGACGCTCGTGGGTGGAACGATGATCGTGTCGCCGGGGCGGCAGGTCGCCATGAAGGCGTACAGGTTGGCAAGCGCGCCGGAGCCGACGCGGACCTCGGCGTAGTCGGCGTCGAAGACCTGCGCGGCCAGCTCAGCGGCGATGATCTCGATCCGTTCGATGGCCTCCAGGCCCGTCTCGTACTTCTCCGCCGGATGGCCGAGTGAGGGACGCGTGCCGAGTCCAGCCGACAGCAGCGCCTCGGCCCGGGGATTCATGACGTTTGTCGCGGGATTGAGATTGACCGCCTCAGCGTGGTGAATGCGGTGGTTCCAGGCCACCAGGCGGCCGATCTCCTCCAGCGTGGCGGCGGGGGATCGCCCCGCCACGGCGCCTGCTACCTCGCGCGTCAGCCGCTCGCTCGCGGCGGAGATCCAGGGACGGGGAAAGCGGGCACGCATCACGGTCTCATCTCCCGGTTCGGGCTCGTGCGGTTCGACGGTAAGCAGCGACGGGCGGCCGGCACATCGGATCGACGCCGAGATCGTGCCGTGCCGGTCTCGACATTTGTCGCACGGTGGGGGGAGAGTCATGCATGGATCTTCAAGACCTGCTGGAAGACCTCGCTCAGCGGCTGGGCTGCGGACTGTTCGTCGACTCGACGGATGGGCGGCTGCTCGGCTACAGCAAGCAGGACGCGCACGCGGACCCGGCCCGCGTCGCCTCGGTCATGTCGCGCCGGGTCCCGCCTGAGATTCGTGAGTGGCAGAACCGGTACGGGATCTCCAAGGCCACGGAGGTCGTCCGCCTGCCCCCGAACGATGAGCTCGGCATACGGGCTCGCTTCTGCGTCCCCATCCGGCGTGATGGGCGGTGCCTCGGCTATCTGTGGATCCCCGCGGACGGTAAGGCGCTCGACGAGACCGCGCTCGGCGCGCTGCAGGGTGCCGCCGCCGAACTGGCCCGGGCCCTGGCAGGGCGGGGCGACGAGCGTGAGGGCCTGATCCGCTGGTTGCTCGATCCGGACCGAACCGGGGAAGGAGCCCGTGATCGGCTGGCTGCGCTCGAGCCGTCGCTGCTCTCCTCCGAGGTCCTCATCTGCGCCGGCGTGCCGATGGGACGCCACCGCGAGCGGGTGCCCGCCTTGTCCGCCACCGAGCTGGAGCGCCTCGGCACGGCTCTACCGCGGGTGCTTCCTTGCTTCGTCACTCCCACGCACGTGATCGCCCTGCTCCTGTCCGGTCCGAGCGGTCCCACGGCCTTGGACGAGGCGCTGCGCAAGGTCGCCCGTCGTCCCTTCGCCATCGGGATCGGTGACCCAGTGCCCTTCGAAGTTCGTGCGGTGCGCGACGCGTATGGACAAGCCAGGGCGGCGGCCGGGGTGGCCGCGCTGGATCCGGCCTTGCCGCGGGTTCTGCCGTGGTCGGGCGCCGGGCCGTACCGCATGTTGCTTCCCGTCGCGCCGGGGGCCGATCCCGTGCTCGTCCCGCTGAAAGAGGATGAAGAGCTTCTGCGGACCCTGGAGACGTACCTCGATGCCGGCTGTGACGTTCAGCGCACGGCGGCGTCGCTGCATCTGCACCGCACCACGGTGTACTACCGGCTCGACCGGATAGCCACGACCCTCGGGGCGGATCTTCGCGACGGGCTGGTGCGCTCCCACCTGCACCTCGCCTTGAAGGCACGTCGTCTCAGCGGCCGGCCCTCGAACGGACACTCCGTGGTGACCTGAGCGGCGACATCGATCGTGACCGCCACGACGTCCTCCCCGGTGGGTGGTTGAAGGTCCCCGCTGCGGGAGTGGCGATGACACGCGCGGGTTTGGGAGCGCCGCCGTGGCTCAGGTCCTGTCACGTGTACAAGAGTCTCCCCACCGCGGTTGCCCTCGTCGAACCAGGTGTGCATCCCTTCCGGGCCCACCTTCCTCTGTGCGGATGCCGTCCACATCAAGGCACGTGCTGACCTGGAGATCCATCGTGAGGGCCGCGCACGGACGCGGCAGGCCGAGGCCCTCCCATGCCCGGGAGAGTCCGGACGTCCGCGACGGCGCTGACAGGACTCTTACGAGGTGAAACTCGTGTGAACCGCCGGCGCCCGTACCCGATCCGTGCCTCCTTGACCGCCGCAGCCCGCGCAACACTCGCAGAGCGGTACGCGGCCGCTCGCACCGAAACCCTGGCTGCCGGCCCGGATCTCGAGCAGCGGGTTACCTGGCCGGCCGGGCCGATCAGCGGGGGATCACTGGCTCCGATCGGCATCGGGGCTAGCCGATGGGGACGCAAATCACCGAAACCTCGACGGTGATCGTCTTGCTCTTGGGGTTGAGGAAGAACAGACCCCAGGCGTCGGCCACGCTCCCCGGCTTGTCGCTGGTGGTCTCGGGCGCGTTCACCTCGACGGTCACAGGATTCTCCAGGTCGTGGTCTCCGTGGTAGGCATAGCCGCCGCCGATGGCGCGCTGCTCCGGCGGGCACACCACGTTTGTGGAGAGATAACCTTTGGGGACCTGCCTGCTCTCCTTCACGACGGTGACCGCGGGCCCCGACAGCCGGCCCGCCGCCGCGACCCCGCCCCAGGCGAGCGCGCCGCCCACCACCACGCCTGCGGCGACGAGCCCGAACCGCGAAAGCCTGCCCATGACCACTTCCCATCTCGATCGGTATGGGACGAGGGTAGATCGGTCGCGTTGAGGATCTGTTGAGGATCCGTCAGACCGCTGACCAGGCAACGGTGAATGTGGTGGCCAGGCCACCTTCGCGCGCCTGGCCGGGCGGCGGCAGGACGCGGCCTGATCCAGGAGCGCGCCCTGGAGGGCCTGGACACCCCCGCGCCGCTGGCCGTGTCGGCGGTCGCCCGGCGACGGTGACCGAGGACGTGCTCGCCGCCGCCCGGCTTCCCGGCACGGCCCCACACCAGCATGGGCCGGCCCGGCTTCCCGGCACGGCCCCACACCAGCATGGGCCGCCCCCACACGAGCATGCTCGCGGGCCGATGCCCGGCATCAGGTGGCTCCGCGGGAAGCCGATCGTCAACACCCGTCAGTCCTCGAACGGTCGGGCGGTCGACCTGGCGCTTGGCCGTTTGCCTGGAGATCGCGTTTGGCGATCGGAGGACTGATCGCGGGCGGTGTGCAGGGTGATGGTGAAGGTGACCCGGTCAGTGTCGGGGGACGACAACCCGCCAGCGCCAACCGGGTGGCGCTGGCGGTGTGGACCGCGGTGGTAGCGCGCGAGAGTGAGCCGGCGCCTCTCCTGATGGCGGACTTGGGGGAGTCCCGCTACCTCTTCTCTTGGAGGGCAACGGTGACCTCGCTGAGCTTGCCGTCCCTCATGTACGTGATCTTGACCTGTTGGCCCGGTTTGAAACCTCTCACCTGTCCGACCACCGTTTCCCCTGCGTCGACCGTCGTGTCGCCGATCTTGGTGATCAGGTCCCCCTGCTTCAGGCCCGCCTTGTCCGCCGGGCTCCCCGCGGTGATCTGCCCGATCAGGGCGCCGGGAACGTCGCCGGTCGCGTCGGTGACGCTCACGCCGAGGAACGCGTGGCTGACCTTGCCGTTGCTGATGAGCTGCTCGGAGACCTGCTTGGCGGTGTTGACCGGGATGGCGAAGCCGACGCCGCCGCCCGCCGCGTTCGAGGCGATCGCGGTGTTGATGCCGATCAGCTCGCCGGTGGCGTTCACCAGCGCGCCGCCGGAGTTGCCGGGGTTGATGGCGGCGTCGGTCTGGATGGCGCCGCCGATCGTGGTCCCGGCGCTCTGCTGCTGCTCCTGGCCCAAGCCCGGCGGGATCTGCTGCCGTTGGTCAGGACCGGTGGTGAGGGTACGGTCGAGCGCGCTGACGATGCCCGCCGTAACCGATCCGTCCAGCCCGAGCGGGCTTCCGATGGCCAGCACCGGGTCGCCGACCTTGAGCGCGCCGCTGTCGCCGAGGGTGGCCTTGGCCAGCCCGGAGACGCCTTCGGCCCTGATGACGGCGAGGTCGGTGGCCGGGTCGGTGCCGACGACGCCGGCCTTGGCCGTCTTGCCGTCGCTGAACTTGACGGTCATCTGCCCGCCGCCCTGGCCGGCCCCTTCGACCACGTGGTTGTTGGTGAGGATGAGCCCGTCCGGCGACAGCACCACTCCGGAGCCCTCGCCGCTCTGGCCCTGGATCATCACGACGGTCGGCTGCACCTTGGCCGCGACCTCGGCCACCGTGAGCTGGTCGGCGGCCGACTTGAAGACTGGGCTCGGCGCGCCGGCGGTGGCCACCGGCTCGGCCCGGAACGTGCTGACAACGACGGCGCCCACAACGCCGCCGCCGATGGCCATGGCGGCCAGGGCCAGCGCGGCGACGGCCCTTCGGCCGGCGCCGGAACCGGGCTCATTCACGGGAGGTGGCGGCGGTGGCGGCTGCTCCATGACGATCGTGTCGCGTCGGGGGAAGCCCCCGGCCACCGGCGGTGCACTGCCGAACTGACTCCACCCGCTGGTCCCCTGCTGATGGGGCTCGCTCGCGTTCATCCGCCATCTCCCTAAGTCCCGATGCTCTCGAAGAGTGTCAGGAGTCACATAAGAGGCGGTTAAGCCCGATGATCGAGGCGAGACAGGGCTCCGCGCTCCTTCGTTTCTGACGGGCCGGGCCTCGGCAGTCGGTTACCAGCCGAGTTCGTCGCAGCCCTTGTGGTTGGCGGGTTCGACCTGGAGGGTGGCGTGGGCGACGCCGTGGCGGCGCAGCAGCACGTCACGGGCCTGGTCCAGGACGGCGTGATTGTCGTTCTGGTCGGCGGTGACGAGGTGGGCGGTGGCGACGTTCATGCCGGAGGTGAGGGTCCACAGGTGCAGGTCGTGTACGTCGCGCACGCCGTCGATCGCGGCCAGGTCGTGTGCGACCGTGGTGGCGTCCATGCCTTCGGGCACGTGCTGGCCGAGCACGGCGAAGACCTGACGGCCCAGGGAGATGGCGCGTACGGCGACGAAGACGCCGATGGCCAGGGCGACGACGGTGTCCCAGAACGTCTGGCCGGTGGCGGCGACGAGCCAGCCCGCGATGATGACGCCGACGGATCCGGCGGTGTCGGCGACGACTTCGAGATAGGCGCCCTTGACGTTGAGGCTCTCGCTGGCGCCTGAGCGCAGCAGTAGCAGGGCGATGAGGTTGACGATCAGGCCGATGGCGCCGACGACGAGCATCGGGCCGGAGGAGACCTCGGCCGGCCCGCCGATCCGGCCGATGGCTTCGGCGACCACGTAGAGGGCGACGCCCAGCATCAGCACGACGGCCAGCAGGGACGCGAACACCTCGGCCCGGTAGGAGCCGTAACTGCGGCGGCCCGTGGTGTCCCGGCGGGTGGCGATTCTGGTGGCGATCAGGGCCGCGCCGAGGGTGACAACGTCGGCGGCCATGTGTCCGGCGTCGGACATCAGTGCCAGCGAGCCGGAGATCAGGCCGTAGGCGAGCTCGACGATGAAGAAGGAGCCGATGAGCGCGAAGGAGACACCGAGGCGCCGGCGGTGCCGGCTGCCCGCGTGACCGTGCCCGTGCCCGGCGCCCATCAGGTGTTTCCGTCGCGTTCGGGGTGGATGGCGTCGGTGTGCTCGGTGTGGGCGAGCGCCAGGTCGAGCAGCATGCGTACGTGCGGGTCTTCCAGGCGGTAGTAGGCCATCCGGCCGGATCGGCGCGCGGCGACGATGCGGTGCGCGCGCAGCAGTCGCAGCGCGTGGGAGACGGCCGACTCGCTCTGGCCGGTCACCGCGGCCAGGTCGCACACGCACAGCTCGCCGTCCAGCAGCGCCACCAGCAGTCGCAGCCGGTTCGGGTCGGACAGCAGGCCGAAGATGTCGGCAGTGTCGGTCAGATCCTCGGCGGCAGGCATGCGCTCGCAGACGGCGGACACCCTGTCCGCGTCGACCACCTTGACAGCACAGCCGTCCATCTTCAACACGCGCTCATCTGAAGACTCTTTCATATAATCAAGTTATGGCGTCGCCTGGATGCCGTGTCAAGAGCGTCCGATTTGTTGGCTGATGTCGCGCAGGGCGTCCGGGAGGCGAACAGGGCAGGCGCGATCTGGACCATGCGCGGAACCTCGCGGATACGGCCACGCGACTGTTGTCGGTCAGCTTTTCATCCGTCTTAGGTCACGACGAATACCGTGTGATCGTCTGGGAGCCAGGGGTGATCGGGGGGAACGCGGCGGTGACGAGGCCGGCCTGGAGCGCGCTGGCCATGACCCTTCGTGCTGCTCTCCCACGGGGTGCCTTCCGCGGATGACCCGTACGCCCCCGCGACCGCCGTAGCCGCGGGCGAGACGAGCCACTAGGCGTACGGCCTGGCCGCCCTCGGTGCGCTCCAGGTGACCATGGGCGCCCTGCGGCTGAGCTCCTCTGGCAGTGCCGCCGGCATCTTCCTGCCGAGGCCAGACGTAGGGCGATACCTCGTGCCGGTAAGGTGAAGCCGTGTCTGTCTGGTGGGATGAGTCGTGAGCGGGAGAAACGCGTTCGCCGCGGTGCTGCCGAAACTCGTGCTCGTGGCCGCCGTCCTGCTGGGCGTCGGGCTCAGTTACGCCACCGCACACTTCTGCGCGGCCGCTCACACCGCGGTCGGCGCCTGCGCCTCCGCGTCGGGTGACGATCATCCTGGCATGAGCGCAGGCCACGGGTCGTCCGTCGGCTCCGATCACGGTCCTGTCGTGTTGTGCCTGGCCGCGCTGGCCGCGGTGGTCGTCGTGTTCGTGCTGGCCCTGTTCGGCCTCGGCCGGCCGAATGCCATCGGTCGCTCGGGCGCGCATCGCCCGAGGGAACTGCCCGCGGTGCGCGGGTCGCCGCTGCCGTACGCGCTTTCTCTCCGACGCGTAGCGGTTCTGCGGACATAGGAGTCCTCTGGGCCGGGCTGAGCCCGGCGTCAAGGATTCCCGTCCGTTTCGAACCGTGAGCGATTCATGACATCCATCGATCGACGGTTCTTCCTGCGTGCCGGCGTGGCCGCCGTGGGAGGAGCCGTGTTGTCGGCGTGCTCGACGAGCGAGAGCACCACTTTTGTTCAGCCTGGTGGGGCGCAGGTGCGGGCCGCCGAAGCCGCCCGGCGTCCTGGCTCCGTACGGGAGTTCCGGCTCCTCGCCCATGAGGGGCGAGCCGACCTCGGCGGGCCGACCGTGCGGACCTGGCTGTACGGCGATCGCCTGCCTGGCCAGGTGATCCGCGTCGCCAACGGGGAGGTGGTCCGGGCCAGGCTCGTCAACCGGCTGCCGAAGGAGACGACCGTGCACTGGCACGGCCTGGCGTTGCGCAACGACGCCGACGGCGTGCCGGGCGTGACCCAACAGCCCGTTCCGTCCGGCGGCGAGCACCTCTACGAGTTCACCGCCGCCCATCCGGGGACCTACTGGTTCCATCCGCACCATGGCACGCAGCTCGACTGCGGCCTTTACGCGCCGCTGATCGTCGAGGACCCGGCCGAGCCGCTCGGCTACGACGAGGAATGGGTCGTCGTCCTGGATGACTGGATGGACGGCGTGACCGGCACCCCCGACGACGTGCTGGCGGAGCTGACCGCGATGGCGGGCATGACGACCGGCGGTGGCGGACACGACGGCCACGGCGGCATGGCCATGCCCACGCCCACGCCGACCGCGTCGGCGAAGTGGCCGCACATGATGATGAACGCCGAGAGCGACCTGCTCGGCGGAGACGCCGGCGACGTCTACTACCCGCATTTCCTGATCAACGGGCGGGTGGCCGCCGCTCCGGAGACGTTCACCGCCAAGCCGGGTGTCCGGGTGCGCATCAGGTTGATCAACGCGGGTGGCGACACCGCGTTCCGGGTGGCGCTGGGCGGCCACCGGCTGACCGTCACCCACGCCGACGGCTTCCCGGTGGAGCCGGTGGAGACCGACGCGCTGCTGCTCGGCATGGGCGAACGCTACGACGTGCTGGTCACCCTGAAGGACGGCGCCTTTCCCCTGGTCGCGCTGGCGGAAGGCAAGCGGGGGCTGGCCCGTGCCCTGGTTCGCACCGCCAAGAGCGCCAGAACCCCGCAGGCCGATGCCCGGCCCGACGAGCTGAACAGCCGCATCGTCGGCTATGACCAGCTGAAACCCGCGCAGGACGTACGGCTGCCGCAGCGGGCCGCAGATCGGACGATCACTCTGAACCTCACCGGAACCATGGCCAAGTACGACTGGGCCATCAACGGCAGGAAATACGACCCGAAGATCATCGAGCCGATCAGGTCCGGGGAGCGGGTCAGGCTGTCGTTCGTCAACCAGAGCCTGATGTGGCACCCCATGCACCTGCACGGCCACACCTTCGCCCTGGCGCGGACCGGCCTCAGGAAGGACACCGCGATCGTGCTCCCGGGCGCGACCCTCGACGTCGACTTCGACGCCGACAATCCCGGCCTGTGGATGATCCACTGCCACAACGTCTACCACGCCGAGGCCGGGATGATGAGCCTGCTCGGCTACCAGGCCTGAAAGGACCCGCGCGATGATCAAGAAACTGGGGCTGGCGCTTGCCCTGGCCATCGGCCTGACGGCGTGCGGTGCCGGCGAACCGGCCGCCACCCCTTCCGCCCGTCCCTCGGACGTGGGCGTCGGGCACGTTCACGGCCTGGGGGTGGACCCCGCGACCGGCAAGACCTACGTCGCGGGCCACTTCGGCCTGTTCACCCTGGAGAACGGGAAGCTGGTCAGGGTGGGGGACCGGGACGCCGACCACATGGGTTTCACGGTCGCCGGCCCGAAGACCTTCTACGCCAGCGGGCACCCCGCCGCGGATGACGTCACCGCCGGCGAGCCGCCGCACCTCGGGCTGATCCGCTCCACCGACTCCGGCCTCACCTGGGAGCAGGTGGCGCTGGCGGGCAAGGCCGACTTCCATGCCTTGCAGGTCGCGGGGAAGACGGCCTACGGGTACGACAGCCAGACCGGCCAGATCTGGCGCGGGCAGGGAGCCGACCTCGAGCCGGCCGCCCGGCTTGACCTGCTCGACCTCGCCGCCGGCGCCGACGCGCCCGATCGCCTCTACGCCACGACGCCCGACGGTGTGAAGGTCAGCGGCGACTCCGGCAAATCCTTCGAAGCGCTGAAGGGAGCCCCGCTGCTGTCGTTCCTGGACGTCGTCGGCAAGGATCGGCTGGTCGGCGTCGACCCGGGCGGCCAGGTGCAGGTCAGTGCCGACCGAGGAGCGACCTGGCAGCCGGCCGGGCGCCTGCCCATGCAGGCCGTCGCCTTCACCGCCGTATCCGCCGAGCGTCTCCTGGCCGCCGCCATGGACGGCACGGTCTACGAGTCGATGAACGGCGGCAAGGACTTCACGACCGTCCACCAGCCCTGACGAGGGTCGAGGCTGCCCCGGACGCGATGTCAGCGGGCCGGCCGGGGCTTGCGGCAGGGAATCAGCTGAGCGACCCCGCCGCAGGCCTGGCCGACGCCGCCCAGTCGCTTCGGTGATTGTCTCCTTATTTCTGTCCCCCCGTTTCGACCGGCACAGCGCGGGGCGTGGCGGGTGAGGGCGTCGGAGGTTCCGGCAGTTGGTCATGGTCCACCAGGCCGGTGGATTCCGGGTAGGTCATGTCGCCGGGCAGCGCGACGCCCAGCTTCTTCGCGGTCTGGCGGGTCATCAGGTCCAGCTTCGCGTGTTCGTTCATGATCTGCCTGCCGACCTCCTTGGCGCGCTGCGACTCGGCGTACTCGCCTACGGGCATCTCCCACAGGCCCGCCTGCCGCACTTTGATGAGCAGGTCACGGTCCGCCGCCGTGAGAGGGCCTGATGACGTCTGCGTCGCCGCGGTGGCGGCGGGATCGATCGAGGGCGGCATGACCAGCACGATCGTCGCCGCGGCCGCCACGACGAAGCCGCGAGCGTGAACAGCTCACCGCGGAGCAGCGCGCTTCGGGGTCCAGGTGGACGTGGTGCCCAACGACGGGCTCGGCCAGATCTCCGTCGAGGCCCTGCGCGAGATGATCGACGATCGTGTCCGGCTCATCTCGATCACGCATATCCCGACCTGCACGGCGCTCGCTGGGTCGCTTCGGGTCGCTATGAGGTGCAGCCGGGGGCGCGCAGGTTCGAGAACTGGGAGTACGGTGTGGCCGCCCGGCTCGGCCATCGACGAGGCGCTCGGCTGGGGCCTGGCCCATACCGTGACCGCGTCTACGCCCTTGCCGGCCTGCTGCGCGCACGGCTGGCCGCGATCCCCGGCTGCCAGGTCCGTGACCAAGGGACTGAGCAGTGCGGCATCGTCACCTTCACTGTCGACGGAGTGCCCGCCGATGAGATCAAAGACCGGTTGGCCGGTCGATCGATCAACGTCAGCGTCTCACGCGCGCCTTCGACGCTCCTGGACATGACCGATCGCGGCCTGGCATCGGTGGTGCGGGCCTCCGTTCACTACTACAACACCGAAGAGGAGATGGACCGGCTCCTCGAGGAACTGGCGGATTGACCGCGCTTCGCCGACGGCCTGGTAGTGCAGCATGACGGCCATCACCAGGGCGAACCGGCCGTGGCCGGACGCTTGGGACGGGACCGTCGACGGTCGCGGCGTGGCTGTGCGGGGGCGGATTGCCGCGTCCGGCGATTCAGGGGGCGCATATGGTGCTTGCCCAGCTCGAATACTGGGCGCTTCGGTCAGTGATGATGCGGTCGACGCCATATCCGGCCAAGCGCCGCCAGTCGGCGGGCGTGTTGGGGGTCCATGCGTAGACGGGCACTCCGGCGGAGTGGTACTGGCGCACTTGTGAGCGGGAGAGCCGGTCGTGGCGGACGGCGACGAACGCGTAGCCCCGGGCCTGGGCGGGAGAGGGGGCGGTGCGAGCCACCAGTCCCTGGGCGACCGGCAGGAAGGACACTCGTGTCAGCGCACCGGGGAGAAACGAGGTCAGCGCCGTCCAGCGGTAGGGGCGATAGTGGCGATAGACGGCAGCAAGCGCTTGGCTGTCAGCCTCGTCCGGCACGCTTTTCAGCTCGATCAGCACCAGGTTGGCGCGGCCGCGGAGCACGCCCAGCGCCTGCGCCAAGGTGGGCGGCGCGAGTCCGTCACCGCCACGCAGTGTGCGCATCCGGGCCAGGGTCGAGGTGGCCACCAAGCCGTTGCCGTTCGTGGAGCGGTTCAGCGTGGCGTCATGCATGAGCACCGGCTGATGATCTTTGGTGAAGCGGATGTCGATCTCCATCTGCCGGGCGCCGGCGGCCAGCGCCCGCCGCAGCGAGGCGAGCGTGTTCTCCGACCCCGGGAGGGGATAGCCGCGATGGGCGATCAAGCCGGGTGCACGGCACCGGCCGCCCGCCCGGACGGCGTCGGCAGGGGCGGCTGAAGTGGGGATCAACGTGAACACGATGAGCACGGCTGTCGCAGCGGGCCGCCGCCACGCGCGCGTCGGCCGCGGTCGGGGCCGTGCCAGGGGCGATGCGTTTGCGCAGGCAGTAGCTCCAGGCCGCGCCGGAGCGGCGGTGGTGACGTGGACGGTTCTCATACAGAGCCCCTTCCTGTGCGCGTCCGCACCGGGCCCGCGGAGCCCGGTGTAACAGGTGGTCCGGTCCTGACCAACGGCACCTGATACAAAGAGTAGTCGTTTCATTGCACAGAGTTTAAGCATCTGACCAGATGTTCATCTGTAGATGTAGCGCCTGGCGGCCGGTCTCAGCGGCGATCCCCATCTGCGTGAAGACGACGATGAGGACGAGCCCGACCGTCCAGGCGATCGACCGCCCCAGAGGCCAGGAGTCACCTCTGCGGCGCAGCCGGACGACCCCCGCCGCGTATCCGGCGGCGCCGGCGAGGGTCAGCAGGGCGAAGAAGAGGTCCAGGCGCCACAGCGAGGCCAGGCGGGCGGTGGTGAGCTCGGGCGGCATCGCGTATCCCAGCAGGTCGCCAACCAGGTCGACGGGTAGCGCGGTGGGCGGCGGTGAGGTCCGCGACAGGGCCACCGCCAGCCCGATGGCGGCGGCCATGACCACGACAGCGCCGGCCGCGAGCCGGATGAAGGCCCGTGGCCGGCCGGCGTTCAGGGCTGCCAGTGTGTGGTGGCGGTGAAGCCGGCCGAACCCTCCCAGGATGACCAAGGTGGCCGTCTTGGCCAGGATGGGCAGCCCGTACGAGGAGGAGAACAGCTGGCCGAGTGGCCGGTCAGTACGGGCGGAAGCAGCGTCAGCAGCGCGACGGCGAGCAGTCCGGCGGCGCCATGCGCGCTCACCACCCCTCTGGCGTATCCCGCGACGCAGCCCGCCAGGATCAGCACCAGCGGCAGCATGGTGCCTTGCGGGACGGTGGTGACGAAGCTGACGATCACTGTGCCGCTCAGCCCCGTGGCGGGCACCGCCAGGAGATCCGACAGCGTGAACAGCATGGTCAGCGCGGTCGTCCCGGCCCAGGACAGGGCGGCCCACGACGCCATGCGCGCATATCCCCGCGCCTCGGGGGACAGCAGCCCCTTGGTGGAGGGGAGCAGGACGGTCGCCATGAGCAGCAGGCCCACTGTCATCACGGCGGACAGGTCGGCGCCGAGCCTGGCGACCGGCAGTCCCCAGCGCGTGACGGTTCCGGCGTCGGGGAGCCCGGCGATCTCGACAGTGATGGCGGCCCGGGGCGCGACTCCGCGCCGCGCCTGCGAACTTCTACGTCAAGCAGAAGTTCTGTCGCATGTCGAATACAGAGGTTGTAAGAGTTCGCTACTGCATCGAGATGTGCACGTGGTCCCGGTGATGCCGCCGCGGTCGGACATGGTTCTCCAGCTGGAGCCCTGCCAGATGCGCTGCTTGTAGATCACGTACTTGATGCCCAGGCGGGAGGCGTTCCTGATCGCCCATGCCGCCAGGGCGTCACCCTGAGCCGACTGGGCGGGGGAGGGCCACGTGCCGCCTCGCGTGATCATGAAATCACAGGCGCGTCCCTGGGGATGCTCACCGCCGTCCTGAAGCGAGCGGAAAACACCCGATGCTGGGCAACATGAACCGGCGTTTCACCTGATCTCGCACCATCCGGGTGCGAGGGGTGATGTTGTCGGCGCCCGACGGCAGCTCCGGCACCCAGCTGCCGTCGGACCTGCGCACTCCCGGCGCGGCCATGAGGCGGTCGATCCGGTCGGTGATCTGGGCGATGAGCTTGTCGGCCCTCTGTCGTTCCGCGCGCAGCCGGGTCCCGCGATCGCGCAGCTCACGCGTTCTCGCGGTGGCGGTCTCCTGGGCGCGCTGGCGCGCGTCGCGGGCGGTGGCGTACCGGCTGATGATCGCCTGCTGGTTCTGCGCCTGCTCCTGCAGGGCCGCGGCCGCGTGGAGGGCGGCGTGCGGTTCCTGGGCGCCCATCGGGACGCTCTGGCTCACCGGTGGTCTGGTAGGCGAGCGCCACCAGCTTGACCAGCTGCTCGCGGGTGGCGTCGTAGTCGCCCTGCGCGGTCCTCAGCCGGTCGCGGCCTCCTTCTCCGCGCGCTGGGCGGCGGCCAGAGCGGCCAGGTTGGCGTTGTGGCCGGCGGCTGCGCGATCGAAATCCTTCTGGAGCCGGCCGAGTTGCTCGGCGGTGGGCTTGGGCTCCGCGTGCGCCGGGAGCATGACGAGCGTGGCGACAGTGAGGAACGAGCCGACCGTGCTATATGAAACCCTCAGCCATCCAGCCGTCACGCCTGCTCCCTCTCCAGCTTCTTCTACGCTCCGTAGAAGTATGGGGGAGTCCATGGGGCGAGGCGGTGCTCAGGGGACGATTCCTTCACAAGGTGATGCAGACCAGCGGGGCGATCAGCACAGCCATCGGGCCGCTGAGCAGCAGGCCGGCCGTCGAGTAGACCGCCAAGGGCACCCAGCGGGACCGGCGGCGTTCGCCGAGCAGCCGCCGCAGACGTTCGACCACACCCGCATCGGCCAGGGCGAACGAGCCGAGGCCCGGGCTGGGCTCGCAGGCCGTCATCCTGACCAGGGCGCGCGCCAGCGGCAGCTCCCCTTGCGCCCGGCTGGCGTGATCATCGGCGAGCATCTCCAGCAGCAAGGCGACCGCCTGCCGCGCCGTCCGCGGGGAGGCGGCCCACGGGAACGCGTGCTCCAACGCCACGAAGGCGAGCAGGGCCAGGTCGTGGTGGCCCCGGGCATGCGCGCGCTCGTGTTCGAGAACGGCCTGCAACTCCTGGGCGGACAGCACGTCCATGGTGCCCCGGCTCAGCACGATCCGCCGCCGCCGGCCCGGTACGCAATAGGCGACGCGTTCCCCTACCGGCAGCACATAGACGTCGTGCGCAGGGGAGTGATCGGCGACCATGTCGACCAGCAGGCGCTGGCGGCGCCGCTCCTTGATCGTCTTGGCAGTGACGCGGATCGTGTGAATGAGGAGCCAGCTCAGCAGGCTCCCCGACCACGCCAGCGCCAGCAACTGCGCCGGCCCGAGCCCGTCCAGCCCGCGACCGTCGGCGATCTGACGCGCCAGCGTGTGCACTCCGTGCGGGAAGAGCGCGGGCAGCGGCGCGACCGCGGCCACCAGCCCGAGGCCCACCGCGCCGAGCCCGGCGCCCGCCCCGATTGCCTGCCACAATGCCAGCGCCGAGCGGGGATGGTGGTGCGCCCATGCCGCCCCGGCCAACCTCCGGGCGGCCCGGTCGCCCAGCGTGACCGGCAGCAGCGCGAACCCGGCCGCGACCAGCCAGGCGATCACTGGGCGGATCCGTCCCGCTCGCCCAGCGCCTCCCGCAGAGCGGCGGCGACCTCCGGGGGGACCGCACCGACGAAGCGCTGGACGGCCGCCGCGACGTCGCCCGCTTCGTCCAGGGCGGCGCGCATGGCCTCGGCGACGAAGGCGTCCTTGCCGGCGGTGGCCTTGTAGAGGTGTGCCCGGCCGACGCGCTCGCGGGAGACCAGGCCCTTGTTGCAGAGCCGCACCAGTACGGTCAGCACCGTGGTGATGGCGGGCTGAGACGGCAGGCGCGCCGCGAGAACATGGGCGAACACGCCCTCTGGTTGCTCCCACAGGGCTTCCATGATCGATCGTTCGAGGTTGCCGAGCTGCACTGCCGTCTCCCGCCGCTTTCTACTTGAAGTAGAAGGCTATCGCGGCCACTCCGCCGCGTCGGTCCGCCACGGTGGTCGAACCACCGGCAGCGACGACGAAGGCGTCCTTGCCGGCGGTGGCCTTGTAGAGGTGTGGCCCGGCCGACGCGCCCGGGGGAGACCATGCCCTTGTTGGAAAGCCGCATCAAGACGGTGAGCACCGTCGTGGTGGCCGGTCGGGACGGCAGCCCGGCTGCGAGCACGTGGGGGAACATGCCGTCCGGATGCTCCCACAGGGCTTCCGTGACCGATCGCTCCAAGCTGCCGAGCTGCACGGCGACCCTCCTGCCGTGTTCTACTCAAGGTAGAAGGCTACCGTCCCCATGTCGTCCGTCGACAGGCGATCAATACAGGTACCCCGTCACGATCATGACGATCTCCCGCTCGAGATCCGCCGCGTCGAAGTCCGGCACTCGGCCCACGAACCGGTGGATGAGCGACTCGATCGTGGCCACGACGAAGCGAGCCTGACACCCGGGATCTGCCGGCGTCAGATCGGGATCGGCGCGCAGCAGCCTCTCGACTGAGGCCACCGCCTCGTCCTCGGCCTGACGGAACCGGGCCAGCAGCTCCGGCGGTCTCGGCGCCTGCTCGAACAGCACCTGGTGCAACTGCGGGTCGGCGGCATGAATACGCACCAGCGCCCGGGTCAGCTCGGGAAGCCACTCTGCGAGAGGGCGCTGCTCGGTCAGCACATCGCGCACCGTTTCGACCATTTGCTCGAGATGTGCCTGTGCAAGCACTGCCAAGATCGCATCTTTGTTCGGGAAGTACTGGTACAGCGATCCGACGGAGAGTCCGGCCTCTTCCGCGATCCGGTCGGTCGTCCCGGAGGCGTAACCATGGCGGGCGAAAACGCGAGCCGCCGCCTCCTCGATGCGCTGGCGAGTCTGCCAGGCGCGCTGCTGCCGGGGCGTTTTCCTGGGGCGATACGGCGAGCGGGCAGGGGGCATCGAGCCGCCTCCAGATGCGAGTACAAAAACCGAGGAATTCCTCGTATTCTAGCCGCCACCCATCCCAGAAACCCCCTGGAGGTATTTCCATGACCTTGCCCGACGTCACCGAGCGAGACCAGCTCCAGCCGGTAGCTGGTGTTCTGCCCTTCCTGCTGCCGTTCGGCGTCTACGTTCTGCACACCGTGGAGGAGCTCCCCGGCTTCGCCGCCTGGGCCACGCGCCACTTCGGCCCGGAAACCACGAGTATGTTCGCCGCCTATCACATCCCTCTCATGCTGCTGGTGCTGGCGTGTTCCTGGCTTGCCATGCGTCAGGGGCGCCACGGTGGCTGGGTTGTGCTGGCCACCGCCTTCCAGTGGCAGTTCGCCGTCAACGCGCTCTTCCACATGAGCACCTGGGCCGTCCTGGGTGAGTACTCGCCCGGCGCGGTCACCGCCGCCGTGGTCTCCGTCCCGGCGACCGTCTGTTACCTGGCGTGGATCAGACGCGAGAAGCGGGCGAGTTCCCGAGAGATCGCGATTGCGCTGGTTCTGGGGACTGTCATCGCGGCCGCGGCGATCGGCTTCCTGTTCTTGTGAGTCCCGGGCCGTTGGCTGCAGCGTCGCGGTGTCTGGAGGGCGACATGTCGCTAAATGGGACCATCGCCCCCGCCGTACGCCGCAAGCCTGTTCCTGTGCACCACTGACTGGACAGCCAGTCTCGGTGGCCATGCTCCGCTTCCTGGAAACGGTGGTCGATCCCAGGCGCGCCGCCCTCATGTTGACCGGCGGATACCTGGCAGCCGGCGGCGCCCTGACTGTGCTTGGCCTGAAACAATTGCGGACCGCCGGCGTGCTGACCCGGCGTGAGGTCGCCCACATGAAGCAGGAGGTGACCGGTGCTGCCGAGGAGGTGCGCAAGTTTCCCCGCGTACGGTGGCAGAACGCCGGTGAGCTGACGCGCCCGGCGGAGTGGCGTGGTCTGGGCAAAGTCACTCCCGCGGACACGCAGGGCACACCGGAACGGGGCCAACGTCCAGACCGCCGGTACCGAGCCTGTCAGGGTTTCAGCGGGAGGCGCTGACGTCGGGCTGGTCACAGAGCGCATCACGCAGATGGGCTTTGAACGGTCATCTGTGTGCGCTTTCGTGCCGATACGAGCCGTCTCGTCAATGCGAGTAGCCCATTCCTGTGGGGGCATGTGCTGTCTCGGCCGGCTTGGAGTTCCCCGGGGTGACTCTCAGCTCCTCGCTACCCAGCTGCCCCCTGGTTAGACGCTTCCGCTGTCCGGCCGGTGGGTGGCGGGCCGCTGTTGCTGCTCATGAGGGCTTAAGGACAAGACTGTGGTGACCGACGCCGGGGCAGGGCTGGTGTACCGCATCTGAGACCTTCTCACCGGCCGGGGACGTTCGTGACAGGCTCACGAGCAGGTGATCATCGCCGACGCCCTGCTTTGACGGGCATCTCGTAAAACGCGTCTCGTGAGAGTCTGCATGGGCCAAGCCCTCGTTCGTGGCGGAGGTTTCGCAGGTCGAGGCCAGGCCTGAACCGGTCGGAGCCAAGGACCCAAACACGATATTCCCAGGCTTCCGCACGGAGTCGCTCAGCGTCCTCCTGTGGAGACATCGATCGGATCTTACGAGGGTGCCGGCCCCCTGCTGGCGGCGATCTCGGCGAAGGCGCGGATGCGTGCGTTCTCGTGCGCGGTGCACCAGATCGGCCCTAGAGGCAGGGGTGGCATGTCCCGGATGGGGATGGTCACGATGTCCGCTCGGCGGAACACGGGCATGTGCTCGACGGTGGGGTGGATGACGCGCCCGCGCGCCACCAGGGAAGCCGTCTCGTGAATGGTGCCGACGCGGTGCGTGCGGTGGACGGGCCTGCCCGACGGCGTGTACGGGGGCGTGATGGCGTCGTGCAGCGCCGCCGGATAATGCGGCATCATCGCGACCTCCTCGTCGCCGAGGTCCTCGACGGACACCGATCGCCGGATCGCCAGCGGATGGGGGGCGGCCGCAGCCAGCACGCGGGACCGCGAGTCGATCACCGGGCCGGCGGTCAGGTCGGGCTCGTCCAGAATGAGCCAGCTGATCAGGACGTCGATCTCGCCCCGGCGCAGCGGTTCGTAAAGATCGGTGGCGTTGATCTCGCACAGGACGATCCGGCAGTCATGGTGGCGTGCCTCGAAGGCCTCGACGACCTGCGTCAAGGCCTGGCCTTCGGCGGCCGCGGCGAACCCGATCCGCAGCAGTCCGGCACGCCCGCGGACGTCGCCGACGTGATCGCGTTCCTGGCCGGCGACACCGCCCGCTGGATAACGGGACAGAACCTCAACGCCACGGGCGGAGTGATCTAGCGTGCGAGCATCGCCGCTCCCGCCAGTCCCTCATGGAAGGCGATGACTGCCGCCTCGGTGCGGGTGGCCGCGCCCAGTTTCGTCAGGATGTGGGAGACGTGCACGCCGGCAGTACTCGGCGAGATGTGCAGCCGGGCGGCGATCTGCCGGTTGCTCAGGCCCTCGGCGATCAAGCGGAGCACGTCACGTTCGCGTTCGGTGAGTCCGTCCTGGGCCGGTCGGGGCCGCCCGAGCAGGGCGATCTCCCGGGCGAGCGGCGCGGCGCCCAGGTCTTCGGCCAGCCGGGCGGCTTCCCTGAGGCGGGCCGTTCCGCCGGGCCGGTCGCCCGCCTCCAGTGCGGCTCGCGCGCCGTGGAACAGGCTCAGCGCCAGCTCGTACGGCTGCCCCAGTTCCCGCCAGGCAGCCACCGCGAGGTCCCAGCCGTCGTCCTCGATCAGCGCGTGCAGCATGATCTGCCAGGCCCGGTCGAGCGGCCCGTCCACGCCGAGCGCCGCATCAGCCGCGGCGAGTTCGGCCTGCCGGGCCGCGACCCGCCGCCGCAGATCCTCGCCGGTGCCGTGGGCGAGCCGTACGCGCTGCGCCAGCGCGCCGGCGACCAGGACCGGCCGGGCGTCGCTGCTGTAGATCCGGGTGAGCGCCGGATCGGCCAGCGCCCGGTTCAGGAGCAGATCGGCCCGCTCAGGGTCGCCCTGGGCGACGGCGAGCAGGCAGAGCAGTTGATGGCGGTGGAACAGGCTTCCGCTGTCGGCGTGCTCCAGGCCGGCCGCGGCGCCGGCCGCCGCGGCCAGGTCCCCGCGCAGCAGCGACAGGTAGCCGGCCAGGGCGCGCAGGGCCTGCCGCGACAGCGGCGGTGGATCCTCCCGCAGGCTCTCGGCCAGTACGGCGGCCGCCTCGTCCCACCGCCCTGCCAGGATCAGGCCGCGCCCGGCGTAGCGAGCGAGCTCGGCGCCGCGGCTGCGGCCCAGCCCGTACCGGCGGGCGTGGCGGATGCCGTCGCGGGCCGCCTCGATGGCGCGCTGCTGGTCGCCGGCCTTGGTGTGCAGCGTGGCCTCGTACATCGGGACGGTCATGAGCAGGTCGTGGCTGTCGAGCCGTTCGGCGAGCGTACGGGCCTCCTCCAGCATCCCGAGGTCGCGCGTCATGGACCCGACGCCCAGCAGTCCGCGGACGGTGACCGTGGCGTCGCCGGTGCGCCGGCCGATGCCGAGCGCCTCCTCGAACGGCTCGCGTGCCTTGTCCACCTCCGGCAGGAGACCCATGGCCAGCACCCCGAGCAGCCGCCCCCGCTGAAGGCCGTGGGGGTCGGCGGGGAGCAGGCCAAGGGCCCGATGCCAGTCGTGAACGCCGGTCGCGTTCAGCCGGTGCCGCAGCCTGCCCAGATGCTCCAGCAACAGGGCGGCCCGCTCGGGCTCGCGCCGCTCGTCCACGGCGGCCAGCCCGGCGGTGGCGTAGTCGACGCCGCGGGCGTAGTCGCCGCTGAGCATGCACGCCTCGGCCGCGCCGGTCAGGACGTCGATCCTGTCGGCGCCCAGCCGGGCCTGCGGGTCCCAGAGTTCGAGGACCTGGTCGAGCATGCGGACCTGCTCCTCGTACGCGTAGGACCCGTGTGCCTGGCCCGCGGCCAGGTAAGCGGCGGACAAGGCCAGCCCGCGATCCCCTGCGGCGTAGGCGTGCGCGGCCAGCTCCGCGTGGGCGCCGCGATCGCTCAGGGCCGCGGCGTAGCGCGCGTGCAGGCGCGCCCGCTCGCCGGGCAGCAGATCCTCGTACACCGCCTGCCGGATCAGGGCGTGGCGAAAGTCGTAGCCGTCGCCTGCCGTGACGAGCAGGCCGCGATCGACGAGTTCGCGCAGCAGGGCGTCCAGTTCGGCTCCGTCCTGCCCGGCCACCTGCGCCAGCAGCGGGTGGCCGATCCGGCCGCCCGCCACTGAAGCGATGCGCAACAGCTCGCGAGCCGGGCCCGGCAGCGATCGCGGGCCGTACAGCAGCAGGTCGCGCAGGCTGTCCGGGGTCCGCTCACCGGCGCGGGCGAGCGCCTCGACGAACAGCGGATTGCCGTCGCTGCGTTCGTGGACGCGGCGTACGGTGGCCGCGTCCGGCTCGGCGCCGAGGATCGCGGCCAGCTGGCGGCCCACGCCCTGCCGATCCAGGCGCTCCAGCCGCAGCGTGGTGGTGCGCGGGCGGCGGGAGAGCTCGGACAGCAGCGGCCCGAGCTGCCCGTCACCGTTCTCGGGTGACCGGTAGGTGATCACCAGGAGCACGCCGGCCTGAACCAGGTTCCTGGCCAGGAAGCCGAGCAGCTCGCGGGTGGCGGGATCCGCCCAGTGCAGGTCCTCGATCGAGACGACGACCGGCCGATCCGCGGCCACCCGCTCGACCAGCGTCAAGACCTCCTCGTACAGCCGGTGTCTGCCGCCTTCCGCGTCATCCGCCGCGCCGAGCTCCGGAAACCAGCGGGCGATCTGGCGGTAGGGCCCCGGCAGCACCCCTTCGACCCGGATCAGCCTGCGCAGCACCGTCACGAACGGCGCGTACGGCAGGCCGTCACTGCCCAGTTCGGCACAGGCGCCCTCGACCACCCGCACCTCCGGACCCAGCGACCGCGCGAACTCGGCGAGCAGCCGCGACTTGCCGATCCCGGCCTCCCCGGCCACCAGCGCCACCGCCGGCCCCTGCTCCACAGCCAGGTCCAGGGCCGCCGCCAGCGCCGACAACTCCTCGCCCCGGCCGACGAACACCGGACTGACCACGCGCTCCGCCACCACGTGCGACAGCATATAAATACACAGATCACCCGATGTGTCAGGCGTGTTTACCCGGCCACGCTCGAAGCATGACAGCCACCTACCCGCTGCGGACCATCGGCGCCCGTGAGCTCGACGCGTGGGCTCGCATGGTCACCACGACCTACGGCCAGGACTGGCACGAGGGCGCCCTCAGGAACGCCGCCTCCTCCATCGAACCCGAACGCACGATCGCCGCCTACGACGGTGAGGAGATCGTCGGCGGCGCGTCGATCTACGGCCGCATCATGACGGTCCCCGGCGCGGCCACACCCGTCGCCGGCATCACGCTGGTCGCGGTCCTGCCCACGCACCGGCGCCGCGGCATCCTCACCGCGATGATGCGCAAGCAGCTCACCGACCTGTACGAATCGGATGGCGAGCCGATCGCCGCGCTCAACGCCGCCGAGGCCGCCATCTACGGCCGCTTCGGGTACGGGATCGCCAGTCACGTGGCCGAGATCCGGGCGGACAAGAGGTTCATGGCCCTGCGGCCCGGCATCGACTTCGGCGACGGAACGATCCGCCTGCTCGACCGGCAGAAAGCGCGGCCGCTGCTGGAGCAGGTCTACGACACCGCCCGCCGTGGCGCGGTCGGCTGGGTCGACCGTACGGAGAAGTTCTGGCAGGCCCGGCTGGCCGACGGCGAGCGCGTGCGCGACGGCGGGACGGCACTGCGCTTCGCCGTCCACCTGGAGCCCGGAGGCGAGGCCGGCGGCTACGCCTTCTACCGCTCCAAGCCGGGGTCGGTGCACGTCATCGAGGTCGCGGCCACCACCGGGCAGTCGTACGCCGCCCTGTGGCGCTTCCTCATCGACCTCGACGCCCACGCCGGCCTCACCTACGACGGCGCCATGGACGAGCCGCTGAAGCACCTGCTGACCGACCCGCGGGCGGCCCGCGCAACCGTGATCGACAACCTCTGGGTCCGCCTGGTGGACGTCGGCCGGGCGCTGGCGGCACGCCGCTACTCGACCCCGCTGGACCTGGTTCTGGAGGTCCAGGACACGTTCTGCCCGTGGAACGCGGGGCGCCACCACCTGCGAGCCGACGGCGAGTCCGTCACCTGCGAACGCACCCGGGCCCGCGCCGACCTGCGGCTGACCGCCGCCGAGCTGGGCGCGGCCTACCTGGGCGGCACCACCCTGTCGTCCCTGGCCGCCGCCGGCCGGGTCGAGGGACTGCGCGGCGGCGCGGTCACCGCCGCCTCCCTCGCCTTCCGCGGCGAACGCGAGCCGTTCCATCCCTCGGGCTGGGCCTTCCCCGCCTTCTGATCCGGAGAGGAACAGCTCACTCGGCCATGGTGGCGCCGCCGTCGCCTTCGCCGTACCGGATCGCACCGGGGGAGTAGTAGCGTCGCAGCCAGTCCGCGAGCCCGTCGAGGCCGGGCAGGAGCACCCGCTCGGTGATGTTCGCCTGATCCAGGCGCTGCCTGATCTCCGCCTTCACCTCGGCCGGGATCGTCCATCCGCGCCACAGGCCCGGATGCTCGTCGAGCCACTGCTCCAGCTGGTACGTCGGGTCGGAGAAGGCCGACAGCACCGACGACTGATTGACGACGCGCTCGTCCAGGGACGGCGGCTCGAAGAACGTCAGGAACGGCTCCTCGCCGCCCAGCCGGTCGAGGCACCCGAGGTCCGGGGCGCAGGTGGCGAGCATCTCGGTGGTGAACAGGAGTGCTCCCTCCTCTTCGAGGACCCGGCGCGCCGGCTGCGGCAGCAGGCGGTGCGCGCCCGCGCAGTCCACCGCGAGCAGCACGGCGTCCTGCTCGGGCCACGACGCGGTCGCGAAGTGCAGGGCCACCAAGGGGGAGAAGGTCCAGTCCAGCAGCCGGGTGGGCAGGCCGTGGTGCTGGCCCAGCGCCAGCCAGTCCCAGATCGTCGGCCCCGGCTCCTGCCGATGCGCGTATTTACGGAAATTACGGATCAGATGTGATTCGAGCGCGGCGTAGTCGCCTTTCAGCCGGGCCAGGCCGGACACGTGCGAGTACGTGCTGCGCGCCAGGCCGCGGAAGACCAGCGTGGAATGCGCGTGCGCCGGCCCGTCGCCGCGGCCGGCCTCGCTGATCGCGTCATCCAGCTCCCTCCAGGACGACACCGTGACCACATCCATCCGAACCCGATGCCCATCGATCACGTCCTCCACACCTCGCCACGCCCGCCTCGAACACCGCCGCCCACCTGCGTGCATGTCGAGGTGCAACCCCCGTGGGCCCGCGTCAACGGTCTGCGGCCACCACTCGGACGGTGTTCAGGGAGACGTCGGCCGCGTCCGGGACGACCATGCCGCCCTCGACGCCGCTGCGCAGGTATCGCAGGACCTCCTCGGTCAGGCGCTCTCCCGGCAGCACGGCCGGAATGCCGGGCGGGTACGGCGTGAGCAGCTCCGCGGCGACGCGACCGGCGGCCTCCTGCCACGGAACGTGGTCGATCCGGGCGAAGAACGCGTCACGGGGCGCCATGGCCTGCTCCAGCCGCAGCTCGGACGGCGAGGGGATCCGCACGCGCGGCGGGGGCGGCAGCTCGGTCGCGTGCTCGCGGAGATCCCGCAACGCGTCGAGCAGGGCCCCGGTCGTCCGGCTGTCGTCGGCGTGGGTGAGCTGCACGCCGATGCGGCGGTGGTCGGAGAGGCCGACGTTGATCCGGTGGTGTTCGCGCAGCCAGTCGGCGACCTGGTAGCCGCCCGTCCCCAAGGCGCTCACGTCCACGACCAGTTGCAGCGGGTCGGCGTCGAAGGCGCGCCCGGGGCCGCAGAAGTCGTCGCGGCCATGCAGGCGCAGCCCTTCGACGGCCTCGATACGCGAGCGCGCTTTCCCGGCCAGCTCCAGCGCGCTGTCGTACATGGTGCGGCCGTGTTCGACCATCTGGCGGCGCCAGCCGTCCAGCGCGGCGTAGATCAGCACCGACGGGCTCGTGGTGCTGAACAGGTCGGCGCGTTCCTTGAGCAGCTCCGGCGCGACCAGATCGCCCTGAAGGTGGAAGACCGAGCTCTGCTCCAGGCCCGAGCCCATCTTGTGAATGCTGGTGACGCACACGTCGGCGCCGGCGTCCATGGCCCAGGTCGGCAGATCGGGATGGAAGGGCAGGTGAGCGCCCCAGGCCTCGTCCACGATCAGCGGTTTCCCGCGCTCGTGGCAGAGGCGTGCCAGCGCGCCGAGGTCGGTGCAGGTGCCGTACGGGGTGGGCGTCACCACCAGTGCGCCGCGCGCGTCGGGATGCTCCTCGAAGGCGTCGGCGAACGCCTGCGGCGAGGGCGGATGAGCCAGATGCAGGTCCTCGTCCCACTGCGGCTCGACCCATACCGGGCAGATCCCGGACAGGATCAGGCCGGCCACCACGGACTTGTGGGCGTCCCTGCCGATCAGCAGCTTTTCGCGCGGCCCCGCCACCGACAACATCGCCGCCTTGACGGACAGGGAACTGCCGCAGGTGGAGAAGAACGTCTGCCCGGCGCCCACCGCGTCGGCCATCAGCTGCTGGGCCCGCTCCAGGATCCCTCCGGAGGCTTCGCGATCATCGAGCCCGCCGACCGCCAGGACGTCCGAGCGGAAGACCGCCTCGCCGAGCACCGCGCTGACCCGCGGATCGACACCCCGGCCCTGCTTGTGGCCGGGCGGAGTGAAAGGCAACTGCCCGCTGTCGTGGTACGCCTGCAACGCTCGCAGGATCGGCGCCTGTGAATGATCCATGGGGCCGCACTTGCCCAGCCGATACCCACGGAAACAAGCCGTCGTCTCCACCATGCGGCTGGGAACACGGATTCGACGCGATCGAACCGCGCGTCTCGACGGGGGCGGTTCGGGTACGGGTCGGGCATGGGCCGCATCCTGGTGGGGACCGCATCGTGGACCGACAAGACGCTGCTGGAGTCGGGGTGGTACCCCGACGACGTCACCTCCGCGCAGGAGAGGCTGGCCTACTATGCGAGCCGGTTCCCCGTGGTGGAGGTGGATTCGTCATACTACGCACCACCCCCGGAGAGCACGGTCTCCCTCTGGCGCGATCGCACTCCGGCGGGGTTCACCTTCGACATCAAGGCGTTCTCGCTGCTGACCCAGCATCCGGCCAAGCCGGCGGCTCTGCCCAAAGACCTGCGGGACCGCCTCGGCGACACCAAGAAGAACCTCTACCTCCGCGACCTGGACCCGCAGGCCGTCGAGCAGGTGTGGGACCGGTTCGTGACGGCTCTCGCGCCGCTGCATGACTCGGGCAGGCTGGGCGCGATCCTCTTCCAGTTTCCGCGGTGGTTCCCGATCGGCAAGCGCAACAAGCAGTACATCCTGGAGTGCAAAGCACGCTGCGATCCGTTGCGAATTTCCGTCGAATTCCGGAACCACACCTGGATGACCAAGGAGAACCAGGCCGAGACGCTGGATTTCCTCACCTCCTACGGGCTTGCGTACGTCAGCGTGGACATGCCTCAGGGGTATCCCGATTCCATCCCGCCCGTGCTCGCCGCCACCGCGGACCTGGCCGTCGTGCGTTTCCACGGCCATTCGGCGAAATGGACCAGCCACGACGTCCACGAGCGGTTCGGCTATCTCTACAGCGAGGAGGAGCTGGGTGAATGGGCGCCCCGGCTACGGCGGCTGGCCGAGGACGCCGACACGACGCACATTCTCATGAACAACTGCTACCGCGACAACGCCCAGGTCAACGCCAGGCAACTGGCTCGCCTGATCCCGCGCGACGACGCCGAGACCGAATAGCCGAGGCCGCGAGATCGAATTTCCGGCGGCCCCGCGAGGGAAACCTGCGCGACCGAACCGCTCCCCGAAGTCCCGCACAGGGGTCGGCATGGAGCCAAAGGACAAGGGTAGGTCGGGGTACAACAGTGGCTGCCGGGCACTGCTGTGACAGGCCTTCTCCCCGCCGGCATGCGCATCACATCGGTCGGATCGGTGGGGGGGCAGTTCGTGGCCATGGATAGACCACGCCTGGAAGAGCCGTTGACGTCTCTGGCTCCGGTCCGTGCGCGCCGCCCTGGTGAGGTGATAGCCGACTGGCTGTCGTCCACCGATCACAAGGTGATCGGTTACATGTATCTGATCGCCTCGTTCCTCTTCTTCGCGCTGGCCGGGATCATGGCGCTGGTCATTCGCGCCGAGTTGATCCAGCCCGGCATGGACCTGGTGAGTCAGCAAACGTACAACCAACTGTTCACCATGCACGGCACGATCATGATGCTGCTGTTCGCCACCCCACTGTTCGCCGGATTCGCGAACGTCATCATGCCCTTGCAGATCGGCGCACCCGACGTCGCCTTTCCCCGGCTGAACGCGGTCAGCTTCTGGCTGTTCCTGTTCGGTGGGATCATCACGGTCAGTGGCTTCTTCTCCGACGGTGGCGCGGCCGACTTCGGCTGGTTCGCCTACACGCCACTGTCGTACTCCACCTTCAGCCCGAGCCTCGGCGGCGACCTGTGGCTCATGGGGCTGGCGCTGTCCGGACTGGGCACCATCCTCGGCTCGGTCAACTTCTTCACCACCATCATCTGCATGCGCGCGCCCGGCCTGACGATGTTCCGGGTGCCGATCTTCACCTGGAACGTGCTGCTGACCAGCATGATGGTGCTGATGGCCTTCCCCGTGCTGGCCGCGGCGCTGCTCGTGCTGGAGTCGGACCGCAAGCTGGGCACGCAGGTCTTCCACAGCGAGAACGGCGGCGCGCTGCTCTGGCAGCACCTGTTCTGGTTCTTCGGCCACCCCGAGGTCTACATCATCGCCCTGCCGTTCTTCGGCATCATCACCGAGATCATCCCCGTCTTCAGCCGTAAACCCGTTTTCGGCTACGTCGGGCTCGTCGGCGCCACCATCGCCATCGCCGGGCTGTCGATGACCGTCTGGGCGCACCACATGTTCCCCACCGGGCAGGTCCTGCTGCCGTTCTTCTCGTTCATGACGTTCCTCATCGCGGTGCCGACCGGGGTGAAATTCTTCAATTGGGTCGGCACCATGTGGCGGGGGTACCTGACCTTCGAGTCGCCCATGATGTTCTCCATCGGGTTCCTCATCACGTTCCTGCTCGGAGGCCTGACGGGGATGATCCTCGGATCACCCCCACTGGATTTCCACGTCACTGACAGCTATTTCGTGGTCGCCCATTTCCATTACGTCGTGTTCGGCACCGTGGTGTTCGCCATGTTCGCCGGGTTCTACTTCTGGTGGCCGAAGATGACCGGCAAGATGCTCAATGACCGGCTCGGCAAGTGGCACTTCTGGACCCTGTTCATCGGCTTCCACACCACGTTCCTGGTGCAGCACTGGCTGGGCATGGCAGGCATGCCCAGGCGGTACGCCGACTACAGCGCCGCCGACGGCTTCACCGGCCTGCACCAGATCTCCTCGGCGGGGGCGATGCTGCTCGGCGTCTCCACGCTGCCCTTCCTGTTCAACGTCTGGCACACCGCGCGCCACGCCCCACGGGTCGCCCTCGACGACCCGTGGGGGTACGGCAACTCGCTGGAGTGGGCGACCTCGTGTCCGCCGCCTCGGCACAACTTCACGTACCTGCCGCCCATCCGCTCCGAGCGGCCGGCCTTCGACCTGCACTACCCGCATTCGTCACCCGGGGACCCGCAAGATCGTGACGACGACGGCGAGAGCGGCAGGACGCCATGACCATCCGGTCAACGTCTCCATGTTGTCGCACCGTGTCCGCCCGCAGGGGCGCCACGGCGCTGTCGCGGTCTTGAACGATGGATTCATCCGAGCGCGAGCACCGCCTCTTGGCGGAGATCGAACAACACCTCCGCCGTCACGACCGCGCCTTCGCCTGGCGCATGGACGCGCTGAACACCGCCTCCGCCAGACAGGGGCCGCAACGCTACGCCTGCCACACCACACGCCAGGAACTCGTATGCGTCTTCCTCGCCGTCGTCATCCTGACCGCCCTGTCGATTCTCCTGATCCTCACCGTCGGCCGCACTCGCATGCCACCGGCTACGCCGGCAGACACACCGGTATCCGATGCACCGTACCGCTACGAAGCGTCAGGAGGCGGGGGCCGGTCAGCTCCATGGGCCCATTGGAATCGACACGAAGCCGGCCGCCTGGCGGCGGTGGCCGCGGCGAGTGCCTCGGCGAGGGTGCGGTGAACGCGGAGATATCGCTCAGTGCCGGTGAGGCGAAGCACGCGGGCGGGCTCGCGCCGCAGCGCGACCAGGCGGACCGTGCCGCCGTCGTGCCCCACCTCCTGGCGCAGGCGTAGCAGGGCGTTCAGTCCGGCGCAGTCCATGAACGGGGTGCCGGCCAGGTCGATGACGACATCGTCGCCCGCCCGATGGGCGCGGCGGATGACCTCCTCCACCTCGCCGGCGGTGGTCATGTCCAGTTCCCCGCCGACGGAGATGACGGTGACTCCCGGCAGGTGCTGTCGCCGGAAGGCGAGTCCACCCACTCCTCCACGATAGGCCCCGATGCGTACGGCTCCATCGACCCGGCCGTGTCTCTGGTGCCTCCATGCCAGGGGATGGGTGTTTCATGCGTCAGTGCTGACGTTTGCCACCTTTTGGTGGTCGCTCTTCCGCGAACCGGTAAGGAACTAAGGAGGTATAGCGGTGTCTCTGATCAGGAGGGGGTGATCAGAGTGAGCTGTTGGCATCGTTATTCGATCAGGTGCCGCCTGGCCGTGGTGGCCGGCCTCGTCACGGGGTTGCTGTGCACCACCATGGCGGTGTTCATCGTGGTGATGAGCCGGCAGGCGGCTGTCGATTTCCGGACCGATCAGCTCTTCAGCGGCGCCGTGAGCCTTGGCGCTCAGCTGCGCCATCGCGTCCCCGATCTGACCGAGATCGGCCCAGGGCAGGCGATCCAGGTGTTCGACCCGGCCGGCACCATGGTCGCGGCCACGCGTGACCTGGCGGGCAAGCCGCCGATGACGAACCTGCGCCCGGATCCCGACGCCTACGCCACCACCACGTCCTGTGACACCAGGGTCTTCCCCGACCGTTGCATGATCGTACTCGCCTATCCCTTCCACCGTGAGGGCGGCGTCTGGCAGCTGAACACGGCCGTCCCCGACGTCCCCTGGTATGTCGGCCCGGAGCTGATCATCCCGCTCGCCACCGGCTGCGTGCTGCTGGTCGCGGCGGCTGCGGCCGGCAGCTACCGGATCGTGGGCAAGACGCTGCAGCCCGTGGACGCCATCGGCGGCAACCTGGCCCAGATCACCGCATCCGGCGATCTGCGTCACCGGGTGCCCGTGCCGAAATACCGCGACGAGCTGCGGGGCTTGGCCGAGACCGCGAATCAGGCGTTGGAACGCGCCCAGATGGCGGTGGATCAGCAGCTCCGCTTCGCCTCCGACGCCTCTCACGACCTGCGCAGCCCCTTGACCGCCATGCGTATCCGCATCGAGGAGGCGCTGATCGACCCGCGCCAGGCCGACTGGCAACGCACCGCCGACGCGCTCCTGGACAGCGTGGAACGCATGCAGGCCCTCATCGGCGACCTGCTCCAGGAAGCGCGGCTGGACGCCGGCGTCACCGGCCGCCACGAGCCGATCGATCTCACCGAACTGGTCGCCGGCGAGCTGGAGCGCCGCCTCGCCAAGACCGACCTGCGCCACCGCCTCACGCCCGGCGTCATGGTGGACGGCTCACGGATCGAGCTCTCCCGGCTGCTGAACAACCTGCTGGACAACGCCGAACGGCACGCCGACTCCGCCGTCACCGTCACTTTGACGCTGGATGGCGAGGTCGTGACGCTGGAGGTGAGCGATGACGGTGAAGGGATCGCTCCCGAGCACCGGGAGGTCATCTTCCAGCGCTTCACCCGCCTTGAAGCCTCCCGCGCCCGCGATCCCGGCGGCACCGGGCTCGGGCTGCCGATCGCCAGGCAGATCGCCCAATCCCACGGCGGGACCCTGACCGCTCAGGACAGTCCCCGCGGGGCCCGGTTCGTGCTGCGTCTGCCCGAGCGCGGCACGTCTCGGCCACCGTCGGGGTGAGCAGATGCGCGGTGCCGCCCTCGGTGACCCCGCCCAGGGCGCGTGGGAGGAGCAGTCCCCGGGCGAGGCCACGAGGTTTCCTCGCGGCTCAGCGTCGGCGCTTGGACATTCTCCCGAGCGAGGCGCACGCCACGCCGATCACCAAGATGACCGCTCCCGTGGCGACGTTGCTGGCGATCGCCGAGGCGCCGGCTCCGTGTGGAGGCAGCACCCACGGCGCGATGATGGTCCAGACGCCGATGATCGGCAGGACCCAGGCGAGACCGTGCATGCGGCCGTTGGCCGAGGCGATCCCGGCCGCCAGCAGGGCCACTGCTATCCCGGTGACCAGGTTGTTGACCGTCAGGGTCGTGTGGCCGAAGAAGCCCACCACCCATGATGAGATGGCCAGGTAGAGCCCGCTCAGAAAGGCGAGCCCGCTGACGGTCTGCCCCGATGGCCGCTGCACCGCCCAGTCGTAGCGCGCGCGAAGCGCGGCGATGTCGGGATGCCGATCTATATCGGAAATCGGGTGCGTCGGCTGTTCAGCCATGGTGCACACCACCTTTTCCTCTCGCAGGCAGGAGCATTCACTGACCCCATGCCCGCCTCGTCATCCCAACACCGCTGTTCAGGTAAAGGGTCTCTTCAGATCTCCGGCAGCTGACCCTGGGTGCAGGCAAGATCCGGCAGGATTTCCTCCACGAGGTTCGCGACCACGCGGTCCGGCTCGGGAGTGGAGTCCACGCGGAACCCCGGCTCGTCCGCCTCCAACGGTTCGAGGGTTTTCAGCTGCGAATCGAAAAGCGCCCCCGGCATGAAATGCCCGGTGCGTGCCTCGACGCGGCGGGCGATGAGGTCCCGCCCGAAGCCATCTTGGCCACATTGGCCCGCGGATGAAGGCACCCCAACTGGGCGCTGAGCAACCATGACAGGTCCCGGCTCGCCAGCCGCATCGGGCTCGAACGCGTCCCCGGCGCGCTGGCTCTGCTGCTCACGCTCAAGGGAACGCCGACGCTCTACTACGGCGACGAACTCGGCCTGCCCGACGCCCCGGTCGACGCCGGCCGCGCCCGCGACTGCGCCGAGCTTCGCGCGCCCGGCCTCGGACTCGGCCGGGACCCCCAGCGGATGCCCATGCCCTGGGAGACGACGCCGTCGCACGCCGGATTCACGCCCGACGACGTCGAGCCGTGGCTGCCCATACCCGCGTGGGCGGGGCAGCTCAGCGTCGAGAGTCAGGAACTCGACCCCCGCTCGCCCCTCTCCCGCGTCCGGGAACTCCTGAAGCTCCGGCGAGAGCTGGCCGCGCTGCGCCAGGGCGACATCACCGTGCTCTCCGCCCACCCGGACCATCTGGCATACCTCCGTGGCGACGGCGGGGACTCACTCGTCGTGGCGGTGAACCTTTCCGGCCGCGACCAGCGGGTCGCGTTCCCCGGCGTGAGGAGCACGCTCTGGTCGTCGAGCTTTACCGGCGGCGAGCGCGACCGGCTGCCCGGTGAGGTCACTCTCGCACCTTTCGAGGCGCGAGTCCTGCGGTGACTCGCCTCTCCACCGGGCCTGGCCGTACCCAGGGTCAGCAGCAGCCGGCGGCTGCCGGTGCGTTCCGCCCGCCGGCCTGGCCGTCGGCCGGACCGCAGGCGCACGGCGCGGCGGGGTCGGCGGCGGACTTGCCGAGGGTGTCGGCGTCGGCCTTGACCACGTAGACCTCCCACGGTTCGGCGCCGGGGCCGCGGACCCACACCTTGTCCTGCAGGGCGTAGCAGCAGGAGGTGTCGTTCTCGGCGAAGGTGGCCAGGCCGGCCCGCTCGAGGCGCTCGGCGGCGGCGGTGACGTCCTCGGTGGCGGCCACCTCGACGCCGAGATGGTCCATGACGGTTTCCTGGTCCTGCTCGCCCTCCAGAAGCACGAGCTTGAGCGGGGGCTCGGTGATGGCGAAGTTGGCGTAGCCGGGGCGGCGCTTGGCCGGCTCGACGCCGAAGAGCTTGGAGTAGAAGGCGATCGAGCCTTCGAGGTCGCCGACGCGCAGGGCGAGCTGGACTCGGGACATGATGATCTCCCATCGGGGCTTGTATCGACAGGCGTCGATATAGGGGAGGTTGCCATCGTGATTAGATGCCTGTCAACATAGACGTATGTCGAAGCAGGTGCTGCCGGTGTTCCCCGCCGGTGAGGGATGCTGCGCGCCCATGGTGCGTGAGCCGCTGGGCGAGGGCGACGCCGTCGAGCTGGCGCGGATGTTCAAGGCGCTGTCGGATCCGGTCCGGTTGCGGTTGCTGTCCCTGATCGCCTCGTACGAGGGCGGTGAGGCGTGCGTGTGCGACCTGACCGGGCCGTTCGACGTGTCTCAGCCGACCATCTCGCACCATCTGAAGGTGCTGCGGGAGGCCGGCCTGGTCGGCTCCGAGCGGCGCGGCACGTGGGTGTACTACTGGGTGATCCCGGCCGCGCTGCGCCGGCTGTCCGGCCTGCTCCAGACCCCCGTACAGGACTCCGTCCCTGCGAGCTCGGGCACATGAACCTGCCGCTGCGGCGGCGCCTGGCCGCTGAGGCGGTCGGGACCGCGCTGCTGGTCGCCGTCGTGGCCGGCTCCGGCATCCAGGCCGAACGGCTCAGCCGCGACGCCGGCGTGGCGCTGCTGGCCAACTCGCTGGCCACGGTGCTCGGCCTGGGCGTGCTGATCGCCCTGCTGGCCCCGGTCTCGGGTGCGCACTTCAACCCGGTCGTGTCCTTGGCAGCCTGGTGGCAGGGCCGCCGCGAGCCTGCGGGCCTGGCGCTGCCGGAGGCGGCCGCGTACGCGGGCGCGCAGATCGCCGGGGCGGTGGCCGGGGCCGCGCTCGCCAACGCGATGTTCGATCTGCCGGTGGTGGAGTGGTCGGCTCACGCGCGCTTCGCCGGCCATCTGTGGCTGGCCGAAGCGGTGGCCACCGCCGGGCTGGTCCTGCTCGTCTTCGGCCTCGCCCGGGCAGGCCGATCCCACCTCTCCGCGCCGGCGGTGGCCGCCTACATCGGGGCCGCCTACTGGTTCACCTCCTCCACCAGCTTCGCCAACCCTGCCGTCACCATCGGCCGGGCCTTCACCGACACCTACGCGGGCATCGCCCCCGCCTCGGTCGGCCCGTTCGTCGCCGCCCAGCTGCTGGGCGGGCTCGTCGGCGCGGGACTGGTCGCCATCCTGTTCCCCGCGCTCGCGGCACCCGCACCCACGCGCCGTCCTGCCGCGGCCGAGCCAGAAAGCGCACACCCATGACCGCTCGTGTTCCGTCCGTGCTGTTCGTCTGCGTGCACAACGCGGGCCGATCCCAGATGGCCGCCGCGTTCCTCACCCACCTGACCCGAGGCCGCGTCCAGGTCCGCTCCGCGGGCTCCGCCCCCGCCGAGCGCGTCAACCCCGCCGTGGTCGAGGCGATGAGCGAGGTCGGCATCGACCTCGCCGCCGAGCTGCCCAAGGCGCTCACCGCCGAGGCCGTCCAGACCAGCGACGTCGTCATCACCATGGGATGCGGCGACGCCTGCCCGATCTTCCCCGGCAAGCGCTACGAGGACTGGAAGCTCGACGACCCCGCGGGCCAGGGCATCGCCGCCGTGCGCCCCATCCGCGACGAGATCGAAATCCGTATCCGCGCCCTGGTCGGCGAACTCCTGCCCGACGCCGGGGACCCGGCATGACGCCCACCCTGCGCATCGCCGCCATGACGCCCGACCACGCCGACCAGGTCCTGGCCATCTACCAGCTCGGCATGGACGAGGGGCACGCCACCTTCGAGACCCGAGCACCCACCTGGGCCCAGTTCGACGCCGCCAAGCTGCCCGCACACCGCCACGTCGCCCTCGACCCTGCCGGTCAGGTCCTCGGCTGGGTCGCGGCCTCCGCGGTCTCCGACCGATGCGCCTACGCCGGCGTCGTGGAGCACTCCGTCTACGTCCACCCCGACGCCCGCGGCCGCGGCGCCGGCTCCGCCCTGCTCGGCGCCCTGATCGCCTCGACCGAGGCCGCCGGGATCTGGACGGTCCAATCCGGGATCTTCCCCGAGAACACCGCCAGCCTCGCCCTGCACGCCCGCGCCGGATTCCGCGTCATCGGCACCCGCGAGCGGATCGGCCGCCACCACGGGGTCTGGCGCGACGTCATCCTCATCGAACGCCGCAGCCCCCACATCTCCTGAAGCCCTGATCGAGGTCGACACCTGGCTCTGCCGGTTGCCCCGCGCGGCACCTGCCCCATTACCGGGTAGCCGGCCGCGGTGGCGGCATCTAAAGTGGGTAGCCCGTTCCAGTTGGTAGACTGGAGTGATGACCTCCACCGCAGACCCCGACCCGTCCCCGGACCGGCAGCCAGAACCGGGGCTGCGCGCCGACGCCGAACGCAACCGCGAGCGCATCCTGGCCGCCGCCCGCCGCCTGTACGCCAGCCACGGACTCGGCGTCTCCATGGCCTGCATCGCCCGCGAAGCCGGCGTCGGCAAGGCCACCCTGTCGCGCCGCTTCGCCACCCCCGAAGAGCTCATCAACGCCGTCTTCGCCGACCGCATGGACGCCTACGCCGCCGCCGTCGCCCAGGCCCTCGCCGACCCCGACCCCTGGCGCGGCTTCACCGGCTACATCCACACGGTGTGCGCCATGCAGGCCGCCGACCGCGGCTTCGCCGACGTACTGACCATGACCTTCCCCACCGCCAAAGCCCTGGAAGCCCGCCGCGCGGAGGCCTACAACGGGTTCCTCGAACTCATCGCCCGCGCCCAGGCCGGCGGTCACCTGCGCGCCGACTTCACCTCAGAAGACCTCGTCATCCTGCTGATGGCCAACGCCGGCGTCGTCGCCGCCACCCAAGACGCCGCCCCCGGCACCTGGCGCCGCCTGGTCGGCCAGATGCTGCGCGCCTACGCCGCCCCCGGTGCCGACCTGCCACCGCTGGAGCAGTCCCCCGCGCCTACCGCGCTGTACCGCGCCATGGTCCGCCTCATCCGTCCCGCTCCCGGCGCCGGTGGAGACGCGGAGCGGCCGAACGGCCGCTGACGTACGGTCATATCGTGCGGGCCGACATCACGGCGCTCGATCGGGTGGGAACCAGCGGCTCGGTCGCTGAAACGGCCGCGTACGCGTGCACCGTGCGCAACCCGTTAGAGACGGCCTTCGCGCTCGTCCTGGTCAAAGAGCGTGGCGGTCGTCGAGCGGGACGCCTGTGTGGCTCTCCAGGACGTGAATGAGGTCAGCCTGGAACTTTTCGTCCTGCGCCGCCGGGTGCGGTGCCTGCACCTGCCGGTGGTACCAGTAGCCGCCGGTGCTGGGGGTCACGTCATGGTGGGTGGCGAGCCACACCTGGGTCTGGTGCCCGGCGGTCAGGTCGTCCGGTGCGCTGGGACCGCCCATCCGGGTGGGGACCCACCCGGGGTCGACCGCATGGCTGGAGGTTCCTTCCCATCGGGACGCCAGTGCGAGCGCGAGGGTGGTGACCCACAGCTTGCTGTCGCTGTAGGAAGCGGTGCCATCGGCCAGCCGTCGCAGGTCGGTGGAGCCGTTTCGGTGCATGGAACTGCTGAGGTAGATGAGCCTGGCCGGTTTGTCCATCAGGGCCGTCAGCACGTAGGGGGCCACGACGTTGACGATCCCCGCTTCGGGGGAGTGCATGGTGCCGGCGTTGTGGATGACGGCGTCGAAGCGGCCGAACCTGGAGGCTTGCCGGGCAACGCCGCGGATCTCGTCCAGCTTGGCGAGCTCCCCGGTGACGACGCCTTTCCACCTGGCGGTGTCGTCCGCGTCGGTGAGACGGGCCCGGTTACGGACGTGGACGACCACGTCGTGCCCCTCATCGGCCAACGCGCGTGCCGTGTCGTACCCGAGCCCGCTGGATGCTCCGGTCACCAGAATCAGCGCCATGTCAGTCCTCTCACTTCTGCCGCTCGTCAGGCATGCCTTACCCCTTGGTGAAGAACGTCCTCAGCTTGAACAACGGGATCGAAGTCGCAGACACCTGGCCTCGCGTCGGCTCTGGGACGGCCGTCGCTTCCGCGCAGCCCAGGAGTGCCCTCCTGGACCCCGCGCACCGGACCTTCCGCCATCAGGTGAGCATCAGGTCAGCATGGTCACCATGAATGGGCGCATCGCCCAACGCACGGCCGTGGTCGGCGAGAAGACCTCCCGCCGGCTGACCCCCCGCCGGCTCAACACCCGCGGGACATTGTGGTGTCATGGCAAGTGCCCATCGCCGGCACCTAGATCGGGGAAGTGTCATGTCTGCTGGGACAGGAGACGATGCCGACGTCCACGCCGGCGAGGAGTGCCGAAGCCTGGGAACGCTTCTTCGGGCCTGGCGGAACCGGGCGCTGCTGACCCAGGACGAGCTCGCCGATCGGGCGGGCGTCAACGTCCGCACCATTCGCAGGCTCGAAGGCGATGGCGTGGAGCGACCCCGGAGCGCGTCGCTCCGGAGCCTGGCGGAGGCCCTCGGGCTGGACCCGCGGGAACGGGAGGCGCTCGCCGCGGCATCCCGGGCGGAGCTCGGGGCGCCGACGGAGGTGGACGGTTTCACGGGCCGGGAGCCCGAGCCGGCGGCATCCGAGATGACCGCTTCGCCCCCGCCGCCACGGCAACTGCCGGTCGGCGTGTCCGGGTTCGCGGGGCGTGCCGGTTCACTGGCGGAACTGGACCGTCAGCTCGACGCGGGCGCGGGAGGGACGAGGATCTGCATCGTGTCCGGCACGGCCGGCGTCGGCAAGACGTCCCTGGCGCTGCACTGGGCCCACCAGGCACGTGGCCGATTCGAGGATGGAGAGCTCTATGTGAACTTGCAGGGTTTCGGTCCGGCCCACGACGCAACCGATCCGCAGGACGTGCTGACGGCCTTCCTGGAGGCCATGGGCGTGCCGCCGCAGCGGATCCCTGAGGATCTGCCGGCCCGGGCCGCGCTGTACCGGACGACGCTGGCGGACAGGCGCGTCCTGGTCGTGCTCGACAACGCCCGTGACGTCGAGCAGGTTCGCTGGCTGCTTCCCGGCGGCCCTCACTGCAGCGTCATCGTCACCAGCCGCCGCCAGTTGAGCGGTCTGATCGCCGAGGAGGGAGCCGGGCTGATCACGCTGGACGTGCTTGCGCGGGCGGAGTCCCGTGAACTGCTCGCCCACCGCCTCGGCCGACGGAGGGTCGAGGCCGACCCGGACGCCACCGACGAGATCATCACCGCGTGTGCGCGGCTTCCCCTGGCCCTGGCGATCGCCGCGGGCCGGGCGGTCACGAGCCCGGCCATGCCGCTGAGCGCCCTGGCCGCGGACCTGCGCCGGGCCGGTGGTGATCTGGGTGGGCTGGCCACCACGGACTCGGCCACCAGTCTGCGGGTGGTGTTGGCCCGCTCCTACGACGTGCTGCCCGACGACGTGGCCCGCCTGTTCCGGTTGCTCGCCGTACATCCTGGACCGGACCTCACCGCGGCGGCGGCCGCCAGCCTGGCGGGCGTCGAGCCGGCGCGGGTCCGGCGGCTCCTCGACGCCCTGCTCGACGCGCACCTGGTTACGGAGGTCACGCATGGCCGGTACGCCTGCCACGACCTGCTCCGTGCCTTCGCGCGAGAGCTCGCGGGCGAGACGGAGCAGCCGGCGCAGCGACGTGCCGCGGCGTGCCGAGTGGTCGAACACTACCTGCACACCGCGTACGAGGCGGCGGTGCGGCTGTACGTGCCGGCTGAGTGGCTGGAGGCCCCCGAGCCGGCCGCCCCCGGCGTGCGAGCCGAGCACCTGGCAGAACACCGGCAGGCGCTGGCGTGGTTCCAGGCCGAGCACGCGGTCCTGACGGCGGTCCTCCGCCAGGCCATGGCCGACGGCCTGTACGCCCAGATCGTCCAGTTGGTGTCGGCCTTCCAATTCTGGCTGCTCCGGCGAGGTCACCGGCAGGAACACCTCGATTGCCTGCACGTCGCGCTGGAAGCGGCCGTTCGCACGGGCGATCGGCGAGCGCAGGCGGCCGCGTACCGGTGGCTCGTTCCGCCGGCCGCCGAACGCGGGGATCTCGAGCAGGCGTACGCGCTCTTCCACCGGGGCGTCGCGCTCGCGCGCGAGGCGGGCGATCTGGCCGAAGAAGGATTATGCCACTTCGACATCGCCCTGGCCTGCGTCCACGGGGGACGCATGGAGGAGGCCCTGCGGCATGCGCAGGCGGCCCTCGATCCTCTTCGCAGGGCTCGGCTGACCGCCACCGAAGCCTACGTCCTGAACCTGATCGGCTGGTGCCGGTGCGCGCTCGGCGACTACGAGCGAGCACTCCAGGCCGGCGAGAAGGCGCTGGCCATCGCCACCGAATTGGGCGATAAGTCCGGCCAAGGCCATATCTTGGACACGCTGGGCAAGATCCACCATCACCGGGGCGACCTTCAGGACGCGATCGCGCACTACCGGCGTGCTCTCATCTCGTGCCGCGATCTCGGGCACCGCTACGACGAGGCCGAAATCCTGCTCCACCTCGGTGACTCGCTCCACGCGGCCGGTCGGCCCACCCAGGCGGTCGACTCGTGGCGCCTCTCGCTGACCATCCTGGACGAACTGGGGCACCGCACCGCCGATGAGCTGCGGGCGAGGCTCAACAGCCACGATCCCTCACTCGGACGGTGAGCGAACGGATCCGGCAAGCAGCCCAGAGCTCGCAGATTCGGCCGCAGCGTCCGGCCTGCGGATTCGCCAGACACGCCGAATCTCCAGCCCCCGGCTTGAGCAGGCGCTCAAGCTAGAGCGCGTCGGGGGCCGGGGACGGAGGCGTCCTCCCGTCGGTGACATCCTCATCGCCGGCGTGCTGGTTGCCGTGCTCGCTGCGCCCGTTGTGGGCCGGGCCGGGGACGTTCTCGTCCGTGGAACCGGCCGGGGTGAAGGCGTTGAACGGGCTCGTCGCCGCGGGGATGACGATGCGCTCGACGGGCCCGGTGACGACGATCGACTCCAGCGGCTCGGTCAAGGGGTCCTCCTCCTGAGGGCCGGGAGCAGGGCCGGGTCGCCAGTTCCCCTGCTGGGAGGGTGCAGGTGGGGCGCCGTCCTGCTCGCCGGGTGGAGTGGTGTCGAGGACTATGGCAGCCTCGATGGCTTCCAGGAGCTCCCGTCTCCACCCCGTGCCCTCGTCGGGCTCGGCGACGCCGTGTCGCGGGACGACCGGCTCGGGCGGCCTCGGGGGCGCGTACCCGGTGGCGGCGGCGGCCGAGCGGGCACCGGCGCGGGTCTTGAGCACCACGAACACCGCGAACAGAGCCATGACGGTGACCACGGCCGAGGTGACCAGCGCCGGAGTGGACAGGCTCGGCAGCGGGCTGCTGACCGAGGACTGGAGATGCGTGGGGAACGCCGTCGACACTGCGGTGTCAGCCGCTTTCGGCGCGGCAGGGGTGCTCTCCTCGGGGACTGGCCCGGTCGCGGAGGACGTGAGCGGCTCGGCCGAGAAGGGGGCGGTGGCCGGCGTGGGGGTGGCGGCCGGCTCGGACTGAGACATGACCGTCGCCTCCGTCGGGGAAGCGGTCGGCTCGGGCTCGGGAGAAGCGGCGGGCTCGGTCGGTTCGGCGGTGGTGGCGGTCGGCGAAGGAGTGGTTTCCGGAGCCGTCTGCGGCGCCGATGCGCCGGCTGTGGGGGGCGTCTCGGAAGCGGTTGGAGTCGGGGTGGCCGTGGCGGACGGCGTTTCGGAGGACCGGGTGACCGTGGGAGTTGGGGTGGCGCTCGGGGTGTCGGATGTCGGGCTGGGGCTGGCGGTGGGGGTGGATGTGGTGGACGGTGTGTCCGATGTCGGACTGGCGTTCGGGTTGTCGGGGGAACTCGGGGCCGGGGCAACCGTGGCGGATGGAAGGTCGGCGGCATCCCGGGTTGGGGCTGTCGCGTTCGGCGGTGAGTCCGGAGCCTGAGTGTGTTCGGGGGCGGGGCGTGCGGCACCCGTGCCCGGTCCGTCCGCGGTGTTCCAGCCCGGCTCGTCAGCCCCGGGCCGGTCGCCTGCTGGGTGCCGCGTCTGGGACCCGGGTCGTGCTTCGGCGGACCAGTCGTCGGCCTCCTGCTGCGGCGCCCTGGGCCCAGGCCGCGCCTGAACCGGCGTGCTCGTGTACATGTCGGACCGTGGGACCGAACTGTAGTCGGCATGGCCGAGCTGGCGCTGGAGCAGTTCGATGAACCTCTGTGTCTCTGGCGTCATGGAAGCGAGGGGACCTCCCGAACAAGGCCGGATATATGCACATTGATCCTGACAAAATTGGTAATCATGTGACCAATGTGAATAGACCGGAAGTCTGCGATAGAGCGAGGGTAGCTTGATGTTTCCGCAGGTCAAGTGCATCCCAAGGACGGTTCAACGGTTCCGGCGAAGGTAAAGTCCCAGGTGAAAGGCAGTGTTAGACATGTTCCCTTATGGGAGATATGCGGAAAGATCTACCTAAATTGGTGAACACACCCCCGTCGAGGGGCCGGCCGCGCCGCCGTCGATGAGCGCTTCGACGTGCAGGGCTGCGAGCCTGGCTCGCCTGACCGTCACGGACGTCTGCGTGAGATTCGCGCCCGAGGATCGAGTCTTCCTCGCCGCTCTCCTGACACCGCTGCCCCACGACGTCCTGCGGTGGAGGGCTTCGACCGCTCTGTGATATCGAACGGGCCGGCGAAGGTGGCGGACGACCCGACACTGAAGCCGCCTGACCAGCGAACGCGGCGAAGCCGGCCATCGCGTTCGATCAGCAAAGATGGCCCGGCCGACGCATAAGGCCGACCGGGCCAACTCGTCAGTCGACGAGCGTCGCGCTGAATCGCGACTTGGCTGCGTCGAACTCGATCACGCGCACGCGTACCGTCGCGCCGACCGCGGCACCGCCACCGCGGACGAGCCCTGGCACACCAGAATCAGACTCAATGAAGAGCCCGAACGGCTTGGCGGACGTGACGACGACGTCGAGCTCGTCACCAGCATTCAGGAGGGTTCCGGTCATACGGCTCACCCCCTCTCCATCCTCAGGGTGAGTCGGGCAGCGGTGCGCACGCAGCCCCAGGTTCCTTCTGTCGCGGGGCAGCGCGAACGCCGGACTCTGCCCAGACGTCACACCAACAGATGCTACAGGCTGAGGCGCCGGTTGCCGCCTCTACGGTAAAGCGCACGGCATCGACCCGACTCCCGAGCGAACCGCTACGGCCTGGGCCGCGTTCCCGCGCAGCCAGACAGGTGCCTCGCCGTTCTTCGAGGTCCGTACTCTCACCGGCGCTCGCCTGTACGTTCTGGCGGTCATCGAGCAGGCCGCCCGCCGTATCCGTGTCCTCGGCGTCACCGTCCGTCCCCCAGCCGGGTTCCTCATCCCCGGCCGAGCCGCCAAATTCGCCGCGGCCTTGGACGCCGTGCCGGCCGATGCCGGAATAGGCCTCGCCAAGAGCGGGATTCGGATGCCGCGGACGAACTCCATCCTGGAGCGCTGGATCCAGACCTGCCGGCTCGAGTCGCCGGACCCCTCCGCCGAGAGCATCGGTTCGCCGGTGTCGGCCATCCGCTACTCCGTTCATGGCAGGGCTGATACGCGGGCGCGGCGACCGGATCATCTGTCTCGCCGGGGAAGGACGGCCAGCGTGGCCAGGCCACCGACCCCGGTGATCACCGCGCCCAGCAGCATCGCGCTGCCGTCACCGAGCCCCGCGCCGAGCATGGTGAGGCACACGGCCACGGTGATCGCGCCGCCGACGTGCGGGGAGGACTCGAACAGGGCCGAAGCGGTGCCACGGTCGTCCTGCGCCGCCCGCGGATCGCCCGGCAGATCGCCGGGGCGCACCGGCGGGCGGCCTTCAGGAAGGAGGCCGCCCGCCGGCTGGGGTCACGTGTCCTTGCAGCCCTTGTCCTTGCCCGGCTTCGGGCATCCCGGGCCGGGCGTCTGCGGGTCCGGTGCGGACTTGACCAGCATGAACTTGGCCGTGCCGACAGCCGAGGTGTTGCCGGCCTTGTCGGTGGCCCGGTAGGTCACGGTGTGGGCGCCGGGCTGGCTGACGGCGAGGGGCCGCGCGTACACCGCGTACGGCTGACCGTCGAGGGAGTACTCCACCGTGGCGACCCCGGACCCGGCGTCGGTCGCGGTGAGCGTCACCGTGGCGGAGCCCACGTAGTTCCAGGCCCAGTCCATGCTGCCGGTGATCTGTGCCGTCACCTGCGGCGGAGTGGTGTCCTGTCCCGGAGGGGCCGCCACGGTGAACGTCACCGAGCCCACCGGCGAGGTGTTGCCGGCCTTGTCGGTGGCCCGGTAGCGCACTGTGTGCGCGCCCGGCCGGTTGACCGACACCGGAGCCGAGTACGCGGTGAAGGCGCCGTCGTCCAGGGAGTGCTCCACCTTGTCGACCCCGGACTGAGTGTCGGTCGCGGTGAGGGTCACGGTCGCGGAGCCGACGTAGGCGCCGTCGTCGTTCCGGTCACCTGTCACCTGGGCTGTGACCTGCGGGGGAGTGGTGTCCTTCTCCTGCTCCGCCACCACCGTGAACGTCGTCGTGCCCGGGTCGGAGGTGTTGCCGGCCTTGTCGGTGGCCCGGTAGGTCACGGTGTGGGCGCCGGGCTGGCTGACGGCGACGGGCTGGGCGTACACCGCGTACGGCTGACCGTCGAGGGAGTACTCCACCGTGGCGACGCCGGACCCGGCGTCGGTCGCGGTGAGGGTCACGGTCGCGGAGCCGACGTAGTTGCCGTCGTCGTTCCGGTCGCCTGTCACCTGGGCTGTGACCTGCGGGGGAGTGGTGTCCTGTCCCGGAGGGGCCGCCACGGTGAACGTCACCGAGCCCACCGGCGAGGTGTTGCCGGCCTTGTCGGTGGCCCGGTAACGCACGGTGTGCGCGCCCACTTCGTTGACCGACACCGGGGCCGAGTACGCCGTGAACGCCCCGCTGTCGAGCGCGTACTCCACGGTTTCCACCCCCGACTCGGTGTCGCTCGCCGTGAGGGTCACGGTCGCGGAGCCGACGTAGGCGCCGTCGTCGTTCCGGTCGCCCGCCACCTGCGCCGACACCTGCGGCGCGGTGGTGTCCGTCCCGCCGCCGTCGGTGACCACCAGCTCGCCGACCATCTGGCCATGACCGGGAATCGCGCAGAAGAAGCGGTACTTGCCCGGAGTGAGGTTCACCTGCGCCTGGTGGCGGCCCCCGTTCGCGTCGAAGGGGCTGGCGATGATGCTGAGGCTGACGTCGTGGTTGTAGCCGGGGGTGGAGACGTCGAAGGTCAGGGTGTGCGTCATGCCGGTGTCGTTGCCGGTCGCCGCACTGTTCTCGAAGACGATGGTGGCGGGACCCGCGGTGGCGGTGGTCGGCGTCGACTTGTACGCGGTCATGCTGTTGTCGGCCGTCCAGGTGAGCACCTGGTCGGCCTGGGCCGTCAGCCGCATGGGGGCCTGCGCGCCGGCCTGGGCCGACGACAGGAAGAGCGCGGGAAGCGCCACGGCCAGCAGCACCACGGCCAGGCCCGGCGCCGTGGCAGCGGCCTTGAACGTCCTGCGTAAGGCATGGATCAGGCGGACATGCATGGGATCGATGCACCTCTCAAAGTCTGCGCGGCTGGGTGGGGCGCCGGGCGGGGTCGGCGCCCCACCCGGCACCCGGCCGATGGACCGGCCTAGAGTTCGCGCACCCGGATGTTGCGGAATTCGATCGCGTCGTTGTTGCTGTGGTTCTGCAACCCGACGAACCCGCTGATGAACTGGCGCAGGTCCGTGGGCGGGTCGCCAGCGCGGGACGACGTCTTGCCCGGCGTGTTGTCGAACTCGTTGATCACCTTGCCGTTGCGGGTGATCGTGTAGTGCTGCCCGACCACCCGGACCTCGTAGTCGTTCCACGTGCCCTTCGGGGTGACCCCGGCCTTGTCCAGGCCCGTGGCGGCGAAGTTGTAGACGGAGCCGGTCTTCTGCGGCTCGCCCGTGTCGCCGTCGTAGATCTGGATCTCGTGACCGCAGAAGATCGCGACCCAGGCGGGCGACGTACGGGCCGAGCCGGTCGTTCCGCAGCTTCCCGCCGGACGTTGCTCCAGTGGCGTTCTCGGGTCGGGGAACCGTACGAAGACTCCGCTGTTGGCGCGCAGCGCGTCGGGCGCGACGTCACGGAACTGCAGCCGCAGCGAGAAGTCGGCGTACGCCTTCTTGGAGTACCACAGCATTCCGAGGCCGCCGGAGGCGCGGATCGTGCCGTCCGGCTGCAGGCTGAACTGTCCCGACGGGGCCTGCGTCCACCCCTGGAGCGACTGCGCCGTCCCGTCGAAGAGGGTCTCGTACCCGTTCGTCCTGCCGATCTCGGACTGGGCGCCCGCCTTCTTGAGCGCGGACGCCTCGCGGTCGTCGATGACGCCGCCCTTGCGGGCCTGGTTCACCACGTCGTTGAGGTGGCTCATGAACTCGCCGTGGTTCTTCCAGCCGCGCTCGTCGTCGATCAGGTCGTTCAGCGTGCAGCCGCCGCCGGCCACGCGGTTGGCCACGCCGGTGTCGGTGTCGAGCAGCCGGACCGTCGGCCGGGCGTCGGGGGCGGTGCATTCGACCTTGACGTCGATCGTGCCGGTGGCCGCCGTGCCGTCGGCGTAGGTGATCTTCAGCGTCGCCTTGTACGTGCCGAAGTCCTTGTAGGAGTGCGTGGGGTTCGCCTCCTTCGACGGCCTGCTGCCGTCGCCGAAGTCCCACTCCCACGACACGCCGCCGGCCTTCGTGCTGGAGAACGCCATCGTCCTGGGGTCGCTCTGCCGGACGGGACGCGCCACGGCCAGGCTCGGGTTCGGTGTCGCCGGACCACCCTTGTAGGCGACGCGGATCAGCTTCTGGTTGGCGTGGAGGCTGAAGAATCCGCCGGCGTAGTCGAGCATGTAGAGCGCGCCGTCCGGCCCGAACTTGGCGTCCATCCACGACTGGAGCTGGGTGTTGCCGCCGCCGCCCGGGATGATCTGGCGCAGGTCCTCGCCGAACACGGGCCGGCCGGCCTCGGGCACGGTCTTCGGGTCGACGGTCACGGCGACGCGGTTGTTGCCGTTGGACTCGTCACCGATGAACCACTTGTTCTCCCAGTACGCCGGCCACGCCACACCGCTGTCGGTGTCGACCTGGGAGCGATGGTAGGTCGGCCCCGACATGACCGCCTGGCCGCCGCCCTTGAGGTAGGGAATGGTGAGGGTCTCCTCGCCCGGCTTGTACGTGGGCAGGCCGCTGCCGTCGTTCCGCTTCGGGTAGACGGGGCCGCCGCCCTGCGGCGAGTACCAGATCATGTTGGAGCGCGCCGGCGGGATGTCGACGAGGCCGGTGTTGCGCGGTGAGGTGTTCTTCAGGTGGTCGCAGTCGTACCAGTCGGCGGGCTGGGTGGCGTCGGAGTTGCTGCGGTCACGGTAGGGCTGCCTGTCGCCCATGCAGTACGGCCAGCCCTGGTTGCCGGCGGACCTGAGGATCGTGGCGGTCTCGTACTTGGCGGGACCCCACGTCTCGCTGGGGCCGCCGGCGTCGGGCCCGACCCATCCGGCGGTGAGCCAGTCGTTCACATTGTCCCAGGCGATGCGGGCGATGTTGCGCACGCCCATCACCCAGATCTCCGGGCGGGTCTTGCCGCCGCCCTCCTCCTTGCCGGTGAACAGGTTGCCCTTGGGGATGGTGTAGGTGCCGTCGGGCTCCGGGTGGATGCGGAGGATCTTGCCGTTGAGGTCGTTGGTGTTGCCCGCGGTACGGCGGGCGTCCTGGAACGAGACGCCCTTGTAGTCCGCGGTCCAGTTGTTGCCGGAGTAGCCGCCCGAGCCGCCGGAGGAGTTGCTGTCACCGGTGCCGACGTAGAGGTTGCCGTCCTTGTCGAAGGCCATGCCGCCACCCGCGTGGCAGCAGCTGTGGATCTGGGTGTCCCACTGCAGCAGGTCCTTGCGGGTGCCCTGGTCGATGCTCTGGTTCGCGGCGTCGTAGGTGAGCCGGGAGACCGTCCGCTTGCCGATCCGCTTGTCCCTGTCGATCGACTCGTGCGGCATCCAGTAGACGTAGACCCAGCCGTTCTGCTCGAACTTGGGGTCGAGCGTGATGCCGACCAGGCCCTCCTCGTTCTTGACCAGTTCGTCGCCGCTGCCGCGGTTGCCCATGACGGGGAGCGTGGTCAGGAGCTTGACCTGCTTGGTCTTCGGGTCCCACTGGTGGATGGTGCCGCAGCCGAGGCCGACCTTGGGGTCGTTCCAGTCGGCGATCGGGCCGGTCGTGCAGGCCGCCTTGCCGATGTAGAAGACCTTGCCGTCCGGGGCGATGGTCAGGCCGTGGGGCTCGCCGATCTGGTCGAGCTGGCCCTGCTTGTTCTGCGCGGTCAGCCGCTCGACGGTGTAGTTCGAGGCGATCGTCGCCTGGCAGTCACCGCGCACCAGGCCGGCCGCCCACCGGATGGCGCCGCCGAGGTGACTGCGGAACTGCTCGTCGCCGGTGTAGCCGGCCTTGGTGCCGCCCATGCCGGTGTAGAACGACCGGCCGCCGTCGTAGTCACGGCACCACGAGATCGGATGGAACGCGCCGTTGCCGTTCAGACCCTGGTCGTAGGTGTGCTCGCCGACCTGAGCGACCGTGTGGACCTTGCCCAGCGGGTTGGGGCTCCAGTTCATCCACGTGTCGGTGCGCTTCACGGTGAAGGGCAGCCCCTTGTTCGCCGGGTGCTGGCGGTCGACGAGCTCGACGACGGCCTCCTGCGGCTTGCTCTCCGGTGGCTCTCCGGCGGTGGGGCCGAACAGCCGCAGCTCGGCCAGCTGGATCAGGGGCTCGCCGCCGTTCGCGGTGATGTTGAGCCGGTAGTACTGGTACGCCGTGCTGTTGGCGAACGTGTACTCCTTGGTCTGGAACCGCTGGGGGAAGCTCTCCCCGCTCCGCTTGTCGAGGTCGGTCCAGTCCGTCCCGTTCTGGGAGCCTTGCAGGGCCCAGTCCTTCGGGTCACGTCCGGGGAAGTCGTTGGCGGACGTCAACGCGTAGTGCGCGATCGCGGCCGGCTTCTCGAGCTTCCCCTGGATCCATCCGGTCGGAGTCCGGGCCAGCCACTTGGTGTCGTTGCTCCCGTCGAACAGCTTGTCCTTCGTCTCGTTCGGCGGGTTCTCGGCGCTGGCGGCGCTCTCCACCACCTTCTCCGGAGGGGGGAGGCTGCCGGCGGGGCGGGTGCCGATCAGCTCGGTGAACCAGGCCGAGTCCGCCTGGGCGCGCGCGGCGTCGTGGACTCCGACGAACCCGCCGCCGTCCCTGATGTAGGCCTGGAAGGCGGCCAGCTGGCCGTCGTTCAGCGCCGCGCCCTTGGCGGACAGGAACACCACGCCGCGGTAGCGTGCCAGGTTGTCGGTGGTGAACACCGCCGGATCCTGCGAGGCGTCGACGGAGAAGCCGTTCTTCCCACCCAGTTCCTTGATCGCCGCCGCGGCCTGCTTGACCGGGTCGTCCTGCTGGTCGGCGGGGCCGTGGAAGACCAGCACGTTCACAGACCCCTTTCCGGGGCCATGCTCCGGCGGCTTCGGAGCGGCGGCGGCCTGTGCCTGGGCGGGTACGGCGACGGGGGTCGCCAGCCCGAGGACCAGGACGGCGCTCGACATCGTGATCAGCAAGCGGCGCCAGGCGGGTGGTCGGGGCGGTAAGAGGGCTTTCCGGCCCATCGTTCGCTCCTTCGAGTTGAGGGTGATTCGGGACCTGCTGGGGAAGAGCTGAGGGTCCTGCCGCGGCCGGGTCCCGGGCCGCGTCAGTGGTGCGCGTCCGTCGAGTGAGTGGCCCGCGTCAGTGGTGCGAGCCCGTCGAGTGGCCTGCGTCAGTGATGCGAGCCCGTCGAGTGGTCCGTGTGGCCGTCACCCGGGCGATCGGGGACGTTCCCGTCCGCGTCGGTCACCGTGAAGATCCCGGCCATCCCCATGTCGGAGTGGCTCTGGACGTGGCAGTGGTACATCCACGCTCCGGGGCCGACGCGCTCCCCGGCGATCACCTGGAAGCCGAACGACTCGGCCGGTCCGGTGATCTTGGTGTCGATGATCCGGCTCTGGTCCTGCGGGTGCTCCAGCAGGCCGGTGCGGTTGTCGGCCCAGCGGTGCCCGTGGATGTGGAATGTGTGGTAGAACTCGCCGTGCGTGATCACGATCCACTCCACCCGCTCGCCGAGCTTCGCGACGAACTCGGGCGCCTGATGGGCCGGCTGGTTGTTGATCGACATGTCGTTGAAGACGACGGTGAACTGCTTGTCCGGCCTGATGTCGCCCTTCCGGCGGACCACCAGTGGCCCGTAGAGCCCCTGCCGGATTCCCCCTGTGCCGTGATCGGTCCCCACGACGTGGTCGTGGTAGTGCCAGTAGCCGGCGCTGCCGGGCTCGATGCTGCCGCCCGGGCGCCGGCCGGGGGCGTGGGTGCGCCAGGTGTAGGTACGCCGGCCGCCCGGCTCCACCACGCTGTTGTTCAGTCTGGTGCCGTCGCTGGCCGTGTCGTAGTCGACGCCGTGCACGTGCAGGCTGGCAGGGACGTCCAGGTTGTTGACCATCTCGATCTCGAGGGTGTCGCCCTCGACCATTTCGAGGAGAGGTCCGGGGATCGTGGGCTTGCCGGGCTCCAGGCCGTAGCCCAGCCGGCCGTCCGGCAGCCGCTCGGCGTACAGGGTCATGCGGCGGACGTTGCCCTTGCCGGGCTTGTCCGCGGGCTTGTCGATCACTGCCTCGGCCTGGCTGGATGCTACTAACGGTGCGACCGCGGCGAACGCCGCGGAGGCGGTGAAGGCGCGCCGGGAGAACCGGCCTTCCGCCATGCCTCTGCCTACCTCGGTCATGGTTCCCCAATCGGTGACGGCGCCCCGCTCGCGTGAGGGCAGGGTGCAGCTGCTCGTGTGCGTTCGGGAGCGAGGGGGTAAGAGTGGGAGTCACAGAGCGTGGGAGGTGGAGTCAGGGGTAACTGTCGATGGAAGTACGCGCCTTTTTCGGCCTTGTGTCAAGACGTATCGGCGAAAGTTGTGCCACTTCCGCCAAAATCCGGCCAAAGTTCGGCACCAACTCCTACATACCGATGGGCCGGTTGTGTCGCCCGCACATCTTCTGCTTGACCATCGGTAAAAGCCGCTCTTAGCATCGCGGCTAGTGACATACCGGACGTATTTCTCGTTCGGCATGGAGCCCGACACGTAGGAGCTTGCATGGACAAGGTCGGGGTGTGGCTCATTGGGGCACGCGGATCCGTGGCGACCACCGCGACCGCCGGTGCCGCGGCGATCAGGGCAGGGCTCGCGCCCCCGCAGGGATGCGTGACCGAGTCCCCGGACTTTCCCGCGAAGCTGGTCCCCTTCGCGGACCTGGTCTTCGGTGGCCACGACATCAGCGAGGTCTCCTTACGCAAACGCGCCGAACAGCTGAGCAGGGCGGGGGTGGTACCGCCGGACCTGCCCCGGCTGATCGCCGCGGACCTGGACGCCGCCGACGCTGAGATCCGGCCGGGCCACGTCCCCGGCGACGGCGGGCGGGCCGCGGCCGCGGCCCGCCTGAGCGGGGACATCGCCGGCTTCCGGGCCCGGCACGGGCTGGCCCGGGTGGTCGTCGTCAACGTGTCGTCGACCGAGCCTCCGGTGGATTCGCGTCCTGAGTTCGAGAGGCTGGCCGATCTGGAGGAGCGGCTCGCGACGGGGGACGACGTCCTGCCGCCGAGTTCGCTGTACGCCTATGCGGCGTTCCAGGCCGGGTGCGGCTATGTGGAGTTCACGCCCTCCACTGGGCCGACCCTGCCGGCGCTGGCGGAACTCGCCGCCCGGCGGGGCGTGCCGTACGCGGGACGCGACGGCAAGACCGGCGAGACCCTGGTCAAGAGCGCTCTGGCGCCCATGTTCGCCGATCGGGCGTTACGGGTGCGCTCCTGGTCGGGGCTCAACCTGCTTGGCGGAGGGGACGGGGCGACGCTCGCCGATCCGGCCGCCAGGTCGAGCAAGGAGCTGTCCAAGGACCAGGTCGTCGCGAAGGTCCTGGGAGGACCCGTCGAGGGTGAGACGCACATCGACTACGTCCCGGATCTCGGAGAGTGGAAGACCGCCTGGGACCACGTGACCTTCGAGGGCTTTCTCGGCGTGCGGATGGCGTTGCAGTTCACCTGGCAGGGCTGCGATTCGGCGCTGGCCGCTCCGCTCGTCCTGGACTTGGCCCGGCTGGTCGCGCGGGCGCACGAGAAGGGGCGGCATGGCGTCCTGCCCGAGCTCGGCTACTTCTTCAAGAACCCCTTGGGCACCGGTGAACACGCCCTGGCTGCCCAGTACGCCCGCCTGCTCGCCTTCGCCGAGGAGCTGTCATGAGGGCGATGCTGGAGCTGGTCCGCGCGCCGGCCGCGCTGTCGGTGCCCGGCGACACCATGGCGGGTGCGGTCGCCGCGGGACGGAGCCCGAACCCGGGGCTGGCCGTGGCCTCGGTGCTGATGTACTGGTCGGGCATGGCGCTCAACGACTGGGCCGACCGCGAGGCCGACGCCGTCGAGCGGCCCGAGCGCCCGATCCCGTCCGGCAGGGTCCGCCCCGGTGCCGCGCTCGGGGTCGCCGCCGCCCTCACCGGCGCCGGCCTGGCCGCCGCCGCCCTCGCCGGTGGACGCCGCGGCCTCACCGTCGCCGGCCTGCTGGCCGGTGCGGTGTGGGCCTACGACCTGGGCCTCAAACGGACGGCGGCGGGACCGGCGTCGATGGCGGCCTGCCGCGTGCTCGACGTGCTTCTCGGCGCGGGCGAGCAGGTCAGGGCCGCCGTGCCGGCGGCGCTGGCGATAGGCGCGCACACCTATGGGATCAGCGTCCTCGGCCGGGCCGAGGTGGCGGGGGCGTCGCCCGGGACGGCCGAGCGCGCGCTCGTGGCCAGCACCGCGGCGGCCGGGCTCGCGGCCGCCTCCTGCGCGCGCGACCGAGCCACCGCCCGGGCCGGAGCGGGCGTCCTCATCGCCGGCTATCTCGCCTTCACCCTCCCGGTCCAGGCCGGGTTACGGGCCCACCCCGATCCCGAGAACGTGCGGAACGCCGTCCGCCTCAGCATCCTCGCCCTGATCCCGCTCCAGGCGGCGGCGCTCGCCGGTGGCGGGCGGTTCGTGGCGGCGGGCGCGCTGCTGTGCTCGCTGCCCCTGGGCAGGTGGCTCTCGTCCCGGCTGGCGACATCGTGAAGTGGGCCTACTGCACCAACGGTTTCGGCGACCACCGGCTCGCCGAGGCGCTCGCGATCCTGCACGACCTGGGCTACGCCGGCGCGGCGATCACGCTCGACCGCGGCCATCTCGACCCCTATGCCCCCGGCCTGGCCGCGGAGGTGTCGCGAATCGCCAAGCTCCTCGAACGCCTCGGCCTCGATGCCGTCGTCGAGACGGGCGGACGCTACACCCTGGACCCGTGGCGCAAGCATCATCCGACCCTCATCAGCGAGGACGCGGGCCGGAGAGCGGAGTTCCTGACCACGGCCATGCGGGTCGCCGCCGATCTGGGCGCCCCGGTGGTCCATCTGTGGAGCGGGGTCCGGCCCGACGGCATGGCGGAGGAGGAGGCGTACACGCGGCTGGCCCGCCAGTGCGCACGGCTGCTCGACGAGGCCGACCAGGTGGGTGTCACATTGGGATTCGAACCCGAACCCGAGATGCTCGTCGCCGACCTGGACGGCTTCGAGCGGCTGCGCCGGATGCTGGGCGACCATCCCCGGTTCGGCCTCAGCCTCGACATCGGGCACTGCCACTGCGTGGAGCGGGACGATCTGACCGCCTGCGTCCGGCGGGCGCTGCCGTACACCGTGCACGTGCAGATCGAGGACATGCGCCGCGAGGTCCACGAGCACCTGGAGTTCGGCGAGGGCGAGATCGACTTCGTGCCGGTGCTCGCCGAGCTGCGCGGCTACTCGGGTCTGGTGGCCGTGGAGCTGGCCCGGCACGGGCATGCGGCCCCGCAGGTCGCCCGCCGATCGATCGAGTTCCTGAGGAGGGCACATGAGGGACGAGTGGCAGACGCAGGCCGTACGGCGGGTCGAGGCTGACCCGGACGCGATCCACCTGCTCTTCCCGCAGGCCGAACGGAAGGGCGGCCCCACCGCCCGCGGCGCGCTGCTCAAAGCGCTGGGCGGCGACCACGCGACGATCCGCAAACTGTACGAGCGCGGCGACACCGGCGAGCGGCTGGCCATCCTGTCCGTCCTGTCCGAGCTCGATCTCGGCCCGGCGGCGGTCGACCTGGTGGAGGACGCGCTGCGCGCCAACGACGCGCGGCTGGTCGCCGCGGCCCTCGGCCCCTACGGGTCGGCGTGGCTGGACGACCACTCCTTCCGTCACGGGGTGCTCAAGTGCGTCTTCATGTCGATCCCGCTGGCGGCGGTGTCCGGCCTGGAGCGCCGGTTCGACGCCGAGCTGGCCCGGATGCTGTCGGACTACGCGGCGGAGCGGCGGGCGGCCGGCCGGCCCGTTCCGCGCGATGTCATGGAGAGGATCTGAATGCGTATCTTCGACCCCCACATCCACATGACCTCCCGGACCACCGACGACTACCAGCGCATGCACGCCGCGGGAGTCCGGGCCGTGGTGGAGCCCGCCTTCTGGCTGGGCCAGCCCCGCACCAACGTGGGCAGCTTCCTCGACTACTTCGACGCGCTGCTCGGCTGGGAGCCGCACCGCGCCGCGCAGTACGGCATCCGCCACCACTGCGCCCTCGCGCTCAACCCCAAGGAGGCGAACGACCCGCGCTGCGCCGAGGTGCTCACCGAACTGCCGCGATACCTGCTGAAGGACTCCGTCGTCGCGGTCGGCGAGGTCGGCTACGACTCCATGACGGCGGAGGAGGAACGGGCCTTCGAGGCCCAGCTCGCCCTCGCGCGGGCCAATGATCTCCCGGTGCTCGTGCACACGCCGCACCGGGACAAGGCCGCCGGCACCCGCCGCACGCTCGACGTGGTACGGGACGCCGGGATGCCTCCCGAACGGGTGCTCGTCGACCATCTCAACGAGCTGACCGTCGGCATGGTCGCGGACTCGGGCTGCTGGATGGGGTTCTCGATCTATCCCGACACCAAGATGGACCCGGACCGGATGGTGGTCCTGCTCAAGGAGTACGGCACGGACAGGATGCTCGTGAACTCGGCCGCGGACTGGGGACGCAGTGATCCGCTGAAGACGCGCGAGGTCGCCGACGCCATGTTCGCGGCCGGCTTCGGCGAGGACGATGTGGACCAGGTGCTCTGGCGCAATCCGGTCGCCTTTTACGGGCAGAGCGGCCGGCTCAGCCTGGAGGCGGGCATCGAGGCGGCCCCCGACTACGCCGGCAACACGATCAAGCGAGGCTGACTGATGAGGCTGCGCCACCCCGACGGCTCGACGATCCACCTCGCCTACTGCACCAACGTGCACCCGGCCGAGGATCTCCCCGGCATCCACCGCCAACTCTCCGGCATCGCCGCGCGGGTCAGAACCCTGCTCGGCGCCGAACGGCTCGGCGTCGGCCTCTGGCTGCCCCGGCAGGCCGCCGGCGAGCTGCTTGCCCGGGGCGACGAACTCGCCGCGCTGCGCGAGCGGCTGGCCTCGCTCGGGCTGGAGGTCGTGACCCTGAACGGGTTCCCCTACCGCGGCTTCCACGACGAGGTCGTGAAGTACCGCGTGTACCAACCCGACTGGGCCGACGCGGAGCGGCTGCGTTACACGCTCGGGCTGGCCGAGATCCTCGCCGCGTTGCTGCCGGACGACGTGACCGAGGGGACGATCTCGACGCTGCCCCTCGCCTGGCGTACCGCATGGACACAGGACAAGGCGACGGCGGTCATGGCCAACCTCGACGCGCTCGCCCAGGGGCTGCGCGCCCTGACCCACCGGACCGGCAAGGTGATCCGGGTGGGCTTCGAGCCGGAGCCCGGCTGTGTCATCGAGGTCACACCCCAGGCGACCGCCCTGCTGAGCGAGGTGGACCACGACTACCTCGGCCTGTGCCTGGACGCCTGCCACATGGCCGTGGGCTTCGAGAAACCCGGCGCGGGCGCCGGCACCGGGCTCCCGATCGTGAAGCTCCAGGCGTCGTGCGCCCTGGAGGCCCCGCCTGGAGCGCAGCGGGCGCTGGCGGCGTTCGACGAGCCCAGGTTCCTTCACCAGACGCGCTCGGCCACCGGATACGTCGACGACCTGGGAGAGGCCCTCGCCGGCGGCCTGCCCGCGGACGAGAGCTGGCGGGTGCACTTCCACGTCCCGCTGCACGCGGACCCGCCCCCTCCACTCACCACCAGCGCCCCCTACCTGCGTGACCTGCTGGACACGCTCCTCGGCGGCCCCGGCCCGCTGACCCGGCACATCGAGGTGGAGACCTACACCTGGAACGTGCTCCCCGGCGCGTCCCCGGATCTCGCCGCCGGCATCGCCGCCGAGCTCGACTGGATGCGAGGCCGGCTGACCTCGCTCGGAATGAAGGAGCAGTGATGGCGCCGCTGGTCGTGATCAATGTCGTCGGCCTGACCCCGCGCCTGCTCGCGCACATGCCGAACGTGGCCAAGGTGGGAACGGCGGCCGCGCTGCGGCCCGTGCTCCCCGCCGTCACCTGCTCGATGCAGGCCACCCTGCTGACCGGCGCGATGCCCCGCGACCACGGCATCGTCGGCAACGGATGGTACTTCCGAGACCTCGGCGAGGTGCTGCTGTGGCGCCAGCACAACGCACTCATCCAGGGCGACCAACTATGGACCGCCGTACCCGGACTGCGCACCGCCAACGTCTGCTGGTGGTACGCCATGGGCGCGGCCACCGACCTGCTCGTCACCCCACGCCCCATCTACCACGCCGACGGCCGCAAGGATCCCGACTGCTACACCCGCCCACCCTCGCTCCACGACGATCTGGAGTCCGCTCTCGGCCCGTTCCCCCTGTTCACCTACTGGGGGCCCAACGCCGGGATCACCTCCTCCGCATGGATCATCGCCGCGGCCCGCCGCATCCTGGCCCGCGAACGCCCTGACCTGCTGCTGGTCTACGTCCCGCACCTCGACTACGACCTGCAACGGCACGGCCCCGACGGACCCGAGGCCATCGCCGCCGCCCGCGCCGTCGACGCCGCGCTCGCCCCGCTCCTGGCCGAGGAGGCCGAGATCGTCGTGCTGTCGGAGTACGGCATCACCCCGGCGTCCCGGCCGATCGACGTCAACCGGGCGCTGCGCACCGCCGGGCTCCTGGAGGTCCACACCCAGGCCGGGATGGAATACCTCGACCCGTGGGCGTCCAGGGCCTTCGCCGTCGCCGACCACCAGGTGGCCCACATCTACGTGCGCGACCCCGCCGACCTCGACCGCACCCGCGCCGTCATCGCCGAACTCGCCGGCGTGGACGAGGTGCTCGACCAGGCGGGCAAGGCCAAGTACGGGCTCGACCACGAACGCGCCGGCGAACTCGTCGCCATCGCCGAACCCGACGCCTGGTTCACCTACTACTACTGGCTCTCCGACGACCGCGCCCCGGATTTCGCCAGGCTCGTGGACATCCACCGCAAACCCGGTTACGACCCCGCCGAGCTGTTCATGAACCCGCGCGACCCGTTCGTCAAGCTCCGCGCCGCCGCGGCCCTGGCCAGGAAGAAACTGGGCTTCCGCTACACGATGCCGGTGGTCCCGCTCGACCCGGCACCGGTGCGGGGCAGCCACGGCCGCCTGCCCGACAGCCCCGACGACGGCCCGCTGCTCATCGGCCCCTTCGACCGCGACCGCTACGACGCGACCGAGGTCAAGGACCTGCTGGCCGGCCTGGTGAGGAAACGCGCCACACCAGAGCCGCGATGAGCTGATGTCGTGCGCGCCTGGCCCCCTCCTCCAGCAGCCAGGCCGGAAGTGATCTTTGCGGGCCGGCCAATTTATACGTTTTCTTGACGCCCTCGCCCCGCCAATGTCCCTTCTGTGCTGAGTAGTGTGCGATGCGGCTTGATGCGGTCTTTACGGAGGGGTGCCCGTTATGGTGCTGGCGAAGCGGCCGGCCGCTACGGAAGGGACCGCGCGTTCCTGGCTGTTGGAGGGTTTGCAGACCGACCGGAAGCAGATCGAGCACGGCCCGCACGCGAAGCACTCGTGGTGGCGGGTGATGTGCCTGACGGGTGTGGACTACTTCTCCACGCTGGGCTACCAGCCGGGCATCGCGGCGCTGGCGGCCGGGCTGCTCTCGCCGCTGGCCACGTTGTTCCTGGTGGCGCTCACGCTGCTGGGGGCGCTGCCGGTGTATCGCAGGGTCGCGGTGGAGAGCCCGTACGGGCAGGGCTCGATCGCGATGCTGGAGAAGCTGGCGCCGCAGTGGTGGGGCAAGCTGTTCGTGCTGGCCCTGCTCGGCTTCGCGGCCACCGACTTCGTGATCACGATGACGCTGTCGGCGGCGGACGCGACCGCGCACATCCTGGAGAACCCGTTCGTGCCGGATTTCCTGGCCGGCCAGCGGGTCATCGTGACACTGGTGCTGCTGGCCCTGCTCGGTGGCGTGTTCCTGATGGGCTTCACCGAGGCGATCGGCATCGCCGTGGTGCTCGTCTTCGTCTACCTGGCGCTGAACGCGGTCGTGGTCGCGACGGCCCTCGTGCACGTGCTGGAGGCGCCGCAGGTCGTGGTGGACTGGCAGCGCGCGCTGAGCCTGGACTTCTCCAGCCCGCTCGTCATGATCGGATTGTCGCTGCTGGTGATGCCGAAACTGGCCTTGGGCATGTCCGGCTTCGAGACCGGGGTCGCGGTGATGCCGGTGGTCAAGGGTGACATGGAGCAACGGGTGAAGGGCACCCGCAGGTTGCTGACCACCGCGGCGTTGATCATGAGCGTGTTCCTCGTCTTCTCCAGCTTCGTCACCACCGTGCTCATCCCGCACCAGGAGTTCGAGGACGGTGGCAAGGCGAACGGCCGGGCGCTGGCCTATCTGGCGCACGAGTATCTGGGCGACTGGTTCGGCACCGCCTATGACGTCTCCACGATCGCGATCCTGTGGTTCGCCGGGGCCTCGGCGATGGCCGGGCTGATCAACCTGGTGCCGCGCTACCTGCCGCGTTATGGCATGGCGCCGGAGTGGACGGGCGCGATCCGGCCGCTGGTGCTGGTGTTCTCGGCGATCGCGTTCGGTATCACGATCATCTTCGACGCCGACGTGGACGCCCAGGGCGGCGCGTACGCCACCGGGGTGCTCGTGCTCATGCTGTCGGCGGCCGTGGCGGTGACGCTGTCGGCGTGGAAGAAGCGCCAGCAGGGGGCGACGGCCGGGTTCGCGATCATCGCGGCCGTGCTGGGCTACACCCTGGTGGACAACGTGATCGAGCGGCCGGACGGCGTCAAGATCGCCTCATTCTTCATCGCGGCGATCATCGTCACCTCGTTGATCTCCCGGGCGACCCGCTCCACCGAGCTGCGGGTCACCGAGGTGCACCTGGATTCGCTGGCCGAGCGGTTCGTCAACGACGCGTGCGGTGAGATCCACGTGATCGCCAACGAGCCGAACGCGCGCGACCAGGCCGAGTACAACGACAAGCTGCGCGAGACGTGGGCCACCCATCGGCTGCGCAGCTCGGAGCCGGTGCTGTTCGTGGAGGTCTCGGTGCCGGACGCCTCGGAGTTCGAGACCGAGCTGCACGTCAAGGGCGAGGAGCGGTACGGCCACAAGATCCTGACCATCGAGAGCTCGGCCGTGCCCAACACCCTGGCGGCGCTGCTGCTCTACCTGCGCGACCGGACCGGGGGAGTGCCGCACATCTACTTCCACTGGACCGAGGGCAATCCGGTCGTGTCGATGCTGCGGTACCTGGTCTTCGGCGGCGGTGACGTCCCGCCGCTGACCCGGGAGGTCCTGCGGCAGGCCGAGCCGGACCCGGAACGCAGGCCGCGCGTCCACGTCGGCTGACCAGCCTTCGTGAAGACTCCCACCGCCAAGGAGCCCGCTGATACCGGTGAACGGCATCGGCTGTCCGTCATCGGCGGGCTGGCCGCGCTGTCCCTGGACGCGATGGCGTCGGTGGCGTACGGGCCCGAGGCGATCGTGCTGGTGCTGGCCCTGGCGGGCGGCGCCGGGCTCGGGTTCACCATCCCGGTCACGCTGACCATCGCGGGCCTGCTGGCCGTGCTCACCCTCTCCTACCGGCAGGTCATCGCCGCCTTCCCCGACGGCGGCGGCGCCTACGGGGTGGCCAGGACCTACCTCGGCCGCCGGGCCTCCCTGGTGGCGGGGGCCTCCCTGGTCATCGACTACGTGCTCAACGTCGCCGTCTCGGTCGCCGCCGGGGTGGCCGCGCTCACCTCGGCCTTCCCCGAGCTGCTGCCTTCTCTGAACCAGAGCATGGTTATGACCCACTGGTAGTCCTGTCATACCAGGAGCCCAGTGGGTGGAGCCGTGCCGAACTGCATTGATCCACACGTGACCGGGCTTCCTGCCGAGCCTCAGTTGTCAGGGTCGGAGGTGCGAACGTCGCACATCCACAGGCGCAGGCCACTAGTGTTACCGAAGTGTCACGGGATGTAACTGTCGATCCTTGGCCGACGGACGTCGCTCGTGTTGAGGTAGGACAGGGGCTGGCCTACTGGACGGTGCTCAGCGGACCCACGTTGGCTCCGGTTCTGCCTATGGATCATTACCTGCGTCACTTACGGTTCGGGCGCGGTCGAGCGGAGTCGACGACCAAGTCCTATGCCGGACACCTCAAACGGTTCGAGCGATGGCGTCAAAGCCGTGGCCTGACGTGGGAGGAAGCTGCTCGCGACATTGCTGGGCATCTCATTGAGCGGCGGATCACACCGCGGGCTCACCCGGGCAGGGGCCGAGGACGTGCGCCAAGCGATGCCGCGCTGGGGCCGGCCCTGGCTGCCATTCATGGGTTTTACCGGCATGCTGCGGATGTCGGCGAGGTTAATGATCAGGTCTTGCGCCTGCTGTTCGAGGTTATTGAGGGTGACCGCCTGCCGTATGGGGAGCGGGAACGGTCGCTGGTGCTTCGTCCTCGGCTGCGCGTCGATGCACGGCCGAGCTACTCAGCCCATCTGGGACCGCCGGAGGCTACCGCCGACGAGGTCGCCGCATTGCTGGAGCAGGTGGCGACCGCGCGGGACGCCTGCATGGTGGGATTCCTTGCCGGACTGGGCCTTCGCATCGGTCAGCTCGCCGCCGTCCGTCGCGAGGACATCCACCTGGTGCCGCCTGGCCGGACAGTCCCCGGGTGCGCGTATCGGCACGGCCCTCATCTCCACGTTGTCCGCCGTGATGGCCATCCCCGCGGGGCGATCAGCAAGTCACGAAGTACCAACGTGCTGCCGGTGCCAGGACCGTTGGTGATGCTGTACGCGGGCTGGCTGAACGAGCGGCGGACGATCCCAGCGGCGGCGACGAGTCCGTGGGCGTTCGTGTCCTTCGACGGACCGGCCCACACGGCCGCTGGGCAGCCGTTGAGTACCCGGCGGATCTACGGCATCGTCGTGGACCTGGCCGCTAAGGCCGGGCTGCGCCACATCCATCCGCACATGCTCCGGCACGCCTTTGGCGCTGCCGCCTCGGATCTGGACATCGCAAGGGACGTGCTGCAACGACTCCTCGGCCACGATGCCCTGGCCTCCCAAGAGATCTACCGCCACGCAGGGGCGGCACGGATCGTCGAAGCAGCGACGCTGATCAGTGGCCGTCTCATCGAGGGGCATGATGTTCCATGATCGCGATAGCGACCAGCGAGATCGCGGCAGCCCGTCTCGCTGCTCTGGAGCCGGACTGGGACTACCTGATCGCGCACGGCCTGGATCAGGCGGCCGACCTGCTTCGGTTCCCGGCCGGAGAACCGTGGCATGTTCTGCGTCGCTGTCTTCATCCGGCCTGTGAGCGCCCTTCCGAGAGCAGTCCTTGGTTGTGCCAACGCTGCCTGGCCGCGTGGCGCAAGGCCGGAAGCCCCCCGGATGTCGCGGCGTGGTGCTCAACCGCCCCGGCGCCGCCCGAGAGACGCATCTACGGGGAGAAGCCCTGCGCGGTGGGATGCGAGCGTCCGGCCGAGGCCGCAGGGCTGTGCAAGACTTGCACTACAACGGCCCGTAAGTGCGGATTGACCGCAGAGGAGTACCTGGCGACACGGCCAGAGCCTAGGCCCGGATTTGGCACCTGCCAGGTAACGACCTGCACACGCATGGCCGCCTGGCGCGGGGTTCGACTGTGTAAGCCGCACCAGCGGCAATGGTCGGTTGTGGAGGGGCGGCCCGATCTGGCGTCCTGGGCGGCGAAGGCCGATCCGGTCTGGACGGCCATGGACGAGGTCCCGCTGTCGGGACTTGAGCTCTCCGTTCGGCGACAGGTCCTGGTCGGCTATCAAGAACAGTTGCGCGCCGGCGGCCGTCTCAGTCCCCACCAGGTGAAGTCCGCGATCATCTGGCTCCGGGTCCACCGGGTCGACGACCTGCTGGAGGCTGATCTGCCGGAACGTGGCACGACGACCACCTACCTGCGCGTCTGGAAGCGGGCTCTGCTGCGTCTCGCCGATAGCCCGGAAAAGGCCCGGCGTAGCACCGTGATCCGGCTAGGGACGTTGAACCCGCGGCTGAAGGGCTACGTCCACCTCACCGACATCCAGGCACCTTGGCTGGTGCATCTGGCGCAGGAACAGGCGTGGGCGCTGGCGGCCGCTGGCGCCAGCTCCACCCGCGTCCGGCAGGCCTGTTACGCGCTTCGTTGGTTCGCCTACTACCTGCGGCTCCATCATCCCGACCAAGGCCGCACCGCGCGGAGCGTGGGCCGCGTTGGCGTCATGGGTTTCCTGGAGTGGTTCGCCGAACGGGCACGCGACAGCGAGGACTATCAGCACATGGATGAGACGAATCCGCGGCGGGCCATGATCGCTGAACGAATGCTGCCCAGCCTCGCCGATCCCACGCGAATCCTTCTCGTGACGGCTCAGCTTCACTGGCACTACGTCCGCGCTCTCAAGGATGCCTTTGACCGCCATCGGCAGTGGCTGCATGAGCAGGGCGCTGGCGACCTTCATGTCACTGACGAGGAGGTCCCACCCTGGCCGGAAAAGGACAGAGGGTTCAGCGAAGAAGAAGGACGCTCGGAAGACGCGCTCCCCGAGACGGTCTACCTGCAACTCCTGCGTGAGGAGGCGCTCGCACTCCTGACGCCGGGCGCCCCGCGGAACCTGGTCGAGCTCCAGGCCCGGATCGGCCGCCGACCCTGGGAGATCTTCAACCTGCCGTTCGACTGCCTGAACTTCGACACCATCACGGTGGAGCGGGCCGACGGCACCTTCGAAGATCGTACGTATCCCTTCCTGACCTACTGGATGCAGAAGACCCGGCGTCGTCACGTCCTGCCGTTGCATGACACCGACGCGGCGGTGATCCAGCGGCAGCAGGACTACCTGCGCTGCACTTACCCGGAGTGGTTCGACGACGAGGGCAGGCCCCAGCATCCGGAGATGATGTTGTTCCCGACGCCCCGTCGTACGCGGGCCAACCAGTTCGGGACCCGGCCGCACGAGTCATCGGCCGTCGGCTACTGGCTGGCAGCATGGATGCAGGCTCTCCCGGAGATGCTCGACGAGGACGGCGCACCGTTCGACCGCCGCCGGGTGTTCGCCTACGCATTTCGCCACACCTACGCCCAGCTCCGCGCAGACGCAGGCGTTCCGCTCGACGTCCTTCAAGTCCTCATGGGCCACGAGCTGCCCAGCACCACGCAGGTGTACTACCGGGTCTCTCATCGCCGCCGGGTCGAGGCAGTCCACGACATCGCCGCCCGCTTCCGATTTGACCTCAGCGGCGACCGGATCCGCTCCCAGACCCGCGCTGAGTCCGACGCCGCCCGCCACCGGGCAGGGGTCGGCTCAGTTCCCGTGCCCGGGGGCTCCTGCCACGAGATGAACAACGTCCGCGCGGACGGCAAGGGCTGCCCGGTGTTCTACCGCTGCTTCTCCTGCCATTTCTTCAGTACCGACTTCACCCAGCTCCCGCAGCTCAGAGAGCTGCGCCAGGCCAAGGCCGAGCATCTGGCCCGGCTCCAAGCCAGCTACGGAACCATACTGCGCGCAGGGCCGCTCACCGACGCCAACCTGCGCCTCTTGGCCGAGGAGATTGCCCAGCTCGACACGCTGATCAGTAAATGCGAAGCCGACCTGACCAGCCTGACCGACGACGAACGCCACCAGGTGGAACAGTGGCTCACCGCCCGCGACCGCTACACCACCCTCATCCCGGTCGAAGCTCTGAAGGCCCGCCAACAGCGGCTTGACCAGGCAACCTTCGACCCCATTACCCTCGACGCCCAAGCACGCGGAGCCTGAATGTTCCCACCCGCGGATATGCCGGCACGCGAGGAGATTCTGAACGCTGGCCGGGATGCGGCCATCGCCCGCCGCCGCGCGGAGAGCCAGCGCTGCCGCGACCGCGTGAGCGCCGTGATCGCGACCATGCGGCGAACCCGTACTCCACTCAGCGACGCTGAGATCACCCGCCGAGCCCAGGTCAATGCCCAATACCTCCAGCGACACCGCGACCTCAAAGCACAAGCCGCGAAAGTCCGCGCTGACCTTGAGGGCGACGCCGTCCGCGCCGCCGCTGCTACCCGCACTGAGCACGAGGCTGCCCTGGTCATCGAAAACGCGATGCTCATCGAGCAGAACGCTGAGCTACGCCGCGACCTGAACATCGCTCGCGCCGAACTGCGCGCCATGCGTATCCAGGAACTCGCACGGTCCGCCACCGGTGTTCTCGCTGGGCAACTATCCGACGCGGACGGAACAATCGAGCAGCTCCGTCGCGAACGTGACCGGGCCCTCGCCGAGCTGCGCACCGCAGAAGCCGATCTCGCTGCACTACGCAACCTCAACCAACGGCTAATGATCGAGAACAGTAGGCGCCGTCAGGAGGCCGAGCGGGCCACCGCGGACGTCAGCGATCCGGGGCGAGGTTCGAACAGGTGAAGGGCAATGCTGAGGCTGCCTGCGAGTATGTGTGTTGACGCGCGGGACTGATGCAGAAGCGGAACGAAAGCGCCGCTGTGGTCTCGTGGCCGTGTTGGAGCCGAGCGCATCCGTCCCCGGACCGCGAGACTGAGCACGCGGTCCGGTCGGTGCGCCTTCGCGTCATGTGGAGGCCGTGCCGGTCTCGCCTCCCTGGTCAAGCAAGGCGTTGATCATCTCCTGGAGCTGGGCGCGTCCCACGGTGCCGAGCGCGCCAGTCAGGGCTTGGGCGAGCTTGTCGAACGGGTCGTCCATCGGCAACTCCTTCACCCTCTCGGCCAGTTCCTCCACGCTCCACAGCCCGTCTTTGTGGATATGGCCGCCGAGGGACCAGCCGCGATTGACCGCGACCGTCCCGCCCCGCACCGACAGCACCTGGCCGGTGAGCGGGCAGGCTGAACTGGCCAGGTAGGCGGCAACAGGCGCGTTGACAGCGGGGCTCAGGGGGTCAAACCGGCCCGCCGGCGGTTCCTGACTCATGCCGGGAACGGCGAGGGTGAGCCTGGTGCGGGCCATCGAGGGCGAGATGCAGTTGACCCGCACGCCGTACCGGCCGAGTTCGAGGGCCGCCACGGTGGTCAGCGCCGCGACTCCGGCGTTACCCGCCGCGTAGGAGACCTGCGCGGGCAGCGGGTTGAGCAGCCCGGAGCCGGAGGAGGTGTTGACGACGGCGCGGTCGGCGTGGACCCCTGCGTGGAACTGGTCACGCCAGTGGCGGGCCGCCCAGTGCGTCACCGCGAAGGTGCCCTTGAGCTTGACGGTCAGGACGTCGTCGAAGTCCTCCTCCGACAGGTCGGTCAGACCCATGTTCCGTTCGACGGTCGCGTTGTTGACCACTACATGCAGGTCGCCGAAAGACTGTAGTGCCGTCTCCACCATGCGGCGGGCGCCGTTCCAGTCGGCGACGCTGTCGGTGTTGGGCACGGCCTGCCCGCCGCGGGCAGTGATCTCCTCGACGACCTTCGCTGCCACGCCGGCATCGCCGCCTGTGCCGTCGATGGCTACGCCGGGGTCGTTGACGACGACCTTGGCGCCTTCGGCGGCGAAGAACAATGCCTCCTCTCGCCCGATGCCGCGCCCTGCTCCGGTGATGAGGACGACGCGTCCGTCCAGACTTCCCATGATGACCACCCTTCAATGACTACAGTCTATGTAGCAATTCATAGTATGCATCAATTCGGAAGATGCAATAAACTGCCCCGCATGGTGGAGAAACTCGGACTGCGGGAGCGCAAGAAGCAGCGCACCCGGCAGGCACTGATCGAGGCGGCGGTTCGCCTGTTCGAGAACAAGGGCTACGACCACGTGACCGTGGCTGAGATCGCAGACGCCGCGGAGGTGTCCCCCCGCACCTTCTTCCTCCACTTCCAGGCCAAGGAGGACGTGCTCCTGGCCGACGCCGACCTGCGCGTCGACCTGGCGCTGCAGACAATCGCCGAGCGCCGCGCCGAGGAACGGCTGCCCGAGTTGCTGGTGCGGGCAATGGACCAGATGATCGCCAACGCCTGGGACAGCGACCTCTCTAGCGGACTGGCAGCGCTTCGGACACGGCTGGCGGCCTCGGTGCCGGCGCTGCAGGCCCGGCTGCTGCAGCGTTACCTCACCGCGCAGGCCGAACTGGCCCAGGCGCTGCTGCGGGCATTCCCCGACAGACTCGACGCGATCACAGCCTCCGCCCTGGTCGGCGCGATGGTGGGCGCGGTCAGCGCGTCCGCCGTGACAGCGCTGCAGCGCGGCGACGGACCCGCCGAGGTACGGAATGCCATGAGAGAGGCCATCGCACTGGTGGCGCGATCCGTCACCTGATCACTCTGGGACATACTCCACGACTCCACCGCCCAGGGACTCGCCCCGCAGCCCGTGGAGCGGTTACCTCGGCCGAACTCCGGCCAAGCTTCAACGCCACAGCAGGCGGCACCGGAGGGTATTCAACCGGCGTCTACGGCTTCAGATACGGCCAGTCGGCCGATCCTTCGCCTGACTGGTAGACACGCCGTTGACCAGCCACTACACATCCGAGCGGTTCATAGAAGGTGCCGTACACGGTGTGGCTCTGCCTGGCCGTGCTGGCGCTGGTGACGGCGGTCAACCTGCGCGGGATCGCGCGCAGCGCCCGCGCGTTCATCGCCCCGACCGTGATCTACGTGGGCGCGATCCTGCTCGTCGTCGTGGCCGGGCTCATCCGCCGCGAACCCGCCGTGGACGTCTCCCACCAGGTGAGCGGCCTGCACACGGTGGGGGTGCTGCTGTTGCTGAAGGCGTTCGCGAACGGCTGCGCGTCGCTGACCGGCGTGGAGGCCATCGCCAACGCCGTGCCCTCCTTCAGGAAGCCGCGGGTACGGCGGGCACAGCGGGCCGAGGTCGCCCTGGGCGCCCTGCTGGCGGTCATGCTGCTGGGCATCGCCGCGCTGATCGAGAAGTTCGCCGTCGCCCCGGCCGACGGGGTGACCGTGCTCGCCCAGGTCACGCGGGCCTCGCTTGGGGACGGGGCCGCTGTTCTACGTGGTGCAGTTCGCCACCGTGGCGCTGCTGGCGCTGGCCGCGAACACCTCCTTCGGCGGCCTGCCGGTGCTGGCCGAGCTGCTGGCCCGCGACAACAACCTGCCCCACTTCTTCGCCCTGCGGGCCGACCGGCAGGTGCACCGCTACGGCATCGCGTTCCTGGCCGTCACCAGCGCCCTGCTGCTGATCGTGGCGGGCGGCGAGATGAACCTGCTGGTGCCGCTGTTCGCGATCGGGGTGTTCGTCGGGTTCACTCTGTCGCAGGCCGGCATGGTCCGGCACTGGGTGGGCGAGCGCCCCGCCGGGTGGCGGTGGCGGGCCGGGCTGAACGGGTTCGGCGCGCTGCTGACCTTCGTGGCCGCGATCGTGGTGACGGGCTCGAAGTTCGGCGAGGGCGGCTGGTTGATCGTGGTGGCGCTGCCGCTGATGGTGGCCGGCATGGAGTGGGTCCACCGCTCGTACGCGCGGATCGGCGCCCGGCTGGAGCTGGGCAGGACGCCGTCGCCGCCGCGGCCACGCCGTTCGCTGGTGGTGGTGCCGGTGCACGCGGTCACCCGGCTGACCCGCGACGCGTTGTCGGCGGCGCTGTCGCTGGGCGACCGGGTGGTGGCCGTCAACGTCACCCACCCGGAGGACGAGCGGCAGGCTCGGGCGTTCGTCGAGGACTGGGACCGCTGGGACCCGGGCGTGGAGCTGGTGCAGCTGTTCGACGCCCACCGGCGGATGAGGTTCCGCGTCTCATGAGACCCGCGGCTAGTCCTTCATCAGCTGCCCCAGCCGGTCCCAAGCGGGGGATGAGGCTCCGGGCTGGGACTGCGCGGCCAGTCGCGCGATGGTCGGGTTGTGGACGGGGCGGGTCTCGGACCGGCTGTGGTGCCTGGTGAACCAGTCCCGGGTACGCTCCGCGAGGGCGGGGAGGCGGGGATCGCCCGGCGACCAGTCGTAGGCGGCGTCATGCTCGAGATAGAGGGCGCGGAACTCGGGATCGGTCATGAGCTCGCGCCTTTCGGCGATCCACACGCGGACGTCTTCGGGTGAGGCTGTCTGCATGAGGATCCAGCCGTCGCGTTCCAGGTGTATCTGGCGCTCGCTGACGCCGAGTTCGCGCAACTCGTCGAGATGGTCGGCGACTTCAGGGGTGACGAAGAGCCGGTCGCCGCCGTGCAGCTGGGCGAGTTGATCGCGGGTTCGCCGCAGCTGCTCGATGCGGTCCTGGAGGTTGTGGTCGATCTCGGCGATGGCCGCCGTGAGCGCGTCGGGGCCGGCGTCGAGAACGTCTTTGATGCGGGCCAGCGGCACGCCCGCGTTGGCCAGCGTCCTGATCTTGACGAGGTCGATGGCGTCCTTGGCGGTGTAGCGCCGGTAGCCGGACGAATCGCGGTCGGGCTCGGGGAGCAGACCGCGCTCGTGATAGTGGCGGATGGCCTTGGTGGTCACTCCGGCGTAGTCCGCGAGCTGGCCAATCGTGATCATAGGGGACATCCTTCCAGCCGGCGGGTCAGCCGGGACGATCAGGCCCGTCGAGTCAGGCGGCCGCCCCCGTTGCGGAAGCGCGCCTGGCCGTCGCGGACGTCGTGGTAGGAGACGAGCAGCAGTCGCAGGTATCCGTCGAACGTCTCCAGCGGGTATCCGGCGGGCGCGAAAAGGCCGGGCCGGATCGGTACGTAGCGCTGAGGCGGGGCGGAGGTCATGCCGCCGGCGAACTCGGTGAAGATCCGCTTCTGTGATTCGTCCGCCGGTTCGTACGTCGTCCGCTCCTCGAGCTGACCATCGACGATGCTGACGTCGATGCGGAGCTGATCGGAGCGGTAGGTGCCCACGTACGGGGTGAGGTCGACGTCCTGCTCCGCCTCGGTGACCAGAGCCGGGATCCGGACGCCGAGATGCTCGCTCAGGAGCTGCTGCAGGATCTGGTCCTGCAGCATGATCGCCCCCGAGGCGTTGCCGAAGGCGGTGAAGACCAGGTCGTGTTCGGGCACGACGCACAGGATGGACACGCCACCGGGCGACGCGCCCGACATGGCGAGCACGGTCGTGTCGCCGAACGGGTACCGCACCCAACCCAGGCCCATCGGCGGGACGTTCGGGGTCGCCATGTCGTGCGAGACCTGCTGCATCAGCGCGGTCGACTCGGCCGACAGGACGTGTGCCCCGGATGGGGACACACCGCCCGCGAGGTGGGTGCGTCCGAAGGCGAGCAGATCGGCGACGGTCCCGATCGGCGTGCCGCCGGCCGGCCCCCAGGTGTCAGGCAGCGTGAACATGCCCGTGGGCTTCGCCGCCATGGTCTCGGGGTCCAGGAAGTGGCCGACGGCGGTGCTGCGCAGGATGGCCTGCTCGGCCGAGGTGCTGGAGTCCTTCATGCCGACGGGTGCGTAGATCTCGCGCTCGAGCAGGTCGGGGAAGGGCACGCCGGTCACCGCTTCCAGCAGGCGGCCCGCGACGATCATGCCGCCGTTGGAGTAGCTGAGCTGCTCGCCGGGTTCGAACAGGGTGCCGCAGTCGCTCGCGAGGCCGGTGACGTAGGTCTTCAGGGCGTCGCGGCCCTTGGCGTCGGGGAAGAACAGGTCCGCGTCGATGCCGTTGGTGTGGGAGAGCAGGTGCCGGACCAGGATCTTGTCCGCCGTGCCCGGAACGGCCAGGGCGAATTCGGGAAGGTACTTCACCACCTGGGCGTCGAGGTCCAGCAGCCCACGGTCGACCTGCCGCAGGACCAGCGTGGTGGTCAGGACCTTGGTGACGGAGCCGAAGAGGAATCCGGTGTCTTCGCGCATCGGTGCGCCGGTGGCGACGTTCGCCGTGCCGTGGGCGACGATGATCTGCTCGCCGGCGTGGTGGACGCCGGCGACGAACCCGGGGACGTGGTTGGCCTCGCAGTAGGCGGCGGCCTGCTCGCGGATCCGGGCTTCGACGGTGTGCAGTGCGTTGTCGTTCATGTGAAGTATCGTCGGACCTTGCCCCAGGGGCAAGGTCAAGCCCGGAGCGTGGGCCGCGTTCCAGCGCGAGCTGGAGCGCGGCCCCCACGGAGCGTCCCGGGCTTCCTGTTCACGCGTAGCCCGGTCTGCGAACTATTGCTGGTCGCGCAGACTTTCGCATTCGGCAAGGATCATCGTCCACGAGGCGGCGGGCAGCCGCGCCGTCAGCCGGTCGCCGTCAGCCTGTACGGTCAGCGGCTGCGGAAGGGCCTCCACCCGGTGCGGGTCGTCCCCGGCGGCGATCACCGAGGCCGACAGCGGCCTGACCGCCGCCAGCAGCCGGGCGGTGAGGTCGAGGTCCTGGTCGGGTGACCGGTTGACGGCGAACAGCGCCACCTGGGACCCGTCGATGGTGGCCACCGCCGACAGCGCGGGCGCCTCGCCGTACCGTTCGGTCTCCAGGAGCGGCCCGGACGGCTCCACCCGCAGCACGGTGCCGCGCGCGTGCCGGGCCGTCAGCGCGAACGGGTGGAAGATCGTCTGACGCCAGGCGGGGCCGCCGGGCTCGGTCCTGATCGGCGCGATGATGTTGGCGAGCTGCGCCTGGCAGGCGATGCTCACCCGGTCGGCGTGCCGCAGCAGGGTGATCAGGAAGTCCCCCACCACCACGGCGTCGGCGGCGGTGAAGGTGTCCTCGATCAGCTCCGGCGCCTCCTGGAACGGCGAGCGCTCGCGCCCGGTGAACCGGCTCTGGTTCCAGACGTTCCACTCGTCGAAGGACAGGTTGATCTTCTTCTTGCGCCGGAGCTTCGCCCCGATGTGGTCGGCCGTGGCCACGATGGCCGAGATGTAGCGGTCCATGTCCACGGCGCTGCAGAGGAAGCCGGGCAGGTCGCCGTTCTCCTCGTAGTAGTTGTGCAGCGACAGGTAGTCGACCGCGTCGTAGGCGTGTTCGAGCACGGTGGCCTCCCACGCGCCGAACGTCGGCATCCCGCTGTTGGAGCTGCCGCACAGCACCAGCTCGATGCCGGGGTCGACGAGCCGCATGGCCTTGGCGGTCTCGTTGGCGAGCCGTCCGTACTCGTGCGCGGTCTTGTGGCCGATCTGCCAGGGTCCGTCCATCTCGTTGCCGAGACACCAGAGCCTGATCCCGTACGGGTCGGTCGCCCCGTGTTTGACCCGCAGGTCCGACCACTGCGTACCCGAGGGGTGGTTGGCGTATTCGAGCAGGTCACAGGCCTCCTGGAGGCCCCGGGTGCCGAGGTTGACGGCCATCATCGGCTCCACCCCGGCGGCCCGGGTCCAGGTCATGAACTCGTTGAGCCCGAACGCGTTCGTCTCGATCTGCCGCCAGGCCAGGTCCAGCCGGGTGGGCCGGTCGGGGCCGACGCCGTCCTCCCAGCGGTAGCCGGAGACGAAGTTGCCTCCCGGGTAGCGGACCACGCTCACGCCCATCTCGCGGGTCAGCTCCAGCACGTCGGTGCGGAAGCCGTTGTCGTCGGCGGCAGGGTGACCCGGTTCGTAGATGCCGGTGTAGACGCACCGGCCCATGTGCTCGACGAACGAGCCGAACAGGCGCCGGTTGACGGGGGCGACGCGGAAAGCGGGGTCAAGGGTCAGGTGTGCTTGCGGCACAGGTCAGGCTCCTCGGTAGACGTGTACGTAGTCGAAGTCGGCGTTGACGGCGGGCTGGGCCCCTCCGTGGGCGACCAGGCCGATGCGCACGGCCGTGTCCTTGGGGAAGGTCCACACGCCGCCCCAGGTCCAGGTCTTGCCGTCGCGGCTGGACCCGGCGCGGAACTCGTGCTCCCCGTTGACCGGGTCCACGTGGTGCGCCAGCCGCAGCCAGGTGGTCCTGGCGGGCGGGCCGACGATGTTGCCGCCGTAGGACAGGCGACCGGCGAAGGCCAGCTCGCGGCCGTACTCGACCTGGCGGGTGTTCCAGATGGCGACCTGGGACAGGCGGGCGAAGTCGTCGTCGGAGGCGTAGGCGACCAGCCCGGCCTGCTGGTAGTTGCGCACGGAGTCCTCGCCCAGGTCGAGCGTGACCTTGGTCTCCACGACGTAGTCGCCCTCGGGGGCCTCGCGCAGCAGCACCGATGCCTTGTTGCCGGTCCCCACCAGGTCGGCGCCCTGGACTGGCCAGCGCAGCACGCCCTCCTCGACCTTGGCCGCGGCGTCCTGCCGCACCCAGGTCCAGCGGGAGTCGGGCGGCCCGTCGAACTCGTCGGCGTCCAGCAGCCTGCCCGTACGCGGCGTCGGCGCCGCCTTGGTGACGGCCTTGAACAGCGGGGCGGCGGAGACGTTGTCGAAGTCGGCGCCCCCGTCGGAGACCAGCCCGATCGGGCCGTGCGCGCTGCCCGTGACGGTGACGCTCGCCTGCGGGTCACGGAGCCGGGCCTCGGTCACCTCGGCGGTGATCGTCCGTCCCTTGACGGTGACGGCCAGGTTGTGCCAGGTCGCGGCCCCTCCGGGCAGCGCCACCGTACGGGACGTGCCGCCCGAGGTGAGCGTCAGCCCGTCGCGCGAGACGACCGCGGTCGTGCCGCCGATGCGGATTCCGGCGGACCTGTCCGTCTTGAGGTCGGTCTCGACGCGGACGTCCCCGCCGAGCGACCTGCGGCTGATCAGCGTGCCCTGGCCGCGGACATGTCCATCCTGCACGGTCCAGCCGGCTGGGTTCCGCCAGCCCGACAGATCGCCCGCGAACCGGTCGTCCACGACCCCGCGGGTCACCGGCGTCTCCCGCGACCGCTCGGACGGCCCGGCCCCGGCACGCACGGCCGGCCAGCCGTCGATCCAGTCCAGCCGGTCCAGCAGCATGGGCCGCTCGTTGATCCCGTACGGCTCGTCCAGGAACGGGTCGTTGCGGTCGATGGCGTGGTAGAGCATCCAGTCCTGACCGGAAAGGTCGGTGAGCTGGGCGTGGTGGCCGGTGCCGATGAAGCGGTTGCCGTTCTGGTCCAGGACGGGGGTGCCGCCGGCGCGTGAGGCCAGCAGCGGCACGCCCTCGCGGTCGGTGAACGGCCCGCGCGGGCTGGTCGAGCGCCCGGCCAGCACCGAGTAGCCGGTGGTCGGCCCGGCGCAGCAGTTCGCCGAGGAGCCGAGCAGGTAGTAGTAGCCGTTGTGGCGCACCACGTACGCGCCCTCGAACTTGTTGTCGATCGCGACCTGCTGCGGCTGCCCGACGGCGCGCAGCCCGTCGGCGGACAGCTCGGTCACCCACAGGCCGCCGAAGAACCCGCCGAAGTACAGGTACTTGCGTCCGTCCACGTCCGTGAACTGGGAGGGGTCGATCGTGTTCCAGTACGAGCCGCCCGAGGGGCGCGGGGCGACGACCGGGGCGTCGATGTGCGTCCACGGCCCGGTCGGCGTGGGCGCCGTGGCGGCCCCGATCGAGTAGTCCCAGTTGGCGGGCGTGGTGGCGGTGTCGGTGACGGTGAAGTACATGACGTACCGGCCGTCGAGGTAACGGATGTCCGGCGCCCAGAACAGACTGCCCGGCGCCGCGTACGACGGCAGGTTGTCCGGCCCGAACGCGTCGCCCACGTACGTCCAGTTGACCAGGTCGGCGGAGCGGGCGATCGGCAGCCTGTGCAGGACCTTCTCGCCCTCGCGCAGCGGGTCCGACGTGCCGTAGGAGTACCAGTAGCCGTCCTGTCCGCGGATCACCGACGGGTCGGCGAACGTGTCGGAGAAGGAGCCGGACACCGGATTGGTGAAGAGGGAGAGGATGAGCGTGGCGATGACAGCCAGGTGCATGGGTCAGCCTTTCAGGCCGCTGCGAGAGATGCCTTCGATGACGTACCGCTGGGTCAGACTGAAGAGGATCAGGACGGGGATGCTGGCCAGCACCGCGCCGGCCATGATCACCGGATAGTGGATCGTGTACGCCCCCTGCAGGATCGACAGGCCCGGCGGCAGCGTGAAGTACTCGGGACTGAAGATCACGTAGATCGGCCAGATGAAGTCGTTCCAGTTGGACAGGAAGCTCAGCACGGCCAGCGTCGCCAGCGCGGGCCGCGACAGCGGCAGCGTGATCCGCCAGAAGATGTGCCAGTGGTTGGCGCCCTCCATGAGCGCGGCCTCGTCCAGCTCGCGCGGCAGCCCGAGGAAGAACTGCCGCAGGAAGAACACCCCGAACGCGCCCGCCGCCCCCGGCACGATGAGCGCCGTCAGGCTGTCCAGCCAGCCGAGCCGGTCGACGATCAGGAACTGCGGGATGAGGAAGACGAACCCCGGCACCAGCAGCGTGCCGACGATCATCCCGAACATCAGCTTCTTCCCGCGGAACTCCAGCCTGGCCAGCGCGTACGCGGCCAGCGACGCCACCGCGAGCACCAGCAGCATGTGCCCCGTGGCGGCGATGAGACTGTTGGCGAACCAGCGCAGCACCGGCGTGTCCGTGGTGCCCTGGAACACCGTCCCGTAAGCGGACGTCGTCGGCTCGGCGGGCAGCAGCGTGGGCGGCACCCGGGTGGCCTCGGTCTGCGTCTTGAACGACACGCCCAAGGCCCACACCAGCGGCCCGACGAACACCACGGCGAGGGCCAGCAGGCCCGTGTAGCGCTTCATGGCCGGCTCCTGAACAGCCGGAAGTTGACCACGCTGACCAGGATCAGCAGCAGCGTGAGCAGGTAGCTCATGGCCGAGGCGCTGCCCATCTTGTACTCCCTGAGCCCCTGCTGGAGCAGGTACATGATCGCGGTCCGCGTCTCCCCGCCCGGCGCCCCCTGGGTCAGCAGGTACGACTGCCCGAACATGTTCGCCGAGGCCAGGATCGTCGTCGTCACCACGAAGAGCGCGACGGGCCGCAGCCCCGGCAGCGTGACGTGGACGAACTCGCCCCATCGCCCCGCGCCGTCCACCTTCGCCGCGTCGTACAGCTCGCGCGGGATGTCCTGCATCCCGGCCAGGTAGATCACCGCGTTGAACCCGAGCGTCCACCAGACCGTCACCCCGACCAGCGCGATCCAGGCCCACGGCGTCGCGGTGGTCCAGGGGATCGGCGTGCCGAGTATCCAGTCGACCAGGCCGAGGTTCGGGTCGAGCAGCAGCCGCCACATCAGGCACACCACCGCCACGCCCAGCACGAACGGCGCGAAGAACAGCCCCCGGAACAGCGTCCTGCCCCGGAAGGGCCGGTTGAGCAGCAGCGCCACCCCGAGCGGCAGCACGACCAGGAACGGCACGCTGAACACGGTGAAGATGCCGGTCGCCCGCATCGACATCCAGAAGTCGCCGTAGACGGGCGACTGGTCGTCGAAGAGCGCCGTGTAGTTGTCCAGGCCGACGAACGGCTTGCCCTCGAGCATGTAGTCCCAGTCGTGCAGGCTCACCCAGATCCCGAACAGGGCCGGGGCCAGCACGAACACGGAGAACAAGATCAGGTACGGCGCCAGGAACAGGTACGGCGTCGCCTTGCCCGAGCGGGGAACGCGCACGTCCCGCCCCGGCGGCCCCTCCGCCGCCGCCTTCGCCTTCGCTTTCGCCTTCGCCGAGATCGCGACCATCAGGCGCCGTACTTCTTCCGGTTGGCCTCAAGGATCTTGTCGGCCTTGGCGGCGGCCTCCGTGAGCGCGTCCTTGGGGCTCTTCTTGAGCAGGATCGCCGCGTTGATCGCCTGGTCGACGACCGCGGAGGCGTCCCCGATGCCCGCCACCGACGGCAGGAAGTACAGGTAGTCGATCTGGGTGCCGATCGTGGCCTGTTCCTTCAGCGCCGCGAACTCCGCGCCCTCGCGGATCGACTTGCGCGCCGGCACCTGGCCGCCCTTGGCCCACTCCAGCGAGTGGCCGCTGATCCAGTTGATGAACACCTTGGCCGCGGTCAGCTTGTTCTGGTCGGGCGTGCGCTGCTTGAACACCACGAACTGGTGCGAGCCCGCCCACGCCGCCGGCTTCGACCCGATCTGCGGGAGCGGAGCGACGCCCCACTCCAGGTCCTTGATCTCCTTGAGCGTGTTGATGGACCAGATGCCGTTCCAGTTGAAGGCGGCCTTGCCGTTCTGCAGGGCGATGAAGTCGGCGTCCTGGCCGACGTTCTTGGGGCTGTAGCCCTTGTTGACGAGGTCGACGAGCCAGGTCAGGGCCTGCACGCCGGGGTCCTCGGCGAAGCGCGAGACGCCGGCGTCGTCGGCGAAGAGCTGGCCGCCGTTCTGGTAGAGCAGCGTCCCGAACTGCATGCTTCCGGTGAACGGGAACGGCGTGGCCCAGTGCCCCTGGATGCCCGCCTTCTTCAGCGCCTCCAGCGCCGCCATGTACTCCTCGCCGGTCTTCGGCGGCTGCTCCGGGTCGAGCCCGGCCTTCTTCATGACCGTCTTGTTGTAGAACATGCCGAGCGGGTGCACGTCGAGCGGGATCGAGTAGCGCGCGCCCTTGTAGACGCCGGCCTTCCAGACCGGCGGGGAGAAGTCCGCCTCGGTGAGGCCGAGCGCGTTGGCCACGTCGTCGAGGGGCAGGACGACCTGGCGGGCCGCGTTGGTGGCGACGCTGTCGACGTGCATGATGCCGAGGTCGGGGCCTTGACCCGCGGAGACGGCCGCGGGGACCTTCGCGTAATAGTCTTCCCACTTGTAGACGTTCATCGACACCTTGATGTTCGGGTGCTCGGCGTTGAACTGGTCCACCAGCTTCTTCATGACCGGCCCGTCGCCGCCGGTGAAGCCGTTCCAGAACGACAGCGAGACCGAGGGGCCGGTGTATTCGGTGGGCGCCGCCGTGGTGGCCGGCGCCTGCGCCTGCTTGGGGCCGCCGCCTCCGCCGCAGCCCGCGGCGCCGATGACCAGCGCACCGAAGCCGAGGCCCAGTGCGCGCCGCCTGGAGAGGTTGTCGAGGGACATGCCAGATCACTCCTGCCCATGAGGTTACGGACGTTCTACATCGTTGGTTCCAACGTTGTAAATTGCCTGGCGCCAGTTCGTTACATCGTTGTAAACCAGGTAGGGTTCCGATGGCGAAGGGGGCATGGTGCGGCCGAGGCTGAAGGACGTCGCCGAGCTGGCCGGGGTTTCGATCAAGACCGTGTCCAACGTGGTCAACGACTATCCCCATGTCAGCGGCGAGACACGCGCCCGGGTGGAGGCGGCGATAGCCGAGCTCTCCTACCGGCCGAACCTGTCGGCGCGCAGCCTGCGCGCGGGCCGCTCCGGCGTGGTCGCGCTGGCGGTGCCCGACCTGGACAACCCCTACTTCGCCGAGCTGGCCACACACGTCATCGAGGCGGCCGACCGGCGAGGCTGGACCGTGCTCATCGACCAGACCCAGGGCGACCGGGCCAAGGAACGCGTGGTGATCTCCGGGATCCGCGACCACCTCATCGACGGGCTGCTGTTCAGCCCGCTCGCGCTCACGGGCAAGGACCTGGCCGGGCGCGACGAGCGTACGCCGATGGTGCTGCTCGGGGAGCGCGTCGGGACGGGCCGCTCACCGTACGATCACGTCGGCATCGACAACGTGGCCGCCGCGCGGGCGGCCACCCTGCACCTGGCCGAGCGCGGCAGGCGCAGGATCGCCGCCATCGGCGTGCAGCGCACGGCCGCCGCCGCGACCGGCCGCCTGCGGCTGAAGGGCTACCAGCAGGCGCTCGCCGAGGCCGGCCTCCCCGCCGACCCGTCACTGGTCGCGCCGGTCGCGCGCTGGGGGCGCGCCGACGGCGCCGAGGCCATGAGCCGCCTGCTCGGCTCCGGCGCGCCGGACGCGGTCTTCTGCTTCAACGACACGCTCGCGCTGGGCGCCCTGCGGACGCTGCTCACGCGGGGGTACGAGGTGCCGGGCGACGTGATGGTGATGGGGTTCGACGACATCGAGGACGGCCGGTTCGCCACGCCCACACTGTCGACCGTGGCGCCCGACAAGGCGCTGATCGCGCAGTCGGCGGTGGACCTGCTGGCCGAGCGGCTGGGCGGCGGGACGGACAAGGCGCACGAGGTGTGCGTGCCGCATCGACTGGCGTTCCGGGAGAGCACGGAGATGCCCCGGAAAGGGACGTGAGGCACCTCCGGAAGTGTGGACCTGAAGGACCCGGCCGGGACCTACAGCAGGGATCCGGCGAGCGGGATGTTCTGCGTCCGCAGGGCGCCGGTCACCAGCCGGGCGATCCGCCGGGCGCCGTACGCCTCGAAGTGGGTGTGGTCGTTGCAGAAGAACTGCCCGACCGGCCCGGAGGTGTAGTCGCCGTTGTTGGGGCACAGGCCCAGGGAGTTGTAGTAGTCGACGCTGAGGGTCTGCAGGTCGATGACGGGGGCGCCGGTGGCGGCGCCGGCGGCGAAGGTCTGGCTGACGAAGCCGCGGTTCTTCACCGCGGTGCCGCCCGAGCAGGTGATGGCGGCGACGGCGGTGAGCAGGATCGGGTGGGCGCCGCGGGCCAGCGCCGCCTGCGCCATCGTCGTCATCAGCTGCTGGTAGCGCGCGGTGCCGACGTGGCGCGGGCAGGTCGTCGAGCCGTCGTTGATGCCGAACTGGATGAACAGGTAGTCACCGGCCTTCATGCCGGTGAGCACCTGCTGCCATCGGGACGAGTAGGTGGTCGAGCTGAGGACGCACTCGCCGTTCGAGCCGATGGTGGAGGTCACGTTGCCCTCGTAGAGCCAGGTCTGGATGCTGCGCCCGGCGACGGCGAGGTTGTTGACCACGATGTTGCTGTGGAACAGCGAGTCGAACTCGGTGCCCCAGCCCACGGGGCAGGCGGCACCGGGGTTGGCCATGGTCGAGTCGCCGGCCAGCCAGACGGTCGTCGTCGCGGCGGCGGCGGCCGCCGCGCCGGGCCGGGCGCCGCACGCGGCCGAAGCGGCGTTCGGGGCGGCCAGCGACAGGGACAGGAACAGCATCAGAGCAGAGACGATCGATAAGTGGACCTTGCGCATGGTCTCTCCTGCCAGTCAGAGAGCGAAGGAAATCGCGCCGGCGGCCGCGGCGGCGGACCGCCGGCGCGGAGCAGTCAGCACCAGGTCAGCGTCGAGTTGTTACGGGTCACGTTGCTGATCGTGTTGTTGCTGCCGGTGCAGGGGCTCCACCTGATGCCGGTGTTGGAGACCGTCAGGTTCTGGAACCTGATGCCCGACGACGGAGCGAACTCCGTACGGGCCGCGATGCGGACCTCGCCACCGCCGCTGATCGTGCCCGACACTCCGGCGATGACGACGTTGTAGCAGTTCTCCACCAGGACCGAGTTGTTTCCGGTGTTGGCGATGTCGACCCGGTCGATGGTGGCGCCGCCGCTCTCCGAGACGCAGAAGACGCCCCGGCCGCCGCCGCGCGCCTTGACGGTGCCCACCCGGATGTTGTTCGGGTAGGCGCTGCCGACCCGGCCGTTGCGGTTGGCCATGCGGAAGGCCGCGTACCCGGTGCCGGCGCCGGCGTTGTCGGCGTCGACGGTGCCGACCGTCGCGTTGATGGTCTGGTTGAGCAGCAGGCCGGACTCGCCGACGTTGCGGGCTGTCACGGTGCCGACGGTGAGGCCGTCGACGCCGTAGGTCTCCATCGCGTGCGAACTGGCTCCTTGCACGTACACGCTGTCGACCCGGACGTTGCGGGTCCACTGGCTGGTGTCGCCGCGGTTGTCGATGCGCACGCCGAGGCCCGCGCCGAGCCGCATGTCGATCTGGCCGAGCCAGACGTTCGTGACGTTGCGCAGGAAGATGCCGTAGATCGGGGTGCCGGTGACGTTGAGGTACGGGACCTCGATGTTCGAGGTGCCGCGCGAATAGACCGGCGCGTAGTCGCCGGAGCCGGAGCCGGTCACGTTGATGGTGCCGCAGACCGACAGGGAGGTGTAGCTCGGCAGCGAGATCCGGCTGCCGGCGCTCATCGTGCCGTTGCCGCGCACCACGACCCGCTGGATCGAGGTGCGCCCGGCCGTGAGACTGCCGATGCCGGCCTGGACCGCGGCCCGGAAGTCGGTGCCGGTGTAGACGCTGCCGCCGGCGCTGTTGCGGGCGGTCCAGGTGCTGCCGCTGACCGTCACCTGCGACTGGAAGGTGCCATCTCCGCAGGCGGCGGCGGACGCCGCGGACGGGCCGAGCACGATGCCTGCCCCGGCGCCGGCCGACAGGATGGCGAGCGCCGCGACGATTCGGGTGAACCGACGACGTAGTCCCTTAGGTGCTTTTCTGGTACGCATTTTTCTCCCGTTGACGGGGGCGGGGGAGATGGCGGCCGCGCTTTGCCGCCGGGCGCGCTTGACCTGGATAAAAACGTTTCACGTCGCCTCGACAACGCGACCTTAAGTAGTCCTGGCAAACCGTGTCAATCGGCCAGTCAGACGTGTGCAGTAGTAGTGCAGGACAATCAGCCGGCAGTTCGGAATCCGCGCGGGATCAGGCGCGCGGAGCGACCGGCGCGAGCAGGCCCGCGCCGAAGAGGCGGGCGTCCACCTCGTTGAGGGCCAGGCGCAGCGCGCCCAGCGCGACGCTCTCGTCGCCGAGGGTGGAGGCGCGGATCTCCGGGACGCGCAGGCAGGTGCGGCGCAGCTCGCGGGCCAGCTGGTCGAGGATGAGGTCGGCGGAGCGGGAGAAGCCGCCGCCGAAGACGACGACCTGCGGGTCGAGGGTGAGGACCAGCGCGGCGGTGCCGACGGCGAGGTCGCGGGTGTAGCGGCGGACGGCGGTCCTGGCCGCCTTGTCCCCGGAGCGGGCGGCGTTGAACACCCACGCGGCCGCGTCGTCGGTGTCGATGCCCTTGGGCAGGCTGGCGCAGTTCTCCAGGTGGGAGGGCGCGGCGAGCCAGCGGACGGCGCGCAGCGCGCCGATCTCGCCGGCCGCGCCGCCGTAGCCGCGGCGCAGCGTGCCGTCGATGATCAGGCCGGCGCCGGTGCGCATGCCCGCCAGCAGGTAGACGATGTCGTCGGCGTCGCGGGCCGCCCCCTGCCAGCGCTCGGCGAGCGCGGCGAGCTTGCAGTCGTTCTCCACCTGGATCGGGCAGGAGAAGCGGGCGGCCAGGTGCTCGGCCGGGTTCACCGTCTCCCACCCGGGCAGCGGCGTGAACAGCGTCGTACGGCCGCTGGCGTCGACCGGCCCGGTCACGCCGACGGTGATCGCCCAGATGTCCTCCGGGCGCAGGCCGGACTCGGCCAGGCACTCCTCGACGGCGGCGTCGACGACGGTGAGCCGCGCCGCCGGGTCGGCGTCGGGATCGACCGGCAGCCGGGTGGTGCACGTGACGGCGCCGTCGAGGTCGGCGAGCATGGCCAGCACCTTGTGCGCGCCGACGTCGACGCCGAGCACGTGCCCCGCTCCGGCGTTGAACCGGTAGCGCCGGGCGGGGCGCCCGACGACGCTGCTGCCGTCGGGCTCGACGACGGTGAGCCAGCCGTCGGCGACCAGGCCCTGCACGATGACGTCCGTCCCGGGCCGCGACAGCCCGGCGCGGGTGGCCAGCTCCGTGACGGTGGACGGCGGGTTGCCCCGCAGCGCCCGGACGATGGAGAGCGCGTTGAGCTCCCGCATCCTGGTCACGTCCGTCCCGGTCGTGACCAGCGTCCCGGTCGTGACCTGCTCCGTCACCGTCGCCCCCGATCCCCTGGATAACGCTGCGCTCTTTACAAAAGGGTAGTGCGTGGTCAGGTGATCGGATACAACTGCCCGCCGGGGGCGACGGCCGGGCCGAAGTCCACCTCGCGGCCGTCGACGGCGAACACGTACCGGCCCTTCCGCACGACGGCGGGCTGGGCCGACAGGTACGCCGTCAGGTCCGTGAGCTCCTCCGCGCTCAGCCACCCCGGCGGGTCGGACACCGCGCGGAAGCCGCACACGTTCGCCAGGTCGCGCAGCCAGCCGAGCTGCCGGCCGGTGAGCAGGTTGAGGCGGCTGCGGAAGTAGACGACGTCCGGATCGACCTCGGCCAGCGGCGCGTGCCAGAGCCGGTGCAGGGTGTTGACCACGGCGTTGCGCGCCATCGCGTCGGAGGGGTCGTCGCTGGCGTGGTTCTGCCACATCGGCGCCACGTCCGGCCCGCTGCGCAGCCCGTCGAGCAGGCCGAGCGAGGGCAGCAGGATCGCGCCGCTGCCCAGCAGGTACACCTCCTCACCCGCCGTCCGCCGGATCAGCTCCAGCGCCTGCCGGTAGGACTGCTCGCGGCCGATCCCGCCCTGCCGTACGCCGGGGGCGGCGCCCGCGTTGACGAAGTCGAGCTTGAGGTAGCCGAAGCCCCACTCGTGCACGACCTTCCCGATGAGCCGCGCCACGTGGTCGAGGGCGTCGGCCCGGGACAGGTCCAGCGCCCAGTAGCCGGTGCCCCAGTTGTGGCCGGCGACCACGGGCTCGCCCCGTCCGTCCCGCAGCAGCAGCTCGGGCCGCTCGCGGGCGGTGCGCGAGCCCGGCAGCACGATGAACGGCGCCAGCCACAGCCCCGGCGTCAGCCCGGCGTCGGCGATCCGCCCGGCGAGCGCGCGCATCCCGGACGGGAACTTGGCGTTCGGCTCCCAGTCGCCGACGGCCTCCTCCCAGCCGTCGTCGACCTGCAGCACGTCGAAGGGCAGCCCCTTCAGCGCGGCGATGTCCTCGGCGAGCCCCGCCTCGGTGATGCCCTCGTAGTAGGCGTACCAGCTGCACCAGACGTTCCCGGCGCGCCGCTCGCGGCTGCCGAGGCTGGTGGCGAGCGCGCGGGTGTAGGCGCCGAAGACCTCCTCCTCTTCGCCGTAGGCGAGGAACCACGGCGCCCCGTCGTCCTCGTACCAGCCGGCGAGCGTGTCGCGGTCGGCGGCCAGGCGCGGGGTGCCGAGGCCGAGCGCGCCGAGCAGCAGGACCCGCCCGTCGCCGCCCTGGAGGGCGGCGACGGCCGAGGAATGGTGGCGGGACGGGTCGTCCCAGACGGGGTCGTCCGCGGTGGTGCGGCGGCGCGGGTCGGCGATGCGCAGCGGCGGCTCGGACAGCCGCCGCCAGCCGCACGGGCTCCACGAGTTCTGCCCGTGCCGGTAGAACAGCGCGTCGCCGAGGCCGTGCAGCACGGCCACCCGGCCGGGCGGCAGCACGACGCCGCCCTCCGTCCTGCGAAGTGGCTCGGAGCCGGTCGGCTCAACGGCTACGGTACGGCCTGCCAGCTCGACGAGCAGCGGCATGATGCTCCTTCTTCTGTACGTTCGGGGCTCAGGTGAAGAGCGCGTTGACCTGGTCGTTGGCCTTCTTCAGGCCCTCGGCGGTGCCGACCTGGCCGAGGACGATCGACTGGATGGCGTCCTGCACGATCTGGCTCACCTCATTGCCGTGGTCGGTGATGGGCAGCAGGAACGTGCCGCCGGCCGTCTTCGTCGGGTCGAGGTAGGCGCGCACGTCGCGGCCCTTGGCCTGGTGGGCGGCCGCGGCCTTGTCGCCGGCCGCCTTGATCGCGGGGAACACGACGGCGTTGCCGGCGACGAGGTCCTGGCAGCCGGCCGAGCCGAGGAACTTCACCCACTTCCAGGCCTCCTCCTGGTGCGGAGTGCCGGCGAAGATCGCGTCGGACAGGCCGTTGATGGCGGTCTTGCGCACGCCGGCCGGGCCCAGGGGCATCGGGGCGAGCGCGAACTTCTGCTTGGCGTCCGGGCCCAGGTAGGAGTTGATCGTCCACGATCCGGCGAAGGTCATCGCGCCCTTGCCGGCGTTGAGTACCGCGTCCCTGCCCAGGGTGGACTGCTTGTCGAACTTCGGCGCGTACCCCTTGTCGATGAGCCGCCTGTACCAGTCGATGGTCTGGGCGAGCTTGGGGTCGTCGTACCGGTAGCGCGTTCCCCAGGGGTTCTTGTCCAGGTACGTCCACCCGTTGGCCACGGCCAGGTCGCCCCAGCCGTTCTGGCCCTGGGACCCGTCGGCCCACTCCGGCAGGAAGCCGTACACCTTGACGCGGTTCTTGTCGAAGGCCGGGTCGAGGCCGTCGCGCCCGTTCTCGTCGACCGTGAGCTTGGCGATGACCTGCTGGAGCGTTCCGCCGTCGGTGGGGTTCCAGGTGAGGTTCGCCATCTCCTCGGGCTTGATCTTCTGCTCGGCGAGCATCGTGCCGTTGTAGACGAGCGCCATGGTGTCCCAGTCCTTGGGCAGGCCGAACCGCTTGCCGTCCTTCACCCACAGGTCGGCCAGGCCCTCCTGGTACTGGGTCAGGTCCACCTTGTCCCGGTCGACGAACGGCTGGATGTCGAGGATCTGCCCGCTGCCGACGAACTGCGGGTAGTAGGAGCCGTGGTCGGTCCACACGTCCGGGGCCTGGCCGGCGGCGAGCTGGGTGGTGAGGCTCTGCCAGTACTGGGCCCACGCCGTCTGGGTGATCTTGACGGTGATGTTCGGGTTGGCCGCGTGGAAGGCGGCGGCGCAGGCCTGGTACGACGCGAGCTGGTTGTCGTCCCAGAGCCAGTAGTCGATCGTGACCTTGCCGCCGGCCGCGGCGTCCTGCGCCTGGCCGCCGCCGGACCCGCAGGCGGTCAGCGCGCCCGCGAGCGCCAGCGACAGCAGCGCCAGTCCTGCCCGCTTGGTGGTGTTCATAGGTCGGTGCCTCTCTTGCGGGGGGTTATTTGATTCCGGAGAAGTTGAGGGACTGGACCAGCCGCCGGCCGAGGAAGATCAGCAGCAGCAGGACCGGCAGCACCGAGAGGGTCGAGCCGGCCATGAGCCCGGTCCAGTCGGGGCGGGTGTTGGGCGACTGCTGCAGGAAGACCCCGAGGGCGACGGTGAGGACGCGGGTCTGCTCCTCGCGCCCGACCAGCAGCGGCCACAGGTAGTCCTTCCACGCCCACACCGTCGTGGTGAGCCCGATGGTGATCAGCGGCCCGCGGCTCATCGGCAGCACGATGCGCCAGAACACGCCCCACGGGCCGTTGCCGTCCAGCCGGGCCGCCTCCTCCACGTCGCGCGGGATGGACAGGAAGAACTGCCGCAGGAAGAAGACCGCGAACGGGGTCATCAGGAGCGTCGGGGCCACCATCCCGGCGAACGTGCCGACCAGGCCGAGGTTCTTCACCAGCACGAAGTTGGGCAGCAGGGTGAAGACCGGCGGCACCAGGAGCGCGGCGATCACGACGCCGAAGACGAGCTCGCGCCCGGGGAAGCGCAGCCGGGCGAACGCGTACCCGGCCATCGCGCAGAAGAACGTCTGCGCCGTCGCGATGAGGCCGGTGTAGACGACCGAGTTCAGCAGGTAGCGGGCGAAGTCGATCCGCGCGCCCGACCCGCCCGCCGCGCGGGCCTCCTCCTGACTGGTGAGCCCGAGGATGCGCAGGAAGTTCACCGTCGTCGGGTGCCGCGGGAACAGGGCGCCGCTGTCGGTGTAGAGGTCGGCGGCCGGGGTGAGCGCCGTACGGACCATCCAGTAGAAGGGGAACAGGGTGAGCACGAGGGCCACGGCCAGGACGGCCCAGGCCGGCAGCCGGCCGATGTTCGCGATGCGCCGCAACGTGTTTCTCTCCTCAGGCCAGGTCCGAGCGGGACGCCCGCAGCAGCCGCATCTGCACGACCGTGAGCACGCCGAGGACGAGCGCGAGCAGGAGTGCCGCCGCCGAGGCGTAGCCCATGTGGAAGTACTGGAAGGCGTGCTGGTAGATGAAGTAGTAGATGACCCTGATCGCGCTGCTCGCGCCGCCGCCGCGCGCCGCCACCGCGACCGTGTCGAAGATCTGGAACGAGCCGATCAGCGACACCACCAGCACCAGGGCGAGGACGGGCCGCAGCATCGGCAGCGTGACCGAGCGGAACATGCGCAGCTCGCCGGCGCCGTCGAGGGCGGCGCTCTCGTACAGGTGGGGCGGGATCTGCAGCATGCCGGCGTAGAGCAGGAGCGCGGTGTAGCCGGTGTACGCCCAGGTGTTGACCATCCCGATCGTCGGCATGGCCCACTCGGGTGAGACGAAGAAGCCGACCGTGCCGAGGTCGAGCGCCTTGAGCAGGTGGTTGACGAAGCCGAGGTCGGCGTCGAGCAGCCAGATCCAGATCAGGCCGACGGTGACGTTCGGCACCAGCCACGGCAGCAGCAGCATCGCGCGCAGCGCCACCGACCGGGTGAGGCGGTGCATGAGCGCGGCCAGGAGCAGCCCGAGCAGCAGCTGCGAGCCGATGTTGACGACGACGTAGTAGACGGTGACCGCGAGCGAGTGCCAGAACTGGGGGTCCCGCACGAGCCGGGCGTAGTTGTCCCCGCCGACGAAGGCGGGGGCGCTGAGCAGGTTGTAGTCGGTCAGGGAGTACCAGATCCCGCGGACGGTCGGGTAGCCGTAGAAGATCACGAAGCCGGCGAGCGCGGGGATCAGGAAGAGCCACGCCGCCCGGCGGTCGTCGCGCGGCCGGGCCCGTCTTCGCCGGTGGGCATCGGCGCCGGCATCGTCGCCCGGCTCGGCGACCTGCGACCGTTCCGCGGTCCGCATCGTTCTCATCATCGTCCTCGGCGCTCGGTGAAATTGACCTCTTGTCACACGGTGACTTCCGAATAATGATGTGAGCCATCGGAAGTTTGTCAATAGCTCCTCATAACTCGGCGAGCGTACGGCAACCTTTCCGAGCCCTTCCGTCCCACGTCAACCCCCATGCGGCGGGCTCTTCGCGGCCTGCCGCAGGCTCCCGCCGCCCGCGTATTTCGGAGGTTCCTCAGCCATGCCTGCCCTTGTGCCGCCACCCCGGCGGCGTCGCCGCGCCGTCCTCGCGGCCCTCGCCGCCGTCGCGCTGGCCCTGTTCCCGGCCGCCCCGGCGTGGGCGCTCGCGCCGGTCCCGGGCGGGGTGCCGCCCCGGCCGCCGGCCCCCGCCACGCCCGATCCGTCGCTCCAGGCGCATCCGCTGGCGTCCGCGCCCGCGCCGCTGGACAACCCGCTCAAGGGGTTCGCCCGCTTCTACTGGCCCGGGAGCGACCAGAGCACCGGCTACCCGCACTCCCTCACATGGAGCTATTTCGGCCTGTCAGAGGTGATGACCGATCCGGCCGACTGCTCCACCTACGACTGGTCGATCCTGGACGACGCGCTGAACGAGACCGCCTCGTACGGCAACCAGGCGGCCGTGCGCTTCTACCTGGAGTATCCCGGCGGCTCCGGGACCCACCCGGGCAACGCCATCCCGCGCTGCTTCGACGGGCACGTCACGTACCGGACCAACACCTACTGGGGCACCACCAGCCCGGACTACGACAGCCCCTACCTGCTCGGCGCGCTGAGCGACTTCATCGCGGCGTTCGGCGCCCGCTACGACGGCGACCCGCGCATCGGGTTCATCCACCTGGGGCTGGTCGGGCTGTGGGGCGAGTGGCACACCTGGCCGTTCGACACCGACACCAGCGGCGACACCTATCCGAACTTCATGCCGACCGACGCGCACGCCGCGCAACTCCTCCAGGCGTACGACGACGCCTTCGACAGGACCAAGCTGGAGATGCGCTACCCCGACTCGGCCGCCGGCGCGGGGACGAACCGGGACATCGGCTACCACGACGATTCCTTCTGCTACCGGGAAGGCTCGCCGCCGGCCGGCGTCACGCTGCCGCGCTCGCTCGGCGGGGCCGGCTACGCCCAGCTCCAGCGGGCCCTCGACGCGGGCGCGGAGAACAAGTGGATCACCGCGTCGATGGGCGGGGAGGTCCGGCCCGAGATCCAGTCCTCGGCGTTCGCGTCCTGGCCCGGCGGCTCGGGGCAGGTCGACAACATGAAGGCGTGCATCGAGCTGGAGCACACCACCTGGAAGATCAACGAGCAGAGCCAGAGCTACGCGCCGGGAGACCCCAACGTCGCGGCCGCCGTCCGGCTCATGGGTTACGACCTCACCGTCGACAACGCCTACTTCAAGAACACCGCGAACGGCACCACGAACGTGGGCGTGCGGATCCGCAACAACGGCGTGGCCCCGTTCTACTACCCGTGGACGGTCACCCTCGGCCTGCGGAACGGCTCCGGGACCGTGGTCAGGACCTTCGACACGCCCTGGGACCTGCGCACGGTCATGCCGCTGAAGATCCGCGCGTTCCCCGACTGGGGCGCGGGACCGGACCCCGCCTACCTCGACTACGGCTACCCGCAGTACTTCCAGACCGGCGTGAACCTCTCCGGCGTGCCCGCCGGCGGCTACCAATGGGTCCTGCGGGTGAAGAACCCCCTGGAAACCGTGTCCGCGAACGCCAAGAGGCTCCGTTTCGCCAACGCAACCCAGGGCGCCGACGGCTGGCTCGGCCTCGGCCCGGTCACCGTCGGCGCCGGCGGCGGCACGGACACCACGGCGCCCACCGCGCCCACCGGGCTGACCTCCCCGTCGCGCACCACGACCTCGGCCGCCCTGTCCTGGACGGCGTCCACCGACGACGTCGGAGTGGCCGGATACCGGATCTACCGCGGCGCCGCCCAGGTCGGGACCTCGGCGACGACCTCCTACACCGACACCGGGCTGAGCCCCGCGACCTCCTACACCTACACCGTGAAGGCGTACGACGCCGCGGGCAACACCTCCGCCGCGTCGGCCCCCGTCACCGTCGTCACCCTGCCATCGCCGGCCGGGGGGCTGGTCCTGGACGACTTCGACGGCGATCCGGCGTACCCGTCCGCCGCGCGCAACGACCTCGGCCGGTGGACCGGCGGCAACTGCTTCCTCAACGGCGGCGGCTCCGGCGCCGTGTCCGGCGGGGCACTCGGCCTGCGCTACGACAACTGCGGCTGGTTCGGCAGCGACGTCAACACCGATCTGTCCGCGTACACCCATCTCGTCGTGCGGATCAAGGGCGCGGCGGGGGGCGAGCAGGCCCACTTCAACCTCGGCCTCGGCGGGGCGAGCAAGGTCTTCGGCGACTTCACGCTCGACGGAGGGGGCCATCCGGCCGTCACCACGGCGTACCAGGACATCAGGATCCCGCTGGCGGCCAACGGGATCGACCGGGCGTCCCCCGGGCAGCTCGCGATGGGCTTCTGGTACGGCGGGAACAGCACCATCACCATCGACTCCCTCTCGTTCCAGTGACGTGGGGGGAGGCCCTCGACACCGGCCTCCCCGCGTCCTCCTGCGGTCCCGAGCCGCAGGAGGACCCTCAGGTAGCATCCGTGCGGGTGAACAGCGAAACGGATCCGGCAGCCGAGGGTTGCCGTTGGCGTCCTTGGCCCAGGGCAGGTCGATCTCGGCGAGGTAGAAGTCGTTGTCGTCGATCAGGACCGTGCCGTCGTCCTCCTCGACCTCCAGCATGCTGCCCTCGGGGGCGGAGATCGGGAAGCGGAACTCGGTCGGCGCCGGGGCGTCCTTGATGATGGTCAGCGCGCGGGCGATCTGACCGGTGCGCTGGTGGGCGTAGGCCACGCTGGGCTGCTTGGCGGCGTAGGTGACCAGGCCGGGCAGCGGCTGGCTGCCGGCGCCGTCGGCCTCCGGCAGGCCGATGCCGATGCCGGTCTCGCTGACGGTCGCGACCAGCGTACGGTCGGGGTCGGTCGCGATGGCGAAGGGCCGCTGGACGTCGCCGTCCGGGATCTCGGTGGGCGGCGCCGTCCTCGCCTCTTCGCGGGACCGTAAACGTTTGCTGTCTTCTGGAAATCGCCCAAACTGGCATTAACTGGCAGAATAAGGCCGCCTGCCTGCGCAGCCGCCTGAGAGGCATCGGTACGACGGGGGACACACCATGGATGAGCGGGGGGTGCGCATCGACGGCGCGAGCGAGGAACGCGGGACTCCGCCCGGCCTCACCACGACGCTGATGGGCCGGGAGAGCGAGCTCGCCCGGATCGTGGACGTGATCGACGGGGACAGGAGCGGGCCGCGGGCGATGCTGCTGCTCGGGGAGGCCGGCACGGGCAAGACGGCGCTGCTGGCGGCCGCGGCCGGCCACGCGCGGGGGACCGGAAGCCTGGTGCTGGCCTCGCGCGGCTGTGAGGCCGAGGTGGAGCAGTCGTTCGCCGCCCTGCACCAGTTGCTTCTCCCCCTGCTGCCCGAGGTGGACGAACTTCCCGAACACCAGCGGGAGGCGCTGAAAGCGGCGTTCGGGATCGTCGCCGCCACCCGGCAGCACGGCCCGATGCCGCTGCGCGTCGGAGTGCTGAACCTCCTGGCCCGCGTCTCTTGGAGCCGGCCCGTCCTGCTGGTCGCCGACGACGTGCAGCACTTCGACCGCGACACGCGCGACGTCCTCGGGTTCGTGATGCGCCGCCTGGCGGGCCACGACGTGACGGCGCTGCTCGCGGCGCGGGGCCACACGCCTCCGGACGGCCTCAACCCGGACCTGCCCGTGCTGTCCCTGGCCCCGCTGAGCCGCCGGGCGGCCGCGCGCCTGCTGGACGCCCAGCCGCAGCCGCCCACCGGCCGGGCCAGGATCGACCTGCTCGAACAGGCCGCCGGAAACCCCCTGGCCATCATCGAGCTGTCCCGCGCCGTACGGGCGGGGCAGGCGGTGCCCGGCGGCGGGCTGCCGCAGACCCTGCGCATCCAGGAGATGTTCGCCGCCCAGCTGCGCGCCCTGCCGGCCGGCACCCAGCGGCTGATCCTCTACGCGGCCGCCTCGTCGGACCACGAGGACCTGGAGACCATCATGGCCGCGGCGGGAGCCGGACCGGATCTCGGGGTGTGGGCGCCCGCGGAGGACGCCGGTCTCATGACCATCGCCGGCGGCCGGGCCGCCTTCCGGCATCCGCTCGTGCGTACGGCTTCCTACGACGGAGCCCCGGCGCACCTGCGCCAGCAGGCGCACGCCGATCTCGCGGCCGTCCTCGACGCCGACCCCGCGCGCCGGGCCTGGCACCTGGCCGCCGCGTGCCCGTGGCAGGACGAGTCCGTCGCGGCGGCGCTGGAGGACACCGCGGAGCTCGCCGGACGCCGCGGCGGCTTCTTCGCGGCGGCGCGGGCGCTGGAACGGGCCGCCGAGTGCAGCCCGGGCGCCGCGGATCGGGCGCGGCGGTACGCCAAGGCGCTGCGGGCCGCCCAGAACGCCGGTGACCCTTCGTGGGTGCGCGAGCTGTACGACAAGGTCACCGCGCTGACCGCGGACCGGGACCTGCTGGGCGTCGCGGCCTGCGGCGCCGGCATCGCCCTGTCGCTGTCCGGCCACCAGCGGCAGGGGTTCCAGGTGTTGATGAGCGCGCTGGAGCCGGATCCGCCCGGGGACGGCATGACGGTGCTCGCCCTGGCCGCCGTGCTCCAGGCGGTCGCCTTCCAGTCCGGCCTGCCCGAGATGAGGCGGCCGATCGCGGCCCTGCTCGACGGGCTCGAGGCCGGCGGCCGCGAGACGCCCTACGCCGAGCTGACGACGACCGAGGCCTTCGAGGCGGTCCGGGCCGTGGCCCTGGCCGGGGCCGACCCGGTCCAGGCCCCCGAGCTGCTGCGGCGGATCCGCCGCCGGCCCGGCACGCAGGAGCCGCCGACCGGCATCGCGGACCTGACCCGCCTGCACGCGGCCGGCGGGATCGCCTGGTACGCCGACGAGTCCGACCTGTGCGTGGAGTCCTTCCGGCAGGCTTTCGCCCTGCTCACCGCGTACGGCTCGATGGGCAATGCCGCGCCCTCGCTCGCGGCGATGGTCTCGGCGCTGATCGACACCGGACGGTGGGCCGAGGCCGAGGAGCAGCTGGAGGAGACCGCGACGCTGGCGGCCGTGCAGAAGCTGAGGCATCTGGAGATCGACGTCGAGGCGCTGCGGACGACCCTGCGAGCCCTGCGCGGGCAGCCCGCCGACCTGCCGGCCGATCCCGCCTGGACGGCCGTCGGCCTGCGGGAGAACCGCGCCACCCATGCCCGCCTGCTGCGCGCCGCCGGCACGGCCGCCGCCGCGGCGGGCGACTTCGACGGGGCCTTCCGCCACTTCCGGCTGCTGTTCGGCGAGGACGGCGTACCCCTGCACTATTTCCTGTCGCACCGGTCGATCGCCGACCTGGCCGCGGCCGCCCAGCGGACGGGCCGGCAGGAGGAGGGGGCGCGCGTCGTCGCGGCGGTGCGCGCCGCGCTGGGCGCACGCCCGACCACCCGGATGACGCTGCTCCTGCACCATGCCGCCGCGCTGACCGGCGAAGCCAGGGACGCCGAGCACCACTTCCGGCTCGCCACGGTGAACCCGGCGGGGGAGCAGTGGCCGCTGGCCCGGGCACAGGCCCGGCTGCACTACGCGCAGTGGCTGCGCAGGAAACGGCGGCCTCTGGACGCCCGCCCGCTCCTGGCCACGGCGCTGGAGTCGTTCACCCGGCTCGGCGCCCGCGGCCTGGCCGACGAGGCGCGCGTGGAGCTGCGGGCCAGCGGCGTCGCCGCGGCGCCCGCCCCGGCGGACCCGCTGGCGGAGCTGACCGCCCAGCAGCGCCAGATCGTCCGGCTGGCGGCACGGGGACTGCGCAACCGGGAGATCGCCGAGCAGCTCATGTTGTCTCCCCGCACGATCGGCTCCCACCTCTACAACGTCTATCCGAAGCTGGGCGTCAGCAGCCGTCACCAGCTCCGCGACCTCTTCGATGACCTGTGACCACCCGCGCGTACGATCGGCACACCCGGCGAGCGAAAGGTGAGGGACGTGGGAACTGATCCCGCCACGGACGGCGGCGCCCGCGAGGGGCCGGCCGTCGTCCTCGATCCCCTGGTCCAGAGGCTCGTCGACGCCTCGGCGGCACCGCCGTACCTGCACCAGCTCGGCCCGGTCGACGGCCGGGAGGCGCTGCTGGAGACCCAGGACCACCAGCGCGACGACTTCGACGTGGCGGCCGAGTTCCAGGTGGCGCCGGTGGGGCCGTCCGGGCTCGCCGGCTTCTGGGTGTTCCGGCCGCTCCGGCCGACCGGCCCCCTCCCGGTGGTCGTCTACCTCCACGGGGGCCGCTGGATGCTCGGCGACGCGCGGACCCACGCCCGGATGATCTGCGAGCTCGCCGCCGCCAGCGACGCCGCGTTCGTGGTCCCCGAGTACAGCCGCACGCCCGAGGCGCGCTACCCGGTCGCCGTCGAGGAGTCGTACGCGGTGCTGACCTGGGTGGCCGAGCACGCCGCCGACCTGCGGCTGGACGGCCGGAGACTGGCGGTCGGCGGCGACTGCGCGGGCGCCACGATGGCGACGGCGCTGACCATGATGGCCAAGCGGCGCGGCGGGCCGCGCATCCGGGCCCAGCTGCTGTACTACCCGATGACCGACCCGAGCTGCGACACCGCCTCGCAGCGGCGCTTCGCCTCCGGCTACCTCCTGACCCGCGCGGCGCTGGAGTGGTACTGGCAGCAGTACACCGGCGACGAGCACGAACGCGCCGAACCCACCGCCGCGCCGGCACGGGCGAGCGCGGCGGACCTGGCGGGGCTGCCGCCCGCCCTGATCGTCTCCGCGGAGGCCGACGTCGTCCGGGACGAGGGCGAGCAGTACGCGCGCCGGCTGCTGGCAGCGGGTGTACCGGTCACCGCCGTGCGATATCTGGGCACCGTCCACGACTTCGCGTCGCTCAACCCGCTGCGGGACAGCCCGCCGGCGCTGGCCGCCGTCCGGCAGGGCGGCCTCTTCCTCAAGGACGCCCTGGCCGCCCGTCGCTGACGTCAGTCAACTTACTGATGCGTCCGGGGCGGCCGGTTGCGATGCTGACCTGCGTAAGCCGCCCACCGGCGGCATCTATGCGCATGGAAAGAGATCAGGCAGCATGTCCGACATCAAGCCCGTCCTCGAAGAGGCCGCACAGGCGTTCGCCGAGGCGACCAAGAACCCGCCGTTCCTCTACGACCTCGGCCCGGTCGAGGGCCGCAAGGCCGTCGACGGCGTCCAGGACGGCGACGTCCCCGTGCCGGACGCCGACGTCGAGGACCTCACCATCCCCGGCGGCCCGTCGGGCGAGGTCTCCATCCGGATCTTCCGGCCCGCCGGCGCCCAGGGCACCCTTCCCGCGATCCTCTACATCCACGGCGCCGGCTGGGTGTTCGGCAACGCCCACACCCATGACCGGCTCGTCCGCGAGCTCACCGTACGGGCCCAGGCCGCGACGGTCTTCGTGAACTACAGCCTCTCCCCGGAGGCGAAGTACCCCACCGCGATCGAGGAGATCTACGCCGCGCTCCAGTGGATCTCCGAGCACGGGGCCGAGCACGACCTCGACCCGGCCCGCATCGCGGTGGCCGGCGACTCGGTCGGCGGCAACATGACCGCGGCCACCACCATCCTCGCCAAGCGGCGCAACGGGCCCAAGCTGGCCGCGCAGCTGCTGTTCTACCCGGTCACCGACGCGAACTTCGACACCGGCTCCTACGAGCAGTTCGCCACCGGCTACTTCCTCAGCCGCGAGGGCATGAAGTGGTTCTGGGACCAGTACACGACCGACCCCGCCCAGCGCGCGGAGATCACCGCCTCGCCGCTGCGCGCGAGCCTGGACGAGCTCGCCGGGCTGCCGCCGGCGCTGGTCATCGTGGCCGAGGCCGACGTGCTCCGCGACGAGGGCGAGGCGTACGCCGCCAAGCTGCGCGCCGCCGGCGTGCCGACCACGGCCGTGCGCTACCAGGGGATCATCCACGACTTCGTCATGGTCAACGCGATGCGCGACACGCACGCGGCGAAGGCGGCCACCCGGCAGGGCGGCGAGTTCCTCCGCGACGCCCTGCGCCCTTGAGCGCCCCGGACAAGCCCACCCCTGATCAAGGAGCCCTCCCCATGACGGACAGCACCACTCCCACGGTCGTTCTCGTGCACGGCGCGTTCGCCGACGCCGCCAGCTGGAGCGGCGTCATCGCCGAACTGCAGGAGCACGGCGTTCCCGTGGTGGCCCCGCCCAACCCGCTGCGCGGCCTGGCCTCCGACGCGGCGTACATCGCCTCGGTGGCCGCCCAGATCGACGGCCCCGTCGTGCTGGCCGGCCACTCCTACGGCGGCGCGATCATCACCGTGGCCGGCGCGACCGCCAACGTCGTCGGCCTCGTCTACGTCGCCGCGTACGTGCTCGACGACGGCGAGAGCCTCGGCGAGCTGCAGGGGCGCTTCCCGGAGTCGCCGCTGGGCGCCAACCTGCGGCAGTCGGCCTACCCGGTCGAGGGCGCCGGCCCCGCGGTCGAGGTCACGATCGCCCCCGAGGCGTTCCCGGAGATCTTCGCCGCGGACGTCCCCGCCGAGGTCACCAAGGTGCTCGCGGTGGCGCAGCGGCCTCTGGCCGCCGGGGCGTTCACCGAGACCGCGGCCACGGCGGCCTGGAAGACCAAGCCCTCCTGGGCCCTCGTCGCCGCCGCCGACCAGGCGATCAACCCCGAGGTCCAGCGGTTCGGCGCCGAGCGGGCGGGCGCGACCGTCGTCGAGGTCGAGGGGGCCTCGCACGCCGTCGCGGTCTCCCGTCCCAAGGACGTGGCCGGCCTGATCCTCGAGGCGGTCCGGGCCACCTCGGCCTGACCGGTCCCTCGCTCGACGGGTTCTACAGCCGGGTGACCAGCAGGGCGACATCGTCGCCCGCGCCGCCGCTGATGCCCTGGGAGCTCAGGGCGACGTCGGCGAGGCACTCGGGGGTCAGCCGGCTGCACCGGGCGAGCGCGCCGGTCAACCGCGCCAGGCCGACGTCGATGTCCTCGCCGCGGCGCTCGATGAGACCGTCGGTGTACAGGACGAGGGTGTCTCCCGCGGTGTAGGGGAGCTCGGCCTGGGGGCGGCTGACGTGGTCGGCGCGGGTGCCCAGGGGAGGGTCGGTGGCCTGGTCCAGCAGCGCGTAGGAGCCGTCCGCGTGGAGCAGGACGGGCGGCAGGTGCCCGGCGCTGCTGTAGGTGATGCGGCAGCCCGCGGTGTCGATCACGGCCTGGACCGCCGTGGTGGCCAGCGCGCCCTCGAGGGAACGGGCGTACAGACCGACCACCTCCAGCGCCGGGCCCGGCTGCTTGAGCGCGCGGATCGCCGCGCTGAGCGCGCTGCGAAGCATGCCCATGACCGCCGCCGCCTCCAGGCCCTGGCCCACGACGTCGCCGACCGCGACGGCGAAACAGCTGTCCGGCAGATCGACGACGTCGTACCAGTCGCCGCAGATGTTCAGCGTTCCGACGGCGGGCAGGTAGCGCACCGCGATCTCGGGGTGGAGGTCCAGGTCAGGGGAGTAGAGCATGGCCTCCTGCAACGTGAGCGCGACCTGGCGTTCACGGGCGTGGGCATGGCGCAGCTCCTCGTTCAGCCGCTGCAGCTCCTGCGCCCGCGCGTACAGCTCCGCCTCCATCGTCTCCGTCTGCCTGTCGGGCGATCGGGCAGAGCAGGTGTGGACGAACTCCGTCACGTCCTCCACCCGGTGGAGGATCCACGACACCGTCCCGTCCGGCGCCAGGACGGGGGTGTTGATCGGGGACCACCAGCGCTCCTCGAACGCTCCGGGGCGGTCGGCGAGCGGGATGTCGTACTTCTGCAGCACCATCGTGTCCGGCTCCCGGTGGGCCAGCACCCGGTGCAGGGAGGCGCGCAGGTTCTTCACACTGTCCGCGCAGGGGTCGTCGGGGTTGTCGGGGAAAGCGTCGAAGATGTGGCGCCCGATCAGATCCTCGGCGGTACGGCCGGTCGCGCGCAGGTAGGCGCGGTTGACGTCGACGATCATCAGGTCCGGATCCAGCACGAGGCACGGGCTCGGCGTGGCGGCGAACAGCGCCGCGTAATCGATCCGCGGCGTGCCCGGCTCGGGTGCGCCCTGCCTGCGCGGGCTGGCGATCCTGCCCACGCCATCCACTCTACGAGGTGTTTCGCCTGCTCACAGCATGCGGTCCCGGTGGCGATCGGCTCCAGCCGTGTGCCCGGCTGGAGCCGATCGCCGTTTTCCGTCAGCCCAGGTGCAGGCTCCCGAGGAGCTGCTGCACCGAATGCAAGAGTGCATGGAGAAGCGACGCCAGGGCGTTCATGACAACACCGCCTTCACTCAGAGTGATGATCGAGTTACTCTAAGTTACATCATGCGGGGCTGTGTCCCTTGATTCGAGCCGACCGCGCGGGCCTGTGTCGGCTCGGGTCGAGTGCGGCCGGCATGCAAGAAACATTTCGAGGCATTGGCTTTGAAAGTTTCAAGAGCGCTCTTCGAGCGGAAGCGCCCCTGCCTCGGGGTCCTTCCGCTGTCGCCCCCTCCCTGGCCGACTCCCGTTGACGCTGTTGTTAACGCTTCCTACTCTCCGCGAGAAACTATCTCGCCAGATCTCGGAAAACTTTCTCGCCCCAGGAGGGCATCATGAGAGGGTCCTTGAGGAGACGCATCGCACTGGCCGCAGCCACGGTCGCGGTCGCCGCCGGGTTGTCCCCCATCCCCGCCCCGCCGGCCTCCGCCGCCGCGACCGCCACCGTCTCGGTCGACGCCGGTCAGACGCTGGCCACCATCCCCGCCGCCGGCGTCGGCATGAACGTCGCGGTGTGGGACGGGCGGATGAACGATCCGGTGACCTCCACGCTGCTGAAGGACGCGGGGGTCAAGGCCGTCCGTTACCCGGGCGGCGGCTACGCCGACGGCTACCACTGGCAGACGCACACGGTCGAGGGCGGCGGGTACGTGGCGCCCAACACCGGGTTCGACGCGTACGTGGCCACCTCCCGTGCGGCCGGCGCGCAGCCGATCGTCACCGCGAACTACGGCTCGGGCACGGCGCAGGAGGCCGCCGACTGGGTGCGGTACGCCAACGTCACCAAGGGCTACGGCATCAAGTACTGGGAGATCGGCAACGAGGTGTACGGCAACGGCCACTACGGCGCCGAGTGGGAGATGGACAAGCACGCCAGCAAGAGCCCCGCCACGTACGCCACCAACCTGCTCGACTACGTCACCGCGATGAAGGCGGTCGACCCCACGATCAAGATCGGCGCGGTCCTGACGACGCCGGGCAACTGGCCGGACGGCGTCGTCGGCCCCGGCGACACGATGGACTGGAACCGCACCGTCATGTCCATCGCCGGCTCGCGGATCGACTTCGTGATCGTCCACCACTACCCGAACAGCGCCAACGAGGCCGAGCTCGTCACCAAGCCGCAGGCCGAGGTCCCGGGCATGACGAGCGCGCTGCGCGCCCTGATCAACCAGTACGCGGGCGGCAACGCCCCCAACGTCGGCATCGCCGTCACCGAGGACAGCTCCAACTACGCGCTGAACACCTCGCCGTCCGGCCTGTACGCGCCGGACGTCTACCTGACCTGGATGGAGAACGGCGCGTTCAACATCGACTGGTGGAACCTGCGCAACGGCACCGACTGCAGCAAGGTCACCACCATCCAGGGCGCGACGGACTACAACGACGGCGGCGTGGTCTCCAGCGGGGCGTCCTGCGAACCGGCCGCCAACACCCCGTTCCCGCCGTACTACGGCATCCAGATGATGACCAATCTCGGCGCCCCCGGCGACGCGCTGGTGCGGACGACCTCCTCCACCGCGATGCTGTCCACGCACGCCGTCAAGCGCGCCAACGGCGACGTGAGCGTCATGCTGATCAACAAGGACCCGAACAACGCCACGACGGTCAACCTCTCCTACAGCGGCTTCACCCCGTCCTCGGCGACGCCGACCGTGTACTCGTACCTGAAGAACGCCTCCTCGATCGGCTCGGCCTCCACCGGCAGCGCCGCCACCCAGACCGTGCCCGCCTACTCCATCGTGGTCGTCCAGCTGCGCGCGGGAAGCGGCAGCGGGACCGGCGCCTGCCGGGTCGACTACACCAAGAACGAGTGGCAGGGCGGGCTCACCGCGAGCGTGACGATCAGGAACACCGGCGGCGGCGCGGTCAACGGATGGCGGCTGACCTTCACCTTCCCCGGCGACACCAAGGTGACCACCGCCTGGAACGCGAGCGTGACGCAGAGCGGCGCCGCGGTGACGGCCACCAACGCGTCGTACAACGGCGCCATACCGGCGGGCGGCTCCCAGTCGTTCGGGTTCCAGGGCACCTGGACCAGCAATGACGCCAACCCCACCGGCTTCGCGCTCAACGGGTCCGCCTGCTCCGCCGGCTGACCTGATCACCCGGTGGTCTCCGAGCCGCCGCCGTGCGGGGTCCGACCAACACACGGAGGGGGCTTCACCGGACGGGTGATCGGCATGTACGCCGCGTCCGGCACGGTGCGGTTCGACTGGTTCGACTACGAGCCTCTCGATCACGGCGTCCGGCCGGGGCAGGTTATCCTTGCGCCGTGAACGGCCCCGCGACGGGCGACCGGACGGGGCCGACGAGGAGGGGAGCCAGGTTGTCACACGCCGAGTCGGGCGAACCGGTGGCCGACCGGGAAGGCCCGCGAGGCGATGCGTCCAGACCCGTGACGATCTCCTACATCGCGGAGACCGCCGGAGTGTCGATCCCCACGGTCTCCAAGGTCATCAACGGCCGTTCCGGCGTGTCCGCGGGCACGCGGGCCCGCGTCGAGGCCCTGATCAACGAGTACGGATACCGCAGGACCAACCGCAGCAACCTGATGGAGCTCGTCTTCGACGAGCTCGAGCACATGTGGGGGACCGAGATCATCCGCGGGGTGGAGCGGGTGGCCCGCGAGCACCGCGTGGCCGTCGTGCTGACGGAGTTCGGCCCGGAGCGCAACGCGGTCCACTTCCCGAGCGAGGACACCCTCGCCCGCCGCCCCGCCTGCGTGGTGACGGTGGCCCAGCTGTCGGCGGAGCAGCGTGACCAGCTGCGCGCCAAGGGCATCCCGTTCGTGGTCTTCGATCCCGCCACCGAGCTGCCGGACGACGTCCCCTTCGTCGGAGCGACGAACTGGGCGGGCGGGCGGTCGGCCACCCGCCACCTGATCGAGCTGGGACACCGCCGCATCGCGATGATCGGCGGCCCCGACCGGACCCTCTACTGCCAGGCCAGGCTCGACGGCTACCGCTCCGCCCGCGAGGCCGCCGGCCTCCCGGTGGAGGCCGGCCTCGTCGTACGCACCCCGCTCACCACCGAGCACGGCCGCGCCGCCGCGCTGGAGCTGCTCAACCGCCCTGAACGCCCCACGGCGATCTTCGCCTGCAACGACCTGCAGGCGATCGGCGTCTACCAGGCCGCGCGGACGATGGGGCTGCGGATCCCGGCGGACCTGAGCGTCGTCGGCTTCGACGATCTGCCCATCGCCGCCCTGGTCGACCCGCCGCTGACCACCGTCCGTCAACCGCTGACCGAGATGGCCGCGGCCGCCACCGAGCTGGCGCTAGCCCTGGGGCGCGGGGAGGAGACGCCGCAGGCCGGGCTGGAGCTGGCCACCACCCTCACGGTCCGGGAGAGCACCGCCCCACCCGCCGGGCGCGCGGACTGAACCGGCTCGCCGCCTCACCAGTCGTGGATCGTTCCGTCCTGCAGCCGGTTGATCGGCAGGTACGCCGGCTCGTACGGGTGCGCGGACGCCAGCTCCTCGTCGAGCTCGATGCCGAGCCCGGGCGCCTCGCCCGGGTGCAGGTACCCGTCGGTGAAGGTGTAGGCGTGCGGGAACACCTCGTGGGTCAGCGGGGTGTGCCCGGCGTACTCCTGGATGCCGAAGTTGTGGATCGCGAGATCGAGGTGGATCGCGGCGGCCATGCCGACGGGGGAGATGTCCTCGGGCCCGTGGATGGCGCTCTTGATCTGGTGCTGCGCGGCGAAGTCGAAGAGCTTGCGCAGCGGTGACACGCCGCCGAAGTGCGTGACGGCGGAGCGCACGTAGTCGATCAGCTGCTCGCCCACCAGCGTCTGGTAGTCGAAGACGGTGTTGAAGACCTCGCCGATCGCCAGCGGGGTGGTCGTGTGCCGGCGGACCAGGCGGAGCCCGTCCTGGTTCTCGGCGGGCGTGCAGTCCTCCAGCCAGAACAGGTCGTACGGTTCCAGGTCCTTGCCGAGCCGGGCCGCCTGGATCGGCGTGAGACGGTGGTGGGCGTCGTGGAGCAGCACCAGCTCCGGCCCGAACTCCTGGCGTACCGCGTCGAAGACCCCGGGCAGGCTGCGCAGGTAGGCGGCGGTGTCCCAGTCCTCGACCACGGGCCGGGCGGCGTCGGACGCGGCGTCGTGGCCGACGCCGTACACGCGCTCGAGTCCCGGGACGCCCGTCTGCACGCGGATCGCCGGGTACCCCTCGGCCAGCCGGGCGCGGATGGAGTCGAACAGCTCGGGGATGTCCCGCCCGCTCGCGTGCCCGTAGGTGCGGACCCGCTCGCGGCTCGCGCCGCCCAGCAGCTGGTACAGCGGCAGTCCCGCGACCTTCGCCTTGATGTCCCAGAGCGCGACGTCGACGGCGGCGATCGCCGCCATGGTCACCGGTCCGCGGCGCCAGTACGCGCCCCGGTAGAGGGACTGCCAGGTGTCCTCGATGCGGTGGGGATCGGTCCCCAGCAGCAGCGGGACGACATGATCACGCAGGTAGCCGACCACGGCGAGCTCGCGACCGTTGAGGGTCGCGTCACCCAGGCCGGTGACGCCTTCGTCGGTTTCCACCTTCAACGTGACGAAGTTGCGGCCCGGGCTGGTCACGACCACTCTGGCGTCGACGATCTTCATAACAACCTTTCGGGGAGGGGCTCAGCCCTTGGTGGCGCCGGCGGTCAGTCCGGCCACGAGGTACTTCTGGCCGAGGACCGCGACGATGACGACCGGCACCGTCATGAGCGTGGCGGCGGCCATCAGGCCGCCCCAGTCGGTGCTGGCGTAGGAGATGAAGTTGAACAGCGTCACCGGCGCGGTCTGGGTGGTCTCGTCGGAGAAGATCAGGGCGAACATGAAGTTGTTCCAGCTCGCCACGAACGCCAGCACGGACGCGGTCGTGGTGCCCGGCGCGGCCAGGGGGAGCGCGATGCGCCAGAAGGCGCCGAAGACGGTCAGCCCGTCGGTGCGGGCGGCCTCCTCCAGCTCGATCGGCAGCCCTTCGAAGAACCCGATCATGATCCACAGGATCAGCGGCACGGAGACGAACATGTGGCTGAGGATCAGCACGGTGTAGCTGCCCACCAGCCCGGCCTGGGCGAACAGGTAGTACCAGGGGACGAGCAGGGAGATCGCCGGGACGATGCGCGCCACGAGGACGAGGGATCCCGTGCGGTGCATCCTGAACCGTCCCACCGCCCACGCGGCGGGCACGGCGATGACCGCCGAGAGCACGGTGGACACGACCCCGACGATCAGGGAGTTGCGCAGCGACTGGAGGACCTCGCCGTCGGCCAGGACGTTGCGGAAGTTGTCCAGGGTGGGAGAGAAGATCAGGCCCACGCCGGGGTCGGTGACCTGGACGTTGGTCTTGAACGCGGCGGCGAACATCCAGACGATCGGCAGGACGAATCCCAGGCACACGATCGTGATGGCGGCGCCGCGCAGCCAGGACAGGACGCGGGTGGATCTCATGCGGACCCCCTTCCGGGGCGGCGCCGGAGCAGGGCCACGACGCCGATGATGGCGAGGGTGAACAGGACCAGGACGGCGGAGGCGAGGCCGTACTCCTGGTAGTCGAAGGTCAGGCCGTAGGCGTAGACGTTGAGGGTCTCGACCTCGAAGGAGGATCCGCCGCCCGGCCCTTTGGTGGCGTACAGGATGTCGAAGGTCTTGAGCGCGTCGATGGAGCGCAGGACGACGGCGGTGGCCAGCGTGGGCACGAGCATCGGCAGGACGACGTACCGGAAGCGCTGCCACAGGCCGGCCCCGTCCACGTGCGCGGCCTCCTCGGGCTCCTCCGGCAGGGTGGACAGCCCGGCGAGCAGGAGCAGCGTCATCATGGGCGTCCACTGCCACACGTCGATGAGCATGAGGATCGGCAACGACTGGGTCACCGAGCCGAGGAACTCCTGCGGCGGGATCCCGACGGAGGAGAGCAGGTGGTTGGCGATGCCGTTGGTGGGGTCGAGGATGAGCAGCCAGAGGATCCCGACCGCCACGGGGGTGGTCAGCAAGGGGATGACGAGCACGGTGCGGACCCAGCGGATGCCACGGAACGGCTTGCGCATGAGCATGGCCAGGGCCAGGCCCAGCACGGTCTCGATCAGCACGGCGCCGACCGTGAACAGGGCGGTGCGCTCGACGGCCGGCCAGAAGCGGCGCGAGTCGGTGAGCGCGTCGGCGAAGTTCTGCGGGCCGACGTAGCCCTTGCCGGCGTTCACCGCGCCGAAGGCGTCGGTGAGGCTGAGGTTGAGCGTGAAGGCCAGCGGAAAGACGATCATCAGCCCGACGAACGCGAGCGCGGGGGCGAGCATCGTCCACTTCAGCCGCCTGTTGGCCTGCTCGAACGAGCGTGGCCGGCCGCGGTCGGCGGCGCGGCTGATCGGCGGCGCGGTCCGGGTGGCGGACATCAGGCCTCCCTGTGACGGTTGTCGCGGATGAGGAAGTCGGCGAACTCGGCGTCGGCCTCGCGCGCGACCGGCCCCACCGGCTGTCCGAGGATGCCGGCCACGAGCGGCCGGCCGATGATGTCCCGGGCGCGGCCCACCTGCAGGACGTCGGGGCGGTCGAGCCCCACCCCGGTCCGCGCCTGCGCCTGCATGCTCCTGGCGAGGTCGGCCGGGAACGAGGCCAGGGTGGCCGGGTCCGACCACGCCGACTGCCGGGCTCCCGGGATCCCGCCCGCCTGCAGCCGCCTGACCATCTCCGGGCTCGTCGCCCAGCGGAGGAACTGCCAGGCCTCGTCGCGCAGCCGCGAGAACGCGCTGATGCCCAGGCTCCAGGACGGGATGTTGAAGGGCCGCGCGCCCGCGGGGCCGGCCGGGAACGGCGCGAAGCCGACGGTGTCCTGGACGGTCGAGATCTTCGGGTCGAGGAAGTTGGTGTAGATGGCGTCGGCGTCGACGTAGAAGGCCGCCTTGCCCTGGGCGAAGATCGGCATGGCCTGCTCCAGGCTCATGTTGGTGGCGCCGGGCGGCCCGGCCCGCTCCAGCAGCCGGCCGTAGTACTCGTAGGCGGTGATCGCCTCAGGCCGTCCGATGCCGGATCGCCCCTGGAGGGTGAACGCGCCGCCGAAGGAGTAGAGGAAGCTCGACCACATGGTCACCGCGCCGCTGCGCTGGCCGCGGCCGACGTACCCGAAGAAGTTGCGCTGCCGGTCGGCGAGCCGCAGCGCCGTCTCCATGAGCTCGTCGAGCGTCGCGGGCGCCTTGACCAGGTCCTTGCGGTAGTACAGGACCGGGCGCTCGGTCACCACCGGCACGCTCAGGACCTTGCGGGCGGTGACGGAGCGCTCGCGCGGCGCCTGCAGGAAGTCGGCCCAGTTGTAGGCCGCGTCACCCTCCACCAGGCCGGTGAGGTCGGCCAGCCAGCCGTTGTGGGCGAAGAGCAACTGCTCCTGCAGCGCCCGGACCATCATGACGTCGATGTCGGTGGCCGAGGCGTTGAGCTTGACGTTGTAGCTGTTGGCGAGCTGGTCCGAGGTGAGCAGCGACATCGACACGCGGCGGCCGATCCGCTCCTCGAACTCCGGCAGGTGCTTCCTGATCGCCTGCGACCAGACGTGGTTGATCGCCATGATGCGTAGCGGCGTGTCGGGGGAGGGCTTACCGCCGCCGGTCGAGCAGCCTCCGAGTGCCGCCCCTCCGATGGTGACTGCCATCCCGGCCGCGATCTTGCCGAAGGTACGGCGAGTGGGGTTCTTGCTGGTGATGGACATGGTCTCGCTCGGTCTCTCTGCAGCTTGGTCCAACTGGTAGGACCAGTCGGACCATAGCAGTCCCTTTTCATCATGACCAGCCCGAGGTGGTTAGCCGTGGCCCTTGGTCTGGCTCAGCAGCGTCTCGATGTGCTGCCTGGCCATCACGTCCACGCTGACGTCGAGGTCCTGCCCGTAGGTGCGCAGGCCGAGGGTGAGGTGCTCGAGCATGCAGCGGCGGGCCCGCTCGACGTCGCGGGCCGCGATCGCCTCGAAGATCTCGGGGTGATGCGGAACGCCCGGCTCGGCGATGGCCGGGTCGGAGTGCGACCGGAGCATCATCTCGAACATCATGCCGCTGAGCGACGACAGCATGATCCGCAGCACCGGGTTGCCGCACGCCCGCGCGATCGCGTCATGGAAGTCGAGGTCGGCGTGGGCCTGGTCGACGACGTCGGTCGCCTTGAGCAGCGCGTCGTTGGCCCGCCCGATCGCCGCGAGCTGCGCCTCGGTGGCCCGCTCGGTGGCCAGCCCGACGATCTCGACCTCCAGGGGGATGCGGGCCTCGATCAGCTGGCGGACCGTGGGCCTCTCCGCCCGGTAGAGGGCGTCGTAGTGGCGGGCCTGCACGGGGGACCGCTCGCTGACGAACGATCCCCGCCCCGGCGCGACCTCGATCAGGTCCTGTGCCTCCAGCCGGCGCAGCACCTCGCGGACGACGTTGCGGCTCGCGCCGAACTGGGCCGCGAGTTCGCGCTCGGAGGGCAGCTTGGCCCCCACCTGGATCTTCCCGGAGCGGATGTCGTGCTCCAGCTGCCGGGCTATGCGCTCGGTCAGCAGCCCGCGGTAGGACTGCGACAGGTCATGGCCCATCGGCGCTGGCGAGTCGGTGGGCATGGACCGAGGATACAGGAGGTCCGCGATGACGGATCTCCGTCCGGCCCCGCAGCCGGGGCGGGGCCCGGTCGGCACCCACCTGGAGCGATGCGCTGAGCTCGTACAATCGGACCACGTCTCGGGAAATGGAGTTCCATGGCCGCGCCTGGTCGACGACGAGTGACCATCGCCGATGTGGCGACGCACGCCCAGGTCTCCGTCACGGCGGTGTCCAAGGTGATCCGCAACGCCTATGGCGTCAGCCCGGCCATGAAAGACCGGGTCAAGGCGGCCATCGAGGAGCTCGGCTACCGGCCGCAGGCGGTGGCCCGCGGCATGCGCGGGCGCACCTTCACCATCGGCCTCGTCCTGCCGCACATCAGGAACCCGTTCTTCGCCGACATCCTCGACGGCCTCACCGAATATCTGGAGAACACCGACTATCAGGCGTTCATGATCCAGGGCGGCGCCACCCGCAAGGTCGAGCTCCGGGCGGTCGACGCCCTCATGGACCGCCAGGTCGACGGCATCATCATGGTCGCCCCGCTCGCCTCGAAAGCGCGCCTGGAGGAAGTCGCCAAGGAGAAGCCGACCGTGGTGCTCGCCCGGCACGAGCGCTCGTCCTACTACGACTCGGTCTTCGACGACGACGAAGCGGGCGCCGAACTCGTCGTCAACCACCTCGTCGAGCTGGGGCACCGCCGCATCGCGCACATCACGCACCAGGACGACAGCCAGGCGCGGCCGGCCGACCTGCTGCACAACATCCGCTCGGCGACCTACGAACGCGTCATGCGCGAGCACGGGCTCGGCGACGAGATCGCCATCGCGACCAGTTTCTATCACGAGCAAGGCGGCTACGAGGGGGCTCGCGAGCTGCTGAGCCGTCCGACCCCGCCGACGGCGATCTTCGCCGGGGCCGACCAGGCGGCGCTCGGCGCGCTCGCCGCGGTCCACGAGGCCGGCCTGTCCGTCCCCGGGGACGTCTCTGTCGCCGGCTACGACAACATCCACCTGGCCGCGCTGCCCAACATCGCGCTGACCAGCGTCGACCAGGACGGCGCCGAGATGGGCCGCGCCGCGGGCAAGCTCCTGCTGGAACGCATCGAAGGCCGCATGACGCCCGTGCGCTTCTCGGTCACCCCGAGCCTGGTCGTCCGCGGCTCCACGGCCGCGCCGGGATCGTCCGGCGACTGAGCTCGTCCTTCACGGCTCCGCGCCGCCTTCCATACGGCTGCCCAGCATGGGAACCGTTACCGAATAAAGCCCGATAGAAGCCATCAGAGCTGCGAAAAAGCCGGGTACCGTTACCCAAAATGAGTCTTGACACTCTTTCATGTAACGCCTACGTTAACCGCATCGGGGAGTCGCTTAAAACGATTCAATAACCCTGGAGGGGTGTGTGAAGACCTCCCACCGCACGCTCGCGACGGCCGCGGCCGTCCTGGCGCTGGCGGCTCTGACCTCCTGCGGCTCAGGCTCGGAGCCCGCCGCCGACGGCACCGTCACCCTCTCCTTCATGACGGGCAGCGACCAGTCGACCGTGGACACGTCCAAGGCGCTGGCCGACGCCTTCATGCAGGCCAACCCCAAGATCAAGATCAAGATCGAGAACCAGCCGGGCGGCAGCGAGGGCGACAACATCGTCAAGACGCGCCTGTCGACCGGCGAGATGACGGACGTGTTCTGGTACAACTCCGGGTCGCTGCTCCAGGCGCTCAACCCGGCCCAGAGCCTGGTCGACCTCACCGGGGACCCGGTGGTGGCCAACGTCCAGCCGGACTACCTGCGGGTGGTGACCCAGAAGGACCGCGTGTACGGCGTGCCGGCCACGGCCGCGTCCGGCGGCGGCATCCTCTACAACCGCAAGGTCTACGACAAGCTCGGCCTGAAGGTGCCGACGACCTGGGCGGAGTTCATGGCCAACAACGACAGGATCAAGGCGGCCGGGATCACGCCGGTGATCTCGACGTTCAAGGACACCTGGACCTCGCAGCTGTTCGTCCTGGCCGACTTCTACAACGTCCAGGCCGCGGTGCCGGCTTTCGCCCAGGACTACACGGTGAACAAGGCCAAGTTCGCCACCACCCCGGCCGCGCTGGCGAGCTTCCAGCACCTGGCCGAGGTGCACGCCAAGGGCTACCTCAACAAGGGCTTCGGCTCGGCCACCCTGGACCAGGGGCTGAAGATGCTCGCCGAGGGCGAGGGCGCGCACTATCCGATGCTCACTGCGATCCTGCCGCCGGTGCTGGCCACGAGCCCGCGGGCGGCGACGGACATCGGCTTCTTCGGCATCCCCGGCACCGACGCCGCCAAGAACGGCGCCACCGTGTGGGAGCCGCCGGCCATCTACATCCCCAAGAGCACCAAGAACCTGGAGGCGGCCAAGAAGTTCGCGGCCTTCGTCGCCTCGCCGGCCGCCGCCGAGGCCATCAGCAAGGTGGTGCAGCCGACGGGGCCGTACCGGGTGAAGGGCGCCAAGCTGCCCGACGACGCCATCCAGGTCGCCAAGGACGTGCAGGCCTACATCGACAAGGGCGCCACCTCGCCGGCGCTGGAGTTCCTCTCCCCCGTCAAGGGCCCGTCGCTGGAGCAGATCACCGTCGCCGTCGGCTCCGGGCTGACGCCGGCCGCAGAGGGGGCCGCCCAGTACGACAAGGACGTGGAGAAGCAGGCCAAGCAGTTGGGGCTCGCGGGGTGGTGACCAGGCAGGACGCCGGGCCCCGCACGGGGCCCGGCCCGGCACTCACGCGGCCGCCCGCCGGCCAGGCCAAGCGCAAGTCGGCCTACCCGTACGCGCTGTACCTGCCGGCCGCCGTCGTCTACCTGGTGATCTTCCTGGTGCCGACGGTGATGGCCTTCTACTTCGCGCTGACCCGCTGGACCCTGTTCGACAGCACCTTCGTCGGCCTGGACAACTTCCGCGACTTCCTGTCCGAGCAGAACCTGCGCATCGGCTTCACCAACACGCTGTTCTACGCCGTCGTCACCAGCGGTCTCAAGGTGGTCCTCGGCCTGCTCCTCGGCGTGCTGCTCACCAGCAAGCTGCGGCTGCGCGGATTCCTGCGCTCGGTGGTGTTCTTCCCCGTCCTGGTCTCCACGGTCGCGGTCGGCATCACCTTCAGCGCCCTGCTCAGGCCCGACACCGGCCTGGTCAACAAGGCCCTGGCCGTGGTCGGCATCGACGGCCCCGACTGGCTCGGCGACGCCGGCACCGCGCTGCTGTCGGTCGCCCTGGTCGACGTGTGGAAGGGCGTCGGCATCGCCACCGTCATCTACATCGCCGGCATCCTGTCCATCCCCCGCGACTACTACCAGGCCGTGGCCGTGGACGGCGGCGGGGCCTGGCACCGCTTCCGCCACGTCACCCTCCCGCTGTCCTGGCCCGCCACGTACTCCGTGATCATCCTGTCGTTCATCGGCGGCCTGCGCTCCTTCGACCTCATCTGGACGATGACCCGCGGCGGACCCGGCTTCACCAGCGACACCATCGCCTCGATCATCTACAAGCAGTACCAGGCCGGCTTCTTCGGCCTGTCCACCGCCGGCAACGTGCTGCTGTTCGTCGTCGTCACCGCCATCGTCGTCCCGCTCAACTACTTCCTCGGCAAAAGGCAGGTCGCCGCATGAGAACGCTGAAGAGGGCCGGCGCCGAGGTGGTCGCGCTGGGGCTGGCCGCCGTGGTCTTCCTGGTCCCGTTCTCGTTGATGCTGCTGACGGCGGTCAAGGACCAGAGCCAGGCCGCGGACCTGGACTTCTCCTGGCCGGCGGAGTGGCGGATCGTGCACAACTTCCTGGAGGTCATCCAGGCGCGGGACTACGTGCTGCTGCGCGCGTACGTGAACTCCACCGTCCTGACCGTCGCCTCGGTCGCGCTGATCGTGGTGTTCGCCGCGATGGCCGCGTTCGTGCTGCAGCGCAGGGTGGGGAAGGTCGGCAAGGTGGCCGACTTCCTGGTGCTGTCCGGGCTGGTCATCCCGCCGGCGATCGTGCCCACGATCTGGCTGTTGCAGGGGCTGGGACTGTTCAAGACCCTGCCCGGGCTGATCCTGGTGGAGGTGGCGTTCGGACTGTCGTACGCGGTGCTGCTCTTCCGGGCGTTCATCGCGGCCATCCCGCGCGAGCTGGACGAGGCCGCCCAGATCGACGGCTGCACCGGGCTGACGCTCTTCTTCCGGGTGATCTTCCCGCTGCTGCGGCCGGTCACCATCACCGTGGTCCTGACCAGCTCGGTGGCCATCTTCAACGACTTCGTCAACCCGCTGTACTTCACCCCCGGCGACGACAACGCCACCGTGCAGGTGACCCTCTACAACTTCCAGAGCCAGTACAACACCCAGTGGAACCTGCTCTTCATGGACATCGTGCTCATCACGATCCCGCCACTGCTGCTCTTCGTCTTCTTCAACCGCAGGATCGTCGCCGGCATGACCGCCGGCGCCGTCAAGGGGTGACATGATCCACCACGACTTCCAGCACCAAGGGCTGACCCTGCGCTCCACTGTGCACCTTCCCGAGGGGCACGCCACCGCCCGCCGGCCCACGGTGGTGTTCGTCCACGGGTTCTCCAACAACCGCATGGAGAACCGCTCCTTCGTCCTCATGGCGCGGCTGCTGGAGAGCATCGGCGTCGTGTCGGTCCGGTTCGACCTGTCCGGGCACGGGGAGAGCGACGGCGATTTCTTCGACGTCACCATCACCAACGAAATAGCCGAAACCCGGTCGGTCGTGCAGGCCGTCCGCACCTTCGACTTCGCCGACCCCGAGCGGGTGGCCCTGGTCGGGATGAGCATGGGCGGCGTCGTCGCGGGCATCGTCGCCGCCGAGGAACCCGGGATCCGGGCCGCGTGCCTGTGGTCGCCGGCCGCCGTGGCCCCCTTCGAAGTGGGCTCGGGCTACCTCAAGGGCCGCGACCTGGCCGCCGAGATCAGGGAGAAGGGCTATTTCGACGCCGACAGCCACCGCATGAGCCCCGCTCTCGTCGACGACCTCGCCGGGCTCGACGTCTATGGCCGGTCCTGCGGTTATGCCGGGCCGGTGCGCATCATCCATGGCGACCAGGACGACATCGCCCCGATCGCCTACGCCCGCCGCTATCTCGACCACTACGGCGGCAACGCCGAACTGGAAGTCGTCCTCGGAGCCGACCACGGATGGAGCACCGTCCCCCACCGCACCCGGCTGCACCAGTCGACCCTGCGGTTCCTCGCTGAGCATCTGGACCCCTCCGTCTGAGGCCCGGCCGGGCCGTCAGCTTCTACGTGACGTCGAACTTTAGGAGCCGGGCGCGCGTATCTCGTTCTGACGACGGCCGCGACCCCCTTTGTGGATGCAGCCTGACGAGCCCGAGGCCGGGCCGCATCCACAGACGGAGAGAGGGATTTATGAGACATCAACCTGGCTCCCGCGTCCGCTGGAGGACGGCGGGCATGCTCACGGCTCTGGCTGTCATGAGCAGCGGTCTCACGGCCGGCACCGCGGACGCGGCGGCAAGCGGGGCATCCGGTACGGCCTTCGCGCCGACCATCTCCTGCCCCCTGTGGCGGACAGGCTGGGCCAAGTCCCCGATCGCGCTCAGGCGGAGGTTCAGCGGAATCTGCAGCTGTTGGAGAGCCAGATCGCTGAGGCGAATCGGCGGTTGGCGAGTTCGGCGGGGCAGGGCGGTCCGAATTTCGTGCAGAACGCGATTCTCGGGCCGCTGCGGGACAAGCGGGCGGCGACCCTTCAGCGGATCCAGATCGCCTTCCAGCGCGCCGGCGCCCAGGCGCCGACCGGCCTCCAGGGCTTGGCCGGCTGCGCCGCGCGGGACGATGAGACCGGAAACAACAACGGCGACCAGGGCAACGACGACCAGAGCGACGGCGATCAGAACAACGGCGATCAGAACAACGGCGATCAGGGCGACGGCGACCAGGGCAACGATGGCCAGGGCAATGGCGACCAGGACAACGGTGGTGCCGCTGGTCAGATCTCCTGTCCCGATGTGGCGGACAGGCTGGGCCAGATCCCCGATCGCGCTCAGGCGGAGGTTCAGCGGAATCTGCAGCTGTTGGAGAGCCAGATCGCTGAGGCGAATCGGCGGTTGGCGAGTTCGGCGGGGCAGGGCGGTCCGAATTTCGTGCAGAACGCGATTCTCGGGCCGCTGCGGGACAAGCGGGCGGCGACCCTTCAGCGGATCCAGATCGCCTTCCAGCGCGCCGGAGCCCAGGCGCCGGCCAGCCTCCGAACTCTGGCGACATGTGAGCTCCGGAATGGCAATCCGGGCAACGGAAACGGCGGAAACAACGGAAACAACGGAGGCGGCGAAAACAACGGCGACGGCGGGAACGGCAACGGCGGGGACGGCGAAAACAACGGGAACAACGGGAACAACGGGAACAACGGGAATGGCGGAGGCCAGGCCCGGGGGCCCGTTCCGGCCGACTTCGTCGACATCCGTTCCGTGCGACCGAATGTGAGAACGCCCCGCACCCAGCAGAACGGCTCCAGGGGAACGTTCAGCGTGGACTGCGGACGCAACGAGGGCCGGATCTTCAACTCTGACAACGTGATCGTCGCGCCCGGCGTGTCCAACGGTGCGCAGCACACGCACGACTACGTGGGAAACGAGTCCACCAACAACCAGTCCACCAACGAAAGCCTGCTGGCGGCCAGTACGACCTGCCGCAACGGCGACAAGTCCACACACTACTGGCCCGTGCTGAGGGCTCTGGGACAGGAGGAATTCGACGCCAATCAGCGGGGCGGCGGGCTCGATCTGAACGTCGGCAAAATCCTCACCCCGGTCGCGGTGCAGATCACCTTCAAGGGCAACCCGACCGGCAAGGTGGTGGCGGCTCCGCAGTTCCTGCGCATCATCACCGGTAACGCCCGGGTCGGTGGAGCCGAAGCCAACGCCGGGTGGACCTGCACCGGATTCGAGAACCGTCAATTGACGGACAAGTACCCGCTCTGCCCGCGGGGTAGCAGGCTGGTGCGGGTCTTCGATTTCCAGAGTTGCTGGGACGGCCAGAATGTCGACAGCGCCAACCACCGCACCCATGTCACCTTTCCCCAGGCCGACGGTAGCTGCCCGCAGGGCTTCCAGCCCATTCCCGCGCTGGAACACCGGCTCGTCTACAACGTGCCGCAGGGCCCCAATTTCGCCGTCGACACCTTTCCCGAAGAACTGCACAAGCCGGTCACTGACCACAGCGACTTTATCAACCTGATGAATGAGCAGCAGATGGGGCGGGTCGTCGACTGCATCAACAGCGGCAGACGCTGCCGCTGACCCTGAATCAAAGAGAGGTGCGGCGTGGCCGGGCGACCGGCCACGCCGCACATCAGGCGCGAGAAAGGGCAACATCATGGCTGGCTTCTCCCGGCATCGCGGCGTCGCCGTGTCGCTGGTCGTCGCCTCGGCGCTCACGCTCACCGGATGCGGTGTCCAGGCCGAGGCGGACAGCGGGCCGAGGTCGGCTGCGAGCACCGCCGCCTCCGGAGGGAAAGCACCCCGCACCTACACCGTCGAGCAACTGGCGGCCGCTGTCGGCTGCACCGCCGAGATCACCCTCAAGGCACTGGACTACCGGCAAGGGGAATGCACCAGCGACGGGATTCCGTACGTGTTCCTCGACTTCGTCACGGCTGAGGGCCAGCGTGAGTGGCTCGACTACGCCCAGATGTACGGCGGCCTCTACCTCGTCGGCGATCGATGGGCGCTGTCGGCCGAGTCCAAGTCCTTCATGCAGGAACTGAGCAGGAAGCTCGGGGGCAAGGTCGAAGAGCACGACCCTGGCGGTCGGCGGACGACCGGATAACTATGTATATCCAGTAGGAAATGTTGACTTCAGGTGATCTGGCTCGTAGCTTCATGGACATGAGCCAGGCCGCGAACCTGACCCGGCGCGCGCACGTGGACCACGGCCACGTCGCCAGCGCGCAGTGTCGCTGATCACGAGATCTCACCCGTCCACCCCCCTCTCCAGATGGAGCGATCCGTGATCAGAAGTGGAGGCGGCTCGTGACGCTGCCCGAGGTGCAGGAGGTCTCCCGGCAGGACGCCGAGCGGCCCCTGGAGGTGGTCACGGCCCGGCACCCGCTGCGGTGGCTGGCCGCGGCCGGCGTACTCGTCCTGCTCGCCATGGTCGCCAGCGCGCTGATCACCAACCCCGCCTGGGAGTGGCCCATCGTCGGGCAGTACCTGTTCGCGCCGTCGGTGGTGCGCTCGGTGCTGCTCACGCTGGAGCTGACCGCGCTGGGCATCGGGCTCGGGTTCGTGCTGGGCACGGTGCTGGCGCTGATGCGGCTCTCGCCCAACCGGCTGCTGTCGTCGGTGGCCTGGGCGTACGTGTGGCTGTTCCGGTCGGTGCCGCTCATCCTGCAACTGCTGTTCTGGTACAACCTCGCGCTGCTCTACCCGAGGTTGTCGGTGGGCGTGCCGTTCGGGCCGGCGTTCTTCGACTTCGGGACGATGGACCTGATCGGGCCGCTGACCGCGGCGGCGCTCGGGCTGGCGCTGCACCAGGCCGCGTACGCCGCCGAGATCGTCCGCAGCGGGCTGCTGTCGGTGGACCACGGGCAGCGGGAGGCGGCGGCCGCCCTGGGGTTGCCGCCGGCGCGGCGGCTGTTCAGGATCATCCTGCCGCAGGCCATGCGGACCATCGTGCCCACCGCGGGCAACGAGATCATCGGCCTGGTCAAGGGCACGTCGGTCGTCTACATCATGGCGCTGCCCGAGCTGTTCTACCAGGTGCAGGTGATCTACAACCGCAACGGCAGGGTCATGGCGCTGCTGCTGGTCGCGGCCATCTGGTACCTCATCCTGACCACCGCGCTGGCGATCGTGCAGTACTACGTGGAGCGGCACTACGGCAGGGGGCGCGGATGAGCGCCATGGTGAGGTTGCGCGGCGTGCACAAGAGCTTCGGCGCCCTGCACGTGCTGCGCGGAGTGGACCTGGACGTCCGGAAGGGGCAGGTGCTGGTGATCCTGGGCCCCTCGGGGTCTGGGAAGTCCACGCTCCTGCGGACGATCAACCACCTGGAGAAGGTGGACCGCGGCTCGGTCCGCGTCGACGGGCAGCTGCTCGGCTACCGGCAGGCCGGCACCCGGCTGTACGAGCTGCCGGAACGCGAGGTGCTGCGGCAGCGCACCCAGATCGGGTTCGTCTTCCAGTCGTTCAACCTGTTCCCGCACCTCACCGTCAGGCAGAACCTCATGGAGGCGCCGCTTTCTGCCCAGCGCCGGCCGCGGGCCGAGGTGGCGCCGCTGGCCGAGCGGCTGCTGGCCCGGGTGGGGCTGGCGGACAAGGCCGACGCCTACCCGCGCACGCTGTCGGGCGGCCAGCAGCAGCGGGTCGCCATCGCCAGGGCGCTCGCGCTCGAGCCCAAGCTGCTGCTGTTCGACGAGCCGACCTCGGCGCTGGACCCCGAACTGGTGGGCGAGGTGCTGGACGTCATCAAGGACCTCGCCCGCGGCGGCACCACGATGATCGTGGTCACCCACGAGATCGGGTTCGCCCGGGAGGTGGCCGACACCGTGGCCTTCATGGACGCCGGCCGCATCGTCGAGCTCGGACCGCCCGCCCAGCTCCTGGACGCCCCCGCCCACGAACGTACCCGCACCTTCCTGAGCAAGGTTCTCTGATCCCTAAGGACACCATGACATGCGCGCTTCGCTCGCGCGGGCCCTCGCCGTGCCCGCGCTCCTCCTCCTGACCGCCGCCTGCGGCGCCGAGCCCGCCGTCACCGCCCCGTCGGCCACCACCGCCCCCGTGGTCGCCGGCAAGAAGATCAACCTCAGCCCCGACCAGAACCGGGTACGGGCCGACAAGGTCGAGGCCATCGCCGCCCAGGTGCCCAAGGACATCGCCGCCGACGGCAAGCTCGCGGTGGGCTTCAGCGGCCAGGGCGCGGCGCCCCTGGTGTTCCGCGCCGACGACGACACCACGCTGATCGGCGTGGAGACCGACCTCGCCCAGCTCGTGGCCGACGTGCTGGGCCTGGAGGTCTCCCCGCGGATCAGCTCGTGGGAGAACCTCTTCCTGGCCGCCAAGTCCGGCAAGGACGAGGTGGTCTTCAACAACGTCACGGTCACCGAGGAGCGCAAGGACACCTACGACTTCGCGACGTACCGGGTCGACCAGCTCGGCTGGCAGGTCCCCGACAGCAGCCCGATCAAGCAGATCGCCAAGCCTGCCGACATCGCCGGGCTGCGCGTCTCGGTCGGCTCCGGCACGAACCAGGAGAAGATCCTGCTCGACTGGGACAAGCAGAACAAGGCCGCCGGGCTGAAGCCGGTCGAGATCCTCTACTACGAGAAGTACAGCGACGTGCTGCTGGGGCTCAAGTCCGGCCGCGTCCAGGCGTACTTCGGCCCCAACCCGACCATCGCCTACAACATCGCCGTCAGCGGCGGTTCCAGGATCGTCGGCACCTTCTCCGGCGCGGGGCCGGACCTGCAGGGACTCATCGCGGCGATGACCAAGAAGGACAACGGCCTGGTCAAGCCGCTCAACGAGGCGCTCAACACCGTGATCGGGAACGGCAGGTACAAGGAGGTGCTCGACCGGTGGGGTCTGGGCAACGAGGCGATCCCCAAGTCGCAGATCAACCCGCCGGGCCTGCCGCGGCAGGAGTCGTGAGCGGGCTCACCGCCCCGCTCGCGTTCGTCGAGTAATTTCCGGTAAAGTAAGTAGGAAAAATTGACTATCCGCGGCGTGCGGCCGTACATTACCGGCATGAACGAGGACCGCGACGTGGCCGTCCGCACGGACCTCCCGGGGGACCTGCACTGGTACGACCTCCCGGACGACGAGGCCGAGCTCGAGCTGGAGGAGCGGCCCTCCGCGTCGCGGTGGCCCTGGTGGCGCCGGTCGGCGACCCCGGCGCTCACTGACGCCGCCGAGGCGTGACGGAAACGTTCAAAGGAAGGTCATCGTCCGTGCCCAGCCCCGACCCGTCGCCTAGTCTCGCGAACATGTCGATCGACGAGAACGCCGCCCTGCTCCCCGACCTCGATCGCGCCGTGGTCGCGATCGAGCCGCCGGCCGCGGGGGAGGGGCACTGGGCGGGCGCGCCCAGCGCGGTGGCCGCGGACGGGCTGATCTACCTCGCCTACCGGCTGCGCCGCCCGGTCGGGGAGGGGCGCGGGTACGCCGTCGTGGTCGCCCGCTCGGCCGACGGCGAGTGCTTCGAGACGCTGACCACCGTCACCCGTGAACAGATGGACGCCGAATCCCTGGAACGGCCCGCGCTGGTACGCCTGCCGGACGGGCGCTGGCGGCTCTACCTGAGCTGCGCCACCGCCGGCACCAAGCACTGGCGGGTGGAGGTGCTGGAGGCGGCCGACCCGGCGGCCTTCGACGCGCGCTCGCGCGTCACCGTCCTGCCGGGCGACCCGAAGACCGGGGTGAAGGACACGGTGATCGTACGGCGCGACGGCGTCTGGCACCTGTGGGCCTCCTGCCACCCGCTCGCCGACCCCGACGAGGCCGACCAGATGGTCACGGACTACGCCACCAGCGCCGACGGCCTGGAGTGGACCTGGCACGGCACGGCGCTGAGCGGCCGGCCCGGGCTGTGGGACGCGCGCGGCGTGCGGGTCAGCGCGGTGCGCTTCGACGGCGAGCGCGTGGTGGCGTTCTACGACGGGCGGGCGAGCGCGGCGGAGAACTACGAGGAGCGCACCGGCGTCGCCGCCGGCACGGACCCGGCCGTGCTGACCGCGGTGGGCGAGGCGCCCGCGGCCGAGTCGCCGCATCGCGGCCGGGGCCTGCGCTACCTGGAGTTCGTGGACCTGCCGGGTGGCGGGGTCCGGCTGTACTACGAGTTCACCCGCCCGGACGGCGCCCACGAGCTGCGTACCGAGCTGCGGTGAGATCAGGACCGGCGGCCGTTACGTGACTGCCGCTGGCCGGGGGGCCGGGCGCCGACCAGGCCGCCGGAGCGCTCGCGGGGGCGGAGCCAGTCGCTGAAGTCCTCGCCGGTGACGCGCTGCAGCAGCCGGATGTCGTCGGCGAAGTAGGGGATGAGCCGCTGGCGCTGCTCCCAGGACAGGGGCCGCCGGGCCGCGCCGCGGCGCTGGAGCAGGGCCTCGACCGGCTCGGTCAGGGCAGCGGGCAGGCACCGGCGCAGCGTGGACAGCATGAGGTGCCGGGCCCCGGCGGCCGGGTGCGCCGTCACGTTCTCCCGGGGGACCTCGGTGAGCACCCCCTGGCGTACGCCGAGGAAGGCGCAGATCCGATCCAGCGTGGCGGCGGGCCGGTCGACGAGGTCCCGGTAGCGGAAGATCAGCACCTGGTCGCGGGGGAAGAGGTCGAACAGGTGCTCCAGCTGTTCGCCGTACCGGCCGAGCCCGACATAGTGCCAGAAGTGCGCCCACCCGTCGGCGATCCGCCGCTGCTCGGCCTCGCACGCGCGCACCAGGTCACCGATCGGCTCCAGCCCGGCCGACCACAGATGCGTCCAGTTGGAGTGGGCCCGCTCGACCGGGTCGCGCAGCGTCACGATGAGCCTGACGCCGGGGACGGCGGCGTGGATGCGCCGCTGGGCGGCCAGGTCGTAGAGGTAGAAGGGCGTGGACTCGCCGGTCAGGGCGCCCGGGGGCGCCTGCGCGAACAGCGCCTCGTAGTCCGCGCGCCGCCAGACGTGCTCCTGGTAGGTCGCGGCGTCGCCGGGACCGCCCCTGGTGGGCGGCGGGCCGTCGGTCAGGAAGAACTTCGGCTCCTTGACGGTGGACAGATAGAGCTCGGGATGCTGCTGCAGCGCGCTGTGCAGGGCCGTCGTCCCCGCCTTGGGCACACCGGCGATCAGGAAATCAGGCAGGGACACCGTGTTCCTCCTGGCGCTCGTCAAGGTAGCCCTATTTTCCTACCAGAAGTATGGGATATCAAGTACCCTATGAACCGAGTAGGAAATGATCCCGACTCCCGAAACCCGGAGAACCCGTGTCCATCACCCAGACGCCGGTCTACGCAAGCCCCGTCGACCACACCGCGTACGGTCATTACGGCCCCGGCCGTCTGCACCTCTCGCCCGACTGGAACCGCCCGATCTACCCCTTCCAGGGCCGCGTCACCGCCGACGGCTCCAGCGGGTTCCGCGCCGAGCCCGGCCGCTACCACCTCTACGTCGCCTGGGTCTGCCCGTACGCCCAGCGCGCCGCCATCGTCCGCAGGCTCAAGGGCCTGGAGGACGTGGTCTCGCTGTCGTACGTCGACGACGCGCGCGACGGCCGCGGCTGGGCGTTCCGGGAGCGCCGCGGCCCCGACCCGGTCAACGGCTTCACCCTGCTGGAGCAGGCCTACGAAGCCACCGAGCACGGGTACGGCGGCCACATCTCGGTCCCCGTGCTCTGGGACCGGCGGACGGGCCGGATCGTCAGCAACAACTTCCCCGACATCACCATCGACCTGGCCACCCAGTTCGAGCAGTGGGCCGACACCTCCGTCGACCTCTACCCGGACGCCCTCCGCCCGGAGATCAACAAACTCAACGGCTGGATCTACTACGACATCAACGCCGGCGTCTCCCGCGTGGCCCGCGCCGCCACCGAGGACGACCGCGAGAACGAGCGCCACCGCGTCGTCGCGGCCCTGGAACGGCTGGACGAGCGCCTGGCCGGGCAGCGGTTCCTGGCCGGCGAGACGATCACCGAGGCGGACGTGCGGCTGTGGGTGACGCTGGCCAGGTTCGACTCCGAGTACAACCGCGGCGACCTTATCAGCGAGCGGACGCTGGCCGACTTCGAGCACCTGTGGCCGTACGCCCGCGACCTCTACCAGCGGCCGGCCTTCAGGGAGACGACCGAGGGGCTGCCCGCCGCCTGGGACTCGCCGCACGGGCGGGACCGATGACAGCGGGCCGCCCGGACGCGCCCTGCCGCGACCTCGCCGCCATGACGCGCTGCGGCGCGACCTGGCCGCCCTGGCGCCCTCATCGATCGACACCCCGCCCGACCCCGTGACCTGCGCTGATCAGACGAGAAAGACCATGAGCACCCTACGCGAGTATCTGTCACACAAACGCTCCGCCCTGCTGGCCCGCCGGGAGGCGCCTGCCTCCGGGCCGGTCCCGTTGCACGCCCACGTCACCGCCGAAGGCCGCAGCGGGATCCGGCGCATCAGGATCAGGGACTTCCAGATCATCAGCGACAGCGGTTCCGACTTCGCCGGCTACGACCTCGGCCCCACCTCGCCCGAGCTGCAGGCCGGCGTGCTGGGCAGCTGCGTCACGCACATCTTCCTGATCAAGGCGGCCGAGCTGGCGGTGCCCATCGACGCGCTGGAAGTGGACGTCCAAGCCGAATACGACCCCAGAGCCCAGCAGCCGGGCGACGGCGACATTCCCGTCTACCCGCACAACTTCACCTACGAGGTGCTGATCGACTCGCCCGCCTCGGACGAGGAGCTGGCGCACCTGCACGCCGAGGTCGAGCGGGTCTGCCCCATACTCAACCTGATCCGCAACCCGCAGCCGGTCAGCGGAACGGTGGTCCGGACCCGAGCCGGCGCACGGCTGGTCTGACCGGCGGCCCTCTAGGGCCGGGGCCGCCAGCCGAGCTCGGGGCCCAGCCTGGTGGCGATGTCGGTGAGGATCTGCACGTAGTCCTCGTGCTCGAAGGTGAACGGCAGCGCGAACGCGACCTCGTCGATCTCCCGGAAGACGGCGTGGTCGTGGAGCCGTTCGGCGATCTCGGCGGAGCTGCCGACGAGGTCGGGCGCGAACATCATCCGCGCCGGTCCCTGAGGCGTGGTGGTCCGGGGCGTGCGCTGGTCGGCGTACTCCTTGTACTTGGCCCGCTGCCCGGCCGAGGCCGAGTCGGTGGGGATGACGACCAGGCCCTGGGAGACCCGGGCACGGTCGCCGTCGGGGTGGTGGGCGCGGAACTCCCGTACGTGGGAGAGCTGGATCTCGGCGAACTCCTCCGACTCCTCCGCCTTCACGACGCTGCTGGTCAGGAAGTTCATGGCGTTCTCGCCCGCCCACCGGGCCGAGCGCAGGCTCCCGCCGCCGTACCACATGCGGCTGCCGAGCCCGGGGGAGTGCGGCTGGACGCGGTCGGAGAAGACCTCGAACCCCTCGATCCCCTGGAAGCCGGTGGCCGGCTCGCCGCGGACGAAGCCCAGGAGCCGGCGCACGCGTTCGTGGCTGAAGTCCTCGGCCTCGGCCGTGCCGGGATAGAGGGCGTCCTTGACCTGGTCGTAGTGGAACGGCGGGCCGACGCTGACGCCCGGATTGAGGCGGCCCCCGGACAGGACGTCCACCGTGGCCAGGTCCTCGGCGAGCCGCAGCGGGTTCTCCCAGCCCAGGGGGATGACCGCCGTGCCCAGCTCGATGCGGCTGGTGCGCTGTGAGGCCGCCGCCAGGACGGCGACCGGGGAGGAGATGCCGTACTGCAGGTGGCGGTGGCGCACCCACGCGCTGTCGAACCCCAGCCGCTCGCCCAGCTCGATGATCTCGAGCGTCGACTCGTGGCCCCGCCGCGGGTCGGCCGCGTCGAACAACCCGATCGTCAAGAAGCCCAGTTTCCGCAGCGGCCGCGAGGACAGAGGCATGCAGATCCCCCTTTAACCCTTTATTTCAACCAAAGATAGCGGGGAATGTGCCGGCGTGGTGTTCAGGGGTTGCGGCGGGAGTCCCGGCTGCGGGAACGGTAGCCGGCGATCTTCGCCAGGTTTCCCTGGAGGTCCTGCGCGACCTGGCCGAGGTCCGGGCGACGATCGAGCCGGGGGCGGCCTCGCTGGCCGCCCTGCGCCACACCGATCCCTCTCTTCCGCTAATGGGAACGATGGTCTAACATCCGGAAATATGAAGATCACCGCGACCCCGGCCTCGGCCGACGTCTACGCCCTCGGCGAGGGCCCCGTCTGGGACGCCGCCCGCGAGCGCCTGCTGTGGGTGGACATCGTCGCCGGCGCCGTACATGAGGGTCTGCTCGACGACGGCCTGATCACCGTCACCGGCCGGCAGGTCTTCGACGGCATGGTGGGAGCGGTCGCCGTCTCCGAGGACGGCCGGCTGCTCGTGGCCGAGCAGCAGACGCTGACCCGCGTGGATCTCGACGGGCGCCGCACGGAGCTGGCCCGGGTGCTGGCGCCCGGCGTCCACAGCAGGCTGAACGACGGGGCCGTGGACCCGGCCGGCCGGTTCCTGATCGGCAGCCTCGCCCTGGACGGCCGTCACGGCCAGGAGGTCCTGGCCCGCCTGGACGAGAGCGGGCTGACCTACCTCGACACCGATCTGGTGCTGTCCAACGGCCTGGCCTGGAGCCCCGAGGGCGATCTGCTCTACAGCGTGGACACCCTGCCGGGCATCGTCTGGGTACGCGACTACGACACCGCCACCGGCAAGACCGGGCCGCGCCGCGAGGCGTTCACGATCGGCGACGGCATGCCCGACGGCATGTGCGCCGACGCCGACGGCAATCTGTGGATCGCCAACTGGGGCCTCGGCCGGGTCGAGTGCCGCACCCCGGCCGGCGAGTTGCTGGCCACCGTGGAGACCGGCGCCCCGCACACCTCCAGCGCCGCCTTCGCCGGCCCCGACCTCGACACCCTGGTCATCACCACCTCCACCCTCGACCTCCCCGCCGCCGGCCCCGGCGACGGCCGCCTGTTCACCGCCAAGGTCGGCGTGCGCGGCCTGCCCACGCCCTACTGGAACCCCTTCTGATCACGCGTGGTGTTGGATGAAGCGGTGAACCGTGGACCACTGGAGTTGCTGCACGAGGCCGTCGACCGCACCAGGGCGCTGACCCGCGACCGCCCCGCCACCGGCCGTACCCACGATGACGCCGATCCCGTCGCCGGCAGCCTCGCGACCGACAGCGCCCGGCGCTTCGACCCCTTCCCGCTGCTGCGGGCTCTGGACGCGGCCGGAGCGCGGGCCGTGGTGATCGGCCAGGTCGCCGGGATCCTGCACGGATCGACGGAGCTGACGGGGGACCTCGACCTGCTGTGGGACGGAGCGCCGGAGCAGGCCGGCACCCTGGCACGCGCCTTCGCCGCCGCCGGCTGCACGGTGCTGGACGACGAACATCGCCCCATCCCGCCCGGGCCGCAGGCGTTCCTGCGTCCCAAGGCGCAGTTCGACTCCCCCCAGGTGAGCGGCGACTGCTGCACCCCCGACCTGCCATGGGGAACGCTGCCGGTGCGCCCCTTGCTCGACCGGGCACTGACCGCCGTCGACACGGACGGTCTGCGGGTGCGCTACCTGCGCCGGGACGACCTCATCCTGATGCGCCGGGCCCTGGGACGCCCCAAGGACCTGCGCCGCGCCGAAGAGCTCGAACGCCTTTGACAAGGACACCACTCTGACCGTGGGCAGATGGCGGGTACCACTCCGGGTGGATGTCTGGGGAACCGCCGGTTCCTACGATGGGCGGGTGGTGGTGACTCCTCGCTGGCTGTTACCGGCCGGTCTCGGGCTGCTGATGCTGGTGGTCGGGCTCTCGTGGGCGCAGACGATCACGCGTGGCTGCGGCTGCGCGGGCCCGTTCGCCGGAGGGGGCGCCTTCATCGTGCTCTGTCTCGTCATCGTGCGTGCGGCGCCGGGCCGGCTCGCCGAGGTGGCCGGGCTCCTGGCTCCCGCGGCCATAGCGGCGCTCACGGGGCTCGCGGTCAACAGCATCGGCTGGTTCGTCCTCGTGGTCTACATCGCCTTCGTCGCGCTCAACCTGCGGCTCTGGCCGGGCATCGCCATGTGGCTCGCCTCGCTCTCCGTGGTGGTCGCCGCGGCGTTCACCACGCCGGACCCCGGGTGGCCCAACTGGCTGGCCGCCGTGACGCTGGTCTTCTGGAGCGGCTGGGCCGCGCGTTACCGCATCGAGGTGGGCGAGCGGCTGCACCGCGCGGAGAGCGCCGCCACCGCCGCCGAGGCCCTGGCCGAGCGGCAGCGGCTGGCCGCCGACCTGCACGACATCGTCGCGCACACGCTCGCCGTGACGGTGCTGCATCTGGGGGGTGCGCGGCTGGCGCTCGAGCACGATCCCGGGGAGGCGGCGGCGGGGATCGCCGAGGCCGAACGCCTCGCCCGGCAGAGCATGGCGGAGCTGCGGAAGGCGGTCCGCGTTCTCGCCGAGGAAGGCTCCGACCCGGCCGTGGTCGCCCCCCAGCCCACCGCGTCCCGGCTGCCCGAGCTCTTCGAGGAGTACCGGACGGCGGGCCTGGAGCTGGAGTCGAGCGTCGACGGCGAGCTGGCGGCGGTGAGCCCGACGACCGGGATGGTGCTCTACCGACTGATGCAGGAGGCACTGGCCAACGCGAGCCGCCACGCTCCGCGGAGTTCGGTCGAGGTACGGGTGCGCGTCTCGGAGGACGGCGTCGTGCGGGCCACGGTCACCAATTCCTTGCCGGACAGCCCGCCTCGGCACAATGGCGGCATGGGACTTCGCGCGATGGCCGACAGGGTGCGCATGGTCGGCGGCCACGTCACCGCCGGCATCGAGGACGACCGGTGGGTCGTGCGGACGGAGCTGCCGGCATGATCTCGGTGGTGCTCGTCGACGACCAGGAGCTGGCCAGGGCGGGACTGCGGACGATCCTGCGCCAGCCGTACGGGTTCGACGTGGTCGGCGAGGCGGCCGACGGCCAGGCCGCGCTGGCGGAGGTCGCGCGCGTCCGGCCCGACGCCGTCGTCATGGACATCCGCATGCCGCGGATGGACGGGGTCGAGGCCACGCGTGCGCTGCTGGCCGCGGATCCGGCGTCCCGCATCCTGGTGCTGACCACGTTCGGCGAGGACAACGTGCTCGCGGCCGCGCTGCGGGCCGGCGCGTCGGGATTCTGCCTCAAGGACGCCCCGGCCGAGGACATCCAGCGTGCCGTACGGGCGGTGGCGGCCGGCGACGGCTGGCTGGATCCCGCCGTCTGCGGGCGGGTCCTGCGGCGTTACCGCGCCGATCCGGTGACCGACCCCGACGCGGTGCGGCGGCTCGGTGACCTCACCGCCCGCGAGCTCGACGTGCTCAAGCTCATCGGCCGGGGGCTCACGAACGCCGAGATCGCCCGGCAGCTCGTGATCGGCGAGGGCACGATCAAGACCCACGTCGGCCGGATCTTCACGAAGCTGGCGGTGCGCGACCGGGCCGCCGCGGTCGTCTTCGCGTTCGACCACGGCGTGGTCCACCCCGGGGAGCCGCCGCCTATGCCTGGGGTCTGACTCCGGGTTCTGTTCCCGGCCAGACGACAGGCGGCGGGCCATCGGAAACCGTGGAGGCATGCTTCTCCAAGCCCCCAGCCCCCGCGACACCGCTCCCTCGCTCCCGGCGATCGCCTGGCGGACCATCGGTCCCATCGCGGGCGTCGTCGTGGTCACCCTGCTGATGATGAGCCCGTGGTACGGCTACCACCGCGACGAGCTCTACTTCCGCATGCTCGGCCAGACCCCCGCCTGGGGGTACTTCGACCAGCCGCCGCTGACCCCGCTCCTCGCCCGGCTGTCCACGGGACTGTTCGGGGACACCATCGTCGGGCTGCGGGTCGTCCCCGCGCTGTGCACGGGACTGCTGATCCTCCTCGGCGCCGCGATCACGCGGGAGCTCGGCGGTCGAGCGAACGCGCAGACGCTCGCCGCCGCCGGCCTCGGCACCGGCATGTTCCCCCTGCTCGCGGGGCACACCCTGCTGACCCAGTCGGCCGACTTCGTCTTCTGGACGGCCTGCATCCTGTGCGTGCTGCGAGCCCTGCTACGCGGCGACGGGCGATGGTGGGTGGCGGCCGGCGCCGTCGCCGGAGCCGCCACGTTCAACAAGCACCTCATCGTCCTGCTGATCACGGGCCTGGCCACCGGCCTGCTCATCACCGTCGGCATGGCGGTGAAGGGGCCGCGTGCCGTCTTCAGCGACAGGTGGTTCTGGTCGGGGGCGTCAGTGGCGGCGGTCATCGCCTCTCCGAACCTTCTCTACCAGGTCACCAACGGCTGGCCGCAGCTCACCATGGCCGCCACGCTCAGCGAACCCGTGAACCGGATCATGTTCGTGCCCATGCTGGTGGTGCTGCTCAGCATCGGAGCCTTCGCGATCGCCGTCGTCGGGTGGCTCTGGCTGCGCGGGCGGCCGGAGACCCGGCCCCTGGCCATCGCGTCCCTGGTGACGATCCTGCTCGGCTGGGCGTCGGGAGGAAGGGCCGACTATGTCGCCGGGAGCCTGCTCTTCGCCTTCGTGGCCGGCTGCGTGCCCGCCGCCGCGTGGATGGACAGCCGCGTCGCCCGGCGTCGCGCGGTCTGGTGGGGGCTGCTCGGCACCTCGGTCATCGGGATCGTCGTGGCGCTGCCGCTGCTCCCGCTTGCGGCGCTCAGCGACTCGCCCAACGAGGTGTCCAGGGAGTCGGTGGGCTGGCCGCGCTTCGCCGCCCAGGTGGCCGGGGTGTATCGAACGCAGCCGTCCGGGACGGTCGTGCTCACCGCCAACTACGGCGAGGCCGGCGCACTGGACCGGTTCGCGCCGGACATTCCCGTCTACAGCGGCCACAACGAGCTGTGGTACCAGGGGCCGCCGCCGGAGACGGCGCGGACGGTGGTCGCCGTGGGGCTGCCGCCGGAGCGGTTGCGGCTGCGCTTCGAGCGCTGCGAATCCGCCGGCGTCATCGACCACGGCACCGGAGTCACGAACGAGGAGCAGGGCCTGCCCGTCACGGTCTGCTCAGGACCGCGCGCCTCGTGGCAGACCGCCTGGCCCGACTTCAAGCACGCGAGCTGAGGAGCGATCATGAACACCGTCCTGGTCGTCACGCCGACCTACAACGAACGAGACACCCTGCCCGGCATCGTCGGCAGGATCCGCGCGGTCGTACCCGCCGCCCACATCCTCGTCGTCGACGACAACAGCCCCGACGGGACGGGCCTGGTCGCGGACGAGCTCGCGGCCGAGCTCGACGGCGTGCACGTCCTGCACCGGCAGCGCAAGGAAGGGCTGGGCGCCGCGTACGTGGCGGGCTTCCGCTGGGGACTCGCGCGGGGCTTCGACGCGCTGGTGGAGATCGACGCCGACGGCTCGCACCCTCCCGAGCGGCTCCCCGCCCTGCTGGACGCGGCCGAGCGGGCCGACCTCGTCATCGGCTCCCGCTGGGTGCCCGGCGGCCGCGTGGCGAACTGGCCGCGGAGACGGGAGCTGCTCTCACGACTCGCGAACCGTTATGTACGGGCGGCGCTCCGGCTCCCTGTCGCCGACGCCACCGGCGGGTTCCGCGTCTACCGGGCCGCCGCGCTCGAGAAGATCCTCCTGGAAGGCGTGGAGTCGCGCGGTTACTGCTTCCAGGTGGACCTCACGCTGCGAGCAGTACGTCACGGATGCGCGGTGGCGGAGGTGCCGATCACCTTCGTCGACCGTACGAGCGGGGCGAGCAAGATGAGCGGCGGTGTCCTCTTCGAGGCGCTCTGGCGGGTGACCCTGTGGGCTCTCACGACACGGACACGCGGTATTCACGCACCCACGCGTTCAGCTCGACGAGCTGCACCAGCAGCTGGGCGGCGCTCGCCCCGCCCGGAAGCTGCGCGCGCAGCTCGTTGGCGCCGATCTGTTTCAGCAGGTCGTTGAGTCGCGGCGCGTCGAACATGGCGCGCAGCGGCGACTCGCTCGCGTTCACGATCCACGTCGCCTCGCGCACCAGCGCCTGATCGTGAGCCGGGTTCTGGACGTGCGGGTACGCGCTCTTCTCCCGGGTCAGCGTCGACGGCGGGAGGAGGTCGGCCATCGCGTCCTTGAGCAGGCTCTTCAACCCGCCCGCGCACTTCATCGACCAGGGGACGTTCCAGACGTACTGGACGAGCCGGTGGTCGCAGAACGGCAGCCGCACGTGCAGCCCCTGCGCCGCGCTCATCCGCTCCTTGCGGTCGAGCACGACGGCGAGCGGCCCCGCCATCCCGAGATACAGCACCTCCCGCATCCGCGCGTCCAGCCCGGTCTCACCCGGCAGGCGCGGCACCTCGCCGAGGAGTTGCGCGTAGCGCGCCCGCTCGTCGCCGTCCCGCGCCAGCTCCGGCACGAGGAAGTCGGCGAGTTTCGGCCCGTCCCCGAGCCAGGGGAAGGTGTCGCGCCGGATCAGCTCGGGCTTGAAGAGGTACGGATAGCCGCCGAAGAACTCGTCCGCCGCCTCGCCGGACAGCGCCACCGTCGTGTCCCGCCGCATCCGCCGGAACAGCAGGTACATCGACGCGTCGAACTGCCCCCACCCGGGCAGGTCGCGCGCGCGGCGCGTGGCCGGGATCGCGGCGAGCAGGTCCGGCATCGTCGCGGTGAGCGTGGTGTGCCTGCTCCCCATGTGCTCCGCCGCCGCCGCGGCGTACGGCGCGTCCACGTCCGGGCGCAGCTCGGTCGGCGCGAAGTGCGCCTTGTCGCTGTCGAACTCGACGCAGTACGTGTCGAGCGCGTGCGGCAGCAGCCGCGCCGCCAGCGCCGCCACCGAGGTCGAGTCCACGCCGCCGGAGAGCATCGCGCCGCACGGTCCCGACGCGGGCAACTGGCCCGCCACGGCGTCATGGAGCAGCTCCCGCACGCGCTCGGCGGTCTCGGCGGGCGTGTGGTGGTGCGGCTCGCTCGTCAGCCGCCAGTACGCCCGCGAAACCGGCCCGTGCTCGGCCGTGTACGTGATGACGTGCGCGGGTTTGACCTCGTGCACGCCGGCGAGCGGCGTCTCACCGGCGAGCGTGAGGCGCGGCTGCAGCGCGATCGCCATCAGCGACCGGTCGAGACGCGGCGTGAACAGCGGATTCGCCATGATGCCCCTGGGGAGGGAGGCGAACAGGATCCCGCCCGGGTAGGGGTGGTAGTAGAGCGGCTTCAGGCCCAGGTGGTCGCGCGCCAGCAGCAGCCGCCGGTCCCGCCCGTCCCAGATCGCCATCGCGAACGCGCCGACGAGGCGGCCGACGAGGTCCGCGCCGTGCCTCAGGTAGGCGTGGAGCAGCACATCGATGTCGGTGGCCACGGGGGGCAGGCCGAGGGACCGGCGGAGAGCGGCCAGGTTGTAGATCGCGCCGTCGTACACGAGCACGACGGTCCCGTCCTCCGGCGCGGGGCCGCGGCCCGTCGCGAACAGCGCCGGTTGGCGGCCTTCGCCAGGACTCGGGATCGTGCGGCGGCGATGGCCCAGCGCCGCGTGCCGGGTGACGTGGACCGCGCCTCCCTCGGGCCCGCGGTCGCACATCGTGTCCGTCATGGCGCGCACGACGTCCGCCCGTCGCGTGAGGTCGCGTTCGAAATCGATCCATCCGATGAGACCGCCGCTCATCCGGTCAGCTCCCCTGCAGTAGTCAGTTGGTCCAGCTCCGTGAGCACCCGCCGCACTCGGGTCAGCGCCTCGCGGGTGCGGTCCGGCTCGTGGACGAGCGCGATGCGCAGGTGGCCCGCGCCGGGGTTGGGCCCGCGGCCGGTGGCCGCGCCGAGGTAGCGTCCCGGCATCGCCGTCACCGCCTCCGCCCGCCACAGCCGGCGTGCGGCCTCCTCGTCGTCCCGTACGGGGAACCAGAGGAAGAATCCCGCCTCGGCCCGCTGATAACCGGCGAGATTGCCGAGCAGTTCGTCCGCGATGTCCCAGTTCGCGCTCACGGCCGACCGCAGGCGCGCGACGTGCGCGTCATCCGCCCACAACCGCGCCGCCACCGCGCACACCGGCGCCGCGAGCGAGACCCCGCAGGTGCGGTTGTGGTCCGCGTACGCCGCCACGCTCCCCGGATCCCCGATCACGAACCCGGACCGCAGGCCCGGCATCCCGGACCGCTTGGACAGGCTGTGGAGCACCAGGAAGCGTCCCGCTCCGCCCGCCAGGCCGGAGGTCAGGAAACCGCCTGTGGACGAGCCGTGGACGAGGTCGATGTAGCACTCGTCGACGATGAGCAGCGCGCCGGCCGCCCGCGCCGCCGCGCCGATCGCGCGTACCGTGCCGGGGGCATGCGTCTCGCCGCGCGGATTGCCCGGTGAGCAGACGACGACCGCCGCGACGTCCCGCCGGGCGGCCACGGCGGCGGCGGCCTCCGGCGCGTGGCCGTAGAAGATCGCCCGGCCGCCGGCCGCCCGCACCGCCGCGTGGTACGTGGGATAGAACGGATTGGGCAGGACGACCGCCGGAGCGGACACCCGGCCGCCGGCTGAGACGGCGAGGGCGATGGCGGCCGCGACGGCCTGTTTCGTGCCGGGGGACGGCTCGATCGCGAGCGATCCCCCGCGTACGGCGGCGCCGAGGTGGGCGCCGAAGCGGCGTTCGAGCCAGCCGGTGTAGGCGGCGCGGAGTTCGGGGGTGCCGCCGAGCGGGGGATATCGCGTCCAGCCGGTCACGTCACCCAGGAGACGGCCGTCCACCGGCGGCGTGACGAGGCGGGCCTCGCCGAGGTGGAGGGGGATCGGGGTGACGCCGGCGGGTGCCGGGATCCCCGCCAGGAGCGCGCGCAGCCGGTCGAAGGCGCTCGGCGTCGAAGTCGGTGATGGGGTCGGTGATGGCATCGACGGAGGGGCTCAGTCGCGGACGAGGTCGTTGAGGGCCGTCTTGCCGCGGGTGCGGTCGTCGGCGTGCTTGACGATGATCGCCGCATAAACCGATATATCGGGATTGCTGGCGTCGATGCGGGAGCCCGGGACGACGACCGCGTTCTCGGGGACCTCCCCGTACGTGACCTTTCCCGTGGCGCGGTCGACGATGGGCGTGGATCTCCCGAGGAAGACCCCCATGCCGATCACGGCGCCCCGCCGCACGACCACGCCCTCGGCGATCTCCGAGCGCGCGCCCACGAAGACGTCGTCCTCGACGATGACGGGCTGCTCACCGAGGGGTTCGAGGACGCCGCCGATGCCGGCTCCGCCGGAGATGTGGCAGCGTGCGCCGATCTGCGCGCAGGAGCCGACGGTGGCCCAGGTGTCGATCATCGTTCCCGGGCCGATGTAGGCGCCCACGTTGACGAAACACGGCATCAGCACCGCCCCGGGCGCCACGTACGCGCCGTGGCGGACGACCCCGCCGGGGACCACGCGCAGGCGCGCGTCGCCGAAGACGGCCTCGTCCCAGGTCTCGAACTTGAGCGCGATCTTGTCGAAGCTCTTCGGCTGCCGCGGGCCGCCGGACCCGACCTCGTTCCGGCCGATCAGGAACGACAGCAGGATGAGCTTCTTCACGAACGTGTCGACCACCCACTCCGGCCCCTGCGGCCGCGCCGCGCGCAGCTCTCCGCGGTCGAGGGCCGCGAGCCCGGCGGTGACGTGCGGCGCGAGGGCCGCCAGCTCCTCCCCGGACAACGACTCCCGCCGCTCGAAGGCGCTCTCGACCAGGCTCCTGTTCAAGGTCACACTCCCCAGCGGACGGTCGCGATGTAGTCGTCGTAGGTTTCGGCCCGCCGGATCTCCACCACGTCGCCGCCGTCGGTGAGCATCAGCTCGGCGGGGCGCAGGCGGCCGTTGTAGGTGAAGCCCATGGCGTGGCCGTGGGCTCCGGTGTCGTGGATGAGCGCGATGTCGCCGTCGCGGGGCTCGGGCAGCTCGCGGTCGATGGCGAACTTGTCCAGGTTCTCGCAGAGCGCGCCGACGACGTCGAATCGGCCGAGCTCCCTGCCCTCGGCGAAAGGCAGGGAGATGTGGTGGTACGCGCCGTACATGGCGGGCCGCATCAGCGACGACATCGAGGCGTCCAGGCCGACGATCTCGTGGCCCTTGCGGCAGCGGTTGATGACGCGGGTGACGAGGACGCCGTGCGGGCCGGTGACGTACCGGCCGATCTCGGTGAGGATGCGCGGCCCGCCGGGGCCGAAGAACTCCTCCCGGGCCGCGAGGATCTCGTCCGCGTACGCGGTGAAGTCGATGGGTTTGTCGTCCTCGTGGTAGGGGATGCCGAGCCCGCCGCCGACGTTCACGTACTCGAGCTCGATCCCGACGGCCTCGGCGACCCGCGCGCCGTGCCGGATGACGTCGGCGGCCGCCCGCGCGGCGCGGCCGGTGTCGAGCTCGTTGGCGCACGTCATGCCGTGGATGCCGAACCGCCGCGCGCCACGGGCGACGGCGTCGGCGTACGCGCCGGCGAGCTCCCGCACGGGCACGCCGAACTTGCTGTGCGCCGCGTCGCCCATGAGCGCGCAACCGGCGGCCAGCCCGGTGGGGGAGATGCGGAAGGCGACGGTATCGGGAAGTTCACCGACTTTTTCCGCGAACGACCTGTCGTCGAACGTTATCAGTGCTCCGGCGGCGCGGGCCGCGCGATATTCGGACAGCGTGGTGTTGTTGGAGGTGAACACGATGTCACCGGCCTGGGCGCCGACCGTCCCGGCCAGCCGCACTTCCACCGCCGACGAGCAGTCGAAACCACTTCCGGCGGCGCGCAGCAATGCCAGGATATTCAGGTTCGGCAACGCCTTCACGGCGAAATATTGCCGGTACGAGGTGTCGCCGAATGCGCGTGTCATCGCCTCGTGGGTGGCCACGATGTTGCGCGCGTCGTAGACGTGGAATGGCGTGCCGTAATCCGCGACGAGCTCGGGGAGCCGCGGCAGCAGTCGCTCGGCGAATTCAGCCGACATTGGCAAGACGGGATCCGATCGTCAGGGCACGAGCGCGACGCAGATCGTGCGGTTACGAATTCCGCTGACCGGCCGCAGATACGGGAAATAGTAGCTTTCCACCGGCTCGAACCCGAAAGAAATCAGGCTCTTGTGCAGATAGTCCTTGGCGATGAACCAGAACCCGTCCACGTGCTCGTGCGGCGCGAAGTCGGCCTTGGCGTCGCGGGGCGCGTCGTTGGACAGGACCAGGTACGTTCCCGGCCGCAGGGCCAGGTCGCGCAGCTTTCCGAGGGCGGGGGCGAGCTCCCCGGCCGCGTCGAAGAGATGGCCGAGCAGGCCGTCGGCGTAGACGACCGAGACGTCGGCGGCGTCGGCGGGAGGCAGGTCGAAGAAGTCGACGGTGCGGGCGTCCACCCCCTTCTGCCTGGTCAGCTCGACGGCTTCGGCGTTGCAGTCGATGGCGCGCACGTCGCAGCCGTGCGTGACGAGGTCGCCTTCGACGAAGCCGTTGCCGCAGCCGAGCGAGAGCACCGCCGCCCCGGGGGCGGTCAGCATGAGGATCTTGAGGACGACGTGCGCGCGGTATTCGGGGACGTAGGTCGAGGGGGTGATGGAGTCGTTGAAGGCGCCACCGCTCTCCCAAATGTCATAGATGCTCTGCGAGGCGGAGCCGACGGAGCGGGGCAGGCAGTAATAGTCGTGAATGCGCGCCAGCTCCGGTCTGGATTGCGGCACCCTTTCCCTCCCTGAGTTTGTCGCCGTTGAGTTTCCGGCCGTCGGACGGGCGGCAGGAGCGTAACACGCGGCCGACGGCGGGCAAAGGCCCGTGTCCAATACCGGCCGGAACAAAGGCGGGCGCCGGCTGATTCGCCGGGTGTGAGAAGTCTGTAACATGTAAACTCGCTGGTCGGCGCCGGTCCCGAATTTTGTCCCGACACTTATCGGGGCCGCCCGCCGGGCCGATTACGGTAAATGAAAGTTTCCCGCGTCCTTGCGCCGCGCGGCGGCCGCGCCGTATGCTCCCGCCGTGCTTGAGTTGATTCCCATCACGGCGGGTATTGGCACTGAAGTCCGTGGCATTGATGTCACCGGTTATATTTCCGACCAGGATTTCGAGCGCATCTATCGCGCCTGGATCGACACCACCATTTTGCTGATCAGGGGCCAGGAAATGACCCCGGCCGAACAGGTGGAGTTCAGCCGCAGGTTCGGCCGGGTGGTCACCTACACCAGGTCCCAGTTCAACGCCGACGACCATCCCGAGATCCTCGTCCTGTCGAATCTGACCCGTGACGGCAAGCCGATCGGCTCGGCGTACAGCGGGCGGGTGTGGCACAGCGACGGCGCGTACCTGGCCGCCCCGCCGGCGGGGTCGATGCTGTACGCGCGCGAGGTGCCGCCGGTCGGCGGGGACACGTGGTACGGCAACATGTACGCCGCCTACGACGCGCTCCCGGACCAGGTCAAGGACCGGATCGCCGATCTCAGGGTCATCATCAGCCGGGTCCAGTCACGGCCCTACAACTACCCGGACCGGCCGCCGCCCACCGCCAAGGAACGCGAGGAGTGGGCCGACGTCGCGCACCCGATCGTGAAGGTGCACGACGTGAGCGGACGCAAGGCCCTGTACGTCGGCGGCAACGTGCCGTGGCGGATCGAGGGGATGTCCGAGGACGAGAGCCGGCCGCTCATCACGTTCCTGCAGGAGTTCGCCACGATGCCGCGTTTCACCTACCGCCACCGCTGGCAGGCCGGCGACATCGTCCTGTGGGACAACCGCAGCGCCATGCACCGGGCCACCCCCTACGACGACGTCAACCACCGGCGCCTCATGCACCGGACCACCCTCGCGGCGGCCGGTTAGATGCGGGCGGACTACATCATCGTGGGAGCGGGCGCGGCGGGGTGCGTGCTCGCGGCGCGGTTGTCCGAGGACCCCGGCACGCGGGTGCTGCTGCTGGAGTCGGGGTCGCGGCGGCGCAGCCCGCTGCTGTCGATCCCGGCCGCGGAGACCATCCTCATGGGCAACCCCCGCTACGACTGGTGCTTCGAGACCGATGCCGACCCGACGATCGGCGGCCGGACCCTGCGCATCCCCCGCGGGCGCCTGCTCGGCGGGTCCAACCAGATCAACGGCATGATCTTCGTCCGCGGCCAGTGCGAGGACTACGACGAGTGGGAGCGGCTCGGCAACCCGGGCTGGTCGTGGGCCGGCGTCCTGCCGTACTTCCGGAGCCTGGAGCGCACGGCGATCGGCGGGCCGAGCCGGGGGAGCGGCGGGCTGATCAGCGTCGGCCTGCCGCGCGAGCGTGACGAGCTGTGCGACGCGTTCCTGGTGGCCGCGCAGAAAGCCGGATACCGGGAGAACCCCGACTACAACTCCGGTGACCAGGAGGGCTTCGGCTACTACCAGGTCAACCACGACCGCGGCCGCCGCTCGTCGGTCGCGGGGACGTATCTCCGCCGCGCGCTGCGGCGGCCCAACCTCATGGTGCTCACCGACGCGCACGTCACCGGGCTGCGGTTCGAGGGCACGCGCTGCGTCGGCGTCACCTTCCGCCACCAGGGCCGGGCACGGCAGGCCGGCTGCGGGCGCGAGGTGATCGTCAGCGCGGGCGCCGTCCAGTCGCCGCAGCTGCTCGAACTGTCGGGGATCGGCTCCGCCGACGTGCTCGCCGCCGCCGGGGTGCCGGTCGTGCGCCATCTGCCCGGAGTCGGCGAGAACTTCCGCGATCACTACGCGACCCGGCTGCGCTGGCGGGTCCGCCGTCCCATCACGTTCAACGAGCGCTCGCGCGGCCTGCGCCTGGCCCGCGAGGTCGCGACGTACGTGACGCGCCGCCGCGGGCTGCTCAGCCTGCCCATCGCGCTCGGCCACGGGTTCGTCCGCTCGTCCGACGCCGAACCGCGGCCGGACCTGCAGTTCCACTTCGCTCCGGCCAGCTACGGCGCGGGGGCGACCCGGCGGCTGGACACGGCTCCCGGCATGACCGTCGGCGTCTATCCGCTGCGGCCCGAGTCGGCCGGGTCCATCCACATCCGCTCCGCCGACCCGATGGCCCCGCCCGCGATCCGGCCGCGCTTCCTCGCCGCCGAGGCCGACCGCGCGCGGCTGGTCGCTGGGATGCGCATCGCGCGCCGCGTCGTCGAGGATCCCGCGCTCGACGCGTACCGGGAGTTCGAGCTGATCCCGGGCAAGGACGTCCGGACCGATGACGAGCTGGTCGCCTACGCGCGGGAGAACGGCGACACGTCCTACCACCCGGTGGGGACGTGCCGGATGGGCGCCGACCCGATGGCGGTCGTCGACCACCGGCTGCGCGTCCACGGCCTGTCCGGGCTGCGCGTGATCGACGCCTCGGTGATGCCGACCATGGTCTCGGGCAACACGAACGCCGCGAGCATGATGATCGGCGAAAAAGGCGCAGCGCTCGTTATCGCCGATTTCCTGGAGAACGCATGAGGTTCGACTACGCACGCAACCTGGCCGCCGCCGGGACCTTCCGCGACTGGCGCAGCGCCTTCTGGCCGCCGTCCGCCGGCTACCAGCTGGCCTGCCTCGACCTCGCGGCCGAGACCCCGGACCTCGGCGGCGGCTTCCTGGCCGGGCTGGCCGCGCTGAGGGCGGCCGTGGACGCCGACTGGCAACGGGTCAAGGAGGCGGCGGGGCCGCCCGAGGACTCGCGGGAAAGACGGCGCTTCCACGCCCCGGCGCTGGTCGCCTCCGCCATGCGGGACATCGCCAAGCACCTGCCCGACGACGCCGACCGGCGCGCGCTCGCGCTGCGCGCCGACGCCGTCGAGCACGGCTACTCCGCCGACGCCCTGTGCGAGCTCGCCGAGCTGCGGGAGGATGTGACGCTCGTCGCGGGCCATCTCGGCACCTGGTCGGGCAAGGACCCCGGCGGGCTGCCCACGGCGTTCGCCTGCCGCCGCGACGACGCGGGGCAGGAGTACGTGGCCGCCGCGCTCGCCGAGCGGCACCAGGTCGAGCCGTACCTGCGCGCGCTCATGGCGGACCTGCGGCTCGGCGACCTCCCGGCGTTCGGCGCGACCCGGCTGTTCTTCATGGCCGGGGAGGGCAACCTGCACCCCAAGCACATCGCGTACTTCCTGCCGGAGGACGAAGGGGTCGACCAGTCGCCGTACAAGAAGACCTACTACTTCCGCAACACCCACCGGGCCGTCCTCGACACGGTGTCCGGGCCGCTCTCCGCCCGGTACGCGCGGGTGGGGAACGGGTTCGACCCGGCGGCCGAGCGGTTCGCGGGGATTCCGACGCTCGGGGTGCTCAGCCACGAGTTCGGGCACTTCGTACACCGGCCCGCCACCGACTTCACCCCGCTGTGGACGGCCGACCCGTGGGTCGTGGGGGTGCTCCAGGAGACGGCCGCCGACGTGTTCGGCATCCTCGTCCTGGCCGAGGTGTGGGCCGGGCCGCTCGGGCTGGACCAGGCCGACGTCATCTCCTACTACCTGGCCGAGTGCCTGCGTTACGTGGACCGCGGGCTCGGCACGTTCCCCGACAGCGACGGCATGTTCCTCCAGCTGTCCTACCTGGTGAAACTCGGCGCGCTCGCGCTGGACGGGCCCGCCCTCGCCGGTGAGCCGGACGTGGTGCTCGCCGGGCTGCGGTCGCTGGCCCGCGTCCTGGCCGAGACCCTGCTGCTGCCCGACCCCGGGCCCGCGCTCGCCTTCCACGCCGCGTACGGCCCGGCCGACCTCGGGCCCCTCGAACCGCTGGTCGAGGAGTTACGCCGCAGGCCCATGCAGTCCGTCGAGTACGTCCAGGAACACCTCCATGTTCGTTGACTCCCTGGTGGACAAGCTGGCCGAGCACCCCGGGCAGCGGATGCGCTTCCTGTCGCGCGACGGGAGCACGCTGGTCAGGACGTACGCCGAGATCCACGACGACGCCGGCCGGCTCATGGCCGAGCTGCGCGACAGCGGCCTCGGCGCGGGCGACCTCGTCGGCGTGCTCGGCCCCAACTCCTACGAGTGGATCCTCGCCGACCTCGCGCTGCTCGCACTCGGCTGCGTCCCCGTCGCCATCCCGGCGGAGAACCGTCACGACGCGGCGCGGATCGGGGCGCTCGTGGACACGTACCGGCTGGCCGCGCTGCTGGTCACCCGGGCGCTCCCGGGCGAGGCCGGCGCCGGCCTGCCCCCGGCCACCGCGGTCCTTTCCGAACGGCCGGTCAAGCTCGACCCGGTACGGCACGCCGACGCTCCGGCGCTGCCGCCCGGCGTGCGCACGATCGCGTTCTCCTCGGGGACCGCGGGCACGCAGAAGGGCCTGCTGCTCACCGACGACGGCATCGCCAACACCGTCGAGCTGTCGGCCCGCGCCTGGCAGGTCACGCCGGACGACGACATCGCGATCGTGATGCCGTACTCGAACTTCCAGCAGCGCTACCTCACCTACCTCGCGATCTGGACGGGCTGCGCCGCCACCGTCGTCCCGCCGGAGATCATGTTCCAGGCTTTCAAGGCCGTGGAGCCCACGATCATCCTCGGCCCGCCGTCCTTCTTCGAGCTGCTCCACAACCGCGTCATGGCCGCCGACCCGGCCGAGCGCATGGACAAGGGCCGCGGGTGGCTGTCGATGTACGGGTCGCGGGTGCGGCTCATGTACACCGGGTCCGCGCCGGTGCCGCCGGCCATGGTCGCCCTGTTCCAGGAGCTCGGCGCGCCGCTCTACGAGCTCTACGGCAGCACCGAGATCGGCTGGATCGCCATGAACGTGCCGGGCCGGGCCAAAATCGGCACGGCCGGACGGCCCGTGGACGGCATCACCGTCGAACTCGGCGACGACGGCGAAGTCCTCGTACGCGCAGAGCGGCCGCAGGTCGCCGGGTACGTCTACGAAGGCGTCGAGACCCAGGACGCGGTCTTCCTCCCCGACGGCAGGATCGCCACCGGCGACCTCGGGGTCCTCGAGGACGGATTCCTGCGGCTCACCGGCCGCAAGAAGAACGTGATCATCACCCGGAGCGGGGTGAAGATCAACCCGGCCGAGCTGGAGGCCGACGTCGAACGCGCCTTCCCCGGCGTCCGCGCCATGGTGGCCCTGCCGGCCGGCGCCGCGCTGCTCGCCTGCGTCCTCTGGATCGAGGACATCGAGGACATCGAGGACACGGCCAGGGCGGCCGAGGTCGAGGCGTACATCAAGCGGATGAACGCGGGCCGCGAGCCGTCGCACCGGATCGCGACGACTCTCGTCCGCCCGGCGGAGGAGCTCACCGTGGAGAGCGGTCTGCTGACCCGGAACTTCAAGATCGACCGTGGCGCGGTCGCGCGCGCCGTCTGGGGGAGTGGCGACAGGTGACCGAGGAGGCGCTCTGCAAGATCATCGCCAGCGTCCTGCCCGGCAGGGACGTGGCGCCGTCCATGAGCCTCAGGAACGACCTCGGCGTCGACTCGATCGGGCTCATGAGCATCGTGTTCGTCCTCGAGGAGCAGACCGGCATCGACGCCATGAGCCACATGGGGGAGTTCATCGAGGCCGAGTACGTGCACGACATCGTCGGCATCTGCCTGGGAGCGAACTCATGACGATCATCGACTTCCACTGCCACGTCGCGGCCGAGATGTGCTTCCCGCCGTCCTTCCGCGACGGGGTCATCGACAACATGGCCGTGGCCATGCGGGCGCGCGGCCTGCCCGCGACCAAGGAACGGCTGCGCCGCATGCACGACGCGACCCTCCAGGACCCGCTGTGCGACCAGCTCGTCAAGGAGATGGAGGACGCGGGGATCGACGAGGCCGTGCTGCTGCTGCCGGACTTCACGTACGCGCTGAAGGACGGCACGCACTCCATCGAGGAGATCATCGACCACCACAAGGCCGTCGTCGATCGGCATCCCGGCCGCTTCCGCGTCCTGGTCGGCGTCGACCCGCGCTGGGGGGCCGACGGGATCGCGCTGTTCGAGCGGGCCATCGTCGAGTACGGCTTCGACGGCATGAAGCTCTACCCGCCATGCGGCTACCGCCTCGACGACAGGGCGCTCTACCCGTTCTACGAGATCTGCGCGCAGCATCGGCTGCCGGTGCTGTCGCACATCGGCGCGACCTCCCCGGCGCTCGACTTCGAGATCGCGCTGCCCATCTACGTGGACCGGCCCGCGCGCGACTTCCCCGACGTGGACTTCGTGCTCGCGCACGGCAGCGTGCACTATCCCGACGAGTGCGCGATGCTCTGCAACAACCGGCCGAACGTCTACATCGACGCCAGCGGTTACGAGGCCCCCGACGGCGTGGCCGGGCTCAACCGGTTCTTCCGCCGCAACATCAACCACAAGGTGCTGTTCGGCACCGACTGGCCGATCTTCCGGCTGCAGGGCAAGCAGGCGAACTTCGTGGAACGACTCACGGCCGAAGGAGCCTTCCCGGCTGAGATGACCCAGGCCGATCGCGACCTGTTCATGGGGAAGAACGCGAAACGGCTCCTCGACAAGAAGGGCACAGGCAGATGACATCGTTGACCGACGGCCTCACCGCCGAGCAGGTCCAGTTCTTCAAGGACAACGGCTACGTCGGCCCCTTCGATCTCTACGGGCCCGACGAGGCCCAGAAGATCTGGAGCAAGGCGATGATCGAGATGGCGTTGTCGAAGAACAAGCCGCACAACTCGACGGTCATCAACTACGACCGGCACCTGGACTGCGACACGCTCTCCGAGCACATCTCGCGGCCGGAGATCGTGAACAAGCTGCGCTCGCTCCTGGGCGAGGACATCATCTGCTGGAAGTCCAACATCTTCCAGAAGCAGCCGGGCGACGCGGGCACCGGCTGGCACCAGGTCGAGAAGTACATCGTCGGCGAGACCACGACCGCCGCCACGCCGTCGCTGAGCTTCGCCTACGACCGCGACGACGACGCGGTCCTCCAGGACGTCAGCGTCTGGACCGCCTTCTCCCCGGCCAAGCGCGAGAACGGCTGCCTGCGCTTCATCCGCGGCAGCCAGAAGCGCTGGTTCTACGACGAGAACAAGCGGCTCACCAAGAGCCCGGAGCGCAAGACCGACTTCTTCGGCTACGACTACTCCGAGCTCCAGCTCGACCCCGACTGGGACCCGGAGAAGGAGGACGTCGTCGAGATGGAGATGGAGCCGGGGCAGTTCGTCCTGTTCGTCGAGAAGTGCGTCCACGGCTCCCTACCCAACATCAGCGACCAGACCCGCCTCGGCTACGCCTCCAGGTACGTGATCCCGCAGACCAAGGTGTACGAGCACGTGGACAGGCTGGTCGAGTTCGGCGACGAGATCGCCCTCGACTACCACGGCTGCGTCCTGGTCTCCGGCGAGGACAGGTACGGCTACAACCGCATCTACACCGAGAACCTCAACGGCTTCGCGTTCAAGCAGGTGGCCGCCGATGCCTGACATCGACGACCGGCTGCGGAACTTCGTCGACTTCCTCGGCACGCAGCCCATGGCGCCGGAGCTCACCTACGACGAGGTCGCGCGGAGCAGGTCGCGCGCCGAGCTCGGGATCAGCTCGCTCAACATCCTCATCCTCGTCAACACCTACATCGAGGAGAAGGCGAACGGGAGGATCGCGCTGCGTCCCGAGTGGGTGCCGATGCTCGAGGACGTCGACGGCATCCTGTCGGTGATCGAGGAGATCGACGCGAGCGCGCCGGCCGAGGTCTGAGTGGGCGGCATCGGGTCCTTCGCGTGCGTGTTCGGCGACGCCGAGGGCCGTCCGGAGGACATACCCGGCTTCGAGGACCTGTGGCGCGCGGTCTCGCCGGACACCGCGTTCGCCGCGATGGGCACGGGCACGTACCGGAAGATGACCGGGCCGCTCGTCCCGTACCTCGTGGACTGCGTGGCGAAGGTGCTGAGCGCGCACGGGGTCCGCGCGGGCGAGGTGGACCGGCTCGTGCTCGCGACCTCCGACGCCGTGCTCGGCCTGCTCGGCAGGGACGTCGCCGTCGAGGTCATGCGGGCCGCCGGGCTGACCGCGTGCGTCCCCGCGATCGTGTCGCTCCAGCAGTGCTGCAGCTCGCTCGAAGCCCTCCGCTACGGCTGGGGCCTGGCCGGCGCGGGCGCGCGCAACGTCGTGCTGGTGGCGCTGGACCTCACCCCGGACGACCGCGACCGGGTGAAGTCGTTCGCGCTCTTCGGGGACGCCGTGGCGGGCTGCCTGATCAGCCGCGACCACGGCGGCCTCACGCTCGCCGGGACGGGGCTGGCCGCGGACTTCTCCGGCATGATCGGGCAGGACACGTTCGCCTCCCGGCAGGCGGTCGCGCGGGCCGCGCTGGACCAGGCGTTTGGCCAGGCGGGCCGCGGACCCGGGGACGTCACGAAGATCTTCCCCTCGAGCCTGTTCGCCCCCATCGTGAGCTTCAACGCGATGGCCGCCGGCCAGGCCCGCGAGCTCCTGCACTACCAGGAGCCGATGACCAGGTACGGTCACTGCGGTAACGCGGACTGGCTGATCAACCTGATGGACCACACCGACAAGTCCGGCCCGGAGCGAGGAGCGCTCTACCTCGCGCAGGCCTCCGCGCCGGGCTTCTTCGCGTGCGCACTACTGGAGGCAGGATAAATGAAGATCGTGGTCGACGACCTGCGCGGACCGGAGATCGCCGCGTTCCTGGAGGAACACCTGCGGGAGATGCACTCCATCACCCCCGCCGAGAGCGTGTACGCGCTCGACCTCGACGGGCTGCGCGTCCCCGAGGTCACGTTCTGGTCGGTGTACGACGGCGACCAGCTCGTCGGCTGCGGCGCGATCAAGCGCATCGACGACGGGCACGGCGAGATCAAGTCCATGCGCACCGCCCGCGAGCGGCGGCGCGACGGCGTCGCGAGCCTGCTCCTCACCCACATGCTGGAGGAGGCCAGGGCGATGGGCCTGAAGCGGCTCAGCCTGGAGACCGGCTCGACCGAGCACTTCGAGCGGGCGCGGAAGCTGTACGAGAAGTTCGGCTTCGAGCCCTGCGGGCCGTTCGCCGGCTACGGCCCCGACCCGCACAGCGCCTTCATGACCCGGACGCTCTGACGGCATGAAGGACGACGTCTACGACTACGACCAGCGGTTATACGACCGGTCGTTCCTCAACTGCTACCAGCGGCAGGCCATGGTCATGCTCGCCGAGCGGGTCCCCGACCTGCCGCTGGTCTTCTGCAACTGCCTGGTCGGCGGCGACGACATCGCCGACCAGGTCATCCGTCTCGGCCGCCCGAAATACGACTTCCAGAGCAAGCTCCTCGACCCCGCGGCCCTCGCCCGCGTCGGGATCGCCCGCGAGTACGTCCCGTTCGACACCTACGCGCAGGCGCGCGAGCTCGTCATCGACACGGTCGCGCGCGAGGGTTACGTGATCCTCTTCGTGGACGTCTACTACCTCCCGCACACCCCCGAGTACCGGACCGACCACGTCGTGCACACGATCACGCTCACCTCGTACGAGGACGGGCACTGGTCGATCCTCGACGACAACCGGGCGAGCGTGCTGTGCCGCTACGCCTACCCCGAGGACGTCATCGCCGCGGCGTACGACAACGGGAAGCTGCGGCACGTCAGCTGGTTCCCGGCCGGCCCGTACGACGCGGCGGCGGCGGTGACCGGGTCGGCGGCGGCGTTCTCCGAGGTGCTCCGGGCGCACGACGACACGTACGCGCTGCTGGAGGGGGTCACGGACCTGCTGGGGACGCGGTGGATCACGCCCGCCCGCGCAATCGCCCTCCTTTATGACGCTTTTTCGGTGTATGAGGGGTCGCGGGCGTGCCTGCGGGAGTTCGCCGCGCGGCAACCGGCGTACGCGGACGCCGAGCCGGCGCTCGCGGACCTCGTCGGCCGGTGCAAGGACATCAGGAACCAGCTCATGATCGGCAAGGCGATCGGCCAGGTGGACGCGTTCCGCGTGGCCGCCGCGTGCGCGGAGCTCCGCGCGGCCGAGGAGGACACGCTGAAGCGGCTGCGGGGACAAGGGGGAGCCTGATGGCGATCGATCCACGCCTGATCGTGACCGGGTTCGGCCCGGACGGCGCGGCGGTGATCGTACATGACGCGTCCGTCGCGCCGATCACGGCCCGCGCGCTGCCCGGCCAGGAGATGTACCTGCTGTGGGGCAGCCCCGACGGCGGCGCGACCGTCGGGCCGAAGGCCGACGGCCCGGTCACGCTGCCCTTCTTCGCCGGAGCCGGCGGGACGCGGCTGCTGCTCGTGCGCTTCCCGCCCGCCTCCGCGATCGCCGGGCTGCCGGCCGCGTCGTCGCCCGAGGACCAGGCCGAGATCGACGCGGAGGTCGAGGAGCGGCTCCCCGGCCTGATGGACGTCTTCCAGCCCGGCGACCCGTCGGGGATGCACACCACCGACACCCTCGACTACGGAATCTGCCTCGAAGGCGAGCTGTGGCTCGAACTCGACTCCGGCGACGAGGTCCGGCTCACCCCCGGCGCCTGCGTCGTCCAGCAGGGGACCAGGCACGCCTGGCACAACCGCGCCGAGACCCCGGCGCTGATGGCGTTCGTCGGCGTCGGGGCGGAGCGGCCGTCATGAAGCGGCTCGTCGTCGTGGGGACGGGGCCGCGCCTGTACCGGGAGTTCATGCTGCGCAGCATCGGCGAGCGCTACGACGTCCACCTCGTCATCGGCCGGCCGGCCGAGTGGGAGACGCCGTACGTCCGCGGCGTCAGCGTCGTACCCGGGATGGCGGCGGACGGCATCGTGGCCGCCGTCCGGGACGTCGTCGCACGAGACGCCGCCGACGGGGTCATGACGTGGGCCGAGGACCACGTCGTCGGCACCGCCCTCGCCGCGGCGGCCGTCGGCCTGCCCGGCCCCGGCCCTGACGCCGCCCGCGCCTGCCGCGACAAGCACCTCACCCGCTCGGCCCTCGCCGCGCGGGGCGTGCCGCAGCCACAGTCGGAGCTGGTCGCCGACGTGGCCGAGGCGCGCGCCGTGGCGGAGAAGTTCGGCTACCCGGTCGTCGTCAAGCCCAGAGCCGGGGTCGCGAGCCAGGCCGTCGCGCTGGTCCGCGACGGCGAGGAGCTGGCCGACCACTTCGCCTCCGCTCATCGTCTCCCGGCCGCCGGCCTGCGGTCCCCGGACCGCTTCGTCATGATCGAGGAGTACCTGACCGGGCCGGAGATCGCCGTCGACTCCGTCGTACGGGACGGCCGGGTCCTGCCGGTCTTCGTCTCGCACAAGGAGATGGGCTACGCGCCGTACTTCGAGGAGACCGGCCACTGGACGCGCGGCGACGACCCGCTGCTCGGCGACCCCGAGATCACTCGTTTCCTCGCCCAGGTCCACGCGGCCATCAGGTACGCCACCGGCGCCACGCACACCGAGCTCAAGCTCACCGACGAGGGTCCGAAGCTCATCGAGATCAACGGCCGGCTCGGCGGTGACCTCCTGTCCTACCTGTGCGACAGCGCCTCCGGCGTGGACCCGGGCCTGGCTCTCGCGGCGGTGTCGTGCGGCGACGCCCCCGACCTCACGCGGACGCGCGCGCTGTGCGCGGGGATCAGGTTCGCCTACCCGCCGTGGCACGAGACCCGCGTCGAGGGGATCGCCTTCGACGAGTCCGCCCTGCCGCCGGAGGCGGGCCTGGCCGTCCCGCTCGTCCGCCCGGGGGAGGTCGTCCTGCTGCCGCACAAGGACCTCATGGAGGGCCGCGTCGCCTTCGCCACCGCCGCCGCGGGCACCCGCGCGGAGCTGTCCGCCGCGCTCGACCGGGCGCTGGCGGCGTTGCGCTGCACGTGGAGCCCCGCATGACCGGCACCCCGCAGGCGCCCGCCGACGAGGCTCCCGCCGGAGTGATCCGCACGCTGCGCGAGCTGCCGCGGCCGGCGATCGTGCTGCTGTTCGGCATCGCGCTGAACCGGATGGGGAGCTTCGTCGCGCTCTTCCTGGTCCTGTACCTGACCGGCCTCGGCTACAGCCCCGCGCAGGCCGGGTTCGTCCTGACCGGGTTCGGCGTGGGGTCGATCGTGGGGACGTTCGTCGGCGGCAGCGTGACGGGGCGGTTCGGCGCGCGGGTGGTGATCGTGTGGTCGATGCTGCTGTGCGGTCTGTCCACCGCGGGGCTCGCCGCCGTGACGGCGCTCGTCCCGTTGCTGATCGTCGGCTTCGCGGCGGGCGCGTTCGGGCAGATGTACCGCCCGGCCGCGGCGACGATGCTCGCCGAGCTGACGCCGCCGCAGCGGCTCGTGATGACCTCGGCCGCCGGCCGGTTCGGGCTCAACCTCGGCGCCGCCGTCGGCCCGCTGCTGGGCGTATGGCTGGCCGCCGCGTACTCCTACCAGGTGGTCTTCGCCGTCAACGCCGTCGTCGACCTGCTCTTCGCCCTCGTCGTCCTGCTCGTCATCCCGGCCGGCGCCGGCCACCGCGCGCCCGAGGACCCCGCCGCGCCCGAGGACCCTGCGGCGCGCGAGGACCCTGCGGCGCGCGAGGACCCTGCGGCGCGCGAGGACCCTGCGGCGCGCGAGGACACCGCGGATCGCGAGGACACCGCGGATCGCGAGGACACCGCCCGTTACCGCGACCTCCTGCGGGACCGCCGGTTCCTGCTGTTCCTCGCCGGAATGTTCATCACGGCGGTCGCCGAGGTCCAGTACCAGTCGACGCTGCCGCTCGAGGTGCAGCAGCGCGGCTACCCGACCGCGCTCTACGGCGCGGTCGTCGCGCTCAACGGCGCGCTCGTGATCCTCGTCGAACTGCCGCTGACCACCCTCATCCAGCGCTTCTCCATGCGGGCCACCGTCGCCGCCGGGTGCCTCCTCCTCGGCGTCGGCCTCGGCCTGTTCGGCCTGCCCTTCGGCCCGTGGGTCTTCATCCTCGGGGCCGTCGTCTGGACGCTGGGAGAGATCATCAGCGCCCCGTCCATCGGCGCGTACCCGGCCCTCGCCGCCCCGACCCCCGCCCTGCGGAGCCGCTACATCGGCGCGCTGTCCACCTGCCAGACGGCCGGCTGGGCCGTCGGCCCCAGCGTCGGCACGGCGCTGTTCGAGTATGTCGGCGGCGCGGTCTGGCTGATGTGCGCAGGTCTGGGCGTTCTCGCCTATCTCGGGATGCGCGCGGGCGTCCGCGACCTTGTCCCGCGCTAGCCGCCGGCGCCCGCTTCCTGTGGCAGAGCCGCAATTTTGGAGCACGCGCTCTGTTATTCTGACGGTGATGCCCCGTCCTGTCCTCGGGGTCCATCATTTGCCGTTCGAGATGAGGAGTCGACTCCACGTGCAGCTTCGAGTTGTGGCCATCACCGTGGCCGCCATGACGGCGGTCCTGTCGGCGGGTGCTCCCGCGCACGCGCAGGCCAACACGTACGACCACCAGGACCCGGCCGAGTCGGGCTGCTGGAACTCCGCCCAGGTGGTGCGGACCGGCACGCTCGTCAGACACCGGGGCCGCTCCGCTGTCGGGCGGATCAACCTCTGGTGGTCTCCCCGGTGCAAGACCAACTGGGTCGAGATCACGACCGACTCCAAGGTGAGCGGCACCATCTACCTGTACACGGGGGACCGCAGGAGGGACGCGTACGACTTCAAACCAGGCAACAACGGCCGTCACTGGGGCAACATGCTCCGAGCCCCCAGGACCTGCGCCTGGGGCAGGGTGACGGTGGAGTGGAACGCCGGCCGCCGCAACGTCCAGACCGGCTCGGGCGGCACCGGGAAGGCGTGCGGCTGAGCGGCACTCCGGACAATCGTCCACGCTCCCGGCCGACTCTCTGACTCCTCGGTGACATGTGTGGTGCGAACCGGGGCGGGCGATGCCGCGTATCCCATGCAGTACGGAGGGCGCGCGGGGCCCGGTGCCGGGAGCGCGCTCTCGAGCGGGACGGAGAGGGGGACATATCGTCACATCGTCGCTGCGCCCGTCCTTGCTTCGAAGAGCTTCAACGAGCGAGATGAGAGTCACGACATGTCTGTAGCCACGATTGCCCCGCGGATTGCGATCAAGAACGTGACCCCCGAAGTCTCCAGCGCGATGAGCGCCCTGCAGGAGGCCGCTCTGGCCGCGGCGCAGGCGGCGGACATCGCGCCGGGGCTGCTCCAGCTGATCAAGATCCGCGCTTCCCAGATCAACGGCTGTTCCCTCTCACTCGACCGGCACACCCAGGACGCGCGGGCCATGGGGGAAGGGGAGGAGCGCATCCGGGAGTTGCGGGCCTGGCGCAACAGCAAGCTCTTCACCAGCGGGGAACGGGCCGCGCTGTCGCTGACCGAGGCGATCACCCTCGTCTTCGCGGGACAGGTCCCGAACGAGGTGTACGCCGAGGCGGCGAGGCAGTTCGAGGAGACCCAGCTGGCGGCGCTGATCTGGGCCGCGACAGTGATCAACGCGCACAACCGGATCGCGATCACCACCCGCCTGGAGGGCAGCGGCGCCCCGCCCGACGCGGACGTCCGTGGAGCGGCGTCCGCGGGAGGCCGGAGCATGTGGTGGACGTCGGCGCGGGTGGCGAATCACGACCTTCCCGCTTGAGAACCTCCCGAACGGTGTCTGTGTGCGCCGGCCAGAAAGGCGCGGTCCTCGGGGGTGAGCCGCACCCTGGTGCCGATGCCAAGCTGCCGGTTCTCGGAGGCGCGGACCGTCGCCACCGTGGCCAGCCCCATCAGGAACGGGATCAGCACCCGCGCATCCTGACCGGGCGGCGGGAACTGCGCGCTCAGCGGGGCCCGCGCCTCGTCCAGCCGGCCGAGCAACCGCGAGATCATCGAGGAGAAGGCCACCGCTCTCGTGGCCACCTCGTGTGGCACGCGGATGATCTCGTGCGGGCTCCACCGGCTCTCGGTCAGCGAGCCCGTCACCCCGCTGCCTCCGTCACCCCGCTGCCTTCGCCCCCGCTGAGCAGGTGGCCGCGGTACGGCACGACGTCGTCGCGTTCTCGGTGTGGTGGTGGGAGGAGAACCGCAGGCCCGCCAGAGTTGCGAGCCCCTGCCCGCAGAGCTTGTCGACGGCGGCCGCCGCGGTGGCGGCGTCGAGTTCCGCGACCTGGGAGATGACGACGGGCGAGGCCGGCTCGCCGTCGGCCGGCTTGGCCAGGGCGTTGTCGTCGGCGTCGGGCACGTCCTCGGCCAGCAGGTTCACGCTTTCGCGGACGTAGCGCCAAGCGGTGGTGGTGCCGACGGCCAGGCGGCGTAGGCGTCGCCGTCACTCAGGAGAGCCATGACCGGCAGGGCTCGTCGGGCCGGAGCCAATCTCCGCCACCGCGAGTGGCGTTCAATGCGCCGGCTGCGGATGAGTTCGGCCTGATGTACTCCGACACGGGACGACGGGGCGATGGCCGGAGCTCCTTGGCCGGCTTCTTCGGTTTCCGCCCCACGCGTCGGCCCATCATCTGCCGGCCGGGCCAATCGATTGCATCCGGTTGTATCGAGAAGTGATCTCTGCAAGCGCAGCTGCAGGACAACAACAAGTACCACAACCCGCTCGCAGGCCAGATCTGAGGCGGCATCCGCGTTTTACCTGTATCGACATCGCAAGGCCATGGGAAACCCTGGCTCGGAGCCGTCAAGCTCGAGACCATTGTGTGATGACGGAGCCAGAGGTGCGGCAAGCCGTAGCGGAACTGCTTCGGAGACTACCGGGCGAGAACGAGGGACCAGTGCTGGAAGCGTCCCTGTGCGAGGGCATGGGGCTGGACCGGGAACAGGCAGAGTTCGTCGGCCAGATGCTGATCACGCTGCTGAACGCTTTTGGCGTGCTGGCGGTCGAAGACCATCGGGTCAAGGCCGCGCATATCTCGTCCTCACTGTTCCTCAGCAGTCTGGCCGAGCACGTCGAGACCGGTACAGCCGTCCTGGGCAACTGGGAACGAGCGAGAATAGGCGATCCGCCGTACCTGAACCACAAGATCCTCACGGGGCCGCAATTCCTCTACCTGGTGGAGCGCCAGCGTGCGCACATGAACCCAGGGGCTCGGCCGCTGCGCCAGGTACGCGTCGCCCAGGTCCTTGTTACGGCGCGGCTGCGTGGGCAGGGCGTCAGCTGTCTGGTCATGTATGACAGCGCCGCCAATCAGTACCAACTCCCGGGCGGGCGGATGCGTTCCGCCGACCCGACGATACGTGATGTCGCGATCCGGGAACTGGAGGAAGAACTCCCGCGCTTCGTCTTTGACGCCGACAAGGATCAGCTGATGGACATGGGGACAGCCGAGATCACGCAACTTTCGCGTACGCTGGGCGTCCTCACCAGGTACGAAATCACATTCTTTCACTTCCGGTCGTCACGCCCGCACCTGCTCGTCGGCCCGGACGCCCGCTGGGTCGGATCAGAGACACTCCTCAAAGAGGGGGCCCGCGTCAACCAGGCGTCGCTGAACATGAGCGGGCTGCGAGAACTGTGCAGAACTATGCCACAGGCGTTCCAAGTGCTGCCGTTGAGCCTGCAAGCCGTTCAGCGGCGCACCCTGCGCGATATCGTCAGGGACAGGCCTTGGGAGTTCTACGGCATTCTCATCGGGGTGCTCGGGATCATCATCTCCGTCATCTTGTTTTTCCTGGAATAGGACGAATCACGTGGGCAAGAGGTTAGGCGACGGATGGGAAGCACGGCTTCCCTCTGCAGTGCTCGACGCCTACGACCGGTGGCATCTTTCCACCGGCTACGACACCAGGTTGGTGGGGTGGCTCGACGGAGGAATGAGTGAGGCCAAGGTCGCTGTCGTCCTTCAGTTCGAGAAGAACGTCATCGACCGGCAGGCGATACTCAAGTTCCTGCCGAAGGACGGCCCCGGCGAGGTGCGGCGGATGCGCCAGGCGCTGGACCACTCGCCGCGGGAGTTTCGCGAGGCGCATCTGGTGGAGCTGATCGGTGACGCGATCCCGCTGGATGCATGGTGGATGATCCAGATGGAGATTGCCGGCGGTGACCAGTCCGTCGTGCAGCCGTTGGTGAAGCTGCGACACCATGCCAGTTTGCACGAGGTCTGCGGAATCGTGGTGGGCTCCCTGCTCGCCGAGTGGAATGCGGCGCGTGCTCATCCGCCCTTGCCCATGACCGCGGGCGCGTACCTGCGACTCCTGCTCGGCGACCGGCTCGAGGCCGGGAGCGCGTTGTCCACCTGGGCGGCCACGCGTGGGTTGGCCACGGAGAAGTTCGTTCCGGACGGAGATGGCGGACAGGCGCTCAACCCACTGGCGCTGGCGCACAGCGACGACGCGCACTCCCTGTTCATCCGGCGTGGGCGCGCGCATGGTGACCTGAACGTGCGAAACGTGCTCGTGCACCCCGACGACCCGCAAGGGTTCAAGCTCATCGACTATGGCGGATTCGCCGAGGACGCATCGCTTGCCTACGATCCGGCGTACCTGTTGCTGAGCCTCGCCCGGGAGTGGTTGGGAGACTTCGCGGTCGACTCCCCGATACGGCACGACCTCAAAGTCGCGATCGTCACCCCTGACAAGTCGGAAGCCGCCTCTGTCATGGGGCCGAAGGCGGTCAGCATGGCGTTCCACGGCACAGCACAAAGCTGGGCCAACCGCGGGAGTTTCGGCGATCAGTGGCGCGCGCAGGCGCTGCTGTCCTTGATCGGCTGCGGGCTGATCTTCGCGGGGCGAGGCCGGCTGACCGACGATGTCCGGCAATGGTTCTTCGATCTCAGCGCTTACGGGACGCGCGAGTACCTTCGGATGCGGAAGGAGCTTGGCTGGCCCTCATTCCAGGCATCCGTCCCATCTGGCGGGAAGTCGGCCGTGGCAAGTGTGCCACGTTCCCGGGTCGAGATAGACGCTTGGCTCAAGCGGCATCTGCCGTTCATGCAACGCACTTTCGGCAACAAGGACCTGCTGCTGAACATCGTCATGGAGTTACTGGACGGGCCGGAGCGGTTCGTCTGCCTCGCGCCGTATCGCATGAGCGGTGGTATGCCAGGCTCGGCGGTCATCGTCGTGAGCGATCGGCATGTGCGCGCGATCGAGCTGGACATGAGGAACCGAATATCTGATGTCACCCGTGTGGCCCACAGCGAGATCGGTGAGCTGCGACTGTATCCGGACCGTAGGCTTGGCCTGCTCGACACGGCCGATGTGCGGATTGCCGGCGACACCGTCGAACTTCTCGTCCGCGGCCTGCTCAGGGACCAAGCGAAGGACCTGCTGGCGAAGTTGGAGGAGCTCACCGGCCTGCGCGTCCGCGAGTCGGTGGACGATCCGTCGAGCCAGGTGTAATCAGGCTCCGGCGGATGCACCACGCCGACGAACGCGTTGGCTCTGCACACTCTGTCAAGAGGTTTCGGCGCCGGAGATCTCACTCCCCGCGAGCCTGCTCACGGTGAGGGGGCCCGAGGAGAGTCGCCGCGGCGGCCTTGGCCGGAGCGAGGCCCGGGCGCAACGCGCCGAGAGCGTGCAGATGTTCGGCCGGTCCGCGGCTGCCCGTCAGCCTCTCGCGTTCGATGTCGGCCCAGAGGTCCTGGAGCCCCGCGTCGGTCGGGGACGCCGCGGCCGCCGCGCGTAGGACGCGTGTACGGGCTTGATGCGCCGAAGGATCGCGGTGGCCATGGCGGCGTACAGGGCCAGCTTGCGCGCGGGGTCCGGTTCGTCGATGATCGCCTGGAACCCCGATCAGCTGCCCGCCGACTGGCAGGAGAGCCGCCGACGGTGGTTCAACCTGCACCTCATCCGTACGGCGCTCGCCCTCGCGGCGTTCGCGTGTGGCGCGGACGCCGCCCCCATATGGAACGTTACGACGACGTGTTACCGTCCGGTCGACAGCGGCCCTCGACCGGGCGGAGGTCTGCATGGATTTCCCGTGGACATTGGGTGCGGACGAAGAGGGTCTCCAGCTGCTCGACAGCCTGATGACCGCGCCCAAGGGCCTCGCCGGCCGGCACCTGGCGCAGATCGAGGAGCGGGCCGCGACGGGCGACCGGGACGCGCGCAATCTCCACGCTGTGGCACTGGCGGCCACGGGCCGGCTCGGGCAGGCGGTCGATCGCCTGCGTGCCGTCGTCGCCGACCATCCTGAGCTGATCCCGGCCTGGGTGAACCTCTGCCGGTGCCATCTCGAACTCCGCCAGCCGTACATGGCCCTCACCGTGCTGGAAGAGGCGCTGGAGCACGCGCAGGAGCCGCACGAGCACGAGTTCGTGCAGCACCGGCTCTGGGAGCTCAGAGAGTGGGCGGAGACGCGGCGGGAGCAGGCCCGGCTGGTGACGCTGCGGGCGGCGATGTTACGCGAGCGCGTCGAGCGCGGCCTGGCCGGTCCGGGCGATCGGCGCCGGCTGGGCGCCGCGCTCCTGGAACTGGTCTCGGCCGATCACGAGGGGTCGGCGACCGCACGTGAGGCGGCCGACGTGCTCCGCCAGGCGTGCGACGTGGACGGCGACGACGCCGCCACGCTGGAGCTGCTGGTGAGAGCGGTCTGGCAGGACCGCGATCACGAGGCGCTGCGCGAGGCGCTGCACCGGCTCGAGCGGGTCGCGCCGCACTCCCGGCTGCTGGAGGCGATGCGGCCGCCGGACGAGGAGAGCGCGGCCGAGCAGTACGAGTTGTGGAAGCAGCACGTCACCAGGCTGACCGAGGACGCCATGGGCCAGGGGCCGCAGGCCGACGCCGCCCGTGACGACCTGCGCACCTTCGCCCGCGCCTTCCCCAAGATCCTCTCGTACCGCAACGCGCTGCTGGCCGTGGCGATCGCGCGGGAGGACTGGGCGGAGGGCGTGGCGCTGGCCGACGCCCTGGTGGCCGACTCCGACACCCATGACACCCACTTCAACGTGGCTCAGGTCTACTGGCACAACGGCGAGTACGGCAGGGCCAACGACCACCTGGTGCGGGCGATCGAGCTGGCGGAGAACGACGAAGAGGCCCAGGACGCCATGCGCATGATTCTTTTCCTGCACGAACAGTTCGGTCCGGAGCGGAAGGGGCGGCGCCGGTGGGTGCGAGCGAGGAGCGGGTCCTCGGATGGCTCTTTGAGACGGAGACGGTGGAGGAGGCGGAGCGGCTCCTGATCGCCGCCCAGGACTACGACGTGGACGCGCTGCGCGCCACCCTCGAGTCCGCCGCGGAACGGTACGAGTCCGACGGCCTTCCGGCGCACGCCGCGCTGGCCAGGTTCTTCGCCGAGTTCGCCGAGTCCAGGCGCGAGAAGGTCGGCTACGGCCGGCTTCCCGAACCCGAACCGGAACCGGAGCTCGACCTGGACGAGGCCGCCACGACGGCGCTCTACACCGCAGCGCACGAGCGGGACGGCGTGCTCGCCGCCTACCTTCACCTGCGCGGCAGCGGGGTCTTTCCTGAGGTGCTGGCCCGGCACCGGCGTGAGTTCTTCCCCGACTGGATCCCGCAGTACACGCAGGTCCGGATCGCGCTCGCCTTCCTGGCGGACGACGAGGACGACCGCGCCGACGCGCGCGTGACGTGGATCGCCGACTGCCGCGCGCGCGGTGCGTACGGCCACGCCGAGCGGCATCTGGAGCGGCTGGTGGCGCTCCACAGCAGCCCGGAGGGGTACGGCAGGCTGAGCCGTGCCCTCGAAGACCTGGGCGACCTGCTGCTCGGCCGGAGCGACGTGGAAGGGGCGGTCGACGCCTACCGGCGGGCGATCGCCGTACCGGTGTGGATGCTGGAGGAGTCGATCAGGCCCGCGCGGATCTCGTTGCAGCTGGCCACCGTCCTGCGCGGCCTGGGCAGGTATCAGGAAGCCATGGAGGTGCTGGCCTCGACCGGCTTCCACCCGTCCAGGGTCGGCATGGCGTCCGATCTGTCCGGAGTGCTGGGTCTGGCGGCACGCATGCACCTCATGTACGGCCTGCTCCAGGAGGACACGGGAGACTACGACGCCGGCCTGGAGAGCTACGCGAACGCGCGCCGGCTCGCCGAGGCGGCCAACGACGACCAGCTGTACCATCGCGCCTGGTCGTTCATGGCCGGCTCGCACTTGAAGGCGGGGAGGGTGCGCCTGGCAGTCCAGGAGAACCGCCGGGTGCTGGACTGGACGCGCGAGCATCCTGGCGCCGAGCCGTCCGCGCTCAACAACCTGGCCATGGCCCTGTACGACGCCGGCAACGGCGCGGAGGCCGAGTGGTGCTACCGCCGCGTCGTGGAACTGCTGGGCGAGGAGGAGCCGAGCTTCAGCCTGGCGCTGGCCTGGTTCGGCCTCGGGCACGTCGCCGAGGACTCCGCCACGGCGGCCGATCGCTTCCTGCGCGGGCTGGAGATCGCGCGGGAGGCGGGCAACCGCCGTGACGCCCTGATCCAGATCCTCACGCGCCCTGCCGTCCTGGAGCACCACCGTGACCGCTTCGCCGAACTGGTCGGCGAGGCGATGGAACTGGCGGAGGCGGGCAAGGACGCGATGCTGGCACGGTTCGCCGTGCGCGCCAGGGCCGACCTGCTCGTGGCGGACGGCGACGTGGCCGGCGCCGTCGCGGCGATCAAGGAACAGCTCGCCCGCCCGGCGGACAGCGCGGTGGAGCGGGTCCACATGATCCTGCTCCTCGCGGGCGTCCTCGTCGACGCCGACGGCTCGCCGCCGGCCCGGCAGGAGGCCTTCGACCTGCTGTGGACGGCCCGCGCCCCGGAACCGGCGGCTCCCACGGAGGCGCCGGGGCCGCAGGACGGGCCGGCGTCGTGGGACGACTCCGACGAACTCGACGGCGCGCTGGTGGCGCTGCTCTGCGACGACCTGCCGCCCGGGCGGCTGCCCGACTCGCGCGACGCTCACGAGCTCGCCTTCGACCTGCACGAGGCGATCAAGTCCCGCCGGATTCTGCGCGGGCTGGCCGGAATGCCGCTGCCTGTCCCGGCCGGGGTTCCGGTCGAGCTGGCCGAGCGGGAGGCCGCCCTGCTGGAAGAGCGGCGCGCCCTGGCCGCCCGGCCACGCGGCCAGGGTCAGCCCGTCGATGAATGGACCAAGCGTGGCCGGCAAGGTCGCGTCGACGATCTGCTGTCCGAGGTCTGGGCCCAGATGGAACGGCATGCCCCCGGCTACGCGCTGCTCCGCCGGGCAGAACCGATCACGCTGGCGCGCCTGCGCGAGCAACTGGCCGGCGACCTCGACACCGCGCTGGTCTCCTTCCACGCGGGCTCGGCCGTGACCGTCGCCTTCGTGTACACGCCGCGTACGGGACGGCTGGCCGTGACCCGCGTCCCGGTCGGCGCGGGGACGCTCGCCCGTGCCGCCGCCGCGCTCGACCGCGCCTTCAACGGCGCGCCGCACGACTTCCCGCCGCTCGCTCCGCTGCCCGCGCGGCGCCCGTGGAAGCGTGACCTGGGCTTCCTCGCCGAGACGGCGGGCGAGCTGCTGGGTTTCCTTCCCGAGGTCGCCGGCAGCGAGCATCTCTGCCTCTCGCCCGACGGCCCGCTCCACGGCCTGCCGCTGCATGCCCTGCCTCTCTCTGACGGCACCTGCCTGGGGCAGCGGCACGCGGTGACGTACGTGCCGACGGCGAGCGCGCTCGGCTACCTCGTCGCCAGGCGTACGGCGGCGCCCCGGCCGCAGTCGATCTTCTGCGCGGGCGTGGCCGCGCGGGAGGACCCCGACCCGGCGGCGCTGGAGCGCGACGGCGACCTGCTGCGCGCGGCCGGCTGGGCGGTCGAGGAGCTGAGCGGCACGAACGCCGTCCGGCAGGCCGTCCTCGACGCGCTTCGCACCCGGCGCATGGCTCATCTGACCTGCCACGGCCACTTCGACGCCGTCAACCCTCTGGACTCCGGGCTGCTGCTCGCCGACGGCGGGGAGCGGCCCAGCCGCGAGCCTGCCGCACTCTCCATGCCCCAGCGGCTCCGTCACCTGCTGACGGTGGGCGACCTCGCCGGAGCCGGGATCGACATGGGGCTCATCACCCTGCGCGCCTGCTCCACCGGCCGCTACGACCCGACCGAGCAAGCGGCCAACCTCGCGCAGTCGCTGCTCTACGCCGGAGCGGGAGCCGTCATCGCGGCCCTGTGGAACGTCGACAGGACCAGCTCGGGACGCTTCCTGGAGTCGTTCTACCGCAGGCTGGCGCAGCGGCCGGACGAGCCGCTGTGGCGTGGCTTCTGGCACACGCAGCGTGAGATGATCGAACGCCCGCTCGACCCCTGGGAAGCCCATCCCTACCACTGGGGGGCGCTCGCCCTGATCGGCGACTGGAGATGATCTCGTGACAGAGCTCGCGGACCGTACGGTCATTCTCATCCTGCAGGAGCTGGCCGAGGACCTGCAGGGGCCCGCTGCCGCTCTGGAGGTGACCAGCGAGGACGAGGCACGGCTGGTGCTCCGGGCCCTCCTCGACGGCTACGCGGACGGTGACGCGCGGACGGCCCAGGACGCGCTGCCCCTGCCCCGGAGCGCCGCGGAGGCGATCGGAGCCGGACGGCGGCTGCTGGCCGCCGCGCAGCGGGACGAGGACGCCGGACCGGTCGCGCGGGCGCTGACCCAGGATCCACCCGCCGACGACCAGCTGTCGGTGGAGGCGGCCGCGGTGGTCGTCGTGGTGCTCGCCGCCATGATCGCGTTCCTGCAGACCAAGGTGTCGATCAAGATCCAGCGAGACGCCGACGGGACCAAGGTGGAGTTCGAGCTGCTCAAGCGAGCCAGCTCGGACTCCCTGCTGCGGACGCTCGCCAGGCTGATGGCCGACATCCTCCGCGGCAGCGGTGGCCAGGGACCGGGGCCGATCTGACCGCCTCCGGCTGGATGTCGCTCCCTTGCGTCGGCCGGTCGTCGTTCGTGGTTCCGGACAGTGGTTCGCAAGGGCGTGGGTGAAAGATGGGTCATCTCGACAGGCTCAGACGGAGTATCGGTGCGTGGAAGTATGAAATGTCCGGACTGTGGTGCGGCGTTGTCCGGAACCGGGGCCCCGGGGCCGGCATCCAGGTGTCCGGGGTGTGGGCTGCCGCTGCAGGGGCCCGCCGCGCGCGAGCTCTGGCAGGTGGACCGGGCTCTCGCCGGGCTGAGGGATCAGCAGGCCAGGTTGCAGGCCCGCCGTAGGGAACTGCTCGGCATCCTGCGCGCCGACGCGGCGGGTCAGGGGGCCGCAAGCGCGGGGGCGGCGGCCGGGCCTGGAGGCGTGGGGGCTGGGGCTCCGGGGCGGGAGGTCTCTCCGGGGGCTGCGAAGAATGTCCTGCTCATCCTCGGTGGGCTGCTGCTGACGGTGGCGGCGGTGGTGTTCACCGTGGTGAGCTGGGGGCAGATGAGCATGGCCGGGCGCGCGGCCGTGCTGGCCGCGTTCACCGCGCTGGTCATGCTGGCGCCGGTCTTGCTGATCCGGCGCAGGCTCACCGCCACGGCCGAGACCGTGGCCGGGCTCGCGGTCGTGCTGCTGCTGCTCGACGGGTACGCGGCCAGGCGCGTGGGCTTCCTCGGGCTCGACGCGCTCGACGGGCTGCACTACACGGCGGGGGTGTTCGGGCTCACCGCGCTCATCCTGGTGGCCTATGCCCGGGGCACCCGGCTTCGCGGGCCCGCTCCGGTCGCCGTGGTGCTGGCGCAGCCGGTGCTGCCGCTGCTGACCGGCGACCTGCCGGAGACCTGGCTGGTGGCCATGCTGGTGGCCACGGCGGCCTTGGACGTCCCTGTTGTCTGCTACGGCCGGGGAGCGGTGCGGGTGACGGCCGCCGTGGCAGGCAGCGGGGTCGCGACGCTCGCGCTGCTGGTCGGCGCGGTGGACGCGCTGGGTTCCCCTTCCGTCGGTCAGGCCCTGGTCAGGTCGGCGCCGCTGGTCGCGCTGGCGCTGCTCGGCGGGTTCGTGACGTGGTTGCTGGCCAGGCCGGGCAAGGCTCAGGGGGAGACCTGGGCGGCCGTGGTCACCGTCGGAACCGCGCTCACGCTGATCGCCGTGCCGGCCGCGCTGGCGCAGCCGGTGCTGGACGAGGGTCCGGGGACGGACTGGCGTCCTCTGGCGTATCTCGTTCCCGCAGTCGCGGTGGTGCTCGCCGCCGGCCGGCTGCCCTGGCGGCGGGTACGGTCGGCGGGCATGGCCACCGGTGGGGTGGTGGCGCTGCTGGCCACGCTGGTGGTGCTGCCTCGGCTCGTGGCCACGCTGGTGGCGCCGCTCGCCTGGCTGGACGTGCTCTGGACGGGCACCTGGCACGGGCGGCAGTGGCCGCCGTTCGAGATGGCGAGGCCGGCGGACGTGGTGGTGCTGGGGGCGTTGGCGGCCGGTGCCAGCCTCCTGGCGGTGGCCGTGCGCGGCACCGGTGGGCGGCTGACGCCGAGGAAGGGAGCGGTGTCGTCCGGGGGGCCGGTGTCTCCCGCGCCGATGAAGGGAACGGTGTCGTCCAAGGCGCCAATGTCCCCCGAGCCGACGAAGGGAGCGGCGTCGTCCGGGGCACCGGTGTCTCCTGCGCCGGTGTCCCCCGCGCCGGTGTCCGGGGCGCTGGGGTCCCGGGGGCCGGCGGTTGGGGCGCTCGTGTCGAGGGTGCTGGTGGTCGGGGCGCTGGTGGCCGGGGTGCTCATGGTCGCGGTCGTCCCCCAAGCCTTTGCGATGCCGTACCCGGCCGCGCTGGCGGTGCAGGTGGTGCTCGCCGTCGCGCTCGCGCTGGCCGCCACGCTGGGCCGGGCGCCCTGGTGGGCGGTGGCGTGCGCGCTCGTCGCCGGTCCGGCCTCGGTACGGGCGGCGGCGTACGCGTTCGGCAGCGAGCCGGCGACGCTGACCGCGCTGCCGATCCTGGCGGCGGCGGCCGCCGCCATGGCGCTGGTGGCCAGGGTGAAGGAGTTGCGGATCTGGGGATTGGGCTTCGCCGCGCTGTTCCTCGGGCTGGAGGCGGTGGCGGTGGGGTTCTCGCTGGGGCTGCGCGTCCTGGTGGCGGCGAGCGCGGGCTTCGCCGTGGCCGGAGTGCTGGTGCTGCTCAGGTCGCTGTGGGCAGGCGGCGCGAGCGGCCTCAGGTACGCCGGCACCACCCTGCTGTTGCTGGCCTCCTGGCTACGGCTGGGGGCGGACGAGGTCACCGTCGTCGAGGCGTACACGGTGCCGTGCTCGCTGGTCCTGCTGGGATCCGGCTGGTTGCGGCGGCGCCGCGCACCGGTCTCGTCCTGGGCGGCCTATGGCACGGGCCTGTCCTTCACGATGCTGCCCAGCCTGGTGGTCGTCTACTCGGACACGGAATGGCGGCGGTCGCTGGCGCTCGGCGTGCTGGCGCTGGCGGTGCTGTTCGCCGGAGCCCGGTCTCGGCTGCAGGCGCCCACGATGGTCGGAGGCCTCGTGCTCGCCGGGGTCGTGGTGCGGGAACTGGCCCCGTACGTGTCGGAGATGCTCCTCGCGGTGCCGCGCTGGGTGCCGATCGCCGTGGGCGGGGTGCTGCTCGTGGTGGTCGGGGCGACGTACGAGGCCCGCATGCGGGACCTGCGCCGGGTGCGTGACGTCCTGAAGGCGATGGGGTGAAGGACGAACCCCGCCGCGTGCCGGGGGCGCGAAGACGCCAGCCACAGTCCAGATCGGCCACTGAGCGTCTGGCGGGACGTACGCGTCGCCGCGTTCGCATCCGTGACGTCCATGGCGTTACCGTCGGCGCGCATGAGGAGACGGCCGGTCGGCTTCTCGGGGAACGTCCCAAGCCGACGGCTGTCGGGTCCTAGCCGGCGACGCACTGGACACCGGAACGGACATCCCCGACCGGGGGCGGCGATGACGCCGAACGGCTACGCGCCCGCCGACGGCCTGACGGCGTCCGCGTCGCGGTAATAATCCTGCCGGGGATTCCGCATTCACATTGAGCAGCGGATTGTGACGTTCCCCTTTCCGTTCGCGAGCAACGAAGAAACATTTATTCGCCGGGCGCCTTTTTCTCATCCGTCACCCCTTGGTGAAAATTGATGACGCGTTTATCTTGGTGATCGTTTTGATTTTTCGGCTGCGCGACGAACGGGTGATGATCATGCGATCCACGAGCAAGAGCCTCGCGATCCTGGCGAGTGCCCTCCTGATGACATCGACCGGGCAGGTGCTGGGCGCCGGTCCGGCCACGGCGGACGAGTGCCTGACGACGACCGATCGGTGGCAGGCCGTCGACCTCGGGGTGACCGGTGGCGCGCTCGACATCAACGACCTGGGGCAGGTCGCCGGTTTCAGCAGGAGCGCGACCGGCGAGACCCGGGCGATCGTCTGGGACGACGGCGAGATCATCGACGTGGGCACCCTGGGCGGCCCCAGAGGCTACGCCTCCGGGATCGACGAGGAAGGTCATGTCGTCGGTAACAGCTACACGGAGTCGGAGAAAAGCCATGCCTTTCTCTGGTACCAGGGGACGATGCAGGACCTGGGTTTGTTCGGGGGGTACGCCGCATTTCCCGGGGACGTCGACCAGGGCGTCATCGTCGGCGACTACCGCACCGTGTCGTCCGACGCCTACAGCAGACTCAGGCACGCCTTCGTGATCCGGAACGGCGTCAAGACCGATCTCGACCTCGTCGCCGGCAGCGAGGCCACGGCCATCAACACGGCCGGCCAGATCGCCGGCACCCACCGCCGTACCGAAAGAGTGGGCCTGCCGGCGAGCCGGCAGACCCAGCGCGCCTTCCTGTGGGAGAACGGCGCCGTCACCGAGCTGGGCACTCTGGGCGGCATCTGGAGCGAGGCGAGCGGCCTCAACAACCAGGGCCAGGTCGTCGGCCAGTTGGCGCTCGACGCCGGCGGCGTGCTCCAGGCCGGTTTCGTATGGGACTCCGAGACGGGCATGCGGCGCCTCGAGGACGGTGGCGGTGTGGCCCGCCCGAAGGCCATCAATGACGGGGGCGTGATCGTCGGGACGCACACCTGCGCTTCCGGCACCGCCCGCGCGGTGGTGTGGACCGGCCCTTCGCAGGCACCGGCCCTGCTTCCCGACCCCGCGGGTGGCACGGCGACGGCCGGCAACGCCGTCAATGTCCACGGGGAGATCGCCGGGAACGCGATCTATCCCGACGGTCAGCAGCACGCCGTGCTCTGGCGGCCGGTGGCGGGCGACTGACCGCCCCCAGAGGCGGATTCCTGTCGTGGTTACGGGGATTTGCGTGGAGTGTCCAGCGTAAGCTGGTGCATCTCCCTCGCGCCGCCGCCGACGGCCACTACGGTGACGCGGAGCGGAGAGAGCAAGGCAGGGGGGATTGCGTGCGGTGGGAAGGCGGCAGGCGCGGGCGTCACGGAGCGGGCCGCCACGACACCGGCATGGCGCGGCGGTTCAGAGGGGTGGCGGTGGTCGCGCTCCTCGCCGTGGCCTGGAGCGTCGCGCTCGAGACCGTCCCGGTCGCGAAAGTGACGAGGGACGCGCGGGCCGGTGACACGGCTGCCGTCGCCGCCCCGACCACCGGGCCGGCGGCGGTGACCTCCGTCGTGGGGCTGGGCGACTCGGTGCCGGCGGGCGCCGCGTGCGACTGCGACACCTTCGTCTCGCTGATCAGGAAGACCCTGGCGAGCAGGCAGGGCGTCGGCGTCGCCGTCGACAACCTGGCCACCGGGGGGCTCACCTCGCAGGGGTTGCTGGACCAGATGGACGGCGGGCCGGTGACGGACGCCATCGTGAAAGCCGACCTGGTGATCATCACCATCGGCGCCAACGACTTCGACAGCGACTCGCTCGAGGACGACGACTGCGGTCCCCGCGCCGGCCTGGCCTGCTACAAGGATGACCTCGCGCGGCTGCGGGCCAACGTGGACGGCATCCTCGGCAAGGTTCGGGCGCTGCAGACCCGCCCGCGCAGCCGGATCGTCGTGACCGGCTACTGGAACGTGTTCCTGGACGGCGACAGCGCCCGGGCCAAGGGGACGGCGTACGTGTCGAACAGCGACGCCCTCACGCGCGTGGTGAACCGGACCCTCGCCGGTGCGGCCGCGGCGAGGGGCGCGCGTTACGTCGACGTCTACGGCCCGTTCAAGGGGGACGGCTCCCGCGACGACACCCCGCTGCTGGCCGCCGACGGCGACCACCCCAACGCCGCCGGACATCGGGTCATCGCCGACTCCATCCTGGCCGCCCTCGCCGCGGGCTGATCCCGTACGGCCGGGATGAAAGATTCAGTGGTGAGCTCCCTGGTCAGGGGCGTAGGGAGCAGGTGCGGGGTTGACACTTCGGCCTGATCCCGCGAAACATCGTCTCTCAAGAGACGGTTTGGGAGCGCTCCCATACGGACCCCGAAGGCGAGCGATGTCATGTCCGGTTCCCTCACGCTGTCTGCCCGGCTCTGGGCAGTCGTCGCCTGCGTCGCGGTGGCGATCGGCGGCATCGCCGCCGTGACCGTCCCCGCTTCCGCGGACACCGGGTGCAAAGTGGACTACACCGTGAACTCCTGGCAGGGCGGCTTCACCGCGCAGGTGAAGGTCACGAACCTGGGGACGGCGCTCAGCGGGTGGCGGCTGCGGTGGACGTACGCGGGGGACCAGCGGGTGACGAGCGCGTGGAACGCGCAGGTCGAGCAGAACGGCCGGGTCGTCACGGCGGCCAACGTGGCGTGGAACGGCACGCTGGCCACGGGCGGCAGCGCCGAGTTCGGCCTGCAGGCCACCTGGTCGGCGGCCAACCCCGCGCCTGCCGACTTCACGCTCAACGACGTCGCCTGCAACGGCACCACCACCCCGAGCCAGACCCCCACCGTCACGCCCACGGTCACCCCGACGGTCACACCCACGGTGCCACCCGGGTGCTCGGGGGCGACGGTCTGCTCCGGGTTCGAGGACCAGGTGGGCAGCCCGTCAGGGGACTGGCAGGTCGTCACCCCCAACTGCGCCGGCACCGGCACGGCCGTGATCGACACCGCGATCGCGCACAGCGGCGGCAAGTCCCTGCGGGTCAACGGGGGCGGCGGCTACTGCAACCACCTCTTCGTCGGCACCACCCGCGACGTCTCCCACGTCGGCCCGGTGGTCTACGGCAGGATGTGGGTCCGGCACACGACCGCCCTGCCCGCCACGCACGTCAGCATGATCACCATGGCCGACGCCGGCGACGGCAACCGCGACCTGCGCATCGGCGGCCAGAACGGCGCCCTGCAGTGGAACCGCGAGTCCGACGACGCCACCCTGCCCGAGCAGAGCCCGGCGGGCGTCGCGCTCAGCACCGCGCTTCCCGTCAACCGCTGGGTCTGCCTGCGCTACGAGATCGACACCACCAAGCAGTCGATGCGTACGTACCTGGACAACCAGGAGGTCGCGGGCCTGCGCGTGGACGGCACCCCGACGCAGGACATCGACTCCCAGTGGCTGCGCCGCGCCACCGCGCCGCGCCCGGCCACGCTCCGGCTGGGCTGGGAGAGCTACGGCAGCGACCAGGACACCCTCTGGTACGACGACGTGGCGCTCGGCTCGGCGCCGCTGTCCTGCTGATCACAATCCGAATGCTGAGAAGTCCGGGCGTGACCTACGCTGTTCGCATGCGCGTGACGATGCGGGAGGTGGCCGATCGGGCGGGCGTCTCGATCAAGACCGTGTCACGTGTGGTGAACGGCGAGCCGCACATCCGTCCGGAGAAGGTACGGCGGGTGCACGCGGCGATCGACGAGCTCGGCTGGGTCCCCAACCGGGCCGCCAGGGCGCTCAGGACCGGGCAGGTCGGGGTGGTCGGCATCGCCGTCACCGAGCTGCGCCGCCCCTATCTCGCGGGTCTCGTCGAAGCCCTGGTCACCGAGGCCGATCGCTGGGGGATGCTCGCCGCGGTCGAGCCGACCCACGGCGATCCGGCCCGGCTGGCGGCGGTGCTCGCCGCCCGGGGGAGGACGTTCGACGGCGTGGTGCTGATCGGCCCGGCGGCGCCGGTCGCCGACGGGCTGGGCGAGCGCCCGGTGGTCGTCGTGCGAGGGGACACGGCCTGGGTGGACCGGGCAGAAACGGACCGGACAGAAACGGACCGGACAGAAACGGACCGGACAGAAACGGACCGGGCCGGGGTGGACCGCGTCGAGGAGGACGTCGCGGAGGCGGCGGCCCTGTTGGCCCGTCACCTCGCCGTCATGGGCAGGTCCCGCCCGGCGCTGCTCGGCGCGCGTCAGGACGAGCTGCGCGCCCGTCTCGGCGGATCCGGCCCGGTGCCCGTGCCGTGCGCGGAGCTCGGCGAGGTGGCCGACCGGCGCGCGGGCGCGCGGGCCGCCGTACAGGTGCTGGAGCGGCACCCGGACGTCGACGTGCTGCTGTGCGTCAACGACGAGGTGGCGCTCGGGGCTCTCGCGGCGCTCGTCAAGCACGGGGTGGACGTCCCGGGACGCGTGGCGGTCGCCGGCTACGGCAACCTGGAGGACGGGCGGTTCTCGACGCCGTCGCTCACCACGATCGACCCGGGGCCGGCCCGGCTGGCGCGCAGCGCGCTGGAGCTGCTCGCCGATCGCCTCGCCGGCACGGCGCCGCGGCAGCCGCGCGCGGTCGTCTCGCCCGTCGAGCTGATCCGGCGTGAGTCCACGCTCGGCCGGGATCCGCGATGAAGCGCCCGACGCTGGCGGACGTCGCCGTGCGGGCCGGGGTCTCGGCGAAGACCGTGTCCAACGTCCTGCTCGGCCGCCCGCACGTCTCGGCCGCCACCCGCGCCAAGGTCCAGGCCGCGGTCGAGGAGGTCGGCTACGAGGCGGGACACGCCACGAGCCAGGCCGGGCGCGGGCTCGCCTCCGGCCGGACCGGCCGGATCGCCGTCGTCGTGCCGAACCTCTACCAGCCGTACTTCGCGGAGAACGCCGAGCGGCTCATCCTCGCCCTGGCCGAGTGCGGGTTCACCAGCACGCTGCGGATCGCCAACGGCGGTGACCGCGAGCGCGACGCCGTGCTCGGCGTGACGACCGCCGACGCCGACGGCGTCATCATCTGCCCGCACCACCTGTCGGACGAGCTGCTCGCCGGCGCGGCGCCGCGGCGCCCGGCGGTGGCGCTCGGCGGCGCGCCGATCAAGGCGCTCGACGGTGTGATGATGGGGGAGTACGCGGGGTTCCTGGCGATCACCCGGCATCTGCTGGCCACCGGGCGGCGGCGGCTCGCGTTCGTGTGGAACGGTCCGGCGGGCGCGGTCCCGACCGGGGACCGCTACTCCGGGTTCGCCGCCGCTCTGGAGGAGCACGGCATCGAGCATGATCCCTCGCTCGTAGCCTACAGCTCCGACTGGGACCGCAGGGCCTCGGGCTACGAGGCGATGGTGGGGTTGCTGCGGCGCTCCGGCCCCAGGTTCGACGGCCCCCAGTTCGAAGGCCCCGGGTTCGACGGCCCCGGGTTCGACGGCGCGGTCTGCGTCAACGACACGATCGCCGTGGGCGTGCTGAAAGCGCTGCGCGCGCACGCCATCCGCGTCCCCGAGGACGTCGCGGTCACCGGCTTCGACGACACCGACGAGGGGGAGTTCACCATCCCGTCGTTGTCGTCGGTGAGCCCCGACCAGGGCGAGATGGTGGCCGCCGCCGTCCGCCTGCTCATCGAGCGCCTCGACGGCTACGACGGCCCCGCCCGGCAGGTGCACACCGGTGTTCACCTGCTGATCCGCGACTCGTCCGCGCAGGTCTGACCCGCTCCGCACCTCTCGACCCGGTCACCTCTTCCCTTGATTGTCTTGTCATTGACAACGCTGAATGACGGCCCCTAACATCGCTGAAACATTCACCGAGATCTCGGTCACACCCTCCGTCCCCCCTCAGGAGGACCGCATGACCACCCCACCGGTTCTGTCCCGCCGGGCCTTCGTCGTCGCGGCCGGCCTCACCGCACTCGCGGGCTGCTCCAGCAGGAACTCCGCAGGCGATCCGAACACGCTGCGGATCCTGGTCAACAAGCATCCGCTGACCAAGCCGATCAGCACGATGGAGTGGCCCAAACAGCTGGAGAAGATCGCGGGCGTCAAGATCCAGTGGCAGGAGATCTCGGCCGACTGGGACCAGAAGAAGTCCACCATGCTGGCCGCCGGCGACGTGCCGGACCTGATCGTCGGCACGAACGCGATCACGAACGCCGACCTGGGCACGTACCGGACGCTCTTCGAGAACCTGGCCGACGACCTGGACGCGCTGCCGAACGTGAAGGCGTTGTTCGCGGCGAAACCGGAGCTGAAGTCGATGGCCACGCTGACCACCGGCGAGGTCTACGCGGTCCCGGGCTACAAGCGGTTCTGGCCGACGACCGTCACCCACCAGTACATCAACAAGCAGTGGCTTGACCGGCTCGGCCTGAAGGTCCCGACCACCTGGGACGAGCTCTACACCGTGCTCGTCGCGTTCAAGGAGGAGGACGCGAACGGCAACGGTGACAAGAACGACGAGATCCCGATGGACTGGTCACCGGTCGGCACGGGCGGCTTCGGCTACTTCCAGCCCAGCGTGCTGCTCGGCAGCGTCGGCCTGCCGATCGCGGGCGGCGGCGGCCAGGGCTACTTCCTCGAGGACGGCAAGGTCGGCAACTTCCTCGTCGACGAGCGCTACAAGCGGGTCATCCAGTTCCTCCACCGGTGCTACGCCGCCGGCCTGATCAGCAAGAACGTCATGACGCAGGACTACTCGGCCTACCAGGCGGTCGGCCGCGGCTCCGGCAAGGTGGCCAAGGTCGGCTTCAGCTGGGGCTGGACGGCCAGCGACCGGTTCGGCGCCGAGCTGGCCGATCAGTACGTCGCGATGGCGCCGTTGCTCGCCGAAGCCGGCCAGACCACCCCGGTGACCTGGACCTACGACTCCTACAGCGAGAACTTCCCGTCGAACCAGATCCTCATGTCCGCCAGGACGAGCAACAAGCAGGCCGCGCTCAAGGTCGTCAACGCCTTCTATGACAAGGAGATGTCGCTGCAGGTGCTGTGGGGCGACCTCGGCCGGTATGTCAAGAAGGTCAGCGACAAGGAGTACGAGGTGCTCCCACCGGCCGACGCCAAGGTCGACCCGTCGACCTGGAAGTGGACGGTCACCATCGCCGACGCCGGCCCGGTCTGGATCCGCGACGACATCGAGGTGAAGCTGCCGGCCGACCTGGACGAGGCCGTCGAGCAGACCGAGCCGCTGAAGAAGGCGCTGGCGAACATGGACGTCAACAAGGACGTCTACCCGTTCCAGTTCATCCAGATGAAGCCCGACGACACCAACCAGCTCGGGTTGAACGACACCACGATGCTCAACACCGCGATGACGAAGTTCGCCGAGTGGATCACCAAGGGCGGCGTCGAGGACCAGTGGGGCCAGTACGTCCAGCAGGTCCAGAACGCCGGCCTGCAGAAGAACATCGACACCTACCAGCGCTACTACGACGAGTACGCGAAGACGCGCTGATGGCGGAGTCTCTCGTCGCGGCTCGCAAGCCGGCTCGCAAGCCGGTGACCGGCGCCCGCAGGCCGGGCGCCGGCCGGCACGTCAGGCGGTACTGGCAGCTGTGGCTCATGGTCCTGCCGGCCGTCGGGTTCGTCGCCGTGTTCATGTACGTCCCGATGTACGGGATCCAGCTGGCCTTCCGGGAGTTCGACTTCGCCGCCGGGCTGACCGGCGGGGACTGGGCCGGCCTGAAGTACTTCCGGCAGTTCTTCGACAGCCCGCTGTTCTGGCCGCTGCTGAAGAACACGTTCGTCATCGCGTTCACCACGCTCGTGGTGGGGTTCGTGGCCCCGATCCTGCTGGCGCTGATGATCAACCAGATCGCCGGCGGCCGGCGCAAGCGGGTCATGCAGACGGCGACGTACCTGCCGCACTTCATCTCGATCGTGGTCGTCGTCGGCATGCTTCAGGCGTTCCTCAACCCGTCCACCGGACTGCTCACCCGCGCCCTGGCCCCCTTCGGCCTCGACGGGGTGAACTTCCTCGGCGACACGGCGGCCTTCGTGCCGGTGTACGTGATCTCCGACGTGTGGCAGCACTGCGGGTGGAACAGCATCATCTACCTCGCCGCGCTCTCGCGGGTCGACCCGCAGCTGTACGAGGCGGCCAAGGTGGACGGCGCGAACCGGCTGCAGCTCATCCGGCACGTCGACGTCCCGAGCATCGTGCCGACCATGGTGATCCTGCTCATCCTCACCATGGGCGGCGTGCTGAACACCGGCTTCGAGAAGGTCTGGTTGATGCAGAACAACCTGAACCTGCCCGTGTCCGAGGTCATCGCGACGTACGTCTACAAGATCGGCATCTTCAGCACGCAGTTCAGCTACGCCACCGCGATCGGCCTGTTCAACACGGTCATCAACTTCGCGTTCCTGATCGCCGCCAACGCGATCGCCCGTCGCGTGTCGAACTGGAGCCTGTGGTGAGCGCGACCCCCCTGAAGAAGACGCCGGGCGACATCGTCTTCGCGCTGGCGCTCGGCGCGATCTGCGTGGCGGTCCTGTTCGCGGTGGTCTACCCGGTCTACTTCGTGGTGATCGCGTCCGTGAGCAACCCGTCGCTGATCTCCACCGGCGAGGTGTGGCTGTGGCCGAAGGGCGTGAACCTCTTCGGGTACCGGGAGATCCTCAACGACGAACGGATCTGGACGGGCTACCGCAACACGCTGCTCTACAGCGTGGCCGGGACCGCGCTGAACCTCGTCGTGACCATCCCCGCGGCGTACGCGCTGTCGCGGCCGGAGTTCCGCCCGCGGCGGATCCTCATGCTGTTCTTCGTGTTCACGATGTTCTTCAACGGCGGCCTGATCCCGACGTACCTGCTCTACCGCGATCTCGGCCTGCTGGACAACTGGCTCGTGTTCGTCCTGCCGTCGGCGGTGAACGTCTACAACCTCATCATCGCCCGCGCCTTCTTCGAGCACTCGCTGCCGAAGGAGCTGTTCGAGGCGGCGATGATCGACGGCGTGTCCTACCTGCAGTATTTCGCCAGGGTCGCGCTGCCGCTGTCCAAGGCGATCGTCTCGGTCATCGGCCTGTACTACCTGGTGCAGCACTGGAACGACTTCTTCACCGGCATGGTGTTCGTCCGCGACAACGCGCTGCAACCGCTGCAGATCGTGCTGCGTGACATCCTCCTGTCCAACCAGGCGTTCGCCGGCGGCGTCGGGGCCTCCGGCGGCAGCGGCACCTCCTACGACCAGCAGTACGCCGACCAGATCAAGTACGGCGTGATCGTCGTCTCCAGCCTCCCGGTCCTGGTGCTCTACCCGTTCCTGCAGCGCTACTTCGAGAAGGGCGTCCTCATCGGGTCGGTGAAGGGCTGATGAGACGCGTCCTCACCTGGCACACGAGGGCGGGCGAGGTGGGCCTGCTGCTGCTCAAGCTGCACCTGCTGTGGGTCGTGGGGAGCCTGGCCGGCGGCATCGTGCTCGGCGTCTTCCCCGCGACCGCCGCGGTGTACGGCGTCATCCGCGGCGAGTTCCTGGGTTCAGGGGCGCCCCGCGAGTTCCGGCGGCTCTGGCGGCAGGAGTTCCGCACCGCCAACGTGGTGGGCTACGTCTTCGCGGCGGCCTGGGCGGTGCTCCTGGTGGACCGGCGGCTGCTGGAGAGCGCCGACCTCGGCGTCGTCGAGCCGCTGCTCGGCGCGGTGCTCTGGCTGGTCACGCTGTTCGTGTCGGCCATGACCGCGAACATCTGGATCCTCGCCGCCCACTTCGACGAAGGGCCGGGCGCGCTCGTCCGCCGCAGCGCGATCCTCGTCCTCGCCCGCCCGGTGCAGGCGCTCGTCACGCTGGTCGCGGCCGGCGTGATCCTGTGCGCGTACTACCTCGTCCCGGGGCTGGTCCCGGTCTTCGGCGTCGCCGTGCCGGCCTTCGCCTCCTTCGCCTACGTCTGGGGCACCGGGGTCCTGCCCAGGGCTCCGGGCCCGTGACGGTCTTCGGTCCTTTCACGTTGGGAATCTCATGACCATGACCTCTGCCGCCGCCGTGCGCCGCGAGCCGTTGCCGCTGACCGCGGTCACCATCGACGACGAGTTCTGGGCGCCGCGCCGCGAGCTGATCCGTACGCGTACGCTGCGGCACCAGGAGGGCCAGCTGCGCCGGCCCGGACAGCAGTTCGACGCCCTGAGCCTGTCCTGGCGGCCGGGTGACCCGGACGAGCCGCACATCTTCTGGGAGAGCGACGTCGCCAAGTGGATCGAGGCCGCCAGCTACTGCCTGGCCACCACCGACGACCCCGAGCTCGACCGGGCCGTGGACGAGGCGATCGAGCTGCTGGCCGGCGCGCAGCAGGACGACGGCTACCTCAACGTGTACTTCACCGTTGTCAAGCCGGGGGAGCGGTTCACCGACCTGCGCGACGCCCACGAGCTCTACTGCGCCGGCCATCTCATCGAAGCCGGGGTCGCCCACTTCGAGGCGACCGGCAAGACCCGGCTGCTCGACGTCGTGCGCCGCTACGCCGACCTGATCGACACCGTCTTCGGCGCCGACGGCCCCCGCGCCGGTGGCTACTGCGGGCACCAGGAGATCGAGCTCGCGCTGGTCAAGCTCTACCGCGTGACCGGCGAGCGCCGCTACCTCGACCTCGGCCGGCGCTTCATCGACTGGCGCGGGGAGCAGCCCTACTCGTTCGAGGCCGAGCTGCGGCGCCGCGGCACGCCCGGCTACTTCGGCACCAGGCTCCCCCGCAAGCCCGATGACCTGCGGCGCTTCCGCGAGTACAACCAGAGCCACCAGCCCGCCGCCGACCAGGCCGAGGCCGTCGGCCACTCGGTCCGCGCCATGTACATGTACAGCGCGATGACCGACCTGGCCGGCGAGTACGGCGACGACCGGCTGCTCCAGGCCGTGCGCCGGCTGTGGGCCGACGTCACGGACAAGAAGCTGTACATCACCGGCGGGCTCGGCTCCGACCCCCGCATCGAAGGCTTCGGACCCGCGTACGACCTGCCCGACGCCCACGGCTACGCCGAGACCTGCGCCGCGATCGGCCTCGTCCAGTGGGCGCGGCGGATGAGCGACCTCACCGGCCACGGCCACTACGTCGACGTCCTCGAACGCGCCCTGTACAACGGCGTCCTCAGCGGCGCCTCCGCCGACGGCACCCGCTACTTCTACGGCAACCCCCTCGCCAGCCACGGCACCGTCACCCGGCAGGAGTGGTTCGACTGCGCCTGCTGCCCGCCCAACCTCGCCCGGCTGCTCAGCGAGCTCGGCCGCTACGTCTACGCCCAGGGACCCGGCGAAGCCGTCGTCAACCTGTACGTGGCCGGCACCGCTCGCTTCACCTTCGCCGGCGGCGAGGTCACCCTCCGCCAGGACACCGCCTACCCCCGGGAAGGCCGCCTGGCCATCACCGTCACCCACGCCGGCGACGGGGTGGACTTCGCGCTCGCCGTCCGCATCCCCGGCTGGAGCCGGCGGCCCACCGTCACCGTCAACGGCGAACCCGTTGACCGGCCCGGCCTCCGCGACGGCTACTGCACCCTGTCCCGCCGCTGGCGGACCGGCGACGTGGTCGAGATCGACCTCGGCATGGAGATCCGCCGGACCTGGGCGCATCCCGCCGTCGCCGCCACCGCCGGCAAGGTCGCCCTCGAACGCGGTCCGATCGTGTTCTGCCTGGAGGGCGTCGACCACGACTGCGCCGTGCACAGCCTCGTCCTCGCCCGCGACGTCCCCGTCCACGCGGTCCCGGACGAGCGGACCGGCGTCGTCACCCTGAGCGCCGACGCCACCACCGACGCCACCGTGGACGCCGGGACCGACGGCTCGCTGTACGGCGACCGCCCTCCGGCCCGGCGCGGCGTCACGATGACCGCCGTGCCGTACTTCTCCTGGGCCAACCGCGGCCTCTCCGACATGACCGTATGGATTCGGGAGTGAAAGAGAAGCGTTACGGAAGTCTTGGCTGCGACGCTCTTGGGGTCATCGAGCGAAGGCAGGTTCTCCATGCGGAACAAGATCATGCGAGTGCTGGTCCCGGCGGCCGCCCTGGCGATGGCCGTGACAGCCGGCGCCGGCGTGCCCGCGAGCGCCGAGGTCAAGGTCGGTTACATCAAGAGCGTCCACCGCACCTTGGCGCAGTGCGAGGCGGCGGGCTGGAAGTACTCCGGGGACCACGAATACTGGGACTGCGACTGGGACAGCCCGTTCTGGGCTCTCTGGGTGTTGAAGTAACCCGTCGCCCGGGTTCCCGTATCCCCCTTCCGCACGATCATCTCTCGCTAGCATCACAGCGGGGGAGTCGGGACGTGAAGGGGGCTCATGGAATCGGAGGTGCGGTTCGCGCTGCTCGGGCCGGTATCGGTCGACGGGCCTGAGGGGCCGATCGCGCTGGGCTCACCGAAACAGCGGACCGTGCTGGCCGCCCTGCTGCTCCACGCGAACCGCACGGTGTCGGACGACCGGCTCGTCGATCTGATCTGGGGCGAGCGGTCGCCGCGTACGGCCGTCTCGCGCCTGCAGGTCTACATCCACGAGTTACGAGCGCTGGTCGGCAAGGAGCGCATCAGCCGCGTCGGCGCGGGCTACCGCATCCACACCGGCGCGGACGAGCTCGACCTGCAGCTGTTCGAGGGGCACAGAGCCGCCGCGCGCGCCGACGCGGAGCAGGGGCGTCACACCGACGCCGTGTTACGGCTGCGCGCCGCGGCGGGGCTGTGGCGCGGCCCCGCGCTGGCGGGGACCAGCGCCCAGCTGATCCGCCAGGAACGCCCCGGCCTCGAGGACAGGCGGATCTGCGCCCTGGAGGAGCTGTACGACTCCGAACTCGCGGCCGGGCGGCACGCCGAGATCGTCGGCGAGCTGCACACGGCGGTGGCCGAGCACCCGCTGCGCGAGCGGCTGCTGGGCCAGCTCATGCTGGCCCTGCACCGGTGCGAGCGCCGCGGCGAGGCGCTGGCGGTGTACCGGGAGTCGAGACGGCGGCTGGTCGACGAACTCGGCATCGAGCCCGGCCGCCCCCTGCGCGAGCTGCACCAGCGGCTCCTGCGGGACGACGAACCGGGCTCACCCGGGGAGGGCGCGCACCCGGCGCCCCTTCCGCCGCGACCGGAGCCCTTCGTCGCACGGCCGGCCGAGCTGCCCAGGGACGTGCCCGCGTTCGCCGCCCGCGACGCGGAGCTGGCCTGGCTGGACGAGTGCCTGGCCGGCGGCGACGGCGTGTGCGTGCTGAGCGGCACGGCCGGGATGGGCAAGACGGCCCTCGCGCTGCACTGGGCGCACCGGGCCAAGGACCGCTTCCCCGACGGGCAGCTCTACCTCGACCTTCGCGGCTATGACCCGCACCGCGAGCCGCTGACCCCGACGGCGGCGCTGACCCGGCTGCTGGTCTCGCTCGGCGTCGATCCCGAACGGGTGGGGGGCGGGTTCGAGACCCAGCTCGGCCTCTATCGCTCGCTGCTGGCGGGGCACTCGTACCTGCTGGTCCTGGACAACGCCCGCGCGGCGGCCCAGATCGAGCAGCTCCTGCCCCCGAACGGCGTGGCGCTCGTGACCAGCCGGCACCGCCTGGGCGAGCTGGTGGCGTTCGCGGGCGCCAGGCAGCACTCGCTCGGCCCGCTGTCCGAGGCGGACGGCCGGGCGCTGCTGGACGGCGTGCTCGGGCCGGCGGGCGGCCCGGCCGAGTCGCACGCGCGCGGCGAGCTGGTGCGCGCGTGCGGCGGGCTGCCGCTCGCGCTGCGCATCGCCGCCGCGAACGCCGCCGCCCGCCCCGAGGACGGCACCGCGGCGGTCGCGGCGGAGCTGGCCGCCGGCAACCCGCTGGCGGGGCTCACCGTGGACGGCGCCAAGGACAACGCCGTCACGGTCGCCTTCTCCGCCTCCTATCGCCTGCTCGCCCCCGCCGATCAGCGGGTCTTCCGCCTGCTCGGGCTCGTGCCCGGCCCCGATGTCACCGTGGCGGCCGCGGCGGCGGTCACCGGCCTCCCGCGGGACGCGGCACGCGCCTCGCTCAGGGCCCTGGCCGCGGCCCACCTGCTCGAACACCACATCACCGACCGCTACCGCTTCCACGACCTGGTCCGCCTGTACGCGGTGGCGGAAGCCGGGCGCGACTCCGAGCGTGAGCCGGCCTGGCAGCGCCTGTTCGGCCACTACCTGGAGCTGGGCGCGGCCGTCGCCGCCCGGTGCGCGCCCGGCGAGTCCCTGCTCTCCGGCCCGCAGCCGGGCCCGGACGCCCGCGAGCTGCCGTCCCCCGAGGCGGCCGACGTCATCAACCTGCTGGCCGCGCTGAGATGCGCGATCGAGCGGGAGCCCGGCCCGGCCGTCTGGCGCCTGGCCGACATGGTCCGCGCCATCTGCGCCCGCACCGGACGCATCGGCGAGTGGATGGAGATCGCGCCGCCCCTGCTGGAGGCCGCCTCCGCGCACGACGTGCCGGCCGTGACCGCCATGCTGCACACCGGCATGGGCGACGGCCTCTTCCGCGTCGGCCGCCGCGAGGAGGCCGTCGGGCACCTGGAGCAGGCCGTCCGCATCGCCTGCGAGAGCGGCGAGCGGGAGGGCGAGGCGGCGGCCAGGATGGGGCTGAGCTTCGCGCGGGCGTGGACGGGCGACCTCGTCGAGGCGATGGCCGACAACGTACGCGCCGCGCAGCTCTTCGGCGAGCTCGGCTCGGTGCCCGGCCAGGTGCGGGCACTCAACGCGCTCGGCTACCAGCACCACCACTTGGGCCGGCTGGAGCTGGCCGAGGAATACTGCAGGCAGGCACTCGCGCTGAGCCGGCGCCACGATCTGCCCTACGCCGAGGGGGCCGACCTGCGGCAGCTGGGCGCCGTGCTCCTCGACCAGGGCCGGTACGGCGAGGCGGAGACCTGCCTGCGGCAGTCGCTCGCCCTGATCACCTCGATAGGCGGCCACGGCGCGGCCACGACGCAGATCTGGATCAGCCGGCTGCACTGGGAGAACGGCCGGTGGGCGCAGTCGCGGGACGAGGCGCTGGCGGCGCTCGGCGTGTGCCGGGGCCAGGGGGACCGGCTGGTGGAGGCGGCGGCGCTGGTCGCCCTGGCCGACGCCGGGGTCCGCCTCGGACTGACGGCGGAGGCCGCGGACAGCCTGGACCTGGCCGGCGACCTCATCGGCGCGGGCGGCCTGAACTGGCATCTGGCCTACGCGCTGCTCGCCCGCGCCCGGCTGCTCGACGCCCTGGGCGACCAGGAGGGCGCCGTCCGCCACGCGCTGCGGGGACACGCCGTGGCGTCCGAGAGCGCGTACCGGCTGCCGGAGCTGGCCGCGCTGACGGAGCTGGCCAAGCTGGAACGGCGACGCGGCGACCGCGAGGCGGCGGCGCGCAGGGCCGGCGAGGTCCTGCGGCTGTGCCGGGAGATCGGACACGCACCCTGCGAGAAGAAGCTCGCGCCGCTGCTGGAGGACGCCAGGTAGCTCTCCTCTCCGTCCTCATGTGGCCTGAGCTGCGTGGACGAGGCTCTTCCCAGGTGCAATTCACCACATGGACATCCTCCGGCGCTCAAATAGTCATCGGCTGTCGCCACGATCGGCGCATGCACCGCTCACATGCCTTCCGGACGGCCGCGGCCGCCGCCGGCGCCGCTCTCTCACTCGCCCTGCTCGCCGTTCCCGCCCAGGCGACGACTTCCCGGGACAACGGGATCAAGGGCGTCAGCCTGGCGTTCCTCGGCCGGTTCTCGACCGGGTCGGTCGGTGCCGGGGCCTCCGAGATCACCTCCTACGATCCCGCCACCAAGCGCGCCTTCGTGGTGAACGCGCAGGCGGGAACGGTGGACGTCCTCGACCTCCGCGACCCGCGCAACCCGGAGCGGGTCACCTCCCTGGCCGCTCCCGGAGCCAACAGCGTCGCCGTGAGCGGAGGTCTGGTGGCCGTCGCGCAGCAGGCGGCGAAGAAGACCGGCCAGGGGAAGGTGACGCTGTTCCAGGCCGGTTCCGGCAAGAAGCTCAAGGAGTTCGCCGTGGGGGCGCTTCCCGACATGGTGACCTTCGGCGAGGACGGCCGCCGGCTGGTCGTCGCCAACGAGGGCGAGCCGGAATCGTACTGCGCGGGCGCCGCCGACGACCCTGAGGGGTCGGTGAGCGTCATCGACGTGAAGCGCGGCACCGTACGGACGGCCGACTTCCGGGCGTTCAACGACCAGGCCGAGGCGCTCCGGGCCGCGGGCGTGCGCATCCCAGGTCCGGGCGCGACGGTGGCGCAGGACCTGGAGCCGGAGTACATCACGGTGGCCGGTGACACGGCATGGGTGACGTTGCAGGAGAACAACGCGGTGGCGATCGTCGACCTCGCCCGCGCCAAGGTGCGGCGGATCGTGCCTCTCGGCCTGAAGGACTTCGGCAAGGTCGGCCTGGACGCCTCCGACAAGGACGGGAAGATCGACATCCGGCCCCGGGCCGGCGTCAAGGGGATGTACATGCCCGACGCGGTCGCGCACTTCCGCTCGAAGGGGCAGACGTACCTCGTCACCGCCAACGAGGGCGACGGGCGCGACTGGGACTGCCACATGGACGAGGTGCGCGTGAAGGACCTGACGCTGTCGGCGGAGACGTTCCCGAACGCCGCCGAGCTGAAGAAGGACGCGGAGCTGGGCCGCCTGACCGTGGCCGCGGACTCGCCGAAGGACGCCTCGGGCGCCTACCGGGAGCTGTACGCCTTCGGCGCCCGCTCGATCTCCGTGCGCTCCGCCACGGGCGCGCTGGTCTGGGACTCGGGGGACGAGCTCGAGCAGCTGATCGCCCGGGAGCTGCCCAAGGAGTTCAACGCCGACAACGAGGAGAACGACTCCTTCGACAGCCGCAGCGACAACAAGGGGCCGGAGCCCGAGGGCGTCGCGGTGGGTCAGGTGCGGGGGAGGACGTACGCGTTCGCCGGGCTCGAGCGGGTCAGCGGGGTGGTGGCCTACGACGTGACCGACCCCCGGCGCCCGGTCCTCGCCGACTATCTCAACACCCGCGACTTCGCCGGATCCGTCGAGGACGGGACCGCCGGCGACGTCGGCCCGGAAGGTGTGCTCTTCGTGTCCGCGGCGGACAGCCCGACCCGCCGGCCGCTGCTGATCGTGGGCAACGAGGTGAGCGGGACCACCGCCATCTACGAGATCCGGTAGGCGCCCCGACCGGCTCCCGACGCGCCGCCCGAGGTCCGCGAGGTAACGTCCTCGTCACAGGTGCAGCTGGCCGCGATCCGCGCCGGTCCGGTCGTCGAATGCGCGGCGGAAACCTGACCGGAGGCCCTCATGGCTCGACGAATCTCCCTCCTGCTCGTCCTGGCCTTCTCGGCGCCGGCGCTGCTCGCCGGCACCGCCAACGCCGCGACAGCCATCGAGTACGGGCTGCTGGCCGCGCCGGCGCCCTGAGAGCGGGCAGATGGGCGGATGCCCGGCATCCGCCCACCTCGGGGGGCGATGGACGTCGTCAAGCGGCCGGAGGGATCGGTGGGCGCTGTGGCGGTGACCGCGGCTTCAGTCGGCGACGAGCCGGGTGTCGTCGGCCTGCTCGCGCTGGCGCCGCAGCTCGTAGGTGCCCGGTGCGATGCCGGTGAAGGCGTGTTCGGGGTGCGCGAGATAGGCGGTCGCGTCCTCGGTCACGGTCAGGACGCCGAGCACCATTCCGCCGCCGAAGCGCTCCGGCGTGAAGAACGCCTTGCCGGTGGCGAGCAGGAGGTGGGTGTTGGCCCCGCCCTGGCCGCGGACGATCGGGACGCCGGTCTCGGGGACGGGGGTGCGGGCCGGGTCCCGGTTGACCGGTACGACGGCGACATCGCCCTGGAACTGCAGGCCGGACAGGATGGGGATCTCGGCCTGCCGGTCGAGGTGCTCGTCGACGGTGACGCCGAAGGTGGCGATGGCCTGCTCGATGGTGGGCATCTTCTCTCGGGCTCCTTTGCCGGTGGGCGGGGTCAGGATCGTCGTTGCGCGCCGGCGTACTGCGCCGGGGTGAGGCCGTAGGTCCAGGCGGCGGCCTGGATGGGGTCGGTGCAGTCCGCGGGGACGGTGAGGCCGAAGCGGCGGCGGGTGCCGTCCCGCTCGACGGTGCCGTTGGTGCACAGCAGGACCCGCACGTGCGTGGTGTAGATGTCATCGGGCACGTCGTGCAGGGTGAGGGTCTGCCCGGGATTGCCGGGATCGGGTACGGCGGGCCCGATCTGGGCCAGGCCGGCCTCGGTGATGAAGCGGTCCCAGCCGCGGCGTTCGATGGCGCAGCGGCGGATCTCGGCGTTGGTCTCGCGGAGGATCTCGTCGGCGGTGAGGGTGTCGTCGATGACGGCCCGGGTGACCTGGGTGCCGTGCCAGAAGTAGACCCCGAACCCGTCGGACCAGCCGGCCGCGGGACCGTCGGCGCGGTGCGGCCGTTGCGCGGCCCCGGCGCCCTCGCCGACCTGCTCCAGGTGCAGCTCGGTCGGGCGCGGGCAGAGCATGACGAAGTCGAGGAAGGGCCACCACCACCAGCCGGCGGGCGCGGACCGCGCCGCCTCCTGCTCCACGGCGCCCTGCGGCGGCCGATCCTCGTCGCGCCCTGAGGCCGGGTCGTGTCCTGGGGGCGGGGCCTGTCTGAAGTGGCCGACCAGGGGCAGCCAGGTGCCGGAACGCTGGAAGGCCAGGTGGGCCCGCCACAGCCGGCGTACCTCGCCGCGGATCGTGTCCTGCCGCGGGCCGCCCACCGCCGCGTCCACCGCCGCCCCCACGGCCGTCTCCGACGCGGCGGCGACCAGGTTCAACACGCCGGCCAGCGCATTGCGGCCCTCCTCGCGGGCGGGCAGGTCCCGTACCGCCGAGGCCAGCGCGGAGCCCATCGTCGCGGCGATCTCGGCGTGCAGGGCGGTGGCGGCCGCGCCGTACACCGGATCGCTCGCCGCCCCGTCGGCCGCGACCCGGACCGCGGCGCGCACGGCGTGGCCGACGCTCTCGCCGGCGGTGCCGTCCACCGCGCGGTAGACGGACTCCAGGACGCGGTTGTTGCGGTGGCCGGTGCTCAGGCAGGCCGCGATCGGTGCGGCGAACGCGCCGACGAGCGGTGAGGACACCCACACGACCCGTTCCGGGAACGGGACCCCGATCTCCCGGTAGCAGGCACGGGCGGCGGACTCCCACGCCCGCCTCTCGGCGGCGGCATCGTCGTCGTCCCGGCCCTGCTCAGGACCCGGTGAATTCACGGTGGAGACCTCCAAGTGAGGCGGGCCCCCTGGCTCCGCCCGAGAGCGCCGCGACGACACCGTGCCGCCTGGGACACGTAGACGATCATGTACTCGGCGCAGCACGATACCTGCCCGCGCGGTCATCCGGGGTCCGTTTACAGATGATGCGCGGCGCCTTGACACATCTGTCGATCTCCGTACATTCGTACGAATGCAAGCGACCGCCGTCGAAGACGCGTTACGGGCTCAGCCCGATGACCTCGCCTCGTGGGACGCCTACAGTGACCGGCTGCTGGAGCAGGGCGACGCCAGAGGCACGCTGATCCGCCTCGAACAGCGCCTGGCGCGGACCCGTCCCGCCGACCGCCCGGCCATTGAGCGGGAGATCGCCGACCTCGTCGCGGAGCACGAGGGCGGGTGGGACGACGGGTTGCCGGCGACGGTGCGGGTGCTGGCCCGCCGGTACGGCTTCGCCACGGAGGTCGCCGTCCCGTGGTCGGACGACGTCCGCGAGGTCGTGGAGCAGGTGCTGCGCGGCCGGTTCGTCACCAAGCTGCGGATCTGGTCGGACGCGGAGTCCGACGAGGACGAGGACTGGGACGACGAGGATGACGACTGGGACGAGGACGACGACGAGGACGACGAGGACGACGATGAGGAAGGTGGGGGTCGGTCCGGGCGCCCGGACATGGAGGCGCTCAACGGGCTGGATCTCGGCCGGCTCGCCGGGCTCGACCTCTCCTACCTGGACCTCGGCCCGCACGGCGCCGAACTCCTCGCCGCCTCGCTCCGCACGGACCGGTTGCGGGCACTGGAACTGCGGTACTGCCGGATCGGCGACGCCGGTCTGGCGGCCCTCGCGGCGTCCCCGCACCTGAGCGGACTGCGCCGCCTGCACCTGCAGCGCAACAAGCTGAGCGCCGACGGCGTGCGCTCCCTGCACCGGTTCCCGGAGCTGACCGAGCTCGACCTGCGCTACAACGACCTCGGCGAGGCCGGCGCGCAGGCCCTGATCGCGGCCCCGTTCGCCGGGTCCCTCGCGCGGCTGTGGCTGTACGGCTCCGATGTGGGCCGGGACGGCGTGCGCGAACTGGCGCACGCCGCGAACCTTCCGTCCGGACTGCGCAGCATGTGGAGGTCCATGTGAGCATCGAACTCCGGGATCGCTTCTTCGTCCTGTCGGCCGGCGACGCGCCCGCCGAGGAGGCCGCCCGATACCGGGCGGAGGTGGACGCGACCGACGCCGAGCCGGCCGCGACGGTGGACGGGCTGGACCTTTCCTGGCATCCGTCGGCGCGGTTCAAGGCGGTGCGGTTCATCGACGCCGAGCGGATCGACGAGCGGGTGCGGGACCTGTTCGCCCGGCCGAGCGCGGACGCGCCGTACCTGGCGGCGGTGTTCGTGGATCCGCACGAGTTGTCGTTCCGCACGTTCGAGAACATCGTCCCGCTGGACCGCCTGTTCGAGGGCGTGCCGCTGGAGGCGGAGCTGGCCGAGCGGGCGGAGCTCGCGGAGGGGGTGTTCTCGTTCTCGCTGCGGTTGCCGGCCGAGGCCCGGACCCGCCTGGAGCGGCTGGACGAGCTGAAGCTGTACGTGCCGCCGTTGAACGCCGGGTCCCGGGGCGGTGAACGGTTCATCTTCCACTCGGCGCTGCTGGCCGAGGCGTTGAGCGCGGCGGTGGCCGACGCGTTGCCGCCGGCGACGGCGGAGGGGTTCTCGCACGTGAACCCGGTGTTCAGGTGCAACCGGTTCGAGCCCGGCGACGCGAACTTCCACCGGCACCGGGACACGCCGTACTTCGACGCGGCGCGGCGGCACATCTCCCGGTACACGGTGCTGCTCTACCTGACCGGCGGCACGGGGTCGCCGGCGCTCGACCTGGTCGGCGGCGCCGCGCTCGGCGAGATCGGCGAGTTCACGTGCGTGATCTTCGACCAGCGGTACGAGCACGAGGGCGCCCCCTACCGCGACGGCCGCAAGGTGTTCCTGCGTACCGAGCTGATCTTCGCCGCCGACGAGGTCACCGAGGCGCCGGAGATCGGCGAGCTGTTCAGCAAGGCGTGCTATCTCACCGGTGAGAGCGTGTTCGCGCCGGAGCTGGCCCGGCACGCCGACGCGTACTACAACCAGGTGGCGGCCGCCCACTGGAACGGCCTGGGGGAGGGCCCCACCCGCGAGACCTTCGTGCACAAGGAGTTCCGCGGGGTGCACTTCGTGACCAACGGCTACGACTTCTGGTTCGCCAAGAGCGAGGAGCTGTCGCCGGCGGAGTGCGCCGCGCTCACCCTGCTCGACTACTTCAACTGCAAGCTCGGCGACACCGCGTTCCGGGCGCTGTGCGAGACGGAGGTGATCGAGTCCGACGACGCCGGCTGGATCCCCGAGTTCCTGAGTGCCAGGCGCGGCGGGTCCGTCATGACGCGGGTGGACAAGTCCGGATTCTTTCCCGAGCCGGAGGAGCCGAACCTCCGGATCTGCTGCCCGTTCCACTCCTCCGGACGCTACGACCCCACGCGCCACGACGAGATCATCGATCTCTACACCGACGCGCAGTCCTTCGCCAAGGCGCACATCCTGCCCGCGCCGATCCTCATGCTCGGCGAGGACGTGGCCCTCGACCCGGACCGGTTCGTCATCCAGGACAACCTCATCCACGTGCTCGGCAAGGGCGCGCTCCAGCCGGTGAACTTCGCCGCCTGCTGGAACGACGAATCCATCCCCGAGGACTACGTGGTCGTCGCGGCCAAGGTCGGCGTGGCGCAGTTCCTCGTCCCGCCCATCATCTACACCGAGTCCGCCGGCTGCCGGCACCTCAGGTTCGACTTCTTCCGCAACTCGTGGATGGTCGACCACCAGCGGGCCACCATCCCCGTCCCGAGGATCACCGAGGACGACTGGGCCGACCCGGGCGAGAGCCGCGCCTGGCGGCGCTACGTGGACGACTCGCTCGTCGACGACGAGCACCCGCTGCCGCCCAGCGACCTGTGGGACGACGAAGAGGACGACTGGGACGACGAGGACGGCTGACGCGCTCGGGGGATCAGCGGCGGGCGTCGTAGACGAGGTTGGCGGGGCTCTGCGCGGCCAGCTTCCAGGTGCGCAGGCCGGCCTCGTGCGCGATGCGCCGCAGGGCGTCCTCGCCGGCGTGGTTCCCCAGCGCGTACGGCCCCTTCTGGGCCAGCGCCCCGGGCAGGCACAACGTCGCGGACGTCGCCGTGAACGCCCGGCCGAGCGGGTTGATGTTGTCCTGGGGCGCCGCGGCGGCGTTCGGCTCGACGATCAGGCAGGCGCCGCCGGCGGCCAGCGTCCGCGCGGCGCGCCGGAACGCGGCGCCGGGGTCACCGAGGTCGTGCAGGCAGTCGAAGAAGGTGATCAGGCCGTAGTCGCCGCCGGGGAAGTCGCCCGCGCCCGCGACCTCGAAGCTCACCCGGTCGGCCAGCCCCTGCTCCGCCGCCGCCCGCCGCGCCCTCTCGACGGACGGGCCGTGGAAGTCGAAGCCGTGGAAGCGGGAGCGGGGGTACGCGTGCGCCATGAGCAACGTGCTGTGGCCGAAGCCGCAGCCGACGTCGGCGACGGACATGCCCCGCTCCAGCCCCTCCACCACGCCGTCCATGGCCGGCAACCACTCCTGCACCAGGGACGCCGCGTAGCCGGGGAGGAAGAACGCGGCCACCCCCTCGTACAAGGCGGGCCCGTGCTCCTCCCAGCCCACGCCGCCGCCGGTCCGGTAGGCGTCCACCAGCGCGTCCTCGGTGGCGTAGAGCGGCTGGAGCATGGCGAACGCCCCGGCCGAGTACGCGGGAGAGGCCGGGTCCGCGAGCACGGCGGCGTGCTCGTCGGGGAACACATAGGTGTCCGTGCCGGGCTCGTGGCGCACGTACTGGCCGGCCACCTGGGAGGCCAGCCACTCCCGTACGTACCGCTCGTCGAGGCCGGTACGGGCGGCGAGCGCCTCGGAGGTCAGCGGCCCGGCACCGGCCATCGCCTGGTAGAGCCCGAGCCGGGTGCCGATCGACGTGCAGAGGCCCGCGAGGGCGGCACCGTTGTCGATCATCACGCGTTCCAGGAACTCCTTCACCCGATCCTGGTCAAGCGTCTTCTCCATGGTTTCCCCCGTTGTTTGCGAGCGCAAATCTATATAAACAGTGACAATCACAGCTATATAAACGGTGAAAACCCGCCCAAGCGCACGTCTTTCTCTGAAGAGGCGGGAAACGCCCCCGATTCCCGCCTTCTTTGTCTTCAGTGCGCGGTCGTGAACAGGGCCGCCTCGGTCATGCTCGCGGCGCGCGACGGTCTCGCCGGGCCTCCAGCTCCTGCGGGCTGACCGGGATCAGCATCGGCTGCCCGGGCGCGCAGAACATCGTCACCACGAACGCCGACTCCTCGTCGGCCAGGTGGTTGCCGTCCTGGTAGTGGATCACGTCCCCACCGGGCTCCCAGAACGCCTCACCGGCCCGGACGACCCGCACGGGCTCGCCTTCGAGCTCGAAGTTGATGGCGCCCTTGACCACGTACCCGTACGCGGGGCCGGAGTGGCGGTGCGGCGGCGCGCCCGGGCTGTCCGGCGGCAGCGTGACCAGGATCGTCATGGCCTCGGCGCCCTCCGGCGCGGGCGGCGCCCCCGGCACGGTGGCGACGATCTCGATCTTCGGTAGCGGCCCGCTCTTGTCGGGGCTCTCCAGCTGGTGGGCGTGAGCCTGATCGATGCTCATCGGGGTTCCCTTCACGGGACGGTGGCCGGCTCGGTCCGGCCGTGTACCAGCTCAGACAAGGCAGCGCCCCGATGTGTGACAGCGCGCTGACCCGTCAGAGGGCCAGCGCGGCCATGAAGGCCATGCTGGCCGCCATTCCGGCCGAGCAGACGTCCTGACCGAACATTCTTCGGTCCGCGCCGCGTGCGGGCAGGACGCGGACGAGCCGGGCGCAGGTCCAGGCCAGCCCGATGGCCAGGGCCACCGCGGCCGGCGCACCGCCTCCGTGCGGGTGCCCGGACGCGGCGCCGGCGAGAGGGGGCGAGCCGGACGCCGTCAGCACCAGGAGGATGGACATGACCACGAAGTCCTGGATGTGATGGCCGGTCTCGGCGCGGCGGGAGGGGGAGCCGCACAGCCAGCCGGCGGTCAGCAGCGCGAGCACCGCGGCGGGCAGGAACCAGCCGCCCAGGTGCCCGGCCGCCATGCCGAGCGCCATGACGACGTGCGGCCACCTCCTGGTGGGATGCGCGGAGGGCAGCAGGGCCGGGGCGAGGGCGAGGGCGCACCCGGCGGAGATCCCCGCCGCGTGGAGGACGGCCTGCATCAGGCGGTCTCGACTTTCACCGGGCAGGCACTCCTCGTTTTCCGAACTGGCCGAGATGGTAGTCGCCGGGGCGATGCCGGCACCAGGGTGGTCACCCTCTCTGACAGGACGGCTCGGCGAACCGTGACAGACGTATATGTCTCCAGAAAAACGGATTTTTCCCGATATTTCTGTACTGAGGGTTGGCCCAATAATTGCCCTTCTGGCCATTAAAATGAGTCGATGTCTGATCCCCGACGCCCGCTGGACCGGCTGCGCAGAGCCTTCAACCGCCACGACGTGGACGATCTCGCGGACACCTTCAGCCGCGGTGCGGTCCTCGTCGCGCCGGACGGCGTGGGCCAGGACAGGGACGAGATCGCCTCCTACTACGGCGCGTTCATCGAGGCGTTCCCGGACTCGAGGTGCACCATCCAGTCGCTCACGATCCTGGGTGACACCCTGGTGGCGGAGTACACCCTGAGCGGCACGCACAAGGGCGCCTACCTGATGCCCGGAGGGGGCGTGGCCCCGGCGACCGGCCGCCCCATCCTCGTGCGCGCGTGCAGCGTCTCGACCGTGGAGGACGATCTCATCGTCAGCCACCGCATCTACTACGACCAGTTGGAGCTGGGCGCCCAGCTCGGCGGCGAGCTCTGCTTCGAGGAGGACGAGAGGCCGGCCTGAAAACCCTTTGCCCGGCGGCGGTCGAGGCCGCCACACTCTCGGGGTGGTCGACATCATGCCCCCCGACGGACGTGCCGGAATCGACGCCTCACTGGTCAAGCGGCTGCTCGAGGACCAGTTCCCGCAGTGGAGCGAGCTGCCCGTGACGCCGGTCGAGGTCGACGGATGGGACAACCGCACCTATCGGCTCGGCGAGGAGATGACGGTGCGCCTTCCGACCGCTGCCGGCTACGCGCCGGCGGTGGACAAGGAACATCGGTGGCTGCCGGTCCTCGCGCCGTCCTTGCCGGTCGCGGTTCCCGTGCCGCTGGCCAAGGGCGTGCCGGGCGCGGGATACCCGTTCGACTGGTCGATCCGCAGGTGGCTGGACGGCCAGACCGCCACCCTCGACCGCGTGGACGACCCGTGCGGGTTCGCGGAGTCTTTGGCCGAATTCCTCCTCGCGCTGCGGCGCGTGGACGCCGCGGGCGGGCCTCGGGCCGGTGCGCACAGCTTCTACAGGGGCGCGCCGCCGGCGCACTACGACGAGCAGACCCGTCGCGCCCTCGCCGCGCTGGACGGTCAGCTCGACACCGGCCTGGCGTCGGCCGTCTGGGACGCCGCCCTGGAGGCGACCTGGTCCGGGCCGCCGGTGTGGTTCCACGGCGACTTCGCCGCCGGCAACCTGCTGGTCAGGGAGGGGAAGCTGGCCGCCGTCATCGACTTCGGGACCTCGGGCGTCGGCGATCCCGCCTGTGATCTGGTGATCGCCTGGACGATGCTCTCGGGCGACAGCCGGGAGGCCTTCCGGCAGGTCGCCGGCCAGGATCGCGCCATGTGGGCGCGGGCCCGGGGCTGGGCACTGTGGAAGGCGCTGATCGTGCTGGCCGAGAAGATCGGCACCGACGAGGAGCAGGCCGCCGTACAGCGGCGGGTCATCGACGAGGTCCTGGCCGACCACAAGAGCGCCGGCTGACGATCGAGGAGCGCCGGCCGCCGACCGCGGGACCGCCGGCCACAGGACCGCCTGCCGCCGAGCGCGGGACCGCCGGCCACAGGACCGCCTGCCGCCGGCCACAGGACCGCCTGCCGCCGACCGCAGGACCGCCGGCCGCAGGACCGCCTGTCGCCGGCCACAGGACCGCCGGCCGGCGACCAGGATCAACCCGCCAGGGGCGCGACGGCGCGCATGCGCTCGAAGTTGGCGACGTACTGCCGGTAGATCGACTTGTCGTTGAGCCTCAGCAGCGTCTCGTCGTTGCGGCGCAGCGACGTCTCGATGTAGTTGTGGCTGCCCGTGATCACCCAGTGGGCGTCGCGGTCGCCGCCGTACGAGCCCTCGATCAGCAGGTACTTGGAGTGCACGCGGCCGGGCAGCGCGCCGCCGTCGCCCAGGGTGCGCAGCTCGACGCGCGGCTCGGCCAGCAGGAGCCGCTTGACCTCGTCGCTCATGATGCCGTACACGATCCGGACGGTGCAGCCGCGGGCGGCCAGGTCGCGGAGCTTGGCCGGGATGGCGATCCGGAAGGTGTCCCACTCGGACATGCCGACCCGGATCGTGGTGCCGCCCTGGCAGGTCACCTTGCCGAGCTCGTCGACGATGGGGTCGCCGTCCGCCTTGGGGAAGAAGGCGGCCCGCACCGACCCGCCGGGGCCGCCGGTCTGGACGACGCGGTAGTAGTCGAGGTTCTTGCGCTCGGCGGCCAGGTCGCCGAAGTAGCGGGCGTAGGCGTCGTACAGGCGCCGGTTCCCGGGCAGGACGACCGCGTTGTTCCAGTACGTGGAGGAGTTGAGGTCGGTCAGGTTGGCCGACGACTGGACCACCACGTCGGAGGCGTCGCCGGTGCGGGAGAACAGGTAGAACTTGTTGTGCTGCCCCTTGTTGCCGATGCACGCGGCCGTGCCACCGGACAGCGGCCCGCTGCAGACGTGCGTCCACGAACCGGCCGCCGTGTCGGTGCCCAGCGCGGCGGCGAGCTTGGCGGCCACGGCCGCGCCGCGCGTGTCCCCGTCCAGGATGACCTGCACGTCCACGTCCCGCTGGTGCGCCTTGATCAGCTCGTCGGCGAACTCGGTGCCCGCGGCGCCCGACATGACGAAGTGGGCGACCTGGATACGGGCCCCGGCGGGGGCCTGCCGGACGAGGCCGCAGAGCGTACGCACGAGGGCGGCCGGGTCCCCGCCCGCGGGGTCGTTGAACACGGCGCTCGTCGTGACGCGCGCGGGAACGGGGGCGTCAGCACAGGCGGAGGCCGCGGCCGAGGCCGGGGCGGCGCCCGTCAACGTGGCCGCGGCCAGGACGGCGCCCACGACAGCGGCCACGACGGGGGCCGCGACGGGGTCCGCAGTCGGCACTGACAGGGACTTGCCAAGCATGGATCACTCCTTCAGGACGCGGCCACCACCGGCCGCGGGTGTCGCCGGTGCTCCGGGGAAGCGGCGCGCGACCTGAAGACCCGTGTCCCGGCCGATGAGCGCCGGCTCCTCGTCGCGGCACCGATCCTGGACCCTGCGGCGGCGTGTTCGGAAAGGGCAGCCTGAAGGCGGGATCAACGATGAGGGAACATCTCCTGACGCCCAGGCTCGGCCGCCGGGGACCGCGCCCAGCCCCCGGTGGATGATGTTCGGGTGACAATTCAGGCAAACGGCAGCCCGCGAATGCCCGCCGGGCTCATCGCGCTGACCCTCGGCAGCTTCGGGATCGGCCTGACCGAGTTCGTGATCGCGGGCCTGCTTCCGCAGGTGAGCCGGAGCCTGGCCGTGTCCGAGGCCGCGGCGGGATGGTTGATCTCCGGGTACGCGCTGAGCGTCGCGGTCGGCGCGATCGTGGTGACCGCCGCCACCGGCGGGCTGCCCCGCAAGCCGGTCCTCATCGGGCTGGTCGCGCTGTTCGTCGCCGGCAACCTCCTCTCCGCCGTCGCGTCCGGCTATCCGGTGATGCTGCTCGGACGCGTCGTCGCCGCCCTGTGTCACGGCTCGTTCTTCGGCATCGGCTCGCTCGTCGCCCGGCGCATGGTCGCGCCGGAGCGGGCGTCGAGGGCGGTGGCGGTGATGTTCGCCGGGTTGACGCTGGCGAACGTCCTGGGCGTCCCGTTCGGCGCCCTGGTCGGCGAGCGCTGGGGCTGGCGCGTCACGTTCTGGGCGATCACCGCGATCGGCGTGATCGCCCTGGTCGCCATCGCGGCGATGGTGCCGGGCTGGGCCGGCGCGGTGGACCGTACGCGTCCCTCGGCGGCTTCCGGCCCGAACGGGCTGCGCGTCCAGCTCCGCGCGTTCCGCTCCGCGCAGGTCTGGCTGACGCTGGCGGCCACCGCGCTCGGTTACGGCGGGATGTTCGGCGCGTTCAGCTACATCGCCTACACCTTCACCCGGGTCACCGGCTTCTCCGGCGCCGACGTCGCCTGGCTGCTCGTCGTGTACGGCAGCGGCCTGGTGATCGGGAACCTGGCCGGCGGGCGGGCCGCGGACGGCGACCGGGACCGCACGCTGGTCGTCTCGCTGGCCGGCCTCACCGCCACGCTCATCGCGTTCGGCCTGCTGGCCGGCAGTCCCGTCGCGTCGGTGGTCCTGGTGTTCCTGCTGGGCCTCTTCGGGTTCGCCGGCGTGCCCGGCATGATCACGCGGGTCACCGACTACGCGAACGGGGTCCCGCTCGCCGCCAGCGCCAACGTCTCCGCCTCCAACGTCGGCAACGCGCTGGGCGCCTGGCTCGGCGGCCTGGCGATCAGCGCCGGCCTCGGCTACACCGCCCCGCTGTACGTCGGCGCCGCCATCGTCCTGGCCGGCCTCGCCGTGATGACGATCAGCGCGCGCCTGGCACCGGCCCCGGCTCTCGACGACACCGGCCTCGCCCCCGAGACGACCCCCACGACCTGATCGAGGTGCTCTGGCGCCGGCCGCCACGGAGCCCGACCGCCTTGCCATCCGGCTCTATGCGGACGGCCGCGTCAATCGGCGTGGCCGTCCCTGCGGTCCCGCCCCTCCGCCGCCGGGCGTCCGAGCAGCTTGTCGATGCTGCGGCGCTCGCGTTTGGTGGGACGTCCCGCGCCACGAGCCCGGGCGGCCACCGTGACGGTCTCCTCGCGCGGAGGAGGCGGCGGGCTCTTGTCGACGTAGCACTCGGCGGCCACGGCGGCGCCGACGCGCTTGGTGATGATCCGGGAGACGACCACGATGCGTTCGCGCCCCTCGTGCCGCAGCCGGACCTCGTCACCGACCCGGACGACGTGCGCGGGCTTGACCCGCACCCCGTTGACCCGGACGTGACCGCCCCGGCAGGCGTCGGCCGCGACCGAACGGGTCCTGGTCAGCCGCACCGACCAGATCCAGCTGTCCACCCGCGCACTCGTCTGCTCACCTGACACCCCGACACTGTACTGAGTGACGATCGGTCATGAGGAGTCAAGGACGGCGGCCTCGATGCGTCCGAGCAGGGGCGGGCTCCAATGGGTGCCATAGGCGGCCCGCAGCCGTGACAGCCGCCAGTCGTCGCCGGTGACGACGCGGCGGCACAAAGGCGTGCCACAACGGCAGGCCATCGACCACGCGGCGACGCCGGTGTGCGTGGCGTAGTCGATGGTGAGCTCCTCGCCCGGTTCGATGTCCCGTCGGGCGATCACCGTGGTCGCGTCACGGTGCCAGAGAGTGGGGTCGCAGGAGTGGTTGCCGTAGCGCACCGGGTGAGCGGGATCGAGAAGCAGGTGGACGCCTTCGGCGACGGTGAGGCTGCTGTAGGGCGGTGTGAGGCGGGCCAGGGTCTCATCCCCGATGACGCGCCCGCCGAGCCGCATCACGACCTCGTCCTGGCGGATCTGCTCGATGGCGAACAGACCGGTGCCGTGGATGGAGGAGAGCCGGGGCTGAGCGCTTGGGGTGAGCCAGCATTCTGAGCTCATCATCGGCACTTACCCAGGGAGCGCACTGCCGAAATCGCACTCGCGTGGGAAGTGCCTCCGAGCCTCAGCGAGTGACACGGAGCGGTGTGCGTTCGGGGGATGGCGGAGGGAGGGCCGACGAGGTGGCGCCAGGGGTCCAGGCGGTGGGGGCGCTCGGTGTGCGAGGACACCGCGAGCGGGCCGTCAGGGTTCTTGCGCGGCGGTCGCGGTCGGCGGCGATGTGAGCAGCTCGTGGATGAGCGGGACGGCCAGGCGCAGGACGTCGTCCAGCGGGGCGCCGGCCAGATCGGGAGTGCGCAGCAGGTGGCGGTGGAAGGTGATGCCGAACATGACGGCCCCGGCCAGCGCCGCCCGCAGCCGCGGGTCCGGCCCCTCCAAGTGGAAGGCGATGCGGTCGATGGCCTCGGCGGTGATGTGCCTGCGCAGCAGGTCGGCGGCCTCGTCGCTGGTCAGGCTGGTACGCAGGAGCACGGCCATGGGGCTGTCGGGGGCGGCGGCCCAGCGTTCGAGCATGGCGCGCAGGTAGTTCTCCGCCGAGGCCGCCGGGTCGCCGTCCACCGTGAGCGCGTCCACGTTGATGCGGAGGTCGAGAGCCTCGCGGAAGAGCTGCTCTTTGGTGCCGAAATACTGGATCACCGAGGACTTGTCCACCCGCGCCTCGGCGGCGATGGCCCGGATGGTGGCGCGGTCGTAGCCCACCTCGCCGAACACCCGCCGCCCTGCCTCCAGGATGCGGCGGCGGGTGCGCTCGCCCTTTCGCTCGCCGCCGCCGGCCTGCTCGATGGCATCGGTCACTGCTGGTCACCTCATCCCGCGCAGGCCGATGCTATCCACTACGGCCTGTCAGCTACCGGGCCGGCCGAGCGGGAAGCCCGACATGTCGCCGGCCTTCATCCGCTCGAACGCCTGCCGCATCGACTCGGCGTCGTTCAGATGCGGGAACGGCTCGCCGGCCGGGACGTCCACGCCGAGGAAGGCGCACAGCGGCTCCCACCCCTCCCGCACGTCGAACACCAGCAGCCGCTCCGCGGGTATGCTCTGCTTCACCGTCTCCACGTGCCGGTCGAAGGCCGCGACGACCAGCTCCTCGTCGGACAGGTCGTCCCCGAAAGCCCAGCCGGGGCCGAAAAGGGCCTGCCCCATCTGGTTCAGAGCCGGCCGCATCCGCTGCATGGTCGAGAAGAGCCGGCGGACCTCCTCGGGCATCTCGTCCGAAGGGTCCGGCCGGTTCTCGCCGGAGAGCAGCATCCGGATGCTCGGGTACCACTTGTGCGGGTCTCGTACGGTGAGTATGACCTTCGCCTCGGGATAGGCGTCGGCCAGCTCCCGCCAGTAGAAGCTGGCGGGCCAGTCCACCTCCGCCTGGTAGCCGTCCTCGAAGACCCGGTCCCAGTCCTCGCGAGTCCGGACTTTTCCGGCGGCAGCCTCCAGCCAGTGATCGACGTGGCCGGGATGGGTCATCACCTCGACCATGTGGTAGCAGGGGGCGAAGCCCAGCCGCTCCAGCGCGGCCTTCATTGACGTGGTGCCGGTGCGTGGAAGGCCCGCGCCGATGACTTTGATCATGACGAGTTCCCCTGTCGTCCGCGATGGCGGTCGCCCTCAGGCTAGGAGGACGGGCGAAAAAACTCAACAGTTGTACATTTTTCTGCCGGCCCCCGTGTGTGATGGATCTTTGTTGCGCTTTGATCACGATTGCCGAATCTGCATGACTCTCGTGCCTGACATCAGATGATCAATGCAGTCAAGCTTCGGAGAGAGGACATCCCATGCACTTATCCGCAGTTCGGTCTGCTCTGAGCGGCGCCACCGTCGTCTGCGCCATGCTCCTCACCGCCCTCCCCGCGACCGCCTCCGCCGCACCGGCCTCGACCGCCCAGGCCGGCGCCGCCCAGGCCGGAGTCGACCGCGGAGTGCTGCTCACCAAGGCGGATCAGCCGCCGGTCAGCGAGTCGTACGGGGACCCATGGATCAACCCGTACTTCGAGCCCGGCGTCACCGGCCCGACCTGCTGGGAGTACGGGCGCGCCACCGGCGCGAGCGCGGGCGTCAGCGCGAGGTTCTCCACGCCGACGTGGTTCCACTCCTACAACGACGTCTGGGTCTTCCCGAGCGCTGACGCCGCGGCCGCCTTCGAGCGGCAATGGCGGGCCGACCTGGCCACCTGCGTCGACCGCAATCCGCCGGCCGAGACCGGCTCCGCGGTGTTCGACGTCACCAGCGCGGGCGAGGCGGACGGCGTGGAGGTCCTGCGGGTCACCGCCGCCGTCAACCCGTACTCGACCCTGACGCACCACTTCTGGGTCGCCGTGGTCCGCCAGGGCCGCGCCGTGTACGCCGTCCAGCTCCTCGACTACCGGCACGGCGACCCGCAGCTCATGCCCTTCGACGCCACGGTGGCCAAGATCAAGGCCAAGCTGGCCGCGTACTACCCCTAAGGGCGCTCAGGCGACCGCCTCCACGCGGGCGGTCGCCGTTCCTGCGGCGAGGAACACCACGTGCCGCTCCTGCGGCCGAACCCCCGTAGACCGGCAACCGCGTCCACCGGCACCCCTTGCGTTATGGTGTGTGACCCTCGTGCCGGAGCACACCAGGTGCCCGCGCGCCGACGGCGGCTTCGGCCGAACGGTCACGGAGGATCGGGAGCCCTTTGAGACAGCGGACCTTCCTCGCCGCACGCATCGACCAGTGGTCACGCGAGCACCCCAGGCGGCTGGACCTGACCCTGACCGGTCTGATGTGGCTGGTTCTCGGCCTGACGAGCGCTCTTGCCGGGCTGCCCGCCTTCCTCGTCGCCACGGCGGCCATCCTCCCGCTCGTCGTACGGCGACGCTTCCCGACCGCGGTCCTTCTCTGGTCGGCCGCAGCCTTCGGGGTCCAGCTCCTGGTGGTGCCGATCCCGTTGCCGGCCGACATCGCGCAAGCGGTCGTCGTCTATACCGTTGCCGCGCACGTCGGCTCTCTGCCGATCCGCCTGCTCGCCCTCGGCGCCGCGCTGGCCGGGAGCGTGCTCGCCGGCTTCCGATGGAGCACGCCGCCGGAATACCCGGTCAACGTGGTGAAGAACGCGGCGTTCCTGGGGATTCTGGCTGTGCTCGTCTGGGTCATCGGCAATCTCGTCCGCGGCCGCCAGGCCAACATGCGCGCACTGCGTGAGGCGGGTGCCCAGCTCGAGGAGGGCCGGTTGCACCACGAACGGTTCGTCGCGCAGCGGCAACGGGTCGCCGCGGCACGGGAGATCCACGACATCGTGGCCCACTCTCTCACCGTCGTGATCGTGCAGGCCGACGGCGCGGAGTACGCCGCCGAGCACGCCCAGCCCTGGGACCGCGGGGACGCGGGAAGGGTCTTCGCCACCATCGGGCGTACCGCGCGGTCGGCCCTCACCGAGGTGCGCGGCGTCATCGAGGTCCTGCGCGAGGCCGACGGGCCGGACGAGCCGCGCGGTGCCGGGCTGGGACTCGCCGAGCTGCGGCAGCTCGTGGACTCGGTACGGGCGGCGGGACTCGCCGTGGAGGTCGACGCCGAGCAGGCCGCGTTCGACGACGTTCCCACCGCGATACGGTTTGCCGTGCTCCGTGTGGCCCGGGAGTCACTGACGAACGTGCTGAAGCACGCCGGCCCGTACGCGGCAGCGCACGTGGTGGTCGCGAGGACGCAGGGAGGGATCATGGTACGGGTCGAGGACGACGGTGTCGGCGTCCGCCGCGCCGACGCGACCGGTTCCGAACCCGGCTACGGCCTCGACGGAATGCGGGAGCGCCTGCGCGCTCTCGGCGGAGTCCTGGAGGCGGGTCCACGCCCCGGCGGCGGATTCGTGGTCGACGCCGCGATTCCCGTCGCCGTTCTGCCGCCTTCCGCGCCGGGCGGCACGAGAGCAAGCGGCGAGCGATGAGCGCCGACCGCCTCGTCCGCGTCTTCCTGGTGGACGACCAGGAGCTGGTACGCACCGGGTTCGAGATGATCCTCGACGCCACCCCGGATCTGCGGGTCGTCGGATCGGCCGCCGACGGGCAGACGGCCCTCGACGCGCTGCGGCGGCCGGAGCACCGCGCGGACGTCGTCCTGATGGACATCCGCATGCCGGGGCTCGACGGCGTGGAGACCACCCGGCGGCTGCTGGCCACACCCGACCCGCCACACGTCGTCATGCTGACCACGTTCGACGACGACGAGCTCGTCCTGGCCGCACTCCGAGCCGGGGCGGCCGGGTTCCTGCTCAAGGACGCGGGCGCGGCGGAACTGCTGGCGGCGATCCGGGCCGCCGCCGCCGGGGAGGCGCCTGTCGCGCCGAGGCTCGTACGCCGCCTGATCGACTCGTTCGTCCTCGCACCGCCCGCGACCGCACCCGCCGGGCACCCGCCCGCCACCGCGTCCAGGCTGGAGCGGCTCACCACCCGCGAACGCGAGATCCTCGCCTCGGTCGGCCTGGGACTCACCAACGCGGAGATCGCCGCGCGGCTTCAGCTGGCGGAGTCGACCGTCAAGACGCATCTCGGCTCGGTGCTGCGCAAGCTCGAGCTACGCGACCGCGTGCAGGCGGTCATCCTCGCGCGGACGCAGGGGCTGACCGGCGACTCGCGGCAGACCGGCTGATCCCGATCGCGAGGGCGCAGGCCGCCGTGCCGACGAGCACGAACAGCCCGGTGTCACCGGCCAGGTACTCGCGCACCACCACGGGGTACTCGGTCGAGACCGCGTGCTCCAGCAGCAGGGCGAAGGTGGCGTTGTGCGCGAAGTGGGCCAGCACGACCGGCCACACGCTCCCGGACATGACGCGCAAATACCCGAAGAGGAACGAGAACGCGATCACCGAGCCACCGAACAGCAGGAGCACCAGGGGCCGGTCTCCTTCGCTGTGGTAGTACGGCGTGAACAGGATGTACGGCAGGTGCCAGGCGATCCAGACCAGCCCGACCACGAGCATCGCCGAGCGCTCGCCCAGGAACGCCAGCCGTGGCTGCAGGTAGCCCCGCCAGCCGATCTCTTCCGCGAACGACAGGATCGGCCCGGTGACGGACACGGCGATCAGCGACTGAAGCCAGTCGCCCCGCGGCGCGGAGAAGCGGCCGAAGCCGAGCGCGACGGCACCCGCGGTGGCGAGCAGGCAGACGCCGGCGGTGGTGGCGAGCGCGAGCGGCCAGGTCCGCAGGCCGAGCCGCCCCGTACCGAGCCGGCGCCACCCGGCTCTGGAGTACCCCTCTCGGGTGACGACGAGCAGCATGGCCAGCACGACGAGCAGCGGCGAAAGGGCGAGGACGAGCCCTCCGGCGATGCCGGCGGTGCCCAGCGAGATCGTGAGCACGAGGACGACGAAGACGATCGACGTGGCGCGATCGGAGAGCCGTTCGAACATGGGCAGACCTTCTTTCGGGGAACGGGCCTGGCCAGTGTTCATGAACGCGTCGCCGCCGCCATCCACCCACGATCCGAATTTCGGCCGCCCCTGGCCCGCCCCTTCCGCCCGCGGGACTAGGCCCCTGGTCCAGGAAGCCGGCAGGTGCGCCCCCGACCGTGCCGTGTCGTGTCAGCGGCCGCGTCAGAACGGCGACGGCCCGGTATCAGCGCGCTCGGCGATGGTGGACGCCATGAACGGTGCAGCGCCCGCCCGTTCAGCCGAATCTGTCGAAGGAGCACATGACCATGTCCATCACCCTCACCGACCAGGACAAGCTCACCCTGCGGACCGCCGCGTACGGTGCCGTCTCGCTGCTGGCCGCCGCCGGTGCCGCCGGCTCGCCCCACAGGATCGCCACCGAGGGCTCCATCGCCCTGGCCTCCGCGACCGGCCCGGTCGGCCACGTGCTCGCCGCGAAGAGCAGAGACATCAAGCTGGACGGCAAGTCCGTGGCCGAACTCGCCGACCACGTGCTGCCGGCCCTGACGGCGGCCATGAGCCTGCTCAACAAGCAGGACCCGGCCGAGGCGGACAACTTCCGCAACACCGTCAACGTCGCCGTCGAAGCAGCCACCCGCACCCACCAGGGCCTGCCCAGCCCCACCGTGGCGGAGATGGTCCGCAAGATCACCGGAGCCCTCGACGCCGCCACGAACAGCGGGGCCCTGCCGAAGGTCGCCGCCGGGCAGGATCGCCCGGAGCTGCAGAAGGTCATCCAGGAGATCGTCGATTCCGGTTTCACCGGGGTGTCGCTGCGCGTGCACGATGAGCGGGGCGAGTGGGCCGGCAGCGCCGGCGTGGGCAAGCTGGGCCAGAGCGCCGAGCCGCCGGTGAACGGGCACATCCGGATCGGCAGCAACACCAAGACCTTCACCGCGACCGTGGTGCTGCAGCTGGTGGGCGAGGGCAAGATCGGGCTGGACGACCCGGTGGACGACTACCTGCCCGAGTTCGGGCTGGACCGGCGGATCACGGTGCGGATGCTGCTGCAGCACACCAGCGGGGTGTTCAACTTCACCGGCGAGTACTACGACGACGGGACGGTCGGGCCGGGGATCGTCTGGTCGGGCCAGGAGTGGGTGGACAACCGGTTCAGGACCTACCGGCCCGAGGAGCTGGTACGGCTGGCGCTGTCCAAGCCGGCGCGGTTCGAGCCGGGCACGGACTGGAGCTACTCCAACACCAACTACGTGCTGGCCAGGCTGCTGATCGAGAAGGTCACCGGCCGTTCGCTGGCCGAGGAGATGCGGCGGCTGATCCTGGGGCCGCTCGGCCTGTCGGGCACCGTGGTGCCGGACACCTCGCCGGAGCTCCCCGAGCCGCACGCCCACGCCTACTACCGGTACGGGGAAGCCGGCCGGGAGGAGACGGTCGACGTCACCCGCCAGAACCCCTCCTGGATCTCCACCGGCGGCGACATGATCTCGACCACCCAGGACCTGCACACGTTCATCTCCGCGCTGGTGGGCGGCAGGCTCCTGCCGGCCGAGCTGCTGGCCGAGATGTGCACGCCGGAGCCGAAGGCCGGCTACGGGCTGGGGGTGTTCGTGCAGGAGACGGCGTGCGGCGGCACCGTCATCACCCACAACGGCGGCATCGCGGGCCACGGGGCGCTGATGTACAGCACGCCCGACGGCAGCAGGACCCTGACCGCCGCGCTGAACTACGTGGACGACGTCACGATGTCCCTGGCGGAGGCGTTCCAGAAGGCGACGCGGCGGCTCGTCGACGAGGTGTTCTGCGGCGGGCAGGCCGGATCGGCCCAGTAGACCGGACCGGCCCGGCGTTCTCCCCACGGCGTGAGGCGGCATGGCGGCGCCGGGCCCGCTCGCCTCACGGATGCATCATCGATTGAAGGTCCATCGCGCTTGAAGCGGGGGATCCGCGGCGAAAGTTTACACCGAGTGTTCAACGATACCGTTTAAGGAATGGATATCAAGGACACGGCCCGGCCGGTCGACGGCGCGGGCATCTCGGCGTTCCTGCGGTCGCTTCCCGCCCGGCCCCTGCTGCTCGGCCTGGGCGAGGCCAGGCACTTCGTGGGGGAGTTGGGCGAGCTGCGCAACGAGATCTTCCGGCATCTGGTCGAGCACGAGGGCTACCGGTCGTTCGCCATCGAGAGCGACTGCCTCATGGGCCTCGTGGTGGACGACTACGTCATGACGGGCGCGGGCACGCTCGACGACGTCATGGAACGCGGCTTCAGCCACGACTTCGGCTCCGTACCGGCCAACCGCGAGCTCGTACGCTGGATGCGGGCCTACAACGAGGAGCACGACGAGAAGCTCAGGTTCTTCGGGTTCGACGGCCCTCTGGAGTATTGGGCGGCGAGTCCCCGCCAGGCGCTCACCGCCCTCCACGACCTCCTCGACGGCCCGCTCCTGTGCAGCAGGGAAACCCTCGACACGCTGCTGGGTCCGGACGAGCGGTGGTCGAACGAGGCCGCCGCCATGGACCCGTCCCAGTCGATCGGCCGGTCCGCCGAGGCCCAGCGGCTGCGGCTGATCGCCGACGACCTGGTGGCACTGCTCGACATGCAGGCGCCGCAGCTGAGCGCGGAGGACAGGGAACGGGCGGCACTGTACGCCCGCACCGCCACCGGCCTGCTCCGCTACCACTACTGGATGGCCGACGCGTCCCCGCTGCGCTGGACCCGGCTGTCGGCCCTGCGGGCCGTGATGATGGCCGGCAACCTGCGCGCCATCGCCGAGCACGGCCCGGCCCTGGTCTTCTCCTCCAACCTCCACCTGCAGCGGAACAAGAGCCTCATGCCGTTCGGCGACCAGCGGCTGGAGTGGTGGAGCGCGGGGGCGATCGCCGCGGCGCACCTGGGCGACCGGTACGCCTTCCTGGCCTCGGCGTTCGGCACGGTCGGCGACGGCACCCCGCCCCCGGACACCGTCGAGGGCATCCTGTCCACGCTCCCGTGGGAGCACGCTCTCGTCGATGCCCGCCGCCTGGCCGAAGCCGTCACGAAGCCCGTCCAGCGCGTCTCCCACGATTTCGCCTATTTCCCGCTGGACCCGGCCCAGCTCGACCGGATCGACGGCATCGTCTTCCTCAAGCAGGCCGTCAGGCTGAAAAAGCTGGGCTGACAGGCGTGGTGGGCCGCGGGCTCCATCGGTTCTCATGGAGTTCTCAGGTGGATTTTGTAGCACTTTGAGCTGACTTTTATGACTATGGGGCGATGGAGCACGCGCCTCAGGAGGCCGATGCGGCCGAGGCTCGGGGAGCCGGGGCCGGCAGGGCTCGGCGGTTCGCCGTCGGAGGCGGCGTGCTCGTCGTCGTGGCGGTGCTGGCGTACTGGCTGGGGAGCGGCGGCGGGAACGGTGAGGTGGCCGCGCCCCGGCCGAGCCCGACTCCGACGCCCAGCGCGACGCTCACGACGGCCGAGGTCTTCAAGAGGGTCGGGCCGTCGGTGGTGGTCATCCAGGCCGGGAAGTCGCTCGGGACCGGGGTGATCGCGGCCGAGGACGGGACGATCCTGACCGCGTACCACGTCGTCAAGGGCAAGAAGGACGTCGACCTGACCTTCGCCGACGGCACCAAGGCGAAGGCCGTGGTCGCGTCGTCGAACCCCGAGCGCGACGTCGCGGCCCTCAAGCCCGCGAAGCTGCCGGAGATCGTCGTCCCGGCGACGCTCGGCGGCGCCGTGGCCGTGGGCGCGCCCGTCGTGGCGATCGGCAACCCGCTCGGCCTCACCTACAGCGTCTCCACCGGCGTCGTCTCGGGCCTGAACCGGACCACCGAGAACGGCAGCCGCGACCTGGGCGGGCTCATCCAGTTCGACGCCTCCGTCAACCCGGGCAGCTCCGGTGGCCCGCTGCTGGACGGTCGCGGCCTGGTCATCGGGATCGTGGTCTCGATCGCCGATCCGGGCGGCGACGACGCGTTCGCGGGCATCGCCTTCGCGGTGCCCATCGGCGTGGCCCTGGGCGGTGACGAAGGCGACGGCCCGCCGGGTGACGGACCTGGGATCTGACCGACCGATGCGTCTCGAGAAGGAACAGCGTATGACCTCGACCAAGTCCGCCGAGTCGGCCCATCCGCTCGAACAGGTGCTGTTCGAGGTCAAGCGGACGATCGTCGGGCAGGACGTGCTGCTGGAACGCATGGCCGTCGCGTTGATCGCCGACGGGCACCTGCTGGTGGAGGGGGTGCCGGGGCTGGCCAAGACGCTCGCGGTGAGGTCGCTGGCCGCGGCGATCGCCGGGAGCTTCCAGCGCGTCCAGTTCACCCCCGACCTGGTGCCGGCCGATCTCGTGGGTACGCGGGTCTACCACCAGCACTCGGGGGAGTTCAGGACCGAGCTCGGCCCGGTGTTCGCGAACCTGCTGCTGGCGGACGAGATCAACCGCGCCCCCGCCAAGGTGCAGAGCGCCCTGCTGGAGGTGATGCAGGAGCATCAGGTGACGATCGGGCGTGAGACGTTCCGGGTGCCCGAGCCGTTCCTGGTCATGGCGACGGAGAACCCGATCGAGTCGGAGGGCACCTACCCGCTGCCCGAGGCGCAGGTCGACCGGTTCATGATGAAGGTGGTCGTCGACTACCCGACGCAGCCCGAAGAGCAGGCGATCGTCGAACGCGCGCTGCGCCCGCCCGAGCCGCCGCAGGCGATGGTGACGGCCGAGGACCTGGTCGCGATGCGGGCCCGCGCCCGGCAGGTGTACGTCGATCCGGCGATCGTCGACTACGCGGTCCGGCTGGTCGCCGTGACGCGCTCGCCCGCGACGGCCGGGCTCGGCGAGCTGGAACGGTACGTCACCTACGGGGCGAGCCCGCGGGCCTCGATCGCGCTGGTCACGGGCGCCCGGGCGCTGGCGTTCCTGCGCGGCCGTGACTACGTCCTGCCGCACGATCTGTCCGAGCTCGCGCTCGACGTGCTGCGCCACCGGCTCGTGCTGTCGTACGAGGCCCTCGCGGACGACGTCGACGCCGACACGATCATCGCCAGGGTGCTCGGGGCCGTCCGGGCGCCCGACGTCGTCCTGCGGAACCGCTGAGCCGCCATGGCCGCCACCCCAGAAAAGCTCCTGCTCCGCCTGGAGTGGAAGGTCGTCCGCAGGCTGGACGGCCGCCTCCAGGGCGCCCACCGCACCGCGCACCGCGGCTCCGGGATCGACTTCACCGGGTTGCGCCCCTACGGCGACGGCGACGACGCCCGGCACATCGACTGGAACGTGACCGCCCGGCTGGACGAGCCGCACCTGCGGGTGTTCACCGAGGACCGCGAGCTGACGGTGTGGCTGGTGCTCGACCGGTCGGCGTCGATGCTGGCGGGCCGCCCGGGGCGCGGTAAGCACGACGTGCTCGCCGAGCTCGCGCTCGTCCTGGCCCGGCTGTTCGGCCGGGGCGGCAACCGCGTCGGCGCCCTGCTGTTCGACACGGGGATGCTGCGCGTCGTGCCGCCCGGCACCTCCCGGCGGCACGCGCTGCGGATCGGCGCCGAGCTGGAACGGACCGCCGGGGCCGCGCGTGGCGGCGCCACCACCGACCTGGCGGAGATGCTGGACGCGGCGGGACGGCTCGCGCGCCGCCGCGCCCTCGTCGTCGTGCTGTCGGACTTCATCGGCGACGGCGACTGGGAACGCTCGCTCCAGCGCCTGGCCCGGCGGCACGAGGTCGTCGCCCTGCGGATCGTGGACACGGCCGACGACGCGCTGCCCGAGGCCGGGCTGATCGTGGTCGAGGACGCCGAGACCGGCGAGCAGCTCGTCGTCGACTCCGCCGACCCGCTGCTGCGCGTCCGCTTCCGCGAGGCCGTCGACGCCCGCGACGCCCGGCTCGCGGCGGGCATGCGCCGGGCCGGGGTGCCCGTCCACCGCGTCGACACCGACCGCGACCTGGCCGAGGCGCTCGTCGAGGTCGTCGCCCGGACCCGGGACCGGTCGTCATGACCGAGCCCGTGGAGCGGAGCACCCTCATGACCCTGTCCTCCCCGCTGCTGCTGGTCGTCGGACTGCTCGTCACGGCGGCGCTCGCCTGGGCGGTCGTCGTCTCCGCGCGCCGCCGGACGGCCGCCCTGGCCGCCGCCGGCGTCGCCGTGCCGGGTGGCCGGCGGGCGTACCTCGGCAGCGGCCTGACGATCGCCGGCGTCGCCGTACTCGCGATCGCCACCGCCGGGCCCGCGGCCATGGTGCCGGTACCGCGGACCGCGGGCACCGTCATCCTCGCCATCGACGTCTCCAGCAGCATGGGCGCCGACGACGTCGCGCCCAACCGGCTGGCGGCCGCGCAGCGGGCGGCCCGCGCGTTCGTGGCGGCGCAGCCCGACAGCGTCGACATCGGCGTCGTCGCGTTCGCGCGGGACGGGCTCACCACCGCCCGCCCCGACGCCGACCACTCCATCGCGCTCAAGGCCATCGACCGGCTGAAGGTCACCGGCAGCACCTCGCTCGGGACGGCCATCACGGCCTCGCTGACGGCGATCACCGGCAAGCAGGTGGTCATCGGCCGCGACGGCACCGTGCCCGACATCGGCTACTGGCCGTCGGCGACGATCGTGATGTTCTCCGACGGCCAGAACAGGGGCGGGGACATCGAGCAGGCCGCCGCCGTGGCCCAGAAGGCGGGCGTCCACATCCACACCGTCGGGGTCGGCACCACGGCCGGGGCGACGGTGCAGGTCGACGGCTACCACCTGCAGACCTCGCTGGAGGAGGACACCCTCACCGTGATCGCGCAGACCACCGGCGGCGGCTACCACCCCGCCTCCGACGCCGCGCGGCTCGACGGGATCGCCGACACGATCGATCTGCGGCTCACCGTCTCCGGCGAGCCGCTGCCCCTCGCCGGCGCCCTGATCGGGCTCGCCCTCGCGCTGCTCACCGCCGGAGCGGCGCTCACCGTGCTCCGGTCCGGACGGGTGATCTGAATGTCGTTCTCATGGCCGTGGGCGCTGCTGTCCGTCCTGATCATCCCGCTGATCTTCGCCATCCGCTGGTGGGCGGGGCGCCGCCGCAGGCGTGCCGCCGTGCGGGTCACCTCGATCGCGCTCGTACGCGCGGCCCTGCCCGGCCGTACGCGCTGGACGCGGAAGATCCCCGCGGCGCTGTTCGTCGCCGGGCTCGCGCTGCTCGCGGTCGGGGCCGCCAGGCCGCAGGCGTCGGTGCCGGTGCCGCGGACGTCGGCGACGATCCTGCTCGCGCTCGACACCTCCGGCTCCATGTGCTCCACGGACGTCGACCCCAACCGCATCACCGCCGCGAGGAAGGCCGCCGCCGACTTCATCGAGTCGCAGCGCGGCGGGCCGCGCATCGGCCTGGTCACCTTCGCGGGCACCGCGGGGCTGCTCGTGCCGCCCACCGACGACACCGACGCGCTGATCAAGGCGCTGGACGGCCTCACCGTGTCCCGCGGCACCGCGATCGGGCAGGCCATGCTCACCTCGATCGACGCGATCGCGGAGGTCGATCCGTCGGTCGCCCCCACCGGGGCGAGCCCCGCCGACGGCGGCGGGGGAGGGTACGCCGGTGCCGCGATCGTCGTGCTCACCGACGGCGCCAACACCCAGGGCGTCGACCCGCGGACCGCCGCCCAGGAGGCGGCCCTGCGCCGCGTCCGCGTCTTCACCATCGGCTTCGGCACCACGAACCCGGCCCCGATGGTCTGCGACAACTCCCAGTTCGACGGCAGCGGCTTCGGCGGCTGGGGCGGCGGCTTCGGCGGGCGCGGCGGATTCGACCGCGGCCGGAACGTCCGCCTGATCGACGAGCCCGCGCTCAAGCAGATCGCCCAGACCACCGGCGGCTCCTACCACCGCGCCGAGAACGCCGACCAGCTCCAGAGCGCCCTCGACGCCCTCCCCGGCAGCTTCACCGTCGTCCGCCGGCGGGTCGACACGGCCGCCGCCTTCGCCGCCGGCGGCGCCGTCCTCATCACCGCCGCCCTGTCCCTGTCCCTCTGGTGGAACCGCCCCCGGACCCCGGCCCGCTGACGACACCCCGCCCCAGACGGCCGGCGGGCATCCAGCCGCGTCAGGCGGTGAGGACCGCGGCGGTGGCCGGCCAGCCCTCGCGGGCGCTGGGGTAGCGCGGGGCCCAGCCCGTGGCCGCGCGGAAGCGGGCGTTGCTCACCCTGAGCGAGCGGGTCAGCGAGGTGAGGCGGTGGCCGAAGAGATAGGCGGCGCGGCCGGGGACGCTGAGCCACAGGCGGGTGGCGGCGGCGCGGGCGAGCGTGTGGGCGTACTCCCGTTTGGTCAACGGCTCGTCGTCGACGACGTTGTACGTGCCCGCAGGCGCCCCGAGCGCGGCGACGACGGCTTCGGCGGCGTCGGTCAGATGGATGGAGGAGACGTAGCCGTCTGGGCGGCCGAGCACCATGCCGACGTGGTGGCGGGCCTGGGCGTACATCTCCTCGCTGTGCGCGGCCTCGGGCCCGTAGAACCAGCCGAACCGCAGCACCACGCCCGCGCCGCCGCCCTCCCGGCCGAAGCGGTGCGCGCCCGACTCGGCGGCGAAGTTGCCGCGGGTCATCGGGTAGTGATCGACGGGCGCGTCCTCGTCGATCCAGCGCGCGCCCTGGTCGCGGTAGACCATGCTGACCGACTCCTGGACGACCCGGCCGACACCGGCGGCCAGCGCGGCGTCCACGACGGCGGCCGAGCCCTCGGTCCGTACCCGGTTGTTCCGGCGCTGGGCGCTGGCGCTCATGAACCTGCTCATCGGCGGGATCGCGCTGGCCAGGTTGACCACCGCGTCGTGGCCGGCGAAGGCCGAGGTCAGCGCCTCGCGGTCGAACAGCGACACCGTGACGGGGGTGGCGCCCTGGCTGCTGAGGGCGGCCGCCTTCCCCGGCGTGCGGGCCAGAGCGGTCACCGTGTGCCCCGCGGCGAGCAGGGCAGGGACCGTGTGGCGGCCGATCGCGCCGGTGCCGCCCGTGATGAACACTCGCATAGAAAGAGAGTACTCTCTCACTATGGCGAGATCGACCCCGGGGGTCACCCGGCAGCGGCTCATCGACGAGGCGGTGCGGCTGTTCTCCACCCGCGGCTACGCCGAGACCTCGGTGGCCGACATCCAGGCGGCATGCGGGCTGACCACCGGCTCGGGGGCGCTCTACAAGCACTTCCCGTCGAAGCGGGCGCTGCTGGAGGAGGCCGTCCGGCAGAACATGGAGGCCGTCGCCCGGCGCGCCGCCGCGGCCACGGCCGAGCGGCCGGCGGACGAGGACGGGCGCGCGGCGCTGGAGCGCATGGCACGGGTGGTCTGGGAGTCGCTGGAGGACGACCGCGATCTCATCCGCATCATGCTGCGCGAGTACGACGGGTTCCCCGACCTGTTCGAGCGCATGTGGGAGGGGGTGCTGGCCAGCGTGTACGCCCAAGGCGCCGCCTGGATCGCCGCGCAGAAGGAGCTGGGCAGGGCCGACGTCGACGATCCGGAGGCGGCCGGGGCCGTGCTCCTGGCGTCCCTGACCTACTATCCGCTGCTGCGGGCCATGATCGGCCACACCCCGGGCGGTCTCGACCCGGAGCGGTTCCTCGCGGCCTGGGTCCAGCACGCCGCCGCCACCCTCCGGCTGCGCTGACGGCGGTCACCCGCTTCCCTCCGGGGCCGGGCCTCGCCTGACGGCCCCCCTCGCGGTGACCGCGACCCGGCTACCGGGGCGCAGGGTCGCGGTCACCGAAGTACGGCCCCGCGCGCTCCACGAATGCGTCACATGATCGCGAGCTGACCCCCGTCGTGCCGTCGCCGGCCTCCGCCGTGGGCATCTACCTGATGACCTCGTTCTTCCAGTCGTTCCCCAAGGAGCTGGAGGAGGCCGCGCGGATCGACGGCTGCTCGCGCTTCGGCGTGTTCTTCCGGGTCGTGTTGCCGGTGGCCAGGCCGGCTTCCAGGGCCGGCACCGGCCCGACTGGCCGGCCATCATGGCGGGCACGGCCTGGCCGGCGGCATCCGGTCCTTGAGCGCCGTCACGCTCACCGCCGCGACCGGCGCGGTCCTGCCCAGGAAGACGGGGACCGCCACGCAGCGCGCGCCCGGCTCGTTTCCAAGGTGTTCGGTCAGGGTTCGCGGGTGTCGCCGGGCCGGGTGGCCCATCCGCCGTACTCGTAGCGCGTGTACCGGCCTCCCTGGTGGGGCTCGGTGAAAGCGCCCAGCTCGGCCGCGAAGTCCTCCGCGTCGTCCGCCGGCCGGTAGCCGAGGGCGCTCGCCGCGGCGTTCTGGGTCCACCACGACCGCGTGTTGCGCGAGACGCCGTAGACGACCACGTGTCCCGAGCCGGGCGGCGCGGTCAGGCAGGCGCCGTAGAGCCGTGCCGCGTCGTCGTGGCTCAGCCAGGTGTGCAGGTGGCGCGGCTCGGTGGGGCGCTCCTCGAAGGAGCCGACGCGTACGGAGATCACGTCGAGGCCGAAGCGGTCGGCGTACAGGCTGGCCAGCGCCTCCCCGAACGCCTTGGCCGCGCCGTACAGGCCGTCGGGCCGCACGGCCTCCTCGCCGTCGAGGGTCGTGCCTGCCGGGTGGAAGCCGGTGATGCGGTTGGAGCTGGTGTTGACGACGAGCCGGACGCCCTCCCTGCGGCACGCCTCGAAGACGTTGTAGACGCCCTCCAGGTTGGGGCCCTTGATCGCGTCGAATCCGGCCTCGTCGGAGACGCCCCCGAGGTGGATCACCGCCTCGGTGCCCCGCACGGCCGCCCGCACCTGGTCGAGGTCCAGGAGGTCGGCGGGGACGAACTCCTCGTGCGCGGCGAGCGGGCCGACGTCGCGGAGGTCGGACAGGCGCACCCGCGCGATCTTCGGCAGCAGCGTGCGCCGCAGCACCTGGCCGATGTTCCCGGCGGCTCCGGTCACGAGGACGGATTCGGGGAGTCCGGTCATGATGGTCACTTCTCCAGGATCTCAGGGATGCGGCCGGCGATTTGCTCGCGGGCGTGCTCGCACTCGGCGAAGCTGTGCGGGCAGGACAGAGCATGCTCGACGAGCTCCTTGGCGGCCAGCGCCCGCGAGATGCGCCGTTCCAGCTCCTGAACGTGCTGGCGCAGCAGATCGCGGTGGTCCATCGGGTCGGCGGCGGACAGCAGCACGCGCAACTCGCCCAGCGTGAAGCCGGCCTCCTTGCCCATGAGGATCAGCGCCACCCGCTCGAGATCGCCCCGCCCGTAGGCGCGCTGACCGCCCGCGCGCCGCGCGGGCGCCAGCAGGCCCATGCTCTCCCAATGGCGCAGGACATGCGTCTCCAGGCCGAACCGACCGAACGGTGGTGGCTGCGCCGGGGCGAACCGCTGGGCCTGCGCGTTCCCGACCTTCCTCCGCTCACCGCCGTCGTGGTCACCAACCTGGCCACCAACCACTGGGACCTGCGCGCGCTGCGCCACCTCCCGGCCAAGGACACCACACCGCTGTACGTGCCCACGCGCGGCATGGCCCGCCGGGCCCGAGCCCTCGGATTCCGGCGGGCGGAGCGCCTGTCGTGGGGGCGGAAGCTCGACCTCGCGCCCGGCCTGTCCATGACGGTCGCGCCGTCCGGGCGGACCCTCGTCTGGCCCGACAACGCCTACGTCTTCACCACGGCGGGCGGCCGGGTCGTCTTCTTCGGAGGGGAGATGGGGGAGGTCGCGCCGCTGGAGCGGTTCCGGGCCGACCTGGCCCTGCTGCCCGTGAACGGGCTGCGCCCCCTCTTCGGGCCCCGCCTGGTCATGGGGCCCCGGCAGGCCGTCGCGGGGGCGTCCGCGCTCGGCGCCGGGATCCTGGTCCCCGTACACGACGCCCATGGGCACGACCCGCTGTCGCGGCTGTTCCGCACCAGCGGCACCGCCTCCGACGCCGTGGCGCTGGCGGGCCCCGAGCTGCGGGTGGTGGACCTGCCGACGGGCGAGCGCTGGGAGCTCGACGCTTGACCACGCGCCGGGCGGCGAGTGACTGACCACGCGCCGGGCGGCGAGTGCCCGATCACGCGCCGGGCGGGCGCTCGCCAGTGCTTCCATCGTGGGCTCTCCAGCGCGTCCACGGCGCGTTGAACAGCCCCGGCCGGTACGCGTTCAACGCCACATGGATCGCGGCGGGGGCCACGACGATCGAGCCCAGCGTGTCGGTGGCGTAATGCGCTCCCAGGTAGACCCGCGCCAGCATCTGACCGGCCACGAGCACGAGGCCCGCAGCCAGCACCGGCCGGTGGAAGCGGGTGTGCCTGGCCAGGGTCGCGACGGCGATCACGATCGACAGGGTCAGGCACACGTGACCGCTGGGGAAGCTGCCGGGGCCGAGGCCGTACACCAGGGCGTCGGAGACCGGGGGCCGGGAACGGGCGACGACGGTCTTGAGCACCCAGCTGACGCCCCACCCGGCGGCGATCACCACCAGCACGCGCCCGGCGGCCCGCCGCCGGCCCGAGAGGGCCACCCCCGCGACGAGGGCGAGGGCGAGGAGCGGGCCCATGACCGTGCCGAACCCCACGTTCAGGACCTGCGCCACCGCGGTCGGCCACGGCCCCCGGGCCGACTGCACCCAGTCGCTCACGGCGGTGTCGACGGCGGTCCACGCGGGCATACGGGCGGCGAAGCCCATCACCGTGCCGAGAACGAGGAGCGCCACCGGGCCCACCACCGGGCCCACCATCGGGCCCACCACCGGGCCCACCACCGGGAACCTCGCTCTGTCCGACCTCATGGTGGAACGATAGAGAGGGCCGGATAAGGCCGAGCTCAGCCTCCGGCGCGGGCGCGCGGGGCCCGCAGGACGAGCAGCCCGCCGACCCCAGGGACGAACGCGAGCCATCGGCCGGCCGGCCGGGCCGTCCAGGCGGCCGCGATCACGGCGAGGTAGGCGGTGCCGTGCAGCGGGCCGCAGAACGTCGTGATCACCTTGGCGTGCACGGTGAACAGGTTCCCGAGCAGGACCACGAGGGAGGCGGCCTCGACGGCGGCCGCGATTCGCAGCAGGCGCATGGCGGGTCAGTCTCCCGCGCCGGGCCGTACGATCATCAGGACCACGACGATCGCCCAGGCCAGGTTGTAGAAGCCGGCCAGCATGGACAGCGCCCGCAGCGGCCGTTCGCCGCCGGGCTCGCTGAGCGCGGCGCGCTGGCGCGGGTAGATCTGCGTGGCCAGCAGGGCGCCGGCGACGGCCGTGAGGATCATGGAAACGGTGATCCAGATCTCGCCCATCCGGCCCTGCACGCTCGCCAGGATGATCCCGGCCAGGGGGACGACGAGCCCGAAGGCGGCGTAGCCGCCGGTGATGCGGTGCAGGGCGACCGCCACACCCCGGCTACGCTCGCCCGGGTCCGGCGGCTCGCCCGGCCCGCCGGTCGCGACCGGCGCGTAGCGGGGGAACAGGCTCGTGGCCACGGCCGAGCCTCCCACGAACACGATGCCGGCCAGGACGTGCACCGACAGCAGGACATGCTCCAGCATTCCTCGACCTCCAAACCTTCAGGGTGACTGAAGCCTAGCGCAAGCTTCAGCCACCCTGAAGGTCGGGAGTCCTGGGCGTGTTCAAGCCGGCGCCGCTGAAGTGAGGGCCCGGACAGGGGGCCAACTTTCATTTTTCGGAACGATGGTCTAACGTTCGGAAGATGTCCGAGATGGCTGCCGAGTCGAAGCTCGTCGGATCCGACCGCGTGCTCGCGGTCCTGGCCGAGCTGGCTCGCCACCCCGACGGTATCGGCTTGGAGGAGATGGCCCGAGCGGTGGCCAGCCCCAAGCCGACGGTGCACCGCGCCCTCGCGTCGCTGCGCCGCGCCGGATTCGCGGCCCAGCACGGCCACGGGCGGTACGTGCTCGGCGACGAGTTCCTGCGGATGGCCTTCGCCCACCACGAGGCCCGGCCGGACCACGTCCGGGTCACGCCGATCCTGCGAACCCTGTGCGAGCGCTACGGCGAGACCGTGCACTACGCGGTGCTGGAGGGGACCTCGGTCGTCTACCGGTCCAAGCTCGACCCGTCCGACGGGGCCGTCCGCCTGACCTCCGTCGTCGGGGGCCGCAACCCGGCACACTGCACCGCCGTCGGCAAGGCGCTGCTCGCCGACGCCCTGCGCACCGAGGACGCGGTGCGCGAGTGGGTGGGGGAGCGGCGACTGGAGCTGCCGACCGAGCGCTCGATCGGCACGGTGGAGCGGCTGCACGCCGAGCTCGTGCGCATCCGCGAGCTGGGCTACGCCGTGGACGACCAGGAGAACGAGCCGGGCGTCAACTGCGTGGCGGTCCTGGCCTACCTGACCTCGCCCACCGTGCCCAGCGGCGCCGTCAGCGTCAGCGGGCTGGCCTACCGGACGCCGCTGAAGTCGCTCGTCGACGACCTGCCGGCCATCCGCGGCATCGTCGCCGGGCGGGAGACGTCGTGAACCTCGCCCGTACCCGCCGGGCGGGAGACCTCGTGAACCTCGCCCGTACCCTCCCGATCCGAACACGGAGAATGCGTTGTACCTGATGCGCATCGGCGCGCCCGGCGCCGAGAAGCCCGTCGTCCGCGTGGACGAGTCCCACTACATCGACGTCTCGGACGTCACGCCCGACTTCGACGAGCGCTTCTTCGCAGCGGGCGGCGCCGCGCTGCTGGCGGACCGGGTCGCCCGGGGCGACGCGCGCGAGTTCGCCGGTGAGCGCGTCGGCGCGCCGATCGCCCGGCCGCACCAGATCCTGTGCATCGGCCTGAACTACAGCGACCACGCCGCCGAGACCGGCCAGGCCGTCCCGGCCGAGCCGATCCTGTTCACCAAGTCGCCCAACACCCTGATCGGCCCGTACGACGAGGTGCGCATCCCGCGCGGCTCCACGAAGACAGACTGGGAGGTCGAGCTCGGCATCGTCATCGGCCGGCGCACCTCCTACCTGGACTCCGTGGAGGAGGCGGCCGGCGCCATCGCCGGCTACTGCGTGGTCAACGACGTCAGCGAGCGCGCCTTCCAGATGGAGCGCGGCGGCCAGTGGTCCAAGGGCAAGTCCGCCGAGACCTTCAACCCGGCCGGCCCCTGGCTGGTCACCCCGGACGAGATCCCCGACGTCAAGAACCTGGGCATGTGGCTCGACGTCAACGGCGTGCGCCGCCAGACCGGCACCACCAAGACCATGATCTTCGACCCGTATCTCATCGTGCACCACCTGAGCCAGTTCATGGTGCTGGAGCCGGGTGACCTGATCAACACCGGCACCCCGCCCGGCGTCGGCATGGGGCACAACCCGCCCATCTGGCTCCAGCCCGGCGACGTCATCGAGCTCGGCATCGACAGGCTCGGCAGCCAGCGCCAGCAGGTTCTGGGCCCGAGGTAAGGACAGGCATGAGCGTCACCCATTCCGAGAAGCAGCGGCTGACCGCCCCGGACCCCGCCGTCCTGGCGGCGGTCGAGGCCGCCGTGCCCGGGATCACCCGTACGCGGGCCACCGACCGGCTCGGCATGGCCCATGACGCCTCCCACTACCTGCTCACCCCGCAGGCGGTCCTGGTGCCGGAGAGTGCCGAGCAGGTGGCGGCGCTCATGCGGGCCGGGCTGCCGCTGACGTTCCGCTCCGGCGGCACCAGCCTGAGCGGGCAGGGCGTGAGCGAGCACCTGCTGGTCGACACCCGGCGGCACTTCCGCGGCATCGAGGTGCTCGACGGCGGCGCCCGGGTCCGCGTGCAGCCGGGCGCCGTGCTGCGCCAGGTCAACGCCCGGCTGGCCGCCCACGGCCGCAAGCTCGGCCCCGACCCGGCCAGCGAGTCGGCCTGCACGATCGGCGGCGTCGTCGCCAACAACTCCAGCGGCATGACCTGCGGCACGCACGCCAACACGTACCGGACGCTGGAGTCGCTGGTCCTCGTGCTGCCCAGCGGCACCGTCGTCGACACCGCCGCCCCCGATGCCGACGCGCGGCTGCGCGCCCTGGAGCCCGAGCTGGCGCAGGGCCTGGAACGGCTGCGCGACCGGGTCCGCGGCAACCCGGAGTCGGTGCGGCGGGTCACCGCCCAGTTCGCCCTGAAGAACACCATGGGGTACGGCCTCAACAGCTTCCTCGACCACGACACGCCCGCGCAGATCCTCGCCCACCTCGCGATCGGCAGCGAGGGGACCCTGGGCTTCGTCGCGCAGGCCGTCCTGCGCACGGTCCCGGCCCACCGCCTGGCCGCGACCGGCCTGCTCGTCTTCCCCACGCTGCGTCGGGCGATGGCGGCGATGCCGCAGCTCGTCTCCGCCGGCCCCGCCGCCGTCGAGCTGCTGGACGCCGAGTCCCTGCGGGTGGCCCAGCGCGACCCCAAGGCCGACGACGTGCTGCGCACGCTGACCGTGCGGGACCACGCCGCGCTCCTGGTCGAGTGGCAGGAGTCGGACCCCGAACCGCTCGCCGAGCACGAGCGCACGGCCGAGCGGCTGTTCCCCACGCTCGACCTGGCCGCCCCGGCGCGGCTGAGCAGGGACGCGGGCGGCCGGGCCGCGCTCTGGCACATCCGCAAGGGCCTGTACGCCTCCGTCGCCGGCGCCCGCCCCAGCGGCACCACCGCGCTCCTGGAGGACGTCGCCGTCCCGGTGCCCGTCCTGGCCGACCTGTGCGACGACCTGGCCGGCCTGTTCGCCAAGCACAGCTACGAGCGCAGCGTCATCTTCGGCCACGCCAAGGACGGCAACCTGCACTTCATGCTCAACGAGCGCTTCGACACCGACCTGGAGCGCTACGCCGACTTCACCGAGGACATGGTCGCCGCGGTGCTCGACCGGGGCGGCACGCTCAAGGCCGAGCACGGCACCGGCCGCGTCATGGCCCCGTTCGTCCGCCGCCAGTACGGCGACGAGCTGTTCGAGGTGATGCGCGAGGTCAAGCGCCTGTGCGACCCGGCGGGCACGCTCAACCCGGGCGTCGTCCTCACCGACGACCCGCACGCCCACCTGCGCGACCTCAAGAGCGTCGTCACCGTCGAGCCCGAGGTCGACCGGTGCGTGGAGTGCGGCTACTGCGAGCCCGTCTGCCCCAGCCGCGACCTGACCACCACGCCCCGCCAGCGCATCGTGCTGCGCCGGGAGCTGGCCGCCGCCCGGGAGGCGGGCGACCACGCGCTGGCGGAGCGGCTGGAGGAGGAGTACGGCTACGACGCCGTGGACACCTGCGCCGTGGACGGCATGTGCGCCACCGCCTGCCCCGTCCTCATCAACACCGGCGACCTGACCAAACGCCTGCGCGAAGAGCGCCACGGCCGCGCCGCCCGCGCGGGCTGGAAGTCGGCCGCCAAGCACTGGAACGGCGTGACCCGCGCCCTGGACCTGGCGCTCGACGCCGCCGCCGCGGCCCCGGCCTCGCTCGCCGAGGGCGCCAGCAGGGCCGCCCGCGCCGTGGCGGGCCAGGACGCCGTCCCGCAGTGGAGCCGCGACCTGCCCCGGGGCGGGACGCCCCGCCGCCCGGCCCCGGCCGAGGACGCCGACGCCGTGTTCGTCCCGTCCTGCCTGAACACCCTGTTCGCCCCGGCCGAGGGCGGCCCCGGCGCGATGGCCGCGCTGCTGAGCCTGGCCGAGCGGGCGGGCGTGCGGCTGCGCGTGCCCGACGGGATCGGCAGTCTGTGCTGCGGCACGCCCTGGTCGTCGAAGGGCCTCACCGACGGCTACGAGGTGATGCGCCGCCGGGTCCGGGACGCGCTGGCGACGGCCACGGACGGCGGCCGCATCCCGGTCGTCAGCGACGCCGCCTCCTGCACCGAGGGCTTCGAGCGCCTCACCGCCGCGGCCTCACCCGCCGTCCGGGTGCTCGACGCGGTCGCCTTCACGGCCGAGCACCTCCTGCCGCGCCTGCCCGAGGCGCGCCGGCTGCCCTCGCTGGCCCTGCACCCGACCTGCTCCTCGACCCGGCTCGGCCTCGACGCCGCCATCACCCGCGTCGCCGAGACGGTCGCCGAACGGGTCGTCGTGCCGGACGGCTGGCAGTGCTGCGCCTTCGCCGGCGACCGCGGCCTGCTCCACCCCGAGCTGACCGCCTCCGCCACCCGGGCGGAGGCCGCCGCCGTGGCGCGGGAGGACTTCGCCGCCCACGCCTCGGTCAACCGCACGTGCGAGCTCGGCCTGACCCGCGCCACCGGCAGGCCGTACCACCACCTCCTGGAGCTGCTGGACCGGGTCACTACCCCTTGACGGCCGCGCCGGTGACCGAGGAGGCCCAGTACAGGGCCCTGGCCACCTGCGGGAACAGCCCCTTGGGGTGGTTGCGGAACATCGGCTCCGTGCCGAACAGCACCACGGCCGCGCCCCGCTCGTCCCTGCCGCTGACCACGGCGGCCTGGCCCCTGGCGGCGTCCTGGCCGCCGCTCCCGCCGGCGTCGGGCCGCCAGTGGCCGGAGACCAGCGGGCCCTCGGCCGCGTACGACTGCTCGACCGTGACCTCCGGCCCGAGGCCGGTGAACCAGCGCGGCGAGTACACGAACGAGTGGTCCGGCGATCCGCCGCCCACCTGCCCGCTCACTGGGCCGCCCGTGGAGCGCACGCGTACGACGCCGTTGGCGTCGCCGCGGCCCGCGACGGCGGTCGCGGTGAGCAGCCCGGCGGCGGCGTTGAAGGCCGCGCCGGTGCCGCCACGGGCGATCACGCCGCCGGTGGTCAGGAACGCGTCCAGCGCCGCCCTGGCCGCCGGGTTGAGCGCGGTGTAGCTCAGCCCGCTGGAGACGAACAGCACGTCGGTCCCGCTCCAGTCGTAGCCCGCGTTGAGGGCCGCCGTGGAGACGGGGGTGACGGCGAAGCCCAGCTCGCGCAGCGTGAACAGCTCGTCGGCCGAGGCGGCGGCGGCGATCCTGACCCGCGAGAGCGGCGTGCCCGCAGGGGTGCCCGCCGGGGTGAAGGCGACGCCGTAGCGGTCCGCGACCGCGCGGGCGGCCGGGCGCGCCGTGGCGGGCACGATGGCCGCGCCGTCCGCCCAGGTCACCGCCGTGCCCTGGGCCAGGAGGTCGTTCAGGGCGAGGACGTCCTTGGCGTCGGCCACCTTGAGCGCGAGCGCCCCGGGCGTGCGGGGCACGGATCCGGTCGGCGCGGCGGCCTTGACCGGGTCGGCCCGCACGCGCAGGGACGTGACGGCGTCCACGCCGGCGCCCCAGAGCAGGCTGTGGCTCCAGCCGGAGATGTCGTACATGGCGTCCACCCTGGGCGAGATGTCCGCGCCCGCCTCCAGCATGACGTTGGCCAGGCCGCGCTTCGGCTGGCGCATGTCCACCACGTACGACCCGGCCGGATACGTCCTGCCGTCCGCCCGGAACGCCTGCCTGGCCCGCTCGACCCGCACGTCGTTCGCGATCAGGTGGTCCACCAGGCGCGCGGCGGCCGCCTCCGAGCGCCGGCCGGTGATGACGTACGCCCGGGGGAAGGTGGTGGTGTAGACGTCCTCCGGCCCGAACCCGGGCACGATGCCGAGCGGCACCGCCTTCGACGGCTCCCCGGCCGTGCCCCGCCGGAACACCTCGATCTGGTCGGCGATCAGCTTGTCGTGCCGGTCGCGTACGAAGGCGTAGGTGGCCCTGATGGCGGCGGCGGCCACGTCGGTGTTGATCGCGGAGCGGCGGCGCAGCTCCTCGACCGGCTGCTGGGTGTAGTCGGAGCCGTTGACCCGCAGCGGGATCTCGACGGTGTGCGTCGCCACCGCCCCGTGGAAGGGCGCGTACTGCGGGGTGAAGATCGGCGGCCAGTCGTCCCAGCCCTCCGCGGAGTCGCGGAACGGGATCTGCGCCGGGTACACGCCGTCCTTCTCGGCGGTGTAGCCCAGCCCGTTCACGGCGGCCTCCATGCCGAGGCCGTTGGCGTAGGCGTTCTGGATGAACAGGTCGTACTCGTAGTTGGCGCCGTGCGGCGGCGTGGTCGGCTCGATGAGCGTGCCGTTGACGTAGCCGTGCAGGTCCATCACGGTGACCGGCTGGGCGTCGATCATGATCTGGCGCATCGCCCGCACCTCCGGCTGGGAGGCGGTGACGAAGTCGCGGTTCAGGTCGAACCCGGCGCCGTTCTGGCGCACGCCGCTGACGCGGCCGTCGGGGTTGGCGGTGACGTTGAAGTACAGGCGGGTACGCGCCAGCAGGTCGGCGATCCCGGGATCCTTGCTGGTGGCGAGCTCCTCGATGACGCGCAGGGCGGCGTCGGTGCCCTCCCACTCGTTGCCGTGGATGTTGGCGTTGACGAACACCGGCGCCTTGTACGTCCTGACCAGCTTCCGGTCGCGGGCGGCGGCGGCCGGGTCGTTCTCGATGCGCTCGCGGATGCGCTCCTGCTCGCGCGTCTCGGCGGCGCTCTCCGGCGCGGTGACCGTCACCAGGTAGAGGTCGCGGCCCCCGTACGAGCGGCCGACGACCTGGGCGCTGACCCGGTCGCCGCGCTGCTGGAGGTCGTTCAGCCGGGGCGCGATGCCGTGGTGGGGCACCAGGCCCAGCTTGATCGAGGCGTCGGCCGGGTTCTCGGGGGGCACCGGCAGCCGGGTGCGGCGGGGGTAGCCCCGGTCGTGCGACAGGGTGCCGGGCTGCTCGGCCTGGGCGGCCGTCCGCGCCTCGGCCCGCTCGGGCACGTCGGCGGCGACCTCGTTCCGCTCCGGGCCGTTGCCGAAGTCGCGCACGGCGGGGGCCGGCGGCGCGACCGGGTCGGCCGACACCGCGTGCGGGACGAGCGGGATGACGAGGAGCGCAGTGAGCAGAGCCGGGAGCAGAGCGGGGAGCAGGGCAGGGGGCAGGCGCAAGGAAGTCCTCCAGAGGGCGCGGATCAGGGTTCCCGGTAGTCGGCGGCGATCCCCACCAGCGAGATCAGCCCGGACGCGAACTCCAGCGCCTCCGCGTGCCCCTCCGTGAACGGCGGCTGGAAGCCCACGGCCTGCCACGTCCGCGTCCCGGGGTCCCACAGGTCGGCGCCCACCTCGAAGTCCCACCCGTAGACGCCGTGGTCGTACCAGAGCTCGTCGGCGGAGTTTCCGGCCGCGGAGTAGAGCACGTCCGTCACGGGCCCGGTCTGCTGCGGCCAGATGACGGTGCCGCGCTCGGCGGCGATGGCCTGCTCGATCGTGCGGGCCGAGCGCATGAAGTACGCCTCCTGCCGGTCCGTGGGCCTGGGCAGGGCGACGCGGCCGTCGAGCTTGTACGCGCCGGGCGGCCACATGAAGTAGCCGCCGTAGCTGTGGACGTTCATGGCGAACCTGATGTTGCGGTGCGTCTCCGCCAGCCACATGACGTTGCGGCTCTCGGGCTCGGAGTGCTCGGCGGGGCCCGCGTACGTGCCGCTCTGGCAGTTGGCCGAGGCGCCGAAGTACCCGTCGGACAGCGAGCCGACGGCGTAGTTGCGGTTGACGTCCACGCCCCAGGTGTTGCGCAGTGCCGGGTCGGACTGCTGCGGCGGGCAGTGGTTCGTCAGGTTCTTCCGCTGGCCGTTGAAGTCGTAGAAGCTGTAGTTGGCGCCGTCCGGGTTGACGGTCGGCACGATGAAGACGTCGGTGCGCTCCAGTAACCTGCGGGTGGCCTGGTCACGGGCGTGGTTGCGCAGCAGCCGCTCGGCCGCCTCGACCACGACGAGAGGCGCCACCCACTCGCGGGCGTGCTCCTGGGCGTAGGCCAGCACGCCGGTGCGGCTGCCGTCGCGGTGGGCGCCGATCCGCAGGGCCAGCACCCGGGCGGGCGCGCGGGAGACGCTCGCGGGCGCGTTGAGGAAGTCGCTGAGCTGGGTGAGCGGCGCGGGCGCCATGACGCCGCCGCCCGCGTCGGCGCGGTAGGTCGCGGCCTTGACACCTGTGCTCGCGGTGGCGTTGATCGCGGCGGTGACCTGGGCGGCGGTGCTGGCGGGGGCGCCGGAGGCGTCGGTGGCCAGGCTGACCGTGATGAGCTTGCCGTTCACGGTGACCTGCAGCGGGCGGCCGGCCGCGCCGGGGTTCACCAGCTCGACGGCCACGTCGTTGCCGCCCTCGGAGCCGTACGCGTCCGAGGTGAGCACGACGGCGGCGGCGGGCGGCGTGCCGATCAGCGCCTGGGCGTGCCGCCGGTAGCCGTTGGTCGGGTACGGCAGCGTGATCAGCTCGGTGAGCTTGGGGTAACGCCGGTGCAGCGCCTTGATCCGCTCGTTGAGCTGCGCGGGCGGCATGTACTGGGTGACGAAGTCCTTCTGGTAGCCGGGACCGGCGCGGTCCGGCCGGTCGCCGTCGGGCCACTCCCGCACCTTGGCCTCGGCCGTGCCGCCGCCGGCGGAGGTCACGGTGACCCACTGCGGCCGGTCGCCGGCGGGCACCGGGGTGCTGAACTGGTGGCCCAGGTACGCGCCCGCGTCCACGTACGCGACCATCGGCGCCTGCCCGGTCGAGCCGCCCTTGCCCTTCCACGTCACGGTGAGCGTGGCCGCCTCGCCCGCGCTGCTGGACGCCTCCACCGACAGGAAGTAGCCCTCGCGGGACTTCATCCAGACGGCCCGCTCGATGACGAGCTGGTCCTGGGCGGTGGTGACCTTGGCCTTCGCCTGGGGCGGCGTGCCCGGCGCCAGGGTCGCGCCGAGCGCGGCGTAGGCGGCGAGCTGGCTGGCCGTGGCCACCGCGTCCACCTGGACGCTGCCGTCCGCCTGCGGGCGCACCCGCTCGGTGAGGTCGGCTCCCGAGGCCACCAGCCGCTCCATCGCGGCGCGGTCGGGCACGGAGAGCGTGACCAGCGAGGCCGGCTCCGGGTCGCTCGGCCCGGCGACCGCCGGGACGGACGGCTCCGCGGCCACGAACGTCGTGAGAACGATCAACAGAACGACTGCGGACGCCCGTGCACCGCGCATCGGCCCCTCCTGGATCACCGGTATGGGGCACATTCAAAGCGGACTTGCCCAAACCGGCAAGACCCAGGCGGCGCGGGGACGGCTCTCAGGAGGCCGGTGACGTGCGGGACCGGCTCAGGGGGATGGCTCTCAGGAGGCCGTGACGTGCGGGACCGCCTGGTAGAGCGCCCAGTCGGCGCTGATCGCGCCGGCCGTCGTCAGCAGCAGCGGCAGGTATTCGCCGGTCAGCTTCTCCATGGACGTCTCGGCGGCGTGGGCGTTGACGTTGACGGCCGCGATGACGTTGCCCAGCCCGTCCCTGAGCGGCGCCGCCACCGACCGGATCCCCAGCGCGAGCTGCTCGTCCGTGGCGGCCCACCCCTTGGCGCGGACCGCGCGCAGCGCCGCCTCGCGCTCCTTGGCGTCGGGGCGCCAGCGCGGCTCGATGCCCGAGCGGCCCGGCTCGGCCAGCACCCGCTCCACCTCGGCCGGCGGCAGCGCGGCCAGCAGCACCTTGCCCAGGGACGTCTGGAGCGCGGGGAAGCGGGTGCCGATCTGCACCTGGAGCGATACGATCTTCGGCACCGCGACCCGGGCGACGTAGACGATATCCGAGCCGTCGAGCTGGGCGATCGAGGACGACTCGTTGGTCTGGGTGACGAGCCGCTCCAGGTGCGGCCTGGCCACCTCCCACAGCCCCATCGAGCGGACGTAGGTGACGCCCAGCTCCAGCACCCGGGGCGTGAGCGCGAACCCGCCCTGCTCCGCCCTGGCGTACCCCAGCTCCTGGAGGGTGAGCAGGATGCGGCGGGCCGTCGGCCGGGCCAGGCCGGCGGCCGTCGCCACCTCCGTCAGGGACATGACCGGGCGCCCAGGCTGGAACGCCCTGATGACATCGAGGCCGCGGGCCAGCGCCTCGATGAAGTCAGGTCCGGTGCCACCACGTGCCATCTACGCCCTCGCCTCGCTCGGAATCCGTCCGATCCGACTCTAGACGGTCGGCCGTCCGCACAGCGGCCGATACTGGGGCCGATCAGCGGCGGTGCGTGGCGTCGCTGCGGTAGCCGGTGTACGTGTACGGGTTGTCGAGGACCTCCGCCGAGGGGATGTCCGGGTTCATGCCCTGCTCCCAGGCCTCGTCGCCCATCGCCGAGCGCAGGTGCTCGACCGTGCGCTCCACCTGCGCGCGGGCCCCGGCGAGGTCGACGCCGAGCAGGCGGTGCTCGTGCTTGACCACGCGGCCGTCGACGATGACGGTGTGCACGTCGCCGCGCTGGGCCTGGAAGGCGACGTGCCCGAACGGGTTGAGGATCGGGAACGACACCGGCGAGTGCTCGTTCTTGACGAGCACGAGGTCGGCCTTCCTGCCGGGCTCGATGACGCCCAGGTCGTCGCGGCCCAGCGCCCGGGCGCCGCCCCGGGTCGCCCACTCCACGACCTGGTCGGCGCGCAGGCCGCAGTGCGTGACCGTCTCGCCCTTGGCGTGCGCCTCCAGGTGCTCGCGCGAGCGGTCGGCGCCGAGCGTGGCGCGCATGGCCGAGAACAGGTCGCCGCTCCACCACACGCTGGTGTCCATGGACAGCGACACCGGGATGCCGTGGGCGCGCACGGCCCAGGTGGGCGGGTAGCCCTGGCCGGCGCTCTGCTCGCTCTCCGTGGAGACCGAGATCGAGCCGCCGGTGGCCGCGATGCGGTGGTAGGAGTCGGCCGACAGCGAGGCGGCGTGCACGTAGATCGTCTCCGGCGTCATGAAGCCGTGCTCGTGCATCAGGCGGATGCCGTCGTCGCTGGTGGCGCCCCACACGCCGGCGTGCGTCGTGACGGCGGCGCCGAGCTCGCGGGCCACCTCGAACGCGGGCCGCTCGGGAAAGGACGGGTCGCCGAGCACGTCGAAGGCGATCTGGAAGCCGAGCATGTCGCCGCCGGCGCCGCGCCGGCGCACGAAGTCGCGGAACTCGGGCGCGGCCGTCCACTCGGCGGGCGGCTGCTGGATGTTGCCGTAGGCGAGCACGTACCGGCCGGGCACGGACTCCAGCGCGTCGGCGGCGGCGTCGGCGTGGTCGACGGTCCGCAGGCCGTGCGACCAGTCCACGACGGTGGTGACGCCGGCGTCCAGCGCCTCGATCGCGGCCAGGGTGTTGCCGGCGTGGATGTCCTCGGGGCGGAACAGCTTGCCGTGCTCCAGGTAGAACCAGACGAAGTACTGGGTGAGCGTCCAGTCGGCGCCGTAGCCGCGCAGCGCCGTCTGCCACATGTGGCGGTGGGTGTCGATCATGCCCGGCATGACCAGGCCGCCGGAGGCGTCGATGACGACCGCGTCCTCGGGCGCCTCCAGCTCGGTGCCGACGGCGGCGATCCTGTCCCCGGTCACGAGGACGTCCGTGCGGGGCAGCACCCGCCTGCTCCCGCCGGGTGACATGGGCAGCACGGTGCCGCCGCGCAGCACCACGGGCCGTCCGGCCTCGAACTCGTTCATGGCACACGCTCCTTGCGAACGATTGTCCGCTACACGGTCACAGTCACTGTGATGAGCGCTCACTCCGGTGTCAAGACGGTTGACGCGGGCTCGCGTCGGTGATGAGATCTGGCCCAACGGACAATCGTCCGTTCAACGGACGCGGGAAAGGGAGTCCATCGTGCCTGAGGGGCCGCTGTCCGGCCTGCTGGTGGCCGACTTCTCCAGGGTCCTGGCGGGGCCGTACGCCACGATGCTCCTGGCCGACCTGGGGGCCGACGTCGTCAAGGTCGAGTCGCCCGGCGGGGACGACACCCGGTCGTGGACGCCGCCCGCGCGGGGCGAGGCGTCCACGTACTACCTCGGGGTCAACCGGGGGAAGCGGTCGATCGCCCTCGACCTGCGCGAGCCGGCCGACGCGGAGGCGGCCAGGGAGCTGGCCCGGCGCGCGGACGTGCTGGTGGAGAACTTCCGGCCGGGCGGGCTCGCCAAGTACGGGCTGGACTTCCCGGCCGTGCTGGCGGCGAACCCGGGCGTCGTGTACGCCTCCATCAGCGGGTTCGGCGCGGGGGCGGGCGCGCGGGTGCCGGGGTACGACCTGATGGTGCAGGCCATGTCGGGCCTGATGAGCCTGACCGGCGATCCCGGCGGGCCGCCGTACCGGGCCGGGATCTCGGTGTTCGACGTGATGGCGGGCAACCACGCGGTCATCGGCGTCCTGGCCGCGCTGCGGCACCGGGAGGCCACCGGGCAGGGGCAGCACGTCGAGGTCAACCTGCTGTCGTCGGCGCTGACGGGGCTGGTCAACCAGAGCTCGGCGTACGTGGCCGGGGGCGTGGTGCCGTACCGGATGGGCAACGCGCACCCGAGCGTGTTCCCGTACGAGCCGCTCCCGACGGCGGACCACGAGCTGATCGTCGCGGCCGCCAACGACGGGCAGTTCCGCAGGCTGTGCGAGGTGCTGGGCATCCCCGAGGTGGCCGACGACCCGCGCTTCGCCCGCAACGCCGACCGGACCGCGCGGCGGGAGGAGCTGAGGCCGATCCTCGTGGAGCGGCTCGTCACCCGGCGGGCGGAGGAGTGGTTCGACCTGCTGGTGGAGGCGGGGGTGCCGAGCGGGCCGATCAACACGATCGACGGGGGGTTCGCGGTGGCCGAGCGGTTCGGCCTCGAACCGGTGGTCGTGGTGGGGGAGGGGGAGCGGGCCGTGCCGACGACGCGGCATCCGATCCGGTTCTCGCGGACGCCCGCGGGGTACCGGCTGCCGCCGCCGGAGCTCGACGAGCACGGCACGGAGCTGCGTAAATGGCTCACCCAGCCGGCCGATGGCGCTTGCGGGGAGGCCCGGTCGTGAGCGGCGGGAACGCGGAGGAGGCGGCCGGCGTGGGTGGCCGTCGTGCCGGGGAGCCGAAGGAGCCCGCCGGCGTCGGCGGCGGTCGTGCCGGGGAGCTGAAGGAGCCCGGCGTCGGCGGCGGTCGTGCCGGGGAGCGGAAGGAGTATCCGACCGCGCTCGGGGCGTCCTCGCTGGAGACGATCACCCTGCTCGGGCACGACCTGGCGGCCGACGTCATGGGCGAGGTGGGCTTCGGTGAGCTGGCGTTCTGGCTGGCCACGCAGCGCCGCCCGGCCCGCGGCGAGGTGCGCGTGTTCGAGGCCGTGCTGGCCGCGCTGGCCGACCACGGGTTCACGCCCACCGCGATCGTGACGCGGCTGACGTACCTGTCGGCGCCCGACTCCGTCCAGGGAGCGCTGGCCGCCGGGCTGCTCGGCGGCGGCTCCCGCTTCCTCGGCGTCACCGAGGACTGCGGCCGCTTCCTCGCCGGCGTGCTGCGGGCCGCGGACCCCCTCCCGGCCGACGACGCGGGCTGGGACGCCCTGGCCCTGGAGACCGTACGGGCCCGGCGCGCGGCGGGCGGCCGCATCCCGGGCCTCGGCCACCACGTGCACAAGGACGGCGATCCGCGCACGGCGCGGCTGTTCGAGATCGCGGCCGAGGAGGGCCTGTTCGGGCCGCACCTGTCGCTCTACGCCGCCGTCGGCCGCGTGCACCCCCAGGTCCTGGGCCGGACGCTGCCGCTCAACGGGGCGGGCGCGTGCGGCGCGGCGCTGGCCGACCTGGGGCTGCCGCTGGAGCTGCTGCGCGGCTTCGCGCTGCTGGCCAGGACGGCCGGGCTGATCGGGCAGCTCGCCGAGGAGCTGCGCCGTCCCGTGGCCAACGACATCTTCCTCTCGGTGGACCTCAACAACCGTCCCGTCCCGCCCGAGCCGTATGCCGCCAACGGAGGTACGCATGGCTGAACTCGTCGCGGTCATCGCATCCACCCACCACCCCTTCTACTACCGCGCCAGCACCTCCACCGGCGAGGACCGCCCGCCGTTCGCCGACGAGTGGGTGCGCAAGGTGGAGGCGTTCAGGCAGACCCTCACGAGGGCGCGGCCCGACGTGCTGGTGATGGTCGGCTCCGACCACTTCCACCAGCTGTGGCTGGACAACATGCCGCAGTTCCTGGTCGGCAAGGCGCCGTTCTACGACGCCAACTTCTACAACGAGGAGCGCGAGTTCGGGCTGCCGCGGATGGTGCTGAAGGGTCAGGAGGACCTGTCGGCGTACATCCTGCGCGAGGGCCTGGACGCCGGCTTCGACCTCGCCTTCAGCAACGAGCTGCGCATCGACCACTCCATCACGTGCCCGATCATCACCCTGCGCCCCGAGGCCGACCTGCCGATCGTGCCCGTCTACACCAACATCTTCGCCCCGCCCCTGCCGCGTCCCCAGCGGTTCGTGCAGCTCGGACGGACGATCAGGCAGCTCGTGGAGTCCTGGCCGGCGGACCGGCGGGTGGCGGTCATCGGCACCGGGCACCTGTCGCTGGAGCTCGGCGGGCCGCGCCAGTTCGGGCCGCACGGGCCCGACCCGGAGTTCGACCGCAAGGCCGTGGAGTGGATCTCCACCGGGGACATCGAGGGCTGCCTGTCGGAGGTCACCCTGGACAGCCTCCACCTGCCGGGGAACGCCACGCACGGGTTCATGGACTTCATGCTGATGATGGGCGTGGCGGGGGAGGGCCGCAAGGCCGACTACGTGGACACGTACGACCTGTTCCACACCATGGAGGCGTACTTCACCTGGTATCCGAGCGGGGGTTCTTCGTGAGCAAGTATGTGCTGAACAAGTTCCTCTTCACCGTCGACCGCGACCCCGAGCTGGTCGAGCGTTACCGCGAGGAGCCGCGCGCCACCGTCGAGTGGTGGGAGTCAGAGCAGGCCAACCGCATCCTCGGCTGCCACACCGGCGAGTCGTCCACCTGGCTGCGCCTCGACGACGACGAGCGGGAGGCGCTGGCCGCGCACGACTACCCGAAGCTGTTCGAGCTGGGGGCGCACCCGTTTCTCACGCTGACCCTGTTCATCGCGATGTTCGAGCGCGACCACCCGCCGCTGGGCTTCCAGACGGAGTACGCGCGGCGGCTGGCGGCCTTCCGGCTCCCGTACCCGGACATCGCGACCTGATGACCGGTGAGCACGGCCGGATGCGCGCGGCCCGGGTCGAGGCGTGCGGCCGGCCGCCCGTGGTCGGCGACGTCCCCGTGCCGGTGGCCGGGCCGGGGGAGAGCCTGGTACGCGTACGTGCCGCCCCGGTCACGCCGCTGGACCTGCTGTGCGCGGGCGGCGCCTCCTACTTCGGCACGCCCGCCGTCCCCTACGTGCCCGGCGTCCAGGGCGTCGGGACCGTCGGGGACCGGGCCGTGTGGTTCCCGACCACGGCGGGAATGGCGCCCGGCGACGGGAGCATGGCCGGGCTGGCGGTGGTGCGTTCGGAGGACCTGGTGGAGCTGCCCGCCGGCGCCGACCCGTACGCCGTCGCCGCGCTCGGGCTGTCGGCCGTGGCCGCCCACATGGCGCTGACCTGGCGCGGCGAGCTCGCAACGGGGGAGCAGGTGGTGGTGCTGGGCGCCGGGGGCGTGGTGGGCCAGGCGGCCGTGCGGCTCGCCCGCCTCGCCGGAGCGCGCCGGGTCGTCGCGGCCGCCCGCTCTCCCGAAGGCCGGGAACGGGCGGAGCGGGCGGGCGCGGACGCGGTGGTGGAGCTCGGCACGCAGGACGTGGCCGACCTCGCCGCCCGCCTCTCCGCTGCGTGCGACGGCCCGGCGGACCTGGTGCTCGACCCGCTCTTCGGCGCCCCGGCCGCCGCTGCGGCCCGCACCCTCCGGCCGGGCGGCAGGCTCGTCAACCTCGGCGGCTCGGCCTCCGAGACGTGCCCGCTCGACTCCTCCACCCTGCGCGGCCGGTCGCTGCGGGTGCTCGGCTACACCAACAATGAGCTGACCCGGGAGCAGCGCGCCGAGGCCATCACGCTGGTCGCGGAGCACGCGGCGCGGGGGCGGCTGTCGGTGGCCCACGAGGTGGTGCCGCTGGAGGATGCGGGAGCGGCATGGCGCCGCCAGGCGGCGGGCACGGCCGATGGCCGGATCGTCCTGCGCGTCACCTGAGCCGTGCTGTCGCCCGCCTCCGCCGGTCCCGCCAGCCCCGGCACGCTTCGCGTCGGCACGCTTCACCCCGTCGCCGTCGCCGTCGCCGTCGCCGTCTCCGCTCGCGCCGCCCCGCTCGCGCCGCGCCGTCCCGCGCCGTCTCCGCTCGCGCCTCCCCGCTCGCGGCGCTCGCCCCGCGCTGTCTCCGCTCGCGCCGCGCCGCGCCGCCCCGCGCCGTCTCCGCTCTCGCCGCCCCGCCCGCGCCGCCCCGCGCTGTGCCGCCCGGCGCCGTGCCGCTCCACCCCGCTCCGTCCGCCTCACGACGACGCCCGCCCCACCACACCCGTCCCGTCTCCGCCTCTATCCCGCCCTGCCACGCCAAGTCGCGCCGCCGTCGCCCGCAGGCGTCCGCTTCGCCGGGCCCTCATCGGGGTGTGCGGGCCATGCCGTTATCGGGGTGTGCGGGCCGAAGCCAGGAAACGTTCGTAAATGGGGACGTAGGCGGCGGCGAGATCGGGTTCGGGCGGCTGGCGATCGCGGGGGAGCACGGGCACGTCGTCCAGCGACCCGCCCGCCTGCCCCGCGATGAGTGCCGCGCCCGCGCAGACCGCGTCATCGGATCGCACCACCTCGACCGGGGCGGGCGAGACCGCGGCCTTGACCCGCATCCACAGCGGGAGCCTGACCTGCCCGCCGAGGACCACGAGGCGCTCCGGGGCGGTGCCGGTGACGGCGGTGAGGGCGTCGAGCATCCAGCGGGCGTGCAGGCAGGTGCCCTCGACGGCCGCCGCCAGCAGGTCGCCCGGCGTGTGCTCGGGCCCGAGCCCCGAAACCGTCACGCGCCGGGCGCGGTCGGGCGCGGGGGCGGACCGGCCCCGCAGGTACGGCTCCACCACGATCCCCGTCGGCAACCGCACCCCGCCCAGCAGCCCGGGCAGCGCCGCGTACCCGCTCTCGCCGTTCCCCGTCAGGGAGAGCAGCCAGTCGAGCATGGCGCCGCTGGTGGGCAGGCCGCCGACCACCACCTTGCGGGTCCCGTCCAGCGACGGGTCGGTCGTGATGCCGCGGGCCAGCCCCGTACGCGGATCCGGGCGCGTGTCCGACGGCACCATCACCGCCTCCGCCGTGCCGAGGGAGTCGGCCACGTCGCCGGGCCGCCGCACCCCCGCCGCCCACGACCCCACCGCGTGGTCATGGCCCGCGATCACCACGGGAACCCCGGCCGCCACCCCGCTCACCCGCGCGGTCAGCGGCCCGACCGGCTCCACGGACCCGCCCGGAACCGGCAGCTGCCCGGTGCGCAGCCCGGCACGCGCGAGCAGCCCCGGGTCGTAGTCCCCGGCGTCCAGGTCGTAGGCCAGGGTGCGGGCGGCCAGCGTCTCGTGCGTCCGCAGGCGCCCCGTGAGCGCGTACGCCACGGCGTCCGGCACGTTCGCCCACCACCGCATCGACTCCAGCACCTCGGGCGAGTGGGCCCGCAGCCAGAGCCACTTGGCCAGCGGCGATTTGGGGTCGGCGCGGCGGCCGGTCAGCGCGTACAACGCCGTGGCGTCCCGGCTCAGCTCGGCGGCCTCCCGCGCGGCCCGCGGGTCGTTCCACCACAGCAGCGGGGTGAGCGGCCGCCCCGCGCGGTCGAGGGGCACGCCGGTCTCGGCCATGCCCGCGATCCCGATCGCGTCCGGCCCGCGCCCGGCCCGCTCGGCGCACTCGCCGAGCGCCCGCGTCACCGCGGCGACGAGGGCGGGCAGCTCGCGCGGGGTCGGCTGCCGCACGGCCACGGCGCAGCCGCCCAGCTCGTCGAAGAAGCCCACCTTGACATGCGTGGTCCCCACGTCGACCCCGGCCAGCATTCTCATGCTGTCACTATGGCGGAGCCGATCACCGGGCCCGGCCACCGCCCCAGAGCCCGCCTACTCGGTCTTACGGCACGAGAACGCTTCGGCCCTGATCAGGGAGTGTCTTCAAAGTCCCGTCTGCCCGGCGTTCATTCCGGGAGGGACGAGCTCCGCGGCATCGCGCCGCGCCACGAACACGAACTCCCTCCCCGGCCGGTCGGGTGCGTCGCGTACGTCCTCGACGACGAAGCCGTGCTCGTGCAAGTCCCGCTCGATCTCCGTACGTTCGCGGAAGCGAAGCGTCGATTCCGAGGTCAGCACGTCCCCGTCCGCGGCGAACACGTGCGTACCCCGGAAGCTCACCAGCGGCAGGCTCACGTCCGTCAGCTCGGCCCAGGTCTCGACGTGGCCGACGCCCGGGATGTTCGTCATGCGGTACGTGGTCTCGCGCGTCCACTCCGCCCACTCCTCCCACACGCGCTGCGCCGGATCGCGCGTCTCGAAGACAAGCCGCCCGCCGGGCCGCAGCGCCTCGTACGCGCCGCGCAGCGTCGCACGCCATGCCCGCGGATCGGCGATCGCCTGGGCGACGTTCCCGGTCATCGTCACCAGGTCGACCTGCATGGGCGGCAGGTCCCCCGCGTCGCCGTCGAGCCAGCGCACCCGCTCCGCGCCCGGCTTGCCACGCGCGACGTCGACGGACGCCCGCGCGGGATCGATCCCGGTGACCGTGATCCCGCGCCCGGCGAGCAGCAGCGCGAACACGCCCGTACCGCACCCGATGTCCAGCACGGACCGCGCGCCGAACTCCTCCGCCATCGCGAGATACGCGTCGAGATCGCTGCGGTCCGGATCGAGCGGGTCGTAGATGGCGGCGAGGCGCGGATGTCCGAAAGCTGCGTCAACCATGGAGGCGAACGTACGTGGCCCCGAGCCCGCACGGCCACTGCTTTTACGGCCTGCGCTGATTCCGTCAATCCAGTGAACGAGATACCTCGGCGGATACGGGATAGCCGCCGATCCGGCCGCTCACCAGAATCGTCGTACGACGAGGGCCTCCGCCTCGACGCGGAACCATCGACCTCGCTCAATCCTTGGTGGCTCGTAGATGGGAGAAAAGGATGAAGTTCCGGCGAACCATCATGATTCTCACAGTGGCGCTAGGGCTCCTCATGCCATGGGCCTCGGCGGCGTCAGCGGCAGCGGAAACATCGGCCGCCTCGGCTGCGGCCACCTGCAACGGGTACGAGCCGTACGCCTATCCTCCGGGCCAGAACGGAGACGTGATCTCCGGAATCGGCGGGTGCGGCAACCAGGCCGTCACGGTGGAGATCTGGATCGACGTGCCCGGGCCCGACGTCAGGGCAGGCTGCTGCCCCCGATACACCAGCCCGGTCACCGCATACGCCTACTGCAGCAGGACCGGCCACGGAAACTACTACACGCTGGCCAGGACACCGGTCGGTGACAGGGAATCCGCGCGAAGGACCCTCTGCTAGCCGGCAACGCGCCAGATGAACGGCTGCGTCCTGCGCCCACAGGCGGGGCGCAGGACGCAGCCGTTCATCATGAAGCCGGCCACCTGCCGACTGACTCTCGATCGCGGCTTCGGCCAGGCGTGATAACCAGGTCAGCACCGGCCTGCGCCGTCGAACCGGCGCGGCCACCTGGCGACCTTGTGCGAGATGTACTGGCCGTGTGCCACCCGCGTGCAGGGGCCGTCGCCGCCGTCCGCCCAGATGATCTTGAGGTTGAGCGCACGACCGCAGTTGTTCCGGGCGTAGCCCGTCTTGGTCACCTTGCCCTTCTTCTCCCAGACCCTGACGCAGGACGGGGCGTTGCCGAGGGCCTGGGTGACCGTCTGGGTGTCGGCGTTCGCCTGGGTGGGGGCGGTGGCCAGCAGGCTCACCGAGGCGGCGCCCGCGATGGTCAGTGCAGTGAGCGACTTGCGGATGAAGGCGGTCATTGCGGCCTTCCTTTCTGCTGTCGGTGTGACCGATGAGAGGAAGGTAGGCCGGGCCGTGTTGAGGATCCGTTGAGAATCAGCTCAGGGCCGGTCGGGGCCGCGGTAAGGCAGCGTCTGGCTGTAGACGACGCTGGTGGTCGTGCTGCCGAACCCGGCCAGCTCGTCCACGAGTTCTTCCAGATGCGCCATGGAGGTCGCGGCGACCCGCAGCGTGTAGCAATCGTCGCCGGTGGTACGCAGGCACTCCAGGATCTCGCGGCGCTCGGCGAGCAGCCGGCGCAACGGCTGGTGGTGGTTGCCCGGATACTTCAGCCGGACCAGGGCCAGGACGGGATAGCCGACCTTGGCCAGGTCGACCACCGCCTGATAGCCGGTGATGACGCCCTGCGCCTCCAACTGCCGCACCCGTTCGGTGGTGGCCGACGCGCTGAGGCTCACGCGCCGGCCCAGCTCGCTGAGAGAGATCCGGGCTTCCTGCTGCAGCCGGCCGATGATCGCCCAATCGACGTCGTCAAGGTTGATGGCCATCACGCGAATCTACCGGCAGATTCACGGGAGAATGCCGATATAGCCGGGAAAAGATGGTTCCGTAACCGATGAGAGCCGGGATAGCTTCACGTCATGCGACTTGGCGTCAACGTACCGAATTTCGGGCCCGGAACCGATCCCGGCGTGCTCCGCGAGTGGGCCGGGGTCGTGGAGGGGCTCGGCTTCGACCTCCTCATGATGTCGGATCACGTGGTCATCACCCCCGAGGTGGCCGAACGGTACCCCGAGCCGTTCTACGAGCCGTTCACCACGCTGTCCTTCCTGGCCGGCATCACCACCAGGGTGCGGCTGGGCACGACCGTGCTCGTGCTGCCCTACCGGCATCCGCTGCTGGTGGCGCGCATGGCCACCAACCTCGACCAGCTCAGCCGCGGCCGGCTCGTGCTCGGTGTGGGCGTCGGCTGGTCGCGCCAGGAGTTCGACGCGCTCGGCGTGCCGTTCGCCGAGCGCGGCAGATTGACCGACGAATACCTGTCCGCCCTGCGGGACGCCTGGCGCGAGGAGAGCGGCGTGCCCATCTGGGTCGGCGGCAACAGCAAGGCGGCGATCCGCCGAGCCATCGGTTTCGGCCACGTCTGGCACCCGCTGCGGGGCACCGTGGCGTGGCTGCGCTCTACCCTGGCGGAGCACCCGCGGCTCGCGTTCGCGCCCCGTATCGCCCTGCGGCTGACCACCGAACCCGTCGAGGACGGCGAGCGCCTCGCCGGCGTCGGCACCATCGAACAGATCATCGACGACCTGGAGCAGCTTCGCTCGCTGGGCGCCGACACCGTCCTGCTCGACCCCTACCACGGTGATCCGGAGCAGACCCGGCGGCCCCACGCGGCCTGGCAGGCGCTCACCGCCGTGGCCACACACTGGAGGACAGCATCATGATCACCCCTGCCGACGAGGAGTTCCTGCGGCGCGCGATCGCCATCGCGGCCCACGCCGTCACGCTGGGCGACGCGCCGTACGGCTCCCTGCTGGTCGGCCCGGACGGCGCGATCCTCGCCGAGGCCCACAACACGGTACGACGCGACGACGACATCAGCGCCCACCCGGAACTGAAGCTGGCCCGCTGGGCGGCCCGCGAACTCGACCCGGACACCGCGGCGGGCACCACCATGTACACCAGCTGCCAGCCCTGCACCATGTGCGCGGGCGGCATCGCCCGCTCCGGGCTCGGCCGCGTCGTCTACGCCCTGGCCACCGAGCAACTCGTCGAACTCAACCCGGCGTCAGGCACCTGGCCGACGGTGCCGCAGGACGGCCCGGCCCTGTTCGACGAGGCACGTGCCCCCATCGACGCCTTCTACCGTCAGGACCCCGTCAGCGCCGGGTGATGATCGCGGAGTTGGCGTCGGCATACTCCCGCTTCAGGAGAAACGTGGTGACCTTCACCAGGCTGGACACTCCGAGACCCGCGCCCGCCAGGCACGCCAGGACGTTCGCGGACCCCGCGGGCCGCACAGCCCAATCGTTATCGGGATCCTTCGCGATCACGGGCCATGGTGACCGGTTCTCGGGTAGAAGCCGCGGATGTTCGAGGACTTCGCAACCAGCATGGTCGACGTGGGTGAGACAGAGCTGTTCGTCCGGTACGGCGGCTCGGGCACCCCGCTCCTGCTTCTCCACGGCCACCCCCGCACGCACGCGACCTGGCACCGCCTCGCCCCGCTCCTCGCCCCGCACCACACGGTGGTCTGCCCTGACCTGCGCGGTTACGGCCGCTCCGGCAAGCCGCCCACCACCTCCGACCACGCGCCCTACTCCAAGCGGGCCATGGCCGGCGACATGGTCGCGCTCATGGAGGCGCTGGGCCACCGCCGCTTCGCCGTGGCGGGGCACGACCGCGGCGCGTACGTCGCCCACCGCCTGGCCGCCGACCACCCCGGCGCCGTGACGCGCCTGATCGTGATGGACGCCATCCCCATCGGTGAGACGCTGGCCCGCGCCGACGCGAGATTCGCCGCGGCCTGGTGGCACTGGTTCTTCCTGGGGCAGACCGCCAAACCCGCCGAGCGCGTCATCAACGCCGACCCCGACGCCTGGTACAAGGCGACCGCCGAGCAGATGGGCCAGGAGGCGTACGAGGACTACCGCCGCGCCATCCACGACCCGGACACCGTGCACGCGATGTGCGAGGACTACCGAGCCGGTCTGACCGTGGACCGCGCCGCCGACGACGCCGACCGTGCCGCGGGCCGCCGTCTCACCTGCCCGACCCTGTTCCTGTGGTCGGCCAAGGACGACATGGAGGACCTGTACGGCGACCCGCTGGCGATCTGGCGCACCTGGGCCGACGAGGTGACCGGTCAGGCGATCGACAGCGGCCACCACGTGGCCGAGGAGGCCCCGGACGCCCTGGCGGAGTCGCTGCTGGCGTTCCTCGCCTCCGCGTCACACAACTCGACACCTGAATGATCATGAACGCGTACTGTTGCTCCGCATGACGCACACCGAGATCGAGATCACGGCGGAGCTCGTACGGGATCTGCTGCGTGACCAGCACCCCGACCTGGCCGGCCACCCTGTGCGGCTCGGCGCGCGAGGCTGGGACAACCAGCTGTGGCGGCTCGGCGACGACCTCGCCGTCCGGTTGCCCTGGGCGACTGAGTCCGCGGACGGGCTGCTGCGCAAGGAGCACGCGTGGCTGCCCGTCCTCGCCCCGCGCCTGCCCCTGCCGGTTCCGGTCCCGCAACGCCTCGGCGATCCCTCCGCGCGGTTTCCGCGACCCTGGATCGTCACCACCTGGGTGCCGGGCGAGCCCGCCGACCGCGCCCCGGTCACGCGTGGCGCGGAGGCGGCCGGCGCCCTGGCCGCCTTCCTGACCGCTCTTCACCGGCCCGCCCCCGAACAGGCGCCCGCCGGCCGGGACCGCGGAGGGTCGCTGGCCGGCTACGCCGGGAGGTTCGCCAGGCAGCTCGCCGAGGCCACCGAACTGGGGCTGATCCCCGACCCGGACGCCGTCCGCGCCGTCTGGGAAGACGCCGCCGCCGCGCCCGGCTGGGCAGGCCCGGCGCTCTGGCTCCACGGCGACCTGCATCCGGCCAACGTCCTCACCGCGGACGGCACCATCTGCGGCGTGATCGACTTCGGCGACCTGTTCGCGGGCGATCCGGCCTGCGACCTCGCCGCCGCCTGGATCCTGCTGCCGGACGGCGCCGCCGAGCGCTTCCATGCCGCCTACCAGCCGGCCCCGGACGCCGCGACCCTGCGCCGCGCCCGCGGATGGGCGGTGCTGCGCGCCCTCAGCGGCCTGCTCATCGGACACACCGGCGTCCACGGCCGCCGCGGCGGCAAGGCCACGTGGGGCCCGCCCGCCCAGGCGGCACTGCGACGCCTCATCGCTGAGCAGACGGCCCGTCGCTGAGCAGACGGCCCGTCGCTGAGCGACGGCTCCCCGCTCGCTCGAATGCGCCGGTCCGGGTCGTGCGGCGAGGACGCCGGGAAGGCTGCCGGCGCGGCAGAATGCGTCTGTGGACACCGTACTGCGCAAGATCATCGCTGAGCTGAACGAGGCCGCCGCCCAGCACGACGCCGGTCAGCAGGACCGGCTGGACCGGTGGCGGGTGCTCGAGCCCGACGCCGGGGAGTTCCTCTGGTTCCTGGCCCAAAGCGTCGGAGCCCGGGTCATCGTGGAGATCGGCACCTCTCGCGGCGTGTCCACCTTGTGGCTGGCCGACGCCGCCCGGGCGGTCGGCGGTCACGTCCTGAGCCTCGACACCGACGCCGAGGCCCAGCGGCACGCCCGGCGCACCGTCGCCGAGGCCGGACTGGAGGATCATGTCGAGTTCCGGGTCGAGGACGGCGGCGGCGCGCTCGCCCGCATGCCGGACGGCTCCGTCGATCTCCTCTTCCTCGACGCCGAACGCGTCGAGTACCCCTCCTGGTGGCCGAACCCGTACCGGGTGCTGCGCCAGGGCGGGGTGCTCGTGGCCGACAACGCCCTGTCCCACCCCGAGGAGATCGCCCCGCTGCGCGAGCTGCTCCTCCGGGAGCCGAGCCTGACCTGTACCACGATCGCCGTGGGCAAGGGCGAACTGGTCGCGCTGCGGCGCTGAGCTCGGCGGGACGCCTGACGACGCCGCCGCGGGTGGCCCCGCCCGCGTACGGACGGGGCCACCCCCTACCTGACGGGGGCGTAACCGGCGGGCCTGCTGGTGAACGTGCCACGGCCCTGCGTACGGCTGCGCAGCCGGGTCGCGTACCCGAACACCTCCGCCAGCGGCACCACGGCGGTGATCACCACCGTCCCGGCCCGCGCCGACGAGCCCGAGATCCGGCCGCGCCTGGCGGCCAGGTCGCCGAGCACGGCGCCCGCCGCGTCGCCGGGCACGGTGACCGTGACCTCCGCCACCGGCTCCAGCAGCTCCATGACGCCGGCCCGCAGCGCCTCGCGCAGCGCGAGCCGCCCGGCCGTGCGGAACGCCAGGTCCGAGGAGTCCTTCGGATGGGTGGCCCCGTCGGTCAGCGTGACCCGCAGGCCGGTCACCGGGTGGCCGCCGAGCGGGCCGTCGGCCAGGGCGTCCCGGCAGCCGGCCTCCACCGCGCGCACGTACTCGCGCGGCACCCGGCCGCCGACGACGGTCGAGGCGAACTCGAAGCCCCCACCGTCCAGCGCGCCGTCCAGCGGCTCCACGTCCAGCACGACGTGGGCGAACTGCCCGGCGCCGCCGTCCTGCTTGACGTGCCGGTACAGCAGCCCGGACACGCCGCGCACGACCGTCTCCCGAAGGGCCACCTGCGGGCGGCCCACGGCGACGTCCATGACGTGCTCGCGCCGGAGCTTGTCCACCGCCACCTCCAGATGCAGCTCGCCCATCCCGGACAGCAGCGTCTGCCCGGTCTCGGCGTCCGTACGGACCGCCAGCGACGGATCCTCCTCGGCCAGCCGCGCCAGCCCCGAGGCCAGCCGGTCGGCGTCGGTGCTCCTGCGGGCCTCGACCGCCACGGACACCACCGGCTCGGCCGTGCTCGGCGGTTCGAGCACCAGCGGCGCGCCGGGCGCGCACAGCGTGGCCCCGGGGCGGGCCGACTTGAGGCCGACGACCGCGACGATGTCCCCGGCCACCGCCAGGTCCACCTCGGTGTGCCGGTCGGCCTGCACGCGCAGGATGCGGCTGACGCGCTCGGTGCGCCCCGCGCCGGTGTCCAGCCCGGTGACCAGCCCGGTGACCAGCCCGGTGACCAGCCCGGTGACCAGCACCGTGTCCCCCTTCCGCAGCGTTCCCGAGTAGACCCGCACGTAGGTCAGCCGCCCGGTGGCGGTGGCGTTCACCTTGAACGCCAGCGCCGCCAGAGGCGCCTGCGGGTCGGCGGCCCGTTCCGCGCCGCCCTCGCCGCGCACCGGCGGCACGTCCAGCGGCGACGGCAGGTACGCCACCACGGCGTCGAGCAGCGGCTCGATCCCGCGGTCTCGGTAGGCCGACCCGCAGAGCACCACCAGGCCCGCGCCGCTGCGCGTGAGGTCGCGCAGCGCGCCGGCCAGCGTCTCGTCGGAGATCGACGGCCGTACGCAGAACTCCTCCAGCGCGCCGGCGTGCAGCTCGGCCACCGACTCCTCCAGCAGCCGGCGCCGCCGCCGCGCCTGCGCCAGCAGGTCCTCCGGCACCGGCCCGGCCGAGCAGGCACCGCCCGCCCACACCAGCGAACGCATCCGCACCAGGTCCACGACCCCGGTGAACCCGTCCTCCTGCCCGATCGGCAGCTGGACCACCAGCGGGGCCTTGTGCAGCCGGCGGCGGATCGACTCGACGGCGGTGTCCAGGTCGGCGCCGGCCCGGTCGAGCTTGTTGACGAACGCGATGCGCGGCACGGCGTACCGGTCGGCCCGCCGCCACACGGACTCGCTCTGCGGCTCGACGCCCGCGACGGCGTCGAACACCGCGATCGCCCCGTCGAGCACCCGCAGCGAGCGCTCCACCTCGTCGGAGAAGTCGACGTGGCCGGGGGTGTCGATCATGTTGACGCGGTGCCCGTCCCAGGCGCAGCTCACCGCGGCGGCGAAGATCGTGATGCCGCGGTCGCGCTCCAGGGGGTCGAAGTCGGTGACGGTCGTGCCGTCGTGCACCTCACCGCGCTTGTACGTGGCGCCGGCCAGGTACAGCATGCGCTCGGTGACGGTGGTCTTGCCGGCGTCGACGTGGGCGAGGATGCCGAGGTTGCGGACGATGGCAAGGGGATTGTCAGGTATTCGGGGACGCACGGCCCAAGACCCTTTCGGGAGGATTCTTCAGCAGGACAGCGCGATTCCCCTGACGAGAGGCCAGGAGGCGGGTGTCGTCAGGGCGTCGTCCAGTGGCGGCCGCGCAGCCGGCACCGGGACGACGGAGACACCAGGATCACCTCGTAGCGCGACGGGGGAACGACGGCAGTGGTGCTGTGGCGCACGGCCGTACTCCTCTCCCTCGTCGATGATCAGTGGCGAGTGTAGTGAACCGGGAGCCGGTCAAGAAAGCGATTTTTCGCGTGCGTGCGAGGTTCACCACGCGGTCGCCTCGCTGACCCCGATGTGCGGCTCAACCGTCATTTCCGCATGTCGACATAGGCGTGAGACGCTTTCAGGGAAGGATCCGCGCCCATGACGATCTCTCTTGACACCGGTCGCTACACGATCGGCATGGCCACCGGCCCCGCCGACGTCCAGGCCGCGCAGCGGCTGCGGCACGAGGTCTTCGCCGAGGAGATGGGGGCGCGGCTCGACAGTCCGGTCTCCGGCCTCGACGTGGACAGGTTCGACGCGTACTGCGACCACCTCCTCGTGCGCGACGGCCGCGAGGTCGTCGGCACCTACCGGCTGCTTCCCCCGGGGCGCGCGGAGCGGCTGTACTCCGACGGCGAGTTCGACCTGGCCAACCTCGCGCCCATCAGGGAGGGGCTGGTCGAGGCGGGCCGTACGTGCGTGCACCCCGACCACCGGGGCGGCGCGGTCGTCGCGCTGATGTGGGCGGGCATCGCGCGCTACATGATCTCCGGCGGTCACCAGTGGCTGGCGGGCTGCTGCTCGGTACCGCTGGACGACGGGGGCGCGGTGGCCTCCGCCGTGGTGGAGCGGGTGCCGCTCGGGCCGGAGGAGTACCGGGTCGCGCCGCGCACGCCGTGGCGTCCCCGGGGCGCGGTGCGCTCCGACCGGTTCGTGCCGCCCGCCCTCCTGCGCGGCTACCTGCGGCTGGGGTCGTGGGTGTGCGGGGCGCCCGCGCACGACCGGGACTTCGGCACCGCCGACTTCTTCGTCCTGCTCCCGATGGCCAACGTGAACACCCGCTACCTGCGCCACTTCCTGGGAGAGCCGCTGTGAACACGGCCGTTGACATCCTGGCCCCTGCCCCTGCTGCCCCGGCGGCCGCGCTCGATCCCTGGCGTCCGTTCGGCCCGTGCACCGCGCAGGCCTGCCTGGCGCCCGCCGCCCGCGCCAGCAGGCCCCTCCTCCTGGTCGCCCGGCTGTGCGCCGCGCTGCTCGTGGTGCTCGCCGGGGTGCCGGTGTCCCTCGTGGGGCGGGTACGGACGTCGTGGCGGGCGAAGCTGACCATGGCCTGGGCGCGGCTGCTCCTGCGCGCGCTCGGGATCCGGCTCGAGGTCACCGGCGCCCCGGCCGTTCCGGACGGGGGCGCCCTGGTCGTGGCCAACCACGTGTCCTGGCTCGACCCGCTGGTGGTCGCGGCCACGCTGCCGTCGCGGCCGCTGGCCAAGCGCGAGATCGGCGAGTGGCCGGTCATCCGCACGCTGGCGAGGGGCTCGGGGGCGCTGTTCATCGACCGGGAACGGCTCTCCGCGCTGCCCTCGGCCGTCGCGGCCGTCGCGGACGCGCTCAGGGAGGGCGACACCGTCGTCGCCTTCCCCGAGGGCACCACGTGGTGCGGGCGGGGGATGGGGCGCTTCCGGCCCGCGGTGTTCCAGGCGGCCGTCGACACCGGCGCCGCGGTCCGCCCGGCCACGCTGCGCTACCGCGAAGGGACGGCGGCCTCGACCCGCGCCTGCTACGTCGGTGACGACTCGCTGCTCGCCTCCATGGTCCGGGTGGCCGGGACCCGTGACCTGGTCGTCGAAGTGACGCTGTTCGCCCCCGTACCGCCCGCGCGGCCGGAGGGCAGGCGGTCCGAGGCCCGCGCGGCGCTGGCCAGGATCGCCGAGGCCCGCGTCCGCACCGGGGCCGACGATCTCGTCCACACTGCCGTCACCGGGCACTAGCGCGCCGCCGCGGCGGGCCTCCTCCTCCATTCCGTCAGGTGCTCTTTCCGGGGCGAATCCGTGCCTCCTCCGTGGTGATCAGGAGGCCCCCACGGATGCCCCGGCCGGTCGCTGCAGGCCAAGGTCGCAGGCAGCGAACGGACAACGAGAGGCTCTCATGATCACGCACGCCACCTTCGTGGCCGAGCACGTGTACGCCGTCCCGCCGGTCGAGGTCTTCTCCGCCTGGGCCGACCCGGCCGTCAAGGCCCGCTGGGCCGGCGGTCCCCCAGGCTGGAACCCGCGCCTCGACCTGGACTTCCGCGTCGACGGAGTGGAGCGGTGCCACGGCCTCCAGACCGGCGGCCCCGCGCACACCGTCCAGGCTCGTTACCTGGACATCGTGCCGAGCAAACGCATCGTCTACAGCTACGACGTGCTGCTCGACCAGGTACGCGCCCTGGTCTCGCTGGCCACGATCGAGTTCGTCCGGCACGGGCCGGGCACCAGGCTCGTCCACACCGAGCAGGCCGCCTTCCTCACCGACGACGACACCTCCCGGTTCGAGCAGCACATGCGCAACGCGCTGAAGTCGCTGGAGGCGGAGCTGGGCGGGCCGGCGCCACCCCCATCCCGGCAGGGCGCCGCCAGGCCGCCGGGCAGGCCGGCCACCCGGCGAGACGCCGCCAGTCCCCTCCCCGGTGGGGAGGCACGGCCGTGATCGCCACCACGCGCGCGGCGGCGCGGCCGCCGATCGTCACCGGGGCGCTGCTGGTGCGGATGGCCACCGTGATGGCCTCGTCGATCGGGTTCTTCCTGCCGTTCGCCGTCGTTCCCGAGTACGCCGAGCGGTCGGCGGGCGCCACCGTCGCCGGCGCCGCGAACGCGGCCCTGCTGGTGACCACCGTGGCCGTCGAGCTGGCCGCACCCGCCCTGGTGGCCAGGCTCGGCTACCGGTGGGCGCTCGGCCTGGGCCTCGTCGCCCTTGGCGGGCCGACCCTCGTGCTGGTGACGTCCTCGGACGCCGCGGCCGTCATCGCCGTCAGCGCCCTGCGCGGCGTCGGCTTCGCGGTCACGGTCGTGGCGGGCGGCGCGCTCACCGCCGAACTCGTGCCGGCCGAGCGGCGCGGCGAGGGGCTCGCGCTGGTGGGCCTGGTCAGCGGGGTCAGCGCGCTCCTGGCGCTGCCCGCGGGCACCTGGCTCGCGCAGGTCGCGGGCTACGACGCCGTCTTCGTCGCCACCGCCGCCGTCCCCGTCCTGTCCGTCCTCACCGTCCCGTTCCTGCCGGGCCGTCCGGCGGTCGCGGGGCGGGCCGCCGGGGTGCCGGCCGGCCTGCGCTCGCCGTACCTGATGTGGCCGGCCGCCGTGTTCGCCGCGTCGGCCGCGGGGACCGGGATCCTGTGCACCTTCGTGCCGCTCGCGGTACGCGGCGGGCCTGTCTGGGTCGCGCCGGCCGCGCTGCTGGCGCAGTCGGCCACCGCGACGCTGGCCAAATGGGTCGCCGGCCGCGTCGGCGACCGCCGCGGGCACGAGGGGCTCCTGCTCGCCGGGCTCGTCCTGTCCGCGGGAGGGATGGCCGCCGTGTCGCTGACGCACTGGAGCGTGAGCGTCGTCGCCGGCGCCGCCGTCTTCGGCGCCGGATTCGGCGTCCTGCAGAACGCCACCATGACCATCATGTACGGGCGCGTCCGCCCGGAGCTGTTCAGCACCGTCAGCGCCCTGTGGAACGCCGCCTACGACAGCGGCATGGCCGCCGGCGCGTTCGCGGTCGGCCTCCTGGCTCCCCTGACCGGCTACCCGCCGGCGCTGCTGGTCACCGCGGCCCTGATGGCACTCGCCGGCGCCTTCGTCCCCCGGGCCCGCAGGGCCCCGTCGGCTCTTGTGGGGCCATGATGACGCAACTCACCGTGACGTCATCAGCGCCGCACCGCCGGAGCGGGCCGGCGCCGCCGCCCGCGGCGACCTCCACCTGCTGGGGGAGGTGCGGGCGGCGTTCACCGGCGCCTGCAACGTCGTGGGACTGGCCGGCGTGGCCGTGCTCGTCCTGGTGCTCGTCCTGGTGCTCGTCCTGGTGCTCGTCCTCGTCAGGCGCGGGCCGGACGGCTGAGCCGCCAGGGCGACGGCCCCGCGGCGAGGGCCGCCTCGGCGCTCCGGCAGGCCAAGCAGAAGCGATAGAGGTCCACGCGGGTGAGCGTGCCGGCCTGGTTGTAACGCCGTTTGCAGTAGGCGCGCCAGAGACCTGTCGCCTCGAGCCTGGCGCCCGCCTCCTGGCACTTGGCGCACGCGCTGGGGTTGTAGTGGGAGGAGTCGAAGTACCAGTCGGCCGACAGCGAGCCGTCTCCGCAGGTGACCGCGAGCGCCATGCCCGATGACGCCTGGCCGGCGCTCGCGGTCCCGCCTGTCAGCAGCGCGACGGCCGTGCCCAGCATGGCGGCCGTGCTCAGGACGATGGTCGGCTTCCTCAAATGCGATCCCTTGTGTGCCATGTCCGCCTCCTCAGGGTTCCAGGACCGATTCTCGGTACGGGAAGCAGCACCGGCCAGGGCAGCAGCAGGGCATTCAACGGGCATTCGGGTCGCCGCGCAGGAACGCGGTGACCAGCTCCCGGTACTCGGCGGGCCGGTCGTGGGCGATGTCGTGGCCGGAGCCGTCGATCGCGCGGAAGGCGGCGTTCGGCAGCACGTCGGCGTACTCGCGGGCGACCTCGGGCGCCAGGTAGTCGCACGAGCCGCGCAGCACCAGCACGGGCACGGCGACCCGGCGCAGCGCGGGCCGGGGGTCGGCCATCCGGCCGGCGTCGCGCGCGGTCATGACGTTGGCCCAGAACCCCGACCCCGACGGCGGCTCCCGCAGCGGCCGGCCGGGACATCCCGCCCGCATGTCCAGGTCGCCGACGAGGGACTCGAACTCGCCGTCCATCGCCTCGCCCGGCAGCAGCGCGTGGGCGGCGCGAGGCCCCGCGACCTCGACGAGCGCGGCGGCCAGCAGCAAGCGCGGATGGCGGTCCCACAGCGCGCTGTTCTGGTCGCGCAGCCCGCTCGCCGTCAGGTGCCGGTTGTCCGGGAAGGCGGGAGACCACATCGTTCCCGGCGAGGCCACGACCGCGCGGGCGACCCGGTCCGGGTGCGCGGCCAGGTAGGCGGCGACGAGCTGGCCGCCCCAGGAGACGCCGGCCAGCACGACGCGGTCGGCGCCGATCGCGGCCCTGACGGCGTCGAGGTCGGCGACGTGCCGGGCGACCGTGTAGCCGCCCACGTCGGACAGGCGGCCGGACAGGCCCGCGCCCACCTGGTGGTAGGCGTACACGTCGAAGCCCGCGGCGGCGAGCGCGGGCGCAAGCGGCGACGGCTCGGCGTCCGGCGCGCCCGGCCCGCCGTGCACGAGGATCACCGGCGTGTCCGCGCGCTCGCCCTCGGCCGGGGTCCGCGTGTAGGCGATGCGCGAGCCGGTCGGCAGGTCCCAGTACCGCGTGCCGGGCCCGGCCGCCATCGGCCGGGGCGGCGGCCCGCCGAACAGCAGGCCCGCGAGGGGGACGGCCACGGCCGCCAGCTCCGCCCCGGCGACCGCGATCGGCACCCAGCGCCGTACCCGTGAGCCCGCCACGCGCCGCAGCGCCAATCGGCACAACCCCCAGGCCACGCCCGCCAGCGCCGGTGCGGCCACGGTCAGCGCCACGTACCGGTTGCCGCTCGCCGCGGCGGCGGCCCACAGCGCGCCGAGTCCCGCGACGAGCGCGGCCGGGACCGCCACCACGATGAGCAGCCCAGCCGCTGCCCTTGCCCTCACGCCCGCGCGCTTTTCGTCAGCTGTACGGCGCGGTCCATCGCTCGAAGCGCTCATGTCAGGTCAACGGGTGATCATGTCGCTTTTCTCCGCCGTCGAAGAAGGACCGGGGGCGCGGGGCGGCGGTCCGCAAACCTTGCACGTCAGGTGATCCATGGGATTTCCTGACCGGATGAGTGCCGAGCCGTCGTGGGTGCGGGCCTGGACGGGTGGGCTGCCCGCCGTTCATGTCGGCAACGCCGCCGAGTTCAACGCCGCCTTCGGCGGGATCCCGGCCGGGCGTGACCACTACTCGTGCCTGGCGGCCTTCGCCAGCCCGCGGCCCGCCCTCGTCGTGCTGCCGCTGCCCGTACCGGAGTGGTGGGTGCGCCACCTGGCCGGGACGCTGGGCTGGGGCGAGGTGCCGGTACGCGGCGGGATCGCGGCGGACGGGCAGGTGTCGGCGGCTCTGGCGGGCCTGCCCGAGCTCGTCCCGCCCGGGACGGCGGTGCTGTCCTGGGGCCGCTCGCCCGCGTTCGACCGGATCCGGCCCGCCCCCGCCGGGGTGCTGGAGTGCGTCCGCCGCTTCGAGTCCAAACGCGGCTCCCACGAGCTCTTCCGCGAGCTGGCTCCCGGCCATCGCGGGATCCGGATCGCCGCACAGCGCCGGATCGCCGCACGCCGGGAGCTGCGCGGGGCGGCCAGGCCGTACGTGCTCAAAAAGGAGTACGGAGTGGGCGGAACGGGCACCCAGGTCGTGACCACGTCCCCGCCGCCCCGCAGGGTGCGCGGCCTGCTGCTGGAGGAGTACATCGCGGGCGTCGCCGACCCCACGTTCGACGCCGTCATCGCCGCCGACGGGCAGGTGCACCCGGTCGGTACGGGCGCGATGGCGATCGACGGAACCCGCTACCAGGGCGTCACCGTCGGACCTGGCACGCTGCCCGCCGGGCAGGCGCGGACCGCGGCCGCGTTCGGCGCCGACGTGGGTGCGGCACTGGTCCGCCACGGCTACCGCGGCTGGTACGACGTGGACTACGTGGCCGACCGGGCGGGCTCGCTGGTGCCCACCGAGATCAACCTGCGGCTCACCGGCCCCTGCGCGGCCTTCACCATCCAGACGGCGCTGGACGGCCTGCACGGCGCCGGGCACCTGGTGCGCACCCTGGACTGCCTGCCGCTGGGCGCCCGGCTGCCGCCGGCCGCGCTGCGCGAGCACGTCACGCGGCTGGCCGCGCGCTGCCGGGAGCTCGGTGCGATCCTCCTGGTCACCATCCCGACGGCCGCGTTCGACCCCTTTCCCTACCTGGGGATCGCGCTGGCCGCCCGGACGATCGGCGAGCTCGACGAGGCGGAGCGGGCCGTGCGGAACGCCAACGAGGCGCTCGGCGCCATGTTCGTCTGACCCGGCCGCGGGTTCATCTTCGCCGGCCGGAGACGAAGGCGACGAGCACCGCCGCGGCGATCATCAGGGTGACGTTGAATGCGTAGACCAGGGCCGCCTGCTGCGGCCAGTCGGTCTTGGCGGCCAGGCGGTAGAAGTTGTCCTGCGGCCACCACGCCAGCAGCAGCCACGCGAGCGCCAGCCAGGCCGCCGTGGTCAGCGACGCGGAGCGGCCCCGCCGGGCCAGCGCCGAGCGGCCCCGCAGCAGGACCATCACGCCCAGCCCGAACGAGAGGCACTCGAAGAGGTAGAGCCCGAAGAACAGCGCCGCCCAGGGCAGCGGCACGCCGGACAGGTCGGTGGAGTAGGGCCAGAAGACGTTGGTGGTCGCAAAGGCCAGGAAGCCGAACAGGAGCGTGCCCCCGACCACCAGCGAACCGCTCCCGGCCGCCGCGCCGCCGCCCTTGCCGCCCTCGGGCCGCGGCCCCTCCGCCACCGGCAGGGGCAGCGCCGCGACGTCGATCTCGCCCTCCGGCGTGCGCGGCAACGCCGGCACGACCGCGACCACGTCGGGCAGCCGCCGCCGCGGCACCAGCTCCGTCAGGAACTTCGTGAGCCGGCCCGTCTCACCGACCACGACGTAGGCGATCACCTGCTCGCCCTCGACCACGACACACTCGGTCACCGCCGGGTGCCCGGGTAAGCGCTGTTCGAGCCCGCTCTCGGTCAAAGCCGCTCCCGTCGCTCGCCATGGTTTCCGCCGCCGGGCCGCCCGGCCCGTCGATCAACGGTACTCCGCGCCGCCGGCACCGGGCCGCCCGTCCGGGAACCTGTGGCTCGCCCGGACGTTTCTCAGATGCAGGCCGAGCCAAGGAGATCGCGGTGGAAAATCTGTTCCAGTACTTCCCGCTGCTGTTCGTGGCGGTGGGCATACTGATCGTTCTGGTTTCGATCAAGGGGGTCGTCGACCGCGGGCAGTTCGTCCGGCGGGCGCAGCGGGTGCCGGGCGTGGTCAGCGACGTCCGGACCACGTTCACGGGGCAAGGCGAGCACCTGAGAGCGCGGCAGCGGCCCGTCCTGACCTTCACGACCGTGGAGGGGCGGGAAATCACCACCGAGGCGGCGACCACCTCCGGCCTCGGCGTCGGCAACGAGACCGAGGTGCTCTACGACCCGCGGAACCCGACCAGGGCCGTGCCCGCGGCCGACGCCGGCGGGGGCCACGGCGCGATCGTCGTCGGATTCGTCGTCGTCGCCATCGGCCTGGCCTTCTTCGCGGGCTTCGCCGCGTTCTCCGGGTCCTCCGGCTCCTCCGGCCCCGGAGAACGCGACCGGCAGAGCCAGTGCGAGATGCAGCAGGCCGACGGCTCCTTCGCGCCCATCGACTGCCCGCCCGATCTCGACCTCGGCGAGTGATCCTCACACTCGTTCCCGCCGGTCGCGGCGGGTGAGGGTCTAGAACGCGGAATTCAGGGCAGTTCGCCGGTTTTGACGAGCTCTTGGGAGAAGTCATGACCGAAGCCGAGGCCAAAGCGAGACAGGCGGCGGACAGCCCCGCCATGGACAAGCTGGCGCGGGTAGGGCTGGTCTGCCGCGGCGTGCTGTACGGGCTGATCGGAGTGCTGGCCGTGCAGATCGCGTTCGGGGACGGCGGGCGGGAGGCCGACAAGAACGGGGCGATCAGCACGGTCGCGTCGTTGCCGTTCGGGGCCGTGCTCTTGTGGATCATGGTCGTGGGGTTCGCCGCCCTGGCCCTGTGGCAGGCGTCGGAGGCCATCTTCGGCGCCCACGAAGTCAAGGACCGGGTGGAGTCGGCCAGCCGGGTCGCGGTCTACGTGTTCGTGTGCTCCACGCTGCTGACCATGCTGCTGTCGCACAAGACCGCCTCCGACGACCAGCGGACCCAGGACCTCACCGGGAAGCTGCTCGAGTTGCCCGCGGGGCAGGTCCTCGTGGGCGCGATCGGGCTCGGCGTCATCGCGCTCGGCGTCTACTGGATGCGGCACGGCATCAAGAAGGAGTTCCGCAAGGAGCTCAGGCCGATGCCGAGGCGGGCCGGCTCGGTGATGGACCGGCTCGGCCTGGCGGGCTACCTCGCGCGCGGGCTGATCGCCGCGCTGGCCGGCGTCTTCGTGGTCCAGGCGGCCGTCACCTTCGACCCGGACAAGGCCGGCGGCATCGACGCCACGCTCAGGGCGTTCGCCGACACTCCGGCCGGGCCCTGGCTGCTGGTGGTGGTGGCCCTCGGGCTGCTGCTGTTCGCCGGCTACTGCTTCGGAGAGGCCCGCTGGCGGCGTACATGAGGCTGGACGACTGGTTCCTCACCGGCCCCGAGCGCGGGAACGACGCGACCAGGCTCGCCCCCTGGACGGAGGGCAACCTGGTGCGCCCGCTCGTGCACGGGGCCACCTACTTCGCCGAGCTCGCCGAGCGGCTGGCCGGCCTCGGCAAGGACGACCTGCTGCTGTTCTCCGACTGGCGCGGCGACCCCGACGAGCGGCTCACGCCGGACGGCCCCGAGGTGGCGGCCGCGCTGGCGGGGGCGGCCGAGAGGGGAGCCCTGGTCCGAGGGCTGATCTGGCGCTCGCACCTGGACTTCCTGCGCTTCAGCTCGGCCGAGAACCGGCACCTCGGCGAGGACATCGAGGCGGCCGGCGGGCAGGCGCTGCTCGACACCCGGGTGCGGCGTGGGGGCTCGCACCACCAGAAGTTCGTCGTCCTGCGCCATGACCGCCGCCCGGACCGGGACGTGGCGTTCGTCGGCGGCATCGACCTGTGCCACAGCCGCCGCGACGACGCCGAGCACCTGGGCGACCCGCAGGCGGCGCCGATGCCCGGCGCGTACAGTGATCGCCCGCCGTGGCACGACGTCCAGGTGGCGATCAGCGGCCCGGCCGTGGCCGAGGTGGAGAAGGTCTTCTGCGAGCGATGGGAGGACCCGGCGCCGGAGACGCGCCAGCCGTTCAGGCGGCTGCGCGACCGCATGAGCCGGATGGACGACGTGCCGCCGCTGCCGGAGCCCGGCCCCGCGCCGGCGGCGGCCGGGACGCATGCCGTGCAGCTCCTGAGGACCTATCCCCACCTGCGCCACGCCTACCCGTTCGCGCCGGAGGGCGAGCGCAGCGTGGCCAGGGCGTACCGCAAGGTCCTGACGCGGGCGAGATCGCTGGTCTACCTGGAGGACCAGTACCTGTGGTCCACGGAGGTGATCGAGCCGTTCGCCGAGGCGCTGGAGCGCGAGCCGGGCCTGCGAATGATCATCGTGGTGCCCCGCCATCCCGACCAGGACGGCTGGCTGGCCGGCCCGGCCAGCCTGATCGGCAGGTCGGAAGCGCTGGCCCGGCTGATGCGCGCGGGCGACGGCCGGGTCGCGATCTACGATCTGGAGAACCACCGGAGCACGCCGGTGTACGTGCACGCCAAGGTCTGCGTGGTCGACGACGTGTGGGCGAGCGTCGGCTCCGACAACGTGAACCTGCGCTCGTGGACGTTCGACTCCGAGCTGAGCTGCGCCGTCCTCGACGCGGAGCCCGACCCGCGCCCGCCCTCGGGCGCCCGCAGGTTCGCCAGGGACCTCCGGCTCACGCTCGCCGCCGAGCACCTGGACCGCGACCCCGGCGACCTGGACGACCTGCTCGACCCCAAGAGCGCGTACGAGGCGTTCGCCGAGTCCGCCGCGCGGCTGGAGGCCTGGCACCGGGACGGCCGCCGGGGGCCCCGCCCGCCGGGCCGGCTGCGCCCGCATCCGCGGCCCGGACTGGGCCGCGTCCGCCGGGCGCTGGCCATGCCGCTGTACCGGGCGGTCGTGGACCCCGACGGGCGGCCCGCGCGGTTACGCAGATCGAACGAGTTCTGAGCGCCGCCGCCGCTCGCGCGCGTACAGGATGGCCCGGGCGGCCATGACGACGCAGCCCGCGCCGAGCAGCGCGCCCCAGATCACGTCGCTGAGGAAGTGCATGCCGCGATAGAGGCGCGACAGGGCGACGGCGAGCGGGGCGGCGATTCCGAGCGCCCAGATCAGCACCTGGAGCGCTCTGTTGCGGACATGCGAGGTCAGGACGAGCGCCAGCCCGCAGTAGAACGCGACGGCGGCGCTGACGTGCCCCGACGGGAAGCTGGAGGTGGGCGGGGCCGGGTCGATGTGCTCCACGGGCGGCCGGTGCCGGCCGACGGCCTCGGTGGTGGCCAGGAAGATGAGGGACTGGCCCCAGACGGCCGCGACGAGGAAGATCGATTCGCGCCAGCGCCGGTAGAGGAGTCTGAAGCCGATCGCGGCGATCGCGGTGAGCGCCACGATGTAGGGGGTGTCCGACAGGCTGCTGCCGAAGTCGGTGAGGGTGTTCCACAGCGGGGTCCGGCCGGCGGCCAGGCTCCGGCTCACCGACGCCTCGCCGGTGGGCCAGGCGAGGATCGCCCTGCCCACGCCGTACGTCACGGCGGCCATCAGGATCATCGGCAGCAGGATCGATAACGCGTAACGTTTCACTTCTTCTCATCGCTCGCTTTCACGAACTCGGGTTCCACTCCCTCGACCGGCGGCGAGACGGGCCTGCGCCCCTCCTCGCGCCGCCACGTCTCGAACGCCGCCGCCGTCGCGGCGATCACGGCCACGCCCAGCACGATCCCGGCGACCACGTCGCTCACCCAGTGCACGCCGAGCGCGATCCTCGTGTAGCCGACGGACAGCACCACGAAGCACGCGGCGGCCCACGCCACCACCCGCCCCCACCGGGGCAGCAGGGGCAGGACGAGCAGGACGAGCACCCCCGCGCCGAGCGTCACGTTCACCGCGTGGCCCGACGGGAAGGAGTCGCCCGGCGCGAGCGCGACGGGGTCCGGAAGGTGCGGCCTGGCCCGGGCCACGACGATCTTGAGTGCCAGGCCGAGCAGCCCGCCCACGGTGATGGTGGTGACCGCCCAGGCGGCCAGCCTCGGCGCGCCCTTGTACAGCAGCCAGGCGGCGTACGCGATGACCGCGATGCGCCACGGCCACGGCCCGAACAGATCCGTCCACACGATGAGGAACCTCGTCACCCCGGGATGGGTGAGGGCGTACTCGTGCAGATACCGCGCGGCCTCCGCGTCCAGTCCGTTGACGGGCATCTTGGCCACGACGAGCAGCAAGGTGAACGGGATCATGACGAGCGCCACCGCCACGCTGGCGAGGGTCAGTCGCAATCCCAGTCCGCGGTCGCCATGGATACTCATTCGCGCACGGCTACCCCGGCACGCGGGATTGATTCCTCCGCCTGAAATCCGGCGCCCGGGGTAGTCCGCCACGCATGTCCCCCATCGTGGCGGTCGTCGCGCACCGCAAGAAGACTCTCGGCGCCGGTCTGGACAGATTACGCGTGCTCATCACCGAGGAGGGCGTCGGCGAGCTGCTCTGGTACGAGGTGCCCAAGAGCAAGAAGGCGCCCAAGAAGGTCCGGCAAGCCCTCGATCAGGGCGCGGAGCTGGTGTTCGTCTGGGGCGGCGACGGCATGGTGCAGCGCTGCGCCGACGCGATGGCCGGCTCCGGCGTGCCGATGGCCGTGCTCCCCGCCGGCACGGCGAACCTGTTCGCCGCCAACCTCGGCATCCCCGCCGACCTCGACGAGGCGGTACGGATCGGCTTCCACGGCCGGCGCGAGAAGCTGGACCTGGGCGTGCTCAACGGCGAGCACTTCGCGGTGATGGCGGGGGCCGGGTTCGAGGCCGAGATGATCGCCGAGGCGAGCGGGCGGGCCAAGAAGCGGCTCGGCAAGCTGAGCTACGTCAAGGCGGCCGTCCGGCACGTCGGCGAGCCGCTCGTGCCGATGAAGATCAAGGTCGACGGGACGACCTGGTTCGAGGGCCGGGCGAGCTGCCTGCTGCTGGGCAACGTGAGCACGATCGCCGGCGGCGTCGAGGCGTTCGACGACGCGCGGCCGGACGACGGCTGGCTGGAGGTCGGCGTCTCGACCGCCAAGGGGCCGCTCGCCTGGGGGCGGGTGATCGGCAGGATGGCCGCGGGGCGTTCCGAGGACTCGCCGTTCGTCCGGATCACGCGGGCCAGGAAGGTGTCGGCCCGGTTCGGGGTCCCGCTGATGTACGAGCTCGACGGCGGGGAGCGCGAGCCCACCAGCCGGCTCAAGGCCAAGGCCGCCGCGGGCGCGCTCACGGTCTGCCTGCCACCGGACGAGCCCGAGCCGGCTTGACGATCTTTCCCGTAATCCCTACTGTTAATGTAGGTATTAGCGCTCCACCGGGGGAGGCGTCGGCTTCCCCCGGCGGACCCCGGTCTGGCGGGAGGGGCGATGCGGCGCGTGACCAGGGGAGAGCGGGGCGGGGTCGGGGTGAGCGCTGTCGCGGTGATCGGGGCCGGTCCCACGGGGACGTCCGTCGTGGAGCGGATCTGCGCCAACGCTCCCGAGCTGCTCGGAGACCACCTGCTGGACGTGCACGTGGTGGACCCGCACCCGCACGGCGCGGGCCGGGTCTGGCGCGCGGGCCAGCCGGACCTGCTGTGGGCCAACTCGGCGGCGGCCGACATCACGGTCTTCACCGACCGGTCGGTGCGCTGCGAAGGCCCGCCGCGTCCCGGGCCGTCGCTGGCCGAGTGGCTCGGGAGCGAGCCCGGGTACTTCGCGCCGCGCCCGGTCCTCGGCCGCTATCTCTCCTTCGCCTTCGAGCAGGTGGCGCGGACCGCGCCGCCCAACGTACGGGTGCGCCTGCACCGGGCCACGGCGGTCGGCCTGGCCGACGTGCGCGGGGGACAGCGGGTGGAGCTGTCCGGCGGGGGAGCGCTGGAGGTGGACGCGGTGGTGCTCGCGCAGGGCCACCAGGGCGCGCTGCCCTCGCCGCCGGAGGCGGAGGAGCTCGCCTTCGCCGCCCGGCACGGCCTGGCCTACCTCCCCGCCGGGTACGCCGCCGACCTCGACCCGGGCGTGATCCCGGCCGGGGAGCCGGTGCTCGTACGGGGTGCCGGGCTGGCGTTCGTCGACCTGCTGACCCTGCTCACGTCGGGACGCGGCGGGCGCTTCACCGAACACGGCGGCGAGCTGCACTACGTGCCCGGCGGGTCGGAGCCGCGCCTGTACGTGGGGTCGCGCAGGGGAGTGCCGTACCACGCCAAGACCGGCTACCGGCTCGCCGCGCCACCGCCCGGACTGCCCAGGTTCGTCACCTCGGGCACGCCCGCCGGGGAGCTGCGGCGGGCGGTGGCCAAGGAGCTGGCGTACGCGTACTACTTCGAGCTGTTCAACGGGCACCCGGCACGCACGCGGACGGGCTGGGAGGCGTTCGAGCCCGCCTTCGCGCAGGCCGAGTGGGGCGGGAAGGAGATGCGCGCGCTCGTCACCAGGTCGGTGCCGCGCTTCGCCGACCGGCTGCGGCTCGACCGGCTGGAACGGCCGCTGCGCGGGATGCGCTTCGGCGACCTGGCCGGGCTGGGGCGCTGGATGGGCGGCTACCTGACGGCCGACCTGGAACGGCGGGCCGACCCGGCGCACAGCGCGGACCTGGCCCTGATCCACGGCCTGAACGCGCTGCGCGGGGTGGTGCCGGCCGACCCCTGGTTCCAGGGCCTGTACAACTACCTCGCCAGCGGGCCGCCCGCGTCCCGGCTGGCCGAGCTGCGGGCGCTGGCGCGGGCCGGCGTGGTCACGTTCCTGGGCGAGGGCATCCGGGTCGGGCGGGACGAGCGGGCAGGGGTCTGGCGGGCGGTCGGCGCGAGCGTGCCCGGCGCGGTGGAGGCGCGGGCGCTGGTGGAGGCCCGGCTGCCGGAGCCGACCGTGGCGCGCAGCACCGACCCGCTCCTCGGCGCGCTCTTCGCCCGGGGCGAGTGCCGCGAGGAGTCCGGCCTCCTGGACGTCCGCCTCCCGGACCGCCGCCTCGTCGCCCGCACCGGCGCCGTCCACCCCCGCCGCTTCGCCCTGGGCCCGTGGACCGCGGGCGGCCCTGGGATCGCCGGCTTCGCCCGGCCGGGCGCCGACGCCCCGCTGTTCCGCCAGACGGACGCCCTGGCCCGCGCCCTCCTGGGCGTCACGACCGCCGCCCGCCTCCGCCCGGCGGCCTAGGGTCGCCGGTTCAGCTCAGGGCGCGCTGGGGCGCCGGCGCCTCCGCCTCCGCCTCCGCCGGATGGGTGACGGTGGCCATGGTGGTGGCCGTGGTGGTGGCCATGGTGGTGGCTGTGGTGGTGGCCATGGTGGTGGCTGTGGTGGTGGCCGTGGTGGTGGCTGTGGTGGTGGCCGTGCGGACGAAGGCGGCGACGGCCGGTGAGCGGCTGTGGTGCGGCCAGGCCACGGTGAGGGTGAGCGGCGGCAGGTCGCTGACCGTCCGGTACGCGATGCCGGGCCGGGGGTGGCGCGGCGCGACCGAGGCCGGGGGAAACCAGACGATGCTGCCCACCTCGACCAGGTTGAAGATCTCTGCCAGGTCCAGGCGTCTCGGCCGGGTCCCGGCCGTCGCCGGGCAGGCTTCCCGGCCGTCGGCGGGTGTCCCGTCGGGCAGGGTCCTGCCGGTCAGGTCGGCCAGGCGCAGGCACGAGCGGGAGGCCAGCGGATCGGAGGCCGCCAGCGCGACCAGCCGGGGCTCGGTCAGCAGCGGCTCGACGTCCAGGCCGCGTACGTCAAGGGGTTCGTCAAGAGGGGCGGGCACCAGGGCGACGTCCGCGCGGCCGTCGTGCAGCGCCGCCAGCTGGTCCCCCTTCCCGCCCAGCACGAGCTCCACCGGGAGGGCGGCCGCCTCGCGCCGGTACGCGTCGAGGATCCGCGGCAGCAGCCCGCCGTCGTAGTCGGCCTTCAGCGCCAGGCGCAGCCCGGGGTCGGACCGGCCGGCGTGCCGGGCCCGCCGGGCGGCCGCGGTGACCGCGTCGAGCGCGATCCGGGCGTCGCGCAGCAGGGTCTCGCCGGCGGAGGTGAGCGCGACGTGGCGCGTGGTGCGCTCCAGCAGCGGCACGCCCAGCTGCCGCTCCAGGGCCCGGATCGCGCGGGACAGCGGCGGCTGCGCCATGCCGAGCCGCTCCGCCGCGCGCCCGAAGTGCAGCTCCTCGGCGACGGCCACGAAGTAGCGGAGCTGCCGGACCTCCAAGTCATTCATACCTCGACAGTATCAATGGCGATCGAATCGGTCCTTCAGGTCTGCCGCGGCGCCCGGTTGACTGGCTCCCGTCCTTCCCGTCAACACTTCCCTCCAGGAGTTTTCATGATCGTCGTCACCACGCCCACCGGCAAGATCGGCCGCCAGGTCCTCGACCGCCTCATGGCCGCCGGCGCGCCCACCCGGGTGATCGCGCGCGAGCCCGACCGGCTGCCCGCCGCGGTGCGCGCGTACGCCGAGGTCGTCGAGGGCTCGCACCGCGAGCTCGACGTGGTCACCAAGGCGTTCGCCGGCGCCCGCACCGTCTTCTGGCTGGTGCCGTCCGACCCTCGCTCCGCGAGTGTCCATGCCGCCTACGCCGGCTTCAGCCGGCCCGCGTGCGAGGCCATCGTGTCCCAGGGGGTCGAGCGCGTGGTCGGAGTCTCGGCCCTGGGCCGAGGGACGCCGGTGGCCGGGAACGCCGGGTACGTGACCGCGTCCCTCGCCATGGACGACCTGATCGCGAGCACGGGCGTGAGCTACCGGGCGCTGGCGATGCCCTCGTTCATGGACAACCTGCTGCGCCAGACCGAGCTGATCAGGAACCGGTCCATGTTCACCTCGCCCATCTCCGGCGATCACAAGGCTCCGAGCTGCGCCACCCGCGACATCGCCGCGGTCGCCGCCGAGTTGCTGCTCGACGACACCTGGAGCGGCGTCGAGGAGGTCCCGGTGCTCGGTCCCGAGGACATTTCCTTCGAGGACATGGCGCGGATCATGTCCGAGGTGCTGGGCCGTCCGATCCGCTTCGAGCAGTTGCCGGGCGAAGCGTTCAAGGCCGGGCTGGTGGGCTCGGGCATGTCCGAAGCCATGGCTCAGGGGATGCTCGACATGGCGCTGGCCAAGGACGCCGGCCTCGACAACGGCGCCGTCCGCACGCCTCGGGCGAGCACCCCCACCACCTTCCACCAGTGGTGCGAGGACGTGCTCAAGCCGGCCGTCCTCGCCTGACGCAGGTGCTCACACGCTGCGCAGGACCGAGACCACGATGCCCAGCACCACGGCGTCGTCGCCGTCGATGACGTCGTAGGCGGGGTTGCGCGGTTCGAGGAGGACGTGCCCGCCGCGCCGCCGGAACACCTTGACCGTGGCCTCGCCGTCGATCATCGCGGCGACGATCTGGCCCGAGTGGGCCTCGGGCTGCTGCCGCACCACGACCATGTCGCCGTCGCAGATCGCGGCGTCGATCATCGAGTCGCCCCGCACCCGCAGGGCGAACACGGTGCCGCGCCCGGCGAGCTCGCGGGGCAGGGTCAGCATGTCGTCCACGTGCTGGTCGGCCAGGATGGGTGTGCCCGCGGCGATGTCGCCGACCACGGGGACGCTCACCACGTCGCCGGCGGGCTCCGGCGCCGCGGCCCGCAGGAACAGCCGCACGTCGATCGGCCGGGTCATGGTCGCGCCCCGGCGCAGGAACCCCTTCTCCTCCAGGCTCTTCAGGTGCTTCGACACCGAGGAGGACGACCGCAGCCCGACCGCGTGGCCGATCTCGCGAGTGCCCGGGGGATAGCCGTACCTGACCACCCAGTCGCGGATCATGGCCAGGATCCGCTGCTGGCGCGGTGGCAGGGCCGAGAAGTCCAGATGCTCGAACGCGTCAGGATCGTCGTAGGTGGTCACCTGCGAAATGCTAGAGGCAGGCCCGGTCAGGCGGTCACCTGGAGCACGATCTTGCCCTGGACGTGACCCTCTTGGGCCCGTTCGCGTCTCGTGGTCGCGGGCCGGGCGGCGGCGGCGCGTCGGCCCCGTGCTCAACGGGCGACGTGGCCGACGCGGAAGAAGCCGTCCGGGTCGTAGGCCCGCTTGACCTCGCGCAGCCGCCGGAAGTCGCCGCTCGCGAACGCCGCCGCCGTCCTGGCGGGGTCGGCCAGGAAGTTGAGGAACGTCCCGCCGTTGGCGTACGGGCGCAGCTCCTCCGCCAGCCCCGGCACGACGGTGTCCACGATGACCGACAGCTTCGTGCCGCGGTGGCTGACCGGGCCGGCGTCCTGGCCCGGGCGGGCCATGGCGCCGCCCCAGTGGCGGATCTCCACGGTCTGCGCGTGCTCCGCGGCCCGCACCAGCGTGCCGATCACCTCGTCGGGCACCGTCTCGAACATGTCCATGTGCCGGTTGGGCGTGCCGCCCATGGAGGTGGCCGCGTACGTGCTGGGGCGGGTCTCGTCCAGCAGCGCCGGACCGGCCGCCCGCCACAGCGGCGCGAGCAGCCGCCTGGCCTCCTCGGCCTCGCCGGCGTGCACCACCTTGACCATGACGACGTGCCTGCCGCGCACCGCCTCCGGCGCGTCGTCGGGCATCCGCCTGAGCACCACCGCCGTGCTGATCTCGTCGGGGGCGTCCTCGATCCAGCTCCGGTACGCGGTCAGCGTCTCGGCCGCCGCCTCGATCGGGAAGTACGCGAACCCCGAGAACACCCGCTCGACCGGGTGGAGGCGGAACTCCAGCGAGGTGACGACGCCGAACCCGCCACCGCCGCCGCGCAGCGCCCAGAACAGCTCGGGGTGGCTGTCCGCGCTCGCCACGACGTGCCGGCCGTCGGCCAGCAGCACCTCGGCGCGCACCACGCTGTCGGCCGCGAACCCGTGCTTGCGCGCCAGCCACCCGAGCCCGCCGCCGAGCGTGTAGCCGGTGACGCCGACCGACGGCGACGACCCCGACAGCGGCGCCAGCCCGAACGGCGCGGCGGCCGCGACCACCTCGCCCCAGAGCGCCCCGGGCCCCACCCGGGCGATCCGCCGGTCCGGGTCCACCAGGACCGAGGCCATGGGGGAGGTCCTGACCAGGACGCCGCCGTCGCACGCCTCGTGCGTGCCGTGCCCGGTCGCCTGCACCGCGAACGGCACCCCGTGCTGCCGCGCCGCCAGCAGCGCGCCGCGCAGGTCGGCCACGCCGTACGCCTCGGCCACCAGCGCCGGGCGGGCGTCCACGCGCGGGTTGAGCGAGCGGCGCAGCTCCTCATAACTGGCCTCGCCCGGCAGGTGGACGGTCCCGGCGAACCCGGGAAGCGAGATCTCGTCCTGGACGGTGTACGGCTGGCTCATCTCTCGGCCCTTCTCTCCTGTGATCTGGGATCACTGTGCTGGAGGGCGCTTACGGCTTCGTTCCCGTCGACTTACCGCGGCCCTTAAGTCCCGAGGATCCTCGCAAGCGGCGGTGACAAAATCCGCCCGCCGTCTCCGTCTCCGCTACGCCGCGGGACGTACGGTCGGGCGGTCCGCCGCCCCCCGGACTACACCGCCGGTCGTACGGCGCGGCCGGACTGATCCGCCGTCGTCAGGTGACGGGCACGATCTCGGCGGCGGTCAGGACGCCGTTCTCGATGGTGAGCAGGCCCAGCGTGCCGTGCGGCTGGCGGCGGCGGTCGGTGGGGGAGCCGGGGTTGAAGATGCGCAGGCCGCCGCCCGACTCGTCCAGCGGGATGTGCGAGTGGCCGAAGACGACCAGGTCCGCCTGAGGGAAGCGGCGCCGCAGGCGGTCCAGGCGCCCCTTGGCCGGGCCGCTGTCGTGGATCATGCCGATCCGCAGCCCGTCCAGGGTCAGCTCCAGCGTCTCCGGCGCCACCACGTCCGGGCCGTCGTTGTTGCCCTTCACGACGTGAACGGGGGCGTACGCGGCCAGCTCGTCCAGCACGGAGGCCACGCAGACGTCGCCCGCGTGCAGGATGACGTCCGCGCCGCGCAGGTGCTCGGCGACGCGGGGCGGGCAGGAACGCCAGCGCCTGGGCGCGTGCGTGTCCGACAACGCGACGACTCTCACGACCGTCCCCTGCCCACTCCTCCTCCGATGGACCCGCTCGCCCCCGGCGCAGCCGACGATCAGGTAACCGGCCAGGAGACGCCCGCGGGCCGGGAGGTTCTAAGATCGACCCGTGCAGGAGCCGGACATTCACGCCATAGCCGCCCGACTGGCCGAGGTGCCCGGGGTGGTGGCCGTCGTCCTGGGTGGGAGCCGGGCGCGCGGCACGCACCGGCCGGACTCCGACATCGACCTCGGCCTCTACTACCGGGGACCGCTCGACGTGGAGGGTCTGCGCGCCCTCGCGCGGGAGGTGACCGGCGAGCCGACCGAGGTGACCGAGCCGGGCGGCTGGGGGCCGTGGGTGGACGGCGGCGGCTGGCTCACCATGGACGACTGGCGGGTCGACTGGATCTACCGCGACCTCGACCGCGTCCACCGCGTCTGGGACGACTGCCGCCAGGGCCGCTACGAGATCGGCTTCCAGGTCGGCCACCCCCTCGGCTTCTACTCCCACGCCTACGCCGGCGAGGTCGCCCTGTGCCAGGTCCTCGCCGACCCCACCGGCGAGCTCGCCGCCCTGCGGCGGGAGATCGCGGACGAATATCCGCCCGCGCTGCGCCAGGCCCTGATCGAGCGGCTGTGGGAGGCCGACTTCGCCCTGATGATCGGCGGGTACGGCGCCAAGGGCCAGGACCCGGCGTACGCGGCCGGTGCGCTGTTCCGGGTCGTCGGCGTCGCCTGCCACGCCCTGCACGCCGCCGACGGCGCCTGGCTGATCAACGAGAAGGGCATGGTCGCCTCGGCCGCCCGGCTCCCTTCCGCCCCGCCCGGCTTCGGCGAGCGGGCCCAGGCGCTGCTGGCAGAGGTGGGGCGCACCCCGGAGGAGATCGCCCGTACGGTGGACGCCGCGGCGGCCCTCGTGGCGGACGTGCGAGCCGCGTGTGGCTGACGGGATAGCCTGACCCGGTGCGAATCGGCGTGAACGTTCCCAATTTCGGCCCCGGCACCAACCCCGGCGTGCTGCGCAGCTGGGCCCAGACGGTCGAGGGGCTCGGATACGACCTGCTCATGGTCTCCGACCATGTGGCGATCACCTCGGACGTCGCCGAGCAGTATCCCGCGCCGTTCTACGAACCGTTCACGACCCTGGCCTGGCTCGCCGGCTCCACCACGCGGATCGGGATCGGCACCACGGTGCTCATCGTGCCGTACCGCCACCCGCTGCTCGTCGCCCGCATGGCGGCCAACCTCAACGACCTCAGCGGCGGGCGGCTGGTGCTGGGCGTGGGGATCGGGTGGGCGCGGCAGGAGTTCGAGGCGCTGGGGGCGGTGTACGAGCGGCGCGGCAAGGTGACCGACGAATACCTCGCCGCCATCCGCGCCGCCTGGGCCGACGAGGACGACTACCGCTCCGGCGGCGGCGTGCCGATCTGGGTCGGCGGCGGCAGCGAGGCGGGGCTGCGCAGGGCGGTGCGCTACGGCGAGGGATGGCACCCGCTGCGGAACACCCTGCCCTGGCTGCGCGAGCACTGGTCGCGCCTGAAGGAGATCGCCGCCGAGGAGGGCCGGCCGGTGCCCGCCCTGACGCCCAGGATCCTGCTGCGGATCACCGACGAGCCACTGGCGGAGCGGCGCGCGGGCGAGGGCACGATCGAGCAGGTCATGGCCGACCTGGAGGAGCTGCGGCTGCTCGGCGCGGAGGCGGTCGTCCTCGACCCGTTCCACACGGAGCCGGACGAGACGCTGCACCCCGAGGCGGCCTGGGAGATGCTCGCCGCCGTGGCCGCCCGCCGCGCCTGAACGAGCCGCGCCTCAGGCCCGGCTCGCCTCAGCGCGGCTCGCTTCAGGTCCGGCTCGCTTCAGGTCCGGCTCGCGGGATCCTCGCGAGCCGGCAGCCGGGCCGCCAGCTCCTCCAGGTCGCCGACGAACCAGACGTGCCCGCCCCGGTTCGACTCGACCACCCAGTCACGCAGCGCCGAGCTGGCGGCGGTGAAACGGGAGATGTCCCCCACGACGGCCAGCCCGACCCGGTAGTTGACGAACTTCTGCGCGATCTCGCCCGCCACGCCCGTGCGCAGCGCGAAGAAGTCGTCGTGCAGCCGCCCGGCGGGGACGGCCACCCAGCTCGCGCCCCTGCCGAAGGCCTCGCCGAGGAGGTCGAGCGCGTCGCGGGTCTCGCGCAGCGGCTCGCCGTGCGGCTCGCAGACGTATACGCGGTCGTCAAGCATGTGAGGTCTCCAGGAAGTCCATGATCTCTTGAGTGTGGGCGTGGAGCAGGTGGCCTCCGGCGAGGCGTAGATCCCGGCCATGGGCCTCACTCCCGTACCAGCGCGTCGATGATCCTCAGGACCTGGGCGCTGTCCTCCAGCCCGCCCAGCACGATTACCTTCAGGTGCTCGCGCTCCTCGTCGTAGACGAACTCCACGCGCAGCCCATGGGGCCGGCTCGCCAGCGACCCCAGGACCATCGTGCTGACCCGGTCCATGTCGCCCCTGGCGATGCCGTCGATCTGCACGATGCTCGACGCCTCCGCGCGGCGGGGCGCGCGGATCGGCGTGCCGGTGAAGGCCGCCAAGTCCTCCTTGGCGATCCGGTACTGCTTGCCGATGCGCACGGCCGGCAGCCGCCCGTCGCGTACGTAGTTGCGGACGGTCTTGACGTGCAACCCGAGCAGGGACGCCACCTGTTCGACGGTGTAATGCTCCATATCGCTCCCTATGATGGCACACAATAGGGAAGGATAGGGAGTGCATGAAACCGATGAAAGTGGGCATAAAGTGATCTTCTACCCGGCCCACTAGTCTCACCGTTCATGACCCGCCTCAGCCCGGCTCTCGGGCCGCTCACCCTGCGCCAGCGCTGGCGGAGGGCCCGCCTCCAGGCCTGCTCCTGGTCCCTGACCGGCGCGTACCGGCTGGGCGCGATGCACCCCGCCATCTGGCGGCTCGTCGCCCGGAGCTACCACCCGGCCTTCGACTGGCTGGCGGCCCGGCACGCCAGGCTGGCCTGCCAGTTCGCCGCCGTGGACGTGCCCGCCTACCGGCACTTCCTGCGGGCGAACGGCGCCGGGCACGCCAGGCGGCTGGCGGACTTCCCCGAGACCAGCAAGCAGAACTACGCCGCCGTGTACGACGAGGAGAGCCGCTGCCAGGAGGGCAGACTGCACCGGCCCGGCGTGATCGTGGACGAGTCGTCGGGGTCCAGCGGCAAGCCGTACAACTGGGTACGCGGGCCGCGCGAGCTCAAGGGCATCTACCGCAACGCGGCCGGCTACATCGAGCTGGTCTTCCCCGGCAGGCGGCTGTTCGTGATCAACGCGTACTCGATGGGCGCCTGGGCCACCGGCACCACCACGGGCACCGCCATGGCGCGCGTGGCGATGGTCAAGAACACCGGCCCCGACCTGGAGAAGATCGCCGACACGCTGGAGCACTTCGGGCCCGGCTACGACTACGTGGTGGCCGCGTACCCGCCGTTCCTCAAGCACCTGCGCGACCGCCTGGACGAGAGCGGCTTCCCGTGGGCGGACTACCGCATCCGCGGCATGGTCGGCGGCGAGGGCATGACCGAGGCGCTGCGCGACTACCTGGAGGAGCGCTTCGAGGAGGTCCGCTCCGGCTACGGCGCCAGCGACCTGACGATCGGGATGGGCGCCGAGAGCGGGTTCAGCGTGTGGCTACGCAGGCGCCTGGCCACCGACCGGGGGCTGCGCGAGCTGTTGCTCGGGCCGGGGGAGCAGCGGCTGCCGATGATCTTCCACTACAACCCGCTGGAGACGTTCCTGGAGGTCAACAGCGAGGGCGAGCTGCTGTGCACCATCAACACCAAGAGCTGCCTGCAGCCCAAGCTCCGCTACAACGTCGGCGACGAGGCCAGGCTGCACACCCTCGCCGACGTCAAGCGGGCGCTCGGCGCCGACGCGTACGAGCGCGCGTGGACCGACGAGCGGATGAACCTGCCGCTGCTGTTCCTGTTCGGCCGCAAGGACTCGACGATCTCCTACATGGGGGCCAACCTGTATCCGCAGGACGTCGAGTACGGCCTCTACCAGGGCAACCCGTACGCGGCCGCGATCAACCGGTTCTGCCTGTCGCTGGAGGAGCTGCCGGGCCTGGAGTACCGCCCGGTGATCAACATCGAGCTGCGCGGCCCCGGCGCCGCCGACCGCGGCGAACTCGCCGAGATCTGCCGCAAGGGCGTGGTCGCCCACCTGAGCGCCGTCTCGCGCGACTTCGCCGAGTCGCTCAAGGAGGACCCGACGGCCGCCGACCTGCGCGTCAAGGTCTTCGACCCGGGCGAGGGGCCGTTCGCCGGGCTCACGAAGATGAAGAACGTCTACCTGGTGAAGGACGCATGAGGACCACGGACTTCAGCAAGGCCCCGCCGCAGGGGCGGGCGACGGCGATGTTCGTCGGCGCGACCCGCTACCGGGGGCCGCTGTCGATATTCACGCTCACCCTGACGTGGTTCCGCATGGTGCGGGACATGAAGCGGATGCGCGGCTACTGCTGGCACAAGGTCTACTGGGAGTTCCCGTTCACGCTGGGCACGCTCGCGTTCTTCGAGGACCGCGACGCGCTGCTGCGCTTCGCCCGCAGCCGCCACCACCGCAAGCTCATGCAGTGGGTGACGGACGGCACCAGGAACGCCACCGGCGGCTACATCCGGCTCTACAACGCCGAGCCGGAGGGCTACAGCAACGGGGTCTGGCGCGCGGAGGGCGGGCCGATGGCGCACATCGAGACGTTCACCCCGCTGTCCACGGAGCTGTCCGTCGAGGACGGCGAAGGTCCCCGGGTGAGGCGCGGGTGACGCTGCATCCCGTTGAGAGCCGCCGTGACCTGCGCGACTTCCTCTCTCTGACCGACCGCGTCTACGCGGGCGAGCCGCGCTTCATTCCGCCGCTGCACGCGCAGGTACGCGCGTGGCACCGGCAAGGGGTACGGCTGTTCCTGCTCAGGCGGCGCGGGCGGGTGGTCGCGCGGACCACCCTGCACACCGACGCCGCGCTGGACGCCAAGCTGGGCCGGGCCACGCAGCTGTTCGGGCTGACCGAGTTCGCGGAGGAGGCGGCGGAGGAGCTGTTCGACGACATCCTCGCGGCCGGGCGCACCGCCGGGAAGGAGGCGGTGTTCGGGCCGGTGTCGCTGCTGCCCAACCAGGCAGGCGGGGTCATCACGTCCGGGTTCGGCGAGCGCGGCTTCATCGACAGCGCCTGGAACCACCCGTACTATCCGGTCGCGTACGAGGCGTGCGGCTTCGCGCGCCGCTTCGAGTCCGACACCTGGATCTGCCCGGTGCCGGAGGAGCCGGTGTTCGCGTTCGACGACGGGCGGATCGCGGCCGAGGGGCTGCGCGTGCACCGAGGCGACCGGCGGCGCGTGGCGGAGCAGCTGCCGATCCTGCGGGAGATGCTGAACGCCAGTTTCGCGCAGCTCGGCTACTACACGGAGATCTCGGCGGAGCAGCTCGCGGCGCAGACGGACGGGCTGGCGTACCTGCTGGACGAGTCGTTGCTGCTGTACCTGACGAAGGGGGAGCGGCCGGTCGCGTTCGTGCTGTGCTTGCCCGACATTTCGCGATTTATCGCGAAAATTCGTGGCAATCTCCACCTCCTGAACCAGCTCCGCCTGCTGGCCACCCGATCCCGCTACCGCAGCGAGGCCGTGCTCATCATCAAGGGCACGGTCCCCGGGGAGCAGGGCCACGGCTACATGCGGCTGCTGTCCCGGGAACTGCACGACGGGCTGCGCCGGGGCGGCTACCGGGCGCTGCGCAGCACGTACGTCGAGCGCACGAACCCCGGATCCGCCGCCCAGTACACCGCGATGGGCGGCCGCCCCCTGCACGGCTACACCTTCTACGAGAAGGGCCTGACGGCGTGAAAGACCGGCTGCGGCCGCTGGAGCCGGACTTCTGGCGGGCCCCCAGCGCCCACAACACCCAGCCCTGGACCCTCACCTACACGGACGACGGGGCCGAGGTCGGCTGGGACCCCTCACGCGCCCTGCCCATCAGCGACCCCACGGGCCGCGACCTGCGCCTGAGCCTGGGCGCGTTCGTGGAGTGCTGCCTGATCGTCTGCGCCGACGCCGGCCTGTCCGTCGGGTTCCGTCCCGATCCGGGGCCGCGCCGGGTGGGTGTCCTGTACGCCGCCGCGCAGCCGTACCGGACGCCCTTCACGACGGCGGACGTCCGGGCGCGCGGGGCCAACCGCGGCGAGTACCACCCGGGACGCCTGCCGGACCCGCTGGTCGCGGAGCTGACCGGGATGCGGCGGCTGGCCTGCCGCGACCTCGCGGACCTGCTGCACGCGGCCGACCTGCACCAGTTCGGCGACCGGGAGGTGACGCGGGAGCTGCGCGCCTGGCTGCGGCTCACCCGCCGCCACCGCCGCTACCTGCTCGACGGCCTCACCGACCGGGCCCTGTCCCTCAGCAGGGCGGAGGCCATCGGCCTGCGCGCCTCGCTCGCCCTCTACCCGGCCCTGCGCCCCCTGGGCCTGCCCCGGGTGCTGGCCGGCGCTTCGCGGGACCTGCTGGACTACGACGGGGACGTCCTGGTGCTGGTGGGGGCGGTCGAGGACGAGCTGGAGCTGGGGCGCGTGCTGATGCGGCACTGGCTCACCCTGTCCGCCCACGGCTACGCCACGCACCCGCTGAGCCAGATCATCGACTGCGAGCCGACCAGACGGACGCTCGCGGACCGGCTGGGCGTCGCGGACCCCCGTACCCTCCTCCACGTGGCCCGGGTCGGCCGCCCGGCCTCCCCCGCCACTCCCTCCTCCCGCCTCCGCCCCTGACCACCGCGGTCTGATTACGTCGTGGCCAAGACCCGTTCGGGAGGAGAACGCCTGTACGTTCGTCCTGTTGGACATCTCCACCACGAGCGAGGACCCGTCATGCAGGCCATCACCGTTCGAGACCGCGCCGCCGGTCTGGCCGGGCTTTCCCTGACGGAGGAGCCGTACCCGCACGCCGCCGAGAACGACGTCGTCGTCCGGGTGCATGCCGCGGGGTTCACCCCCGGAGAGCTCGACTGGCCGGGAACGTGGTCCGATCGCGCCGGCCGCGACCGGACGCCCAGTGTGCCGGGGCACGAGGTGTCGGGTGTCGTCGCCGAGCTGGGATACGGGACGACCGGCCTGACCGTCGGCCAGCGGGTGTTCGGGCTGACCGACTGGGCCCGCAACGGCTCGCTGGCCGAGTACGTGGCGGTTGAGGCCCGCAACCTCGCCCCGCTGCCGGCCGGCGTCGGCCACACCGTGGCCGCCGCACTGCCGATCTCGGGACTGACCGCGTGGCAGGGCCTGTTCGACCACGGCCGCCTGGCCGCCGGCCAGACCGTCCTGATCCACGGCAGCGCGGGCGGTGTCGGTTCTGTCGCGGTGCAGCTCGCACGCGAGGCGGGCGCCCGAGTGATCGGCACCGGCAGGGCCGGCGACAGGGACACGGCACTCGGCCTCGGCGTGGACGCCTTCTTGGACCTGCAGGCCGACCGTCTCGAAGATGCCGGTCAGGTCGACGTGGTTCTCGACGTGATCGGCGGTGACATCCTGGACCGCTCGGCCGCGCTGGTGCGCGACGGCGGCACGCTGGTCACCATCGTCTCGCCACCCACGGTCCGCCCCCGTGACGGGCGGGCGATCTTCTTCGTCGTCGAGCCCGATCGTGCCCGGCTGGCGGACCTGGCACGGCGGGTCCGGGACGGACGGCTCCGCCCGATCGTCGGGGCCGTGCGGACGCTCGCCGAGGCGCCCTCCGCGTTCGCGCCGGCCCAGCGCACTCCCGGCAAGACCATCATCCGGGTCACGGAGGGCGAATAGCCGGCGGGCCGGTGCATACGCACCGCCAAGGCAGGGTTATCGGCTGGGCGCGACGGCGCCGGTTTGATCAGCGCGACCCCCGCATCGGGTACCACCGCCGGCATGCGGCCAAGGTCGGACCTCGGGACCTGACGTCCAGCTGAAAAGCTGGCCCCATGTTTCCGGAGACTCCCGCCGCCGTGGCGGCGCTGTCGGTGGCCACCCGTTTCTGCTCGCCCGCGCTGTTCAACCACTGCGTCCGCTCCTACCTGTGGGGAGCCGTGTACGGCACGGCGCACGGGATCGCCTTCGATGACGAGCTCTTCTACGTCTCGGCGCTGCTCCACGACATCGGGCTGACGGAGGCCTTCGACAGCCACCGGCTGCCGTTCGAGGAGGCGGGAGGGCAGCTGGCCTGGGTCTGCGGCGTGGCGGCCGGCTGGCCGGCGGGGCGGGCCGCCAGGGTCACCGAGATCATCATGCTGCACATGCGCGAAGACGTGTCCCCGGCCGGCGACCCCGAGTCCCACCTGCTGCAGGTCGCCAGCAGCTGGGAGGTGGTCGGACGGCACCCGGAGGAGTTCTCGCCGGACGCCAGGGCGGAGATCCTCGCCCGCTATCCTCGGCTGGGATTCGGCGCGGAGTTCCTGGCGTGCTTCGAGGACCAGGCGAGGCGCAAGCCGGACAGCGCGGCCGCCGCATCGGTCAGGAACGACGTCGCCGGGCGGATCGCCGCCAACCCTCTCGAAGGCCGCCCAACCGCCTGACCTCCAAGGCCGTCAGCGCCCCTGCGGCCGATCCGCGTCAGCGGGGGAGTTACGGTGCCGGTTATGCCCGTCGATGCCCTATTCGATGACGCTGACGTCGAGCGGGCAACTGGTGGTGGGCTTCAACGGGGAGCTCGCGGTGCTGGCCCGCTGTTGACCATCTGGACCACGTGAGCCGGGTGCGGTCCGCGCCGATCGCAACCCCCGGCCCCGCCTGATCAGCCAGATCGCCGAGATCCTGCGGGCGGACGGGCTCATCGCCTACCCCACCGACTCCTGCTACGCCCTGGGATGCCGACCCGGCAACAAGGAGGGCCTCGACCGGATCAGGGAGATCCGCGGCCTCGGCAGCGACCACCACTTCACCCTGGTATGCCGGGACTTCGCCCAGCTCGGACAGTTCGTACACCTGAGCAACGCGCTGTTCCGCCAGGTCAAGGCGGCGACTCCCGGCGGTTACACGTTCATCCTGCCCGCCACCAAAGAGGTCCCCCGGCGGCTGCTGCACCCCCGGAAGAAGACGGTCGGCGTCCGCATCCCTGATCACCTCGTCACCCAGGCACTGCTGGCCGAACTCGGCGAACCACTGGTGTCCAGCACCCTGCTGCTGCCCGACGAGACCGAACCCGCGACGCAGGGCTGGGAGATCAAGGAACGGCTCGACCACGTGCTGGACGCGGTCATCGACTCCGGCGAACCCCGCGTCAGCGACGACGGAGGAAGTGCTCGGAACTCCCCGTTGCGGGACCGATGAGTTTCGGCGCCGCGCGTGGTCAGAATGGGCGACATTCGTTCACTCCGAGGGAGACCGCGATGAGCAACGACCCCGCACTGCAGGCCCTGGCCCGGCTCGTCGGCACGTGGAAGATCACCGGCGGTCATGAGGGAACCGTCACCTACCGCTGGCTGAACGACCACTTCCTCCAGCAGGACGTCCGGCTCGGTGACACCTTCGGCATCGAGATCATCGGCCGGGAGCGCAAGCTGATGGCCGAACCCGGCGCCGACATCACCTCCCGCTACTACGGCGATGACGGCAGCACCCTGGACTACACCTACGAGCTCCTCGGTGACACCCTCACCATCTGGGCCGGCGAGCGCGGCTCACCCGCCTACTACCAGGGCACTTTCAGCGCCGATGACACCACCCTCAACGGCGCCTGGGTCTACCCGGGCGGAGGCGGCTACATCTCCAACGCCGAACGCGTCTCCTAGGCGCAGGCTCGGTGACCCGCGTCAACCCCATGATCCGCGGCTGAGCAGGTAGCGCCGGGGTGTGGTGCCGACCGTGCGGCGGAAGGCGGCCAGGAACGCGCTCGCCGTCGCGTACCCCACGCTGTGTGCCACCCGTGAAACCGGCTGGCCCTCTGCCAGCAGCGGCAGGGCGGCGCGCAGCCGTACCTGTGTGCGCCAGTGGTCGAAGCTCATGCCCGTGTCGCGTACGAACAGCCGGGTCAAGGTTCGCCTGCTCACGCCCGCCGCGCGGGCGTGAGCCTCCAGGCTGCGCGGGTCGGCGGGGTCGGCCAGCAGGGCGGCCGCCACCACCTGGACCCGCTCGTCGGTGGGCTGCGGCACGTCGATGGGCCGGGTGGGCAGCGGGCGCAGCAGGTCGGGCAGCACGGCCTCGGCGCGCAGCCGCGCGTCGTCGGCGAGGCCGGGGCGGGCCAGGTAGCCGATCAGCTCGGCGAGCAGGCCGTCCACGCCGACCGCGGTGGGCTCGGGCCAGTCCAGGGGGCAGCGCTCCGGCGCCAGGTACAGGCTGCACAGTACGGCGTCGCGGGTCGCGCCGGTCGCGTGGATGACACCGGCGGGCAGCCACAGTGCCCGGGTGGGCGGCAGGACCCAGTACACCTCGCCCACTTCGACGCCCAGGACGCCGCGCCGGGTCCAGGCGAGCTGGTGGTGGGTGTGGCTGTGCGGCGGGATCCACTCCCCGGAGGTCAGCGGGAAGTGGCCGACGATGATCGCGCCCATGTCCTCCATGCGACACAGTCTGGCCTCGTCGCGAATTGTGGCCAAACGCGGCGGACCATAGCGTCGTCGGGTGCCGATGATTGTGTTGTGTCTTGTCCAGTTCATGCTGGTGCTCGATGACACCGTCGTGAACGTGGCCCTGCCCAGCATCCGCGATGAGCTGGGCTTCAGCGCGTCCGGGCTGCCCTGGGTCGCCAACGCCTACTTCCTGGCCTTCGGCGGTCTGCTGCTGCTCTGCGGCCGGATGGCGGATCTGCTGGGCCGTCGCCGCGTCTTCCTGGTCGGGGTGGCGCTGTTCGGGGCGGCCAGTCTGGCCTGCGGGCTGGCGCGGGAGCCGTGGCAGCTCGTGATCGGGCGGTTCGTGCAGGGCGCCGGTTCCGCGATGGCCGGGCCTGCGGCGATGTCGATGATCACGTTGCTGTATCCGGGGCCGGAGGAGCGGGCCAGGGCGCTGGGCATCTGGGGCGGCATCGCGGCCCTGGGCGGGACCTCGGGCCTGGTGCTGTCCGGGGCGCTGACCGACCTGGTGTCCTGGCGCTGGATCTTCCTGATCAACCTGCCCGTCGTCGCCGTGGCCCTGGCGTCGCTGCCCCGCCTGGTCCCCGAGTCCCGCGCGCCCGGCCGGCGCCGCCTCGACGTTCCCGGCGCGGTCCTGGTCACCGGTGCCGCGGTGTCGCTGGTGTACGGGCTGCTGCGCTCCGGCGAGACCGGCTGGAGCGATCCGCTCGTCATCGGAGCCGTCGTGCTCTCCGCCGTCTTGGCGGTGGGGTTCCTGGTGGCCGAGTCGCGGGCGGCGGCGCCGCTGGTGCCCGGATCGTTCCTGGCCTCGCGGACGCGGGCGGTCGCCAACGGCGCGACTTTGCTGTTCTCGATGGCGATGTACGCGATGTCGTTCCTGCTGATGATCCAGGTGCAGACCGCTCTGGGCTACAGCCCGCTCCTGGCCGGCATCGCCTACCTGCCCTACGGTGCCGGCATCCTGGCGGGCATGTGGCTGTCCTCCCGTGTCTCGCTCAGGATCGGGACGCGCTGGGCGCTCCTGCTGGCGTTCCTGGTCAACATCGCCGGCTTGCTGCTGCTGTCCGGCGTGGCGGCGGGTGACTCCTACGCCGCCCACGTCCTGCCCGGCATGCTCATCCTGAGTGTGGGCAACGGGCTGAGCCTGCCCGTCATGGCGGTGGCCGCGGTCGACGGCACCACCGAGGAGGACGTCGGTCTCGGCTCGGCCCTGTTCACCTCCGTCCAGCAGATCGGCGGCGCCGTCGGGGTGGCCGCGCTGGCCGTCATGGGCTACTCGGGCGGGCTCACGGCGGGCGCGCTCTGCGTGGCGCTCGGCGCCGTACTCGTCGTCGTGCTGCTGCCCTCGCGCGCCGGCGGGCCGCGGCAGACCGCTGGATCCGGAGCCGACCGCCCGGCATCACCAGGCTGCTGAACTTCGATGACTGGCTCATTTCGGAGATCGCCCAAGAGATCGCCGACGATCAAGTAGGCTCACCCGGCAATCGGGGGTTGATCAGTCCAATTCGTCGTGCCTGCTGGAGGACGATCGTGAACGGGGACGAGAACATGAGCCCGGAGGTGCGGCGGCTCGGACCGCCCGGCCTGGCCAGAGAGCCGGACGTGCGGGCCGCGCTGACCACGCTGGCCGCAGCTCCGGCCGGGCTGGTGATCACCGGGGGAGCGGGGATGGGCAAGAGCGCCCTGGCCCGCCAGGTGCTCGGGCGGCTTCAGGCCGATGGCTGGGGAGTGGCCGCCGTGGTGGGCAGGTGGTCGCCGCAAACGCTGTTCCGAGGTGTCACAGAGGCCTTCTTAGGCTGGGGCGAGGAGCTCTCCCAGGAACAGACGCGCATGATGGGAGCCCTCGGCCTGGCTCCGTCGGACGACGCCATGTTCGACACGACCTGCCGGCTGCTGAAGAGCTTCCCCCTTGTCCTGCTCTTCGACGACCTGAGCCAGAACCTCGACGGCGCGGGCTACCTGGATCCCGGCTTCGGCGAGGCGTTCGACCGGCTGTGCCAGGCCGCCGATCGCGGCCGGGTGCTGGTGACCAGCCGGACCTCACTACCGCCGTCGACCACGGACGACCGGCTCGGTGTCCTACGGCTCGACCCGTTGGACCTCACCGCGGGAACCGAGCTGGCAGCCGGGCTGCCGTTCCTGTCCACGGCGGATCCGGCCACCCGGGAGCGAGTGGTCCGCGCGACCGCGGCGCATCCACGGTCCCTGCAACTGGCCGACGCCTGGCTGGCGGCGAACCCCCAGGGTGTGGGGGAACGGCTCGCGGCCGTGGCATCGGGGGCCGTACCGCTCGACCTCATCATGGCCGAGCTGACAGGGGAACAGCGGGAGACCCTGCTCCAGGCCGCGATCTCCACCGTCCCCGTCACCGCGTACGACCTGGCCGTCGCCTGCGACACCCGCGAGCCCGACCGGAGGGAGCGCCCGAAGCCCAAGCGGGCGGCGCTCAAAAGCGTGCAGGACACCGCGGCCCGGCTCGCCGAGCTCGGACTGCTCAACGGGTGGGAGGGGTGGGACGGGGACACCGTCTACTTCGCCGACCGCTGGCTCGCGGAGATGCTCGCGCCGCACCAAGGCCCGGCGATCGCCGACCGTCACGAGCGCGCCATGAACATGCACTACACCCGGACGCACGGCGACGGCACGTTCGACGACTACGTCGCGGTCTGCCGGCACCTGTTGGCGGTCCAGGGGATGGGTGACCTGACGCACTTCGTCCTCGCCGTCGTCGAGAGCCTGGAGACGGACTCCGAGTACGCGGGGATGGCGCTCCTGGGAGAGATCGCGCCGTACGTGCCGGCAGGCAACGGCCACCACCGTCCCATCCGCGACCACCTGGTCGCCATGTTGATCCGGCACGACTTCCCGCGCGCCGCGCGAGAGGTGGCCGAACGATCGCTGTCCGCCGTCAAGGAGTGGGCCGCCACCCACCCGCAGCGTGACGAGGCCAGGTTCTGTCTCGGAGCCGCGTACGACACCTGCGGCCAGGCCCGCTTCGCCGACGGCCGGCCGGCGGCGGCCGAGGCCGTGCTCACGGCCGCCGTGGACATCTACCACGAGCTCGCGGCCGAGCACCCGACCTTCATCGAAGCGGACCAGCGGCTCGCCGGCTCGTTGCAGCACCTCGGCGAGGTGTACCGCGCGCTCGACCTGCCGGAGCACGCGGACCAGGAATACGAGACCTGGGCCGAGTGCTCGTGGATCCGTACCCGGCTCTTCCAGGCGAACCCGAGCTCGGAAACCGCCCTGGAAGCCGGCCTGGCCTTCCAGCGCCTCGCCGACCTGGCCAAGCGCGGCGGCGATCGGGACAACGCGCTGAAACTGCTGAGCACTCGCCTCTCGATGGTGGAGGCGATGGCGGAGATGTATCCGTACGACGAGGAACTTGCCGCGGAACTCGCCATCGCGAGGGAGGAAGTCGCCGTCCTCGACGCGCCCGTCGCCCGCACCCCCGACGGTCCTGAGCGGGTGGGGCGTCTCGACGGGGAGGCCGGCGGGGCGACGGCAGGGGGACCGGCGGAGGTCATCGGGATCCTGAGACAGGGGCCGTACGCCTTCAATCAGTGGCGCGCCGGCAACGCGGAGGAAGAACTCGATCTTTCCGGCGCCGATCTACGCGGATTGGACCTCGACCAGATGCTCTTCGCCGGTGCCAACCTCGCCGGCGCGGATCTGTCGCGAGCGTCCGCACGCGGCGCCATCTTCTCCGGTGCCGACCTGACCGGCGCCAACCTGGCCGGCGTGGACCTCACCAGGGCGGGGTTCGGCTACAGCGAGTTGGTCGACGCGAACATCGCCTTCACTCGGCTGGGCAGTGCGATGATCCAGCCGGCGACCTTGACCGGCGCTGTCTTCGCCGGTGCGATCCTCGACCACACGTCGTTCCGTGAGTGTGACCTGACGGGCGTCGACCTGCGCGGATGCGACCTGAGCACGCTAGATCTCAAACGCTCCGGCCTGGACGGCGCGATCACCGACACGCCGTAGCCATCCCCGCCTCGACTCGACCGGCGGCATCCCACTCATCGGGGCGACCCTCCTCGTGACACCGGCGACCGGGTCGCCAGCAGGCGGGCGGTTACGATCAGCGCTGCTCATCGGTCGCGGGCAGGCACCGGGTCGGGCGGGCGTCGGCGACGTCGGTCAAGACCTGCTGCCTCCAGACCCGTCCCTATGCCGAACACGGCGTCGCCTGACAACTGCAGGTTGACAACGAGCGTCCCAAACCAACATCCTTTCACTATTCAGTTAGTGAAAGGATGTTTTGGTTGATCGAGTTCAACCTGGACCGCAGCTCGGGCGTCTCGACGTACCTGCAGCTCGTTCACCAGGTCAAACAGGCGCTCCGGCTCGGCACACTGCGGCCCGGTGACCAGTTGCCGACCGCCCGCGAGGTGGTCGAGAGCCTGGCCATCAACCCCAACACCGTGCTCAAGGCATACCGGGAGCTGGAGCGCGAAGGGCTGGTCGAGGGGCGGCCAGGAATGGGGACGTTCGTTCGGCGCGGCATCGCGGGCCCGACGCTCGCCGAGCACACGCGGCTGCGGCGCGATCTGGAGGCGTGGGTGCGCGACGCCCGCGCGGCAGAGCTCGATCAGGAGGACCTGCGGGCGCTGTTCAGCGTGGTCCTGGCCGACGCCGTGAAGAAGGGCGTGGCATGAGGCCCGCGCTGGAGGCGACCGGGCTGGGGGTCCGCTATCGCCGTACATGGGCGTTGCGCGACTGCTCGCTGTCCGTGCCCGCGGGACGCGTGGCGGCGCTCGTCGGGCCCAACGGCGCGGGCAAGACCACGCTCATGCACGCGGCCGTGGGCCTGCTGCGGCCCGCGCTGGGAAGCGTCCGCGTGGCCGGCGAGGCGGCGTTCGTGGCACAGGACAAGCCGCTGTACGAAAGCTTCACCGTCGCTGAGATGCTCGCCTTCGGCCGCCGCATGAACACCCGCTGGGACGCCGCAGCAGCTGCCCACCGGCTCGCCGGGCTGGGCATCCCGCTGAAGCAGAAGGTGGGCAGGCTGTCGGGCGGGCAGCAGGCACAGGTGGCGGTCACGCTGGCGCTGGCCAGCCGGCCCGACCTGCTCGTGCTGGACGAGCCGCTGGCCAACCTCGACCCCCTCGCCCGCCACGACGTGATGCGCTCGATCATGGCGGAGCTGGCCGAACGGGAGCTGACCGTGCTGCTGTCCTCGCACGTCGTCGCCGACCTGGAGGAGACGTGCGACTGGCTGGTCGTCCTGAACACGGGTCGGCTGCAGATCAGCGGTGACATCGAGGAGCTGCTCGACGGGCATCTCGTGCTCACCGGGCCGGACGAGGCGTCGGCGGCGGGGACGCAGGTGGTGTGGGCGAGTCGTGCCGGCAGGCAGGTCAGCATGCTGATCAGGGGCGCGCCCCCGCTCGATCCGCGCTGGCAGGCGCGGCGCCCCAGGTTGGAGGAGCTCGTCATGGGCTACCTGCGCAGCCCCGAGTCAGCGGCGCTGCCGGGACTGACGGGGGTGGGCGCGTGATCTGGGTGACGTGGCGCCAGCACCGGGCGCAGATCCTCGTGACAGTGGGCTTCCTGGCGCTGCTGGGGGTGCTGCTGCTGGGTTCGGCGGTGGAGGCGAGCCGGTACGTGGCCGAGCACGCCCCGCCCGGCTGCCCCGGGCCCGCCGTTGCGTGCGGAGACCTCGCGGTGGCGCTCGGGCAGCGCTACGACGCGATCTACTCCGTGTTCGGCTGGATGCCGCTGGTGGCGCCGGCGCTGATCGGGGCGTTCTGGGGCGCGCCGCTGCTCGGCCGCGAGTACGAGCGCGGCACCTACCGCCTGGCCTGGACCCAGTCCGTGCCCGTGTGGCGGTGGCTGGCGGTCAAGCTGTCGGTCCTGGGCGCGGGGGTCGTGGCCGGAGGGCTGCTGCTGTCGCTCATGGTGAGCCTGTGGCGGCCGGTGTTCAGGGCGGGGATCGACTCCACGTTCGGCAATATCGGCGTGTTCAACATGGTCGGGGTGGAGCCGGCGGCGTGGTGGCTGTACGCATTCGCGCTGGGCACTCTGGCCGGCACCCTGTTCCGGCGTACGATGCCCGCGATGGCGCTGGTCGTGGCCGGTGTGGCGGTGACGATGTTCGCGTTGTTCCAGCTGAGCGACTACTACGCCGAGCCGGCGCGTACCGAGTTGTCCGGCGCTGTGCTGCTGGACGATCCCGACGCCCGGCTGGTGAGCGCCGCCTGGGTGGAGCCGTCCGGGAGGGAGGTCGCCGAGCCGGCCCATAGCGGCTGTCCACGGCGAGTGGACGCGGGGCAGAGCGACAAGAACACCAGGGCGTGGCAGGCGTGCCTGTTCGGCAAGGGCTACCGGTACGCGGTGTACTACCACCCGCCGTCCCGGTTCTGGCGCTTCCAGTGGACCGAGGCCACAATCCTGACGTTCGCGTCGGCGGCCCTCGGCGGCCTGGCCGTCCGCCGCACCCTCCGCCGCTCCGGTTGACAGGCCAGTTCTGTTCAGCGCCGGGGAGCGGGCGGGATCGGTGATCGCGGTCGTGGCACCGCGACGGGTTGCGGGACGATGCTGCCCGCTCGCGGCAATCGGCCGAGCGCAGCGACCGTCCGTACCGCAGGGCCGCTGTTCCTGGCCGATGGATGTGCGCCTGCCTCCGGCCCGCGCACATCCGCGACCGCCGACATCGACCCGACCACCGGACGCGGACGGCTGTCCCACCCGCGTGCCGAGTACCTGTTCAAAGAATGCTTCGGCCAAGCTTGACCCGCGTCGGCAGGGATGGAAGCTGCACCAGTTCCGCCACAGGATCTGGCCCGGGCCTGCCGCACCGCGCCCGAACTGCAGGCCAAGAGCCGCCACCAGCGCCTGGCCGGGCTTCGGCCGTACGTCCGTCTCGGTGCGGAGATTTCCGCCCGCGTCACCGCCGAAGCCGACCTCATCCAACGCCGCCGTCTCCGCTGCACTCATCTACGGTGTGAGCTGGCTCGGCAGTGCGTCAGCAGTGGTGATGATCGCAGGCAGGGCGTAGCGTTCCCGCAAGATCTGCATGGCCTTCCAATGGGCCTTGGGCGGCATGCTCCCAGCGGTGATCGCGGTGGTCACGTCGTGAAGGCGGACGATCCGCCTGTGGGACGCAACGCCCGCGGCCAGGCCTGGCTGCGGTGCTTACCCGCTGGTCGCCTGCCGCATTGGCGCGGGCACACGGGTCGTGCGGTGGCGCGGGACGCGGGGGGCACGGGCGGCGCGGGGGCACGGGCGGCGCGGGGGGTGGGGTGCGGGCGGCGAGGGGGTGTGGGCGGCGCTCGGCGGTACGTGGTCAGCGGTAGGCGGTCAGGCCGTCCGTCAGTTGGTCGGCGTCGCCGTCCCGGTGGGCGTCCAGGGCCTGCTGGAGGGCGAACGTGCCGCGGATGGCGGCGATGCGGGCCGCCGTCTCGTCGTCGGCCCAGCCGCCCAGCGCGAGCACCCGGTTCAGGAACGCGTCGCCGTGGCCGGCCCCGATGGCGGCGAGGTCCTCGGCGGGGTCGCCGATGGTGGCCTCGTCCCAGTCGATCACGCCGCTGAGCCGGGGCCGCCCGCCGTCGATCTCCCACAGCACGTTCTCGGCGCCGAGGTCGCCGTGCGCCACCGCCGTGGTGACGTGGGGGAGACCCGCGGCTGCGGCGAGCTCCCGCTCGGCCCGCCGGCGTCCGGCGTCCGATATGAGCCCGAACAACTCGGCGCGGACATCCGCCTCGAACCGCCGCCACCGATCCTCCGGCGTCCACGGCAGCGCCGCCCGCGCCCGCTCGTCGGCCCCCGCCCGGGCCAGCGCGCCCAGCAGTTCGGCGTACTGCTCCGCCGCCGCTTCGGCCACCGCCGGGTCGTCGAGCGCGCCGTTCTCCAGCGGTGCGCCGGGGACGCGGCTCAGCACCAGGTACGGCGTTTCGCCCGCGCCCTCGGACAGCGGGCGGGGGATGCGGAAGCCGAGATCGAGCCCGGCGAGCACGCGCAGTATGGCCGTCCGCTGGGGCAGCCGGGCGGCCGCCGCCTCGGTGCGGGGCAGGCACACGACCCGGTCCGAGCCCATCACGACCCGGTGGAACTGTCCCTCGCGGACGGGGAGAGGTCCCGATTCGGCGTTCTGGGCCAACCAGCTCAGTGGATCATTCACCGTCCCAGCATGGCGGCATCGTCCCCGGAACGCAGAACCGACTGGGGGAGGGCGTTGCGACGGGTGTGTCGGATGCGGCCCCTCCCGGCGGGCGTGCCGGACGCGCCCGTCCCGGCGGGGTGCGCCGCAACGGCTCCTTCCAGCGGGTGGTGCCCGCAACGGTCTGTAGCAGGGGTGGGTGCAACGTCGGTGGGCGTCCAGGCGCGCTCGTCCCGGCGGTGATGCCGCAACGGCGGTCGGGGCCTGATCGGCGGCAGGGGTCTGGAGGGTGGCGGGGGTTGAAGGGTGGCGGGGGTTGAAGGGCGGCGGGGGTTGAAGGGCGGCGGGAACGCTGGACGGCAGCCGGGGCCTTGGAGGGTGGCGGGGGCTGAATGTGCTCGTCCCGGTGCCTGTGTGGTGGGCGCCGGGACGAGCGCGTGATTTGGGGCTTGATCAGTGGTCGTGGTGGAAGCCGTGGTCGGGCCAGGTGCCGACCCAGTTGCCGTTGCCGCTGGTGGGCCAGTTGCGGTGCTTCCAGTGTGGGTCCCACGACCAGTCCCAGCCGGCGCCGCCGTCCTTGCAGGCCTTGATCTCGCGGGTCCCGGCGAACACGCCGTGGTCCGTGACGTGGTGATAGGTAATGTCGTCGTCCACCCCGAGGCCGCAGTGCTTCAGGTTGTGGTGCTTCGAGTCCGTGTCGGCCATGGCGGGCGTGACGCTGCCGTACAGTGCGGTCGCGGCGAGCAGCGCGCCGCCGACGGCGATGAGGCTGTTCCTCATGATCTCCCCCTGTAATCACGAAGTGACATCGGAGATCACTATACGTAGCGATCTTGGAGGGCGGGTGCAGCGCCACACCCCGTTTTCGATCAAGGGGCCGCCGTTGATCAGTAACTCGAACGTGCGGGGAATCGGCCCCTTTGTCCTGGTACGTTGTACGTGATCTACATTGTAAAGGCGCCGGGTCGGGTTCAGGAAGATCGCACGGCCGCCAGGTACGCGTGGATCGCGTCGCGGTTGCGGGAGAGGCACTCGATGCGCTGCTGGATGCGATCGGCCTCGGCCTCCAGGAGGTCGGCCAGCTCCGGGGTGAGGCACTGCGGATGCAGGTGGATCTCGTCGGGCTTGTTCAGGAACGGCAGGACGCGGCGGATGATCTCCGTGGTGAGGCCGGAGTCGAGCAGGCCGCGGATCTGCTGAACCCGGTAGACGGCCGACTCCGGATAATGGCGGTAGCCGTTGTCGGCGCGCTCCGGGTGGAGGAGGTCCTGCTCCTCGTAGTAGCGGAGCATGCGGGTCGGCACGCCCGTCAGTCGCGACAGTTCACCGATTCTCACGGCAGGACCTCCCGGCTTGCCTTCACATTGATGTGAACGTTTCAGCATATTCGGCATGTCTGGTGCGACGATCGCCGACGCCGTACGCGTCGGGAGGATGCCGTGGTCGGGGCTGCTGGCGCTGTTCTCGGCGGCGTTCACGGCGGTGATGACGGAGCTGCTTCCGGCGGGGCTGCTGCCGCAGCTCGGCGCGGCGCTGGGGGTGCCGGAGGGGCGGGCCGGGTTCCTGGTGACGGCGTACGCGGTGGCCTCGACCCTGTCGGCGATCCCGCTGACGGCGTTGCTGCGCGGGCTGCCGCGGCGGCCCGTGCTGGTGGGGACGCTGGTGGGGTTCGCCCTGTTCAACACGGTGACCGCGCTCTCGTCGTCCTATGCGGTGACCTTCGGTGCGCGGGTGCTGGCCGGGGTCATGGGTGGGATCCTGTGGGCGATGCTGGTCGGGTACGCGGCGCGGATGGTGCCGGTCGAGCGGCGGGGGCGGGCCATCGCGATCGTCTCGGCGGGGATCACCGTCGCGCTGTGCGCGGGGATCCCGGCGGGTGCGGCGCTGGCCTCGGCGTTCGGGTGGCGGACCGCTTTCCTGGGCCTGGCGGTCGTGGCGGTCGCGCTGGTGGGGTGGGTGCTGTGGAAGGTGCCGGACTTTCCCGGTGAGGCGGCCACGGTACGGGTCCCGTTGCGGCGGGTGGCGGTGCTGCCCGGCGTCCGGGTGATCCTGGGGGTGACGGTGCTGGTGCTGGTCGGGCATCAGGTGATGTACACGTACCTGGCGCCGTTCGTGGACTTCGCCGGGTTGGGGCGGACGAGTGTCGTGCTGCTCGTGTTCGGGGTCGGGACGGTGGCGGGGATCTGGGTGACCGGGGTGGTGATCGACCGGTTCCCGCGGGTGACGCTCGTGGTGGTGCTGGCCGTGGTGGCGGGGGCCATGGCGGTGCTGGCCGTCTCCGGAGGTCAGGGCTGGGGGCCGCCGGCCGTCTCAGGAGGTCCCGGCTGGGCGTCGCCGGGCGTCTCCGGAGGGCAGAGCTGGGCGCCGCTGGGCGCGGTCGCGCTGTGGGGGGCGGCCTTCGGCGGTGTGCCGACGTTGCTGCAGTCGGCGCTGGTGGACGCCTCCGGGGCGGGGAACGCGGACGCGGCCACGTCCATGCAGACGACCGTGTACAACGCGGGGATCGCCGCGGGGTCGCTGGCCGGCGGGCTGGTGCTGGAGGGGGCAGGGCCGGGCGCGCTGCCGTGGACGTCGTTGCCGCTGGTGGCGGTGGCCCTGGCGGTCGTGGTCGCGGCGCGCCGTCACGCGTTCCCCGCCCGCCGGGCCTAAAGCCTCCCGCCGTCACGCGTTTCCCGCAGGCCGGGCCTAAAGGCTCCCGCCGGGTCTAGAGGGTCCCCGCCGGCTCTAGAGGCCGTGCCTGGCCAGGGGCTCGACGAGTTCGCGCTCCTCGTACGACAGGTGGGACAGCAGGCTGTCGGTGAGCAGGTCCACGGTTTCGCGCAGGTGACCGAGGCCGTCCGGGTCGCCGACGAACGAGACGAGGGCGCGGTCGACGCGTTCGATGATCTTGTGGATGGCGTGATGCTCTTCCTGGAGGCGGTCGAGCACGGGGGTAAGGACGGGCTCCGCGCGGCGGAGGTGGGGGAAGACCATGGCGTCCTCGGCGGTGTGGTGCATGGTGACGAGGCGGCAGTAGGACTCGCAGTAGGCGCCGAGAGTCCAGTTGTTCTGGCGCATGGTCATGGTGTTGATGTGCGAGCGGGCGGTGCCGGCGTCGATCACTCCGGAGGCTACCTGGTCGATGAGGTCGCGGAGCTGGGCGAGTTCGGCGCGCAGGTGGTCGTGCACGTCGATGAGGTGCCGGCCGTTGGCCTGCTCCGCGGGGGTGTAGTGCCTGGTGGGGTCGGGGGCGGGGCCGGTGGGGCGGGTGGTCTCGTCCCAGACGCGTACGTCGGTGAGCCGTACACCGTTGTCGGGGGTCGGGGTGGCGGCCAGGTTGGAGGCGGCCGGGGTCGTGGCCAGGTCGGAGGCGTTGTCGGGGGTCCGGGTGGCGGCCAGGTCGGGGGCCGGGCTTGCGGTGTTCGGCGGGGTGGGCTGGGGGCGTTCCGCGGCGACGAGTTCGCGTACGGCCGGGGCGGTCTCCTGGGCGAAGCGCTGGAGCCGGCCGGGGTCGTCGATCGCGAGGATGAAGACGCTGACGCCGTACGTGAGGGCGATCTCGGCGAGCTGGGCGGCGGGCAGCTCCTCGCCCAGGTTGAGCAGGCGGCGGATGTCGCGGGGCGAGCGCCCCGCCTCGGCGGCGGCCTCGTCGATGACCGCGTTGCCCTCGCCGAGCTCGCCGATGCTCCGGAGGCGGGGGAGGGAGGGGAGCCAGCCGTCCGCGAGGCGGCCGGTCACGCGGAGCATGCGCGGCTTGTACGCGCCGAGCCAGATGCCGATGTCGTGGGCCGGGCGCGGGCCTCGCGGGGCGGTGACCTGGTAATGCTCGCCGTGGTGGTCGATGGTGCCGGGGGCGTCGGTGTCCCAGGCGGCGCGGATGATCGGGATGGCCTCCTCGAGCGCGTCCACGGCCTGGCCGGGGGTCAGGCGCGGGGCGCCCATGGAGGCGATGGCGTCCCAGTATCCCCCGGTGCCCAGGGCGAGCTCGAAGCGGCCGTGGCTGAGGATGTCGAGGCTGGCGGCGGCCTGCGCGAGCATGGCGGGCGGCCGGAGCGGCAGCGGATGCACGTTGCCGGCCAGCCGGATGCGCTCGGTGGCGGCGGCGACGTAGCCGAGCAGGGTCCAGGTGTCGAGGAAGGTGGGCTGGTACGGGTGGTCCGAGAAGGTGACGAGATCGAGTCCTGCGCGCTCGGCGAGCTGGGAGAGGGCGACGACGGTGTCGGCCTGGTGGGCGGAGGGCACGACGCTGACGCTGAAGAGCAGCTCGTGGTCGTAGTCGGGCATGGGGGCTCCTTGGATGTGCTGCCGTTCGCCGCCAGAGGTAAGTTGGTTGGTAGTGCGAACAGTTGGTAATAGGAACTAAATTAGTTCGTAATGTGAACCATTGTCAACTAGACTCGATGTCGTGGTCGCGACGTTCACTACCGCCCTCGTACGTCTGGGGCACCTGGTGCAGCAGGTGTTCGGGGACGTCGGCAGGGAGCAGGACCTTACGCCGCAGCAGGCGCAGCTGCTGTGCCTGCTCGTCGGCGGGCCGGTGGGGATGACGGAGCTGACGCGCACGCTGCACCTGGAGAAGTCGAGCCTGACGGGGCTCGTCGACCGGGCGGAGAAGCGCGGGCTCGTGGCCCGCACGCGTGATTCCCGGGACCGGCGGGCCTGGCTCGTCGAGTTGACCCCCGAAGGGGAGCGCGTCGGGGCGCTGGCGCACGACGGGGTCGAGGCGCGGCTGGAGGCGTTGGCGGGGGAGTTGCCGATGGAGCACAGGGAGCTCCTGGCGTCCGCCATCGACGGGATCCTCGCCGAGTACGCCTCCACGGCCGGCCGCACCACCCGCCCCCAGCCCGACCGCACCTCGGCTGCCTCGGCCTGACCCCGCCTTCGGGTTCGGCCCGAGCCGGTCCGGGCTGGCAGGAACCGGCGGGCGCCGGTGGCGGTGGTGCCGGTCGGCGCAGGGGAAGCGGCGACCAGCGGAACGCAGCGGGACGGGCTGGAAGTGGGGGGCCGGGCTGGGGGTCACGGGTCGGGGTTACTCGCCGGGGGCACGGGGCGATCTGCCAGGGCGTGGCGGGGTCAGGGAGTGAAGGCGGTCGCCAGGAATGCCGTCAGGGCCTCGGTCACCTCGGTGGGGCGTTCGAGCGGCGCCAGATGGCCCGTCTCGGGGAGGTCGAGGCGGCGGGCGGCCGGGATGCCGGCCGAGAGCAGGTCGGACATCTGCTGGATGCCGGGCACGTCCGACAGGCCGTTGATCACCAGGGTGGGGGCGCTGATCTCGGGCAGTCGCGTCGCGGCGGGCGGGGTCAGGTGGCGTTCCGTGGATCGGGGGCCGCTCCAGGAGCGCTCGAACACGAGGCCGCACATCTCCACCGCCGACTCCCACACCTCGTCGGAGAGCGCGTCGCGGCCCCGGTCGGGCCCGGCGGTCTGCCAGAGGGTGTGGGCCTCCGCCATCGCGCGTACGTCGGCGGGATCCACATGGTCGGCGGTGCCGTCGCGGTAGCGGGCCAGGCGGTCGGCGGGCACCGAGCCGTGGACGCGCTCGCGCGCCTGGTCCAGCATCTCCTGCGGCCATGGGTGACCGGCCAGGCCCGAGCCGATCAGGGCGAGCGCGGCCACCCGGGCGGGGGCGGCCAGGGCGACCTCGGTCGCGTACGCGCCGCCCATCGAGCTGCCGGCCAGCGCCGCCCGCTCGACCCCCAGCGCGTCCATGACGGCGAGCAGATCCTCGTGGTGGCACACCTCGCCCGCGGCGTCGCCGGACCGGCCGCAGCCGCGCCGGTCGTAGCGGATCACGCGGTAGCGCTCGGAGAGGGCGCGGAACTGGTGCTCCCAGAGGCGCATGTCGGTCGTCCCGCCGTGCACGAGCACGACGGTGCCCAGAGGGGTCGCGGGGCCGGCCTCCTCGTACGCGATCTTGATGTCGCCGATGATCAGCATGCTCGGCACGCTACCGCCGCGCGGGGCCGCAGGATCGGCCCGTTCGCCAGGGGCGCAGCCCCGGCCGGCCGTACGAGTTCGGAGCACCGGCGAATCGCGAGCATCATTGACGCAGGCAAGCCACGTACGGACCACAGGTGAACCCATCCATGCTTCCAGAAGAACTCAGAACCGCCCTGGACAAGGCGCTGTCCGGCTACTCGCCGCAGGAGCTGTCCGACTCCGTGGCGCGGCTCACCGAGCGCTACCGTACGAACGCCGCCACCGGCGGAGGCACCCACATCAGGGGCCGGGCCGACGTGGCGGCCTACGCCGCGTACCGGATGCCCGCCACCTACGCCGCCGCGGCCACGGCCATGCGCCAGGCGGCCGCCATGACCCCGGGCTTCCGGCCCGGCAGCCACCTCGACGTCGGCGGCGGCACGGGGGCGGCGATCTGGGCGGCGGGCGAGACCTGGCCGTCCATCGAGCGGGTCACGGTCATCGAGCACGACCCGCAGATCATCGACCTGGGTAAACGCCTCGCCCGTACGTCCGGGGCCCTGCGCGGGGCCACCTGGCGGCAGGCTTCGGTGCGTCCCGGCCTCGACCGGCCCGTGGCCGACCTGGTGACCATGTCGTACGCCCTGGGCGAGCTCCCCCAGGGCCGGCGCAGGGAGATCGTCCGCTGGCTGGCCGCGGAGGCGGCCATGGTGATCGTCATCGAGCCCGGCACCCCGGCGGGCTACGCCACCGTCGCCGAGGCCAGGGAGGTCCTGGTCGCCCAGGGGCTGAGCGTCGCCGCCCCCTGCCCCCACGACGGCCCCTGCCCGATCGAGCGGGGACGCGACTGGTGCCACTTCTCCGTCAGGCTCCCCAGGACGTCCCTGCACCGCCGGATCAAGGCGGGCACGCTCAGCTTCGAGGACGAGAAGTTCTCCTACGTGGCCGCCGCGGCGCTCCCGGGGGAGCGGGCCGGCGCCCGGATCCTGCGCCACCCGGTCAAGCGCAAGGGCGTGGTGTCCCTGCGGCTGTGCGCCGGGGAGGAGGGGATCCGCGACGTGATCGTGTCCAAGCGGCAGGGCGACCTCTACCGCGCGGCCAGGGACGCCGACTGGGGCGACGGCTGGGGCGACGACGGCTTGCGGCTCGGTCACGGAAATGGGGAAGGGGGCGGTTCCGGTTCGGCGGGTGGGTCATCCTTGGAGGATGTGGACGACTGATCTTCTTCACTCCCTCTATGCCCGGCGGCTGCGCCGTCAGGCCACGGCGGGCCCGCTGCCCCGCCACGTCGGCTTGATCATGGACGGCAACCGGCGCTGGGCCAGGCAGCAGGGCCTGGCCAGCCCGAGCATCGGCCACAAGTACGGCGCCGAGCACATCGAGCACGTGCTGTCGTGGTGCGAGGGGCTGGGCATCGAGCACGTGACGGTGTTCCTGTGCTCGACGGAGAACCTTCAGCGCCGCGGCGACGAGGAGGTCGCCTACCTGTTGCGGGTGATCGAGCAGATGGTCGCCGAGCGGCTGGACCGGCCGGACGCGCGCTGGCGCGTCCACGTGGCGGGCCTGCTCGACATGTTGCCCGACACCACGGCCCGCGCGCTCAAGAGCGCCGTCGAGGCCACCCGCACGTGTGCCACCGGTTTCCACCTCACGCTCGCCATCGGCTACGGCGGCCGCCAGGAGGTGATCGACGCCCTGCGCGAGCTGCTGTACGAGCGGGCCGAGGCCGGGCAGTCCATGGTGGAGCTGGCCTCGACGTTGAGCGTGGACGACATCGCGCCCCACCTCTACACGGCCGGTCAGCCCGACCCCGACCTGGTGATCCGCACCAGCGGCGAGCAGCGCCTGTCCAACTTCCTGCTCTGGCAGTCCGCCTACTCCGAGCTGTACTTCTGCGAGGCGTACTGGCCGGCCTTCCGCGAGATCGACTTCCTGCGGGCGCTGCGCAGCTTCGCCGCCCGGCAGCGACGGTTCGGGGGCTGAGATGCTGGAACTCTTCGACCGGCAGCTGCGCCAGGAGGCCCGCCCCGAGGGGCCGGACGCCAGGGTGGAGCGGGCCGGGAACGTGGTGCGGCAGGTCGCCCCCGGGCACGGCTGGAACGGCATCCTCTGGTCCGGCCTCGACGAGCGGACCGCGGACGCGGAGATCGCCGAGCAGGTGCGCTACTACGGGGAGCTGGGGCAGCCGTTCGAGTGGAAGCTGTACGGCTACGACCGGCCCGGCGACCTCGACCGGCGCCTGCTGGACGCCGGATTCACCCCGGAGCCCGCCGAGACGCTGATGATCGCCGAGATCGGGCGCCTGCCCCTCGGAGGGGAGCCGCCCGAGGGGGTGCGGCTGGTCCCGGTGACCGGCCCCGACGGCGTGGAGCTGATGGCCGACGTCCACGACAGCGCCTTCGGCGCCCCCGCCACGCACTTCAAGGAACGGCTGCTCGACCAGCTCGCCGAGGGCGAGGTCGTCGCCGTTCTCGCGATGGCCGGCGACGTGCCGGTGAGCGCGGCCCGCATGGAGCTGCACCCGGGCACCCGGTTCGCGAGCCTGTGGGGCGGCGGCACCGTGCCCGAATGGCGCGGGCGCGGCATCTACCGGGCGCTGATCGCCTACCGGGCCCGCGAGGCGGTCGCGCGCGGCTACGACCATCTGCAGGTGGACGCCTCCAGCGAGAGCCGTCCGATCCTGCTGCGGCTGGGGTTCGAGGCGATCACCACGACGACACCGTACGTCCATGAGTGAGTACTCTTGATGACCTGACCGTATCCGCCGGAGGAGGCCCGCACGTTGCCCGGAACGAACCCGCGCGAGCTCGGCCTGATGGCCGACTGCGACAGCTGCTTCGGGCTGTGCTGCGTCGCGCTGCCGTTCTCGGCCTCGGCCGACTTCGCGGTGGACAAGAAGGCCGGGGAGCCCTGCCGCAACCTGCGTGACGACTTCCGCTGCTCCATCCACGCGGGGCTCAGGGAGCGCGGCTTTCCCGGCTGCACCGTGTACGACTGCTTCGGGGCGGGCCAGAAGGTCTCGCAGGTCACCTTCCAGGGCACGAGCTGGCGGCAGGAGCCGGGCACGGCCGGGCAGATGTACGCGATCTTCCCCGTCGTGCGGCAGCTGCACGAGCTGCTGTGGTATCTGGCGGAGGCGCTGACGCTGGAGGTCGCCCGGCCCGTCCACGCCGAGCTGCGGGACGCGTTCGACGCGACGGAGCGGCTCACCCGGGAGAGCGTGGACGTGCTGCGGAAGCTGGACGTGCCGGCGCACCGGGCCGAGGTCAACGTGCTGCTGCTGCGGACGAGTGAGCTGGCCCGGGCGGGGCGCAAGGGCAAGGAGCGCAGGGGAGCGGATCTGATCGGGGCCAAGCTGGCGGGCGCCGACCTGCAGGGCGCCAACCTTCGCGGGGCGTACCTGATCGGCGCCGATCTGCGGGGAGCCGACCTGCGGGAGGCCGACCTGATCGGGGCCGACCTGCGGGGGGCCGACCTGGCGGGCGCGGACCTGTCGGGTGCGATCTTCCTCACCCAGCCCCAGCTCAACGCCGCCACCGGCGACGCCGCCACCCGCCTGCCGGCCGCGCTCACCCGCCCCGCCCACTGGCCGGCCACCCGCTACGAACGGCGGCCCCGCGGCTCCGGCTCCGCACGCGGCTCCGGCTCCGCACGAGGGACCGGCTCCGCACGAGGGACCGGCTCCGCACGAGGGACCGGGTCCGGCTCGGGGCGGGGCTCCGGCCAACGGCGCCGCGGCTGAACGTCGCGCGGCCGGACCACGCGGACCGGCCGAAGCGACCGAGCCAGGGCAGCAGCCGCAGGGTGTTCGGCTGCCACTCGCGGTCCTTCTGCGCCTCCTCCAACCCGCCCGGTCAGGTGAGCGTGGTGGTGTCCCCGAGGGACTCCAGCAGGTCGCGCAGCATGTGGGCGAGCTCGTCCCGGCGCTCCTTCGGCAGGGCCGAGAGCACCCGGTCCTCGGTCGCGACGTGGTCCGGCAGGGCCCGGTCGATGAGGGCGTACCCCTCGTCGGTGAGCGTCACGTAGACCACCCGCCCGTCGGCCTCGCTGGGCGTGCGGGTCACCAGCCCCCTGGACTCCAGGCGGTCGAGCCGCTGCGTGATCGCCCCCGACGTGACCATGGAGGCCCGCATCAGCTCGGCCGGCGTCAGCCGGTGCGGCGGGTCGCTGCGGCGCAAGGTCGCCAGCACGTCGAAGGAGGCCCGGTCGAGGCCGTGCGCGGCGAACGTACGGCCCAGCTCCGCGTCGATCAGCCGGATCAGCCGCGACAGCCGTCCGATCACCGCCATCGGCGAGACGTCCAGGTCAGGGCGCTGGGCGTCCCATTGCTTGAGTATCAGGTCGACGTGATCAGCCACCACTCCAGCCTAACGATGCCTTAGCGGTGAGGTAAATCACCTCGCCAAGTAACTTAGCGCTGAGATACTTTGTCTTAGTGCTAAGAAATCAATCGGGAACCGTTCTGCTGACCGCCCTGACCCCCGCCATCTGGGGGACCACGTACCTCGTCACGACCGAGCTGCTGCCGCCCGGCCGCCCCCTGCTGGCCGCCGTGATCCGCGCGCTGCCCGCCGGTCTCCTCCTGGTCGCCGTCACCCGCCGCCTGCCCTCGGGCGGCTGGTGGTGGCGCGCCCTGGTGCTCGGCGCGCTGAACATCGGAGTGTTCTTCGCGCTGCTGTTCGTGGGGGCGTACCGGCTGCCCGGGGGGGTGGCCGCCACCGTGGGCGCCATCCAGCCCCTGCTGGTCGCGCTGCTGTCGGCCGGGCTCCTCGGCGAACGCCTGTCCGTGCGGACGACGCTGGCCGCCGTGGCGGGCGTGGCCGGGGTGAGCCTGCTCGTGCTGCGGGCCGACGCCCGGCTGGACGCGCTCGGCGTGGCGGCGGCGCTCGGCGGCGCCGTCGTCATGGCCTTCGGCGTGGTGCTGAGCAAGCGGTGGCAGTCGCCCGCGCCGCTGCTGGCCACCACCGGCTGGCAGCTCGTGGCCGGCGGCCTGCTGCTGCTCCCGGTGGCGCTCCTCGTCGAAGGCCCGCCGCCGGCCTCCCTGACCGGTGCGAACCTCGCCGGGTACGCCTACCTCACGATCATCGGATCCGCGCTCGCCTACGTCCTGTGGTTCCGGGGCCTGCGGCTGCTGTCGGCGACCAAGGTCACGTTCCTGGGCCTGCTCAGCCCCGTGGTCGCCACCGCGCTCGGCTGGCTCGTCCTCGGCCAGGAGCTGACCGCGGCCCAGGCGCTCGGCGCGCTCGTCGTCCTGGCCGCCCTGGTCGTGGCCCAGCGCCAGCCCGCCCGCGCGCTGCCCGCGACGCCCCGCGTCCTGGCCGGAAAGGAGTCCTGACATGCGCATCACCGTCTTCGGCGCCGCCGGAGCCGTGGGCGGCAGGGTCGTGGCCGAGGCGCTGGCGCGCGGCCACGAGGTCACCGCGGTCGTCCGCGACCCCGCCCGCTTCCCCCTGCTGCCCGCCGCCGCGCACGCCCGCGCCGGCGACGCCTCGGACGTCGCGGACGTGGCCGAGTTCAGCGCCGGGCAGGACCTCGTCATCAGCGCCACCCGGCCCGCGCCCGGCCACGAGGCCGACCTCGTCACGACCGCCGAGGCGCTGCTGGCCGGGGTGGCGCGGACCGGCGTGCGGCTGCTGCTCGTCGGCGGCGCGGCCGGGCTGACCGTGCCGGGCGCCGGCGGCCTCACCGTCGTCGAGACCCCGGACTTCCCGCCCTCGTGGCGGCCCATCGCGCTGGCCTGCAACGCCCAGCTGGAGGTCTGCCGGGCCGAGCCGGGCGTCGACTGGGCCTACCTGAGCCCGCCCGCGCTGCTGGAGCCGGGGGAGCGTACCGGCCGCTACCGGCTCGGCGGCGACGAGCTGCTGGTGGACGCCGGGGGCAGGTCGGCGATCTCCATGGAGGACCTCGCCGTCGCGCTGCTCGACGAGGCCGAGCGCCCGCGGCACCGCCGCGCCAGGTTCACCGTCGCCTACTGAGCCGCACGTCCTGTCTCACAGGGTCACGGGCAGCGCCGTCAGGCGCCAGGTGCCGGGGTCGGGCATGTGCCGCACCTCGCCGGCGAGCGCCAGGCCGGGGAAACGGCGCAGCAGCGCGCCGAGCGCGATCCCGGTCTGCACGCGGGCCAGCGAGGCCCCGACGCAGAAGTGCGGCCCGTGCGCGAACCCCAGATGCGCCGACGGCTCGCGCCGCAGGTCGAACCGGTCCGGCTCGTCGAAGGCGCGCGGGTCGCGGTTCGCCGAGGCGATCGAGGCCGTGACCGGCACGCCCTTGGGGACGGGCACGCCGCCGATCTCGATGTCCTCCGCGGTGAAGCGGGGGATGGTCAGCAGCTGCGGCCCGCACCAGCGCATCAGCTCCTCCACCGCCCGCGGCATGAGGGCGGGGTCGGCCCGCAGCGCGGCGAGCTGGCCGGGGTGGGACAGCAGGGCGGCGACGGCGTTGGCGATGAGGTTCGTGGGCGTCTGGCCGGCCATGACGAGCGTCCAGACCATGGTGATCAGCTCGGTCTCGGAGAGCCGGTCGCCGTCCTCCTCCATGACGCGGGCCAGGTCGGAGATCAGGTCCTCGCCCGGCTCCGCGCGGCCTCTGGCGACCGCGGCGCCGGCGCCCTCGAGGATGCGCGGGATGGCGTCCTTGAAGCTCTCGCCGTGCCCGGCCACGATGGCGGCGCCGTACTCGCGCCACCGGGGACGGTCGGCGACGGGGATGCCGACCAGCTCGCAGATCACCTCGATCGGCAGCGGGGTCGCGAAGTGCGCCAGCAGATCCGGCTCCGCGGGCAGCTCGTCGAGCAGCCGCTCCACGATCGCCTCGATGCGCGGCCCGAACTCGGCCGCCCTGCGCGGCGTGAACGCGGGCGCGACCAGCCGGCGCAGCCGGGCGTGCTCGGCGCCGTTCATCTCCGACATGGTCCGCAGGTACGGCAGGCAGTGCTCCGGCACGTCGGGCCGCTGGTAGCTGTGCTCGTTGGTCGTCAGCCTGGGGTCGCTCAGCATGGCCCTGGCCTCCTCGTGCCGGGTCACCGCCCAGAACGGGCCGAACCCGGGCGCCACCAGCCGCGCCACGGGCGACCGCTCCCTCGCGCTCGTGTACGCGGTGAACGGGTCCGCCAGCACGGCGGGATCGCTCAGGTCGATCTCGGGCACGTCGGTCATATCCGCTCCTCAAATTCGAATGATCAGATCATCTGGATGTTCAAGGTATCTCGACTTGCGAACGCGCGGCAACGCGAGGGACGAGGCGCGGACGTAGACTTCATCAAGTACGTGCTTTACGACGGTCACGGAGTTGGCAAGTGGATCAGAAGGAGACCGCGTTCGTCGACCGGATGGGGCTCGTCATGGAGCGCATCGCCGGGGGCCGGACGATGGGCCGCCTGTACGCGTGGCTGCTGATCTGCGACCCGCCGGACCAGTCGCTCACCGATCTGGCCGCCGAGCTCGGCGTCAGCAAGACCATGGTCAGCACGGTCGCCAGGCAGCTGGAGGCCGGCGGCATGATCGAGCGCGTCCCCACGCCGAGCCGGGAGCACCGCTACCAGGTCGCTCGCGGTGGATGGGCCCAGATCATGCGCAGCCGGCTGGCCGCCCTCGACCCGATCACGGAGACGCTGGGCCTCGGGCTGTCGACCCTCGGCGACGAGCGCCCCGACCAGCGGGCACTGCTGGAGGAGACCAGGGAGTTCTTCGCCTTCCTCATACGCGACGCGGAGGAGTCGCTCCAGCGCTGGGAGGAGTATCGCAAGCGGCTGAAAGACGACGATCAGGGCTCCGGATGAACACGATCGTCGAGGAGCACGTGCCGTTCACCGCAGGACCCCGGCACGACGCCACCGCGTCCCCTGCCGGGTCGTGCGATCCGCTCAACCGAGAAATCATCCAACGATCAAGGGAGTGGCGATGTCTGACATCGTCGAGCGGTACAACATCCCCGAACAGCTCTTCTGGCTGCACGGCCCGCGACCGGGCGGGCCGGTCGAACACCACGCCGCCTCCGGCATGTGGAACGTCTACGGCTTCCCCGAACTGCACGAGGTCCTCGGCGACCCCGCGACGTTCTCCTCCGACGTGCTTCGCGTGACCCCCGAGGAGCAGAAGCCGCAGGGGTTCTCACTGGACGGCTTCATCACCCAGATCGACCCGCCGGAGCACGGCAAGCTGCGCAAACTGGTCAGCAGCGCCTTCACCCGCAAGGTCGTCGCGGACCTCGAGCCGAGGATCGCCGCCGTCACCCACGAACTGCTCGACGCGGCGCGCGAGCGCGGCGGGTTCGAGCTGGTGCGCGACCTGGCCTACCCGCTCCCGGTCATCGTCATCGCCGAGCTGCTCGGCGTGCCCAGCAGCGATCGCGAGCTGTTCAAGCAGTGGGCCGACACGCTGTTCCGGCAGGACACCAAGGTCTCGTTCGACGAGCTCTTCGACAGGCGGGAGCAGGACAGGGAGACCACGATGAAGTCGTGGCGGGAGATGTCCGACTACCTCGCCGGCCACGCCGCCGAACGCCGCCGGCAGCCGCGCGCCGACCTGCTCACCAAGCTGGTCGAGGCCGAGGTGGACGGCGAACACCTGCCCGACGAGCAGGTGGTCAACTTCGCGATCGTCCTGCTGCTGGCCGGGCACGTCACCACGACGATGCTGCTCGGCAACACGGTGCTGGCCCTGGACGCCTTCCCCGAGCAGCAGGACCGGGCGCGGGCCGACCGCGCCGCGATCCCGGCGATCATCGAGGAGTCCCTGCGCTTCTTCACCCCGTTCGCCCTGCTCGCCCGCGCCACCACCCGCGAGGCCGAGCTCGGCGGCGTGACCATACCGGCCGATCAGACGGTGCTGACCTGGATCGGGGCGGCCAACCGGGATCCCCGGCAGTTCGCCGACCCCGACGTCTTCGACCCCCGCCGCGACCCCAACCCGCATCTCGCCTTCGGCCGCGGCATCCACTTCTGCCTGGGCGCCCCCCTGGCCCGGCTGGAGGGCCGGGTCGCCCTGAACATCCTGCTCGACCGGTTCGACCGCCTGCGTACCGATCCGGAGGACCCCGTGGTGTTCATGCCCATGCCGACCATGACCGGCGTGCGGCGCCTGCCGCTGGTCTGAGCCCGCCACGCCACCTGCGGGAGGCCGCGCGGCCTCCCGCTACTCGCCGCCCGCCACGTACCTGTCGAAGAAGGCGAACGTGCGCCGCCACGCGTCGTCCGCCGCCGCGCGGACGAGGCCGTGACGCAGCGGGAACAGCGCGAGCTTCGCGACGGGGTGATGGCCGTCGGTCATGAAGGAGTGCCCGGCGTCCGGATAGATCTCGACGTCGTGCTCGATGCCGAGGGCCTTCATGTGCTCCCGCAGCCGCGTGCCGTGCCGCCCGAAGCCCTGGTCGCGGCCGCCGTAGGAGCCCACGACCGGGCACACCGGGCGCAGCCGCTCCTGGTCGCGGGGGACCGCGCCGTAGTTGACCGACGCGGCCCGCACGCCGGGCGGCGCGCTCGCCGCGTACGCGAGGGCGAACCCGCCGCCCATGCAGAAGCCGATCACACCGAGCCGGCCGCCGTCGACGTCGTCGCGGCCGGCCAGCCACTGCCGGGTGGCGTCGATGTCGGCGGCCGGCTGACCCGGCTTCTCGGTCACGAACTGGTGCATGGCCCGCGACAGGCACCCGACCCTGGTGCCGTGGCTGTAGAGGTCCGGGAGGACGGCCGCGTACCCGTGCTCGGCGAACAGGTCCACCACGTCCAGCATGTCCGGTTCGATGCCGTAGATCTCGTGCAGGACCACCACGCCCGGCCACCCGGCCGCGGGCGCCGTCCCCTGCGGCAGCGCCACCGTCGCCTCCAGCGCACCGCCGTCCGGCAGCGGGACGCGTACGTCCTGTCTCATCAGCAGTCCTCAACCGATCAAGGAGTGAGGAACGTAACGTAACACCTCAGGCGTCCCGCCTAGCCGGCCGCGACGGACAGGCAGGCCCAGGCGATCAGCGCCGGCAGCCCGCCCGCGCGGGTCAGGTCGGTGGCCGGGTCCGCGGGCAGGCCGAGGAGGCCGAGGGCCGCCTCGTGGGGCAGGAGCCGCACCGCGTCCGCCACCGCCTCCCGGGCGGCCGCGATCTGCCTGCCGACCGCCGTGCCGAGCAGCCGGGACACGCTCAACGCGGTCACGGCCAGCGTCAGCCGCTGCCCGGCGCCGCTCGCGCCCTCGCCCGGGACCGCCGCCACCGCCGCCAGCGCGGTGAGGAGGCCGGCGAGGACGAGGACGATCGTCCGGGTGCGGTCGGCGCGCGGGAGCCGCCGCATCCCCCGTGCCCTACGCGGGGCTCGCGTCATTGACGCGAACGGGAGGAAGGGATACATTCCGGTAGATTTCACGGTTGTCCAAGGGAAATCCGGTGAGATGCCGGTGCGGACGCGCCACTGTATCCGGGACGTAGATCCCGGGAGCCAGGTCGCTTGGACTTTCGTGACCTCGTTGGTCGGGACGCGTCATCCCTGAGGAGGCATGTATGAGTGGTCTGTCCACTCCTTCGGCAATCCCCTTCCCCCGTCTGCGGCTGTGGCTGCTCGCCGTTCCGGTGCTGCTGCTGGTCGCCTACCTGGTGCTGATGGACAACGGGGCCATCTCGCAAACCGGTGCTTACCTGCACGAACTCATGCACGACGGACGCCACCTGCTCGGCGTTCCCTGCCACTAGGCGCGCGCATGGTACGCACCCTGCTGGTCAGGGGCCTGCTTCTGGGCCTGCTGGCCGGATTGATCGCGGGCGGCTTCGCCTTCGCCTTCGGGGAACCGGGGGTGGACAGCGCCATCGCGCTGGAGCAGGCCCATGCCGCCCAGGAAGCGCCCGGCCATGACCACGGCGAGGAGGCACTCGTCAGCAGGCCGGGACAGAAGGCCGGGCTCTTCCTGGCCACGGGCCTGTACGGGCTGGCCGTGGGAGGGATCTTCGCCCTCGTGTACGCGGGCCTGCGCGGACGGGTCGGCCCCCGGTCGGACGGCGGGCTGGCCCTCGCCGCCGCCGGGACGGCGTTCGTGGCGGTGATCCTCGTGCCGTTCGTGAAATATCCCGCCAACCCGCCGGCCGTGGGCGACCCGGAGACGATCGACAGCCGCACCCTGCTCTACGTGGTCACGATCCTCGTCGGGCTGGCCGCGACCGCGATCGCGGTGGCCACCGCGCGCCGCGTCACCGCCGGGCCGTGGGCGCGGTGGGGCGCGGCGGTGGCGGCGTTCCTGGTTCCGGTGATCGCGGCGTGGACCCTGCTGCCGGCCGTGAACGAGGTGCCCGAAGGTTTCCCCGCCACGCTGTTGTGGCAGTTCAGGCTCGCGTCGCTGGCGACGCAGCTCGTCTTCTGGGCGGCCTTCGGCGTGCTGTTCGGGTGGGCCTGCGACCGGGCGGCCCGCCGCGCGGCGGGCGTCCCGGCGACCGCCGCCTCGCCGGGCTGAGCGGGGTGCTGTTCGTACGGCACGCGAGCACGCCGGGGATGCGGGCCGCCTGCTTCCCCGCGCCCGGCGAGGACGCCGACGCGGCGAGCCTGACCAGGGCCGCCGCGCTGACCCGGCCGCCGACCGGGCCGGTGGCCGCGTCAGCGGTGGGAGCGGGGACCGTGGCGGCGCCAGGGCCGGCGGCCGGAGCTGCGCTCGGGTCGGCGGCCGGGGCGGTGGTGTGGGTGGCTCCCAGTGTTGCCGCCCGTCAGACCGTCGACGCGCTCGGGCTGGCGGCTCGGGTGGCCCCGGCGCTGGCGGAGGTGGATTGCGGCCGGTGGCGGGGCCTGCCGTACGAGCGGGTCGCGCGGGAGGAGCCGGACGCGCTGGCGAGCTGGCTGACCGACCCGCACGCGGCCCCGCACGGCGGTGAGAGCCTGGCCGCGCACGCCGAGCGGGTCGCCGCCTGGCTGGAGTCCGTACGCGCGGAGCCCGGCGTCGTCGCCGTCTGCGACGCGGGCACGATCCGGGCGGCGCTCGGCCACGCGCTCGGGCTGGACCCGCTGAGCGCCGCCCGCTTCGATCTCGCGCCGCTGTCCGTCACCGAGCTGACCGTCACGCGCGCCGGCTGGCGGGTCGCCCATGTCAACCGGAAGGTTCTGATTTGATCGTGACATATCCCTTCAGCGCGGTCGTCGGGCTCGACGACCTGAAGCTGGCGCTGGTGCTCAACGCGGTCTCCCCGCGGGCCGGCGGCGTGCTCGTACGCGGCGAGAAGGGCACCGCCAAGTCGACCATCGTGCGCGCGCTGGCCGCCCAGCTGCCCGCCGTGAACGTGGTGCCCGGCTGCCGGTTCGCCTGCGACCCGGCAGCGCCCGACGCCGGATGCCCGGACGGGCCGCACGAACCCGGGAGCCAGGGGCTGGAGCGCCCCGCCGCGCTGGTGGAGCTGCCGGTCGGCGCCTCGGAGGACCGGCTGGTCGGCTCGCTGGACGTGGAGCGGGCGCTGACGGAAGGGGTGAAGGCGTTCGAGCCCGGCCTGCTGGCCGCCGCCCACCGCGGCGTCCTCTACGTGGACGAGGTGAACCTCCTCCACGACCACCTCGTCGACCTGCTGCTCGACGCGGCGGCCCTGGGCACGTGCTACGTGGAGCGCGAGTCGGTGTCGGTACGGCACGCCGCCAGGTTCCTGCTGGTCGGCACCATGAACCCGGAGGAGGGCGAGCTCCGGCCGCAGCTGCTGGACAGGTTCGGGCTGACCGTCGAGGTCAAGGCGTCCAGGAACCCGGCGGAACGCGCCGAGGTGGTGCGCAGGCGGCTCGCCTTCGACGCCGACCCCGGCGCGTTCGCGGCCCGGTGGGCGGCCGAGGAGGCGGCGCTGGCGAGCCGGATCGCGCGGGCCCGGACCCGGGTGCCGGGCGTGCGGCTGCCCGACGCGCGGTTGCGGCAGATCGCGACCGTGTGCGCGGCGTTCGAGGTGGACGGCCTGCGGGCCGACCTGGTGACGGCGAGCACCGCCATCGCCCACGCCGCCTGGCAGGGCAGGGACGTGGTGACGACCGAGGACGTGCGCGCCGCGGCCCGGCTGTCGCTGCCGCACCGGCGGCGGCGCGATCCGTTCGACGCGCCCGGGCTGGACGAGGCCCTGCTGGAGGAGCTGCTGGCGAGGACGTCGGGGGATGAGGAGGATCCGGACGATCCCGACGGCGGAGGTCCTGATATTTCCGGACCTGGCGGCCCGGACGGCTCGCCCACGTCGGCCGGAGACGGCCCCCCGCCACCCGGCGATCCGGAAGGCGGTCCTGAAGGCGGCGGACCCGGGAGCGGCGGACCCCAAGACGGACCCCAAGACGGGCCTCAAGACGGGCCCCAAAGCGGGCCCGAAGGCGGGCCCGAGGGCGGCGGGCCTCAAGGCGGGGCCGGGCCGGATCGCGGGCGCCGGCACGACCGTGCGTTGGACGGCAGATACCCGCCGGCGGTCGACGATGCCGCACAGGCCGCCGAAAGCAGGGAATCGCTGTTGGCTGCCGACGACGGCGCGGTGCTGGCGCAGGGCGGAGTGCCGGGGGAGGAAGCGGCCGGGCGGGTGGCCGGGGTGGCGGCGCCGTACCGGGTGCCGTTGCTGGAGGTGCCCGGCGTCGGCGAGGGCGCGGCCGGGCGGCGGTCGCGCTCGCGCACCCCGCACGGCCGGGCCACCGGCTCGCGCCGCCCCGCCGGACGCGTGCGCGACCTGCACGTCACGGCGACGGTCCTGGCCGCCGCGCCCCACCAGCTGCGGCGCGGACGCCGCGGCCCCGGGCTGGTGCTGCGCGAGGACGACCTGCGCGAGGTGGTGCGCGAGGGCCGGGAGGGCAACCTCGTGCTGTTCGTGGTGGACGCGAGCGGCTCGATGGCGGCGCGCAAGAGGATGACCGCGGTCAAGACGGCGGTGCTCAGCCTGCTGCTGGACGCCTACCAGCGGCGCGACAAGGTCGGCCTGGTCACCTTCCGCGGCCGGGGCGCGGCGGTCGCGCTGCCGCCGACCTCGTCGGTGGAGGCGGGCGCGGCGCGGTTGCGCTCGCTGCCGACCGGCGGGCGCACCCCGCTGGCGGCCGGGCTGGCGCGGGCCGCCGACGTGCTGCGCGTGGAGCGGCTGCGCGACCCGGCGCGGCGGCCGCTGCTGGTGCTGGTGACGGACGGGCGCGCCACGGCGGGCGGCGACGTGGACCGGGCGGCGGCGCTGCTGGCGGGCACGGCGGCGGTGGTCGTGGACTGCGAGAGCGGCCCCGTGCGGCTGGGCCTGGCGGTCCGGCTGGCGGCCCGGCTGCGGGCGCGCCTCGTCTCCCTCGACTCCCTGGCCGATCTCGGCTCGGTCGTGCGCGATCACAGGAAGGCGGTCTGAGCATGCCGCAGGGAAAGCCGGCCGTCGTGCCCGACGACGGCCTCACCACCCGGCAGCGCCGCAACCGGCCGCTGCTGATCGTGCACACCGGTCCCGGCAAGGGCAAGTCGACGGCGGCGTTCGGGATGGCGCTACGGGCCTGGAACCAGGGCTGGCCGGTCGGGGTGTTCCAGTTCGTGAAGTCGGCCAAGTGGCGCATCGGCGAGGAGCGGGCGCTGAAGGTGCTCGGGGAGACGGGCGAGGGCGGCTCGGTGACCTGGCACAAGATGGGCGAGGGCTGGTCGTGGATCCAGCGGCCGGGCAGCGAGGAGGACCACGCGGCCGACGCCCGCGAAGGCTGGGAGCAGATCAAGCGGGATCTGGCGGCCGAGACGTACCGGTTCTACGTGCTGGACGAGTTCACGTACCCGCTGAAGTGGGGCTGGCTGGAGCTCGACGACGTGGTGGCGGCTCTCGCCGCGCGGCCCGGCAACCAGCACGTGGTGATCACCGGCAGGGACGCGCCCGATCGGCTGATCGAGGTGGCGGACCTGGTGACGGAGATGGGCAAGGTTCGCCATCCCATGGACGCCGGGCAGAAGGGGCAGAAAGGCATCGAGTGGTAGTTCCCCGGCTCGTCATCGCCGCGCCCTCGTCGGGCAGCGGCAAGACGACGGTGGCCACGGGGCTGATGGCGGCGCTGCGGGCACGCGGGCTGCGGGTCTCGCCGCACAAGGTGGGCCCCGACTACATCGACCCGGGCTATCACGCGCTGGCCACCGGGCGTCCCGGCCGCAACCTGGATCCGTGGCTGGTGGGCGAGGAGCGCGTACGGCCGCTGTTCCTGCACGGGGCGGCGGGCTGCGACGTGGCGGTGGTCGAGGGCGTGATGGGGCTGTTCGACGGCAAGGGGGACACCGACTTCGCCTCGACCGCCCACGTGGCCCGGCTGCTGGACGCGCCGGTCGTGCTGGTGGTGGACGCGGCGCGGCAGAGCAGGTCGGTGGCGGCGGTGGTGCACGGGTTCGCCACGTTCGACCCCCGGGTGCGGGTGGGCGGGGTGGTGCTGAACCGGGTGGGCTCCGACCGGCACGAGGAGCTGTGCCGCTCCGCGCTGGCCGCGGCGGGCGTGCCGGTGCTGGGCGCGGTCCGCCGCGACGACGCCGTCTCCACGCCGTCGCGGCATCTCGGGCTGGTGCCCGCCGCCGAACGGGAGGCCGATGCGCTGGCCGCGGTGGACCGGCTGGCCGCGCTGGTGACCCGCTCGTGCGACCTCGACGCGCTGCTCCGGCTGGCGGCGTCGGCGCCGCGGCTGGACGCCGTCCCCTGGGAGCCCGTGCGAAGGGAGCGGACGGACCGGCCGGTGGTGGCGGTGGCGGGCGGGGCGGCGTTCACGTTCGGCTACGCCGAGCACGTCGAGCTGCTGCGGGCGGCCGGGGCGGACGTCGCGGTGTTCGACCCGCTGCGGGACGAGCGGCTGCCGGACGGGACCGCGGCGCTCGTGATCGGCGGCGGCTTCCCCGAGGTGTACGCCGCCGAGCTGGCCGCCAACGAGCCGCTCCGCGCGCGGGTGGCGGCCTTCCGCGGCCCGGTCGCCGCCGAGTGCGCCGGGCTGCTCTACCTGTGCGAGGAGCTGGACGGGCGGCGGATGTGCGGGCGGGTGCCGGGCCGGGCACGGATGACGCCGAGGCTGACGCTCGGCTACCGGGACGCGGTCGCGCTCAGGCGCTCGCCGCTGACGGAGCCGGGCGAGCGCTTCCGGGGGCACGAGTTCCACCGCACCGCCGTCGAGTACGCCGGCGAGCCGCTGTTCCGCTGGGAGAGGGGCGCCGACGGGTTCGGCGACGCCCTGGTGACCGCGTCCTACCTGCACCTGCACTGGGCCGGGCAGCCGATGACGGCTCAGCGGCTGGTGTCGTCCTCCAGGTCGCCCTCGGTCTTGAGATAGACCTCCTGCAGGCCGCGCAGGACGAGATGATCGGGGCCGCCGCTGCGCATGGAGCCGTATATGCCGGCCGCCTCAGGTCCGCACGGCCCGGCAGAACGCCCCCGCCAGATCGGCCGCCAGTCGTGCGCGTGCCGCCGGGTCCAGATGCTCGCCCGTGGCCAGCGCGGCCACGCTCCTGGCCAGCACCGGACCGGCGAACTGGCTGAGCAGCGTTTTCTCCGGCAGTTCGCGCACCACACCCGCATCCACGTGTGCCGCCAGCCAACTCATCATCAGGCCGACGAATCGGGGCGCGTAGTTCTCCCGTACGTGAACGGCCAGCGCGCCTCCGGGCCGGGAAACGATCTCGGCGAACATCGCGGCCATCACCCGCGCCTCCCCCATCAGCGCGTCGAGCACCTGCTCGTAGAGCAGCCGCGCGGCCGGCTCGAGATCCGCCGGCGGGTCGAGCAGTACCTCCTCCACGCCCGGCATCGGGCTGTAGCGGTCGAAGACCGCCGCGAGCAGGCCGTCACGGCCGCCGAGCTGCCCTTGGATCGCCTGCACGGTGCATCCCGCATCGGCGGCGATCATTTCCAGCGTCACTTCGCCGACCCCGAACGCGCCGTACAGGCCGGCCGCGGCTTCGACCGCCCGATCCCGCGCAGATCGGCGGATCACCTTCGCCCCTTGCCTGGCCAGGATCTCGTCAAGGTGGGATCGGTGGCCGATGCGGCGGATGAGCGTGCTGCGTGACACGCCCATCACGACGGCGATGTCTTCCAGGGTCAACTCGCTCGCCTCTGTCCCGGTCTCCGCGAGGTGGCCTTGTACGGCCGTGGCCACTTCTTCGACGTAGGCAGTGCTCTCCATCCCTGAAACTTACACTTGTCTTTAATGTAAGACAAGTTCTAGTATCACGATGACTCAAGGGAAAGGAACGAGCATGCACGCGTTCATCCGCGGGTACCGCATGGGGACCGGCTCCATCGACGACCTGATGCGCAAGGTCAACAGGCAGTTCGCGAATCAACTCTCCGCCGGAGGCGACGCCGCTTCTGACGCCCCGGTGCAGGTACCCGCCGGTATCGTCAGCTACCAGGCGATCGCCACGGGAGACGACACGATCGTCACCGTGACGGTGTTCGAGACCGAGGAGGCCTGTCGGCGGGCGGAGCAGGGAGTCAGGGACATCCGCCTGAGCCTGGCCGAGTTCCAAGTGGAGGAGACGCACACCTTCACCGGTGAGGTGATGTTGTCCCGCGCGAGCGAGGCGCTCCTCACCCCCGTCGTGCGCTGATCTCCAGCCCGACGGGCGCCGGTGAGAAACCCGGCGCGGACCGCGAGGCCGGACGGCCCCTTCCTGCGGGGGTGAAGGCGGCCGCCTGGCTCGTCTCATACGGTTACGGGACGTCCATGGCGGGTTCCGCGATACCGAATGCCGGGGTCAAGCGGTCTTCACCGACAGCCCCGGCGTCAACCGATGAAAGGCAGAGCCATGACCGTTTGCGGAGAAGGCGGCCTCGCTCGCCGGCCCCACCGGGAGGAGAACGTGCTGTTCGCGCCGCTACCACCGGAGCAGATCGTGGGCACCGTGAGCGGCTGGCCTGTCCTGCCGAGCGCTCGGTCGTCGGGGCCCCGTTCGAGCAGACGGGCTTGACCGGCATTGCCGTGCAGAGCTTCCGGATGAACGTCGCCCGGAGCTGCGTCACCGCGCTCGCGTCGCTCGCCCGCAGGGTAAGCGCCGATGAGCTGACCGCAGCCGCAGCCGCAGCCGCAGCCGCAGCCGCAGCCGCAGCCGCAGCCGCAGCCGCAGCCGACTTCGGCATCGGCAAGCCGTGGACTTTGTCGCTGAAGTCGTTCAGCGGCAGGTTCGACGAACTGGACTCCGCCGCCGACAAGGCGAAGTTCATCGCGGGACAGAACGTCGAGGTCGGCCCTCTGACGATGGCGCTGATCGCCGGTGCCGTCGCCACGGGGCACCTGGCGGCCGCCCCAACTGGTCATCACGCCGCGCCCCGCCGTCGTCCAGCCCGTGGCGGTTGACGCCAGGACGCTGTCCATGTTGCGGGCGAGGCGGCAGCGGCGGCCTCGCCGGGCGGTGCCGTCCCGGGCATCACTGCCGGGGCGACCGGTCAAGGTCGTGGCGGCCCGTGGCTGCGAGCACCTATGCCTCGTCATCGCTTCTCGAAATAGGACTTTCTACTTCAAAAACAGGAAGTCTCTGCTTAAGATGGAGAACCGCACGGACAGGAGGCAGCCCATGGCCCTACTGAAGGTCGGTTACCTGCTCCCGACACGGGACCACGCCGTACGCGGTGACCAGGATCTGAAGCAGCTCATCGACCAGGCCCGCCAGGCCGAAGCCCTCGGCCTGGACTCGGTGTGGGCCGGCGAGAGCCCGCTGACGAGGCCCCGCGCCGACCCGCTGCTCGTCCTGTCCGGCGCGGCCGTCGCCACCAGCCGGATCACGCTCGGCACCGCGGTACTGCTGCCGGCGCTACGCCATCCGATCCTGCTGGCACACCAGCTCGCCACCCTGGACCGGCTCTCCGGCGGACGGCTGATCATCGGCATGGGCGGCGGATTTCCCAATGCCGCCACCGAGGCCCAGTTCGCGGCGATCGGCGTCTCCTTCGAGCGCCGCATCGCCCTGCTGGAGCAATCGATCGAAGCGATGCGGCGGTTGTGGAGCGGCGAAGAGGTCTCCTTCGCCGGCCGCGACATCACCTTCCATGACGTGACCCTGGCTCCCACGCCGGTTCACCCGTCCGGCCCCCCGATCTGGCTGGCGGGAGGCGGCGAACCCGCGCTGCGGCGGGTCGCCCGCCTGGCCGACGGCTGGCTGCCCTACCCGCCCCACGTGCAGACCTACGAGCAGGAACGGGCCCTCATCCAGCAGAGCGCGACACGGGCCGTCACCCCCGCCCTCTACGCGACCCTCTGCCTGGGAGAAGACCCCGGACAGGCCCGGGAGCGCCTGCGCGTGAGCATCGAGCGTTACTACAACGCCCCGCTGGAGGCCGTCGAAACCATCCAGGCCATGTTCGCCGGCCCGGCTCACCAGGCCGCCGACTGGCTCACCTCCTATGCCGAAGCCGGTGCCCGTCACCTGGTGATCCGCCTGGCCGCCGATGACCACCGCGCGGCTCTGGAGGAATTCGCCGGCACCGTCCTGCCTGTCTTGCACGCGAAAGGAAAAGCATGACCACTTTCATCCTCGTCCACGGTGCCTGGTACGGACCCTGGGCATGGGAGCGCGTCACCCCGCTCCTGCACGAGGCCGGGATACGAACGGTGACCCCCACCCTGACCCTGGAAGGCGACGCCGGTCTGGACACCCACGTCCAGGAACTCCTCACCGTCCTGGACGACGAGGCGGCGGCCGACGGCGACGTGGTGCTGGTCGGGCACAGCTACGCGGGACTCGTCGTCCGTCAGGCAGCCGACCAGCGGCCCGGCCAGGTGAGCCACATCATGATGATCGACGGCTGGGCCGGTGGCGACGGCGAGAGCCTGTTCAGCCTGGCACCCGACGCCTTCGTCACCGCGATCAGCAGGGGCGCCCGCGCCCGCGCCGACGGCCGCCACGTGCCCGCCCCGCAGCCGGAACGCTTCGGCATCACCGATCCCGAGGACGCCCGCCGGCTGGCGCAGCGCCTGCGACCCCAGCCGCTGCGCACCTTCACCGAGGCGACCCGGCTGAGCGGCGCAGTCAATCAGATCCCCGGAACCGCGATCTACTGCCACCCTCCGACCTTCCCCTTCGAACAGTTCGGGAAGGCGGTCGGCTATCGCACGCTGCCCTTGGACGGCCCGCACGATGTGATGGGCACCCACCCGCAGGAGGTGGCGCGGCTTCTTGTGGACATTCACACCTCTCAGTTCAATAACGAGAAGGCCAGACATTAGAATGATGAAGTGGAACAGCGGGCCTACAACCAGTACTGCGCGACTGCGCGCACACTCGATCTCGTCGGAGATCGCTGGACCCTGCTGCTGATCCGCGAGCTCCTGACGGGCCCCAAGCGTTTCGGCGACCTGCAGCACAGCCTGCGCGGCCTGGGCACAGGGCTGCTGGCCGCGCGGCTGAAGCACCTGGAACGTGAGGGACTGGCGCGCAAGGTCACCTTGCCGCCGCCGGCTCGTACCGCCGCCTATGCCCTCACCCAGGCCGGGGCCGACCTCGAGCCCGTGGTGCTGGCCCTGGCCCGGTGGGGGCTGACGTGGGCGATGGACGAACCTCGTGAACAGGAGGCCTTCCACCCCGGCTGGGCCGTGCTCGGATTGAAGGCCTGCTTCGACCCCGAAGCCGCCGTAGGCCTGCGGGCCGTCTACGAGTTCCGGGTGGAGGAGGAAGTCTTCCACGCCCGCGTCCACGACGGCGCGATCGAAACCGTGCACGGCCCCGCCCAGCAGCCGGATGTGGTCATCACCAGCAGCCGGCGAGCCTTTCGCGACCTCGCCTCCAGCAGATTGACGCTCGCCGAAGCGCTCGACAGCGGCGCCGCCTCCGCCTCCGGCGACCGGCACGCCCTGCGCCGGCTCCACCACCTGTTCCGGCTGCCGCGTCAGCGAACCCGCTCAGCGGAGTCGTCCTCTCCTTCGTGACCCCGGGCAGGCATCGCGCGAGCGGGCCGGCCGTTACGGAGAATGGGCGTTCACAGCCGGGAAAAGGATTTCGTCATCCGGGGAAAACCGGACCCGCCCGCACTGCGCGCTTTCGATTCGTCATTCCGCACTGTGGCGGATATGAGGTGGCGCAGCGGCGAAAAGGCGCCGGTCGTCGTACAGATTCCGTCGAACATATTCCGTAATAGCGTCACAAGCAGAAATCCCGAACTTGCGGAGAAAACATGCGTGCGGTGCAACAGCGTGAATGGGGCGGCCCGGAGGTGCTGGAGGTCGTCGACGTACCGGCGCCGAAGCCGGCCCCGACCGAGGTGCTGGTCAAGGTGGTCGCCGCGGGAATCAACCCGGTGGACTTCTACACGCGGATGGGCGTGGCCTACAACCGGGTGCTGAGCCTGCCCTTCATCAATGGCTGGGACCTGTCGGGCATCGTGGTCGAAGTGGGCTACGGGGTCACCCGGTTCAAGGAAGGAGACCGGGTGTTCGGCATGCCGTGGTTCCCTCGTGAGGCGGGCGCGTACGCCGAGTACGTGACGGCGCCGTCGCGGCACCTGGCGCTGATGCCGGAGGGGATGTCGTTCACCGAGGCGGCCGCTCTGCCGCTGGCTGGCCTGACGGCGTGGCAGATGGCAGTCGACATCGCCGGGGCCGGCCCGGGCCGGCGCGTGCTGGTGGCCGCGGCGGCCGGGGGAGTGGGGCATCTGGCCGTGCAGGTCGCCAAGGCGCAGGGGTCCTACGTGATCGGTACGGCCAGCGCGGCCAAGCACGACTTCGTCCGCCGGATGGGTGCCGACGAGGTGATCGACTACACCGCGGTGGACGTGACGAAGGAGGTGCGAGACGTCGACGTCGCCATCCAGATGTTCGGTGGGGACACCGGGCTGCAGACGCTGGAGTGCCTGCGGCCTGGCGGGCTGATGGTGAGCGGGCAGGGGGCGTGGACGCCCGGCATGACCGAGCGGGCCGGCGAGCTCGGTGTGCGCGCTCTGTCGTACCTGGTGGAGCCGGACGCCGCCGGGCTGGAGTCGCTGTCGCGGCTGTATCGCGAGGGCCGGCTCGCGGTGCACGTGGAGCGGGAGTTCCCGCTGGAGGAGGTGGCCGCGGCCCATGACCTGGTGGCCAAGGGGCGGACCACGGGCAAGGTCGTCCTTCAGGTGGCCGACCCCGAGGGCACGCGATGAAAGGCGGTCAGTGACGCCGCCGCGATCAGACAGGCGACGGTGACGGCGGCCATCACCCATCCGTATCCGGCCGTGCCGGCGATGGCCATGGCAGCGGTGGGGGCGTCGGCCTTGGCGAGGGTGGCGGGCAGAGCGAGCCGGCCGGACAGGCTGGCGTAGGCCGTGGTGCCGTAGCGCCCGGTCAGCAGGTGTGGCCGGGCGATGGTGCCCACTCCGAGGCCGAGCCCGAACAACAGCACGGCGGCGATCGCGCCGGCCCGGCTCGCGCCGACGAACGGCAGTGCCGCGGCGCCCGCGGCCTGCAGGGTGAAGATGACCGCGGCGACGAGCGCGACGGGTAGCCGGCGCTGCAGGCCGGTGGTGACCAGCCGGCCGGTGACCGACAGCACTCCCAGGAGCCCGGCCACACCGGCGGCCAGGAGTGGCTCGTGGCCGAGGCCGACGAGGTAGTCGATCAGCAGGATGGAGATGGTCGCCACTGCGGCGTTGTACAGGGTGAAGGCGGTGGCCGGCAACCAGAACGCCGCCTGACGCGTGGCGGCGCGGACCAGCCCGGCCCGATCACCTGGTCGCGGGACGGTCGCCGCCTGCGGTGGGGCGTCGGCAGGACGTGGCCTGCGTACGGCGATGGCGTGCAGTGGGATGGCGGTCACGCCGTAGACGGCGGCGAGGACGACCAGGGCCTGCCGCCAGCCGCAGGCATGGACGAGCAGGGCCGTCAGCGGCATGAAGATGGAGGAGGCGAAGCCGGCCGCGACCGTCACCGCCGGCAGCGCCCCGGCGCGGGCCCCTGCCGGAAGGCGGGCGACGATCACGGCGAAGGCCGCCTCGTACAGCACCATGGCCGAGGCGACGCCGATGGCGGCGAAGACCACGTACAGCTGGACCACCGTGCCCACCTGCGACCAGGTCAGGAGCGACAAGGCGCCCAGCACGGACCCCGCCGTCATGAGCCCCCGGCCACCGTGGACGTCCAGGTACCGGCCCACGGCCGGTGCGCCGATCGCGGTGATGAGAACCGACAGCGTCAAGGCGAGCGAGAGCTGCGAGGCATCGGCGTGCTGCTCTTCGCTCATCGAGCGGAGCACGACCGTGAAGCTGTAATAGAGGACACCGAACCCGATCGTCTGGGTGGCGGCCAGTGCGCCGACCAGGCGCCAGCCTCGTATGAGGCCCGGGCGGCGGAGGGCCCGTTGTCCGGGCTCCGGACGCCTCATGCCTCAGCAGCGTGATGCGCCGCTCCGCCTGTCGCATCGGTCGTCAGAACCACTCCGGTCACCCCCCAGGCCACCAGTAGATACCGGCGATGGGTGAGGGTGCATCCGTAACGTGACCGGTGCTCGGCGGGGCTCTAGTCCGGATCTTGGCCACGCCGAGGTGACGAAGGAGTCCGTATGGCCGTCACTCTGATCAATCCCGAAGGAGTGCCGCAGAGCGAGGCGTACCGGCAGTTGCCGGTCGCCACCGGATCGAGGCTGGTCTTCGTCGCCGGTCAGGTCGCCCGCGACGCCGACGGAAACAGAGTCGGGGAGAGTGACCTCGCCGCTCAGACCGAGCAGTGCTATCTCAACGTCGCCATCGCGCTGGCGGCGGCGGGAGGTTCCTTCGGCGACGTGGCGAAGGTGACCATCTATGCCGTCGATTACACCCTCGACAAGATGCCCCTGCTGCTGGAGGGGATCGGCCGGGCCGCCTGGAAGCTGGGCGTCAGGCCAGTTCGATGAGGTCCTCGCGGTCGATGGACGCCAGGGGTTCGAGCCGGAGCACGTGGCGCAGCACGACGAAGCCGAGGAGGGAGGCATGGAGCACGCCGGTCCGGAGCGGGGCCGAGGCGTCGGCGAAGATGCCGGGAACCGCTTCCAGCAGCTTCTCCTCCGAGCACACGCCCTTCAGCAGGATGCGCATCGCTTGCGCACTGGCGGGATCCACAGGGCGACCAGCGCGCGCGTTCTTTCCGAACTCCGCCGCGCCGCTTCCAGAATCTCCTCGACGGCGGGCTTGGACGCCGCTGACCGTCTGCCACGAGACCTGGCGGGCGGCCGGTTCTTCTCATCCATCCGACAATCCGTCCTCGGCCGTGCGCCTGCTCTGATCAGCGCCTTGAGCGGATGCTGGCGACGTGCTGGTCTCCTGCGAATCCGTCGCGGGTGACCGGCGTTGAGCCGGGGAGGCAGGGGCCGCCTGGCCGGGCACGAGCCCGCTTCACCACAACCGGCCGGCGGGCATGGCGTATCTGTCGAATGACTGGTTGTGGCCCAGGAGCGGTGGAAGAGCTGGGCGAGAGGGCGGGCGCGGCGTACTATTCGAACCGTCCCGTTCGGTTCGGTTCGAGGGGAGTAGCCAATGAAACGCACGTGCCAGGATGACGCGGAGGGGCAAGCGTGGACGTATTGATCGTCGGCGCCGGGCCGACCGGGCTCACCATGGCGGTCGAGCTGGCCAGGCGCCACATCGACGTACGCGTCATCGACGCCCTCCCGGCGCCGACCACCGAGACCAGGGCGCTGGGAGTTCAGCCGAGGACGCTGGAGCTGTTCGATCGGCTGGAGCTGACGGAGGCGACGATCGCCGCGGGGGTCCCGGTGGCCGACTTCCACATCTTCAGCGAGAACAAGCAGTTCCTCGACCTGAGCGTGAGCCGGTTGGACACGCCCTACCCGTACCTGCTGATGGCGCCGCAGCCGAGGGTGGAGGAGGTCCTCACCCGGAGGCTCCTGGACTACGGCGTCAAAGTCGAGCGCGAGGTCGAGCTGACCGCTCTGTCCCAGGGGCCCGGCGAGGTCCAGGCCGAGTTGCTGCACGGCGACGGTACGACGGAGCAGGCCCACGTCCCGTGGCTGATCGGTTGCGACGGCGCGCACAGCACCGTACGCCACCGGCTCGGCGTGCCCTTCGTCGGTGAGGCGTTCGAGGAGAACTTCGCCGTGGCCGACGGCCGGGTGGACTGGCCGGTGCCCTACGACGTCTTCCACGCCTTTCTCAACAAGGGCCGGTTCGTGGCCTACTTCCCGATGCCCGGCGGCATGCACCGCATCACGATCGCCTACCCGCCGGGCCACGTCCCGCAGGGTGAGGTGACGTTCGAGGAGGTCCGCTCCGCCGTGGCCGTCTGCTCCCCGCCGGGCACCCGCCTGGTGGAGATCCTGGAGTCTGGCCGTTTTCGCATCAACCAGCGCAAGGTGGCGCGCCATTCGGTCGATCGCGTCTTCCTCGCCGGTGACGCTGCCCATGTCCATTCCGTCGTCGGCGGCCAGGGCATGAACACCGGCATCCAGGACGCCTTCAACCTCGGCTGGAAGCTCGCCGCGGTGGTCCAGGGCCGGGCGCCCGCCGGCCTGCTGGACACCTATGCCGCGGAGCGTTCGCCGGTCGCGGCACGTCTGGTGAAAGGAACGCGTCGGGCGACCCGCATGACGCTGCTGAGCAACCCGATCGCCACGGCGGCCCGGCGCATCCTGGCGCCGCACATCACTCCGCTTCCCGCCGTGCAGAAGCCCCTGTCGCGGGCGTTGACCCAGCTCGATGTGTCGTATCGCGACGGCTCGGGTGGCAGCAACGACGACCGGCTCGCCGTCGGCGATCGATTCCCCGAGATCGGCCTGCAGCACCCTTGGAAGCACACGCTGCTGGTCTTCGGCATGGAGCCGCCCACCCTGCGGAGCGTGCTCGGCGACCTCGACGACCTGATCGACGTCCGGCTCATCTCGGACGCAAGGACGCGGGAGCGCTGCGGAATCCAGGACGACGGGCTCGTCCTGGTCCGCCCCGACGGCTACCTGGCCCTGCTCGGCGGCGACGTTCACCACCTTTCCACCTATCTCACCACGACATTCGGATCACGGAGGAACACATGAAAGCCATCCAGATGCACGCGGTCGGCGGCCCCGAAGTGCTGCGCCTGGGCGAGATCGACGTCCCTCAGCCTGGAGCCGGCCAAGTCCTGGTGAAGGTGGAGGCCGCCGGCGTGACCTACGGCGACGTCATGAAGCGCCAGGGCGGATTCGGGCCCGACCTGCCTCTTCCCGCGGGCCTGGGACTCGTCGCGGCGGGAAGCGTGGCCGCGGTCGGTGCCGAGGTGAGCGCGCCGGCTCTGGGCTCCCGCGTGATGGCCTGGGTGGAGCACGGTTATGCCGAGTACGCCCTGGCCTCTGCCTCGGCGGTCGTTCCGCTGCCGGACACCGTCGATGTGCGCGAGGCGACCGCCCTGCCGGTGCAAGGAGTGACGGCGTACCAGACCCTGCATGACGCCGCTCGCCTGCAGCCCGGAGAGTCCGTCCTCATCCACGCCGCGGCGGGAGGCGTGGGCAACCTGGCTGTGCAGTTCGCCCGCCTGCACGGTGCGAGCACGGTCATCGGCACCGCCAGCCGGCCCGACAAGCTCGGGCACATCCGCGGTCTCGGCGCCGTCGCCGTCGACTACACCGATGAGAAATGGCCGCAGCACGTGCTCGACGCCACGGACGGGAAGGGCGTGGACGTGGTGCTCGACTCCGTGGGGGGCACCATCGCCGCAAAGAGCCTGGAGTGCCTGGCGCCGTTCGGGCGGCTGGTGAGCTTCGGGGCGGCCAGCGGCTCTCCGGCAGCCGTCACCGGCATGTCCCTGATGTTCAACAACCAGTCGATCATCGGTTACGGGCTCCCGGGACAGATGCAGAAGCCGGCCCGCCTGGCGGAGGTCGTCGGGAAGCTGGTGCAGCACCTGGCCGACGGCGAGCTCGATGTCACCATCGGGCAGGCGCTCTCCCTCGAACAAGCCGAGCAGGCACATCGGGCCATCGACCAGCGCGACGTGGTGGGAGCGACCGTTCTGCTGCCCTGACCAGGCGGCGCCAGCCCCTCTGACAAGCGCCTCCGGTCAGGTCCCGCACGGGGCCCGGGTGTGGTTTGAAAGGGCCGCCGCGCACAACTACGCTCGAACCGTACCGTTCGGTTCTAGTGAGGTGTCGGATGAGTCACGACGATGTGAAGATCGTGCAGATTCGGGCGGCGGCGAAAACGTTGTTCCTGCGCCACGGATTCGCCAACGTGAGCACGGCGGCCCTGGCCAAGGAAGCGGGCGTGTCGAAGGAAACCCTGTACACGCGGTATCCGAGCAAGGAGGCCGTGCTGGCGGACGTGCTGGAGCACCTCATCACCACCACCGAAGAGTTGCCCGTCGCCACCACGGTCATCACCTGCAGAACCGATCTGGAACGCGAGCTGCGCAACTTCGCCGACAAACTCCTGGCCGGGCTCATGGACCGGGAGTACATGGAACTGGCGCGCATCGTCATCGCCGAGACGCCGCGGCTCCCTCACGTGGGGGAGACCTTCCGCGGCGCCGTCCCCGACCGGGCGATGGCGGTGGCCAGAGGGCTGCTGGCGGCGGCACGGGACGCGGACGTGATCGAGGACCTGGATCTGCACAGCGCGGCCCTCATGCTCGTGTCACCCCTGGTCATTCACGCGTTGGTGAACGTCCTGCTGGTCGCGCCCACGGCCGAGAGGCCCCCCGCGACGCTGGACGTCGACTCATGCGTGTCCCTGTTTCTCAGAACGATCGTCTTCAAGGAGAAAGCAGCATGAATGCGGAGGTCGTCGTTGTCGGAGCCGGGCCGATCGGGCTATTGCTTGCCGGTGACCTGGCCCAGGCGGGGATCCGGGTCACGCTGGTCGAGCGGCGGACCGAGGAATCGCCGCTGTCCAGGGCGTTCGCCGTGCACGCCCGCACGATGGAGGTGCTGGACATGCGCGGCCTGGCCGAGGAGGTTCTGGCCACCGGCAGGACGGTTCCCGGTCTGCTCGCCTGGGACCACGTCATGATCGGGATGGCCGAGCTGCCGGGCCGGTTCCCGTACATGCTCATCACACCGCAGTACGAGATCGAGCGGCTGCTGCTGAAGCGAGCCCTGGAGGCCGGGGTGCACCTGCTGGCGGGACACGCCGTCACCGGCCTGCAACAGGGCGCCGACGATGTCAGCGTGCACGTGCGCACGCCGGACAGAGAGGAAAGCACCCTGCGTGCGCTGTACGTGGTGGGTGCCGACGGGCGGCGCAGTGTCGTTCGCGAGGCGGCCGGCATCGCCTTCCCCGGCCATGCCGTGACCCGCTCGATGATGCTCGCCGACGTCCGGCTGACCGAGGAGCCCAAGAACGTGCTGTCGGTCAACGGGGTGCGCGAAGGGTTCGTGTTCATCGCCCCGTTCGGCGACGGCTGGTATCGCGTCATCTGCTACAACCATCTCAACGGCGACCTGCCTGACGAGGCTCCGGTCGACCTGGAGGAGCTGAAGTGGCTGACCGGCAAGGCGTACGGCACCGATTTCGGCATGCACAGCCCACGCTGGATGTCGCGTTTCCACAGTGACGAGCGGCAGGCGGCCAGTTACCGGGCCGGGCGCGTGTTCGTCGCCGGCGACGCCGCCCACGTGCACGTGCCCGCCGGCGGCCAGGGCATGAACACCGGCCTGCAGGACGCGGCCAATCTGAGCTGGAAACTCGTCGCCGCGGTACGCGGCTGGGCCCGGCCCGGCCTGCTGGACACCTACGACAACGAGCGTCACCCGGTGGGCCGGGCCGTTCTGCGCACCAGCGGGATCTACAGCCGGATGGCGCTGCTGCGCTCACCCTTCCTGCGTACGCTCCGCAACCGGATCAGTGGCACGGCCATGCGGATCACGCCGATCCGCCGGGCCGTGGCCCTCAACATGCTCTCCGGCATCTCCCATCGCTACGCCGCACCCGAAGGTGCCCATCCGTGGGTGGGGCGGCGTGTACCCGACTTCGCGCTCGACGGTGCGGCCGGCAGGTTGTACGAGGCACTGCGCGGCGGCAGGTTCGTGCTCAGCACTCCGCTGGTTCCGCCGTCCGGCTGGAGTGACCGCGTCGAGCACGTCATTCCCGCCGATCGTGGGATGCGCAGCATGCTGATCCGGCCTGACGGCCATCTCGCCTGGGCCGGGGACGGAGACCTGGCCCGGCCGCTGGCCGATTGGTGCGGCCCCGCCTCCTGACGGAGGACATTGCCCGCAGGCGTCTCCAACAAGGAAAACGCCTTGATCGCCGTGACCGTGTGAACCAGTCACACGACAGATGCGTGCCAGCCTGAAGATCATCCCCGGACGACGACATCCCCGAGTTCCCGCTGTTGCGCGAGATCAACTGCTCCAACCGCGACCCGCTCACGCAGCTCGCCGTTCTCCTTCTCCAGCGCGCTGACCCGCCCGGCCAGAGCCCGCGCAAGAGCGATCAGCTCCTCGCGCGACAACTCCTCCAGGCCAGACACCCCACGAGCTCACCACGCCCGGCCGAGATGATCAAAGTCACACGATGTGACGAGACCAGAATGCCCGTCGCTTGTCGCGCGCAGGCTGAATGTCTCTATAGAAAGAGGATGCCGCTAACCTCCGGCGTATGCCTCGCCTGGTGTTCTCCGACTCGGACCTCGGTCGTGTCCGATTCGCCATCCTGCCCTTTCAGGAAACGCTGAAAGCGGCGCGTGGCCTCGGGCTGCCGAAACCGCCGCCTGGCCTGGCCGCGTGGCGTCATGCCAGGCGTGCAGTGTTGCCTGCGGTGGCTCGGCCGGTGGTGACACTGTGCTCGGCGCACACCCAGCATCTGCCGGACTTTCTGACGCCGCAGCCTGCTACTGACTCGATGTCGTTCGAGGACGAACTCCACGCGGCGCTTGACGACCCATCCGTGCCGGTGCAACAGGACACGGCTGCGTTCGCCGGCGTACTGGAGACCGTTCCAGTGGTCGTCGACACGCTGCTGCACCATCCCGACCGCGGTCGGCGAACGTTGAGGCACGCTTTCACGGCGTTCCACCAAGCGGTGCTGGCTGCCGATTGGCCACGGCTGCACGCCCAGTTGGCGGCGGATGTGGCCTATCGTGCACGGCTCGCGGCGCAGCATGGTCTGGACGCCATGCTCGCCACTTTGTGCCCTCCACACGTGCGTTGGGAGTATCCGCATCTGGGATTCGACGGGCCGGGCGCGCCCGATTTCGCCCTCGGCGGCCGCGGGCTGGTTTTGGTGCCGAGCATGTTCCTGACCGATGGTGTGCACCGGCAGCTCAACGACCGGCAGCAGCCGATGCTCTTCTATCCGGCGCGCACGGCCGGGGCGTTCTGGCGTGACAACGGTGGGCGCAGCTGGCCAGATGGGCGTTTGGCCGGGGCAATCGGTGAGCGCCGGGCGGCGGTATTGCGGGCTCTTGCCGATCGCCCCGGCTGCGGCACCACGGACCTTGCCGCGGCGTTAGACGTCACGCCGGCAACCGCCTCGACGCATGTGGCGAATCTGCGACGTGCCGGGCTGGTCGTCACCATCCGGGTGGCACGAACGGCCCGGCACGAGCTGACTCCGCTGGGCCGGCACCTGCTGGACGCGCACATCGGATAATCGGTCACTCGACGGCGATCGCCTCGATTTCCAGCAGCCATTCCTCGGAATAGATGTCGGTGATGATGATGGTGAGAGCAGGACGGTGGTCTCCGAGAATCTCTTGGCGGATGCGGCTGTTGGCTTCCCGGTACATGCGGTCGGAGAGGTACGTCGTGACCTTGGCGAGGTTTCGTACGCCCATGTCGGCCTCGGCCAGTACGGCGAAGACGTTGTGCCACGTCAAGCGGCACTGGGAGTCGAAGTCTTCGGGAACTGCGCCCTGCCTGGCCCATGGGACCTGGCCGCTGACGAACACAGTGCGGCGGACACCAGCCACCAAGGTGCCATGCGTGTAGTTGCCCGTCGCGTCCGGGAGCGTCGCGGGATTGATCGGCTGTGTCAGGGACGTTTCCATGGCGGCGACGATAGGTACGCGGCCACACAGGTCACAAATACTTCGAGGATTCATCAAATCGTTCGGGGAGGCCCAGTCCCAAGTGGGCCTGTAAGCATCCACGCCCAAAGACGATCACACCCCACGACCATCCAGCATCGAAATGTGCAGGGCGTGAATGCTTACCGCTTTACCTGCCGGGCCGGTATCGGCCCTCACCCCATCCCCTGCGTCCGCGCCGCCGTCCAGCGCGGCCGGGGCCGAGCCTGTCGAGGCGAGCGAGGAAGAGGCCGCCGTCAAGGCCGAGCAACTGGGCGTGCCGGTGGAGGTGGCCGCGCTGCGTGGGGAGAGCAGCGATGTCTTCGTGATCCCTGACGGGCAGCTTGAGGCCCGCGAATACCTGCGCCCGATCCGGACCAGGATCTCCGGCGCGTGGAAGCCGATCGACACGACCCTGGCCACGACCGGCGACGGCATGGTGGCGCCCAAGGCCGCCACGGTGGGCCTCACCTTCTCCGGCGGTGGGGAGAAGCCCCTGGTGCAGCTGACCCAGGCGGGCCGCCGCCTGGCGCTGTCGTGGCCGGGCCCGCTTCCCGCGCCGCGCCTGGAGGGCGACACCGCGACATACCCGGACGCCCTGCCCGGTGTGGATCTGCGGATGACGGCGTAGGAGGACGGCTACAGCCAGGTGCTGGTGGTCAAGCCGGCCGTGGCCGCGGCCGACGCCCGGCTTGACCGGCCTGCGCCTGGGCATGGCCGCCGACGGCATGACCGTCAAGGAGACCGAGACGGGTGGGCTGTCGGTGACCGACAACGGCTCCGGAGGCACGGTGTTCGAGGCGGCGCAGCCGGCTGATGTGGGACTCCAGCGTCGGATCCGCCACAGCCGCGCGCGGCCGAGGAGCCGGGAGCGGGCGAGAGCGGCAAGCCGGCGGCCGTCGACGCGGACGTGCCGTCCGGCGGCGAGCTGACCTTGAAGCCCGACCTGGGCGTGCTGCGGGGCCCGGACACGGTGTATCCGGTGTTCATCGACCCGCAGGTGTACACGCCGAAGGCGACCGCGTGGACGATGGCCTCGCTGTACTGGGCCTCCAGCCCGCAGTGGAAGTTCCAAGGCGAGTCAGACGCGGGCCTGGGCTCACATCCGGTCCGCAGCCCGTCCAGGATCTTCTCCCAGGTGCCGTCCATCGACCAGCGGCGAGATCCCCCACCGGCAGCAGACCTTCGGCCTCGGCGAACTCCCCACCGACTACCAACTCCTGCTCCAGACCGTGACCGCCGCGATCGGCCCGCTGATCTGCAAGGACATTTGCAGGCAGCGGGGCTGAGCACCGAATCGGGACAGGTGGAGGGCACCCGCGCCAAGCCGAACCGGCTGGCCGAACGGGGCTGGCTGCGCAAGACGGCGACCGGGAGTTTCACCTCGATGTCCTGACCTCGACATCCTGACCTGGCCCGCGATCACCAAGACGCGGTCACCACGCCCATGCCCGCGACGCCTCGCCGCCGCCCCACACCCCCGACCAGCGGCGATAACCCCTGCCGGCGCTCACGCAGAAACAGCGCCCCGGCAGGGGCTTGGCGGCGTGTGACCACTACCAAGAAGCCCGCCGAGGGCGCACCTGCTGTCTATCAGGCCGCGCTGCCGCTGTCGTCCAAGACCGTCACTTTCGTCGCCGACCTGCTACGCGACCACCTGAAAGTGATCGGTTCACGCTGGCGCAAACTCCCCGCAGCCAAGATCGCGGTCATCGTGCTCGCGGTCCTGCGCCATGACCAGCGCCTGGCCGACATGGCCGGCGGCAACGACGTCTCGCCCAGCACCGTGCGCCGCTGGGTCAGCGAGGTCCTGTGGATCTCCGCGGCCCGGCCCGGACGCTCCAGCGACATCACCACCGCCCGCCACAACCACCTCGCCCAGAAACTCCGCGACGCCGGCCTGGGCGCTGGCCGGCCTCGGCTTCGTCGGCCTGGACGACGACAGCGACAACCCGATCGACATCACCGGATACAAAGCCGCCCGCGGCAAGCCCCTCACAGCCGCCCAAAAGCAGGTCAACCAGCTGATCGCCAGCGAACGCGCCCCGGTCGAGCACGGCTTCGCCACCTGAAGAACTGGAGAATCCTCACCAAGCTCCGCCTGAACGCAGCCCGAGCCACCATGCTGCTGCGCGCCCTGCTGGTGCTGACCACCAGCGAGATCACCCGGTGACGGATGATCTCGCGCCTTCACCTGCCCGAGCGCCGCCAACCGAACTCACACAAGGCCTGTGACCTGCGGATTCAAGAGGGAATTCGCTCAGTGGTCCCGCCGTCAGACCTTGACGCGGACCGTGACCGTGCCGATCAGCACGCGGTGGTCGGAGCACGGCCCGCCACCACAGGCGGTGCCCCCGGTGCCCTCCCCCAGCGCGTCACCGGAGTACGCGCCGGCGATCAAGCTCTCCCGTACGAAGATCATGTCGATCTTGGGGCGGTCGTTGCAGGGTTTCTCAACGGGGAGCGTGTCCAGGGTGGTGGGTTCGCCGACGCCGGGGCATCGCGGATCCAGGTCGTCGAGCTCCCTGTACGCACCGGTGTTGTTGTGGTTGTTCGGCCCGTTGACCGTCGGAGAGTACCAGTCGTTGAGCCGTTGAAGGTGGGGGCGTGCGTTGAAGTCGCCGGCGATGATCACGGTGTTGCCGGCGTTGTAGAGGTCCTCGAGATGCTCCTGTACCGCGTTCAGTTGCTGCTCATTGATGGGGCTTCCGTTGATGTTCGAGTCTTTGCTGGTGATGTGCGTGGTGCAGAACCGCATATGCTGGAGGCCGACAAGCGGCGCGCACAGAAGCTTGTACACGACGTTCTGGGTGTATTTCGGCAAGTCGTACTTCTCGGCGGTGCCGAGGTCTCGCCGGCTGAAGATGGCGATGCCGAACGGCTCTTCGTTGCAGGCCGGGTCATCGTCCGATTCTTCCCCGTTTCGGATGGCCGCGAAGCGGGCGAAGCTTGTGCCCTCGGACACCCAGCCGTTCTCTATGAGCTTTTTCTGCAGCGCCTGGTACTGACTCCAGCAGAGTTCGTTGAAGGCCGCGAAATCCGAGTCTCTGGTCCGGATCGAATCGGCTGCGGCGTCCACCATTCCGTTGGTCGTGGACCCGCCGTTCATCTTCCAGCCGGACACATTCCACTGCCACACGTTGTAGGTCTTCACCGAATCGGCGGCGTGCGCCGAGCCGCCGGTCAGTAGTGTCGCGCCCAAGGTCACCACGGCGACCATCAACCGGGCGATCATTCTCATCTCACGTACTCCCATCGAGGCTGTTCTTGTCAGCCCCGACGCTATTCACCGTCGATCTCTAGCGAATCTGTCAATCGACTGGTGTTTCTCATGGAGATGGGATCTCAGTAGCAGAATCAATTTTCAACGAAGTGGTCTCTGACCTGCGAAACGACTATATTTGACAGGTTGGTGATCACTGCCGGCACGTTCGTTCCGGTTTTGTTCGGTACGGCACGTGGAGCGGTGCGTTGTCAGAGAAGATGTTCCCCGAGGAGCAGTTGGAGCAGCTGCGCTCGTTCCCGGGGATCAGCGCGGATGAGTTGATCCGGTATTTCACGCCGACGTCGGCTGACGTGGCGTTCGTCGATCCGGGCAAGGGGCGGGGCCCGGTTGACCGGCTGGGCATGCTGGTCCAGCTGTGTACGCTGCCGTGGCTCGGGTTTGTGCCCGACGATGTGGCCTCGGCTCCGCCGGCGGCTGTGGCCCGGGTCGCGGAGCGGCTGGGGGTGAGCCCGAAGGCGCTGCGGCTGTACGGCAAGCGCGATCAGACCCGCTCGGATCATCTGGGCCTGATCGCCAAGGCGGGCAGCCAGGCGATGAAGGAGCTGGAGCAGTTCCTGCTGGACCGGGCGATGGAACATGACTCGCCGACGCTGCTGTTCAACCTGGCGCGCGAGTATCTGATGGTGGCCAAGGTGATCCGGCCCGGCGTGCTCATCTTGGCCAAGATGGTCGGCACGGCCCGCAAGGCGGCCTCCGATCTGACCTCGCAGTTGGTGGGGCACCTGCTGACGGCGGAGGTTCGCGCCGATCTGGAGCGGATGCCGGCCGTGAATGCGGGGCAGGGGATGACCCGGCTGGAGTGACTGGAGCCCGGCCCGGGACGCCTCGGCGACGTCGGTGAAGACCGCGATCGACAAGCTGACCTGGCTACGCGCGATCGACGCCCACCAGATGGACGTGTCGGCGCTGCCGAACGAGCGGCACCGGTTCCTGGCGCAGGTCGCGCGCCGTTCTACCAACCAGGGGCTGGAGCGGCGCAAGGAGCGCAAGTTCCCGATCCTGCTGGCGTTCGTCGCCCAGGCCGTGGGCGACCAGTTGGATGAGGTGGTGTCCCTGTTCGACCAGGCCGTCGGCGCGCGGGAGTCGCGGGCGAAGTCCAAGACGGATGAGGCGCTGGTCGAGCGGGCCAGGAGCACCCGCACCTCGCCGGTGGCCTCGCGCACATGGACCTCGGCGAACTGGGCGCCGAAGCAGTACATCTCGTACTGGGCGAGGTACGGGTTGCCGGGCATCTCGGCGGTGACCTCGACGCCTTCGGCCGGGATCGAGCCACCCAGCAGGTCGCGCAGTTTGCCGGCCGCCGCGTGGACGGTCGTGCCCCAGCAGTTGATGCCGGTGGAGCCCGCGAGGCGATCGCCGACGCCGCCGTCGTCGGTGTGTACGATGCGGAGGGCGACGAGGTGCCGAGGGCCTTCGTGGTCAGGCGGCCGGGCAGCGAGCTGGACGAGGACGATGTGATGGCGTACGTGGCAGGGCTCGTGGCCCCGTACAAGAAGGTGCGTCAGGTGCGGTTCGTCGACGCGGTGCCGCGCTCCGCCTCGGGCAAGATCCTCCGACGAGAGCTTCGTGGCGCAGGAGGAGAGTAAGCCGCCGCCGGCGGCTGAGCGACGTATGGGTGTAGTGCCGCGGGCCTTACTGGCCGGCACCGCCTTCCTGCTGGTCTGCCTGCTGCCCGTGAGCGCCGCCGTGGGGGTGTTCGCGGCGACGGCCAGCATGGGGTGGGCGGCTTCGGCGCTGGTCCTCGCCATACTCGCCGGTGCCGTGCTGTGTGTCGTGGCCGGCGTCTTCTCGGAGGGGGACCCGGCGCCCCTGATCGGGTGTTTCGCTGTGGCGATGCTGCTCGGTGCCGGTCTCGGCGTGAACGGGACCATCCACCTGGAGCAGGCCTACCAGCACTGGTACGGCGTGCCCAAGCAGGCACGGGTCTCCCTGGTGCAGGTGGACGACAAGGCCAGGCGTGGCGTGCACTGCCGATACATCTTGGGCGGGATCTTCGCCGATCAGTGGAACGACGACTTCCCCGTCGATACCCAGCCGGATCGTGCGGCGTGCGAGGCGAACGTCGGCACGACCATCGAGGTGATGGTGGATCCGCGACGGCGCGTCCGGCCGCAGGTCAGTGATGACCTGCAGGGCATCGGCACGGCGTTGTGGGTCGAGGCCGCGCTCCTGACGCTGGCCGGGCTCGGCGGCCTGGTCACCGCGGGCCTTTCCGTCCGGCCGGGCAAGAAGTCCGCGCGGGCGAGGCGGGCCGCCCCGGTGCGGCCGGCGGTCGATCGCGTTCCCGCACCGCATCGGCAGCGGCCACGCCGACGAAAACAACGTTAGTGCCCGGTGATAACGCGACCATCGAGATCATCGGGCGTGCTGTCTTCAAGCCCGGAGCGTCAGGCGCAGGTCGAGGTGGCCCGCTTGCCGTCGAAGCGGTCGCCGATCCACGCGAGGATGTCGGGCATGGCGCCGTCGTCGACGCCGGTGACCTGGCCGGGATAGGTGTCGTGCGCCAGCCCCGGATACGTCCGGTAGTCGACGCGCGAGCCGGTCCGGCACAGCGAGCCGGCCACCTCATCGGTCATGGCCTTGGTGACCAAGGTGTCGGCCTCGCCCTGGAGCAGCAGCAGCGGACCGGCCACCGGGCTCTGCCCCGTGCTGTTGCGCTCGAGGTAGCGGGCGACGCGCCGGGTGAGGTGACCACGGCGCCGAGGTAGCCGGGCTCAGGCCGGCGCACCTGCGTTTTCGCGACGGCCAGCGCCCGGCCCCTCCTTGCGAGTGGCCCCAGACGGCCCAGCTCCGCGACAGGCCGGGGACGGCGTGGCGGGCCGCGCGCAGGTCGTGGAGGCGCCCAGGGCAGGGGAGCGGGGGCGTCGTAGAAACGCGTGCGGGTCAGGGCGTTGGCCTGTTGCTGCTGCTGGGCGGCCTGGCACCAGGTGTCGCAGGGGAAGGCTCGGCCTGGGCGGACGCCGGAAGGGCCGCGACCATCGCGGCCGCGCGCGGCGAGCACCGCGGTCACGGATCGGCGGAAGAGATTCATGTCGATTCCTTCGACGGTGAGTTGATCGATCTATGGAGGGCGCAGGGCGGCGTGGTGTGACAGTTCTTCCTGCCGGGTTTCGCCGCAGAGTCAACTCACCAGTGTTGAGTTCGTGTTGGCCCTCGTTTATGGTGAACTCACCATCGTTGAGTTATCTCGGGAGGAGACGACGATGCCGCGATCCGTAGTGATCACAGGAACCTCGTCGGGGATCGGCCGCGCTTCCGCTCTGGCGCTGCAGGCCAGGGGCTTCACCGTGTTCGCCGGCGTCCGCGATCCCGCGGACGGCGAAGCCCTGCGTACCGCGTCCGGCGGTGACATCGTCCCCGTGCGCATCGACGTCACCGACGGAGAGTCGATCGCCACCGCCGTGGCGCAGGTGCAGGAGGCCACGGGGGCGGCGGGACTGTCCGGGCTCGTCAACAACGCCGGGAACGGCGCGCCGTGGCCGATGGAGCTCGTGCCGCTGGAGGTGTTCCGGGACCATCTGGAGGTCAACCTCACCGGTCAGCTCGCCGTGACCCAGGCGTTCCTGCCGCTGATCAAGCGCGCCAGAGGGCGCATCGTCAACGTGGGCTCCGAGGGCGGGCGGATCACTCTGCCGTTCCTCGGTCCCATCACGGTCGCCAAGCACGGGCTGGTCTCGGTGACCGACGCGCTGCGCATGGAGCTGCGTCCCTGGGGCGTTCAGGTCAGCATCGTGGAGCCGGGCGCCACGCAGAGCAGGGCCCCCGTCAAGCTGGTGGAGAACGGCCGGCGCGCCGTCGCCGAGCTGTTCCCGGCGCGCGGCCGTGCCGATTACGGTGCGACGTTCATGCACGTGATCGAGAAGATCGCCTCAGGTCATGAACGTACGGGCAGCCCTCCGGAGGTGATCGCCCGTGCCGTGGTGAAGGCGATGACCGCGCCCAGGCCGCGCACGCGTTACCCCGTCGGCGGGCACGCCAAGCTGCTCACCCGGCTGCAGCGGGTGCTGCCGGACCGCGCGATGGACGCCCTGTTCCTGCGCATGCTCGGCCTCGACCGAGCCTCCTCTTCTGCTTCTTCGACCACTGCGGGGGTGTAACGATCATGTCGGTGGATCTGCCGGTTGATCGGGTCGTCGTTCTGGACGGCGACTTCGGGACGATGGCCGTGGAGGCCGGCGGCTACGCGATGAGCGTGCCCGGGCTGACTCTTAGGGAGAAGGTGCTGGTCTGGCTGGCCAACGACGTCTGCAACGGGCACCTCGGCGTGCCGTACGAGCTGCATCTGACGCTGGGGCTCCAGGCGGGGATGTCCTGGCAGGAGCTGCGCGAGGTGCTGCGGCACCTGGCCCCGTACGCCGGCTATCCGGCCGTCGTGCAGGCCTTCGTGCGCATGCGGGAGTTCGCGGACGGCGCGGATTCCACCACCTCCCCGAGCGGCGATCCCGCGGGGGAGCCGCCCGCGTTGCCCGATGACGTGGACGGCGACTTCGCGGGCTGGCTCCGGCACCAGGAGGAGAGCCGCTGGCAGCGCCCGCTGCTGACCGCCCGCGAGCGGGCCCTGCTCTGCGTGGTGGTCGATGTCTTCCACCAGACGCTCGGCGAGCCGTTCCGCGCCCACGTCGAGGCGGCCAAGGCCGCCGGCGCCGACGAGGAGACCCTGCGCAACCTGCTGCGCCTCATGAGCGAACTCGGCGCGGGCAAGGTGTGGCAGGCCCTCGCCGCGCTCAACGCCCTGGCAGGCTGACGGCCGGGCGATGACTACGCACGTGCGGGCTGGGCGCGGTCGAGGCGATCGTGGATGGCCCGGCGCGCACGGTCGTAGGCGTCCGGCCGGCCGAGCAGCCGGCGGGCGTAGTTGGCCTGCAGGACGGCGGCGTGAATCTCGAAGATCAGCTGCTCGGCATCCACGTCGTCGGCGAGTTCGCCCAGGCGCTGGGCGAGGCGGATCTGCTTGTGCAGGATCTTGTCGCTGGTGAGCGCCACCTCGGCGATCGCGTCGCGGACGGGCCCTTCGCGGCCGTCGAACTCGGGGGCGACCGCGCAGAAGAAGCATCCGCCGTCGAACGTGTCGAGATAGCCGATCCAGGCGTCAGCCAGCGCCCGCAGCCGGGGGAGCCCGTCCTCGGCGCGTTCGGCCACGCGCAGGACCCGCTCCTCGAAGACCTGCGTCGCCGCCGCCACGATCTCCAGTTGCAGCTCCTGTTTGGTGCCGAACAGGCCCTGAACACCACTTTTGCTCATGCCCAGCGTGGTGGCGAGCTTGCCTAGGGTGATGCCTTCCAGTCCGTCGAGGGTGGCCACGTTCAGGGCACGCTCGAGGACAGCGCGGCGACGTTCGTCTCCGGGGCGGGTTGTCGGCATGCCGTCATGATACGTCGGAATACGATCGATCGCATTGACAAGTACGATCGTACGCTTCTATGGTCGGGGCATCGATCACGACGAGCAAGGAGAGTCCGACATGAAGGTCGCGGTGTACGGGGCGAGCGGCTACACCGGGAGACTGGTCACGGCCGAAGCGCGCCGCAGAGGGCTCGACGTGGTGGTCTCCGGAAGGGACGCGTCCCGGCTGCGGGAGGTCGCCGAAGGAGCCGAGGTCGCCGTGGCCGACGTGAACGACGCTCCGGCGCTGGCTCGCGCGTTCGAGGGTTGCGACGTGGTCATTGGCTGTGCCGGGCCGTTCTCCCACGTCGGCGACCCGGTCGTCCGGGCGGCCATCACGGCCGGCGTCCACTATGTCGACACCTCCGCCGAGCAGCTGTTCCTGCGGCACGTCTTCGACACCTACGCCGAGCAGGCGGAGCGGGCCGCGGTGAGCGTCGTCCCGGCGGTGGGCTTCGACATCCTGCCGGGCGACATGATCGCGCACCTCGCGGGGGCACGGGTCGAGCCGCTCGACGAGCTGACGATCGCCTACCAGACCAACGACTTCGACATGACCCGGGGCACCATCCGGTCATCGCTGCAGGTCCTGCGGGACGGCGATCTCGCCTACGAGGACGGGCGCTGGCGCTCCGCCGAGGGCCTGGCCGTCAAGCGCACGTCGTTCACCTTCCCCGGCCAGGCCGAGGAGAGGCTGACGGCGCGGTGGCCGGGCGCGGAGATCGTGACCGTTCCCCGTCACGTGCGGGCCCGGCGCGTCGAGATCATCACCGACGCGGCCGTGTTCGGCCCGGAGCTGATCGCGCTCACGCAGTTGCCCGCCGAGGAGGGGGACGCCATCATCGACCAGCTGCCCGAGGGTCCTTCCGAGGAACGCCGCCCCGCCTCCGGCTTCACCATCGTGGCCGAGGCTGTCGGCGTTGACGGCCGGCGCGCCACCGGCGTGGTGCGCGCCACCGACATTTACGGGAGCGCCGCGGTGTTCACCGTCGAGGCAGCGCGCCGCGTGGTTGCGGGAGAGGCCAAGGCCGGGGTGCTCAGCCCGGCGCAGGCGTTCGACTCGGCCGCCTTCCTGGACTCCCTCGCCCCGTACGGCGTCGAATGGAGCGTCGTCGCCGACGAGAAGTGAACGCGAGCTGACTAGTCGTTTGCCAGATTCGCACACGAAACCGTGCCTCTACCCTGAACAAGGCGAACCGCCCGGTGACTGCCCCGTCACGGTACATCGCCGCAGACGGGACCGCTGGGGGAGGGCGTTGTGCGCGGATCCGTGCTGGTGACCGGCGGATCAGGCCAGGCATCGGGGCCCTGGCCGGGGCGGCCGGCACCTCATCGTGACGAGGGCGGAAACGGACGGCGCCGGCAGCGTGGCCGGACAACGCCGGGCGAATGGGGATGCTCATGCTCATAGGGCGGATCAAGGAGCAGGCGGCGATCGATGGGCTGCTCGCCACTGCCCGGGCCGGGAAGAGCGGATCGCTCGTGCTGCGCGGGGAAGCCGGGATCGGCAAGTCGGCGCTGCTCGACTACGCCGCCGAGGCAGCGGGCGAGGAGATGCGGGTGCTGCGCGGGGCCGGCTTCGAGCCGGAGATCGAGCTGCCCTTCGCCGGGTTGCACCTGCTGCTGCGCGGCGCCGTCGACACCATCGACGTGCTGCCCGCCGCGCAGGCCCGGGCCCTGCGCGGCGCGCTGGGCATGGAGCCCGGCTTCAGCGGGGACCGGTTCCTGGTCGGGCTGGCCCTGCTCACCCTGCTGGCCGACCTGGCCGAGCGGCGCCCGCTGCTGTGCCTGGTGGACGACGCGCAATGGCTCGATCACGCCTCGGCTGAGGCGTTGCTGTTCGCGGCCCGCCGGCTGGAAGCCGAGGGAGTGGTGCTCATCTTCGCCGCCCGCGAGGACGAGCACGCCTTCCCCGCCGCGGGCGTGCCGGACCTGCACCTGACCGGGCTCGACACCAGCTGCGCCGCGGAGCTGCTGGCCACGTACGCCGGCGACCTGGCGCCGCGGGCACGCGAACGTCTCCTGCGTGAGGCCCACGGCAACCCCCTGGCCCTGCTGGAGTTACCCGCGCTGCTCACCGCGGCACAATCGGCGGACGAGTCACCCATCCACGCCTTCGGCATCGGTTCATGTCCCGCCCCCGGACGGGTGCACCACGCCTTCCGCGACCGCATCGCGCGCCTGCCCGAGGCGGCGCGAACGGTGCTGCTGGTGGCCGCGGCGGACGACACCGGCGCTCTCGACGTCGTCCTGACGGCGGCCCGAAAACTCGGCGTGGACCTGGCGGACCTCGACACCGCTGAGGCCGCGGGCCTGGTCCATGTCGGCGACGGGCGCGTCTTCTTCCGACACCCGCTTGTCCGCAGCGCCGTCTACCACCTCACCTCCCTGATGCGGCGGCTGGCCGCCCACCGTGCGCTGGCCGAGACGCTGGCCGGGCGGCCCGGCGACGTGGACCGCTGGGCCTGGCACCTGGCCGCGGCCGCCACCGGGCCTGATGAGGAGAGCGCGGCGGCGCTGGAGCGCAGCGCCGAACACGCGCGCGCCCGGGGAGGGCACGCGGCGGTGGCCGCCGCATGCGAGCGCGCGGCCCAGCTCAGCCCCGACCCTCGCGAGCGAGGCCGCCGCCTGACCCTCGCCGCCGCCGCGGCCGCCGAGGCGGGCCTGTACGAGCGGGCCTGCGAACTTGCCGACCAGGCGGCCTCGGACGTGGCCGACCCCAAGGTGCTGGCCTATCTCGCCCGCACCCGGGCGATGATCGCGATGGCGCACGGCGAGGTGGAAACGGCCCACGCGCTACTCACCGGCACGGCCGAGGCCATCATCGGCCAGGCGGAGGACGTCGCCATCGCGCTGTTCTTCGAAGCGCTCACCCCCGCCTGGATCGGCAGCAACTACGCGGCACTCGCGCGAACGGCCACCCGCGTGTCCGAGCTGCACAGCACGAAAGCCGGGCAGCTCCAGCCGATGACGCGGGTCCTGGCCGGCATGGGCGGCCTGGCCGGTGAGGAGCCGCCAGGGGGCCTGGCGTGGCTGCGCGACATGATCGAAGGTTTGCGCGACCGTTCCGAGCCGGCGGAGCTGCAGGAACGTGCCCAGCTCGCCATCTGGGACCTGGTGATCGGCGACGACACGCTGGCCCACGAAAGGGCCGTGGCCATCGAGCGCCAGTGCCGGGCCCAGGGCGCGATCGGGCTCCTGCCGCTGGCTCTCGCTCTGGTGGCGCGCTCACAGATGTTCCTCGGCATGCACCGCGAGGCGCTGGCCAGCGCCGAGGAAGGGCTGCGCATCGCCCGGGACACCGAGCAGGGCTACTACGCGGCGCTGCTCGTGGGCGTCCTGACGTACCTGGCCGCGATCGAAGGCGACGAGGAGCGGTGCCTGAAACTCGCCGAACAGATCGCCGACGTTCACGACGCCGCCACGGGCGGCATGCGGTGCGTTTCGCTGAACCTGCTCGACCTGTCGCTGGGCCGGCCCGAGACGGCTCTGCGCAGGGCCGAGGAGTTCGGTGCGTTCGGGCCCGCGGCCCGGACCGTCATGGTCATGCATCGCATGCCGGACCTGGTGGAGGCGGCGGTGCGGGCCGACCGCAACGACTTCGCCGTCGCGGCGTCTGAGCGGGTGCAGGTGTGGGCGGCGCAGACGCCGTCGCCCTGGGCGGATGCGGTGGCGCTGCGCTGCCGTGCGCTGCTGGCCTCCGACGAGGATGCCGAGCGGTACTACGAGCAGGCACTGCACCTGCACCTGCGGGGCGGCCGGCTGTTCGAACGGGCCCGTACGGAACTGCTGTACGGAGAGTGGCTGCGACGGCTGCGCCGGCGTGCCGACGCCCGCCACCAGTTGCGCTCGGCTCTGGACATCTTCGAACGGCTCGGCTCGCGTCCGTGGGCCGATCGGGCTCGCGCGGAGCTGCGTGCCGCGGGAGAGCGCCAGACCGGCGAGGGGCGTCTCTCCGAGGGCGTGTTGGACCGGCTCACCTCGCAGGAGCTGCAGATCATCCGGATGGCGGCCACGGGCCTGAGCAACAGGGAAATCGCGGCGCAGCTCTTCCTGAGCCCGCGCACGATCGGCTACCACCTGTACAAGGCATATCCGAAGCTCGGTGTGGCCTCCCGGGCGGAGCTGGCCAGGCTCGACCTCGACGAGGGCGGACATCTCACCGGCTGAGGCGGTAAGCCCTCCCGCGCCTTGGCAGAAATGGCCTCCGAGCAGGTGGCCGCACTACGGGAGCCAGCACTGGGCTGTTGACCGCCAGTTGGTCGAGGCGAGTGAGACGACTTACACCGCATCGCGAAATGACGCTCGCGATGTCGCACCGTTGATCAAGACGCGCCGAACGTCCTGTCCGCGGCGGAGGCGGGGCCGACCATGAGTGCGCCCGCCGCCGAGACGGCCGCGACCGTGGCGAGAGCGGCCGTGAAACGCTTGATCGCAGACATGTGTGTGCTCCTTGGGGGATTGTGGATCTTGCGACGGGTCACACTATTGAGCACGCGACGATCGTCGTGCATCAGTCAGCTGACCGGTGCCGTCCCCAAGCGCCCGGGGTACGAGCAGGGCGGCGACGGCGCCGAGCGTGGCGCAGCCCGCGAAAAGGTAGAAGTTCCACGTGTAGGACGCCTGCGCGTCCATGAGGACGCCCACCACCAGCGGCCCGAGGATGGCGCCGGTACGTCCCACACCCAGGGACCAGCCGAGCGCCCCAGCCGGGCGGGTGGGGAAGGAGGCCGCGACGAGGAGGAAGGAGGCGACGACCGTGGCGCGGTGCCCGAACCGGTCGCCGGCCGCGGCGGTGGCCCATGATCCCAGCGTTCCTCCGACGCTGAGCGCCAGCAGGGCGCCGATCGCCGGCCCCAGCGGGTATCCCGCCGAGAGCATGATGCGGGGCAGCCACGTGCCCAGGCCGTACCAGGTGAAGGCGGCCGCCCAGAAGCAGAGGGTGGCCGCCAGGTTGCGTCCACGGAAGAGGGGCTGGGCGGCCGGCTCCGGTGATGGCCGCTGTCGCGGGACGGTCAGGCCGAACCGGTGCGCGAGCGCCGCGGTGAGGCCGTCGGCATAGGTTGGCTTGCCGCTGCTGAGGTGTCCGGGACGAGCAGCAGGAGCAGCTCGTAGAGGGCACGCAGCCGGTCGGCGTCGACGGGCGGGAAGACGACCGTCGCGCCCACCGCGAGCAGGTAGGGCAGCAGGGCCGCGGTCCGGGCCTCCTCGTCATTGGCCACGGCCGGTCGCCACACCCTCTGGAGCGCGGCCAGCCGTGCCTCGTCGAGGCGGGTCTGCACGGCGCGTACGTCCGCGTCCCAGGTGGCCCAGGCCCGCAAGGCGATCTCCAGCTCGGGCCGGTAGAGGCCGGTGCCGTCGGGGCGGACGAGCCGCGTCAGGTGCGCGAGCACGGCGCGGGCGTCGGTCGATCCGGCCGCCTCGGTGATGGCACGGTCGAGCGTCTCCAGCGACAGGCGCTCGAAGTGCGCGAGGAGCTCTCGCTTGTATCCCTCGGCGCCGTCGAAGTGGTGGTGGAAGGAGCCTTTCGACAGCTTCAGCCGGGCGGCGATCCGGTCGATGCGAACACCCGCCGCACCCTCCTCCGCGAGGACCTTCAACCCCTCGTCCAGCCACCGGTCACGTGCCGCGCTCATTCGGCGAACGTAGCACAGGCGACGGGCCGGCCCGAGTGCGCGCGAGCGCCGGCCGGCCTCATGGCAGGAAGCTGTAGACGCCGGTGGCGATGCAGATCACGAGCATGCCGGTGGCGTTGAGGAAGAGGTTGCGGCCGAAGTCGCGGGCCCTGAGGTGCATCGTGATGGCGACGATGAAGTAGAGCACGAGCGCGGCGCAGGTGATGGCGGCGAGGTACGGCAGCCAGATGCCGGCGATCAGGCCGGCCGCCGCGGCGAACTTCAGCGGCGGCATCATCCACCAGTAACGCCGTGGCCAGTTCACGTCCTCGAAGCACTGGGCGATGAACGGGAGGGGCTTGATGCACATGACGGCGTCACCGGCCTGGATGAAGGCCAGGATGGCGACCGGCCAGATGGGGTCGGGCAATGCGTACATGTCTCTCCTCGGATCATCGGACGACGCACAACCTGACACGAACATACCATACGGTACGGTACGGCAATCGCCACCGGCCTGCCTCAAGAGATGGCAGCCGTCAGGGCTTGTCGCCGTCTCGCCGAAGATCTCTGACCCCCCGCGTTCCGGCGGCGTCTATCTCGGCGTGGCGAAGCCGTAGAGCAGGCCGTCGACCAGCGCAGAGATCTCTTCGGCACCGGGCAGGGGAGTGCCGTCGGCGACGCGGATGGAGATGACTCCCGAGATCAGGTCCGCGATCAGCTTGGCGTCGGTGCCGGGTGGGAACGTGCCGCGTTCGATCCCCCGATCCACCAGCGAGGCGATCAGCTCCAAGCGGCGATTCATGACCTCCCGGAACAGCTCGGTGAAGTCCGGGTCGCGGCACGTCTCGCCCAGCCCGTGCCTGAGCAGCATGCGCATCTGCGGCCTGCCGAACTCCCGCATGATGACGGTCAGCAGCTCGCACAGGTCGTTGCGGACGGAGCCGGTGTCGGTCAGGCGGAAACGGTCGAGACTGACCTGGGAGAACGCTTCGATGCGACGGCGCGCACAGCGCGGTGCCGACGACGGGGCCGCGCTGCTGCCGCCGTACGGCGACGGCTGGTTCCGCGCGACGATCTGGGACCGCACCCGCCAGGGCGTTCCCGTCGAGAAGCCGGTGGACATCGACGAGGTACGCGACGCGCTGCTCCGCATCACCGGTCGGGACCTGGGCGTGGCCGAGATGCGCTGGTCCACCCGGTTCCTGAGCGAGCGCCGTCAGGCGGGCGAGTACCGCGTAGGCCGGGTCTTCCTGGCGGGGGACGCGGCGCACGTGCACTCGCCGCTGGGCGCCATGGGCATGAGCACCGGCATCCAGGACGCGGCCGACCTGTCCTGGAAGCTGATCGCCGCCGACCGGGGATGGGCGCCGCCGTGGCTGCTCGACACCTACCAGTCCGAACGCCACCCGGTCGGCCAGACGGTCCTGCGCCTGACCGACACGCTGCGGCGCGTCGTCGAGGCACCCGCACCCGTCCGGGCGATCCGGCCGTACGTCTTCCCCCGCGTCGTCAACCACCCACGAGTCTCCGAAGCGGCCCGGCTGACGCTCTCGGGTCTGGGCATCGCCTATCCCGTACCCGCCGAGGTCACCGAGTCTCCGCTCGCCGGCACCCGCGTCCCCGACCTGCCGCTCCTGCTGGACGGGCGGACGAGCCGGCTGTATGAGCACCTCGGCGACGGCCGCTGCGTCCTGCTCGACACCGCCGCGAGCCTGCCGGCCGAGCAGCGCAGCAGAGCTTCGCCGAGCGCGGCTACACGGCCACCACCATCCGGGGCGTCGCCACCGCGGCCGACGTCGACCCAGCGCTGGTCCTGCAGTTCTTCGGCAACAAGGACGGGCTGTTCGACGCCGCCCTGCGGGTCGACCCGCCGACCCGGTCCCTGCTGAGGCTGGTGTACGAGGGCGAGATCGAAACGCTGGGGGAGCGGCTGCTGCGCCGATACCTCGAGCTGTGGGAAACGCCGGACACGGGAGCACGGCTTCTGGCGGTGGTGCGTGGAGCATCGGCGTCGCCCAGCGCGTCGGCGATGGTGTCGGCGTTCATGTCAGAGGAGGTGATGCTGCCCCTGGCCCGCGCCATCGGGGCGGATCACGCCGAGTTGCGGGCCAATCTGACGGGCGCTCACCTGTTGGGGGTGGCCACGGCCAGATACGTGCTGCGCGTGGAACCGCTCGCCTCGCTCGACCGTGAGCGGCTGGTCGCCGTCCAGGCCCCTGTCGTGCAGCGCCACCTCACCGGAGACCTCGGCTGACACCTCGCCGCGGCGCCGCGCGTCCAGATAAGCAGGCAGCGCCACGACCGTTAAGGGGCTGCGCTGCTCATCCGCGCTGCTCGCGGCACGGATCCGGCTGCGCGGAGTCAGGGAACGGGCAACCCGCGCTTCGTGGTGAGCCTGCGGGTCTCGGTCACGACGAAGACGACGGAGTGCCTCGCGATCCGCCTGATCTGCTTCAGCTCGCCGGTGGCCGCGGAGACGACCCGATCGTCGCGGGTCTCGCTGCTGCGCGAGCGCCTGGCGCAGCGGCCGGAGGAGGAGCACGAGGCCATCGTCGCCTTCCGCAAGCTGACCTTCAGGGGGCAGATCGCCAAGGCGCGCATGGAGATCCAGTGGGCCAAGGAGGGGCTGGCTCTGCTGGACGAGCTCGAGAGCAGAGGCGTGCCGCTTCGAGGCAAGCCGTAGTCCTGGCCTCGCACGCCTGAATTCAAGCGTCCAGGTAGCGTTGCACGCTGTCGCCCACGCTGGCGACGATGGTGTCGAAGTCCATGGAGGCCAGCGGCTCCAGCCGTAGCAGGTAGCGGCCGACGATGAGGCCGAGCCCCTGAGCGTGCACCAGGCCGGCCTTCGCCTCGATGTCGGGGTCGTCGGGGAATGCCGCTTTCAGGACGGGCAGGACCTGGTGGGTGAGTAGCCCCTGCACGGCCTTGGCCGAATCCTCGTGGGTCATGGCGGAGCGGTGCAGCGCGGCCATGGCCTCGTCCTCGCCGCGCTCCCACGGTTCGAGCGCGGCCCGGACGAAACGGCGTCCGATCTCCTGGGTGGGCACGCACGTCAGGTCCAGCGAGAGGAAGCCCGCCTTGGTGGTCAGCGCGAACAGGTCGGCCTTGCTGCCGAAATAGCGCACCACCATCGCGGCGCTCACCCCGGCGTCGGCGGCGATCGCCCGGATGGTGGCCCTGTCATAGCCGTCCTTGGCGAACCTGGTCCGTGCGGCCTCCAGGATCGCTCGCCGGGTCGGCGCCGAGCGCTCGCTGAAGCGCATGACCGGCGCCCACCCCTCGCCGCCTTTTTCGTCCATGCCGATTGACAATATCAGTACCCGTATGCATACGATCGTTTGCAAACGTCTGTTTACAGTAGAGGTGATCATGAAAATCCTCCTCCGCCGGCTGGCGTACGTGGCCACGTTCGACACCGAAGACAGGGAGCTGACGGACGCCGACATCCTCATTGACGGGCCACGCATCGCGGCCATCGGCCACGACCTGCCCGCCGGCGACGTCGAACGGGTCATCGACGGCACCGGCCTGCTCGCCCTGCCTGGGCTCATCAACGCCCACCAGCACCTGTTCCAGGCCTCGCTGCGCACCCTGCCGCCGCTGGAGCGCTCCGGCATGCCGCGCTTCCTCGACCTGCAGAACGAGCTGGTGCTGCGGCGCTGGCAGGAAGGCCGTTTCCGCGCCGCCGACATCGGCGCGATCGCCCGCGCCGCACTGGCCGAATCCGTGCTCGGCGGGGTCACCACCGTCGCCGACCAGCACACCGTCTTCCCAGGTGAGGAGCCGGAGCCGTACGTCGAGGCCGTCATCGAGGCCGCCGCCGAGGTCGGCGTGCGCCTGCACGCGGGCCGCGGCAGCGTGACCTTCTCCCGCACCCGCGGCGGCATGATCGACGACGTCTTCGCCGAACCGGTCGACGCCGTCCTCCGGCACGCCGAGCACCTGATCGCGACCCACCACGACCCCGAGCCGTACGCGATGACCCGCATCGTGCTCGCCCCCTCCGGGGTGGTCTCCGATGTGCCGGAGATGTTCCGGGCCTTCGCCGACCTGGCCGCGGCACACCCCGGCGTACGGCTCCACACCCATCTGCACCACCACGAGGACACCCGGCTCGCCCAGGCCAGGTTCGGCACCTCGCCGTGGCGGATCCTCAACGAGCACGGCTTCACCGGCGACCGGCTGTGGGTGGCCCATGGGGTCACGCCGCCGCCGGAGGAGATCGCCGAGTACGCGGCGGCCGGCATCGGCGTCGCCCACATCCCGGCCGCCGACCTCAAGCTCGGCTGGGGCCTGGCCCCCGTCCGCCGCTACCTCGACGCCGGCGTCACGCTCGGCTTCGGCACCACCGGCTCCATGACCAACGACGGCGCCAACCTGCTCGGCGACCTGCGCCTCGCCGCGCTCGCGCACCGCGCCCCCCGAACCGAGCCGGAGGAATGGCCCACCGCCAGGGAACTGCTGGCGATGGCGACCCGCGGCTCCGCCGCCTGCCTCGGCCGGCCCGACCTGGGCTCGCTGGCCGTGGGACAGGCCGCCGACATCTCCTGCTGGGACCTGACCACCGTCGACCGCGCCGGCGCGCACGACCCGCTGGCCGCCCTGCTGTTCACCGGGCTCAGCGACATCGCCGCGCTGGTCCTGGTCAACGGCATACCCGTCGTCGAGGGGGGCAAGGTCACCCGGGTCGACGTCGCCGCCGCCGCCCGGGAAGTGCGCGCGCTCTCGGTGGCTGACGTGGCGGGCCGGCGATGAGCGTTCAGGAGACCTTCGCCTGCGTCATCGGCGCAGGACCGGCAGGGCTGGTCACCGCCCTCGGCCTGGCCCGCGCGGGCGTGCCGTTCGTCCTGCTCGACGAGAACCACGGCCCCGTCAAGGAGTCGCGCGGCTTGGTCGTGCACGCGGGTGCTCTGGAGGTGCTCGACGAACTCGGCGTGGCCGCGGACCTGCTGGAGCGAGGCACGCCGGTGGACACCTTCCGCATCGCGGTGCGCGGGCGCGCGCTCATGCACATCCCGCTCGGCACCGTGGCCACCGCCTTCCCGTACCTCCTCATCGTTCCGCAGGCGGTTACGGAGAGCGTCCTGCGCCCGATGCGTCGTCGGCGCGGACGGCCTGCACAGCACCGTACGGGAGGCGCTCGGCATCGGCTTCCCGCAGCACACCTACGACACCGCGTTCTTGACCGCCGACGTGGACCTGGCCGGCGCGCCCGACCGCGCCCTGGCCCACATCACGCCCAGCCGTCACGGGCTGCTCTTCATGGCCCCGATGCCCGGCGGCAAGTGGCGCCTGATCATCTCCGTGCGCTCTCCCGGCGGCCAGCGCCCAGACCCGCCCACACTCAGCGAAGTGCAGGCGCATCTGCGGCGCCGCGGCCTGCCGCGGGCCACGGTCACCACCGTGCACAAGAGCGCAGGAGTCCTCCTGCACCACGGCCTCGCCGACGATTTCGGCCGTGGATCGGTCGCTCTGGCCGGGGACGCCGCCCACGTGCACAGCCCCGCGGGCGGAATGGGCATGAACACCGGCATCCAGGACGCCTATGACCTGGCCGCCACGCTGGCCGCCGTCCACGGCGGCGCGGACGCGTACGCCATGCTGGCCGGCTACCGGCGCCGCAGGATGGCTGCGGCCCGGCAGGTCGTCGGCTTCACCGACCGCCTGATGCGGCTCGTGAGCCTCGACACGCGGGCCGTGCACGTGGTGCGGACGGCGGCGTTCGCGCTGGCCGGGCTCGTGCCACCGCTCGGTCGACGCGCGGCGCTGATGGTGTCGTGCGTCACCCGCACCCCTGCCAGGACGGGAGCGCCCCGGCTCCCGTCACCGTGACGGGCAGGGTCACCATGTCACCGGGAGGCTGTGGAGCCCGTACACGTTCGCGTCGTGCTTGAACGGCAGCTCGTCGAAGGGCACGGCCAGCCTCAGACCGGGCAGCCGGCGGAACAGCTTCGTGTAGACGACCTCCAGCTCCAGCCTCGCCAGGTTCTGCCCTAGACACTGATGGACGCCGTAGCCGAAGGCCAGGTGACCCCGTGCCGAGCGGTGGATGTCCAACGTGTCCGGGTCCTCGAAGACGCGGGGATCACGGTTGGCCGAGGCCCCGGCCGCGATGAAACCTTCGCCTGCGCGGATGAGCATGCCGTCCACTTCGATGTCCTGTGTCGCCACCCGGGAGGTCGCCGCGTCGGCGATGGTGAAATAGCGCAGCAGTTCCTCCACCGCACCCGGCATCAACGACGGATCCTTCTTCAGCTCGGCGAGCTGGTCCGGGTTCTCGAGCAGCGCCACCGTGCCGAGGGAGATCATGTTGGCCGTGGTCTCGTGCCCGGCGATGAGCAGGGTGAGCGCCATGGCGGACATCACCTGGTGGTCGAACAGGCCGGCTTCCTGATATTTCACTACCAGGCGGCTCAGCAGGTCCTCTCCCGGATCGCCCACTTTGTGAGTGACGAGTTCGTGCAGGAACTCCCGCACTTCCCCCATGGCCGCCGTGCGCCGCTCGGCCGTGGTGCTCTTGCTGACGATCTCGGCGGTCCTGGCGTGGAAGAAGTCCCGCTCGGAGTACGGCACGCCGAGCAGCTCACAGATGACCAGGGAGGGAACCGGCAGCGACAGCGCCTCCACCAGATCGGCGGAGCGCGGGCCGGCCATGAGCTCGTCGATTCGCTGGTCCACGATCTCCTGGATACGCGGTCGCAGGCCCTGCACCCGCCGGACCGTGAACTCGGGGGTGACCATGCGCCGATGCCTGTTGTGCTCCGGCGGGTCCATCGTCAGGATCGAACCTTTGAGGTTCTGCCCGAACCCGGGCATGACCAGCGGAAAAGCGGGATGCGTGCGATCGGAGCTGACATGCGGGTCCGTCAGTGTCGCGCGTACGTTCGCGTGACCGGTGACCAGCCAGGCCGATCTACCGCCTGGGACCGAGACCCGGGTGACCGGTGCGCGCTCGCGTAGCTCGGTATATCGCGGTGGTGGGTCGAAGGGGCAGGTCCGCGGCATCGGGAAGTCTTCGCTCATGAATACCACCCTTCACACAGCCGTCATGGCAGGTGAAACGAGAACAAGCCGGAAATTCTCCTGTGCGGCAAGGCGGAAATAATCGCATGAGCCGATCGCCGGTGAACGTCCACTCTGCGATACAGAATCTCGCCTTGACATCGGGCCCGCCGTCCTACCTTTGGATCGGGCCCCGTCCCAGAGGCCGGGCTTATCGGAAAGGTGTGGCCGGTGAAGGCCGATCGCGAACTCGGAATCAGCGAGCATGGTGTTGACCTGCTGGAAGACTTCTCGCTGGAGATGACCGGAAAAGACGCCGCCGCGCTGGAGCACGCGGCCGGACTTGTTCCGGCGGGAACGCGCGTCAATGTGACGTTTCTCGCCGGTGAGGGCACCATACTGCGAGTGAACGCCGCACGTGTCATACGGCGGCTCGGCTTTCGTGCCGTTCCGCATGTGTCGGCCCGCCGCCTGACATCCGAGCCGGAGCTCATGGACTATCTGTCCGCCCTCGCCGACGCCGACGCCGACGCGGCCGGCGAGGTGTGCGTGGTCGGCTATCCGGAAGGACACCCCCACATTCCTTCCGCCGAGCGCGGACCGCGAACTGAGAAGGGCAGGCCGGCGCGTACCGCCTGCGCGCCGGCCCCAGTCGAGCCGAGGTGCAGTCCTTCACTGCGGTTTCGGAGCTTTTGTCCTGTCGACGACGTGGCCGCTTTCCCGCTTGTTCAGCGAAACGGCATGTTGCGGCGACGGTCGAGGCCGGAAAGCTGCCACGCCAGCCGACGGCGGACAGCAGGGATCTTGCCGGCCAGGCCGAGGACGAGGTTGCGCAGAGGGCGGCGGGCGGAGGTCGCGTTGGCGAGCCCGGTGAGCCGGCTGGCCAGAGCGACGACCTTCTCCGCGACCGGGCGCCGGATACCGGCATAACTGTCCAGCAGAGCAGGCGAGTCGCCGTCGAGAACGCGGGCGAGTGTTTCCCCGAGGCTGACAGCGTCCTCGATCCCCAGGTTCATGCCCTGGCCGCCGGCGGGGGAGTGCACGTGTGCCGCGTCGCCCGCGAGGAGGACACGCCCCTTGCGGAAGGTCTCGGCGACACGGTGATGCACGCGAAATCTTGAGCCCCACAGCACCTCGTGCACGATGGCGGGCTGCTTTTCCGGACCGCGCTTGTTGAGCAAAGCCTGTACGAACGCGATGCTCGGATCACGAGGTGCGTCGTCCACGATGGCGACGATGCGGTGCAGGCCGCCTGGCAGCGGAGCCACGACGACCAGTCCCGCAGGCGAGAAGTACAGGATGACCTCGTTATGCGGTACGCCACCGCTCAGGCGCACATCGGCCAGGGTGAAGGACTCGGCGTACGTGCCGCCGGTGAAGCCGATGCCGGACTGCTCGCGTACCGTGCTGTGAATCCCGTCCGCGCCGACGAGGTAGCCGGCGTGCAGCACCCGGCCGTCCTCCAGTGTGACGGTGACCCGCTGGAGGTCCTGTTCCACCTTGGTCACGGGACAGGGACGCAGCACCTCTGCTCCCAGTTCCTTCAGCCGGGTCAGCAGGAACGCCTCGGTGTCGGCCTGGGAGATCATCAAGGTGTAGGGGTAGCGCGTGGGCAGGCCATGGAAGGGCACTGGCACCAGGAGCCGGTCACGGTCGCGGATGGTGAAGGTGGGGGTGTGGACGCCGCGTTCCACCAGAGGCTCGGCCACGCCGTAGCGTTCGAGCAGTTCCACCGTGTGCGCGTGTACGACGGCCGCGCGCGAGGTGTTGGCTCCTTCGGCCTGAGCGTCGAGAACGGTCACGTCGTGTCCTAGCTGCTTGAGCACGATGGCCACGGTCAGGCCGACCGGTCCCGCTCCCACGATCAGGACGTCGGTGTTGTTCATGAGTTTTCCCTCCTGCCGACAGACGTCGGCAGGCTAACTGAGCCGATGGTAAGGGACAGGCCGAGGGCGAGACCGCAAGCCCGGCGTACTTCTTGACGGCCGGCTGCTACGGCCGGAGATGGGCGAGCCAGAAGCAACATCGCCCAGCCTTTCGCGCCAGAGGCTGGGCATGCTGGATCTTCCCAGCTGTTATCGGTGCCTGGCGGTGCTCGCGGGGCCGGGGTCACGGCAGTCGACGGCGCGCACCCGCCCCCTGGCTTCAGTTCCAAGCCGCAGCCCAGTGCTCCAGCCGACGGAGAGCTGGCGCTGGCTGGTGTGGTCATGAGCGTGCCTACGGCCGAGGCGGCCGGGATCATGGTGAGGGCAGCCGTGAAACGCATACGTAAAGACATGTCTGCGTCCTTTGTGGAGTATCGGATCTTGTGACTACTCACATTAATGAGCACATGGGGGATCTCGTATCCGTCATGTGACCGGTGCGTCATCAAGGCACGAGGATCTTCCACGCCAATCAGGCGGGCTGGCTGTTTCGGCGCAGCACGAGCAGGGCGGCGACGGCCCCGAGAATGGCGCAGCCCGCAAATAGGTAGAAATTCCAGATATAGGCCGCTTACGCGTCCATGAACAGGCCCACGGCGAGCGGCCCGATGATGGCGCCGATGCGTCCGACGCCAAGAGACCAGCCGAGTGCGCCGGGCTGCTCTACCTGTGTGAGGAGCTGGACGGGCGGGTGCCGGGCCGGGCACGGATGACGCCGAGGCTGACGCTCGGCTACCGGGACGCGGTCGCGCTCAGGCGTTCGCCGCTGACGGAGCCGGGCGAGCGTTTCCGGGGGCACGAGTTCCACCGCACTGCCGTCGAGTACGCCGGCGAGCCGCTGTTCCGCTGGGAGAGGGGCGCCGACGGGTTCGGCGACGCCCTGGTGACCGCGTCCTACCTGCACCTGCACTGGGCCGGGCAGCCGATGACGGCTCAGCGGCTGGTGTCGTCCTCCAGGTCGCCCTCGGTCTTGAGATAGACCTCCTGCAGGCCGCGCAGGACCTCCGGGTCGGGATGCTGCCACATGCCCCGCTCGGCGGCCTCCAGCAGGCGTTCGGCGATGCCGTGCAGCGCCCAGGGATTGGAGCGCGCCATGAACTCCTGGTTCTCCGGGTCGAGCACGTACGTCTCGGTGAGCTTGTCGTACATCCAGTCGGCGACCACCCCGGTCGTGGCGTCGTAGCCGAACAGGTAGTCGACCGTGGCGGCCAGCTCGAACGCCCCCTTGTAGCCGTGGCGGCGCATCGCGGCCAGCCAGCGCGGGTTGACGACCCTGGCCCGGAAGATGCGCGAGGTCTCCTCCGACAGGGTGCGGGTGCGGACGGCGTCGGGGCGGGTGCTGTCGCCGACGTACGCGGCCGGGGCCCGGCCGGTCAGCGCGCGGACGGTGGCGATCATCCCGCCGTGGTACTGGAAGTAGTCGTCGGAGTCGGCGATGTCGTGCTCGCGGGTGTCGACGTTCTTGGCGGCCACCGCGATCCTGCGGTAGGCGTCCTCCATCTGCGGGCGGGCCGCCACGCCGTCGAGGCCGCGGCCGTAGGCGAAGCCGCCCCACACCGCGTACACCTCGGCCAGGTCGGCGTCGTCGCGCCAGTTGCGGCTGTCGATCAGGGGCAGCAGTCCGGCCCCGTACGCGCCCGGCGCCGACCCGAACACGCGCATGGTCGCCCGACGCTCGTCGCCCCCGGTCGCGGCGACGTGGGCGCGCACGTAGTTGTCCTCGTACGGCTCGTCCAGCCCGGCGGCCAGCCGTACGGCGTCGTCGAGCATGGCCACCACGTGCGGGAACGCGTCGCGGAAGAACCCACTGATGCGCACCGTCACGTCGATCCTCGGACGGCCCAGCTCGGCGAGCGGGATCGGCTCCAGGGACGTGACCCGGCGGGAGGCCTCGTCCCATTCGGGGCGGATGCCGAGCAGGGCCAGCACCTCGGCCACGTCGTCGCCCGCCGTGCGCATGGCGCTGGTGCCCCAGACCGACAGCCCCACCGAACGCGGCCACTCGCCGGTGTCCGACCGGTAGCGCTCCAGCAGCGACTCGGCCATGGCCTGGCCGGTCTCCCAGGCGAGCCGGCTCGGGACCGCGCGGGGATCGACGGAGTAGAAGTTGCGGCCGGTCGGCAGCACGTTGACCAGGCCGCGCAGCGGCGAGCCGCTCGGCCCGGCGGGAACGTAGCCGCCGTCCAGGGCGTGCAGGACGTGGTCGAGCTCGTCGGTGGTGCGGGCCAGGCGCGGCACCACCTCGGTGGCGGCGAAGGTCAGGACCCGCGTCACGAGGTCGCGCCGGTCGTCCGGCACCTCCCGCGTGACCTCCGCCGCCGAGTCCGGCGCCCAGCCGCGTTCCTCCATGGCCTCCACCAGCGCCCGCGCGGCCGCCTCGGCCCGGTCCACGCTGCCGAGCCCCGCCGTGCCGTCCTCGGCCAGGCCCAGCGCCTCGCGCAGGCCGGGCAGCGTCTCGCGGCCCGACCACAGCTGCCGGGCGCGCAGCATCGCCAGGACCAGGTCCACGCGCACCTGCCCGGCCGGCGCCTGCCCGAGCACGTGCAGGCCGTCGCGGATCTGCGCGTCCTTGACCTCGCAGAGCCAGCCGTCCACGTGCAGGATGAAGTCGTCGAACTCGCTGTCGTGCGGCCGGTCCGCCAGCCCCAGGTCGTGGTCGAGCCGGGCGGCCTGGATGAGCGTCCAGATCTGCGCCCGGATGGCGGGCAGCTTGGCCGGGTCCATGGCCGCGATCGTGGCGTGCTCGTCCAGCAGCTGCTCCAGCCGGGCGATGTCGCCGTACGTCTCCGCCCGCGCCATCGGCGGCACCAGGTGGTCCACCAGCACGGCGTGCGCCCGCCGCTTGGCCTGCGTGCCCTCGCCCGGGTCGTTCACCAGGAACGGGTAGACCAGCGGCAGGTCGCCGATGGCCGCGTCGGTGCCGCACGCGGCGGACATGCCCGCCGACTTGCCGGGCAGCCACTCCAGGTTGCCGTGCTTGCCCACGTGCACCATCGCGTGCGCGCCGAAGCCGGCCGACAACCAGCGGTAGGCGGCCAGGTAGTGGTGGCTGGGCGGCAGGTCGGGGTCGTGGTAGATGGCGATCGGGTTCTCGCCGAAGCCGCGCGGCGGCTGCACCATCACCACCACGTTCCCGGCCCGCAGCGCCGCCAGGACGATGTCACCCTCGTGCACGAACAGCTCTCCGGGCGGCGGCCCCCAGTGCCGCTCCATCTCCGTCCGCAGCTCCTCGGGCAGCGTGCGGTACCAGCGCTCGTAGGACGCGGCGGAGATGCGTACCGGATTGCCCGCCAGGTGCTCCTCGGTCAGCCAGTCCTGGTCCTGGCCGCCGGCGGCGATCAGCGCGTGGATGAGCGCGTCGCCGTCCTGCTCGGCCACGCCTGGGAAGCCCTCGCCCAGGTCGTAGCCGGCCTCGTCGAGCCTGGCCAGCAGCCTGACCGTGCTGGCCGGGGTGTCCAGGCCGACCGCGTTGCCCACCCGGGAGTGCTTGGTCGGGTACGCCGACAGCATCACGACCAGGCGGCGCTCGGCGGGCGGGGTGTGCCGGAGCAGCCCGTGCCGTACCGCGATGCCCGCCACCCGGGCGGCCCGCTCGGGGTCGGCGACGTAGACGGTCAGCCCCTCGGGGTCGATCTCCTTGAACGAGAACGGCACCGTGATGATCCGCCCGTCGAACTCCGGGATGGCACCTGCGAGGCGGCGTCCAGCGGCGAGAGCCCGTCGTCGTTCTCCTCCCACGCCCGCCTGCTGGTGGTCAGGCAGAGCCCCTGCAGGATCGGCACGTCGAGCGCCGCCAGCGCGCCCACGTCCCACGCCTCGTCGTCGCCGCCCGCGCTCGCCGTCGCGGGGCGCGAGCCGCCCGCCGCCAGCACGGTCACCACCAGCGCGTCGGCGGCGCGCAGCGTGTCGAGCAGCTCGGGTTCGGCGGTGCGCAGCGAGGAGCAGAACACCGGCAGCGCCTGCCCGCCCGCCTCCTCGACGGCCGCGCAGAGCGTCTCCACGAACGCGGTGTTGCCCGCCAGGTGGTGCGCCCGGTAGTAGAGCACCCCGACCACCGGCCCCCGCCCTGGTCGCGCGTCGCGCTCCAGCAGCCCCCAGGAGGGCGTGGCCTCCGGCGGCGCGAACCCGCGTCCGGTCAGCAGCACCGTGTCCGACAGGAACGCGTGCAGCTCGGCCAGGTTCGGCGGCCCGCCGTGGGCCAGATACGCGTGCGCCTCGGCGCAGACGCCGCCGCTGACCGTGGACAGCTCCATCAGCTCGGCGTCCGGCGCCTGCTCGCCGCCCAGCACCACCACCGGCAGGGGGCCGGCCAGCAGCGCGTCCAGGCCCTCCTCCCAGGCGCGGCGCCCGCCGAGCAGGCGCACCACGACCACGTCGACGCCCTCCAGCAGGGCGGGCAGATCCTCGGCCACCAGCCGGGCCGGGTTGCCCCACCGGTAGGCGGCACCGCTCGCGCGGGCGCTGAGCAGGTCGGTGTCGGAGGTCGAGAGCAGCAGGACGGTACGGCTGTCGCCAGGCACGGCGCAATCCTCCCTCGGGGTCCTCGCCCCGGTCGCGGGTGTCGCGGCGGCCGGAGTCTCCTGGCTCCCGGATCAGCGCTCACCCCGGCCTTCCCACCCGTCGCCGGGTAGTGGCCTGTGGTGGGGTTCGCTCCCCGGTCACAGTGGCGGGACCGCGCCGGATTCACACCGGCTTCCTCCCTAGCCATCGCCTGGAAGGAGCCTACGACAGGACCGACCCCCGCCAGAAGTGGCGTTACCATCCTGATCGTGTCCATAGCCGACTTTTCCGGACGTATGCGTCCCGACGCCTGTCCGGGGGCGCTACAGGTGCACGAGGCCGCCGACGGCCCGCTGGCCCGGGTCCGCCTGCCCGGCGGCGCGATCTCACCCGCCCGGCTGCGCGAGCTGGCCGCCTGCGCGGCCGGCCTCGGCTCGGACGTGATCGAGCTCACCTCCCGGGCGAACGTCCAGGTGCGCGGCCTGCGCTCACCCGCCGCCTTCGCCGAGCGGATCGCCGCCGCCGGCCTGCTGCCGTCGGAGGCCCACGAGCGCGTGCGCAACATCGTGGCCTCGCCGCTCGGCGGCCGCACGGGCCTCGGCCTGCTGGACCCGCAGCCCCTGGTGGAGGCGCTGGACCGGGCCCTGTGCGCGCGGCCCCGGCTGGCGGGGCTGCCGGGGCGGTTCCTGTTCGCGGTGGACGAGGGCAGCGGTGACATGCTCGCGCTGGGGGCCGACGTCACGTTCTTCGACGGGCGGGTGCTGCTGGCGGGGGTGGACGCCGGGCTCGCCGTGGGGGCGGACGCGGCGGCCGGACTCATGATCGCCGCCGCCGAGGCGTTCCTCGACGAACGGGCGGAAGGGGATGGGGGCGCGTGGCGGATCGCGGAGCTGCACAACGGCCCCGCCCGCATCGCCACCCGCCTCCACACCGCCACCACCCACGACCACACCGCTGCTCCCGCCCGCGCCACACACACGCCCCGCGATGCCGCGCTCGACGGTGTCGCGTCCGACTGCGCCCTCCCCGTCAATGCCACCGGCACCACCGACCGCGCCGCCGACGGCCGCTCCGGGCCCCACCCGCACGCCGGGCCGACCCCGGACGCCGAGGCGCCGCGCGCTCCGGGCGTCCGCGGCACGGTGCGGGCGCCGCGTGCCGGGCGGGTGGAGCAGCGGGACGGGCGGGTGGCGCTGGAGGTCGTGGTGCCGCTCGGACGGTTGTCCGCCGCTCAGGCGCGCGCCATCGCCGCAGCGGCCGAGACGAACGGCCCGGCCGGCACGAGTGACGCGCCCGATCCGGGAGGCGCCACCAGCGCGGCCGGTCCGGAGGACACCGCAGGCGTGCCTGGGCCGGGAAGCGTCACCATTGCGCCGGATCCGGGAGGCGCCACCGGTGCGGCCGGTCCGGAGGGCACCGCAAGCGTGCCTGGGCCGGGAGGAGGCACCGGCGTGCCCGTCCGGCTCACGCCGTGGCGGACCGTCGTACTGCTCGATCTGCCGCCCGCCGCCGCCGGCCGGGCGGCGCGGATGCTGGAGGCGGCCGGGCTGGTGACCGACCCGGCGTCGCCGTGGGCCGGGGTGAGCGCCTGCACCGGCCGTCCGGGCTGCGCGAAGTCCCTGGCCGACGTACAGGAGGACGCGCGGCGCTGGGTGGCGACCCTGGACGGCCCTCCGGCGACGCCCGTGCATTGGGCCGGTTGCGAGCGGCGCTGCGGGCTGCCGCGCGGCCGGGTCGTCCAGATGGTCGCCACCGGCGACGGATACCAGGAAAGGCATCAGTGAGCGACTACCTCCGCGACGGGGCCGAGATCTACCGGCGCTCGTTCGCGACCATCCGTGCCGAGACCGACCTCACCGGGATGCCGCCCGAGGTCGCGCAGGTGGCGGTGCGGATGATCCACGCGTGCGGCATGACCGACCTCGTGACCGACCTGGACTGGTCGCCCGCCGTGGTCGTCCGGGCGCGCGCGGCGCTGCGCCGGGGCGCGCCCGTGCTGTGCGACGCGCAGATGGTCGCCTCCGGCGTGACCAGGCGCCGGCTGCCCGCCGACAACGCCGTGGTCTGCACGCTGGGCGACCCCGGCGTTCCCGAGCTGGCCGAACGGCTCGGCACCACGCGCAGCGCCGCCGCGCTGGAGCTGTGGCGCGACCGCCTCGACGGCGCGGTGGTGGCGATCGGCAACGCGCCGACCGCGCTGTTCCGGCTGCTCGAACTGGTCGCCGAGGGCGCGGGCAGGCCCGCCGCCGTGCTCGGCATCCCGGTGGGGTTCATCGGCGCGGCCGAGTCCAAGCGGGCGCTGGCGGACAGCGACCTGGAATATCTGGTGGTGCACGGCCGCCGCGGCGGCAGTGCGATGACGGCGGCGGCGGTCAACGCCATCGCGAACGAGACGGAGTGATGGCGATGACGGGACGGCTGTACGGGGTCGGGCTCGGTCCCGGGGATCCCGAGCTGGTCACGGTCAAGACGGCCCGGCTGATCGGCGAGGCCGACGTGATCGCCTACCACGCCGCCAGGCACGGCCGCAGCATCGCCCGCTCGATCGCGCTGCCGTACATGAAGGAAGGGCAGATCGAGGAGCTGCTGCTCTACCCGCTGACCACGGAGACCACCGACCACCCCGGCGGCTACCAGGGCGCGCTGGACGACTTCTACGCCGACTGCGCCGAGCGCCTGGCCGCGCACCTGGACGCGGGCCGGACCGTGGTCGTGCTGTCCGAGGGCGACCCGCTGTTCTACGGCTCGTACATGCACATGCACAAGAGGCTCGCCCACCGCTACCCGACCGAGGTGGTGCCCGGCGTCACCTCCGTCAGCGCCGCCTCGGCCGTGCTGGGCCGGCCGCTGGTGGAACGGGACGAGGTGCTGACCGTGCTGCCCGGCACGCTGCCCGCCGGGGTGCTGGCGGACAGGCTGCGCGGCACCGACTCGGCGGCGGTGCTCAAGCTGGGCCGGACGTTCGAGAAGGTCCGCGACGCGCTGGCCGAGGCCGGGCGGCTGGACGACGCCTGGTACGTCGAGCGCGCCACCATGGGAGCCGAACGGGTCGCGCCGCTCAAGGACGTGGACGCCGACGGCGTGCCGTACTTCTCGCTGGCCCTGCTCGCCAGCCCCGCCGAGCGGACCTTCGTCCCCGAACCGTCCCCCACCGAGAGCAGGGCCGACGCCCAGGGCGAGGTGGTCGTGGTGGGCCTCGGGCCCGCCGGGCGGCCGTGGCTCACGCCCGAGGCGCAGGAGGCGCTGGCGGCGGCGACCGACCTCGTCGGGTACGGCCCGTACGTGGACCGGGTCGCCCCGAACCCGCGCCAGCGCCGCCACCGCACCGACAACCGCGTCGAGGCCGAGCGCGCCCGGCACGCGCTGGAGCTGGCCCGCGACGGCGCGCGCGTGGCCGTGGTGTCCTCCGGCGACCCGGGCGTGTTCGCCATGGCCAGCGCCGTGCTGGAGGCCGCGGCCGGCTTCCCGGACGTTCCGGTGCGGATCGTCCCCGGGCTGACCGCCGCCCAGGCCGTGGCCAGCCGGGTCGGCGCGCCGCTGGGCCACGACTACTGCGTGCTGTCGCTGTCGGACCTGCTCAAGCCGTGGGAGGTGGTGGCCGGCCGGCTGAGCGCCGCCGCGAAGGCGGACCTGGTGCTGGCGATCTACAACCCGGCCTCGCGCAGCCGTACGTGGCAGGTCGCCGCAGCCCGTGACCTGCTGCTGGAGCACCGCGACGCCGCCACCCCGGTGGTGATCGGGCGTGACGTCGGTGGCGAGCGGGAGAGCGTCACCGTCACCACGCTCGGCGAGCTCGACCCCGCGCAGGTGGACATGCGCTGCCTGCTCATCGTCGGTTCCTCGACGACCCGGGTCACCGAGCGCGGCGTCGTCTACACGCCGCGCCGCTACCCCTGAGCCCAGGCGGCCGCCTCCCCGCCGCTATCCCCGAGCCCAGGCGGCCGCCTCCGCGGCGGTCTCCACCAGCCGGACGCCGGCGGGCAGTGGCGGCCGGTCCACCATGATCACCGGCAGCCCGAGCTCGCGGGCCGCGACCAGCTTGGCGGTGGTCATCGGCCCGCCGCTGTCCTTGGTGACCAGCACGTCCAGCCGGTGCTCGCGGATGAGGGCGCGCTCGCCCTCGACCGTGTACGGCCCGCGGTCCAGCAGGACGTGCACATGGTCCGGGACCGGCGGCTCTGGCGGATCGACGGACCTGGCCAGCAGCCACACCCCGGCCAGCCCGGTGAAGACCGGCAGGCTCCGCCGGCCGGTGGTCAGGAACACCCGCACCGGACCGCCGCCCCGCCGTACGGCGGCCCCGGGAAGGAACGAGCGTGCAGGGCCGCCGCTCGGCTGCGCGGCGACCTCGGGAAGGAGCGCGTGTGCCGGGTCGTCGCCCGGCCGCGCGGCGGCCTCCGACAGCCGGGCGGCGGCCGCGGGCAGGGAGGGCACGCGCTGCCAGGCGTCGCCCGGTCCCTCCCGCCACCCCGGGCGGCGCAGGACCAGCAGCGGCACCCCCGTCCGCGCCGACGCCTCGGCCGCCGAGGCCGTCATCCGCGCGGCGAACGGGTGCGTGGCGTCCACCAGGGCGTCGATCCGCTCGGCCGCCAGCCAGGCGGCCAGCCCGTCCGCCCCGCCGAACCCGCCCTCGCGCACCTCCCCGACCGGCAGCCGCGGGTTGCTCACCCGCCCGGCCAGCGACGACACCACGTGAACGCCGCCGCCGGACGACCCGCCGGACGACTCGCCGGATAGCTCGGCGGCCAGCGCCCGCGCCTCGGCCGTGCCGCCCAGGATCAGGACCCGTCGCACGGCCGTTCCCGCTCCGCGCTGTAGAGGTGGCTGTCGGGGAACTGCGTGGCCGACAGCACCCGGCCGACGACGATCACCGCCGTACGCCGGATCCCGGCCGCGTGGACCTGCCCCGCGATGTCCGCCAGCGTGCCGCGCAGGACCACCTCGTCGGGCCTGCTGGCCCGCGCCACCACCGCCACCGGGCAGTCCGGCCCGTACGAGGGCAGCAGCTCCTCCACGACCGCCTCGATCCGCTGCACGGCCAGGTGCAGCACGATCGTGGCGCCGCTCGCGCCCAAGGTCTTGAGGTCCTCCCCTTCGGGCATCGGCGTGGCCCGCGCCGAGGTGCGGGTCAGGATGACGGTCTGCCCGACGCCGGGCACGGTCAGCTCCCTGCCCAGCGCGGCCGCCGCCGCCGCGAACGCCGGCACCCCGGGGACCACCTCGTACGGCACGCCGAGCTCGTCCAGCCTGCGCATCTGCTCGGCCACCGCGCTGAACACCGACGGGTCGCCGGAGTGCAGCCGCGCCACGTCCAGGCCCGCGCGATGGGCGGTGAGCAGCTCCACCACGATCTCGTCGAGGGTGAGGTTCGCGGTGTCGACGAGCCTGGCGCCCAAGGGGCAGGCGTCCAGGAGCTCGCGGCGCACGAGCGAACCCGCGTACAGGCAGACCGGCGACGACTGCAGCCGCCGCAGGCCGCGCAGCGTGATCAGGTCGGCGGCGCCGGGGCCCGCCCCGATGAAGTACACGGTCACGGCACGTCCTTCCTGGTGACCGACCACACGGTCACCGGCATCGCGGCCCGCCAGCCCGTGAAGGAGCCGACGGGTGAGGCCCGCTGTACGGCCAGGCGTACCAGGTCGCCGCCGAGCCGGGCGTACCACTGGGCCATGACGGACTCGGACTCCAGGGTGACGGCGTTCGCCACCAGCCTGCCGCCGGGCCGCAGCGCCGCCCAGCACGTCTCCAGCAGCCCGGGCACGGTCAGGCCGCCGCCGACGAACACCGCGTCCGGCGCCGGCAGGCCCTTCAGCGCGGCCGGCGCCCTGCCTTCGACGACCCGCAGCGCCGGCACGCCGAGCCGGTCGGCGTTGCGGGCGACGGCGGCGGCGCGGTCGGCCCTGCTCTCGATCGCCACGGCCGCGCACGCCGGGTGGCTGCGCATCCACTCGATGGCGATGCTGCCCGCGCCGGCGCCCACGTCCCACAGCGTCTCTCCGGGCAACGGGGCGAGCCGCGACAGGCTGACGGCGCGGACCTCCCGCTTGGTGAGCTGCCCGTCATGCTCGAACGCCGCATCGAGCAGGCCGGGAACGCGGGCGAGGGGCTCGGCGCCGGGGGCGGGGACGCACTCGAGGGCGATCACGTTCAGCGGGGAGGGGTCGGCTTCCCGTGCCGCCCACGTCTGCGCCGTTCCCGTCAGTACGCTCTCCGAGTCCGCGCCCAGGTCCGACAGGACGGTCATGGGGCTGGGGCCGTACCCGAGCCCGGTCGCCAGCCCCGCCACGAGGGACGGGGAGTCGCGGCCGGCGCCGAGCACGACGAGCCGCCGCCCGGGCAGGATCGCGGCGTTCAGCGCGGCAGGGGGCCGGCCCACGAGGCTGACCACGTCCACCTGCTCCACCGGCCAGCCGAGCCGGGCGCACGCCAGCGACAGCGACGAGACGTGCGGCACCACGCGGACGCTCGCCGCGCCCAGCATTCGCACCAGGGTGGAGCCGATGCCGTGGAACAGGGGATCGCCGCTGGCCAGCACGCACACCTCGCGCCCGGCGTACGCCTCCATGAGCGAGGGCAGCGCGGGCAGCAGCGGGGAGGGCCAGGCCACGCGCTCGGCCGCCGGCGCGGGCACGAGGTCGAGCTGTCTGCGCCCGCCCATGAGCACCTCGGCGGCCTCCAGCGCGCGCCGCGCGTCCGGGGACAACCCGTCCCAGCCGTCCGCGCCGATGCCGACGACCGTGATCACACGTTGCCCAGGACGCGCGTCACCTGGATCTCCACGACCACCCGCGCCGGGTTGGGGCGGGGCGGCTTGTAGCGGGCGGCGTAGCGGTGCTCGGCGTCGGCCACCTGCTCAGGCTCGGTACGCAGCACCGCCCGGCCCTCCAGCGTCGACCAGCGGCGGCCGTCCACCTGGCAGAGCGCCACCGGCGCGCCGTCGGTGCCGATGAGCCCGGCCTTGACCGAGGTGCCCGAGGTGATGACCCGGGCGATGCCGGTGGCCAGGTCCAGCGTCGCGCCCACCGGCACCACGTGCGGCGGGCCGTCCGGGCGCGCGGTGGAGAGCGTGCACAGGTGCCGCTCCTGCCAGAACGCGGCGAAGGCGTCGCCCTGCTCGACGAGATTCACAGCCCTCCTTGGGGGATTTGCGAGGCATATCGTATATCTGCCCTTCTGGCAGACTCTTGCGAGTGAAGCGGCTACTCGTCATCGGCATCGGAGCCGGAGATCCCGACCATCTCACCCTGCAGGCGGTCAAGGCCATCGGCGCCACGGACGTGTTCCTCATCGTGGACAAGGGTGAGGTCAAGCACGAACTGGTCCAGCTCCGGCTGGATCTCATCGCCGAGCACGGCCGCGCGCCGTACCGGATCGCCGAGGCCCGCGACCCCGAGCGCGACCGGACCACGCCGGCGTACACCGCCGCCGTGGAGGACTGGCGCTCGCGCCGCGCGCTCGCCTGCGAGGCGCTCGTCCGCGACGAGCTGCGCGACGGCCAGACCGGGGCGTTCCTGGTGTGGGGCGACCCAGGCGTGTACGACAGCACGCTTGCCATCGTCGAGGAGATCCTCCGGCGAGGCAACGTGACATTCGAGTACGAGGTCATTCCCGGGATCAGCAGCGTGGCCGCGCTCACCGCCCGCCACCGCACGAGCCTCACCCAGGTCGGGCGGCCCGTGCACCTCACCACCGGGCGGCGCCTGGCCGAGCACGGCCCCAGCGCCGACGACGTGGTCGTCATGCTCGACGCCCACTGTTCCTTCGCCGGCCTCGACGACTTCCACATCCACTGGGGCGCCTACCTGGGCACGCCCGACGAGATCCTGGTCTCCGGGCCGGTGGCCGAGGTCGGCGACCGCATCCGCGAACTGCGCGCCGAGGCGCGGGCCCGCAAGGGCTGGATCATGGACACGTACCTGCTGCGCCGTCTGGAGCACTGACGGCCCGTCCCAGGTCGCTCAGTCGCCAGTTGTTCGCAAGAGCATATTCGATGCAAACTGATCATCTGGCGGCGAAGCGGGGAGGGGGTCGCACATCGAGGTTCCCGCGTTCGGAGGTTCGGGGGTCGCGCCGGGCGCGCGCCCGGACGTGCCATTGGGTGCGCCTGGGACCGTGGCCGGGCGGGCATGAGCGAGGGAGAGGACCTGGGGGAGACGCTGACGCGTCTCGGCCTGCGCAGGACCGTGCCGCGGCTGACGATCCTGACCGCTTTGCGCGACGCGGCGACCCATCTCAGCGTGCCGCGCCTGCACCGGCTGGTGATCTCCGCGTACGAGATGATCAGCGTGTCCACCGTCTACCGGAACGTGACGGTGATGACCGCCCGCGGCGTCCTGCACAGCGTCGACCACGCCGGTGAGACGCTCTTCGGCCTCGCCGCGACGCCTCACCACCACCTGATCTGCCGCCGCTGCGACGTGCTCGTCGAGCTCCCGGCGGACCGCCTCGCCCCGGCGGAGGCGGCGGTCATGGAGAGCACCGGTTTCGCGATGGACCCCGTCGGCCAGGTGCTGCGCGGCTACTGCCGCCGGTGTCGACGCGACGCACTTGCGTGATTATTGTTCTTGCAAGATATTTGCAAGAACATCTTTTGAGGAGAACGCCCATGGGCGAGTACACCCTTCCGGACATGCCGTACGACTACGCGGCCCTGGAGCCCGCGATCACCGGGGAGATCCTGGAGCTGCACCATGCCAAGCACCACGCCGCCTACGTCAAGGGCGCCAACGACACGCTGGAGCGGCTGGCCGAGGCGCGTGACAAGGGCGAGTTCGGCGGCCTGGTCGGGCTGGAGAAGACGTTCGCGTTCAACCTGTCCGGCCACGTCCTGCACACGATCTTCTGGCAGAACCTGTCCCCCGACGGCGGCGACCGCCCCGACGGCGAGCTGGGCGACGCGATCACCGAGCACTTCGGCTCGTTCGACGCGTTCAGGAAGCAGCTCACCACAGCCACCGCCACCGTGCAGGGCTCGGGCTGGGGCGTGCTGGCCTGGGAGCCGCTCGGCCGCCGCCTGGTGGTCGAGCAGGTCTACGACCACCACGGCAACGTCGGCATGAACACCACCCCGCTGCTGGTCTTCGACGCCTGGGAGCACGCCTACTACCTGCAGTACCGCAACGTGCGCCCGGACTACGTCGAGAAGCTCTGGGGCCTGATCAACTGGAACGACGTCATCGCCCGCTACGACGCCGCCCGCGGCGCCTGACGTCCCGACGCCGGCGTCGCCCGCCCACCGGTCCGAGCTTGGTCCGCGGGACCGGTGGGCCCTCGCCACGCTCGGGGGAACCTGTCGATCTGATCGGCTGCCGTTCGTATGAAAGGCGACAGGGCGACGTCTCACGACGAAGAAGGACGCGGTGGGCATGAGCGGGACAAGGACACTGGTGACGGGGCGCGGGCTGGTCGAGTCGCCGCGGTGGCACGGTGACAGGCTGTACTTCTCCGACTGGTCCGCGGGCGAGGTCGTCGCCGTCGACCTGGACGGTGACAGCGAGGTCGTGGCGCGTGTCGCGTCGTTGCCGCTGTGCACCGCGTGGTCGCCGGAGGGCAGGCTCCTGATCGTCTCGTCCCCGGACGGCCGGCTGCTGCGCCTGGAGCCCGACGGGTCTCTGGTCACCCACGCGGAGCTCGGCCAGGCCGGGTGGAACGACATCGTGGTGGACGGCCGCGGCAACGCCTACGTCAACCGCTGCGGCTTCGACCCGATGGCGGGGGAGTCGTTCAGGCCCGGCCACGTCCACCTGGTCACGGCCGGCGGGGCGGTGCGGCAGGTGGCGGACGACGTCGCGTTCCCGAACGGGATGGCGGTGCTCGCCGGCAACTCCACCCTCATCGTCGCCGACTCCTACCGCCACCAGCTGGTGGCCTTCGACATCGCGCCGGACGGCTCGCTGTCCGGCCGCCGGGTCTGGGCCGAGCTCGGCGAGGGCACCCCGGACGGCATCTGCGCCGATGAGGAGAACGCGGTCTGGTACGCCGACGTGCCCAACCGCTGCTGCGTACGCGTGGCCGAAGGCGGCAAGGCACTGCAGAGCGTCGCGCTCGACCGTGGCGGGTTCGCCTGCGCCCTGGGCGGGGCGGACGGGAGGACGTTGTTCGTCGTGGTGGCGGAGTGGCAGGGGATGACGGCTGCTGACCTGGTCGTGCCCGGCTCCGGCCAGGTGATCGCGGTCGAGGTCGAGGTGCCCGGGGCCGGCTGGCCGTGACGTGCGTCCCGTGGGCCCGGGAGTCTGGGGGGCGTGCGGGCGGCATCAGCGGCCGGAGGGGACGCCGGGAAACGGTGGTCAGCCGGCGATGGCCGCGATGAGTTCGTCCCGGCTCTGCGCCCGGGTCTTGCGGTAGACCGATTTCAAATGGTCGTTGATGGTGTAAGTGGACAGGTCGAGGATCCGGGCGATCTGTTTCGCCGAGTCCCCGGCGTACAGGTATTCGATGACGCGCCGTTCGCCGGTGGTGATGCCGTACCAATCGCAAAATGACGGCAGCAGCAGTTCGCCGCCCGCCGCCTGGATGAGAATGGCCACGTCGCTGTCGCCGTTCTCGTCCAGCGGCTGGCCGTGGATCAGTATCCAGCGTCCGAAGTTCGCCGCCGGCGCGCAGATCAGCGGCGTCCAGGCGCGCGGATCGCGAGTATGCGCCCGTACGTGCAGCGACAGGCCGACCCAGAAGGCGTTGGCGATCCAGTCCGGCACCCCGCTCCCGGCGGCGGGCCACATCTGCCGTACCCATGCCCCCGCCTGAGGCGATATGGATCGGACCGTGTGGTCGGGGCTGATCGTGATGACCCCCGTCGGCAGGGCCGGAACGGTGGGTGTCAGCGGGCCGGCCGTCACATATCCGCGCAACGCCGCCGGTAGAGCAGGGGCGAGTCGCTGGATCCGGTGGAAGTCCCGTTCGCCGAAGGGCCTGGCGCCCTCGGCGCGGAGCAGGCCGAGCAGACCCCACACCCCGTGGCGGTCCCGGATCACCAGGCGCAGCTCGCTGCCTGCTCCGTGGGCGGCCAGGACCTGCCGGAACAGCGTGTTGCGCCGGCCGTCGCCGGCGCCCGCGCCGACGACGCACACCGGCACGCTGTGCCGGGCGAGGGCCGGTAGCGGGCACGGGTCGCCGTGCAGATATCCGTTGAGCACCAGGGCGCTGATCAGCGCGGGCTGGTATTCGTGCCAGAAGCTGAACGCGCCCAGGCCCATGCCGATCGCCGGGTTCAGGGCGACCAGCCGGAGCGCGTCGTGCGGCACCTGGCGTCCGACGATCTGCGAGATCGCCGCGCCCACGTCGGCCGCCGTGGCGGGCGGACCGAGCGCCGCGCACAGCTCACGGGCGATTCGCCCTTCACCGTCCATCGCGTTTCCCTTTCGTCGGGCCTTTCCTGTGATTTGGCGGTAATTGGGGTGTGCTGAGCCGATGGCGGCGCAAATTCGGCGCTATATGGAGATCGGTATGCCACGTTTACTATGCGTCAGGACCTGCAGTTTAAGGTCCTGCGGGAAAGAGTGGCTAGGTGTCGGAATTAAAGAACACGCTCGAGCCGGTCGGCTCGATGACAGCCCGGCCAGGTGAGCGGCCGGCGCCTGTACGGGCTTGTACGGATAATTCAGGACGCGTTCCCAACCGGCAGGACCATCTCCGATCGTCGATCTGACGAAAGGAGCGCAAGTGCTGGCACTTGGCCGTACAAGACGGTGGGCCGCGGGGATCGCCGCGGCACTGGCATTGATCGTGGGGTTCCCCACCAGCGCGCAGGCGGCGGTGGGCGACCTCGTCTTCGTCCGGACGATCACGCAGAACGTGTCCGGCGCCGTGGACATCGGCCCGGTCAACCCGCTGGACTGGGCGTCGGCGGCGACGCTGCCGGGCAACGGGAGCACCGTCTACGTCGTGGCCGGCGGCGACGGCGGGTCGGGCACGGCGCAGCCGGCGATCTCCACGTTCCGCCGGGCCGCGAACGACACGCTCTCCCTCACCGGCTGCATGGGTGGTCTGGCGGGGTGCCGCCCGACGAAGGTGAACAACGAGGAGATCCCGGGCCGCCTGTACGCAGCCAGTTCTGTGGTGACGGCGGGCGTCCACGTGTACGTGTCCACTCCCGCCGCCGTGGTGGGCTTCAGCACGGCGGCCAACGGCGACCTCGTGACGGATTTCTGCGTCTGGGACCCGTCATGCGGCAGCGTGGCGGCCCTGCCCGGGCTCGCCCCCTGGGCGACGTCGCAGAACGCCCTGACGGCGACCGCGGACGGCCGCGACCTGTACCTGTACGCGGCAGGCGGCGGCAAGGGCGCGGTCTACCACCTGCGGCGCGACGGCACCACTGGCCGCCTGGCATACAGCGGCTGCATCGGGGAGGCGACGCCGGGCTGCACCTCGATCGGCCGTACCGGCGTCATGACCTCCTCGGGAGACGCCGTCGTCAGCGCCGACGGGCGCAGCCTCTACGTCGTGGCCCAGCGGCCCGGCTCGGTGACGCACTTCCGGCGGGACCTCACCACGGGCTCGCTCACGGAGGCGGGCTGTGTGGGCGAGTCCGGGGTCGGCGGCTGCGCGATCCCCGACACCGACGGCCTGCTCGGCATCACCCAGGGCGCGATCACCCAGGCCGGCGACAGCCTCTACGTGTCGGGACCGGGTGGCGTCACCCATCTGCACCGCGACACCGCCACCGGGAACATCGCCTATTGGGGCTGCATCGGTTACGCCGCGGGGTGCCGTGCCACCGGGCCTCAGGGCCAGTACGTCGACGTGGCGGTCAGCGCCGACGGCACGAGCGTCTACGGGAGCACCCAAGACCCGGCCTTCGCCTGGGGAGCGGTGACCCACCTGCGCCGTTCCGCCCAGGGAGACCTGACGTACGCCGGGTGCATCGGGGAGGGCCTGCCGCAGCTGTGCCGCCCGATCGGGCTGACGGGGGTGATGAACCACGCCGGGCCGGTGCTCGCTCCCGGCAGTTCGCAGGTCGTCTACAGCCTGGGTGTTCACGCGCGCGGGGCGATCACCCAGTTCACCCGGATGACATCGTAGAAGGGGGCCGGCTGACCTCCGAGGCGGGCGCCACGCTGGTGCGCTGGCTCAAGGAACGGCGGGCGCCACGCTGGTGCGCTGGCTCAAGGCACGGCCGGAGCCCGTGACGAGCGTCGAATGGCCCGCCGAGCCCGGCGGCCGTCCGCGCCCGCGCATCCGGCAGGAGCCGACGGGGATCGCGTTCGTGGACGCGCTGTTCTGCGACCCGCCCCGCCACCGGCCATCCCACGGCGCCTGCTACGAGTCGTCGTGGTGGCTCGTGCTGCCCTCGGACCGCGAGGTCGTGGCCATGCACCTCATCCCGCCCCTGTTCGCCGACTGGGAGGGGCGGGGCCGCCTGCACCCGCACGTGACCCGGCTCTGCCACCAGGACGGGCCCGCGGGCGAGGGGATGGCGCTGCTGCTCGGCATCCTGCTGGGCGAGCGCGGCTGGAACGCCGGGCACTGCCAGGCGCTGCTGCTGCGGGCGGTCGCGACGAAGACCCTGCCCGCCGCCGAGTGCGGACAGCAGCTGGGGCACAGCCTGCGCCTGCTCGACGTCAAGCTCGGCCCGGTGCTGCGGGCGCTCGACGCGTGCGCGCGGCAGGGCGCCCACCGGGAGGTCTGGCAGATCATGAGTGGCCTGCTGCCGGCCTTCCTGCCGAGGCCAGGGGAGCGGGCCAACGGCGTCCACACCCGGGCGCTGGAGTTCGCCGCCGAAGTGGCCGGCTGGGCCGGGGCGCGCGGCGCGATCCCCGAGGTCGCCGGCATCGCCGCGCGTGACGGGTCCAGCGGGCTCATCCGCGCGGCCCGCCGGTTGCACGAGCACTTCGGCCGCGCCTGAGGCCTCGCGACTCGACGGGCCGGCCGAAGCGTGCGCGGACGCGCCGCGTGGCCACGCGTCAGAGCAGGTGCTGGTGGCGGGTGGCCGCTTCCTGCCGGACTTCGGTGAGGAACAGCTCGGCGTGGCGCTCCTGCCGCCGGTCGCCGTCCGGATCCTGCCAGGAGAAGGCGTCCTGGGTACGCGCATGGCCGGCGTACTGCAGCCAGCAGCCGTGGATGCCGGCCATGAGGTTGTCGAGCAGATCGAGGGCCGGCCGGGCGGGGTCGAGGGAGGTGATGGGCAGGCAGACGGAGTCGGAGCCGGAGTGGGGGTGGTCGATCCGGGTCCTGGCCACGAGGCGTTCGGCGGCGGCGATGCGCCGTTTGGCGTCGGTCACGCCGCAGAGGTGGCCCTCGGCGACGTGCAGGGTGTGGCGGATGAGCGGCATGACCGTCTGGCGCGGCGTGGCGCCGAAGCTGATGGCGCTCACGATCTCGACGAGGCTCTCCACGGCGAGGGGTCTGAGATGGTCGCTCTCGGCCACGACCTGTACCGGATGCTGCCGGACGCGGCGGCCGGTCGTGGCGGCGGCCGCGTGCAGCCAGTGGGCGGCGGCGATCGCGGCCGCGGCGGGGTCGATCTGGGTGATCAGCTCCTCGCAGCCGAAGGGCTGGCGGTTGAGGAAGGCGTCCGCCTGGGCGACCTGGAGGGGTGAGGCGTCCTCGCGGCTGAGGGTGACGGCCTGCTGGGCGCGTCCGGACAGGTCGCCGCGCTCGGCCTGTTCGACGGCCGACAGCTCGGCGGCGACGTCGGCGACGACCTGCACGGTGAGCTCGGGACTGTCGAGGGCGCGCAGGGCGCGGCCGGTGCGCTGGGCGATGTCCCCGACCTTGGCGGAGACGGGGACGTGCGCGGAGGCGGTCAGGATCGGGACGACGCCGGCGAAGGCGTCGCGTTCGCGCTGCCGGTGCCAGCCCAGGCTGCCCGGTCCGTGCTGGTCGGAGATGCTCGCCGGGTGGGTGTAGCAGCGCCAGCAGGCTTGCGACAGCTCGGTCAGGCAGGCGGCCAGGCGCAGGGCGTCAGAGGGGCCGGCCGCGGCAAGGGGGGCCACGGTGACCGCGACATCCCCGATGCCGGTGCTCCAGTGGGCTACGAGCGCGTTCCGTGCATGATCGACGGCATACCGGGTCACGGCAGCTCCTTGAAGGGGGAAAACGCGAATGCATGCCCAGGATGCAGGATGCACCGCTGATCGGGGGGCTGTTTGCGGCTGTTGCAGGTCGCTGATCAGCGCTTTTGTGGCGAGATGAGGGGGTAATTTCCTGGGGCTCTCGGTTACCTCCCTCCGTCGAGGCGCATGAAGGTGGCGCCCTGCATGGCCGCGCGAGCGCCGAGGACGTGCCCGTCGCACATCAGCGACTCCGTCCCCACCCGGTCGGTCACCTTCCACGTCACCGGCTCGCCGCACTTCTGGCCGCGCCGGTCGTAGTCCCAGGTGCGGCGGCACACCCGGCAGGTGGACACGTTGGCCATGGAGGAGATCGTGTTGCCGTGCTCGGGACAGACGCCCCACGGGAAGGCGCACGTCGACTCGGCCAGGGCCCGATACTGGGCCAGGTCTCCGGCCGCGCGCAGCAGGTCCTCGCCCGCTCGCTTCAGCCATTCGGCGGCGTGGTGCGCCGCCTGGAGATGGGCGCGTTCGGGGGAATCGGCGGGCAGGCCGGCGTACAGGGCGCGGGCCTCGGCCTGGAGTGCGTCGGCGCGGCCGGCCAGGTCGCGCAACTGGGCGGGAGTGATGTTCATCGCTGAAGATTCTCCCCTGTTTGCCCGGCGAGCGCGCAGACCCCGCCGGGTGTGGGTCAGGGGCGGCTGGCGATGGTCAGCAGGGTCGCGGCGGGGCCCGTCAGGGAGCGGCCCCGGCGCCAGACCGCGCGCAGGTTCCTGACCAGGGTGAGGCCCGCCAGCGGCACCTCGACGAGGCGGCCGGTGGCCAGCTCGGCCTCGACCGCGTACCCGCTGAGCACCGCCGGGGCCGCGCCCGCCTGGGCGGCGCCCTTGACGGCCGAGTTCGAGCCGAGCTCCAGGCGCGGGCTGGCCTGGTGGAGCCCGGTGAAGGCGACGTCCAGGGTCTCGCGGGTGCCCGAGCCGCGCTCGCGTACGACCAGCGGGGTGGCTGCCAGCTCGGCGCCCCTGAGCACCGTGCGGCGGCGCGCCCACGGGTGGCCCGGCGCGACCACGACGACCAGCCGGTCGGTGCCCACCACCCGGCTGGCCAGCCCGTCGGGCACGTTCGGCCCCTCCACGAACCCCAGCTCCACGCCCCCGGCGCCCGACAGCACCAGCGCCGCCACGTCGGCGGAGTTCAGCACGTCCAGGCCGATCTGGACGCCGGGCTCCCTGCTCTGGAACTCCCCGAGCCAGCGCGGCACCAGGTATTCGGCGACCGTCATGCTGGAGGCCACCCGCAGGTGCGCCGCCTCGCCGTGCCGGACGGCCTCGGCGGCCCGCATGAGCTCCTGCGCCGCCGCGAGCACCTGGGCGGCCCAGCCCGCCACCATCTTGCCCTCGGCGGTGAGCGTGGAGCCGCGCGGCGTGCGCTCCAGCAGCGGCAGGCCGAGCCGCCGTTCGAGCTGGGCGATGCGCTTGCTCGCCGACGGCTGCGCGATGCCCGCGAGCTTGGCCGCCTGCCCGAGGCTGCCGAGCTCGCCCACGTCCACGAGGAGCTTGAGGGAGTCGAGATCGGGCAGCGCGGTCATAGCCACAGGCTATGACCTCCCAGACAACGCGCGGCTACCGGGCCCGCCGAAGGCCCCGAAGACTGGGATCATGCTTTCTGCCCCCTCCAAGACGTCCTGCCTGCCCGGCATCGTGGCGTGCGCGCTGGCGACGGTGGCCGCCCTGGTCGTCAACCGGTTCGTGCCGGGACTCAGCCCCGCCACCGCCGCGGTGGCCCTGGGGGCGGCGCTGGCCGGCGCCGGGGTGATCCGCGAGCCGCTGCGTCCCGGGCTGCTGTTCGTCTCCAGGCGGGTGCTGCGCGTGGCGATCGTGCTGCTCGGGCTGCAGATCGCGGTGCCGCAGGTGCTCGCGCTCGGGTGGCAGGCGCTCGCGGTGGTGGCCGCCGCCACGGGGCTCACGTTCGTGCTCACGCCACTGGCCGGCCGCCGCCTCGGCCTTTCGCCCGGCACGTCGCTGCTGGTCGCCACCGGCGTGTCGATCTGCGGGGCGGCGGCGATCGCGGCCATGCACGACAGCGCCGACAGCTCGGACGAGGACGCCGCGGGCGCGCTGAGCGTGGTGGTCCTCTACGGGAGCGCGGCCATCGTGGTGCTCCCGCTGCTGGCGTCCTGGCTGGGGCTCTCGCACGAGCAGCTCGGGGTGTGGGCGGGAGCGGCCGTGCACGAGGTCGCCCAGGTGGCGGCGATCGGGGCCGCCGGGGGAGTGCTCGCGACGGCGGTGACGGTCAAGCTGGCCCGGGTCGTGCTGCTCGCGCCCATCGTCGCGATCACCACGTCCCTGCGCCGCCCGCCCGGCGCCCCCGCCCCGACGGCGGTGGCCGTGCCCGCTCGGACAGCTGTGGTCCCGCCTGCTCGGATGGCGGTGGGCGGGTCCGCCGGGCACGGCGCCACCCTCACCCGGCCGGTGGCACCGACATCCGCCGCTCCCCGGAAGAGGCCGCCGATCATGCCGCTGTTCGTGGCCGGGTTCCTGGCGATGGTGGCGGTACGGAGCACGGGGCTGCTGCCGCCGATGGTGACCGGGAACGTCCCGGCGATCACGAACGCGCTGATGGCCGCCGCCCTGTTCGCCCTCGGCACGGGGATCGACCTGCGGAAGCTGCTCAAGGGCGGCCGGGTCATGCTGCTCGGCGGCATCGCCACCGGGCTCGTCGGGACGATCTCGCTGGCAGGGGTGTGGCTGCTGGGGTGAGGCGCGGACACCCAGCATGATGGGTCCGTGCTGACACGAATGTTATTGACGGTCGGTCTGGTCACGGCCCCGCCCCCGGTGAACCAGCCGGCCTGGGAGCTGATCCGGATGCACGATCACGGCGGCTGCGACTCGATGTCGGCGGTCGTGCCGCTGAGCCGGAGCGACGTCTGGGTGTTCGGCCAGAGCGAGCCCATCGACGACGAATGCGCGGGGACCGCCCGCCCGGTGGCGCAGCACTGGGACGGCCGCGCCTGGCGGGCCGCCGAGCTGCCCGGCCGCCACTACGGCGCCATCGGCTCGGCGGGCGCGTCCTCATCAGACAACGTGTGGGCCTTCACCACGAGCGACACCGGCGAGTCCGCCGCCCTCCGCTACGACGGCCGTCGCTGGACGGACGCGGGCAGGTCCGCCATGGGCCCCCGCCCCAACCTCAGCCGCGGCCTGGTGCTCGGCCGCCACCACGTCTGGGCCTTCGGCTCGGACGGCCATTCGGCGTCCTGGTTCTGGAACGGCCGCACCTGGCAGCGGCGCGCGCCGAGGGACGTCGTCCGGACCAGCGCGGTGTCGCAGAAGGACGTCTGGGCGATCGGCTGTTGCCAGGTCACCCACTTCGACGGCAGAGCCTGGAAGAAGGCCGGCTTTCCCGCCGGCCGGGACAAGGGGACCGTCAGCCTGACCGGCATTCTCGCGGTGGCCAAGAATGATGTCTGGGTCTTCGGCGACCGCGACGAGAAGGTGTTCGCCGCGCATTTCGACGGCCGCGCCTGGTCGCCGGTCGAGGTCCCGGCCCCGGCGGCTCCCGCGTGGCGTCTCGGTGACGCCGTCGCGGACGGCGGGGGCGGCATCCGGGTGATCGCGGACCCGCCGGATGACACGAGCTCCCGCGTGCTGTCCCGCTCGGCCGCGGGTCAGTGGTCGGTGAGCACTCCTCAGGTCGCCGGAAAGGTGATCAAGCTGTGGGACCTGGCGCTCGTCCCCGGCACCACGGAGGTCTGGGCCGCGGGCACCGTACGGCAGAGCGAGAGCGACTCCACCTCCGCGGTCTTCGCCCTCAGATAGGTGACGCCAGGGGCCGAGGAGGCCCGGCCCCTGGCCCGCCGGTCAGGAATACCACTCGTAGTGGACGTTGGTCTTGGTCTCGGTGTTGAAGTCGATCTCGCCGTCGTTGTAGCGGTTCCACATGGTCGACAGTTTCGAGGACCGTACGGTGCACCCGGCCCAGCGGACCCCCTTGGGGCGGATGCTGCCGACGTAGTCGTAGCAGGACCCGACCTTCTTGCCGTTGACCCAGAGCCGGGCGTTCAGGCTGACGTCGTAGAGCTTCAGGCGAGTGACGCTCTTGATCCGCACCTTGATGCGGCAGGTGTCCTCGCACTTACCGAAGTAGATCTTGTAGTCGAGCAGGTGAGGACGGGCGGCGCTCTGCCCCAGCTCGGACGCGGAGGCGGCCGTCGGCGTCACCGCGATGACCCCGGTCGCGACGGTGGCGGCTAAGAGCATGCCGACAAGACTCCTGGTCATGTTTCCCCCATGGCCATGAAGAGCCGCTTCCCCCGTTGAAAGCGGCGCACTCCCTTCCGATTAACCATCAGGAAAGTGGAAGGGTCAACATTTGTCCGCATTTATGCGGAAATTGTGATCTGTGGATACCGGTGCCTCTTGATCGCGAGTGTGGGAAGCTTTTGTCCGGTCTGTTGGTGCTGTTGGGGGGCTCGGTGAATCAGCCGCTGGTGGAGGACGATCCGCGACGGCTGGGGTCGTACGACATCGTCGGCCGCCTCGGCGAGGGCGGCCAGGGCGTCGTCTACCTCGGGCGGGCGGCGGGCGGCGAGCCGGTCGCCGTCAAGCTCCTGCATCGTGGCCTGCTGACCGACCCCAGGGAGCGCAACAGGTTCCTGCGCGAGGTGGAGCTGGCCCAGCGCGTGGCCAGGTTCTCCACCGCGCCCGTGCTCCACGCCGACCTCGCGGGGCGGCGGCCGTACATCGTCAGCGAGTACGTGCCCGGGCCCTCCCTGCACGACCTGGTCACCGTCGAGGGGCCGCGGCGCGGGGCCGCGCTCGACCGGGTGGCGATCAGCACCGCCACCGCGCTGGCCGCGATCCACCGCGCCGGGATCCTGCACGGGGACTTCAAGCCCGGCAACATCCTGATGGGGCCGGAGGGGCCCGTCGTGATCGACTTCGGCGTCGCACGCGCCCTGGACGCGCCGGGCACCACCTCGACCGGCTCGGTGATGGGGACGCCGTCCTACCTTGCGCCGGAGCAGCTCGGCGGGCTGCCGGTGACGGAGGCGGCCGACGTCTTCGCGTGGGGCGTGACCATGGTGTTCGCCGCCTCGGGGCGGGCCGCGTTCGGCACGGACTCCACCCCGGCGGTGATCAACCGCATCCTCAACAGGGAGCCGGAGATCTCCGGGCTGGCCGGAACGCTGCTCGAACTCGTCACCGCCAGCCTGTCCAAGGACCCCGCCGAGCGGCCGCGCGCCGACGACCTGGTCGCCCGGCTCACCTCGCCGACCGCGCTGCCCTCGCCAAGCGCGCTGCCGTCGCTGAGCGCCTCGCCGGCGTCGGCCGCACTGTCCTCGCCCCCGCGCCCTCCGGCCGCCAGGCGCCGCCGTACGGCGATCATGGCGGCGGCCGGTGTCGCGGCGGCGGCGCTGATCGTCACGGGCGGCCTGTTGATCAACGGGGGCGGCCGGCCGGTGGGATCGCCTCCCGGGCAGAGCACGACGTCCCAGTCCCTCGTGCCCTCCGTCACGGCCGAGCCCACGACGCCGGCGCAGACCGACAAGGCGGAACGCCGGACGACGTCAGCCCCGGCACCCAGGCGGACGCCCCGCCCGAAGACCTCGGCGCCCGCCCCCGAGCCGACCCGCACCGAGAAATCCGTGAGCGCCCCGGTGAGCGACGATTCGGGGGTGGGCCCGACCTCCGGTCCGACCTCCGGTCCGACCTCCGGCCCCAGCTCCGAAGATCCCCCGGAGCGGCCCGCGGAGACCACCGCCGCCCCCGCCCAGACGCAGCCGGCGCCCACGCTCCAGAACCCCTTCACCTGCATTCCCTCGATGTGCTGACCGGATCTCACAGCCGCGGGAGCCGCTGCCCGTTCACCGTGCCTGCCTGCCCTCACCCCGCGAGAGCCGTCGCGGCGGGCACGCGCGCGCCGGCTCTGTGCTCCCGGACCCCCAGCAGGAGGACCAGGCCGAGCAGCGGCCCCGCGGCGAGCGTGGCGAAGGCCCAGAAGAACGAGTGCGTCGCCTGGAACACCGCGCCGAGCACCACCGGCACGATCGTGCTGCCGAGCTGCCAGAACGCGTTCGTCGCGCCGGCCGCCGACCCGGCGAGCCGGACCCCGGCGAGCTCCGGGATCAGCGCGATCATCAGCGGGCTGTACACGTACGCCGCGACCCCCAGGAACGGCGCCACCCACAGGAACCCGCTCAGGCTGTCGCGGGTGCCGAACACCAGCAGCGCCACGACGAAGGCGGCGAGCACGGCGACGGCCGGGAGCTTGCGCCGGCCGCCGAGCAGGTCGGACACCATGCCCATGAACGGCTTCGCCGCGACGGCGGTGACGCCGAAGACGGCGACCACGGTGCCGGCCTGCACGGGGGTCAGGTGGCTGCCCTTGATCATCAGCGCGTTGGACCAGGTGATGAAGCCGTAGGTGCCCCACAGCGCGCCGAACCCGGCCAGCCCGAGCAGCCACAGGTCCCGGTCGCGGGCCAGCGGGCGCAGGTCCGGCACCGCGCGGGCGGCGTACGCGGCCCTGGTGTCGCGCAGCAGCAGCAGGCACAGGACCGCGACGACCATCGAGGCGGCGCCGAACACGTGGTAGGACGTACGCCACCCGGAGGCGGCGATGAGGCTCGGGACGACCGCGTTCGCGATCACCGTGCCCAGCGAGGTGGCGGTCATGAACACGCCCATGGCGAACCCGCGGTCCTTGGCCGGGAACCACTGGGAGATGAGCTTGACCCCGGCCGAGTAGTCGCACCCGGCGAACACCCCCACCCCGGCCTGGAACGCGATGCCCGTCGCCACGGAGTCCGTCCCGCCGAAGAGGATCATGAACCCGCCGGCGAGGAAGAGCGAGCAGCCGACGACCAGCCGGGGGCCGAGCCAGTCGGTCAGCACGCCGCCCGCGGCGTTGGAGACGACGTAGCCGACGTAGTAGCCGGTGGCGAAGACGCCGAGCCCGGCCGGCGACACGTCCAGGTGCTCGCCCACCGCCACCGAGGCGGGACCCCACGTGGAGCGGTCCACGGCGGTCATCGTGAACGACGCCCACGCCAGCGCCAGCACGACCCAGCGGTACGGGCGGCGGGCGACGACCGGCTCCTCGGCGAGACTCATGATGAACAAGGAATCACAGGGAGCCGGTGCGATTCATCGAAATCAAGCGTCCGGCAAATTTATGGCTCTCATTGGCAAAGATGGTGCGGGACGCCTTTTGCCGGGAAATGAGAACTCGCGTCTGCGGCGACTCCCGGGCGGCTGTGCCGGGAAACGGGCCAGGAATACTCTGGGGTGTGGAGGCTTGGCGCCGTTCGGTTTCTCACGGGAGTGGCAGGGCCCCTCATGGTGTTTTTGTTGGATAAATCGACCTTCATTGGGCGAAGGTGGGAACTGTCGGCGGCGCGCAAGGCCCTGTCCAGGACGCGGCTGCTCACCCTGACCGGCCCCGGCGGGGTCGGCAAGACCCGGCTGGCGCTCAGGCTCGCGGAGAACCTGCGGAACAAGTACCGGGACGGCGTCGAGGTGATCGAGCTCGCCACCCTGGAGACCGGCGAGCTGCTGGAGCCGGCGGTGGCCGCGGCCCTGGGCCTGCGCGGAGTTCACCGGGCTCCCATGGGGGTGCTGGTGGAGCACCTGTCCAACAGGCGGATGCTGCTGGTCCTGGACAACTGCGAGCACCTGGACCTGCTCTGCGGGCACTTCGTGGAGCGGCTGCTGCACGCCACGCCCCGCCTGCAGGTCCTGGTGACCAGCAGGCACTCGCTGGGCGTGAACGGCGAGCAGGTGCTCCCGGTCCCGCCGCTGTCCGTTCCCGAGCCCGCCCATCCGTTCCATGAGGTCGAGGCCGACGCGGCGCTCCACGAGGAGGCGCAGGCCGGCCCGCGGACGCCCGGCCGCACCACCGTACGGGAGGCCGCCCGACACGATTCGGTGCGCCTTTTCGTGGAGCGCGCGGCGCACGTCGTGCCGGGCTTCTGCCTGAACGCGGGCAACCTCGCCTGCGTGGTGCGGCTGGTGCGGCGGCTGGAGGGGATCCCGCTGGCGATCGAGCTGGCCGCGGCCCGGCTGCGCACCCTGCCGCTGGAGGAGCTCGCGTACGAGCTGGACCAGCGCTTCGACGTGCTGGCCACCGGCGGTCCCATGGCCCTGCCGCGGCACCAGACGCTGCGGGCGACCATCCAGTGGAGCTTCCGGCTCTGTTCGCCCGAGGAGCGCCGGCTGTGGGCGCGGCTGTCGATGTTCGCCGGGGGAGTCGATCTGGACACGGCGGAGACGGTGTGCTCGGGCGAGGGCATCGACGCGGCCGACGTGCTCGACCTCCTGGCCGGGCTGGTGGACAAGTCGGTCCTGTGCCGGGGCGGGCTCGGCTTCCGCATGCTGGAGAGCCTGCGCGCGTACGGCTGCGAGCAGCTGACGCCCGCCGAGCGGCAGTGGCTGCGCGGGCGCTTCGTCGGCCACTACCGCGAGCTGACGGAGACGCACCGGACCGACCAGCTGGTGCCCGACCAGCTCGATCGGTACCTCGCCCTGCGCCAGGAGCTGCCCAACATCCGCGTCGCGCTCCAGGCGTGCCTGAACGAGCCGGCGCTGGCGCCCCTGGGGCTGGGCACCGCGTCCGCGATGTGGTGCTTCTGGGTGCTCGCCGGCGCGCTCACCGAGGGCCGCTACTGGATCGAACGCGGCCTGGAGCTGGTGCCGGAGCCCGGCCGGGCCAGGGCGACGGCGCTCTGGGCGGACAGCATGCTCGCCCTGCGTCAGGGAGATCTCGACGCGGCGCTGCCGCTGCTGGAGGACTGCCGCGCCCTCGCCGCCAGATCGGGGAACGAGGACCTCGTGCCGTACGCCGTCCGGACCGCGGGCGTGGCGGCCTGCACCGCCGGCGACACCCGGCGCGGCCTCGCCCTGCTGCGCGAGTCGCTCGCCCTCCACCGGTCCTTGAACGACATGGACGGGCTCATGTTCAACCTCTATTTCGCCGCCGCGTACGGATCGATCGAGGATCCCGGTCTCGCCGCGGAGTTCGGCGAGGAGCTGCTGGCCCTGAGCGAGTCCCACCACGCGCTCGTGTCACGTGCGTACGCCCAGTTCGCGCTCGGCGTCGCGCGGTGGAACCTGGGCGACTACGAGCAGGCCGAGGCGCTCCTGACGTCGGCCGCGCAGTTCACCGGGGAGATCGACGACCGGTGGTGCCTCACCCAGTGCCTGGAAGTGCTCGCCTGGATCGCCGGCGCCCGCGAGGAGCACGAGAGGGCGGCCGAACTTCTCGGCGCGGCCCACGCGTTGTGGCAGGCGGCGGGCGCCTCACCCGAACGGCTCTGCTACCACGCCGCCTGGCACGAACGCTGCACGCGGCAGGCCCGCCACGCCCTCGGGAAACCGGCGTTCACGTCCGCCTTCCGCCACGGGGCGAAGCTCGGCGTCGGCCGCGCCGTCACCTACGCGGTCCGGCTTCCGGCGGTCCAGTCCGAGTTGCGGCACTCGTCCTGAGCATTCATCGGGATCTCGAACCAGAAGGCATGGTCCGTGGCGCCCCAGCAGCAGGCCAGCCGCCGGAACACCCGCAGATCATGCGGCATCGGCCCGTCGTCCGCGTCCTCCGTCCCGACCTCGCAGCGCAGCACGCCTTCGGTGGCCCAGACGGTCAGCTGGTACGGCCCGGGCGCGTGCTCCTCGACATCGGCGACCAGCTGGTCCACCAGCACTTCGGCGGCCTCTGCCAGCCCGTCGAGCCCCCATGAGGCCAGCCGGGCATGGATGAGGGGCCGCGCCCGCGTGTCCGACGACAGCGACCAGGAGGCGATCCGCTCACCCGGAACCTCGTTCTCGTCGGAACCCAGGATCTTGGACCTGATCCAGTCCCAGACGCGGCCCAGGAAGCTCAGGTCGAGATGGTGTCCGGTGCTCTGGTTCATCAAGGCGTGGTCGTTCATGTGGCACTCCCACATGTGAGTCGGTGGTCGCCGACGAATGCGGATGGGCACCGTGGCCGGTGCTTGCACATGGTTGACGATTCCTTCTTCTCTCGACGGTGTTGTCGATGGATCCAGCGTGCGTACGGCGGCGGCGCGAGCGGTACGGGATGGATACCCGTATGACTACCTAGTCGGTCGAACGTAAGTACGTAGTCCCGGCCGCACGGCTCCGGCTTGATCTAGAGTCGGCTCTAGCTCGTAGGCTCCGACGCGCGCCCAGCACCCCCATCCACATCGCTAGGAGTCTGATCATGCGTTACCGCGTCCTCGGCGGCACGGGCATCGAGGTGAGCGTCCACTGTCTCGGCGCCATGATGTTCGGCGCCGTCGGCAACCCCGACCACGACGACTGCGCCCGGATCATCCACCACGCCCTCGACCAGGGCGTCAACTTCATCGACACGGCCGACATGTACTCGGCCGGCGAGTCCGAGGTGATCGTGGGCAAGGCGCTGCGGGGCCGCCGCGACGACGTCGTGCTCGCCACGAAGGTGCACTTCCCGATGGGGGAGGGGCCGAACCGGGGCGGCAACTCGCGGCGCTGGATCCTCAAGGAGGTCGAGGAGAGCCTCAAGCGGCTCCAGACCGACTGGATCGACCTCTACCAGGTGCACCGGCCCGACCACACGACCGACATCGAGGAGACGCTCGACGTGCTGGGCGACCTCGTCGGGCAGGGCAAGATCCGGGCGTTCGGCTGCTCGACGTTCCCCGCCGAGGACATCGTCGAGGCGCACCACGTGGCCGAGCGCCGCGGCCTGCGGCGCTTCAGGACCGAGCAGCCCCCGTACTCGCTGCTCGCCCGCGGCGTCGAGGCCGACGTGCTGCCGGTGTGCCGGCGGTACGGCATGGGCGTGCTGACCTGGAGCCCGCTCGCGTCCGGCTTCCTGACCGGACGGATCAGGAAGGGGCAGCCCATCGACCTGACCACCGGCCGCGCCTCGCTCAGCCCCAACCGCTTCGACCCCTCCATCCCCGAGAACGCCGCCAAGCTCGAGGTGGTGGAGGAGCTGATCGAGCTCGCGGCGGACCTCGGCTGCTCGCTGCCCGAGCTCGCGGTCGCCTTCCCCGCCGCGCACCCGGCCGTCACCTCGGTGATCATCGGCCCGCGCACCATGGAGCAGCTGGAGGCGACGCTCAAGGGCGCCGCGCTCACCCTCGACGACCGGACCCTCGACCGCATCGACGAGATCATCCCGCCGGGCACCGACCTCTACCGCGCCGACGGCGCCTGGCGCCGCCCGGCGCTGACGGACACCGCCCGCCGGCGCCGCCTGCCCGCCGACCGCGCCGCAGGCTGAGCCCCCGGAACCCGCGGATCCCCCGAGCCCACGAGTCCGCAAGCTCCCGAGCCCGCGAGCTCGTGGGGCCCTCAGCCCAGGTCCAGCTCGGAGCCGCCGAACTTGTCCCGCAGGAACCGGCCCTGATCGCGCAGCGCCTGCTCGTCCCCCCGGTGGATGGCCTCGGCCACCTTGCGCAGCTGGGCGTCGAGCAGGGCGAGCTGGGCGAGCAGCTCCTCGTGTGCGCTGCGCTCCCGCCCGCCGCGGCGGGTGAGGGCGTAACCGCGCGGCAGGTTCGCGTACGCCTCCAGGCTGGCGGGCAGGTACTGGCGGATCGTCTGCGACACCACGTGCAGCTGGTCGGGGGAGGCGGTGAGCTGCTCGGCGCGGTCCAGCACGCCCCTCAGCACCTCGGCCAGCGCGTCCACGGCCGCGTGCACGTCGTCGGGGAAACGCCCGCCGATCCGCCGCAGCAGCTCGTCCAGGTCCGCCCTGAGCGCCCGCGTCTCCACCTCGGCGTGCGAGATCGTCAGCCGGACCCGGTCCGGCGGGGCGAGCAGGGCGCCCACCCCGTACAGCGCCACCACGACCACCGGCCAGAACGCGCCCGCCAGGCCCAGGAAGTGGGCCACCAGGCCGAGCAGCGCCAGGCAGGAGCCGGCGATGTTCCGGTTCGAGCCCAGGTAGCGCAGCACGCGCTCACTGATAGCCACGGATCTCCTTGAACGCGCTGCTCAGCGACGTCTTGCGGGCGTCGAACACGGCGCCGCCGGTCAGCTCGGCGACCTTGCGCATCTCCTCGACGTCGCTCTCGCCGAACAGCACCACGAACGCCGGCGCCCGCCGCTCCTCCGGCAGCGCCCGGTAACGGGCCTCGAAGGCCGCGTAGTCGGAGCCGTCGGTGTTGTCGCCGTCGGTCATGAGCACGACCGAGGTGTAGTGCCCGGGCGTCACCGGGCGGTCGTAGGCGGCGGCCAGGCTGTCGTAGATCGCGGTGCCGCCGCCCGCGGACAGCCCTTCCGCGAACTTCTTGATCTGGGCGAGCACCGGCGCGGGGTCGCGTTCGGGCACGGTGAACGGGACCGGCCTCATCGGCGTGTCGCTGAACGGGATCATCGTGACGGCCTCGCGGTTGCTGAAGCGCGAGAACGCGCCGGAGGCGGAGGTGTCGGCGCCGGTCAGGGCGACCAGCGCCTGCTTCAGCGCGTCGATCCGCTCGCCCGCCATCGAGCCGGAGGTGTCCAGCACGAACCGCGCCTCCGCCGGGACCCGCACCTGGTTGAGGTAGGTGGCGATCAGCTCGTCGGCGGTGCTGCGCCGGTTGGGGAACGGCAGCTCGATCAGCTGCCTGCCGCCGAAGCGCGGGTCAGGGGTCACGCCGGGCGCGATCGGCCGGCGGTGGGTGCCGGTCATGATGTCCTTCTGCACGGCGGGGCTGCGCAGCCACGCGGTCAGCTTGCCGTACAGGGCCTTCTTGGGCTCGGGGGCCGAGGCGAGCAGCGTGAGCGGGTAGTCGGCGGTGACCACGCCGTCGGACGGGTAGACGAGCGTCAGCGGCTCGCGCATCCCCAGCAGGACCGACTCGTAGTTGACCATGCCGTCCACGCGCCGGTCGCGGGCGTAGGCGTCGGCCAGCCACCCCGACGAGCCGGCCGTCAGGCGCTGCGCCGAGAAGAACTCCTTCAGCCGCGGCGTCACCGACGCGACCTGCCCGGCGCTGAGCGCGCCGTCCGCGTCCGACAGCGCCGCGGCCACCCCGACCAGGGCGGAGAAGCCGGAGTTGGAGGAGGCGGGGTTCGTCATGGCGAAGCCGAACCTGCCCTCCTTGGCCGCCCGCGCGATGTCGGCCCAGGTGACCTGCCTGCCGTCCCAGCCTAGCTCGCGGGCCTTGGCGGGCTTCAGCCCCAGCACGACGGGGGAGACCATGATCTTGGACTGGGTGGACAGCCTGGCCTGCGCGCCGTCGATCAGGGACAGGTAACGGTTGGAGGAGAACCAGACCGCGTCCAGCCGGCCGTCGGCGCGGCCGCTCGCGACCTGCTCGGCGCCGTCGAGGGTGCCGGTGTAGGTGAGCCGCACCTTGACGCCGGCCTCCGCCTCGGCCCGCTTGAGCAGCGGCTCGAGGTCCTTGATCTCGCTGCCGGCCAGCACCCGGAGCACGTCGGGCGCGTCGGCGGGCTCCCCGCCCCCGCTCCCGCCGCAGCCCGCCAGCAGGGCGGCGAGCAGGACGAGGGGCAGCGCTCGTCTCGGGGCTCGTCTCATCGCTCGCCCTCCCGCGCCCGCTCCAGGTACGTCTTGGCGTGCCCAAGCTCGGCGGACAGGCTGTCGACGGTGACCGCCATGTTGTCCACGGCCTTCGCCCGGAACGCGTCGATCGTGTCCATCGTGGCGTAGACGTTGTCGAACGCCTGCCGCAGCGTGTCCAGGTCCACGGTCGTCGAGGCCGCCTGGTTCTGGATCGCGCCCGCCTGGGTGCGCAGCATCTCGCTGGTGGCCAGGATCAGGTCGCCGGTCGTGGCGTTCAGCGCGGTGATCTGGTCGAGCACCAGCTTCTGGTTCGCCAGCGCCTGCGCGACCGTCACCGCCGTGCGCAGCGCCGCGACCGTGGTCGTGGTGGCGCGGTCCACGCCCTTGCTCAGCTCAAGGTTGTTCTTGCGTACGAGGTCGAGCGCCAGATAGCCCTGGGCCGACACGGCGAGCTGGGTGAGCAGGTCCTGGTGGCGCTGGCGCACGGTGAACAGCGCGTCGGAGCGCAGCGCCGTGGCCCGCTCCTCGTCGGCCAGCGCGATGCGCTCCTCCAGGGCGGCGTCCATGGCCTGGGCCAGGACCGCGTACTCCTGCAGCCGGGTCATCGTCTCCCACAGGTTCGCCTTCTCGCCCTCGATGGCGGCGTTGTCGCGCAGCAGCTCGTCCTGGCCGGACTTCAGCGCGCGGATGATGTCGTCGATGTGCTTCTGCGCGGAGTGGTACTTGGCGAAGTAGTCGCGCAGCCGGTCGCCGAACGGGATGAGCCCCAGGAGCTTGCGCGTCCCGCTCGCCGCCTGCTTCGGGTCCAGGTCCACGACGGTACGGCGCAGCGCCACCAGCTCCTTGGCGACCCTGGCCTGGGCGTCGGCGCCCTCTCCCCGGGCCGCGTCCAGGGCGGCGACCGGCCGCTTGAGCATGCGGTTGGCCACCTGGGAGGCCGACTTGATCTCGGTGTCGCCCATCGAGGAGATGTCGTGCACCTTGCGGGAGAACTCGGGGGAGCGGTGGTCGAGCCCGCTCAGCTCGCCGGCGAAGTCGCGGGCCTTGGCGGCCAGCTCGGCGGCGCGCTCGCCGGCGATCGGCAGCATGGTGGCCGCCGTCTCGGCCGGGACCGGGGCGACCGGCTCGGGCGGCGTGAGCACCAGATCGGACACGTGCGGGTCTCCTTGCTAGGGCCGGGCTGAATCGATGGTGGTGATGAGCTGGTCCAGCCGCTCGTACGTGGGCGGCTCGACGACGTCCACCAGCTCGGCCGCCGCCGGCGCCCCGGTCTTGGCGACCAGGCCGGCGAACGCCTTCGGGTCGGTGGTGCGGAAGCCGTACGCGGCCGCAAGGGCCTGCAGCTCGGCGTCCTTCGTGAGCAACTGACCCACCCGGTCGCCCGGCTGGGTCAGCGGGACCAGCGTGTGCTTGCTGAGCACGGTCGGCGAGGGATAGATCAGCCGCATCTCGGGCTTGATCGCGCCGTCGCCGGCGAAGACGTGCGCCAGGTACTGCGCCTCGTAGACGACCAGCAGCGGCGTCTTGCCCGCGCCCAGCGCCAGGTAGTCGTCGAACGACGCCTCGCTGGTGGACTCGGAGAAGCCCTGGTCGAGCACGGCGGGCGCGATCATCGGGGCGATCTTGGCGATCTGCGCGTCGGAGGTGGGCACGTCCTCGCCGTTGGCGACATAGCCGATGGCCGACAGGTACATGGCGGCGGAGTTGGAGGTACGGATGTCGGTGGTGGTGAGGAGGACCCGCTTACGAGCCGGGTAAGCAGAATTGCCGGGAAGCTGATCCCAGCGAGTGTCTTTGCCTATTAAATCGAGATATTTCCTAATATCGAGGATTTGGTAGCCTTTGCCGGAATCCCGGACCACGCCCGCCCCCGCCAGCAGCTTCGCGATCGGCTCGAACGTGGCCACCGCCATCGGCGAGTAGAACGGCGAATACGTGGTGACCGCCTTGCGGTCGCGCTTGATCCGCTCGGCGGCCGGAACGCTGGAGGGGAAGGCGAAGGCGTAGCGGCTCAGGTCCACGTCGGCGACGATCTGCCGCGACCCCGCGGTGTCCACCTCGACCCGCAGCCCGTGCTTGGCGAAGGCCGCCTTGACCCGGGGATCGTCGAAGAACGGCTTCTTCTCCGACCCGATGACCCCCCGCACCACCAGCGCCTGCGGGGCCTCGTCATCCCGGTTCCCGAAGAGGATCGCCACGCCCGCCACCCCGGCCAGAACCGCCGCCAGAATGACCCCGATCCAGCGCTTCATCGCACCCTGTCTCTTGAAATAACCCCCATGGCTGGAATTATGGGAGGGCGATTACCGGGTCCGCGCCGTCGGAAAGGCGACCTTACGGCAGAATTCATCCCCCGTTCACGGTCGGGGCCGGGTGATCCGGCGTGCCGGGGACCTGCTCGGGCTGAGCGGGGACGGGCCGGGGCGCGGCGCGCTGGGTGAGGGCGATGGCGGCGAGGATGACGGCGGCGCCGACCGGCTGGTTCCAGCTGAGGCCCTCGTTCAGGACGGCCACGCCGGAGATCGCGGCGAAGACCGGCAGCAGGTAGGTGACCGTGGAGGTCGTGGTGACCCCGGCGCGGACCTGCACCCAGTACAGCAGCAGGTACGCCAGCCCGGTGCCCAGCCCGCCGAGCCCGGCCAGGCTCCACCAGACCGCCGCGGGCGCGTGCGGGTCCACCAGCGGCACCCCGGCCAGCAGCGTGATCACGGCCAGCTGCACCGCGCCGCTGAGCAGTTGCCCGGCGGCCAGCACGACCGGCGGCTCGGGGCGCCGGCCGGTGATGAAGCGGCCCATGTAGGCGCCGCCGATCCCGTAGCAGGCCGCGGCGGCGAAGCAGGCCAGGCTGCCGCCGAGCTGCCCGCCGCCCATCGGCTGCCAGATCCCGAGCACGACCATGACGCCCGCGAAGCCGAGGCCCAGGCCCGCCACCCGGCCGGTGGTCGCCTTCTCGGTGCGCAGCAGCAGGGTGAAGGCGAGCGTGCAGAGCGGGGTGGTGGCGTTCCAGATGGCGGCGACCACGGAGGAGACGTACTGCTCGCCGTACGCGAAGAGGGTGAACGGCAGCGTGGTGAGCACGATCGAGGCGACCTGGAAGTGGCCCCACAGGCGCGGGTCGCGCGGCAGCCGCCTGCCGCCGAGCAGCACGGCCAGCAGGAGTACCAGCGCCCCGACGACCATCCGGCCGAAGGAGACCTGGAGCGGGTGCAGGGCCTCCACGGCGACCTTGATGAAGAAGAAGCTGTTGCCCCAGATGGCGGCGAGCAGCAGGAAACCGGGCAACCAAGGTTTGAGCACGGATGGAGCGTAGCGGTTGGTCCCGACGTATAACCATTTGAACGAGTGAGTACTCGCTCATTAGGATTGCCCGCTATGAACAGGAGGAGACGAAGGGTGCCGGCCATGGCGCCGGAAGACCGCCGTGCCGCGCTCATCGCCGCCACGCTCCCGCTGCTGCGCGAGTTCGGCGCCGCGGTGAGCACCCGTCAGATCGCCGAGGCCGCGGGCGTGGCCGAGGGCACGATCTTCGGCGTCTTCCCCGACAAGGCCTCGCTGCTGCGGGCGACGCTGATGGTCGCCTTCGACTCGCGGCCGGCGGCGCAGGCGCTGGCGTCCATCGGCACGCGGGCCGAGCTGCGTGAGCGGCTGAGCGAGGCGGTCGCGATGCTGCGGAAGGGGATGAGGGCCAACGCCAACCTCATGGCCGTGCCCAAGCAGCTGATGGCCGACGACGCCGAGTTCTTCGAGCAGATCATGGAGGGCCGGCGTCTGATCGTGGACGGCCTGGCCGCCCTGATCGAGCCCGACCGCGACCGGCTGCGCCGCTCGCCCCAGGCCACGGCGCAGCTGCTGCTCGTGCTGATCGCGTCGAGCGAGCACCGCGGCTTCGGCCGGATCGGCGAGTTCGGCGACCTGGACGACGAGGAGATCGTCTCCGTCCTGCTCGACGGGCTGCTCGTGCGGCCCGATACCACCCCATCGACAGAAAGCTCCTCTTGATGCTGCTCCGTCTCCTGCGGGTCCAGCTCAGGCCGTACGGGAAAGAGATCACGCTCGTGGTCCTCTTCCAGTTCGTGCAGACCCTGGCCACGCTCTATCTCCCCACGCTCAACGCCGACATCATCGACGACGGCGTCGTCAAGGGCGACACCGGCACCATCATGCGCATCGGGCTGGTGATGCTCGGTGTGACCCTCATCCAGATCGTCTGCTCGATCGTGGCCGTCTACTACGGCGCCCGCACCTCGATGGCCCTGGGCCGGGACCTGCGGGCCGCGATCTTCCACCGGGTGCAGCACTTCTCCGCCCAGGAGGTCAACAGGTTCGGCGCCCCGTCCCTGATCACCCGGACCACCAACGACGTGCAGCAGGTCCAGCTGCTCGTGCTGATGACGTTCACGATGATGGTGGCGGCGCCGATCATGTGCGTCGGCGGCATCGTGCTGGCGCTGCGCCAGGACGCGGCGCTGTCGTCGCTGCTGCTCGTCGTGCTGCCCGTGATGATCGTCATCGTGGGCGTGATCGTGGTGCTGATGCGCCCGCTCTTCCGCACGATGCAGGAGCGCATCGACCGGATCAACCAGGTGCTGCGCGAGCAGATCACCGGCATCCGGGTCATCAGGGCCTTCGTCCGCGACAAGCACGAGCGCGAGCGCTTCGGCGTGGCCAACGACCAGCTGACCGACGTGTCGCTGCGGGTCGGGCGGCTGATGGCGCTGATGTTCCCCTCGGTGATGCTGGTGGTGAACGTCTCCAGCGTCGCCGTGGTGTGGTTCGGCGGGCACCGCATCGCCGACGGATCCATGCAGGTGGGCGCGCTGACCGCGGTCATCTCCTACCTGATGCAGATCCTCATGTCGGTGATGATGGCGATGTTCATGTTCATGATGATCCCGCGGGCCGAGGTGTGCGCCGAGCGCATCGAGGAGGTGCTCGACACCGAGCCGACCGTGCACCCGCCGAAGGCCCCCGTCACCCCGGACAGACATCTGGGCGAGCTGGAGCTGCGGTCCGTGGACTTCCGCTACCCGGGCGCCGAGGAGCCGGTGCTGTGCGACGTGAGCTTCACGGCGCGGCCCGGCCGTACGACCGCGATCATCGGCAGCACGGGCAGCGGCAAGACGACGCTGCTCAACCTCATCCCGCGCCTGTTCGACGCGACCGCCGGCGAGGTGCTCGTCGACGGCGTCGACGTGCGCGACCTCGACGAGGCCGCGCTCTCCCGGGCGGTCGGCCTGGTCCCGCAGTCTCCTTACCTCTTCTCCGGCACCGTCGCCTCCAACCTGAGGTACGGCCGGCCGGACGCGACGGACGAGGAGCTGTGGAAGGCCCTGGAGGTGGCCCAGGCCCGCGAGTTCGTCGAGGCGATGCCCGGCGGCCTCGACGAGCCGATCTCCCAGGGCGGCACGAACGTCTCCGGCGGCCAGCGCCAGCGCCTGGCCATCGCCAGGACCCTGGTGCACCGGCCCGAGATCTTCCTGTTCGACGACTCCTTCTCCGCCCTCGACTACGCCACCGACGCCCGGCTGCGCGCGGCGCTGGCCGAGGAGATCGCCGACGCCACGATGGTCATCGTGGCCCAGCGGGTGAACACCATCCGCGACGCCGACCGCATCCTCGTCCTCGACGAGGGCCGCGTGGTCGGCAGCGGCACCCACGCCGAACTCATGACGACCTGCCCGACCTACCGGGAGATCGTGCTGTCCCAGCTCACCGAACAGGAGGCCGCGGCATGACGACCCAAGCGCCCGCGCGCCGGCCCCAGCCCGGTTTCGGGCCGGGCAGGATGATGTCCGGGCCCGCCGAGAAGGCCCTCGACTTCGGCGGCACGCTCCGCAGCGTGCTGCGGCTGCTGCGCCCCGAGCGCACGCTGCTGGCCGTCGTCCTGGCCCTCGGCACGGCCAGCGTCGCGCTGACCGTGACGGGTCCCAAGATCCTCGGCCACGCCACCGACCTGATCTTCGCCGGCATCATCGGGGCCCAGCTGCCCGCCGGGGTCACCAAGGAACAGGCCGTGGCGGGGCTGCGCGCCAAGGGCCAGGGCACGTTCGCCGACCTGGTGTCGTCGATGAACGTGGTGCCCGGCCAGGGCATCGACTTCACCGCGCTGGCCCAGGTGCTGGCCTGGGTGCTGGCGATCTACGTGGTGGCGGCGCTGCTCGGCATCGTGCAGTTCCGGCTGACCACGACCATCGTGCAGCGGGCGGCGTTCCGGCTGCGCGAGCGGATCGAGGCCAAGCTGGGGCGGCTGCCGCTGAGCTACTTCGACGGCCAGCCGCGCGGCGAGATCCTCAGCCGCGCCACCAACGACACCGACAACATCGCCCAGACGCTGCAGCAGACGATGAGCCAGCTCATCTCCTCGGTGCTGACGGTCGTGGCGGTGCTCGTGGTGATGTTCTGGATCTCGCCCGTGCTGGCCCTCATCGCGCTGGTCAGCGTGCCGGTGTCGGTCTACGTCACCACCGTCATCGGCAAGCGCTCGCAGCCGCAGTTCATCAAGCAGTGGTCCTCGACGGGCAAGCTCAACGGCCACATCGAGGAGATGTACGGCGGCCACACGCTGGTCAAGGTGTTCGGCAGGCAGAAGGAGGCCGCCGAGATCTTCGAGCAGCACAACGACGCCCTGTTCACCTCCAGCTTCCGCGCCCAGTTCATCTCCGGGATCATCCAGCCGGCGATGATGTTCATCGGCAACCTCAACTACGTGCTGGTCGCCGTGGTGGGCGGGTTCAAGGTGGCCTCGGGCTCGATCTCGCTGGGCGACGTGCAGGCCTTCATCCAGTACTCGCGGCAGTTCAGCCAGCCGCTGACCCAGGTGGCCGGCATGGCCAACCTGGTGCAGTCGGGCGTCGCCTCGGCCGAGCGGGTCTTCGAGCTGCTGGAGGCTCCCGAGCAGTCGGAGGAGCCGGCCAAGCCGGAGCGGCCGGCGCAGGTCAGGGGACGGGTGGCGTTCGAGAACGTGTCCTTCCGGTACGCGCCGGACCGGCCGCTGATCGAGAACCTGTCGCTGACCGTGGAGCCCGGCCAGACCGTGGCCATCGTCGGCCCCACGGGAGCGGGCAAGACGACGCTGGTCAACCTCATCATGCGCTTCTACGAGGTGACCGGCGGCCGCATCACGCTCGACGGCGTCGACATCGCCGAGATGTCCAGGGAGGAGCTGCGCGCCAACATCGGCATGGTGCTGCAGGACACCTGGCTGTTCGGCGGCACCATCGCGGACAACATCGGCTACGGGGCGGAGGGCGCCACCCGCGAGCGGATCGAGGCCGCCGCGGAGGCCGCCCACGTGGACCGCATCGCGCACACGCTGCCCGACGGCTACGACACGATGATCGACGAGGAGGGCGGGACGGTCAGCGCGGGCGAGAAGCAGCTGATCACGATCGCCCGGGCGTTCCTGTCCGAGCCGGCGATCCTGATCCTGGACGAGGCCACCAGCTCGGTCGACACCCGCACCGAGGTGCTCATCCAGCGGGCGATGAGCTCGCTGCGCGAGGGGCGCACCAGCTTCGTGATCGCCCACCGGCTGTCCACGATCCGCGACGCCAGCCTGATCCTCGTCATGGAGGACGGCCGGATCGTGGAGCAGGGCACGCACGAGTCGCTGCTGGCCGAGGGCGGGGCCTACGCCCGCCTGTACTCGGCCCAGTTCGCCCAGGCCGTCGTGGAGGTCGACTGACCCGTTCCCGGCGGGGCGGGAAGCCCGCCCCGCCGGATCGGCCGAACGGCATGTCGCGGAGGTCCCCGCCGGATCAGCCGAGAGGCATGTCGCAGAAGCCTCCGCCCACCCGGTGGAGCAGTGGATCGGCGGGGTCGAAGGCGTCCGCCCCGGGAATGCCGTCGGCGAAGCGTTCGGCGTCGTCCAGCGGCCGGTAGCCGATCGCCTCGCCCTCGGCGAGCGACCACCAGCGCCGGGTGTTGGCCGAGATGCCCCACAGCAGCCGGAACCCCGGCGGTTTCGCGGCCAGGCACGCCTCGACCAGCCGCGCCGCGTCCCCGTACGAGAGCCAGATCGCCAGGTCGGCAAGCGCGACGGGCCGCGGCCGGAACGCCCCGATGCGCAGGCAGCTGACGTCGATCCCGAAACGGGAGTGGTACAGGCTGCCGAGGGCCTCCACCGTCGCCTTGCTGACGCCGTAGTAGGTGTCGGGGCGGGGCGGCACGTCCGCGGGGAGGACACCGTCGTCCCTGGTCCAGAACCCGGCGGCGTGGATGCTGGAGGCGAGGACGACCTTCGGCACGCCCTGCCCGCGCACGGCTTCGAGGACCTTCTGGGTGCCGTCCACGTTGGCCGCCAGGATCCGCTCCCATGACGCCTCACCGCTGAGCCCGCCGAGGTGCACGACCGCGTCCACGCCCCGGCACGCCTCGCCGAGGGCGTCGGGGTCGGTGAAGGACACCTGCCGGAGCTCCTCGCCCGGGGCGGCGGGCCCCAGCGGCGCGATGTCGAGCAGCCGCAGCGTTCTGCCGGGCCGGGCCAGCAGCGGGCGGAGCGCCGTTCCGATGCGGCCCGCAGCCCCCGTGACGAGGATCCGGCGGGTCATCGGCGATCCTCCGTGTAGTGCGCCGGAGTCACCGGATCGGGCGTGTACGGGGGCCGGTTGTAGGTGTGCCGGCGCCGGAACGCCTCCTCGACCGGCGGCTCCCAGTGCCGCCAGCCGCGCGGGTCGGTGTCCACCGGGGGCGACTTCGCTCCGACGCCGTTGCCGTTCTCGGCGGCGACGGCGTACTCGTGGACCGTGACGCCCGCGGGCAGCTCACCGGACGACGGCTCGGCCAGGCCCGGCACCACGCCCGCCACGTCTTCGCTGTGGCCGAACGCCAAGCCCGCGAAGACCTCGCGGTATCCGTCGGTGCCCTTGCGCCGCCGGTACAGGCGATACCGGCCGGCGCCGAGGACCTCGCCCCACGTCGCGGTCACCTTGCCGTCCGACAGCCGGAGCCGGAGCCCGTCGGGAGCCGGGGGAGGCCCGCCGGTCGCGTAGACGGGGTAGTCGGGGCCCGGCTCGCCGTTCCCCGCGACGACGCGGACGTGGTATTTGGCGCCGTTCGCCAGGCCGGACAGCGTGACGGGGCTTCGCCGCGCCGAGCCTGCGCTTTCCCACGTCACGCCGCCGTCCGTGCTGCGCTGGACGTCGTACGAGTCCGCCGCGGCGGAGTGGGTGAAATGCACGACGGCGCCACCGCTGACGTTCTCGGTCCGCAGCACCCGCGAGGGGACCGGACGCGGCACGCCCTCGGTGAGCTCCCAGCGATGCCGCCCTTCGGGCAGTTCGACGGAGACCTCCTCGTCACTGAGCGGGGTGGCGCGTGCCGGGACGCCGTCGATGAAGATCCGCGCGCGACCCAGACCGCCCGCGACGCGCAGCCGCGCCGTCGCAGCCTTCCGCGTCTGGTACGTGCCCTCGATCGCGCGCGGCTCCCGGAAGTCGAGGCTGATGGCGAGCTCCGGATCGCCGCTGGTCAGCGTGACGTCGCCGGCGCCGATGAGCGTGCCGCGGAACAGGGCGAGCTGCCGCCGGCCGTCGTGCCGGAGCCGGACGGCGCCGGCCGTCCCGAGGAAGCGCAGGCCGTCCGCGGCGACTTCCACCGGCCCGCCCTCGTGGCGGAACACGTGGTCGACCGCGTGCGGCGTGCTGATCCGCGCTCCCCAAGGGGCCGTGGTGGTCACGCTCAGGTCCTCGCGGTGGCTGACGATCGCCAGGATGTCGCCGTCGCCGCCCTCCAGGCGCAGGATCCGCGAGGCCGGTGTCACGATCTCGCCGTCCCGCCGCGCGCCTCGCACGATATGAATGTACGGCATGCGGTCCGGCAGGAACGTGAAGCTGTTGGCGTCGTGGCCCGTGGGCCGCGTGAGCGCCGACCAGGTCCAGACGGTGCGCTGATCGGGCGCGAACGCGTCGTAGGTCGCGATGTAGTCGGCCCCCATCAGCAGGACGCTCCGGCTCCGGTACGCGCCGGCCACCGGACCGTCCGGATGCGGGACGATCTCGGCGAACTGCGCCCAGCCGAGGTCGTGGAAGGGCCTGTCGAGCGTGTTCTGGCCGATCGAGCGGAACGAGCCGTCCTTCCACACGGCGCACGACGTGGCGAACGTGGCGTCGGGGACGCGCCGGTCACCCGCGTCCTCGGGACCGTGGCCGCTGTAGGACCGCCCCGCGGCGTAGTAGTAGAGGTGCCCGGAGCCGTTGTCGTCGGCGATGCCCCAGCGGTAGTTCGGCCCGTGATCGACCTGCTGGAGGAAGACGGCGACCTCGGAGGGCTCGTCCACGTCGGCGCGCAGCGTGATGCCGTAGCCGGTGTACTTGGAGCTGCGCAGGCGGGGGTTCGTGCCGGTGTTGCCCGCTGTCTCGACGAGCGGGCGCCACGGGTCCGGTGCCCCTGGACGGCTGTCCAGGTGCTTGGCCTCGGCGTCGCTGCCCCACAGCAGGTGCTCGGCGACCAGCGGCCGGAAATGGCGCAGCGCCTCGCCGAGCAGCCGCATCTCGATCGGGGGACGGCGGGGCCAGAAGGCGTGCGCGCCCTGCGCGGGATGCAGGCGCGCCGCGCCGTGCTCGGAGGTCAGGACCGGCGCCGTCAGGGCGTTGACGAGCCAGTCGCCGACCGCCGCGAACTCCGGCGTCGCCAGGCGGTTGCGCCCGTCGGCACGCCGGGCCAGGGCGTTGCCGAGCGTCATCGGCCGCAGGAAGGCCCACACGTACGTGGACAGGCTCTCGGTCCAGCGCCCAGCGGACGACTCCTGGCCGGGGAGCGCCGGCCGCGTGTGGAAGCGCGCGGCGAGCTCGGCGGCCTTCCCGAACTGGTCGAGCCAGCCTGGCGCCGCCTCGTGGCCCGGGAACAGCCAGGCCAGGCAGGCCAGGGCCGCCTTGCCGTCGGCCAGGAAGTTCGGATGCCCGCCGAACATCCGCAGGATCGGCGTCATCTCCTCGTTCGCCGACACGTAGCCGGTGAGCAGCAGCAGCGCGTCCACCTGGCGGCGCTGCCCCGGGCTCAGCCGGCCCGCGAGCCGGTCGTAGCCGTCGAGGAACCGGTCGTAGAGCGGACGCTGCCCGATGTTGAGGTAGCCGGCCAGGTCGTTGACGCCGCGGGCGATCAGGCGCGGCCCCTCGTCGCCCGCGAACAGCGCGGCCAGGAAGTCCTCGGCGGTCGCGAACTCGCCCTCGGTCGCGACCCGCTCGGGACGCCTGCCGTCGTAGGCGAGCCGCCAGTCCTTGACGCGGTCCAGGCTCAGCGTGCCCTGCCAGTGGTGCAGGTCGCGCGCGTAGGTGCTCTGGTAGGCGGCGCCGACGCCGTCCGCCTGCCGCCGCAGCACCTCGCGATCCCGCTCGTGGTCGTAGAAGGCGATCCCGGTCGAGCGGGTCCCGGTACGCAGCGGCCAGGTCCAGCGCAGCACCCCCTCGGCGTGCTTGAACCGGATCTGCAGCAGGTCGGAGGAGGCCCAGGACGCGTAGGACCGGTCGTCCCACCGCGCGTGGTCCCGGATGAAGACGGCCATCGCGTCATCCGTGCGCACGTCCCAGAAGGCAGCGTGCGGCCGGACGTTCCACGCGAAGCTCGGCGCGTACGGCCCGACGGTGAACAGATAGTCCTCGTGCGGCCGCTCGGTGCCGCCGGGGCCGGAGAAGTTCGGGTCCTCGCCGCCGCCGCCGAGGGTCAGCGGCTCGTCGATGCCGGGCCACCGGTACGTCTCCGGACTCCCGGGGTCGAGGTGGTCGGCGGCGTCCTGCGAGCCGGGCCAGGCGGAGGAGAAGCGATGCGTGGGGGAGCAGCCGGTCCAGGCCAGCTCCCAGGCGGCACCGGCGTGCTCCAGCCCGGTCATCTCCTCGGAGAGCTCGACGAAGTCGCAGCCCTGGAGGCAGCGGACGGTCGCGGTGTACCGTGCGCCGTGCGTGAAGTGGTAGGCGATCTCGTAGTCCGCGAACAGCGGGCCGCTCTCCAACAGCCGGGACTCCACGCGTTCCACGCCGCCGCGGACCTGCGAGCGCCCGGCCCAGCCGCGTCCCCGGTCCCACGCGGTCACCGGCCCCGGCGCGACCCCGTCGGCGGCCTGCGAGGCGGGCAACCGTACGCGCAGCACTCCGCTGTCGAGGACGGTGTGACTGTCGGAGACCTCGACGCGCACGGGCCGGTCCGGCCGGGCCGGGGTCCCCGCGGAGAGTACGAAGGCGCGGGTCCGCTCCGGGGCCAGGTCGGCGAAGAAGCAGATGACGGCGGAGACCGCGAGGCCGTCCGCCTCGACGACGTCGGCCGGCTGGAACGGCACAGCCTCCCCGGCGTCGTCCACCAGCCGCAGTTCCCCGATCCGCAGCGACGGCCGCTCCCAGCGCACGGGGTAGCGCAGCAGCGTCCGCGGCCACGCGAACTCCGGATGCCCGATCGCCTCGGCCAGCCGGAACACCACCCGGTCAGCTCCCTCCGGCCACGGTGTCACCTCGCCTCACCCCGCTCGGCCGGCACCGCGACGCCCTGCGTGCCGAACGCCGCGCCGCCCGCGACGCCCTCCACCAGGTACCGCTGGAGCGTCACGAACAGCAGCAGGATCGGCGCCGCGACGATGAACGTGCCCGCCGCGATCAGCGGCCAGTTCTGGGTGTGCTCGCCGAAGAAGGAGTACAGCCCCCGGGTCACCGGCCACAGCTGCTGGTCCGACAGCATGACCAGCGGCAGGATCAGGTTGTTCCAGGCGTGCACGAACCCGAAGATGGCGAACGTGGCCAGCGCCGGCTTCATCTGCGGGATGATGATCGTGAAGATGAAGCGGACGTAGCCGCAGCCCTCCAGTGCCGCCGCCTCGTCGATCTCCTTCGGGATGCCCTTGACGTAGCCGACGAAGAAGAAGAATCCCGCGCCCGACAGGCTGGTGAGGATCAGATAGCCGGGCATGCTGTTGTACAGGCCCAGCGCCTGCGCCTCGATGAACAGGGGGATCAGGCCGCCGGGCAGGAAGCCGGAGAAGACGAAGAAGGCGTAGACCGCGTTGGAGCGCTTGAAGTAGCCGCGCGAGACCGGGAACGCGAGGAAGACGCCCAGGACCAGCGTGACCGTGTCCGGGATGACGGCGTAGACCAGGCTGTTGAGCATCTGCCGGCCGAAGTCGCCCTGGGTCCACGCCTCGCCGAAGTTCTCCAGCGTCCACGGGTCCGGCAGGCCCGTCGGATCCTGAAGGAAGCCGGTGAACGTCTTGAACGACTGGAGGAGCATGTAGACCAGCGGCGCCGCGAACAGCACCGCCGCGATCGCGAAGCAGAGCAGGTTGCGGCCCGTCGCCCTCACAGCTGGATCTCCCGCCTGCGCAGGGTGAACAGCAGCGTGCCGCCGATCACCACGGTGAGGGCGAACTGCAACATCGCCAGCATCGAGCCGTAGCCGAGCTGGCTGGTGCCGCCGAACGCGGAGTCGAACATGTACAGCCCCAGCGTCTTGGTGCCGAAGTTGCCGCCGGTCATGACGAGGATCAGCGCGTACTCGCCGAGCGCGCCCATCGCGGTGAGGAAGATGTTGACGGTCGTGGCGGGGGCCAGCAGTGGCCACGTCACGTGCAGGAACGACCGCCAGCGCCCGGCCCCGTCCAGCGCCGCCGCCTCGTAGACCGGCTTGGGGACGTTGCGCAGGCCCGCGATGTAGATCAGCATCGTGTACCCGGCGAACATCCAGATGTTGACCAGCATCACCAACGGCAGCGCCAGCGAGCTGTCTCCCAGGAACGCCGTCGTGCTGTCGAAGACCGCCTGCCACGCCTGCTCGGCCGGGCCGGTGACCGGGTCGAGGATCAGCGCGAACATCGTGGCGACGACCGCGACCGAGAAGATCTGCGGCATGAAGATCAGCGCCCGGTAGAACGTGTACGAGCGCCCGGGCCGGTTGAGCAGCAGCGCCAGCCCCAGGCCCACGAGGTTCTGCAGCACGGTCACGCCGACCACGTAGATCAGCGTGACCTTCAGCGACTCCCACACCTGTGCCGACAGCGCGGTGAACGCCGCCGTGTAGTTGCACAGCCCGCAGAAGTTGAGCGGCGTGCCCGGCAGGCCGGAGTACTGCGTGAAGGAGTATCCGATGGTGGCCAGCGACGGGTAGAGCCCGAACAGCAGCCACCCGATCCCGGGGATCGCGATGCTCGCCCACGGGATCCACCGCCGGGTACGCCGGGTTCCGAAGGGACTGCCGGCCACGTTACCGGCCTGCCGACTTGGCGTAGGCGGAGGCCGAACGGGACAGGATCGTGTCCAGGCTGTCGGGGCCGATCGGCGCGAGCTTGTAGAAGTCGGGCCCGGCGGCGTCCGGCGGCGCGCCGGCCGGGGTCCACGGCGGCGTCAGCTGCGTGAAGGAGCCTTCGCTGTGCTGGTTGAGCCAGTCCATCCACGGCAGGCCGGTGTTCCGCAGCGCCGGTTGCGCCGACAGCGAGCCGGTCAGCTTCAGCCACTCCTGGTAGTTCTCGGGCTCGGAGAACATCGCCAGCCACTGCATGGCCAGGTCCTTGTGCGGCGCCGAGGCCGGGACGACCCAGGTCAGGTCCGGCTTGAACGCCACCCGGTTGGCCGCCGGGTCGTCGGTGCCCGGCAGCGTGAAGAAGCCCAGGTTCAGCTTCGGGTTGGCCTGCTGGATGGTCAGGCCGTCCCAGGAGCCGTCGACCAGGAAGGGGTAGTCGTCGGTCTTGACCGCCCACACCCCCGGCGCGGTCTGCTGGTCGATGCCCGAGGCGGTGGGCACGACGTACTGCATGACCTTCGCGTAGCGGGCGCCGACCTCCTTGTAGATCGGGTCCGTCCACTTCTGCGTGCCGTCCCAGAACGCCTTCGCGCGGTCGGCGGAGACCCGCACCGACTCGGCGGGCTCGCGGCCCTTCATCAGCAACTGGTTCTCGATGCCCTGCCAGATGCCGCCCTGCATGCCGACCTTGCCCGACAGGAAGATCGGCGTCTTGCCCGCCTTCTTGAGCTTTTCGCAGGCGTCCAGGAACTCCTGGAACGTGGTCGGCACGGCGATGCCGTACTGGGCGAGCAGGTCCTTCTTGTACCAGATGGCCCCGGCCGCCGCGTAGCCGGCGGCCATGACCCCGTAGACGCCGCCGTTGTAACCCACGGCCGCGGCCTGCGTGGCCGCGTCGTAGTTCTTCATGAACGGCTGGTCCTTGAGGTCGGTGAGCTGGCCCGCCGTGATGAGGGCGGCGGCCCCGGCCGGCTGGATCCTGGTGTACTCCGGCGGGAAGCCTCCCTGCGTCGGGGCGAACCTGGCCAGCACGTCCACCGACTTGGCCTGCAGGAGGCTGTTGGACAGCTGGGCCCACGCGCCGTTGGCGGTCGCGGTGCTCTGCAGCCTGACGGTGACGCCCGGGTGCGCCTTCTCGAACTTGGCGTTGAGCCGCTTGGTGAACTCGATGGCACCCGGGTTCGTCCACTGGGCGACGGTCAGCGTGGCGGTCGCGGGGGCGGACGAGGAGTTGCCGGTGGTGCACCCGGCGAGGGTGAGGACGATCGCCACGGCGACCGGCAGGGGGGTTCTCATGAAAAGTGCTCCTTGGGGGGATGGATCACGGCCGCTGGAGAGCGCCGTCGGCCCTGCGCGGCGGACGCCAGGCGGCGGTGGCGGCGGGGGGATACTTCGCGGCCAGGCGCTCGTCGAGGTCGACGCCGAGCCCGGGGCGCTCGCTCGGCCACAGGTGGCCGTCGCGGATCTCGGGGCAGCCCGGGAAGACCTCCCGTACCCGCTCGCCGAACAGGTGCTGCTCCTGGACCCCGAAGTTCGGGCTCGCGAGGTCCAGGGCGAGGTTGGCGGCGTGGCCGACCGGCGAGACGTCGCCGGGGCCGTGCCAGGCGGTGCGCACGCCGAACGCCTCGGCCAGGTTCGCCAGCCGCCAGGCAGGGGTGATGCCGCCGATCGCGGAGATGTGCACCCGGATGAAGTCGCACAGCCGCTCGGCGACCACCGGCCGGTACTCGGACGGGTTCACGAACAGCTCGCCGATGGCGATCGGTGTGGCGCACTGTGCGCGGATCGCGCGCAGCCAGTCGAGGTCCTCGGGCGCCACGGGGTCCTCGAGGTAGAACAGGTCGTACGGTTCCAGGTCCTTGGCCAGGCGGACGGCGTCGGTCGGGTCCACGCGCTCGTGCACGTCGTGGATCAGCTCCACCTCCGCGCCCACCTCGGCGCGGAGATGGTCGAACAGCCCGCGCACCGTGCGCCGGTACGCGGCCGGGTCCCACGCGCCCGGGGTCAGCGGCGGCCGTGCGCTCGCCGGGCCGGCGGCGCTCGGCGCGCCGTACGTGCCGCCGCCGGGCACGGCGACCTGGCAGCGCACGTACCGGTAGCCCGCGTCGAGCCACTGCCGCACCTCGTCGGCGACGGCCTCGGCGTCGATCCCGGCCGCGTGGGTGTAGAGCGGCACCGCCGAACGGCACCGCCCGCCGAGCAGCTGCCACACGGGCAGCCCCGCGACCTTGCCCTTGATGTCCCACAGCGCCATGTCGACGCCGGACAGCGCGTTGTTGAGCACGGGCCCCGACCGCCAGTAGCCGCTGACGTGGAGCATGGCGGCGATGTCGGTGATGTCGGCCGGGTCGCGGCCGATCAGCTGCGGCGCCAGGTACTCGTCGACCGCGGTGCGCACCGCCTTGGCCCGCTGCGTGAACGTCGCGCAGCCGAGCCCGTACAGGCCGGGTTCGCTGGTGTCCACGCGGACGACGGCCAGGGTCGTGCCCGCCGGTGCGGTGAGGATGGTCCTGACCCCGGTGATCCGCAGGCCCGAGCCGTCCGCCCACGGCGGGTCCGGGATGTCGTTCATGGATGTGCTCCCTTTGTCCGGTGGAGGGTCTAGCGGCCGATGCCCCAGCGGGTGTCGACGCGCCCGCCGGTGAACTGCGCGCCGCTGGACCAGAAGGGTGCGAAGTTGTAGCACCCGGACGCGGGGGCCTCGTTCTGCGCGGTCCAGTAGGCGGTGCCCTGGCCGCCCGTCCCGCTGTCCTGGACCTGGACGCCCATCGTCGCCTCGTGGACCGCGCCCTCCGGCAGCGCCTTGACCGCCGCGGCCAGCTCGGGCAGCTGGTCCCAGGCCAGCGCGACCTCGTACGTGGTGACCTTCGCGGCCTCGTCCCGCGTCACCAGGATCCGGCCCTCGGAGCCGGAGTCCGGATGGGCGTCCATCGTTCCCAGCGGGGTCGGGAGCGGCGCGTTGGTGGGGTAGTAGGTCTGGTAGTTGGTGCCGGGGGCGAGCTGGCGGTGCAGCTCGGGGAGGCCGCCCTTGGCCAGCGTCGCCACGTACAGGTGCGAGATCGAGCGCATCGCCTTGTCGTAGTGCGCGTCCCCGGCGAGCAGGTCTTCCGTCTTGTCCTTCACCGCGTCGAAGGCGAGCTGGATGCTGTCGGCCTTGAACGGGAACAGGTAGCCGTTGACCGGGAACGGGTCGTTCGACACCTGCAGGTCGTCCTGGATCTGGGCCCGGAAGTGCAGGAAGTCGGAATCCCAGGCGGTCTGAAAGGTGTACTCCTTGGTGCCGCCGGTCATGGTCACCGGCACGACCCCTTCCCACTGGCTCGCGGCGGCCCCGACGGTGATGGTCCTGAACGGGGCGTGGGCGACCTGGACGGTGCGCGACCCGGTCTGGCGGAAGCCCGGCCGGCCGAGGATCGTGGCCTCGAAGCCGACGGCGTAGCGGTTGGCCGCATCCGTCCGCGCGGAGACGACCGGGATCGAGACGACCCGCGCCTCGCCGGGCTTCAGCCGGGGGATAACGTTGTCCCGGCGAGCGATCTTCCACCCCTCGGGCGCGGTGACGCGCAGCATGGCGTGGAGGGTGTGCGGGGAGACGTTCTCGACCCGGACGTCGACGGTGCCGTCCGGACCGACCGGCTTCGTGAAGGGCAGCGGCGTGATCGCCAGCGGCGTGTCGTAGGCGAACACCGCGCCGGTGGTGAGCGCCGCCTTGAGCTCGTCCGGGCTCAGGTCGCTGTCGAAGTACAGCACCTCCCACGGCGACAGCTTCAGCGTGGTCCGCGCCGCCTCGCCGTCGAACAGCAGGCGGCCCAGGTAGTCGTACACCCGGACGCCGCGCGCGCGGTGCAGCGTCAGAGTGCCCTTGTACCCGGCGTCCTGGTGCTCCATCGTGCCGTCGAAGAGCTGGTCGGCGTAGACCGCGGCGCGGCCGTGGCCGTCTGCGGCCTTGAAGAGGAAGCCCCAGGTCGACCTCGCCTTCGGATACAGCTCGGTGAGCAGCTCACAGTCCTCCAGCAGCCCGGTCATCGTGGCGTAGGCGACGACCGCCGGCCGCGGGCTCTTGGTCTTGATGTCGTAGATGTTGAACTCCTGGCCGGAGTACGGCTTGTCGTAGCACAGCGAGAACCAGAAGATCCGCATCGGCGAGTCCTCCTCGGCCCCGGCGAGCATGTGCAGCAGATGGGTCGGGGCGAGCGTCCTGGCCACGGCGTACCCGGCCTCGTTCGGTGGCAGGCCGGGGAAGGAGTGCACCTCCGCGGTGCCGAGCTCGGTCTGCCACTGCCCGGCCCGGCCGCCGGTCCGGGACCAGAGCCGGTCCATCTTGATCTGGGTCTTGGCCATCGCGTACTGCGTGGCGTCCGGGTAGCCGTAGGCGTGGTTCACCGAGCCGTCGATGTAGCCGGTGTCCTTGGAGCCCCTGGCGTACACGATGTCGCGGTTGTAGCTGACCGAGCCCCCGCCGAGCAGGTTCACGTCGGGGAACTCCGGCTTCACGCGGTCCCAGATCAGCTTCGTCATGTCCCGGTAGTCCTGGGCGTCGCCGGTCTGCCAGGCCCAGCCGTGCACCCACGGCTCGTTCCACACCTCCCAGTTCTTGACGAGGTCCTGGAGCGGGGCGATCGCGTGGTAGACCATGTCGGCCTGCGCCACCATGTCCTTGGGGCGGTTCTGGTGCGGCCGGACGGGTTTGCCGTCCGCGCCGGGCTGGACGTTCCATGACATGTTGTAGTTGATGAACCCGGTGGGCTCGATGCCGTAGCCGTGCCACTCCACGACCTCGGCGCGGGCCCGGTCGATGTCCGCCTGGCCCCAGAAGACGCCGCGGGACGGGCACACCGTGTCGGGCAGGACGGAGAAGACCCCGCGCGTCCACTTCACGCCGATGCGCTGCGCGATCTGCCTGGTGACCAGGGGAGCCGACTCCCCGCGGATCCCCATGCCGAAGCAGGAGCCCGGGCGCCGGCCCTGGATCGTCGGGCGGAGAACGCCGAGACCGTGCGTCTCCTTGAGTAACTGCGTGCCGGCCGCGTCGGTGACGGTGACCGCGACCGCGTAGTAGTCGGGGCCGAGCGTGCCCAGCGGGACGCTGGTCGTGCTCGCCTGCCCGGCGGGCGCGGTGAAGCCGGTCCGGCCCTGGCCGGCCTCCTGCGTGCCGCGGGCCGACACCGACCAGGCGATGGTGCCGCTCAGCGCGGCAGGGCTGTTGAACGTCACGGTCAGCACCGGGGACGCGGTGCCCGCGGCGTCGATCGGGTACAGGCCGGTGGGGTCCGCGTAGTTGACCTCCACCAGCGGAGGGGCGGCTGCGGTCGTGGCGGCGGCCGCCGCCCGGGTGGCAGGGCCGAGCCAGGCCAGGCCGACGGCGGTGGCGGCGCCGTACCGCATGACCTGACGGCGGGTGATCTGCTTGGGGTCGGACATGGAGGGGCCTCCGTAACGGGGGGTCAGGCCGGCCTGATCAGGCACAGGCCGGACGGCGGGACGGCCAGCCACCGCGGGCCGGGGTCCAGGCACGCGGTCTCGGAGCGGACCGGGGTACCGCAGGCGTCCCGGACGTCGAGACGGACCGCGGCGGGGTGGGTGAGGTCGAGGAGGACGCGTTCCGCGCCGGTGTTGTTGACCACGGCGATCTCGGCGAACCGGGTGGGGTCGAGCGTGGCCGCGTGGTCGCTGACGTGGTGGACGACCACCGCGCGCGTGGCGTCGCGGGCGATGACCACCGGGTGGAGCCCGTCGGGGCGCCCCGCGTCCAGGGCGCCGCGGGTGAGGACGTCGCGGTGCTCCCGCCAGAACGCCAGCCAGAAACCGGCCATCGCGCGCTGGGCGGCGGGCAACTGGGCCAGGGGCACGGAGATCTGCGGGACGGCGTGCAGGACGGAGAGCAGCTGGCGGGCCGCGACCTGCGGCGACGCCTGCGGGTCCCACATGAGCATGTCAGAGTGGACAGCGCTTTCCCGACCGGCGACGGAAAGGTCCAGGGTTCTGACGCGGTTGCCGGCCGCGTCGGCCGGGCAGTCGCCCGCGCGCAGCAGGTTGCCGAACTCCAGCATGCCGGGGCCGGTGTAGGGCTGGCGCAGCTCGATCATCAGCTCCGCGCCGCGAACGGCCATGAGCCCGTCGCGGAGCTCCGTGAGCAGCACCCGCATCGACTCACCGACATCACCGCCGTCCTCGGGCCGTCCGCGGTCCTCGGGGTTTGCGTGGTCCTCGAGGTTTGCGCGGTCCTCGCGACCGGCACCGTTTTCGGGACGGACGCCTTCCGCGGGACCGGCACCGCCTTCGGGACGGGCGTCTTCCGCGGGAGCGACACCACCTCCAGAACGGGTGCCTTCCTCACGACGGGTGCTGTCCTCGGCGTACACCATGGCGGCGTCGAGAAAATCGATCTTGAGCCCGTCCAGGCCGTACCGGTCGACGAGCCGGACGCAGGTGTCGACGACGAAGCGACGGACCTCTTCGTGCCGTGGATCGAGGACGTGGCAGCGCCACTCCGGCCTGGCGTGCGGTGCGAAGGCGGCGAGCCGGTCGCGGGCCGCACTGTCGTCGCCGAGGAGCAGCGGCGCGATCCAGGCCAGGTACTTCAGGCCGAGGCCGTGGACGGTCTCGACGTGCGCGCCGAAGTCGGGGAACTTCTCCGGGTCGGGCTCCCAGTCGCCGCAGCCCGCGTAGCTCCCGCCGTACGCGCCGCGCTGCCAGCCGTCGTCGAGGATGAGGAGCCCGCACCCCAGCTCGGCCGCGAGCTCGGCCTCCGCCTCGATGGCGGTCGCGCTGACCTCCTGATGGTAGGAGTACCAGGTCGAGTAGGCGGGGACGCGTCCGGCCTCGGGGACCGGAAGCGCGGCGGTGCCGGACTGCCGGCGCACGAGCGACCGCACCGTCTCCGCGACCGTTCCGCCCGGGGGCGCGATCCGGATGCGGCAGAGTTCGCCGGGCCCCAGGTCCATCGCGAGCCAGACGCCGAACCGGCCGGCCCGCTCCCCGACGCCGAACCGGAGACGGGTCGTGTGAACGAGGCGGTCCGAGGCGAATGCCAAGACCGCGCGCCCGGCGTCGTCGTAAAGACAGCCGAGCGGCGCCGAGTCGACGAGGCCGACGGTACGCAGGCCGGTCGCCATCCAGTCCGCCGTCAGGTGCCGGTCCCAGCCGGCAGCGGGGTGCCAGAAGCCGACGGCACCATCGAGCGGGACGTCCAGCCGTACCAACGTTGTCTCGGATTCAACTCCGAGGACCTCGATGACGCCCTGGCCTGCAGCGGCGAGCGTGGTGGGGGCGGGGCCTGCGGTCAGGCGGGTAACGGCCACACCATGCACGTCAATCGCTTTGCCGTCGGCCCACAGCCGACGCGGGTCGGCGAGGTTCGCCATCGCCGCTCCTCTCGAAGGGTTGGGGGAACCATAATCACGTCGAGACAACGTTGTCTAGAGCCTCGTCATACGCCGGGATCTTCCCGGGGATGCCGGCTCAGCCCACGCTGCGCACGATGAGCTCGGTGGGGACGACGACCTTCCGCGGCCGTGACCTGTCCCCGGCGATGCGCCGAAACAGCAGCTCAGCACCCATGCGGCCGATCTCGCGCACGTCGTAGGACACGACGGTCAGCCGCCACGGCACGAACGCCGCGGTCTCGAAGTCGTCGAACCCGACCAGCTCGACCCGCCCGCCTCCGCCGCCCGACCCGCCGCCGCCCGGCCCCGGCCGGTCGCCCATCGCGCCGTGCGCGTCCGGCGTCGTGCGGCGGTGCGGCGCATCCGGCGTTGCTCCGTGGTGTGGCGTCCTCGGCGGGTGGCCGGGCGTTCCGCCGGGCGCGTCAGGCCTCAGACGGTTGTCGAGTGCGCCGAGTGCGCCGAGTGTCAGGCGGTTGTTCAGAGCGAAGATCGCGGTCGGCGGCTCCGGTCCGGCCAGCATCTCCGTGACCGCGGCCTGGGCGTCGGGAACGGTGTGCAGGCCGTACTTGATCAGGTCCGCCCGGTACGGCACCCCGGCCCGCTCCAGCGCCTCCTGCGCGGCGGTGAGCCGTTCGGCCATCGTGGAGATGCTCAGCCAGTCCGAGATGACGCCGATGCGTTCGTGCCCGGCGGCCACCAGGTGCTCGATGGCCTGCCGGGCCCCGCCCGCGTTGTCGATCAGGACCGTGTCCGCCAGCAGGTTGCGCGGCGGGCGGTCCAGGAAGACCACCGGCGTGCCGCGCTCGATCTCGGGGCGCAGGTAGACGTGATCGGCGTCGCCGGCAGGGACCACCAGCAGGCCGTCCACCCGCCGCTGGCACATCTCCAGCAGCAGGGCGCGCTCCCGCCCGGCGTTCTCCTCGGAACTGGCCGTGATGAGCATCGTGTCGTGTTCGAGGGCGTACTGCGCCGCCGCTGCGGCGATGCCGGCGTAGAACGGGTTCGCCAGGTCCTCGATCAGCAGGCCGACCGTGGCCGAGGTGTTGCCCGCGCGGAGGTTCCTGGCCATGTCGTTGCGCCGGAAGCCCAGCTCCGCCACCGCGCTCGTGACCCGTTCGGCCAGCTCCCTGTCGACGGTGGGCACGTTGTTGACCACGCGCGAGACGGTTTTCAGGCTGACGCCGGCCAACCGGGCGACGTCGGCCATGGTCGGGCGGCGCGGCCCGCTCCCTCCTGCGCCGGGCGTGCTCACCTGGGTGCGGCCCCTTCCAGGTCGGTGGCCCCGAGCTGGTGCCGTCGTTGTCTCGTGCGCACACTTTACCGCCGGCGCGGGCCACCGTGTCACGGGACGGGTGGCGGGAAGCGCCGCCCGCCCCGGTCGCCCCGGTCGGCTCCCGGTCGGTCCCCGGTCGGCTTCCGGTTGGCTTCCGGTTGCTCCGGTCGCCGCCAGTGGGCGCGGCTTGGTGCCGGGCCGCAACGCGCGCACGTACAAGGGACTACCTTCGCGGCGGAGGGGGCCCGCGCCCGGGGGCAGCGTCCTTGGTGTGGGTGCGTGGGGGCTCGGTGGCCACGGGCACGGGAGTCCTTTCCCGATGACAGAAGCGACGGTGGCGGTAGAGAGGGCGACGGTGTGACTGAGTCGGTGGTGGCTGCGACCGTGACGGGGCTGGCGGTGACGGGGTGGCGGTGACGGTGGTGACCATGATGGCGGCGACGGCGACGGCGACGGCGACGGCGACGGCGACGGTGACGGTGACGGTGACGGTGACGGTGACGTGGGCCCGGCCGGGTCACGGTGACGGTTGCGACGGCGCGCGGGCGGTGGTTACGGCGCGCGGGCGGTGGTTACGGCGCGCGGGCGGTGGTTACGGCGGTGGAGGTGGGGCGGTTGAGGTGCGGACCATGAGGCGGCTCGCTATCACGGTCCGGCGATCGGCCGGCTGTTGGCCGTCCAGCAGGTCGAGGAGGATCTGGGCGGCGCGCCGACCCAGATCCACGCTCTGCAGCGCGACGCTGGTCAAAGGCGGCTCGGACAAGGCGCCGGCGGAGGTGTCGTCGAATCCGGCGACCGAGACGTCACGCGGCACGGCGTGCCCGCGCTCGCGCAGCCGGCGCAGCACGCCGAGGGCCATACCGTCGTTGAACGCGAAGACCGCGGTCGGCGGCTCGGGGCGGTCGAAGAGCAGCCCGGCGGCGGTGTAGCCGGACTCGACGGTGAAGTCTCCGCGGACCATCAGCTCGGCGGAGGGGGCGAGCCGCGCGTCGGCGAACGCGCGCTCGACGCCACGCAGCCGGGCGGCCATGGCCAGGCGGTTCTCCGCCGCCCCGTCGATGACGCCGATCCGGCGGTGGCCGAGGGCCAGCAGGTGCTGGGTGACGGCGTAGGCGCCGCCCTCGTCGTCGGGGTGGACCATGGGCAGGTCGCCTTCGGCGTACCCGATCACCACGGTCGGGTAGCCCTGCGCGAGCAGGCCGGACAGCGACCGCAGCCCGGCGCCGCCCTCCACGAGCAGCCCGTCGACCAGGCGCCGCCGGTCGAAGCGGTGGTAGGCGGAGGCCGCGTCGCCGGCCGCCTGGCGGGTGGAGAGCAGCAGCCCGTAGCCGCGCGCGGCGACCTCCTGCTCGGCGCCGCCGATGAGGCGCATCAGGTGGTCGTTGGCGAAGGTGAACCCCGGGTCGTGTGGTACCACCAGCCCCACGACCTCGGTGCGGCCGCGGGCCATGGCCCGCCCGCCGGCGCTGGGCCGGTAGCCGAGCGTGGCCATGGCCGCGACCACGCGCTGCCGGACGGGCTCGGTGACCGACGGCTCGCCGTTCACCACCCGCGAGACGGTCTGGTGCGAGACTCCCGCGCGCGCCGCGACGTCGCGCATGGTCGGCTGGCCTGGCATCGCGTCTCCCCTGGCATGAACGTTCACGTGACGATATTCCGGAAACCGGCATATTACAAGCCGTTGACACCCCGGTAATCCGATTTTAACGTCATCCTCGGCGAGTGAACGTTCACTTGACCGATCCCATCGCCTGGAACAAAGGATTCTGGCATGGACGACAAGCCACACATGACCCGCCGGCAGATCCTCGTCCAGGGCGGCGGCGCCGTCCTGTTCACCACGCTGTTCGCCGGGGAGCGACCGGCGCGGGCCGCCGCTCCGGACGTCACCACCTCCTGGGTGGGCAACACCTTCTCCGGTGCCACCGAGTGGGTGCAGGACTTCGTGTTCAACATGGCGGTCACGCCCGACGGGACGATCTACACCGTCAGCTTCTGGGACGAGGCGGGCAACTACGCCGGCGTCTACAAGGACGCTCACATGACGGGCAACTGCCCCCGCGCCAACGGCGACGCGGTCGCCGTCAACAGCACCAACGCCTACCTGTCGATCGGCACCGGCCTGACCGCCTTCACCCTGGCCGGTGCCGCGACGTCACTGACGTTCGACGTCGGCAGCCCGCCCGCGGCCGCGGCCGCGGGCGACACCCAGGTGATCGCCACCGACCGGGCCAGGAATCGCGTCATGGTCTTCGACGCCAAGACGGGCGCGCTGACGCGTACGTGGAGCGTCAACCGGCCGGGCGCCGTGGCGGTCGACAGGACGAGCGGCGAGATCTGGGTCGTCGCCAACGTGACCAGGGACACCAACGACGGCCACTTCTGGCACGTCGACCGCGCCGAACCCGCGCGGATCCTGCACTTCTCCAACACCGGCGCGGTGCTGCCCGGCACCATCGCCGGCCCGTCGCCGGACTGGATCCCCACCTCGCTCGCGATCGACCGCGACCGCAACCTGCTCGTCGGCGACAACGGCCCGCTGCGGCAGGTGCACACCTACACCGACCTGTCCGCGGCCACGCCGGTGAAGGCCAGAAGCCTGGGCCAGGCCGGCGGCATCGGGGCGGGCAACCCCGGCTTGGTCAGGCCGGACAAGCTGTTCGGCATCACCGGGGTCGGCGGCGACTCGGCGGGCAACGTGTACGTCGCGATGTGCGAGTTCGGAACCTGGCTGCGCAAGTACGGCCCCGCCGGGAACCTGGTGTGGCAGCTGATGGGCGCCGAGTTCGTGACCACGGCGGACTTCGACCCGGGCACGGACGGGCAGGACGTCTACAGCCAGCAGAACCACTACCGGATGGACTACACCAAACCGCCGGGCGGCAACGCGACCTGGGTGGGCTACTCCCTGGACTCCGTGAAGTACCCGCAGGACCCGCGGCTGTTCCTGACGGGGCACCAGCACCACGTCAGCTCGCCGTCCCTCAGGCGGCTGAATAACAACCGGCTGTACATGTACGCCACCGGCATGTACTGCTCGCACCTGCTCATCTACCGCTACGAGGGCGAGATCGCCAAGCCGTCCGGCGCCATCTTCAAGGCCCACTGGACCGGCGACGACCCGACCTGGCCGCCGTACCAGCCCGCGTCCGGCGAGTGGATCTGGCGGGACAAGAACGGCGACGGGAAGTTCACCGCCGACGAGTACATCACGACCGGGACCGGCGCGAACTCCCCGGGCAACTGCTGGGTGTGGTTCGTGGACGACCGCGGCGACATCTGGGAGGGCGGCGACCGCAACCTGCGCCGCTACCCGCTGCAGGGCTTCGATGGCCAGCTCAACCCGATGTACGACTACACGAGCCGGGTGACCTTACCCCTGCCGCAGCCGTTCACCAACGTCCGGCGGCTGCACTACGAGGTCGCCACGGACGTCATGTACATGTCCGGATACACCGCCGCCCAGCCGTTCGAGAACGCGTACTGGAAGGAGTGCGGCAAGGTCCTGGCCCGCTACGACCGGTGGAGCACCGGCAACACCACGCCCACCTGGACCATCCTGCTGCCCTGGAACGTGTCCGCGACGCCGCCCGTCACCACGGTGTCCTGGGCCCCGGCCGGCGACTACCTCTTCAGCTGCGGCGTGACCACCCGCGGCCAGGTGTGGGCCTGGCGGGCCGCCGACGGGTCGGCGGCCGGGAACTGGCTGCCGGGCGCGAACGTCGGCGGGGTCTCGCGCACCGGCTGGGTGGACATCCCGTACGGACTGAACGCCATGAAGCGGTCGGACGGCTCGTACCAGATCACCGTCGAGGACGACCTGTTCAACAAGGTCCTGTTGTACAGCTGGCTGCCCGGCTGACGGCCCCGGCCTCAGCCGGCGAACGCCGTCGATGGTCTGCCGACGGTGCCCGGCCGGTCGAGGGCGTACACCGATCCGGCGGGGTCGCCGTCGGGAAGCTCTAGCCCTTCCCGGGCCGAGGTGACGTACAGCATGTCGAGGCGGGGCCCGCCGAACGCGCACGAAGACGGCTGGTGCACGGGCATCGGGATCTCGCCGAGCAGGTCCCCGTCCGGCGAGATCCGGGCCAGGCGGTCGCCGCCCCAGACCGCGACCCACAGGCACCCCGCGGCGTCCACGGTGAGACCGTCCGGCATGCCGGAGCGCGCCGGGATCCGGAACAGCGTGCGTCGCCGGCTGATGGTGGTGGACCCGGGTTCGGTGTCGAATGCCGAGATCTCGCCGGCGACGCTGTCGGCGAGATAGAAAGTGCGCCCGTCGGGGCTCCAGTCGAGCCCGTTGGGCAGGGCCAGGCCGTCGAGGACGACGCGGCTCGTCCAGTCCGGCATGAGGACGTGCAGCGCGCCTTTGCCGGGCTGGAAGTCCATCGCGGTGCTGCCGGCCCAGAGCCGCCCGCGCCGGTCGCACTTCGCGTCGTTCATGCGCTCGCCGTCGGGCAGGATCGCGAGCCGGACGGTCATCGACCCGTCGGGTTCGACGGTCGCGAACCCTTCGGCCGTCGCGGCGGCGAAGCCGCCGCCACGCCGGGGCACCGCGGCGCCGACGAGCGTCGGCAGCTCGATGGTGGTGGTCCGGCCGGTGGCCGGGTCGCTGGTGTGGAGGCGCCCGGCGGGGATGTCGACCCAGTGCAGGCGGCCGGCCCCGGCGTCCCACACCGGGCCTTCGCCCACCCTGGCCCTGCCGGGAACCGCGACCTCGACCTCGACCGTCATCCGTGCTCCCCGTTCGTCTCGTCCGATGCTCGTCCTCGTGCGGCGTTCACCCCGGGAGCACCACGGCGGCGTTGGCCAGCAGCCCGCCGTCGACGGGCAGCGCGATGCCGGTGATGAAGCTGGCGCGCTCGCCGGCCAGGAACGCGATGGCTTCGGCGACCTCCTCCGGCCGTGCCACCCGTCCCATCGGGTGCATGCGTCCCCACGACTCGACCAGTTCCTGAGCGCCCTGGTCGGTGCCGTCGGAGAAGGCACGGGCCGAGGCCCGCAGCATCGGGGTGTCCACCGACGCGGGGCAGACGGTGTTGGCCCTGATCCCGTTCTTCGCCTCGTCGATCGCGATCGAGCGGGCCAGCGCGTTGAGCGCTCCCTTGCTGGTGGTGTAGGCGGCGACGGCGCTCTGGGTGACGAAGGCCTGAACGGAGGAGACGATCACGATCGAGCCCGCCTTACGGGCGCGCAGGTGCGGCAGCGCGTGCTTGACGGCGTGGAAGGCGCCGGTCACGTTGACGGCGAGCACCTCGTTCCATTCGTCGCCGCCGGTCTCCGCCGCCGTGCCGTAGCGCTGGATCCCGGCGGCGGCCACGACGATGTCGAGCCCGCCGTGCGCGGCGGCGACGTGCTCGACGAGCCGCGCGGTGGCGCTCTCGTCGGTGACGTCGAGCTCGACGTGTTCGACGCCCGGAAGCGGAGCGTCGGCGCCGCCTGTCGGCGGCACACCCGCGGCGACGACCGTCGCGCCGCGCGCCGAGAGCAGCCGGGCCGTGGCCCGGCCGATGCCGCTGTGCCCACCGGTGACGATGGCGACCTTGCCGTCGAACTCCGCCACGATTCACATCCCTTCACTTACGCGGGATCACTGTAAAACAACGTTGTCTCAAGCCGCTAGTCTGATCTCCCCGCGGCCTGAAGGTGAGGAGAAGAGCGCGTGACTGCTGAATGGATCCGGTGGCCCGCCAACGTCGTGGCCCGGTTCGGCGGCGAACCCCTGGCCTTCGGCGGCGACTACAACCCCGAGCAGTGGGACGAGAGCGTGTGGCACGAGGACGTGCGGCTGATGCGCGAGGCCGGGGTCAACCTCGTCACGGTCGGCGTCTTCGCCTGGTCGACGTTGCAGCCCGCGCCCGGCCGGTGGAGCTTCGGCTGGCTCGACCGCGTGCTCGACCTCCTGCACGCGAATGACATCGCCGTCGATCTCGCCACCGCCACCGCCTCGCCTCCGCCGTGGCTCACCACCCGCCACCCGGAGGTGCTGCCCGTCGACCGGCACGGCCGGACGATGTCGCAGGGCGGTCGCCAGGCCTGGTCGCCGTCGTCGCGGGTCTATCGCGAGCACTCGCTCGCGCTGGTGGAGAAGCTGGCGGCACGCTACGGCGAGCACCCCGCGCTCGCGCTGTGGCACGTCTCCAACGAGCTCGGCGGCCACAATTCGCGGTGCTACGGCGAAGCGAGCGCCGTGGCGTTCCGGGCCTGGCTCAGGGAGCGGTACCAGGACTCGCTCGACGACCTGAACGCCGCCTGGACGACCGCCGCGTGGAGCCAGACGTACTCGGCGTGGGAGGAGATCCAGCCTCCGAGGCTCACGTTCACGGACTCGAACCCCACTCAGGTGCTGGACTTCGACCGGTTCAGCTCCGACCAGCTGCGCGAGCAGCTGCGAGCGGAGATCGCCGTGCTGCGGCGGATCACCCCGGACGTGCCGATCACCACGAACATGGTGCTCTTCGACGCCGGCAAGAACATGGACTACAGCTCGTGGGCCGCGGACCTGGACCTCATCGCGAGCGACCACTACCTGAGGCCGACGCCTGACGCGCACGTCGAGCTGTCGTTCTCGGCCGACCGCGCGCGCGGTTTGTCGAAGGGCGATCCGTGGCTGCTCATGGAGACGGCCACCGGCGCCACGAGCTGGCGTTCCGTCAACCCCGCCAAGAGCCCCGGGCAGCTGCGGCGGGACGTGTTCTCCCACGTCGCCCGCGGAGCCGACGGGATCTGCTTCTTCCAGTGGCGGGCCGCGCGGGCAGGTGCCGAGCGGTTCCATTCCGCGATGCTGCCGCACGCCGGCGCCGGCAGCCGGAAGTTCCGGGAGGTGGCGGCGCTCGGTGCGGACCTGAGATCCTGTGCCGGCGTGCTCGGGGCCCGGGTCGTCGCGGACTGCGCGCTGCTGTTCTCCGAGGAGTCGTGGTGGGCGGCCGAGCGGGAGTCGCATCCGCACAACGGCCTGTCGTACGCGGAGTCCGCGCTCGGCTGGTACCGGAGCCTGTGGAAGGCGGGCGTCACCGTCGACGTCGTGCCGCCGTCGGCCGACCTGTCGGGCTACCGGCTGATCGTCGTGCCCATGCTCTACCTGGTCTCCGACCGGGACGCGGGCGCCGTCGCCGCGGCCGCGGACGCGGGGGCGACCGTGATCGTCACCTACTTCTCCGGCATCGTCGATCCGCTCGACCGGGTACGGCTCGGCGGTTACCCCGGGGCGTTCCGCGAGCTGCTGGGGGTGCGCGTGGAGGAGTTCGCGCCCATGACGGAGGCGGACTCGGTGGAGATCGACGGGGTCACGGGGCCGGCCCGGGTCTCCACCTGGCACGAGGAGATCGACCTGATGGACGCGGTGGCCGCGGCCCGCTACGTCGGCGGCGACTTCGCGGGCGCGCCGGCGATCACGCGCGCGGCCAGGGGAGCGGGGGAGGCCTGGTACGTGGGCGTCGAGCTGGACGCCGGCGCCCGCGCCCGGCTGCTGGAGGCCATCGCGCGGCGGGGTCCGCAGGGCGAGCTCGAGATCGTGACCCGCCGCTCGGCCGGCGACGAGTACGTCTTCCTCATCAACCACGGCGACACCGAGACCACCGTCCCGGGGACCGGCACCGACCTGCTGGACGGCTCGGTTCACGAAGGAAAGATCACGGTGCCCGCGGGCGGGGTCCGGGTCGTCGCGTCGGCCCGCTGAACGGCCCGCTGAACGGCCCGCTGAACGGCCCGCTGAACGGCCCGCTGAACGGCCCGCGCCGCACGTACACTGCACCTGCCTGCCGGGGACGGCAGGCCACGATCGGGCGGTACGGCCGCCGGACTGGAGAGACCTGGTGGTTCGCAACCCCACGATGAAGGATGTCGCGCACGAGGCGGGAGTCAGCCTGAAGACCGTCTCGCGGCACGTCAACGGGGAGACGAACATCGATCCCGACCTCGCCGGCCGCATCAGCGCGGCGATCGTGAAGCTCGGCTACCGCCGCAACCTCTCCGCGGCGAGCATCCGGCCCGGCCGTACGGGCAAGACCATCGGCCTGGTCATCAGCGACCTCGCCAACCCCTACTACTCCACGCTCGCCCGGGCCATCGAGAGCGTCGCGGACGCCGCCGGCTACCTGGTCACGATCGCCAGCTCCGAAGAGGACGGCCGGCGGCACGATCGCCTGGTCGACCGGCTCATGGAGCAGAGGGTGGACGGCCTGATCGTGGTGCCGCCGCGGCGGGCCGCCCGCGACTGGGCTGACGTCGCCGCGCCGATCCCGCCGCTGGTCCTCCTCGACCGGCCCGTGTCGTACGCCGGTGCCGACGCCGTGCTCGCCGACAACGCGGGCGGCGCGCGGGCGGCCACCCTCGCGCTCGCCCGCGCCGGGTCGCGGCGCATCGCCTTCGTCGGCGACTCGCTCGACATCTACACGATGCGCGAACGGCACGCCGGATACGCCGCGGCGCTCGCCGAGGCCGGGCTGGGCGGTGCCGGCGACCTGCTCACGATCACCACGGCGCACACGCGGGAGCAGGCCGAACGCGAGGTCGGCGCCGTGCTCCGCGACGACTCGGCTGACGCCCTCTTCGCGGCCAACAACCGCGCGACGATCGGCGCGTTGCTCGCGTTCCAGCAGGCCGGGCGGCGGCTGCCCCTCGTCGGCTTCGACGACTTCGAGACGGCCCTGCTCGGAGACCCTCCCGTGTCAGTGGTGAGCCAGGACATCGAGTTGATGGGGCGCACCGCCGCCGAGCTCGTACTCGGCCGCCTGAACGGCGACACCTCGCCGTTCGCCACCCGCGTGCTCCCCACCCGGCTCATCCTCAGGGGCTCGGAGAAACATCACACCTGTGCCGGCAGCTGAAGCGCGGGGGCGTCGTCCGGCTCGTCGAGTGCCAGGCCGTTCAGCACGCCTTGCAGATATCCGATCGCGTGGGCCCGGCCCCGGCTGCAGTAGGCCTCGGACGAGGTGTCGCCCCAGGTGTCCAGGTCTCCGATCATGGCTGGTACGTGGTCGTCGATGAGGAATCCGGAGAACCCCGAGCCGGCGAGCCGGCGGATCACTCGTGCCGGGTTGTAGTTCCCCTCGCCGAGGAAACATTCGCTGAAGCGCGGCACCGTGCCGCGCACGTCCCGGAAGTGCACGTAGAAGATGGCCGGTCCCAGGAGGTCGATGACCTCGTTGACGCTCTGCTCGCCGGCCATCTCCGACACCGTTCCGAGGCAGAGGTTCAGCCCCCAGGACGGGCTGCCCCCGGCCTGCTCGCGCGCCCGCCCGATGGCCGCCGGGGAGGTGAAGATCCGGGCGACGCCGCCGAGGGGCTCGTCGACGGGGGGATCGTCCGGGTGCAGGGCGAGCCGCACGCCGGCCTCCTCCGCGACGGGGAGGACGGCGTCGAGGAAGTACTGGTGGTTGGCCCACATCTGGTCGGCCGTGATCGGCTCGTCCACGGGCTGGTCCGGGGTCAGGCGGTAGCCGGCGAGCGCGTTGCCGCGGTGCGCGTCGTCCAGGTCGAACGCGGTGACCATGGCGCCGCCGCGGCCCTTCGCGGCCATGTCGGTGCGCCAGACATAGGTGGCGAGGAAGTTGTAGCCGAGCAGGTCGATGCCTACGGCGGCCAGGTTGCGCAGGGTCCTCTGGTAGTTCTCGATCTGCTCGTCCCTGCCGGGCAGGCCGCGCTGGATCTTCCAGAAGTGGGCGAGCGGGACGTTCTCCAGGCCGTCGATCGACAGCCCGTCGGCGTCGCAGCGTTCCCGCAGGGCCCGCAGTTCGGCCAGGCTCCAGAAGCCGTCGGTCCCGGGCAGCAGGTCGGGTGTGTGCAGTTGCACGCCGGTGAGCGCGAGCTGGTGGGCGAAGGTCGCGACGCGGGAGTCGTACCGGTCGATGTGGCCCAGGGAGATACGGATGGTCATGCGTGCCGGCCCAGCACGTCGATGATTCTCATGGTCGTCCGTTCATGGTAGGGACCTGCGGGCAGGCCGGAATCGCGGTAGCCGCCGGAGCGGGGACCGGCGCGCTCAGTCCGTGAAGTAGTCGGGGTGTTCGGCGCGCAGCGACGGGCCGAGCTCGAGAGCCCGCCTGGCGTGCCGGCTGATCAGGGCACGGCCGGTCGGCAGGTCGGCGGCCTCCAGCGCGTCGACGATCTTCGTGTGCTCGTCGATCAGCTCGCGCACCGAGGCCAGGTCGGGCTGAGCGAGCCGGCGCAGCCGGTCGAGCTGCAGCTTCATCCGCTGCACCGCCTGCCACGCGCGCGGATAACCGCTGAGCGAGAAGATCTCGCCGTGCAGCGCCTCGTCGGCCGCGAAGAAGGCGTCGTAGTCCTCCGTGCGGTAGCTGTGCTCCTGCCGGTCGAGCAGCTCGCGCAGCACGCTCACGTCGGGCGCCGGATCGGCGCACACCACCTCGAAGGCCGCGACCTCCAGGCTCTCGCGGACGAAGCGCGCCTCTTCCACATCGCGCAGGCTGATCAACCCGACCCGGGTGCCGACCTGCGGCACCACGCGTACGAGCCCCGCGTCGACGAGCCGCGCGAGGGCTTCCCGCACCGGCGTGCGGCTGACGTGCAGCCGTTCTGCGAGGTCCGTCTCGGACAGGGAGGCGCCGGGGGCGAGCCGCAGGTCGCGGATCGCGGAGACCAACTCGTCGTAGACGCGATCGGAGGTCCGTGCCGGCGCGCGGTCTCGGGTGACCGGCGACAGCATCGGGTCGCGGCCGGCGGGCGTGGGCTCGGGGACGAGCGCTCGAGGGGGACTCACGAAATTGATCGTTGCATGCCCGGAAGCTTGTATGCAAGTATCCAGCCATTAACCTGATCGTCGTAAAGGGGAAATAAATGCCCTTCGAGACGCGGTCAGCCGTCGGACCCCGTAGCAGGTGCTGAAGGCTCTCAACAGCCGTGCATGCCGCCGGTGATCCCCCATCAAGACCTGAACGAACTGTTGAGAGGACGTCATGCTCAACCGAAACGCGCGACTCACCGCGGCTGCCGTCGTCGCCACCGGCCTCGCGCTGACGGGGTGCTCCAGCACCACCGGGGCGAGCACCGGTGGCCCCGTGACCATCACCTTCTGGGGCTGGGCCTCGGGCTACGACAAGTCCGTGGCGCTGTGGAACGAGTCCCATCCCGGCATCCAGGTGAAGTACGAGGCCATCGCCAACGGCGGCGCGGGCGGCTACGACAAGATGTTCACGGCCGCGAAGGCGGGTACGGCCCCGTGCCTGGCGCAGATCGGCTACGAGACGTTCGCCAGCTTCCTCGCCGCCGGGTTGCTGCAGGACGTCAGCGAGCACACCAAGGCGCGGCGCGCCGAGTTCCCCGACTGGGTGTGGGGCAATGTCGGCATCGACGGCAAGATCTTCGGCGTGCCGGTCGACACCGCGCCGATGGGCCTGTTCTACCGTTCCGACCTCTTCAAGAACGCGAAGATCGAGGTCCCGAAGACCTGGGAGGAGTTCGGCAAGGCCGCCGCCGCGGTGAAGGCCGCCGACCCGAAGTCCCGCATCATGAACCTGCCGACCGACCCGTACCTCTACGCCGGCTTCGCCTGGCAGGGCGACGCCCCCTGGTTCGGGGTCAACGGCGACGCCTGGACGGTCTCCGTGAACAGCGCCGCCAACGGCAAGGTCGCCGGCTACTGGCAGGGGCTCTTCGACCAGGATCTCGTCACGTCCTATCCGGCTTTCGACGCGGCCCTCTACACCGCGTGGAACAGCGGCAAGGTGTGGGCGGAGGTCGGCCCGGTCTGGTCGGCGTCGCTGATCCGGGACAACGCCGCAAGCTCCGCGGGCAAGTGGGCCGTCGCGCCCATGCCCCGCTGGGACGGCGCGGACACGGTCGGCAACTCGGGCGGCTCGGCCACGGCCGTCATGAAGGGCTGCGCGCACCCCAAGGAGGCTGCCGAGTTCGCGCTGTGGATGTCGACCGACGACAAGTCCGTGTCGAACCTGATCGAATCCGCGGCCATCCTGCCGGCCTCCAAGTCCGGGCTCGCCAGCAAGGCGCTCGACGCTCCGGAGAGCTACTACGGTGGCCAGGCCATCTACCAGCTGTTCCGCGCGGAGTCGGCCAAGGTGAACCCGAACTGGCGGTGGGGCCCGGTGATGTCCACCACGGCCTCGGCGCTCGGTGACGGCCTCGGCAAGGTGGCCGCCAAGAGCGCCACCTTCCAGGAGGCCTTGAACGCCGCCCAGACGGGAACGGTGTCCGCGCTGCAGGCCCAGGGCTTCTCCGTCAGCAAGTAGCCCGCGCATTCCCCGGTACTTCGACAGATAAGGTCACCGTGTCCCCTGTGACGAGACAGCGGCCGAGCCGACTTCGCGAGCTTCGGCGGGCCGCGCCGTTCGTGCTGCCGTTCCTCCTGCTCTTCGTCGTCGTCTACCTGGTGCCGACCGGCTACTCCGTGGTGCAGAGCTTCTTCGCGGTGAAACGCTCGGGCCTGGGCCTCGGCGGCGCCGAGACCGTCTTCGCGGGACTCGGCAACTATCTGCGGGTCTTCCAGGACGGGGACTTCATCGCGTCCCTGGGCCGGGTGGGCTTCATCGGCGTCATCCAGGTGCCGGTGATGCTGGGCATCGCGCTCTTCCTCGCCCTGCTGCTGGACTCGTCCGTGCCGAAGGGACGCAAGTTCTTCAGGATCGCGTACTTCGTGCCCTACGGGCTGCCCGGCGTGATCGCGGCCCTGGTGTGGTCGTTCCTGTACGCGCCCACGCTGAGCCCCATCGCCGGGTTCTTCGCCTCGATCGGCGTCGACGCCAGCTTCGTCACCGACGGCGCCCTGCCGTTCTCCATCGCGAACATCCTGACGTGGGCCTGGACCGGCTACAACACGATCCTGATCTTCGCGGCGCTGCAGGCCATCCCCGAGGAGACGATGGAGGCCGCCGCCCTGGACGGCTGCTCCGGCTGGAAGGCCGCGTTGCTCATCAAGGTCCCGCTGGTCCGGCCGGCCCTGCTGCTCACCCTCGTCTTCTCCATCATCGGCACCTCCCAGCTCTACAACGAGCCGGTGACGATGAAGTCGGTGGCGCCGAACCTGCCCTCCACCTACACCCCGATCATGGCCGCGGTGCGTTCGCTCTCGGCCAACGACTTCAACTACGCGGCCGCGCAGTCCGTGGTGCTCGGCGCCCTGATCTGCGTGCTGTCCGTCCTCGTCTTCCGCGCCTCGGCCAGGAGCGTCACCCGATGACCGCCGCACTGCAATCGCCCCCGCGAACCGAGCCCGCCGCCAAGGCGCCGAGCCGCCGCAAGCGGCCCCGCACGCATCCGCTCCGGACCGTGAGCCCCGTCTCACGCGCGTTCGTGCTGGCCGTCATGACCCTCTTCGCCGTCTACTTCCTGCTCCCGGTGTGGTGGCTGGTCGTCTCCGCCACCAAGGGCGGCGGGGAGGTCTTCTCGGGCAACGGCTTCTGGTTCGGCGAGGACTTCGCCCTCGTGGAGAACGTCCAAACCCTGTTCCAGGCCCAGGGCGGCATCTACGCGCGCTGGTTGCTCAACTCGCTGCTGTACGCGGTGGGCGGCGGGATCGTCTCCACGATCCTGGCGTCCATGTGCGGGTACGCGCTCGCGAAGTTCTCCTTCCCGGGGCGCGAGGCGGTCTTCGGCACCGTACTGGCCGCGGTGCTCCTGCCCGCGCCCGTGCTCGCCATCCCGCTCTACCTCGTGTTCAGCTTCACCGGCACCATCAACACGTTCTGGGCCGTCTTCATCCCGAGCATCGTCAGTCCCTTCGGGGTCTACCTCAGCCGGATCTACGCCGCGTCCTCGATACCGGACGCCCTGCTGGAGGCGGGCCGGATGGACGGCGCCGGAGAGCTGCGCATCTTCGCGATGGGCGTGCGGCTCATGGCGCCCGCGATGGTCACGATCTTCCTGTTCCAGTTCGTCGCGATCTGGACGAACTTCCTCCTGCCCTCGCTCATGCTCGCCGACACCTCGCTCCAGCCGGTGACCGTCGGCCTCGTCGGCTGGCGTGAACTGCAGGGCTATCCCATCGGTTACAGCACCGTCGTCACAGGCGCGCTCGTCTCGGTCGTGCCCGTGGTCGCCATGTTCCTGTCGTTGCAGTCGTTCTGGAGCAAGGGCCTCGCGACGGGGGCCGTCAAGTAGCCGACCCGCACACCAGCGAAAGGCGTGACTCATGACCATCCTGGCCGGGGCCCTGGCCTCCTTATGCGCCGCGGCGCTGTTCGTGGCGCCGCAGGCAGCGGCCGACACCCCACCGGTCAACCTCCTCGCCGCGGACATGGACACGGGGTTCGACGGCGGCACGAGCCCGCTGACCGTGGCCAACCCGGCGTCGGGAGGCACGCAGCAGATCGTGAGCGTGGGCGGCGACAACGCCGTCGAGCTCAGGGACGCGGCCCAGGGCGCGAATCTTTCGAGCTACTTCTACCGGCGCTGGTCCGCCGGCGCGCTGAAGGACCGCATCAACGCCGTCTACCGCCAGCCGGTGGGCAGCCCCGCCCAGCAGTTCGCGCTGCGCTACGAGCTCAGGCGCGGCGCGGCCAGCGACAAGCCGGTCGCGAAGGACATCTACGCGCAGATCCAGTTCGGCAACTTCGACAACAACCTGGTGCCCCGGTTCCCGGTCCCGGCCGTGAGCGTCACGACCACCTCCGCCTACACCGGCGCCTCCGGCGCCCTGTCGCAGGTCGACGAGACCGACATCCCGCAGTACCGCTTCACGATCGTGCCCAACGGCGGGCAGCGGGTCATCTCGACGGTCGAGCTCGGATTCTCGGTGCGCGTCGACACCGGCGGCACCGACGAGGCGATCAACGTCGACGACGTAGGGATCTACGAGCTGGGCAGCGTCTCCGACGCGGGTCCCCCGACCGCGCCGACGGCGCTCACCCGCGGGGTCGTCTCCGCCGGTGGCGTCTCGCTCAGCTGGCAGCCGTCCACCGACGACGTCGGCGTGACCGGGTACGACGTCTACCGGGACGGCTACCTGGCCGCCTCCGTCGGCGGGAACGCCCCCTCCGCGGTCGTGACCGGCCTGATGCCCGCGACGAGTTACGAGTTCACGGTCCGGGCGAAGGACGCGAGCGGCAACGTCAGCGCGCCGAGCTCCCCGCTCTCCGTCACGACCGGCCCGTACGTGCCCGAGTCGCCCGCCCCGTTCCCCGGCACCCAAGAGACCCGGGCGGGCTGGCTGTGGGACAAGACCAAGGCCATGAAGGAGGAGAGCGGCGCCGTCAACGTGGCGCAGTACGCCGCGCAACTCGCCGATCACGAGAACGTGGCGGCGAACCTCGCCAAGCTCGACACGCTCTTCCAGAGCTACGACTACGAGCAGTACAAGACCATGGCGAAGATGTACGCGTACCTCATGGTCGGAGACCAGTTCGACGCCGGCACGCTGGCGCACGTGCGGAGCTACTTCGCCTCGTACGCCTACCAGAAGCTGGCGCAGACCGAGAACCTGCGGATGAGCAACTACGCCACCGGCTACCTCGTCGGACAGTACTTCCCCGACCTCGCCGACCTGAACGGCAACTCCGGTGAGCGGCTGAAGAGCATCAACAAGGCCAACATCCTCGAGATGGTGGACGCGGGCGTGCGGCGGGGATGGGCCGAGTACCAGAGCCCCGAGTACACCTTCATGACGTACTTCTGCCTCAACGCCATCTACCAGTGGGCCGGCGACGCCGACCTCCGGCAGCGGGTGAAGATGGCGATGGACGTCATGTGGTTCGAGTGGGCCAACGACTGGATCAACGGCTACATGATCTCGTCGGAGAGCCGGGCCAAGGGCGACGCGCACGCGGCCAACGACCCGACGTGGCGGGCCGCGGACCACTCGACGCTCGCCTGGACGTACTTCGGCGGCCACCGCGCGCAGCAGGGCGTCGGCGAATCGGACAACCCGGCGCCGGCGGCCTACCGTCCGAACCTCGAGTACGCCGGCCTCGCCGCCTGGAAGGGCATGACGTACGCGCCGCCCGAGCTCGCCGTGCGCATCGGCCGGCTGACCGACAAGTCGTACACCTCCCGCAAGACGAACCTGCAGAACTCGAGCGGGCGCGCGATGGACATCTACCGCACCAGCTACGTGCGCCCCACCTGGGGTCTCGGCACGGAGGTCCAGTACCGCCGGGTCGACAACTGGATCGAGGACCTGCCCGTCGTGCTCCGCTGGCACTCCGACGCCGCGAATCCGCTGTTCCGGCTGTCGGTCGACCAGGGCACCGCTCCGATCGGCACCTACAACCAGCCCGCCAACCAGCGGGTGATGCAGAACGGCCCCACTGCGGTGGGCGTCTACAAGTCGTCGGGCGACCAGACCTCCAACTACGTCAACGCGCTGTTCCCCACCTCCGGTTCGATCCGCGAGCGGCGTGAGGTGGACGGGTGGACGGTCGCCGACGCCGGGTCCATGTACTTCGCGTACAAGCTGGTGAAGCCGGGGAAGTGGTACCACCAGACGCCGAACGACCCGGCGAACAAGGTGAAGACGACGGCGCAGACCCACCCGACCGCCGGTCTCAGCTACAGCTACGACATCCTGCGCAGCCAGGCCGACAGGAACGGGTGGGCGCTGGAGACGGCCGACAAGTCCGCGTACGCCGACCTCGACGCGTTCGCGAGCGCCCTGGTCCGCACCGCGAGCATCGACGCGAGCCACCTCGAGGACGCCGATCCCCGGCTCGTCTACCACAGCCTGAACGGGGACGAGCTCGACATCACCTTCGACTCCGCGGCCCAGGCGCCCGGCGCCGCCCACCTGGTGAACGGCACGGCGATCGACTACGACTCGTTCAAGCTGTTCGACACCCCGTGGCTGCGGCAGGACAAGCTGGGGTCCACGTTCACCGCCTCGGTGGACGGCGCCTCCGTCGTCTACGACTTCGACCGGTGGACGGTGACCGCCGTGAACGACGGGGCCACGACCGTCCCGGCCACGGCCGCGCTCACGTCGGACAACGGGTGGGACACCGGCCTGCTCGACGGCGCCTACACGATCTCGATGAACCTCTGGCACGGCGAGAACGCCACTCGCTTCCGCCTCTTCGAGAACGGCGAGCTGATCGGCACCACGGAGCTGACGATGAACTCGCCCGGGGCGCAGCACGCCGAGGTCAAGCTCTCGGGACGGCGGAACGGCTCGTACGTGTACACCGGCGAGCTGGTCAATTCGAAGGGCGTCCGCGCCGTCGAACCGCTCCGGGTCACGGTGAAGGACGCCGCTCCTGGCGCGCCGTCGCTCAGCGACGACAACCGGGACCACGACGGCGCTTTCACGGTCCGCGCCGACCTGTGGTGGGGCACCAACGCCACGCGCTACCGCTTCTTCGAGAACGGCGTGCAGGTGGGCCAGGGCGACCTCGTGGCCGCGACGCCGAAGGCGCAGCACGCGTCGCTCGATGTCACGGGCAAGCCCGCGGGGGAGTACGAGTACGTGGTGGAGTTCGCCAACGCCCTGGGATCGACGAGGAGCGCGCCCCTGTCGGTGATCGTCCGATAGGGTGGCGCCGTGCCCGAGGCGTTCCCGTCCGACGCCCCGGGCCCGCTCGCGGCCCCGCTCGCGGCCCCGGGCGCGGACGCGGGCATGAACGACTCGGCGTGGCAGATCGAAGAGGCCTCGCTGGTCCTGGTGGAAGCGACGCTGGACGCGATGGCCGCGCTGGGACCGGCTCGGCATGGCCCTGTTCGCCCTGTGGCCCTTCAGCCGCCTGATCCACGCCTTCGCGGCGCCGCTCGCCTACCTGGCCAGGCCGTACATCCTCTACCGGTCACGCGGGGGCGCCATCACGAGATGAGCCGGCCCGCCAGGCAAACCCCCCTGTGGGTCGTCCCCCGAGGGATGGGACATCCTGTCATCCACATCCGATGGGTGGAATGTCCTGATCGTGAGGGAGCACATGGACGATGTCACGGCCGCGCCGGAGACGATGCTCGACGTGCTGGAGCGCCGGGCGGCCGGCGCGCCGGAGGCGGAGCTCGTGCGGTTCGAGGGCGGCGCCTCGCTGCGGGTCGGTGAGTGCCTGGAGCGGGCGAGCGCCGTCGCGGGCGGGCTCGCGGGCCTGGTGGCGGGCGGCGACCGGGTCCTCACGTGCCTGCCCCCGGGGCCGCGGCTGGTCGAGGTGACGTTCGCCCTGGCCAGGCTCGGCGCCGTGGAGGTGCCGCTGGCCCTGGACGTACGGCTCGACGCGGCGCGGCGGCTCGCCGGGGCCGCCGGGGTGCGCGTGCTCATCGCCGGCACGGACGCCGTGCGCGCCAACCCCGGGCTGGCCGCGCTGGCCTCGGGGATGGAGCGCGTGGTGCTCGTGACCGGGCGGGAGGCGGCCGAGGTGCCGGGCTCGGCCGACCTGGACGACCTGCTCGCCGCGCCGCACCGCCTTCCGGCGCGGCGGCCGGGACCGGCGGACCCCGCCGTCGTCATGGCCACCTCGGGGACCACGGGCCGCGCCAAGGGAGCGCTGCTGCCGCACTTCGCCGGGGTCCGGCACGCCCGGCGGGTGGCCCGCACCATGGGTTACGAGGCGGGGGACGTGCTGTTCAACGTCTTCCCCTGGAACCACATCAACGTCCGGCACGCCGGCCTGCTGCCCGCGCTGATCTCCGGCGCCACGCTGGTGGCCCACCGGCGCTTCTCCGCCTCCCGGTTCTGGGAGATCTGCCGGCGGGAGGGGGTCACCGCGTTCAACTTCATGGGCGCCGTGGCGGCCATCCTGGAACGGGCGCCCGCCACCGGCTCCGACACCCTTCACCAGGTGCGCCGCGCCTACGGGGGACCGGCGCCGGAGGGCCTGTCGCGGCGGTTCCTTGAGCGGTTCGGGGTGCTGCTGCTGGAGGCGTACGCGTGTACCGAGCTCGGCGACGTGGCGGCGAGCACGGCCGGCGCCCGGCGGCCGGGCTCGGCCGGGCGACCCGTCCCGGAGTACGAGGTGGTGATCAGGGACGACGACGGCCTGCCGGTCCCGGCGGGCCGGATCGGGCAGATCACCGTCCGGCCCCGGGCGGAGTCGATGATCTTCAGCGGGTACGCCGGCGACCCCGCCGCCACCGGGAAGGTCCTGCGTGACGGCTGGTTCATGACCGGGGACCGCGGCCGGCTCGACGAGGACGGCTTCCTCCATTTCGCCGGCCGCCGCGCCGACGTCATCAGGCGGCGCGGCGAGAACATCGCGACCTGGGACGTGGAGCAGGCGGTGGCCGCGATGCCGGGCGTGCTGGAGGTGGCCGCGGTGGGCGTGCCGTCGGAGCTGACCGAGGAGGAGGTGCTGGTGGCGGTGACCGCGGCGCCCGGGGCCACGCTCAGCCCGCAGCGGGTGCACGCCTGGTGCCTGGACCGGCTCCCGCGCCACGCCGTCCCCCGGTACGTGCGCGTGCTCGACGCCCTGCCGAGGAACGCCTCGGCGAAGGTGGTCAAGGGCGACCTGCGCGAGCAGGGGGTGCCGCCGGACGCGTGGGACGCCCGTACGGCCTGATCGCGTGGACCGCTGGACAGACCGGCGGGGTCGCGCCCGGGTGAGGGCGCGCTCTAGCGTCGAGGCTCCGGCACACACGGGAGGAGACGAGGTTGCGGGTTCTCGACCTCACCGACGATCTGGCCTTCAACGGGGCGAGGCTGCTGGTCGGCCTCGGCGCCGACGTCGTACGCGTGGAACGGCCGGGGAGCCCGGCGCTGTCGCGGGCGGAGACCCTGCACTGGCACGCCGGAAAGCGGGTCGTGAGCGCGCCGGTGAGCCCGGCCGCGCTCGACCGGCTCGCCGGGCAGGCGGACATCGTCATGGAGAGCGGCCCGTTCGGCGAGCTGCGCGGCGTCCGTACGGACTCCGGCGCGGTCACGTCGCGCTGGCCGCGGGCCGTCCACGTCGTGGTCACGCCGTTCGGGACGACGGGCCCCCGGCGTGACTGGCGCGCAGGCGATCTCGTGGCCGCGGCCGCCGGCGGCATGGCCTGGCTGGGCGGCAAGCCCGGCGGGCCGCCCAAGCCCCCTCCCCGCGAGCAGGCCACGCAGCTCGCGGGGGCGCACGCGGCCATCGCCGCGCTGCTCGGCCTCATCGCCCGCGACCGCATCGGGCAGGGCCAGCTCATCGACGTCTCCGCGCAGGAGGCGGTGGCCGCCACGCTCGAGACGGGCGCCATCGCCTGGATCCACGCGGGACGGTACCCGTCCCGCACCGGCGGCGTGTACGAGCACGTGGCCCACCGGGTCTTCCGCGCCGCCGACGGCCACGTCGCGGGCGGATACTCCGGCAGCGACCGGATGTGGACCGATCTGCTCGCCTGGATGGCGGAGTGCGGCGAGGCGGAGGACCTGACGGAGGACAAGTGGTCCGATCCCGTCTTCCGCTGGCGGGGGCGCGAGCACGTGGACGAGGTCGTGGCCAGGTTCGTCGCCAGGCGCTCGGCCGCCTCCCTGGCGGAGGAGGGGCGGGCCCGGGCGCTGCCGTGGGCGGAGGTCTCCACGGCGACCAGCCTGCCCGGCAACCCGCAGCTCGCCGAGCGCGGGTTCTTCGCCCGCGTCCTGGGCGCGGGACTGCCCGAGGAGGGCGTCACCGACGTCGGCTTCCCCTTCGCGGCCCTGCCCGGGGACGGCGTGACCGGCGTCGCGGCCCTGCGCCGCCCGGTGCGCCTCACCGAGCCCCTGCCCGCCCCCGCCGAGGCCCCCTGGCGGAGCGAAGGCCCCCGGGGCCGCCGCGACGGCGCCCGCGGGCCCGGCGCGCGCCCGCTAGAAGGGATCCGCGTCCTGGACCTGACGTGGGTGCTGGCCGGCCCGTACGCCACCAAGACGCTGGCCGAGCACGGCGCGGACATCATCAAGATCGAATCCCGGCACCGCCGCGACCCCACGCGCTTCGCCCCGTCCATGCGGCTGCGTCCCGATGCCGGGATCGACGACGGCGGCTACTTCGTCAACTTCAACCGCGGCAAGCGCAGCGTCGCCCTCAACCTGCGCACCCAGCCCGGCCTCGAGGTGCTGCGGCGCCTGGCCGCCGAGTGCGACGTGGTCATCGAGAACTTCAGCCCCGGCGTCCTGGCCAGGTGGGGGCTGTCCTACGACCGGCTGGCGGAGCTGCGGCCGGGCATCATCCTGGTGTCGATGGCCGGGGTCGGGCAGAGCGGCCCCTGGCGCAACGCGGTGACCTTCGCCGACACGCTCGCCGCGATGTCCGGCCTCACCAGCGAGACCGCCGATCCGGGGGAGGCGCCGGAGGGGCTGACGTTCGGGCTGGGTGACATGGTGGCGGCCAACGCGGCCGTGCTCGCCGTCCTGGACCTGGTCGCGGCCGGGCGCGGGGGACACGTGGACCTCTCCCAGCTGGAGGCGATGGCCGCGTCGATGGGGCCGGCCGTCCTGGAGGCGGAGCTCGGCGAACGCCCCTTGGTGACCCGGCCCAACCGGCACCCGCGCATGGTCCCGCACGGCGTCTACCCGGTCAGGGGCGACGACCGCTGGATCGCGCTGGCCGTACGGGGCGACGAGGAGTGGCGGCGGCTGGCCGAGCACGCCGGGCTGCCGGGGCCGGCCTCGGCGGGCCTGGAGGAGCGGCGCCGCCACGAGGACGAGATCGACGCCGCGCTCGCGGCCTGGTGCTCGGAGCGCGACGGCGAGGCGCTGGCGGCCGAGCTGCAGGAACTCGGCATCGCCGCGGCCGTCGTCGCCACCGGCCGGGACCTGGTGGAGGCGGACGAGCACCTGGCCGCCCGCGGCTTCTACCCGGTGCTGGAGCACCCGCTCATCGGCCCGGTGCGGCACGAGGGCATCGTGGTGCGCATGTCCGGCACCCCCGGAGCGCTGACGGCGCCCGCCCCCTTGCTGGGCGAGCACACCGGCCGCGTGCTGAAGGACCTGCTCGATCTGGACGACGAAGAGCTCGCCCGGCTGCGTGACGCCGGCGCACTGGAATAGGAGCGCAGATGACGAAATATCTGGATGTGCGGAGGGATGGGGGGACGGCGACGATCGTCATCGACCGGCCGCCCGCCAACGCCGTCGACCCGGCGTTGATCGAGGAGTTCCTGGAGGTGATCCCGCCGCTGGCCGGGGACCCCTCGGTCCGCTGCCTGGTCGTCCGCGGGACCGGCCGCTTCTTCGTCGCGGGGGCCGACATCGCCGTGATGCGCGACCTGTCCGTGGCCAACCACGTCAAGATGCGCCGCTGGGTCGAGGTGCAGCGCCTGCTCGAACGCGCGCCCAAGCCGGTGATCGCGGCGATGAACGGCCACGCCCTGGGCGGCGGGGCCGAGCTGTCGCTCGCCTGCGACCTGCGCATCCTGGCCTCCTCGGCGACCATCGGCTTCCCCGAGACGAGCCTGGGCCTCTTCCCCGGAGCGGGCGGCAGCCAGCGGCTGCCGCGCCTGCTCGGCCCGCACCGTGCCAAGCGCCTGATGATCGAGGGCGCCCGCCTGTCCGCCGCCGAGGCCCTCGACCTGGGGCTGGTGGACGTGGTGGCGGACGACGACGACTTCGACCGCGTGGTGGCCGGGCACGCCGAGGACCTGGCGGCCCGGCCGACCACGACGATCGGCCTGCTCAAGCGCATCGTGGAGGCGGGCTACGACCTGCCCCTCGACGACGCGCTGGAGCTGGAGTGGCAGGCGGTCCTGGAGCTGATCGGCACCCAGGACGCCGCGGAGGGGCTCCAGGCGTTCCTGGACAAGCGCCCTCCGCGCTTCACCGGCCGCTGATCAGGCGCCGTAGCCGGTCACCAGTGCCGTGTCGGCGTTGAGGTCGCCGACCTTGCGGGCGCCTCCCGGGCTGCCGAGGGGCGCCTCGCGGCCGGGCAGCACCTCGGCGAAGAACGCCCTGGCGTCGTCGAGGAAGAGCGTGCGCGTCTCGTCGCCCCGGGCGGCCCGGTCGACGAAGATCGCGTCCACCGGGCACTCCGGCTCGCACGCCCCGCAGTCGATGCACTCGGCGGGGTTGATGTAGCTCTTGCGGTCGCCGACGTAGATGCAGTCGACGGGACACACGTCCACGCACGCGCGGTCGTTGACGTCGACGCACGCGGGGCCGATGACGTAGCTCATGAATCTCTCCTGTGCTCAGACGCTTTCCGTGGAGTGCCCCGGGAAGAGGGGCAGCTCGGGGTCCAGTTCGACGGCGGCGTTGTTCACCGCGGTGGCGACCTCGCCGAAGCCCACCGACATCAGGCGGACCTTGCCGTCGTACTCGGCGAGGTCGCCGGCCGCGTACACGCGGGGCAGGCCCGTACGCATGCGCTGGTCGACCAGGACCGACCTGCCGCGCAGCGACAGCCCCCAGCCGGCGAGCGGGCCGAGGTCGCTGATGAACCCCAGCGCGGCGATGACGGAGTCGGCGGGCACCGCGCGGTCGGCCTCGCCGCGCGTGCGCAGGTGCGCCCGCTCGACCCGCTCCGCGCCCGACAGCCCGACGACCTGGCTGTCCACGACGATGCGGACCCCCGCCGCGCGGGCGGCCGCGACGCCGCCCGCGTGCGCGCGGAACGCGGCCCGGCGGTGCACCAGCGTGACCGACCTGGCCAGCGGCGCCAGGGCCAGCGACCAGTCGACCGCGCTGTCGCCGCCGCCCACCACCACGACGTCGTGGCCGGCGTGCGCGGAGGGGTCCGGCACGAAGTACGTCAGCCCCCGGCCGAGCCATTCCTCGCCGGCCGGCAGCGGCCGCGGGGTGAACGTCCCGATGCCCGAGGTGAGCACGACGGCACCGGCGCGGACCGCCGTGCCGTCCAACAGCACCACGACCGGCCTCGGGTCCGCGTCGCGGCGCAGCTCGACCGCCTGCCGCCCGAGCAGGTGGACCGGATCGTACGCGGCCGCCTGGGCCGAGAGCGCCGCCACCAGCGAACGCCCGGGAACGCCGGGGATCCCGGCCACGTCCCGGATCTCCTTCTCCGGGTACAGCGCCGAGATCTGCCCGCCGACCTGGGGCAGCGCGTCGACGAGCACGGTGCGCAGGCCGCGGAACCCGGCGCAGTAGGCGCCGTAGAGCCCGGTCGGCCCCGCTCCGATGATCGCGATATCGGTTTCGATCTCCAACGTCGCACTCCTTTCCGGCCACGGAAGCTACACAGCGCCCGCGCCGCTCCCCGCGGGTCGCGGCCCGCTGACCGGAACACGGCTCGCTCAGCGGGACACGGTCCGCTGGGCGGGATGCCGCGCTGGGCCGCTCGGCCCCGCGGGTGGTGAACTGCCTGTCGCGGCGCATCGGGAGCCGCGGACAAGCCATGGAAGCGGAGGCGAGAATGAGTGCGGAGGCGGGTACGCCGGCTGCGATCGGGGGAGACGCCAGGCGCCGGCCATCGCGGCGGGGCCGGCTGCCGGGCCGGCAGGACTGGTCGAGCTGGCCCCACTACCAGGCGGCGGCCAGCGGGTTCCGCGGCTACTGGTATCCGGTGGCGTTCTCCTCGCACATCACGGGGAAGCCGAAGGCGATCACGCTGCTCGGCGAGCGCATCGTCGTCATCCGGGACGGCGGGAAAGCCTACGCGCTGAAGGACCGCTGCCCGCACCGGGGCGTGCCGCTGAGCTACGGCAACCAGCAGTTCCCCGGCACGATCTCCTGCCCGTACCACGGCTGGACGTTCGACCTGGAGACCGGCGCGCTCAAGGCGGTGATCACGGACGGGCCGCGGTCGCCGATCTGCGGGAAGGTGACCCAGCCCACCTACGAGGTCGAGGAGCGCCTCGGCATGGTGTGGATCTTCGTGGGGGACGGCGAGGACGCCCCGCCCATCGACGACCAGCTCCCCGAGGAACTGCGCGACAACCCCGCCGTGATCGGCGCGCGCATCCAGTCCCGCGTGGGCAACTGGCGCTTCGCCTGCGAGAACGGCTACGACGAGGGACACGCCAAATACCTGCACCGCACGGCGCTGTGGCGGCTGTTCAAGGCCATGCCGGTGTGGAACGAGACCCGGATCGTCCGCCGCGGCCGGTGGATCTTCCGGGTGCAGGACGCCCAGCACTGGGACGCCGACTTCCCCGGCCTGGGCAGGTGGAGCAACCAGGCGTGGTACAAGCTCAAGCCGCCGAAGCAGGTCGCCAACATCGGCAACACGGGCAGCCACCGCAAGGTGAACCCGGCCATCGCCGCCGAGGAGTTCCCCGGGTTCGCCTCGGTCAGCATGCCGGGCGTCCTGCGCATCGTCTACCCGACCTTCATCCACTACGAGTTCTACGTGCCGGTCGACGCGGACAATCACCTCTACGTCGGCGTGATGGCCAACTTCGAGAAGGGCATCAGGACGCTGCCCTTCTACGCCAAATACCTCGGCGCCGTGCGCTGGCTCTTCCACGGCCAGTTCTCCGGCCAGGACAAGTGGATGGTCGAGGTGACCGACGCGCCGCCGGAGCGGCTGTACCGCCCCGACGACTCGCTCCTGCAGTGGCGCAAGCTGGCCGAGGAGGTCACGGAGGAGCGCGCGGAACGCCTCAAGATCACTGGGGACCTCGGCTGATGGGCGAGATCGTCCTGGGCGTGGGCGCGTCCCACTCGACGCTCATGAACACCCACTGGGACCAGGTCGAGCACAAGGACCGCGCGGAACGCTTCCGCGCCGCGCTCGGCACGGCCCGCGACGCCCTCGCCGCGGCCCGTCCCGACGTGGCGATGATCATCGGGTCGAACCACTTCCGCGGCTTCTGGCTGGACCTGATCCCCGCCTTCACCCTCGGCGTGGACGAGGTGATCGCGTCCGGGGAGTCCGGCACGCCGTCGGGCCCGCAGCGCACCCGCCCCGACCTCGCCCAGAGCCTCGCGGAATCCCTCGTCGAGGCGGGCACCGAGGTGGCGATCTCGGCGAGGCTGCAGATCGACCACGGCCAGAGCCACGCCGTCCAGTACCTGCTTCGCGACCTCGACGTGCCCGTGATCCCGCTGGTGGTGAACGTGTTCGCCACGCCGCTGCCGCTGATGAGTCGCTGCGCCGAGCTGGGGCGCAACCTCGCCGCCGCGGTGGCGGCGCTGCCCGAGGGGCTGCGGGTGGCGGTCATCGCCTCGGGCGGGCTCTCGCACCGGCTGCCGTGGCCGAGCCGCTGGCAGGACCCGCACGGGCCGGACGAGGAGTTCCTGGTGGAGGCCTGGCGGGAGGGCCGGGGCGACTGGGAGCGCTACGACGCGCGCCGCCGGCAGATCATCACCGCCGCGCGGCCGGTCATCTTCCCCGAGTTCGACGAGGAGTTCCTGGCCGCGCTGGAGCGGGGCGAGCTGGAGCGCTACGCCGGCCTGTCCACCGAGCGGATCGAGGAGGCGGCCGGCAACGGTGGCCAGGAGTTGCGGTCGTGGCTGGCCATGGCGGCGGCGCTGGGCTTCGCGCCCGGTCGGACGCTGGCGTACGAGCCGATGCCGGAGTGGCTGACCGGCATGGGGGTCGCCGTCATCGAGCCGGCGTCATGAACCGCGACGATCTGGTGCGAAAGGCCCTCGCGTCGATCACCGAGGACCGCCTGCGCGCGGCGGCGGTGGACGTCACCTCCATCGCCAGCCCCACGGGCGGCGAGGCGCCGCTGGCCCGGTGGCTGGCCGACCGGCTCGCCGCCGCGGGCCTGGAGGCGCACGCGCAGCGCATCGACGACGGCCAGGCCAACGCGGTCGGCCGGCTGAAGGGCGACGGCACGGGCGCCGACCTCATGCTGTACGCCCCGATCGACACCCTGACCACCGGCGACCCGGACCTGGACGTGCCCTGGATCGGCCCGGAGCTGCGCCCCGACATGCGGGCCGAGGCCCGCTGCGAGGGCCCCTACGTCAGCGGCCTCGGCGCGAGCAACCCCAAGGGCCACGCCGCGTGCGTCCTGGTCGTGGGCGAGGCCCTGGCCGCCCTGCGCCCCCGGCTGTCCGGGGATCTGCTGGTGGCCTTCGGGGCCGGTGGCATGCCCACCAACGCCATCGCCCCGGACGGCCGGGCGAACACGGGGCACGGGGCCGGCTGCTCGTTCCTGCTCGAACGCGGCTGGCAGCCCGACCACGCGGTGATCGCCAAGCCGGGGGACTTCGTCGCGCACGACGAGGTCGGCCTGTGCTGGTTCGAGATCGTCGTCCCGGGGACCCACACGTACGCGGGGAGCCGGCACCGCCTGCCGTACCGGAACCCGATCGTGACCGCCGCCGAGGTGGTGACGCGGCTGGAACGGTGGCTGGCGGACTACCCCGAGCGGCACCGCACCGCGACCGCCGCCCCGCAGGGGATCGTCGGGTCGATCGCGGGCGGCTGGGAGCGCATGCTCGCGGTCACGCCCGCGGCCTGCCGCATCCGCCTCGACCTGCGCATCGCGCCCGGCACGACTCCGCTGGAGGCCAAGCGGGAGCTGGCGGCGTACGTCCGGCAGGTGTCGGCGGAGCTGGGCACGGAGCTCGCGGTCGAGATGGTGCTGGCCATCCCGGGCACCCGCACGCCGCCGGAGAGCTGGGTGGTGCGCAGCGCCGTACGCGCCTGGGAGAGCGTGAACGGGCGCCCGCACGAGCCCGTGGACGGCAACAGCGGCGCCACCGACGCCAACATCCTGCGGGCGCGCGGGATCCCGACGGCCCGCGTGGGCATGCCGAAGGCCGTATCCGATGACTTCGCCCTCGGCATGAACACCGTCGACGTCAGGGCCATGCGCCGCCTGTGCGAGGTGCTCCTGCGGGTGGCGGCCGGCACCGTCACGCGCACGCGCGCCGAGATCGACGAGACCAACGACTGAGGAGGCGCGATGGAACCGCCCAGCGGTTCGTACGCCGACGCCGACGGCGTCAAATACCACTATCTCGACCTGGGGTCGGGACCGGACACGATCTTCCTGCACGGCGGCGGCCCCGGCTGCACCGGGTGGAGCGACTTCGGCCCGGTGGCGCCGCTGTTCGCCGCCGAGCGCCGCTGCCTGATCGTCGACATCCTGCAGTACGGCAGGTCGGACAAGTGCGTCATCACCGGCCCGATGTGGGACTTCCACGCGGCCAAGACGGTCGCGCTCATGGACGCGCTGGGCGTGGAGCGGGCCGACTTCGTCTGCAACTCCTGGGGCGGCACCATCGCGCTGTGCCTGGCCGCCCGATACCCCGGCCGGGTGCGCTCGCTGGTGATCACCGGCAGCATGCCGGTCTTCCACGGCCCGCTCGCGCCCCTGCCCGAGGGCGGCCGCCGCGGCCGCAACGCGCGGGACGTCTACTACGGCGGCGAGGGGCCCACGCGGGAGAAGATGCGCGACCTCATCACCCGCCTGGAGTGGTACGACGGCGACCGGCTGCCGGAGTCCACGCTGGACCTGCGTTACGAGCAGAGCCTGGATCCGCAGGAGAGGGCGCTGGCCGCCATGTCCGACTCGCCGCGCGGCGAATGGCAGGACCTCACCGCCGAGCTGGCCGGGATCCAGGCGCCGGCGCTGTTCATGTGGGGCATGCAGGACGCGTTCCTGACGCCCGACTATCCGCTCATGCTGGCGCGCATGGTGCCCCGGGGCAACCTGTACGTCATGGACCACGCGGGACACCACCTCCAGGAGGAGCGTCCCGAGGCCTACCACGCCGTGGTCACCGGATTCCTGACAGGGGTCGGCCGATGAAGAGACTGCTGATCGCCGCGCCCGCCGTCGCGCTGGCCGTGCTCCTCGCCCGCCTGCTGGCGGCCCGCAGCAACACCCAGGTACACCGCATCAACCAGGACAAACCCTCCCTCGACCGTTGAAGGTGACGTGACGATGACCATCTGGACCGAGTTGAGCCCGTTGAGCCTGAGCGTCTCGTACGTGGACGCGGGGGGAGTGCCGACCCGCAGCCTGCGGGCCGGATCGGGCGAGCCCGTGGTGTTCCTGCATGGGACCAGCGGGCACCTGGAGGCGTTCACCCGCAACCTGGCCGCGCACGCGGAGCGGTACGAGTGCCACGCCATCGACATGCTGGGCCACGGCTACACCGGCAAGCCGGACTACCCGTACGAGATCCCGCGCTATGTCGAGCACCTGCTGGCGTACTTCGACGCGGTGGGCATCGAGCGCGCGCACATCGTGGGCGAGTCGCTGGGCGGCTGGGTCGGCGGTCGCGCCGCGATCGACCACCCCGACCGCGTGGCGAGCCTGCAGCTGCTCTGCGCGGGCGGCACCGTCGCCAACCCGCAGGTCATGGAGCGCATCAGGACGAGCACGCGCGAGGCCGTGCTCAGCGACGACGTGGAGCTCACCCGCAAGCGGCTGCGGCTGCTCATGGCCGACCCGGCCGACGCCACCGAGGAGCTGGTGGAGGTGCGGCACGCGATCTACCACGAGCCCGCGTTCGTGGCAGGCGTCGACAACCTGCTCTGCCTGCAGGACATGGAGACCCGGCAGCGCAACATCCTGCGCCCCGGCGACCTGGCCGAGATCTCCCAGCCGACGCTGATCGTCTGGGGCCGCAAGAACCCGTTCGGCGACGTGCCGGAGGCGACCGCCATGCACGAGGCCATCGCGGGCTCGCAGCTGGAGCTGTTCGAGGAGTGCGGCCACTGGCCCCAGCACGAGCAGGCCGCGCGCTACAACCCGCTCAGCCTGTCCTTCCTGGCCAAGAGCTCGGCAGCGGGCTTCTCGGGCCGAATCTCCGGCCGGGTGTCGGGCCGATGACGCGCGCGGCTCGCTTCCACGCGTGGGGCGCGCCCCCTGTCGTGGAGGACGTCCCCGAACCCGCGTACGCGCCGGGACGGGTGCTGGTCGAGGTCAGGGCGGCGGCGCTGGGTCATCTGGACCTGACCGTGGCCACCGGATCCTTCGCGATGAAGCCCGCCCTCCCGTACGTGGGCGGGGTCGAGGCCAGCGGGGTGGTCCTGGAAGCCGACGACCTCGCGCCCGGCACGCAGGTGCTCCTGCGCGGGGGCGGGCTGGGCCTGCTGCGCGACGGCTGCTGGACCGAGCGGGTCAGCGTCAGCCCCAAGGCCGTCAGCCCGCTGGCGGAGCCGCTGCCGCACGAGGTGGCCGCGTCGTTCTTCGTCCCGGCCACGACGGCGTACGTCGCCCTGCACGACATCGCCCGCCTGGAGCCGGGGGAGGAGGTCGTCGTGACGGGCGCCACCGGGGCGGTCGGCGCGATGGTCGCCCAGCAGGCGCGGCTGGCCGGGGCCACGGTGACCGGGCTGGTCGGGCGGTCCGACCAGCTCGATCGGGTGCCCGAGGGGGTGCGCGGCGTGGCGGCCGACGACGCCGCGGCGCTCGCGGAGCTGGCCTCGGCGCGCCCGGCGTCCCTGCTGGTCGACACGCTCGGCGGCGCCGGCCTGGTCGAGCGCACGCGCTGGGTCCGCCCCGGCGGCCGGGCCGTCGTCATCGGGTACGTGCTGGGCGCGTCCGTGACGGTCGATCTCCCGTCGTGGCTGCTCGACGACGTGGCGCTGCTGCCCGTGAACATGGTCCGGCACGAGCGGCGGGCGCGCGAGGTGGCCCCGTCGCTGGTCGGCCGCCTGGCCTCCGGCGAGCTCGGCGTGGAGGTCGAGCGCTTCGACCTGGCCGAGATCGGCAAGGCCCTGGAGCTGCTGCGCGAGGGCAGGGTACGCGGGCGTGCGGTCGTCACGTTCGGATAGCAGCCGGGCCCGTTCCGCTCACCGGGACAGGGCCGTTGTCCGGAACGGACACGGGCCCCATCATCGGTCAATGGCTCTCATGCACTCCCCGTCGTCACCTGACGTCAAGCCCCTGGCCATCGTCCCTTCGCCCGAGCACGACGCGGCGGCCAACAGCGTACTGGGCAAGGTGCGGCTGATCCTGGAGGCCTTCGGCCCCGACGACGAGAGCCTGGGCCTGTCCGAGATCGTCCGCCGCACCGGCGTGGCCAAGGCGTCGGTCCACCGGCTGGCCCAGGAGCTGCTGCAGTGGGGCCTGCTGGAGCGGCGCGGGTCCGAATACTGGCTGGGCATGCGCCTGTTCGAGATCGGGCAGCGCGTGCCGCGCCAGCGGATCCTGCGGGAGGCGGCGCGGCCCTTCATGGAGGACCTCTACCAGGCGACGGGGGAGACCATCCACCTGGCGGTGCTGGACGGGCTGGAGGTCATCTACCTGGAGAAGGTCTCCGGCCACGGCCAGGTGTCCAGGCCGTCGCGCGTCGCCGGGCGCATGCCGCTGCACTGCACGGCGACCGGCAAGGCCCTGCTGGCGTTCGGCCCGGCGGCCCTCTTCGGCGACGTCGTGGCCACCCCGCTGGCCCGCGTGACGCCGCGCACGGTCACCGCCCCCAAGCTGCTCGCCCAGGAGATCCAGCAGGCCAGGAAGTCCGGGTACGCCGTCGAGCGGGAGCAGACCCGGGTCGGCTACCTCAGCGTGGCGATCCCGCTCACCGGGGCCACCGGGACCATGGTCGCCGCGCTGTCGGTGACGGCGCCGACCTTCCGCGCCGACGTCAACAAGTACGTGGGCCTGCTCAGCATGGTGAGCAGGCGCATCACGAAGTCGATCATGGCCGCCGACGGCGGCCGGACCTGATCAGGCCGTCAGGAACGCCGCCACGGCCGCGGCCACCTCGGCCGGCTTGTGCTCCATGAGCGGGATCGTGCCGCCCTCGACGACGGCCGACGTCACGCTCGCCGCCCCGGTGAGATGCTCCCGGAGCGGGGCCAGGTTCGGCAGCGCGAACGGGTCGGCGGCGCCCGCCAGCAGCAGCACCGGCGCCGTCACCAGGCCGATCCGCTCCTCCATGACGTAGCGCGCGCACGCCCGGTGGCCCTCCGCCGGATCGACCCCCGGCGCGAGGGCGTCGCGGACGAACCGGTCGAGCAGGCCGGTGACCGGTTCGGGATAGTACGGCTGCCGCAGCCGCCACAGCTCGACCAGGTGGCCGCCCTCCGGTGACGGTTCGGCCTCGTCCACCCCCGGGCCGTGCGCGTGGGAGGCGCGGTAGCGGGCGTCCGCCCACGGGGCCGACGACAGCACCAGCAGCCCCACCCGCTCCGGCGCGGACGCCGCCAGCTCGACGGCCACCGCGCCGCCGGTGTGGTGGCCGAGCACGTCGGCCCGCTCGATGCCGAGGGCGTCCAGCAGCGCCAGCGCGCCGGCCGCGAACAGCTCGATCGTGTGCGGCGCCGGGGGCTTCGCGCTGGCCCCGAAGCCGACCATGTCCATGGCCAGGACGCGACGGTGCGGCGCCAGCAGGGGCATCAGCTCGCGGAACTCGTCCCACGACCTGGGAGTCTGGTGCAGGAGCAGCAGGGGCCGGCCCGAGCCCTGCTCGGCGTAGTGGAGCTGGCCGAAGGGCGAGTCCGCGTACCCGAAGCGCGGCGGCGCCGTGATGTCCAAGGGGTCCTCCCTCACGCCGGGTCGTCACCTGATCTTTACATCGGACCGCCCGGCCAAATCTATACATTCCACACGTTCTGCACTATTCATGGGACAAATGGAAGTGGTCGCGAGGGGAGTTCCGATGTCCTCACAGGTGTTCGTGGCGGCGTCGGCCGGCCCCGATGAGGAGGAATACCCCAATTCGGTGCTCGGCAAGGCCCAGCTGATCTTCGGGGCGTTCGAGTCGGGGGCGGTCCGGCTCCGGCTCACCGAGCTCAGCCGGCGCTCGGGGGTGCCGAAGGCGTCGGCGTACCGGCTCGCGCAGGAGCTGGTGCAATGGGGGCTGCTGGAGCGCAAGGGGGACTCCTACCAGCTCGGCATGCGCATGTTCGAGCTGGGCCAGCGGGTGCCGGTCTCCGCCGTGCTGCGCCGCGTGGCCCGGCCCCTCCTCACCGACCTGTTCGCCGCCACCAGGGCGACCATCCACCTGGCGGTCCTCGACCGGAGTCACGTGCTCTACGTGGAGAAGGTGGCCGGCGAGGCGAACGTGAACACCCACTCCCGGGTGGGCGGGCGCCTGCCCGCGGCGTGCACGGCGACGGGCAAGGCCCTGCTCGCGAACCTCCCCGACCTCGAGGAACGGCTGCGCCGCCTCGCGCTGACCGGCCTGCCGCGCCTGACGCCGCGCACCGTCGCGTCCGTGGAGGACCTGCGCCGGCAGCTCGCGGTCGTCAGGGAACGCGGTTACGCCATCGAGAAGCAGGAGATCCTGCTGGGGTTCGGCAGCATCGCCGTCCCGGTCAGGAGAGCCGATGGAACGGTCCTCGCGTCCGTGTCGGCCGCCGCGCCGCTGTCCCGCCTGGTGGCCAAGCGGCTGCTGCCCGGGCTGTTCGCGGCGGCCGACGGCATCTCCCGAGCCGTCGAACGGGAGCGCTGAACCTCAGAAGGCGCCGTGCATCCAGCGGGCCGACGCCTGCGCGCTCTCGTACGGGTCGGCGATGTCGGGCCGGTCCACCTCCACCATCAGCCACCCGTCGAACGCCTCGGGCAGGTTGCCGATGATGCCGGTCAGGTCGAGCTCACCCCGGCCGGGCTCGACCCAGAGCCCCGCGAGCACGGTCCGCCGGTAGTCCCACCCCTTCTCGCGGCCCTCGGCGGCGACGCTGAGCCGGCAGTCCTTCACGTGGACGAAGGGGATCCGCTCGGCGTAGTCCTTCACGAGCCGGGCGACGTCGGCGCCCGCCCACGCCAGGTGACCGGTGTCGGGCAGGAAGCCGAGCCGGGAGTCCGGCAGGGCGTCGAGCACCGCCCGGCCCTCCTCCTCGGTCTCGACCCACGTGCCGACGTGCGGGTGCAGGCACGGCCGGACGCCCTCGGCCACCATGGCGTCGCAGATGCGCCCGATCAGCTCCGTCACCGCCTCGAGGCGGGAGGGGTCGGCGTCGTGCCCCTGCCCGGGGTTCAGGACGCGCGGCGCCTCCTTGCCCATGCCCAGGCCCAGGCCGATCTCGGTCAGGCCGAGCCGGGCCTGCGTGCGGGCGACCTCGGCGGCGGTGGCCACGACGGTGCCCTCGTTGCCGTCCCTGCCGTCCGAGCGGCAGGGGAAGTAGCCGGGCGCGAGCGACAGGCCGACCTCGTCCAGCAGCGCCCGGTACCGCTCGACGTCGAAGCCGGCGGGCACGTCGGACATGACGTGGTCGAACCCGGCCCGCTTGATCTGGGTCAGCAGTTCCTTCGGCGCGGGGGCCAGCGACGGGTCCAGCCAGCCGTCGGCGCTGGCCATCCACTGGATCGGGTTGAGCGCGATCTTCGCGGTCATTCGGTTTCCTTTCCGTTCTCGGCAAAGTGGCAGGCGGCCCGCTGGCCGGTGGCCGTGAGGGTGAGCTGGGGGTCGATCTCCGTGCAGATCGTCCGGTCCGGGTTGACCAGCGGGCCGATCGGGCACCTGGTGCGGAACCGGCAGCCCGACGGCGGGTTCGCGGGGCTGGGCAGGTCGCCGGGCAGGACGATGCGCTCGCGCGTGCGCGCGGAGACCGACGGGACGGGGGAGGACGACATCAGGGCGGCGGTGTAGGGGTGCTGCGGGTTGCCGTAGACGGCGGCGGCGTCGCCGTACTCCACGATCCGGCCCAGGTACATGACCGCGACGGTGTCGCTGAGGTGCCGCACCACCGACAGGTCGTGGGCGATGAACAGGTAGCCGAGCCCGAGCTCGTTCTGCAGCTGCTCCAGCAGGTTGATGATCTGCGCCTGGATCGACATGTCCAGGGCGGAGACCGGCTCGTCGAGGATGAGCGCGCGCGGCTGCCTGGCCAGCGCGCGGGCGATGCCGATCCGCTGGCGCTGGCCGCCCGAGAAGGCGTGGGGGTAGCGGTCGAGGTGCTCGGCGCGCAGCCCGACCTGCGCCATCAGCGACCGCGCCGCCTCCTCGCGCTCCCGGCGGCCGACGCCTCTGAACGCGAGAGCCTCGGACAGCGACTGCCGGATGGTGCGGCGCGGGTTCAGCGACGCGTACGGGTCCTGGAACAGGTACTGCACCGAGGACCTGACCCGCCCGAGATCCGCCTGCCCCATCGTGCTCACGTCGGCGCCGTCGACGAGGACCGACCCGCCCGAGACCCGGTTGATCCCGACGATGCTCCTGGACAGCGTCGACTTGCCGCAGCCACTCTCGCCCACCAGGCCGAGCGTGCGGCCGGCGTGCACCGACAGGCTCACCGAGTCGACCGCGTACACGGGCGGGTCGCGGTGGAACAGCCCGCGCCGCCGGGAGCCGACGTCGATCCGCAGGTCGCGCACCTCGAGGACGGGCGTCGCGGCGTCCGGCTTCCCGACTTGGGCGGGCGGCTCGGGCGCGCGGACGGAGACGCCGGCGGTGGGCGGCTGGAGGGCGGAGGCGTCGGCGGTGGGCGGCTGGGGGTCGCGGACCGAGACGTCGGTGGTGGCGCGCTGGGCGACGAAGCAGGCCGCCGACTGCCCGCCGGCGCCGATCTGGAGCAGCGCCGGCGGCTCCTGCTCGCAGACGTCCTCGGTGAAGCGGCACCGGGGGGCGAACGGGCAGCCGGGGGGCGGCGCGGCCGGGTCGGGCGGCGCTCCCGGGATCGCGGGCAGCGGCTGTCCGATCCGGTCGTCGTCGAGGCGGGGCATGGCCGCCAGCAGCGCGGCGGTGTAGGGGTGCCGCGGCTGCTCGAAGACCTGCTCGACGGTGCCCTTCTCGACCGTGCGGCCGCCGTACATGACGACGACGTCGGTGCAGAGCTCGGCCACGACCCCCATGTCGTGGGTGATGATCGCGATGGCGATGCCGAGCTCGGTGCGCAGCCGGGCGAGCAGGCGCAGGATCTGCGCCTGGATGGTCACGTCGAGGGCGGTCGTGGGCTCGTCCGCGATCAGCAGCGCGGGGTCGTTGGCCAGGGCGATCGCGATGACGACGCGCTGGCGCATGCCTCCGGAGAACTGGTGCGGGTAATGGTCGATCTTCGTCCGGACGTCGGGGATGCCGACCTGGTCGAGCAGCTCGATCGCGCGCCTGCGCGCGGTCTGGCGGTCGGCCCCGTGCAGGGTCATGGCCTCGGCGATCTGGTCGCCCACCTTCATGACGGGGTTGAGCGCGGCCTGCGGGTCCTGGAAGACCATCGCGACCTTGCTGCCGCGGCGGCGGCGCATCTCGCGTTCGGGCAGGGCGAGCAGGTCCTCGCCGCCGAGCCGTACGGAGCCGGCCACGACCTCGCCCGGCGGGCGCAGCATGCGCATGATGGAGCGCGCCGTCACCGACTTGCCCGAGCCGGACTCGCCGACGATGCCGAGCACGTCGCCCGGGTAGATGTCGAAGCTGACGTCGTTGACGGCCTTGACGCCGCCGTTCTTCAGACGGAACTCGGTGCGCAGGCCTTCGACCCGCAGCAGCGGCACGTCCTTCGCCGTCTCGGGGGCCAGGGATTCGGTGGAGGTCACCGGCGGTTCACCGCCTCGTTGAGCGCGTCGGACACCAGGCTGAAGGCCACCGCCACCAGGAGCAGCAGGAGGGCGGGGCCGACGATGTAGGTGGGGGACTGGGTGACGAACCGCAGCCCGTTGTTCAGGAGCACGCCGAGCGAGGGCGTCGGCGGCTGGACGCCGAGGCCGACGATGCTCAGCCCGGCCTCGATGTAGACGCCGACGACCATCCACACGGCCGCGTTGACGACGGCCGAGTCCATGGCGTTCGGCAGGACGTGCCGGACCAGGAGCTGCGGGCGGGAGACGCCGAGCACCCGGGCGGCGAGGACGTACTCCCTGCTCTGCTGGGCCAGCCAGGCGCCGCGGGCCAGCCGGCCGGCGGTGGGCAGCCCGCTGATCAGGATGGTCAGGAACAGCGCAGGCCAGCCCGGTCCCAGGATGGCCACCAGGCAGATCCCCAGGATCAGGCCGGGGAAGCCGATGATCACGTCGAGCAGCCGCTGGACCGCCGACCCCAGGTGCTCCGACAGCGCGCCGCTCAGCCCGAGCAGGACCCCGATCGCCATGCTGAGCGGCACCGCGGTGAAGATCAGGCTGAGGTCGATGCGCAGGCCGTAGATGCTGCGGACGAAGATGTCGCGGCCGAACTCGTCCACGCCGAAGACGTGCGCGGCCGAGATCCCGGTCAGCGCCTCGCGGCCCTGCTCGTCGTACCCGCCGGGGAAGAGCACGGGGGCGAGCAGGGCGGCCAGGCTCATGACGGCGAGGATCGACAGCCCGATGACGCCCTTCGGCGTGCGGAACGCCGACAGGTAGCGCGCCAGCGTCGGGTTCAGCCGGCGGGCGCGCGGGATTCCCCCTTCGAGTGGAATGTCTGCCATGCCTACGCTCCCAACGTGATCCGGGGGTCGAGTGCTGCCAGGATCATCTCGGTGAGGATCTGGCAGATCACCGCCACGAAGACGACGGCCAGGATCAGCACCTGCAGCACGGTGAAGTCGCGGGTCTGCACGCTGGAGACGGCGAGCTGGCCGAGGCCGTTGCGGTTGAAGATGGCCTCGATGATGACCGCTCCGGCGAGCAGGTTGCCGACCTGCAGGCCCACCGCGACGACCGCGGTGCCCACGCTGTTGCGCAGCACGTGGCGGATCGTGATCCGGGCGCCCGAGGCTCCCTTGCTGAGCGCGAGGTCCACGTAGTCCTCGTTCCTGGCGACCAGCATCTCCGCCTGCAGCAGCCGGGCCACGACCGCCGCGGGCGGGAGCGCCAGCGCGATCGCCGGCAGGATCAGGAACTGGAAGCCGATCACCGGGTCGTCGAGGAAGGCGACCTCGCCGCTGACGGGCAGCCAGCGGTTCAGCACGCCGAAGACGAGGATCAGCCCCAGGCCCGTGACGAACGACGGGACGGCCACGAGGAAGCTGTTGACCAGGTCGAGGCCGGCCCGCGCCCAGCGGCCGCGGACCGAGCCGACCAGGACGCCCAGGGCCGTGCCGATCGCGATGACCAGCAGCGTGGCCAGGGCGGCCAGCTCGACCGTGCTGCCCAGCCGGTCGCCGATGAGGCTGGCGACGCTGCGGCGCAGCAGGTAGGACTGGCCGAGGTCGCCCTGGAGCAGCCCGGCCATCCAGTCCGCGTACTGGATCACCAGGGGGCGGTCCAGGCCGAGCTGCCGGCGGATCGCGGCGATGTTGGCCGCGGTCGGGTCCGCTCCGGCGAGCGTGACCGCCACGTCGCCCGGCGCCAGGCGGGGCAGGGCGAAGGCCACGATCGAGCTGGCCAGCAGCACGAACACCAGCGAGGGGAGCTTGCGTATCAGGAACCGGACCATCGTCCCGCCTCCGGTTACTTGGACAGCCAGGCCTGGCTGACGTCGAGGAAGCCCATCTGCGTGGACCTGATGCCGTTCACGGAGTTCGCGCGCAGGGTGAGGGTGGGGCGGGTGACCAGCGGGAGCACGAACGCCTGGTCGATGAAGTAGGCGTCGTAGTCGCGCAGGGCCTTCTGCTGGTCCTCCGTGGTGCTGGCGCTGGTGACCGCCTTGACCAGCTTCGTGTACTCGGGGCTCTTGAAGTGGGAGACGTTGCCGTCCGCCAGCAGCTCCGGCCGGCTCACGACGGCGGTGGCCGGGGACAGGCCGTTGCTGTTCTGCATCAGGAAGGCGGGGGCGCCCAGGTCCTTCTTGGCGATCCTCGCGTCGTAGTCGGCCACGGGCACGACGACCGGGTTGGCGTTCAGTCCCACGGCGGCCAGGTTGTTCTTGACGATCTGGAAGACGCCGGTGGCCTCGGGCGAGTTCAGCGTGAGCACGTCGAACGAGACGTCCTTCACCCCCGCCTCGGCCAGCAGCCGCTTGGCCTTGTCCGGCTGGTAGGTGTATTGCTTGGCCTGGGCGGCGTCGTAGCCGACCGTCGAGGCCCGCCAGGGCACGTTGGTCGGGTCGGCCTGGCCGCCCATGACCTGCTGCACGATGCGGTCGCGGTCGATCGCGTAGTGGACCGCCTGGCGCACGGCCTTGTTGTCGAACGGCGGCTTGGTCACGTCGAACGCCAGCGGGACGGCCGCGCCGCCCGAGGTCACGAGGGAGAAGCCGGGCTGCTGGCTCAGGGTCCTGGCGTCCAGGGCCGCCATGCCGACGCCGTACTGGACGCGGCCGCTGCGGATGGCCGCGACCATGGCCGTCGGGTCCTTGATCAGGTTGATCTCGATGGTGTCGAGCCGGGTGCCCGCCGCGTCGCGGTAGCCCGCGTACTTGCCGAGCACCAGCTTGCCGCCCGGGGTCCACGACTTCCACGTGAAGCGCCCGGTGCCGTCGACCTTCGTGCCCGCGGCGTAGTCGGCGTAGGAGTCCTTGTTGAGGATGGGCATCGTCTCGAAGAGGTCGAAGATGTTCGGCAGCGGCTGCTTGAACGTCAGCGTCAGCTCGTGCTCGCCCTTGGTCTTCATGTCGGAGATCTGGGCGGCGATCGACTGGTTGGCCGCGCCGGTGGCCGGGTCCTGGACCTTCTGGAGGGCGAAGACGACGTCGTCCGCGGTCAGCTTGCGGCCGCTGTGGAAGGTCACGTCGTCGCGGAGCTTGAGGTCCAGGCTCTTGCCGTCGGGGGCCAGGGTCCACGACTCGGCCAGGACGCCCTTGGGCTGCCCGGTCTTGCCGTCGATGAGGGTCAGCGTCTCGAAGACCGCGTACTCCGCCACGACGTTGCCGAAGGAGGTCTTGAGGAACGAACCCGGGTCGGCGTCGCTCGTCTGGGCGACGACGAGGGTGCCGCCCCCGCGCACCGGGCCCGTGCTCGCGCCCGCGGAGTTCCCGATGGCGCCCTGGCTGGCGGCGCTGCACGCGGCCGAGGCGAGCATGGCCGCGCCGGCGGCGCCCGCGGCGAGACGACGGCGCCATACTGGCTTCGTCAGTGACATAGGTACTCCTCGAGACAATCTGGGGGCGTGCGGTGTAACGAGGTGTCGGGCATCGTACTAATTGCCCGAATTGTTGCCGTACGCGGAGTCACCGTTCTTCAGGTGGTGGCCTCAAACCCTAGAGCCGGAGGATTCGGGCGGCCCCCGCGCCGGTTCGCTGACCGGAACAGCCCTTCACCCCGGCCCCCGCCCGGTCGGTAGCGTCCCTGACCATGCCTCTCGCTTACGGGTTCATCGACTACGGCGGTCCGGATGTCCAGCGCTTCCTCGACGTTCCCGCACCCGAGCCGCAGCGTGGCGAGGTGGTCGTCGAGGTGCGCGCGGCCGGCGTCAACCCGGTGGACTGGAAGGTCCGCGCCGGCATGCAACGTGTCTTCCTGCCGCTGCGCCTGCCCGCGATCCTCGGGCGCGAGGTGGCCGGGACCGTGGTGCGGACCGGACCGGGGGTCACCCGGCTGGCCGTCGGGGACGCCGTCTTCGGCAGCACGGCCGGCGGGAGCGGCGGCTACGCCGAGCTGGCGGTGCTGCCGGAGGACCGGGCCGCGCGCATGCCGGACGGGCTGAGCTTCACCGACGCGGCTGCGCTGCCGATCGCGGCCGGGACCGCCTACGAGGGGCTCGCCGCCCTCGCCCCGGCCCCCGGGCGGACGCTGCTGATCCTGGGCGCCGGCGGGGGAGTCGGCACGGCCGCGGCCCAGCTCGCGGTCATGGACGGGGTACGCGTCGTGGGCACGGCGAGCGGGGCGAAGCACGCGTTCGTCGAATCGCTGGGCGCCACGGCGGTCGCCTACGATCGCGACGACGTCGCGGGCCGGCTGCGGGAGCTTCTTCCCGAGGGCGCCGGCGCCGTACTCGATCTCGTCGGCGGCGACGCCCTCCACGGTGTCGCGGAGGTGCTCACCGCCGGGACGCGGGTGCTCACCGTGGCCGGCGAGGAGATCGCCGCTCGCTTCGGCGCGCGACCGGTCTCGCGGGTCGGCGGCCCGGAGACGCTGTCGGCGCTGGCCGAGCTGGTGGTCGCGGGGAAGCTGGATCCGCGGGTCGGCCGGGTGTTCCCGTTCGCCGCGGCCGCCGAGGCGCTCGCGCTCGTGGAGGACGGCCACGCCACGGGCAAGGTGGTGCTCGACGTCACCACCCGGCCGTCCTGAACAGTCACCACCCGCCGTCCTGAACAGGTGCCACGCCGCTGTCCTGAACAGGCGTCACCCGGCCGTCCTGAACAGGCGTCACCAGTCGGCGCACAGCCGTTCGGCCGTCCGGAACGCCAGCGCCATGACCGTCAGCACGGGATTGACCCCGCCGTTGGTGACGTGTACGGAGGCGTCGGCGACATAGAGGTTGTCGTGCCCGTGGACCCGGCCCCACCGGTCCACGACCGACGTCCGCTCGTCGTCACCCATCCGGCACGTCCCCGACTGGTGCTGCCCGGCGTGCAGGGTCAGGGGCGCCCGCGCCGCCCACGCCCGGCGCGCTCCCGAGGCGAGCAGCCATTCACGGGCGCGGCCGGCGATGAAGTCGCCCGTACGAAGGCTCTCCGGATGGGTCGCGCCGGACAGGCGGGCGACCGGGATGCCCCACCGGTCGCGCACCTGCGGGTCGAGCCGCGTCCTCGCCTCCGGGTTCGGGATCTCCTGGACCGGCCCGCCCACCCGCATGACACGGCGGTAGTTGTCCCGCATGTACTGCTTGTTGCGCGCGCCCCAGCGGGGCAGGCCGGGCGGCAGGTTCCGGGCCCAGAAGGCCAGCGGCAGCACGGTGAACTCGTCCGCCAGCATCGCCCCGCCGATCACGCCGTCGTTGTAGTGGACGAAGTCGAGCGTCGCGAGCGAGACGCCGGGGCCCAGCCCGTCGTGCACGGGCTCGTCCATCTCGCCCAGCGCCCAAGCGTAGGCGTGGCCCTGCAGGTGCCGTCCCACCTGGTCGTGGTTGTTGCCCAGCCCGTGCGGCTCGCGCCGGGTCGGCGAGTTCTGCAGCAGCCGGGCCGTCTCGATCGCGCCGGCCGCGCAGATCACCACCTCGGCCTCGGCGACGTGGCGGGCCCCCGAGCGATCCACCCAGCGCACGCCGGTCACGCGGCCCGACGGGTCGCATTCGAGGCGTTCGGCGACGGCCTCCGGCAGCAGCCGGGCGCGGCCGGTGGCGAGCGCGCGGCTCAGCACGGTGTTGTGCGAGCCGTTCTTGGCGTCGGCCGGGCAGGCGAAGCCGACGCAGTGCTGGCAGCGGGTGCAGGCGGCCCGCCCGCCGTACGGCACCGAGTTGATCAGCAGCGGCACCGGCAGCACGTCCCAGCCGAGGGCGGCCGCGCCCCTGCGCAGGGCGGCGGCCTGCAGCCCCTCCGGGAGCGGGGACATCGGGTACGGCCTGGCGCGCCTCCAGTGGCGGCTGCCGGCCGCGTGGTCGCCGCAGACGCCGATCTCCCACTCGGCGCGCTCGTAGTAGGGCTCCAGGTCGTCGTAGCCGATGGGCCAGTCGGCGAGGCTGCTGCCCGCGGGCACGCCGTACGTGCTCGCCATGGTGAAGTCGGCGGGCAGGAAGCGCCACGCCTGGGCCCCGTAGAGCCGGGTGCCGCCGCCGACCAGCGTGGCGTTGCCGTGAAAGCCCGGCTCGTGCGGGCGTACCACCTTCTCGCCCCCCGTGGCGTCGACGACGACGCGCGGGCCGTCCTCGTAGTCGGGCCCGGACCGGTGCGGATAGCGGGTGAGGCGGTGGTTGCGCAGGTGGTCGCGGCCGATCTCCTCGAAGGTGAGGTCGCGGCCGCGCTCCAGCACGAGCACGTGCTTGCCCGCCTCGGCCAGGACCGCGGCGGCGACCCCGCCCCCGGCGCCCGATCCGATCACGACCGCGTCCACCCGCATCAGCCCCGTACCTCGCATCCGGTCACGACCCGCATCAGCCCTGCACCCCGCATCCGGTCACGGCCCGCATCAGCCCTGCACCCCGCATCCGATCACGGCCCGCGTCCGCCCGCGCATCAGTCTCCTACCTCGAATCCGATCATCCGCCAGGAGACGGCGTCGTGGTTGCCGCCGTTGCCCGGGTCGCCGTAGAAGCCCTCCATGACGTGCCCGACCACCGTCTCCACGAACGCCGCCGCGTCGAACGGCCACGGCACGCGGGTGTCGCCCGACTCCAGCGCCCGCAGCAGCTCTTCGCGCCGCCCGGGCGGGAGCTCGGGGAAGCCGGCGCCGTGCCGCTCGCGCGCCTCGGCCTCGACGGCGTCGAGTCCCGCCCCGTAATAGGCGCGCAGGTCGGCCAGGTCGCGGCCGAACTGCCCCGCGAGGTAGTCCAGGACGCCCGCCTCGGTGCCGCTCGGGTAGTCGTCGGCGGGGACGATCGTGTCGACCACCGCGCCCAGCGTCGCCGCCTGCCCCGGGGTCACTGCGCGAATCGGGGGGCCGGGCGCTCGCACGTGCTCTCCAGCCGGACGACCTGGCCGGGCCCGTCGATCGCGGAAAGGGCCTCGAGCACGTGGAAGGCGAACGTGGCGTTGGCGCGGTGGGGGCCGCCCTCGATCGCGTCGGCCAGATCCCGCACGCCGAGCCCGCGGCGGGTCTGCTCCTTGGTGCCGACCGCGCCGAACAGGCCGACGACGGGCGGCAGGACCGACCAGTCCGCGTCCCCGTGCCGTCGCACCCGTACGTCGCCGTCGAAGTGGTTGGGGTTGGGCAAGGTGAGCGTCCCTTCGGTGCCGTAGACCTCGATGGCGGGCAGCTCGCTGTCCCAGACGTCGAAGCTCATCAGCGTGGTGCCGATGACCCCGGAATCGAAGACGAGGACGGCGGAGGCATGGGTCGCCACCTCGACGTCGATCCGGTCCACGACGCGGTCCGGCGCGGTGACCGCGCGCACCGGCGCGCCGACGCGGGCGGCCCCCGCCACGGACCTGACCGGGCCGAGCAGGTTCACCAGTATGGCCAGATAGTACGGCCCCATGTCCAGCACGGGTCCGCCCCCGCGCTGGAAGAGGAATCGCGGGTCCGGATGCCAGGTCTCGGCCTTGCTGTGCCGGATGAACGCCGACACGCCGATGGGCTCGCCGATCAGCCCGTCGTCGAGCGCCTTGCGCGCGGTCTGGGAGGCGCTGCCCAGGAACGTGTCCGGCGCGGAGCCCAGCACGCGCCCGCCGTCCTCGGCCGCCGCCAGCACCTCCCGCGCCTCGGCGACGGTCGCGGCGAGCGGCTTCTCGACGTAGACGTGCTTGCCGGACTCCAGGGCCCGGATGACGGTCCTCGCGTGGTGGGCCGGCGGGGTCAGGTTCACCAGGATGTCGATCGAGTCGTCGGCGTAGAGCTCGTCGCCGTCCCCCCAGGCGGGGATGCCGTGCTCTTCCGCGGCCCGCTTGGCCCTGTCGACGTCGATGTCGCCGACGCGGACGATCTCCAGCTCCGGGTAGCGGGCCAGGCCGGTGACGTAGCGGCCGAAGATGTTGCCGGTGCCGAGGATGCCGATGCGGTGGTGCACGTGATATTCCGTCCTTCTGATTGCGTACGGGGACCGAGGGAAGTCAACGTCCGGCGCGGCCCGCTCTCCAAGCCCGCCAGTCCGCTGGCCGAACCGGCCGGATTGCCCCGCTCCGGCGGGTCGCGCATAGTGCGGGCATGAGCGGGACCGAATCGGCCGTGGCCGGCCCGGTGGTGCACATCGTCGATGACGACCACGACCTGCGGCGCTCGCTCGTCTTCCTCTTCGAGAGCGTCGGGGTCCAGGCGCTCACCTATCCCGACGCCGCGACGTTCCTGGCCGAGTACGACGCCGCCGAGCCCGCCGTGCTGATCGTCGACGTGCGGATGCCCGGCTTGAGCGGGTTCGAGCTGCAGGAGCGGCTGCTCGGACTCGGCTATCCCGCCCCGATCATCTTCTGCTCCGCCCATGGTGACATCGCGATGTCGGTACGGGCGATGCGCCAGGGCGCGGTCAACTTCCTCGAGAAGCCGTACAAACCGCAGCAGATGCTCGACGTCGTCCAGGAACAGCTGCGGGAGGCCGAGCGACGCTTCCGCGAGCACGCCCACCGGCGGGCCGTCGGCGAGCGGGTCGAGTCGCTCACCACGCGGGAGCGCGAGGTGCTCAGGCTGGTCGTGGACGGCCTGCCCAGCCAGCTCATCGCCCGCCGGCTCGGCACCAGCGTCAAGACCGTCGACGTGCACCGGGCCCGGATCAAGGCCAAGACCGGCGCGGACAGCCTGGGCGCGCTGGTCCGCGACGTGCTCCAGTGCCGGATCGAGCCCTGACGAGCCCGGCGGCCTCAGGCGGTGAGACTGTGGAAGCGGCGCTGGAAGTAGACCAGGGCACCGCTGTCCAGCCGTGAGGTGACCGCGTCGATCTCGACGAAGGCCACCGTGTGCGAGCCCTGCCGGCGCCTGGTGACGATCCGCCCGGTGACCGAGGCGAGCGCGTCGCGCAGCACCGGCACGCCGTAGGTGGCGAAGTCCCAGGAGCCCGCGCCGAACCGCTCGGAGGTCGGCACGTTCGTGGCGCCGGCGAAGTGCATCGCCAGCTCCTCCTGATCGGTGCCGAGCACGTTGACGCAGACCCGCCCGTTGGCCATGACGATGTCGTGCGAGCTGCTGGAGCGGTTGACGCAGACCAGCATGGTCGGCGGGGAGTCGGTGACCGAGCACGCCGCGCTCACGGTCACCCCGGCCCGGCCGTGACGGCCGTCGGTGGTGACGACGTTGACGGCGGCGGACAGGTTCGCCATCGCGGCCCGGAAACGGCGCTGCGCCTCGGTCACGGCTGCCTCCTGAAAGTGATCGGCTGCCTCCGAACCTAGGCCGCGCCCCCCGGCGCCGAAATCGAGACTTCATCCACGCCGGCTGAGGATTTCCCCTACGCGCCCGGCTCTGCCGGCGGCAGCGTGAACCCGAACCGCGACCCGCCCCCCTCCCGCCTCTCGGCCCGGATCGTGCCGTGCTGGCGGGTGATGATCCGGTGGCTGAGCGCCAGGCCGATCCCGCTGCCGTGCTCCTTCGACGTGAACGACTCCGCGAACGGGTCGCGCGGCAGCCCCCGGCCCCGGTCGTCGACGGTGAAGCTGCCGTCGGGGGCGGTGGCCACGTCGATCCGCCTCTCGGCCGCCGGTGACTGCCCCATCTCGTCGACGGCGTTGAAGCAGAGGTTGAGCACCACCTGGCCGGTCAGCACCCGCTCGCAGCGCACCAGGACCGGCTCGGGGGAGAGCCGGACCCGGACCTCGACCCCGAGCGGCGCCGCCCGCAGCCGCACGAAGTAGAGGCACTCCTCGACGACGTCGTTGAGGTCGGCCACCTGCTCCACCTGCTCAAGGTGGCCGACGAAGGCACGCACCGAGCTGACGATCGCCGCGGCGCGCTCGATCTGGCTGACCGCGCTGGCGACGCCCTGGGCCAGCCCGCCGGCCTCCGGCAGCCGGGCGGCCCGGGTGCGCACGCCGGCCAGGAAGTTGGCGGCGGCGGCCAGCGGCTGCCCGAGCTCGTGGGCGATCGCCATCGCCATGTCCCCCATGGCGTTGTAGCGGGCCAGGTAGTTCTCCCGGTGCAGCTCCCGGGCCCGGCGGACCTGGTCCTGAACCCGGTCGGAGACATCGTGCAGGATCATCAGCAGCGCGGTGGCGTCCTCCTCCCGCAGCCGCTCCAGCGAGCCCTCCAGCCACACGCGGCCCGCCTCCAGTTGCACGCGGGTGACAGGGGCGGCGCGGGCGAGGACGTCGGCCCAGCTCGCCTCGCGGCCGTCGAGCCGCAGCCGGGCGAAGGCCGTCAAGGGCCGCATCGGGCCATCCACTGGAGCCCCGATCGCGGCGAGCGCGGTATCCGTCGCGAACCTGATCTTGCCGGTCTCGTCCAGCATCAGGGCGAGGGTCGAGGTGTAGTGGGCGAGCGCGTCGACGTACGACGTGGTGAGCCGCAGCTCGCGCTCCACCCGCTGCTCCCGCTCGATGTCGCGGAACTGCACCATCACCGCCGGCCCCCGCGCGAGCTCGACCCGCACCGCGAGCGCGTCCGTCGGGATCACCCGGCCGGACTTGGAGCGGTAGTGCCACTCGATCCGGCTGGCGCCCTTCTCGACGGCGTCCTGCAGCCAGGCGCGGCCGATGACCCGGTCGTACTGCTGCGCCGAGCTGCTCATGTGGTCGGCCTTGAGCGGCCGGATCTCGCTCAGGCCGAACTCCAGCAGCTCGCAGGCCGCCGGGTTGGCCCACAGGATGTCCTTGGTCGCCGCGTCGTGGATGAGGACGCACATCCGGGAGGCGTTCATCATCGCGACGAAGTCCGCGGCGACGAGCTCGGGGGCCCGCGGATCTACTCGCACCGACACAGGGTAGGTCACCCGGCGGAGGGGCGGGGGATGAAGATATCCCCTACGTCAAGGTGAGGAAATGACGACTGACGGGCGGGAGCGTTCTTCCTAACCTCGGAGCACACCGTCAGACCCATGAGGAGCAAGGATGGCGCAGGACGATCCCGCCGCGTTCGACGCGATGCTGGCCGAGCTGGCCGAGCGTCGCCAGGAGTTCCGCGAGCAGCGCTACGTCCCCGGAGACTTCGTCGACCGGCTCAAGCGGCTCGGCCTGTACCGGTGCGCGACGCCGGAGCGGTTCGGCGGGGAGACGATGCCGCCCGCCGAGTTCCTGAAGAAGATCGAGCGGATCTCGGCCGTCGACGGCTCCACCGGCTGGGTCGCGAGCTTCGGCTCCCAGCTGGTCTACCTGGGCTCGCTGCCGCTGGAGACCCAGGCCAAGCTGTACGCCGGCGGCCCCGACGTCGTCTTCGCCGGGGCGCTGTTCCCGATCCAGCGGGCCACCCCGACGGAGCGCGGCTTCCTCGTCAACGGCCGGTGGAAGTTCGCCAGCGGCTGCATGGCCGCCGACATCGTCTGCGTCGGCATCCCCGGAGACGACCTGACCTCGGGCAAGCCGCGCGGGGCGCTGATACGTCCGCAACGCCTGGAGATCGTGCAGGACTGGGACGTCGTCGGCATGCGGGGCACCGGCTCCTTCGACCTGATCGCCGAGGATGTCGAGGTCGACCGGGAGTGGACCTTCATCCGCGGCGGCGAGCCGGTGGTCGACGAGCCGCTCTACCGCTATCCCGCGATCACGTACGTCGCCCAGTCGCTCTCCGTGGTCTCCGCCGGCGTCGCCCGCGCCGCCCTCGACTTCGCCGAGGGGGCCGGCAGCGGCCGGGACAGCATCACCGGCGCCCCCAAGCTCGCCGACCGCGCCTACTACCGCGCCGGCATCGCCGAGGCGGAGGCCGCGCTGCGCTCCGCCCGCGCCTACTTCTACGAGGCCGCCGACGAGGCGTGGGAGACGCTCGTCGCCGGCGACCTGGTCAGCGACGAGCAGAACGCGCACCTGCGGCTGTCGGCCGCGCACCTCGCCCGGACCGCGTCGGAGGTGGTCCACAAGGTCGTCTCGCTCTCCGGCACCGCCGCGATCTACCAGGACCACCCGCTGCCGGCCCTGCTCGGCGACGCGCTGGTGCCGCAGGAGCACGCCTTCCTCAGCCCGGCGATGTACGACGCCGCGGGCGCCGTACTCATGGGCCTGCCGCCCACCGTCCCCGCCTTCCGCTGATCAACCCCGCCGGATCAGCGATTCGAGGAGGTCGATCCCGATCGGGATCGACTCCTCCGCCACGTCGAAGTCCGCGCTGTGGTGCGGCCCCGGGCTGCCGCCTCCGATCATCAGGTACGCGCCCTTGCCGCCGCGCCGCTGGACGTGCCGGATGAGCAGGTTGGCGTCGTCGCTGCCGGCGAACGCCTGGGTCCTGGTCACCTCCGCGACGCCGGGGTGCGCCGCGGCCACGTCCACGATGCGGTCCACCACGTCGTCGTCGGGGGTCACGGTGGCGGAGCGGCCCGTCACGACCAGCGCCGCCTCGACGCCCTGCGCGCGGGCGGCGCCGTCCACGATGGAGCGGATCCGGTCGACCAGCTCGTCCACGACCTCGTCGTCGGTGGCGCGCGCCTCGCAGGTCATCACCGCCGAGGACGGGACGATGTTCACGCCGTCACCGGCGACGAGCGTGCCGACGTTGAGCCTGGTGTCCGCGGACCCGTAGCGGGGCAGCGCCATGATCGCCAGCGTGGCCATGGCGGCGGCGAGCAGCGCGTTGCGCCCCGACTCGGGCGAGCCGGCGGCATGCGAGGCCCGGCCCGTGAAGTCGACCTTCAGCTTGCGGGTGGCCATGCCGCCGGTGAAGCTGCCCACGACGTGGCCGACGCCCAGCTCGCCCGCCATGTGCACGGCGAGCATGACGTCGATGTCGTCGGCCACCCCGGCGTCGATCATCGTCTGCGCACCGCGCACCCCCTCCTCGGCGGGCTGGAACAGCACCCGCAGCGAGCCCGCGAAGTCGCGGTCGGCGAGGCGGTGCAGCAGGCCCACGCCGATGGTGGCGTTCGCGTCGTGGCCGCAGGCGTGCATCGCGCCGTTCACCGCCGCGAAGCCGTTCGCGGCCGGGAAGTGGGCCGGGTCGGCGGACTCCCGGATCGGCAGCGCGTCGATGTCGGTGCGCAGGCCCCATCGCGGCCCCGGCCGGGCCCCGGCCAGGTCGACGACCAGCGCGGTGCCGTTCTCCTGGAAGTACCTGGCCCGCTCCGGCGGGATGCCGGAATCGACGGCGCGGGCCGCCCATTCGGCGAGCGTGCGCGGCGACGGGTAGTTCACGACGGGGGCGAGGTCGTGGGCGTCCTTCCCGGTCAGGACGGTCACCGGCAGGTCTTCGACGGCCCGCGCTATCCGGGCCGCCGTCCCGATCTCCACGAAGGCGGGCTCCGGATGGCGATGCAGCTCCCGCCGGAATGCCCTGAGCTCCTCGATGTCCACGCGACCTCTTTCTCTGCGCACTGATCAACGGCCGGGCGGTCGTTTCGCTCAGGCTAGGAAAGGCGCCGCGAATGAGCGTCGATCGGCGTTGATCCCGCATGAAACATCGGATTTTCGGGCCGAGCCCGCACGAAGCTGCTCGTCGAACACCGGCTGGCCCCCGACGGGCACGTAACGCAGGCGCCGGCTGTCGAGATCGAGGATGTAGCCCGTGCGCTTGGCGATCCTCGGCACGATCCACCTGTCCTTGACCAGCAGCTTCGGGAACAACGACGACAGCCGGCCCTCGATCTCGTCCAGCTCCTGCAGGTTGCGCAGCCACAGGAAGACCGCGAGGTTGGCCTCACCGGTCACCGAGGCGCACATCCGCACGTGGCAGAGCAGCCGGAGCGAGGCGATGAGGCGTTCCAGGTCGGGGTGTTTGACGTCGAGCCACAGCACCGCCCCCGCCGACCAGCCCAGGAGGGTGTGCGCGAAGTCGACGCGCCATCTGACCCAGTCCGCGGCGAGCAGCGCGTCGATGTCCCGGGAGATGACCGAGATCGAACGGCCCAGCTCCCGCTGCATGTCGGCGGCGGTGCGGCGGACGTCCGTGCTGAGCGCCTCGATCACGTCGAGGTGGGCGGGTTTGCGGTGCTCGGGCGGCTCGGACGGCCGGAGCAGGTGCAACGCGCGGGCCTGCTCGTCGGAGAGCACGTTGAGCCGCCAGCCCGACCCTTCCAGGAAGATCCTGCGCAGGTAGTGGGTGCGGGTGCCGACGATGCCGGGGACGCCCGCGATGTGCTCGTCGATGTAGCGGTCCATGGAGAGCAGGGTGCGCATCGAGATCATGACATAGAGGTCGCGGGCACCCGACGTGCAGTGCACGCTGATGATGGGGCCCTGCCGGCTGAGCTCGGCGATCACGTCGCCGCGCTGGCCGGGCGCGCATCGGATCTCGACCAGGGCCGAGATCTCCTTCTGGCCGGTGCGCGGCTCGCACTCGAAGCAGCTCGTCCACACCTGCCGCTGCTGGGTGAGGGCCGACCAGCGGCGCGAGATCGTCGAGGGGTCCACCCGGAGGATCCTCCCGAGTTGGACCCACGGGACCCGGGGATGGATCTGGAGCGCGTTGATGATCTGAAAGTCCAGCCCGTCGACCATGCGCCTCATCCTGCACGGACAGGACCGATCCGCCCATGACGGTGTATCGCCTGCCGGACCGCGGCGTAGGATCGGCTGTCAGAGACACGGCTCCGTGCAGGGAGCCGTAACGCGAGGGAAACCTCCGGCGAAGCCCGCGGGAAGGATCGTGCGCCCGGGCCCCGATATCACTCAATTCCGTGCGCTCTGCGTCGCGAAAGGCCTGGAACCGGCAGGCGACACCTAGGCTCGGCGCCATTCATTCTCGCGAGTGCGCTGGAGGATCAGTGTTTCGCAATTCCATTCTCGCGATGGCGCTCGTGGTGGGCCTGGCCGGATGCGGCGTCGCCGAGGGGGCGACCGACACCATCAACATGTCGCTGAACACCGATCCGGCGACCTTCGACCCGGCGCTGGCCAAGGGCGGCGACGACTTCACCGTGGCCCGGCTGCTGTTCGACACGCTGGTGCGCAAGGACTCGGGCAACTCCCTCGTCGGCGGCATCGCCTCCGCGTGGCAGGCGCAGGACGCGGCGCACTACACGTTCACCATTCGTAGCGGTCTGACCTGTTCGGACGGCAAACCGATCACGCCGTCGGTGGTGGCCGCCTCGCTGACGCGGTTCGCGGCGAAGGAGACGGGCTCCTCGGGCCGCACGCTGGCGCTCGGGTCGGGCACCGCGACGTTCACCGCCGACGACAAGACGGGCACCGTGAAGGCCGCCCTGTCCGTCCCGTGGTCCGACTTCCTCACCGGGCTGACGCTGCCGCAGGCCGGGATCGTGTGCCCGGCGGGCCTGAGCGACCTCAAGGGACTCGCCGCCGGGAAGGCCGCCGGGGCGTTCTCCGGCCCGTACGCGCTGACCTCGTCCCAGGCGGCGGTCTCCTACCAGCTGACGCTGCGCGACGGCTACGCGGCCTGGCCGGCGTTCGCCAAGCCCCTGGAAGGCGTGCCCGCCAAGCAGCTGAACCTCACGCCGATCACCGACTACGCGACCATCGCCACCCAGTTGCTGGCCGGCAGCCTGGACGTCGGCGTGGTCTCCGACGAGAACGTGGCCCGCTTCGACGGCAACGCCCGCTTCTCCACGTCGAGCGCCTCCAACACCACGACGTACCTGCTGTTCAACGAGCGTCCGGGAACGGCCTTCGCCGACAAGCCCGAGCTGCGCGCCGCGGTGGCCCAGGCCGTCGATCCGCAGGCGTTCAGCGACATCATCAGCGGCAAGCGGGGCAGCACGATCCTGTCCGTCGGCTCGGCCAAGCTCCCCTGCGTGAACACCGACCGGTCGCTGCTGGTCCCGCAGGACTCCGCCGCCGCCGCCAAGAAACTGGCCGGGGTCCGCGTCCGCATCGTCGGCACGACCCTGCTGCAGGGCGGCAACGACTACATCGGCGAGGCGCTGCGCAACGCCGGCGCGAACGTCTCCGTCAGCTCCCTCGACAACGCCAACTGGGCCACGGTGACCACGGCCGGCGGCTCGGACTGGGACATCAACGTCCAGGGCGACAACAACCAGCTGGGCACCCTCACCTCCTCCCTGCTGCGGGTGATGGGCCCGGTGACGGAGAAGGGCGGCCGCAACAAGACCGGATCGGTCAACGACAAGGGGTACGGCTTCGTCACCGAGGCCATGAGCGTGACCGACGACGACGGACGCTGCGCCGCCCTGCAGTCCGCGCAGAAGTCGTTCCTCCAGCGGGTCGACGCGATCCCGCTGTCGACCCTGCCCACCACCACCGTCGTCGCCGGCGGGTTCGCCATCCGGACCTTCGACGACTACCTCGACCCCGCCACCCTGCGCATCATCAAGTAGCCGACATGACCTCTCTTTCCACGCCCGGTCCGGGCGTCCGGTCGCGGGGCTCCTCCGCCTGGCCCGGGTTCGCCCTGCGGCGGCTCACCAGCCTGGTCGTGATCTTCATCGCGCTGCTGGTCGTGTCGTTCCTCATCGTCCAGCTCATTCCCGGCGACCCGGCGGTCGGCGTCGCCGGGGCCAACGCCGATCTCGCCGACGTCCAGCGGGTCAGGGCCGAGCTGGGGCTCGACCGGCCGATCTGGGAACGGTTTTTGGTCTACGCGGGCGGCGTCTTCTCCGGCGACCTCGGCACGTCGTTCATGTACCGGCAGCCGGTGGAGACGATCATCATGAACCGTCTCCCCTTCACCGCCACCATCGCGGTGACGGGAATCGTCGTCGTCCTGCTGGTCGCCGTCCCGCTCGGCATGCTCATCGGCGTGCTCACGCGCGGCGGCCGGCGCAGGTGGCTGGACACCGCCTTCGGGGTGGTGACCGGTTTCCTCGACTCGATCCCCGGCTACATCATGGCGTCGTTCCTGGTCGTCATGTTCGCCCTCGGCATCGGGCTGGTGCCGCTCTTCCCGCCGGCCTACGCGCCCCGCTTCGGGACCGCGTCGTTCGTGCTCCCGGTCGCGGCGATCGTGATCGGCCCGATCTGCACCATCTCCCGGGTCGTCCGCCGCGAGACGGCGGTCGTGCTCGACACCGACTACATGCGCACGGCCCGCGGCTGGCGGCTGCCCGCCTCCCGCCGCCACGTACGGTGGGCGCTGCCGAACCTGCTCACCACCACGCTCACCCTGAGCGGGCTGATCCTGACCGGCATGATCGGCGGCGCGATCATCATCGAGTCGGTGTTCGCGCTGCCCGGCCTGGGCAGCGGCATCATCAAGGCCATCCTCGACCGCGACTATCCGGTCATCCAGGGCATGGTGCTGGTCATCGGCATGATCGCGGCGCTCGTCAACCTCCTCGTCGACGTCCTGCTCGGGCTGATCGACCAGCGGACCCTCGGAGGGTCGCATGTCTCCGCGTAGCCGGCCCCGCCGCCGCAACCCCGGGCTCGTGCTCGGCCTGGTCCTGCTGGGCGGCGTCGCGCTGATCGCCGTGCTGGCCCCGATCCTGTTCACGGAGCGGGCGGCCGTGCTAGGCCCGCGGTTCGCCGCGCCCTCGTCCGGGCACTGGCTCGGCACCGACGCGGCCGGCCACGACGTCCTGCTGCGCAGCCTGGTCGCCACCCGCCTCACCCTGCTGATGACCGTCGGCGCGACGGCCATGTCGGTCGTCTTCGGCGTCGTCCTGGGCACCGGCGTCTGGCTCGTGCGGCCCCGCGTCAGGGAGGTCTGCCTGCGCGTCATCGACGCGATGGTGGCCTTCCCCGGGCTCCTGCTCGCGCTCGTCGTGGCGGCCGTGCTCGGAGCGGGCGGCTCCTCGGCGGTGATCGCCATCGGCCTGTCCGGCATCCCCTACTTCGCGCGCCTCACCGCGAACCTCGCCGCGAAGGTCTCGCAGCAGGACTACGTGTCGACCGCGGGCCTGCTGGGCGTGAGCCGCGCCCGGATCGCGACCAGGCACATGCTGCCGAACATGGCCGAGCCGCTGCTCGTGCTGACGGCCTCGACGTTCGCGGCCACGCTCACGGCCATCTCCGCGCTGTCGTTCGTGGGGCCTCGGCGTCCAGTCGCCCTCCTACGACTGGGGCAAGCTCCTGAACGAGGCCCTGCCCTCGCTCCTGGCCGAGCGGCCCTTCCAGATGGCCGGCCCGGCGTTCCTCATCGTCCTGACCGGGCTGGGCGCGGTCCTGATCGGCGACGGCCTCGCGGCGGCGGCGAACCCGCGCGGGCACACCGCACGGGTCCGTGGCGGAACACCCCCGGCCGCGCAGGAGGGGACGAGCGACCAGCTCGCCGACGTGCGCGACCTGTGGATCCACGCCGGCGACACGCCGCTGGTCAAGGGCATCTCCTTCGGCATCGGGCGCGGCGAGATCGTCGGCATCGTGGGGGAGAGCGGGTCGGGCAAGACCCTCACCGCGATGTCGCTCGCGCGGCTGCTGCCGGACGGCCTGACCTCGACGGCGAGCCGCATGGCGGTCGGCGACCTGGACCTGCGCCGGCCCGTCCCGCCGGCCCTCATGGCGGAGGCCGTCAGCCTGATCTACCAGGACCCGGGCTCGACGTTCAACCCCGCGCTGCGCATGGGCACCCAGCTCACGGAGGTGCTGCGGACCCACAAGCGCCTCGGCGGGCGGGAGGCCGCGCGGCGCATCCTCGACGCGCTCCGGGTGGTCCACCTGACCAGGCCCGAGCAGCGCATGAAGCAGCATCCGCACGAGCTCTCTGGCGGCATGCGGCAGCGCGCCATGATCGCCGCCGCGCTGGCCGTCGAGCCGCGCCTGATCATCGCGGACGAGCCGACCACGGCCCTGGACGTCACCGTCCAGGCGGAGATCCTGCGCGAGCTCAAGCGCGTCAACCGCGAGTTCGGCGCCTCGATCATGTTCATCTCGCACGACATCGGGGTGGTCCGCGCGCTGTGCGACCGCGTCCTGGTGATGTACCGCGGCGAGATCGTCGAGGAGGTCGTCGCCGCGGAGCTCACCGTGGAGACCGCCCGCCACCCGTACACGAGGGCCCTGCTGGAGGCCACCCCCGACATCGACGCGTCGTGGACGCCGCCGCGCACGAAGGAGCACTCGCATGGATGAGGAGACGGCCGTCGAGGTACGCGACCTCGAGGTGGGCTACGGCTGGGGCAAGAACGCGACGCGCGTCCTGCACGGCATCACCCTGGACGTCGCCCGGGGCCGCACGGTCGGCATCGTCGGCGAGTCGGGATCGGGGAAGTCGACGCTGGCCAAGGCGCTGGTCGGGCTCGTCCGTCCGACCGCCGGGAGCGTCCGGATCGGCGGCGTCCCCATCTCCTCCGCGCGGGGCGCGGGCCGCCGGGCGCTGAGGCGCAAGGTCCAGCTGATCCCGCAGGACCCGTACTCGTCGCTCGACCCCCGGCGCACGATCGGCGAGGCGCTCGCCGAGGCCGTGGACCCGCGCCGGGCGGACGTGCGGCGGCACCGGGACGAGATCGTCCAGTGGCTCGAGGCCGTCAGGATGCCCGCCGACACCATCGACCGCTACCCCCACGCGTGCTCCGGCGGGCAGCGGCAGCGGGTCGCGATCGCACGGGGCCTGATGATCCGGCCCGAGGTCGTGATCGCCGACGAGATCACCTCCGCGCTCGACGTCTCGGTCCAGGCGGAGATCCTCCACCTGCTCGCCAAGCTGCGCGGCGAGCTCAACCTGACCATGCTCTTCATCTCGCACAACCTCGCGGTCGTCCGGCACGTGAGCGACGAGGTCGTGGTGCTCTACCACGGTGACATCGTCGAGCACGCCCCGGCCGCGGACCTCTACGGGAGTCCGCGGCACGCGTACACCCGCACCCTGCTCGATTCCGTCCCGGGCGCTCCAGGCTTCGACATCGAACCCCGTCAGAAGGACTCCGCTTGACCACCCACCGAAAGCTCCGCCTCGCCAACGTCAGGATCATCAACGGCACCGGGGCGCCGCCCGTCGAGGACGGCGTCCTCGACGTGACCCCGGACGGCGCCATCGGCTTCGCCGGCCCGGCGGCCGAGGCCCCGCAGGTCCACGGCGCGGACGTCCGCGATCTGCGCGGCCGGACGCTCCTGCCGGGGTTCGTGGACTGCCACGTGCATATGGGCTTCTCCTTGGCGAACGGCCCCTTCCACGCCCTCCAGAACGATCCCGCCCTGACCGTACTCGAGTCCGCCGCGCGGCTCCGGGCGACCCTCGAGGCCGGCGTCACCAGCGCGCGCGACCTCGGCGGGCTGTCCTCGGGTTTCCGCGAGGCGATCGAGCGCGGGCTGATCCCGGGCCCGCGGCTGAAGCTCGCGGTGAGCCCGATCAGCCACACCGCCGGGCACGGGGACATGCACCTGTACGGCGGGACGATCACGCCGACCATGCCCGAGCTGATCGAGATCGCCGACACCGTCGACGAGGTCCGCAAGGCGACGCGCCGGGTGCTGCGCCAGGGAGCCGACCTCATCAAGATCTGCACCACCGGCGGCATGGGGAGCAGGCACGACCACCCCGACGACGAGGGACTGCGCCTGGACGAGGTCCGGGCCATCGCCGACGAGCTCGACCGGCACGGCGGCAAGCCCATCGCCGCGCACGCGCAGGGCCGCAAGGGGATCCTGACCGCCCTGCGGGGCGGGGTGACCAGCGTCGAGCACGGGTACGGCATCGACGACGAAGGACTCGACCTCCTGGAGGAGCGCGGCGCCTTCCTCGTCCCGACGCTGTCGACCGTGTTCGCCGTCAACAAGGAGACGATGCAGCCGTACCACTACGCCAAGAAGGTGAAGTGGTCCGAGATCACCAAGAGGAACATCGGCCACGCGATCGCGCGCGGAGCCAGGATCGCGCTGGGCACGGACGCCGGCGTGTGCCCGCACGGGGAGAACCTGCGCGAGCTCGGGCACCTCGTCGGGCTCGGCATGTCCCCGATGGCCGCCATCGTCGCCGGGACCCGTACCGCGGCCGAGCTGCTCGGCATCTCCGGCGAGGTGGGCACGCTGGAGGCGGGCAAGCTCGCCGACCTCGTGGTCACCGACGCCGACCCGTTGCGGGACATCCACGCGCTGGCCGACCCCGCGCACATCGAGATCGTCATGAAGGGGGGCGCCATCGTCAAGGACCTCGCCCGCCTGGGGCCGTGAACCGGAAACGTCGGTCGTGCTGGATATCTTCACCCACCATGAGCACCCCGTACGCGTGGTCCACCCTCTTCCCGGAGGTGGGGGACCGGGTACCCGCAGGTTCTGACCCGTCGCTGACGGACACGTACGCCCTGCGCCCCCCGGCCCGCGAGGCGGACGTGCGCCGGCTCGAAGAGCGGCTGGGCATGGAGCTGCCGCCGAGCTACCGGCAGTTCCTCCTGTTCGCCGACGGCTGGGGCGACGCCGACGACGAATACTGCCTGCGGTCCACCGCGACCGCCGGCTGGTTCCGCGACCTCGAGCCCTGGTTCGTCGAATACTGCTCACCCGAGGGCCACACGCCCCGGAGCGTGCCCGACGAGCTCTACTTCGACTACAGCGAGAAGCAGGACTGCATCAACCTCAGGGAGGAATACTTGCCCGACCTCCTCTTGGTCGGGCACTGGGACGACGGGTGGACCCTTCTCAATCCCCGCGTCAAGACCGCCGAAGGCGAATGGGAGGCCTGGTTCCACGCGCCCTGGCTCCCCGGCGCCAACCGCTACAGGTCGTTCTGGGACCTCATGGAGTACGAGGACCGCAGGCTTAAGGGCCACTAGCCTGGCGGGATGGAGTGGAATCTGGGCGAGCTTGTCGCGAAGTACGACGTACCGGGCGCACAGGTCGCCGTGCTGGTCAACGGGGAAATCCAGGACGAGGCCGCGGGCGTGCTGAGTCTGCGCACCCGGGTCGAGGCCACGACCGACTCGGTGTTCAAGATCGGCTCGATCACCAAGATCTGGACAGCCACGCTGATCCAGCAACTGGTCGACGACGGTGTGCTGGATCTTGACCGTCCCGTTCGCGACTACCTGCCCGGCTTCCGGCTGAGCGACCCGGCCGCCACCGAGTCGCTGACGGCCCGCCACCTGCTCACCCACACCGGCGGTATCGACGGCAACCACTTCATCGACACCGGTCGCAACGACGACGCGATCGAGAAGTTCGTCGCCACCCTCGCCGAGGCGGACCAGCTCCTCCCGCCTGACACCGTCTTGTCCTACTCCAACAGCGGGTACGTGGTGCTCGGCAGGCTGGTGGAGGTGTTACGCGGCAAGCCCTTCCACGACGTGCTCCGCGAGCGCCTGGTGACACCACTGGGCCTGCGCACCGCCGCCACCGACACCTACGAGGCGATCCTGCACCGCGCCGCGGTCGGCCACGTCCAGAGCGGCGGAGAGGTCGTCCCGGTGAAAGCGTGGGCGGTTTCCTACTACTCCGCGCCCAGCGGCTCGCACTTCGCGATCAGCGCACGCGAGCTGCTGGAGTTCGTCCGCCTGCACCTCACCGACCCCGCGCTGGCGGCACTGCGCGAACCCCAGGTCGAATCCGTCCCGGACTTCGGCGGCGGCGTCATCGGCTGGGGACTCGGCTGGATGCTCTACCAGGACGGCGTCGTCGGCCACACCGGTGTCGCCAAGGGGCAGAAGGCATGGCTACGCGTCGTCCCATCGGCGGGTGTGGCGGTCGCCGTGCTGACCAACAGCGCGGGCGGTGCGCCGCTGGCCTACGAGATCTTCGATGCGGTGCTCAGGGACCTCGCCGGCGTCGAGACGGCACCACTCCCCGTGCCGCCCTTGAACCCGATCCAGATCGACGCGGACCGCATGTGCGGCACCTACCGCTCCACCCTGTACGACATCACCCTCACCAGCGAGCACGACCGCGCGTTCCTCATCTATCGCGCACGCAATGAACTCGCCGAGTCCGTCCTCGGCGGGTCCGAGAACCGCGTCGAGGTCGTCCGCCTCAACGACAGCTCGGTCATCACCGCCGAACCGAAGTCGGACGGCCACCAGGTCCTGTCCCTGGTCGGCTCCGACGGGCACGGCCGCGCCCGCTTCCTGCACAACGGCGCCGCCGCCTACCGGATCGCCTGATGGTCAGCGCCGGCGAGTGGCCGGTCGGGGAGGTGCCGAGACCTTTGATGACAACGCCACTCCACCGGCAACAGCAAATACGCCTGGCATTACAGGACGGCGCCGGGACGCGGCAAGCGATCTGTGCCGAGCCGACCCTGATCGGCTCCTGATTCGCCCCCGGGAGGATGGCGGTCGTCCTAGCCGCCTTCCCCGGTCGGGACGAAAGCTCTCAGCTCCGCAGGGTGCTGGCGTCCTCGCCGGCCTTGTACGTCTTCGACGCCAGGTGCAGCCGGTTCTCCTGCTCCTTGAGCGCGGACGCGAGCAGGCCGAGCCCTCTGCCGATGCTCTCCATCCGCTGCCCCCGCGCCTGCCAGTACGCGCGGCCGTAGTCGTCGTCGCCCAGGGCGGTACGGGCCACGCTCGACGCCGCCTCGAACCGGGTGTGGGCGCCGGACACGTCACCGGCCATGCCGTCCGCCGCGCTCGCCAGCCGGTGGAGGTGGGTCTTGCTGTAGACGACGCCGTCGTACTCCACGGCTGGGGAGCCTAGCCGGGAAGTGAAGACATCGGTGGAAGAATCGGGAAAGAATGGTGTTTCTGAGGTTTTTGGTGCTTGTGAGGGACGGAGGTGACGATGGACGAGCCGTGGCGGCTGTTGGAGCAACTCGTTCAGGAGGTCAACCAGCAGACCGAACAGCTCAAGAAGATGCAGGAGAAGGTACGGGAGCTGTCGGCGACGGCGAAGTCCAAGGACGGCATGGTGACCGTGACCGTCGGTCCCCGCGGTGAGGTGCGCACGATCGAGTTCGACCCCCGGGTCTACCGCAAGCTGTCCCCGTCGGAGCTGTCCGCCTCCGTCGTCGAGCAGATCGGGCGGGCGACCAGGCAGGTCTCCACCGAGATGAAGGAGCTGATGGAGCCCTTCGGCATGCCGGACCTCCCGTTCGAGGACCTGTTCGGCGAGGGAACGAACCTCGAGTCGTTCCTGCCACGGCCCGGTACCCCAGAGCCGCGGTGATGGGACTCGATCTCAGCCTGGTGCCCGAGATCGTGCGGCCGCTGGCGCTGCCGCTGACGGGCGGGGCACTTCCGGAGACCGATGTCGACGGCGTCATCGCCGAGGCGCAGGTGCTGGAGAACCTGGCGGACCTGCTGGCCACGATCAAGTCGGACGACGCCGCCGCGGTCGTGCGGTCGCTGCGCGACCACCAATGGCAGGGCGCCGCCAAGGAGACGTTCGAGCAGGTCTTCAAGGTGCTCGGCGGGCAGCCGGACGCGGACGGCCCCCCTTCGGACGAGACGCTGATCGACCTCCTGGAGAAGTCGCTCCGGGAGGAGGCGGCGGCCCTGCGCGAGCACGGCGTGCGGATGCAGCACACCGAGTGGATGATCTACGCCTCGCTCGCGCTGCTCGGCGCGATGATCGTCAAGCTGCTGGTGTGGATCTACGTCAACGGCCCGGCCGTTCTCCGGCTGATCCAGCACAACGCGCTGCTGACCCAGGTGAACATCCAGACGCTGAAGCGGCTCGTCCTGGTCAACATGCTGAAGTTCGCCGGGATCATGGGCGGCCTGGACCTCGGCGTGCAGGTGGCGCAGCAGATCTGGGGGGATCGCGAGGCGGGGGACTTCGACCTGGCGTCCCTGGCGATGTCGCTGGGCAGCGGCGCGCTGACCGGTGCCCTGTTCGCCGGCGCCAACGCGGCCCTGTCACGGCTGCTGAGCCGGCAGATGGTGTACGTCGCGTCCGAGGCCGAGCTCGCGGTACGCGACAAGATCGCGGCGATCGCGCAGAGCATGTACGGCCAGGCGCTGCTGGGCGGAGCGGCGGGCACCGCCGGAGCCGTCCCGGGGCTGGCGCTCAGCGGGCAACTCGACGGCGAGCACCTGGCGTACACCTTCATCTCCGGTGTCGCGGGCGGCCTCGACATCCCCGCTTCGGCCCGGGTGAGCTTCATCCCGATGCGGGCGGTCGCGGAGCTCGGGGACACCCCGCCCGTTTCGTCCCCCCATGCCGACCCGCCGCCCTCATCCGGCGGCCAGCCCCTGTCCTCGCCCCGACTCGTACCGCACGACCCCGCCGCTCCGCCCATATCGGCTGACGCGACCGCTCCGCCGGTATCGCCTGACGCCGCCGCTCCGCCGGTACCGCCTGATGCCACCGCTCCGCCCGTACCGCACACCGCCGCCCCGCTGCCCGCAGGGCGCGACGCCACCGCCGTGGCGCAGCACCACCCCGGGCCCGAACAGCACGCCGACGTCGCCACCCTGATCAACCGGCAGCAGCCCGAACCGGGGACCAACCTCCCCCAGCCGCACCAGGGCCAGGTGATCGTCGGCGAGGTCACCCGGCGCCAGGACGTGCTTCTGCACACTCCGGTCGGAGACAGGGCCGAGCAGGGCGGCACCCTCGCACCACCACCCCAGCAGAACCTGCCCGCCGCCCGAGCCCCGATCGGCGACACCGTCCCCACCGTCCCGCGGGCCGAGCCCGCGACTCCGGGCAGCCTCCCTCGCACGTCGCTGCTCCCGGCCACGGTCCCGGCGATCATCACCCCGACCCCCGACGCCCCCGGCTCCGGCGAACAGGCCAACCACCGCCAGGCGCAGGACAGCCCGCCTCCCGAAACCACCGAAACGGCGCCGACCGTCCAGGAGCGGCACACGGATGAATCCGCCCCCTCGCCGCGCGACGGCAGCGACCACAGCGACGGCAGCCACCGCAGCGATGGCATCGACCGCAGCGAGCCGCCTGCGACCGCTCCGCTTGCGACCGATCCGCCTGCGACCGATCAGCGGGCGCCGGTAGTCTCTCCGGAGACGCCCCAACACGCGCATACGGACCTCCAGGGCGGCCAGACCATCATGCCCAGGTCCAGCCCGCTGCCCGAGAACCCGCGCCGGATCGAGCCGGTGACGCGCCAGGTGGCGGACCTGCTCAGCCGGGACGGCGCCTACGACCCGATCAGCGGTCCCGCCTGGGAGGCCGCCCATTCCGCCACGGTGGATCGGCTGGCGGACGCGATGCGGTCCTCGACGAAGGACATGCTCGGCGTGGGCCGCAAACGAACGCTGCAGGCCGCGGTCGGCGACCCCGCGAGCGACCTCGTCCAGAGCGAGGTCCGCGTCATGGGAAAGACCATCAGGACCTGGCAGGCGGTCGAACGGAGCGACCTGCCGTCCTTCGTGGAAGGCGCCCGCAGGTACGCGGAAGGCGAACGCCGGATCATCCAGCGGCTGCCGTTCGACTCGCCCGAAGCGCACCGGACGGCGCGACGGCTGGCCGTCGAGGAGCTGCTGCGTACCTGGGGCTACGGCGCGAGCGAGATGCTGCCGGAGCGGCTGGCCATGCACATGGCCGCGCTCGACGAGTTCGGGCTGACCGGGGTTCTCGACCTGTCGGCGTACGGTGATCCCAGCCGCGCCAGGACGGCCGCGAAGGTCCACGCCCGCTCCGGTGACATGCTGCGCGACTTCCTGCGGCAGCAGTACGCGCAGACGCAGCGCGAGCTCGAAAGCCGCGGCATCGAGGAGCTGGTGCTCTACCGGGGGATCACCTTCGGTCGGCATCCGGTCCCCGGCCTGGCGGAGGCCGCGAACGGGGACGTCGTACCGGCCCCGCCGGCGCTGCCGCTGCAGTCGTGGAGCGCCATGCCCGGGGTCGCCAAGCGGTACACCGGCCTGGGGGACGGGGCGGTCATGGCGGCGGTCTTCCCGGCCTCCCAGGTGCTGTCCACGCCGTGGACGGGAATGGGGCAGCTGCCTCTCAACGAGTTCGTCGTGCTCGCCACGCCCGGCGAGGTCACCGTGCTGCGGCCGCCGCACGTCACCGAGACACCCGCCGCCTATTCCGACCTTCCACCCGGCTGGCAGGTCTCCAAGCCCACCGACGGATGGATCCAGTGCGAGCAGGGTCACCGGCACTGGGGCACGGAAGGCGGGGCCGGTCTGCTGCTCTTCCACCGCGCTCCCGGCGGTGAGGTCCACGTGCTCATGCAGCTGCGTTCCATGGAGACGCAGCACGGAGGGACGATGGGGCTGCCCGGCGGCGCCCTCCACCGCGGCGAGGATCCGGTCGACGGCGGCTTCCGCGAAGCCGGCGAGGAGAACAGGCTGGACCCGAGTGAGGTGACGGTGCGCGGGGTCCACCATGACGACCACGGCGGCTGGGCGTACGACACCGTCATCGGCGAGATGTCCCACCGGGCCGACGTCTGGCCCGCCTCCCGCGAGTCGCTCGACAACGTATGGGTGCCGCTGGAGGAGGTGCCGGGCCTCAACCTGCACCCCGACCTCGCGCGGGCCTGGCCCGACGTACGCACCGAACTCGACCGCGTCCTGGCGGCTCCCGGCACCGGCCCCCGGCCACCGCACCCGGCGAACCCGGCGAACGCGCCGCACCCGCACGAGGCGCCCGGCCTCCTCGACATCGACGGGTTCTCGCCGATCGCGGATCCGCGGCCCCGCAACTTCGCCGAAGCCGCCGCGATCGTCCACCGCTGGGCACCCGGCAACGACCGCCCGCACCACGACGGCTCGCACCACGACGGCTCGCGTCAGGAGGGCTCGCGTCAGGAGGGCTCGCACCACGACGGCTCGCGCCAGGAAGGCTCGGGCCAGGACGGCCCGCCGAACCGGATCGAGCGGCTGCTGAGCAACCCCCCGGCCGAGCCGGACGAGGTCCTCCTGGAGGGCCGGCGCCTGGTGGAGGAGCTGCCCGTCATCGACGGGGGCGACACGACGGCAAGAGCCCTGGCCTCGATGAGCCGGACCCTCAACTGGCCGAACCCGCGAAGGGCCCTGCACGACCTGGCCTCCGAACTCGGCCTGGACCTCGATCTCGACGCCTTGGTGGAGGTCTACGAGAATGCCCGGCGATCCGGCCTGAACCCGGACGGCACGACCAGCCGTACGAACCTGGTCGACGCTCTCAGAAACGCCATGGCGGCGGACTCCTATCGCTGGACGGGGCAGCGGTACCAGGCCCGGTTCTCCCTCCCCGAGGCGACCGCCGCGCAGGCACGCACGATCGGGCTCATGGCCGAGATGATGGGGGAGCCCATCACCTCCGCCAAGGTCCGCAGCTTCGTCAAACCCGTGCTCGACCGGTACGGCATCGGCGACGTCAAGGAGTTGCTGCCGGTCGTCCGGGCGGCCCACGAGAGGGGCTACTTCCCGGCTGGGACGGCCGGGGAGGCGGAGTTCTGCGCCGCCATGGACCGGTTCTGGCAGGACGACCCGTACCTGTGGAACGGGGTGCTGCTCGCCGAAAGATACTCCTTGCCCGAGCTGCGCGACCCCATCGCGCGGCTGTCCGCGCGCCTGGAGGAGATCGTCTCGAACTCCGGCCGTGACACCGTCCCGCCGCTGGAGCGCCTGGCCGGCGACCTCGGGATGGGACGCTCCGCCGAGCAGCTCGTCCGCCTGGCCGCGGACGCGCAGGCGGACGGCGCCGACCTGGCGCGGGCGGCCGACCGCGAGGACCTCGTCGGCCGCCTCGGCGCCTACCGGGCGCGCGACCCGTACCTTTGGGACGGGCGGCGGATCGCGGCCGAGCGCGGCCTGACGCGGTTGAGCGACGACGAGGCGCGCGTCCTTTCGCGCCTCGCCGAGAGCACCGGCTCCGAGTCGCCGTCCCGGATGTGGGTGTTCGATCCGCTGCGCCGGTTGGCGGGGGACGCGGGTTACCACCATTCCGTCGAGCAGTTGGTGCGGCAGGCCGCCGTGGCACTGCCGCACGTCGTCGACCTCGTCGGGCCGGTCGACAGGCAGGTGGTGCTCGACGCCCTGCGCGTGAACGTCGTCCCGCGGCCGGACCCGCAGCAGGTCCCGCCGGGCCTGCACGACCTGTCGCCCGCGGCCGTCCGGGACGCCCGGCAGGCCGCGGCCGACGCGCACACGCAGGCCAGGCAGGCTTTCCACCAGTCCTCCCTGCGCCGCACCGTGTCGCGCCTGGTCGCCAACGACCCGCTGGCCGTGGCCAAGCAGGAGCTGGTCGCCTCGCTGGAGGCCCGCACCCGTGCGTGGCAGCGCTGGCCGGAGCGCCCTGAAGTGTCGTTCACCGGGGATTTCGCGGCGTATCGACGGGCTTACGACCAGGCGGTGGAACGCGCCGTCAGGGGAGAGCCGGTGATCCCCTACCTGCTGGAGAACGCCACCGCGTCCCTGGCGGCCAGGGACGGCGGGCGCGGGTTCGGGCTGGAGATCGAGTTCGACCTGCCGAAGCACAACCGTCACCAAGCCCTGCGGGCCATCGCCCGTGCGCTGCACGCGGCCGGTCTCACCGGCGACGACCAGGTGCACGACTACCACACCATGCAAGGCGAGGGCTACCGGTCGGGCAAGAACGGCGGGCGCGGTCTGTGGAGGCTGGAAAAGGACGGCACGGTCGACGGCGAGCTGGTCTCGCCCATCCTGTACGACGAGCCGGCGACGTGGGAGAACCTCCGCGTCGCCATCGAGATCATCCGCTCGCACGGGGGCACGGCCGGCGCCTCGGCCGGTGGGCACGTCCACGTGAGCACGCACGACTACGACCACATCCCGGAGAACTACACCAGCGTGCTGAATTACGCGGGTCATCACACCGACACCCTGTTCAGACTCGGGCACAATCCGGAACGGGAAAGCCACCGAGGCGTGGAGCAGTGCCGGCCCAACCGGCTGCCGGCACCGGGCTACGAGTCGATTGCGCGGGTGCGCAATCTCAACACCCGCAAGTCCGCGGTGAACATGGAGAGCATGAAACGGACCGTGAAAGACCACATCGAGTTCCGGCTGTGGGACGGTTCGCTCGACGCCGCCGTGATCCAGTCTCAGGTGAAGGTGTCGCTCGCGCTGGTCGAGGCGGCGTTCCGCAACGCGACACTGGGCGATCTGCCCAACCTGGGCCAGGTCGACCGGCTGGGCACCCACGCCGAGCTCCTCAAGCTGGAGCCCGGGCTGGACCTCACCGAGCGGGGCAGCATGTCCTTCCGGGTCCTGATGGACGAGCTGTTCTGGCGGGCCGCCGACAAGGAGCAGCTCACCGCCCTGTTCGCCGCCACCCGCTGGGTGCCCGCGACATGAACGACCTCACCACGGAACGGGAGGCCGGCCGGTGGCCGTGATCATCCGCAACTCCTCGGCGGCGGAGCCACCCCCGGCCGCCCCGGTCAACGGCGACGGCCGGCCGTACCGCTACGAGATGATCTACGCGGGCGGCACCTATCGCGGCTACGCCGACGACGCCGCCGAGCTGACCGGGATGCTCATCCCCGGCTACGCCGCGCTCGCCACCGATGACGAGCGCGCCGCGGCTCGGGTCCTTCTCGCCATAGACCTGCAGGTCAGGCTGCAGGCCCAGCTCGCGGCCGGACCGGAGCTGGTCGCCTGTGACGAGGCCGAGCGCGCCGTCCTGCTCGGCGGCCGGCACGAGCCGCCGGCCCCCTCCCGGTGGGAGGCGCCGGTGCCCCTGGTCCTGGTCTCGGCCTTCTACGAGCCCGCCGGGACGCTGCCGCGGCCGTCCGGGCCGGCCGAGCTCCAGGTCTGGCTCGACCCGGCCGACGACTGGGCCCTGCTGACCAGCCTGCACACGACCGGCATGATCGTCGTGGGGGCGCGGGGCGACACCTGAGGCCGGACGTTCACTCGACGGTCTCGGCCTGGAGCTCGTTGAGGTAGTTGCAGACCGTGAAGCGGCTGACGTTGAGCCGCTGGGCCGCCTGGTCCACCGCGCCGGCATGGAGCCGCCCGTCGACGCCGGAGGCCACGCCCCGGCGGACGTCTGGCGGTGGGGCGCGACGTCCCCCTTCGGCGACTGGCCCTACATGGACTCCCTCGCCCGGCCGATGCGGCGGGCGCCGGCGATGCGGCTGCTCATCTGCACCGGCCTGTTCGACCTCACGACGACGATCGGCGCCGCCCGGCACGCCGTACGCCAGTCGGCCTGGCCCCGCGAACGCGTCCGGACGGCCGGCTACGCCGGGGGCCACATGATGTACAGCGTGGAGGCGAGCCTGCGGGAGCTGTCCGGCGACCTCCGCGACTTCGTGAAGGGCACCCCTGGGACATAATAGGTACGCGATCCGCCCGGTTTCTTCTATGTTTGTCCCTGGCCGTGACCATGCGCCCAAGGAGATGTGTTCGTCGTGAAGAAGCCCCTCGAAGGAGCCGCCCTGCGGGCCGGTGCCGTCGCCGTCGCGCTGACAGCCGGCCTGCTGACCGCCTCCCCGGCCGGCGCCACCGCCGCGACCGGCACGCAGGCCGCCGCCCCGGCCTCGCAGAGCGCCGCCGCCGCGGCCCGCCCGGCCAACGGCAGGATCATCTACGACGGCCTCAGCGGCGGCCGCGGCGTCCTCAAGATCAAGAACGGCACGTCGAGGGACGGCGTCGTCACCCTCGTCAAGGGCAGGACCAAGGCGATCAGCATCTACGTCCGCGCGAAGTCCTCCGCGAGCATCAAGGACGTCAGGGACGGCTCGTACCGGATCTACTTCACCACCGGCTCCCGCTTCAGCACCAGCAAGCGCAGGTTCGCCGTGGGGGCCAGCTACCAGCGCTTCACCGACCGGTTGAAGTTCGTCACCACCGCCACCTCGTACAGCATCTGGACCATCACCCTCCACCCGGTCAAGGGCGGCAAGGCGCAGGCCACGCAGATCAACCCCAAGGACTACCCGGCCTGATCGCCGCCGGCCGGAGTCAGCGGGCGGCGGTCTCCTTCCGAAGCGCGCGGCGCGGCGGGCCCGCATCACCCGCCGCGCGGTGACGCGAATCACCGTCACCGGAGCCTCGCCAGTGTCACACCTCGCGCCCCGAATCCGTCTTGTGGGTGAGGCACGTTTAGGGGGCTCACATGCGTTCGTTGCCGGCCAAGCGCCGCTCGTTTCAGTTCTCCCACTGGTCGTTCATGTTCGCGGAGATCGCCGTCTGGTCGTTCGTCGTCCTGGCGGTGACCGGCGCGGTGCTGATGGTGTTCTACGACCCGGGCATGTCCCAGGTCACCTATGACGGCTCATACGGCCCGCTGCGTGGACTCCTCGTCAGCAGGGCCTTCGACTCGACCATGCACCTGAGCCTGGAGGTGCGCGGCGGCCTGCTCATCCGCCAGGTCCACCACTGGGCGGCGCTCGTCTTCGTGGCGGCCGTCGTGGCGCAGCTGCTGCGCCTCTTCCTCACCGGCGCGTTCCGCCGCCCGCGCACCGGGCAGTGGCTGATCTGGGTGACGCTGCTGGCGCTGGGCATGGCCGCGGGCGAGACCGGCAACGCCCTGCCGGACGACCTGCTGTCGGGCGGGAGCCTGTGGCTGATCAAGTCGGTCGCGCAGTCCGTCCCCGTGGTGGGCACCTGGGCGCTGTCACTGCTGTTCGGCCCGGACTTCCCCGGCGACAGGGTCATTCCGGTCATGTACGGCGGCCACCTGCTCGTCGCGGTCGTCATGGCCGCGCTGCTGATCGCCCGCGAGCTGCTGGTACGGCGGCACGGCCACTCCCGGTTCGTCGTCTCGCTGCCGGCGCGGCGGAGCGCACGCCCGGCGATGGCGCTCGCGACGATCGGCATGCTGATCATCCTCGGGTTCGGGTTCCAGATCGCCCCCATCTGGCTGTACGGCCCGGCCACGCCGACGCAGATCTCGGCGGGCTCGGTTCCCGACTGGTACATGGGCTTCCTCGACGGCGCACTCCGGATCATGCCCGGATGGGAGCTCGCCATCGGGGACTACACGCTCAGCCTCGCGGTCATCGTCCCCACGCTGGTGATCCCCGGGCTCTTCTTCACCGTCCTGGCCGCCTACCCGACGGCCGAGCGCTTCCTCGCCGCGCGGCGCGCCCGCCGCGACGCCCAGGGCCGGCCGAAGACGACGGCCCGCATGGCCCGCGAGACGCCCGCGCACGACCTGCTCGACCGGCCCCGCGAGACGCCGGTGAAGACGGCCGTCGCGGTCGCCGGCGTCACGTTCTACGGCCTGCTGTGGGCCGCCGCGGCCAACGACCAGTTCGCCCACCAGTTCCACCTCACGGTCGACGCTGTGACGATCTTCTTCAGGTTCGCCGTGGTCGTCGGCCCCGTCATCGCCTTCGTCGTCACCCGATGGATCTGCCTGGCCCTTCAGCAGGAGGATCGCCACGTGGCCGAGCACGGGGTGGAGACCGGGATCATCGTGCGCTCCCCGGACGGCGGATTCCACGAACGGCAGGCGCCGGCGATCACCGCGGGACGATGAGAACGGCAAAAAAACACGACATAAGGTGTCGGGTTTCGGGTCCAGCATGGATTCTCCGGTCGGCGTCGACGGCTGACGCCGACCGGTTCACGAATAGACAGAGACAAGGACCTCCATGCGCGAAACGCCCGAAGAGCTCAAAGAACTCCAGGCTCTCCTCGAAGCCTCCCTCTCCCGTTCCACCTCGCACCTCCGCTCGATCGTCACCGAGCGCACGCTGACCGCGGAGCAGCTCACCCGGATCCTGACCGGCATGTGCACGCTCGCCCTGTCCACCGTGACGGCGAAGGGCGAGCCGCGGATCAGCGGCGCGGACGGGCACTTCCTGCACGGCAAGTGGCACTTCGGCACGGCGCGCAACGCCGCCAAGGCCCGCCACCTCGCCGCCCGCCCCGCCGCCAGCGTCGCGCATATGCGCGGGGAGGACCTGGGCGTGTTCACCCACGGCACGGTCGAGATCCTCAACCCCCTGGACGGCGAGCCGGCCGCGGACTGGCCGGACCTGCTCGCGTACTTCAAGGACTTCTATGGCGACGACGCCTTCGACTGGGTCGACGACGTGGTCTACTACCGGCTGCACCCGCACTGGATGACCGTCTACGCCCCCGACATCGCGAAGCTCACCACGACGCCCCGGCCCTGATCCGGGCGAGGGTCACGGGGCGGGGGACGGGAGCGCGTCCAGGTCGATCAGGTTGCGATCCGGGTCCGCGGCCGGGTGATCCGCCGTCCCTTGACGAACAGGACCGTCCCGATCGGGGTGAACACCACCCCCAGCCCGCCGACGATCAGCGGAGCGAGGAACGCCGACCAGAACGACGCGATCCGCGCGTCGGACGGATCGTCCGGGTCGTAGGCGACGGGGACGCTTTCGCCTTTCTCATGGGACGGCGGGTTGCTGCCGGTGGAGCTCTGGAACGCGTACCGCCTGCCGCCGACGGTGAACTCCACGGTCGGGTACCACAAGGTGGTCCTGCGCGTGTGGCCGTCGGAGCTCCGGGTCGTGCTGGTCCGCGCGGTCAGCCCGGCCACCGTGCCGTCGGTCCGTCCGGCCGAGGCCAGGAAGCCCGCCGTGGAGGCGGCGAGCGCGATGCCGACGCAGAGCAGCACCAGCCCGATCAGACCGAAGATCCCGCCCACGATGGTGAAGAGCCGTCCGTTACGCATAGGACGAGTGTGCCCGATCGTCCCCACGAGGCCGGCGGGAGGCGCATCGCGCGGGCCGCAGTGATGGCGCAGTGACGGTGGGGTGACGGCCGGGTTATGGCCTGGGCCGACACTACCGGCAGAGGGCTCTGCGGCTACGGGACGAGGAAGGCCGATGGCGACGAGATTCACCTATCCCGGTGTCTATCTTGAGGAGATCGAGAGCGCGGTCCGGCCGATCGTCGGCGTCGACACGTCCGTGGCGGCGTTCGTCGGCCTGGCTCTGGAGGGGCCGCGCACGCCGACGACGATCAACAGCTGGACCGACTACGACAGCACCTTCGGCGGGCTGTGGACCGGCAGCGAGCTGAGCTACGCGGTCTACCAGTTCTTCCTCAACGGCGGCGCCAAGGCGATCGTCGTACGGGTCGGCGGCGACACCCAGTACGCCGCCATCGACCTCGGCGACGGCGTCAAGCTGCGGGCCAGGACCCCGGGCACGGCGGGCAACACGCTGACGGCGACCGTCAAGCACGACGCCGCCGACAGCAAGCACTACACCCTGACGATCAAGGTCTCCGGCAGGACGGCCGAGACGTACGAGGTCTCCGTCGATCCGGCCCTGCGGGGCAGGTGGCTGGACCGGGCGCTGGAGACCTCCCGGCTGGTCGGGCCGGCCGACGGCGGCGCGGTCGACAAGCGGCCCGCCGAAGGGGACAAGACCGCCACCCAGGCGGCCGACGTGACGCTCGACCTCGTCGACGTGATCGGCGACCCGGTCCGGCGCACCGGCATGCAGGCCCTGCTCGACGTGCCGATCTTCAACCTGCTGGTGATCCCGCCGCAGCTCGCGCCCCCCACGTCCGGGACCGACGACAGGGACGCCCGCTGGGCGCCGGTGATCGACGCGGCGGCCCGGCTGTGCGTGGACCGCAGGGCGATGCTGCTGCTCGACCCGCCCTTCTCCTGGACCAGCGTCGCCGACGCGACCTCGGGGGCGGGCGCGGGGCTGCCGGTCACCGGCGTCGCCGGGCGCAACGCCGCCGTCTTCTACCCGCGCCTCACGATCTCCGACCCGGCGGGCGGCCCCGACCTGACCGTGGGGCCCATCGGCACCGTGGCCGGGGTGTTCGCCCGTACCGACACCCTGCGCGGGGTGTGGAAGGCGCCGGCGGGGGTGGACGCGGCGCTGGCCGGCGTACGTTCGGCGACCGTGGCGCTGACCGACGCGGAGAACGGCGGCCTCAACCCGCTGGGCGTCAACTGCCTGCGCACCTTCCCTGTCTACTCGCACGTGGTGTGGGGGGCGCGGACCTGCCGGGGCAACGACGAGGTGGGCGACCCGTGGAAGTACGTGCCCGTCCGCAGGCTCGCCCTGTTCATCGAGGAGACGCTGTTCCGGGCCACCAAGTGGGTGGTGTTCGAGCCCAACGACGAGCCGCTGTGGGCCTCCATCCGGCTGAACGTCGGCGCCTTCATGGACGGCCTGTTCCGCCAGGGCGCCTTCCAGGGCAGGACGGCCAGGGAGGCGTACTTCGTCAAGTGCGACCGGGAGAACAACCCGCAGGCCGACATCGACGTCGGCGTCGTCAACGTGGACGTCGGCTTCCAGCCGCTGAAACCCGCCGAGTTCGTGCGCATCCGGATCCAGCAGAAGCGTCCCGACGCCTGACGATCGGCCAGTCCCAAGGAGCGACATGGTTCAGTTCTCCGTCAACACCACTCGCCTGGACCCGTACAAGAACTTCAAGTTCCGGGTGAAGTGGGACAACAAGTACGTCGCCGGGATCAGCAAGGTCAGCGCGCTGCGCCGGACCACGGAGGTCGTCGAGCACCGCGACGGCGGCGACCACTCCAGCTCGCGCAAGTCGCCGGGCCGCACCAAGTACGAGCCGATCACGCTGGAACGCGGGGTCACCCACGACCCCGAGTTCGAGCAGTGGGCCAACAAGGTGTGGAACTACGCCAACGCCCAGGCCGGCCCCGACCAGCGCGACCGCGAGGTGGCGCTGGCCTCCTTCAGGAAGGACCTCGTCATCGAGGTCTTCAACGAGGCGGGCCAGAAGGTGCTGGCGTACCAGGTCTTCCGGTGCTGGGTCTCGGAGTTCCAGGCGCTGCCCGACCTCGACGCCAACGCCAACGCCATCGCGATCCAGCACCTGAAGCTGGAGAACGAGGGATGGGTGCGCGACCTGAGCGTCACCGAGCCCACCGAGCAGGACTCCTGAGGGGCGGTCCGGTGACAGTGGTGGCCGGTGCCGCTGAGCTGCTCGACGCGTGGGAGGCGGGCTGGGACCGCACGCCGCTGGAGCGGGGCCTCGCCCTGCTCGCGGCCGGTACGGGCCGCTCCCCGGGCGAGCTGGCCCACCTGACCGTCGGGCAGCGCGACCGGGCTCTGTTCGAGCTGCGTGCCGCGCTGTTCGGCTCCAGCCTGGACGGCGTGTCCACGTGCCCGGAGTGCGGCACGGACGTGGAGGTCTCCTTCGACCAGGAGCAACTGCTCGACCCGCCGGCCTCGGCGCCGTGCCGGCTGCCCACCAGCGCCGACCTTTCCGCCGCGCTGTCCGAGCGCGACCCGTGCGAAGCCCTCCTCGGCCGCTGCTCCGAAGCGGGGGACGCCGAGAAGACGGCCGCGGCCTGGGCCGCGGCCGACCCGCTGGTGGACGTCGAGCTGTGCCTGTCGTGCCCCGACTGCGGGCGGGAGTGGGCCGAGTCCTTCGACATCGTCAGCTATCTGTGGTCGGAGCTGGACGGCTGGTGCCGCAGAACCCTGCTGGAGGTGCACGACCTGGCCGCCGCCTACGGCTGGACCGAGCCGCAGGTCCTCGCGCTGAGCGCCTGGCGGCGGCAGTGCTACCTGGGGCTGGTGAGATCGTGAGCGGCCTGGTCCAGCGGTTGATCGCGCGCAGCCGCGAGCCGGTGACCGGCATCCGCCCCCGCCCGGCCTCGCTGTACGAGGACCAACCGCCGATGACCCGCGCCCAGGCCGAACCGCCCGCCTTGTTCGACGCGCCGGACCCCGCCCGGCCGACCGGCGTCCCCGCGACGAGACTCCAGCGACCCGCGGCGCAGGAGGCGGACGTGTACGCGGAGCACGAGATCCAGGTGGAACGGTCCCCGCGCGCCCCTCGGGAAGCCCGCCACGAGCGGACGCCGCCTCTGACCGAGCCCGAGGCGGCGGACCCGGCCGGCGCGGTCCGGGCGGCGCGCGCCGCGCGCCGCGCCCCCGCCGCCCCGCCGCGGCCACACTTCCCCGCTGACCGGCCCGACTCGCCGCTCCCCGGCCTCGCCGAAGCCGGGCGCGCGGCGGGCGCACCCCTGCTACGGGTCGCCGCGGGCCCCGTGCTCGCCGCCCCGGCCCGGCCTTCGCGGGCACAGACGGCGCAGGACGCCCCCGCGCCCCCGGTGGTCGAGATCTCGATCGGCCGGCTCGAGGTACGCGCCCCGCAGGCCCAGGCCGCCCCGCAGGCCAGGCCGCCGCGCAAGGACCACGCCTCGGTGCTCCAGAGGTACCTGCGCGGCCGGAGCAAGGGGGAGCTGGCATGAGCGAGCGAAGCGAGCGACCCATCAAACACAGCCAACTGTTGCTCATGCGACCGACGAAGGAGGGCGCATGAGCAATTCCCTCGCCATCGCCGCCGTGACCGCCGCGCTGCGCGCCAGGATCTTCAACCGGCTCGGCGGACCGCAGGTGACCGTCGTGCCGCCGGACCGCGCGCCCGACGAGGTCAACGGCGACCACGTGAACCTGTTCCTGTACCGCACCGACATGCACCCCTCCTTCCGTAATGCCGACCCGCCCGGCGCGCCGCCCGGGGAGTCGCCCAGGCCGCTGCTCCCGCTGGTCCTGCACTACCTGCTGGCCGCTTACAGCAACGACGAGGGCACCGCCCACGAGCTGCTCGGCGCGGCGATGCTGGCCCTGCACGACACCCCGATCCTGCCGGGGGAGGAGATCCAGGCCGCCACGGCGATCCCGCTGCCCGGCAGCGACCTGCACCTGCAGCTCGAGAACGTGAAGGTCAGCTTCGAGTCGCTGAGCCAGGACGACATCGCCAAGATGTGGACCGCGTTCGCCACGCCGTACCGGGTCTCGGCGTCCTACCAGGTCTCGGCGGTGCTCATCGACAACCCCGCGCCCGGCGCCGCGCCGCTGCCCGTGCTCAAGCGCGGCCCCGACGGCAGGTCGCCGGTCGCCCACCCGGACGCCGCCTCGCCGTTCCCGGCGCTCACCGGCATCCGGTACGGCGTGCCGGGCAGCCCGGTCGCGCTGCCCGGCGAGACCGTCACGCTGAGCGTGCGCAACCTGCCCGCGGGCGCGCTCGTCGCCCACCTGCGTCATCTGCGGGTGCCGGCCACGGCCGAGGTCCACCTCCCGTCCCCGGGAGCCGGCGAGGTCGCCGTCGCGCTGCCCGCCACCGGGCTGCCCGCGGGACCGTGGGCGATCTCCCTGACGCCCGCGTCCGGCGGGGTGCCCACCAACGAGGTCCCCCTGGCCGTCGCCCCCGAGATCGTCGCCCTCGCCGCCACCCCGGCCGGCGGCACCCCGGCCAGGACCACGGTGACCGCCACCGTCGCCGATCCGGTGCTGGTCGGCCAGCAGGCGGCCGTCCTCGTGGGCGGTCTGCACCTGCCGGTGCCCCTGCTGACCGCCGGCACCGGCACGCTGTCGGTCGTCGCCGCGATCCCGCCGGGCACGTACAAGGTCCGCGTCCGCGTGGACGGCGTGGACACCGACATCGTCGACCGCGCCACGGGCGCCTTCAAGACCGGCCCCACGGCCGAGGTGGTGATCCCATGACCGACGCGCCCGCCTGGGAGCAGGCCAACGGCGCCTACCTGAAGGCGTCCCTGGACTGGCTGGCCGTCCGGCTCGCCGGCCTCACCCCGCCGCCCCTGCGTCCCGCCGCTCAGCCATCTCAGCCGGAGCCGCTCGGGTCGAAGTGGGGGTGGCGAAGGCCCCGTGATCGCTCCGCCACTGACGCGCCCTCCACCGGCGCAGAGGCAGCGCGAGAGGCCGCGGCGCCGTCGGACGCGCGGCGAGGAGCGGCGCAGGCGGCGGACGCGCGGCAGAGCACGCCCAAAGCGACGGCGGGCGCGCGGCAGGGGGCGGCCGAGGTGACGGCGGGCGGGCGGCAGGGGGCGGCCGAGGCGATGGCGGGCGCGCGGGAGGCCGCGGCTCGGGCGATGGCGGGCCTCGGGGCGCCCGCCCTGGCGCAGATCGCCGAGCGGCTGGGGCTGAGCGACTTCGAACGGGACGTGCTGCTGCTGTGCGCCGCCCCCGCGATCGAGCCCGGCATCACCGCGCTGATCGCCGCGGCGCAGGGGGAGCCCGCCCCCACGTTCGCCCTGGCGCTGCGCCTGTTCGACGACGCCCGCTGGGACGTGCTCTCGCCCGAGCGGGGCCTGCGGTTCTGGCGGCTGGTGGAGCCCGTGGGCGCGGGCGCCCAGCCGCTGGCCGCCGTGCCGCTGCGGGCCGACGACCGGATCGTCGACCTGATCAGAGGGCTCAACCGGCTCGACGAGCGGCTGACGGGGCTGGTCGAGCACCGTCCCGACCCGGCGGCGGGCCTCGGGCTGCCCCGCTCGTCGCAGGCCGCGGTGGACGCCCTGGTCGGCGCGGCGCTGACCGACACGCCCGATGGCCGCTTCCCGGTGATCCAGCTGCTCGGCGGCGACGAGCCGAGCAGCGAGCTGGTCGCCGTACGGGCCATGGCGCTGCTCAACCGCGAGCTGTACCACCTGCCGGTCGGCGCGCTCGTGGCGGCGGGGACGGACCAGGACCTGGTGGCCAGGCTGTGGCAGCGCGAAAGCCTGCTGCTGCCGATGGCGCTGCTGCTCGACGCCGTGGACGCCGACCTGGCCGACCCGGCCACGGCCACGGCGCTGCGGCGCTTCCTGTCCCAGGCGGGCGGGCTCGTCCTGCTGGCCACGCGCGAGGTGTGGCCGGTCACCGACCGGGCCACGTCGGTGGTGGACGTCAGCCGGCCGACGCTCGCCGAGCAGGCCGAGCTGTGGGCGGCCGCGACCGGGCTGCCTCTGGAGGGGGTGCCGCGCACGCTGGCCGGCCAGTTCCGACTGAGCGTGCCCGCCGTCCACCGCATCGCCACCGCCCTGCGGCCGGTCATCGACGCCCCCGACGGGCGGGCGCGCCTGTGGGCGGCCTGCCGCACCTCGGCCAGGCCGAGGCTGGAGGCCCTGGCCCGGCGGACGGTGCCGCAGGCCAGGTGGGAGGACCTGGTGCTGCCCGGCGAGCAGACGGAACTGCTGCGCGGGCTCGTCGCCCAGGTGCGGCACCGCGCCACGGTCATGTCCGCCTGGGGGTACGGAGAGCGCAGGGCACGCGGCAACGGCGTCACCGCGCTGTTCAGCGGCCCGAGCGGGACGGGCAAGACGTTCGCGGCCGAGGTGCTCGCCCACGAGCTGGGCCAGGACCTCTACCGCGTCGATCTGTCGGCCGTGGTCGACAAGTACATCGGCGAGACCGAGAAGAACCTGCGCAGGGTCTTCGACGCGGCGGAGGACGGCGGCGCGCTGCTGCTGTTCGACGAGGCCGACGCGCTGTTCGGGCGCCGCAGCGAGGTGCGCGACAGCCACGACCGCTACGCCAACATCGAGGTCAGCTACCTGCTCCAGCGGATGGAGGCCTACGAGGGGGTGGCGGTGCTGGCCACCAACCTGCGTGCCGCGCTGGACCCGGCCTTCCTGCGGCGGCTGCGGTTCGTCGTCGACTTCCCGATGCCGGGGCGGGAGGAGCGCGGACGGCTGTGGTCGGCGGCCTTCCCCGCGGGCGTGCCGCTCGGCGACCTCGATCTCGACGCGCTCGTGGACCTGCCGGTCACGGGCGCCGCCGTACAGGCGATCGCGCTGGGCGCGGCGTTCCTCGCCGCGGACGCCGGCGGGCCCGTGGACACCGCGACGGTGCTCGCCGCGGCGCGGACGGAGTTCCGCAAGCTGGGCCTGCCGCTGACGGTCCCGCACCCCGAGCGGGTGGGCCGGTGACGCGCATCGTGCTGCACATCGACAGGGTCGTGCTGGAGTCGGCGGGCCACTCCCGGCAGGAGCTCATCGACGCTCTGACCGAGGCCGTACGGCGGGAGCTGGCGGACGGGCCCGCGGGACCCGCTCGCCGGCGGCGGCTGAGCGTGGAGGCCGCCGACGGCTCCACGCCGGGGCTGGCACAGGCCGTCGTCGCCGGGATCCGCGGACTGGCGGGAGGCGGGCAGCGGTGAGCGCGCAGTTCGCACCGGGGACGCCCGTGGTGCCGAGGGGCGGGCTCGTCCTGCTCGACCCCGCCGACGGCACGGTGCTCAGGGTCATCACCCTGCAGTACAACCCGGACACCATCACCCGCACGCTCCAGCCCCAGGGCGTGGGCGCCGAACCCGGCGACCGCAGCGAGGCGCTGCGGCTGCGCGGGCCCGCGCACGAGACCATCAAACTCGAAGCGGAGCTCGACGCGACGACGCAGCTCGAAGACCCCTTCGCGCCGGGCAACGACGCCGTCGCCGCGTACGGCCTGCTGCCCGTCCTGGCCACGCTCGACCTGCTGGTGAACCCGACGGCCGGCGCCCTGATCGCGCAGGACGAGGCGGCCCGCAACGGCGCCTTCGAGATCGTCCCCGTCGAGTCGCCGCTGACGGTCTTCGTGTGGAGCCGCGACCGCGTGGTGCCGGTCAGGCTCACCGAGTTCACCGTCACGGAGGAGGCGTTCGACTCCAACCTCAACCCGATCAGGGCCAAGGTGTCGCTGTCGATGCGCGTCCTCACGGTCGACGACCTGGGGTTCACCCACCGGGGGAGCGGCCTGTTCATCGGCCACCAGCGGCGCCGCGAGCAGCTGGCCGCGCTGCACCCGTCCGACCAGCTGCGCGCACTCGGCCTCGACGGCCCACCAGGAGGCACCTGATGTTCACCGCGACCAGCCGCTACCAGGGGATCGAGATCGCCGCCCACCGGCCGGAGGGCGGGGAGCCGATCCCGTACGTGCGCCGCAGGTTCCTGCCGGACCGGCGCAGCCTCACCGTGATCGCCGTGCACGTGGTGCGCGACGGCGACCGCCTGGACCGGATCGCCGCGCTGCACCTCGACGACCCCGAGCGCTTCTGGCAGATCGCGGACGCCAACCCCGTGCTCGACCCCGCCGACCTCACCGCCCGCCCGGGGCGGCGGCTCGACGTCGCCCTGCCCACCGCGACCACCGGGAGCCCGCATGGCTTCTGAGCTGCTGCTGTCGCTCAGGCTCGGCGCGGTGCTGGCCGAGCAGGTGCCGCGCGAGGTCGTGGACGCGCTGCTGTCGGTGCAGGTGAGCGAGGGCGTGGGCCAGCCGGGCGGGTTCCGGCTGTCGTTCGGCATGGGCAAGCGGTCGCTGCTGTTCCGCGAGCTGCTGCCCTCGGGGGCGCTCGACCCGCCGGCCAGGGCGCAGATCGTCGTGACGATCAGAGGCCAGGCGACCGTGCTGATGGACGGCGTCGTCACGCGGCACGACGTGACGCCGTCCGCCGAGCCCGGACAGGCGCGGCTCACGCTCACCGGCGAGGACGTCTCCCGGATGATGGACATCGTCGACCTCACCGGCGTCCCGTACGTGGGCCTGCCGCCGGAGGCGCGGGTCGCGATGATCTGCGCCAGATATCCGATGTACGGGCTCGTCCCGAAGATCGTGCCGAGCGTCTACCTGGCCACCCCGAACCCGCTGGAGTCCGTACCCGCCCAGCAGGGCACCGACCTGGCCTACGTCAAGGCGCTCGCGGCGCAGGCCGGCTACCACTTCTCCATCGAGCCGGGACCGGCGCCGGGCGTCAACTTCGCGTACTGGGGCCCGCTGGTCAAGGCCGGGCCGCCGCAGCCGGCCCTGTGGGCCAACGCCGACGCGACCACCAACGTCGAGACGCTGACGTTCACCTTCGACGGGTTCTCCGCGACGCAGTACGTGGCGCTGATCCAGGAGCCGGTCACCAAGTTCCCCGTCCCCGTCCCGATCCCGGACATCACCCCCGTCAACCCGCCGATGGGCGCCCGCAAACCGCTGCCGCTGAAGGCGTCGGTGGTCAGGGGCCTGGCCAAGCTGTCGCCCCTGCAGGCGGCGGGGGTCGCGCTGGCCAGGGCCGCCGACGGCTACGAGGTCATCGGCGGGCAGGGCACGCTGGACGTGCTGCGCTACGGCCGGCCGCTGCGCGCCCGCAGGCCCGTCACCGTGCGCGGCGCGAGCCCCGGCTACGACGGCACGTACTTCGTCAAGAGCGTCACCCACGACATCACGCGCGGCGCCTACACCCAGCAGTTCACCCTGACCCGCAACGCGTTTCTCCCCCTGCCGTAAGGACCCTGCCATGACCATGGACGAGCTCGGGTACGTCGAGTCCCCCGGCTTCTTCGGCCCCGCCGAGCGCGAGGACGCCGAGCCGCCGGGCACCAAACGCTTCTACGGCAAGTACCGGGGCGCGGTGCTGGACAACTACGACCCCCTCGGCAAGGGGCGGCTGCTGGTCAGCGTGCCCGACGTGCTCGGCCTGCTGCCGTCGTCGTGGGCGATGCCGTGCGTGCCGCTGGCCGGGCTGCAGATGGGCGTCTTCGCCGTGCCGCCGCCGGGTGCGGGGGTCTGGGTGGAGTTCGAGCAAGGCAACCCCGATCATCCCATCTGGGTGGGCTTCTTCTGGGGCAGCCCGGCCGAGCCGCCCGCCACCGCCAAGCTGCTGACCCCCAAGGCGCCCGCGCTCCTCATCGAGACCACCGGCAAGAGCAAGATCGCCCTGTCCGACACCCCGGTGGCCCCGATGAAGGGCAGCGGCGTGCTGCTCCAGTCCCAGTCGGCAGCGATCACGGTCGACACCTCGGGCGTGACCATCACCGCGCCGGCGATCAACCTCGTCGGGCTCGTCAACATCAACAACGGCGCGCTCGTCGTCAAGCCGGCCTGAGAGGGGTGCCGACGATGCCGGGTTTCCTGCTGACCGTCGCCTCCCAGGTGACCTGCCTGCACCAGGGCAAGGCCACGATCGTCCCCGGCCAGAGCGCGGTGCTGGCCGGGGGCGCGCCGGTGGTGACCGTCGCCGACGTGGTCGCGGTGGCGGGCTGCTCGCTGTCGGGCGCGACCCCGCCGAGCCCCTGCGTCACGGTCGACTTCGCCCTGGCCGCCTCCACCCGGGTCTTCGTGCTCGGCAAACCGGTCGTCCTGGAGCCCGCGGGGCCCGGCGCCGGTGTCAGCCAGTCGGCGGCCAAGGCCCCCCAGGGCACGCCGGTCATCACCTCGACGCAGGTCAGGGCGGCGGGATCATGAGCACCCACCTGGACTTCCCGTTCCACGTCGACGCGCACGGCAGGTCGGCCACCACCACGGACGAGGACCACGTGCGCGACATGGTCGAGCAGCTGCTGTTCACGATCCCGGGGGAGCGGGTCAACCGGCCCGACTTCGGCACCGGCGTCCTGCGGCTGGTCTTCGCCCCCAACAGCCCCGAGCTGGCCGGGGCCGTCGAGTACACCCTCCAGGCCGCCCTGCAGCAGTGGCTGCCCGACGACCTGCGGGTCGAGCGCGTGGACGTGCGGGCCGAGGAGGGGGCGCTGCTGGTGTCGGTGGCGTACGTGCTGCTGCTGACCGGGGAGCTCACCTCGGTCACCGTCGAACGGAGGACCGGGCCATGACGGCCGACGAGGGCTGCCCGCCCCGCGCGCGGCGGGAACGGGACCGCGCCCGCGGATGGGGCGGCATCGCGGGCGTGCAGGTCGACAACGAGGCGCGCACGCTGCGGCTGCTGCTGTTCGGCAAGGCCCCCGAGCCCGCGCCGGAGGCGGACGACGTCGCCATCACCGGTCCCGGGCGCGTGGTGCGGGCCGTCCACGTCGAGGTGGCCGCCGCGCGGGCCGGTCGCTACGACGAGCTGGTCGTCCACCTCGACCGGCTCGGGGACCGCTCGCCGTACGAGGTGGAGCTGGCCGGCGTCCAGGACCTCGACCCCCGCTACGCCCGCGCCGCCTTCACCTTCGCCGGCGACTGCGGCGAGGAGAGCGACTGCGGCGCGACGGTGCCCTGCCCGCCGGGCGAGGAGGACCCGGCGGTCATCGACTACCTGGCCAAGGACTACGCGAGCTTCCGCCGGCTGATCCTGGACCGGCTCGCGCTGACCTCCCCCGCCTGGACCGATCGGCAGATCCCCGACCTGGGCGTCACGCTCGTCGAACTGCTCGCCTACGTCGGCGACCAGCTCTCCTACCGCCAGGACGCGGTGGCCACCGAGGCTTACCTGAACACGGCCCGGCTGCGGACGTCGGTGCGGCGGCACCTGCGGCTGGTCGACTACCGGATGCACGACGGCTGCAACGCGCGCACCTGGGTGCACCTGGAGGTCGAGGAGCCCGGGGTCCTGCACGCGGGCGCCTACCGGTTCGTGACGGCGGTCCCCGCGCTCGGCGGCCGCCCGATGGTCTCGGAAGGCGAGCTGCGCCGCCTCGCGCCCGGCGGCGGCTACCAGGTGTACGAGCCGGTGACGGCGCACGACGTGGCCGTCAGCCCGGCCCGCAACCGCATCCGGCTGTGGACCTGGGGCGGCGAGGAGTGCTGCCTGCCGCGCGGCGCGACGGCCGCGACGCTGGTGGACGGCTGGTGCGACGAGGAGCGGTCGGAGCGGCTGCTCGGCCTCTGCCCCGGCGACGTGGTGATCTTCGAGGAGGTACGCGGCCCCCTGACCGGGGTGCCGGGCGACGCGGACCTCACCCACCGCCACGCCGTCCGGCTGACCGAGGTCGAGGAGCTCGACGACCCGGTGTACGACCAGCCGCTGCTCCGGGTGCGCTGGGCGTGCGCCGACGCGCTGACGTTCGACCTGTGCCTGGCCGCCGTCGGCGGCGAGGAGTGCTGCCTGTTCGAGGACGTGAGCGTGGCCAGGGCGAACGTGGTCCTCGTGGACCACGGCGCCACCGAGACCGGCACGCTGACCGTGCCCGGAGGGGAGCCCGGTCCCGTGCGGTGCGAGGGGCTCGGCCGCCCGGAGCGCGACCCCGTACGGGTGCGCTTCGAGCCCGTGCTGCCGCACGCGCCCCTCACCCGGCGGGCGCCCTACCCCGCTCCCGAGACCGTCGCGGAAGGCCAGGCCCTGACGCTGGCCCGGATCCCCGCCGACACGCGGCCGCGTCAGGCCGCCAGGCTGGCCCGGCTGACCGCCCAGGCCCGCCTCGGCCTGCCGCTGGACGCCGCCGACGCGGCCGAGGTGGCCGCCACCTGGGGCGCCGGCGCGGGGCTCGACCCGGCCGAGCCGGTCGCCGCCGGTCCCGCCGCCGCCGCGCTCACCCAGGACCCGCGTACGGCACTGGCCCAGCTGTGGCTCACCTCCGACCGCGAGAGGTGGACGGTGCGGGCCGACCTGATCGGCAGCGGCCCCGAGGACCGGCACGTCGTCGTCGAGGTGGACGACGAGGGCGGCTCGCACCTGCGCTTCGGCGACGGCGGGCACGGCCGCGCGGTCCGCCCCGGCCAGCGGTTCGACCTGCGCCTGCGGGTCGGCAACGGGACGGCCGGCAACGTCGGCCCCGAGGCGGTGGCCCACCTGGTGGCCGCGCGCCCCGTCGCGGTGCCGGTGACCGGCGTACGCAACCCGCTGGCCGCCACGGGCGGCATCGACCCCGAACCGGTCGCCGACGCCCGCCTGCTCGGCCCCACCGCCTACCGGCACCGCCTGGTACGCGCGGTCACCGCCGAGGACTACGCCACGATCGCCGCCGCCCAGCCGGGAGTCCTGGGCGCGGCCACCGACCTGGCCTGGACCGGCGGCTGGTACGAGGCCGACGTGGCGATCGACCCGCTGCGAGGCCGCTGCGGCGAGGAGTTCCCCCTGGAGGCGGTGCGGACCCGGCTGGAGCAGGCCCGGCGGATCGGGCACGATCTGCGGGCCGGCCCGCCCCGGCCTGTCGCGGTCGACCTCGGGCTGCGCCTCTGCCTGGCGGCGACCGCGCCCCGCTCGGCCGTCACCGTCGCGCTGCGGGCCAGGCTCGGCGACGCGCCGGGCGGCATGTTCGACCCCGACCGCCTCACCTTCGGCACCGGCCTGTACGTGAGCCGGATCCTGGCCGAGGCCATGGCCGTGCCGGGCGTGGTGTCGGCGAGCGTCGTCCGGCTGGCCCGCACGGTCTCCACCGGGCCGCCCGTGCCCGCCGGCGGCGCGCTCGCGTTCGGCCCGCTGGAGATCCCCTCGGCCGGGACGTTGACGCTGGATCTCGTGGGAGGGCGGTGAGCCGGTATGAGCTGCGGTGAAACGGCGGGATGCTGCGGTCGGTGCGCTTCGGGCACACCATCGCCAACGGCCAACCCGCCGGGGCGGTCGAGCCTGAGCGTCCGGGTGGGCACCCGGGCGGCGTTCCTGGCCAGGATGATCGGGCGGCTGGCCTCCGCCGACCATCCCGAGCTGGCCAGGCTGACCACGCGCGCGCCCGACGACCCCGCGCTGGCGCTGCTGGACGCGTGGGCCTGCGTCGGCGACGTGCTGACCTTCTACCAGGAACGCATCGCCGACGAGGGCTACCTCGCGACGGCCAAGGAGCGGCGCTCGCTGGTGGAGCTGGCCGCGCTCGTCGGCTACCGGCCCCGGCCCGGGCTGGCGGCCAGTGCCTGGCTCGCCTACACCCTCGACCCCGACCCCGCCGGCCCGCTCGTGCGGGTGCCCGCGGGCGCCAGGGTGCAGAGCGTGCCCGACCCCGGCGCCAAGCCGCAGATCTTCGAGACGGCCGGGGAACTCGTGGCCCGCTCGTCGTGGGGCGCGCTGCCGCCCAGGCTGCGCCGACCCACGCGGCTGACCCGCTGCCGCGCGGCCTCCCTGCGGGTGGTGCACGTCGAAGGGGTCGCCACCGGGCTCGCGCCCAACGACCGCCTGCTCTTCCACTTCACCGACGGGTCGCCCCTGCTGAGGATCGTCGAGTCGGTGGAGACCGACCTGGACGCGCAGGTGACCGCCGCCAGGCTCCAGCTGTCCCCGGCCGGGGTGGCCGAGGACGGTGAGGAGGAGACGGAGTTCGTCCGGCTGGAGGTCCTGCGGGCCAAGGCGGCCACGTTCGGCGCCGCCGCCCCGCTCCCGCCCGCGACGCGCGGCGGCGTGATCGGCGAGGCCGCCGCGGACGACCCCGACTGGGAGCTCGACGAGAGCCTGTACGGCTCCGACGCGGGCGCGCGCACCCTGCTCCCGCTCGACGCCGACTACCCGCGCATCCTGCCGGGGAGCTGGATCGTGGTGGTCTCCGGCGACGGCCTCACGCACGTCAACCTCGTCAAAGAGGTGCGCACGCTGGGCCTGGCCCGCTACGGCGTCTCCGGCAGGGTGAGCGCGCTCGTGCTGGCGGCGCCCTGGTTCCCCGAGCAGCGGGGCGACGCCGGGCGCTCTCTGGCCGAGCTGCGCGGCTACACCTTCTACGTCCAGGCCGAGCCCCTCGCCCTGGCCGACGAGCCGATCACGGGGCCCGTCGAGGGCGGCTCGATCGACCTCGGCGTGGTGATCCGGGACCTGCCGACCGGCCGCACGATCGTCGTGTCCGGGATGCCGCAGGACGCCGGCCCGCTCACCCCGCCGGGCGGCGAGGTCGCGCGGGTCATCGGCACCCGGCGGGTCTCCTCGTCGGGGAGCGTGCCGGACCACACCGTGCTGGACCTCGCGGCCCCGCTGCGCGGCAGCTATCGCCGCTCCACCGTCACCGTCTGGGCCAACGTCGTCCGCGCCACCAACGGCGAGACGAAGCTCGAACCCGCGGCGGGCAGCGGCGACGCCGGCACGGCCGGCCAGCGCTTCACCCTGGGCCAGCAGCCGCTGACCTACGTCGCCACCCCCGACGCCGACGGCGCCGAGGCGGAGCTGATCGTCAGGGTGGGCGGGATCGCCTGGCACGAGGTCCCCGAGCTGGCCTGGGCGGGGCCGCCCGAGCGGGCCTACCAGGTGAGCGTGGACGCCGCGGGCGGCGCGACCGTCGAGTTCGGCGACGGCAGGCGCGGGTCGCGGCTGCCCACCGGCACCGGCAACGTGGCCTTCACCTACCGCGTGGGCATCGGCACGGCGGGCAACGTGCGCGCCGGGCAGCTCAGCCAGCTGCAGACCAAACCGCTGGGCGTCAGCGCCGTGACCAACCCGCTGCGCGCGAGCGGCGGCACCGGCCACGACGCGGACCCGGCGCTGCGCGGCCGGGCGCCGCTGCCCACGCTGGCCATGGACCGGCTGGTGGGCCTGCGCGACTACGCGGACTTCGCCCTGGCCCGCGCGGGCGTCGGCAAGGCCGTGGCGACCCGCCTGAGCGCGGGCGGCAGGGAACTGGTCCACCTGACCGTCGCGGGCGTGGACGACGCGCCGATCGAGCCGGACTCCGACCTCCTGCGCGGCCTGCTCGCCGCCTGCCGCCGCTACGGCGACCCCGGCGTGCCGGTCGCCGCGGCGCCGCGCACCCTGTGGAACGTCGTCCTGGAGGCGAACGTGTGGATCGACGCCGACCATGCCCCCGACCGGGCCCCCGATCGGGCCCCCGACCTGGTCGGCCCGCAGGCCCGCGCGGCCCTGGAGTCGGCGTTCGGGTTCGACGCGCGGACCCTCGGGCGCGGCGTGTACCTGTCCGAGGTCGTCGCGGCGCTCCAGCGCGTGCCCGGCGTCGCGTTCGCCGACGTCGTACGGCTGGGCGCCACCCTCGGCACGACCGCCCAGGACGCCGCCGCCGTCACCGGCGTGGCCGACCGGATACCCGCGAGAGCGGCCAGGACCGGGGCCGACGGCGTCCGCGTCGATCCCGCCGAGCTCGTCCTGATCACACCCGGCCTGGACGGGTTCGTCGTCCTGCACGTGGAGGTGGCCCGATGACCCGCGACGAGCTGGCCGCGCTGCTGCCCGCCATCCACCGCAGCAGGGACGAGGAGCAAGGCCACCCGCTGCGGGCGCTGCTGCGGGTCATCGAGGAGCAGGTGCGCGTCATCGAGGACGACCTCGACACCTGGTACGCCAACTGGTTCGTCGAGACCTGCGACGAGTGGATCGTGCCGTACCTGGCGGCCCTGGTCGGCATCGAGCGGGAGGGCGTCTCCCGCGCCGAGGTGGCGGACGCGGTGGCCGTACGCCGCCGCAAGGGCACCGCCGCCGCGCTGGAACAGCTCGCCTTCGACGTCGCCGGCCGGCCCGCGCGGGCGGTGGAGACGTACCGGCTGCTGGTGCGCGACCAGCACCTGCGGCACCTGCGGCCGGACCGGCCGGCCACCTTCGACGTGCGCGACCTCGTCGCCTGCGAGCGCGTCGGCGGGCCCTTCGACACCGCCCCCAGGCTGCCCGATGTGCGCCGGATCAACAGCGAGCTGACCAGGGGCCTGCCCAACATCCCCAGCCTGGCGCTGTACGTGTGGCGGCTGCTGTCCTTCCCCGTCACCCGGGCCCCGGCGTTCTGCGTCGACCAGCGCTACAGCCGCTACCTGGTCAACGTGCTGGGCATCGACACCCAGCTGTTCGCCCCGCAGGGGACCGGACCGAAGGCCGCCCACCTGTCGGGACCCGCCGACCTGCCGGAGCCGATCGGCCGCGAGGAGTTCGCCGCGGCCGTGACCGAGTACTACGGTCCTGGCCGCGCCCTGCGGATCTGGCGCGACAGCCTGGACGACCCCGTCCCCGCGAGCCGGATCGTCGGCGCCGACCTGAGCGACTGGCGCTACCGGCCCCAGCCGGGCCAGGTCGTCGTGGACCCGGTGCTGGGCCGGATCGCCTTCCCGCCGGACGAGGCGCCGGAGGAGGGCGTGTGGGTGAGCTGGTGCTACGGCTTCAGCGAGCGCATGGGCGGCGGCGCCTACGCCAGGGCGACCGCTCCGGCCGGTGAGCGCCGCCGGTACGTCGTCGGCGGCGACGGGTTCGGCTCGATCACCGCCGCGCTCCGGCAGTGGCAGGAGGACAAGGAGGCCGACCCGTCGCTGCGCGACGCGCTCGTGGAGATCGTCGACTCGGCCGACTACACCGAGGCGCTCTGCGTCGAGCTGGACCCGGACGAGCGGCTGGAGCTGCGGGCGGCGCCGTACCAGCGGCCGGTCATCAGGCTGCTCAACCAGCGGGCCAACAGGTTCGACGCGCTCTCGGTGCGCGCCCGCTCCAAGACCCCGCCGCCGGGCGGCGACGCCGACTGCCCGCCGCCCTCCGCGCGCCGCCCGCGCCTGCTCCTGGACGGGCTCGTGATCTCCGGCCGCAGCGTCGACATCACCGGGCAGGTGGGCGAGGTGACGATCAGGCACTGCACCCTCGTGCCCGGCTGGGAGCTGGACGACCGGTGCGAGCCCCGCCACGGCGAGGAGCCGTCGATCGAGCTGCGCCGCACCACCGCCCGCCTGCGCGTCGAACGGTCGATCGTCGGCACGATCCTCGTCGACCAGGACGAGACCGCGGGGGAGCCGCTCATCGTCGAGGCGTACGACTCGATCATCGACGCGACCGGCCGGGAGCTCGCCGCCGTGACCGGCGTGGACGCCAGGAACGCCTACGCCGAGCTGACCCTGCGCCGCTGCACCGTGCTCGGCCAGGTGCGCGTCTACCTGCTCAGGCTCGCCGAGGACAGCATCGTGACCGGCTGCGTCCACGTGGCCAGGCGCGACGCCGGCTGCGCGCGCTACTCCTACCTCTCCTACGCCTGCCACGGCGGCCCGCCCCGCTACCGGTGCCCGCCCGACTCGGACCACCGGCTGCGGCCCAGGTTCGCCGGCGTCAGGTACGGCACGCCCGGCTACGGCCGGCTGCACGAGACCTGCGCCGACGCCATCCGCGCAGGAGCGGAGGACGGCGCCGAGCTGGGCGCCTTCCACGACCTGTTCGAGGCGCGCAGACTCGCCAACCTCGTCGACCACCTGGACGGGTTCGTCCCCCTCGGTGTCGATGCCGCCGTCATCAACGCCACCTAGGGAGAGCGCAGTGCACGGAGACTTCTCCAACATCACCTTCTCGCCGGAGCGCGGCTACTCCGCGGTCTTCGCCCTGCAGGGCAGGGTCGGCCTGGACGCCAACCGCAACGAGCAGACCGCGCTCCTGCTGCACCAGCTGCGCGGCGCGCTGGCCGACCTGATGGGCCCCCACGCCGGGCCGGCGGGCCCCGCGCTGGGCTTCGCCGTCGCCGACCCGGCCGTGGCGGACTTCACCATCGGGGCGGGCCGCTATTACGTGAACGGCATCGGCGTCGAGAACCCGGCCGAGACCACCTACGCCAAGCAGCCGCACGCCGTGCTGGACGTCGGAGGCGCCGACCGGCTGCCCAAGGGCAGCTACCTGGTCTACCTGAAGGTCTGGGAGCGGCACGTCACCGAGGTGGAGGACCCCACGCTGCACGAGCCCGCGCTCGGCCCGCACCACCCGGACACCAGCAGCCGCGCGCAGGTGGTCTGGCAGGCGCGCGCCGTGCCCGTGCCGACCGGCGACGTGCCGGTGGAGACCTGGGTCGCCGACTGGATCGCCGCCGCCGCGTCGACGGAGCACCGGGGAGTGCTCCAGGTACGCGCCACGCGCCCGCACGAAGCCGACGACGACCCGTGCACCGCGCCGTCCGACGCGGGATACACCGGGGAGAACCAGCTCTACCGGGTGGAGATCCGCAGCGGGGGCACCGCCCGGGAAGGGGCGAGCTTCGCCTGGTCGCGGGACAACGGCTCGGTGATCTACCCGGTCCTGGCGAGCGACGGGCCCGTGGTCCAGGTGAGCACTCTGGGCCGCGACCGGCACACCACGCTGGAGGTCGGCCAGTGGGTGGAGGCCGTGGACGACGCCGTCTCGCTGCGCCGCGAGCTGGGCCGGCCGCGTCCTGCCGCGCCGCTGCGCCAGGTGGTCGACGTGGACGTGGACCTGTCGACCGTGACCTTGGACGCGCCGCCGCCCGCGATCGACCGGCGTCGCCACCCGTACCTGCGGCGCTGGGACCACACGCCGCCCGGCAAGTCCCCCGACGGGGCCGTTCCGGTGACCGAGGCGCAGGCGGCCAGGAAGGACGCGGGGTGGATCCCGCTGGAGCGGGGCGTCGAGGTGCGCTTCCTCACCGGCGAGCGCGGCAACCCGCACCGCTACCGCACGGGCGACTACTGGGTCTTCCCCGCGCGCCGCACCCTGGGCGACGTCATCTGGCACCATCCCCAGGGGCGCGGCCCGCACGGCGTGGCCTACCACTACGCGCCGCTGGCCGTCGTCGAGGGCGACGCGGTCACCGGTTGGCGGACGTCGTTCGCGCTGCCGCTCACGCACGGCCTGTGACGATGGCGGCCGGCGACCGGCGTGCCGAATCCGCGCGGGCCTCGGCGCCCGTCCCCGCCGCGGCCCGCAGGGAGCTGGCGCGCAGGGGCGAGCCGCTGGACCGGGCGACGCGTACGGCCATGGAGCAGCGGTTCGGGCAGGACCTCAGCCAGGTCAGGGTGCACTCCGACGGCCCGGCCGGGAGATCGGCGCGCGAGCTGGGCGCCCGCGCGTACACGGTCGGTGAGCGGATCGTCTTCGGCCCCGGCAGGTTCGCGCCGCACACCCCCGACGGCAGGCACCTGCTCGCCCACGAGCTGGCCCACGTCATCCAGCAGCGCGGCGGCGCGGGCCCGCGGCCGACCCGCCACGCCGGGCTCGAGGCCGCGGCCCACGCGGCGGCCGACGCGATGGCCCACGAGAGCGGCCCGGTGGCGGTGGGCGGCAGCGCGTCGGTCGGGCTGGCGATGGCGGAGGAGACGGGGGGACCCGCGAGCCCGGAGGACGTCGAGGCGCTCGGCCGGCTGCGGGAGTTCCAGGACGCCGCCGACCTGCGGGCGACCGAGCTGATGGAGGGGGTCGTACGGAAGAGCCTCGCCCGGTGGGAGGCGGGCCAGGCGGCGAAGACGGCCAAGGCGGAGAAGGAGGGCAAGCCGCCGCCGGTGGACGAACGCACTCCTGAGGAGCGTCGCGAGGCGGCGGAGGGCTCCATCCGGGGAGATGTAACCGTCACCGTGGGTTACGCCGTGGACGAGCAGGGCAACCTGCACGAGCTCGTCACCACCAGCAAAGGCAGCCGCCGCAAGCTCGTGGACCTGGGGCCGAGCGAGACGTGGGTCAAGGCCGTCCGCCTGAAGAAGCAGCAGCCGGAGGCTCCCGATCACGAGCCCGCCGGACCGGCTCCCGCCGCCAAGCCCGCGCCTTCGCCCGCTCCCGTACCGGTGCCCGCGCCCGGGTCGGCGCTCGCGCACGCCCACGAACCCGCGCCCGAGTCCGAACCGGTGCCCGAGTCGGGAGTGGTGCCGAAGTCCGAACCGGTGCCGCTGTCGGGAGTCGTGCCGAAGACCGCTCCGGCGTCCCAGCCGGGACCGCGTCTCGTGGACCAGCATGAGGGCGGGACCGCCGAAGGCGAGACGTCCGAGGCGGACGAGCCGAAGCGCAGGCGTACGGCGGAGCAGGCGCGCAAGGACGCGGAGGCGAGGCTGGTGGCCCACGCGGCCAAGCACGGCCTCAAGCTGATAGCGGTCGGCGCCAGCTCGCTGATCTGCCCGCACTGCGCGGCCAAGCTCGGGCTGGCCGGCGCCACCACCGGCACCGGCCGGGCCAAGGACCCGCTGCGCGAGCACGTGCCCGCAAACCTCTCCCCGGCTCTGGAGGCCATCAAGAAGCTCCCGCGCAAGCCGCCGCGGCCCGAACCGGTCGTCGAGCAGCGCCGCCCGGCCCGTCCCGAGGCGCCCCCGCCCCCGAAGCCGCGGCGCAGGATCGTGAGCCTCCCGGTCCCGGCCGATGCGGACGACGGGATCCTCCAGCAGGCACAGACCCAGCCGAAGGCGCCCAAGGCCAGGCCGAAACCGGAAGCTCCTCAGGCGGCCCCCGCCCCCGAACCGGCCAAGCCCCCGGCACCCGCCACCACGGCACCGAAAACCCCCACAACCCCAGCGCCCGCCCCCGCGCCCGCGCCTGGTACGGCGCCGAAAGCGACTGAGGCCACGTCCAAGAGCACGAGAACGACGACGGTGGCACGGAACGAGGGCAGCCTGACCCTCACCCGCAGCAAGGACACCAGCACGGGGACGTTCGACGAGCAGGGCAGGCTCCAGCAGGGGACCCGGACCGCCGGCCAGGCGAGCGCCGGCCTCGTCGCCGGTCCCGAGGGGTTCGGCGGGCAGGGAGCGGCGAGCGCGCAGCGGACCACCGCGTACGGCAACGGCTTCACCACGACGAAGTCCGTCGCGGGCAACGCCCGCGTGGTGGTGAAGGCCACGCGGGTGGAGGCGACGGAGCCGCCGGCGTACCAGCTCATGGTGACCGTCACGATCGGCGCGTCCGGCACGGTGGGCGGCGGGGCGGGACGGAAGGGCACGGCGAACGCGTCGCTGTCGGTGACGGGGTCGGTGACCGGGACGTTCGTCCACCGGTTCACCGAGGAGGAGACCAGGCGCTACCTCGGGGACCTGGCCCGCGACGGGTCGGGCGGCGCGGAGCAGGAGCTGCGGATCGTCAACCTCGTCGCGCGCGGCGGCGTCGACGACGCGCGGCAGCTGCTCACCACCCTGGCGGCCCCGCTGTCGGCCGCCGAGGCGGCCAGGCTCGGCGAGGGCGACCAGGCGAGCCTGGAGGCCAGGAAGGGCCTCGGCGGCTCGCTCGGCGTGAGCGGCGCGGGCAGATCGCCGGTCGGTGCCGAGGTCTCCTACAGCAGGAGCAGGTCGCTCAAGCGCACGGTGGCGCGCAGGGGCGGGGCCGTGCTCGTCACGGTCGAGGTGGTGTCGGAGAGCGCGAAGTCCATCGGCGCGTCCGGCTCGTCGGGCGCCGTGAGCGGCGGCCTCAGCTACGGCAGGACGACGTCGGAAGGCCGGGCGGTCACCTTCCGCCTGAACCCGGGCGACCCGGACTACCAGAACAGGTTCGACCGGATCCTCGCGGTCGACGGCGCGGCCGAACTGGCCGCCCTGGCCGCCGCCGACCCCACCCGGGTGGCGGGTACGGAGACCGGCAGCGGCTGGTCCACCACGCTGACCCCCAAGGTGGGCGTCGCGGGGCTGGAGGCGTCGATCTCGACCACCCATTCCTTCTCGGAGAAGACGGTCGCCGACGAGACGGGCACGCACCGGCTGTTCGCCGGGGCGACGGGCGGCGGCCTCAAGGCTGGGGCGGCGTCGGGCCCCCAGCTCGAGTATCAGACCGAGCAGGCCGTCACCGCCGCCGTCGGCCCCGGGAACAAGGCCACGGGCGACGTGAGCACCACGACCTCGGAGACCGACCTGGGCGTCTCGGCCCGCGCGCTGGCCTCCGCCGCCGACCAGTCACCCATCGCCAGTGCGCTCAAGCTGGCCACCGGCGGCAGCAAGCTGCTCCAGTCCCGCACCGAGGTGATCGGGATGAAGCTGTCGGACGACGACTTCGCGGCCATCGCGTCGATCTCCCGGGAACCCGGCAGGTGGAACCACGCCTTCCGCGGCCGGATCGCGAGCTTCCAGGACTGGCAGCGCCTCGGCCGCAGGATCGCCGCCGCCGGCGGGGACCGGGAGGCGATGAGCCGCGCGCTCGCCGAGTACGCCAGTGACAACGACGGCGCGTCCGACGCCGTGCAGGCGGTGGTCCGGCCGCAGGGCCAAGCTGAGGGCGGGGTGCGCTACGACTGGCCGGCCGAGCTGGCCAAGGAGCGGGAGGCGTTCGAGACGATCGTGGTGGGCGACCGGGTCGCCCAGCTCAGGGCCCGCGCCGCGGCCGGGGCCTTCGAGGAGGCCCAGGCGGGCCTCAAGGCCGACAACCTCAGGCTCGACAGGGCCGCCAGGGCCATCACGGCCGCCTCCGAGCAGTTCACCGACGTGGCGGCGGTGGCCGAGATGCTGCGCAGGATCGGCGACCGGCAGACGGAGATCCGCGCCGAGCTGCGCAGGCTCAAGACGGCACTGGCGCCCGCGCCCGCGCAGAAGGAGACGGTGGGGCCTCCGCCCGCGCCCGCTCCTGACGCCGACGCGATGGAGGAGCGCAACGCCAGGATCCGGAGCCTGATCCCGGCCCTGCTGACGCTGCGCGATCAGGAGAGGGCGGTCTTCGCCGAGGTGCGCAAGGAGCTCGAGCACCCGCCGTGGTACCGGGGCCCGGATGTCATCGCCGCCATTCAGTCGCTGAACAAGCTCAAGCCGGTCTACACGCAGTGGGACCCGCTGGTCGACCGGCTTCGCGAGGTCTTCCGCGAACGCGGCGAGGACGGGTCGCGCGCCGACGGCTACGCCCCCGACCGCAGGACCTACGAGGCGCTGCGCCGCCATCCGGAACTCACCAAATACGGCTGAATAACTGCCGGTGTTTCGACGGTGAATGGGATGTTCGGCAGTTTCAAGATGAATTTAACGGTCGCCGGAGTGTGGCTCAAAAGCCCAGTTCATGGCCGATTTGGCAGTTGAATTCCATCCCAAGATTGCCGTCTGATGGCGCCCTATTGACAGATCATCTGCGGGCAACATAAAACCCAGGGGGATCTGTTCGTGCATAGGAGGGGCGCCCGATGGACAGCACTTCTGCTGTCGCGGCGTACGATGCACGGCCGGAGGGGTCGGTGAGCCTGCGTCTGCTGGGCACCTTCGAGGTGTCGGCACGCGCTGAAACGGGCGGTGCACGGTGGGGCGAGCTCCCGCACAGCGCTCGGCGGCTGGTCGCCTTTCTCGGCCTGCACGGCACCGCGACCCGTGACTTCGCCGCAGGCAGTCTGTGGCCCGACTCCAGCGAGGCCCACGCGCAGGCCGACCTCCGCACCACGCTCTGGCGGGCCGGCCGGGCCTGCCCGGGGCTGATCGTCACGGGCGGGCCGGCCATGCGGCTGGACTCGCGGGTCTCGGTCGACGTCGACGAGCTGCGGGCGCTGAGCCGGCGGCTGCACGTGCGGCGACCGGCGCAGGCCGAGGACGACGGCTCGTGGGTGCCGCCGCGCGGCGTGCTGCTGCCCGGCTGGTATGACGAGTGGGTCGTCGCCGTCCGCGAGCGTGTCCGCCAGCTCCAGCTGCACACCCTGGAGGCCGTGGCCGAACGGCAGCTCGCCCGGGGCGCCTACGGCCGGGCACTCGACCTCGCGCTGGCCGCCGTCGAGTACGAGCCGCTGCGCGAGAGCTCCCAGCGCCTGGTCGTCCGCATCCACCTCGCCGAGGGCAACCTGGTCGAGGCGGTCCGTGCCGTGCGCGCGTTCACGGAGCTGCTGTGGGAGGAGATCCAGGTCCGGCCCAGTGCCGAGTTCACGGGCCTGGTCGAGCTTCCGGCGCCGAGCTGACCGCGCTCGACCCGCAGGTGGCGTCCTTCGCCTTACCTGGACACTCCTATACTTGCGCATCCGAGCAACGTTAGGACTCCTCATGCAGGATCTCGGATGGGCTGAAATCCTCATCATCGCCCTGGTCTTCGTGCTGCTCTTCGGCGCGAAGAAGCTCCCGGAGACGGCCCGCGCCGTCGGCCGCTCCCTGCGGATCTTCAAGGCCGAGGCCGGCAAGCTCCACGACGACGAGCCGGCCGGGCCGCCCGCCTCCGGCCCGTCGCTGGAGGAGCAGGCGCGGCGGCTGGAGGAGCAGGCGGCCAGGCTGCGCGCGAGCGTTCGGGAGGACGGGCAGGCCAAGCCGTGACGGCCTAGACTGGGCGGCTATGTCCGCAGGAGGAGTGGCGATGGGAGAGGTCGGCGACCCGCCCGCCGACGTGCTGGCCGAAGCCGCGGCCGCTTTCGGGTTGCTGTCGTCGCCGCCGCGGCTGCACATCGTCTGGGCGCTGGCGCAGGGCGAGTGCGACGTGACCGGGCTGGCCGAGCGGGTGGGCGGCGCGCTTCCGGCGGTCAGCCAGCACCTGGCCAAGCTGAAGCTGGCCGGCCTGGTGCGGTCGAGGCGCGAGGGGCGCCGGGTGGTCTACCTGATCGACGATCAGGACATCGTCGCCACGGTCCAGGTCCTGGTGGGGCGCCTCGCCGAGCGGGCTGGCCGCCCGGGGGGACAGGCCCATGGTCTGGGCGCCTGAGGCGCCGAGCACGCCGTCCCGGCCGGCCGGGGACGAGGTCGCGGCCCTGAGCAGGCTGCAGGTGCTGCGGCTGCTGGACAGCGGGCCGCGCGGCCTCGTGGAGGCGGAGGCCGAGTCCCGGCTGCTCCGCCACGGCGAGAACGTCCTTCCCGGCCGGCGCCCGGTGTCGTGGCCGCGACGGCTGGCGCGCAGCCTGCGGGACCCGTTCACGATGGTGCTGCTCGCGCTGGGGGTGGTGTCGGCGCTGATCGCGTCCTGGGGCACGGCGGGCGTCATCGTGCTCCTGGTCGTGGCCAGTTGCGTGCTGCGCTCCAACGGCGAATACCGGGCCGACCGCTCGACCGCGGCGCTGCGGGAGCTGGTGGCCACCACGGCGACGGTCCGGCGGCGCGCGTCGGAGGACGCCGAGCCGTGGGAGCGGGAGATCCCGGTCGATCAGCTCGTACCGGGCGACGTGGTCAAGCTGGGACCGGGTGACCTGGTGCCGGCCGACGTGCGGCTGCTGCGCGCCAGGGGTCTGACGGTGCACCAGGCGCCGCTGACCGGGGAGTCGGCCCCGGTTCCCAAGCGGGCGCTCGACCTGCCCGAGGGGGACGATCACCTGTGCCGGCAGGGCAGCAGCGTCGTCTCGGGGAGCGCGCTGGCGGTGGTGGCGGCCACCGGCGCGGACACGATGCTCGCGGGCTCCTCCGCCGCGCCGGCGCGCAGGCCGTCGGCGTTCGACCGTTCGGTGAACGGCATCTCCTGGACGCTGGTCCGGCTCATGGTGATCATCCCGCCGGTGGCGCTGGTGGCCGGCGCGGTCCTGCGCGGCCGGGGACTGGAGGCGCTGCCGTTCGCGGTCGCGGTGGCCGTCGGGCTCACGCCCGAGATGCTGCCCGTCGTCGTGACCACCGCCCTGGCCAGGGGTTCGGCGTTGCTGGCGCGCAGCGGCGTGATCGTCAAGCGGCTGGCCGCGCTGCACGACGTGGGCGCGATCGACGTGCTGTGCATGGACAAGACCGGCACTCTCACCCGAGACCGTCCCGTGCTCCGTGACTCCATCGGCCCGGACGGCGGCCCGGATCCCGAGGTGCTGCGCTGGGCCGCGATCAACAGCTTCTGGACGCTGCACCTGGCCGACCCGCCGGTGCCCGACTCCCTGGACGAGGCGATCCTGCTCGGCGCGCCCGACCAGGGGGACGTCGAGGGCGTGGACGCCTCGCCGTTCGATCCGGTGAGCCGCATCTCGTGCGCGCTCGTCCGCGACGGCGAGGCGCACCGCGTCGTGGTCAAGGGCGCCGTGGAGCCGGTGCTGGAACGTTGCACGCTCAGCCCGCCGGACCGCCTGCGTGCCGCCCGCCTGGCCGACCGGCTGGCCGAGGAGGGGCTGCGGGTGCTCGCGGTCGCCACGGCCGACCGCCCTGCCGATCGCCCCGCCGTCCACCGCCTGGGCGAGGAGCGCGGGCTCCGCTTCGCCGGCTTCGTCACGCTGGCCGACGAGCCGTCGCCGGAGGCGCCGGGCGCCCTGGCGGCGCTCTCCCGCCGGGGGATCACGCCCAAGGTGCTGACCGGCGACCATCCGGCGACCGCCGCCCGTACCTGCCGGGACCTGGGCCTGAGCGTGGGCGCGGTGGTCAACGCGGGCGAGCTGGCGGACCTGTCCGACGCCGAGCTGGCCGAGGCCGTCGGCCGGGCGACGGTGGTCGCCCGCTGCACCCCCGAGCAGAAGGCGCGGGTCGTACGCGCGCTGCGCGCCCGCGGCCACACGGTCGGCTTCCTCGGCGACGGCGTCAACGACCTGGCCGCCATGCGCGCCGCCGACGTCGGCATCTGCCCGAGGGGCGCGGTGGACGTCACGCGGGAGGCGGCCGACGTCGTGCTGGCGGCCAAGGATCTCGCCGCGGTCGACCACGCGGTCGTCGCCGGGCGGCGCAGCACCGGCAACATCGTCACCTACCTGCGCATCGCGCTGTCGTCCAACCTCGGAAACGTGATCGCGATGCTCGCGGCCGGGCTGGCGCTGCCGTTCCTGCCGATGCTGCCCGTCCAGGTGCTGGTGCAGAACCTGTGCTTCGACGCCGCGCAGCTCGCCCTCGCCTTCGACCGGGCCGGCCCGGACGTCCTGCGCCGCCCCCTCCGGCTCCGGCCACGTGCCCTCCTGGGCTTCGTCGCCGGGTTCGGGGCCCTGAACGCCGTGGCGGACCTCGTCACGTTCGCGGTGCTGACCTGGGTCCTCGGCGTGGAGGGGGCGCCGGCCTTCCACACCGGCTGGTTCATCGAGAACATGCTCACCCAGGCCGTCATCATGCTGCTGCTGCGCCCCATCAGCGGGGTGTCGCGCCCGCTCGGGCTGGCGACGGGCGCGCTCGCCGCGGTCGGCCTGCTGTTGCCGCTCTCGCCGCTGGCGGACGCGTTCGGGCTGGTCGCGCTGCCCGCCACGAGCTACCTGTGGCTGCTGGCGGTGGTCGTCCTGTACGGGGGCACGCTGCTGGTCATCACCCGCCGGAGATTCAGGGACAGAGGCCGCCGAACGCCGTGAACGCCGCACTTGTTTTATAGTTGCGCAATACGGCAAGTGTCATGGCGTCTGGAGGAACCCCTTTCGTGGATGGTTATTGGGTGCAACTCGCCCTGGTCGCGGTCCTCATCGTGATCAATGCGGCGTTCGCGGGAAGCGAGCTCGCGCTGGTCTCCCTGCGGGAGGGCCAGCTGCGCCGCCTGGAGCAGCACAGCAGCGGAGGACGGGTGCTGGCCAAGCTGGCCCGCGACCCGAACCAGTTCCTGGCGACCATCCAGATCGGCATCACGCTGGCCGGGTTCCTCGCCTCGGCCACCGCGGCGGTGACCCTGTCCGAACCCCTGGTGCCGCTGCTCGGCTTCCTCGGCGGCGCGGCCGGACCGGTGGCGATCATCCTCGTCACCCTGGTGCTGACGTTCCTCACCCTGGTGTTCGGCGAGCTGGCGCCCAAGCGGGTGGCGATGCAGCGCGCGGAGACCTGGGCGCTGCTGGTCGCCCGTCCGCTGAGCGTGCTGGGGAGCATCTCGCGGCCGGTCATCTGGGCGCTCGGCAAGTCCACCGACCTGACGGTCCGGCTGATGGGCGGGGACCCCGACCTGCACCGGGAGGAGATGAGCCCCGAGGAGATCCGCGATCTGGTCAGCGTCCATCGCGGCTTCACCCCGGAGCAGCGGCTGATCATCTCCGGAGCCGTCGAGATCACCGAGCGGGTGCTGCGCGAGGTCCTGGTGCCCCCGCGCCAGGTGTTCGCGATCGAGGCCGGCACCCCGCTCCGGCAGGCCGCGGCCGAGCTGGCGGCCTCCGGGCACTCGCGCGCGCCGGTCGTGCGCGGGCGTAACCTGGACGACACGCTCGGCATCGCCAACCTGCGCGACCTGCTCACCCAGGACGCCGAGGTCGCCGCGGACGCCGCCCGGCCCGCCCTCGTCCTGCCCGAGAGCCTGCACGTCTCCGACGCGCTGCGCCGCTTCAAGGCCGAACGCCAGCAGTTCGCCCTCGTCGTCGACGAGCGCGGCGCCGTGGACGGCATCGTCACCCTGGAGGACCTCCTCGAAGAGGTGGTCGGCGAGATCTACGACGAGACCGACAGCGACCTGGAGACCGTCCAGCACGGCGACGACGGGACGCTGACGATGCCCGGCGGCTTTCCGGTGCACGACCTGCCGGACGTGGGCGTGCACCTGGAGGGGCAGCCGGAGGGCGACTACACCACCGTCGCGGGCCTGGTCCTGGCCGAGCTCGGGCGGGTGCCGACCGCGCCGGGCGAGTCGGTGACCGTGGCCGGCTGGCGCATCGAGGTCCTCGGCGTCGAACGCCACGCGATCACGCAGGTCCGCCTGCATCCGGTCCCCGTGCCCGACGCCGCGGAACAGGACGCGTAGGCCGGAGCGGCCTCTCGGCCCAGCGCACCCGCGCCGGGCCGAGGAAAGCCCTCTACCAGTCGCCCCGGTAGAGCTGGCCGCGGACCGCTCCGCCGGGGAACTTGGCGTTGTGCAGGTTGGCGTACCAGTTCTTGGGGTTGTTCCAGATCCGGCGGGCGGTGGCGGTGTCGGTCTTGGAACTGCCGGCGAGGCCGTTGACGCTGGGCGGCAGGCCGTCCTTGGCCTCGAAGAAGGGGACGACGACCGGGCCGTTCTTGCCCTTGGGAGCGCGGTGGACGTGGGCGGCGGTGGGGGTGGCGACGTGTTTCCAGGTGGCGGCGAACCAGACGCGGTCGCCTTCGGGCTGGACGAGCCAGGCGGCGCGGCCGTCGCGGTCGCCGACCTTGGTGCCGGGGGCGGGGATCTCCTGCTTGCCGTCGGCGCGGGTGGTCAGGGTGCGGCCGAAGCCGTGGGCCAGGATGCTCTCCAGGGCGACGGGACGGATCCGCTGGAGCTGGGCCCGTACGGCGCCGCCGGCGAAGTCGGCGTTGTGGAGGTTGGCGTACCAGCCCTGGGGGTTGTTGAGGATGCGGCCGAGGAGGTTGAGGTCCTTGACGATGACGGTGCCCTTGATGGCGTGGAGCTGGGGCGGCAGGGCGGTGGTGATGAAGGGGATCTTGACCTCGCCGTTCTGGCCGGCGTTGCCCTTGTGGATGTGGAAGCCGCTGGGGGCGTTGACGTTGCTCCAGCGGACGGCGTAGTCGACGCGGTTGCCGTGGATGCGGAAGACCGCGAGCGCGCTGCCGTCGTCATCGCCGACCTTGGTGCCGGGTGCGGGCACTTCGTGCTTGCCGGCGAGGCTGGCGGCCAGGTAGACGGGAGTACTGGTCTGCGCGGCGGCCGGTGGCACGGGAGCGGCGACCAGTGCGGTGGTGACGGCCAGGCCAGGAAGAACGAGGGTGCGCTTGTTCATGAATCGGCCCTTGGTTAGGTGATTGCTTACTCCTGGGAGGTACGGGCCGATTCATGAACTTGGTTCAACGCGTCACCAGGTGACGGGCAGCTCGTGCATCCCGTAGACGCTGGCCTCGTCCTTGAACGAGAGCTCCTCGGCGGGCACGGCCAGCCGCAGCCCCGGGATCCGCCTGAACAGCGAGTCGAAGACGATCTCCAGCTCCACGCGGGCGAGGTTCTGGCCCAGGCACTGGTGCGGGCCGTAACCGAAGGCCAGGTGGCTGCGGGCGTCACGCTCGATGTCGAACGCGTCGGCGTCCGCGAACACCTCCGGATCGCGGTTGCCGGCGTTGGCCAGCGTGAGCACTCCTGACCCCGCGGGGATGACCGTGCCGCCGAGCTCCACGTCCTCGGTGGCCACCCGCATGATCGCGAACTCGGCGATGGTGAAGTGCCGCAGCAGCTCCTCGACCGCGCCCGGCGTCTTGCTGGGGTCCGCGCGCAGCGCGGCGAGCGTGTCGGGGTGGCGCAGCAGCATGTACGTGCCCAGCGAGATCATGTTGGCCGTGGTCTCGTGCCCGGCGATCAGCAGCAGGAACGCCAGGCTGAGCAGCGCGCCATGGTCCACCTCGCCGCTCTCGCGCTGCTTGACCACCTGGCGGCCGAGCAGGTCGTCGGTCGGGTCCTCCGCCTTGGCCCTGATCAGCTTGTCCAGGTAGACGGCCAGCTCGAAGGAGGCGTGCTGGCGCTCCTGCGGCGTGGCGGCGCGGTTGAGCAACTGGGCGGAGTGCGTCTGGAAGAAGTCGTGCTCCTCGTACGGCACGCCGAGCAGCTCGCAGATCACCAGCGAGGGCACCGGCAGGGCGAACGCCCGCACCAGGTCGACCGGGCGGGGGCCGTCCAGGATGGCGTCGAGGTGCTCGTCCACGATCTGCTGGATGCGCGGCCGCAGGGCCGCGATGCGCCGGAGGGTGAACTCCCCGATCACGGCGCGCCGCGCCGGACCGTGCTCGGGCGGGTCCATCTCCAGCATCATCTTGGGCAGCGGCGACTCGCCGGGCGCCGTCTCGCCGTTCAGCCTGGGGGCGTTGGGATGGCGGCGGTCGGCGCTGAAACGCGGGTCGCTCAGGACCGTACGGATGTCCTCATACCGGGCGGCGACCCAGGCGCTCGAACCGCCGGGCAGCGTGACCTCGGTGACCGGCTGCTCACGCAGGAGGCGAAGGTGCTGCTCGGGCGGTGCGTACGGGCAGGTGCGGGTGATCTGGAGCGTCTCAGCGGAGTCAGAGGTCACGGTTGTCCCCAATCAGCGTGCCATTCCCAAATTTCCCTACATCTGTAGGCTAACCTACAGATGTAGGGCACAGTACACTGAGGCGTGGCCCCCACCAGAGACAGAAAGAGCGACCTGAGCGACCCGCGGGTGCGTCGCACCCAGGCGGCCCTGCAACGCACGCTGATCGGCCTCGTCCAGGACGGCGACCTGTCCAGGATCAGCGTCGCCGACGTCGCCGAACGCGCCGGGGTGAGCCGCTCCACGTTCTACGACCACTACCGTGACGTGCACGAGCTCGCCGAGGCGGCGTGCACCACGATGATCGACGACCTGATCGAGGCCATCCCCGACCCCGGTGTCCGGGACGTCCCGGACGACGCCCCCGACACGCTGCTGACCTTCTTCGCCCACCTCGACGAGCACGCCGGCCTCTACCGCAGCGTGCTCGGGCCGCAGGGCAGCGCGCGCGTCATCGACCACGTGCGCCGCCACGCCACCGTCGCGGCCTACGTCGGCGCGCGCCGCAAGGCCACCGGAGACGACACCCCGACCGACTACACCGTGCAGACCCCGCATGACGTGCCCGCCGCGTTCACGGCGGGCGCGCTCATCGGCGTGGCCACCGACTGGCTCCAGCACGGCTGCCCGCGCTCGCCCGCCGAGATGGCGGACCTGACCCGCCCGCTGCTGATGGCCGTCTACCGCGGGGACGACCGCCCCCAGGCGTAGGGATCGGTCAGCCGGCGGACACCGAGAAGCTGTTGGTGACGAAGTCCATCCCGCCGCTGGAGGAGGTGATCTCGTACCCGAACTGCACGTTGCCGAGCGTCACGTCACCCATCCAGCCGTTGGTGCGCAGCCAGTTGAGCACCGCCTTGATGTCCACGGTGCCGGAGTTGGTGTTGCCGGTCCTGACGAAGGAGAAGACCTGGTTGGCGCCGTTGCTGCCGCGGTAGACGTCCCAGCTGTGGCCGCCCACCGTGGCGCCGGTCTGGCGCGAGCCGATTGGGCCGACGGCGCCGTGCTTGTTCATCCAGAGCATGATCTCGTACGCGTTGGCCGAGTCCCAGATGTCGTACGCCGTCGTGTACGAGCCGCCGTTCGGCACGGTGACGTTGAAGCTGCTGGTGGCGCTGCCGAGGGCGCTGACGCGCTTGCCGACGTACCTGGTGGCGTTCGGGTACGACTTCACCCCGCCGGTGTTGGGGTGGTTGGCCCACACGCCCCAGTTGCTGTAGGAGTTCGCCCAGATGGTCTGCGGTCCGGCGCCGCTGCCCCAGATGTTGTTGTAGAGCGTGTAGCCGCCGTTGGACCAGGTGCCCCACCGGTCGGTGGAGGACCAGGTGGCGGCCAGCGCGGGCGGGGCGAAGAGGACGGTGACCATCGCCAGTACGCAAACGGGGACGGCGGAACGCACGATCTTGCGCATGCTGGATCCCTTCTGCCTGCCTGTGTTTTAGTTTGGCTGGCATCCAAACTAAAAAGCATTCTGACTCCTTCAGTCAACCCCGGGTGAAACTTTCGCTGAGGAGGAGGTCGCCCTGGCCGCCGGGGACGCTAGCTCAGGCAGGCCAGCCAGCGACCGTGAGACGTCCAGCAGTCCACGGCCGGGAACCCACCGGCACGGGCCACACGGCGGATGTCGGTCACCGACACCACCGCCCACCCGAACCAGTCGCCGACGAGCGCGCCGTGGTGCAGCCGCACCCGGTCGACGCGGCTCCTGACCTCCGGCGGGGCGACCTCGACCAGCACCGTGCCGCCCGGCCGGACCAGCTGCCGCACCCGGCGCAACAGCAGCTCGGGGTTGCCGCCGATGCCGATGTTGCCGTCGGCGAGGAGCGCCGTCGCCCACCGGCCGCTGCCCGGGACCTCGTCGAACACGTCCCGGAGCAGGGCGAAGCCGCCCGCTCTGCGGGTGTGGGCGACGGCGCGAGGCGTGATGTCGATGCCCAGCGCGCGCACGCCGCGGCGGTTCAGCGCGACGGTCAGCCGGCCCGGACCCGAGCCGATGTCCAGGGCCGGGCCTGCGCACCTGCGCAGGAGGGACTCGTCGCCCTCGATCGGCTCGAACCAGCGCGTGGCCTCCAGCACGACGCGGGTGCCGTCCACGTACTCGATCTCGGCGGCCGCCCCGGCGAGCGCGTCGGCGTAGATCTGCCCCATCATCGGCCCGTCTCCCGCAGTACGGCGGCGAAGCGGGAATCGGGTGCCTGCGCGGCCACCTCGGGGGCGTCCGCAGGGGTGTCGACGTCGGTCAGCTCGGGCAGCAGATGGACGGACAGCCCGGCCCGATCGAGGCGGTCGAGCTGGAGCTTGCCGGTCTCCGGGTGCGACATCGGCACCCCCAGCAGCAGGGAGGCGTCCGGCTCACGCAGGCCGAGCAGCCAGAAGCCGCCGTCCGAGGCCGGGCCGAACACCGCGTCGCGACTGTCCAAGGCCCGCGCCGCCTCGTCCAGCAGAGCGGGCGTCACCTGCGGCGTGTCCATGCCGATCAGTACGACGGGTTCCGGCCGGAGCCGGTAGGCGTCCGAGAACGCCGCCGCCAGACGCTCGTCCAAGCCCGAGCCGCGCTGCGGGATCACCACGAATCCCGGGGGCAGCCAGCTGCCCGGCAGCCCGTCCAGGGCGAGCAGTCGCTGGCCGGCGGGTGTTCCCGAGACGGCGATGAGGCTGTCGTGGAGAGCGGCCTCGGCGAGGCGGGCGGCCTGCTCAGGGCTGAACGGCGGGGTCAGCCGGGTCTTGACCCTCCCGGCCACCGGCTCCTTGGCGATGATCATGATCTGGGCCATGTGATCGACAGTAGGGCGGCGTGACATGCTCAATCCTTACGAGTTGCTGACAGCCGCCGCTCGACCAGGCCGGCGACGTCGTCTGCTTCATGGACGCCGACGCCTCGCTCGACCCCCGCCGGCTTCCCGGCGTGGCCGCGCCCGTCCTCGGCGGTGACGCCGACCTGGTCCTCGGCGCCGCCGGCCGCGAAGCGCGGGCGCCTGGCCCTGGCACGCCCGGCTCGGGAACGCCGCCCTCGCCCACACCCTGCGCCGCCGCACCGGGGTGAGGCTGCACGACCTCGGGCCGATGCGGGCGGCCGTGCGCAGCCGGCTCCTGGAGCTGGGGCTGACGGACCGCCGGTTCGGCTACCCGCTGGAGATGGTCCTGAGGGTCGCCGCGGCCGGTTGGCGGATCGCCGAGGTGGACGTGGACTACCTGCCCAGGACCGGACGTTCCAAAGTGACCGGAACCGTGCGCGGCACCCTGCGGGCCGTCGCCGACATGCGGCGGGTCATGGCCGAGCTGGGCTGAGTTCGCGAACCCGGCCGACGGGGTCGCGGCGGCACGCCCGTTTGATGGGGTGCCAGGTGCCGTGGCCGGTGGCGCAGTGGGGCCTGGGCGGCTGGAGGGTGGGCCGGGCGGGGGTCGGGACGGGGCTGAGGGCGGCGGTGACGAGGAACGTGGCGGTGGTGGTGAGGGCGCCGGTGATGACGGCGAGGGCTGCTCTCGTTCCAGTTCTCATGGTGCTCCCCGGTGTTGTGGTCTGCCGGGTTTGATGCTCGGTTGTCGGTGGTTGTTCGGAGTGTTGTTGCAGGTCAGGCAAGGTGTCCGGGTTTGCGGGCCTATGCCCGGGGCGCCTGCGCGCCCGGGTCCCGCAGTCGCGGTCTGCGATCCGAGCGGGCGGGTGGCAGCCACCCGCCCGCGTCACCACAGCTAGGCGGCGTGGTAGACGGCGATCTCGGTCATCGTCGGGGTGTACACCTCGCCCGGCACCTTCCCGGTGAGCGACACCCGGAGCCGGGAGGTCGTGACGCTGCCGAAGCCGGTCACGGACCGGTCGTGCCCGATGCCGTCGGCGCGACTGGCGAACGTCACCCAGGCGCCGGTCCCGGCGTCCCACCGCTGCAGGTCGAACGTCTGGACCCGCGGGTTGGTGCCCGAATCGGTGTACTCGTCCAGGTAGACCTCGTCGAAGGTGGTGGCCGCGCCGAAGTCGATGTCGAGCGTGATCGGGTAGGTCGCGTCGTCGGCCGCCGCCCAGCGGGTCGCCGGGTCGCCGTCGGTCAGGTTTCTCGCGACGAGTGTGCCGTTCTGGCCGGGGTGGGTCGAGCCGGCGGTGACCGGCTTGCCGAGGGCCAGGTTGACCCGGCCGTCTCCGGGCTCGTTCTCGATGGGGTCGTCGTCCACCGGGTTGGCGACCTTCTCGCCGATCGGGCTCTCCGCCATGCCGATGTCCGGCGCGTTGCCGTAGTAGATGTGGGTGCCGAGGAAGTCCTCGGTGCCCAGGTGGGGGTTGTAGCGGCCGGCGTCGATGAGCGGGGAGTCGTCGCGGAGCTTGAAGTGCGCGGCGGCCGTCCGGATCCGGTCCACGCCCGCTCCGGTGACGTACTTCGCCGGGTCGCCGACGAACCTCGGGTCGGCGCGCAGGCCGGCCCGGTCGGCCGGTTCCTGGGTGGAGTGGGTGCCGCCGGCCTCGTAGTAGTCGTTGTTGGAGAACACCGCCTGGCGCAGCGCGCCGGTACGGCGGTACCAGGGCGTCGGCCTCGTCGCGGAGGTGTTGTAGAAGATGTTGTTGAGGAAGTAGACGGTGCTCAGGAACGTCTCGTCGTGCACGTAGTCGAGGTCCGCGCCGTCGTACACGAAGGTGTTGTTCGTGAAGTAGGTCGGCGAGTAGTTCGTCGACAACATGTTCTTCACCAGCACGCCGTTGTCGTTGACGCTCAGGTTGTAGCGGGCGACCGAGTTGGAGCTGTTGCCCATGTACGCCATCCAGCCCGCGGCGTTGTCGTGCGAGTAGTTGAACTGGTAGGTGACGTTGAAGTTGGTGTACTCCAGGTCCCACGGGGTGCCGTCGTACTCGTTGTCCGGGCCGCCGTAGACCTCGTTGAACTGCATGACCGAGTCGGCGCCCGCCCACAGGTAGAGGCCGCAGGACACCGCGTTGTAGCGCTTGAGGAAGCCGTTGACCTCGTTGTACTCGACGGTCATGTTCTTGGCGTTGGCGAACTGGAACGCGCCCTGGCCGACGCTCTCCGCGTAGTTGTGGCCGATGTAGACGTCACGGCTGTACAGGTCGCGGGTCCGCACCCAGAGCTGCTCCCAGCCCTCGTGGAACTTCCCGCTCTCGTCGTACTGGCCGGCGTCGGCTCCGTCGGCGGCGAACCAGTTGAACGAGAACTGCACGGCGTGCAGCTCGACCTTCACGAAGGTGTTGTTCTCGATCCGGACGTCCTTGAAGTGGTGGCCGCCGGTGCCGTACGACTTGTAGCTCTTGCTGCCGAAGACCTGGAAGTTGACGCCGCCGTAGTGGATCTTCTGCCAGGTGCTCGGGCCGTCGAGGTCGTGGACGTACACGTTGGAGATCCGGAAGTGGTCCATGACGCTGTCCGCGCCGGCCGGCAGCAGGTCGGCGTTGATGGAGACCATGATGCCGTCGCGGACGTAGGTCCCCGTCGTGATGTCGGTGGCGAAGTTGTCGTCGTTGGACAGCTCGACGTTGTCGATCTCGAAGTACTGCTGGTTGCGCAGCACGATGGCGCCGGTCCGGCCGACCGTGTCGGGGTTCTTCGTGCCGTCCGCCCGGAAGGGGCTCGGCACCCTGCCGTTCGTCGCGATGTAGGGCCGGCGGGCGCGCGGGTCGCCGTAGGCCGAGATGGTGATCGGCTTGCCCGCGCCGCCGGAGCCCTTCGGCCACAGCTGCTCGTTGTTCCACTGCTCGCCGGCCTTGAGCAGGATGCGGTCGCCGGGCTTGAACGTCGTCGCGTTCGCCTTGGCCAGGGTGCGCCAGGCGGTCTGCGGCGAGGTCCCGGCCGCGTTGTCGCGGCCGGTCGTGGCGTCGATGAAGTAGTCCTTGCCGCCCGTCGGGTTCGGCGTGTTGCCCGGGAAGTCCGCCTTCTTGGCGGCGGCGGGGGAGGAGCGGTCGGGGGTCTTGGCGGCGCTCGCGGCGGGCGCGAGCGATCCCGCGAGCAGCACGGCGAGCAGCGCGGAGAACAGGGCGGTGAGGCCCGCGCGGAGCGCCCGGGCCACGGGCCGCCGGCGGGCCGGCGCGGGCGATGGGGCGGGGGGTGCGGTACCGACAGGTTTCACTGTTGAACATCCTCTGCGTTGATGGCGTCCACCGCCGCCGTGTCGACCTTGAAGACGCTGCTGTCCACCCGGCGCTGGAGGAACTGGTCGAATTTCTCCTCGATGAGCGACTGCCGGATCCGCCGCGAGTACTCGGCGAACGCCGCGTCCTCGTCGACGGTCTTGCCGTTGAGCTGGTAGTACGTGATCTGGCCGGTGCCCGGGACCGGGCCGGAGACCTGGCCCGGCGCGAGCTTGCCCAGCACGGCCATGAGCTCCTGGTCGTGGGCGGCCGAGCCGCCGCCGTGCTGCGTGGCGGTCGTGAGCCTGGCGCCGGGCTCGCGGTCCGCGAGCTCCGCCAGCCGGCCGGCGGCGGCCACCCGCCGCTGGAGCCGGGCCGGGTAGCCGGCGGAGGCGCCGTCGGGCACCGGCACCACGAGCTTCGCGTACGTGTACGTGGTCGCGTTGGCGCTCCAGGAGTCCCGGTCGGCGTCGAACGCCCGCCGGACCTCGGCGTCGCCCACCCGGAGCGGGCCGTTCGCGCTGAGCCGCTGCTTCAGGCCCGTCGTGAGCCCGGTGAGCCGGTGCGTGTAGTACTCCTCGGGGGAGAACTCCGCCAGGCCGTAGACGACCTGGCCCCTGGCGATGGCGTCGGCGCGCCGCTCGTTCTCGGCGGCCAGCTCGGCGAGGAAGCCCGCGTGGTCGACGGAGCCGATCAGGGGCTGCTCCTGGGCGAGGAGGAGCGCCGTCTTGTCCCGCCGGATCTCGTCGAGCGCGCGGGCCGCGAGCCGCTGGAGGGCGGTCTGGTCGCCGGTTTTCGCGTTCCAGTCGATCGCGCCCTGGAGCCGGTACTGGTTGCGTAACTCGTTCTCCACCTGGGGTGTGAGGCGGCGCATGTGGAAGAGCAGCTCGTCGCGGGTGACGGCGTGGCCGTCGAGGGAGGCGACCTCGTCGGTGCGCTGGGCGAGCGCCGCGCCGCCGAGCACCAGCGCGGCGAGGGCGGCCACCACGGCGGCGAGGAGGACGGCCGCGCGGGGTGACCGCCTACGAGCGCCTGCGGGGGCCTTTCCTGCGGCGTTCCTTCGGGTGGGGTTCCTTCCGGCGGTGCCCCTTCCGGCGGTGGCCTTTCCAGCGGGGCTCTTCGTGAGGACGGCCTTCATGGCGTTGCTCCGATCGCGGTCACGTGGGCGACGACGGGGGTGTCCCGGGCCTGTGGCATCTCGACCAGCACGGCGTCCACCTCGGCCGGCGGGAACGTCAGGATGCGCTGGTAGCCGACCGCGTTCGCCTGCGCGAGCGTCGTCCACCGCCCGTCCCGGCGGCCCCGCACGACGACGTGCTCGACCCGCTGCCCCTCCGTGATGTCCTCGCCCACCACGACCGCCTCGACCGTGCGGGGCCGCGCGAACTCGAGCCGCACGCCCGGCAGGGGGTCGGCGGCGTCCGGACGCCACGGCGTACCGCCCCCGCCGGGCCACGCGGTGGCGACGTCGCCCGCCGTACCGGACGACACCGTCGCGGTCGCCGATACGCGCCGCGCCCGGAAGTCCTCGACGAGCCGCCCGAGCCGCTCCAGCACCGCCACGTCGGCGTCCCGCAGCAGCCCGTCGCGGGCGGGCGGGACGTTGAGCAGGAAGCAGGAGTTGCCGCCGACGGCCCGCAGGTAGATGCCGAACAGCTCCTCCGCCGGGCGGACCATGCCGTCCTCGGCCGGGTGGTGGAACCAGCCGGGCCGGATCGAGGTGTTCACCTCCGCCGGGTACCAGACCAGGTCGTCCTCGTGCCCCGCCAGGGCGGCGCGGCTGCCGAGGTCGAGGTCGTCACTGCGGACCAGCCGGGCGAACGTGCCGTCGTCCGCCTGCTGCGAGCGGTCCGCGATCCGCTCGGCGTCCAGCAGGGCCCGCGGGACGACGCTCCACTCGTCGGGGCGGGTGCTCCCGGCCTCGTTGCCGCACCAGCGGACGTCGGGCCCGCACACGCTGATGACCGCGTCCGGCTGCAGCTCGCGGACCACCGCGTAGTACCGCTCCCAGTCGTACACCTGGCGCCTGCCGTTGGGGCCCTCGCCGTTCGCGCCGTCCAGCCACACCGTGAACACCGGCCCGTACCGGGTGAGCAGCTCGGTGAGCTGGGCGACGTAGAAGTCGTCGTACGCGCTCCCGCTGCCGTAGGACGCCTCGGTGCGGTCCCAGGGCGACAGGTAGATCCCGAACCGCAGGCCGTGCCGCCGCGCCGCCTCCGAGACCTCCGCGACCACGTCGCCGCGCCCGCCGCGCCAGGGCGACGCGGCGACCGAGTAGGAGGTGACGTCGCTCGGCCACAGGCAGAAGCCGTCGTGGTGCTTGCAGGTGAGGATCACGCCGGTCATCCCGGCGGCCTTGAGCGCCCTGACCCACTGGTCGGCGTCGAGCCCGGCCGGGTCGAAGGCCGCCGGGTCGTCGTGGCCCTCGCCCCACTCCCGGTCCGTCATCGTGTTCATGCCGAAGTGGACGAAGCCGTAGAACTCCATCGCCTGCCACGCGAGCTGGCGCTCGCTCGGCCGCACCGCCGCCAGTGTCCGAGTAGTCACCGGAACCGCCGGTTGTACGAGGCCAGCACGGCCAGCAGCCCGACCAGTGCCGCGAGCATGATCGCGAGGCTGCCCCACCCGGCCGTCGTACGGGCGGCGACGACGACGGCGACGCAGCCGGCCGCGACGAGCGTGCGGGCGGTGACGAGCAGCACGCTGCGCGTCGAATCCTTCAAGACGGTTTCCTCTCTGGGAAACGGGCCGGTCAGCCCTTCACGCCGCCGGATGCCATGCCTTCGATGAGCCGGCGCTGGATCAGCGCGTAGAGGACGAGGACGGGGACGATCACGATGACCATGCCGGCGTACAGCCGCCCGTAGTCGGCCGCCGCCTTCTGCGCGGTCATCAGGTTGAGCAGGCCCACCTGCAGCGTCTTGCCCTCGCCGGGTAGCAGGGTGAGCGCGATGATGAAGTCGTTCCAGTAGGCCAGGAAGTTGAACAGGATCACGGTGGTGAGCGCCGGCCGCGCCATCGGCAGCATCACCCTGACCATGACCTGGAGGCGGGAGGCCCCGTCCAGGGCCGCGGCCTCCTCGTAGTCGGCCGGGATCGACCGGAAGTACGCGGTGAGCAGGTAGATGGTGAACGGGATCGACGTGGCCGCGTAGACGAGCGAGAGGACGCCGGGGTTGTCGATGAAGAAGCCGTCGGGGAACACGCCGGCGAGCGCGCGGTCCCAGCCGACGAGCATGAGGAAGATCGGCACGACGATGTAGTTGACGTTGACGAACAGCCCGGCGAGCATGGCGAGCTCGACGAGGCCGCGGCCGCGGAACTCGTACCGGGCGATGACGTAGGCCGCCGGGACGGAGACGGCCACGACGAACACCAGCCCGAGCACCGTGACCAGCACCGAGGTGAAGAAGTACTGGCCCATGCGGGCGGTGACGAACGCGTCGGCGTAGTTCTGGAGGTGCAGGCCCTCCGGCAGCGTCCAGGGGCTGCCGTAGAACTCGCCCTTCTCCTTGAGCGAGGCGAGCAGCACCCAGCCGACCGGCACCGCGATGGCCAGGGCGATCGCGGTGACGAGGACGTAGGTCAGCGGCCTTCCGGCGCGCTTGATCGTGGTCATGGTGGCGGTCCTCAGAACTGGAGGGGCTCGCGCCGCGTCGCCCGGCTGACCAGCAGCGACACGAAGAACGAGAAGGCGAAGACGGCGACGCCGATGGCCATGCCGTAGCCGTACGACGAGTTCGTGTACGCCTGCTTGTACATGTAGCTCAGCAGGACCTCGGAGGAGCCGTCGGGCCCGCCGCCGGTCATCGCGCGGACCAGGACGAAGCTGAGGTTGACCGCGCTCATGACGAAGAACGTCAGCGTCGTGCGCAGGTTCTGCCAGATGAGCGGCAGCGTGATGGCGAAGAACTGCCGCCCCGCGGACGCGCCGTCGAGCGCGGAGGCCTCGTAGATCTCCTCCGGGATGCTCGCCATGCCGGACATGTAGAGGACCATGTAGTAGCCGAGCGACTGCCAGACCATCGCGATCGCGACGGACCAGAGCACGAGCTGCTGGTCGCCGAGCCAGATCTGCTGCAGGCCGTCGAGCGACAGCAGCCGCAGGGTGCCGTTGAGCAGGCCGTTCTTCTGGTCGAAGATCGCGGAGAAGATCGCCGCGATCACGACCACGGACAGCACGCTCGGCACGTACAGGACGAACCGGTACACCGTCCGGCCCCGCAGCCGTTGCCGGGTCATGATGGCCGCGAGGAACAGGCCCGTGCCCATCGTCACGACGGTCACGACGACCAGGAGCGCGACGGTGTTCTGGAACGCGCGGACGAACTGCGCGTCGTCGAGCAGCCGGGCGAAGTTGCCCAACCCGACGAAACGCATGTCAGGGGAGAAGCCGCTCCAGGTGTAGAGGGACATCCGGAACACGTTCAGGGTCGGGACGATCATGAACACCGCGAAGAGCACGAGCGCGGGCAGGAGGCAGGCGAGCACGAAGACGCCGTTGCCGCGCCGCCGCGCCGGGCTGCTCTCGGTCACCTCACCCACCCGCCTGGCGCAGCTTCTCGCTGGCGTCGTTGAGCGCGGCCTGCCACTGGTCCTCGGTCTTGTCGCCGCTGATGATGCTGTTGGCGGTGTCGAAGAGAGTGGCCTTGATGTCGACGCCCTCGACGGGCGCGGTGCTCGCGAAGCCGCCGACCAGCGCCTCGACCGTCGTCTCGTCGTAGACCTTGTAGAACTCGGCGTTCTCCCCGGACAGGCCGCTCGCGATGCCCTTGATGGGCTGGATGGCGTTCGACTTGGCGAAGATCTTCGCCGCCTCGTCGGAGTACAGGTAGGCGACGAACTCCTTCGCCGCGTCCTTGTTCTTGGCGGCGGCCGGGACCCAGACCGACTCCACCGACGTCGTGATGTAGCGCTTGCCGCCCACGGTGACCGGCGGCAGCGGCGTCAGGCCCCACTCGAAGCCGGCGGCGCGCGGGGCGTCCTTCATCTCGCCGACGACCCAGGTTCCGTTCGGCATGAACAGCGTCTTGTTGTCGAGGATCGACTGCTGGTTCTTGGTGAAGTCCTGCTCGTTGGCGTACCCGACCGTGGTCGGCGCGGCGTATTTCAGCAGCCGGGTGGTGAGGTCGAGCGCCTGCCGGGCCTGCGGCGTCTGCCAGACGCCCTGCTTGTACGTCATGACGTCGGTGTAGAACTGCTCCCCGCCGACGTCGGCGAGGAGGGCGAAGAAGTACGCGTCGAGGTATCCGGCGGTCGGGTAGGTGAACAGCGAGATCTTCTCCTGCTTGGCCTTCTCGCCGAGCGCGAACATCTCGTCCCAGGTGGCCGGGACCTTCCAGCCCTTCTGGGCGAACAGTCCCTTGTTGTAGAAGAGCCCGCTCGGCGCGTAGTACATCGGCATCGTGTACGTCTGGCCGGTGCCGTACGGGTTGGTGTTGAGGTTGCCGACGATGCCGTCGATGAGCTTGTCGCCGACGGTCCTGTCCTCGCCGGGGACCTTGGCCTTGAGCACGGGCGTCAGGTCCTCGAGGGCCTTGTCCTTGATGAGCGTCTCGGTGAGCGCGGCCTTGCGGCCCTGGCCGAGCACCACGACGTCCGGGAAGCGCCCGGCCTTCATGTTCGGCGTGATCTCGTCCTCGATGCTCTTCGAGATCTTTAACTGCACGTCGACGCCGGGATGGGAGGCTTTGTACGCCTCGATGACCTGGGCGTACATGTCCCGGCCGTAACCGCCTTCGAGGGCGGCGACGCTCAGGGTCGTCTTGCCGGAGCCCGAGCCGTCCCCGTCGGCCGAGCAGCCGGTGAGCAGTCCGAGCGCCGAGATCGCGGCGCTCACGAGGACGAGTGATCTCCTCATGGTTCTGGGGTCCTTCCCGTGGACGGCTGCCCACCTGGGTGGGGCGGAGGAACGAGTCCGGAGTACGGCGGCGCCGGGGTCACGACGACGGGGCGCCGCGCCGCCGGCCGGGGATGTGGATCTCTCGGCAGGGTCCGGACGTTGTTACAGTGGCATCGATAACATGAAGGCGCAAGAGGCACTTTGCGGACAACCGCGACATGGCTCAGTGGCGACGCGGCGGCGCCGTGGAGTCGCGCACCGACAGTGACGCGGTGGCGAGAGCCTCGGTGGCCTCGCCGCCCAGCAGCAGGGCGACGGCCGCCGCGCCGGAGCGGTAGAAGTCCTGGCGCACGGTCGTCAGCGGCGGGTGGCAGTAGGCCGCCAGGGCGATGTCGTCGACGCTCACGATGGACACGTCGCCGGGCACCGACCGGCCGTGCTCGCGCAGCGCGCGGATCACCCCGAAGGCCATCTCGTCGCTGGCGGCGAAGACCGCGGTCACGTCCGGGATCATCGCGAGGACCTGACCCTGCCGGTATCCCGAGTCGGGCGACCAGTCGCCCTCCAGCGGGGGCGGCGCCTGGATCCCGGCCGCGGCCAGGCACTCCTGCCAGCCCTGCCGCCGCTGGCGCGCCTCGATCCACTCGTCGGGGCCGGACACGTGCCACACCTGGCGGTGCCCGAGGTCGAGCAGGTGCCGCGTGGCGAGGCGGCCCGCCTCCTTCTGGTCGATCCCGAGCACCCGGGCGCTCGCGGTGCGGGAGCCGTCGAGCGTGACGGTGGGGATGTCCCGGGTGATGTCCTCCATCTTCTGCGTCACCGAGATGAGCGGCACGGCGATCACGATGCCGTCCACGCCCTGGTCGGCGAGCTTGGACAGGGACCGCTCCATCAGTCCGGTGTCGAGCCTGGCGATGGTCGCGATGCTCACCGCGTAGCCGGCGGCGCCCGCGGCCGCCTCGACGCCGGCGGTCACCGCCGAGCGCGAGTAGTAGCCGCCGGACTGCAGCAGCACGAGCCCGATGGTGTGGCTGCGCCCGGAGGAGAGCACGCGGGCGGCGTTGTTGAAGCGGTAGCCGAGCCGCTCCACGGCGGCGAGCACGCGTTTCCTGGTCTCCGGGTTGACGTTCGGCGAGTCGCGCAGGGCGCGCGAGACGGTCTGCGCCGACACCCCGGCGGCTCTGGCCACGTCAGCCATGCTCGGCTGCCTCGTGGGCCGCTCGGTGGCTTTCGTCATGGCGCTCCCCTCTTGCGGCCTGCTGTCAGCAGGATCCTATCGCCCTTGTTACGTATGGCATCGATAACATAGGCTCTGCCACCGTGATCGAGCTGCCCGCGCCGGACCTCTCGCCGGCCCCGACGACGACCACGACCGCCTCCCTGGCTGATGAGAGCGCGCTCACCTGGCGCGCGGGCCGCCTGTACCGGCACGGCGTACCCCATCGCATCCTGTCCGGGGGGCTGCACTACTTCCGCGTCCACCCCGACCTCTGGCGGGACCGCATCCGCCGGCTCGCCGACCTCGGGCTCAACACGGTGGACACGTACGTCGCGTGGAACTTCCACCAGCCGCGCGAGGACGAGGCGCCGCGCTTCGACGGGTGGCGGGACGTCGAGCGGTTCATCCGCACGGTGGGGGAGGAGGGGCTCGACGTCGTCGTCCGGCCCGGCCCGTACATCTGCGCGGAGTGGTCGAACGGCGGCCTGCCGAGCTGGCTCACCGGCCGCGACGTCGCGATCCGCAGCTCCGACCCCGCGTTCACCTCGGCGGTCGGCCGCTGGTTCGACGAGCTGGTCCCGCGCATCGCCGCGCTCCAGGCCGCCGAGGGCGGGCCCGTGGTGGCGGTGCAGGTGGAGAACGAGTTCGGCAGCTTCGGCGACGACCAGGCGTACCTGCGCTGGAACCGCGAGGCCCTGGTCGAGCGCGGCATCGGGGAGCTGCTGTTCACCGCCGACGGGCCCACCGAGCTGATGCTGGACGGCGGCACCCTGCCGGGGACCCTGGCGGCCGTCACCCTGGGCTCCAAGCCCGACGCCGCCCGGCGGCTGCTCGCGCAGCGGCGGCCGGAGGAGCCGTTCGTCGTCGCCGAGTTCTGGAACGGCTGGTTCGACCACTGGGGCGAGCGTCATCACGTTCGCGAGCCCGGCAGCGTCGTGGACGCGCTGAAGCAGATCGTCGCCGACGGCGGCAGCGTGAGCATCTACATGGCGCACGGCGGGACCAACTTCGGGCTCTGGGCGGGTGCCAACGAGCACGAGGGCCGGTTGCAGCCCACCGTGACCAGCTACGACTCCGACGCGCCGGTGGCCGAGGACGGCACGCTGACAGCCAAGTTCTTCGCCGTGCGGGAGGCGCTCGGCGCGCGCGGACCCGTGCGGATGCCCGCGCGGACGCCGACGCTGCCGCCGTCGTCCGTCCCGCTCGTCCACCGCGCCGGTCTGCTCGCCGGCCTGCGTGCCGTGCCGGCGCCCACCTCGACCGGGCCGCGCCCGGCCTCGTTCGAGCGGCTCGGGCTCGACGCGGGCATGGTCCTGCACAGCGCGCGCCCGCGTGTCCCGGCGGGCGAGCACCGGCTCGTCCTCACCGACGTGCGCGACCGGGCCCTGGTCTTCGCCGATGGCGCCTTCCTCGGCGTCGCCGGCCCTGACCATCCGGAGCTGCCGGTACGCGGGACCGGCGCCGCCGTCCACCTGGAGGTCCTGGTCGAGAGCCTCGGCCGGGTGAACTACGGGCCCGGCATCGGCCGGCACAAGGGCCTGCGCGGCCCGGTCCTCGTGGACCGGCGGATGGTGCAGGGCTGGGACAGCACGCCGATCGCCCTGCAGGAGTGGTCCACCGCCGAACTGACCCACGCCCTCGCCGCAGTCCCCGCCCCCGAGCACAAAGGCCCCGCGTCCGAGCACGCGGGCCCCGCCCCCGAGCACACAGGCCCCGCGTCCGAGCACGCCGGGGCCGGGTTCGCCGTCGCCACCGTCGACGTCGAGACGCCCGCGGACACCTTCCTGGCCCTGCCGGGATCCCGGCGGGGCCTCGTCTGGGTCAACGGCTTTCTGCTCGGCCGCTACTGGGACATCGGGCCGCAGGTCACGCTGTACTGCCCGGCGCCGCTGCTCCGCGCGGGCGAGAACACCGTGACGGTCCTCGAGCTGGAACGGCTCGGCGCGACCCTGGAGCTGCGCGACCGCCCCGAGCTGGGCCCTCCTGAGGAGTACGTCGAGGAGTTCGGCTGACCCGAGGGCCGCTCACCGTGAGGAGTTCGGCCGACCCGCGCCGCTCACCGCTGGAGCCGGGCGTCGGCCGCGGCCAGGAAGACGTCGAGCACCCCGTCGCCCACCTGGGGCTGGGCCGCGCCCCAGCGGTTGCGCGGCGGGCTGACCCGCACGGCGCGGGCCTGCCGCTGCAGCTCGCGCGACTCGGCGAGCAACGCGGCCGCCTTGGCCTCGTCCCCGGCCTCCCGGGCCTGGAGCGCGTCCAGCATGTCCACCGTCGCCCGGCCCCACAGCTCGGTGGCGTCCAGCCAGGACGCGGCGTCGTCGGTGAAGCCCTTCTCCACCGCTCCGCCCCGGATGGTGGCCGGCGCCGTGGCGATGGCCTTCGCGTACGGCCTCAGCGCGCTGATCGCCTGGGTACGCCGCCCGGCGTCCCACGCCTGCCAGAACGCCGCCACCCGCGCGGCGAGCTCGGGCGCCTGGGTCTGCCACGGCGTGCCGCCGAACGTCGGAGCCAGGTGCTCCAGGTCGCCGAAGACCAGCAGGGCCGCCGTGGCCGCCTGGTCGCCGCCCGCGAGATAGGCCATCGCGCGCGGCCAGCTCCTCCTCGCGTCGTACGCCCTGTCGTTCCAGGTGAAGTCCGCGGCGCCGAAGACCGCGACCTTGCTCGCGTACGGCTGGTTCATCGGGTTGGCCACGATGCCGGACAGGTGCGCGGCCAGGCCGCCCTCACGCTTGTCGTAGGGCGCCAGCAGCAGCCGGCCACTGGTGTTGCCGTAGTCGTTGACCGGGTAGTTGTCCCAGACGAAGACCTTGCGCCCGAACAGCTGCGCCGCCTTCTCGGCCTGCGCGTTGGTGATCTCCGGCGGCACGGTGTCGGTGCCGGTCCACATCACCTCGACCGAGGGATCGAGGGAGGCCCGCAGGGTCTGCTTGTACGTGGTGTCGGTGAGGTCGCCGTACTCGGTGGGCACCATCTGCAGCGGCCGGGCGCCTTCGTGGCTGGCGATGAAGTCGCGCTGCAGGTCGTTGAGGAGATCGACCTGGGCCTTGGCGGCCGCGGTGCGTCCGGCCGCGCCGTAGGCCGTCTCGTCCGCCGCGCAGTTCCAGCGGGTGTAGCTGATGTCGTCCAGCGGGATGGAGAACGCCCTGGCGCCCAGGTCGTAGAGCGCCTGCAGCTTCCGCTTGAGGGTGTCGCGGTCCGCGCGGTCGGAGTAGCAGATCGACACGCCGGGGGAGAGCGCGAAGGTGAAGCGGACGTGGTTCGCGCCGGCCCGCGCCACCAGCTCGCCCAGCTCGGCGAGCTTGTCCGCCGGGTAGGGATCGCGCCACTTGTCCCGGTGGTAGGGATCGTCCTTGGGGGCGTAGATGTAGGTGTTGGCCTTGACGTCGCCGTAGAAGTCCATCTGGTCGAGGCGTTCGGCGTGGGTCCACGGCGCGCCGTAGAAGCCTTCGATGGTGCCGCGCAGCGGCATGGACGGGAAGTCGCTGACCTGGACCCCCGCCACCTTCCAGCCGCCGCCGGACGGGACGAACAGCTGGCGCAGTGTCTGCACGGCGTAGAACTGGCCCGCGGCGTCCTTGCCGCCGAGCGCGATCTGGCGCGAGGTGCCGCCCGAGACCCGCAACGCGTACCCCTCGGCCTGGCCGGGCACGACCGCGCCGCCGAGCGCCTGCGCGATGTCGGGGCGGGCCCCGGGGCCGAGGCGGACCTTGAGCAGGCCGGACGTGCCCGCGGGGATCCTGTCGGGGGCTACCGTGTCCACCCGGTCGGCGCCGTGCGCCCTGAGCTCCCGTACGAGGCGGTCGCGGGCGGCGGGGTCGGTCTGGCCGTCGGCGACCACGAGCACCCGGCCGGTGACGACGGCGGCGGCGCCGGTGCCGGTCAGCGACTGCGGGGTGGGCGACACCGAGGGTAAGGGCGGGACGGGAGCGGCCTGGGCCGCGGGGACGGGCAGGAGCGCTCCCGCACACAGGGTCGCGGCCAGCGCGAGGCACGCCGCAGGGGTGATCTTGCGTCTTCTCACGAAAGTCTCCACTGGTCTATACCCATGGGGGAGTCGGGGCGCGCCTTTCTCCGCGCGGTCTAGACCGGCAACCTGATCATCACCCTAATATCCGGATCTTTACTGTCAAGAGTTGCAATGTGGGACATGTCCGGCAAACCCTGCCAATGAACCGGTCTGCGCCCCTCCGCGTATCCGATGAATATGAGGGCAGCGACGCGGGTCTATGCCGGTTCGGTGGTGGCGGCGGGCGTCGTGGTGCTGGTCGCGGCGGTGCGGTTCGGGGGTGCCGGGGCGGAGCCGGCGATCGCGGGGCTGCCCACCGCCGGCCCCGTCACCGAGTGGGCCCTGCCGCTGGTCAAGCTCTGCTACGACCTGTGCGCGGTGGCCACCCTGGGAACGTTGCTGGCCGCCGTCGTCCTGGCTCCGGCCGGCTCGCCCGAGAAGGGGGCCTGCCTGCGAGCGGCCCGGTGGTGGGCGCTGGGATGGGCGGTCACCGCCGCCCTGAGCTACCCGCTGACCATGTCGTACGTGCTGCCGCTGCCCGTCACGGACCTGCTCGCCGATCCCGGCCTGCTGCAATACGGCCTGACCATCCCGCAGGCGCGGGCCCTGCTGCCGGTGCTGGGCGCGATCACCATGGTCGTCCTGGCCACCCGGCTGCCGCGCCTGCCCGGGTGGGTCGCGCTGGCGATCGCCGCGTTCGGGCTGCTGCCGCCCGCCTACGTCGGGCACGCCGCCTCGGCCGCCGATCACGACGTCGCGGTCTCCGCGCTGACGGTCCACCTGATCGCGGTGTCGCTGTGGGTCGGCGGGCTGGGCGCCGTCCTCATCCACTTCCGCCGCGCCGGCGACCTGCGGGCCGTGCTGTCCCGGTTCAGCACGATCGCCTTGTGCTGTTTCGCGGCGGTGGCCGTCTCCGGGGCGGTGGGGGCGTGGGTGCGGCTGAGCGCCGTGTCCGACCTCTGGCGGACCGAGTACGGGCAGTTCCTGCTGGCCAAGACCGCCGCACTCGTGCTGCTCGGCCTGTTCGGCTGGACCCACCGCAGCCGCACGGTCGCGCGCGCCGCAGACGGTAGCGGTGCGGTCGCGCATGTCGCAGACCGCAGCGGTACGGTCGCGAGCGTCGCCGACGGTAGCGGCACGGGCACGCACGTCGCCGACCACAGCGGTACGGTCGCGCACATCGCAGACCGCAGCCGTACGGTCGCGCATGTCGCCGACCGGAGCCGTACAGTCGCGCACGTCGCCGATCGGAGCGTGCGCCACGTCTTCGTCCGGCTGGCGGCGGGTGAGCTGATCGTGATGATGGCGGCCATCGGCCTGGCCGTCGGCCTGTCCCGCACTCCGCCGCCGCCCCCGCCCCCGGGCGTCGCGGACGCGCATGAGCGCCTGCTGGAGTACGACCTGCCGCCCTTCACACCTGGCGCGCTGCTCACCGAGCTCCGCCCGGACCCGCTGATCCTGCTCTGCCTGGCCTTGCCCGCCGTCGGATACCTGGTCGGCGTGCGCCGCGCGGGGGACTGGCCGCTCGGCCGCACGCTCGCCTGGTACGCGGGCCTGGCCCTCCTGGCGCTGGTCCTGCTCTCCGGGATCGGCGGCTACGCGCGGGCGATGCTGTCGGTCCAGGCCCTGCAGCACGTCGTGCTGGCCGTCGTCGCGCCTCTCCTACTCTGCCTCGGCGCCCCGCTCACCCTCGCCGCCCGGGCCACCACGGAGTCCTCCCAGTACGGCGACCTCGGCGCCTGGCTCCGCAAGCGCAGGCTGAGCTTCCTCGCCCTTCTCCCGGCGGCGTACATGGTGGCGTTCCCGCTGCTGTACCGCACCGGCTGGCTGGCCTGGTCGCTGGCCGGCCACGCCGCTCACCTGCTCACCATGGCCCTGTTCCTGGGCGGCGGGCTGCTGGTCTTCTGGGTGCTGGCGGGCGCGGACCCGGTGCCGCGCCCCGTCTCCCGGCCGCTGCGTGCCGGGCTGCTGGGCGGCGTGCTGCTGGTACAGCTGGCCGTGGGGGCGTACCTGCTGCTCGGCCCGCCGGTCGCGGCCGACTGGTTCTACCTGGTGGGCCCCGACGGCGCGCCGGACCTCTTCACCGACCAGCAGCTGGCCGGGGCCGTCCACCTGCTCGTCCCGCTGCTCCCGCTCGCCCTCCTGGCCGTACGCCTGGCGCGGCACGCTCCAAGGCCGTGACGCGCGTGCTCGGAGCTCAAGCGGGCCGGCGACCACGTGGCGACGCAGGACTCGACGGCGGGCGGCCGTCAGCGGCACGCTCCAGGCCCTGGACCTCGGGCTGTCGCCCGGTCCGACGGCCAACAGCTCGGCCTCGGCTCAACAGCTCAACCTCGCGTCATTGGCTCGGCCTCGGGTCAACAGCTCAACCTCGCGTCATCACCTCGGCCTCGGGTCATCGGGCCGGCGGCGCGTCGCTGAGGGCGGCGAGGAGGAGGTGACGCTGGCGCAGGGTGAGGTCGCCGATGGTGGCGCCACCGTCGATCTTCGCCTTCCGCAGGGTTTCGGTGATCTCGTCGGGGGCGTGCCCCGGCAGGACGCGGAGCAGGGTCGCGGCGTCGGCCCCGATGGTGGTCGCGTCCCTGCGGGACAGCAGGGACTCCAGGCCGATCCGTCCGGTCGCGACCGCGGCGCGCAGCTCGGCCGGGGTCAGCTGCCGGGAGAGCGGCGCCGCGCTCGGGCGCGGCAGCGGAGCGGCGGCGACGGGCGCCGCCCCCTCGGAGCGACCGGCGGACAGGAGGGCCTGCGCCGAAACCAACAGGCCGCCTATGGCCGCCACGGCGGTGGCCGCGAGGATCAGGTGCCGCCGCGAGAGCCGCCGGCTGTCGCGGGCTATCGTCAGGCCGATCAGCGCGGTACGCAGCAGCACGCCGGTGATCATGCCGAGCAGGATCGGCACGCTCTGCGGCGGCAGGGGCGCCACGGTGGCCAGCACGACGCCGGTCGCAGGGGCGAGGCAGGAGACCGTCAGCCACGGTGCGAGCCGTTTGCGCGCCAGGTCGAGCAGGGCGGTCAGCGCGAGCCCTTCACTGGCCGAGTGGACCACCAGGGCGGCCACCACGACGGCGGAGGCGGCCAGCGCCAGGGTGGCGCCCTCGATCATGCGGTGCAGGGACAGCGCGGCGGCGGTCCCCACCCCGCCGTAGACGGCGGCGCTCACGGCCTGCCTCACCCGCCGGTGCACGCCGGGCGCGTGCCGGCCGCCGGAACCGCCCTCGTCGTGCTGGTGGCCGCACCCCTTGCGGGTGAAGTACGTGATGACCACGAACCCGAACACCCCGGCCAGCCCCACCACCCACAGCGGCACGCCGGTGGCCTCGGCCTCCTCCCAGGCATCGGGCAGCAGGTCGACCAGGGCGGTGACGAGCATCAGGGCCGAGGCGACGGCCAGCCAGACACTGACGCTCGCGGTGTTGCGCCGGGCCAGGTAGGCGCCGGTGAGCGTGGACAGCGCGACCAGGGCCACGGCGGCCCAGGTCGCCCAGCCCGGCATCGGCTCCTGCGTGGCCACCGATGATGCCGGGCCTGCGAGCGGCACGAACATGGCGCAGCCTTTCTGGCGAGGTGACAGCGGTGCTCATTTCGGGCGAGGTGACAGCGCTGCGGAAAGGAGACGACTTCTGGCCGGGGCCCGGTGTCGGTCGGGCCCGGTGTCGGTCGGGCCCGGTGTCGGTCAGGGGCGGTGTCGGTCGGGCCCGGTGTCGGTCGGGCCCGGTGTCGGTCGGGCCCGGTGTCGGTCAGGGGCGGTGTCCGTCGAGCGGGGTGTCGGTCAGGGGCGGTGTCGGTCAGGCGGGGTGTCGGTCAGGGGCGGTGTCGGTCGGGCCCGGTGTCAGTCGGGCTCGGCGGGGTCGTCATGCGCGCGTACGGCCGCCGTTTCCCCGGGTGGGGGTGCGACGATGTCGTCCAGCAGGGCGCGCAGGGTGTCGTGCAGGTGCCGGCCATGGTCGGCGATCACGCCGTCGAGCCGTTCCCCGATGGCCAGGCGGGCGGCCTGGGCCAGCGCGTCGGCGGCCGCCGCGGCCTCGCCGCGCAGCCGTTCGGCGTCCTCGTGGGCGGCGGCCACGATCCGCCGGGCCTCCCGCCGGGCGGCCGCGATCGTCTCTCCCCCGACGCCGGTGGGCGGCGTGGACAGCCGTTCGCGCAGGCGGGCGTTGTCCTGCCAGAGCAGGCTGAGCGTGGTCTCCACGTGCGCCAGGAAGGTGTCCACTTCGGCCAGGTCGTAGCCCGAACGCAGCCGTACCACGGTGAAGACCTGGTGGTGCACCATGGGGGCGGTCAGCAGCGCGAACTGGCCGGGCACGTTCCCCTGGACGGGCAGCGGGACGGGCGCTCCGCCGGCCGACGCGTGGCTGTGGGGGAGAACGGGGCCGTGGTCGTGCTCTTCGTGTGTGACATGCATGGCGGGCCGTCACCGAACCTTTCGCCGTGGGCGCTGGAAGCGGCGGGGTGTGCCCGCCGCCGTGGCGGCGGGCACACCCGCGGGGGGCTACTCCTGGTCGGGGTCGTGATCGTCGTGGCAGCAGGCCGCGCTCTCGTCCGCAGGCTCGTCCGGGTGGGCCGGGCAGGCCGCCTCGTCGTGATGGTGGTGGGGGTCGGTGGTCATCGCGATTCCCTTCTCTTATACGCAGAGTAATTGACACGCTACATTCGGTTTAAACACCTGATCAGATGTTCATGTGTAGAAGCGAGGAGAGGAAGGAGCTCGGCGCATGTCTGATAACCACGGGCACCACGGGCACGGCCATGGGCACGGCGTCAGCGCGCACGCGGACCGGCGCCATCTCGGCGGCGCGCTCGCCCTGATCGCCGCCTTCATGGCCGTCGAGGTCGTGATCGGGGTGATCGCCGGGTCGCTGGCGCTGATCTCCGATGCCGGCCACATGCTCACCGACGCGATGGCGATCGTGCTGGCGCTGGTCGCGATGCGCATCGCGGCCCGTCCGCCGCGCGACGGTTTCACCTATGGCCTAAAGCGCGCCGAGATCATCTCCGCCCAGGCCAACGGCATCACCCTGTTGCTGCTCGCGGCCTACTTCACCGTCGAGGGCGTCCGCCGCCTGATCGAGCCGCCGCACGTCGAGGGGCTGTTCGTGGTGGTCACCGGGCTGGCCGGCATCGCCGTGAACGTGGCCGCCACCTGGCTGCTGTCCCGGGCCGACCGCTCCAGCCTCAACGTCGAGGGCGCCTTCCAGCACATCCTCAACGACCTGTACGCCTTCATCGCCACCACGCTGGCCGGCGTAATCGTCTGGCTCACGGGCTGGGCCCGCGCCGACGCCATCGCCGCGTTGATGGTCGCCGCTCTGATGTCCAAGGCGGGATGGGGCCTGGTGCGGGCCGCCGGACGGGTGTTCATGGAGGCCGCCCCGGCCGAGGTGAACCCCGCCGAGGTCGGCCGCCAGATCGCCGCCCTGGACACCGTGGTCGAGGTGCACGACCTGCACATCTGGGAGGTCACCTCCGGGTACGCCGCCCTGTCGGCGCACGTGCTGGTCACCCCCGGCGCCGACTGCCACGCCGCGCGCCTGGCGGCCGAGTGCCTGCTCCGGGAGGGCCCCGGCATCATGCACACCACCTTGCAGGTCGACCACGCCTCGCCCGGCAGCCACGCCTTCGACGACGACGGCGCCCTGCGCCGGCTCGTGCAGCACTGCGCCGACCCGCACGGCCCCACCCACCACTCCCTGCGCCGTGACGAGATGGCGGCCGGCGACGGCCGCACCGGCCACCGATGCACGGCGCCGGGAGAGTGACGGACGCCGCCGGCGGTCAGGCGAGCTGCCCGGCCGCCGTACGCGCCGCCATCCGCCGCTCGAACCACACCGAGGTGAACGGCGGCACCGCGCACACCAGGCCCAGCACCACGGCGCCCCGGCTCCAGCCCGCCTCCCGCGCCGAGAGGATCACCCCGGCCGCGTACAGCACGAACAGCGCGCCGTGGATCGGCCCGAACACCTTCACGCCGAGCTCGCCGGTCTGGGTCACGTGCTTGAAGAACATCCCGACCAGCAGCCCCGCCCACGAGCACGCCTCGGCCACCGCCACGAGTCGAAACCAGCGCAGCACAATCCACCCTTTCGTCCGATTATCGCGCTTACTCTACAGGTCGTAGAGCACAGCCTGATCATCGGTCCCGGAAGGTCCCGGAAGGTCCCGGAAGGACGCGGGGAGCCCGTCAGGGGAGCGGGGGCAGGGGCTTGTCGTGCAGCCAGGCCGCCAGCAGCGGCCCCACCGGCCGGCCGGCGTGCCGCTGGACGTGCGCGGCGAAGTCCGGGGTGGTGACGTTCGCGTGCCGCCGCCCCGCCGTCCAGTCGCGCAGCATGGGGAAGAAGACCTCGTCGCCCAGCGTCCGGCGCAGCGCGTGCACGGTCAGCGCCCCCCGCTTGTAGACGCGGTCGTCGAACAGCGTGCCCACCCCGGGGTCGGTCAGCACGAAGTCCTGCGGGAGGGCGGTGAGGCGCTGGTGCCAGCGCCGGGCGTGGGCGGCGGCGGGCTGCCCGCCTGAGGCCTCCGACCAGAGCCATTCGGCGTAGGTGGCGAACCCCTCCTGCAGCCAGATGTCGCTCCAGCGCGACAACGTGAGGCTGTTGCCGAACCACTGGTGCGCCAGCTCGTGCGCCACCAGCCGCTCGAACCCGCGCCGCCCGTCCACGTGGTTCCTGCCGAAGATCGACATGCCCTGCGCCTCGACCGGGATGTCCAGCTCGTCATCGGTCACGACGACGACGTAGCCGCCGAACGGATAGGGCCCGAACCGGTCGGTGAAGACCGCCATCATCTCGCCCTGCCGGCCGAAGTCGTGCCGGATGCGGGTGGCCAGGCGCGCCGGATGCGCCACCTGGGTGCCCGCGACCTCCGCGACCCGGTAGCGCCCGATCTGCACGCTGGCCAGATAGCTCGCCATGGGCTCGGCCTGGTCGTAGACCCAGGTCGTGTTCCCGCCCGCGCGGCGCTGCTCGGTGAGCACCCCGTTCGCGATGACCCGGTACGGCGACGCGGTCGTCACGGAGATCCGGTACGTCGCCTTGTCCCCGGGCCGGTCGTTGCACGGGAACCAGGACGGCGCGCCGATGGGCTGCCCGGCGACCAGCGCGCCGTCGGACAGCTCCTCCCAGCCCAGCCCGCCCCACGGGCTGGCCACCGGCACCGGTCTGCCCGCGTAGCGGACCTCGACCCCGGCGACGGCGCCCGCGGCCAGCGACCAGGGCAGCGTGATCCGCAGCTTGCCCTGGCCGTGCGCGTGGCGGGCGGGAATGCCGTCCACGGTGACGCCTTCGACCCGGAAGCGGCCGAGGTCCAGGTCGAGCACGCTGAGGGGTTCGGCGGCCGTCACCGTGAGCAGGGCCGTGCCCTCGAGCCGGTTGTTCGCCAACCGGTACTTCAGCGCCAGGTCGTAGCGCGACACCATGTAGCGGTGGTCGCCGTGCCCGGCGAAGTACGGGGTCATCGCCACGCCGAGATGGGGTTGCCGAACCAGCGCGTACGGCCGGGCACCGACTCCCCCCGCATGACGAGCGAGGCCGGCCCGATCGTGGCGTCGGCGCCCACCCGCGCGGCGGGCAGCACCACGCCGTGCGGGCCCAGCGTCGCGCCCGCGTCGAGGGTCACGGTGTCCATGTTCATGACCCGGTCGTGGAACAGGTGGGTCTGCAGGACGCAGCCCCGGTTGACGCAGGCGCCATCACCCAGGGTCACCAGATCCGCCTCCGGCAGCCAGTACGTGTCACAGGTGACCCCATGCCCGATACGCGCCCCGAGCGAACGCAGCCACACGTTCAGCGGCGCGGTCCCCAGCCACGGCTGCGCGAACCACGGCGCCGCCAGCACCTCCACGAAGTTGTCCGCCAGCTCGTTGCGCCACACGAACGAACTCCACAGCGGCTGGCTGCCCGCCCGGATCCGCCCGACCAGCGCCCATTTGGCGGCCGTCGCGACCAGGGCGGCGGCCACGCCCGCGACCAGCAGCACCACGCCGCCCAGCGCGAGCGTCAGGGCGAAGCCGTGGCTCGCCGCCAGCCACTCGAACGCGGCGGCCACCAGGACCGCGAGCGCGACCGCGCACATCGCGGGCACGACGCGGAACGCCTCGACCAGCGCCCTGGCGGCCTTGTACCGGGCGGGCGGGTCGTAGGTGCGGCTGCGGTCGGCGTCCTCGGCGGTGCGGCGCAGCTCCATGGGCGGCATGCCCACGTACGACGAGCCGGACCTGGCCTTCTTCGGCGTCGCCGACAGCACGCCGACCAGGCCGTCCTTGGGCACCTTGCGGCCGGGCGCGGTCATCCCCGAGTTGCCGAGGAAGGCGCGCTTGCCGATCCGCGCGGAGGCGATGCGCATCCACCCGCCGTCCAGCTCGTACGGGGCCACCATCGTGTCGTCGGCCAGGAACGCGCCGTCGCCGACGGACGTCATCGTGGGCAGCGCCAGCACCGTGGACAGCTCGACGCCGCGGCCCACCTTCATGCCGAGCGCCCGCAGCCACACGGGCGTCAGGACGCTGGCGTACAGGGGGAACAGCCAGACCCGCGCCGAGGCCATCAGCCTTCCGGTCGCCCACGCCTGCCACGCCTGGCGGCTGTGCACCGGATGGCGGCCCGCGTGCAGGCCCAGCCCGAGCAGCCGCACGCTGACCAGCGTGACCAGGGCGAAGGCCGCCATGCCCGCGAGGGTCGCGGCCGGCACGCCCGGCAGGGCGGCGGCCAGGGCGGCACCGATCGTGGACGCGTCGCCGGCGAACGCGGCCAGGACCGCGAGCCCGGCCGCGGCCGCGACGGCGGGGAGCAGGCTGAGCACCATGGCGCTCACGCCGTACACGGCGGCCCAGAAGCGGGAGCGGGCGGGCCGCTCCGCCGGGCGCGAGCGGCGGGACTTGCCCTGCCGGAACGCCGGCGCGCCGGCCCAGTGCTGTCCCGCCGGTACGGTGCCGGCGACCGCCGATCCGGGAGCGATCTGGGCGTTCTTCCCGATCCTGGTGCCGGGCAGCAGCGTCGAGCGGGAGCCGACGGTCGCGCCCGCGCCGATCCGGATCTCGCCGACGCGCAGCAGGTCGCCGTCGTACCAGTAGCCGCTGAGATCGACCTCCTGCTCGACCGAGGCGCCCCTGCCGAGCTTGAGCAGCCCCGTGACGGGCGGCGGCGAGTGCAGGTCGGCGTCGGCGCCCACCTGGGCGCCGAGCAGCCGGGCGTACCACGCCATGTACGGCGCCCCGGCCAGGTCGGGCACGCCGAGCCGCTCGGCGAACCGCTCGGCGAACCACACCCGCAGATGCACGCCGCCACCGCGCGGGTAGGCGCCGGGCCGCACGCCGCGCAGCACCAGCCGGGCCACGCCCGCGGACAGGCCCATCCGCCCCGCGGGGGTGACGAACAGCAGCGCGCCCAGCGCCACCCACCACCACGACAACGCCGGGGCCCACGGGGGCGCGAGCAGGTTGCCGAGCGCGGCGAGCAGCACGATCCAGCGCACCGCGCCGGCGCTCAGCAGCACGACCATGAGCGCCGACTCGGCCAGCGCGGCCCGCCCGGGCATCGGGGTCACCGGCGGCCGGTCCGGCTCGGCCTCGCCCCTGCCGGACAGCAGCCGGGCCAGCCCGCCGAGCGTCGGCTGGGCGTACACGTCGCCCACGGCCACGTCCGGATGGTCGGCGCGCAGGACCGACACCAGCCGGGCCGCGGCCAGGCTGGTGCCGCCGTCGGTGAAGAAGTCGGCGTCGGGGCCGCTCGGCGGCACGCCGAGGACCGCGGTCCAGTGGCCGGCCAGCCGCGCCTCGGCCGGGCTCAGCGCGACCTGCGCGGCGGCCGGCTCGGTCAGCGGCCAGGGCAGCGCCGCCCGGTCGATCTTCCCCGAGGTCCTCGTGGGCAGCGAGTCGACCGGCGCCAGACGCGGCACCAGGGCCGCGGGCAGCGTGTCCGCGAGCCGTTCGCGCGCCTGCCCGAGGTCGAAGCCGGGCTCGGTGACGAGGTAGCCGACGAGCACCTGGTGGCCGCCGCCGGCGGTGCGGACGGCGGCGGCCGCGCCCGCGACCCCGGGCAGCGCCTGCAGCGCGGCGTCCACCTCGCCCAGCTCGATCCGGCGGCCGCCCAGCTTCACCTGGTCGTCGGCCCGGCCGGCGAAGACGAGGCCCTCGGGCTCGGCGCGTACGAGGTCGCCGCTGCGGTAGGCGCGCGGCCAGCCCAGCGAGGGCAGCGGCGCGTACTTCTCGGCGTCCTTGGCCGGGTCCAGGTAGCGGGCCAGGCCGACGCCGCCGATCACCAGCTCGCCGGTCTCGCCCATGGCCACCGGCTCGCCCGAGCCGTCCACGACCGCGAGGTCCCATCCGTCGAGGGGCAGGCCGATGCGGACCGGGCCGTCGCCGGTGAGCGGCGCCGCCGTGGCCACCACGGTGGCCTCGGTGGGGCCGTAGGTGTTCCACACCTCGCGCCCCGGCACGGCCAGCCGCTCGGCCAGCTCGGGCGGGCAGGCCTCGCCGCCGAAGATGAGCAGCCGGATGCCGTCGAGGTGCTCGGCCGGCCAGAGCGCGGCCAGCGTGGGCACGGTCGAGACGGCCGTGATCCGGTGGGCGGCCAGCCACGGGCCCAGGTCCATCCCGGTGCGCACCAGGGCTCTGGGCGCGGGCACGAGGCAGGCGCCGTGCCGCCAGGCCAGCCACATCTCCTCGCAGGAGGCGTCGAAGGCCACCGAGAGCCCGGCCAGCACCCGATCGCCGGGGCCGAGCGGCCGCTCCTGGAGGAACAGCCCCGCTTCCGCGTCCACGAACGCGGCGGCGGAGCGGTGCGTCACCGCGACGCCCTTCGGCTTGCCGGTCGAGCCGGAGGTGAAGATGATCCACGCGTCGTCGCCCGGCTCGGGCGGCGCGGGAGCCCGGTCCGGCGTGCCGGTCACCGTGAGCTCCCCGGAGACGATCGCGTCCACGCCGGCCTCGGCGAAGACGGTCTCCGCGCGTTCGGCCGGGTCGTCGGCGTCGACGGGCACGTAGGCGGCGCCGGCGGCGAGCACGGCGAGGATGGACACGTACAGCTCGGCGGTCCCCGACGCGAGGCGCACGCCGACGCGGGAGCCGCGGCCGACCCCGGCCTCGGCCAGCCCGGCGACCAGCCGGTCCACCTCGGTGCGCAGCGAACGGTAGTCGAGGACCACGGTGCCGTCGTCGATCGCCGGCGCGTGCGGGTGGCGGCGCGCGGTCTCGTCGAGGACGTCGATGAGGGTGCGGGGCGGCGGTGCCAGAACGCCCGCCGGGTAGACCGCGGTCGCGGCCCTCAGGCGTAAATCGGCCGGATTGCTGCGCAAGCGGTGCTCCCTGGATGGACGACGGGTGACATGCCAGGGTACGCCCCCAAAGTTGCGGAGCAGGCCCTCCGGGGGCCGGGGAAAGTTTCAGGACGGCGCACCGCCGAATCGTCGAAATTTTTCGGATGACGGTCTGCCCGGGCGACGCCACGGCTCCTGCAATGACCAGCGAAAAACGCCGGAAGGCCGGGCTGACAGGGCGTCAGCGTCGCTGAAAACAGGGGTTCGACCAGGTGTCACCTGTTTGTTTCATGGATTGACGTAATCGGAAACGCGGTCGTAACCTCAGCGCACTGACGCGGAGGGCGGCGATTTTGTCAAGCGCGCTGATTCGTCCGAAGCGGAGATTCCTCTCGACCTTCGAGGATGCGATCAATGAATCTGCTCACAACCATCAAAGGCCGCACCCGATCGATCGGCGTCCCCGCGGCCGCCGTCCTGGTCACCGCCACCGCGCTGGTGGCCTCCGCCGGACCGGCGCAGGCGGCGGCCCCGGCCGACGGCGCCTCGTACACGCTGGCGTCGGGGGCGAGCGGCAAGTGCGTCCAGGTGACGGGCTCCTCGGCTGACAACGGCGCCCTGCTCGTCCAGACCGCGTGTGTTCCCTCGGCCGCCGGCCAGCAGTTCAAGGCCGTGGCCCGGGGGAGCGCCTTCAACCTCGTCAACGGCGGCAGCGGCCGGTGTGTCGACGTGCCGGGCGCGTCCACGGTCCCGGGCACGCAGTTGCAGCAGTGGGGCTGCGGCGACGGCGGCAAGACCAACCAGCAGTGGACCTTCACCCCCTCCGCCACCTCTGGCAAGTACCTGGTGAAGAGCGTCGCCACCGGGCTGTGCGCGAGCGACAAGGACGGCTCCACGGCGGGCAACAACCCCATCGTCCAGGAGACCTGCTCCGACGTGGCCCGCATGCAATGGTCGGTCAACCCCACCTCGTCCGGCGGCCGGGTCTGGTCCGACAACGCCGACGGGTTCGCCGCCACCAGCGGCAGCGGCCTGACGACCACCACCGGAGGCGCGGCCGGCCCCACGGTCACCGTCACCACCTATGCCGACCTGGTGAAGTACGCCACCGCCGCCGACCCGTACGTCATCGAGGTCAACGGCGCCGTCACCGTCACGCCGTACGGCACCGAGATCAAGGTCGCCTCCAACAAGACCATCGTCGGCGTCGGCACCCGGGGCCACATCGTCAACGGCGGCTTCTTCCTCGGCTCCGGCGTCAGCAACGTCATCATCCGCAACCTGACCATCCGCGACACCCGGATGGCCGACGACGACCCCGACGACAAGCTGTACGACTACGACGGCATCCAGCTCGACACCGCCCACCACGTCTGGATCGACCACAACACGATCACCCGGATGAACGACGGGCTGATCGACAGCCGCAAGGACACCAGCTACCTCACCGTGTCCTGGAACGTTCTGTCGGAGAACAACAAGGCGTTCGGCATCGGCTGGACCGACAACGTCACGGCGCGGATGACGATCCACCACAACTGGATCCACGACAACAACCAGCGCAACCCCAGCACCGACAACGTCGCCTACGCCCACCTGTACAACAACTACCTGCAGAACATCACCGGCTACGGCAACTACTCGCGCGGCGCCACCAAGATGGTGATCGAGAACAGCTACTACGACAACGTCAAGGACCCCTACTACAGGGACGATGCCGCCGAGCTCCGCCAGAGCGGCAGCATCGTGGTCAACTCGACGGGCCAGCGGGAGACCGGCGGCTCCGCCTTCACGCCGTCCTCCTTCTACTCCTACACGCTGGACCCCGCGGCGCAGGTCCCGGCGCTCCTTCGCACCTACGCGGGCCCGCAGGCCAACATCGGCCTGTGACCCACGCCCCGGGCCGGCCCCGGCGCCGGCCCGGGGCACCCCCCACCTCAGGAAAGGACCCGACCATGCGCCACGGCATCCACGCACCGTCACGCGCCGCGAAGATCGCGGTCGTGCTGGCGGTGCCCGTCACCGTCCTGACCGTCTCCACCGGACCGGCGCAGGCGGCGGCCCCGGCCGACGGCGTCGTGTACACGCTGGCGTCCGGGGCGAGCGGCAAGTGCGTCCAGGTGACGGGCGCTTCGGCCGACAACGGCGCCCTGCTCGTCCAGACCGCCTGCGCCGCCTCCGCCGCCGATCAGCAGTTCAGGGCGGTGGCGCGGGGGAGCGCGTTCAACCTGGTCAACGGCGGCAGCGGCCGGTGTGTCGACGTGCCGGGTGCTTCGACGGTCTCCGGCACCCAGTTGCAGCAGTGGGGCTGCGGCGACGGCGGCAAGACCAACCAGCAGTGGACCTTCACGCCCTCGTCGGCCGCCTCCGGCAAGTACCTGGTGAAGAGCGTCGCGACCGGCCTGTGCGTGAGCGACAAGGACGGCTCGACGGCGGGCAACAACCCGATCGTCCAGGAGACCTGCTCCGACGTCGCCCGCATGCAGTGGTCCTTCACCTCCGTCTCCGGATCGGCCACTCCGACGGTGGCCTCCGACGGCACCGGCCGCTACCGGACCGTTCAGGCGGCGATCGACGCGGTGCCGTCGGGCAACACCAGCCAGGTGGTGATCACCATCAAGCCGGGCACCTACCGGGAGATCGTCACCGTCAACAAGCCGTACGTGACGCTGCAGGGCCTGGGCTCGTCGCCGTCGGACACCCTCATCGTGAACAACCGCTCGGCCTACACCCACGGCACCTCCGGCAGCTACACCGCGCTGATCTCGGCACGGGACGCCGCCGCCACCAACCTGACGTTCTCCAACGACCTCGACGAGAGCACCGTCCCCAGCGGCGCGCAGGCCGTCGCGCTGCGGCTGGACGGCGACCGCACCACGCTGACGAACGTCCGCATCCTGGGCGACCAGGACACCCTGCTCGTCAACGACTCGGCCCGCGCGTACGTCAAGAACTCCTACGTCGAGGGGACCGTCGACTTCATCTTCGGCGGCGGCACGATCGTCTTCCACAGCTGCGACATCTACGAGAAGCGCAGCACGGGCGGCCCCGTCACCGCGGCCAGCACGGCGGCGGCCAAGACGTACGGCTTCCTGTTCTACAAGTCGCGCGTCACCGGCGCCACGAACAACACCACCACCCTCGGACGGCCGTGGCGCCCCGACGCGCAGGTGCTCTACCGGGAGTCGACGCTGAGCGCGACGATCGCGACCGGGCAGCCGTGGACGGACATGTCCTCCAACTCCTGGAAGAACGCCCGTTTCCTCGAATATCGCAACAACGGCGCCGGCGCGACCGCCAACGCCAACCGCCCGCAGCTCAGCGACGCCCAGGCGGCGAACTACACGCCCCAGAAGTACCTGGCCGGGGGCGACGGCTGGAACCCCGCCGGCTAACGCTCGTGGCCGGCCTGTTCGGCGTGGATCTTCTTGGCGATGTCGACGTCCGCGATCGAGCGCTCGATGAGCGCTCGCATCGCGGTCTCGGCCGCCTTCGGGCGCTGCCGGCGGACGGCCAGCAGGACCTCGGCGTGCTTGTCGGCGGACTCGCTGGTGAGGGTCGCGTGCACGAACTGGTCACGCAGCCGCAACCCGGCCTCGATCGCGGTCGCCATCCGGGCCATCAGCTCGTTGTGCGCCGCGCGCAGCAGGGCGTGGTGGAAGGCCAGGTCGGCCTCGACCTGGTCGCCGGTCGGCCGGCCGGCGGCCTCGCGCATGACGGTCAGAGCGTCCTCCAGCGCCGCCAGGTCCCGGTCGGTACGCCGCAGCGCGGCCATGCGCGCCACCGCGGGCTCGATCGTCAGGCGCACCTCGCCCAGCTCGTCGAGGAACACCTCGTCCACCCCGGCGGCGAAGCGCCAGCGCAGCACGTCGGTGTCCAGCAGAGCCCACTGCTCGCGCGGCGCGACGAACGTGCCGCGCCGGGGCCGCGCGCCCACCAGCCCCTTGGCGGCGAGCACGCGCAGCGCCTCCCGCACCGCCGTCCGGCTCACTCCGAACCGCTCCTGCAGCGCCACCACGTCGAGGTCCTCGTCCGGGCCGATGCCGCCGTTGACGATGGCCGTGCCGAGACTGACGACCACGCGGTCGTGGGCGCCGGCCCTTCCGATCTCCTCCATGCCGGAAATCATGCCATGCCGATCCGCCTGCACCAAAAAGTAATCATATTAATCGAGGGGGTGCAGCTCCAGGGCGGCCAGCTCGCCCTGGAGGACGAGCACGGCCCCGCCGATGGCGGCCGCGTCCGAGCCGCTGACCGAGGAGACCACCCGCACCGGGTGCGCGCGCCGGGCGAAGGTGCGCCGCCGCACCTCCTCCTGGACGACCGACTGGTAGATCGGGGCCGCCGCGGCGAGGCTGGGCCCGGCGAGCACGATCGTGTCGAGGTCGAACAGGCCCGTCATGGTGACGGCGGCGGTGCCCAGGTGGCGGGCGGAGCGCTCGATGAGGGTACGCGCCGCCGGGTCCCCGGCCTGCGCCGCGGTCGCGATGCGGCCGAAGGCGGCCATGACGTCGGTGTCGCCGGGGTCGAGCCCCAGCCGCCGGCCGAGGCCCGGCGCCTCCAGCGCCTGCTTGACCACCGCGGTGGGGTCGGCGTAGTTGCCGAGGCAGCCGTAGTTGCCGCAGCCGCACGGCCCCCCGTCGAGGTCGACGGTGATGTGGCCGATCTCGACGCCGTTGGAGGAGCTGCCCCGGTACAGCTCGCCGTCGACGACGACGCCCCCGCCGATTCCGCTGGCCATGTAGAGGCACCCGAACGCGGGCGTCTCCACCGCCCCCAGCCAGTACTCCCCGATCGCCGCGGCCGCCGCGTCGTTGTCGAGCAGCACCGGCAGGCCCAGGATCTCCGACAGGCGCGGCGCGACCGGGTGCCCGAACCATTCGGCGGTCGGCTGGTGGGTCAGCAGCACGCCCGCCCGCCGGTCCTGCGGTCCGTACGTCGCCAGCCCCACCCCGAGCACCTTCCCGCGATCGACTCCTGCGGTGTCGAGCAGGGCGTTCACGCGCGAGGCCACCAGCGGGAGGCCCTGCCCGGGAGGCAGCAGCGCCGTGCCGGGGAACGAGGTCCGCGCGACCGGCCGGCCCGTCAGGTCGACGAGGACGACGACGCAGGTGTTGCGTTCCAGCAGCACGCCCACCGCGTACCGGGCCCGCGGGTTGAGCTGCAGCAGCGTCCGGGGCTTGCCGCCGGTCGAGGCCCCGCGCCCGACCTCGACGACCAGCCCGTGGTCCATGAGCTCGCGGACGACCTGGGTGATGGTCGCGGGCGTGACCCCGGACTCGGCGGCGAGCTCGATCCGGCTGATGGTGCGCGCCGCCCGGATGCGGTCGAGCACGATCCCGCGGGTTCTCGGCCTCCCGGCCACTCGCTCTCCCTTACTTCGGGTGCTGAAGAAAGCGGGGTCCGGGCCGGTGTGCCCGGCCCGGGCCGCTGTCGCGTTGTCCCGTCAGCGGGCGGCGCAGGTCAGCGTGGGGACGCTGTTGCTGCCGTTCCACGAGCCCAGGAACCCGAAGGCCGTGGTGGCTCCGGCGCCGAGGCTGCCGTTGTAGCTCATGTTGCGGGCGGTCACGTTGGACCCGCTGCTGGTGACCGTCGCGTTCCAGGCGTTGGTGACGGTCTGGCCGTTGGCGAAGGTCCACGTCACCGTCCAGCCGCTGATCGCCGAGCTGCCCGCGGTGACCCGGACCTCGGCCTGGAAGCCGCCGCCCCACTGGCCGGTCACCTGGTAGGTGGCCGAGCAGGCGCCGGAGGGAGGCGTGGGGGTGGGTGTGGGGGTGGGAGTGGGGGTGGGAGTGGGGGTCCCGGGCGAACCGCCGTAGATCGTGGCCTCCTTGGCGGTCGCCTTGATGCCGTTGGCGCCGTTGAAGATCCGCTGGCCCCAGGTGGTGAGCTGGTTGGGGTCGAAGCCGGTCGCCATGTCGAGGATCGGGTCGGTGTTGCCGCTCCAGGACCAGCCGAGGTAGCCGAGGCCGCGCGACTGCGCCTCGGCCAGGATCGTCTCGTGGTCGACCTCGCTGGAGCTGAAGCGCCAGCCGAACTCGCCGATGACCAGCGGCCACCCGTTCGCCTGGAACCGGTTGAGGTAGTCGACGATGCCGGCGGCGGTGTTGAAGACGGCGTACATGTGGATCGACAGCACGGTGTTGTGCCGGGTGTCGGCGTCGAGGATCGTCTGGGCGTTGTCGCGCATGACGTACTGCCAGTCCTGGCCCCAGTTGGGGGCGTCGACCATGAGCAGGTGCTCGAAGCCGTTGCTGCGCATCTTCTTGATCGCGTTGGAGGTGGCGGCGGTCCACTGGGCGGCGTTGGTGTTGCCGATGGGCTCGTTGCCGATGTTGATGACGACGTAGTTCTCCTGGCCGGCGAGCGCGCTCTTCTGGCTGATCCAGTAGTCGGCCGCCTCGTCCAGCGAGGCGGCGGCGCCCTCCTCGCCGTACCCGGTGGTGTCGTGCACCTCCAGCACGCAGATCAGCTTGTTCTGCTTGCACAGGGAGATGACGTTGGCGACGTCGGTGGACGGGCCCCACCGCTTGCCGCTGCCGAGCACGACGCGCACGGTGTTGGCGCCGAGCGCCTTGATGTTGGCGAACGAGCTGGTCTGGCCGGTGTACCAGACGTGGGGGTGGTTGACGCCCCGCATGATGAACTCGCGGCCGTTGGCCTCGACGATCTTCGTGCCGCTGACGTGCAGGCCCGCGGCCGCGGACGCGGACTGGACGTACACCAGGACCGACGCGACGGCCGCGAGCACGGCGACGCCGAGCGCGAGAAGCCTTCTCCTCATGACCTACCTCGTGGTCGGGCCCCGGCCATCCGGGGCGGGAAGCGCCCCACACGCTATAGAGCCGCCTCGGGCCGGAGAAGCGCCGAGGATCACGCCCGGCCCGCGCGGGGCGCCGATCCACGTCCCTGCCTGCGACGACCGGCCCGGGGGAGGCAGGGGATCGCCTGAAAGTTTCAGCCGTTAAATAAGTCCGCTCATGACAGGGCCGCGCGGGGCAGCCCCGGAATGACCGAGAGGAAGAACTCGCGGATGGCCGACTCGACCTTCACGGAGTCGCGGTCGAAGAGCCACTGCGCCTGCAGGCCGTTGATGAGGGAGATGGTCATGGTGGCCAGCGTCTCGGGGTCGATCGCCGGGCGCAGGCCGTCGCGTTCGGCCAGGGCGGTGAAGGTGTCGGCGTAGAAGCGGCGCAGGTTGCGGTAGCGGTCGGCGTAGTAGGCGTGCGCGGGGTGGTCGGGGGAGGTCGCCTCGCCCGACACGACGCAGTGCAGCTCCATGAGCCCCGGCTGCAGCTCGTTGTCGACGATGACGGCGATCATGCCTTTCAGGGTCTCGACGGGGTCGGCGGCCGGGTCCAGCACCTTGGCCGCCTCCAGGAACTCGGTGCCGCGTTCGTCACGCAGCTCCAGCACTCCCAGGAGCAGGTCCTCCTTGCGGGGGAAGTGGTGCAGCAGCCCGGTGTGGCTGATGCCGGCGCGCTTGGCGATGTCCTTCATGGTGGCGCCGTAGAAGCCGGTCTCGCCGAACGCGTCCACGCAGGCCTGGAGCACGCGCCGGCGCACCGCCGCCGTCTTCGCGTACGGGCCGCGGTTGCCGGATGCCATCATGGGCGCCCCTCCAAATTAGTATCGCGATTCGGTTTTCATGCTAGCGTGTCGCCGACACCCATGGTCTCGAGCAAGGAACTCAACCATGCCCCAGCTCCCCTCCGGTTTCCTCTGGGGTGCGGCGACCGCCCCGCACCAGGTGGAAGGCAACAACGTCAACAGCGACTGGTGGGCCCTCGAACAGGCGATGCCCGGCATGCAGCGCAGCGGCGACGCGGTCGACAGCTACCACCGCTTCGCCGAGGACATGCGCCTGCTGGCCGAGGCCGGGCTCAACGCCTACCGCTTCGGCATCGAGTGGGCCCGCGTCGAGCCGGTCCCCGGGGAGTTCTCCAGAGCCGAGCTCGCCCACTACCGCCGGATGATCGACACCGCTCTCGACCTGGGTCTCACCCCCGTCATCACGCTGCACCACTTCACGAACCCGCGCTGGTTCAGCTGGCTCGCCGACGACGCCGTCCAGCGCTTCCAGACGTACGTGCGGCAGGCCACGAGCATCCTCGACGGCGTCGAGTGGGTGTGCACGATGAACGAGCCCAACATGCTCGCCCTCATGATCGGAATGGCCCGGGACGCGCAGGCCACCCACCGGTCCACCGAGGAGTGGATGAGCCCCACCGTCGAGGGCGCCGCGCGGCCGGTGCTCCCCGACCCCGACCCGGAGATAGGCGAGCGGCTGGCCGAGGCCCACCACGCGGCCCGCGCGATCCTGAAGCAGCACACCGGGGCGGCCGTCGGCTGGACGGTGGCCTGCCAAGCGCTCACCGCGACCCCGGGCAACGAGGACAAACTGCGCGAGGTGCGTCACGTCCGCGAGGACCTCTACCTGGAGGCCGCCCGCGGCGACGACTTCATCGGCGTGCAGTCCTACTCCAGCCAGGCCGTCGACGAGAACGGCGTCGTCCCGCACCCTCAGCACCCGGACAACACGATGACCGGCAACGCCTACCGGCCCGACGCCATCGGCATCGCCGTCCGGCACGCCTGGGAGGCGACCGGCCGCACGCCCGTCCTCGTCACCGAGAACGGCATCGCCACCCCGGACGACACCCGGCGGATCGCCTACACCTCCGAGGCCCTCGGCCACCTGTTCGCCGCCATGGACGACGGCATCGACGTGCGCGGTTACCTCCACTGGACCGCGCTGGACAACTTCGAGTGGGGCCACTGGGAGCCGACCTTCGGTCTCATCGCGGTCGACCGCACGACGTTCGAGCGCCACCCCAAGCCGAGCCTGGCCTGGCTGGGCGAGGTCGCCCGCCGAGGGGAGATCTGATGCTGAAGCCGCGCTCCACCCCCACCCGCGAGCTGGTCAACCTCGACGGGCTCTGGCGGTTCGCCCTCGACGGCGGCCCCGGCCCGCTCGACACCACGCTGGAGGCGGCGGTCCCGGCCAGCTACAACGACCTGTTCACCGACAGCGCGATCCGCGACCACGTGGGCTGGGCCTGGTACCAGCGGCAGGTGCGGGTGCCGCGCGGCTGGGCCGGCGAGCGCGTCGTCCTGCGCGTCGACGCCGCCACCCACCAGGGCCGGGTCTACGTCGACGACGTGCTGGTGGCCGAGCACGTGGGCGGCTACACGCCCTTCGAGGCCGACATCACCGAGCACGTACGCGGGGGGCAGGAGTTCCGCCTCACCATCGGGGTCAACAACGAGCTGACCGGCACGACGATCCCGCCCGGCACGATCACCGTCTCCGCCGACGGGCGGCGCAGGCAGACGTACCTGCACGACTTCTACAACTACGCGGGCCTGGCCCGCTCGGTGTGGCTCTGCAGCCGTCCCGCCGTCCACGTCGAGGACATCACCATCGTCACCGCCATGGACGGGACGGTGGAGTACGCGGTGGAGACGAGCGAGCCCGTGCCGGTCCGAGTGCGGGTGCTCGACGCCGGCGGCGCGGAGGTCGCGGCGGGCGAGGGCGCCACCGGCACCATACGCATCGAGAACGTGACCCTGTGGCGGCCGGGCGCGCCCTATCTGTACGAGCTGGTGGCCGAGATCGACGGCGACCTCTACCCGCAGCCGTTCGGCGTGCGGACGGTGGAGGTGCGCGGCACCGAGTTCCTCATCAACGGCGAGCCGTTCTACTTCACCGGCTTCGGCAGGCACGAGGACACGCCGGTGCGCGGCAAGGGCCACGACAACGCCTATCTCGTGCACGACTTCCAGCTCATGGACTGGATCGGCGCCAACTCCTTCCGCACCTCGCACTACCCGTACGCGGAGGAGGTGATGGAGTTCGCCGACCGGCACGGCATCGTCGTCATCGACGAGACCGCCGCCGTGGGCCTCAACCTCGCCGTCGCGTCCGGGCTCACCGGCGCCCCGCCCCGGCCCACCTTCTCGCCGGACACCTTCGGCGAGGCCACCCGCGAGGCGCACGCCCAGGCGATCCGCGAGCTGGTCGCCCGCGACAAGAACCATCCCAGCGTCGTCATGTGGTGCATCGCCAACGAGCCGGCCTCCAACGAGGAGGGGGCCCGCGAGTACTTCGAGCCGCTGGTGGAGCTCACCCGCGAGCTCGACCCCACCCGCCCGGTGAGCTACGCGGCGGTGCTCTTCGCCACGCACGACAACGACCGCATCGCCGACCTCTTCGACGTGCTGTGCATCAACCGCTACTACGGCTGGTACGTCGCCACCGGCGACCTGGCCACGGCCGAGACCTACCTGGAGCACGACCTGCGCGGCTGGGCGGACCGGTTCGGCAAGCCGATCATGATGAGCGAGTACGGCGCCGACACCATGCCCGGCCTGCACTCGGTGTGGGACACGCCGTGGACCGAGGAGTACCAGCAGGCCTACCTCGAGATGAACCACCGCGTCTTCGACCGGATCGAGGCGTTCGTCGGCGAGCACGTGTGGAACTTCGCCGACTTCCAGACCTCCCACGGCATCCACCGCGTGGACGGCAACAAGAAGGGCGTCTTCACCCGCGACCGCCGGCCCAAGGCCGCCGCCCACGCGCTGCGGGCCCGCTGGAGGTCGCTCGCCGGCCGCAAACCGCAGCGATAGCCGTCACTCCAGGGCGAGCCCGAGGGGACAGCCGTCGCTCCAGGCGGCAGGCACGCCGGGCCGCCCGCGGGGACAGCCGTCATTCCAGGGAGAGTCGCACCGGGCCGCCCGCGGGGTCGGCGTCCGCCACGAGGGAGAAGGGGACGCGGAAGACCCGGCCGGGGGCGGCCGGCCACGGGAGCCGGACACGGCCGAGGACGCGCCCGTCCTGGGTGGCGGTGACCCGCGGAAGCGTCCGGAAGGCGTCCGCCCACAGCAGCAGCCTGCCGCGGGAGGGCGGCGGTCCGCCGGGGCGGACGAGCTGCGGCGCGACCCAGCGCAGGGGCGCCTCGGCCACCAGCGGCACCCCGCCGCCGGGGACGGGGTCCCCGGCCAGGTGCCGCAGCACGGCCGCGGCCACGTGGCGGCCGTCGAGCGCGGCGACGTCGGCGGTGTCGACCGGATGCAGGAGGTTCCCGGCCGCGAACACCCCGGGCAGGCTCGTCGCCAGGGAGGTGTCCACGCGCGGCCCGAGCGTGGCCGCGTCCATCTCCAGGCCCCCCGTACGGGCCAGCTCGTGGTCGGGGATCCAGTCGCCGGTGGTGATCACCGTGTCGCAGGGGACGCGCCGGCGCCGCCCGGTGCCGAGGTCCTCGATGTCGACCGAGGTCACCCGGCCCCTGCCGTTGACGGCGACGATCCGGGTGCGGGCCCGGACGAGCACGCCGAAGGCCAGCCGTCCCGGGAGGTGGAAGGCCGCGTAGGCTTCCGGCCGCTCGTACTCGCTGGTCATCAGCACCGTGCGGCAGCCCGCCTCGCGCAGGGTCAGGACCGCCGACCAGCTGACCAGCTCGGCGCCGACGACCACGGCGCGCCGCCCGACCTCGCGGTGGTGCAGGTGGACGAGGTTCTGCAGCTGGCCGGTGGTGTAGACGCCGTCGGGACGGTCGCCGGGGATGAGCCGGGCGGGGCGGGGCCGCTCCCGGGCGCCGGTCGCCAGGACCACCGCGTCGGCCTGGACGAGGCGGCGGCCGTGCGGCGAGGTCACCTCCAGGGTCCGCGGCCCGGCCCAGCCGGTGACCATGGCCTCGGTCTCCAGCCGGGCCCCGGCGTCGCGGGCGCGGCGGGTCAGCCGGCGCGCGTACGCGGGTCCGGAGACGAACCTGCGCAGGTCGCGCAGGCCGTAGCCGGGGTGGTCGCTGTGCCGGGGGATGCCGCCGGTCTCCGGCTCACGCTCCAGGACCAGGACGTCGCCGTCCACGGAAGGGGCGAGCGTGGCGGCGGCGGTGAGCCCGGCCGGGCCCCCGCCGATCACGGCCACCCGTACGCGCTCAGTCATTTCTGTTCCCCTTCGAAGATCTCGCGTACCCGGGCACCGCAGTAGAAGCCCTGGCAGCGTCCGTTCATGGCTCTGGTGCGGCGGCGCAGGCCCTCCACCCCGGCGGGCGGGATCACCGACGCCAGGGCGTCGCGGATCTCCCCCCTTGTCACCCGCTCGCAGAAGCACACGACCCTCCCGTACTCGGGGTCGGCGGCGATCGCGGCGGCGTCCTGGTAGGGGCGCGGGAACGCCTCGCCCAGGTTGGGCATGCGGGGCGGCGCGGGCAGGCCGGCCCGCTCGACGAGGTCGAGGTGGCCCTTGAGCAGGTCCGCGACGTGCTCGGCGATCGCCATGCCGGCGGTCAGGCCGGTGGAGCGGATGCCGCCGACCAGGAGATAGCGCTGCCCGGCATCGAGGTCGATCAGGTAGTCGTCGCGGCCGATCGAGGCGCGCAGGCCCGCGTAGGTCGCGGTGACCTCCTCCGCCATCAGCCGGGGCATGAGCTCGGCGCCCTTCTCGCGCAGGAACTCCAGCCCCGCCTCCGAGGTGCCGGTCGCGGCCTTGTCCGTCAGGTCCTCGGCGGTCGGGCCGAGCATGACGTTGCCGTAGATGGTAGGGCTGACGAGCACGCCCTTGCCGGCCGACGACGGCACCGGCAGCACGATGCAGGGCGCCAGCGGCCGGGCGAGCTTGTCGAAGACCAGCAGCTCGCCGCGGCGCGGCGTGACGGTGAAGCGGTCGTGGCCGAAGAGGGCGTCGAGCGCGTCGGCGCCCAGCCCGGCGGCGTTGACCACCCACCGGGCGGACAGCTCGCCCGCCGTGGTGACCAGCCGGGTGGCGTCAGGACCGCGATGGACCGCGGTGACGCGGTGGCCGCGCAGCAGCCTCACGCCGCGGTTGACGGCGTCGGTGGCCAGGGCGAGGTTCGTGGTCCAGGTGCAGATGACGGACTCGCCGGGGACCGTCAGCCCGCCGAGCGCGCCCGGGCCGAGGGCCGGGACCCTGCGGTAGACCTCGGCGGCGTCGACGATCTCGCAGGCGGTGTAGCCGTTGCGCTCGGCCTTGGCCCGCAGGCCGGGCAGGGCGTCGAGCTGTTCCCGCGTCCAGGCCACGAGCAGCGCGCCGGTGCGCTCGACCGGGATGCCGGTGGCCTCGGCGTAGCGGCCGAGCAGGTCGTAGCCGCGGGCGACCAGGCGGGACTCCAGGGTGCCCGGCTTGGCGTCGAAGCCGGTGTGCAGGATGGCGGTGTTGGCCTTGCTGGTGCCGTCGCCCACGTCGTCGCGCGCCTCCACCAGCGCCACCGACAGCGCGGTGCCGCCCAGCAGGCGCGCGATGGCCGAGCCGACGATGCCGCCGCCGATCACGGCCACGTCGTACGTGTTCACGAGTTCTCCTTCGACGACAGAGTGGCCTGGGCGGCGGCCCGCCACCGCTCCAGGTGCGCGGCGGCCCGGTCCGCGGGCCAGGCGGGCTCGTAGACGGCCGACGGCCGCCAGCCGCCGACGGCCGCGGCGGCGTCCAGGGCCGGGTCCAGGGCCATCAGCGCGCAGGCGGCGGCGCCGAGCGGGGTCGCGTGCGGCGACGGGTAGACCTCCACGGGGAGCTGGGCGAGGTCGGCCTGCGCCTGCATGAGGACGCGCGAGCGGGTCAGGCCGCCGTCCACGCGCAGCCGCGACAGCGGCGCGCCGAGATCCGCCCCCACCAGCGCGGCCAGCTCGGCGACCTGCGCGGCGACCCCCTCCAGCAGCGCCCGTACGAGGTGCCCGCGGCCGGTGCTGAGCGTCATGCCGGTGAACGAGGCGGTGGCGCCGGCGTCCCACCACGGCGCGGCCAGCCCGGCGAGCGCGGGCACGCACAGCACGCCGTCGCCGGAGGGCGCCGCGACGGCGTCGAGCTGGTCCGCGCCGGAGACGAGGCCGAGGTCGGCGAGCCAGCGCACGGCCGAGGCCGCGGTGTAGACCTGGCCGTCCACGCAGTAGCGCGTCTCGCCGTGCAGCCGCCAGGCGATCGACGTGGCCAGCCCCGACGCCGAGCGCGCGGGGGACGTCCCGAGCTGGGCGAGCAGGAACGCGCCCGTGCCGTAGGTGCACTTGGCGGTGCCCGCCTCCAGGCACGCCTCGGCCAGCAGCGCGGCCTGCTGATCGACGATCAGCCCGGTCACGGGGACCTCCGGGCCGAACGCGGTGGTCGTGCCGACGACGGCGTCACTGGCGACGATCTCGGGGAGCCGTTCGGAGCCGAGCCCGAACAGCTCCAGCAGCTCGCCGTTCCACCGCGCGTCCTCCAGCCCGAGCAGCAGGGAGCGGCTGGCGGTGGAGGCGTCGGTGACGAACGCGCCGCACAGCCGGTGGACCAGCCAGGTGTCGGTGGTCGTCACGACGCCCTCGGTGGTCAGCTCCTCGCGGATCCAGCGCATCTTCGGCGCCGAGAAGTACGGGTCGAGCACGAGGCCGGTCAGCGCGGCCACCCGGCCGGCGTGCTCGGCCCGCGCGGCGCACAGCGGCTCGGCCCGGCGGTCCTGCCAGACGATGGCGGGGGTGAGCGGTTCGCCGGTGACGGGATCCCAGGCCAGCACGGTCTCGCCCTGGTTGGCCAGGGCGACCGCGTCCAGCGGCACGCCCGCCGCGGCGGCCGCGCGCCGTCCGGCGGTCAGGACGGAGTCGAGCAGGGCACGCGGGTCCTGCTCGACGCCGCCGCCCTCCAGGTAACGCGGGCGCAGGGCCTCCTCGGCGATCGCCAGGACGGCGCCACCGGCGTCCACGACGATGGCCTTGGTCCCTGACGTGCCCTGGTCGATCGCGAGGACGTGCATCGTCAGATCTGCTCCTTCTGCGCGAAAGCGCCGTCGATCGAGTGCATGTCGGGCATGTCCAGCGCCCGGCGGCCACGGGTCGCCAGCAGCGTCACCAGGTAGGCGGCGCCGATCACGACCATCACCAGAACGTAGAGCCAGGCGTCGCGGAAGGAGGCGTCGCGGAAGATGGACAGCTCGAACACCAGCCACACGACCGACACCGCCAGGACGGGCTTCTCCCAGGCGCCGAGGTCGAACTTGCCGTTGGCCGGCAGGTGCCGCCGCTTGGCGAGGTAGAGCGCGACGGTCGCGGCGTAGATGACGGCCGGCAGCAGCGTGGCCGCGCCGAACAGGGTGAACAGCGCGTCCTCCGAGAAGGCCGAGAACAGGCCCAGGATCACCTCGGCGAGCACCACGTAGAACACCGTCGCCCGCAGCGGGGTGCCGAAGCGCGGCGAGACCCGCTGCCACTGCCGCCAGCCGGGGAACCGCTCGTCGCGGGACATCGCCCAGGTCAGGCGGGTGCCGGTCATCATGATGACCAGGCCGCAGGCGAAGATCGCGAGCACGACCAGCAGCAGCAGGAGCGTGGCGACGACCGGTCCGAGGGTCTGCTTGATGACGTCGGCGATCGGGGTGCCGGACGCGGCGAGCGCCGCGGGGTCGCCGGCCGCGAGCGTCACCGCGACCAGGAACAGGAAGCCCAGGACGCCGGAGGCCAGGACCGCCTGCCACATGGCCCGCGGGACCACCCGCTCGGGGTCGGTGGTCTCCTCGGCGAGGTTGGCCGCCGACTCGAACCCGACGATGGTGAAGGCGCCGAGCAGGAAGCCCAGCACCCACGGCCCGGCCGTGGTCAGGTCGCCGAAGCTCCAGTATCCCTCGGCGGGCAGGGCGCCCCTGCTCCACAGGTTGCCGAAGTCCATGTCGTTGCGGACCGCGGCCACGACGAGCAGCAGCACGGTCAGCAGCACCATGCCGGCGAGCTCGGCCGACACGGCGGTGTTGTTGACCTTCTCGGACCACCGGGTGGAGCCCCCGACGAGCGCGGCCTGCCCGAGCAGGATCACCGCGGTGACCGCCCAGGTGATGCCGCCGTTGGCCGTGTAGTCCAGCAGGACGGGCAGGACCGTCGAGGCGACCGTGTAGTCCACGGCCACGACGACGACGGCCAGGAACATGAACGAGATCCAGCCGATGATCCAGCCGAGCACCGGGTTGGCCAGGCGGGAGGTCCACTGGTAGGCGTAGCCGGTCACCGGGATCCGGGAGGCCAGCGAGCCGATGACGAACGCCACCGCGAGCTGGCCGACCACCGCGATCGGCCAGGTCCAGATGCCGAGCGGCCCGGAGGAGCTCAGCACGGACCCGTAGGTGGTGAAGATGCCGGTCGCGATCGAGACGAACGCGAAGGCCACGGCGAACGAGGCGAACCGGCCGGTCCGCCGCTCGAAGGACTGCTCGTAACCGAACCGGGCCAGCCCGTCGCTGTCGGTGCGCGCTGTGTCGTCTCTCATCGCAACCTCCCTCTTGGTATATACCATCTGGTGTAGACCGCAAGGTATCGTCCAAGTGGGCTAAGGTGTCAAGCATGGGCTCACCCCGTTACGTGACGATCGCCGCGGAGCTGCGCGACCGCATCACCGGCGAGAAGCTCGGCCCCCACACGCTCATGCCGTCCGAACGGGAGCTCAGCGAGAGCTTCGGCGTCAGCCGGATGACCGCCCGGCAGGCCCTGGCGCTGCTGGAGAAGGAGGGTTACGTCTACCGGCGGCCGCCGCGCGGCACGTTCGTGGCCGAACCGCGGGTGCCGTTCCACATCGGCAGCTTCTCCGACGAGATCATCCTGGCCGGGCGGCGGCCGTCGGCCCAGCTCATCTGGGCCGAGGAGCGCCCCCCGACCCCTTCGGCCCGGGAGGCGCTCGACCTGGCCGGCGAGGAGACCGTGCACGCCCTGCACCGGCTGCGCTTCGCCGACGACGAGCCGATCGCGCTGGAGACCACCTACTTCCCCAGCGCGATCACGCCCGGCCTGCTGGAGCGGCCCCTCACCGGCTCGCTCTGGCACATCCTGCGTGCCCACTACGGCGTCGTGCCGGCCGATGCCTCCGCCGTCATCGAGTCCATCGTCATCGACGACGCCTCCTGCGCCCGGCTGCAGGTGCGCAGCGCCTCCAGCGGGATCCTGCTGACCCGCCGCACCTACACGAGCGAGGGGCGCTGCATCGAGTTCGCGCGCGACGTCTACCGGGCCGATCGCGCGTCGTTCAAGGTGGAGGCGCGGATCCCGGCGCCGGTCGACGGCGGCTGAACGCGCGTCAGGCGGTGTCGCCGCCGTCGGCGAGCAGCGTGCTGCCCGTCATGAAGGCGGCCAGGTCCGACGCGCAGAACAGGACGACGCGCGCGATGTCGTCGGGCACGCCGATCCGGCCGACCGGGCCGTTCAGCATGAGGTTGGTCGGCGGGAGCTCGCCGGCCGGCACGGCCGCCGCCGCCATCATGTTGCCCTCCGTGGGGACGTAGCTCGGCGCCACCCCGAGCACGCGGATGCCCAGCGGAGCGAGTTCGAGGGCCAGCTCGCGCGTGAGACCGCGGGCGGCGTGCTTGGACCCGACGTAGGCGGCCAGGCCCGGCGCGCTCCCGCGGAAACCCGCGGTCGAGATGATGTTCACGATGGCGCCGCCGGTGACACCGCTCGGGCCCGCCGCCGACATCCGCCGCGCCGCCTCACGCGCGCCGACGAAGACGCCGCGCGCGTTCACCGCGAACACCTGGTCCCAGGTCTCCTCGCTCATCTCCAGCAGCGGGACGCTCGGGAAGATCCCGGCGTTGTTCACCCAGATCTCCAGGCCGCCGAGCTCGGACACGGCGAGGTCGGCCGCCGCGGCCACGGACGCCGCGTCGGTGACGTCCATGGCGGTGCCGATCGCGCGTACGCCGTGGCGTTCGGCGAGCTGCTTGGCGGCGGTGACGGCGAGCTCTTCGTCGATGTCGCCGATCAGCAGGTCGGCGCCCGCCTCGGCCAGGCGGAGCGCGATCGCCCGGCCCAGCCCGCGACCGCCGCCGGTCACGACCGCGCGCCGCCCGCGCAGGGAGACGAGCTCCGCCAGGGACTTGCCCGACACATCGGCAATGGACATGCGTGAACTCCTTCAGTTGATGGGACGTCGTCGAGAGAAACGTCCCGGGCCGGTGTGGAACGTGCTGCCGTCCGGGAAGCGGATCCGTGCCTCGGAGCCTCCGGGCACCTCGACCGCGATGGTCAGGTGGCCGTCCTCGACGTGCCAGTCGACGGCGATCCGCCCCCGCGGGCCGTCGAAGGTGCCCGTGGCCCAGGTGATCGTCTCGTCGAGCACCGGCGCGACCACGAAGGACTCCCAGCCGGCCGACCCCGGCTCCTGCCGCAGGCCGAGGGTGTGGGTGTGCAGGAAGCGGATGACCGCGCCCTTGCTGTAGTGGTTGAGTGACGCCGTGGCCGTGCCGTCCTCGGACACCCCGTCCCAGTCCTCCCAGATGGTGGTCGCGCCCCGGTCGAGCATGCCCAGCCACGAGGGGGACGAGCGCTGCAGCAGCACCCGGTAGGCGACGTCGGGGTGGCCGGAGTCGGCCAGGACGGGCAGCAGGTCGGCCGTCGAGAGGAAGCCCGTGCCGAGGTGCCCGCCGGCCGCGTCGATCAGGGCGACGAGGTGCCGGGCCGCCCGCTCGCGCAGGTCCTCGGGCACGAGCTCGAACGCCAGGGCCCGCACGTAGCTCGCCTGCGTGCCGGCCTTCGTCCGGCCCTCGGCGTCCAGGAACTCCGTCCGCCACGCCCGGCGTACCCGCTCGGCCGTCTCGCGGTAGCGGGCCGCCTCGCCGGCGTGACCCAGCACCCGCGCCACGTCGGCGAGGGTGCGGACGGAGCGGAACAGGTACGCGGTGCCCACCTCGCCCTTGTCCGCCAGGTACCACGCCATGGGATCGCTCATCACGGGATCGATCAGGGACCCGTCCGCCGCGCGTTCCTTCGGCTCCAGCCATTCGCCCCAGTGGAAGGAGCCGTCCCAGACGAACTCCTCGTGGGCGAGCGGCTCGGCCGAACGCTCGACGCGGGAGGGGTGCCGGGCGTCGCGCGCGGTCGCCAGTGCCCACTCGACCCAGCGCCGCATCGCCGGCCAGTTCTCGGCGAGGGCGGCCGTGTCGCCGTAGGTCGTGTAGAGCACCCATGGGACGAGGACGATCGCGTCGCCCCACCCGGCCGAGCCGGTGATCCCGTTCGCCATCGGCTCGTCGTGGACCTTCAGCCGGTTGGCGTCGGGCGAGGAGTTCACCACGCGGCCGTCGTCCAGCTGGTCGTCGCGGACGGAGCGCAGCCACTTGCGGCTGAAGCCGTCGACGTCGTACAGGCGGGCCGCGGTCGGCGCGAAGATCTGGTAGTCGCCCGTCCAGCCCAGACGCTCGCGCGTGGGGCAGTCGGTCGGGAGGTCCACGGCGTTGCCGCGGAAGCTCCAGCGCGCCACCTCGTGCAGCCGGTTGAGGTCGTCGTCGCTGCAGGCGAACGTCGCCGTCGGGCGCAGATCGGTGTGCACGACCCGCATGACGATGTCCGCCGGGTCCACGGCGCGGGAGAGGCGCGCGTAGCGGAAGCCGTGCACGGTGTGCCGGGGCTCGAACACCTCGCCGGGCCGTCCCGAGGAGACGACCTCGTCGCGCTGCACGAACGGGATCGCGGGCTCGCCCGGCCGCCGGCTGTCCAGGTGCGTCGTGGTCAGGTCCCCGGCCGGGTCCAGGTGCTCGCCGTAGTCGATCACCGTACGGGTGCCGGCCGGGCCCAGGCCCGCCAGGGCGATCCAGCCGGAGGCGTTCTGGCCGAAGTCCACGATCCAGGCGCCGTCGCCGTGCCGGGTCACCGAACGCGGGGCGATCCGCTCGATCCGGCGCACCGGCGGGGCCGGTGACCAGCTGATCGGCGGCGCGGTGACCGCGTCCACCAGGACGGGCCGGGTGGCGCCCGGCGGGGCCGTGAAGTCGGTCGTCTGGCCGTTCATCAGGTCGGCCGCGACGATGCTGCCGCGGCGCGAGGTCCAGTCCGCGCCCGTGACGGCGACCGCCTCGGTGCCGTCGGCGTAGCGGACGTGGAGCTGGAGCCGGGCCGCGGTGGTCGTGCCCCACGAGTCGCGCTTGCGCCAGGTGCCGACGCTGCCCCGGTACCAGCCGTCCGACAGCAGGATCTCCAGGTCGTTGCCGCCGCCGCGCAGCAGCGCCGTGACGTCGGCGGCCTGGGCGTACAGCGTGTCCCCGTACGAGGTGGAGCCCGGCGCCAGCTCCGCCGTCCCCACCCGGGTGCCGTTGACGAACGCCTCGTAGACACCGAGCGCGGTGGCGTAGAGCCGGGCGTGGGCGATGTCGCCGCGCAGGTCCACGCCGCCGGCCAGGACGTAGGCCGGGCGCGAGTCCCCGCCGTCCTCCCGCGGGGAGATCCAGCGCGCCGACCAGTCCCGCTCCAGCAGGCCGGACTCGAACGCGTGCCAGGGCGACCAGCCAGAGGACCGCCCGCCGCGACGCGTCCGGACCCGCCAGGCCACGGACTGCCGGCTGCGCAGCGGCGGCAGCGGCCACTCGACGAACAGGTGCCGGGCGGAGACGACGTTCGCCACGCTCCGCTCGACGCCGTCCACGCGGAGCTGGAGGTCGTAGCCGTCCTGCCCGCTCCACGTCCGCGGCAGCTTCCAGGACAGCATCGGCCGCTCCTCGGCGACCGGGAACTGATCGCCGCCACTGGCGATCCGCAGGTCGTACGGCGCGTGCTCGCTCATCCTCATCGCACCGACCGCACCCGCGTGAACACCAGCGACCCGCCGATGAGCGCCAGCACCGCGCCGGTGAGGTAGAGCAGCGTGTAGTTCTTGTCGCCGCCGCTCGCGCCGATGCCGATGACGAACGGGGCGACGAGCGGCGCGACCGCGCTCGGGAGCTTGTGGGCGAACGACACCACGGCCATGTACCGCCCGGCCTCCTCCCTGCTCGGCAGCACCGCGAGCACGATCGCCTGGTCGACCGCGCTGAAGAACGCGATCGCGAGCTGCATCAGCACGGACCCGATCATCAGCACGGGGAAGGAGTACGCGAAGGCCTCCACCAGCGCGCCCGCGACGAAGAACAGCGCGCCGACGAGGGCGAACAGCTTGCGCCGCCGCAGCTTGTCCGACAGGAAGCCGCCGCCGATCGCGCCGAGGGCCGCCGCGGCGACGCCGAGGATCCCGATGACGGCCGCCGCTCCGGCGACCTCCCGCACCGGCAGGTCCAGGCGCTGGGCGTAGAAGAACGTGGTGAACGTCGTGTTGAAGTACAGCCCCATGAAGAACAGCAGGCGCCCCAGCCAGTTCCAGCCGAAGTCGGGGTACTTGCGGGGGTTGAACACGTAGCTGGACGCCAGCGTCCGCGCCGACACGGGCGTGGTGTGGACGGCGCCGCGCGTGTCGTCCTCCTTGCCCACGACGAGGAAGACGCCGAGCAGCACCGCGCCGACGACGCCGGGCAGGACGAAGACGAGGAACGTGTCGCCCGTCACGGCGGTGGTGATCCCGATGCCGACGATGGGGGCGATCTGGCCGGTCAGCCCGGTGAGGCCGCCGATCTTGCCGCGCTGGGCCTCGGGGATGCGGTCGGCCTGCACGTTGAGGATCGCCTGGGAGGCGGTCGCCCAGCCGAGCATCGCGAGGATCCAGCCGGCTCCCACGAGCAGCAGGGTCGGCGCGAGCGCGATGCCGACCAGCGCCGCCAGGCCCAGGACCGCGCCGGCGAGCAGGAAGGGGCGGCGGCGGCCGAGGCGGCTGCGGGTGCGGTCGCTCCAGACGCCGAGCAGGGGACTGAGCACGAGGTAGATGGTCTGGGCGGTGCCCGTGACGTATCCGAGCACCTCCTCGTGCCCGGGGGCGAGCTCGTCGATCCGCACCGCCAGCGAGAACGACAGCGGGACCACGAAGGCCATGGAGATGCCGAAGTTGGCGGCCATCATCCAGAAGACGTAGCCCGCGCTCGCCCTCGGCAGGTCGTCGGGGGTCCGGGTTTCGAGCGGTCCGAGAGAGGGGGGAGTGGCCATGAACACCCTTCCCAAAGCAGTCAGGGTCGAAAGTGCAGCTCATTACTTAAGCGCATCAGTAACCTACCGTTGACCGCCGCAGGGATCGCAAGACGTCTCCCCGTAACAAGTACGCAACGGAGGCGCCCGTCACACAGCCGGCCGGAATCTCCTACGATGCCGACATGAGACGCCCAGCGAAGCGGGTCACCAGCGCCGATGTCGCCCGAGCAGCCGGCGTCTCCGCCGCGACCGTGAGCTATGTGCTCAACGACACCCCGGGGCAGTCGATCCCGGAAGAGACCCGCCGCCGCGTCCTCGACGCGGTCAAGCGGCTCGACTACCGCCCGCGCGGCTCGGCCCGCTCCCTGGCCGCGGGGCGCAGCGACGTCGTCCTGCTGTCCATCCCGCACCTGTCGATCGGCCCCGGCATCAACCGCTTCGTCGAGCAGTTCGCCACCGCCCTGGCCGACGCCGGCCTCACCCTGGTCACCCACCTGGCCGGAGCGCCGGGGCGGCCGCTGCCCGACGTCTGCGCGGCGATCGACGCCTCGGTGGTCGTCAGCCTCGACCCGCTCGACGACGAGACCGTGCAGGCCCTGCGCCGGGCCGGCGCGGACCTCGTCTTCACCACCGAGTTCGAGGCCCACCCCACCATGCGGCTCATGGGCCGCCTCCAGGCCGAGCACCTCATCGACCTGGGTCACCGGCGCCTCGGCTACGCCATGCCCGAGCACCCGCTGCTCCGCAAGATCGCCGGCGACCGGCTGGCCGGGGTCGCCGAGGCCTGCGCGCACGCCGGTGTCGACCCGCCCACGGCGCTCGACACCAGGCTCGACGGCGCCGCCATGGCCCGCGCCGCCAGGCGCTGGCGGCGGGAGTCCGTGACCGCCGTGTGCGCCTACAACGACGAGGTCGCGATCGCCCTCCTCATGGGCCTGCGCCGCGCCGGGCTCACCGCCCCCGGCGATCTGGCGGTCATCGGCACCGACGACATCCCCCTCGCCCAAGCGGCCGATCCGCCGCTCAGCACGATCGCCTTCGACCTGGAGAAGGTGGGCCGTTCCCTGGCCGACGCGGTCGTGGCGAACCTGTCGGGCCGCAAGCCGCGCCTGACGCCGGCCTCGTTGTCCCCGCACGTCATTCACCGCGCCTCCACCTGAAACCGCCGGGAGCGCCGCGCTCGGGCCGATCTTCGCTTACTGTGCATCTCGGGGGAAACGCTGCGGGAGAATATCCGGGCCAGCGCGTACGGAAGTGCGGCGTACCGGGGGAAACACGGAGGATGACGGCGGGAATGAGCACGCAGACGCACGAGCATCTCGGCCCGTACCGGGTGATCGGGAAGATCGGCGAGGGCGGCATGGGGGTGGCCCACCTCGGTCTGGACGGCGCGGGCCGCGAGGTCGCGATCAAGGTTCTGCACCCGCACGTGGCCGCCGATCTCAAGTCGCGCGACCGGCTGTTCCGCGAGGTGGAGACGATGCGGCGGGTGCGCAGCCGCTACGTGGCCGAGGTGATCGACGCCGAGCTGGCGGGCGACCGGCCCTACGTGGTGACCCGCTTCGCCGCGGGCCGCACGCTGGAGGACACCGTGCTGGCCGACGGCCCGCTGGAGGCGCGCGAGGTCGTCAAGCTCGCGCAGGGGCTGTGCCAGGCGCTGGTGGACATCCACGCGGCCGACGTGATCCATCGTGACCTCAAGCCGTCCAACGTCATGCTGGTCGACGGCGAGCCGCTGGTCATCGACTTCGGCATCGCGCATCTGGTGAACGCGGCCCGGCTGACGCAGACCGGGATGTTCGTCGGCACGCCGGGCTACCTGGCGCCGGAGATCATCCGTGACTCGCAGATCACCCAGGCGGCCGACGTGCACGCGCTGGCCTCGACGGTGTTCTTCGCGGCCACGGGGCTGCCGCCGTTCGGGACGGGGACGTTCGAGGCGATCTGCTTCAACACCATGGAAGGCCGGGCGCAGCTCGACAAGGCGCCGGCGTGGCTGCGGGGCTGGCTGAGCCGGGCGATGCAGGTCGATCCGGCGGCGCGGCCCGGCGCGGGAGAGCTGCTGCGGCTGGCCAGGGCGCTCGATCCGGCGGGCCGCCCGGACAGGACCAAGCGGATCGCGAGCGGCACGCTGACCATGGACATCGTCTCCGACCTGCTCCCGCCGGTCGAATACGCCCCGAGCCGCCAGGAGGAGCGGCCGCCGCCCTACGTGCCCGCTCCCGCGCCGACCCTCCACGCCGACCGGCCGCGGGAGCCCCGCCCGGCCCCGCCTCCCGCGGAGCCCTTCGAGCTCAAGCGGTTCCTGGCCAGCAGCGGGTTCGTCGGGGTGCTGATGCTCGTGACGCTGGTGGCGGCGACCGTCGTCATGCCGGTCGCCGTGGGGCTGGTGGCGGCGGCGCTCTCGCTGGCGTTGCGCGCCGGCGATCACTTCTTCGGCGAGAGCGGGCAGCCGTTCAGCAGGTCCGCGCTCGTCGCGGTGGGCCACCTGTTCCTGTCGCTGGCGTTCGGCATCGTCGTCGCGAGCCTGCTGCACCTGTCCGGCCGGGTGAGCGCCAGCCAGGCGGAGTCCCTCGCCGCCGGCGCGTTCACGCTGGGGCTGTTCGTGCTGCCCGGCGCGGGTGTGGTGCGGCAGGTCGCCACGCGCACCCTCGCCCGCCTGCTGCCCGGCCGCAACGCGACCGTGGTGACGGTGGCGGTGATGGGTCCGGTGGCGCTGACCGCGGTGATCGTGGCCCTGGTCCAGGGGCTGTAAGGGACCGCTCCCCGGCGGTGTCCGGGGAGCTTTACACCATGGACAACATCACGTCACGTTGTTACGTTCGAGGACAGTTGACAGCGGTGTCAATCCTTGTCCCCCCATGAGGAGCGGAGATCGTCGATGGTGTCACGACGCAGTTTCCTACGGGCGAACGGCGCGGTCCTCGCGGCCGGCGGCCTCGGCCTCACCTTCCAGGGCCCCGCCGCCGCCCGCACCCTCCCCACCTTCCTGCCGAACTTCGGCCGACCCACCCACCTCGACTTCGCCGACCTCACCACCCTCCACGGCGACGACCAGCTGCTCCTGACCACCCTCCAGGGCGTCGTCAACCGCCGCCGGCCGCGCCTCTACTTCAACTACGACGCCGCCGGACACGACGAGCGCTGGCTGTCCACCACCGGCGCGGCGGTCACCCGTCACGACCGCCCCCTCGACCTGGTCGCCCGCTACCGCGCCGAGGTGCGCGGCGCGATCCTGCACGACCCGGACGTCCCCGACTCCGTCAACGTCGCCACCACCCTGGCCGGCCTCGAGGACGCCGTCGCCGCGACCGCCGAGCAGGCCGCCGCGCACGGCCTGCGCACCGTCGCGGACCTGCGCGGCCGCTTCGACCCCGCCGACGTCCTGGCCACGTACCGCTGGCAGCTCGACCACCTGTTCCCCCGCTGCACCCACGCCCTGCTCGCCGGGCTCCCGCCCACCAGGACGGTGCGGGTGGACGGCGTGCGGTGGCGCGAGCTCGCGCGGGAGAGCGAGCGCGTACGCGACTCCTCCAACCGGGCGGTGCGCACGTTCGACCTGAGCCAGGAGCTGCCGACCGCCCAGGACGGCGTCTACCTGCGCTTCCAGGACTCGCTCGGCGACGACGGCTGGGGCGCGTCGGTGGGCTCGGTGAAGGTGAGCGCGGACGGGACGCAGATCGCGGCGTTCACCCCCGGCACGGACGCCGAGGCCCCCTACCTCTTCGACGGTCTCAACTCCGCCGTCGGCGGCGACGCCAACCGCTTCGCCGACGGCGGCAACTACTTCATCTACCGCTTCACCGCCCCGGCCGGCGCCCGGCAACTGCTCGTCGAGGTGGACCTGTGGAACCAGTACCTGGTCACGGCCACGACGACCGCGCCCACCCGGGTCGAGCCGTTCCCCTACTTCCGCGACTACGCGGTGGCCACCCGCGCCATGGTCTTCTGGCTGCCGCCCAGCGGCGCCACCGGTGAGCTGCTCGACGAGATCTTCGGCCGGGTCGAGCCCGCCACGCCGTACGCGGGCTGGTTCTCCAACGACGTGGCGGGCGAGTGGGGCGGTGTCGACCGGGCCTCGCAGCACGGCGTGGAGGTGGTCCCCGCCGACTACTACATGAACGCCACCGTCCACGCCGGGGTCTCCGCCAGGATCTCCGACCGGGTACGCCCGCGACCGCCGGCCAGGTTACGCGACCGCGTCTATCTCACGCTCACGGTCGGCGAGGGCGACAACATCCAGTACTGCCAGCGCCGGATGCGCGAGATCTGGGACGACCCCAAGCGCGGCGGCGTGCCGGTCAACTGGACGGTCAGCCCGCTGCTGGCCGACATCGGGCCCGCGCTGCTGGCGTACTACCAGCGCACGGCCACCGCCAACGACCTGCTCGTGGCCGGCCCGTCCGGCGCCGGCTACACCTACCCGGGGTCCTGGCCGGCGGCGGCGCTGGCCGCGTACACGCGGCTCACCGGCCGATTCCTGCGCCGTACCGGCATGGATCTCGTTTACGCCTACAACCACCGCCGGCCCGAGGGCGACGGCTGGGTGGCCTTCGACGAGCGCATCGTCGCCGCCTACCGGCGCGACACGCCGGTGCGCGGCATCATCCAGTCGTGGGAGACCGGCGACCTGCTGATCCATCCGGCGGGCCTGCCCGTGATCGGGAACTTCTCGCCGCAGGGCAAGGCGCAGGAGTACCGGGACACGCTGGTGCGGCGGATCGAGGGATGGGACGGGGGCACGCCGCTGTTCATCGCCGGGGCGGTCAACGCCTGGAACTGGACGCCGGCCGACATCGCCGAGCTCGCGGGCCTCCTGGGGGATCCGTTCGAGATCGTCCGCGGCGACACGTTCTTCGCGCTGCTGCGCGAACATCTGGCTGCCTGAAACTTTCAGAGTCCCAAAAGCATTTCCCCACGTCCGCAGCAGCCTTCCGCCCGCGCTCATTGACAGGTTCGGTGCGGATCATCACCGTACTCGTTGTTAAGGTTCACATTTTTCGGGCTCCCCCTCACACGGAGAAGGCGTATGCGCTTACGAGGATTACGCAGGGGCCTCATCGCCGGGGTCCTGGCCGTCTGCATGGCCGGTGCCGCGGTGGCGAGCACGATCACGGCGCACGCGGCCGCGGCCGGCTGCCAGGTCACCTACACCCTGGGCTCGCAGTGGACCGGCGGCTTCAGCGCCAACGTCGCGATCAAGAACCTCGGTGATCCACTCACGAGCTGGACCCTGCGCTGGAGCTTCGGCGCCGCGCAGACGGTCAGCCAGGCCTGGAACGCCGTCGTGACCCAGAGCGGCAGCGCGGTGACCGCCGCCAACGTCGGCTGGAACGGCTCCCTGCCGACGAACGGCAGCGCCTCGTTCGGGTTCAACGGCACGTGGAACAACTCCACCAACCCGGTGCCGGCCACTTTCACCCTCAACGGCGTCACCTGCACGGGCACCGTGACCCCCACGGCGACTCCGACCGTGACCCCGACCGTGACCCCGACGTCGGGCCCGCCGCCGTCGCGGACCGTGCGGGTCTACTGGCTCAAGCCCTCGGACGTGGCCTACGACCAGCGCTACCCGGACGGCATCGCCAAGGTCATGCAGGAGGCGCAGCGCTTCTTCAAGCAGCAGCTCGGCAAGACGTTCACGCTGAACAACCCGGTCGTCGAGGTCGTCAACGGCGACCAGCCGCGGACCTGGTACGAGAACACGCCGAACTGCGGGGAGAAGTACTGGTGGACGGTCTGCAACATGCAGGCCGAACTGCGCCGTAAGCTCGGCCTCGGCGCCCCGGACAACCGCTGGGTCAACGTCGGCGAGATCAGCGCCGAAGGCGACGGCGCCGGTGGCGGCGGCGGCAACGGATGGGTCATCCTCAGCGGACACGACGCCGACGGCGCCGCGGGGATCAACGGTGCGATGAACCGGTGGTACGGCGGAATGGTGCACGAGCTGGGGCACGCGTTCGGCCTGCCCGACGCCACCTCCACCGACGGGACGTGCATGTCGGCGACCTTCTACTCCTACCCGAACTGCGTCTTCAACCAGACCCAGAAGAACGGCATGCTGAACGGCCCGTACGGCAGCTTCCTGACCTGACCGGTGATCCGGTGATGGGCGGCGTGATCAGCGATCACGCCGCCCATCGGCGCGCGCCGGGTGACCGCGTGCGGTGAGCCGGACGATCAGGTCGTTGGCCCCGCCCGCGAGGGACTTATGGCCCTGGGGTGGCGAGGTCGCGCGCGGTGCGATGGGGGGAGAGGGGGGACCGAAATGATCATTGCAGGTGTCGACGGATCGCGGGCGTCGTGCGCCGCGGTGGCCTGGGCGGTGGATGACGCGAAGCGCCGGCACGAGCCGTTGCGCATCGTGCACGCCGTGAACCGTGATTCGTACCGTTTTTCGAGGTTCCACGCCGCTCCCGAGCCGGACGTGCTCGACCGCATGGCGCAGACGATGGTCACCGAGGCGGCCGAGCTGGCGAGCGAGCGGCAGCTGGACGTCGAGATCTCGACCGAGGTCGTCGAGGGGCCCGCGGCGGTGGCGCTGCGTGAGCAGGCCAAGGACGCGACCGAGATCGTCATCGGCAGCCGGGGGCTGGGCGGGTTCGAGGGGGCCCTGCTCGGGTCCGTGAGCCTGCACGTGGCCGGTCAGGCGCACTGCCCGGTGGTCGTGGTGCGGCCCGAGCAGGAGTCCGTACGCGGTGAGGTGGTGGTCGGCGTGGACGACTCGCCGGAGTGCGAGCCCGCGCTCGAGTTCGCCTTCCGCCAGGCCGAGCTGCGCGGCGGCCCGGTGCGCGCGATCCACGCCTGGCAGCCGCCGGTGCAGTTGTACGCCCCGCAGGTCAACTACGACCCCGACGACATCACCGCGGCCGCCAACCAGGTCGTGGCCGCCAGGATCGCCCGGTTCCGGGAGGCGTACCCGCGGGTGGAGGTGATCGAGGACGTGCGGCGCGCCCACCCGGTCGACGCCCTGGTGGCCGCTTCGGCCAAGGCCGCGCTGGTGGTGGTCGGCTCGCACGGGCGCGGAGTCATCCGCTCGGCGCTGCTGGGCTCGGTCAGCCACGCGGTCCTGCACCACGCCCGCTGCGTCGTGGCCGTGGTGCGGTAGGAACGGGTCGATCGCCCCGTACGCAGATCGCTTCCGGGGAGGTTGCGATGAGAGCGGATGGCACCGCCACCCCTGTGGTCCGGACGCTGACGGTGGGCGTTGAAGAGGAGTTCTTGCTGCTGGACCAGGCCGAAGGCCGCCCGGCCCTGGCCGCGCCGGCGGTTCTGACGCTGCTCGGCGGCGATCCGCACATCAAAGCCGAGGTCATGCGCTACCAGCTCGAAACGGTCACCGGCGTGTGCACGGACCTGGCGCAGGTGGCCGAGGAGCTGTCCCGCCACCGGACGCTCGCCGCACGCGCGGCGCGGGAACTGGGCTGCCATCTCGCCGCGTGCGGCATCCCCCCGCGGCACATGCCCGGTTTGTCCGCTCTGACGGCCGACGACCGCTACCGGGCGCTGGCGGCCCGCCATGGAGGCCTGGTCGCGGGCTCGGGCACCTGCGGCTGCCACGTACACGTCGGCGTCTCCTCCCGCGAGCTGGGCGTGCAGATCCTCACCCGGCTCCGGCCCTACCTGGCCACGCTGCTGGCGCTCAGCGCCAACTCTCCCATCGCCGGCGGCGGGGACACGGGCTGGGCCAGCCGCCGCTACCGGCAGTGGAGCCGCTGGCCGACGGCGGCGCCTCCCCGGGCGTGGCGGTCGGCGGCCGACTACGACGCCGCCGTGTGCCACCTGATCCGCCGCGGCCGTGCCCTGGACGAACGGAGCGTGTACTTCCACGCCCGGCTGTCGCCGCGCTACCCGACCGTGGAGCTGCGGGTCATGGACACCTGCCTCTCGGTCGAGGACACTGTGCTGCTGGCGGCCATGGCGCGGGCACTCGTCGCCCTGGCCCTCGCCGACATGACCCGAGATGTGCCGATCAAGGCGCTGAGCGACCGGCAGATCGTCGCCGAGCTGGCCGCCGCCGCCCGGCTCGGCCTGGACGCGCTCGCCCTCGACCCGTACACGGCGCGGGCCCTGCCCCAGCGCGACCTGCTGGAGATGCTCCTGCCGCGCCTGCCCGAGCCCGAACCGATCGCCCTGCTGCTCAACCGGCTCGCCCGCCGGGGGACGGGCGCGGCCCGGCAGCGGACGATGTGGTCCCAGGCGGGCACGCCCCGTCGATTCGCCCAGTTGCTCGCCGACGCGACAATCCCCTGAATCACGCGAGATCGGGACCAACGTCACCCCCATTCGGGACTTCGTCCCCGGGCGCGGCGGGCTCGCCGCCGCGAAGGTAGAGGTGGGAGAAAGGAGGGGTCATGACGGTCGAAATGCTGGCCGCCGAGCGGGTGATGAGCCGGGTCCTGGTGGCGGTCAAGCCGGACGAGTCACCGTTGATGGCCTGGGAGCTGATGCGCCGCGCGGACGTGCATCACCTGCCGGTGGTCGAGGGGCGGCACGTGTTCGGCATCCTGACGCGCGAGCAGGTGGCGATGTCCTGGTCGGGCGGTCCGGAGGAGCAGTCCAGCCGTCAGGTGCGGATGCTGCTCGGGTGCCAGCGCAGGCCGGTGGTCCGCCCGGACACCCCGCTGACCAGGGTCGCGGCGGCGATGCTGGACGCCGGGTGCGATGCCGTGCCGGTGGTCGACGGTGGCGGGCTGATCGGCCTGGTCACGGCGCACGACGTGCTGCTGGCCGTCGCCGGGCGTCTGCGCCCCGCCGAAGGGTCCCATGAGGTGGTCACCGGGATGTTCCACCTCGAACCCGTCCTTCCCCCGGCCTCCACCGCGGGAGACGTGCCCTGAACGGGTTATTCGGGACGGTCGTCCCGCAGCCGCGCCGCCAGCGCGGCGGCCTGGGTGCGGCGCTGCATGTTGAGCTTGGCCAGCAGGTTGGACACGTAGTTCTTGACCGTCTTCTCCGCCAGGAACAGCTGCTCGCCGATCTGCCGGTTGGTCAGCCCCTCGCCGATCAGGTCGAGGATGTGCCGCTCCTGGTCCGACAGCGCGGCGAGGGGATCCTTCCTGGCGGCCTGCTCGCGCAGGCGCTGCAGCATGGCGGCGGTGGTCTGCGGGTCGAGCAGCGACTGTCCCAAGGCGACCGTGCGGACGGCGCCGACCAGGTCGGAGCCGTGGATCTGCTTGAGCACGTAGCCGGCCGCCCCGGCCATCACCGCGGCGAACAGCGCGTCGTCATCGGCGAACGACGTCAGCATCAGGCACGCCAGCCCCGGCACCCTCGACCGCACCTCGCGGCACACGTCCACCCCGCTGCCGTCCGGCAGCCGCACGTCCAGCACCGCCACCTCGGGCCTCAGCGCCGCGATGCGGGCGATCGCGGACTCGGCCGTGCCGGCCTCTCCGATGACCTCGATGTCGTCCTCGGATTCCAGCAACGCGGCCACGCCCCGCCGGACGACCTCGTGATCGTCGACGAGGAACACACGAATCACACCTACGACGCTATCCGATGCCAGGAGCACCGTGGGAGGCGCCGCGCCTGACCTGGTGCGACACTTGAAGATGTGGAGAGCGAGCACCATCCGGTGATGCCACACGTGCGGCTCGACGAGCTGCTGGCCGAGCTGCAGGTACGGCTCAACACCGTGCTGGCCACCCGGGACCGGGTGCACGTACTGCTCGAGGCCGTGGTGTCGGTGGGCAGCGAGCTCGATCTGGAGACCGTGCTGCGCCGCATCGTCGAGACCGCGACCAAGCTCGTGGACGCCAGCTACGGCGCGCTGGGCGTGGTCGGCCACGAGAGCACGCTCGTCCAGTTCATCCCGGTGGGGCTGACCGAGGAGGAGATCGCCAGGATCGAGCACTGGCCGCACGGCCTGGGCCTGCTCGGCCTGCTGATCAAGGACGCGCGGCCGCTCAGGCTGGGCCGCATCGCCGACCACCCGGAGTCGTACGGCTTCCCGCTGGGACATCCGCCGATGGGCACCTTCCTCGGCGTCCCGATCCGGGTGCGCGACGAAGTTTTCGGAAACCTTTACCTGACCGAGAAGCGCGGCGGCGGCGAGTTCGACGAGGAGGACGAGGCCATCGTCGTGGCGCTGGCCACCGCGGCCGGCGTCGCCGTGGACAACGCCCGGCTGTATGAGATGTCCCGGCGGCGGGAGACCTGGCTGCAGGCCTCGGCCGAGGTGACCACGCGCCTGCTGTCCGGCACCGACCCGCGTCAGGTGCTGAGCGTGGTGGCCGGCTCCGCCCTGGCCATGACCGATGCGGACCTGGTCGAGGTGCTCCTGCCGGAGCCGTCGAGGCAGTCGCTGATCGTGGAGTCCGCGGACGGCGAGGGCGCGCAGGAGCTGCTGGGCGCCGTCTTCGTGGTGTCGGAGACGCTCGCGGGCGACGTGTTCGTCCAGGGCGAGCCGATGTCCGACCCGGACATGCAGAGCGGTCCGCGCCCCGGCTCGCCGCTGCGGCGGCTGGGTTACGGGCCGGTGATGATGGTGCCGTTGGGCGGTGCGCCGAACGTACGCGGGGTGCTGGTGCTGGCCAAGCGGAGCGGGCGGTTGCCGTTCAGCGGGGCGGACGAGCAGATGCTGCAGGCGTTCGCCGGTCAGGCGGCGATCGCCCTGGAGCTGGCCGAGGCGCGCAGGGACGCCGAGCGGCTCAGCCTGCTGGAGGACCGCGACCGCATCGCCAAAGATCTGCACGATGTGGTCATCCAGCGGCTGTTCGCCACCGCGATGACCTTGATGAGCACGATCCGGCTGGTGGAGCGGCCGGAGGCGGCCAAGCGGGTCCAGCACGCGATCGACGAGCTGGACGGGACGATCCGGCAGATCCGCTCGTCCATCTTCGCGCTGCAGGGCTCCGTCGAGCAGGGCGCTCCGAGCCTGCGGGGCCGGATCGTGGAGCTGGTGGAGGGCGCCGCGGGCCATCTGGGCTTCATGCCGGGCCTGCGTATGGAGGGGCAGATCGACGCGCTGGTGCCCGAGCCGGTCGCCGATCATCTGCTGGCCGTGTTGCGCGAGGCCCTGTCCAACGTGGTCCGCCACTCCCGCGCGACGCGCGCCGACGTCCTCGCCGAGGTCGTGGGCGCCGAGCTGGCGCTGGTGGTCACGGACAACGGCGTCGGCCTGGGGGAGACGGCACGCCGTAGCGGTCTGCGCAACATCGAGGAACGCGCCACCCGGCTGGGCGGCAGCGCGGAGCTCACGACGCCCGAGGCGGGCGGGACCCGGCTTTGCTGGCGGATCCCCCTGTGAGAGCGGCTCCGGCTCCGCAGGAAGGACGTTGGTCCCGACCGTACGGGGCGTAAGGCCCTGTCGGACGCCGTGAGCCACCCCGAGCATGGAGAGGAAGGGGAATCGAACACGGGGAGCCGAGATGAAACGTTCGGCAGTGGTGGGGATCGCGGCCGGTTCCGCGCTGGCGGCCGTCGCGGTGACCGGCCTTGCCGCAACGGCCACCGGCATCGCCCAGCAGGCCATCGTCGAGCAGCACAACGCCACACCGACGGATCGGAGTCTGACCGGGCCGTACGGGTCGACGCGCAGCATGAACGTCACCGACGAGCCCGGCTATCTGGCCCGCATGGTGGCTCACGATCAGGAAGCCGTGACGGCGGCGCGCCAGCTGCGGCGCTCGGACCGGCCGGAGATGCGCGCTCTCGGGACCGCGATCATCGACCGGCAGGGCGCCGATCTCGCCGCGACGAGAGCCTGGCTGGGCAAGTGGTACCCAGGGCGTTCGGGGACGGCGACCGGCTACCAGCCGATGATCCGCGATCTGTCCGGGCTGTCGGGCGACGCGCTGGACAACGCGTTCCTGCTCGACATGATTCCGCATCACATGGCCGCGGTGACGATGTCCCAGCAACTGCTGATGTCGGGGCGGGCCCAGCACTCCGAGACCGCGGACTTCGCCATCAGGGTGCGCGACGCCCGGCATGCCGAGATGTTCCGGATGCAGCGGTACCTGGCCCACTGGTTCAAGGGCTGGAGCATGCCGTGCGGGATGCGGAAGTGACGGCCCACCCGCAGCCCGCGACGCGAACTGCGGGACTTCGGGGCCCTGGACCCAGCCCGGACTAGCGGGCTTTGGCCGAACGCGAGCCGCCTCGAAGGACCGCCAGGCCCGCCATCGTCAGCGCGGCGGCGGCGGCCACGGCCACAGTCAGAATGATCACTTTGCGCATTGCTTCACCCCGATTACAGACAGTGATGTTGCTATTACTGTTGCCTGATGGCTTGCTATGAATCCCGCGCTTTTTCCTGGATTCGTCAAACGAGGGGCGTCCTCAGTGGTTGATGCGCCGGCCGGACACCTGCTCGGCGTCGACCACGATGTAGTGGTCCCGGGTCCCCGGCGCCCAGGCGGTCAACGGCAGCGCCGCCAGTCGGTGGATCTCGTCCGGGTCCGTCACGGCCCGCGCCTGCCCCACCGCGGTGACGGACCAGCCGGTACGCAGCTCGGAATCGAACTCGTCGGCCTCGAAGGCCACCACGGCGTACCGTGTGGCGGCCGCCAGTTTCGACCCGATCGAGGTCCGGATCACGATGGACCGGCCGTCGAGGTGGAAGTTGACCGGCTGCACGGCCGGCAGGGCATGTTCGGTGAACACGATCCGGCCGATGGGGGTCGTGGACAGCAGGCCGAGACACTCCTCGCGGGAGAGCACCTGAAGTCCGGACGAATCGAGCTGCATACCCTCAACTTCCCCGCTCGGGCCACCTGCGCGTTAGAGGCGAAAGTCCCCTTCGCCCCCGTTGATAGAGGGCCTGACGGCCCTGGCGGCCGGGGACCTTCGGCCCTGACCGCGAAGTGGGCGGTGTGATGCGCTGGACACAGGGCCCCGACGGAGGTGGGAGTCATGGCTGTCCTATCGGCGAAGCACGCGATCGACACCGCGCTGGAGGCCGCGCGCTGGGCGCCGTCCATCCACAACACGCAGCCCTGGATCTTCTCGACCTCGGGGGACGAGATCAGCCTGCGGGCGGACCCGGACAGGAAACTGCGCGTGAGCGACACCTCCGGCCGCGAGCTGCTGATCAGCTGCGGCGCGGCGCTCTACACCCTCCGTACGGCCATGCGCTGCCAGGGCTGGGAGCCCGTGGTGTGCACGCTGCCGGACCCGGATCGCCCCTCGCTGCTCGCCAGGCTCCGGCCGGGCGCCGAAACGGCCCCTGACGAGTCCCTCAAGACCCTCGGCAGGGAGATCAAGCGGCGCCGCACCCACCGCGCCGGCTTCGCCGACGTGCCGGTGCCCGACAGGCTGATCGAACGGCTGACCCGTGCGGCCATGGAGGAGGGCGCCAGGCTGACCCCCGTCCGTTCTCCGGACGCGGTCCGGGTCATCGCCGCCCTCACCCAGGCCGCGCAGGGCATCCAGGCGCAGGACCGCCGCTTCAGCCTGGAGGTGGTCCGCTGGTCCCGGCCGCCGGGCAGCGGCCGCAAGGACGGGGTGCCCGCCGAGGGCTACCCCCGCCGGGTGGTGCGCACCGACCCGGACTTCCCCCAGCGCGACTACTCCTGGGGGCACGACTGGGGCAGCCAGGCCGAACAGCGGACCGAGACGGGCGCCGGAGTGGTGGCGCTGCTCACCACGCGGGGCGACGGCCGCCAGGAGTGGATCGACGCCGGGCAGGCGCTCCAGCACGTGCTGCTGGAGGCCGCCGCCTACGGTGTCAGCGCCGCCTTCCACACCCAGGCGCTGGAGATGGAGCTGCTGCGCGAGTTCCTGCGCCATGAGCTCTGCTCGGACGAGTACCCGCAGATGATCATGCGGTTGGGCGTCACCTCCGACGACAAGGACTCGGTCCGCCGCTCGGTGTCGGAGATGGCGATGTAGCGGTCACTTCCGCTCGGCCAGGAGGTTCGTGGGGAGCTCGCGGCGGGCGCCGGTCGGCAGCGCGAAGATGGCGATCAGGAGGGACAGCAGGCAGAACGCGGTCATGTACCAGCCGAAGGTCACGTCGCTCCCGGTGATGTCGTGCAGCCAGACGGCGACGAGGCCGGCGGTGGAGCCGATGAGCGAGGTCGCGACGTTGAAGTTCAGGGCCGCCGCGCTGGAGCGGACCTCCGGGGGGAAGCTGAGGATGGCGGCCGCCAGCATCGGCGCCGAGATGAGGTTGTTGATGATCGTGAAGCCCACGACCGCCAGCACGGCGATGAGGATGGAGCCGCTGCCGATGCCGATGAACGTGGGCACCGTCAGCACGACGAACAGCCCGTAGCCGATGAGCAGGGGCACGCGGGCGCCGTACTTGTCGGCGAGGTGGCCGCCGTAGATGCTCGGCACGGGGCCGACCACGTACGTGATCATCGACGCCAGCAGGGCGAGCGAGGTGGGGAAGCCGGCGCTGATCAGCGCGGTGACGAAGTACGCCTGGATGACGAACGACCCGATCCGCTGGCCCGCGCTCAGCCCGATCGAGCGCAACATGTCGGGCCAGTAGTAGCGCACCGCCGTCCGCAGCGGGGTCTGGGGCACCTCCTGCTGCTCGGTGAGGCGCCGCACCGCCTCGAACTCGGGGCTCTCGTTCAGCCGGTTGCGGATGTAGACCGCCACCGCGGACAGGGGGATCGCCAGCAGGAACGGGATCCGCCAGCCCCAGCTCGCGAAGGTCTCCGCCGACATGGTCTGGGTCAGCAGGAACGCCACCCCGGCCGCGAGGAACGACCCGATCGACGCGGTGGAGTTCAGGCTGCCCAGCACGTAGTTGCGGCGGCGCCGGTCCTCGTGCTCCAGCAGGAAGTTGGCCGCGGTGGTGAACTCCACGCTGGCCCCGAGGCCCTGCACGACCCGCGCCGTCAGCAGCAGGACCGGCGCCACGACCCCGGCCGCCGCGTACGTGGGCAGCAGCCCGATGCCCGCCGTGCCGACCGTCATCAGCACGATCGTCAGGACGAGGACGGGCCGCCTGCCCTTCAGGTCCGCCAGCGGGCCGAGGACCATCGCGCCGAGAGGCCGGATGAAGTAGGAGAGCGCCACCCCCACGTACGCCGCCAGCAGGGCGGCCGTGCTCTCCCCTTCCGGGAAGAAGTGCGAGGCGATGACCGCGGCGAGCGTCCCGTACAGCGTGAAGTCGTAGTACTCGACGGCGTTGCCGATCATGGTGGAGGCGAACAGGCGCCGGCGAGCCCGTGGTGTGTGGACGACGTCCGGGTCGTTGGCTACGGGGGTGCTCATGGGGTCTCCTCGTGAAACGGTGGATGCGGCGGCGGCGGGGAGGGTGGTCGAGGTGCCCGCCGCCGGCGCGGACGAGCTGGTCGGCGCAGGTAGTCTTCGCAGGTGGAAGCCTGGCACGGCGGACGCGGGGTCGTCGTGGCGGGCGCGGCCGACGCGGGTCGTTGGCGGGTGCCGCGTCCGGGCGATGGCGGACCGCGTATGGGTGGCACAGTCGGGAGAACGTTCTCCCAAGAAGCTAGAATCGGCGTGACGATGTGTCAAGCACTCGTCACCTAGTATTCAAGTGCGGGCCGCTACGATGATCGTCGAGGTAGAGGACGGGCCGCCACCATCGGAGCGGGGGAGGCGCTGGACGTGGCCGCTGGGCGACCGACGATCATCGATGTCGCGCGCGACGCCGGAGTGTCGCCCGCCACGGCCGGCCGGGTGCTGGGCGGCTACGGCACCCCGTCGCCCGAGCTGGTGCGGCGGGTGCAGGACTCGGCCAGACGGCTGGGCTACCGGGCCAACGACGTGGCGCGCAGCATCGTGACCGGCTCGACCCGCGTCATCGGCGTGGTCGTGAGCGACATCGAAAACCCCTTCTTCGCCCGCGCGGTCAACGGGATCTCCGACCGCGCGCGGGCCGCCGGCTACGAGATGCTGCTGGTCAGCACCAGGATGGACCTGGCGCGGGAGCGCTCGGCGGTGGAGGCGCTGATGGCCAAGCGCGTCGACGGCATGATCGTCGCCTCGGCCAGCGTCTCCGAGGGCGGCCACCTGCGCCGGGTCCGCGAGGCGGGCGTTCCGCTGGTCCTGCTCGACCGGCGCAACGACGGCGCCGGGGCCGTCGACTCGGTGCTGCTCGACAACCGGGCCGCCGCGCAACGCGCCGTGAGCCACCTCCTGGATCTCGGTCATCGCGCGGTCGCGGTGGTGACCTCGGCCACGCCCAGCGAAAGCCGCTCCGCCCGGCGGCGCAGGAGCGCGGCGGAGTTCCCCAGCTCGCTGCGGTTCGAGGGCTACCTGGACGCGCTCGACGAGGCGGGCGTCACCTGCGACCCGGGGTGGGTCCTGCGCTGCGACGACGCCGACGCGGCGTGCGAGCGGGTCCGCGACCTGCTCGTCACGAGACCGGAGGTGACGGCCGTCTTCGCGACCACCAACGTCATGACCGGGGGAGCGTTCCGCGCCATCATGGACGGCGACCGGCGCTGCCCGGAGGACGTCAGCCTGATGGGCTTCGACGACCACGAGTGGAGCACCCTGGTGCGGCCGCAGCTGTCGGTGGTGGCGCAGCCGGCCTACGACCTCGGCGCGGCGGCCGGCACGGTCCTCCTCGGCCGGCTGGCCGGCCCGGGCTCGCGCAGCGCGCCCAGCGAGACGATCCTGCAGTCGTCCCTGATCGTCCGCGGCTCGGTCGCGGCACCCCCCGCTTAGCGCATCGCCGGGGCGCCGGCGCCTCCGCCGGAACCCGAACGCCCAACACGAGACGCGCCCGCCCCCGAGCGCGCCGCCTCCGAGCGCGCGGCCAGCGATCGGCGCCCTCCGCGTCGTGCGGTGCGCTCGCGCGTCGTCCCCGAGCGGGCGGGCCGGCGAGCGTGCGGACGGCGAGTGCGTTGCTTGCCCCGAGCGCCCCGCCCGAGCGCCCCGCCCTGAGTGCCCCTTGCCCCAGTGCGCAACGCTCCGAGTGCGCCCCGCCCGAGTATGCGGGCAGCGAGCGTGCGGGTGGCGAGTGCGTGGCTCGACCCGAGCGCCCCGCCCGAGCGCCCCGCCTTGAGCGCCCCGCCCGAGCGCCCCGCCTCGAGTGCGCCGTCCCTGGGCGCGCCTCGCCCCAGTGCGCCTCGCCCCGAGTGCGTTGCCCGCCCCACCGCGTCGCTCCCGAGCGTGCGGCCAGCGAGTGCGTTGCCCGCCCCAGCGTGTCGCTCCCGAGCGTGCGGCCAGCGAGTGCGTTGCCCGCCCCAGCGTGTCGCTCCCGAGCGTGCGGCCAGCGAGTGCGTTGCCCGCCCCAGCGCGCGGGCAGCGACCGTGCGTCCCGCGCCGTGCGGTGCGCTCGCACGTCGACCCCGAGCGTGCGGGCGGCGAGCGTGCGGGCTCAGCGAACTCCGCGTGAGGCGGTCGCTGTCTTGACGGTGCCGTGCCTCGGTGGCTACGTTCAGAGAACGTTCTCCCAGAGAACATCGCAACTGCCGAACTCCGGCGAGAGGAAACGAAGGCGATGGCCCTTCGCATTGGTATCGACACCGGCGGCACCTTCACCGACATCTGTCTCTACGACACGGAACGCAACGAACTACGCGTCTTCAAGGTCTCCAGCACCCCGGACGACCCCGGCAGAGCGATCATCGACGGCGTCTCCGAGCTGCTCCGCATCGCCGACGCAGGCGGATTTGCCGATATTTCATATTTCGCGCATGGCACGACCGTCGGCACCAACGCGCTCCTGACCGAGACCGGCGCGCGGACCGGCCTGCTGACCACCCGCGGCTTCCGCGACCTGCTGGAGCTGGCCCGCGGCCGCCGGCCCAGGCTGTACGACCTCCAGGCCGACAAGCCCGCCCCCCTCGTGCCGCGCGACCTGCGCCTCGAGGTCACCGAGCGGGTCAGGCACGACGGCACCGTGCGGACCCGGCTCGAGGAGGACGAGGTCCGCGCGCAGATCCGCCGCCTGCGCGACGAGGGGGTCGAGGCCGTCGCCGTGTGCCTGTTGTACAGCTACGTCCTCCCCGACCACGAGCGGCACCTCGCGCGGTGGATCGAGGAGGAGTTCCCGGGCGCCTACGTCTCCCTGTCGTCCGAGGTGCTGCCGGAGTTCCGCGAGTACGAGCGGCTGTCGACCGTCGTCGCCAACGCCTACCTCGGCCCGAAGGTCTCGGGCTACCTGGCCCGGCTGCGTGAACGACTCGGCGAGAAAGGCCTGGCGGCGCGGCCGTACGTCACCCAGAGCAACGGCGGCGTGGTGTCCTTCGCCGAGGCCGAGAAGTACCCCGTCCGCATGGTCCTGTCGGGCCCGAGCACCGGAGTCGTCGGCGCGGCGCGCCTGGCGAGCGCCGCCGGGCATCCGGACATCATCACCTTCGACATGGGCGGCACGTCCACCGACGTCTCCCTCGTCCAGCGGGGCGCGCCCAGGACCAGCTCCGGCCTCGACCTGGACGGACGCGCGATCCGTACGGCCATGCTCGACATCCACACCGTCGGCGCCGGCGGCGGCTCGGTGGCGCGCCTGGACAGCGGCGGCCTGCTCAAGGTGGGCCCGCAGAGCGCCGGGGCCTTCCCCGGCCCCGCCTGCTACGGCCACGGCGACCTGCCCACGGTCACCGACGCGAACGTCGTCCTCCAGGTACTCAACCCGGAGTACTTCCTCGGCGGACGCATGAAGATCGACCCGGAGGCGTCGCGCCGGGCGGTGGGCACGCTGGCCGCCGAGCTCGGCATGAGCATCGAGGACACGGCGCAGGGCATCATCAGGGTCGTCACCGCCAACATGGCCCGGGCGATCCGCGTCATCTCCGTCCAGCGCGGCCACGATCCGCGCGACTACGTCATGGTGCCCTTCGGCGGCGCCGGCCCCTTGCACGCCTCCCGGCTGGCGGCCGAGCTCGGCATGACGACCATCCTCGTGCCCGAGTCGCCCGGGGCACTGTCGGCGCTCGGCCTGCTGCTCACCGACGTCAGGAGCGACTTCTCGCGCACCGCCGTCATGCCGCTGGGGACCGGCGCGGCGGACCCGTCGGCAGGCGACGTCGCGGCCGTCCTCGGCGGGGCGGACCCGTCAGCGGGCGACGTCGCGGCCGTCTTCGCCGAGCTGGACGCCCAGGCGGAGCGGTGGTTCGAGGCGAGCGACATCGAGGAGCGGGCCCGCGGCACGCGCCGCCAGCTGGACCTCCGCTACGCGGGCCAGAACCACGAGCTGACCGTCGCCTTCCCCGCCGGGCCGGTCACCGCGGAGAGCGTGGCCGCCGCGCTCGACGACTTCGCCGCGGCGCACGAGCGGGCTTACGGCTATGCCAATCCCGGCAACCCCGTCCAGGCCGTGACGTTCCGCGTACAGGCCTGGGGTGAGATCGACGCGCGGCCGTCGTCGAGCCCGGTCGTCGGCGGCCGGCCCGAGGGCGAGCAGCCCCGCAGTCGCGAGGTCTACCTCCCCGAGCTGGGCGGCTTCCACGAGTGCCTCGTGTACGACCGGACGGCGCTCGCGCCCGGGACGGTCGTCGAAGGCCCCGCGATCATCGAGCAGATGGACACCACCACCCTCGTCCTGCCCGGCTCCACCGCGCGGGTCGACGCCCATCGCAACCTTGTCATCGGAGCGTCATGAACACCACCGGCACGACCCCGCTGGACCCGATCTCCGTCGAGGTCATCGGAGCGGCCCTCGCCTCCGTCGTGGAGGAGATGGTCGAGACCATGGTGCGGGCCGCGTACAGCACGAACATCAAGGAGCGGCGCGACTGCACCGCCGGGTTCTTCGACGCCGAGGGCCGGCTGATCGCGCAGGGCGAGCACAACCCGGCCCACCTCGGCGTCCTCATGGGCGTGGTCGGGAAGATCGTGGAGCGCTACGCCGTCGATGAGATCGCCGACGGGGACACGTTCGTCGCCAACGACCCCCACAGCGGCGGCGGAACCCACATTCCCGACATCGTGCTCGCCTGCCCGATCTTCGCCGACGGCCGGCTGGTGGCCTGGGCGGCGAACCTGGCCCACCACGCCGACTTCGGCGACCGCGGGCACGCGCACATCTTCCAGGAGGGCCTGCGCATCCCGCCGGTACGCCTGCTGCGCGCGGGGGAGCTGCAGACGGATCTGTTCGACCTGATCCTGCTGAACTGCCAGGTGCCCGACGAGCGCCGGTCCGACTTCCAGGCCCAGCTGGCGGCCAACCGGGCGGCGGTCATCCGCTACCGGGAGCTGTGCGCGCGGCACACGATCCCGACGATGGCCGCCGCCGCGCGGGCGCTGCTCGACCACGCCGACCGCCAGACCCGGGCCGCCATCCGCGAGGTCCCGGACGGCCTCTACACGTTCGAGGACCGCTTCGACTGCCCCGAGCTGGACGAGGAGCTCACCCTCCGCGTGGCGATCACCGTGCGCGACGACGAGCTCTTCTTCGACTTCTCCGGCAACCCGCCGCAGGTCCGGGCCAGCGTCAACATGGTGTACGGCGCCCTCGAAAGCACCGTGTACTACGCCGTGAAGACGCTCATCGATCCCGACATCACGCCCAACGCCGGCGTCATCCGCTCGATCCACATCGACGCGCCCCGCGGCAGCATCCTGAACGCCGTCGCCCCCGCCGCGGTCAACGCCCGCACCGAGACCTGCCAGCGGGTCGTGGACCTCATCCACGGCGCCCTCGCCCCCGCGCTGCCCGACCGGGTCACGGCCGCGCACAACGGCTCGAACACCGGCTTCCACTTCGACGGGCTCGACCCGCGGACCGGCAAGTACTTCGTCTACCTGGAGACCATCGGCGGCGGGTCCGGCGCCCGCGCCACCAAGGACGGCCTCGACGGCGTGCAGGTACACGTCACCAACACCAGCAACCTGCCGGTCGAGAGCCTCGAACAGGAATATCCGCTGACGGTGGAGGCCTACGAGCTGGTCGACGGATCCGGCGGCGTCGGCGAGTTCCGGGGCGGGATGGCCATCCGGCGCGTGGTGCGGGTCGAGGCGGACGGCATCGGGTTCTGGCTGGACGGCACCCGCTACCGGTCCCGGCCGTGGGGGTTGTTCGGCGGCGGGCCCGGCGCGAGCGGCGGCTGGGCGGTCAGCGAGGGCGCCCGGCCCATCGACCACGGGCACACGGTGCTCAACACCGGCGACGTCGTCACGATCACCACCCCGGGCGCCGGCGGGTACGGCCCGCCGTCGCGCCGGGCGTCCGAGCTGGTCGAGAAGGACCTGCGCGAGGGCGTCATCTCGGCCGAGACCGCCCGCGACGCCTACGGCCTTGAGGACTGAGGAAGCCATGCGCAACGATTCCCCGATTCGCGTCGCCGTCATCGGCTTCGGCACGGCCGGACGCTTCTTCCACGCGCCGTTCCTCGCCGCGGACCCGGCGTACGACCTGCGGCTCATCGTCACGGGCCATCCGGACCGCCAGGCGGCGGCGCGCGCCGCCCACCCGTCCGCCACGGTGGCGGCGACCGCTGACGCCGTCACCGCCCACGCCTCCGACCTGGATCTCGTCGTCGTCGGTACGCCGCCCTCGACGCACGTCGAGCTGGCCGGGAACGCCCTGCGGGCGGGCCTGGACGTCGTCGTGGACAAGCCCTTCACGCCGACCGCCGCCGATGGACGCAAGCTGATCGCGCTGGCGGCCGACCTGGGACGCCGCCTCACGGTGTTCCAGAACCGCCGGTGGGACGCCGACTTCCGCACCCTGCGGCGCCTGATCGCCGAAGGGCGGCTGGGCACGGTCCACGCCTTCGAGTCCCGCTTCGAGTGGTGGCGCCCGGACGGGCTCGGCGGGTGGAAGGGCGAGACCGGCGTCGCCGACGGCGGCGGCATCCTCTTCGACCTGGGCACCCACCTGATCGACCAGGCCCTGCAGCTGTTCGGCCCCGTGACGGAGGTCCTGGCCGACGTCAACCGCCGCGACCCGCGCGCCGGCTGCGACGCCGACGACGACACGGTGGTGATCCTCCGGCACGCCCGCGGCACGAGCTCGCGCCTGACGATGAGCAGCGTCGCGGCCCTGCCCGGCCCCCGGTTCCGGGTCCTGGGCTCGAAGAACGGGTACGTCAAGCACGGGCTGGACGGCCAGGAGGCCGCGCTGAAGGCCGGGACGAGCCCCGCCGACCCGGCGTTCGGACGGGAGCCCGAAGACTGCTGGGGCCGGCTGGGCCAGGGCTCCGAGACGACGTCCGTCGAGCCCGAGCGCGGGAACTACGCCGAGTTCTACCGCCTGCTCGCCCTCGCCCTGCGTGACGGCGCGGACCTGCCCGTCGATCCCGGCGACGCGGTCGACGTCCTGGACGTCATCGAGCGGGCGCACACCAACGCGAAGAAGTGAGGAGTCACGTGACAGATCACACCGCGCCCGCGCGCGTCGTCGTCCTCGGGGGCGGCATCCTCGGCGTGTCCACCGCCGCGCACCTCGTGCGGGGCGGCGCCGAGGTCGTCCTGGTCACCGAGGCGGAGCTGGCCAGCGGGGCGTCGGGTCGCTCGTTGTCCTGGCTCAACTCGGCGGGCGCGCGCTCGGGCCCGTACCATCTCCTGCGCCTGCTCGGCATCGACCGCTACCGCACCCTGTTCGCCGCCGACCCGGCCGTGGAGTGGCTGCGCTTCGACGGCGGCCTGTGGTGGACGACCCCCGACGGCGCGGAGCGGACCCGTGCCCGGCACGAGCACGAGATCGAGCGTGGCTACGAGTCCCACCTCCTCGACCGGGCGGATGTCGGAGGGCGGGTCGCCGGGGTGCGGGCGGGGGCGCGCGGCGGGCTCGCGATCCACAACCCGGGCGAGGGCTGGGTCTCCCTGCCGCACCTGATCCAGGAGCTCGCCGACGAGCTGGTCCGGGGCGGGGGACGGCTGGTCACCGGCGCGGGTCGCTGCTCGGTGACCGTGCGGGACGGCCGGGCACGCGGCGTACGCACCGCCGACGGCACGTCCTGGAGCGGTGACGCCGTCGTCGTCGCCTGCGGCGCACAGACCTCTTCCGTGCTCGCGGAGCTGGGCGTGGACCTGCCGGACGCGTCCCCGCTGTCCATGCTCGTTGTCACGGAGCCGGTCGAGACCGAGGTTGTGACGGTGCTGAACACCCCCCGTGCCGCCATGCGCCCCAATCCGGGCTCGACGTTCGCGATCGACCACTCCTGGTACGAAGAGCACATCGCCGAGCACGAGGACGGCTCCTGCTCGATCGACGAGGCGTACGTCAAGGAGCTCGTCGCCGAGGCGTCCGCCCTGCTCCAGGGGGAGGTCTCCCTCCAGGCGGCGTCGTGGCGGCTCGGCCGCAAGCCGATCCCGGGGGACGGCGAGCCGGTGTTCGGCGAGCTGGAGGGGGTGCCCGGGTGCCACGTGGCGTTCACCCACTCGGGGGCCACGCTGGGACTCATCGCCGGCGAGCTCACCGCGTACGAGGTGCTCACCGGCGCCCGGCATCCCCTCCTGAAGGACTTCCGCCCCGAGCGCTTCACCACCGCCTGATCAGCACCGAACGGCCGGACCGCCCCGGGAAGGGGGTGGCCCGGCCGGGTGTCAGATCAGCAACGGCGGCCCCGGTTGATGCAGTCGACGACGACGCGCATCAGGTTGTCGGGCATGACGTTGGCGAAGTCGGCATGGTCGGTGATCGGATTGTGCTTCTGCTCAGGGAAGGCGTCCACGGCGAACGACTGGCCCTGCGGCACCGAGTAGGCGAGGGTCATGCGCAGCTGGGGAACCGCCTGGGTGCCCTGGGGGCAGGCGCCGTTCTGGCCGGGGAAGACCACGTGCGTGCGGTGGTTGGCGCTGTCGATGTTCTGCCCGTCCCAGCAGCTCGGGAAGTCCAGGATCCGGACGACCTGGCTGCCGCGCGGACACAGCGGGTACTTGTCGGTGATCCGGTTCTGGAATCCCGTGCAGGTCCACGCGGCGCGGGCGTTGCCGCCGCCGTTCGTCGCGGCCTTGGCGTCGCCGGTGATCAGCCTGAGGAATCTCGGCATGGCCGTGACCTGGGAGCTCGCGTTGCCCCGGAACTGGAGCTGTACGGAGCGGGCCGTCAGGACCCGGCCGATGTTGCCGTGCTCGTCGTCGGCGTTCTCGTTCGACGTGCGGTCCCTGAGCACGGGCCAGAAGTACGCGGACAGGTCGCCCCGCTGGCAGGTCGTACCCCCTGCGGCCAGGCTCTCGTCGGTGGAGAATCCGTCCGTCGTCAGGTTGCCCACGTAGTCGTGGAGGTGGTGCGCCCCGTCGCTCACGCCGGGGGTGACGATGAAGTTGTCCGAGTTGTTGTGGCGGTTCTCGTTCCTTCCGCATTGGGCGACGAAGGTGCCGCGGGAGCCGTTGCGGCCGGCCCCGAACTCGGCGAGGTTGGACTGGCCCGGCTGAACCTGCCGGATGTCGACGAAGTCCTGGGCGAACGGTCCGACGCCGTTCGCGGGGTCCTCACCGTTGCCGTTGCCGTTCCCGTCGCCCTGACCGCCGCTGGGCTCGGGGCTGGGCGAGCCGTTGCCGCCGTTGCCTCCGTTGCCCCCATTTCCGCCGTTGCCGTTATTGCCGCCGTTTCCGTTGTTCCCGCCGTTGCCGAGTGTGCAGGTGGCGAGGTTGCCGAGGCCGGTGGGGCGCTGGCCGGTGCGGCCGATGGCGATGGCGATGCGGTCGATGGTGGCGGCGCGTTTGCCGGCCAGGGGGCCGAGGATGGCGTTCTGGACGAAGTTGGGGCCTCCTTCTCCCGCTGAGCGGGCGAGGCGGTTGTTGGCCTCCTGGATCTGGGTTTCCAGGAGGGCCAGGTTTCTGTCGACTTCGGCCCTGGCGGACGCGGGCACTTCGGGGAGCTTGTCCGCGACGCTGGGGCAGACGATGGTCTGCCCGGACCCCGACCCTGTTCCCTGGCTCGGCGCCTGGGAGGGGGAGGAGCCGTTGCCGCCATTACCCCCGTTCCCGCCGTTGCCCTCGTTGCCCTCATTCCCGCCGTTGCCGTTGTTGCCGCCGTTGGCAGTGCCGGTGAGTCTGCAGGTGGACAGGTTGCCGAGGCCGTTGGGACGCTGGCCACCGGTGCGGCCGATGGCGATCGCGATGCGGTCCAGGGTGGCGGCGCGTTTGCCGGCCAGCGGGCCGAGGATGGCGTTCTGGACGAAGTTGGGGCCTCCTTCTCCCGCTGAGCGGGCGAGGCGGTTGTTGGCCTCCTGGATCTGGGTTTCCAGGAGGGCCAGGTTCCTGTCGACTTCGGCCCTGGCCCCCGCCGGTATTTCGGGGAGCTTGTCCGCCACGCTGGGGCAGACGATGGTCTGCGCCGCCGCCGCCGTGCCCGCCTGCGCGGGCAGTGAGGAGCCGGTCAGGACAAGTGCGATGCTTCCCCCTAAGGAAACGGCTGCTCGCCACGACCTGAGTCGTCTCCCCCCGAGCGGATTCCGCATGCTGTTGCTCCTTACAAGTCTCATGACCCGGGTGGAAGTCCGGTCTCCGGGAGATACGCGAGCCCGTGGGGGAGCAGTTCGACGGTTTGCCGAGATTTATGGTTGACAGATCTGTGACCCGGGAGAGTCAGGAGATGCGGAAGACGGCGATCATGGCCTCGGCGCCGCCGAGTACGCTGTTCCGGAGTCGATCCCGTACGTCCCGAGGAGGCCCGGCTTCATGACCACGACGTTCGGCGCGATCGGCAGCGGGCGGCGGACCCGGTTCTTCCTGCGGCTGGCGGCGGCGATGCCGGACCGGCTGCGGGTCGGCGGCGTCGTGACCCGCAGCGCGGAGCGGGCCGAAGAGGTCACCGCCGAATGGGGTGTGCCGGCCTTCCGCTCGATCGGCGAGCTGCTGCGGCACGAGCGGCCCGACTACCTCGCCGCGGCGGTGCCGTGGGCCGCGATGCCGGACGCGATCCGAGAGGTGGCCGGGCACGGGATCCCGGTCCTCGCCGAGACGCCACCCGCGCCGGACCTGGCCGGGCTGCGCTCGTTGTGGCGGGACGTGGGCGGCACTGGTCTGGTCCAGGTGGCCGAGCAGTATCTGCTGATGCCCGGGCACGCGGCCCGGCTGGCGCTCGTCCGGGAGGGCGTGATCGGCGAGCCGACCTCGGTCCAGGTCTCCTCGACCCACCTCTATCACGCGGTGTCGCTGATCCGCGGCCTGCTGGGCATCGGGTTCGAGGCCGCCGAGGTGCGCGCCGGCGCGTTCGAGGCGCCGCTCGCCGACCCGCTGGGGTTCGGCGGGTGGAGCGGCGACGACACGCCGCAGCGGCTGACCACGACCATCGCCACCCTCGACTTCGGCGGCAGGATGGGCCTGTACGACTTCACCGACAACCAGTGGTGGAATCCCCTGCGGACGCGGCGCATCGTGGTGCGCGGCTCGATCGGCGAGCTGGTCGACGACCGGGTGATCCGGCTGGTCGACCCCACGACGCCGGTGGAGTCCGCGCTGATCCGGCGGGACACCGGCGTCGACCTCAACCTGGAGCTGCGCGACCTCAAGCACATCAGCTTCGACGGGCGGGTGGTCTACCGCAACCCGTTCGAGGGCGCGTCCCGGTCGGACGACGACATCGCGGTGGCGGACCTCCTCGAACGCACGGGCGCCTGGGCCCGCCAGGAGGGGCCACCGCCGTACCCGCTGGCCGAGGCCTGCCAGGACCACCTGCTCAGCCTGGCCATCGGGGAGTCGGCGAAGACCGGCGGCCCGGTCACCACCGGCAAGGAGGCGTGGGCGGAGTGACGGGCGTGGCGCTCCGGAACGCCGCCAGTTTTCGCCATGTTTCGCAAACGGTGTCCTACCTGCCCGCCATGCCGGTGAGCATGATCCCCCTGATGAAGTACTTCTGCGCCGCCAGGAACACCGCGATGACCGGGACCAGGGCGAGTATGGACACCGCCATCATGAGGTTGTAGTCGTCGGAGTACTGGCCGCGGAACAGCGAGATGCCGAGCGGGATCGTGTAGTTCTCCGTGGAGCGCAGGTAGATGAGCGGATCGATGTACTCGCCCCAGGCCCCGACGAACGACAGCAGCGTCACGGTCGCGATCGCCGGCTTGGACAGCGGGATCATGATCCGCCACAGGATCCGCAGCTCTCCCGCGCCGTCGATGCGCGCCGCCTCCACCAGCTCCTGCGGGATCGTGGTGAAGAACTGCCTGAGCAGGAAGATGTACAGCGCGGTGCCGAAGAAGTTGGGCAGGAACAGCGGCCAGAAGGTGTCCACCAGGTCCAGCTGGGAGAACAGCAGGAACCTCGGCACGATGACCACCTGTGCGGGGATCATCATCGTGCCCAGCATCAGCGTGAAGGCCATGCCGCGCATCCGCGAGCGCAGCCGCGCGAAGGCGTAGGCGGGCAGGATGCAGGAGATGAGGTTGCCCACGATCGACAGCGTGGTCACCACGACGCTGTTGACCAGGAAGGTGTTGAAGGGCAGGCTCGTCCACGCGTCGGGGAAGTTGGACCAGGTGAAGACGTCGGGGAGGAACCTCGGCGGAAACTCCAGCACGGCTCCGGCCGGTTTGAGCGCGGTGGTCAGCATCCACAGCAGCGGGAGCAGGCTGGCCGCCGAGGCCAGGACGAGGAGCGCGTAGGCCGTCAGCCGCTGGACCCGGCGGATCCGCTCGGCCTGGGCGGGGGCGACGGGCCGCTTCGCCACCGGGCGGGCCTGTGCGGGCAGGACCTTGATTGCCATCTCGTGACCTACTTGACCTCGTAGTGGACCCAGCGGCGCGCGAGCCCGAACTGGATCACGGTGAACACGATGACGAGGAAGAACAGCGCCCAGGCGATCGTCGAGGCGTAGCCCATCTCGAAGTACTTGAAGGCGTAGCGGTAGACGTACAGGCCCAGGACCAGGGTGGAGTTGGCCGGCCCTCCGTCGGTCATGAACAGGATGAGCTGGTACGCCTGCAGGCTGCCGATGAAGCCCACGACCAGGTTGAAGAAGATGACCGGCGACATCATCGGGACCGTCACGTGCCTGAACCTGCTCCACCAGCCGGCGCCGTCGATGTGCGCGGCCTCGTACAGCGAGGCGGGCACGCCCTGCAGCCCGGCCAGGAAGATGATCATCGCGTTCCCGGTGGTCCAGGTCGTCATGATGACCAGGCCGGGGATCGCCCAGCTCGCGTCGGTCAACCACCCGGGCCCCTGCACGCCCACGAGGCCGATCAGGTAGTTGACCAGGCCGTAGTCGGGATGGAGCACGTGGATCCAGAGGAGGGCGGTGGCGATGCCGGAGATCACTGACGGCATGTAGATGATCGTCCGGAAGATCGCCTGCCCGCGCACCTTGATGTTGAGCAGCAGCGCCGCGGCGAGGCTGTAGACGACACCGGCCGCGGCGGAGGCGGCGCCGAAGTACACGGTGTTCCGCGTCGCCATCCAGAAGTCGGGGTCGCGCAGCAGCTGGGCGTAGTTGTCCAGGCCCACCCACCGCGGGGACTCCAGCAGCTCGTAGCGGGTGAAGCTGAGCACCAGCGACACGACGATGGGCCCGCCGGTGAAGAAGACGAAGCCGATGCTCCACGGCAGGGCGAACAGGTGGAACCGGCGGGCCTCGCGCCGGGCGAGCGGGGAGGCGGCCATGATCAGACGTTCTCCGCGAGCATCGGCGTGACCCGCTCGGCGACCTGCTTGAGCCCCTCGTCCACCGACAGCGACCCCGACATGACCCGTTCCCAGATCGGCTTGGTCAGGTCCTCGAGCTTGGGCGTCGCGGGCAGGCGCAGCACGCCGTCGCTGGTGCCGTACTTGTGCAGCGAGTCCTTGGTGGTGTCGATCACCTCCTTGTCGAGCTTGAGGTCCTGGAGGTTCTCCTCGAACGCCGACAGCCGCGACGGCGGGGTGTCGAGGAAGAACCGGTGGCCGGCGTAGGAGCGCAGGGAGTTGAGCACGATCCACGCCGCCTCGGGGTTGCGCGTCCTGCTGGTGATGCCGAAGGCGCTGCCCAGGACCGGGGTGAACCGGCCCTCGGGACCGCTGGGCACGTGCGTCAGGCTCCACTCGAACTGCTGCTCGGCGGGCAGGGTGAGCAGGGTGACGATGTTCCACGCGCCGCCGACGTACAGGGCGCCCCGGCCCAGCGTGAACGGCTCCACCTTCGCCGTCGCCTGCGTCTCGGCCAGGTCGGGCATCGCCTTGTCCTTGATCAGCAGGTCGATCCAGCGCTTGAGGATGTCGCGGCTGGCCGGCTCCTGGATCACGCACCTGGTCTCGTCGGCCGTCAGGTAGCGGCCGCCGTGGGCGAGCAGGAACGTCGCGGTGAGGTCACTGGTGGGTTTGGGCACCGGCGTGAACCCGAAGACCTTCTGCGCGCCCGTGCCCGAGACCAGCCCGCGTGCCGCCTCCATGAGCTTGTCCCAGGTCCAGGAGGCGTCGGGGACCTTCGCGCCCGCCTTCTCGAAGATCTCCTTGTTGTAGAAGAGCAGCTTGGGCGCCGAGTCGGTGCCCAGCGCGTAGAGCTTGCCGTCACGTTCCCAGTAGCTGAGCGCCGCCTTGGAGAAGTCCGCGCGGTTGAACTCGGGCGTGGCCGCGATGTAGTCGTCCAGCGGCAGGTACAGGTTGTTCTTGATGAAGCTCTGCCCCCACTGGAACTGCGAGTACATGATGTCGGGCAGCACGCCGCTGGCGGCGCCCGTCAGGTACTTGGTGCGGAAGTCGTCGAACGGCGTGACCTCCACCTTGATCTCGATGTTCGGATGCCGCTTCTTGATGAACTTGGCGAACTGCGCGTGCCGCACCTCGTGCCGCTGGCCCGGGATGATCGCGACGGTGACGGTGACCTTGGACGTGGGCTCCGGCACGTCGGTCTTGGGCCAGGGCAGCGAGTCGAAGAGCTTCTCCGCCTCGGCGTAGGGGAACAGCGCGCTCTCCGGCCGGTCCGGGTTGATGACCGCGGAGTCGCCGGACGCCGAGGAGGCCGGGCCGGCCTGGCGGGTGCGCTCGCCGCTCCCGCAGGCGGTGAGGGGTACGGCCGCCGCGGCCATGGCGGCGAGGCTGAGCAGCTGGCGCCGGTTCAGGCCGGCGGTGTTCAGGCCGCGCAGGGGGTTGTCCATGGGGGGTATCGCCTTTCAGCCTTTTCAGAGGAAGAGCTCGATCACCGGGACGGCCACGTCCGGCGGCTCCACGGGAAGCTCGAGGGTGAGGGTGCCCTCGGGGATCGTGAAGAAGTTGACGTTCCCGTTGTCGACCTTCGGGTCGGGCGCCCACATGCGGATCTCCGAGGCGTCGTTGAGCAGCTGCGCGTAGCGGACCTTGCCCGCCAGCCCCGGCAGGTGCAGGTGCCGGTACGGCCAGGAGAAGACGTGCACGTAGAGCCGGTCGCCGCGCTGGGTGTAGCGGCAGTGCTCGGGAGCCTGGAACCGGCTCGTCCCCGCCCCGTGGATCGACCGGCCGTGCAGCCGCATCCAGTCGCCGATCTCCCGCAGCGTGTCGAGCGCCCGGGGCTCGAACTCGCCCCGGCCGTTGGGCCCCACGTTGAGCAGCAGGTTGCCGTCCTTGGAGACCGAGTCGATCAGCATCCGGATCAGCAGGCCGGGCGACTTCCACGCCTTGTTGTCCCGGTCGTAGCCCCAGCTTCCGTTCAGCGTCTGGCAGGCCTCCCAGACCGTGGACAGCGGGGCGGGGGGCTGGAACTGCTCCGGCGTGGTGAAGTCGCCCGGCAGCTCCAGCCGGTTGTTGATGAGGATGTCCGGCTGGATGCGGCGGATCTTGTCGACCAGCTCCTCCGAGCGCCACTCGGCCTTGCCCTTGCCGCCGTAGACCGGCTTGCCCTGCTTGACCCGGCCGGCGTAGGAGAAGTCGAACCACAGCGTGTCGATGGGGCCGTAGCGGGTGAGCAGCTCCTCGACCTGCCCATGCAGATAGTCCGCATATTTCGTGACATCGCGGTCGGGGAACGTGCCGCCCTCGACGTACGACGGGTGCAGCCCGTCGATCGGGAAGTCCGGGTGATGCCAGTCCAGCAGCGAGTAGTAGAACCCGACCCCGAGGCCCCTGCCCCTGAACGCCTCGACGAACGGGCCGATCAGGTCCTTGCCGTACGGGGTGCCGCTCACGCAGTAGTCGGTCAGGGCCGAGTCCCACAGGCAGAAGCCGTCGTGGTGCTTGGAGGTCAGCACGGTGTAGCGCATCCCCGCGCGCTGCGCGGCCTCGGCCCAGGCGTCGGGGTCGTACAGATCGGGGTCGAAGCGCTCGAAGTAGCGCTGGTACTGCTCGTCGGACATGTGCTCGCGCTGCTTGACCCACTCGTGGCGGGCGGCCAGCGCGTAGAGCCCCCAGTGGATGAACAGGCCGAACCTGCGCTGCCGGAATTCGTCGATACGGGAATCGGACATCCGTGACACCCTCTGTCGTGTAGGCGCTGTGCGAAAGATTTCGCAACTGTCGACTTGCGGGTAACGTAGGCGAAACATCGGATGTGGTCAAGGGTTTCCTGAGTTGCGAATCAGTCGCGCGGCCCGGCCCGAAGCTGCTCTCCCAGCCCAGGCCCTGGCGGCTGTGGCGGTCACGGGCGGGAGTGCCGGACGGGGACTCCAGGGGATCTGCTGCCGCGCCGGCGAGTGCCACTACATCCGATGTTTCCGTCAAGCCCGTTCTACTGATAACGGTTTCAGTCAGTCCATGGGGAGAGCGGGCGGACGGGGCTCTGATTTGGGCAAATGTCCGAGTAAGTAACGACTTGGAAACATGGCATTGACACTCCGTGGCCAGATCCTGCCATCATCACTGACATCGATTTCAGTTTGGAGCTCACTTGGTCACCATCCATGACGTAGCAGCTCGGGCGGGGGTCTCTCCCGCCACGGTCTCGCGCTTCCTGCGGGGCCAGCGGGTGCGCTCGTACGAGGCGATCCAGGCCGCCATCGACGAGCTGGGCTACTGGCCGAGTGCCGCGGCGCAGTCGCTGAAGTCCGGGCGCACGAACACGATCGGCGTCGTCGTCCCGGACATCACGAACCCCTACTTCGCCGCGGTGGTCAAGGGCATGGAGTCCGTCACCCGTACGGAGCCCTACCGCATCCTGCTCGCCAACAGCGACGAGAGCAGCGAGCAGGAGGACGACGTGCTGGCGGACCTGGTGCGCAGGGTCGACGGCATCATCCTCGCCCCCGCCACCGAGCAGGATCAGACGCCGCTGCACGTGCGCGACGCCGACGTGCCCCTGGTGTTCGTGGACCGCGATCTGGCGGGCGGCGAACGGTTCGACGCCGTGCTGGTCGACAACGAGGGCGGCGGCAAGCAGGCGGCCGAGCACCTGCTGGCCCTCGGGCACACCAAGGTGGCCGCGATCAGCGGCACCCTGGACACCACCCCCGGGCGGCTGCGGCGCGAAGGGTTCGTCGGGACGCTCGCCCAGGCGGGCGTCGAGGTGCCGCCCGAGTACGACCTGGTCGGCGACTTCAAGGAGCACAGCGGCTACCAGCTCACGCTGTCCCTGCTGTCGCTGCCCGAGCCGCCCACCGCCATCTTCGCCGCCAACAACCTCATGACGCTGGGCGTGCTCAAGGCGCTGCACGACATGCGGATCGACATCCCCGGCCAGATCAGCCTGATCGGCTTCGACGACCTGGACACCGGCCCGCTGCTCAAGCCGCCCCTGACCGTCATCGACCGGCCGATGGTCGAGCAGGGCGTGCTCGCCATGCGCCTGCTGCTGCGCCGGCTCGACCCCGACGAGACCGGCGGCAACGCCAGCCGCGTCGTCCTGGACACCAAGCTGATCGAACGCGCCTCCACCGCCCCGCCGGGCGGCTGGCCGGCCCCCTCACGCACGAGAAAGACCCGATCGCGATGAGCGTAGCGACCACTTCGCTCGCGGACGTGGCCTCTTCCGAGGCGGCGTTGCGAGCTTTCCTGCACGGCCTGCCCGGGGTTGACCGGGTCGGCGCGGACCAGCGGGCGGCGATGCTCGGCACCCGTTCGATCAAGACCACCGCCAAGGCGCAGGCCATCGACCTGGCCATCTCCATGGTCGACCTGACCACCCTCGAAGGAGCCGACACGGCCGGCAAGGTGCGGGCGATGTGCACCAAGGCCGTCCACCCCGGCGGTGGCGCACCCCGGGTGGCCGCCGTGTGCGTCTACCCCGACCTGGTCGAGGTCGCCGTCCAGGCGCTGGCCGGGACCGGCGTCAAGGTCGCCTCGGTCGCCACCGCCTTCCCCAGCGGCCGTTCCTCGCTGGAGGTCAAGGTGAGCGACACCGCGCTGGCGGTGGCGGCGGGCGCCGACGAGATCGACATGGTGATCGACCGGGGCGCGTTCCTGTCCGGCCGGTACCTGAAGGTGTTCGAGGAGATCGTGGCGGTCAAGGCCGCGTGCGGCCCGGCGCATCTCAAGGTGATCCTGGAGACCGGCGAGCTGGCCACCTACGACAACGTGCGACGCGCGTCCTGGCTGGCGATGCTGGCCGGCGCCGACTTCATCAAGACCTCCACGGGCAAGGTGGCCCCGGCCGCGACCCTGCCGGTGACACTGATCATGCTGGAGGCGGTGCGTGACTTCCGTGACGCGACCGGCCGGCAGGTGGGCGTGAAGCCCGCGGGCGGCATCCGCACCACCAAGGACGCCATCAAGAACCTGGTGCTGGTACACGAGACGGCCGGCGATGACTGGCTGTCGCCGGACTGGTTCCGGCTGGGCGCCTCCTCGCTGCTGAACGATCTGCTGATGCAGCGCCAGAAGCTGGCCACCGGCCGGTATGCCGGCCCCGACTACTTCACCCTGGACTGATGATGGCGATCTTCGAGTACGCCCCCGCGCCCGAGTCGCGTGACCTGGTCGACATCAAGGCGTCGTACGGGCTGTTCATCGACGGCGAGTTCGTGGACGGGGCGGGCGCCCCGTTCAAGACGGTCAACCCGGCCACCGAGGAGACGCTGGCCGAGGTCGCCACCGCTTCGGCCGACGACGTGGACCGGGCGGTGCGAGCCGCCCGTAAGGCGTTCGGCGGCTGGTCGGCGCTGCCGGGCGCGGAGCGGGCCAAGTACCTGTTCCGGATCGCGCGGATCATCCAGGAGCGGGCGCGTGAGCTGGCGGTGCTGGAGTCGCTCGACAACGGCAAGCCGATCCGCGAGTCGCGCGATGTGGATGTGCCGCTGGTGGCGGCGCACTTCTTCTACTACGCGGGCTGGGCCGACAAGCTGGAGTACGCCGGGTTCGGCACGAAGCCGCTGGGCGTGGCCGGGCAGGTGATCCCGTGGAACTTCCCGCTGCTGATGCTGGCCTGGAAGATCGCGCCGGCGCTGGCGTGCGGGAACACGGTGGTGCTCAAGCCGGCCGAGACGACGCCGCTGAGCGCGTTGTGGTTCGCCGACATCTGCCGGCAGGCCGAGCTGCCGCCGGGGGTGGTGAACATCGTGACCGGCGCGGGCGAGACCGGCGCGGCCGTGGTGGGCCACCCGGAGGTGGACAAGGTGGCCTTCACCGGCTCGACCGAGGTCGGCCGGATCATCGCCCGCGCGGTGGCGGGCACCGGCAAGAAGCTGACCTTGGAGCTGGGCGGCAAGGCGGCCAACATCGTGTTCGAGGACGCCGCGATCGACCAGGCGGTGGAGGGGATCGTGAATGGGATCTTCTTCAACCAGGGTCACGTGTGTTGCGCCGGGTCGCGGCTGCTGGTTCAGGAGTCGGTCCAGGAGGAGCTGCTGGCGTCGTTGAAGCGGCGGCTGGCCACGCTGCGGGTGGGTGACCCGCTGGACAAGAACACCGACGTGGGCGCGATTAACTCGGCCGAGCAGCTGGCCAAGATCCGCGAGCTGTCGGCGGTCGGGGAGTCGGAGGGCGCCGAGCGCTGGTCGCCGGCGTGTGAGCTGCCCGAGCGGGGGTTCTGGTTCCCGCCCACGATCTTCACCGGGGTCGCGCAGTCGCACACCATCGCCCGGGACGAGATCTTCGGGCCGGTGCTGTCCGTGCTGACGTTCCGCACCCCCGCCGAGGCGGTGGAGAAGGCCAACAACACCCCGTACGGGCTCTCGGCCGGCATCTGGACCGAGAAGGGCTCACGCATCCTGTGGATGGCCGACAAGCTGCGGGCCGGGGTCGTCTGGGCCAACACGTTCAACAAGTTCGACCCGGCCTCGCCGTTCGGCGGTTACAAGGAGTCCGGATACGGCCGCGAGGGCGGCTTGCACGGATTGGAGGCCTACCTCGATGTCTGATCGACGCGTGACCGTGCGCAAAACGTACAAGCTCTTCATCGGTGGAGCGTTCCCGCGCTCGGAGAGCGGGAGGTCCTACCCCGTGACCAGAACGGAGCACGCCGCCAGGGCCTCGCGCAAGGACGCCCGTGACGCCGTGGTGGCCGCGCGCAAGGCGTTCCCCGGCTGGTCGGGCGCCACCGCCTACAACCGGGGCCAGATCCTCTACCGGGTCGCCGAGATGCTGGAGGGCCGCCGCGCCCAGTTCGCCGACGAGCTCGGCGGCCCGCGCAAGCAGGCGCTGGAGCAGGTGGACGCCACCGTCGACCGGCTCGTCTGGTACGCGGGCTGGTCCGACAAGATCGCCGCCGTGCGCGGGACGGCCAACCCGGTCGCGGGTCCGTACCTCAACCTGTCCTCGCCGGAACCGGTCGGGGTGGTCGCGGTCATCGCGCCCGCCGAGCCCTTGCTCGGCCTCGTCACCGCCGTCGCACCCGTGATCGTCACCGGCAACACCTGCGTCGTGGTCGCCGCGGAGCGGGCGCCGCTGCCCGCGATCACGTTCGCCGAAGTGCTGGCCACCTCCGACCTGCCGGGCGGGGTGGTGAACCTCCTCACCGGGCACCAGGCCGAGCTGGCCCCGGGGCTGGCGGCGCACATGGACGTCAACGGGCTCGACCTCACCGGCGTGGCGGCCCCCGAGCTGAAGCAGGCCTGCGAGCAGGCCGCGGCCGAGAACTTCAAACGCGTGCTCACCGCGGCGGAGGACCAAGGGACGAGACGCATGACCGCGTTCATGGAGACCAAGACGGTCTGGCACCCCGCCGGGATCTGATCGACCCCGCACCCGCAAGGACACGGCGCATGGGCCGTGCCCTCGGGTCACCCATCCCCGAATCTGGAGGAACCCCCATGGAACCCACCGGTGTTCTCGTCGTCGGGAGCATCACCGCGGACGTCACGGCGTTCAGCCGGCGGCTGCCGCGGCGCGGTGAGACCGTGCTCGGCGACGACTTCACCCTCGTGCTCGGCGGCAAGGGCGCGAACCAGGCCGTGGCCGCGGCCCACTCGGGCGCGCCGACCTGGATGGCCGCCTGCGTGGGCCAGGACCCGTTCCGCGACATCGTGCTGTCCGGCCTGGAGACGCACGGCGTCACGCTCACCGAGGTCCGCACGGTCGAGGGCCGCACGGGCGTCGCCCACATCCGGGTGGACGCCTCGGGCGAGAACGACATCGTCATCACGGCGCTCGCCAACGCCTCCCTCGACGAGGCGATGGTCACGGAGAGCATCGAGCGCGTCCGCGACCGGGTCGGCGTCCTGCTGCTCCAGCTCGAGATCCGGACGGAGGTCGCCTGCCACGCGGCGCGGGAGGGCGCGGCGGCCGGGCTGACCGTGGTCCTGGACCCGGCGCCCGCCCAGGAGTTGCCGGAAGACGTGTGGCCGTATCTCGACATCGTGACGCCGAACGAGAGCGAGGCCACCGTGCTGACCGGCGTGCAGGTCACGGACCTGGAGTCGGCGGAGCGGGCGGCGGCCTGGTTCCTGGAGCGCGGCGTGCGCCACGCGATCATCACCCTCGGCGCGGGCGGCGCCCTGTCGGTCACGAAGGAGCGCACCCGCCACTTCCCCGCGTACGCCGTGACGCCCGTGGACACCACGGCGGCCGGCGACGCGTTCACCGGCTTCTTCGGCGGCGCCCTCGCCGCCGGCCTCGATGTGGACACCGCCATCCAGTACGGCATGGCGGCCGGCGCCCTGGCCACCACCAAGGCGGGAGCCAGCCCCTCGCTCCCCGGCAGGGACGAGGTCGAGCCACTGGTCAACACCTCCATGGAAGGAGCCACCCGATGAGGCGCAACCAAGGAACGCTCAACGCCCAGCTCGCCCGCGTGATCTCCGAGCTCGGCCACACCGACACGATCGTGGTCACCGACGCGGGGCTGCCCATCCCGAGGGAGGTGGAGCGCGTGGACCTGGCCGTCAGGGAGAACCTGCCGCGTTTCCTCGACCTGCTGGACGCGGTGCTCGACGAGGTGGCCGTGGAGGGCGTGCTGCTGTCCGAGGAGATCAAGCAGCACAGCCCGGACATGCTGGCCGCGATCGAGGAGCGGTTCGACCGGCTCGGCCTGACGCTGGAGTTCCTGCCGCACACCGAGTTCAAGCGGGCCACCGCCGGCGCCAGGGCGGCCGTGCGCTCCGGCGAGTTCACCCCGTACGCCAACGTCCTGCTCACCGCGGGCGTCGTGTACTGATCGGGAGCCTGGCATGCATCTCCAGCTGGCCGATGTGCGTAAGTCCTTCGGCGACAACAGCGTCCTGCGCGGCGTCAGCTTCGACGTCGGTCCCGGCGAGGTCGTGGCGCTCGTCGGGGAGAACGGGGCGGGCAAGTCCACGCTCACCCGGGTGATCTCCGGCGCGCACCAGCCCGACTCGGGGCGGCTGCTGATCGACGGGACCGCGACGGCGTTCAAGGACCCGCAGGCCGCGATGGCGCACGGCATCGAGGTCATCTACCAGGAGTTCCAGCAGAACCTGTTCCCGCACCTCAGCGTGGCCGAGAACATGTACGTGCTGGACCGCGAGCGCGTCTTCGGCCGCCTGTTCGTCTCCAAGCAGCGCATGGCCGCCGAGGCCAGGCAGGCACTGCGCCGCCTCGGCATGGAGATCGACGTGCATCGCCAGGTCAGCGAGCTGAGCGTGGCCGAGCGGCAGATGCTCGAGATCGCCAAGGCCATGACGCACGAGCTGCGGCTCATCATCCTCGACGAGCCGACCGCGGCGCTCGACGAGCAGGAGTCCGAGCAGCTCTTCGCCCAGGTGAACCGGCTGCGCGAGGCCGGCGTCTCGGTGATCTACATCAGCCACCGGCTGGACGAGGTCTTCGCCCTGTCGGACCGCATCGTCGTGCTGCGCGACGGCCGGGTCACGCTCGACGACCCCACCGAGCGGCTCACCCCGGCCGAGGTCGTCACCGCCATGGTCGGCGACGCCGTGGACGACTTCTACCCCAAGGAGCGCAACGCCAGGGACGAGGTCGTGCTGGAGGTGCGCGGCGGGGGCGGCGCCCGCTTCCGCGACATCGACCTCCAGGTCAGGGCCGGCGAGGTGGTCGGCATCGGCGGCGTGGTCGGCTGCGGGCGCAGCGACCTGCTGCGCGCGCTGTTCGGCCTGCAGCCGCTGACCGGCGGCTCCGTGTCCGTGGACGGCTCCGGCGTACGCGTCGAGAGCGTCCAGGACGCGATCGGCAGCCGGATCGCCTACCTGTCGCCCGACCGGCAGGCGGAGGGCCTGTGCATGGGCCAGTCGGTCGAGGCGAACGTGTCGCTGGCCTCGCTGCGCGAGTTCAGCTCCGGGAGCGGTGTCGTACGGCGCGGCAAGGAGCGCGCGGCCACCGGCGCGGTCATCTCCGAGCTGCGGGTGCGCGCCGCCTCCCCGTCGATCGCGGTCAGCTCGCTGTCCGGCGGCAACCAGCAGAAGGCCCTGTTCGCCAAGTGGGTGATGACCCGGCCGCGGGTGCTGCTCATGGACGAGCCGACCCGCGGCGTGGACGTCGGGGCCAAGACCGAGATCTACCGGATCATCAACCAGCTCACCGCGGACGGCGTGGCCGTCCTGCTCGTGAGCTCCGACCTGCCGGAACTCGTCGCCATGTCCGACCGCGTGGTCGTGATGCGCGAGGGACGGCTCGTCGCCGAGCTGACCGGCGACGACCTCGACGAGCAGTCCATCCTCAAGCACGCACTGGTAGGTGCCGCATGACCTCGAAGCTCAAGACCGTCGCGGGCCGGCTGCGCGCGGTGTGGATGCTCCTCCTGGTAGGGATCGTCCTCTCGGTGGCCTCGCCGGTCTTCCTCACCCCGACGAACCTGCTCAACGTCGCCCTCGCGACGTCCGTGGCCGCGCTGCTCGCGGCCGGGCAGACCTACGTGATCATTCTCGCCGAGATCGACCTGTCCGTGGGCTCGGCGCTCGGCTTCTCCGCCGTCGTCACCGCCATGACGCTCGGCACGTACGGGCTGGTCCCCGCGCTGGCCGCGGGCCTGGCGACCGGCGCGGCCATCGGGCTGGTCAACGGCCTGCTCGTGACCAGGACCAGGATGCCGTCGTTCATCGCGACGCTGGCCACGATGTCGGTGTTCGCGGGGCTCACCCTGCACCTCACCTCGGGCAACCCGATCCCGGTGACGGACTACGACTTCCAGGGGATCGGGCAGGCGCGGTTCGCGGGCGTGCCGGTGCCGGTGTGGATCATGCTGGTCGCGTTCGGGATCTTCGGGTACGTCCTGGCCCGCACCCGCTTCGGCCGCTACGTCTACGCCACCGGCGACAACGTCGAGGCCGCGCGGCTGTCCGGCATCAGGGTGCACCGCGTCAAGATCCTCGCCTTCGTCATCAGCGGCGTGCTGGCGTCCCTGGCCGGGTTCATCATCACCGCCCGGCTGTCCACGGCCCAGCCGACCGCCGGCGCCGGCCTGGAGCTGGACGCGATCGCGGCCGTCATCATCGGCGGCACCAGCCTGGCCGGCGGCCGCGGCACCCTGCTCGGCACCCTCGTCGGGGCGCTCGTGCTCGGCGTCATCGACAACGGCATGAACCTGCTCGACGTCTCCCCGTTCCTGCAGGACGTGGTGAAGGGCCTGGTCATCCTCCTGGCCGTCTTCCTCGACCGCAACGTGGACCTCCTGCGCAGGCTCGTGCCGCGCAGAACCGAATCCCCCGTCCGTACCCCGGAACTCGCCCAGCACATCTGAAGGAAAGATCCATGCGCACTCCCCGCAAACTCGTCGCCGTCGCGATCCTCGCCGCCGTCTCCCTGACCGCCTGCAGCCGGGGCGGCGAGGAGGCGTCCACGGGCGCCCCGCAGGCGTCCGGCAAGAAGGACGCCACGATCATCATGAGCACGCTCGGCAACCCGTTCTTCATCAGCGTGAAGGACGGCGCCGAGGCCCAGGCCGCCAAGAGCGGCATCACCCTGAACGTCCAGAACGCCGACAACTCCGACGCCACCTTCCTCAACCAGGCGACGACCGCCATCTCCAAGCAGACCGGGATCCTCATCCTCGACCCGGTGGGCAGCCAGTCGGCCAGCAGCTCCGTCACCCAGGCGAACTCGGCCAACATCCCCGTGATGGCCTTCGACCGCAAGCCGTCCGGCGGCAAGCTGGCCACGTTCGTCGGCTACGACGCCGTCCAGGCCGGCAAGAACGCGGCCGACGCGCTGGCCGAGGCCGTCGGCGGCAAGGGCAAGGTCGTCGAGATCCAGGGCATCCTCGGCACCAACGTGGCCCAGGACCGCAGCAAGGGCTTCCAGCAGCAGATCGCCACGCACAAGGACATCAAGGTCGTCGCCACGCAGGCGGCCGACTTCGACCGGGCCAAGGCCCTGAACGTCATGACCAACGTGCTGCAGGCCAACCCCGACATCGACGGCGTGTACGCGGCCAACGACGAGATGGCCATGGGCGTGCTGTCCGCGCTCAAGGCCCGCAACCTGGTGGGCAAGGTCAAGGTCGTCGGCAACGACGGCATCGCCGACGCGCTGGCCGCCGTCGCGGCGGGGGAGATGTACGCCACGAACGCCGAGTCGCCGTTCGCGCTCGGGCAGAAGGTGGTCTCGCTGGCCTCCGACGTGCTGGGCGGCAAGCAGGTGCAGGCCGGCGAGACGCTGCAGGGCAAGCTCGTCAAGAAGGACAACGTGAAGGAGTACGCGGACTACCTCGTCGGCCTCGGCGACAAGTCCGGCGTCCCGGACAGCCTCAAGTAGGCCCCCTCGGATCCCAGGCCCGGGCACCGCGTCGGTGCCCGGGCCTTCGGGCTGCCATGACGCCGATAAGTTACTAACGAGTAGAGACTTCCTTACCTACCGAGTACTCGGTAGGTTGCGAGTTGGGTCAGTCGGCGCCGAAGAGGAGGAACGCATGGCACGAGTGGAGACCGGCCGGGTCCGCCGCCCGGCCGCCGCGCGACGGGAGCAGATCCTCGCCGTCGCCGCGGACGCGTTCGCCGTCGCGGGCTTCCGGGGCACGAGCCTGGCCGAGGTGGCCCAGAAGGTCGGGGTCTCCCAGCCGGGGCTGCTGCACCACTTCGACAGCAAGGAATCCCTCATCCTCGCGGTGCTCCAGCAGCGCGACCTCCAAGACGAGCAGCACGTCGAAGCGCAGTTCCAGGGGGTGGAGGTCACCACCCGGGAATGGCTGATGGCGTTCTGCCGCCGCAACGAGACCCAGCCCGGCCTCGTCCGGCTGTTCACCGTCCAGTCGGCCGAGAGCCTCAACCCGGCGCACCCGGCCCACGACTTCTTCTACCAGCGCAACCAGCGAGTCCGGGAGCGGATCGCCCGGCTGATCGTCGCCGACCAGGAGAAGGGGCGGCTGTCCCCGTCCCTCGATCCGGCCGCCACGGCCGCCGAACTGGTCTCTCTGATGAACGGCCTGCAACTGCAGTGGCTCCGCGACCCGGCGACCGACATGTGCGGGCTCTTCGAGACGAGCCTGCTACGGCTCGAAGCCGTCCCGGGCACGAAGGCCTGACCTTCCAGACCCGGCGCCGGTCCCGCGTGGGCCGGTGCGTCGGTCGGCATGACGACCCAAGCGCAGCCCGCCCGCAGGCGGCGTTCACGAGGAGTTCCACCATGCGCACAGGCGTACGAAGCCATCCATGCTCCCGTCCGAACCTCGCCGCCGGAGCGGTGGCATGAGCGGCTGCTGCACGCCGGGACGTCCGTCGTCCGGCGCGTCCACGCCGGTGGGGCCCCCGCCGCAGGCGGGGCGCGGATCCGGCGCCGGGATGGTGCGGCTGCCCGGCGGGCGCTTCCGGATGGGCAGCGACGACGCCGAGGGCTTCCCCTCCGACGGTGAGGGCCCGGTCCGCGCGGTGGAGCTCTCGCCGTTCCTCATCGACCGCTGCGCAGTGACGAACGATGATTTTTCGGGATTCGTGGCCGAGACGGGCTACGTCACGGAAGCCGAACGGATCGGCTGGTCCTACGTCTTCGTCCGCTTCCTGAACCGGGACCTGCGCCGGATCTCGCCGCGGCCCGAGGTCACCCCGTGGTGGGCGGCCGTCCGGGGAGCGGACTGGCGCCATCCCGAGGGGCCGGGCAGCGGCCTGGACGACCGCGGCGACCATCCGGTCGTCCACGTGTCCTGGCACGACGCGGACGCCTACGCCCGCTGGGCCGGCAAGCGGCTGCCGACCGAGGCGGAGTGGGAGTACGCCGCCCGGGGCGGACACGACCAGCGGCGCTACCCGTGGGGCGACGAGCTCACCCCCGGGGGCCGGCACCTGGCCAACATCTGGCAGGGCCGCTTCCCGGTCACGAACACGGCCGAGGACGGCTACGCCGGGACCGCCCCGGCGCACGCGTTCCCGCCCAACGACTTCGGCCTGCACAACATGGCGGGCAACGTCTGGGAGTGGTGCGCCGACTGGTGGGGCACGGACCACCCCGCGCAGGCGCGGAACCCGGCCGGGCCGCCCTCGGGCACCGACCGCGTGACGCGCGGCGGCTCGTACCTCTGCCACGCCTCCTACTGCAACCGCTACCGGGTCGCCGCCCGCTCGCACAACTCGCCGGACACCTCCGGAGGCAACACCGGCTTCCGCTGCGCCCGCGATCTCGACTGACCGACACACGAAGGGTCTCCATGCGCGTCATCTACATCGACGTCGACACGCTCCGAGCCGACCACACGCAGCCCTACGGCTACCGACGGCCGACCACGCCGAACCTGCAGGCGCTGGCCGACAAGGGCGTGGTGTTCGAGCGTTACTACTGCTGCGACTCGCCCTGCCTGCCCTCGCGCACCGCGCTGACCAGCGGGCAGTTCGGCATCACGAACGGCGTCGTCGGGCACTTCGGCGAGGCCGCCAGGTTCCGCCTCGACCCGGGCCACGGCAACCATCCGGAACGCCCGCTGCTCGGCCAGCGGCTGGGGGAGCACGGCTACTACACGGCAGCCGTGTCGATGTTCGCCGAGCGGCACCGGGCCTACTACTTCCTGGGCAACTTCCGCGAATCGATCCGGGCCGGCAACCAGCTCAACGACGAGGACGGGCGCGACATCAACCGGGTCGGGCTGGACTGGATCCGCCGGCACGCGCACGAGGACGACTGGTACCTGCACCTGACGTACTGGGAGCCGCACACGCCGTACCTGACCGAGCCGGGCTGGACCGAGCGGGCGGCCGCCTCCGGGCCGCCCCCGGCCTGGCCGGACCAGGAGGCCATCGACGGCCACGCGGAGGTCTACGGGCCGCGCGGCGCGCTCGACCTGCACTACTCGGTCCTGCCGCGCAGCTCCCCGGTCCCGCACAACATGCCGGAGGCCATCCGCACCCGCGCCGACTTCGAGCACCTCATCAACGGGTTCGACGGCACGATCATGTACTGGGACAGCCTGTTCGGCGAGCTGCTGGCCACGCTCGAGGAGCTCGGCATCGCCGAGGAGACCGCGATCATCGTCAGCGCCGACCACGGGGAGTCCTTCGGCGAGAACGGCTCCTACGCCGAGCACGGGCACGCCAACGAGCCGGTCCACCGGGTGCCGCTGGTCGTCTACTGGCCGGGCGTCACCGACGACCTGCCCGAGGACGCGCGGCGCTGTGACGCGCTGCTGTACAACATCGACCTCGCGCCCACGCTCTGCGACATGCTGGACATCCCGATCCCGGGCGGGTGGCAGGGCGCCTCGTTCGCCGACGCGGTACGCGGCTCGGAAATCCCGTCGCGCCCGTACCTGGTGCTCGGCCACGGGGCCCACACCTACCAGCGGGCGGTCCGCACCCGCGACCACCTCTACGTGCGCACCTACCATCCGGGCAGCTTCCGCGCCGAGTGGGAGCAGCTCTTCGACGTCACCGCCGACCCCCACCTCACCACCGATCTCCTTGAAAAGGAGCCGGAGCTGGCGGCGCAGATGCGTACGCACCTGTCGGAATGGTGGCACACCTACGCCGGCCGGCCGGGCGCGCTGCCCGACCCCATGCAGGCGACGCTGCAGGTCGGGCCGACCTACTACAACGACCCGGTCCGCTACATGGAGCACCTGCGCGCCACCGGCCGCGCCCACCTCGCGGACGACCTCGCGGAGCGGCTGTCCACCGCCACCGGCGCCACGCCGGTCTCGTGGCACGCCACGGAGGCCGCCTGGACGCCCGCGCGGCACGCCGCGTGGGAACGCAGGATCGCCGCGGCCGGCCGCTGAGGAGGCCGCATGCCACCGAACATCCTGCTGATCACCGCGGACGACATGGGCGGCGACACGCCGGGCTGCTTCGGCGGCCCGGCGGAGGTGACCCCCACCCTGGACCGGCTCGCCGCCGAGGGGACGACCTTCGGGCGCGCGCACGTCGCCATCGCGGTGTGCCAGCCCAGCCGCTCGGCGATCATGACCGGTCGCTGGCCGCATCGCAACGGCGCGCAGGGCTTCGAGCCGATCGCCGACGGAGTGCCGGTGCTCACCCGGGTCCTGCGCGAGGCCGGGTACATGTCGGGCATCCTCGGCAAGGTGGAGCATCTGCAGCCGGTGGAGGCGTTCGGCTGGGACCACGCGCTCGGCATGCGCGAGCTGGGGATGGGACGGGATCCGCGCGCCTACGGCGAGGCGTCGCGGCGGTTCATGGAAGAGGCGGCCGCGCGGGGGCGGCCCTGGTTCCTCATGGCCAACGCGCACGACCCGCATCGGCCGTACTCCGGTGGCCAGGACGAGCTGGACCGCTTCCCGGCCGAGGCCAGGGCCTCCTACCCGGCCCCGTCGAAGGTCTTCGGGCCGGCGGACGACGTCGGAGGGGTGCCCGGTTTCCTGCCCGACCTGCCGGAGGTGGCGCGGGAGTACCGCGAGTACCTGAGCTCGTCCCGCCGCTGCGACGACGTGGTCGCCGCGGTGCTGCGCGCGCTGGACGAGACGGGCACGGCAGACGACACCCTGGTGGTGTTCCTGTCGGACAACGGGATCGCCGTGCCGTTCGCCAAGGCGAACTGCTACCTGCAGAGCAGCCGGACCCCGCTGATCGTCCGCTGGCCCGGGATGACCCGCCCGGGCGGGCGCGAGGACACGGCGTTCGTGTCGATGATCGACCTGTTCCCCACGTTCTGCGCGGCGGCGGGCCTGCCCGGACCGGCCGGGCTGGACGGGCGGACCCTGCTTCCCCTGCTGCGCGGGGAGCCCCAGGACGGCCGGGAGGCGGTGTTCACCGTGTTCCACGAGACGGCGGCGAAGGGCCGCTACGAGATGCGGTGCCGGCTGGACGACCGCTTCGGCTACATCTGGAACGAGTGGTCCGACGGCACCCGGGAGTACCGGGCCGAGAACATGACGGGACGCACCTGGCCCGCGATGCTCGCCGCCGCCTCCGGCGACGAGCGGCTCGCCGAGCGCGCCCGCTTCTACCGGCACCGGACACCCGAGGAGCTCTACGACCTGCGGGCCGATCTGCACGCGCTGGCGGACCTGGCCGGCGACCCGGATCGCCGGAAGGACCTCGACGCGGCCCGGCAGGACCTGCTCGCGTGGATGGCCGGGACCGGCGACCCGCTGCTCGACACCTACCGGTCCTACCTCCAGGTGAACATCGGGGCATAGCACGCTATATTGCAAATACAGCATATGCGTTGCGACATTTGCAATGAAGGAGTGCGTCCATGAAGTGCCTGCGGAGGGTGAGCGGCCGATGAGACCCGCAGACGTGCTCGCGATCGGCGAGACCATGGTGATGGTCACCCCGACGCCGGGCGGCCGCCTCGACGCGGACAGCGCGTTCATCCTGCGCCCCGGCGGCGCGGAGTCGAACGTCGCCGCGCTGCTGGCCCGGCTCGGCCACGCCACGGCCTGGGCGAGCGCCGTCGGCCGCGACCCCCTCGGCGACCTCGTCCTCGACGCGCTGCGCGGCCACGGCGTGGACGTCGATCTGGTCCGCCGCGACGACGAGCGGCCCACCGCCGTGTACTTCAAGGACCCGACCGCCTCGGGCACCCGCGTCTACTACTACCGGCGCGGCTCGGCCGCCTCGGCCATGACCGTGGCCGAGGTCGCGGGCTGGGCTGCCCGGCCGTCCAGGATCACGCACATCTCCGGCATCACCGCGGCCATCTCCCCGCAGTGCCTGGAGCTGACCAGGCACATCGTGTTCGACCGGCCGCTCGGACCGGCCACGGTCAGCTTCGACGTCAACCACCGGCCGAGCCTGTGGAAGGACGCCGACGCGCCGGCCGTGCTCCTGGAGCTCGCCCAGCGCGCCGACATCGTCTTCGTCGGGCGCGACGAGGCGGAGACGCTGTGGGGCACCTCCGACGCCGAGAGCGTGCGCCGGATCATCGACCGGCCCCCGTACCTGATCGTCAAGGACGCCGCGATCGAGGCGGTCGCCTTCACCCCGGAGGGCGTCCACCGAGCGCCGTCGACGCCGGTCGAGGTGCTCGACGCCGTCGGCGCGGGCGACGCCTTCGCGGCCGGCTGGCTGAGCGGGTTCCTCGACGGCCGGGACGAGCTCACGCGCCTGCGGCTGGGACACTACGCGGCCTCCCGCGTCCTGATGTCCCCGGCCGACCTGACCGATCTCCCTCCCGCCGCCGAGATCGTCCCACTGCTCGAACAGGGGGCGTACGAGCATGTCGCAGACCGTCGCACGGGCCATTGACATCGTCGGGTTCGTCTCCGTACGTCACCGCACGCTCGGCGAGATCGCCGATCACCTCGGCGTGCACAAGTCCACCGCGCTGCGCCTGCTGCAGACGCTGGAGGAGGGCGGTTTCGTACGGCGCGTCCCCGGCGGCGGGTACGGCATGGGCTTCCAGCTCATCGCGCTCGGCCAGCTCGCGCTCGACCAGGTGGAGGCCCGCTCGCTCGCGCACCCGATCCTGCACGGCCTGAGCGAGCGCTACGGCCAGACCGTCCACCTGGGAGAGCTGGCCGGTGACCAGGTCATCTACGTGGACAAGATCGACGGCCGGGGCACCGTGGCCATGGGCTCGCGCATCGGGCTGCCCGCCCAGCCGCACACCGCCGCCGTCGCCAAGGTCATCCTCGCCTACCAGGACGCCGCGAGCCGGGCGCGCGTCATGGAGCGCATCACGTTCACCCGCTTCACCCCCACGACGATCACCACCGCCGAGGCGCTCGCGGCCGAGCTCGCCCTGACCAGGGAGCGGGGCTGGGCCGAGGACGACGGCGAGCACGAGGACTACATCAACTGCGTGGCGCTGCCGGTCTTCGACGCCCGGGGCAAGGTCACGCACGCCATCTCGATCACCGCTCTGCGGGCGGTCGTACCACTGGAAGAGCTACGCGGGTCCATCGACGACCTGCGCGACGCGGCCCACGAGATCTCCAAGAGTCTGGGCTGGGGAGGAGACCGCTATGGACGCCGCTGACTTCTTCGGCACACACCTCGGCAGGAGCCCGATCCTGGGCATCTTCCGCCATCTCGACCCCGTGGCCACCGTGGCCATGTGCGAGCGCGCCTGGGCGTTCGGGGTCGAGCTCATCGAGGTGCCCGTGCAGACGCCCGACGCGCTGCCGTCGCTGCGCGCGGCGCTGGAGGCCGCCCGGGCCAACGGCAAGAGCGTCGGAGCGGGGACGGTGACCACGGCCGAGCAGCTGACCGCCGTCAGCGACCTGGGCGCCGCCTTCACCGTCGCGCCCGGACTCCACCCCGAGGTCATGGCGGAGTCGCTGCGGCTCGGGCTGCCCCACCTGCCGGGCGTGGCCACCTCCACGGAGATCGCCGCCGCCCTCGCCCAGGGCTTCACCTGGCTGAAGGCGTTCCCCGCCGCGCAGCTCGGGCCCGACTGGATCAAGGCGCAGCTCGCGCCGTTCCCCGGCGTCCGGTTCGTCGCGACCGGGGGTGTCGACGCGGGCAACGCGGCCGCCTTCCTGGCCGCGGGCTGCAGGGGAGTGGCCGTGGGATCGGCGCTGAGCGATCCGGACGCGCTGGAACGGCTGCGCAAGAGCACCAGCTCCTGACCTTCTGGCAGCCCAAGGGTGTTCTGCGGGTGCGTGTCACACCAGGTCCTGTCATAGCCGTCTGACCAGGTGTTTCATGGGCAATGGGCCGCTGCCGGGGCGCGTTCGCCGGGTGGCGGCCGGCCGCCTGACCCGTCGTGGACGGAGACACCCATGAAGATCGTTAAGCAGCCGCCGACCGCCAAGCTGCCCGCCGAGTGGTTCACCGGCGACGCCTGGGCCGACGTGATCCTGCGGGGCGAGGACCCCTCCCGCGCGCGGGCGAACCTCGTCAGGTTCGCGCCCGGCGCCCGTACCGCGTGGCACTCGCACGGACTGGGCCAGACGCTCTACATCGTCGAGGGCGTCGCGCTGATCCAGTCGCGCGGCGGCGAGATCGTCGAGGCCCATCCCGGCGACATCGTCCATACGCCGCCGGGCGAGGAGCACTGGCACGGCGCCGCCCCGGACCGGTTCATGATCCACCTGGCGATGTGGGAGGGCGACGACACCGCCTGGCTGGACCACGTCACCGACGCCGAGTACAACGGCCCGCGCGTCAGCGCGAAGCGCTAGAGGACGGCCTGGTCGGCCAGCTTCCGCACCTGGTCGGCGGGCACCGGAACCCCGGGGGTGTCCACGAACCAGCGCAGGGACTCATCCAGGTCCAGCCCCTCGGGCAGCTGCGACGGGAAGTACGGCTGGACGTAGACGGGGGTGCCGGGCTGGACGCGCCAGCTGTCGGCGATGGTGCCGACGTCCACCGCGTCGTAGCCGAGCGCGTCCAGCAGCCGCGCCACCTGCGCCTTGGCGCCCTCGTCGTCACCCGCGACGGGCAGGGCGCTGCGGTCGGGGGCGCCGGCGGGGCGGGCCAGGGTGAGCAGGCGGTGGAAGTCGATGTTGTTGAACGCCTTGACCACGTGGGCGCCGGCCAGGTGCCGCTGCACCAGGGCGGTGGAGGTCAGCGCCCCGCCGCCCAGCTCCGGCAGGTCGCCGTCGCGGTCGGGGTAGTAGTTCATCGTGTCGATGACGGTCTTGCCGGCCAGGTCCGCGGCCGGGAGCCGGTCGTAGGCGTGCAAGGGGATGGTGGCCACCACCAGGTCGCCGGCGCGGGCGGCTTCGGCGGGCGTGGCCGCGCTCGCGTGCTCGCCGAGCTCGGCGACGAGGTCGGCGAGGGATTCCGGCCCGCGCGAGTTGCTGAGGACGACGTCGATGCCGGCGGCGACGGCGAGGCGGGCCAACGTGCCGCCGATCATGCCGCTGCCGATGAGGCCGAGAGTCTGGGTCACGGTGTCACGTCTCCAGTGCTGAATCATTGCTTCGTTAGTGAAACTGAGTGTCAGGTTAGCTATGCGGTTCTATCTCTGCAAGCTAGATCCGGATAAGAGGTAGGATCGCGGGGTGAGCGAAGCAGCGCGTACGAGCACGCGGGACATCGCACGGGCCGCCGTCCGGGCCGAGCTGGCCCAGGTGGCCTTCGACCTGTTCATGCGCGAGGGCTTCGAGAAGGTCACCATCAACGACCTGGCCGAGGCGGCCGGAGTCTCCCGCAGCACCTTCCTGCGCTACTTCGGCACCAAGGAGGACGCGGTCGTCAGCGCCCTCGACGCCCAGGGCGACAGGGTCGCCGACGCCCTGCGCGCCCGCCCCGCCGGCGAGGACGACTGGACGGCGCTGCGGCGGGCGCTCGACGCCGTCATCGAGCTCTACCACCAGGACCCCGCCGGCACCCTCGCGACGACCCGCCTCATCAAGGACACCCCCGCGCTGTGCGCGCGCCACCGGGAGAAGCAGCACTGCTGGTGGCCCGAGCTGGCCCGGGCCCTGGCCGAGCGCACGGCCGCCCCCCGATCCACGGAGCTGGTCCGGTCGGTGCGGGTGGCCGCCGCCCTCGACTGCCTGAACGTCGCCGTCGACCACTGGACCGCGTCCGACGGCCGGCTCGACCTCGTCGAGCTCCTGGACGAAGCCTTCGCCGCCCTCGCGCCGCGCTGACACGCGGGGGCCGTTGTTACCCGGCCCGCCTGGCGGGACGGATCGCTTGCCCGGCGTCGCCTTCGAGCAGCAAGGTCTGCCCGGGAGAACAACGGAAGGATCACGATGGACCCTCGTTCCATAGGTGACGCCGCGACCGGGCTGCTGGATGCGTACGCCACGCGGACCCCGATCGCGCCGCTCACCGCGACATACGCCGACATGTCGGTTTCAGCCGCGTACGAGATCCAGCTCGCGCAGGTGGAGACGTGGCAGGCGGGCGGCGCCCGGATCGTGGGGCACAAGGTCGGCCTGACCTCGGCGGTGATGCGCCGCCAGCTCGGCGTGGACCAGCCCGACTACGGTCACCTGCTCGACGGCATGGCGTACATGGACGGCGCCCCCATCGACGCCGCGCGCTTCCTGCAGCCGCGCGTCGAGCCGGAGATCGCCTTCGTCCTCAAGAGGCCGCTGGCGGGGCCGGGCGTCACGGCCGCGACGGCGGCGGCCGCGGTGGACTTCGTGCTGCCCGCCCTGGAGATCATCGACTCGCGCATCGCGGACTGGAAGATCACGCTGGCGGACACCATCGCCGACAACGCCTCCAGCGGCGGGTTCGTGCTCGGCAACCGGCCGACGCCGCTCGCGGACGCCGATCTGGCGCTGACCGGCTGCCTGCTGCACCGCAACGGCGAGCTGGTCCAGACGGGCGCCGGCGGCGCCGTGCTCGGGTCTCCGCTCAACGCGCTGGTGTGGCTGGCGAACGTCCTCGGCGAGCGCAAGGTGGCGCTGGAGGCCGGGCACGTCGTGCTGCCCGGCTCGGTCACCGCGGCCATCCCCGTCGAACAGGGGGACGTCGTGACGGCCACCTTCGCGAGGCTCGGCACCGTCACCGCGAACTTCAGGCAGGCGTCGTGAGCAGGCTGACGGCGGCCATCGTCGGCCCCGGCAACATCGGCACCGACCTGCTGGTCAAGCTGCTGCGCAGCGAGGCCGTCGAGGTCCACTCCATGGTGGGCGTGGACCCGGGCTCCGACGGTCTGGCCCGCGCCCGCTCGCTCGGCGTCGAGGCCTCGGCGGGCGGCGTGGACTGGCTGCTGGCCCAGGACACCCTGCCCGACCTGGTCTTCGAGGCCACCTCCGCCAAGGCGCACCTGGCCAACGCCCCCCGCTACGCCGAAGCCGGCATCAAGGCGATCGACCTCACGCCCGCCGCCGTCGGGCCGTTCGTGTGCCCGCCGGTCAACCTGGGCACGCTGTCGGACGCGCCCAACCTCAACATGATCACGTGCGGCGGGCAGGCGACGATCCCGATCGTGCACGCCGTCTCCCGCGTGGTCCCGGTGGCGTACGCGGAGATCGTCGCCTCCATCGCCTCCCGCTCGGCAGGTCCCGGCACCCGGGCCAACATCGACGAGTTCACCCAGACCACCGCGCGCGCCATCGAGACGGTCGGCGGCGCCGCCAAGGGCAAGGCGATCATCATCCTCAACCCCGTCACCCCGCCGATGATCATGCGGGACACGGTGTTCTGCGCGATCCCCGCCGACGCCGACACCGCCGCGATCGGCGCGTCGATCGCGGCGGCGGCGGCCGAGGTGGCCGCCTACGTGCCCGGCTACACCCTGCGGGCCGAGCCGCAGTTCGACCCGCCGCGCGACATCTGGAACGGCATGGCCCGCGTCGCCGCCTTCCTCGAGGTCCGCGGCAACGGCGACCATCTGCCGCCGTGGGCCGGCAACCTCGACATCATGACCGCCGCGGCCGCCCGCGTCGGCGAGCGACTCGCGAAGGTGGGCGCATGACCGGCAAGATCAGGATCACCGACTCCACCCTGCGCGACGGCAGCCACGCGATGGCCCACCGCTTCACCGAGGAGCAGGTACGCGGCGTGGTGCACGCCCTGGACGGCGCCGGGGTGGAGGTCATCGAGGTCACCCACGGCGACGGGCTGGGCGGATCGTCGTTCAACTACGGGTTCTCGCTGGAGGACGACATCAAGCTCGTCGCCGCCGCCGTGGACGAGGCGCGGAGCGCGAAGATCGCCGTCCTGCTGCTGCCCGGCCTCGGCACGGTCGAGGACCTGCGCAAGGCCCACGGGGCGGGGGCGTCCGTGGCCCGGATCGCCACCCACTGCACCGAGGCCGACGTGTCGCTGCAGCACTTCGCCGCCGCCCGCGAGCTGGGCATGGAGACCGTGGGCTTCCTCATGCTGTCGCACCGCGTCGGCCCGGCCGAGCTGGCCGCGCAGGCCCGGATCATGGTGGACGGCGGCGCCCAGTGCGTCTACGTGGTCGACTCGGCCGGCGCCCTCGTGCTCGGCGAGGCCCAGGCCCGCGTCAGCGCGCTGGTGGACGAGATCGGCGACCAGGCGGAGGTCGGCTTCCACGGCCACCAGAACCTCTCGCTCGGCGTCGCCAACTCGGTGCTGGCCACCCAGAACGGCGCCCGCCAGATCGACGGCGCCCTCTGCGCGCTGGGCGCCGGGGCGGGCAACTCGCCCACCGAGGTGCTGGTCGCCACCTTCGACCGGCTCGGCATCCCGACCGGGGTGAGCGTGCAGGGCGCGCTGGCCGCCGCCGAGGACGTGGTCAAGCCGTTCCTGAACCGCCTGCCGTTCGCCGACCGCTCGGCGATCACGCAGGGCTACGCGGGGGTGTACTCCAGCTTCCTGCTGCACGCCGAACGGGCCGCCGAGCGGTACGGCGTACCGGCCCACGAGATCCTGCAGCGGGTCGGCGAGGCCGGCTACGTCGGCGGCCAGGAGGACATGATCATCGACGTCGCCCTGCGGCTCGTCGAGGAGCGCGACCGCCCGCACGCCCGGCCCTGACAGCCGTGAGGCCCCGCATCGCCGCAGGTCGGGGCCTCACGCGACCCGCTACGTGAACCACGGCGCCGACCTCACCGGCGGGCGGTGGTCTCCCTCGCGATGAGGCGGTGGCTCAGGATCGTCGTCGTGGCGTGGTCCACGCCCGGGGCGGACTCGATGAGGTGGCGGGCATCTCGTACAGCGGCAGGCCAGCGGCTGCAGCCCGGTATCGGCGTCCTCGACCGACAGCCGGCCACCGGGGCGCAGCGCCGCCACCATCGTCGCCAGCGCCCGGGCACGGTCGGGGACGTGGACGAGCACGAGCCGGGCGTGTACCAGGTCGAACGTGCCCGGCTGCGGCGGCACCGCCCCGCCTGAGGTCGTGTCCGGCTCGGACCCGGGGTCGGCGAGGGACTGCGATGAACTCATGCCTGCATCCTCACTCCCGGCGTGTGGAGAATCCCGCCTTGTGAGCCCCGCTCCGTGGAGGGTCACAGCCGCGGTCGTGTCAGGTCGGACAGGGCCGCGTACCGTCCGCCGGATCGCATCAGCTCGTCGTGGGTTCCTCGCTCGGCCACCTGTCCCGCCTCTATGACGAGGATCTGGTCGGCGTCGCGCACGGTGCTCAGCCGGTGGGCGATCACGACGCGGGTCAGCGGCAGGGCCGCGAGGTTGTGCTCGATGGCCGCCTCGGCCACGGTGTCCAGGTGGCTGGTGGCCTCGTCGAGCAGCAGGATCCGCGGCTCGGGCAGCAGGGCCCGCGCGAGGGCGATCCGCTGCCGCTGGCCGCCTGACAGGCCGCCGCCCTCGGTGAGCATCGTCTCGTACCCCATGGGCATGGCCATGATGTCGTCGTGGACGTGCGCCAGCCTGGCGGCGGCCACGATCCTGTCCAGCGCGGCGCCGGGGACGGCCAGGGCGATGTTCTCCCTGATGGTCCCGGTGAACAGGTGCGGGTCCTGGGTGACCACGCCGAATCGGCCGCGCAGCCAGCCTGGGTCCAGGTCGCGCGCGGGCGTCCCGTCGTAGCGGATCTCGCCCTCGATCGGCTCGTACAGGCCGAGCAGGATCCTGCCCAGCGTGCTCTTGCCCGAGCCGGAGCTGCCCACCAGCGCGACCTTCTGTCCAGGATCGATCCTGAGCGTGACGTTCCTGAGCGTCCAGGGGGAACGTGGGTCGAAGCGGAACCCGACGCCGCTCAGCGCCACCTCCCCGCGCAGCCGTGGCCGCGCGCCGCCGGTGCGTTCCGGCTCGGCCTCGACGATGTCGGCGAGCCGCTCGACGTGAGCCCCGGCCTCCTGGAGCTCCTGGAGGCTGGTCAGCAGCGAGGTCAGCGGGGTGAGCGCGGAGACGGCGAGCGCGTTGAGCGCGAGCATCGTTCCCAGGCTCGGCCCGCCGTCGAGCACTCGGACCGCGCCCACGAGCAGCAGCAGCGCGGGAGCGAGGATCCTGATGCCGGACAGGACCGAGTCCAGGAGCCCGCGGGCCAGGCCCAGGCGCAGGTCGGCGTTCATCTGCGAGGTGAACATCGCTGACCACCGCTCGACGGCACGCCGTTCCGAGCTGGACGCCTTGATCGACTCGATGCCCCGGATGGACTCGATGAGCCGGCCCTGGGTCGTGGCGGCGGCGGTCAGCCCGCGCCCGGTGAGATCGGCGATCCGTCTTCGGGTGAGGAGCAGCAGGACGACCTGGACGGCCGCCACCGCGGCCAGGCACCCGCCGAGCACGGGATCGCCTGCCAGCACGAGGATCATGAGCACCACGGCCAGCGGACCGTCGAGGAACGCCGACAGCACCTGGCCGGACAGCATGGCTCTCAGGCTGGCCGCGCTCTGTGTGCTCATGACCAGGTCGCTCGTCCCGCGCAGGGTGAAGTACCCGTAAGGCAGCGCGAACAGCTGTCCGACCACCCCGCCCGTGAACTCCGTGTCGGCCCGTGCCCGCAGCATGAGGAGCACGGCCGTACGCAGGTAGTTGAGGATTGCCTGGATCAGCACCACGATCGGCAGGCCGACGATGAGGACGCGCAGCAGATACCGGTCGCGGCCGGGCAGCACCTCGTCGACGACGAGCCCGGAGAGCAGGGGCAGCACGAGCGCGGCCACCTGCAGGAGCACTGAGGCGAGCAGCGCCTGGATCAGCAGGCCGCGGTGGCGCATGAGCAGGGCGCGCAGCAGGTTCGCGCGCCACGGGCGCCGCTCGGGCCCCTGGACGCTGAAGTCCGGGCCCGGCTCGAAGGCCAGCACGACCCCGGTGAACCCGAGGTCGAACTCCTCCGGCGTGAGCCGGCGCCGCCCGGAGGCCGGATCGACGACCTCGACGACATCCGGGCGCCAGCGCTCGACGACCAGAAAGTGGTTGAACTCCCAGTGCACGACGAACGGCCCCGGCACCGATCCGAGCCGCTCGGGCGCGATCGAGAGCGCCTTGGCGCGCAGGCCGTACGACTTCGCGGCCTCGACGATCGCGAAGGCGGTCAGCCCGTCCCTGGACACCTGGAGATCCGCGGCGACCTCACGCACGCTCGCGCGGCGCCCGTGGTGCCCGAGCACCATCGCCAGGCACGCCGCGCCGCAGTCGGCCATCGTGTTCTGCCTCATCACGGGTACCCGGGCCCGTCTCATCGCGCGTCACCGAGCGCGGGAAGGACGCCGAGCAGCACCACGATCGCCAGCGCCAGCGCGAGCAGGCCCACGTAGATCCACAGCCAGGCCAGGAGTGTCGCGGAGACGCGGTAGGGGGGCTCGGCGTGCCGCCGGACGCCCTGATGGTGGTGAACCGCCCTTTCCCGGTACGGAAGCGGCTTCACCTGCCCGCCGTCCGTTCCGCGACTCCCCAGAACCATTCGATCTTGGCCGCGTTCCTGCGCTCCTCGATCCATTCGCTGAAGATCCGGCGTTCGACGAGGTCGCGTAGGGTCTCGTCAAGGACGGCCGGCTCCACCGCCAGGACCTTCACCAGCAGGTGCCCGCCCTCTACCGGGAACGGCCCGATGATCGTCCCCGGAGGGGCCGCGAAGATCCGCTCCGCCACCTCCTCATCGAGGTCGCCCCGGCGGAGGGTGGCGAACACCTCGCCCGGACGGGCGCTGCCGTCGGCGAAGGCCCGCTCGACCACGTGCAGGAACCCGGCCGCGTCGGGCACGGCCGGCTCGGTGACGAACACCGCCCGCGCGACGCGGGCGACGTCGAGCTCCCCGCCGTGTTCGGCGAACCAGTCCTCCACCCGTCCCGCGGCAACCCGCGAGCGGAGCGCGGCGACGGCTGCCTCAAGGGCGACCAGCTCCTCCAGCTCCTGGTGGGAGATGCGGTTGCGCTCCATCCAGGCCCGGGTCGCCTCCCCGGTCAGCAGACCGCGGGCGCGGCGGAAGGCGTCCATCGCCTCCTGCAGCGCGGCGTCGCTCAGCGGTTCCCGCGTCTCCTCCAGTTCCTCACGTACGAGGCTGTCGGCCACGAGCCGGTCGGCCAGCGCGGACTCGTCCCAGATGAAGTCCAGGCAGGCGATCGCCCTGGCCACCGGTGTCTCGATGCCATTGACCCGAAGCAGCAGGTGCTCGCCCGCACGGTGCACGCCGCGCAACGGCCATGGCAGGGCCCGGTCGGCACACCAGGACAGCGAGATCGTGGCACCGTCGCCGTCCTTGATGAGCAGGGCGTGGTGCAGCGAGCCGTCGAACTCCTCGCGCTGGGCGACCAGTCGCGTCCGGGCCTGCGGGTACGCCGCACGGAACCCCTCCAGGCCACGCTCGGGCCCGCCCGACCTGAGCAGGCCGACCGCGTCGGCGAGCATCGGCCCGTACGTCATCGCTTCACTCCCCTCTTGAGCAGTTCGCCGATCGCTGCGCTGATCGGCAGCCCGGTCGCGTCCTCGATCCACAGGAACTGGCCGTTCGGGTTGATCTCCAGGAAGACGTGGCGGCCGTCCGGCGTGAGGATCAGGTCGATGGCGCCGTAGGACAACCCGAGCCGCTCGACCAGCTCCAGGCAGCGCCGGGAGACCTCGCCGGGCAGGTCGTGCGCCAGCACGGGGGTGGCGCCCGGGTCGTAGTGCCGCCAGTCGTATCGTGTGTGGTTGCTGACCTGCGAGTGGATCTCCGCCGCGAAGAGCTCGCCGCCCACCACCGTCACTCGCACCTCGACCTGCTTGGGAACGTACGCCTGGACGATGATCGGACATAGGCGCAGGGCGTCGGCATGACCGAGGTCCGCCGGAGTCACGGGCGCCGCGAACCGCCCGAACCGCTCACCGTCCGCCTCCAGCTGGTTGCCGTGCACGGGCTTGGTGATCACTCGGCCTTCGTGCCGGTCGTAGAAGTCGAGAAAGCGCTCGGGATCGTTCGTGATCAGCGTCGCGGGCAGTTCGAAGCCCAGCTGCCTGGCCACTTCGAGCTGGTACGGCTTGCGCCCCGCGCGGTCGATGACCGGCCTGGAGGCGGGGACCTTGAGGCATCCCAGGCCGTCCCACAGGCTCTCGGCCATGACGCGGCACTCCTCCTCGACGTGGTCGCGGGCGACGGTCAGAGGGTGGGCCACGGGATTCCCCGGGCGGCGATACCAGATCGCGGTCAGCTCGTCGAGGACGAGACGGCGTCCGCCACGGTTGAGGGTCCGAACGGTCGAGCCGTCTCCCGGATGGCCGATCTCCAAGGTCGCGGCGGCGGGGAACTGCGCGGGGTCGAAGACGGTGACGTCCGCCCCGGCGAGCGCCCCCACGACACGTTCGGCGTGCTCGTCTCCGTCGCAGGTCAGTACGAGGATCATCAGCGTGGTTCCGGTCGGGGGCGCGACCTGGGCCGCGCCCCCGCGGCTGACTAGTTGCTGTCGCCGGAGGTGTGCGTGTGGCCACCGTGGATCTCGATGACCTGGCTCTTGGCGCCACCGCTCACCTGGAGCAGCTGGCCCTCGTCGAGCTCAGCGCCCAGGGCCGCGATGGTGTCGAGGCTGGTACGTGTCTTACCCATGTTCATTCCCACCCTTTGTCCATACGGGGAGCCGAATGCACCCCGTCGCGTGGAACACGTTAGAGAGGCGGTACACAGGGCGTCGTCCGTCGCATGGATGATCAGCTGTCACCCTGGGGGCGGAGCAGCGTCAGCCGGTGGTCAGGCGGATCGCGGTCCACGACATCGGTGGCAGGCCGGCCCGCAGTACGCCGTCGGTGACGTCCGCGTCCTTGCTCGAGCGGCAGGTCGGTCAGCAGCCGGCCAGGGTGTCGCGCCACACCTCCTCCAGGGCGAGCTGGATCGCGCCCGTGAGCACGGTGCCCTCGGCCAGCTCCGACAGCTCCACGCTCGGCGGGGTGAGGACCAGGTCGGCGAGGTGCCGGGCGATGGCGTCCAGCAGGACCGCGCCGGCGCGGGCGATGCCGCCGCCGATCACTATCGCGTGCGGTGACAGCACGAGGACGGCGGGCGCGATCGCCTGGGCGAAGACGGCGGCGACCTGGTCGACGACCGCCACGGCCATCGGGTCGCCGTCGGCGGCGGCCGCGAAGACGGCGGCCGCGTCCGTCACGCGGGCGAGCCTGCACTCCGGCCGGCCCGCGGCGCGGCGGCGGGCCAGATCGACGATCGCCTCGGCGCCGATCGCGCGCTCCAGCGGCCCGCGACCGTCCCCGACAGGGTCCGGAAGGTCGCCGGTGGGGTTGGGAAGGTCCCCAGCGGCGTCGGGAAGGCCGCTGGCGGGGTCGGGAAGGCCGCTGGCCGGGCCGGGAAGGACGCCGGTGGGGCGGATGAAGCCGATCTCGCCGGCCTGGCCCGCGCCCCGGTGCAGCCGCCCGTCGATGACGACCCCGGCTCCCAGCCGCTCGCCCCACTGGACCGCGAGCAGGGTGCCCGCGCCCGCGCGTCGGTGGACGGCCGCCAGCGCGGCCAGGTTCGCGTCGTTCTCCACCGTGACCGCGCACCTGAAACGAGCGCGCAGGCGGCCGGCGAGGTCGATCTCCGGCCAGCCCGGCACGCTCGGGGCGAACAGCACCCGGCCGGTGGTCTCCTCGACGATGCCCGGGGTCGCCGCGGTGACCGCCGCGATCTGCCCGGCGGTCAGGCCGGCCGCCGCCAGGGCCGCGCCCGTCGCCTCGTCGACCGCCTCCAGCAGGTGCCGGGCGCCGCGGCGGCCGACCGGCCGGCGGATCGTCGCGAGGCGCTCGCCGGCCAGGTCGGCGATGCCCGCCGTCACGGTGTGCGGGCCGACGTCCAGGGCGAGCACGGGCGCCGCCCGGCCGTTGAGCGAGAACCGGGTCGCCGGTCTGCCCACCGTGGCCTGCTCCGGCGCGACCTGCCGCAGCCAGCCGGCGGCCAGCAGGTCCTCCACGGCCTGGGCGACCGTCGGGCGGGTGAGCTCGGTCAGCCGGGCGAGCTCGGCCACCCGTACGGGCTCGGGCGCGCGCCGCCGGACCGCGTCGAGCACCGCGGCCCGGTTCATCCTGCGCAGGACCGGGGTGCCCGCCGGCCGCTCCTCCGTCATCAACGCCCCTCTTGACCTTCTGTCGTCTCCGGCTGAGTATATTCCGCAGAGACCTTACGAAAAGTCTTTACATAATAGGTTCGCCCTCCCGGAGGTGGCCGCCCCCCATGACCCGTTCCCGCGAACCGCAGAGCCTCGCCGCCCCGTTACCGCGCCTGCGGCGACCCCTTCTGGCGGCGCTGGCCGTCCTGCTCACGCTGCTCACCGCGCCGTTCGCCGCCCAGCCCGCGGTGGCGGCCGGCACCCCCGCGCAGTCCGCGCCCGCCCGGCTCGACGGCCCGGCGGCGCAGGCCCTGGAGCGGCTGATCGGGACGGCGCGCGCCAGGCAGGTCACGCTGCGCGCGATCGACAAGGGCACCGGCCGCGACCGGTTCGAGGTGTACGCCGAGAACGGCCGCCTCGTCGTCGCCGGCACGACGCCCGCGGTGCAGCTGACCGGCTTCGGCCACTACCTGCGCCAGGTCGCGCACGCCGACGTCTCGATCAACGGCTCCCAGGTCGACCTGCCCCAGCGCCTCCCTCTACCGACGGCTCCCATCGCCAAGGACTCCTCGGTGGACCATCGCTTCGCCCTTAACGACACCAACCAGGGCTATGCGGGGGCGTATCTGAGCTGGCCGGAATGGCAGCGGCGGATCGACGTCCTCGCGCTGCACGGCATCAACGAGGTGCTCGTCTACGAGGGCCAGGAGGCGGTCTACCAGCGCACCTTCATGGAGTTCGGCTACTCCGACCAGCAGATGCGCGAGTGGATCCCGCAGCCGGGCCACCAGTCCTGGTGGCTGCTGCAGAACATGTGCTGCACCGACAGCCCGATCTCCCAGCAGCTCATCGACCGGCGCGTCGAACTCGGCCGCAAGATGGCCGACCGCCTGCGCTCCCTGGGCATGGTGCCCGTGCTGCCCGGCTATTTCGGCACCGTGCCGACCGACTTCAAGGTCCGCAACCCGGGCGCCAACACCGTCCCGCAGGGCACCTGGAACCAGCTCGAACGCCCCCACTGGCTCGACCCGACCGATCCGGTCTTCGCGCGCGTCGCGGCCACGTTCTACCGGGTGCAGACCGAGCTGTTCGGGCCCAGCACGATGTACAAGATGGACCTGCTGCACGAGGGCGGCACGGCCGGCAAGGTCGACGTCGCGCAGGCGTCGCAGGCGGTGCAGCAGGCGCTGAACGACGCCCACCCCGACGCGCTCTGGACGATCCTGGGCTGGCAGAGCAACCCGCTCCCGGCCACGCTCCAGGCCATCGACCGGAGCAAGATGTTCATCGTCGACGGCATCAGCGAGGAGCCCGGCATCACCGACCGGGACAAGGACTTCCTCGGCACCGGGTACGCGTTCGGCACCATCTGGAACTTCGGCGGCCACTTCAACCTCGGCGCCCGCCTGACGCTGTGGAACGAGAAGTTCCACGCCTGGCGCGGCAAGTCCGGCACGGCGATGAACGGCATCGCGCTCATGCCGGAGGCCATCGACAACAACCCGGCCGCGGTCGCGTTCTTCGCCGACCTGCCGTGGCAGGACGGCCCGGCCGACATGCGGCAGTGGTTCGACGAGTACGCCACCGCCCGGTACGGCGGCGACGACCCGCACGCCAAGGCGGCCTGGCGGATCCTGCTCGACACCGTCTACAGCTGGCCCGCCGGCGCCGACAGCCGGCACGTCACCGGCCTGTACGACGACGAGCCCGGCCTGGCGAACACCGGCTACCCGCTGCCGTACGACATCGCCGCCTTCGACAAGGCGCTCGACGAGCTGCTCCAGGTCGACCGGCGGCTGCGCGGCTCCGGCGCCTACCGCTACGACCTCGTCGACGTCGCCCGGCAGGTGCTGGCCAACCACAGCCGGCTGCAGCTGCCCCAGATCCGCGCCGCCTACCGCGCCAGGGATCTCGACCGCTTCGAGCGCCTCACCCGCCAGTGGACGGACCGGATGCGGCTGATGGACCGGCTGCTGGGCACCGACGAGAACTTCCTGCTCGGCGCGTGGCAGAAGGAGGCCCGCCGACAGGCCGCCACCCCGGCCGAGGCGGCGACCCTCGACTACAACCTCAAGTCGCTGGTCACGCTCTGGGCCGGCGGCGCCCGCCTGCAGGACTACGCCCGCAGGGAGATGAACGGCCTCGTCGGGCAGTACTACGCCAAGCGGTGGCAGCTGTTCTTCGACAGCCTGAAGGCCGCGCTGCGCTCGGGCAAGGACTATCCCGAGCGGATCGACTGGATGGCCGTCGCCCAGGACTGGGCGAAGGCCGGCACCAGGCTCGCATCCGAGCCGAGCGGCGACGCCTACACTGAGGCGAGCAGGGTGGCCGCGCTGCCCGACGGCGCGGTGACCGTCGGAACCGACCGCAAGGGCGTCAAGCCGGGCGGGGCCGTACAGGTCACCGCCGTGTTCACCAACGACAACGCGCTGCGGGCCACCGGCCGGGTGACGCTCCGGCTCGACGCCCCGCCCGGCTACCAGGTGCGCGCCACCTCGCCGGCCCGCGCGGACCACGTCGCCCCGCGCGACAGGCTCACCGTGACCTGGACGGTGACCGTCCCCGCCGGCGAGGCCCCGGGCGCCACCCCGGCGCTGGACGTCACCGCCTCCTGGCGCTCCGGCGAGGCCGACCGGCGGGACACCGCCTCCACCCGCCTGCTGATCGCCGGGGCCGCGCCCGCGTCGTACCGGACGATGAGCAGCACGCAGGCCGAGTTCGCCGCCACCGGCGACGGGCTCGCGATCGCGGCGGGCGGCGCGGACCTGTGGCGGGAGACCAACGAGCTGGCCACCGCCTACCGCGCGGACGCCCTGGCCGACGGGCAGCAGCTCGTCAGCACGGTGCTGCGCCAGGACGGCGCGTCGGACTGGACGCGGTCCGGGCTGGTGGTGAGCGACGACCTGGCCACCGCCGGGTCCGCCGGCTATGCCAACATCGCCGTCACCCCCGGCCACGGCTGCGTGTTCAGCTGGGATTCCGACGGCAACGGGCAGCTCGACTCGTACGCCGAGGTGGGCGGGTTCGCGCCGCCCGTACACGTGCGCGTCGGAAAGTCCGGCGACCGGCTCACCGGGTCGTGCAGCAGCGACGGCAGGAACTGGGCGGTGATCGGGGCGGCCCGCGTCCCGGGCGCCGGCGCGACGCTCGACGCCGGGCTGTTCGTCAGCGCGGCCAACCGGGACACCGGCCAGGAGGCGGTCGCCGTGCTGACCGATCCCGCGCCGTCCCCCTCGACCGCCCGCGACGGGGCGCAGGACACCCTGCAGAGCCTCCGCAAACCGGTCACGGCGCTGAGCTGGGAGCCGAACCGGGGCCCCGAGCACGCGAACGACGGCAACCGCGCCAACTCGCCGTACTTCGCCAGCCAGATGACCTGGGACACCACCTGGTGGCAGGTCGACCTGGGGGCGGTCGACGACGTCTCGCGCGTCAACGTGCGCACCTACGTCGGGGGCGGGCGCTACTACGAGTACCGGCTGGAGGGCAGCCTCGACGGCGTCACCTGGTACACCCTCGGCGGCCGCCGCGGCCCCCGGGCCGCGACCGACGCCGGGGACACGATGACCACCGAGGCGAAGGCCCGGTACGTACGGGTGATCGGCACGCACAACACCGCCAACCTGTCGTTCCACCTCACCGAGGTCAGCGTGTACGGGACGCCGGCGCGATGATGTTGACAGGGCCCATGATCCGGAGAGAATAAAGTTCGGTTCGCGTTGCTTGAAGTTCACGTGCTCCTGGAGGGACCTTCGTGAGAATTAAGCAGGGGATTGTCGCGGCGACGTTAGCCGCCGCCGTGCTCGCCGTCGGCTCCGCCCCCGCCCACGCCATTCCGCCGCCTCCACCGGGAGGCGACAACCTCACGGTCCTCAGTTACTACGCCGGGGACACGATCGTCGGGCAGCGCTGGTTCGGGTGCAGCCAGTCGGGCCAGTGGGGGTCGCAGGACGGCCAGCTGAAGGTCACCTGGACACCCTGCTGAACACGGCCCGCCACGGCCGGTGGCTCACTGGCCGTGGCGGGGGCCGAACCCCAGATACAGCAGGCCGGCGACCACCGCCCAGGCCACGGTGGCCACCACCAGGACGAGCCAGGCGGGCAGCAGGGGCGCCAGCGCCCACACGCACGCGGCGAAGGCGACCATGCCCGTCGCCCCCAGCACCGCGCCGCGGGCGTCCTGGGCGACCGGGTCGCGCCGGTGCTCCTCCTCCTCGATGAGGGTCAGAGTGGCCGCCAGGATGGCGGGGAAGGCCAGGAACACTCCGCCCGCCACAGGCCCCCAGCGCAGCCCGACCAGGCCGGCGGCCACGGAGACGACCGCCCCGAAGGCGAAGCGCACCACCATCCCGCGTACCGGCGTCTCCCGCAGCTTGGACGGCCGCAGCCGGATGCCGTTCACGCGATCAGCGCCCAGCCCGCGCCGGCGACGATCGCCCACACCGCGAGCGCCATCAGCGAGCCCGCCAGGGCGCCCACGCGGCGCACGAGCGGCACGGCCACCGCGCAGTAGGCCACCAGCGCGACCGCTCCGGCGATCATGCCGAGCGCGTCCTCGTCGAGCTGGTGCTCGCCCTTCTGCACCACGGTGACGGTCATCCCGGCCAGGGCCACGGCGGGGGCGGCGGCGAAGATGCCGGCGAACCGCTTGGGCGTCAGCATCTCGCCGATCACCGCGAAGGCCATCACGAGCAGGCCCCCGAGCAATCCGCGTCCCACGATCCACCACACCTCGCTCATCAGCGGCCCCTCTCGTCGTCCGGCTGCCCTCCAGCCGATCCGGTAACCGCCCGATGAGGTAAAGGCCGGTCTCACTCGTCCAGGCAGGCTCCGGGTTCGACCCACAGCAGCTGGCGGCAGTACTTGGACCAGTCGAGCACCACGCCCGTGTTGCAGCACCGCCCGGCCAGGCTCGTCCCCCCGCCGCGCGAGAACACCGCCACGTCGTGCCGGTGGCACACGGCCACGGCCTCCACCACCGCGTCAACGGTGCGCGGGATCACGTTGCAGCGATGCGGACATACGGGGTCGATTACCCAGCTCCCCGGTTTCAACCGTGTGGCTCGGGAAGGGCCTGAAAAGAGCCACTACCACCTCGAGAGGATCTGGTCATGGCGCCTACCGTTGCCGACTACCTGCTCCTTCGCCTGCGTCAGTGGGACGTCGACCACCTGTTCGGCTATCCGGGCGACGGCATCAACGGGATCATCGCGGCGCTGGGACGCGCCGACGACCGCCCCCGGTTCGTCCAGTCGCGGCACGAGGAGATGTCCGCGTTCGAGGCCGTCGGATACGCCAAGTTCACCGGCAAACCCGGCGTGTGCCTGGCGACCAGCGGGCCCGGCGCGATCCACCTGCTGAACGGCCTGTACGACGCCAAGCTCGACCACGTCCCGGTCGTGGCGATCGTCGGCCAGACGGCCCGCAGCGCCATGGGCGGCCACTACCAGCAGGAGGTGGACCTGCTGAGCCTGTTCAAGGACGTCGCGAGCGCGTACGTGCAGATGGCGACCGTCCCGGCGCAGCTGCCCAACCTCATCGACCGCGCCATGCGCATCGCCGTCGCCGAGCGCGCCCCGACCGCCGTGATCATCCCCTCCGACCTTCAGGAGGAGCCCTACGAGCCGCCCGCCCACGCGTTCAAGAACGTGCCGTCGTCGGCGCCCGGCTACACGGCGCCGGTGACCCGCGCGCCGGACGCGGAGATCGCCCGCGCGGCCGAGGTCCTCAACGCGGGCTCGAAGGTGGCGATGCTGGTCGGCCAGGGCGCCCGCTCGGCCGCCGCCGAGGTCATCGAGGTCGCCGAGCTCACCGGGGCCGGGGTGGCCAAGGCGCTGCTCGGCAAGGACGTGCTGCCCGACGACCTGCCGTACGTCACCGGGTCCATCGGCCTGCTCGGCACCCGGCCCTCCTACGAGCTCATGCGCGACTGCGACACGTTGCTGATCGTCGGGTCCAACTTCCCGTACACGCAGTTCCTGCCGCCCTTCGGCGAGGCGCGCGGCGTGCAGATCGACATCGACGGCCGCATGATCGGCATGCGCTACCCGACCGAGGTCAACCTCGTCGGCGACGCCGCCGAGACGCTCCGGGCGCTGATCCCGCTCCTGAACCGCAAACAGGACCGGTCCTGGCGCGACACCGTCGAGGGCAACCTCGCGCGCTGGTGGGACACGGTCGAACGCCAGGCCAAGGTGGAGGCCGACCCGATCAACCCGATGCTGCTGTTCTGGGAGCTGAACACCAGGCTCCCGCAGAACGCCATCGTGACCGCCGACTCCGGCTCGGCCGCGAACTGGTACGCGCGCGACCTGAAGATCCGCGCCGGCGTGCGCGGCTCGCTGTCGGGGACCCTGGCGACGATGGGGCCGGGCGTGCCGTACGCGATCGGCGCGAAGTTCGGCCACCCCGACCGCCCCGTCATCGCCTTCGTCGGCGACGGCGCCATGCAGATGAACGGGCTGGCCGAGCTCATCACGATCAAGCGGTACGCCTCCCAGTGGGCCGATCCGCGCCTGATCGTGGCGGTCCTGCACAACAACGACCTGAACCAGGTCACCTGGGAGCTGCGGGCCATGGGCGGCGCGCCGAAGTTCGAGGAGTCCCAGACGCTGCCGGACGTGTCCTACGCCGGCTTCGCCCGCTCGCTGGACCTGGAGGGCATCGAGGTCGAGAAGCCCGAGGCGATCGGCCCGGCCTGGGACCGCGCCCTGGCCGCCGACCGGCCCGTCGTCCTCGACGTCCACTGCGACCCCGACATCCCGCCGATCCCGCCGCACACGGAGTTCGAGCAGCTCAAGGACGCCGCCGAAGCCATCATCAAGGGCGACCCCGACGCGCTCGGCGTGGTCAAGAAGGGGCTCAAGACCAAGGCCCAGGAGCTGTTCGCCCGCGGCAAGGGGTGAGATGCCGTCCGGCCGGCGTCAGTCGCCTGACGCCGGCCGGACACATCGCAACCGGGTCATCGCAGCCGGGGCAGGACCTCGCGGGCGTAGAACTCGAAGAAGGCGTCCTGCTCGGTGCCGATCTGGCTGACGTAGACCTCGTCGAACCCGGCGTCCACGTACTTCTGGATCGCCTGGACGTGCGCCTCGGGATCGGGGCCGCACGGGATCGAGGCGGTGGCCTCCTCCTCGCTGACCATCTCCGCCAGCTGCTCGAAATGCCGTGGCAGGGGGAGCAGCTGGGAGGCCTCACCCTTGAGGCCCTCGGTCGGCCACAGCCGGTGCACGGTCTTGCGGGCGGCCGCCTCGTCGTCGGCGTGGCAGACCTTCAGCCCGCCCTGCGTGGGCTTGCCCGCCCCGCCGGACTCGCGGAACAGCTTGACCAGGTCGGCGGCCGGGCCCGTGCAGATGTAGCCGTCGCCGATCCGCCCCGCCAGCTGGACCGACTTGTTGCCGAAGCCGGAGATGTACACCGGCGGCGGCTGGTCGGGAAGCGTGTAGAGGCGCGCGTTGTCGACGGAGTAGTGCTTTCCGCGGTGGGTGGTCAGCTCGCCGCTCCACAGCCGCCGCATCACCTCGATCGCCTCCTCCAGCATCTCCAGCCGTTCGGCGGCCGGGGGCCAGCGGGAGTCGATGATGTGCTCGTTCAGCGCCTCGCCCGTGCCGACGCCGAGCTGGAAGCGGCCCCCCGTCAGTACGGCGCTGGTCGCGGCCGCCTGCGCGATGACGGCCGGATGGATGCGCACCAGGGGGCAGGTGACCGCCGTCGTGATCGGCAGCGTCACCGCCTCGGCGATCGCTCCGATGGTCGACCAGACGAAGGGGCTCTGGCCCTGTTCGTCGAGCCAGGGATGGTAGTGATCGGAGATCCAGAGCCCCTCGAAGCCCGCCCGCTCGGCCAGCTTCGACTGCCGGACGAGTTCTTTGGGCCCGTGCTCCTCGCTGCTCAGGAAGTATCCGATGCGTGCCATGGCTGAATCCTTCTCGTCGCGGACTGGCGGGCGAGGTCAGAACCAATATCGCCGGCCCCCGACCGGGCGGCCGATGGAGCCCAGGACGAGCAGGATCACGCCGATGACGAGCAGGATGGCGCCGATCGTGTAGAGCACCGAGATGCCGAGCAGCCACCCCAGGAGCACCAGGATGATACCGATGATGATCATGTTCTCACCGATCCCGAGACGTTGATTTTGTCGAAAACTCGGCTACCCGAGCTGTACGCGGTAAACGTTCACGGCGCTTCGCCCAGCACGCGGTCCCAGTCGTCGAGGAACCGGGCGATGCCGTACCGGGAAAGCGCCGCCGTGCGGGCGGCCTTGCCGTACTGACTCGCCAGGGCGGGGTCCCCGACGAACTCCGACAGCGCCTCCACCAGGACGGGCAGCTTGGTGGACAGGACGCCGGCCTCCGGCGGGACGGCCTCGATCGCCTCCGTGGCGGCCAGGGCGACGACGGGCAGGCCCAGCATCATGGCCTCGATGAGCGCGAGGCCGAGCGAGGTCCACCGGTAGGGGTGCAGGTAGGCGCGGCGCATGGCGAGGGCCGCGTGCAGCTCGGCCTGCGGCAGGTCGTAGGCCGGGTACGGCAGGCCCGTGGCCTTCATGCCGTACACGTCGAGCGGCACGTCGAAGGCGGCCAGCAGGTCGGTGCCGGCCACCCGCGCGCGCCGGACCGGCTCGTTGATCACCACAGCGGCCCTGGGCAGCTCGCCGGTGTAGCGGTGGCCGGGATCGACCACGCCGTGCTCGATGACGCGGACGGGGGCGATGCCGTTGTCCCAGTACAGCGCGTTGAAGTGGGTCACGTGCACGAGCGGGATGGCCGACTGGCCGGCCAGCGGGTGCCGGGTGGCGGGCACGTCGCCCTTGGGGGTGTTGTGCTCGACGTAGACGCCGGGCACCGCGCCGCCGAGCCAGTCGCGGGCCAGCTCGATCTCGTGTGGGCGCTGGTAGACGACCAGGTCGATCTGCTCGTGCGCGAGCCGGTCCCACGGCACCTCGCGTACCGAGGACGGCCAGTCGAAGCTCTGCGCCCGCCCTCTGCCGTCGGCGTCGCGGCCGGGGGTGAGAGGGACGAGGTAGGTGTGACGGCCCTGGACGAACGAGGTGGTCCACGAGCCGTGCACGTGCCAGACCAGGATTTTCATACGCGCACCGTTTTCTGGATTTCGTCATGCTCGAAAACCCGGCCCCCTCGGCCATGGCGTCGGCATGAGGGATGGCTGCCCCTTCTACCGGCTGTTTAACGACCGCTTCGCTCGGTAGCGCTTCTCGTATGAAGTTCCTGGGGATCAACGCGGTTTTCCACGATCCCGCCGCCGCCCTCGTGGTGGACGGCGAGGTCGTCGCGGCCGCGGAAGAGGAGCGGTTCAGCCGGCGCAAGCACGGCAAGCGGCCCGTGCCGTTCTCGGCGTGGGAGCTGCCCGAGCTGGCCGCCGCCTGGTGTCTCGCCGAGGCCGGGCTGCGGCCCGAGGATCTCGACGCGGTCGCCTATTCCTACGATCCCTCGCTGGTGCGGCAGGAGACGGGAGCCCCGTGGGAGGACCTGCGCACCACGTACGCGACGAGGGCGCCGAGCTTCCTGGCCACGGCGCTGCCCGGGCTCGACCCGGCGCAGGTGCGGTTCGTGCCGCACCACGTGGCGCACGCGGCCTCGGCGGGGCTCGCCGCGCCGTTCGAGGAGTGCGCGGTCCTGGTGTGCGACGGCCGCGGCGAGTCCGTCTCGCACCTGGCCGGCCACTACCGGGACGGCGAGCTGACCACGCTCGCCACGCAGGAGCTGCCGCACTCGCTCGGCCTGATGTACGAGGAGGTCACCGAGCACCTGGGCTTCATGCGCTCCAGCGACGAGTACAAGGTCATGGCCCTGGCCTCCTACGGCACGCCCCGGCACCTCGACGTGCTGCGCGAGCTGATCGCGGCCACGCCGGAGGGCGGCTTCAGGGTCGAGCCCATCGACTGGGGCGGCTTCGCCAAGAAGCTCGCCGGCGGGGAGAAGTGGACCGCCGACCACGCCGACCTGGCCGCCAGCGTCCAGACGCGGCTGGAGGAGGTCCTGCTCGACCTGGCCTTCTGGCTGCACGGCCGGACGGGCGCGCGGCGCCTGGCGATGGCCGGAGGGGTGGCGCTCAACTGCGTGGCCAACACCCGGCTGCTGGCCGAGGGCCCGTTCGAGGACATCTGGGTGCAGCCGGCCGCCGGCGACTCGGGCACGGCGCTCGGGGGCGCCCTGCACCTGGCGCAGGAGCACGGCGAGCCCGCCGGCCCCATGCCCGGCGCGGACCTGGGGCGCCGCTGGAGCGACGACGAGGTGGCCGCGTGGCTGGACGTGGCGCGCGTGCCGTACACGCGGCCGCGGGACCTGGCCGGCGAGGTGGCCGCGGCGCTGGCCGACGACAGGATCGTGGCCTGGTTCCAGGGCCGCAGCGAGTACGGGCCGCGCGCGCTGGGCCGGCGCTCCTTGCTGGCCCACCCCGGCCACGTCCGCAACACCGAGCGGCTCAACGACGTCAAGGGCCGGGAGCAGTTCCGGCCGGTCGCGCCCATGGTGCTGGAGTCCAGGGCGAGGGAGATCTTCGGCCGGGGCCCGGTGCCCTCGCCGTACATGCTGTTCGTCCACGACGTGCGGCCGGAGTGGCGGGAGCGGATCCCCGCCGTCGTGCACGTGGACGGGACGGCCCGCATCCAGACCGTCTCCCCGGAGAGCGATCCCCTGATGGCGGCGGTGCTGGAACGGTTCGAGGCGCTGTCGGGGCTGCCCGTCGTGGTGAACACCAGCCTGAACACGGCGGGACGGCCGATGGTCGACTCGCCGAGGGACGCGCTGGAGTGCTTCGGCTCCGCGCCGGTCGACGTGCTCGTGATCGGGCCGTTCGTGGTGCGGAGGCCGGCATGATCACGGTGGTGATCCCCACGATCGGGCGGGCCTCCCTGGCCGACGCCGTTCCGGCGGGCGTGCCGGTGATCGTGGTGGAGGACACCGAACGCAGAGGACCCGCCGCGGCGCGCAACCAGGGCTGGCGGCAGGCGCGCACACCCTGGGTGGTCTTCCTCGACGACGACGTGGTGCCCGCCGAGGGATGGCTGGACGCGGCCGTCAAGGACCTGGCGGACCTGCCGGAGGACGTGGGCGGCAGCCAGGGCAGGATCGTGGTGCCGCTGCCGGAGGGCCGCCGGCCGACGGACGCCGAGCGCAACACGGCCGGCCTGGCGGACGCGGACTGGATCACCGCGGACATGGCCTACCGGCGGGCCGCGCTGGAGAAGGTCGGCGGGTTCGACGAGCGCTTCCCCCGCGCCTACCGGGAGGACGCCGATCTCGCGCTGAGGGTGATGGCGGCCGGCTACCGGCTGGTCAAGGGGCGGCGGGTGACCCGGCACCCCGTGCGGGACGACGGCTTCTGGGCCAGCGTGCGATTCCAGCGGGGCAACGCCGACGACGCGCTGATGCGCCGGATCCACGGGCCCGGCTGGCGGTCGCTGATCGGGGCGGGCGGGCTGCTGCCCAGGCACGCCGTCACGGCCGCACTGGGGATGTCCGCCCTCACCCTGGCCCTGACCACGGCCGTGGCCGCGGCAGGGCAGCGCGACGGCACCGCCAGGAACCGGGTGGCGGATGCCGCGCTCCTCGCGGCGGCGGGGTGGGCGGCGCTCACCGCGCGCTTCGCGTGGGAGCGCATCGCGCCGGGACCCCGGACGCCCGCCGAGATCGTCAGGATGCTGGTCACGAGCGCGGCCATCCCGCCCGTCGCCTGCGCGCACCGGCTTCGCGGGGAGCTGAGGGAGCGCTGGTGAGCCGCACCGTCCTGGTGGCTCGCCCGGACAGCGCCGGTGATGTGCTGCTCGCAGGTCCCGCCGTGCGCGCGGTCGGCGCGCACGCCGACCGGGTGGTCTTCCTGGCCGGCCCGCGCGGCCGGGCGGCTGCCGAGCTCCTGCCCGGCGTCGACCGCGTCATCGAGTGGCAGGCGCCGTGGATCGACGCCGACCCGCCGCCCGTCACCGGCGAGCACGTCGCCCGCCTCATGGAGGCGCTGCCCGACGCTGGCGAGGCGGTGATTCTCACCTCTTTCCATCAGTCGGCGCTGCCGCTCGCCCTGCTGCTGAGGTTGCGCGGGGTCGGCAGGATCACCGCGATCAGCGAGGACTACCCAGGCTCCCTGCTCGACGTCAGGGTGCGGATCGACGAGGCCAGGCACCTGCCGGAGGCGGAGCGGATGCTGGCGGTCGCCGCGGCCGCGGGCTTCCCACCGGTCGACGGCGGCGCGCTGGCCATCACCCCGCCGCCGCCGAGCCGGGTGGGCCCGCCCGGCTACGTCGTCGTCCATCCGGGGACCGCCGCCCCCGCCCGCGCCTGGCCGCCGTCCCGGCACCGGGAGGCGGTCGAGGCGCTGGCCGATGAGGGCTTCGCGGTGGTGGTCACCGGCGGTCCGGGCGAACGCGCGCTGACCGCCCACGTGGCGGGCGGCCACGCGATCGATCTCGGCGGGCTGACCAGCCTGCCGGAGCTGGCCGGAGTGCTCCGGGACGCCTGCGCGCTGGTGGCGGGCAACACCGGCCCCGCCCACCTGGCGGCCGCCGTCGGCACCCCGGTGGTCAGCCTCTTCTCCCCGGTGGTGCCGGCCGGGCGGTGGGCCCCGTACGGGGTGCCGTACGTGCTGCTCGGCGACCAGGAAGGCCCGTGCAAGGACACGCGGGCGCGGATCTGCCCGGTCGACGGACATCCGTGTCTGGCAGGAGTCACGGCCGCGCAAGTCGTCAAGGCAGTGAGGGAACTGGTCCGATGAAGATCGATCTCGTCTCCGAGCACGCCGATCCGCTGGCCGCGATCGGCGGGGTCGACGCGGGCGGGCAGAACGTCCATGTCGCCGCGCTCGCGCTCGCCCTGGCCCGGCGCGGCCACGACGTGCTGGTCCACACCCGGCGCGGCTCGCCCGAGCAGCCGCGGAGCGTGCCGCTGGGCGACGGGGTGCGGGTCGAGTACGTCCGGGCCGGGCCCGCCGTGCCGATCCCCAAGGACGAGCTGCCCCCGTACATGCCCGCCTTCGCCGAGCAACTGGCGCGGCGCTGGACGCGGCGCGCCCCGGACGTCGTGCACGCGCACTTCTGGATGAGCGGCACGGCCGCGCTGCTGGCGGCGGGTCACCGTCCCGTCGTGCAGACCTTCCACGCGCTGGGCACGGTGAAACGGCGCTGGCAGGGCGACGCGGACACCAGCCCGCCGGGCCGGATCGACGCCGAGCGGCGGATCGGCCGGGAGGCGGCGGCGGTGCTGGCCACCTGCTCGGACGAGGTCGGCGAGCTGCACGCCATGGGGGTGCCCGGCCACGTCATCTCGATCGTGCCCTGCGGGGTGGACCTGGACCGTTTCACCCCCGAAGGTCCGCGCGCGGACAGGGGCGCGCGCCCGCGGGTGCTGAGCATCGGCCGGCTGGTGCCGCGCAAGGGCGTCGACACCGTGCTGCGGGCGCTGCGCGAGGTGCCGGAGGCCGAGCTGCTGATCGCGGGCGGCTCCGACGGCGACCCGGAAGCCGCCCGGCTGGCGGGTCTGGCCGGCGCCTACGGACTGGCTGACCGGGTGAAGGTGCTCGGCGGCGTCCCGCACGACGAGGTTCCCGCGCTGATGCGCTCGGCCGACGTCGTGGTCACCGTGCCCTGGTACGAGCCGTTCGGCATGGTGCCGCTGGAGGCGATGGCCTGCGGCGTGCCGGTGATCGCCTCGGCCGTCGGCGGCCATCTCGACACGGTCGACGGCTGCGGCGTACTGGTTCCGCCGCGCCGGCCGCAGGCGCTGGCACGCGAGCTGAGAGACCTGCTCGGCGCCCCGCAACGGGCGGCGGAGCTCGGCGCCGCGGGGGCGCGCCGAGCCAGGCAGCGCTACGGCTGGCCGCGGGTGGCCGAGCAGACCGAGGCCGTCTACCGCGCCGTGCTGGGCGCCGAGGTGAGGGGGATGACATGCACAGGCACCTGACCATGCTGCGCGAGGCGCTGTCGATGAGCGCCGGCCAGGCGCCGACCGTGGAGGCGTGGGGCCGCAAGCTCGCGGCCGTCCTCGGCGGCGGCGGACGGCTGCTGGTGTGCGGCAACGGCGGCTCGGCCGCCGAGGCCCAGCACCTGACGGCCGAGCTGGTCGGCAGGTTCAAGGGGGAGCGGCGGCCCTACGCGGCCATCGCGCTGCACGCCGACACCTCGTCGGTGACGGCGATCTCCAACGACTTCGGCGCGGACGCCGTCTACGCCCGGCAGGTCTGCGCGCACGGCCGCCAGGGCGACGTGCTGCTGTGCCTGTCCACCAGCGGCGCCAGCGGCAACGTGCTGGCCGCCGCCCGGGCGGCGCGCGAGTGCGGGCTGGTCACCTGGGCCATGACGGGCAGGACGCCGAACCCGCTGGCCGAGATCAGCGACGAGGTGGTCGCGGTGCCCGCCACGGACACCGCGACCGTGCAGGAGGTGCACCTGGCCATGATCCACCTCCTCTGCCACGCGATCGAGGAGGCGGGAGAGTGAACGGACCGCTGGTCGTCATCGGCGACACGCTGCTGGACGTGGACATCGAGGGCAACGCCGAACGGCTCGCGCCCGACGCCCCCGTGCCCGTCGTCGACGTCGAGGCGAGACACCCACGGCCCGGCGGCGCGGGACTGGCGGCGCTGCTGGCCGCCAGGGACGGCGCGGAGGTGGTGCTGGTCACCGCGCTGGCCGACGACGAGAGCGGGCGCACGCTGCGGGGGCTGCTGAACGGCCGGCTGCGGGTCGTCCCGGTGCCGCTGCGCGGCGCCACGGTCTGCAAGACGCGGGTCAGAGCGGCAGGGCAGACGCTGGTGCGCCTCGACACCGGCGACGGGCACGTCGCCGGCGGCCTGGCCGGCGAGGTGGCCCGCACGGTCCGCTCCGCTCTGCGGACGGCGGGCGCCGTGCTGGTCTCCGACTACGGCAGGGGCATGGCGGGCTCGCTGCTCGATCTGCTCGGGGAGGTGGACGCGCCCATCGTGTGGGACCCCCATCCGAAGGGCCCGAGCCCCCTCCACGGGTGCGCGCTCATCACCCCCAGTGAGAGCGAGGCCCGGCTGCTGTGCCCGCCGCCGTACGCCGGGCCGGACGAGGCGGCCCGCAGCCTGGTGAAGGCCCTGCGCGCGCGGGCGGTCGCGGTGACGCTCGGCGCCGACGGCGCGGTGCTGGCGCACGAAGGCGGCCACCACACCAGGATCCCGCCGCCCCTGCTCGACGGCGGCCACGACGTGTGCGGCGCGGGAGACAGGTTCGCGGCGGCGGCGGCGCTGGCGTTGCGCGACCGGCTGCCGGTCGAGGACGCGGTCGCCCTCGGCGTCGGGGAGGCCGCCAGATTCGTCGAGGCGGGCGGAGCCGCGGCCATCAGGCCGCCCCGCGCGCAGATGCGCGACCGGCCGCGTACCGTCACCGAGATCGCCGACCTGGTCAGGGCCAACGGCGGCCGGCTGATCGCCACCGGCGGCTGTTTCGACCTGCTGCACGCCGGGCACGTGAGCCTGCTGCGCAGAGCCAGGGCGCTCGGCGACGCGCTGATCGTGTGCCTCAACTCCGACGCCTCGGCCAGGCGGCTCAAGGGCCCGAACAGGCCCGTCGTCGGGCAGCAGGACAGAGCCGAGGTGCTCGGCGCGCTGGGATGCGTCGACGCCGTCATGATCTTCGATGAGGACACCCCGGCCCAGGCCATCGAACGGCTCAGGCCGCACGTGTGGGTGAAGGGCGGCGACTACTCCGGCAGGGAGCTGCCGGAGGCGGAGTCGCTGCGGAAACTGGGCGCGGAGACGGTCGTTCTGGCCAGCGTGCCCGGCAGGTCCACGACCCGGATCATCGCCGCGATGCACGCGGCGTGAGGAGGAGAACGATGCTCGGAGACATCCTGATCACCGGCGGCGCGTCGGGCCTGGGCCACGCCGTGGCCGAGGCGGTCGCCAAGGCGGGAGGCAGGCCCCTGGTGGTGGACCTGCGCGCCGCCGACGGATTCGACCACGCGGTGGCCGACCTGGCCGACCGGAGCCAGGCCGAACGCGCGGTGCGGGAGCTGGCCGAGCGGGCCGGCGGCCTCGACGGCGTCGTCACCGCGGCCGGGATCGACGCCTGCGGCCGGCTGGAGGACGTGACCGCCGACGACTGGGAACGGGTGATCAAGGTCAACCTCATGGGGACGGCCGCGGTCGTCCGGGCCGCGCTGCCGTACCTGCGGGAGTCCTCCGGGCGGGTGGTGACCTGCGCCTCGACGCTGGGCCTGCGCGCGGTGAGCGACGCGACGGCCTACTGCGCGGCCAAGTTCGGCGTGGTGGGCTTCACCAGGGCGCTGGCCGCCGAGCTGGCCGGCCAGGTCGGGGTCACGATGCTGGTCCCCGGCGGGATGGCGACGCGCTTCTTCGACGGGCGGCCGGAGCAGTACCAGCCGGGACCCGACGCGCGGCTCAACCGGCCGGAGGACGTGGCGCAGACCGTGGTGTTCGCGCTGTCGCAGCCGCCCGGCTGCGAGGTGCGCGAGCTGGTCGTCTGCCCGTCCACGGAGACCTCGTGGCCCTAGACGTGCTGGCGCTGCGCGGGCTCGGGCTCGGTGACCTGCTGACGGCGGTCCCGGCGCTGCGGGCGCTGCGCCGCGCCTTCCCCGCCCGCCGCCTCGTGCTGGCCGGGCCGCCGGCGCTCGCGCCGCTGCTGCCCGTCGACGAGGTGATCGAGGTGCGGGGTCCGGGCCCCGTCCCGTATGACGGGGCCGAGGTCGCGGTGAACCTGCACGGCCGCGGCCCGCAGAGCACGCGGGCGCTGCGCGCGACCCGCCCGGGGCTGCTGCTCACCCACGGCGGGGACGGCCCGCCGTGGCGCGCGGACGTGCACGAGGTGCGCCGCTGGTGCGATCTACTGGAGTGGTACGGCATCGCGGCCGACCCGGCCGACCTGTACCTGGGGCGCGGCGACCGGAGCGGGCCCGTGGTGGTCCATCCCGGCGCGGGCGCCCCGTCCAGAAGGTGGCCCGTGGACCGGTTCGCGGCGGTGGTCGCCGCGCTGCGGGCCCGCGGCAGGCGGGTGGTCGTCACGGGGAGCCCGGCCGAGCGGGAGCTGGCCGAGCGGGTCGCCGGCGGCACGGGTGCCACGGTCGCCGCCGGGCGCACGGACGTGCGGCGGCTGGCCCGGCTGGTCCGCGACGCGCGGCTGGTGGTGTGCGGCGACACCGGGGTAGGACACCTGGCCACCGCCTACCGCACCCCTTCGGTGCTGCTGTTCGGGCCGGTCTCTCCCGCTCTGTGGGGGCCGCCCGCAGCCGGGCCGCACGTCGTGCTGTGGAAAGGCGGCACCGGTGACCCGCACGGACGCGAGCCCGACGCCGGCCTGCTGGAGATCGGAGTCGACGAGGTGATCGAGGTGATGGCGCGATGCGAGTCGTGGTGACCGGAGGGGCCGGGTTCCTCGGCTCCCACCTGTGCGAGAAGCTGCTGGACGGGGGAGCGGAGGTCGTCTGCATGGACAGCTTCCTCACCGGCTCCCCGCGCAATCTCGAACACCTGCTGGACCGTACGGGGCTGCGGATCGTCGAGTGCGACCTGACGGGCTTCGTACACGTGCCCGGCGAGGTGGACCTGGTGCTGCACTTCGCCTCGGCCGCCTCGCCCGCCGACTACCTGAAGCACCCGATCGAGACGCTCAAGGTGGGCAGCATGGGCACGCTGCACGCGCTCGGCCTGGCCAAGGAGAAGCAGGCCCGGTTCGTGCTGGCCTCCACCAGCGAGGTCTACGGCGACCCGCTCGAACACCCGCAGCGCGAGACGTACTGGGGCAACGTCAACCCCGTCGGACCGCGCAGCGTCTACGACGAGGCCAAACGCTTCGCCGAGTCGCTGACCACCGCCTACCGCAACTCCCACGGCGTGGACACCGGCATCGTGCGCATCTTCAACACCTACGGGCCCCGGATGCGGCCCTTCGACGGCCGGGCGATCCCGACCTTCGTCCGGCAGGCCCTGGCGGGCGAGCCGATCACGGTGACCGGCGACGGCAGCCAGACCCGCTCCATCTGCTACGTCGACGACACCGTGGACGGCGTCCTGCGCATGGCACGCAGCGACTTCGCCGGACCTGTGAACATCGGCAATCCCGACGAGCTGACGATGGCGGAGCTGGCCGGTCTCATCCGCGACCTGGCGGGCTCGTCGTCACCGATCGAGTTCATCGACAGGCCCGTGGACGATCCGAGCGTCCGCCGGCCCGACACCAGCCTGGCCGAGGCCGAGCTGGGCTGGCGGCCCGTCGTGGGGATGGAGGAGGGCCTGCGCAGAACGATCGCGTGGTTCTCCAGGCTCGACAGCCCCGTCCCCACGACCTGACCGGCTCCGGACTCACTCCGGTGGCGCGGTCATGGGCCTGGCCTCCAGCGCCCGGGCGACGGCGACCAGATTGGCCGCCATCGCGCGAGCGGTCTTGTGCGACCACTCGTGGCCGCGCGCGTCGTCCAGGTAGTCCGGCCCGGCGCCCGGCCCGAGGTGCCAGTACGTCCACGCCTGGCCGGGGATGGTGTAGCCGATGTCCACCAGGGCGCCGCAGACCTCGCTGATCACGTGGTGGGCGCCGTCCTCGTTGCCGGTGTTGACCACCCCGGCGACCCGGTTGTAGGCGACCGGTCGGCCGGTGTCGTCCGTCTCGGAGATCATCGCGTCGAGCCGCTCGATCACGCGTTGCGCGAGTGAGGACGGGTGACCGACCCACGTCGGAGTGGCGATGACGAGGATCTCCGACCGGAGCAGCTTGTCGTGCACGGCGGGCCAGTCGTCGCCCGGGCCCATGTCCGTCCGGACGCCGGGACGCAGGTCCAGGTCCACGGCCCTGATCATGTCCACGTCGACCTCGCGTTCGCGCAGTGCGGCGCTGACGACCTCGGCGAGGGCCTCGGTGTTGGAGGGCTCGGGCGAGGGCTTCAAAGTGCAGTTGATGACCACGGCTTGCATGATTCGGGGCCTCTCCGTCGGACGTTATAGGCCCGCATACCCGAACGGAGACCGTCAAACGGTTGACGTTAGCCACGATCCACACTGGGCAGAGAGCGAGACCATGAGCACGATCGAGTACTCCCTAGACGTCAAGGTCCCGATCCGCGTCGCCTACAACCAGTGGACGCAGTTCGAGACGTTCCCCGAATTCATGGAAGGGGTGGAGTCGGTCAAGCAGCACACCGACACCCGCGCCACCTGGCTGGCCGAGATCGCCGGGGTGAAGCGCGAGTTCGAGACCGAGATCACCGAGCAGCACCCCGACGAGCGCGTCGCCTGGCACACGCTCGACAAGCCCCACCACGCCGGCGTCGTCACCTTCCACCGCATCGACGACACCACCACCCGCGTCACCCTCCAGATGGAGTACGACCCCGAGGGCTTCGTCGAGACCGCCGGCGACTGGCTCCAGATCGTCCGCATGCGCGTCCAGGGCGACCTGCGCCGCTTCAAGGACTACATCGAGACCCGCGGCAGCGAGACCGGCGCCTGGCGCGGCAGCGTGCCGCCCCAGCACGCCGGCGACGCCGTCCCGCGGCCCGACGCGCCGTTTCCGGGGGCCGCCACGCCGTCGCCGCGCCCCGGCCCCGGCACCGGCTATCCGCCGCCCACGCAGCCCGGCCTGTAGTCCACGCGGCCGCGCCTCCCGCCGGGAGGCGCGGCCGGTTCGTTTCGTGGCTTTCAGCTGGGTAGATGGCAAACAAGCCAACCGCGAACAGTGGGCAAAGGGGGAGACATGCCTCGCGGATCAAGCCGGAAACGGGAACGACAGTACGAGCACATCAAGGAAAGCTCCAAGAAGCGGGGCGAGAGCGACAAGCGGGCCAAGGAGATCGCCGCCCGGACCGTGAACAAGGAACGCGCCAGGGCCGGTGAGTCGCGGACCGCCAGCCGTACCTCGACTCAGGACATGTCCTCAAGCCGGCGCGGAGGGCTGCGCTCGCACTCCGGAGCGGGTGGCCGTACGCGGGATCAGCTCTACGAGGAGGCCAAGCGCCGCAACATCAAGGGCCGCTCGAAGATGAGCAAGGCACAACTGGAGAAGGCCCTCGGTTAGCCGGACGCCCTGCCGGGAGCTGGGGGCCTCCAGCGTTCCGGCAGGGCGTCAGCCGTGCCACTCCAGCTCGCCGCGTCCGGTGAGGAACTCCTCGGCCACGGGCCATTCCAGGGGCCGCGGCATCGGGCAGGTGGTGCGGATCCGGGACAGCTCCCGGTGGGCGCGGGCCAGGCCGGCGAAGTCGCGCGGGTAGGCGCGGGTGTCGACCCCGGTGAAGACGCCCAGCTTGCGGGCCCGCGCCAGCATCTTGCGCCAGTCGTCGGCGGAGGACAGACCGACGGAGTCCACCAGTCCCGGTACAGGTCGGCGACCACCGGGCTCAGGTCCTCCGGCTCGCCGAAGCGCATGCGGACCAGCCGCCACCGGTTGCGTTCGGCGAGCTCTTCCAGGTCGGCGAGCAGTTCGGGCCGGAATCCCCACTCCGCCTCCCGGCTTTCGCCGTCGGCAGGCGGATAGTCCCAGCGCGATCGCCCGGCCCGGTAGCGGGCGAGGTAGTCGGCCACGCGCGGTACGCCGCCGCCATTTGACCCGGAAGTACGTCATACCGGCGATCATCAGCCGGTCCTGGTTGGCGTCGTGCATGTGGTGCAGCACCAGGTCGGGGTTGGCATCGAGCAGCGCCTGGCCCGCGGCGAGGTGGATCATGGCGCCGTTGGAGGAGCCGATGAAGGCCACCGGGTACGGGCGGCGCGGGTAGTGCCCGGTCACCCAGCGCGCCAGGTCGCCGGAGCGGAGTTAAGGCCGCCCCTCCACCCGGATCGTGATCGCACGAACCCCCTGCGTGGCGCGTCTGCGGATGGCCAGGTTCAGGAAGAGCAATCGTTGCCAACCGAACGAAGCTCTGTCCATTTTTGGGGTTTATGTGTTTCTGTGTCCGCTTCACGGGCAGGGTGGGACCGATCGGGTCACCCGACTGAGGAGGGCTGGTCATGAAGGACAGGTGCCGAGTGGCGCTGGCTCTCGCCGCAGGCTATTACCTGGGCCGGCGTCGCAAGCTGCGCTGGGCGACCGCCCTGGCGGCGGCCGGGGTGGCCGGTGCGTTGCGCAAGAGCGAAGGTGGCGGGGGCCTCCTGGGACAAGGGCTGAAGATTCTCGGCTCGTCCCCGGAGATCGAGCAACTCACCGGCCGGCTGCGAGGAGAACTGCTTGAGGTCGGCAAGGCGGCCGCTGTCGCCGCGACCAGCAGGCAGATCGACTCCCTGACCGAGAAGCTGCACGGGCGAGCCGAGTCGATCCGGCAGGCGGGCCGCCCGCGTGCCGAGGAGGAGGAGCCGGAAGAGGAGGAAGAAGAGTACGGCGAGGAGGCGTACGACGAGGAGCCTCCGGAGGAGAAGCCCCGCGTGCGGCGGCCGAGAGTCGGACGGGTGCCGTCCGTCCCGCCGGTGCGCAGAGGGCGGAGGTGAGAGCCATGGCGCAGGAGAGCAAGGCCGGGCCGGTCCAGAAGGCCGCACAAGAGGTGCTGCCGAAGGACCTCCTCATGGAGGGGGCGCAGAAGCTGGTCCAGGCTCTCGTGGAGCGGGCGCTGTCGTCCCTCACCGATCGGCTCGAAGGCATGACGGGCCGGCTGACCGATTTCGCGGAGGGCGGCGGAGGCGGCGGGCTGCTGAGCGCCATCACCGGATCGGAGGGCGTGAGTCCCGGGAAAATCCTCGGGAAATCGCTTCTGTCCGGAGCGGGAACGGCCGTCAAGGAGACGATCAAAGGACTGGGGAAGAAAGGGAAAAGAGCCGGGAAGGTGCGCGTCGTCAACATCGTCGAATGGATCGACGTGGGCGCCCCGATCCGGATCGTCTATAACACGTGGACCCAGTTCGAGTCTTTCCCGGGCTACATGAAAAAGGTGGAGAACGTCGACCAGGCCTCCGATGAGAAGGTCAACTGGAAGGCGCAGATCTTCTGGTCCCACCGGACCTGGGAGTCGCACATCATCGAGCAGGTGCCCGACCAGCGGATCATCTGGCGGTCGAAGGGGCCCAAGGGCTTCGTCGACGGCGCGGTGACCTTCCACGCCGTCACCCCCGATCTCACCCGCATCCTGCTCGTCCTCGAGTACCACCCGCAGGGCATGTTCGAGCACGTCGGCAACATCTGGCGGGCGCAGGGCAGGCGGGCGCGGCTGGAGTTCAAGCACTTCCGGCGGCACGTGATGACGCAGACCATGCTGCATCCGGAAGAGGCGGAGGAAGACGGCTGGCGTGGCGTGATCCACGACAGCAAGGTGGTCAAGACGCACGAGGAGGCCGTCGAGGAAGAGCAGGCCGAAGCAGAGGGGCGGGCCGAAGAAGAAGAGGAGCGGCCGGAAGAGGGAAAGGCCGAGGAGCCCGCGGAAGAAGAGCGGGAAGAGGAGCCGGAAGGCGAATACGAGGAGGAAGAGGAGCCCGAAGAAGAATACGAGGAGGAGCCGGAAGAAGAGGAAGAGGAAGAAGAAGAGCGAACCCGTGCCGAGACCGGAAAGGGCCAGGGCGCCCGGCGCCCGGCGCGACGACGTCCCGCGGAAGAGGAAGAGGAAGAGGAAGAGGAGCCCCGGCGGCCGGTGCGCCGCAGGGTGGCGACCCGACGCGGGTGACGATCGAGGAGCGAGGAAATGACTGTACAACCCGCGGCGGGCGGCGGAATGGCAGAACGTCCGACCCCGACGGGTCTGGCGGACGTGATCGACACGATCCTCGACAAGGGACTGGTGATCGACGCCTATGTCCGGGTCTCACTGGTCGGCATCGAGCTTCTGACCATCGACACGCGCATCGTGATCGCCAGCGTCGACACCTACCTGCGCTTCGCCGAGGCCGTGAACCGGCTGGATCTCACCGAGCAGAGCCAGGGCCTGCCGGAGATCATGCAGGAGATGAAGGGCGGCCAGATCGGCGACAGGACCAAGGACATCACGCAAGGGGTGCTGGAGGCCGCCGGGGACAAGCTGCACGAGCTCGTCGGCGACGTCACCGAGGACTCCGGACGCCGGACCGCCCGGCCCCGCCGGAGGGAGGAAGGCTGACCATGGCCGAGTCTGTCGACACCGTTCCCTCCTCCGCGGAGGAGGAGCGCACGCCTCTGGACCGGGACCTCAGCACCTACGTCTACGGAATCGTGCCGGAGGACGTCCAGGTCTCCGACGACGCGCGCGGTGTGGCCGGCGCCCCCGTGCGCCTGGTACGGCACGGCAAGATCGCGGCCCTGGTGAGCGAGGTGGCGATCGAGCGCCCGCTGGGCACGCCCGACGACCTCGTGGCGCACCAGCAGCTGCTGGACGCCACCGCGGCCGAGGTCCCCGTGCTTCCCCTGCGCTTCGGCGCGGTGCTGACGGACCGGCAGGCGGTGGTGGACGAGCTGCTGGGCCCGTACCACGACGAGTTCCTCTCCGCCCTCGACGAGCTGGAGGGACGGGCCGAGTTCGTCGTCAAGGGACGCTACGACGAGCGGGCGGTGCTCATGGAGGTGCTCAACGAGAACGTCGAGGCGGCCCAGCTCCGCGACGAGATCCGGGGCAAGCCCGAGGCGGCGACCAGGGAGGCGCGCATCCGGCTCGGAGAGGTCGTCAACCAGGCGGTCAGCGCCAAACGGGAGGCCGACACCGGGGCCGTCCTCGACCGGCTCGCCCCGCTCAGCGTCTTCACCGTCGTCCGCGAGCCGTCCCACGAGCGGGACGCCGTCCACCTCGCGCTCCTGGTCGAGAGCGACCGCCGCGGCGAGCTGGAGAAGGCCGTGGAGGAGTACGCCCGGCTGTGGGCGGGACGGATCGAGCTGGAGCTGCACGGCCCGCTGGCGCCGTACGACTTCGTGGTGAGCGGCGGGGAGGGCGGCTGATGGGCCTGCTCAGCCTCGTCTTCGGCTGGCCGGTGGCGCCGCTGCGCGGCGTGATCCGGCTCGGTGAGCTGATCCAGGAACAGGTCGAGCGCGAGATGCGCGATCCGACGGTGGTCAGGCACCGACTGGAGGAGATCGAGGCGTCCCGGGCCGCCGGCCTGATCTCCGAGGAGGAGGAGGCCCTGCAGATGCGGGAGGTCCTTCAGGGCATGATGGGCGGCTTCGGTCCGGTCGAGGGGAGGTGATCCCGTGCCTGAGAGGCGAAGGTCTCGCGAAGAGGGGGTTCCGCCTCCGGCGCGCTCGAGAGATCCCGCCGGCGACACCGCCGAGCGGCCGAAGCGCCGCCCTCGCGGGCTGTCCGCCGCGAGCGCGGGAGGGCTCGGGCTGCAGCACATCGCGGACCTGACCGGCAGGGAGACGGAGGGCGTGACCCGGGTGAAGCCCGAGGAGGACGGGTGGCTCGTCAACGTCGAGGTCGTCGAGGACCGCCGCATCCCCTCCTCCGGCGACATCCTCGCACTGTACGAGGCCGAGCTGGACCCGGAGGGCGACCTGCTCTCCTACCGGAGGCTGCGGCGTTACCGGCGTGGCAGCGGCGACTACGCGGAGGAGTCGCGATGACCGAGCAGTACCGGCCGGGGGTCGTGGGACGCCAGTCCTACCCTTCCTCGGTGTCCTCGGGTCGCGAACCGGCCAACCTGGGCGACATCCTCGAACGGGTCCTCGACCGGGGCGTGGTGATCGCCGGGGACATCCGCGTGAACCTGCTGGACATCGAGCTGCTCACGATCAAGCTGCGGCTGATCATCGCCTCGGTCGACACCGCCAGGGAGATGGGCATCGACTGGTGGGAGCACGACCCCTGGCTCACCGGCAAGGACCAGGCCCTCGTCGAGGAGAACCGTCGGCTGCGCGACCGGATCGCGGCACTGGAGGAGGGCCGGCCGCGGCGGCGTGCCATCGAGCCGATCGAGGGCGAGGTCGAGTCCGTGGAGGACCGGCCGGTCAGGAGGACGGAGGCGAGAAGGGACGAGCGTGGTGGATGACGCCGGTACGTACCTCTACGCCGTGGCGAGCGACGTGGCCGTTCCCTGCCCCGAGGGCCTGAAGGGGGTGGCCGGCCGGGACGTGCGGGCCATCGCCCAGTCCGGCCTGGTCGCGTACGTGAGCACCGTCCCGCTGGAGCAGTTCGGCGAGGAGCCGCTGCGGCGGTCCATGGAGGACCTCGACTGGCTGGGCGCGACCGCCCACGCCCACCACCGCGTGGTGGAGGCGGTGGCGCGGCTCGGGCCGGTCGCACCGGTGCGCCTCGTCACGGTCTACAGCGGCGAGGAGCAGGTCCGCCGCCTGCTGGAGGAGCGGCACGACGACTTCGCCGACACGCTCGCCCGCGTCGCGGGCCGGCAGGAGTGGGGGGTGAAGGCGTACGTAGTGAAGACCGAGGCCGCCCCCGTGGCGCCCGAGCCGGCCGCCGAGGAGCCGGCCAGTCCCGGCACCGCCTACCTCAAGCGCCGCCAGGCGAGCCTGCGCACCCGCGAGGAGTCGTGGCGCGACGCGGGGGCGCGCGCCGAGCGCATCCACGACGTCCTCAGGTGCGTCGCGGTCGCGAGCCGCCGGCACCGGGCGCAGGACCCGCAGCTTTCCGGCAGGGACGAGTGGATGGTCCTCAACGGCGCCTACCTGGTCGACGAGGAGCGCGCGGAGGAGTTCGCGCGCGCTCTGGACGACCTGCGCGGGCAGGGGATCGAGCTGGAGCTCACCGGCCCATGGGCGCCCTACTCGTTCACGGTCCTGGAGGAGGGAGGCCCGCGATGACCCACGACGCGCCGCCGCGCGGCGCCGTCCTGGCAGCGGAGGAGCGCCTGCCGGCGGAGCGGGTGGCGCTGGTCGACCTGCTGGACCGGCTCCTGGCCGGCGGCGTGGTGGTGAGCGGGGACCTCGTCCTGTCCATCGCGGACATCGACCTGGTACGCATCTCCGTCCGCGCGCTGATCATGTCGATTCGCGAATCCGACACGTTCGGGGGCGTCGATGGCGAGCCCTGGAAATGAGCCGGCCCGGGTGCGGGAGGCGCGATCCAGCCGGCTGCGCATCGAAGCCGACCGGGAAGCGGTCGAACGCGACCTGTCACGCCTCGTCCTGACCCTGGTCGAGCTCGTGCGCCAGCTCGTGGAGCGGCAGTGCGTGCGGCGGATGGAGCAGGGCGACCTGTCGGACGAGCAGGTCGAGGTGCTGGGCGTGACGTTGATGCGGCTGGAGGAGGCCATGACGGAGCTGTGCGAGCGCTTCGACCTGTCGCCGTCGGACCTCAACCTCGACCTCGGGCCGCTCGGCACGCTCCTTCCCGAGGACCGCTGACCCCGGCTCAAGGGCCGCTGTCCTGGTAGAGGTCGTGGACCGAGGTCAGCTCGTCCAGGGGGACGCGCAGCAGGACGCCGTCGTCGTCGATCCTGTCCACGTGCTCCCACGGCACGTAGCGGGTGTTGCGGTGCAGCACCTTGAGCACGGCCCTGACCAGCCACGGGCCCTTGATGGCCGGGCCCCGCTCGTAGCCGAACAGCCGTCCGGTGTGGCGGGTCACGACGATCAGGCCGGCCACGCGGAAGGCGTGCTGGACCTGCCGGAGCAGCGGCCCGTCCTGCACCAGGCGCACGTCGGCGACCTGACCGGCGGGCCGGCCCGAGCTGTCGCGGACCGGGCGGGCGAGCAGGTCACTCAGTCTCATGCCAGGCTCCGGGGATGGGTTCGATGAGGCGGGTGCGGACCCAGCGTTCGAGCGCGGGCGGGGTCAGGTCGCCGCCGACGTGGACGGCACTGGCGACGCGGCTGACGTCCGCCATGGGGAGGCGGGGCGGGTCCTGGGCGCCGAGCAGGCGGGCGACGCCCGTCATGAGCCTGCCGAGCACCCCACCGAGGCGCGGCCCGAGCGCGAGCGGGCCCATCAGGATCGCGGTGACGTACGGACGGCCCTGCTCGTCGAGGGCCAGCTCCAGATCGTCGACCTTGCACACCAGCCGGCCGTCGCGGTCGTGCACCACCTGCCGGTCGAGCAGGTGCAACTGGGCGTGCAGCACGCGTGCTTCCGTCATTGGCCCGCCTTCGTGGCCAGCATGAGGGGGATGGCGGCGATCGACACCACGACGAGAAGGATCATGAAAACCGTGCCAAGGGTGTTGGAGAAGACGCCGTTCACCTTGTCTCCCATGTAGTCGCGATCGTTGGAGATCATCAGCACCGGCAGGTACGTCAGCGGCAGCGCCGCCGCCGAGAACACCAGCGAGTACTCGGTCACCATGATCGGGTCGATGCTGGTCAGGATCAGCGCGGTCGCCACGATCATCACGATGAGCACCGTGGCGTGGAAGCGGGCCGCCTCGCGCGGGCGCACCCGCTTGCCCCACTGCCAGCCGAAATACTGGCTCAGGCTGTAGCCCGACGACAGCGCCACTTCGAGCGTCGCGCCGAGCGTGGCCGCGAACACGCCGAGGATCACCAGCGCCAGCCCGACCTGCCCGGCCCCGAGGGCGACCGGCAGCACCATCTGGTCCAGGGACTCCACCTGCACGTGGACCGGCAGGAACACGGTGGCCGCGCACGCCGCGATCGCCAGCGACAGCAGCCCGCCGAGCGGGAAGCCGATCAGCACGTTCGCCCGGGAGACCGACAGGTCGCGGCGGGTCCAGTTCTCCTCCACCCCGCCGGAGGAGAAGAAGAACACCTCGTACGGGGTCATCGCCCCGCCGAGCAGCGCGATCGCGTAGTAGAAGTAGGTGGGCAGCCCCTCGTCCGGCGGCGGCGCGGGCCGGCTGGCCTGGCGCCACAGCTCGCCCCAGTCGGGCCCGAGCTGCCACAGCGCGACGACGAAGATCACCAGTGCGAGCCCGACCAGCCCGAAGACGCGCTCCAGCGTCTCGAACCGCACCCGCCACATCACCAGCCACGCCGCGAACGCCACGGCCGGCACCCACAGCAGGTAGTTGACGCCGGTGGCCAGCTCCAGGGCCAGCGCCGCGCCGCCGATCTCGGCCGCCACCGTCATCGCCAGGATGAAGAACGACGCGCCCAGGTTCGCCAGCCCCGCCTTCGGGCCGAGCCGCTCGCGTACCAGGTCGAACACCGCCCGCCCCGAGACCGCCGCGATCCGGCCCGACATCTCGGCGAACACGCAGATGCCCAGCACCCCCAGCAGCACCACCCACGCCAGCGACATGCCGAACCGCGAGCCCACCAGGGCGTTGGCGACCAGATCGCCGATGTCCACGAAGCCGCCGATCGCGGTCAGGATGCCCAGCGTGATGCCCAGGAATCGCTTCATTCGTGCTCGTCCTGGAAACGTCGCAGGCTCTCGCCCAGCCCGGCCAGCTCCCGTGCCGCTCCGGCCGGATCCTCGACGCGGTCGCGCCTGACCTCCACCAGCAGCCCGGAGACGGCCTTCTCGGCCCGATCGCCGATCTCCAGCAACCGCCCGCCCAGCGCCTCGGCCCGCTCCGACGGCGGCTGCACGGCCCCGAACTGGTCGTTGACGACCTGCACCTGCTCGGCCGCGTTCGTCAGCAGCACCGTCAGGTACGGCCGCGTCAGCCGCCCGCCCCCGCCGACGGCCAGCCGCACCGCCTCGACCGTCGAGCCGACCGCCTCCGCCGACGCGGCCGCCTTCAGCTCGTAGTCACGCTCGTCCCACGCCGGACTCGAACACCCCGGCACCAGCAGGCCGACCAGTACGAGCGCCCACACCCGCCTCATGCCCGCCGCCGCAGCAGCACGTACGCGAGCGCGCCCAGCAGGGCGAGGTACTGTCCCCAGGCCAGCAGTAAGACAAGACCCTCATCCATCATGACCGTGGACTGCCCAGGCCGACGCCGAACAGTCACCGGTCCTTTACTGACGGACTCACCTCACCAGGCGCGCGTCCGGCCGAACCACACGTTGCGGGCGCGGAAATAGGTGTCGCCGTCGGGGCCGGGCCGCTGGTCGGCCCAGCCGTCGCCGCCCTTCTCGACGTTGGAGGCGTAGGAGCCCATCTGCAGGTTGATGATGAGCGTCTGCGCGACACCGGCCCAGCCGTAGCCGATGTGGGTGGCCACGTAATCCCCGTCGAAGTAGTAGTCGAGCTTGACGTCGTCGCCGCTCTTGTACATCCAGACCCGATACGTGTGAAACACGTCGGGGTCGGCGACGGGCACCTCGGAGCGCTGGTAGGTCTCTCCGCTGCCGGTCTTGTAGTACGTGTTGAAGAAGTTGACGGCCTTGCCCTGCTCGTCGACGCCGACGTATTCCAGGATGTCGGTCTCCGGCGGCCATTCCGGCCAGGTGCCGGTGGTCCAGAAAGCGGGCCAGATGCCCGGCCCGGTCTGCGTCGCGAACTCGCCCTCGATGTCGTACTCGGGGAACTGGTCGTTGACGATGATCTGCCGCTTGGCGTGGACGGCGCCGGAGCGGTACCACAGGGGGGCGTGCGGGGGCTGCGGGCTGATCCCGGACGGGGCCGGCAGCCTGGTCGCCTTCAGGGTCAGCACGCCCTGGCTGAGGGAGACCTGGGCGGCGTCCATGCGCGCGGCGCCGTTGTGCGTGTCGGGGTCGCTGTCCCAGGGATAAAGGTGGTTCCACGCCGCGTTGAAGGCCGTCTGACTGTTGAACGAGGTCTTTTCGACGAGGTTCTCCCAGGTGGCCGCACTACGGCCGGCGCGATCGGCGGCATGGCCCGCCGCGTCCGCCAGCGCCCCGCGTTGACGCCTCGGCGTGGCTCACCGCCGGTCGGGCGGACCTGGCGTGCCGATGTTGATGGAGCCGGAGATGTCGCCGGCCTGGACGACCGTGCCGGTGATGCGCGCGTCGCCGCCGATGGTGTTGCTGACGTCATGCTTGTACTGCAGGAGGCGGGCCGTCTCGCCGGCCCAGTCCGTCAGCGACCGCCCGAACTCGGCGTCCGCGTGCGCGTGGTCCACCAGGACGCGCGTCGTCTCCTCCGGTGACCTCGTGTCGGCCTGCTCCAAGGCGGCCGTCACGGCGGCGTCCGTGCCGAACCGCCGCCGCGCGAGGGCCGTCAGCGAGCCCCACGCGCTCTTGCCGGCCTCGCCCGCGGCGCCTCCGACGACGGCGGAGACCACCGCAGTCAAGGTGGCGATGACGCTCGGATCCATCGCTCCTCTTTCGCGGGTGACAGGTGTCCTTCGAGCGTAGATCCCCACCGGGGCCGGGCGAGCGCGGCACGGATACTCATGCCGATCGGTTATGGCTTCCCCTTGCGGATCCGGGAGCCCCGGCCGAAGGGGAACACTCCTGAACCGTGACCGGCGAAGAGCGTTCATGGGCGAGGCGGGCGCGGTGAGCGCCGAAGGGGGCGGAATGGTCCGCAATGAGCTCTCCGGGCAGGTGACCGGTGCGGTGGTGCAGGCCGCGGACGTCGGCGTCATCAACATCGCCGCAGCGCCCGCCATGCCCGCCGCTCCCGCCCGGGTCCCCCGGCAGGTGCCCGCGGAGCCACCCGGTTTCGTCAACAGGACGGCCGAGCTGTCGTTGCTCGACCGGCACCTCGCCGCCGGCCCCGCCGTGGCGGTCGTCAGCGGCCTGAAGGGGGTCGGCACGAGCGCGGTCGGGCGGCGCTGGGCCCACCGGGCGCGGGAGCGCTTCAGCGACGGCCAGCTCTACGTGGACCTCGGCGCGCTGCGGCACGGCGGGGCGACCGGGGTGAGCGACGTCCTCGCCGCCTTCCTGCGGGCGCTCGGCGTCCACGACAGCTGGATCCCGGAGGAGCTGCCGGAGCGGGCGGCGATGTTCCGCTCGATGACGGCGGGGTCGCGGCTGCTCGTGCTGGTGGACGGCGCGGAGCACGCCGCGGAGGTGACGCCGCTGTGCCCGGCCTCGCCCGGCAGCGCCGTCGTGGTGACCAGCCACCGTCAGCTGCGCGGGCTGCTCGCCGAGGGCGCGGTGCCCGTCACGATCGGCCCGCTGGACGCCGAGCAGGGGCTGCGGCTGCTGGCCGGGATCCTCGGCGAGGAACGCGTCGCCGGGCAGCGCGCGCACGCCGCCGAGCTGGTACGGCTGTGCGGCGGGCTACCGATCGCCCTGCGGATGGCCGGCGCGCAACTGCTGCGGCACCCGGCGTGGACGGTCGAACGGCTGATCCGGGACCTGGTAGAGGCCGGACGGCGTCTCGACCGGCCGGCCGGGGAGGGCGGGGTGTACGTGGACGCGTTCTTCGAGGCGGTCTATGAGGGGTTGCCGGAAGGCGCCGCCCGGCTCTACCGGCTGCTCGGCGTGCTGCCGGGCAGCGCGTTCAGCCCGGACCTCGCCGCCGCCGTCCTGGACGGCGAGCCGGATCAGGCGCTGGACCTGCTGCTCGACGCGCATCTGGTGGAGGAGTTCGCGCAGGACCGCTACCGGATGCACGACCTCGTCCGCCTGCACGCCGCCCGTCGTGCGCGCGGCGCGGAGCCGCCCGAGGCGCGGGAGTCGGCGCTGCGGCGGGCGGCGGAGTGGTACCTGACCGGGGCGGCCGCCGCCGACGCCGCGATGGGCCGCAGGCTGCGGCTGGCCGACCACGGCGAGCGCCTTTCCGGCGCCGGCTGGTCGTTCGCCTCGCGCGGTGAAGCCCTCGACTGGCTCGACGCCGAACGCGCCGACCTGCTCGCGGTGCTGCGCGCCGCCGCCGCGCGCGAGTGGGACGAGCTCGTCTGGCAGCTGGCCGAAGCGCTCTGGCCGCTGCACCACGATCGCGGCTATCACGCCGACTGCGCCGAGGCCAACGCTCTGGGGGTGGAGGCCGCGCTCCGCCTGGAGGCCCCCGCCGTGGAGGCCAGGATGCGCAACCAGGCGGCCCGCGCCCTGCTGATGCTCGGCGAGCTCGACCAGGCGCGGGACCAGCTCGTACGGGCCCGGCGGGCGGCCCGCGCGTCCGGCGACCCGAGGATGGAGGCGGTGGTCCTGGAGTCGCTGGGCCGTGCCGCCCTCCTCCGGGCCGAGCCCGACGCCGCCGCAGAGAGCTTCGCCGCGGCCTCGGCCATCCACGAGCGGGCGGGCAACGGCCGAGGGGTCGGCATGCAGCAGTACCACCTCGGCCTCGCCCACCTGGACGCCGGCCGGCACGGGGAGGCGGCGGCCGCCCTCGGCCGAGCCCTGCCCCTCATGGTCGCCGCCGGAGACGCGCTCAGCCAGGGGCGCATCCACCTGGAGCTGGCCAGGGCCCAGCGCGGACTCGGCCGTCCCGCCGACGCGGTCCGGTCGGCGCGGACCGCCGCGGAGATCACGCGCGAGTGCCGGGTGCCGGTGAAGGAGACCCAGGCGTGGGAGCTCCTGGCGGAGCTGGCCGAGGATCGCGGCGACCGCGAGGAGGCGGCGGACTGCCTGCGCCGCGCCCTGGCGATCTGCCTGGCCTCGGGCAACTTGCCCAGGGCCGAGACGTTGCGGGCCCGCCTGGCCGCCGTGGATCAACCCTGATCCCAGGCGTCACAGTCGATGACCACCTGCCGGTCGCCCACCCGGACGGTGATCCCGGAGCGAAGCTCCTCCCGGCTCCGGCCCCGCACGAGCCAGCCGTACACCGCGGACGGCAGGCATCGAGGGTCGGGATCGCCGCCGCGGACCGGCGTGGTGCCGACCCGCAGCCGTTCCCCGCTCCTCAACGTCAGGTCGATCGAGCGGCCGCCGACGAGCTCGGCCACCATGAAGCAGCCGGGGTAGCGGCGCAGCGTCTCCTGGGCCCAGCCCGGCCGCGGGTCCCGGCCGACCACGATCGCGGCGTTCTCCAGCAGCCGCGGGTTCACCTCCTCGGCGTCCACGACCAGGTGCGGGTCCCGCACCCGGCCGCCGGGCCGGCGCTCCAGGACGGCGGGGTACCGGCGGACGGTCACGCGGTCGCCGCCGACCACCGTCTCCACCTCGAAGGAGAGCACCTCGCCGCGCTCGGGCAGCGGCTCGGCGAGCGGCCGGGCGGTCGCGGGCGTGCCGGGCTCGGGCAGCTCCATCAGCCGGTACGCCAGGCGCCGCAGCAGGCCCTCCGCCTGGCCGGGCATGCCGAGGGTACGTCCGGTGACGTCGTCGTGCGGCACGTGGGCCGCCATGACCTGCTCGATCTGCGGCAGGACGGCGCCGGCCGGGTCCAGCCGGGGCAGCGTGCTGGACAGCAGGGCGGTGGGGGAGTCGGGGTCGAGCTCGGCGGCCTCGCGTCCGGAGGAGGCCAGGAGCACCGGGCGGCCCAGGGCGGCGCCGTAGAAGGTGACGGAGCCGTGATCGCCGACGATCACGTCCGACGCCACGAGCGCGGCCTGCCAGCCCTGCTGCGGCGGGAGCAGCAGCAGGCCGCCGTCACGGGCGTCGGCCAGCCACAGGCGTAGCTGCAGGCCGCCGTGGCCGTACCAGGCGTTGGGGTGCGCCGCGAGCACGACCTGGTATTCGTCGACGGGCAGCTCGGCCACCAGCCGGGCCACCAGGTCGCCGTTCGCGCCGAGCAGGGAGTGCGCGCCCCACGTGGAGCTGACCAGCACCAGCTTGCGGTCCTGGCCCACCTCCAGAGCCCGCCGGTAGCGGTCGCGCCGGGCGAGGTTGGCCCGGATCCGGTCGAACACCAGGTCGCCGACCACCACGGCCCGCGGGAGCGCCTCGGGGCAGTCCCGCTCCAGCCGCGCCAGCTGCTCGTGATGCGACAGGGCGATGGCCGCCGGCACGACCCTGCCCTCGTGGACGAGCTGGCGCCGCGCGAGGCCCGAGGCCCCGCTCCCGGGGCCGTCCGCCGGACTGAGGAGCCGGTTGTGCCCGGCACCGTGCTGCACCACCCATAACGAGGGCTTCAGCCGGGGACGGCGAGGTGGAACGGCGTCTCCACCGCCTGCGACCAGGGCACGGTCCGCGCCTGCACGCCGCGCAGGAAGTCACCGACGCCATCGTCGAAGGCCGAGCCGGCCGCGACAGTGAACAGCACCTGCACGCGAGGGTCGGACCGGAACAGCGGCAGGATCTCCAGCAGCCGGCCGGCCGAGGTCACCGTGCGCGCCACCGCGAGGACGGTGCGGCCGGCGCCGACCGTGCGCCACCGGGAAGCCTCGTCCCCGACCGGAACGCGCAGCCAACGCCCGCCGCTCATGAGATCACACTGTATCTTCACCCGCCGGGATGAAAGTTTCAGCAGCGTTCGCCGCCTTATTCAAGGTCGGCGCGGCTGCCCCGTTCCCGGCGCGGGGCGCGTTCTTGCGAAGCGGACCGGTCGGGAAGAACGTTTGGGAGCGCTCCCATCCATAGAGTCACGGAGAACCCCCCATGTCCATTCACCGGAACGCGTGGCGCAGAGCCTTGTCGGCCGCGGCCGCCGTGCTGCTCGCCGGATTCGGTCTCGCCACCGCGCAGACCGCCGCCGAGGCCGCCGCGTCCTGTACGGCCACCTACTCCAAGGTCTGGGACAACGGCAGCGCCTTCGGCGCCAACATCAACGTCACCAACACCGGTGACCCGCTGACCACGTGGTCGTTGAGCTTCGACTTCCCCGGCAACCAGGTGATCACCCAGATGTGGGAGGGCGTGCCGACCCCGGCCACGCCCACCCCGGCGGGTGCGGCCGTCACCGTCAACCCGACCTCCTACAACGCCGTCAAGGGCGCCGGGGCGACGTGGACCGTCGGCTTCAACGGCACGTACACCGGCGCCAACAACCCGCCGCCCGGCGTCTCGTGCGCCGCCAACGGCAACGGCGGCCCGCAGCAGCAGGCTCTGGTGGTCTCCCCGACCAGCGTGAACGTGCCCGAGGGCGGGACCGCGAGCTACACGGTCCGCCTGCAGTCCCAGCCGACCGGCAACGTGACGGTCACCAGCACCGCGGGCACCGGCGACAGCGACATCACCGTGAGCGCCGGCGCGAGCCTGACCTTCACCACGGCCAACTGGAACACCGCGCAGACCGTGACGCTGCGCGCCGCGCAGGACACCGACCGGGTCAACGGCACCCGGCCCATCAGCGTCGCCTCCTCCGGCCTGACCAGCGTCACGGTCAACGCCACCGAGACCGATGACGACGACGGCACCAACCTCCCTGCGCCGAGCCTGCGCGTCTCCGGGAACAAGCTGGTCGCCAACAATGGCAACACCTACCGGCTGCTCGGCGTCAACCGGGCCAGCGGCGAGTTCGCCTGCGTGCAGGGCAAGGGCATGTGGGACAGCGGCCCGGTGGACAAGGCCTCGATCGACGCCATGAAGGCGTGGAACATCCACGCGGTCCGGATCCCGCTGAACGAGGAGTGCTGGATCGGCACCAACGGCTCGCCCAGCGGCGCCGCGTACCAGCAGAACGTCAAGGACTACGTGAACCTGCTGGTGAACAACGGCGTCACGCCGATCGTGGAGATGCACTGGAACTACGGCCAGTACACCGGTCAGGGCGCCGGCTGCTCAGACACCGCGGCGACCTGCCAGAAGCCGATGCCCGACGCGCAGTACGCGCCCACCTTCTGGACCGGCGTGGCCAACGCGTTCAAGGGCAACAACGCGGTGATCTTCGATCTGTTCAACGAGCCCTACCCGGACGCCGCCGCGAACTGGAACGCCACCGCCGGCTGGACCTGCTGGCGCGACGGCGGCACCTGCACCGGCATCAGCTACCAGGTGGCCGGCATGCAGTCGCTGGTCAACGCCGTGCGCGCCACCGGCGCCACCAACGTGATCATGCTCGGCGGCCTGGCCTGGTCCAACGACCTGAGCCAGTGGCTGACCTACAAGCCGACCGACCCGGCCGGCAACCTGATGGCCGCCTGGCACACCTACAACTTCAACACCTGCTCCAACGTCTCCTGCTGGGACAGCCAGGTCGGCGCCGTGGCCGCGCAGGTGCCGGTGTCCGCCGGTGAGATCGGCCAGAACTCCTGCGCCCACGACTACATCGACCAGGTGATGGCCTGGGCCGACGCGCACGGCGTCGGATACACGGCCTGGACCTGGAACCCGTGGGGCTGCAGCCAGGGCAACGTCCTCATCACCGACTACAACGGCACCCCCACCAGCACGTACGGCGAGGGCTTCAAGGCACACCTGCTCACCCAGAACCCCTACTCGTAGAACCCCAGGCCCGGCCCGCCACCGGGCGGACCGGGCCCCCTCACCCGGGGAGTCACCGATGCTGCGCCGATCCCACCTGTACGCCCTGCTCACCGCGCTCCTGCTGGCGGTCACCCTCGGGGCCGCCCTGCCCGCCACGTCGGCGGCGGCGCCCGTGCGCATCATGCCGCTCGGCGACTCCATCACCGCCGGACCCGGCTGCTGGCGCGCCATGCTCTGGCACCGCCTGCAGACGACCGGGTACACCGGCATCGACTTCGTCGGCAGCGACCCCGACGGCGGCTGCAACTACGGCTACACCTACGACGGCGACCACGAGGGCCACGGCGGCTACTCCGCCACCGGCATCGCCGACCAGAACCAGTTGCCGCCGTGGCTGGCCGCGGCCAGGCCCGACATCGTCCTCATGCACCTGGGCACCAACGACATGTGGGGCGGCTACATCCCGACCAGCAGCGTTCTGGCCGCGTACACGAAGCTGGTCGGTCAGATGCGCGCGAACAACCCCAACATGAAGATCATCGTGGCGCAGATCATCCCCATGGACCCGTCCGGCTGTCCCACCTGCGCGGCCAGTGTGACGGCGCTCGACAACGCGATCCCGGGCTGGGCCGCCGGCCTCACGACCGCGCAGTCGCCCATCGTCGTCGTGGACCAGTGGACCGGCTTCAACACGGCCACGGACACCGGCGACGGGGTGCACCCCAACGACGCCGGCTTCCAGAAGATGGCCGACCGCTGGTACCCGGCCCTGGCGCGGGTGCTCGACGGCGTGATCCCGCCGACCACGCCCACCCCGACGCCGACGCCGACGCCGACGCCCACCCCCACCCCCACCCCGACGCCGACCCCGACGCCCGGTGACGGCCGGTGCGCCGCCACCTACCGGGTGATCTCCCAGTGGGGCGGCGCCTTCCAGGCCGAGGTCACCGTGAAGAACACCTCCACGCGTGCCGCCTCCGCCTGGACGACGACCCTCGTCTTCGCCGACGGTCAGCAGGTCCGCGAATCGTGGAACACCGCGCTCACGCAGAACGGCGCCACCGTCACGGCCCGCAACGCCGCCTACAACGGCGGCCTGCCGGTCGGCGCGTCGACCGCGTTCGGCTTCAACGCGACCTGGAACAACGCGACCAACACGCCGCCCCAGGTGAGCTGCGTGCTCAGCTGAGCTTCTCGGCCAGCGAACGCGGGCGCAGGTCGGTCCAGTGCCGCTCGATGTAGTCCAGGCAGGCGGCACGGCTGTTCTCGGGCAGGACGACGGTCCAGCCGGCGGGGACCTCGGCGAAGGAGGGCCACAGGGAGTGCTGGTTCTCGGCGTTCACCAGGACCAGGAAGCGGCCGTCGGCGTCGTCGAACGGGTTGGTGGTCATGCTTGATCCCTTCTGGGTTCACCGGGCCACGGCCAGGCGGTAGTTCTCGTCGGTGGTGAGCAGGTTGCGATGGGTGTCCTCCGCCGTGATGACGCCGTCGTCCAGGACGAGGACCCGGTCGGCGGCGTCCAGGAGGGCCGGGCTGCTGGTGATCACGACGGTGGTGCGGCCCCGGCGCAGCTCCGCGACGTTGCGCGCGATGAGCTGCTCGGTGACCGCGTCGACGGCCGTCGTCGGGTCGTGCAGCACCAGGAGGTCGGCGTCGGCGGCCAGGGCGCGGGCCAGCGACAGCCGCTGGCGCTGCCCGCCGGAGAGGTTGGCGCCGCGGTCGCGCACGCCGTAGTCGAGCCCTTCGGGGTGCAGGGCGACGACGTCGACCAGCATGGACGCCTCGACGGCCTCGGAGACCAGGCGGCCGGTGCCGGCCGGGTCGATGTTCGTGCGCAGGGTGCCGGCGAAGATCTCCCCGTCGTACGGGTTCACCAGCATGCGCTCGCGGACCCCCTCGATCGACAGCTCCGCCACCTCCCGCCCGCCGACCCGCACCACGCCCTCGTACGCGCCGGGCGGGACGTTCACGGCCAGGATCGACACGAGCTCGGCCGCCGCGCGCGGCTGGTAGGCGGCGATCGCCACGAACTCCCCGGCGGGCACGTGGAACTTCAGCTCGCGCAGCGACCCGTACCGGACGCCGTCGACCTCCAGGTCCCCGCCCGCGGCCGGGTGCTCCGTCCCCGGGGTCATCACCGCGGGCGCGGCCAGCACCAGCGCCATCCGCTCGGCCGACGCGCGCGCGATCATCACGTACTTCGGCATCTCCGAGAACAGCTTGAGCGGCTCCATGACGAACTGCGCCAGCCCCACGGCCATGACGAGCTGCCCGATGGTGATCCGGCCGTCGAAGGCCAGCCACCCCGCCGCCAGGGTCACCACGGTGGCGAGGACCGCGTTCAGGATCTGCGCGGCGCCGGCGTACGCGCCGTTCACCTTGGCGACGGTGACCGCCTGGCTCCTCGCCTCCGAGCTGACCTTCCGGTAGGACAGGAACGCCGCGTGGTTGCCGCCGAAGCCGTGCAGCGGGCGCAGGCCGGTGATCAGGTCGGCGACCTTCGCGCCCGCCCGCGCCACCCGGGCCTGCTGCTCGCGGGTACTGGCGCCGATCCGCTTGGACAGCACGCTCAGGATCGACAGGATCGCGACGGTTCCCACGATCACCAGCAGGCCGAGCCACACGTTGGCCGTGCCCAGCGCGACCGCCGTGATCAGCACCGCGACCAGCGAGCTGACCAGCAGCGGCACCACCTCGATGATGTCGGCGGTCTGGTCGGCGTCCTCGGTGGCGATGGTCAGCACCTCGCCGGACTTCAGGTCCACGTCCCTGGCCACGGGCTGGAGCCCGCAGGCCGCGACCCGGACCCGCCAGCGGTGCGCCTCGGTCGTGTTGGCCTTCTGCAGGATGCGCATCCCGAACCGCCACGACAGCGACACCGTCGTGATGATCACGGCCAGCGCGGCGATCGACAGCGCGAGCGAGCCGAGGCCGCGCTCGCGCATCGTGTGCTCGACGATCAGGCCGAGCGCGATGGGGAAGGCGGTCTCGCCGGCCTGGTACAGGCCCATGAGGACGGTGCCCCAGGCCATGGCGCCCGCGTTGCGTCGCAGTGCGGTCCGCAGGATGCCGGACCCGGTACGGTCAGGAGCGGTCATCGAGGTGCCCGGCGATCGCTTCGGGGGTCCGCAGGGCGAACAGGTCACGAACGGTGATCACGGGACCGTACTCGCGGCGGAGCAGCCCGATCAGCCGCACCGCCAGCATGGAGTGCCCCCCGAGGGACATGAAGTCGCTCACCGCGCTCACCTCGTCGTCGTCCAGGTCCAGCGCCTCGGCGAAGAGCTCGCACACCACGGTCTCGGTCTCGGTCGCCGGGCCACGCTCGCCCGCCGTGGTCAGCGCGCCCAGCGGCCTGGCCTCCGGCAGCGCCTTGGCGTCGGCCTTGCCGTTCACGGTCAGCGGGATGGCGCCGACCTGGGCGTAGTGCGTGGGGCGCAGGAAGTCCGGCAGCCCGGCGCCCACCTCGGCGGCCACGGTCGCGAGGTCGGAGCCGTCCAGCACCAGGTAGGCGGCCAGCCGGTACGCGCCGTCGACCTGCGGGTCCGGCTGGGCGAGCGCGGCGGCGAACCGCACCGCCGGGTGCGCCTCGAACGCGGCCTCGACCTCGCCCGGCTCCACCCGATGCCCGCGGATCTTGACCTGCTGGTCGGTGCGGCCCAGGTACATGAGGTTCCCGTCGGGCCGCCGGAGCACGAGGTCCCCGGTGCGGTACATGCGCTCGCCGGGCTCGCCGAACGGGCAGGCGACGAACCGGTGCGCGGTCTGGGCGGGCTGCCCGAGGTAGCCGCGCGCGATGCCGACGCCCGACACGTACAGCTCGCCGGGCACGCCGTCCGGCACCGGCCGCAGCCACGGGTCCAGCACGTACACGTCGGTGTTGTCGATCGCCACGCCCACCACCGGGTCCTGGCACTCGAAGGTGCCGACGCCGAGGGTGTTGATGGTGTACTCGGTGGGCCCGTACAGGTTGTAGCCGACCGTCCCCTCGGTCTCGGCGAGCCGGCGCCACAGCGCCGGGGTGACCGCCTCGCCGCCCAGCAGCACCAGCGCGGGCCGCCGCGCGGGGTCGTCCAGCAGCCCCTCGGCCACCAGCTGCTGCGCGTAGGTGGGGGTGACGTTGATGACGTCGATCCCGTGCTCCAGGCAGTACTCGACCAGACGGGGCGCGTCGCGCCGCAGCTCCTCGTCGCAGATGTGCACCTCGTGGCCGTCGGCGAGCCACAGGAGCTCCTCCCACGACATGTCGAACGCGAACGACACGGTGTGCGCGATCCGGAAGACCCGGTGCGCGTGCCGCGCCAGCACCGGCCCGAAGATGCGGCGCTGGTGGTTGATCAGCATGTTGGTGAGCCCGGCGTACTCGGTCACCACGCCCTTGGGCCTGCCGGTCGATCCGGAGGTGTAGATGGTGTAAGCCGGGTGCCGCAGCCGGTCCGGGTCGTCCGGCGCGAACGTCGTGAACGGCTCGGCCTCGGGCAGGGGGCGGTCCAGCTCGATCAGCTCGCCGGTCAGCCGGGGAGCGACCGCGCTCACGGTGAGGATCACGTCCGGGCGGGCGTCCGCGACGATCGCGGCGATCCGCTCGTCCGGGTGGTCCAGCTCCAGCGGCACGTACGCGGCGCCGACGCGCAGCACGGCGAACAGCGCCACGATCGAGTCGAGAGAGCGCGGGATCGCCAGGCCCACGGTCGTCTCCGGGCCGATGCCGCGCCGGGCGAGCACCCCCGCCACCTCGCGGCTGCGGTCCCTGAGCTGGGCGAACGTCATGGTCCTGCCGTGGGCGACGAGCGCGACCCGCTCCGGGCCGCCGTCCGCCGCCCGGTCGAAGCGGTCGACCACGGTGTCCGTGCCGATGTCCGTACGCACGGCCGGCTCGGGCTCCGGCCCCAGGCCCCGCAGCGCGCCCACCGGACCGGTCGAGCGGGCCAGCTCCTCGAGCACGCGAACGTAGTCGTCCAGGAGCCGGCGGGCGCGCCCGTCGTCGCGGTCGCGGTGCTCCAGCTTGATCGTGAGCCGGTCGCCGGGCGTGACGACCCAGGTGAACGGGTAGTGGGTGGAGTCCTCGGCGCGCACCTCGGTGATGCCGTGCCGGGCGTTCATCGTGGCTAGCGCGTCCAGGTCCAGGAAGTTCTGCAGCACGAACAGGTTGTCGAACAGGGTGTCGTGCCCGCTCGCCCGCTGGATCTCGCCGAGCCCCAGGTGCTCGTGCTCCATCGCCGCGACCCTGGCCGCCTGCACGGCGGACAGGTACTCCCGCACCGTGTCGTCCGGCCGGGCCCGCGTCCACATGGGCACGGTGTTGAGCAGCACACCGACGATGCCGGCCAGGCCCTCGCCCTCCCGCCCGGAGACGGTCACGCCGAACACGGCGTCGCTCCGGCCCGTGTGCGCGCCCAGCAGCAGGCCGAACGCGCCGGTCAGCACCGAGTTCAGCGTGACGCCGTGGGTCCTGGCCGCTTCGCGCAGCAGGTCCGACTGCCCGGGGGAGAGCGTGCGCACGAGGGCGCGCGGCAGCTCGTCCGGCAGCGACGGCGACGGCCCGGCGAGCAGCGTCGGTCCCGGGAGCCCGGTCAGGTGCTCCGCCCAGAAGCGTTCCGACGCGGCGAGGTCCCTGGCGGCGAGCGCCCGGGCGTGCTCCTCGAAGCTCGGCGTGGCCGGGACCGCGACGAGTGGCTCGCCCGCGAGGACGGCCTGATAGGCGTCGAACAGGTCCCGCAGCACGATCTCGCGGGACCAGCCGTCCCACAGCAGCAGGTGATAGCTCAGCAGCAGGCCGTCGCGGTCGCCGGGCAGGCGCACCACGGTCAGCCGGATCAGCGGCGGCTCGCCCGGGTCGAAGCCCGTGTCCCGGTCCCGGGCGCGCAGGTCCTCGACCGCTGAGTCCGTTTCAGTGTCCGTGGCCAGCGTGACCGTGCGGACATCCACCCGCCGGCCCGCCGCGAGGACCTGGACCGGGTCGCCGCCGGCGTCGGTGGTGAAGCCGGCGCCCACGACCGGGTGCCGCGCGATCACGTACGCCATCGCCTCGGCCAGGGCATCGGTGTCCAGCCGCCGGTCGAAGGTGAAGTAGTTCTGGGCGACGTAGTGCCCGGCCGGGCCCGCGAGCTGGGCCTGGAAGAACAGGCCCTTCTGGAGCGGGGTGACCGGCGCGGTCCACTCGGCCGTCGCGGCGGCCTCCGCGATCCGCTCCAGGGCGCGCCGCCAGTGCTCGGTGAGCTCGCCGGGGACGCCTTCGGCGAGGGTGAAGGCCGCGCGCAGGCTTCCGGTGGCCGCGTCGATCCACGCGTTGACCTCGACGGCGTACGGGGTGCCCGGGTCGCCGCCGCTGATCTGGAGGGCCTGGGACTCGCTGCCCCGGCCGAGGTAGTTGAACAGCACCTGCGGGCGCGCGTTCAGCAGCGGCGCCGTCTGCGGGTTGAGGTACCTGAGCTGGCCGTAGGCGACGTGCCCGCGCTCGTCCGGCTGGCGTTCCGCGAGCTCGCGCGCCGCCGCGACGGGGTCGGTGTGCGCGGTGAGCCGTACGGGGGCGATGGAGGTGAACCAGCCGACCGTGCGGGTGTAGTCGTGGTGGTCGAGCGCCGGGACCCGGCCGTGCCGCTCCAGCTCGATCGCGAGGTCGGTGGGCGAGGATTGGACGTGCGTCAGCGCGGCCCGCAGCGCGCCGCACAGCAGCTCGGTGACCCCGACGCCGAGCGTGGCGGGCGCGGTACGCGTCACGCGGGCGGTCAGCTCGGGCGCGACCTCCACCACGATCTCGCGCGGTCCCTCGACGAGGGGCAGCAGCAAGGGCGCTTCGAGCGTGGTGAGCCAGTGCCCGAGGTCGCCGATCGCCTGGGCGGACCCCGCCGCCAGCGCGTCGGCGTACTCGGCGTAGGACGTGCCCGGCGGGGTCAGGGTCGCCCCGCGCATGGCCGCGGCCAGGTCGTCCAGCAGGACCAGCCAGGACACCGCGTCCACGGCGAGGTGGTGGGCGGTGACCACCAGGGTCCGGCTCGCCGCCAGCCACGAGAACGCGATCACCTCCCCGGCCTCGGGATCGAGCCGTCCGGCGGCCTCGTTCGCGACGGCTGTCGCGTCGGTCGCGTCCGTGCGGGCGACGGTGACCTCGCGGGCTGGTTCGGTGCGCAGCGCCCACACCCCGTGCTCGACGCGCAGCCGCAGCCGGAGGGCGGGGTGCGCGGCCACGACGGCGTTCGCGGCGCGCCCGGCGTCGGCGAACCCGGTCCCCTCGGGCGCCACCAGCGTCCTGGCCTGGGCGAACCGGGTGAGAGAGCCGCCCAGCTCCCGCTGGCGCAGGATGATCGGCGTCGGCGCCAGCGGGCCGTCCGCAGGAGAAGCGGGCACCGGCTCCGTGGCCTGGGGCGTCCCCAGGCGCCCGGCGAGCGCGCGCGGCGTCCTGAGCAGGAACACGTCCCGCGGGGTGATCGGCAGGCCGAGCGCCCTGGCCCGGTTGACCACGGTGATGATGACGATGCTGTCGCCGCCGGCCCTGAAGAAGTCGGTGTCGGCGTCCACCTCGCAGCCGGGCAGCGCGTCGGCGAAGATGCCGACCAGCGCGGCGAGCATCGGGGCATCGTCCTGGGCGGTGTGCTCGGAAGCGATCGCGGGCATCGGGGCGTCGTCCCGCTCGGCGTGCTCGCTCAGGGCCTTGCGGTCCAGCTTGCCGTTGACCGTCAGCGGCAGCGCCTCGACCCGCAGCACCCGGCTCGGCACCATGTGCGCGGGCAGCTTCGCCGACAGCAGGCCGGCGACGTCGCCGGGCACCCGGCCCACGACGTGCGCGACCAGGTGATCGCCGCCGGCCGCGACGGTGACGGCCACGTCGATCACGCCGTCGAGCTCCCTGATCGCGGACTCCACCTCGCCCAGCTCGATGCGGAACCCCTTGAGCTGCACCTGGTCGTCGGCGCGCCCGGCGAACTCCAGCTCGCCGTCGAGCGTGCGGCGGGCGAGATCGCCGGTGTGGTACATGCGGGAGCCGTCCCCCGCGAACGGGTCGGCCACGAACCGGCTCGCCGTGAGCCCCGGCCTGCCCAGGTAGCCGAGCGACACCTGGTCCCCGGCGACGTAGATGGCCCCCACCCGGCCCGGCGGCACCGGCCGGAGCCGGTCGTCGAGCAGGTAGGTGACCAGGCCGGGGATCGGGCCGCCGATCGGGCTGGCGTCGTCGCCGGCGGCGAAGTCGGCGTCGGTCAGCACCCGGTGCGTGACGTGGACGGTGGTCTCGGTGATGCCGTACATGTTGACCAGCTCGGGCGAGCGCGTGCCGTGCCGCTCGACCCAGCCGCGCAGCCGCCCGAGGTCCAGCGCCTCGCCGCCGAAGACGATCCGGCGCAGCGCGGTGACCGGCTCGCCGGCGTGCCGGTCGGCCTCCATGAACTGGTAGAACGCCGACGGGGTCTGGTTGAGCACGGTCACTCCGCGCTCGCGGACCAGCCGGTGGAAGTCGACCGGGGAGCGGGTCAGCCCGTACTCCGGCACCAGCAGCTCGGCGCCGTGCGCCAGCGCCCCCCACAGCTCCCACACCGCGAAGTCGAAGGAGTAGGAGTGGAACTGCACCCACACATCGTCCGGGCCGAAGTCCATGGCGGGCCGGGTGTTCGCGAGCAGCGTCACCACGCTGGAGTGCGGGACGACGACCCCCTTGGGCCTGCCGGTCGATCCTGAGGTGTAGATCACGTACGCCGGGTCGTGCCAGGTCACCTCCGGCGCGGTGGCGTCCACCGGCAGCTCGTCCCCCTGGACGAGCACGCGGGCCGGCACGCCCGCCCTGGCCGTCAGCTCCGCGAAGCGGTCCCGCTGGTCCGGGGCCACGAGAACGACCTGCGGGGCGGCGTCGGCGAGGATGTACTCCAGCCGCTCGTCCGGGTACGCCGGCTCCAGCGGCACGTACGCGCCGCCCGCGCTGACGATCGCGACCAGGGCGACGACCTGCTCGACGGAGCGCGGCACGGCGACGGCGACCCGCCTGCCCGGCCCGGCCCCGGCCGCGCGCAGCGCCCCGGCCAGCTCGTTCTTCGCCCGCGCCAGCTCGCCGTAGGTCAGCGACCGGGTGCCGCCGTCGAGACCGCACTGGGTGACGGCGGTGGCGGCCGGGTCGCGGCCGGCGGCGGCGTCGAACAGCTCGCCCAGGGTCGCCGGGGTGACCGGCGCGGGCCGCCCGGCGCCGTCCGGCACCAGGTCGTCCGGCCGGGTGAGCAGGCCGGTCAGCGCCCGGGTGAACGCGCGCAGGATCGCCCGGGCGCGGGCCTCCCGCAGCAGCTCGCCGTCGTAGATCAGGTTGAACCGCGGCCGGCCGTCGCGCGCGCGCTCCACCACCAGCGTCAGCGGGTAGTGCGGGGCACCCTCGTTCACGATGCCGGTGATGGCGAACTCGTCGCCGGGCCTGCGCAGAGCCGCCACGTCGGCCGCGACGTCGAACACCACCAGGGTGTCGAACAGGGGGCCGCCGCCGGCCTGGCGGGCGATCCCGGTCAGGGAGACGTGCTGGTGCGGCAGCACCGCGCTCTGGTGGTCCCGCACCGAGGCGAGCAGCTCGCGCGCCGTGGTGGCGCCGTCCCACCGCACGCGTACGGGGATCGTGTTGATGAGCAGGCCCACCATGTCCTCGATGCCCGGCACGTCCGCGTCGCGCCCGGACACCGTGGAGCCGAACACCACATCTTTGCCAGGCAGGATGCCGCCCAGCGTCACCCCCCACGCGCTGTGCACCGCGACGCTCAGCGGCACGCCCGCCGACCGGGCGGCCGCCTCGACGTCGTCGTCCGGCTCCACCGCGGTCTCGGCGAACCGGCCGGACGGGGTGTGCCCCTCGGCGACCAGCGAGGGGCCGGGCAGCCCGGCGAGCTGATCGCGCCACACCCGGTCGCTCTCGTCGCCGTCGCGCGCGGCCAGCGCGCGCACGTGGTCGGCGAAGCCGCCCTGCGGGTACGCGGTCCACGGCGCGTGATACTCCGCCAGCAGCGCGCGCAGCATCGGGGGCACCGACCAGCCGTCGGCGACGATGTGATGCACGGTCTGCACCAGCACGTCCCCGCCGGAACCCGTCCGGATGAGGGTGAAGCGCATCAGCGGGCCGGTGGCCAGGTCGAACCCGGCCCGGCGGTCCCGTTCGGCGTGGTCGCGGATCTCTTCCTCGGTGATGCCGGGGCGCTCCAGCGTGGTGAACGGCGCCGCCACCCCGCTGTCCAGCACCGAGACCACGCGGCCGTCGGCGAGGGCCACGAAGCGCGCGGCCAGGTTCGGGAACAGCTCGAACAGCCGGGTGGCCGCCGCCGCCAGCCGGTCGGCGTCCACGTCGCCGTCCAGCGTCATGATCTGCTGCTCGACGTAGCTGCCGGCCGAGTCGTCGTCGAAGACGGAGTGGAAGTACAGGCCCTCCTGCAACGGGGTCAGCGGCAGGATGTCCCGCAGCGCCGGGCCGTCCAGGGCGTCCACGTCGGCCTGCGTGAGCGACACCGCGGCGAAGTCGCTGGGGGAGTGGCCGCCCCGGTCGAGCGCGGCCAGCCCGGTCAGGGCCGCCAGGAAGTACTCCCCGATCGTCGCGATGTCCTCCTCGGCGAACATCCCGTCCGGCCAGGAGATGGTGGTGAGCAGCTCGTACTCGCCGCTCGCGCCGGGCTCGGCGATCGCGTTGAACTCCAGGGCGCGCGGCAGCCGCATCCCCGGGTCGCGCCTCTCGCCCAGCTGCCCCGTGGCGCCCGCGAGCCGCCAGTCCCCGGACTCGCCCGCGTCGTAGCGGCCCAGGTAGTTGAACAGCACCTGCGGGGCGGGCGCGGCGAACCGGGCGCCGGCCAGGTACCGCAGGGCGCCGTAGGACACGCCGTTGCCCGGCACCCGGGCGAGGTCCTCCTTGACCGCCTTGAGCGCCGTGGACAGATAATCGGGGGCGGTGAAATCGGCCGTCGCGCCGGGGTCCACGGTCACCGGGAACAGCGTGGTGAACCAGCCCACGGTCCGCGACAGGTCCGGCTCGTAGCCGGCGGCCCGCGCCACGAACCGTCCCTCGCGGCCGTGGCCCTCGAGTTCGACGTGCGCGTACGTCTGGTCCTGCCCCAGGTCGCGGCGCCACCGGGCGAGGGCGACGGCGAGCCCGGTCAGCAGCACGTCGTTGACGCCCGCGTGGAACCTCGCCGGGATCTCGCCCAGCAGCGCGGCGGTGACCTCGGGGCCGACCGCGACGACCCGCGTCCGCTCGCGCGCGACGGTGTCGGACGCGGACAGCGGTCGCCGGCCCAGCGGTCCGTCCGCTCCCGGCAGGGGCCGCTCGAAGTAGCCGCGGTCCGCGTCGAACGCGGCGCGCTCCAGCAGCTGCGTCCAGCGCCGGAACGACGTGCCCACCGGGGGCAGCTCGATCGGCCTGCCCGAGGTGAGCTGCCGCCAGGCCGTGGCCAGGTCCTCCATCAGGATCCGCCAGGACACGCCGTCGATCACCACGTGATGGGCGACCAGGACCAGCTGCCGCGCCTCGCGCCGCCAGACGGCGCGCAGCATCACGCCGCCGTCCGGGTCCAGCCCGGCGGTGGCGAGCCGGACGCACTCGTCGAGCGGCCGGTCGCTCTCCTGCCACCCGGCGATGGCCCGGTCCGCCTCCGGGATGTCGAAGCCCCAGCGCTCGCCGCGCACCAGCCTGGCGCGCAGCATGTCGTGCCGCCTGACCAGGGCGGTGAGCAGCTCGCCGAGGGCGCCGGCGGTCAGGTGGGCCGGGGTGTTGAGCACCACCGACTGCACGAAGCCGTCGATCGCGTCCGTGTGCTCGCCGAGCCACCGCACGATGGGCGTTCCCGCGACGGGGCCGGTCGCGACGTCCCCGCGGTCCGCGGCGGAGACGTCCTCGCGGGTGGCCGCCGCCGCGAGCGCTCCCACGTTGCGGCAGGCGAAGATCTGCGTCGCCGTGACGTGCAGGCCCGCGTCGCGCAGCGCGCTCAGCAGCGAGATCGCCAGGATGCTGTCGCCGCCGAGCCTGAAGAAGTTCTGGTCGACGCCGACCTCGTCCAGCCGCAGCACCGACGCGACCGCCGCGCACACCAGGCGCTCGTTCTCGGTGGCCGGCGCGACGATCGCGCCCGTCCCGATCGCCGGCTCTGGCAGCGCGGCCCGGTCCAGCTTGCCGTTGGCGGTGAGCGGGAACTCCGTCATCACGACGACGTGCGCGGGCACCATGTACTCGACCATGTGCTCGGCGGCCCACGCCTTGACCTCCTCCGCCCGCAGGTCGCCGCTCCCGGCCGCCGGGATCACGTACCCCACCAGGTAGGTGCCGCCCGCCGCGTTCTTCTTGGCGACGACGCAGGTGTGCCGCACCCGGGGGTGCTCCGCGAGGCCGATCTCGACGTCCTCGATCTCCAGCCGCATGCCGCGGATCTTGATCTGGTTGTCGGCCCGGCCGAGGAAGTCCAGCGACCCGTCGGGGGCGAAGCGCGCGAGGTCGCCGGTGCGGTAGAGCCGGGACCCGTCGCCGGCGAAGGGGTTGGCCACGAACCGGGACGCCGTCAGGCCGGGCGCGTTGACGTACCCGCGGCCCAGGAGGAAGCCGCCCACGTACAGCTCGCCGCCGACGCCGACCGGGACCGGGCGCAGCTCCTCGTCCAGCACGTACAGCTCGGTGTTGGGGTTGGCCTTGCCGATGGACGTCGACAGGCGTTCGGCCGCGCCCCGGTAGATGACGTGCGAGACGCCGATCGTCGTCTCGGCGGGGCCGTAACCGTGGTACATGGGGATGTCGAGCCGGGTGCGGAAGCGCTCGTACAGCTCCGGGGTCAGCACCTCGCCGCCGCACCACACGTGCCGCAGGCTGTCCAGCCGCCCGGAGTCGCCCGCGATCTCCAGCAGCACGTCCAGCATGGACGACACCAGGTACGTGAAGGTGACGCGCTGCTCGGCGATCACGCTCAGCAGGTGGTGCGGGTCGCGCTCGCCGCCGGGCCGCAGGACCACCAGCCGGCCGCCGCACACCAGCGGCAGGAAGATCTCGTTGATGGAGATGTCGAACGACAGCGGCGCCTTGAACAGCGACGCGTCGTCATGGCCGAAGCCCAGGATCTCGCGGGACTGCCACAGCAGGCGCTCGCTGATCGCCTCGTGCCGGATCATCGCGCCCTTGGGCCGCCCGGTCGAACCGGACGTGAAGATCACGTACGCCAGGGCGGGACCGGGGACGGCGATCCCGGTGTCCCCGGTGGGATACGAGCCGAACCGCCAGTCATCGAGGTCCACGGCCACGGCCTCCGGCTCGCCCGCGCCGTGCTCGCCGGAGTCGTTGAGCTGCGCCACGACCCCGGCGTCCTCGATGACCACCGCCCGGCGCGCGGCCGGCCACTGCGGATCGAGCGGCACGAACGCGCCCCCCGCCTGGAGCACGCCCAGCAGGCCGATCACCATCTCGGCGGAGCGGCCCAGCGAGATGCCGACGATCTGCTCGGCGGTGAGCCCGCGCTCGATCAGGTGGTGGGCGAGCTGGTTGGACAGCTCGGCCGCCTGGCGGTAGGTCAGCGACCGGTGCCCGTCCACGATGGCGACGGCGTCCGGCCTGGTCCTGGCCTGCTCGCGGAACATCTCCACGATGGTCGGGCGGACCCGGTCCACGGCGTTGTCGTTCCACTCGGCCAGGGCCGCGAGCCGGGCCGCCACGCTGGAAGGGCCGATGGTGCCGATGGGCCGGTCCGGGAAGTCGGCCAGGTCGTCCAGCGCGAGCTGCGCGTCGGCCGGCTCCACGCCCTCGGGGACGGTGATGCTCCGGCCGTCCGCGCCGACCTCCCAGCCGGCGACCCCGTCACCGCCGTTGTCGGCCCAGCCGAGGACGTCGGCGAACAGGGTGCCGGAAGTGAGGTCGAGGCTGTCGGGGCTCCGGCCGGTCGCCCAGTAGGCCAGGCCGATGGCGCACGCCTTGGAGATGGTCCTGTCGGAGTAGCCGCCGGTCCGCCGGCGCACGCCGGCCAGCCGCGCGGGAGAGAGCAGCGCGAGACGAGTGCTCGGTTCCGTCATCGAAGACTCAGCCGTCCCTTTCGAAGGATGAAGGTTCTTGCCACGCGCGCCACAGCCGCGCGTACCTGCCGCCCAGAGCCACCAGTTCCTCGTGGGTTCCCTGCTCCACGACGCGTCCCGCGTCCAGCACGGCGATGCGGTCGGCCGCCATCGCCTGGGTGAGCCGGTGCGCCACGAACAGCGTGGTGCGGCCCCGGCACGCGGCGGCCACGGCCCGCTCCAGCTCGGCGGCGCCCTGGCTGCCCGCCTCCGCGGTCGACTCGTCCAGCACCACCACCGGCGATCGGCCCAGCACCAGCCGGGCCAGGGCGAGCTGGGCGACCTTGGTGCCGTCCAGCCGCTCACCACCCTCCCCGACCACGGTGTCCAGCCCATCGGGCAGCGCCGCGACCCACGTGTCGGCGCCGACTCTGCGCAACGCGTCCATCAATTCGGCGTCTGTCGCCTCTGGAGCGGCCAGCCGCAGGTCGCCGGCGAGCGGACCGGAGAACACGTGCGTCTCCTGCGTCAGGATGCTCACCAGGGCCCGCGCGCCGGCCTCGTCCAGCCCGGCGAGATCGGCCGTTCCGATGCGCACCGACCCGGCCTGCGGGGTGCCGATGCCCGCGACCAGCGCCGCCAGGGTCGACTTGCCCGCGCCCGTCGCGCCCACCAGCGCGAGCGAGCCGCCCGCCGGGATCACCAGGTCGACGTCCCGCAGGACCGGCCGCCCGGAGCCGGGATAGCTGAAGGTCAGGCCCTCGACCACCACGGGGTGCGGCCCGGCGTCCGCCGGCACTCGCCCCACCAGCCTCTCCTCCGTGGCCTCGCCCAGCACTCCGACCAGCCGGGTCAGGCTCGCGCCCGACTTCTGCGCCTCGTCGAAGGTGAACAGGATGGCGCCCAGCGGGTTGAACAGCCGGTGGAACAGCAGCGGCGCCACCGACGCCTCGCCCAGGGTGACGGCGCCGGCCTCCAGCAGGACGTAGCCCACCACGAGGATCAGGACCAGCCCGATGAACTCGGCGCGGTTCTCCCTGCCGACGAACCGGCCGAAGAAGCGGAACACCTCGACGCCGAGATCGCGCACCCGCCACGACTCGCGGGTGACCTGCTCGCGGAAGGACTCCTCAAGGCGGTACGCCCGGACGGTGCCGATCCCGTTCAGGCCGCTGATCAGCGCCTGCGCGCGATCGGCCTGGGCCTCCCGCTGCCGCTGGTAGAGCGGCGCGGACCGGGGGAGATACCAGCGCAGGGCCAGCGCGTACGCGGGCAGCGCGCCGGCGCCCGCCAGGCCGAGCCGCCAGTCCAGCCCGAACATGCCGGCCGTGGCGATGACGACCAGCACCCCCGACGAGAACACCGTGGGGACCGCCGTCCTGATGCCCTTGGACACCACGGCCACGTCGTCACCGACCCTGGACAGCACGTCGCCCCGGCCGACCTCCTCGATCCGCGCGCTCGGCATGCCCAGCACCGCCCGGACGGCGCCTTCCCGCAGCCGCGCGAGCAGGTCAGCGCCCAGCCGCCCGATCAGGTACGTGGACACCGTGGTGGCCGCCGAGCCGAGCAGCGCGGCGGCCACCATCAGCACCCCGACGGTGACCAGGACCGACCGCGACTGGCCTGCCACCACGCCGTCCACCACCCGGCCGAGCAGGAGCAACGGCAGCACCTGGAGCGCCGCCGCGGCCACCGCGGTGAGCACGGTGGCGCCCGTCAGCCAGGGCGCCTCGCGGCAGTACGCCGCGACCCACCGGGTGGCCTCGCGCCCGGTCGCCGTGCGCAGGATCGCGGGGGCGACGCGCGTGCCGGCGGTGCTCACACCCGGCCCCGGGCAGGCCGGGGACAGGACTGGTTCGCCGGCGTCACCAGGCGGCCGACTTGACGAGCTCGTCGATCGCGTACGGCAGGGACAGCAGCGTGCCCTGCGACATGGCCGCGCCGATCGCCGGGCCCTCGCTGTCCAGCAGGTACGACACCTTGCCGCCCTTGACGGCGGGCAGGTTGGCGAACAGCTTGAAGTTCTTGAGCGCGGTCTGGTCCGCCTGGTCGGCGATGACGAAGATGTGGTCGACGTCGATCAGGTCGATGCGCTCGGGGGACAGCACGGTGTAGAAACTGCCGCCCGCGATCTTGTCGATCTCCGTCGCGCCCTTGAAGCCGATGCCCGACACCAGCCGTCCGCGCACGTCGGTGGTGGTGAACGGCGCGACCGAGTTCTTGTACCAGGACACCGCGACGGCGGTGCGCTCCGCGAACTCCGGGTGCGCGGTGCGGGCGGCGTCGAGCTTGTCCTGGATGCCCTGCACCAGCTTGGCGCCCTCGTCGGCCTTGCCGAGCGCCTTGGCGATGTGCAGCGCGTTGTCCTGCCACGGCGCGCTGAACGGCTCCTTCTCCGTCTTGGTGCGGCCCACCGTCGGAGCGATCTTGGAGAGCCGGTCGTAGGCGGCCTGGTCGATCTCGGAGTAGACCGCGATGATCAGGTCGGGCCGCAGGGCGGCGATCTTCTCGTAGTTGGGGCCGGAGTCGCCGTTGCTCATGACGACCTCGGGGCGGGTGTCGCCCCACTTGTCCTTCACCCACGGCCACTGGGTGTTGACGTCGGGGGTCTTGCCCGGCGGGTTCGGGTACTGGTCGACCATGCCGACCGGCTTGATGCCGAAGGCCAGGATGGCCTGGTCGTCGGTGTAACCGACGGAGACGACCCGCTGCGGGGCCTTGGCGATCTGCGTGGACCCGAACGCGTGCTCCACGGTCACCGGGAACACGCCACCGTCCGTGGCGGGCGCGGGGGCGCCGCTCGGCTTCTCCGCCGAGCCGGAACCGCATCCCGCGATCAATGTCGCGGCGGACAACACCACTGCGATGCGCCGCAAGGTCTTCGTGCCTGTTCTTCGCTGGAGGAGCATCCGGAATCCCTTGCTTTCCACTGCAACCGTGACGAGCCGATATTAGGTTAGCCTAACCTTACTTCTTCAGGTTCGCTCGCACCAGCAGGTAGACGAGGAAAGGGCCGCCGATCGCGGCGGTGACCACGCCGACCGGGAGGCTGACCGGCAGCGCCGTACGCGCCACCAGGTCCGCGCCGATCAGCAGCAGCGCGCCCACCAGCCCGGAGGCCACCAGCGGCGGCGTCGGATACCGCGACAGGCGCATCGCCACCTGCGGCGCCACCAGCGCCACGAACGGCACCGGCCCCGCCGCGCTCACCGCCACGCCGGCCAGCAGCACCGCGCACAGCAGCAGGACCGCCCGCACCATCGAGTACCGCACACCCAGGCCCGCCGCGACCTCGTCACCGAAGTGCAGCGGCCTGAGCTGGAACGCCACGCACGACACGACGGCCATGAGGGCGAGCGCGCACCACAGCGCCACCCAGACCTCGCCCCACGACCGGTCGTCCAGCGAGCCGACCAGCCACGCCTGGGCCCGGGCCACGTCCCGGATGTCGGCCGTGACCAGCAGCCAGATCGTGATCGCCTCCGTCACGGCGCTCACCGAGATGCCGATGAGGATGAGCCGCAGGCCGTCGATCCCGCGCCGCCACGCCAGGAAGTACACCAGCAGCCCGGTGCCGAGACCGCCCGCGAGCGCCGCCGCGGACAGTCCCACGGAATCGACGATGGCCGCGGCGGCCCCGCCCGACACCGTCACCAGGAACACCGCGACCGCGCTCGCGCCCCCGGTGATGCCCAGCACGTCCGGGCTGGCCAGCGGGTTGCGCGCGATGGACTGCGTGATCGCCCCGGACACCCCGAGCGCGATCCCCACGACGAGCCCGGCCAGGGCGCGCGGCAGGCGCAGGTCCATGATGACGAACTCGTCCACCCGCTCGCCCTGGCCGAAGAGCGTGGCGATCACCTGGGGCAGGCCGATGGGGAAGTCGCCGGTGCCGATGGACAGGCAGAACACCAGAAAGGCCGCCGCCGCCAGCAGCAGCGTGACCAGCACCATCCAGGGCCGCCACACGAACGACGCGTGGCCGAGCCGCACGCCCGGTGTCACCGGCCGCTTCACCGCTGTCTCGTTCATACCGTCTTGAACTTTCCGCGCCAGACCAGCGCCGCGAAGAACGGGGCGCCGACGACGGCCACGACGACGCCCGCCTGCAACTCGCCCGGCCGCGTCACCACGCGCCCCACGATGTCGCAGACCAGCAGGATGACGGCGCCGAGCAGGCCCGCGCACGGCACCAGCCAGCGATAGTCCGGCCCGGTGAGATACCGGGCCACGTGGGCCACCATGAGCCCGAGGAAGGCGATGGGGCCGCAGGCCGCCGTCGTCGCGCCCGCCAGCAGGGTGATGGCGACGATGCCGACGGTCCGGGTGCGCGTGATGTTCACGCCCAGCCCGCGCGCGACGTCGTCACCCAGGTTGAGCAGGTTGATGGCGGGCAGCGTGGTCAGCGCCAGCAGCAACCCGGCCACGACGAACGCGGCCACCGGCCGGATGACGTCGAACCCGACCCCGGCGACGGTTCCCGCGTTCCAGAACCGCAGGGCGTTCAGCGACGCCTGGTCCGATAACGCGACCGCCGTGGTCATCGCCGCCAGGAACACCGCGACCCCCTGCCCGGCCAGCGCGAGCGTCAGCGGGCTGCCCGCGCCCCGGCCGATGCTGGCCAGCCCGAACACGACGGCGCCGGCGGCCGCCGCCCCCAGGAAGGCGAACCAGACGTACTGGTACGGATTGGCGAGCCCGAACAGGAGGATCACCGACACGACGGCGAAGGAGGCGCCGGAGTTCACGCCCAGCAGCCCCGTGTCGGCGATCGGGTTGCGCGTGTACCCCTGGATCAGGGCCCCGCTGACCCCCAGGGCGACGCCCGCCACGATCGCGAGCACGGTCCTCGGCACCCGTACGGTCTGCACGATGAGCGCGATCTCGGTGAGCCGCTGGTCGGAGCCCGGCTCCGGGAACAGTCCCTGCCACACCTCCGCCAGGCTCAGCCCGCGCGCGCCGACGGCCAGCGACACCGCCCCCGCGACCAGGAGAACCACCGAGAGCGCGCCCAGGCCCGCCACCCGCCGCCGGTGGACCCCTGTGACCTCGGACGTGGGACGTTTCTCCAGAGTCGTGCTCATCGACCTACAATCCACGGAGCCCATCTCGATCATGAAACTTAGGTAAGTCTATCCTTAGTTTTTGGCCGACGGTAGGGACGGAGTGCGACCGCGCATGGAGATCACCTTCGCCACGTTCGGGTTCCCCGGTGAACCCGGTTCCGACGAGTTCTGGGCGGCGGCGGGAGCGCCCGCGTCGGTGCCCGCCGGCGACGGCTGGGCGACGCTGTTCCTGTGGCGCGGGTCCCCGGCGAGCGTCGGCTTCGAGAGCTGGTCGGAGCCGGTGCCGCTGCGCCGGTGGGGCGAGACGGACTGCTGGTACGCCGTGGTGGCCATGCCGGCGCGGCTGCGGGTGACGTACCGGTTCGTCACGGACGACGGGGCGTACGCCGACCCGTTCAACCCGGCCGGCGCGGGCGGTGACCGGTCCATCGCCGCGACCCCGGACGCCCCAGCCCAGCCGCACTGGCCCGCCGTCGGCGCCGCCGACGTGCTGCCCCTCCCGCGCACCCGCCTTCGCTGGACCAGTGAGCGGCTCGGCGGGCGGCGCACCGTGCGGGTCCACCCGGCGGGCGGCGGCGGGCCGGTGGTCCTGCTGCTCGACGGGGACGACTGGCTGTACCTGCACCCGGCCATGACCGCGTTCGACTCGGCCGTCGCCTGCGGCGACCTGCCCGCCGTCACGCTCGTCTTCCTGCCCGCCCGGGACAGGGAGGCCGAGTTCGGGTGCGGGCCCGGGCTGTGGGAGGCGGTCCGGGACGAGCTGCTGCCGCTGGTCGCCGGGAGCGGCGTTCCCGCCGACCCGGACCGGCTGGTGGTCGCCGGGCAGAGCCTCGGCGGGCTGAGCGCGATGTACGCGGCCCTGGAGTTCCCGGAGCTGGTGTCCGCCGTCGCCTGCCAGTCGGGGTCGTTCTGGTGGACGCCGGACGCCGCCGGCCGGGCCGACCCCATGGGCGGACCGGTCGGCGGCGCCGTCGCCGCGCGCCTGCGGGAGCGCCCCGACCTGTCCGGTCTGCGGGTCGCGTTCGACGTGGGGGAGCACGAGACGCGGATGCTCCCGCACTGCGAGCTGGTCGAGACCCTGGCCGAACAGGCGGGCGCGACCGTGCGGGTCTCCCGCTCGGCCTCGGGCCACGACCGGGCCGGCTGGCGGCACGCCCTGCTCAGGGATGTCGCCTGGGCGCTGCGGTGACGACCCGGCCGTCACCGCAGCCGGCCTCAGTGCCGCGGCCGGGGTCAGCGCGAGAACGCGTAGGGGGTGCGCAGCCGCCCCGCCACCGCGTCGACGATCTCCCCGGCCCGCACGGCGGTGTTGGACAGCAGCGTCGAGGTCAGGCCGTGGGTGTGCTCGGTGGCCCCCTGCACGTAGATGCCGCAGCGCAGGTTCGCGGAGGTGGCGATCCGGTAGTCGCGCTCGATGCGCAGGGCGCCCGAGGGCAGCCGCTCGCAGTGCTCGCCGACCGCGCCCAGCAGGGTCAACGGGTCGCCGGGCCGGTAGCCGGTGGCGTAGACGAGCGCGTCGGCTTCCAGCACGGTCCGTTCCCCGGTGGGCAGGAACTCGACGGTGGCGCGCACGCCCTCGGCGTCCCGGGCGACCTCGACGAGCCGGGAGGCGTTGAGGATGCGCAGCCGCTGCCTGCCCTGCACCTTCTCCTGGTAGTGCCTGCGGTACAGCTCGTCGATGAGGTCGAGGTCGACCACCGAGTAGTTGGTGGAGGCGTGGTAGGAACGCAGGCTGTCCTTGACCGCCTCGGGCGCGCCGAAGTAGTGGTCGACCGCGACGGAGTCGAAGATGCGGTTGGCGAAGGAGCTGTCGTCGGCGGGGGTGTAGCCGTACTTGGAGAAGACCGCGCACACCTCGGCTCCGGGGAAGCGGCCGTGCAGGTGGTCGGTCACCTCGGCGGCGCTCTGGCCGGCGCCGACCACCACCAGCCGGCGCGGGTCGGTCAGCGTGGGGAGCCTGTCCAGGAGCTCCTCGCTGTGCCAGACGCGCTCGTCGCCGACCATCCCGTCGGGCAGCACCGGGACCAGGCCGACGGCGACGACCAGGTTGCGGGTGCGGCGGGTGCTGAGCTCCCCGTCGGCCTGGCGGACCACCACGTCGAGACACTCCACCGCGCCGTCGACGGTGACGGGAGTGACGGTGACGACCTCCGAGCCGTACTCGACCTGGTCGGCGAAGGGCGCGGCGGCCCACTCCAGGTAGTCGTGGAACTCCATGCGGGAGGGGAACATCGTCTTGTGGTTGATGAAGTCCAGCATCCGCCCGCGCGCCTTCAGATAGGACAGAAAGCCGAACTCGCTGGCGGGGTTGCGCATGGTGACCAGGTCCTTGAGGAAGGAGACCTGCATCGTGGTGCCTTCGAGGAGCATGCCGCGGTGCCATCCGAACGAGAGTTGCTTCTCCAGGAACACCGCGTCGATGCGCTCGCCGGTGCGCGCCTGCCGCTCGCGCAGCGCGATGGCCAGGGCGAGGTTGGACGGTCCGAAACCGATGCCGACGAGGTCGTGGACGGGCTGCTCGGCAGTGGGCATGAAAGGCCTTTCTAGAGCGGTCCGAGGGGGGAGCCATGGGTGGAATCGGAAACCAACTTAGGTTAGGCTCGCCTAATTAGGCGAGCCTAACCTTTATTCCCCTCACCTCACAAGGAGAGCGCTGATGCGGGTCGTGATGTTCGGCTACCAGACCTGGGGGCATCGCACCCTCCAAGCCCTGCTGGACTCCGGGCATGACGTGGTGCTGGCGGTCACTCACCCTCAGAGCGACCACGCCTACGAGAAGATCTGGAGCGACTCGGTGGCCGAACTGGCCGAGGCCCACGGCGTCCCGGTCGTGCTGCGCAACCGGCCCGACGACGAGCTCCTGCTCACCCTCAAGCAGGCCGAGCCCGACCTCATCGTCGCCAACAACTGGCGCACCTGGATCCCGCCGGAGATCTTCACCCTGCCCCGGCACGGCATCCTCAACGTGCACGACTCGCTGCTCCCGGCCTACGCCGGCTTCTCCCCGCTCATCTGGGCGCTCATCAACGGCGAGCGGGAGGTCGGCGTCACCGCCCACATGATGAACGCCGAGCTGGACGCCGGGGACATCGTCGTGCAGCGCGCCGTCCCGGTCGGCCCGGCCGACACCGCCACCGACCTGTTCCACCGCACGGTCGACCTCATCGCCCCCATCGTCGCCGAGGCCCTGGATCTCATCGCCTCCGGCCGCACCGACTGGACGCCCCAGGACCGCACCAAGGCCAGCTTCTTCCACAAACGTTCGATCGAGGACAGCAACATCGACTGGAACTGGCCGGCCGAGGACATCGAACGGCTCGTGCGCGCCCAGTCCGACCCCTACCCCAACGCCTTCACCCACTACAAGGGCGAGCGCGTCCGCGTCCTGAAGGCCTCGGTCTCCCAGGGCGTCTACGGCGGCACTCCGGGCCGGGTGTTCATCCGCGAGGGCGACGGCATCGTCATCGTCGCCGGCGCCGAGGCCCGCCGGGGCCGCAGCCACGGCCTGGTGATCGAACGGGTGCGCACCGAGGACGGCACCGACCTGCCGGCGGGCGAGGTGTTCCGGACGATGGGCGGCTACCTCTCCCGCCAGCCGTGAGCGGTCACTGGTAGGCGGAGGCCTGCAGGTCGTACAGGCGGGTGTACCGGCCGGCCGGGTCGATGAGCTCGGCGTGCGTGCCGCATTCGACGATGCGGCCGCCGTCGAGCACGGCGAGCAGCGGCGTCGGCCGCATGAAGGCCCGCGACAGGGCGATCTTCTGTCACTGGCCGCCGGAGAGCTCGACGCCGTCGGCGTACCCGGCCCAGATCCCCTGGACCGTCCCCACCGACGGCACGCCCGTCCCGACCCCGACCCCCACTCCGACGCCCACCCCCACGCCGGTGCCGACCGGATGCGCGGCGACGATCGAAACGGTCAACGCCTGGGGCGGGGGCTTCCAGCCCACGGTCACCGTCCGCGCCGGCGGCTCGGCGATCAACGGCTGGACGGTCACCTGGAACTGGCCCGGATCGCAGAGCATCACCCAGCTGTGGGGCCGCGTCCGCTCGGGCACTGCACCGTCTGTGAGTGTCCGCAACGAGTCCTGGAACGGCAGGCTCGCCGCCGACGCCACCACCGCCTTCGGCTTCACCGCCGCCGGGACCGCCGCCACCCCGGCGCTCACCTGCACCGCGACATGAACGGCACGTCTTCGTTCGCGGTCAGGTGACGGGAGCCGCGTCCCAGACGGGACGCAGGAGCACGGCGACCTGCGGGGCCTGTCGGACTCCGGCGCGGTAGGCGGGCGTCCATGCCTCGCGGTTGCCGAGGTCGGTGCCGAACGCCGCCAACGCTTCGGCATCCGGGCCGATGCGCACATCGTGGTGCTCGCTCGCCGGGAAGCGGTCGGCCATCGGCTCGATGACAACGCGGGTCGCGGCGGTGGCGGCGAGGTCGGCGTTCACGCCGTTGCGCAGAGCGCCGTCCATGTAGCGGCGGCCGTTGACGGTGATCGGAGCGACCGTTCCGGGAAACGCGGAGCTCGACGCGACGGCCTCGACCAGGGTCGCCTCGCCGTCGCGGTCCCATACCTTCGGTTCGCCGGTCTCGGCGTCCACCGCGGTGATCAGCAAGGGGCGGTCGGGCCACGTCCGGGTCTCGACCAGGAAGGAGATCCCGGCCAGGTGCCCGTCCTCGGACGGGGCGTCGGCAGTGAGCGCGATACGCCCGGCCCGGCGGCGTTTGTCGTCCGGATCCAGGGCCGGGTCGCTCAGCGTGGCGAACGCCTGCCCCATCGCGGCCAGGTCCGGCGGTCTGGAACGTCCGGAGTGCGCGGACGGCAGCACTTCCACATCGGCGAGGTCACGGCCGGTGGTGAGCATGGCCGCGGCGATCGCTCCGGCCGAGGTGCCCACGATGAGATCGGCATCGGCGAGGTCGATGCCCGCGTGGCGCAGCCCTGTGGCGAGGCCCGCCAGCCACGCCGTGCCGACAGGTCCACCGGCACCGAGGACCAGCGCTTTTCCGTGCTGAACAGAGGTCATGCCGTCATCCTGTCTCCTCAACCATGCTTGAGGTCAACAGGGCGGTACTGGCGACGGCGGGCCTGCGTGGTATGTTGAATAAACGTTTACTCAATGAGGTGGGCCATGGCCAGGACGCGAAGTGAGCAGGCGGTATGGCGCCGGGAGCAGCTGCTGGACGCGGCCCTGCGCGTGTTCGCTGACAAGGGCGTGGACGGGGCCACGGTCAAGGATGTGGCTCAGGCCGCCGAGGTGACGCCGGGCCTGCTGTATCGCTACTTCGACAGCAAGGAGGCGATGGTGGAGACGCTGCTGTCGGAGCGGGGCTTCCTGCCCCGACTGCGGGAGCTGCGGACCCAGGATCACGGCACCCGGCCGGCTCGCGAGGTGCTGGCCGAGTTGCTGGAGGCGTTCGATCGGTTGCTGGCCGACAACGCCGAGCTGATGGCGGTGTTCTTCAGCTCCGCCCAGGCCCGCGTTCCGCTGGCGACGCTGGTGAGCGAGGGCCAGCTGCTCATCGGCGACTTCCTGCTCGAACGGGTCGAGGCCGGCGAGTTGCGCCCGCACGACACGGTCACGGCCGCCAGGACCCTGTTCGCCACCGTCGCCGTCAACCGGCGCATGGGCACCCCCATCGACATCGCGGCCCTGGTCGGGCTGCTGTTTCCGGAAGAAGGATGAGATGCGCGCACAATGTTGTGTCGTCGGGGGCGGCCCGGCGGGCATGATGGCCGGGCTGCTGCTGGCCCGCCAGGGCGTGGAGGTGATCGTGCTGGAGAAACACACGGACTTCCTGCGCGACTTCCGCGGCGACACCGTCCACCCCTCCACCCTGCAACTGATCGCCGAGCTGGGCTGGATCGATGAGTTCCTGGACCTCCCGCACACCAAGATGCCTCAGGTGGCGGTCAACATGGGCGGCCGGGACGTCACCTTCGCCGACTTCAGCCGGTTGAACGTGCGCTGCCCCTACATCGCGTTCATGCCGCAGTGGGACGTGCTGGACTTCCTGGCCGGCAAGGCCGCGGCCTACCCCTCCTTCCGGCTCCTGCGCAGCGCCCAGGCCACGGAACTCCTCACAGACCAGGGGCGGGTGAGCGGCGTCCTGGCCGACACCGAGGACGGTCCCGTGCAGGTGCGGGCCGGTCTGGTGATCGGGGCCGACGGACGCCACTCCACCGTACGGGCCCGCGCCGGCCTCGCGCCCGTGAGCGCCTCGCCCCCCATGGACGTGCTGTGGTTCCACCTGTCCCGCCGCCCACATGATCGGGTGCCCTTCTTCCAGGGCGGCAAGGGGGCACTGATCTCCATCGACCGCGGTGACTACTGGCAGCTCGCCTACGCGATCCCGGCGGCCGCCTTCGAGGAGTTGAAGTCCGCCGGGCTGCCGGCGTTCCGGAACCGGGTGGCGGAACTGGCGCCCGCCCTGCGCGACCGCGTGGACGAGATCCACGGCTGGGAGGCGGTGCACCATCTGAGCGTCCGGGTGGACCGGCTGCCACGCTGGCACCGGCCAGGACTGCTGTGCATCGGTGACGCCGCCCACGCCATGTCGCCCGCGGGCGGCGTGGGCATCAACCTGGCCGTGCAGGACGCCGTGGCCACCGCCAACCTGCTGGGTCCGCTTCTCGCCCGGGGCGGCGAACCAGAAGACGCCGATCTGGCCCGGGTGCAGTCACGCAGAGAACGCGCCGCGAGGATCACCCAGGCCTTCCAGGTCGGCATCCTGCGCGACCTCTATCCCAAGGACCTGGGTGACGACACGACCCGGCATGTGCCGCCGATCTTCACAGCGTTCCGGACGCTGCCGCCGCTGCGGCACCTCTTGGGTCGTTTCATCGGCATGGGCGTCCGTCCGGAGCACATCGCCGCATAGCCGACACCACCGAGATCAAGCCGGGTAGGCGGTGAGCCGGCCGAACGCCGGCCTGGCCGTTAGCCGAACGTGATGGCCGCTGGCACCACCGCCCCGAGCTCCAGGTCGAGCAGCAAGCGGTGCGTCGGGGGTGCCGTGCGTGAAATCCGGGGCCGTCGCGCGCCTGGCGCAGCCCGTCGGGGGGTGCTGTCCGATCGGATCGGCCCGACCGGGCGTCATGAGCCGACGTACTGCCCGGCGTACTCCGCCGAGGGCGCGATCGGGGTGATGACGTCGATGAGGACCCCGTTGGGATCGGCCACGATGAAGTGCCGCTGCCCGAAGTCCTCGCTGCGCAGCGCGAGCTCGGCGGTCAGCCCCGCGCCGACGACGAGCCGTTCCCATTCGGCGTCCACGTCCGCCACCTCGAAGTTGAGCAGCAGCCCGCGGACGGGGGCGCGGTACGCCTCGGGCAGCGTCGGGTGGGTGTGGTCGAGCAGCGCGAGCTCGTAGGCCGGCGTCCCGGGGCGTCGCAGGCTGACGTACCAGCCGGACTCGAACGTCGTCTCGAACCCCAGCAGCCCGGTGTAGAAGTCGCGGGACTCCTGAAGCCGGGCGGTGCAGATCACGGGATAGAAACTGGTCAGTTCCACGCGAGCTCCTTTCACGTACCATCGGTACGTGAATGTGTATTTGACGTACCATCGGTATGTCAAGGAGGAAGCATGAAGACGCACGGCGTCCGGGCGCGGCAGCGGGAGCAGACCAGGCGGGCCCTGCTGCGCGAGAGCAGGCGCCTGTTCGCGGACCGGGGTTACGGCGCGGTGAGCCTGTCGGAGATCGTCGCCGAGGCCGGGGTGACCAAGGGCGCGCTCTACCATCTGTTCGAGAGCAAGGCCGAGTTGTTCAGGGCCGTCCTGGAGCAGGTGCAGCAGGAGGTGGCCGGGACGGTGGCGCGGACCGCCGACGCCCACGACGACCTCTGGACCCGCCTGACCGCCGGCTGCCAGGCGTTCCTGACCGCGAGCACGGCCCCGGGCGTTCAACGGATCATGCTCGTCGACGGCCCCGCCGTGCTCGGCTGGACCGAATGGCGCGCGATGGACGAGGCCGCCTCAGCCCGCCACCTGGCCGACGCGCTCACCGACCTGATCCGGGCGGGCACGATCGCGCCCCAGCCGGTCGCGCCGCTGGCCCACCTGCTGTCGGGTGCGATGAACGAGGCGGCGCTCTGGGTGGCGGGCTCTGACGACCCCGCGGACCTGCCGGCCACCCAGGCCGCCCTGGCGCGGCTCCTGGAGGCGCTACGCGGCGACGTGCCCGCTCAGCCCGACATCCCCGACGAGGTGTAACCCGCGACGAAGCGGCGTTGCAGGGACAGGAACAACACCAGGGCGGCAGGGCCATGATCAGACCGGCCGCGCCGACGAGCGCCCAGTCGGGGGAGAAGCCCTGCTGGAAGGAGTAGAGCGACAGGGAGACCGGCAGCTTCTCGCTGTCCTGGATGAACGTCACGGCCGGCAGGAACTCGTTGTACGCCTGCAGCCCCGCGATCAGGCCCGCGGTGAGGACGCCCAGCCAGATCAGCGGGAAGACGATCCGGATGAACAGCCGCACCGCTCCCGCGCCGTCGAGCCGCGCCGCGGAGGAGCAGCACGCCGACCGGCCCATGACGGCGGCGGCTACCGGTCTCGCGCTTCTCGCATGCCGAGAAAAGTGGGTGACATTTCGCCTCACGTGCCGGAATGTTGGACGTGGGCGATGAGTTTTGTCAGTGCTGCCGGTCAGTCTGTGTATGACCACGACTGCTCGTGAGACCCGAGGCTGGACCACCAGCCCTGACCACACTGTTTCCGACAACTCTGATCGAGGTGCCGTGCCCAGCCCACAGCTAGACTCACCCGCCAAGCCCGCGGCCGCCGGTTCGGGCCGCACCCCGGCCGTGATCCGGCTGCTTGTGCTCGCCACGTTCGTGGTCATCCTCAATGAGACGATCATGATCAACGCGATCCCGCGGTTGATGGACGCGCTGCACATCACGGAGCAGACCGCGCAGTGGCTCTCGACCGCCTTCATGCTGACCATGGCCGCGGTCATCCCGATCACCGGCTGGTTCCTGCAGCGGGTGACCACCCGCCGCGCTTACACGGTGGCGATGGGATTGTTCCTGGCCGGCACGGCGCTGGCCGCCGTCGCGCCGACGTTCGAGGTGCTGCTGGGCGCGCGCATCGTCCAGGCGTCCGGGACGGCCGTGATGATGCCGCTGCTGATGACCACGCTGATGCAGGTGGTGCCCGAGGAGGACCGGGGCCGGGTCATGGGCAACGTCACCCTGGCCATCTCGGTGGCGCCCGCGATGGGCCCGGCGATCTCGGGGGTGATCCTGCAGTTCGGGTCCTGGCGCCTGCTGTTCGCCGTGGTGTTCCCCATCGCCGCCCTGATCGCCTGGAGCGGCCTGAAGCGGCTCAAGAACATCGGCGAGCCCCGGTTCAGCACCATCGACTGGTTCAGCGTGGTGACCGCCGCGGCGGGCTTCGGCGGCCTGGTCTACGGGCTCAGCCGGTTCGAGGGCGGTGACGCCCGCCTTGCCGCCGGGATCGTGGCGGCCGGGCTGGTCACCATCGCCGTCTTCGTCTTCCGCCAGCTGTCGTTGCAGAAGCGCGACGAACCGCTGATGGACCTGCGCACCCTGCGCCACCGCACCTACACCGTCGCGCTGATCCTGATGTCGGTGTCCTTCATGGCGATGCTCGGCTCGATGATCCTGCTGCCGCTTTACCTGCAGAGCGTCCGCGGCCTCAGCGCCCTGGAGACCGGCCTCCTCGTGATGCCCGGCGGCCTGGCGATGGGCCTGCTCGGTCCGACCGTCGGCCGCCTGTTCGACCAGTTCGGCGGCCGGGTCCTGGTCATCCCCGGCGCGATCGGCATCATGCTCTCGCTGGCCGGCTTCACCCAGGTCACGATGACGATGCCGTACTGGCAGATCCTCGGCCTGCACGCGCTGCTGATGGTGAGCCTGGCCGCGACCTTCACCCCGGTCTTCACCCTCGGGCTCGGCGCGGTCCCCCCGCGGCTCTACTCCCACGGCAGCTCGATCCTGAGCACGCTCCAGCAGGTCTCGGCGGCCCTCGGCACCGCCATCGTGATCACCGTGATGAGCGCGCGCGCCGACGCCCTGAAGGCCGAGGGAGTCGCCGAGGCGCTCGCCGACCTCGACGGGATGCGACTGGCCTTCATCCTCGGCGCGGTGCTGTCCGTGGCGGTGGTCATCACCGCCCTGCTCCTGCCGGCCCGGGCGGAACACACCGTCGAGCTGGAGGAGCCCGGTCGCTGAAGCGGCATCGCCCGGCCCGGCTGACCTGGTCGGGCTCGGCCTGTATGCCGTGACCACGGGTCCGTGCCTCCTCCCGGCTGCTCGCCGAATATGATCAACGCGTGAAACTGGCGCTCTTGAGACGCGGCGGCGGCGCAGCCGTTTCCCCACGGAAAGCGGCTGCGGGGAGCGTGGCGGCCACGCCCATCCTCGACTGGAGACACCCTCGGGTGCTGGGGTTCGCGGCCGAGGTGCAGGATGCCGATCCGTGTACGGACCGAACATTCCTGATCACGGCCCACCAGCTCATCGCAGCCCGCGTGCGCCCGGTCTACGCCCTGAACGAACGGCAGCCTGTCTCCACGACCCTGGCTCTGGGACGCGGCTCGTGCAGCCAGCGGCTGGCGCTGCTGGAGGCCGTGGCGCGCGGCCACGGGATCGCCAGCCGAGTCAGAGGACTGCTGATCGACGGGCGCTTCTGGCATCCTCGATTCCCGCGCCTGCGCCCACTGATCCCCAGGCAGGTGGTGCTCGCCTGGCCGGAATTCCTCCTCGACGATCAGTGGACGGCCGTTTCCGAGCTCTATGGCGAGCTGGGCGCGCTGCGAGCGGGAGGCCGATTCGCCAACACAGGTGGCGAGACACTCTTCGACGCGATCGGGCGCACGGCCGTGGACTGGGACGGCAGCACCTGCTCCTCCTGCGATCTGTCAGGTCACGTCCTCGCTGATCTGGGCTATTTCGCCGCCCGCGACGACCTGTTCGACGAGCACGGGCAGACCCTGTGCCTGCCGGCACGCATTCCCGCTGATCTCATCATGCGACGTCGGACGGCCTGAGACGAGTCCGTACGGCAACACCTGGGGCGGTCGGCTGGCGCCCCACGGGTCATGAGCCGTGTCGGGTGGGCGGGCCGTCGGGGTGGCCGAGGCGGCGGGAGAGGGTGGCGGCGCCGGTGCGGACGAGGTCGGTCCACTGCTCTCGGCGCTGGTCGGTCCAGCGGACGGTGGGCACCGAGACGCTCATCGCGGCCACCATGCGCCCAGTGTGGTCGAACACGCCGACGGCGACGCAGGCGACCGCTTCGTTGGACTCGCAGTCGTCGTAGGCCACGCCTGCCTGCCGGATCTCCGCCAGCTGGGTGCGCAGCCCCGCGGGCGTGGTGATGCTGTTCGGGGTCATCGGCTGGAGGGGCCGGTCGTGCGGGTAGCGGGCGTCTAGCGCCTCCGGTGGCAGGGCGGACAGCAGCATCTTCCCGACGGCGGTGCAGTGCGCCGGGAGCCGGCGGCCGACCGCGGAGACCATCCGTACCGAATGGGTGCTGTCCACCTTGGCGATGTAGACCACCTCGGCCCCGTCCAGGATCGCCACGTGCACGCTCTCGTCGCAGGCGGCGGCCACCTCGGTGGCCGCGTGCTGGGCCTGCCTGGCCAGGTCGAGGCGGTCGGCGAAGAGCCCGCCCAGCTCGAAGAGCCTCATGCCGAGCTGGTAGCGGATCGGGGCGCTCGGCTCGGCCACCAGGTAGCCGCGGTCGACCAGGGTGTTGACCAGCTCGTGCACGGTGGTCCTGGGCAGGCCGAGCCGGGCGGTGATGTCGGAGGCGGCCAGCGCGCCCTCGGCGAGGAACAGCTCGAGGATGTCGAGCGCTCGGTTGACCGCCGGAACGGTTCGGGCCATCGCTGTCTCCTGCCGGTCGGGGGGCGCAGCAGATCCGTCGGCCGGCATTGACGACCGCGAGCCTGAATCGTTAGCCTCCGCATGTCGATATACCGAACCTTGTTCGAGATTTCGAACAATACGGGACTGGGAGCGCGATGTCCACCACCAATGAGCTGCTCGTCCGTCTTGGGCTGCCGGCTGACGACGGGTCCGCGCCGCCGCCGTCTCCCGGCCGGTTCCCCGACGGGGCCCAGTACCGGGTCGAGATCCCCAGCGTGGAGGGGCCGGCCAGCCTCGCCGCCGTCCTGAGCGAGGCGCGACGGCTGGACGTCCCGGTCACCCGGGTCTCGCAGGGCAGCGGGGTGGGCCTGCTCACGGACGGCGAGATCACCGAAATGGTCGGCATGGCCGCCGACGCCGGGGTGGAGCTGTCGTTGTTCGCCCGGCCGTGTGCCGGCTGGGACACCTCCGCGATGAGCCGCGCGCCCGCCGGGGGTGGCCTGGCGCCGGCGGTGCGCGGGCAGGACCAGCTCGTCGCCGTGGTGGACGAGATCCGCCGGGCGGCCGAGCTGGGCGTACGCAGCGTTCTGATCGCCGACGTGGGCGTGCTCTCGGTGTTCGGCCGGCTGCGTGACAGCGGGGAGCTGCCCGCGCAGATGCAGGCCAAGGTCTCGGTGATGCTCCCGATCGCGAACGCGGCCACCGCCCAGGTGATCGCCGGGCTCGGCGCGGACACGCTCAACCTGCCGACCGACCTGACCCTCGCGCAGATCGGGGCCATCCGCGGCGCGGTCAGCCAGCCGCTGGACATCTATGTCGAGTCGCCGGACAACCTGGGCGGGTTCGTCCGCCACTACGAGCTGCCCCGGCTGGTGGAGCTGGCGGCGCCGGTGTACGCGAAGTTCGGCCTGCGCAACGCCCCGGACATCTACCCGTCGGGCAGCCACCTGGAGTCCACCTCGGTGGCGCTGTCGATCGAGCGGGTCCGCCGCGCCAGGCTGGGGCTGGACCTGCTGGCACGGGCCGGTTCGGAGGCGGTCTGCTCCGCCGCCGGCGCCGCCGGGCTGGCCCTGCCGGTCACCGGCTGACCAAGCCGGGCTGACCAAGCCGGGCTGACCACGCAGGGCTGACCACGCAGGGCTGACCACGCAGGGCTGACCACGCAGGGCCGGGCGCGCAGGGCCGGGCGCGACGGCCCGGCCGCGCTGGTCGCGGGCTGGCACCGGGTGGGGCGGGCCTGGGAGGGCGCGCCCCACGCCGGGTCGGTCAGCGCCCGCCGTCGATGTTGTAGCGGTACGCCTTCAGCGCGGGCAACGCCTTGCCGCTGAAGTCGAACAGGGTCGTGTTGCTGACGAAGTTCGGCTCGCCGACCTCCCAGCCGACCCCGGGCGCCGGGATCATGACGGGGTCCCAGTAGAGATCGCCGATCACGGCGCCGTCGGGCACGCTCTTGAGGGCGGCGAACAGCTCGTAGAGGAAGTCGCGCTGCCCGGCGGGCGTCTCCCCGTAAGGCACGGGGCCGTTGTCGTGGAGCTGGCCCTCGAGACCTTCGTGGGTGACTGGGTTCCAGTTGATGCCGGTCTCCATCACCATGATCTTCTTGTTGAACTCCCGGCTGATGGTGTCGAAGAACCGCACGACGGTGGGGATGTCGCGGCGGGTCCAGAACGGGTAGTAGGACGAGCCGATGAGGTCGTACGGGACGCCGAGCTGGTTGAGCAGGCCGTAGAACCAGCGGTACTCGTCGTAGTCCCCGGCGTCGTGGATGTGGATGATGACCTGCGTGTCCGGCGACACCTCCTTGGTGGCGCGGTAGCCCGCCTTGAGGAACCGGGCCAGCGCCGGCGCGCCGTCGGCGGTGTAGGAGTAGCCGTAGGGGAAGAGCAGCCCGCCCTGCATCTCGTTGCCGAGCGAGACGAAGGCCGGGGGCGTGCCCTGGGCGGCCATGCGCTGGAGGAAGGACCTGGTGTAGTCGTAGACGTGGCTCTCCAGCTTGTCGACGGACTGGTCCCGGGGCAGGTCCGTGACGTCGCGCCAGTCCTTGGGGATGTCCTGGATCTCGCCGTTGGTCCAGTAGTCGCTGTAGTGGAACGTCAGCTGGATCCGCATCCCGTACCGGGTGGCGCGCCGGGCGAGGTCGAGGATGTCCTCCTCGTCCTGGTAGCCCTCGGGCAGGTAGTGGCCGGGATACCCGACCCGCGGGTGATCGGGGCCGGTGTCGTTGTAGAGGCGCGGCCGGACGATGTCCATCCCGTTCTCCGCCATGATCTTCAAGAGATCGGTTTCGCCGCGCCGAGCCGGGTGATCGACGAGGCGCATCAGCGCGGCCTCAAGGTCATCGTCGGCACGCCGACGTACGCCGTCCCCCCCCGTGGCCGGCACGCCGGCATCCGGACCGGCCGCTGCCGTACGGGGCCCGCCAGAACGTCGGCCCGGCGCAGCACGGCCGCTCTGGTGCGGTGGGCCCTGGCCGAGCGGGGAGAGCGCCCGGCGGCGGCGGTCTGGCCGGACCGCCCGCCGTCGGTGTGAGGTAGACCCGCATGACGCGGCTCAGCGCGCGCGGTTGCGGTACGCGGTGGGCGCGAGCCCGTGGACGCTCGCGAACTTGCGGGAGAAGTACAGCGCGTCGTCGTATCCGGCCTCGCGGGCGATGGCCCTGACCGTGAGGCCGGAGTTGTCCAGCAGCTCCCGTGCGCGCGCCATGCGCAGCTGCGTCTGGTACTTCAGCGGAGAGACCCCGAGCTGCTCCCGGAACAGGGCGCCGAGCTGGGACGTGCTCAGGCCGACCATCGCCGCCAGCGAGCCGACGGAGGTGCGCCGCGGCGTGGTCGCCCGCAGGTGCTCGACGGCGCGTTCGACCGGGCTGAGCGAGGTGCCGAGGGGACGGCGGCCGGTGGCGACGACCTGGGCGAGCGCGTTCCATGCCGCGCCGGCGGCCCGTACGAGGCCACCCGTGGTCCCGGCGTCGAGGCCGTCGATCACCTGGGAGATGAGGCTGGCGACGGGTGCGGGATCCCGGAGATGCGTGACGATCCCACCGGCCGCAGCCAGCCCGGCGCTGACGAGGTCGGCGGCGTCGGCGCCCACGGCGTGCAACCACCACAGGGTCCAGGGGTCGGTGTCCGAGGCCCCGTACTCGTGGGCCATCCCGGCGGGCAGGAGGACGGCGTCGCCCCGCTGAACGGCGAAACGTCCATCGCCGGTCTCGACCCATCCTGAACCGTCGGTGCAGACCAGCAGGATGTGCTGTCCGGCGCCGCCGGACCGGGCCGCTCCGTGCCGGGCGGCGCGGAGAAAGATCCCGGTATCGGTGACAAGAAGCCGGTTCGTCACGGGCCGGCCGAGCGCCTTGCGTACCGTGGGCCGGGGAACGACCAGCATGCGTCCGCCGGCGAACTCCTCAGGCAGCGTCGTTTCGTCCATATGAGGCAGTGAAACGCCCATCGGCTTATCGGGTCAACCGGTCATACGATCACCCACGGCCACCCTCTCGAAGGAGAACGATGAACGACAAGACCCGCAGGTTGCGCGTCTCCCCGCAGGCCCCGCCCCGCCGGGGACACCTCCCGCTGGGAGACGACGCCAGGACGCCGGACCGGATCGAGGTCACGAGCCGGTGGCTCGAACGCGGCGGCAAGCCCTGGTTCCCGGTGACGGGGGAGATCCACTACTCCCGCATCCCGCGCGAGCGGTGGAACGAGGTCCTCGGGCACGCGCGCGCCGGCGGGCTGGACACGGTGGCGACGTACGTGCTCTGGCAGGCGCACGAGCCCGAGCCCGGCCGGTTCCGGTGGGACGGCAACCTCGACCTGCGCGCGTTCGTGGAGCTCGCCGCGCGCCACGGCCTGGACGTCATCGTCCGGATGGGCCCGTGGGCACACGGCGAGGCGCGCCGCGGCGGGTTCCCCGACTGGCTCGTCGAGCGCGGCCTCAAGACCCGCACCAACGACCCCGCCTACCTGGAGCTGGCCCGCGCGCTCTACGCCCAGACGATCAGCCGGCTGGCCGGCCTCACCCACGCCGAGGGCGGGCCCGTGGTGGGCGCCCAGATGGACAACGAGCTGTACGACCAGCCGCAGCATCTCGCCATGCTCAGACGCATCGCCGAGGACCTCGGACTGCGGGTGCCCCTGTGGACCGCGACGGGCTGGGGCGGCGCCCTGGTGCCCGAGACGCTGCTCCCGCTCTACAGCGCCTACTCCGACGGATTCTGGGAGGACTCGCAGACGGAGTGGCCCCGGTTCGCCGCCCACCACTTCCGCTACAGCGAGGTCCGCGACGATCTGACGGTGGGCGCGGACCTGCGCGAGGCGCTCGACGGCATCGTGCTCGACCCCGCCGCGGTCCCGCTCAAGGACGACGCCGCGACCCCCTTCGCCACCTGCGAGATCGGGGGCGGCATGCATGTCGCCTACCACCGGCGCCCGCTGGTCACCGCTCAGGACGTCGCCGCGCTCGCCCTGGCCAAGATCGGGAGCGGGTCGATCTGGCAGGGCTACTACATGTACGCGGGCGGCACCCAGCGGGTCGGGCCGCACGGCACCGAGCAGGAGTCCCACGCCACGGGCTACCCCAACGACGTGCCGAGCCTGAGCTACGACTTCTACGCCCCGATCGGGGAGCACGCCCAGATCCGCCCGCACCACCACCTGCTGCGCCGCCTGCACCTCTGGCTGGCCGCGGAAGGCGCCCGGCTCGCGCCGATGGGCGTCACCGTCGGCGGCGGCGGGGACGACCCGGGCGAGCTGCGCTGGGCCGTCCGCTCGGACGGGCACGCCGGCTACCTCTTCCTGACCACGTACCAGCCGCCCGGGCGGCCGCTCGACGCGCAGAAGGACGTCCAGGTCACGGTGTCGTTCGAGGACGCCGACGTCACCGTTCCGACCAGGCCGCTCGACCTTCCCGCCGGGGTGTCCCTGGTGTGGCCGCTGCGCTATCAGCTCGCCCCGGGGCTCGTCCTGCGCAGCGCCACCGCGCAACTCGTCACCCGGATCACCGATGAGGACGGCGACCTGGTCGTCCTGTGCGCGACCGGCGGCGTCCCGGTGGAGCTCGTCCTCGACGGGGACGTGGCGATCGACGGGGCCCGGTCCGCCGGCGACGCGACGGTGGTGGACGTCGCCGAGCCCGGGCCGGAGTGCGTCATCGACCTGCCCGGCGCGCGGGTCCTCGTCCTCGACGAGGCGAGCGCGAACCGCCTGTACCGGCTGGAGGTCGCGGGCCGCGAGCGGCTGGTGCTGTCCGACGCGCCGGTGTACGCCCTCGACGGCGCCCTGGTGCTCCACTCGGAGGCCGAGCGGTGCGCCGTGGCGCTGCTGCCGGCGCCCGCCGGGCTGACGGCCGACGGCGGCGAGCTCGCCGGCCCTCGCGGGGAGGGGCTGTGGCGCACCTGGTCGGTGAACGTCTCCGGCGCGGGCGCCCGAACGGTCGCCGAAGACCTGCGCCCGCACGCCCCCGCTCCGCCCGAGCCGGTACGCGGCGGGCCGATGGACCGGCTCAGCGCCCCGGCCGACTACTCCGGCGCGGCGCAGGTTCACCTGGACGTGCCGAGTGACGTGTTCGAGGGCACCGACCGCGTGCTGCTGCGGCTGACCTGGACGGGCGACGCCGGGCGCGCGTACGTGGGCGACCGGCTCGTCAGTGACCACTTCTGGCACGGGCGCACCTGGGACATCGACCTCACGCCCTGGCGTGACGACGTCGCCGGGCAGGGCGTGCGGCTCGAACTGCTGCCGTGGCGCCGCGACACCGGCGTGTGGGTCGACGCGGCCGTACGGAACGTTCCCGACGGCATCGCCGTCGCCTCCGCGGTGGTGGTACGGGTGGGCCGCGCCGTCCTGCGCCCAGCATGATCATGTTTCGAAAAATCATATCAATATAAAAAATAGTAGTACTGATTCATTGACACCGGCACCGGCCGCCGAGCATGCTGTTCGACACGCCCCTTGAGGCGAATCCCCCATCCTCGAAGGAGTTCTCAACACCCGGGGGCTGAAGGGCCGGGACTTCTTCCGGCTGACGTTCTTCATGCCGGTGGTGCTGTCGCCGATCATCATCGCGCTGGTCTTCACCCTGCTCTACGACCGCGAGTACGACCTGCTCAACGCCGCCCTGCGCGGGTTCTTCGGCTGGGGCGGCATCGACTGGCTGGGCGAGCCGAGCTGGGCCAGGGTCAGCGTGATGCTGCTGGTCCTGTGGCGCTGGACCGGCTACCTGACGATCTTCTTCCTGGCCGGGCTGAAGAACATCCCGCGCGACTTCTACGAGGCCGCCGAGATCGACGGCGCCGGACGGGTGCGCACCTTCTTCAGCGTCACCGTGCCGATGCTCAAGCCCGTGACCGCGTTCGTCGCGGTGACGGTGCTGGTCGGCACGGCCCAGATCCTGGAGGAACCCATGCTGCTCACCAAGGGCGGCCCCGGCGAGGCGACGCTGTCGGTGGCGATGTTCATCTACCGCGAGGCGTTCACCCGCCAGCAGCTCGGCTACGCCGCGGCGGCCGGGGTGGTCATGTTCCTGCTCGTCTTCGTGCTCGGGCGGGCCGCCAACGCGGTGTACGGCGTGGGGAGGGAGCGATGAAGGCCAGCCCGCGGCCCCGGCGCGGCCTGGTCCACGTGTTCCTGGCCATTCTGGTGGTGCTGTTCGCCGTGCCGCTGCTGTGGGCGCTGAGCTCGTCGTTCAAGCCGCGCGGCGACATCTTCGCCTATCCGCCGCAGCCGCTGCCGATCCCGTTCACCTGGGAGAACTACACCCGGCTGCTGGAGACCCAGCCGTTCTGGGGCTGGTTCCTGACCAGCACGGTCGTCGCGGTGGTCTCCACGGCGGTGTCGGTGTTCGTCTGCGCGCTGGCCGGGTTCGCTTTTGCGAAGTACCGCTTCCCGGGCAAGAAGTTCCTGTTCAACGTGATGTTCAGCTCACTGGCGGTGCCGTTCGCGGTGATCGTGGTGCCGCTCTTCATCATGCTGATCAAGGCCGGGGTCACCAATGTGTACTTCACTCTGATCGTCCCCTGGCTGGCCCCGGCGTTCGGCATCTTCATGATGCGGCAGTACGTCGAGCAGTCGGTGCCCGACTCGATCCTGGAGTCCGCCCGGCTCGACGGGGCCTCCGAGTTCGGCCTGTTCCTGCGCATCGTGCTCCCGCTGCTGCGCCCGGCGCTCGGCGCGCTGGCCGTGTGGAACTTCCTCAACAGCTACAACAGCTTCTTCTGGCCGCTCATCGTGGTCTCCGACCCGGCCCAGTACACCCTGCCGCTCGGCATCCAGGCGCTCTACGGCGCCGAGAGCCGCCAGGTCGACATGGTGCTCGCCGGCTCGGTCCTGGCGGCCATCCCGAGCCTGATCATGTTCCTGCTGCGCAAGCAGCTGCTCGACGGACTGACGGCGGGGGCCGTCAAGTCCTAGGAGAAACCCCGTGACCCCTTCCCGTCTGACCATCACCCTCTGGGACTTCACCTGGTACACGCGCACCGGGCCCGGCGAGCCGTTCGCCGACCTGGACACGGCCTTCGCCGACGCCGTGGCGCGCGGGTACAACACGGTGCGGATCTGCGCGATGCCGTACCTGCTGTTCGGCTCCGGCCTGGACACCACGGCGCTGACCTTCAGCCCCTTCGGCGGCTACGGCGGGCGCACCCGCTGGTACGACGTGCGCGAGCGCACCACCCTCGACGGGCGCCGCCACCTGCTGGCGCTGTTCGAGGCGGCCCGGCGGCACGACTGCCACGTGATCGTCTCCAGCTGGGAGTTCCAGCAGAGCTCGGTCTTCCTGGACGACCCCTCCTGGTACGAGGCGCTGCGGGCCGTGCCGCCGGCCGACCGGGCGTCGGCGCTGGCCACGGCGCTGGCCGACCTGGTGGACTTCCTCGACGAGCACGGCCTGGCCGACCGGATCGCCTTCGTCGAACTGCACAACGAGATCCAGTCGACCTGGCTCAACGAGGTGGTCGAGCCGGGCCGGTCGAAGGTGCTCGGGCTGCGGCCGTACCTGGAGGCGGCGATCGACGCCTTCAAGGCCCGCCGCCCCGAGCCGGTCACCGCCAACTACGCCCGGGTGCCGGTCGGCGAGATGCGCGGCCTGCCGCGCAACGCCGACGTCGGGGTGTTCCACCCCTATGTCTACGGCGTGCTCGACGAGCTGATCGACACCTTCGCCCTGCGGGACGCCACGCGGCCGTTCCCGCAGGAGCGGGAGCTGCTGCGGCCGGACGCCCCGCCGCTGGAGGAGTGGGGTCCCGACCAGGAGTGGCGGCGCGCGGCGACGGTGGTGCCCGCCCGGGAGGTCTACGTCCACGACTGGTGCGACCCGGTCCGCTTCGACCAGTGGTTGTACGACCGCTACTCGGCCTACCGCTACGGCATGTCCGAACGGCTGCGCATCTGGATCGACGCCGCCGCCGACTGGGCCGCCCAGGCGCAGGTGCCGCTCGTGCTCGGCGAGGGCTGGATCGGGTACACCCCTCTTCACGGGACCTTCGAGGAGGGGCCGGTCGGGCGCGCGGTCTGCCTGGAGGCGGTCGCCCACGCGGCCAGGGTCGGCGCGTGGGGCACGGTCGTGTGCTCCAACGCCGCGCCCCACCACCCGATGTGGCAGGACCGCGCCCTCCAGCAAGAGGCCAACGCACTGTTCACGGGAGCCGCACGATGATCCGTTTCGACGGGAAGGCCGCCCTGGTCACCGCCGCCGCGTCGGGCATCGGCGCGGCCACCGCCCGGCTGCTGGCCGAGCGGGGCGCCTCCGTCGTCGTCATGGACGTGGCCGACGACGCGGGGGCCGCGCTCGCCGCCGGGATCGGCGGCCACTACCTGCACGGCGACGTCTCCTCCATGGCCGCCTGGACCGCCGCCCGCGACCTCGTCGCCGACCGGTACGGCCGCCTGGACGTCCTGCACGTCAACGGCCTCGGCCGGGTCGTGCCGCCGCTCCCCGTCCACGAGCTGCCCGAGGACGACTGGGACCGGCAGATCGCGGTCTCGCTCAAGGCCGCCTACCTGGCCGCCCACGTCTTCTGCCCCCTCCTGGCGGAAACCCGGGGCTCGATCGTCATCACCTCCTCCGTACACGCCCGGACCGGCATCCCCGGCTGCGGCCCCTATGCCGCGGCCAAGGGCGGCCTGCAGTCCCTGGCCGGCCAGCTCGCCGTCGAGTACGCCCCGGACGTGCGGGTCAACGTCGTCGTCCCCGGGCCGATCATGACCGCCGCCTGGGACGGCATCGGCGAGCAGGGCCGGGCCGCGACGATCGCCGAGACTCCCGCGGGCCGGTTCGGCCGCCCCGACGAGGTGGCCGCCGCGGTCGCCTTCCTCGCCTCCGCCGAGGCCTCCTTCATCACCGGCGCCTGCCTCAAGGTGGACGGCGGCTGGAGCATCTCCACCACCTCCTCCTAGAACGGACCCCCATGAAGATCGTGTCCATGGACACCTTCCTCGTCCCACCCCGCTGGTTGTTCCTGCGCGTCCGCACCGACGAGGGCATCACGGGCTGGGGCGAGCCGGTCGTCGAGGGCCGCGCCGAGACCGTCCGGGCCGCCGTCGCGGAGCTCGGCGAGTACCTCGTCGGCGAGGACCCCCTGCGCATCGAGGACCACTGGCAGGTCCTGACCAAGGGCGGCTTCTACCGGGGCGGCCCGGTGCTGTCCAGCGCCGTCGCCGGCATCGACCAGGCGCTGTGGGACATCGCCGGCAAGGCCGCGGGGCTGCCCGTGCACGCCCTGCTCGGCGGCCCGGTCCGCGACCGGGTCCGCATGTACGCGTGGATCGGCGGCGACCGCCCGGCCGACGTCGCCGCCGAGGCCCGAGCCCAGATCGAGGCGGGCTTCACCGCCGTCAAGATGAACGGCTCGGCCGCGCTGACCCCCATCGACACCCCCGCCCGCACCCGCGAGGTCGTCGAACGGGTGGCGGCGGTCCGCGACGCCGTCGGCGAGAACAACGACGTCGTCATCGACTTCCACGGCCGCATGTCGACGGCGATGGCCCGGCGGGTGCTGCCGCTCATCGAGCCGCTCCTGCCGCTGTTCGTCGAGGAGGCGGTGCTGCCCGAGCACACCCCCAACCTGGCCGCGCTGGCCCGGTCGACCTCGCTCCCGCTGGCCACCGGCGAGCGCCTCTACTCCCGCTGGGACTTCCGCGAGGTGCTGCGCGACGGCATCGCGGTGGCCCAGCCGGACGTCAGCCACGCCGGCGGCATCTCGGAGGTGCGCCGCATCGCCGCCATGGCCGAGGCGTACGACGTCACGATGGCCCCGCACTGCCCGCTCGGCCCGATCGCGCTGGCGGCGAGCCTGCAACTGGCGTTCGCGATCCCGAACTTCCTCATCCAGGAGCAGAGCGTGGGCATCCACTACAACCAGGGCAACGACGTGCTGGACTACCTGGTCGACCGCACCCCCTTCCAGTTCGCCGGCGGTTTCGCCGAACGCACCTCCGTACCGGGCCTGGGCATCGAGGTCGACGCGGCGGCCGTGGAGCGCGCGGCCGAGCGCGGGCACCGCTGGCGCAACCCGGTCTGGCGGTACCCGGACGGCTCCTTCGCCGAATGGTGACGGAGTGTTTCAGCCGGGCAGGGCCGTCGCGGCCGCGGTGAGGGCCGCGTGGGCGTCGGGGAGGGGCTCGCCATGACCGACGCACGCCAGCTGCGCGCCGACCTCCGCGAGCCTGCGGAAGGAGCGGAGCAGCTCTGCGCGGTCCAGATTGAACACCCCCGGCATGACCTGCCCGTTGACGTGCGCGACCGTGTCTCCGGTGAAGAGCACCCCGGAGCGCGGCAGGTGGAGCGCGATGCTGCCGTCGGTGTGGCCGGGAGTGTGGATCACCCGCGCGCCACCGCCGAAATCGATCGCGTCGCCGTCCTCCAGCTCGCGGTCCACGCGGCACGCGGGCGCGGCGGGCAGCAGGTGGGCCCCGAGGTCGCGATGCAGGACGCGCTCCTCGTCGGTGAAGCGGGGCGGAGGAGCGGGCTTGTCGCCGCGAATCACCGGCGCCTCCAGCCGGTGGGCCAGCACGGTGACGTCTCCCCACCCGCTGATCTCGGCGGCTGCGCCGCAGTGGTCCTCATGGAAATGGGTGAGCACGACACGCTTGACGTCGCTCCTGCGGTGGCCCAGTCGCCCGATCGCGGCAGCGATGTCCGCGCCGGAGCCGGCGATGCCGGTGTCGACCAACGTGAGCGCGCCCGCGTCGTTCCAAAGATACGCCTGGCCGAACCCCAGCAGGATCAGGTGCAGCTCTGGACGGATTTCCACGATCTTCATCTCGTGCCCCCTTCGGTGGGGACCAGCAAACTCGCCGGCGGCCGGTGGTGTCCAACATCGATCCGGGCCGGATTGACAACCAGCGGTTTTCAATCCACCCTCAAGGCGTGGAGGCGGACATCGAGGGACTGCGCGCGTTCGTCGTCACCGCGGAGGAGCTGCACTTCGGCCGGGCCGGCGCACGGCTGTTCATCAGCCAGCAGGCGCTGTCGAAACGCATTCGCCGGCTGGAAGGGGCGCTGGCGGTGCCGCTGTTCGAGCGGACGACCCGCGCTGTGGAGCTGACCGAGGCGGGGGAGCGGCTGTTGCCGCACGCACGTGAGGCGCTCTCCGCGTTCGACCGGGCCGTCCAGGCGGTCCGCCCGGTCGACGAGCCGTTGCGGGTGGACGTGTACGACGAGCGGTTCACGCCGCTGCGGATCTTGCGTCAGGCGAGTGAGCGCGACTCCCGCGTACGGATCGAGCTGAGCATGCGGCAGGGGTTGTCCGTGGCCTTGCCGGCCCTGCGTCGGCAGGAGCTCGACGCCGCGTTCGGGCGCGTACACGACACGCCGGCGCCCTGGCCCGCCGAGCTGGCGTACCGGCTGGTGCGGCTGGAGCCGCTGCACGCGTTCGTGCCCGAGGATCATCGCCTGGCGGCCAGGGACGTGCTGCGACCGGCTGACCTGCGCGAGGCCGGCATCGCGATGCCCGACCCGGCGGGCGCGGCGGAATGGCGTGGTTATCTCGTACGGCTGGCCGGCAGGCTCGGCGTGCCGTTGCGCTTCAACGCTCCGGCCATCGGCCTGCGGCATCTCGTGGAGCAGTTCCTGGCGGAGAAGAGCGCGGTGGGGCTGGGCGAGATGAGCATCGACCCGTCCGGGAGCGGCCTGCGCCGCATCCCGATCGTCGAGCCGGCGCCGCTGATGCCCTGGTCGATCGTCTGGCACCGGCGCAACCCCCGCCCGCTGCTGCGGGCGCTCCTGCGGCAGCTGCGGCCGGTTTCTCTTCCGTCCGATCCTGGGGTGTGGGTGCCCGAGATCGACCTGACCCCTTTGGGCCCCTCCGGCTGAGGCCGGCTTGTCAGGTGTACGTGCTCAGGTGGTTGCGGATGGCGGTCCTGGCGCGCTCGTAGGCGCCCGGGTCGTCGTGCAGCAAGGAGACGACGTTGGCGTTCTCCATGAAAGAGATCAGCTCGAAGGCGAGCTGGTCGGCGTCCGTGTCGCCGGCGAGCTCGCCGAGCTGGCGGGCGTCCTCGACGGTACGCGTCACGAAGCGGATCCAGTCGAGGCCGGCGGCGGCGACGGCATCCCGCACCCGGCCAGACCGGGCGTCGAACTCCGCGGTGACGGCGAAGAAGAAGCAGCCGCCGGGGAAGACCCGCCGCTGTGAGTAGCTCAACCAGCTCTCGCACAGCCGCCGCACCCTTTCCAGGCCCGGCGGCACGCTCAGCGCGGGCTCGATGACCTCCGCGACGTAGACGCTCATCGCGGTGCGGATCGTGGCGAGCTGGAGCTCTTCCTTGGAGCCGAAGTAGCCGAACAGGCCGCTCTTGCTCACGCCGAGCTCCGCGGCCAGCCGGCCGATCGACAGCCCTTCCAGCCCGTCCTGCGAGGCGAGGTCCGCGGCCCGGCGCAGGATCACCTGGCGGGCCCCCTCGTCCCGTGGCCGTCCCGCCATCTCGACCCCTTCCACGTACGAACGTTCGGACCAGGATAGCGGCTTGACGTGTTCCTTGGCGCGTCCCTATTCTCGGCACGAACGTTCGTACAAAGAAGGGGTGGGACGGTATGCTGAGATCCCGATGGACTCCCGGACCGGCGGCCGGCGCCACCGGCACGGTGCTGGTCAGCGTCACCGACTTCCGGGCCGGCCGGCTGCACGACCTGCCCGGCGTCTACCTCGCCGGGCTCACCCTGCGCCGCGCGTGGCCGGAGCTGCCCGGCGCGGTCGGCATGTGGCTGTGGACCGAGCCGCTGGAGGGCAGGTGCGGCTCGGTGTCGATCTGGCAGGATGAACAGGCCCTGCGAAAGTTCGTCGCCTGGCCGGACCACGTCGCCATCGTGCGGCGCTACCGCGGGCGGGGAAAGCTCAGGTCCACCACGTGGACGACCACCCAGCCCGACCCCGGCGTCTGGGCCCGGGCCTGCTCGTACCTGTCCGGCGCATCCTGACCGGCCACCCGACACGGAGAAGGAGCCATGCCAAGCGAAAACGGCGAACACGAAGTGCTGCGCGTCATCGCCGACCGGGTCCGTAGCGGCAGCCGGCCCGGCGCCCGCCGCGACGGCCACCGGGTGGCGCTGGCCATCGAGGGTGGCGGCATGCGCGGCACGGTCTCCGCCGGCATGGCCCTGGCCCTGCACGAGGCCGGGGCGGCGCACGCCTTCGACGCGGTCTACGGGGCGTCGGCCGGGGCCATCACCGGGGCCTGGCTGCTGAGCGGGACCCCCGAGAACCTGACCGGCTGGGCCGAGCCCGTCTACGCCAGAGCGATGATCCGCCCGTCCAACCTCCTGCGCGGCCGCCCGATGGTCGATGTCCGGAACCTGGTCGAGTACCTGTACTGCGAAGTGACCCGGATGGACTTCGACGCCGTCCTGACCAACCCCGTCGAGTACCACCCGCTGGCCACCGACGTACAGACCGGGCAGTCCACCGATCTGCGCCCGTATCTGACCGGCCCCGTCGAGCTGCGGCTGGCCCTGCGGGCCAGCGCCGCGCTGCCGTTCCTCGCCGGTCCGCCGGTCGAGCTGGCCGGGCGGCTCTTCTACGACGCGGGACTCGCCGAGTCCATCCCGTACCGCACCGCCCTGGCGCAGGGCGCCAGCCACGTCCTCGTCCTGCGGTCCCGTCCCGCGCTCCCGGCCGCGCCCCCAGCGGCGCCCTCAGCCGGGGCCGGAGCACCGGCCGCGCGGCCGTCCTACGGGGCGCGCCTGATCGCCGCGACCGTGCTGCGGAGCTACCCGGAGGCGCTGCACCGAAGCTTCTACGCGCGCGACCACCGCCTGCTGCACGACGACGATCTGCTCGCTCAGTACGACCGGCCCGCGCCCCCGCCACCCCCTGGAGGGCAGGCCACGCCCGGTCCGGCGGTGCTGTCCGTGCGGCCCGCGGCTGACTCCCCGCGCGTCGGCCGCCTCACCCGCGACGGCAAACCCCTCAAAGCCGCGCTCGAAGCCGGCCGCGCGGCCGTCGACCTTCTGCTGCGACCGCTCGGCCGGCCGGCCGCCGCACCGTAGACCCCGCCACGCGGCCTCCGGCACCGGCTCACCGAGGTCCCTCCGGCTCGTCGCGCGGCTCCGCGTAGGGCTCCTGTCCGGGTGACTGGCCGGCCGCGATGGCGCGGCCGCGGGCGAGTTCGGCGTCGAACTCCACGCCGAGCAGCACGGCCACGTTGGTGATCCACAACCAGATCAGGAAGACGACGACGCCGGCCAGCGCCGCGTAGGTCTTGCTGTAGGAGCCGAAGTTGGTGACGTAGAAGCCGAAGGCGGCCGAGGCGACGATCCACACCGCGACCGCCAGCACGCTGCCCGGCGTGATCCACCGGAATCCGGGCTGTACGACGTTGGGGGCGGCCCAGTACAGCAGCGCCAGCACCAGCGTCACGATGACCACCAGGGCCGGCCACTTGGCGATGCTCCACACGGTCAGCGCGCTCTGGCCGATCCCGAGCAGCCGGCCCGCCTGGCCGGCGAGCTCTCCGGTGAACGTCACCACGACCGCGCCGACGGCCATGAGGATCACCAGGACGGTGGTGATCGCGAGGCGCAGGGGGAGGATCTTCCAGATCGGCCGGCCTTCCGGCATCTCGTACATCACGTTGGCGGCGCGCATGAACGCCCCCACGTAGCCGGACGCCGACCACAAGGCGACCGCGACCCCGATGACGGTGGTGATGCTCGCGGCCCGCGGGCTGCTCTGCAGGGCCTGGAGCACGTGGTCGACGACCTCTCGGGCGGGGCCGGGCGCCATGGCCGCCAGGTTGTCGGCGAGCGGCCGGGTCGCCGACCGGCCGAACACGCCCAGCAGGGAGACCGCCGCGAGCAGCGCGGGGAAGATGGACAGGACCGCGTAGTAGGTGAGCGCGGCGGCCCAGTCGGTGAGCTGGTCGTCGCGGAACTCCCTGGCCGTGCGCTTGAGGATTCCCCACCACGAGCGCTTGCTCAGCTCGGCCGGGCTCTCCGGCGCCGCCCGCCGTACCGCTGCGTCGTGGCCTTTCATCGGTCTGCCTTCCCCGGGGTGCGCGTCATGGGACCGCGTCTCGCTACCCCGCCCTCCCGGAGCTATTCACCATCGGGCCGCATGCCCACTTGACCTTCGGGTAGCGGGCGCCTCATGAGGATTTTGCTGTGAGGTGGCTCAAGGAGAACTCGCTGGCGCTGGCGTTCCTGATCCTCTTCGTGCTCGCGATCGCCGGACAGGCCGTGGCGGGGATGCTGGACTACAACGACCAGGAGCTGGCCCAGGGCGGCGAGCCGGTCTCGGTCCTGCAGTACGTGACCTCCTCGACGTTCGCCGTCGACGTGGCGGAGAACTGGCAGTCGGAGTATCTGCAGTTCTTCCTGTTCATCGTGTTCACCGTCTGGCTGGTGCAGAAGGGGTCGCCCGAGTCGAAGAAGGTGGACCAGGCGGGGCCGGAGTCGGACGAGGAGCAGCAGGCCGGGCGGTATGCCCACGACGGTTCCCCGGCGTGGGCCAGGACCGAGGGGTTGCGGCTGTGGTTGTTCGGCAACTCGCTGGCGCTGGTGATGGGGGCGATCTTCGTGCTGTCGTGGCTGGCGCAGTCGGTGGCGGGACTGGCCGCGTACAACAGCGAGCGGCTGACCGACCTGCGCGATCCCGTCGGGTGGGGAGCGTACGTCACCTCGCCGGAGTTCTGGAACCGGAGCCTGCAGAACTGGCAGTCGGAGCTGCTGGCCGTGCTGTCGATGGTGGTGCTGTCGATCTACCTGCGGCAGCGGGGCTCGCCCGAGTCCAAGCCGGTCGGGACGTCCCACGCGGCCACGGGCGTCGAGAACTGACGGCCGTCGCTTCGCCGTCAGGCAGTCGGCCCGCCGTCGTCGCGGCGTCAGGCAGTCGGTCTGCCGTTGCCCCGGCGTCGTGCATTCGGCCCGCCGTCGATGTCGGCGACGATGCGCCGTACCTGGCCGCCGGTGAGCCGGCCGGTTCGGCGCCGAGCCCGCGCCGGACCTCGACGCTGTCGACCGTGTCGACGTCGAAGTGGACGGCGACGCGCGAGCAGCCGGTGGCGGCCAGCCGGTCGAGCAGGGTCCGCGTGGACGAGCGCAGCTCCTTGGGAGCGAAGGACCGGATGCCCCACGCGGCGACGTTGCCGATGTCGTCGTCGGTCCACGAGCGCAGGCCCGCCGGCGCCACCCGCTCGGGCCAGGTCGTCGCCGTAGCGGCGGGCGAGCTCGCTGAACGGCGCCACGCTCACCGAGCATTCGCCGCCCAAGGTCGTGATCCGTGCCGGGTCGTTCCGGCGGATGACCTCCAGGGCCTTGGCGAGCTGGCCGACGACCGCCGTCTTGGCCTCGACGCCGTCGTCGGACATGGTGACCGGTACGGTCCGGTGGGGCCGTGGTGCGGCGGCAGCACCGCCTCCAGGACGGTCGTGCCGACGGCGTAGCCGCAACGGGCGGTCTGGAGCGGGAACTCGGCGGCGAGCGCCTCGACGCTGGAGGTGCCGGCGCCCTGCCACTGGGGCCAGACGAGCCGCAGGTGACCGCCGCCCCCGGACGGGACGGCCGGCGAGGAGTCGGGACAGGTCATGTCGGTTCCTCTTGGTCCCTTTCGGAAAGGCTCGCCACCGCCGGGATGATTCACGGCCGGTGGGTGGTCATGCCCTGGCCCGGGCGGGGAGGCGACGCGCTCGTACGGGCCGGCCGGTCCGGGGCGCTCCAGCTGGCGAGCAGCCGCAGCGCCTCCGCGGACGGGGAACCGGGCTCGGCGGTGTAAAGGCAGAGCAGCTGGTCGGGGTCGGCGGGGAAGGCCAGCGTCTCGTGCGACAGCGCCAGCTCGCCGACCACGGGATGGCGCAGCCGCTGAACGCCGTGGGCGCACTGGCCCACCCGGTGAGTGGCCCACCAGCCGTTGAACTCCGGCAGCTTGACGAACAGCTCGCCGATGAGCTCGTTCAGCAGGGGATCGTCAGGACGGCGGCCGGCGGCCAGGCGGAGGTTGGCCACGAAGGTCTGCGCGACCTCGTCCCAGTCGATGTAGAGGTCGCGGGCCGCCGGGTCCAGCAGGACGTGGCGGGCGAGGTTGCGCTCGCGGACCGGCAGCGCGTCGAAGTCCCTGATCAGGGCGCGGGCCAGCTGGTTGGCCGCAAGGACGTCGCGCCGGTGATTGAGGATGAGGGCCGGTGAGACGTCGTTGAGGACCTCCAGCATGCGGTGGGCCTCCGGCCGTACGCGCTGCGGGGGCTCGGGACGGCGGCGGGCCGGCGCGGGGCGGACGAGCTCGAACAGGTAGCCGCGCTCGACGTCGTCAAGGCGCAGCGCGCGGGCCACGGCCGTCAGGACCGCATCGGAGACGTGGGGATGCCTGCCCTGTTCGAGCCGGGTGTAGTAGTCCGCGCTGACCCCGGCCAGGTGCGCGACCTCCTCGCGGCGCAGCCCCGGCACCCTGCGGACGCCGCCCGCGCCGAGAACCACGCCCACCTCCTCGGGCCGCAGGCGGGCCCGGCGGGAGCGGAGGAAATCCCCCAGCTCAACGTTCGGATCCATGTCTCCAGTATCTCCGCGTGCCAGGTTGACGACCGCGACGAGGGTGGCCCACCTGGACCCAGGTTCGGCGGGGCCCGGTCGATGGGGATCTCGTGCCCGTGGTCCGCGCCGCGCATGTACAACAGTGCCTATGAAGGAAGACGATGACCTCCAGACGGGGGGAGAGGATCTTTCGGCTGTCGTCACGGCGGTGTTGACGGGGTCGCGGCTGTTGGTGGCGGTCGCGGTGAGGTCATTGGGGACGGTCGGGGACAGGGTCACGTTGCCGCAGTTCAGGATGCTGGTGGTGCTGGCCGGCCACGGTGAGACCAAGCTGGTCACGATGGCCCACCAGCGGCTCAGCCGCAGGCGCGGGCTCCGGCAGTCTTGCCCAATGCAAATCTTGCACAATGCCAACGCCGCGGTGCTCAACCACCAGCGCCTCCTGGAGAGCACCGGCCTGACCACGCCGGAGAGCTTCCCCACCCCGTCCATCTGACGGCCCATCACGGCTTCCGGCCGCCTCGACGTACCCAGCGGGCACCGGATGGCGGCGGCGCGGGGTCCGGAGTTCAGACGGCGGACCAGCCCAGCGGGTTCGGCACGGTCATGGGTGGCTCGCCGCCCGCCTCGTTGAAGGCGTTCATCGCCGAGATGAGCGCCCGGCGCTGCCCGGCCGACATCCGCGCCACGATCGCGCCGATCTCCTCCCTGCGGCGCGCGGTCACCTCGTCCACGATGCGGCGTCCCTCATCCGTCAGCCGCATCAGGCTCTCGCGCCGGTTGTGCGGGTTGACCTCCCGTACGATCAGCCCGGCCGCCACTGTGGGAAGCGAGTTAACCGGCACTTCCGCGGCCCGGCGGGGAGTTCACCGGCGGCATGGGCGCTTCCGCGGCCGGGCGGGGAGTTCACCGGCGGTATCGGCACTTCCGCGGCCGGGTGGGGAGTTCACTGGCGCCATCGGCACTTCCCTGGCCGACTCCCGGCGCAACGTGCTCCTTCGGGCCAGGAGGAGCACGTTGCGCGGGGAGTCGTTCACCTGGGAGCGCGGTTGCGGACCCGCGGCGACGGCTCTCGCCGTGCGGGCCCGGCTCAGGCGGTGGGGCGGCCCAGGCCGCGCAACTGGTCGGCGGTCAGCGCGGAGACGTTCTGGTCGACCGGAGACTCGGAGTACTGGTGGATGGTCCAGGACTTCCAGTCGGCGGGCGGGGTGACCGCCCCCTTGGCCTTGCTGTAGTGGGCGACCCACAGCGGGTACTCGGCCAGGCCCTTGCCGTATTTGTCGGCGAAGTTCCAGCCGCTGTAGAACATCGGGGTGATGCCCGTCCTGTCCTTCACGTACGACAGCCACGTCTTGGCCCAGGCGTTGACCTCGGCGACGGATCTGCCGTCCGAGGTCTCCAGGTCGAGGACCAGCAGGTCGCCGGCCTCGGCGGGCTGCGCGTTCACCACGGACAGGAAGTGCTCGGCCTCCGCGACGGGGTTGTTGCGGGGGTGGCCGTAGTGGTACGCCCCGCGTACGATCCCCTTCTCGCCCAGCGCGCGCCAGTGCCTGGCGAATGAGGCATCGCGGAAGTTCGTGCCTTCCGTGGCCTTGATGATGCCGAACTTGGCCGGGCTGGCATTCCAGTCGTACAGGGGCTCGTAATTGGAGATGTCCAGCCCGTAGGTGAAGGCTCCGGCTCCCTGATGAGTCACCTGCGCCGGGTTGTGCGCGGCGGGTGATGCGAAGGCGAAGCTGGCGACGGCGAAGGCTCCGGCGAGGATCGCACCGGCGACGACGAAGCTGAGATACTTGGTGAGGAGATCGCGGCGATTCTTGAGGACGCAGGCGATTGTGGCAAGCCGAGGCTTGGACATGACGGCATTGACTCCTTGCTCCCATACCGCCTACCGGGTTAGCTGACGGGTTCGGGCCTGGAAGTGCCCTACATGGCGCAGCCTGAGCTGGCGTCCGATTCACCCCAAGAACGTGGGTCCCCGGTTCCGCGAGGCGCGGATTCGGCGGCCGGACGCTGTCCGCGAAGAGCTTCTTCGGGCAGCGCGCGGTCCGGTCAACGAAGCGGCAACGATGCGGCGAAAGGGCACCACATCTGTGCCCCAACTAGGCAAAAGATAGACATATACCCATAGATATTGCAAGTAGTGCAAATCGGATTCGCGGGTGTCGGCGACTTGGCGGCGCTGAAATGCCGTGCCTGTAGGGATCTGGCACTTGGCAAAAAATCTGGGGTGTCGCTTCCACGCCTTTATGATCTCGGCACCGGTGAGGCAGGCCATTCTTGCGTTGCCATTGTGACTAAACGCCGTAATCGTGACTCCAGCCGCGTCCTTTGGAGTCCGCTGGGCTGTCGGGCACGGCAAGCACACCGCCGCTCGGCTCGAGCGCTCGGCCGTACATGCGGCCCTGGGCGGAGGAACCCGAAGGGCGCCGCGGTACCGCTGACGCCCGGCACCTGGCACGCGACGACGGCGGTTCACTCGGCGCGCTCACGTGGAGCCTCAGGGGCGCGTCACGGGAGCCGGGCCGACGGGCGGCTCTCCAACCCTCCGGGGGCGATCACGTCGGTCCCTCTGGGGGCGTGCACGTCGGTCGCTTCGGGGCCGTGCACGTCGGTCCCTCTTGGGAGCGTGCACGTCGGTCTCTCCGGGAGCGCGCATGTCGGTCTCTCAGGGGGCGTGCACGTCGATCGGCCCCGTCGTGTCACCGGATTCTGGCAGGCGTCCCGGCGTCGCCGGCGCCGAAGGTGGTCAAGAGGGCTCCTCGTCGGGGGCGGTGATGGGCAGGCCGGCGTCGGCGGCGTGGGAGTAGGCGTCGTCGATGTGGACCACCTGGCGGCCGCTGCGGGCCAGCAGGCTCGCGGCCGCCGCGGCCCGATAGCCGGTGCCGCAGTGCACCCACACCGTTCCCTCCGGCACCTCGGCCAGGCGTCCCGGCAGCTCGGGCAGCGGGATGTGCACGGCGCCGGCCACGTGACCGGCCCGCCATTCGTTACCCATCCGCACATCCAGGACGAGCGGACCACCGGCCGGCTCGCCCGCAGGGGAGGTGGTCGGCTCGCCCACGCGGGAGGTGGCTGGTTCGCTCGTGCGGGCGGCAGCCGGGTCGCTCGCACGGGCGGTGGGTGGTTCGCTCGTGCGGGCGGCGGCCAGGTCGGCGAAGCTGGCGGTGGCCAGCTCGGCGATCAGGCCCTGGTCGTGCCCGGCCCACTGTTCGACGGAGCCGGTCGCTGCGGCGGCCGGGCGGTCTATGCCGATGCGGGCCAGCTCGCGCTGGGCGGCGGCGACCTGTTCGGCCGACTCGCCGAGCAGCGTGAGGGGCGTGCCCCAGGGAGCCAGCCAGCCCAGCCAGGTCGCCATCGGCCCGTCCAGGCCGAAGCTGAGCGTGCCGGCCAGGTGCCGGTCCGCGAACGCCTTGCGTGAGCGCAGGTCCACCACCCACTCGCCCGCCCGCAGGCGGGCCAGCAGCTCCGCGCTGTCTGCAGGTCGTGCAGGGGTCAGGTCGATCGGCTCCGCGCCGGCGGCGTTACGCGCGCCCATGTGGGCGTAATAGGCGGGGAAGGCGTCCAGCCCTTCCAGGAGGTGGGCGACGAAGTCGTCGGCCTCCATCCGCAGCACCGGGTTGACGTCCTTCTCCCGGCCGATGGTCGAGGCGGACGTGTCGGACTGCGTGGCCGCGCAGAAGCTGCCGAACCCGTGCGTGGGCCAGAGCCGCGCGCCGTCGGGCAGCAGGGCGGACAGCCGCCGCGCGGAGGCGTGCTGGTGGCGGGCCAGGGTGCGGGCGTGCTCCGCGCCCAGCAGGTCGGTACGCCCGGTGCCGCCGAACAACAGCGATCCGCCGGTGAACACCCCCTCCGGCCCGTCCGGACCGGCCAGCACGTAGGACAGGTGATGGAAGGTGTGTCCCGGCGTGCCCACGGCGTCCAGCCACATCCGTTCGGAGACGGCGATCCGGTCTCCGTCGGCGACCGGCACGCGGTCGAAGCCGACCTCCTCGGCCCCGCCCACCAGGTACGCCGCCCCGGTCACCCGGGCCAGCGCCAGGCCGCCGGAGACGTAGTCGTTGTGCAGATGGGTCTCCACCACGTGGCTGACGCGCACCCCCAGGCGACCGGCCACGGCGAGGACGCGGTCGATGTCGCGCTGCGGATCGATCACCACCGCGACGTGCCCGTCATGGGCCAGATAGCTGCGGTCCCCCAGGGAGGAGGTCTCGATCACCTCGACCTGGATCGTCATCTGCTTGTCTCCTTTCGCTCGGCAAATACCCCAGGGGGTATCAAGAGAACGTACGGGTGCCCTGCCCCGCCCGATCACGTGGTCACGAGAGAGCGAGGAACAGCTTCTCCAGCCGCTCCACGCTGATCGGCGGCTCCTCGCCCCGCTCTTGCGCCACCTGGCACTGCTGCAACCCAGTCGAAATGATCTTGAATCCGGCCCGGTCCAACGCCTTCGACACCGCCGCCAGCTGCGTCAGCACCTTCTCGCAGTCCTCGGCGTTCTCGATCATCGCGATCACCCCGCCGAGCTGGCCATGGGCCCGCTTCAGTCGCGTCAGCGCGTCCCTCAGGACGGTCGCGTCCATCTCCACCCGGACCACCTCCGCGCCCAATATACCCCCGGGGGTACTGCGCCGTTCCACCTCCCGGCGGTGGCCGCCAGGGCCTGGCCGCGTTTACGCCTTGTCAACGAATCGTGTACGGCCGTACAGCAGAGTCGCTCCGGACAAGATGATCGGGATGGAGGGGTACATGAAGACCGAGATCCGTCACCCTGGTTCGTTCGCGGTCGCGCGCTGCCATCTGGACGGCGGGGAGACCCTGCGCGTCGAGGCCGGCGCGATGTACGCGACGAGCGCGGGGGTCCAGCTCCGGGCCAAGGTGGAGGGCGGTCTGCTGCGCGGGCTGGCGCGTTCGGCGCTGGGCGGGGAGTCGCTGTTCACCACTCGCTACACCGCTCCGGAAGGCGGCGGCTGGGTGGACGTGGCGCATCACCTGCCAGGCGATGTCCAGGCCGCCGAGGTACGAGGCGGCAACGCGCTCCTGCTGACCAGGGGATCGTGGATCGCGTCCAGCGACGGCGTGGAGATCGCCACCAAGTGGGGCGGCATGTCCAACCTCATCGGCAGCGAGGGCGGCTTCCTCATCAAGGCGCAGGGCGACGGCGTCGTCGTGCTCGGCTGCTACGGCGCGATGGACGTGATCGAGCTGGCAGCCGGACAGCAGGTCGTGGTGGACTCCGGGCACCTGGTCGCCTACGACGAGACGGTCAAGAGCAATCTGCGCCGGGCGGTCGAAGGGAAGACGGTCCAATCGCTCAAGTCGGGCGAAGGTCTGGTCTTCGAGTTCACCGGGCCGGGCAGGATCATGACGCAGACCAGGAACCCCGGGGCCTTGATCCTCCATCTGACGGAAGTGCTCCCCTTCGAGCGCGCCTGACCCCGCGCAGGCGCCCGGCCGGTCGCCACGAGCGTTTTCTGGACTCGGCGGCGGCCCAGGCGAAAATGCCCCTCGCCATGAGGGACGGTTCGCCGGCCGCCCTGGCGGAGAAGACCTCCGCGTGTACGCGATGCACTCCCGCGTCGTCCGGAGCCGCCAGGGCGGCCATTTCCGCCAGATGTCCGGCCAGCCGCTCGTCACCTTCGGAAAGGGCCTTGAGCGCCGCGTCCGCGAGGGCGTGCGCCCAAGGCCGCCAGTTCGGCGACCGATTTCGCCGGCGCCGCCTCGGGAGCGGGCTTCAGATGGGCCGGGTTGCCGTCGTACCAGCCGCCGTAAAGGCGCCACAGATTGCGTACGACGAGTTCCGGCTCGTCGTAACGCGCCCGCAGATAGGGCCGGTCGGCCAGCTGCTCCGGCGCCTTCACGGAGTGGACGATCTCGTCGAGCCGGGCGCCCTCGTTCAGCAGTCGCAGGGTCTGCGTGATGAGCGACTCCAGCCATTCGGCCGTTCCAGCAGCGCCTGCCGGATGCGGTCGCGGCCGAAGACGGGGACGCCGTGGCCGGGGAGCATGATCTCGGCGTCCATGGCGGCCATCCGGTGCAGCGCGTGCACCCATTCCCGGGGATAGCGCTGCGCCTTCTGCGGGTTGCCGCAGCTGGGCGTCACCCAGAGGAACAGGTCGCCGGAGTTTGTGCTCGCGCATGTAACCGATGGTCCCGTCGTCGGTCTCGCCCTTGGCGTGGACGAGGTCGAACGTGAGCCCGCCGCGCCGCACGGTCAGCGCGCCGGTGTAGGTGACGTCCGGGCGGCGGCCCTGACTCCTCGAACGGCCCCGTCCCGAAGACGTGGTCGACGTGCCCGTGGGAGTAGAACGCCGTGGTGAGCGGCGCCCGCGTCCAGCCCCGGACATCCTCGTGCAATTTCGCCGCCGAGAACGCGCTGCCGGTGTCGAACAACACCAGCTCGCCCTCGGTCTGGAATGCGGTCACATTGCCGAAACCCGGCCACCAGCCGAGACCGTCGGCGATCGGCTGAACACCCTTGCCCTGCAGGCCGGCGTCCACGACGCTGCCGTCCGATTCGTCGCGGCGGGATCCCGCCTTTGACGCGCGGGTCAAGGGCGCAAGTGCCCGGCTTCCTTGCAGGCGCAGGTCAAAGATGATGACCGGCCGTGGGAGCGCTCCCAGATATATGACGGAGATGTTTCCGAACTGTCAAGAACCCGAAAGATGAAGCGCACGGAATAGCGGGCGCGACGTGCGCACATCGCGAATTGTTCTTGTTAGACCACGCTGGGCATCCGGAAATGCGGATCTAGCCCTTGACCTCGAAGGAGCCGAAACCTAGCCTCCCTCGTGGGAGCGTTCCCACGGCCTCATCAGGCTTCGCCGCCCCGGCTGCAACACCTCCGCGTCCTCGCCGCGGACCTCCGTACGTGTACGTGCACCACCGCGTGTTCCGAGGAGAAAGACGCGTGACCAGGAGCTCCCTTTCACCGGCCAAGCAGGCCCTGCTGGAGCGCCGCCTCAAGGCGCGCGGCACCAAGGTCAGTGTTCCCCGCCGTGACCCCGGCACCGCGCCGCCGCCGTCGGCCATGCAGGAGCGATTGTGGTTCCTTGAGCAGTACGCCCCCGGCACCGCCGCCTACACCGTGCCGTTCGCGGTCCGGCTGACCGGCGAACTCGACGAGAACGCCCTGGCCAGAGCCCTGACGGAGCTCACCCGGCGGCACGAGAGCCTGCGTACCAGCCTGGTCACCACCCCGGACGGCCGTCCGGAGGCGGTGATCGCCGAGGAGCCGGTCGTGGAGTTCCGCGTCACCGGCGACCCCGGCGAGATCGACCGGGAGCTGGCCCGGCCGTTCGACCTGGCCCGGCCGCCGCTGCTGCGCGCCCTGCTGGTGCGCGCGGCCCCCGAGGAAACCACGCGTGAGCACGTGCTGCTGCTCACCATGCACCACGCGATCACCGACGGCTGGTCGTGCGACATCCTGTTCCAGGAGCTGCTGGCCCTGCACGCGGGCCGCGAACTGCCGCCGGTGCCGCTGCAGTTCGGCGACTACGCGCACTGGCAGCGCGGCCGGACCTTCGACGACGACGTGCGTTACTGGGTGTCCAGGCTGGACGGGGTGCCCGCCCTGGAACTGCCGACCGACCTGCCCCGGCCCGCCGAGCAGCGCTGGGCCGGCTCCGCCGTGGACGTCGTCGTGGACCCCGCCCTCACCGCGTCGATCGCGGAGCTGGGCAGGGCGCACCGGGCCACCCCGTACATGACGCTGCTGGCCGCCTTCCAGGTGCTGCTCGGCCGGTTCGCCGGGCAGGACGACTTCGCGGTGGGCTCGCCGGTGTCCGGGCGGGAGCTGCCCGAGCTGGAGACGGTGGTCGGGCCGTTCATCAACACCCTGGCCATCCGGGCCGACCTGCGCGGCGACCCGACCTTCGGCGAGCTGCTCGGCCGGGTCCGCGACTCCACCCTGGACGCCTTCGCGCATCAGGCGCTGCCGTTCGACCGGCTGGTCACCGAGCTGGCCGTGGAGCGGGACGTCAGCCGCACGCCGGTCTACCAGACCATGTTCGCGCTGCAGAACTATCGCGGCCGGACCCTGGACACCTCCGGGCTGGGCGCGGAGCCGTACCCGATCCCGACCGTGGCCAGCCGGTTCGACCTGGCGCTCTACCTCTTCGAGGGCGGCGGCGGGCTGCACGGGCAGCTCACGTACAGCACCGCGCTGTTCCGGGAGGACACGGCGCGGCGGCTGGCGGGATGCCTGGAGACGCTCCTGCGGGCGGCGGTCGCCGACCCCGGGCTGCCGATCTCCCGCCTGCCGCTGCTGGGCCCGGACGAGCGGCGGCGCGTGCTGGCCCTCGCGGTCGCCGAGCCGGCGCCGCCCGCGGAGGTCGGGCTGCTGCACGAGGTCGTCGCCGGGCAAGATCCGGCGGCGGTCGCGGTGGCCGCGGGGGACGTCTCGCTCACGTACGGCGAGCTCGGCGCCCGCGCCGACCGGCTGGCCCGGCGGCTGAGAGCGCTCGGCGCCGGGCCCGGGGAACGGGTGGCGCTGTGCCTGGAGCAGTCGGCCGGCCTCGCCGTGGCGGTGCTCGGCGTGCTCAAGGCGGGGGCCGCGTACCTGCCGCTGGATCCGGAGCATCCACCCGAGCGGCTGGCCTATGTGGTGCGGGACGCCGGGGTACGGATCGCGGTGACCGACCCGTCCTCCAGAGCGCGGTTACCCGACGGGCTGGTCACGGTCGGCCTGGACGAGCCCGACGGTGACGAGGCGCCCGTCCCGCCCGACGTGACCCCCGACGACCTGGCCTATGTCATCTACACCTCCGGCACCACCGGCAGGCCCAAGGGCGTCGCGATCCAGCACCGGCAGGCGCTGGTCTATCTCGCGGGCCTGCGGGAGCGGCTCGGGATCGAACCCGGCGGCTCGTACGGGCTGCTGCAGTCGCTCGCCTTCGACTTCGGCGTGACGGTCTTCTACGCGTGCCTGATGACCGGCGGTACGCTGCACATCATCCCGCCGCGCACGGCGGGGCACGAGCTGGCCGAGTACGTCCGCGACGCCGGCATCGACTACCTCAAGATCACCCCGTCCCATCTGGCCGCGTTGCAGGCCGACGTGCTGCCGCGCAAGCTGCTGATCCTCGGCGGCGAGGCGGCGCCCCGCGACTGGGCGGAGGAGCTGGCCGCGTCCGGACGCTGCCGGGTCGTCAACCACTACGGCCCGACCGAGGCGACGGTCGGCGTCACCACCTACCCGGTCGAGGCCGCCGGCGGCACGACCACCACGCTGCCCATCGGCAGGCCGCTGCCGGGGGCTCGGGCGTACGTGCTGGACGAGCACCTGGAGCCGGTGCCGATCGGCGTCGCCGGGGAGCTGTACCTCGGCGGGGATCGGCTGGCCAGGGGCTATCTCGACCGTCCCGCCCTGACCGCGGAGAAGTTCCTGCCCGACCCGTACGGCCCGCCCGGCGCCCGCATGTACCGCACCGGCGACCTGGCCCGGCACCTTCCCGACGGGAACCTGGAGTTCCTCGGCCGCCGCGACCTGCAGGTGAAGATCCGCGGCTACCGGGTGGAGCTGGCCGAGGTCGAGTCGGTGCTCGGGCGGTATCCGGGCGTGACGTCGGTGATCGCCGACCTGCGCGGCGGTCTCCTCGTGGCGTACCTCCTGGGCGAGGCCCGGACGGAGGCCGCCGAGATCCGGACGTGGCTGGCCGAGCGGCTGCCCGACTACATGATCCCCGCCCGGTACGTGTGGCTGGACGAGCCCCCGCCCCTGAAGTCGCACGGCAAGGTGGACCGGGCCGCCCTGCCCGACCCGGCGCCGGAGACGACCGGCCGGTTCGAGGAGCCGCGGACCGCCGCCGAGCGGACGGTCGCCGCCGTGTGGGCCGAACTGCTCGGTGTCGCCGAGGTCGGCGCCACGGACGACTTCTTCGAGCTCGGCGGCCACTCCCTGCTGGCCATGCGGGTGGTGGCCCGGCTCAGGCAGGAGCTGCCGGAGCGTGCCGTCACCGTGCTCGACCTGTTCAAGCACCGCACCGTACGCGAGCTGGCCGCGCTGCTGGAGTCGGCCGCCGACGGCCCGCGCCACCTGCTGCACCGGCTCACCCCCGCCAGGACGGCCACCTCGACGTTGGTCTGCGCGCCGTACGGGGGCGGCAGCGCGGTCATCTACCAGCCGCTGGCCGACGCGCTGCCGGCCGACTGGGCGCTCTACTCGATCGCCGTGCCCGGGCACGAGCTGGGCGAGGAGGCCCGGCCGCTGGACGAGGTCGCCGACGGGTGCGTGCGGGAGATCCTCGACGGCATCCAGGGCCCCGTCACCCTGTACGGCCACTGCGGCCTCGGCGTGATGCTGGCCGCGGAGATCGCCCGCCGGCTGGAGGCCGCCGGCCGCGAGGTCGAGGCGGTGTACCTCGGCGGCGTCTTCCCCTTCGCCCGCCCCCGCGGCCGCCTCTCGGGCCTGACCGAGCTCATGGAGCGCATCCGCGGCGACCAGGCCTGGATCGACGACCTGCGCTCGGCCGGACTGGACGTGGAGGAGGTCGGGCGCGACCAGCTCGAGCTCATGGTCCGCAACCGGCGGCGCGGCACCCGGCAGGCGGAGCGGTACTTCACCCGCATGTTCGAGGAGTCCGCGGACCTGCTGCGAGCGCCGGTGATCGCGCTGGCCGGCGAGCGTGACCCCGCGATGGAGTTCTACCAGGAGCGCTACCGCGAATGGCACGTGCTGTCGGAGCTGACGGCCCTGGTCGTGCTGGACGAGGCCGGGCACTTCTTCCTGAAATATCGGGCGGAGGAGCTGGCGGCCATCGTGACCGGCACGCACCGCGCCATCGCCGAGGGGCGGACCGAACCTCTGGCCCGCACCCCGCGATCGACGTGGTGGCTGGAGGGCGTGTCCCCCGGAGACTCCCCGGCCCCCTCGGAGGAGCGCCGGGCGCGGCCGGGCATGGGTCGGTTCGCGCTGGTCGCGGCCGGGCAGCTGGTGTCGATCCTGGGGTCGGCGCTGACCGAGTTCGCCGTGCCGCTGTGGATCTACACGACCACCGGCTCGCTGGCGAACTTCGCGCTGTTCGCGGTGCTCGGGCTGCTGCCGGGCATGCTGGTCGCCCCGCTGGCCGGGGCCATCGTGGACCGGCACGACCGGCGCAAGGTGATGCTCGCGGGCGACGTCACCGCGGGCGGCGTGCAACTGGTCCTCGGGGTGCTGCTGTGGACCGGCAACCTGGAGATCTGGCACGTCTACCCGCTGCTCGCGCTGCTGTCGGTGGCGCTGACCTTCCAGCGGTTCGCGTACGCCTCGGCGATCCCGCAACTCGTCCCCAAGCGCTTCCTGGGCCACGCCAACGGGGTGGTGCAGCTCGTCACCGGCACGGCCCAGGTGGTGGTGCCGCTGGTGGCCGTCGGGCTGATGGCGGTGATCGGGCTGGAGGGCATCCTCGTCGTCGACGTGCTGTCGTACGTGTTCGCGGCGGCGGTCGTGCTGGCGGTCCGGTTCCCCCGGAGCATGGCCTGGCGGCGGCGCGAGACGGTCATGGCCGAGATCGCCGGTGGCTGGCGGCTGACCTGGGGAAACCGGGGCTTCCGCGGGATGCTGGTGTTCTTCGCCGTCCTGAACGTGTTCCTGTCGCCGCTGTTCCTGATGATCTCGCCGCTGGTGCTGTCGTTCGCGACGCTGCAGGACGTCGGGCGGGTCTCGCTGGCGGGCGGGATCGGCGTGCTGGCCGGCGGGGTGCTGATGGCCGTGTGGGGCGGGCCGCGCCGGCGGCGGCTGCGCGGGGTGCTGCTGTTCACGCTCGCGCTGGCGGTGTTCTGCGTGCTCGTCGGCGTACGGGCGGATCTGGTGGCGATCGCCTCGGGGGCGTTCGGGATGTCGCTGTGCCTGACGCTGCTCAACGGCGTGTACGCGACGATCATCCAGGTCAAGGTGCCGCAGCGCTTCCACGGGCGGGTCATCGCGCTCAACACGCTGGTCGCCTGGTCCACGCTGCCGATCGGGTTCGGGCTGGTGGCGCCGTACGGGGCGACGGTGCTGGAGCCGCTGATGGCGCCGGACGGGCCGCTGGCCGCGACGGCGGGGGCGTTGCTCGGGACGGGGGAGGGGCGCGGGATCGGGCTGATGTACGTGGCCTTCGGGCTGGCCATCGCGCTGATCGCGGTGTGCGCGATGCGGGTGCGGGTGCTGGCGCGCTTCGACCGCGAGGTGCCCGACGCGCTGCCCGACGATCTCGTCGGAGTCGAGGAGCTCCGGCGGCGCGCCGGGGACGAGTCCGGGGTCGAGGAGCTGCGGCGGCACGCCGGGGACGAGTCCGGAGTCGAGGAGCTGCGGCGGCGCGGCGGAGGTGAGTCGTGATCGTTCCTGAGCTGCTCGCCAGGCGGGCCGCGGAGGAGCCCGAGCGGGTCGCTCTGGAGGTCGCCGGAGGCGGCACGCTGACCTTCGCGGAGTGGCACCTGCACGCCGAGTCGCTGGCGCGCGGGCTGGTCCGGCGCGGGGTGCGGCGGGGCGACCGGGTGGGGCTGCTGTTCGGGGCCGAGAGCTGGACCGACTTCGCCGTGGCCTACTGCGCGACCCAGCTGGCCGGCGGGGTGGCCGTGCCGATCTCCGACCGGTTCGCGCCGGCCGAGGTGGCGTACATGCTGGAGCACTGCTCGGCGACCGGCGTGCTGCACGCCGGCAAGGGGCCGGCCGCGCCGCCGGACGGCGGGTACTGGAGCGCCGTGCCGGCCGAGCTGGAGCCCGGCTCGCGCGAACCCGAGCCGCCGGGGCCGGGCGATCTGGCGCAGATCCTCTACACCTCCGGCACCACGGGCCGGCCCAAGGCGGTGGCGGCCACGCACGCCAACCTCACCTTCGGCAGCGCCACCCGGGCCAATCGCCGCAGGTTCGGGCATTCGCGGTTGCTGCTGCACGCCTTCCCGATCGGCACCAACGCCGGCCAGGCCATGCTGATCAACGCGCTGGACGCGCGGCCGGCGGTGCTGACCCTGGCGCGGTTCACGCCGGGCAGGTTCGCCCGGCTGATCGAGTCGCGGCGGGTGGGGACGGTGTTCCTGGTGCCGGCGATGGCCCTGGAGCTGCTCAACGCCGGGCTGCACGAGCGGCACGACTTCTCCGGCGTGGTCCTGCTCGGGTCGGCGGCCTCGGCGCTGCCGGCGGCGCTGTGCGCGCGGCTGGCGGCGGCCTTCCCCAAGGCGACCGTGACGAACTACTACACCTCGACCGAGGCGGCGCCCGCCCAGACCGTCATGATCTACGACCCGTCGCGGCCCGCCGCCCTGGGCCGGCCGGCGCTCGGCAGCGGGCTGAGGATCACCGGCCCCGACGGCGGGCCGCTGCCGGCGGGGGAGACGGGGGAGATCTGGCTGCGCTCTCCCGCCACAGCGCGCTCGTACTACCGGGACCGGCAGGCCAGCGCGCACACCTTCCGCGACGGATGGGTGCGGATGGGCGATCTGGGCTACCTCGACGCCGACGGCTACCTGTATCTCGTCGACCGGGAGAGCGACGTCGTCAAGTCCGGGGCGTACAAGGTGTCGACCGTGCAGGTGGAGGCGGCGCTGCACGAGCACCCGGACGTGGCCGAGGCGGCGGTCACCGGCGTGCCGCACCCCGTGCTCGGCACCGTGCTGGCCGCGGCCGTCGTGCCCCGTTCGGGGGCGCCGCGCGTGACGGAGCTGCGGGCCTTCCTGATGACCAGGCTGGCCGCGCACGAGCTGCCGGCGCGAGTGATCTTCGTGGACCGCCTGCCCAGGAACCACTCGGGCAAGGTCGTCAAGTCCGGCCTGCGCGATCTGCTGGCGCAGGCGGACTCCGTGATGGAAACAGGCTCTGTGGAGAAAGAAGGCGGGAGATGACCGGATCGTGGCCGGCCTCCCCTGCGCAGCAGGGGATGTGGCTCACCGAACGGGCGGGGGTCGCCGGGCGGGCCTTCCACATGCCGCTGGCCGTGTGGCTGGACGGGCCGCTCGACGTGGCGGCCCTGGGGGAGGCGTGTGAGGAGGTGGCGCGCAGGCACCCCGTGCTGGGCGGCGTGCTCGCCGAGGACGGCGGTGAGCTGCGGGTGGTCCCCCAAGGGGTGCCGCCGATGCGCGAAGGCGGCGACCTGGAGGAGGAGCTGGCCGGGCCGGTCGATCCGGCCGCGGGGCCCGCGGCGCGGTTCACGCTGATCCGGGAGGACGCCAAGCGGCACGTGCTGCTGTTCCAGGCCCATCACGCGGTGTTCGACGGGGAGTCCAAGGACATCCTGCTGCGGGACCTGGCCTCCTGGTACGGGGGCGCGGCGCCCGCGCCGCTGGTGCTGACGCATCAGGAGGTCACCGTCCAGCAGGGGGTCAGGCTGGCGGACGCGCTGCCGGACGCGCGGCGCTACTGGCAGGACCGGTGGCAGGACCAGCGGGAGCTGCACCTGCCCGGCCTGACCGGCGTGTCCGTGGCCGCCGCGCCCGGCTGCGCCCTCGACTTCGTCGTCGAGGACCTCAGCGGGCCGGCCGGGCGGCTGGAGGTCACCCGGTTCGAGACGGTGCTGGCCGCGTACGTGGCGCTGCTGCGCGCGTACGGCAACGCGCGGCCCGCGATCGGCGTGGATCTGTCCACGCGGACCGAGCGGAGCCGGGACCACGTGGGCGCCTTCGTCAACGAGCTGCCCGTGATCGGGGCGCCGGAGGCGGGCACGTTCGGCGAGTTCGCCCGGAGCCTGCGGACCGAGCTGCGGCGGCTGTACCGGCACCGCGAGGTTCCGCTGGCCAGGGCCGTGGACGGGATCGGGCCGCGCGCCGCGCTCACCCCCGTCTCGCTCAGCTACCGCCGGCGGCCGGAGGCGGGCCCGCTGTTCCCCGGGCTGGGCGCGTCGGTGGAGTGGATGATGTTCAACGGCTGGGTGCGCAACACGCTCCACCTGCAGATCGTCGACGACCACGCGGGCACGGCGGCGCGGCTGCAGTACAACCCGGCGCTTCTCGACCCGGCGGGGGCCGAGCGGATCCGGGAGGATCTCACCGCGCTGCTGGCGGCGGTCGCCGCGGACCCGGACGCGCCGCTGGACCGGCTGCCGCTGCCCGGTCCCGCGCCGGCGGCATCCATGGCCACCGCCGGCACGGGAGCGGACGGGCCGGCGCCCGCCGAGCTCGTACGGGAGATGCAGGCCATCTTCGCCAAGGAGCTCGAACTGGACGACGTCGAGCCCGACGACGACCTGTTCGACCTCGGCGGCCATTCCCTCACGATCACCCAGATCATGGCCAGGGCCCGGGAGCGGTTCGGCGTGGAGCTGTCCTTCGAGGTGTTCATCGACGACGCCACCGCGACGCGCATCGCCGCGGAGGTCGCCCGCCTGCGGGAGCAGGCATGCTGAGGGAGCGCGTGGCCGCGCTGGTGGCCCAGGCCAGCGACGGCGAGCTCACCACGGCGGAGGTGCTGGCGGCCGACTGCTCGCTGACGGCGCTCGGCCTCACCTCGCTGGGCTACATCCGGCTGATCGACGCGATCGAGGAGGCGTTCGGCTTCGACCTCGAGTTCGACGGCAGCCTCGACACGCTCGACGGGCTGGTCGAGCACCTGTCCCGGTCCGTGGGCCGCCCGTCATGATCGGCCCTGTGACGGTCGAGTTCACCGGCGCCAGGTCCGGCCAGGGGCCGCTCACCTGGGGCCAGCGGGCGATCTGGCGGCTCACCGAGTGGCTGCCCCCCGGCGACCCGTACTTCAACATGCCGTGGGCCCTGCCGGTGCACGGCAAACCCGACCTGCCGGTCGTACTCGCCGCCCTCGCGCGGCTGCTCGGACGGCACGAGAGCCTGCGGACCAACTGGATCCCAGGCCCCGAGCAGGCCGACATGGTGCAGCGGGTCACCGGGCAGGGGCGGCTGACCGTCGAGCTGGTCGAGGCCGCCGGCTCCCGGCCCAGGGCGCTGGCCGGGGAGCTCGCCGCCGAGCTCGCGGCCAAGGGCTTCGACTACGCCGACGAGCTGCCGGTGCGCTGCGCCGTCGTCATGGACGGCGGCAGGCCGCGCGCGGTGGCGTTCGCGTTCACGCACCTGGCGGTGGACGGGCGGGCGCTCGACGTCATCGCCGGCGAGTGGCCGCGGCTGCTGTCCGGGGAGCCGCTGCCGCAGGACGTGCCGCAGCCGCTCGACCTGGCCGCCGAGGAACGCTCGCCCGAGGGCGTGGCGCGCGGCGAGCGGGCGCTCAGGTACTGGCGGGCGGCGCTGGAACGGATGCCGCGCCCGCTGTTCGCCGCGTCGCCGGGCACGCCCGAGGAGCCCAGGTTCGTCAAGCTCGGCATGGAGTCGGCGGCGCTGGGCGCGGCGGCCACCGGGCTGGCCGCGCGCTGGGGCGTGAGCACCAGCAGCGTGCTGCTCGGCGCGTACGCGGTGCTGCTGTCCCGGCTGACCGGCCGCGGCACGGTCGCGCTGCAGCTCATCGTGGGCAACCGGCACGATCCCCGGCTGGCGCCCATGGTGGCCACCCTCGTCCAGGACGGGATCTTCGTCCTGGACGTGACCCCGGACCAGCCGCTCGCCGAGGTGGTGCGGGCCGCGAACCGCGGGGTGCTGGCGGCCTACCGGCACGCCCGCTACGACCCGGCCGCCCAGCGGGCGCTGATCGAGGAGACCGGGCCGCCGCCCACCGCCTACTTCAACGACGTACGGGTCGCCGGGGGCTGGCCCAACCTGCCGCCGCGCCCGCCCGCCACCCCCGGCCGGATCTTCCCGGTGGGGGCCTGGCCCGAGGTGGACGCCGAGGTGTTCTTCACCGCCGGGCCCGCCACCCACACCTGCCGGCTGGACCTGCTCGCCGACACCTCCCTGCTGCCCCGGGAGGCGATCGAGGCGACGCTGCGCGAGGTCGAGACGCTACTGGTCAGCGAGGAGAACACGTGAGTGCCGAGATGCGCGTGGTCGTCAACCACGAGGAGCAGTACTCCATCTGGGCCGCGGCTCGCGAGCTGCCGCCCGGCTGGTCCGACGCGGGGTTCGCGGGCACCCGGGAGGAGTGCCTGGCCCACATCGAGACCGTCTGGACGGACATGCGCCCGCTCAGCCTGCGAAACTGAAAGGCGATACCGACGTTGAGTGACGACACGACGCCGCCCCCGCGCAGTGCCGCGAACGGGGCGGCGGGCACGATCTGGCGGTGGCTGGACAAGGCGCCCGACGCGGTGGCCGTGACCGGCTCCGACGGCCGGCTGACCTACCGGGAGCTGCACCGGCGCGTCGAGCACCTGGCCGCCGTGCTGAGCGGGCACGGCGTCGGCCCCGAGGCGCCCGTGGGGCTGTGCATGGAGCGGACCACCGGGATGCTCGTGGCGATGCTCGCCGTGTGGACGGCGGGCGGGGCGTACGTGCCGCTGGATCCGGCCTTCCCCGCCGGACGGCTGCGGATGATGCGCCAGGACGCGGGCATCGGCCTGGTGCTGACCCAGGCGGGCGTCGATCCCGCGCTGCTGGACGGCGTCCCCGCCGTCGTCACGCTCTCGCCCGGGGGCCGGCCGCTGACCGGCGCTCCCGCCCTGTCCGACGGGGTCGCGGCCGACGGGGACCGGCTGGCGTACCTGATGTTCACCTCGGGCTCCACCGGCCGCCCGAAGGGGGTGGCGGTGCCGCACCGGGCCGTGGCGAACCTGCTGGAGTCGTTCGCCGAGCTGCTGCCGATCGGGCCGGAGGACAGGTGGCTGGCCGTCACCACGCTGTCGTTCGACATCTCGGTCCTGGAGCTGCTGCTGCCCCTGTTCACCGGAGGCCGGGTGGTGATCGCGGCCACCGGGGAGGTCTCCGACGGGTGGGCGCTGCGCGAGCGGGCCGTCGCCGAAGGGGTCACGATCATGCAGGCGACGCCGGCGGGCTGGCGGATCCTGCTGGAGTCCGGCGGGGTCCCGGCGACGATCAGGACCCGGCTGTGCGGCGGCGAGGCGCTGCCCCGCGATCTCGCGGACGCGCTGCTGGCCGACGGCGCCGAGCTCTGGAACGTGTACGGCCCCACCGAGACCACCGTGTGGTCCACGGCAGGCCGGGTGCGGCCGGGACCCGAGGCCGTGGACCTCGGCTCGCCCATCGGGCGGACCACGCTCCACCTGCTGGACGGGAACGGCACGCCGGTCGCCGAAGGGGAGGCCGGCGAGCTGCACATCGGCGGCGCGGGGGTCGCCCGCGGATACCACGGGCTGCCCGGCCAGACGGCCGCGCGTTTCCTGCCCGACCCGTACGCCGGCGTCCCCGGCGCCCGCATGTACGCCACGGGCGACCTGGCCAGGATCACGCCCGACGGCCGGCTGGAGTGCCTCGGCCGCGCCGACCAGCAGGTCAAGGTGCACGGATTCCGCATCGAACTGGGCGAGATCGAGGCCGCCCTGCGAGCGGCCGACGAGGTCAAGGACGCCGCGGCAGCCGTCCGCGACGGTCGGCTGGTGGCCTACCTGGTCCCGCGGGCGCAGGCCGTGGACTGGGCCGCCCTGCGCGAACGGCTGCGCGCCGCGCTGCCCGACTACATGATCCCGGTCCGGCACACGACCCTGACGGCCCTGCCGCTCACCCCCAACGGCAAGCTCGACCGCGCCGCCCTGCCCACCCCGTCGTGGACGCGCCCCGGCACCGCCGCCTTCCGAGCCCCGGCCGCCGGGGTCGAGTCCGACCTCGCCGAGATCTGGGCGGGGGTGCTCGGCGCCACCGAGCCCATCGGCGCCGACGACGACTTCTTCGAGCTCGGCGGCCACTCCCTGGCCGCGACGCAGCTCATCGCCAGGGTCCAGGCCAGGTACGGCCTCGAGGTGCCGATCGTCGTGCTGTTCGAGCATCCGACGATCGCCGGGTTCGCCGCCCGGCTCGACGACCTGGACGACGCCGAGCTCAGCCTGGCCGACGTCGCCGCGCTGCGCGACCAGCTCGACGGCCTCAGCGCGGAGGAGCTCCAGGGGCTGTTCGACGACCTGGCGGCCGGGTCATGAGGGCGCCGCTGTCGCCCGCGCAGGAGCGGCTCTGGATGCTTCAGCGGCTGGAGCCCGGCGACGCCTCGTACACGATGTACCTGGTGCGGCGCCTGCGCGGCCCGCTCGACCGCGCAGCGTTCACCGCCGCCGTCGGGGCGCTCGTGGCCAGGCACGAGAGCCTGCGCACCGCCTTCACCGAGGAGGACGGCACGCCCTGGGCGGTGGCCGGCCCGGCCGGCTGGGCGCCGCCGATCGAGTGGCTGGCGGCGGCCGGCGAGCAGGCGGCCGCGCTGGTCGCCGAGCGCACCAACGCCGCCTTCGACCTGGCCGCGGGCGTCCCGCTGCGGGTCGCCGTCATCGAGACCGCCCCGGACGATCACGTGCTGTGCCTGACGCTGCACCACATCCTGGCCGATGGGCACTCCCTGGAGATCATGCTCGACGACCTGGGCGAGCACTACGCCGCCGCCGTCGAGGGCCGCCCCGCCCGCCTGCCGGACGTGCCCGTCCAGGCCAGCGACTACGCCCGCTGGCAGCGGCGCAGGGCCGACAAGGCCATGCCGTACTGGACCGAGGCGCTGGCCGCGCCGCCGGTCACCGAGCTGCCCTTCGCCCGCCCGGGAGCGCGCGCGGCGGTCCGGGAGGGCGGCTATCACTGGGTACGGCTGGGCGCGCGGCACCTCGCCGAGGTCGAGCGGCTGGCCGTGGCCCACCGGGCGACCCCGTTCATGGTGCTCATGGCGGCCTACCAGGCGCTGCTGTTCCGGCACAGCGGGCAGCGGGACATCGTGGTCGGCACCGTGGTCGCCGGGCGGGACCGGGTCGAGCTGGAGCGGATGGTCGGCTACCTCACCCAGACCCTGCCGCTGCGCGGCGACCTGGAGGGCGATCCGACGTTCGCCGAGCTGCTCGGGCGGGTCAAAGCGGTGGCGCTGGACGCGATGGGCCGGCCCGCGCCGCTGCTGGAGCGGCTGGCGCGCGGCGTCGAGACGCTGCTGCCGACCGTGTTCATCATGCAGGACTACGCCGCCGGGCAGGACCGGGCGTACGGGGGAGTCCGGGTGTCGGACTTCGAGGGCCGCCACGAGCAGATCGTGGTGGATCTGATGGTGGAGGTCTGGCCGGCGGGGGACGAGCTGGCGATCTGCTTCGGCTACGACGGCGCGGTGTTCGAGCCCGGCGAGGTGGCGACGATCGCCGAACGCTACCTGACACTCCTGGCCGGGGCCTTGGCCAGGCCGGACACGCCGATCTCGCGGCTTCCCGCGTGGACGGGGACGGACGAGAAGGCGATGGCCGAGCTGGCCGACGGGCCCGCCGAGCCGGTCGCGGACGAGGTGCTGGAGCTGGTGGCGGACGTGGTGCGCCGCACGCCGGAGGCCGTGGCCGTGCGCTGCGGCGATCAGGTGGTCTCGTACGCGGCCCTGTGGGACCGGGCCGGCGCGCTGGCCGGCACCCTGCGGGAGAGCGGCGTCCGGGAGGGCGACGTGGTGGCCGTGCGGCTGGCCCCGTCCGCCGAGGTGATCGCCGCGCTGCTGGGCGTGTGGCGGGCGGGCGCCGCGTACCTGCCCCTCGACCCCGCCGACCCGCCCGCCCGGCACGCCGACGCCATGGCCGCCGCGGGCGCCGCCTGGCTGGTCGGCGAGGATGGGGTGCGCGCCGTGGCCGAGAGCAGCGGGGCCAGGGGAATCGCCTACGTGATGACCACCTCGGGGTCCGCCGGGCTGCCCAAGGCGGTGCTCGTCGAGCATCGTTCCGTGGCGGCCAGGGTCGCCTGGATGCGGCGGGAGTACGGCCTGCGGCCCGGGGACCACGTGGTGCAGTTCGCGTCGCTGAGCTTCGACACCCACGTCGAGGAGATCTTCCCGGCGCTGGCGTCCGGGGCGGCGGTGATGCCGCTGCCGGACGGCCCCGCGAGCCTGCCCGACCTGCTGGCCGGGCCCGACGGGCGCCGGATCACCGTGCTGGACCTGCCGACCGCGTACTGGCACCGGCTCGTCGAGTCGCCCTCGGAGGTGGCCTGGCCGCCCGCGCTGCGGCTGGTGATCCTCGGCGGCTCGCAGGCCGACGGGGCGGCCGTGGCCCGGTGGCATCGCGAGGGACCCGGGGCCCGGCTGGTCAACACGTACGGGCCGACCGAGGCCACCGTCATCGCCACCTGGGCCGAGCTGGACGGGAGCGACCCCGGCGGGCGCCCGCCGATCGGCCGGCCGCTGCCGGCCACGTCGGTGCGGGTGCTGGACGCCCGGGGAGAGCCGGTGCCGCCGGGCGCGGCGGGCGAGCTGACGATCGGAGGCGCGGGGGTGGCCCGCGGATACGCCGGGCTGCCCCGCCGCACCGCCGCCGCCTTCGAGCCCGACCCGTACGGCGAGCCCGGCGCCCGGCGCCTGCGCACCGGCGACCGGGCGCGGTGGCGCTCGGACGGGCAGCTGGAGTTCCTGGGCCGCCTGGACGACCAGGTCAAGGTGCGCGGCGTGCGCATCGAGCCCGGCGACGTGGAGGCCGCACTGCGCGAGCACCCCGGCGCCGGTCAGGTGGCCGTGGCCGCGCGCGGCGAGGACCTGGTGGCGTACTTCACCGGCCCCGCCGCCCCCGCGGAGCTGCGCGCGCACGCCGCGGGCCGGCTGCCGCGAGGCTTCGTGCCGACCCGGTGGTCACGGCTGCCGGAGCTGCCGCTCACCTCCCGAGGCAAGCTCGACCGGGCCGCGCTGCCCGAGCCGGACCGGGTCACCGGGACGGACTACACGGCGCCGCGCACCGACAGCGAGGCGCTGGTCGCCGAGATCTGGGCCGAGGTGCTCGGCCTCGAACGGGTCGGCGTGCTGGACGATCTGCTGGAGCTGGGCGGGCACTCGCTGATGACCACCCGGGTCGCGGCGCGGCTGCGGGCGATGCTGGAGGTGGAGGTGCCGATCCGGGTGGTGTTCGGCTGCGGCACCGTGGCCGAGCTCGCCGAGGCCGTCGAGGACCTGCTGATCGAGGAGATCGACGCGATGAGCGAGGAGGACGCCCGGCGCGCGCTGACCGGGCCCGGCTGACTGGGCCCAGTTGATCCGCTCGTTGATCCGCTCAGGGAGTGATGGCCTTCCGGATGGCGTTCAGGAACATCGCCGCCTCGCGCCCGTTGACGAGGCGGTGATCGAACGCCAGCCCGAGGGTGACCGTAGTGCGCTTCACGACGTTCCCGGCCGGGTCGAGGGCGAACTCGTGCTGCGGCGCGCACAGCGACAGTGCGCACGTCTGCCCGGGGAAGACGATCGGCACGGCGAGGAGCACGGCCGTGTCGGTGTGCAGGGTGACGACGATGTTCCCGCCCGCGAGGTCGTCCTCGCGGAACGCCCCCTGCGCCGCCTTCGTCCGGTACGCCGCGAGCCGCTCCGCGATCTCCTTGACGGACAGGCGGCCGGCGTCGCGCAGCACCGGGACGTACAGGCCGTGGCCGACGTCCACGGTGACGCCGACGTTCGGCGCCGTCGAGGGGCGTACGGCCAACGGGTCGGCTCCCACCGGCTCGGCGAAGCACATCGGGAACTGCCCGTGCAGCGACGCGACCGCCGCGACCAGCAGCTCCGGCAGCCCGATCAGCGCCCTGGCCTCCTTGCCGAGAGCGCGGGCCCGGGCGATCGCGGGGCCGGCGTCCAGCTTCACGGCGGTGAAGGCGGCCGGGATCGTCTGGTGGGAACGGGTGACCGCGGCGGCCACGGCCCGCTGAACCGGCGGCAGCGGCTGCGCGTCGCCGGTGCCGGTCTCCAGCAGGGCCAGCACGTCGGCGCGCTTGATCACCTTCTTGCCCAGCGCGCGGATCCGCGCCGGGTCCACCCCGTGCTCGTCGATCAGCGCCTGGGCGGGCGCGGTGACGATCGGCCCGGGATCGGCGGCCGGTGGAGGTGCCGAGCCGTCGGCCGCGGGCGGAGCTGCCGTGCCGTCCGTCGCCGCGCCGGGATCGGTGGCCGACGGCGGGGGTGCCGAGCCGTCGGAGATGTGCGCGATCACGTCCCCGGGCCGGCAGGTCGCGCCGGTCTCCGCTGTCCGCCGCAGCACGCCGTCGGCCTCGGCCATCAGCTCCTCGGCCGCCTTCGAGGTCTCCAGGACCACCACCGGATCGCCCTTCACCACCCCGGCGCCGTCCTCGGCCAGCCACTCGACCAGCAGGTACTCGGTGTCGTTGTTGTTGAGCTTGGGCACGCGCAGCTCGGTCAAGTCAGGAGCTCCTGTACGGCGCGGACGATGGCGGTGTCCTGCACCAGCACGTCACGCTCGAGATGGGCGGCCGCCGGGATCACGCCGGCCGCCGAGTGGACGAGGGACACGGGACGCCGCAGGCGCCCCCAGAGCCGGCTGTGCACCTGGTGCGCCACCTCGGCCCCCCAGGTGCCGCCCGCGGTGCTCTCCTCGGCGACGACCACGGCGCCGGCCCGCTCCAGCAGCGGCGACAGCGGGGTCACGTCGAAGGGGTACAGGCGGCGGGGCACCAGCAGCAGGCAGGAGATCTCCCGCTCCAGCAGCAGCGTGCGCATCGCGGCCAGCGCCCGGTGCGCCACCCCGCCCGGCGCGATGATCACGCAGTCGGCCTGCCCGGGATCGTCCACGTACACCCTGGTCACCCCGCCGGACCCGGGCAGCAGGTCGTACTGGAAGAGGTCGTCCGCGACCCCGTCGCCGAAGAGCCGCCGGGTGTAGAGGATCTTGTCCTCGAACAGCAGGCACGGCTCGCCGAGCGCGAGCATCTCGCCGAACAGCTCGCGGTGGTCGTCGAAGGGCGACACCTCGTACACCGCCAGTCCGGGCACGCCGATGAAGTGCTTCTGCAGGCTCTGGCTGTGCGTGGGGCCGTAGCCGCGACCGCCGCCGGACGGGCAGCGCACGATCAGCGGCAGCCGCAGCGGTCTGCCGTACATGGAGACCGACTTGCTGGCGAAATTCACGATCTGGTCGAAGGCCAGGGCCACGAAATCGGAGAACATGATCTCGACGATGGCCTTGCCGCCCGCGAGGGCCAGGCCGCCGGCCACGCCGACGATGCCGTTCTCGCTGATCGGGGTGGCCAGCACCCGGCCGGGGAATCGGCTGGACAGCCCTTTCGTGATCTTGAAGGCCCCGCCGTACGGGTCGAGCACGTCCTCGCCGAGCACCCGTACGGACGGATCCTCGGCCAGCACCTCGTGCAGCGCCCGGTTGAGGCTCTCCGCGACCCGCATCGCCTCAGCCCTCCCGCCCCGACAGCGGCCGGGCGAGCACTTCACCGGCCACCACCTCGACGAACGCGCGCGCCTCCGCGTCCAGGCGGGCGAAGCGGGGGGAGCCGCCCTGGCGCGGGTACCAGTCGTGGTCGCGGGCGTGCCGGATCTCCTCGGCGGAGCGGGTGTCGTCACCCTTGCTGTGCGGCCCGATCCGGTGCGTGGCGAACTCCACCACCAGCGGCCCCGCGCCCTGCCTGGTCCGTTCGAACAGCGGCCGCAGCGCGTCCCGGATCTCGTGCGGGTGCCGCGAGTCCACGTGCAGGAACCGGCACCCGAACGCCCGTGCCCGGTCCCCGATCGTGCCCGCGAGCTGCGCCGACGTCGGCGTGGTCTGCGCGATCCCGTTGTTCTCGGTCACCACGACCAGCGGCAGCCGCCAGAGCGCGGCCATGTTGAGCGCCTCGTACACGGCGCCCTCGCCCCACGTCCCGTCGCCGACGTAGGCCAGCGCCAGCACGCCCGGCTCGGCGTCCCGCAGGTGCAGGGCCACGCCCGTCGCGACCGGCAGGCTCTCGCCCTGGATCCCGGTGGACAGGTAGCGGCCGGACAGGATGTGCTGGCTGCCGCCCACGCCTCCGCAGACCGCGCCCTCCCGCCCCGTGATCTCCGCGAGCAGTCCGTACGGATCCCGGAACCTCGCCAGGTAGTGGCCGTGCCCGCGATGATTGCTGAAGACGAAGTCCCGCTCGTCCAGCAGCGGCGCGAGCGCGACCGGCACGTACTCCTGCCCCAGGCAGGTGTGGGTGGTGCCCTGCACGAGCCCTTGGCCGAACAGGTCGAGCAGCTTGCGTTCGAAGTGCCTGATCAGCAGGAGCAGCCCGAGGTCGTCGTCGGACAGGTTCTCCGTGATCTCTTCCAGCAGGCGTTCCGGCACGATCGGCACTCCTTGAGGGGAATGGTGGAATTGGGAGCGCTCCCACAAATTCTATCGATCACCGTGAGGGGCAGGCAATGTCGAACGGAGAGCTTTCCAGACTGTCAAACGCCGAGAATGAAGGGCCTGTGCCACGTGTGCTGATCGCTGATCGTCCGTGCTCGGTCACATGGTGTCGCTATCGGGGATCTTGACCGGCTTCCGGCGCCAACTCTAGGCTCCTTTGGGAGCGTTCCCAACTTTCGAGGTGACTTTGCGTGAGCCCCGACCTCGAGCGCGAGAAACTGCGGCGGCGCCTGGCCACGCTGCCCCCCGAGCGCCGTGCGGCGCTGCGCAGGTCGCTGCTCGGCGGCCGGGAGCAGCGCACCTGGCCGCTGTCCACCGGGCAGGAGCGGCTGTGGTTCCTGCAGCGCTTCGACCCTGACGACTGCGCCTACCACATCACCTGGCCGGTACGGCTGCGCGGCCCCGTGGACGAGACCGCGCTCGCCGCGGCGTTCACCGCGATCGCCGCCCGGCACGAGGTGCTGCGCACCCGCTTCGTCCTGGACGGCGACCTGCCCGCGCAGGTCGTGGACGAGCCCGGCGAGGTGCGGCTGGACCGCCTGGATCCTGACTCCGCCGACCACGGGCAAGCGGTCGCCGGCTACGCCGGGCGGCCGTTCGACCTCGCGGCGGCCCCCGCGTGGCGGGCGGGCCTGCTGCGCCTGGCCGCCGACGACGCCGTCCTGTGCATCGTGCTGCACCACATCGTGGTCGACCACTGGTCGCTCGACGTGCTCATGCGCGAGCTGGGCGAGTGCTACCGGGCCCACCGGGAGGGCCGGCCGCCCGTGCTGGACGAGCTGCCCACGCAGTACCGCGACTTCGCCGCGGCCGAGCGGCGGCGGGCCGAGGAGGGCCGGGACCACCTGGACTACTGGACCGCGCGGCTCGCCGGGGCGCCGACCCTGGACCTGCCCCTCGACCACCCGCGCCCGGCCCGCTGGACCGGCCGCGGCGCGAAGGCGGACGTGGCCGTGCCGGACGCGGACGTCACCCGCCTGGAAGCCGTCGCGCGCGCCCACCGGGCCACCCCGTTCATGGCCCTGCTCGCCGCGTGGCAGATCACGCTGGGCGCGGCCGCCGGGCAGGACGACTTCTGCGTGGGCGTGCCCGTGGCCGGCCGCGACCGGCCCGAGCTGGCCCCGCTGATCGGCTACTTCTCCACCACGCTCGTCGCGCGGGCCGACCTGTCGGGGGATCCGGCCTTCGGCGAACTGCTGCGGCGCACCCGGATCGCCACCATGAAGGCCCTCGCCCACGCCGGAACCTCCTTGGACCGCATCCTGGGCGCCCTGCGGGTGCCCCGCGACCTGAGCCGCCCGCCGCTGTGCCAGGCGATGTTCAACCTCACCCACAACCTGCCCATCGGCGACCTGCTCCGCACCGAGCTGGGGGACCTGGCCGTGGAGGTGTGCCCGCAGCCCGACCTGGGCCGGGCCCGGGTGGAGGTGTCGCTCGACCTGTACCGGGGGCCCGAGGGGATCGGCGGCTGGCTGGAGTACGCGACCGACCTGTTCGACGCCGCCACCGCCCACCGCCTGACGGAGGCGTTCGCCCGCGTGGTCACGCGCGCGGGCGGCGACCCGAGCCTGCGGCTATCCGAGCTGGGAGCAGCGGTCCGGAACTGAGGAGAGCGCCATGCGGCTTTCGGTGGACTTCGCCTCCGACCGTTCCGGTAAGGCCGAGCTCGCGTGGGGACAGCGGGACATCTGGGGGGCCATCCAGAGGGTGGGGCCGGACGCACGCTACTTCAACGTGCCCCGGCTGCTGGCCGTCCCGGGCGCGGGAGGCCCGCGCCATCCCGGGGCCGTCGCGGCCGCCCTGGCCGAGGTGATGGGTCGGCACGACGCCCTGAGATCCGTGGTCCGGCTCGGTGCGACGGGGCCGCACCAGGAAGTGGCGGCGACCGGGACCCTGGCGATCGAGCTGGTCGAGGCGGCACGCGGCGACGTGGACGATGCCGCGGCCGGTCTTGTCGCCCGTCTGGCCGGGCGATCCTTCCGCGACGGCGAGCAGCCGCTGCGCGCCGGGATCGTGGTCTGCGACGGCGCCGCCACCCACGTGGCGCTCGTGATGAACCATGTCGTCGCGGACTGGCGCGCGGCCGACGTCGTGGTGCGCGATCTGCGGATGCTGCTGCTCCGCGGAGTGATCACGCGACCGCCGTCGGCGCAGTTGCTCGACCTGGTACGGGAGGAAGAGGCGGCGTCGGCCCGTTCGGACCGGTCGATCGCGCAGTGGGAGGCGCTGCTGCGGACCGTACCGTCCGCCATGTTCCCTACCGTCGTCAGGAGGGGCGCGACGCCGAGGTTCGCGCGGGCCGTGCTGTCGTCGCCCCGGCTCGACCACGCCGCACAGGTGCTCGCCCGCCGTACCGGCGTCAGCACCGCCACGGTCCTGCTGGTGGCGGTCGCCATGCTGCTGCGAGAGCTGACCGGGCACGAGGTGTGCGCGATCACCCCGATCGTGCACAACCGCTTCGACAGCCGGACCCGGGGCCTGGTCACCAGCCTGAATCAGCTGGGGCTGTTCACCCTGGGCCCGTGCGGAAGCCTTGCGGAGACCCTCGTGAGCGCCTATCCGGCGGTGCTCGCGTCCTACCGGCGTGCCCGCTTCGACTCGCTGGCCCTGCACGCGATGGTCGACCGGATGAGCGCCGACCGGGGCATCCCCATGTTCCCGTTGTGCTGCTTCAACGACCTGCGCCCCGGCGCGGATCCGGGTGGCGCCGACCGTGCGGACGGGGAGTCCGAGCTGGAGTGGCTGCCCGGCATGGACCGGCGCAGCTGCGACTTCTGCGTGGCCCTGATGCGCTGGAAGGGCACGCTCGGTGTGGAACTGAGCGCCGACACCGCCCGCCTGCCCGAAGGCGAGATGGCCGCCCTCCTGCACCGGCTGGAGCGCTTCGTGACCGGTGCGGCTCACCCCTGACCGGGTGCTGAGCCCCGCCACGGCTCACCCCTGACGGGGCTGAGCCCCGCCACGGCCAGGCCGAGCAGCCGGGCCGACTCGGCGGCGGGGTCGGGGTGGTGTTCGGTGGCCAGGGCGATGCCGGTGATCAGGGTGAGCAGATCGTCGATGGTCACGCCCGGCGCCAGCGCGCCGTCGTCCGCGGCGCGGCGCGCCAGCGGCTCGCCCGCCTCGGTGAGCTGCGCCGAGGCGCAGTGCTCGTGCGTCTCGCCGGGACCGGTCGCGCGGTCGCGGGTCAGCGCGATGGCCAGCCCCCGGATGGTCGCGGCCTGAGCGGTGACGGCGCCCAGCCACTCCAGCAGCGCTTCCCGGGTGTCGGGCCGGCCGGTCAGGTCGCGGGCGTGGGCGCACAGGGTCTCGACCCGTTCGCGGAAGACCGCCTCCAGCAGTGCCTGGCGGGTGGGGAAGTGCCTGCGCACGGTGCCGGAGCCGACTCCCGCGGTGCGGGCGATCTGCTCCAGGGACGCGTCGGCGCCGTACGTGGCGATCGCCTCCTCGGCCACGGCGAGCAGGAGCGCGTAGTTGCGGCGGGCGTCCGCGCGCTGGACCGGCATGGCGTCACCTCACATTTGCTAAGTGGCGGGGTCCGCCGTATCTTACCGGAAGATAAACGGCGGAGGCCGCCGTTTAGTCTCCATGGGAGGAGCCACATGTCCACCGATCCCGCACCCGTCCTGGTCACCGGAGCCACCGGACAGCAGGGCGGAGCCACCGCCCGCGCCCTGCTCGCGGCGGGCGTCCCCGTACGGGCGCTGGTCCGCGACCCCGCGACCGACCGGGCCAAGGCCGTCGAGGCGCTCGGCGCCGAGCTGGTCACCGGCGACCTCCACGACCGCGACTCCGTGATCAGGGCCGCGCGAGGGGCCCGAGCCGTCTTCTCGGTGCAGATGCCCGCGTTGAAGGCAGGAGCCTTCGACTTCGCGGGCGAGGTGACCCAGGCCGTCAACCTGGTCGAAGGCGCGCTCGCCGCGGGCGTGCCGCAGTTCGTGCACACCTCCGTCTCCGGCGCCGGGCAGCACACCGAGGCCCCCGGCTGGGCCGAAGGCCGCTGGGCGTCGATGGAGCCCGTCCTCGGCGCCAAGGTCGGCGCCCAGGACCGGGTACGCGAGGCGGGCTTCCCGCACTGGACGATCATCAAGCCGGGCTTCTTCATGGAGAACTTCCTCCCGTCCGTGGCGTACCTGCTCCCGCGCGGCGTCGAGGGCGGCCTGGCGACCGTGCTGAGGCCCGGCACCCGGCTCTCCCTCGTCGCGGTCGAGGACATCGGCACGGCGGCCGCCGCGGCCATCGCCGCGCCGGGGCGGTTCGACGGGGTCGAGCTGGAGCTGGCGAGCGACTACCTGACGATGACGGACATCGCCAAGGTGCTCTCCCGCGCTCTGGGCACCGAGCTGACCGCGCCCGACATGACCGTCGAGGAGGCGGTCGCCGCGGGCATGCCCGGCTATGCCGTCGATTCACACGAGTTCCTCAACGTGGTCGGGCAACCCGCCCGCCCGGAGTACGCGCGGGCGCTCGGCCTCCCGCTCACGACCTTCGAGGAATGGGCGCACGAGCACCTGCGGGCCGCTCAGTAGTCCTTGAGGGTGATGGCGTTCGCGGCGGCGTTGAGCGGCTTCAGGATCGGGCGCAGGGCCAGGTCCTTCCAGGGCAGGTGGCTGACCATCCGCATCATGGTGGTCTGCGTGCGGATCTGGCGGGCGCTGCCGGCCACCATCTGCTTGGCGTTGCTCTCGCCGAGGCTGAGGTTCACCTCGACGTACCCGCGCATCTCCTCCTGGTAGCGGGCGAACGCCACCCGGTGGTCGCCGCCGGCGGCCTTCAGCTCGCCGGCCAGCACGTACGCCCCCACGAGGGCGAGGCTGGTGCCCTGCCCCGACAGCGGCGACGGGCTGTGCGCGGCGTCGCCGACCAGCGCGACCCGCCCGGACGACCAGCGCTCCAGCCGGACCTGGCTGGCGGAGTCGAAGTAGAAGTCGGGGGAGTGCGGCATGGCGGCCAGCAGCGTGGCGCTCTCCCAACCGGCGCCGGCGAACGTCTCGGCGACCAGGCGCTGCTGTGCCGCCACGTCGCGGCGGCCGGGCAGCACGGCCGGCGTGGGGAAGATGAACTGGGCCTTGGCGGCGGACTGCCGGGTGCTGTAGAGGTTCACGACCTTGCCCGGCGTCGGGTAGATCAGCTCCCAGCGGTCGAGGCCGAGGTGGTTGGGCACGGTGAACACGCACGCGTGCATGCCGAGCTGGCGCACGAACTCCGCCTCTTCGCCGAAGACCTGGGCCCGCAGGCTCGAGTGCAGCCCGTCGGCGCCGATCACCAGGTCGAACACGCGCGGCGCGGAGCGCTCGAAGGTCACCATGACGCCGTCGTGGCCCTGGTCGAGGCCCGTGACGCGGTCGCCGAACAGGTACTCCACGCCCTGCTTGGTCGCGTCGTACATGATGCGGGCCAGGTCGCCGCGCAGCACCTCGTCGTCGCCGGGGGCCCGCAGGCCGATGAGGTCGGGGCCCAGGGTGGCGAGCGGCTTGCCGGCCGCGTTCACCCAGGCGCCGCCGCGCATCTGCGTGCTGTACCGCTTGACGGCCGGGGTCAGGCCCATGCGGTCGACGACGTCCATCGCCACGCCGCGCAGGTCGACCTTGTAGCCGCCTTCCCGCAGCGCGGGGGCCAGCTCCACGACGGTCGGGGCGAACCCGTGGCGCCGCAACCAGTACGCCAGGGCGGGACCGGCCACGCTGGCGCCGGAGATGAGGACCGTCTTGTTCACGAGGTGCTGTGTCATGGCCACAGCGTCGCCGGTCCCGCTCGCCGGCCGCTCACCGCGCGCTCACCGTCACTCACCGGCCAGGTCGAGCACCTCCTCGGCGGTCAGCCCGCGGCCCCGGCCAGGCCGTCCACCGCGTCCGCGGCGGCGGGCAGGTTTCCGCTGCGCACGGCCGTCTCGAGCGCGCGGGCCGTTCAGCGCTCCGACGTGACTGGGCCCCTGATCAGGGGATCGCCGGGCGGGTGGCCGGCGGCAGGCCGAGCCGGGCCGTCACCGCCGCCGCCAGCTCGTCCGGCGGCGGCCCCACCTCCAGCACCATCCCGGACTCCTCCGGGCCGAGGTGCTCCAGGATCGCCCGCTGCGAGTCGAACAGGCCGGGCGACATGTAGTGATCGGTGCGGCGGGTCAACCGGTCCCGGATCAGCGTCGCGGGCCCGTCCAGCAGGACGAACTCCACCTCCGGCGGGCCCTGCCGCAGCACGTCCCGGTAGGAGCGCTTGAGCGCCGAGCAGGCCAGCACCGTGGAGACGCCCTCGGCGTGCCGGGCGGCCATCCAGGCGGCCAGGTCGCGCAGCCACGGCCAGCGGTCCGCGTCGTCCAGCGGGATGCCGGCGCGCATCCGCTCCACGTTCGCCTCCGGGTGGAACTCGTCCGCCTCGGCGAAGCGCAGCCCGGTCAGCTCGCTGATCCTGCGGGCCACCGTCGTCTTGCCCGCGCCCGACACCCCCATGACCACGATGTGCCGGGTGCGCCGCCGCTCACCAGTCATGGACGGTGCCGTCCTTGAGCCGGTTGAACGGCAGGTACGCCGGCTGGTACGGGAACTTCGCCGCGGCCTCCTCATCGAGGTCCACGCCGATCCCCGGCAGCTCACCGGGGTGCAGGTAGCCGTCGCTGAAGGTGAACGACTGCCGGAACACCTCGTTGGTCGCCGGCCCGTGCTGCATGTACTCCTGGATGCCGAAGTTGTGGATCGCCAGGTCCAGGTGCAGGGCGGCGGCCATGCCGACCGGCGAGATGTCGGTCGGGCCGTGGATGCCGGACTTGATCTGGTACTGGGCGGCGTAGTCGAGCAGCTTGCGCATGGCCGTGATCCCGCCGGTGTGGGTGACGGCGGAGCGGACGTAGTCGATGAGCTGCTCGCGGATCAGCGTCTGGTAGTCCCACACGGTGTTGAAGACCTCGCCGATGGCCAGCGGGGTGGTCGTGTGCTGGCGGACCAGGCGCAGCGCCTCCTGGTTCTCGGCCGGGGTGCAGTCCTCCAGCCAGAACAGGTCGTACGGCTCGAGGGCCTTGCCGAGCCTGGCGGCCTGGATGGGGGTCATCCGGTGGTGCCCGTCGTGCAGCAGCGGCAGGTCGGGGCCGAACTCGCCCCGCACCGCCTCGAAGACGCCGGGCAGGTGGCGCAGGTAGGCGCGGGTGTCCCAGTCCTCTTCGGCGGGCAGCGCGGTGCGCTGGGCCGGCTCGTAGTCGTACCGCTTGCCGTCGACGCTGGGCTGGGCGGCCACGCCGTACACGGCGTTGATGCCCGGCACGGACGTCTGCACCCGTATCGACCGGTACCCCATCTCCAGGTGCCGGCGAATGGAGTCGAACAGCTCCGGCAGGTCCCGGCCCGACGCGTGCCCGTACGCCATGATCCCGGTCCGGGAGGCGCCGCCGAGCAGCTGGTAGAGCGGCATTCCGGCGGCCTTGGCCTTGATGTCCCAGAGCGCCACGTCCACGGCCGCGATGGCGGCCATGGTGACGGGCCCGCGCCGCCAGTACGCCGAGCGGTAGAGGAACTGCCAGGTGTCCTCGATGCGATGCGGGTCGCGCCCGATCAGCAGCGGGACGACGTGGTCGGCCAGGTACGACGCGACCGCCAGCTCGCGCCCGTTGAGGGTGCCGTCGCCCAGCCCGGTGATCCCCTCATCCGTCGTGATCTTGAGGGTGACGAAGTTGCGGTCGGGGCTGGCGACGATGACGTCCGCTGCGATGATCTTCACGCGGGTACCTTTCTCACTTCGGGGGTCATGGTCACCATTCCGCGTACGAACCGTCCCGGTGCCGCCAGATGGGGCTGCGCCAGGCGTGTCCCTTCTTGTCGGCGGCGCGGACCGCCTGGTCGTCGACCTCGATGCCCAGGCCGGGCGCGGTCAGCCGCTCGACGTGTCCGTCCACGAAGGCCAGCGGGGTCTTGTCGAGGCAGTAGTCGAGCACCTCGGCGCCACGGTTGTAGTGGATGCCGATGCTCTGCTCCTGGATCAGGTAGTTGGGGGTGGCGAAGCCGACCTGCAGGCAGGCCGCGAGGGCGATCGGGCCGAGCGGGCAGTGCGGGGCGAGCTGCACGTCGTACACCTCGGCGAGCGTGGCGATCTTGCGCACCTCGGTGATGCCGCCGGCGTGCGAGAGGTCCGGCTGGGCGACCGCGATGCCGGCCTGGAAGACCGGCAGGAACTCCTGCCGGCTGTAGAGCCGCTCCCCGGTCGAGACCGGGGTGGTCGTCGAGCGGACGAACTCGCCGATGAGGTGGGAGTTCTCCGGGACGACCGGCTCCTCCAGGAACAGCGGCCGGTACGGCTCCAGCAGCGGCGCCACCCGGCGGGCGTTGGCCAGGGTGAAGCGCCCGTGGAAGTCGACGGCCACGTCGCGGTGGTCGCCGAGCACCTCGCGGGCGGCCGCGACCCGCGCGACCACGCCGTCCAGCTCGGCGACCGACGCGACCGGGCTCATCGCGCCGGAGGCGTTCATCTTCACCGCGGTGAGCCCGGCCTCGACCTGGGCGGCGATGTGCTCGCGGACCTCGGCGGGCTCGTCGCCGCCGACCCAGCCGTACACCCGGATCCGGTCCCGGACCGGACCGCCGAGCAGCTGGTGAACGGGAGCGCCGAAGTGCTTGCCCGCGATGTCCCAGAGGGCCTGGTCGAGGCCCGCCACGGCACTGGCCAGGATCGGGCCGCCCCGGTAGAACGAGCCCTTGGTCAGCACCTGCCAGTGGTCCTCGATGCGCAGCGCGTCGCGGCCGATCAGCAGCTCCGCGAGCTGTTCGACGGCGGCGCGGACGGTCTCGGAGCGCCCCTCGCAGGTGGCCTCGCCCCAGCCGACGATCCCCGAGTCGGTCTCCACCCGGACGAAGAGCCAGCGGGGGGCGACGAGGAAGGTCTCCACGCGCGCGATGGTCGTCATGCGGTCAGCCCTTCGTCGCGCCGGCGGTGAGGCCGGAGACCACGTACTTCTGCACGAACAGGGCGATCACCATGATCGGCACGGTGACCACGGTGGCCGCGGCCATCAGGCCGCCCCAGTCGATGCTGGCGTAGCCGACGAAGTCGAAGATCGCCACGGGCAGCGTCTTGGTGTCGGCGTCGGAGAGCACCAGCGCGAACATGAAGTTGTTCCAGGAGAAGATGAAGGACAGGATCCCGGCGGTGGCGATGCCCGGCACGGACAGCGGCAGCGTGATGCGCCGGAACGCGCCGACGTGCGTCAGCCCGTCCACCAGCGCCGCCTCCTCCAGCTCCTCGGGCAGGCTGTCGAAGTAGCCCATCATGATGTAGACCACCAGCGGCAGCGAGACGAACATGTGGCTGATGATCAGCACCCCGAAGCCGCCGACCATCTTCAGGTTGGAGAAGACGTAGTACCAGGGCACCAGCAGCGAGACGCCGGGGATGACCCGGGCCATCAGCACCACGAGCGCGGACTTCTTCATGTTGAACCGGCTCATCGAGTACGCGGCCGGCACGCCGAGGAACAGCGAGGCCACCGTGGCGGCGAACGCCACCCAGAGGCTGTTGACGATGAACTCGACGTAGTTCGCCTGCTGGAGCACCTTGGCGTAGTTGTCCATGGTGGGCGAGAAGGCCAGCGCCTTGCCCGGGTCGTAGATGTCGACGTTGGTCTTGAACGACGCTGAGATCATCCAGAGCAGCGGCGCGACCAGCGTGAGCACCACGACGGTGAGCGCCACCACCCGGAACACCTGGTACGCGGGCCGGGCCTTCATCGCTGCGCCTCCTTGCGCCGGGCGGTCAGGGCCCACATGGCCCCGATGATGATAAGGAAGAAGAGGATGAGGACGGTGGAGGAGACGCCGTACTCGTTGTAGTCGAAGCTGAGGCCGTAGGCGTACACGTTCAGCGTCTCGACCTCGTGGAACGAACCGCCGCCGCGGCCCTTCGTGGCGTACAGGATGTCGAAGGTCTTCAGCGCGTCGATGCCGCGCAGCAGCACCGCCACCGTCAGCGTGGGCATCAGCAGCGGCAGGGTGACGTGCCGGAACCGCTGCCAGGTGCTGGCGCCGTCGATGCGCGCCGCCTCCTGCGGCTCCTCCGACAGCGAGGTGAGCCCGGCGAGCAGGATCAGCACCACCATCGGCGTCCACTGCCACACGTCGATGAAGATCGTGGTGGGCAGCGCCGAATGCTGGCCGGCCAGCCACGGCTGCGGCCCGATGCCGAACCAGCCGAGGAGCTGGTTGGCCATGCCGATGTTCGGGTCGAAGATGAGCCGCCACATCATGCCGACCGCGACCGGAGTGGCCACGAGCGGCATGAGGATGGCGACCCGGACCCACCGCTGCCCCTTGAACGGCCGCCAGAGCAGCAGCGCGATCGCCATCCCGAGGACCACCTCGAACAGCAGCGCGACGACGGTGAACGTGGCGGTCCGCCCGACCGCGGGCCAGAACCGCTCGGTGTCCGACAGGACGTCGAGATAGTTCCGCAGGCCCACGAACTCGCTCTCCGCGCGGACGGATCCCTCGGCGTCGGTCAGGCTGAGGTAGCCGGTCCAGGCCAGGGGGAACACGAGCAGCGCGGCGACGAAGGCCATCGCGGGCGCGGCGAAGAGCCATTTGCGGTGCTCGTCCACCCAGCGCAGCCAGCCGGGCGTGCCGGGGGCGGCGGGGGCGCCGCGCGGCGCCTCGGTGGTGGGGGTGGTGATCGTTGCCATGGGGGACTCCAGGGGTCGGCGGGTGCCGCTTACTTGGCCTCGTCGTCCAGGAACTTCTGGAACGCGGCGTTGGCCGTGTCGGCGGCCGCCGCGGCGTCCTTGCCGGTGATCGCGTCGACGATCGGCTGGCCGACGATCTCGCGCGACTCGGCGACCTTCACGACCAGCGGCCGGTCATGCCCCACCCCGTCCTTGGTGCTGGCCGCGATGGCCTCCACCAGGTCCTTCGGGAAGGTCGAGGTGCCCTCCGGGTCGGCCCAGACGGAGGTGCGGGCGCCCGGCACGCCGGACTTCTGCTGGGCGAGCGTCTGCGCCTTGCCGGTGGCCCACTCGATGAACTTCCAGGCGTTGGCCGTGTTCTCCGAGCTGGAGTTGACGCCCAGCGCCCACGACGGGATGTTGTACGGCTTGGAACCGCCCGGGCCGGCCGGGAACGGCGCGAAGCCGACGTTGTCCGAGACCTTCGACTTGGCCGGGTCGGTGGCGTTCTTGTAGAGCGAGTTGGCCTCGGTGTAGAAGGCGGCCTTGCCCTGGGTGAAGATGGCCATCGCCTCGGGCCAGCCCATGTCGGTGCTGACGTTCGCCGGGCCGGAGTCCTTGATCAGCCCGCCGTAGAAGGCGTACGCCTGCTTGGCCGCGTCGCTGTTGACCGCGGCCTTGCCGCTGCCGTCGACGAAGTCGCCGCCGAAGCTGTACAGGAAGCTGGAGAACTGGGTGACCGCCGGCGACTTGCCGGTGCGGGCGACGAAGCCGGCGACGTCCGGCTCGGACGCCTTGATCTTGGCGGCGGCGGCCTTGAGCTCGTCGAGGGTCTTCGGCGGGGCGCTCAGGCCGGCCTTGGCGAGCAGGTCCTTGCGGTAGTAGAGGACCTCCTGCTCGGTGATGATCGGCACGCCGACCGGCTTGCCCTCGTACGTGGTGGCCTCGACCGGGCCGGACTGGAAGTCGCCGAAGTCCCAGTCCTTGTTCGCCTTCACCTGCTCCGACAGGTCGGCCAGGTACTTGTTCTTGGCGAAGAGCCTGCCCTCCTGCAGGGGGCGGTACATCATCACGTCGATGTCGGACGAGCCGGCGTTCAGCTTGACGTTGTACTGGTCGGAGAGCTGGTCCTCGCCGAGCTGGGTGATCTCGGCCTTGAGCCCGGTCTGCTTCTCGAACTCGGGCAGGGCCTTCTTGATGTTGTCGGTCCACACGTGGTTGGCCAGGGTGATCCGGACCGTCTTGGACCCGCCGTCGCCACCGTCGCCGCCACCGCCGCAGGCGGACAGGCCCATGGCGGCCACCACGGCCAGAGATGTACCGAATATCGCTCGACGTCGCACGTCATCCCACCTTTCTGTCATGGCCGCCGCCCCCGCGGAAGAGTGCCATCTGCTCGTAACATCTGCTTAATGCCGGGATGCTAGGACAAAAAAGCTGACTTATTCAAGAGTCAGCCTCCAACTGATATGTTCTATGCCGTGAATCAGTCCTCCCCGGGGGCCGCCCCCACCCGGCCCGCCCCTGCGGAGGCTGGGCTGCACGCGCGGGTCCTCGACCACCTCGGCACCGCCATCTGCAGCGGCGACGTGGCCGCCGGCTCGGTCCTGAGCATCGAAGACCTGGTCGATCGCTACCAGGTCTCCCGCTCGGTGATCCGCGAGGTGCTGCGGGTGCTCGCCTCCATGGGGCTCGTCGAGACCCGGCGCCGGGTCGGGATCATGATCCAGCCGCCCGGAATGTGGAGCGTCTTCGATCCGCAGGTGATCCGCTGGCGGCTCGCCTCGGAGGGACGGATGGCGCAGCTGCGCTCGATCACCGAGCTGCGGACCGCGATCGAGCCGCACGCCGCCTGGCTGGCCGCCGAGCGGGTGGACGACGACGAGGCGAGCGAGCTGGTCGGGCTCGCGGCCAGGATGTGGGCCGCCGGGAAGGCCGGCGACGAGGCCCGCTTCCTCGACCTGGACATCGACTTCCACCGGCGGGTGCTGGCCGCCTCCGGCAACGAGATGTTCGCGAAGCTGCAGCTGATCGTCGCCGAGGTGCTGGCCGGCCGGCACCACTACCACCTGATGCCGCACTACCCGGACGAGGAGGCGCTGCGGCTGCACACCGACGTGGCCCAGGCGATCCAGCGGCGCGACGGCGAGCGGGCCAGGCGGGCCATGGTGGGGATCATGGAGCAGGGGTTCGCCGAGATGAAGTCGCTGTGGGAGCGGACCGCCGAGCCGGGCGGCGCCTGACCGGCGGCCTTCGCATCAGCGTGCGGCAGTCCGCAGGCGCGGGGCCGCGCCGTTCACGAAGCCGTCGCGCCGATCGGGGCGGGCGCCGGTGGCGAGCAGCGCACCGGCCCGCCGCAGCAGACGTCGTGACATGGGCGTTCCGCCCCGCCCTCCGGTCAGGAGGGGTCGAGGGCGTCGGTGTCGCCGACGTGGAGGCGTACGACGCCGCTGACGTAGCGGCCGCCCTTGACGTCGCCGGGCACGACCAGGCGCGGGCCTTCCCTGTCCAGTTTCGCGCTGTCCTGGGTGACGGCGAGCAGCACCTTCTTGCCGGAGAAGGCCGGGTCGAGCTCGGCCCAGGCGAGGGTGGCGCGGTAGTCGTCGGAGCCGGTGGCGGTGACGACCAGGCGTAGCTGCGCGTTCTTGACGTCGGGATCGATGCGCGGCACCTTGACCGTCCCGCCAGTGGCCTGCTGCGCGGAGAAGGGGCGCGCGGCGGTCTGCCCGGCGGAGGACAAGCCGGTCGCGGTCTCGGCCGTGGTCGTGGCCGTGGCCGTGGCTGGGGCGGCGGGCGTGAGCGTGGCCAGCAGGGCGGTGGCGAGTGCGGACGCGACCGCCCGGCGTCGGGGGGAACCGAGGCTCACGGCGATGCTCTCCGATCTCGTGGATGCCATGCCAGAACGTTAGATCATGCCGCTGATGCGGCGGAAGTCAGGTATTCAGGCTCGAATGTGCGGACGGTATCGTGAGAGCTTGTGACGACGTTTCGGATCAGCGAGGCCGCGACGCTGCTCGGGGTCAGCTCCGACACGGTCCGCCGGTGGGTGGACGCGGGCCGGCCGGGGGCCGAGCGGGACGAGCACGGCCACCGGCAGGTGAACGGCGCCGACCTGGCCGCTTTCGCACGCTCGCAGATCGAGGGGAGCGGCGACGGCAAGGCCGCGGACGAGCTGGGCCTGGAGGCGGGGGTGGTGGCGGTCGCCGTGATCAAGTCCACCAACGTCGTCGTCGAGATCCCCGGTCACGAGCGCGTGGCCGGTTACTTGTGAGGAGCCCCCTGTGGTGTTCAGGCGTCATTCCCGATGGGCGATCGCCCTGCCCGTCGCATTCGCGCTGGCGGGCCTGGCCGGTTGCGGCTCCGGCGGACCGGCCACGTCCACGACCGCGTCCACAGCCGGGGCCTCGTCGGCCCCGGCCGCCGGTGGCGGGGCCAAGGAGGTGACGGTGTTCGCGGCGGCGTCGCTGACCGGGACGTTCACCGACCTCGGCAAGACTTTCGAGGCCGCGCACCCGGGCACGACGGTGAAGTTCAACTTCGGCTCCAGCGCGACGCTGGCCCAGCAGATCATCCAAGGGGCTCCGGCGGACGTGTTCGCCGCGGCGAGCCCGGCCACGATGAAGACGGTGACCGACGCGTCGCTGGCGAGCTCGCCGACCACGTTCGTGCGCAACAAGCTGGAGATCGCCGTGCCGAAGGACAATCCGGCCAAGGTGGACGAGCTGAAGGATCTGACCGACAGCAAGGTGAAGGTGGCGTTGTGCGCCGAGCAGGTGCCGTGCGGGGCGGCGGCGATCAAGGCGCTGGACGCGGCCGGGCTCAAGGTCAAGCCGGTGACGCTGGAGCAGGACGTCAAGGCCACGCTGACCAAGGTCGAGCTGGGCGAGGTGGACGCGGCGCTGGTCTACAAGACGGACGTGATCGCGTCGGCGGGCAAGGTCCAGGGCATCGAGTTCCCCGAGGCCGACAAGGCGATCAACGACTACCCGATCGCGACGCTGGCCAAGGCGCCCGCGGGTGACCTGGCCAGGCAGTTCGTGGACCTGGTGCTATCGCAGCAGGGCAAGGACGTGCTGACCAAGGCCGGCTTCGAGGCTCCCTGATCGAGGATGAGCTCTTCGGCGCCGGAGCAACTCGACCCGGCGGGTCCGCACGGCGGGCCCGCCAGGCAGATCTGGGCCTCAGTGAAGGCGGCCGAGACCCACGCCTACCCCGCATGAACGAGCTCCCGCCGGACGGCCGCCACGACTGCAACGCCATCTGTCTCGGCGGGCCCTGCCACGGTGTGCTCACCCACGTCGACCAGGACATCGGCATCCTGACCGTCCCCGTGCCGCGCCTGTCGCCGGACGAGCCCGAGACGTGCGCCCGCTACCGCATCACCCGCGAGCGGGTGCGCTACTTCGGCCAGGCCGAACCGTACATCGCCCTGCACTGGGCCGACCCGCCCTGCTCCTGTGGCCTGGACGCATGACCGGTCGTCCGCGCGCACCGCGAGGTGGAGCAGCACCCGGTCGATAGTCTCACAGGGACTACGAGCCAGGCCGCGGGTGAGCGCCTGCCGCCTTCGGTCCGCGGCCTCAGGGCTGATCGTGGGCGGGCTCGACCCAGCTGAGCACGACGAACGGAGCGGCGCACGAAGGATGGTGGACGCGACCCGCCGTGACCCGATAGGGGGCCCCGCGCGTCGAGCCGTCCGCCTCGAACGCGAAGACCTCCACGACGCCGACCTCCTGGTCGATGCGGGTCAGCATGCCGTCGTGGGGGCCGCCGACGCAGATGGCGTTCGGGGCGGGTTTCATCCCTGGCGACGCCCTAAGGTGCCGGCCTCGTTCTCCCTCACAGAGCAGTCCTCCGCAGCCGTGGCTAGTCAATGCGAGACTACTTGGCGACCTTCTGACGCCCGCGACTGGCCCTACCCTTGAGCCTGTGAATCCTCGCGCCCTGTCGCTCACCGAGTGGATCGTGCTCGCGCTCGTGACGGAGGGGCCCACGCACGGCTTCGCCGTCGCGAGGCTCACCGCCGCCACCGGTGCCGTCGGCGCGATCTGGCAGGTGCCGCGGCCGCGGGTCTACCGCGCGCTCGATCGGCTCGCCGACCTGTCCCTCATCGAGCCGTGCGGCAGGGAGCGGGGACAGGGCGGTCCACAGCGTACGGTGTTCACCGCCACGGCGGCCGGGACGTCGGCCGTGGACGGATGGCTGATACGCCCGGTCGAGCACATCCGCGACATCCGTACGGAGTTCCTGATCAAGTTCGCCCTGCTCCAGCGGTCCGGCGCGGACCCGCGCCCGCTGCTGGACGCGCAGGCGCGGCGCATCGAGCCGATCATCCTCAGCCTGCGCAGGCAGCGGGACCGGGCGCATGGCTTCGACCACGTCGTGGCCGCCTGGCGGTGTGAGACGGCCGAGGCGGCGCTGCGCCTGATGCACACGGCCCGGCACTGACCCCGGACCGCGCCGCCGGACGGCCGATCGTCCACGTCGTGCGCCTGTACGACCCTGACGGCCACGACGCCGACCTCGTACGGCGCACGCTGCTCGCGTCCGGCGCCGCCATCGTGGTGCCCGGCAGCCCCGGCAGCGACCTCGCCCCCGAACTGCTCCCGCCGGACGCGCCGCCGCTGAAGGCCGGCCTGCCGCTGTCCGGCGAGCCGCAGCCCCTGGGAGAGCGCGAGGTCGCCCTGTCCAAGCCGCGCTGGGCGCCTTCTACCGCACGCGGTTGGAGGAGTTGCTGCGCGGCTGGGGCGTGGACACGCTCGTTGCACACCGCTGAAACCGATCGGAGACCCGTTTGACCGCCACGCTCGCCGGTGACTTCGACTACGACCGTCACGGCCAGGGCTACGCCCGCCAGCGCCGTACCGACCCGCGCATCGCCGCCCGCGTCCACGCCGCCCGCGTCCACGCCGCGCTCGGCCAGGCCCGCACCGTCATCAACGTCGGCGCCGGCGCGGGCTCGTACGAGCCCGAGGACCGCCACGTCGTGGCGGTCGAACCCTCGGCGGCGATGCGCGCCCAGCGCCCCCGCCACCTGGCCCCCGCCCTCGACGCCGTCGCCGAACGCCTGCCCTTCGACGACGACAGCTTCGACGCCGCCATGGCGACCGTCACCGTCCACCAGGGGAGCGACACCGAACAGGGCCTGCGCGAGCTGCGCCGGGTCTCCCACGGCCCGGTCGTCATCCTCACCTTCGACGGCGACGCCCTCGACCTGCTTCACCGAGGCGTACTACGCCCGCCCGGAACGCTTCCTCGACCCGCGGGTCCGCGCGTCCCAGTCGGCCCGGGGGTTCGTGGACGACGACGCCGAGGCGCGGGCCGTCGACAGGCTGCGGCGCGACCTCGACAGCGACGCCTGGGACGACCGCTTCGGCCGGCTGCGCGAGCAGCCCGAGTTCGTCGGCTCGCTCCGGCTCGTGGCCGGACATCCGTGAGCTGAGGGTCACGCGCCGCGGCCGCGGAGTCGCGCCAGGCCGTCTACCTCCGCCACTTCACCGCCGCTGAGCGGGCGGGCTCGTCCGCACGCGGTCGAGCGCCGCCTGCCTGAGCCAGGCCATGCGCACGGCCAGCAGGGCGAACCCGGGCAGCGGGAGGAGCAGGGCCACCGCTCCGGCGAGCCGCTGGTCGGCGAGGAGGTCCGGGACGCCGGGCGGGGCCGCGAGGGAGAACCAGTCGTTCGCGACCGGCGGCCCGAGCAGCAGGAACGCGCCCAGGGCCAGATGGGTCAGGGCGACGGCGGCCAGCAGCCGGGCGCGGACGCCCCAGGGAATCGGGCGGGGGAGCGGGTCGACGCCTGCCGGCACCCAGAAGGTCAGCAGGCCGAGGAGGAAGAACAGCACCTGGGTGAGCAGGTGCTGGGCGTAGCCGGACAGGGACCACGGGAGCCACGGGGTGGCGTACAGCAGCAGGAACGCCACGGGGTAGGCGGCCAGCAGGAAGGTCGGGTGGGTCAGGCGGCGGGCGGGGAGTCCGAGGTCCTGGCGTAAGGACGCGGCCAGGGTGAGCGGCGCGCCCAGGCAGAGCAGGAGCGGGGCGACGGCGGTGAGCACGACGTGCTGCAGGACCTGCGCCGACAGCATCGCCCGCGCGTACCCGCCCACGCCGCCGAGCAGCACCACCGCCATGAGCGCCACCCCCGCGCACCAGGCGACCGTACGTCCGGCCGGCCACGACGCGGCCCGGCGCACGCCGGCCAGGTACGCGACGGCCGGCAGCGCCAGGAGCAGCAGGACGGTCGGGTCCAGGCGGACCTCGGTGACCAGCGCGCCCGGGGTGAAGGGGGCGAGCGGGTACTCCAGGACGAGGTGGTCGTGGCCGCCGCCGCTGCCAGGGGGTGGCGGGGTGCGGGACAGGCCGACGGCCAGCCCGACGACGGCCCCCATCACGGTCAGCTCGCCGGTCGCCAGCCGTACGAAGGTGTGGCGTACGGTCCGGTCGGCGACGCCCGCGACGGTGCGGCGGCGGTGCGTCCAGCCGAACAGGCCCAGGGTCACGAGCGCCACGGTCTTGGCCACCAGGAGCTGCCCATACGTGCTCTGCCACAGGTCGGACGGGGTGCCGAGCCGTACCCAGGCGCCGGCCACGCCGGAGACGGCGACGGCGGCGAAGCAGCACAGGGCGAGCGTGCTGAAGCGGGGCAGCACCACCGGCAGGTCTGAAGAGCGGCGGAAGTGGACGAGCACCGCGGCCAGGCCGCCGACCCAGACGGAGACCGAGACCAGGTGCGACATCAACGCGGACACGGCGATGTCGTGGTCGGCGGCGGAGGCGGCATGCCCCACGTACGCGGGCGGCAGCAGGCCGAAGGCGGCGATCAACGGCCGTAACCAGGCGGGCAGCGTCCGCAGCCGCGTGGAGACGGCCGCGAGCGCCGCCACGGCCGGGATCCACAGCAGGGCCCGGGTCTGCGGCAGCGCCGTGCCGAACCGCAGCAGGTCAGGGGCCGCGAGCAGGTCCGCGACGGGCAGGGGGATGAGGTTGGACAGGGTCAGGACGTAGCTCAGCAGCGCGGCGAAGGTCCAGCCGAGCGCCCACCAGCCGGCCGCGCGCAGGCACGTCTCGGTCTCTTTCGCACCGGCCGGGGCGAGGGCGGCCGCCGTGAGCGTTCCGACGCAGGCGAGCGCGCACACGTCGTAGCAGAAGCGGACCAGCGGCAGCCCCCACACGGTGACAGGCCCCGCGGTGGGCAGTCCCGGGAGCTCCGGCTGGATCGCGCCCCCGAACCGGAGCACGACGACCAGCACGACCACGCCGGCGGCCACCGCCGCACCGGCGTAGATCCGTTCCGGGGCCTTCATGGCGGCTCCGCCCGGCTAGGGTGACCACGCTGGGACATTCGCATGGTGCCACACCGGCGGCGCCCCGGCCACGGTGATCGGCCGACGGGCTCGCCCGGGAGGTCTCAGACGCGCACCACCGCGGTGTGGGCGTGCCCGCGGCTGCCGCCGACCTCCACCTTGACCGCCTTCTTGGACTTGCGCACGCTGCGGTCGCTCTCCTTGACCGATTTCACCGGCCAGGGCAGCCTGATCCGCACCTCGTCGGCGGTCCTGGACGGGTCGGAGACCGCGAGCCGCACCCGCTGGTGGTCGCGGCGGATCAGCAGCGTGCAGGGGCCGTCGGCGGCGAGCGGGCCGTCCGCGGTCTCGACGGTGCCCGCGCGCCAGAAGACGGCGGCGAGCACGTCGTCGCGGGCGATGGCCTGCACCGTACGGGAGTTGGCGAGGATCTCGACCCGCCCGCGGTACGCCGCCGTCTGGGCGGCGGAGGCGTCGGGCAGCACGGCATAGGCGTAGCGCGCCCTGCGCGGATCCACGCCGTGGTCGACCACGATCGTCGTGTAGTGCCTGGTGACGGGGGTGTCGTCACCTCCCGTGGTGGCGCCCTTGTCGATGTCCCGCCAGCGGCCGGTGCGCTTGCCGCGGATCACCTTCGCCTTGACGCCGTCGAGCAGCGCGTAACCGGCCACCCCGCACAGGTGGAACCAGCCGTCGCCCTGGGTCAGCGGCGGGTGGGTGTCGTGGGTGTTGCGGTTCTCCACGATGGTCTCGATACGGCGGCCGTCGGAGGCGGTGATGCCGGCGCCGAGGGCGATCACCGCGTCATCGAGGAGGAACCACGCCTTCCTGGCCCGCAGCGAGGAGCCGTCGGCGATCAGCCTCATGGCCGCCACGCCGTACTCCCCGTCGAGCGCCACGCCGCCCGCCCACGGGGTGGGCGGCAGGCGACGCTTGCCGTGCCGGAGATCGGCGCGTCCGCGGGTGTCGACCGTCGTGCCCGGCAGCCGGTACGGGTCGATCGTGGGCCACAGGTCGTCGTTCCAGTGGGTGAGGTCGCCGGTGTAGAGGTAGGTCATGCCGTCGCCGGTGTACCAGCCGTGCAGGTTCTCCAGGTTCATGGCCTCGGCCGCGCCGATGCGCTCCGAGCTCATCGCGATCGCGTACGCCCAGGTGGGGCGGCGGTGCACGACGCGGTCCATGTCGGCGAAGACGTACGTGCCCGTCATGCGCGGACCCACCGGCACCGACGGGTCCTCCAGCAGGGCCTTGGCCCCCGCGATGCTCGGCAGCGGCGCGAGCGTGTCGTACGGGATGGCCTGGTTGCGGGTGAGCCAGCCCTTGACCAGCGGCCGCCAGCGCTGGGCATAGCGTTCGGGCGCGGCCTCCAGCAAGGTGAGGATGGCCTCGACCGCCTTCTGCCCGGAGTGGTAGTCGCGGTGGCCCTGCACCGAGATCTGCCGGCCGCGTACGCAGTCCATCATCAGCCCGTCGAAGATGAACGGCGCGAACGAGCGGTCCACGATCTCGTAGACGTTCCCGATCCCGCCGATCTCCCACGGCGACCTCGCGAGCATGGCGATCAGCTTGGCCACGCTGTCCAGGTAGTCCACGCCGTAGCTGCCGGTGTAGGGGAACACGTCGTGCTGGATGAACGACCCGTCGCGGTAGAACCCGTCGCCCGGGCCCTTGGTCCGCCGCAGCAGGTCGGAGACCGCGTCCCTGGCCCGCTTGACCAGGCGCGCGTCGTGGGTGAGCAGGCCGCGCATCGCCACCGCCATGGCCTTGCCCGCCCGGTTGGCGCCGGTCTCGACGACGCCGGGGTGGCTGACGCGGCGCTCGGGGTCGGGGCACCAGCGGCGTAACGGGCGCAGCCAGCGCTCGATGCGGTCCCTGGGCAGGCCGTCGTACATCAGGGCGCAGGTGTCGGTCAGCGCGCGCGGCACGCCGATCTCCCACCAGTACCAGTTGCTGCCCTGCCGGTCGAGCCCCTCGCGGTAGGCGTGCTCGTACAGGAAGTCCAGCGCGCTGACCGCGGTCTCGGCGACCTCCGCGTTCCGGTGCATGGCGGTGCCCGGCGTGGCCCAGCCCAGCGCCAGCGTGCGCATGCGGTTGTAGGCGCGGTTGAAGTTGCCCGTCCGGGGGTCCGCGAGCGGCAGGTCCGGCCACAGGCTCGGGCCGCCGGGGACGGGCTTCAGCTTGCGCAGCACCGCGTTGGCCGAGCCCTCGACCGCCTGCGTCTTGTCGGCATACGCGGAGTCGTACGACCCGCCGGCCAGCAGGCTCACCCACCGCTCGCGCGCGGCGTCGAACGCGGCGGCGCCCGCCGCCTCGGCAGGTCTCTCCCACGCGGCGAGGCCGGCCAGGGCCGCGGCGCCCAGCAGGGCGGACCGCCGACTGAGGGGGTGGGTCATGGAGGCCTTCCGACAATCGGGCAAACACCAGCAGAAAAGATCATATGTCCATTCCGTGGCGTGCCCGGCCCCGCGTTGCCGGCGGGAAGGCCCTCGGGCCGGCACCGCGACGTGCTGAAACGGCGAGGTGCCAACCCGGGCGCGCGGGCATCCCTCACATGCCGGCGTCGAACCTCTGGGCCCTCCTCCGGGGGCGGTGCAGGGGCCGCTTGACATACGTGACGGGGACGGAGGAGATGGGCTCGTCGAGCGCGACGTCCGGCCGGCGACGGGCGACCGCGCGCACATAGCCGAGGTGGCGGCCGCCGTCAGCGGTCAGGGCGTCGATCTCCACCTGGTTGTCCGGCGCGATCGCCCGCTGCCATTCCAGCCAGTACTTCCACCCGTCGCTCATCGTGTCGGCCACGTCCACGTGGGCGACGCCGCTGCGATCCCAGTGGCGGCGCCACCACTCGGCCGAGTGCAGGTTGGCCATGCTCGGCTCCCACCACGCCGCCAGGTGCTCGGGCGTCGGCCCGTCGATCTCCCGCGTCAGGCCGGCACCGGCGATGCCGATCTGGCCGCCCGGCCGGACGAACCTGGCCAGATAGTTCAGGTACAGATCGTCGGTGCCGTAGTAGACGAACGAGTCGATGCTGACGACCGCGTCGAAGAAGCCCGCGGCGAACGGCAGGGACCGGGCGTCGGCGTGGATGGGGAACGCCGCGTGCTCGGCGCCGGCGTCGCGGATGCGCTCCATCCGGTCGTCGGGGCTGAACCACAGGTCGGCCGCCCATACCTGCACGTCGAACTCGCGGTACAGGAAGATCGACGAGGCGCCCCGGCCGCAACCCAGATCCAGCACCCGCATGCCCGGGCCCAGCGACATCGCCTCGGTGAGCCACTCGGCCAGCCACAGCGAGTTGGCCCCGCCGCTGACGCTGGAGCGGATCCAGTCCGGGTTGTAGCGCGAGGTCCGCGGGAACCGTTCTGACATCAACGGGTCGGTCAGCATCGTCGGGTCTTCTCCTGTGGGGGTCCGCGGTGGGCAGGGTCGCGGTGGGGAGGGTAACGGAACGTGACGCCGCGTTGCCGATCGAAACGCCGCCCGTTGAGTAAAATCTCCGCCTGGTCAGCCGCTGGTGAACTGCCACCAGTTGAGGTTGAGCAGGTAGCCGCTGCCGCCGGCGAAGCGGAGGTAGAGGTCACGGGTGCCGGTCGCGCCGGACACCGGGCAGGTGACCGAGGTCCAGTTCTGCCAGCCGCCGGTGCCGGCGACGGTGCAGGTGCCCACGAGGGTGCCGGTGGCGCTGCCGAGCCGCAGCTCGATCCGGCCGCCGCCGGTGCCCGAGGCGACGCGGGCGGTGAAGGAGGAGGCTCCGTTGCCGAAGGCCACGCCCTTGACCTTGATGTAGTCGCCGTTCTCGATGAAGCCCACGTTCATGCCGCCCTCGCCGGAGGCTTCGGTCTCGACCCCGGATGCCCAGGCGCTGGTCTCGGCCTCCTGGCGGACGAACGGATTGAGCGTGCCGACCTGGGGCGGTCCGGCGGTGGTCATGTTGATGGTGGGAATGGTGCCGTCGGCGTTGTAGGTGAACTTCTCCACAGCCACTGACCTGGTGAAACCGCCTCCGCCGGGGAGGGCGCCGTTGTGGTAGAAGAAGTACGACCCGCCGTTGAAGTCCACGATCCCGGCGTGGTTGGTGAAGCTGCCTCCCTGTCGGGGCATGATCGCCCCTCGGTACGTCCACGGCCCGGTGGCGCTGGGGGCCGTCGAGTAGGCGATGAATTCCGAGCAGCATTCGGCGGCGAACACGTTGTAGTACAGGCCGTTGCGCTTGAAGACCCAGGGGGCTTCCTCGAACAGGGTCGGGCGGCTGGCGTTGCCGGTGCGGGTGCCGTAGCCGGCGGTGGTGAGGGGGATCTGGGTCGGGCTGCCGGAGTAGGAGATCATGTCGGTGTTCAGCCGGACGTACCAGAGCCGAGGGTTGCCCCAGTACAGGTAGGCCTGGCCGTTGTCGTCGATGAGGACGTTGGGGTCGATCTCGCCGTTGTTGACCAGCGGGCGTCCGATGGCGTCCCGGAAGGGCCCGGTCGGGCTGTCGGCGACCGCGACGCCGATGGCCATCGAACCGGTGGCGCGGTCGCGGACCGGCACGTACCAGTAGAAGCGGCCGTTGCGCGGGGTGACGTGGCCGGCCCAGGCGTTGGCGTCGGCCCAGGCGAAGGTGGCCAGGCTCATGGGAGAGCCGTGGTCGGTCCAGTTGGCCATGTCCGAGGAGGAGTAGACGTGCCAGTCCCGCATGGTGAAGTACGTGGAGCCGTCCTCGTCGTGGCCGGTGTAGACGTAGACGCGGCCGTTGTGGACGAGCGGTGCGGGGTCGGCCGTGTAGATGGTCTGCACGATCGGGTTGTCGGCCCTGGCCGCCGACGGGAACAGCACGGTCGTCAGAAGCAGGCCCACGGTGCACAGGACCGTGCGCAGGGCGGGTCTCACCTGTTGTCTCCCTCGGGCAGGTAGGTGACGGCGGTGTTCGTGGGTCCTGGACACGGCGCACACTCCCAGCCGCCGCGTCCAGGACCCGGTTCACAGGATCCGTGTCACGTCATCAGCGCTGCAGGGTCAGCAGGCCCGGCCGGTAGGGCAGGAGCCCGTAGTCTCCGCCGGAGCTGGGGTTGCGTCCCTGGTAGAGCAGTTGCAGGTTGCAGGGGTCGACGGTCATGGTCTGATCGGCGCCGGCGCGGATCAGTTCGCCGTGGCTGATGTCGTTGGTCCAGGTGGCGCCGCTGTTGGCCTTGCCGGCGAAGGGGTTGCTCTCGGTGGCGGCCTGGGGCGTCCACGAACCGTTCAGGCTGGTGGCCGTGAACGAGCGGAAGTAGCGGCCCTGCGCGCCGATCGCCTCGACGAGCATGAGGTACTTGTTCTGGCCCTGGAGCTTGTAGACCTGGACGGCTTCGAACAGGTTGTTCGTCGAGTCGCTCATGATCACCGTCGAGGTGCTGCCGAAACTGCCTGGGAAGTTCCCGATGGGCATGCTGGCCCGGTAGATCTTGCCGTTGTCGCCGGCGAAGAACAGGTACATGTTCGTGTCGTCACCGATGAGCGTCTGGTCGATGGGGCCTGTTCCGGAGCCGGAGATGCTTCCGGAGAAGAGCACTTGCTGTGATGACCAGCCGTTCGGGTTGGTGGGGTCGGTGGAGGTCCTGTAGGAGAAGGCGGTGCCGCCCCACTGGTAGGCGAGCACCCAGATGTTCTTCGGGGCGAAGTAGAAGAGCGTGGGCGCGACGGTGGAGGAGGACATCGTGTTCTGGCTGGCCGAGGCCATGTCGGACCAGTTGGTGAAGGGGCTGAAGTTCATCGAACCCCACCTCGTGCCCGTGTCGTGCGTCGTGGCGTAGACGAGATGCTTGCCGTTGTACGGGGCGACGGTGAAGTCCTTGAGCGAGACCCAACCCGACTTCGGGGTCGCCAGCGGGCCCGTCGAGGTCCAGCGGTACGTCGACGGAAGATCGCACTGACCGGGGTTGCCGCCGCCGTCCACCCGGACGAGCTGCCACTGCTGGTTGTTGCCGCCCCAGTCGTCGTACTGGACGATGTTCGCGCCGTCGGCGGTGGAGGCGCCCTGGACCTCCAGGGCCTTGTTGCTGTGGCGCGAGATGAACCTCACGTAGCCGTCCGAGCTGTCGGCCAGCCGCCACTGCTGGTTGGTGCCGTTGCCGTCGGCCCACTGCACGATCGCGCCGCCGTTGGCGGTCGACAGGTTGTAGACGTCGAGCACCTTGCCGGAGTGGCGGGACTTGATGCGGTAGTAGCCGCCGCCGGAGTCGACGAACTGCCACTGCTGCTGGTTCTGGTTGTTCCTGGTCCACTGGGTGATGCGGCCGCCGTCGGCGGTCGAGAGGTTGTAGACGTCCAGGGCCTTGCCGCTGTTGCGGTTGACCAGGACGTACCAGGCGTTGGTGTCGACGGTTGCGGCGTTGGCGGGCTGGTTGGCGACGAACAGGCTCACCAGTAAGGCGGCCAGCGTCGCGAGGACGGCCAGTGATCTGTGTTTCACGATGTGCTCCGATTCATCCGACTCGGGCGAGTTGCCACTGCTGACGGTCAGGGGGTGGTGAGGTCGAAGCGGCGCACGGTCACCGCTCCGCCGAGGGACTGGGTGGCGTAGTTGAAGATCCCGAAGCGGTAGCCCATGAAGAACTGCCAGGCGTTGTTCAACGTGAAGGCCGGGCCGAGGCTCACGAAGGTGCTGCCGTCGGTGCTGTAGGAGAAGCGGGCCTGCCTGCCGGAGCCGGGCCGGATGTCCGCGTTGACCCGCAACCAGAGCCGGCCACCCGAGATGTTCGCGCTCGCCGCCTCGGTGCCGGTGCCGGTGGTCTGCCACGAACTGTTCATGGTCAGCCCGTTGGCCATCACCACCCGGTTGACGCCGTTGTCGCGTTTGACGCCGATCCAGGCCGACTGGTCGCGCAGCATGGCCAGCCCGGCGCGGTCGCCGTTGGCCATCTGCGAGTAGTCGAGCTCGATCGTCGCCGTCGAGGACGGTCCCTGGATGCGGTGGGTGAGAGTGTTACGGGCGTTGTAGAGGTCGTTGGTGACGGTCGCGGTCTGCAGGCGCAGGCCGTCGCCGGTAGAGAAGCGGCTGGTGTCGGGGTTGTGGTTCCACTCCCAGCGGTGGCCGAGGCTGCCTGAGGTGAAGGTGTCGGGGCCGATCATGGACGCCACGGTCCGGCTGGTCTGGATGTTCGGCTTCGGGTAGTTGACGCCCCAGCCGCCGTTGACGGTCTGCACGGTCGGCCAGTCGTTGGTCCAGGTGATCGGCGCGAGCGCCGGGACCCGGCCGCCGGGGTAGGCGTCGACGAACGACATGTAGTACCAGGCGCCGTTCTGGGTCTGGACGAGCCCGCCCTGGTGGGGGACGCCGCCGCCGGAGATGGGGCCGGGCATGTTGAGCAGGACCTGCCGCATCTCGTACGGGCCCCACGGCGACGTGGAGCGGAGCACGTACTGGCCGTTGGCGGGCCGGGTCAGCCAGATGTAGTAGTAGCCGTTGCGCTTGTAGAAGCGGGAGCCTTCCAGGGTGCCGACGTCGCTCGGGGTCTGGAACACCTGCTGGGCGCGCACCTGGCTGAGCCCGTCGGCCGAGAGCTGGGCGACGCTGATGGTGCTGTTGCCGTAGGCGACGTACATGGTGTCGTTGGTGTCGACCAGCAGGCCGGCGTCGTAGTAGCAGTTGTTGATCTGCGAGCGCTTGGTCCACGTGCCGTCGACGGCCGAGGCGGTGTAGACGTAGGTCCGGTTGAACTCGACGCAGCCGATCCAGTAGTAGGTGCTGTTGCTGGGCCGGTAGTTGAGGCTCGAGGCCCAGATGCCCTTCACGTACGCCCGGCCGCCGTTGAGGTCGTAGGCGCCCGAGTCGAAGTCGAGCCTCGGGACCGAATGTCCGGCGTACTCCCAGTCGACCAGGTTGTAGGAGCGCAGGATCGGCGCGCCCGGCGAGTAGTGCATCGTCGAGGCCGAGTAGTAGTAGGTGTCGCCGACCCGGATGATGTCGCCGTCGGCGAAGTCCTGCCAGACGACCGGGTTGGTGTAGTCGCCGCCCGGAGCCGGGTCGTTGCCGACCGGGACGAGCTGCCACTGCTGGTTGTCGCCGCCCCAGTCGTCGTACTGGACGATGTTGGCGCCGTCGGCGGTGGAGGCGCCCTGGACCTCCAGGGCCTTGCTGCTGTTGCGGTTGATCAGCCGTACGTAGCCGCCTGCCGAGTCGGCGAGGCGCCACTGCTGGTTGGTGCCGTTGTGGTCGGCCCACTGGACGACGGAGCCGCCGTTGGCGGTGGAGGAGCCGCTGACGTCCAGGACCTTGCCGCTGTTACGGGACTTGAGGCGGTAGTAGCCGCCGCCGGAATCGACGAACTGCCATTGCTGCTGGTTCTGGTTGTTACGGGTCCACTGCGTGATCCGGCCGCCGTCGGCGGTGGATGCGTTGTAGACGTCCAGGGCCTTGCCGCTGTTGCGGTTGACCAGGACGTACCACGCGTTGGTGTCGACCGTCGCTGCTGACGCCGGGGCCGTGAGGAACACGCCCACGAGAAGCAGAGACGAGAGCATCGCGAGCACGCGCCTCACAGGAACCTCCAGAGGTTGTTGTTCGGGCCGTTGTCGTCGGCGAGCACGACCTGCGCGCCTTGGGCCGTCCCACCGAGGCCCAGGACCCGGCCGCCGTTGGCGCACTGGATGCGGAAGGCGGTGCCCACCCCGCGGCGCAGCCGCCGGCGGGGTCGGCATCGCCCCATCGGATGACGAGCGCGCCATCGGCCGTGGACATGCCGGTGACACCGAGCACCATCCCGGTGCCCACGCTCTGGATACGCCGCCCGCCGTCTGGCACGGACCGCCAGTGGTGGATTGCGCCGCTGGTGGAGAGGCGATGGTTGGCCCGGAAGACGTACGGCAGCCGGTCGGCATCGACGAAGCGCGGGTAGCTCAGGGTGCGGTTCTGGTCGTCCAGCCAACGGCCGGAAGGCGCCGTGCGTTATCGATAACATTCCGCTCATGAGGTCACCCGGAAGGTCCCGTCCTGGCGGTCGGCGACGCTCGACGAGGAACTGAGCGGGTTGCGGTAGACCTGGGGATCGCGCGGGCCCTGTTGCCCGGCGGTCGGAGTGACGACCGGGTTGTTCTGGTTGAGGGGCGTCCAGTTCAGGCCGTCCCGGCTGACGGCCCACGCCGCACGGGCAAAGCCGGCCACACCGGTGGGCGCCGGCGCGGCCGATGTCAGGGCGGCCTTTCCGAACTGCCTGCGGCTCAGGGACACCGGCTTCCTTTCAGCAGGGGATGCGGAGCTGTGAGCGTTAACATTCGGTCCTGCGGAGCTGTGTGGTCTACTCCGATGAGTGCGTTGACACGGAGTACATCCGAGGGTCCGACCTGTCGTCAACGAGGGGCCACCCGTGACGACCTGGGCGTTGCCATCGGAATACCTTCCCGTCTGGAGTTTCGCCTCCAACGAGATCGCGCTGTACGGCCCGTGCAAGTGAAAGTTTCACAGAAGTTACCGGTTGGCAACAGGCTAATTTGCGACGCGCAGGGCGTTAACTTGCGGCCTCTGGAGTGGCCGTGCCGGTGGGCCGTCTGCGTTCGTGCTCGTCGACAGGGCCCACCGCTCTCCATCGGTCCCCGCGTGAGGAGAGCAACATGGCTGCGGGAGCGGTCTTGATCTTGGTTAAGTTTCTTCCCTGTGAACGGTTGACGGGCCGCAGTAGGGGCTTTACTTTCCTGGGGATGTTAGCGCGAACAATCGGCGCTCCGAGATGGTCCCTGTTTGAGCCTCGTCGAAGTCATCCGAGCCGCTCGAGAAGACAAGCGTGTGGTCGTTCCAACAGTCAAGAGGAGGAGACATGGCGCAAGGTCGGAATGAGCCCGTCGGCGGCGAGCGAGGGGCGCTGAGCCGGAGAAGCGTCCTGGCGACGATGGGGGCACTGCCGGTCCTCGCGGCCGCGACGCCGGCCGCGGCGGCCTCGCGCGCCGCAACCGTGTCGGCCGCCGCCGCGGTCGTCGATGCGTCGGTGCAGCGGCAGACGATACGAGGCTTCGGCGGCATGACCCACACGGCCTGGATCGGCGACCTGACGGCCGCCCAGCGGGAGACGGCGTTCGGCACCGGCGAGGGCCGGCTGGGGTTCTCCGTGCTGAGGATGCCCGTCCCCGAGAACCAGGCGGACTGGGGCCGTGACGTGGCGACGGCCAGGCGAGCGATCGAGCTCGGGGCGACCGTCATCGCCTCGCCGTGGAATCCCCCCGCCCGCATGGTCGAGACCTTCGTCCGGGGCAGCCAGACCAACGCCAGACGCCTCAGTTACGACATGTACGGCGCCTACGCCCAGCACCTGAACGACTTCACCACCTACCTGCGCAACAACGGGGTGAACCTGTACGGCATCTCGGTGCAGAACGAGCCCGATTACGCCCATGACTGGACGTGGTGGACTCCCGCCGAGATGGTGCGGTTCCTGCGGGAGAACGCCGGCTCGATCGGCACCAGGGTCATCGCGCCCGAGTCCTTCCAGTACCTGAAGAACATGTCGGACCCGATCCTCAACGACCCCGCGGCGCTCGCCAACGTGGACATCATCGGGGCCCACCTCTACGGCACCTCGTTCGCGAACTTCCCCTACCCCCTCTTCAAGCAGAAGGGCGCGGGCAAGGAGCTCTGGATGACCGAGGTCTACTACCCCAACAGCAGCGATTCGGCGGACCTGTGGCCCCAGGCGCTGGATGTGGGGGAGCACATCCACCGCGCGATGGTGGAGGCGGAGTTCCAGGCGTACATCTGGTGGTACATCCGGCGCGGCTACGGCCCCATGCGTGAGGACGGCCAGATCAGCAAGCGGGGCGCCAACATGGCGCACTTCGCCAGGTTCGTCCGCCCCGGATACGTGCGCATCGAGGCGACGGCGAGCCCGGCGTCGAACGTCTACGTGTCGGCGTACCGGGGTGGCTCGACGGTCGTCATCGTCGCCATCAACAAGGGGACCTCCGCGGTGAGCCAGCAGTTCACCTTGAGGAACAGCGCGGCGTCCAGGGTCTCGTCCTGGCTGACCGACGCGAGCAGGAACGTCGCACCCCAGAGCGGGACCGGCGTGTCGAACGGTTCCTTCACCGTCACGCTACCCGCCCGAAGCGTGACGACCTTCGTGACCGCGTGACCCAGCCTCCTCCCGCCATCGCCGCGCCGCCGGTCGGCTCCTGTCGCGTAGGTGCCGAGTGGGTAGCCGACCACATCCCCGCAGAAAATGAGAAGGGAGATGTCTGATTTTTCGCGAAGGCAAGTGTTGAGATTCGGCATCCCGAGGTGAGCGCCGCGAACGATCTGGCCCTCTGGTACGACGAGAGCGCCGGCACGGACTGGCTGAGAGCGCTTCCGATCGGCAACGGCCGCCTGGGCGCCATGGTGTCCGGCAACGTCGCCTCCGGCTCGGTGCTCAAACAGTGGAGCTACAACGGCAGCACCAACCTGCGGTGGCAGCTCCTGGACCTGGGCGGCGGCTGGTACCGCATCGTGAACCGCACCAACGGCATGGTCATCGACAGCGGGGGCGACGGCGCCAACGGCGCCGGCGCGCGGCAGTCCGCCTGGAACGGCGGCGACAACCAGCAGTGGCGCCTCAACAGCATGGGGAGCGGCCGCTACCAGATCATCAACCGAGGCACCGATACCGCCCTGGACGGAATGGGCAACAACACCGCCGGCTCCACCGTGGCCATGTGGACACCGAACAACACCACCAACAACCAATGGACCATCACGGGCGTGTGACGGCCCCAGAAGCCATCACAAAGGACCGGGCCGCCACATGATTCAACGGAGGTCAAGGAAGGGCCGCACCCGCTCGGCCACCACCGCGGCCGTCCTGCCTTCCGGGCCGAAGTGGTCGAGCCGGTCGAGGGTCTCCAGGGCCGCGTCCGGCAGCATGTCGCGCAGGGCCGCGAACTCCTCCCGGTGCGCCGCCTTCGAACGCCCCCCGCACAACACCAGCACCGCCGCCTTGACCGCCGCGAACTCGGCCAGGCGGCCCTGCTGGGCGGCGATCTGCCCGTGTTCGGCGAGGTTCGCCGCCAGCAGCGGCCGCATCCGTCGCCAGCCCGCCCCCCGGTAGAACAGCCGCATCACCGTACGCAGGTACCAGTGCGGCAGCTTCTCCATGAACGGCGGTGCCCCGCCCGACCCTCGGATGAAGTGCACGAACGCCCCATAAGGGTCGCCCGCCGCCAGCCGTTCCCGGTAGGGCGCCATCCAGTCGGTGGGCACGGGCGCGACCGGCACGCCGGGCTCGTAGACGGCGATCCGGTCGAAAACGCCGGACGTGCGCGCCGCCTCCAGGAGGACGAGCCCACCGTAGCTGTGCCCGAACGCCAGCCGCGCCCCCGTCCCGGCCCGTACGGCGAGCAGGTCCTCGACCTCCTTGCGTAAGGAGTAGTCCGGCCCCAAGGGCCCGCTGCCGTCCCGCCCCCGCCGCTGCACCAGGTGCACCGTGAACGAGCCGGCCAGCGCCGAGGCCAGCGGCAGGTAGTCGTCGGCGGTGCGGAACGTCCCGCCGAACAGGATCATGGCCGGTCCCCTGCCCATGGTGCGGAAGGCGATCGCCGTGCCGTCGGCTGAGGTCACAATGGTGTCGTTCATCTGATACCTCCGAGGAGACCCCCGCCCTCAGGCGGGGAAGGAATTGGGCTCCTGCGAAGCAGGGCAGGAGCAGGCGATTCGCCGTCAGGCGGACCGCTGTCTACGACAAGCGGGCAGTACTTGGCTGGTCTTCCTGCGAAAATGTGAGGTGTGGCGCAGTTGGTGAAGCGGGCCTACAAGTACCGCTTCTACCCGACCCCCGAGCAGGGAGCTGGTGTAAGACCTCAACGAGAGTCCTCTCGGGCGGGCGACCGGCGGTGAAGCAGGAAGGCCAACCGGCGGCGGTTGGCATCCCCCTCGTTTACGAGGGGGAGGAGGTCAACGTCCTGCTTCCTTCTCTAGCCGGTCGAACGTGCTCAGCAGCCGGGCGGTCTGCTCGGCGTACTCCTCGTAGGCGATGCCGCTCTGCTCCACCAGCACCGCCAGCTTGTCCTCGAAGCCGCGCCGCACCGAGGCGACGAGTTCCTCGCCCGCCTTGGTCAGGCTGAGGCGGTGCCGCCGCCCGCCGCCCGGGTCGGGCCGCACGTCGAGCAGCCCGTCGGCGGCCAGGACCCCCGTCATGCGGCTCACCGACGCCTCGGTCACCCCCAGGTATTCCGCCAGCGTGCGCTGCGTGGTCGCGCCCAGCTCGCCCACCAGGGTGAGGGCGAGGAAGCGGCTGTAGGAGATGCCGTGACTGGCGCGCAGCAGCCGGTCGGCCGCCCGGTCCAGGCGGGCGGTCAGCACATGCAGGTCGAGGCTCAGGTTCCGTTCCACGCCCTCTAACTTAACATGCTAACTTAGAAAAGCAAGTTGCTGGAAATGCTGTCGCCGAGCCTTCGGCTGGAGCGTAAGGTGCGGGCGTGCTTCCTGCTGATTTCTACACGGGCATCGTCGCCGAGTTGTATGGGCCGCTGAAGTCCGTCGCCCAAGACCCAGAGCCCTATGCGACGTTTGTCCAAGAGGCTGGGTCCCCGGCGCTGGAGCTGGGGTGTGGGGACGGCGATCCATTGCTCGACCTGCGCCGGCGCGGCCTGGACGTCGAGGGTGTCGACTCCTCGGCAGACATGCTGCAGCGGTGCCGTAGCCGGGCGCGGACGCAAGGCGTCGATGTCGTCGTCCACCACCAGCGCATGGAGGCGCTCGATCTGCCGCGCCGCTACCGTGCGATCTTTCTTGCCGGGCCGACCTTCAACCTGCTCCCCGACGACTCCATCGCTCTGGCTGCACTCCACCGCATCCGTAACCACCTCGCCGTGGGCGGCACCGCCCTGGTGCCGCTGTTCGTCCCGTCGCCCACGCCTGCCGAACGGATCGGCCGAGCACGCACCGCTATTGCGGACGACGGTGCTGAGTTGCGTGTCTCGGTGTTGTCCGAGGAGCGTAGCGATTCCGCGCGGACGCAGACGACGGTGTTGCGTTACGAGCGGTACCGCGCTGGCGAGAGCACCATCGTGGACCGCCCCTGGGTACTGCACTGGTACACCCGCTCAGGATTCGAGAGCCTTGCCGCGGCCGCCGGCCTGATCGCGGTGTCGGTCCTGGAGACGCCAGGCGCCTCCGACCTGCAATTCCGGCTGCAAGCCGCCGGTTAGGACATCGTCTCATTCGCCCGGGCTACAGGGGACCGGGCGATCACTGAAGGCAGCGCTGAGCCAGCAGCTGAGCGATCGCCCAGTCCTGGAGGGCGACGCCGACCGTCTTGAAGACCGTGCGCCCCCCGCTCGGCGGCACGCCGCCTGCGAGTGCGGCGCCCAGCCCGATCAGGTGGTCCCCGATGGCCGGGCGGAACGCGCCCACGGCGTTGACGTGAGCGTGCTCAGCCGCCTGGTCGAGGGTGAACAGCGGCGCAGTGGAGGTGGTGACGCAGCAGACGATGCCGGCGTCTCGCACGGCCTTGCCGGTGTCGGTGCCGGCGATGGGCGCCGAGCGCCGCAGCCATCGCGGCCGCGATCCAGCGCCGAGGTCGGCTGAAGCGCACGGAGATCTCCTTGGAAAAGGTGGATCGACGCATGGCCCGGCTGCGGGGCTCGGTCATCCCAATGGCTGGTCTAGCTGGCCGGATTCATCGGTAGCCGGCGGCGACGATGTTGGCCTGGACGGCGTTCTCGGTGGCGTCCGACGGATAGCCGGACGTCATCACGCCCTCGTAGAAGGTGCCGGCCGCGCCGTGGCTGTTGTCGCCGCCGATGCCGAGAATGATGGCTCCTTCCTTCTTCATCGGGTTGTAGCCCGCAACGTTGGGCCGTGGCCCGTTGTAGAAGGTCGACACGCCGCCCGACTGCGCGTTGCCGCCCCGGATCGACCAGTGGTTCGGCTCGCCCTTCACGATGGCCGTCAGATACCGGTGGCTGATGGTCGGGTCGTTGGCGTTGTACTTCTGGTCCACCCCGGAGAACAGGCCGTTCTCGAGGTCGGCCATGATCCACGGGCCGTTGCCGGCTCCGTAGCCCCAGACCTTGATGTTGCCGAAGTAGATGGCCTCCATGGTGCCGTTGCCGTTGTCGCGGCTGTTGGTCTCGGCGTTGCCGTAGTCGAAGCAGCAGCCGCCGTTGTAGTGCGTGCCGTCGAAGATGGCGTACATGCCCTCGGGCTGGTCCCCCTTCGCGATGCCGTTGGTGGTGTTGTTGCGGTAGCCGACGCCGGGATCCACGTAGACTCCGTAGGCTTTGCGGCCGTAGACGGTGGTCGGTGCCTTGGTGGCGTTCGCGAGGTTGTCGTATCCGCCCGGAGCCGGGCCGGGGAACCCGCCGGGGGGCGCCTGGGTGAGGCGGTTGTTACGGCCTGACTGGTCGTAAATGATGGTGATGAGGCAGGTCGTGCCGGCGCAGAACGAATCCTGCGCCGCGGCGTCGGCGCCCCCGCCCGCGCTCAGGACGCCGATGTCCCGGGTGGCGTTGTCCGAGGAGCGGCGTACCTGGTAGAGCGGGCCGTTGTACGAGGCGTACAGGGCGCGGGTCGTGCTGTGCGCCGCCACGCACGGCGTGCCGCCGGCGGCGTAGATGTCGCACGGCTGCCTCGACGGCGGCGGAGGTGGCGTGACGGTGGGCGTGGGGGTGGAGACGTTGCCGGTGCAGGGGACGCCGTTCAGGGCGAAGCTCGACGGCACCGGGTTGGAGCCGTTCCAGCTCCCGTTGAAGCCGAAGCCGGCGGTGCCGCCGCCGGGGATGCTGCCGTTGTAGTCCACGTTGGCGACGGTGACCTGGGCGCCGGACTGGGTGTAGGAGCCGTTCCACAGCTGGGTGATGGCCTGCCCGGCGGGGAAGGCCCAGGTCAGTTTCCAGCCGTTGATGGGATCGCCGAGGTTGGTAACGTTAACATTCGCGCCGAAGCCTCCGGACCACTGGTTGGTCACCGTGTACGTGACCTGGCATCCCGCCGCGGCCGCTGATGCCACGTGCGCCGCGGCCATGCCGACCCCGGCTGTCGACAGCGCGACGACGGAGGCGGCCGAGAGTGCCATCCGCCGGTGCGAATGGCTGAGCTGTCGCATGGGTGCTTACCTTCCTTGAGACGTGACGCTCCACTACGGGGTCGTGCAGGTGACGGCGGTGGGGGCGGCCGAGCCGTTGCCGCCGGCGGTGAAGCCGAACGTGGTCGTCCCGTTGGCGGCGACGGTGCCGTTGTAGGCGGTGTTCTTGACGGTGACCGTGCCGCTGGTGCCGGTGTTCACGCCGTTCCACAGGCTGGAGATGGTCTGGCCGCCGGCCAGCGTCAGCTTCACGGTCCAGCCGTCGATCGCGGACGGCCCGGGGTTGCTGACGGTCACCTCGCTCTGGAAGCCGGTGCCCCAGTCGTTGACCAGCCGGTACGCCGCCGTGCAACCGTCCGCCGGGCCGCTCGGCGTGGGCGTCGGCGTCGGCGTCGAGGAGGTGCCGCCGCTGACCCGGTAGACGACGGTGCCGTGCGACGGCACGGCGGCCGAGATGGTGCCGGTGCTAGCGCTGACGGCGTTCGTCCACGCGTCGCGAAGGGTGAACGAATCGCCCGCCAGACCGATCGCGGACGCGGTGGTGCTGATCGTGGTCGTGCTGTCGCCCTGGTTGAACAGGGCGACCGCGACGTCGCCGTTGCCGAGCTTCTTGGCCAGCACGCGCCGGGTTCCGTCGTTGCTGACCTGGCCTGCCTGCAGGCCAAGCGGGTCCTGGTTGATGGCGATGAGGTTCTGGTTCTTCAGGATGGTCGTCGTCGCCGGGTCCATGCTGCGCAGGTCGTTCCCGGCGATGAGGGGCGAGGCCATGATCGCCCAGAGGGCGAAGTGGCTGCGCATCTCGGTGTCGGTCATGCCGCCCCGGCCGATCTCCATCATGTCGGGGTCGTTGAACGCGCCGGGCCTGGCGTACGAGGCGAGCGGGACGGTGACGTCGACGATGTTCTGGATGCCCATCGGGTATCCGTTCGTCTGGCCGGTGTTCCACTTGTTGGTGATGTCCTCGGTCGTCCGCCACAGGTTGGCGACGTCGCCCCAGTTGCGCTGCGGCCCGGTCTTCGCGTGGATGCTGTTCGGGTTGATGCTGTAGACGATCGGCCGCCCGGTCGCCGCCAGCGCGTCGCGCATCTTCGCGAACGTGCGGACCTGGTCGTCGATGGTGCCGCTGGGCGAGCACCAGTCGTACTTCAGGTAGTCCACGCCCCAGGCGGCGAACTGCTTGGCGTCCTGGACCTCGTGGCCCTGGCTTCCGGTCGCGCCCGGGTAGCCGCCGAAGTACTGGGCGCAGGTCTTGTCCACGGGCACCTGGTAGATGCCGAACTTCAGCCCCTTGGCGTGCAGGTAGTCGCCGAGGGCCTTCATCCCGCCGGGGAAGCGCGACGGGTTGCCCCGCAGGTTCCCCGCGGAGTCGCGGGTGGGGTCGAACCAGCAGTCGTCGACCACGACGTACTTGTAGCCGAGGTCGCGCAGGCCGGAGTTGACGATGGCGTCGGCCATCTGCTTGATCAGTGTCTCGTTGATGTTGCAGCCGAAGGTGTTCCAGCTGTTCCAGCCCATGGGGGGCGTGCGGGCGACCCCGTTGTCCAGGGCGCCGGCCTGGTCCTGCAGGACGATCAGACCGCCGACGAGAATGCCGGCGGCGAGAAGCGTTCTCACCTTGCGCAAGGGCCCTCCTCAAGGCCGCATCGGGGTGGCCGGCCTCGGTGACGTGGCATCGGCCACCCCGGATGAACACGGGATCAGGGGCTGGTGCAGGTGGCGGTGGGCGTGGCCGCGGTGCCGTTGGCGGTGAAGCCGAAGGTGGTGGAGGCGCCCGCGGCGACGGAGCCGTTGTAGGAGGCGTTGCGGACCGTCACGGCGGAGCCGGAGCCGCTCTGCGTGCCGTTCCAGAGGCTGCTGATGCTCTGCCCGCCCGGCCAGGTCCACTTCACGGTCCAGCCGTCGACCGGCGCGCTGCCCGCCCGGACCGTCACCGTCGACTGGAACCCGCCGTCCCAGCTGTTGACCGTCTCGATCGTGGCCGAACACGCTCCCGGAACGGGCGTCGGCGTGGGTGTCGGTGTGGGAGTCGGCGTCGGGTCCTGGCCGCTCTGGAACTGGGTGAAGAACTTCCACACCTCTGCCGGCACCCAGGTCCGTGAGCCGCTGTCGCCGCCGGCCCCGTCCTGTGGCGCGGCGATGTGGCCTTCGTCGAACGCGGCCCAGACGACCGGATGCCCGGCCGAGCACCCGGAGTAGGTGGTGACCCTGTGCGTCAGGCTGCCCTGCGCCGGCTCGGGCGGGTTCTGGGCGGTGCAGCCGTTGTTCCTGACGAACCGGTCACGAAGGGATCGTCCGCCGGAGATGTTGAGCACGCCGTCTCTGATGCCGTGGATCCCCATGTAGGCGATGGGCTGGGTGCCGCCGCTGCACCCGCTGAGCTGGCCGCCGGACTGGACGGCGACCGCGCGGAAGACGTTCGCCCGGGCGCACGCGATCGCGTACGACATGGCGCCCCCGTAGCTGAAACCCGTGGCGAACAGCTGCGTGGTGTCGACGCAGAGAGCTCCCTCGATCTGCCTGACCAGGTCGTCGACGAAGGTCAGGTCTTCGCCGTTGGAATTGCCCCAGCCGTTGTTGAAGCCCTGGGGCGCGACGAAGATCGTGCTGTTGTTCGCCAGGCGCTGCAGGCCGTAGTAGGCCCAGACGTCCCGTTGCACGGTCTGACCGGTGGCGACATCGGTGGCCGTGCCGCCCAGCCAGTGGAGCCCGAAGATCAGCCGGTAGGGGTGGTTCATGTCGTAGTTGTCGGGGATCTTGAGGATGTAGCTGCGGTTCTTGCCGCTGGTCTGGATCGAACGCGTGCCGCTCGCCAGCCCTGGCGCCTGGCCGCATCCCGCGGATGCGGCCAGGGCGCTGACCGTGCGCGTGGTGGTGGTGCCGAGGCTGGCGCTCAACGCCGGGCCACCGGTGGTCACCAGGACGGCAAGTACCACGACCGCTAAGGCGGTCAACAAGGGTCTACGTCTTGACATCGTGGGACTCTCTCTGCCGATCCGATGCCGGCGTACGTCGATGGGAGGGGCAGCCGCATGGAGTGCGTTATCGATAACACACCACGATGTAAGGGTGCGCCTGCCGCAGGTCAAGGCTCGGTGAAAGTTTCTTCGTGGCTCGTCGGCGGCCATCGCCGTCATTTCCTGGTCGGAAAATGGGACGGCACCGATGCGAGTCAGAGCAACGGCAAGAGCCGCAGCATGACTGACTTCCCGCGCCCGTCGTGCTGCCGATTCCCGGCTCCACGTCTCTGGAGCACCTCACCGAGAACCTGCAGGCGGCCAGGCTCACCCTGTCGGACGACGAGGTGGCGCGGCTGACCGCGCTCGCCTGACCGCGCCACCGGCGCCGGCCCCGAGCAGGTCGAAGTGCGGCAAGCCGATCAGACGGCGGTGATGGTCCATTGGAGGTTGGTGCTGGAGTCGGGGCTCCACAGCTTCACGTTGGAGCCGGCGGTGGTGTTGCCGCCGCTGTCCAGCGCGGTGCCGGTGGCGCGGTTGATGATCTGGTAGCGGCCGTTGCCGAGGCTGTTGAGTCTCCATTGCTGGTTGTTGCCGCCGTTCCAGGCGGCTTGCATGCAGTAGGCGCCGTTGGCGGTGTTGCCCCAGCTGTCGGCGGCCATGCCGTTGGTGCGGTTGACGAGCCGGTGATACCCGTTGCCCAGGTCCACCAGCTGCCACTGCAGGTTGGTGCTGCCGTCGTAGTTCCACTGCTTGAGCGCCGAGCCGGAGGCGACGTTCCCGCCGCTGTCCAGCGCGAGGTTGGTGGTGACGTTGGTGATCCGCACCCAGGTGGTCGGGAGCGGGCCCGAGCCGAGGGCGGGGATCTGGCCGTTGAAGGTCAGCTTGACCACGTACGCCGGGGCGCTGAACGGTGCGGTGGACGAGGGCATGGACAGGTGCAGGGCGGCACCGTCCTGGGTGCGGTTGGGCAGGTTGATGTACGAGCCGGCCGCGGAGCCCAGGAGCTGCGCCGAGGCCAGGTTGCCGAGGTTGATCCGGTTCGAGTTCAGGGTCGTGACGTCCAGGGTGCCGCCCGGCCAGCCCAGCACGGTGGCGTACAGCACGGTGCCGTCCTTGCTGCGGGTGAAGCGGATGTCCCGGTTGGTTCCGGGGCGTGGCTCGACGAAGGAGCCGCCGCCCATCTTGGTCGGGCCCTCGCCGTAGCTCGCCCAGGCCCGGGTGGCGTAGATGGATTCGCCGAAACGCCGCAGATAGTCCCCGATGCCCAGCAGGATCGACCGCTGCCCGGACGGGATGGTGCCGTCGGCCATGGGGGCGATGTTCAGCAGCATGTTGCCGTTCTTGCTGACCCGGTCGATCAGTGCGTGCAGCATGGCGTTGAGGGAGTAGTAGCCGATGCCCACGGTGTAGCACCAGCTGGAGCTGGAGATGCTGTCGTCGGTCAGCCAGTAGGGATTCTGGATGTCCGCCGGCCCGCCGCGCTCGTAGTCGAAGACCTCGCCCTTGGTGTTGAACCCGTCCTTGTAGGTGGCGACCACGTCCTTGTTCCAGGCGATGGCCTGGTTGTAGTAGGAGGCGAGGAAGTTCAGGCGCTGGGACTCGGGGATCTGGCTCAGGTTGAAGTCCTGCCAGATGATGTCGGGCTGGTAGCCGTCGATGACCTCCTTGAGCTTGTCGTACCAGAGCTGGTTCTCCGTGGCCCTGTCGAGCTGGCCGTACAGCTTCCTGAGGGTGGTGGTGGACTGCGACGGCGCCCACTGGTAGAAGCCGGTGAAGTTGTACGCGTGGTGGAGGGACACCAGCAACTTCAGGCCCTTGGCCCGGACGGCGTCGGCGTGTAACCGCAGCAGGTCGAGCCTGGGGCCGGTGGCGACCGAGTTCCACTCGTTCACCCGGCTGTTCCACATCGAATAACCGTCGTGGTGCTCGGCCACCGGTCCGGCGAATTTGGCGCCGGCGTCGGCGAACAACTGGGCCCACTCGCTGGGGTCGAAGTTGCCGCCGGCGGACTTCAACTTCGGCGCGAACTGCACCCAGTTGCCTGCCTTGTCCCGGGCGCCGTTGATGAAGTTGTGGTACGGCCACGCCGAGGGATCACCGTAGACGCTTTTATGGTGGTTGTTCTCGTTTGAGCCGTTGTTGTACATGTTGCGCGGGTACCACTCGTTGGCGAAGGCGGGAACGCTGAACACGCCCCAGTGGTAGTAGATGCCGAACTTGGCGTCCTGGAACCACTCCGGAGCCGGTGGGTGCTGGTCGACCGAGGACCAGCTCGGGGTGTAGCTGGTCGGAGCACTGGCCGCTCGTGCGGGCCCGACGCCCAGCAGGCCGCCGGCGGTGGCGAACGCGGCCGTGCTGAGCAGCCTGCGGCGGCTGAACGGGTACGACGACGAGGACATGGGCGGGAGCCTCTCGGGACGGGGAGACGGCACGCGGTGGGCTGTGGCTGGGACGAATGCTGCGTTATCGCTAACACAAGCGTCTAAATGCTTCCTCGGAGCACGTCAAGGATCGGCCGTACTGGCTGCTGATGGAGCCGCGCGAAAGGACCGCGGCCAGGAAGGCTCGAATGGTGCGGAGCGCTGGGACATGACTCCCCGGGCCGGTCGCCGTACACGGGGCCGGCGTTGATGAAACGTTCATCGCCGCTGCCCGCGGCCGGTCACCGCGAACGCGCAGTGCCGAGGGCCGCTCTCCACGAGGCGAGAGGGCGGCGGTCACCAAGAGGGCGGCGAAACTTTCGGGTGGAACCTTGACATGTTTCGTGCCGCTTTCCACACTGAGTCCCCGAGCGGGCTGCCTTCCGCCGAAGTCGGTGGTGGGCGGCGGGAGCGCAGCCCGTGGCGCGGCCCAGGCGGCAGGCCGCGTGCTGAATCGCGCGGATTTTCCGCATCCCCTTTTTTCGCATCCCGTAGTGGAGGCTCAGTCATGGGCGAAAAACCCATACTCGCATCGGGCGCCCGGGCGTTGCTCGCCGGCGCGCTCGGCGTACTCACCGCACTGGCGGTGACCACACCCGCGGCCGCCGCCGCGAGCACATTGGGCGCGGCGGCGGCGCAGAGCGGGCGCTATTTCGGCGCCGCGGTGGCGGCCGGTCATCTCGGCGAGTCGGCGTATGTGACGACCTGGGACAGGGAGTTCAACGGGGTCACCGCCGAGAACGAGATGAAGTGGGGCCCCATCGAACCCTCCCGTGGCTCGTTCAACTGGGGCCCGGCCGACCAGATCGTCAACCACGCCGTGAGCAAGGGCATGAAGATCCGCGGTCACACCCTGGTCTGGCACGCTCAACTGCCCGGATGGGTGAACGGCAACATGTCGGCCGCCGACCTGCGCTCGGCGATGACCAACCACATCAACCAGGTGATGGGCCACTACAAGGGCAAGATCTACGCCTGGGACGTGGTCAACGAGGCCTTCGCCGACGGCGGCGCGGTCGGGTCGCTGCGCAGCTCGGTGTTCACCCAGAAGCTCGGCAACGGCTTCATCGAAGAGGCCTTCCGCGCCGCACGCGCCGCCGACCCCGACGTCAAGCTCTGCTACAACGACTACAACATCGACGACGCCAACGCCGCCAAGACCCGCGGCGTCTACAACATGGTCCGCGACTTCAAGGCCCGCGGCGTCCCCATCGACTGCGTGGGCCTGCAGTCGCACTTCGGGAACCCGCCGTCCAACTACCAGCAGAACATCGCCCAGTTCGCCGCGCTCGGCGTGGACGTGCAGATCACCGAGCTGGACGTCGGCGGCTCGGGCTCGGCCCAGGCCGACGCCTACCGCCGCGTCACCCAGGCCTGCATGGCCGTTTCCCGCTGCACCGGCATCACCGTCTGGGGCGTCACCGACAAATACTCATGGCGCAGCGGCGACACGCCCCTGCTCTTCGACGGCAACTACAACAAGAAGCCCGCCTACGACGCCGTGCTGAACGCCCTCAACGGCGGCTCCACCCCGCCTCCCACGGGCGGCGGCACGATCAGGAGCACGCCTTCCGGCAGGTGCCTGGAGGTGGCCAACGCCTCCCAGGCCAACGGCGCCCAGGCCCAGATCTGGGACTGCAACGGCCAGGGCAACCAGCAGTGGACCTCGACCAGCTCGGGTGAGCTGCGGGTCTACGGCAACAAGTGCCTGGACGTCAACGGCGGCGGCACGGCGGACGGCACCAGCGTGATCATCTGGGACTGCAACGGGCAGACGAACCAGCAATGGCGCATCAACTCCGACGGCACCGTCACCGCGGTCGGCGCGAACAAGTGCCTGGACGTCGTCGGCGCGGGCACGGCCAACGGGACCAAGGTGCAGATCTACTCCTGCTGGGGCGGGGCCAACCAGAAGTGGACCCGTAGCTGACCTCGACGGCCGCGGTGTTATCGGTAACTCCACTCACCATCAGGTAATGATCGCCGCCGGAGCATCCCTCCGGCGGCTCCCTCCGTATCCACGCCGGCACGAAACACCCGAAGGAGGCATGGGAACCGGGGGAGTGGCCGGCCTCGGAACGCCATCAGAAGGCCGTCGCGCAGGCGGGCGCCGTCTGGCCCGGCATCACCGCGCTCAACGACGTCTGCGCGGCGGCTGGACTCCCCGCTCCGGATACCTCGCGGTGCGTTCCCTGCTGGCGGACCGCTCGGTGACCGCCATCCTGTGCGGCAAGCCTCGGCCGCGCGTGCTTCGGTCTGCTGCAGCCGGCGGCCGCGCTGTCCCTCCCGTCCTGGAACGAGCCGGAGCTCATCGTGCGGGAGAGCAGCGGCCCGCCGCCGGCCTGACGCTCATCTGCGAGCCGCCTGCCCGTCTCAAGGGCGGCGCCTGTCACCTCGGGGTGATCGTCAGGCGGTAGGCGCCGTTGGCGTTCTGGTTCGCGACCGGGACGGTGAGGCTCGCGCCGGTGACGGTGTAGGGGTTCGACCACAGCGTGGTCGTGCCATGGCCTTCGTACGACGAAAGGACACAGCGTGGCGCGAAGGCTCAGAGCCATGCCGGCGGCGGCCGTCCTGGCCTTGGTCGCCGCGAGCGCCCTCCTGGCGGCTCCGGCGGAAACCTGATCAATACCGCCCAGCAGTGGGGCGACCAGGCCCGGGCTATCCGCCGGACAACGCCGGACCCGGACCTGACACCTTCGCGCCTCGGAGCCCCCACCGGTCCTGACGTCGGGCCGCGCGGCTCGCGCGTCTCGTTCGCCGGTGGGGGTCGTCGCGTGCGTGCCGGCGCTACTGGGCCTGCTGGTCGTACAGGCCGTCCATCATCCGCAGGAGCGGAGCGGGGTACGAGCCCTCACCCTCGTCGCTGAACTCTCCCCCGTACGACGCTTGCCAGTCGCCGGTCGAGGTGTTCCGGATGGAGGTGTGACTCAGCGTGCCGCCGTCGGCGTTCGAGCCGTAGAGCGCCCAATGGTGGGCAGTGCGCTTGTTGGTCGCCGAGTCGGAGCTGACCGTGTCGTCGTGCTTCGAGGCGAGGAAGGTGTAGTCCGTACCCATCTGGGACTGCGGCTGCTTTCCCAGCCAGCTGATGAAGCCGCTGCCCGGACGCATGTCGCTGCACTGCTCGTGGGTGATGGCGCACGCGGTCACCACCGCGCTGCCGATGCCCAGGTGCGGCGTGGCGAACGTGACCATGTCCTCGATGTACAGGAAGGGGGGCCAGGCTCTGGGCCACACGGTCGCGCCGAGGTCGTTCGGATCGACGGTCAGCCCGCTCAGGTCGGGCGGCGGCTTGCCCACGCCGTACCTGTTGACGCCCTCGATGGCCGCCTTCGCGACCAGGCCGCCCATGGAGTGCGTCACGACGTCGATCGCCACGTCCTTGCTGGAGTACAGGTAGTAGACGGTCCACGCGAACTGGCGGCCGACCTCCTGGATGCGCGTGTCGGTGGTCCCTTGGAGCCTGAGGTCGCAGTTGGTGGCCTTGTTGTAGTAGCCGAAGGTGACGACGTCGCCCCAGCCATTGGCGTTCAGCACATTCTCGGCGCTGTTCCATGCGCCGGAGCAGCTGATGTCGGCTTCGCGGTCGAAGCCGTGGACCATGACGGTGACCCGGTGTCCGTTGCCGCGCATGGGCGCGGCTGAGGCGGCCGGTGCGGTGGCGATCAGGGTGGCCGCGACTATGGCCCCGACCAAGGGCAGGGCAAAACCGGATCTGGCTAATTTGTGCATCCACGGTCTCCGTTTCCGTTGGGCCGGAGGCAGAGTAGCGCGCAGACGATCATTCTGTGAATCACTCGAACATTCGGCATTCCGCCCGGCGCGGGCGAGGCTCAACGTTCGAGCGGTACCCGCTTCCACGCGGCATCGCGCAGCAGGCGCAGGCCGTTGAGGCCGACGATGACGGTGGAGCCCTCGTGCCCGGCCACCCCGAGCGGCAGCGGCAGCTCACCGAACAGATCCCAGGCCACCAGCACGGCGATGAACGCGCCGGCGATGACAAGGTTGGCGACCACCAGGCGGCGGGCCCGGCGGGCCAGGGCGAGGACCGCCGGGACGGTGGTCAGGTCGTCGCGGGTGATGACGGCGTCGGCGGCCTGCAGGGTGAGGTCGGCCCCGGAGCCGCCCATGGCGATGCCGGCGTGCGCACCGGCCAGAGCGGGGGCGTCGTTGACGCCGTCGCCGACCAAGGCCGGCCGGGCGCCCTGCCGCCGCAGTTCGTGGACGGCCTCGACCTTGTCCTGCGGCAGCAGCCCGGCCCGTACGTCGGTGATGCCGGCCTGTGCGGCCACACGGGCCGCGGCGCGGGGGTTGTCACCGGTCAGCAGGACGGGGGCCGCCCCGGTCAGGCGGGTCAGCTGCGCCACTACTTGTGCCGCGCCGGCACGCATGCGGTCGGCCAGACCGAGCACCGCGACGGGACGACCGTCCAGGAGCAGCAGCACGGCGCTGTGCCCGTCCTCCTCGATCTCGGCCACGACCTGGCGGGCCTGCTCGGCATCGCCGGACGTGGCGCCGTCCGCGCTCTGGTCCAGCAGGTGAGCGGGACTGCCGAGCTCGACCAGGCGTCCATCGACGCGGGCGCGCACGCCGCGCCCGGGCAGGGCGGCGAAGCCGGCCGCCGCGGGCAGCGGCAGGCGCTGGTGATGGGCGGCGGCGACGATGGCGCGGCCGAGTGGATGTTCCGAGCCCTGCTCGGCCGCGGCCGCCAGCGCGAGCAGCCGATCGGCCTGCGCCCCGGCCCCGCCCTCTGATCCGCCTCTCGCGATGGCCGCCGTGCCGGGCAGGACACGCAGGCAGGTCAGGTGCGGCCGGCCCTCGGTCAGGGTTCCGGTCTTGTCGAAGGCGACCCGGTCGACGTCGGCCAGCCGTTCCATCACCACCGCGGACTTGACCAGCACGCCGTTGCGGCCGGCGGTGGCGACCGCGGCCAGCAGCGGCGGCATGGTGGCCAGCACCACCGCGCACGGCGAGGCCACGATCATGAACGTCATCGCCCGCAGCAGGCTGTCCTGCACCGAGGTGCCCCACAGCAGGGGGAGCGCGAACAGGGCGAGGGTGGCGGCGACCATGACGATCGAGTAGCGCTGCTCGACCTTCTCGATGAACAGCTGGGTGCGGGCCTTGGTGGCGCCGGCCTGCTCGACCATGGCCACGATCCGGGCGATGACCGTCTCGCCGGCGGGCCGGGTGACCTGGACGCGCAGCGCGCCGGTGCCGTTCATCGTGCCGGCGAACACCTCGTCTCCGCTCTGTTTGTCGGCCGGGAGGCTCTCACCGGTGATGGAGGCCTGGTCGACGTCGCTGACCCCGTCCACCACGCGCCCGTCGGCGCCGATGCGCTCGCCCGGCCGCACCACGATGACGTCGCCCACGCGCAGGTCGGCGGCCGCCACGACCTCCTCCTCGCCGTTGGGGTCGACGCGGGTGGCCTGGTCGGGGGTCAGGTCCAGCAGGCCGCGTACCGAGTCCTCGGTGCGTTTGGTGGCCACCGCCTCCAGCGCGCCGGAAGTGGCGAAGATGACGATCAGCAGCGCGCCGTCGAAGACCTGACCGATCGCCGCCGCGCCGATCGCGGCGGCGACCATGAGCAGATCGACGTCCAGGGTCTTCTCGCGCAGCGCCTTCAGCCCGGCCAGGCCCGGCTCCCAGCCGCCGGCGGCGTAGCAGGCCAGATACAGCGCCCACCACAGCCAGGCGGGCGCGCCGGCGAGCTGGGCCAGGCCGCCGGCGGCGAACAGCGCGGTGGCCGCCAGGGCCCAGCGCACCTCCGGCAGCGAGCCTGCTCCCGAGCGCCACCAGCGCAGTGGTCTGGATGCGGGTGCCGGGCGTACGGCGGCGGCCTCGGGCGTGGTCAGATCGGTAGTCACCGAAGCATCCTATATGCGCAGTCACGCAGATACGCATGCAGTGAGGTTGAGGGTAGGCTTGCCGTATGCACACCTCGCTGCCCGACTTCGACATGCCGAACGAGGAACAGGTGCATCTGGCCGCCGAGTCGTTCCGCCTGTTGTCCGATCCCACCCGCATCAAGATCCTTTGGGCGCTGCTGCAGGGCGAGTCCAATGTCGCCTGCCTGGCCGAGCTCGCCGACGCCGCCCCCACGGCGGTCAGCCAGCACCTGGCCAAGCTCCGGCTGGCCGGACTCGTCAAAGGCCGCCGCGAGGGCACGTTCGTGTACTACAGCGCCGCCGACGAGCACGTTCGGCGCCTGCTGGCCGAAGGGCTGTTCCACGCCGACCACCTCGACCGGGCCGGCCACGCCGAGGCTCGGCCGGACGCGCCGCCGGGTGAACGAGCGGCCGCGCACGCACGCTGAGCCGTCCAGCCGGCCAAGCCCTTGATGGGCGTAGCCGGGACCCGATAAGGCTTCTCCACGTTCCCCAGGCGACGCGCTCGCGTCCGGGGGAACATTGCTTCATGAGCAGGAGGCCGGCCCAGGGTGCCCGTACGTCCTGGCGCGAACGCGTCCACTGGGAGATGGTGGGCGCCCTGGCGGGCATCGGCGGATTGATCGTCGCTCTTGCCGCGCTTCGGACGGGTGGAGAACCCGGATCATCGACCACGCCGGCGCCACCGACGCCGACGGTGACGGTGACCGAATCGGCGACACCGTCTTCCCGCTCCCGTTCCAGGACACCGAAGCCGACGGCCGAGGAGGCCCCGTCGACGGAACCGACGGAGCCGCCCGAGCCGACGGAGCCGACGAGGCCGGCGTGCGTCATGGCGCCGGGTGAGTGCCGGCTGGAGAAGATGCTCGGCTCGGCGGACTTGAGGAACTGCCGGCCTGCCGCTCGTCCTCCGGCCGGTGCGGTGGCCGCTCTCGACTGCACGGCCGTCCGGTCGGGTCCGGTTCACGATCCGATGATCGTGCTGTTCCGCAGCGACACCGACGCCGAGACGTGGGTGGAGTCGTATTGGTGGGCCCTGCACGACGGCCGGGGAGGCAACTGCGCCACCGGGGCCGAGTACAAAGGCACCTGGGTCAGGGGCAAGCTGCTCTGCACCATCAACGGGCCGTACTACGCCATGTCCTGGACGTACACGGGTCGGTCCGTGGCCATGACCGCAGAGGCCTGGACCCCACAGCCGCTGTACGCCTGGTGGCAGGGCCTTTCACCGCTGAGCGACTGAGCCCCGGCGCCCGGTCGCCGCACACGCTGAAGACAGGCCGAGGAGGTCCAGGAACTGCCGCATGGTGGCGATCTGGCGTTCGGCGGGTCAGGCTTCGCGGTGTTCGACCGGCGCGGGGGCCGGGGTGGCGGTCGCCGCGAGTTCGGCGGCCATCGCGGCCACCCCCGACGTCGACCGGACGACGGCCGCGACCCTCGTGCTCAACCGGGTCATCTCCGCCGCCGTCCTGGCCCTCGTCCCCCTGCTCGGCGGCGGCCTGCGCACGGCGTTCCTCGCGCCGGCCGCCGGGACCGCCCTCGGCGACCTGCTCGGTTTCCAGAGCCTGGGCTTCACGCTCGCCACCCTCGGCGTCGGCCTGGCACTCGTCTTCGTCGTGATCGCGAAAGCGACCGGCCCCAGCCCCTGGCATCACCGAAGTGAGCACCGAAGCGGGACCCGGTCCGCGCCTTCAGGGCCGCGTGAAGCCGCCCGTCCCGATCACTCCGCGTTCGCGAGTTCGCTCTCGAAGCGCCTGCGCAGCGCGTCCTTCTCGGGCTCCGGCAACCAGCACGCCTCCACGCCGGCCAGCGCCATCGCCCGCAACCGCTCATCCGGTACGGCGAGCTGCTCGGAGAGGATCCGATACTCGTTCGCCAGCGACGTCGGGAACATCCCCGGGTCGTCGGAGGCGGGGATGACGTTGAGCCCGGCCTCGAGCATCGCCGCGATCGACGCCCGCCGCCACGGCCGCCACGAGCGCCGCGAGGTGGTCGAGATGACGGTGAACGGGATCTGCTCGTCCCGCACCCTGGCGACGACCTCGTCGTCCTCGAGCACGAAGTAGCCGTGGTCGATCCGGTCGCAGCCGAGCACGTCGAGGCAGGTGACCGTGTTGACGGCGACGGGCGCGTGCTCGGAGGAATGAGCGGTACGGCGCAGCCCGGCCTCACCGGCGAGCCGGAAGGCGGCCTCGAACCGCTCCGGCGGCCCGGCGGTCTCCAGGTTGTCCAGCCCGATCCCCGCCACGTAGTCGTGCGGGTTGTCCACGACCGTGCGCACCCAGGAGAGCGCCTCGTCTCCCGACCTGCTCCGGTCGACGGCCGCGATGAGCCGGCCCGACATGCCGAAGTCGCGTTCGGCCATCCTGATGCCCTCGGCGTACGCCTCGATCACCGTGGCGTAGCCGAGCTTCTCCTGATGCTCGGTCAGCGCGTCGAAGGAGACCTCGAGATGCCTGGTCGCGCTGGTCCGGTGGGCGTCCTCGAACGCCTCGTAGGTGATCCGGGTGAGATCGTCGGCGTCGCGCAGGAGCTGCAGGACCCACGAGGACACCTGGAACAGCGAGTAGGAGACCTCGGGCTCGTCCGCGCTCCTGCCCTGCGGGACCGGGATCCGGGTGTCCAGGTAGAGCGCCGGGTCCGGCGGGAGCGAGTTCACGTCCGCGTAGATGCGCTCGGGCGTGTCGGGCAGGTCGAGCCCCTCCCGCCGGGCCAGCTCGGCGAAGGTCGAGGCGCGTACGGTGCCGATGAGATGGCAGTGCAGATCGACCTTGGGCATCAGGTCAAGGTTCACTTGCCGGCCACCTCGCGGGTGAAGCGGTCGACCCAGGTGGCGCGGGTGTCGACGAGCTGGGCTGGGTCGAGGGTCTTGAACCCGGCGGCCACCGGGTCCTTCGCCGCCTCGCCGGTCACCTTGGCGATGTCGGCCGGGATCTCGGCCTTCGGGTTCGTGGGCAGGTCGCCGGCGGCCTTCGCCATGGCGCTCTGCGCCTCGGCCGACAGCATGTAGTCGATGAACTTCGCCGCTCCCTGCGCGTTGCGCGCGCCCTTGGGGATCATCGCCCGGTTGGTGGCCATGTAGCGGCCCTTGGCGGGAGCCGTCCAGGCGATCGGCTCGCCCGAGGTGACGAGCTTGGTGGCGAAGCCGCTCAGCGCGTCGGCGGCGACGATCTCGCCCTGGGTCAGCAGGTTCGTGACCTCGGTCGAGGAGGTGTAGAACTGCAGGACGTTCGGCGCCCAGCCGGCCAGGGTCTTCAGCGAGCCGTCGATGTCGTAGGGGCCCTTGCCGTACGACTCACCCACCCCCGAAATCATGAGTTGTCCGGCGGTCACCGAAATATCGGGAAGCGCGACCTTTCCCTTGTTCGCCGCGTTGGCGAACAGCTCCCAGTCGGCCGCCTGCTTCTGGCTGAGCTTGCCGGTGTTGTAGATGATCCCGTTGAGCTGGTGCGTGTAGGCCGGCCCCTCGTAGGAGCCCTCGGTCGCGAACGGCGCGAGCTGCTTCATGTTGGGCACGTCGACCTTCTGGAAGAGGCCGTCCTTCTGCCCGAGCGCGGCGAAGTAGTCGGAGATCAGCACCACGTCCGCCTCCGGCTCGCCCTTGGCGAGCTTCAGCTTCGACAGCCGGTCGGAGTTGGACCCGGTGTCCAGCTCGACCTTGATCCCCGTCTGCTTGCTGAACGGAGCGACGACCGCCTGCTCGAACTCCTTCACCCCGAAGGGGAAGGTGCTGACGACGATGGTGTTCTGATCGGCCTGCTTCTCGGCGGACCCGGAGCCGGAACATCCGGCTGCGGCGAGCACCGTCAGAGCGGCGGCCAGTACGGCGCGGCGCGTGGGCATGAGGTCGTTCCTTCTTTCAGCGGGGGAGTGGAACCAGATGGTCGTCGGGCGCGATCACCGTCACGGCCGCTCCGGGCGCCAGGCTCGCGCCGCTGCGGACGTCGGCGAGCAGCCTGACCGTCGCGCCCGACGGATCGACCGCGTCGAGCGAGACCAGCAGGTCGACGCCGCGGAAGGCCACGTCGACGACCTTCGCGTCAAGGCTGTGTCCAAGGCCGGGACCCGTCTCGGCGATGCGCAGATGCTCGGGCCTGATGGTCAGCGGCGTGCCGTCGGCCGCGGTGAGGAAGTTCTCGTAGCCGAGGAACTCGGCCACGAAGCGGTCGGCCGGACGGGGGAAGACCTGCTGGGGAGTGCCCTGCTGGACGATCCGGCCCTCGTTCATGATGACCATCTCGTCGGACATCTCCAGCGCCTCGTCCTGGTCGTGGGTGACGAGGATGACGGTCAGCCTGGTCTCCGCCTGGATGCGCCTGATCTCGGCCCGCATCTGGACGCGCAGGCGGGCGTCGAGGTTGGACAGCGGCTCGTCGAGCAGCAGGAGCTTGGGCCTGATCGCGATCGCCCTGGCCAGCGCCACCCGCTGCTGCTGCCCGCCGGAGAGCTTCTTCGGCTTGCGGTCGGCCAGGTGCGCGAGCCCGACGAGGTCGAGCGTCTCCATGACCCGCGCGCGTCTCTCCGCGGCCGGCACCTTGCGCAGCTTGAGCCCGTACCCGACGTTGTCGGCCACCGTCATGTGCGGGAACAGCGCGTACGACTGGAAGACCATCCCGAGATCGCGCTTCTCCGGCGGCGTGCGCGTGCTGTCGACCCCGTCGATGCGGATCGTCCCCGACGTCGGGGCGGAGTAGCCCGCGATCATCCTGAGCGTGGTGGTCTTGCCGCAGCCGCTCGGGCCCAGCAGCGTCGTCAGCCGCCCCGCCGGCACGGCGAGGTCGATGGCGTCGACGGCGGTGAAGGAGCCGAACCTCTGGGTGACTCCGATCAGCTCGGCGGCGGCGGTCATTGGTTGATCCCTCCGAAGATCTTGGCGAATCCGACCGTGCGCTCGGCGATCACCGCGATGACCACGGTGGCGGCCAGGATGAGGGTGGACGCGGCGGCGACCATCGGGTCGTACGACTGCTGCACGTAGTCGAGCATCGTCACCGGCAGCGTCCGGAAGTCGCGTCCCTGCAGCAGCAGCGACAGCGGCACGTTGTTGAACGACGTCACCATGCTGAGCAGCGCGGCGGAGAAGATGCCCGGACGCAGGACGGGCAACGTCACGTTGAGGAACGCGCGCAGCGGCGAGGCGCCGAGACCCCGGGCGGCCTCCTCCAGCGCGGGGTCGGCCAGCGCGAGCGAGGCGCCGGTCACGCGCACCGCGTACGGCAGCATCAGCGCGGTGTGCCCGACCAGCAGGGTGCTGAAGTTGTCCAGGTCCAGGCCGACCATCAGCTGCTGGAACAACGCGAGGCCGACGACCAGCTCGGGGACGATGAGCGGCGACAGGAACAGCCCCTCGACCAGGCCCTTGCCCGGCAGCTTGCCGCGGTGGACGGCGAGCGTGACGGGCACGCCGAGCACCAGCGCGAGCGCGGTGGCGAGCACGGCGAGCTCCAGGCTGGAGAGCGCGGCCTCGATGAACGGCTCGTAGCCGAGCGCCTCGTCGAACCAGCGCAGCGAGATCCCGTCGGGCGGGAACCTCAGGGTGCTTCCGGCGGTGAAGGCGGTGGCGACCACGAAGATGATCGGCACGATCATGATGACGTAGCCGATGACCGCGAGCGCCGCCGTGATCGGCCGCTTCATGAGGTGGCCCCCTTCCGCCCGATCAGCGAGGACAGCCCGGAGACCAGGAAGACCAGGACCGTCATGATGAGCGCCGTCGCCGAGGCGGAGGCCCAGTCGACCGTGGTGCTCGCGTAGTTGAACAGCTGCGTGGACAGCATCCGCTGGCTGGACCCGCCGAGCAGGTACGGCGTGGTGTAGGCGGTGACGGACCCGGCGAAGACCAGGGTGGCGGCCACCACGATGCCGGGCATGGTCAGCGGGATGACGACGTTCCACATCGTGCGGATGCGGCTCGCGCCGAGCCCGCGCGAGGCGTCGTCCAGGCCGGGATCGACCTGGGCGACGGCCGAGTAGCAGGAGATGATCGCCAGCGGCAGGAACAGCTGGGTGAGGCCCAGGACGATCGCCAGCTTGGTGTAGAGCAGCTGCGGCGCCACGTCCACGATGCCGAGCTGGACGAGCAGCCGGCCGAGCGCCCCCTTGGAGCCGAGGATCACCAGCCAGCCGAACGTCCTTACCACGTTGCTCAGCATCAATGGGAAGATCGCCACTGCCAGGAAGACCCCGCTCCAGCGTGACGGCGAGCGGGCGAGCCAGTAGGCGATGGGGAAGCCGAGGACGACGCAGATGATCGTGACAGCCAGGGCCAGCCCGACCGTGCGCCCGATCACCTCCAGGTCGTACGGATCCGTCAGCATCCTGCCCAGGCGCGTGAAGATCTCGCCGGTCGGCACGTCCGGGGGCGCGAAGAGCATCGCCGCCGAGGGGATGAGGAAGCCCGCGACGAGAAGGACGAGACCAGGCACCAGCAGAAGGGCCGATTTGCGGGAGATGTCGGCGTCCTTTCTCCGTGGCGTACGCTTGGCTGGAACCGGTTGCGGAACCGGTTGCATGAGCCTGACCATAGATTATGAGCGGCCTGTCGCACAAACCCCTGTGTGAAATCCGTGTAACGACTCAAGGAGGATCAGTGCCGACACTCGCGGACGTCGCCGCGCTGGCCGGGGTTTCCAAGGCGACGGCCTCCCGCGCCCTGGGCCGGCCGGACCTGGCCGCCCCGGAGACGGTGGCCCGCGTCCGCGCAGCCGCCGAGCAGCTCGGATTCGTCCCCAACCGGGCGGCCACGCAGCTCGCCCGCGGGCGGACCGGGGTGGTCGCCGTCGTGGTGCCCACGCTCGACAACACCTTCTTCACCCCGATCATCGGCGGCGCCCAGGCGCGCGCGGCCGACTCGGGCATGCAGCTGACCATCGCGGTGCACTCCCTGGAGCACGCCGCCCACGTCGCCGCGGTCGAGCAGCTCGCGCACCAGGTCGACGGCTTCCTGCTCACCGCGCCGCGGGGCTCGGACGAGATCGTCCGCGCCGCCGCGTCGTTCAAGCCGACCGTGCTCATCGACCGCGAGATCGAGGGCATGACCTCCGCGGTCGCCGACACGGCCACCGCCTTCGGCACGCTCGTGTCCCGGTTCGTCGAGATGGGCCACGAGCGCATCGTCTACATCGGCGGCCCGGCGGGCTCCTGGCAGGACCGCCAGCGCCAGGCGGCCATCCGCGCCGCGGCCGGGGCGAGCGGCGCGACGCTGACCATGCTCGGCCCCTACCCCTCGACGTTCGCCGCCGGGGTGGAGACGGCGGAGGCCGTGCTGGCCGCCCGCGCCACCGCCGTGGTCCCGTACGCCACCTCGATCGGCCTGGGCCTCATGTTCGCCCTGCTCCACCGCGGGATCCGCGACGTCGTGGTCAGCTCGGAGCGCATGATCGTCGAGAGCCTCGGCCTGGGCGACGTCCCCGCGATCGACGTGGACGGCGAGAAGCTCGGCGAGGTGGCCATGGACCAGCTCATGACCCTCCTCGGCGAGCGCAGGGAGCCGTCACCCGCCAGACGCCGCCTCACCGTCCCGATCAGCTGATCCCGAAAGGGGTGTAACAACGGGAGGGTTGCGGCCACTTCGTGGTGTCAGAAGAACGCATCCCGAACGAAGGGGCTGGGCGGTGTCAGATGATGAGCACCGGTTCACCGGCATGTACGACGAATGCCGGCAACGGGTGTGGGCCTACGTCGTGAGCCGCGCGGGCCGCCAGGTGGCGGACGAGGTGGTGAGCGAGACGTTCGCGATCGCCTGGCGGCGGTTGGAGGACGTGCCCGAGCCGGCGCTGCCGGCTTCGAGCCCGGCACGATGTGGAACTCCACCGCGATGATCAAGGCGGGCTGGAGCGACGACCAGCCCAAATGACACCTCCCGGTCCTACGCCGGGCCTGGTGCTCTCCTCGGGGAAATGGCAGGCGACGCGATGCCCCGCGCCGGTCAGCTCCGGCTCCTCGACGGCGCACCGCTCCCGGGCCTTCCAGCAGCGGGTACGGAAGCGGCAACCCGACGGCGGGTTCGCCGGGCTGGGCACGTCACCGGCGAGCACGATCCGCCTGCGCCCGCCCCGCTGCGACGGGCACGAGATCGGCACGGCCGAGATGAGCGCCTTGGTGTAGGGGTGGGCGGGCCGGGCGAAGATCTCCGCCCGCTCGCCCTCCTCCACGATCCGGCCCAGATACATGATCGCCACTCTGTCGCACAGGTGCCGCACGACCGACAGGTCGTGCGAGATGAACAGGTAGGCCAGGCCCAGCTCCCGCTGGAGCTGGGCGAGCTGGTTGACGACCTGCGCCTGGATCGAGACGTCCAGCGCCGAGACGGGCTCGTCCAGCACCAGCACGCGCGGGTTCAGGGCCAGCGCCCTGGCGATGCCGACGCGCTGGCGCTGGCCGCCGGAGAACTCGTGCGGATAGCGGCCCGCGTGTTCGGGCGACAGGCCCACCAGCTCCAGCAGCTCGCCGACCCGCGCCCGGCCGCCGCGGCGGTAGCGGCCCTGGGTGCGCAGCGGCTCGGCGACGATCTCGTGCACGGTCAGCCGCGGCGACAGCGACGCGTACGGGTCCTGGAAGACGATCTGGATCTCGCCGCGCAGCGGCCTGAGCCGGGCGGGCGACAGGGCGGCCAGGTCGCGCCCGCCGTACAGGATGCGGCCGGAGGTGGGCTCGGCCAGGCGCACGACGAGCCGGCCCGTCGTGGTCTTGCCGCAGCCGGACTCGCCGACCAGCCCGAGGGTGCGGCCGGAGTGCAGCGCCAGGTCCACGCCGTCCACGGCCCGGACCGCGCCGGTCCGCCCGCGCAGGGCACCGGTACGGATCGGGAAGTGCTTGACCAGGCCCTCGACGGCCAGCACGGGTTTGCTCACACCTGCTCCTCGTGGAAATGACAGGCCGACAGGTGACCGGCGGCCACCGCGACCGGCTCGGGACGCTCCGACCGGCAGGCGGCGCGGCCGGCGCCCACCGCGCAGCGCGGCTCGAAGGCGCAGCCGGGCGGCGGCGCCAGCAGGTCGGGCGGGCTGCCCGGGATCGGCACCAGGTCCCGCGTCGCCGGCTCCAGGCGGGGACGGCTGGACAGCAGGCCGCGCGTGTAGGGGTGGCGGGGCGTGGCGAAGACCTGGTGCACGTCGCCGTGCTCGACGACGCGGCCGGCGTACATGACCGCGACCCGGTCGGCCAGCTCGGCGATCACGCCCAGGTCGTGGGTGATGAGCACCGCCGCCGCGCCGGCCTCCCGCCTGGCCGTGTCGATCAGGCGGAGCACCTGGGACTGGACGGTGACGTCCAGCGCGGTCGTCGGTTCGTCGGCGATGAGCAGGTCGGGCTCGTTGGCCAGGGCCATCGCGATCATCGCCCGCTGGCGCATGCCGCCGGAGTACTCGTGGGGGTGGCGGCCGTACCGGCCGGCGGGGTCGGCGACGCCGACGGAGGCCAGCAGGTCCAGCACGCGGGCCCGCACGGCGGCGCGGCCGAGGCGCGGCTGGTGCAGCCTGATGGCCTCGGCGATCTGGGCGCCGACCGGGACGACCGGGTTGAGCGCCGTCATCGGGTCCTGGAAGATCATCGCGATGCGGCGGCCCCGGATCCGGCGCAGCCGGCGCGCGGGCAGGGCCAGCAGGTCCTCGCCGTCGAAGCGGACGCTGCCGCGCACCACCCGCCCCGGCGGCCGGACCAGGCCGAGCACCGACATCGCGGTCACGCTCTTGCCCGAGCCGGACTCGCCGACCACGCCGAGGATCTCGCCCGGCCCCACCTCCAGGCTGACTCCGTCGACGGCGCGCAGCACGCCCTCCCGCGTGGCGAACTCGACCGTGAGGTCGTCGACCGCGAGCAGCGGCGTCATCCGCGGCCTCCCTTCGGGTCCACGGCGTCGCGCAGGCCGTCGCCGACGAAGTTCACGGCCAGGACGGTCAGCGCGATGGCCAGGCCGGGCGGCAGCCACAACCACGGCATGGTCTGGATGAGGGTGAGGTTCTGGGCGTCGGTCAGCATGTTGCCCCAGCTGGCCCGCGGCGGGCGTACGCCGAGGCCGAGGAAGGACAGCACCGCCTCCAGCAGGATCAGCTGCGCCACCAGCAGCGTGCCGGCCACCGCCACCTGCGGCAGGACGGCGGGCAGCACGTGCCGGCCGATCACCGTCAGCCGCCCGGCCCCGAAGGCGCGCGCCGCCTGGACGTACTCGCGCTCGCGCAGCGAGAGCGTCAGCCCGCGCACCACGCGGCAGGCGGTCGGCCAGTTGCAGGCGGCGAAGACGAGCACGAGCATCGCGGCGCCCGGCCCGAGCACGCCCGCCAGCACGACGATGACGACCAGCGGCGGGAAGGAGAGCACCACGTCGGCGGCGCGCATGACGACGGCGTCGACCGTCCCGCCGAACATGCCGGCCAGGGCGCCGAGCAGCGTGCCGAGGACGACCGCCGCCAGCGACGACAGCAGGCCGACCAGCAGCGAGACCCGGCCGGCGTGCAGGAGCCTGGCGAACACGTCGCGCCCGGAGGAGTCGGTGCCGAGCAGGTGCGCGGCGGACGGCGGCTCGCGGAAGGCGGCCAGATCGACCGCGTTCGGGTCGTGCCCGGCCACCAGCGGCGCGGCCAGCGCCAGCACGCCGACGGTGGTGAGGAACACGGCGCCGGCCAGCGCCATGCGGTTGCGCCGGAAGCGCCGGGCGGCGAGCGAGCGGGGCGAGGCGGGGGCGGCGGTCGCGGTCATGACAGGCTGATCCGCGGGTCGGCCACCGCGTAGAGCAGGTCGGCGGCGAGGTTGCAGACCAGGACGAGCACCGCCACGAACATCGCGAACCCCATCACCACCGGGTGGTCGAGCTGGGCTGTCGAGCTGACGGCGAGCTGCCCCATGCCCGGCCAGGCGAAGACCTGCTCCACGGCGACCGCCCCGGCCAGCAGCTGCGGGATGGAGATCATCACGACGGTGATGAGCGGGACCAGGGCGTTGCGCAGCGCGTGCCGCACGAGCACCCGGGCCGGACCGGCGCCCTTGGCCTCGGCCGTGCGCACGTAGTCGGCGCCGAGCTCCGCCAGCAGCCCGGCGCGCACGTACCGGGTGAACGGCCCGGCGATGGACAGCCCGAGGACGGCCGCGGGCAGCACCAGGTGGGCCAGGACGTCGGCGGCGCCGCCGTCGCCCGGCGTGGACATGCCGGAGGACGGCACCCAGCCGAGCCGCAGCGAGAACAGGTAGATCGCGGCGATGCCCAGGAAGAAGCCGGGCACCGAGATCGTGCCGAGGCCGGCGACGGTGGTGGCGTAGTCGATCGCGGTGTTGCGCCGGATCGCGGCCAGCGTGCCCGCCGCCACCGCCAGTACCAGGCCGATCGCCAGGGCGGTGCCCATGAGCAGCACGGTGGGCCCCATCCGCTCGCCGAGCACCTCGGCCACCGGGCGGCGGCTGACGAAGGAGTGGCCGAGATCGCCGCCCAGCACGTCGCGCAGCCAGATGCCGTACGTGACCAGGACCGGCCGGTCCAGGCCGAGTTCGGCGCGTTTGGCGGCGACGAACGCCGGGCCGCCCGAGGCCAGCCGCTCGGGGTCGACCATCATCCGGACCGGGTCGCCGGGCGCGGCGCGGATCAGGAGGAACACGCCGGCGCTGATGAGCAGGAAGACGGCGGCACTGGTCAGGAGCCGGCGCATGAGGTAGGCGAGCATCAGCCGGCCAGGGTCCACTCGTCGGCGTTCCAGAAGCCGGTGGCGAAGTCGCCGCTGGGCTTGAAGCCGCGCAGCCGCGAGCCGGTGGCCCACAGGGTGTCAGGGTTGTACAACCACAGGTACGGGACCTGGGCGTTGTCCTTGCCCGCGGCCTCCTGGTAGAGCTTGGCACGCTGGCCGCGGTCGGTGCCGGCGTCGGCCCGGGCGGTGAGGGTGTCCAACGACTCGTCGCAGAAGTTACTGATATTTCCCCCGCTGGGGTAGAAAGCGGTGCAATTGATGATCGTGACGCTGCTGGAGGGGTCCACGGCGTAGCTGCCGCCGCCGAAGAGCGCCAGGTCGAACGTGCGCTTCTCATAGGATTCGAGCAGCTCGGCCGCCTGCACCTGCTTGAGCTCGACGGTCATGCCCGCCGCGCTCAGCGCGCCCTGCACCACCGTGGCCGTCACGTCGCGGTCGCGCTGGCCGGGGATCCACGACAGCGTCACCTTCTCGCCGGCCTTCCAGCCCGCCTGCGCCAGCAGCGACCTGGCCCTGGCCGGGTCGTAGGCGTACGCCTCCAGCGTGCCGGGCAGCGCCCAGGAAGTGACGAACGAGGAGTTCTGCACCCGGCCCCTGCCGGCCAGGAGCTTGGCGACCAGCGCCTCGCGGTCGATGGCGTGGAGCATCGCCCGCCGTACCCGGGGATCGGCGAAGCGCCTGTCGCTCTGGTCGACCGCGATCCTGATGAAGCCCGGGCTCGGCTTCGCCGAGACGGTGACGCCCTTGAGCGACTCCACCGCCCGCAGGTCGGTGGGGGAGATCTGCACGAGGTCCATCTCGCCGGTGCCGAGCTGCGCCGCCGCCACGTCCGAGCTGATGGGCTTGAGGAAGATCCTGGAGATCGCGATGGGTTTGCGGTAGTGCGGGTTGACGGCCAGCTCCACGTACTGGTCGGTCTTGTAGGTCACGAAGGTGTACGGGCCCATGCCGACCGTCGGGTGGTTGAAGAAGACGCTGCCCGCGATCCTGTCCACCGGCTCCATGCCGAGCACGTGCTCGGGCAGGATGAAGGCGAACGGCCCGGCGATCAGGCTGAGGAAGCCGACGTTGGGCCTGGCCGGCCTGATCACGAACGTGGTGTCGTCCGGGGCCTCGAAGGCGGCCCCGGCCAGCTTGCCCGCCATCGCGCTGCCGCTCTTGGCGTCGGCCAGCAATCTGTAGGTGAACAGCACGTCTTTGCTGGTGAACGGCATGCCGTCGCTCCACTTCAGGCCCCGGCGCAGGTGGAAGGTGATCCGGTCCGCGCGCACCTCCCAGCGCTCGGCCAGGCGCGGCGCGTAGGAGTAGGAATCGTCGAGCGTCAGCAGGTTGTCGAAGATCAACGTCATGACCTGCTGGTCGGGGCCGGTGGGCGGATCCAGCGGGGAGAAGCGCTTCGGCTTCTGGTACAGGTGGATGCTGATCGTGTTGTGCGAGGAGTCCCGGGCGAGGGAGCCGGCCGGGCCGGAGCAGCCGGCGGCGAGCACGAGGACGAGGACGGCCAGCGCGCCTGACAGGCGGTTCATGGGGCCTCCCTGGGCGTGAGGGGATTGGCGAGCGCGCCGAGGCCGGTGATCGGGACCTCGCCGCCCGGCGGAGGCGCCTCCTGGAGGGATCATGCACAATGGGTTACCTTGTAAATACTTACAGTAATGTAGGGTTGGCGCAAGCGGGTCAGGTGCGTGCGACGTCCCACCGTTCTGACAGGGTGGGCTCTGGCCGCGCGATACTGCTCTCCGGCGTCTCCATAGGAGGTCGCGCGTCGCTCGCGCCAGGCCCGTTCCGTCCCGCTCTCAGCCCCTCGGATCCGTTTGCGTCGGGGCGGCGCGGTGACGCACGGTGGGATGAGGGGTAGCGGTCCCTGTAGCGAGCCCGCCTGAGGTGGGGGGAGACATGCGGCAGCTCAGCGCGCTGGACGCGCAGTTCCTCAACTTCGAGACCGCCACCAACGTCGCGAACGTCGGCGGCCTGGCCGTGCTGTACAAGGACCTGTCCAGGAAGAGGATCCAGCGCAGGCTGGCGGAGCGGATGGCCGGGGTGCCGCAGCTACGCCAGCGCCTGGTCCACGTGCCCCTCGGCCTGGACCACCCGTACTGGGCCGACGAGGGCGAGGTGGACCTGGACCATCACGTCCGGGAGCTCACCCTGCCCCCTCCGGGCGACGATGAGCAGCTGGGCGAGCAGGTGGCCCGCCTGCACGAGCGCCGGCTGGACCGGAGCCGTCCCCTGTGGGAGATGTACCTGATCCACGGCCTGGCCGGGGGCCGCTGCGGCATCTACGCCAAGGTCCACCACGCCGCCGTCGACGGGCTCACGGGGGCGGAGGTGCTGGCCGCGCTCATGGATCCCGTGCCCGAAGCGGCCTCGTACGAGCTCGAAGCCCCTCCGGGGCTGTGGCGCATGCTGGCCAGGAGCGCCTGGCACCTCGCGGGGAATCCCGCGCACCTGCTGCGGTTCGCCGGGGAGGCCCTGCCGGTGCTGGACCAGCTCCCCGTCATCTCCCGGCTGCCCGGCGCGAGCGGCGTCGCGCGGCTGATCCGGCGTGAACCCCGGCCCGAACTGCCGGACCTGGAGGCCCCGCACACCCCGCTCAGCGGCCCGGTCTCCTCCCGCCGCCGTTACGCCTTCGCCGAGCTGTCGCTGAAGGAGATCAAACGGGTCAAGAACGCCTTCGGCGTCACGGTGAACGACGTCGTGATGGCGCTCGCGGCCTCCGCGTTGCGGCGCTGGCTGCTGGCTCACGCGGCGCTGCCGGAGATCCCCCTGGTCGCGGGGGTGCCGTTCTCCGTACGCGGCCAGGAGGGCGTGAACGAGGGCAACCAGGTCACCATGATGATCACACCGTTGCCCACGCACGTGGACGATCCCCGCAGGCGGCTCGAACTCGTGAGCGAGGGGATGCGGCAGCTCAAGGAACGGTTCGCCCTGACCCCCGCGCGCTTGCTGCGTGACCTGAGCGAGAGCATGCCCGCCGCCCTGAACGGCCTGGCCGACCGCGCCGCGCTTGATCTTCTGGGGCGTACGGGGCCGCCCGTCAACGTGGTCGTCTCCAACGTTCCGGGCCCGCAGTTCCCGTTGCGGATCGCCGGGGTCAGGCTGCTCGCGCACTACCCGGTGTCCGTGGTCACCGACGTGAGCGGCGCCGTCAACATCACGGCCTTCTCCTACGACGGGCGCCTCGACGTCGGGTTCACCGCCTGCGGGGAGCTGGTTCCCGACGTGTGGGCCTTTCCCGGCTACCTGCGCGAGGCCCTGGAGGAGCTCAGCCCGAGCCGGAGGAGGACCTAGGGCGGGGCTGCTCAGAGGCCGTGGATGCGGCGGCCCGTGATGCGGTGCGGGATGATCCGGATGTAGAGCCGGCGCTCGCCCCCCGCCCACGGGGTGACGTCGGCCTGGACGGCCTCGTCCTCGGGCACGTGGTGGGCGGGGCCCTGGACGAGCACGCTCCAGCCCTCCCGCCGGGCTTCGTCGATCCGGTCGACCTGGAAGCCGATCTTGATCTCCACCCCTTCCGCACCGGTGCGCAGGTCCTGGTCCATGGGGCCGCCGTGGGCGGTGCGGAAGACGATGGCGCCGTCGTGGACCTTGTAGTTCACCGGCAGCACCGTGGGCCCCTCCGGGCCGTTGAACGCCACCCGGCCGATCCCGCCCGGCGCGACCAGCCGCAGGCACTCCTCGGGGTCGAGCACCTCCAGGACCGCGTCGGCCGCGCCGGATCCGGGGCCGGGCGGTCGGTCGCGCCCGCCGCCCAGCAGGTCCTCGACCGTCGTCTCGAGGGCGGCGGCCAGGCGGGTCACCGTGCCCGTGTCAGGAGTGCCCAGATGGCCTTCGAGGTGCTGGACGTATCCGGCGGACATGTCCGCCCGGTCGGCCACCTGTCCGGGGGTGAGGCCGAGCCTGTGACGGTGGTAGCTGATGCGACGCCCGAAGTCGCCGGTACCGGTCATGAGTGCGTCCTCCCTCGTCATGTCCACGAAGCTAGCCAGCCGCCCGTTCGGCGGACAGGGTCCTTCGGCCCTTGCCGGACCGACCTCCGGCCCTGCTGCGGGCGGGCGCGAGCGGGTGGGATGGAGGTGACGAAGGAGGCGTATCGTGATCATCGTAGGAGCCGACGGCTCGGAGAATTCGCGCGCCGCGCTGGAATGGGCGGCCGACGACGCGTTCCGGATGCGAGTGCCGCTGCGGATCGTCCATGCGGTGGACCGCTCGCCGTACCAGATCCGCAAATACTCCATCGACGCTCTCCCGGACGCGCTGCGGCGCGAGGGGCGCAGGATCCTGTGCGAGGCGGAGGTGCTCGTACACGAGCGGCAGCTCGCCGTCGAGGTCACGACCGAGGACGTCGAGGGCTCGCCCGCCGAGGTCCTGCGTGAGCAGGCCAAGGACGCCACCGAGGTCGTGGTCGGCAGCCGGGGGCTGGGCGGGTTCGCCGGCGCGCTGCTGGGCTCCGTCAGCATGAAAGTGGCCGGCCACGTGCCCTGTCCCGTCGTGGTGGTGCGCGGGGAGCGGCGGCCGGTGTTCCAGGAGGTCGTGGTCGGGGTGGACGACTCGCCGCAGTGCGAGCCCGCGCTGGCCTACGCCTTCGGGCAGGCGAAGCTGCGCGGGAGCACGCTGCGGGTGGTGCACGCCTGGCAGCTGCCGGTGCACGCCTTCGCGCCGGAGATCGCGTACGACATGGACGAGATCCGTACGGCGCAGCATCAGCTCGTCCGCGACCGGGTGAAGATCTTCAGCGATGACCACCCGGAGGTGAAGGTGGTCGAGGACGTCCAGTCCGCCCATCCGGTCGAAGCGCTCACCGACGCGTCCGAGCGGGCGGACCTGCTGGTGGTGGGCTCGCACGGGCGCGGAGCCGTGGGCTCGATGCTGCTCGGCTCGGTCAGCCGGGGTGTCCTGCACCACGCGCACTGCCCGGTGGCGGTGGTCCGGGCCTGATCAGCGCCGGTCAGGACCTTGGTCACCCGGCATCGGGGACGTTGGCCACTGCCGGAGCAGGCCGCTCCGGCAGATCGTGAAAGCGGAGGTGGAGTCATGTCACTCGAAGTCAAGGACATCATGGGCCGGGTGGCCATCGCCGTGCTGAAGGAGGCCTCCTTCACCGAGATCGTGGAGGCCATGGAGCGGTTCGCGGTGGGCGCGGTCACCGTGATCGACGCTTACCGACGGCCCGTGGGAGTCGTCTCCGAAGACGATCTGCTCCTCAAGGAGGCCGACACGGTCAGGCTCGGCGTGCCGATCTTCGAGTCCCGCCGGCGGCAGCAGGAGCACCGGAAGGCGGCGGGCGTGACGGCGGCTCAGCTGATGACCTCCCCGGTGATCACCGTCACGCCGGGCACCTCGGTGCGGGACGCGGCCCGGCTGATGCACGCCAAGCGCGTCAAGCAACTGCCCGTGATCGACATGGACACCGGGCGCATCGTCGGCACCCTCCACCAGCGCGATGTGCTGCGCGTCTTCATCCGTCCGGCCGAGGAACTGGCCGCGGACATCAGAGCCGTCCTGCCGGATCCCGCGGCGTTCACCGTCGGCATCCACCAGGGGGTGGTGACGATCGGCGGCGTGGTCGAGTGGAAATCTCAGGCCCTCGCGCTGACGGAGCAGATCCGGCTGATCGAGGGGGTCGTGGACGTGAGATCCGAGATCACCTTCGACAAGGACGACCTCCTCATCCTCCCCTCGGGGATGTAGAGGGCCGTCCGGCAACCGCACCCCAAGCACGAGCAACGGACGGTGTGCTTGAGGTGTGACAAGAACGATCGATTCCCATGGAAAGGGGGCCGTCATGGCCGCCACTGTCAACAGGCCCGTCACGCAGACCGGCGCCGCCACCGCACGCCGTCCCGTCGGCTACGTCTGGGCGATCGCCCGGATCTCGATCGGCTGGATCTTCCTGTGGGCGTTCCTGGACAAGACCTTCGGCTGGGGATTAGCCACCCCGGCCGAACGCGCCTGGATCTCCGGAGGCAGCCCGACGACCGGGTTCCTCAAGGGCACCGGCGAGAACGCGCTGGGCGGCTTCTTCGGCTCGCTGGCCGGGCAGCCGTGGGTGGACTGGCTGTTCATGGCCGGCCTGCTGGGCATCGGCCTGGCGCTGGCCCTGGGCGTCGGGATCAGGATCGCCGCGGTCACCGGCAGCCTGATGCTGGTTCTCATGTGGGCGGCCGAGCTGCCCCTGGCCAACAACCCGTTCATGGACGAGCACATCGTCTACTCCGTCGTCCTGGCCGGCCTCGCCCTCGCCGACGCGGGAACCACCCTCGGACTCGGCAACCTCCCGATCATCCGGCGTAACCCCTACCTCAGGTAGCCTGGCGATCCCCACGCCCACCCCTCGGAAGGGGTGGGCGTCGTCTACTTCCTGGGACGGGCGATGAACGTCGTGACGACGACCGCCACACCCAGGATCACGGAGACGATGACGATCGCGACAGGCGGCCAATCCATGACGGCCCCTTCCCGAGGAGACCTGGCACTTCCAGCCCACGCCACCGGCCACCGGTCGCACCAGAGGCGAAGGTCCCGGGTATCGGTCGTGGAGCCCAATGGTCCCTCGCGGAGAGGACTTCCTCCCCTGGAGACGTGGCCTCGCCGGGCGTGAGCTGGAGATATGAGTACGAGGACCGGCGAAAGGGCGGCGATGAACGGAGCGGTCGTCGTGGGAGTCGACGGTTCGCGGACCGCGTGGGCGGCGCTCGCCTGGGCCGCCGGCGACGCCGGACGCCGAGAGCTGCCGCTGCGCATCGTCCACGTACGCGAGCCCTGGCTGGCCGAGCGTCCGCTCAGCGCATCGAGCGACCAGGAGACCCTGACCGAGCGGTGCGACAGGCTGCTCGCGGCTGCGGCCGATCGCGCGCACGAGCTCGCCCCCGGCGCGCGAACCTCGACGGCCCTGGTCACCGGGGCGGTGATCGAGCGGCTCAGGAGCGAGTCGGAGACGGCCGACACCGTCGTGGTGGGCAGCCGGGGACTGGGCGGTTTCGCCGGGCTGGTGCTCGGCTCGGTCGGGTTCGGCCTCGCCGGGTACGCCGAGAGCCCCGTGGTGGTCGTCAGGAGGCCCCCGCGCGACGGCAGCGGGGAGATCGTGGTGGGCTACGACGCCTCGCCGTGCGCGGACATGGCGCTGGAGTACGCGCTGGCGCAGGCGGTCGCCCGGCGGGCGCGCCTTCGGGTCCTGTACGGCAGGCGATATCCGTACACGGCTCCGCACCCCGTCGGGTACGGGCCGTTGCCGGTCGGCGAGGCCGATGAGATCGGACGGCGTCTGGCGCTCCGGCGGGAGAAATACCCGGATGTCGAGCTGATCGAGTCGATCGTCGACGAGCACCCCGTTCCGGCCCTGGCGGCCGCCTCCCGGGTCGCCGATCTCGTGGTGGTGGGTTCGCGCGGGCTCGGTGGGTTCACCTCCGCGATGCTGGGCTCCGTCAGCCGTGGGGTGCTGCAACGAGCGCACTGCCCGGTGAGCGTGGTCAGCGCGCCGAGGAGACGGCCACTCCGCCGCACCCCAGGCGCACGTGTCCGATGACGCGGCGGCGGGGCCGGGCCCGGCCGCTCGCCTCCAGTGGGAGGCCACTGAAGGCGAGCGCCGCCCTTGCCGGCCGATCTGCCGCGCCTCAGCGGACAGGCGAGCCTTTCCCGTCACACCTTTCCGGCGAGTGCCCGGCTCGGCTGGTGTCCGCCGGCCTTGACGCTCATGGTCCGCGGGGTCGTGACGCGGCCGACGGCGGTGTTCTGGTTGCTCACTGTGCCGCTTTTGGTGATGGGATAGCCGGCAACGAGGTCGGTTACGGTGACCGGCTCGATCTCTTCCAGATAGCCGTTCTGCAGCAGCCAGCTGATCGGGACTTCGTCGCTGGTCTGAGGAGCTTCGGGAATGTACTTGCTGAGCACGTGATATTGCGTGCCGCCGCCTGGCTGCTCAAAGGCGGGCGCCGCCGGGCCCACGTCGACGCGGAACGACTTGAGCACCCGGAACGCATGATAGTTGCACAGGTGCTCCGGATCCTGCGGGTTGGTGTTGAGATTCCGGGGTGGCAGCGAGCGTCTGGTGTAGAGGTCGCCCAAGGGCGCCAAGAATGACCCGGTGTAGCCGCCGAAACGGTCGAGTCTCATGCCAGGCTGGAGAAACGTCGTCTTGAGCAGCAGCCTGCCGTTGGGATAATCGCCGGAACGGGCGAATCCGGCGTCGGGCGGGAAACGATAGTTGTTCACGACGTAGTCCCAGTAGCGCCCGAGGAAATGCTGGGGGCTCAGCCCGCCCAGCGGCACGTAGCCGCGCAGGAGATTGCCGAGATAGCCGGTCTGGGGCAGGGTCGTCGGCCCCAGATCCGGGTCGCCGGTGATGTACGGCGATCCGCATACCTCGCCGGTGATCTGCGTGCTCCCGTTCGGCGGGGGAGCGATGTCGGCATGCGCGGTCGCGCCGCTTTGGGTGCCGGCGGCCACGCATATCGCGGCAGCCAGTACGGCACCTCGTCGGTGATATCTCATGATTTATCCGTTGCTTGCACTGAGGAAGACGAAAAAATAGATCACCGGCAGCCCGAGTATGTCCATACGGAGGCGCTGAATGCGGTGATCGGCTTCTACATTCCCAGTGCCGCCCGCGGCGCATCTTCGGCGTTATAAGGAAAACGTAAAGATGGTGCGACAAAAGTGATAAGAATTGTCATTCATGAGATTTATTGTGCATGTTACGCTTTTTCGGATATGTGTCGATTCCGCACCTGTTGCTACCACTAGTTGATCTACAATGTAAAGGGGTGCGCGATGACCTGGTGGACGACGGTCCGGTTCCTGCACGTGTTGTCGGCGGCGCTGTGGGTCGGCGGGCAGCTCACGGTGTCGCTGGTGGTGCTGCCCCTGGCCCGCCGCCTGCTGGAGGATCGACCGCGGGCCGAGGTGCTGACCGCGGTCGGTCGCCGCTTCGGGATCATCACCGTGGCCGCGTTCCTGCCCGTCCAGATCGGCACCGGCGTCGCGCTCGCCGGCCACAAGGGCGTCACCTGGTCCTCGCTCGCCGATCCCGGTTATGGCCGGATCCTGGCCGCCAAGCTGCTGCTCTTCTGCGCGGTCATGGCCGCCGCCGCTCTCCACGGCTGGGCCTCGGGCGCGGCCCGTCCCCGGCTGGCGCGGACCATGGCGGTGGCCTCGCTGGTGGGGTCGCTCGGTGTCGTCCTGCTGGCCACCGCCCTGCCCGCGACCTGAGCCGCACCGCTCAACCCCGTCCGCTCCGCCGACTCGCGGTGACGGCACAGAACGTCGAGGACACGCCCGCCGCCGTTCCGCGCGAGCAGGCCGAGGGTGCGCGCCACCGAGGGCGCAGTGGGCGGGCGCTCAGAAACCGGCGGGCGTGCCACCGAGGGCGCTGCGGGTGATCATTCCGGCCTGGCGGCCCGCAGGCGGGCGGACAGGGCGGCGGCCTGGGTACGGCGTTGCATGTTGAGCTTGGCCAGCAGGTTGGACACGTAGTTCTTGACCGTCTTCTCCGCCAGGAACAGCTGCTCGCCGATCTGCCGGTTGGTCAGCCCTTCGCCGATCAGGTCGAGGATGTGGCGTTCCTGTTCCGTCAGCGCGGCGAGGGGATCCTTCCTGGCGGCCTGGTCGCGCAGGCGTTGCAGCATGGCGGCGGTGGTCTGCGGGTCGAGCAGCGACTGCCCCGAGGCGACCGTGCGGACGGCGCCGACCAGGTCGGAGCCGTGGATCTGCTTGAGCACGTAGCCGGACGCCCCGGCCATCACCGCGTCGAAGAGCGCGTCGTCGTCGGCGAACGACGTCAGCATCAGGCACGCCAGGCCGGACATCCGGGAACGGACCTCTCGGCACACGTCGACGCCGTTGCCATCCGGTAACCGCACGTCCAGCACCGCGACGTCGGGCTTGAGCGCGAGGATGCGGGCGATGGCCGACTCGGCGGTTCCCGCCTCGCCGATGACCTCGATGTCGTCCTCGGAGTCCAGCAAGGCGGCGACCCCGCGCCGTACGACCTCATGGTCGTCAAGGAGGAACACACGAATCATGCCTCAGACGCTAGTCACACGATCCATGGTCACAAAGAGGCCAAAGTCCCTAGCCGGGCGCGCCGGGGCCGGCGTACGCGGTCGGCCGCTACACCGGGAAGGGCCGGGCGGAGATGGAAGCGGCGAAAGTCCGGAAGAAGAAGGGACGTTGGACCCTATTCCTGGCGTCCGCCGGTGGACCAAGCTGTCGCGGTGGACTACAGGACAACAGGTGGTTTGGTGGAATGAACGGCCGTAACCTCAAGGAACTGTCCGCGGCGGACTCACTGCGACGGCTGGCCGACGTGCCGCTCGGACGTGTCGTGTTCACGCGGCACGCGCTTCCGGCCGTACGGCCGGTGAATCACGTCGTCATCGACGGGCAGATCGTCATCCGCTCCAGCGCGGGGACCATCCTGAGTGCGGAAGTGGCGGCGGTCGAGGCCGTGGTGGCCTTTGAAGCGGACGAACTGGACGTCGAGGAACGCCTCGGCTGGAGCGTGGTCGTCACCGGCTTCGCCGAGCTCGTACAGGATCCTGGGGAGGTGGCCCGGCTCAGGTCCATGATCACACCTTGGGTGACGGGGCAACTGGACCAGGTGATCCGCATCCGTCCGCAGATCATCACCGGCTACGAGCTGGTCCCCGGATGAGGGCCTGCGGCGCCTGATCCGGTCATCGTCGCGCAGGTTCCGTCGGCGGACGACGCCCGCCGGACGGCCGTCCGACCTCGGCGGGAGAGTCCCGGGAACAGAGGGTAGGAAGCGTTTCGGCGTGGTGCCAGACTGATCGACATGGAAAGCGAGCACCGTCCGTTGATGCCGCACATGCGGCTCGATGAGCTGCTGGCCGAGCTGCAGGTGAGGCTCAACGCCGTGCTGGCCACCCGGGACCGGGTGCACGCGCTGCTCGAGGCCGTCGTGTCCGTGGGCAGCGACCTCGACCTCGAAACGGTGCTGCGCCGCATCGTGGAGACCGCGACCAAGCTGGTCGACGCCGGCTACGGCGCGCTCGGCGTGGTGGGCCAGGAGAACAGCCTCATCCAGTTCATCCCGGTCGGGCTGAGCGAGGAGGAGATCGCTCGCATCGAGCACTGGCCGCACGGGCTGGGCCTGCTCGGGTTGCTGATCAAGGATGCCCGGCCGCTGCGGCTGCGCCGCATCTCGGATCACCCGGAGTCGTACGGCTTCCCGCCCGGCCACCCGCCGATGGGCACCTTCCTCGGTGTCCCCGTACGGGTGCGCGACGAGGTGTTCGGCAACCTCTACCTGACCGAGAAGCGCGGCGGTGGCGAGTTCGACGAGGAGGACGAGGCGATCGTGATCGCGCTGGCCACCGCGGCCGGCGTCGCCGTCGAGAACGCCCGCCTGTACGAGGAGTCGAGGCGGCGCGAGACCTGGCTGCAGGCCTCCTCGGAGGTGACCACGAGCCTGCTGTCCGGCGCCGAACCGGGTCAGGTGCTCGCCCTGGTGGCCGCCCGCGCCCGCCAGATGAGCGACGCCGACCTGGTCCAGGTGCTGCTGCCGGACCCGGCCGGGGACTCGCTGCGGGCGGAGGTCGTGGACGGAGAGGGCGCCGAGGAAGTGCTGGGAACGGCCTTCGGGATGTCGGCCACGCTCGCCGGCGACGCGTTCGCCCAGGGGGAGCCGCTGACCGACGCGGACCTGCAGAGCGCTCCCTATCTGGACTCGCCGCTGCGGCGGCTGGGTTACGGCCCCGGGCTCATGATCCCGCTCGGCGCCCCGCCGAAGGTGCGCGGGGTGCTCGCGCTGGCCAAGCGGGGCGGGCGGCTGCCGTTCAGCGCCGCGGACCGGCAGATGCTGCATGCCTTCGCGGGCCAGGCGGCGATCGCCCTCGAACTGGCCGAGGCGCGCCGGGACGCGGAGCGGCTCGGCCTGCTGGAGGACCGGGACCGGATCGCCAAGGACCTGCACGACGTGGTGATCCAGCGGTTGTTCGCGACCGCGATGACGTTCATGAGCACCGTGCGGCTGGTGGAGCATCCGGAGGCTGCCAAACGGCTGCAGCGCGGCATCGACGAACTGGACGAGACGATCCGGCAGATCCGCTCGTCCATCTTCGCCCTCCAGATCTCCCACGACCAGGCCGCGCCCAGCCTGCGGGGGCAGATCGTGGACCTGGTGGAGGGCGCCGGCGGCCATCTGGGGTTCATGCCGGGCTTGCGGATGGAGGGTCAGATCGACACGCTCGTGCCCGAAGGCGTCGCGGAACAGCTGCTGGCCGTCCTGCGCGAGGCCCTGTCCAATGTGGTACGCCACTCCCGCGCCACCCGCGCCGACGTCTCAGCCGAGGTGTCGGGGGACGGCGTCACCCTCGTGGTCTCCGACAACGGCGTCGGCCTGGGGGAGGGCGGGCGACGAAGTGGCCTGCGCAACATCGAGGAACGGGCGGTCCGCCTGGGCGGCGCCGCCGAGCTCGAGAGCCCGGCCCCGAACGGGAAAGGCACGCGACTACGCTGGCACGTCCCTCTGTGAAGGGGGCCATGGTCCTGTACGCGCGGCGTGATCAGGTCAGGATGGTGAATCGGCGATCCAGATCGAAGATCCTGAGAAGGCGGAAGACGCGTTCGGGGACATGGGACAGATGCAGCCGTCCGCCGACGTCTCGGGCCTTGTCATCGGCCCGGATGAGCGCTGTGATCCCTGACGCGTCCATGAACGACACGTTGCCCAGGTCGACCTCGGTGGTCGAGCTCGGGCCGTTCATCGTGCCGAAGAGCAGTTCCTGCAGGGGCAACACCGCGGCCAGGTCGATCTCTCCACTGACCATGACCTTCGCGGCGCCGTTCGTCGCCTGCTCGGAAAGTTGAAAATGTTCCATATATGGGCCTGGATTGGCACGTTCCGTGGTCATCTTCGCCTCCCACCGGATCCCCTCGCTCCATGCTGTCGCGGCCCAGGTGGCCGCAGTAGGGCCGAAAGTCCCGGCCGTCGTCCTCCGATGGTCCTCCGGGACGACGGCTGAGCGGCCGGATCGCCGTGCCCAGGCGCCGTACGGCCGGGAGGCGTGCCCGCGCGCCCCGCTGCGGCGCCGGCCTCGGCGAGGGCGGGCGGCGACGCGGGTGGAGATCCGCGTCGCCGGCGCCGGGCCCCGCTCCTTGGTGCGGGACCTGCCCCCGCCCGTCGTCCTCACCGGCGTCGGCACGCCGCGGGGCGCGTTCCTCCGCCCGCTGCGCCTATGGCCGCGTGGCGCGGACGTAGTAGAGCAGGTACGGCAGGTCGCCCTCGGACTCCACCTGGAAACCGGCGTCGGGGATCATGGTGCCGAGAAGGTCGCGGGGGTCGTGCCGCATGGCGGGGCCGGTGAGAGCGCCGATGACCCGCCTGGCCAGGGGGTTGGCCGGCGGGCGGAACTCGGCGATGAGCAGGCGGCCGCCGGGTCGCAGCACGCGGAACATCTGGCGCAGCGCCCCGGGCCGGGCCTCGGCGGGGATGTGGTGGACGGCGAGGCTGGAGATCACCAGATCGAACGAGCCGTCGGGGAACGGCAGGTCCTGGCCCTCGCCTTCCACGTAGGTGCAGTTGGCCGGAGCGTGCCGGGTCGCGTAGTCGATCATCGCGGGGGACGGGTCCACCCCCGTGACGTGGCCGCTGGGTGTGACGACCGGGGCGACGATCCGGCTGAGATAGCCGGTGCCGCAGCCGACGTCCAGGACGCGATCGCCGGCTCGTGGCCTGGCCGCCGTCGCCACGCGGGTGTAGGCGGCGCGGCGGCCGCCCAGGAATCCGATCGAGACGAAGGTGTCGTAGGCGCGCGGGTGGTCGATGGTGCCGCCGGCGTCGGCGTGCTCTTCATGGGTGTGCAGGAGCTTTCCCAGAGCCATGGTGTTACCTCCCGATGATGAACAAGGTGTTCAGTTATGAATGATGCGTTCATAATGGCGCGGGGAGCAACGAGCAGATCGGCCGTGCTGTGCGCTACCGACCAGAGGGTGAGGAAGTGTCCGGAGACAGGCGGGTGCGGCGCACCCGGCGGATCGTCCAGGAGGCGCTCGTGGCGCTGATCCTGGAGAAGGGGTATGACGCGGTGACCGTCACCGACATCATCGACCGCGCGGACGTGGGCCGGTCCACGTTCTACTCGCATTTCACGGACAAGCAGGACGTGCTGTTCAGCAACCTCGACGAGCTCGCGTTCCTCCATCCCGTACCGGCTACCCGATCGGGCGAGCTTTTCGCATTCAGCCTGCCGATGTTCGAGCACGTGCGCGAGCAGCGGCGGCTGGTGCGCGCGCTGCTGGGGCGGCGCGGCGGCGGCCAGGTGTACGCGCGCGGCGAGCAACTGCTCTCGGCCGTGGTCAGGAACGAGCTCGTGGCCGCGGGCGCGCGGGCGTCGGCCTCGCTCGACCTGCTGGTGGTGTGCGTGGTCGGCGCGTTCATGGGGCTGCTGCGGGCGTGGGTGGACGGCGAGGGCACCGCCACGCCCGCCGAACTGGACGCCGCCTTCCGCGCGGCGATCGAGCCGGGCGTGCGGGCGACGCTGGGTCAGGGGTAGCCGGGTACGCGCGACGCGGGGTGAGCCTCGCCACGCTGGGCATGGGCATGGGATTCGGCGCCCGGATCAGCGGCGCACGGCCTCCCTCCGCTCCCAGACGTGTTCGGGTACGCCGCCCGCCCGAGGGCGGGCGGCGTTCGGGCATCGAGGGCCGGGTCCTTGTCAACGGAAGGCTCGCTGGCGTCTGGGCTGCCTGCCGCAGTCGCCGAACGATCCCCAGCCGCCGGAGGCCCGGATGGCGGAGTCGGGAGAGCTGATCGTCCCCTTGAAACTGACGCACTTGCCGTGGACGTTCGCCTTCACCGGCCCCGCGTAGTACTTGAAGTACTTGGGCTCTGCCGGGTCCTCGTATGTGAGGGGCGGGGCGAAGAAGGAGTTCCTCACGAGGAGGGTCGCCGTGGTGCTGGTGGGCGTGCCCACGAAGTCCGACTTGATGGTGACGACGCAGTGCTCCCCGGTGTACGGGCTGTAGAGCAGGTGGACCTCCCCCCGGACGGTGTTCGTCTGGTCGGCCACCGGCCGGGTGCCCAGCGCCACCCTGTGGAAGCCGCTGCCGCACACCTGCTCGGGGGTGTACCCGCTCGCGGCGCCGGCGGGCGCCGGCAACCCGGCGAGCGCGGTGGCGAGCAGGGTCGCTGAGGCGAGTCGCGTGATGACGTTACCGGTCATGGATTTCCTCACTCGGGGTCGGCAGGACAGCGTCGGATGTGATCACCCGGCGTCTTCGAGGCTGGCGGGCCCGGCGTTTGTCCGGAAGCGGCCGACACCAAATCCGGACAATGAGTTGTCCGCGGACAATCGGTTCTGTTGACTTGATCATCGGGGGGGAGGAGGCGGCCGCGATGAACCGCAAGGCGGGCAGGCCCCAGGGCGGTCCCCGGGGTGGCACGGAGCAGGCGAACGCGCTGGCGGAGTTCCTGCTGACGCTCACCGTCGGGATGACCGTCCGCGAGCTCGCCGCGCGGTATCACGTGGGCAAGACGCTCTGGGGCGAGTACCGTTCAGGCCAGAAGATCATCCCATTGGGGCTGCTGAAGCTGCTGGTCCAGGACCACGCGCCGGACGACCGCACCCGCCACGTTCACCTGGAGACCGCCGCCCGGCTGCACGCGGCGGCCCTTGAGGCGGCCCGCCATGAGCTCGCCCCGGCGGCCCCGCCGCCGCCGGCGGAGGCCGCCGAACCGGCGATCGCGCCGCAACGATCGTCCGCGAACCCCGGCGCGCCGCCTGCGGGAAGGCCGGCCGCCGACCCCGGTACAGCGCCTGCGGGAAGGCCGGCCGCCGACCCCGGTACGGCGTCTGCGGGAAGGCCGGCCGCCGACCCCGGTACAGCGCCTGCGGGAAGGCCGGCCGCCGACCCCGGTACGGCGTCTGCGGATAGATCGTCCGCGGACCCTGGCGCGGCGCCTGCGGGAAGACGCCGTCCGCGTCCCCTCCTGCTCGCTGGTGGCGGCACAGCGATCGCGCTCCTCACGCTGCTCGCGCTGCTGCTCGGATGGGGTCATCCGGGCGGGGACACCGTGTTCGCCGTGGGGCCGCGCGGCGTCGGCGTCTTCCGCTGGGACGGCGCGGACGCGGCCGGGTGGACCAGGATCGGGGACGGCGCCAAGCGCCTCTACTCCGGGCCGGCCGGCCTGTTCGCGACCGGGATCGACGATCGTCTCTACCGGTACGAAGGCCGCCCAGGCCGCTGGTCGCTGATCAGCGAGCCGGGCGGCGACTTCGCGGTCAGCGGCGCGCACGTCTTCCGGCTGACCGCCGACCGTCAGTCCGTCGACGTGTGGAACGGGGACGGCACGTCGTGGACCAGCGTCGGCGGCCCGGCGGCGCGGCTGTACGGCGGCGAGCCGGGCCTGTTCGCGACCGATCCGAAGGACGGCCGGATCTTCCGCTACTCGGGCCCCTTCGACTGGCAGTGGATCGGGTGGGCGGGAGCCTCGTTCGCGCTCACCGACCGTCACCTGTACGGCCTCAGCCCAGAACGCACCAGGGTCCACCGCTGGCTCTCCAAGGATCCGTCGCCACCCTCGCCGCCCTGGACCTACGCGGCAGGTCCGGCGGCAGAGCTGTACGGAGGCCCCGCCGGGCTCTTCTCCACCGATCCCTCGCGCACACGGCTGCGCGTCCTCGCGGACTCGCCGACCGCCGTAGTGAGCCAGACCTGGCAGGACATCGGCCCGGCGGGCGCGGAAGTGGTGGTCGGCCGGGAGTCGGTGTACGTCCTGACCGAGGACCGCTCGCGGATCCTGCGCTGGTCCGCCGGCTCCGGCACCTGGCAGCACATCGGCGGACCCGCCCAGACCCTGGCGGCGGGCTGAGGCCCGGCCTCGCGACGCCGCCAGCGGTTCCCCGCCGGCGGTCCGGCCCATGCCTTCAGCGGTTCCCCACCGACGGCCCGGCCCATGCCTTCAGCGGTTCCCCGCCGGCGGCCCGGCCCATCGGGACAGGGTGTCGGCCAAGGGCGCGGCGTCCGATCCGGTCCAGCCGACGTAGCCGTCCGGGCGTACCAGCACGGCCTCGGCGCCCAGCTCGCGCCCCGTCACCTCGTAGCCCACCCACGCCGACCACGGGGCGGCGGCCGCACGCAGGCGCTCGGAGCCGGAGAGCAGCAAGCCCCGGCCGGCGCGTAGATCGAGGCCCGGCAGGTACCGCCCGAGCAGGGGGTGCGGCGGCCCGGGGAGGGCATAGCGTATGTCCAGCCCGGAGATCATCCCCGCGACCACCTTGTTGGCGTCCGGCACCGTCAGCGGCTCCTCGACGATGTCGCGCAGGGCCAGGTTCTCCTCGTCGGGCACCAGCAGGACGGCCTGGGCGCGGGTGTTGGCCAGCACGCGCGCGGCCACGGGATGCCGTTCGGCGTGGTAGGTGTCGAGCAGCTCGTCCGAGGCGCGGCCCTCGATCCGCGCGGCCAGCTTCCAGCCCAGGTTGTGGGCGTCCTGAAGGCCGAGGTTGAGCCCCTGGCCGCCCATCGGGGAGTGGATGTGCGCGGCGTCCCCGGCCGGCAGCACCCGGCCGTGCCGGTAGCGCGTGACCTGCCGGCCCGGTGAGGGTGAGGTCGGCGACCGCCATCCGCAACCGGCCGTCCAGCCCGGGAAAGCCGACCCCCAGCAGCTCGCGCACCGTGCTGCGCCCGCCGTCGCAGCCCACGAGATACCGGCCGCGCAGCCTGGCCGCTCCGGCGACGGCGGTGACGCCCTGATCGTCCTGCGCGAGCGCGCTCAGCCCTCGACCGCGCAGCACCTTGACCCCCAGCTCCGCCGCCCTGGCTTCGAGGAGCTCTTCGACGCGCGCCTGCGGGATGCCGAGCATGTACGGGTGAGCCGTGTCCCAGGCGGTGAAGTCGAGCCGGAGCCCCGCGAAATGTCCGCCGGGCACGCGCTGGATCGCCCGGTCGGTGAGCGGGCCCAGCAAACCACGCGACTCGAACACCTCGGCCGTGCGCGGCTGCAGGCCGAGTGCCTTGGACTGGCCGCTGCGCGCGGGCAGCTCCTCCACCACGATCGCGGACACCCCCGCGAGACCGAGCTCGGCGGCGAGCATGAGGCCGGTGGGACCGGCCCCGACAATGACCACATCGACCTCCATGGCGGGACGTTAGAACGCGGGATGTCCCTTACCGCAACGAAAGCGGCACAGCCCTGCGCCCGGCCTGGAGAACGAGCCGGCCCCGGGGACGTGCCGGTGCGCGGCCGCGCGCCGTTCGGCGGAGAATCTTTGACAAGCCCGGATGGCGTCGTGCGGTTGAACCGGTCAAGACGGAGTCCATGGATCTGGCCCGCGTGCGAGAACGTTGTGAGCAACAGATCCGGCGACTGCGGATCTCGCCGCCGTTGAACGTCGCCGCACTGTGCGAGGACCTGGCCAGGGAACGCGACCGGCCGATCCGCCTGCTCCCGCTGTCCTCCCGGCCGTCGAACCCCTCCGGCCTGTGGGTGTCCGCCAAGACCGCCGACTACATCTTCTACGAGGAATCCGCCGGCTCGGTGCACCGCGAGCACATCATCCTGCACGAGATCGGCCATCTGGGCAGCTGCTCGAACTCCTCGCCGACGTCCGGCTCCTGCAGACCGATGAGCCCGGCAGGTACCGGATGCACCACCTGGCACGGCTGTTCGCCTGCGAACGCGCGGCGACCCGTGGCCCCGACGCCCCGCAGGCCGTACGGCGGGTCCTGCATCACTTCCTGGCCACCGCCCGCCGGGCCGTCCGGCTGCTCAACCCGCATCCCGAGTGGCCGGCCGCCATCGATCCCGTGACACCCGTCCACGCCGGATCGCGGCTGGCCGGCCCCAGGCCGCCCGGGAGTGGGCCGACGCCGAGGCGCCCAATCTGGTGGCAGTGGTCCGGCAGGCGGCCGAGACCGGCGACGACGACCTCACCATCGGCCTCGCCTCGTCCCTTTCTCACCTGATGCTGCACCGTGGCCGATGGGACCAGGTGCGTCAGATCCGCCGGGTGGCCGCGCACGTGGTCCAGCCTGGAGGCGACCCGCGGGCCGACCTCGGCGTCCCCCTGCCCTCCAGGGGCCGGCTCGCCGTCGCGCCGCGCGTCCTCGCGCCGGACAAGGCGTCGCTGGGCTGATCATCTCGCCCTCGCCATAGGCGCCATCCGGCCCCTCGCCCTTGCGGTGAGCCGTGTTGGATGAGCGGATGGACTCCTTCGACGCGCCCGGCGAGCCGGTCACCGTTCACGCTCCCGCAGGCACGATCATCGGCCGTCGCGCCGGCCAGGTGAGGCGCTTCCTCGGCATCCCCTACGCCGAAGCCCCCACCGGGATGCGGCGGTTCGCCCCGCCGGTCCCCCGTGGCCGGCTCCCGGAGCCGTTCGACGCCTCCCGGCACGGCGCCACCTCGCAGCGCGTGCCGCTGTTCGCCACGACGACCATCCCGGAGCCGTCGATACCGGGCGACGACGTGCTGAACCTCGGCGTCGTCGCCCCCGCCGCCGACGACGACCGGGGACCCCTCCCCGTCCTGGTGTGGATCCACGGCGGCGGTTTCCTGGCCGGGAGCCCGGCCAGCCCGTGGTACGACGGCCGCGCCTTCGCCCGCGACGGCGTCGTCTGCGTCACCGTCGGCTACCGGCTGGGCGTCGACGGGTTCGCGCCGCTGGACGGCGTCCGGCCGAACCTCGGGCTGCGCGACCTGCTGCTCGCCCTGGACTGGGTGCGGGAGAACATCGCCGCTTTCGGCGGCGATCCGGACCGGGTCACGGTCGCCGGCCAGTCGGCCGGGGGCGCGGCGGTGCTCGCGCTGCTCTCCTCACCCGCGGGCGGCGGCCGCTTCCACCGCGCGGTCAGCCTGTCCGGCGGCCTCTTCGGCGGGGACGCGGACGCCGCCCGCGACCTGCTCGAACGGCTCGGGCGCAGGCTCGGCGTGCCGCCGACGCGCGCCGGATTCGCCGGCCGCACCGTGGAGCAGATCCAGCAGGCGGTCATCGACCTGCGGGACGAGAGCGGCGGCAGGCTCGTGCTCGGGCCCCGCGTCGGCGACGACCTCCTGCCGGTGCCCGTCGCCGACGGCCTCGCCGTCCACGGGCACGACGTGCCCCTGCTGCTCGGCGCGACGGGCGACGAGTTCGACGGCGGAGCCGAGCAGGAGGCGAGGGCCGCCGCCCGCGCGGCGGGCACCCGCGTGACGGACGCCCTGTTCCGCTCCGCCTGCGCCCGCACGGCGGCCGCCCGCCGCCGGGCCGCCGCCGGGACCTGGCTGTACTCCTTCGAATGGCCGTCTCCCGTGCTCGGCGGGGCCGCGCACTGCGCCGACCTCCCGTTCTTCTTCGACGTGCTCGACGCGCCCGGCGTCGCCGAGGCACTCGGGCCGAACCCGCCCGCCGGCCTGGCCACGCTGATGCACGCCGATCTGGTCGGGTTCGTACGCGGCCAGGACCCCGCCTGGGCGCGGGCGACCGGCGCGCTCGGCGATCCGGCGCGCGAATACGGCCGGCCCGGAGCGGCCCTCGCGGCCGACACCACGGGCGTGTACGACCCCTTGGCACGGGCGGTGGAGCCGCCACGCCCAGCGCATCCGGAGGGACGCGGCTGAGCCGATACGCCGGCCGACATTGACACCGGTTACCGGCTGCCGGAAGGTGAGCGCAGGCTGAGAGAAGGATTTCCCATGTCGTCTGAGCGCCTTCCGGGACCGTCGAACGTCCCTCCGCCTCCACGCCGGGGCGACAGCTCGGTGCACGACCTCTCGAGGGCCACGGGTGAGGACGGCGGAGGCTCCGCGTTCCGCCGCGCCCTGGACTCGCCCCGGACCCAGGATACCGTCCGGGCACTGGTCGACGCCGGCGGCCAGATGCGCATCGCGGAGCTGCAGGACCGGGTGGAGCTGTCGTTCCTGCAGTTCACGGCGGTGCTGGCCGAGCTGACAGAAGAAGGGTTGGTGACGGTCAAGGGACCTCCCGGCGACGAGGTCGTCCACCTGTATCGCGAGGTGTGAGCCATGTGGGTGCCCTTTCTCGCGGTCGTTCTCATCGGCGCGCTCGTCGCGCTGGCCGAGTTGGTGTCGCGCTATCGCGACAACCCCGCCGGCGCGCTGTGGTCGGTGCCGGCGGCCTTCTACGTCGCCGTCAACGCGGGCGGCGCGGCGGCGGCGTTGTGGACGGTCACGCAGTTCGGGTGGACCTTCGGCGCCACGGGGGAGAGCGTCACGTTCACGCAGGTGCTGGTGGCGGGGTTCGGGTCGGGGGCGCTGTTCCGCAGCTCGCTGTTCAACGTCACGGCGGGCAACCAGGTGATCGGGGTCGGGCCGAGCGCGGTGCTCACGGTGATCTTGTCGGCCGCCGACCGGGCGGTGGATCGGGGGCGGGCCAGGATCAGGTCCAAGGGGGTCGGCGAGATCATGGGCGGGTTCCCGTTCGAGCGGGGCGCGGACGCGCTGTTCCATTACGCGGTGGCGGCGCTGCAGAACTTCACGCCCGCCGAGGTCAAGGCGGTCGAGGATCGGATCGGGTCCCTGCGCTCGGGGCGCGAGGCCACCCTTCCCGAGCAGGTCAAGTCGTACGTGCTGGGTCTGTCGTTGCAGGCCCTGATCGGTGAGAAGGTCCTGCGGGAGCTGGTGGAGTCGTTGAGGCCCGCCTTCGAGCAGGCGCCGCCCGCCGAGCAGGTGCTGCTGGACGTGCTGCGCACCAACGGCAAGTCCGAGCTGCGCAAGCTTCAGGCGATGTCGGGGCTGCAGTTGTTCGAGTTTTCGCGGGTGTTGGACGGGCTCGTCGCGGCGGGGCGGGTGGCCGTGGACGGCGGGTCGGGCCAGGAGGTCGCGAGCTTGGCGGGGACGCCTTGACGTACGAGGGCTCCGGCTGCCCCAGCCGTCAAGCGGGCACCAACCCAGTGATCTCGGACAGTTCCTCGGCGGTCGGCTCCCAGCCGCCGGCGGCCGCGTTGGCCCGGACCTGCTCCGGGGAGGTCGCGCCGGCGATCACCGAGCCGCAGCCGGGCAGCGCGGCCAGCGCGCCGATGGCCACGTCCAGGAGAGACCGGTCGTGCTTGTCGGCCCAGGACGTGAGTGCCTCCACCCGGTCCAGCTTCTCCGGCGTGACGAGGTGGGGCCGCTCCGCGAGCCGGCTCCCGGCCGGCGGCTCCTGCCCGCGCCGCACCTTCCCTGTCAACAGCCCGTTGGCCAGCGGGAAGTACGGCAGCACGCCGACCCCGTAGTGCCGGGCCGCCGGCACCACCTCGCGCTCGGCGCCGCGCTCCAGCAACGACCAGTGGTTCTGCGCCGACACGAACGGTGCGCACCCTCTCGCGCGGGCCACGTGCGCGGCCTCGGCGATCTGCCAGCCGGCGAAGTTGGAGCTGCCGAGATAGCGCACCTTGCCCTCGCGCACCAGCTCGGTCAGGGCCTCCAGCGTCTCCTCGATCGGGGTGACGCCGTCGGGGAAGTGGTACTGGTAGAGGTCGATGTAGTCGGTACGCAGGCGGCGCAGCGACCCCTCCACCGCCCGCCGGATGTACGACCGGCCGCCCAGCGTTCCGCACGCCGCACCCTGGTCGCCAGGTCTGCCGAACTTGGTGGCCAGCACCACCTGGTCCCGCCGGCCGGCCAGCACCTCGCCGAGGATCTCCTCGGAGGCGCCGTACGCCTCGGCGGTGTCGAAGAGCGTCACGCCCTCCTCGATCGCCGCGTCCACCACCTCCCTGGTACGGGCGACGTCGATCCGCGAGCCGATGTTGTTGCAGCCCAGGCCGACCACCGACACCCGCAGGCCCGAGTCGCCCAAGGTCCTGTAACGCATGATCCGAAGTCACCTTTCGCTCGAACGGCCCGCCGCAGCGCCGCCCTAGGTCACCGGTAGGCGGTCCACCATCCTGTCACGGGTCGGCACCTCGGCCGCCGGCACGGCCGGGCGCTCCACCAGGTCCAGGTCGAGTTCTACTCTGGCCGGCTCGGAGGCTCCAGGGCGATCACGGCGGGGACGCGGTCCGGGCCGGCGCTCGTCCGGCGGGCCCCGGCCCTCGGCGACCTGACGCGAGCGGGCGGCGGGAGGGTCATGGACCCACCGGCCAGGCTCAGCGGGGCAGCGTCGCCCTTCCGGAGGCGATCAAGACGAGGACGAAGCTCAGGCGCGCATGTTCGCACCGCCGTCGATGGCCCACACCTGGCCGTTGATCCATTCGGCGTCGTCGGACAGCAGGAAGGCCACGACCGCGGCCAGGTCGCCCGGGCGGCCCAGACGGGTGGTGGGGACGTGGTCCAGGAACATCTTCTGGAGCTGGACGTCGTTCTGCGCCGCCTGCGTCTCGCCCATGACCAGGCCGGGCATCACTCCGTTGCAGCGCACGCCCTCGGGGCCGAAGCGCCCGGCGATGTGCCGGGTGAGCGCGTTGACCGCCGACTTCGACGCCCCGTAGGCGGGGCGCTTGCGGTCGCCGGCACTGACCGCGGCGCCGGAGGAGCAGTTGACGATGCCGCCGCCGCCGTTGCCCAGCAGGTGCGGCAGGACGGCGCGCGCGGTCCGGACATAACCCAGGACGTTGACGTCCAGAGTGCGTTCCCACACGTCCAGGTCGGTGTCGAGCAGTGACTTGTCACGCCCGAGGGTGCCCGGCGACAGGTCCGCGCCGACGTTGAACAGGCCGTGCACGGCGCCGAACTCCTCGACGGTCCTGGCGACCATCGCGTTGACGGAGTCCTCGTCGGCGAGGTCGAAGCGCACCGCGACGGCCGAACCGCCGGCCTCGGTGATCTTGGCGGTGGTGGCCTGCGCGCCGGGGAGGTTGATGTCGCCGACGACGACGTTGGCGCCCTCCTCCGCGAGCCTGATCGCGGTCGCCGCGCCGATGCCGGTCGCCCCGCCGGCCACGATGATCGACTTGTCCTTCAAACCACGCATTGTCCGCTCCGATCGGCGATGAAGGCCGGTGGCGCGATCCCATCCGGCCACCCGCTCGGTCAAAACGTACATATGTGTACGTTTCTGTCTGCCGCTAAACGTACAATCATGTACGGTTCGCGGCAAGTTAGGGTTGGACCGTGCAGGAAAGCGGGTGCCAGTGACAAGGAAGGACGCGGTCCGCAACCGGGACCGGCTGCTCACTGCGGCGCGGCGGATGTTCGCCGAACACGGCCACGACGTCGCGCTGGAGGAGATCGCCCGGGACGCCGGGGTGAGCCGCACCACGATCTACCGCAACTTCGCCACCCGCGAGGAGCTCGCGGCCACGGTCTTCGCCGACAACGTCGCCCAGATCGAGCACCATGCCGCCGGGCTGCGCGGACAGCCCGACGGCGCGGTCAGGTTGTTCGACTTCGTCCTGGACATGCAGCTGGAAAACCGCGGCCTCGCCCAGGTCCTGTCCAGCGCAGACCTGCAGTGGTTCATCGAGCATGCCCGCCGCATCGCGGCCTGCTTCGAGCCTCTCCTCGACGCCGGCCGCGCGGCCGGCGTCGTCCACCCCGTCGTCGACGTGGACGACCTGATGCTCGCCATCTCCATGGGGGAGAGCGCCGTCGCCACCAGCGACGTCGCCCAGCGCGACAGCCGTCACAAACGCGCACGGGAAATGCTGCACCGAGCCCTCTTCACCCGCTGACGCCCGCCGGCCCTCGGGGTGGCGGCCTCGCCGCTCCCGGTCCGGAGCGGCTCGCGGGGAGCGGCGAGGCGGGCGTCAGGCGGGAAGGGGCTCAGCCCGTGTAGTCGGTGGCGCGGGTCTCGCCGCTCGGCCACAGGTATCTGCCGTGGTCGGCCGTCGTGTAGGTCCGGTTGCCGTCTCCCGTACGGGCCTGGACGAGGTTGCGACGCCAGGTGGAGCCGCGCGCCGAGCCGCCCCAGATGTTGCCGTACAGGAAGCCGTAGAGCTGCTCGAGCTCGGCCGAGAAGACGTTGTCGGTGACGGTGATGTTCGTGGCGTTGTCGACGACGCCGATGCTGATCGCGTAACCCCAGCCGGAGACGTAGTTGTTCGTGAACGAGATGTGGTCGTAGACGCCGTCGCCCTGCAGGGCCAGGGCGTTGGTGTTGCCCAGGGAGGCCAGGGTGTTGTGGTGGACGATCATGGGGCCGCCGTCGCCTTCGCTCTGCGGGCCTATGCCGTCGTGGTGGTATTCGTCGTGCGAGGTGTCGGCCATGTCATGGATGTAGTTGTTCGTCCACGTCGACGGGCGGTCCGGGAAACCCGTCACCATGATCATGCCGGCGTTGCCCCAGATGTCGTTGTGGTCCATGACGGCCACGGCTTCCTTCATCGTCGTGGCGAGCTGCCAGGACTTCTCGAAGGGCGTGCCCGGCTTGGTGTGGGACGAGGAGACGGTGCCGTCGTTGCCGGGCGGCATCGCGTAGGAGCTCGGCTTGAACGTCGAGTAGAGGAACTTGATGTTGTTGTCCGAGTAGATCTGGACGAGGTTGTCGTTGGGGTTGGTGCCCTCGAACAGGCAGCCGACGAACGTGAGGTTGTCGCCGTAGATCATCACCTTCACGGCGAGGAAGCGCGTGAAGGAGATGACGCTGTTGTCCGGGAACTCGAGCCTCAGCGGTTTGTCGGCGCTCATGTCCGGCGCGTAGTCGGTGAGCTTGCCCGGATACGCGCCCAGGCCCAGCCCTCCGGCGTTGGCCGGGGTGTTGGCGTAGCCGGTGTTGGAGAAGTCCGGCCAGTAGCCGGAGCCGTCGTTGGGCCGGGCGTCGATGGCGTTCACGACCTCCTCCGAGCCGCGCGTACGTAATTCGGGGCCGGTGACGACGCTCGTGGAGAGTGCGGCCGCGGCGACGAAGGCGAGGGCGACGACGGCGGAGAAGCAGGTCCGGGCGAGCGCGCGGGAGAGCGGAAGGCGCCGGTGGTGCTGGATGTCCTGATGATCTGATGTCTTGATGTCATCCTCCGAGACGGTCGGGACAAGCTCCGCCCATGCCCGTATGGCGGCACGGGCGATCTTTCGGCATCACGTAGTGTGCCGGGTGGTCCCGGTGTTCCGGGCGATTTCTCGCGACCACACGGCGCAGCCGAAAACGTCTCCCCGTGATCACGGCCGGCCCTGAAGGACTGGCGGATCTCTTGTACGTCGGTAAACATCAGAATCGAACGGTACGAGAGTCAGGAGAGCGATGCGGGTTCCGATGACGATTGCGGACTTCCTGGACCGGGCCGAGCTGGGGTTCGCGGACAGCCCTGGAGTGATCGACGAGCCGGACCAGCCCGCACCGCCCGTGACGGCGTCCACGTACGGGCGGCTGGGTGAGCGGGTCAGGGCGTGGCAGGCGGGGCTGGACGCGCTCGGCACGCGCGAAGGCGACCGGGTGGCGGTCGTCAGCCACAACTCCGCCCGCCTCCTGGAGCTGCTGTTCGCGGTGCCGATGAGCGGCCGCGTCTGCGTCCCGGTCAACTTCCGCCTGAAGGCCGAGGAGATCGAGTACGTGGTGCGGCAGAGCGGAGCCTCGGTGGTGCTGGTCGACCCCGAGGTCCGGGAGGTGACCGCGGGAATCGAGACGGACCACCGGTTCGTCCTGGGCGAGCAGACCGAGACGGAGCTGATGCGGTTCGACGTGGAGCCGCGCCCCTGGTCGAACCCGGACGAGGACGCCACCGCGACGATCAACTACACCTCCGGGACGACGGCCCGCCCCAAGGGGGTCCAGCTCACCCACCGCAACATCTGGGTGAACGGACTGACCCTCGGCCTGCACACGCGGGCCTGGGAGCGCGACGTCTACCTGCACACGCTGCCGATGTTCCACTGCAACGGCTGGGGCATGCCGTTCGTGATGGCCGGGCTCGGCGTCAAGCAGGTGGTGCTGCGCAAGGTGGACGGCGCGGAGATCCTGCGCCGCGTGGACGAGCACGGCGTGACCCTGATGTGCGGCGCGCCCGCGGTGTGGAGCATGGTGCTGGACGCCGCGGCCGGCTGGGAGGGGGAGATCCCGGGCCGTGACCGCGTACGGATCGTGTGCGCGGGGGCGCCGCCCCCGAGCCGGTTGATCCAGCGGGTGGAGGAGGAGCTCGGCTGGGAGTTCATCCAGATCTACGGCCTGACGGAGACCTCGCCGCTGCTGACCGTCAACCGCGCCCGGCCGCAGGACGCGGACCTGCCGGGCGAGCAACGGGCCCGGAGGCTCTCGCGGGCCGGGCTCCCGGCGCTGGGGGTCAGACTGCGGGTCGCCGAGTCGGGGGAGGTGCTGGCGCGGTCGAACGTCGTGTTCGACGGCTACTGGGACAAGCCCGAGGAGACGGCGAACGCGCTGGACGACGGCTGGTTCCACACCGGCGACGGCGGCGACGTCGACGATGCGGACGGGCATCTGACGATCTCCGACCGCAAGAAGGACGTGATCATCACAGGCGGCGAGAACGTGTCCTCGATCGAGGTCGAGGACACCATCTTCAGCCACCCCTCGGTGGCCGAAGTGGCGGTCATCGGAGTGCCGGACGACAGGTGGGGGGAGACGATCAAGGCACTGATCGTACGGGCCGAGGGCGCGACGGTGAGCGAGGCGGAGATCATCACGTACTGCAAGGAACGGATGGCCGGATACAAGGCGCCGACGAGCGTGGAGTTCCGGGACATGATTCCGCGCACGGCGACCGGCAAGATCCAGAAGTTCAAGCTGCGGGAGCCGTACTGGGCCGGGCGTGACAGAGGTGTCAACTGACGCCGGGTCCGGGGGGTGCCGAGAGGCGCGGCCGGATCACGGCCGGCCTCCGCGGCGGACGTCAGAGAGTCCGGGAGCGCTCGTCGTCGTGGGCGGCGGTGGCGGCGCGGCGGCGGGTGTCGACGGCGGGAGCCAGGAAGACGGCGGAGGCCACGAAGGCGAGCACCACGAGCATGGCCGCGCGCAGGCCCCAGTGGTCGCCGAGGAAGCCGAGGCCGGGCGGGCCGACGAGGAAGGCGATGTAGCCGATGGTGGCCACCAGGCTGACGCGGGCGGTCTCGTTCGGTCCGGTCTCTCCCGCGGCGGACAGCGCTACGGGGAAGCCGAGCGCCGCGCCGAGCCCCCAGAACAGCACGGCCGCCCCGGCCAGCACCGCGTTGTCCGAGAAGATCACCAGGACGAGACCGAGCGCTCCCGAGACGGCGCTGGCGCGGATGACGGCGGTGCGGCCGAAGCGGTCGAGAAAGAAGGAGCCGCCGAAGCGGCCGATGGTCATGGCCGCGGCGAACCCGGCGTAGACGAGGGACCCGGAGGCGGTGTCCAGGCCGTGCCCGTCGACCATGAGCAGCGGCAGCCAGTCGTTGGCGGCTCCCTCGGCCAGGGCCATCGCCAGGACGATCGCGCCGATCAGCAGCAGCCGACCGTCCTTCCAGACCTTCGATTCCGTGCCGCCGGACCCGGCCTGGCCCGGTGCGCCGATGCCGGTGCCGGCGGGGATGGCGCGCATGGCGTACAGGAAGATCGCGGCTGAGATCAGGGTGACCGCGGCCAGATGCCAGTGCGCCGGAAGCCGGGCGGCGGTGGCCGCGATGCCCGCGCCGGCGCCGACGACGGTGCCCAGGCTGAAGCAGCCGTGCAGGGTGGGCAGCGTCGTCTTGCCGGTGACGCGCTCGATGTCGGCGGCATCGACGTTCGCGGCGACGTCACCGGCTCCCACGCCGGCGCCGAACCCGCACAGGCCCACCACGACCACCGGTACGGACGGCAGGAGGGCGCCGGCGCTGATGACGGCCAGGCTCACGACGACCAGCGCGGTTCCGGTGCCGATGACGGGTCTCGTCCCGTACCGGGAGGTGAGCCGGCCGGAGCAGAGGATCCCGATCATGGAGCCCAGTGACAGGCCGAACAGGATCAAGCCCATCTGGCCGGTGGAGGCCTCGAGCCGGTCGCGGATGTCGGGGGTGCGGGTCACCCATGACGACAGCGCGATTCCGGGGAGGAAGAAGAGCAGGAACAGCGCCTGCCGGCGTCGGCGCGTGGCGAGGTCCATTGAGGATGGGTCTCCGTGGTGGCTGAGGATGTTCGGCAGGCTGAGGCGGCCGGGCGTACAGATGAATGTTAATGGGGAGAAGCGCGCACATAGGTGATGAAGCAGACAAGTCGGGAGTGTCGCCTTTTGCCGTGATGCGGGCTTACTCCCGGAAAGCCCCTTGGTACGTGCGCCGGTACGCCGACGGCGTGGTCCCCAGATACCGGGTGAAGTGCTGACGCAGCCCGGTGCCGGTGCCGAACCCGCAGCGCTCGGCCACGACGTCCACGGGCAGGTGGGTGGTCTCCAGGAGTTCGCGGGCCCTGATCAGCCGTTGCTGGTTGAGCCACCGCATCGGCGGCAGGCCGACCTCCTGGCGGAATCTGCGTACGAACGTCCTGGTGCTCATCGAGGCGTACTCGGCCAGGCGCGGGACGGTGAGCGGCGCCTCCAGCCGCTCCAGCGCCCACTGCAGCACCGGCGCCAGGCCCCGGTCGCCGGTGACGGCGGGGGCGGGCGCGACGTACTGGGCCTGGTCGCCCTCGCGGTGCGGCGCGATCACCATCCGGCGGCCCACCTCCGCGGCCACCGCGGCGCCGAAGTCGCGCCGGACGATGTGCAGGCACAGGTCGATGCTGGCCGCGGTGCCCGCGCTGGTCAGGATGTCGCCGTCGTCGACATACAGGGCCCGCTCGTTCACGGTGACCCGGGGGTGGAGCCTGCGCAGCTCCTCGGCGTGCATCCAGTGCGTGGTGGCCTCCCGGCCGTCGAGCAGGCCGGCGGCGGCCAGGACGAAGGCGCCCGTGCACAGGGCGGCGATCCGGGCGCCGCGCTCGTGCGCCTCGACCAGCGCGTCGAGGAGTTTCTCCGGCGGCCGGTAGGAGGCGTCGACGCAGGCGGGCACCACCACGAGGTCCGCGTCACGCAGGACCGTCAGGTCGCCGGGGGCGCGCAGCCACAGCCCCGGCAGCGACTCCTGTTCGCCCGGCGTGCTGTGGCAGAGGGTCAGGTCGTACCAGTCGGGGGTGAGGTCGCGCCGGTCCCGGCCGAAGACCTCGCAGGGCACCGCCAGCTCGAACAGCGGGCATCGGTCAAGCACCGGCACGGGGACGGGCCCGTCGCGCCCGCCGGGCCGGGAGCCGAGCAGCTCGGCGACTGGCTGTCCGGCCACGACTTCGCCCGCCCCGCACCGGCGGCGGACACGCTGGCCGAGGTCATGGGGATGCTGCGGAAGTGGGGGGTGCACACGACGCATCCACGCTATTTCGGGCTGTTCAACCCGACCCCGACCTGGTGGGGCATCGCCGGCGAGCTCCTGGCGGCCGGTGTCAATCCGCAGCTGGCGGCCTACAGCCACGCCCCGGCCGCCGTGGAGATGGAGCGGCACGTGCTGCGCTTCGTCGCCGGCCGGCTAGGCCTGCCCACCGCCGAGGGCAGCTTCACCGTGGGCGGCGCGGAGGCGAACCTGACCGCCGTCATCGTCGCGCCGACCCGCAGGTTCCCGGCCTACGCGGGCGGCGGCCTGGCCGGTCTGGCGCGCAGGCCGGTGCTGTACGCCTCGGCCGAGAGCCATCTGGCCTGGCTCAAGATCGCCCACATGACGGGGCTCGGCCGCGACGCGGTACGGCTCGTACCCACCGATTCCCGGCACCGCATGGACCTGGCGGCGCTGCGCGAGCTGCACCGGGCCGATCTGGCCGGCGGGTTCGAGCCCTTCCTCCTGATCGGCACCGCCGGCACCACGGCCGGGGGCGCGCTGGACCCGCTGCCGGAGCTGGCGCGCCAGGCCGGGGAGTGGGGCCTGGACTTCCACGTCGACGCCGCCTGGGCGGGCGCCGTCGCGCTGTCCGACCGCCTGCGCCCGCTGCTGGACGGGGTGGAGCTGGCCGACAGCGTCACCGTGGACGCGCACAAGTGGCTGTCGGCGCCGATGGGCGCGGGCATGTTCCTCACCCGGCACCCGGACGCGCTCGCCGGCAGCTTCCACGCCAGTACCTCCTACATGCCCGCGCAGAGCGGCCAGTTCCCCGATCCGTATGCGACCAGCGTGCAGTGGTCGCGCAGGTTCGCGGGCCTGAAGGTGTTCCTCGCGCTGGCGATCGCCGGCCGACCGGCCTACGCCGAGCAGCTCGAACGCGACGTCCGGCTCGGCGAACTTCTCGCCCGCCGGCTGTCCGAGGAGGGCTGGCCGCGCGTCAACGACACCCCGCTCCCGGTGGTCTGCGTCGCCGACCCCGAGGCGGAGTCGCAGGGGCCGGAGCACAGCGCCGCCTGGCACGCCGCCGTCGCCGACCACGTCGTGAGCGGCGGCCAGGCCTGGCTGAGCACCGTACGCCTGGCCGGGCGGCCCGCGCTACGCCTCTGCCTGACCAGCCACCGGACGACCGTCTCGGATGTCGAGGCCGCGGTCACCGCCCTCAACCAGGCCCGCAAGGCTGTTTGACCGCTTGAACCGATCGTGAACAGATTTGCTGAACACTTGTGTTCTGACGCGTCCTTCCAGCATGATCTTGATGGATCGTTTCCCGGGTTCCAAGGAGGAACGGATGCGTCTTCGCGCAGGGCTTCTGGTGGCCGGCATGGCCGCCGCGATCGTGAGCGTTCTCAGCACGCCTGCCTCCGCCCAGGCGGCCGCCTGGACGTATATCGGCGTGTACACCAGCAAGCACAACTGCGTCGACGCCGGCCAGATGTGGGTCCGCGAGGGGTGGAACGCGTACGAGTGCTCGGGGGGCGGGACCTACTGGGAACTCTGGGTCCGGTAGGGGAGGCGACCGCCCGCCCGGGCGCCGTCGTCCTCGGCCGCCGGCTCTTCGACGTGGTCGTCACCACCGGCCCGGCCGACGCCGTCGCCGCGGCGCGCGAGCGTGCGGAGGCGGCGTCGGCGCAGGTCAGGTCAAGGAGCGCACCGCGTCGGGTCGGGTCGGCTACTTGTAGTACTGCACCCAGTACTCGACGGTGTGCTTCTTGCTGAGGGAGAAGGTCGCCCAGTACGTCGAGTGTCCGGCGTTGCTGATGCGGACGATGCCGTACTTGCCGTTGCAGGGCCACTTGCCGGACTTGGCGACCTTCTCACCGCCACCCCAGCGGCGCAGGAACCAGAGGTCGACCTTGAGCTGCGAGTCGTTGCCCCAGCAGCGGGCCTTGACCTGCATCACGCGGACACCCGAGGGCCGCTGCCAGGTCGCGGTCGAGAAGTAGCCCTTCTGGGGGCCCAGCGCCTCGTGCCGCTGGGTGTGCCAGGCGGCCATCGTCGCTGTGCTCGCGTGGGCCGAGACCTCGCTGTGTGCCGCCGGGGCCGCGACGGCCGGTGCGGCCGTCACCAGGGACAAGCTGGAGGCGGTGGCGGCGAGGGCGAGGGAGACGCTTGCGAGACGCATGGGAACCTGCCTTTCTGTTTCCAGCGACGTTGTCGGTCCGTTTCTGAGCAACAAGGTGCCGTGGAGCGTGTTGAGTCAGCGTTGAGTAGGTGTTGAACGCCCTCCGCGCAGGGAGATACGGCAGGCTAGCCGTTGTGATGGCGATTCATTCGTTGCCCACGCAGCGGCAGGCGGAGCCGTACCAGCTGATCACCCGTCTGCCACCGCCGCACCTGCGTCCGTACGTGCTGGGGTGGGCCGGCTTTCGCACGCGGGCGGGAGAGCCCGCCCACCCCAGCCGGATGCTGCCGCTCAACGCGGCCACCCTGATCATCGACTTCACCGGCATGAGCCCGATCGTCACCGGTCCCCGTGCCACCGCGACGTTCTCGGCCCACACGCCGTGGCGTCACGGGGTCGCGGTCGGGCTCACGCCCGCCGGGATGCCGGCGCTGACGGGGGCGCCCCTGCGCGAGGTGGCCGGCACGAGCGTGCGTCTGGAGGACCTCCTCGGCACCCGTGCCGAGGAGCTGACCGGCCGGCTGCTCGCGCCGGAGAGCTGGGCGGACCGCTTCAGGCTGCTGGAGGAGCGGCTGACGGCGTGGCTGCGTCCCGGCACCGGTGCCGACGACCTCATCATGCGCGCCTGGTGGCGGCTGCAGGAGCCGGCAGGCCCGCCCACCATCGCGTCACTCGCCGGTGAGCTGGGCGTCAGCCGTCGCTATGTCGAGCTCAGATTCCGCCGGTCGGTGGGCCTGTCGCCCAAGACGGTGGCCCGGATCGCCCGGTTCCAGCGGACCGTGGACACGTGGAGACGGCCATCGGCCACCCTGGACGAGGCTCTGGCCTGCGGTTACGCCGACCAGCCGCACCTCAACCGCGAGACGCGGGCGATGGCGCAGCTGACGCCGAAGCAGCTGTTCGCATTCGTTCAATACACCGATCAGCTCACCGGCTAGCGTGACCTTCCGCTCCGGGCCGAACGGGCGCCCGGGGGAGAGGAAGGGGCAACACGTCATGGCAGGCGTTCTCGCGGCCGATCCCACCCTTGCCGACTTCGGCGAGGACCCGCTGTGGATCACGATCGTCAAGGCCGTGCTGCTGTTCCTCTTCCTGTCGCTGGGAGTCGTCTTCGGGGTCTGGTTCGAGCGCAAGCTGATCTCCAGGATGCAGCACCGGTACGGCCCCAACCGGGCCGGCAAGTTCGGCCTCCTGCAGTCGGTCGCCGACGCGATCAAGATGGGCTTGAAGGAGGACCTCTTCCCGCGCACGGTGGACCGGGTGCTCTACCTGCTCGCCCCGGTCGTCATGGTGGTGCCGGCGTTCCTGGCCTTCTCGATCGTGCCGTTCGCGGGGATGGTCAACCTGTTCGGCGTGCGGACGCCGCTGCAGCTGGTCGACCTGCCGGTGGCGGTGCTGTTCATGCTCGCCATGGGCGCGGTGTCGGTCTACGGCGTGGTGCTGGCCGGTTGGTCGTCGCGCTCGCCGTACGCGCTGCTGGGCGGTCTTCGCTCGGCGGCCCAGGTGGTCTCGTACGAGATCGCCATGGGCCTGTCGTTCGTGGCCATCTTCCTGTTCGCCGGGACGCTGTCCACCTCGGAGATCGTCAACGCGCAGGGGCAGACCTGGTTCGTGTTCCTGCTGATCCCGTCGTTCGTGATCTACGTGATCTGCATGTTCGGCGAGGCCGCGCGCATCCCGTTCGACCTGCCCGAAGGCGAGGGCGAGCTGGTCGGAGGCTTCCAGACCGAATACTCCTCGTCGCTGAAGTTCGCCCTGATCATGATGGGCGAATACCTGCACACCTTCACCGCCTCGGGCATCGCCGTGACGTTGTTCCTCGGCGGCTGGCGGGCGCCGATCCCGATCTCCTGGTGGGAGGGCGCCAACCAGGGCTACTGGCCGGTGCTGTGGTTCCTCATCAAGTTCGTGCTCACCTTCAGCTTCATCATCTGGGTGCGGGCCTCGCTGCCGCGCGTGCGCTACGACCAGCTCATGTCGCTGGGCTGGAAGGTGCTGATCCCCGTCAACCTGGCGTGGATCATGCTCGTGGCCGGCGTGCGCAGCGTGATGCTCAACGAGGAGTCCCGGATGATCGCCCTCGGGGTGACCGGGGTCATCGTGATCGGTGGGCTGGCCATCTGGATGCGGTTCGACACCGTCGGCCAGCGGCGCAAGGAGGACCGGAAGGCCCAGGTCGAAGCCGAGTTCGAGGAACTGTCCGAAGAGCCGGCGGCGGGCGGCTTCCCGGTGCCGCCGCTCGATCTGCCGCACTACCACGGCGTCTCCCGGCCGTGAGGCGCGTCGCCGCCCTCCCCGGGAGGAGGGCGGGCCGCCGGTCCCGATCAGCCGAAGCGCAGCGGCAGCGTGTCCGGGCCCTGGATCCCGAGGGGGCCCTGCCAGGCGATCGGGCCCGCGACGGAGGGCGGGCCCAGCCGGGCGGCGAGGATGGGCAGTGCCTCCCCTATCTCGACGCGGGCCAGAGCCGCGCCCAGGCAGTGGTGCGGGCCCGCGCCGAACTGCAGCGGGGGATTGTCCCTGACCGCCGTGATGTCGAACCGGCCGGCGTTCTTGTGCGCGCGCGGGTCGCGCTGGGCGATGCTCACGCACATCGTGAGGAACGTCTCGCGCGCGATGTGCAGTCCCTCGTAGTCGAAGTCCTCCGCGGCGAAGCGGTAGATGGTGCCCGCCGAGGGAAGCCAGCGCATCACCTCCTCGACGGCCTGCGCCGCCAGCTCCGGCCGCCGCCCCAGCAGGGTCCACTGGCCGGGGTGCTCGGCGAAGACGACCATGGCGTTGGCGAGCTGGTAGCGGGTGTTGTCCTGGGCGCCGAACACCAGCGTGACCAGGAGGTTGCGCAGCTCGTCCCTGCTGACGCGGCCGTCGTCGGCATGGTAGGCCGCGACCAGGGCGGAGCTGAGGTCGTCGGTCGGCCTGGCCGACTTCTCCTCGATGAGAAAGTCGGCGTAGTCGTTCAGGCCGCGTACCGCGGCCTCCACCCTGGCGACGACGTCGCCGCCGGACGCGAGGCTGAAGACCAGGCCGATGTCCCTGGTCCAGGCGCCGAAGACGTCGAAGTCCTCGGGCGGCACGCCGAGCAACCGGCACATGACCGTCAGCGGCAGCCGGGAGCCGAAGTCCTCGACGAACTCGCACGTCTCGGCCGATGCCAGGCCCTCGGCCAGCTGCTCGGCCTGCTCCCGGATGAACGGCCGCAGGCTCTCCACCGTGCGCGCGGTGAACGCCTTGCTCGTCAGGCGGCGCAGGCGGCGGTGATCCTCTCCTTCGTGGTTGACGATCATCGGGACGAACCAGTCGTAGATCGGGCCGTCGAAGATCCCGTTCGTCTCCAGGTACCGCTTGCCGTTGTGGTCCAGCCTCCGGTCGCGTAAGAGGTCGTTGGCCTGCTCATAGCGCAGCACGAGCAGGCCGATGGGGCTGGTCGCGTACCAGCTTTCCGCCTGGGCCGCGACGACCTCGGGGGCGCCGAAGTCGAAGGCCGGATCCAGGACGTCGAGGAACGGCACGTTCGGGGCAGTGGGTGCCTGGCCCACGGATGTCGACAACGTCATCCTCCCTGCGGAGATGGGCGTACGGTCCACATTCCCCCGGCACCGCGGCGAAAATGAAGTAACGCGCCACGCACTCTTTTGAGGCGTGGCGTTCGCGATCAGGGCGCCGGGTTCTTCTTGCGGAAGGCGGCCAGCTCCTCGGCGGCCTCGTTCAGATCCTTGGCCGTGTCGATGGCTCGCCAGTAGACCCCTTGAGGCAGCTCGTAACCCGCCAGGCGGCGCCGGCGGGCGAGGTGGGGGAACGTGCTGCGCTCATGGTCGCCGACCTCCGGCAGCATCGAGGCGAACTCGGCGGAGAAGACGTAGACACCGGCGTTGATCGGATAGGGCGACGGCGGGGCCTCGACGAAGTCCAGGACGTTGCCGAAGCGGTCGATGTCGACGGTCCCCCAAGGCAGGCGCGGGCGGGCCAGGGCGAGGGTGGCATGGGCGTCGCGTTCATGGTGGAAGTCCGCCATGGCGCGCAGGCTGAAGCGGGTCCAGATGTCGCCGTTGGTGGCGTACCAGGGCTCACCCGGGCGGGGCAGGGAGGCGGCGGCGAACTTCAGCCCGCCACCACGCCCCAGCGCTTCGGTCTCGATCACCGGGGTCACCTTGAGCGGCAGGCTCACGCCGCTCAGCCAGTCGAGCACGACCTCGGAGAGGTAGCCGCAGGAGATGATCGCATCGGTCACCCCCTCCGCCGCCAGCCATTCGAGCTGGTGGCCGATGATGGGCAGGCCGGTGCCCGGGATCTCGATCATCGGCTTGGGCCGGGTGTCGGTGTAAGGGCGCAGGCGTGATCCCTTGCCACCGGCGAGGATCACGGCCTGGGTCACCGGCCGCGACACCGGCGGCGACTCGCCGGCGGAGGGGATGAGATCGTCGAAGGTCATCCCCGCAATTTATCCGTCTGGCGGCGCCGGCCCCGACACGCTCACCCGGACCCGGTGACCGGCTCACCGAAGCGTTCGGCGAACGCGGCCCGGTTGACCGACTCCTCCGACCGGTCCCACACCGCGAACACCACCCGTTCGAACACCCCGCCCCCGGCCAGGTGGGCGTGGAAGGCCGCGGCGACCTCGCGCGGGTCGTTGCGGAACACTCCGCACCCCCACGCCCCGAGCACGAGCTGCCGCGCGCCGTGGTGCGCGGCGACCGCCAGCACGCGCCCGGCACGCTCGTGCAGCGCCCGCCGGATCCGCGGCCCCGCGCCGGGATCGCGCCGCAGCAGCTGCCCGGCGTTGGGCGCGGGCGAGGTCAGGAACGAGACCGGGTACGGCTCACCGAGCAGCCGGCCGCGCTCGTCGCGGTGCACCGGCACGTCGGGAGACCAGATGACCCGGTGGCTGTAGAGCAGGTCGGAGGAGGCGCGGTGCGCGGCGTAGTAGTCGGGGGCATTCAGCAGGCAGGGGTGCAGCAGGCTCGCGCGGCACAGGTCCTCCTCCTGCGCCTTGGCCCCGCCGAGGTAGCCGCCGCCGGGGTTGCGGGCCGAGGCGAAGTTCAGCACGGCGATCCGTTCGGCGCCCGCCAGGTGCAGCCGCCGCGCGGCCTGCAGGCTGCCTTCCGCGGTGACCTCGAAAGACGTGCGGTGGCCGCCGGGGGTCGGCGCCGCGATCGGCTCGTCCGGCGGATGGCTCACCGTGCCCGAGACCGCGGCCGCCAGCGCGGGGCCCACGGTGACGAGGGTGCCGTCCTCGGCGGTGTAGTGCCCGTCGGTGGCGATCCGCTCGTTGACCGTCGCGACACCGCTCAATCTGTTGCCCACGCGGCCTCATCGTAGATCGTGACCACCGCCGCGATCGAACGGTTTTGCGGCACGATCTGAGCGGCCCCGACCGCGGCGGGTTGGTGAAAGCCGGGGGCGGTGCGCGAGCGGCACGCTGTCCTGGCCGGGCAAGCTGCCGTGACGTTGAGGAGCACTTTCATGTCGACTGTCGTGATCGCCGCCGCGGCGGTCTTCTTCCTCGGGATGGGCGTTTACGGCCTCCTCGCGCCTGCCGCGCTGATCAGGCCGTTCCGGATCGTGGCCGACTCGGCCGAGGCGCGGACCGAGGTCCGCGCCGTGTACGGCGGCTTCGGCGTGGCCGTCGCGGGCCTGCTGCTGGTCGCGGCGGCCGGCGCGGGCGGGATGCGGACCGGCGTGGTCGTGGCAGTCGCCGTGTCCCTGCTGGGCATGGCCGCCGGCCGGCTGGTGGCGCGGTCGGTCGAGCGGCCGTCGGCGTTCTACCCCTCGTGGCTGTATTTCTGGGTGGAGGCCGCGGGCGGTGGCGCGCTGCTGGCCGCCGTCGCCTGGTGAGCCGTCACACCAGGGGATCCAGGCACCGGATCGTGAGACGCCGGGCGAGCAGGTCGCTCGGGGGCAGGCCGAACATCGCGTGGAACGCGGTGCTGAAGTGGGATGGGCTGGCGAAGTAGCCGTCGGCCGCGGCGCGGGTGAGGTTCTCGCCCGCGGCGAGCGCGCGGGCGGCCCGGTGCATCTGCGCCCACAGCCGGAACCGCCGGTACGAGGTGCCCGTACGTTCCCTGAACAGCCGCAGGAAGCGTGACTCCGACAGCCCCAGCTCGGCGGCCAGCAGTGCGGCGGGCAGGGGCTCGTCCGCGCCGATCAGGCGGCGCAGGGCGGCGGCGATCCGGGGATCGGTGAACGAGGCCGTCGTGCGGCCGGTGGCCTCGTCCGTCCAGGCGGTGATCTGCCGGTCCGGGCTGTGCGCGGAGATGGCCGCCGCCCGGACCAGCAGGCCGGCCTCGGCTTCGTGCCCGGTCAGGACGCCGTCGTCGCCGGCGGTGAATCTGGCCCGGCACGCCCGGTCCTCGGCCGAGCCCGGGTCGAGGTAGAGGAAGACCATGCGGTCGCCGCCCGCCGTGAGGTGGTGCCGGATGCGCGGCGGGACGAGAGCGGTCCGCGCCCGCAGCTCGCCGCCGGGCGTGCGCCGTACGGCGAAGGGCGCGTCCACGCCGACGGCCACGCACGCCACCGCGCCGGAGTGCGGGCCCAGTCGCAGGGACGGCCCGGCGTACAGGGCGCGGCCGGGCCACAGCCACACCGCCGCCTCCCTGTCGCGACCGGTCCGTGAAAGCGCTGACATCGACGTCTCCCGCAGATTCGGAACGTTCATCGGAGGATACGGCGCTCATGTTCGCCTATGTTCGCCCGTGGGGGCCGCGCCGCGTCGTCCTGCGGCACAATCGGGTGATGACCGATCATCTGATGCCCTTCATCGGCCTGTGCCTGCTGATCACGATCACGCCCGGTCTCGACACCGCCGTGGTCGTCCGCAGCACGATGAAGTTCGGCCGGTCGGCGGGCATCCGCACGGCGCTCGGTTGCGCGGCGGGGCTCTTCGTGCACGCCACGCTGGTCGCGTTCGGCCTGGCGGAGCTGTTGCTGCGCAGCGAGGCGCTGTTCGCGCTCGTCAAGTTCACCGGTGCGGTGGTGCTGGTCGGCCTCGGCCTCCGCTCGCTGTGGGCGGCCTGGCGCATCGGCCCCGCGCACGGTGCCGCCGTCCCGGCCCTCACCGAGCCCGGACGGCGCGGCACGCCCTTCCTGCAGGGGCTCCTGACGAATCTCACGAATCCGAAGGCCACCCTGTTCTTCCTGGCGGCTCTCCCGCAGTTCGTGCCGGTCGGCTCGCCGGGCCAGGCCGTGCCGGTCGCCCTGGGGCTGGCGATGATCGCCGTGGCCTTCAGCATGACCGGGCTGGGCCTGACCGCCCTGAGCGTTCACCGGATTCGTCACCTGCTCCGCTCCCGGCGCGTCCGGCGCGTCCAGGAGGCCCTCCTCGGCGCCACCCTGATCGCGCTCGGAGTCCGCGTGGCCACCGAGTGACCTTCGCGATCGCCGGCCCGAGACGATCGTACCGTACACGCCGTCAGCTCGCGCAGCACCCGGCGAGGCCGGCGAGCCCTGATCGACGCCCGGACGGTGGTCGAGCGCGGTGAGGACCGCGAACTGGGGGCCCGTCAGGACCGGCCACCGCCTCAGAGCGCCACCGTGCGAAAGCCCGCGTTGCCCATGCTGGAGTCGGGCGTGTTCGACGATCTGGCGGCGTTGCGGTAGCGGTTGCAGTAGGAGTCGTGGCACAGGTACGAGCCGCCGCGCAGGACCCGGAGCGCCGGGGCGACCCGGGGACGCGGGTCGTGGACCGGCCCCCTGGCCCGTTTCGCGTACGCGCGCGGGTCGAACGGGTCGTCGCACCACTCCCAGACGTTGCCCACGGTCTGCCAGAGCCCGAAGCCGTTCGGCGCGAACGTGCGCACGGGCGCGGTGCCCGGCCAGCCGTCCTCGGCGGTGTCGTGATCAGGGAACGAGCCCTGCCAGATGTTGGCCCGCCAGTTGCCGTGGGCGTCGAGGAGGTCGTCGCCCCACGGGTAGCGGGCGCCTTCGAGGCCGCCGCGTGAAGCGCGCTCCCACTCGGCCTCCGTGGGCAGGCGCCGCCCGGCCCAGGCGCAGTAGGCCCGGGCGTCGTGCCAGGTCACGTGGACGACGGGATGGTCCTCCCGCCCGAGGATGCCGGACCGCGGGCCTTCCGGGTGCCGCCAGTCGGCGCCCGCGACGCCGAGCCACCAGGGGGCGCGGGGCGACCTGCCGACCACCTCCGCCCGCGGGTGGACCAGCGTGTGGAAGACCGCCGACAGCCCCGCGAGCTCCGCCTCGGTGCGATATCCCGTGTCGTCGGCGAAGCGGGCGAAGTCGGCGTTGGTGACGGCGGTCGCGTCGATGTCGAACGCGTCGAGCGACACCTCGTGCGCCGGCGTCTCGCCGTCCCCGGCCAGGCCGTCGCCGAAGGGGTCGCCCATGCGGAAGACGCCGGCCCCGACGTGGCACTGCTCGATCGGATGGGCGCCGCGCCCGGCCGGAATCGGCTCGCGACCCGGGGAAGCCGCCAGGTGCGGCGCGCAGCAGGAAGAGGAGCCGGACCTATCGACAGGGTGTGCCACTTGTGTCATGGTATCACCATTCCACTTGTGGCACGGTTAGCTCCGTTACAAGGACGGGCACATTTGATGAAGCTTGAGATTCTGCTGCTCGGCGCGCTGCTCAGTCGCCCCAGCACCGGCTATGAGCTGAAGAGGTTCTTCGACACGCACGGCCGGTTCATGCGCTCGAACACGACCATGAGCCAGGCGTACCGGACGCTGGCGGCGATGGAGGAGCGCGGCTGGGTCGAGCACACGATCGAGGAGCGCCCCGGGGCGAGCAACGCCAAGCGCTACCACGTGACCGAAGAGGGCCACACGGTCTTCACCGACTGGCTGACGCGCCCCTACAACCCGCCCACCCGCTTCCAGGACCCCGACCTGTACGCGCGGCTGGGCAGTGCCGGGTTCATGACGGTCGAGCAGGTGATCGGCATCCTCGACGTCGAGATCAACACCCGGGTCGCCGAGGTCGCGCGGTACCGCCATCGTGACCGCAGCCGGTTCGACGAGCCGCCGCGGGGCTACGACGTCGAGCTCGGCGGCCAGATGGACGAGTGGCTCCACCGGCGCGGGGCCGAGGCGATGGACCGCCACATCGCCTCACTGGTCGAGCTGCGCCGCCGGCTCCTCGACGGAGAGCCGATCAACGCCGACCACGCCGAGGAGGCGACGCGATGAGAGCCGTCATCCTCATGTTCGACAGCCTGAACCGGCACATGCTCGCCCCTTACGCCGACACCTTCGTCGACGCGCCCAACTTCGCGCGGCTGGCGGCCAAGGCCGTGACGTTCGACAACTTCTACGCCGGGTCGCTGCCGTGCATGCCGGCGCGGCGCGAGATGCACACCGGCCGGTACAACTTCCTGCACCGCAGCTGGGGCCCGCTGGAGCCGTTCGACGACTCGATGCCGGAGCTGCTCAAGCGGGCGGGCGTGCACGCGCACCTGGTCTCCGACCACCCGCACTACTGGGAGGACGGCGGCGCGACCTACCACACCCGCTACAGCACCTGGGAGTTCTTCCGGGGCCAGGAGGGCGACCCGTGGAAGGGCGTGGCCGGCGGCGACGGCGGGTCTGCGAGCCCGTACGGGGCCATGAAACGGCAGGACGTGATCAATCGCACGTACATGCCGACCGAGGCCGAGCACTCCCAGACCCTGACCGTCGACGCGGGGCTGCACTTCCTGGAGACCAACGCCGACGCCGACCGGTGGTTGCTGCAGATCGAGCTGTTCGACCCGCACGAGCCGTTCTTCACCCACCAGCACTACAAGGACCGTTACCCGCACGACTATGACGGGCCCGCGTTCGACTGGCCGCCGTACCAGAAGGTGCTGGAGCCGAACGAGCAGGTCGAGCACGCCCGCATGGAGTACGCCGCGCTGGTGTCGATGTGCGACCGCTCGCTCGGCCGCGTCCTGGACTTCATGGACGAGCACGGCATGTGGGACGACACCCTGCTCGTCGTCAACACCGATCACGGTTTCCTGCTGGGCGAGCACGGCTGGTGGGCCAAGTCGGTGATGCCGTGGTTCAACGAGCTGGTGCACCTGCCGATGTTCCTGTGGGACCCGCGGACCGGCGGGCGGGACCTGCGGCGGGGCGAGCTGGCGCAGACCATCGACATCGCGCCGACCGTGCTGCGCTACTTCGGCCTGGAGCCCACCCCTGACATGCAGGGCGCGGACCTCGCCCAGGACGGGCCGCTGCGGGAGGGCGCGCTGTTCGGCATCCACGGCGGGCACGTGAACGTCACCGACGGCCGCTACGTCTACATGCGCGCGGCCAGGGAGGCGGCCAACGGGCCGCTGGAGGAGTTCACGCTCATGCCCACGCACATGCGCGCCCGGTTCTCGGTGGCGGAGCTGAGGGAGTGGGAGCCGGCCGAGCCGTTCGCCTTCACCAAGGGCCTGCGCACGATGCGGATGCCCGCCTCGCCGAGCTGGATGAACCCGTGGCGGCACGGCACGCTGCTGTTCGACCTGCACGAGGATCCGGCGCAGGAGAGCCCGATCGTGGACGACGACGTGGAGCTGCGGATGATCGAGCTGCTGCGCCGGCTCATGGTCGGCAACGACGCCCCGCCCAGCCAGTTCGAGCGCCTGGGCATCCCGCGTGAGGGCGCGGTCACCCGCGAGCACCTGCTGGTCCGCGAGCAGCGCGAGCGCGCGGCGGCCGTCGCCGTGCCGCTGCCCGCGGAGACGGACTTCCAGGCCCCCGCCCTGCTCCGCACGCCGATCCTGGAGCTGCTGGGCGTCGCCGGCGCCAAGGACGTCCTCGCGCAGGAGGCCCCGGCCCTGGTGCAGTCGGAGCTGCTCGCCGCCCCCGCCCCCATGAGCCTGCTGGACCTCGCCCGTCTCGGCTTCGTGCCCGCCGCGGTCCTGCGCCGCATCGACGAGCAGTTCGGCCTTCTCTCGGCAACACCCGCCGCCTCCTCCGACTGAGGCGACGCTCTCTCTATCGCAACACTGCAGACAGGGGCACCGCATGGATGCCAGCGCCTCCACCGCGTCCGTACAGCCAGGAGCGGCTCAGGCCGCCAACGTCCCCCATCGCTGGCGCAATCTCGCCGTCCTCTCCGGCGTGAGCGTCGTCGACAACACCGAAGCCGGTCTCATCAACACCGTCTTCCCCACGCTCGCGGCCGCGCTCCGGCTCGACAGCGGTCATCTGGGCGTCATCGCGGCGCTCGGCAAGATCGCCAGCGTTCCGGCCGGCCCGTTCTGGGTCTGGTTGTCCAGCAGGATCGGCCGTCGTGGCGCGCTGGTCGCCACGACGGTGACCGGCGGCCTGTTCGGCATCGCCGCCGGTTTCTCCCAGAACTTCGTCCAGCTCCTCATCTGCTGCACCCTCATGTCCGCCGCGGTGATCGGCGGCTCGCCCATCGCCATGGCCGTCATCGCCGACTCCTTCGCCGACGAGCATCGGGCCCGGGCGAACGGGATCTTCTTCGGCACGATCCAGCTCGCCGCCATCGTCCTCGGGCCGGTCATGGCCGTCTTCGTCGGGCTCGAGGACGGCTGGCGCTGGGCGCTGTGGACCCTCGGCGGCGTCTGCGTCGCAGCCGGCCTCGTCGTGGCCGCCTTCTTCACCGATCCGGGCATCGGGTCCTCCGAGAAGCAGCTCGCCGACCTGGCCGGCGAGGACCGGACGAAGGCGAAGGTCACCGTCGCCTCCGTGGCCGGGCTGTTCCGCATCCCCACCTACACCGTGATGATGGTGAGCCGGCTCCTGTCGGGCCACCTGCTGATCGCCATCTTCGGCGTGCAGTTCCTGGTCACCGAGCGCGGCATCGACAACGCCACCGCCATCCTGGTGGCGCTCCCGTTCGGCCTCGGCTACAGCGTCGCCACGCTGAGCGCCGGATTCGTCCTGCCCCGGCTCGACCGGCTCATGCCGGGCAGGGGGCGCGTCCTGGTCCTGCAACTGGCCCAGATCCTGTTCGCCGTCATCGCCTTCTTCGGCACGCAGTTCCGGTACGAGGCGATCGCCACCTACGCGGTCTTCTGGGCCCTGCTGGGTGCCTGCCAGGGCCTGAACCCGCCGGTCAACCGGCCCATCGTGGCCGGCGTCGTGCTGCCGGAGCTGCGCGGGCAGGCGTACGCGATCTGGCTGACGGTGTTCGAGACCATCGCCTGGGCGCTGTTCTCGCTCATGGCGGGCTCGCTGGCGGCGACGCTCGGCATCCAGGGCGTGTTCCTGTGGGTGCTGGTCATCCTGATGATCGTCAACGGCCTCCTGCTCTCCGTCCTGTACGTCACCTACCCGCGCGACACCGCCCGGGTGGCCCGGCAGCTCGAACTCCGCCGCAGCCAGGCACTCGCGGACTGACGCCCAGTCACGACGTCTCCCGGTGAACCACACCGGCCCGGACGTCGGGCTCGGCCGGGGGCGTCTCCTCCACGCCGAGGGCGTGCAGCGCGCGATGGGCGGCGTACCTGCCCAGACCCGCCACGTCCACGCGCACGCTCGTCAGCGCGGGCACCAGCAGCCGGGCCAGGGGGCTGTCGTCGTGCCCGACCACCGCGAGGCGGCCGGGCACGGCGATCCCCGCGCGCACGGCCGCCCCCACGACGGCGGCGCCGATGTCGTCGTTGTAGGCGACCACCCCGGTGACGCCGGCGTCCACCCAGTCCCGAACGGCATCGGCCGCGGAGCCGTCCTCGCCGGAGACCGTCCGCACGTCGGCGATCTCGAGGCCGAGCTCCGCGGCCCGCGCCCGCGCGAGAGAGGCGCGCAGGCCGGCGAGCAGCTCCAGGCGCGGGTCGTCCGTGAGGGCGACGGCCAGCCGGGCGTGCCCGCGCTCGTGGAGATGGTCCACCTGGAGGGCCGGCCCGGCCCGCAGGGACGGCACCTCGTGCAGCTCGGAGGGCTCGTCGCCGCCGAGAAGCAGCCGCGCGCCCGCCTCCCGGCGCAGGACGTCGAGGTCATCGCGGGGGAGGGGGAGGACCGGGACGACGAGGTCGGGGTCGAGCGTCTCCCACAGCGGGCGGGAACGGCCGCCCGCGTGCCGGGTCCAGGTCACCAGCGAGTAGCCGGCGCGGTCCAGGACGAGGGTCGCCTCCTCCAGGTAGCGGCGCAGGCTGTGCTCCACCGGCCAGTCGGGCAGGATGAACAGGACGATGCGGTTGCTGCCCCGGGCCAGCGCCCTGGCGGCGGCGTGCGGGCGGTAGCCCAGGCGCGCGGCCTCGGCGAGCACCTTGCGCCGGGTGGCCTCCGAGATCGTCTGGCCCGGGGTGTCGTTGATGACGAAGCCCACCGTGGCCCGGGAGATCCCCAGGGACCGCGCGATGTCGCTCGCCGTCACCCGCCGTGCCCGTCCGCCCATGGCCGCCCTCCCGTTTCCCCGATCTGGCACTTGCGCGCGCTAGTGCCCCAAGGTTAGCGTCGCATGGCTGGCAGCTAGCGCGCGCTAGCTTCCGCTCATCCCCGCAGGACAGGAAGGTCACGACATGACCGACGGACGCTCCGTCGTCGAACGGCTCACGCTCGAGGAGAAGGCGCGGCTCGTGTCCGGCGCCAGTTTCTGGACGACCGCGGAGGTGTCGCACGCGGGCGTGCCGGCCGCGCTGCTCACCGACGGCCCCCACGGCGTACGCCTGCAGCGGGCCGGGGTCGATCACCTCGGGCTCGCCGACAGCATGCCCGCCACGGCGTTCCCCACCGCGGCGGCACTGGGCTCGTCATGGGACGACGGCCTCCTGCGCGAGGTCGGGGAGGCGCTCGCGGTCGAGGCCAGGGCGCTCGGCGTGGACGTGCTGCTCGGCCCGGGCGTCAACATGAAGCGCTCCCCGCTGTGCGGGCGCAACTTCGAGTATTTCGCCGAGGACCCGCTGCTGGCCGGCGTCATGGGCGCGGCGTGGGTCGCGGGCCTGCAGTCGCGCGGCGTCGGCGCGTCGGTCAAGCACTTCGCGGCCAACAACCAGGAGACCGACCGCATGCGCGTCAGCGCGGAAGTGGACGAGCGCACCCTGCGGGAGATCTACCTGCGCGCGTTCGAGCACGTCGTCCGCGAGGCGCGCCCGGCCACGATCATGTGCTCGTACAACCGGGTCAACGGCGTGTACGCCTCGGAGAACCCCTGGCTGCTCACGACGGTCCTGCGCGAGGAGTGGGGCTTCGACGGCTACGTCGTCTCCGACTGGGGCGCGGTGCACGACCCGGTCGCCGCCGTCCGCTCCGGCCTGGACCTGGAGATGCCGGGCACCGGCGGCCGCAGCGCCGCCGCCATCGTCGAGGCCGTGCGCGCCGGCGAGCTGAGCGAAGAGGTCCTGGACGTCGCCGTGGAACGCCTGGTGAGCACCCACGAGCGGCTGCGGGAGGGGCGCGCGGACGCGGCGCCAGACTTCGACGCGCACCACGCGCTCGCCCGCCGGGTCGCGGCCGAGTGCGCGGTCCTGCTGAAGAACGACGGCGGCCTGCTCCCGCTGGACCCGGAGTCCGGCGGCCCGATCGCGGTGCTGGGCGAGTTCGCGCGCACCCCGCGCTACCAGGGCGCCGGCAGCTCCCTCATCAACCCGACCCGCCTGGACGACGCCCTGACGGCGATCCGCGCCGCCACCTCGCGCGAGGTCGCCTTCGCGCCCGGGTTCCGCCTCGACGGGGAGCCCGACGCCGCCCTGCTCGCCGAGGCGGTGGAGGCCGCCCGCGGCGCCGCCGCGGTCCTGGTGTTCCTCGGCGAGCCGTCGGAGGCCGAGTCCGAGGGCTTCGACCGCGAGGACCTGGACCTGCCGGAGGCGCAGCTCCGGCTGCTCGAAGCGGTGGCCGCGGTCAACCCGTCGGTCGCGGTCGTGCTGAGCAACGGCGGCGTCGTGCTGACCGGCCCGCTCACCGAGCACGCGGCCGCCCTGCTGGAGATGTGGCTGCCGGGCCAGGCGGGCGGCGGCGCCGCGGCCGACCTGATCTTCGGGCACGCCGACCCCTCCGGCCGGCTGGCGGAGACCGTCCCGCACCGGCTGTCCGACACGCCCGCGCACGTCAACTGGCCAGGCTCGGAGGGCCAGGTGCTCTACGGCGAGCGCCTCTACATCGGCTACCGCTGGTACGACCGCACCGGGCGGGACGTGGCCTTCCCGTTCGGGTTCGGGCTGTCGTACACCACTTTCGCCTACTCCGACCTGGCCGTGCACGTCCCCGACCCCGCACGGGCCGAGGCCCGCGTCGAGGTCACGGTGACGAACACCGGCACGCGGCAGGGCGCCGAGGTCGTGCAGGTGTACGTCAGCGACCCCGTCGCCGGCGTGGACCGTCCCGAACGCGAGCTGCGCGGCTTCCGCAAGGTCCGCCTGGCCCCCGGCGAGAGCGCCCGCGTGACGATCGAGCTCGACGCCCGGGCCTTCAGCTACTGGAGCACCCGGCACGGGCGGTGGGTGGCCGAGCCCGGCGAGTACGGCGTGCACGTCGGCCGCTCCTCCCGTGACCTGCTCCTGGAGCAGCGCGTCCACCTGGACGTGGAGCCGCCGCAGGCCGCGCTCACGGCGGACGGCACGCTTCAGGAATGGCTGGCCCATCCCCGTGGCCGGAAGATCGTCGAGGAGGTCCTGCTGAAGGCCGGGGACGGCGAGCCGAGCTTCTTCACCGACCCGGCCAGCCAGGCGCTGATCGCCCAGATCCCGCTGGCGACCCTGCTCAGCATGGGCGCCTCCCAGGGCGGGCAGCAGCCGCCGTCCATGGACGACCTGCTGCGGATGGCGAACTCCGACACCCCGGCGGGCTGAGCGGTCGGCCGCGCGGCGATCTCCTCGGGAGGAGGCCGCCGCGCGGCCGGACGCGCCCGGCGACCCCTCGCGCGTCGCCGTCGCCTCAGGGACGGCTCGCGGCAGCGATCAGGCTTATGGGGCCGCCTCGCCGCCGGGGGGGGCAGGGCTCATCGCTTGACCGTGACCGGTTTCCAGGCGGTGACGCCCAGGAGGTTCGTGGAGCCGAGGTCGAAGAGCCCGCTGACGTGCTGCCGGCCCGAGCCGGTGGTGACGACGAGCGTGGCGCCGACCGCGGGCGGACGGGTGGTGCCGCCGTAGGTGTTGCGCCACGCCAGGGTGAAGGCGGCCGACCGGCCCGGCCGTACGGTCACCTCCTTCGGCCCGGGATCCTCGACGGCGGTGGTGACCCGCCGGGCACCCCGGTCGATCGTCACCTTCAGCGCCTCGCCGTCCCCGTCCAGGAGCCGGACGCGCGGGTACCCCTTGACCCGCCGCACCGTGTCGCCGCAGTTGGTGAGCGTCACGGTCTGCACGCGCAGCCCCATCGCGGCGTCCGGCGGTCCGGCGTACAGGAGCAGTCCCGAGCCGGCGCAGGACGGGGTCGGCGGCGGGGACCACACCGTCGGCGGCGGCTGGCCCAGGGGGTGACCGGGCGGGAGAGCCGTCGCCGCAGGAGGAGTCGGCGCGGCACCGGCACCATACGCCTGCGCGCCGCAGCCGGCGAGGCAGATCAGGACGGCGGCGGTGACGGGGACGCGCACGGCGGGCGAAACGATCATCGACATCATTCTGCCGTGGGAACTTGAGCCCGGGGTCGTCCAGGGGAGCGAGCAGCCCGGGCAATTCGATTGTTCGAGTCAGCCCTCGGTGTCCGCGGGCCGGTCCTGGTCCTGGTCCTGGGTCTGGGCCTGGCCCTGGTCCTGGTCCGGGCGGTCGTCGCGGGGCGGGGCGCAGCTCTGGCCGCAGCCGCCGAAGCGGGCCGTGTTCACCGGGGTGAAGTCCGCGGCCGGCACGTCCTTCAGGGCGGCCATCATGGTGTCCTTCCAGATCGGCCCGGGCACCGAGGCGCCGGCCACCGCGCCGAAGGTGCGGCCGCCGATCGTGACCCCGGTCAGCTTGTAGCGCTGGGAGCCGCGCGGGTCGCCCAGGCTGACCGCGCCCGCCAGGTCGGGGGTGAACCCGGCGAACCAGGCCGTGGCGTAGCCGTCCGTGGTGCCCGTCTTGCCCGCCGCCGGGCGGCCGATGCCGCCGACCCCGCGCATCGTGCCCTTGGTGAACACGCCGGACAGGACGTGCGCGGTCGCGTCGGCCACCTCCGGGTCGAGCGCCTTGCGGCACGACGGCTCGTACGAGGTCGCCCTGCCGGTGCTCGCCTCCGTCACCTTGGTGATGACCATGGGGGCGCAGTACGTGCCGCGCGCCGCGACGGCCGCGTACGCGGTGGCCACGGTCACCGGGTCCATCTCGTTGATCCCGAGCGTGAACGTCTCGTACTCCTGCAGCGGCCCCTCGTCCGCCCGCTTGATGCCCAGCGACTTGGCCGTCTGAACCGTCTCGCACAGGCCGACCCGCTGCTCCAGCGCCATGAAGAACGTGTTCACCGACCCCCACGTACCGGTGGCCAGCGTCTTGAAACCAGGCGAGCCCTCGTCGTTGGTGACCGTCCAGGACGGGATGCCCATGTTCTGGCCCTTGCAGTTCTTGAACGAGGCGTAGCCAGGGGCGGTGTAGGCGTTGGTCACGCTGATCCCGTCGTCGATCTTCATGCCCTGCGCCAGCGCCGTGATCAGCGTGAACGTCTTGAACGTCGAGCCCGCCTGGAAGCCGATCAACCCGCCGTGCCGCTTGTCCGCCACCGGGTTGTAGGAGATCTCGTTCCGCTTGGCCGAACGGCCGTAGGGGCGGCTGGCCGCCATCGCCTTGATCTCGCCGGTGCCCGGCTCGACCAGCGCCTCGGCGGCGACGGGGTGGTCCGAGGCGAACACGTGCTTCCTGATCGCCGTCTCCGCCGCCCGCTGCGCCTTCGGGTCCAGGGTCGTGGAGATCTTCAGGCCGCCGCGGGCGAAGCGCTGCTTCCTGGCCCGCTCGGTCCTGCCGAAGGCGGGATTGGTGAGCAGCTCATGACGTACGTATTCGCAGAAGTAGGGGTAACGGCTGGCCTGGCAGCCGTTGGGGGCCTCGACGCCCTTGTAGCCGAGTTTCGCCGCCTTGGCGCGCGTCGCCTGGTCCGGCGTGATCCGGCCGAGTTGCGCCATCCGGTCCAGCACCACGTTCCGGCGCTCCAGCAGCAGCGCGCGGGACTGCTTGCCGAGCGCGGGGTCGGTCCTGTTGGGGTTCTGGACGGCGCCGGCCAGGGTCGCCGCCTGGGCCAGGTTCAGGTCGGCGGCCGAGACGCCGAAGAAGCGCCGGGCCGCCGCCTCCACGCCGTTGGCGCCCGCGCCGTAATAGGCGATGTTCAGATATCGGCGGAGAATCTCGTCCTTGGAGTACTTCTCCTCGACGCCCATCGCGTACCGCAGCTCCTTGAGCTTGCGCGCGTAGCTGGCCTCCAGCGCCTTGTTCTTGCCCTCCTCGGTGTCGGCCGAGTTCAGCAGGACCTGCTTGACGTACTGCTGGGTGATCGACGAGCCGCCCTGGGCGATGCCGCCCGAGCTGAGGTTCTTGGCCAGGGCGCGGGCGGTGCCCTCCAGGTCGAGCGCGCCGTGCTCGTAGAAGCGGTAGTCCTCGATGGCGACGATCGCCGTCTTCATCACGTCGGCGATCTGGTCCAGGCGCACCTCCTTGCGGTTCTCGGCGTAGAACTGGGCGATGCGGTTGCCCTCGGCGTCGTACACGACGGAGGTCTGGGCCAGGGGCGGCTCTTCGAGCTGGGCGGGCTTGAGATCAAGCATCTCGGTGGCCGAGACGAACAGGGAGCCTGTGCCGCCCACGGTGGGCAGCGCGATCGCGGCGACCACCGTGCCGGCGGCCACGGCCGCTCCGGTCAGGCGGGCAAGGCTCCACAAGGGGCTCGAAGGGGACATGGGCGTCATGACAGCACAGAGCCATTCGCGCTGTCCAAGACTGATATGCCTTGATTATCGATATTTAAATGGATATCACCGCAGGCCGGAGCGCCGCCGTCCGGGGACGGCGGCGCCCGGCGTCGCGCAGGTCACTCGCCGGTCATCGCGGCATGCATGCGCAGGTACGGCTCGGCGTCCTTCGGCCTGTTCCGGCGCTGCAGCGTACGACCGAGGAGCAGGCAGGCGTACCCCTCCGCCGGGTCGCGCTCCAGCACCAGCCGGAGCTCGGCCTCGGCCCGGCCGAGCTGGGCCGAGTGGTAGTAGGCACGGGCCAGCAGCAGCCGGGCCGCGAGGTTGTCCGGCGCCGCGGCCACCACCGGGGCCAGGATGCGGGCGGCCCCGATGTAGTCCTGCGAGTCGAAGAACCGGCGCCCGCGCCTGTACTCCTCGGCCAGCTTCTCGATCGGCATGTTCACTCCTGTCCGGTGTGCGGGAGGCGCTCGGCGGGGATGACGCCCAGGCGGCCGGCCTGGTAGTCCTCCATCGCCTGAAGGATCTCGGCGCGGTTGTTCATCACGAAGGGGCCGTACTGGACGACCGGCTCGCGGATCGGCTGCCCGCCGAGCAGCAGCACCTCCAGGTTCGGCTCGGCCTGCGGCTGGGCCGGGTCGGCGGCGACGGTGATCGCCCCGCCCTGGCCGAAGACGACCAGTTGTCCCTTGCGCACCGGCGTGCGCTCGTCCCCGGCGTAGCCGTGTCCGGCCAGGACGTAGGCCAGGGCGTTGTAGGCGGGGTTCCACGGCACCTCCAGCCGGGCGCCGGGGCTCACCGTGGCGTGCACCATCGTGATCGGGGTGAACGTGACGCCCGGACCGGCGTGGCCGTCCAGCTCGCCGGCGATCACCCGCAGCAGCGCGCCGCCGTCGTCCGAGGCGAGCAGCGCCGCCTGCCGCCCGCGGATGTCCTGGTAGCGGGGCAGGTGGAACTTGTGCGCCCGAGGCAGGTTGACCCACAGCTGGACGCCGTGGAACAGCCCGCCCGAGACCACGAGGTGCTCCGGCGGCTTCTCGATGTGCAGCAGGCCCGAGCCCGCGGTCATCCACTGGGTGTCGCCGTCGGTGATCGTGCCGCCGCCGCCGTTGGAGTCCTGGTGCTCGAAGATGCCGTCGATGATGTAGGTGACGGTCTCGAACCCGCGGTGCGGGTGCCAGGGGGTGCCCTTGGGCTCGCCGGGCGCGTACTCGACCTCGCCCATCTGGTCCATGTGGATGAACGGGTCCAGCGCGGACTGCGGCACGCCGGCGAACGCGCGCCGTACCGGGAAGCCCTCGCCCTCGAACCCGCTGGGCGCGGTCGTCACCGACCGCACGGGCCGCCGCGCGACGGCCGCCGGGTCGGGTGCGGCGACGCGGGGCAGGGTCAGGGTGTCAGCGGTGATGGCGGGCATGACCCCTCCTGGTTTGTTGAAAATTCAATCGGTTGCTCGCCACAACACACGACCACCGCCGCGCATTCCCGGCCCGCGTCAGGGCGCCGGTCAGCAGAGCTCGCGCATGATGCGCACCAGCTCGTCGGGCCGCAGGGGCGGCTCCGGCAGCGGATGCGCCGCCGGCGCGCGGAACCCGTCGAGGATCAGCGCCAGATGCCGCCGCCACACCTCGGGCCGGACGGCGGCGGTGGCCTCGACCGTGCGGGCGATCCCCCACGTCACGAACACCATGTCCTCCAGGGTGCAGTCCGGCCGCAGCACCCCGGCCTCGTGCGCGCGCTCGATGATCCGCGACATCATCGCGTAGCCGTGAGCCGGGTCGCCGGCCGGAGTGGGCTGCGGGCCCCGGTGCGAGACGAGGTCGTTGTAGCCGCGGTCGGCGGCCTGCAGCTCGCACACCCGCTCCAGGAAGTGCACCAGCCCGCCCCACGCGTCCGGCATCGACAGGGCGTGCTCCGAGATCTGCACCACGGTGGCCGTGCGGTCGGCGAAGACGGCGTCGACGAGGTCGTCGCGGCTCGGGAAGTGGTTGTAGAGGGTGCCGCTGCTCACCCCGGCCGTACGGGCGATCTCGTCGAGGGGGACGTCCAGCCCGCGGGCGGCGAACAGCTCTCTCGCGGCCGTCACCAGCAGGTCGCGGTTGCGCTGCGCGTCTCTGCGCAGCGGTCTGGCGGAGGTCGGCATGCGGTCCATCGTAGGCGAAGTTGAGAACACTCCCAAAGTTGAGAACACTCCCAACTTGTGCGTATGCTTCCAACGCAGAACTTGGGACAACAGTCAAATTCACTGAATGCATTAAGGAGCCATCATGCTCAGAACCCTCGCCATCTTCGGCGCCGGCCCGGTCCTGGGCCTGTCCCTCGCCCGCCGCTTCGGGCGCGAGGGCTTCCGGATCGCGCTCGTCGCCCGGACCAGGGCGAACCTCGACCACCTTGTTGCCGAGCTCGCCCGCGACGGCATCGAGGCGGCCGGATTCACCGCCGACGTCTACGAGCCCGACCAGCTCGCCGGCGCCGTCGCGGCCATCAAGGAGGCGTACGGGCGGATCGACGTCGCCGAGTTCAGCCCCGGCGGCGGGAACATGGGGGAGGGGATCGCGGCGACGCTCGACGTCGACGTCGAGAACGCGCGGTTGATCCTGGACCGGTTCGTGCTCTCGGCTGTCGCGCTGGTGCGGCAGGTGCTGCCCGGCATGGTCGAACGGGGCGACGGCGCGATCCTGTTCACGGCGGGGCAGTCGGGGATCTACCCGACACCCTTCCTCGGCAACGCCGGCATGGCGCAGGCGGCGCTGCGCAACTACTTCCACACGCTCAACGCCGAGCTCGCGGGCAAGGGCGTGTACGTGGGGGCGGTCAACGTGGGGGCGCTGATCGAGGGCAGCGTGCCGCACCAGGGGATCGTCCGGTCCGGGCAGCCGCTCGAGTTCGAGCCGGAGGTGATCCACCCGGACGTCTTCGCGGACGGCTTCTGGGAGCTGTACACGAAGCGGGACCGGGTGGAGACGCTGGTGGGCAGCTTCGGCCAGTAGGTCGGCGAAAGGTCAGGACGACTCGACGGGCAGCCCCGCGGCCGTCCAGTCCTCGATGCCCTCGCGGTACTTGCGCACGTCCGTGTAGCCCAGCGCGGTGAGCCGGTCGGCGACCTGGCCGCTGTTCGGGCACGCCGGGTTGGAGCAGTACGTGATGATCGCGGCGTTCTTGTCGGGCAGCAGCGCCGACGCCTGGGCGTCCACGTCGGCCGGCGCCAGGGGGACGGCGCCGGGCAGATGCTGCTTGGCGTAGTAGGCGCCGCCGAGCGCGTCCACCACGGTCACCGCGCCCGCCTCGACGGCCGCCGCGAGGTCGTCCCGGGTGATCAGAGCGGTCATGTCATGCCTCCAGAATGAGTCGGACTGTGGTCCGGTTACGTGGAAGACGTTACCGGACCACAGTCCGCATTTGCAATCTGAAGGTCTACTTGCCGAATCCGGCGGTCAGGCCGGCCAGCAGCTGCCGGCGGCCCACCACGTACAGGATGAGGATGGGCACCGAGGTCAGGACGACCGAGGCGAGCACCGCGGGCACGTTGATGCTGTACTGGCCCTGGAAGGTCCACAGCGCGAGCGGCAGCGTGCGCTGCTCGGGGCTCTGGGTCAGGATCAGCGGCAGCAGGAACCCGTTCCAGATCGTCAGGGCGTTGTAGATCACCACCGTCACCACGGCGGGCCTCGTCAGGGGGAGCGCCAGGTGCCAGAGCGTGCCGAGCTCGCTGGCGCCGTCGAGGCGCATCGACTCGAACAGCTCCTTGGGCACGTCCCTGATGAAGTTCGAAAGGATCAGCACCGACAGCGGGATCGCGAACGCGATCGACGGCAGGATCAGCGCCATCGGCGTGTCGTAGAGGCCGAGCCGGATGATGATCAGGTAGATCGGGATGATCGTGGCCTGGTGGGGGATGGCCAGGCCCATGAGGAACGCCGAGTTGGTCCAGCGCAGGAACCGCCCCCTGCCGCTGCGGACGATCGCGTACGCCGCCATGAACGACACCACCACGGCGGGCGCGACGGCGCCGACCGTGACGACGACGCTGTTGATGAAATATCGGATGAAGTCCGACTCGATGACCAGCCGATAGTTGTCCAGCGTGGGCTCGGACGGCGGCAGGAGGGGCTTCTCGACGTAGTAGTTGCTCTGCGTCTTGAAGCTGGTGATGACGATCCAGTAGATCGGCACGACCACGACCGCCAGCCAGAGCCAGGCGGCGGCGCCGCCCACCCAGTTGGGGCGGCGGGTCACCCTTTTGGGGCCGGGAGCGGTGTGCCGCGCCGCCGCCTGCGAGGTGTTCTTCGCGAGGGTCGTCGTCATGTCAGGCACCTTCCAGCTGGCTGTGGGTCGCGTCCCGGCCGCCGAGGCGGCGCAGCAGCAGCGCCAGCGCCAGGCCCACCAGGACCAGGATGACGGCGATCGCGCTGGCCGGGCCCATCAGGTTGGCCTGGAAGCCCCTCTTGTACATCTCCAGGGCGAGCACCCGGGTGGCGTCCCCAGGGCCGCCGGCGGTGAGCACGAAGATGAGGTCGAAGAAGACCAGCGAGCCCACGACCATCAGCGTCGAGGACGTGATGATCGTGTACTTGAGCTGGGGCAGGGTGATGCTGAAGAACATGCGGACCCGGCCGGCGCCGTCGATCTCGGCGGCCTCGTACATCGAGCGCGGGATCTGGCGCACGCCACCCTGGTAGATCAGCGAGTGGAACGGGATGAACTGCCACGACACCACGAAGATCACGACGCTGAAGGCGAGGACGGGCTCGCCCAGCCAGTCCTGCACGAGCAGCGGGATCTCCAGCCCGGCGCCGAGCCCGAAGTTCGGGTCGAGCAGCGCCTTGTAGGTGATCGCGATGGCGGCCGAGCTGAGCAGCAGCGGGATGAAGTAGATCACCGAGAAGACCGCGCGGTAGCGCTGGAAGCCGGCCAGGAACGTGCCGAGCAGGATGCTCGCCGGCGTCTGCACCACCCACGACAGCGCGATGACCAGGAACGTCACCCACAGCGCGTGCGGCAGGCCGGGATCGGAGAGCACGGCGCGCCAGCTGTCGAAGCCCGCCGGACGGATCTCGCCGAGCCCGTCCCAGGCGGTGAAGCTGAGCACGAAGACCCCGATGAGCGGGATGACGCCGAAGCCGACGAAGAACAGCAGGGCCGGCACGGCGAGCCAGGCCAGGCCGCGCCCCTGGCCGCCGGGCACGGCGGCGAGGGGCGCGTTTCCCCTGGCGGAGATCGGGGGGACCGTCACTTGCCTATGACCTCGTTGAGGCTCGTGGCGAACTGCTGCGGCGAGATCGACAGCTGGAACAGCTTGGCGATGTTGTCCAGCAGGACCTCGGCCGCGGTCGGGCTGAGCGCCTGGTCCCAGGACTGCTGGAAGGACTTGGCCTTGCTGGCGGTGTCGTAGACGAACCGCTGCCACGTCCCGTCGAGGTCGGTGCCGAACTGCGAGTCGCTGCCCTTGACGATCGGCACGAAGCCGTTGCTGGCCCAGTCCTTGTTCTGCGCGTCGGAGTTCATCTCGGTGGCGAGGAACTTCTTGACGATCTCCTTCTCCGCGGCCGACGCCTTGGAGGAGATCGACATGTACTGGGCCGGGTTGCCCACGGTGTCGCTGGGGTCGCCCTTGCCGCCGTCCACCGGCGGGAAGTTCATGTAGCCGAGGTTGCCGCCCTTGACGAAGTCGCCGCCGGTGTCGCGCATGTTGCCGTACGTCCAGCCGCCGTGCAGCATCATCGCGGCCTTGCCCGTGTACAGCAGCGCCTGGTCGGCGTTGGAGTCGGCGGTGATCGAGGAGAAGCCCTTGATGAAGCCGTTCGCCTTGATGAGGTCCTGCATCTTGGTCAGCGCGTCGATGGCGGCCGGGTTGCTCCAGGCGTCCTTCTCGCCGTCGAAGACGGCCTGGAAGACCTCGGGGCCGCCGATGCGGTCGAAGAGGAACTCCAGCCACATCATGTTCGTCCAGCGCGACTGGCCGCCGAGGGAGAACGGCGCGACGCCCGCGGCGTTGAACTTCTTGACCAGGTCCATGATGTCGCCCCAGCTCTGCGGGGGCTGCGCGCCGACCTTCTCGAAGACCTTCTTGTTGTAGAACAGGACGATCGGCGTCACGGCCTCGACCGGCACCGCGTAGATCTTGCCGTCGACCGTGGCCGCGTTGAAGGAGGACGGGAACAGCTTGTCCTTCAGAGCCGCGTTCTGGTCGAACCAGGACGTGAGGTCGTCGACCTGGCCGGCCTGCACGTAGCTCTTCAGACCGCCGCCGCCCCAGCCCCAGATGATGGTGGGGGCCTCGCCCGCGCCGATCGCCGTCTTGATCTTGGTCTTGAAGGCGTCGTTCTGGAACATCGTGGTCGCGAGCTGGGTGCTCGGGTTGGCCTTGTTGAAGCGCTCGACGGCGCGGGTGCGGATGCCTTCCTGCGGTTGTCCGGTGAGATACCAGTAGGTGGCCTTGCCGCCACCGCCGCCGCCACTCGTGGTGCTGCCACCCCCGCCACCGGCGCCGGCCTGGGTCGGCCCGGAGCCTCCGCAGGCGGTCAGGGCGGCTCCGAGGGGAAGGCCCATGGAGAGGCTGAGGAAGGTGCGGCGAGAAGTTGACCTGTTCTCCACGCTGATCTCCGTACTTGAACGCCGGGGGGTTGGCCGCGCGGCTCGTTGATCGTCGGATGGTGGTGGCGGGCGGCCGGGGACGCGGCGCCTGCCGATGCCGCTCGTCACGTCTCCTTTGAGTGAGCTCGTCGAAACATTTGCGACATACCGCGTGGTCCGTCAATTTAGGTTTCGACCATGGGCCTGTCAAGACCGTCGTATCCGGGAATCTGCCCTTTCGAGCAGCGCGTGTGTAAAGTACTCAGGCGCGGCGTTCATCTGGTCGTCTGTAATCGGGGACGCTTGCTCAAATGCCACTCGACGACATCGAAACATTTCGAAATACTCACGGCGGGAATCGGCACTAAGGAGAGCAGATGACGGCTCTGGATCGGACCCCCGCCATGGACGGCGTGCTCCGCCCGTGGCAGGACCCGGCGCTTCCCGTGGCCGACCGAGTCGAGGCCCTCCTGGCGGAGCTGACCCTCGAGGAGAAGGTCGGCCAGCTCGGCAGCCGGTGGATCGGCAACGACATGCAGCACGAGCCGGAGCAGGACGCCGAGACGCTGAACGTCGCGCCGATGCAGGACGTGTTCGCGGCCTCCGGCACGCTCCCCCTCGACGAGGCCGCCCGGCACGGGCTCGGCCACCTGACCCGGGTGCACGGCAGCGCTCCCGTGACCGCGCGGGAGGGCGCCGCCGAGGTGGTCAGGCTGCAGCGGGCCGTCGTCGAGCGCTCCAGGCTCGGCATCCCGGCCATCGTCCACGAGGAGTGCCTGACCGGGTTCACCACGTACGGGGCGACCGTCTACCCGGCGGCCATCGCGTGGGGGGCGACGTTCGATCCCGGGCTGGTGGAGCGGATGGCGGCGGCGATCGGCCGCGACATGCGGGCCGTGGGCGTGCACCAGGGCCTGTCGCCGGTGCTGGACGTGGTGCGCGACTACCGGTGGGGCCGGGTCGAGGAGACGATGGGCGAGGACCCGTACCTCGTCTCGATGCTCGGCGCCGCCTACGTGCGCGGGCTGGAGGGCGCGGGCGTCATCGCCACCCTCAAGCACTTCGCCGGATACTCCGCCTCCCGGGCGGCCCGCAACCACGGGCCGGTGCCGATGGGGCGGCGCGAGCTGATGGACATGATCCTGCCGACCTTCGAGACCGCCATCGCGCTGGGCGGCGCCCGCTCGGTGATGAACTCCTACTCCGACGTGGACGGCGTGCCGGCCGGAGCGGACCCCTGGCTGCTGACCGAGGTGCTGCGCGAGGAGTGGGGCTTCACCGGGACGGTCGTGTCGGACTACTGGGCGGTCCCGTTCCTGGCCAGCATGCACCGCGTGGCCGCCGACACCGGCGAGGCGGGCGTACAGGCCCTCACCGCGGGCATCGACGTCGAGCTGCCCGACACGCTCGGCTTCGGCCCGCACCTGGTCGAGCGCGTTCGCGGCGGCGAGCTCCCCGAGGAGCTGATCGACCGGGCGGTGCGCCGGCTGCTCACCCAGAAGGTGCAGCTCGGGCTGCTCGACCCGGACTGGACGCCCGAGAAGTCCGTGGCCGGGGCGGCCGGAGTGGACCTCGACTCGCCGGGCAACCGGGCGCTGGCGCGCGAGCTGGCCGAGCGCTCGATCGTCCTGCTCGACGCCGGCGACGCGCTGCCGCTGCCCGCCGGGCCGCGCCGGATCGCGGTCGTCGGGCCGTGCGCCGACGATCCGCGGACGTTCATGGGCTGCTACGCCTTCCCCAACCACGTGCTGCCCCGCCACCCCGCGCTCGGGCTCGGCATCGAGGCGCCCAGCCTGCTCGACGGGCTGCGGGCCGAGCTGCCGGAGGCCGAGCTCGTCCACGAGCGGGGCTGCGAGGTGCAGGGCGAGGACCGCTCCGGGTTCGCCGCCGCGCTCGAAGCGGCGCGCGGGGCGGACCTGTGCGTGGTGGCCGTGGGCGACCTGGCAGGGCTCTTCGGCCTCGGGACCTCGGGGGAGGGCTGCGACGCCGACGACCTGCGCCTGCCCGGGGTGCAGGAGGACCTGGTGGCCGAGCTGGTCGCGACGGGCACGCCGGTCGTCGCCATCGTCGTCTCCGGCCGCCCGTACGCGCTGGGCCGGGTGCACGCGGGCGCCGCGGCGCTCGTCCAGGCGTTCATGCCCGGCGAGGAGGGCGGCGCGGCCATCGCCGGCGTGCTGTCCGGCCGGGTCCAGCCGTCGGGCAGGCTGCCGGTGCAGATCCCGCGCGGGCACGGCGGGCAGCCGGGCACGTACCTGCAGCCGCCGCTGGGCGCCGACAGCCAGGGCATCAGCAACCTCGACCCGACCCCGCTCTTCCCGTTCGGGTACGGCACCTCCTACACCGGCTTCGAGGTCGGCGACCTGCGGATCGGCGCCGCCGAGGTGGCCACGGACGGCGAGTTCGGCGTGTCGGTCAGCGTGCGCAACACCGGGGAGCGGGCCGGCGAGGAGGTCGTCCAGCTCTACCTGCACGACGTCGTCGCCCAGGTCACCCGGCCGGTCAAGCAGCTCACCGGGTTCGCCCGCGTCCCGCTGGAGCCAGGGGCGAGCGCCCGCGTGACCTTCCGGGTGCACGCCGACCGGACGGCCTTCACCGGACGCGATCTGAGGCGCATCGTGGAGCCCGGGGACATCGAGGTGCTCGTCGGCACGTCGGCGGCCGACCTGCCCTGCCGGGGCACCGTACGGCTGACCGGCCCGGCCCGGGTCGTCGGGCATGACCGGCGCCTGGACACCCCCGTGTCGGTCGAGCAGGAAGGGGGAGACGATGCCGTCCAGCTCTAGACGCGCCACGCTGGCCACGGTCGCGGCCTCGGCGGGCGTGTCGGTGGCGACCGTGTCCAAGGTGCTCAACGGCCGCAGCGACGTGGCACCGACCACCCGCTCCCTGGTGCAGTCGCTGCTGCGGGAGCACGACTACGTCGCGCCGGCGCCGCGCCGGGGCCCGGGCGCGGACGGGCCTGTCGCGACGGACACCGTCGAGGTGCAGTTCGACGACGACTTCAGCACCTACTCCACGGAGATCATCCAGGGCGTGGTCGCGGCCGGGGCCGAGCTCGGCGTCGGGATCGTCGTCAGCGTCCGGAAGAAGATCGAAAACCCCGCCGCGTGGGCCCGCGGTCTGGCCGCCGCCGGGCGCCGGGCGCTGATCTGCGTCACGTGCGACCAGCTGACCACCCGGCAGCTGACCGCGCTGTCCCGCGTCCAGCTGCCGCTGGTCGTGATCGACCCGCTCCACCTGCCGCACGCCGGCGTGACCAGCGTCGGCTCCACCAACTTCGCCGGCGGGCTGGCCGCCACCCAGCACCTGCTGTCCCTCGGCCACCGGCGCATCGCCTACCTCGGCGGCCCGGCCACCGCCGCCTGCAACCAGGCCCGCCTGCACGGCTACCGCGCCGCCATGGAGGCCGAAGGGGTGCCGGTGCCGGCCGCGTACACGCGCTCCGGCCACTTCCGCTACCAGGACGGGCTGGAGTACGGCGCGGCCGTGCTCGACCTGCCGGAGCCGCCGACGGCGATCTTCGCCGGCTGCGACGAGAGCGCGCTGGGCGTCATGGAGGCCGCCAGGGCGCGGGGCCTGCGCATCCCGGAGGATCTGAGCATCGTGGGGTTCGACGACACCCAGATGGCCCGGATGGCCTCCCCGCCGCTGACCACCGTCCGCCAGCCGCTGCCCGAGATGGGCGGGGTGGCGGTGCGTACGGCGCTGCGGCTGGCGGCCGGCGAGAAGATCGACTCCCACCACGTCGAGCTGGCCACCGAGCTGATCGTCCGCGCCTCCACGGCGGACGTGACGTGTGCGAAGCGCGCCTGACCGGTTCCGCGATTTTGTCAGGCGCCTTGCAGATATTCCGTAAGGCGCCTTACCATTTTGCGGGTGATCAACGAATCCGTCGCCCAGCCCCCCTCCTACGCCGAGCTGCACGCCCGGTACGGCACCCCGCTCGGCGTCGAGGAGGCCCGCGCCCGCTGGGGGACCATCGTCAAGGCCGCCAGGAGCGGCGAGACCATCCTGATCACCCGCGAGCGCTGGGAGTGGGCCGCGCTCGTCCCGCTCTCCAAGGTCCGCGGCATCTGGAGCGGGCTCCCGCTCGTGCCGCTCTCGACGGCCCGGGGCAAGCTCGGCGATCTCGTACGGCAGGTCACCCAGCCGTACGATGAGAGCCCCGTGCTGCTGGGCCGCCACCGCACCCCGGTGGCCGCGCTGATCTCGGCCCGCGACCTGATCGACCGGGCCGCGCCCCCGTCCAGGACGGGCGCCGAGGCCCTGCTGCTCGACGGGCACGCCGTCACCCTCACCTGCGACCTGGACGCCCCGGCCGGCCCCGTCTTCTCCGCCGTGGCCGTCGACCGCGAGGGCGGGATCGTCGCGGCGGGCGCGGGCGCCGACCTCCGCGAGGCCCTGCGCGCCCTCACCCCGACCCGGGACTGATCGGCCGTTGTTACGATCCTTCCCATGCACACGCTCCGGACGAGCAGTGACCGAAGCGGTGGCCCGCTGCGGGCCGCGCTCCCCGATCGCCCGCGGCTGACCGGGTGGCGCTGGTACGGCACGCGGGGTGCGAGCTGAGCGCGGGCGGGGCGGCCCCCTACCCGGTCGGCGCCACGGTCCTGGTGGTCCCCGTGCCCGAAGCCGAGCCGGTCGTCGGCGGCCAGCGCGCGTTGTTCGACCCGTCGGCCCGGTTCGGCGTGAGCGCGCACGTCACCGTGCTCTATCCGTTCCTGCCACGGCCGGAGATCGGGGAGGCGACGGTGGCGGAGCTGGCGGGGCTGTTCGCCGGCCACCGGCCCTTCGAGGCGGCCTTCACCGGCTGCGCCCGCTTTCCCGGCCTGCTCTATCTGGGGCCGGAGCCCGCCGAGCCGTTCGCCGCCCTCACCCGGAGCGTGACCGCCAGGTGGCCGGCGCTGCGCCCGTACGGCGGCCGGTACGGCGAGGCCGTCCCGCACCTGTCCGTCGGCTACGGCGACGACCAGGTCCTGGACGGCGTCGAGACCGCCGTCGCGCCGGGACTGCCGTTCGCCACCCGCGTCACCTCCGTGGATTTGGCGAGCTTCGACGGGCTCCGCTGGACGCCCGTCGCGCGCTTCCCGCTGCGCCAAAGCCGGATACTTCAGGAATGAGAATGGCCTCCGCCGTCTCAGGGGTTGTGGAAGGCGACCTCCGGGTTCGCCGGTGACGGGCCGTTGAGCAGCGGCTGCTGGCGGCCCTTCAGGTGCTGGTCGAAGAAGGCGCCGACGTAGGCGCGGGTGATCTCCAGGGAGCGCCGCGCCGAGAGGACGCCGGGGCCCGACATGCCGGCCGCCTGCTGCAGGATGGACAGGTCGGTGAAGCTCGCGTGTTCGGTGCCGGCCACCGTGAGCCAGCGCTTCCAGCCGCTCATCTTCGTCCAGCCGTCGTCCCAGGTGTGGTCCTTGCCGGGCACGTGGTCGGAGCGGCTGCCCATGAGCAGGAAGGGCCGGTCGAGCGGGACCGCGGGGTGGAAGGTGCCGTCCAGGTTCACCCCGGCCCGTACGCGCTTGTCCACGGCCATGGTGGCGGCACTGGCGTCGCCGCCGAGGGAGTGGCCCGCCATGCCGATCCGCTTGGGGGCGATCATGCGGGCGTTCTTCCAGGCGGGGTGGCGGCCGGTCAGCTCGTCGAGGACGAAGGCGATGTCCCTGGTGCGGCTTGTGGTGATGGCCGCCTGCCCGCCCTCCGGCGGCTTGGGCCGGTCGCAGAGCGGGGCGCAGGTGATGGTGCGGCCGTCGGGCAGGGTCGTGCCGGAGGACTCGTAGGCGTGGTCGACCAGCGCGACCACGTACGCGCGGCTGGCCAGGTCCTCGGCCAGGAAGGTGAGGCTCGCGCGCGGGAGCCCGAGGCCGGGGGAGAGCACCACCACCGGGTAGCGGCCCTGCTTGGGCGGGGCGCCGGCGCGGGCGTAGGTGCGGGTGCCGCTGACGACCTCCGCAGGGATCTTGGCGCCGGGGGCCTTCCGCTGGAGCAGGGACGCGGCCTCGGGGGTGGTCATGTACGGGGCGGCGCCGCCGGTGGCCGAGCGGGCGGGGTAGTACATCGAGACCATGAGCCGGCGCGGGCCCGACTCGGGCACCCAGGGGTCCTTGCGGGCGCTGTCGACCAGGGGGAGGATGTCGCGGCCGACCGGGTTCGGGCCGGTCGGGCGGGGCAGTTCCAGCTGGATGGAGGCCGAGGCGGTCGTCGCCGTGAGGGGGACGGCGGTCAGGGCGAGGCAGGCCGTCAGCGCGACGGCGGGCAGGCGGATCTTCATCGGAATTCCTCTCGTACGGGTCACACGTCGCGGCGACGTACGACGATCAGGGTCAGGACGGCGGCGACGAGCGGCCACAGCGCGAAGGCGACCCACGAGCCGGCCACCGTGGGCAGGGCGGGGTCGTCGCGGAGCCGGGCCAGGCCCAGGCAGGTCCGCCAGACGTAGAACGGGACCAGGGCGTACAAGTCGTTGAGCCACTGGTGGACGGTGGGCTGGAAGAAGGTGGGCACGATGACCAGCGCGGCGCAGACGGTGACGACGGCTGCGGCGGTGTGCCGGGCCAGCGCGCCGATGCCCATGCCGGTCAGCGCCGACACCGGGGCGAGCAGCGCGTTGGCGGCCAGGACGCGCAGCACGCCGGGGTCGCCGAGCGAGACGGCGACGCCGCGGCCGGACAGGATGGCCTGGCTGACGCCGAACGTGCCCGCGGAGATGAGCGCGCCGGTCGCGAGCGTCACGGCGGCGGTGACGGCGAGCTTGGCGGCCACGACGCGGTGGCGGGCCGGGACGGCCGCGAGCGTCGTGCGGATGAGGCCGGTGGCGTACTCGCCGACGATGGTCAGGGCGCCCAGGCTGCCGGCGCCGATCATGAGCAGGGAGGCGGCCAGGCCGCTGAACGCCTCGCCCAGCGGGTTGAACCTGGCCTTCTCCATCGCGGTGAAGCCCGGCCAGCTCTGGTAGGCGTCGAGGCTGCTCTGGGCGGCCAGGGCGACGATGGCCAGCGTGCCCAGGCCGAGCAGCCACGAGGTCGAGCGCAGGGACCAGAGCTTGATCCACTCGGCGGCGAGCAGGTCGCGGAAGGTGCCGGAGCTCGTCGTGGGGTCATGGGCGTGCCTGGTGGTCGTCGAGGGTCGTCGGCTTCGGTGTCCGGCGTGTCCAGTGTCTCCGGCGTGTTCGGCGGTCATCGGGGGTCACCGGCCCGGTGTTCGGCGTGGCCGGCGGTCAGCTCCATGAACGCCTGCTCCAGCGAGGCGGTCCGCGGCGCGAGCTCGTACAGCATGATCCGGCGCCGATGGGCGAGCTCGCCGACTCGGGCGGCGCTCAACCCGGTCACGGTCAGGACGTCGCCGCCCTCCGGCCGCACGTGCGCCCCCTCCAGGCCGAGAACGGCCGCCAGCTCGGCGGGGTCCGGAGTGCGCACGGTCACGGACGCGCCGGTGCCGCGCGCGGCGAACCCGGCCAGGCTCTCCTCGGCGATCAGCTCGCCGCGGCCGATGACGACGAGGCGGTCCGCGGTGTTCTCCATCTCGCTCATCAGGTGGCTGGAGACCAGCACCGTGCGCCCTTCGGCGGCCAGCCGCCGGAACAGCCCGCGCACCCAGAGCACGCCCTCCGGGTCCAGCCCGTTGATCGGCTCGTCGAACATCAACACGGGCGGATCGCCCAGCAGCGCGGCGGCGATGCCGAGCCGCTGGCGCATGCCGAGCGAGAACCCGCCGATCCGGCGGCGCGCCACCCCCGCCAGCCCCACCTCCTCCAGCACCTCGGCCACCCGCCGCCGGGGCAGGCCGTTGCCGCGGGCCAGAGCGCGCAGGTGGGCCTCCGCGGTGCGGCCGCCGTGGACGTCGCCGGCGTCCAGCAGCGCGCCGACGTGGCGCAGGCCCGCCGGGCGGGGGCGGCCGTCGATGGTGGCGCTCCCCGACGTGGGACGGTTCAGGCCGAGGATCATGCGCAGGGTGGTGCTCTTGCCCGCGCCGTTGGGGCCGAGGAACCCGGTGACGTGCCCCGGCCGCACGGTGAACGTCAGGCCGTTCACCGCCGTCACCGCCCCGTAGCGCTTGGTCAGTCCGTTGACTTCGATCACGTGACCCACGTTGTCGCAGGCCGAGGGCGCGCCACATCTGGCCGCGGGCCTGTTCGCGGAGGGCGGGGGTGGCCCGCGGGCATAGGCCCGGCGGCCGATGCCCGGCCCCTGAGCGGGTGACTACCATCGACGGATGCGCGACAGATGGCCGGAACGGCTGCCGGGCGGCGTGCGGAGGCTGCTCGCCTGGTGCGGCCTGGCGGGCCTGGTGCCGCTGCTCTACGCCCTGACGCTGACCGACGCCGAGAACCTGCTCCCGGTGGGCGCCGGGCACGCGGCGTTCGCCGCCGCCATGGTCTTCCCCCTGGTCTGGGCGCGGCGGTGGCCGGGCACGGTGCTCGCGGTGCTGCTGGCCGGAGTGGTCGCGGCGTCGGCGTTCGGGCTGCCAGCCCAGCGGTTCTGGCCGCTTCTCCTGGCTGGCGACGTCCTGGTCTGCCTCGTCACCGCCGCCCGGTCGCGCCGGGCGGGCCTGGCCGCGGCGGCCGTCGCGCTCGTCGTCCAGGAGGCGGCCTGGCAGGCGGACCTGCTGCGGCACGGCCTGCGCGCCCTGGCGCCCGGGTTCCTCGCGCTGTCGGTCCTGCTCGGCCTGGGCGTCGTGGCCGGCTGGATGGGCGGAAGGTTCATCCGGCAGCGGCGCGAGTACGAACGCGCGCTGCGTGCGCACGCCGCGGCCCGGGCGGTCACGGACGAGCGGCTGCGCATCGCCCGCGAGCTGCACGACATGGTCGCCCACAGCATCGGCATCATCGCCATCCAGGCCGGCGCGGGCGCCCGCGTGATCGACAGCCGGCCGGAGCAGGCGCGCGAGGCGCTGGGCGCGATCGAGGCGACCAGCCGGCAGACGCTGAAGGGGCTGCGGCACCTGCTCGGCGCGCTGCGCGAGCCTCCCGAGCCCGCCCCCGCGGTGGGGCTGGCCGACGTCGACCGGCTGGCCGAGGCGACGGCGGCGGCCGGCGTACGCGTGGACGTGCGCAGGCACGGGCGGCCACGGCCCCTGCCCGCCGCCGTGGATCGGTCCGCCTTCCGCATCGTGCAGGAATCGGTGACCAACGTGCTGCGCCACGCGGGCACCGACCACTGCCAGGTCACGATCGGCTACGGGGACGAGGAGCTGCGCATCGACGTCGCCGACGGCGGACGCGGCGCCACGACGCCGAGCGCGGGGAGTGGGCATGGGATCGCGGGCATGCGCGAGCGGGTCGCCCTGCTGAACGGCGACTTCAGCGCGGGCCCCCGGCCCGGCGCCGGCTTCCGCGTCACCGCCCGCCTGCCGCTCACGACCCCACTCACCGGTCCGCACACCGGCCCATTCACCGGCACGGATGGGCGTGCGAGCGTCGAGGTGGAGGTGCCGTGACGATCCGCGTCGTGCTCGCCGACGACCAGCCGCTGATCCGCGCCGGCCTGCGCATGGTCATCGACGGCACTCCCGGCGTCGAGGTCGCCGGAGAGGCCGGGACCGGAGCCCAGGCGGTCCAGCTCGCCAGGCGGCTGCGCCCGGACGTGGTGGTGATGGACATCCGCATGCCCGGCATGGACGGCATCGAGGCCACCCAGACCATCGCCGCCGAGTCCCCGGCCACCCGGGTGATCATGCTGACGACGTTCGACGACGACGACAACGTCTACGCCTCCCTCCGGGCGGGGGCCAGCGGATTCCTGGTCAAGGACATGGCGCTGGAGGACATCCTGTCCGCCGTGCACGTCGTCGCCGCCGGGGACGCCCTGATCGCGCCCAGCGTCACCCGCCGCCTCATCGAGGACTTCGCCCGCCGCCCCGCCCCGGCGCCCCGGCCGCGCGAGCTGGCGGGGGTGACCGGGCGGGAGCGCGAGGTGCTGACCCTGGTCGGGCGCGGCCTGTCCAACGCCGAGATCGCGGCCGAGCTGCACATCAGCCCGGGCACGGCCAAGGCGCACGTGGCCAGCCTGCTCGCCAAGCTCGCCGCCCGCGACCGGATCCAGCTCGTCATCACGGCCTACGACGCGGGCCTGGTGTCACCGTCCGGCTGACCGGCGCGAGCGTGCGGTTCGCTGTCCCGCTGAGGCCGGTGCCGCCCGGGGCGTCCCGGAGATCCCGGGGCGCGGGCGGCACCGGTGGAGGTCAGCCGCTGTACGGGGCGACCGTGATCCTGTCGATCACGGGAGCGTACTGCGCGCGCAGCAGCACCCCGGGGAAGGTCTCCGACGCGTACGTGGTGCCGTCGAAGTTCGGCAGCTCCTCGGCGGAGAAGCGCACCGTGTTGGCGCCCTTGTTCAACCGCACCGGGACGGTGAACTCCCAGAAGTTGTTCTCGTGGAAGGTGTGGGGGAACAGGACGCGCTGCGCGGCGGCCCCGTTCACCGAGATGTCGGCGTGCCTGGCCAGCGGGTCCGGGTTGTAGTGCGTGGCGGGCGACTGCTCCGGGTTGGAGTAGCGCACCCGCATGGCGTACGTGCCCGCGGCCGCCGCCCGCACGTCGAAGGTGAGCGTGTTGGCGTTGCCGGGCGTGCCGCCGACCCCGGTGACCGCGCTCCCGCCGCCGGCCAGCGAGAGCGGCGACGCCTTCGCCGTCCCGGCGAGCCGGGCGGACTCCGCCTCGTACACGGTGGCCGGCAGCGCGCCGGCGGCGGGCCGCACCTCGAGCCGGTCGATGAGCGACGTGCCGGACCTGCCGGTGACCGTGACCTTGTTGACGCCGCCGGACAGCGACACCGCCGCGGTCGCGCCGCCGCGCCGGGCGCGCTCCAGCACCCGTACGCCGTTGACCGTCACCGACGCCTTGCCGGAGCCGAGCAGCTTGAGGTCCAGTTCGGCCGGGGCGTCCTGGGCGGAGTACACCCAGAAGGTGGCCGACTCCCCGCGCCGGGCCTCGACGACGCCGGAGCCCGAGAGCGCGGCGCCGTGCGCGGAGTAGGACGGGCGGGCGCCGCGCAGGTCGGCCAGCTCGGCCTCGTAGATCGAGGTCGCCGCCGCCGGGTTGGGCAGCGAGAGCCGGATCCGGTCGACGATCGCGTCACCCTTGGTGGCCTTGGCGCCGTCGAGGCTCCGCGCGGCCAGGGAGAGCACGTGCTTGCCCGCCGTGAGCTCCACCGTGGTGTCCGCGTGGTCCCACACCACCCACTTGTAGCCCAGCGGCAGGAACAGCTCCTGCTCCGCGCCCCCGTCCACGCGGACGAAGACGTTGGTCGGACCCTGCTCGCGCACCCGGTCGAAGGTGTTCAGCGAGTTGGCGAACACGCTGAGGTCGTAGCGGCCGGCTTTCGGCACCTCGACGGTGAAGTCGAGCACACCGTCCGAGCCGGTGCGCAGCCCGCCCACGTCGTAGCGGCCGGAGGTGTAGAACTTCGACACGTCCGAGGGGGAGCCCTCCGGGCCGTTGCGGCTGTAGCCGCCGCCGGTGTACTTCGCGTCCTCGGCCTCGTACGACCCCTCCCACAGCTTGGGCGCGGGCGCCGTCGCGGTGCCCGAGCCGGCGGGGGTGAGGACGATCTCGTACGCCGACGACTCCTTGAGCCTCGGCAGGTCACCCGAGCCGAAGTCGAAGACCACAGTGCCGTCCTTGACCGCGACGTCGCGCTCGGCGACGATCTCCGGCTGCGCCGAGTCGCCGACCTGGCCGGTCCACGGGATCTCCCGCACCCAGGCGTGCACGTTACGCCCGAAGACCTTGGCGGGGACGTTCTCGAAGCGGATGTGCCCGGCGCTGTCGGCGCCGCCGAAGATCGCGCGGGCCTGCTTCTTTCCGGGGTCGAGCGTGGCGACGCCCTGCAGGGTGTAGTTCTGCCCCGGGTACGGCGGCGTGACCCGCACGGTGTGGCCGCTCATGCCGCCGTAGGCGTTGAAGAGCCACCACTGGCCGTTGCCCCGGTTGGCCTGCACGGCGGAGTCGCTGAGGTTGCCGTCGATGTTCCAGTACGCGATGTCGGCGTCGACCTTCGACTCCTCGATGGCCGACACCCACTGGATCATCTGGCCGGGCACCGAGGTGTGGTAGTTGAAGGCGTACTCGTTGACGTTGATGGGCAGCCGCTTCCCGGCGTACTTCGTGCCGGCGAAGACCTCGGCCTCCATCTCGCGGTAGCGCTTGACGCTCGCCCTGACCTGCTCGGGGTGGCTGAGCTCGTGCCAGGTCATCACGTCGGGCACGGTGCCGGCCTCGACGACGTGCTCCAGGTAGCCCTTGACCTGGGAGTACAGCACGCTGGTGTTGGGCCCGGCGATCCGGGCGGCCGGCATTCTGCCCTTGATGAGGGCGTAGACGTCGTCCCACGCCTTGAAATAGTCGCGCGGGTCGCTGAGCCAGCTGACCCGGTTGTAGCTCCACTCGCCCGTGCCGAACATGTTGCCCTCGGGCTCGTTGAACGGCACAAAGACAATGTTGTCCTGATACTTCGGGTCGAGCTGGAGGACCTGGTCCACCTGCTTGGCGATCTTCTGCTTGTACAGGTCGAGCTTCTCCTGCGGCGTGCCGCCGGGCCACTGGTAGGGGAAGCCGCGGTGGATGTCGGTCATGTAGATGTACACGTCGCCGTCGGTGCTGTCGGCCAGCGGCTTGACCACTTCCAGGGCGTCGGCGCCGGGGTGCTGCGGGCCGTCCTGGGCCTTGGTCGAGACGGTGCGCAGGCGCATCCCCTCGATGAGGTTGCCGGTCGGCACCCCCGGCCCGTAGAGGCCGTACAGCGTGCCGGACGCGCCCCCGTGGAAGGGGCCGGTGTCCGTGGCGAGGTCGATGACGAGCTGGCCCTCGCGGATCACGGTGACCTCGGCCGTGACGGGCCTGCCGCCCGCCGTGCCGGTCACGGTGAAGGTCCCGGCGGCGGCGTAGTCCCCGGGATCCACGGGTGACCAGGCGATGGGCAGCTCGCGGTCGTAGCCGTCGGTGAAGGTGGCGCGGACGGCGGCCGGCAGGGCCGGCGCGGTGCCGATGGTCGTCCGGACGGAGAACGCGCTCTGGGCGAGGCCCGTCGGGGTGGGCGTCTGTCCGCCGGTGACGGCGGCCACCTGCTCGGCCGACAGCGCGGTGGCGTAGACGCGGAAGTCGTCGATCGCGCCGTCGAAGAGCGGGTCCTGGTAGAACGAGCGCCCGATGAACCCGGCGGAGGTCGTGGCGGCGTCGATCAGCTGCGCGGCGCTGATGGTGGTGGGGGCCGAGGCCACGGCGGCGCCGTCGAGGTAGGTGGTGACGCGCTTGGCGGCGGTGTCGAGGGTGACGGTCAGCGTCTTCCAGGCGCCGGCCGGCAGCGGGGCATAGCCCGTGACCTTGGCCTCGCCGCCGCCGCCCGAGGTGGTGACCGCCGTGCGCAGCACGCCGTCCCCGTTGTACGGCGTGCTGAACAGGTAGCGGTTGGTGTCCTTGCCGAGCGCGTAGATCCACTGCCAGGGGGCGGCGGTGCCGTCCCACTTCACCCGCGCCGACACCGTCAGGTCGGTCCTGCCCTTGATCGCGTCCAGCGGCAGCCGGACGTAGGCGCCGTCGGAGGCCGGCGCGCCGCCGGGCAGGCTCAGCGCCCGGCCATCGCCGGCGCCGTCGATCAGCGCGGCGGTGGAGCCGTTGACCAGCGTCCCGTTCAGGCCGTTGCCGGAGGAGTCGGTGATGGAGCCGGTGGCGAGGTCGTCGGAGTCGAAGGTGTAGAGGAGCACGGGAGAGGGCGGATCCACGGTCCGCGCATCAGCGACGCCCGTGGTCAATGCGGCGAGGAGGACGGCCGGGAGTAACCCGGCCGACATGGCCTTGATGGTCATGACGATGTCCCTGGGAGGTGTGAGCGTTAACAAATCTCAGGGAGGGTGATCGGCGAACGCAACTGAGGGTTTCGCGTAGGTTACGTAGCCGTGCCCTGCCCGTCAATGGGCGTTTCCAGCAGGTCACGATTCGATATCGCCGACCGTCCTCACTCTTGACGCCCGCTCGACGGCGGCGCGACAGTCGAGCCACATCGTTGAACCGGTTCGCTGATTCCGGCGGCCCGCAGGAGGAGCCCGTTCCCGGTCCTGACCGGCGGCGGGCCGATCGACCCTGCGGATCCCCAGGAAAAGGCGCAGGCCGGCCAGCGATCCGAGGGTTTTCCGCGACGCGACTGTCGAACCGGTTCAATGACCTACAGGAGGTGAGAGTGGCGACGATCGGAGACGTGGCCCGGGAGGCCGGGGTGAGCCGCAGCACCGCGTCCTACGCGCTGTCGGGCAAGCGGCCCATCTCGGAGGAGGTCCGCCGTCGCGTGCTGGCGGCCGCCGAGGCGCTCGACTACACGCCGAACGCGGGCGCCCGGGCGCTGGCCACCTCCCAGACCAAGGTCCTCGGTCTGCTCGCCCAGTTCCACGAAGACGAGTTCGCGCCCGCGATGATGCAGTACATCCTGGGCGTCACGAACACCGCCCGCGACCTGGGCTACGACACGCTGCTGGTCACCGAGGCCGACGGCGTGCGGGCGCTGCGGCGCATCACCGACTCGCGCATGGTCGACGGCGTCGTCCTGATGAACATCGCGCAGATCGACCCGAGGCTGCCCATCCTGCGGGCCGCGCCGCAGCCGGGCGCCCTGGTCGGCCTGCCGGGCGACTGCTCGGGGCTCGACGTGTTCGACCTCGACTTCGAGGAGGCCGGCCGGGCCATGGTGGAGCACCTCCACCGGCTCGGCCACCGCGAGCTCATCCTGATCTCGCAGCCCGAGCACGTCGTCGAGCGCGGCGGCGCGTACGTGTGGCGCCTGCGCGACGCCGCGCTCGAACGGGCCCGCCAGCTCGGCGTCACCCTGCACGCCGTGTACGGCGAGTCCCGCCAGCCCGCGGTCGGACGCATGCTCAACGCCCTGCTCGACGCCTACCCGTCGGCGACCGGCCTGCTGCTCAACAACGAGGCCGCCACCGCGGCCCTGCCCTCCGTCGCCCACCAGCGGGGCCTGCGGGTGCCCGAGGACCTGTCGGTCATCGGGCGCTACTCCGCCGAGTTCGCCGCGACCTTCTCCCTGCCCTACTCGTTCATCGAGAGCGCGCCCGACCGGCTCGGCGCCATGGCGGTACGCCAGCTCGTGCGCCGCGTCGAATCGCCGGCGGCCCGCGACGAGCCGTTCGTCGTGCGCTTCATCTCTCCCGAACTGGTCTCGCGCGGAAGCACCGCGCCCCCGACCGCGCCCCCGACCGTGCCGCCGACCGCGTCCCCGACCGCGCCCTCTGCCGCCCGCTAGTTCGCGGGCCTGACCCCCCACACCTTCCGGCCGCGCTCTGATGTGAGCGCTAACATTGGAGGCCTCGATGAACCGCACGTCGGTTTCCGCGAAGGCGGCGGTCCTCGGAACCGCCGTCCTGGCCCTGTCAGTCAGCGCGTCCGCCTGCGCGTCCGCCCCGCAGACCGGTGGCGCCACCACCGGCGCCTCCGCGGGCGGCGCCGGCGCGTACACCTGGTGGGACCCCTACCCGCAGCACGACCCGTCCTCCGCCTGGGCCAAGCGGGTGGACGCCTGCGGCAAGCAGGCCGGCGTCACCATCCAGCGCACCGCCTACGACACCACCGCGCTGACCAACCAGGCGCTGCTCGCCGGCCAGGAGGGCAACGCGCCGGACGTCATCCTCCTCGACAACCCCGCCGTCTCGACGCTGGCGGACGCCGGGATGCTCACCACGATGTCCGACTTCGGCCTCGACACCGCCCGCTTCGACAAGAACCTCATCGCCGCCGGCGAGCTGGACGGCAAGACGTACGGCATCCCCATCGGCGCGAACACCCTCGCCCTCTACTACAACAAGAAGATCCTCGACGCGGCCGGCGTCGACCCCGGCTCGATCAAGGACTGGGCCACGCTCAACGCGGCGCTGAAGAAGGTCAAGGCCGCGGGCAAGAAGCCGATCACGTTCGCGGCCATCGGCACGGAGGAGGGCTCGTTCCAGTTCCTGCCGTGGTTCTGGGGCTCCGGCGCGCAGCTGACCCAGCTCGACTCGCCCCAGGCCGTCGCGGCGCTCGACCTGTGGACCACGTGGGTCAAGGACGGCACCGCCCCCAACTCCGTCATCAGCAACTCCCAGAACACCACCTGGGAGCAGTTCCTGACCGGGGAGTTCGCGTTCGCCGAGAACGGCACCTGGCAGATCGACAGCGCCAAGAAGGCGGGTTTCCCCACTGGCATCGTGCAGATCCCCGGCAAGGACGGCGGCACCGCCCCGACGCCCACGGGCGGCGAGTTCATCACGGTCCCGGTGCAGAAGGACACCAAGCGCTACGCCACCACCAAGAAGATCCTCGAGTGCATGACGACGCCCGAGGGCCTGGTGGAGACCGGTACGACGTTCGCGTACTACATCCCCTCCACCGCCGAGGGCCAGCAGGCCATCCTCGCCAAGGAGCCGGGTCTCAAGCCGTGGGTCGACGCCGTGAAGTCGGCCAAGGGCCGCACCAGCGACAATCTCGGCACCAAGTACCCGAAGATCTCCGAGGCGCTGTGGACCGGGGTGCAGAAGGCGCTGAGCGGCTCGGCCACCCCGGCCGACGCGCTCAAGGAGGCGCAGGCCCAGGCGAAGCAGGCCACCGGCGGCTGATCCGATGACCTCTCTCAGCAGCCAGGCGATGACGGTGGGCAGGGCGGCGCACGCGGCCCCCCGGCGGCGCTCGCGGCAGTGGACGGCCTACGCGTTCCTCGCGCCGCTCGTGATCTACCTGCTCGTCTTCTACGCCTATCCGCTCTACCGCAACATCGACCTCAGCGTGCACGACTACACGCCGCGGGCGTTCGTGCGGGGCGACCCGGAGTTCACCGGGCTGGACAACTACCGCGACATCCTGTCCGACGACACCTTCCTGCGGGCGTTGCGCAACACGGCCCTGTTCACGCTGGTGTCCATCGCGGCGCAGTACGCCCTGGGCCTGGCCCTCGCGGTCTTCTTCCAGCGCAACTTCCGCCTGTCGGCGGTGCTGCGCGCGATGTTCCTGGTCCCGTGGCTGCTGCCGCTGATCGTCTCCGCCTCGACCTGGTCGTGGATGCTCAACAGCGACAACGGCATCGTGAACGCGGCGCTGGAGGCGTTCGGGATCGGCCAGATCAACTGGCTCACCTCCCCGGACACCTCGCTGCTGGCGGTCACGATCGCCAACATCTGGCTCGGCGTCCCGTTCAACCTGGTGATCCTGTACGCCGGGCTGCAGACCATCTCCGCCGACCTGTACGAGGCCGCCGGCCTGGACGGCGCGAACGGCTGGCAACGCTTCTGGCGCATCACCTTCCCGCTGCTGCGCCCGGTGTCGGCGATCACGCTGCTGCTCGGCCTGATCTACACGCTCAAGGTCGTCGACATCATCTGGATCATGACGAAGGGCGGGCCGGCGGACGCCTCGACGACGCTGGCCACCTGGTCGTACCGGGAGGCGTTCGGCACCGGCCAGCCCGACTTCTCGCCCGCGGCGGCCGTCGGCAACCTGCTCATCCTCATCGCCTTCGCCGCCGGGCTCCTGCACGTGCACCTGCAGCGCAAGGAGGAGCGCGCATGAAGCGCTGGAAGACCGCGGCGGGCGTCGTCCTCGTCGGGGTGATGCTGTTCCCGGTCTACTGGATGTTCAACGTCTCGCTCACCAGAACGGGCGACATGCGGGCCGACCCGCCCCACTGGTTCCCCTGGAACCCCACCTTCGAGGGGTACGCGGCGGCGCTCGCCCAGCAGCTGCCGGCCCTGGCCACGAGCCTGTTCATCGGCCTCGGCACGGTCGCGCTCACGCTGGTCGTCGCCCTGCCCGCGGGCTACTCGCTGGCCAAGCTGCGCCCGCGCGGCGCGCGCGGGATCGACTTCCTGCTCCTCGTCGCGCAGATGATCCCCGCCGTCGTCATGGCCATGGGGTTCTACGCCATCTACATCAGGCTCGGGATGCTCAACACCGTCCCCGGCCTGATCGTGGCCGACTCGACGCTGGCCGTGCCGTTCGGGGTGCTGCTCTTCCGGGCGTTCATGGCGAGCATCCCCGGCGAGCTCATGGCCGCGGCGCAGATCGACGGGGCGAGCACCTGGCGGACGTTCCGGTCGATCATCCTGCCGCTGAGCCGCAACTCGGTGATCACGGTCTCGCTCTTCGCGTTCCTGTGGGCGTGGTCGGACTTCATCTTCGCCTCGACCCTCAACCGCAACAGCGACGTGATCCCGATCACGCTCGGCATCTTCCGCTACATCGGCAACAACACCACGCAGTGGAACTCGATCATGGCGACCGCCGTGATCGCGTCCGTCCCCGCGGCCTTCCTGCTGGTCCTCGCGCAGCGCTACATCGCCGCCGGGGTCACCGCGGGCGCCGTGAAGGACTGATCAGCAACTCGTCGAAAGGTTCGCCACATGACCAGCCCCGTGCTGCCGTCGCACGGCCGGGTACGCCCCCTCGGGCTCGCGCAGGTCTCCATAACCGGAGGGTTCTGGGGGAGCCGGCAGGCCGTGAACGCCGCGGCGACGCTGGCCCACTGCGAGGCGTGGATGGAGCGCCTCGGCTGGCTCGCCAACTTCGACCGGGTCGCCGACGGGACGACCGCGCCCGACCGCCCCGGCTGGTCGTTCTCCGACTCGGAGGTCTACAAGCTCCTGGAGGCCCTGGCCTGGGAGAGCGGCCGTACCGGCGACCCGGGGGCGGAGGTGGCGATCAAGCGACTCACCGGGCGGATCGCCCGCGCCCAGGACCCGGACGGCTACCTCAACACCTGCTTCGGGCACGGCACGCAACCGCCGCGCTACAGCGACCTGGAGATGGGCCACGAGCTCTACAACACCGGCCACCTCCTGCAGGCCGCGGTGGCCCGCCTGCGCACGCACGGCGAGGACGAGCTCGTACGGGTCGCGCGCCGCGCCGCCGACCACGTGTGCGAGACCTTCGGCCCGGACGGCCGGCCCGGGATCTGCGGGCACCCGGAGATCGAGGTCGGCCTGGCCGAGTTCGGCCGGGCGCTGGGGGAGGAGCGCTACGTCGAGCAGGCGCGGATCTTCCTCGACCGCCGCGGGCACGGCACGCTCAGGGACATCCCGCTGGGCCGCGCCTACTTCCAGGACGACCTCCCGATCCGGGAGGCCGGCGTGTGGCGCGGCCACGCGGTCCGCGCGCTCTACCTGACCGCCGCCGCCGTGGACGTCGCCGTCGAGCGCGGGGACGACGAGCTGCTGCGGGCCGTGGAGCGGCAGTGGGAGCGCTCGGTCGCGCGCCGCACGTACATCACGGGCGGCATGGGCTCGCGCCACCAGGACGAGGGCTTCGGCGAGGACTGGGAGCTGCCGCCGGACCGGGCGTACTGCGAGACGTGCGCCGGCGTCGGCTCGATCATGGTCTCCTGGCGGCTCCACCTCGCCACCGGCGACGTCCGCTACACCGACCTGATCGAGCGCACGCTCTACAACGTCATCGCGACCTCCCCGAGCCCCGACGGCACGGCGTTCTTCTACGCCAACCCCCTCCACCAGCGGGCCCCGGGCCGGCCGGCCGACCCGGACGAGGTGAGCCCGCGCGCCGAGGCCGGCGCGAGGGCCGCGTGGTTCGACGTGTCCTGCTGCCCCACCAACGTCGCCCGCACCCTGGCCGGCCTCCAGGGCTACCTCGCCACCACCGACGACGACGGCCTGCAGCTCCACCAGTACGCCCCCTCGACCGTCCGCGCCGAGCTGCCGGACGGGCGGGAGATCGCCGTGGAGGTCGAGACCGACTACCCCGCCGGTGGGACCGTCCGCGTCCGGATCCTCGCCGACGGGCTCTGGACGCTGTCGCTGCGGGTCCCCGCCTGGGCGGCCGGGGCCACGCTCGCCGAGGACGGGCGGGCGCGGCCGGTCGAGCCCGGCCTGGCCACGGTGCGGCGGGCGTTCCGGGCGGGCGAGGTGATCACGCTCGAACTGCCGATGGAGCCCCGCTTCACCTGGCCGGACCCCCGCATCGACGCCGTACGCGGCTGCGTCGCCGTCGAGCGCGGCCCGGAGGTTTTGTGCGCCGAGTCCCACGACCTGCCGCACCCCGGCGGGCTCGACGCCCTGGCGATCGACCCCCGGTCGGTCCCCCGATCCGGCCCCCGATCCGGCCCCCGGGCCGAGCCCGGCGAAGTGCTGGTCCGCGGCCGCCTGGCCGCGCCCCCCGACCGGCCGTGGGCCTATTCCGGCGCCGCGGCCGCCCCCGCGGCGGACGTCGAGTGGTTCGACGTGCCGCTGCGGCCGTACCACTCGTGGGCCCGCCGCGGCCCGTCGAGCATGCGTGTCTGGTTGCCCATCGAAGGAGAGTGACACGATGTCCCGATTCCGAGTGCTCGCCTTAGCCCTGGTCACCACGGCCACTGCCCTGGTGACCGCCTCACCCCCGGCCGCGGCCGCCGGCGCGACGCTGACCGTCGACGTCGCGCAGCCGTTCCGGCCGGTCACCCACGTCGCCTCCGGCGGCCTGTACGGCCTGGCCGAGAACTCCCGGCCGGCCGACTCCACCCTTCTCCCGATCAAGGTCAACTCCCTGACCCAGCCCGCGCCCGGCGTCGGCCAGCGCCCCAACGGCCAGCCGCCCGGCGGCGACTCCCTGCTGGTGTCCCCGCAGGCCACCCGGGTCGGCGCGGGCGAGTTCATCCGGATGCCCGACATCTATCCCGACTTCCCCTACCGGTGGGTGAGCTGGGACGACTGGCTGGCCAAGGTCAACACCATGGTCAACGCCCGGCTGTCGGCCACCACGGTCTCGAACGTCATCGGCTGGGAGCTCTGGAACGAGCCCGACTACACCTGGAACACCGCCGCGGCGGGCAACTTCAACGACGCCTGGGTGCGTACGCACCGGGCGGTGCGCGCGCTCGACACGCTGACGCCGATCGTCGGCCCCAGCACCGCCACCTACAACCGCTCCTGGATGCAGTCGTTCCTCACCAACGCCAAGAACACCGGCACTCTGCCGGACATCATCTGCTGGCACGAGCTCCAGAACCCCACCAGGATCGCCTCCGACATCGCCGACTACCGCAACCTGGAGTCCTCGCTCGGCATCAGCCCGCGCCGCATCTCCATCAACGAGTACGCCGCCACCGGCGAGGTCGACGTGCCCGGCCGGATCGCCAGCTACGTCGCCAAGCTGGAGCGCGGCGGCGTGGAGTCCGCGCACCGGGCCTTCTGGTACGAGTACGGCACCATGAACGGCCTGGTCGTCAACAACAACCAGCCCACCGGCACCTGGTGGCTGTACAAGTGGTACGGCGACATGGCCGGGAACATGGTCACGACCACGACGACCACGACGACCGGCCTGGACGGGTTCGCCTCTTATGACGGCACCCGCAAGATCGTCAACGTGGTGTTCGGCAACGAGGCCGGCACCAACACCGTCAACCTGACCGGCCTCGGCGCGCTCGGCTCCAGCGTCCGCGTCACGCTGACCTCTACGCCGTCCAGCGGCCGCTTCACCGCGGTCACCGCCCCCACCACGATCTCCACGACGACCCAGACGGTCAGCGGCGGCCGGCTCAGCGTGTCCGTGCCCGGCATGGTGGCCACCAGCGCCTACCAGCTCGTCGTCGAGCCGGTCAGCGGGGTGCCCGCCTACCAGCAGCGGTACGAGGCCGAGAACGCCTCCGTCTTCCGCGCCCAGCGGCTGAGCGCGTCCAGCGCGTCGGGCGGCGGCTACGTGGGCCGCATCGACAACTCGGGCACGCCGCGTACCGACAGCTACGTCGACTTCGTGGTGAACGTGCCCGCGGCGCGCTCGTACACGATGACCATCGGCTACGCCAACGGCACCGGCGCCACCGCGACCCAGGGCCTGGCCTACAACGGCGGCGCCTGGAGCACGGTCAGCTACCCGCCCACCTCGGCGTGGGGCGAGTTCGGCGCCACCGTCAGCACCACCGTCACGCTCCGGGCCGGGTACAACGTGATCCGCCTGGCCAAGGGCTCGCCGTTCTTCTCGGGCGGCACCGGATACGCCGAGCTGGACTACATCCAGCTCACCTGACCCGCCGGACCGCCCGTACGTCAGGGTTTGCGGCCCACGCCGCAGACCGCGTTGATCACCCCCGGCTGGGGCGGCGCTCCGGCCGGGGGCCGCCAGAGCGGCGTGGAGACCACGCCCGGGTCCACGAGTTCGAGCCCCTCGAAGTGGACGGCGAGCCGCTCGGGGCTGCGCAGCGTGTAGGGGAAGGCGGCCCGCTCGTTGTAGGAGCTCACCGCCGCCACCAGCGAGGGGTTGACGTCGGCGCCGTCGGACAGCGCCAGGTGGCTGCCGGACGGCAGCGCCGCGACGTGGCGGCGGACGAGGTCGGCGGCGAGGTCGTCGTCGGGGATCTGGCCGGCGATGCTGAGCATCATCAGGCCGATCGGCCGGGAGAAGTCCAGGGTCTCGGCCGCCGCCGCGAGGATGGTGCCGGGGTCGCGCACGTCGGCCTCGACGTAGGCGGTCCTGCCCTCCGGGGTGCCGGCGAGCAGGGCGCGGGCGTGCGCGAGCACCAGGGGGTCGTTGTCGACGTAGACGACGCGGCACTCGGGCGCGAGGCGCTGCGCCACCTCGTGCGTGTTGTCGGCGGTGGGCAGGCCCGAGCCGATGTCCAGGAACTGCCGCACGCCCGCCTCGGTGACGAGGTAGGTCACCGCGCGCCGGAGGAACTCGCGCTGGAGCGTGGCCACCTGCGCGAAATCGGGGAACACGCGCAGCAGGGTGTCCCCGGCCTCGCGGTCCACGTCGTAGTTGTCCTGCCCGCCGAGCAGGTAGTTCCAGACCCGGGCGGAATGCGGCTTCGTACGGTCGATCCTGGGGTCGGCGTCCATGGCCGAAGCCTAGCGGGGATCTTCGTGTGTCAGACTGCGATTATGGCCCACACCCATGACGCAGAGGACCCGGCGTGTGCGGTGGCCCACAGCGAGGCTCCCGCCGAGCCCGCCGGGCGGACGCTGGTCGCCGTCTTCGCCTCCCCGGTGGCCGAGTGCCTGCTGAGGTTCGGCGCCGAGCTCGGCTTCCGCCCGATCCTCTTCGAGCCCGACCCCGGGCGCCGCCTCGGGGGATTCACCGCGGTGACCGAGCTCGGCGGCTGGCTCGACGCCACGGCCGACGTGGTGCTCACCGACCATCACCGCGAGGAGATCGGCCCGGTCCTGCGCGACGTGCTCAAGTACCCCGTCCGGTGGGTCGGCATCATGGGCAGCGCCCGCCACACCGCGCCGCACGTACGGGCGCTGGCCGACCTCGGCGTGCCGCCAGAGGAGATCGCGCGGGTGCGCCGGCCCATCGGGCTCAACATCGGCTCGCGCACCCCGCCCGAGATCGCCGTCGCCACCCTGGCCGGCCTGATCGCCGACCGCAACGCCCGCCCGGGCGGCTTCGCCTTCTGACAGCCCTCGCCTTCTGACCGCTCCCGGCTTCTGACGGCTCCCGGTTTCTGAGGACCCCCGGCGCGGTCAGCGCAGGTGGGCGGCCGACCAGCAGTCCGCCGCGCCCGGCTTGCCGCACCCCTTCAGGCCGTCGAGGACCTTGCTCAGGGCGGCCGTCCTGGCGTTGCCGGGGTCGTTGGACTCCTGGCGCGGATCGGTGACGGTGTTGTAGTACTCGGGCCGCGGATCGCCCTTGTACTCGACGTAGAGCTCCCCGGCCGTGCGCACGGCGGAGTAGCTGGGCGGCCGGGAGTTGCCCTTCTTCATGGCGTCGGCGTCGGGGTCGGGCTGGCCGGGCACGCGGGGGTTCGGCTTGACGTGCTCGATCAGCGCCGCGTCGCGCCAGCCGGTGACGGCGCGGCCCTGGATGAGGGGCAGCAGGCTGCGGCCGTCGCGGCTGTCGCGCGTCGCCGCGCCGACGCCGGCCATGTCGAGGAAGGTCGCGAACAGGTCCACGTTCTGGGCGATGGCGGGCGTCACCAGGTCGCCGCGCGGCCCCGAGGCCGGGCGCCTGACCAGGAGCGGCACCCGCACGTCGTGGTCGTAGGCCGTGGCCTTGCCGCGCACCAGGCGGTGCTGCCCGAGGTGGAAGCCGTTGTCGCTGGTGAACACGACGTACGTGTTCAGCCTGTCCTCCTCGGTCAGCGCGGACAGGACGCGCTGCACCATGTCGTCGATCGACTGCACCATGCGGATCCGGTCGCGGAAGTCCTCGCGGAGCTTCTCGGTGATCTTCGGGCCGATGGGCTCCCGGCGTACCCAGGAGGGCTTGTCGGCGGTGTCCTCGTTGAACGACGGCAGGGTGGTGACGTCGATGGAGTCGCAGTCGGGGCCGCCGCAGTCGCCATGGGGGAACTCTCCGGCGGGGAAGCGGTCCTTCGGCCGGTCGCGCGGCGCGGGCGGGAAGCGCGGCTCCGTGTCGCCGGGCTTGACGTCGACCCTGTTGTGCGGTGAGAACGGCGAGACTTGGAGGAAGAACGGCTCGCCGGGGGCGTACCGGCGGGACCGCTCGATGAAGCCGGCCGCCCGCTGTCCCAGCTCGTCCACCAGGTACCGGCCCCGGGAGGCGTCGATCGGCCGCCGGCCGCCCGCTTCCTCCTTGATGTAGCGGGTGAGCTCGTACCTGAACTCGTTGTAGCCGCCGCTCGCCGTCACGTGCCACTCGTCCCAGCCGGCCGGGACGCGGTAGCCGGGGCCCGCGGGATACTCGTTGATGTACTTGCCGAGGTAGCCCGTGCGATATCCGGCCTGACGCAGGGCGACGGCGTACGTCCTGCCCTCGTGCTTCGCGAACGCCCCGTAGCCGCCGTGGTCGTAGCCCTGGTTGGTCCGCACGCCCGTGTTGTGCGGGAACTCGCCGGTGAACATGGTGGCGCGGGACGGGCAGCAGAGCGAGTCGGCCACGTAGTAGCCGGTGAACGTGGTGCCGTCGCGGCCCAGGCTCTTGACCGTGTCCATGTACTGGAGCAGCTCGGCGGACATGTCGTCCACGAGGAAGAAGATGATGTTCGGCCGCTTGGGCGCGGCGGCCGCGCCGGCGCCGGCCGGGGACGCGACGGTCAAGGCGAGGACGACGGCCAGCGCCACCGCCAAGCTTTTCCTGATATATCCGGGCATCGGGGAGAACAGCCTCTTTGGCAGGGGACAGGAGGTTGGAGGTGCGATGCACAGCAAATCAGGACAAAGCACTCAACCAACTTCATACCACCCCGCCGGAGCTGGGAAGTCCCGGCCGGCCCTCATGGGGCACGGCCGGGCGGAGGACCGGCGGCTAGTTCCAGATCCCCGGGACCTCGGCCGGGACCTTGTCCCCGAGCTGGCCCCGGTCGAGCACGTCTCCCCGCAGGGGCAGCAGGACGGTGACCTCGCGGCCCCAGTCCGAGAAGCGGGTGCTCGACTCGACCGTCATGGAGCTCTTGCCGTAGGGCAGGACGGCCTTGGCGGACACCCGCTCGACCAGGCCGCCACCGCCGAACCAGAGGGTGTAGGTGATCTTGCCGTCGCGGCCGCTCCTGGAACGCGTGCCGAAGCGCGACGCGTACGAGGGGGAGGCCGCCGCGAGCTTGCTGGCCTTGATGGAGCCCTTGAGCACGCCGTCACGCCACGAGGTGCGGTGGGACACGAGCGTCTTGAGGGTGGCGGGCTCCAGGACGTTCAGCACCAGATTGCTCGGCGGCAGACCGGCCGGGCTGTAGCGCACCCAGCTCGTGCCCTGGGGCAGCGCGGGATCGACGATCGGGCCGGAGACATAGCTCGCGTCCCGGCTGGAGATCATCCTGATGGGCCCCTGCCCCAGGGCCTCGACCTCCTGCGGCTTCGACTTCTTCACGCTGCGCAGTAGGTCCTTGCTGTACTGCAGGGTCTGGGCCACATCGGACGCGGCCGCGCCGCGCCGGTCGAACCCGATCGTGCCCTCCAGCCCCGTGGTGACGACCAGGCTGGGCGTGTACGTCACCTTCGCCGTGGACTGCACGTTGACGGCTCTGCCGGCGACTGACTCGGCCTTGAGCGCCTTGACCGGGTCGATCTGGGGTGCCGCTTGCGCGGGCGTGGCGGTGAGGCATGCCACGCCCGCGACCACGGCGGCACCGATGATGGCTCGCTTCATGGGTTTCCTTGGGAACGGTCCGAAAAGTCGCGAACAATCTGGTGCATCGAAGATCATCAGTCAAGTCGAATCATGACATCCGGTATTTCCCGGACACCTCGTTCCCTTGATCTCGCGCCGACCGGGGACGAGCATGGTCAACGGCGGCCATCGACAGGGAGAAACGACAGGGAGAGACGTGCCGGCGTGAACGACCACACCGAAGACCCGCGCAAGATCCCGCGCCCGGCCGCACCCGGGGACTGCCCGGTCCGGCGTGCCGACGACGGAACGTGGGAGGTCCGCGGCCACGCGCAGGCCCGCGCCGTGCTGCGCAGCCACGACACCGTCCAGGCCGGGCTGGGCATCGAGACCGTGGAGAAGCTGCCCGCCAGGGTCCGGCGGCCGGTCCTCTACCGCGACGGGCCCGAGCACCGCGAGGACCGCCGCCAGACCGCGCGCTACTTCACCCCCCGCAGGGTGGACGAGCAGTACCGCGGCCTGATGGCGCGGGTCGCGGACAGCCGGCTCGCCGAGCTGCGGGAGACGGGGGAGGCGCACCTGTCGGAGCTGAGCTTCGGCATGGCGATCGAGGTGGCGAGCGCGATCATCGGCCTCACGTCCAGCAGGCCCGGGATCCGCGGCAGGCTGGAACGGTTCTTCCCGGAGAAGTTCGGCCGGCCCGGCCTGACCAGCTTGACCGGGATCTACTGGCTGGTCAGGCAGAACGTCAACTGGCTGCGCGTCTACCTGGCCGACGTGCGCCCGGCGATCCGCGCCCACCGCCGCGAGCCGCGCGACGACCTCATCTCGCACCTGATCTCCGAAGGGTGCACGGACGCCGAGATCCTCGGCGAGTGCCTGACCTTCGCCGCGGCCGGCATGGTGACCACGCGCGAGTTCATCTGCGTCGCCGCCTGGCACCTGTTCACCGATGAGGCGCTGCTGGAGCGCTACCGCGCGGCGGACGAGCCCGGCCGCCTCGCCGTCCTGCACGAGATCCTGCGGCTCGAACCCGTGGTCGGGCGGCTGCGCCGGCGCACCACGGCCGCCCTCGACCTGGCCGGCGCCGACGGGCCGGTCACGGTGCCGGCGGGCGCGGTGATCGAGGTGTTCGTCGACGCTGCCAACACCGATCCCCGGGCCGTGGGCTCGCGGCCGCTGTCGATCTGCCCCGGCCGCGCCATCGACGGGGGCACGAGCGCCGCGGCGCTGTCCTTCGGCGACGGGCCGCACCGGTGCCCGGGATCGAACATCGCCATCCTGGAGACGGACGTCTTCCTCGGCCGCCTGTTCGCCATGGACGGCGTCCGGATGGCCTCGGCGCCGCGCGTGAGCTTCAACAACGACGTCGGCGGCTACGAGATCCGCGGGCTGGTGGTCAGGGTGGGAGCGTCATGACTCGCGCGCCGCGGTGACCACCACCGTGGTGTAGCGCATCGTGAAGCCGCCCCCCGCCGCGTCGACGGCGGCGCCGACGCCCGCGAGCACCTCCCGCAGCGTGGCCGCCGGGAGCCGGGTGTGGACGCCGGTGGTGGGCAGCAGGTCCAGCCACTCGTCGCGGGTGTAGGGCCGCTCCCAGTCGAAGCGCCACTCCTCCAGGTCGCCGAACGCGCCCGCCTGCCGGATGCCGTCGGCGGCCTTGGCGCTCAGCGACACGTACGCGTCCGCGTCGGACATCATGTGCTGGTAGATCGGCGCGTCGGGCATGATCCTGCGGTAGACCGCGGCGATGGCCGCGCCGAGATCGGGCGGGGCCTGGAACGCGTTCCAGAACACCGCCAGCCGTCCGCCGGGACGCAGCACCCGCGCCGCCCTGGCCGCGCCGGCGACCGGGTCCACCCAGTGCCAGGCCTGCCCGGCGACGACCGCGTCGAAGTCCCGGCCGGCGGGCTCCCAGGTCTCGAACGTCGACACCTCGACCTCGAGCCCTTCGCGCCGCGCGAAGTCGGCCATCCGCGCGTCGGGATCGACCCCGAGCACCTTGCAGCCGGCCGCCTGGAACTGCCGGGCCTCGATGCCGGTGCCGCAGCCGACGTCGAGGACGTCGGGTCCGGGGCTGCCGGCGACGATCCGGGCCACCATGGCGTCGGGGTAGCGGGGCCGGGTCCGGTCGTAGCGCTCGGCGTCCACGCCGAACGATTCCGCCATCTGCCGAGCCTGGTGCGGCTCGGGCCCGGTTCCGGGCTGAGATATAGTGGGCATGCGCCCACTATGAATGGGCATGTGCCCACTCGTCAACCCGGCGATGACGGACGATGGAAGGCGGGATGCGCGGTGCCGACAGGGGTGGCCCTCCGCGACGTACGTGAGCAGCTGTTCGACGCCGCCGAGCGGATCCTGTTGCGTGACGGGCCCAGCGCGCTGACCAGCCGGGCGGTCACCGCGGAGGCCGGCTGCGCCAAGGGCGTCCTGCACCGGCACTTCGAGGACTTCGACGCCTTCCTCGCCGAGCTCGTGCTCGATCGCGTCGCCCGGATGGACGCCCAGGCCGCCGCGCTGCGCGGGTCCGCCGGGACCGGCACCGTGGCCGGCAATCTCGCCGATGCGCTGACGGGCCTGTTCGAGTCGGTCGCCGTGGGGATCGTCGCCCTCGTCACCTTCCGCGACGAGCTGCGCGCCCGGCTGCGCCGGTCCTGGCCGGTCGGCCTCCCGGTCCTGACGGAGGCCGGCGCCATGATCGCCTCCTACCTGCGCGCGGAGCGGGACCTGGGGCGCGTCGCGGCGGACGCCGACGTCGACACGCTCGCCCCGACCCTGATCGGGGCCGGGCACCTGCTGTTCGCCGACCGGACGGGCGCTCCGCCGGAGCCCGCCGCCGTCCGCAAGATGGTCAGCGCCGTCATCGCCGGTGTCGAGCGCTAGCAAGACGGACCGTCTCGTCTCGCTTCGCTGCTATGCTGACCCGTATGTCCAAGAGCCCCGACCCCGCCCGCCGCAGTGAGCGCTCCCGGCAGGCCGTTCTCGAAGCGGCCCGCGAGCTGGTCTCCGAAATGGGATACGCCAAGGTCTCGATCGAGGCCATCGCCGCCCGCGCGGGCGTGGGCAAGCAGACGATCTACCGGTGGTGGCGCTCCAAGGGTGCCGTGATCTTCGACGCCTTCCTCGCCCTCAGCCAGGTCGGCGACAGCATCACGCTGCCCGACACGGGCGACATCGAGGCCGATCTCAAGCTCGTGATGCGGGCCACGGTGGCCGAGTTCGCCGATCCGGGGTTCGAGGCGCCGATCCGGGCGCTCACCATGGAGATCGTCAACGATCCCGACCTCGCCGCCCAGTATCGGGAGAAGCTGGCGGGCCCGGTCGACGAGGCCAAGAAGGCCCGGCTGCGCAGCGCGCAGCGGGCCGGCCAGATCGACGCGGACGCCGATCTCGACCTGGCCCTGGAGCTCCTGTACGCCCCCCTGTTCCAGCGCTGGCTGCACCGCTCGGGCCCGCTCACCCCCGAGTACGCCGACGCCCTCGTCGACCTCGCCCTCAAGGCCCTGCGCCCCGCCTGACCTCGGCCGCCTGATACCGGGCGGCCGCTGCGTCGGCGCGTAACTGTACCTTCTGGATGGTACAGTTACGGCTATGCGACCGAGCCAGAGGACCCGGATCCTCGACGCCGCCATCCGCGTGACGGAGCGCGACGGCATCACCGCCCTGACGCTGGAGTCGGCGGCCGAGGAGGCCGGAGTGACCAAGGGCGGGCTCATGTACCACTTCCGCACGCGCGACGAGCTGCTGCTGGCGATCCAGCGGCATCTGACCGACGCGTGGGAGGCTCAGCTCGTCGCCGAGCTGGGCAAGCCGCTGGCGCAGGCGTCGCCGCAGGAGGCCCTCGAGGCCTACGTACGGCTGGGCGTGCACGGATCGGTGAGCAAGGCGGACCTGGCGTTCATGGTCGAGTCGGTCACCAGGCCGGAGCTGGCCGAGGTGTGGGACGACCTCATCGGCCGCTGGGCCCCGCCGCCCACCTCGACCGACCCTCGCGACATCGACCTGCTCCTGGCCCAGCTGGCCGTAGACGGGCTGTGGCTGTGGCGGGCCACGAGCATGATCCCCCTGTCCGAGCCGGTCCGGCAGGCACTCCACGACCGCCTGCTCAAGCTGGTGGCGGCGCGGGACGCCGACGCCGGCTGAAGCAGGATCCCGAGCAGGCGTCCTCCACCCCCCCCCATACGTGCCCAGCACCCCGGCGTTCGTCCAGCTCGCCGGGGTTCGCCGTGTGACCCTGCGCCACCACCCCTTTTCTCCGGAGGACCCCATGACGAACACCGTGACCGAGCTGAACCCCAGACGCTGGGCGGCGCTGGCCGTCCTGTCGGCCAGCCTGTTGCTGATCACGATGGACATGACCATCCTCAACGTGGCGCTGCCGCAGATTTCGGCCGACCTGCAGCCGGGCGCGGTCGAGCTGTTGTGGATGATCGACGTCTACTCCCTGGTCGTGGCGGGCCTGCTGGTGGCCGTCAGCGCGCTGGGCGACCGCTGGGGGCGCAAGCGCATGCTCGTCTCCGGCTTCACCCTCTTCGGCCTGGCCTCCGTCGCCGTGCTGTGGGCCGACAGCCCGGCCGAGGTGATCGCCGTACGGGCGCTGCTCGGCGTCGGCGGCGCGATGATCATGCCGTCCACCCTGTCGATGATCCGCAACCTGTTCACCGACGCCCGCGAGCGGGCCACCGCGCTGGGCGTGTGGGCCGCGATGGCGGCGGTGGGCGGCGCGCTCGGCCCGATCGTGGGCGGCCTGCTGCTGGAGGCCTTCAGCTGGCACGCCGCGTTCCTGGTGAACGTGCCGATCATGGCCGTCGCCGTCGTCGCCGCGCTGCTCCTGCTGCCCGAGTCGCGCAACCCGAACCCGGGCCGCTGGGACGCCCTGGGCACGGTGCTGTCGATGGTCGGCATGATCGCCCTGGTCTACGCCATCAAGCACGTGGCCACCGAGGGCCTGGACGCCTGGACCGCCCTGACGGCCGTCCTGGCCGCGATCGCGCTGGCCTGGTTCGTCCGGCGGTGCCTGAGCCGCCCCGACCCCCTCCTGGAGATCCGGCTGTTCCGCGGCGGCGCCTTCACCGCCGGCACCCTGGCCGCCTTCACCACCTCGATCGCCATGGCGGGCATGATGCTGCTCATGGTCCAGTGGGCGCAGCTGGTCCAGGGCTACTCGCCGCTGCAGACGGGCCTGGCCATGCTGCCCATGGCGGTCGGCTCCGCGGTCCTCTCGCCGCTGGCGCCGGCCCTGGCCACCCGGATCGGCGCGCGTACGGTGCTGGCCGGCGGGCTGGTGATCGGCGCGCTCGGCTTCGCGGTGCTCTGGGTCTCCCCGACGACCTACCTCTGGGTGGCCGTGTCGCTCCTGCTGATCGGGGCGGGCATGGGCTCGCTGGCCATCGCCTCCGCCGTGATCATGGCGGGCGCCCCGGCGGAGAAGGCGGGCAGCGCGGCCGCCATCGAGGAGACCTCGTACGAGATCGGCGGCACCTTCGGCGTCGCGGTGCTGGGCAGCCTGGCCGCCGCCCTCTACCGGGCCGAACTGCCCGAGGGCGCCACCGACGCGGTCCGCGAGTCGCTCGGCGGCGCGCTGGCGGCCGCCCGCGCGCTCGGCTCCTCCGATCTGGCCGCCCAGGCCATGCTCTCCTTCACCGAATCGCTGCGGACGACCAGCCTGTACGGCGCCGTCCTGATGCTGCTGGCGGCCGTGGCCGTCTGGTGGCGCACCCCCGCCCGGCTGGACCTGGCCTCGGCGCAGCACTGAGCGCCCCTACCCACGGGATCCTCCGGGCGGCGCGGCTGGCAGGACGACGGACAGGGCGCTGCGCAGGATCGCCGCGAACGAGTCGGTGTTGCCGGGCTCCAGCCAGCGCCGCCCCGCCACCCGGATGGCGCCGGCCACCGCCGCGGCCATGACGGCGGGGAAGAGGTCGTGCCCGGGATCGGCGCCGGTGCGCGCCGCGATCGCCTCGGCGAGCGGCCCCTCTGCCATGGTGAACGTCTTCAGCGCCTCTCCCTCCAGCGCCGGCGTCGACATGATCATGCGCAGCCCGGCCCGGTCGGGCTCGGGGTCGGTGTAGAGCTCGACCACGGCCGCGATGACGGCCTCGTCCAGCGGCTCGCCGGCGGGCCGGGCCCGCAGCGCCTGCCCCGCGCGCCTGGCCTGGTCGGCGTGGAAGGCGCAGATCGCCTCCTCCCTGCTGGAGAAGTAGTTGTTGTACGTGCGCGGTGAGACGCCCGCGGCCGTGGCGATGTCATGGACGCGGACGAGGGCCAGCCCGTGGGGCCCCTGTTCGATGGCCAGGCGCAGGGCGGCATGGCTGATCGCCTCCCTGGTGGCCTGCTTGTTGCGGGCCCGGAGGTCAACGGTGTCGTCGTTCATGGGATGACTTTATCCGAGATTGCGTCCCGCGCACTATGTGCGTGGCACGCAAGTTGTGGGTAAAGTGCGGGAGGACGGCTGGCACTCGCCCCTGGAGAGTGCCAGCCGCCGGGACGGCGAGGTCCCGCGCGCAGGTCATGCCGCCTGCCCGCGGGCCGTCCGTCGCGGGCGCCGTCCCGGCGAACCCCCATCGTGAGCAGGAGAGAACATGGCATCGAAGATGATTTCGTTCGACGAGGACGCCCGGCGCGGTCTCGAGCGCGGTATGAACCAGCTCGCCGACGCCGTCAAGGTGACCTTGGGCCCCAAGGGCCGCAACGTCGTGCTGGAGAAGAAGTGGGGCGCTCCCACGATCACCAACGACGGTGTCTCCATCGCCAAGGAGATCGAGCTCGAGGACCCGTGGGAGAAGATCGGCGCCGAGCTGGTCAAGGAAGTCGCCAAGAAGACCGACGACGTCGCGGGTGACGGCACCACCACCGCCACCGTGCTCGCCCAGGCGCTGGTGCGCGAGGGTCTGCGCAACGTCGCCGCCGGGGCCAACCCGATGGCCCTGAAGAAGGGCATCGAGGCCGCCGTCGAGCGCGTCAGCGAGGAGCTCTCCAAGCTGGCCAAGAATGTCGAGACCAAGGAGCAGATCGCCTCCACGGCCTCCATCTCCGCCGCCGACCCCGAGATCGGCTCGCTCATCGCCGAGGCGATGGACAAGGTCGGCAAGGAAGGCGTCATCACCGTCGAGGAGAGCAACACCTTCGGCCTCGAGCTCGAGCTCACCGAGGGCATGCGCTTCGACAAGGGGTTCATCGCCCCGCTCTTCATCACCGACTCCGACCGGCTCGAAGCCGTCCTCGACGAGCCCTACGTCGCGGTCGTCAACGGCAAGGTCTCCGCCAACAGGGACGCGCTGCCGCTGTTCGACAAGGTCGTGCAGTCGGGCAGGCCGCTGCTGCTCATCGCCGAGGACGTCGAGGGCGAGGCCCTGGCCACCCTGATCGTCAACAAGATGAAGGGCGTCTTCCGGTCGGTCGCGGTCAAGGCCCCGGGCTTCGGCGACCGCCGCAAGGCGATGCTGCAGGACATCGCCATCCTGACCGGTGGCCAGGTCATCGCCGAGGAGGTCGGTCTCAAGCTCGAGAACGCCACCCTCGACCTGCTCGGTCGCGCCCGCAAGGTCGTGGTGACCAAGGACGAGACGACGATCGTCGACGGCGCCGGTGACGCCGAGCAGATCTCCGGCCGGGTCAACGAGATCCGCGCCGAGATCGAGCGCACCGACTCCGACTACGACCGTGAGAAGCTCCAGGAGCGGCTGGCCAAGCTGGCCGGCGGCGTGGCGGTCATCAAGGCCGGCGCGGCGACCGAGGTCGAGCTGAAGGAGCGCAAGCACCGCATCGAGGACGCCGTGCGCAACGCCAAGGCGGCCGTCGAGGAGGGCATCGTGCCCGGCGGTGGCGTGGCGCTGCTGCAGGCCGGCGCCAAGGCGTTCGACAAGCTGGAGCTGTCGGGCGACGAGGCCACGGGTGCGGCGATCGTGCGCAAGGCTCTGGAGGAGCCGCTGAAGCAGATCGCGGTCAACGCCGGCCTCGAGGGCGGCGTCGTGGTGGAGCGCGTTCGCAACCTCACCCCTGGTGAGGGCCTGAACGCCGCTTCCGGCGAGTACGTCAACATGTTCGAGGCGGGCATCCTCGACCCGGCCAAGGTGACGCGCTCGGCGCTGCAGAACGCCGCCTCCATCGCGGCGCTCTTCCTGACGACCGAGGCCGTCATCGCCGAGAAGCCCGAGAAGAACGCTGCTGCTCCGGGCATGCCGGGCGGCGGCGACATGGACTTCTAGCCCGCTTCTAGCCCGGGCCCTCCCTCCGGGGGTGACATTCCGCTGCCGCGGGCGCACGTTGAGCAGGCCGTACTCATGCGCCGCGCCCGGCCGGCCCTGACGCTGGTCAGCGAGAGGTCTTCGCACGAGGGAGTGGTGTTCGACGCTGATAGTCACCTTCGCCGGCCGGGCCGCGATCCCCGGGCCCACCACCGGCACCGGATACAGCATCTGGTCCTACCGGGTCGACACGAACAACCCGGGGCCGGGCGGGCAGGGCGGCCAGGCGGTCCTCTGGCCCAAGGCGGGCTCCGCCTACTTCGCCGCCCCGCCCAACCCCGCCAACCCGTGGGCCGAGTACGTCTTCGCCGACGCCAAGCCCTGGACGGCCGCCAAGTTCCCGGGCGGTCAGCTGAGCGGCTGGTGGCACCAGTTCGCGGTCTTCGCGGGCGAGGAGATCCACGGCGATCCCCGGGACCCCGCCTCGGTCAGCTTCATGGAGGCCACGATGACACCTTGACCGCTCGAGGAGGTGAGGGGCCCGTGCCGGGGTCCAGGCCGAGCCGGCGGGCCTCCCCGGTTCTGGGCGGTCAGGCTTGGCGCCGCTCTGCCGGGCGGACCCGCGGCGGCGCGAAGGCCCCCGTCGAGACGCTCAGGGCTCACCGCCTGAGCTGCCTGGATGACGCGGGTGCGGGTTCGCCGGCGTTTCGATGGAACCGCCGGGCGGGCAATCGCTGTCCAAGCCATGGGCGACGCCCGCACCGGCGCCTCACAGAGCGCCCGGACGGCGCCGCGGACGGCCCTTCCCGCCCGCGGACGCGCGCTGGACGTCGCCCCCGCCAAGCCGCGTCACTTCAGGCCGCCGTCGCCGAGCCGCGTCACCGCAGATCGCGGTCGCCGAGCCGCGTCACCTCAGGCCCCCGCCCAAGCCGCGTCCCCTCAAACCCCCGCCCGAGCCGCGTCACCTCAGGTCGCCGTCGAGTACCCGTTCCAGGAACCCGTCCAGGTTGGCGGCGGCCCGCACGATCCGCTCCGCCACCGTGAGCGACTCGAAACGGGTGCCCAGCTCCGTCCGCTTCTTGTCGCGGACGTAGAGGGAGCAGGCCAGGTCCGCGCACATGTAGGCGCCGACCGTGTTGCCCTGGCGGCCCGCCGCCCCGATCCTGGCCGCGGTGAACAGCGCCACCCCGGTGCCCGAGTGCGGCGTCACGCAGACCGAGCAGAGCGTGGACTTCGTGAAGCTCCTGCGCGCCTCCTGCGCCAGGCGCAGCGCCACGCCGACCGCCCGGCCGTCCCGCTCGGCCACCAGGTATGCCCGCTCGGGCGCCCCCGGGTCACGCCAGCCCAGGAAGTCGAGGTCGGTCCAGGGGGACTGGGACAGGCCGCGCGGGAGGCCGAGCCGGCGGGCCTCGCCCTTGGAGCAGTTGACGAAGGACGCGCGGATGTCGTTCTCAGTGAGGGGATTCATGATCGTTTCCTTGGGGGTTGCTCGGCCAGTGCCTCAGCGCGACGTCGAGCACGTCGAGGATCTTCGTCCAGGTGTCCTGGAGGTCGCGCGGGTGATTGAACCCGGCGCCCGCCTCCAGGCTGAAGAATCCCTGGTACGTGCTGCGCAGCAGGCGGATGGCGTCGGTCAGGTCCGGCTCGGCCAGCCCGTACGCGCTCAGGTGCGCGTACGTGATGGACATGATCCGCAGATGCCCCGCGGACCCGGCCACCACGGCCGCGTCCAGGGGCAGCTGGGTGGCCTGGTAGCGGCCGGGCCGGGTCCGCGCGAACTCGCGCCACGCGCTGGCGAACCCGGCCAGCGATTCCTTGCCCGCCCGCCCCGCCGTCGCGTCGGCGAGCCGGTCGGCCAGGTCGCGGGCGGCCAGGATCGCCACCCGGACCCGCAGGTCCTTGAGGTTCTTGACGTGCGAGTACAGACTCGCGTCCTTGACCCCGAACCGGCGGGCCAGCGCGGACACGGTGATGTTGTCGAACCCGACCTCGTCGGCCAGCTCCGCGGCCGCCTCGGTCACCCGGTCCGCCGTCAGCCCGGCACGAGCCATGGCCACCTCCTGAACCTAAGCCTTCTAGTTGTCTTCCTAGATAGCCAAGGTTAGCACTGTCGCAAGGACCGGCCGTCCCCGCCGTCCACAGCGCCACTCAGACCCTGCCCGGGACCCCTCCGGCCCGCGAGAAAAGCTCTGGTACGCTCACGGGGAGATCGTCCCTAGGAGGTGAGACCCATCAACGCTGTGGCAGGCCGGGTGCTCCCTCCCCACGATCAGGATTAGGTGACCGCGGGAGCGCCCATCGGCATCCCGAAAGGCTCTCATGTCGGTTTTTTCGTCATCTGTCCCCTCAGCTCTCTCCCTCCCCGCCGTCGTCGCCAGGCTGCGCGCCGCCGGCTGCGTGTTCGCCGAGGACGAGGCCGAGCTGCTCGTCTCCACCGCCCGCACCCCCGCGGAGCTCGCCGCGATGGTCGAGCGCCGCGTCGCCGGCGAACCCCTCCAGCACGTCCTCGGCTGGGCGGAGTTCTGCGGCCTGCGGATGGTCGTGGAGCCGGGGGTGTTCGTGCCCAGGCCGCGCACCGAGTTCCTCATCGGCCGGGCCGCCGCGCTGGCCCGCCATGTCGCGGGGCCGCCGGTCCTCCTCGACCTGTGCTGCGGCAGCGGCGCGGCGGGGGCCGCGCTGGCCGCGGGGCTGGGGGAGGCCGAGCTGCACGCCGTGGACCTCGACCCCGCCGCCGTGCGGTGCGCCCGCCGCAACCTCGCCGCCGTGCCCCTCCCGTCCGGCGGCACGCTCGCGGGCCGGGTCTACCAGGGCGACCTGTACGAGCCGCTGCCCGCCTCGCTGCTGGGCCGGGTGGACCTCGTGATCGCCAGCCCCCCGTACGTCCCCTCGTCCTCCATCGACCTGCTGCCCCCCGAGGCCCGGCTGCACGAGCCGCTCATGGCGCTCGACGGCGGCGGCGACGGCCTCGACGTCGTGCGGCGGGTGATCGCGGGCGCGCCCCGCTGGCTCGCGCCCGGCGGCCACCTCCTGGTCGAGACCAGCGAGCGGCAGGCCGCCGCCACCGCCGAGGCCGTCGCCCGGGCGGGGCTGGCCGCCCGGGTGGCGAGCTCGGACGAGCTGGACGCCACCGCCGTGATCGGGACGCGCGCTTGACGCCGTACCGCTGCCGGCGTACGCGGCCGAGCAGCGTGGACGACGCTTTGCGGGAGCACTTTCTTGGAGTGAATCGCCCCTTTTGATGGGCGGCGTGCTGTTATTTATCCGTGGACTTCGCCTCTGATCCGCGCTTTTATTTTCTCCGTCGGTTCGGCATCGAATTACGGGGGTCAGATGGCTCGTTCGCGGCGAATCATGCACATCGCCGTCGCTTTCACGGTGGCGGCGAGCGCCGCCCCTCCGGCCTCGGCGGCGCAGCGCGATCCCGTGCGGATCACGCGTTTCCTCGGGGAGCAGCGGCTGGCGCACCTGCTGAAGTTCGAGGACACCACGGTGGGCGGGCTGTCGGGGATCGACCGCGATCCCGGCACCGGCACCTGGTACTTCGTCTCCGACGACCGCTGGCGCTACAACCCCGCCCGCTTCTACACCGGGCGGCTGGACTTCGACCGGGACACCGGGGAGTTCGTCGGCGTGCGGGTGACCGGGGTCAGGACGCTGACCAGGGCCGACGGCACGCCGTACGCGGCGTACGGCCAGCCGGGCTCGGCCGACCCCGAGTCGATCAGGTACGACCGGTGGAGCGGGCGGCTGATATGGGGAGACGAGGGCGACCGGCCGGACAGCGCCAATCGGGCCATTCCGATTTCCGCCTCCGCGGTGCACACGACCGACCTTCAGGGGCGTAATGCCGGAGAATTGCGGGTGCCGCCGAATTTGCGGCTGACCGACACCGAAAGAGGGCCCAGGCGTAATTTCGGCTTTGAAGGGGTGGCGGTCACGGAAAGCGGCATCACCGCCGTCACCGAGGGCCCGCGCCACGAGGACGGGCCCGTGCCCTCGGTGGCGCGCGGCGCGCCCGCCCGGCTGACCGTGTGGAACCGCATGGGCATCGCGCGCGCCCAGTACGTCTACCCGCTGGATCCCCTGCCGACCGCGCCGATCCCGCCCGACGGCGATGCCGACAGCGGGGTGTCGGAGATCCTGGCCATCGACGACGACCGCTATCTGGCGCTGGAGCGGTCCTGGATCCAGGGCGTCAACTACCGGGTCAAGCTCTACGAGATCGACCTGCGCGGCGCCACGAACGTGCTGAGCAGGGACGACCTGGCGCAGGGCGCGCCATACCGGCCGGTGACCAAGCGGCTGGTCTACGACCTCGGCTCCTTCCGGCCTCCGGTGCAGAACCTCGAGAGCCTGGCCTGGGGGCCGCGCCTGGCCGACGGGGAGTGCACGCTGGTGATCGGCTCGGACGACAACTTCGACCAGCGCGAGGTGACCCAGTTCCTCGCCTTCGCCGCCACGGGGTGCCCATGAGGCCGTCGGCCCCGGGGGCGTGTCGTGCCTGGTCAGGCGGCAGGGCTGGCCGCCGCGAGCGTGGGTAGCGTGCTGGATATGGCCACTTTCGACCTGACCAGGCTCCGGGCGGTCGTCTTCGACACCGACGGCGTGGTCACCGACACGGCGCGGGTGCACGCCGCCGCGTGGAAGCACGTGTTCGACGCGTTCCTGCGGGGCCGCTCCGCGCCGTTCGACGTGCGCGCCGACTACCTGGCCTTCGTGGACGGGCGCTCCCGGCTGGACGGGGTGCGCACGTTCCTGGCCTCGCGCGGCATCTCGATCCCCGAGGGCGGCCCGCAGGACGAGCCGGGGGCGGAGACCGTACACGGGCTGGGGTCGGCCAAGGACGCGCTGTTCGTGGAGGCGATCGCGCACCACGGCGTGGCCGCCTTCCCCTCCACCGTCGCCCTGCTGCACGAGCTGCGGCAGCGCGGCTGCCGCACCGGCGTCGTCTCGGCCGGCCGGCACTGCCGGGCGGTGGTGTCGTCGGCGGGCCTGCTGCACCTGTTCGACGTGGTGGTCGGCGGCGAGGACGCCGCCGAGCTGGGGCTGCCCGGCAAGCCGGATCCCGCGCTGTTCCTGGAGGCCGCGCGCCGCCTGGAGCTGGCCCCCGGGGTGGTCGCGATCGTGGAGGACGCGCTGCCTGGCGTCGAAGCCGCGCGAAAGGGCGGGTTCGGCCTGGTCGTCGGGGTGGACAGGAGCGGGTCCGGGGCGCCGGGGGACGGGCCGCGGGCCGCCGCGGGGACCGGCGCCCGGGCGATGCGGGCCGCGGGGGCGGACGTCGTGGTCGCCGACCTGGCCGACACCGACGTCTCCGGCCGCGTACCGGTGGGACGGCCATGAACGGCGAGCCGCGCCGGCCGGGCGCCTACGCCGATGCGTTACCGCGGACGCCGGCTCTTCACCGACGCCGACCAGCACGAGGCACGCGTGAACGGCACCGCGCGCCGTAGCCACACGCGAGGAGAAACGATCATGACTGGCACCGGAGATCTCGGACGCCGCCTCATCCACTGCCGCGAACGCCTCGGCCTGACCCGTGAGCAGGTCGCCGAGCGCGCGGCCATGTCGGCCGGCTACCTGCGATATCTGGAGGAAAATCCCGATATGCCGGACACCGGCGCCCTCTACCGCCTGGCGGACGCGCTGCAGACCACGGTGCACGAGCTGCTGGGCGGCGGCCTGGACCGCCCGCCCGGGCACGGCCCCGCCATGGCCAACCCGACGATGGAGGTGCTGGACCCGGAGGAGTGCCTGCGGCTGATCTCGCCGGGCGGGATCGGGCGGGTGGCGTTCAGCGGCTCGCGCGGGCCCACCGTGCTGCCCGTCAACTACAAGCTGCACCACGGCGTGATCGTCTTCCGCACCGCGTCCGGCGGCCCGATGGACCAGGACCTCCGCTCGGGGCTGGAAGGGGTGGACATCAAGATCGCGTTCGAGGTCGACAAGATCGACGAGACCAACCGCGAAGGCTGGAGCGTCCTGGTGCAGGGGGCCGCCCACCACGTGACGCCGGAGGAGACGGAGGAGGTGGCCGGCTCGGGCGTCACGCCCTGGGCGGGCGGCGAGCGCCGCCTCTACATCCGTATCGTGCCCCAGCAGATCGCGGGCCGGCGCATCCACGGCATGTAGGATTCCGGCGTTTCGCTGCTGATCAGAGGCGGTCGGCTGGGATACTTCGGTAGCCGGCCGGGCATGATCGCCACTGTCAGGAGGTGCCGCATGAAACGCTTCACCGGCCCAGCCCTTCCGGTGCTGATCGTGCTCGCGGTGGCGGCCGCCGGCTGCGGGGCCGTGAGAGACCCGCGGGGCTCGGTCACCGTGACGGCCTCACCCGAGGAGACCACTCCGGAGGGCAGCCCCAGGACCACGCCTCCCGGCACCGGCACGCCGACCCCTCGCGGGGGCCTGGTCGCCGGCCGCTACCAGCCGCTGTGGCCGTTCTCCACCCCTGGCGAGGCGACGGCGTGGCGGGAGGCGCACCGCAGGGACGGCCGCGAGGCGTGGCACCTCGACGCCCGCCGCACCGCGCTCGCCTTCACCCGCGACTTCCTGGGCTTCACCGAGATCGACCGGGTCGCCGAGTCCGTCCGGCAGGGCGACCACGCGCGGGTGCACGTCGCCTACCAGGCCGAGGAGGGGCCGCGGCTGCTGGTGGCGGCCGTCGTCCATCTGGTCAGGTACGGCTCGGGCGAGGACGCGCCGTGGGAGGTGGTGGGCACGGACGACACCTCGCTCTCGCTCACCAGACCGCCCTACGGCTCCACCGTGCGGTCCCCGCTGACCGTGGGCGGCCGGATCACGGGCGTCGACGAGAGCGTCAAGGTCCAGGTCCGCCGGCCCGGCTCGGACGCCCCGGTGGGGGAGGCGTGCTGCGTGGGCGCCGGGGGGACCGGCTCGCCGTGGTCGGCCCGGGTCTCCTTCAAGGCGCCCCCAGGGCGCACGCTGACCGTCGTGGCGTCCACCGGCGGCCACGTGGCGACCGTCGAACGCTTCGCGGTGACGGGCGTGAACGTCGCCCCCTCCTGAACACCCGTCCGGGGGCTGGGGGCACCCTCCGCCGATGCGGGCAGGTCCGATCCGCGCGTCACCCCGCCGATGGGGGCAGGCGACCCGTGCGTCCCCCGCCGGTCGCGGCGGGGTGGGGGTGCCGTCTTCGTCGCGCCGCGAGACCCGGTCTCAACGGGAGTCCGGGCCGGTCGGGTGGAGGCGGACGCAGCAGTGTCCGGGGGCGGGTTCCAGGCGGGCGGTGACGCCTGTCGCGGCGAGCCCTTCGAGGAGGCCGGTGAGGAGGCAGAGGTTCATGCCGCAGACCAGTTCGGTGTGCCGCCGGGCCAGGCTGTGGAAGGGGCAGTTGACGAGGGTGATGGCCGCGCCCTCGGCGCGGGGCTCGAACCCGAGGGCTTCCAGGGCCGGCACGACGGCGGCGCGGGGGTCGGGCGCCGAGTCGCTGGGGCGGGCCTCGTGGCCGAGCTCTCTGCCCAGCTCGCGGGCGCGCCGGTCGAGCACGGCGCGGGGCGGTTCTCCTGAGGTCTGCGCCTCCTGGAGGGCGTCGGCGAGCAGGTGGGCGGCGGTTTCGTAGCGCCGGTCCGGCAGGGAGATCGTGATCTGCCCGAGCGCGCGCCGGTAGAGCTTGGCCGGGCGGCCGGCGCCGGGGCCGGTGCGGCCGGTGCGGCGTTCGTAGACGGCTTCGAGCAGCCCTTCGGCCACCAGCTTGTCCAGGTGGAACGAGACCGTGTTGCGTGGCGCCTGCACGGCGTCGGCGGCCTCGTCGCGGCTCACCGGCGCGGGCTGTCTCACCACGAACTCATACAAGCGGCGCCGCGTCGGCTCGTCCAGCGCCGCGACGGCGGAGACGCGTGCCGGCCATGCCTCGTCGACCTCGCTCATTCTAAAACCCATTTCTGTTGACTAAATCGCTGGGCACCTTCTAATGTTAGCGAAACTTGTCAATAGAAGGAGGGTCCATGATGCGCTGCGCATCCGACGACTGCGGGCGGGCGGCATGAGCGAGTCCGTGGCGCAGCCGAGCAGTGGTTCGTCGCCCGATCACCAGCAGCGACGCCTGCGGGTGGTCCGGGGACGCGGCGACGTGGACCTCGAGGCCGCGCAACGCGCGGTCACCGATCTGCTGATCGCATTGGGCCGGGACGCGGGGTCCGAGCACCTGGCCGACACGCCGAGGCGGGTGGCGCACGCCTATGCCGAGCTGCTGGCGCCGCGCGAGTTCAACCTGACGACCTTCCCCAACGAGGAGGGGTACGACGAGCTCGTCCTGGCCCGCGACATTCCGGTGCAGTCGCTGTGCGAGCACCACCTGCTGCCGTTCCAGGGCGTGGCGCACGTGGGCTACCTGCCCGGCGACCGCATCCTCGGGTTGTCGAAGCTCGCCCGCGTCGTCGAGCTGTTCGCCCGCGACCTGCAGGTGCAGGAACGGCTGACCAAGCAGGTGGCCGACTGGCTGGAGCAGCACCTGGAGCCCAAGGGCGTCGGCGTGGTGATCGAGGCCGAGCACCTGTGCATGTCGATGCGCGGCGTGCAGGCCCGCGGGTCCCGCACGGTGACGTCGGCGTTGCAGGGGGTGCTCCGCGAGGATCCGCGCTCCCGGCAGGAGTTCTTCGCGCTGACCGGAGTGCACGCCTAGCCCCTCGTACGGGGCCCCTTCCTTCCACCGACGAGCAGACAGGAGATTGACGATGCCGGCACCAGCCACGTTCGTGATCGCCGGAGGCGGCCTGGCCGCGGCCAAGGCCGCCGAGGCCCTGCGCGAGGAAGGGTTCGACGGTGCGATCGTCCTGGTCGGCCGGGAACCGCACCTGCCCTACGAGCGGCCCCCGCTGTCGAAGACCTATCTGCAGAGCGGCGGCGAACGAGAGAAGATCTTCGTGCACGACGCGGGCTGGTACCGCGCCCATGCCGTCGACCTGCGCACCGGCGTCACGGTCACCGACCTCGACCGGGCCGCTCATCAGGTGACCCTGTCCGACGGCGAGCGGCTCCGGTACGACAAGCTGCTGCTGGCCACCGGGGCCCGTCCGCGCCGCCTGACCGTCCCCGGTCACGATCGCGACCACGTGCTGTACCTGCGTACCGTCGACGACTCCGACCGCCTGCGCGCCACGCTGTCCGGCGCCGGCAGGATCGTCGTCGTCGGCGCCGGCTGGATCGGCCTGGAGACCGCCGCCGCGGCCCGCGCCGCCGGCGTCGAGGTCACCGTGGTGGAGCAGGAGCGGCAGCCGCTGCTCGGCGTCCTCGGCCCTGAGATCGGCGCCGTCTTCGCCGGCCTGCACCGCGAGCAGGGCGTCGACCTGCGGCTCGGCGCCCGTGTCGCCGCGGTCACCGAGACCGGCGTACGGCTGGCCGACGGCACACACCTCGACGCGGACGCCGTGGTGGTCGGCATCGGCGCCGTCCCGGAGACCGACCTGGCCGCCGCCGCGGGGCTGGCCGTCGACAACGGCGTCACGACCACGGCCGACCTGCGCACCAGCGATCCCGACATCTTCGCCGCCGGTGACGTCGCCAACGCCTACCACCCCCGCCTGGGCGGGCACCTGCGTGTCGAGCACTGGGCCAACGCGCTCAACCAGCCCGCCGTGGCCGCCCGCTCCATGCTCGGCCGGCGGGCCGCCTACGACGAGCTGCCCTACTTCTACACCGACCAGTACGACCTGGGCATGGAGTACGTCGGCCACGTCCCGCCCGGCCACGCCCACGACGTCGTCATCCGCGGCGACCTGGCCAAGCGGGAGTTCCTCGCGTTCTGGCTCCGGGACGACACGGTGATCGCCGCGATGAACGTCGACATCTGGGACCAGACCGACGAGCTCAAGGCACTCGTCCAAGCCGCCTCCCCGCTCGACCGCGCCGCACTCGCCGACCCCGCGACCCCGCTGGACCGGCTCATCCGTCCCTGACCGCCTCCCTTCCCGGCCGCCCCCGTCGGCTCCGGGCCGGGCGCCGCACGTCGCAGCCCGGCGGCAGATCTCCCTCGGCCGGCCGCCCGCCTGCGGATCCAGCGCCACCGCAGGGGCGGCCGCGCCCGGCCCCGCCGCTCGGACGTCACGAGAGACGATGAGGGACGCCGCGCGAACGCGAGGCGCCGGGGCTCATGGCCGAGCGCCGCTCCAACGAAGCCGGGCGCGGGCGGGGCGGGATGAGATGGTGCGTCCCCGCATCGCCCGATAAGGGCACCGCCCCGGCGACGCCGCACGGAAACAGCTACCCCTCGCTAGCTGCGATGACGCCGGTTGATCCGTTAGCCTCGGCATCTGGAACGGGCGCGCGCCCGCCGCGCGCCGCCAGGACCGGGGCCGGAGACCGCAACGCAGCGAGGTGCTCATGAGCCAACTGGACAACGCCCCGCCGGAGAGCGGGTCACTGGCCGAACTCGCCAGGCGACACGGGCTGCGCCCCGCCATCGCGCGCCCGAGACTGCCCGTCTACTCGCGCCAGCTGTGGGAGCGGCGGCACTTCATCCTGACGTACGCGACCTCGCGCAACGTCTCCAAATACTCGGGGTCCGCGCTGGGCCAGCTGTGGCAGGTCCTGACGCCGCTGCTGAACGCGGCCATCTACTACGTGATGTTCGGTCTCATCCTCGGCGGCAGCAAGAACATCCACAACTACCCGGCGTTCCTGCTCACCGGGATGTTCGTGTTCACCTACACGCAGCGGACCGTCACCGCCGGCGCCAAGTCGATCTCCGGCAACCTGTCGCTGATCCGCGCCCTGCACTTCCCCCGGGCGTCGCTGCCCCTGGCGTACACGATCCAGGAGCTGCAGCAGCTCACCATCTCCATGGGGGTGCTGCTGCTGATCGTGACGGTGACGGGGGAGTTCCCCACGTGGTTCTGGCTGATGGTGCCGGTCGTGCTGGCGCTGCAGACGTCGTTCAACATCGGGGCGGGGCTGGTGCTGGCCAGGCTGGGGTCCACGATGCGGGACCTCAGCCAGTTGCTGCCGTTCATCATGCGGACGTGGCTGTACGCGTCCGGGGTGTTCTTCGCCATCCACGACAAGGTCGTCAACAGCGCGCGCCTGCCGGAGTGGGTGGCGACGGTGATGTACCTCAACCCGGCGGCCTCCTACATCGAGTGGATGCGCGACATCCTGATCGGCAGCCACGTCCCGCCGCGGGCGGTGTGGCTGTCGTGCGTGTTCTGGGCGGTGTTCGCGCTGATCTTCGGGTTCTGGTACTTCTGGCGGGCCGAGGATCGGTACGGGCGGGGCTGACCGGGAACGGCGGTTGTCACGGGCTTCCGCCACCGCCGCACCCACCGCCACCGCCCCCGCTGTCGGACCCGCCGCCTCCACCGTCGGAGCCGCCCCAGCCTCCGCCGCCGCCGTCATGGCCGTGGGACCCGCCGCCCCCGTCGAACAGGCCGCCGAAGTCGAAGAACCCGCCCCCGCCCGAGGCATCCCCGCAGGACCCGTAGGACCCGTAGGAGTAGGCGGGGCTGCCGTACGACCCGCAGTGGCCGGGCGCGCAGCACGCCGCCCGCAGCCCGCCGTTGCTCCTGGTCCGCGTGTCGCGGGCCAGCGAGTCGGCCAGCCGCCGGTCCGGCAGCTCGGTGAGGCCCCGCAGCGCCACCACCCCGACGTCGTCCGAGACCTTCCAGAACCCGTCCGCCAGGTCGCCGCCCTCGGCCTGCCGCAGAGCGGCCCGCCCGGCCCTGGTCACCGGGTTCGCCATGGAGCGCCGCAGCAGGAAGAAACAGAGCACGCCGACGGCGGCCGCCGTCCCGGCGATCACGATCGTGCCGAGCGGGGCGCGCAGCAGCAGGCTCACCACCGCCACGACCGCCGCCAGCCCGGCGAAGACGGCCAGCCAGCTCGTACGCCGCCGCGACCGCGTCCGGACGGCCGGCGACATCAGGAACCCCTGCCGCCACAACGGCGTCGCCAGCCGCCGCATCGCGTGATCGCGGACCGTCTGGTGCCGCAGCTCGGCCGTCGTGTGCGGGCCCCCGCCCGAGCGCACGTGCCGGTAGAGCGCCCGCTCGACCGGCACCGACTTGGTCACGCGGAACCCCTTCACCGGCGTCACCAGCCCCTCGCTCGACACCCGCACCCCGCCCTGCGCGACCAGCGACACCAGCGCCGTGTTGATGACCCGCCGCGGCCCGCCCGCGAGGAACGCGGCCTCGTAGACGCTCAGCCCCTCGCCCCCGCGCGCCGCGACGGAGCGCGCCCGGGACAACGCGAATTGCGTCCGGATCGCGGTGAGGACGACCAGCGCGAGAAGCACGATGGCAGCCGCGTGTAAAACCCCGTTCATACAGCCTCCCCAGAGGCAGCCCCTTTAGCATGAAGGACTCTTCCGGAGCCGTGAGGGTTCCCGCGAACACTTAGAGGTTTCTCGAACCGTGGGAGCGGGATGAACGGGCGGGGCAGGTGGGTTGCACGAGGCAATGAAGGCCCGCATTCCCGCTGAGGAGATCGCATGAGCGCACCCATCGACGACCGCCCCGTACGGCAGCTCCGGCTCGTGGTGGAGGCCGAGGACTACGAGGCCGCGCTGGCCTTCTACCGTGACGTGCTGGGCCTTCCCGAGCAGGCCGCGTTCTCCGGCGGGGACGGCGCGCGGGTGGCGATCCTGGACGCCGGGCGGGCCACGCTGGAGATCGCCAACCCGGCGCAGAAGAAGATGATCGACGAGGTCGAGGTGGGCCGGCAGGTGGCGCCGAAGCTGCGGGTGGCGTTCGAGGTGGACGACGCGCGGGGCACCACCGAGCGGCTGGTGGCGGCGGGCGCGACGGAGGTGGCGCCGCCCACGGTCACGCCCTGGGAGTCGCTGAACGCCCGGCTGGACGCGCCCGCGGGCCTGCACATCACGGTCTTCGAGGAGCTGCGCGACCTGGAGGAGCGCCAGACGCTCGACGGCTTCGGCACCGACCGGCTCCCGGACGCCTGAGCGCGTGAGCGGGCGCCCGCACCGACCGGCTTCCGGACGCCTGTTGCGCGTCAGCGGGGCGCCCGCACCGGCCGCGGCGGCTCCAGCTCCGCCTGGCCGGGCAGGACGCCCCGCGCCCGCACCCCGTCGTCCGGGTGACGCATCCCATCCCCTACACCTTAGACGCCCGGAGATCACCGCGATTCGGGCGAAAATCGCCCTTGACCTGGGCAGGCCCTTGACTGGGGCCCTGACCGGGCATGCGATTTCGGTATAGGACGCGATCGGCGGCCCGGCGCCTACGACGAGCGCCGGCGCCGCCACCGCGCGTCGGCCAGCGACCAGGCGGCCTCCCACTCGCGGTAACGTCTCCGGTCGAGCAGCAGCCGGAAGCCCGCGAACCCCAGCACCGCGACCACCGCCGCCACCAGCACCAGCAGCAGCGCCGTCGCCACGGCCGTGACCCGCAGGTCGCCGGGGCTCGGTGGCGCGCCGACCCGCAGGCCGCCGGGATCGACCCAGATCCGCACCTCCGTGCCCGCCCTGGCCAGGGGCGGCGCCATCACCCGGCCGGTCCGCTCCAGGCCGGACGGCGTCGTCCAGTGCGCGGGGGCCGGCTCGCTCCGGGGCGCCTCCCCGAACGACAGGCGCGTGACCGGCGCGTCCGCCAGCAACGTCGCCACCACCTCCCGGCGCCCGTCGCCGAGCGCCGGCAGCGCGTGCTCGTACGACTGCCGTCCCGCCGCCGCCGCGGGCCACACGCTGAGCAGGACGAGGACCACCGTCACGAGCAGCGCGGCGCTCTCCAGGCGGTCGGAGCGCCGCCGCAGCGGGTTGCCGTCCGGCCGGTGCCGCCGCACCCACCGCATCACCGACTCGGTCACGTGCATCATCATGCACCAGATCACCGGGTGTTCACCGGGCCGCCGGGCGGGCGCGGACGTGCATGCGCTCCCCCTGGGGGCCGAACAGGGCGAGGACCTCGGCCGGCTCAGGGCCGGGGTTGGAGAACGCGTGCGGCGTCCGCGTGTCGAACTCCGCCACCTCCCCCTGCGTCAGGATCACGTCGTGCTCCCCGAGGAGCAGCCGCATGCGGCCGGACAGCACGTACAGCCACTCGTAGCCCTCGTGGACCTTCTGGTCCGACGGCCCCGGCTCGTAGCCCGGCCAGTGCGGCGGGAGGATCTGCTTGTACGCCTGCACCCCGCCGGGCCGGCGGCTCAGCGGGATGAACGTCGTGCCGTGGCGCTTGAAGGGTCGCAGATGCACGCGCGGGTCACCGGTCACCGGCGCGTCGATCAGCTCGTCGAGCTGCACCTGGTGCGCCCGGGCCAGCAGCAGGAGCAGCTCCAGGGTCGGTTTGCGCTGACCGGACTCCAGGCGGGACAGGGTGCTGACGGAGATGCCGGTGCTCGCGGACAGCTGCGCCAGCGTCTCGCCACGCTCCTGGCGCGCCGACCGCAGCCGCGGCCCCACGGACTGGAGTACGTCGTCGAGGTCGTCCATGCCACCCACTTTGCCATTTCGGCAATGAAATTTGTCAAATCGACCGCGCGGGGCGGACAGTGTCGGACGTCGGAATCACCGTGAAAAGAGGCGAGATGGACGCGAAGTACGACGTCGTGGTGGTCGGGGGCGGGGCCGCGGGACTGAGCGGGGCGCTCACGCTGGGCCGGGCGCGGCGCAAGGTGCTGGTGGTCGACGCCGGCCGGCCGCGCAACGCGCCCGCCGAGGGCGTGCACACCTACCTGGGGCGCGAGGGACTCTCGCCGCTGGAGCTGCTGGCCGTGGGCCGGGAGGAGGTGATCGGGTACGGCGGGGAGATCGTGACCGGCACCGTCACCACCGCCGAGCGGCTCGACGGCGGGGGCTTCCGTGTGGTGCTGGCGGACGGCGCCACGGTCGAGGCGGACCGGTTGCTGGTCACCACCGGCCTCACCGACGAGCTGCCGGACGTGCCGGGCCTGGCCGAGCTGTGGGGCAAGGACGTGCTGCACTGCCCGTACTGCCACGGCTGGGAGGTGCGCGACCAGGCGATCGCGATCCTGGGCACGGGGCCGCTCTCGGTCCACCAGGCGCTGCTGTGGCGGCAGTGGAGCGCCGACGTCACCTACTTCCCGCACACCGCGCCCGAGCCCGGCCACGACGAGCGGCGCCAGCTCGCCGCCAGGGGCGTCACCGTGGTCGAGGGCAAGGTGGCGGGCCTGGAGGTGACGGACGGCAGGCTGTCCGGGGTGCGGCTCGCCGACGGCCGCGTGGTCGCCTGCCGGGCGCTGGCCACCGCCGGCCGGCTCACCGCCCAGGCGGGGCTGCTCGCGGCGCTGGGGCTGGAGACGGAGGAGACGGAGATGTCCGGGCACGTGATCGGCACCCGCGTGCCCGCCGACCCGACGGGCGCCACCAGCGTGCCCGGGGTGTGGGTGGCCGGGAACGTCACCACCCCGAACGAGCAGGTCATCGGCGCCGCGGCGGCGGGCGTGCGGGCGGCGGCGGCGATCAACGCGGACCTGGTCGCCGAGGAGACCCGCCGCGCCGTCGCCGCCATGGAGGTCGCCCCGGAGGAGTACTGGGATTCCCGTTACTCCGAGAAGACCCGGATCTGGAGCGGGAACCCCAATGTGATGCTGGTCCGCGAGGTGTCGGACCTCGAGCCCGGTACGGCGCTGGACCTGGGCTCCGGTGAGGGCGGCGACGCGATCTGGCTCGCGGGCAGGGGATGGCGGGTCACCGCGGCCGACGTCTCCGGCGTGGCGCTCGAACGCGCCGCCGGGCACGCCAGGGAGGCGGGGGTCGCCGACCGCATCGACTGGCAGCGGCACGACCTGGGCGTGTCCTTCCCCGAAGGCGTCTTCGACCTCGTCTCGGCCTGCTTCCTGCACTCGTTCGTGAACCTGCCGCGCGAGGAGATCCTGCGCTCCGCCGCCGCGGCGGTCGCCCCCGGCGGGGTGCTGCTGGTCGTCGGGCACGCGGGATGGCCGTCCTGGACGCACAACCCGCCCGCCGAGGTGCACTTCCCCACGCCGCAGGAGGTCCTGGACGCGCTCCGGCTGCCGGAGGGGGAGTGGGAGGTGCAGGTCTGCGAGGAGTACGAGCGCACCCTGGACGACCCGGACGGCAGGCCCGGCACCCACACGGACAACGTGCTCAAGGTCCGCAGACTGCCCTAGCGGGGCGTCTGGCTGCGGTAGGAGTGGCCGAGCTCGGGGCCGAGGCCGAAGTAGTGGCGGAAGTTGTAGATGAGCGGGCTCCACGCGCCCGGGTCCACGTGCTGGGTGCCGGGCACCACGATGCGCGGGTCCGCGTGCACCCTGCTCACGACGGCCTCCACGATCACGAACGACCCCGAGACGTCGTGGCCCACCCGCTCCGCCCGCGCCTCGAACTGCAGCGGGCACTCGGCCACGCGCGGCGGCCGCACGGTCTCGGAAAGCTCGGGGCGCAGCCCCGCCGCGGCGAACTTGCCGGGCTCGTACCGGCAGCCCGCGTGCTTGGTCGCCGGCACCGGGTGCCGCCCGGTCAGGGGCGCCAGCCGTTCGACCGCCTCCCACTGGTGGGGGGCGGGCAGGTTGACGACCACCTCCGGGCGGCTCATGAGGTTGCGGGCGCTCTGCCCCTCGGCGCCCAGCCCCAGCACGATCACCTGGCCCAGCGCCCAGGCCGAGGACATCGGGGCGAGGTTGGCCGTCCCGTCCGGGTTCTCCGTGGACAGCAGGACGACCGGGGTCCCGAAGTAGAGGACGCTCGGCTCGATGGTCACAGTGTTCATGCGGGCGAGCCTAGGAACGGGACGTTCAACCCCGGACCGAAACGTCGTAGCGAATCTACAATGTAAAGGCGCCCGGCGCGGCGCGGTACGCCGTCCCCTTCCCGGCCAGCGGCACCGACCGAACAACCGCGGGGACGAACGCCGACTCGCCCGGCCGCAGCGTCAGATCGCCCAGGCGGGCCTCTCCGTCGATGCAGACGACGATCTGGGGGGCGCCCCCGGGCAGCGTGTGGGGGCTGTCGAGGTCGTAGCGGGTGAGGGCGAACTCGGGGACCGGCGGCCGGTAGTGGTGCTCGCCGGGCGCGTCCTGCTCCGGCCGGACCAGGTGCGGGGCGGACGGCGTGAAGTCGACGACGCGCATGAGCTCGGGCACGTCGATGTGCTTGGTGGTGAGGCCGCAGCGCAGCACGTTGTCGGAGTTGGCCATGATCTCGACGCCGATGCCGCCGAGGTAGGCGTGAGGGATCCCGGCGCCGAGGTAGAGGGCCTGGCCGGGGGCCAGATTGACGTGGTGGAGCAGGAGCGCGGCGGTGACGCCGGGGTCGCCGGGGCAGGCGCGGGCGAGGTCGCCGTAGACGGCCAGGCCGGGGTCGTCGGACTCGCGCAGGGCCTGCTCGACCTGGGCGCGCAGCGGCTCGTGGGCGTCGTCGAGCATCTGGGCGAACACGGTCCGCAGGTCGCCCTCGCGCAGCAGGCCGATCCAGGGGGCCAGGTCCGGCACGGCGAGGCGGTCGAGGAGGTCGGCGGTCTCGCCGGGGTCGCGGAAGCCGCACAGGCCGTGGAAGGGGGTGATCGCGCAGACCATCTCGGGCTTGTGCGAGGTGTCCTTGTACGTGCGTGCGGGGTCGTCGATGGGGACGCCGCGGGCGTCCTCGTCGGCGAACCCGGCCCGGGCCTGCTCGGTGGTGGGGTGGACCTGGAGGGAGAGCGGCCGTTCGATGGCCAGGACCTTGAGCAGGTAGGGGAGGGCGGGGCCGAAGCGGGCGGCGGCGGGCTCGCCGAGGGTGCCGGCGGGGTCGTCGGCGATGAGCTCGTTGAGCGGGGTGCCGCCGACGGTGGAGGGGTCGCCGGGGTGGGCGCCCATCCAGAGCTCGGCCTGGGGCCGGCCGGTGGGCGGCGTGCCGAAGAGTTGCGGCAGGGCCGTCACCGAGCCCCAGTCGTAGGGGCGGATGGCGGTGGCCAGGCGCATGGGCGCCGGGTCGGGATGTGGCACGGCGTGGTCTCCGATCGTCGTGCATGGAGCGTAGAACGAGACGGGCCGCCGTGCGTAGCCGGGGGTCGCGTTGCGGGGCCGCTATACACCGGTATAGTCTGCTTTTCGGATGAACAGCGAGCTATACAGGGGAACGGGATGACGACCGTACCGGATCCGGAGGATCTCACCGCGCGTGCGCGGATCAGGGACGCGGCGATGCGGCACATCGGCGAGCACGGTTTCGAGCGGGCGACGATCCGCGGCATCGCGGAGACCGCCGGCGTGTCCCTGGGGCTGGTGCGCCATCATTTCGGCTCGAAGCAGGCGCTGCGCGAGGCGTGCGACGAGCACCTGATGAAGACGATCCGCAGGCTGAGCGAGCAGGCCGCGGACGACCCCTACGGCGCCGGGCTCAACCCGGCCGCGGTCATGGGGCCGTACCAGCCCTACCTGGCGCGGGCGCTGACGGAGGGGTGGGCGGCGCCGCTGTTCGACGAGATGGTCGATCTCGGCGAGGGGTGGGTCGCCGAGGCGGACAGGAGCCGTCCCGATCCGCCCGACGTGGACGCCCGGTCCCGTTCGGCGATGATCGCGGCGATGGCGCTGTCGGCCACGGTGCTGCGCCAACATGTCGAGCGTGCCATGGGAGTGGATCTGACCAGCCCGGAGGGGCAGGTCAAGCTGATGCGGGTGATCGTGGACCTCTACTCCCACCCGCTGCTCAGCCTGGAAGAGGCCGCGAAGGCCAGGAAGGCCCTCGATAGGGGCGCAACCGCGTGAATGTGGAGGTTCACCGCCATGACTGACGCCATCGTGGTGAAGGGGCTGGTGAAGTCGTTCGGGACGGCCAGGGCGCTGGACGGGCTCGATCTCAGCGTGCGCGCCGGCGAGGTGCACGCCTTCCTGGGGCCGAACGGCGCGGGGAAGAGCACCACGATCCGGATCCTGCTGGGCATGGTGCGGGCCGACGGGGGCACCGCCCGGCTGCTGGGCGGCGACCCGTGGTCGGAGGCGAGCGAGCTGCACCGCCGCCTGGCGTACGTGCCGGGCGACGTGACGCTGTGGCCGCACCTGTCGGGCGGCGAGGTGATCGACCTGCTGGGCCGGTTGCGCGGCGGGCTGGACCCGCGGCGCAAGGCGGACCTGCTGGATCGGTTCGACCTGGATCCGCGCAAGAAGGCGCGGACGTACTCGAAGGGCAACCGCCAGAAGGTGGCCCTGGTCGCCGCGCTGGCCTCCGAGGCGGAGCTGCTGATCCTGGACGAGCCCACCTCCGGCCTGGACCCGCTGATGGAGGAGGTGTTCCGGGACTGCGTCAGGCAGGAGCGGGAGCGGCGTACGGTGCTGCTGTCGAGCCACGTCCTGGCCGAGGTCGAGGCGTTGTGCGACCGGGTGACGATCATCCGGGACGGCCGCACGGTCGAGACGGGCACGCTGGCGGAGCTGCGGCACCTGACCCGCACGTCGATCGAGGCCGAGCTGGCGGGGCCGCCGGACGGGCTGGCCGAGCTGCCCGGGGTGCACGACCTGCGGGCCGGTGACGGGCGGGTGCGGTTCAGCGTGGACGGCGTGGCGCTGGACCCGGCGCTGCGCCGGCTCGCGGAGGCGGGCGTGCGCGGCCTGGTGAGCCGGCCGCCGACGCTGGAGGAGCTGTTCCTGCGCCACTACGACCGCGACGCGCAGAGCGTGGGCTGACCTCGGACGGGCAGGCCCGCCCGTCCGGGGAGCTTCAGCGGGCGCGCGGGCCGAGCAGGACGGGCATGCTGCGGGTGCTGTTGCCCAGCAGCGTGTCCAGCGGGGCCAGGTCCTCGGGCCGCGCGGCGGGCGCGATCTCGGGGAACGCCTCGAACAGCGCCTTCAGCGCGATCTCGGCCTCGATCCTGGCCAGTGGCGCGCCGAGGCAGAAGTGCGGCCCGTGCCCGAAGGCCAGGTGGGCGCTGGGCGGGTTGGTGATGTCGAAGCGGTCGGCGTTCTCGCCGAACTGGCCGGGGTCGCGGCCCGTGGCGGCGAAGCAGGCCAGCACGGGCTCGCCGGTGCGCAGGCGCACGCCGTCGATCTCGATGTCCTGTACGGCGTAGCGCATGGGGAAGTAGGCGATCGGCGAGTCCCAGCGCAGCGTCTCCTCGACCGCCGCGCTGTAGTCGCACTGGCCGGTGCGCAGCAGTTCGAGCTGGTCGGGCCGGTTGAGCAGGGCGCCGATGGCGTTGGTGATGAGGTTGACGGTGGTCACGTGCCCGGCGATGAACAGCAGCTCGATGGTGGCGAACAGCTCGTCGGACGACAGCCGGTCGCCGTCCTTCTCGCGCAGCCTGAACAGGTCGGTGATGAGGTCCTCGCCGGGCGTGTCCCGGCGCTCCTCGATGACCCGGTCGAGCAGCTCGTGCAGGGCCCGGCGCACGTCGGGCGAGTCGTCGAGGGTGTCGGACACCTGGGCCACGGCGTCGGAGAGCTCGTGCAGCGCGTCCTGGTGCTCGGCCGGGATGCCGATGAGCTCGGAGATGACCTCGCGCGGCAGCGGGTAGGCGAACTCCTTGCGCAGGTCCACCGGCTCGTCGGGCGGCAGCTCGGCGAGGGCGTCGACGAGCCGGTCGGTGAGCGCCTCGATCTTGGGGCGCAGCTGCCGGAGCCGGCGCGCGGTGAACGCGCCGGCCACGGGCGTGCGCAGGCGGCGGTGGTCGTCGCCTTCGGCGTTGAGCATCGAGGTGTCGGTGACGATGCGGTCGATGGCGGTGCCGGCCGGGCAGGTGTCGCGGGTGGCCCAGTGGCGGATGTCCCTGGACAGGTTCGGATGGGTCAGGACCGTCAGCAGCGTGGCGTAGCGGGTGGCGGCCCAGGCGGGCACGCCCTCGGCCGTCACGGGCACGAGCGGGCCGGCCGCACGCAGCCGGTCGTTGTCGGCGTGCAGGCTCGGGGTGGCCGGGTCCAGGACGAACCGGGCATGCGGGCACCCTGGGCCGGCGTGCGGGTCGTAGTCGTCTGCGGTTTGTTGTTCCCGAGCGTCGAGAGTGTCCTGGTCGAGGCGGCTTTCTTGGCTCATGGGTCTTCCCGTCCGTCTGTCGTTGGGTCATCCCGCGCGGCGCGGGCTCAAGGCCAGCGCGGTCACGTCGAAGCCGGGGTCCTGGTCGAGGTACAGGTCGCGGACCAGCTCCCCGGCGGCGGGCGCGTTGCACAGGCCGTGCCCGGAGAAGCCGGTCGCGTACAGGAAGGCCGGCGGTCCCGGGTGGTGGCCGATGAAGGCGGTCTTGTCGGGGCTGGCGTCGCGCAGGCCGGTGACGGCGGTGTGCAGCGCGAGCCCGGCCAGGCTCGGGTACGTGGCGGCGAGGCGTTCGGCGACCTGCCGCCGCCACGCCTCCCGGTCGGGCCCCGGGTAGCCCATGCCGATGAGCAGCCGGTCGCCGCGCAGCCGGACGAGCAGGCCGGTGGCCGCGTGCAGGGTGACCGGGATGTCCGGCGTGTCCGGCGGGAGCGGGTCGGTGGTGAGCAGCTCCTGCTCGATGGGCTCGGTGAGCGGCAGGTCCACGCCCGCCCCGCGGACGAGCGAGGCCGACCAGGCCCCGGCCGCGCACACGATGGCGTCGGCGCTGACCTCGCCGGCGGCGGTCCGCACGATCCCGGCCCGCGTGTCGATGGCGGTGACCGGGCAGCCGGTGCGCAGCGTCGCGCCCGCCTGCTCGGCCGCCCGCGCGTAGGCGGTGACGATGGCCGTGGTGTCGGAGATGTAGGCCTGCGGCGAGTACGCGGCGGCGGCCAGCGGGAAGTCCCCGATGAGCGGGTTTCGCTCCCTGGCCTCCTGCGCGCTGATCAGGCTCACGTCGACGCCGGCGGCGTGCTGGGCGGGCAGGTCGGCCTCGAACGCGCTCACCTGGTCGGCCTCGGTGAACAGCACCAGGTAACCGACCTGCCGCAGCGGCAGGTCGATCCCCGGCCTGGTCGGGAAGGCGTGGTAGGCCGCGAGGCTGCGCACGGCCAGCGCCGAGCTGACCGGGTTGCCGGCGAAGTAGGAGCGGACCACGTCGGCGGTGGCGCGCGAGGCGCCGGAGCCGAGCGTGTCCCGCTCCAGCAGCGTGGTGTCGACGCCGGCCTCGGCCAGGTGGTACGCGATCGACAGGCCGATCACGCCGCCGCCGACGACCACCACCCGCGGACCGCTCATGCGGGCGCCTCTTCGCGGCGCAGGTGCTCGCCCGCCTCCCAGGGGAACAGGTGCAGGTTCCAGCCGCCGAGGCAGTTGCAGTACAGGGCCATGTGGGCCATGACGGAGACGAAGTCCTCGTGGTCGTCGAGCCGGTCGAGCCCGTCCAGCAGCCGCTGGGTGAAGCCCCACAGGGTGTCGAGGCCGCAGTAGCCGAGGAACTCGGCGGGCGTGTGCGCGAGCTGGCGGGTCATCTGGCGCAGCCACGGCATCGGCATGCCGTCGAGGGCGGCGCGGACGAGGCCGCCGTAGCAGCTGTAGCCGAGCGGCCGGGTCTCGCCGTTGACGAACAGCAGCGTGGTCAGGACCGTCTCGTAGCTGCCGGCGCCGGACGGGATGCGGCCCGCGTGCAGGTCGAGCAGCTCGCGGGGCGGGTCCAGCCAGATGCGCTCGGTCTCGGCGTGCACGTCCTTGACCAGCTCGTTGAGCTGCGGGTCGCCGATGGGCAGGCGCGGGAGCTGGTGGCCGCTGGGCTCGCCCTCGCGGCGTACTTCGGCGATGACGGGCTTCTTGGTGGTGTAGACGGAGTGCCAGACGTCGCGGCCGGCCTGGACCAGGGCGTCGAGGTCCTCCGGGACGACCTGGCCGATCGGGGTGGCGGTCATGGGCTCGGTGAGCTCGCCGTACTTGATGCCGAGATGCTGCAGCCGCGAGCAGAACAGGGTGCCGTCGGGCACGGTACGCCGGTCCACGCGGTATTCCGCTGGTGTGTGCAGCAGCGAATGGACCGGTGCGAGGTGGTAGAGGTGATATCCGGCGACCAGGGCGTGCCCCTGCAGGCTGCGGTAGGGGAGGGCGTCCCAGAGGCACTGGGCCAGGGCGCGGTTGCGCTGGTCGAGTTCGGCGGCCACGGTGATGCCGAGGCTGGGCCAGGTGATTTCCACACGCTTCGATTCGTTCACAATATGTCACTCTAACGTCACGATTTGTGGCGAAAGAGGTGGGGTGTGGGTATTTACCCGTGCTTGACGTGCTCTTCTGTGGTTTGAGGCTTTCGCTGGCTCACAGTGGGGTGCGGGTGAACTGCTGGTTCTGGCCGCCGTTGCACAGATACTGCTTGAACTGCACGTCGTCGGCCTGTGCGGAGCCGGGCAGGTCGGCGCACTTGCCCGAGTGCCTGGCCACCAGGCGCAGGTAGCCGCCGCCCGCGTCCTGCAGCGTCCACTGCTGGTTGGCGCCGGGGCCGCACGTGTACTGCTGCAGCGCCGCCCCGTCGGCGGTGGAGGCGCCGTTGACGTCCAGGCACTTGCCGGAGTTGCGGGCCACGACCTGCACGTAGCCGCCGCTGATCGACTGGACGCGCCACTGCTGGTTGGCGCCGCCGCCGCAGGCGTACTGGATGACCGCGGCCGCGTTGGCGGTGGAGGCGTTGCGTACGTCGGCGCACTTGCCGGAGTGCCGCACCGCCAGCCGGTCGTAGCCGGTGCCCGTCGCGGCGATCGTGCCGGCGGCCGCGTCGACGGTGAGCTGGCGGGCGTAGGTCAGGCTCATGGACGTGCTGCTCGGGAACTGGATCGGCAGCCACACGTACCGGGAGTCGTTGACGGGCCCGCCCCACGCGCCGGCCCACCGGTCGCCCAGATACAGGTACGACGTGCCGGACGTGCCCTGCACCGGCAGCACGTAGGCCGGCTGGGAGCCGAACGTCTGCGAGTCGCCGGCGTTCTGCCAGGCGCTCCACGTGCCGGTGATGCTGGTGGCGGTGGCGTACTGGGCCTGGTTGGGCTGCCAGCCGGTCGCGCCCGAGGTCAGCATGAAGTACACCCCGTCGCGCTTGAACAGCGCCGGCGCCTCCCGGTGGTCGCCGGACCACACGCGCGCCAGCGCGGCCACGTCGGTGTAGTCGGCGCTGAGCCGGTAGACGTGCAGGTCGTAGTTCTCGTTCGCGGCCGAGATCATGTAGCCGGTGCCGTCGGTGTCGACGAACGCGGTGATGTCGCGCGACATGTGGCCGAGCGGCCGGAAGCTGCGCAGGTAGGTGTAGGCGCCGTCCACCGTGGCCGAGACGGCCACGGCGGCCCGCGCCTCGCCGTAGTCCCGGCCGTTCTCCTTGTGCATCCACATGACGAAGCGGCCGGTCGCGGCGTTGTAGACGACCTTGGGCCGCTCGATGTTGGCGACCTGCAGCTCGGCGGAGCTGGACTGGGTGAGCACGTGGTTGCGGAACTCCCAGGTGCGCAGGTCGGCCGAGCGGTAGGCGGAGACGTAGCGGAAGGTGCCGTCGGCGTTGCGGTTCTCCCCGAACCAGTAGTAGTACGAGCCGACCTTGATCACGCCGCCGCCGTGGGCGTGCAGCAGGTTGCCCGAGGTGTCGGTGAACTGCGCGCCGACCGGCACGGTCACGGGTGCGGCCGTCGCCGGGGCGACGGGGGTCAGCGTGAGCGCCAGGCACAGCCCGGCCAGCAGGGTCAGGAGACGGGACATGGCGTCAGCCGGCGCGGTTCGCGAAGACGGTGACGTCGTAGACGTGCCGGACGCCGCCGGGAGGCGGTGGCGAGGTGCCATCGGGGGGCCCTTTCGCGTGGGGGCGCGCCAGGAATGCCGCTCCGGCACCGGTCGGGGCACCCGTCCACGAGGTGCACGGCCGGCGCCGGACAGGCACCGTCACCCTAGATCGGGCCGGACTCGGGCACCAGCCGAGCGCTCGCCCGGCGACGTCCGCCCAGCTCGGCACGTGAAACTTTCAGCTCGTGAGAAGCCCGGGGGCCTCTCACGAGCTGCCGGGCCGTCACGCCGGTAGCCAGGCCAGGGCGGCGGTGACCAGGGCCTCGACCCCCGTGGGCAGCGTGGGCAGGAGCTGGGGCGCGAAGAAGGGCGAGTGATTGCCCGGCACGTCCTCGCGCAGCCGGCCCTCACGCTCGGCGCGGGCGTACAGCTCGGGGTCGGCGCCGCCGAGGCCCCAGAAGACCGACGGCGCGCCCGCCTCGGAGCCGAACAGGCCGAAGTCCTCGCTGCCCATCAGCGGCTCCATGACCGGCACCCGCTCGGAGCCGAACCGGCCGGCGAACGCCTCGCGCACCCGGGCCGTGGCGTCGCCGTCGTTGACGGTCAGCGGGAAGGCGCTGAGCGTGCGGATCTCCGGGGGGCGGGGCGCGCCGGAGGCGGCCGCCTCGGCGTTGACCACCCGCTCCACGGCCGCCAGCAAGGTGCGGCGCACCTCGGGGGAGAACGAGCGCAGGTTGACCGTGATGGACGCCTCGTCGGGGATGATGTTCTCCTTGTGGCCCGCGTGGATCTGGGCCACCGTCAGCACCGCCCGCTCGAACGGGGAGATCTCGCGCGAGACGACCGTCTGCAGGCGCATGACGGTCGAGGCGGCCAGGACGACCGGGTCGACGGTCCGCTCCGGCTGGGAGCCGTGGCCGCCCCGGCCGTACAGCCGGATCTCCATGCTGTCGGCGGCGGCCAGGATCTCGCCGGGGCTGACGAGCAGCGTCCCGGCCGGGTCGGGGAAGACGTGCTGGCCGAGCACGACGTCGGGGGTGCCGATCCGGTCGAACAGCCCGTCGTCCAGCATGGCCCGCGCCCCGGCCGCGATCTCCTCCGCCGGCTGGAACAGCGCCACGAGCGTGCCCCGCCACCGGTCCCGGCCGGCCGCCAGCAGGTGCGTCGCGCCAATCAGGCACGCCACGTGCATGTCGTGGCCGCAGGCGTGCATGAGCGGCACCCCGCCGGGCGTGGTGGCGGTGCTCGCGTACGGCAGGCCCGTGGCCTCCAGGACCGGCAGCGCGTCCATGTCGGCCCGTAATGCCACCGTGGGGCCGTCGCCGTTGCGCAGCACGCCCGCCACACCTGTGCCGCCGAGGCCCGTGACGACCTCGAACCCGGCCGCCCGCAGCCTCTCGGCGGCGATGCCCGCCGTGCGCTCCTCCTCGAAGGCTGGCTCGGGGTGCCGGTGCAGGTCCCGATACAGCTCGGCGAGCTCGTCGAGCGCCGGGCCCGCGAGCCCGGCCATGATCGCGTCGACGGCGTCCTGTTCGCTCACGCCGACCTCCGTTCCAGTTCGGTGATCTCTTGGACGAGGGTACGGCGGGCCGCGTCGCGCTCATCGGGGGTGGGGGGCGTCCTGGGGAAGCCGGCCGGCAGGGCGGCCAGGACCGCGGTGTAGAGGGCCGTCCTGCGCGGGGTGCGGGCCGGGCGGGGGAGCCGGAACAGGGCGGCCACCAGGCGGTCGACGCTGGCGGTGTCGAACACCGACTCCCACGCCCGCCGCTCCGGCCCGCCGTCGTTGACGACCAGGTCCGGGCGGTGCTCGCCGCGGGCCTGCGCCGTGCCGGGGCCGTCCACGGCCAGGCCGCCATCCCCTTCCGCCAGCACCACCCCGTACGCGCGCGCCGCCGCCTCCCGGGAGACCACGCCCCGCTCCACGTCCCGCAGCACCGCCTCCGGATCCCTGGTGTACGGGTCGCCGTAGCCGCCCGCGCCCGAGGTCAGCAGCGTGACGACGTCACCGGGCTCCAGCGGCAGCACGTCGATCTTGAAGTGCCTGCGCTCCCGGGCCGTGCCCGGATTGACGATCAGCTCGGTGGCCGCGCCCGGGCCGCCGCCGCGCACGCCCCACGGGCGGAAGCACATCCGCTCCAGCCCCCGGGCCAGCAGCTTCGAGCCCTCCCCGCGCACCCGGAACGTCAGCTCCAGCCCGCACCCGCCGCGCCAGCGCCCGGCGCCTCCCGAGTCGGTACGCAGCCCGTACCTGAGGATCTCGACCCCGATCTCCGTCTCGACGGTCTCCACCGGGTTGTTGGACAGGTTGGAGATGCCGCTGTCGCGGCCGTCCACCCCGTCGGCGCCCTCGCGGGCCCCCGTACCGCCCACCATCGGCTCCAGGACCTGCACGTTCTGGCCGGAGCCGCGCTGCTCGGCGACGACCACGGGCACCACCAGCCCGCTGGAGGCCGCCGGCAGCACGTGCGGGGCGGCCAGCCCGAGCGCGCCGCCGATGGCGTCGTTGACGCGGTTGGCCGAGGCGTGCCGCACCCCCACGGCGGCCGGGTGCACGGGGTTGACCAGCGAGCCCTCGGGCGTGGTGACGGTGATCGGGGCGATGAGCCCCGCGTTGAGCGCGATGCCGGGGTCGAGGGTGCAGATGAGCGCGAGCACCCTGGTGGTGATCCAGGCGTGCGGCCGGCCCAGGGTCGCGATGTTGAACGCCGCGGCGACCTGCGGATCCGTGCCGGTGAAGTCGAGGTGCAGGTCGCCCGCGCGCAGCGTCGCGGTGACCGACAGGCGGACCGGGAGGCTGGAGACGGCGTCGTCGTCGAGGTAGTCGACGAAGCGGTGGGTGCCGTCGCCGAGCGCGGCCAGGGCGGCGCGGGCCTTGCCCGCGGTGTACTCGACCAGGTCGCGCTGCGCGTCGAGCACCGTGGGCAGGCCGTGCTGGGCGACGACGCCGGCCAGCCGCTCCCGGCCGGTGCGCAGGGCCGCGCGCATGGCCCTGATGTCGCCCAGGTTCGCCTCGGGGGTGCGGCTGTTGGCCGTGATCAGCGCCTCGACGTCGCGGCTCGGCTCCCCGGCGCGTACCAGCTTGACCGGCGGGATCTGCAGGCCCTCCTGGAAGATCTCGTCGTTGACCGGCGACAGGCTGCTCGGCACCCGCCCGCCGATGTCGGAGCAGTGGATGAACGCCCAGCCGTAGCCGACCAGCTCGCCCTCGTGGAAATACGGCTCGATGAGCTGGATGTCCGTCAGGTGGGTGGCCAGGCCGCCGGAGCGGTACGGGTCGTTGGTGATGATCACGTCGCCGGGCTCCAGCGGGCCGGCGGCCTGTACGGCGGTCAGCACGTTGAGGCCGACGAAGCCGGAGACGCCGATGCCGCGCGGGTAGGCGACGAAGCCGCCGTCCAGGCCCGCGAAGGCGCAGCAGAAGTCGGCGGTCTCCTTGACGTACAGGGAGCGGCTGGTGCGCTGGAGGGTGAGGCACATCTCCTCGGTCATGGCGCTGAGCCGGTTGCCGACGATCTCCATGGTGACGGGGTCGAGCCGCACGTTCAGGCCTTCCGACGAGGATTCTGGGCGCCGTCCGTCCGGCGCAGGTGCAGGTTGCCGGCCTCGTCCACGTCCGCCGACCAGCCGGGCGGCACGACCACGGTGGTGTCGTCCTGCTCGACGATCGCCGGGCCGTCGAACGCGTCCCCCACGCCGAGGGACTCGCGCAGGTGGACGCGGGCGTCGTGCCAGGCGCCGGCCAGCAGGACCCGCCTGCGGGCCGCTGGACGGGGCGCGCCCGTGCCCGGGGGGACGGCGGCGGGCGGCAGCTCGGCCGCCGGACCGACCACGCCGAGCCTGGCGGTGCCGAGCTCGACGGTCGCGCCCTGGTCGCGGAAGCCGTACAGGCGCTCGTGCTCGGCGTGGAAGGCCTCGGAGACCGTCCCGGCGTCCAGGCGGCCGGGGTCGAGGGCGACGCGGAGCTCGTACGCCTGGCCGGAATAGCGCATGTCGGCCGCGAACGACAGCCGTCCCCGAGACCGGGCCCCGCCGTCCTGCTCGGCCAGCCACTCCCGGGCCTGGGCGGACAGCTCGGCCAGCACGCCCGCCAGGCGGGTGGCGCTCGCGGCGTCCAGGGGGCGGCGCAGGCTGCGGGCGAAGTCGCGGCGCAGGTCCGCGCCCGCCGCGCCCAGGGCGCAGAACGTGGCGGCGGTCGGCGGGACCACGATGTGCGCGATCCCGACCTCCTCGGCGAGCATGGCGGCGTGCGTCGGGCCCGCGCCGCCGAACGGCACGAGCGCGAACCGCCGCGGGTCCAGCCCGCGCTGCGCCATGATCTTCTGCAGCTCGGTCGCCATCCCCGCCGTCGCCACCCGCAGCGCCGACGCCGCCACCCGGTACGCGGCCACATCGCCACCCGGTCCGTCCAGCCCGGCCACATCGCCATCCGGCCCGGCCGCGTCGCCGCCGGGGAGCTCCCCGCGCTCGCCCCCGGAGGCGAGGTGGGAGGCGACGCCCGACAGGGCCTTGAACGAGGCGCCGGCGTCGAGGGGCATCCGGCCGCCGAGGAACGTGCGCGGGTCGATCAGCCCGGTCGCCAGGTAGCAGTCCGTCACGGTCGGCCGGTCGCCGCCCCGCCCGTACGCCGCCGGCCCGGGGTCGGCGCCCGCGCTGCCCGGCCCGACCTTGAGCACGCCCTGCCCGTCCACCCGGATGACCGACCCGCCCCCGGCCCCGATCGCGTGCACGGCCACGACCGGCACGATCAGCGGCAGCCCGCCCACCGTGGTGTGGGTGGCCAGCTCGGGCGAGCCGTCCACGGACACGGCGATGTCGCTGCTGGTCCCGCCCATGTCGAACGTGACGATGGCCCCAGCGCCCAGCCGGGCGGCCGCGGCCACACCGGCGGCCGGCCCCGACAGCACGGTCTCGACGGGCCGTTCAGCGGCCGAGCGCAGGCTCATCGAGCCGCCGTTGGACGCGCTGATGAAGATCGGCGCCGACACCCCGAGCCCGCGCACCCGGCCCTCCAGGCGGGCGAAGTAGTCGCGCATGAGCGGCTGGATGTAGGCGTTCATGCAGGCCACCAGGGCCCGCTCGTACTCGCGCACCTCGGGCCACACGGTCGCCGAGGCCGTCACCGGCAGCAAGGGCAGCCGCTCGCGCAGGCCCGCCGCGACGCCCTCCTCGAAGGCCGGGTCGGTATAGCCGTGCAGGATCACGACCGCCGCCGCGTCGGCCCCGGTGGCCCGCAGCCGCGCGGCGACGCGGTCCAGCTCGGCCGCGTCCGGCTCGGCCACGGGCGCGCCACCCGGGCCCAGCCGGGCGGAGATCTCGACGATGAGGTTGCGGGGGACGAGGGGCTCCTCCTTGCCCGCGTACAGGTCGAAGGAGGACGGCATGCGGCTGCGGCCGATCTCCAGGATGTCGCGGTAGCCCTCGGTCACGACCAGGGCGATGCGCGCGCCGCGCCGCTGGATGACGGCGTTCAGGCCGATCGTGGTGCCGTGGACGAGGCCCGTGACCTCCTCCGGCCGCAGGTCCGCGCGGGCGAGGAGGGCCGCCAGCCCGTCCGCGACCGCCAGGGACGGGTCGGCGGGCGTGCTCGGCTCCTTGTGGTGCACCACGAGGCCGCGTTCCGGCACGGAGGCCACGAGGTCGGTGAACGTTCCCCCGACGTCGATGCCGATCCGCGCGCCGGTCGCGGTCACCGCACCCGTGCTTGTCACTGTGCTTGTCACAGGGCCTCCGAAATGCGAGCGAATCGGTCCGCGACCACCATCACCACCACGCTCGCCGCCATGAGCAGCGTGGACACCGCGGCCATCGACGGGTCGAGCTGGTACTGCACGGCCGAGAAGATGCGCAGCGGCACCGTCGTGGTGTTCGCGCCCGCCACCAGGGCCGTGACGGCGACCTCGCCCAGCGACGTGACCGCGGCGAGGATCGCGCCCGCGAGGATGCCGGGCCGCAGCAGCGGCAGCGTCACGGTCAGGAACACCCGGACCCGGCCGGCGCCCAGGCTCAGGGCGGCCCGCTCCAGCGCCGGGTCGAGCTGCGCGGCGCTCACCATGACCGCCCGCACCACGAACGGCAGCGCCACCAGCGAGTGCGCCAGCCACAGCCCGGTCACCGAGTTGACGAGGCCGACGCCGTGGAAGTAGTAGAGCAGGCCGAGCGCGACGATGATCTCCGGGACCATCAGCGGCGACAGCGCGAACCCCTGCAGCAGCCGCCGGCCGGGGAACGACCCCTGCGTCAGCCCGTACGCCGCCAGCGTCCCGATGACCACGGTCGTCGGCACCACCAGGAGGACCAGCAGGCCGCTCAGCCGGAACGAGACCTGCCAGTCGGGCGAGCCGAGCACCTCGGCGTACCAGCGCAGCGACAGCCCCGACGGCGGGAACGCCATCGAGCCCGCCTGGTTGAACGAGCTCGTCACCAGCACGACCAGCGGCGCGATCAGGAACAGGAACACCAGTGCCGCCAGGGCCGCGGCCACCAGCCGCACGATCCTGTCGTAGCCCCGCTCACCCATGAAGGCGCCTCTCCCAGATCCGGAACACGCCCGCCAGCAGCCCCGTGGACACGACGGTCAGCGCGAGCAGCGCGAAGCTCAGCGCCGCCGCCACCGGGTAGTCGAACACCGTCGTCACCTGGTCGTAGACCCGGATGCCGGTCAGCGGCTGGGTCACCCCGCCGACCAGCAGCGGCGTGATGTAGATGCCCATGGCCAGCGCGAAGACGATGAGGGCGCCGGTGACCGCGCCGGGCAGGCTGAGCGGGACCGTGACCCGCAGGAACGTCCTGATCGGCCCGGCCCCGAGCGTCTGCGAGGCCCGGTGCAGGTTGCGGTCCAGCCCGCCGAGCGCCGTCGTGAGCGGGATGATCGCGAACGGCAGCAGCACGTGCGTCACCGCGACCACGACGGCCGGGTAGCTGGTGAGCAGCTGGGCGGGCTGGTCACGCAGCCCGGAGCCGACGAGCGCCCGGTTGACGAGCCCGTTGCCGGACAGCAGCACGACCCACCCGTAGGTGCGGACCACCACGCTGGTCAGCAGCGGCGAGATCACGATGACGAACAGCAGGGTCCGCAGCACGCCGGGGCGCCGGCGGGCCAGGAGGTAGGCGGCCGGGTACGCCAGCGCCACGCACAGCACCGCCACCAGGAGCGCGGTGGCCAGCGTCCGGAGCAGGGAGCCGTAGAAGTACGGCTCGGTGAACACCCGGGCGTACTGCTCGAAGGTGAATCCGGGCAGCGCCGCGTTGAAGGCGTCGACGGGGCTGAAGCTGAGCCGCAGCAGCCGGACGAGGGGGACCAGGAACAGGGCGGCCAGGAAGGCGACGAGCGGCAGCGCGTACGGCAGGCCCGCCCGGCGGCGGGTCATGGCGCCTCCGTTTCCAGGAGGATGACGTCGGCCGGATCCCAGTGCGCGAGCACGGACGTGCCCGCGCCGGGCGGGTCCTCGGCGCCCGCGCCGGTGTCGGCGACCTGCACGCTCAGGGTGCGCCCGTCGGCCAGCCGCACCTCGACGTGCCAGGCGTCCCCGGCGAAGGCCCGATACCCGACCGTCCCGGCCACCCCAGTGGCCCCGGGGCCCGGTGTGGTGAGGCGGATGCGTTCGGGGCGGACGGCGACGACGGCGCGCGCGCCCGGCCGCGGCGAGGGGAGGCCGCACTCGACGACGATCCCGCCGGAGTCGAGCGCGCCCGAGGCGGTCACCGTGCCCTCCAGGACGTTGGCCGCGCCGATGAACTGCGCGACGAACCGGGTCGCCGGCCGCCGGTAGACCTCGTCGGGGGTGCCGAGCTGCTCGACCCGGCCGCCGTTCATGACGGCCACCCGGTCGGACAGCGCGAGCGCCTCCTCCTGGTCGTGCGTGACGAAGACCATGGTGGTGCCGATGCGCCGCTGGATGGCGCGCAGCTCCACCCGCATCTCCCTGCGCAGCTTGGCGTCCAGGTTGGACAGCGGCTCGTCCAGCAGCAGCACGGCGGGCCGGATGGCCAGCGCGCGGGCCAGGGCGACCCGCTGCTGCTGCCCGCCGGACAGCTGGCGGGGCCGCCGCCCGGCGTACTCCTCCAGGCCGACCAGGCTCAGCGCCTCCCGCACCCGCTCGTCCCGCTCCCGCCGGTCGAGCCGGCGCACGCGCAGCCCGTACGCCACGTTGGCGGCCACGGTCATGTGCGGGAAGAGCGCGTAGTTCTGGAACACCATGCCCAGGCCCCGCCGGTACGGGGGCCGCGCGGTCACGTCGGAGCCGTCGATCACGATCCGCCCGGCCGTGGGCTGGACGAAGCCGGCGACGCAGTTGAGCAGCGTCGTCTTGCCGCAGCCGCTGGGCCCGAGGATCGACAGGAACTCGCCCTTGCGGATCGACAGCCGGTCCAGGTCGAGGACGCGCGCGCCGTCGTACCCGGCGGCGAGCCCCTCGATCTCGACGTGCCCGCCGCCTTCTTCCGGGGTCAGCCGAAGATCTGGTTCCACCGCTGCTGCCATTCGTTCAGCTTGGGGGTGGCGACCGCGTAGTCCACCCAGATGAACTTCTTGAAGACGTCGGGACCGTGCTTCACCTTCTGCTCGAACGGCTCGCTGTAGGAGATCGAGTCGTTGCCCGCGGCGTACCAGGTGCCCTCGGCGAACGGCTTCTGGTTCTGCGCGGCCGTCAGGTGGTCGAGGAACTTGTTCGCCAGGTCGCTCTTCTGGGTGCCCGCGGCGACGAAGTACGAGGTCAGCGCGCCGACGGGGCCGGACTTGGGGTAGGTGAAGCCGATCGGGGAGCCGGCCTGGGCCATGGCGAAGGCGCGGCCGTCCCAGAAGGGCATGATCCAGGCGTCGCCGTTCTCGATGACGGTGGCGGCGTTGCCCGCGTTGGCGGGGAAGGAGGACACGCAGCCCTTCAGCGTGGCGAGCTTGTCGAACGCCTTGTCCACGGCGGCCGGGTCGGACAGCGTGCCGCCCTGGGAGGTGACCAGGGCGGAGAAGAACTCCAGGCCGGGGTTGTAGGTGAGCGGCGGGAGGGCGATGTGGCCGCAGTACTGCTTGTCGAAGAGGTCCGCCCAGTCCGCGGGCGGCGTCTTGATCTTGTCGGTGCGGTAGAGGAGGCCGGTGGAGCCGGTGGTCAGCGGCACGCCGTACTGCTTGCCGTCGTACGCGGACTTGCCGGCGAGCACCGGGTCCAGCTCCTTGAAGTGCGCCAGCCGGTCGGTGGCCAGCGGCTGGAGCAGCCCGGCGGAGGCCGCGGGCAGCGACGCGTCCGGCGTGAACGCGATGACGTCGAACGGCGGGTTCTTGCCGCCGGCCGCGCGCAGCTTGGTGAGCCATTCGGCGTTCGCGCCGTAGACGAGGTTCACCTTGGCGCCGGTGTCGCGTTCGAACGGCTCCACGAACGACTTCTTGAACAGCTCTCCCCACGCGCCCGCGAACGCGGTCACCGTGAGCTCCTGCCTGGCCGCGCCCGTGCCCGGCGAACCGCCCGTGGAACCGCCAGTGGATCCGGCCGTGTCGACGCCGCCGCAGGCCGTGACCGCCAGCGCGACCACCATGCCCAGTCCCGCGAGGCGAGTGAATCCGCCCTTCATCTTTACCTTCCCTTTTCGAGCAGCCGGCCAAGGGCGCGTGGCAGCACGACTCGACATCCGCGCTTGCCGCCAGGAGCACCATTCAGCTCGACGACCGTGTCATCACCCGGGGCACCCCGCCGCGGTGGGAGGGTTGCCGTCCAGCAAGCCGGGGCTTCGCACTGGACTCGTGACATAAGCGACTGTATCAGTAGGATTTACCTGGATATGGCGTCGAGGGAGGATTTAGTGGTGTTTGTCTTTTTTATCACCCGTTGACCAGAGCGTCGCCGAGGGGGGTGCGCGCGTACAGCACGCCGCGGCCGACGCGGGTGCCCGCGATCAGGCGCGTCCTGCGCAGCGCCGCCACGTGGCCGCCCGTGGTGCCCACGCTCTGCCCCAGCAGGGCCGCGAGCTGGGTGGTGGTGGCGGGCTCGGCCAGCTCGGCGAGGATGCGGGCGCGGCTGCGGCCGATCAGGGCCGACAGGCCGTCGTCGGCCGCGGCGGGCGCGGCCAGGGCGCCCCGCGCGGGGTAGATCATCGCGTACGGCCAGGCGTCCTCCAGGTACGCCCCGACGGCGGTCGTGAACGCCGACGGCAGGAAGAGCAGCCCCTTGCCGCCGAGCCGGCGCAGCCCGTGGAGGGTGGTCAGCTCGACCTCGATCTGCCCCCGGGGCCGCCAGTGGACCTGCGGGCTGAGGTCCTCCAGCGCCGCCGCCCAGCCGTAGGCCGCCAGCCGGCCCGCCCGATGGGCGACGTCGCGCTGCAGGATCGCGCGCAAGCGCGGCCAGTCGTGGGAGAGGATCCGCGTCCAGAGCGCCTCGTACGCGTCGGCGAACCGCTCCACCACCCGCGGCCCCGCCAGCAGCTCCCCGGCCTCACCCGCCGCCGGCCGCCCGGCCAGCGCCCTGGCGATCTCCGCGTGCGCCTGCTCCAGCGGCGTCGCGCGCATGGCGGCCAGCTCCGCCTCGAACGGCACGTCCACCGCCGTCGGCGGCGGGGCGATGAAGGCGACGTTCGTGCCGCGCCGGTTGCCGCTGATCGCGGCCGCGGCCCGCAGCACGGGGTGGGCGCGTTCGAGCTCCCGGTACGCGCCCCGCCACCGCGCGGCCCACCGGCCGTGCACGCCCGCCTCCAGCCGGCCCGCCAGCACCCACTGCGCGTGCATGGTCTCGATCAGCGGCGAGATCGCGAACCTGGTGGCCACCAGGTCCTGTGGCGTGACCTCGATTCTTACCGGCACCTTTCGGTTATATCCGAAACAATCGCCAGCTCGCCGGTCCGGTCCGCACCATCGTGGACGTGCAAGGGGCGACGTTCGGCGAGGTGTTCGCCGTCAAGGAGTTCCGGGTCCTGTTCGGCAGCTTCGCGCTGCTGGTCGGCGGGGACTCGATCAAGATGCTGGCCCTGTCCGTGCTGGTCTACGCGCGGACCGGCTCGGCCGGCCTGTCGGCCGCGGCGTACATGGCGGGCTGGCTGCCGTTCATCGTGGGCGGGCTGCTGCTGCTCTCGCTGGCCGACCGGCTGCCGCCGCGGGCGCTGATGGTGACCGGCGAGGTGGTCAGGGCGGTGACGTGCCTGCTGCTGGCGTTCGGGGGGCTGCCGGTCTGGGCGATGCTGGCGCTGGTGCTGGTCACGGGGCTGTTCACGCCGGTCTTCTTCGCCGCGCGGGCGGCGATGCTGCCCGACGTGCTGCCCGGCGACGCGTTCGTGCTGGGGCGGTCGGTCCTGAACGTGGCCTCCGCGAGCGCGCAGATCGCCGGGCTGGCGGCCGGGGGCGCGTTCCTGGCCGTCGCCGGGCCTTCCGGGGCGCTGGCCACGACCGCGGGCCTGGCCGCGGTGGCCGCCGTGGTGCTGCGGGCCGGACTGCCGTACCGGCCCGCCCGGGGCGCGGCGCGAGCGGGCGCGGTGCGCCAGACGCTGCGGGTCAACCGGCGGCTGCTGGTCGACGGGCGGGTGCGCGGGCTGCTGCTGGCGGGGTGGCTGCCGTGCGTGTGCCTGGCCGGGGCCGAGGCCATGGTGGTGCCCTACCTGGGCGGGCAGGGGAAGGCCGGGGTGGTGCTCGCGGCGGCGGCCGGCGGGATGGCGGTGGGGGAGTTCGCGGTGGGCCGGTTCGCCGCGCCGGGGCTGCGGGAGCGGCTGTCGTTCCCGCTGGCGGTGCTGCTCGGCGTGCCCTGGGTGGGGTTCGCGCTCGGGCCGGGGATCGTGTGGGCCGCCGTGCTGGCCGCCGTGGCGACCGCGGGGCTGTCGTACCAGCTGGGGTTGCAGCGGCGGTTCGTGGAGTCGGTGCCCGAGGAGGTGCGGGGGCAGGCGTTCGGGCTGCAGTCGTCCGGGCTGATGACGGGACAGGCGGCCGGGGCGGCGCTGGTCGGGGCGCTCGGCGAGCTGATCGCGCCCGGGCCCGCGATCGCGGTGGCGGGCGGTGCCGGGATCCTGGTCGCGCTGGCGCTGGCGGGCGCGCTGCGCCCGGGCGGTGTGCGAGAGGCGGCCCCTCGCCTCTGACGGGGTCGCGCGTTCTGCTAGCGTTGGCCGCGACGCGGGGTGCCCGGGCTGCCGGGCTGAGATCACACCCGTCGAACCTGATCTAGTTCGCACTAGCGAAGGGACGTCACCGGTGACCTTCTGTGACACGATCTGGGCGCGCACGGAGACGCTGCTCCAGGCGATCCACGACCACCCGTTCAACGCCGCGCTCGGCGACGGCACCCTCGACCGCGAGCGCTTCGCGTTCTACCTGGTCCAGGACGGGCGCTACCTGGTGGCCTACGCCAAGGTCCTCGCGACCGCCTCGGCCCGCGCCACCTCCCCGGCCGACGCCGCGTTCTTCGCGCAGAGCGCCCACACGGCGCTGGTCGTCGAGCGGGCCCTGCACACCGGCTACCTGGAGGAGTTCGGGCTGACGGCCGGCGAGACGGCGGCCGTGGCCACCTCGCCGACGTGCCTGGCCTACTCCTCCTACCTCCAGGCCACGGCCCTGGCCGCGCCCCTGCCCGTGCTCGCCGCCGCCGTGCTGCCGTGCTTCTGGGTCTACCAGGACGTCGGCGCGGCGCTGCTCCGGCGTACGGCGGGCGCGGCCGACCACCCGTACCGGACCTGGATCGCCACCTACTCCGACCCCGCCTTCGCCGCCTCGGTGGAGCAGGCCAAGGCCATCGCCGACCGGCTGGCCGACAGCGCCGACGCCGAGACGCGCCGGGCGATGGACGAGGCGTTCTGCCGGGCCACCGAGTACGAGTGGATGTTCTGGGACAGCGCCTGGCGCCTGGAGACCTGGCCCACGGGGCAGTGGCTGCGGCCCGAGCTCACGCGAACGACTCGCTGAGCTCCCTGCGCAGCTCGCGGGCCTGGTGCAGGTAATGGGTGGCCAGCGTGGTGCGCCCGGACGAGCGGTACAGCTCGCCGAGCGTCTGGTACGTGTCCGCCTCCCCGCTGCGATCCCCCAGCTGCTGGAAGATCACCAGCGAGCGCTCCAGCTGGTCGGAGCCGTCCGAACGGTCGCCCCTGGCCACCTGGAGGCCGCCCAGGTTCCGCATCGCGTACGCGCCGCAGTGCCGGTCGCCGAGCGCCTCGAAGATGTCCAGCGCGTGCCCCTGGTAGCGCATGGCCCGCTCCGACTGGGCGAACAGGTCGTACATGCGGCCGAGCTGCATCGACACGCAGCCCTCGCGGTGGGTGTCGCCGAGCTCCTCGGCCAGCCGCAGCGCGTCCCCCAGCCACCTGGACGCCTGCTGCAGGTCCCGCAGCGACAGGTAGACGCGCCCGATCGCCTGCCGCGCGTACGCCTCGCCGCTGCGGTCGCCGATGGCCAGGAACATGGCCAGCGCGTGCCGGAAGGACCCGAGCGCCTTGAGATGCCGGCCGGAGAACTGGCTGACCGCCGCCAGCCCGCAGATCGAGATGGCCTCGCTCCGGGTGTCGCCCAGCTCGCGGAAGATGGCGCGGGCCCGCTTGAACATGTCCTCGGCCTCGGCGTACCGGTCCTGGTAGAGGCAGACCTGGGCCAGGCCGCGCAGCATGGCGGCCTCCCCGTGGCGGTCGCCGGCCGCGCGGGCGCTGTCGAGGGCGAGGCGGTGCGTCAGCTGCCACTCCTCCAGCAGGCAGTGCAGGTCGAAGTAGGGGACCAGGGTGGCGGCCAGCCCCCACGCGGACTGGGCCAGGCCCGCGCCGGCGGCCAGCCGTACGGCCTCGACCAGGGACTCCCGCTCGGCGTCGAACCACGACAGCGGCTGGGCGGTCAGGCGGCCGAGGGTCTCCCGCTCCAGGCTCCAGCGGGGCGCGAGGTCGGACGTCAGCCCGAAGAGAGTCGTGGGCAGCCGCAAGGAGGCGTGCTCGGCGGCGGTCAGCCAGCCGCCGAGCACCCGGGCCAGCGCGTTCCGCTCGGTGTCGCCGCCCGCCTTCTCCTTGGCGGCGCAGCGGATCAGGTCGTGGAGCCGGTAGCGGGGCTGGCCGACGGGGTCGGTGCCGGCCAGCCGCAGCAGGTTCGCGTCCACCAGGGTGTCCACGACGGCGTCGGACCGGGGCCGGTCGAGCACCGCGTCGGCCACCCAGCCCGGCACGGACTGCTCGCCGAGCAGGCCGATCGCGCGGAAGGCCAGGGCGGCGTCGTCGGACAGCCGCCGGTAGCTGAGCTCGAACGAGCCGCGTACCTCCAGGTCGCCGGCGCGTAACTCGTCGAGGCGGCCGGCCTCGTCCTCCAGCCGCTGCCGCAGCACGCCCAGCGACCATCCGGGCCGTCCGGCCAGACGGGCTCCGGCCACCCGGACGGCCAGCGGTAAGTGGCCGCAGGAGCGCACGATCGCCTGGGCGGCCTCGCGCTCCTCGGCCACCCGCTCGGGGCCGACGATCCGGCCCAGGAGCTGCTCGGCCTCCGCGGGCGGCAGCACGTCGAGTTCGAGCTGGAGCGCGCCGGGCAGCTCGGCGATCCGCCGGCGGCTCGTGACGAGCACCGCGCTGCCGCTGCCGGGCAGCAGGGCGCGTACCTGGGCGGTGTCGGCGGCGTCGTCGAGGAGGACGAGCATCGGGCGCTCGGACAGCAGGGAACGGTAGAGGGAGGCCCGCTCGCGCACGGTCGGCGGCAGCGCCGCCTCCGCGACGCCCAGCGCGCGCAGCGCCTCGGCCAGGAGGGCGAGCGGATCGGCGGGTTCGGCGTCGGTGCCGCCCAGGCACAGGTAGAGCTGGCCGGCGGGGTAGCCCGCCCGTAACGCGTGGGCGCAGTGCACGGCCAGCGCGGACTTGCCCACTCCCGGCGGCCCGGTCACCACGGCGATCGCGGGCGGCCCGTCCGGCCGGTGCGCCCCGGCGGACAGGGCGCTCGTCACGGCCGCGACGTCCCGCGCCCTGCCGGTGAAGTCCGGCACGTCCGCGGGCAGCTGGTGCGGCGCCGCCGCGACGGGCGCGGGCGGGGCGTCGCCCGCCAGCACGGACGCGTGCACGTCACGCAAGTCCTGGCCCGGTTCGATGCCCAGCTCGTCCACGAGCTGCCGCCTGATCGTGGCGTAGGCGTTCAGGGCCTCGGCCCGCCGGCCGCTGTGGTGCAGGGCGAGGATCAGCTGCTGCCACAGGTCCTCGCGGTAGGGGTGCTCGCCGATCAGGTCGCGCAGGTCGTCGATCGCGGCGGCGTGCTCGCCGCGGGCCAGTTTCAGCGCCACCAGGTCCTCGACCGCGGCCAGCCGGGCCTGGGTGAGCGCGCGCAGCCGCCCGTCCCACAGCGGGCTGGCGGGCAGGTCGCCGAGCGGGGTGCCGCGCCACAACGCCAGCGCCCGCCGCAAGTGCTCCGCCGCCTCGTCGCTCCGCCCCGCCGCCCGCGCCCTGGCCACCAGGTCCTCGAACTCCAGGGCGTCCAGCCGCTCCGTGTCGAGCTGCATCGCGTAACCGGAGGCGCGGGCCTCGATCTGGACGCCGGCCGAGCGCAGCGTGCTCACGTACGTGCGCAGGTTCGCCACGGCCGACGACGGCTGTGCCCGCGGCCACAGCACCTCGACGAGGGCCTCCGAGCTGACCACCTCGTTGGCCTCCAGCAGCAGCGAGGCGAGCAGGAGCCTGGGCTTCCTCCCCGCGATGCGCAGGGGCCCTTCCTGGCCCCGGACCTGTAACGGCCCAAGAACACTGAATACGGGCTGTTCAACCACCATGACCGCGCGTTCTCCTGAGCTGGGCGCCGTGCGGGGCGTCCGTTGGGTGAAGCGTTCAAGCTGGAAGGCCTTTTATACCGATTTTGGATGTTCTTTGTATGCCGGACTCGCAATCTTGATCCCCAGCAAGAGCGCTTCGAGAGATCCAACGGACAGATTCGCGGCGCCGGGGGGACATCGCCCCTCCGGCGCGTGCAGAAAGGTATCCGCATGAGACCCAGAGGGGTGCTTACGGCCGGGTTCGCCCTGCTCTTCAGCCTCACGACCGGCCCGATCGCGACCGCGTGGGCCGCTCCCACCCCGTCTCCGTCCCCGACGTCCACCTCGAAGGAGGACGAGGGGGAGATGGGCAACCCGGCGAACCAGGTGGACGTCCCGCCGGTCTCCACCCTGGCGGCGCCGAGCTTCCAGCTCCCGTTCCCCTGTGGCCAGACGTGGACGGGCAACTCCAGCAACAGCAGCGCGCACAAGTCGTACGAGATCGACTTCAACCGGGGCAGCACCGCCGACGCGGACCGCGGTGACACCGTGGTCGCCGCCGCGGCCGGCACCGTGGTCATCTCGGCCCACCAGGGCTCCACCAACGGCTACGGCAACCTGGTCAAGATCGACCACGGCGGCGGCTGGACCACGTACTACGCGCACCTGACCGTCCGCTCGGTCTCCGCCGGCGCCCAGGTCACGCAGGGCCAGAAGATCGGCACGGTCGGCAACACCAGCAAGCCCGGCAACAACATCAGCCCCCACCTGCACTACGAGGTGCGCCAGGGCACGAGCTACCCGAGCAACATCCGCAAGGCCACCTTCAACGGCGCCACCTTCGGCTACCCGAACGCCAGCGTGACCTCGAAGAACAAGTGCGGCGGCGGTGGCGGCTCCACCAACCCGCACACCGCCGAGTCCGTGTGCGGCGCCGGCTACAAGGTCATCGACTCCGCGGCCCTCGGCTCCAGCGGCACGGTCTACCTGACCTTCAACTCCGGCAACGGCAACAACTGCGTCGCCACGATCAAGAAGGCCTCGCTCGGCAAGGCCACCGCCACCACCGCCTACCTGGAGGTCGAGGGCAAGACCCGGGCCACCGACACCGGCAACTTCGAGTACTACGCGGGCCCGGTACGCGCCGCGGCCGCCGGCAAGTGCGTGAAGTGGGGCGGCAAGGCCGGATCCAGCACGTACAACAGCCCGTCCGAGCACTGCGGGAGCTGAACCCCCTTGAACCTGCGCATGATCCTGACCGGCGCCGCCGTCCTCCCCCTGTCGCTGCTCGTGGGGCAGCCGGCCGGGGCGGCGTCCGCCGATCCGATGGCCGACGCGTTCGCCAAGGCGTCCTCGACGTACGAGGTGCCCCGTGACCTGCTGGTCTCGGTCGCCTACTCCGAGACCCACCTGGACGGCCACAAGGGCCAGCCCAGCGCCAGCGGCGGGTACGGCGTGATGCACCTGGTCACCGCCAAGACCCTCGACAAGGCCGCCACGCTGACCAAGAAGTCCGCTTCGGTGCTGAAGTCGGACGACGCGGCCAACATCGCGGGCGGCGCGGCCGTGCTGCGCGCCCTCGCCGACGAGCTCAAGCTGGACGCCGCCGCCCGCAAGGACGCGGGCAAGTGGTACCAGGCGATCGCCAAGTACGGCGGCGCCTCCTCGCCCTCGGTCGCCCGGCTGTACGCCGACACCGTGTACGAGCAGCTCGCCCAGGGCATCCGCGCCACGACCCCCGGCGGCGAGACCGTCACCGTGCCGGCGCGCGCCGTCACCCCGGACCGGGGCCCGTACGCCAAGGCCGCCGATCTGGACAATCCCAGCACCCTCGCGGCGAGCACCGACTACCCGGGGGCCGCGTGGGCTCCGGCGCACAGCAGCAACTACGCGGTCTCCAACCGGCCGACCAGCGACGCGATCGACCGCATCGTCATCCACGTGGCGCAGGGCACCTACGCCGGAACGATCGACTGGTTCCAGACCGGGCCCCGGCCGAACCCCACCTCGGCCCACTACGTCGTCCGCTCCTCCGACGGCGCCATCACCCAGACGGTCAGGGAGAAGGACCGGGCCTTCCACGCCGGCAACTGGAACCGTCGCTCGGTCGGCATCGAGCACGAGGGCTGGATCGACAACGCCACCTGGTTCACGGACACGATGTACCGCTCGTCGGCGGCGCTGACCCGCAACATCGCCGACCGGTACGGCATCCCCAAGGACCGCACCCACATCGTGGGCCACAGCGAGGTCCCGGGCGCCGACCACACCGACCCGGGCCGCTACTGGGACTGGACGAAGTACATGCAGTACGTCACCGGTGGCGGCGGCGGGGGCACCAACCCGCACACGCCGGAGTCGGTGTGCGGCACCGGCTACAAGGTGATCGACTCCAGCGCGCTGGGCACGGCGGGCACCGTCTTCCTGCTCTACAACGCGGACAACGGGAACAACTGCGTGGCCACGATCAAGAAGACCTCGCTGGGCCAGGCCACCGCCACCACGGCCTTCCTGGAGGTCGAGGGCAAGCCCCGGGTCACCGACACCGGGAACTTCGAGTACTACGCCGGACCCGTCCGGGCCGCCGCCGCCGACAAGTGCGTCAAGTGGGGCGGCAAGGCTGGGGCCAGCACGTACGAGAGCGGCTTCGAGCACTGCGGAAGCTGACCCTCTGAGCTGTGGCCGGATCGCGCGGGGCTCGCGATCCGGCCACATCCGTGTTCCCCCGGATGGGGGAGGGGCACGCCGGCCGACCGGCCCTCCCTCCCAGGGACCCCGCTTCCGACGGCGGGAGAGCCCCTCCCCCGAGAGCCCAAGGCGCCTCCTCCTCCCCCAAGAGACGGCACCCCGGCCGGTGGGGGAGGGGCGGTGCTGCGGTCGCGGCGTCGAGGCGCTCCCCCTCCCCGAAGGACCGCGACCCCGGTCGGTGGGGGAGGGGCTCTCCCGCCGTCAGGGGCTGGTGTCCTTTGGGAGATGTGACGGCGGTGGGTGGGAATGCCGGTCGTGGACCTGGTGAGCGTCACGGGGACGGTGGCGGGGGCAGCTGGGAGAGGGCGGCCTGGACGCCGGCCTGGAAGCGGGTGCGGGCGCCGAGCCGGGACATCAGCTCGGCGATCCGCCGCTCCGCCGTCCGGTGCCCGACCCCGAGCTGGCGGGCGATGGCCTCGTCGGTGAGCCCCGACAGCAGGAGCGCGACCAGCCGCGCGTCGTCCCGGGAGTCGCGGGGCGGCGGCGGGTTGCGCGTGGACGGCGCCAGCCCGAGCGGCAGCGCCCGCTGCCACAACCCCTCGAAGAGCGTGATCAGCGCCTCCAGCAGCCCCGACGGATGGATGACGAGCGCCGCCACCGCGTCCGCCGGCTCGTGCCTGAGCAGGAGCAGCGCCAGCCGGTCGTCCACCACGTACAGCTTCATCGGCAGCTCGGGCAGCACCCGCGCCTGCTGGCCCGCCCCGACCATCTCCTCGATCTGCCGCAGCGCGCCCTCGGCCGCCACGAAGTCCCGCTCGTAGATCATGCGGCTGGAGATCCCGCGCTCCAGCAGCTCCCGCTGCGCGGCCACGCTGCCCAGCGGGTCGAAGTACGGCCGCCTCGACAGGCACCGGAGCTGCTGCCTGGCGGCGCGCTGGATCTGGGCGTGCCGCTGTTCGACCGCCCGCCGCCCGGTGACCACCTCGACGACCACCGGCGGCGTACGCTCGCGGGCGCGCTCCTGGAAGATCTCCTCGAGCTCGCGGGCGCGTTCGCGGACCCGCAGCAGGTCGCGTTCGGCGGCGAGCAGGAGGACGTCGAGCGCCATCTCCGGGGCGACGGCGGCGTAGGCGGGCGGAGGCCCCGGGGACGAGCTGAGCAGGCCCTTGGCCTCCAGCGACGCGAGCAGCGGCTGCAGGTCGGCGCGCGGCCAGGCGGTGGCCAGCTCGGCGAGGGTGGCGGGGGAGCGGTCCAGCAGCACCTCGTACAGCGCCTCCTCATCGGGCCCGAGCCCGATCGCGCCCAGCGAGGTCATGCCGCGTCCCCACGCGGGTCGGGGCGCCGCGGCGTCATGACTCCTCCAGCCAGCCGCGCACGACCGCCTGGTAGCCCGCCTGGAAGCGGGTGCGCGCGTCCAGCCGGAGCATCATCGCGCGCACGTGGCGGCGTACCGTGCGATCGCTCCACCCGAGATGGGCGGCGATGGCCGCGTCGGTCAGCCCGGCGGTGAGCAGCGGCAGCAGGTCCCGCTGCGCGTCGGCGGGGCCGGTCGCCTCGGCCAGCCGCCCGTGCCTGACCTGCAGCGGCACGGCCCGCTCCCAGTACATCTCGAACAGCGCCGACAGCGCGTCCAGCAGCGTCGAGTCGTGCACCACCAGCGCCGACTCCACCGCGTGCTCATCGTGGCGGAGCGGCATGATCGCCATGGGGAGGTCGTTCAGCGCGAGCTTGACGGGCACGTCGCCGACCCTGGCCTGTTCGCCGGCCGCCACGTAGCGGGTGATGAGCGAGAGGGTGCCCGGCACCTCCATGGCCCGCCGGTCGTACAGCGCCCGGTACTCGACCCCCCGCTCCAGCAGCTCGAACTCCACCGCGTTGCCGCCCATGGGCGTCGCGTACGGCGGCGCGTCGAAGACGCTGATCCGCCGCCGCGCGCTCTCCTGGAGCCGCTGGAACCACCGCCCCACCGCGTCCTTGCCGATCACCACCTCGACCAGGTCCGCGGAGTCGCGGTCCGGCACCGAGCGGTGGAAGCGCGCGGCGAGCTGGGCGGCGCGGTGGCGGGCCGCGGCCAGCTCCCGGGTGCGCGCCCGGATCAGCGCGTCCAGCCCCATCTCGGGAGAGACCGCCACGTAGCGCGGCGGGTCCTCCGGGAGCCGGGTGATCAGCCCCAGCTGCTCCAGCGTGGCGGCCGTGGAGGCGGCGTGCCCCAGCTCGGCGAGCGTGGCGGGGGAGCGCTCCACCAGCGCCTCGTACAGTGCCTGCTCGGCGTACGAGAGCCCGATGATCTCCAGCACGATCACAGCATGTCCTATTTCCGTACATGGCGGGAAGAGGACTCACAATCGTCTTTCGCGGCTTTACTGCGATCTGTCATGGTTCCCGGGGACACGATGATCTCTGAGGAGACGCATGATCGGCCGGTCGCTTGTCGCGTTGGGGGTGCTGCTTTCCACCGGGATGGCCGCCCCGACCTTACCTCCCGCTCCCTCCGTGCCGCCGCCGCTCGTCGGCGCGGCGGGGGAGTCCGCGAAGAAGATCACATTGATCACCGGGGACGTGGTCACCTACAGCACCGCCCCGGACGGCAGCCCGCAGGCCCAGATCCAGCCGGCCCGGCGCCCGGACGGCGCGCCGGTGTTCTTCATGTCGGTACGCGAGCCCGCCGCGTACTACGTCTACCCCACGGACGCGATGGGCCTGGTGTCGGCGGGACGCCTGGACAGGGGCCTGTTCGACGTGGCCTACCTGGCGGCCAACGGCTACTCCGACGCGGAGAGCCCCACCCTGCCCCTGATCGTCCAGCACGGGACGCAGCGCGGCATCGCCGGGGCCCGCACCCTGGCCAGCATCGACGCCGCGGCCGTGAAGGTGGACAAGAAGGCCGCCGGGCAGTTCTGGTCCGGGGTCGGCACGGCCAGGGCCGCGTCCGAGAAGATCTGGCTCGACCGCAAGGTCCAGGTCTCGCTCGACCGCAGCGTCAAGCAGATCGGCGCGCCGGAGGCGTGGGCGGCCGGGCTCAAGGGCGCGGGCGTCAAGGTGGCCGTGCTCGACACCGGCATCGACGCCACCCACCCCGACCTCGCCGGCCGCATCGCCGCGGCCGAGAACTTCAGCTCGGAGAAGACCGCCCAGGACGGCCACGGCCACGGCACCCACGTCGCCTCCATCATCGCGGGCAACGGCGCCAAGTACCGGGGCGTCGCCCCCGAGGCGTCGCTGCTGGTCGGCAAGGTGCTCAACAACTACGGCAGCGGCCTCGAGTCCGACATCATCGCGGGCATGCAGTGGGCGGTCGCCCAGCAGGCCCGCGTGGTCAGCATGAGCCTCGGCGGCTGCTGCCCCGGCCCGGACAACCCGCTCGACCAGGCCCTGAACAAGCTGTCCGCCGATTCGGGCGCGCTGTTCGTGGTCGCCGCGGGCAACGACGGCCAGAGCCGCCAGATCGGCACGCCGGGCACCGCGGCCTCGGCGCTCACGGTCGCCGCCGTGGACCGCGAGGACAAGCTGGCGTTGTTCTCCAGCCAGGGCCCGACCGCGATCGACTACAGCCTCAAGCCCGACATCAGCGCCCCCGGCGTGGACATCGTCGCCGCCCGCGCCGCCGGCACGTCCATGGGCGAGCCCGCCGAGGACGGCTACACCACCGCGTCCGGCACCTCGATGGCCACCCCGCACGTCGCGGGCGCCGCCGCGCTGCTCGCCCAGCAGCACCCCGACTGGACGAACACCCAGCTCAAGGCCGCGCTCACCAGCTCCGCCCACGGCGACGGCCAGGACGCCTACGAGCAGGGCGCCGGCCGCGTGGACGTCGCCCGCGCCGTCAAGCAGCAGGTGCGCGGCTCCGGCGGCATCGACTTCGGCTTCCTGCCCTCGCCCCAGAACGGCCCGGTCACCAAGACCCTCACCTACACCAACGACGGCGACCAGCCGGTCACCCTCACGCTGAGCACGGGCGTCAAGGCGCACCGGGGCGGCGACCTGCCCGCGCGCACGCTCACCGTCGACCGCGACACGGTCACCGTGCCCGCGCACGGCACCGCGCCGGTCTCGGTCACGTTCGACCCCGCCGGCCCCGACACCTGGTACGAGGGCTCCGTCCGCGCCTCGGGCGACAACGGCCAGGTCCAGGTGAACACGGCCGTGGGCGCGTTCGTCGAGCCGAAGAAGGTCACCGTCCGGGCCCGGGTGGTGCTGCCCGACGGCGCGAGCGCTCCCACGGAGATCCCGTGGATGTTCATGCGCACCGACGAGCGCGACGACCTCCAGTACGCCTACACCCCCGCCTCGGGCGCCGAGACCGAGGCCCAGGTCTACCCCGGCACCTACACCGTGCTCACCGCGCTGGCCTGGCGCGGCACGGACGGCGAATGGGTCCAGTCGCTCCCGTCCGAACCGCAGATCGAGATCACCAAGGACACGACGGTCACGCTCGACCTGCGCAAGGCGCGCAAGGTGTCCGTACGGACGCCGCGCGAGTCGGAGGTCCGCCTCTCGAACTACGCCTACCGGCGCACCGCGGCCAACGGCGTCGGCTACATCGACGTGCAGTCCCTGTACCCGCAGTACGGGCTGGACAACTACGTGATGCTGCCCACCCGCAAGGTCACCCAGGGCACGTTCACCCTCAACGGCCGCTACCAGCTCGGCGCCCCCGCCATCACCATGACGGTGCCCGGCGGCCCCCGCATCACCCCCCGCTACCAGGACCTGGCGCCGCAGACGCCCAAGCTCGACGGCCGCAGCCGGCTCCCGCTGGCCTACGCCGGCAAGGGCGCCGACTTCGGCGGCCTGGACGTGCGCGGCAAGCTCGTCCTGCTCGACCTCGGGGACCTCTGCCCGGCCATGGCCTGCACGGGCAACGCCCTGGACCGGGTCAAGGCCGCCCAGCAGGCGGGAGCCGTCGGAGTCCTCGGGTACGGGGCCGTCAACCGGGCCTTCCTCGACCCGGCCGGCAGCTGGCCCGCGTACCCGATCCCGACCATGAGCCTGACCGCCGAGCAGGGGCGGGCCCTGGCCGCCCTGGCCGCGCGCCGGCCGGTGACCGTCACTGCGGAGGGCGTCGCGACCACGCCGTACCTGTACTCGCTGATGCTGCCCGAGCAGGGCCGCGTCCCCGCCGACCTCGCCTACTCGGTGAGGACGCGCGACCTGCAGCGCATCGAGGACCGCTTCCACGCCGACCGGCCCGGCGCGGTCGAGCTGAGCACGGCGGCGGCGATGGTGCGGCCGGCCAGGTTCGGCAACACGTGGTCCATGGAGCACACCGTGCGGGCGCAGACGACCTTCACGGAGTACGTGGGCCCGGTCTCGCCGGACGTCGTCTGGACCCGTACGAACACGATGAACTACGACGAGGGCGCCGACTTCTACAGCAGACGCGCGCTGTCGGCGACCGCGGTGGACATCTTCGCCGCCGCGGGCACGCGGACCGAGCCGTGGGGGATCCAGCCCCGCGTGCCGGGCAACGTCGTCGTCTCCGACGCGGTGCTGCGCTCCGGGACCGCCCAGTGCTTCCCCTGCCGGACGAAGGACACCTTCCTGGCGGCCCTGCCGGTCATGGGCCCGGTGCCGAACCACCAGGAGGCGTTCGCGTACAACGCCAACTTCCAGAGCGACAAGCACGGCGGCAAGGACGAGCTGCGCCTGTACCGCGACGGGCAGGAGGTCCCGCTCGTCGAGGCGACGGCCGTGATCGCCATCTTCGCGATCATCGTGCCGACCTTCACCCTCCCCGAGACGGAGGCCGCCTACCGGCTCACCGACAAGTTCCACAGCCCGAACCCGTCCCAGCTGTACGCCAAGGACGTCGAGACCGCCTGGACGTTCCGGTCGAAGCGGCCCACCGGCGGGATGCGGACCACGGACGACGGGCTCTGCCTGGCCTGGCTCACCACGGGCAAGCTGGCGCCGTGCGAGCCGGTCCGGCGGCTCAACCTCCGCTACGACGTGCCCCTCGACCTGGACAACCGCCTCAAGGCGGGCACGCCGCACCGGATCACCGTCACCGGCTACCACGGGTCCTACGGCACGCCGGACGCGAAGGTCAGGGACGTGAAGCTCTCGGTCACCTTCGACGACGGCGCCCACTGGACGCCGGTCCGCGTCTCGGCCTCCGGCCAGGCCACCGTCACGCCTCCGGCGCTGGCCGCCACCACGGGCGCCGTGGGCCTGCGGGCCCAGGCGACGGACGCCGAGGGCAACACCGTCGAGCAGACCGTGCGGCGGGCGTACGGCCTGAAGTGACCTCGCGACGGCCGTGCAAGCAACCCGCGTTGACTAAGTCGAAATTAGTCAACTAGGGTTGCTTGCGCGGCCGGGATCTCCGGACGCCACGCCGAGGCGTGCTCCCACGAGAGGCGAGATCCATGACGACGAGCGAAGTCGTGCTGGACGTCGAGGGCCTGCGGATGCGCTACGGCCCCGCCGACGTCCTGCACGACGTCACCTTCCGGGCACGACGGGGCGAGGTGGTGTGCCTGCTCGGCCCGAACGGCGCGGGCAAGACCACCACGATCGAGATCCTCGAAGGCTTCCGGATGCGGTCGGCCGGCCGGGTCGAGGTGCTCGGCACCGATCCGGCGCGCGCCGGCGAGGACTGGCGGGCGCGGGTCGGGGTCGTCCTGCAGTCCTGGCGCGACCACGGCAAATGGCGGGTACGCGAGCTGCTCCAGCACCTCGGCCGCTACTACGCCGCGTACGCCACCGAGACCGTCGCCCGGCCGTGGCGGGCCGACCGGCTCATCGCGGCGGTCGGCCTGACCGAGCAGGCGGAGCACAAGATCAGGACGCTCTCGGGCGGCCAGCGGCGCAGGTTCGACGTGGCCGTCGGCCTCGTGGGCCGCCCCGAGCTGGTCTTCCTCGACGAGCCCACCGCCGGGCTCGACCCGGTGGCCCGGCGCGCCTTCCACGAGCTGGTCCTGCAACTCGCCGCGGAGGGCGACACCACGATCCTGCTCACCACCCACGACCTGGCCGAGGCCGAGAAGCTCGCCGACCGCATCATGGTGCTCGACGGGGGCCGCATCGTCGCGGACGGCACGGCCGCGCAGCTCGCCCGGCAGATCGCCGGCGAGGACGAGGTGCGCTGGACCCGCGACGGGCAGCGCTTCGCCCGGTCGGCCGCCGAGTCGACCCGGCTGGTGTTCGACCTGTTCAAGCAGTACGGCGAGGAGATCGAAGACCTCGAGGTGCGCCGCGCCTCGCTGGAGGACACCTACCTGTCCCTCGTCCGGCAGGCGGAGGAGGGGACCCGATGAGCCCGACCGCGACGGCCTGGCGGGCCGGCTGGTCCCGCGGCCTGATCGAGCTGCGGCAGTCGTTCACGAACGCCGCAGACCTGTTCGGCCACTTCCTCTGGCCCGTGCTGATGCTGATCACCACGTACTTCCTGCGGAACGTGTCCTTCGGGCAGAGCGGCCTCTCGCTCGGCGCCCTGGCCCTGCCGAGCATCCTCGGCATGAACGCCGGGATGTCCATGGTGAGCATGAGCCAGCACCTCACCGCCGACCGCGAGGACGGCACCCTGCTGCGCGCCAAGGCCACGCCGCACGGGATGACCGGCTACCTGCTCGGAAAGATCATCCTCGTCGCCGGCGGCCTGGTCGCCGACCTCGCGATCTTCCTGGTCCCCGGCATGTTCCTGGTGCCCGGCCTGGCGTTCGGCGACGCGGGCGCCTGGCTGACCGTGCTCTGGGTGCTCTTGCTGGGGCTGGCCGCGACCCTGCCGCTGGGGGCGGTGCTGGGCTCGGTGTTCGTCAACGCCCGCAGCCAGGGGCTGATCCAGCTCCCCGTCCTGGGCCTGATCGCGATCTCCGGCATCTTCTACCCGATCACCGCGCTGCCGGAGTGGGTGCAGTGGATCGCCCAGGCGTTCCCGGTCTACTGGCTCGGGCTCGGCATGCGCTCGGCCCTGCTCCCGGACGCCGCGGCCGCCGTCGAGATCGGCGGGTCCTGGCGGCCCGTGGAGACGGCCGGGGTACTGGTGGCCTGGGCCGTGCTCGGGCTGGTCGCGGCGCCGTTCGTGCTGCGCAGGATGGCCCGTGGGGAGTCCGGCTCCAGCGTCGCGGCCCGCAGAGAGAAGGCCCTGCAACGGATCTGACGCCCCTTGAGACCCGCGGGCCCGCTCCCGGCCGCACGAAGGCCCGGCCTCGGAAAGCCCGGCCTCGGGAAGACCCGGCGGGAAGGACCGGCCGCGCAAAGGACTGGCGGCGGAAAGGCCCGGCGGGGAGTGGGGGTGGCGGGGGGCGCGGGTGGCGGAACCCCGGCGCTCGGCAGGATGGCGCACTAAGCTCGGTGCCTGTGCCGCGAAGGGTGATGATCTGTCTGGCGTTGGCCCTCCTGCTCGCCGGATGCGGCGGCGTCCGCCCCGCGCCCGGCCCCGCCGGTCAGTCGCCGTCGGCGTCGGTGTCCACTCCGACTCCGACACCGACCACCACCTCGACCACGACCCCGACCCCCGCGCGGCGTTCGGCCAAGGCCGCCGGGCGGCCCGACGACGTCAACGGCGACGGCCGCGCCGACCTGCTCCTCTACGTCGAGCTGCCCGGCCCGGACCTGCGCTTCCTCGCGGTCGTCTACGGCTCGCCCAGGGGGTTGCGCACCGGCAGGCCGGCGATCGTCTCGTCGCGGACGTTCTTCGCCTGGCAGATCGACCCGGGCATCCGGGCCGACCTCGACGGGGACGGCTTCGGCGACATCCTGGGCTACGGGCGGGCGGGTGACCGCGACGAGCAGATGGGCCCGCACATCTTCTGGGGCGGCCCGGACGGCATCGACCCGGGAACGCTCCCGACCCGGGTGCCGCCGCCCGCGACGAGCGGCATGGCGACGTTCCGCTCCGTCGCCGGCGACTTCGACGGGGACGGAGCCGCCGACGTGGCCATGTCCACCCTCACCGACCGGGGCGTCGCCGACCTCGTCGTGATGTACGGCCCGTTCAGCCGCGCGGGCGTCCCCAGCCGCCAGACCGTCCAGCCCTCGCCCACAGGCGACGAATTCTGGCGGATGACCGTCGACGAGATCGACGGGCGGCACGCTACGGGGCTGGTCGTGTTCGAGGGCGACGACGGCGAGCAGACCTCCGGATGGCTGCTGAACGGCGGTCCGGACGGCCTGGCGAAGGCGGGGCGCAGGCTGGGCAAGGGCATGGCGGCCACGTTCGGTGACTTCGACGGCGACGGAGCCAGGGACCTGGCGGTCGGCGACGACGGCAGCCGCAACGACGAGCCCGGCACCGAGACCGAGGCGCCCGAGGTGGACAAGACGCTGACCGTCTACTACGGCGACGGCCGCACCCGGACGTTCAAGGGCGAGAAGGGCTCGGCCGTCGCCGGCGACTTCAACGGCGACGGCCGGGACGACCTCGCCTTCGGCGGAGCGCGCGGCGGGCGTGAGCCGGTCCGGATGTTCTGGGGCGGCCCCGGCGGCCTGCGGGCCGGTGCCGGCATCAGCGGCCTGGCCCGCGGCGAGCCGCTGGCGGCGGGCGACTACGACGGCGACGGGGACGACGAACTCGTGCTCGCCTCCGGCGACGACCTCCTCAACGTCATGGTGACGGACGGCAAAAGCGTCCTGACCCGCTTCGACCTGCCACCCCGCTGAACCACCCGGCATCGAGCGACGCTCCAGGACCCACCGCCGACCAGGTGCCGGAGCCTCGGGGCGAGTAGCGGCTCTTCGGCTCCGCGAAGGCCCGGCGGACGCTCGGCTTCGCGCCCCGCCCGCGGTTCGCGAAGGCTCAGGAACGCGCGCCCGGCGCGTACGCGCCGCTCCTCCACCGTGCCAGCGTGTGGTCGAGGTGGAAGTCGAAGAGGCCGACCAGGTCCACGGCGGGATCGAGCAGCCACTGGATCTCCAGGCCGTCCATGGTGGCGCAGAGGGCGCGTACCTCGGCCTCGGCCTGCGCGTCGGTCAACGGCGGGATCTCTCCGGTCTCCGCCGTCGCGAGCAGGCGTTTGACCAGCATGCTCACGATGCCCGTGTAGCGGTCCTGGATGAAGGCCCGCGCCGGGTGCTTCTCGTTGGACGCCTCGCCCGTGAGGTGGATGAACAGCTCGAGCAGGCCCCGGTGGCTGATGTGGTACGTCATGAGGTCGCGCAGGCCGTCGAAGGCCGCCAGCCCGTCGCGCCCTTCGAGCCGGAGCGCGGCGGTCTCCCGCGCCCACCATTCGAGCACCGCGGCGAGCAGCTCCTCCTTGTCCTGGAAATGGCGGAGCAGGGCCGCCGGTGAGACGCCCACGTCCGCGGCGATCTGCCGCATGGACGCCCCGTTGTAGCCGCGCTCGCCGAAGGCCTTGGCGGCGGCGCTGACGATCTGCTCGCGGCGCTTGATGCCGCTCCGGTACGGGCCGCGCGGGGTCCCGCCGACGTTCGCCACGCTCTGAGCCTCCCACGGAAAATCTCCGGATCCACCTCTTGCGTCAAAAGCTATCAGGCGTTTACGTTTTGAGTCCCAAAGGTTAACACTCGATCACATTTCCCCACGGGCCGCGATGACGGATGCTCGTGCCCCTGGAAGGACCACCGGATGATCGGCATCAACCGGCTACCCTGGCTGCTCGGGCCGTCCGGCCTCACGCTGGACGTCCCCACCGTCCCCACCTTGCGCACCGCCTTCGCGAGATCGCCGAGGCGGGCTTCACCGCCGTCCAGGCCGACGTGCCCGAGGGCACGTCGGCGGCCGCCTACCTCGCCCTCCTCGACGAGTACGGGCTCGCCCCCGCGCCCGGGGCCGCGTACGACCCGGGCAGGCTCGCCACCGTCATCGAGAACCTCGCCCGGACCTGCGAGGTCATCACCGGCGAGGGGCTGCGCCCGTGCCCGCACCCCCACGTCGGCACCTGGATCGAGACCGAGGAGGAGACCCGCGCGGTCCTGGACGCCATCGCCCCGCAACTGCTCTCCTTCGGACCCGACACCGGCCACCTGCATCAGCAAATCCGTCGCCGACAGCACGTTCCTCATGTTCCTGCTGCCGGGCGTCTTCGCGTTCGTCGCGCTCGGGCTGCTGATCGCGTTCCTGCCCGACCGTCCCGCCGACCGCTTCACCGGGAACGCGTTCAAGCTGACGTTCGGCTTCCACGTCATCACCGACCGCCTCGGCTACAGCCCCACCCAGGCCGTGTCCCTGGTCTTCACCGCCACGCTCGTCTTCACCTGCGGCTCGCTGGTCACGGCCACGATCGGCGGCTGGCTGTCCGACCGGCTGGGGCGCAGGAAGATCTTCGTGCTGGTGGCGTCCCTGATCCTGGGCATGGGGACCGGGGCGTACATGGCCGTCGACATCGCGCTGGTCGTACGGGTCCTGCACCAACCCCGACAACGCGGCCAAGGACCTGGCCGTCTTCCAGATCGCCAACCCGCTGCCCCAGTCGCCGGCCCCGCTGATCGCCCCGCCCTTCCTCACCATCGGCGGCGGCGACGACAACTACCCGGCCGCCTTCACGGCCGCCCTGGTGTTCGCCGTGCTCGGCGCCCTGACGGTGATGCCCATCAGAAAGGTCCACTGACCTCAGCGCTGGGTAGGGGGCACCACGTGAAGCACTTCACTCTTGGGCTGGTGGTGCACCCCGACCGGCCGGTGCTGGACTCCGTACGGCTGATCGTCCGGCACGCGCGGCGCATCGGGGCCGCCGTCGTCGCCCGGCCGTGCGACGCCGGGCAGGTGGGGCCGGAGGTCGAGATCGTCACGCCCGAGGAGTTCGTCGAACGGGTGGACGGCGTGATCAGCCTGGGCGGCGACGGCACCATGCTGGGCGCGATGCGTATGGTGGTCGGCCGCCAGGTGCCGGTGCTCGGCGTCAACCACGGGCACCTGGGCTTCCTCATCGAGGTGACCCCGTCGGAGCTGGAGCCGGCCCTCGACCGCCTGGCCGAGGGCCACTACACCCTCGAACCGCACAGCTGCCTGGAGGCCGACGACCACACCGCGTTCAACGACATCGTGGTCACCGCCGCCGAGCCGCTGGCCAGCCTGACCCTCGACCTCGAGGTCAACGGCCTGCGCCACGGCTACTACCGCGGGGACGCGGTGATCGTCTGCACCGCGACCGGCTCGACGGCCTACAACCACGCGGCCGGCGGCCCCATCATCTCCCCGTCCACCGAGGCCGTCGCCCTGACCCCGGTGGCCCCGATGTCCGGCATCAGCCGCTCGGTCATCCTCGGCAAGGACGACCACATCCTGCTGCGCAACCCGTCGGACGACATGACGCTGCTCTTCTCCGTGGACGGCACCCCCGCCAGGCCGCTGCGGCCCGGAGCCGAGCTGCCGGTGCGGCTGCGCACGGACGCGGTGGACGTCGTACGGTTCGACGCCGACATGCACGCCCAGCGCAAGCGGGTCAAGCTCAGCCTGCTCGACCTGCCGCTCAGGCCGGACCAGCTCGTCGAGCTGATCCCGCAACCCCTGCGCGAGCAGGCCGAGCGGCTGCGCCAGACGATGACCCGCTAGACCGCCTAGACCCCGCTAGACCCGGGCGCCGGCCTTCCGCCACGCCTTCAGCAGCCGGCGCGACGAGCCGCCGATCGGGCCGACGGCCTCGTACAGCACCTCCCGCGACACCGGCTCGGCCCGCGTCACGGCGGCCACGGCCTCGTCGGCGGAGGCGATCGTGTGGGAGCAGACGCTCAGCAGGTAGCCGGGGATGTTCAGGGCCGGGTCCGTGCAGCCGACCAGCGGGACGCCCACGGCCGCGACCACCGGGAAGACCGTGCCCGGGATGCCGATGGCGGCCTCGGCCCGGGCCGACGCCTGGACCGACGGCACGGAGCTGATCTCGTACTTCTCCCAGAGCGAGCGGTCCTCGCGGGGGTGCAGCCCCACGAGGATGTGCTTCCCGGCCGCCGCCAGCCGCTCGGCCGCGGCCAGCAGCAGCTCGGTGCCGGGGGCCGAGCCGCCCGTGCCGCTGGACTTGGTCACGCTGGTGAGCACCAGGACGGTCCCGGGCTCGGGCGCGTGCCTGGGCAGGTCGTCGGTCTGCGGGCTGCCGACGACCGTGATCGGGCGGCGCGTGCCCAGGTAGTCGTCGAACACCTTCGCCTCGGCCGGCGAGGACGCGGTGACCGCCCTCAGCCGGTCGCGGAACTCCTTGGCGCGCGGCGCCTCGACCGGCAGCTGGTACGCCAGCGAGCTCGCGACCAGCGGCAGCCTCCGGAACCGGGCCGCGCACTCCGCCGGCCAGTCCCCGGCGCCCGTCACGACGAGCAGGTCGGCGTCCGGAGCGCGGTCCGGCGTCGCGACCGGCACCGGGTCGCCCGGCTTGATCCCCGTCAGGTCGGGCACCAGCTGCGTGATCTCCCACCCGCGCCGCCGCGCCTCCGGGAGCAGCGGGGCCACGTGGTAGGTGCCCCACGGCTCGTTCGTGGCGATCAGGACCCGGGGCGCCCTGCCGAGCGTGGCCGCCTGGGCGGCGGTGCCGCCCAGGACGGCGAGGCCCGCTCCGGAGAGCGCGCCGGCAAGCAGGGAACGACGGGTGAGCAGGGAAGATCTGTCATCAACTTTCACGTGACCGGAATCTAGGGGGTGCTCCTGAACATCCGCTGACACCCAGAGGAACGGTCAGCCCTTCTCGGAGCCCTCGTTCGCGCCGCGCACGAAGTACCGCTGGAAGATCACGAACACCACCGCCACCGGAATGGTCGCCATCAGCGCGGCCCCCAGCTTGAGCGGATACTGCGTGCCCTTGCCCAGCGACCCGCTCACCAGGTCGGCCAGCCCCCGCGGCAGCGTGAACAGCTCGGGGTTCTGCACCGCCACCAGCGTGTGCGCGAACTCGTTCCAGGAGCCCTGGAAGGAGATGATGGTGAGCGTGAGCAGCGCGGGCCGGGCCATCGGCAGCACGATCGACCAGTACGTACGGAAGACGCCCGCCCCGTCCACCTTCGCCGCCTCCTCGACGCTGACCGGCAGCGACTCGAAGAACTGCTTCATGATGAACACCCCGGCCGCGTCCGCGATCACCGGCAGGATCAGCGCGGTGTAGCTGTCGTACATGCCGAACTGGTTCAGCACCAGGAACTTCGGGATGAACAGCACCACGCCCGGCACCGCCAGCATCGCGATGATCGTCGAGAAGATCGCCCGCCGCCCCGGGAAGCGCAGCCGCGCCAGCGCGTACCCGGCCATGGAGTCGAGCAGCACGCGCCCGACCGTGATGACCACGGTCACCAGCAACGAGTTGCCCAGCCACAGCGGCAGGTCGGTGCTGAGGAACACCTTCTCGTAGCCGCCCATCGTCACCGGGTCGGGGATGGGCGACAGGGGATGCGCCGCCGCGTCCGACTCGGTCTTGAAGGAGGCGGCGATCTGGATGACGAACGGGTAGAGGAAGACGAGCGCGAAGAAGATCAGGATGAAGTAGCCGGTGAAGGTGGAGGCCAGCGACCGCGCGTTGTCCCTACGCATGACGCCTCTCTCTCATCACCCAGCGCTGGACCAGGGTCAGCACCACGATGATGGCGAACAGCACGAACGAGATCGCGGTGCCCGAGCCGTACTCGAAACTCCGGAAGGCCGTCTGGTACGACAGGAACGCCGGCGTGAGCGTGGTCTTGGCGGGATTGCCCTGACTCATCACGTACACCTGGTCGAAGACCTGCCACGTCGAGATCAGCCCCAGCGTGAGCACCAGGAACATGGTCGGTTTGAGCATCGGCAGCGTCACGTTCCTGAAGACCTGGCGGCGGCCCGCCCCGTCGAGCATGGCCGCCTCCTCCAGCGACACCGGGATGTCCTGCAGCGCCGCCAGGAACATGAGCATGAACGTCCCCGACGTGGTCCAGACGACCAGCGCGATGATGGTCGTCATCGCCACGCTGGGCCCGGACAGCCACTCCCACCACGACAGCCCGAACGGCCCGCCGGAGGTCAGCGCCTCCGGCGGAGCCGCCGGATCGACCACGCCGACGGCCCCGAGCAGCAGGTGCAGCACCCCGCGAGAGTCGGCGAACCACTGGGGCCCGTCGACGCCGAACAGGCCCAGCAGGGCGTTGACCGCGCCGGAGTTGGCGAAGACGAACAGGAACACCACGCTGATCGCCACCGAGCTGGTCACCGAGGGGAAGAAGAACGCGGCGCGGAAGAACGTCCGGCCCTTCAGCAGCCGGCTGTTGACGACCAGGGCCAGGCCGAGCGCCAGCGCGGTCTGCAACGGGACCACGATGGCCACGTAGTAGACGTTGTTGCGGACGCTCGTCATGAAGTCCTGCCTGGCCAGCCCGTCCTCGGTGAACAGGCGGCTGTAGTTGTCCACGCCGACGAACGGCACGCTGCCCCGGAACGGGCTGCCCTGCCCGTTCCAGTCGGTCAGGCTCACCCACAGCGCCATGAGGATCGGCGCCAGCATGAACAGGCCCAGGATCACCACGACGGGGGCCACGAAGAGCCAGCCCGCCAGGTTCTCGCGTGTCTTGCTGATGGTCATGACGTGCCGAGCGCGGCCTGGATGTTCTTCTGCGTCCGCTGCAGCAGCGTCTTGGGCGCGGTGGTGGCCAGCTGCTGCAGCCCGGTGTCGAAGTCGGCCAGGACGCTGTCCATCTTGGGGGCGTTCACGGGGCCCTGGGCGTAGTCGGCGCCGTTGACGAAGGGGCCGTCGTCGGGGAACTCGGCGGTGTAGGCGGCCTTGGCGGACTGGCGCGAGGGCATGACGCCGAACGCCTTGGCGAAGGTCATCTGCTGGTCGGCCTTGGTCATCGCCTCGACGAACGAGATGGCCTGCTCCTTGTGCTTGCTCTTGGAGGAGATGCCCCAGCAGTTCGTGAACGACAGCGTGCCCTTGCCCTTGGGGCCGGCCGGCAGCTCGTGGACCGAGTACTTGACGTCGGGGAAGTCCGCCTTGAGCGCGCCCTTGATCCAGTTGCCCTCGATGGTCATGGCGGCCTTGCCCTTGCCGAACGCCTCGCCGCCCCAGCCGGCGTCGAGCTGGTCGGGGTAGCGGGCCAGCTTGGCCGACACCAGCGAGCGCACGTAGTCGAGCGCCGCGAGGTTCTGCGGGCTGTCGGCGGTGGCCTGCTTGCCGTCGGGGCTGGTCAGCCACCCGCCGGCCTGCACCATGAACGCGCCGACGCGGTCGCGGGTCGGGCCGATCGCCAGCGGGGTGACGCCCTTGGCCTTGAGCTTCTCTCCGACCGAGGTGAGCTGCTCCCACGTGGTGGGCACGTCGGCGTCGCCGAGCCCGGCCTTGGACCACAGGTCCTTGTTGACGATCAGGGCGAGGGTGGAGAAGTCCTTGGGCGCGCAGTAGAGCTTGCCGTCACGCGTGAACGCCGTGCGCAGGGAGGGGTAGAAGTCGTCGGGCTGGCTGATCTTGTCGCCGTACGGCTCCAGGGCGCCCACGCTGGCGTAGTCGGCGAAGCGGGAGGCGTCCACGTAGAACACGTCCGGGGGGTTGTCACCGGCGAAGGCCTGGCCGAGCTGCTGGGCGAGATCCTGCGCGGGCGTCACCGTCGCGGCCGCGCCCGCCGAGGAGGCCCAGGTCTGGGCGGCCTGCTTGACGGCGGCGGTCTCGGCCTCGCCGGAGGAGCCGATGAGGATCTGCAGGTTGACCTGGCCGCCGCTCTGCTGGGGGGCCTGGCTCGGCTTGTCGTCGAAGCCGCTGCCGCAGGCCGACAGAACGAGCGTGGCGCAGGCGAGGCCGCTGATCGCGGCGGCGCGGCGGGTGCGTGGGGTCATCGGAGTGGTTCCTGTTCTCGCGTTACGGGGGGGTGGGGGTCAGGCGGACTGACGGATGGTCAAAGTGGGGGCCAGCAGCACGTGCGCCGACGGCGGCCCGGCGTCGGGGCTCTCCAGGGCGCGGGCGAGCAGCTCGACGCAGGCCGCGGCGGCCTCGCCGAGCGGCTGGTGGACGCTGCTGAGGCCGACGGCCCTGGCGGCGGGCGTGTCGTCGAAGCCGATCACGGCGACGGGCCGGGCGGGCTCGCGGGCCTGCAGCGCGCCGAGGGCGAGGGAGTCGCTCGCGCACACCAGGGCGGTCACGCCGGGGTCGGCCGCGAGCAGGTCGCGGGCCGCGCTCTCACCGGCGGCGATGCCGTCCTCGACCGCTCGCTGCAACCCGCCCAGCTCCTGGCCCCGGTCCTGGTCACGGAGCGTTCGCGCCCAGCCCTCGCGGCGGTCGTCGCCCACGCCCGAGCCGGGCGGCCAGCCGATGAAGCCGATGCGCCGGTGACCGGCGGCCAGCAGGTGGCGGGTGGCCGCCTCGGTGCCCGCGGCGCCGTCCACGTCCACCCACGGATGCCGCGCGTCGGGCAGGTCGCTCCAGGGCCGGCCGAACGCCACGAACGGCAGCCCGCGCTCCAGCAGCCAGGACGCGCGCAGGTCGTCGTGGTGGGTGCCGGTCAGCACGAACGCGTCCGGCTTGTACGCGCCGAGCAGGTCCTCGTACGTCGCGATCTCCGAGGGGTCGTCCGCGGCGGTGTAGAGCAGGATCCGGTAGCCCTCCTGCGCGGCCGTCTCCGACAGGCTGTGCAGGAAGCGGTCGGCCCACGAGCCGCTGATCCCGTCGCCGTCGGGCTCGATGCCGATGGCGATCAGGCGGGAGCGGCCGGTGCGCATCTGGATGGCGGCCTGGTTGGCCCGGTAGCCGAGCCGCTCGATCACCTCGAGGACGTGCTTGCGGGTCTCCTCTCGGACCACTTCCGGGCTGTTGAGCGTGTTCGACACCGTCTGGCGCGACACGCCTGCTGCCTTCGCCACGTCGGTGATCGTCACCTTTTCCGCCATAAATCGCCTTTCGAGGGGGTTGAACGTTCAAAGTCCGTTGAGGCATGATTTGATCGTTCAAAGTTAGCGGAGTGTTTCGCAATCTGCACCCCCGGCGTCCGTCTGTCAAGACCCGGGTGATCATTTATCTGAACCTCAGGGGGAAACGTAGTGCTTCAGCCGCTGCTGCACGATCTGGTCAGCACCGTCATGGCGCCGGCCAGCGCGCTGAGCGACGCCGACGGCCAGATCCGTCAGGCCGGCGTGCAGGGGCTCTTCTGCGCGGACCGCCGGGTGCTCTCCCAGGCCCGGCTCCTCGTGGACGGGCGCGAGCCGGAGTCCATCGGGTACGCGCCCGGGGCCGCCGGCCAGGCCCGGTTCGTGTCCCTGGCCCGCTGGCTCGGCGACCGCACGATCGACCCCACGGTCCGGATCGAGCGCTCGCGGGAGCTGTCGCCGTTCGGCATGGGCGAGCAGGTGGAGATCGTCTCCACCGCGGCGTCGCCGGTCACGGCCACCGTCACCGTCGAGCTGGCGTGCGACTTCGCCGCCGTCGAGGCGGTCAAGTCGGGGCGCTCCGGCACCCCCGTACCGGCGGGCGCGGCCGGGGACGGGCGCCTGACCTGGCACGCCGACACCACCCAGGTCACCGTCACCGGCCACGGCGCCCACGCGACGGCGGGCGACGGGGCGTGCCTGCGCTGGGAGGTGAGCCTGCCGCCCCGCGGCCGGGCCACCCTGCGCTGGGAGCTCGCCGTCGAGGACTCCGCCGTGGTCGTCGTGCCTCCCGCCGCGACCCTCGAATGGAGCCAGCCGCACGTCACCGCCGACGACCGGCGCGTCTCCAGGCTGCTGGACCAGTCCCTGGAAGACCTGCGCTCGCTGCGGCTGGCCGAGCCCGCCGAGCCCGGCGACACGTTCCTCGCGGCCGGGGCGCCCTGGTTCCTGACCCTCTTCGGCAGGGACAGCATCTGGGCGGCGCGCATGCTGCTCCCGCTCGGCACCCGGCTGGCCGCGGGCACCCTGCGCGTCCTGGCCCGCCGCCAGGGCCGCCGCCTCGACCCGGACTCCGGCGAGGCCCCGGGCAAGATCATGCACGAGCTGCGCCGGGACGCCTTCGACCTGAACGACAAGGGCGGACGGCTGCCCGCCGCCTACTACGGCACCATCGACGCCACCCCGCTCTGGATCAGCCTGCTGCACGACGCGTGGCGCTGGGGCCTGCCGGACTCGGAGGTGCGGGCGCTGCTGCCGAACCTCCAGGCCGCGCTGGGCTGGCTCGCCGACCACGCCGACCCCGACGGGGACGGCTTCCTCGAGTACATCGACTCCAGCGGCCGCGGCCTGGCCAACCAGGGCTGGAAGGACTCGGGCGACTCGGTCCGCTTCCACGACGGCCGCCAGGCCGAGCCGCCGATCGCGCTGGCGGAGGTGCAGGGCTACGCCCACCAGGCCGCCCTGCACGGAGCCGCCCTCCTGGACGCCTTCGACCTCCCGGGGGCCGATCGGTGGCGCGACTACGCCGGAGCGCTGGCCGAGCGCTTCCGCGCCGCCTTCTGGGTCGACGGCCCCCAGGGCCCCTTCCCGGCGCTCGCCCTCGACCGCGACAAGCGCCCCGTGAACTCCCTGACCAGCAACATCGGCCACCTGCTCGGCACCGGCCTGCTCTCGCGCGAGGAGTCGGCCCGGGTCGCCGGCCTGCTGGCCTCGCCCGGCATGGCGGAGGGGTTCGGGCTGCGGACGATGTCGTCGGAGGAGGGCGGGTTCAGCCCGCTGTCGTACCACTGCGGGTCCGTCTGGCCGCACGACACGGCCATCGTCATCGCCGGCCTGGCCAGGGAGGGCTTCGACGAGCAGGCCACCACCCTGGCCGAGGGGCTGCTGGCGGCGGCCGAGTCGTTCGGCTACCGGCTGCCGGAGCTGTTCGCGGGCGACGCCCGCGAACAGATGGGCCGCCCGGTGGCCTACCCGGCCTCCTGCCGCCCCCAGGCGTGGTCGGCCGCCGCCGCGGTCGTCATCGCCCACGCGGCGACCGGGCTCTACCCCGACGTGCCGGCGGGCCGGGTGGAGCTGCGCCCGCTGTCCGGCGCGCCCCTGGGCGCGCTGACGGCCGGGCTGCGCGTGGCGGACGCCGAGGTCGAGGTACGGGTCGGCCACGACGGCACCGCCACGGTCAAGGGCCTGCCCCCGGGCGTCCGCCTGGAGGAGGCCGTCACCCCTTCGTCGCCCCGCCCGTGAGGCCCTTGACGAACTGCTTCTGCAGCAGCAGGTAGAAGACCAGGATCGGCAGCGTGGCCAGGAACATCAGCGCGAACATGCCGCCGAAGTCCGCCGCGTACTGGCCGAGCGACTTGTACACGCCCGTCATGATCGTCGTGCCCTCGCGGGGGCCGTAGATGATCAGCGGGTTGAGGAAGTCGTTCCAGATCCACACCCCGAGGAAGATCAGCACGCTCGCGGTGGCCGGCCGCAGGAGGGGGAAGACGACGCGCCAGAACGTCTGCCAGCGCGTCGCCCCGTCGATCGCGGCCGCCTCCTCCAGCTCGCGCGGGATGCCCTTCATGAACCCGGAGAAGACGAACACCCCGAACGGCACGTAGTAGCCGACGTTGAACAGGATGAGCCCCTGGAGCGTGGACATCAGCCCGAGCGACTTCAGCACCTGCGTGACCGGGATGAGGATGACCTGCGGCGGGATCATCAGCCCGCACAGCAGCAGCACCATGACCGCGCGCGACCACCACTGGGTGTGCCGCGCCAGGTAGTGGCCCAGCATGGCCGACAGCAGCGTCAGGATGACGATCGACAGCGACGTCACCACGACGCTGGTGCGCAGCGACGGCCAGAAGAGGCTGCCGGGGTCGGTCAGCACGCGGGTGAGGTTGTCCAGGGTGGGCGGGTCGGGCAGCGACATGGTGTCGCGGGCGACCTGGCCGCTCGCCTTGAAGACGTTGATCAGCGCGATGTAGAGAGGGACGAAGAAGACCGCGCCGATGACCAGCGCCACCAGCGGACGCACCCACGGCAGCCGCGAACCGCTCATAGCTGGACCTCCCTGCGCTGCAGGATCCGCAGCGTCACCACCGACAGGGCGGCGATGACGACGAGCATGACGACCGCCTCGGCGGAGGCGTAACCGGTGCGGTTCTCCACGAACCCCTCCTGCAGGACGACGAACGCCACGCTGGCCGTCGTGCCCGTGCCCGGGCCGCCGTTCGTGATGACCTTCACGTGGTCGAAGATCTTGAACGCCGAGATCAGCAGCACGACGGTGTTGATGGTCAGCGCGGGCGCCAGCAGCGGCCAGGTCACCTTCCAGAAGCGGCGCAGCGGCCCCGCCCCGTCGATCGCGGCCGCCTCGGCCAGCTCCTGCGGCACGCCCTGCAGCCCGGCCAGGTAGACGACCACGCAGAAACCGAGCATCTGCCAGCAGACGATGGACGACAGCGAGTACAGCGCGATGTCCGGGTCGGACAGCCAGCCCGGCGGCTCGGCCACGCCGAGGGCCCGCAGCCCCTGGTTGATCGGCCCGTCGTCGGCGAGCACGCGCGTCCAGATCACGCTGATGACCACGGAGCTGATCACCATCGGCGTGAAGAAGACGCTGCGCAGCGCGTTGTAGAGCCAGCCGCGCCGGTCGAGGACGACGGCGACGGCCACGCCGAGCACGTTCGGGACGATGACCACGATCAGCGTCAGGATCGTGGTGACCCGCAGCGAGCTCAGGAACGTCTCGTCCCGGAAGAGCAGCTCGTAGTTGCGCAGGCCCACGAACCGCGTGTTCGGCCTGAGCAGCGCCTGGTTGGTGAGGCTGTAGCCGACGCTCATCGCGATCGGCAGCAGCACCAGGCACGTGTAGACGAGCGTGCCCGGGGCCGCGAACGTCAGGAAGTGCCACAGGCCCGGCCACGCCGGCCGCCTGCTCCCCGGGCGGGTGAGCGTGCCGGGCCTGCGATGGGTGGTGCTGACGGCCATCAGCCGCTCTTCTCCCATTCGGTGTCGAGGAAGGCCAGCGCCTGGTCCGTCGTCTTCTTGCCGCTGACCAGGTCCTGCGCGGTCGACCAGAACTTGCCCTGCATGCCGGGCAGCATCGCCGCGTCGCCCGCCTCCCAGCTGAACGCCGGGACGGTCGCGTTCTGCTGCAGGGCCTGCTGCCACAGGTCGTACACGGCCTTGAAGACCGGGCCGGTGGTGGAGGGCGGCGTGTAGCCCTTGACGGCGGGGAAGAGCGCGTCGGCCTTGACCGAGGCGTCCAGGTTCTCCTTGGTGAGCTGGAAGGCCAGCGCGAACTTCTTGGCCGCGGCCAGGTTCTTGGCCGTGGCGCTGACGGACAGGCCGCCGCCGGTGAACGCCGGAAGGTGCAGGCTCCCGTCGTCGCCCGGCCAGGCGAACACGCCGATGTCGTCCCTCATGGCCGACTGGTCGGCGGCGGCGGCGAACCAGCTCCCCATCGGGTACATCGCGCCCTTGCCGGCCAGGAACGCCTCCTGCGTCTTCGGGTAGTCCTGGCCGATCTGCCGCTTGTCGAGGTAGCCCTTGGCGGCCAGGTCGGCGAACTTCTGCGTGGCCGCCTTCATGGCCGGGTCACCGGCGAAGGTGACCTGGCCGGCGCGCCGCTTGGCGATCCAGTCGGGCGTCCTGGCGTACAGGTCGGTGGCCAGGATGGCGGTCCACGGCTGGGAGGTGACGAACGCCCCGCCGCTCACGAACGGCGTGATCCCGGCGGCCTGGAGCTTGCCGGCGTCGGCGAGCAGCTCGGCGTACGTCTTCGGCGGCGCCTCGATCCCGGCCTTCTTGAACAGCTTCTTGCTGTAGTAGACGTTCGGGATCGTCTGGGTGTTGGCCGGCAGCTGCAGCACCTTGCCGTTGACCGCCCCGCAGGTCGGGCAGATGAAGTCTTTCAGCTCCTGCTCGGTCCAGGTCGCCAGGTTCGGCTCCAGCGCGATCAGGTCCTGCATGCCGATCTGCACGTCCGGCAGCTGGCCCGAGGCGGCGAGCTGCTTGGCGTAGTCGTTGCGCTCCGACTCCGACGGCGCGGCGACGAGCTCCACGTCGAGGTCGGGGTTGGCCTTCGTCACCAGCGCGACCTGGGCCTTCCAGTACGACTCCGGCAGGTTGGGCGATGGGAAGACGAGGAAGGTGACCTTCTGCTTGCCCCCGGTCGAGGGGGCGGCAGATGTGCTCGGCGTGCCGCTCGAACAGGCGCTCAGCGCCAACGTGACGGCCAGCGCGAGCGCGCCGGCCGCGGACAGCTTGTTCATGGTGGGCTCAGTCTTCTCCGGTGGTGGGGGATGGGAGGTCGTCGCCGGTCGTCCGCCGGACGACGTTCGACGGCGGGCCGTAGCGGAAGGCGCGCACCCGGTACGACGCGTGCCGCTCCTCGGGCAGGGTGACCAGGCCGAACGCGTTGACGTCCGGCGCCAGCACGGCGATCACGCGATAGTCGGGCCGGCCGGCGGGCCGGTCCTCCAGCAGGAAGCCCTCCTCGTCGCGGGCCCGGTCGGCCCATCGGAACGCGACGCCGTCGGCCTGCGTCACCGTGGCTGTCAGGCCGGTGGGCGCGGCCCCTTCGCCGCCCACCGGCCGCGTCCCGGGGGACCCTCCCGGGATCACGCGCGGCTCCGCCCAGCCGGGGCCGGGTTTCGGGTAAGGGCCGTCGCCGAGCGTGACGTCGACCGGCGCGGAGGCCGCGCCGTAGTAGGGCCGCAGCCGGTAGTGGAACGTGGTGCGCGGCATGAGGTCGGGATGGGTGTACGAGTTCTGCTCCGGCGGCAGGAAGCCCAGGATCGTGTACGGCCCCTGAGGCTCGGTGGCGAACTCGATCACGTGACCGGCGGCGCCCGGATCCCGGCCCCGCCAGCGCAGCGCGATGTCGGTCGGCGACACGAGCGCGGCCTCCAGCCGGACCCCGGGATCCTGCCGCGGGGCGGCGCACCCCGTGACCACCAGTGCCAGCGCCAACGCCATCCGGGCCCTCATCGCCCGCTACTTACGCCAGAAGCGGATGCCGCTCCACTCGACCGTGGCGGGCCCCTGGCCGCTGGCCGTCCGGTAGGCCCCCAGCTTGTCGTAGAAGCTGCCGCTCTCGCTGGCCGCGGTGTGCTTCAGCGAGCCGTTGATATAGGTGCGGTGGACGCTGCCGACCACGTGGACGGTGTTGACGCGGACCGTGGTGCCGATGGTCGCGCCCGTGGCGATCGTGTCGCCGCCGTGCACCGCGTACAGCCGCCCGCCGCGCTCGACGGCGAGCATGAAGAACGGGCCCGTGGTCTTGAACGTCTGCTTGAGGCTGATCCGCGAACCGGGCAGGCTGGTGATCTTGAAGTAGCCCTCGAACTGGCGCGTGCCGCTGGAGTAGGTGGCGTAGCGCCGTTCGGCCCGCTGGTCGCCGCTGTCGGTCGAGCAGGTCAGCGTGAACGTCAGGTCGCTGACGTCGCCGCAGCCCCGCTCCTGGACGGTGAACGTGGGTGAGTACGAGGTCCACGGCCCCGATTCCACGGGGTCGGCCACGGCCGGAAGGGCGGGCAGCAGCATCCCGGCGGTCAGCGCGCTCATGGTGAGTAATCGCATCGACCCTCCATTAGGAAACTTTCCTATCATGAGACATAGGATCACTTGGCGCGTTCGCCCGTCAAGACTCTTGACCATGGGCCGCGACTGCTGTATTCATCGGAGGTCTCATGGCTGTAAGGAAGAGCGCCGCCAGGACGCCTGCCGTCAAGGTATGGTCAATTAATCCGTCACCTTGCTCCGACGCCTGCACGCAGGTCTCGAGGGTTCCACGGGTGGGGCGGCGAGCGGAGGGTGTCATGGAGCCGTTGACCTTCGACAGTCGTGATGTCGGGCAGACCGAGGAGTTCCTCAGCAAGGCTTACGCCAAGATGCGCATCGGGTCTGACGTGGACCGTCCGCGGACCTGGATCTCGCGTCAGGTCATGGGATCGGTGAGCGTCGACCAGCTGCAGCTGGAGTACGCCATGAGCTACGACGTCAACCCGCTCGGCAAAGTGTGCCTGTGCACCGTGGAGTCCGGGTCGATCGTCCAGCAGGTCGCGGGGGGCGAGCAGGAGGTGTTCGGGCCGGGGGACGCGGTGCTGTTCGCGCCGCCGGACCGGCCCTACGCGGGTGAGATCCGCCGCTCGCACTACAACATCGTCATGTTCGACCCGGCGCTGCTGCAGCAGGTGGCCGACACTCTTCCGGAGCGCCGGCCGCAACCGGTACGGCTGCTCGGACACCGGCCCGTCTCCGCCGCCACCGGCCGGCATCTCCTGCGCACCATCGCCTACCTGCGCGACGACGTCCTGGCCAACCCGGAGCTGGCCGGCGAACCCCTCGTGGTCTCCACCGCCGGGCAACTGCTGGCCGCGAGCGTGCTGGCCGCCCTGCCCAGCAACGCCGGCACCGAGGCCACCGGCATGGACCGGCACGACGCGCATCCCCAGACGCTGCGCCGCGCGATGGTCTTCATCGACGAGCACGCCGATGCCCCCATGGGCATCACCGAGATCGCCACCGCGGCCCGGGTCAGCGCCCGCGCCCTGCAGTACGCCTTCCACCGGCACCTGAACACCACCCCGCTGGGCCATCTGCGCCAGGTCCGGATGGCCCGCGCGCACGACGAGCTGAAGACCGGCGATCCCGCCGCCACCACGGTGGCCGCGACCGCGGCCCGCTGGGGCTTCTTCCATCCGGGGCGTTTCGCCCATTCCTACAAGGCCGAGTACGGGTGCGCGCCCAGCGAAACCCTGAACGCCTCGGCCGAACCGCGTCACCCCTGAGCGGCTCCGCACCGGCCGTGATCTCGGCATGGTGGGCAGCCCGCACCACGGCCCGCGGCGCGGATCGGGGACGGCCGGTTTCGTTTTCCGGACAGCGGTGCGGACGATACTTCGCCTGGCGTGCAGACCAGCCGCGACGGCGGGACAAGAGTAGGAGGGCGAGGATCGGCACCGTGGAACAGAGAGGGTGATGGGTGAGCCCGGCTTGGAAGAGATTTGCGCATCCGCGTCCGGGCAGCGGCACGCTCCGTCCACCCCGGCCGGGCGGTGGCCCGGACCGGGCTGTCACCGAAGTGGCGCCATGTCGCCCCTGAGCCTGAGCAGCCGCGACCTGCCCGGCGGCGCGCTGATCACAGTGACGGGCGAGGTCGACGCCACCAACGCTCACGAGCTGGAGTCCTACGCCGAGTCGCACCGCCGGCCCGGCCCGGGCATGGTCCTCGACCTGGGCGGGCTGACCTTCCTGGACAGCCGCGGCCTGCACGTCCTGCTCCGGCTGCACGCCGCGGTAGGCGAGCAGGGCGGCCTCCTCCGCGTGGCCGCGGTGCAGGGCAGGCCCGCGCGCCTCCTGCAGATCACCGGCGTGTGGTCGGTGCTGACCATCCATCCCGACGCTCAGCAGGCCGCCGTCGCGATGTGCGGCCACGGCGCGGACGGCGCCCGGAAGCCATCCTGATCCTCCGTCGCGCGGCGGATCACGCCCCGGGTGTTTAACGATCGGCCAGCTGGAAAACAACACGTGAGCCCGCGAACCTTCCCTCCCATTCCCGGCCCGCGGTCTCGGAGAGCCATGAATTTCGAGCTGCGCTGCCCCATCAGCTTCGACCTGGGCTACATTCGCGACCTGCTGCGCGTCCACGGCGAGCACCACGGACTGGACGGCGAGCAGCTGGACGGGCTGGTGCTGGCGGTCAACGAGGCCGTCACCAATGTCTTCGACCACGGCGGCCAGGCGGGCCTGATCACCGCGCGCGGCCACGACCACGGCGTCATCGTGGAGATCCTCGACATCGGCGGCCGGCTGACCCAGGAGCATCTGGCCGCCGCCACGGTGGATGCCACCGGCTCACGAGGATTCGGCCTGTGGGTGATCCAGAGTCTGTGCGACGAGGTCACCCTGGAAGACACCGGTTCGGGCTCGCTGCTGACCCTGCACTTCCACGACCGTCCCACCACGGTGATCCCGTTCGGGCGCCGTGCCGGGCGCAGGCGCGGCACCCAGGACAGCCCGTCCGCCCGCACGGCCTGAAACGCTCGATTACGCCGATACCGGACCTAGTCGAACAGCTGCGTGAGCTTCAGCACCAGCTCGTACACGCCGAACGCGAAGGGCAGCGCGACCCAGGCCCACGCCAGCACCATCAGGGCGGTCCGCCTGGACGTCATGTCGCCTGCCCTTCCATGGCCGGCTCGGCCGGCTTCTCGTGATACCTGTCGCTCACCGGCCGGATCAGCTCGTTGGCGAGCAGGCCCACCGCCAGCAGCCCGATCATGATGTAGAGGGAGGTGGTGTAGAGCGCGGGCCCCGACCGCCCCGCCGCCTTCTGCGCGTCGGCGATGGCGTTGACGATCAGCGGGCCGAGCACGCCCGCCGTGGACCAGGCCGTGAGCAGGCGGCCGTGGATCGCGCCGACCTGGTAGGTGCCGAACAGGTCCTTCAGGTACGCCGGGACCGTCGCGAAGCCGCCGCCGTAGAAGGACAGGATGCCCAGCGCGCACACGATGAACAGCGGCTTGGAGGAGTTGCCCGCCAGCGCGATCACCAGGTAGAGCAGCGCGCCGGCCCCCAGGTAGACGCGGTACATGTTCTTGCGGCCGATGACGTCGGAGGTGGAGGACCAGACGAAGCGGCCGGTCATGTTCGCCAGCGACAGCAGCGCGACGAACCCCGCCGCCGCCCCCACCGCGACCGGCGTGGCCGTGCCCGCGAAGAAGTCCCTGATCATGGGCGCGGCCTTCTCCAGGATCCCGATGCCCGCGGTGACGTTGCAGCACAGCACCACCCACAGGCAGTAGAACTGCGGGGTGCGGATCGCGTTGCGGGCCGAGACGTCCGCGTCGGTGATCAGCGGCCTCGACGCCACCACCGGCCGCGTCCAGCCCGGTGGCGACCAGCCCTCCGCCGGGACGCGCACCAGCAGCACGCCCATCGTCATGAAGACCGCGTAGACCACGCCGTGCACGAGGAACGTGGTGGCGATCCCGTTCGTGCTCGTGCCGAACGACTCCAGCATCTGCGCCGACCACGGCGAGGCGATGAGCGCGCCGCCGCCGAACCCCATGATGGCGATCCCCGTCGCCATGCCGGGCCGGTCGGGGAACCACTTGATCAGCGTGGAGACGGGGGAGATGTAGCCGATGCCGAGCCCGATCCCGCCGACGACGCCGTAGCCGAGCACGACCAGCCAGTACTGCCGGGTGGCCACCCCCAGCGCGGACAGCAGGAAGCCGGAGGAGAAGCAGGCCATCGAGACGAACATCGCCCAGCGCGGCCCGTTGCGCTCCACCAGCGTGCCGCCGAAGGCCGCCGACAGGCCGAGCATGACGATGCCCAGTTGGAACGGCAGGGCGCTCTGCGTGCCCGACAGGTGGAGCGAGGACTCCAGCGGGGGCTTGAACACGCTCCACGCGTACGCCTGCCCGATCGCGAGGTGGACCGAGAGCGCGGCGGGCGGCACCAGCCACCGGCTCCAGCCGGGTGCCGCCACGATCCGGGAACGGTCGAGGAATCTTGCCACCTCACACGCGTACCACATACCGTATGCAGTCTTGAAGATCTTTACGGCAAGCGGTCAGAAACGAGCGACGAGCGGCACGGGCGCACAAGGGGCGAGCGGCGCCCCGGCCGCTCGCCCCTGTCCTCTCATACCAGGCTCTGCCCGCCGTCCACGGTGATCACCTGGCCCGTGACGTAGTTGTTGGCCATCACGAAGAGGGCCGACGCGGCGGCCTCCTCGGCGGTGCCGAAGCGGCCGAGCGGGGCGCCCTCCCCGGCCTTGGCCACCGCGGCGTCGCTGTCCAGCCCGGCCATCGTGCGCAGCAGCGGGGTGTCGAAGGTGCCGTAGCGGATGGCGTTCACCCGGAGCCGCTTGGCCGCGAACTCGACGGCGAGCGCCCGCGTGAAGGTCTCGACGGCGCCGACGGCCGCCAGGGGAACGCTCATCCCGGGGACCGGGCGGATGGCGTACGTGCCCGAGGTGAAGGTGATCGACCCGCCCGCGGGCAGCCGCGTCGCCGCGAGCCGGGCGGCGGCGATGGCCCCCCACAGCCGGGAGTCCAGGACCGAGCGGAAGTCGTCGTGGGAGACCTCGGTCACCGGACCGGCGCCGCTCAGGCCGCCGGCCGTCACCAGCACATGATCGACGTGCCCGGCCCGCTCGAAGACCTCCGCCAGCGCGACCTCGTCCGAGCCGTCGGCGGAGAGGCCGAGCACCGGGTCCGCCGGGCCGCCCGCCGGGGCCGCACCGCGTACGAGATCCACGGCGGCCGCCAGCCTGGCCTGGTCGCGGCCGACCGCCACCACGCGGGCGCCCGCACCGCTCAGCAGCACGCCGGCGGCCAGGCCGATGCCCGAGGTGCCGCCGATGATGACCACGGTGGAGCCGGCCAGGCCGGCGGGCAGCGGCGAGCGGACCGGCACGGGAGCTGTGGACATGATGTCTCCTCAGAAATAAACCATCTGGTTGGTTTAGATCGAAGCGGATGTCGCCCAGAAAGTCAACTGGATGGTTTAATTCAGGAATGAGCTATGACGCGGAGGCCACCCGACAGCGGATCTTCCAGGCTGCCGCCGCCGAGTTCGCCGCCTACGGCCTGGCCGGCGCCCGCGTCGATCGCATCGCCGGCGCCGCCAAGGCCAACAAGCAGGCGATCTACCTGTACTTCGGGGGCAAGGACAAGCTGTTCGGCGCCGTGGTGCGGGCCAAGGTCGACGAGGTCTGCCACGCCAACGCCCTCGACCCCGGCGCGGTGGCCGACTCCGTGGGGCAGCTGTTCGACTGGTACCAGGACCACCCGGAGCTGATCAGGCTGCTGCTGTGGGAGGCCCTGGAGAGCGGCCAGGGTCCCGTCCAGGGCGAGGACGAACGCCGCGCGGCCTACCGGGACAACGTCAGCGACCTCGTGGACGCCGGCGTCGGCGCCGGCCTGGACGCGCCCGAGCGCCGCCGCGCCGCCCAGGACTGGATGTTCACCGTGCTCGGGCTGGTCGCCTGGAACTTCGCCGTCCCCCAGCTGTGCCGCCTCGTCCTCGACGAGCAGGACGACCAGGCGGCCCTGGCCCGCCGCCGCGAAGCCGTGGTGGCGGCCGTCCGCACCCTCGCCGAGAGCCGCCTGCCTCTCGGTCGTTGACGAGGGCGGGCGAGCCCGTGCCATAGGAAATTCGTCGACAGCCCCACACCGCGGCCGTCGTGGCCGTATAGGTAGACGGCAAGGGGAGAGTCAGCCGCCGTTCGCCGGGCACAGGGGGACGCCTCATGGCCAGAGCGCGCCGGAAAAGGCGTGCGAAATCCGCCGGAGCCGACGAGGCTCCCGCCTCTCGGACCGAGGAGGCCGGGGACGGGCGGTGGAAGGCCGCGCGGACCTGGGTGGCGGGCATTGTCAGCGCCGCGCTCATCGCGGCGATCGGCGTCGTGTTCACCGCCTGGTTCAACGCCCGCGGACCCGACGCGGTCGACCGGATCGGCGGGACGCCCCTGATCAAGGTCGGCCACGTGGTCGTCGACTACTCCGCCCAGGACACCGCCCTGAGGACGCCGGTGACCGACCCCGGGGAACGAGCGGCCCTGCTGGGCAACACGTCAGGTTCGCGCCGTGACACGATCATGGCGAGCCATCACCGGGCCCCGCTCGGCGAGGCGAACCTCACTGTCGTCCTCGTCGGGAACCGCAGCAGCGTGCGCATCGTCGACATCGAGCCGCGGGTCCTCGACCGCAAGCCGGTGTCGGACGGCGCGCTGCTGGTCTACACCGCCGCCGGCGAGGCCGACACCGTCGAGCTCTCCGCCGATCTCGACCAGCCGGCGCCCCGCTTCGCCACCGCGGAGGACGCCTCGTACTTCAGGAAGAAGCAGATAGACCTGAAACGGGACGAGCCGGTCACCCTCTCCCTGTCGATCAAGGGCGCGGCGGCGTACTACGAGTTCGATCTCCTGGCCACCGTGCTGGCGGAGGGCCGGACCGAGCAGGTGACGATCGAGGGGCCGGGCCGGAGCCCGTTCCGGGTGACCGGCGTCGCCGGCGCCTACCGCGCCTACTACGCCGTCTCCCCGCTCCGCGGCTGGCAGCCGATCTCGCGCGGCCAGGCGTGCGCGATCGAGCGCAAGATCCAAAAGAGCAAGGGGTGCTGACCGTGCCCGGGCGGCCCGCGGTCGCGATCCTGCTCGTGGCCGTCCTGGCGGTCTGCTCGTCCGCGGACGCTCCGCGGCTCTCGCTCGTCCCCGTCGAGTGGCGCGTGGCGTGGTCGGCGCCCGCGGACACCGGCACCGGCGAGCCGCTCTTCGAGACTCCGCGCTACGCCGTGTCCGACCGCGCGGTCGCCATGGCGACCCGCCAGGGCACTGTACGGATCCACGATCCGCGTACCGGCGAGCTCCGGCGCACCGTCCCCTCCGACCCGGCTCCCGCCGCGCCCGTCACCGGCGTGTGGATCGCGGCGGGCACGCTGGTCGTCTCGCGCGGAACGCCGGACGTCGCCGCCCATGCCCTGACCGGCCTGGATCTGGCCACGGGCACCACGCTGTGGCGGCGCACGATCACCGTCTCCACCCATCGGCCCCCGGCGATCGGCGCCGGCGTGTACCGGGGCCCGCGGATCATGGTGACCGAGCGCGGCATCGTGGTGTTCGAGCGGCCCGCCGAGCCCTTCGACCTCCAGGCCCTCGATCTCCGGACCGGCGCGACCACGGCGCGGGCGACGTATCCGCGAGGCTGCCACCTTCGAGGCGCCGCGACCGCCCGATCGGTGACGCTGCTCAGCTTCTGCGCGGGCGACCAGGCGCGGCTCGCCTCGATGGATCCGCGCACGCTGCGGCCGGGCCGGGCGCGCCTGCTGTCATCCCTCGCCTCGCCGCCGGCCGGGGGCCCGCCGATGACCCTCACGGCCAACGCGGATGGATTCGTCCACGCCTCGGTGGGGGAGGAGGACTTCTTCTACGGGCCGGACGGCCGCCCGGCGTCCACCGCCTCGGAGGCCGTGCGGGTCACGGAACCGACCCGCTGGAGCCCGCCCCTGTTCGCCGGCTATTACCCCGTGGCGGCCGGCGACGGCGCGCTCTCCCTGGACAGCGGATGGCCGTTGCCCGCGTACCTGACCTCCCTGGACCCCGCCACCGGGCGGCTCGCCGCACTGCCGCTCGACCTGCCCGCGCCGTCGGTGTCCCTCGTCGGGGCGATCCGGGACCTGGCTTTCGTGTACGGTGACGGCCGCCTCACCGCGTACAGGCTGGGCTACGGGCTTTCCCGCGGATCCGCCCGGTTCGGCGGCGTCCCGGCGAGCGCCTGGCCGGACGCCTGCGCCCTGCTGACCGGCCGTGACCTGTCCGTCCTCGCGGACGGCTACCGCGCGGAGCCCGGCCAGGACGATCCGGCGCTGCCGAACCCGGCGAGCTGCGACTGGATACCGCCCACGGACGACGGCGCCGTCGTCTCGCTCTCCGTGGAATGGGTGTCCCCGTCGAGCGCGGCCGCGCGAAAGCTGTTCACCGCCGAGGCGGGCGCCGTCAAGGCCGCCAATGACGTCGACCTCGCCACCCGGCGCCCGGACTTCCTCTCCTACACCGTGGCCGGGACGAACGGATTGCACGGCGCGACGATCGTCAACGCGGGCCCCGTCATCGTCCGGCTGACCTCCACCTCACGACAGGCCGTGCGGCTCCTCTCCCCGTTGCTGCTGGACAATCTGCTCGCCCGCTACCAGCCGGGCGCCCGCGCTCCCGGCCCCGTGCGCGAGCGCGGCTGGATCCATGCGACCGACGCGGCCGTCCACGCCGAGCCGGTGGTGGCCGGCGGTGTCGTCTACGCCGCGAGCGGCGACGGCACGGTCTCCGCGCTGGACGCCGCCACCGGCGGGGTGCGGTGGACCTTCCGGACCGGCGGACCCGTTCGGTTCGATCACGTGGTGATGGACGGCACCGTCTTCGTCGCGAACACCTCCGGCAGGCTGATGGCGCTGGACGCCGCCACCGGCCGCCCGAGGTGGAGCCGCAGGCTCCACGTGGCCGGCGACCTGGCGGGCGCGGCGGGGCGACTCTACGTCTGGACCAGGAGCCGCCCTTGGTCCCCGGACGCCGAGGTCGTGGCGATCGACGCCGCCTCCGGCAAGCGGGCGTGGGCCTTCCGGCCGGAGGGCCACGTCCTCAACCCAAGCCCCGTGCTGGCCGGCGACGTCGTCCACGTGGGCAGCGACAACGGCATGGTGTACGCGCTGGCCGCCGACTCGGGAGCGCCGAAATGGCGATTCCGGGCCGGCGGAGCGCGAGACCGCACCTTTCTGGCGCGAGCCGGCGGGGTCGTCTACGCCGCGAGCGCCGACGGCGAGGTGCACGCCCTGGAAGCCGACTCCGGGAAGGCCCGGTGGAGCTCGGAGATCGCCGGTTCCGTCGGCTTCCGCCCCGTGGCGGCCGGCGGGGCCGTGTACCTCGGCAGCCGGGACGGCACGACGTACGCGCTGAACGCCGCCTCCGGCACGCGGCTGTGGAGCTTCCGGACCGAAGGCGAGAGAGCCGGCTACCGATGGGGTGCCGCCGTGGCCTCCGGACTCCTGTACACCACAGGCGTCGACGGGACGTTGCACGCGCTCGACGCCGCCACCGGCACGGTGCGACGGAGCTTCCGAACCGGCGCTCCCGTCGAAACCAGTCCGGTCGTGGCAGGCGCCTTCGTGTACGTCGGCAGCTCGAACGGCGATGTCCAGGCATTCCCCGCCTGAGGCTGCGGCGAAACTTTCGGGATGGCGCGCCCCCGGAGCCGGCCGGCACGCATGGCCGGCCGGCCCGCTACTTGACGGCGCCGCTGGTGATGCCGGAGATGATCTTGCGTTGGGCGACGGCGAAGACCACGACCAGCGGCAGGCTCATCAGGATCACGTACGCGAAGATCAGGTGCCAGTTGTTGAGATAGAGCCCGGCGCTGGCCACCCGGAAGAGGTTGAGGGGCAGCGTGTCCAGGCGCCCGCCGATCACGAAGAAGGCGTAGAAGACGTCGTTCCACACGTACAGGCAGACCAGGATGGTGGCCGTGGCCAGCACCGGGCGCAGCAGCGGCAGCACCACCAGCCAGAACACCCGCATCGGGCTCGCCCCGTCGAGCTGCGCCGCCTCCTCCAGGGAGGTGGGGATGGTACGCACGAAGCCGGTGACGAAGAAGATCACCGTGGACATGTAGATGCCCATGTAGACGCCGATCATCCCGACCGCGCTCCCGGCCAGGCCGAGCTGGCGCAGCAGCAGGACGACGGTGACGACGGCGGGCGGGAGCACGATGCCGCTGATCGCCAGCGCGTACAGGACGGCGTTGAGCCGCGTGGCGCGGCGGGCCAGGATCCAGGCCGCCATCGACCCGAACAGCAGCACCCCGATCACCGACGGCACGACGACGAGCAGGCTGCCCAGCGACGCCCGCAGGACCTCGCCGTCGCCCCACACCTGCCCCAGGTTCTCCAGCAGGTGCCACTCGGTCGGCAGCGACAGGTCCGGCGTGAGCGCCTCGCCGCGGGACTTGGCCGCCGTCACCAGCACCAGCCACAGCGGGATGCCGATGGACAGCACCACCAGCACGAACGTGACCACGGGCTGGAGCCGGCGCCACACCGGCGCGTCGCTCACACCGCGGCGGTCGGGGACGACGGGGGTCACAGGATCTCCTCCCGCTTGCGCAGCACGTAGATGACGGGGAAGGCCATGAGGGCCACCAGCAGGAACAGCACCAGGCTCATCGTCGTGGCCTGCGCGAACAGCCCCTGGCCGAAGGTGCGGTAGATGAAGATGTTCAGGATCTCCGTCGTGCGGGCGGGCCCGCCGCCGGTGGTGGCCTGGGCGATGTCGAAGCCGTTCATCGAGCCCAGCAGCGCCGTGGCGACGTTGAACGTGATCGCGGGCGCCAGCAGCGGGAAGCGGACCGCCCAGAACGTACGCCACCGCGACGCCCCGTCGATGTGGGCGGCCTCCACGATGTCGTCCGGGACGGTCTTCAGCCCCGCCAGGTAGATGAGCATCGACAGCCCCATCCACTTCCACGCGTGGATCAGCGCGACCACCACGATCGTCCAGGTGGTGTCGCCCAGCCAGGCGTGGTCGATCCCGAGCAGCCGGTTCAGGCCGCCCGCCGGCTTGAGCAGGGCCTGGAAGATGTAGCCGACGGCGAGGGCCGACATCAGCACCGGGATGAGGAAGAACACCCTGGCCACCCGGTTGAGCCAGGTGTCGCGTTCGAGCAGCACGGCCAGGCCGAAGCCGAACGCGTTCTGGAAGATCGCCACCAGCACCGCGTACACGACCGTGACCCGCAGCGACCGGAACAGCGTGCCGTTGGAGGCCAGGTCGGTGAAGTTGTCCAGCCCGACGGGCCGGATCGCGCTCTTGAAGCCCGACCAGTCGGTGAAGGCGTAGACGAAGTTGAACAGCGTCGGCAGGAAGAAGAACACCAGCAGGATGGCGAACGCCGGAGCCATGAACCACATGGGGTGCGTCCGCCTCCCGACGACCGGGCGCCCGCGGGTCGCGGTCGTGGTGCGGGAGGCGGCCCGCCGCGAGGTGGTGATCAGCACGTCAGAAACCGCTCGCCCCGGCGGCCTTGGCGAGCTGGGCGAACTGATCCTGGGTGGCCGAGGCGACCTTCTCCGGCGTCATGGTCCCGGTGATCATGTCGGCCAGGTTCAGGTACAGGTCCGGGTTGGCCACCGCCAGCGCCTGCATCGACCCGACCGCGGTGGGCAGCGCGGCGTGCACGTCCAGCAGCGCCTGCGGCACGCCCGCCGGGCTGGGCACCGACGGCTCCAGCGAGACGGTGTTGCGGTCGGCGACGAAGTCCTTGTAGCCGGGCCCCATCCAGTACGCCAGCAGCTGCCGCGCCGCGGCCTCGCGCTTGGCGTCCCCGGTCTTGAACGCCACCAGCGCGTTCGACTGGTCGGGGATGAACGTGCCGACGTTCCCCGACGGCGAGATCGGGAAGAAGCCGATCTTCTTGTTCAGCGTGGCGGTGTCGGCCGAGGCTTGCAGCTGCCCGAAGAACGAGTTCACCTGCACGACCATGGCCGCCTTGCCGGACAGCAACGCCGCGCCCTGGTCCTCGAACTTCGCGGTCTTGATGTCGGAGTTGAACAGCCCCTCGTCGATCAGCGACTTGTACGTCTTGATCGCCCCGACGACGGCCGGGCTGTTGAACGTCTCCTTGCCCGTGTTGATCCGCTCCCACAGGCCGTCCTTGGCCGCGTCCGCGAGCTGGACCTGCACCCACCACTGGGTCGCCCACTTGTCGCCGGCCATCTCGAAGAACGGCGTGACGCCCTTGGCCTTCAGCGTGCGCCCCAGCTTCACCATCTCGTCGAAGTTCTTCGGCGTGCTGGTGATCTTGTTGGCGGCGAAGACCTCCTTGTTGTAGTAGACGCCCTCGACGGCGGGGCTCGTGATCAGAGCCGCGTACCGGGCGCCGTCCAGGATGCCGGTGATGTCCTTCAGGTCCGGCGACAGCTGCGCCAGCCACGGCGCGTCGTTCAGCGACTGGAGGTTGGCCTTGGCGTTGATCGCGGTCAGCATCGACGCGGTCGGCTGCCAGAACGCCAGGTCGGGCTTGTCGCCGGTGGCGACCTTGGTCTGGATGCCCTGCTCGTACGGGTCCGGGATCGTCACGACCTCGACCGTCGCGCCCGTCGCCTTCTGGAACCCGGCGATGACCGCCTTGGGCACGGTGTTGCTGTTCTGGGCGGCCCAGATCGTCAGCTTGACGCCGTCGAGTTTGGTGGCCGGGTCGGGCCAGGCCGCCGCGGTGGCGGGGGCGGCGGAGGAGGTCTCGACGGAGGGGTCGCTGCACGCGGCCAGGCCGAGCGCGAGCGCCGTCGCGGCGGCGGCGGCCGTCCATTTGGTCTTCATGGCGGTCTCTTTCATCAGGCGGTGCGGATGCGGAGGATCCGGGCGGAGTGGGGCTCGTCGCAGCAGGGGGTGAGCGTCAACACGCCGGAACCGGGCTGCCAGTCGCGCGCCCAGTCCGGCAGGTGCCGCGGGTAGATCACGTCGATCTCGACCGCGCGGCCCGCCAGGTGCGGCAGGTCCAGCCGTACGGGTTTCGCCCCGTCGCGTCGCCATACGCCAAGGTATGTGACGTCGGCGGTACGCAGCCCCAGGCTGAGGTGGTGGTCGTCCCAGCGCGGCAGCCCCAGCGGCCACACGGGCGTCGCGCGGGCCAGATCCGCGCGGATCTCCTTGTGGACGCGTACGGCGTCGCGGACCGAGTCGAGCTGGGCGGGGGTCATCCCGTCCAGATGGCCGGACAGGTAGAGCCGCCCCAGCATGCCGGTGCACAGCGCGAAGGCGATCTCCTCATCCGACATGTCGGGCTGCGGGTACGCCCAGCTCGCCGACTGCTCGGGCAGCACGGACATCGGCGCCGACACCGCGATCGGCGGGTAGAGGCGGAAGTCCTGCTGGTCGCTGGTGGACTGCAGGTGCAGCCGCGACAGCATGGCGTAGTCCATGCGCATGGCGCCCGACGCGCAGTTCTCCAGGGTGAGGCCCGGATGGCGGGCCAGCACGCCGTCCAGCCAGGCCAGGTGCGCCCGGTTGCAGGCCAGCAGCCCGTCGCCGGCGCTGTCGGCGTCCAGGTCGGTGCCCGCGCCCGGGTCGATGTTGTAGTCGAGCTTGAAGTAGCCGACGCCGAGCTCCTCCACCAGCCGGTCCACGACCTGGTCCAGGTGCGCGATCGCGCGGGGGTGGCGCAGGTCGAGGTGGTAGCGGCCGTGCTCGACCAGGCGTACGCCGCCCCGCTGCAGGAACGCCTCGGCGGGCAGCTTGTCGGCCATGGGGCTGCGCACGCCGATCACCTCGGGTTCGAGCCACAGTCCCGGCACCATGCCGTGCTCCCTGATGCGGCCGAGGACCTCCTCGATGCCGCGCGGGAAGCGCGTCTGCGACGGCTGCCATTCGCCGACGCTGTCCCACCAGGTGCCGCCGTCGTCGTACCAGCCGGCGTCGACGCAGAACACCTCGGCCCCGGCCGAGGCTGCGGCGTCGATCAGCGGCAGGAGCTTGTCCGTGGTCGGGTCGCCCGACAGCGTGTTCATGTAGTCGTTGAACACCACCGGCAGCCGCTCCCGGTCGGGGTGCGGCCGGACGATCGTCCGCCGGTGCGCGGTGAGCGCGGCGGCCGCCCCTTCCAGGCCCGCGCCGGACACCGCCACCGACACCGGCACCGTGGTGAACGACTCGCCGGGCTGGAGCAGGTGCTGCCACTGGTGGTCGATGTCGGTCGGGCCGAGCAGCGCGACGTACGGGTCGTCGAGCCGCTCGCCGACCTCCCAGCGCCAGGCGCCGTTGTGCTCGATCTGCCACAGCCACGCCTGCCCGCCGGCGCGGTCGATCAGGCCGCCGGTGGGCAGGTGGGAGCCGGTCGACCAGGTGCCGGTGCTGACGACCGCGAGCCGCCCGCGGCCGTCCTGCCCGTGGCCGCCCAGGCGGAGATCGGGTACGGCGTGCCCGCGCAGGGCCTCGCGGACCCAGCGGCTCTCGCCCAGCCATTCGCTGTCGGCCCGTACCACGTCCAGGTCGTCCACCACCCCCGCGAAGGCGGCGGCGAACGACGTGACGCCCAGCAGCAGCCGGGGAGCCTGGCCGCGGTTGGTCACCCGCGTCCAGACCTGGAACGCGCTGACGCCCTCCGCCGAGCGCAGGAACACCTCGGCGTCCAGCCCGCTCCGCGCGTCGTGCAGGTCGAGCTGCAGCACGTGCCACACCCCCTCCCTGCGCTGCTCGCAGCCCCGGTAGGCCAGGCGCAGGCCGACGGCCGTCCGCGAGAAGCGGTGCGAGGCCCGCGCCCGGCCCTCCTCCGGGACCAGCAGCTCCACCAGCGGCTGCGTCGCCCTGGGCAGGTGCGCCGTGGCGGCGTCGCCGCCGGACAGCGACCGGACGCCGACCGGGCCGTCGGGTGAGACGTCGAGCACGACCCGCAGGCTCGGGTGGCCCCAGACGACGCTGGTGTTCATGGATCTCCTCTGCTGCTGCTTCTTACCGGCCGGCGCTTGTCAGCCGACAGGCTTGGCGATCTGGATGCGGTCGATGTCGGGCGCGTAGCCGGCGGAGGCGTTGCCGAACGTGATCGTGTTCGCGCCGGCGGCCAGGGTGACGTCCACGACCGTGGTCCGGTAGTTCGACCAGCCCAGCGTGTTGCGGAAGTAGTGCCGCTGGGCCGCGCCGCCGTTGACCGAGATGTCGGCGTAGCGGTCGACGATGTTGCTGTTGTAGTTGGAGGCGCCCTCGCCCAGCTCGCCGTTGGCGTACGTGACGACCAGGCGGTAGCGGCCGGCCGAGGCGACGGTGACGTTGTTGAAGCGCAGCGTGTTGGCCGCGCCGGCGCCGACGTAGCCGACGTACTTCCCGCCCGAGGCGGCGGTGTTGGCCGCGACCCTGGCGGCGCCGCCCAGCGTGTTGGCGCTGGACTCGGCCTCGTACGCGGTGATCGTCCCCGTCGCCGGTGACACGTCGAGGTAGTCGACGTTCGCGCCGGTGGCGCCGACCTCCAGGCGGTTGATCCCGGCGGTCAGGAACACCTTGGTGGTCACGGTGCTCCAGCTCGCCGCGGCCGGCAGGGGGACGTCGGTCAGGTCGGAGCCGTTGAGCCGCAGCTTGGCCACGCGGGCGGCGGAGGCCGAGTAACGCAGGTCCACGTTGTAGTAGCCGTCCGAGGGGGCCGTGACCACGAACCTGGCGCCGCCGTCCGCGTAGGAGACCTGGCCGTAGGTGATCGCGCCCGGCGCGGCGGCGTACTCGGCCTCGTAGCGGGACCCGGCGGTCGGGTCCTTGTCCGGGGTCACGATCACGTGGTACGCCGAGGAGCCCTTCAGCCCGGTGAGCGGGATCGTGATCTGGCCGCGGGACGGCGTGAAGTCCGCCTCGGTGACCTTGTACGGGCCGGGGGAGGGGTTCAGCCCGGTGTCGTCCACGCCCCAGACGGCCGCGTGGACCGTGGTGCCCAGGGTGCCCGGGATTCCCTTGACGACCAGGTTGGTGTCGTACGTGCCGCTGGCCGGGTTGTTGCCGCCGAAGATCACCCTGGCCTGCTTCTTGCCCTGGTCGAGCGCGGCCAGGCCCTGGAGGGAGCCGGTGGGCGCGGGCGGGGTGACGGCCACGGTGTTGCCGGTCAGCTCGCCGTACCACTTGTACAGCCACCAGCCGCCGGTCGCCTGGTTGTTCCTGGTGACCAGGTCGTTGAGCCCGCCGGCCGTCGTCCAGTACGCCAGGCAGCCGTCGACCTTGCTGTTCTCGAACTTCGCCACGAACTGCACCAGGTTGCCCGGCACGCCCAGATCCCCGGAGAAACGCCCGTACTCGTTGATGGTGATCGGCCTGGGGGAGATGCCCAGGCTGGACTCGATCGCCCGGTAGTCGGCGTAGTGGTTGTGCCAGCCGGTGAAGAAGTCATCCCCCAGCTCGTGCCAGGTGGTGACGTCCGGCAGCACGGCGTTGTCCCGGGCGAACTGCATGAACGTCCGGAGGTCGGCCGAGCGGTAGCTCGCGAAATTCGGGCCCGCGATGCGGGCACCGGGGTCGAGGGAGCGGATCCGGCGGTAGACGGTGCGGTAGTCGTTCATGAACCCGGCGAGGTTGCCGCCGTACCAGATCTGGTCGGGCTCGTTGAAGGGGACGTAGACGTACGAAGTGCGGTACGGGTCGGCGACGACCTTCCTGACCATCGTGTCCACCTTGGCCAGGTAGTCGTTGATGCCCAGGTTCTCGTACGGCCACTGCTTGTAGACGTCCTGCATGTAGATCTGGATCTCGCGGCCGCCGGCGCGCTTGAACATGGGGGCGATCTTGAGCGCGTCGCCGTTCGGGTGCTGCAGGCCGTCGGGCGCCTTCTGGGCGGTGACCTGCGGTTTGAGGGCGGCGAGCATGGTCTCGTTCGGGATGCCCTCGTCGCCGAGCCCGTACAGGAAGCCGGTGGCTCCGTACCTGAGCGCGCCGGTCGAGCTGCCGAGATCGACGACGAGCTGAGACGCGGCCCGGGCGGGGGCGGCGTGCAGGGCACCCGTCACCAGGACCACCGCCAGCATCGCTGACCAGGCATGTTTCCTCCTCATGGCGAGACAACCTCCTTGCGTGCTGCGGGCGTTGGAGCCCTTGGGGGGACGTGGAGGTGCGCAGATGTGACCGGTCACATTTCTTGATGCCTGAGTGTGACCGCTAACATTGCCGAGGAGAAGACCCTGTTACCAGGTTGTTACCGGCAAATATCCAGCAGGGGTCCAGCGGGGCTCAGGCTGTTTCCCGTTCGTACACGGCCTGCGCGGTGAGAATGTCGCCCGCATGGTCCCGGATCCAGTCGGACAGGGCCTGGAGCGGCTCGGTGATCCCCTCGCCGAGGGCGGTCAGGCCGTAGCTGACCTGCGGTGGCGTGGAAGGGGTGACGGTTCGGCGGACGAAGCCGTCGCGTACGAGAGTGCGCAGCGTCTGGGACAGCATCTTCTCGCTGATCCCCTCGATCTTGGTGCGTAGCTCGTGGAACCGGAGCGGGCCACCGCCGATGGCTGTCAGCACGAGCACCGCCCAGCGGCTGGTGACGTGGTCGAGCACCATGCGTGCCGGGCAGTCCCTGTGAAACGCGTCACTCATACGTCGTGCCACCCTTCGACGAGCAGAAAGCCGACGGCAAGGTATGGAGCTTACCCAAAGGTAGGTACTTTCTCCTGGAATGCTCAATACCTAGAGTCTGCCACCGAAGCCTTAGAGCGGAGGAGGTCTGACATGCGACGCATCGCACTCATCACCGGGGCAGGGCGCGGCATCGGTGCCGCGACGGCACACGAGCTGGGCCGTCGCGGCTTCCATGTGATCGTCAACTATCGCGCCGACACGTCGGCGGCCACCTCGGTGGTCAAGCAGATCCAGGCGGCCGGTGGCACGGCGCAGGCCGTACAGGCCGACGTCCGCGACCCGGGCCAGGTGGCCGAACTCGTCGAGGCCTGCGCGCGGGTGGACGCGCTCGTCTGCAACGCCAACATCCCCCCGCCGTTCGGCCCGCTGGCCCGGATGTCGTGGGAGGACTTCGCCGGCAAGGTCACCGGGGAGCTCGCCGGCGTCTTCCACATCACCCGGCGGGTGCTGGACCGCATGCGCGAGCAGGGCAACGGCCGGATCGTCTACGTCTCCAGCCTCAGCGCCGAGCTGGTACGCCCGGGTGCGATCGCGCATGCGACGGCGAAGGCGGCGCTCAACACCTTTGCCCAGCATGTCGCCGCGGAGGCCGGCGCCTGGGGAATCCCGGTGAACATCGTGGCGCCCGGCGCGGTCCGTACCGAGGCCAGCGCGGCGATGCGAACGCCCGAGACGGAGGCGGCGCTCGGGCACCGCTCGATCCTCGGCCGGATGCTCGATCCTCAGGACGTCGCCGCGGTGATCGGCTCCGTGCTTGACGGCGGCTTCGACGCCGTGACCGGCGCATGCATCCCGGTGGACGCGGGTTTCCGTGTCCTGTCCGGCTGACAGCCCCTCGCCCGTGCCGAGAAGCGAGGTCGCCGGCGGTCTCCAGGGGGTGGGAGGCGGGTCAGGCCGTCGGAGCTCCGGACACTCCGAGCAACGGTAGCCACACCTTGTCCACGATCTCGACGATCGACTCGTCCGGCGCCGCGCGCATCGTCGTGAGCAGGTCGTGGCGCAGCAGGTCGAACGGCAGGTTCACCACGCGGGACGGGCGTGGCACGTCGGGCAGTTCGCCGCGCTCGACCGCTTGGGCGACGATCGTCTCGAACGCGGTGGCCCGGCCCGGCGGGAGCAGGGTGTGGCGCAGCTCGCTGAAGCTGGTGCCGGCGTCGCGGAAGTAGCCGGCCAGCTGCACGCTTATGAACGTGATCGTGGGCGCGCGGTCGGCGTTGGCGTTGCGCAGGAAGCCGATCGCGTCGTCGCGGAGGCTGCCGGTGTCGGGCACCGCGATCGGCTGCCAGAACTTGGTGAGAGTGGCCAGCAGCAGGTCGTCGCGCTGCGGCCAGCGCCGGTAGAGCACGGGACGGCTCGTGCCGGCGCGGGCGGCGACCGCTTCGTAGGTGAAGCCGTGATATCCGTGCTCGACCAGCACGTCCCAGGCGGCGTCGAGGATCGCGTCCTCGAGTTCGGCGCCGCGGCGACGGGACGCGCCGCCGTCGGCGCGACGTCCCGCCGCGTGCTCACCCGCGACCTGCTCGTCCTTACGATCCACTTGCGTATCTTATCGCGGTGTCCTACGGTGTCCGCCGTTAGATACAGATGCGTATCCTAAGGAGGCGTCAGCGATGTTCGACGTCATCATCGTCGGCGGTGGACCCGCCGGCCTGTTCCTGGCCTGCGAGCTCCGCCTGGCGGGAGTGCGGCCCCTGGTGCTGGAACGGCGGCCGGAGCCGGATCTGGCGGACAAGGCACACGGCCTCGCGGGCCAGGTGGTGCGGTTGCTGGACAACCGCGGCCTCTTCGAACGTTGCGGGGGCCGGGGAGCACCCGCGCCTGCGCCCGGGTTCTTCTTCGGCGGCATGCCGTTACCGCTGCACGCGCTCGGCGACGAGAACCCGATGTATCTCCTGCCGGTCAACCAGCGCGATCTGGAACGGGTGCTCGGCGAGCGGGCGGCAGAACTCGGCGCGCAGGTCCGGCGAGGCTGGGACGTGCTGTCCTTCAGCCAGAACGAGGATCGGGTCGACGTCGTGGCCCGCGGCGCGGACGGGACCGAGACGACCTTCACGACCCGATACCTCGTCGGCTGCGACGGCGGCCACAGCCTGATCCGCAAGCAGGCGGGGATCGCCTTCCCCGGCACCAGTGACGACCACGTCGTCGACCGGACCGCCCTCATCGGGCCGAGCGACCGTTACCGTTTCGCGCCGGGGGGACGGGTCGTGATCGAGGGCCTCGGGGAGATCCCGGCGCACTTCCACCGTACCGATCGGGGCGTTTTCACCCTTCTCGCGCACGACCCGGAGCGGCCGCTGATCAACACGGCCGAATGGGAAGACCACCCGGCAGGCGATTTTCCGGGGCCAGGTGCGCCGATGACGCCGGCCGAGATGGAGGACAGCGTCGAACGGGTCCTCGGAGTCCGCCTGCCCCTGGCTCCGCCGCCCGAGGGCGCGCCCACCCTGCTGCGCCGCCAGTGCGGCCGCAACTCCCGGCTCGCCGACCGCTACCGCGACGGCCGGGTCTTCCTCGCCGGCGACGCCGCGCACGTCAGCCACGGTCCCACCCTGAATCTGGCGCTGCAGGACGCGGCCAACCTGGCCTGGAAACTCGCTGCCACGCTGCGGGGGTGGGCCCCGGATGGCCTGCTGGACAGCTATGGAACCGAGCGCCGGGCGAGCGCCGAACGCGTGCTCATGCACACGCGGGCCGCGAGCGCCCTGCTGGCGCCCGGAGGCGATGTCACCGCCCTGCGCCTGCTCTTCGCGGAGCTCCTCGGCCGCACCGAGAACCTGCGTCTGGTCGCCGCCCTGCTGGCGGGCGCCGATGTCCGCTACGACATGGGCGAGGAACATCCCGCCGCGCCCACGGGCTGGTTCGTGCCGTCCTTTGACCTGATCACCGACGACGGACACCCGCGGCGCCTGGCCGAGCTCCTGCGCGACGCCCGTCCCCTGCTTCTCGACCTCACCGGCGGGAACGACCTCGCCGTCACCGCGGAGCCCTGGAACGAGCACGTGCGCCGCGTGAGCGCGACCGCCGGCGACGCCCCGGCACCCGCACTGCTCATCCGGCCCGACGGCTACGTCGCCTGGGCGGGCGCGGACCCCGACGGCCTGAAGGCGGCCCTCACCCGCTGGTTGAGCCCGGGCTGAGGCCCCGCCGGCGGGGACGCCATGGTGCCTGGGCCCGGAGCGTCTACTCCCCGTCGGAGCCGGGGCGGTACGGGAACCGCGTCACCCAGCGCGGCAGGTCGCGTTCGACGTCGCTTCGCTGCTGGAGTCCCGCCTCGAACGGATGGCGGCTCAGCCTCGCCCGCCAGAGAATTCGACGTTGCCTTTTCCTTGCTGTTCGTAACGCCTGGCAAAATCAGGACAATCGAGGCGCGCCCGGGAAGTGGCCTCGATCACGCCGGACCTAAAATGCTGCCTGTAAGACCAACCGCGCGGGACGGGGAGGCGGTTGTTCCGATGGCGAAGCTCCTTTTCGTGATGACCGGGACGGCGTACTGGACGCTCAAGGACGGCACCAGGCACGCGACGGGTTACTGGGCCGAGGAGTTCGCGGCCCCGTACAAGGCGCTCACCGACGCCGGCCACCAGATCGTGGTCGCCACGCCCGGCGGAGTGGTCCCGACCGTCGACATGATGAGCCTGCGCCCCGACATGGCCGGGAGCGCCCAGATCGCCCTCGACCTGGAGGCGATCATCCGCTCCGCCGAGGAGATGCGGCGGCCGATCCGGCTGGCCGACGCCCGTTCGGAGGACTACGACGCGGTCTACTTTCCCGGCGGCCACGGCCCCATGGAAGACCTGTGCCTCGACGCGGACGCCGGCCGGCTGCTGACCGAGGCGCTGGCTTCCGGCAAGCCCCTGGCCGTCGTCTGCCACGCCCCGGCGGCGATGCTGGCGACCAGGATCCGCGGCGTGTCGCCGTTCGCCGGCTACCGGATCACCGCGTTCACCAACGAGGAGGAGAACGCGGTCGGCCTCGGCCCCAAGGCCCGCTGGCTGCTGGAGGACGAGCTCATCGACCTGGGCGTCGACTTCACCAAGGGCGAGGCGTGGAAGCCCTACACGGTGGTCGACCGCAACCTGTTCACCGGCCAGAACCCCGCCTCGGCGGCCGTCCTGGCCGACCGGCTGCTCAAGGTCCTGTCGTAGTCCGGGCGCCTTCCCCCGGACGCTCAGATGGGCAGCATCCGCATCAGCGTGTCGCGCGGCCGCGCCAGGCGACCGGCCCCGGCCAGGCGGGTCATCCAGCTGGAGGCGGTGACCATCCGCTGGGCGGCCGGGCGCCGCCGCGCGTCATAGGACAGCAGCGCCTGCGCCACGTCGCCGGGGTGCGTACGCAGGCAGGCGGCGAGCTCGACCGCGTCGAGCAGGGCCTGGCAGGCGCCCTGCCCCAGCGCGGGCGTCATCGCGTGGGCCGCGTCTCCTATCAGGGCCACGTTCCCCGTGACGTAGGACCCCAGCGGTGGCGCCAGGTCGTAGACCTCGTGCCGCAGCACGGCGTCCTCCTCGGCCGCCGCCAGCACGCGAGGGATGGGGTCGTGCCAGCCGGCGAAGCGGGCGCGCAGGTCGTCGAGGCTCTCGCGAACCCCTTCCGGGGTGCGTACGGGCGCGTACCAGTTGGTCACCCCCGGAGCCTGCGGCGTCATCCCGAACATCTGCCCGCGCCCCCAGGTCTCGCCGTAGTCCTGCGGCTCGAAACCCTGGATCACGCCGCGCCAGGCGACGATGCCCGCGTAGCGGGGGCGGGTCGCTGCGCCGAAGAACGCCCGGCGCACCGCGCTGCGTACCCCGTCGGCGCCGACCACCAGGTCATAGCCGGCGCGTAGCGCGGCGGGATCGGTGATCTCCACGCCCGTGCTGATCGTCGCCGGGTCCACCTGCCGCACCAGCATCTCGATCAGCGAGACCCGCGACAGCATGCGGACCGGCGCCCCTGCGCGCCGTTCGATGCGCTCCAACGGCAGGCCGGCCAGGCGCCTGCCGTCGGGGGTGCGGATCTGCGCGTGCCGGTAGGGGACGGTGCGCTCGCGCAGTTGTTCGCCCAGCCCCAGGCCGGCCAGGGCGGCCTGGGCGTCCGGGCGCAGGCCCGGCGCCGTGCCTTCGGCGACGACCCGGGGCCATCGCTCGAAGATCGAGACCTCCCAGCCGATCGCGCGCAGCGCGATCGCGGTCGTCAGCCCGCCGACTCCGGCGCCGACCACGACAGCTCTTCTCATCTTCATCACCACAGATGTGGTACCACATCTGTGGTGATGACACAAAGGCGGGAGGATGGGGGCCATGGTGGAGAACAGGGACCGCCGCGACCGGTTGCGCGACGCGGCTATCGAGGTGCTGGCGGGGGAGGGCGGCAGGGGCCTGACCCACCGCGCGCTGGACCGTGCCGCCGAGCTGCCGGAAGGCACGGCGAAGAACTACTTCCCGACCCGCGACAGCCTTCTCCGGGCCGCCGCCGAGCGGTGCGTCGAGCGCTACTGGAGCGAGCTGCGGCAGGCCGAGGTCGAGACCGTCGACCAGTTGCTCGGGTTGCTGCGCCTGATGATCGAGCGGGCGATGACGGTCAACCGGTCCCGGGTCCTGGCCTACGTCGAACTGCACGCCGAGGCCGCCAGGAACCCCGAGGTGCAGCAGACCCTGGCCCGGCTCACCCGGGCCGACCTCGACCTGCACCTGGCCGCCCAGCGGGCCGCCGGCCTCCCGGCCACCCGTGAGAGCGCCGCCATGGTGACCCTGGCCGTCAACAGCGCCTTGACCTACCTGCTCACCCAGCCGCCCGACGTGCTCGCCTCCTACGGGCTCGACGACCTCGATCGATTCCTGAGCCGTCTCCTCGCCTCCGCCTACCCGGACCACCGAAGCTGACCGGCGTCCTCGGGCACGCCGGTCGCCGTGAGTAGGGTGCTGCGGTGAGCACACCCCGAGCCTCCTGGCGCAACACCACCCATGACTGGGCGGCCGACGTCGACCTCGGCCACCTTGCCCACATCCGGGCGAACCCGGCCGAGTTCGCCCCCGGCGGCGTCCGGCACCTGATCCTCGAGGTCCTCGCCTACCCGGCCGACGAGGCGGCGAGCACCGGCGCCGGCCGCTGCGCCGTCACCCTCCACGCCGACGGCTCGGTGTCCGTGGCCGACGAGGGGCGAGGCACCGACACCCGCTTCGACGAGCGGGGGCGGCCGGTGAAGAAGCCCGTCATGGCGTCCAAGGACCTGCGCTTCTTCGACCACCCCGGCGCGGAGGTGCTCGCCGACGGGCATCCGCGCCGCGGCATGTCCGTCGTCGCCGCGCTCAGCGCGTGGCTCGTCCACACCAACCGCCGCCTGAACGGGTCCTGGACCCAGCGGTACGAGCACGGCGTGCCCGTCACCGGCCTGGAGCCCGTCGCCGGCGACGGCACCACGGGCACGACCGTGCGCTTCCTGCCCGGCGCGCACCTGTCCCCGCTCGCCGACGACCTGCGGCGCTTCGCGGGCGCCTGGCCTGGTCTGGCCGTGGTCGTCGACGATCGCCGCGGCGGCTGACCGATCGGGCTCTTCACGGGCTCGTCGTCAGCGCCGGGTTCGTTTCGACCACCCCGTCCAGTGCCTGATCGATGCGCTCCATGAGCTCGGCGTCGAGCCGGACCCCGGCCGCTGCGACGTTCTCCCGCACCTGCTCGGGCCGCGACGCCCCGATGATCGCCGAAGCCACGGTGGGGCGCCGCAACACCCAGGCCAGCGCGAGCTGACCCAGGGTCAGCCCGGCCTCATCGGCCAGGGGACGCAGCCGCTGCACCCGTACCAGCACGTCCTCGCGCAGGAAGGGCTGGATGAAACTGCCCGCGCCGCTCACGTCGGCGCCGCGCGACCCGGCGGGCGCCGGCTGCCCCGGGCGATACTTGCCCGTCAGTACGCCCTGCGCGAGAGGGGACCAGGCGAGCTGACCGAGCCCCTCCCTTTCGCACGCCGGCACGACCTCGGCCTCGATCACCCGCCACAACGCGCTGTACTGCGCCTCGTTGGAGACCAGCGGCACGCGCAGCTCCCGGGCGAGCGCGGCGCAGCTCGTGATCTGCTCGGCCGTCCATTCGGAGACGCCGACATAGAGCACATGGCCCTGCCTGACCAGATCGGCGAACGCCACCATGGTCTCCTCCAGCGGCACCGTCCGGTCAAAACGATGCGCCTGGTACACGTCGAGGTAGTCGGTGCCCAGCCGCCGCAGCGACGCGCGTGCCGACTCCATGACGTGCTTGCGGCCGAGCCCTTTGTCATTGGGTCCGCCCGGCCCGGTGGGCCAGAACACCTTCGTGGATATCTCCAGGCTTTCCCGCCGCTGTCCTTTCAGGGCGCGGCCGAGCACCGACTCGGCCGCGGTGTTCGCGTACGCGTCCGCGGTGATGAATGTCGTGATGCCCGCGTCGAGCGCCGCCGTGACGCACGCTCGCGCGCGTTCTTCCTGGTCCGGGGCATCGTACGCGAGCCAGTGGCCATAGGAGATCGCGCTTACGGACAGGCCGCTGCGGCCGAGACGACGAAATTCCATGCGTTTAAGGTAGCGCTTCACTTTGACCATCAAGGACTTTGTCGGATCGATTTGACAAATTAATTCAAGGTGCTCTCAGGGTAAATTCGGAGAGCAGTTGAAGATGAATTTGTCAAATGTCGAGCGGGTCGCCGAGGAGGCCGGGCAGCGAGCCTGGCCAATGCCCAGAGCCGCCGGCTCGTCCGCCGCGGCCGCACCGGTACTCCAGGGATGAAGGCGGACGCACGAGATCAGCGTCGGCGATCTGCCCGTCGGTCAGGCCCTCGCCGCTGTCGAGATCGCGGTTCTCCTGGATCGCGGACAGCAGGTTTGCGGCTCGAGGGGGAGGCGGGCCCTGCGCTCCCGAAGACGGTGATGGCGATCTTCTGAACGAGGAGCAGCTCCCAGATTCCCCACTGCCGCCTCGGCTGGACCGCGATGATCGCCCGCAGGCCGGCTGGTATCGGGCTTCACCTCACCCATGGCCTGACGGCAGCACGCACCACGGGCCTGATCGACGCACTGGCGGTGACCGCCGTCGCCACCTTGAATACCTGGAAGATCCTGACCATGCTGCGCTGCTGCCCACGCCGCGCCACCGCGATCGTCAGGCCGTTCTCGTCCTGTGCTACCCGAATCGTCGGCGGTTCCGTCCCGCCCGACGATTGACAACCGGTGCGGTGATGGTCACGGGGATCCCTGAGGGGGCCTGGGCGCCCGTGATACGTCTCAGTTCGGCCTCGCCCGGACGGACCTGGCTGGTCTGCGGGACGATACCGGCGTCGGCCATCAGGCGGGTCATGTCACGGCGCTGGTTGGGCAGGACGAGGGTGACGACGCTGCCGGATTCGCCGGCGCGGGCGGTGCGGCCGCCGCGGTGCAGGTAGTCCTTGTGGTCGCTTGGCGGGTCGACGTTGACGACGAGGTCGAGGTTGTCGACGTGGATGCCGCGGGCCGCGACGTTGGTCGCCACCAGCACCGTGACGTGGCCGGTCTTGAACTGGGCGAGGGTGCGGGTGCGCTGGGGCTGGGACTTGCCCCCGTGTAGCGCGGCGGCGCGTACGCCGCTGTTCAGCAGGTTTTCGGTGAGCCGATCCACGGCGTGCTTGGTGTCCAGGAACATGATCACCCTGCCGTCGCGAGCGGCGATCTCCAACGTGGTGGCCTGCTTGTCGGCGCTCTGGATGTGCAGCACGTGGTGCTCCATCGTGGTGACCGCGCCCGCCGAGGGGTCAACCGAATGGACCACCGGGTCGGTCAGGTAGCGGCGTACCAGCAGGTCGACATTGCGGTCCAGAGTGGCGGAGAACAGCATCCGCTGGCCCGCGGGGCGCACCTGGTCGAGCAGGTGGGTGATCTGCGGCATGAAGCCCATATCGGCCATCTGGTCGGCCTCGTCCAGCACGGTGATGCCGACCTGATCCAGGCGGCAGTCGCCGCGCTCGATGAGATCCCTGAGCCGTCCCGGGGTCGCAACGACGACCTCGGCACCAGCGCGCAGCGCACTGGCCTGCCGGCCGATCGACACGCCGCCGACGACGGTGGCCAGCCGCAGCTTCAGTGACCGGGCGTACGGGGCGAGCGCGTCGGTGACCTGTTGGGCCAGCTCCCGAGTGGGAACGAGGATCAGGGCCAGCGGCTGCCGCGATTCGGCACGCTGTCCGGAGGTGCGGACGAGCAAGGCCAGGCCGAAGGCGAGTGTCTTGCCTGACCCGGTGCGCCCACGCCCAAGGACATCCCGGCCGGCCAGGGAGTTCGGCAGCGTGGCGGCCTGGATCGGGAATGGTTCATTCATACCCAGGCTGGTGAGCGTCTTCATCAGCGCGCGCGGCATGTTCAGTTCAGCGAATGTCGTGGCTGCGGGCAGGGCCGGGGTGACGGTGACCGGCAGTGCGAACTCCCCCTGGATCGCGGCGGGACGCCGCCCGTGACCACCGGAACGCCTGGGGGTGCCTGAACGGCCCAGAGCCGGTGACCCGAATCGGTCACCCCTGCTGGGGTTGGCAGAGCCGCCCCTGCGGGTGGCGGAGTCGCGGTCGTGCTTGCGAGTTGCATGGTTCATGCAGAACCTTCCTCGATGCGGCACGTGTCAAGTGATTCTCGGCGCGATGAGCGGCACAAGAATGGCGGGCACGAGCCGAAGAAAGACGAGCCGAGCCGGCGGAAAACAGCCTGGCCTCGTGTGTCGAAATGGTCGCCATTCGCCGAAAAGAACGGCGGCTGCGCTGCGGGTCAGAGGGCTGGAGCGGACCCATGCCCGAACCGGAGCCATTGGTGTGGACCATCCGGTGTGCGGCGGAAGAACAGACATGCTGTCCTTCGCGGTCTGTGAGGCCGTCACGGCGCATTGGGTACCGCAAGAGAAACGCGGCGGGGCCCACACCCTATGGCGCGGGCCCCAGCTGCGTGGTGCGTCAGTGTCAGGCGGAAACGATGTTCTCGGCCTGAGGGCCCTTCTGGCCCTGGGTGACATCGAAGGCTACCTTCTGGCCCTCGTGCAGCTCGCGGTAGCCGCCGTTGGCGACGATGTTGGAGTAGTGCGCGAAGACGTCGGCGCCGCCGCCGTCCTGCTCGATGAAGCCGAAGCCCTTTTCCGCGTTGAACCACTTCACGGTGCCAGAAGCCATGTTGATCTCCTTTGATAGGTGCAAAGCCGAAATCCGCATCGGACGGATTCCGCGTCGCCGTAATTGGCCCACACCCGGAGAAGACCGGCAAACAAAAAATGCACCTGAGGCTACATACCGTCAGGTGCACACAAGTTTTTATGGGTACCACAACTGCAACTGGATCCAATCTAGCACACGTGCAGCCGTGCTGCGCACACCCCGCCGCCGTCGGCACCATCCGCACGCCGTTCGAACGCCACCGGCTGCGGCCGCTGCTGTCCGGCCACCAGCGATCGGTCAACCGCGCTCACCCTCGCCCACGGCGAGCGCCGTTTCCACCTTGAAGACCTGGAAGGTCCTGGCCCAACTGCGCTGTTGCCCGCACCGCACCACCCCGATCGTCCAGGCCGTCCTCGTCCTGCGGCTCAACGAAGACGGCCGCTGTCCAGAATGAAAAGGGCTGTGTGCCACGAACACGGAGGCTGCCTATAGGCAGGGTTCTTGATGTGATGCTGTGAGCCCCACGCGATCGACCCGATGGTGCGGGGCTGGATGCAGTACTACGGGGCGTTCTACCGCTCCGTGCTGCATCCTCTCCTGCAACGCATCAACGTCTACCTGATGCGGTGGATCCGCAAGAAATACCGCCGGCTACGCGGGTTCAAGAAAGCCAAGACATGCTGGGAAGGGAATCACCACCCACTACCCCCAGCTGTTCGCGCATTGGCGCTGGACCTGTGGTTTCTGGGGACCAGGGGTGACAAGAGCCGGGTGACGGGAGACCGTCACGCCCGGATCCGTGGGAGCCGGGAGGTGAAATCCCTCCCGGCGACCCGACCCGTGGTCACCATGCGAGCCTCCTTCGAGGCGGTGTGGGGACGCCCGCCTTTCCCGCTCGTCGCGTCCTCCCGCCTCCGTAGAAGTTGCGTACGTTCGGGGGCTCCACCGGCGTGTCGCCGGTCGTCACCCTTCGCGGCGCCCGGAGGTGCGGCGCGTTCCGCGAGGCTTCCGCCGCTCGACCGGTTCCTACGCCAGTTGCTGGCGCGGGGAGAGGCAGGCCGTGGCTGCTGATGCGCTCGGCGAGCACGTACGCGATGGCCGTTGAGCGCAGGCGAGAGGTGTCCGGGCGGGTCGGCCCTCCTCCGGTACGTCCTCGAGTTGCCGCCGATGGCCGGCGCGGTCCTGTGGCACGGGCTGGTGGACGGAGTCTCCCCCCGTGTAGCGGGTGCTATTTCCCGTGTGGCGCCTGCCTGTCGAGACGTTCTCGATGTTCGAGATCATCGGATGAGAGGAAAGCATGACGATTCTCGTGACCGGCGCCACCGGCACGGTCGGCCGCCAGGTCGTGGCGCAGCTCGTCGCGCGTGCCGAGCGGGTCCGGGCTCTGACCAGGAACCCGGCGGCGGCACGGCTGCCCGAGTCCGTGGAGGTGGCCTACGGTGATCTGACCGCGCCGCAGTCCCTGGGCCCCGCGCTGGAAGGCGTGACCGGGCTGCACCTGATCACCGTCGCCGGAGACGACCAGGCGGCGCTCCAGACCGGGCCCGAGCTCGTCGAGCTGGCCGCGAAGGCGGGCGTGACCCGCGTCAGCGTGCTGAGCAGTTGGGACGAGTGCTCGGTCGAGGAGGCGCTGCGGGCCGGGGACCTCGGCTGGACGCAGTTGCGCTGCGTGGAGTTCATGACCAACGCGCTGGAGTGGGCCGAATCGATCCGCGAGGAGGGTGTGGTCCGGGTCTTCGGCAACCATCCGGGAGCCGTGGTGCACGAGGCCGACATCGCCGCCGTCGCCGTGGCGGCGCTGGTCGAGGAGGGGCACGCCGGGCGGTCGTACCTGCTCACCGGGCCGGAGGCGCTGACGCCGGAGCGGCGGGCCCGCGTGATCGGCGAGGCCGTCGGGCGGGAGATCCGGTTCGAGGAGCTGAGCGAGGAACAGTATCGGGCGTCGATGGAGGCGTGGGGGGCGGGGGAGGAGCTGATCGAGTTCGCGGTCGGGCTGGGTGCCAACCCGCCGGACGCGGCCTCGGTCGTGCTGCCGACCGTGGAGCAGGTGACCGGCCGTCCTGGGCGGACGTTCGCCCAGTGGGCCGCCGAGCACGCCGCCGCCTTCCGCCCTTAGCCCATTACCAGGAGAAATATCATGACAATTCGCCCTTTTAGTATTGAAGTCCCCCAGCGGGACCTGGACGACCTCCGCACCCGCCTGGCCATGACCCGCTGGCAGGACCAGCTCCCCGGCACCGGATGGGAGCGCGGCGTCCCCCTCGACTACCTCAAGAACCTGGCCGAATACTGGCGCACCGGCTACGACTGGCGCGCCCACGAGGCCAGACTCAACGAGATCCCCCAGTTCACCACCACGATCGACGGGCAGGACATCCACTTCGCCCACCTCCGCTCCGACAACCCGTCCGCCCTGCCGCTCATGCTCCTGCACGGCTGGCCGGGCACGTTCGTGATGTTCCTGGACGTCATAGAGCCCCTCTCACGAGACTTCCACCTGGTCATCCCCTCCCTGCCGGGCTTCGGCTTCTCCACCCCGCTGTCCGGCCCCGGCTGGGATCCCGCCCGCACCGCCAGGGCGTTCACGCAGCTGATGGCGCTGCTCGGCTACGACAGGTACGGGGTGCAGGGCGGGGACAGCGGCTCCTTCATCGCGCCGGAAATGGGCAGACACGCCCCCGACCACGTCATCGGCGTCCATCTCAATGCCGCCATCACCTTTCCCATCGGCCAGGAGGGGGAGATGGACGGGCTGACGGAGGAGGAGCGGCGGCGCTGGGACACGATGCAGAACTTCAACGACGGCTACCTCCAGACTCAGTCGAAGCGGCCACAGACGGTCTCGTACGGGCTGCACGACTCGCCGGTGGGGCAGCTGGCGTGGATCATGGAGAAGTTCAAGGAGCTGACGGACCCGGTGGAGGGGCTGCCTGAGGACTCGATCGACCGCGACCTCATGCTGACCAACGTCACCATCTACTGGCTGACCGGCACGGCGGGGTCGTCGGCGCAGTTCTATTACGAGAGCATGGGCGCGACCGACTGGAGCGAAGCCGGCGCCGACGACTGGACCGCCCTGGCGAGTGGCGGGTCCGTCTCTAGTGGCGCTTCCGACGGGGGCGACGCTCCCGATGCGGGTGCTGCCGGTGGGTGGGGTGGCGCGTCCGGCCCGAGCGCGTTGGATTCGGGTGCGTCCGGTTCGGGTGCGTCCGGTTCGGGTGGTGGCGGTGACTGGGGCGGTGCGGCCGTTTCGAGGGCGTCCGACTTGGGTGGTGGCTCCGATCTGGGTGCCGCCGGTGAGCGGGGTGCCGCGTCGGGCTCCATCGCATCGGATTCGGGTGCGTCCGGTGCGGGTGGTGGCGGTGTCTGGGGCGGTGCGGCCGTTTCGGGGGTGTCCGACTCGGGCGGTGGCGGTGTCTGGGGCGGTGCGGCCGCTTTGGGGGCGTCCGACTCGGGTACTGCGGGGGACTGGGCTGCGGCAGCGCGGGGCACCGTGCCGACGGGCGTGCTCGTGTCGAAGCCCTGCGACGTCACCATCCGCCCCTGGGCTGAACGCGACCACAACATCGTGCACTGGGCCGAGTACGACAAGGGCGGTCATTTCTTCGCCACCGAGCAGCCTGGCCTCTTCACCGAGGACGTCACCACGTTCTTCGCGAAGCTCCGCTGACTCCGCCCGGCCAAGCGGCGGGCGTGCGGCACGGTGATCGGTGCCTTTGACGGCCGGTGGTTACGGTGGCCAGCGCACTTCGGGGCTGGGGTGATACCGGCAGGTGGCGCCGGTGGAGACCGAGGATCTCAGGTGCGCGGCCAGTTCCGGGTGGCGTTGGTCGAGCTGGCGCAGTGTGTTGCGGATCCGGTTGGTGACCGCCTTGCGGGCGCGTTCGGCCTCGTCGCCGAGCCGGCGCGGGCGGCCGCCCAGCCCGGCGGCCGTGCGCAGTTCGTTCAGCAGCGCCGTGCGCTCGGCGTCGAGCTCGGCCGCCCGGCGGTCGTCGCCCAGTTCCGTGGCTCGGTCGATCTCGTCGTCGAGCAGTTCGAGCCGTCTCCGGTAGCGGGTCCTGGCCTTCTCATCCAGTACGTCGTCGCCGCCCATGCTCCTGGCAGCGAGCACGACCTCGCCGCCGGCCGGGTTCAGCAGCTCGACCGCCGAGACGTCGCTTCCAGGGCGGTCGAGCAGGACGCGCAGGTCGGCCAGGCCCTTGGAGTCGGGCAGGTGCACGGTGCGGCCGGCGAAGGTCAGGGTCCAGACCCCGCCGTCGAGGCGGAAGGCGTTGGCTGCGGCGCGCGGCAGGCGTACCAGCATGCCCAGGCCGGCGGCGTCCCGCTCGACCTGTGCGATCAGTGTGGAGGCGTCGTCGCCGCGCGCCTGGAGCGCCTCGGCCAGGCGGGCGCGGGACTCGATCGACCAGGGCCGGGCGCCCAGCAGGTCGGCCGCGTGACAGGCGGCGGTGAACCCGGCGACGGCCTCGTCCCAGCGTCCCTGGGCGGCGTCGAGCACCGCCACCCAGTGCGCGAACGGCCCCTCGACGGCGACCGTGGCCGTCACACCCCATTGGCCGACGTACGGGATGATCGCGGCCCGTGCGCGCTCGCAGAGCACCGGGTCCTTGGACAGGGCGGCCGCCTGCGCCTGGAGCCTCAGCCACAGCGGTGCCATCCACCGCAGGTACTGCTCGCCCCCCGTCACGACCGCCGCCAGATGGCGCGCCGCGCCCTCGTCGCCGCGCTGCACCGCCGTCGCGGCGCGGTAGAGCGGGAAGTGATGGCTGCCCGCGAGCTCCATCTCCGCCAGAACGCCGTCGGCCACGTCGAAGCGACCCCTGAGCGTCGCGGCCGACCACCGCTGCATCCAGCGCAGGTCGCGTCGGCCGATGCCTGGTTGCTCGCCCCGCTCGTAGGCGGCGTCGATGTGCGTCGCCGCCTCGTCGAAGCGTCCGGCGAGCGTGGCGAACATGGCCCTGAGGACCGTGGCCTCATGCTGGAACAGCGCCAGCTCGGCACCTTCGGCGCGCGTGGCGAACGCCTGCAGCTCGGGCAGGCACCGGGGATCCCCCATCTCCAGCAGCGCCCCGACGCGCCAGGACCGCGCGGCCAGCTCCAGCCGTTGATCCCGGTTTCGCCGCGCCACGGCCGACAGCTCGTCGGTGACGGCCAGCCGCTCGGCCGCGCTGCCCGGTCCCCAAATGGCCCCTAGCCTGGCCAGCAGGCTGAAGCCGAGTGTCTCGTCGTCCGCCCCCTGCCTGGCCAGCTCCGCCGCGACCGCGCTCAACTCCCGGGCCGCGACATCCAACCGCCCCCGGCCGTAGGCAGCGGTGTGGGGCGTGGTGTCGCCGCCGAGCAAGGCGTCACCCTCGCGCTGGTGGTCGTCCTCACGTGGGTGCTCGGCCTCGCGCTGGTGGTCGTCCTCACGTGGGTGGTCGACCTCATGCGGATGGTCGGCTTGGCACTGGTGGTCGGCCTCGCGCCGGGGGTCGTCTTCACGAGGGTGGTCGTCTTCGCGCCGGTGGTCGGCCTTGCGCAGGTAGTTGGCCTCACGTGGGTGGTCGATCAGGTGCAGGGCGTTGCGGTCGTGCAGGACATTGAGGTCCTGTGCGGTGCCGTGCTGACCTGTGGTGTCGTCCGTCTCGTGGGAGAGGCCGGTGGTCGTGTGCGTGACGTCGCCGCGCCTGTTGCCGGGGATATCGCGCGGGCCCGTGGTGTTGCGCTCGCCCGTGGTGTCGCCGTGCTGGCGTCTCGTGGCGTTGCCCTCGTGGGTGGGGTGGACCTGGCGGGTAGTTCCACTTTCACGTGCGGTGTCGGCCGTCTCGTGGGAGACGCGGGTGGACGTGTACGCGGTGTCGTTGGGCCGGTGTGTCGTTGGGGTGTGGTTGGGTGGCGGGCCCACTGCGATCGCTGGGCTGGGTCTGCGATGGTTTGGCGCGCTCTGAGCCCCGGGCCGCCTGGATGGGGGTTCGCCCTGTACGGGCCCGGTGGTCTCGCGGGCGGGCGTGTTGGCAGTGGGGGTGGACGGGGGGACCAGGCGGTGGTGGGTCTCGTGGACGAAGTCCGTCCAGCGGCCCTGGCCGGTGTGGCCGAGGTCGTGCAGCTTCAGGGCGGTCAGGGCCAGCAGGTCGGGGTCGTCGAGGCGGCGGGTGATGGCGACGGCGGCCTCCAGTGTGCGGGCGCCGGCGGCGGTGTCGCCCATCCGGTACTGCGCCACGCCGAGGTCCAGGCCGATCGTGGCGCGTTTGCGAGCCTCCCGCGCGGGGGCCAGCTCCAGGGCGCGCCGGTAGTGGCCGACTGCTTCCTCGTCCGCCATCCGTGCCTCGGCGTCCCTGGCCGCCGCGAGGAGGAGGGCGGGGGCGTCGGGTGCGGCGGCGAGGTACGCGTGGTGGGCGCGGATCGCGGCCGGTGCCGGGTCGAGGGCGCGGAGGGCGGCCGCGTGCCTGGCGCGGACTTCGTGCTCGTTCAGCTCGGCGTAGAGGGTCTCGCGTACAAGGTCGTGGACGAAGGCATGGCGGCCGGAGCCCAGAGAGGTGATGAGCTTGGCTGACACGGCCTGGTCGAGGGCCCGCCGCACTGAGGCTTCGGTCGCCACGAGCGTCGGTCCGGCCGGAGAGGCGACGCCGTGAACGGATGAAGAACGGGATCCTCGGTAGGGCAGGGGGCCGTCAGGCGGAGAGTCGCCGGGTGAAGGGCTGTCGGGTGAAGGGTCATCGGGGAGGGGCCCGTCAGATGAGGGGCTGCCAAGCGAGGGCCCGTGGGGTGGGGAGTCGTTGGGCGCAGGCTCGCGAGGCGGCGGGTCATTGGGTGATGAGCCGTCGGGTGCAGGCCCGTCAGGTGGTGGGGGCCCGTCAAGCGAGGGCACGTCGTCGGATGAGGGCTCGTCAGGCGTCTGCTCGTCAGGTGCGGGTTCGTCGCGCGGAGGGTCGTCAGGCGCGGGTTCGTCGCGCGAAGGCTCGTCGGGTGAGAGGTCGCCAGGCGCGGCCCCGTCGGATGTGGAGCCGTCGAGAAAGGTGCCGTCGGACGAGGGCCCGTTGGGAGAGGCGCCCTGGGATGAGATGCGGTGGGACGTGATGCCGGGGGATGAGATGCCGTCAAAAGGGATGCCGTTGGGTGGGGAGGCGGCGAGAGGGGAGTCGTGGGGTGGGGCAGTGAGCGCGGTGTGGAGGGTGGGTTCGGTGAAGTCGCGGCCCAGGACCGCCGCCATGCGCAGCACCTCGAGCACCCCCTCCGGCAGCCGCGACAACCGGCGGCGCACGGCCGCCCCCACCCCCGGCGGGATCGTCGCCAGAGGGGTCCCGCCCTGCCACAGGCGGGCGGTCTGCTCCACGAAGAACGGGTTGCCGCCCGTGCGCCGGTGGATCTCCGTCACCAGCTCCTCTCCGGGGTCCGCGCCCGTGGTGTGGGCCACCAGCCGGCCCACCTCCTCCCGGTCCAGCCCCGTCAGCGTCAGGACGGTGGCCTTGGCCTCCAGGGGCAGGCTCAGCGGCCCGTCGACCTCGGCGTCACGATAGGTGCCGATCACCAGCAGCCGCTCGAACCAGGCATGGCGCACCACGAACTCCAGCAGCCGCAGCGAGGCCGCGTCCGCCCAGTGGAGGTCTTCGAGCACGACCACCACCGGCCGCTCGCGGGAGGCGTCCACCAGCAGGCCGGTCACCGCGTCGTACAGCTCGAACCCGTCGGAGCGGGCCAGGCTCCGCAGCGTCGCGCCGGGGGTGAGGCGGCGGATCACCTGGACCCAGGGCCAGTAGCCCGGCGCGCCCTCGCCCTCCCAGCAGGCGCCGGCGAGCAGCCGGGCGCCCCCGCGCACGGCCTCCTCCGCCGCGCCCGCCACCAGGGCGCTCTTGCCGATGCCCGCCTCGCCGGTGACGAGCACCAGCGCGCCGTGACCGGCGAGCGTGCGCTCGACCTCGCCGAGGAGCAGGGCCGCGGGTCGCTCCCTCCCGATGAGCATCGCCATGCGGGCACCCTACGCGGCCGGGCCGACAATTCCGGGGGCCGGGAGAGATGAAAGTTTCAGCCCGAATCCGCAGGTCGGCGGCGACGCCCCCGTCCGCGGTTTGACGTGGGCCCGTGCCCGTGCGATCAAAGCAGGCGCAGCTCCAGTCCCGTTGGGAAAGCGCTTACCGAGAAGGAGGGCGACCTTGACATTCCGATCCCGTTCCACCGTGGTGGCCACAGCGATGGCCGCCGGGCTCCTGACCGCCGTCACCGCGGCGACGCCCGCGCAGGCCGCCCCGACCGACGGCAGCGGCCCCTGGCCCTCGGACACCGGCAGCGTGCACCTCACCTCGACCCGCAACGCCGGCACGTTCTTCGACGGAGGCATGAAGCGCTACTACGGCATCGGCGACGGCGGCCAGGGCGAGAGCCAGGACCCGATGTTCGTCGTGGCCAACGGCGGCACCATCCAGAACGTCATCATCGACGCCCCGGCCGGCGACGGCATCCACTGCGAGGGCTCCTGCACCATCCGCAACGTGTGGTGGAACGACGTGGGCGAGGACGCCGCGACGTTCAAGTCGTCCAGCTCCTCGGCGACCTACCTGGTGGACGGCGGAGGCGCCAAGTCCGCCTCCGACAAGGTGTTCCAGCACAACGGCGCCGGCACGCTGACCATCAGGAACTTCCAGGTGCACGGCTCGGGCAAGCTCTACCGCGCCTGCGGCAACTGCTCCACCTCCTACCGGCGCAACGTGGTCATGGACGGCGTCACCGTCCGCACCACCAAGGTCCTGGCCGGGATCAACACGAACTGGGGCGACACGGCCAGGTTCAGCCGGATCACCGTGTACGGCAGCGCCACCATCTGCGAGAAGTACCGGGGCGTCCCCAAGGGCCAGGAGCCGGTGAAGATCGGATCCGGGGCCGACGGCGTCAACTGCATCTACTCTTCGTCCGACATCACCTACCGCTGAACCCTCGAATGTTAGCGCTACCACCACCAGAGAGGCTCGAATGAAACGGTTGGCCGTCCTGCCCCTCCTCCTGATCATCACGTTCTTCTTACCCATCCAGAACGCCCTGGCCGACACGAACGTGGCCACGACCGCGACCCCGTCCGCCTCCTACACCTCCTCGTGGGAGAGCGTGGCGGCCATCAACGACGGCATCGACCCGCCCAGCTCGAACGACACCGTCAACAAGCGCTGGGGCACCTGGCCGAACACCGGCGCCCAGTGGGCCGAGCTCACCTGGTCCTCGGCCCAGAACCTCAAGGGCGCCGACGTGTACTTCTTCGACGACGGCGGCGGCGTGCGCGTCCCCGCCTCCTGGAAGCTCCAGTACTGGACCGGCAGCGCCTACGCCGACATCTCCGCCTCGTACCCGATCGCCGTCAACGCCTACAACAAGGTGACCTTCACGCAGGTCAGCACCACGCGCCTGCGCGTCCAGCTGCAGAGCGGCGCGGGCTCGGTCGGCCTGCTGGAGGTCAAGGCGTGGACCGCCGACTCCGGCGGCGGCACCTCGAACTGGAACCCGCCCGCCAACCTGGTCACCCCGCTCAACGAGGTCTGGCAGCACGTCGAGAGCACGTACCCCAACCTGTACGGCTTCCGCAACTACGGCTGGGACCAGATCATGGCCAACGGCGGCTCGATCAACTACTGCGTACGCTGGGACACCACAGCCACGGTGACGGCGGCGCAGCGTGACCAGATCCACGCGGCGCTGGCCCGCCAGTTCAAGAAGTGGATGGACGTCATGGCCGGCCACAACGGCTGGCCCTACGCGAACGTGCCGGTCAAGGTCGTGGGCTGGGCCGTACGCGACCGGGCGCAGCTGCAGTGGAGCGACAACTCCGTGGACATCTACGTCAACAACATCCGCGAGAACGCGCCCCAGTGCTCCGAGCCCTGCGGCCGGTTCTTCAACCAGAGCGGACAGTACCCCAACTGCCCGGGCGGCGCCTCGCACCACTACGACATGTCGCTCTGGCTGACCGCCGGGTTCGGCGGGGGAGCGGGGGGCGACTGGGGGCAGCGGATCGGCAGCGAGTATTACATGTCGAACCTCAACGCCGACAACATCCACATCCTGCTGCATGAGATGGGCCACTCGTTCGGCCTGGACGACTTCTACGACTGGACTCCGACGGGCCAGTGCTGCTTCCTGATGAAGGCGGGCAGCGCGGCGCAGATCACGGAGTTCGACAAGTGGATGTTCCGGGACTGGTGGCGGCACCTGAAGAGCCGCTACGGCCTCTGAGAAAAAGGGAGAGGGCGGCGGGGTCTCCGCCGCCCTCCTTCGTGCTAGCCGACGGTGAGCTTGTAGTCACGCGTGACGGGGGCGCTCAGCTTGTCGTAGTCCCTGAGCTGGACGGTGAACTCGTACGACCCGGCCTTGGCGGGCTTGCCGGTGATGGCTCCGGTGAACCGGTCGAGGGTGAGCCCCTCCGGCAGCGAGCCGCCGGTGACCTGCCAGTCGTAGAACGGGACGCCGCCCTTGGCCTGCAGCCGCTGCTCGTAGGCGGCCCCGACCGTCGCCGCCGGGACGGCGGAGGTCTCGATCGAGGGCTTGAGGAACGGCGTGAGCTTGCGGTTGAGCTTCCAGCCGGCGTTCTCCGCGATCAGCAGCGACAGCTTGGTCAGCTCCCACCTGCGGGTCGGGAAGACGTGCCGCCAGCCGCCGCTCTGCCCGCTGATCCGGTCCCAGTACGGGTCGTCGCCGGGCACGTGGTAGCTGGTGTCGAGCGGGACGGGGTAGCCCTGGTAGTCGATGACCTCCTGGTCGTCCTTGCCCTTGGAGGCCACGTAGTCGGCCATGCCCTGCCAGTCGCTGTGGAAGGCGACCGCGTGGCCGTACTCGTGCATGACCAGGCCCTGGACGTCGATCACCTGGCCGAGGTCGGTCTTCCACCAGTCCTCGTCCTTGAGCGAGGTGAACAGCTTCATCAGCTGCTCGTCGTACTCGAGGATCATGCTGGTCGAACGGTGGTAGGGGGTGGGCTTGCCGTTCTGGGTGTGGAACTTGCCGTTGATGGTGGGGTAGCCGGTCGAGTACGGGGTCTGGATGCCGCGGAAGAAGACGTACATGCCGTTGTACGGCTTGGCGTTGGAGACCTCGACCTCGTTCTGCCAGTCGTCGCCCGGCAGCCGGTTGACCTCGTCGCCCGCCGGGACGGTGTCGAACGGCTGCAGGTCGAAGAACGCGAACCAGTTGCGCACCGCGGCCTCGGCGGCCTTGCGGACGCCGGGGTCCTTGAAGTAGCCGGTGATGTCGTCGTAGCGGTAGTCGAAGTCGATGGGGATCGTCGGCTTGAGCGGGGTCTTCTCGTCCTGCTGCACCCGGATCGGCATGGTCTGGGTGCCGGTGGCGCCGCTCGCGTCCGTGGTCTTCATGATCCACCGGTGCAGCTCGTCCTGGCCGCCGCTCTGCTTGGAGTGGATGGCCAGCCGCACGACCTCGCGGTCGGCGGGGCCGGTGAGCGTGAACGACTTGGTCGCCCCGGCGGCCGTCAGCTCGCTCGGCATGTTGAACATCAGCCGGGACGTGCCCTTGGCCTGCAGGTCCACCTTCAGCGGGTACTGGATGCCGGGGACCTTGGGCGCGCGCACGGTCAGCTCGACGTAGGGGTTGGCGAGGTAGCCCTGCCAGTCCACGAGCTGGACGCCGTAGTCGTTGACCTTGCGGTAGAAGATGTCGAACACGTCCAGCGCGGGAGCGGGCTGGCGTGCGGCGAGGCTGGGCGAGGGGACCGACAGCGCGCCGGCCAGGGCGGCCAGCGCGCTGAAGATGGCGATCTTCCGCATTGAACCCTTCTAGGTGTTGGCCTTCACTTCGAGCAGTCCCACCGAGGCTTGGCCGCTCTGCAGGGCCACGCGCAGGCGGGTGGTGCTGATCGGGTTGAACGTGACCTTGTTGTAGGAGTTGATGGCGATCGGGTACGTGCCGGGGACGTCGGCGTAGGCGCTGCCGGTCCAGTACTGGAGCTTCCAGGAGGCGGGCAGGCGCACGCCGTCGGCGTCGTCGAAGAAGTAGACGTCGGCGGACTTGAGGGTCTGGGCGGACGGCCAGGTGAGCTCGGCCCACTGGCTGCCGGTGTTCGGCCAGGTGCCCCAGCGCTTGTTGACCGTGTCGTTCGAGCTGGGCGGGTCGATGCCGTCGTTGATGGCCGCCACGCTCTCCCACGGGGAGGTGTAGGAGGCCGACGGGGTCGCGCTGCCGGCCACGTTGGTGGAGGTGCCGCCGCCGGTGCCGACCGTCAGCTGGAAGGTCCTGGTCTGCGGGGTGCTGAGCTTGTCGTAGTCACGCAGCTGCACGGTGAAGCTGGACGTCCCGGCCGTGGTGGGGGTGCCGCTGATGGCGCCGGTGAACCGGTCGAGGGTGAGCCCCGCGGGCAGGGAGCCGCCGGTGACCTGCCAGTCGTAGAACGGCACGCCGCCCTTGGCCTGGAGGGTCTGGCTGTAGGCCGTGCCCGGCGTGGCCGACGGCAGGGAGGTGGTGACGATGGACGGCGGCAGGAACGGGGTGAGGTTGCGGTTGAGCTTCCACCCGGCGTTCTCGGCGACCAGCAGCGCCAGCTTGGTCAGCATCCACCGGCGGGTGGGGAACATGTGGGTCCAGCCGCCGTTCTGGCCGCTGAGCCGGTCCCAGTACTTCTGGTCGCCGGGGATGTGGTAGCTGCTGTCCAGGGGGACGGGGTAGCCCTGGTAGGCGACGACGTCGGGGTCGTTGCCGCCCGAAGAGACGTAGGACCGCATGCCGGCCCAGTCGCTGTGGTAGGCGACGGCGTGGCCGTACTCGTGCATGACCAGGCCGTGCACGTCGAGCACCGAGCCCGCGATCTCCGTCTTGTACCAGTCCTCGTCGGCCAGGGAGGTGAACAGCTGCTTGCCGGCCTCGTCGTACTCGAAGATCATCGCGGTCGAGCGGTGCAGCGGGCCCGCGAGCTGCTGGCCGTTCCGGGTGCTGTACTTGCCGTTGGCGGCGGGGTAGCCGGTCGAGTACGGGGTCTGGATGCCGCGGAAGAACACGTACATGCCGTTGTAGGCGGCGTTGTTGGTGACGTTGATGTTGTTCTGCCAGTCGTTGCCCGGCAGGTGGTTGTTCTCCGCCCCTGCCGCCACGGTGTCGAACGGCTGCATGTCGAAGAACCTGAACCAGTCCTTCACCGCCTCCTCGGCGGCGTTGCGGAAGTTCGGCTCGTTGAAGTAGCCGGTGATGTTGTCGTAGCGGTAGTCGAAGTTGATGGGCAGGCTGGGCTGCAGCGCGGTCTTCTCGTCCTGCTGCACCCGGATCGGCATTTGCTGCTGGGTCGTCGTGCCGGAGCCGTCCCGGATGTTCAGCTTGAGCGTGTAACTTTCATCCTGGCCGGGGCCCCGCTTGGAGTGGATCGCGAGGCGGAACACCTTCTGGTCGCTCGCGCTCGCGAACGTCAGCGTCTTGGTGGCGCCGGTGGCGGTGAGCTGGCTGGGCAGGTCCATCATGAGCCTGGAGGTGCCCTCGGCCTTGAGGTCGATCGTGACGGGGTACTGGACGCCCGCCGGGGGTTTGACGGTGAGCTCGACGTAGGGGTTGGCCAGGTAGCCCTGCCAGTCGACGAGCTTGACGCCGTAGTCGTTGACGGTCCTGCCGAACATGTCGACGACCGTCGCGGTCGGCGCGGCGGCGTGCGCGGGCTGCGACACGCCGGTGAGTAAGGAGGCGAGTAAGGCGGCCGCCACGGTGATTCGCCTGGCGCCCCTGGCGGCTTTCGGGGCGCTGCGGCGTCCTCGGTCCATCCGGACTCCTTAAGGATGGGAATAGGTTTTCCCTGGCGCACAGTAAGGTGTTACACAGCACCGGTCAACCCCATCCGCCGCCCTTGCAGCGCCTTGCATCGCCCCCCGGCTACGGGGCGGCGCGGCGGGTGGACTCGCGCAGGACCAGGCTGGCCGGGACGATCGTGACGCCGCCGGTGACGGGCTTGCCCGCGATGACGTCCAGCAGGTGCCGGGCCGCCATCCGGCCGATCTCCCCGAGGTTCATGTCCACGGTGGTCAACGGCGGCCGGCACCCCAGCGCCATCGGCTCCCAGTTGTCGAACCCCACCAGCGCCACGTCCTCGGGCACCCGCCGCCCCCGCTCGCGCAGCGTCTCGGCCACCCCGCGGGCGATCTGGTCGCTCCCGCAGAAGATCGCGTCCACGTCGGGCGCGGCGTGCAGCAGCACGTCGGCGCCCTGCCGCCCCCACTCCTCGCTCCACTGCCCGTACAGGATCTCGCCCGCGGGCGACAGCCCGGCCGAGGCGAGGGCCGTGGTCAGGCCCTGGGCGCGCCGGCGCGCGGCCTGGAAGCGCTGCGGCCCGGTGACGTGGCCGATGCGGGTGCGGCCCGTCGCCATGAGGTGGCGGGCGGCCAGCGCCCCGCCGCCCTCGTCGTCCGGGATGATCGACACGTCGGAGTCGTCGGTCGACTGCGTCATCGCGTACACGACGGGAACGGGCAGGTCACGGCCGATGCCGGCCCGTGGCTCGGTGCGCCGCCCCGTGACGATGATGCCCTCGACACGCCTGGCCAGCAGGCGCTCGACGTAGTGCCGCTCCCTGATCGGGTCGTCGCGCGTGTCGCACATGAACACCGAGATTTGCCCCGCGCCGAGCGCGTCCTCGGCGCCCAGCATCACCGGGATGCTGAAGCGGCCGAAGCTGTCGCCCGTGACCAGGCCCACCGTGTACGTACGGCCCGCCAGCAGCCCCTGGGCCAGCGGGTTGGGCCGGAAGCCGAGCCGTTCGGCGGCGGCCAGCACCCGGTCGCGGGTCTCGTCGCGCATCCGCCCGCGGCCGTTGAGCGCCTTGGACGCGGTGCCGATCGACACGTCGGCCGCGGCCGCGACGTCCCTGATCGTGATGGTCTTCGCCGTCCCATCGGAAGGACTGGTCAACCGAGTCCCCTTTCGCGCACAAGCATCCGCTCTTGACCTGTGATGTATCACACCTTACCCTCCGTTTGAGAAAACCTATTCCCAAGGTTTTCTCAGCGAGGCCCCGAGGTTGAGGTTAGAGGAGCTCGATGCATCAGAGTCCTGTCGTTCCGTCCAGCCGGGCACTGTGGCGGCCGATCGGCATCAATGACGTCGTCATCACCGGCGGCCCGTTCGCGCGATGGCAGCGGATCAATCACGAGGCCAGCATCCCGCTGGGCCTGGAGCAGATGGAGCGGTCGGGCGTGCTGCCCAACCTCCGCCGCGCCGGCGGCGAGGGCGAAGGGCCCTTCCAGGGTTACCGCTTCCAGGACTCCGACCTCTACAAGCAGCTGGAGGCGATCGCGTGGGAGCACGTCCGCGCCCCTGAGCCAGGGTACGCCGAGTTCGCCGACCAGGCGGCGGCCGTGCTGAAGAAGGCCCAGCGGGACAACGGCTACGTCAACTCGCACTACCAGGTCGTCAAGCCGGACAAGATCTACGCCGAGCTCGAGTACAGCCACGAGATGTACTGCGCCGGCCACCTGTTCCAGGCGGCGGTGGCGGCCGCGCGCGCCGGGATCGGCGACGGGGTGGTCGAGGTCGCCAGGCGCTTCGCCGACCACCTGGTGGAGGAGTTCCTGACCGGCGGCAACGACGGCATCGACGGCCACGCCGAGGTCGAGACCGCGCTGGTCGAGCTGTACCGGCTGACGGGCGAGCGCGCGTATCTGGAGCTGGCGTCCAAGCTGATCGACAACCGCGGCAAGGGCCTCATCAAGGACAGCGGCATGGGCATGCTGTACGCCCAGGACCACCTGCCGGTCCGCGAGGCCGACACGGCGGTCGGGCACGCCGTGCGCCAGCTCTACCTGGAGGCCGGCGTCGTCGACGTCTACCTGGAGACCGGCGACGAGTCGCTGCTGGAGTGCTCACTGCGCCGCTGGGAGGACATGGTCGCCACCAAGACGTACATCACGGGCGGCCACGGCTCGCGCCACGACGGCGAGGCGTTCGGCGAGCGGTACGAGCTGCCGTCCGACCGCGCCTACAGCGAGAGCTGCGCCGCCATCGCGAGCATCCACTGGAACTGGCGGCTGCTCCTGGCCACCGGCCACGGCCGCCACGCCGACCTGATCGAGCGCACGCTCTACAACGCCTTCGCCGCCTCCACCTCGGCCGACGGCGTGCGCTTCTTCTACGTCAACCCGCTGCAGCGCCGCGCCGACCTCGTCGAGGACGCCTATCTCGGGCGGCGCAGGGAGTGGTTCGCGTGCGCCTGCTGCCCGCCGAACATCATGCGCCTGGTGGCCTCGCTCGGCTCCTACCTGGCCACGACCACCGACGCCGGCCTCCAGCTGCACCAGTACGTCCCCGGCACCGTGAACGGCCGGGTCCGGATCGAGACCGACTACCCGTGGGACGGGCTCGTCCGCATCACGATCGAGGACGAGGGCGAATGGGAGCTCGCGCTGCGCATCCCCGCCTGGAGCGAGAACACCACCATCGATGACAGCCCCGCCCAAGCCGCCGAAGACGGATATTTCCGTATCCGTCGCCAGTGGCGCCGGGGCGACACGGTCGAGCTCCGGCTCGACATGACGCCCAGGCTCGTCCACCCCCACCGCAGGATCGACGCGGTGCGGGGCAGCGTGGCCCTGGAGCGCGGACCGCTCGTCTACTGCTTCGAGCAGGCCGACCAGCCCGAGGGCGTCGAGGTGGACGACCTCGCCCTGAGCCCGCAGGCACCCCTGCGCCTCAAGCCCGTGGACGACCTCCCGGGCGTCGGGCGCACCGTACTGATCGAAACCGACGCCGTCGCCGTGGACCAGCCGCGCGGCGGATTGCCGTACACCACGAAACCCCTGGCGACCAGCACCAGCGTGACCGCGACCGCCGTCCCCTACTTCCAGTGGGACAACCGGGACGGCGGCCCGATGCGGGTCTGGATCCCCCTCGCGTAAGGAAAGACGCGGATGAGAAGACGCGACCTGTTGAAGCTGGGCGGGCTCGCCGCCCTCGGCACCGCGGCGGCTGCCTGCGGTGGCGGCTCGGGCTCCGGCTCGGGCGGCAAGAACGTGCAGCTCCAGTTCATGTACTGGGGCTCGACGTTCGAGAAGGCGGCCGTCGAGCGGATGCTCAAGCAGTACGAGCAGAAGCACGCGGGGGTGACGGTCAAGCCGCTCTACACGCCCGACGAGTACGACGTGAAGCTGAACACGCTCGTGGCCAGCAACCGGCTCCCGGACGCCGGGTACGTGCCGCTGGCGATGTCGTACCGGCTGGGCCAGCAGGGCAAGCTGGTCAACCTGTTCCCCTATTTGAAGAAATATCCGCAGCTGGCCGGATACCTGCCGGACGCGTACCTGTGGAGCGGCCAGGACAACCTGCACGGCGTCGCGACCGCGAACGAGATCGAGCTGCTGTGGTACAGCAAGTCCGCCGTCGCGGCCGCCGGGGTCACGCCGCCCGCCGACGCCGCCTCCGCGTGGACGTGGGACCAGCTCGTCGAGAACGCCTACAAGCTGACGATCGACCAGAACGGCAAGCACCCGGACGAGTCGGGCTTCGACCCCAAGCAGATCAAGCAGTTCGGCATCTCCAGCAGCATCACCTACGGCGCCGCCTGGTACGGGTTCCTGCGCAGCAACGGCGTCGACTTCGCCGACGAGACCGGCAAGAAGTGCCTGCTCGACACGCCCGAGGCGATCCAGGTGTTCCAGAACCTGCAGGACCTCATCTACAAGCACCGCGTCGCCCCCGGCCCGGGCCAGCTCGCCGCGACCGGCGACGACGTGCCCGGCACCAACATCCTGCTCAAGACCAAGCGGGTGGCGATGGTGGTGGACGGTCACTGGAGCCTGCTCGACATGAACGAGAGCAAGGTCGACTACGGCATCGGCGTGCTGCCCAAGTACAAGGAGCCGTTCACCTCCTCCCAGGTGGCGGGCGCCTCGGCGGTGTTCGCGGGGTCCAAGCACGAGCAGGAGGCGGTCGAGCTGTTCGCCTTCCACAACGACCCGCGCTACGTCGACCTGTTCGCCAAGGGCCTGTGGATGCCCCAGGAGAAGAAGTACTACGAGGACCAGGCGGCCATCGACTCCTGGACCAAGAACGAGCTCCACCCGCCGGAGTTCCGCACGGCCGTGGTGGACTACGCGCGCGACCACGGCGTCCCCGCGTTCGGCAACCGCGTCAAGAACATGTCCACCATCTCCAGCGACGTGCTCACCCCCGCCCTCCAGGAGCTCGAGACCGGCAAGCGCCCGGCCGCCGAGATCCTCAAGGCCGTCGCGCCGAAGATCTCCAGCATGCTCCAGGGCTGGCAGCACACCCAGGAGCTGTGATGCGCCGCCTCGAAACACGATGGGGCATCCTGATGGCGCTGCCCGCCATCCTCGGGTTCGTCATCTTCACGATCGGGCCCATGGTGGCCTCGGCGTTCTTCAGCCTGACCGACTGGACGATCGGCGCCAGCCCGAACTTCATCGGCCTGGACAACTACGCCACCATGGTCCAGGACGAGCTGTTCTGGAAGTCGCTGTCCACCACCACGTACTACACCCTCGGCGCGGTGCCGCTGGTGCTGATCGTCAGCTTCGCCGTGGCCATGCTGCTCAACCAGAAGGTGCGCGGCCTGGCCGTCTGGCGGACGATCTTCTACCTGCCCACGCTCGTCCCCGCCATCGCCAACGTCGTCCTGTGGATCTGGATCTTCAACCCGGACTTCGGCCTGCTGAACTCCCTGCTCCGGCAGGGCGGCCTGCCGGGCTCCCAGTGGATCTACGCCGAGTCGACCGCGGTGCCCTCGATGATCATCATGAGCACGTGGGGCTTCGGCAACACCATGGTGATCTTCCTGGCGGGGCTGCAGGGCGTGCCGAGGCACCTGTACGAGGCCGTCTCGATCGACGGCGGCGGCGCGTGGCGGCGCTTCTGGCACGTGACGCTGCCGATGATGACGCCGACCATCTTCTACAACCTGGTGGTCGGCGTGGTCGGCACCTTCCAGGTGTTCAACCAGGCGTACGTGATGACCGAGGGCGGCCCCAACCACGCCACGCTCTTCTACGTCTACTACCTGTTCCGCAAGGCGTTCACCGAGAGCGAGATGGGCTACGCCAGCGCCCTCGCCTGGACCCTGTTCATGATCATTATGGTGGTCACGTTCCTCATGTTCAGAAACGCCCGCCGCTGGGTCTACTACGAGATGGCAGGCGCGCGATGACCGCCCTGGCGACACCGGACCAGACCGCCGCGCGTGGCGTGGCCCCGACCCAGGGGCTGCGCAAACCGCGCAGGTACGGCCGGATCCTGCTCTACGTGGCGCTGGTGGCGGGGTCGATCCCGACCCTGCTGCCGTTCGTCTGGCTGGTGCGCAGCGCGCTCATGCAGGACGCGCAGATGTTCGTCTCGCCGCCCCAGTGGATCCCCTCGCCGTTCCAGTGGTCGAACTTCAGCGAGTCCCTCACCACCCAGCCGTTCGCCCGCTACTTCCTCAACACGGTGGTCATCGCCGTCATCAGCGTCCTGGGCACCGTGCTGACCTGCGCGGTGGCGGCCTTCAGCTTCTCCCGGCTGCGCTGGCGCGGGCGCAACATCGTGTTCGCGCTGCTGCTGAGCGGCGTGATGCTGCCGTACGCGGTGACGCTCATCCCGACGTTCGTCATGTGGCAGGAACTGGACCTGATCGACACCATCGCGCCGCTCACGGTCCCGAGCTGGTTCGCCGGGGCGGGCGGGGGAGTGTTCAACATCTTCCTGCTGCGGCAGTTCTTCCTGACGATCCCGTTCGAGCTGGACGAGGCCGCCTACATCGACGGGGCCTCGCCGTGGCGGGTGTTCTGGACGATCATCATGCCGCTGTCCAAACCCGCGATCATCGTGGTGACCATCTTCACGTTCATCGGCACCTGGAACGACTTCCTCGGGCCGCTGCTGTACCTGCAGAACGAGGAGAACTACACGCTGTCGCTGGGGCTGGCGTCGTTCCAGAGCATGTACATCACCCAGTGGGGCTACCTCATGGCGGCCTCGGCGGCCATCATCGCGCCGATCATCGCGCTGTTCTTCTTCATGCAGCGCTACTTCATCGAGGGGGTCACCCTGACCGGCATCAAGAACTAGGGACGCGCTTCAGGGCGGCGTACTCGGCGGCGGCCTGCGGGTCGGCCCTCAAGTGATCGCGGAGCAGGCGCTCGTTGCGGCTCTCCCACGTGTCGTCCGTCACCACGTGCAGGTGGTGGCTGCGGCGGCCAGCGGGGTCCTCGCGGCGGTAGAAGAGGCGTCCCGGCATGCCGGTCTCCTCGCGGCGGTAGCCGAGACCCTCCAGCGCCGCCTCCCGGTCCGTCACCGCCGCCAGCAGGCGCACCGAGGCCATCAGGTCGATGATCGGTTCGGCGGCGAGACCGGGAACGGCCGTGCTGCCCACATGCTCGATCTCCAGGAACACACCCGGAAGGCTCGCGGTCAGCTCCTCGCATGCCCGCTCCGCCCGCTCCGGCCAGTCCGGATCGTAATCGATCACGTCGATCGGCATCTCGCCATCCTCGTCCGCTCCGCTACCGACGCGTCCAGTGATCGCCCACGCGGTGGCGCCGCGTCACATCGCGCGCCCCCTCCAGCATGACGAGGGCGCGTGGGGAGCCGGGAAGGCGCTCGGCCAGCGCGTCCAGGACGGGGAGCAGCACGTGTGCCGGGATGCCGCGCGCCGTGAGGACTTCCGCCATCCAGCCCATGAAGGAGGAGAAGAGCTCGGGGTCGTCGACGTACAGGGCGGCCCTCAGGTAGTCGACGATGGACGCGACGTCCTCGACCGGGTGCCCGAGCCGGCTCTCGGCATAGGCCGGCGCCAGCTCGGGGACGCGCCGGGCCAGCTCTTCCGCGACGCCTCTCACCAGGTCCGGGGCGGACCCGGTGAGGGCGGCGTACTCGGGGCCGGCCAGGTGCGGCGGCGCGTCGGCGGGCCGGCCGGTCGCGGGCCGACGGGGCGGCGGCCCGCCGGCCAGCAGGTCGGCGGCGGCGCACGCGTCGGGAGCCCAGGCGTCGGCGCCGAGCAGCCGGGCATAGCGGCCGTCCGGGCCGAAGGCGGCGCCGCCGGCCAGCACCGGCGTGCCCACCGCCTGGCACGACGTGATCGCCGCGTGCGCGGCGGGCAGCCGGGGCGCGAGCGAGCCGGACAGCGCCACCGCGTCCGGGTTCGTCCGGTGCAGGTGGGCGACCAGGTGGGGCGCGGGCACCTGCGCGCCCAGGTAGTCGACGTGCCAGCCGCGCAGGCGCAGCACCTCGGCCAGCAGCCGCGCCGGGAACGCGTGCCACTCGCCGTGGACGCAGGCCACCGTGATGCGACCCCGGCCCGGCTCCGGACCGCGTCGCGCGGAGGGCTGATGGGCCAGCGTCGCGAGCACGCGCTCGTTGACGGCCGTGGCGGTGTGCTCCTGGGCGACCGTGATGCGGCCGGCCGCCCATTCCCGGCCGACGCGCGACTGCACCGCGGCGACGACGTCCAGCAGCAGGGTCTCCATCGGCATCCCGGCGTCGAGCGCGGCCAGCGCCGCGTCGGCGGCGGCGTACTCGTCCCCGGCCGTCGCCGCCGCCCACAACGTCTCGACGCGCTCCTCGACGTCGCGCGTCATGGCGGCGCCCGGTGAGACGGCGCGGGGTGAGACGGCTCGCGGTGGGACGGCTCGCGGGGCGCGGTGATGGCGACAACCGCCATGTCGTCGTGCTCACCGAGGCCGACCCACTGGCAGGCCAGCATCTGGACGCGGTCGGCCAGGGCTTCCGGGGGCATGCCGGCGCACTGCCGGAGCTGCTCGCACAGCCGCTCCTCGCCGAAGAACTCGTCACCGACCGGGCCGCCCCTGGCCTCGACGATGCCGTCGCTGTAGAGCAGGCACGTCTCGCCGGGCTCCAGCAGCACCGACTCGGTGACGCAGGTGATGTGCTCCACCAGGCCGATCAGCGTGCCGACGGCGTGGACCGGCTCCACGCGGCCGTCGTTGCGCAGGATCAGCGGCGGCGGGTGCCCGGCGCTGGTCAGCCGCACCGCGACCTGGTCCGCGCGGCGCTCGATCGAGGCCAGGACGAGCGTGACGAAGCTCGTCGGATCACCATGGGTGAGCAGCGCGCCGTTCAGCAGTTCGAGCACCCGGTGATGGTCGTCGGCCAGCGGCACCAGGGCGCGCAGGATGTTGCGGATCCTGCCGGTGAGCACGGCCGCCTCCAGGCCCTTGCCGGACACGTCGCCGAGCACCACCAGCGACTCCCGGCCGGAGCCGGCGACGGGATGCACGTCGTAGAAGTCGCCGCCGACGCGTTCGCTGTCGCCGGCGGTCCGGTAACGGGCCGCCAGCTCCACGCCCTCCAGCGGCGGCGCCACGGGCGGCAGCAACTCGGCCATCAGGGTCTCGGCGATGGCCGCCTGCTCGGCGTACAGCCGCGCGACCGAGATCGCCGCGCCCGCCCACGCGGTGAACAGCGGCGCGAACACCTTCTCGGCGTCCGAGAAACCGGCCCGAGGGGTACGGCGCAGCAGCACCAGCGCCCCCGTGGCCAGGCCATGGCCGGGCAGCGCGGTCACCGCGACGGAGCCCACCTCGCCGCCCTGGTGGCGCAGCACCCAGCCGGGCGTCTCGGCCGGCTCGATCCACCGGGTGGGCGCCGGGGGAAAGCCCTGCAGCGCCTCCCCGAGCCCCGGCACCGTACGGGGATCGACGGACGCGCGCTCGCGGGACACCTCACCCCGCTGATCGCAGGAGACGATCGCGTACTGGCGCGGGGCCAGCGGCATGACGACCAGCGCGGCGTCGGCGAGCCGCCGGACGGCCAGGCGCGCGGTCGCCTCCAGGCAATGCTCCAGGTTGAGCGAGGACAGCAGCTCGACGGACGCCTCCACCATGAACGCGGTCCACTCCCGCTCGGCGCGCAACTCCTCGACGACCCGCTGGTGATCGTCGACGTCGACCAGCCACCACGTGACACGGTCGCGGCCGGCATGGACGGGATGCGCTTCGAACACCGGCCCGCCGACCGGCCCGCGGGCCCGCTGATCGACGCGCTGATCGACCCGCTGATCGACATGGAGCCCGGCGCAGACCTCGTGATGGGCCCGTGACAGCCAGGCAGGGGCCACCCGCGCCAGCGGCACGCCTGCGGCCGCGCCGGCGAGAAGCAGCCGGGCCGCCTCGTTCGCCTGCTCGATGATGCCGGCGGTGTCGACCGTCAGCATCGGGTACGGCGCGTCTTCCCACACCATCCCGATCGTGCCTCGTCCCAGACCCCTCTCCAGACCCGTCACTCTACGTGCTGGGAGCCGTGGGCTTCGTCACGTCATATGGTTCTTTGCAGTATCTTTCACCCCCCACTGGCCTCAGTCGCGGGGGCGTACGGGTGTCAAGTCGCTCACGGCCGAGGCGAGAAGGGCGAGTTTGTCGGCGTCGTCGGTGCCGGGATCCGGGTGGAAGACGACGAGCGTCTGGCCTGACGCGCCGCCGACGCCCAGCCTCTCCCGGTGCAGCCGCAGGCCGCCGACCCGCGGATGGTCGATGTGCTTGACCGCCCCCTCGCACGCCTCCACGTCGTGGCGGGCCCAGAGGCGGCTGAAGAGGGGGCTGGCGAGGGAGAGCTCGATGAATCGGGGGTCTTCGGTGTCAGTGCCGACGGACTCGCGGAAGCCGGCGACCATGCCCACGGCGGCGCTCTCCCAGTCCGGATGGAGCGCCTGCTCGGCAGGGCCGAGGAACACGTCGCGCAGGCGGTTGGCTCCCGCCACGAGGCGCGGCGACAGCGCGGTGGCCAGGGCGTTGGCGGCGAGGACGTCGAAGTAGCGGCCCTCGACGTACACGGGCAGCGGGAGCCTGGCGACGAGCTGGGCGGCGCTGATGCCGGCGCCCCGGCGCAGGTGTGGGAGCTGACGTCCCGCCACGGCTGCATGATCACCATGCCGGTCGAGCTCGCCGGGTTACTGCTCAAGCTCGGCTGACCGTTCCAGGAGGGCGTCGACGGCCGGGTCGCCCGTGGGCGGGCCCAGGCGGGTGGGGGCGCCCGCCTCCAGGAGGGCCGCCACCGTGCCCGGGTAGTCGCCGTCCTCCGCGCGGTTGTTGCGCAGCCCCCACAGCGCGCAGTCCAGCGGGGTCGGGCCCTCCTCGTCGAAGGCGCGGTCGTCCAGATCGGCGCCGCGCTCGATCAGCAGCCGCACCGTCGCCGTGCGGCCGTGCATGGCGGCCTGGTCGAGCGGCGTGAAGTTGCTCCAGCCGCGCGTGTCCACCGCCATCCCGGCCTCCAGCAGGGCCCGCACCACGTCGGTGCGGCCCAGCAGGGCGAACTGGCCCAGGGCCCAGCCGTAGTCCCCGGCGTCCGGGTTGCCGAGGGCCGGCGGCGGCGCGGCGGGCAGGCGCGCCGACTCGCCCCGGGCCACCGCCAGCACGGCGGCGTCCACCGGGTCCAGGTCGGCCCTCGCGCCCCGCGAGGCCAGCAGCTCGTACGCCGCCAGATGGCCGCAGCGGGCGGCCAGCGCGAGGGGGCGGCGGCCGGCGTCCCAGCGGTCCCACGGCAGGTTCACGTCGGCGCCCGCGTCGAGGAGCATCGTCAGGATGGTGACGCCCCGGCCGCGGGCGACGGCGTGGTGCAGGGCGCGGCAGGCGTTGACGTCGGCGCCCCGGTCGAGGAACCAGCGCAGCCCCGCCGCGTCCTCGAAGTCCAGCTTGTGCGTCACCATGCGCTCGAAGCCGGGCCGGTGGAGGAGGTCGAGGAAGGCCGTGTCCGACTGCTCACAGGCGTGGTAGAAGGCGTCCTCGTCCGCGGGCGCGCCCCGCTCGACGAGGAGCCGGGCCAGGGCCAGGTCACCCCGCTCCACGGCGTCGGACAACGCCGTCCGCCTGCCGCCCTGCTCCAGGGTGTGGCTCCCGGGGTCGGCGCCCGCGTCCAGCAGGAGCCGGGCGCACTCGCGTACCCGCTCGGCGGGGGCGACGGCCCGCCGCAGCAGCACCAGCAGTGGCGGGAGGCCGCCGACCGGCTCGCGGGCCGGCAGGAACGGGGCCAGCGCGGCCGGATCGGCCAGGACGAGCGCCCGTTCGATGCCCTCCAGGGCGGCGACGCGCACGTGCTCGACCAGCTTCGGCCAGCTCGGGAAGCCGTACTCGCGGGCCAGCTCGAACTGCGCCCGGCTCAGCGGGACGCCCTGGGCGCGCTTGCGGTGTTTGGCCTGCTTGCGCAGATGCTCCAGCGAAGGGCGCTGGGGAAGATCGGACACGGCGAACCTCCGGCTGCCCGGGTCCGCGCGCTCGGGCCGAGGTCCGTCGACCAAAAGGGAGATGCCGCCGGTGGGATGGTCCCTTCCCCGCGGACTGGACGCGCCCGGCAACGCCCTCCCATCCTAGCGGGGGGCCGCGCCGAGGCACGACCCCCCGGGACGTCAGAGCGTGATCGGCACCCGCGCGCCCGTGCGGGCCGACTCCAGGGCCGCGGTGACCATGGCCAGGCTGCGGATGTTGTCGTGGCACTCGCCCTGCGGCGCCTGCCCCGTACGCAGCCCCGTCACGAACTCCTCCAGCCCCTCGGCCAGCCCCTGGAAGCGCCGCCGGCCGGGGTACGCGTCGGCCTCCGGCGGGTGCGGCCGCACCACGTGCCCCTCGGCCGCCTCCGCCGTCGGATCACCCTGGCCGTCCCAGCGCGCCGTCCCCCGGGGGCCGGCCGCCCGCCAGCTGCCCGTCCACGACGTCGCCTGGCCCGGCGCCGACCAGCTCCCGGCGAACGTGTAGCGCAGCCCGCCGGTCATCTCGAAGATCGCGGTCGCCGAGCACGCCCCCGGATACCACGTCCACGACGGCCGGAACGACTCGCAGTAGACGGACACGGGATCCGTCCCCGACACCGCCCGCGCCGCGTCGAACAGGTGGATCGCCATGTCCTGTAACAGCGGATGCTCCAGCGTCCCCAGGAACTCCGGCCCCCGGTAGGGCATGAAGAACTCCGAGGTCAGCACCCCCAGCGGCCCCAGGTCGGCCACCGTGCGCCGGAAGGCCACCAGGGTCTGCATGAAACGGCGGTTCTGGTTGACCGCGAACAGCCGCCCCGACTCGTCGGCCGCCCGGACCATGGAGCGGGCCTCGTCGAGGGTGACCGCCATGGGTTTCTCGCTCAGCACCGACACCCCGCGCCGCAGCGCCGTGACCGTCACGTCGTGGTGGGCCTGGGGGACGGTGCAGTTGACGATGAAGTCGGGCTCCTCGCCGTCGAGCACGGCGGTCAGCGAGGCGCTGACGGGCAGGTCGTCGAGGCCCAGCTCGGCGGCGGCGGCGCGGGCGCGCTCCGGCACCACGTCCACCCAGCCCACCAGCTCGGTGCCGGGGTGGGCGAGCAGCTCGGGCGCCCACTGGCCGCCGATGTAGCCGGCGCCGACCACCACGCCGCGCAGCGGCCGGTCCTCCTTGACGATGTCGAAGGTCACGCGGCCCCCTACCACTGGACGGGGGTGTGGGCGTTCTGCAGCGGCTCGCCCACCTCGCCCGCCGGCGCGGCCCACAGGACGGCGTTGGCCAGCACCCGCCGCACGCCGGGGTGGTGGTAGACGGGGTATTCCTGGTCGCCGGGGCTGAAGTAGAAGATCTTGCCCAGGCCCCTGCGGAAGCAGCAGCCGCTGCGGAACACCTCGCCGCCGCTGAAGTTGCTGATGAACACCAGCTCGTCGGGCTCCGGGATGCCGAACGGCTCGCCGTACGTCTCCTGCCGCTCGATGACCAGCGGACGGGGCACGCCCTGCGCGATCGGGTGGCCGGGCGCGACCGTCCAGACCAGCTCGCGCTCGCCGGCGTCACGCCAGTTGAGCGTGCAGGTGGAGCCCATCAGCGCACGGAAGATCTTGGAGTAGTGGGCCGAGTGCAGCACCAGCAGGCCCATGCCGCCCAGCACGCGCCGCCGCACGCGTTCGACGACCTTGTCGTCGACCTCCTCGTGCGCCATGTGGCCCCACCAGGTCAGCACGTCGGTGCCGGCCAGGACCGCGTCGGTCAGGCCGTGCTCGGGCTCGTCGAGCACGGCGGTACGCGTGGTCACGCGCTCGCCCAGCAGCTCGGTCAGCCCCTCGGCGATGGCTCCGTGCATGCCGTCGGGATAGATACGGCGTACCGCCTCCTCGCGCGGCTCGTGATAGTTCTCGCTCCAGACCGTGACGTTGACCGCCATGCGTTTCCTTCCTGGCCGTACGGGCGCAAGATCAGCGTACGTCGCCGCCTGCCGTCTCCGACAGCACCCGCACGTCCCACGGCCCCAGCGGCAACTCGGCGCCGGCCTCGTGGGCGGAGCCGTCGAGCACATCCCGCACCGGGACCGGTACCCGCACCGACGCGGGCTCCCACGCCCAGTTGTGCAGGAAACGAACCCGCCGGCCGTCGCGCGCGGTGGCGCCGGTCGAGGTGACCCCGGGCGGCAGCTCCGACCAGGGGCCGGGCGACGGCACCAGCCGGCGGAACAGGGCCTCGGCCAGCACAGCGTTGGGCACGGTGCCGACGTAGGTGATCCGGCCCTGGCCATGCTCGCGGGTGGTGATCGCCGCGAACCGCCCGAAGTGCGGGTGTTCGTAACCGGCCAGCACCTCCGCCCCCTCTGCCTGCAGTCCGTCCGCCCACCGGGTGCCCGCCGCGCCCTCCGGGAAGGCCATGCCTCCTACTGGGCCCCTGACCGGCAGGTCCTCGGTCAGGTTGCTGAACTCGTCGTACCAGGCGCCCGCGGCGTCGGCCAGCCTGCCCGGCTGGACGTCCCGGCGGGCCCGGGCCTCGGTGTCGGCGTAGCCGGTGCGCGGGCCGACGACCAGGTGCCCGCCCGCCGCCGCGTACGCCGTCAGCCAGTCCAGCGTGGCGTCGTCGGCCACGTACAGCCCGGCGGCCACCAGCACCGGATGCCGGGCGGCCAGCGCGCCCGGCTCCCCGGCGACCGCCTGGGCGGCGTGCACCACCCGCACCTGGCAGCCGGCGTCGAACGCGCCACGGTAGAACGGCTCGAAGATGCCCTGGTAGGAGCGCTCGTCCGGCCCGCCGTCCGGCCGCCCGAGCGCGGGCTGGGCGCTCAGCGCCCACTTGCTCGGCGTGGAGTAGAGCATCGCGACGTCCGCGTCCGGGACCAGCCCCTCGACCAGGTCTCCCGCCGTCTCCAGCTCGGCCCCGATCCGGGCGATCTCCCGGTAGGTGCGCCCCGGCCGCCCGCTGTGCGGCAGCACCCCGCCCCAGTACGTCTCCGTGCCGAACACCAGCGTCCGCCACTGCCAGTACTCGATCATGGAGGCCCCGCGGGAGACGAGCGCCCACGCGGCCTGCCGCCACTGGCCGTCATAGGCGGGCTGGTTCACCCAGGGTCCCCCGATGGCCTGCGCGTTCGTCTCGGTCACCAGGAACGGCTCCTGGCGGGAGGAGAACATCCGGTCCGCGCTGAGGTACAGCGCCCAGGTGTTCCTGGTCATCCAGCTCTGCGGCGCGTCCTGCGGCGCGGGCAGCGCGAGGCCGTCCTGCATCGTGTAGTACGGGTTGCCCGCGGTGACGTCGAGCCGCCGGGTCAGCTCGTCGTCGGCCACCCCGGGCCGGTCGTAGGCGATGCACGTGGTGACGAACTGCCCGGGACGGGCGTACTCGCGCACGATGTCCGCCTGCCAGGCGATGAACTCGGTCACCTGGTCGGCCTGGAAGCGCCGCCACGCCTGCGTGTACTGCGGCTGGGCGTTGCCGTCGGGCCGCCACAGGTCGGCCCAGTCCGACAGCCGGTGCGACCAGTAGACCAGGCCCCACTCCCGGTTCAGCGTCTCCACGTCGCCGTAGCGCTCGCGCAGCCAGTCGACGAACCGCTGGAACACGCCGTGGTTGTGCAGCAGGTGCACGCCCGGCTCGTTGTCGACCTGGAAGCCGATGACCGACGGGTGGCCGGCGTACCGTTCGACGACCTTGCGGGTGATCCGCTCGGCGTGGAAGCGGAACGCCGGGTGCGTGAAGTCCATCTCCTGGCGGGCGCCCCACCCGATGCGCTGCCCGGTGGCCCGCTCCCCGGCGATCTCCGGGTAGAGCCGGGCCAGCCACGGTGGCACCGCGTACGTCGGCGTGCCCAGGATGACCCCGATGCCGCGCTCGTGCGCGCCGTCCAGCGCCGGTTGCAGCCAGTCGAGGTCGAAGCGGCCGTTCTCGGGCTCCCAGGTGGACCAGACCGACTCGCCGACCCGGATCACCGAGAAGCGCGCGTCGGCCATCAGGTCCAGGTCGGTCTTCAGCAGGTCGGCGGGGTGGTATTCGGGGTAGTAGGCGGCGCCGAAGAGTACTCGCGGCACAGGGGTTCCCTTCCTTGTCACGGCTTCGCGGGCGGAGCGGTCGATCGGCGCACCACGAGGTGCGCGGGCAGATCTCCGAGGGCGGGTTCGCCGGGAGAGCGTTCGATCTCGGCGGCGAGCAGCGCGAGGCCGTGCCGGGCGATCGCCTCGAAGTCCTGGCGGATGGTGGTCAGCGGCGGCGACAGGTACGCCGCCGCCGGGATGTCGTCCATGCCGACCACGCTCACCTCCTCCGGCACCGCGCGACCGGCCTCCGCCAGCGCGCGCAGCACGCCGATCGCCATGTCGTCGTTGGCCGCGAACACCGCCGTGACCCGCGGGTCCGCCGCCAGCACCCGGCCCGCCGCGTACCCGGAGGCCGGGGACCAGTCGCCCTCCTGCGCCGGCGGCTCGGGAGCACCTGCGGCGGCCAGCGCCTCCCGCCAGCCGCGCGCCCGGTCGCGCGCCGCAGGCCACCGGTGCGGCCCCGCGACGTGCCAGACGCTGGCGTGCCCGAGGCCGAGCAGGTGCTCGGTCGCCTGCCTGCCCGCCTCCACGCCGGAGACGCCGGTGACCACCACGCGCGGCCCGGGGATCGGCCGGAAGCTCAGCACGGGCACGTCGGCGTCGATGCGCAACTCCTGGCTCCCGTCGATCGGGTCGGACACCACGATGGCGTCCACGCCCTGGGCCAGCAGCGACTCGACCGCGCTCATGACGCCGGCGCCCTCGCCCGCGTAGGCGACCGCGAACGCGTACCCGATCTCCCTGGCCTGCCGCTCCAGGGCGACGAGCAGCGATGACGGGCCGTAGAGCGAGCTGCCGATCGAGGCGACCCCGATGCGGTGGAAACGGCCCAGGTGGAGCGCCCTGGCCGCGGTGTTGCGGCGGTAGCCGAGCTCGCGCGCCGCCGCCAGCACCCGCTCGCGGACCTCCTCGCTGACGTACGGCTCGCCGTTGAGCACCCGCGAGACCGTCTTCTGCGACACGCCCGCGAGGGCGGCGACGTCGGTGCTGCTCGGGGGCCTTCGCCTGGCGTCGGACACGTGCGGCTCCTGCCTTATGACTACGTAGTCAGGCTCGCCCCCGCGACACCTCGATGTCAAGAGGGCTATCATTCCGGATGATGTGAACATCTGAATGTTGGGAGTGTGGCTCGATGGTCAGGCTGACCCGGGCGCAGCAGCAGGAACGCACCCGAGCGGCCGTGCTGGCGGCGGCGAGGGAGGAGTTCGCCGAGCGCGGATACGCCGACGCCAAGGTGGACCGGATCGCGGAGCGGGCCGAGCTGACCCGCGGCGCCGTCTACTCGAACTTCCCGAGCAAGCGCGCCCTCTACCTGGCGGTCCTGGTCGCCTCGATCGGGCCCGCGGCGGCCGAGGAGGGCCCGCCGCCGTCCGGCGTGGCCGAGGCGCTGGGCGCGTTCGCCCGCATGTGGCTCGAACGGCTGCCCCTGACCGGCGACACCTCCGCCGGAGGCAGGCTGCAGTCGCGCTCGCTGGCCGGGGTGTTCGACGACGAACCCGGCCGCGCCGCCCTGGGCCAGCTCGCCCGGCTGGAGGCCCTGCTGCTCGCCCTCGCGCTGGAGCCGCGCGCGCCGGGCCACGCGCGGCGGGTTCGGCTGGCCGAGTTGGTCCTCACGCTGCTGAGCGGCGCCGCCCACCTGGCCGGGACGGCGCCCGGCTTCGGCGACCCCTTCGACGTGGCCCGCGCCTGCCGGCACCTGGCCGGCCTCGACCTCGCCGACACGTGGGACCCGCCCCACCTGCCCTACATCGCCCCCGCGCGGGCCGTCCGGGACGCCTGGGAGCCGCCCGCGGAGCTGCCGGACGAGCTCACCGGCCGCCGGACGGGGTTCGACGCCGACGGTGTGATCGCCGTCCTGGGGACCGGCCGGCTGGAGGCCGCCGAGGAGGCCGTCCGCGCCGCCCGCCCGGGGGAGCGCGTCACCGTCGCCGTGGTGACGGGCGATCCCGCCGAACTGGGGCGGCTCGTACGGCTCAGGATCGGCGACCTCGCCGGGAGCCTGCGCCGGGTGTTCGGCCCGGATCCCCTGCCGGGCCTGCGCCTCGTCCTCGACGAGCACGCCGCCGTCGCCTCGGCCGCCGGGATCCCGGACGTGGATGACGCCACCGAGGCCGCGGTACGCGTCCAGGCGGGCCGGATCGTCGCCCGCGCCCACGGCCGGGGCGCCGCCCACGCCGCGGCCGTCACCGGACCCGCCCTCCCCCGTACCGGCTAGGAGGCCGTCAGCGGACGTAGATGTTCGGCCTGGGCGGGGTGGGCATGCCGTCGCCGATGAAGAAGCTCGTGTGCGGCGGCTGGTTGTAGGCGGTGTTCTGCCACGCCACCGACACCCGGTAGAGCGGGTCGTGCATCAGGGTGTAGATGCGGCGGTCGGTGGGCGTGGTCGTGGCGTAGATCCGCAGCGCGCGGTTGTCGCTGGTGGGCCAGACGACCTCCTCGCGCCAGTCGCCGAACAGGTCCGCCGACAGCGACGGGGTGGCCTTGGTGCCGTTGTTGGAGTGCACGCCGGAGGCGGTCAGCAGGCGGGTGTCGCCGCTGGTGCCGTACTTGTCGATCCTGGTCTGGTCGAGCAGCTCCCGCAGCGGGTCGGCGTCCCACCAGACGAGGAAGTTGACCGAGGACGGCTTGCGGCCGGCGTTGTTGCCGGTGACGCTGCGCAGGTTGCCGTCGGCGGCGGACCAGAACTCGCTGGCGACCCTGACCGTCGAGATGTCGCCGGCCACGCCGCGGCCGTTGTCGCCGTTGGCGGGGGTGGACCAGAGGATCTGGCCGGTGCGCGGGTCGATGTAGAGCGAGGACGGCTGGGAGCCCGACTCGCTCACCTTGAAGTACTCCAGGCCCGCCCTGGCCGGGTCGAAGTCGCCCAGGTGCTGGGCGTCGCCGTGGCCGGTGCCCGTGGTCCACATGCCGGTGCCGTTGTCGTTGACGGCCATGGCGCCGTAGACGATCTCGTCCCTGCCGTCCTGGTCGACGTCGCCGACGGACAGGCTGTGGCTGCCCTGGCCGGTCCACTGGGAGCCCGCCGAGTTGCTGTCGAACGTCCAGCGCTTGGTGAGCGTGCCGTTGCGGAAGTCCCAGGCGGCGATGACGGAACGGGTGTAGTAGCCGCGGGCCATGATCAGCGAGGGGCGTTCGCCGTCCAGGTACGCGGTGCCGGCCAGGAAGCGGTCCACCCGGTTGCCGTACGAGTCGCCCCAGCTCGACACGGTGCCCCGGGGCGGGTCGTAGGAGACCGTGGACCTGGCGGCGCCGCTCTGGCCGTCGAACATCGTCAGGTACTCGGGGCCGGACAGGACGTAGCCGCTGGAGTTGCGGTAGTCGGCCGAGGCGTTGCCGATGACCGTGCCGGCGCCGTCCCTGGTGCCGTCGGCGGTCTTCATCGCGACCTCGGCCCGGCCGTCGCCGTCGTAGTCGTAGACCTGGAACTGGGTGTAGTGGGCGCCCGCGCGGATGTTGCGGCCCAGGTCGATGCGCCACAGGCGGGTGCCGTCCAGCCGGTACGCGTCCACGTACACGTTGCCGGTGTAGCCCGACTGGGAGTTGTCCTTGGCGTTGGACGGGTCCCACTTGAGCACGATCTCGTACCGGCCGTCGCCGTCCACGTCGCCCACGCTGGCGTCGTTGGCGCTGTAGGTGTAGGCGACCCCGTCCGGTGTCGTGCCGCCGGACGGCGGCTGGATGGGCACGTCGAGGTACGAGTCGCCGGTGAAGCGGAGCGAGGCGGGCGAGGCGGCCTGCTCGGTCCCGCCGACCACCGCCCTGACCGTGTACGAGGCGTCGGCGGCGGCGCCGTTGTCGAGGTAGTTGGTGGAGGCGGTGAGGTTCGTGGCGACCCTGGTCGAGCCCCGGTACACGTTGAAGGCGACGCCGTCGGGGTCGGTGCCGAGCAGCCGCCACGACACGAGGTTGCCCGAACCGGACCGGACGCTGACCAGGCCGCGGTCGAGGTCCTCCATCTGCTTGGTGGGCGGGGCGGCCTGGGCGGGGACGCCGCTGATCGTCGTAGCCAGGGCGAGGACCGCGGCCGCGCCGGCCAGTCGTAAGCGCATGCGTTCTTTCCCTTCGTGGTAAGCGCTTTCCCGATGGGCGAAAAGAGAAAGTTTCATCGGGGTGTCAGCGTTGACGGACGCGGGCCGGGACCGTGGATGTCAGGGACGAATGTCAGACCTGCGGAAATGGCCACAATGTCTCCTCGTCGGCAAACGGGGTCGCCGCGTCCGCGGCCCGGCGTATTAAAGCGGCCCCGTCCCCCGGCCGCAAGGGCCCGTTGTCATGAACGGGTCAGGTAAGGGCGTCCAGCGCTCGGTCGACGTCGTCGGCGGTGGTGTAGACGTGGAAGCTGGCCCGCACCTTGCCCGCCCGCACGGCCGCGCGGATGCCGGCCGCCTCCAGGCGCTCGCCCGGGGCGTCCACGGAGACGATGGCCGAGTCGGACGGTTCGAGGCCGAGCCCGGCCCTGAAGCGGTTGGCGAGGGCGACGTTGTGGTCGCGGATCCGCTCGACGCCGAGCTCGCCGAGCAGCTCCATGGCCGGGGCGGCGCCGACGTAGGAGAACCAGGCCGGCGACAGGTCGAACGCGCGGGCGTCCGGCGCGAGCCGCAGCGGCGGGCCGTAGTAGGAGCCGCCCTCGTCGGCCCCGGCGTACCAGTTGGCGGCCAGCGGGCGCATGCGCTCGCGCAGGCGTGGCGACAGGTAGCCGAACGCGGCCCCGCGCGGCGTCATCAGCCACTTGTACGCGGCGCAGGCCAGCGCGTCGATGCCCTCGACATCGACCGGCAGCCAGCCGCACGCCTGGGAGCCGTCGGCGATGACGAGCGCGTCGTGGGCGCGGGCGGCGGCCACGATGTCCTGGAGCGGGGCGACGTACCCGGTGGCGGACTGGACGAGGCTGAAGGCGACGGCGGCGGTGGAGCCGGTGACGGCGTCGGCCAGCCGGTCGGCGGGCACGGTCTCGACCTCGGCGGCCACCGCCCACGGGAACAGGTTGCTGGTGAACTCGATCTCGGGCACCACGACGCGCGCCCCCGGCGGCAGCGCGGTGGCGACCGTGGACATGATCTGCGAGAGGGTGGAGCTGACGGTGATGTCGGCGGCGGGCGCGCCGACGAGCCGGGCGAAGGCGGCGCGGGAACGGCCCACCGAGGCGTCCCACGGTTTCCAGTCGCCGCTGCCGTGCCGCCATTCGGTCAGGACGGCTTGGAGCTCCTGGAAGGCGTGGCGAGGGGGCAGGCCGTAGGAGGCGGTGTTGAGCCAGCCGGGGTCGGCGTCCCAGAGCTCGTGCGCCGAGGCGATGTCCATGGGGCCAGCCTAGGTCCCCGCCCTCGGGTCATTGCCCGGGACCGCCTGTCAGCCGGGGCGTTTCAGCAGGCGGTCGATGACCAGGCGGGTGACCTTCTCGGCGTTCCCGGCGATGGAGCCGTCCGGGTCGACGCCCACCGAGCGGCCGTACTCGACCGTCCCGTGCAGGTTGCTCAGCCGGAACTCGTACGTCACCTTGTACCGTCTGAAGCCCCTCGTCGTGGTGTCGGTGTAGGTGAACGCGTCCTGAGCCAGGCCGTCGAGCTCGCGGTAGTTCGTGTGCAGGCGGGACGCGACCTTCTTGGAGAGGTCGAACGTGCCGTCCGACATCGCCTCGCTGTCCAGCGTGTCCAGCGTTATGGACAGCTCGCCGCGCTTGGCCTCCGGGATCGCGTAGTCGCTCTTCCACGAGCACGAGGTGAAGGCGCCGTTGACGTACGTGAAGGGTTTGCCCGCCGAGGGGGCGAGCTCCCGTACGAGGTCGTCGGAGACCAGCGTGCACGGTTTGAGGGGTTTGGTGAACGGCGGGATGTCGTCCGGCACGGGCGCGGCGGCCGGGCCCGTGCCGGAGGCGGCGGCCGGGGGCGTCGCGGTGGTGCCGACGGGGACGAGCAGCGCGAGGCCCGCGCCCAGCACCGCGGCGGCGGCCACGGCGGGGACGAGGGCGGCCGGCTTGAGGCCCGGCGAGCGCCTGGCCGGGGCCGGGGGATGGGCGGGGGCAGGGGCGGGGTCGGCGGGGATGGGATGGCCGACGATCTCGACGCCGCCGACCGTGACGGTCGCGGCCTCGAAGGCGGGCCGCGCGGCGACGTCCCGCAGGACCGCGTGGACGGCGGCCGCGTCCGGGCGGCGGGCCGGGTCGGGGTCGAGCAGGTCGCGCAGCAGGGCGGTGAACGGGTCCTTCGGCTCGATCGCGATCCCCTGGCGAACGGCCTCCGCGGTGGCGGCGGGTGTGGCCCGGACGAAGGGCGGCCTGCCGAGCGCCGCCGTGTAGAGGATCGCACCGAGCGCCCACAGGTCGGCGGCGGGCCCCGGCACGACCCCGGCACCGGCACCACGCGCCCGCCCCGGGTCGGTGGCGGGTCCCGGCTCGGCCTCGTCGCGGGCGAGAGCGGCGGCTCCGGCGTCGGCGGGCTCCGTCGCGGGTCCAGACGCCCCTGTGTCGGCGGGTTCCGGTGTCGCTCCGGGCGGTACGCCGGAGTCGGTGGTGAGCTCCGGTGCGGTGAAGCCGGGCAGCCTGGCGGCCGTTTCGGTGGCGAGGGCCGGGACGGCGAAGTCGTTCAGCACCACGTGTCCGCCCGGGGCCAGCAGGACGTTGCCCGGGTGCAGGTTGCCGTGGGTGACCCCGTGCCGGTGCGCGTACGTCAGGGCGTCCAGCACGCGCAGGCCGATCGTGGCGGCCGCGGCCGGGCCGAGGGCGGCGCGCTGGTGGAGTTCGGCGCGCAGGGACCAGCCGTTGACGATCGGGGAGAGGACCCACACCTCGGTGCCGACGCCGACGACCTCGTACACCGGGTGGATCGACGGGTGCCGCAGGCCCCCGGCGGCCATGGCCTGCCGGCGTACCTCGTCGAAATCGGACCGGCCCCGCGGCAGCGGCAGGCGCTTGGCCGCCACCTCCATGCCGGTACGGCGGTCGAACACCCGCAGCGCGCGGCCGGGCGCACCCGGGGCGAGGGGGGCGATCGGGTGGAAGCGTTCGCCGGTCATCAGTTCCCCTGGAGTCTGGCCGCGGTGGTGCGTGCCGCGCGCATGGCGGTCTCCCGCATCTCGGAGGTGACCGCGGAACCGTTCCCCATCACGGACACCTCGATCACCATCGAGCGGACCCGCAGCCAGACGTTGCTGCTCACGCTGGACAGGATGCCCACGGTGGTGTCCTGGGAGAAGCACTCGTCGCCGACGCCGGGCACGTTCTTGACGGGGGTGGTGACCGCCCGCTCCACCTTCGAGGTGCCCGTCTGCGACTGCCGGCGTTTGCGGAGGGCGTCGAACACCTTGCGCGCGGTGTCCACGTTCCGCTGGGTCTTGATCGTGACGTCGGCGCCGTCCACGGTGACGGAGCACGTGGACGACTTGCTCGGCAGTACCCGGTCCGTGGGGACGACCACCGCGCACGGGTCGGGGGAGGGGGCCACCGCGGTCCGGGACCGGCTCGGGGTCGTGGTCGGGGAGGCGGGGGTGGCGGTGGGGTCGTGGGTTGCGGTGCCCGGTCTCGCGACGGCGAGGGCCGCCACGGTGGCGACGAGCGCGGTCGCGGTGGTGACGGACACCCAGAGCGTACGCCGCCCGCTCGTGGAGCTGACCTCGGTGGGCACGGTGGGCACCTCGGCCGCCATGACCGCCGCGCGGGCCGCCGCCTCGGCCAGGACGGCACGGACCTCCGCCCCGTCACGCGAGCGGGCGAGCGCGGCCCGCAACGCGGCCGCCTCCCGCGGCTGGGGAAGGAGCGCCGGGGAGGCGGCCGCGTGGTCCGGGTGGGGCGTGGAGCCCCCGTCCAGGGCGAACACGAGGGTGGTGACGAGCATCCGCACATCGACGGCGGGGGTGGCGTCGGGCATGGTGGTGCCGAGGCCCGCGAGGACGGTCTCGCCGGTGGCGGCGATGAGGACGTTGCCCGGTGTGACCGCGCCGTGTACGTGCCCGTGCGCGTGGACGACGGCCAGCGCGTCGAGCAGCCGCAGCCCCATCGCCGCGACCCGCCCCGGCTCCAGCGGGCCCTCGGCGGCGGCGACCCGGTCGAGCGAGCCGCCCCGGACGAGGTCCGTGACGATCCAGGGCTGGGGGCCTGAGGTGAGAACGTCGTGCACGGTGACGAGCCCCGGATGGCTCAGCGACGCCGCGAACCTGGCCTCGGCCAGGACCCGCTCCCGCTCACCCGCCCCCGATCCCGGTCGGCCGCCTGCCCCCGAGTCGGGCCGCCCGTCCGCCGTCGTGTCGGGTTCGCCGGCGGGCCGGGCGGTGGCGAGGGGGATCCGTCTGACCGCCACGTCGCGGTGCAGCACCTCGTCCCTGGCCAGCCAGGTGCCGCCGCCCGGGCCGAGCGGCTCGGCCAGGGTGTAGCGTCCCGCCAGTACGGTGCCCCTCATCGCGTCAGCGCCTCGACGACCGAACGGGCCGCGGCGCCCGCCTGCCCGGGCAGAGCGGGGTCCTTGGCGACCTCACGCCGCAGCGTCAGCTTGGCCACCAGGTTGCTCACCCGGAAGACGATCGCCACCTCGGTCTGCGGCCGGCGGTCGTCGGTGACGGTCCACGTCATGGCCTCGTCGCCGAGCCCCTTGAGGTCGCTGATCTCGGAGCTCCTGCCCAGGAGAGAGGACTTCCTGCTCCGTTCGGCCTCGTCCCGCCGCGAGTCGAAGTCGTCGGCGGCCAGCGCGATCTCCGCGTGGGTGCCGGTCGGCTCCTGCATCTCCAGCTCGAGCCGCAGCGACCGGGACTCCTTGGCCAGGCTCTGATGCCAGGTGCACTCGGCGTTCTCCCTCGGCATGATCAACGCCTTCGGGACGGCCTCGGCGGCCTGCTCCGGGGTGAGGAGCCCGCACGCGCGCGGCAGGGCGGCGAACCGCCCCGCCTCGGCCGTCGCCGGGGGTGCGGCGGCGACGGCCGCGGGGCCCGCCGCGGAGGTTCTCCCGAGCTGGGGTACGACGACGGCGCCCGCGCCCACCAGCGCCGCTACGACGAGGGCGCCCAACGCGACCGGCAGCCGCACCCCGGGCGGGGTGTCCCGCGGCGGTTCGGGAAGTACGGCTGTAGCGGCCGGCCCCTGCACGACCGCCTCCAGCCAGCCCCGGAGCCGTTCGGCACCGGGACGCTTGTGTGGGTCCTTCTCCAGCGCGGCGGCCAGCACCGGCCACAGCGCGCTCCCCGAGGGGGCGGGCGGCTCGGTGAGGACGGCGCTCAGCGTGGCGACGGCGCTGTCCCTGGCGAACGGGCCGCGCCCTTCGACGGCGGTGTAGAGGGCGGCGGCCAGCGACCACAGATCCGAGGCCGGACCCGCGGCCCCTGACCACGCATCCGAGCCGGCCCCGGCGGCTCGTGGCGACGCCGGGCCGGTCGGCCGGCTCGCGGTCCGGTCCGCAGGACCCGCCCCAGCCGGGTCAGTGGGCTGAACCACCGTCCGGTCGGTGGCGTGACCATCGGCCGGGCGGGTGGCGCGACTATCGGTATGGTCCGCGGTGTGACCATCGGTCGGGCCGATGGCGTGACCGTCGGCCGGGCCGGAGGGCGGGCTCGCGGCGGCGGTGTGGAGGTCGGTGGGATCGGTGGGCAGGATGAGGGTGTGGTCCGGGGCGGGGGCGTGCAGGCATTCGGGGGCCGTGTAGCCCGGGGTGCCGACCGGCGTGCCGGGCAGGCCGCCGACCAGGGTGGCGATGCCGAAGTCCGTCAGCACCACGCGCCCGTCCCCCGCCAGCAGCACGTTGGCCGGCTTGACGTCCCGATGCAGCACCCCCGCCGCGTGCGTGGCCGCCAGGGCGGACAGCACCCGCAGCCCGATCTCGGCCGCGCGGCGCGCGGGCAGCGGCCCGTTCTCGCGGATGACCTGCTCCAGGGACGGCCCGTGGACCAGCTCCATCACGATCGCCGGATCCCCGTCCTCGACGATCAGGTCGTGCACGGCCACGATCGAGGGATGCCGCAGCGCGGCGGCCGTCCTCGCCTCGGCCAGCGCGCGGTCGCACAGGGCGGCCCGCGACGCGGCGTCCAGCCCCGGCGCCAGCCGCACGCGCTTGACCGCCACCTCCCGCCCGAGGCTCTCGTCGCGGGCGCGCCAGACGACGCCCATGCCGCCCTCGCCGACGGGCTCGATGAGCCGGTACCTGCCTCCGACCAGCGACGTCATGTCACCCCCGCCTGCTCAGCGCGGCGGCCGTCAGCCTGGCGGCCCGCAGCGCGGCCGAGCGCACCCGCGCCGCCTGCGTGCCGTCGAAGTCGACGTACTGGACCTCCACCACCATGTTGCTGACCCGGAACACGACGTTGGACCTCACCATGGTCCCCGACTTCCGCTCCGAGACGTCGTACTGGAACGCCTCCTCGCCGACCCCGGCGACCGGGGCGGCGGCCGTGGACGTGGTGCCGATCGGCCACTGCATCCCGACGGCGCCCCACTGCCACAGCCCGCCGCTGGACCCGTCGGCGTTGACGGTCCGCTTGTTGAGGAACTCCTCGTGCGCCTCCACGGGGAGAGCCTCCCAGTAGTCCTTGTTCTGGGCCTTGGTGGGCTCGACGGAGAGCCCGACCTTCCGCTTCGTCCAGGCGCAGCCGTTCTCCGAGTGGTCGCGCTTCAGCTCGCGCCCGTACGCCGTCTCCTTGACCTGCGCGCCGGTGAGCAGCGTGCAGAAGTCGACCGGCACCGTGAACCTGCCCTTCGCCGGCGTGGTGGTGGCGGCGGCCGGGGGAGCGGCGGCGGACGCGGGCGGGACGGCCGCGCGGGGCGGCGGCGGGTCAGGGGTGTCGCGGGCGACGCCGTACCAGGCGAGGGCCCCGACGACGGCGAGCCCGGCGACGGCGGCGGCCACCGGGACGGCGCTGCCGAGGCGCGGGCGCGGACGCCGGGGACGGTCCAGGGCAGCCGGTACGCCGGAGGCGGCGGCCTCCAGCCACCGGCCCGCGAGTTCGGGGTCCGGGCGGTCGGCGGCCTCGCGCGACAGCATGCGCAGCAGCACCGGCCCCAGCGCCGGACCCGCCCGCGCGGAGGGCGGCGGATCCTCGGTGAGCACCCGGTGCAGCGTCGCCACCGGTGACGCGCTGTGGAACGGCGAGAGGCCCTCCACCGCCGTGTACAGCGTGGCGGCCAGCGACCACAGGTCCGACAGTGGCCCGCCGCGCTCGCCCCGCAGCCGCTCCGGCGCGATGAACCCCGGCGAGCCGATCAGCAGCCCCGACTGCGTGATGGTGACCTGGCCGTCGATCCGGGCGATGCCGAAGTCCGTCAGCACCGCCCGGCCGTCGTCGCACAGGAACACGTTGCCGGGCTTGACGTCGCGGTGCTGGATGCCCTGCCGGTGCGCGACGGACAGGGCCGTCAGCAGGTCGGCGCCGAGCCGGGCCACCCGCTGCGGCGCCCACGGGCCGTCGTCGCGGATGGCGTCCTGCAGCGTGCGCCCGCGCAGCAGCTCCATGACGATCCACGGGCGGCCGTCCTCGGAGAACACGTCGTGGACGGTGGCGATGCCCGGATGGCTCAGCCGCGCCGCCGCGTACGCCTCGCGCACCGTGCGCTCGCACAGCTCGGCGCGCTCCTCCGCCGCGATGTCGGGGGAGAGCAGCACCTCCTTGACCGCGACCTCGCGGTCGAGCGTCTCGTCACGGGCCAGCCAGACGGTGCCCATGCCGCCTCGGCCGAGCGCCCGGATCAGCCGGTAGCGCCCGGACAACAGGGATGCGGGGGGATTGTCGATCATCGTTGGTCACATGGTGTCGTTGGTACGATGCCTCGGCCAGACCCTTTGCAGCCTAGTGAAAACAAGCTGCTCGCCGGCGTCGGAGAAGAGGGTTCGTGGGGCTGCTGCGGATTCATTTCACGGTGGACGACGTGGCGCGCACGACAGTGGCCGCGGGCGCGGACCCGTTGTGGGAGATCGTGCTCAGCAGGTTCCGGCTGCAGGACAGGGACAAGGCGCCGGCCTTCCGGTCCTGGGAGCGCGCCCTGCGCGAGAGCCCGGCCAGGCTGTCCGGGATGGCCTCCGGCCTGCGCTGGCTGACCGCGCTCGCGCCCGAGGCGCCGTACTTCCCCGACTTCCTCACGCCGGCGGCGGCCCGCGACGGCCTGGAGGCGGGGCTCGACGCGTTGCGCGCCACCCCGAGCCGCCGCTTCCGCCACGAGCTGGAGCTGCTCGCCCGGCACACGCCCATCCCGGCCTGGCTGGGCGCGCTCGCCGACCGCCCGTCCGCGCCCGTGGCCGAGCTGGCCGCCGCCCTGGCCGGCTACCACGCGGCGGCCATCGCCCCGTACCACGACCTCATCCAGCCCGCGGTGGAGGCCGACCGGGCCTGGCGCGCCGGCCACCTGCTCAACTCCGGCGTGGAAGGCCTGCTGAGCAGCATGAAGCCGATGATGCGCTGGCGCTCGCCGGTGCTGGAGGTCGACTACAGCGTGGACCGCGACCTGCACCTGCGCGGCCGGGGGCTGACGCTGGTGCCGTCCTTCTTCTGCCGCCGCGTGCCGGTCTCGCTGGCCGACCCCGACCTGCCGCCGGTGCTGATCTATCCCATCGACGCCGCGTTCCGGTGGCAGCCGGGCGAGCGGACTCCCGGCTCGGTGGAGGCGCTGATCGGCGCCACCCGGGCGGCCGTCCTGCAGGCCGCCGACGGCGGGGCCACCACCACGGAGCTGGCGCGGCGGGCGGGCGTGTCGCTGGCGGCGGCCAGCCGGCACGCGAAGGTGCTGCGGGAGGCGGGCCTGATCAGGAGCGTGCGCCGGGGCCCCGCCGTGCTCAACCTGCTGACCCCGCTGGGCAGCGGTCTGCTCGGTCCTCCGCTGGGGCCCGCGCCACCGGCCTCGAAGTAGCCGGCGGCCGGTCATCAGGAGGGCCAGGCGACGTCGTCGAGTGCGAGGAACGGCGAGACCGCGACGGAAGACGCCGACGCATCGCTTCCGGGTCCTTCACACCGGCCGAGAGAGCACGGACGATGGTCGCGCGTCGCGGTCAGCGATTCGGAACGGGAAGGAGCCGGCATGCGGGTCGTGGTCATCGGTGCGGGAGTGGTCGGAGCGGCGGTCGCGGCGGGGCTCACCCGGCGCGGCGCGCAGGTCACCGTCCTGGAGGCGCGTACGCCGGGATCCGGCACGACCTCCACGTCCCTGGCATGGGTCAATGCCAACAACAAGACGCCCAAGGAGTACTTCGACCTCAACCACGCCGCCGTCCGGGCGCACCACCAGCTCCCCGGCGACTGGTTCTTCCCCACGGGCAACCTCGAGTGCGCGGTCTCCGACGAGCACAAGGAACTCCTGGAGACCCGCGTACGGCGGCTGATCGGCATGGGCTACCCGGTCGAGCGGATCACCGCCGCGCGCGCCTTCACCCTGGAGCCCGACCTGGTGCCGCCGCCTCCCGGCGCCGAGTACGTGTTCTTCCCCATGGAGGCGCACGTCCACCCGCTGCGGCTGCTCGGGCGCCTGCTCGGCGAGGCCCGCGACGCCGGGGCCGCGGTCGTGTGCGGGGCCGAGGTGAGCGCGATCGAGACCTCGTCGTCGGGCGTCGAGGTGACGGCGGCCGACGGACGGGTCTTCGGCGGCGACGTGGTGGTCACCTGCGCCGGGCGCTGGACGCAGGGGGTGGCGGCGCTGGCCGGGGCCGAGGTGCCGATGCTCGACCCGGCCGTGTCCGGCGCGGTCACCAACGGTTTCCTCGTCACCACGACCCCGGTGCCCGCCCGCCTGTCCCGCGTGCTCCACTCCGACGAGCTCAACCTGCGGCCGGACGGCGGCGGGCGGCTGCTGCTGCAGTCGCTGCCGCTGGACGGCCGGGCGGACCCGGACGTCCCGGTGCCCGGCGACGTCCTGGACTCGATCCTGGCCCTGATGTCGCGCGTGCTGCGGGCCGTGGACGGGGCCGCGGTGGAGCGGGCGGTGGTCGGCCGGCGGGCGATGCCGGGGGACGGGCTCACGGTGGCGGGCTTCGTGGACGCGGAGCGGCGCGTGTACACGGTGGCCACGCACAGCGGGATCACGCTGGCGCCGCTGCTCATGGGAGAGGTGGCGGGCGAGGTGTACGGCGAGGAGTCGCCGTTGCTGGCGCCGTTCCGGCCGTCCCGCTTCGCCGACGGCGCCGCCGGGCCCGTCCCTGCTCCGGCGCGGCGGCCGGGACAGCAATGACGGTCACTCGGCGGGTGTGATGGTCCTGAGGAAGAGGATGCCGTCGGTCGTGTCCACCTGGCCGGGGTCCAGGGCGAAGTAGCCGGAGCTCGTGTCGGCGGGGGGAGCCGGTTCGACGCCCTTCAGCGCCCCGGCCAGCCGTTTGGAGGCGATGAGGTAGGCGTCGTGAGGCAGGGCGGCGCGCAGGACGCCCTCCAGGGTGTCCGGCGGGGAGGCCGCGCCCGCGGTCGAGGCGATGAAGGCGTACTCCTCGCCCAGCTGCGCCGCGACGATCGAGCCGGCGCTCCACCACTCCAGCAGCAGGTCGCCGCCCTGCCAGCCCGCCGTCCGCCAGACGCTCCTGTCCCGCTGGAGGTGCCGGTTGTGGGCGTGGACCAGCAGCGGGCCGTAGTGCGGTGCGAGCGCCAGGAGGTTCTCGGCCATCATCGTGTCCCGCAGCCCCATGAGGCGCACGACCCGGCTCGGCGAGGTGTCCGCCATCCCCGCGTGGTAGCGGAGCAGGCCCGTGGCCGTACGCCCGAACAGGCAGGCCCGCCACCACGCCTCCCGCGAGGTTGCGGCGATCAGACGCGGTGACTCCGCCGTGAGCAGGGCCGTGAGGTCGTCCGCCATGAGGCGCAGCTCGACGGCGTCGGGGGAGCGGCCGACGGACCGGGTGGGGTCCATGGTGGCGTCGGGGTCCGTCCACCGGGAGTCGGCGCCGAGCAGCCGGTCGATGGTGTCGAAGGGCGGCACGTCGAGGTGGGCGGCGAGATAGCCGTGCAGCCCGGCGAGAGCGGGGCGGGGGCTGGCGGGCCCGGCCAGCTCGAGCGGCCCGTCGAAGCCGAAGAACCGGACCCGCTCGGCCGCGGGCCGGTGCCGGTTGTGCTCCCGCATCCAGCTCACGAGCTCCCGGTTGGCGGCCGAGCCGCCGAGCCCGTGGCTGAAGCCGCGCCGCATGACGTCGTCGAGTGTCCCCGCGCCCTCCGTGACGTACGCGTCCACGATCAGCGCCGCGAGGCAGTCGCTCTCGATCGCGATCGACCGATGGCCCTCGTGCTCCACGAGGTGGCGGAAGACCTCGTTGCGCCGCCGGAGGAACGCCTCCTCGCCGTGCGTGGGCTCGCCGAGGCCGAGCAGGCGCGGCGGAGCCGGGAACGACCTGAGCAGCTTCGTGATCGCGGCGCCCTCGAAGGGCCAGCCGGAGTCAAGGATCGCGGATTCCATGCCTTCAACCGTATCGTTGAACCTTCCGTGTAAACTTTGCCCATGCCCCGCGAGCGACTCCGGCCCGTGGATCTGGCGCGCGAGCACGGCCTGTCCACGCAGGCGATCCGCAACTATGAAGAGGCGGGCATCCTCCCGCCGGCCGCGCGCACGCCCCACGGTTACCGCACCTACACCCCCGTCCACCGGGAGGCCTTGCGCGCCTTCCTCGCGCTGATCCCCGGCCACGGCCACCAGACGGCCACCTCGATCATGCGGGAGGTGAACGGAGGCGCGGTCGAGGAGGCCCTGCGGCTCATCGACGAGAGCCACGCGCAGCTGCTCGACGACCGCCGGACGCTGCTGGCCGTGGAGCGCGCGCTGCGCGACCTGACGGCGGAGGAGAAGCCCAGAGCAGAGGAGCGGCCCGGGCCCGGTGGTGTCACCTTCATCGGCCCGCTGGCCAGGAGGCTCGGCATCAGGCCCGCGACGCTGCGCAAGTGGGAGCGCGCCGGGCTGGTCAACCCGCGTCGCGACCCTCAAACCGGCTACCGCGTCTACACGGCCGCCGACGTGCGCGACGCCCGGCTGGCCCACCAGCTCAGACGCGGCGGCTACCTGCTGGAGCAGATCGCCCCGCTGCTCGCCCAGGTGCGCTCCGCCGGGGGGATCGCGCCCCTGGAGGCGACCCTGCGCGACTGGCACGCCCGGCTGACGGCCCGCGGCCGCGCCATGCTGACCGGCGCCGCCGGGCTGGACGCGTACCTGCGCCACCCCGGCCGCCCCGGCGCGCTCCCGGAGGATTAGGATACAGGGCAGCTCTGTATCCTAATTGGCCATGACAGGCAGACGGGAATACGCCATGGGTGCCTACGTGCTCGGCTTCCACGACATCGACAAGACCCTGCTCCCCCTGGTCGGCGGCAAGGGGGCCAACCTCGGCGAGCTGTCCGCCGTCGAGGGGGTGCGGGTGCCGCCGGGCTTCTGCGTCACCACCGAGGCCTACCGCGCGGTCGTCGAGTCGGACGCGACGATCGCCGCGCTGATCGACGGGCTCTCCGGGCTGCGCGCGGACGACCGGGCCGGGATCGCCGAGGCGTCCGCCCGCCTCAGGGAGGCCGTCGAGACGCTGCCCGTACCGGCCGAGATCGAGGACGACATCCTGCGCCGCCTCGCGGAGCTCGGCGACGTGCCGTGCGCGGTGCGCTCCAGCGCCACCGCCGAGGACCTGCCGTCCAGCTCGTTCGCCGGCCAGCAGGACACCTACCTGAACGTCACGGGAGCCCCGGCGGTGCTCGCGAGCGTGCGGCGCTGCTGGGCGTCGCTGTTCACCGACCGGGCGGTGGCCTACCGGATCAAGAACGGCTTCGAGCACCGCGCGGTGCGCGTGTCCGTGGTGGTGCAGCAGATGGTCTTCCCCGAGGCCGCGGGCATCATGTTCACCGCCGACCCGGTGACGTGCAACCGGAAGGTGGTCTCGATCGACGCCGGGTTCGGCCTGGGGGAGGCGTTCGTGTCGGGCGTGGCGAACGCCGACAACTACCGCGTGCGCGCGGGCGAGATCATCGCGCGCAACGTCGTCACCCAGGCCGTCGAGCTGCGCCCCTCCCCGGACGGCGGCACGGAGGAGCGGGAGATCGAGCCCGCGCGCCGCCACGTCCAGACCCTGAGCGACGAGCAGATCCTCCGCCTCGAACGCCTCGGCCGCCGCATCGAGAGCCACTTCGGCCGCCCGCAGGACATCGAGTGGGGCCTGGCCGGCGGCGAGTTCCAGATCCTGCAGAGCCGCCCGATCACCACCCTCTACCCGGTGCCCGCGACGGCCGACGGCAAGAACCACGTCTTCATGTCCTACGGCCACCGCCAGATGATGACCGACGCCTTCAAGCCCCTGGGCCTGTCGTTGTTCGCGCTCCTGCACGACCGGCTGGGCCGCTCGGCGGGCACGGTGTCCGGCAGCCGGTTCTACAAGGACGTCTCGCCCGAGCTGTCCTCGTCGTGGGCGCGCGCGGTCACGCTCAAGAGCCTCGGCCAGGTGGACGTCCTCATGGCCAACGCCCTGCGCCAGGTCCTCACCAGGAAGGACTTCGTGCGCGACCTGGCCCACGGCAAGACCTCGATGCTGGACTTCGGCGAGGGCGGGCTGCTGCCGATGGCCCGCCAGTATCTGAAGATGTCCGGCAAGGACGACGCCGAGGCCGTGCCCGAGCTGATCGCCGAGAACGAGCGGACGGTCGAGGAGCTGCGGCGCGGCATCGCGGGCAAGTCGGGGGACGAGCTGTTCGCCTACATCCTGGACGACCACGACGTGCTGGCCCGGCTCACGTTCGACCCGCGCAGCGTGGCGGCGGCCTTCGTCGGCATCCAGGCGGTGAACTGGGTCAACAAGCGCATGAAGGCCTGGCTCGGCGTGCAGAACGCCGCCGACGCCATCGCCCAGTCCGCCGACCACAACGTGGTGGCCGCCATGGGCCTCGACCTGCTGGACGTCGCGGACGCCGTCCGCCCGTACCCGGCGGTGGTCGAGCACCTCGAACGCGCCGGCCGCGACACGCTCCTCACCGGGCTCGACGGCCTGGAGGGCGGCCCCGAGGCCCGCCGCGCCCTCGAGGGCTACCTGCGCACGTACGGGATGCACTGCTCGGGCGACATCGACATCACCAGGACCCGCTGGAGCGAGGACCCCACCCAGCTCGTCCCGCTCCTGCTGAGCAACGTCAGGAACTTCGCGCCCGGCGAGCGCGCCCGCAAGGTCGAACGGGGCCGCGCCGAGGCCGAGCGCACCATCGCCGGCCTGCTGGAACGCCTCAGGGCGCTGCCCGGCGGCGAACGGAAGGCGAAGAAGGCGGCCCGGCAGATGAGCCTCATCCGCCACTTCATCGGCTACCGCGAGTACTCCAAGCACGCCCTGCTCCAGCGGTACGAGCTGTACAAGCGGGCGCTGCTCGCCGAGGCGGCCGAGCTCGTCGATCGCGGGGTGATCAGGCAGCCGCAGGACGTGTACTTCCTGTCGCTGGAGGAGTTCAGGCAGGTCGTGCGGACCGGGCGGCTCGACCCCGCGCTCGTCGACGAGCGGCGGGAGGCGTTCGAGGAGGACCGGAAGCTGACGCCGCCGCGCGTCATCACCTCCGAGGGCGAGGTGATCTCCGGCGAGTACGACACCGGCTCCCTGCCCGAGGGCGCCCTGGCGGGCATCGCCGTCTCCTCGGGCGTCGTCGAGGGGCGCGCCCGCGTCGTGCTGAGCATGGACGAGGCGGCGGTCGAGGAGGGCGACATCCTCGTCACCGTCTACACCGACCCGAGCTGGTCGCCGCTGTTCGTCTCGGTCAAGGGCGTCGTGATGGAGGTCGGCGGGGTGATGACCCACGGCGCCGTGGTCGCCAGGGAGTACGGCCTGCCCGCCGTCGTCGGCGTGGAGAACGCCACCCGGCGCATCGAGGACGGCCGGCTCATCCGCGTCAACGGCGCCGAGGGGTACGTCGAGCTGCTCTGACCTGGTGCGGCCGCGTCACCGGCGCGGCCGCACCGCGAGGTCAACGGACCTTGGCGAAGAACGCGCGCAGGTCGGCCGCGAAGCGGCCAGGCTGCTCCATGGCGACGAAGTGGTGCCCGGCCGTGTTGTCCTCCGGCCAGTGCAGGATGGTGTTGTGCCGCTCGGCGAGCCGCCGGATGCCGGGCGGTCCGCTGTAGACGCCGGTCGGCACCACCTTCTGCCCCTTCGGCCAGCCGAACCCCGTGCTCTCGTAGTAGGGCCAGGACGAGGTGCCGAAGGTCCCGGTGAGCCAGTAGAGGCTCACGTTCGTGAGGAAGAGGTCACGGTCGATCACCTCCTCCGGCGTCTTGGCCGCGACCGTGAACTCCTTGAACTTCTGCGTCATCCACGCCAGCGCCGCGACCGGGGAGTCGTGCCAGCCGTAGGCGAAGGTCGCGGGCGCCGCGCGCAGCAGCCCATGGTGGTCCACGCCGTTCATCCAGTCCTGCTCCTGCAGCCGCGCGTACGCCGCCCGCTCCTCCTCGGTCATCTCCGGGACGTCGGCCTCGGTGGGGAAGCCGAGCCCGCTGATGACGTAGACGCCGACCACGTGCTCAGGGTCGGCCGTGGCGACCTCCGGGGCGACGTACGCGCCGTAGTCGCCGCCCTGGGTGCCGTAGCGGTCGTATCCGAGGCGGCGCATCAGCTCCGCCCAGATCCGCGCCACGCGCGTGACGTCCCAGCCGCTCTCGCGCGGCGGCGCGGAGAACCCGAACCCGGGCAGCGACGGCACCACCACGTGGAACGCCTGAGCGGGGTCGCCGCCGTGCGCGCGGGGGTCGGTGAGCAGCTCGATGAGGTCGGCGAACTCCACGAAGGAGTTCGGCCAGCCGTGCGTGAGGATGAGCGGCAGGGCGTCCGGCTCGGCGGAGCGCACGTGCAGGAAGTGGATGTCCTGGCCGTCGATCTCGGTCATGAACTGCGCGAACCCGTTCAGCCGCGCCTCGTGCCGCCGCCAGTCGTAGCCGTCGCGCCAGTAGGCGGCCAGCTCCTCGAGGTGGTCGGCGGGCACGCCGCGGCTCCAGCCCTCGCCCGGCAGCCGCCGGGACCACCGGGTACGGGCCAGCCGGTCGTTCAGGTCGTCCAGGTCGGCCTGGGGGATGTCGATACGGAAGGGGCGGATCTCGGTGCCCATGATTGTCCTCCTGTGGTCGCGATGACGTGACCGACGCTAGGAGGCATATAGGTCTAACTGTGTCCTACATGGCACGCATACTTGACGTCATGAGCGACACCCCCGCCCGGCTGCTCGCGCTGCTGTCGTTGCTGCAGACCCCGCGCGAATGGCCCGGCAGCGAGCTGGCCCAGCGGCTGGAGGTCAGCCCCCGTACGGTCCGCCGCGACATCGACCGCCTGCGCGAGCTCGGCTACCCGGTGCAGGCGACGATGGGCGCGGCGGGCGGCTACCGGCTCATCGCCGGCAAGGCCATGCCGCCGCTGCTGCTGGACGACGAGGAGGCGGTGGCCATCGCGGTGGGCCTGCGCATGGCGGCCGGGCAGCCGGTGGACGGCATGGAGGAGGCCTCCGTACGCGCTCTGGCCAAGCTGGAGCAGGTGCTGCCGGCGCGGCTGCGGCAGCGCGTCGGCGCGCTCGGGGCCGCCACGGTGTCGATGACGGCGGCGGGCGGGCCGAGCGTCGACCCCCAGAACCTGGCGGTGCTCGCCTGGACGGCCGCCAACCGCGAACGCCTGCGCTTCGACTACCAGGCGAACGACGGGAGCCGGAGCAGCCGGCTGGTCGAGCCCTACCGGCTGGTGGCCGGCGGGCGCCGCTGGTATCTGCTCGCGTACGACAACGACCGCGACGACTGGCGGATCTTCCGCGTCGACCGGCTCAGCGGCCCGCGGCCGACCGGCGTCCGCGTCGCGCCGCGCGAGCCGCCCGAGCCGGACGCGGCCGCCTTCGTCACCCGCAAGATCTACTCGATCGTCCCCACCTACGAGGTGCGGGCGACCCTGCGCCTGCCGGCCGAGGAGGTGATCCGGCGGCTCGGCGCCGATCCGGGCGATGTCCGGTCCGTCGACGAGCACAGCTGCGAGCTGCGCGGACACGCCGACACCCTGGAGTGGCTGGCCGCGCGGCTGCTCATGCTCGGCTGCGAGTTCGAGGTGCACGAACCGCCGGAGCTGCTGGCGTACCTGCGGGCGGTCGGCGGCCGCGCCGTCCGGGCCGCAGCGGTCCCGCGCGGGGCCCGAGATTGTCGTGGGTGATCGCTAGGGTCACCGTCATGGTTGACGCAGCGGAGGTCTGTTCATGCGCCGGCTCTTCCCGGCCCGCATCGGAGGTGGCCGGATGAGCGCGTGGGAGCGCCTGGTCAAGCTGGCCAAGGGCGGTGACGTGGCCGGCGTCTTCCGCCTGCTCCTCGAGCTGGACGCCGGCGATCGCAAGGCGGTGGCGGAGCAGCTGCCGCGCCACCTGTCGGGGCTGCGGCCCGGGGACTGGTGGTCCTGGCGGCACCAGGTCAGGCCGTTGCGGCTGGCGGGCGTGGCGTGCCTGGGCGGCGCGGCGGCTGTCACGGCGTGGCTGTTCAGGCGCGAGTTCCAGTGGGCCGATCGCGACGACGACGAGCGCCTCATCCTGCTGCTGCGGCAGCGGCCGGCCGAGTGGCGGGCCGACGTGGCCCGCCGCATCGCCGCCCGCCTGCGCCTGCCCGAGCTGCGCCACTGGGAGGTGGCCGCGGCGCTCGTGCGCGAGACCGGGATCGAGCCGCCGGACGGCGACGCGTTCATGGTGGGCTGGTTACGCTCGCTCCACTCGCGGACGGCGGACACCGATCCGCTGTTCACCGCGTTCGCGCCGCGGCTCTTCGAGATCGACGGCCTGAGCGAGGCCCTTCCCGAGCAGGTGGGGACCATCGCCCGGCTCGTGGAGGACGGCCCGCTGGAGCGCAAGCCGGTCATCGACGGCATCGTGGGGCGGTTGCTGCGTGACGGGCCGTCGGCGCTGAGCGCCCTGGTCGTCCTGCACGATCGGCTCGACCTCGACATCGACGAGTCCGCCGAGCGGGCCAGAGACTACACCCGGCTGCTGCCTGCCGGGCCGGTGGCGGTGGCCGATCTGGCCCTGGCGCAGCTGCGGCGGCTGGAGGAGGCGGGGCGGCTGGAGGAGGAGCTGTTCGCCGAGGCGGTGGAGGCGCTGGCGTTCCGGCCGGAGAAGAAGCTGCTGCGCGCGGCCCTGTCGTGGGCCGGCGACGCCGTGCTGCGGGACGCCCGCCGCGCGGACGTCGTGCTGGCCGCCATGTCGCTGATCTTCGCGCAGGACACGCTGGCGCTGCAGGAGCGTGCCGTGCGGCTGGCCGTCAAGCTGGCCCCGCAGGCGGGGGAGGCCGGCCGGGAGGCGGTGCGGCAGGCGGCGGCCGGGCTGCCCGCCGAGTTGCTGGAGCGGGTCTCGGCGGCCTACGGGGGCGGCATCGCGGCCGAGGAGGTGACCGTCATGCCGCTGCCGGCGGTGGGGCAGGGGCCGGCGTTGCCGCCGCCGTACGCCTCGCCGGACCAGCTCGTACGCGCGGTGAGCGCCCGCGAGGTCGACCCGCACACGTTCGAACGCCTCCTGGCGGGGCTGGTCGAGTGGTCGCGGCGGGCGCCCGACGCGCTGCGCGAGGCGCTGCGCCCCTGGGTGGAGCCGTTCGACTCGGTCTTCTTCGGTCACAACGGCGAGGACCCCGTCCACGCCGTGCGCCGGGCGTTCCTGGCGTTCGCCTCGCCCGAGGCCGGGGGCTCGCTGCCCGCGCTCGACATCCGGCGGCCGCCGACCCTGGGCGGGTTCAAGCAGCTCTACTTCGGCCGCGCCGCCGAGCTCGCGCGCTCGTTCGAGGCGGGTGACGGCTACCCGGTCCTGCTGGCCACGCCCACGGCGGGCAGCGGCCACGTCGATCCCGGGGTGCTGCTCGACCGCCTGGAGCTGCTGGAGGCCGCCGGGGTGCCGGCGCTGCCCGGCGATCTGGTGCAGGCCCTGCTGCGGCTGCCCCGCGACGTCCCCGACGCGTGCGTGCGGCGGGCGCGGCGGCTGACCTCCGAGGCGGGCCGGGCGTGCGCCGCCTGGATGCGCGGCGGCGGGGTCCCCGATCCGCGGGTGACGGTCCACCTGCGCAACGAGCGTAACGGCTACTACCTGTCGGGTCTGCCGGCGCTGCGGTCCGTCGTGGACGCGCCGGACGATCTTCCCGAGGAGCTTCGCCCGCTCTACCGGCCGGAGACCGGCTACGCGTTCACGCTCGAGTGGTGGCCGCTCGCCATGCCCTCGCACCCGGAGATCGTGGCCGCGCACATGGTCTGGATGATGTCGATCTGCATCGACTTCAGCGACGCGCAGACGCAGGCGCTGGTCGGCCTGGCCCACGCCGACGGGCCGCTCGGCGGCGCCGTGGCGCACGCGCTCGCCTGCGGCATGGGCCACGCCAACGCCACCGACCGCGCCGCCGCCACCGACGCCCTCCTGACGCTGGCCGCCCGCGGCCGGGTGCCGGCGCAGGAGCTGGGGGAGACGCTCACGAAGCTGGTCGTCGGGGGGTTCCTCAAGCTCAACCGGGTGGCGTCGGTGCTCGACGACGCCACGCAGGCCGGGGCGCACGAGGCGGTGTGGGAGGTGGTCGTGCGGCTCTTGCCCGGGCTGCTGCCCCTGGAGGGCGAACGGTCCCGCGCGGGCGTGGCCGACCTGCTGGCGGCGGGGGCGCGGGCGGCCAGGATCGCCGGCGTACGGGCCGAGCTGCCGGAGGTGGCGGCGGTGGCGGCCCGCAAGGGGTCGAGCAGGCTGGTCCAGGAGGCGCGGCGGCTGCAGCACCTGGTCACCCTCCCCAAGAAATCTACTTTGTAAAGGCGCCGGGCCGATGATCATCCTCAATCCCGCGGAGAACAGCCTTGTCAGCAAGGTCGAGAGGCTCCTGTCACCTGCCGCGGTCGTCGGGTGGCGGCGGCTGGAGCCGTGGGCGGTCGCGCGGGCGGAGCTGAGCGGATCGCACGGCTCGGTGATCGTGAAGTGGATGCGGCTCCATGGGCCCGGCCTTCATCGTTCGGAGTCGTGGCGGCTGCGGAGCGAGGTGGCCGCCTTGGGGTTCCTGTCCGAGGATCTCGGCGTGCGGCTGGCCGCGCGGGTGGTGGCCGCGGACCTGGCGGCGGGGCTGGTGGTGTTGGAGGATCTGGCGCCGCGGGTGGCGCTGGACGGCCTGCTGCGGGCGGACGGGGCGGCGGCGCACGGGGAGCGGCTGGCGGCGTTCGCCCGGGTGCGCGGTGAGCTCAACGCCGTGACCGCCGGCCGGGCGGAGGTCTATTACGCGCGCAGGGCGGCTCTGGGGGCGGTCGATCGGGCGGCGGACTGCGCGGGGAGGTTCGCCGGGTTCCGGGAGGAGGGGCGGCTGCAGGTCGCGGCCTTGGGGGTGGAGGTCGCCGGTGGTGCCGAGCGGGAGCTGGCGGTGGTGCTGGAGGAGCTGGAGGATCCGGGGCCGTTCCTGGCGCTGAGCAACGGGGATCCGGAGGCCAACAACGTTCTGGTGCAGGCGGCGGGGGCGCCGGACGCGCGGGTGATCGATTTCGAGTTCGCCGGGTTCACGCATGCGCTGCATGACGCGGTCTGCCTGTACGTTCCGGGTCCCGCGTGGCTGTCGGTGGACGGGGGGATGGGGGCGGCGTACCGGCGGGCTCTGGCCGTGGGGGTGCCGGAGGCGCAGGACGATCGGCGGTTCGGGTTCGGGCTGGCGGCGGCGTGTTTCTCGTACATGTTGCTGCGGTTGCAGCGGTTGCCGCTGGTGGATGGGCGGGCGGCGGGTGATGACAGCCGGGTGCAGCTGGTGGCGACGGTGGAGGCGGCGGCGCGGGTGGCGGAGTCGTTCGGCGTGCTGCCGGGGCTGGCCGGGTGGGGGTGGCGGGTGGCGGAGGCGCTGCGGCGGCGGTGGCCGGACGCGGATGTGGACGTGGCGGGGTTACCGGCGTTCGCGGCGCGCCGCCGGTGAGGGGACTGTCCGTGGTGTGCGCCGGTGGCCGCGCACGGGTGCGCGGTGGGAGCGGGCTGTCTGTGGTGTAGCGGTCCCGGTGGGAACGGCCGTCCCTGGCATCGCCCGCGTGGTGTGGCAGACCCGGCGGGAAGCGGCCGTCCTTGGCAGCCCAGGTGGTGGGAGTGCTCACTCGCCGACGGCTACCAGATACCGAGCCTGCCCGAATTAGGTGGTGATGTCGGCTTCGATGTGGGTGACGGCGGTCATGGCGCCGTAGGCGAGCAGGTAGACGGTGCAGTGGTCGCTGAAGCGGCGGTCGGTGGCGCGCCAGGCGGCGACGTGCTCGTCGGTGATGGTGTGCGGCGCCAGGCCGGCGAGGATCGCGACCCGCGCCCCCGCGCGCTCGACCGGTGTCAGGCCGGCCAGAGCCTGGTCGAGCCGGTCGACGACCGGCAGGCGGCGGCCCCGGTGCTCGGCGATTATCTTGGCCGTCACGTCCGCGGCCTCAGCAGTGAGCAGGCCGGCGCCCTGGGCGGCGGTGGCGGTGAGGGCGGCGTACGCGGTGCCGATCGGGTGGTCGGCGGCCCACGGCGGGGGCGGCGCGGTGGGCAGGCCGTCCAGGAGGGGGAGCGTGGCGCCGGGGCGCAGGTCCTGGTCGAGCGGGCGCAGGACGGGGGCGCCGTCGAAGGGCGGTTCGTCGTCGGGGGCCAGGGTGCCGGGGGTCAGCCCGGCCGGCAGCATGGCGGCCGCGACCCGGTCGACGAAGTGCGTGAACAGGAGCGTGCCGAGGAATTCGGCGGCTTCCGGCCCGGCGGGGAACGGAGGCCGTTGCGGCTCCCGCGCGGCCACCCCGGTGGAGGCGGCCCAGTCCAGCAGCGCGGCGAGCCTGGCGTCGGCGGGCGGGTCGCCGCGTTCGATGGCCTCGGCCAGGTGCGGCTCGCCCAGCAGGCGCAGCACCGACAGGAACGCCTGGATGTCGTAGTCGAGGTCATTGGCCTGCGCCGCGCCCAGCGCCACGACGGCCTTCTCCAGCGCCGGGACGTCGCCGGCCAGCTGGCTCTCGCGCATGAGCGACCAGCCCGCGGCCATGAGCTCGGGGGAGGGCGACATCATCATCACGGCCGGGCCGATGCTGCTGAACTCGGCGTTGACCTGCGCGTACACCTCGCCCACCACGCCGCGGGCGCGGTGCGGGAGGACGGGGGTGATGTGCCGTACCAGGGTCGATGACATGGGGCGATGCCTTTCTTCGGATGAGGTGTCGAGCATCGCGGTCCGGGTGTGGTGGTGTCGTCGTCCCGGTGACGTCACCTCCCGATACTCCCCGGGGGGTATCGGGAGGTGCGGCTACGGCGGGTGGAGTAGGGACGGCGGCGCGCCCATGGACTGGACGCGCGTCGCGCTCAGGCGGCGACGACACCACCACCGAGTGTCGGGCGTGGCGGCCGGGCAGGCGACCGGGCGCGACAGCGCCCCGACGTCCGTCGAGGAGGTTACGGCCGGGCGTCCGTGAAAGGATCGTGGGTGGACGCCGTCGTCTCCCGTGAAGGACGTGGTCGGATGCACCGTTACCGGAACGGCAAGGTCGCGGCTGTGCTCGCCGTCGTCTACGCCGCTCTCGTGCTGGTTCTCGGCGTGGTCTCGCTGGTGATCCTGCTGACGGTGCGGGATCCGATCCTGCTGAGCGGCGTGGCGCTCGTCGGCGTCACCTTCCCTCTCGGCTGGCTGATCTGGTGGGGATGGAACCTGGTGCCGTTCGCGAACCCGGTGCTGCTCACCGTGGTCCTGGCCGGCGCCGGTCTGCTGCAGGCGTGGTTGATCTGGCGGATCTTCCGGGGTCGTCCGGTCCCCGGAGACGAGGTGTGATCGCGCGCCGCGGCCGTCAGATGGCGGCCGTGATCTCGTCGCGGTGCTCGTTCAGCCAGTCGTCGAGGGAGCGCAGGCGGGGGTTGAGCTCGCGTACCAGGCCGAGGTCGCGTACGCCGGTGAAGTAGGCGGACGCCTCGGAGTAGAACTCGAACATGTTGCCGATCTCGACGGCGCCGGGGAAGCCGGCGGCCCGCATCTGGTCGTAGGTCAGCGGCGCGTAGGTCACCGGCTCGCCGAGCAGCGTGGTGAACTTCTCCGCCAGCTCCTTGCCGTCGGCGTGCTCGCCGGCGATGCTCACGGTGCGGCCGACGAACTCCGGGCCCCGCCGGAAGATGCCCAGCGCGGTGCGGCCGATGTCCTCGGCGGCGATCATGGACATCGGGTTGCCCGCCATGGGCAGGGTCAGCACGAGGCGGCCGCTCTCGTCGCGGTGCGGGCCCTGCCCCTGGAGGAAGGCCTCGTAGTAGAAGGTGGTCTGCAGGAACGTGGTCGGCACGCCGAGACCGGTGAAGGCCGCGTTGGCCTCGGCCTTGGCGTCGAAGTGCGGCACCGCGTACTCCCCGAGCAGCGTCGGCACCTCGCGGCCCAGGTGGGCGAAGTGCGGCCGGGTGTCCTCGAGCGTGGACCACACGACGTGCCTGAGCGCGGCGGCCTTGGCGGCGCGGGCGGCGGCGTGCGCCTGGTCGATCTCCATGCGGGCGGCATCGCGGGCGGCCTCCTGCTCGGGGGTACGCCGGGCCCAGAAGTTGGTCACGACGTACGCGCCCCAGGCCCCGGCGAAGGCGTGGTGCGCGCTGTCCTCGTCGTCGAGGTCGGCGTACACGACCTCGGCGCCCTGCTCGGCCAGGGCGCGGGCCTGCGGGGAGGCGGTGTCGCGGGTGAGGGCGCGGACGGTGAACGGTCCGTCGGGGTCGGCGAGGATGGCGCGGACCAGCCCGCCGCCCTGCGCTCCGGTGGCCCCGACCACGGCGATGATCTTCTTGTCGGTCATGCCTCCACCTTGGGGGCGTTCTCGCGCGGGCGCCTGCCCCTGTCCTGGGTACCCATGCCAGGGGATGGGAACGGCCCGCGGATGTGGCGACAATGGAGGCATGGGAGAGCATCTGGGGGAGTTCCTTCGCGCCCGTCGTGCCGCGTTGACGCCCGAGGCCGGAGGCGTGCCGACCTACGGCGCGGCGCGCCGGGTGCCGGGCCTGCGCCGCGACGAGGTGGCGCAGCTGGCCGGGATCAGCGTCAACTACTACACGCGCCTGGAGCAGGGCGAGAGCCATCAGATGTCGGACTCGGTGCTGGAGGCGCTGGGCAACGCCTTCCAGCTGACCGCCGATGAGCGCATGCACCTGGTGCGGCTCGCCCGGCCCGAACAGGTGCAGGTGGCGCGCCGTCCCTACGGCCCCGAGCGGCTGCGCCCGTCGGTGGTGGCGCTGGTGGAGGGGGTCGCCGACCAGGCGGCGATCATCCTCGGCAGGTATTTCGACCTGCTCGGCGCCAACCGGCTCGGTTACGCTCTGTACGGTCTGAACCCTGGTCAGCGGGTGAACCTGGCGAAGACGATGTTCCTCGACCCGGCCATGCGCGACCTGTATCCCGACTGGGAGACGCACGCCGGCGAGGTTGCCGCCTACCTGCGCATGGCCACCGGCGACATGCCGGACGATCCCCTGCTGGCCGAGCTGATCGGCGAACTGAGCATCAAGAGCCCCGACTTCACCCGCGTCTGGGCCGCCCAGCGGGTCGCCGAGTGCACCTACGCGGTACGGCGGGTCAACCATCCCCTCGTCGGCCCGCTGGAGCTCAACGAGGAGACCATGCGCGTGCCGGACGACCCCGGCCAGCGGATCATCTTCCTCGGCGCGGCGCCCGGGACGGACTCGGCCGAGCGCCTGCAACTGCTCGACTCGCTGAGCTCCTAGCCGCGGGGCGAGGGCAGCAGGACCATCAGCGCCACCAGCACGGCCGCGGCCGGACACCGCGGCCGAGGTGGCGGCGGCCAGATCCGCGGGGGAGGCCGCGTTCTGCGCGAGAACGACCAGGTTCTGCATGAGCAGCCCGAAGCCGGCCCCCAGCACGCCGATCCCCACGGCGAGCAGCACGTACGGACTGCCGGGCTCGAGGCGGCTCAGCAGCGCGAATCCCAGCACCGCGATCACCGACCCGGCGATCAGGTACGGCTTGAACCGGCCGCCGCCGCTACACCCGCGACCACGTCATCCGCGTCCTGACGATCATCCGCGCGAAGGCGGGCGGGATGAGCCTGGAGCAGATCCGGGAGATGCTCGGCGCCTACGGCCTGGCCGAACGCCGGGCGCTCCTCCAGCGCCATCACGCCGAACCGGAGCAACGCCAGCGGGAGCCGGCGGCGTCCAGGGCGCTGATCGAGCACCTCATGCGGTGCACGGCCGACGACTTCACCCAGTGCCCCGACTACCGCCGCGTCGTGGAAGGCGCGGCCGGGCTCCACGACCACGGTGAGGGCGGGTGCCTGGTCTGAGCGGAGGTAATCTCGAGCGGGTCGTACGGGGGCGCCGCTACGCTCTCGAGCAACATCCCTCGGCCCGGAAGGAAGCACCTCGTGCGCACGTTCAAACTCCAGGTCCAGATGACCGTCGACGGCTACATGGCCGGCCCGGAGGGCGAGATGGACTGGCTGAGCTTCCCGTGGACCGACGACATCAACGCCTACATCGACGCGCTCACCGACGAGGTCGACTGCATCGTGCTGGGCCGCAGGCTCGCCGAGGGGTTCATCCCGGCGTGGGCGGCCGGGCCCGAGGGCGAGGACCAGAAGTCCATCGACCAGATGAACAACACGCCCAAGGTCGTCATCTCCAACACGCTCACCGAGTCGCCCTGGGAGAACGCCGTGGTCGCGGGCGGTGACCTCGCCGAGATCGTCAACGGGCTCAAGGCCCGGCCGGGCGGCGACATGATCGCCTACGGCGGCGGCACGCTCGTGTCGAGCCTGATCGCCCAGGGGCTGCTCGACGAGCTCCACCTGTTCGTCAACCCGGTCGCCATCGGCGCCGGGATGCCGGTGTTCGGCGACGCCGGCGACTACAGGCGGCTGCGTCTGGTCGCGGCCCGGCCGTTCGACTGCGGGATCACCGCGCTGCACTACGAACCTAAGCGCGCCTGACCCCGTCGCCGTCGGGGACGCACTCGATGACGGTGTGCCGCGGTGGGAGGTCGTGTACGGCGGCGACCCGCAGCCCGGCGGCCGCGGCCAGCGTCCGGTAGTCGTCGACGGTGCGTTCCCGGCCGCCGGTCAGGACCAGCATCCGCAGGTTCATCTCCGCGAACATGGCCGGATCGACCTCCGAGGTGCTGGGCGACTCCAGGATCAGCACCCGCCCGTGCCGGCCCGCCGCGGCGGCGCAGCGGCGCAGGATGGCGGTCGCCTCGGCGTCGGCCCAGTCGTGCAGCACCCGGTTGAGCACGTACGCGTCGGCGCCGGCGGGCAGTTCGTCGAAGAAGCTGCGCCCGACCGTCTCGCACCGGTCCGCCAGCCCGCGCTCGGCCAGGTAGCGCCGCGCGCGGGAGACGGTGTCCGGCAGGTCGATGAGCACGCCCCGCAGGCCGTCGTGCCGCAGCAGCAGTTCGGCCAGCAGCTTCCCGGTGCCGCCGCCGACGTCGGCCACCCGGCTCAGCGCCTGCCAGTCGTAGCCTTCCGCCAGCTCGCGGCCCCCGGCGTTGACGGCCATCGTCGCGTCGAAAGAGGCGCTCAGCTCGGGGTCGGCGTCGAGATGGTCCCAGAACGGGGCGCCGAAGACGGCGGGCCAGGCGGGCAGGCCGGTCCTGACCGTGTCCTGCAGGCCGGTGAAGGCCAGGTCCATCCGGCCGCCGAACCCGTCCAGGTCCAGCCACCGCCACGCCGCGGACGGGTGGTCGCGGCGCAGCAGGGCGGCGGTCCCGTTCGTCGCGAACGTGCCGGGCTTCGGTTCGGCGAACACGCCGCGGCCGACGAGGTGGCGCAGCACCCGGCCCAGCGCGTCGGGATCGGCGCCGGCGCGGTCGGCCAGGTCGTCGAGGTCGCAGCCGTGCTCGTCCACCAGATCGGGCAGCCGCAGGGTCACGGCCACCCGCAGTGCCATGGGGGTCATCAGGTCCATCAGCGGCGTCAGGGCCCGCCAGGCGGCGGCCCCGTCCAGGGCGGTGTCGTCGCTCGTCATGTGCCCATGATGCGCCCCAGTTTAGGAATCTACAATGTAAAGGGCGTGGGTCAGGGACAACTCACGTCAACAGCCACACCTCAAAAGCCGCTCCGAGCGGCTCACTTGTGGAGGGTCTGGTTGAAGCGCAGCATGTTGCCGGCGGGGTCGCGGAAGGCGCAGTCGCGGACGCCGTAGAACTGGTCCATCGGCTCCTGCAGCACCTCGCCGCCCGCGGCGCTGATGCGTTCGAAGGTGGCGTCGCAGTCGTCGGTGGTGAAGATGATGCCGCGCAGCAGGCCCTTGGCCATCAGCTCGGCTATGACCTGTTTGTCGGCCGGTGAGGCGTTGGGGTCGGCGAGGGGTGGTTCGAGGACGATGTCCACGTCCGGCTGGGAGGGCGACCCGACGGTCACCCAGCGCATCCCCTCGTAGCTGACGTCGTTGCGCACCTCGAGGCCGAGGACGTCGCAGTAGAAGGCGAGCGCCTTGTCGTGGTCGTCGACGGCGATGAAGCAGGTGGAGAGCTTGATGTCCATGCGTTTCAGCCTATGGGGGAGAGGTGGGGCTCGCTTCTCCGTTCCTGACGGGTCGCGTGTAGATCTTGGCCATGCAGGCGGGGATGTCGGCGGCGTGGTCGTGGTCGCGGGCCCGGTAGGCGCTCGGGCTCTCGCCGACCAGTTGGGTGAAGCGGGTGCTGAAGGAGCCGAGTGACGTACAGCCGACCGCGAAGCAGACCTCGGTGACGGACAGGTCGCCGCGTCGCAGGAGGGCTTTGGCCCGTTCGATGCGGCGGGTCATCAGGTAGCTGTAGGGCGTCTCGCCGAACGCGGTGCGGAAGCTGCGGGAGAAGTGGCCCGGTGACATCAGGGCGTCGCGCGCCAGCGCGGGGACGTCGAGGGGCTCGGCGTAGTCGCGGTCCATCCGGTCGCGGGCCCGCCGCAGTCGGACGAGATCGTCGAGGTCCTGCCGTTTCACCTGGTCAGTGTCTCACAGCGGCCGGGGTGCGACCGGTCAGGAATGGAGAAGCGCGCTTGGGTACGGTGCGGCTAGCGTGGCGAGCACAGACCTCACCTTTTCGAACAGGAGTGAACCATGAGCGACTCTTCCACCCAGGGGATCAAGACGGTGCTGCACCCGGTGTCGGACCTGGCGAAGGCCAAGGCGGTGTACGCGGCCCTGCTGGGCGTCGAGCCGGTGGCCGACGGGCCCTACTACGTCGGGTTCGAGGCCGCGGGCCAGCACATCGGGCTGGTGCCGGCCGGGGGTCCGCAGGCGATGGCCTCGCCGGTGGCCTACTGGCACGTGCCGGACATCGAGGCGAAGCTGGCCGAGGTGACCGCGGCCGGCGCCACGGTGAAGGAGCCCGTGCGTGACGTCGGCGGCGGGCGGCTGGTGGCCACCGTGACCGACGTCGACGGCAACGTTCTGGGGCTGCTTCAGGACCGGTGAGCGGCGACCGTACCGACCCCAAAAGCCAGACATAATGCTCGAAACTGGTCGGATCGAGCCAGGCGACGCCGACGGAGACCGCGCAGGGCGGTCCTGCCAACAGATGGAGACATGATGAGCAAGGCCACGAGGACGGACCCGCAGTCGCCTGCGCCGCACGTTGCCGACAGCCACGATCTGATCCGCGTGCACGGCGCGCGCGAGAACAACCTCAAGGACGTGAGCATCGAGATCCCGAAGCGCCGGCTGACGGTGTTCACCGGCGTCTCCGGTTCGGGCAAGAGCTCGCTGGTGTTCAACACGATCGCCGCGGAGTCGCAGCGGATGATCAATGAGACGTACAGCACCTTCGTGCAGGGTTTCATGCCGACGCTGGCGCGGCCCGAGGTGGACGTGCTGGACGGGCTGACCACCGCGATCATCGTGGACCAGCAGCGCATGGGCGCCGACCCCCGCTCCACGGTGGGCACCGCCACCGACGCCAACGCGATGCTGCGCATCCTGTTCAGCCGGCTCGGGCGGCCGCACATCGGCTCGCCCAACGCCTTCTCCTTCAACGTCCCGTCGGTACGGGCCAGCGGCGCGATCACCGTCGAGCGCGGCGCCAAGAAGACGGAGGTGCAGACCTACACCCGCACCGGCGGCATGTGCACGCGCTGCGAGGGCCGGGGCGCGGTCTCCGACATCGATCTCACCCAGCTCTACGACGACTCCAAGTCGCTGGCCGAGGGCGCGTTCACCATTCCCGGCTGGAAGTCCGACAGCTTCTTCACCGTGCGGGTCTACGCCGAGTCCGGCCTGCTCGACCCGGACAAGCCGATCCGCGACTTCACCAAGAAGGAGATGCAGGACTTCCTCTACCGGGAGCCGACCAAGGTGAAGGTCGAGGGCGTGAACCTCACCTTCGAGGGGCTGATCCCGAAGATTCAGAAGTCGTTCCTGTCCAAGGACCGGGAGGCGATGCAGCCGCACATCCGGGAGTTCGTGGACCGGGCGGTGACCTTCACCACCTGCCCCGAGTGCGACGGCACCCGGCTCAGCGAGGCGGCCCGTTCCTCGCGGATCAACGGTGTCAACATCGCCGACGCGTGCAGGATGCAGATCAGCGATCTGGCCGAATGGATTCGCGGCCTCGAGGAGCCGTCGGTGGCGCCGCTGCTGGCGACGCTGCTGCGGACTCTGGAGTCGTTCGTGGAGATCGGGCTGGGCTACCTGTCGCTGGAGCGGCCGGCGGGCACGCTGTCGGGCGGCGAGGCGCAGCGGGTCAAGATGATCCGCCACCTGGGCTCCTCGCTCACCGACACCACCTACGTCTTCGACGAGCCCACGATCGGCCTGCACCCGCACGACATCCAGCGGATGAACGACCTGCTGCGCCGGCTGCGGGACAAGGGCAACACGGTGCTCGTCGTGGAGCACAAGCCGGAGGCGATCGCGATCGCCGACCACGTCGTGGACCTGGGCCCCGGCGCCGGTACGGCGGGTGGCACCGTCTGCTTCGAGGGCACCGTCGAGGGGCTGCGGGCCAGCGGCACCGTCACCGGGCGTCACCTCGACGACCGGGCCGCGCTCAAGGAGAGCGTGCGCAAGCCGACCGGGACGCTGGAGATCCGCGGCGCGAGCGCGAACAACCTGCGTGACGTCGACGTCGACATCCCTCTGGGGGTGCTGGCCGTCGTCACCGGGGTCGCGGGCTCCGGCAAGAGCTCGCTGGTGCACGGGTCGATCCCGGCCGGCGCGGGCGTGGTGTCGATCGACCAGGGCGCGATCCGGGGCTCGCGGCGGAGCAATCCGGCGACCTACACCGGGCTGCTCGACCCGATCCGCAAGGCGTTCGCGAAGGCCAACGGCGTGAAGCCGGCGCTGTTCAGCGCCAACTCCGAGGGCGCCTGCCCCGCCTGCAACGGCGCCGGCGTCATCTTCACCGACCTGGCGATGATGGCGGGCGTCTCCACCGTGTGCGAGGAGTGCGACGGCAAGCGGTTCCAGGCCTCGGTGCTGGAGCACCGCCTGGGCGGCCGCGACATCAGCGAGGTGCTGGCGATGCCGGTGGCCGAGGCCGAGGAGTTCTTCGGCGCCGGCGAGGCGCGTACGCCGGCCGCGCACGCCATCCTCGGCCGGCTCGCCGACGTCGGGCTCGGCTACCTGAGTCTCGGCCAGCCGCTCACCACGCTGTCGGGCGGCGAGCGGCAGCGGCTCAAGCTGGCCACCCGCATGGCCGACAAGGGCGGCGTCTACGTGCTGGACGAGCCGACGACCGGCCTGCACCTGGCGGACGTGGAGCAGTTGCTCGGCCTGCTGGACCGGCTGGTCGACTCCGGCAAGTCGGTCATCGTCATCGAGCACCACCAGGCGGTCATGGCGCACGCCGACTGGATCATCGATCTCGGCCCGGGCGCCGGTCACGACGGCGGCCGGATCGTGTTCGAGGGCACGCCCGCCGATCTGGTCGCGGCCCGCTCCACCCTTACCGGTGAGCACCTGGCGGCCTACGTCGGAGCATGATCGGGGCGCTCGCGTGGCCTGGTGCCGTGCGGGCGCGGGCGTGTGAATAGACTTGTCCGACGTGACGTCCAAGCCGCGTATCCCGAATGTCCTGGCCTCGCGTTATGCCTCGCCGGAGCTGGCCCGCCTGTGGTCCCCCGAATACAAGATCATCGCTGAGCGGCGGTTGTGGCTGGCGGTGCTGCGGGCGCAGGCCGAGCTGGGCGTGGCCGTCCCGGAGGGCGCGGTCGACGACTACGAGAAGGTGGTCGAGCAGGTCGACGTCGACTCGATCGCGGCGCGTGAGCGGGTGACGCGGCACGACGTGAAGGCGCGCATCGAGGAGTTCAACGCGCTGGCCGGGCACGAGCAGGTGCACAAGGGGATGACCTCGCGCGACCTGACCGAGAACGTCGAGCAGCTGCAGATCCGCGACAGCCTGCTGCTGGTGCGTGACCGGGTGGTGGCGTTGCTGGGGCGCCTGGCGTCGCTGGCCGAGGAGCACAAGGCGACGGTGGTCGCCGGGCGTTCGCACAACGTGGCGGCGCAGGCGACCACGCTGGGCAAGCGTTTCGCGTCGGCGGCCGATGAGCTGCTGGTGGCCTACCGGCGGCTGGAGGAGCTGATCGGCCGCTACCCGCTGCGCGGGATCAAGGGACCGGTGGGCACCGCGCAGGACATGCTCGACCTGCTGGGCGGCGACCTGGGCAAGCTGGCCGAGCTGGAGGAGAAGGTGGCCGCGCACCTGGGGTTCGCGCACCGTTTCACCAGCGTGGGGCAGGTTTATCCGCGTTCGCTGGATTTTGAGGTGGTGACGGCGCTGGTGCAGCTGGCGGCGGCGCCGTCGTCGCTGGCCAAGACGATCCGGCTGATGGCCGGGCACGAGCTGGTCACCGAGGGGTTCAAGGAGGGGCAGGTCGGCTCGTCGGCGATGCCCCACAAGATGAACACCCGCTCCTGCGAGCGGGTCAACGGCCTGGCCGTGGTGCTGCGGGGCTACGCCTCGATGGCGGGCGAGCTGGCGGGCGACCAGTGGAACGAGGGCGACGTGTCGTGCTCGGTGGTGCGCCGGGTGGCGCTGCCGGACGCGTTCTTCGCCTTCGACGGGCTGGTGGAGACGATGCTGACGGTGCTGGACGAGTTCGGCGCCTTCCCGGCGGTCATCGCCGCGGAGCTGGACCGCTATCTGCCGTTCCTGGCCACGACGAAGATGCTCATGGCGGCGGTGCGGGCCGGGGTGGGCCGGGAGAGCGCGCACGAGCTGATCAAGGAGCACGCGGTGGGGGCGGCGCTGGCGATGCGCTCGCGCGGCGCCGGCAACGAGCTGCTCGACCTGCTGGCGGCCGACACGCGCTTCCCGCTGGACCGGGCCCGGCTGGAGGCGCTGCTGGCCGACCAGGTGTCGTTCACCGGGGCGGCCGCCGACCAGGTGGAGGCCGTCACGCGGCAGGTGGGCGAGGTCGTGGCGGCGCACCCGGAGGCGGCGGCCTACCGGCCCGGCGCCATCCTGTGACGAGCTGTGGTGATACGGGAGTTACGCGACGACGCCGAGGTGCGCGCCGCGTGCGGTGACGACGACCTGCTGGTGTGGGCGGCGCAAGGGCTGCGCGGTGGAGCGCGGGCGTGGGCGTTGGGCGGGGCAGTGGTGGCCGCCGGCCCTGGGGCCTCGCGCCGCGACCGGCTGGGCGTGTGGGGTGCGCTGCCGGACGCGGTGGAGCTGGTCCGGTACGCGCTGGCCGAGCTGGGCCCCTCCTACCGGCCGTTCGGGGAGCTGGAGCTGGTACGCCAGGTGACGGCCAAGCTCGACGGTCTGCGCGAGTCCGGGACGTTCTCCTCGATGAGCCTGCCGGCGCTGCACGACCCGGCCCCGGATGGGGTGGGCTGGCTGGAGCCGGAGGCCGAGGCCGAGGTGGCGGCGCTGCTGGCGGCCGATGCGCCCGACTCGTACGCGGTGCCCGGCCTCGCCGGGGTGCGCCGGTGGGCCGGGGTACGCGTCGGCGGCGAGCTGGCGGCGGTGGCGGCCGACGCCTGGCCGGCGCCCAGCGTGGGGCTGCTGGCCGGGGTGGCGACCAAGGCGGGCATGCGGGGGCGTGGGCTGGCCGATCGGGTGTGCCGGTGGGCGTCGGCGGAGCTGCTGGCCGCCTACGGGCGGGCGGCGCTGATGGTCGACGATGACAACGTGGCGGCCATCACGGTCTATGAGCGGATCGGCTACCGGCGCAGGCGGGTGATGGCCTCTCGCGTCGCCGGATGACCGGGGGCGCCGGGGACGCCGGTGGCGCCGGGAAAATCGGGTGAGGTTCGGGCGGCGCTGGGGCAGAGTTGACGGCGTGATGTCCGATTTTGTACCTGGTATTGAGTTGTCCCGCGCCTTCTACGGCGAGGTGGTGGCGCCTTTGGTGTCCGGGGTCGCGCACAGTGCCGCGTTGATCGGGCCGGGGTCGGAGGTGCTGGAGTTCGACACGGCCCGCTCGACCGACCATGACTGGGGGCCGCGGGTGCTGGTGTTCGTGGCGCCCGGGACGGCGCCCGAGGTGCGGGAGAAGGTGGTGGCGGGCCTGCCGGAGCGTTTCGGCGGTTTTCCGACCGTGTTCGGTTACCACGGCAGCGTGCAGCCCGGGGTGGCGGTGACGGAGCTGGGGCCGTGGCTGGTGGAGCGGCTGGGGTTCGATCCGCGGGCGGGGGTGTCGCTGCTGGACTGGTTGTCGGCGCCGTGGCAGAGCCTGGCCGAGGTGACGCGGGGCGAGGTGTTCCACGACGGGCTGGAGGCCGCCGTTCCCGGGGGCGGGCTGGAGGCGGCCCGGGCGGCGTTGCGCTGGTATCCGGAGGATGTGTGGCGGTATGTGCTGGCGTGTCAGTGGCGGCGGATCGCCCAGGAGGAGTCGTTCCCGGGCCGGTGCGGTGAGGTGGGCGATGAGCTGGGCTCGGCCGTGGTGGGGGCGCGGCTGGCGCGGGAGGTGATGCGGCTGGCGCTGCTGTTGCGGCGGCGCTACCCGCCGTACGCGAAATGGCTCGGCAGCGCGCTGGCGCGCATGCCGGGCTCGACGGAGCTGGGGGAGTGCCTGGGGGCGGCGCTGGCGGCGCGCTCCTGGCGGGAACGGCAGCAGGGGCTGTCGGGGGCGTACGCGCGGGTGGCGGCGCTGCAGAACCGGGTGGGGCTGGCCGAGCGGCTGGATGAGCGGGTGCGGGGGTTCTTCGACCGGCCGTTCGAGGTGATCGGCGGGGACCGGTTCGTGCAGGTGCTGCTGGAGTCGGTGTCGGACCCGGTGATCAGGGGGTTGCCGGTGGTGGGGTGCGTGGATCAGCTGTCGGATTCCACGGACCTGCTGGTGGCGCCGGGGCGGGCGCGGGCGGTGACTGCGGCGGCTCTCGGCCTCGAAGCTTAGTGATCTACATTGTAAAGGGCGCGGGTGGTTGTGCCGTCCCCTTCACCCCGTAAAAATCACAACTCCACCAGGGCGGAGGCCAGCTCCTCGACGCGGATGCGCCAGGCGTCGAGGGTGGTGGTGTCGCCGGTGTGGGTGACGATGAGCCGGGCGCCCTGGCCGGTGCCCTGGGTGAGCTCCCAGCGGACGGGGCCGGTCGGGGTGTCGTACTCGAGGAGTTTGGCGCTCTCGGTGCGGGTGACCGGGCCGGGCTGGAGGCCGGCTGCGGTGAAGGGGGCGGGCGGGGGGTCGCCGGGGGTGGCGTCGTCGCCGTTGAGCAGGTGCCAGATGTCTTCGGCGGGGCGGGTGAGCTGGCGTTCGACGCGTACGTCGCCGTTTTCGGCGGTGGCGGGGACGAGGCCGAGGATGGCGATGTAGTCCTCGTGGAGCCGGGCGAATTCGGCGGGTTGTTTGTCGGCGGGTTGCTGGGTGGGGCGCTGATCGAGGTGGTGGAGCAGGGCGCTGAGGCAGGTGTGCCAGCCGGAGGCGAAGCTGGCGGCGCCGTGGTGGTCGGTGAAGGTGTGGGTGAGGGTGAGGATGCTGGCGTGGGGGCCGTCGGGGTGGATTTCCCAGCGGAGTTCGTCGTCGCCCCAGGTGTGGGCGTAGGTGTGGGGTGGGTTGTTCTCGGTGATGTGGCCGTCGGGTCCGAAGCCGTAGCTGATGCGGTCGCCGTCGATGGTGATGGTGGCGGGGAACCAGTGGGCGAGGTGTTGGGGCTGGGTGATGGCGCGCCAGATCTTTTCGGGTGGGTGGGGGAGGCGGCGTTGCATGCGCAGGGTGGTGCGGCCGTCGGGGTGGATGGTGAGGTTTTCGTTCATTGGTCGTCTTCCATGGTGTCGAGGTGGTGTTCGAGGCGGTCGAGGCTGTGGTTCCAGAGTTTGCGGTAGGGGGTGAGCCAGGCGTCGATTTCGGCGAGGGGGGCGGGGCGGAGTTCGTACCAGCGGCGTTGGGCGTCTTTGCGGACGGTGACGAGGCCGGCTTCGCGGAGGACTCGGAGGTGTTTGGAGGTGCCGGGTTGGGTGAGGCCGAGGTGGGTGGTGAGTTCGGTGACGGAGCGGGGGCGTTGGAGGAGTAGGTCGAGGATGTGGCGGCGGGTGGGTTCTGCGAGCACGTCGAAGCGCATGGCTCGTTAATATACCCCGCTGGCTATATACCTTCAAGGGCATGTATTGGTCGCTGGACTCTCCCTCGGTGGGAGGGTCCATGCTGGTGGGCGTGGACGAGGAGTTGCTGCCGATCGGGCAGTTCGCCCGGTTGGGGCGGTTGAGTGTGAAGCAGTTGCGTCACTATGACGAGCTGGGGTTGTTGCGGCCGGCGCGGGTGGACGCGGTGACGGGTTACCGGTATTACCGGGCGTCGCAGGCTCGGGTGGCGTTGTCGATCGCGTTGCTGCGGTCGTTGGATGTGCCGCTGGCGGTGGTGGGCGAGGTGTTGTCGGGTGGGGCGGGGGCGCTCGCGGGGGTCAGGGAGGATCTGGAGGCGGAGTTGGCGCGGCGGCGTCGTACGCTCGCGTCGCTGGAGCGGGTGATGGCGGAGGGGTTGCCGTCGGTGCCGGTGCGGGTGGTGGAGGAGCCGGCGCGGCGGGTGGTGGTGGCGAGGGAGTGGGCGGCGGGTCCGGAGGATGTGGGGCGGGCGACGTCGGCGGCGCTGTCGCGGTTGCGGGGTCCCGCCGGGCCGGTTCGGTTGATCGGGTTGTTTCCGTTGGATTGGGGTGAGGTGTTCGAGGTGGAGGGGGCGCGGGTGCTGGGGGATGGGGAGGGTGGTGGGGGTGCGCCGGTGCGGGTGTTGCCGGGGGGCAGGTTCGCTTGTGCGACGCATGTGGGGCCTTATGACCAGATGTCGTTGACGGCGCATGCGGTGCTGGCCTGGTGTGGCGAGCGCCGGGTTGCGGTTCGGGGGCCGGTTCGTGAGGTGTACGTGTCGGATCCGGCCGTGACCTCGCCTGATTGTCTTGTCACGCAGTTGATGATCTGTTTGGAGGAGTCGTGAATCCTGAGCTGGCGACGTACGGTCCGGTGACCTGTCTGAACGTGACGGGCATGGGTGAGCCGGGCGGTAGTGAGCATGTGTCGGCCATCGGGGCGTTGTATGCGGTGGCGGCGGGGATGGGTGGTCCTGTGGGGCCGCTGGAGGGGTTGTGGTTCGTGGAGGATGAGCGTCCGGGGTTGGAGGTGCCGCGGGAGTTGTGGCGCTGGCATCTGCTGCTGCCGCTGGCGGGGGTGCCGGAGCCGGGGTTGGTGGAGCGGGCGCGGGAGGAGGCGCGTTCGTCGGGGGCGGCGGTGGATCGGGTGCGGGTGGCGACGTTCACGGAGGGTGAGTGTGTGGAGGTGCTGCATGTGGGTGCCTTCAGTGAGGAGTATCGGTCGTTGGCGGTGATGGAGGCGTTCATGGCGGAGCGGGGGCTGGTGCCGAATGGGCCGCATCATGAGGTGTATCTGACGGCTTTCGATGATCCGCAGCCGCGTACGGTGCTGCGTCAGCCGGTGCGTCAGGGGCCGGTCTAGGGGTCTCGCGGGTGGCGCCGGGGCGCGGTTAGCATGGCGTTCGGGAGGCGGGTCATGCACCGTGGGCTTCTGGGCGATCAGGGCTGGATGGCGGAGGCGCTGCACGTCAGCAATGGTGATGGCACGGATCTGGCGGGTACGGGGCTGGCCCGGCGCATCGTGTTCTGGCGGGATGTGCTGCATGAGGGGCCGGTTCCGGCGGTGGGGCGGGAGGAGTTGCGCCGGGTCCGGGCGGCGTTCCTGGCGGGGAGGGATGACCGTGGTGAGGTGCTGCGGGTGTTCCTGGAGCGGGATGCGGCGGTGGAGGCGAACCGGGGTGGGGAGTATGTGCTCTGGTTCGAGGCCGATCTGTATGACCAGTTGCAGATTGTGGAGATTCTCGCCTGGCTGAGGGAGTTGGGGGTGGCGGCGGAGGCTGTCACGCTGATCTGCATCGGGGAGTATCCGGGGATCGCCCGGTTCGGTGGGCTGGGTGAGTTGCGTGCGGAGCAGTTGCGGGAGTTGGCGGCGACGGGGGCGTGCGCGAGGTTGTCTCCGGCGGCGTTGGAGTTGGCGTCTCGGGCGTGGGCGGCGTTTCGTGCGCCGACGCCGGAGGGGCTGGCGGGTGTGGCGGCTGTTCGTTCGGGTGAGTTGCGTTTCCTCGGTGAGGCGTTCGAGCGGCTTTGCCGGGAGTATCCCTCCACTCGTGATGGGCTTTCGCTGGCGGAGCGTCGGGTGCTGGCTGCCGCCGCGGTGCGGGAGGGTGCGGCGGGGGATGTGTTCGTGCGTGCGGCGTCGCGGGAGGTGCGCCCGTATCTGGGGGACACGTCGTGTTTCGCGATGATGGATCGTCTGGCCGGGGGGCCGTACCCGTTGCTGGATCTGCGGCCGGCTGGTGTGCCGGTGGGGCGGGCCACTGTGGTGCGGTTGACGGCTGTGGGTGCGCGGGTGCTGGCGGGTGAGGAGGATCAGGTGGGGTTGAACGGTGTGGACCGCTGGATCGGCGGGGTGCATCTGCGTGGCCGGGAGGTGCGGTGGAGGTGGGATGAGGGGCGGGAGGCGCTGACGATGTGATCGTCCACCTACGTACGTATCGGACGTAGGTACCTATAAGGGTATTTTTCACCTCCTCTTGGCGTGGTGTTGTGAGGCACGTTGGAAGCGTACGGATCAACAGCTGGATGCGAGGAACGGGGGAATCCGCACCATGTGCACGCACCAGCCTCCCTGTCCTCCGGCGGACTCCGCCGCTCACCAGGCCGCGCGCCTGGTCGCCTACCACCCCGAGCAGGGATGGGGACTGCTGTGCAACGGGGTGGTCTTCTTCGACGACACCGGCGAGCTGCTGCCCGACGGCCGTAGCGTCGTCCCGGCGACGGTCCTGGAGCGGGCCGCGTGAGCACCCCCCTGGCGTCGTGGACGTTCAGCGCCCAGGCGCGTTCGGTGAGCCGGGCCCGGCACGCCGTGCGCGCCCAGCTCGCGGAGTGGGGGCTGCAGCAGGCGTGTGAATACGCCGAGCTGCTGGTCAGCGAGCTGGTCACCAACGCGGTCCGGCACGCGCGGGGCCTGGTGCGGATGAGCCTGTCGGCGGCCGACGGGCTGTTGCGCTGTGAGGTGGAGGACTCCAGCCCGGTGCCGCCGACCCTGCGCGCCGCCTCCCTCGAGGACGAGGGTTCGCGTGGGCTGCTGCTGGTGGAGGTGCTGTCGTCCGGCTGGGGCAGCGTTCCCACGGGCCGGGGCAAGCTCGTGTGGTTCGAGGTGCCCGTACGGATGCCGGCGCGGGCCCATGGGTGAGCGGGCGCGGTTAGCGCGGCGAGTACAGCCACGGTTCGCGCAGGTCGAAGAAGTCCACGTCGGAGACGAACAGCTCCTGCCATTGCCGCAGCAGCTCCCGGATCGCCGGCGGTTGCAGCTTGGCCTCCCCCTGCCGGGCCGCCACCTCGCTGGTGAAGTAGGCGGTCTCGACGCAGCCGTCTCGCCCGCACAGTGCGGCGGTGCCGCCGATGAGGTCGCTCCGGAAGGCGGCCAGCTCCTCCTGTCCCCGCTCCAGCGCCTGGCGTACGCGCGCGTGGTCGCGCACGCGTCCCTGCAGTACCTGGACGAACCCGGCCTCGTCGGATCCTCCGCCCAGGATTTCGACCACCTCGTCGCAGTCGAGGAAGGTCACCTCGCCGGCGAACAGTTTCGCGGTCTCCACCCACCACTGTCCCTGCTCGGGCCGGTCGGCGTTGCGGTGGGCCGCCTGGCGGGTGGCGAAGCGGGCGACGTTGACGAACAGGCCGTCGTCGGTGACGCCGGCCGTGGTGCCGAGCCAGCCCTGCGCGCTGGGCGACAGGTCGCGCATCCACCGTTCCAGTGCCTGGTGCAGATCGTCGACCTCGATCGCCCGGCCCTCGATGACCTGGATGAACATGGTCTGCCCCTCTCCTCGTCTCCACGCTAGGAGCGGCCGGCCGTCAAGGTCGAGACGCCGTTACACCATGCGATGGCCAAAACTTGTTGTGGGTTCTTGACCGTGCTCGTCTGGGATAACGGCCGGGACATAACCTGGGGGCGACGACGTGGGATGCGGGCCGACGGCAGCGCCGGCCGCGTCGCGGAAGGCGCCAATGACAGCGGTGACTGCCAGCACCTACGGAGGGCGGCCCAACGGCGGGTTGCCGGCCGAGGTGACGAGTTTCGTGGGGCGTCGGCACGAGGTGGCCGAGGTCAAACAGCTGCTGTCCGCTTCCAGGGCCGTCACGCTGACCGGCACCGGCGGTGTCGGCAAGACGCGTCTGGCGGTGCGGGTGGGCCAGGACGTGCGGCGGGCGTTCCGGGACGGGGTGTGGCTGGTGGAGCTGGCCGAGCTGGACGGCCCCGCGATGCTGGCCGAGGCGGTGGCGGAGGCGCTGGAGATCCGCGACCATACGGGCGCCACCACGATGGGGGTGCTGACCTGTCATCTGCGCGACAAGCAGGCCCTGCTGATCCTGGACAACTGCGAGCACATGATCGCCGAGTGTGCGGCGCTGAGCGAGACGCTGCTGCGGGCGGCGCCGGATCTGCGGGTGCTGGCCACCAGCCGACAGGCGATGGGCATCTCCGGCGAGCAGGCGGTGCCCGTGGCGCCGCTGCCGCTGCCGGATCTTCAGGTGCCGTTGGAGAAGCTGATCCGGCAGGACGCGGTGCGGCTGTTCGCCGAGCGTGCCCGTGCGGTCCTGCCGTCCTTCACGGTCTCGGAGGACAACCGGGAGGTCGTCACCCGCATCGTGCGCCTGCTGGATGGGCTGCCGCTGGCGATCGAGCTGGCGGCGGTGCGGTTGCGGGCCCTGTCGGTCGAGCAGCTGCTCGACCGGCTCGACGACCGTTTCCGCCTGCTGACCGGCGGGTCGAGGGCGGTGCTGCCCCGGCATCAGACGCTGCGGGCGCTGATCGATTGGAGTTACGCGCTGTGTTCGCAAGGAGAACGCCTGCTGTGGGAGCGGGCCTCGGTGTTCGCGGGGGGCCTGGATCTGGAGGCGGCCGAGGCGGTGTGCGGCGAGGACGGGATCGACCCGCTCGACGTCATGGACCTGGTGATCGGCCTGGTGGACAAGTCCGTGCTGATACGAGAGGACCATCCGGGCGGCGTACGCTATCGGATGCTGGAGACGCTGCGGCAGTACGGTCGCGAACGGCTCGCGGGCTCGGGTTGCGAGCCCGACCTGCAGCGACGGCACCGCACTTATTACCGCGAGCTGGCGGCGCGGGCCAGGGCGGAGCTGTTCGGGCCCGGCCAGGTGGCGTGGTTCGCCCGGCTGCGGCGCGAGCATGCCAACCTGCGGGCCGCCCTGGACAGCTGGCTGAACACGCCGGGCGAGGCCCGTGCGGCGCTGAGCATGTCGGGCGACCTGCTGTATCACTGGATCACCAGTTATTACCTGGCTGAGGGCCGCGGCTGGCTGGAGCAGGCGCTGGCCGCGGACACCGAGCCGAGCCGGGTACGGGCCGGCGCCCTGTGGGCCGGCAGCTGGCTGGCGATCATTCAGGCCGACATTCCGGCCGCCACCGCCCTGCTCGGCGAGAGCCGCAGGCTGGGCGAGGAACTGGAGGATGAGCCGGTTCTGGCCTACGTGGCCCTGTTCCGCGGAATGGTGGCCATGTGCGAGGGGCGAACGGAAGCCGCGATCGAGCTATACAGGGACGCCCTTGCCCGCCATCGCCGTACCGGCGACCCGGTCGGGATCGCGCTGTCGCTCATCCGGCTGACGCTCGCCCACTCGTTCCTGGGTGACTCCTCGGCCGCCATCGCGGCGGGCGAGGAGTGCCTGGCCGAGTGCGAGGCCTCCGGGGAGGGCTGGCACCGGGCGTACACGATGATGGCGCTGGGGGTGCAGGTGTGGCGGCAGGGGGATCTGGAGCGGGCGGCGGAGCTGGAGAAGCAGAGCCTGACGTTCAACCGGGCGGTTGGCGATCCGCTCGGCGCGGGTGTGAACATCGAGGTGCTGGCCTGGATCGCCGCCAGCCAGGGCCGTCACCAGCGGGCCGCGCGGCTGCTGGGGGTGCTGGAGACGATGTGGAGCTGTGCCGGGGCGCCGCTGTCGGGGTTCGGGCATCTGGCCCAGTATCACGATGACTGCGAGCGGGCCATGCGGGAGGTGCTGGGGGAGCCGGCGTTCGAGACGGCCGTGCGGCGCGGGGCCCGCCTGCCGCTGGAGGAGGCGCTGAGTTATGCCTTGGAGGAGGACAAGCCGGAGCGGCCGGCCAAGGAAGAGGAGCGGACGCCGCTGACGCGGCGGGAGAAGGAGATCGCCGAGCTGGTGGCGCAGGGGATGACGAACAAGGAGATCGCGGCGTCCCTGGTGATCGCGCAGCGTACGGCGGAGGGGCATATCGAGCACATTTTGACCAAGCTGGGGTTCAGCTCGCGGGCGCAGATCGCGGTGTGGGTGGGAGAGCGGGCCCGGGCCGACGGCCACGACTGAAGGGGGCCGGCTGAGGAGGCCGGAACCGGCTCCAGGGTGAGGGCCGGTTCCAGCCGTCGGCGGTGCCGTGTCAGTAGGGCAGTGGCCGTCCTGACGGGGTCCGCAGGTCCACACCCTGAGCGGGGCGGCGCGTCGGCCGCTTGGAGACGCGGATCCTTGTCTGGCGCACGATGCGTCGTTCCTTTCCCTCGGTGCCGCTCGGGCGGCAGGTACGGGCGTGCGTGCCGGTGGGTGGGTTCAGGCGTGCTGGCAGGCGCGGTCGCCGGTGACGAGCTCGAACCAGACGACCTTGCCGGCGACCCCCCAGCAGCAGGCCAGCCGGGCCAGCAGCGGGTTGTGCCCGTGATCGCCGTGGTCGGTGGCCTTGTGGCGGGACGCGGTGAAGGCGAGCGTGGGACGGTCGTCCTCGATCTCGCAGCGCAGCAGGTCGTCCTCGAACCACAGCGAGAGCCTGACCCTGGCGGTGGCGTGCCGCAGGGCGTCGGCGACCAGCGCGCCGACCAGCAGGTCGGCGTTGCCGGTGTGTTCGCACAACCCCCAGGCGGACAGCCGGACCGCGGTCATGCGTCGCGCGCTCGGCACCGCCGAAGGCCGTGCCCACAGCAGCCACGACACCGAGCGGTCCTGTCCGGCCCACCCGGTGCGAACGGCCAGGCCATCCCCCATGGCCAGGAGCCCGTTCCAGGACAGCAGCCGCAGCGTGGGCTGCTGTCCTGCCGCGTTGCCGTGCTCGATGTGCGGCTGCAACATGGCTGGCACGTGTATCGTCTCCTCCCCGTGTTGGCGCATGTGTTCAGAGACACGTTTAGCTTCGCTCCGACCCGCCCCCGAGGAAGACGGGATAAATCCCCATATGGGTACCTATTCACCCGTAGGCCGGTACGGGGAGGTCCGCGGCCGGCCCCCTGCTCGCGGCACGGACCCGCACCGCGAACGCCGCGTACGACGGCGCCGGGGGTGATAGTCGACCGGTCGTAAACTGGCCCCATGGGCCGGACCGGTGATGCTCGCGAGCGGATCCTGAGCGCCGCACGCTCGCTCATCGAGACGCATGGGTATGCGGCCCTGGGGGTGGCCGAGATCTGCCGCGCGGCCGGCGTGCCCAAGGGCAGCTTCTGCTACTTCTTCGACTCCAAGGAGTCGCTCGCGCTGGCCGTCATCGATGGGCACTGGGCCGGCCAGGAGCGCGCCTGGGCGGCCGCGCTCAGAGGTGGCCGACCCGCGCGAGGCCGCGCGGGCGGTGGTCGCCCAGCTCGAGGGCCAGGTGTTGTTCGCCAAGCTCTACAACAGCACTCACCGGCTCGGCCTCCTGTGGGCGAACTGCCTCGCCCTGCTCGGCGCCCGCGCGCCGCAGGAGGCCGTGGCCGGCATCTGACGCCTGCCCGCTGCGACGACACGGCCTCGGACGGGCCCCTGGCCCTGCACGTAGCCCTCGGGACTCGCCACCCGCTGGGGCCGCGCACACGCCATCACCGTCGTAGGCGTGCCAAGCTCCAGAGGCGCGCGGCGACCACGGTGAGGGCCGCGGCCGAGGCCGTCACCAGCCAGACCATGAACGTCGGGTACAGGTAGACCAGCTGGACCCATGCGGCGTCGCGGCCGCGTGCCAGTACGCGATGGATCGGGGCGATCGTCGCGCACAACGCGATCGGGGCCAGGTACGGCGTCAGCCGCCACAGCTGCCATCCCGTGTGGCGCGCGGCCCATCGCCGGGCACGTGCCGTGCCCCGCACCGCGAGCCCGACGCTCACCAGGGTCAGCAGCGCGAACAGCAGGTCGGTCAGGAGCAAGGGCCGGCTGGAGGGCAGCTGCGGGGTGCCGCCCTCGACGATGGCGAGAAGGCCCGTCATGAGGGTGTGCGCGTCGGAGAAGGCCATGCCGGTGTTGGCCATGACGGCGATGCCGTATCCCGGGCCGGGCATCAGCAACTCGTGCGCGGTGGAGGTGAACAGGTCGCCGCCGTGCTCGAGGACGGGGGTGCCGCGTCCGGTCGTGCCGATCATCCAGCCGAGGGCGTAGTCCCGGCTCTGCTCGGAGGCGGTGCGCATCTCCTCGACGCTGCGCGGGGACAGCAGGGTCGGCAGAGCGGCGTTCTGCGCGATCAGCCACTTGGCCATGTCGTCCGCGGTGCTGATGACCCCGCCGGAGCCGTTGCCGAATCCGGTGGGTTCCGGCACGGCGACGGCCCGGCCGAGGACGTACAGGTGGCCGCGGGCGGTGGCGGGCAGGTCACGGTCGGTGTCGATCGTCGTGCTGTGGCGCATGCCGAGGGGCTCGAAGACGTGTGCGTCGAGGTAGGCCGCGAACGGCCGGCCGCTGACCACTTCGATGAGCCGGGCGGCGACCTGGTAGTTGGTGTTGTGGTAGCTGAAGGCGGTCCCGGGCTCGGCGGCGAGCCTGGCCGTTCTGAGCCGGGCGACGGCGCCTTGGAGCGTGTCCGGCTGCGGCAGGCTCTTTTCGCGGAAGGCCGAGTCGGCCATGCCTGAGGTCTGGTTGAGCAGCTGCCGTACGGTGATCTTCGCGGCCCGGGGGTCGGCCATCGTGAACTCGGGCAGGTAGCGGCGCACCGGCTGGTCGAGGGCGACTTTGCCCTGCTCCGCCAGCTGCATGACGGCCAGGGCGGTGAAGGACTTGCTGACCGAGGCCATCGCCATGGGGGTGCCGGCGGTGACGGGCTCGCCCGTGGCGGTCCTGCCGTATCCGGCGGCGTGGATGACTTCGCCCTTTTTCGTGATCGCCACCGCGACGCCCGGCAGGCCCGTGGCCGCCCGGTATTGCTCGACGTAGGCGTCGACCGACGCGGGCACCGATGCGGGCACCGATGCGGGGGCGGGGACAAAAGTGAGACAGATGGCGACAAGGGCGGTTCTGAGCACCTGCCGAAACTACTGAGGCCGCTCACTCGCACACCATTGTGGCAACCCGCCGCGTTCGTTACGGGAAACCACCATCACCGCCCCTGTCGGCAGGACAACAATTCGATTGTGGCGCCGGCCGGTGAACCAGTAGCGTACGGCCAGCACTATCGGATCCGTCGTGGGGACTGTCGCGTGACGCCGCCTGCTCTCGCTGCCTGACATCTTCTTCTGCGCTTTCTCACCGGCCTCGTGGCCGGTCTCGCCGGGCTGCTCCCAATCCTTGAGCCGCCCTGGCTGCTCAGCGTTTTGTGTCAGGTCTTAGAGAGATCATGTCTTCACAACCCCATAGAGATCATTTCGTGCTGCCCTGGACCGTGCGGAGGACTCGGCTGCCGCTGCTCACCCTGCGCTGCCTGGACTGCCGGGCGAAGGCGGCCACCGTCGGCGAGGGCAGGTTCCGGATCAACGCCAACGGCAAGCTGCTTGACGTGTGGCTGCTCGTCCGCTGTGTCAGCTGCGATCGGACCTCGAAGATCACAGTCCATGAGCGGGTGCCGGTCCGATCGCTGGATCCTGCCAGGCTCTGCGCCTTCGAGGACAACGATCAGGCGCTCGTCGCCCACGCGCTCCTGGACCCGGCGGTCGCACGGCGCAACCGGTTCACCCTCGACTGGCGTGGCGCGTGGCAACTGGAGTCATCGGCCGTCGAGGCGGCCTGGCCGTACCGGGTAGACGTCGCTTTCCTCGATCCCGTGCCCGTCCGACCGGAGCGGCTGATCGCCCAGGGGCTCGGGATCAGCAGGGGCGAGGTCGAACGCCGGATCAAGTGCGACCTGCCCCTCAATCGCACCACGAGCACGGACTTCTCGTTCGTCGTCATGCCCGCTGACTAGGGCCGGGGAGAGCGGGCGGGACTGAGGCTGCGGCCGGCGGGTGTGGTGCTTTCGCCCGCCGTCACGGCGGCCGCCTCGGTCCCGCTCCACGGGCTTGCGGCCGCGGTGGCGAGGCCGGAGGCGGGTGTCCGCGTCGTAGCCGGGCATACGGGGCGAAACCACCACCGCCGGTGCGGGCCGATGCTCAGCTCAGGCGGGTCCGCAGGAGGCAGAATTCGTTGCCTTCCGGGTCGGGCCGCTTGAGCACCTGCCGGTCGGCGAGTTCGGGCAGCCACCGGTCGACCGGGTCGTCCAGCCGCAGCCGGCACTCATCCAGCAGCACCATCGCCGCCGACACCGCGACCGGCTTGGTCGTCGAGGCCATCCGGAAGATGGTGTCGCGGCGCATGGGCGCGCCACCGTCACGGCGCATCGTCCCCATCGCCTCGACGTGCGTCTCCTCGCCCCGGCTGACCAGGGCGACGAGCCCGGGGATCCTCCCGGACTCGACATGCCCTGCCAGCACCTCGCGCAGTCTGCTCAGCCCGGCCTTGGAGAAGCCGCTGTTGCCTTGTCCCATCATGAATCTCCTTTGGAACAGCCCCGCTTCAGCTACCTAGTGGCGCTGACTACTGGTACATAGCAGCACTGAATAGCTGAGGCTGGGAGCGAGATCAGAGTGACGGCGGCGACGGAAGGCGCAGCAGGGTCACAGCCGGGTGGCCGTGCGGATCAGCCCGGCCAGGGCCAGGGAGCGGCTGTGCGCGGGCCAGGCGATGTGGGTGACGACCGGAGGTGCGTCGGTCAGGGGCACGGCGGTGTGCTCGGCCCACAACCAGGCGCGGGCGGAGTCGGGGAAGACGGCCACGGTGCGTCCGAGGGCGATCAGCTGGGCCAGCTGCGTCTGGTCGTGGATCTCGGGGCCCGGGCCGGGCGGGAACGTGCCGTGGCGGGACCAGCGGGCGAGCGGAAGATCGGGGATGTCGCTGATGTCGGCCAGGGACAGGGTCTTGCGCGCGGCGAGGGGGTGCCCGGCGGGCAGAATGGCGATCTGCCCCTCGGTCATCAGCTCCTCGCTGTCGAACCCGGCCAGGGAGTTGAACGGCGCGTGCATGAGCGCCACGTCGGCGCGGCCGTCGCGCAGCATGCCTTCCTGCTCACAGGTGCCGCTCGGTAGCACCTCGATCTCGGCGGCGTCGGGCTCGGCCGCGTAGGCGTCGAGGAGCTTGTGCAGCAGCTCGTGAGACGCGCCGGCCTTCACCGCCAGCACCAGGCGGTTGCGGGGGCCGCCGGGACGGTCGGCGCCGGCGGCGCGACGGGTGCGGCGAGCGGCGGCGGTGGCCGCGTCGAGGGCCGCGCGGCCCTCGTGCAGCAGCACCTCTCCGGCGCCGGTCAGGCAGACGCCGCGGCGGTTGCGTTTCAGCAGGCAGACGCCGAGACGTCGTTCGAGCTGCTGGATCGCCCGGGACAGCGGTGGCTGGGCCATGCCGAGGCGCTCGGCGGCGCGGCCGAAGTGGAGCTCCTCGGCGACGGCCACGAAGTATCTCAGCTCACGGGTCTCCAGGGTGTCCACGGCCACACCCTAGCTCAGTGATACCTGCCGGGTATGACAGGGCACCGTACCGATGTTGGCGGCACCGCTTGTCCCCGGGCGAACATCGACGGCATGAGCGAAACGACGTCACTGCCCGGCGGCACCTGGCATCTGGGTGACCTGACCGTCACCCGTTTCGGCTACGGCGCCATGCAGCTCGCCGGCCCCGGGGTCATGGGCCCGCCGGCCGACCACGACGGCGCGCTCGCCGTCCTGCGCGAGGCCGCCGGTCTCGGGATCACCCATGTCGACACCGCCGGCGCCTACGGGCCACGCCTCACCAACCAGCTGATCCGTGAAGCGCTGCACCCCTATCCCGAATCGCTGCACATCGTGACCAAGGTCGGCGCGGTCCGCGATCAGCGGGGCGGCTGGCCGCCCGCCCGGCAGCCCGAGGAGCTGCGCCGCGCCGTCCAGGAGAATCTTCAGGACCTCGGCCTCGCAGCGCTCGACGTGGTCAATCTCCGGCTCGGCGACGCTCAGGGTCCCCGGCCCGGTTCGCTCGCCGAGCCCTTCGAGACCCTCGCCGAACTCCAGCGGCAGGGCCTGATCCGCCACCTCGGAGTGAGCAACGCCACGGCGGAACAGGTCGCCGAGGCGCAGGCGATCGCGCCGATCGTGTGCGTGCAGAACCTGTACAACCTCGCCTACCGCCGCGACGACGAGCTGATCGACGATCTCGCCGGCAAGGGCATCGCCTACGTGCCCTTCTTCCCGCTCGGCGGCTTCACCCCGCTGCAGTCCACGGCGCTTTCGGCCGTGGCCACCCGGCTGGATGCGACGCCGATGTCGGTCGCGCTGGCCTGGCTGCTGCGGCGCTCGCCGAACATCCTGCTCATTGCGGGCACCTCGTCGGTGGCGCACCTGCGCGAGAACGTCGCCGGGGCGGGACTTTCGCTCTCCGACGAGGACCTCGCCGAGCTGGACAGGATCGGCCACCGTCAGGGGTGACCGGCCGGAGGCGGGTTCACCCCTGACGGCCGTCAGCGCGGGCAGTCGCGGGGGCCGACGCTCTGCCCGGCGCCGGCGACGGTGATCTGGACCCGGCTTTCCGGCGCCATGGCGGCGACCGTGCACACGATCTGGTCGACGGCCAGCGTGGACAGATCGCCGGCCGGAGTGGACAGGGTCACCTTCACGTGGCCGGTGGGCTCGGCGGCCAGCGAGAACGGGGCGGCTTCTGGCGGGACTTCAGTGGTGAGCCCGCGCGCCCGTTCGCTCGCGGTCGGCTTGGCCGCCAGCAGCGCGAGCGTGTCCGCCGGGGGCAGCCGGCGATCGGGCCGCGTCACCATGCGGAGCCGGCCGTCCTTCACCAGGTAGAGGATGATCTTCCGGGGTGGTGCGACGAATCCGCTCGGCGGGTCGCCGGCGTCGATGGCGTCGCTGGGCTGCACGCCGCAGCCGGCCGCGGCGAGGAGCGACACCAGGGCCGCGGCGAGCGCCCGGCGGGCGAGCCCGGACCTCACTCGGGGCCTTCGTCCAGGCCGGGTGCCCGGCGTGGCAGTCGCAGCGTGAAGACGGCGCCGCCGTCCGGGGCGTTGGTGACGGTGAGGTCGCCCTGGTGCAGGCGCGCGTTCTCCCGCGCGATGGCCAGGCCCAGGCCGCTGCCCTCGGACCTGGCCCTGGCCGCGCTGGCCTTGTAGAACCGGTCGAACACGTGCGGCAGCACCGCCTCGTCCAGCCCCGCCCCGTGGTCGCGGACCTCGACGGCGATCCAGTCCGGGTCGGCGGACAGCCGTACCGACACCGGTGGCTCGCCGTGCCGCAGGGCGTTGCCGACCAGGTTCGCGAGGATGACGTCCACGCGGCGCGGGTCCAGCCGCGCCGTCACCTCGGGCGCGAGCTCGCTGTGCACCTGCTCCGACCAGCCCCGGACACGCAGGGTCGCGCGCACCAGCTCGGCCACGTCGACCTCGTTCAGCGCCAGGGCCGCCACGCCGGAGTCGAACCTGCTGATCTCGATGAGATCGTTCACCAGCCCGGTGAGGTTGAGCGTCTCCTGGCTGACCAGCCTGGCGGCCCTGCCGGCGGGCTCGGGCAGCCGGCCCGACTCCTCGTCCAGGACGTCGGCGACCGCGGTCAGCGCGGCCAGCGGGGTACGCAGCTCGTGCGACACATCGGCCACGAACCGGCGGGCGTCGGCCTCCATCCCGCGCAGCTGCTCGACGTGCCGTTCCAGCTCCGCGGCGGTGTTGTTGAACGTGCGTGCCACATCGGCCAGCTCATCGGAGCCGCGGACCTCGATCCTGGTCCGCAGCTCGCCCTCGCCCAGCAGGCGTGCCGCCCGGCCGAGCTCGCGCACCGGGAGCAGCACGCCACGGGTGGCCAGCAACCCCAGGACGACCGCGAACGCCAGGGCCGCCCCGCCGGTGAGCCAGGCCAACGTCGCGAGCTCGTCGATGCTGCGCTGTTCGGGAGCCAGGCTGTGCGCGGTGTAGACCTCGATGCCGGACATCCGCGTCCTGTTGTTCTGCTCGACGATCAGCAGCGGCGTGCCGATGATCAGGTAGGGCCCGTCCTGCCACACCACGCGTTGCCAGGCGATGTTGCCGCTGATCACCTCCCGCCGCAGCCCCTTGGGGATCATCCCGGGATCCAGGCCCTGCCGGCAGGGCCTGGCGAAAGGCAGGCACGGCCGGCCGGGGCCGGCCGGCGAGCGCGTGCCGAAGTAGAGGGCGACCGTGTCGTTGCTCCCGTCGGCCACGGTAGCGGCGATCTCGCCGAGCTCGGCCGGGCCCGGCGACGGATCCCGCAACGGGAAGACCGCCTCCAGGCGGCTCCTCATCGTCTGCACCGCGGCATCCTGGGCGCGCTGCAGGATGGCGTTGCGGGCCATGACGTAGCTCACGCCGGCCACCGCCGCCGCGGTGACCACACACAGCAGCGCGAACGCGAACAGCAGCCGGGCACGCAGCCCCAGGCTCGGCCGAGGTGGCATCGGCAGCTCACACCGGCCCGAACCGGTACCCGAACCCACGTACCGTCTGCACGTAGACGGGCGCCGCCGAGTCGTCCTCGATCTTCGCGCGCAGCCGCTGCACGCACGCGTCCACGAGCCGCGAGTCGCCGAAATACCCGTGCTCCCACACCGACTCCAGCAGCTGCTGGCGGCTGTGCACCCGGCCCGGCGTGCCGGAGAGCTCGAGCAGCAGGCGCAGCTCGGTCGGGGCGAGGCTGACCGGCTCGCCGCGGTTGGTGACCACCAGCCCGGCCCGGTCGATGGTCAGGTCCCCGTGCCGCTCCAGCTCCGCCTGGTCGCGGCCGATGCGCCGCAGCACCGCGCGAATGCGTGCCTCCAGCACCCTGGGCTGCGCCGGCTTGACCACGTAGTCGTCGGCGCCCGCCTCCAGCCCTGCCACCACGTCCATGTCGTCGCCGCGCGCGGTCAGCATGATGATCGGCACCTGCCCGACGGCCCGGATGCGGCGGCAGACCTCGAACCCGTCCATGCCGGGCAACATCAGGTCGAGCACGACGACGTCGGGAAGGTTCGCGCGCAGCCGCTCCAGCCCCTGCTCGCCGGACTCCACCGCGCTCACCCGGTGCCCGTGCCGGGTCAGGGCCAGCTCAAGGCCCTCCCGCACGGCCGGGTCATCCTCGATCAACAACACACGCGACACTCCGCGTATCACAGCACGCTCCGTAACTTGCCCGCAGGCCGACCCCTCCACTGTCGGCCAGCCGTGTCCCCGCCTCGTCCGCGCCGTGTCATGGTTGTGTCACAGTCGCGCCGACGGTGGCGGGCAGGTGGCGGCCGTCGAGAAACCATGACATACGGCGGACGGCGCGCGCACATTCGGCGCCGATCGTGGGTCGTCATGAACGAACCACGCACCATCCCACCTCGGCCCCGGGACCGGCTGTACGCCGCGCTCACGCTGGTGCTGGCCGTGCTCCTGCTGCCCGCGGCGTTCGCCCGCCGTCCCGGCCGCGCCCGGGAGCTGGCCTGCGGCTGGGCGTTGCGGATGCGTTTCCCCGCCGAGGACCTGACCGGGCTCACCGACGGCGCCTTGGCGGCGTTCACCGCGGCGCGCACCGAGGCGCTGTGGCGTCACGGCCAGCTCCTCGGCCTCACCTCCGGATACCGCGACCCCATCGTCCAGCAGCGGATGTTCGACGAGGAGGTGCGCCGCTCCGGCTCGCCGGCCTCGGCACGCATGCTCGTGCTGCCGCCGGCGGAATCCTCCCACGTCAAGGGCATCGCGCTGGACGTGCGTCCCCACGAAGGGGCGCGCTGGCTCGAGGAGCACGGCGGCCGCTACGACCTGTACCGGATGTACGACAACGAGTGGTGGCACTTCGAGTACCGCCCCGACACCGGCGGCACGCCACCACGACGACGGCCGCACCCCGGCGTGGGCCACGTCATCGACTGATCGGAAGGAGCCAAGGGTATGTCACCGGGGAGGAGCAACACCTCCGGATTGCTGGGATGGCGCCTGCAGGCGGCGCGCGAGACGGCGTTCGTGGGGCGGGAGGAAGAGCTCGCGGTCTTCAAGGCGGCGTTGTACGGGGGCGGCTGCAGCGTTCTGTACGTGCACGGCCCCGGCGGCATCGGCAAGTCGGCCTTGTTGCGGCGCTTCGCCCGCGAGGCCGCGGTGGCGGGGCGGCCGGTGTCCATGGTGGACGGGTGCACGGTGGACGGGTGCACGGTGGACGGGTGCACGGTGGACGGGTGCACGGTGGAGGCCGGGCTGGTGCCTGACGAGGCGGATGCGGTGCTGCTGATCGACCACTTCGAACGAATCAAGGACCTGGAAGGATGGCTGCGCGAGCGGTTCCTGCCCCGGATGCCCATGGGCGCGCTGGTGGTGATCGCGGGGCGAAACCCGCCGGATATGCGCTGGCAGGCCGATCCCGGATGGGCGGGGGCGTTGCAGGTGCTGCCGCTGCGCGAGCTGCGGGCCGCGGACGCGCAGGCCCTGATGGACTCCTGCGGGGTGCCGGCCGACTCGCGCGGGCCGCTGCTGGCCTTCGCCGGCGGTCATCCGCTGGCGCTGCTGCTGGGGGCGGCCGTGGCGGTGAAGGACGGCGGGGCCGGCCGCCGGTGGACGCCGAACCAGGACGTGGTGGCCACGTTGCTGGATCAGCTGGTGGGCCAGGTGCCTTCGGCGGCGCACCGGCAGGCCCTGGAGATCTGCGCGCACGCGTACACGACGACGGAGGACCTGCTGCGGGCGGCCTTGCCGCAGGACGACGCCGGGGCGTTGTTCGGGTGGTTGCGGCGGTTGCCGTTCGTGGAGCCGAGCAGCCGCGGGCTGTTCCCGCATGACGTGGTGCGGGAGGTGCTGGAGGCGGACCTGCGGTGGCGGGATCCGGAGGGGTACGCGGTGATGCACGACCGCATTCATGCGCAGCTGGCGGAGCGGGTGCGTACGGCGAGCGACGGGGAGGTGCCCGGCGCGGTGGCGGCACTGCTCTACGTGCATCGCGGCGACGGGGCGCCGGCCGGTTTCCACGGTCGGCACGGTGAGAGCGGCTTCCTGGAAGAGGTGGTACGGGAGGGGGACGTCGGCACGTTGCTCCGGGTGGCGACGCCGGGGGAGGGCACGCCGGGGGAGGGCGCGAAGGAGGAGGGTGCGGCGGCCGCGGCCTGCGCCGCCTTCTGGGCGGAACGTCAGCCGGAGGCGTTCCGGCTTTACCGGCGGGCCGGAACCGGCGAGCCCGTGGCCTTCTCCGCATGGCTGCGGCTGGCGCAACTCGACGAGGAGGAGCTGACCGCCGATCCCGTCGTGGCCGCGGCGTGGGCGCACGCGCGCGCCACCACGCCGTTGCGCGCCGGCGAACATCTGGCGGTCGGCCGGGTATGGGCGCTGCCGCGGTATCGCGGGAACGCGCCGGTGATGGATCTGATCCGGTGGCGAATGGTCGGCAATTGTGTGCGGTCCGAGCGGCTGGCATGGTCATATATCGCGATACGGCACCCGGACCAAGCGTGGGTGGATCAGCTACGGCGGCACTACGGGATGCGTGAGCTCTCCGCGCGGCCACGGCTGGGGGATGACGCGTACACCCTGTTCGTCCATGACTGGCGCGCGGAGCCGGCGCGGGCGTGGCTGGAGCGGCTGAACCAGGGGCCCGCCGGCGGCCCGGGCGCCGCGACGGCGGGGCTGGCGGTGCTGTCGCAGGCGGAGTTCGCCGAGGCGGTTCGCAAGGCGTTGCGCCAGTTGCCGCGGCTGGACGCGCTGGCCGCCTCCCCGCTGACGCGCACCAGGCTGGTGGCCGAGCGGGCCGGGCAGAACCCGGCCACGGCGCTGGGTGAGCTGCTCCGGCAGGCGATCGACGACCTGGGTGAGGATCCGCGCTCGGTCAAGTCCCACCGGGCGCTGTCGGTCACGTTCCTGCGCGGCACGCCCACCCAGGAGCTGGCCGCGCAACGGCTCGACCTGCCTTTCACCACCTACCGCCGCCATCTGGCGGCCGGCATCGAACGCGTCTGCGCCGACCTGTGGCACCGGGAGCTGTATGGCGCGCCGGCGTACCGATCCGCCTGAGCCGCCCATCGCGTGTCAGCCGGTGAGCGCGAAGCCGGCCGCCGCCTCCGCGTGCAGCCGAGCGCTCTCCAGCACCGGGACGGCGCTGTCCTTGTCGCCGATCAGCAGCTCGATCTCCGTGCAGCCGAGGATGACGCCTTCGGCGCCGTCGGCTGCCAGATCTTCGATGATCCGGGCGTAGGCGTCCCTGGAGGAGTCCCGGAGCACCCCCCGCACCAGCTCATCGAAGATCACGCGATGGACCAGCTCCCGCTGCGCACGCGGCGGGACGACCACCTCGAAGCCGTGAGCGGCCAGCCGGTCCCGGTAGAAGGGCTGCTCCATGGTGAAGCGCGTGCCCAGCAGGCCGACCTTGCGCATGCCCCTGGCGCGCACCTCGGCGGCTACGGCGTCGGCGATGTGCAGCACGGGCACGCTCACGGCCCGCTCCACGTCGTCGCTCACCCGGCTGAAGGTGTTGCTGCAGATGAGCAGGAGGTCGGCGCCGGCCTCCTGCAGCTTCCTGCCCGCGCCGGTCAGCAACGTGCTCACCTCCTCCCAGCGGCCGGCGAAGATGAGGTCCTCGACGGTGGTGTAGTCGACCGACCAGATGAGGCTGTCGGCGGAATGGCTGCCGCCCAGCCGCTCGCGTACGCGCTGGTTGATGATCTGGTAGTAGATCACCGTCGATTCCCAGCTCAACCCGCCGATGAGACCGATGGTGCGCATGGAACTCCTGTTCGCATTGAGCAGATCAAAAGCTGTCCGGCCGGCTCCGCGACGGCTCGAGACCCCGTTCGGTCAGGAGCGGTCAGGAGCGGTCGCGGGTCGGTGGCGTGCGTACACGCCCCGTTCCGCTCAGCTCGGCGGCGCTGCCAGCGCCCGGGCGCAGGCGCCGAGCCCGATCTCGCTGGAGGCCTTGACGAACACCACGTCTCCCGGTTCGACAAGCGCGCTGGCCAGCCGCAGGGCCCCGGCCACGTCCTCGGCGGCGTGGACGGCCACGCCCTGGCCCGCGGACTCCGCCGCCTGCGCCATCGCGAGCGGGTCCCCCGATCCGACCGTGATCAGCACGTCGAAGCGGAGGTCGGCGACGAGCCGGCCCATCTCGGCGTGCCGGGCGCGTGAGGCGTCCGCCTGCTGCCCCATCGCGCCGAGCACGGCGACGGTACGACGGGCGCCGGCCAGGGCCTTGACCGCCCGCAGCCCGGCCCGCATGGACTCGGGGCTGGCGTTGAAGGCGTCATCGACGACGGTGACCCCGTCAGGCCGTTCGACGATCTCCAGCCGGCCGGCGGAGCGCCGCCGCGCGGCGTTCAGCCCGCCGGCGATCTCGGCGGCGCCCAGGCCGAGCGCGGTGGCGACGGCGGCGGCGGCCAGGGCGTTGCTCACCTGGTGCTCGCCGATGAGGTCGAGCTCGACCGGGGCGCGCCCGCAGGGCGTCACCAGCTCGAACGCGGTGCGCGCGCGGCCGGTCATCCGCACGTCCTCGGCTCGCACCTGCGCCCGCGCCGACCTGCCGTACAACAGGATCCGGGCCCTGGTGCGGCCGGCCATGCCCATGACGTACGGGTCGTCGGCGTTGAGCAGCGCGAACCCGTCCGGCGCGAGCGCCTCGACCAGCTCGCCCTTGGCCTCGGCCACGTCGGCCGGCCCGGCCCCCATGCGCTCCACGTGCGCGGTGCCGACATTGAGCACCAGCCCGACGTGGGGCGGCGCGATCCCGGTCAGGTACCTCAGGTCGCCCTTGCGGCCCGCGCCCATCTCCAGCACCAGGTATCGGGTGCCGGCGTCGGCGCGCAGCACGGTGAGCGGCAGCCCGAGCTCGTTGTTGAACGACCTGTCGGTGGCGACCGTCGCGGCGTGCCGTTCGAGCACCTGGGCCAGCAGGTCCTTGGTCGTGGTCTTGCCCACGGAGCCGGTCAGGCCGATCACGGCCGGGCTGATGCGCCCGAGCAGGTGCCTGGCCAGCAGGCCGAGCGCGAGCTGGACGTCCTCGACCACGAGGGCGGGCACGCCGACGGGCCGTGCGGCCAGCACGGCGACGGCGCCGCCCGCGATGGCGGCGGCCGCGTAGTCGTGGCCGTCGACGCGGGCGCCGGCCGTCGCGGCGAACAGGCCGCCGGGCACCACCTCGCGGGAGTCGACCGCCGAGGGCGCCGTCACCAGCGCCCGCGCCTCGCGCACGTCGTGCAGGCTCGCGCCGGCGACCCGCGCGATCTCCTCCAGCGTCATGGGGATCATGAGCCGCTCCTGGCGAACGCGAGGTCGATGAGGCGGCGCAGCAGGTCCGGGTAGGCGAGGCCGCTGGCGGCCCAGGCCCTGGCGTAGACGGAACGGGAGGTGAAACCGGGCATGGTGTTGATCTCCAGCACGTACAGGCGTCCGGTGTCCTGCTCGTAGAGGAAGTCGACACGGGACAGGCCGTAGCCGCCGATCGCCCGGAAGGCGCGCAGGGACAGCTCGCGTACGTCCTCGGCCACCCGTTGCGGCAGCACGGCGGGGATGGCGGCGATCTCGGCCTGGCTGAGGTACTTGGCCTCGTAGTCGAGCCAGTCGCCGGGCACGATGAGCTCGCCGGGCACCGAAGCGTCCGCGGTGTCATAGCCGCCTAGCACGCCGCAGATGACCTCGCGCGCGCTCACGCCCTGCTCGACGATGACCACCCGGTCGTGGGCCAGCGCCAGATCGACGCCCGCGCGCAGCTCCTCCATGGAGGTGACGCGGGAGATGCCGATGGAGGAGCCCATGCTGGCTGGTTTGACGTACATCGGCCAGTCGAGCGACTTGACCAGCGCCCAGTGGTCGGTGGTGGTGCGCCATTCGTGCTCGGTGAACCACACATGCGGGGTGACCGGAATGTCTTCGGCCAGGAAGGTGCGCCGCATCGCGACCTTGTTCATGGCCACGGCGGAGGCCAGGACGCCGCAGCCCACGTACGGGATGCCCAGCGTCTGCAGGTGTCCCTGGACGACGCCGTCCTCGCCGAACGGCCCGTGCAGCACGGGGAAGACCACGTCCGCCAGGTCGCGTCGCAGCTCCGTCGGCCACCTGCCCTGCCGGTCGATGATGACGGGGACGGGCTCGTACAGGTCCCTCGGCAGAGCGTCGAGCACGGCCTGCGCCGACTGCAGCGACACCTCATGCTCGGCGGACGGCCCACCCGCCAGCACAGCCACGCGTACGCGTTCAGTCACGATCCATCAGCCTTCCTCAGCGGCACGAGACGGCACCGGCACCGCCGACGGCACGGTGCTCGCCGCCGAGTGTCGGCTTTTCGCCTGACCGGTTCCCAGGCCATTCGGAGCCCATTTCCTGACCGAAGCGCACCCGCGGTGTGCCGCGACCGGGCCTGCCGCAGGCGGCCGTCACCGGGGGTTCGCCCGGCGGCGGGGGCGGGCATACCGCCGGGAGTGTCACCTGGCACCGCGTCGGCGTGGCGAATGCCGGCGCCCGAAGTCGGCATCGTCTTGTGCATGGCGACCATGTGGCGGGGCTGGCGGGCCGGCGCCGTCCCCGGCCGGGCGAGCGGGGGAGGCAATAAAAAAGGGCAAGGGGAATATCCACTCCTTGCCACTTCCAATCTATAGCGCAGGGGGGGACTTGCCACAAGACCCCGGTCGTCCCGCACAATCACCCTTCGACATCGGAACTTACGGAGATCGGGGGACCGCGGAATGCGGTTTGTGCTGGTGACCTACGGGTCGCGCGGGGACGTCGAGCCGATGGCGGGGCTGGCGGTGCGGCTACGGGCGCTCGGCGCCGAGGTGCGGGTGTGCGCGCCGCCGGACTACGCGGACCTGCTGGACGATGCCGGCGTGCCGCTGACTCCCCTCGGCTGGCCGATCCGCGCGCTGGCGACGGGGGCGATCCCCGGCAAGGAGAAGGCGGGCCTGTCCGACATCTCCGCCGAGCTGACCGCCATGGCCTACGAGACGGTCGCCGAGGTGGCCGAGGGCTGCGCCGCGGTGGTGGCCACCGGCTCGTTCCCGGCCCTGGCCGGCACGCGGAACGCGGCCGAGAAGCTCGGCGTACCTTATGTGTTCACGTCCTTCTCCCCGTGTTACCTGCCGTCGGCGCATCACCCGCCGCTGCGCCGCCCGGGCCAGGTGATCCCCCCTGAGGTGACCGACAACCGGGGGCTGTGGGACCTGCACGCCGAGAACCTGGAAACCCTGTTCGGCGAGACGATCAACACCCACCGGGCCTCGATCGGCCTGCCGCCGGTGAGCGGCGTGCGCGACCACGTCTTCACCGGCCACCCGTTCCTGGCGGCCGACCCGGTCCTGGGCCCGTGGCAGGAGACGCCGGAGCTCGACGTGAGGCAGACCGGCGCGTGGATCCGGCCGGACACCCGCCCGCTCCCCGCCGGCCTGGAAGCGTTCCTGGCCGCCGGCGCGAAGCCGGTGTACGTGGGCTTCGGCAGCATGCTGATCCGGGGCGCGAACACGCAGGAGGTCTCCCGGGCCGTCATCGAAGCGGTCCGGGCGCAGGGCCGCCGCGTCCTGCTCGGGAGCGGCTGGGCCGACCTGGCCCTGATCGACGACGCCGACGACTGCTTCGCCGTCGGCGAGGTCAACCAGCAGGCGCTGTTCGGCCGGGTGGCCGCGGTCGTGCACCACGGCGGCGCGGGCACCACGACGACGGCGGCACGTGCCGGGGCGCCGCAGGTGATCGTGCCGCAGGTCGCGGACCAGCCGTACTGGGCGGGCCGGGTCACCGAGCTGGGCATCGGCACGGGACACGACGGTCCGACGCCGACCGCCGAGTCCCTGTCGGCCGCCCTCAAGATCGCCCTGGCTCCCGAGACCGGTGCCCGCGCGGCCGTCGTGGCCGAGACGGTCCGCACCGACGGGGCGGAGCAGGCCGCGAAGCTGCTGCTCGACATGACCGGCCGGAGCGGCTCCGCGGGCTGATCCCCGGAGGCTACACAGGCAGGCACCCCGCCGGTCCGCACGCCCGCGGCCGGTCGGGGCCGCGTCAGATGCCGTGGCAGACACATGCCGGTAGTGAGGCGGCGCCGGCCTCCGGGTCCTTGGCGGCGGCCTCGACGTCCGCCAGGATCTTCTCCCGCTCTTCGCGCGTGATGAGGCGACCGCGTGTCATCACGGCATGGATCGCGCGTGTGTTGCGGATGTCCGCCAGCGGATTGGCGTCCAGCACGACCAGGTCGGCCACCTTGGTCAGGAACGCGGGTAGAGTACTGCCCGCCGCTCTCCCTTTCTTCCTCTGGACGCCGGCGGACTCGACGAATTGGCTGGTCGCCGATCACAGCCAGCCGCGGGACTCGGCCACGTGGACGGCCTCGGCGCGGTTGCGGGCTCCGGTCTTGCGGATGGCCGAGGACAGGTAGTTGCGTACGGTGCCGTCGGTGAGGAACAGCCGGCGGGCGATGTCGGCCACAGTGGAGCCGTCGGAGGCGGCGCGCAGCACTTCGGCCTCCCGCTGGGTCAGCGGGCTTGGACCGACGGTCAGGGCCGTGACGGCCAGTTTGGGGTCGAGCACTCGCTCACCTGCCAGCACCCGTCGCACGGCCGCCGTCAGCTCCGTGACCGGAGCGTCCTTGACCACGAACCCGGCCACGCCCGCGTCCAGTGCCCTGTTCAGGTAGCCGGGCCTGCCGAAGGTGGTCACGATGATCACCTTTCGGTCGCGCAGGCGTGCGGCGACCTCCAGACCAGACAGGCCCGGCATCTCGATGTCGAGCAGGATGACGTCGGGGTCATGCTCGGCCACCGCGGCCACGACCTCGTCGCCTCTCCCCACCTCGGCGACCACCTCGATGTCGTCCTCCAGCGCGAGCAGCGCGGCCAGACCTCCCCTGACCAGGTCCTGGTCATCCGCGATCAGCATCCGGATCATGACGCGTCAGCCAGCGGGACACGGGCGTAGAGACGGTAGCCGCCGCCGGCCGGCCTGCCGACCTCCAGCAGTCCGCCTGCCTGCGCGACCCGCTCGGCCAGCCCGGTCAGCCCGTTGCCGTCGGGCTGCCCGGAAGGCTGCGCCCGGTCCGCGCTCGGGCCGGTGACCATGTTCGGCGCCGATGTGGCGACCGTCTCCTCGCCAGTCGTGATGCCGGCACCGATCCCGCCCACCGGTGACCCGTCGTCGTAGACCTCAACGCTGGCCGCTCCCGCGTCCACGCGCAAGTCCATCCAGCAGTGCCGGGCCCGGCTGTGGCGCAGCACGTTGGTCGCGGCCTCCCGTACGACCCACGCCAGCAGGATCTCCGTAGCGGCAGGAATGGGCACATCCGCAGGGGAGACCTCGAGCTCGATCCCGGCCAGCCGCAGCTCACGCGCCGCCTTGTCCAGTTCCTCCGACAGCGCCGGCGCGCGATAGCCGGCGACCGCGTGCCGCACCTCGTCCAACGCCCGGCGAGCGACCTGCTCCATGTCGGTCATCTCACGTGCCGCCCGATCGGGATCGGTACGGGCCAGCCGGGCGGCGAGCTGGCTCCTGATGATGATCGAGGTCAGCGTGTGCCCCAGGATGTCGTGCAGATCCCTGGCGAAGCGCAGCCGTTCGTTCTCCACCGCCAGCTGCGCCACCTCGGCGCGGGCCGCGTCCAGGCGTGCCAGCAGCACCCCCATCCGCTTGATGCTGTCCACCGCGGCGGCCTGCGCCGCGATGGCGACCGGCACCCACCAGATCCCCCCGAACGAGATCCCCTGCGCCATCAGCGCGACCACCTCCACGCCCGCGGTCACCGCCACCGCGGCGGCGAATGCGACACCCTGCAGTGAGGTGGCCAGCGCACTGACGACGAACACGAACGAGATGTACACCCACGGCGGCCCGAGCACCGGGAGCAGGGACAGCGCCGTGACGATCAGCCCTGCCGCGGCAGGAAGCGGCGGCCTCCTGGCGCCGAACATCCGCCACATGACGGCCACCCAGCAGGCCGCGAACACCGCCACCGCCGCGAACGCCCACACCACCCGCCAGGCTCCTGGCCCCGACTCCAGCAGCGACCAGAGCGGCCAGCCCACCAACAGCAGCCACGCCAAGGCACCGGCCCGGATCGCCCGGCGGCCCCGGCCGAAATCCGCCGCCGCCATGCCCACCTTCACAGAGCCCGACGGTAGCGCCAGATGGCCAGCGCGGTGAACAGCAGGGTCCAGCAGGCCAGCACGCCGACCGCTGTCCCGGTAGGCCACTCGCCCGCCAGCGCCCGCCAGCCCAGCGAACCCGCCTGATAGGCCGGGCTGTATTCGGCCAGCACCCGCATGCCCTCAGGCATCAGCTGTACGGGCAGCCACAACCCGCCCAGGACGGACAGGCCGAAGTAGACCGCCATCATGGCCAGGTTCGCGGCTTGTCCCTTGAGCGTGTAGCCGAAGGCGATGCCCAGCGCGGCGAACGGCATGACGCCCAGCCAGATCAGCACCACCAGGGCCGGCCAGGTCCACAACGGCAGCCGTACCCCGGCGAACAGCGCGCCCGCGGCCAGGACGACGACGATGCTCGGCAGCACCCCGCTCGCCCCGCTGACCAGCTTGGCCACCACATAGCCGTGCGCAGGCAGCGGCGTCACCGCGAGCTGCCGCGCCCAGCCCCTGCTGCGCTCCAGCGCGATGGCGCCGCCGATGAACAACGCGCCGCCCATCGAGCCGTACGTGGCCATCGACACCATCGTGGCGGCGGCGAAATCACCCTGCTGCTCCTGCGGCACCACGTTCAGCACCTTGGTCCACAGCAGGTACAGGGCCACCGGGAAGCCCGTCAGCAGGACCAGCCCGGCGGGGTTGCGAAAGCCGCGCCGCATCTCCAGGCTCAGGTACGACCTCATCGCTCCTGCCCTCCCGTCAGGCTGACGAAGGCGCTCTCCAGATCAGTGCTCGCCGTGCGCACGTCCCTGACGTCGTCGAACGCGTCGAACGTCGCGAACAAGGTGCGCAAGGTGGCGTCGGAGTCGCCTGTGCGCAGGGCGACCGTGCGCCCCTCGATGCGCACCTGGCGAACGCCGGGCAGCCTTTCGAACCGGCTCACATCGGTGCGATCGGTCCGGAAGCGGATCTCCGTACCGCCGACCAGGGACTTGATGGCGTCAACCGGCCCATCCGCCACGATCTCGCCGTCCGCCAGCAACACGATCCGGTCGGCGTAGTCGTCGGCCTCGGTGAGGTAATGGGTGGCGAACACCACCGTGCGGCCCGCTGCCGTCCGGGCGCGCACCTCTTGCCACAGAGCGCGGCGGCTCTCCACGTCCAGGCCCACGGTGGGTTCGTCGAGGACGAGCAACGCCGGATCCCCGGCCAGCGCCAGAGCGAACCGTACCCGTTGCTGCTGCCCGCCGGACAGCCTGCCTACCCGCCGCCCGGCCAGGTCCTGCACGCCCGCCGCCTGCATCACCCGCTCGACCGGCATCGGGCGCGGGTACATCCCGGCCACCGCAGCCACCAGCTCCGCCACCCGCACGTCGTCCAGCAGCCCGGCATCCTGCAGCAACGCCCCGACCTCGCCTCGCTTGAGCGCCTCGGCGGGCAGGCGGCCGAACACCCTGGCCGTTCCCTCATCAGGGGACAGCAGTCCCAAGGCGATGGAGAGCATGGTCGTTTTGCCCGCCCCGTTGGGGCCCAGCACGGCGACCGCCTGCCCTTGTTCCACATCCAGATCCACGCCGTTGAGCGCGACGGTGGCGCCGTAGCGCCTGCTCACAGCTTTGAGTTCCAGCGCGATTCCCATGCGTTCAGCATGAGCGAGGCGGCAGCAGCGGCTGTAGTGCCGTGCGTCAGCCAGCCCCATGTGACAAACGTCAGGGTCAGAGATGCCGCAGATGACAGGCCGTTCACGCCAAGACTGCACGATTCTGTCATGCCGCACGGAGCATAACGTCATAGCAATATTTATCTTGGACAAGATAACTCATCAGTCATAACGTTGGGAGTGTGAGAAGCCAAGATCCCACCACAAAGGAAGGACCGGGGGAGCGATGCCCACGCAACGCGAGGCTGATGAAGCCGACATCCGCCAACTGATCGCCAAGATCGTCGGAGGGCTCCAAGGCAAGGATCTCGAGGCTCTCAAGCGCCTCTACGCGACGGACATCGTGTCGTTCGACATCGAGCAGCCGCTCCAGCACGTGGGGATCGAGGCGAAGCTCAAGAACTGGGCGCCCGTGTTCACATTCTTCGAGCGTGTGACCTACGAGGTTCGCGACCTGACCCTCACCGTGGGCGAGGACGTGGCCTTCGGGCACGCCTTCGCCCGCCTCGGCGGCACGCTGAAGAACGGGACGGCGACGAGCGGCATGTGGGTCAGGGTCACGCACTGCCTCCGGAAGATCGAGGGCACGTGGTTGATCGTGCACGACCAGGTCTCGGTGCCGCTCGACATCGCCAGCGGCAAAGGCGTTGTCGACCTCGAGCCCTGATCCCACCACCCCGTTCGCCCGCGCCGCGGCACTACATCCCTGACGGATGGGTTCTGTCCCTTGCGCCTGCCGCCGGGGATGATCGGGCCGGGCTGGATCCGCTCGGCGGACTCCGCGTTCGCTCCGCGGCGGAGCACGGTGGGAAGCGTGTCGTCGATGATGACCGACGGTCGGCCGCCGTGCTTCGGCCTCGGCGAGCAGTGGTACGGCGCCGCGCTCGCGAACTTCAAGCTCGCGAAGCCGCTGTGAGCCAGATCACGGTTGAGGTTGACCTCGGGTCAGGGTGGAAGCTCGGCGCAGCCGCACGAAGCCGGCACGGACGTAACGGATTCAAAGGACAAGCCACCATGACGATCACCCTTTCCGACCAGGACAAGAGCACTCTGCGGATCGCCGCGTACGGCGCCGTGACGCTGATGGCCGCCGCCGGCGCCGCCGGCAAGCCCCACAGGGGCGCCGCTGACGGCAGCATCGCGCTGGGCTCGGCCACCGGCCTGGTCGGGCACGTCCTCGCCGAGTACCCCAAGGGCAAGGACCTGGCCGGCAAGTCCGTCGCCGAGATCGCCGACCGCGTGCTGCCGGCCCTGACCGCGGCCATGAACCTGCTGCACCAGCAGGACCCGGCCGAGGCCGGCAACTTCCGCGGCGCCGTTCTCGTCGCTGTCGAAACCGCCCAAGTGCGCCAGGGCCGGCCGAGCCCCGCCACGGCCGCGATGGCCCGCAAGATCACCGAAGCGCTCGACGCCGCCGGGGCAGCCGGCGCGGACAGCGGGACCGTACCGGAAGCTGCGGCCGGGCAGGACCGCCCGGAGCTGCAGAGGGCGATCGAGGAGATCGTCGAGTCCGGATTCGTCGGGGTGTCGCTGCGCGTGCACGATGAGCGCGGCGAGTGGGCCGGCAGCGCCGGGGCGCGCGAGCTGGGCGGGACCGCCAAGCCGCCGATCGACGGGCATGCCCGGATCGGCAGCAACACCAAGACCTTCACCGCGACCCTGGTGCTGCAGCTGGTGGCCGAGGGCAAGATCGGGCTCGACACCCCGGCGGCGGACTACCTGCCCGAGTTCGGGCTGGACCGGCGGATCACGGTCCGGATGTTGCTGCAGCACACCAGCGGGCTGTTCAACTTCACCGGCGAGGTCTACGACGACGGGACGATCGTGCCGGGGATCGCCATCCCCTACGGCACCACGGGCAAAGAGTGGGTGGACGACCGGCTCAGGACCTACCGGCCGCAGGAGCTGGTGGAGCTGGCTTTGTCCAAGCCGGCACGGTTCGAGCCGGGCACGGGCTGGAGCTACTCCAACACCAACTACGTGCTGGCCAGGCTGCTGATCGAGAAGGTCACCGGCCGCTCGCTGGCCGAAGAGATGCGGCGGCTGATCCTCGGGCCGCTCGGCCTGTCGGGCACCCTGCTGCCCGACGCCTCGCCGGAGATCCCCGAGCCGCACGCCCACGCCTACTACCGGTACGAGGACGCAGGCGAGCACAAGACGATCGACATCACCCGCCAGAACCCCTCCTGGATCTCCACCGGCGGCGACATGATCTCGACCACCCAGGACCTGCACACGTTCATCTCCGCGCTGCTCGGCGGCACGCTCCTGCCGGCCCCGCTGCTGGCCGAGATGTGCACCCCGCACCCGACGGGCATCCCGAACATGGACTACGGCCTGGGAGTGTTCGTGGTGACCACGGACGACGGCACCCTCATCTCCCACAACGGCGCCGCCGTGGGCCACGCGGCCCTGATGTACAGCACCCCCGACGGCAGCAAGACCCTGACCGCCGCGCTGAACTGCGTGGACGACGCCGGCCTGTCCATCGCGGCAGCCTTCCAGAAGGCCCAGCAAAGGCTCCTCAACGAGGTGTTCCGCGGCGGGCAGGCCGATCCGGCACAGCCGACGGGCTGAGCACGCGAACCGGGGCCACGCCGAGCCCGACGAGCTCGGCGTGGCCCGTCCACACGCTCGGCCGTGGCCTGCTCGGCCGCCGAGCTCCAGCACAAGGCAGGATTGCGCCGATGAACGGAGTCACGATCGGGCAGGCGGCGGCATTCGTCGGCGTCACGGTGAAGACGGTGCGCCACTACCACAAGCTCGGCCTGGTCAAGGAGCCGGAACGCGACAGCTCCGGCTACCGCACGTACGGATCGGCCGACCTGCTACGGCTGGTGCAGATCCGGACGCTGGCCGCCGCCGGGGTGCCCCTGGCCGAGATCGGGCCCCTGCTCGACGCCGACCCCGCCCAGTTCGCCGCCACGCTCGCCGACGTCGAACGGCAGCTCACCGAACGGATCGAGGAGCTGATCACGCGGCGTGACACCCTGCGCCGGCTCGCCGACGGAGACCGGGCCCTGCTGCCCGACCACGCCGTGGCGCTGCTGGAGCGGATGTCCGGCCTCGGCTTCCCCGCGGAACAGGTGGCGGCAACCAGGGAGGGCTGGGTACTGGCCAGGGCCCTGGTCCCCGAGGGCTTCGACGACTACCTCACCCATGTCGAGCACGCCCTCGACGACCCCCGCTTCGTCGCCTTGATCAAGCGCGCGACCGAAGCCGCGGCCTGGGAACCGGACGACCCGCGCCTCGCCGAACTCGCCACCGCCATTGCCGACCACCTCCTCGCCAACCCCGCACACCTGAAGATCGTGACCGGCCTGCAAGCCCGCACCGACGCCGCGACCCGCTACAAGCTGATCGCCCTGCACGGCGAACAGCCGGGATCGGCCGCGGCCCGGGGGGTCACGCTCGTCGAGACCAAGCTCCGCGCCGCCGGCAGCACACCTCGTCAGCGCTTCTCCTGTGGCTCGCCGGTGGTCCAGTCCCAGTTGGCGATCGTGGTGCGCATCAGGCGGGCGGCGGTGGACAGATGGCTGCCGGCGCCCCAGTACAGGGTGACCGCGCGCCGGCAGTCAGGGCTGTCGACGGGCACCCAGGCGGCGGGAACCCGCGTGGAGCCACCGAGGGCGAAGGCGGGGACGAGCCCGACGCCGAGCCCCGCGCTGATCAGGGCCGCGATGGCGCTGAGCTCATCGACCTCGCAGACGATCCTCGGGGTCAGGTCTCGCGCGGCGAAGAGCCGGTCCAGGAGCCGCCGCTGCCAGTGCCCCCTGCCGGCGCTGACGAAGGCCTGATCGGCGAGCTCCTCGACGCTCACGCCGGCACGGCCCGCCAGCGGATGGCCGAGCGGCACGGCCAGCCCCACCGCCTCGTCGAGCAGCTCCACCGACTCCAGGCCCTCCGCGGGGATCGGCTGCGAGGCGACACACAGATCGACCTCTTGAGAGCGCAGGTGACGGGCCATGTCCTCGGCCGGCGCCCAGCGGAGCTCGACCTCGACGGTGGGGTGGGCGCGCTTGTAGGCCGCCAGCGGCCCGGTGAGCGTGAGGAAGGTCTCCGAGGCCAGCCGCACGCTGCCCACCCCTTCGCTGGCGGCCTCGGCGACGGCTCGCCGCCCCGCGTCGAGCTCGCCCAGCGCCCGCTCGACGTGGTCGCGGAAGAGCCGGCCCGTGTCGTTCAGCCGGAGCCGGCCGCTCCGGTCGAACAGCGGCGTGCCCAGCTCGCTCTCCAGGCGGGCGATGGTACGGCTCAGCGATGGCTGGGCGACGCGCAGCTCCTCGGCCGCGCCGCTGAGGTGCTCCAGCCGCGCTACCACCAGGAACTGCCTGAGCGAGTTGAGCTCCATCACGCCTCCAGACGCATAGCACTACGGCGATATCAATCGTAGAGAAGATAACGCGTGAGCAATGCTTTGCCGCCGACGTGCGCTGGGAGTTCGGCTAGCGCTCGCACGCCGGCTGGCTCATCAGCCACTACCAGGTCTCCCACCGCGGCCGGCACCGCCCCCACAGGCCCGGGCCCGGCGATCGACACCGCTGACGCCCACGACCGCGCGGGCCCGGCGCTCGCCGCGTGAGCCACTCCGACGATCAGGGACGCCCGTCAGCCGCGGGGCGCATACATGATCACCAAGACGCCCACCAGGCACACCAGCGCCCCCACGACATCCCACCGATCCGGCCGGAACCCGTCGGCCACCACACCCCACAGCAGCGACCCCGCCACGAACACCCCGCCGTACGCGGCCAGAATCCGCCCGAAATGCGCATCCGGCTGCAACGTGGCCACGAACCCGTACAGGCCCAGCGCGATCACCCCCGCGCCCGCCCACACCAGCCCACGCTGCTCCCGCACCCCCTGCCACACCAGCCACGCCCCGCCGATCTCGAACAGGGCGGCCAACGCGAACAACACCAGCGAACGCACCACACTCATGCCCGCCATTGCACCAGCCCCCGCCCCCGCCACGCACACGGGGCCCACCCGAGCAGGCCCCCGTGGCAGGCAACCCGCACCAAGCGCCGCACCACGCAACCCTGCCCATACCTCCTCGCAACCGGCATGATCGAACGCATGACAGCCGACGGCAACACCCGCTTCGACGAGGGCGCCACGGCGGTGCGCCGCCACGTCCGGAACGGCAAGGTGTGGACGGCCACCCCGTACCGGGTCCTCCAGGACACCGACGACTACCTCGTGGTGGCCGGCTGGCCAGGGCTGAAGAGCCTCGCCTCCACCACCTGGATCACCTCGTTCCTGAACGGCGGCACCCGCCGCGAGCAGACCATCGACGAACTGGCCTCGGGCCGGTGGGAACTCGGCTGGTGGACCTGGCGGGACACCGTCGTGCGCAGCTGGTACGGCATCGACAAACACTTCACCGTCCGCCAGTTCTTCGACGCCGACCACCGGCCCCTGACCTGGTACATCGACTTCGACCTGCCCAAACGGCGCACCCGCCTGGGCATCGACACCCTCGACCTCATGCTCGACCTGATCGCCGAACCCGACCTGTCCCGGCACCGGTGGAAGGACGAAGACGAATACCGGCACGGCAGACGGCTCGGCCTCATCGACGACCAGGTGCACCGGCACGTCACCGCGGCCCGCGACGAGGTCGTCGGACTCCTCGAGACCCGGCAGGGCCCCTTCGCCTGCGACTGGTCACCCCCCGCCCACGACCTGTGGCCGACCCCGACGCTCCCCGACGACGCCCTGCGGCCCCTCTGACTCCCGCGCGGCGCCCCCCAGCAGCTCGCCCAGCCCTGAGCGCGGCCGCTCACTGGGGCCGCCGCACCTCTCCCTGCGGCGGCGGGTCCACGCGCTCGAGCCGGGTCCAGCCCGTCCAGCCGCGCTCCTTCAGCAGCCCGATCAGCCGGCGCGCCGGCGGCGCCGAGTCGAACGCCAGATCATCCATCAACCGCACCAACGGCGCCTCGACCCCCACCACGTCCACGTAGTCCTCGCCCTGCTCCTCGGCCATCCGCGTGATGGAGGCGGCCAGCCTGTCGGCCAGCTCGACCAGCCGCGGGTCCTCGGCGCTCCAGTCCAGAGCCCGGCCCAGGGTGAGATAGAAGTCCACGAGCTGCGGGTCGGCGAGCTGCTCCCGCTTGCGCGCCACCCACTCCGGCACCCGCCCGGGGGAGTGCGCCGCCAGCGGGATCCAGCCGTCACGCTCGACCGCCACGATCCGCTCGTCCACCCCCAGCGCCCGCAGCCGATCGAGGAACTCCACCACCTCCGGCGGCAGCACCAGCTGGTCCCCGGCGGCCAGCCGGGCGATCCGCTCCCGCGACCGCTGCCGCTGCCGGATCTCCGCCCGCAGCCGCCGGTCAATGTCCGCGACCGCCGCGGCGAACTCCTCCTCATCGGCCCGCAGCAGCTCCCGCACCCGCGCCAGCGGAACCCCCGCCCCGGCGAGCGTGCGGATCCTGATCAGCTCGACCACGGCGCCGGCGTCGTAGCGGCGATAGCCCCAGTGGTCCCGCTCCGGCTCCGGCAGCAACCCCTTGGCGTGATAGTGCCGCACCGCGCGCACCGTCACCCCGGCATACGAAGCCAGCTCGCCGATGGTCAGCATCACACCAGTCTCCTAGCGCGCGGCGCGGGTCCGGAACAGGCGCCGCGACCACCCATAGCCCGCCGACCCGATCGCCACGCACCACCCGACGGCCCACAGCACGGCCGGCCCGCTCGGCGACCCGGCCAGCAGGCCGCGGAAAGCGTCCATGATCGGCGTGAACGGCTGGTGCTCGGCGAACCACCGCAACCCCGCCGGCATCGAGGCGACCGGCACGAACCCGCTGCCCACGAACGGCAGCACCACGAAGATCGTCGGCAGGTTGCTCGCGGTCTCCGGATCCGGGCTGGCCAGCCCCAACGCCACGGCGAACCACGTCATCGCCAACGACACCAGCACCAGCAGAGCGGCCAGCCCCGCCCACTGCGCCACCGAGGCGCCGCTGTCCAGACCGATCAGCAACGCCACCCCCACGACCACCACCAGCGCGAACGCGGTCTGGATCATCGCGCCCAGCACGTGACCGGAAAGCACCGAGACCTTCGCGACGGCCATCGTCCGGAACCGGTCGACGATCCCGTTGTTCATGTCGGTCGCGACCAGGACCGCCGTGCCGATGGACACGCTCGCCACCGTCATCATCAAGATCCCCGGAGTGATGAACGTCAGATAGCCGCCACGGCCCCCCGCCGGAGCTCCCGGCAGGCCGGCGCCCATGGTGGCGCCGAAGACGTAGACGAACAGCAGCAGGAACAGCAGCGGCTGGCCCACCAGCATCAACGTCATCGACGGGTAACGGGCCATGCGCCTGAGATTGCGCCGCAGCATGGTCACCGAGTCACGCACGGCGTACGTCGCGCTGCTCACACCGTCACCTCCTCGGCGGCGGGGCGGCCGGTGAGGGCCAGGAACACCTCGTCCAGATCCGGGGGCCGCACGGCCAGCCCGGTGACCGCGCCGTCGTCGTCGATCCCCTCCAGCAGCCGCCGCAGGGCGGCCAGACTGCCGTCGTGCGGCACGGTCACGGTGAGCGCCCCGGCGTCCGGGACCGCCCCGGGCAACCGGCGCGCCAGCTCCGCCACCCGCTCGCGGTCGGCCACCTGCAGCTCCACGCGACCGCCGGGGACCAGCCGCTTCAGCTCGGCCGCGCTGCCCTCGGCGACCAGCCGGCCCCCGTCCAGCACCCCGATCCGGTCGGCCAGCTGGTCGGCCTCCTCCAGGTACTGGGTGGTGAGGAAGACCGTGACCCCATCGGCCACCAGCTCCCGCACCACGCCCCACAGGTCACGGCGGCTACGCGGGTCCAGTCCGGTGGTCGGCTCGTCGAGAAAGATCAGCCGCGGCCCCGCCACCAGCGTCATCGCCAGGTCCAGCCGCCGCTTCATACCGCCCGAGTACGTCACCACCCGCCGGTCGGCGGCGCCCACCAGATCGAACCGCTCCAGCAGCCCCCCGACCACACTCCCGGCCCGCCGCCGGTCCAGGTGGCCCAGGTCGGCCATCAGCCGCAGATTCTCCCGCCCGGTCAGCAACTCGTCCACGGCCGAGAACTGCCCGGTCACCCCGATCGACGCGCGCACCCGCTCGGCCTCGCGGCGCACGTCGTACCCGGCGACCCGGGCCCGCCCCGCGTCCGCGCTCAGCAGCGTGGACAGGATCCGGACCGTGGTGGTCTTGCCGGCCCCGTTGGGGCCGAGCAGGGCGTAGACGGTGCCCGCGGCAACGCTCAGGTCGAGTCCGGCGATCACCTCGAGATCGCCGTACGCCTTGCGCAGCCCGGTCACCTCGATCGCACTGGTTTTCGTGGTCATGGCGACCATGGTGGGAGATTGACCCTGCGTCAGGGGCAAATCCCGGCGGCACCCGGCGCTGAGCGGGCACAGCAGGACACCGCCGTCCTCCCGGCCCGCCCCGCAGGTCAGGTGGCGGCGGGAGTGGAGCGCGTGGCCAGGCGGTCGAGCGAGATGCCGAGCACGTCGGCCAGGGCGGCGATCGTGAAGAACGCCGGCGTGGCGATCCGGCCGGTCTCGATCTTGCGAAGGGTCTCGGCCGACATCCCGGCAGCAGCGGCCACCTCGACGATGCTGCGCTCGCCACGGGCCTGACGCAGCACCAAGCCGAGCTGCTCGCCACGCAGCCGCTCCTCAAGAGTCAACGGAGGTCGTACCATGACACCCACTCTATACCCGGGATACAAATACCGGTATAGTTATCGAGCCTACGGTGGGCGGAATCACGCCAACCGGGGGAGCGCCACCCCGACCTCACCGGCCACGCAACAACGGATGAGCACGCATCGCCACCTCCAGCTCACCCGGCAGCTCATCCCGATAACGCCCCAGCGTCGCCAGATCACTGTGCCCCAGCACCCGCCGCACCGCATCCATGTCCACCGCATCGGCCAGCAAATGCGTCGCCGTCGTATGCCGCAACCCATGCGGCGTCACCGAACGCCGCTGATCAGGATCCACCCGCTGCTGCACCCGATCGATCACCGCCTGCACATCACCCCGCGCCAGCCGCCGCCCCCGCCACGACAACAGCAACGCCTTCTCCGCCACCGCCGCCCGCCCCCGCGCCAGATACTCCTGCAACACCGCCGCCACATCATCCGGCAACGGCACATCCCGCGTCCGCCCGCCCTTACCGAAGATCCGCCAATAGCGCACACCGTCGTTGGTGAAGAAATCCTCCACATTCGCCCGCACCAACTCCGACACCCGCGGCCCCACCGTCGCCAGCAACAACACGATCACCGCATCACGCAACTCCGTACGCTGATCACGCCGCTTACCCTCCGGCGGCGCAACATCCCCCAACGTCCGCGCCGCCCCGATCAACCCCTGCGCCTGCTCCCGCGTCAACGCCCGCCGCTGCGGCCGCAACCCCCCACGCTCCTTCGACGTCACCGTCGAAGCCGTCATCGGATTGATCTGCACCCACCCCGCCAGCGTCGCATGCTTGAACAACGCCGAGATCGACCGCCGAAACCGCGCCTGAGACGACGGCGACTGCCCCCCACTCGGACTGCGCAACCGCCCATCCGGCCGCCGCGCGAACGCCAGCAGCAGCGCATCCACATCCGCGCCCGTCAGATCATCCAGCACCACATCAGCGCCGGCCAACTCCACCAGCGTCGCCACATCCCGCGCATACACCTCGGCCGTCGACGACGACAACGCCCCCGTCACCGTCCGCGCCCGCACCAGCTCCACATAGCGGTCAGCCGCCTCCGCCACCGTCAACCGGTCGAGCTCCGCAGGCCGCACCGGCCACCCCTTCCCTCGCGCCACGACGAACCAAGCACGACGGTAGCGGCCGACACCGACAGAAACACCGCCCCAGAACGAGCGCCCCGACACCAGCCGAGACGCCCGCCCACAAGCGACGCCCTAGATGTCGCGGAACGTCTCGATCCGCGCCCCCAGAGCGTTCAGCCGCTCCGCCAGATCCTCATACCCGCGGTTGATCACGTACACATTCCGCAACACCGACGTGCCCTCCGCCGCCATCATCGCCAGCAGCACCACCACCGCCGGCCGCAACGCCGGCGGGCACATCATCTCCGCGCTGCGCCACCGCGTCGGACCCTCCACCAGCACCCGATGCGGATCCAGCAGCTTCACCGACGCCCCCAGCCGCGTCAGCTCCGTCAGATAGATCGCCCGATTGTCGTAAACCCAGTCATGGATCAACGTCGACCCCTGCGCCGACGCCGCGATCGCCGCGAAGAACGGCACATTGTCGATGTTCAGCCCGGGGAACGGCATCGGATGGATCTTGTCGATGGGGGAGACCAGCTTCGACGGCCGCACCGTCAGATCCACCAGCCGCGTACGACCGTTGGCCGCCGCGTACTCCCGCCCCCGATCACAATCGAGGCCCATCTCCTCGAGCACCGCCAGCTCGATCTCCAGGAACTCCACCGGCACCCGGCAGATCGTCAGCTCCGACGACGTCACCACCGCCGCCGCCAGCAGACTCATCGCCTCCACCGGATCCTCAGAGGGGGAGTAGTCGACATCCCGCTCGATGTCCGGCAGGCCATGCACCGTCAACGTCGTCGTCCCCACCCCCTCCACCCGCACCCCGAGCTCCTCCAGGAAGAAGCACAGATCCTGCACCATGTAGTTGGAGGAGGCGTTACGGATCACCGTCACCCCGTCGTGCCGCGCCGCCGCCAGCAGCGCGTTCTCCGTCACCGTGTCACCCCGCTCGGTCAACACGATCGGCCGCGACGGCGCCGCCCCCCGATCCACCCGCGCGTGATAGAAACCGCCCGTCGCCGTGATGTCCAGCCCGAAATGCTTCAGCGCCGACATGTGCGGCTGCACCGTACGCGTCCCCAGATCACACCCCCCCGCATAAGGGATCTGGAACTGCTCCGTACGGTGCATCAACGGCCCCAGGAACATGATCACGCTCCTGGTACGGCGCGCCGCCTCCGTGTCCATCGCCTCCAGCTCCAGCCGAGCCGGAGGAACGATCTCCAGATCGCTGCCCTCGTTGATCCACCGGGCCCGCACCCCGATCGAGGCCAGCACCTCCAGGATCCGGTAGACCTCCTCGATCCGCGCCACCTTGCGCAGGATCGTCCGCCCCGAGTTCAGCAGCGACGCACACAACAACGCCACGCACGCGTTCTTCGACGTCTTGACATCGATGCTGCCCGACAGCCGGCGACCGCCCACCACCCGCAGATGCATCGGCCCCGCATACCCCAGCGAAACGATCTCGCTGTCGAGCGCCTCACCGATCCGGGCGATCATCTCAAGACTGATGTTCTGGTTGCCGCGCTCGATCCGGTTGACCGCGCTCTGCGACGTCGCCAGCGCATCCGCCAACTGAAGCTGCGTCCAACCACGATGCTGGCGCGCATCCCGGATCAACCGGCCGATCCGTACAAGGTAATCATCTGACACAACACGAGACCATATCTCACATATGAGATGCCCCAGCCCCACCAGACCCCGACGCGCCGGACAACCCACCAAGACGCACCAAATGCTCCGGAGTCGCCTGCGCCCGCACCTTATGCACGAACCCCCGACGCGCCGCCCGGAACTCATGCCGATCATCGAACATGTCCCGGCTCATCTCCGCCAGCTCCTCAGCCCGGTAAGCATCCAACGGCCTACGCCGCTCATCCACCTCCCGAGCCTGCCGCCGACCGGCAAGCAGCCGATCATAACCCGGATCCACCGCCAACCGCTCCGCGTACTCCAGCACCCGCCGCTCGAAGTCCAACCGCGAACCAGCCAACATCCGATCCGCCAACCCCAACTCCACCGCCTCCGCAGCACCCACCGGCAACGCCTGCCGCGTCAACCGCCGCGCCGCCTCCGCCCCCACCCGCCGCGGCAGCACATACGTCCAGTACTCACTCCCGAACAACCCCATCGTCCGGTAATGCGGATTCAACACCACCGACTCCCGGATGATCACCCGGTCCGCCCCCAGACCCATCATCACCCCACCGGCACCCGCATTCCCCCCGATCGACGTCACCACCAACTGACTCGTACACCCCACGATCTCCCGGCACACCCCATTGATCGCATTGATGTTCGCCCACGCCTCCAACTCCGGATGACGCGACGCCTCGATCACATTCAGATGAATACCGTTGGAGAACGTCTCCCCACCCCGCACCACCAGCACCTTCGTGTCCTGCGCCACCGCATACCGCAACGCCGACGCCAACCTCCGACACTGATCCGACGACATCGCCCCGTTATAGAAGTCGAAACTCACCACCCCCACACCATCACTACGGTCATACGTGATCTCGCTGTACCCCGACCGCTCCGGCACCGAAGCCACCCGATCACCCAACGCCAACGCCGCCGGAAGCTTCACCGCCCCCTCCTGCTCCAACCGCACATGCCCCACCCACACCGAACCATCACCGGTGTTCACCAGCACGGCACCCTCACGCCGCGCCACCACCTCACCCGGCCGCCCCCCAAGCTCCGGACCCCGATACACGTCGAACACCCGCACCGGCACATCACCCAGCACCGACCGCCCACCAGGCGCACCATCAGCCGCCCGCACCCGCCGAACGATCTCCTCCGTCGGCTCCTCCCACGAAAACTCCCGATCAGAGTGCCGCATCGCCCGCCGCAACCGCCCCCGCACATCCGGCGAACGGTAATCCAACGGCACCGGCGCGAACGACGGATCCGCCGCCTTACCCGCCACCTCCACCACCAGCTCCACCGCGGCATCCGCCACCGGCCCGTTGTACAACGCCGACTTACGCGGCGCCTCCGACGGCATCGCGAACGTCCGGAAACCCCAGATCGGACCCGCGTCCATCTCCTCCACCGCCTGCAACGCCGTCACCCCCCACTCGGGCTCGGCCTCCAAAATCGCCCAATCCAGCGACGACGGCCCCCGGTCCCCAGGAGGACCCGGGTGAATGATCACCGTACGATGCGCCTGCCACAACCGCTCAGGCACCCGCTCCTTCAAGAACGGACAGATCACCAGATCAGGCTTGGCCAGCTCGGCCGCCTCCACCATCGCCTGCTCCGACACGGCCAGCTCGACACCGACGTCATGACCGGCCCGGCGCAGCTCCAGCCAGCAACGCTGGGTCAGGCCGTTGAACGAGGAGCACAGCAGCAAGATACGCAACGGGGGACTTCTTTCCAGGCAAGAGGGACACGGAGTTCAGGGGGCGGGGGACTGCTCAGCGGGAGAGGCGTTCCCTCCGGCCCCACGCTTTTAAGACAGCCCCATATGGCCCATACATGCCATTCATGCTGACACGCATCGTCGACTGCTGGTGACAGTTCCGGACAAAAACCCGCTCTGACCGGCCCCAATTGACATGATTTGCCCGAAACGTCCAGTCTGTGATGGAGGTGCCACCCAGCGTGACACTCCAGCCGAAACCCGCCATCCCGGAGCTTCAGCCCCGGGGGAGCGGCCGGCCCGCGCACAAGAGCCCCTTCTCAAACCCGCAGCGGTCCCGACCGCAAGGCCACGAGGGCGCAAGAGCGCGAGGGCGCGAGAGCGCAACGCGGCGAGACGGCCGGCAGGCGGGCACGGGCCGGCGCGCGGGGATGGCACCTCCGGGCGTTAAGGCCCTTAAGTGCCGTTTGCTGCTTTATATCCCATACCAAACAGAATTCAGCTTCTGTCCGGTATGGGATGAGATGTCGAGGGTGAGGGCCGGGAGGGGGTCACAGGCGCTTGACGAAGCGGGCGGCGGCCCGCTGGCTCATGCCGGTCTCACCGCGTACGAAGAACACGGCTTCCTGCATCTGACCGAGCGACTTGAGCTCACGGACCTGATCAACCATGTCCATGCTGACGCCGGGCCGGTTGCGCGGGTTCCTGGTGAGCCGGACGGCCAGGATGATCAGCCAGATGGCCAGGGCGGTGATCACGCCTGTGAGTGCGACAAGACCGGGGGTTGTGATCTCCAGGGCGGACATGTTAAGGCGTCTGCCCGCGCCCGGGCGGTTCATGCCAGTTGCTTGATAATGAACATTATGTCAAGTAGCCGCTTTCGGGAGGGGTCTGCCGCTCCCCTCGGCGGCTGGGGCCGGTGGGTCTGATGGGATTTTTTTCCCGGCCGCGCGGCGGGGTCCAGGGGTGTGGCGAGGGCCGGTTTCGGGGGGCTGAGCGGGGGTTTCGGGGTTCGGTGTGGTGGTGTGGCGGGCTCCCCTGGGCGCTTACGGAGAGTTTGACGTTCTGTCGATTCGCTGTCCTTGGCGCGAGGTGTGGTTTTAAGGTGGAAGTCCTGCTATTCGCGCCGCGAGAGGAGCAGCACGTGGGGAGCCAGTCGGTGTTATGCCCGGTGTGTCAGGGAGTTGTGCCTGCGACGGGTAAGGAGGCGTACACGGCGCTGCGGGGGCGTCTCATTCTGACGAACGGTTACTGCGCGGGTGGGTGCGCGGAGCGGCGTGCTGAGGAGCAGGCGCAGCAGCAGACGCAGCAGATGGTGCGTCTGGAGCCGGCTCCGGCGCCGGCGGTGCCTGTGCAGGGTCCGGTGCGTACGCCGTTGCGGGTGGTGCGCTGATCGTTTTGGTGGGTTGTTCCCCGCGTGGGGTGCGGGGTGGCCGGTTGTGCGGGCCGGCGGCTGGGCGGGGTTATTGGTGGCCGTCGGTGGTGTGCCAGTAGTCGCGGGTCTCGGTGGCGAGGCCGTCGGGGTCGAAGCGGGCGAAGACGCAGCCTGCGAGGGTGATGGGGCGGCCGTTGTCGTGGGCGTGGACCCGGAATTCGATGGCGGCCGTGTCGCCGTCGACGATGGGGTCGGCGAAGGTGACGTGGGGGTTGGTTTCGCCGGTGAATGACCAGGTGATGTAGTCGGCGATGGCCTGTTTGCCCTGGTGTGGGGGGCGGAAGGGCATGCTGGTGTGGACGGCGTCGTCGCGGTAGAGGGCGATGATGGCGGCGGTGTCGTGGTGGGTCCAGCCGTGTTGCCAGGTGTCGGCGAAGCGTTGGGCGGCGGTTCGGGGGTTCATGGGCCCATTGTGCGGGTGTGGGGTTGGGTGTGAGGGCGGTTTTGCGGGGTTGAGGTGAGTGGCTCTCCCCCGGGCTGTGGTCCGCTCCCCTGTGGTGTGTTACCAGGGGTGTACGGCGGTGACGGCGGTGATGGGCAGGGGCCCGTACAGGTGGGGGAAGCCGTTTTCGAGGCGGATGTCGAGGCCGGTGGGGTCGATGTCGAGGATCACCAGGGGTTGGGTGACGTGGGCGTAGAAGGTGGTGTGGACGCCGCGTAGCTGGGTCAGGTCGCGGCTGCAGTGGATGAAGCCGATCTCGTCGAGGGTGTGGCCGAGGGTGGAGATGCGGTACTCCCCCGCTTGCTGGGCGTTTTCCCAGTCGGTTCGCAGGGCGAGGTGGTGGATGGGGGTCATGGCGTCCATTCGGCGTGGAGGATGGCGTAGATGGTTTCGCTGCTCCATTCGCCTTTGACGTATTCGTTGTCGATGAGGGTGGCTTCGCGGCGCATGTGGAGTTTTTCCAGGACGCGGGCGGAGGCGGTGTTGCGGGCGTCGAGGCGGCCGGTGATGCGGTGGAGGCCGAGGTCGTCGAAGCCGAGGCGGAGCATTTCGCGGGCGGCTTCGGGGGCGTAGCCGTGGCCGTGGTGGTCGGGATGGAAGATGTAGCCGATTTCGCCTTGGCGGTGTTGTTTGCTGGTCCAGATGAGCAGGGTCTGGCCGATGAGCTCGCCGGTGTGGCGCAGGGTGACGGCCAGGTCGATGGCGTCGCCTTCGTCGTGGAGGGCGGTGCGGGTGGCTCTCTTTTCGAGGAAGGTTGCGCTGGTGTCGCGGTCGCGGGGTTCCCAGTAGAGGTAGCGGGCGACGTCGGGGCGGGATTCGTAGGCGTGGACGGCGTCGAGGTCGTCGGGGGTGAAGGGGCGTAGGTGGAGGCGGTCGGTGGTGATCGGGTAGTGGGGTTTGAGCACGGAGGAAGTGTAGGGAGGGGTCAGGGTGGCGGCAATGTGTTTTCGGCGGTGTTGATGGCGAGGGTGAGGAGGGTGCGGGCTTCGTCGAGGGGGCGTTGTTCGACGACTTGCTCGAGCCAGAGGGTGCTGAGGGTGGTGTAGAGGAGGCGGACGCGGGGGTCGGTCTCGGGCAGGTGGAGGGTGTCGGCGATGAGGCGGATGCAGCCGTCGGCCCAGCGGCGGGCGATCTGCTGGAGGGCGGGGTCGCGGCCGGCGTGGACGTAGAGCTCCCAGAGGCCGAGTTGGCGGGTGCGGTCGGCGGTGGCGATCTGGTCGGTGAGGGCGGCGAGTCCGTGGGTGGTGATCCAGGTGCGGGTGGTGGTGAGTTCGGTTTCGACGAGTTGGGCGAAGGCTTCGGCGAGGAGTTGGTCGCGGGAGGCGAAGTAGTAGGTGGTGGCGGCGAGGGGGAGGTTGGCGTGGTGGGCGACGGCTCGGTGGGTGACGGCGGCGAAGCCGCCTTGGGTGAGGAGGTCGACGGCGGCGGCCAGGAGGGTGGCGCGGCGGCGGCGTCCGCGTGCTTGTGTGGGGCCGGTGCGGGCGGTGGGGCCGGCGGGCGGGTGGTGGTGCCGCTCCCCCGCCGGTGCGGCCGGGGCGGGGTCGCCGGTGGGGTGGGTGCCTGCTGGTGTGTGGTCCTGGTGCGGGTTCAATGGCCACCTGCGAGGTTGAGGACTACGACGCCGCCGATGATGAGGAGGATACCGCCGATCTTGAGTGGGGTGAGGGTCTCCCCCATGAAGGTGGCGCCGATGAGGGCGATGGCGGCGGTGCCGGCGCCGGACCAGACGGCGTAGGCGGTGCCCATGTCGAGGTGTTGTTTGAGGGCTTGGGACAGGAGGGTGAAGGAGGTGATGTAGCCGGCGGCGACGGCGATGGTCCAGCCGAGGTGGGTGAGGCCGTTGGAGAGTTTGAGTGCGGTGGTGGCGAGGACTTCTGTGGTGATGGCGAGGGCGAGCAGGAGCCAGGGCATGGGGGTCTCCCAGACGAAAACTGGTACTGGTGTGCCATTTTATCTGGCTCGCGTGGCGGGTGCGGATGTGCGGAACTGCTTGAAAAGGCTGTCGAATGCGTGTTCCATTGGTGGGTGTGGGTTGGGACGCGCTTGCGCTTGTCGACGAGGCCGCTGATGAGCGTCCGCTGATCGAGCGGCGTGCGGTGGTGCGTGACGGTTTCTACGAGTTGCAGGCCCGCACGATGATCGAGCGGGTGCCGCCGGCCGCGGGCATCGCCCAGCAGTGGGCCCTGTCCCCCTATCGTGGCTGTGCCCATGCCTGTCGTGGTTGTGGTGCCCGTGCGGGTCATGGGCGGCTGGGGCTGGATGCGGGGCGTGATTTCGACACGCGGATCGTGGTGAAGCCCAACGCGGTGGACCGGTTGCGGGCGGAGCTGGTGCGCTGGGACGGCCAGGAGCTGGCCGTGGGGCTCAGCGGCGACTGTTATCAGGCGGCGGAGGAGACGTATCGGCTGATGCCGGGGGTGATCGGGGCGCTGTCGCAGGCGGCGGTGCCGTTCACCGTTTACACCAAGAGCGCGTTGGTGCTGCGGGATGCGGCGTTGCTGGCGGAGGCCGGGGCGCGGGTGGCGGTGTCGATCGCGTTCGTGGACGAGCGGATCCGGCGGGCGGTGGAGCCGGGGGCGCCGTCGTCGCAGGCGCGGTTGGAGCTGGTGTCGGCGCTGGTGGAGGCGGGGGTGGAGTGCCGGGTGCTGATGGCGCCGGTGCTGCCGCTGCTGAGTGACGCGGCCGATCAGCTGGCCGCGACGGTGCGGCGGATCGCGGCGGCGGGGGCGCGGGCGGTGGAGCCGGTGGTGCTGCGGCTGCCGCCGGGGACTCGGGCGTGGTACGAGGAGTGGCTGGCGCAGGCGCATCCGCAGCTGGTGGAGCGTTATGAGGAGTTGTACGACCGGGCGGGGTTGCCGTCGCCGGATTATGAGGGGCGCATCACGGGGCAGATCGCGCAGTTGTGCCAGGTGTACGGGATGGGGTGCGGGGCGCCGGAGGTGGGGCCGCGTCGGCCGCGGGCGGCGCAGCTCGCGCTGGTGTGAGGCGGGCGTCCGGTTGATCGGTGGCTGCGGGCGCGGGGTTGCGGGTGGTTACGTCCGGGTGTGCGGGCTGGTCGGCTCGCCGCTGATGTGAGCGTGGTGGTAGAGGGCGGCCTGGACTCTGTTGCGCAGGCCGAGCTTACGGAAGATCTCTTTCACGTGGCCCTTGACGGTCGAGTGGGCGATGCCCAGGATGTCGGCGATGTCGGTGTTCGACAGTCCTTGGGCGATGAGGCCGGTGATTTCCTGCTCGCGTCTGGTGAGGGCCTGGGCCGTGTGCGCTTCGACGTCGTCGTCGGGGCGGGAGGTGAAGGCGCTCGCCAGGTATCCCGCGTTGCGGCGGTCCATGATGGCGTAACCCGCGATGACCAGGCGTACGGCGGCGATCAGTTCGGTGGCCGTGAGCTGCCGTTGGGGCAGGGTGTAGCAGCCGAGCCGGAGCAGGTCGAGTTCGAGCCCGGCGGGGTCGGCGGTGACGATGAGGACCGGCGCGCGCGAGGGCAGGCCGGTCATGAACCGGACCGCGTCCAGGGTGTGGATGGTGACCGACGGGGAGTCCACGACGAACAGGTCGACTCTGGCCTGGACGAAGATCCGGCCGGCCTGGGCGAGGTTGTCGGCCTCGCCGACGACCTGGAGGTCGGACTGCTGGGAGAGGATCGAGCGCAGCCCGCTGCGCGCCAGCAGGTTGTCGTTCACGAGTAGGACTCTGCCTGGCCTCATCGTCGGTCCGCCCGTCGAAGGGTTGGAGTGCTCGTCGGGGCGAATATGTCAGCGGTCGATCACACCTCGTTTTCACGGTGTTCTCATCGGGCGGCGCGGGGCCGGGTGGGCTTTCAGGCGGGTAACGCCGTGCGGCGGGCGGCCAGTTCGGCGTACATGGCGGCGCCGTCCGTCAGCACGGCGTCGTCGAAGGCGGCATGCGGGGAGTGGTTGGCGGGGGCTCGGCCCGGGTCGCGGTCGGCGGGGCAGGCGCCGAGCACCGTGACCGCGCCGGGGATCTCTTCGAGCACGAAGGAGAAGTCCTCGGCGGCCATGGAGGGCTGGGCGGCGAGTGCGGTGCGCTCCTGACCGTAGAGGTCGCGGGCCACCGCGTGGACGAACGCGCCCTCGTGCTCGGCGTTGACGGTGGGTGGGTAGGTGGAGGCGGCGGCGATGTCCACGTCCAGGTCGTGGGCGGCGGCGATGTCGCGCAGCAGCCGTACGGCGTGGTCCTGGGCCTGGCGCTGCAGGCGTGGTGACGGCGACCGGATCGTGACGGAGAAGCGTGCCCGGTCCGCTATGACGTTGTGGGTGGTGCCGGCGTGGAAGTCGGCGGCCGAGACCGTGACGGGGGCCTGGCGCGGGAGGCGTATCGTGCTCAGTGCGGTGACCATCCGGCAGGCGGCCGGCAGCGGGTCCTTGGCGAGGTGGGGCAGGGCGGCGTGTCCGCCGGCGCCGCGTACGGTGACCGTGAGCACGGTGCGGCCGGCCATGATGCATCCGGCCCTGGTGACGAAGACGCCGCGCGGGATGCCGGCGGAGACCACGTGCAGGCTGTAGGCGGCGGCCGGGCGGGTGCCTGCGGCGTCGAGCACGCCCTCCTCGATCATGATTCTGGCGCCCGCGTGGCCCTCCTCCCCCGGCTGGAACATGAAGATGACATTGCCGTGGAGGGTGCGGCGGCGGTCGCTGAGCAGTCGGGCGGCTCCGGCCAGCATCGTGGCGTGCATGTCGTGGCCGCAGGCGTGCATCCGGCCGGGGAAGCGTGAGATCCGGCCGGCGTCGCCGTGTTCGTGGAGCGCGAGGGCGTCCATGTCGGCGCGCAGCAGTACGGTCGGGCCGGGCCGGGCGCCGCGCAGCACCGCGGTGATGGAGGTGGCTCTGGCGCCGGTGCTGATCTCCAGGGGCAGGTCGTGCAGGGCTTGGAGGAGTTTGTGCTGGGTGCGGGTGAGCGTCAGTCCGATCTCTGGCTCTGTGTGCAGGTCGTGCCGGAGCCGTAGGAGGTGTTCGTGGAGGGCGCGGGCGTCGTCGGCGATGGTCATGGTGTCTCCCCCGGGCCGTCGGGGCGGCGGGTGCCGAGGATGAATTCGCCGAGGCTGCTTTCGGTCATCGGGTCGAGTCCGGTGGCGTCGGCGAACTCGGTCGCGCCCGCTCCCCCGATGGCGCATGGGGCCAGGCCCATCGCGGTGGCCACGGTGTACATGGTCTGGGTCAGGACGCCGACGTCTTTGAGGATGAGCGCGTAGGCCATCTCCTGGTATTTCCACATCACCCGGCCGAAGCGTGCCGCGATGACGAGCAGGACCTGGGGTGGGGTGGTGGTGCGCGCGCAGGCGGCGGTCACCTCGAGCAGGCGGCCTACCGCGGCCGTCATGGGTGCCACCTGTTCGAGCCGGTGGATGGCCGGGTCGTAGTGGTACAGGCCCTGGTCGAGGCCGTCGACGTGGCGGATGAGCGGGTAGATCTCGAGTTCGTGGGAGGCGCCTCCGCTGGGGTGGGGGCGGCGGACGTGCTCGACGCCGTCGCGCAGGTAGGCGCCGGTGTCGCGGCCGCACCGGTAGAGGAACTCGCCGAGTTGCGCGGCGGTGAGGGGCCGGGTCTCGTCGTGGTCGCGGATGGAGCGCCGGTCTTCGAGGACGGCCGTGACGGTGGGGTCGTCGCGGCGCAGCCGTGCGAGGTCGGGGACGTGGAGGTCGAACTGGGGGCCTGGGAAGGGGTCGTGGCGGGCGGGCAGGGGCGCGAAGCGTTCCCGCGCCCACCAGGTGACCCCGAAGGGGGTGTCGCGGACCGTCCGGCTGCGCGCGTGGAACCACAGCTCGTGCGGGCTCCATTGGCGCAGCCGGAAGTCCTCCTCCTGTTGTTCGTGCGGGACGGCGAGGCGGGCCCAGACCAGGTCTCGCAGCAGGTGATCCGGGACGTCGTCCTGGCCGGCGGGCAGCCCGGCCAGCGTGGCGAGCGTCAGGGGGTCGTGCAGGAGCAGGGTGCACCAGGATCGCGGGGAGTCCACGACCATGGTCGCGTTCTGTTTCGTGATGAGGGCGAACCTCGACAGGCGGAGTTTCGCTGCGGGCTGTCGAGGGGGCGGGGCGGGCGGTGGCCGGTGGGGTCGCAGCGTGTAGAGGGGGCGCCCCCGCTGCTCGACGGTGATCGAGAGCCAGCCCTGGTGCAGAAGCCGCTGGACGAGGTCGTCGTGGGTTTCGCGGTCGGGCAGGCCGGCGCTCAGGTGTCGCAGCAGCGCGCGCTTGTCCGGGGAGGCCGGGCCGAGGGACGCGGTGCGCAGTTGTGTGACCACGTGCAGCCGGCCGTCGGCGATCAGGGCGCGGGCGTGCGGAAGCAGGCGCAGGGATCGGCGCAACGCCGTCTGTGTCATGGCGGGTTCCCTTCGACGATCTCCGGGGCCAGCCCGATGGCCGACAGCGCGGGGTGGATGATGTCGGCGTCTCCGGCCACTGCCAGCGTGAGGTGCTCCGGTCGCAGGTGCCGCGGGTCCACGGTGGCAATGGCGGTGGCGGTGGCGATGGCGGGCCGGTCAGAGTCGACGGCGGGCCGGTCGGTGCCGAGGGCGGCGGCGATGGCCGCGGTCCGGCGCTGCAAGAACCCCGGCGGGTAGCCCTTCCTGACGAGGTGGGCGTAGGCCTCGATCAGGTGACGTGCGGCTTCCCAGCGGACGCCCTGCACGCCGATCAGGTGGTCGGCGGCCGAGCGCAGGTCCGCGGGCGTGAGGTCGCCGCCGGCCGCCGCGGCTGCCGTGTCGATCAGTTCGCGGGCCGTGTGGCCGAGGTCCGGGTTGGCCGTGGCGGCGCGGAGCTGGAGGGTGCACTGGTGGCGGCCGGGCGCCGCCGGGCGTGAGACGAGCCAGCCCTGCACGCCGTAGGCGTGGCCGCGTTCTTCGCGCAGGAGCTGGTTGATCCGCGATCCGGACCAGCCGCCGAGCGCGTGAACGGCGATCTCCAGGCCCGCTCGGGAGCCGAGCGGCAGTACGGGTCCGGCCCGGCCGAGGACCAGGGCGGCCTGTTTGGCGCCGGGCAGGTGCGTGATGAGGCATCGTCCGGCTCCGGCCGCGGCGGGGGTGAGGCGGGGCGGGGGGTGGCTGGGTTTGCGCCAGGCGCCGAAAGCCTGCTCGACCTGGTGGCGGATGCGGGTGGCCGACAGGTCGCCTGCGACGATCAGGTGGGCGTGCTGGGGGCCGATCCTGTGGTCGTAGAACTCCTGGAGGTGCTGTTGCCGCAGCCGGTTGATCGACTCTGTCGTCCCGCCGGCGGGCCGGCCGTGGCCGTGGCCGGGATGGACGGCGGCCGCGAACAGTTGCACGGCTCGGTGGTGCGGGTCGGCGCCGGCCCGCCGGATCTCGACGAGGCGCCGGTCCACGATCTGCCGGATCGTCCGGGCGTCGAGGGCGGGCCGGGTGACGGCCTCGGCCAGCAGGCGCAGCGCCGGGACGAGGCGCGTGGCGGGGGCGACGACGTCGACGTGGGCGCCGTCGGGGTCGCAGCCGGCGGTGAAGGTGGCTCCCGTGCCCTCCACGGCGAGCGCGAACTCCGCCGGGCCGCGCGTCGCGGAGGCGAGGATGAGGGTGTGGGCCAGGACGTGCGACAGGCCCTGGAGTTCTGGTGGGTCGTGCGCGCCGCCGCCGGCGAAGAGGAGTTGCACGGCGGCCACGTCCCGGCCGGGCAGGTCGATGTACGTGGTGCGCAGTCCGGTGTCGAGCGCGGTGGTGTGGGCCGCCGGCAGGCCGCCGTCCTGCGCCTTCGGTAGCGGCGGCCGGGGCGGGCTGGTTCCTGTCATGGGCCCTCTTCTAGGGGGATCGGGTCTGGTACGTGAGCACCACCCGGCCGGCCGCGTCGGCCCATTCGGCGGCGCATCGCCGCACGTCGGCCGCTGTGACCTCGCGTAGCCGGGGCAGGAGCCGGCCGGTGTGGGCCGCGGCGCCGGTCAGGAGGGCGTGCCAGGTGAGTTCTTCGGCTCGGCCGCCGGTGGTCTCCAGGCGGGCGGCCCAGCCTGACTCCAGCCGGGTCGTGGCCCAGCGCAGGTCGGTGTCGGCGCAGCCGTCGGTGGCGAAGGCGGCGAGCTCTTCCTGGTAGGCCTCCTCCGCTGCGGCCGGCGTGACGCCCGGGCGGGGGGTGATCTCGGCGATGCCCAGGGAGGCGCCGCCCACGAGCGGGGTCAGCCGGAATCGCAGGTCGGTGACGAGGTCGCGGTCGTGGGCGAGCCTGCGCCACAGCGGGCCGCCCCGGCCGTGGCCGAGCATCACGGAGGTGACGCGGGCGGCGTCGAAGGCGGGTGTGCCGGCGGGGGCGACGCGGTGGCCGAGGAAGAGTTTGCCCGGGATGCGGCCGGTGACCTCCAGGCGCCGGACGCCGGTCGCGGATATCGGGGGTTCGGGTGGTGGCCGGGGTGGCGGGGTGGTGGCGGGGATCTGTCCCAGATATTTTTTCGCCCATTTCGCGGCTGTGGTCGCGGGGAAATCGCCGACCACTGCGACGACCGCGTTGCGGGGGGTGTAGAAACGCGTGAAAAAGGCGGTGAGGTCGTCGAGCGAGACGGTTTCGATGCCGTTCCTGGTGCCTACCGGATGGTGGTGGTAAGGGTGTCCGGGGGGAAACAGGTGGGCCAGCAGGAGTTCTTCGGCGGTGCCGTACGGGATGTTGTCGATTGTTTCGAGCCGTTCGTTCGCGACGACTTTTCGTTGTGCGTCGAGGCGGTCCTGTCCGGCTGTGTCGAGAAAGGTTCGCAGGCGTTCGCCCTCCAGCCACAGAGCCAGTTCCAGCCCGTCTTTGGGGAGGGTCTGCGCGTAATAGGTGGAGTCCATGGATGTTCGGGCGTTGGCCTGGCCGCCGAGGGATTCGACGAGGCGGACGTGCTCTCCGGGGGCGACTTCGCGTGAGCCCTGGAACATGAGGTGTTCCAGGAGGTGGGCCTGGCCGGAGTGGTTCTCGTGCCGTGCGCCGGCGCCGTAGCGGACGGCCACGGTGACCACGGGCATCGTGCGGTCCTCGGCGAGGATCGTCCGCAGTCCGTTGTCGAGTTCGAGTTCCGTGCAGCGGTCGCGCATGCTTCTGTGCTCCTCGCAGGCCGTGTGCGGCCCCCGGAAGGAGGGCCGCACACGTTTTTCGGTTACGGCGTTTCAGGCGCAGCAGAAACAGCCGCTGTTGGTCGGCCCGAACCGGCCGGAGACCTCGTCGCCCTCCTCGAACAGGTCCACGTCGGAGTGGCCCTCGACGTCGGCGTTGCCGCGGTCGCGGGCGGCGCCGAGGGTTTTGCCCACGCGGATGGCGGTGGCCAGGTCGTCCGCCGGAATGGAAGCGGCGGCTTCTTCGGTGGTCATGGTTTCGGAAGTCACGCGTCCTCCTGATGTGGTAAGTCAGCCGACCGTCTTCGGCTGCTTATATTGAGATTAACATGAATGGATGGGCCGGTCGAGATTCGTTTTGCAATTATTTTGGGGCCGGTAATTGTCATTTAATTTGCATGGGAATATGCGCCGCCGGCCGTGGCCGGTGGATTTGTTTTTCGTTTTTCCGGTGATCAGATTTTTCTTTTTTCCGCCTCCGTGAGCGCTGCCCGGATGCGGGTCGTGTCCGCCTCGGGCCCGAACGACGCCGACAGGCGCAGGCACGAGCGCAGCGCGATGATGACGGCCCCCTCTCCCCTGATGCCTTCGATCTCGTGGAGCGCGGCGGCCAGGTGCTCGCGCGCCGCCTCCACGCCTCCCAGCCGGTGCTGCCGCAACGCCGCCACCTGGTGGGCCAGGGCGCGCATGTCCCAGGGCGCACGGGGACCGGGCCGCAGGGGGGCCTCGGGGGCCACCCCGGTGGCCAGGGCGCTCTTCATGCGGCAGCGCTCGGCCGCGGCGTCCAGTCCCATCTCGCGATACAGCGCCGCCGCCCGCTCCAGCCAGCCGGCCGCGCCGGGCAGGTCGTCCTGCAGTTCCCTGACCATGCCGCGGAACTCGTAGGCGCCCGCCCTGCCGATGAGATGGCCGGTGCCGGCGAAGACGGACTCCGCCTCGGCCAGCAGGCTCTCGGCCTGCTGCCCGTGTCCGCGCATGGCGAGCAGGAACGCCATGGGGCAGGCGACGGCGGCGTCGCGGACCGGGGTCTCGGCCAGGCGCCGTCGCAGGTCGGCGCATTCGGTGAGCGCCTGCGTGGCCGGCGTGCCGCCGTAGGCCAGGCACAGCGCGAGGTTGCCGTAGATCTCGCTCTCCCCGAAGCAGTAGGCCGCCCGGCCGGCCTGGGACTCGGCGACTCTGAGGCTCGCCTCCGCGGCCCGGTAGTCGCCTGACTGGGCGGCCCGCAGGGCTTCGAGCAGCAGCAGCCGGGCCCGGGTTCCGGCGTCGCCGGACAGCTCGGCCAGGCGGTGGGCCTGGCGCAGCAGTCCGGCGTCCCACGTGCCACCGGTGAAGAGGATGGCCAGCTCGTTGGCGCGCAGGTTGGCCGCCGCGGGGAGGTTGGCCCTGCTGGGGACGCGGGCGCGGGTGCGCCTGATCCGGGCCAGGGCCTCGGCCGGACGGCCGCAGGCCGCCAGGGCGTAGGTCTCGATGGCGCCGATCTCCGCCTCCAGGGCGGGGCTGGCGATGCGCAGCCGCCGGGCGCGCCCGGCGAGCTCGAGCGCGAGCGAGACGTCGGCGCGGGAGATCGCCAGGCGGGCCGCCGCGCACAGGCAGCCCGCCGCCCGCGCGGCCGCCGAGCGGTCCTCGGCGGCGCCCGGCGCGAGGTCGTGCCAGGCGCGGTGGGCGTGCTCGGCGTGCAACGCGGCGGAGTCGATGTCGCCGGGGTAGCGCAGCGCGCGCCGGCGCAGATGCTCGGCGATGCCGGCGTGGATGCGGGCCCGCTCGGCCAGGCGCAGCCGCGTGTAGGCCACCTCCCCCACGAAGGCGGAGGTGAGCTCCAGACCGGCCTCGGCCAGCTGGGCGAGGGCGGCGTCCACCTCGGCCTCGCCCAGCCCGCAGGTGGCGAGGAGATCGGTGAGGGCGACCTGCCCGCCCCAGGCGCCCGCGCAGCCGAGGATCCGCACCGCCTGGAGGCCGAGCCGGTCGATCCGGGAGCCCAGCGCGGCCTCGGCACTGGGCGCGATGAGGTCGTGCCGGCCGGCGCCCGCGCCGGCCCCAGAGGCGGACTCTGCGCCGGTCCCAGAGGTGGTCCCAGAGGTGGTCCCAGAGGTGGTCCCAGAGGTGGTCCCAGAGGTGGTCCCAGAGGTGGTCTCTGCGGCGGTTTCCGCGGCGGTTTCTGCGGCGGTCAGGGCGGCGAGCTGCTCCAGGAACAGGGGGTTGCCGCCGCTGCGCTGGACGATCTCGTCGGCGTGCGGCAGCGCCCCGGGCAGGCTCAACCGGGCGGACAGGCTCTCCAGCAGGGTACGGGACTCGGCGGGCGTGAGCAGGGGCACGGCCAGCCGGTCGGCCTCGGGGATCGCGAGCGTGGGCAGCGCGCGCCCGCTCAGCAGGAGGACCACGCTGCCGCCACCGGGCTCGTCGGGCCCGCCGCAGAGCTGGGCCAGCTGGTCCAGCGCCTTGTGGCAGTCGTCCACGATCACCACGACGGGGCACCGGTGAGACAGCCGGGCCAGGCGGCGGCGCAGCGTCCAGCGCAGCTCTTCGGCGCTGCGGTGCGCGGCCGAGCGGCCGGGCCGTTCGGCGCGGGCGGGCCCAGCCGGCCCGCCCAGCCCGCCGCCCGCTCCGCCGTTCAGCTCGCCGTTCAGCCGGGCCAGCTCGTGGTCGAGCTGCTGGAGCGGCCACAGCCCGCGCCGGTCGCCGTCGTGTTTGCAGGTGACGAACAGCACCTGACCGCGGCTTTCCAGGGCCCGGCCGAGCTGGTGCAGGATCCTGGTCTTGCCGACGCCGATGTCCCCCTCCAGGGCCAGCGTCGACAGGCCGGGCTCGCGCATGGCCCGCTCCAGCCTCGTGGTCAGGTCGGCCAGCAGGCGCCGCTGGTTGACCATCTGGTTGACCGGCTGGTGGACCGGGGGGCCGCCGTGCCGGGCGTCGCCGCCCCGCTCCACCAGCCAGCACCGCAGGGGGTGGGCGAAGCCCTTGGCCTCGACGGGGTCCAGGGGGCGGCAGTGCACGGCCTGTCTGGCCAGCAGCCAGGTCTTCAGGTCGAGGACGACGCCGCCGGACGGGGCGAACTGCTGCAGCCGGGCGGCGCGGTTGGTGACGGGCCCGACGGCGAAGGAGGCCGAGCGGGTGGTGGTGAGCACTCTGCCGGAGGCGATGCCGAAGCGTACGGACAGTTCGATGCCGCGGCGGCGCAGGGCTTTGGCCCGCCCGGCCAGCCGGCGCAGGGCCTCGCCCGCGGCCTGGACGGCGCGGACCGCGTCGTCCTCCTGCTCGCCGTCCGCGCCGAAGACGCCGACGACGGCGTCCCCGATGAACTTCTCCAGGCGGCCGCCCTGCGCGTGCAGTGCCTGGCTGACATCCGTGAAGTACGCCTCCAGGACGTCGTTCCAGAGCTCGCCGCCGAGCCGTACGGCCAGTTCGGTCGAGCGTTCGACGTCGCAGAAGACGACCGTGACCAGCCGGATGCGTGCCTGCGCCGGCTGGGTGGCCGTGATCGCGGCGCCGCAGGCCATGCAGAAGCGGGCGGCGGCCGGGCCGGTGGCGCCGCAGCGGCGGCAGACGGCGTCGTTCCTGGGTGCGAGGGCGGTGTTCACCAGCAGAACCCACCACCGTCCATGTGGCCCTCGACGTCGCCCGCCGCCTCCTCCAGCCGGCTCTTGACCTCGGCCAGCAGTTCGATCTCCTCCGGCGACAGCGACTGCAGCACCGCGAGCTGCTCGGGGGTGGCCAGCTCCAGGTCGAAGCCCAGCTCGGCGAGGCGGGACAGGTCGGTCATGGTCGGTCGCTCCTTTCTGCGCGCGGGACGAGCTCCCGGACGACGTCGCCCAGGCCGCGTACGGAGGTCAGCGCGCTGCGCGTCAGCAGGGACTCCTGGCGGCGGCTGATCGGGCCGGTGTCGAGGAGGCGGGCGAGCCGGTCGCCGTGGCGGGCGTCGAGGAGCGCGTGGCCGGTGATCGTCCTGAACGCCGTGCCGGGCAGCCCGGTGCGGCCGGCCAGCGACCGGGCGAGTTCGCCGGCAGGGGGGTACCACTCCAGCACGGCGATGTGGCCGAGGAGCGCGATGGGGTGCTCGTGGCGCAGCCAGTAGTACTGCGCGCCCACCAGCCGGGCGACCGCGGGGGCGGCCAGGCGTTCGCGTAGGTTCCGGGGGGTGCCGCCGGCTGCCGCGTAGTCGGACACGACCCAGGCGCTGTGCCCTGATTCGTCCTTGATTTGTGCGGTGTAGTAGGAGGCGAGGGCGGGCGCGACCGGGTCCGTGCGCCGCTCGCTCTCCTGCAGCGCGGCGCGCAGCAGGGGGACGGTCGCCCGCGTCATGGCGTAGGAGATCTCCAGCCAGGACAGGTACGCCTCCCGGTCGCCGGAGAACATCCGGCCGCTCGCCCGGGCCAGGCCGGGGGCCAGCAGGTCGAGCAGCGCGCGCAGCCGGGTGCCCGGCGTCGTCCTACCGGCCATGGCGCCCCTCGGGAATCGTCGCGGCCAGCGCCACGGCCATGCGCCGGGCCTCGGGCGCGGCCTCGGCTGTGTCGTGGGCGGCCCAGCAGGCGCGGCAGATGTCGGCGTGACGCGTGTCCCGCAGCGCGGCGAACGGCGGGAGGGCGGCGAGCGCGCCGGGGCCGTGCGCCCCGACGACCTGCAGGACGGGCGAGGCCCGCAACGAGCGCAACGCGGCGGCGACCTGGCCGCGCTCATCCGCGAACGAGCGCAGCGCGGCGGGTCCGCCGCCCGCGATGACGGCCTCGCCGCAGCAGCCCAGGACCGTGCCGTCGTAGCGGATGGTGGGAGAACGGGTGAGCGGGCAGCGGCCGAATTCCGCGCACCGCCTGCGGGGCGTCGGGTGGAAGACGCCGGCGCCGCGTCCGTGCCGCAGCGGCGTGATGACGTTCACCTCCGCGCCGGCGCCGGCCACGGCGGCGAGGGGTCCGGGCAGGCGTGGCTCGCGGCCCGGCTCGCCGAGGAGCTGGACGATGAGGTGGCAGCCGGCGTCGATGATCGCCCGTGCGGCGAGGGCCGCCCGCGCCGCGCCGACCGGGTGAAATCGGTCGGTGCTCAGGACGACCGTCGACACCTGGCTCAGGGTCCGCGTGATCCAGGAGTCCGGCCGGGCCGGCGCCCAGTAGCCGCTGGTGAAGACGACGACGTCCTTGCCCGCCTCGCGCAGGACGGAGACGGCGTGCGACAGGCCGCGCCGTTCGGCGAACGGCTCGCCGCCGGAGATCGCGACGGCCTGGAGTTCGGGCACGGCCGCGATTCCCGCGACGATCTCGGTGAACAGCTCCCAGTCCGTGATGCCTGCGCCGTCGGCCTCGGCGGAGACCGAGCAGTGGCGGCAGCCGACGGGGCAGCGGTCGGTGATGAACAGCAGCGCGCTGGCGCCGGGTGTGGCACGCAGTCGCTCGGTGTCCGCCAGTGTCAGCCTGCGCACGCGTCCTCCCATCCCAGCGCGACCAGGCGGCTGTAGCGGGCCGATCCCCACCGCGCCACGAAGCGGTAGGGGTCGCGGTCCTCGGCCAGAGCGCGGGCCATCCTCTCCACGGCCCGGCCGGCCGCTCCGTCCAGGTACTGCTGCGCGCGCGCCGCCGTTGCCGGCTCCTCCGACAGGCGCATGCACGTCGCGCACGGGCCGCCGGCGGGCTCGCCGGAGCCGAAACGCCGCTGGGTCAGCTCGGGGCCGATCGCCCGGACCATCCGCAGCAGGGCGCGGGCCTCGCGCCGGGCACGCAGCGCCGGCCAGCCGTCCGTGGCCCGGCCCAGGACCAGATGTGCGGGGCGGTGCCGGTCGAGCAGGCTCTGGCGGGCGCAGCCGTACACCGTGCCGTCGTAGCCGACCAGCGGCCACGTGGCGAAGTCGCAAGGCCCGGGCCCGGCGGCAGGTGCGGCAACCGGCCCGGCGGCAGGCGCGGGTGGCCGGGCGCGGGCGCGGCCGGTCGGCTGGAGATGGGTGACCAGGACGGGCACCCGGTCGGCGAACTCTCGCCTGATGTCGGCGACGGTCTCGGCCAGGTACGGGTCGTCGTCGTCGACGCCGGTGACCTGGAAGCTCACGCCGGGCACGAGGTCCAGCGCGGCGTGGACCGCGCGGTAGACCTCCGCCCTGGCCACCTCGCGCTCGTGGTGGGCATCCAGGCTGGCCGCCAGGTGGTCGACGGAGCCGAGCGCGCGCCGGATCGGCCCCGGCAGTCCTCGCCCGGATCGCGCGAAGTACATGCCCGACAGGACGTAGCTGCGGGTCCCGGCCTGCCTGGCCCGTCCGGCGAGCTCGGTCACCAGACCCGCCCGCAGCAGCGGTTCCCCGCCCGACATCAGCACGACCTCGGGGTGGTCGTCGCGGGTGAACGACTCCACCAGCCGGCGGAAGGGGCCGCCCGGGAACTGCGTCCCGCCCATCGAGGAGTCCGTCGAGCAGTGAGCGCACGACAGGGGGCAGCGCTGCGTGAGCGCCAACTGGATCCCGGCGGCGGGGATCGCGCGCAGTGCGGCTATCTCGGCCAGGTGCATGCCGTGCCTACCCGCGCTCGCCCAGCAGCTCGGCCAGGGCGGTGACGAGGGCGTCGGCGGCCTGGCGGCCTTTGCCGTCCCGGCGGCCCAGCGCGGCGTCCAGCCGCCGCAACGGGTCCGACTCCTGCTGCGCCCGCAGGCCCGGTCCGAGGGATCGGGCCGCGACCAGCAAGGACAGCGCCGCCGACGACTGGCGGGTGATCTCCGTGAGCAGCTCGATCGCCGCGGTGTCGCCGTAACCGTCCAGCCGGGGATCCAGCACCTCCAGCACCCCGATCGACTCGCCGTCGAGGTCGAGGGGGCCGGCCATGATCTCGTTCGGCACGAATCCGGTGCTCTCGGCGAACTCACGGTTGAACCGCGGGTCGCGCCGCAGGTCGTGCGCGATGATCGTCTCTCCGGTGTTCCAGACCCACCCGACGATCCCCTGGTCGCAGGGGACGGACACGCCCAGCAGCCGGTCCTCGCCCGCGCCCGAGGAGGCCTCGAAGACGAGCTCGTCGCGCCGGCGGTCGTACAGGAACACCGAGGCGGCGCCGGATCGGAAGGCGAGGCGGGCCAGCCGTACCGACGAGCGCAGCAGCTCGTCGTGGGTGGCCGGGTCGAGGAGCCGGCCGACCGTGGGGCGCAGGGCGCCCGGGATCTCGTAACTCACGTCTCTCCTCACCTGAGATTGCCTGCCGCGCCCGCCAGCACCTGCTTGAGCTGCGCCGTCCTGAACCCCGGGTGTTTTTGCAGGATGCGCGCGCACAGTCCGGTGACGTGGGGGGCGGCGAAGCTGTTGCCGGATACGGTCAGCCTCGCGCCGGGCGGTCCCGCCGCAGGGATGCCGACCCCGGGGGCGAAGAACTCGACGGGCGGGTCCGGGCTGAGTTCGATGTGTTCGGGGTCCTGCGAGTCGTGGGAGCCCACGGACAGCACGGAGGGGAAGCGCCACGGGTAGCTGTCCACCGGGCTGTTGTGCGCGGCCGACACCAGGGTCACCCCGGCGAAGTAGGCCTCGTCGGCCAGGTCATGGAGCTGTTCCTTGAAGGCGGGTTTGCGGGTGGACAGGCTCAGGTTGACCAGGGCGAAGCGGTGCCGGATGGCCCATCGCAGGGCCGTGAGCAGCGCCTCTCCCTGGCCGTGCAGGTTGCGTCCCAGGACGCGGACGCTGACCAGGTCGCAGTCCGGCGCCAGCCGGCGGATGATCGCCGCGCAGGTGGTCCCGTGTCCCGCGCTGTCGCCGTCCTGGTCCGGCTCGACCGTCCAGGAGGTCCCGCTCTCCTGTACGGCGAAGCAGTCGACGCGGCCGGGTGCGTCCTCGGCCCGGACGCCGCTGTCGATGAGGCACACGCGTACGTTCCTGCCGGTGGCCTCGCCCCAGGCCCATTGGCGCGAGATGGCGCCGGGCAGCACCAGGTTGCGCGCGTCCACCGTGGCGCCGGTGGAGGTGTGGGCGAAGCGGATGGTCCTGCGCGGGTGCGCCGCCGTGCCCGTCATGGCGCCCGTCATGGCGCCCGTCATGGCGCCCGTCATGGCGCCCGTCATGGCGCCGGGCATGGCGCCGGGCATGGCGCCGGTCATGACCGGTGACCGGCGCCGTCGTGGGCGCGCAGGCGGTAGTGCAGGCCGCCGACCGCGGGCGTCTCGACCGTCAGCGCGCCGCGCAGGGCCGAGGCGGGCGCGGGTAGCGCGTGCGCCACGACTTCGGCGGCCTCGCCGCGCGCCGAGCCCTCGCGAAGGAGGATCAGCGCCACGGGGACGAGCACCACCATGGCCGCCACGACGATCGGCTGGAAGGAGCCCATGGCGCCCAGCCAGAGCGCGCCGATGGCCAGCCCGCCCACCTGCGCGAGGTTGGTGTAGGCGTCGAGCGTGGCGAAGGAGCGCCCGAGCAGCTGCTCCGGCACGGCGTTCTGCACGACGGTGACGTAGACCACGAAGAGCACCGACGTCCCCAGGCCGACCAGCGCGATGCCCGCCACCGCCAGCGGCGCCAGGCCCGACAGCAGGGCGGGGCCGACCGCGCAGAAGGCGGCCGTCACGCACAGGCCCGCGCCCCGGATCCGGTGGGTGGCGGCGAACCAGGTGCCCAGGGGGCCGCCGAGCATTCCGCCGATGGCCTGGCTGGTGGCCAGGACTCCGGCGAAGTCCGGTGACGCGCCCAGCCCGGAGGTGATCATCGCGAACCAGCTGCTGGACAGGAACCCGGCCGCCAGGCCGCACCCGAGGTTGAGCAGGGTGACCGTACGCAGTTCTGGCCGGCTGGTGATGAGCCTGGTGCCGTGCCGGAGGGCCTGGATGTAGCTTTCGGGCTCCGGGCGCGCCGGGCGGTGTCTCCCCGTCCGCGCGAGGGGAGCGAGCAGTGCCAGGGACACCAGGAACGTGGTGATGTCGAAGACGATCACGGCGGTGATGCCGCCGGACATCGTGAAGATCAGCACCCCGGTCCCGGGGGCGGCGAGCCGGCCGGCCTGCATCGCCGACTGCAGCCACCCGTTGACCGACGACAGCCGGTCGGCCGGGGCGAGCTGGGGCAGCATCGCGTCGCCCGCCACCGAGATCAGGCCGGCGTTGACGCCCTGCAGGAGCTGGACGACGTAGACGATCCAGATGTCGGAGCGGTCGTCGACGAGGAAGAAGCACGAGATCATCGCCGCTCCGGCGGCCTGGCTCGCGGCGAGGGCGGCCAGCCGGTCCATTCTGTCGATCAGCTGGCCGATGAGCGGGTAGGCGAGGGTCGGCAGGGCGAACAGCAGCATCGACAGGGCGGCCGCGTCGTCGCGTCCGGTCAGGGTCCTGACCCAGATGACCACGACCATGCCGGACGCCCAGCTGCCGAAGGTCGACAGGGCGCGGGAGCCGACGAAACACACCAGGAGCGCACGGCCAGGGTTGGCGATCATGGACCTCTCTCCAGTGGGGGTCAGGCCAGCGGGATCGGCGCGAGGTTGACGGGCCGCCCGCTGACCAGGGCCTGGCGGGCGGGGTGGCGGCGCAGGCGGCGGGCGAGGTCGGGGCTGCCGGGTCCCAGTTCGAGCGGATACAGGTCCGGCGAGCGGGCGACGATCGTGTGGATCCCGTGGGGGCGTAGCCAGGCGGGCGTGATGTCGGCCGCATGGATGGCGACGCCGGCGCGGGCCAGCCGCTCGGCCAGGGCGCGCACGTTCTGCTCGCTGCGGTCCTGCTCGCAGTCGGTCTGCCCGCTGTCGGTCTGCCCGCTGTCGGTCTGCCCGCTGTCGGTCTGCCCGCTGTCGTCGCCGAGCGCGGCGGCCCGGGCGGTGGCCCGGGCGGTGGCCCGGGCGGTGGCGACGGGTCCCGAATCGAAGAGGTCGAGCAGCCGGGCCTTGTCCGGATCGAGGTAGTAGAAGGCGTGGTCGACGAAGTCCCCGAACGTGAGCTCCTCGTGCCGTCCCAGCCTGAGGCGTTCCGCGGCGACCTGGTGGACGCTGCCGGCCTCGACGGCGGCGCGCGCGGCCGCCCGCCGCAGCGTGCGGTCGGCGGCGCTGCCGACGGTGCGCACCAGGTGGCCGTCCACCTGCCCGCCGGCGACGCAGACCACGATCGGCAGGCCGTGCAGGGGCGACAGATCGGCCAGGGTGAGGGTCAGGCCCTGCCCGCGCAGCGCTTCGACCTGGTCGGGAACGAGGTCGTCGGCGGGCAGGCGCGGCGGGCGAAGGCCGAACCGCCACGTCGTCATGAGGGCATCGCGTTCCAGCAGCTCCAGGAGGCCGCGCTCCACCGCGCTCCAGTAGGAGTCGCCGGCGGCCGCCCCGTTCGAGGTCGGCCGGTCGGGGCCGGCGGCCCTGGGGCAGGGTGGCGGGTGGAGGTAGAAGTCGCCCGCGGGACGGTCGAGCATGGCGCCGGAGGCGAGGTCGCGCACCGGGACGGTCCGGCCGGCGAGCGGGCAATCCGGGCCGGCCGGACCGTGCCCGCGGCCCGGAGGTTCCCTGAGGGCCAGGCGTTCGGCGCATTCGTAGAGCGCGTTCCTTCTGGCCGACGCCTGGTCCGGCGAGCGTCCCGCGCCGCTCGTCGGGATGAACGCGCCGTGCAGCCGATCGACCGCCACCCCCGAGGCGATCACCAGCCAGTCCGCGCCGCCGTGGGTGTGCGGGGCGTGTTCGGTGACCTCGAACACGGGTCCGGTGCGCGCCGAGACCAGGGCCTGCTCCAGGCCCGCGGGCATCACCATGACGCCTCGCCCCCGCAGGCGGGGCAGGCGGCCACCGGCACGAGGGTGTGACGCGTGATGGCGGCCCCCGGCCGCGTCGGCACCTCGACGTACGATCCGGACGGCGAGGGGTCCGCGCGCAGCCAGTCCAGCGCCATGCGGGCCGCCAGGCCGGCGATCATGTGGAGGTGCCACGGGCCGGCCGGTCCCGACCTGCCCGAGCGCATCAGGACGCCGTACTCGGCCGGGTGGGCGTAGGCGCTGGCGCGCCTGGACCAGTAGCACTCCAGGCACCCGGTACGGCCGGGCACGAACAGCGGGCCGACGAGCACCGGGGCCGCCGCCCGCGAGTCCACCAGCAGCCACGGGGCCCCGGCGGCCAGGAAGGCGCGGTTGGCCCTCGAAAGTTCTTCCGGCCCCGCGACGACCACGGCCAGCCCGCCGGGCGGGCACGGGCCCGGGACGGGCTTGCCGTACACCTCGTGGGGTTGCCCGCGCAGCTCGGCGCGCAGCAGGTCCTCGATGAGGGCGGCGCTCTGCCCACTGCCCTGCACGGTGATCGACCGGCCGGCGGGCGCGCCGGCCCCGGGGTCGCGCTCGCGCAGGACACCCCGCTCGGCGAGCCGGCTCAGCCGGGCGGCGCTGTCCGGGCCGGAACGGATGACCCGCCGGCGGCCGGCCAGCAGTTCGCGCACCTGCCGGCCGGTCCGCCCCCGCAGGATGGCGTACCAGCCGTGTGCCGAGACGATGACGCCGCCGGGCAGGTCGTGGAGGTCGGCCCAGCTCGCGTGCGGCGTCGGCTCGTACTCGATCGGCGGCGGTTCAGTCACAGCGGACCAGCCCCTTCGACTGCGCGGCCAGGTCCAGCCGCTGCCGCCAGTTGAACTTGTAGCTGGGGCAGGGCGGGGCGCCGTCGTGCCACAGCTTCGGGCAGCTGCCGCCGCACACGGGCAGGAACGGGCAGCGGGCACAGGGCCACCGGTCCTGCTCGATCTCGTCGTACCAGGTGTCGAACATGCCGGCGGGCCGCAGGGCGGTGGTGGCGAGGTCGTCGAGCGTGGCGAGCACGCCGCTGTCCCGGTCGCGGGGCACCAGGGGGTGCTCCGAGCAGGAGTAGACGGCGCCGGACGGGTCGAGGAGCTCGCCGTTCCTGGTCGTGGCCAGGCACGTCGTGCTCCGGCGCCGGGTGGGCAGCAGCCGGAAGCGCAGCCCCAGCGAGCGGGCCAGCGCCAGCCACTCGGCCTCCCGCTCGGCGTAGCCCGCCGGGGTGAGTTCCACGTCGGAGACGTCGTTGCCCCAGGAATGCACCGGCATGAGGTCGAGGTCGACCGACGGGTGCCCGAGCCCGTGCGCCGCCAGGGTCTGCAGCAGGCCGGGGATGTCGTCCTGGTTCTCGGCGTCGACGTTCACGCGGATGTCGAAACGCAGCTGCGGATGGTTGCCGGCGGCCAGCACCGATGACAGCAGAGCGACGATCTTGCCGAAGGTCCGGCGGCCGTTCTTCATCTTCCTTCTGCGGTCATGGGTGTCGGCGGCGCCGTCCAGCGTCACCTGGATGGCGCGCACCCCGCACTCCCCGTACAGGACGTCCACCCGGCGCTCGTCGAGGAGGCTGCCGTTGGTGATGATCGCCGCGGAGTAGCGGGTGTCGTGCCGGGCGGCGGCGGGCAGGAACCGCCCGCTCATCTCGACGATGGTGCGAAAGCCCAGCAGCGGTTCGCCGCCGAACCAGGTGACCTCGACGTGGCCGGTGCCGGGGTCCGAGATGGCCGCCAGGACGCGGGCGATCATCCGTTCCATCCGCTCTTGCCGCAGCGAGCCCTTGCGATGCTCCTGGCCGCAGTAGCTGCACGCCATGTTGCAGTACGCGGTCGGCATGATGGTGAATCCGCGCAGCCCGGGACGGGCCGAGGTGTCCCTGATGCCCTCCAGCACCGGGCCGAGCTCGTCCTGAGGGGGCACCAGGATCTCGCGGCGGGCCAGGTCGTCGCGGACGTCCTGGCTCAGCTCGGCCAGGTCCCCCGTTTCCAGCAGGCGCGCGGTCCGCGGCGACACGGAGAAGACGCGGGCGGTGATGGTCGAGTAGCCCAGGCACACCCGTTCGCCGGCCTGGGTCCGGTATTCGTGGGGCGACAGGAGGAGGTATCTGCTGCGTACCAGAGGTGACATCGGCGGCATCCGATCCATGGCTGGCGTGTGGTTCAACCGTGCGCGCGGGCAGATGCGGCCGAAACCCTTCCCCGGAGGGGTGTTGCGGCCGCTCCCCCGCCGTCGGGGGGCGGATCTCGGCGGCGCTTTGCTGGAACGTGATCGGCATGCGGGATTTTCGCTTCGGGTGCAACGTGTTCAGCGTCGGCACGCGCACGGAGTTCGTCGCCACATGCCGCGAGGCGGACGCCTACGGCTTCGACGTCGTCCTCGTGCCCGACCATCTGGGCAGCGGGGCGGGCAAGCCGTCGGCGACGGCGCCCTTCCCCGCCCTGGCGCTGGCGGCCGAGACCAGCGGGCGGATGCGGGTGGGTACGTTCGTGCTCAACATCGCCTACTGGAACCCGTACCTGCTGGCCAGGGAGGCGGCCACCACGGACCGGCTCGTCGGGGGCAGGCTCGAGATCGGGCTGGGAGCCGGGCATCTGCCCGCGGAGGCCGCGGAGGCCGGCATCGCGTGGGCGAGGTTCGCAGACCGGCTGGCGCGGCTGGAGTCCTCGGTCGAGCGGCTACGGCTGCTGCTGGAGCAGGACGACAGGTACGCCGGCGCCCAGCGGCCGCGCCCGCCCCTGCTGATCGCCGGCACCGGCGACCGGATCCTGCGGCTGGCGGCGCGGCGGGCCGACATCGTGGCCGTGGCGGGCGCCTACCCCTGCCCCGGGGGGCGGCCGCGGCTCGGGACCGCGCGCGAGATCGACGAACGGGTGCGGTTCGTGACCGGCCAGGCGGGCGAGCGGGCGGGCGAGCTGGAGCTGAACCTCCTCGTCCACGAAGTGATCATCACGCGGAACAGGCGGTCGGCCGCCGCGGACCTGGTCGCCGCGCACTATCCCCACTACAGCGTCGCCGACGCCCTGGACAGCCCGTTCCTGCTGATCGGCACCAGGAAGCAGATCGCCGAGCAGATCCTCCAGTGCCGCGAGCGCTACGGCTTCAGCTACATCGCCGTGCACGACTGCGAGATGCGGAGCCTGGGCCCGGTGATCGGGGAGCTGGGGCGGGCGGGCTGATGACGGATCCGGACTCTCTGAACGTGCTGCTGTCCCCGTACGGGGTCGTCTCCCGGGTGGAGACGGCACACGAGCTGGACAGCCCCGAGCGGCTGTCGTTCGCCGTGGCCGGCATCGGCAGCGGCATGCCGGGGCGGGCCACTTCCAGCTACGGCCGGATCCAGAAGGGCGGCCTGGCGGTGGTGAACCACGTGTTCAGCGGCGGCCGGGCCTGGGACTCCCCGGCCATGGCGCGCTTCGTGGCCATCGCGGAGGGCGCCGAGCGCTATGCCGGGTTCGACATCCTCGGCGAGGAGCGGATCTGGGCCACCGCCGACGAGCTCGGCGGTGATTGCCTGGACCCGGCGCGGTACCCGCGCTGCTCACCTGCCGAGTACGGCGCCGCGGACTGCCCGATGCGGCCCTTCGATCCGGCGGCCCGCATCCGGTGGTCGCGGGGACTCGACCTGGTCACCGGGCGCGAGACCTGGGTGCCGTCCGTCATGGCGTGCCCGGGGCTGCGGGACGCGGTGCCTGCGGAGGGCTTCACCTTCCGCATGTCGACGGGCATGGCGGTGCACACCGACCCCGTGGAGGCGGTCGTTCAGGGTGTCTGCGAGGTCGTGGAACGGGACGCGGCGGCGCTCGCCTGGCTGCAACGCCTGCCGCTGCCCCGGATCGCGGCCGGCGACCGCTCCGAGGCGGCGCAGGCGGCGATCGACTGGTGCGCGGCGCGGTCCGTCGAGGTCCACCTGTTCGACGCCTCGACCGATCTCGGCGTCCCGGTCGCCTACTGCGTCCTGGCTGATCGCCGCGACCGGCGAGCCTGCCACGCCGTGGGCGCGGGCACCGGGCGCACCCTTGCCGCGGCGGCCGACAAGGCGCTGTTCGAGGCCATCGGCATGCGGGCCGAGCTGCGCCGGGCGAAGGGCCCGGTGCCGGACTCCCCCGCGGACTTCCGCGCGATGGAGGACGGCGCACGGTACATGGGCGCGGCCGACCGGGCGCCGGCGTTCGCGTTCCTGCTGGATCAGGCGGGCACGGGCGCCGGGCGGCCCGCGCTGGCGGAAGCGCCGCCGGACGCGCTGCCGGCGGCGCCCGGCCTCGCGTTGCGGCGGCTGGTGAGCGGCCTGGCCGCGGCGGGGATGCGGGCCGTCGTGGTCGACCGCACCCCCGACGAACTGGCCGGCGCGGGACTGACCGCGGTCAACGTCATCGTGCCCGACCTCCAGCCGCTCAGCCTGCATCCGCGCGCCCAGTTCAAGGGCCATCCCCGTCTGTACGAGGCGCCCGCCCGCATGGGTTACAGGGTGCTGGCGCAGGAGGAGTTGAATCCGTGGCCGCAACCGTTCGCGTGATCGCCGTGGGGCAGGGGCCGTTCGGCGCCCGGGTCGCCGACCGTCTCCGGGACCGGCCGCCCGGCGCCCGGTTCACCGCCGACGGTCTCGACGCCCGGTTCACCGCCGGCGATCTCGACGCCGTGTTCGCCGCAGGGGCGCAGGTTGTCGTGGTGGCGCTGTGGCGGCCCGCGCCGGGCCTGTGCGAGCGTGCCGATGAGCTGGCGCACGCCACCGGCACGGCCTGGCTGCCGGTCGTCATGGAGGACGCCTCGATCGTCGTCGGGCCACTGGTGCGGCCGGGCAGCGGTCCGTGCTTTCGCTGCTTCGCCGACCGGCGCGTCCAGCACGACCCGCGCTGGCACCGGACGCGGGCCAGGTACGCGGCCTATGACAGCGACCCGGCCCTCGGCCCGGCCGGGTTCCGGCCGCGGCATGCGGATGTGGCGGCGACGGCGGCCCGCCTGCTGCTGCGCCCGGCCGGGGACGGCCCGGGAAGGGCGGCCCGGGACGCGGCCCGGGACGCGGCGGGAGCGGTGATCACCCTCTCGGTTCCCGGCCTGTCTGTTTCGCGCGACCGGGTGGTGGCCTGTCACGGCTGTGACCGCTGCGGCCGTCAACGGCCGGTCCGCGACCTGCGGCGCCTGCTGCGACTCGAGGAATGGCGCATCCCACAGTGAACGATGGAGGGCAGATGGCCACGTTCGGACCCGAATACTTCCAGGCTCTTCCCATCTTCGGCGTCGGGGTCGGGGTCAACCCGTCCGACCTGCACGCCGACTACCTGGCGGACTCGCCGGGACGGATCGACTACTTCGAGATCACCGCCCCGTCGGCCCGTCACCTGGGCGGGCCGACCGGATACGCGGAGATCAGGCATCGCCGCAACGCCAGGAGCAAGGGATTCGTCGCCATGAAGATCCCCGAGGTGGCCGGCGAGAAACGGGTGCTGGTGCACAGCACGAACATCAATCCCGTCTATCCCGACCCGCCCACGTCCGGGGACCTCGCCGAGCTTGCCGAGCTGGTCGAGGTGACCCGTACCCCGTGGATCACCGAGGATCTGGGGGTCTGGCTCATGTCCGAGCGGCACGTGTACCCGCACTTCATGCCGTTCCCGCTGACCGACGCGACGCTCGTGGTCACGGCCGGCAACGTCCGCGAGGTGCAGGAGCGGCTCGGCGTCGCCTTCAACGCGGAGTTCCCGCCGACCACGCTGGTGGCCGGCGACATGCACGCCTTCGACTTCTTCGCCGAGCTGACCCGGGAGACGGGTTGCGGCATGTGCTTCGACGTGGGGCACGTGCTGAGCTACCAGATCGCCCGGGGCGCCGCGCCCACGAGCGACTTCCACCGGCTGCCGTGGCCGTCCATCACCGAGATCCACGTCGCGGGCGGCGGCATCGACCTGCGCGAGGACGGTTACCACTACGACGACACGCACGGCGACCAGCCCATCATCTCGGTCTGCCTGGACATGCTCGACGAGGTCGTCCGCAACGCCCCCAACCTGCGGGCGATCACCCTGGAGGTGTTCGGCGCGAAGATCCCGGCCCGCGCCCTGGCCAGGATCGCCGAGATCAGGGCCAGGCCGGCGGTCGCCGCCTGGCTCGCCGGGACGCGGCCGGCGCCGGCGCCGCGCCCCTCGCGCGAGCAGGCACGTCTGAGGACCAAGAAGGCGACCGTGGGGATGTACGACCTGCTGCACGGCGGCTCCCCCGTCCGGCTCCCGGCCGCCGGCGAGGAGGTGCTGGAGGTGTTCGCGGTCGCCGAGCAGCGCAGGTGGGAGTACGAACGCCTGTCCCGGATCCAGCTGCACGGCCGCTTCGCCACCAGCTATTACCCCCTCGCGACCCGCTGGCTCATGCGCCGGACGGGCCTGGAGCGGGGCGCGTTCTACGACCTGCTGGTCCCGCCGCTGCTCCAGGACAGGTCGCGGGAGCTGTGGGAGAAGGCCAGGGAGGCCTACGAGGACCTCGTCGCGCAGGACCCCGGCGACGCCGTCGGGCCCGAACTCGTCCGCGTCGAGAGCTGGATGAACCTGTGCGCGGCCGGGACGGCCGCCTCGGACACGTTCGACGTCGGGGTCGACCTGACCTATCTCAGCGACGCCTTCCGCGGCGGATCCCTCGACCCGCGGCGGGCGCTGCTGCCGGCCCCGGTGACGGTGCGGCACCTGGGCGAGTGCCGGTTCGCCTTCGTCGCCGGGCCCGCGTGCGCGGCCGGCGGGGTCGCTGGCGGGGCGGCCGGTGGGGCGGCCGGTGGGGCGGCCGGTGGGGCGGCCGGTGGGGCGGCCGGTGGGGCGGCCGGTGGGGCGGAGGCCGATCTGGCCGATCTCAACTACCACACCCTCGTGGAGCCGGGGACGGCGGCCTGCTGCACGGGCCAGTGAGGCGCACGCGGGCGGTCAGGTGTTCCTGCGGATGATCTCCGGTGTCGGCGGGTGCGCCTCGGCCTCGATCAGCTGCCTCTCCTGCGCCCCGATCAGGCCCAGACGGTGGAGCAGGGCGCCCGCCGCGCGCCTGCACTCCTGCGCGGGCCCCGACTCGCCCAGGTCGTCGTGGCAGCGGCCCAGCCCCCACCAGTGCTCGGCCTCGTCGTACGTGCCGGACCGGCCGGCGTCGTCGTCGGCCCGCAGCGCCTCCCGGAACAGGGGGACCGCCAGGTCGGGCCGGCCGGCGAGCCGCCGGGCCTCGGCCAGGTTGCCCAGCAGGCAGCCGAGGCCGAAGGGGCTGTCGGTCTCGCGGTGGATGGCGATGGACTCGGTGTGGGCATGGACGGCCTCGGCGAAGCGGCCGGCCTTCTGGTAGGTCAGGCCCAGGTTGCTGAGCGTGATGCCCTCGTTGAACCGGTCGCCCTGCTTGCGGTCGAGCGCCAGCGCCTGCCGGTAGCAGTCGATGGACTCGTCATAGCGGCCGAGCAGGCCGTAGGCGCCGGCGAGCCGGTCCAGCTGTGAGGACTCCCCGCGCGGATGCCGAAGGCGGCGGTAGGCGTCCAGGGAGTCCCGCAGCCTCGCGATGGCGTCGCTCAACTGGCCCAGCTGGGACTGCACGTCGCCCAGGTCTCCCTGGACGACCGCGAACTGCAGCGGGTCGCCGGCGCGCCCGGCGGCGTCGGCCGCCAGCTCCTGCAGCGTGTACTGGTCCTTCCACAACCGTTCGTATCCCAGGGGGAGGTAGAGCGCCGCCGCCAGGCCGACCGCCAGCGACGGGCCGTCGTCGAGCTCGCCGATCGCCTGGCGCAGGACCACGGGGAAGTTCGCGGTCTCCGCCTTGATCCAGGCCTGGATCTGCTGGTGGCTGTCCAGGCGGGCCCCCGGCACGGCCAGGTCCTGCGGCCCGATGCCGGTCCGCCATGCGGCGTCCGGATTGACCCGGACGCACACGGCCCGGGCTGTCGCGAGGTACCAGTGCAGCACGTTCCGCAGGGCCGCGGCGCGCCGGTCGGCGTCGTCCTCCTCGTGCGCGCGCTCGTAGGCGAACTGGCGGAGCAGGTCGTGCATGCGGTAGCGGCGGGGGGCGTGGTTCTCCACCATGTGGAGGTCGACGAGATAGTCCAGGACGTCCTCCGCCTGCCGTTCGGGGATGCCGGCCAGGGCGGCGGCGACCCCCACGCCGACGTCGGCGTTGGCGAGCAGGCCCAGCAGGCGGAAGAGGCGGGCGTGACCGGCGTCGAGCTCGTCGTAGCCGACGGCGAAGCTGGCGCGCAGCGCCCGGTCGCCGACGTGGAGTTCGGCCAGCCGGTGCCGGTCCGTCGCCAGGCGGTCGGCCAGGGCGCGAACGCTCCAGGTGGCACGGGCGTTGAGCCGGGCGGCGGCGATGCAGACCGCCAGGGGTAGGTGATCACACTGGCGGACGACCGCCTCGGCGGCCGCGGTCTCGGCCCGGACGCGGTCACGGCCGACGAGGCGGGCGAAGAGCGCCAGGGAGTCCTCTTCGGGCAGGAGCTCTAGGCGTAGGTGCGTGGCGCCGTCCAGTTCGGTGAGCACCTTGCGGCTTGTGAGCAGTACCGCGCCGGCGCCGTGGCCGGGCAGCAGGTGACGGATCTGGGCGGCGTCCAGCGCGTTGTCCAGGACGATCAGCAGGCGTTTGCCCGCGGTCAGCGACCGTAGCTGGCCCGCGGCCTCCTCGACCTCGGCCGGCACCGCCTCGTCGTCCGTCCCCAGGGAGCGCAGGAGCCGGGCCAGCGCCGCGGACGTCTCGACGGGCCTGGTGTTGGGGGTGGATCCGTGCAGGTTGAGGTACAGCTGGCCGTCGGGGTAGCGGGCGGCCAGACGGTGGGCGACGTGGATCGCCAGCGCCGACTTCCCGACCCCGCCGCCGCCCGAGATCGACACGACGACCGGGCCCTCCTGGCGTGCCGCTCCCAGCAAGCCGCACAGATGCTCGACCTCTCGCCTGCGCCCCGTGAACGTCGCCACGTCCATCGGCAGTTCGGCGGCCACCGGCCGGGCCTGCTCGGGTGGGGCCTGCTCGGGTGGGCGCGGCGCCGCGGGCCCGGGGGCGGGCCGGTGCTCGCGCAGCAGCTCCGCGTGCGTGGCGCGGAGCTCGTCGGAGGGGTCGACGCCGAGTTCGTCGGCCAGCCTGCGCCGGATCTCCTCGAAGCAGCGCAACGCCTCGGCTCTGCGGCCGGTGGCGCCGAGCAGCCTGATCAGCCGGGTCTGGAGCGGCTCCTCGTACGGCATGTCCGCGGCGACCTCCCGCACGTGCGGCAGGGCCGCCTCCGGGCGGCTGGTGTGCAGCGCCAGGTCGGCGGCCCTGGCCGCGCAGCCGGCCCGGGCGCTCTGCAGCCGGCGGATGCCCGCGTGCGCGCGGACCTCCTCGGGGGCTCCTTCCAGCACGGTCCCGCGCCACTGCGCGAGCGCCCGCAACAGCAGGTCGAGCCCGAGCGCGGGGTCCGGCTCGCGAGCGGCGGCGCGGTAGCGGCCGAGGAAGCGGGCCGCGTCCACATGCCGCGCGTCCAGGTCGAGGACGTAGCCGCCGGACCTGGTGTACTTGACCGCCTCGGTCATCCCCGTGTGGTCGCGCAACCACGATCGCAGCCGCGACACGCTGGTGCGCAGAGCCCGCAGGCTGGCCTCGGAGGTGCCCCAGACGTGGCTCAGGAGCTGGCCTTCGGCGACCGGCTCCCCCCGTGACAACAGCAGCACGGCCAGGAGCCAGCGGACGTGCTGGCCGGGAAGCTGGACCTCCCGGCGGGACAGGCTGATCTCCAGCGGGCCCAGGATCCGGAAGTCGGGGAAGGGGCCATCGTCGTCGGCGGGCATCCAACCTCCACCCGAGGCGCTGTCCGGCAGGATTTCCGATATCGGGCGTATGGCTTCACCATGACACAGATCAAGATCTGCTCCAAGCCGCGTGGGCCCGCAGGTCGGCCCGCCTGGACCGGGCCGGAGGTCAGATGCGGCGCTGCAGGAGCATGCCGGGCCACTCCCCCACGGTGAACGGCGCGACGCGGGTGAAGCCGCAGCTTTCGTAGTAGGCGACCAGGCGGCCGTCGTCGCCGGCGTAGCAGTCGACGCGCAGCAGGCCGACGCCGCGTTCGGCGGCTTCGGCGGCGGCGCGGTCGAGCAGGGCGCGGCCGATGCCGTGGCCGTGGTAGCGGCGGTCGGTGACCAGGGCCTGGACGTAGAGTTCGGGCTCGGTGGCGGGGGTGACGTAGTCGTGGGCGCCGCCGACGACGAGACAGCCGGCGGGGTGGTCGTCGACTTCGGCGATGCGCATGCCGCCGAGTTCGAGCCAGCCGGTGATCTGGCGGGTGCGGCGGGGGTTGCCGGTGAAGGGTTCGCTGCCCCATTGGCCGGTGCGGCCTTGGGCGGTGAGCCAGGTGACGGCGCTGTCGAACATGCCAAGGACGATGGGGACGTCGCCGTGGCGGCCTTCGCGGATGCGCGGGAGCGTGCTGGGGTGGGTCATGTCAGGCCTTGGTGTTCTTCAGGGCGCTGCCCTTTTTCCACTCTTTGAACGGTAGTTGCCAAAAGCCCCAGCCGTTGTTCCATTCGAGTTGGCGGGTGGTGCCGGTGATGTCGACGACGTCGCCGCGCTGGAAGTTGTCGTAGAACCATTTGGCCTGGTCGGGGCGGGCGTTGACGCAGCCGTGGCTGACGTTGCGGACGCCTTGGGCCCAGACGTTGTCCTTGGCGTGGACGTATTCGCCGGAGTTGGAGATGCGGACGGCGTGGTCGATCATGACGTCGTAGTAGCCGGGGTCGCCTTTTTTGCGGCCTGGGGAGATCATGCGGACGGGGTTGCCGCGTTCCATGGTGAGGTGGACGCCGGAGGTGGTGGTGTATTCGCGGGTGGTGGCCATGCCGGCGCTGATGCGCATGGTTTGGACGCGTTTGCCGTCTTTGTAGACGTACATCATGTGCTTTTTGGTGTCGACCTTGCTGATCTGCCGGGCGCCGATCTTGAGGGTGGCGGTGTAGTCCTTGACCCCGTACAGGCCGTCGCCGCCCTTGATGCCGGTGATGCGGGCGTTGAGGGTGACCTTCTGGTGGGCGGGCCAGTATTTGGCGGTGCGGTAGATGGCGACGGTGTCGTTGATCCAGCGCCAGGCGCCGGTGACGGGCTTTTCGGCCTCGACTTCCAGGGCGCGTTCGATGGTGGCCTTGCTGGTGACGGGCTGGTTGAAGGTGACGATGATGGGGGCGCCGACGCCGATGGTCTCGCCCTTGGCGTGGGGGGTCACGTCGGCGATCTGCAGGGCGCGTTCGGGTTTGGCGGTGGTGAACGTGCTGGTGGCGGTGGTGGCGCCGGCGGTGGCGTTGACGGTGTAGTCGGTGGAGGGCTTGAGCGCGGTCTTGGAGACCCACTTGGTCTTGTCGGTGTTGTACTTGCCCTCGACCTGTTCGCCCGAGGCCTCGACGGTGACGTTGTCGAGGGCGCCGCCGTCGGCGGTGACGACGATCTTCTTTTCGGGGCTGACCTTGCCGCTGCCTTCGGCCGGGCTGATCTTGACGGTGGGGGCCTGGGGGGTGGCGGTCGTGGTGGCCTCGGGCGCGCCCGCTCCCCCGCTGCCGCCGCCGGGGGTGGTGCCCGATGAGCATGAGGCCGTCAGTGCGGCTGCGGTGAGCAGCGCGACTGCGGTGGCGGGCTTCCTCCAAGCGGGCGTAACGTTCAACACTGTCCTTTCCCCCATGACACCAAACGCACCTCAAAAACCTTAATGCTGATGCATGTAAGACGAGGATTCATTTGGGAGAGTTCGGTCACATTTCAATTACTTGTGACTGGGAAAGGGCCCCGTTCAGAGGCGGTGGGTCAGGCCGGTGTGCCGCCGACCGGCCCCCTTGGTGCGCACGGCCTGGGCCAGGGCGCGGCGGGAGCCGACGATGACGACGAGTTTCTTGGCCCGGGTGATGGCGGTGTAGAGGAGGTTGCGCTGCAGCATCATCCAGGCGCTGGTGGCCAGCGGGACGACGACGGCCGGGTATTCGCTGCCCTGGGAGCGGTGGATGGAGACGGCGTAGGCGTGGGCGAGCTCGTCGAGTTCGTCGAAGGCGTAGTCGACGGCCTCGTCCTCGTCGGTGACGACGGTGAGCTTGTGCTCGTCGGGCCGGATGTCGGTGACGATGCCGACGGTGCCGTTGAACACCCCGGCGGCGCCCTTGTCGTAGTTGTTGCGCAGCTGGGTGATCTTGTCGCCGACGCGGAAGACGCGGCCGCCGTAGCGGCGTTCGGGCATGCCCTCGTGGGCGGGGGTGAGGGCTTCCTGCAGGGCGGTGTTGAGGGCGCCGGCGCCGGCGGCGCCGCGGTGCATGGGGGCCAGGACCTGGATGTCGCGGCGCGGGTCGAGGCCGAAGCGGCGCGGGATGCGGCGGGCGACGACGTCGACGGTCAGGGCGGCGATCTCCTCGGCCTCCTCGCAGGGGAACAGGAAGAAGTCGTTCATGCCCTGGAGGATGGGGTGGTGGCCGGTGTTGACGCGGTGGGCGTTGACGACGACGCCGGACTCCTGGGCCTGGCGGAAGATCTGCGTCAGGCGTACGCGGGGGATGTCGTCGGCGGCGAGCAGGTCTTTGAGGACCTCGCCGGCCCCGACCGAGGGCAGCTGGTCGACGTCGCCGACGAACAGCAGGTGGGCGCCCGGCGCGACGGCCTTGACGAGTTTGTTGGCCAGCAGCAGGTCGAGCATGGAGGCTTCGTCGACGACGACGAGGTCGGCGTCGAGGGGGTTGTCGCGGTCGAAGGTGGCCTCGCCGCCGGGGCGCAGCTGCAGCAGCCGGTGGACGGTGGTGGCCTCGTGGCCGGTCAGCTCGGCCAGGCGTTTGGCGGCGCGGCCGGTGGGGGCGGCCAGGATGACCTTGGCGCGTTTGGCGCGGGCGAGCAGGACGATGGAGCGTACGGTGAAGCTCTTGCCGCAGCCGGGCCCGCCGGTCAGGACGGCGACCTTCTCGGTCAGGGCCAGGCGGACGGCCTGGCGCTGTTCGGGGGCGAGTTCGGCGCCGGTCTGCTCGTGCAGCCAGGTCTCGGCGCGTTCCCAGTCGACGTCGGCGAAGGTTTTGAGCCGGTCGTGGCCGGAGCGCAGGAGTGAGAGCAGGCCGGAGGCCAGGGAGTTCTCGGCGCGGTGGAAGGGCGGCAGGTAGACGGCGGGTACGACGTTGTCGCCGGCCGGGATGGGTTCGCGGACGGCGCCTTCGGCTTCGATGAGGTCTTCGAGGCAGGTGGTGACGAGGTCGGCGGGCACTTCGAGGATCTTGACGGCGTCGGCGACGAGGTTGGGGGCGGGCAGGTAGCAGTGGCCGTCGTCGGCGGCCTGGGACAGCGTGTAGCGCAGGCCGGCCTTGACGCGTTCGGGGCTGTCGTGGGGGATGCCGACGGCCTGGGCGATGGTGTCGGCGGTCTTGAAGCCGATCCCCCACACGTCGTCGGCCAGCTGGTACGGGCGGGTCTTGACGACGGAGATGGACGATTCGCCGTACTGCTTGAAGATGCGCACCGCGATCGAGGTGGACACGCCGACGCCCTGCAGGAAGATCATCACCTCTTTGATGATCTTCTGTTCCTCCCAGGCGGCGGCGATCATCTTGGTCCGCTTGGGCCCCAGGCCCGGCACTTCGACCAGGCGCTGCGGCTGCTGCTCGATGACCTCGAGGGTGTCGGTGCCGAAATGGTCGACGATGCGCTCGGCCATCTTGGGGCCGATGCCCTTGATCAGGCCGGAGCCGAGGTAGCGGCGGATGCCCTGGATGGTGGCGGGCAGGACGGTGGTGTAGGAGCGCACCTCGAACTGCCGGCCGTAGCGGGGGTGGGAGCTCCAGCGGCCGAGCAGCCGCAGCGACTCACCGACCTGCGCGCCGAGCAGCGGGCCGACGACGGTGAGCAGTTCGGAGCCGGAGCGTTCGGTGGCGACGCGGGCGATGGTGTAGCCGGTCTCCTCGTTGGCGTAGGTGATGCGTTCGAGAACGGCATCCAAGGATGAAACGGGTGGACCATCCGCGCCAGGCTTCACACAAACCCCTCTCCCGCCTGCTTTGTCGCAAGAGTAAACCAGCACGGGCGAGCGGCCGCGCGGCCGGTGGATCACCTGTGCGCGGAGGGCATCTCGCGGGCAGTCTTGGGACGCGCGTGCGACATCGGTGGATCGCGGCCGGGATGATCCGGCGGGCCGCCGGGGGAGCGGACGGCGAGCGCGGCTTGCGGTGCCGCATCGGCGACTACTCGCGGACGGCGAGCGCGTCCTGCGGGGCCGTGTCGGCGACTACTCCCGGCGTCGTAGTCGGGTCGGTCGTTGGTCCCGGGGCGGTAGCGGCAGATGACTTCGCCGGCAGGACGCCCGCGAGCAGCGGCTGGACGACGATGGCGGTCATGAGAACCCCAGCCGGCACCATCCACCGGGGCCACCCGCATCTCTGCTCCCCCGCGCGGCCGGGGCCGGACCGCGATGACCCCTCCGGCTCGAAGGACTGAGCTGCGTTGACCAGTAGATCGTCAGCAGGCGCGAGCGTACGCGTCCGGCCGGGGCTCACCCTCGCCGCCGTGGCCGTCGTGCAGTTCATGGTGTCGCTGGACCTGTCGGTGGTGAACGTCGGGCTCCCGCAGATCGGCGCCGCCCTCGGATTCAGCGCGGTGGGCCTCACCTGGGTGATCCACGCCTACGCGCTCACGTTCGGCGGGCTGCTCCTGCTGGGCGGCAAGGCCGCCGACCGCTACGGCCGCAAGCCGGTCCTGCTGCTCGGGCTCGCCCTGTTCGGCCTCGCCTCGCTCGCCGGCGGGTTCGCCCAGGAGCCCGGTCAGCTGGTCGCCGCCCGGGCCGCGCAGGGCATCGGGGCCGCCGCCCTGGCTCCGGCCGCGCTGGCGCTGCTGACCACGACGTTCCCCGCGGGCAAGGCCCGCGTGCGGGCCTTCGGGATCTGGAGCGCGACGAACGCCGCCGGCGGCGCGCTCGGCGTCCTGATCGGCGGCCTGCTCACCGAGTACGCCGGCTGGCGCTGGGTGATGTTCGTGAGCGTGCCCATGGCCGCGTGCGCGCTGGCGCTGGCCTGGCGGGCCGTGGCCGCCGGGCCGCCCGCGGTGCGCGGCGCCCGGCCGGACGCGCTCGGCGCGGTCCTGGCCACGGCGGGCATGACCCTGCTGGTGTTCGGCGTCGTGCGCACCGACCAGTACGCGTGGACCTCGCCGGTCACCGTGGCGACTTTGGCGGTGGCCGCCGTGCTGCTGGCCGCGTTCATTGTCGTCGAGCGGACCACGGCCCGCGAACCGCTGATCCGGCTCGGCCTGTTCACCAACCGCTCGGTCGCCGGCGCGAACGCCTACAACCTCCTCCTCGGCGCGGCCATGGCCGCCGCCTTCTACTTCGCCTCCCTCTACCTGCAGCGCGTGCTCGGGACGGGGCCGGCCCTGACCGGGGTCGAGTTCCTGCCGTTCGCGCTCGGCGTGGTCGCCGGCTCCGTGCTGGCGGTCAAGCTCGGCTACCGGCTCGCGCCGCGTACGCTGCTGGTCATCGGCGGGCTGCTGACGGCGGCCGGGTTCGCCTGGTTCGGCCTGATCAGCCCGGACGGCGCCTTCGTCACCGACGTCCTGGGGCCCTCGATCGTCGCCAGCGTCGGCTTCGGGCTCTGCCTCGGACCGGTCGTCTCCACCGCGACCGTCGGCGTCGCGGCCCACGAGAGCGGCACCGCCTCGGGCCTGCTCAACAGCTCACGCCAGATCGGCGCCTCGCTCGGGCTGGCCGTCCTGGGCACCCTCGCGCAGGACCGCACCGGCCAGAGCGTCACGCCCGAGACCCTCAACGACGGTTACGCGCTCGGCCTGGGCCTCGGCGCCGTCCTCCTGCTCGGCGCCGTCCTCATCGCCCTCACGGTCCTGCCGAGGACCGGCCCGCCCGCACGGGCCGACGACCGTGTTGTTTCGCTCTCCGCCCGGGATTGACCGGCGATCCACCCACCGCAGAAAGGGGCGTCCCGGCATGCCTGTGAACCCGATCGATCTCTTCGCCTCCTCCGTCCACCTGCGCCAAGGCGGCCAGATCCACGCCGAAAAGGCGGCGGCGGAGGCCGACCAGGACGGCTGGCGGCTGACGGCCTTCCACGCCAAGACCGGCGCCGACGTCCACGCCGACCACTGGGAGGTCCATCCCGAGGCCGAGGAGGTCGTGTCCTGCCTCGTCGGGAAGATCCGCCTCTACCTGCGTCCGGAGCGGCCGGGACAACAGGAGGAGGAGATCAGGCTGACGGCCGGGACCGCCGCCATCGTCCCGCGCGGGCGCTGGCACCGCATCGAGCTGGACATCCCCAGCAACATCATGGCCGTCACCCTGCCGCGGGGCAGCCGCCTGGAAAAGCGCACCGAAGCCTAGGCCAGGCGCGAGGTCACTGAAGGTGGTGCCGGTGAAGGCGCTGTCCTGCGGCTCGGGCGCTGTACTTCAGGTCTCGCACCGCGAGGACCTTCGTCGGGCTCATCCAGCCCTGCGAAGGCTTGTGCAGCGCCCAGCCGTCCCCGAGGGTGACCGCGGCGTGCTGCGCGCCTCCATCGGCGGCCCGCCAGACCAGGACGGTCCCCGGCGCGCCGTCGTGGCCTCCCCTGGCGGTGTGCTCGGCGAGCCAGTCCTCGAACGGCTCGCGGAGCATCCACCTGTCCTGCGCGCCCTCGACACCGCAGGCCGCCATCACCGTGCCGAAGCAGTTCGGGCCGCTGCGGGTGGGGAAGGTCCCGGCCAGGTGACGCGCTCCCGGCAGCGCCGAGGCGATGGCGTCCCACGTGGCGGGGGCGACCTCGCGGTGCCGGCTCGGGCGGCGCCCCTTCTCGACGTACGTGACGACCGCCTCGGCCTCGCGCCCGGCGATCTGGCCGGGCCAGCGGTGCGGCGTGGGCTGGCTTCGCCTGACCGCGGCCGGCAGCCGGCGCGCGCCGGCCTCCGTCAGCCACACCAGCGCCGACGAACCCAGGCCGTAGAGGCAGAAGGTGTCCCTGACCTCGGGCGTGAGCCGGTCCCGGTCATCGGCGAGCTCGAGGGAGGCGGCGAGATCGGGCGGGATCACGAAGGGTTGCACCGGTGGCGTGAACCATCCGAGCCACCGGTGGAGGAGGCCGTCCGGCACCTCGATCCCCAGCACGAGCATGAGGTCACCCTAAAGGCCGCTGCCAGGGCCCGCTCGTCACCGCCGCCCGCCGAACGCCCAGTCGTGCACCTCGATGTCGGCGTACCGGTCCTGGGTCAGGACGGCGCGGGCCGCGGCCGGGTCCGGCGCCCGCACCAGCAGCGCCGTACCGAGCCAGGTGCCGCCGTCGTCGGACAGCAGCGGCCCGTACGCGATCAGCTCGTCCCGGCCGGTCGGCGGCACTTGGTCGGCCGGTTGGCCGGAGCCCAAACCCAGCACCAGATACCGGTCGCCGCCCTCCCTGCCGCCGGGGAAATCCCACATGGTGCGGCCCAGCACGTTGCGCCACCGCCGCACCATCACGTCCCGGTACACGCCGGCCTGATAGTTGGGCTCTTCGAAGGCGAACGCCCGCGCGGCGGCCGGATCCGGCAGGTCGAGGATGTGCACGCTGCCGGTGGCCGTCTCGCTGCCGCGGCCGAAGGTCGGGCCACGGGCGATCATCTCCGCCGCGTACCGGTCCATGTAGGACCAGTGCGCTTCCCCCAGCTCGGCGCGCAGCGCGGCGGAGCCTGAGCGGTCACGGTGGTAGCAGAAGAATTCCATGCCGAGAGTAGCTACCATGGGCCGCGTCGGGAGCTCCATTGGACCTTCACGGTGCGGTAGGCGAGCGGGCGTCCCCTCGTCGCGGCTCCGGCGCATCTTCGCGATCGGGCGCGGGATCCGTCCGGTTCGCCGCGTGGGCGGTCAGGGCGCCGAGCGCGCACAGGAGCGCGAGCCCGAACAACACGTACCGCGCCGAATCGAGCATCGACCCGCCGCCCAGGTTGACCAGGGCCCCCGCCACCGCCGTGCCGAAGGCGATCGACAGGCTCGTTACCGTCGCGATCCCCGCGGCCGCCTGCCTGCCCTCCTCCGGATCGCGCGTTCTGGACATCGCGGCCACCGACAGGTGCGGATAGGCCAGCCCGATGCCCGCTCCGGCCACGAACAGCACCGGCACCCACACCGCCACCAGCCACAGCGGCGTCTCCTGGCGCTGCAGCAACCCCTGCACCAGCAGCCCGGCGGCCAGCAGCACCGGGCCGAGCACGCGCAGCCGGCGCACCGCGCGCCCGCCCGTCACCGACGAGCCGGCGATCTGGGTGAGCGACCAGCCCAACGAGATGGCCGCGGCGAAGAACCCCGCCACGAGCGGCGCCAGCCCGGCCAGCCGCTGACCGAACAGCGGCAGGAACGACTCCGCCGCGACCCCGCAGGCCAGCAGCCCGAGCGTCAGGTAGACCCACTTGAGCGACGAACCCCTCCGGTAGGTCGCGCGGGGGAAGACGCGCAGCTCACTGCGCCGCTCATGGAGGACGAACCCGGCCACCAGCAGCAGCGCAGTCCCGATGAGGGCCGCCTTCGCGAGCAGGCCGGCCAGCACCCCCGCCACGCTCACGGCCCCGGCGGCCGCCATGACCAGCAGCAGGGACACGACCGGGACCGGCGGGCGCAGGCCGCCATGCTCGCCGCGCGTGCCGTCGAACTGCAGCACGCGGGGCACGAACGCGCCGCACACCGCCGCGAACGCCGCCATCACCGCGAACGCCAGCCGCCACGAGCCCAGCTGGGCGAACAGGCCGCCGAGCGCCGGACCGGCGAAGTTGCCGGCCCCGTACATCGCCGACATCAGCGCGGTGCCGCGCGTCCAGAGCCGGGGCGGCAGCGCCGACCGGATGACGGCGAACCCCAGCCCCGACAGCAGCCCCGCCCCGAGCCCCTGGACGCCGCGCGAGGCCAGCAGCACCGCCATCGCCGGGCTCAGCGCGCAGGCCAGCGAACCCGCCGCGAAGACGGCGAAGCCCAGCAGGTACGCGCCGACGCTCCCCCACCGCGACAGGAACCGGCCGGAGAGCATCGTCGCGACCACCATGGCGACGAGGTAGATCGTCATGTTCCAGGCGTAGAAGCCCGCGCCGCCGAGGTCGGCCACCGCGGTCGGCAGCAGGCTGGCCGCGAGGTAGATGTTGACCGCGCCGACCAGCACCCCGCCGGCCGGCACGATCATCGGACCAGGCAGACCTGCCACGGATATCGATTCGTGTTCCTCAGCACTCATGGCTTCAAGGCTGTCGTTGAACCGACGCCGGAGAGTTCGCGCCGCCTGCCGGGCGGCGGTGCTGGGCCGGGTGGCGGGCGAGCTTCAACCCGCGGTGGAACCCCGGCCCGCGCGGGGCCCCTCAGCCGAGGGCGTCGAGCAGCTCGCGCTCGCGCTGGGCGCTGAGGCCGGCGCGCCGGGTGCGGTCCAGCCCCTGCTCGCGCTCCCAATCCAGCGTGTCGGCCAGCATCTGCGCCCTGGGCCGATGGCGCAGCCCCGCGGCGCGCGCCGCGGACCCGCTGCGGGCCGAGAACCCCTCAAAGCCCGGCTCGGCCACCCACATCGGCAGCGACTCGGGCCCCATCCACTCGGCCACGCCGTTGGCGAGCAGCCAGGCCGGCTCGGCGGTGGTCACGGGGCCGGTGTGGCCGCCGGCCGCGCGGGACAGCTCGATCCACTCCTTGAACGGCACGACCGGCCCGACGGCGTCGTAGGTGCCGACGATGCCCTTCTCCCCGGCGTCCAGCAGCCAGGCGGCCAGGTCTCGTACGTCGATCGCCTGGGTCGGCAGGTGCGGCGCGTCGGGCACCAGCATCGGCCCCTGCCGGTCGCGGGCGGCACGGGCCGCCCAGTAGCCGGTGCGTCCGCTGTGATCGCCCGGGCCGCCGATGAGGCCGGCGCGGGCGATCAGGAGGCGCTCGCCCACGGCCGCCGTGGACGCCAGCTCGCAGGCGGCCTTCGCCTCGCCGTACAGGTCGGAATCGACCTCGTCTCGATCGGTCGCGGGCAGCAGGGCCGTGGACTCGTCCGCGTCCAGCGCGGCATGGGAGGCGTAGGCGCTGACGGAGGAGACGTAGCTCCAGTGCCGGGACCGGCCGCCCAGCGCGCGCAGGGCCTCACGGACGAACCCCGGCTGCCATGACACCTCGATGACGGCGTCCCATTCGCGGTCGAGCAGCGGTGCGTACGCCGAAGGATCACGCCGGTCGGCGGCCACCAGCCTGGCTCCGTCCGCGACCTGGCCGCTCTCGCCGCGCGCCAGGCACGTCACCCGATGGCCGCGCTCGATCGCCTGCCGCGACAGCTCCCGGCCCAGCCACGCCGTTCCGCCCAGAATCAAGATGTCCATTCCGACACCCAATCACCGCGAACGCCGAGCGCCCGGCCGGGTTCACTGACAGCGGACCCGGTTCGCCGAGAGCAGAGCCGGGCCTGCCCGGGACGAGTGGCGTCACGGGCAGGCCGGTGAGCGTCAGACGCCGAAGGGCTTCGGGTAGACGATGGTGCCGCCGGGCACCGGGATGGTGTCGTCGAAGACGAGCGCCATCATGGCCTCGTCGGGCACCTCGAAGGAGGGGCGGATCCCGTACGCCGAGGCGGGGGTGAAGCCGAAGCGCGGGTAGTACTCGGGGTGGCCGAGCACGAGGACGAGGTTCTCTCCCTTGCCGCGGGCGGCTTGCAGGCCGGCGCGGATGGCGGCCGAGCCGGCGCCGCTCCTTTGGTGCTGCGGCAGGACCGCGCACGGGCCCAGGGCCAGCGCCGGCGCGGTGCCGACGTGGCAGCGGGTGAGCAGCGCGTACCCGGCCACGGTGCCGTCGGGGGCCTGGGCGACGATGGACAGCTCGGGCGACCAGGCCGGATCGACGCGCAGCGCCTCGATGAGGTCGGCCTCCAGCGGGGTGGGGAAGGCGCCGAGGGCGACGGCGCGGATCGCGGGGATGTCCTGCGGGGTCTCGGGGCGGGTGATCCAGGTGTGCGTCATGGGGTGCTCGTCTTTCGTCGTGGTCATGAGGCTGGTGGTGGCGGCGGTGCGGAGGTAGAAGAGAGGGGCAGCGGGCCGCGTGCTCGCGCCGCGGCCCGCGGCCGGGTCACGAACGGCGCTGCCGGTCCCGGAAGGCGTAGGTCTCACGCAGCGAGCGGGTGATCGCCTTCTTGCGATCATCGTGCTGGGCGCGCAGGCGCGCGTCGCTGCGGGAGCTGGCCCAGGCGTTCTCGCGCTGGAGCTTGCGGTAGCTGTCGAGGCGGCGCTCGCTCAGATCACCTGAGGCGAGGGCCGCCTGGACGGCGCAGCCGGGTTCGGAGTCGTGGCCGCAGTCGCCGAAGCGGCACTGCTCGGCGAACTCCTCGATGTCGGCGAAGACCTGCTGCAGACCCTCGTCGGCGTCCAGGAGGCCGACGCCGCGCAGACCGGGGGTGTCGATCAGCACGCCGCCGCCGGGCAGCGGGACCAGCCGGCGGCGGACCGTGGTGTGGCGGCCCTTGCCGTCCTGCGCGCGTACGGCGCCGGTCTCCAGGAGCTCGGTGCCCAGCAGCGCGTTGCCCAGCGTGGACTTGCCCGCTCCGGACGGGCCGAGCAGGACCACGGTGCCGGTGAGCGCGGCGGCGAGGGTGTCCATGCCCTGGCCGGTGGCGGCGCTGGTGGCGATGGTCTCCACGCCCGGGGCGAGCTCGGCGATGGCGGTCACCGCCTGGCCGGGATCGGCCGCCTGGTCGGCCTTGGTCAGGACGATCACGGGCTGGGCGCCGCTCTCCCATGCCAGCGCGAGCAGCCGCTCGATCCGGCTCGGATTCGGCGGGCTGGCGAGCGAGACGGCCACGACCGCCGTGTCGACGTTGGCGGCCAGGGCCTGGCCGTGGGAGGTACGCGACGCCGTCGAGCGGACGATCACGCCGCGCCGCGGCAGCAGCGCGACCAGTTCGGGGGTGGGGCCGGGGCGCAGCGCCGCCCAGTCGCCCGTGCAGGGGGACTCGACCGGATCCGCCGGCGCCGGGAGCGAGAGGCGGGCCCGGAGCGGGCCGGTTTCGGTGATGACGTCGCAGGCGCCGCGGTCGACGCCGACGACGCGGGCCGGGATGAGCCCCGCGGAGCGGTGGGAGGTGAAGGACTGTTCGAGCCCTGCGTCCCAACCGTACGCGGACAGGCCATCGTCAAGGGAATGCTCGAATGACAACGGAATGGAACCCTTTGCAGAAAAGGGGGCCTTGGCGGATGGGGCATGCCGCATCCGCGCCAGGGAAGGCGCCTCGAAAAGGTCAGCCAAGGCCCGGGGACGTGAGGATGGACCGAGTGCCGCAGATGGCAGCCATCACCACGACGGTCATTTAACCTCACCTCCCTCGAAGAGTTCCTGTTGTCACGAACGTGTGTTGCGCTGGACAAGATAGCAGCATGAGCGGGGGCCCGCAAAGATCGCGCGGGCCGGCCCACGCGATCTTTGCGGCTCAGGGGGCGAGGCTGATGGTGGCGGGGATGCCCTGGCGGGTCATCTTGGCGTACGGGCACAGCGCGGCGGCCTGCGCGAGCAGCGGCGTGACCCGGTCGCGGTCGGCTCCGGGCCAGGTCACGACGAGGTCGGCGCTCAGCCGGTAGCCGCCGTCGGCCGGGTCGCGGCCGAAAGCCACGCTCGCCTCCACGGTGATCGAGGCGGGGTCGAGGAGGTGCCGGCGGGCGAGCAGGCTGAGGGCGCCGTGGAAGCAGGCGGCGTATCCGGCGGCGAAGAGCTGCTCGGGGTTCGGGCCGGGGTGGTCGCCGCCGAGCTCCTCGGGCATCCGCAGCTGCAGGTCGAGGGCGCCGTCGGCGGAGCGGGCCCGGCCGGTGGCCCGGCCGTGGGCGGAGCTGCCGCCGCTGACGGTGACGCGCGTCGCATAGAGGGGTTTGAACGTGGAGCCGCTGTAGTCGTGCTCCGTGGACAGCATCGGGTCGTTCACCGCTACGCCTTTCAGCGGCGCACGGGGCGCCTGGGGTGAGGGCACGCCGGTCATGGGCGGTGCCAGCGCTGCAACTTGTCGGGGTTCAGGACGATCCACACCGCGGTGATCTCGGCTCCGGCGACGCTCACGCCGGCCACCGCCACGGCCCGGCCCGCCTGGCGCAGTACCAGGCCCGTCCGGCCGTTCACGGACTCGACGGCCACCTCGGTGCCGGGCCGGCCGGCCAGCAAGGACGTGACGAACCGGGCGACCGCGTCGGCGCCGTAGGTGGGGCGTACCGGGGCGCGCAGCTTGCCGCCACCGTCGCTGACGACTATCGCGTCCGCGGCCAGGACCGCCCGCAGCGCCGCCGTGTCCCCCAGGTCGCAGGCCGCGGCGAAGCGGCGGGCGACGTGGTCGTGCCGGACGAGCATCGCCCGGTCCGACGTGGCCTGCTGGTACGCCGGGAGCATGGCGGGCCGGCGGCGGGGCGGCAGGGCGGCGGATTCCGGCAGGGCGGTCGGGCCGGAGGCGAGCAGTTCCAGGCAGATGCCCCCGGCGACCCGCGTCAGCCAGGCGCGCGGCACCGCGATGTCCGCGCGTTCGTCGTCGTCGAGGGCGTACCAGCGGCGATAGGTCTCCTGGACGATCCGGTCGGCCGTGCTCTCCGAGCCGAACATCCACAAGGCGATCTCGAGCAGGTGCTGCCGCTCGTCGAGCATCTCCGCCAGCGTCCCGGCGCTCACTTCGGTCATGTCCGGCCACCTTCACAGCCAGGGCAGCAGGGCTGTTCGCCTGCTGTGGAGGTGCCGGCGTGGCCGCCGGGCGACGGGGTGGTGGTCCGCACGATGTCCTCTGTTCTTCCGGAGTCGGCAGTTGAGACAGGACAGCCGCTCAGGTTGTGACACCCCCGAATGCGCCGAGTTTGGCCGGGTTGACGATCCACATGAGGTGGTGGATGCCCTGCGGCGAGGCCTCGATGGTGAGCAGGGTGATCTCGGTGCGGTTGCGGGGGACGAGCACGGCGGCGCGGCCGTTCACCTCGACCCAGGTGATGTCGGCGCCCGGCCAGAATCGCGGCGCGTACGCGGCCAGGAACTTCGCCACGCGGGCGCTGCCCAGCAGGGGGAAGCGCGCCGCCCCTCGGATGCCGTTGCCGTCGGAGGAGCTGACGACGTCGGCGGCGAAGAGGTCTTCGAGGGCGGCGATGTTGCCCGTCTGGGCGGCGTCGAGGAAGACCGCCAGGAGGCGCCGGTGCTCTGTCTTGTCGATGGGCTCGCGCCGCGCGGCGGTCAGCCGTTTGCGGGCGCGGCTCACGAGCTGGCGCGCGTTGACGGTGCTGACCTGCAGGATCTCCGCGATCTGCGGGTAGGGGTAGACGAAGGCCTCACGCAGCACGTACGCGGCCCGCTCGGTGGGGGTGAGCCGTTCGAGCAGCAGCAGGAAGGCGAGTTCGAGCGCTTCACCCCGTTCGGCGCCCAGCGTGGGATCCATGCTGGTGTCCACCGGTTCGGGGAGCCAGGGCCCGATGTAGGACTCGCGCCGCGAACGGGCGGACTGGGCGACGTTGATGGCCAGGCGGGTGGTGATCAACGCCAGGAAGGCCGCAGGGTTCTGGACGGTCGAGCGGTCGGTGTTCTGCCAGCGCAGCCAGACTTCCTGAAGGATGTCCTCGGCTTCCACCGCGCTGCCGAGCATCCGATAGGCGATGCCGAACAGCCGGGGGCGCAGCTCGACGAAGGCGGACGCGGCCTGTTCGAGCGCGTTTGCCTGCTTCAGTGATTCCACCTGCATGTTTCCCCACGCCTTCGCTGTCCACATCGATTCTGTCCCCCGGCTGGGCGTGCCCGTTCAGCCCCGTACGTGGCCGACGGTGTCAGGCCGGGGTTCCTCCCGGTGGGTGCCGTCGCACGACGACTTGTTGCCCGAATTTCACGCGACGTGATCGCCGGGCCGGGAGCCGTCCTCCAGTGCCTCGACCGCGTCGAGCAGGCCCCTGAGGCCGATCTCCTCGCGCTCGGCGTCCACCGGGTCGAACAGCCACTCGGTGACCGGCAGCTCGGCGACCTCCTCCGGACGGCTCGCCTCGACCAGGGTCACCTCGGCCTCGACCGCGACCTGGAGCTCGTACAGGAAGTCGTCCTCGCCGCTGGGAGCGCTCATCTTTCCTCCATGCGTGGCTTGAGTGGATGTCCGGCAGACCGGCTGACCGCGTGGATCAGCCGTACAGCGATCTGGCCGGAGGCGAACAGGCGGGTGAAGCGCTCACCCTGGTGAGCCGCCAGCGCGTACGCGGGCTCGGCCCGGTGGCGGGTCGCGATCACCGCGGCGACCTGCTCGGCACGGCGCGACCACGACCGCGGCGCCCCGCCGGGCTGGTCGATCTGCTCGACGATGTCGAACCCGGCGCAGGCGAGCAGCCCGGCAAGCTCCCCCTGGGTGGGGAAGTGGTTGCCGTCCGGCACCGGAAGGAGCTGCGGGCCCCGGGCGACGACCACCAGCAGCCCGAGTGAGGCGCCAGGCTTGAGCACCCGGTGGATCTCGGCGAGCACCGCCGCCTTGTCCCGCACGGTGCACAGCACCCCCAGACACCAGGCGGCGTCGGCCGACCCCGTACGGAGCGGAATCCGTCGCCCGTCCCCCGCGATGACCGGCAGCCCGAACAGCCGGGCGGCGGCCCGGCCCGCGGCCGGCATCGGCTCCAGCAGGATCGGCCGGACCCCGAACCGCTCCGCGGCCCAGGCCGCCGGCCCGCCGGCGCCCGCGCCCACGTCCAGCAGCGTGACGCCGGGCGACAGCTCGCACGCCTCGGCCAGCCACCCCAGTGCCGCCGGACTCGCGCTCCCGCGGCAGGCGGCCGGGATGGCGTGCCGCTCCCCCAGCTGCTCGACGGCGTCGGCGGTCCAGCCGGCGACATCGTCGAACTCCGCGACCATCGCCGATGCGGTCACCGCGTGACCCCTGTCCCGTCGCGGGCGCGCGCGACGGCCGCCGGTCGCCCGGTCGTCGCCCTGGCAGTCATCGGCGCGCAGGCCGGACGCGGGCCATGACGGCCCCGCCCGGTGGTCGCCGCGTCGCCGCCGCACCTGGAACAACCTTTCCTGCCGGGGGCCCACTACTTGGCGGCGGCGTTCCGGCCGGCCCAGTCGCGGTAATGGATGGTGCCGAGGATCGCGCCCTCGCCCGGCACCAGCGTCCGCTCGCCCGGCACGCTGCCGTAGTAGCGCGCCCGCGGGTCGGCGACCACCGTGCGCGGGTCGCCCCAGGCGGCCAGGGCGTCGCGGAAGAACTCGTCCATCCGGACGTCGTCGGGGCCGCCGATCTCGACCCGGCCGTTCAGCGGCTCTCCCATCGCGACCCGGCCGACCGCCTGGGCGACCTCCTCACCCGCGATGGGCTGGAAGCGCACCGGCGCGATCCGCACCGTGTCGCCGTCCGTGGCCTCATCGGCGATGGCGCGTACGAACTCGAAGAACTGCGTCGCGTGTACGAGCGAGAACGGGATGCCCGACTTCTCGATCAGCTGCTCCTGGGCGATCTTCGCCGCGAAGTAGCCGTTGTCCGGCATCCGATCCGTGCCCACCACCGACAGCGCGACATGATGACCGACCCCGGCCGCCGCCTCGGCGGCCAGCAGGTTGCGGGTGGAGGTCTCGAAGAACTCCATCACCGCCGCCGGCTCGAACGACGGCGAGTTGGACACGTCGACCACCACCTGCGCGCCCGCCAGCACCTCCGCCAGCCCCTCACCGGTCAGGGTGTTGACACCGGTGCTCGGCGCCGCCGCCACCGCGTCGTGACCGTGCTCTCCCAATATGGCCACCAGCTTCGAGCCGATCAGCCCGGTCCCGCCGACCACGACGACCTTCATGGCGTCCCCTTGTTTCTCCGCCGGGGCACCCGTGTGCCGACCGGTCGCCAGCTAAGACAGGGCAGCCCTGAGGCTTGTGACAGCCGTCGCGAAATCTTTTCCTCTTTTCTGGATGAAGAGCTCGTCAAGGCGGCCGGCGTCGTGATCTGTGAGAGGAAGAAATCTTCCTGGCCTGTACCTTTGCGCCGGCCTGACCCCGCAGTTCGGGGGGTAACAGTCGAGAAATCGCACTTGTGACGAGCAGGGGGCGATGGCGGTGGCCGATCTGGAGCAGGCGGTAGCGGTGTTCGCCGGTGTGCGACCGCGCCTGTTCGGGATCGCCTACCGGATGCTGGCCAGCGTCAGCGAGGCCGAGGACCTGGTGCAGGACGTCTGGCTGCGCTGGCAGGCCTACGACCGCGCCACGGTCGAGGACCCCGCCGCGTTCCTGGCCACCACGACCACCCGGCTGGCGATCAACGCCACCCGGTCCGCCCGCGTCCGCCGCGAGACCCATCTCGGCCCGTGGCTGCCCGAACCCGTCGACACCGGCGCCGACCCCTGCCTCGGCGCCGAACGCGCCGAGGCCCTGGAGTTCGCCGTGCTGCTGCTCCTGGAACGGCTCTCCCCCACCGAACGCGCCGCCTACGTGCTGCGGGAGGCGTTCGACTACCCCTACCGGCAGATCGCCGGCATCATCGACCTCAACGAACCGGCCGTACGCCAGCTCGTCAGCAGGGCCCGCAAACGCGTCCTCGTCGCCCGCCGCACCCCCGTGACCCGAGCCGAACAATGCAGGCTGCTCACCGCCTTCGTCGCCGCCGCCCGCTCCGGCGACATGACCGCGCTGGAGGAACTGCTCGCCGCGGACGTGATCGGCTACTGCGACGGCGGCGCCGTACGGGCTTCCCGGCTCTGGAGCGGACTCGGCGTGGCCTGGGCGGGCACGAAGGGCCGGACGCCGCCGAGCCGCGACAGGGCAGCCCCTGGTCCTTTGCCGGGGCGCGCTTGGCGAGGGCCACGTAGGCGTGCACCACCTTCGAGCGGTCAGCGCAGGACGGTGCGGATCAGCGAGGCCACGCCGTCGTCGTCGTTGCTGGGCAGCAGGATCCGGGCGGCCGCCTTGACCTCGGGGTGGGCGTTGGCGACGGCCGCGGGCAGTCCGGCCTGGCGGAGCATGGGAAGGTCGTTGGGCATGTCGCCCACGGCGGCCGTGGCGGCGAGGGGGACGCGCCGGTGCGCGGCCGCCCATCGCAGGGCCTGGCCCTTGTTGGCGTGCTCCGGAGAGATCTCCAGGAAGTGCGCGGTGGAGAAGGTGGCCCGCAGCCCGGTGACCGCCCCGCCGGCGAGCGCGCCGGCGAACGCGCCGCCGAGCTGGGCCGGCGACAGCTCGGGATGGGCCAGGAGCACCTTGACCGCGCGGTTGCCGGCAGTGGCGCGGCCGATGAGATCGGCCGAGACGGCGTGGGGCCAGCAGTCGGGCACCAGGTCGGCGAAGCCGGGTTGCAGTGTCAGCTCGTGCTCGGTGTCGAGCCCCAGGACGCCGCCCGGCACCGACCGTTCGGCCCAGACGAGGACCTGCTTGAGCTGGCCGGCGGTGAAGCAGTGGTCGAACAGCACCCGTTCGGCGCAGGTGTCCCAGATCACCGCGCCGTTGCTGCAGGCGAGCAGGCCCCGCAGGCCGGCCTCCAGCGCCCAGTCCAGAGCGTCCCGGGTGGGCCGCCCGGTGGCGACCATGACCTGGAGGCCGGCGGCGCGGGCCTCGGCCAGCGCCCTGCGGGTGTCGTGGCTGAGGCCGCCGGCGCTGGTGAGCAGCACCCCGTCCAGGTCCGTGCAGACCAGCTGGATCCGTGTCATACGGCGGCGCCCGCGGGGTCGTCGGCGGTGTCGGAGCTCCCGGCCGCGAGGCACCGCTGCCCGGCCGCCAGGACGACGACGCCCACGGCCACGCCCAGCACCCCGACGCAGGCGGCCCAGGACTCCGTGGCGTGTGCAAGGACGAGGCCCGCCGCGGTCGATCCCAGGGCGATGCCCGTGGTCATCAGCGTGACCAGCCAGGCGAAGGCCTCGGTGACCGTACCGGCCGGGGCGAGCTTTCCGACCAGGACGAACGCGGCCGTCAGCACGGGCGCGAGGAAGAGCCCGGTGAGGATCATGAGGGCGGCCATGTACGGCGGCGACGGCACCAGGCACAGCAGCGCGTACGCGGCGGCGAGGGCGACGGTCAGCAGCAGCGTCCGCCGCGGCGGCGAGGACGACCAGCGCACGGCGCCGTAGCCGAGACCGCCGACCAGGGCGCCGAAGGCGTTGAGCGCCAGCAGCGTGGCCGCCCCGCCCGGCACGTGGCGGTGCTCGGTGTAGAAGACCACCAGGACGTTGAGGCCGCCGATGGCGGCGCCGACCCCGGTCAGGCTCACCAGCAGCACGGTCAGACCGCGGCTGCGCAGCGGCCCGAGCCAGTCGGGCGAGCGCAGCGGCGCCTTCCAGGCGCGGGTGGGCGCCGCGGTGGCCACCACGAACACGCCCAGCAGGCCCAGCAGCGCCCCCACCCACAGGGCGCCCGCCGTGGACCCGGCCGCCACGCAGCCGGCCACGACCAGCGGGCCGCCGACGAAGACGAGCTCCTGGGAGGCCGAGTCCATGGCGTAGGCCGACTCCAGCCGGGCGGGCGGCACCAGATCGGGCCACAGCACCCTGAGGCAGGGCTCCAGCGGCGGGGTCGCCGCCCCCGCCAGGAGGGCGCCCGCGACGACGGCCGCGGGCTCGGAGGGGGCCACCGCGATCGCGATCAGGCCAGCGCCGGCCACGACCGCGGCCGGCACCAGGACCCGGACCTGGCCGACCCGATCCACCAGCCGGCCGAGCACCGGCCCGCCGCCGGCGGCGGCGATGGCGAAGGCTCCGGCGGCCAGGCCGACGAAGTCGTAGCCGGCGCCCGCCTGCCGCAGGACCAGCGGGATCGCCAGCGCCGCCATCGCGCTGGGCAGCCTCCCGACCAGCGTCCCGAGCAGCAGCCGCGTCACGTACGGAGCCCGGAGCAGGCTGAGATAACCCATCACCGGCTCCGCAGGTGCAGCTGGAGCGCCACCGGCCGGTTCTCGCGCAGTTGCAGCTCGATGTCCCCGATCCCCTCGATGCGGTGGTGCGGCCGGCCCTGGGACAGGACGATCCGCACGCCGGTGGCCAGCAGGTCCGGCACGTCCAGCAGGTGGACCTCGGCCGGGTGTCCCTGCTCGTCGAAGGTCAGCGAGACCTGCCCGCGGAAGCCGACCCGGACGACCGGCTCATCGGCCTCGCCGCGGGGCTCCTCCACCGACAGGAAGCGGGTGCGCGGGTCCCACCGGACCCGCGAGCCGGCCGCCTGCGCCCGGTCCCACTCGGATCGGAACCCGGCGGCGAACCGGTGCAGCAGCAGCGCCCGGTCGGCCGCCATCCGGCGTGCGGGCTCGGTGAGCATGTCCTGCTCCAGCCGGACCAGCTTCTCGTAGAGGTGGGCCAGCACCGAGGAGGTCTCGCCCTCCTGGTAGACCTCCTGGAGAGCGGTGCCCGGGTCCCACAGCGGCTCGCCGAGCAGCCCGCCGTAGGCGAAGGCCCGGCCGATGCCGATGGCTCCCATGGCGTCGAGGTTGTCGGCGTCGTGGACCGCCGCGGCGACCGGGCACCCGTCGTCGAGGTCGTCCTCGGCGAAGCGGTAGCGGCCTGTCAGCTCCACCGCGCGCAGGATGGGCGGATGCCACTCCTGCGGCACTCCGCACCCTTCCAGCACCTCCAGCACGGCCGCGCGGGCGTCCTCGGGCCGGATGGGCCGCCGGTCGCGTCTGGCCTCCTCTACCCGGTGGTAGTCATGAACGTACGCCGCCACCTGCGCGATGCGGGGGTCGGCGCCCGTCCGGGCCGCGATCTCCCCCGCCAGGGCGGCGACCCGGTCGACGTGGCCGAGGTCGTGGGCCGGGTCGGCGGTCGCGAAGTCGACCGCCACGCGGGCCCGCACCTTCTCGAGAATCGCATTCACCGTTGTCCGTACTCCTCCCGCCAGCGCTGCGCCAGCTCCCGCTGCAGCCGCGGGTCGAGGCGGTGCAGCCCCGGCTCCCAGGTCTGCCGAGCCAGCTCACGCGTGCACAGATACAGCTCGGTGTAGACCAGGTCAAGGACCGAACCGAGGATGCTGTGCTCCATGAAGTTCACGGGCTTGCCGTCGTTGAGCAGATAGACGGTGCGATCGGCCACCCGCAGTTCGAGCACCTCGTCGACCTCGGCCGAGGCCGACGCCGCGCGGCGCAGGCCCTTGACGTCGAACTCGACCTGCTTGGAGCTTCCGCTGGCCAGCACGACGCCGTCGCGCAGGTGCGGCAGGTCGGCCGTGGTGAGGGCGCGGTGGCCGGACACGCCGATGATCACCTCGGCCCAGGAGAGCAGGTCCTGGCGCGGGCCCACGCGGAACCCGTGCACCAGGGCGGCGGACATCCGGATGTCGTCGGGATCGTAGACGGCGACCTGGACTCCGGTGCGGCGCAGGTGCTCGGCCAGGGCCGTGCCGATCCCGCCGTAGCCGAGCACGAGGACGCGGCGTTCGCTGAGGAGCCGGTAGAAGCGCAGCCGCAGCAGGCGCTCGACGCTGTAGGCCACCGACCGCCCGACCTGGACGTCCTCCAGGGCCTTCAGCGGGCTGTCGGCGATGGTGAAGACCGGCAGGGGAAGCGGCGCGGCGCGCTCGTACTGCCACTGCCCTTGCTTGGTGTCCTCCACGATGCCGCGAAAGCCCGGCACCCCGGCCAGGTCTCGCACCGCCCCGGCGCAGTAGCCGCCGACCTCCTGGATCATCACCGGCGAATCGCCCTGCCGCGCGGCCCGCTGGGCGGCGGCGACCGCCATGGGCCCGACCTCCTCGATCGAGGCCGGAATGCTCACCGGAAGGTCGCCCAGCAGCGCCAGCGCCTCCGGCTGGGCGCTGTAGGGCACCGGCACGATCTGGGCGAGGTCGGTGGAGCGGCTCAGCAGCCGCACGTAGGGCACCGCGGTGTCGAGCAGGTGCGCGATCAGGATCGTGCGGGCGGGCGGCATCGGCCAGTCGGCCTGGGCGCCGCGCAGCACGGGCAGGTCGCAGGCGCGCGAGGCGTGTCCGGCGCGTGCGGGCACGGGTTCGCGCTCGAGAATGGATGTCATGGCAGGGTCCCCCTCGCGGAGATGGAGAGATTGCGGCTCGGCGCCGGGCGGGCGGCTTCAGACCGCTTGGAGCCGGTTCAGGCCGGTCACCGCCATGTCGGGCAGGTGCGCCGGGCGCAGTTCGATCTCGCCGATCGCGGTGTCGGCGGGCGCCTCGACCACCCACCGCACGGCTCGGGCGACGGAGGACGTCGACAGCTTGAACGGTGAGTCGTCACCGATCTCGTTGGCGATCGCGCCGGGATTGATCAGCGTGGTGCGGACCCCGTTGGGGCGCTCCTCCAGCAGGAGCACCTCGGCCAGCGCCTTGAGGGCCGCTTTGCTGGCGCAGTAGGCCGCGCCGCCCTCGAAGTAGCGGCTCCCGGCGTGGCTGCCCATCAGGACGATGCTGCCCTTGCGCGGGCGCAGGTGCGGCAGGGCCGCCTGGAGCAGCGGCAGCACGGAGACGATGTTGACGTCGAACGCGGCCCGCCAGTCGGCCAGGCCGAGCGTGCCGATCCTGCCCAGTGACCGCGCCACCGCGTTGACGACGAGCGCGTCGATGCGCCCCCGCCGGCGCGCGACCGTCTCGACGGCGGCCGTCACCGCGTCGGCCGACTCCAGGTCGCACGGGGCTTCGGGGAGCCACGGCTTTCCCGCCGGGGTGCGGTTGAGCCCCCATGCCTCCCAGCCGCCCGCGTGGAGCTCCGCGGCGATGGCCAGGCCGGTGCCCCGGTTGGCCCCGGTCACGAGGGCGACCGGGCGATGCGCCCCGGTCATGCCGGGAGCCTGCCGACCAGCGCGGACCAGACGGAGACGATGTGCTCGTGGCCGGCCCCCTGCCGGAACAGGTCCTTGTCCAGCGAGTTGCCCTGGCGATCGCGCAGCCGCATGCAGTCGGGCGATATTTCGGAATTGATGATGGGATCGCCTTCGGGTCCCGGGCCGATGATCAGGCAGAAATCCCAGAGATCGAGCGGCTCCAGCCACTTGCGGAGGCAGTCATTGCATTGCCGGGCAATGCGGCGGAACTCCTCGACATCCACTCCATAGGCCCACAGATAGTCTTCGCCGATGGGCTGGTCCTCGGGGTCGATCCGGAAGTCGAACTTCACCACCGGGGGATGGAAGACATGACCTTCTGGGAAGAGGCCGGGATATTTGCGGACGGTCGATCCGACGGCCCGGTTCTTGACGATGACCTCGAAAGGCGGGGCCGGCACGTAGTCGGCGAGATAGGTGGTCTCGCCGAGCCGCTCCCTGAACACCGTGCGCATGCCGGCGGCGTGCAGCGCGCGGGCCGCACGCTCGTAGAAGTCGAGGCGCAGGCGCGCGGTCGCCGGCACCAGCTCGTCGCGGTCGAAGGTGTAGCTGCGCAGGCTGGGGATCAGCTCGACCACGCAGGTGCCGTCGTCGCGCGGCCAGATCCGTTTGCTGCGGCCTTCGATCGCGGGCGGCCCGGTCGTGCCATTCTTCGGAGGGGTCACAGAACAGCATGGTCATTCGTGTGACTGGCGATGTCAAGAATAATTCAGCCGGGAAATCCTCGGCCCTTTCCGGAAATATTCACAGATCGGGCTGTTTGTATTCTCGACTATACGCGTCGATATCCACTTTAATTCGACGGCTTGCGGATCGCCGCGGGCGGGCTAACGCCACGGCGTCCCGGCCCGATAACGCACCAGCGGCCCTTACCGACCAGCCGTGCCAAGGAGACAGCTCATGAGCGACGAAGTACGCGTCACGATCGAAGCGGTCCCCCGCGCGGGCCTGACCGCGCAGCAGCTGCGCCAGGCGGTCGCCGAGCACCCGGACGCGCTGGCCGCGCTCGAGGTCGCCGACCCCGGCCGGCTCGCCGTGGCCTTCGCGCCCGGCCTGGGCCACGACCCCGGGGAGAACGCGCCGTTCCAGGCCACCGTGTTCGACCCGGTCGGCAACCGCGCCGTCGAGCTGCGCGGCACCCTCGACCGGCCCGAACGCGCCGAGCTGCGCCCCAGCGCCCACCGGCCGCAGCCCAGCCGCGAGGAGCTGGCGGCCGCCGCACAGATCCTGCGCGCCGACCCGCGCTTCCCGGCCGGCCAGGACGTGGTCGTCTACCGGCCCATGCCGCCGCTGGCCGACCTGGAGAACCCCGACGGCACCACCGTGCGCCGCCCCACCCTCGGCCTCTACACCCCCGGCGAGCCCACCGGGCTGCGCCACCGCATCGTCGCCGTCGACCTGGTCAACCGCGCCGTCGACTGGACCCCGTCCGGGATCAACGTGCGCATGCACCACGACTGCGAGCACAGCGTCCCCGAGGGCATCGACGCGCTGACCGACCACGGCGGCCCCAACCAGGTACGGGTGCGCGTCCAGCGCGGCTCCACCGAGCTGTGGAACCTGCTGGTGGTGCGCCCGCGCGCCTCGGCCCCGCAGAACCCCGGCGTCGGCGGCGGCGTCGAGCTGCGCGACGTGCGCTACCGGGGCCGGCTCGTGCTCCGGCAGGCCCACGTGCCCGTCCTGAACGTCGAGTACGAGGAGGGCACGACCTTCCGCGACGACGCCGGTTTCGAGACCCGCTTCAACGCCACCGGCACCGACCCGGTCGGCTGGGGGTGGCGGCTGTGCGACAGCCCGCCCCGTACCATCCTCGAACGCCCCTCGACCGACGCCGGCAACTTCCAGGGCGTGGCCTTCCACCACGACGGCGAGCAGCTGCGGATCGTCAGCGAGCTGGCCGCCGGCTGGTACCGCTACGCCAGCGACTGGCGCCTGGCCGACAACGGCGACATCAGCCCCCGCTTCGGGTTCGCCGCCACCGCCAACCCGATGACGTGCATGGTGCACCGCCACCACGCCTACTGGCGGCTCGACTTCGACATCGAGGGCGCCGGCAACGACGTGGTCGAGCAGATCGACGACACCGGCTCGATCATCCCCGAACCCGTGCCGATCATCCGCGAGACCTCCCGCAAACGCCTCCACCCTGCCCTGTACTGGCAGGTGCGCGACAAGTCCTCGGGCCGCGGCTACCAGATCCACCCCGGCGAGTTCGACGGCACCGCCGACGCCTACGGCGTGTCCGACCTGTGGTTCCTGCGCCACCACCCCCGCGAGCTCGACGACGGCAACCCCGGCCCGCGCGACCGCGCGGCCCTCAACCGCTTCCTCAACGGCGAGAGCCTGGACGGCACCAACGTCGTGATCTGGTACGCCGGGCACTACTACCACGACCAGGCCCACCCGCAGCCGCACCAGGGTGAGCTGATCGGCCCGCGGCTGGTGCTCATCTAGCGGCTAATCTTGTCGCTCATGAGCCAGGTGGAACACGCGACGGCGCGCGCTCTGCTGCGCAGACTGGCCGTCGAACAGGCCGAATGCAGGGTGCCGTCGCTGGCGGCGGCGATCGTGCGGGACGGGAGGCCGGCGTGGTTCGGCGGGCGCGGCCGGGTGGACGGCGCGCCGCCGACCCAGGCCACCCAGTACCGGATCGGGTCGATCACCAAGAGCATGGTCGCCGTCGTGGTCATGCGGCTGCGCGACGAGGGCGCGCTGCGGCTGTCCGACCCGCTGGAGGCGCACCTGCCGGGCACCGAGCTGGGCCACCTGACCATCGCCCAGCTGCTGTCGCACACCGCCGGCCTGACCGCCGAGCCGCCTACCGCCTGGTGGGAGCGCACCCCCGGCGTCCCCGTCGCCGAGCTGCTGGAGCGGCTCGGGCCCGGCGACCTCAAGCACCGCCCCGGACGCCGCTTCCACTACTCCAACGTCGGCTTCGCCCTGCTGGGCGAGCTGGTGGGCAGGCTGCGCGGCACCACCTGGCTCAAGGCGCTGCAGTCGGAGGTGCTCGACCCGCTCGGCATGGACGACACCACTCCCCGGCCGCGCGCCCCGCACGCCACCGGATACGCCGTCCACCCCTACGCCGACGCGGTGCTGGCCGAGCCGGAGCACGACGCCGAGGCGATGGGGCCGGCCGGGCAGTTGTGGTCCACGCCGCACGACCTGGCGCGATGGGCCGCGTTCCTGGGCGGCGACACCGCGGGCGTGCTGTGCGGCGACACGCTGGCCGAGATGCGCGAGCCGGTCGGGGTGGACGACGGGGACTCCTGGACCGTCGGGTTCGGGCTGGGCCTGCAGCTGTTCCGGCCCGGCGGGCGGCGGCTGGCGGGGCACAGCGGGTCGATGCCCGGGTTCCTGGCCACGGTGTGGGCCGACCCCTCCGACGGGGTGGGGGTGCTGTTCATGGCCAACACGACCGCGGGGGTGCGCGGCTCGCTGCTGACCGACCTGCTGGGCATCCTGGAGGAGCACGAGCCGCGCCTGCCGGACGAATGGCAGCCGGTCGCCGCCGATCCCGGCCTGCTGGCCCTGACGGGGCTGTGGCACTGGGGGCCCAAGCCGTACACGCTGCGGCTGCTGCCCGAGCGCGCCCTGTCGCTGGAGCCGGTCGGAGGCGGCGGGCGGGCCTCGCGGTTCCTGCCGCAGGCCGACGGGACGTGGCTGGGGCTGGACGGCTACTACGCCGGGGAGACGCTGCGGGTGGCCGCCGACCACCTCGACCTCAACACGTTCATCTTCACCCGCACCCCGTACGATCCGCAGGCGCCGGTGCCCGGCGGGGCCGGCGACTGGCACGCTTGACACACGGGCACGCCTGACAGACGGGCACGCCGCCCCGGAGGTGGCAGCATGGTCGTGTGCGTGTGGCGATCCTGGGGCCGCTGGAGGTCGAGTCCGCCGCGGTCGGGGGCGCCCGGCTGCGCCGGCTGCTGGTGCGCCTGGCGCTGGCGGCCGGGCGGGCCGTCACCGTCGAGGCGCTGGCCGCCGACCTGTGGCCCGAGGAGCCGCCCGCCGACCCCGGCGACGCGCGGCAGTCGCTGGTCTCCCGCCTGCGCCGTACGCTGCCGGAGGCCGCCGCGCTGGCGAGCGACCTCGGCGGGCAGGCCTTCGCCCGCCGCCGCGCCCTCGACCGCGCCTGTGCCGTGGAGCCGGCCGCCGGAGGTCCGGGATGACGTACGTCTACGCGGGCGCCGCCGTGCACGTGCCGGCGCCGCCGGAGCAGGTGTTCGCGCTGATCACCGACTGGCCGCGGCACCGGGAGTGGATGTTCATGACCGAGGCCCGCCGGGTCGGCGAGCACGCGGTCGAGGCCTACACCGGAGTGCGGCCGTTCGGATTCCTGGACACCATGACGATCACGACCTGGCAGCCCCCGACCCTGGTGCTGGTCACCCACACCGGCCGGTTCGTCCGCGGCCACGGCGCCATCCGGATCCGGCCCCAGGACGGCGGCAGCCGCGTGATCTGGGCCGAGCGGCTGCGACTGCCGTTCGGGCCGCTGGGCCGGGCGCTGTGGCCGCTCGTCCGCCCTGTCAGCCTCGCCCTCCTGCGCCACTCGCTGCGCAAGCTGTCCGGCCTGCTGGTCCCGGAAACCTGAGCGAAGCGGCCGGACCCGCGCAGGTCAGGTGCGAACCGCCTGGCGGGCCACCGCGGCGGCGAAGGCGGCGATCACCGGGTGCGCGCGCCGCCCGTCCCCCGACAGCTCCGGCTGGAACAGCGTGCCCACGAAGAACGGGTGACCGGGCAGCTCGGCCGCCCGCACGGCCCCGTCGTCGGCGTACCCGGAGAACACCAGCCCGTGCCCGGCCAGTGTCCGGGTGTAGCTCTCGTTGAGCCCGTAGGAGCAGACGTAGGACTCCACCGTCACGGGCTCGCCCATGATCTGCTCCATCAGCGTCCCGGGCGAGATCCGCACCCGCCCCTCGTGCCCGGCCAGCGAGCACGCCAGCGGTGTCAGCAGGAACTCGCGCGCGTCCGGCTCGTTCTCGGCGTGCGCCACGTCCAGCCCGCACACGTGCCGCGCGAACTCCAGCAGCATGTGCTGGAACCCCGCGCACGTGCCCAGGAGCGGGATCCGATGCTCCCGGGCGACACGCGCCGCCTCCACGGCGCCCTCCTCGTCCCGGTACGGGCTGCCAGGCACGATCCAGATGCCGTCGAAGCCCTCCAGGCCGGACACGTCGGTGGTGGCGATCCAGTACGGGTCGAGCGCGATGCCGTCCCGCTCCCGCAGCGCCTCGACGACCACCGGGATCCGGGCATGCGAACGAACACTGGGGGACCGATCCCCCACGAGGGCGATTTTCATGCCCTCATCCTGACCGCCGCCCCTGGTTAAGCGCCAACGATGATTTGTGGACCTGCTATAAGCAACACTGATGGATCCTCATTTGCTGACCACGTTCGTGACCGTCGCCCGGCACGGCTCGTTCTCCGCGGCCGCCGCCGAGCTCGGCTACACCCAGTCGGCCGTCTCCCAGCAGATCGCCGCGCTGGAGGCCGACCTCGGCCTGCCGCTGCTGCTGCGCCGCCCGGTCGAGCCCACCGAGGCCGGCCGGCGGCTGCTGGAGCACGCCGGGCCGCTGCTGCTGCGCCTGCGCGCGGCCCGCGCCGACGTGCTGCGCGCCGCCGCCCGGCCCGGGCACCGGCTGCGGCTGGCCGCCACCCCGCTGGCCGTCAACCCCATCGTGGCCGCCCGGCTGGCGCGGGCGCGTGCCGGCAATCCGCGCCTGGAGGTGAGCCTGCACACCTGCGGGCGCGACCAGGCCGTCGCGATGGTCGCCGAAGGGCGGGCCGACCTGGGCCTGGCCGACGGGCTGGCCGCCCCGTCCGACCCGCTGCGCCTGCTGGACGCCGGGCCGATGACGGCCGTCAGGGTGAGCGAGGAGGAACTGGTCGTGGCCCTGCCCGCCGGTCACCCCCTGGCCGGGCGGGCGGCGCTGGGGCTGGCCGACCTGGTGGACGCGCGCTGGCTGCAGACCCCGCTGTGCCCGCTGGCCCGGCTGCGCGACCTGGTGGGCGACGGGTTCCCGGTGGGGCTGGACTATCAGGGGGACAACGTGCACACCGTCCTCAACCTGGTCGCCGCCGACCACGGCCTGACCCTCCTGCCGGCCTCAGCCCTCTCCGTCTCTTCCCTGTGGGGGGCCGTGCCGGCAGGGGTGCCGCTGGCCGCGCCCCGGCTGGTCCACCGCGTCGAGCTGCTGCACGGCGCCCTGCCGCCGGGCCCGGCGGCCGACCTGGCCGCCGTCCTGTCCGGCTGACTCGGACGCCGGCCTCCGGCGTGCGGTTTCTGGCCGTCTTCGCCCCGCCGGCCGCCGCCTACCGCCGCCGTCTTCGCCCCGCCCGTTGAAGACCCTGCGCGTTGTCCGGCGGGCCGCTGCACGTCATCGGAATCTCTGACCCACCAGACCACTGATCCATCCTGGGCTCGGAATCCAGGACGACGAGGAAGCCGTACGGACTGGACCCGCTAGGAATGGCATCACGTTCCCGAGCAAGGCCAAGCCACCTGCGGTGAGCGCGGCCTGTTCGCCAACAGCCTCGGGACCGGCCGCGAGCCCGGCTGTGGCTGTGGCACCTTGGCTGCACCCCGTCGATCGCACGCAGGCGAACTCGCTCAACCGTGCCGGGATGCACCGTCCGGCTGGTGGCGGGTTGGCGGTCACCATCGCCGCAGCTCCGGCCGTCGCCTGACACCTCCACTGGCTCGGGCGGGCTACGGACGCCCTCCGGCGGGGCCGGCGCGCTGGCCAGGGCAAACAGTCCGCCGTCGCCCCACAGGTGTGGCTCTCACACTCGCATTCTGCTCATATGAGCAAAATCTGGCTCAAGTGTTGCAGCGAGGTTAATAGGCGACTTACGGTGCGTTATCTACGTCACATACGGAGGCCCAAATGAGTGCATTCCGGTCGCTCTCTATCCCCGCCCTCCTCCTGGTCACCGCCTTGTCCGCATGCTCGGTGTCCAGCACCCCCGGCGGATCCGGCGAGGGCACGGGCAAGCCGGCGGACGGCGCCGTCGCCATCGGCTTCAGCCAGGCGACCCAGCAGTCCCCCTTCTACGTCCAGCTCCGCGAAGGAGCGGAGGCGGCCGCCAAGGAGGCCGGCGCCAAGCTGTACTTCGCCGACGCCGGCGGCGACGTCACCAAGCAGAACAACGACATCCAGGACCTCATCACCCGCCAGGTCGACGTCCTGCTCATCAACCCCGTGGATCCGCAGGGCGTCCAGCCGGGCATCGCCGCGGCCAAGGCGGCGGGCGTCTCGGTCGTGACCGTGGACCGGCCGGTGCCCGAGGGCGCGGTCGCCCACGTCGGGCGTGACAACAAGGCGATGGGCGCGCTCGTCGGCAAGCGGCTCAGCGAACAGCTCGGCGCCAAGGGCGGCAAGGTCATCGAGATCCGCGGCGACGCCGGCGGCGCCGTGGCCCGCGACCGCAGCGCGGGTTTCCACGCGGCCGTGGCGGCCAACCCCAAGATCAAGATCATCGAGGGCCCGTACTCGGACTACGTGCGCTCCAAGGCCGTCACCGCGATGCAGGACCTGCTCCAGGTCCACCCCGACGTGGCCGCCGTCTACGCGCACAACGACGACATGGCGCTCGGCGCGTTGCAGGTGCTCAAGGAGAACGGCAAGAACAAGGTCCTGGTCGCCGGAGTCGACGGGCTCATGGAGGCGGTCAAGCAGATCCCGTCCGGCCAGTACGTGGCCACCGCGCTCAACGATCCCATCTCACTCGGCGCGAAGGCCGTGGAGACAGTGCTCAAGGTTCGCAAGGGCGAGAAGGTCGAGCCGTCCATCGACGCCGGCACCGCGCTGATCGACACGGACAACGCGGCCCAGTACGCCGGGGCCGGCGAATTCGCCGCAGCCGCCCAGTGAGGCAGCCGCCCAGTGAGCACGCGCCAGTCAGCACGTAAGGAGAAAGGCGAAAGAATGTCGGAAACCATGCGGGCCGCGGTACTCCACGCCCCCGGCGACATCAGGGTCGAGCAGGTGCCCGTGCCCGAACCAGGCCCCGGCGAGGCGCTCGTCCGTGTCGCGGCCTGTGGGGTGTGCGGCTCTGACATTCCACGCATGCTGCGCGCGGGGGCCTACCATTTCCCGATCATCTGCGGCCATGAGTTCTCGGGGCACGTGGTGCGCCTCGGCGACCGCCTGGCCGCCACCGGCCGGGTGCGCGAGGGCGACCTGGTCACCGTGCCCCCGCTCATCCCCTGTCACGCCTGCGCCCCCTGCAGCCAGGGCAACTTCAGCCTGTGCAAGGACTACGGCTACTTCGGCAGCCGCAGGGACGGCGCGTACGCGCAGTACGTCACCGTGCCGGACGAGAACCTCATGGTGCTGCCCCCCGACCTCGACCCGCGGGCCGCGGCCATGCTCGACCCGGCCGCGATCGCGCTGCACGCCCTGTGGCGCACCCGGATGCGCGGCGGCCGGCGGGTGGCCGTGGTGGGCGCCGGCCCGATCGGGCTGTTCGCCGTGCAGTGGGCCAGGATCGCCGGAGCGTCCGAAGTGCTGGTCATCGAGCTCAATGAGCAGAAGGCCGCCATGGCCACCGAAGCCGGCGCCACGCACACCGCGACCAGCGCGCAGGCGGCGGCCGAGCTGGCCGGCGACGGCTACGACGTGGTCATCGAGTCCGCGGGGGTGCCCGCCACGGTCGACCAGGCCGTGGCCCTGGCGGCCCGGCACGGCGAGGCGGTGTTCATCGGCATCCCGCACGACCCCGTGGTGCTGCCGAAGGCCACCTTCAGCTCCTTCCTTCGCCGCGAGGTCACCCTGCATGGCGCCTGGAACTCCTTCTCCGCGCCCTTCCCCGGGGAGGAGTGGCGGGTGGCCGCCAAGGCGCTGGCCTCGGGCGGCCTCGCGTGGAAGTTCATGATCACGCATGAGCTGGGGCTGGACGCGCTGCCCGAGACCATGGCCGGCCTCGGCGACCGCTCGATCTTCAGCTCCAAGGTCCTCTTCCTGCCGAACGAGGAGTGACAGTGACGGCTTTCCTCGCTCTCGATCTGGGAACCGAAGGCGCACGGGCCGCGGTCTACAGCGTCGAGGGTGCGCCGATGGGGGCGGGCCACGCCGCGTACCCGACGAGTTTCCCCCGTCCCGGGTGGGCCGAGCAGGATCCGGACGACTGGTGGCGGGCGAGCGTCCACGCCGCCCGCGAGGCGCTCGCCGAGGCGGGCCACCCGTCCGTCGCCGGGGTCGCGGTGGCGACCACGGCCTCGACGGTGGCCGTCCTGGACGGGCAGGGCCGTCCGCTGCGGCCGGCCCTGCTGTGGATGGACGGCCGCGCGAGCGAGGAGTCGGCCCTGACCGCCGCGACCGGCCACCCGGTCCTGCGCTACGCCGGCGGCAGCGACGCGGTCGAGTGGCTGGTGCCCAAGGCCATGTGGCTGGCCCGCCACGAGCCCGAGACCTACCGGGCCGCCGCGCGCATCGCCGAGGCGGTGGACTACATGGTGTGGCGGCTCACCGGGCGATGGGCGGCCTCGCGGATGAACGCGGTCTGCAAGAGCAACTACGACCCGCGCGGCGCGGGCTCCCCGCACGACCTGTACGCCTCGCTCGGCATCGGCGACCTGGCCGGCAAGCTGCCGGACGAGGTCGTGCCCGTCGGCGACCCGGTCGGGCCGCTGGACGCGCGGGCCCGCGAGGAGCTCGGCGTCACCGGTCCCGCCGTCGTCGTCTCGGGCGGCATCGACGCGCACCTGTCGCTGCTGGCCATCGGCGGCGCCCCGGAAGGGCGGGTGTCGATCGTCTGCGGCACGTCCAACGCGTTCGTCACGGAGATCGACGAACCGGTCTTCCCCCCGACAGTCTGGGGGCCGTACCCGGACGCGCTGCACACGGGGCGCTGGCTCGTGGAGGGCGGCCAGGTGAGCGCGGGGTCCGTGCTGGCCTGGGCGGGCGAACGGCTCATCGGGCGGCCGCGGAGCGAGCTCGGCGGCCTCATCAAGGCCGCGGCGGCGCTGCCGCCGGTCGAGCACGGGCTGATCGTCCTGGACTACTTCATGGGCAATCGCACGCCGCTACGCGATCCGCGCCTGCGGGGCGCGGTGCTCGGGCTGACCCTGGCCAGCTCTCCCGAGCAGGTCTACCGGGCCGCCGTGGAGGGCGTCGCGTACGGCACCCGCCAGGTCATCGACTCCTTCACCGACGGCGGGATCGCCGTGGACGAGGTCTTCCTGTCCGGCGGCATCCGGCACAACGAGCTGTGGCTCCAGACGACCGCGGACGTGCTCGGGCGGCCGGTCCACCTGGTGGCCGGTGACAATCTCACGCTGCGCGCCTGCTCGGTGCTCGCCGCGGCCGGCTCCGGATGGCACGCCTCGCTGGCGGAGGCCGCGGCGCAGTACGCGCCCCGGGTGCGCACAGTCGAGCCGGTCGCCGAGCACGTGGCGGCGTACCAGGCCGGTTACGCCGACTACCGCGCGGCCACGCGGGCCACCACAGAGATCTCCCACCGGCTGAGCCAGCCAGGACGGAGCCGCGGCGCATGACCGACGACGACCAGTTGTACCAGGTGGCCGTGCGCTACTACGAAAGCGGTGAGACGCAGGAGCAGATCGCGCACGCGCTGCACCTGACCCGCTGGAAGGTGGGGCGGATGCTGGCCGAGGCGCGCGAGGTCGGCATCGTCCGGATCGAGGTGCTGCATCCGCGTTCCCGGGTGCGCACCCTGGAGCGCTCGCTGAAGGAGCGGTTCGGGCTGCGGGACGCCATCGTGGTGGCGAGCGGCGGCGACCGCGACGCCGAGCAGGTGCGCGACCGGGTGGCCGCGGCCGGAGCCGACCACCTGACGGAGATCCGGCCCGTGCCCCGGCTGATCGGGGTCTCCTGGGGGCGGACGCTCGACCGGCTGGCCGGAGGGCTCGCCCCCGGCTGGGCCACCGGCGTCAACGTGGTGCAGATCAACGGCGCGCTCAGCCGGTCGCGGCAGCCGACCAGTGCGCACAGCATGGCGAGCATGATCGCCCACCACGGCGGCGGCACCGCGACGTTGCTGACCGCGCCCGCGATCGTGGAGCAGCAGAGCACCCGGGCGGTGCTGGAGAGCGACCGGGCCGTCTCCGACGTGCTCGCGCTGGCCGCCAGGGCGGACCTGTTCCTGTTCAGCCCCGGCGGCATGGGCAGCGACTCGGTGCTGGTCGATTCCGGCCAGATCGACGCCGACGACCTCGACAGGCTCTCCCGGGCCGGCGCGGTCGGCGACGTGCTGGGCCGCTTCATCGACGCGCGGGGCCGGATCGTCGACCCGGACCTCGACGGCCGCACGCTCGGCCTCTCCCTGGACGCCCTGCGCTCGGCCACCACCTCGGTCGCGCTGGTCAGCGGCGAGGCCAAGCGGGCGGTGTGCCGTGCCGTCGTGACGAACGGGCTCTGCGACGTGCTGATCACCGACGACCAGAACGCCATCCACCTGCTGGAGGAGCCATGACCGAACGCCTGCGCATGACCGGCATCGTCAAGCGCTTTCCCGGCACCGTCGCCCTGGACGGCGTGGAGCTGAGCGTGCGCCCCGGCGAGGTGCACTGCCTGCTGGGCGAGAACGGAGCCGGCAAGAGCACCCTCATGAAGATCCTGGCCGGGTCCTACCAGCCCGACGAGGGCACGATCCTGCTGGACGGGCAGCCTTTCAGGCCCGCCACCCCGCACGCGGGCCTGACGGCCGGCATCGCCGTCATCTACCAGGAGCTGGACCTGCTGCCCGACCTCACCGTCGCGCAGAACCTGCTGCTGGGCCGGGCACCCCGGCTGGGACCGTTCGTGCGCCGGGCACGGCGCGCGAAGCTCGCCCGCGAGGCGCTGGACCGGGTCGGCGCCTCCTTCCCGGTCACCACCCGGGTCAGGGACCTGCCGATCGCCGCCCAGCAGCTCACCGCCATCGCCAAGGCGCTGACGGCCGACGCGCGCGTCATCGTCATGGACGAGCCGTCGGCCACGCTCGGCGAGAGCGAGCTGCTCGCGGTGTTCGAGGTCATCCGGTCCCTCACCGCGGAAGGACGCTCGGTGATCTTCATCTCGCACCGCATGGACGAGGTGATGGAGATCGGCGACCGCGCCACCGTGTTGCGCGACGGCCGCACGGCCGGCGTCTACGACCTGGCCTCGACCGGCCCTGACGAGATCGTGGCCGCGATGATCGGCGAGGCCGGCGAGCTCGTGGGGACCACCGACCGGGCCGCGCCCGAGGGCGAGCCGCTGCTCGGCGTCGAGCGGGTGCACGTGCCCGGGCTGCTCGACGTACGCGGCATCGAGGTGCGGCCCGGCGAGGTCGTCGGGCTCGCCGGGCTGGGCGGCGCGGGACGCACCACGCTGCTGCGCGCCCTGTTCGGCGACCTCAACGCGCAGGTCACGGCCCGGCTGGACGGCCGCCCGCTCAAGGCCGGCAGCCCGGCCGCCGCCGTGCGCGCGGGCCTGGCGCTGGTACCGGAGAGCAGGAAGGAGCAGGGCCTGATGCTCGGGCTGTCCGTGAGCCGCAACGCCGCGATCGGCGCGCTCGGCCGGCCGCCGTGGTTGCTGCCCGGCCGGCTCGGGCGGCGTCTCTCCCGGCCCGCGCTCGCCGGCCTGGGCGTCAAGGCCGCCGGAGCCGGCCAGCTCGTGGGGCAACTGTCCGGCGGCAACCAGCAGAAGGTGGTGCTGGCCAAGTGGATCACCCGCGGCGGGATCAAGGTCCTGCTGCTGGACGAGCCCACGCGCGGCCTGGACGTCGGCGCCAAGGCCGACCTCTACCGGCAGGTGCGCCACCTCGCCGACCAGGGCGTGGCCGTGCTGCTCGCCAGCAGCGAGCTCAACGAGCTGACCGCCAACGCCGACCGCATCCAGGTCCTGTACGAGGGCCGCAACGTCGCGTGTTTCGACCCCCGGGTCAGTCCGGAGAGCGTCATCGCGCACACCGTCATCACAGGAGCCGCACCATGACCGCATCCATCGGATCCACGGCGGGCCTGACCGCCGGCCAGGAAGGTGGCGCCCGCTCGCGCCGCGGCGCCGACCTGATCGTCAAGTCCAACCTGCTGCTGGTCTTCCTCGCCTTGTGCGTGGTGGCGTCGCTGCTGGCCCCGCAGTTCCTGACCGGCCGCAACATCGCCAACCTGCTGCAGCAGTCGTCACTGACCGGAATCGTCGCCATCGGCATGACCATGGTGGTGCTGACGGCGGGCATCGACCTGTCGGTCGGCAGCGTGGCGGCCTTCGGCGGGATGACCGTCGCCCTGCTCATGGCCGCGGGCGTGCCGGTCCTGCCGGCGATCCTGCTCACCGTGACGGCCGGCGCGGCGTTCGGCGCCGTCATGGGCGGTCTGTCGGCCTACCTGTCGCTGCCGGCGTTCATGACCACGCTGGCCGGGCTCACCGCCATCCGCGGGCTCACCTACCTGCTGACCGACGGCAAGCCCGCGGAAGCCGGCGGCTCGGAGGCGTTCCAGCTGCTCGGCGGCGGGTTCATCGGCTACGTGCCGATCGCCGGGATCATCTTCGTGGTGATCACGATTCTCGCCGCCGTGGTGCTGCGCGGCACCACGTTCGGCGAGTACGTCTACGCGGTCGGCAGCAACAAGGAGGCCGCGCGCCTGTCCGGCCTGCCCGTCCGCGGCGTGATCACCACCGTGTTCGCCGTGTCCGGCGCGCTGGCGGCGCTGGCCGGGGTGCTGCTCACCTCCCGCCTGACCGTGGGCCAGCCCACCGCCTTCAACGGGCTGGAACTGGACGCGATCGCAGCAGTGGTGCTCGGCGGCACCAACCTGTTCGGCGGCCGGGGCGGCGTGTTCGGCACATTCGTGGCGGTGCTGCTGCTGTCGGTGCTGCGCAACCTGTGCAACCTGCTCGGCCTGGGCTCCTTCTTCCAGATGGTGGTGACTGGCCTCATCCTGCTGGTCGCCCTCATCCTCAACATGCTGATCGAGAGGCGTGGCGCTCGTGCCTGACACCATCCCCGGCTCGTTGCGGGCCTATCTCCACGGACTGCCCGGCGTCGACGAGGTCGGCGTCGGCCGGCGCGCGGCCGACCTGTCCACCCGATCCGTCAAGACCACGGCCAAGCGGCACGCGATCGACCTGGCCATCGGCATGGTCGACCTGACCACCCTCGAGGGGGCGGACACGCCGGGCAAGGTACGCGCGCTGGCGGCCAAGGCCATGCGGCCCGACCCTGCCGACCCCACCGCTCCCCCGGTCGCCGCGGTCTGCGTGTACCCCGACCTGGTCGCCGTGGCCGCCCAGGCCCTGGCGGGCAGCCGCGTCGGGCTCGCCTCGGTCGCCACCGGCTTCCCCTCCGGGCGCACGTCGCTGGAGGTGAAGCTGGCCGACACGGCCGCGGCGGTGGCCGCGGGCGCGACCGAGATCGACATGGTCATCGACCGTGGAGCGTTCCTGGCAGGCGACTACCGCAAGGTGTTCGACGAGATCACGGCCGTCAAGGAGCGGTGCGGCCCGGCTCATCTGAAGGTCATCCTGGAGACCGGCGAGCTGGTCACCTACGACAACGTGCGCCGGGCGTCCTGGCTCGCGCTGCACGCCGGGGCCGACTTCATCAAGACCTCCACCGGCAAGGTCGCGCCGGCCGCCACCTTGCCGGTCACCCTGGTCATGCTGGAGGCCGTCCGGGACTACCGGGCCGCCACCGGACGCCAGGCGGGGGTGAAACCGGCCGGCGGCATCCGCACCACCAAGGACGCGATCCGCTATCTGGTGCTGGTCAAGGAGATCGCCGGGGACGACTGGCTGGATCCGGCGTGGTTCCGGCTGGGCGCCTCGACGCTGCTGAACGACCTGCTCATGCAGCGCACCAAGCTCGCCACCGGCCACTACGGCGGGCCCGACTACTACACCATCGACTAGGGAGAGGCGTGGAGATCTTCGAGTACGCGCCCGCGCCGGAGGCACGATCCCTCGTGTCCATCCGGCCGTCGTACGACCTGTTCATCGACGGCGAGTTCGTCGAGGCCGAGAGCGACGAGCGCATCGTCACGGTCAACCCGGCGGACGAGGAGCCGCTGGCCGAGGTCGCCGCCGCCGGCGACGCCGACGTGGCGCGCGCCTTCGCCGCCGCGCGGCGGGCCTTCGAGCGGGTGTGGTCACCCCTGCCGGGCGCCGAACGCGGCAAATACCTGTTCAGAATCGCGCGCATCATCCAGGAACGCGCCCGCGAGCTCGCCGTGCTCGAGTCACTCGACAACGGCAAACCGATCAAGGAGACCAGGGACGTCGACCTGCCGCTGGTCGCGGCCCACTTCTTCTACTACGCCGGCTGGGCCGACAAGCTGGCGCACGCCGGGCACGGCAGCGCCAGGCCGCTGGGCGTGGCCGCGCAGGTCATCCCGTGGAACTTCCCCCTGCTGATGCTCGCGTGGAAGGTCGCGCCCGCGCTGGCCACCGGGAACACGGTCGTGCTCAAGCCCGCCGAGACCACCCCGCTGACCGCCCTGGCCTTCGCCGAGATCTGCCAGGAGGCGGGGCTGCCGCCGGGCGTGGTGAACATCGTGACCGGAGCCGGCGCCACCGGCCAGGCCGTGGTCGCGCACCCGGACGCCGACAAGGTGGCCTTCACCGGCTCCACCGAGGTGGGCAGGCAGATCGCCCGCGCCGTCGCCGGCACGCGCAAGCGGCTCACCCTGGAGCTGGGCGGCAAGGGCGCCAACATCGTCTACGACGACGCGGCGATCGACCAGGCCGTCGAGGGGATCGTCACGGGGATCTTCTTCAACCAGGGGCACGTGTGCTGCGCGGGCTCGCGGCTGCTGGTCCAGGAATCGATCGCGGACGAGCTGCTGGCCAGGCTGCGGGCCCGCATCGAACGGCTGCGCCTCGGCGACCCGCTGGACAAGAACACCGACATCGGAGCCGTCAACTCCGCCGCGCAGCTCGCCAGGATCCGCGAACTCGCCGCCGCCGGCGAGTCGGAGGGCGCCACGGGCTGGTCGCCGTCGTGCCCGCTGCCGGAACGCGGATACTGGTTCCCGCCCACCGTGTTCACCGGGGTCACGCAGGCGCACCGGATCGCCCGCGAGGAGATCTTCGGCCCCGTGCTGTCGGTTCTCACCTTCCGCACCCCGGAGGAGGCCGTGAGCAAGGCCAACAACACGCCGTACGGGCTGTCCGCCGGGGTGTGGACGGAGAAGGGCTCCCTGATGCTCTGGACCGCGAGCCGGCTGCGCGCCGGTGTGGTGTGGTCCAACACCTTCAACGTGTTCGATCCCGCCAGCCCCTTCGGCGGCAACAAGGAGTCCGGTTACGGCCGCGAGGGCGGTCGGCACGGGCTGGAGGCATACCTTGGCTGACATCCCCTCGCGCGTTCCGTCACGGGTGGCCGTGCGCAGGACGTACAAGCTCTACATCGGCGGCGCGTTCCCGCGCTCGGAATCAGGCAGGTCCTATCCCGTGACGTCCCCGGCCGGAGACCAGCTCGCCAACGCCGCCCTGGCCTCGCGTAAAGACGTGCGCGACGCCGTGGTGGCGGCTCGCAAGGCGTTCCCCGGCTGGTCGGGCCGCACCGCCTACAACCGCGGCCAGATCCTCTACCGGATCGCCGAGATGATGGAAGGACGGCGGGCCCAGTTCGCCGAGGAGGTGGCCGCGGCGGAAGGGGTCAGCGAGGACAGGGCGCGGGCGCTGGTCTCTGCGGCCGTCGACCGCTGGGTCTACTACGCCGGATGGGCCGACAAGATCGGCCAGGTGCTGGGCGGAGCCAACCCGGTGTCCGGCCCGTACTTCAACCTCTCAGAGCCGGACCCGACGGGCGTCGTGGGCGTCCTCGCACCCGCCGGTTCCTCGCTGCTCGGGCTGGTCTCCGTGCTCGCGCCCGTGATCACCTCCGGCAACACGGCGGTGCTGGTGGCGAGCGAACGCGCCCCGCTGCCCGCCGTCACGCTGGCCGAAGCGCTGGCCACCTCGGACCTGCCGGCCGGCGTCGCGAACATCCTGACCGGCCGCCTGGCCGAGCTCGCCCCGCCGCTGGCCGGCCACGCCGACGTGAACGCCCTGGACCTGGCCGGCTCGGGGACTCTCGCGGGCGAGCTTGAGGCGCTGGCGGCGACCACCCTCAAGAGGGTCCTGCGGCCCGCCGGAGACGACTGGGACGACCCCGATCCCGGGCTTTCCCGGATCAGGCCCTTCCTGGAGATCAAGACAGTCTGGCACCCCATCGGCCGGTAACCCGGAAGAGCCTGCGCGTCCCGGGGCTACCTCCCTCCCGGGGCGTGCCAGTTGTGTGGTGCGCGTTTAAGGGTGTATGCCGCCTCCGGCAGGTCGTCCCGGACGCGGATCATCCAGCGGGCGAGGTCGGTCGTGAGGGCGGCACGGATCTCGGCGAGCGCCGGATCGTCATACCGGTTGTCCAGCTCCGCCGGGTCTGCCTCCAGGTCGTAGAGCTCGCCGGTGCCGCGCTCGTCCAGGAGCAGCTTCCATTGGGCGCGCCGGAGCATCACCGTCGTGCCGGCCTGGGTGACGGTGTTGAGCTCGTCGAAGGTGCGGCCCTCGTACGGGAAGTGCAGCGGAGGGCGCTCGTCGACGCCGTAGGACAGCCCTCCGAACCCGCGCTCGCCGTACCCGGTGGCGAACTCCTCGGCCGGGTACTGAGCGCCGGTGAGCAGGGGCCACAGGCTGCGGCCCTGGACGCCGGGCGGGATCTCCGTGTCGAGGGCGTCGCAGATCGTCGGTAGCAGATCGGCGAGCGAGACGAAGTCGGTGTCGTTGGCCAGCGGCCGCACCCCCGGCCCGGCCACGGCGAACGGGATGCGCATCAGGCACTCCGCCATGCCGGCGCCCTTGCGCTGCAGGCCGTAGTCGCCGGCGTAGTCGCCGTGGTCGGCGACGAAGAACACCAGCGTGTCCGTGTCGCGCCCGGTCTCACGCAGGTGGGTGAAGAACCGGCGGAGCTGGTCGTCGATGAGCCGCAGCATGCCGCAGTAGTTGGCGCGGTAGCGCCGCCACTCGGCGTCGTAGCCGGGCCGTTTCTCCTCGATCAGCTCGCGCAGCCAGGCGTACGTGCCGCCCTTGCGCGCGGCGCCTTCGGGGCCCGTGAGCCGTTCCGGCATCTCACCGGGGTCGAACAGGCTGAAGTACGGCTCCGGCACCTGGTACGGGTTGTGCGGTTCGGGAAACGACAACCAGGTGAAGAACGGCCGGTCAGCGGGGGTGCGTTCGATGGCGTCGATCGCGCCGTCCACGATCCGGTAGGGGAACTGGCACTCCACCGGGAACGGCGTGGGCTCGTGCCCGACCGAGTGGTCCAGCTCGGCCAGCCACCGCTCGAAACGGGCCTGCTCGGGCGTCGCCGCGCCGTCCGGGCCGCGATCATGCCAGTACGGCGCCGCGAACGTGTCGAAGTCGGCCTGCTCGCGGTAAAAGTGCGTCTTGCCCGCCAGGTGCAGCGCGTAGCCGGCGTCGCGGAGCACGTCCACCAGGTCGGCCCCGCGCAGCACGTGCCGGGCGGCGCTGTTCTGGCGGACGCGGTGCGCGGACGGGTAGCGCCCGGTGAGCAGGCTGATCCGGGCGGGCACGCACAGCGGCGAGGTGGTGTACGCCCGCCGGAACCGCGTCCCTCCGCCCATCAGCCCGTCGAGGAAGGGCATGGTGTCCAGGGGGAAGCCGCTCTCGGCCGTCCAGTCGGCCCGCTGCTGATCGGTCATGATCAGCACGATGTTGGGTCGGTTCACGGTGCTCCGTCAGCGCTCGGCGTACATCGGTTTGGTGTAGTCCGTCCGCGGCTTCCAGTTGGGGAAGGCGTAGTCGTCCAGGCTGACCTGCGCGCCCTTGGCCTTGGCCGCGGCGATCGCCGCGTCGCGCATGGCGGCGCTGTCGCTGGACAGCTTGGTCAGCGCCGCGCGCACGTCGGTGACGTCGCCGGTGAGCGCGCCCTGGACGATGTCCCCGAGGGTGGGGGTGACCGGTTTGGTGGCGATCTGCACCTGCTGGAGGTCCTTGTTGCCGGCGATCGGCTCAGGGGCCAGGAAGACGCTCTCCTTGAACCAGCCGATCAGCTTCTTGTAGGCGGGGTGCGCCTGGGACTGGTCGACGACGGAGATGTCGCGCGGCGGCTGCGACATGGTGTCGGCGACCCGGCGTGAGTACTCCTCCGTGGTGAAGTGCTCGCTCAGCAGCTTGCTCGCCAGCGCGGCGTTCTTGCTCGTCGAGGACAACCAGTAGTCCCCGGGCTGCGGCACATGGTAGGTGGCCACTTCGGCGCCGGCCTCCGGCGTCAGGATCGGTCCCACGCCGAGCTTGTCCGCGAAGCCGGGCGTCGCCTTCAGCGCCACGCCGGGGCACCACGGGCCGTCGAAGTAGTACGCGGCGATCCCGGCGGTCCACCGGGCCCGGGCCACGTCGTCCAGCCAGGAGTTCGCCCCGGGCACCAGCACCTTGTCCCGGCTCAGCGAGACCAGGAACTCGATCACGTTGAGGTACTCGTCGGAGTGGAAGGCGAACTCGCCGTTGCCGTAGCGGACGCCGGCGGCCCCGGCGAACCCGGCCGCCTGCGCCAGGTCGTTGACCTGCTCGGCCAGCCGTATCGGCATGCCGATGTTCCACACCCAGCCGTAGGTCTGGCCGCCGCCCTTGCCCTGCACCGCGCGCGCCGCGGCCCGGAACTCGTCGTACGTCTTCGGTGGCGCCTCCGGATCCAGCCCGGCACGCGCGACCAGCTCCTTGTTGAACCACGTCACCGCCGAGTAGGTCTGGTGGCTGAAGATGGGGAAGGCGTAGATCTTGCCGTCGAACGTGTGCAGGCCCTCGATGAGCGAGTCCTGGACCCGGGCCTTCGCCTCGGCGCTGAGCTCCAGCGGCTGCGACCATCCGGCGGCGACGAGCGCCGCGGCGGGCAGCGTGAGCCCGGCGTTGCTGCGCAGGTCGGGGAGCTGATTGCTCTGTTTGGCCAGTTGGAGCGCCTGGCCCAGCTTCGCGGGGTTGTAGTACGTGTACTGGACGGGGGCGCCGCCGGGGCTCTTGGCGAACTGGGCGAAGATCTCCTTCTTCGCCTGCTGAAGCTGGTTCTGGTGATCCCACCAGGTCAGCGAGTTGCCACCGCCGCCACTCCCAGCCCCGCCACTCCCGCCGCACGCACTGGTCGCGGCCACGGCCGTCAGGGCACCCGCCGCGGCGAGGAACCCTCGCCGAGTCATCGCGGTCATCGGTCCTGCCTTTCACCGCGCGGCGCGTGAACGTGTCGTAAAGAAATGTTGCCGCGTGGCAAATTCATTCTTGCCACGCGGCATGCCGCGCGGCAAGACTTCTCCTTGAACAATGCTGCCGACTGGAGGATGTGAGCGGCTGTGGTCACCCAGCGCGACGTGGCGCGGCTGGCGGGAGTCTCCGTGCGGACCGTGTCCAACGTCGTCAACAACTTCGCGTACGTGTCCGAGGAGACCCGCGCCCAGGTCCAGCGGGCCCTGGACGAGCTCGGCTACCGGCCGAACGTCGCGGCGCGCAGCCTCAACCGGGGACGCTCCGACCTGCTGGCCCTCGTGCTGCCGCTGGACGTGCCGTACTTCACCGAGCTGGCCGCCCACGTGGTGGACCAGGCGGAGGAGCGCGGCTACACGGTGCTGATCGACCGCACCGAGGGGGTGGCCGAACGGGAGCGGCAGATCGTCATGCGGCGGGACCGCTCGGCTCTCTTCGACGGGTTCATCTTCAGCCCGCTCGGCCTGACCCCCGACGAGCTGCGTGACTGGGCGGGCGAGTGCCCGGCGGTGACGCTGGGCGAGGTGCAGGTGGAGGGCGTGGACCACGTCGCCATCGACGACACCGCCGCCGCCAGAAGCGCCACCGCCCACCTGACCTCCCTGGGCCGGACGCGGATCGCCGCCATCGGCCTGGTGGACCGGCCGGTGGGCAACACCGCGGCGCACCGGTCGGCCGGATACCGGCAGGCGCTGGAGGAGGCGGGGCTGCCCCTGCGTGCCGAGCTCACCGTGCCGGTGCTGCGCTACCAGCGGCAGGACGGCCGGCTCGCGATGGAGCGGCTGCTCGACCTGCCGGAACCGCCGGACGCGGTGTTCTGCTACAACGACCTGCTGGCGCTCGGCGCGATGCGGGCGATCCTGGCGCGAGGCCTGCGGGTGCCGCAGGACATCGCCGTGGCCGGGTTCGACGGCATCGAGGAGGGCCGGTTCGCCACCCCGCCGCTGACCACCATCGTGCCCGACAAGGAGAAGATCGCCGAACTGGCCGTGCGGCGCCTGCTGGAGCGCGTCGAGGGCGACGACAGCCCCCCGGTGCAGCTCGAGGCGCCGTGGCGGCTGATGGTCGACGAGAGCACCACGGGCGTGCGCGGATGACGGTCGCACTCCCCCCTGCGGCGCGCCGGCGCCGCGACCGCACCACCCTGTACGTCTGGCTGTTCCTGACCCCGACCGTGCTCCTGTACGGCGCGTTCACGGTCTACCCCATCGTCGGCAGCTACGTGTACTCGCTCACCGACTGGAACGGGTTCGACGCGAGCCCTTCGTTCATCGGCCTGGCCAACTACCAGGAGGTCCTGGCCGACCCGATGTTCTGGAGCTCGTTCCGGCTGACGCTGACGTTCATGCTCGTCGCGGTGCCGATCCAGGTGCTGGCCACGCTGCTGATCGCGATCGTGCTCAACTCGCCGCGCATGCCGCTGCGCAAGTTGTTCAGGACCGCCCTGTTCCTGCCGGTGGTCACCACGACGGCGATCGTCGGCGTGGTGATGCAGTTCGTGTTCGACCCGGCCAGCGGCCCGGTCAACCTGGCGTTGCGCGAGGCCGGGCTGGCGCCGGACGGCGTCGACTTCCTCGGGCAGTCCTCGACGGCGCTCGGCACGACGATCGGCGTGTACGTCTGGAAGTGGTTCGGCATCACGCTGGTCTACTGGCTGGCCGCGCTGCAGACCGTGCCGAACGAGGTGTACGAGGCGGCCCGGCTCGACGGCGCCGGCGCCCTGGCCACGCTCCGCCACATCACCATGCCGCTGCTCAAGCCCTTCCTGGTGATCATCACCCTGCTCTCGGTCGAGGCGTCGCTGCAGGTCTTCGACCTCGTCCTGACCATGACCAACGGCGGCCCGTTCTACTCGACCGAGGTGATCGAGGTGTACATCTACCGGTGGGCCTTCGCCGCGACGGTCCCCCGGCTCGGGTACGCGTCCGCGGCCGCCGTGCTGTTCGGCCTGTTCGTGTGCCTCGTCGGCATGGTGCAACTGCTCGCGATGCGCGCCACCCGCCGGACCAGGGGGATGGCGTGAACGCGGCCACGGTCCTGCGCCGGCTGCCCTGGTGGCTGGCCGCCGCCGCACTCGCCATCGGCTGCCTGATCTGGATCTACCCGTTCCTGTGGATGGTCTCGGCGTCGTTCAAGACGTCGGCCGAGGTGTTCACCAAGGGGCTCGACCTGCTGCCCGACGCACCGGAGTGGGCCAACTACGAGCGCGCGTGGGTCGAGGCGGAGTTCGGCAAATACCTGCTCAACACCGTGATCATCACCGTGTGCACGGTGGTGGTCGTGGTGGTCAGGTGCGCCATGACCGGGTACGTCCTCGCGCGCCACGAGTTCCGCGGCCGCAAGCTCATCATGGGCGTCCTGGTGGCCACGCTGTTCGTCCCGGCCGGCTACACCATCATCCCGCTGGTCGACCTGTCCCAGAAGCTCGGCCTGCTCAACTCGCTGACCGGCATCATCCTGGCGATGTCGGGCGCCGCGAACGTGGCGGCCATCCTGCTCTATTTCGGCTACTTCCGCGGCATCCCCAAGGAGCTGACCGAGGCCGCGCTCATCGACGGCGCCGGCTTCGCCACCATCTTCTTCCGCGTCATGCTCCCACTGGCCAAGCCGGTGACCGCCACGGTCACCGTGCTGACCTTCCTGTCCACCTGGAACGCGTTCTTCCTGCCGCTGGTCTTCACGTTCTCGCGGCCCGACCTGCGCACTGTCAGCGTCGGCATGCTGGCGTTCGTCGGTGAGAACGCCACCGACTGGTCGGGCATGGCCGCCGCGGCGACGATCTCGCTGCTGCCGGTCGTCGTGCTGTTCGTCGTGCTGCAGCGGTACTTCATCGAGGGCATCGCCGGTGCAGTCAAATCCTGACCCATCGAAAGTGAGCATCGTGCCTGACAACTCCATGATCCCCCGTCCCGAGTATCCGCGGCCGCAGTTCGTCCGCGACGAATGGCAGTGCCTGAACGGGACGTGGCAGTTCGAGCGGGACGCCGGCGACTCCGGGCTGGAGCGCGGGCTGCTCGACCGGGAGCTGAGCGGCGAGATCGTCGTGCCGTTCTGCCCGGAGGCGCCGCTGTCCGGCATCGGCGACCCGGACTTCCACGAGGCCGTCTGGTACCGCCGTACCGTGCGGGTGCCGCGGGGCTGGGCCGGGCGGCGGGTGCTGCTGCACTTCCAGGCGGTGGACCACGACGCCACCGTGTGGGTGGACGGCGTGGAGGCCGGGCGGCACCGGGGCGGGTTCACGCCGTTCAGTTGCGACCTGGCCGGTTCGGCCGATCCGGGGCACACGTACACGGTGGTCGTGCGGGCCCGCGACCCGCGGAGTGGTCCGCAGGCGCGGGGCAAGCAGGCGACCACGTACGAGGGGCACGGCGCGCGCTACGGGCGCACCACCGGCATCTGGCAGACGGTGTGGTGCGAGCCCGTGCCCTCCCAGCACCTCGGCCGGCCGCGGATCACGCCCAACGTCGCCGCGTCCGCGTTCCGGATCACCGTGCCGGTCTCGGCCGCCCGCGCCGGGCACCAGGTGCAGGTGACCGTGTCGGACCAGGACGGCGAGGTCGCGCGGGCGCGGGCGCGCGCCGACCTCGACCTCGCCCCCGAGGTGTGGCTGCCGCTGCCGCAGGACCGCGTCCGGCTCTGGTCCCCCGAGGACCCCCACCTGTACGACGTCCGCATCGACCTGCTCGACGTCGACGGCACCGTGATCGACACCGCCGCCAGCTACGCCGGGCTGCGCTCGGTCTCCATCGACGGCCATGCCGTGCTGCTCAACGGCGAGGTGCGCTTCCAGCGGCTCGTGCTCGACCAGGGCTACTACCCCGGCGGCCTGATGACCGCGCCCTCGGACGAGGCCCTGCGCCACGACATCGAGCTGGCCGTGGCCGCCGGTTTCAACGGCGCCCGGCTGCACCAGAAGGTGTTCGAGGAGCGGTACCTGTACCACGCGGACCGGATGGGATTCCTGGTGTGGGGCGAGTTCGGGGACTGGGGCGCCAACACCGGCGGCGGCCCGTCGTGGGACAACCAGCGGCCGACCGCCTCCTTCGTGACGCAGTGGCTGGAGGCGGTCGAACGCGACTACTCCCACCCGTCCATCGTCGGCTGGTGCCCGCTCAACGAGACCTTCCAGAAGCTGCACGACCGGATCACCGTGCTCGACGACGTCACGTGGGGCATGTACCTGGCCACGAAGGCGGCCGACCCGACCCGGCCGCTGATCGACGCGTCCGGGTACGCCCACCGGGTGCCGGGCGCCGACGTGTACGACTCGCACTGCTACGAGCAGGATCCCGAGGTGTTCGGCAAGCTGATGTCGGGCCTGGCCGACGGGACGCCGTACGTCAACGCCGGCCCCGACGGGACCGCGTGGTCGGTGCCGTACCAGGGGCAGCCGTACTTCTGCAGCGAGTTCGGCGGCATCTGGTGGAACCCGGACGCGCCTCCCGAGGAGCAGTCCTGGGGTTACGGCGAGCGGCCCGCCAGTGAGGAGGAGCTCCAGCGGCGCTTCGCCGGGCTGGTCGGCGTGCTGCTCGACGATCCCCGCATGTTCGGCTACTGCTACACGCAGCTCACCGACGTCTATCAGGAGCAGAACGGGATCTACCGTTTCGACCGGTCGAGCAAGCTGGACGTCGCGCGGATCCGCGCGGCGCAACTGCGCCCGGCGGCGATCGAGCGGGCCGGATCGGAGAACGGGCGATGACGTTACGACGCACCTTCGCCGTCGCGGTGCTCACCGCGGGGACGCTGCTGGCGGCGACGGCGCCCGCCCTCGCGGTGCCGCCGCCGCCCGCGACCCCCGCGGAGGGGCGCACGATCGAGGTCAGCGGCCGGGTGGTGGACGCCCGCAGCGGCGCGCCGATCGAGGGGGCCAGTGTGCACGCCTCGCGGAGCGACGTGTTCGCCACGACCGCCGAGAACGGCACGTTCGTGCTGTCCGGCGTGCCGGAGAGCAGCGCGCTCGTGGTGGCCGGCAAGGAGGGGTACGCGTTCGCGTCCACGACCGCGGCCGGTTCGGTCACCCTCGAACTGGCCAGGGACACCGACCCGGCGCGGCAGGAGTACCCGCGCCCGGACGCCGACCGGCGCCCGTTCACCGGCGACACGTGGCTGTCGCTGAACGGGACCTGGTCGTTCGACTTCGATCCCGGGAACGCCGGGGAGCGCGAACGCTGGTACGCCCCTGGGCACGTGTTCGGCAAGGCGATCCGGGTGCCGTTCGCGTACCAGTCGCTGGCCGCGTGGGGTGAGGAGGAGCTGGCGACCAAGGAGATCTTCCGCAGCGCCTTCGCCGGTTACCGGGGGACGGTCTGGTACCAGCGGTCGTTCACCGTGCCCAGGGACTTCCCCGAGCAGCAGGTACGGCTGCGCGTCGGGGCCGCCGACTGGGGCGCGGCGGTCTGGCTCGATGGTGAGCCGGTGCTGCCGTACACCGGGGACGGGTTCACCGAGATCAGCGCCGGGCTGGGCGCGCTGGCTCCCGGTTCGACGCACACGGTGACGATCCGGGTGGTCGCGCCGCCGACGACGCCCGAGTCGCCGTACCCGATGGGCAAGCAGACGGGCGAGCCCAACGGGGCGGACACCGGCTGGTTCAGCGACGTCGGCGGGATCTGGCAGCCGGTGTGGATCGAGCCCTACGCGGGCGCGCGGCTCACCGACACGCGGGTGACACCCGAGCTGACCTTCGAAGGGGACGCGCGCACGCCATCCGTGGCGGCCGCGCGGATCGACGTCGCGGCCGACGGCGGGCAGCGCGCCACCGTGCAGGTCAGGAGCCCCGATGGCAAGGTGGTCGGCAGCGCGGACGTACCGCTCGAGGACGGGCGCGGGACGGCGCGGATCCCGATCGCGCGGCCGCGCCTGTGGGAGCCGGACGATCCGGCCCTGTACACCGCCGACTTCCGTCTCGGCCATGACGACGGCGTCCGGACGACGTTCGGTCTGCGGACGATCGAGCGGAAATGGGCGCCCGGCCACCAGAACGAGTACCAGTACGTGTACCTCAACAACCGGCCGGTCTACCTGAGGGGCGTGCTCGACCAGGGCTACAACCCGTGGGGCCTGTACACCTACACCGGGGTCACCGCCGGGCCCGACCTGCGCACCGGGACCGAGAACGAGCCGGGCCGCGGCTCGATCCTGCTCGACCTGAAGAACGCCAAGAAGCTCGGCTTCAACGTGATCAGGAACCACCTCAAGGTCAACGAGCCCGCCTACTACCACTGGGCGGACCGGCTCGGCTTGATGATCTGGTACGACATGCCCAACGCGGGCTGGCACTCCCTGGGCGCGGAGGCGGAGCGGCTGTTCGAGGGGCTGCTGCGCGCCACGCTCAAGCGGGACCACAACCATCCGTCGATCGTGATCTGGACGATCTTCAACGAGGCGTGGGGGCTCGGCAAGGAGCCGTGGCAGCAGCCGATCCCGGCGGAGGCGTTCCCGTACGTCCGCAGGATGGTCGGGGTCGCCCGCGACGCCGACCCGTCGCGGCTGATCGTGGACAACTCCGCCTGCTGCCAGAACGGCCACCTCGACACCGACCTCAACGACTTCCACTACTACCTGGCCGGCTACGACGAGTGGAAGAAACTGCTGGACGGGTTCGACGCCCAGGTCAAGCCGGGTTCCACCTGGAACTTCAACGACGGCGCCCAGAGCGGGCAGCCGTGGCTGAACTCCGAGTTCGCCATCAGGTCCGGGCAGGTGCCGCACACGTTCGGCCTGTTCCGTGCCTATCCCAAGCTCAACGGGTACGTCGGCGTCCAGCTCGCCGAGACCGAGCAGGAGGTGCAGAGCCCGGTCACGTTCGACCGGCAGCCGAACCTGCCGGAGTTCATGGACCATCACGGCAGGCCGCGCGGCATAGACCTGTTCCAGGGGGACGACGCGATCTCGCTGATGGGTACGGCGGCGCGGACCGTCGAACGCGGCGGCGCGATCGAGGTGCCGGTCAAGGTCAGCCACTTCGGTGACACCGACCTGTCCCGGGCCACGCTCCGGTGGAGGATCGGCGGCTACGACGACGAAGGCCGGTGGGTCGCCGACGCGGGCGGCGGCGGTTCGCGGCCGTTCGCCCCGGAACGCTACACCGTGACCGACGCCGGCACCGTGTCGGTCACCGCGCCGGCCAAGCTGCGCAACGGTTACGTGTGGATCTGGCTCGACACCGGCGGCCGGACCGTCGCCGAGAACTACCTGAGCTTCGACACCCCCGCCCCCGACGGCGGTTTCTCCCCCGGCGCGGTGACCGCGCAGGAATGGACCGGCGGAGCCCAGGCCAGGACCACCGGCGGGTCCGACTGGGTCACCGGTTACGGCCGCGGCCACTTCGAGTACGAGGTCCAGTTGCCCGAGGAGGTCCGCACGGGCCGGGCGCGCGGAGCCACCCTGATCGCGGAGCTCGCGGCCGCCCAGCCCCGCGGCTGGTACGACCCCAACAACGTGACCACCGCGCGCCGCTACCCCACCCGCCTCACCGTGTCGGTCAACGGCACCGCGCTGCCGGCGATCGAGCTGCCCGACGATCCCCACGGTCCGACGGCGCTGGCCGGTCGATCACGGGGCTCCCTCGTGGCCGACTTCGGCAACCGCTACGGCTACCGAATCGCCGTCCCGATCACCGCACGCCAACTCGGCGACGAGGACACCGTCACGCTGCGCTTCGCCTCCGACGGCGGCGGGCTGTCCGTCTTCGGCGTCCGCTCGGGCCGCCACGGCGCACCGCCCACGCTGGTCAGCGGCCGGGTCTCCGTGCCCGAGGAGCGTCCCCGCTTCCGGGCGGTCGACTCCCGGCTCTCGGTGTACCAGGCGCCGGCCGCGATCTCCACCGCGACCGGCGCCGGAACGGCGATCGTCTCGGTCGTCAACGACACCGCCAAGACGGCGCGGAACGTCCGCGTACGGCTGTCGGCCCCTAAGGGCTGGACCGCGACCGCCGCCGAGCCGGACGTGATCAGCTCACTGAAGCCCGGCGAGGCCCGTCACGTCGCGTTCACCGTACGGGCGGAATCGACCGTGCTGACCGGCCAGACCGCGGACTTCACCGCCACCGCGAGCTGGGACGGGCACGCGATCCAGGCGATCAGCAGAACGACGGTGACCTTCGCCCCCGAGGCCTACCCCGAGGTCGGCGTGGACGACACCTTCGACACCGATTCCAGCGCCGCCTACACGGTCCGCAAGCCGTCGGCGACCGAGGCGTCGCCGCAGCTGACCTTCGGCACGGGAACGCTGCAGGCGCAGGGAGCGGGCGCCTACTACGGCCTGGTCTCCCACGGCTCCGGGCCGAAGAGCTCCCGGGCTGTCGTGATCGTCGACCATGACCGGTGGGCCGGCACCGGGAAGGGGCAGGACGCCCTGTTCAACGGCCTGGTCAAGGACGAGCGCAACTACGTCATGGCGTGGACCGGGATCAAGGGCCAGCACGGCATCGACATCAGGATCGACGGCAGGCTCACCACCGCCTCCGGCGCCACGGGGGTGCTGGAGCCCGGCGACCGCTGGGCGTTCGTCCTCGACGGCAACTCGATCAGCACCTGGGTCGACCGCGGGGGTGGCTGGGGCTGGTCCCAGATCATGACGGGCACCACCCAGGGCCGCATCGACTTCACCAGGCCCGGCGCGCTGGACGGCTGGCACTACGCCGTGGGCCTGCGCGGCAACGCCGGCCGCCAGGCGATCGGCCGCCTCGAAGGCCGCAGCGACCCCGGCTGGTAAAGGGGCCGTCGCCTGCCGCCGCCGCGCCCGACGGCTCACCCGCTGACCAGCGCCGCCGGGTCGCGCTCCGGCGGGCCGGAGGGCCACCACTCCCCCTCGACCCGGGTGAAGGGGTACCAGCGGCCGTCGCGGCCGTAGCGCAGTTGCAGGGGGCCGAGGGTCCAGCGGTTGCGCCAGGACTCCAGCGGCGGCGGCTGCTCGCCCTCCCAACCGGCCTCCAGCAGGGCCTGCGACCTGGCCAGGTCCTGGCGGGGCGGCGTCCAGGCGTGCTCCAGCACCTCCAGGCCGTGCGCGCCGCCGTACCGCCAGGCCCGCACTGCCGCCTCCAGCCCGAGGTCCAGGTCGTGCTCGGCGGCCAGGCGGACGCGGTCCTGGTGTTCGGACAGCTCCGGCAGCCGCCCGTGGAGCAGCGCCTCGCGCGCCCGCCAGGCGGCCGAGGCGATGAGCACCGTCAGGGCGGCCACGTCCACGCCCGGCGCCGGGTCCAGCACGGGCGGGGCGAAGGCGACCTCGACCGGCGGGGGCTCGGGCAGCGCGGGCACGCCCGCCGCGAACGCCTCCGCCGCCGGCACCCCCATGGCCGCGGCCGGCGCCGGGTCCGGCGCGGGCGGGGCCGCGCGCCCCTGCAGCGCCTCCAGCAGCTCCCGCTCGCCGCGCCCGCGCATCAGCAGCAGCACGAACGGGTCCGCGTCCAGCAGCCACGACGCCTGGTAGCACAGGGCGGCCGCGTGCTTGCACGGATGCCCCCAGTCCGGGCAGGAGCACTCCGGCTCCAGGTCCCCGACGGCCGGCAGCAGCGGCACGGCGGCGTCCTCGGCGGCCGCCACCAGGTCGTGCGGCATGTCGCGGTCGAGCAGGGCCGCGATGTGGCCGCTCTTGGCGGCCACCTGGTCGAGGAAACGTTCCCAGGCGGCCTCGGTGAGCTGCTCGACGCGTACGACGGTGTCGTACTCGCTCTCGGTCACGGCGGCGATGCGGCCGGGGCTGACGGTGATGGGGCCGACCTGGCCGGTCTTGGCGTAGGCGCGGCCCTTGCGCAGCAGCCCCTGGTCCAGCGAGGTGTCCTCCATGGCCTTGACCCAGGCCCGCCCCCACCAGGAGGTGGCGAAACGGGCTCCGGCGCGTTGCGGGGGGAAGGCGGCGAAGCCGCGGGCGGCGGTCATCTGAGCTCCACGAGTGCGGCGAGTTCGGCGTCGGTCAGCTCGGTCAGGGCGGCTTCGCCGGAGGTCAGCACGGCCTCGGCCAGCGCGCGTTTGGCGCCGAGCATCTCGGCGATGCGGTCCTCGATCGTGCCCTCGGCGATCAGCCGGTGCACCTGGACGGGCCGGGTCTGGCCGATGCGGTAGGCACGGTCGGTGGCCTGGTCCTCGACGGCGGGGTTCCACCAGCGGTCGTAGTGGATGACGTGGTCGGCGCGGGTGAGGTTCAGGCCGGTGCCGGCGGCCTTGAGCGACAGCAGGAACACCGGCGCGCGGCCGTCCTGGAAGCGCTCGACCATCTCCTCGCGGCGGGCGACCGGGGTGCCGCCGTGCAGCAGCTGGCTGGCCACGCCCCTGGCGGTCAGGTGCCGCTCCAGCAGGCGGGCCATGGCGACGTACTGGGTGAAGACCAGCACCGCGCCGTCCTCGGCCACGATGGTGTCGACCAGCTCGTCCAGCAGCTCCAGCTTGCCCGAGCGGCCGGCCAGGCGCGGCGCGGCCTCGTGCAGGTAGTGGGCGGGGTGGTTGCAGATCTGCTTGAGGCCCGTCAGCAGCTTGACGATCAGGCCGCGCCTGGCCATGCCGCCGGCCTCGGCGATCTGGGCCATGCTCTCGCGGACGACGGCCTCGTACAGGCCGGCCTGCTCGGTGGTGAGCGCGACCGGTCGGTCGGTCTCGGTCTTGGGCGGCAGCTCCGGCGCGATGCCGGGATCGCTCTTACGGCGCCGCAGCAGGAACGGGCCCACCAGCCGCGACAGGCGTTCGGCCGTCTCGTTGTCGCCGGACTCGACCGGTTTGGCCCACCGCGCCCTGAACCTGCCCAGCGGGCCCAGCAGCCCCGGCGTGGTCCAGTCGAGGATGGCCCACAGCTCCGACAGGTTGTTCTCCACGGGGGTGCCGGTCAGCGCGACGCGCGCCGCGGCCGGGATCTCGCGCAGGGCCTTGGCGGTCCCGGAGGCGGGGTTCTTGACGTGCTGGGCCTCGTCGGCCACCACCAGCCCCCACGGGTGCGCGCCCAGGCGGGCCACGTCCAGGCGCATGGTGCCGTACGTGGTCAGCACGAACCCCTCATCGGGCAGCGTGCGCTGCGCCCCGTGGAAGCGGCGCACCGGCACGCCCGGCGCGAACTTGGTGATCTCCCGCTCCCAGTTGCCCAGCAGCGAGGCCGGGCAGACCACGAGCGTGGGCCCGGCGGCGTCGCCGGCGCGGTGCAGGTGCAGGGCGATCAGCGTGATCGTCTTGCCCAGGCCCATGTCGTCGGCCAGGCAGCCGCCCAGCCCGAGCGAGGTCATCCGGGCCAGCCAGCGCAGCCCGGCCAGCTGGTAGTCGCGCAGGGTCGCCGCCAGCCCTTCCGGAGGGCCGGCGTCGGCGGGTTCGGCCAGGCGTTCGCGCAGCTCGCTCAGCCAGGCGGTGGGCTCCACGGCGACCTGCTCGCCCTCGACCTCGACCGAGCCGGTCAGGGCCGCGCCCAGCGCCTCGATGCCGGTCAGGGGCTTGAGGTCGCGCTGGCGGGCCTTGCGGGCCAGGTCGGGGTCGATGAGGACCCACTGGTCGCGCAGCCGCACCACCGGGCGGTGGGCCTCGGCGAGCCGGTCCATCTCGGCCGCGCTCAGGCGCTCGCCGCCGAGCGCGAGCTGCCAGTTGAAGCTGGTCAGGTGCTGCCCGCCGAGGAACGACGGCAGGTCGGACGGCCTGGCGTCGCGCTCGCCGATGACGGCCCGCGCGCTCAGGCCGCGCACCAGGGCCTTGGGCCAGTGCACCTCGACGCCGGCGGCGGCCAGGCGTTCGGCGGCGCCGGCGAGCAGTTGCTCGACGTCGCCGTCGGTGAGCGCGAGCTCGTCGGGGACGGCGCTGTCGAGCAGGCGTTCCAGGCGCGGCCAGGTGCGGGCGGCCCGGCGCACGGCCATCGTGGCCTCGATCCTGGCGCGCGGCCCGAACCCCGCGTCGCGGCCCTGCCACAGGTCGGCCGCGTCGACGACGAGGGAGGGGTCGGCCAGGCTGTGCAGCTGCACGATCGCGCGGAATTCGGCGGCGGCCAGGTCCTCGGCCTCCAGGCGCAGCGACAGCCGTACGCCCGAGTCGAGGCCGGCCGCGACCTCCTCGGCCCAGGGGCGCAGGTGCGGCACCTTGACGGGCTTGGCGGCGGCGAAGGCGGTGGCGCCGGTGGCCCGTACGGCGCCGGGCGAGCGCGGCATGGCGTCGGCGACGGCGTCGAGGAACGCGCGCACGAGCGGCTCCGCCTCCGGCAGCCACGGATCCCCTTGCTGCCCGGGTCGCAGGGGGACGGCGCGGGCCGCGGCGGGCATGGCGGCGGCCAGCTCGCGTACGCGCTGGATGTCGGCGGCGTCGAGCGGGCCCGCGCGCCACGAGTCGTGCTCCCCCGCCGACACCCCCGGCAGGATGCGGCCCCGGGTGACCAGCTGGAGCGCCACCAGGGCGGCCGCTCCCCAGAAGCGCGTCGCCGGGTGGGCCCGCGGGTCCATGCGTGCCCGGGCCAGCCCCGCCACGGCCTCTCCCACCGGGACGAGGGTGGCCGCGAGCTCGCGCGTGCGGACCGCGCCGTCGTGCTCCTCGGCCACCGTCACCGCGGACGGCCCGCCCGGGTCGAGGAAGGTGATATATCCGGACCTGGGTGGGTCGCCGGGTTGGAAGACTGCCGCGTGCTGGGCCAGATCCGTGGAGAAGCTCACGGCCGTACAGTGTACGGTACGTAGGGGTGGGGTTTACCGCACCCCGCGATCAGAAGTCCGCCTCATACCCCGGCATATCCGATCATGCCTAGGCTTGTCCCTATGACTGATTGGCTGGTTGGACTGATGGAGACTCTCGGCGCGCCCGGGGCCGGGCTCGCGATCGCGCTGGAGAACCTCTTCCCTCCCCTGCCCAGCGAGGTGATCCTGCCGCTGGCCGGCTTCACCGCGTCCAGAGGCGAGATGGACCTGCTGGACGTGCTGGTGTGCACGACACTCGGCTCCGTGATCGGGGCCCTGGCGCTGTACTGGGTGGGGGCGCTGCTGGGCCGCGAGCGCACGCTGGCCATCGCCGCCAAGCTTCCGCTGGTCAAGACGTCCGACATCGAGAAGACCGAGGCGTGGTTCCTCAAGCACGGCCGCAAGACGGTGTTCTTCGGGCGGATGATCCCCCTCTTCCGCAGCCTCATCTCCGTGCCGGCGGGCGTCGAGCGGATGCCGCTGGTGCCGTTCACGCTCCTGACGGCCACCGGCAGCCTGATCTGGAACACCATCTTCGTGATGGCAGGCTACCTGCTGGGCGAGAACTGGTCGCTGGTGGAGGCGTACGTCGGCATCGGCTCCAAGGTGGTGCTCGGGCTGGTGGTCCTGGCGATCGTGGTGTTCGTCGCCGTACGGCTGACCGAGCGGCGCAAGGGCAGGCATGCGAGTCGCCGCTGAGGGGCTGCGACTGCTGGGCGCGGTGACGCTGGGCGCAGTCACCGCGCTGGCCGAGCTGGTCTTCCTGCTGCTTGCGCTGCCGCTGCTGGGCAATCCGAACGTCACCGCCGCGGCCCGCCGGCTGGCCCGCCTCGAGGCACGCCGCCTGCGCCTGGACCCCGACGCCCTCCAGGACGGCAGGCCCGTGCCCTACCTGGCCGCCCGCGTCCCGGTGGGGGTGCTGGGCGGGCTGGTGATCACGTTGCTCGTGTACGGGGCCCGCGCCTACGTCCTCCTCCTCACCGCCTGGGCGCGCGGCGAGCGGTTCGACGGGATGGCGCCCTCGCTCCCGCTGGTCACCTACCTCGTGGTCGGCGGGACCGTCCTGCTGTTCCTGGCCCTGTCGGGCTTGGTGGGCGTGCACGCGCTGGAACGGCGGCTGGCGGTGCGCATGCTCGCCCCCGACCCGACCCAGGCCCTCGAACGCAGGATCGCCGAACTGGCCGAGAGCCGCGCCGGCATCGTGGCCGCCGTGGACTCCGAACGCCGCCGGATCGAGCGCGACCTGCACGACGGGCTGCAGCAGCGGCTGGTGGCGCTGTCGATGCTGGTCGGACGGGCCAGGCGGGGCCGGCCGGAGCTGCTGGAGCAGGCGCACCAGGAGGCGCAGCAGGCGCTGGCCGAGCTGCGCGAGGTGGCCTGGCGGGTCTATCCCAGCGGCCTGGACGCCCTGGGCCTGGGCGAGGCGCTGGCAGGGGTGGCCGAACGGTCGAGCGTTCCGGTCAAGGTAGCCTGCGACCTGCGGCGTCGGCCGCCCAGGGCGGTGGAGACGGCGGCGTACTTCGTGGTGTGCGAGGCCGTCACCAACGCCGCCAAGCACGCCGGCGCCACGCTCATCACGGTCGAGGTGCACGAGGAGGACGCCGCGGTGCTCGTACGGGTGCGAGACGACGGCGCGGGCGGCGCGCAGGCGGCGGGCGGCGGCCTGTCGGGGCTGGCCAGGCGGGTGGCGGCGCTGGACGGCGGCTTCGAGGTGAGCAGCCCGACCGGCGGGCCGACCACGATCACGGCGGTGCTGCCGTGCGGGTGATCCTGGCCGAGGACTCCACGCTGCTGCGCGAGGGCCTCGTGCGGCTGCTGCTGGAGGAGGGCCACGAGGTGCCGGCCGCGGTCAGCGACGGCGACGCGCTGGTCACCGCGGTGGCCGAGCACCGGCCGGACATCGTGGTCGTGGACGTCCGCATGCCGCCGACCCACACCGACGAGGGCCTGCGGGCGGCGCTGGAGATCCGGCGGCGCTGGCCTGCCGTGAAGGTGCTGGTGCTGTCGCAGTACGTGGAGAAGCGCTACGCCACCGAGCTGATGAGCGCCGACGTCGAGGGCGTCGGCTACCTGCTCAAGGACCGGGTGGCGCAGGTCGGCGACTTCCTGGACGCGCTGGAGCGGGTGGGCGCGGGCGGGGCGGCCTTCGACCCGGAGGTGGTGCGCCAGCTGCTGGCCCGTACGACGCAGGTGGACCCCCTGGCCCGGCTGACGGCGCGGGAGCGCGAGGTGCTGGAACGGATGGCGCAGGGCCTGACCAACGCCTCCATCGCCCAGGCCCTGCACGTGTCGCAGAGCGCGGTGGAGAAGCACGTGAACTCGCTGTTCGACAAGCTGAGGCTGTCGCACACGACCGGCTACAGCCGCCGCGTGCTGGCCGTGCTGCACTTCCTGGAGTCCTGACCCGCTGTCGGGCTGCCGAACCAACGGCCGGCGGCCCGCTCGAACGCTTCATGGCAGACGAACCCACGTTCCCGCTCGGCCGCCCCATCTCCTTCACCTGGGCGCCCCGAGGCCGGCCACCGCGCAACTACGTGGTGCGAGAACCGGTGGAAGCGTGGACGCAGCCCCGCCTCCCGCGCCGCCAGCGCCGCGGGGATGTCGCCGCCGTGGCGCTCCAAGTCGGCACCACCAGCAGCGCCACCTGAGGGCCTTCGGCCAGCTCGCGGGCCACGTCGTCGGTGCGGGATCGCCGGCGTGCACGGCTTCAGGTAGAGCGCCTCCTTGGAGTCTACGGTCGTTGTCCAGGAGCAGGCCGGTGATGCGCGCCCTCTCCTCGGCGCTGAATGCGGATGGCATGTGTCTATAAAGACGGATTCGTTTCAACCTTAACCGCAGTGACCGGGCGAGCCCGTGGACCAGCCGATCGGCTGCGGCTGCCGGTACTGCTCCAGGTCCAGGTGGTTGCCGTTGATGGCGTTGCGCCGCTGCAGTTCCGCCCAGTACACCGGGTCGAGGAAGATCGCCGGGTTCCACAGCGACCGCGTCAGTTCCGCCCGTTGGCCGAGGTACAGAACCGCGTCGGCGGCCTTGCCCAGCGGCGTCCCGCACAGCGGCGGCGCGTCCATGAACTGCCCGGCGTCGACCGAAGCCAGCCAGGTGCCCGCGCACGGGATCACCGTGCGCCGGGGCTGTCCCGCCAGGCGGGGATGGGTGCCGGAGACGATGACGTGGACGCGGCGGCCGGTGTGCTCCTCGATCAGCGAGACCGCGTGGTCCGCGCTGGCGTGCAGGACGTGCCCGCTGCCGTAGCAGATCAGCGCCCGGCGTCCCTTGGAGAGCACCTCCCGCTCGACCAGGGCGGCGACGTGCGCGTCGCGCTGCTCGAGGAACGTGTCCACCTGCGCCTGAGTGCTGATCTTCGACCAGTCGATCGGCGGGTCCCCGAGCAGCACGCGGATCCGCCGTTGCGGGGGCAGCGTCCAGTTGACGGCGCGGACCGTGCGGAAGAACTGCTCCCTGATCGGCTGGTCGCCGGTGCCCGCGGGCGACTGCGTGGTGTCGCGCCACACCTGCCGCAGCACCGCATCGTCGACCGCCCCGCCGGCGACGAACCGGTCGACGACCGGCTGGTAGCGCGCGTTGCCGAACTCGACGACGACGTCGTCGACCACCTCCGGCAGCCGCGGGTCGGCGAGCAGGAGCTGCAGCGCGTCGCCGTGCTCCTGCTGGCCGTGCGCCTCGCCGAGCGCCACGAGCCGGTGGCGGTCGAAGCCCGCGAGCACCGCGCGGGCGAAGTCCGTGGCCCTGGCCGGCACGCTGCTCTCCCCCGCCCGCCCGGCGGGCAGCAACCCGCCGAGCGCCGCGCCGGCCCCTGTCACGGCCAGCAGCCTGCGCCGTGTCCATCGTGGATCTGTCATGGCCCCGGTTGTACGGCAGGCCGGGTGTCACCCCGGTGACACCGGATCCCTGGCATCGTGAACGGCATGCGCGTTCTGGTGGTCGAGGACTTCGAAGTGCTGGCCCGGTCGATCGGCACCGGGTTACGGCGCGAGGGCATGGCGGTCGACGTGGTGCTGGACGGCGACGACGCGCTGGCCCACCTGGCCGAGGTCCGCTACGACGTGGTGGTGCTCGACCGCGACCTGCCCGGCACCCACGGCGACGACGTGTGCCGGGAAATCGCCGCGGGCGGGTCCGGGTCGCGGGTGCTGATGCTCACCGCGGCGAGCACGGTGCGGGACCGGGTCGAGGGGTTGGGGCTGGGGGCAGACGACTACCTGCCCAAGCCGTTCGACTTCGCCGAGCTGGTCGCGCGGGTGCACGCGCTCGGGCGTCGCTCGGCGCCTGCCGTACCGCCGGTGCTGCGGGTGGGGGAGCTCACACTGGACCCGGGGCGGCGTACGGCCGCGCGCGGGGGACAGCCGCTGGAACTGACGGCGAAGGAGTTCGCGCTGCTGCGCTGCCTGCTCGCCGCGGGCGGCCGGGTCGTCTCGGCGGAGGAACTGCTCGAGCGGGTCTGGGACGAGCAGGCGGACCCGTTCACCACGGCCGTCAAGACGACGGTGCGCCGGTTGCGGATCAAGCTCGGCGACCCACCGGTGATCGAGACCGTCCGCGAGGGCGGCTACCGGATCGGGCTCCCGCAATGACCCGGCCCTCCCTGCGGGTCCAGCTCACGGCGCTGTACGCGGGGCTGGTGCTGGCCGTGGCGGTTCCGATGCTGCTGCTGGCCGGGTTCCTGTTCGGCAGGGACCAGCACCGGCTGCGGGCGGGCGACGCCGTACCGCCGCCCGACACGACCGCCCAGCAGGTCGACGCCGCGCTCGCTGGCACCGCCGCGGTCGTGGTGGTCCTCTCCGTGGTGGCCGCGTGGTGGCTGGCCGGGCGCTTCCTGCGCCCGCTGCGCGCCATGACCGTGACCGCCGCGGAGATCTCGGCAACGAACCTGAACCGGCGGCTCGGCCTGCGGGGTCCCGACGACGAGCTGACCCGGCTGGCCCGCACGCTCGACGACCTGTTCGCGCGGCTCGACGCGGCCTTCGCGGCGCAGCGCTGCTTCGTGGCCAACGCCTCGCACGAGCTGCGGACCCCGTTGGCCGGGCAGCGGGCCGTCCTGCAGGTCGCCCTCGCCGATCCCGGCGCGACCGCCGCCGGCCTGCGGGCCGCGTGCGAGGAGGTCCTCGACCTCGGCGTACGGCAGGAGCGGCTGATCGACGCCCTCCTCAGCCTCGCCGAGGGGCAGCGCGGTCTCGACCGGCGGGAGGTGGTCGACCTGGCCGGGCTCACCCGGCAGGTCCTGCTCGACCGCCCGACGGACCTCGCCGTCCACGCGGCGCTGGATCCCGCGCCGGTGAGCGGTGACCCGGACCTCCTCGCCAGCATGATCGGCAACCTGGTCGACAACGCCCTGCGTCACAACGTTCCCGGCGGGAGCGTCACGCTGGCCACCGGTCCGGCCGGACTGGCGATCAGCAACACCGGCCCGGCCGTGCCGGTGGAGGACCTGGATCGCCTGTTCCAGCCGTTCCAGCGGCTCGGCGCCGCGCGCACGCACTCCGCCGGCGGCCACGGCCTGGGCCTGGCGATCGTGCGAGCCGTCGCCGAAACGCACGGCGCCGACCTGTCGGCCGCCCCGCGCCCCTGCGGCGGGCTGACCGTGACCATCCGCTTCCCCTGACCGATGCGGCTGCGCGGCGCGCGACCGCGCCACGCCGAAGCCGTACCTGGCGCCCGCGGGCCAGCCCTCCGCGCTGATCGGCACGGTCGAGCGCCTCATCGCGGCCAGCGGTGCCCGCCGCCAGAACCGGTTCAGGTCCTCCGGCGTCGACACCAGGCCGCCGCTCGGCCCGAACTCGTACGTCGGCAGGATCGCGGTCAGGTCCACGACCCCAGCCTGCGGATCGAACGGGTTCACCCCGTAGGTGCGCGCGTGCGGCCGGCCTCTGGATGATCCCGGTCACCGCGGACCACGCCGGGATGCTCGGCGATGTACTCCAGCGCCTGGGTCCAGATACCTGGCACAGAACCTGCCCGATCACGAACGGGTGCAGCGCCAGCGCCATGACCCGCCCGCTCCCCGCCGAGTCCGCGTAGAGCTGGTCGAACTGGTCCTTCACCAGCTGCAGGGGCAGCGGACCCCCGGCCTGACCCTCGACGCACGGGCCCGCCCGATCGTCAGCGCCAGGGCGGGGCGTGATGCGTCGTCACGCCCGAGCGGTGGTCAGGCCGGGTCGTCGGCGAAGTGCGACAGGACCATCTCGGTCAGCGCGGCGACGTCGGCGTCCACCATCGGCTCGCCGGTCATGCCCATCCGGTGGAGCAGGGTTCCGACGACGACGTCGATGAAGAACAGGACCCGGTCGTCCGGCTCGCCGAGCGCGTCCTTCAGCGCGAGCCGGTAGGGGTCCTGCAACCGCGTGGACAGGATCTCGCGCAGGGCCGGGTCGCTGACCGCGTCGCTGAACACGCCGGCGAACGCGTCGCCGACCCCGGGCTCGCTGATCTTCGCCGCGATCCAGTGGATGGCCGCGGACATGAGCTCGGCCCGCCCGGTGCCCTCCAGCGGCACCGGGCCGAACACGTCCAGGAGGCAGTCCACGATCAGCGCGCCCTTGGACGGCCAGCGGCGGTAGATCGTCGTCTTGGCGACCCCGGCCGCGGCGGCGATGCGGTCGACGGTGGCACGCGCGTAGCCGAGCTCCTGGACCGTGCTCAGCGTCGCGGCGAAGACCACGTCGTTGACGCCGGCGCGCGGGCGGCCGGGTGGCCTGGCGGAGGTGGTCGGGGTCATGCCCACACGATAACCCATTGCGCTACTATCGGTATCGATACTCAGGGTAGCGCAATAGGGTGACGGAGGAAGACGCGGTGAAGCGCATCGGCATCATCGGAGTGGGCGAGATCGGCCGGGCCATCGTGGCGGGCCTGTGCGACGGAGCCGACCGGCCCCCCGAGGTGTTCCTGTCTCCCCGGGGAGCCGGCACGGTCGCGGAGCTGTCCGAGCGCTACGCGAGCGTGCGGGTGTGCGCCGGCAACCAGGAGGTGGTGGACCGCTCCGAGGTGGTGATCATCGCCGTGCGTCGCCACGACCGGCACGACGCACTCGCCGGCTTGCGGGTGGCCGGCGACAAGGTGGTGGTCAACGTGATGGCCGGGGTCGGCACCGACGACCTGCGCCGGACCCTCGCCACCGACGCCCCGCTGGTACGCGCCATCCCCCTGCCCACCGTGCGCGAACGCCGCTCCGTCACGGTGACGTACCCCTCGCACCCGGTGGCGGACTCCCTCTTCGAGCACCTGGGCGGGGTGCTCCCGGTCGCGGACGAGGCGGCCTTCAACGTCTTCTCCGCACTGACGGGGACGCTGACCACCCACTACTCCTATCTCGCCACACTCACGCGGTGGACCGCCGACCACGGCATCGACCCTGGCGACGCGGACCGCTACGTCCGCGGCCTCTTCCAGGGGGTCGGCCGTTCCCTGGGTGACGAGACCCGTTCGCTGCACCAGCTCGCGGCCGACCACGAGACCCCGAAGGGCAACAACGAACGGATCCGCACCACCTGGTTCACCCCGGCCAACGCCCAAGCCCTCGGCAAAGCCCTCGACGACCTCCTCGCCGATCTCTGACGTGCCTCACCGCTGCCCGGCGGCCGCCACCAGCTCCCCGGCGAAGTGGCAGGCGGCCAGTTGCCCGCCCGGCGTCCCGGCGAGCTGCGGCTCCTGCTCGGCGCAGATCGTCCGCTCGGGACGGGCCAGCGGGCCGATCGGGCAGCGCGTACGGAAACGGCAGCCCGACGGCGGGCTCTTCGGGCTGGGCAGGTCGCCGGCGAGCACGATGCGCTTGCGCCCGCGCACCGTGGTGTCGGGCACCGGCGAGGACGACATGAGCGCGACCGTGTACGGATGCCGCGGAGCCGCGTAGACCGCCTCGACCGGGCCGGTTTCGACGATCTTGCCGAGATACATGACGGCGACCCGGTCGGACAGGTGCCGCACGACCGACAGGTCATGGGCGATGAACAGGTACCCGAGGCCGAGCTCGTCGCGCAGCGACTCCAGCAGGTTGATGATCTGCGCCTGGATCGACACGTCCAGCGCCGACACCGGCTCGTCGCAGATCAGCACCTGCGGTTCGACGGCCAGCGCGCGGGCGATGCCGATGCGCTGGCGCTGCCCGCCGGAGAAGGCGTGCGGGTAGCGGTCCAGGTGCGACTCGTTCAGGCCGACCCGCCGGATGAGCGCGTCCGCCTCCGCCGCCCGCTCGGCGACCGGCACGCCACGCATGTCGAGCGCCTCGTCGAGCGACTGCCTGATCGTGCGGCGCGGGTTGAGCGAGGCGTACGGGTCCTGGAACACGTACTGGACCGTGGAGCGCAGCGCCCGCGCGCCGGCCGGGGAGAACGCGTCGACGCCGTCCGAGCCGACGCGGACCGTGCCCGCAGCCGGCCGGTTGATCCCGACGACCGTCCTGGCGAGGGTCGACTTGCCGCACCCGGACTCGCCGACCAGGCCCAGCGTCTCCCCGCCGGCGACCGTCAGGCTCACCCCGTCCACGGCGTACACCGGCTCCGGCCGGCCGAACAGGCTCCTGCGGCCGGAGGCTACGTCGACCCGGAGGTTCTCCACGCTCAGCAGCGGGGTTCGCGCCGGTTCGGCCCGCGCGGCCGGGTCGGCGGCGACGAGCGTGAGCGGCGGTATGGGCGCGCCCCCATGGGTCACCCAGCAGGCGGCGGCGTGCCCTGGCGTGGTCAGGGGCAGCAGCTCGGGAACGTCGGCGCGGCAGCGGTCCTCGGCCAGCCGGCAGCGCGGGTGGAAGGCGCACCCGGGCGGCAGCGCGGCGGGGTCCGGCGGTGCGCCGGGGATCGCCGGCAGCCGGTTGCCGCCCGCGGTGTCCATCCGCGGCATGGCCTTGAGCAGGTCGGCGGTGTAGGGGTGCTCCTGCCGCGCGAAGATCGTCTCGACCGGCCCCCGCTCCACGACCCGGCCGCCGTACATGACGACGACGTCGTCGCACATCTCGGCGACCACGCCCATGTCATGAGTGATCATGAGTACGGCGATGCCCAGCTCGTCGCGCAGCTGCCTGAGCAGGCGCAGGATCTGCGCCTGGATGGTGACATCCAGGGCGGTGGTCGGCTCGTCGGCGATCAGCAGCGACGGCGAGCTCGCCAGCGCGATGGCGATCACGGCGCGCTGGCGCATGCCTCCGGAGAACTGGTGCGGGTAGTCGTCGATCTTGCGTTCGGCGTCCGGGATCCCGACCTGCCGGAGCAGTTCGAGCGCCCGGGCGCGGGCCGCGCGCTTGCCCGTGCCGTGCGCGGTGAGGGCTTCGACGATCTGGGCGCCCACCGTCAGGACCGGGTTGAGCGCGGACTGCGGGTCCTGGAAGACCATCGCGATCTCGGCCCCGCGGATGCGGCGCACCTCCTCCTCGGACAGCCCGAGCAGGTCGCGTCCGCCGAAGCGGATCTCGCCCGCGGCGATCCGGCCGGGCTGGGGCACCATCCGCAGGATCGAGCGGGCGGTCACCGACTTGCCCGAGCCGGACTCGCCGACCACGCCGAGAATCTGGCCCGGTCGCAGGGTGAGATCGACGTCGTTGACGGCGTGGACGATCCCCGCGCCGGTCGCGAACTCGGTCCGCAGCCCGCGCACCTCGAGCAGGACGTCGTCGTGACGCGCCGGGGCCGCCGGCGCGACGCCGTGGGGGTGGCCGTGGGGGTGGCCATGGGGGTGGATGGTCATTTCCGCAGCACCGCCTTGTTGAGCGCGTTGGACAGCAGGGTGAACGCCAACGCCAGGAGCAGCAGCACCAGGCCGGGCCCGAGCACGTACGCGGGGTGCACCTCGATGTAGCGCGCGCCGACGTTGAGCATCGCGCCCAGCGAGGGGACGGGCGGCTTGATGCCGAGACCCACGATGCTCAGGCCGGACACGATGAAGATCGCGACCACCATGTAGACGGCGGCGCCGACGACGATCGGGTCCATGATGTTCGGCAGCACGTGCCGCACCAGCACGGTGCGCTTGCGCACGCCGAGCACCTTGGCGGCCAGCACGTACTCGCGCTCCTGCTCGACCTGGAGCCCGGCCCGCGACAGCCGCCCGAACCCCGGCAGGCCGCTGATCAGCACGGCCACGAACAGCGAGAGCCAGCCCGTGCCGAGCACGAGCACGACGCTCATGCCGAGCACCAGCCCCGGGAAGCCGAGGATGATGTCGAGCGCGCGCTGCATCGCGGCGCCGAGCAGGCGCGAGACCACGCCGGTGAGCCCCATGAGCGTCCCGATGACGGCGCTCACCGGCACCGCGGCCAGGATCAGGCTCAGATCCGTACGAAGGCCGTAGATCGTACGGGCGAGGATGTCACGGCCCAGCTCGTCGGTGCCCATCCAGTGCGCGGCCGAGGCGCCGGCCAGCGAGTCGCCGCTCTGGTCGTCGTAGCCGCCGGGGAACAGGACCGGCGCCAGGAGGGCGACCGCGACGAGGGCCAGCAGCAGCCCGGCGCCGAACGCGCCGCGCGGGGTGCGCAGCGCGGTGAGGTACTGCCTCAGCGCCCCGCCGCCGGGCCGGCGCCGCACGGCCTGTGCGGGTGCATCGGGTGCGGTGACAGTGGTGGTCATGGTTTCACGCTCCCAACCTGACGCGGGGGTCCAGGACCGCCATGGCGATCTCCGTGAGCAGCTGCACGACCACCGCGATCAGCACCGTGCCGACGATGATCACCTGTACGAGGTTGTAGTCCGCGCTGAGCACGCCCGACACCCCGAGCTGCCCGATCCCGTTCCGCGCGAAGATCATCTCGATGACGACGGCGCCGGCCAGCATGTCGCCGAACCGCATGCCGATCGTGACGGCGGCGGGCCCGAGACTGTTGCGGACGACGTGGCGCAGGGTGATCCACCGTCGCGGCACGCCCTTGGCCACGGCGAGGTCGACGTAGTCCTGCCGCCACGCGTTGTCCATCGAGGACTGGACGAGCATGGCGACGTGGCCGCCCATCGGCACCGCCATCGCCACCGCGGGCAGGATCAGGTACTGCAGGCCGATCACCGGGTCGTCCAGCACCGCCACTTCACCGCTGATCGGCAGCAGGCGGAACACCACCCCGAACAGGATGATCAGCAACAGGCCGAAGAGGAAGGGCGGCATCGCCAGGAGCACGGTGTTGCTCGCGTCCGCGGTGAACCGGGACAGCCGCGAACGCGCCGACCCGGCGAAGATCCCGAGCCCGAGCGAGACCGCGACCAGGAGGATCGTGGCCGCGACGGTCAGCTCGAACGTGCTCTCCACCCTGCTGCCGATCAGCTCGGCGACCGGGCGCTTGAACTGCAGCGACTGGCCCAGGTCGCCGGTGAGCAGCCCGCCCATCCAGTGGACGTACTGCTCGGCCAGCGGGCGGTCCAGCCCCATCTCGACGCGGATCGCGGCGACCTGCTCCGCCGTGGCCTCCGGCCCCGCCGCGATGGCGGCCGGATCACCGGGCGCCAGGCGGGGCAGGAGGAAGGCGATGGCGGTCGTGGCCACCAGGACGAGCAGGACCGACGGCAGGCGCCGGATCAGGAAATGGATCATGCTCGGCCTCGTTCACGGCGTGAGGTAGGCGGCGCGCATGGAGCGGCCGTAGCGGCTGACCAGGATGTCCCTCGCGGCGTCCGCGCGCACGACCGTGGCCGGCACGATGGCGATGGTCTGGAGGAAGGCGGCATCGAGCAGGTACTGCGAGAGGTCCTTCAGCCGCTGCGCCGTCTCGCTCTCGTCGGCGCTGTCGATCAGCGCCTGCGCGCGCTCGCGGTAACCGGCGTCGGCGTAGTTGGAGGTGTTCTTGGCCGGCCGCAGGTCCGGGTATCCGTACAGCGAGAGCGCCGGCGGCAGCTTGGCCACCGCGGTCCAGGTCAGGAACGCGGGCCCCAGCTTGCCGGCGATCCGGCGCGGCTCGAACTCCGCGGGGGGCAGTTCGAGCGCCGACGGCTTGAGCCCGACGTCCGCCAGGTTGCGCGAGACGATCTCGATCACGTTGCGCGGCACCGGCAGCGCGTGGACGGCGATCTCGACGCGGGCCCCGGCCGCCCCGGCGTCCTCGATCATCTTCTTCGCGCGGTCCGGCTGGTAGGAGTAGGTGGCGGCGAGCTCGGCGGGGTAGCCGGTCGCGTCGTCGCTCCACGGCAGGCTGGTCGTCGTGCCCACCCCGCCGAAGACCTGCTGGTTGATGCGCTGGCGATCGATCGCGTAGCCGATGGCCCGGCGCACCTCGGGCTTGTCGAAGGGCGCCTTGGTGACGTCGAAGCCCAGCGCGTACACGAGCCCGTGGTTGAGGTCGAGGTGGAACTTCTTGTCGTCGACGACCGTCTTGGCGTCCTGGATGTTGAGCCCGTTGGCCAGGTGCGCGCGGCCCGAGCGCAGCGCCGCCAGCTGGGCGGTGGAGTCGCCGATGACCGTGAGCTCGATGCCGTCGAGGTAGGGCAGCCCCTTCTCCCAGTACGCGTCGTTACGCGTCATCTTGATCTCCGTGCCGGCCTTGTAGCCGGACCAGAGGAACGGCCCCGTACCGATGACCTTCGACCCGTCCGCGAGCCCCTTGTAGCTCTCGCGGTCGATGATCGGCGTCGAGTCGAGGATGTCCAGCACCACTTCCTGCAGCGGCCGCGGCGAGGTGATCGTGACCTCGTGCTCGCCGGTGGCGCTCACCTTCCAGCCCTTCATCGCGCCGGTGAGCGTGGCCAGGCCGTCGCCCGCCATCTCGCGTTCGAGGGTGAACACGACGTCCTCGGCGGTGAAGGCGCGGCCGCCGTGGAACGTGACGCCCTCGCGCAGCGACAGCACCAGCGTCCGGTTGTCGTCGCGCAGCTCCCACTTCGTCGCCAGCAGGGGCTGCGGCTTGTTGTCCTGGTCGACCAGGACCAGGGTCTCCAGGACGTTGCGGTTCCAGAAGATGTTGCCGGGGCGGCCGGTGAAATAGGCCCCGGGGTCCGGCGGCGCGGCCACGGTGGCGACCAGGGTCCCGCCGCGGGCCGGGCCGCTCACCGCGCCGGCCGTCTTGCTCTCGTTGACGGCGGAACGGCATCCGGCCAGGCCGGCCGCACCGAGGACGGCCAGCCCGCTGAGGAGCGTCCGGCGCGACAGGGCCGAAGCACGGGGGATGGACTCGACGTGGCGATTACTGGGGTACATCGCTGCACCACCTCACTTACTTTCTCTCGGGCCGGGGGGAAGACCCGGTTGATCACTCCTCGTGAACCTTGATCGAGGTCGTGCCACGGATGTCCGCGCAGGAGAATCCGATGGAGACTTCGAACGTTCCAGGCTCGACCGCCCAGTCGCGCCGTGCCGCGTCCCAGTGCTGGAAGGCCTGGGGCGGCAGCGGGATCTCGGCGGTGAGCGTCTCGCCGGGTCCGCCTCGTACGACGGCGAACCCGGCCAGCCAGCGGGCGGGGCGGTCGACGCCGGAGCCGGGCCGCGCCAGGTAGACCTGCAGCACCTGCTTGCCCGGCCGCGAACCGGTGTTGCGCACGGACACCCGTACGGCCGAGTCCGGTCCGCTGTGGACGTCGGCGAGCTCCCAGGAGGTGTAGCCGACGCCGTGCCCGAACGGGTACGCGGGCTCGACCCCGGCGCGCAGCCACGCCCGGTAGCCGACGTGGACGCCTTCGCCGTACTCCAGCCGGCCGTCCACGGGCGCCGTGTCGAGCACCGGGACGTCCTCGCCGCGCTCCGGCCACGTCATCGGCAACCTGCCGCCGGGCTCGGCGTGACCGAGGAGCACGTCCGCGAGCGCGGCGCCGGACTCCTGGCCGCCGAACCACGTCACGAGCACCGCCGCGACGTCATGGCGCCACGGCAGCAGCACGGGGGCGCCCGCGTTGACCACGACGACGGTGTTCGGGTTCTCCGCGGCGACCGCGCGCACCAGGTCGTCCTGCCCGTCGGGCAGCGACAGGTTCGCCCGGTCGAAGCCCTCGCTCTCGGTCTGCGAGCTGGTGCCGACCACGACGATCGCGACGTCGGCGGCCCTGGCCTGCTCGCGGGCGACGGCGAGCTCCTCGGCCGCCGTCCGCCGCGGCGCCCGGGAGCGGATCGCGACGGCCGAGCCGGACTTGGGCATCCGCTGCCGCAGCAGCACGTCGACCGGCCTGCCCGCGTCGAGCGGCACGTCGAACGTGCGCACGGGCGGCGTGAGGATCTCCGCTCCGGGGCCGTCGTGCGTGGGCCGTACGTCGTCGTCGAGCAGCGTCCGGCCGTCGACGGCGAACACGATCCGCCCCGCCCCGCTGAGACCGAGCTGCCACGTGCCCGAGACGTCCGGGACGATCCGGGTGGTCAGCTCGACGGTGGTGGCCCCCGCGGGCACGTCGGCGCCGAGCCGTACGAGGGCGGCGCTCCGGCGGTCCTCGCGCGCCACCTCGGCGCCGGTGTCGTCGAGCCAGCGGATCAGCACGGGCGTGCCGAGCATTTCGGGCGGCACCGGGGCGGGGTCGCCCTCCAGGTAGCTGCCGGCGGTGTAGGTCAGCCGGACGCCGGGGGGCAGGGCGGCTTCGAGCCCGTCCAGCGGGGACACGACGTGGGTGGGCCGCACTTCGGCGCTGCCGCCGCCCTGGATGCGCGGGCTGCCGGCCAGCTCGCCGAACACGGCCACGCGGCGCAGGCGCTCCGGCGCGAGCGGCAGCAGGTCACGGGAGTTGTGCAGCAGCACGGTCGCGTCCGCGCCGGCCGCGTGCAGCTCGCGGCGCACGTCGACGGTGACCGGAGTGCGGGTCACCGGCACCGAGTCGAGGGCGCCGAGCCGGGCGGCGAGCCGCAGGAGGTTCTTCACCTTCGCGTCCACCGCGGCCTCGCTGACCAGCCCGTCGGTGACCGCCTGCACCAGCGCGGCGCCCCACGGCCCGCCGGGGCCCGGCATGGTGAGGTCGAGGCCCGCCGAGGCGGCGGCCACCGAGCGGGTGGCGTGCCAGTCGGACATGACGAGCCCGTCGAAGCCCCAGTCCGCGCGCAGCGGGCTGTCGAGCAGCTCGTGCTCGGTCATCGCGGTCCCGTTGACGGCGTTGTACGACGCCATGACCAGCCACGGCCGTTCGTTGCGGACGATGTGCTCGAACGGGGCGAGATACACCTCGCGTAGCGTGCGCTCGTCGAGGCGGACGTCGACGGTGGCGCGTTCGGTCTCCGAGTCGTTGGCGACGTAGTGCTTCACGGTCGCCGCCACGCCGTGCCGCTGGAGCGTTCCGACGAGCGCGCCGGCGAGCCGGGCGGTCAGGACCGGGTCCTCCGACCACCACTCGAAATGGCGGCCGGCGAGCGGGCTGCGCTGGAGGTTGGCGGTGGGGCCCAGGACCACGTCGACGCCCTTGCGGGTGGCCTCCGCGGCGAGCACGCGGCCGGCCGCGGCGGCGCGGTCGACGTCCCAGCTCGCCGCGATCGCGGTCGGGCACGGCAGGCACGCCGACGGGGAGCCGTTGTCCCAGGCCGGCCCGCGCACCCCGGCGGGCCCGTCCGACACGTTGATCTCGCGCAGCCCGATGGCCGGCTCGGCGTACGTGCGCCAGTGGGACTCCCCCGTCAGCAGCCGCACCTTCCGCGGGAGGTCGAGCTTGCCGACCAGGGCGTCGAGGTGCTCCTCGAGTCCGTCGTTCACCGGTCCTCCTTGATGATGAGTCGCTCGAGGTAGGCGGCCATGCGCCCGGGGAGGTCCATGGTGGGGTCGAGCAGCCACTGGACCTGGAGCCCGTCCATCACGGCGATCATCTCGCCCGCCAGGACGACCGGGTCGAGCGCGGCGGGAAGCCGGCGCAGCTCCTGGTCGCGCCGGATGCGCTCGGCCACGCGCTCCCGGACCCGGGCGTACCGGCGCAGGAAGAACTCGCGGGCGGGGTGGCCCGGCTCGATGCTCTCCGCGGACTCCACGGCGTACAGGCGCATCGCCGTCGGGTCCTCGACGTTGTGGCGGCACAGCGAGATCAGCGCGTCCGCGACGGACATCTCCTGGAACATCGCGTCCATGTGGTCGCGGCTGTCCTCGTCACGCCGTTCGAGAGCCGCGAGCAGCAGCTCTTCCTTGTTCTTGAAGTGGTGGATCAGGCCGGGCTGGGAGATGCCGACCCGGGCCGCGATGTCGGCGAGCGAAACACCCCGGTAACCGCTGTCGCCGAACATCTCGGTGGCGACCCTGAGGATCTCCTCCCGCCGCACCCCTGGCGGCCTGCGGTTACGCACCGACGGTGCCACTCCTGACAAGAGATTCTCCTTGCGTTCTCGCGGTTTCGGCAGACCTTACCGAGTACTCGGTAAGGTACGCTACCCCCCAATTCAGTAACGGGAGGATGACCATGACGTATCGCCCGAATTTCCTGGTGGTGGTCGCGGACCAGCTGAGGGCCGACGCGGTGGGCGCCTTCGGAAACCCGTCCGCGCGCACCCCGAACCTCGACCGCCTCGCCGCGACGGGCACCGCCTTCACCAACGCCTACGCGCAGCACCCGGTCTGCTCGCCCAGCCGCGCGTCGTTCCTGTCCGGCTGGTATCCGCACACGGCGGGGCACCGCACGTTCGGGACGCCGCTGCGCGCCGACGAGCCGAACTTCCTGCGCACGCTCAAGGAGAACGGCTACCACGTGGCCTGGGCCGGGGACCGCGGCGACACGTTCGGGCCCGGAGCCACCGAGCTCAGCGTCCACGAGCACGGCTTCGGCACGCGGCCGACCAGCGGCCGGTGGGCCGGCGGCGCCAGGGCGGCCACCGAGCTGCCGCGGATGCGCTCCGACGTCGATCCGGACCTCTGGGACCGCCTCTACTACCACGGTCGCGTGGTCGACGACGGCGACATCGACTTCGACGAGGCCGCCGTGCGCACCGCCGAGGAGTGGCTGGCCGAACCGCCGGACGAGCCGTGGGTGCTGTTCGCGCCGCTGGTCGCGCCGCACTGCCCGTTCCGCGCCCCGGAACCGTGGTTCTCCCTGCACGACCGCGACTCCGTGGGCGACCCCGTGCCGGGCAGCGGCCCGGAACCCGCGTACCTTCAGGGGATCCGCGACTACTACGGCACGGACCGCGCGACCCCGGAGGTGTGGCGGGAGCTGCGGGCCACCTACCAGGGCATGGTCTCGCGGCTGGACGCGCATGTCGGCCGCCTGCTCGACGGCGTGGATCGTGCGGGCGCGGCCGAACGTACCGTGACGGTGTTCTTCTCCGACCACGGCGAGTACCTCGGCGACTTCGGCGTGGTCGAGAAGTGGCCGTCGGCCCTGCACAGCTGCATCACCCGCGACCCGGTGATCATCAGCGGCGGCGGGCTGCCGGCGCACGGCACGGTCGACGCCATGGTGGAGCTGATCGACGTCTTCCCGACCGTGCTCGATCTCGCCGGGGTCCAGCCGGGGCATCACCACTTCGGCCGCAGCCTGCTCCCGGTGCTGCGCGACCCCGCCGCGGGGCACCGCGAGTACGCGTTCAGCGAGGGCGGCTTCCTCGCCGAGGAGGAGCCGAAGTTCGAGCGCAGCGGCTTCCCGTACGACCGCAAGACGGCGCTTCAGCACGAGCGGCCGATGACCGTGGGCAAGGCCGCCGCCGTCCGCGACGGACGCTGGACGTACGTGTGGCGCCTGTACGAGCCCGCCGAGCTCTACGACCGGTCGGCCGACCCGCACGAGGCGCACAACCTCGCCGGGCGCCCCGACCTGGCCGACGTCGAGGCCCGGCTCTCCGGCGTGCTGCTGCGCTGGCTGGTGGAGACCGCGGACACCCTGCCGGAGCAGTCGGACACCCGGATGCCCGACGTCGACCTCCCCACCCCGGGCACCCGCTCACGCAAGGCCGGATCCGCACGATGACGGCAACACGCGGTCGCCCGGGGACCGAGAGCGGACCGGATCGCCGGATCCGCACCATGACGGCAGCATGCGGTCGCCCAGGGACCGGGAACGGACCGGATCACCGGATCCGCACGATGACGGCAGCATGCGGTCGCCCAGGGACCGGGAACGGACCGGATCACCGGACTCAGGGCGGCGCGGCATGAGCGGCCGGGGATTCGGGCCGGACAGCCTGCTCGCCGACGTCCTGGACCACGCCGAGGCCCGCGGCGTCATCCAGCGCACGCTGCCCGGCGTCGTCAACTCTCCCCTGCTCATACAGCTGCGCCGGCGCACCCTCGGCAAGATCACGGCCGCCGGCCCCTATGCCCGGCTCTCCCCCGCACAGCTCGACGCTCTGTGGCGCGAGCTGGCCGCGCTCGACGCCGGCGACCCGCGCGTGCGCTCCGACCCGCCGCCGATCAGGCCGGACCCCCACTACGAGCCGGCCGGTACGCCGCGCGCCTCGGCCGGCGTGCTCTCCGCACCGGCCGCGGGCGAAGTGTGGGCGACGTGGGAGCTCGCCCTCGCCGGGCCGGACCACGGCAACCCGTTCGCCGACGTCGACCTGCGCGCACGCGCGACCGCCCCCGACGGGTCGACGCGCCGGCTCGGCGGCTTCTACGACGGCGACGGGATCTGGCGCGTCCGGCTGCTGCCCGACCAGCCCGGACGCTGGCTCGTCACGACGGAGGCGACCACGCCCTCCCTCGACGGCGTCACCGTCGAGCTCACCGCGGCGGCCGGCGCCGGTCGAGGACCCGTCCGGGTGGCGGACCGGTATCACTTCGCGTACGCGGACGGCACGCGTCACCTGCCGCTCGGCACGACCGCGTACGCCTGGACCCACCAGAGCGAGGAGCTGCAGGAACAGACCCTGCGCACGCTCGCCGAGTCGCCGTTCACCAAGCTCCGGATGGGGATCTTCCCCAAGTCGTACCTCTTCAACGCCAACGAGCCGCCGCTCTATCCGTTCGAGCCGGACGGCGACGGCGGCTGGGACCTCACCCGCTTCGACCCCGCCTACTTCCGCGCTTTCGAGCGCCGCGTCGCGGATCTGGCCGCGATCGGCGTCGAAGCCGATGTCATCCTGTTCCACGCCTACGACCGCTGGGGCTTCTCGGACCTGGGCACCGCCGCGGACGACCGCTACGTCCGGTACGTGGTCCGGCGACTGTCGGCGTCGCCGAACGTCTGGTGGTCGCTCGCGAACGAGTACGACCTGCTGTTCTCGAAGACCGCCGACGACTGGGAGCGGCTGGCCGCGATCGTCGCCGAAGAGGACCCGGTAGGGCACCTGCTCTCGATCCACAACTGTTTCCGCTTCTACGACTACGGGCGACCGTGGATCACGCACGCGAGTGCGCAGCGCATCGACGTCTACCGCACCGCCGAGAACACCGACCAGTGGCGCCAAGAGTGGGGCAAACCCGTCGTCATCGATGAATGCGCCTATGAAGGCGACATCGACCAGGGGTGGGGCAACATCACCGGCGAGGAGATGACCCGGCGGTTCTGGGAGGGCGCGGTGCGCGGCGGCTATGTCGGGCACGGGGAGACCTACCTCAACGACCGCGAAGAGCTGTGGTGGTCGAAGGGCGGCGAGCTCGTCGGCTCGAGTCCGGATCGGATCGCCTTTCTCAGACGGATCATCGAGGAGTCACCGACCGGCGTGCTCGACCCGCTGCCGAGCGACTGGGACACCCCCTGGGGCGGCGTGGCCTCGCGTTATCTGATCGCCTACTTCGGCTTCAACCGGCCGTCGTACCGCGATGTCACGATGGAGCCCGGCACGGTCTGGAGGGTCGACGTGATCGACACGTGGAACATGACCGTCGACACGCTGCCCGGCACGTACTCGGGCAGCTTCCGGGTCCCCTTGCCGGCACGCCAGTACATGGCGATCCGCTGCGTCGCCGCCGACGCCGAGCAGAATCATGCGGTCTCGGTTGATCGGCCGTGACAGGAACAGCACGCCGCCCGGCGGTCAGCGGCCGTACGCCTCCAGCAGCCGCAGCCACACCTCGCTGACCGTGGGGAACGCCGGGACCGCGTGCCACAACCGGTCCATCGGCACCTCGCCGACGACCGCGATCGTCGCGGCGTGCAGCAGTTCTGCGACGTCAGGGCCGGCGAGCGTGAAGCCGACGATCACCTTCCGGTCCTCGTCGACGACCATGCGGGCGTGCCCCCGGTATCCGTCGGCGTGCAGGGCGGAGCCGGCGACCGCGCCCAGGTCGTGGTCGACGACGCGGATCCGCACCCCGGCGGCCTCGGCCGCGGCCGCGGTCAGCCCCACCGACGCGATCTCCGGTTCGGTGAAGACCACCTGGGGCACCGCCCGCTCGTCGGCCGTGGCGACGTGCCGGCCCCAGCGGCCGTCCTCGACCGCTTCGCCCTTCGCCCGCGCCACGATGACGTCGCCGACCGCGCGGGCCTGGTACTTGCCCTGGTGGGTCAGCAGCACTCGCCTGTTGACGTCACCGGCGGCGTACAGCCATCCGTCACCGATCGGCGCCCCGTCCCCTCCGACCACTCGCAGCGTGTCGTCCACCGTGAGCCAGGCACCCGGCATCAGGCCGACGGCGCCGAGGCCGAGATCCTGGGTGTTCGGTGTCCGGCCGATCGCCACCAGAACCTCGTCGGCCTCCACCTGCTCGCCGTCGGTCATCGTGATGTGCACCGTTCCGGCCTCGTCGCGGCGCACTGACGCGGCCTCCGCGCCGAGGCGTACCGACACGCCGGCCTCCCGCAACGACTCGGTGACCAGCTCGCCGGCGAACGGCTCGGCCAGCGGCAGCACACCGTCACGGGCCAGCATCGTCACCGAGGACCCCAGGGCGGCGAAGGCGGTCGCCATCTCCGACGCCACCACGCCGCCACCGATGATCGCGAGCCGGCCGGGGACCGCGCTCGCGGCAGCCGCCTCCCGGCTGCTCCACGGCGCGGCCTCGCGCAAACCGGGAACGTCCGGCAGCAGCGCGCCGCTTCCGGTGGCGATGACCACCGCATGCCGGGCCGTCAACGTGACCGGTACCCCGTCGTCGCCGGTCACCTCGACCTCGCCCGCGGCCACGATCCGGCCCTGACCACGGTGCAGCGCGATCCCGGCCGAATCGAGCCAGCCGACCTGACCGTCATCCTTCCAATGCGAGGCGAAGGAGTCCCGGCGGCCCAGCACCGCGGCCGCGTCGAGGCCGCCGGTCACCGCCTCGCGCGCTCCCGGGACCTGACGCGCCGCCCGCAACGCCGCCGCGCTGCGCAGCAACGCCTTGGTCGGCATGCAGGCCCAGTAGGAGCATTCCCCGCCGACGAGCTCGCGCTCGACGACGGCGGCGCTGAGCCCTCCCCGCACCACCCGGTCGGCGACGTTCTCCCCGACCGGGCCGGCCCCGATAACGACGACGTCGTAGGTGCTGCCGTGCATGTCAGTTCCCCTTCGCGGCGCGGCCGAGGCGGAAGGCCGAGATGAGGAAGAAGATGCCGCCGGGGATGGCGTAGCCGGCCGCGTTGGTCAGCGTCGGGCCGGCCGCGGAGGCGCCGAGGATGAAGGACGCGCCGGCGAGCACGGAGATGCCGCCGCTGATGATCATCGGCCACTGGCCGCCCATCTTGCGGCGGGTGACGCCCACGATCAGCTGGACCAGCCCCGCCACGACCGCCCAGGCTCCCCACACGCGCAGCACGGCCGGGATACCGGACGCGCAGGCGATGGCCACGCCGATGGCGGTGATCAGGCTGACCGCGATGTTCACGTACAGCAGGACAGGTGATCCGGTGGCGCGCGAGGCGCGGGCGTCGACGATGGCGGCGGCCACGTCGAACAGCGGGTAGAGCACGAGCAGGGTGACCGCGAGCGGACCCAGGTTCGCGGCGGTCGTGAACATCGCGAGGGCCCAGACGATGGCGAACGCGAACCGGACGAAGTACAGCCGCCGCAGTGTGGACGCGGTCCCGGAAACACCGGGCGAGGCAGCGATGGTGCTCATGATGATCCTTTCGATGGATGAGCGAGGTGGAGAGCGGTTCGGTGCGACCCGCGGTCGGCCTTCTCGGTCAGGCGGGCGACCAGGTCACGGCAGTCACTGCCACGAACCTTGGTAGACCGAACGTTCTGTCTCGGCCACAGCATGGCAACATGCGGCGCAGACTGTCAAGACCGAACGTTCTACCTACTAGGATGGTGGCATGCCCAGCCCATCCGAAGGCCGGCCGTCCGAAGCGCGGTCCCGGCTGCTCAACACGGCCACCCGGCTCTTCTACGCGGAAGGCATCCACGCCGTCGGCATCGATCGCATCGTCGTCGAAGCGCAGGTGACGCGGGCCACCCTCTACCGGCACTTCCCCGGCAAGGAAGACCTTGTCCTCGCCTACCTGAACGAGGTCGACCGAGCCATGCGGGGCCAGGCGGACGAGGCCGTCGCCGCCGGGCTGCCGGCCGCCGACGCCCTCGTGGCCCTCAGTAAGTCCATCGCCCAAGGCATCCAGTCCCCCGGCTTCCGGGGATGCGCCTTCCTCAACGCCGCCGCCGAATATCCCGACCCCGAGTCCCCGGTGCACAAAGCCGTGCTCGCCCACCGCCAATGGTTCCTGGACACCGTCACGGAACTGCTGGCCAAGATCCAGGAGACCGGCGCCGAGCCCGCCGCCCGCCACTTCGTGATGATGCGCGACGGCGCGATGGCCGCCGGCTGCCTGTTCGACCCGGTGCTGATCTGCGAGACCTTCCTGCACGGGGTCGAGAGGCTCCTGCAGGTCTATGCCGCCACCGACTACAGCGGACCGGCGGGCGCCTGAAGCCGCAGCCCTCGGCCGGATCTCACCGCGCGGCGAAGTACTCCCGGCGACTGAGAGCTCAGGGGTCGATGACGCCCGCCGGCCGGGTGAGAGCCCGCTCTCCCGCAGGGTGCACTCCGGTCAGCGCGAGGGTGAGCAGCCGGTCGGCCTGGGTCGCGCTGTCGGGTTCCCGCTCGACGGCCAGGCAGATGGCGTTGACGAGTTTGAGCAGGTCGGTGATGGAGACGTCGCGCCTTGCGGCGTTCGCCTCGCGGGCCCGGGCCAGCAGGTCCGCTCCGGCACTGGTGATCATGGTGTGGCAGGTGGCGCCCAGGGTGAAATCGCCGTCATGGGCTCCCCGCATCAGGGCGGCGGCCAGGCCGCGGTTGGACACGATGTGCCTGGCGACGGCTCCGAGCCAGGCCGCCAGCGCGTGTCCCGGGTCAGGTCCGGCGGCCAGGTCGCCGGCCGTGGCGCACAGTGCCTCGACCTTGCCGCGGAAGACCGCCTCCAGCAGTTGCTGCCGGGAAGGGAAGTGCCGGTGCAGCGTGGCCGAGCCCACGCCGGCGCGCCGGGCGATCTCCTCCAGGGACGCCTCGGCCCCGTGCTCGGCGATGGCCTCGGCGGCCGCGGCCAGGATGCGGTCATAGTTGCGGCGCGCGTCCGCGCGCATCGCTCGCGCGGGCGGGGTCGTACGGCTGTCGGGCGGCATGCGGTCTCCGAGTGGCCTTGCAAAACCGGGGTGGTCCTCCATATCGTACTCACCCAGAACCGGAGGGCCACCCCATTTCTGTCGGATGGCCTCCGCCTGCCTACCGTCTGGGAGACACATCGTGAAGACCATCGTGGTGATGGGGGCCACCGGCCTGCAGGGCCGGGCCGTGACGGCGCGGCTGCTCGCCGACGGCCGGCGGGTGCGGGCGGTGACGCGCGATCCGGACACCGCGCCGGCCCGGGCGCTGGCGCAGGCGGGCGCCGAGCTCGTCCGCGCCGAGATGGACGACGTCGCCTCGCTCGTCGCCGCAGCCGAGGGCGCCTACGGCCTGTTCAGCGTGCAGCCCACCGTCGGCTCCCCGGGCACCCCGGCGGGCTTCTCGGCCGAGGACGAGGTTCGCTGGGGCTGCAACGTCGCCGACGCGGCGCATGCCGCCGGCGTGCGGCACCTGGTCTACGCCTCGCTCGCCGGCGCGGGCCGCCACAACACCGAGAAGCTGCCGCAGAACGTGGTGAGCAAGTGGCGGATCGAGCAGCACATCACCCGGCTGGGCCTGCCCGCGACCTTCCTGCGCCCGGTCTCCTTCATGGAGAACTACACCGGCGCCTACCACCTGCACGACGGCGCCGTGACCACCGCGTTCGACCCCGCCGTACCGCAGCAGATCATGGCCGTCGACGACGTCGGCGCCTTCGCGGCCCTGGCCTTCGCCCAGCCAGGCGAGTGGATCGGCCGCGCGGTCGACCTGGCCGGGGACGAACTGACCCCGCTCCAGATCACCGCGGCGATCTCGGAGGCGATCGACCGGCCGCTGCCGTACGTCCAGATCCCCATCGAGGCGATCGCCCAGGCCGGCGAGGAGTTCGCCTTCGCCTACACCTGGCTCAACGAACGCGGCTATCGCGCCGACGTCGCCTTCACCCGCGCCCTCCACCCGGGCCTGATGGACCTGCGCACCTGGCTGGAGCGCACCGGAGCGGTCCGGATCGCCGGCTTCCTGGCCGCTCAGGACGCCGCCGGGCAGGACCGATGAACACGCTCGCCCTCGGACGGGCCGGCATCTGGGCAGGCGGCGCTGACCGCTCTGACCGGGTTGGTGGCCGGGCCACGCGACGCCGTCGTACCGGCGCTGCCGGCCCTGGCCGACGCCCGCCGAAGTCTCCCGTGAAGCCGATCACGTAGCCGGAGACTGAGCCCAGGGCTGGATATGCTGATCACACCATGTCGGACAAGGAATGGGGCGCCGCCGCCCGGCTGCAGTCGAAAGTGGTCATGGTCGTCGGCGCCACCTCGGGCATCGGCCGGGCCGTATCGCTGTGCGCCGCCGCTGAGGGAGCCATCGTCGTCGTCGCCGGCCGGCGCGCCGACCTGGGCAAGGGCCTGGCCGCTGACATCGTCGCGAGCGGCGGCCAGGCATTGTTCGTCCGCTGTGACGCGACCGTGGAGGACGATGTGGCGGCGGCGGTCGAGGCCGCCGTGGCCGAGTTCGGCCGGCTGGACTGCGCCGTCAACAACGCCGGCGGGGTGGTCGCCGCAGGACCGCTCGACCAGATCGCCGGCGAGGCCTGGCGCGCCGAGCTCGACCTGAACCTGACCAGCGTGTTCCACGGCCTCAAACACCAGCTCCCCGCCATCCGCGCGGCAGGTGGCGGGGCCGTGGTCAACAACGCCTCCACCGCAGGGGTGTCCGCGATTCCCGGGTTGGCCGCTTACACCGCTGCCAAGCACGGCGTCGTCGGCCTCACCCGATCAGCCGCGCTGGAGTGGGCCGGCCGCGGCGTGCGGGTCAACGCGCTCGTCACCGGCAACGTCGACACGCCGCTGTACCGCCGGCTGCTCGGCGCGCCGCCGGAGGTGCCCACGCACGAGCTCTCCGCGCCCAACCCGACGGGACGGGTGGCCGATCCCCGCGAGATCGCCGGGCTGGTCGCCTACCTGCTCAGTGATGAGGCGGCGTTCATCACCGGCGCGGCACTGCCGATCGACGGCGGAGCGACCGCCCAGTGAACGGTCGCCCGCGTCACCTGCCGCCAACGGTCCCGTAACTCCGCCTGCGTTACTTCGCGGGCCGGGCCGCACCGCTGGGGCCGGCACCGGCCGGGGTGGTGCACGCGGCCTTCTCCAACTTCACCGACGCCGACCGGGAGGCCAGTGTGCGGATCGAGGCCCTCACCGACGAGCTGGCTGCGCCGGCGTACGACGTGCTCAGCGCGGACGAGCTCGACGAGCTGGTCGTTGCGCGGGATCACCCGCATGGCGTAACGGCATGGCGGGCGGCCCGGCATGAGCACCTCGAACCGGTGATGGCGGCGACCGGATGATCAGCGGAGTTGGATGCCGACCAGGCAGGTGTCGTCGTCGGTGTCGGAGTTGCTGTGGGTGAGCAGGTAGTCGAGGCGGTGTTCCAGCATGGAGGTGTGCCGCGTCGCCGTCCGCAGGAGTTGCTCCTGTGAGTGGTGCAGGTCGCGGTCACGCCGCTCGATCAGTCCATCGGTGTACATCAGGATGATGTCGCCCTGCTCGAGCTGGACCTGCCCCTCGTCGAAGTCGGCCTCGGACACGGCGCCGAGCAGAATCCCACCGATCAGGTCCAGCTCCATCGCCTCGTCCCCCCTGATGAGGATGGGGGGCAGATGCCCGGCCCTGGCCCAGCGCAGGATCCGGGTCTCGGGGTCGTAGAGCGCGCAGATGGCGGTGGCCGTGACGTTCTCGGTGAGGTGGTGGCAGACCAGGTTGAGCCAGCCCACCATCTGGCTGGGGCCGGCGCCGGTGGCTGCCAGGCCACGCAGCGCGTTGCGCAGGACGACCATGCCGGTGGCCGCCTCGATCCCGTGGCCGGCGACGTCGCCCACCGACAGCAGGATCTGCTTCGACGGCAGGATGGTGGCGTCGTACCAGTCGCCGCCGACCAGATGCTCGTGCTCGGCCGGCCGGTAGCGGACGGCGATGTTCAGGTCGAAGGCCTCCATCGGCCCTCGGGTGGGCGGCATGATGGCCCGCTGCAGTTGCAGGGCCAGCCGGTTGCGCTCGGCGGCTTGCTGCTCGCTGTGGGCGAGCTGGTCGCGGGTGGCGGCAAGCGCCACCTCCGTCCAGTGCTGGGAGGAGATGTCCTGGAACGCGCCCCTGATGGCCAGCAGCCTCCCGTCGGGCGACAGGACCGGGTCGGCGACCACGCGGATGTGCCGGGCGATGCCGTCCGACCGCTGCAACCGGAACGTGGTGGAGTCCGGCAGGCGGTGATGCAGCAGCTTGCGCAGGAAGCGGCCGATGCCGTCGGCGTCGTCGGGGTGGGCGTAGTCGGCGAGCCGCTCCAGCGGGATGGGAGGCCGGCTCGGTTCGAGCCCGTGAAGGGTGTAGAGCTGGCTGCTCCAGGTGATCTCCCCGGTCAGCGCGTCCTCTTCGAACGCGCCGATACGGCCCAGGCGCTGGGCATGCTGGAGCAGGCTGGCCAGTCGCGCCGACTCGTCCTGCAGCCGCCAGATCAGCAGCACGCCCTCGCCGTGCCGGGCGACGCTGACGGTGGCGATGTTGTCCAGCGGGACCTGGTCCACCAGCGCCTTGATCGTCATCTGGCCGGCGATGAACGGCTCGCCGGTCGCGTGCACCCGCTCGATCACCGAGAACAGCCCGCCTTCGTCGGCGGCCAGCGGGTACGCCTCCAGCATCAGCGCGCCGCTGACGGCGCCGGCCGGGCGGCCGGCCGGATCCACGAAGCGGGGGTTGATGTGACTGATGCGGAAGTCGGCGAGATTGCCGTCGCCGTCAAGATGCGGAGTCAGCACCAGGGCGGCGTCCGGCAGCGCGTCGGCCAGGTCGGTCAGCTCGGCCAGGCCCAGCGTGCCGCCGATGCCGGCAGGCAGTTCGAGGGTGTGCGCGCACAGGTCGGCCAGGGCTTCGACCTGCCTGATCACCTGCGGCGGCTGCGGCTCCAGCGGAGCCGGCCAACCGATCTCCAGCACGCCCAGGATGCGCCCGCCCGTCCCCGCCGGCACGGTCACCCGCCCCCCGTCGGGCGCCTCGCGCATCCCGATCGAGGGCAGGCCGACCTCGCTGAGCGCCTGCGACCACACGGATTCGCGCTCGATCAGCGCACGCTGCGCGGGAGTGGCCACCCCCGGCGGGACGTAGCGCCACCGCCGGGCCTCCGCCGCGCTGAATCCGGCATGGCCCACCAGCGTGAGGGAGGCGTCGGCTCCCGCCGCCCAGATGGCCACGCCCGTCGCTCCCAGCGGCGCGAGAGCGTGCTCCAGCAACGACTGCGCCACAGCCTGGGACTCGGTGGCCGTCAGCATGCCGATCTCGGCCGAGCGCAGCCGGACCGCCACATCGGCCACCTCGCGCGGGCCCCGTTCCGACCGGGTCCCGTCCAGGAAGTCACGCGCGGTCTGGCTGATGCGGTCGCGCGCCGCCTGGTTGATGATGTCGGCGGCCAGTTCGAGCTGGGTCAAGTCGGCCTGTTCGGCCAGAGTGGCGAGCTGCTGCGCGGCCGCGGTCGGGCCGCACTGCAGCCGCTCGACCAGGATGCCCTTGGCCACCTCGATCAGGGCGCGCCCCTCGGCGGCGCGCTGGGCACGCCGGATCTCCTCACGCAGTCGTTCGACGGTCGCCGCCAGCCGCCCCACGTTCGTGACAGTGTCGGCTGCCGCACGGCCGGCCCGTGGCAGGGGGGCGGGTGACTGCTGATGACTTTGCAACTTCGGATGCTCCTTGCCGGTGACCTACGACCTTGGTGAGCGTCAGGCGTTGAGACAGTGCCGGATCCGATCGATGAGATGGCCGATTTCGACGGGCTTGGTGACGTAGTCACTGGCCCCGGCGGCGATGCTCTTCTCCTTGTCGCCCGGCATGGCCTTGGCCGTGACCGCGATGATCGGCAGGTTGGCATACTGCGGCATGGCCCGGATCGCGCTTGTGGCGGTGTAGCCATCCATCTCCGGCATCATCACGTCCATCAGGACGAGATCGATGTCGGGGTTGGCGATCAGGGTGTCGATGCCCAGCCGGCCGTTCTCGGCGTGCAGCACCGCCATGCCGTGGCTTTCCAGCATGCTGGTGAGCGCGAACAGGTTCCGCGTGTCGTCGTCGACCACCAGGACCGTCCGGCCCGCCAGAGGGCTGTCGCTCTTGACCGCCGCGGGCGCCTGCTCCGGTTCGCGCCGGATCAGCGGCGGCACCTCCCCGGCCCGGTTGGCGGTGAGGTGCAAGGCGATGCGCTCACGCAGCTCGTCCAGGCTGGACAGCTGTTCGAGGGGCCGGTCGGCGGAGTGCGAGCGCAGGCGCGTCTCCTGCTGGGTGGTGCGCCAGCTGCTGTAGGCCAGGACGGGCACCCCGGCCAGGGCGGGGTCGCTCTCCATGGTCTCCAGCAGGTGGTAGGCCGCCCCCTCGGGCAGGTCGAGGTCGAGCACGATGCAATGACAGGGCTGGTCGGCGAGCGTGGCGGCCGCCTCCTGCACCCCTGCCGCGGTGACGAGCTCGATCGTCTCGTCCCACCTTCCCGACAGCTCCGTCACGACCGTCTCGGTGACCAGGGACAGCAGCCCGCGGGGCCGCTGCTCGATCACCAGGAGCCGGCGGTGCTGCGGGGACGGCGCCGCCGGGGGGCCGGCTTCTGCGGGCTCGTCCTGTCCGGCCTCCTGTACCTCGGCTGAGGGCTCCGCGACGACCATGTGGTCCTCGAAATCAGGGTGGGCGATCGGCAGGTAGAGGGTGAAGGTGCTGCCCTGGCCGGGAGCGCTCTGCGCGGTGATCGCGCCACCGAGCAGGTGGGCGATCTCGCGGCTGATCGACAGGCCCAGCCCGGTGCCGCCGTACTTGCGGCTGGTGGTGCCGTCGGCCTGCTGGAACGCCCCGAAGATCATTTCCAGCTGGTGCTCGTTGATGCCGATGCCGGTGTCGATCACCCGGAAGGCGAGCGCCGCGCCATGGGCGCGTACCGTGGCAGGGAGCTCGCCGTGGCCGGCCGGCTCGATGCGCAGCTCGACGCCGCCCGTCTCGGTGAACTTGACCGCGTTGGACAGCAGGTTGCGCAGCACCTGGCGGAAGCGCGCGTCGTCGGTCAGCAGCTCCACCGGGATGCCGGGCGCGGTGACGATCTGGAAGTCGAGACTCTTCTGGCTCGTCATCGGCCGGAAGGTGGCCTCGACGTACTCGATCAGCCGGCGCAGGTTCACCGGCTCGGGGGTGACGTCCATCTTGCCTGCCTCGACCTTGGACAGGTCGAGGATGTCGTTGATGAGCTGCAGCAGGTCGGAGCCGGCCGAGTGGATGATCTCGGCGTACTCGACCTGCTTCGGGCTGAGGTTGCGCGTGTGGTTCTGGGCCAGCAACTGGGCGAGGATGAGCAGCGAGTTGAGCGGGGTGCGCAGCTCGTGGCTCATGTTGGCCAGGAACTCGCTCTTGTACTTGGAGGCCAGCGACAGCTGGTGGGCCCGCTCCTCCAGCTCTTGGCGGGCCTGCTCGATCTGCAGGTTCTTGGCCTCGATGTCCTGGTTCTGGCTGGCCAGCAGGCGCGCCTTCTCCTCGAGCTCGGAGTTGGAGTGCTGCAGCTCCTCCTGCTGGAGCTGGAGCTGCGCGGATCGGGCCTGCAGCTCCGCGGTCAGGCGCTGGGACTCGGCCAGCAGCTCGTCGGTGCGGGCGTTGGCGACGATGGTGTTGAGGTTGACGCCGATGGTCTCGGTGAGCTGTTCGAGGTAGGACCGGTGGACCGGGGTGAACGCGTGCACCGAGGCCAGCTCGATGACGCCGAGCACCTGCTCCTCGAAGATGACGGGCAGCACGACCAGGGCGCTGGGCGGTGCCTCGCCGAGACCGGAGGAGACCTTGACGTAGCCCGGCGGGAGATCGGTGAGGGCGATGCTCTTGCGCGTGCTCGCGACCTGGCCGACCAGCCCCTCCCCCACCCTGAACCGGGTGGGACGGCCGGACTCCGCGGAGTAGCCGCAGGCGCTGATCAGCCGCAGCTCCTCGCCGTCGGCCAGGAAGAAGGCGCCGTACTGGGCGGACACCAGCGGCGTGAGCTCGTTCATGACCAGCTCGGCCACCGTGGCCAGGTCACGGTGGCCCTGCATGAGCCCCGACATGCGGGCCAGGTTGGACTTGAGCCAGTCCTGCTCCTCGTTGGCCCGGGTGGTCTCGCGCAGCGACCCCACCATCGAGTTGATGTTGTCCTTCAGGTCGGCCAGCTCGCCCTCGGCGTCCACGGTGATCGATCTGGTCAGATCGCCCGAGGTCACCGCGCTGGTCACCGCCGCGATGGCGCGCACCTGCCGGGTCAGGTTTCCGGCCAGCTCGTTGACGTTCTCCGTCAACCGCTTCCACGTGCCCGATACGCCCTCTACCTCGGCCTGACCGCCCAGCCGGCCCTCGCTGCCCACCTCGCGGGCCACCCGCGTCACCTCGGCGGCGAACGACGACAGCTGGTCGACCATCGTGTTGATCGTGGTCTTCAGCTCCAGGATCTCCCCGCGGGCGTCCACGTCGATCTTGCGGGTCAGGTCGCCCCTGGCCACCGCGGTGGTGACCTGGGCGATGCTGCGCACCTGGTTGGTCAGGTTGTCGGCCATGGAGTTGACGCTGTCGGTGAGGTCCTTCCAGGTGCCGGCCACGTTGGGCACCCGCGCCTGGCCGCCCAGCTGTCCCTCGGTGCCGACCTCGCGGGCCACCCGCGTCACCTCGTCGGCGAACGCGCTCAGCGTGTCGACCATCGTGTTGATCGTCTGTGCCAGGGCGGCCACCTCGCCCTTGGCCTCCACGGTGATCTTCTGCGACAGGTCGCCCCTGGCCACCGCCGTGGCCACCTGGGCGATGCTGCGCACCTGGCTGGTCAGGTTGGAGGCCATCACGTTGACGTTGTCGGTGAGGTCCTTCCAGGTGCCCGACACCCCGCGTACGGTCGCCTGGCCGCCCAGGTTGCCCTCGGTGCCGACCTCGCGGGCGACGCGCGTCACCTCGTCGGCGAACGACGAGAGCTGGTCGACCATCGTGTTGATGGTCTCCTTCAGCTCCAGGATCTCCCCGCGCGCGTCCACCCGGATCTTCTGCGACAGGTCGCCCTTGGCCACGGCCGTGGTCACTTCGGCGATGTTGCGGACCTGGGCGGTGAGATTGTCGGCCATCACGTTGACCGACTCGGTCAACGCCTTCCAGGTGCCCGAGACGCCCTTGACGTCGGCCTGGCCGCCCAGCCGCCCATCGGTGCCGACCTCGCGGGCGACCCGCGTCACCTCGTCGGCGAACGAGGACAGCTGGTCGACCATCGTGTTGAGCGTGTTCTTCAGCTCCAGGATCTCGCCCCGCGCCGACACGGTGATCTTCTGCGACAGGTCCCCGCGCGCCACCGCCGTGGCCACCTGGGAGATGTTGCGGACCTGGGCGGTGAGGTTGCCGGCCATGAAGTTGACCGAGTCGGTCAGATCCCGCCAGGTGCCGGCCACGCCCTTGACGTCGGCCTGGCCGCCGAGCTCGCCCTCGGTGCCCACCTCGCGCGCGACCCGCGTCACCTCGTCGGCGAACGACGAGAGCTGGTCGACCATCGTGTTGACGGTGTTCTTCAGCTCCAGGATCTCGCCCCTGGCGTCCACGGTGATCTTCTGGGTCAGGTCACCCCTGGCCACGGCGGTGGTCACCTGGGCGATGCTGCGTACCTGGTCGGTCAGGTTGCCCGCCATGGCGTTGACGGACTCCGTCAGATCCCTCCAGGTGCCCGACAGACCCTTGACCTCGGCCTGGCCGCCCAGCCGCCCATCGGTGCCCACCTCGCGGGCCACCCTGGTCACCTCGGAGGTGACCAGGGCCAGCTGGTCGACCATGCCGTTGAAAACCGTGGCGATCTCGCCGAACAGACCGTCGGCGTCGCCGGGCAGCCGCGTGCCGAAGTTCCCGTCCTTGATCGCCGTCAGCCCGGCGAGCAACTGCCTCAGCTCCGGCTCCCCCACCTCGGCCCCGGGGGCGCCGGCCGAACGGGACCCCTCGATGGTCGAGCCACTCATGTCCACCTCACTGTTCTGCCTCACGGTCAAGCCCGGTGCGATGCTGCGACCCCTCACGAGGCGATCACCGCGCCCCGATCGACGCCATACGGCCAAAGAGTGGAGCGTTGTTGCCCGGATCTTTGCCCGTGAGATTACTGGATGGGGAATCCGTTGCAATCCGACAGGCCGTGCCGGGCGAGGACGCGTTACCGTCTCGCGGGATCCACCACGCCGACGACCTGGGAGGTCTCGATGGTCCCGTGGCCGGGGTCGGCGAGGTGGGCGCGAGAGTCCAGCGCGGCGTGACGATTGTCGCCCATCACCCAGAGCCGGCCGGGCGGGACCTGAACCTCGAACCGCAGCTGCGAGGCCGGTGGAGCGGCAAGGTAGGCCTCGTCCAGCGCCTTGCCGTTCACCTGGAGCCGTCCCTGGGGGTCGCAGCAGCTCACCGTGCTTCCCGGTACGCCGATGACCCGTGAGACGCGTAGCTGATCCGGCGTGACGTTGGTCCAGTTCTTGGGGGTTCGATAGACGATGATGTCGCCGAGGTGGGGAGCGTAGTGTCCATCGGTGCTGCGGGGCGACACGTCCGTGCCCGCCATGATCGTCGGTTCCATCGACTTGCTCGACATGGTGATGGTGGACGTGCCGACAAGGCCGCAACCGGCGGTGGCGGCCAGTAGGAACAAGAAGGGCAAAGCGGTCGTACGTCCACGGATCACCAGAGCATTATGGCGCAAGGCCCAACAGGCGCGGGGTTAGCGGAAACGAGGGCCGAGCAGCTGCTCGCGCAGCGCGTTGAGCTGGTGGGAATGCTCGACGGACCGCGGCTCGTCGAGCGAGTCGAGCGCCAGCAGCAGCGCGTCGGCCACGAGGATGCCCGCCAGCGGCTCGCCGGTGATGCCGGTCGGGGTGTGCGGCGCGGCCAGCACCGCGTCCACGCGCTCGGCGAACTCGCCGCCGAGCTCGTCGGAGATCAGCACGATGCCCGCGCCCACCGCGTGGGCCCGCTCGATCAGCACGGTGATCTCCTTGAGCCGGCGGCCGGGCTGGAAGATGACGAGCGCTTCCCCGTGGGCCAGGGAGAGCAGGTCGTCGGCGAGGGCGAAGCCGGTCGCCGAGGTGGCGCGGGCGCGGTGGCCCCTGCGGCCCAGCTTGAGCGCCAGGTGGCGGGCGGCCGGGTCGGACGCGCCGGCGCCGTAGACGAGCACTCCTGGCGCGTTGACCAGCAGCTCCACGGCCTTCTTGTACGCCTCGGCGTCGAACAGGCGGCGGCAGTGGTCGATCCGTTCGCGGGCCTCGTCGAAGACCCGCTCCCAGATGGCCGACAGGTCCTGGCCCACGTGGCCGATGCGCCGCTTGAGCCGGACGTCGGGCGCCACCGACGAGGTGAACTCGGCCGCCAGCGCCCGCTTGAGCCCGGGCAGGCCGCCGAAGCCCAGCCGCTGCATGGTGCGCACCACGGTGGCGTTGCTGGTGCCGGTCGCGCTGCCCAGCTCCTGGGCGCTGGCGAAGAGGATCTGCTCGGGCGAGGCCGAGATCAGGTAGTGGCACACGGCCCGCTCGGCGGGCGACAGCTCGTCCCACAGCTGCCTGACCATGGCTCTGAGCTGCTCGATTGGACTGTGTGTATTTTCCATTACGAGTCTTGACTCCCGTGTAGCGCTCATTACTCTTTCTTGGAAACGACCGCTACAGACTTGCCGCTCCTTGAAATGAACGTTACAGGACGCGGGCCGGTCCAAGGAGCACCATTGAGCCTCACATCCCTGCCCCTCGTCGAGATCTCCGGTGCCCCGCGCGAGCGTGGCCGCCAGTACGGCGAGCAGGCCCGCGACCGCGTGCACCGCGCGCTGGCCTACTACGCCGAGGCGTTCGCGCACTCCAGCGGCCTGTCGTGGGAGCAGGTCGGCGCGCGTGCGGCGCGCTGGGTCGAGCCCAGCAAGGAGTTCGCGCCGGAGCTGGTGGAGGAGATGGAGGGCATCGCCGAGGGCGCCGGCGTCGGCTTCCTCGACATCCTGGCGCTCAACGCCCGCGGCGAGATCATCTACGACACCACGTTCGGCTCCATGGAGCCCGACGGGTGCACGTCGTTCGCGCTGATGCCGGAGGCCTCCGGCGACGGCCACGTCTACGCGGGCCAGAACTGGGACTGGCGCGACGGCGTCTCCGACACCGTGATGGTGCTGAGGGTGGTGCAGCCCGGCCGGCCGACGGTCATCATGCACGTCGAGGCGGGGCAGGTCGGGCGGCAGGGGGCCAACTCGGCGGGCATCGCGCTCAACGCCAACGGGCTCGGCGGGCGCTTCGACGACACGGTGGGCGTGCCGCAGACGCTGATCAGGCGCAAGGTGCTCGACAGCGGCAACCTCAACTCCGCCCTTGAGGCGCTGACCAAGTCGCGGGCCCACATCGCCAGCAACGCCCTGGTCACCCACCGCGACGGCTTCGCCATCGATCTGGAGACCACCCCCGGCGCGATCGGCTGGATGTACCCGACCGACGGGCTGCTCGTGCACGGCAACCACTACCAGGCGTTCGTGCCGCCGCAGCTGGCCGCGACCTACCGGCCGGGATCGGCCGACTCGCTGTTCCGGGTGCCCAGGGCCGAGGGCGGGCTGCGTACCGTGGCCGCGGCGTCCGGCACCGACGAGGCCCGCAAGCGCATCAGGCTCGCCATGTCCGACCACCTGGGCTACCCCGAGTCCCTCTGCACCCACCCCGACGAGACCCAGCCCGCCGTCAAGCGGTGGGCGACCCTGCTGTCGAGCTGCGTCGACCTCACCACGGGCGACTACCTGATCGCGGCCGGCACGCCCTGCGACCACGAGTACGAGCGCGTGCCCTGGAACCTCTACGACGGACCGCATGGAGAAGTGACCCCGTGAAGAAGACACTCGCCCTGCTCGGGCTCGCCGCTCTCACCGCGGCCTGCGGCGGCCCGGCGGCCACCACCAAGGCGCCCGACCCGGCCACGCTCACGCTGGTCGACCGCACGCCGAAGGCGGCAGGCCCGCTCGACAACGCCGTCTGGCTGCTCGGCCAGGAGCCCGGCACCCTCGACCTCGACCTCGACGGCGGCACCGACAACCGCACGGTCATGGCCAACGTCTGCGAGCGCCTCATGCAGACCCAGCCCGACATGACGGTCAAACCGTGGCTGGCCGAGAAGACGGAGCAGCCCGACCCCAAGACCATGGTCCTCACGCTGCGCCAGGACGCCACCTTCCACGACGGCTCGCCGGTCACCGCCGACGACGTCGTGTGGAGCCTCGAGCGGCACGCGGGTGAGGGCAAGGACGAGTCCGACGAGTTCGAGGACGTGCAGTCCGTCGCCAAGACCGGCGACCACGAGGTCACGATCGCGTTCAAGCGGCCCAACGCGCTGTTCGTGCAGGCCCTCGCGGGCGGCGCGGGCATCGTCCTGAACCAGAAGGTCGTGGACGGGCTCGGCAAGGACTTCGGCACACCCGGGCACGAGGACGCCTGCAGCGGGCCTTACCGGCTCAAGGAGTGGAAGTCCGGCAGCCAGTTGACGATCGAGCGCTATGACGCGTACTGGAACAAGGACGTCAAGCCGCTCACCAAGACCGTCACCTTCCAGTGGGCCGACGACACGGCGCTGGTCAACAGCCTGGTCACGGGGGCGGCGCAGGGGGCGTACCTGTCGGACACCGGGCCCGCGGTGGCGCCGCAGAGCAACCAGGCGGTGAGCGTGGCCTACGGCGCGACCACGCGCGTGTTCGTGCTGCTGCCGACCGACCGCGGCGTGATGAAGGACGCGCGGATCCGGCGGGCGCTGTCGCTGGCGGTCGACCGGGCGGGCATCGCCAAGTCCGGATTCGCGGGGCTGGCCAGGCCGTGGAAGGTGCCCGTCGGGGCGGGGGCGTGGTCCTACCAGAAGGAGGCGTTCCAGGCGGCCTACGACCAGTTGCAGGGGGCGCCGGACTCGCCGCGGCTGGAGGAGGCCAAGAAGCTCGTGCAGGAGGCCGGGTCGCCGAAGGAGCCGATCATCGTGGCGACCAACGGCGAGCAGGCCCGTACGGTGATCGCCAACGCGGTGGTCGACGCGGCGAAGAAGATCGGGCTGACCGCGCAGATCAAGACCGTCCCGGCCTCGGAGTTCGGCAGCTTCTACACCGACGAGTCGCTGCGCGCGCAGGTGGACCTGGTGCCCGACGACTGGTACATCACCAAGTCCGACCCGATCGGCTTCTACGACAACGGCCTGACCGGCTCGTCGAACAACTGGGTCAAGTTCAGCTCGCCCGAGTACGACGAGCTCGTCGCCAGGGCGCTGAGCGCCACCGACGACGCGGCCCGCGCCAAGGACGTCATCGAGCTGCAGCGCCGCTTCACCGCCGACATGGTGTGGATCTCGCTGGTCGAGGTGCCCAACGCGGTCGTGCTCGGCAGCAAGGTGACCGGGCCCCCGGCCTCGCAGGTGAACATGGGCTACCCGTGGGCGGCCGACCTCGGGGCCAAGGGCTGAACCCATGGTGCGCAAGCTGGCCGGGCTGCTCGTCACGCTGCTCGCCACCTCGTTCGTGATCTTCGGGGCGTCCTACGCGGCGCCCGGCGACCCGGTCACGTTCCTGGCGGGCGGCAAGGAGAACCTCACGCCCGAATACCTGGCCGCCGTCCGGGCCGAATACCACCTGGACGACCCGTTCCTGGTGCAGTACGCACGATGGCTCGGCGACGCGGTGACCGGGGACCTCGGGCGTTCGACCCAGTACAACGACCAGGTCTTCGACCTGCTGATGGCGCGGCTGCCGAGCACGCTCGGGCTGGTGGCCTACGCCGCGACGCTGTTCGTGGGGTTCGGGATCGCGCTCGGGGTGCTGGCCGCGGTGCGCGGCGGGCGCACCGACTCGGCGGTGGTGGCGGGCACGACGTTCGCCACCTCGGTGCCGCCCTTCGTGGTGGCCACGGCGCTGATCTCGCTGTTCGGCGTGCAGCTCGGCTGGTTCCCCGTCATGGGCGGCGGGTCGCTGTGGCACTTGACGCTGCCGGCCGTGACGCTGGCGCTCGGCGCGCTGGCCATCATCAGCCGGGTGACCCGGCAGTCCATGGTGGAGCAGCGCGAGCTCGACCACGTGACCGTGGCCCGCGCGTCCGGCCTGTCCGAACGGCTGATCGTGGTCAGACACGTGCTCAGGGGCGCGCTGGGGCCGATCGTGACCATGTGCGGGCTGGTCACGGCGGGCATGCTGGCGGGCACGGTGACCGTGGAGACCGCGTTCGGGCTCAACGGCGTCGGCTCGCTGCTCGTCAACGCGATCAACACGCACGACTTCCCCGTGACGCAGGCGGTGATGTTGCTCATGGTGGCCGCGTACATCCTCGTGACCACGCTCGTCGATCTCGCCCAGCCGCTGATCGACCCCAGGGTGCGGAGGCGCGCATGACCACGATGGTCGCCACTCTCTCGCCGAAGGCCGCCCGGCCGCTCGGCTACCGGCTGGCCGGCGCCTTCCTGGCGCTGGTCGTGGTGGCGGCGGTGTTCGCGCCGCTGGTGGCCCCGTACGAGCCGGACGCGGTCGACTTCGCCGCCACGCTCGCGCCGATGTCGCCCGGGCACCTGCTCGGCGCCGACCAGTCGGGCCGCGACCTGCTCACCAGGGTCCTGTACGGCGCCCGCACCTCCCTGATCGGCCCCCTGGCGCTGCTGGCCATCGCCTCCGTGCTCGGCGTCGCGCTCGGCACGCTGGCCGCCTGGCACCGCGGCTGGGTGGACGCCGTCGTGTCCAGGCTGACCGACGTCATGTACGCCTTCCCCGGGCTGCTGTTCGTGGTGCTGGTCGTCGCGGTGTTCGGCAACGGGATGACCACGGCGGTGGTCGCGCTCGGGCTGGCGTACACGCCGACGATCGCCCGCTACACCAGGAGCGTGGCGCTGGGCGAGTGCGGCAAGCCGTACATCGACGCCTACCGGGTCCAGGGCATGGGCGGGTTCGCGATCTGCGTGCGGCACCTGGTGCCCAACATGGCGCGCTCGATCGTGGGCTACCTGGTCGTGCTGTTCGGCGAGGGACTGATGAGCCTGGCCACGCTGAGCTTCCTGGGGTTCGGGGCGCAGCCGCCGTCGTCCGACTGGGGGCTCATGGTGAAGGAGGGGCAACCGGCGATCGTGCAGGGCGCGTTCCTGCCGGTGCTGGTGCCGGGCGCGGCCATCGCGCTGGTGGTCGTGTCGTTCAACGTGATCGGCGTACGCCTGGCCGACCGCCTGGGCGTGAGGGGGACCTGATGCTGCTCTCCGTGGAGGAGTTGACGATCGAGGCGGGCGGCCGGCGGCCGATCCTGCGCGAGGTGTCGCTGGCCGTCGGCAAGGGCGAGATCGTGGGCCTGGTCGGCGAGTCGGGGTCGGGCAAGTCCACGCTGGCCCGGGCGGTGCTGCGGCTGCTGCCCGCCGGGGCGGCGGCCGCCGGCAGGGTGCTGGTCTCGGGCGAGGACGTGCTCGCGATGGACCCGGGCCGGCTCAGGGACCTGCGGGCCTCGCAAGTGTCGATGATCTACCAGGACCCGCGCGCCTCGCTCAACCCGGTCCGCCGGGTCGGCGACTTCCTGACCGAGCGCATGGTGCACACGCTGGGCCGCCCCAAGGCCGAGGCGCGCGCCCGGGCGGTGGAGCTGCTGGCCGCCGTCGGCCTGCGCGATCCCGAGCTGCGCATGCGGCAATATCCGCACGAGCTGTCCGGCGGCATGCTGCAACGGGTGGTCGTCGCCGCCGCGCTGGCCGCCGACCCCGCGCTGCTGCTGGCCGACGAGGCGACGAGCGCGCTCGACGTCACCACCCAGGCCGAGACGCTCGCCCTGCTGCGCGAGGTCCAGGCGGAGCGGGAGCTCGGCATGCTGTTCATCACCCACGACCTGCACCTCGCCGCGTCCTTCTGCGACCGGGTGCACGTGCTGTACGCGGGCACGGTGGTCGAGTCGCGGCCGGCCAAGGAGCTGTTCGGGGACCCCCGGCACCCCTACACGGCCGGGTTGCTGGCCTGCACGCCGGAGCTGGACGATCCCCGTCCTCTCCGGCCCATCCCCGGCCGCCCGCCCTCGCTGGACGACACGTTCGCCGGCTGCCCGTTCGCGCCGCGGTGCCCGCGGGCCGCGGACGCCTGCGAGGAGTGGTCGCCGCGGCCCGTGACCGTGTCCGGCGGCTCCGCCGCCTGCCGTCTGGTGGAGGCGTGATGCTCGGCGTACGCGATCTGTGCAAGTCCTTCCACGGCTCGGTGGCCGCCGACCAGGTGTCCTTCGAGCTGCCGCCGGGCGGCTCGCTGGGCCTGGTCGGCGAGTCCGGGTCGGGGAAGACGACGATCGCGCGCATGCTCGTCGGCCTCGTCACCCCCGACTCCGGCACGATCACCGTGGACGGGCGGGCGCGCTCTGCCAAGGAGCGCGGCCGGGCGGCGCGGCTGCGGCGGGCCCGCGAGATCCAGATGGTCTTCCAGGACCCCTACCTGTCGCTCGACCCGCGGCTCACCGCCGCCGAATGCCTGCGCGTGGCGCTCAGGCTGCACGGCGGGGACCGCTCGCGCGTCCCCGAGCTGCTCGACCAGGTCGGGCTGGGCACCCGCGAGGCCGGGGCCCGGCCGCACCAGCTCAGCGGCGGGCAGCGGCAGCGCCTGGCCATCGCCAGGGCACTGGCCGTGGAGCCGTCGGTGCTCGTGCTCGACGAGGCGGTGGCCGCGCTGGACGTCTCCATCCAGGCGCAGATCCTCGAACTGCTCAACCGGGTGCGCGCCGAGTCCGGGGTCGCGCTGCTGTTCGTCAGCCACGACCTGGCCGTCGTACGGCACCTGTGCGAGGACACGCTGGTGCTGCACAGAGGGGTGGTCGTCGAGCGGGGCCCCGTCTCGCGGGTGCTGGCGGAGCCCGAGCATCCCTACACCAGGCTGCTGCTCGACTCGGTGCCCAGGGCGCGCTAGGCGGGGTTCAGGGCTGGTCGTAGTGGCCCGCGGCGATGTCCTCCAGGAGGGTGGGGCCGGTGGGCCGCCAGCCGAGCAGGTCGCGCGTGATCTCGCTCGTGGCGGGGAAGTCGGCACCCAGGAACCCGCCGATGAACGGGATCTCGCCGGCGACCTGCTCCGCCGGGGCGGACTTCGCCGGCACGCCGAGGCGGTCGGCCAGCGCTTCTGCGATCCGCCGGACGGGCACGCCCTCTTCGGCGGCGGCGTGCAGGATCGCACCGGCGGGGGCGTTCTCGAGCCCGAGCCGGACCAGGCGCGCGGCGTCGGAGCGGTGGACGGCGGGCCAGCGGTTGAGTCCCTCGCCGGGGTAGACGGAGGCTCCGCGCCGCCGGGCGGCCTGGGCGATGATGGAGATGAAGCCGTGGTCGCCTTCGCCGTGGACGGTCGGGGCGAAGCGGACGGACATCACGCGTACGCCACGGCCGGCGTAGCTCAGGGCGAGGTTCTCGGCGCCGCCGCGCGGTGAGTCGGGGCCGACGGCGGGGTTGGGATCCCGCTCCGTCGACGGGCGTCCGAGGCCGGGCAGAGCCAGACCGGCCGCGAGCGCGAACGGCCGGTCCGAACCGGCGAGCGTGTCGCTGATGGCCTGGACCGCGGCCCGTTCGGCGTGGTTGGAGACCTCGGGGCGGGTCCAGTCGTGCTTGTTCGCCAGGTGGACGACGCCGTCGGCCGCGTCCGCACCCTGGCGGATGCGGTCGAGGTCGTCGAGGTCGCCGAGGTGGACATCCGCCCCGAGGTCCTTGATGACGGATGCCGATGCCTCGGAACGCGCCAGGCCGGTCACCTCGTGACCTGCGGCGATGAGCTCGGCGACGACGGCGCGACCGATGAATCCGGATGCTCCGGTGACGAAGACGTGCATGGTGGACTCGCTTCCCCTACTGATGTCAGTGGCTGACATCAGTCAGCATAGCCGTGATGTCAGCCGCTGTCATCACCCCGATTCCGGCTACGATCCGGACATGGCACGTTGGGCACCTGGAGCGTCGGATCGTCTGCAGCGGGCGGCGCTGGAGCTGTTCGCCGAGGACGGCTTCGAGGCGACGACCGTGGCCGGGATCGCCGGGCGGGCCGGGGTGACCGAGCGGACGTTCTTCCGGCATTTCGCGGACAAGCGCGAGGTGCTGTTCGCCGGCGGGGAGCAGCTCGAAGCCGCCTTCGTGGGCGCGATCGCCGACGCCCCGGCGGAGACGTCCATGGCCGGCCTGCTCGCCGCGGCGCTCGATGCCGGCGGCCGGGTCCTGCAGGACGGACGGGGCCGGGAGTTCTCCCGCATGCGGAACACGATCATCACGGCGAATGAGCAGTTGCGGGAGCGCGAGCTGCTCAAGCTGGCCAAGCTCTCCCACGCCGTGACCGCCGCGCTCGTGGCCCGCGGCGTCGCCCAGGTGACCGCCTCCCTGGCCGGCGAGCTGGGGGTGCTCGTGTTCAAGACGGCCTTCGCCCGGTGGATCGCGCCCGATGAGACCCGCGATCTGCTCCAACTGCAACGCGAAGGTCTCGCCGCCGTCAGCGACCTGACGCGCGCCGAGACCGGGTGACCCGACGCCGGCCCTGTCGATCTCCACTCAGTACGCGCGCGTTTGACCTCAAGCGCTTGAGGTGTGTTTCGCTGGCCACATGGCAGTTTTGACCATCCATGAGGCGTCCCGGCGCAGCGGGCTGAGCGAGCCGACCCTGCGCTACTACGAGGAGGTCGGGCTGGTCGGCCCGATCGACCGTGACGAGAACAGCGGGCACAGGCGTTACCGAGACGAGGATCTTCACGTGATCGAGGCGCTGGCCTGCCTGCGCGCGGTCGGCGTGGGCATCGAGGACATGCGCACCTACCTGGCCAACCGCACCCGCGGGCCGGTGGCGGCGGCCGAACAGCGCGATCTGCTGCTACGTCACGCCGAGCGCATCGAGGCCGAGATCGTCGCCCAGCACGCCCGGCTGGCCTATCTGCGGGAGAAGGCGGCGCTGTGGGATGCCCGTGACCGCGGCGACACGGCCGCGGAGGCCGAGGCGGTGCGACGGTCCATCGACGCGGCCGGTCGCTTGGGGGCGCTGTGATGAGCCGGGTCCTGGTCACCGGCGGGGCCGGCTACGTGGGGACGCACCTGATCGCCGCACTGCTGCGGGCCGGGAGACCGGTACGCGCCACCGTGCGCTCGACGGCTCGGGAGACCGAGCTGCGCGCGGCGGTGCGCCGGGGCGACGCCGACGACGCTGGCCTGGAGGTCGTCGCCGCCGACCTGATGGCCGACGACGGCTGGCCCGCCGCGGTGGCCGGGTGCGAGGAGGTTCACCACGTCGCCTCGCCCATCCCGGTCGCCCAGCCCGACGACCCCGACGAGCTGATCGTCCCCGCCCGGGAGGGCACGCTGCGGGTGCTGCGTGCCGCGCGCGACGCGGGCGCCCGGCGCGTCGTGCTCACCTCGTCCTTCGCCGCGGTCGGATACACCCCCAAACCGGGCGCCGAGTTCACCGAGGACGACTGGACCGATCCCGACACGCCGGGCCTGGCGCCGTACCCGCGTTCCAAGGTGATCGCCGAGCGGGCCGCGTGGGACCTGATGGAACGCGACGGCGGCGACACCGAACTCGTCGTGGTCAATCCGACGGCCATCTTCGGGCCCACTCTCACGACCGACCTGCGCTCCTCGACGCAGCTGATCAAGGCGATGCTCGACGGGACGATGAGCCTCGCGCCCCGCCAGCGCTTCGGCGTCGTGGACGTACGCGACGTGGCCGACCTGCACCTTCGCGCCATGGCGGAGCCGGAAGCCGCGGCCAAGCGCTTCCTGGCCGTCGCCGACGGCCCGACGCTGAGCTTCCTGGAGATGGCCCGGATCCTGCGCCGACGGCTCGGCCCGGCGGCCGCACGCGTACCCACGCAGGAGGTGCCGGGAGAAGACCCGCCGCGGCCGATCATCCACAATGACCGGGCCCGCGGCGAGCTCGGCTGGCGTCCACGGCCCGCCGAGACGACGATCGTGCAGACGGCGCAGAGCCTGCGCGACCTCGGCCTGGTGCAGGCGAGGGGCTGAATTCTCTAGGCGGCGGGAGGATTGTCGAGGACGACCATTCCGTACGCTGCCAGGAGGTCGGCGTGGTCCGCGTCGTGGCGCTCGTCGGCGGCTCCGATCGACTGGAAGTAGCCTTCGAGGGCTCCGGGGCTGTTGATGACGAGGATCTCCGCGGTCGACGTGATCGGCTGGAGCGTGTGCGGCACGTACCGGGGCGCGTAGATGTAGGCGCCGGGTTCGGCGTCGTGCACGTCGCACGTGTCGAGCGAGGTCGATCCGACCGATCCAACCCAGAACCGGACACGGCCGGACAGGACCACCCAGCTCTCGTCCTCCCGGCTGTGGGCATGCAGGGGCGGCGCGCCGGCGCGGTCCAGGTTCAGCCGCGATACGGTGACCGCTCCATTCGTCTCGGTGGTCGACACGACCTGCTCGATCTCGCTGTGGTAGTAGCGGAAGAACCGCCCGTCGCCGGGGTTCCGCACGAGGCCAACGCTCACGCGCCCTCTCCTCCAATGAGTTGATGTATCAACCGGAGATTACGTTATTGAGTAGACATGTCAACTCATTGGTAGAGTGACCTCATGGCGCAGCTGGGATTGACCGAACGCGAGCTCCGCGCGTGGCGGACCTCCTTCCAGATGGTGGAGATGCTGCGAACGCGCATCGAGCAGCAGTTGCAGGCCGACGGCGGCCTGTCCAACGCCGATTACTCGGTCCTCGCTCTGCTGTCCGAAGCGCCCGGCAGACGGATGCGTGCCTACGAGCTCGGCCGGGCCGCCGGCTGGGAGAAAAGCCGCATGCACCACCAGCTCACCCGGATGGAGCGGCGGGGCCAGATCGCCCGCGAGCGGTGCGGCTCTCGCGGCATAGACGTCGTGCTCACCGCAGAGGGTCATGCCGCGCTCAAGAAGGCCGTGCCTGGTCACGCCGAGGAGGTACGGCGCCTGTTCGTCGACCGTCTCACGCCCGAAGAGCTCGAACTGTTCGCCGACATCGCCGCCAAGATCCTCGACAACCTGCAAGCAGACCGGCCGCCCACCGGTGACGCCTCTGCCACCTAGCCTGGACACTCGGCCCGCCGCAGGTCCGGGGCTGCGCTGGAATGGAACGGCTGTGGCGTGACCGGAGAGGACGAGCATGAGCGGGTGCCGGCAGGCTGACGTACGCATTTCGGTGCTGGACACCTCACCGATCGTGCTCCGCCCCCGCCGTCCTCATCGGCCACCTCGCCGACGCCACCCGGCACCTGCGCGTCGGCGCGGGCGGGGTCCTGCTGCCCAACCACGCTCCGATCGTGGTGGCCGAGCAGTTCGGCACGCTGGCCGCGCTCCACCCGGGACGGATCGACCTCGGCCTCGGCCGCGCCCCGGGCGGTCCTCGGGCGGCCGTGGACGCGGTCCGTCCCGAACGGGAGCGGACCGCGAAGACCTTCCGCCGGCAGCTCGACGAGCTCCGGACCTACCTCGACCCGCCCCAGGACGCGCAGGTCAAGGCGATCCCCGTCCTCGGCGGGAACGTGCCGTCGCTGTGGCTGCTCGGCTCCACGACCGGCAGCGCCGAACTCGCCGCCGAGCTCGGCCTGCCCTACGCCTTCGCCCACCACCTCAACGCGGAGACGGCCGCGGACGCCATGAACACCTACCGGGAGCACTTCCGTCCCTCCGACCACGCCGCGACACCGACGACGCTGGTCAGCGTGTCCGTCATCGCCGCCGAGGACGACGAACGCGCCGAATGGCTCGCCGGATCCACCCGGTTGAAGGTGCTCAGCCGGATCCGGGGAAACCGCATCCTGCTGCCGAGCCCCGAGGACGCGGCAGCGTATCCCTACACCGACGACGATCGCGCCGAAATCGCCGCCCGCTCCGGCGGCGTCCTCGTCGGAAGCCCGGCCATGGTGGTCGAGCACCTGCAGTCGGTGCTCGACGCCACCGGCACCGACGAACTCATGGTCACCACCCCGAACATTGACGACGCAGACCTCTCCCCCGCCGGCCACACAGCCGCGCTCGGCCCGCCTCAGGATCCCGTCGCCTCTGCCGGTTGAAGTGTCAGGGGCGCAGCTTGTTGACATGGCCGGCGATCCGCGTGGCCAGCTCCGTGACGTCGGCGTCGTCGGTGTGGAACACGGTGGGGATGAGAGCACGTGCCCGGGCGGCGTCCGCCATCGCGTCTTCGAACTCATCCGGCCTGTCGCCGCGTGCTCGCAGTCGCCGCAGCCGCTCGGCGTCGGTGCAGTCCAGGAGGGCGCAGTGGACGTCGCCGGTCCATCGCCCGCCCGGTGCGAGCTCGTCGGCGTCGGGGACGGGACAGAGCAGGAGGACGGGGTGGCCGGCGCGCCGGACCATGGTGACGATGCGGGTCCACATGCGGTCGTACGCGGGCCAGACGGGCGCGGCGTCCATCGTCGCGATCGGCACGCCGATGAGCCCGCCGTCCTCGAGTAGCTCGTCCATGTCCATGACGACCAGCCCGTCGGCGGCCTTCAGCAGGTGTGGCAGCAGCGTGCTCTTGCCCGACCCCGGAGCACCGGCGAGAAGAAACAAGATCCCTTCATCCACCGGTTGATCATACGGGCCGTGGGTCGCTACTCGCCGTTGACGAGCCGCGACCGCTACGGCACATGGGCCGCGCCTTCCCCGGCTAGGGCCGGAGCACGATCTTGCCGTGAGTGTGTCCCTGTTCCAGCTCGCGGAACGCCTCCCGTACCTGCTCCAGCGGGTAGGTGCGGGCGATCAGCACCTCGAGCTCCCCGCGCGCGGCGAGCCGGGCCAGCTCGCCGAGCACGACCGCGCACGCCGCGGCGCCTTCTCCGTCGGTACGCGCGCCGACCTTGGCCGCGGCCTGCCAGTCGCGGATCGTGTTGATCCGTTCGGGCCGCACGCCCAGCTCCACTGCCAGCTCCACGTAGCCCTCGCCGAACGTGTCGATGAACGCGTCGACCTTCCCGCTGCAGGCTCGCCGGATCCGCTCGGCCACGTCCTCTCCGTACTCGACCGGAACGACCCCGCGATCCTTCAACCAAGCGTGGTTCGGCTCGCTCGCCAGCCCGATCACCGTGGCGCCGCGCCGCCGCGCGAGCTGCGCGGCAAGGGACCCGACGCCGCCCGCCGCGCCGGACACGACGACCGTGTCGCCCGGCCCGGGGTCGACCGCGAACACGGTGGCGTACGCGGTCGTGCCGGCCACGTACAACGACCCGGCCACCTCCCAGGACAGCCCCTTCGGACGCGGGGTCAGCTGCACATCGTCCACCACGACGAACTCCGCGTGGCTCGCCCTCCGGTGAGTGAAACCGAGGACCTCGTCGCCCACCGCGACGCCGCGCACCTGCGGACCGACCTGCACCACGAGACCGGCCAGATCGCTGCCCTGCCCGGAGGGGAACGTCGCCGGCCAGCGCTCGTGCCGCGCGCCCTGCCGGATCATCGCCTCGCCGGGCTGGATCCCGGCCGCGCGCACCTCGACCAGCACCTGCCCGGGGCCGGGCACCGGACGCTCCACCTCCTCCACCCGCAGGACATCGATCCCGCCGTACTCGTGGAACCGCACCGCCTTCATGGCCTGATCACCGCTCTTCCTCGTCCGGATGGGCCTTCACACTGCCATCACCCTCGACGGCCCTGGAACGGAGCGGTCTTCCTAGGAGCGACGGTCCGATGCTGCGCTCGACCACCGATGTACCGCTGCCCGGCGTGCTCCCATCGCCCGTGCTCGGTGATGAGCCGCCGGTGTAGGACGCCGGGAAGCAGGCGCCACCGTTCCACAACCCGTCGCCACCCCTGAAGCGCCAGGAGACGGGCCCCCCAGCCCTCGCGCTCCACGCGAGCTCGCTCGGCGGCGACCTCGTCGGGCGCGGCGTCCGTGAGATCGCGCAGCCCCTGCCGGCGGATGGCGGGGTCAGACTCGAGCAGCCGATCGATCACGCTCATCGCCGCACCTGAGCCGTCCGGATAGCGGGGTTCAACGCGCCACCGGAGGAGCCTGTGCTTCCTCGCTACGGCCGGGGCGATCGACCGTGCTGTTGTCGCCGAAGCGGCTGCGGGAGCGAGCCGGCATTCTTGAGGGCAGCATCGCGCGGGGCGGGCCGCGATCGAGTCCTCGTTCAGCCTCCCAGTTCGGCGACCACTGTGTTCCTTCGGGGCTTGAGCATGCCGAGGCGGCCTGAGGGTCAGGCCGTGAGGGCGGCCGCTGCTTCCCGGTAGATGACGCTCGGGTCCTCGGACAGCCACGCCTTCACCTGGCGGCTCCAGTCGTCGGCGAGCACCTCGGGGCGGTTCGCCTCGATGCCGTCGAGGGCTGCCTCGACGATCACCTCAGGAGCGGTCTTGTCACCGGTGTACCAGGCCGACATGTCGGTGTCCGCGGCGCCCAGGTGCAGACCCGTCACCAGGGTGCCCTGGCCGGCCAGCTCCAGGCGGACGCTGTTGGTGAGCGCCCACTCGGCGGCCTTGGCCGCGTGGTAGGCACCCGCGCCGTCGAAGGCGAGCCACGAGAGGGCGGACAGGACGTTGAGGATCGCGCCGTCGGCCAGCTGGGGCGCGAAGGCGTGGATCACGTTGAGAGTGCCGTAGAAGTGGGTGTCCATCTCGCGGCGGATCGTGTCCAGGTCGCCGGTGATGAGGTTCGCGCCGGTGGAGATGCCCGCGTTGTTGATGACGATCTTGACATCGGGCGCCGCGGCGGCCGCGGCGGCGACCGACGCCGGGTCCGTGATGTCCAGGCGCAGCGGGATGACTCCTGGTACGTCGACGAGATCGGGACGGCGGGCGGTGGCGTACACCTTGCCGGCGCCGCGGTCGAGGAGGGAAAGGATGAATTGCCGGCCCAGGCCCCGGTTGGCGCCGGTGACCAGCACATGTGCTCCGTTGATCTGCATGCTGGATAGGCTAAAACCTGACGTTGACGTCAGAGGCAAGTGTTGTGATGGAGGTCACGGTGCGGATCGGCGAGTTGGCGGCGCGGTCGGGCGTCAGCGTGCGGGCCTTGCGTTACTACGAGGAGCAGGGGCTGCTGGAGGCGGAACGGAGCGACTCCGGGCAGCGTCACTATCCCGCCTCGGCGGCCGACCGCGTTCACCTGATCCAGATGCTCTACTCCGCCGGCCTGTCCAGCCGGACCATCGCCGAGTTGCTGCCCTGCGTCGATGCCAAGGTCAGCACCCCCGAATCACGTGCCCGGCTGGCCGCCGAGCGTGATCGCATCGACGCCCAGATCGCCGCGCTGACCCGTACTCGCGACAATCTGGACGCGGTCATCGCCTCCACCGGAAGCCCGGCCAGCGGCTGCGGGTGGATCGCGGACCGAGACGTCGCCGCGCAGGCGAGTCACTCCGCGACGCCATGATCGCCGCGGTACCGGTTCGGGCTCGCGGTTGGGGCGGCCTGCTTCAGCGGGGCTGGTTGGTGGGCTCCTCCGCCCGGGGCCGGGTGGCGGCCAGGCTGGCGAGGAGCTTGAGCCGGTCTTCGTAGGTGGTGCCCGGTTCGGCGGTGTAGATGGTCAGGTCGTGCACCGCCCGATGGGACATCGGCAGGTTCAGGGACTGGTAGGTCAGTTCCAGGCGGCCGACCTCGGGGTGGCGCAGCCGCTTGATGCCGTCGTGGCGGATGCGGACGTCGTGGGCCGCCCACATGGTGCGGAAGTCGGGGCTGAGCGTGGACAGCTCGCCCACGAGTTCGCGCAGGGCCCGGTCGTGGGGTTCGCGCCCGGCTTCCGCGCGTAGCAGCGCGGCGGTGGTGACGGCGGCGCTCTCCCAGTCGACGTAGAAGTCGTGGGCGCCCGGGTCCAGGAAGATGTAGCGGGCGACGTTGGGGCGGCCGCGCTTGTCGATGGTGCCGCTGCGGAACCACGGCGCGAACAGGGCTCGGGCCAGTGGATTGCCGGCGACGACGTCCATGCGCCCGTTCTGCACCGATGCCGAGGCCATCGTCATGGAGTCGAGCATCCACTGGATGCGGGGCGGGACTTCGACATCCTTGCGGCGGGAGGGCGTACGGCGGGCGGGCCGGGCTGCCCGGGCCAGGTCGAACAGGTAGGTACGTTCGTCCTCCTCCAGTTGCAGTGCCCGGGCGACCGCGTCGATGACGTCTTCGGACACTCCGCTGATGTGGCCTTTCTCCAGCCTCGTGTACCACTCGGTGCTCACGCCTGCCAGGACGGCGACCTCCTCGCGCCGTAGCCCGGGAACCCGGCGTCGGCCGCTGGTCGGCAGCCCGGCCTGCTCGGGGGTGATCCTGGCGCGCCGGCTCGCGAGGAAGTCCCGGATCTCGGAGCGGTTGTCGGAACGATTACCGGGTTCCTGGTCCATGCCTTCCACGGTAGTCGCGGGCTGACGTGCAGGAAGTGCGGAGGGGGGTTGGGTTTATACCCCCCATAAACAGGACCTTCTCCACATGCGGTGAAGCCGGTTTCGTGGGATCGACAGTTCGAACACGACCCCTGTGGAGAAGTATGAGTACGCGAGGAGGAGTCCTGCACGCCCGTGGCGACGTGCGCGCTGAAGAGCATGACCGTCCGCCCGCCAGGCTTCCTTCCGTCATCTATGTGCTGGCCTTGGGCACGTTCCTGATGGGCACGACCGAGTTCGTGGTGGCGGGCCTGCTGCCGCAGATCGCGGGCAACCTGCAGGTGAGCGTGGCCCAGGCCGGGCTGTTGATCACGGTTTTCGCGGTCGGCATGATCGTCGGCGCGCCGCTGATGGCGATGCTGACGCTGCGGCTGCCCAAGCGGCTGACCCTGATGCTCGCCCTGGGCGTCTTCGCCGCCGGACATGTCGTCGGCGTGCCGCTCGGCGCGTTCGCCGGGCAGCTCATGGGCTGGCGGGGACCGTTCTGGGCCCTCGCGGCCCTCGCCGCGGCGGCCATCGCGCTCATCGCCCGCGCCGTCCCGCACGACGGGCCGGCCCAGCATGCGGGTTCGCTCCGCTCGGAGCTGGCCGCTCTGCGTTCCGGCCGGCTGTGGCTGGTGCTGGCGGCCTGTGCCACCACGACCGGCGGTGTCCTGGCCGCGTACTCCTACATCTCGCCGCTGCTGACCGGCCGGGCCGGCCTTTCCGCCGGGCTCTTGCCGCTGGCGCTGGTCGGCTTCGGCGTCGGCGCCCTCGCCGGGTCCATCGTCGGGGGGCGTCTGGGCGACGCCCGTCCGCACACGGTGACCATCGTGGCAGCCGCAGGAGCCACCCTCCTGCTGCTCGCGATCTGCCTGTTGAGCGGCTACGCCGCGGCCACGGTTCTTCTGGTCGCCCTGCTGGGCTTCTTCGGGCTCGGCGCCAACCCGGTGCTGATGTCGCTGGCCGTCCGCTTCGCGGGCCGGGCACCCGTCCTGGCCTCTGCACTGACCATCTCGGCGTTCAACTTCGGCACCGCCGTCGGATCCTGGATCGCCGGCCTCGCGCTCGGCTCGTCGCTGGGGACCACCGGTCCTGCCGTGGTCGGCACCGCCATCGCCGCGCTGACCCTGATCCCCACGATCGCCATCGCTCTCACCCGGCGCCGCCACTCCGCAGCAGCAGCCACGACGTAGCTGAGGGGCTCCTGGCCCTCGTCAGGCAATCGGCACGCCAACACCCGAAATCAAGCACCAATCGCATCGGAGAACACCTCATGCGTGCAACCTTCATGTACGGAGCCGGCGACGTCCGCGTCGAGAACGTCCCGGACTCGGTCGTCAAGCTGCCCACCGACGCGCTCGTCCGCGTCACCGCCTCCTGCATCTGCGGCAGCGACCTGTGGCCCTACGGCTCGCTGTCCCCGGCGGACGGGCCCGCCCGGATGGGGCACGAGTTCATCGGCGTCGTCGAGGACACCGGCTCGCAGGTGACCACCGTCAAACGGGGCGACCTGGTCGTGGCTCCCTTCGCCATCTCCGACAACACCTGCGCGTTCTGCCGCGAGGGCTTGCACACCTCCTGCGCCCACCCGCAGGCCGGCTTCTGGGACGGCGAGCCGGAGGAGGGCGGCCAGGCCGAAGCGGTCCGCGTCCCGCTCGCCGACGGCACCCTCGTCAAGCTCCCCGTCGCACCGGACTCGGCCCTCATCCCGTCCCTGCTGACGCTCTCGGACGTGTTCGGCACCGGCTATCACGCCGCCGTGGCCGCCGGCGTCAACGAGCGCACCCGCGTCACCGTGATCGGCGACGGCGCCGTCGGCCTGCTGGCGGTGCTGTCGGCCAGGCGCCTGGGCGCCGAGCAGATCATCCTCATGGGCCGCCACCCGGCGCGTACCGGCCTCGGCAGGGAGTTCGGCGCCACCGACGTCGTCTCCGCCCGCGGTGAGGAAGGGATCGCCCAGGTCCGCGAGCTGACCGGCGGGCACGGCACGCACGCGGTCCTCGAGGCCGTCGGGACCATGTCGGCCTACGAGCAGGCCCTCGGCATCGTCCGCCCGGGCGGCGTCATCAGCCGCGTCGGCGTCCCGCAGTACGAGGAGGCGCCGATCGGCTTCGGCAGCCTCTTCCGCCACAACCTCCGCCTGGCCGGCGGACCCGCGCCGGTCCGGGCCTACATCGAGGAACTGATGCCCGACATCCTGGACGGCACCCTCGAGCCGGGAAAGGTGTTCGACGCCACGACCGACCTCGACGGCGTCCCGGCCGGCTATCAGGACATGGCCGACCGCAAGAGCCTCAAAGTGCTCATCCAACCCTGAGGAGTAGTTTATGGCCTCTGATTCCCATGGACCCGCTGTGCCACCCTCCACCACAGCCGACGAGTCCTCCTCGACGCTCAATCGACGCACCTTCCTCGCTGCCGGTACCGCGGTCGGTGGTGCTGCCGTCGCGGACGGCCTGATCGCAGGTCCGTCCCTCGCCGCCCCTCGCGAGGCGGCCACCTCCGAGACGCCGCCCAGCGGCCGCGTCTCACTGACCGTCAACGGTGAACGGCACGCCGCGGTGATCGACAACCGGACCTCGCTGCTGGACCTGCTGCGTGAACAGTTCGGGCTGACAGGCACGAAGAAGGGCTGCGACGCCGGGGCCTGCGGGGCGTGCACCGTCCTGGTCGACGGCCGCCGCGTCAACGCGTGCCTGACGCTGGCGGTGCGGCTGGAGGGCGCCGAGGTCACCACCATCGAGGGGCTCGCCCCGGACGAGGACGACGACCTGCACCCGTTGCAGCAGGCGTTCATCGACCAGGACGCCTTCCAGTGCGGCTACTGCACCCCCGGCCAGATCATGTCCGGCATCGGCTGCATCCGGGAAGGGCACGCCGGCTCGCCGGAGGAGATCCGGGAGTGGATGAGCGGCAACATCTGCCGCTGCGGCTGCTACGTGAAGATCGTCAATGCGGTCGAGCAGGCCGCCGGCGCGAAGTGAGGTCATGATGCATCCGTTCTCCTACGCCAAAGTCGCCGACGTCGACGACGCGCTCGCCGCCGGGCGGCGTGGCGGCCGCTACATCGCCGGCGGCACCACTCTGGTGGACCTGATGCGCGAGAACGTCGAGCGTCCCGCCGAACTGGTCGACATCACCGCCCTTCCGCTGCGCGAGGTGACCGCGACCTCGGGCGGGGGGCTGCGCATCGGCGCGCTGGTGTCGATGGCCGACGCCGCCGCCCACCCCAAGGTGCGCGCCACCTACCCGGTCGTGGCGCAGGCGCTGGAGCTGAGCGCCTCCGCCCAGCTGCGCAACATGGCCACCATCGGCGGCAACATCATGCAGCGCACCCGATGCACGTACTTCCGCGACGTGACGGCGGCGTGCAACAAGCGCCGCCCGGGCTCCGGATGCGCGGCACTGGACGGCTTCAACCGCGGCCACGCCATCCTCGGCGCTTCCGACCAGTGCGTGGCCACGCACCCCTCCGACGTCGCCGTGGCCTTCGCGGCGCTGGAGGCCACGGTGCACCTGCTGGGCCCGGACGGAGAACGTCGCGTCGCCTTCGCCGACTTCCTGCTGCAGCCGGGTGGCACCCCGCACCAGGAACAGGCCCTGCGACCCGGCGAGCTGATCTACGCCGTCGAGATCCCGGCCCATCCGCGCCCGCTCAAGTCCGGGTACCTGAAGGTTCGTGACCGGCAGTCGTACGAGTTCGCGCTGACCTCGGCGGCCGTCGCCCTGCACGTGCGCGGCGGGGTGATCCGCGCGGCGAAGGTCGCCGCCGGAGGCGTGGGCGCCGTGCCGTGGAAGCTGCCCGCCGTCGAGCGCCTGCTCGTCGGCGAGCGGCCGTCCGAGGCGCTGTGGGCCGAGGCCGCCGTGCGGGCCGCCGACGGGGCCCGGCCGCTGCGCCACAACCGATTCAAGATCGAACTGCTCAAGCGCACCGTCGAACGTCAGCTTCGCATCGTGGGAGGTATGAAGTGAGCCCTCAGCCACAGGCAGCCGTGGGTGCGCCGCTGTCCCGGGTGGACGGGCGGCTGAAGGTGACGGGCAAGGCGTTGTACGCCGCCGAGCACGACGTCGATGGCGTCGTGTACGCGGCCATCGTCGACAGCGGCATCGGCCGTGGACGCATCACCTCGATCGACACCCGCGCCGCCCTGGCCCACCCGGGGGTGCTGCGGGTGATCAGTCACCGCGACGCGCCGAAGCTGCCGTACCGTGACAACGCCGGGTCGAACAACCCGCCCGGGCGGCGGCTGCGGGTCTTCCAGGACGACCGGGTGCTCTTCCACGGTCAGCCGGTCGCCGTCGTGGTGGCCACCACCCTGCAGGCCGCGCAGCACGGCGCGAGCCTGGTCGAGGTCGGCTACGACGCCGAGCGGTCCTCGACCGATCTACGCGAGGCCGAAGCCGACGAGCCGACGCGCTATGCGCGCGGCGATGCCGAAGCCGCTCTACGTTCCGCGGCCGTACGGATGGACCTGACCTACCGGACGGCGCGCAACCATCACAACCCGATGGAGCCGCACGCCGCCATCGCCCGCTGGAGCGGCCCCAGGCTCACCGTGTGGGACAAGACCCAGTGGGTCGTGGGCACGCAGAACGAGCTCGCCGCCGTGTTCGGCATCCCGGCGCAGGCGGTGCGGGTCATCTCCCCGTTCGTCGGCGGTGCTTTCGGCTCCGGGCTGCGGTGCTGGCCGCACGTGGTCGTCGCCGCGCTGGCCGCCCGAGTGATGGCCCGTCCGGTGAAGGTCGTCCTGAGCCGCAGGCAGATGTACTTCGGCACCGGCTTCCGGCCCTCCTACGAATACCGCCTGCGCCTGGGCAGCGACCGTCGGGGACGCCTGACCGCCATGGCCCACGAGATGGACGCCGAGACCTCCTCGTACGAGAAGTTCACCGAGACCATCATGCCCGCGGGACAAATGCTCTACAGCATGCCCAACGTCTCGCAGGCCTACCGGACGGTGCCGCTGGATGTGAACACGCCGCTGTGGATGCGCGGCCCAGGCTTCGCGACGGCGTCCTTCGTCATCGAGTCAGCCATGGACGAACTCGCCCACCAGCTCGGCCTCGACCCGATCGAGCTGCGCCGGCGCAACGAACCGGCCGAGGACGAGTCCAACGGGCTGCCGTTCTCCACCCGCCGGCTGCGCGAGTGCTACACCGTCGGCGCCCGCGAGTTCGGCTGGGACCGCCGCCGTCCCGAGCCACGCTCCCGCCGTGAGGGCGACTGGCTGATCGGCATGGGCATGGCCGCCGGCCTGTACGAAACACAGCGCAACACGGCCCAGGCCCGGGCCCGGCTGAACGCCGACGGCACCGCCACGGTCGAGGCGGCCGCCAGTGACATGGGGCCGGGCACCTACACCTCGCAGACCCAGGTCGCCGCCGACGCCCTCGGGCTGACCATGGGCGCGGTGACCTTCCGGCTGGGCGACTCACTGTTCCCACCGACCCCACCGCACGGCGGCTCGATGACCATGGCCAGCGTCGGCTCCGCCGTCCTCGACGGGTGCGACCAGGTGCGACAGCAGGCGATCAAGCTGGCCGTCGAGGACCGCCGGTCGCCGCTGTACGGGGCGGCCGCACAGGACGTCGTCGTCCGCGACGGCCGGATGCACGTCAAGGACGATCCCGCGCGCGGCGAGACGTACCGGCAGCTCCTGGCCCGCAACAACCGCACCCACCTCGAAGCTCTCGGCTCCTTCTCCCGCCCGTCCGGGGCCGAACGGCACTCCTACTACGCCTACAACGCCACCTTCGCCGAGGTCGCCGTCGACGCGACGCTGGGCCTCGTACGGGTGCGGCGCATGCTCGGCGTGTACGACGCCGGCCGCATCATCAGCCCCAAACTCGCCCACAGCCAGGCGATCGGCGGCATCGTGGGCGGCATCGGCACAGCCCTGCTGGAACACACGGTCACCGACCACCGCGACGGCCGCATCGTCAACGCCAACCTCGCCGACTACCTCGTCCCCGTCAACGCCGACGTTCCGGACATCAAGACCATCTACCTGGACGGCGAGGACCGCGAAGCCGACCCGCTCGGTGTCAAAGGGCTGGGCGAGCTCGTCCACATCGGCGTGGCGCCCGCGATCGCCAACGCGGTCTTCAACGCCACCGGCCGCCGGATCCGCGAACTGCCCATCACCGCCGAAGCACTGCTCTGACCCGATCCGTAACGCACCCAACCCCGGTCGCCCCTCTGGCTGCCGGACCGTCAGAGGCCGTCGCGGCGGCGCACCCACGACGAACACCTGCGCCTCCTGCGCGAGGCCGGGCTGTCCGAGGACCGGCTGGGCCGGCTGCCGCTCTCCGATCGGTCTCGACCTCGGTGCGAACGCACACCACAGAGGGAAAGGAAGTTCCTATGACGTTGACGTACGACTTCAGCGGCCAGGTAGCCATGGTGACAGGCGCCGCCGCGGGCATGGGAGCGGCCACCGCGCGAGCGTTCGCCGCGGCAGGCGCATCCGTCGTGCTCACCGACATCAATCAGGACGCCGTCGAGAAGGCCGCGCGAGAGCTCTCCGAGCGAGGCTGCCAAGTCCTCCCCCTTGCCTGCGATGTATCCGACGAGCGGCAGGTCGCCGCCGCTGTGGACAGGACCGTCGATGAGTTCGGGCGGCTCGACATGGCGTTCAACAACGCCGGAATCATGATCCCGGACTCCGACGCCGCGGACGAGCCGGCCGAGGCGTTCGACAGCGTCATGGCCGTCAACCTGCGCGGCGTCTGGGCGTGCATGAAGCACGAGCTGGCCCGGATGCGGCGCCAGGGCTCCGGCGCGATCGTCAACTGCTCCTCGCTCGCCGGACTCGTCGGGGACGCACGACGCGCTTCCTATGACGCGACGAAGCACGGCATCGTCGGCCTGACCAAGAGCGCGGCTCTGGAGTACGCCCCTCGTGGTGTGCGGATCAACGCTGTCTGCCCCGGCACCATTGACACCCCCATGGTCGAGCGCATGATCGACGCCGGGGAACTGGACATGGACGCTGCCCTCGCCGCCACGCCGATGGCACGGCTCGGCAGGGCCGAGGAGATCGCCTCGGCCGTTCTCTGGCTGTGCGGCCCCGGCGCGAGCTTCGTCACCGGAGTCGCGCTTCCGGTCGACGGTGGATACACCGCGCGATAGTCAAGCCTGGCCGGGCGTGTCATGAAAGGGCCTGGCGCGAGCCGCCCAGCCGGCGCAGCAGCGTGCTGCGCCGGCTGGGCGGCGCCGTAGGTCGGCGGTCCAGCGCAGTTACTGCCGGAACCCCTTCAGCTCGTCGGCGACCAGCTTGACCACCAGGTCGTCCAGGGCCAGCACGGCGTACTCCGAGACGTGATGCTCGGTCTTGTCGCCCGGCGAGACGCCGTCGGCCCCGTACGTGAGGAAGGTGAAGCGGCCCATGGTGAGCTGGGCGAGCTGGCGGTAGATGTACTCGCCCTGGTCGTCCAGGCCCGACGAGGCGATCGGCTCGATCTTGATGCCGCGTTCGGCGGCCCGGCGGGCCTCGGTCAGGTAGTCCGGCCCGTCGTAGTCGAGGTGCGGCGGGGCGTCGGCGATGAGGAAGACCAGCTTGACGGCGTCCTCGCGCCAGGCCGGCTTGGCCAGCGCCTCGGCGAGCGCCGCGTTCAGGTCCTCGGGGGTGTCGCCGCCGCCTTCGGCCCGCACCGCGGTGAGCTGCTCGCGGAACGTTCCCACGTCGGCGGTGAAGTCGGTGGTCCTGGTAACGTACTCGTCGCCCTTGTCGCGGTAGAGGGTCATGCCGAGCTCCAGCTCGGGCCCCGCCGACAGCTTGGCGATGCGTGCGGCGACCGAGTCGACGCTGGCGGTCAGGCGGCCGATCTCGTCGCCCATCGAGCCGGTGGTGTCGATGAGGAACAGCACCTGCAGCCTGGCCCGGCCCTGCGGCGCGGTGACGGGCAGCTTGACCTTGGGCGCGTGGCCGGTGGCCGCGGCGGTGGCCCCGCCGTACGAGACGGTGATCCGGCCGTCACCGAAGATCAGCGCGCGTCCGTCGGCGTAGGTGCGGGCCCGCTGATCCCCAGCCTGTACGGTGGCGCCGAACAGCGGCCGGCCGCGCCGGTCCGTCACGGTCACGATCCTGCGCCCGCTGACATCGGCGTCGCGCACCTCCTGGTCGCCGTCGGCGAACTTCTTGCGGTAGTCCAGGTAGGCGGTGAAGGCGGCATTGTCGTCGACGCTGCCCGCGCGTAACCCCGGCCGCGCCTGGGCTTCGGACCTCGGTTCGGGCGCGTCGGAGGCGATCGTGCCTGTTGCGCCGCAGGCGGTGGTCAGGAGGACGGCGGACAGCGGCAGGGCGGCGAGAAGTACACGGTGACGTGTCATGACCTTTCCGACGGAAGGATCGGTGCGGACGTTCAGGCCCGGGCCACACGGTGACCGGGTCGTGCCCGACATGTGACCTCCCGATCGAGCCCGCTCAGTGAGCGGCGCCGCCCCGGGGGTCACCGTGCCAGCCGCCCCAGCAGCACCGACGCCGCCGTGATGCCGATCGCCGTGGCCGCGAACAGCACCGCGAAGTCCAGCGGCAGGTGCGAGGGCACGCCGAGCAGCAGTCCGCGCAGCGCGTCGACCTGGTAGCTGAGCGGGTTGACCGCGCTGACGTACTGCAGCCAGGCCGGCATGGCCGTGGCCGGGTAGAGCGCGTTGGACGCGAAGAACAGCGGCATCGTGATCGCCTGCCCGATGCCCATCAGCCGGTCGCGGGTCAGGACGATCCCGGCGATCGTCACCGACAGGCAGGAGAAGAACGCCGAGCCGAGCAGCACGGCCACGATCACGCCGGCCAGGCGCAGCGGGTTCCAGGTCATGCTCACGCCCAGGAGCGCGGCGATGACCATGACGACCACCGCCTGGATCATCGCCTTCACCCCGGCGGCGAACGCCTTGCCGGTGACCAGCGCGGCTCGCGGGGTCGGCGTGACCAGGAGCTTGGTCAGGACCCCCGAGTCGCGCTCCCAGATGATCTGGATGCCGTAGAAGATGGCGATGAACATCGTGGACTGGGCGATGATCCCGGGGGCCAGGTAGTCCAGGTACGGGATGCCGTCGCTCGGGATCAGCTTGATGCGGGTGAACGTCTCACCGAAGATCAGCAGCCACAGGGCGGGCTGGATCGCGCGGGTGTACAGCTCGGTGCGATCGTGGCGCAGCTTCTGCAGCTCCACGACGCACATGGCGGCGACCCTGGCGGGCAGCACGCGCCACCCCGTACGGGCGCGCGGCGGAACCAGCAGCAGGTCGAGGCCGTCCGCGCCGGTGCGGTCAGCCGACGCGGGAGGCGGTGTTGCGGGTACGGCGGACATCGCGGAACTCCCCTCCTCCTTCGTCGAGGCCGCTTCCGGCGACGTCGCGGAACACGTCCTCCAGCGTCGGGACCGCGTCGTCACCGCGCCGCTCGCGCAGGTCGGCGATGAGCCGCTCCGGGGTGCCGAGGGCTCGTACGCGTCCCTTGTGCATGAGCGCGACCCGGTCGCAGTACTGTTCGGCCTCGTCCATGTAGTGCGTGGTGACCAGCACGGTCATCCCGGTGGCGGCGCGCACCGCCATGATGTGCTCCCAGACGCCGGTGCGGGCGATGGGGTCGAGCCCGATCGTCGGCTCGTCCAGCATGAGCAGGCGGGGCGCGCTGACCAGGGCCTGGGCGAGTTCGAGGCGGCGTACCATGCCGCCGGAGTAGGTGCCGGCCATCCGGTCGGCGGCGTCGGCCAGCCCGACGGCCTCCAGCGCCTGGCCGACCCGGCCCGCGCGCTCGCGGCGGGGGACGTCGAACACGCGGGCGAACAGGGAGACGTTCTCCCGGCCCGTGAGGCTCGCGTCCGCCGACAGCTGCTGCGGCACGTAGCCGAGCAGGCGGCGCACCGCCATCTTCTCGGTGGCCGCGTCGTGCCCGAAGACCCGCACCATCCCGGACGGGACGGGCAGCAGCGTGGTCACGCACCGGATCGCGGTGGTCTTGCCCGCCCCGTTGGGGCCGAGCAGGCCGAACACCTCTCCGGCGGCAACCGTCAGGTCGACCCCGTCGACGGCCCTGGTCTGGCCGAATGAATAGCGCAGGCCGGTGCAGGTGACCGCGTCACCCGCCGTCGGCGTACCGTCCCTCATGCCGTACCCACCTCCTCGTGCAGACCCTCGGCGAGCCTGCGCAGCGCCGGGAGCGCGGCGGCCAGCGCGGCCCGGTCCTCCTCGCTGAGCCGCTCCACCTGCTCGCGGACGAGCGCCGCGCGCCGCTCCTCCCAGGCGCGCAGCCGCGCCTCGGCCTCGGGGGTGGGCAGCAACCGGGCGGAACGGCGGTCGTCGTGGCCGGTCTCACGGCGCAGCAACCCGGCCGTCGTGAGCTGATTGACCAGCGTGGACACCGAGTTTCCGGCCAGGTAAAGCTCCTTGGCCGCCGCCGAGACGCCGATACCGGGGTTGGCGGAGACCAGCCGCAGCAGCTCGACCTGGGCGCCGCGCAACCGCGGCCCGGTCAGCCCGCGGCGCAGCCTGCGCCGCAGGAGCCGCTGGATGCCGGTCAGGACGCCCGCGAGAGCGTCGGGGAGATCCGTGCTGCCCATACTCAAAACATTAGCTCTGTTCACGAGCTAATGTGAAGTACCCAGCTCAGCACGTATGCGGATAAATCCGGTTAAATGATCTCAAGGTTGGCCATCATCCCCATGTCCTCGTGTTCGGCGTTGTGGCAGTGGAAGAGGTAACGGCCGCGATAGCCGTCGAACCGGGTGATGATCTCCACGGCTTCCCCGGGCCGGAGCGAGACGGTGTCCTTGAGTCCCGCGTCGTGGGCCAGCGGCGCCCTGCCGCTGCGCGACAGCACCCGGAAGCCGGCCAGGTGCAGGTGGACGGGATGGTGGACGTCGGCGACGAGCCGCCAGACCTCGACGTCGCCGAGCCGGGTCGTGACATCGGCGCGGGCGGGGTCGAACGGCAGGCCGCCGATGAGCCAGCCGTGGCCCGCGTGCATCTGCCCGGCGCGGAAGGAGAAGTCGCGCACCCTGACCGCGTCCGAACGCCGCCACTCCGGCAGGTCGGTGGACAGCCTGGCGGGGATGCGGCTGTCGTCGGCGGCTGCGCGGGCGACGCGGAAGGCCATCACGTCGCCGGTACGGCCCGAGCCGAGCCGGTTGAGCACCCTGACGAGGCTGCCGGTCGGGACGCCGGAGAAGTCGATGACCACGTCGTAGCGTTCGGCGGGCGCGATCGGCAGCAGCCGGTGGGTGACCGGGGCGGCGAGCAGTCCCTGATCGGCCCCGATCTGGACGAGGTCGAGGCGGCGCCCGTCGCCGGTGACCGCTTCGAGCTCGTAGTGGCGGGCGTTGGAGGCGTTGAGGATGCGCAGCCGGTAGCGGGCCGCGTCGACCTCGTGCACGGGCCACGGGGCGCCGTTGACCAGGATCACGTCGCCGAGGACCCCGGCGAGGTACGGCTCGCGGACGCCGGGCCGTACGCGCAGGGTCGGGTCCAGGGCGGGGTAGGCGAGGCTGCCGTCGGCGGCGAACGCCCGGTCGGCGATCATGAGGGGCAGCTCGCGCGGTCCGGCGGGCAGGCCGAGCGCGTCCTCGGCGTCGTCGCGGACGAGGTGCAGCCCGGCCAGGCCCCGCCAGATCGCGGGGGCGGTGAAGTCCATCCGGTGGTCGTGGTACCACAGCAGCGTGGGCCGCTGGTCCAGCGGGAAGGTGTAGTCCCTGGTCAGCTCGGTCACCACGGCCCGCGGGTCGCGCATGCCGTGCTCGGACCCGTGCCCCATGTGCGTCGAGTGCTGCTGCCGGCCCCCGGGCAGGACGAGGTCGGTCGGATACCCGTCGGAGGCCGCGGGGGTCCGCCCGCCGTGCAGGTGCACGACAGTCGGGACGGGCAGCTCGTTGCGGTGCGTCACGGTGACCGGCCGGCCGCGGCGCGACTCGATCGTCGGCCCCGGGAAGGTCCCGCCGTACGTCCACAGCGGCGTCGTGACACCGGGCAGGATCTCCGCGCTCGCTTCGCGCTGGGTGATCTCGTAACGGTCGGCGCCGCCGGAGGCGCTGACCGGCTTCAGCACGGCGGGGATCGGCAGCGGCACCTGGAAGGGCGGCGGCAGCGGTACGGCGCTGCGCAACTCGGCACCGGTGATCGACGGCCGGCGAGCCAGCGCCGCCGCGGCCGACAAGCCGGTGCCCGCCATCAGCCCGAGCGCCCCGCCGATGCCGAGAACCCGCCGCCGGGTCAGGCCCCGGGCGCCATGCTCACGCATGAGGGACCTCCCGCCGCGGCAAGGGCCGGCTCCAGACGGCGATGAACAGCACGACGAGCCCGACGACTGTCATCACGCCCAACGGGATGTGCAACCACAGCGCGCCGTCCAGCCCCGCGAAGTACTGCACGGTCTCGGCCGCCACCACCGCCGCCGTGGCCAGGAACGGCCAGATCTGACGCAGCCGGATCCACACCACGATCGCCACGATCACCTGCAGGTAGCCGATGGACGTGACCACGTCGGCGCCGATCGCGTGCCAGCGCAGGCCGTCGAAGTCACCGGTCAGATACACCCCGGCGAACACCGGCTGGCCGACGATCGCCACCACATGGGCGCTGACGACGGCCCGCAGTTGCGAGGCCATGGTGAGCATGCGACATCCCTCCTCATTCGGTTCTCGACCGGTTCCGAAGCTATGGCCTGCGCGTTATCTTGTCTAAGATCAATATCGCTATGCAGTTATGTATTGAGAGGCATGGCACCTCGGCCGCGCGGCGGGCCTGACAATCCGAGGGGCTGTCTGGTCGATACCTGCAGAGGCGCGGGCTTCACCGCCACGCGTCCCGTTGTGAGCACCTGTCTCGATCTCAAGGAGTGGCGACATGTCAACAGCCCAGGAAGCACGGAACAAGGAGACGTACCACCGCTTCCACGCGGCCATCAACAGCGGCGATCTGGAGGTCATCGCGAAGGCGATCGACGAGTTCGTTCACCCGGACGGGCGCTTCCACACGAAGGAACTGGCGGACGTGACCGCGGTGCAGGCGCAGAAGCGCGTATGGGAGATCCTGCTGCGCGCCTTTCCCGACATTCACGTGACGGTCGAGGACCTGCTCGCCGAGGGAGACAAGATCGTCGCTCGGCAGACGGTCACCGGAACCAACTCCGGTGAATACCGGGGCATGCCCCCGACCGGCAAGTCCGTCACCTACAACGAGATCTTCATCGCCCGCTTCGCCGACGGCCAGATCATCGACCTCTGGGGAGTCGTGGACGTCTATTCACAGCTGCGGCAGCTCGGCCTGATCCAGGCGTAGGAGAGCAGCGATGGCCGCCGGGCGCTGGCCGTCGGGTTGGGCATCAGCGGGATCGCGACGGCGCTGCGGCTGCGCCAGACCGGCTGGACGCCGGTCATCGTCGAGCGGGCCGCCGCCCGGCGTCGAGATCCGTTGCTCCATGGTGCCGACCCGGATCCGCCAGGACGCCGGCGGGGTGAACGTGACGCCGGCCGACACCGCCGGCGGGACCTCGCTCACCGAACGTTTCGATCTGGTCGTCGGTGCGGCGGCTGGTGTTCGGGCCGCATGAGGATCCCCGGTGCTGGAGGTCCCGGCCACCCGCTTCGAAGTCGCGCGGCGCAAACGGTCGCCCTTAGGCTGATCAGCCCTTGCCGGCGGCCGGGCCCTGTCTCGGTGCCGCACGGACGTGCGCGCGTTCGCCCTGTTTCCCGATGAGACTCAGGTACTCGACGGGACCGGCACTGGTGGCCCCGAACCAGTGCGGGGTCCGGGTGTCGAACTCCGCCGCCTCCCCCGGCTTGAGGATGAGGTCGTGCTCCCCGAGCACCAGGCGGAGCGTCCCGTTGAGGACATAGACCCAGTCGTAGCCCTCGTGGGTGCGCAGGTCGGGCGCGGCGTCGTCGCTGCCGGTCGGGAGGACGAACTTGTAGGCCTGGATTCCTCCGGGCCTACGGGTCAGCGGCAGGATGGTCGAGCCGTCGCCGCACGGGATGGGACGCAGGTTGATGCGGGGGTCGCCGGTCGGCGGCGCGTCCACGAGCTCGTCGAGCGTGACCCCGTAGGCGCGGGCGAGCGGAAGCAGCTGCTCGAGCGTGGGACGTCGCAGGCCCGCCTCGAGCCGGGACAAGGTGCTGGTGGAGATGCCGGTCTCGGCCGCGAGGTCGGCGAGCGTGACGTCTCGTTGCAGCCGAAGGCGTTTCAGTCTCGGGCCCACGGCGTCAAGAGTGCGGTCAATGGTTTCGTCCACCCCACCATTTTGCCATTTGGCAACAACGTTTGCGCATCTGCCTTCACTGTCAGCACCATGAACAGCGCTGATCACCGCGAACAAGGGGAAACAACCTATGACGTACGAATTCGACAAGGACTTCTGGGAGCGGCACTGGCAGCAGGGGCGCGCCGGGGGCCCCGGGTCCATGGGCGGCAACCCGCCGAACCCGTACCTCGCTCCTGAGACCAGCGGCCTGACGCCGGGCACGGCGCTGGATGCGGGGTGCGGCGGCGGCGCCGAGGCGATCTGGCTCGCCTCCCGCGGCTGGGACGTCACCGCGGCCGACATCTCGTCCGAGGCCCTTGCGCGCGCTGCCGAGCGCGCGGCCACGAGCGGGGCCTCCGAGCGCGTGCGGTGGGTTGAGGCGGATCTGAGCGTCTGGAGCCCAGGCGCGCAGTTCGACCTCGTCATGACCCATTACGCCCACCCGGCGATGCCCCAGCTGGAGTTCTACGACCGCATCGCCGGATGGGTGGCTCCCGGCGGCACGCTGCTCATCGTGGGCCACCTGCACACCCCGGGTTCGACCGGCCACGGGCACCATCCTCCCGCCGAGGCGTCGGCCACCGCCGCGGCCGTCACCGCGCGCATGGACGGCGCGGAGTGGGAGATCGTCACCGCCGAAGAGCGCCTCCGCACCGGCCACGGGGTTCCCCTGCACGACGTCGTCGTACGCGCCACCCGACGCCCGTGATCACGCCGTCCGTTCCTGGAGGGAATTCCATGAGTACGAAGCCGGAAGCCCCCGGCCTGACCATCGACGACCCGCGGCGACGACGTACGATCCTGGCCGGGGTCTGCGTCGCGCTCATGGCGGTCATCGCCTCGGTCTCCGGGCTGAACGTCGCCCAGGCGGAGCTCGCCGTGGCGTTCGACGCCTCGCAGAGCGAGGTCTTGTGGTTCATCAACGTCTACACCCTCAGCCTGGCCGCGTTGCTGCTGCCGCTCGGGGCGATGGGTGACCGGTGGGGCCGCAGGCGGGTGCTGCTCGCGGGCCTGGTCGTCTTCGGGGCGGCGAGCGCGGCGGCCGGCCTGGCCACCTCGTCCGGCGTCATGCTCGCCGCGCGTTTCCTGAGCGGCGTGGGGGCGGCGATGATCATGCCGGCCACCCTCGCCGTCATCACCTCGACCTTCCCGGACGAGGAACGTTCCAAGGCGATCGGCGTGTGGACCGGCGTCGCCGGGGGTGGGGGCATCCTGGGGATGTACCTGTCGGCCGTCCTGGTCGACCTGGCGAGCTGGCGGTGGCTGTTCGTCCTGCCGGTCGTGCTCGTCGTCGTCGCCATCGTCATGGCGCTGCGATCCGTCCCGAACTCGCGCGAGGCGTCCGGGCACGGGTTCGACGCCATCGGCTCGCTGTCGTCCGTGGTGGCGGTGGTGGGGCTCGTCTTCTTCCTCCACGAGGGCCCGGAACGGGGCTGGACCGCGCCCGCGACGCTCCTGGGCCTTGTCGCCGGCGTCGTCGCCGCCGTCGGATTCGTGGCATGGGAGCTGCGGCAACAGGCTCCGCTCCTCGACGTCCGCCTGTTCCGCGAGCGAGGTCTCGCGAGCGGCTCCGTGTCGCTGCTGACGGTCTTCGGCGTGCAGGCGGGGATCTTCGTGGTTCTCTTCCCGTACTTCCAGGCGGTGCTCGGCTGGTCCGGCCTTCGCTCCACGCTGGCGCTCATGCCGATGGCGCTGCTGATGATGTTCGCCTCGGGCCTCGCCCCGCAGGTGGCCGCGCGCATCGGCAGCCGTTCGACGATGGCGTCAGGGATCTTCCTGGGCGGCGCCGGGCTGGTCCTCATGGCCACCTTCGTCTCCGTCGACGGCGGCTACCTGTCGGTCCTGCCCGGCATGCTCGCCATGGGACTCGGTATGGGCCTGACGATGACGCCCTCCACCGAGGCCATCACCACGGCCTTGCCGCGCGAGCGTCAAGGTGTCGCGTCGGCGCTCAACGACGTGACCAGGGAGTTCGGCACCGCTCTCGGCGTCGCGCTGCTGGGAGCGGTTCTGACCGCCGGCTACCGCGGCGCCATCGACTCCCGGCTCGGCGGAGTGCCGGACGCCGCCGCCGGCACCGCCCGCGAGGGCATCGCCAACGCCCTCGCGGCCGCCGGCGGGGCGCAGTCGCTGATCCGGGCCGCCCAGGAGTCCTTCGTCGCCGGCTGGCAGCAGGCCATGTGGGCGGGCGCGGTGGTCATGGCGGTCCTGTTCGGGTACGTTCTCGCGCGAGGTCCGCGGCGACAGCCGTGACCTGCGCTGGCTCGCGCAGGTGGGACCTGGAGGGGCTATCTCCTGCCGGCGCGGTGCCGGTAACCGCCGGGCGGTGACCCGTACTGGCGTTTGAAGGCATGGGTGAAGGTGTACTGCGAGCTGTAGCCGACCTGCTGGGCGATCGTGTTGACGGGAGCGTCGGAGGTGCGCAGGAGCCGGGCGGCGGTGGTCATCCGCCACCATGTCAGGTAGGTGAGCGGTGGCTGGCCGACCAGATGGGTGAACCGCCGGGCGAAGGCGGCCCGGGACAGGCATCCCTGCGCGCCCAACTCCTCGACGGTCCATGGCCGGCTGGGATCTCCGTGGATGGCGCGGAGGGCGGCGGCGACGGCGGGGTCGTGCAGGGCCGCGGCCCAGCCGGTGGCGGAGTGGCCGGAGACGTGCTGTTCTTCGAACCACGCGCGCAGGATGTAGAGCAGGAGAAGATCCAGCAGGGTGAGCAGGATGGTGTCGGAGCCTGGGCGGGCGTCACTGTCCAGTTCCACGCCGAGGAGTTCGACCGCGGCGCGGAGTTCCCTGTGCCGCCCTACCCGCGTCGGCAGGTGGATGACCTCGGGCAGGTCGTTCAGGAGCGGATGCGGCCCGGATCTGTCCAGGAGGTAGGCGCCGCAGAGCATGACCACCGTCGCCGGTCGGTCGGCTGACGTTTCGTCGTCGCGGCCATCATGGACTCTGGTGAGCGTTACCGGGGTGGATGGGTCGTCGGCCAGACCGTGTGCGGATCCGCGGGGCAGGAACGCCACGTCGCCCGGCCCGAGCGCGATCGGCTCGCCCCGCGAGGGGAGAAGCCAGCACGTTCCCTGGAGAACGATGTGGAACCCGGCGGACGGCACTGCCGGAAACCGCTGGGCGAAGGGAGCGGACCTGGTCACCCGGCCCGAGTGGGGTCGACCGGTACGCGCCGCGCTCACCACATCAGACAGAACGTCCACTCGGCCAGTGTAACTATCGACGACCTAAGCGAAGACGATGACGCAAACTCTAGAGCGAATCACGTATTCAACCGTCTTGTGTCAGCGCCTTACTGTGCTGGAGAGCTGAGCAACCGCGCAGCTGCCATCGTGAGGAGACGACATGAAGATCGCCGTTTATGGCGCGAGTGGATATCAGGGCAAGCTCGTTCTCGCCGAACTGGCACGACGCGACATCGAGACGGTCCTGGCCGGACGCGATCTCGCGCGCCTGGAGGAGGCCGCCTCGGCGGTCGGTCTCCCCGACGCGGAACGACGCGTGGCCGACACCAGCGACCATGAGGCGCTGGTGAGCGCGTTGCGCGGCTGCGACGGCGTCATCAACTGCGCCGGACCGTTCACCTCGTCAGGTGAGGCCGTGGTCCGCGCCGCCATCGCCGCCGGCTGTCACTACGTCGACACCTCAGGCGAGCAGCTCTACGTCAAGAAGATCTTCGACACCTTCACTACGGAGGCGGAGAACGCCGGGGTCACCGTCGTGCCCGCCGCCAACGACGGCTGCGTCCCGGTAGACCTCATGGCCCACCTCCTGGCCGACCGCCTTGAACCGGTCGAAGAGATCATCATCACCCACGTGGTCGTCGGGGGCGGCGGCATGTCGCGCGGCTCGCTGCGCTCGCTGGTCGAAACGATCGACGCCATCAAGGCGGGAGGCCTGACCTACGACGACGGCGACTGGCGCCCCGGCATGCCCGCCCGCCGCACCGCGATCAGGCTGCCCGGACAGTCGGAGGCGACCCCGGTGGTGGCCTTCCCGGTGTCGGAAGTGGTGACCATTCCCCGTCACATCCGCGTCCGCCATGTCCAGGGCCTGACCGAGGCGGCATTGGGCGACCGGCTCAACACCCCGCTCACACCGGAGATCATCCAAAGCCTGCCTGAAGGACCCGATGAGGACAGCCGCCGCACGCAGCGTTTCACCTACGTGCTCGACGCCACCAGCACAGACGGCCGCCGCGCCCGCGGCATCGTCCAGGGTCCCGACACCTACGGCACGACCGCGGTGATCGCCGTCGAAAGTGCCCGGCGTCTCATCGCCGACCCTGCCAAGCCGGGAGTACTCGCGCCCGCCCAGGCCTACCGCCCGAGCGCTTTCCTCGACTTTCTCGTCCCGTACGGGATCCAGTGGATCGTCGACAATGAGCCTTCTCCGGTAACGATCGGCCACGGCGTGTGATCGTCACGGCAGTCGCCGGATCCCGATCAGGCGCGATGCGAGCGTGCCGCTCGGCCGTGGCCAGTCGGTAGCGGCGACGCACGCAGGCGGCTCGGCCCTCAGCTCCCGAACGTGTCCCCAACCGCCAGGTGGCTGATCCGCAGTTCTTGGAACCACCCGTGTCCTGCCGACCAGATCCTGCCCACTCCGTCGTCTCCCACGGCATCGGGCTGGCGCCTGGCGCGGAGAACGGCCGAGGCTGGTCTGCGGCGCGCTTGCGGGCCTGCCGGCCCGGCGAGGGCCCGGTTTTCCAGGTGTCCGTCGTCCAGCGGCCGGGTCACGACCTCTGTCGTCGAGAAGAGGGGCGAAGGCCGTGGTCGTGCGTACCAGCAGAACTCATCGCCTACGCGGTGACATCTGTATCTGTGCACCGGGGCGGCCACGGCGACAAGGTGGACTTCATCGGAGACATCAAGATCCAATCTTCCCACAGCGCAGGCGTGCGAGGCTGCCGGCGGGCGCTCCCCCTGCGCCGGCGAGGAAGGAAACGGTATGACGAAGTCCGTGTTGTACATGTCGATGTCGCTCGACGGGTTCATTGCCGGCCCGGGCGACGGGCCTGGCAACGGGCTCGGGATCGGCGGCCTGCGGCTGCACGAGTGGCTCGGCGAGCCCGCCTCCGACCCGCCGCACTTCGACCCGCCGGGGCTGAGCGGGCAGGTGTTCGGCGAGCTGATGGCGACGGGTGCGGTCGTGGTGGGCCGCAAGACGTTCGACTACGCCGGCCGTTGGCACGGTGATCACCACGGGGTGCCGATCTTCGTACCCACGCGTGGTGTCCCTCCGGCGCCGCAGAGCGGCTGGGTTCACTACGTGCCCGACGTCGCGACGGCGATGCGCGAGGCCAAGGCGGCCGCCGGCGACAAGGACGTGATGGTGCACGGTGCCGGGCTCGCCCAGTCGCTGCTGCGCGAGGGCCTGCTCGACGAGCTGGAGATCCACCTGATCCCGGTCGTGCTCGGTGACGGGCGGCGGCTGTTCGGCCCCGACCGCATCGAGTTCGAGTTGATCCGGGTGCTCGACGCGCCCGGTGTCACGCACCTGCGCTACCGGGTGAACTCAGGTGCCGGCCGGTGACCACGGCGACCAGCGCCATCACCTCACACCGGACGACTCTCGCGACGCAGGGTGGCCCTCCTCAGCCATCTCCCGTTCCCGAACTCCGCGTGCCGTTGATGAGGCGCCAGGCGCTTGCAGATCCGGATCAGCCCCGTCACCACCCTGCCCGCCCTGGGCCCGCCCGACATGACGGGTGGTGAGCACGGACCGAGTCCGGGTGACACCCCGACGCTGCCCGGCGGAATCGACCGGAGCTGTCGTATCCGGGCCGCGTTGTTCGTAGCTAGGGTGAGCAGTCGCCCACGAGGGCACTGCCACGACCAAGGGAGACGCCGACCGATGCCGCAGCACCCACTAGCCAAGGTCCACCGCATGTTCGAGCTCGTCGAGCCGATCGCCACCGTCACCTTCTCCGAGGTGGCGAACGAGGCTTTCCTGGCCCTCGGCATGCGCAACTACTGGGATGGATACTTCGCGGGCCGGGCCGCGCCGCTGGGCCTGGCACCGGCCGCGGTGGTGCACGCGGTCTTCTACAACTTCGCCGACGGCGAGGTGGCGCGCCACATCCCATGGGTGTGGGGGAAGACCAGCCCGCAGGAGGCGATCGCCGTGCGTGAGCGGGGCAGCGCCACCGCCCTGCGGCAGAGGATCGGGGAGCTCGCCGACTCCCCCGCTCTGGTGCGGGCCGCCGACCTCGCCACCCGAGCAGCGGTCAGCGCGCCGGCCGAGGGCCGGGTCCTGTACGCCGGGCTCCGGGCGCTCGACGTGCCCGAGGAGCCGGTGGCCAGGCTCTGGCACGCGGCGACGCTACTGCGGGAGCACCGCGGGGACGGTCACAACGCCGCCCTCCTCGCGCACGGCATCGGCGGCACCGAGGCCCACGTTCTCCTGGCTCTTTCCCTCGGAATGAAGGCGGAGGACTTCGGCCGGATCCACCACCTGCCCAAGGCACAGCTGGCCGCCGTCGTCGACGGGCTGCGCGGCCGCGGCCTCGTGGACGCCGCCGGCGGGTTCACCGACGCCGGCCGGGAGATCAACGTGCGGATCGAGGCCCTCACCGACGAGCTGGCTGCGCCGGCGTACGAGGTGCTCAGTGCGGACGAGCTCGACGAGCTGGTCGCGGGGCTCGAGCCGATCGCCGCCGCGGTACAGGCCGCCGACGACTGAACGGGCGCATCAGGCGACGTCGCCGCGCCGTGTCCGCCCACCCGGTATTCGGCGGCGCCGGACCGTGAGGCCCGGTGCCGCCGTGGGTGGCCGGGTCAGTCGCGCGCAGAGCCCCCCGTGGCCGGTGTGTTCAGTTGCGCGCTCGTCCGGCCGGTGAGCTCCTCGAGGGAGACGCTGTGCCGCGACCCGTCCTGGAGGATTGCCGTGACGCTCTTGACGCCGCCACGAGGCGAGGCGTTCTCGCGCTCCTCCGTCGTTGGCGCGTCCGGCCACCAGGCCGCGAAGTAGCCGCCGGTGACGGTCGCGGTCACGCTGCCTTTCGCCTCCGTGGAGAGCTCCAGACCCACCACGCCGGCACCGACCCTGCCAGTCACGATACGCACGCTCTCCTCACTCGAGCTCACGACCGAGCCGAGGGCGGCCCGCGCCGACCCCGCGGGAACCGGCGGAAGCGGTTGTGCGCCGGGCCCCGGCGTGGTGCCACCCGCGGCAGCGATGTCGCCATCGCGGAACAGGCAGCTGATCTCGGCCAGATGGCTGCTGCCGTCGTTGACGTAGACGAGCGTCCATGGCCCCCGGCCCTCGGTCACCACGGGGCGGAAGCCGAGCTCGCGCCCGGTTGTCCGCTTGGCGGTGTCCTGGGCGTGGTCGAGGCACTTCTCCTGGGCGTCGGTGGCCCTGTCGCCGCTCACCGTGTGCGGCGTCGCGGTCCACGCTGCCATCGCCGAGCCGCCGCCGAACACGCCGGGCAGCAGCAGCGCTGCCGCGATGCCGGCGGCGATCCCTCCGCCGACAGCGGTGAGACGCCCGGCGGTGAGCAGGCGAGGGCGGCTGGTCGTCGGTGCGGGCGCCTCCATCGGGTCGGTGGCCACCACCCGGGCCAGCAGGGCCCGAGCCTTGGGGTCGGTGCTGGTGTCCAGGTCGGCGGGGGTGACGGCCGGGTCGAGGTCGCGCAACGCGTGGTCGAGGGTGTCGTTCATCGAATGCTCCGGGACTCCACGGTGGCGGTTGCCACGGGCTGGGTTGTAGTGGCGGGGGCCGCGTCGGCGTGGTGGCGCAGGGCACGCCGGGCCCGGGCGAGCCGAAGCCGGAACGCGACGGGGGAAATGCCGAGCACCCGCGCGGCCTGTGGGGCTGTGAGGCCGTCCCAAACGGCCAAGGCGAGCGTCTCCTGGTGGCGCGGGCTGAGCCGCCGCCACGCCTGGACGAGGTCGAGCCGGCGTGCCACCAGTTCGGCGTCCAGCCCGGCCGCCGCGGCGCCGGTCAGCTGGCTGTCGGCGATGCGGACAGTGAGCGCCTGCCGCCGCTGGTCGGCCCGCAGCCCGTTGCGGAGAGTGCGGTGCGCCACGCCGAACAGCCAGGCCCGCGCCTCGTCCGCCGCCGGCGGCACGTCGTCCAGGCGCCGCCAAGCGACGAGGAACACGTCGGCGACCACGTCCTCGGCGTGGGAGGGGTGGACACGACGCTCGACGAACCGCAGCAACGCGGCATACGTCTGCTCGTAGAGGTGGGCGAAGCGCTGGGTGCGCGGCGGCCCGGTGTCGGTGACGTTCATGCCCAGGTCATGTCCGGCAGGCCCACAGGTGTGTCGCGAACCGGGATTCTCGTCGTTCAAATCGCCGCACGCGTCGGGATCGACATCCACCGACTGCGCCACGCCCACGCCTCCACCGAAACCACCCAGCTGTACGCGCTACTCGACGACAAGGTCGCCGACGCCGAGATCCGCGCCGCACGCCGGCCACCAGGCCGGACCATTCACCACGCCCAGGGAGTCAGCTGTTCGGTTCTCGTGTTCCGTTGAGGGCCTTGCGGAGCAGGGTGGCCAGTTGGTCCTGTTCGCGGGCGCTCAGATTGGCGGCGGCGGATCGGGCGAACTCGAAGGACTTCTCGAAGGCGGCGTAGAGGGCGATTCCATCGGGGGTCCGGACGATCTGCCGGGAGCGGCGGTCGTTGGGGTGGGGGCGGCGGCGGACGAGATCGCGCGCCTCGAGCCTGCGGATGATCTGGGTGATGTTGGAGGCGTCGCAGCCGAGTTCGTCGGCCAGTTCTCGCATCCCGATCTGCCGGGTGAGCCGCCCGAGCACGCAGGCCTGCGCCACGCTCAGCCCGTGCTCCAGGGCGGCGGTTTCGTAGGCGCGGTCGTAGGCGTCAACGAAGTCGAACATCGCCCGTTCGGCATCGGTCGACGCGGTGACGGGCCCCGTCGGTACGGCCATGGGATCACTCTACCAAGAACTTGATGCACTCAAGTACGTGTGTCAGCATAGATGCTTGATTGGATCAAGTATCTGTGGAAGGGGTGTTCCGATGATGGTCACCAGCAAGGGACGGGCCCGGGAGTGGCACCTGGCACGACGGCCGTCGGCGCAGGCGTCAGCCGACGACTTCTCGCTGGTCGAAGCCCCGATTCCCGAGTTGCGGCCCGGCCAGGTCCTGGTACGCAACACACACCTGTCGGTGGACCCGTACATGCGTGGCCGGATGGACGACCGCCCGTCCTACATCCCGCCGTTCCCGCTGAACGCGCCGCTGGAGGGCGGAGCGGTCGGCGTGGTCGTCGAGTCCCGCGCCGACGGTGTCAAGCCGGGCCAGGTGGTCGAGCATTTCCTGGGCCTGCGGGAGGCCACCGTGGTCGATGCGGCCGGGGTCGTCCCCATCGATACCGACGGCCTGCCCGCCGAAATCTTTCTCGGTGTGCTCGGTGTGACGGGCCTGTCCGCATGGCTGGGCATCACCCAGGTGGCGTCGGTGCGACCCGGCGACACGGTGTTCGTTACGGGAGCGGCCGGGGCGGTCGGGAGCATCGCCGGTCAGCTCGCCAGGCTGCGGGGGGCCAAGCGGGTGATCGGCAGCGCGGGATCGTCCGCCAAGGTGCGCCATCTGGTGGACGACCTCGGTTTCGACACCGCCTTCGACCATCACGACGGTGCGGCCGGTGAGCACCTTGCGCAGGCCGCGCCGGACGGCATCGACGTGGTGTTCGACAACGTCGGCGGCGCCCAGCTGGAGGCCGCGATCGACCATCTCCGGGTCGGGGCCCGGCTGGCCCTGTGCGGGATGGCCAGCCAGTACGACGGCCGCGAGCCGTACGGCGTGCGGAACTTGTACGAGCTGATCACCAAGCGGGCGACCGCGCGCGGTTTCCTGGTCACCGACCATCAGGACCAGATGCCCGCCTTCCGCGCCGAGGTGGGTTCCTGGGTGCGCTCGGGCGAGATCGTCCACCGGCAGACGGTGCTGGACGGCATCGAGCGGGTGCCCGAAGTCCTGCTGGGTCTGCTGCACAGCGGAGCGGCCACGATCGGCAAGGCCGTCGTCCGGCTCCAGGATCAGGCATGACCCGCCGTCCGTTCCCACCGTCGTCAGCAGCGCGCCCATGCGCTCCACCATGCGGGCGAAGATCTCGGCGTTGACCTAGGCCCGGATCGTGGAGGCCGGGTGGCGCACGTCACATCTTCGAGCTGTCACAAGGAGCAGGCGGCCGGCATCTCTATGCCGTCAGGACGCCGCGGGGACGATCCGCGCGGCGGGCAGCTCCACAAGTGAGGACGAAGTCATGGAACCCCGTATGGACCTGAACGCCAACGAGTTCGGCGCCAAGCTCGGCAAGCGGTTCTACAACGTCAGCCTGGCGATCGAGCAGTCGACGCTGCCCAAGCCCACCCGGGACCTGGTGATGCTGCGCGCCAGCCAGATCAACGGCTGCGGCTTCTGCGTCGACTACCACTCCAAGGACGCCGCGGCCGCCGGGGAAACCGCGGTGCGGCTCAGCCTGGTCGCCGCCTGGCGTGAGTCCACCGTGTTCACCGAGGCCGAGCGGGCGGCGCTGGCGCTCGCCGAGGAGGGCACCCGGCTGGCCGACGCCTACCAGGGCGTGTCCGACGAGACCTGGGCCCAGGTGCGCAAGCACTACGACGACGACCAGATCACCGCCCTGGTCTACCTGGTCGCGATGATCAACGCGGCCAACCGGCTCGGCGTGATCGTGCGCACCCAGGGCGGCTCCTACGAGCCCGGCATGTTCGCGAGCCTGTCGAAGTGATCGGCGGGCGAACCCCGGCCCGGGATCCGGGCCGGGGCCCGCCCGGGTGCGGGTGCGGCCGGCGCGCGCCGCGCGGGCTAGGATCGCGCCATGCCCTTGACCGCGGACGACATCGACCGGTTCGAGGCGTCCAGGCCGCGCCTGGAGGCCATCGCCTACCGCCTCCTCGGCTCCGCCGCGGAGGCCGAGGACGCCGTGCAGGAGACGTTCCTGCGCTGGCAGGGCGCCGACGTCGACCGCATCGAGGTCCACGAGGCCTGGCTGACCAAGGTTCTCACCAACCTGTGCCTCAACCACCTCACCTCCGCGCGGGCGCGCCGCGAGACGTACGTGGGTGAATGGCTGCCCGAGCCGCTGCTCGCCGGTGACCCGATGCTCGGCCCGGCCGACACCGCCGAGCAGCGCGAATCGGTCTCGTACGCGGTCCTCACCCTCATGGAGCGCCTCTCCCCCAACGAGCGGGCGGTGTACGTGCTGCGGGAGGCGTTCGACTACCCGCACCGGGAGATCGCCGAGATCCTCGACCTCACCGAGGCCGCCAGCCAGCAGATCTTCCACCGCGCCAAGAAGCACGTCGCCGACGGCAAGGCCCGTACCGAGATCGACGCGGCCGCCGCCCGGCGCATCGTCGAGGAGTTCCTGGCGGCCGCCACCAGCGGCCGGACCGAGCCGCTCGTACGCCTGCTCACCGAGGACGCCGTCTCGATCGGCGACGGTGGCGGGAAGATCCCGGTCCGCACCAAGGCGTTCGAGGGCGCCGTCGCGGTCGCGACGTTCCTGCGGGGCCTGTTCAAACCCGGCGAGGCCAAGCGCACCCTGCTCGGCGGCCTGCCCGCGGTCTACGCCTGGACCGCCAACGGCGAGCCCGCCGTGGTGGCCGTCGTGGACGGCCGGGTCGTCGGCATCATGTGCGTGGAGGTCACCGCCGAGGGCCTCGCCGCGTTCCGCAATCAGGTCAACCCCGACAAGCTCGAACGCGCGACCGCGCAATGGGCGGCCGTCGACCACGGGGAGCCCCTGTTCGCTATGTGAGGTGCTTCACACCCCGTTCCTGTCAGGAAACGGCGGGCTGCCCGGTTCAAGGGGCAACCGCACAGACAGGAGCAGGAAATGCAGCACCGCATCGTCGTCCTCGGAGCCGGATACACCGGAGCAGTCGCCGCCGGCCGCCTCGCCAAGCGGCTCCACCGCGAGGACGTCACCATCACCCTCGTCAACGCCGAGCCCGACTTCGTCGAACGCGTCCGCATGCACCAGGTGGCGACCGGCCAGGACCTCAAGCCCCGGCCGTTCATCGAGATGTTCGCGGGCACCGGCGTCGAACTGCGGCTCGCGCGGGTCACCGGCGTCGACGTCGACCGCAAGACCGTCAGCCTGATCGACGCGAACGGCGCCGGCGCCGGCCTGATTGCGCCCGGGTCCAGCGCCGAAGAGCTCCCCTACGACACGCTCGTCTACGCCCTCGGCAGCCGGTGGAACGCCCAAGGCGTCCCCGGGACCGCCGAGCACGCCTACGAGATCGCCGGCCGCCCCGGAGCGCTCCGGCTGCGCGAGCGCCTGGCCCGCCTCGACGCCGGGCAGAGCGTCGTCGTGGTCGGCGGCGGACTCACCGGGCTGGAGGCCGCGACCGAGATCGCCGAGGCCCGCCCGGACCTCCACGTCGCCCTCGCCGCCAGGGGCGGCCTCGGCGACTGGCTCTCCCCCAAGGGCCGCGAGCACCTGCGCAAGGTCTTCGGCCGGCTCGGGATCACCGCGTACGAGCACGCCGCCGTCACCGGCGTCGAAGCCGACCACGTCACCACCGCCGACGGCGAGGCCATCCCGGCCGCGGTCACCGTGTGGACCGCCGGCTTCGCGGTCCACCCGATCGCGCAGGCGACCGCCCTGGAGGTCAACGGCACCGGCCAGATCGTGGTCGACGGGACCATGCGCTCGGTCTCGCACCCGGACGTGTACGCCATCGGCGACGCGGCCATGGTGATGGGCCCCGGCGACAAGCCGCTGCGCATGTCGTGCGCCTCGGGAACGCCGACCGCGTGGCAGGCCGCCGACGCGATCGCGGCGCGCCTGACCGGCCGGAAGCTCCCGAACGTGTCGATCCACTACTTCAACCAGTGCATCTCGCTGGGCCGCAAGGAGGGTTTGATCCAGTACGTCACCGCCGACGACCGCGCCGTGCAGGCGGTCCTGACCGGCCGGCTCGCCGCCGTCTACAAGGAGCTGATCTGCAGGAGCGCCGCCTGGGGCGTCGCCAACCCGACGCTCGGGCTGCCGACCCGGCGCCGCCGCGTCACGCGGGAACGCGCCGCGACGGGCTCGGCCGTCAAGGCATCGGCATAGAGCGCGCGAAGAGAACGTCCTTGGCTCGGCTTGACCTTACCCTCAAGGGCAAGGTTTACCGTTCATCGAGGTGAGAGGCATGCGGATCAGTGAGCTGGCCCGTCGGGCGGGCGTGACGACCAAAGCGGTGCGTTACTACGAGTCGCTGGGACTGCTCACGCCCGGGCGGCTGGCCAACGGCTACCGGGACTACGACGAGCACGACGTACAACTCACGCGGGAGATCCGGGCGCTCGGCAACCTCGGGATCCCCGTCGAGCGCACCCGGCCGTTCCTGGACTGCCTCGCGGCCGGCCACCGGCACGCCGACGACTGCCCGGCCTCGCTGGCCGGGTACCGGGACGCGATCGCCGAGCTCACGCAGCGGATCGAGGGGCTCGCCGCCCGCCGGACGGTGCTGATCGCGCACCTGGAGGAGGCCGCCCACCGCAACAGCCGCGTCCCACCGGCCGACGAAGGAGAGGACCTGATGACCGACTACGCGAGCCTGCCCGCTGACCTGCCCGTGCCCGAGGACGACGGCGCGGCCGCCCATCTGCCGGGCATGAAGGCGCCGCACCTGGAATTCCAGGGCACCGGCGGAGCGACGATCCGCCTTGACGCGCTCGGCGCGGGCCGGACGGTGATCTACATCTACCCGCTCACCGGCCGCCCGGGCACCGACCTGCCCGACGGCTGGGACTCGATCCCCGGAGCGCGCGGCTGCACCCCCGAGGCCTGCGGCTTCCGCGACCACCATCAGGACCTGCTCGCCGCCGGCGCGGCGAACGTGTTCGGCCTGTCGAGCCAGGACACCGGCTATCAGCGCGAGGTCGTCGAGCGGCTCCACCTGCCGTTCCAGATGCTCTCGGACCCGGCGCGGAGCCTGGGCCAGGCGCTCGATCTGCCCACGTTCGAGGCCGGCGGGCGGACGCTGTACAAGCGGCTGACCCTGATCCTCCGCGACGACGCCGTCGAGCACGTCTTCTATCCGATCTTCCCGCCGAACGAGCACGCCGCCCAGGTCCTGACCTGGCTACGGGACAACCCTCTGTAGAGGGCACCGGGCGGACGGTCGGGCCGTTTCGGCGCTGAGGGCCTGTGCCACTGGCCGGCGCGCCGCCAGGCGTGCGGGCTCCCACGTCGTTCAGCCCTCCAGCCCGATCAGCATCGCCGGCGCTCCAAGCCCTCCTCAGGCTAAAACCCCGTGGTGACGTCGTCCGCTTCGAGGGGATCGTCGTCCTCAAGCGGGTCCTCGCTGACGTCGTCGTCGGTGGACGGCTCCTGGGTCGGCTTGGGCGTCGGCTTCTGCACCAGGTCGTGCTGCTGGCCGCCGAAGGTGGGCGTCGGGAACTGCTCGACCGGCTTGCCGTCCATCGCGGCCGTCATGAAGTCACGCCAGATCTTGGTGGGCGTTCCGGCGCCCTGGATGTTGCCCAGGGAGACCTCCTTGGGCAGGGGGTAGCCGTTGGCGTCCTTGATGACCTTCTTGGTCTTCGGGTCGACCTGCGGGACCTCCTTGTACATCCCGACGGCCGCGGAGAGCTGCGGGGTGTACCCGACGAACCAGGCTTCCTTGTTCTCGTTGTTGGTGCCGGTCTTGCCGGCGATCGGACGCCCGCCGGGCAGCGTGGTGCCCGCGGCGGTGCCGTACTTGACCACCTGCTGCATCGCGTACGTCGCGTCGGCGGCGGTTTCGGAGCTGATGACCGTCTTGGGCACGCCGGCCTCCTGCATGACGGTCATCCCCTTGAACGACTTGACCGAGACGACCACGTGCGCGTCGCGGTGGACGCCGCCGCCGGCGAAGATGCCGTACCCGGAGGCCTGCTCGACCGGGGTGACCAGGCCGGCGCCGATGGACATGCCGTACGCGTGGTCCTTGACGGCCTGGTCCAGGTTCTTCTTGTTGATCCCTGCGTCCTCGGCGATCCTCTCGACCTGCTTCAGGCCGACCTCCTGCGCCATCGTGGCGAACGCCGTGTTCACCGACTCGGCGGTGGCCCGGTCGATCTGCACGGCCGCGCCCACATTGTGCGAGTTGCCGATCGGCTTGGTGCCCGGCAGCGTGACCGGGCCGTTGCCGGACACGTAGCTCTTGAGGCTGTAGCCGTTCTCGAGCCAGGCGGCCAGCACGTACGGCTTGAACGCCGACGCGGCCTGCTTGTAGGCGTCGAAGGCGTTGTTGGTGAAGCTCTTCAGGTAGTCGTGGCCGCTGTAGAACGCGATCACCCGGCCGTTGCGCGGGTCCACGGCGGCCATGTTCGCGCGGATGTGCTTGTCGCCGACGGTGGCGAGGTTGCTCTCCACCGCCTTCTTCGCGGCCTGCATGAGCTTCCTGTCGAACGTCGTCGTGACCCGGAAGCCGTCGCTGCGCAGGCTCTCCCTGGAGATCCCCCGCTGCTCCAGCTCGCGCTGCACGATGTCGACCATGTAGCCGTTGATGCCCTTGAGGGTCTCCTTCTTGTCCAGCTTGGCGAGCTTGGGGAACTTCGCCGTCTTGGGCAGCTGCCCGTACTTCGCCGGGTCGACGACCGCCATGCCGCCGATGACGTACGTGAACCGCTCCCGGGTCGGCGCCCAGTTCTTCTTGGCCTCCGTCTTGTCGAAGACGACCGGGTTCTGGATCCGGCCCGCCAGGTAGGCGGCCTCGGCGGGGGTCAGCTTGTCGACGTCCTTGTCGAAGAACGCCTGGGCGGCGGCCTGGATGCCGTCCGCGCCGCGGCCGAAATAGATGGTGTTGAGGTAGTTGGCAAGGATCTCGTCCTTCGACATCTCCTTGCTGGCGCGGATCGAGACGAAGATCTCCTTGACCTTCCGCTGAATGGTCCGCTCCTGGCTGAGACCGTCGTAGTAGGCCCGCGCCATCTCCTGCGTGATCGTCGAACCGCCCTGGACCTGCTGGCCGGTCACCGTGCTCCACACCGCCCGCATGATGCCGGACACCGAGATGCCCGGGTCGGTGCGGAACGTGCGGTTCTCGGCGGCGATGAAGGCGTCCTGGACATGCCGCGGGATCTTGCTGATCGGCACGATCTCGCGCTTGGTGCCGAGCCGGGCGATCTCGGTCTTGCCGTCCCGGTAGTAGATGACGCTGCCCTGCTCGACAGCCCGCTGCTGGGTCGCCAGAGGGAGCGGGGTGTTGGCGTACGCCACCATGATCATGCCGAAGAGGCCCGCCGCCAGCACCGTGAAGGCGAGGACCACGACCTTCCAGCTGGGGATGAACCGCTTCCAGTCCGTCCGGCGCGGCCGGTCGCCGCCCTCGTCCGGGCGTCCCCCGGGACCGTCGTCACCCGGCCCGCCGGGGCCACCGGGACCGCCCCGTCCGGGGCCACCAGGACCGCCCTGTCCGGGGCCACCAGGACCGCCCTGTCCGGGGCCACCGGGACCGCCGGGGACGGGGCCGCCGGATCTCCGTAACCCGTCACGACCTGCCTGCGGACGCTGAGCCGTCGCCGGGCCCGCGGCGCGGCGCCGCACCCTGCGCGGGCTTTCCCCGGCACCGCCACGGTCAGGCTCGCCACTCTGCTGCGGCCGAGCAGGTACGCGGTGCCCGTGCGACGGCTCCTTGGCCGGCATCCCCTGCAATCCATCCCCCTAACGGTTAGCCAATAGATAGCGGCCACCCTAAAGGGTGTCAAAGCGCTGCACCCGGAGGACGAACAAACCGCCAGTCAGCCGATCACCTCGCGCCGGCTCAGGCGAGGTCGGACTCGTCCCAGATCCGCAGGACGCCGTCGCCTCCGGAGGTGACGAGCACACCACGGCCGTCGACGATCGCCGACTCCATCGTCGTGATGTCGTGCCCGTGCGCGTTGACGTGCCCGGCCTCGGTCCCGTCGGCGGCGTCCCACAGGCGCAACGAGTCCGAGGCCGGGGTCACGACCAGCGGCCGCCCGTCCACCGTCATCACCGCCACCGCCTCCAGAGCCCCTTCCGAAGCGGAGACCGGTCCGTACAGCAACTCGTCCGGCTCGGCGCCGAGAGCCCAAGCGTACAGCTCGCCCTTCTCGGTCACCGCGACGATCGCCGTGCGCTCCGCGAGAGCGCAGGCGGTCACCGCCCACACCCGCCCCTCGTCCGGGTAGAAGGAGCCGAGCTCGGTGAGGTTCGCGGCGTCCCACGCGTGGGCTCCCGACCCGCCCGCCAGGATGAGGCGGCGGCCACCGGCCCGTGCCGTCCCGAGGCAGAACACCTGGCCCACTTCGTCGAGCAGGGTGTCCGTGCCGTCCGGCGACCAGAGCCGCACCTCCTCGGAGTACTGCTGCGCGGTGACGAACCGGCCGTCGAACGCGATGACGTCGGCGAGGTACTCGCCGTTGAGCGGTGTCCGCCACAGGAGCTCGCCGCTGCCGAGATCCCACAGAGCCGGCTCCTGCTCGTCTCCGCCGGCCGCCAGGAGCAGCTTGCCGCCGACGGAAAGCGCGGCGACCATGTCGATGACGTTCTCGGCATCGGGGAACTGCGCCACGACCGGGTCCCCCGCGTGCGCGTACGGCAGGGACCGCCCCGACCATTCGCCGCTCGACGGGGACCACGTCCACACCCCGCCCCACCTGTCCGCGCAGACGATCAGGGAGCTTCCCTCGTGGCGCACGACGGAAAGGTCGCGGATCGGGGAATCGGCGGGAATCGTCGCACTCATGATCATCCGCAGAGTGTAGCGACCGGGCACCGACCTCACATTCCACAGTGTTGTCTCGTCGTAGGGGTAAGAGCGATTGCGACAAGGAAAGACGGCACATCATGACCACCCGATCCGAGCCAGGAGACGACGACCGGCTCGATCCGAGTCTGAGCGCGATCATCAGCGAGCGGCGGCAGCTGATCAATCTCGCCTACCGGCTGCTCGGCTCCCTGGCCGACGCCGAGGACGTCGTGCAGGAGACCTACACCCGCTGGTACGCCATGACCCGCCGGGAGCAGGAGGCCATCGAGAGTCCCGGCGCCTGGCTCACCAAGGTCGCCGGCCGCATCTGCCTGGACCTGCTCGGCTCCGCCCGGGTCCGGCGCGAAAGCTACGTGGGCGAATGGGTGCCCGAGCCGCTGCCCGACCGTACGGAGTTGATCGGCGCGCGGCCGGGCGACCCCGCCGACCGGATCACCCTCGACGAGTCGGTCACCATGGCGTTCCTCGTCGTGCTCGAAGCGATGACCCCGGCCGAGCGGGTCGCGTTCGTCCTGCACGACGTCTTCCGCTACTCCTTCGCCGAAGTGGCCGAGATCGTCGGCCGTACCCCGGCGGCCTGCCGCCAGCTCGCCTCCTCCGCGCGCCGCCGCATCCGCGAGTCGGAGACGCCCGTGACGACGGAGGCCCGGCAGGCCGGCGTCGTCAGGGACTTCAGGCGGGCCTGGGAGGCCAAGGACATCGACGCCCTCATCGGCCTGCTCGCCCCCGACGCCAGAGCGGTCGCCGACGGCGGCGGCCTGGTCAGCGCCATGCTGCAGCCGGTCGAGGGTGGCGAGCGGATCGCGCGCTACCTGGTCGAGATCGCCGAACGGGCACCCGGCCTCGTGATCCTCGAACGCACGGTCAACGGCCAGCCCGGCATCGTGGCCCAGCAGGACGGGGAGACCGTGGTGGTCATGGCGTTCGACGTCGCAGGAGAGCGGATCAAGCACCTGTGGGCCGTACGCAATCCCGAAAAGCTCCGGCCCTGGACGGCCTGACATTTCGCACGGCTGTGTCGTCGTACTAATGAGACGAACGCTGCGGAAGGAAAAGCAACCATGGAACCCGTGAACCTCGCGATCATTTATTACAGTGCCACCGGCACCATTCATGCCCTGGCGCGAGCCGCCGCCGAGGGTGCGGAAAAGGCGGGCGCCCACGTGCGGCTGCGCAAGGTCGCGGAAACGGCTCCGCCGGAGGCGATCGGCGCCAATCCGGCCTGGGGCCGGCATATCGAGGACAGCGCCGACGTGGCCGAGGCCGGTCTCGACGACCTGGCGTGGGCCGACGCGGTGCTGTTCGGTACCCCCACCCGCTTCGGCAATCCGGCCAGCCAGCTCAGGGCCTTCATCGACACCACCGGGCCCCTGTGGTTCCAGGGCCTGCTCGCCGACAAGGTGTATTCGGCTTTCACCGCCTCCAACACCGCCCATGGCGGGCAGGAATCCACCCTTCTGGCGCTGGGGAACACGTTCTACCACTGGGGCGGCATCATCGTGCCCCCCGGCTACACCGACCCCATCCAGTTCCAGTCGGGCAACCCGTACGGCACCTCCCACGTGAGCGGCGACGGCGCGCCCGGCGACGTGCCCTTGGAGGCGGCCCGCCACCAGGCCCGCCGGGTCGTCGACACCGCCGCCTCGCTCAAGGCCGGCCGCGCCGCCTGATTTCTTGAACGGAGAATGCAAATGACCACGAACGATTCCGAGTTTCTGGCCTTCTTGGCAGGTCGAGTCGATGCCTGCCAGGTGAAGGACATCGATCGGCTCATGGCACACTATTCTCCCGACATCGTTTATTACGATGTCGTTCCCCCGCTCCAGTTCGCGGGGTCCGGCGAGGTCCGCCGCAATTTCGTGCGGTGGTTCGACGAATATGACGGCCCCATCGGCCTGGAAACGCACGAACTCACCGTCGCGACGAGCGGAGACCTCGCGTTCGCGCACATGCTCCACCTGGACACCGGAACTCTGAAGAGCGGGTCCGATCGCACGATGTGGGTGCGATCGACGGTCTGTTGCAGCCGGTCCAGCGGCAGCTGGCTGATCACGCACGAACACATTTCCATGCCGTTCGACCCGCAGACCCTTCAACCCTGGGTCCCCCCGGCCGTGTGAGCCGGCTGCCTGGCGACAGTGACGGCCGTTCCCGCATCGTGTGATGAAACGATGACAACCCGGCTGGGCTCCGCATTCGTCTGATTGCCTGCTGGCCATGCGATCGACGAACCTCTCTCGCCGGTTCCACCCCGGGTCCACCGGCCTGATCCTGGCCGTCGCGGCCGGGCTCGCACTCGCGGGTTGCGGCGCGTCCGCGACCTCCCCCGGCACGGTGACCCGGCAGGCCGCCACCGGCGTCAGGGTGCTCTGGATGGGTGACTCCATCGCGGGCGCGCAGGCCCCGGCGGTGGAGGCGGCGCTCAAGGCCGCGGGCGTCGCGTTCGAGAACGCCACGTCCGACGGCGGCGGCAACGTCGTCGCCGGTGACCACGAGGTGACGGCCATGGCGGCCAGGGAAACCTGGAAGACGCTCAAGGAGAACCTCGCCTCCTTCCGGCCGACGGTGATCGCCTACCAGATCACCACCTACGACTGGGGCACCCCCCGCCAGCAACTGTCGGCCTACCAGCGGCTCTCCCGAACGGCCGAGGACGCCGGCGCCAGGCTCGTGCTGGTGTCCGCCCCGCCGTTCAAGATCGACGATTTCTACAAGCCCCACGAGAACGCGATCAGGAGCGCCCCCGCGATGGCCGCCAAGGCCGCGCGCGGTCACTACCTGGATGCCGCCGCGCTGTGGGGAAGCGACTACGCCGCCGCCAGGGCCCAGCGCGCCAAGGACGGCATCCACTCCTGCCAGCAGGGATCGGCGGCCTTCGCCACTTGGTTCGCCAAGCAGCTCGGCGAGCTGGCCGGCTTCACCCCGGCCGCCCCCGCCGTCTGGGCCACCGGGCCGTGGACCGGCGACGAGCGCTTCGCCAAACTCGGCTGCGGCTGATGGCACCGACGACGTCAGCCCCGCGCCGCGCGCATGTCGGCGCGCTCGACGGGCTGAGAGGGCTCGCCGTCGCCGCGGTCCTGCTGTTTCACGCCGGGCACCTGCGCGGCGGGTTCCTGGGCGTCGACCTGTTCTTCGTACTGTCCGGCTTTCTGATCACCGGCCTGCTGCTGGAGGAGCTCGGCAGGAGCGGCGGTCCGCGCCTGGTGGCCTTCTGGGAGCGCAGGGCCCGCCGCCTCCTGCCCGCGCTGACCGTCATGGTCGCCTCAACACTGCTGCTGGCCTGGGCGTTCGCCAGGCCGGACCTGCTCAGGTACGCCCTCCAGGACGCGCCGTGGGTGGCCGCCCAGAGCGTGAACTGGCACTACATCGGCGAGCAGATCGGCTACTGGAACGCCTCCGGCACCCGCCTGTTCGCCCACCTGTGGAGCATCGGCGTCGAATGGCAGTTCTACCTGGCCTGGCCCCTGACGGTGGCCCTGGCCGGGAGAGGCCCCGGCGGGCCCCGGCGGGTGGCGCTCGTCGCAATGGCCGGCGCGCTCGTCTCACTCCTGCTCATGATCAGGCTCGGGGCCGCCGTGGACACCACCCGTGCCTACGAGGGCACCGACACCCGCGCCTCCTCCCTGCTCCTCGGCGCGGCCGCCGCCACCGCGCCCGTCCGGAACGCGATGAGTGGCCTGTCGCGCACCGCCGTGGACGTGATCTGCGCCCTGCTGCTGGGCGGGCTGTTCGCCTCATGGCTGCTGACCGGCGGGGAAAAGGCCCCCGGCCTGTTCCAGGGCGGGATGTTCGCGCACTCCCTGGCCGGCGCCGCGCTGATCGCGCTCCTGGCCCGCGCGCCGGACGGCCTGGCGGGCCGGATGATCGGCAGCGCCGTGCCGCGCCGGCTGGGCGAGCTGTCGTACGGCCTGTACCTGTGGCACTGGCCGGTCTACCTGCTGCTCCCCCGGCCGGCGGCCGGGCCCGCCGACTGGGGCTGGACGATCGTCGCGGCCGGGCTGTCACTGCTGGCTGCGGTAGTCTCGAAGGCCACCGTCGAAGATCCGATACGGCTGCGCACCGGCTGGGCCACCGGGCGGCGCGGATGGGCGGCGCTGACCGCCGCGGCGGTCGTGGCAGCGGGGCTGTGGGCGGCGATACCGCGGCCGCGCCCCGGCGCCGGGACGGTCGACGTGAGCAGGCTCAGCCGGTCATGGCCGGACAGTTCGCGCCAGGAAACGGGGGGACGGACACATGCCGAAGGTCTTACGCCACGTCGCGGCCGGCCTGGTCGCGGCGGCGACGCTGGCGGGTTGTGGCATCAGCGACACCGGGGTGCGCCCCGCCGGTGACCCGGTCCAAGGCGGCCTGACCGAAGACCTCGGCAGCTCGCTGCGGGTGTACTTCGTCACGCCCCAGGGCACCTGGCCGGTCTCCCGGCCGGCACCGACCGGGGCCCGGCCGCAACAGGCCATGGACGCGCTGCTCGACGGCCCGACGGCGGCCGAGCGGGCCCGGGGACTGGCCACGCAGCTGCCCTCGGCGTCACAGCCGGTCCGGGCCACGACGGCCAAGGGCCGCGTGCAGCTGCGCCTGCCGTGGCTGGTGCGTGACCTGCGCCCGGCCGCGGTGAGCCAGCTGGTCTGCACGGCCGCCGAGGCCCCGGGCGTCGGCGACGACCCCGTCATCGAGGTGTTCGAGCCCGGCATGCCAGGCCCGCCCTGGCCGGTCAGGTGCGACGAGAGCGGGTCGGCCGTCCCGGCCCATCGGGGAGCCTCCTCATGACCCGCGTCCTGGTGATAGAGGACGACCCGGCCGTACGCCGCGGCGTGAGCCTCGGCCTGCGTCACAGAGGCCACGAGACCCTGCTCGTCTCGACCGGCGAGGAAGGGCTGGCCGAACTCGTCGCGAGCGCGCCCGACATCGTCCTGCTCGACCTCATGCTGCCCGGCATGAGCGGACTGGAGACCTGCCGCCGCATCCGCGCCTTCAGCCAGGTGCCCATCGTGATCCTGTCCGCGCGCGACGATGACGTGGACGTCGTCGTGGGCCTGGAAGCCGGCGCCGACGACTACGTGATCAAGCCGGCCAGCAGCGAGGTCATCGAAGCCCGCATGCGCGCGGTGCTGCGCCGTACCGCCCAGCCCGCCTCCGCCGACCAGGCCCGCACCACCCACGGCGACCTGCTCGTCGACCGGGTCGCCCTGCGCGTGCTCAAGCACGGCGAGCAACTCGCGCTGGCGCCGACTGAGCTGAAGCTGCTGCTGTTCCTGACGGCCGCGCCCGAGCAGACCTTCAGCCGCCAGCAACTCCTGGAACTGGTCTGGGAACACAGCTTCCACGGCGACTACCGGCTGGTCGACGCGTGCGTGATGCGGCTGCGCGCCAAGATCGAGAACGACCCCCGCAACCCCCGCTACATCCAGACCGTGCGCGGCTTCGGCTACCGGTTCGGGCCGCTGTGATCCGCCTCGCCCGGGCACGCGGCCTGAGGGCCCAGCTGGTCCTGGTGTTCCTCCTGGTCTCCACGGTCAGCGCGCTGACCGCCGCCACGATCACCTACCGGCAGGGCCACACCGCGATCGTCGAACGCGCCCAGGCCGACGTCCTCCAGGAACTGCGCGCCCACCTGACCTCCCGGACGCCCGACCTGCCCGCCGAGCCCGCCGAGGCGGACCTGCGCAAGCTGGCCCGGCAACTCGACCTGGCGACGGGCACGCGGGGCTGGCACACCGCCCTGTCCTACAGCGGCGGCCCGCTCATCACCGCCGGGAAGCAGGCGCCGCCGCTGCCCGCGCAGCTACGCGACCGGGCGGCCTCGGCGCGCACCGCGCTGGCCCAGCGCTTCCACCACGCCCGGACGCCGTGGCTGGCCGTGGCCCTTCCCGTCACCGCCGCCGCACGTCCGCACGGCCCGCCGCCGCTCGTCGTCTACGCCTCCCTCTCCCTGGCCTCCCAGCAGCAGGACGTGGACAGCCTGGCGGCAGCCGCCCGCGCCGGAGCCCTCCCCGTCGCCCTGGCCTCCATCGTCCCCGCGCTGCTGGCCGCGCGCAGGCTGCTGCGACCGGTACGGCGGCTGCGCACGGCCGCCGAGCGGATGGCCGGAGGCTGCCTGGACACCCGCGTGAGCGTCACCGGCGACGACGAACTCGCCGACCTCGGCCGTACCTTCAACACCATGGCGGCCACGCTCCAGGCCGACGCGGCCGCGCTGCGCGCCATGGAGGCGCGGGCGCGCCGGTTCGCCGCCGACGTCTCCCACGAGCTGCGCACGCCGCTGGCGGCCATGAGCGCCGTGACCGAGGTCCTCGACGCCGACGCCGCCTCCGGCCGCCTCGCACCGCTCACCGCCGAGGCGCTGCAACTGGTCTCCGACGAGACCCGCAAGCTCACCCGCCTGGTCGAGGACCTGATCGAGGTGTCCCGCTTCGACGCCGGCGCGGCCGTGCTGCATCTCGACGAGGTCGACCTGGGCGAGCTCATCGCCAAGACGCTCGATCTGCGGCACTGGCACGACCGGGTGCGCACCGACGTTCCCCCGGGCCTGCGGGCCCGCCTCGACCCGCGCCGCGTCGACGTCATCCTCGCCAACCTCGTCGGCAACGCGCTGCGCCACGGCGGCCCGGCGGTGTCGGTCCTCATCCAGGTCCGGGCCGGCGCCGACCGGATCGCCGTCACCGTCTCCGACGACGGGCCCGGCATCCCCGCCGACCTCCTGCCCCACGTATTCGACCGGTTCACCAAGGGCGACGCCGCCCGTACCCGTACCGAGGGCAGCGGCCTGGGCCTGGCCATCGCCGCCGAGAACGCGCGCCTGCACGGCGGCGACCTCACCGCCGCCAACGCCCCTCGCGGCGGAGCCGTCCTGACCCTCACCCTCCCCCGGACCACACCCTGAGCCTCTTCGGTGGAAGATGTGATCCATGTTCGACTCGCCCCTGTTCGCCCGGCTTGAGCGTCGCCGCCGGATCCTCGTCGCCGGTGCGGGCGGAGGCTCCGACGTGTACGCCGGGTTACCCCTCGCCCTGACCCTTCGGGAGGCCGGCAAGGAGGTGCACCTGGCGAACCTGTCGTTCAGCCACCTCGACGCCCTCGACCTCGACGTCTGGCTGTTCGAGGATGTCGCGGAGATCCGCCCGGACACCGAGGCCCGCGACTGGTACTTCCCGGAGGGCTGCCTGGCCCGCTGGCTGGCCACGCACGGCCAGCCGTCGACCGTGTACGCCTTCCCCAAGGTGGGCGTCCGCCCGCTGCGGGCTGCGTACGCGAAGCTCGCCGAGCACCTCGACCTGGACGCGGTCGTCCTGGTGGACGGCGGCACCGACATCCTCATGCGCGGTGACGAGGCCGGCCTCGGCACCCCGGCCGACGACATGACGAGCCTGGCCGCCGCCCACGCCCTCGACGTCCCCGAGAAGGTCGTGGCCTGCCTGGGCTTCGGCGTGGACGCCTATCACGGCGTCAACCACGTACAGGTCCTGGAGAACCTGGCGGCCCTCGAACGCGACGGCGCCTACCTGGGCGCGTTCTCCGTCTCCAGGACCACGAAGGCGGGCGCGCTCTACCTCGACGCCGTCGCCCACGCCCAGGCCGAGCTGCCGGCGTACCCGAGCATCGTGAACGGCTCGATCGCGGCGGCCGTGCGCGGCGAGTTCGGGGATGTGCGCTTCACCGACAGGACGAAGGGCAGCGAGCTGTTCGTCAACCCGCTGATGGCCATCTACTTCGCCGTGGACCTCGACGCGCTGGCCCGGCGCTCGCTCTACCTGGACCGGCTCCAGGACACCGTGCTCATGCGCCAGGTCGTCTCCGTCATCGAGGAGTTCCGCGACGAGGTGACGCCCCGCCCGCCGAAGGCGTTCCCACACTAGAGACCCGGTGCCTTGCTTCGGGTACGGCACGCCCGCTCAGGAAAGGATCCAGGACCCTTGACCGAATACACGCTGCGCCCGATCGGGCGCGTGGAGTCGACGCTGACCGATCGGGCGGAGGCGCCCCGGCAGCCCGACGAGGGAGCGCCCGACGCCTGGCTCGTCTTCGACGGTCAGTACGCCCCCGCCCTCGACGGCCTGACCCCGGGTGCCGACGTACTGCTGCTCACCTGGCTCGACCGCGCCGACCGCGACACGCTCACCGTGCATCCGCGCGGCGACACCGCCCGGCCGCTCTCCGGCGTCTTCGCCACCCGGGCGCCCGACCGTCCCAACCCGATCGGCCTGCACGTCGTCCACATCCTGGCCATCGACGGCACGCGCGTCCACGTGCGCAACCTCGAAGCCCTCGACGCGACCCCGATCGTGGACGTCAAACCCCTCCTGACCCCCGACCGCTGACAGCTCGCGCGGCGTCCGGCCGGCATCGACAGGTTCTAGAGCCAGCCGGCGTCGCGGGAGATGCGGATGGCGTCGATGCGGTTGCGCCCGCCCACCTTGCTGATCGCGTTCGACAGGTAGTTGCGGACCGTGGCCTGCGACAGCGACAGCTGGGTGGCGATCTGGGCGACGCGGTTGCCGCTCGCCGCGGCGCGCAGCACCTCGGTCTCGCGGGCCGTCAGCGGGCTGCTGCCGGTCTCGAGGGCGGCGGCGACGAGCTCGGGGTCGATCACCCGCTCCCCCGCCGCGATGCGCCGGATCCCGTCCGTGAGGGTCTGCGCCGGGGCGTCCTTCACGATGAAGCCCTTGACGTGCACCTTCAGCGCGCGCAGCAGGTTGCCCGGCTGGCTGAGCCCCGTCAGCACGAGGGTGCGGCAGCCGGGAAGCCGCGCCGACAGCTGCTCGGCCGCCGACAGCCCGTCCAGGCCCGGCATGTCGATGTCGAGCACGGCGACGTCGGGGCGCACCCGCAGCGCGGCGTCCAGCACCTCGTCCCCGCGCTCGATCTCGGCGACGACCTCCATGTCGTCCTCGAGCGACAGCAGCGCGACCAGCGCGGACCTGATCATGTGCATGTCCTCGGCGATCAGCACGCGGATCACGCGACCTCCTCGGGAATCTCGACCGACAGCAGGAACCGGCCGTCTCGGACACCGGCCTCGAACGAGCCGGACACGGCCTCGGCCCGCTCGGCCACCCCGGCGAGCCCGGAGCCGGTCCCGACGGCGGCGACGCCGCGGACGCCGTCGTTGACGATCTCCAGCCGTATTCTCCCGTGCCGGCGGGAAAGGGCGATGGTGCAGGAGCCGGCCTCGCTGTGGCGCAGCAGGTTAGTGGTGCCCTCTCGGACGGCCCACGCCAGGGCGCTCTGCGCGGAGGCGGGCAGCGACCGCAGGTCGGCCACGTCGAGCCGGGTGTCCACGCCCGCGGCGCCGAGCAGGGCCGCGGCCCCGTCGATCTCCGTACGCAGCGACACGGCGTGCTGGTCCCGCGTGATCGCCCGTACGTCGTGCAGCGCGTCGCGGGCCACGCCGGTCAGGCTCTCGATCTCGGCGCGGGCGGCGACCAAGTCCCTGGTGAGCAGCCGCAGCGCCAGGTCGCCCTTGAGGGCGATCGCCGACAGGCTCTGGCCGAGCAGGTCGTGCAGGTCGCGCGAGACCCGGATCCGCTCCTCGCCGACGGCGGTCGCGGCCAGCTCGGTACGGGCGGCGTCCAGCTCGTTCAGCAGCCGGACCAGCCGGGCGCCACCGACCAGGGCCGCGGCGTACAGGCCGGTGGCGACCACCGCGTACATGCCGAGGAGGGCGGCCTGCGCGACCGTGCCCTCGTCCTGCAGCCCCGTCAGCGCCTCTCTCGTCGCGTTGACCGTCAACTGCAGCGTGGCGGCCGCCGCCGGCAACCACCCTCTGCGCAACAAGGTCAGCATCGAGGCGAGCGCGAAGATGCCGAAGGCTTCCCAGTTCGAGCCGAGCCACCAGATCGGCAGGTCCGCGAGGAGCACCAGCGCCGCGAGGCTCCAGGGCCAGCCCGCGGGGCGCTCGCCCCGGGCCGCCGCGAGGCTGTGCCGCAGCTGGATCGCACCGGCCGCGGCGGCCCCCACCGTCGCGGCGGCCGGGTTGCCGGGCGGGCCGTCCATGCCGAGGACCGTGTAGACCGGCACCTGCAGGGTCAGCGGCACGTGCAGGGCGATCAGCGGCCAGTGCGGGTGCCGCAGCACCCAGCGGGGCGGGATGGAGGCGGTCATGCCGGTATCTCGATCGTCTCGGTCGCCTCGCCGGTGCGCAGTTCCAGCCGCGGGCGGCCGTCCGTGGAGGTCACCGTGATCGTGCAGGAGGGTACGGCGCCGGTGCGCAGCAGCCGGGTGACCGTCGCGCGCAGCGCGGCCCGGGACTGCGGGGCGATGGCGTCGGGCACGCCGCCGCGCGGAAGCTCCAGTCGGGTCTCGATGCCGGCCGCGGCCAGCAGGGTCGCGGCGGTCTCCAGCTCGGCGCGCAACGACGGCCGGCGGTAGCCGCGTACGCGCTGCCTGGCGTCGGCGAGCGTGCGTCTGGAGTCGTCGGCGAGCGCGGCCAGCTCGTCCGGCAGTCCCTCGGGCACGGCTCCCCCGACCTTGCCGCACCCGGCCTGTTCCCCATGCGCCGGGGCCGACTTCGGCGCGCACCCGGCCTGTTCCCCATGCGCCGGGGCCGACTTTGGCGCGCACCCGGCCTGTTCCCCATGCACCGCGACCGACTCCAGCGCCCGCCCGGCCTGTTCGCCGCGTGCGGCGATCGACTCCAGTGCGCGGCCGAGGCTCCGGCGCAGGTCGTCGTCGAGGCGGCGGCGTTCCTGCGCCACCGCCTGCTGGGCGAGCAGTTCCCTGGCCGCCCGCAGCCGGGTCAGCGCGGCGGGGAGCCAGACCAGCAGCAGCAGCGCCGCGCTGCCGGCCAGCACCGAGAACAGCAGCCACGGCGCCGACGTCCACGGCAGCCCCAGCGCGTAGCCGATCGGCGCCGCCGCGGCCGCCACCGTCACGTACACGAGGTAGGACCACGGCGCCGGCAGCACCAGCAGCGCCGACACCACCAGGGCCGCGTACGACCGCGGCCACATGTTCCCGGCCAAGGGGGTGGCGCCGAGGATGACGGCGGCCATCACGGCGAAGGTCCAGACGCCGGCCGGTGGCCGCCGCGCGTGTGCCGCGTACCAGACGTGGCGCAGGTGCAGCGGCAGGTACGCCCCCGTCGCCGCGAGGCTCCACAGCCCCGTGCGCGCGTCGTTGTCCATGTAGCTGAACGCCAGCAGCACCTGCGCCACCGGCAGCAGGGCGCTGCAGGCGGCCGCGCCGGCCGGCGCCAGCCGCAGGACGCGGTCGGATCGCCACAGCTCCGCCAATCCGCTCACCGCCCGCCCTCGCGTCCTGGCTGACCAGAGTAGAGGCCGCGGCCGGGTGCCGGATCCGGCGCCGGTGGGAGTCCTGGACGGGCCGGCATGCCGGCGACCCGGATCCGCTCCGAGCGTGCGGCGGCGCAGGCGGGGGGCGAGAGCGGCGTCGTGGCCGTTCAAGGATGAGATGGTGCGCACCACGAGCGTGAGGGGATCAGAGTCTTCCCGCCGTGAAGCCGTCGGGCGACCACCAGGACTCGATGCCGGCGCCGGTGGTCCACAGGCGCCAGACGTGCTCGGGCGTGGCCGCGTAGGCGCGTTCGATCCGGACGGTCCTGGCCACGGGCGAGACGGTCATGACTGCTCCCTATGGGGTGGGGTTACGCGAACCGATCCTCCACGTGAGGGCCCGCGGGAGACAGATGTAAATGTCACGAGCCGGGTGATGAGTTTCGACCCTCCGGGCCGGCCGTCGGGCAGCCACGGCCAGAACCCCGGCTCCGACCATTCGTGGCCGCTTCACGGCCTGCCCCCTAATTCGGTGACAGCTCGGGGACGGCGGTCAGGGCGTCACAGCAGGCCGCTGTCCGGCGACTCGGGCGCGCTGAGGCGCAGGATCGGGTCGAGCAGGCCCGGGAAGCGGTCGCCCAGGTCGTCGGCGCGCGGCCGGATCCGCCGGTGCCGGCCGTCGACGGTCATGCTGATCAGCCCGGCCTCGCGACCGAGAGGCCGAAAACCGCGTCGGCGCCCGTACAGGCCCGTTGGAGCGCGTCGGGATCGGCGAGGTCACCGGTGGCGAGCCGCGCTCCCCGAGCGGAGAGCGCCTTCGCGGCCGGGGACTCCCCCGAGCGCACGTACGCCACCACCTCGTGACCGCGCTCCAGGAGCAGGTCGGCGACCGCGCCGCGGTTGAAAGAGAATCCGATCCGGAACCTGCGGGCGACGCCCGCGATCAGCAATCCTGGGATCTCAACCGAGGTTGAGGTCAAGCGCCGGCGAGGCTCCTGAAGTAGTCGGCGCTCTCCTCGTCCTCCGGGTAGTACGACTCGATCGCGACCTCGTCCAGCGTGATGTCCATCGGAGTGCCGAACGTCGTGGTGGTCGAGAACAGCCGCAGTTCCCGCCCGCCGAAGTTGAAGATCATCGGGATCACGACCTCGGACTCGACCGGCCGGCCCGCGTCCTCGGAGCCGGGTGCCAGCAGTTCCTCGTAGAGCGCGGCGAGCTCGGGGTCGGGAGCGGTGGCGAGCTGGCGCGCGATCCGGGCGCGGAGCACCACGCGCATCTCGGCCAGATTGACGATCCGAGGGGCCAGCCCGCGCGGGTCCAGTCCCAGCCGCAGCATGTTGATCGGCGGACGCAGCAGGTCGGGAGCGACGTCCGCGAGGAACGGGCCCAGGGCGCGGTTGGTCATCACGATGTTCCACCGGCGGTCGATGACCAGCGCCGGGTACGGCTCGTGCGCGCGGAGCACCCGCTCGACCGCGCCCCAGGCCGCCGACAGCGCGTCCCCACCGAGCGGCCGCTCGGCGTAGCGGGGTGCGAAGCCGGCGGCCAGCAACAGCCGGTTGCGCTCACGCAACGGCACCTCGAGCTGGTCCGCGAGCCGGAGGATCATGTCGGCGCTCGGGTTGGACTTGCCGGTCTCCACCAGGCTGACGTGCCGAGCCGAGACGTCGGCGGCGATCGCGAGATCGAGCTGGCTGAGTCGCCGGCGATGCCGCCACTGCCGCAACAGCTCCCCGACCGTGTACATGCCCGTCGATGTTACTCGTCGTGGCTCCGGGCGCCATGAAATGGGAGTTCATCGACAACCGCGGCGACGGTCGAAACACTGCCGCCATGACTACGCCGAACATGACCACAGACAACAAGGGCATCGTCCAGCGGGCGCTGACGGCACTGGTCGCGACGGGCGACGTCGACGCGCTCGCGCCGGTGCTGAGCGAGGACTTCGTCCATCACCGGCCGGGCCCGACCTCCTCGACCAAGGCGGAATGGCTCGCCGCCGTACGCGCCGCGCTCGTCCCGCTCGCCGGCATGCAGGTCGAGATCCATCACGTGCTGGCCGACGGCGATCACGTCGTGATGTACTCGCGGCGCCGGCTCCCCGGCGCCGGGCCTGAGATCGCGGTCGTCGACATCTTCCGGCTGGACGACGGGCTGATCGCCGAGGCGTGGGAGATCATCGAGCCGGTGGCCCGGGTGGCCGCCAATCTGGTGTGGTGGGAATCCGCCTGAGCGGTCAGCGGCGGCGTAGCGACGGGTCGAGCAGGGAAGGCGGGGTGTCGTGCTTCTCGTCCGGGGCCAGGTCGACGCCGGGCGCGACGATGGCGTCGATGGCGTCGAGCACGTCGGAGGGGAGCACCGTGTCGGCGGCGGCGAGGTGCGAGCGCAGGTGGTCCAGGGTGCGCGGGCCGATGATCGCGCTGGTCACGGCCGGATGCGCGGTCACGAACCCGAGCGCCAGCTGGATCATCGTCAGCCCGGCCGCGTCGGCGACCTCCGCCAGGCGCTCGACCGCGTCGAGCCTGGCGCGGTTGGACGGGATGGAGGTGTCGAAGCGCCGCGGCATGAACGCCGAGCGGTTGGTGGCGATCTCCCGGCCCTCCCGGATCGCGCCCGACAGCCACCCGGAGGCCAACGGGCTCCACACCAGCACGCCGAGCCCGTACTCCTCGGTGACGGGCAGCACGTGGCTCTCGATCCCGCGCTGCAGGATCGAGTAGCTGGGCTGCTCGGTGACGTAACGGCTCAGGTGGTGGTCCCGGGCGGCCCACTGGGCCTGGACGATGCGGTGGGCGGGGAAGGTCGAGGAGCCGAAGTAGCGGATCTTCCCCGCGCGCTGGAGGTCGGTCAGGGCCGACAGCGTCTCCTCGTCGCTGGTCGCCGGGTCCCACCGGTGGAGCTGGTAGAGATCGACGTGGTCGACGCCGAGGCGGCGCAGGCTGTTGTCCAGCTCGGTGACCAGCCAGCGGCGCGAGCCGCCCCGATGGTTGCGCTCCTCCCCCATCGGCATGCCCGCCTTCGTGGCCAGCACGATGTCGTCGCGGCGGCCGGCGATGGCCTTGCCGACCATCTCCTCCGACTCGCCGTCGCCGTACATGTCGGCGGTGTCGATGAGGTTGATCCCGGCTTCGAGGGCGGCGTCGACGATGGCGGTGGCCTCGTCCTGGGTGGTGCGCCCGATCTTGCCGAAGTTCATCGCGCCGAGCACGAGGGAGCTGACCTGCACGCCGGTACGGCCCAAGGTGCGGTACTGCATGACTGTGTTTCCTCCATGAGGAGATGTAAACGGAACCGTGTTCCGATAAAGATAGGGAACGCGGCTTCGGTTTCGCAACTCGCCCCCGGCGTGCATGCGGAACTGGTTTCCGGAAAGTGCCGTGTTGACCTTCCCCTTGGGTGAAGCGGCAGCATCGTCGGCACCGGCCACAGGGGCCGGGACGAGGAGGAATGGTGCGGCTGCTGACGATCGGGGCGTTCGCTCGGGCGGCGCGGTTGTCGCCGAAGGCCCTGCGGCTCTACGACCAGCTCGGATTGCTGCGACCTGCCGCGGTGGACGGCGAGTCCGGATACCGGTTCTACGACCCGGCGCAGCTGGAGCGGGCCCGGTTGATCGCCTGGCTGCGGAGGCTGGGCATGCCGCTGGCGCGCATCCGGCGGGTGTGCGACCTGCCGGCGGGCGCGGCGGCCGAGGAGATCGCCGGCTACTGGGAGCAGGTGCTGGCCGAGACCGCCGCCCGTGGGCAGCTGGCCACGTTCCTCGTCGACTATCTGTCGGGGAGGGGAAGCACCGTGGAAGAGACGGCGACCATGCTGGGGCTCCGTTACGCGGCCCGGTCAGAGTTGGGACTGGTGCGCACGAGCAACGAGGACACCGCGTACGCCGGCCCCCGGTTGCTCGCGGTGGCCGACGGCGCAGGCGGCTGGAGCGGGGACCTGGCGAGCGCGGCGGCCGTGGACGCGCTCAAACCGCTGGAGACGCTGGCCGTACCGGCAGAGGACCTGCTCGGCGCGCTCGCGGAGGCGGTCGGAGAAGCCGACCGGGCCATCAGGGAGATCGCCGCCTCGACGCCGTCGGGTGAGGCGGTGACCACGCTGACCGCGCTGCTGTGGTCCGGTTCCCGGCTGGCGCTGGTGCACATCGGTGACACCCGGGCGTACCTGGTGCGGGACGGCGAGCTGTTCCAGATCACCCATGACCACACCTATGTGCAGGGGCTGGTCGACGAGGGCCGGCTGACCGTGGAGGAGGCGGCCTCGCATCCGCAGCGCGCGCTGCTGGCGCGAGCGCTGACCGGCACGGGCGGGGCGCGGCCGGAACTGTCGCTGCACGCCGCCGAAGCCGGCGACCGGTACCTGCTGTGCTCCGACGGGCTGTCCGCCGTCGTACCGGCCGGATCGCTGCGCGAGGCGCTGACCGGGCCCGGCGCCCCCCAGCAGGTGCTCGACGAGCTGGTGGCGCTGGCGTACGCCGCCGGCGCCCCCGACAACCTCGCCTGCGTCGTGGCCGACGTGGTGAGCCTGGAGACACCGGCCGACGCCGGTGGGGCCGGACGATGATCGCGTCCGCGGCCCGGTCGCTCGGCGCCTACACCGTCGACCGCCGCCCGCTGGCCGTCGCGGCCTTCCGGCGCTTGTGGGTGTCATCGGCGGTTTGCGCGGTGGGTGGTTCGTTCAGCGTGGTCGCCGTGCCGGCGCAGCTGTTCACGGTGACCGGCTCCTCGGCGGCCGTGGGCGTGGCGGGGGCGGTGTCGTTCGTGGCGCTGGTCGTGGCGGCGTTGCGGGCGGGCGCGCTCGCCGATGTCATGGACCGGCGAAAGGTGCTGCTGGCCGCCCACTGCGGGCTGGCGCTCACGTACGTGGCCTTCTGGACGCAGGCCGTGCTGGGCGGGCGCTCCGTCCCCGTCCTGATGGTGCTGGTCGCCTGCCAGGGGCTGTCCCTCGGAGCGATCATGACCACGATGGGCGCCGCGGTGCCCCGCCTGGTCCCGGTCGAGCTCCTGCCGGCGGCCAACAGCCTCAGCTCCCTGACCCGATACGCCGGGTCGATCCTCGGACCGGTGCTGGCCGGGGCCCTGATCCCGAGGGTGGGGCTCGGCGCGCTGTACCTCTTCGACGCCGTCGCCCTGTCGGCCGTCGTGTGGGCGGTCGTCAAGCTGCCACCGCTGCCGCCCCTGCCTCAGCCGGCCGCGCGGCGCCGGTCGGCGACCGGCCTCCGGTATCTGGCGGCCAGCCGGCTGCTGGTGGCGGTGCTCCTGGTGGACCTCGCGGCGATGGTCTTCGGCATGCCGACGGCCCTGTTCCCGCAGCTCGCCCAGCAGACCTACGGCGGGCCCGCGGGCGGCGGCCCGGAGCTGGGACTGCTGTACGCCGCCTATCCGGCCGGGGTGGTCGCGGCGGGGCTGCTGTCGGGCACGTTCACCCGTGCTCGGCGCCACGGCGCGCTCATGGCGGCGGCCGCCTCGGCGTGGGGCGTCACCGTGGTGCTCCTCGGGCTGGCCGCGCAGCTGTGGCTGGCCCTGGTGGCGCTCGTCCTCGGCGGCGCGGTCAACTTCGTGCTGAGCACCTTCCGCAACGCCATCACGCAGGCGCACACCCACGACTCCATGCGCGGCCGGATCCAGGGCTCGCTCACCGTCGTGCTCTTCGGCGGCCCGCACCTCGCGAGCCTGCTGCACGGGGCCGCCACCTCGGTCCTCGACCACCGGGCGGTGATCTGCGCCGGCGGGTTGCTCACCATCGTGACCGTGGCCGCGGTCGTGTGGGCACTGCCGGAGCTGCGGAAGTACTCCCCCGTCTAAGAGGCGACCGAGATGACGTGGCGGATGGACGACGGGTCGTCGATGAGGTCGAGCATGCAGTGGGCCACGTCGGCGCGGGTGGTGCTGAGCCCGCCCCTGATGTTGAGGTCCCGGGCGGTGCGGTAGCGGCCGGGGTGCTCGGTGTCGAGCAGGCGGGAGGGGCGCACGATCGTCCAGTCCAGGCCGGAGCCGCGCAGCAGCTCCTCGGCCTGGGCCAGGTCGGCGTAGTGGTGGCGGAGCAGGCGTTGCACGATGAGCGGCTTGAGCACGTACCGGGTGAAAACGCCGTCCCCCGCGTCGGCGACCAGGCCGCTGGCGCTGACCAGCAGCATGCGGCGGGCCTGCGCCCGGGTCATGGCCTGGATGATCGAGGCGGTGCTGGCGCTGTGGAAGGTGGTGGGGCCGCGGTCGCGCGTGCCCATCGCGGACAGCACGGCCCCACAGCCCTTGACCGCCGGGAAGACGGCGTCGGGGTTCATCACGTCGGCCTCGACGACGTCCAGCCGCCCGCGCAGGTCGGCGGGCAGCCGGGACGAGTCGCGTACGACGGCGGTGACCTCGTGGCCCAGTCCGAGGGCCTGACGCACGAGTTGCCGGCCGATGCCGCCGGTCGAGCCGAAGACCGCGATTCTCATCAGTGTCGCCCCTCTTGGTTGGTGAGTATTCACTCACCCTACCTCGCGGGGCGGCGGGATCAGGCGAACACCGTGCCCGCCTCCGTGAACAGGTCGTTCAGCGCCCGCATGCCGCGCCACGCCTTCGTCAGGCCGAACTGGGCGGAGAAGCGCACCACCGCCCGCACCTCCTCCGGCGTGGCGCCCGCCTTCAGAGCCCGGGTCACGTGGACGCGGAAGCTCTCCTCCAGCGTCTGGAAGAGCACGTCGACGGTCATGGTCGCGAACGCGCGCTCGCGGCCGGTCAGCCGTCGCATCCCCGCGCGCATGCGCGACTGCAGGTCCATGAAGTCGGCGAAGACGGGGTCGAGATTGCGTACGGCCTGCCGGGTCGGCGCGGGGATCGGGCTGCTCTGCCCGTCGGCGTCGATCGGGTGCCCGTCGCCCGTGGGGCCGGGCCGGCCCTGCTCGCGTTCGATGTCGACCAGGCGGGCCAGCGCCGACAGGGCCGCCGGGTAGCCGCTGTCGTAGGCGATGAAGCGCAGCAGCTCGCGCAGGTCGTCGGCGGACAGCCCGTTCTCGTACGCCATCGTCACGTGCGCCTCGAAGGGCAGGCCGAGGGTCTGCTGGCAGACGTCGCCGACCAGGGACAGCAGGACCTTCTCCCGCGTGGACAGCTCCGTGATCTCCTCCCAGACCTTGCGGTCGGTGGCCTCGCTCATCTGCGCGAACACCGGGTCGAGCGTCTTGGCGTGGACATTCATCGATGCTCCTCGATAACTGAACAGTTGTAGCGCTACGACTGTAGGGCAACGGTCGTCTCGTTACAATGGCTCCCATGAACGCGACCACGAACCCCCGCTCACGGGGCCGCAACCCCCGAGGTCAGGGCGAGCGGCTGCGCGAGGACATCGTCACGGCCGCCGTACGGCTGCTGGACGAGCTCGCCGACGACCAGGCCCTGTCGATGCGCGCGGTCGCGCGGGAGGTCGGCATCGCCGCCACCTCCGTCTACATCCACTTCGCCGACCGCGACGCCCTCGTCCTCGCCGCTCTGGAGCAGTGCCACCGCGACCTCGTACGCGCCCTCGACCAGGCCGAGACCGCCGCCGACCCGGTGGCGCGGCTGCGCGCCCGGCTGCTCCACCTGGGCGACTGGGTACGCCGCCACCCAGGCCTGTACAAGGTCCTCCACGAGAGCACGCTCAACCAGCGGGCCGCCATGGAGTTCAAGCAGGAGCTGGGCGAGCGCACCACGGCCGCCGTGCGGCGCTGCATGGACGCCGGGCTCGCCGCCCCCGGCGACGCCGCGGAGGTCTCGCTCGACCTGCGGGCGGCGGTTCACGGGGCCGTGTCGATGCGGGTCAACCAGCCCGACCTGCCCTGGCCGCCGCTGGAGGAGCAGATCGACCGGTTCCTGATCAAGCTGGCCGGGATCGCGCCCGCGTCCCTGAGCCAGGGGCTTTGATCTCCTGGGCTGTCGGGTGATAAAAGGATGATTGGTGCGATTCCAAGGTGCGGCGGTGAAAGCCCGCCGGTTCCGCCGGTTTCGGCGGGACGACTCGGTGCGACTCCGGGCCACGCGGTGACACCCCGCCACCTCTCGGGCCTGTCCGGCCCCTGGTTCCCGCTGTCGAGAGGTGATGTCGCATGTTCACCGGAAATATCCAGGAAATCGGCACGGTGGTGGCCGTCGACGAGACGCGCATCGCGGTCAGCGCCCCCAGGGCCGCCGCCGGCGCGCCGGGTTCGATCTGCCTGAACGGCGTGGGCCTGACCGTCCTTCGGACCGCGCACGAGACGCACCTGCTGGAGGCCGGGCTGTCGGCCGAAACCCGGCGCAGATCGACCCTCGACCAGATCGGAGCGGGCACCCGGGTCAACGTGGAGACCCCGTTGACGCTGGGCGACCCGCTCGCCGGCCACCTGGTCCAGGGCAACGTGGACGCCGTGGGCAAGATCGTGCGAATCGACGACGAGGGGGTCGCGCGGCGCTTGTGGATCAAGCCGCCCGAGCGTTTCCTCTCGATGGTCGTCGCGAAGGGGCAGATCGCGGTCGACGGCGTCAGCCTGACCGTCGCCGAGGTGTCCCGCGACCGGTTCTCCGTGGCGCTGATCCCGCTGACGCTCCAGGCCACCACGCTGTCGGAGCTGTCCGTCGGCGACAGGGTGAACCTGGAGCCCGACCTGGTCGTCCGCCTGGCACGGCGCCGCCTGCCCGACCTGGCGAGGTCGGTGACCGAGGTGGTCGCGGCCCTCCCCTGGGCCGGCCGGCTCTCGGGCGCGCGCGGCGTGCAGCAGGCGCTCACGCAGCTCGCCGCCGGAGGAGCCGTGATGATCTGGGACCCCGACCGGGAGGGCGAGGGCGACGTGGTGTTCGCGGGGGCCCGGCTGCGCCCGGAGGCGTTCACGTTCCTGCTCACCCAGGTCTGCGGCCATCCGACCGTGCCCTGCGCGCCCGAGGTCCTCGACCGGCTGGAGATCGGCCCCGTCCCCGGCCCCGGCGACCGGCACGGCACCCGCCCGCACGTCCCCGTGGACCTGACCTCCGGCACCGCCACCGGGGTGTCGGCCGCCGAACGCGCCGCGACCGTGCGCCGCCTGGCCCATCCGGACGCCAGGCCGGCCGACTTCCTGCGACCGGGACACGTCTTCCCGCTCGCCGCCCGCCCCGGCGGTCTGGCCGAACGCGCCGGGCACACCGAGGCCACCGTGGCCATGTGCGTGGCGGCCGGCCTGCCGCCCGTCGGGGTGTGCTGCGAGGTCATGAACCCCGACGGCACCATGGCCGACGCCGCCGACCTGGAGATCGCCGCCCTGCGCTGGGGCCTGCCCCTGCTGGACGTGGCCGACCTCGGGAAGCACCTGTGACCGCCGACCTGTACGGGTCGATCGGGCTCGGATACTCCCGCCACCGCGTTCGACGCCGCGATGGCGATCCTCGACCAGGAGCAGGTCGGGCGCGCGATGCGGCGCCTCGCCGCCGACACCCTCGACCTGGGCTACCGCCTGGTGATTGTGGCGCGGTCACCGTCATAGGGCCAGGAGGTGAAACGCTCCCCGGACGATGGACTGGCCTTTGGCCGCCACGTCGATCGTGTCGGGTGCGGTGGTGGGGTCGGACACCATGAGGCTGGTGGCCAGCGCGCGGCCGTCGGCGGTGCGCCGGTGGGCCGGCAGGGCCAGGTACTGCCGTGTCCGGTCCTGATCCGAGGCGGCCTTGAGCTGGAAGAACGCCTTGGTGGTGAGGATCGGGACGTTCGCGTCGGGCTCGCGGTGGCCGAACAGCGACAGCTGGCGTCGCACCGCGTCCCGGCCCAGCCGGTGGATGAGGTGGTCGGTGGCGGTGTTGTCGCTGATCGAGATCATGTGGTCGGCGTATTCCGACAGCGCGAGCATGGTGCCGGCGGGGCGGTTCTGCAGGGTGCCCGAGGGCAGGCTCTTGTGGTCGTCGCGGATGGCCAGTCGCTCGTTCCACGAGAGCCGCCCTTCGGCGACGGCCTGGGCGAGCGCGCCCAGCACGTACAGCTTGAAAGCCGAGCCGATCGGGCGTTGCGTGTCCGCGTCGAGGCCGTGCGCGATGCGGCACTGCCCGTCCGGCTCGATGCGCGCCGCGGCGAAGGACACGCGTGCTCCCAGCTCGGCCAGCCGGGTGTGATCTCGGCCCACGAGGTCGGCTCGGGTTCGTCCGGGGTCAGGCGCAGGTTGTCCACGCGCCCCGCCGCCTCCACGTGCACGGTGATGCGGTAGCCGGTGGTGTGGCCGTCCACGACCGCCTGGACCTGGTCCGGTCGCGTCGTGAGGGCCTCCCGGAGGGTGAGCGGGCCTACGGCGGCCAGTGCGGCGTTGAATCCGTCCGGTCCGCCGCTCGCCTCCAGCAGGGCCGGGGCCAGGTGCCGGCTGATCTCTCCGTCCGGCAGCGGACCCCGTAGTGACGCGTCCAGCAGCCAGTCCAGCTGCTGTTTCGCGGGGGTTTCGTCGTTCACTGCTGTGCCTTTCCTGCAAGGGGGTGTCCAGCCGGAGTGGTCAGCGTTTGAAGCCGGAGACGATCCGGGCGATCCCCGATCGGCGCGGTGCCAGCCAGTCGGCGATGTCGGCGACCACGGCCGCGTCGACGTGCTGGGGCTTGTCGTAGTCCGCGGGCGTGGACGGGCCCGAGCCGGGGAAGAACAGGTGGTCGTCGGCGTCGTAGACGCGGATGGTGACGTCCGTACGGTGGGCGAGACCCGCCCGCCAGCCCGCGAGGTCGTCGGCGACGGTCACCTGATAGTCGCGGCCGCCCTGCAGGATGAGCATCGGCTTGTCCAGCGCGGCCGCGGTCGCGACCGGGTCGTAGTCTCGCAAATCGAGCCAGTACGCCCCGGAGTAGCCGAACGGCAGCTCCGTGGCGGGTGTCTCGGCCGACAGGTGCGGGCTGTCGACGAGTGCGGCCTGCCGTGTGATCGTCTCGACCGCGGCCTGCGCGCCGGGATCGAGCGAGGCGAGATGGCGGACGACGCGTACGGCGGCCTGGTGCATGGGCTGGGTGTCACCGGCCAGGAGCACCAGTCCGGCCACGGACGGCTCGGCGGCGGCGACCCGCGGGGCCACCTTGCCGCCCATGCTGTGGCCTGCGACATGCACACGCGCGGCGTCGACGGCAGGGTGGCGCTGGAGCAGGTGGACGGCCGCGACGGCGTGCGGGACGTACTCGTCGCTCATGGTGAAGCCAGGGTCCGCCGCCACCCGGCCGGCGTGGGCGTGGGTCACCTTGTCGAAGCGCAGCACGGCCACGCCGCGGCCGGCCAGCCCCCAGGCCAGGTCCTTGAGGGGCTTGTTGGGGCCGCTGGTGGCGTCCCGGTCGAACGGCCCGCCGCCGCTGAGCAGCACCACTCCTGGCCACGGACCGTGCCCGCGCGGCAGGCTCAACGTGCCGGGCACGGCCAGCGCGCCGGAGCCCACGGTGACCTCCTGCTCGTCGAACCTCTTGCGGCGGACGTACGGCGGCGGCGTCCACCGCTCGGTGAGCGCGGGCGCGAGCTGCAGGCCCTGCAGCAGGCCGGTCTCGTCGACCGACATGACCACCGTCAGGCCGCCACGCTCGTACGTCACCGGGACGCTCACCTTGACCAGCTCCGCCTTCCCCGATGCGGCCACCCAGCTCTCGGGGGCCGGCTCGCTGATCGGCGTCCCGACCGCGGAGATCGCCCCGATCTTGGACCGCTGACTCTCCCAGGCGAGCTGCAGCGTCTCAGCGGAGACCACCGCTCGCAGCGGCGGGGCGAACAATGCCTCGATGTCCGCGAAGCGGCCACTTCGCGCCAGCTCGACGACCGTCATGGCGATCGCCGCCGGATCCGTTCCCATGGCCATCCTTTCTACTGTTTGGCGAACGGTAGCACGACATGAGAATGTTGCACCGTGGACACTTTGGAGCTACTGGCGCATCCGGTGCGGCTGCGGATCGTGCATGCGATGCGCGGAGAGCGCGAGCTCACCACCGGCCAGCTGTGCGCGCGGATCCCCGACACCTCGAAGGCCATGGTCTATCGGCACGTCGAACTGCTCGTGACCAGCGGAATCCTGGAAGTGGCGGGCGAGAGGCGGGTACGCGGCGCGGTGGAGCGCCGCTACCGGCTACGCCACGACCGAGCCGTCCTCGACGCCGATGCCCTCGCCGCCATGACGCCCGACGACCACCGTCGCGTCTTCGCCACCTCGATGGCCGTCCTGGTCAGTGAATTCAACGCCTACCTCGACCACGAGGGTGCCGACCCGATGACGGACCTCGTCGGCTACCGGCAGCACGCCGTCTGGCTCACCCGCGACGAGCTGGAAGAGATGATCAGGGAGCTCCGTCGCGTGATCCTGCCCCTGCTGGCCAACCAGCCGACGCCGGACCGCACACAACACCTGCTCAGCCCGATCTTTTTCCCGGTCGAACAGCCTTCCACCGACTCGGAGCCGGACCCGGATCGTCCTGACCCACGTACGTGATCATTTGGCTCGCCCAGCGCCGCTTGCCCTGCTACCCGCCTGACCTTTCGTCCGGCGGGTAGCCCAAGCCCATGCCGACAACGCAACAAAGGATCAGGTCGGCCGGCCTGGGCGCGGGAGTGGTCGCGGGCCTGGTGTGGGGCCTGGCCTTCCTGGTCCCCGAACTGTTACGGGGCTGGTCGGCAGTCACGATCACCGCCGGCCGCTACCTGGCGTACGGCCTGGTGTCGTCGATCTTGTTCGCCCTGGGCGGCGCGGCGCTGCGCACGCACGCGCGGCGGCACTGGCGACCGGCGGTCCACTTCGCGATCACCGGCAACGCCGGCTACTACCTGCTGATGGTGCTCGGCGTCCAGGCGGTGGGCGCGCCGGTCACCGGCATCATCATCGGCTGCATCCCGGTGGTCATCGCCGTCGTCGGCAACCTCGTCGTCCGCAGCCACCCCTGGCGCCGCCTGGCGCCGCCGATCAGCCTGGTCACGGTGGGGCTGCTGGTCGTCAACGTCCTGGAGATGACCGGATCCGCGCCGAACGCCGGCGCGCCCGCGATGGTGAAGGTCGCCGGCATCGGATGCGCGTTCGGCGCCGTCGCCCTGTGGACCTGGTACGCCATCGCGAACGCCCGCTTCCTCGACCGGCACCCGGACGTCCCGGACACCGGCTGGTCCACCATCGTCGGCCTGGCAACCGGGGCGGTGACGCTCGCCGCGCTCCCCGTGGCGGCGCTGACCGGCCAGCTCAGCAGCACTGGGCAGGATCCGGGTCCGCTGGTGATCGGGTCGCTGGTACTGGGCATCGTGGTCTCCTGGGGCGGCACAGCGCTGTGGAACACAGCCTCCGGCCGCCTGCCGCCGACCACCGCCGGCATTCTGATCAACGTGGAGACCGTCTCGGGCTTCGCGTACGTGTACGCCGCCCGGGGACAGTGGCCGCCGATCGGCCAACTCGCCGGCTTTGCGGCCATCCTGCTCGGGGTCGTGCTGGTCGTGCGGTTGCGCACCGGCGATCGAACCCGGCGCCGACCCGACGGCGGGACGGATCCAGGCACGGCGTCGCCATAGATGAGGCACTCTGCCCCCCACCGCAGAAGCCAGCCCCCTCCCATCGCGCAGGACAGGCCGCTTGGTCGCTGTCCTGACACGCGGATCTCCCGGCCTCGGCGTCTACGCCATCTCCAGCGTCGAGGGGGTCCGGCCGGTCCAATAAGATCATCCGCATCGTAGCCTTACTCCGGGCCGCCATCGCCCGCCACCGCTTCGGGCGTCCGGCCGCCATCGCCGTCGCGCTCTACCTGACCGCCGCAGCCGTCGCCGCCGGGTACGACGGCGGGCAGTGGTTCGCCGTCGTCGCGACGGCGGGTTTCCGGCCGTGGGACGACGGGTCCCGGCTCCTGCCCGCGGCGATCGGCGTGCTCAACGCGTGGGCGCTGTGGCAGATCCTGCGCGGCCCGGCTTCGCCGCGCGCCGGGGCGCTGCCGCGTGAGGTGGTGTGGCTGCGGCGCCTGCTCTACGCGGACGTGGCCGGCGACCTGCTGCTCTGGGAACTCCTCGATGACGTGTCCGACGTCGCGGAGTACGCCGCGACCTGGGCCGTGTGGACCGCCACCATGTTCCTGCTGGTGCGGGCCCTGGCCGGGGTGGCGACCCGGTTCCGGATCATCGCCCTCGGGCTCGGCCTGACCGGGGTCCTGGCCGCGGCGCTGCGGATGTTCGCCGAGGGCCCGCTGCTGACGGCGTCGCTCCTGCTGATGATGGCGACCCTCGGCTGCAAGGCGATGATCATCGCCGGGCAGGGACGCGACGGGCGGTTCAGCGCCGTCACGGTCGCCATCGGCTGGACCGCGCTCCTCGTCCCGCAGGTCTACTCGCTGCTTCTGGCCGGACGGCTGACGTTCGACGGCCTTTCGCTCGCGGTGCACGCGCTCGACGGGCTGATCGTCGTGTGGGCGGCGCGCACCGCGCACGAGCTCGCCGCGCCCGGCCCGGGCGTCGCGGCCCCCGGAACCGGGCGGTCGCCGCGGCTGCTCGCCGCCGCCGTCGTCGTACTGGTGCTGCCGATGGCCGCGGTCGGCGCCGAGGGGGACGCCCAGCTCACCTATACGGCCGCGGACGAGGGCTGCCGCGACCGCCTCCGGCCCGCGGCCGGCCTCGGGCCGGAGGAGCGGCGGCGGTCGTTCCTCTGCCTGGCCAGGGGTGGGACCTTCGCGGCGGCCACGATGTTCCCCGAGGACCTGGCTGACCAGCGCATTCTCGCCTATGGCACGCAGCTGTGCGCGCTGCCCGGCGACCGGGAACGGCACGCGCTGCACGAGCGGGCGGGCGGCACGGCGGACTCCATCGAGCTGGCCGCGGCCCTGGAGTACCTGTGCCCCGGCATCGTCGCCCGGCAGAACGCCGACGCCAAGCGCCGGCAGGCCGAGCGCGAGCGGGAGGAAGCCGCGTGGAAGGCCGAGGCCAACGCCCGGTGCGCCGACCCGTGGCCCCGGGTACGGGCCAGGCGGTGGGGCACGGCCGCGTACATGCTGTCCGAAGGGGGTGGCTACGCCGTCTTCGACGACCGCGACGACAGCGCGGGCGATCCTGGGGACATCTACGGCGGCGACGGCGATGCCGCCGACATCTTCGACGCTGTCGAGGACGGGTTCATCGACGCCGCAGGCAGTAGCGCCGCCATCGTGACCTACAAGGAGAACTCGGCGATTTGCATGACGGTCAAGGTGTTCGACAGCGCCCCGCCGCTCCGGCTCACCGGCTGGGACCAGGTGGTCGAGGTGGGCATCGCCAGCCGCAGCGGCCGCCTGGTCGTGCCGACCCACCCCGAGGGCGGTGACAGCGGGGCGGCAGGCCCGCTGCCCGACCTGGCCATCGCCGGTCCAGGCCACTACCGCCTGCGCGTCCACGCCCGCACGCTGCCATGGGACGAGAACGACCCCGACGCCCCGCTGGAGGAGCACCTGCTCGTCGTCTATCCCGGCCGCTCGAAGGACAAGGTCGTCCACCGCCCGCCCCGCTGACCCCGCGGAGCGCGGGCGGTGTGCAGTGAGACACGCGTTGGCCCACCATGGAGCGGGCGGAGTGGATACGTCGGATATCGGGCCGCACTGGATGACCCGTGCGGCAGCAAGGCGTTAAGGTGGCCCATGGCGCGCCGCAGGACGCTCGCACCAGCCTTGGTGACGGCCTTGCTCGTGGTGCTCGGCATCGTGATCGGCCTGCCGGTCAATGTCGTCAGCGACTACCTTCCGGACCATGTCACCGCCAACCGGCCCGCCTGGATCGCCGGCCTCGCCGGTGCCGTCGTGCTCATCGTCGCCCTCACCCTGCTGTTACCCACGTTGTCCGAGCGCCGGGCTCGGGTGCCGTCGTTCCGCGTGCCGCCGCGGGATCCGGAATGGGTCAACCGGCGGGAGCTCGCCATGATCATGGCGGCGCTGCGCAGGGGATCGGCACCAGTCGGGCTGACTGCGGGCATCGTCGGCGCGGGCGGCTTCGGCAAGACTTCGCTCGCCGCCGAGATCTGCCATCGCCGGGAGGCCCGCCGGCGGTTCAAGGGCGGCATCGTGTGGGTGACGCTCGGCCGCGACCGATCCGGCGCAGAGCTCGCCTCCCTCATCAACGACGTCGTGGCCCACCTCGACGGGGAGCGCCCCGAGTTCGGCGATCCCGAGCAGGCCGGCCATCGGCTGGTCGAGGTCCTCGACGGTCGCAGGCCGGTGCTGCTGGTGATCGACGACGTGTGGAGCGCCGCCCAGCTCGCCCCGTTCCTGCCCGCGGCCGCCCATGCTCAGCTCCTGGTCACCACCCGGCGTCCGTCCATCGTGCGGGGCACCACGATCGAGGTCGATGAGATGTCCCCGCAGGCGGCCACCCGCTTGCTCACCCGCGACCTGCCTGATGTGCGGGCCGATCTCGTACGGGATCTGCTGCGCGCCACCGGCCGCTGGCCGCTGCTGCTGGCGGTCGTCAACGCCCGCCTGCGCAAGCAGCGAGCCCGCGGCGCCGATGTGGACAGGGCCGCCGAGGAGGCGCTTCAGCGGCTGCGGGCGAACGGGCCGGCCGCCTTCGACCTCACCGTCACCGATGAGCGCGCGCAGGCGGTGCGCGCGACCGTCGACTACAGCCTGGACCTGCTCACGGGCGAGGAGCGGGCCCGGTTCGCCGACCTCGGCGTCCTGCCCGAGGACACCGACGTGCCGGTCGACGCTGTCGCCTTGCTGTGGGGATGCCCCAAGCCCGAAGCCGAGCGCCTGTGCGAGAAGTTGCACGAGCTCGCCCTGCTGGCGTTGCACTGGGCCGCCGGCTCGATGGCCGTGGTCACGCTGCACGACGTCATCCGCGGCTATCTGCGTTCGGCAGCCGGATCGACGGCCCTCGTCATGGCCGGCCGCCGGTTGATCACCCGGGCCAGAGCGCTCGCTCCCGGCGGATGGTGGAACCTGCCGCCGGGCGAGCCCTACCTGTGGGACAACCTGGCCTTTCACCTCAAAGAGGCCGGCTTGCGCGACGAAGTGAACGACCTCGTCAGCGACGTCCGCTGGCTGGTGCCGCGCACCGCCCGGTCCGGGCCGGCCGCCGCGGTGGCCGACCTCGCTCACGCGTCGTCCCCACCGGCCCGCCAGATCGCCGGCATGCTCTCCGGTTTCGGACACCTGCTGACCTCCTCCTCCGACCTGCTGACCAGGCTCAGCGCCGTCCCAGGCCGGCAGGCGCCGGTCGCCTCGTACGCCGAACAGGCCGGGGTCTCCTTTCTGCCCGCCCGCCGGCCGCTCCCCGAGGGCGACTCGGCGAACCTGCGCCGCCTGCTGCCCGGCCACCCCAAGGGCGTGGCCGCACTGGCGATCGCTCCCGACGGCAGTTGGCTGGCCAGCGGCGAGAGCAGCGGCCCGAAATCCAACGCGAACTACAGCGACGCCGTGGGCGTCGTGCGCCTGTGGAACAGCGACGGTGACCTGCAGGCCGTTCTCGACGGACATCCGGGCGGGGTCAGCGCGCTGGCCATCGCCCCCGACAGCACCTTCCTGGTCACCGGCGACGGCAACGGCTTCGACGTGATCAGCATGGAGCACGGCGTCGGCGCCGCCCGGCTGTGGACGCCCGAAGGAGACCGCATCGCCTCCCTCGACGGCCACCATGACATGGTGACGGCGATCGCCATCGCCCCCGACAGCGGCTGGCTGGCCACCGGCGACCACAGCCCCACCGTTCGCATCTGGAGCAGGCGAGGCCGCCTGCTGGCCACGTACGACGGCGCCACCTTCGGCTGGATCTCGGCACTGGCCATCTCGCCGGACGGTACCTGGCTGGCCGCCGGCTCCGGATCCCGCGTGACGATCCTGGATCCCGGCGGCATCCCGATCGCCTTCCTCGATCATCCCAGCGACGGCGAGGTCACGACGCTGGTGATCTCCCCGGACGGTTCCTGGCTCGCCATGGGTGACGATCGAGGCGCCGTGCGCGTCCTGGACTCGCGCTTCACCGCCTTGTCCGGCGCTTTCGCCTTCGACTCGAGATGCCGCTGTCTGGCGATCTCCCCGGACAGCTCCTGGCTCGTGGCCGGCAGCGACGCGGGCCAGATCCACATCCAGGACCGTAACGGGCATGTGCGCAATGCCATCGATGGCCACGACGCCGCGGTGACCGCCCTGGCCATCGCACCGGACGGTACATGGCTGGCCAGCGGTGACGCGACCGGCGAGGTGCGCCTGTGGCAGAGCGACGGCAGTCCACGGGCGAGGCTGAGCGGCCACACCGGCTGGCTGAGCGGGCTCGCGATCGCTTCCGACGGCACCTGGCTCGCCAGCGCGAGCAGCGGGAACAGCGCTGCCAGGCTCTGGGACTCCGCCCCTGACGTGCTCGTCGAGACTCCGCACGAGACCGGGCCGGTCACCGCCCTGGCCGCCGCGGCGAACGGATCATGGTTCGTCGTCGGCGACGACCGGGGCCGAGTTCGGGTCTGGGATGCCGACGGGAGCCGGCGTGCCGAGGTGAGCGTCGTGCCAACGCGGGTGTCCGCGATCGCCGTCGCGCCGGACGGTGCCTGGTTCGCCACAGCGCCTTCCTTCGAGGACGTCCGGCTGTGGAACGCTCACGGCGAGCCGCGCGCCAGGCTGAGCGGGTCAGACGGTACGTCGGCGCTCGCCATCGCTCCGGACGGGTCGTGGCTAGTCACCGGGGGTGGCCGCGGTGAGGTCCGGCTGTGGGGCTGCGGAGGCGAGCCGCGCCGCACCATGACGATCCCCCATGTGGAAGAGTGGATTCTCGCCCTGGCCATCGCCCCGGACGGAACCTGGTTCGCCACGGCGGCCGGCAACCGGATCCAGATCTGGGACGCCGACGGCACGTTCCGCTTCGACCGCTACTGCTCCCCTCTCTGGCGAGTCAGCGCACTGACCATCCCGCCGGACGGCACCTGGCTGGCCACCGGGGACGGCCGACAGGTCGTGGTGTGGGACCGTGCAGGTGAGCAGCGCAGCACCTTCGGAGGCAGTCCCGATGGGGGGCCGATCAAGATGGCGATCTCACCGGACGGCGCCCGCCTGGCCACCGGGGACGTGGACGGCGTCGTCCGCGTCTGGGATCCGGACGGTCACGAGCAGGGTCGCCCGAGCGCGCACCGGGGCCGGGTCGGTGCGGTGGCGTTCTCTCCCGACGGCGCCTGGCTGGCCACCGGCGGGCAGGACGGCATCATCAAGCTGTGGAACGGATCCGACGAGGTCACCTTCCAGACCGCCGAACGGATCACCAGCCTCGCCTGGCTCGCGGACGCGAGCACGCTGTGCGCGGCCGGCCCGCAGGGCCTGTACGTTCTGGACCGCCCGCACCCGGCAGCGGCCCGCGCAACTCCTCCCGTGATCGGTTGAGGGCGCTACGCGCGCCCGTGCGAGAGGCGGGTCGATGATCCCTGCCGCTACGGTCGCCCCGGACAAGCCGGGGCAGGGCGGGGCCCCAGTGGCGCTGGTGGTGCGGGTTGTGGGCTCGGCGCGGGCGGGGACGACACGCTGCCGCGACGGGATGAGGCTCAAGACGCGGGCCGGTTGGGAGAAGCTGTCAGCGGCTGCTCACTGACTGCTCGGCCTCCAGACTGTTCGGCCCGGACGCCCCTCGGCGTGCGGGCCGCGGTCAGCCACAGGCCGGTGAACACGGCGCAGGCCAGCGTCACGGCACCCGCCGCGAGGAAGGCGCTGTTGAGGCCGGACTCGAAGGAGGCTCCGCCGGACTCCCGCGCGTGAACGATCGCCCCGAGCACCGCCACGCCGAGCACCGCGCCGATCTGCCGGGTGGTGCTGCTGACGCCCGAGGCCAGGCCGCCCTCCTGCGGGCTGACCGCCTGGATGGCGGCCCCGGTCAGCGGCGACATGGTGAGAGCGAACCCGATGCCGACGACCGCCAGCCGCCACCACACGTTCCCGTAGCCGGTATCGGCGTGGACGAAGCCCAGCGCCAGCAGCCCCAGCCCGGCCAGCGCCAGGCCGATGCCGACCACGACGCGGAAGCCGTACCTGGCCGCGAGCCGGCCCGCGTACGGGCTGACGATCACCATGGCCAGCGAGGTGGGCAGGGTCCGCAGCCCGGCGACCAGGATCGAAGTGCCCTGGACGTGGACGAAGAACTGGGAGAAGAAGAACGACGACCCCATCAGCGCGAACCCGACCACGACCATCGCCGTGTTGGACACCGTGAACAGCCGCTGGTGGAACAGCCGGAGCGGCAGCATCGGCGTCGACGCACGACCCTCGACCACGACGAACGCGGCCAGGAGCACCAGTCCGGCGGCGAAGCTGCCCAGGATCACCGGCGAGGTCCAGCCTCGGGAACCGCCCTCGATCAGGCCGTAGGTCACGGCGCCCACGCCCGCGACGGACAGGACCGTGCCGGGGACGTCGATCGGCGGTGCGCTCGGGTTGCGGGACTCGCCCAGGACGCGCAGCCCGGCCAGCAGCAGGACCGCGCCGATGGGCACGTTGACCAGGAAGATGGCGGGCCAGCCGAAGGACTCCACCAGGATCCCGCCCGCCAGCGGTCCGGCGGCCAGGCCGATGCCGCTGAACCCGGCCCACAACCCGATCGCTCTGACGCGCTCACTCGGGGCGGGATACGCGGCGGCGAGCAACGCCAGCGAGGCGGGGCTCAGCGCCGCGGCCCCGACGCCCTGCAGCACCCGCCCGGCGATCAGCCAGCCGATCGAGGGCGCGAGCGAACACACCACCGACGCGGCCGTGAACACCACCACCCCAGCCAGGAACACCCGCCTGCGGCCGAACCGGTCGGCGAAGACGCCGCCCGACAGCAGCAGCATGGCCACCAGCAGCACGTAGGCGTCGACGATCCACTGCAGGCCGGTCAGCCCGGTGTTGAGCCGCTGCTGCATGTCGGGCAGGGCGGCGCCGACGATCGTGTTGTCGAGCAGCACCATGAACTGACCTGCGCAGGTCAGGGTGAGCAACGCTTTCACGCGAATCCTTCCTAAAGGCAGTCAGTAACTGCGTTAACAGAGCTTAACGCAGTTTCGCGCTGCGTTAAGCTAAGCGTGTGGAGGAGTATGGGCGAGCCAGGCGACCCGGCGGGCGTAGCGCCCGGGTCCGCGCGGCAGTGCACCAGGCCGTTACCGACCTGGTCAGCGAGCGAGGGTACGGAAACTTCACCATCGGCGAGGTCGCGGCCCGCGCGGGCGTGGCCGACACCAGCCTCTACCGCCGGTGGGGCAACCTCCAAGCCCTGCTCAGCGATGTGCTGCTGACCCGGCTGAACGCGCAGGCGCCGATGCCTGACACCGGCAGCCTGGCCGGCGACCTGCGCACCTACGCCGCCATCGTGGCCCGCGAGGTCACCGGCCCCGACGGCCTGGCGCTGGTGCGGCTGACCGTCGCGCTGTCAGGCGAGGGCCGGCAGGGTCTTCAGGCGCGCGACGAGCTCTTGGCCGACCGCCGCAGGCAGTTGCAGGCCATGCTCGACCGCGCCCGCGACCGCGGCGAGGACCCGCCCGACGCGCTGGAGGTGCTGGACCATCTCCTGGCGCCGATCTACATGCGCGTCCTGTTCGGCGCGGGCCCGCTCACCCCTGACTACCTCGACGGGCTGGTCGACCGGTTGCTCGCCTGATCCAGTTCGGCGCGGGCGCGTGACTGCTCTGCGACCTCGATCAGCGGCATCACGCATTGCTCCCTGCGATCGTCATAGTGGTCAGGGTGTTCCGAACCAGCTGGAGAGCGCTTCGCGCAGCGCGGGCGCGGCGCTGTCGGCGGGTTCGTCGATGGTCGCGGCCCAGGCGATGTGAGCGTCCGGGCGGATCAGGAGGCTGTCGGCCGGCCGATCGTCGGTCTTGGCGGTGTGGATGTCGACGCGTCGCCGCCAGTCTCGGGCGGTCTCGTGGAGATCCTCGCGGTCGGCGAGGTCGAGCAGGATGGGCCTTGCGGGGTGCATGAGGTGCGCGACGCTGGTGGTGCCCTGGTCGGTGTGCAGGGTGAGGTCGGGGGCGAACGTGCCGGTCAGCGGGTGATGGCCGGTGCCGGGCATCGGGTAGCGGATGTCCGTGCCGGCGACCAGCGCCCCCATCCGGCGCAACGGTTGTTCGTCGGCGAGCAGTTCGGTGAACACCTCCCGCAGCGCCTCGGCGGCCACGTCGTGGCCGCGTCGCAACGCCACCTGGGCCTGGGCGTGCAGCATGGTGCGGGCGCCGGCGAGGTGGCGTTCGTCGTGGTAGGTGTCCAGCAGGCCGGCCGGTGCCCAGCCATGCAGGTCGGCGGCCAGTTTCCAGGCCAGGTTGACCGCGTCCAGCATGCCGGCGTTGATGGCTACGCCGGTGGCCGGGAACAGGTGCGCCGCGTCGCCGGCCACCATGGTGCGCCCGGCCCGGTAGCGTTCGGCCTGGCGGGCTTTGAAGGTGAAGCGGGACAGCCGGGTCGATCCGGCCAGGGGCAGGTGCGCGCCGAGCACGCGGTGGATGCTGTCCTGCAGTTCGGACAACGTCATCGGGACGTCGTCGTCGTACTCGGTGCTCTCGTCCTCGATCGTGTAGAGGGAGACGCTCGTGGCGCCGGGTGAGGAGCCGAGGCCGAACAGGCCGCGGTCGGTGCGGGTGAAACCGGCGCGGATGGTGCCGTAGCCGGGGATGTCGAGATCGCCGTTGCCGAGTACGGTCACCGGGCCGGGCAGGGTGACCTGGGCCAGCCGGTTGACCTCGGGGTAGACGGTGCCCGGGAAGCCGATACCGGCCCAGTCACGGACGCGGCTGCGGGCGCCGTCACAGCCGACCAGGTAGCGGGCGCTCACCTGGTAGAGCCCGTCCGGGCCGCGTACGTCCACGATCACCGCGGCCTCGTCCTGGCTGATGCCGGTCACCTCGTGCCCGCGCAGGACGTCCACCTCAAGTTCGGCGGCGCGCTCGTCGAGCAGCCGCTCCAGGTGCTGCTGCGGCAGCGGCAGGGCGTGCATGGGCGGGTCGGCCAGTTGGGTGAAGTCCAGGTGCACGCCGCCGAAGGGGAACCGGGGCGCCGGGGCCGGGCCGGGGCAGGCGGCTTCGAAACGTTCCAGCAGGCCGCGGTAGCGCAGCAGTTCCAAGATCTGCCCGCCCACACCACCGGCCTTGGGAGTGTCCCGGCGGTGCGGGTGCCGCTCCAGCACCAGCGGCCGTACCCCGGCCAGGCGCAGCTCATTCGCCAGCATGAGACCGGTCGGGCCGGCTCCCACAATGATCACGTCAGTGTCCAGCATGGTTCACGCTCCTCGAGGGTTTCGTCGCGTCCTGGCGCGACCTGATCGTCAGCAACATGTCCACAGGTTCTGGCCTCGGTGTGGCCGGGCCGGGAGGGTGAAGCCTCATGTCGAGGTCCCTCAGCGCGCGATGTCGGCGACAGTGGAGGTCGGGGTGCTGAGGACGGCGTCGAACGCGTCCAGGATGGGCGTGTGCAGGTAGGCGCTCTGGATCCGATAGCGGTCGGGGCCGGGAGTCTCGCGGGGCGCCTGCCGGAGATCGGCGATGCTCAGCCCGAGTCCGGCGTCGGCGAAGGCGGCTTCGATGCTGCCCGGCTCGGGCGGCGGCAGCGGGACGTCGTCGACGGCGAAGCCGAAGCGGGCGTTCTCGTCGGGGCGCATGTCGGCGGTGTGTCCGGTGATGCTGGTCAGGGCGAGGGCGAGGTAGTCGTCGCCGAGGGAGTTGTGCAGGTGCTGTCCCATGGGGAGTCCGGTGAGGTGGCCGTTGAAGGAGACGGCCGTCTTCTGGATGTGGGCGTTGTGGGCGGCCAGCGCGATGCGGGTGCCGGGGTCGGAGCGCTGCAGGTGCCACAGGACGGACTCGGCCATGTAGACGTCGCGGGCTGAGGTGTCGGCGGTCCACCCGGTGCCCGCGTACAGGCCGGCCATGGCGCGGAAACCGTAGTCGGCGTGGCAGGCGGCCTCCAGGCGGCGCAGCGCGATGTCGTAGCTGGGCCGGTCACCACGGGAGACGTACAGCACCTCGACGGCGCGGAAGCGGATGCGCAGCCGCATCAGGATCGCGCTGAGAGCGTCCTGGTCGGCGGCGGGCAGGCGGGTCCAGGCCGGTGCGGCCGAGGCGGCGGAGGCGCCCGCGAATGATCCGGCGATCCGCATGGCCTGCTCGATGGCAGGCAGGGTCTCGGGGTCGATGTCGCGCAGGTAGTCGGCGACGGGGGCCAGGGCGGGCAGCAGGGAGCCGCCGGCGGCCGGGATGTCGATCCCGGCGAACCGCATCGGCGCCTCGGCGGTGGCGGCGTTGTGCCGGCGCATCCAGCGCAGCGGCTCCTCCACGCCCACCGGGATGGCCGTGGCGAGGTGCGTAGACAGGTCGTCGTCGGCGCCCTGGCCTTGGGCCCAGGCATCGAGGGGGACGCCTTCGCTGAAGCCGTACTCGAAGGCCAGGACGGTGAAGCCGCAGCGCTCGGCCAGGAACCGCAGGAGGCGCTGCCGCAGGTGTGAGAACTCGGTGATGAAGTGGGAGTTCTCACCGATCGCCACGACGCGCGCGTCGCCGACGATGTCGCACAGCGGCTCCAGGTCGTCCAGCGGCGCCTCAGGGTCGAGGTGGGTGAGCGGGACGGCGCGGTCGCCAAGCCAGTCGGCGAACGGATGGGGGTGGGACGAGGCAGGCATGCCGAAAGCTCGATTCTGGTGTGCTGGAAGGGGTGGGAGTACGGGTCACCGCACGCGGGGAGCCGCGGGAGCCGCTTGCTCCAGGTCCTCGACGCTGCCGGACATGATCGTGCGCAGGTGCTCGGTGATGAGTGGCAGCGGCCAGTCCCACCAGGCCAAGGCCAGGAGGCGGTCGATGTCGGCGTCGGTGTAGCGGCGGCGCAGGAGTTTGGCCGGGTTGCCGCCGACGATGCCGTAGTCGGGCACGTCCTCGACGACGACGGCACCCGAGGCGATGATCGCCCCGTGACCGATGCGGACACCCGGCATCACCATGGCCCGGTAGCCGATCCAGACGTCGTTGCCCACCACGGTGTCACCCCGCCCGGGCAGACCGGTGATGAGGTCGAAGCTCTCGGCCCAGGAACCACCCATGATCGGGAAAGGGAACGTCGAGGGGCCGTCCATGCGGTGGTTGGCGCCGTTCATGATGAACCGCACCCCCTCGCCCAGCGCGCAGAACTTCCCGATGACCAGCTTCTCCGGCCCGTAGTGATACAGCACATTACGGCTCTCGAAGGCGGCCGGATCATCCGGATCGTCGTAGTAGGAGAACTCCCCGACCTCGATCAGCGGCGAAGTGACCAGCGGCTTCAACAGCACCACCCGCGGCTGCTCGGGCATCGGATGCACCGCGGTCGGGTCGGCGGGAACGGACATCACACATCATCTTCCTTCGGAGAAGTGGGGGCGCGGTGCACGGCAGGTCTCGTTGCCTGCGACGTCGCGTGTGCCGAGGCGAGACGTGCCCTTGAGGTGCCCATCTTCATCACATCGGCACGAACCGTGCCGATGCGATGATGCCCATTGGCACTTCCAGTGTCAAGCACGGCACGTGCCGTACCGATAGGGTGATGGCATGACCGATACGCGCAACCGTCGTGGCGCCAGCCGGACCGAGGCCATCATGCGGACCACACTGGAGCTGGGCCAGGAGATCGGCTACGCCAAACTCAGCATCGAAGCGGTGGCGGCCCGCGCCGGCGCCGGCAAGCACACCATTTACCGCCGATGGCCGTCCAAGGGAGCCCTGCTGCTCGACTCGCTGCTGTCCCTGCACGAGTCCGACCTGGACTACCCCGACACCGGCGACATCACCACCGATCTGCGTCAGCAGATCTACGCGGCCATCGATCTCATGGCCAGGCCCCCCTTCGGCCCCCTGTACCAGGCTCTGGTCGGCGAGGCCCAGTACGACCCCCAGGTCGCCGCCGCGCTCAACGAGCGCTTCATCGCCCCCCAGACCAACAAGACCGTCGCCCGGCTGAAGAAAGCGCAGGACCAGGGTCAACTAGCGCGCGGCTTCAACCTGGACCTCGCGATGGCGATCCTGTCCGGTCCGCTGTACTTCCAGTTCCTCATCACGCATGAACCGCTGACTCATGAGTATGTCGACCAGATCCTCGACTCGCTCTTCGCCGGCATGGGCCCAGGCGACGTATGAAACAGCGGTCCGGCGTCCGTCCGTCCAGGGCGTACCCGCCCCCATCCGGTTCCATGAGTCGTTTCAAATCTCCGGAGCTTTGAAACGCATCCATGAAACGATCACGGGGTGAGCGACGACGGCTTTTCCCGCGTGGAAGCCTTCGACTGCCCGATGTCCTCCTGTGCCGCCCCGGCCGGATCGCCCTGCCGCACCGGCCGGGGCAAGGTGGCCGCCCAGTACCACACCGCCAGGTTCCGGCTCGTGCCGTCCCTGGCCAAGGTGCTCAACGTACCGACCTGATCAGGGCAACCCAGCCGGTGCCGGAGCGCACCACGGTGAATCCGGCCGGTTCGGCGTGCTCGGTGACCCAGTTCAGGCCGCACCTGCAGTGGGTGTCGTGGTAGTGGCGCCACTTCGAGCCGAGCGCCTCGTACACGAGTTTGTCGCCGTAGCGCTTGGTGTCGCGCGTACATCCCGACATCACAGCAGCGTGCCACGAGTTGCCGACAGTTTCGCCCTGCTCGACCGACGCTGTGCCTGCACTGGCGCCGCCTTACCGTTTCGCGTGCCGAGCTTGTGGTCCCCTACCGTAATCGAGCCGAGACCTCGGCCGGACGACGCTCCGTTACCACGGGTCAGGCCCTACTTCGTTGAAATTTCTTCATTGCTACCGGGATCCCATCACGGCCGAGCACCAGGCCGCCCACGCAGCGGTCGGCCTGGTTCGGCTGCGATCAGGAGCGTTGGCCGGGCTGGTTCACGATCTTGGCTTCCAACTGCGCGGTCAGGCTCACCGTGCCCGCTTTGAAGGTCTCCTTACTGCCGTCGGCGCGCTCGTACGTCCGGTCCTGCAGCCGCGTCGAGGTGGAGCCCAGATATTGGAACGTCTGCGGGTCCAGGACGAGCGATTGCCGTGCCCCGTCGTCGTCGAAGCTGAACGCCACGCCTCGCCGTCCGTCGGCGACGGGCACGTCCTCGGTCATGGTGATGCCCTTGACCGTGGGCAGCGCACGGAAGAGCGCGGCCCGCACCTCAGGGGCGAGCCACTGCTCGGAGATGAGCTGGTTGATCTCTCCATGAAGAGGATCTGCGGCGGGACGTGGCCGTTCAGCTCCTGCGGCCCCCGGCGGTCCTCGTCGAGGATGGCCGCCTTGATCCCGGCGATCACCCCAGCCGGGGTGACAGGAGCTTTGGTCAGCTCAGCCGGGTCGAAGACCGCGCTGCCCTGGAACATCAGTTTGCCGACCTGATACCAGGCCGACCGCTTGCCGTCCACGCTGGTCCACCGTTCCCAGGTGCCGCGGTGGTCCCGGCCGGTCAGTGGGTGTCTGGTCTGGGGATATGGATGCCCGCGGCGCGGAGCTTGGCCTCGACGATCGCGACCCCCTGGGCCGTGGCCGATCCCTCCTGTTCGCCGTGGTGGGCGACCAGGTGGTACCGGGCCGCGGCGTCGGTGCGGGCTTGCAGGCCGGTCACGATCTTCAGGTGTGCGGGGTTGGCGAGGAAGTGGTCGGCAATGGCGGTGGCGAGTTCGGCCAGGCGTGGGTCGTCTGGCTCCCATGCCGTGGCTTCGGTGGCCTGCTTGCTCAACGCGACGAAGCGGGGGTCGTCAAGGGCGTGCTCGACATGGGTGAGGAAGTCGTCGAAGCCCTCGGGAACCAGGGCCCTGGCCAGCACCCAGCCCTCCCTGGTTGCCGCCACCTGCTCCGCGGGAAGGCCGAGGCCGGACATCCGCTCCAGCAGCGCCACGGCGCGGTCGGGCAGCAGGGCCCGGTCTCCGTCGGCGAGCCGGTGCAGCATGTCACGGCGCGCGATCAGCTCCTCGATCCGTTCGGTGAGCTGCCGCTCGACGCCGGTGAGCGCGGCGGCGAACTGGGCGGCGTCGGCGTCGAGCAGGGGCCCGACTTCGGCCAGCGGCACCCCGGCGGCGGCCAGCGTCCGGATCTGCACCAGCCGCAGCAGCTCGGCGGATCCGTACCTGCGGTAGCCGGAGCTGTCGCGTTCCGGCTCCTTGACCAGGCCGAGCTTGTGGTAGTGGCGCACCGTCTTGACTGTGACGCCGACGAATGCCGCCGCCTGCCCGATCGTGACTCCGTTCATCGGCAGAATTCTGCCTTGTGCTCGAGTTCGGCGACCAGCGGACCGCAGCCGTGCATGTGGCCCCGGTTGATGTTCTCCCTGATGCATGACCCGGAAGGGGTCGCCTCTGGAGGTGTGCGGGTCACAGGTGTTCAGTGCGCCGGCCGGGCCGGATCGGCCTGCTTGCCGCAGAACACCTTGTTGACGAGCTTTTGCTGAGCGTTCGGGAACGCTGTCGCTATGGACATGGCGGCGTCGTCCACCCAGTTCAGTACGGCGGTCAGGGTCTTGATGCCGTCGGGCGTGCTGTACATCAGTGTCGCGGAGCCGACGTTGCCACCGTTGTGGGTGATGACGGTGCCGCCGCAGTCGGTTTTCTGGACGAACACCCCCAGCCCGTAGTCCATGTTCGGGATGCCCGTGGCGTGCGGGGTGCACATCTCGGCCAGCAGTGCGGCCGGCAGGAGCTTGCCACCTACCAGCGCGGAGATGAACGTGTGCAGATCCCGGGTGGTCGAGATCATGTCACCGCCGGTGGAGACCCAGGAGGGGTTGTAGCGGGTGATGTCGATCGTCTTGTGCTGGCCGTCTTCCTCGTGGCGGTAGTAGATGTGGGCGTGCGGCGCAGGAATCTCCGGCGAGGCGTCCGGCACCACGGTGCCCGACAGCCCGAGCGGCCCCAGGATCAGTCGCTGCATCTCTTCGGCCAGCGAGCGGCCGGTGACCTTCTCGATCAGCAGCCGGGCCAGCACGTAGTTGGTGTTGGCATAGCTCCAGCCCGTGCCCGGCTCGAACCGGGCCGGCTTGGACAGCGCCAGACGTACCAGCTCCTCAGGCCGGTAGGTATGGAACCGGTTGTCCACCCACTCCTTGCCCGTGGTGCTGTAGGGCACGGGGATCCCGTGCACGATCGTCCCGTCGTCGTAGACCTCGCCGGTGAAGTTGAACAGCCCGCTGGTGTGCTGCAACAGCATCCGCACCGTGATCCGCCGATCCAGCCCGAACTCGGGCAGGTAGTCCGCCGCCGAGGTATCCAGCTCGAGCTTGCCCTCGGCCACCAGCTGCAGCACCAGGGTCGCGGTGAAGGTCTTGGTGTTGCTGCCGATCCGGGCATGCCCGTTGACCGGCGGCTTGGCAGTGCCGCCCAGCTCGGCCACCCCGGCGCTGCCGACCCACTCGCCCCGCTCATCGTGCACGCGCAGCGACACCCCGAGGAAACCGGACTCGACGATCTCCTCGATCGCCTTGTGCAGCTCCGGGCGGTCCTGCCCGGCCGCGGCTGCCGGCAGGGTGCCCTTGTCCTGATCGGAACGGGTGATCGTCATGGTGGTTTGCCCTTCGAAGTTGTTACGTCCGGGTCGGCGTCTCGCCGCTGCGCCGAGCTTCCACCCTGACCCAAGGTCAACCTCAAGCGTGGTCTGGCTCACAGCTGCATCGGGATTCGAGACAGCTTTGGGAGCAGGACGCCGTCCCCCGCTGGGTGACAGCCGCATCTCGCGCGGGAGGTCCGGCGGGTGTTCCGGTTGAGGATCCCCTACGGAACACCGATTCATCCCAGCCACGTTCTGGATCTCCCTCATGCGCCGCTGTGGTCCGCGCCGGCGGGCGCCACGCATGTCCGCTGTCTACCGTCACGCCCCGCACGAGCAACCGGCTGGCACTCACCGCACGCACCTCGGGCAGTCCCGGCCCGTAGCGAAGCGGTGAGCGGCTATGCACGTGATAGCTGTCCTTTCCACGTACTGGCCGCCCAGGAGGGTCCGAAGTCAGGCGTCGCGGTGGTTGATCGCCAGGGTTGCCGGCAGGAGGGACACCACGACATAACCCACCAGGATGGCGGCGGCCGTTGAGGGACCGAAGGCTCCGGCGTCGGGTACAGCGGCCAGTTGCCTGGCCAGTGACGGAATCGTCAGGGAGTTGATCCAGTCGTTCCACGGAGCCGGCAGGAAGCGCTCGAGCACGATCGGGGACAGCGGGAGGACGACCAGCGCGATGAGCGCTCCCGGTGTCGACCGCAGGACCGTCGCCAGGCCCAGCCCCAGCACCGCGGCGACGGCGGAACCGGCGCCGGTGGTCAGCACCTCGGCCAGGGCCGCATGTTCGGCGAACGAGGCGCCGATCGGACGCCCGGCCACCACGGCCTGTGCGGTGAAGTAGGTGGCGAACGCCAGCATTTGGCCCGCGACAGCGGCCACGGCGGCCACCACGGCTGCCTTGGCCAGAAGGAGCGTCCACCGGCTCCGGATCGTGGTCAGCGTGATTCTGATCATGCCGGTGGCGTACTCGCCGGAGATGGCGAACACGCCCAGCATGCCGAACAGCACAGGCGGAATGTCGGCGCTGAGGCTGAGACCCGTGCCGACGGGATCGCCGCCGGGGCCGTTGGTGTCGAAGTAGTGCGAGATCGAGTAGGCGGCGAAGCCGGTGAGCGCAAGGGCCGAGAGAGTGGAGGCGAGGACGTAGTAGGTGGATCGGAGCGAGCGTAGCTTGAGCCATTCCGATGCGACGACGTTGATCATTGGGTGATCTCCATGAAGGCTTCCTCCAGTGATGTCCGGCGTGACACCAGCTCGTGAACGGCGCAGCCGTTCGCCAGGGCGATGTCGCCGATGACGGCTGCGGTCAGGCCGGCCACCAGCAATTCCTCTCCGCCGGCGTCCCGCACGGAGCGCGCATCGGCTCCAGCGCCTGCGGGCCGGCCGGGCACCGGCTCCTCGCCGGCTTCGGCGTCCTGAGCGGGGCGTATGGTTGCTCCGGCCGCTTCGAGTGCTCTGGACAGGTGGGCCGCGTGGGGTGATCGGACCAGTACGCCGCTCTGGAAGCGGGCCAGCAGGTCCGCCGTCGAGACGTCCTCGATCAGCCTGCCCTGGCCGATGATGATGAGCCGGTCGGCGGTGAGGGACATCTCGGTCATCAGGTGGCTCGACAGCAGGACGGTGCGGCCCTCGGCCGCCAGGGATCTGAGCATTGTCCTGAGCCAGCGGATGCCGTCGGGGTCGAGGCCGTTGGCCGGCTCGTCGAGGATGAGCACTCCTGGGTCACCGAGCAGTGCCGCCGCGATGCCGAGGCGCTGGCGCATCCCCTGGGAGAATCCGGCGATCCGCTTGCGGGCCACCCCGGACAGTCCGACCTCCTCCAGCACCTCCACAACCCTGCGGCGCCCGATCCCGCCCGCGTAGGCCAGCGCCTGGAGGTGAGCGAACGCGCTGCGCCCGCCCTGCACCTCGGCCGCGTCGAGCATGGCGCCGACCTCGCGCATGGGGTCGCGCAGATCCTGTTTGCGGACGCCGTTGATCAACGCCTTGCCCGACGTGGGAGTGTGGAGGCCGAGGATCATGCGCATGGTGGTGGACTTGCCGGCGCCGTTGTGCCCGAGGAACCCGGTGACCTGCCCGGGTTTTACGTCGAACGTGAGCCCGGACACCGCGCGCGTGGAGCCGTACACCTTCGTCAGTTCTGTGACCTCGATCATTTCCCCACCTTCTGGATGCGTTCGGCCGGGCAGCGGGTGCCGGGGGCGGGCAGCGCGCCCGTGGTCAGATAGGCGAAGACATGGCGCCGCAGGCAGGAGTTGCTCGCCCACGACCCGTGGCCATCGCCGTGCCACAACACGCGCGCGGAGGAAATCTGCTCGGCCACGTGCTGCTGCCCGAGATAGTTGGTGGTGTTGTCGAGCTCCCCGATCGCGAACAGGACCGGCGGGACGTTCTTCACGCGCAGCGGGTGCGGCGCCCAGGACGCGCCTCCGCTGCGGCCCCAGCAGCGCCCGAGCTCGAGGCGGCCCTCGATCCAGCCGAACCTCGGCGCGATCTCGCGAAGCCGGGCCTCGATGCCCTGGAACTCCTCATACGTCGGCAGCTTCGGCATGAAGTCGTTGCACAAGGAGTCCTGGCTCACGTATGAGTTGCCCGTGTCCGGCGCGAGCTCTGCTGCTAGGAAGTTGCCGGCGTCGCCGTCGAGGGCCTTGCGGATGGCGGTGGCGAGCAGTGGCCATCTCGGCGGGTTCATGCCTTTGATCGCGGCAGCGTACAGCTGTCCTTCGGTCACCTTCCGGCCAGCGGAGGCCGGCAGTGGCGCGCGGCGGACCCTCGCGACCAGTTCGTCCCACGCCTTGCCCGCGTCCCTGCCGTGCAGGGCGCAGTCCGAACGGCGGGCGCACCAGTCGCGGAAGCGGGTGAGATGGCGCTCCTGCGTGAGCGCGTAGTTGCGTAGCCAGGGCTCGAACTCCTGCTGGGTGTGATCGGCGGTGCCGTCGAAGTACATGCGGCCGACCCGCTGCGGGAACAGCTCTAGGTACGCCTGGGCGTAGACGGTGCCGTAGGAGTTGCCCACGTAGATGAGTTTGTCCTGGCCGAGTTCGGCGCGGAGCGCGTCGAGGTCGTGCGCCACGTTCCAGGCCGTCATGCCGCGCCAGGCCGCCCCCGCCGTCTTGCGGCAGCTCGCCTGATGGGCCGCGTTCTGGGCGGCGTGGGCGTCCCAGTCCTGCTTCGTCCGCGCGCTGATCAGTCCGTAGATGGACGCGTCGGGCTCCGCGCAGTTCACCGTCTTCGCTCCGCTGCCGGGCTCGGACAGTCCGCGCGGATCGATGGCGATGACGTCGAACCGGCTGCGCAGCTGCTTGAGCAGGATGGGCCACTCGGGTGGGGTGTCGGCGGTGTTTTTCGGCCTGAGTATCGCCGTGGTGGTGCCGGGGCCGCCGAGGTTGATGATCAGTGGTCCCATGCTCTTGCCTGTCGCGGGTGCTTCGGCCACGTGCACCGCGGTCTTCGGCCCGCCCGGGTCGGCCCAGTCCACGGGAACGACGAGGTTGGCGCATCGCAGGCCGTCACCGCAGTCCTTCCACACCAGGCCGTGGGCCTGCGCCGAGGCCAGCGCGATACCGCCGAGCGGCACGGCGAGACAGGCCGCCAGGCACAGAGCGATGAGTCTGCGTCGGTTCATGGCGGCAACGATCCTGTACGGCGGTGGGTCCGCACATCGGAGCCGGATCCGATCTTTGGGATCGGACCAGGGGCATACGGTACCGGCATACGTGGGCGGAGTACGACCCTGGTCCGACGGCCCGTGCTCCGATTCGCCCCCGGCCGTTCCTCGATAACGTCGGGCTGTGAATCTACTCGCCCGACGGCCTCCGCCCTGGCTGCTCATCCTGGCCGACACCGTGGTCGCGGTGCTGCTCGCGCTGGCGTCCACGGCGAGTCCGCCGGAGCTGACCACGAACGCCGTGACCACCGCGCTCTGCTGGCTGCTCGCGGTGCCCGTGGCGGTGCGGCGGGTATGGCCGGAGCCCGCCTACTACAGTGCGATCCTGCTCGGCATCGCCGTGCTCTCGGTCCAGGCCAACCGGCTGATGCCGACGGTGGTGGCGGCCCTGGCCATCTACCCGGTGGCGACCGGCCGGCCGGTGTGGCGATCGGCGATCGCCCTGGTGTCGGGCCTGCTCGTCAACGGAGGCTCGCTGCTGGTCTCGATGTCGGGCCCAGCACAATATTCGAACGGCTGGCCCGACCCCGTCTTCATCCTCGGCACGGCCTGGCTGGTCCTCGCAGCGAGCTGGAGTCTCGGCACCGCGGCGCGCACCCGCCGCGAGTTCGCCGCCCGCGACGCCAGGAGGCAGGCCGAGCAGGCGGCGACCGACGAACGCCTGCGGATCGCGCGCGAGTTGCACGACGTCGTCGCGCATTCGATGAGCATGATCACCGTCAAGGCAGGGGTGGCGGCCAAGGTCCTGGACAAGCATCCGGAGGAGGGGCGCAAGGCGTTGCGGGCCATCGAGGAGATCGGGCGCGGCTCGCTCGCGGAGATGCGCCATTTTCTCGGCGCGCTTCGCGCACCCGGCAGCGCGCCCGACAGCACACCGCTCCCCCGGCTCGCCGACCTGCCGTCCCTGGCGCGCCAGGCGGCGGAGGCCGGCGTGCAGGTCGATCTGTCGGTGAACGGAACCGTGCCCGACAGCATGGCGCCGGCCGTTTACCGCATCCTCCAGGAGGCGATCACCAACGTCGTCAAGCACGCCGCTCCCGCCCACTGCCAGGCCGGCGTGTCGGTCGCCGACGGGAGGTTGCGGATCTCCGTGGTCGACGACGGGCCTGGGCAACGGATGCTGCCGGGGCGGCCGGGCGGGCACGGCCTGGCGGGAATGCGCGAACGGGCTCTGCTGTACGGCGGCACCTTCGAGGCCGGCCCGCTTCCGGAAAGGGGGTTCGGCGTGCACGCGTCGTGGGAGATTCCTGGACCCGCCTGAAAGTTCCGCGCCCTCTCGACGGAGGGAGAGGGGGCGGTGCCGGACACGTTCCGGCGAAGCGCGGGCGTGCGCGAACGGCAGGCCCTTCGACAGAGCGCCGCAGTGGTACGTACGGCCGGAGTTGCGAGAGAGCGTCGACGTGGTGCGAGCGGTAGGCGCGGATCGGTCATGATGGACGTGATGACGAGGATCACGAGTGTGAGCCGCAGGAAGCGGAGTCGGCGGATCCGGACAGGGCGTCCGCGGCCCGGGCCGGGCCCGGTCGGGGTGGGTGCGGCGGGGGGAGGCTCGTGATCCGGGTGCTCATCGCCGACGATCAGGCACTCCTGCGCGGCAGTTTCCGCTTGCTGATCGACTCGGAGGACGATCTCTCCGTGGTCGGGGAGGCGGGCGACGGTCGGGAGGCGGTGGCGCTCACGCGTACGGAGTCACCCGACGTGGTGCTCATGGACGTCAGAATGCCCGAAATGGATGGCATCACCGCGACCGGGCAGATCACCGGGGACACTCGGGTGCTCATCCTGACCACATTCGACCTCGATGAGTACGTTTATTCGGCGCTGCGCGCGGGTGCCAGCGGATTCCTGCTCAAGGACGCGCCTCCGGACGACCTCCTGAAGGCGATCCGGGTGGTGGCGTCGGGTGAGACGCTGCTCGCGCCGACCGTCACCACCCGACTGATCGCGGAGTTCGTACGGCGGCCGGTCCAGCAGCCCTTTCACGGGCTCGACACGTTGACGGACCGGGAGCGCGAGGTGCTCACCCTCGTCGCGCACGGACTGTCCAACGCCGAGCTCAGCGTGCAGCTCCAGGTGAGTCCCGGGACCGTGAAGACGCATATCGGCCGTCTGCTGGCCAAGCTCAACGCCCGCGACCGCGCCCAGCTCGTCATCGCCGCCTACGAGGCCCGCTTGGTCACGCCGCGTTAGCCGACCGCGCGCCGTGACCGCGGGCGGCGTCAGCGCTCCACCGCGCCGGCCCGCACACCGGGCATGCGAGGAAAGCATCGGGACCAGGACGCTTGTCGTGGCCCACGAGCCCGGGGGTCTACACCCCCTCCTCGTTCACGCCGCCACCGTCGGGGTCGGGGATCTCGCCGAGCTGCCGCAGTCCCTCGGTCGGGGCGGATGAGGAGATGGAGTAGCGGCCCGGAACGTTGAGGCGGGCGTGGCCGAGAGGGGACAGCCGGGCGGCGTTCTTCTGTTCCAGCGCGACCAGGACCTGCTCCTTGCTCGCCCCCGCCTCCGCGATGACGGCCGTCCACAGCGCTGCGACATCCCGGTCGACGCCCACCTCGGCGACCAGGTCGAGCTGCTCGACCAGCACCCGCCCCGCCCGGGACAGGAGCCTGGAAGCCTTCTCCGGCTACGGCCGCATCGCCAACCGTTCGCCCGAGGACTTGCGACGCGCCGGCGAGATCAGCCGCGAGGCCATCAGCAGCGCGAACAGATCGAGCGCGTCGTCGATCGCCTCAGCCTCCAACGACCGGTCACCGCCGGCATCGTCGCCGTATTCCTCGGCTCATACAGCCGCGCCTTGCCGCCCGCCCCGTACGTGGCGGGCCGATGCCGGACGCCACACTTCGCTCAAGATCATTCTCATTGCCAATGGCTGTTCCTGGGTTCCTCAACCCCCGGACACGGCGGAAAGGTGATGCCGCCACCGGCAGGTGGTTCCGCTGGCAGAAATGGGCTTGCAGGTCGATGCCCGCGCTCGGCGTGCTGACCGCCGGACCGATCCGTGCGTACCTGGCCGAGCTCGCCGAGCTGTCGCCGGCCGACCGCAAGCGCGAACGCGCCGCCGTCGCATCCCTCGCCAAGTGGGCCGGTCGCCACGACCCGCTGCAGGCCGACCCGATGAATCGGATCGACACCGTCCAGGCGCCCAAGAACCTGCCCCGCCCGGCCGCGGCCATCGACGTGGCCCCTGGTGCGGTGGGCGAGGACGCGCAGCGCCTCCGGCCAGTCGCCGGGCTGCTCCTCGGGGAGGACCTCGGCGTGGACCTCGTCCACCATGAGGTCGAACAGCTCCTCCTTGGTGGAGATGTATGCGTACAGCCGCATCGGGCCGGCGTCCAGCCGGGCGGCGACCTTGCGCAACGACACCGCCTCCAGCCCGCCCTCGTCAGCCAGTGCGATGGTGCCGGTGACGATCCGCTCCCGGTCGAGCGGCACCGGGCGAGTCGGCGGCTCAGGCCGGTCTCACACCGTGATGGTTACACCCGTACTGTTGCGATACATCGTCTTGTACCAATACAGTGTATCGACGTGAGACATCGTATCGCAGTGGTCGGAAGCGGTCCCGGCGGCCTTACCTTCGCCCGCGTCCTGCACCGCCATGATTACCCCGTCACCATCCTCGAACGCGATCCCGCCCCCGATGCCCGCCCCCCGGGCGGCACGCTGGACCTGCACCAAGGGCTGGGTCAGCTCGCGCTGGACAAGGCGGGGCTGCTGGCGGAGTTCCAGGCGCTGTCTCGTCCCGAAGGGCAGGCCATGCGCATCCTGGACACGGCCGGGACCGTCCTACGCGACTGGCAACCCCGTCCGGATGAACAGGCCAACCCCGAGATCGACCGCGGGCAACTCCGTGACCTGCTGCTCGGCCCTCTGGACGTTCAGTGGGGACGGGGCGTGACGGAGGTGGTGCCGGGGACCCAGGATGGCGTACTGGTCCATTTCGCGGACGGGCGGCAGGAGACGTTCGATCTCGTGGTCGGCGCGGACGGCGCCTGGTCCCGGGTCCGCCCCGCGGTCTCGCCGGTGACGCCGCACTACACCGGCATCACCGTGGTCGAGACCTCCCTGGACGACGTCGACACCCGTCACCCCGACCTCGCCCGGTTGATCGGCGACGGTTCCGTGGCCGTGTACGGCGTGAACCGAACTCTGGTCGCCCAGCGCAACAGCGGCGGCCACGTCAAGGTGTACGCCCGGTTCCGTGCGCCACTGGACTGGCACGCGAACCTGGACCTGGCCGACGCCGAGGCCGTGCGATCGAGTCTGCTGGCCCTGTTCGGCGGCTGGGCCGCTCCCGTCCTCGACCTCCTCCACCACGGCACCGCTTTCGTCCACCGCCCCCTCTACGTCCTGCCCGTGGCCCACACCTGGACCCACGTCTTCGGGGTGACGCTACTGGGCGACGCCGCCCATCTGATGCCCCCGTTGGGGGTGGGCGCGAACCTCGCGATGCTGGAAGGCGCCGAACTCGCCGAGACCATCGCCACCGGCCCTGGAGATCTGGACAAGGCCGTCCGCGCCTTCGAGGAACAGATGTGGGCACGAGCCGGCAGGTGGGCGAAGATCACGATGGCCGGTCTGGAACGCCTCGTGAGCCCGGACCCCGCCGAAGCTGTCGCCCATTTCGACCAAGTCCAGCCATCCTGACTGCCGAGCGCGAGAGCACCAGCACCACGGCTTCACCTTCACGGGAACATACGGCACCGTCGCGGTCCCTCCGGCATCGCTCGCAACACGAACTCCGCCACAGGGCGGTGAACAGCAACCGACCTCGGCCGATGGCGTTCGCGAACCAGGACAGGCGGGGTTACCGACACTGGCGGTGGCTCTCCCGAAAGCAGCCCACTGAGATCCCTCGCGGCTGAACGCCGACCGCGGTCTGGCAGCGGCGGTAGTGCTCAATCCCACGACGTCCAGGTGGCGAATCAACGACGACTGCGATCTCACGGCAATCGGCCCAGATTGGCATTGGGCGGCCCTGATGGCCATCAGCATCATGACATCGGTCTCCTCGGCCCTCTGGATGATCGCCAAGCTGAGGAGCGGCGGGCCGTTTTGGACCTGAACTCGTGCGGTGACACGCCATCAGCCCTGCGAAAGGTGCGGCCGCGCAGGGCTGATCCAGCGATGACGATGGGCGCGGCCTGGTGGCCACGCCCATCGTTGGGCTCCCGTGGCGATCAAGTGCCGTCCGGCATGATCACGCCTGGTCGCGTCGAGCGACGGACCGCATCGTTCCACGTCGAGGCTGTGCCCCTACGGCTGTTCTCCGGGCTTGTCGACGACCTCCGCCGTCATCCGTGCGCTCCACACCAGAGGCGTGCCCGCCTTGACCGTACGTGTCGCGCCGTCAGGAAGGTTGAAGGTGCGATCGGCGACGCTCTCGCCATACGTCCCCAAGAACCGGTAGTCCTGCGCACTCACAATGATCTCGAAGCGCTCCCAGGCTCCCGTGTAGTCGAACGCGACCCCGTGGCGGCCTGCCGCGTCGATCGCGTCCTGCTTGACCGAAACCCCCTCGATCATGGGCAGCGCCCGGAACAACGCGGCCCGCACGTCGGCGGCCAACGGCTGCTCGCCCAGCAACTGGGAGATCGTTCGGAAGATCCGCTCCTGCCTGGTCGCGTCGGCGTCGTCGAACTCCGTCACGGGGGTCGCATCGACGCTCGCCCCGATCCTGGCGATCATTTCCTCGGGGGTGACCGGCGCCCTGGCCAGGTCCGCTCCCGTGATGCCGGGGCCGTACTCCTCCGTGACGAGCTTGCCCCGTCCGTCGTCCAGCGCCAGCTGCTTGCCGTCCAAGCTGTGCCACGTCTCGAGAGTCATGCGCCTGTCGCGATCCACCTCGGGCTCCGGCTCCTTGCGGAGCGGAGCGATCGTCTGCTTCACGTACAGCCAGCGGCCCGGCGACGGCGTGATCTCGTACGGGTCGGTCTCGGCGCTCCTGGCCGCCTTGTCGCCGAGATCCTGAACGCTGGCGACCGGGGTGGTGGCAGGTCGTTCACCGCCGCGCACCGTGATGATGCCCGCGCTGGCGGCCAGCGCGACCGACGCGGCCAGCGCCAGCCGCCAGGCCAGGCGCGGCCTGCGCCGCCTCGGCGAGGGCATCGGCGGCATGGGGGCCGGCTCGCGGATGGCCTGCAGCAACCGGGTGCGCGCCGCCTCCTTCGCCTCGCCGGTGATCGCCGGGGTGGCCTCGAGGAACCGTCCGAACTCATCCATCATGCGTCCTCTCTCGTGTGACAGCCGGCGCCGAGGGCGGCCCGCGCCTGTTTGCGGGCCCGGTGCAGGCGCGAGCGCACGGTCCCGATCGGGATTTCGAGCGCCTGCGCCACCTCGTCGTAGGCCAGTCCTCCCAACGCCACCAGCAGCAGCACGTCGCGATCACCGCTGGCCAGGCCCGTCAGCGCCCCCGCCAGCCGGCGGTCCTCGGCCTGCGCGGCCACGCGCCCGATCACCGCGTCGGCCATGGACTCAGGCGGCGGCTCCACACCGGTACGCGCCAGCGCCCGCAGGAACCGCTCCTCATCGCGCCGCTGTCTGGCGATGAGGTTGGTCGCGATGCCGTACAGCCACGGCCTGGCCAGCGGCTGCGCGTGATCGTAGGAGGCGCGGCAGCGGAAGGCGGTCAGGAACGTCTCCGCCACGATGTCGTCGGCGACCTGCACGCCCAACCGCCGCGCGACATAGCGGTGGATCTGCTCGACATACCGGTCGAACACGCCGGCGAACTGCTCCGGATCGTCGATTGACCGGCGGATGAGCTCGGCGTCGTCCGCCTCGACCATCTCCTCCGGTGGGGTTCGTGTCATGCCTGCTGTTTCCCGATGGGGCGAATCGAGTTCTCGACGGCCAAGGGCATCTGTACGTGATTCCGTCCGGACGTCGGTGGCCGGAGGTGTGCTCGACGGCGGTTGTTCGACGTCACCCAGCTGGCGGCCTGGCGCTATGACGATGCCCGCAGATCCGACGTCCCGCTGATCGCCCAGTCGGCGCAGGTGCCCGCGGCAGCCGTACCGGGGACACGCTGACCTTCTCCACCGTCGGGCAGGGTCGGAACGGACAGAGCGGTGACCGGCCGGTCCTACCGGTGATCGGTGTCGGTGGCGTAGCGGGCGGCGGCCTCGGCCGCCTTGCGGGCCAGGGTCTGGCGGAGCTCGGCCGGGGCGAGGACTTCGGCGTCGGTGCCGAAGGCCAGGAGGACTTCGGCTGCGCCCAGGGAGCGGAAGTGCAGCTGGACGGGCACGCGCTCAGCTCGCTGGTCGGCCGCGGGAGGAGGGCCGGCCAGGTCGGCTTCGTGGATGCGCAGGAACTTGCTGAGGATGTCCCGGTGAACGCTGACCGTGACGGGCAGCGGGGCGGGGATCTCGTCGATGCGGCGGCGCAGGCCGTCCCAGACGTCGGCCAGTTCGAGGCCGTCGCGGCGGCGTACGGGCTCGTCGAGGATGCCGGCGGACAGGGCCCGGTCGGCTCGGAAGAGTGCGGGCTCGCCGCGGTGGTCGGCGACCAGATACCAGACGCCGGCCTTGTTGACCAGGCCGTACGGATCGAGGGTGTAGGAGCGGACGCGGTTGTCGCGGCCGTGCCGGTAGCGCAGGCGCAGCCGCCGGTCGTTGAAGACGGCCTGCTGGAGCACGGCCAGGTCGACGGCGGTGCCGGTCGCGGGACGCGCCGGCCCGCCGCGCCAGCGCACGGGGTCGAGGAGGATGCGGCGGCTGGCCAGGTCGGCGTCGGGCCGGTGCGGGGCGGGCAGGGCGGCCATCAGCTTGCGCAGCGCGGAGCCGAGAGCCTGGCCCAGGCCCAGCTCGGTGTGAGCGTGGTCGGACAGCAGCACGAACAGGGCGCGGGCCTCGTCGGCGGTCATGCCGGTGACGTTGGTGCGGTAGCCGGGCAGCAGCGCGATGCCGCCGTGGGGGCCGCGCACGGTGTAGACGGGCACACCGGCCGACGACAGCGCCTCGACGTCGCGCATGACGGTGCGGACCGACACCTCCAGCCGCTCGGCCAGGTCACTGGCGGGCAGCCGGCCGTGGGTCTGGAGCAGCAGCATGATCGACAGCAGGCGCTCGGATCTCACGTCTTCAACGGTATATGACGCCGTCTGACATATATCCCCGCCGCTTAGGGGCGGTTTGGAAGGCGAGGGCGGCGGCCAGGCAGGCGACGGGTATGACGGGCAGCACGTACCGGTGGTCGAAGTCCAAAACCGCGACCGGGCCGATCAGCAGGCCCATCGCCACGGCCCACGGCAGCAGCGCCACGCGGGGCCGCCGGACCGCGGCGACCACGCCCAGCAGGAGGATCAGGCCCAGGACCGGGCCGCGCAGGTAGGCGGCGTGCTGGTAGGCGATGAGGAGATCCGCGTACGGCGACACCGACGACAGGCCGCGGATGTCCGGGTCGTACTCCCGTTTGACCTTGTCGATCAGTGGCTGGTCGGGCAGCTCCCAGTGCCCGCTCCTGAAGCCGAACGCCGGGGTGGTGCGGGCGGGGTGCGGGATCGGCGTCCAGGAGAAGGCGATGGCGGTGTCGCGTACGACGTCGCCCAGGTAGTCCAGCGGCTGGGCGAGGATCGCGTCGAGCGCGAACGAGCGGGCCAGGTCGTTGTGCGTGAAGCGGTCGCCGGGCAGCCGGTTGATTGAGGCTCCGGGGGCCCACACGTACTCGGAGGCCGCATCCACCTTCGTCCCGTTGGGGCACAGGCGCGCCAGATCGGGCGGCGGCTGGATGCGGGCGCAGTCGGCGAACGTCATCGTGCGCGCCCACAGGGCGACCCCGTCGGCGCCGCTGATGGCGAAACGGCCGTGGTGCTGGGCGTACCAGGCGGCGTACCCGGTCAGGGGCAGCGCACCGGCCAGAACCAGCGCGGCCAGCGGCCGCCACCCCACGCGTCGCCCGGCCAGCACGAGCACGACGAGCAGGAGCAGCGGCAGCGCGATCGTCCTGGTCAGCGCGGCCGCGGCGAACAGCAGACCCGCTCCGGCGGCGGCGCGCACGGACAACCGCGGCGACCACATCAGCACGGCCAGCCCGGCCACGACAAGGAAGATGAACTGCGCGTCGGACAGGACGGCATGCTCCAGCCGCAGGAAGGAGGCATCGAACAGCAGCGGCACCGTCGCCGACGCCGCCGCCCAGCCGGGCGCCGACCTGCGGCGCAGCACCGCGTAGAGCAGCATGCCGGTGCTCAGGCCGATGACGTGCTGGACGGCCGCGACCAGCTCCACGCTGTGGAACGGCAGCAGCGCCCGCAGCAGCAGCGGGTAGCCGATCGGGTGGAACGTCGCCGACGGAGCCGGGTGCACGGCGGTGTCGAGGTAGGTGAAGGAGTCGTACCAGTAGAGCGTGACGGGGCGGTAGCCGAGTATCGTCACCACCCGCAACACGGCGGCCAGGAGCAGCAACGCGGCGAAGACGCGGTGGTCGGCGAGGGCGGACAGGCGGCGCTGCGAGGGCAGCGCCACCCGGGTGTCGGTGAGCACGCGAAATCCGATCGTGGGGGCATGACAGGGGTCCGCGCATGCCGAGGACGACACATGGCGGTGATGGGCGCGCGCTCAGCCGCGCGCGCTCCGGGTGGCAGCTCTCACTGCCGGGCCGGGATCAGCAGCGGGACTGCGGCACCGGGCTGCGCTGGGTGCTGGGCTCGGCGCCGACCAGCAGGAGGGCCTGGCCGTCGGCGCTCATGACGCCGTCGTGCACGTACCAGCCGCCGGGGGCGGAGGGGGCCGCACGCTTGCCGTGCTGGATGTACGAGGGTGTGACGCCCCGCTCGCGCAGCAGGGCCGAGATCTCGGCGACGCTCTTGTTGACGTAGTCCACGCAGTGCAGAGGCTCGCCGGGCAACGCGATGCCGGGCGGCATCTTGTACCTCTCCCCGGGCAGGGCCCGCCTGCCGAGAAAGACCTCGGCCTTCTTGTCGAAGTCGACCGGCACCTTCAGGCCCACAGGGCAGGCGGCGAACCGCTCGCACAACCCCGGAGCGTCGATCGTGGTGATCGGGCCGTCGCCGGGCACCGGTTTGCCGGACCGCAACCGATCCATGTCGTTGATCACGATCATCTGGCCCGTCTGGCTCGCGGAGGTCGGCACCAGGTTGAGCGTGATGTCCAGGCCCCTGGCCCGCAGCTCCCGCTGGTACACCTCGGGCTCGGCCAGCAGGTCCTTCACCGTGATCACGTAGTGGTCGTCCACCAGTTCGATGTCGAGCGCGGCGGAGGCGGGCGCCTGAGCGACGCCGAAGGACAGCAGGGCCGCCAGCGTGGCCAGCACCGGCACGGCCGCCCACCTGCGCGGCCGTGGAAGGGCGAACCAACTGCGGCGACGCTCGGGGACGGGGACGGAGGTGATCTCCTCGAGCAGTTCCCTGGCGATCGGCGTCATGCCGGGACCGGGATCGGGCGCGATGCCGGCCACCAGGCGGTCGATCTCGTGCATCACATAGCCCCCTTCGTCATCGCGATGGCACGCAGGCCGATGCGGGCCATGTCGACGCCGGCCGCGTTCAGGTGTTTGGCCAGCCGTTTGCGGGCCCGATGCAGCCGCAGCCGGGCGTTGGCCCGCGAGCAGCCCAGGACGGTGGCGATCTCGTCGGCGCTCAGCCCCTCCCAGCCGGCCAGCGCGAGGATCTCCCGGTCGTCGGGGCTCAGCCGCGCGAACGCCTCCTGGAGGCCCGCCAGGCTCTCGTCGGCCTCGGTGTGCTCCGCCCACACGGCGAGCTGGTGACCGAGCCGCTCCACCAGCTCGCTGCGGCGCGACTCGGCGCGGCGGCCGTTGGCCAGCACCCGGCGGGCCACGCCGAACAGCCACAGGCGTGCGTCCCGCCCCTCGGGGATGTCGTCCAGCCGGCGCCAGGCCGTGGCGAACGTCTCAGCGAGGGCATCGGCGGCATCCTCGTGGGAGTCGGTACGCCGCCGGACATAGGCAAGGATGTCGTCATAGTTGGCAACGTAAATCACCTCGAAGCGCTGCTTGCGGTCATGGTGGGTCACGCTGCCTTCTCTCATCCGATAGGTCCGACACCCCGTACCTGTCCGGACCCGCCAGATAGTTTCACCCCGATTTCCGGCGAAGTTCGGCTGTCCCGCATGCCGGTCACCGCGTTCTTCAGGGGATGTCCTCCTCCCGATCCGGCTCGTCGGGGTTGCGGGGCCTTCGCGACGAGCGTGTCTCGTGTTGCACCGCCAGACTCAAGGGTCATGACGAGGAGGGCGAGCCCCCGGTAGCGAGGACTCCCCCGCTATCGGAGGTCTTCGAGGCCCTCATCAGCTCAGGCCACCGCACGCCGTGTCGCTGATGCAGGAGTTCGACGGCGGCGTGACCGGCCCGTGCAGGCCCCGATGGAAGCTGCCGCGCGGCAGGTGGAGCACGCACGGTGTCGGCCATCTGGCGTCTCCTTGATCGTCGGATCCGCCGTGCATGAGACACCCCTGCTCACGTAGGATGTGTTGTTCATGACCTCCACCCGAAAGCGCAAGCTCCGGAAGGACGCGGCGGAGAACGCTGAGCGGCTGATTGCTGCGGCCGCGCGTGCGGGGCTGGCCGAGGGTAAGTTCGTTCCGCTGGAGCAGATCGCTGCCGACGCGGGGGTCGGGATCGGGACGCTCTACCGTCGCTACCCGAACCGGGAGGCGCTGCTTGAGGCGATGGCGGTCCGCGCCTATCGTCTGATCCTGGCGGAGGCCGAGGACGCGCTGGCGTCCGGCGATACCGGTCATGACTCGATCAGCCGGTTCCTCCATCAAACCTTCGCTCATCGAGACGAACTGGTGCTTCCGCTCCACGGAGCGCCCATGACCGAGGGCACCGAGTCCGCGGAGCTGCGCGCGCGCATGCAGCAAGTCATGGGTGCCATCCTCGAGCGCGGCCATCAGGACGGTTCGGTCCGTACGGATGTGAATGCGGGGACCGTGGTGCGTTTCGGGGCGATGCTCGCGCAGCCGATGTCGAACGTGCCCGGCTGGGCCGAGGCGGCCGCCGAACAGCGCGCGGTGTTCCTGCGCGGCATCGCACCCGATCGCGGTTAGTCCGACGCGTCAGTCCCGGCGCGCGCCGGGACCCTGGTCGGAGACCCATGCCGCGAGGTCGCGCACGTCGGGGACGAGGTGGCGCGTGACGTCGAAGTCGGCCTGGTAGGCGGGGACGGTGGTGAACCACTGGAACATCGCTCGCATGTCCTCGTCATCACCGAGCACATCGATCGGCAGTCCTTCGTACCGTGTCGGTCGGCCGAGCTCGGACGCGACCCGGTCGGCCACCTGAGCCATGGTGAGCTCGTCGCCGGCGAGTTCGACCGCATTGCCATCGATCGCATCAGGGTCGATCAAGAGACGCGCGGCGGCGGCGCCGATGTCGCGAACGGCGATCATCTGGAGCGGAACGTCACCTGAAACCGGCAGGCGAAGCACCAACTCCCCACTCCCGCCGTCGGCGAGCTGCGGCGCCAGGTTTTCCATGAAGAACGTCGGACGGACGAACTTCGCCGGCACGACCTCGACAAGCCGCTGCTCGACCCGGTGCTTGCTCTCGAAGTGCGGGATCCCTGTCGCTCGCTCTGCCCCGCCGACCGACGAGTACACGACGTGCGGCACGCCCGCGCGTGCTGCGGCATCCGCGACGGTCACACCGCGGCGCGTCTCGCCCTCAGTGCCGTCTGCTCCCTCGAACGTCGTCATGAAGAACAGTGCTGCGACCGCGGTGAGTGCTCGCCGGAGCGATTCGCCGTTCTCCTGGTCGGCGACGACGACCTCCACGCCGCGGGCCCGGAGAGCACGCGCGCCTGCGGATTCGGTGTCGCGAACCAGGGCGCGAACTGCTTGCTTCTGTGCGAGCAGGGCATCCACCACGCTGCCGCCCTGCTGTCCGGTCGCCCCGATCACGGCGATGGGCTGCTGAAGATGAGTCATGAGTCATCCAATCTGAGTACGTGACGGCTTTAAGCGGAGGAAAACCTCCGCTATTCCCGTACGATGATCGCATGCTCGTTGACGTGGACTCAGACGGCTACGCCGCCGCAACCCGCCCCCACAACTCGTCCATCAAGCAGCGACCCGCGCGGGTCGCGGTCGTCTCCCGTCCGGAGGACATCGCGCCGACGCTCGATGAGGTGGCTGCGCTTGCGCAGTCGTCGGGCACGCCGCTCGAGATCGTGCCGCAGGCGACCGGCCACGGGGCCGGCGCGCCGGTGGGCAAAGGGTCGGTCCTCCTCGACACGTCGAGGCTCACCGACGTGTCGATCGACCCTGAGTCGCGCGTCGCCGTGGTCGGGGCCGGCGCAACCTGGTCTGCGGTGAACGCCGCCGCCGAACGGCACGGCTTGCTCGGATTAGCCGGCTCAGCCCCGAGCGTGTCCGTGTCCGGTTACACCTTCGGCGGCGGCATCGGTCTGGAGTTCGACCTCGTCCCAGCGGCGGACCTCCATGCCGGAGCACTGCTGTGGCATGCCGACGCGCTACCGAAACTCATCGCAGCATGGTCGAGCACCATCGGGACAGTCGGCAGCGGCGTTTCCTCCAGCATCGCGGTGCTCCACGTGCCGCCTCTGCCCCCGTTCCCGGAGGAACTGCACGGGAGGGTCGCAGTTCACCTCGCGATCGCCGATCCTGACGGGCCCGTCGCGGCGACTCCGCTGCTCGACGCGATGCGGGCGGCAGCGGAGCCTGTCTCCGACAGCTGGGGCCCGACCGACGCGGCGGGACTTGCGCGGATCCACCTCGATCCACCTACGGCAACCCCGGCCATCGGTGACGCGCGGTGGCTCGACGCATCGACCCCTGACATCGCCGAAGCGCTCCTCTCGACGGCCGCGGCAGCCGACGCCCCGATCGTGATGATGGAGATCCGCCACGTGGCGGGCGCACCGGTCAGGCGCACCGGGGCCGTTGTGGCCCCGCCGGGCGACTTCATCTACCACGCGGTTGCGCCGCTCAGCCTGTTCCCCCGTGAACGGATCGAAGCAGGGTTCGCTCGGGCACGATCTGTCTGGTCGATCGCCGACGCCGGCTCGACGCCGGGCTCGTGGGTCGAGGGCGCGGCCGGCGTGCCGGATGCGCTGCCGGCGGATGTCCGGAAGCGGTCCCGGCGATCGCCGACGCCGTAGACCCGGATGCCCGAATCCGCCGCTCGCGCCTGCTCGGATGATCCCGCGGCGCTCGTTGTCCCGGCGATGGGACCGGGGTGCGATCAGGCTCCGCCGCCAGTGGGGCTCTGGCGTACGGCGCTCTTCCGGCGCGGCTTCGCCGACCGAGGCGGGATGGAGCGCATGTGATCGCGGACGACGGTGAGGACACGAGCGAGGCTGTCGATGTCCTCGCGCGCGAGCGGTTCGAGGAAGAGCTGCCGCAGGACGTCGATGTGACCGGGGAACACCCTGGCGAGCACGTCCCGTCCCGCCTCGGTGATGGTCACCGTCACGCCCCGGTCGTCCTCCGCGGACGGACTGCGGGCGACGAGTCCGGCCTTCTCCAGCAGCCCCACCTGGTAGGTCAGGCCGCTGCGGCTGTACACAACCCCGTCTGCCAGCTCGGTCATGCGCTGGGTGCCGTCCGCCGTGTCCCCGAGTGTGGCCAAGAGCTGGAACTGGACGTAGCTGAGGTCGCCGGCGTCGCGCAACTGCTGCTCCACCGTGTGGCGCAGCAGGCTGCTCACCTCGATCAGCGCGAAGTACGCACCGAGTTCGGCGGGATCGAGCGGCGGAGGGGACGCTTCTTCGGTCATGCGGCAATCGTACTTGCTTCGAACTCGAAGCAGTGCTAGCTTCACCTCAGTGCTTCGAATTCGAAGCACATTGCGCCTTTCGAAGAAAGAAGTTCGTCATGAAGGCAGTGCGATTCCACGAGTACGGCGATGCCGATGTCCTGCGCTACGAGGACGTGGCGCTGCCCGTCCCCGGCGCTGGTGAGGTTCGCATCCGGGTCGCGGCGACGTCGTTCAACCCGGTCGACGCCGGTATCCGCGGCGGTGGTCTCCAGGGCCCGTTCCCGGTGACGCTCCCCCACACGCCTGGCATCGACGTCGCCGGAACGGTCGACGCGCTCGGTGACGGCGTCGATGCGGTGGCGGTCGGTGACGAGGTCGTCGGATTCCTCCCGATGATCGGCGACGGCGCGGCTGCCGAGTACGTCATCGCGCCCGCCGAGGTCCTGACGGCCGCGCCTTCGAGCGTGCCGCTCGCTGACGCGGCGGCCCTGCCACTGGTGGGCCTGACCGCATGGCAGGCACTGTTCGAACTCGGCGAGCTCACCGCCGGGCAGCGCGTGCTCATCACCGGCGCCGGAGGCGCTGTCGGCGCCTACGCGGTGCAGCTGGCGAAGAACGCCGGCGCGTACGTCATCGCCACGGCGAGCCCGCGCAGCGCGGAGCGGGTCCGGGCCGCCGGTGCCGACGAGGTCCTCGACCACACCGCGACCGACGTGGTGGATGCGGTGACCCAGCCGGTCGACCTCCTGCTCAACCTCGCACCGATCGAGCCCTCGCAGCTCGCCGAGCAGGCCGCTCTCGTGCGGTCCGGCGGGGCCGTGGTCAACACCACGGTGTGGATGCAGGCGCCGAGCGACGAAGAGCGCCAGGTTCGCGGGGTCAACGTCTTCGTCCGGAGTGACGCCAAGCAGCTCGCCGGCCTCGTGGCGGCGATCGACCGAGGCGAACTTCACATCGACATCAGCCGCCGGATCCAGCTCGAGGACCTCCCGGCGTTCCACGCGGAAGTCGCCGCCGGCGCCGTGTCCGGCAAGGTCGTCGTCCTTGCGCCGACCGCCTGGCGGACTTGAATCGAACGGAACCTAACATGTCCCTCACCCTGGATCCCGAAGTCGCCGCAGCCATAGCCGGACCGGTGCGGCGTTCAGCCGGCCGATCTCCTCGCCGTGGTGGGCGGCGCGGTCCTCGCGTCGCCCGTTCCGGACGGCCGGCCTCCGACCGGGGAGCTCAGCTGCCTTCGGACAGTCGGGCATCCCACGCGGCCAGCACCTGCTGCTCCTTCTCGCCGGCGAGGCCGAGTGGCGGGACGCCGGGCGCGGTGCGGACCTCGCCGCCTGACCTCAGCCACTGCCAGGTGTCTCGGACGGAGTCGCCGAACGGGCGGGTGCGCAGTCCTGCTGCTTTCGCTGAAGCGCCGGACACGGCCCAGAAACCGGCGGTGTCCGGTACGTCCGGGATCCACAGGGGGAGCTCGGCCCATGGCAGCACCCCTTGCGAGAGCAGGAAACCCTCATCCACCCACACAGGATCGGCGTCCGAACCAGTTGCCTGCACACAGTCGCCGAGCAGCCGGCCCATCGTGGTGTTCGGCCCGTCCGGGACGACATTGTGGATGCCGCCTGCCTGCGCCTCCACCTGGTCCAGGACGAAGGCCGAGAGATCACGCACGTCGATGAGTTGCAGGCCGCGCCCTGGGTCGCCGGGCGCGATCATACGGCCGCCCTCGGCGATCCTGGTGAGCCACCACGGCAGCTGGCCCAGGTTGTCGTGCGGTCCCACGATCGACCCGGCGCGCGCGACCAGGCCGGCGTCAAGCCCGTAGGTCTGCTCGACCGCCAGTTCGCAGCCGCGTTTGTGAACGCGCAATTTCTCGAGGTCGGCAGGGTCGCCGTCCTGGTCCGGGACGCCAGGCCAGGTCGCGGCCGACTCGTCCAGCGAAGCAGTGTTCCAGGCCTGGTAGACGGCGGTGGTCGAGACGAACGCGTAGAAGGGGGCGGAGTCGGCCATCGCCTGTGCGGTGCGCAGGACGTGCGCCGGCACCTGGCCGCCCGGGTCGATGACCGCATCGAAGCTCCGCCCGGCGAGTAGCTGGACACCCTCGTCCGTGGACCGGTCGCCGCGAAGCGCCTCGACGCCGTCGATGTCCTTGCCGGTCAGCCCGCGGTTGAAGGTCGTGATCTCGTGTCCCCGGCCGAGGGCGTCGCCCACGATGGTGCGTCCGACGAACGACGTTCCGCCAATGACCAATAATCTCATGTTTCACCTTCTGGTCGCCGTTGACAACAGATGTTGTCGCCCGCATCATGGTGATGTCGTAAACAACTGTTGTCAAGGGGTCGCCGTGCGAGACATGTCCGACGCGCAATGCGCCGATTTGACCACCGCCGTCGAGCAGCTTGCGTGGACGGCGGTACGGGAAATGCTGCAGCTCCAACCGGATGCGGGGCCTGGCTCCGATGCGCCGGACGCGGACCTGCGGCAGATGTGGCTGGCCGCGCTGACCTCATTGCTGGCGATCCGCGACAGCGCGGACCAACTTGCGGCGTCCGCCGCGCTGTCGGCGGCACAGTACGGCGCCGACTATCCCGCGATCGGGGACGCGGCCGGGATGACCAGGCAAGGCGCCCGGCGCAAGTGGCCGGGGCTGGCCGGGCTGAGTGATGAACGACAGCGCAAGCTCACCTGGTGGAACCGCCGCGGGGACCAGTTCGTGCAGTGTGTCCGTGCCGTGCTCATGGCATCAGAGGAGACATCAGAACAAGCGCCACGCCTGGCCGCCCTTCGGGGCCGGCTCGACGAGATCGAGCAGACATCGCCGGCGCAACGCCTCGACGTCTTCGACATGGCGCTAGTGGACGCGCATGCGGTGGCGGTGGGTGCTCCCTCGCCTGCCGAGCGCACCGCGGCGCGTGCGAAGGGGCTGCTTGCGGCGTTGACTGCTGACGCGTACGCGGCCATGAACAGCCATTCGTCCCTGGTGATCCGCGAGGACCTCGCCTGCGGGACCGACGACTGCGCCTCGGAGCCGATTGTGGAACTCTGGCACCCTGACTTCGGTCACGGGCCCGTATCGGCCTGCCGTGAGCACGCCATAGAGGCTCTTGGGCAGCCGGACATCAGGATCGTGGCCGCTTGCCGGCCAGACGTCGCGCTCTCGGTGTTCGCCGAGGCGTACGGCGAAGGCTGACGAGGGCGGCGGTAAGTGCGCACGGGGCCCAGGTGCAGGGCTGCGGCGAATACAGATCACTCGATCAACGGCCTCTGCCAGCATCATGCCCCGAGACGCACCGGATAAAAAAGAATCTCACCGCGACGGGGCATCTTTTCCTTTTTCTATGGCGATATCGCTTTTGACGTATATGTCGATTACCCGGCATTGGGTCCCACCTGGTGGGATTATGACTAGTTTGAAACAAGGCCGGTCATCCAAGACTGTACGGCCAGGTGAGGGCAGAGACGACTGTTGCGGCGGTACGCGCCAGACCGGGCGCCGATTCGGTGGGGCCGGAGGTGTTCCTATGAGGGCTGTGGCCGTCCAGTATGGGCTACGGGATCATGCCATGACGGCCGTGAAAATTCTCGCCGTCGCGATCACCTATTTCGTCGCCGGCAAGCTGGGGTTGCAACAACAGCTGGTCCGAGGGCAGGTGACGCCGCTGTGGCCCTCGACGGGAATCGCGCTGGCCGCCCTGCTCCTCCTCGGCCTCCGGGTCTGGCCGGGCATCACCCTCGGCGCCTTCCTGGTCAACGTGTCGATCGGGCCGACGATCGGGGCCGTCCTGGGCATCTCCGCGGGGAACACGCTCGCGCCGGTCTGCGCCTACCTCCTGCTCGAGCGCGTGGGCTTCCGCATCGAACTGGACCGGCTGCGTGACGCGCTCGCCCTGGTGTTCCTCGGCGCCTTCGCCGGGATGCTGGTCAGCCCGACCGTGGGCGCCGGCTCGCTGGTGCTCGCCGGCGGGCTGCGGCCCGGCGAGTTCTGGCCCGCGTGGTCGGTGTGGTGGACGGGCGACGCGATGGGCGTGCTCGTGGTCACGCCGTTCCTGCTCGCGATCCGCACGACCCGGATGCCGTGGAACGTCCACCCGCTCCGCTGGGTCGAAGGGGCGGCGCTGCTGCTGGGCACCCTCCTCGTCACGCTGGTGGCGACCGTGGCCCCCATCAACCTGCTCTTCCTCGTCTTCCCCTTCCTGATCTGGTCCGCGCTGCGTTTCCAGCTCCTCGGGGCCGCAGCCTGCGCGCTGATCGCGTCGACGGTGGCGATCGTCTCGGCCGCGCAGCACTCCGGCCCGTTCGCCCAGCACGGCCTCCTCCTCAACATGATCGCCCTCCAGGCCTTCAACGGCTCCGCGGCGCTGACCGCGCTGCTGCTCGCCGCGATCATCTCCGAGCGCGACAAGGCCCACCAGAACATCAAGGACGTCTGCACCCGGCTCAACGAGGTGGCGCACCGGCTTGCGCGCGACAAGAAGCTGGTCATCCGGCTGCCGCCCCCACGCGCTGGAGAGCGGAGCAGGGATCGGTCGCAGTAGCCGGATGATCCCTCTCCCGCTCTCGGCGGCGCCGCGCCTGGGCCGTCCTCGCCCTCCGCGACCAGGCGCCCTATTCCGGGGCGTAGAAGGCGGTGGTCGCAGCGACGCTGGCAGCTACCTCATCGGGCGGGCCGCCCGCGGCCAGGTGGGCCTCGCCCCAGGCCCGGCCGCTCTCGGTGATGTAGCGCCGCCCCTCGCCGGTCTCGTGGAACGTGGCCGCGTCGACCCCGGTGTCTCCCCCGGTCGACAGGTGCAGGGCCAGGCCCAGCAGCGCCAGGTCCCAGCCCACGCCGGTCGCGCCCGGCCCGAACCGGCCCCAGAACTCCGGCGGCACCTCGGCGCTGTGGCGCAGCTCGAACAGGGTGCCGCCGTCCTGGGCGGACAGGTTCACCTCCACCTCGGAGAAGCCGGGGTTCTCGCCGAACAGCCAGCTGACCTTCAGCAGGTTGGGCGGCTCGCAGCGCAGGATCTCCCCGCCCGCGTTGCCCTGGAGCTGGTACGTCCCCCCGAGCCGGAGGTCCCCGCTCACGGGCAGGAACCAGCGGGACAGGCGCTCGGCGTCGGTGCAGGCGTCCCAGACGTCCTCGACCTCGGCGTCGTAGTGCCGTCGCAGCACGACGATCTTGACGTCGCCGTCCTTCAGCTCGCGCTGCGCCTTGAGCAGCTCGTCCACGAAATCCATCAGGTGTCCTTTTCGTTCATGCGGCGCTCGCGCTTGCCGCGGGCCAGCTCCGTCGCCAGCGCGTCCAGTCGTTGGGTCCAGAAGCCACGGAATCGCTCCAGCCAGAGATCGACCTCCTGCAGCGGCCCTGGCTCGACGGCGTAGAGCCGGCGGGTGCCCTGGGCTCGTACGCTGGCGAAGCCGTTGTCGCGCAGCACCCGCAGGTGCTGGGAGACGGCCGGTTGGGAGATGCCGAACTCGCGCTGGATGACGCCGGTGAGCTCCCCCGAGCTCTGCTCACCGGCGGCGAGCAGCTCCAGGATGCGCCGCCGGACCGGATCGCCGAGGACGTCGAATGCGTGCACGACCTGATTGTTTCAGGACAGCCTTATATAAGTCAAACCTGGGATAAACTCAGTCGTCCAGGCCGCGGGCGCTCAGGGCCTCGCCGAGGGCGTCGGCGTGCCGGAGGGAGCCGACCACCAGCGGCACGGCGAAGGCCCGGAAGCTGCGTTCGACGCCCCTGGCCCGCTGGGCCTCCCGGACTCGGGTGGCCAGCGCGGCCACGACGGGCACGCTGCGTACCGTCAGCGACAGCAGCAACGACAGCCGGAACGGGTCCAGCCTCACGAACCTGGCCGGCGACAGGCAGCGCTCCAGCGCCGACATCATGGCCGAGGTGCGGGTGGTGAGCGTGACCAGCCCGGCCAGCGCGACCGCGAGCACCACCCGCAGCGTCGTGGACACCGCCCCCGGAAGATCCACGAGCACCCACTGCATCCCGAACAGCCCCACCGCGAACCACCGCACCGGCCTGACCTGCGCCCACGCCGCCGCCGCGCCGACCCCGGACAGCGCATAGAGGCCCGCCGTCACGACCGCCGCGCCGGCCAGCGCCAGTGGCGAGCTCAGCAGCACCAGCCCCGTGCACGCCAGCGCCAGCCCGGCCAGCTTGGCCCCGGCCGGGAGCCGGTGCAGCGGCGAGGAGCCGGGGACGTAGGCGCCGGTGAGGCCGTTCACGACATGATCTTCCGATAGTGGGCGATGGCCTCGTCCGGGGTGCCGTCGGCGACGACGCGGCCCTGGTCGAGCACGAGTACGCGGTCGAAGTCGGCCAGCAGCGGCAGGTCGTGGCTGACCGCCAGCACCTGTTGCGGCAGCTCGCGCAGCAGGTCGGCGACCTGGCGGGAGTGGCGCAGGTCCAGCAGGGTGGTCGGCTCGTCCATGACGAGGATGTCCGGTTCGAGGACCATGACCGAGCACAGGGCGAGCAGCTGCTTCTGGCCGCCCGACAGGTGGTGGGCGGGGTGGTCGGCGTGCCCGGCCAGGCCGTACCGGCTGAGCACGTCGTGTACGCGCCGCTCGACCTCCTCGCGCGCCAGGCCCTTGCGGCGCAGGGAGAAGGCCACGTCCTCGGCCACGGTGGGCATCACGATCTGCGCGTCCGGGTCGGTGAACAGGAACCCGACGCCCCGCCTGATCCTGGCCGCGTGGCGGCGGGTGTCGAGGCCGAGCACGGTGACGCTGCCCGAGGTGGGCAGGGCCAGGCCGTTGATCAGGCGGGCGAAGGTGCTCTTGCCCGAGCCGTTGGCGCCGACCACGCCGATCCGCCGCTCGGGCAGGGCCGCGGTGACGCCGTTGAGGACGTCGCGGGTGCCCAGGCGTACGTGCACGTCGGCGAACTCGATCACGCCCGCGCTCCGTCCCGGAGACCGGCGTCCCGGCCGGGGCCGACCACCGCGAACAGGGCGGCCACGCCCAGCCCGCCGCCCACCGCGGCCGCCGCCAGGCCCAGCGTCCCCGGCGGGGCGCCCCCGCGCACGAGGCGGCTGAACAGCCGGGTCACCACGACCGCGCCGGTGGCGCCCCAGGGATGCCCCAGCGCCAGCGCGCCGCCGTCGGCGCACACCCGATCGTCGTCCAGGGCGTCGATCCCGAGCGCGTCGGTGACGGCCAGCACCTGCGCCGCGAACGCCTCCACGATCTCCACCGCCGCGACCTGCTCCAACTCCACCCCCGCACGCGCCAGCACCCGCCGCACCGCCGGCACCGGACCCCACCCGGGCAGCTCGGGATCGCACCCGACGACGGACCCGGCCACCAGCCGCATCCCCGGCAGGCCCGCGCGCAGCCGCTCGGGCACGATGGCCACGGCCGCGGCGCCGTCGCTGACCGGGGAGGAATTACCGGCCGTCACTGTACCGTCCGCCACGAACGCCGCGGGCAGCCGGGCCAGCGACGCCGCCCGCAGCGGCCGGGGCCGCTGGTCGTCGGAGCGCCCGCCGATCGGGACGATCTCCTCCTTGAACCGCCCCGCCTCGCGGGCGGCCAGCGCCCTGGCGTGGCTGCGGCAGGCGTAGGCGTCCTGGCGCGCCCGGCTGACGCCGCGCGCCGCCGCCAGCGCCTCGGCGGCCGGCCCCATGTCGGGGTCGGGGCGACCGTGCGGGGCGAAGGGCGCCCTGGGGTACGGCTCCGTCGCGCCCCGATGGGTACGCAGCGGCGCGGTCGAGGCGCTCTCCGCGCCTCCCGCGATCACCAGGTCCATCTCGCCCGCCCGGACGGCCTGGCCGGCCACCAGGATCGCGGCCAGCCCGCTGCCGCACTGCCGGTCGACCGTCAGGCCGGGCACCTCGTGCCCCAGGCCCGCCGCCAGGGCCGACACCCTGGCGATGTTCCCGCCGGGCCCCATGCAGTTGCCCAGCACCACGTCGTCCACCCGCCGCCCGGCCAGCTCGCGCGCCACGGCGGCGATCACGGGCGCGGCCAGCCGATCGACGGTCACGCCCTTGAACGCGTGCCCGGCCGTCCCGATGGGGGTGCGCCGGGCCGCCACGACGACGGGCTCGTCCCCGAGGCTCCGGGTCGAGGGTTCGCGGCGCGGGTCGGAGTCGCGCATGTCAGATCAGCCGCCTGATGTCGGGGTCGCCGCCCGCCAGCCGGGCCGCGACCTGGGCGCGGGCGGGCTTGCCCGTCTGGGTGCGCGGCAGGCTCGGCACCGCGTACCAGCGGCGGGGCCGCTGCGCCTCGTCCAGGCCGCCCCTGGCCGTCGCCTCGAGCAGCGCGCGCGGCGGCGGCGTGGCGCACTCGGCCTCGATGACCGCCGTGACCACCGCGCCCAGAGACGGGTGCGGCGAGCCGATCACGACGATGTCCCACACGCCGGGCACCTTCCTGAGCACCTCCTCGACGTCCTCGGGCACGACGGTGGCGCCCCCGGTCTGGATCGCGCCGTCCCCCCGGCCGCGTACCCGCAGCACCTCTCCTACCCGGTACGGCTCCGCCACGTCGCCCACGGTCGCCCAATCGCCGGCGTCCCGGCGCAGCGGGCCCGCGGCGTCGCCCAGATATCCCTCGGCCAGCCACGGCGACCGCGCCCACACCTCGCCGAGCCCGCCGCCCGGCGGGCCCGCGGGCCTGACCTCGATCTCCACGCCCGGAAAGGGGCGCAGCCCGCCCCCGTCGGCGTCCACCGCCACGAACGACAGCTCCGTCGCCCCGTAATAGGACACGACCCGGACCCCCGCCCGGACGGCCGCCGCCCTCGTTTCGGGGTCGAGGGCCGCGCCGCCGACGACGGCCACGCGCAGCGCTCCCGGGTGTTCCAGCACGTCGGGCAGCTGGTGCGGCACCAGGTGCACGACCGTGGCCCTGGCCAGCAGGCCGCGCAGCGCGCGGGAGGGCCGGCGGCCGGGGAGGAGGGCCGTCGCCCCGGTGGCCAGGGTGTGGACGGCGGCGAAGGCGTACAGGCTGGAGACGAGGGGGCCCGGGATCAGCACGACGTCGTCAGGGCCGATCCCGGCCAGCTCGCCGAGGTGGGGGAACGACTCCGTCCACGACGCGCGCGTGCGCACGACGGCGCGCGGCCGGCCGGTGCTGCCAGAGCTGAAGCACGCCCACGCCCGGTCCCCGGGCTGCGGATCGTGCCGCACCGCCGGACCCGCCGCCCCGGGCAGCGGCGCGTCCACGTGGAAGCCGAGCCCGGCGGCGACGCTCGACCACCGCTCCCGGCCCCAGGCGGGGTCGCCCACCAGCGGCGTCGCGCCCGCCAGGTCGGCCGCGAGCACGGCGGTGAGCAGCTCGACCGGGTCCGCCAGGCCGAGAGCGACCGGCGTGCCGGGGCCGATCCCGCGGCCGAGCAGGTGACGGGCGGCGCCGTGGATCCGTTCGGCGAACTGGGCGTAGGTCAGCTCGCCCTGGGGGCCGCACACGGCCGGGCGCGAAGGGCGCTCGGCGGCGTGCCGCATCACGTGTTGTGCTACGGGCATCGAGCGGTCAACGCCCCCCACCGGAGCGCAGCCGTTCGCGGTGCACGGCCGGGACCGCGTCCGGGTAGGCCCGCTGCGTGCCCCTGACCACGACGGACGCCAGCACCACCTTGATCAGGTCGCCGGGCAGGAAGATGAGGCTGGACGCCGCCGTCGCGCTCAGAGAGACCCCCGTGACGAGCGACTGGACGGGGATGCCGAACAGGTAGATCACCCCGATCCCGCCCACCAGGCACGCCACCATCAGCTGGAGGACCCCCGGGTCGCGGCCCGCGCGCTCGACGAGCCAGCCGGTCACCGCCGCGCCGGGGATCCAGCCGATCAGGTATCCGGCCGACGGCATGGCGAACACGCCTAGCCCGCCGCGCCCGCCCGCCAGCAGCGGCAGGCCGGCGGCGACCAGCACGAGCAGCACCACCACGGCCAGCGCGGCCCGCCACGTGCCGAGGATCGCCCCTGCCAGCATCACGCCGAGCGTCTGGAGCGTGACCGGGACCGCGTTGCCGAACAGGTTGAGCGAGCCGGGCACGCCCAGCACCGCGATCAGCGCCGCGAACACGGCCACCCGCGCCAGGTCGCCCGTGGGGAACCCGCGCCGCTTCGATGCATCCATCATGGGGACGATCCCACACCAGAACCCCACACTCCAGGCATGGAGGGATCCCACAACTTTCCGTGCGTTCCTCTGCGGCCGATCGATACCTTCTCCACAGCTCCGGTCAGGCCGCCAGGCGCAGGGCCCGTGCCACGTCGGAGGCGGACGAGGAGGTCTCCGTCGAGGTGTAGCCGTCGCGCAGGGAGGCGTCCAGGTCCTTCAGGCCGTTGCCGCTGAGCGTGATCACGATCCGCAGGCCCGGCTCCAGCAGGCCCCGCTCGTGCCGGTCGAGCAGGCCCGCGACGCCGGCCGCCGAGGCGGGCTCGGCGAAGACGCCGTCGCGGCGGGCCAGCGTCCGGTACGCGGCGAAGATCTGCTCGTCGGTCACCGCCTCGATCAGCCCGCCGGACTCGTCGCGGGCGGCCACGGCGCCGTCCCAGGTGGCCGGGTTGCCCACGCTGATCGCGGTGGCCGCCGTCCGCGGAGCCGCCACGGGAGCGCCGTGGACGAGCGGGGCCGCTCCGGCCGCCTGGAAGCCCCACATGCGCGGCAGCCGCCCGGCCAGGCCGGCGCCGTGGTAGTTGCGGTAGCCGCCCCAGGTGGCGGTGATGTTGCCGCCGTTGCCGACCGGCAGGCAGTGTACGTCGGGCGCCTCGCCGAGGGCGTCCACGATCTCGTAGGCGACCGTGCGCTGCCCGGCCAGGCGCAGCTCGTTGCCGACGGAGTTGACCAGCGCGATCGGGTGGTGGGCGGCCAGCTCGCGGGCCACGCGCAGGCAGTCGTCGAAGTTGCCGTCGATCTCGACGATCTCGGCGCCGTAGCGTACGGCCTGGCTCAGCTTGCCGAGCGCGATGCGTCCCTTGGGGACCAGCACGGCGGCCGTCACCCCGGCGCGGGCGGCGTAGGCGGCGGCCGAGGCGCTGGTGTTGCCGGTGGAGGCGCAGATGACGGCCTGTGCCCCGGCCTCGGCGGCCTTGCTGATCGCCACCGTCATCCCGCGGTCCTTGAACGAGCCCGTCGGGTTGGCGCCCTCGACCTTCAGCCAGACCTCGCAGCCGGTGAGCTCCGACAGGTGCGCGGAGCGCAGGAGCGGGGTGTTGCCCTCGTTGAGCGAGATGGAGGGGGTGTCGGCGGTGACCGGCAGCCAGCGCCGGTAGTCGCTGTCGATCAGACCGTGCCAGGTTCTCATGTCCAGCACCGTAACATTCGTTTCGTCAAGCCGGGTAATAGGGTTTGATGTAACATTTGTCATTGTGGAGAACGATCCGGTGGCCGACCGTCTCAGCGCCGTCTATCCCGAGCTGCCGCCCGGGGAGCGGGCGATCGTGCGGGTGCTGCTCGACGACTATCCGTTCGCGGCGCTGGGCTCCCTGCGGGCGCTGGCCGAGCGCGCCGGGGTGAGCCCGCCCACGGCGTCGCGGCTGTTCGACCGGCTGGGGTACGGCGGGTTCGCCGACTTCCAGGCCGCGGTGCGGGACGGGGCGCGGGACCGGTCGCGGCTGCTGGAGTTCGTCTCGCGCGCACCTGACTCCCCCGCCACCAGTCCCGAGCTGCGGCAGGCCGCCGAGGACCTGCGTGCGGGGCTGGACGGCACGCTCGCCGCCGCCACGGACCCGCTCCTCGACGCGGCCGCGGCCCTGCTCGCCGAGGCCAGGACGGTGTGGGCGCTGGGCGGGCCGCTGAGCGAGCTGGCCGCCGAATATCTGATCCGCCAGCTGGCCAGCCTTCGGCCCGGCGCGCACCGGGTGCCCGACTCCGCGCAGGCCCGGGCGCGTACCGTGCTGGATCTGAAGGGGGCCGACGCGGTGGTGGCGTACGACTTCCGGCGCTACTCCGCCGGCACCGCCCGCTTCGTCAAAGCCGCGCGCGCCCGGGGCGCGCGGCTGGTGCTCGTCACCGACGCGTGGGAGTCGCCGCTGGCCGCCGAGGCGGAGGTGCTGATCAGGCTGCCGCGCGAGGCCGCCGGGCCGATCGCGCCGCTCGCCCACGAGATCGCCGTCACCGAGCTGCTGCTCGTCGCCGCGGCCGCCCGCCTGGCCCCCGCCGAGCGGCTGGCCGACCTCGATACGCTCACCCAGACGCTGTGAGTTTCTTGTAGAAGAAGCTGCAGTCCTGGAGCGTGCCGTCCGGGGAGCCGGCGTAGTCGGGGACGATGCCGTAGCGGGTCCAGCCGCCGGTGCGGTAGACGTGCTCGGCGGTGCTGCCGGTCTCGGTGTCCAGGAGCAGCAGGTCCGCCCCGGCGTCGAGGGCGGCCCGCTCGGCGGTGGCCAGCAGGGCGCGCGACAGGCCCCGGCCCCGGGCTTCGCGGTGGACCATCAGCTTGACGATCTCGGCGCGGTGGCGGGCGTTCGGCTTGCTCGCCAGGGCGAGGCTCACGGTGCCGATGACTGGGCCTGTGACGGCGCCGCCGTCGCGGCACACCCACACCAGGAGGCTGCCATCGGCCACCGCCGGAGCCTGGGACCGCCACCAGGCGGCGGCCTCCTCGTGGCCGAACGGTGCGAGAAAGCCCACGGACGCGCCGCCGTCCACGGCGTCGACCAGCAGGCCGGCCAGCTCCTTGACGCCGGCGTCGAAGCCCTCGGCGGTCAGGCGCTCGATGGCGGGCATGGGATTCCTCCAGGGTCTTTCAGTGAGGTCATGGGAGGACGATCAGGAGGGCGTACCGGACCGGGCCGGGGCCGGGACAGCGGAAGCGGGAGGGCCCCCACAGGCGGAAGCGCAGGCAGTCGCCCGCCTCCACGGTGTGCGTGTGACCGTTGGCGGTGATCTCCACGGACCCCTCCAGCACCCAGATGTGCTGCTCCAGCCCGGGCACCGGCGGCGCGTCGTACGAGATGTCCGCCCCCGGCCGCAGCCTGCCCTCCACGACCTCGCCCCGCATCCCGGGATGGGGCGGCGACACCGTACGCCGGACGAACCCGGACTCCTCATCCCGGAACACCGCCTGCGCCCCCGCCCGGACGAGCTGCGGCGGCTCGGACTCCACCTCGGCCAGCAGCCGCGACATCGTCCGCCCGTAGACGGCGCACAGCCTGCCCAGCAGGGCCGCGGTCGGGCTGATCTCGCCCCGCTCCAGCCGCGACAGCGTCGAGCGGCTGATCCCCGAGTGGCTCGCCAGCTCCTCCAGCGACCAGCCCCGCTCGACGCGCAGCTCCGCGAGCCGCCCGGCGAGCCGGACCTCGACCTCCCTCATCTGTCTCACATAAGAGAATGTATCCCAGATCTGAGATCAGCGGCGACGTCGCACCTTGATGTCACGCATGTCGGTCACCGCGAGCTGCAGGATCTCGTACGGATGCCCGTGCTCCTCCAGCGCCGCCATCGCCCCCAGCGCCGCCTCGTCCTCGCCGTCGTCGGGCCCGGCGGGCACCTGGCAGCGGAAGGTGAACGCCGTGACGCCCGCGTCATGGGTGAACGTCCCGGCCTCCGTGTACGCCGCGCCGCTCGCGGCCAGCACGGCGGCCCGCCCGGCGTCGTCGAGCCCCTTGAACTTGCCCCTGATCGTCACCCTGAACACGGTCATCCCTTTCGTACGGCATAGGCCAGGACACGCTCGCCCAGCAGCCCTTCTGCGACATCCATCAGCTCCAGCACGGCGGCGGCGATGGCGTCGGGCCGCTCGCCCGCGACCGTGCGCCGGCCGATCTCGGCGTAGACCAGCGCGTGCAGGCACCCGATGTGCCAGGCCGCCACGCGCGGCAGCGGATCGCCCTCGGCCGCCCCGGTCTCCTCGGCCAGCACGACGGCCAGCTCGTCGGTCATCCGGCGGCCGAGGTCGTCGAGCCGGGCGGCCAGCGTGGGCGCGGCCCGCATCATCTCCAGCACCCGCCCGAACCCCTCCGTCAGCCCCACCTGGCGCTCGCGCCCGCGCACCTCCGCGCGCAGCCGCGCCAGCACCGCCCCGGCCGCCGACTGGCCGGGCGGGCGCTCCCGCACGATGTCGGCCAGCCGGTGCGGCGAGGCCTCCTCCGGCGGCAGGACGAGATCCTCCTTGGCCGGGAAGTAGTTGTAGACGGTGTTCACCGACACCTCGGCGGCCGCCGCGACCTCGGCGATCGTGACGTGCTCGAAGCCGCGCTCCACGAACAGGCCGATGGCCACGCCGATGATGCGCTGCCGGGTCTGCCGTTTCTTCCGCTCCCGGAGCCCCTCCACCATGCTTGGAGTCTACTCCAAATTTGGAGTCCATTGCAGTTTTCTGGGGCGAGATGGACAGCGCCGAGCGCGACATGATCACATTGGGCTCGCTCACTCGCCTAAGTGTTCGGAGCGGACCCATGCTCAAGCGCAATATCCTCCGGTCTGTAGCCCTTGCCGCCCTCTTCCTGAGCGTGACCGCTCCAGGCGCCGCGGCCGACGACAGCAAGCCCGCCGACCCGACGAATCCGGGACCGGTCTACAAGACGGTCACCGATCGCAGCGGCCTGCTCTCGCTCCAGACCTTCGGCCGTCCCGACGGCAAGGACATGGTCTTCCGGATCTCCGGCAGCGTGTACGCCAACATCGAGGGCAACAGCCTCGACCCGTCGATGCGGCACGGCCAGAAGCTGTTCAACATCGAGGGCTACAACATCAGGCGCCTGTACCGGGTGCCGGACACGACGCAGCTCTACCAGCTCTCCCGCGAGATCGTCTTCTACACCGACCCCGCCGACCCCACGCGGGTCCTGCGGGAATGGAAGAACCCGATCGACCAGAAGACCTACCCGGTCATCCCCATCAACAACGACACGGTGAACTTCGGCCCGTTCAACATCACCTCCTCCTACGTGGGCCCGCCGGTGCGCCGGTTGCATGATGAGAACGTGTGGACCAGTGACATCCCCGTACGCACCGACTTCGGCGCCACGCTCGGCGAGCGGTTCGGCCTGGTGGGCGGCGTGTACGCGGCCCAGGAGATGTTCGACTTCTCCGTGGACGAGCGCGAGGCGGCCGCCAGGACCGTTCCGGGCACCGTCCCCTCCGGGGCCATGGAGACGAAGATCAGCTGGGCGCGGACGAGCCCGTGGGCGCCGTTCATGTGCCTGGCCGAGAGCGACGTACGCGGCCAGCTCACCTATCACGCCCGCAGCTGGTCGCTGAGCTCCTACGCCGAGATCGAGCCGTGGCTGCGCGCCGAGGTCGAAACGAACTACCCGCTCTTCAAGGCCGCGCCCACCGCGCCCGGCGCCAGCGAGAACTCCTGGAGCTCCTTCTACAACAAGCAGCTCGGCAAGGGCGCCACCACCTGGCCGGCCTGGTGCGCGGCCAACGGGCGCTCATGACCGCCTGCACGGCCCTGGCGCTCCAGATGGAGACCAGGGCCGTCAACGCCGCCGCCGACCCCAGGGCCGCCATCCGCGCCGCCATCGGGCGGATCGCCGAGCAGGTCGGCGGCAGCAAGGCGTGGCTGGGCCGCGACCTGCGCCTGGTGGTGCTGCCCGAGTACGTGCTGACCGGCTTCCCGATGCGCGAGAGCTTCGCCGAGTGGCGCGACAAGGCCGCGCTCGACCCCGGCGGCCCGGAGTACGAGGCGCTGGCCGGGATCGCCGCCCGGCACGAGGTCTACCTGTGCGTGAACGCCTACGAGCGCGACGAGCACTTCCCCGAGCTGTACTTCCAGGCGTCGGTGATCCTCTCTCCGCAGGGGGCGCCGGTCCTGCGCTACCGCAGGCTGCACTCGATGTTCACGCCGAGCCCGTACGACGTGTGGGAGCGCTACCTGGAGGTCTACGGCATCGACGGGGTGCTGCCGGTGGCCCGCACCGAGATCGGCAACCTGGCGGTGCTGGCCTCGGAGGAGATCCTCATGCCCGAGCTGGCCCGCGCGCTGGCCCTGCGCGGCGCCGAGGTCTTCTGCCACCCCACCTCCGAGGCCTCCTCGCCGGCGCTGACCCCGAAGGCCATCGCCCGCCGCGCCAGGGCCGCCGAGAACCTGGCCTACGTGGTCTCGGCCAACAGCGGCGGCCTGAGGGGCATCCCGATCCCCGGCGACTCCACCAACGGCGGCTCCGAGGTGCTCGACCACCAGGGACGCGTGCTCGCCCAGGCGGGCGCGGGCGAGTCGCTGGTGGCCGCCGCCGAGCTCGACGTGGGCGCGCTGCGCCGGCTGCGGCGGCGGCCCGGCATGGGCAACCTGCTGAGCAGGGTGAAGACGGGGCTGTGGGCCGAGGAGTACGCCAGGCACGACGGGGAGCGGCCCGGCGGGCTGTCGCAGGGCGCGCGCGATCGGGCCTGGTTCGCCGCCCGGCAGGCCGAGGCGATCGAGCGCCTGTACGGTCCCGGCGACCAGAGCGGGAGCGAGGGCCCGGACACGTAGAGCGATTACCCATACACTGTCTGTCGCAGCGGGCGCGGCCGAACGGGCCGGTCAGGAGAGGACAAGGTCTGGGAACGATGAGCGAGGCCCCCCAAGGCGACCAAGACCCTCGGCCCGCCGCGGAGGCGACCGAGGGCGGGCTGGAGTCGGTGACCTCTCCCGAGGATCTGGTGAAACTGCTGGCCGAGCAGTTCGCGCGGGCCGACGTGTCACTTCGGGAGCTTCAGACCCGGGCGGACCGGGCGGGCGGGACGCGGCTGCCCCGCTCCACCTGCGCCGACATGCTGGCCGGCCGTCGCTTCCCCAAGAAGGCGGTGATGGTGGCGTTCCTCCGGGGATGCCGCGTTCCCGACCATCGGCTTCCGGCATGGGAACGGGCGTGGGAGCGGGTGCGGGTCCATCAGCTGCCCGCCGGGTCCAGGGAGATCGCCACCCAGGCCATGACCGAACCTGGCACCACGGACACGCCCCGTGCCGCCAGGTGGCGTCGGCGCCGAGCCACCCTGCTCGCAGCGGTGGCCGTGTCGGCAGCCGCGGCGATCCTGGGCGTCGTCATCGCTCAACGGGCGACGCCGCAACCCGGCGCGTCCGAAGGCGTGCCTGGCCACATCGTCAACCCCGCCCACATCGTCAGTGACGATGGTCGTGCGTTCCCTCGTGGAGGATCGAGCCGGTTCACCGTGAGGGTCAGCCCGGCGAACACGGGCGTACGGCTGACCCGCCGGCTGGATGCGGGCGTCGGGCTGCAACAGGCCACCATCACCGTCAACGGGAGCCCGGCCGCGGAATGGCGACCGCTGCTCGAGGACGGTATCTACAAGTGGAGAGACCAGATCGTCACCATCCCGCCGGATCTGACGAGGGGGCGGGGCTCGCTCACCATCGTCACCACGTGCGTGTCCCCCTCGGGCTTCAACGAGTTCCTCTACACCGTGGAGCACGAGGTCGACGGTGTCTGGTCGACGGCCGACACGATCGACATCGGCCGCGACCACGCCGCGAGCGAAGCCGCCCACGACTACCGCGTCGTCGGAGAGGACTGGGCCGGCACGCAGACCTTCGCCTATCCGCCCCGCAAGGAGGCCTGGAGCGTCCAGTGAGCTCCGCCGGCCGACCTCCGGCAGCGCCGGCGCCTGGCGGCGCTCGGGGGCTCCCCGCCGGCCCCCGAGCGCCGGTTCACCAGAGTCCGCGGACGGCGTCGACGACCGCCCCGACGCCGTCTTCGACGCGGTTGAACACTCCCAGCCGCTCCTCTATCGCCAGCAACCCGTCCGCGTAGTAACCGCCAAGGTTTCCCATCGCGGTTGCGCCGGTTGTGCCGCACACGAAGGCGCCGGGGCCCGTGGCGCCGCAGGCTGCCGCGCCGCCCATCCCGCCGACCAAGCTCCAGCCCGTCGTTATCGAGCCGCGTATGCTTCCACGGGCGATCCGGTACGCCACGCTCATGTCGTCCCGATCGGCGTCTTCCTTCCACTCCGAATAGATCCCGTCCACGAAGCCGACCACATTCCCGGCCCACCCCACGCGCGCGCCGATCTTATCCATGCGTTCCGCCGCACTTCCCCAGAGGTCGGGCAACCTGCGCATGGCCCTCTCGACGATTCCCATCGCTGGGGACACGTAATTGTGCCAATAGGGCTTGATGATGTCGGTGTTCTTTCCCCTGAACACCGGCGGGGTCGGCTGGGGGAGCCTCTTCGGCTGCGGGCGGCCGGAGGAGATCTTGGAGGAGCCGCCCTTGCGGACGATGGGGCTCCACCTCCACTTGGCGTCGCCCCAGCTCTTGAACCGAGGGCGGGCAGGGGTATGGATCTTCTTCTTGGGCGGCCCGACCTTCGGGGGCACCTTCTTCTTCACCAGCAGCCCGTCGGGGTCGGTGAAGGTCAGCGGGCTGTTGTTGGCGTAGGCGTAGCCGTTCATCTGCTGCGGGTCCATGAAGTCGACCACCGGGTCCGCGCTGACGAAGCGGCCCAGCGCCGCGTCGTACTCGCGTGCCCCCAGCCGCGTCAGCCCGATCGAGGTGTCGTCGGTGCCGCCGACGAACCCCTTCTCCCCCGGCCAGGCCCCGGCGGCCGTGCCGCGGAGCTGGCCGAAGGGCTTGAAGCGGCGCTGGGTGACCTCCTGGGTGGCGGCGTTCACGGCCAGTTCGCTCGTGCCGTTGTGGTCGCCGGCCAGGAAGTGCACGCCGCTCGGCCGCCGCACCGCGACCATGGCCGACTCGTGGGTGTAGTACCTGCTGGCCTGCGGGCTGGTCGCCCCGGTGGCCAGGCGCAGCTCCATGCCGGGCAGGTAGAGCGTCGTCGCGCCCGGCTCGCGGCGGATGAGCCGCTCCCCGTCGCCGTCGTGGACGAACGAGGTGACCTGGGCGCCCTGGGTGACCTTGGTCAGCAGGCCCTCGACGTCCCATTCGAGCACCTGGCCGGGGCGGGCGGTGGTGTTGCCGGCGGCGTCGTAGGAGTAGGAGTCGGTGCGCTGACCCTGCGTGACGGAGGTGACGCCGTGCGGGCGGGACTGCCCGGCGGCCGGGTAGGCGTAGTCGCGTACGACGTCGGCCGCGCCGCCGACCCCGTGCTCGACCTCCTTGGTCCGGTTGCCGGTCAGGTCGTAGGAGAACGACTGCCAGTACGGCGCCACCCCGCCCAGCACCCCCGTGCTCGGCGTGGCCGCGCAGGTCTCAGCCTGCTGCGCCCACGCCTCCGTCAGCCGACGCAGGTGGTCGTAGGTGAAGCACTGCGTGTCCGTGCCGGCGTCGGAGACCCGCAGGATGTTGCCCGCGGCGTCGTAGGAGTAGGCGGTGTTCCTGTCGGGCCGCTCGACGCCCTCGCGGTCCACGCGCGAGGACTGGAGCCGGCGGGTGCCGTACTCGTAGGTGTAGGTCAGCCAGGACTTCTTGGCGCCGGTGGTCAGCTCGTACTGCTCCGGTCTGCCGGTCAGGCTGTGCTGGGAGCGGGTCACGTACGAGCCGAGGTTGGAGCCGGTGGTGGTGGGACGGAGCAGCTCGTCGTAGGAGTGGACGACGGTCTCGGCCGGCAGGCCGCCGGCGGCGGGGAAGCCGGTCGACTGGAGGGTGCCGTCGAGCTTGTAGCGGGTGTCGAAGGCATATGAGCCCGCCAGGGCGCCCTCGGACTCCGGGATGGTGATCGTGGTGCGGATCGGGCGGTTCAGAGTGTCGTAGGCGTTGACGGTCCTGGTGTACGCCCGCCCGTCCACCGTTCTGGTGGAGCCCGCCGGCAGGCCCTTGCGGACGGTGTCGTACGTCCAGGACGAGATGACCGGGCCGGTCGCCGAGCCGTCGCGGGTCGCGGTCTTGCGGCCGAGGCCGTCGTAGGCGGTGAAGACCGTCCTGCCGCGGGCGTCGGTGACGGAGACGACCCTGTCGAGGTCGTCGTAGGTCGTCCTGGTCGTGCCGCGGTCGGGGTCGTCGGTCCGGATCTCCCTTCCGCGCAGGTCGTAGTGGCGGGTCCAGGTGTTGCCCGCCGGGTCGGTGATCGTGGCGAGCTTCCCGGCCGGCGTGTAGGTGTAGGCGGTCTTGTCGTAGTCTCCGCTGGGCCCGTCGCCCCGGTACTGGCGGCGCTCCACGACCTGGCCGTGGGCGTCGGTCAGCGTGGTGACCGGCGTGTCGCCGGTCGGCGGGTCCACGCTCACCCGGCCGCCGGCGTAGGAGGTGACCGTACGCCACTTCTCGCCGGTGTCACCGTTGCCGGTCAGGAACCGCTCCACGGTCTCGCGCCCGCGCCCGTCGTACTCGAAGGCGTTCTGCGCCTCGACGTTGCCCTCGTACGGGCCGAACAGCGTGGTGGACGGCGCGCCGGTGGAGTAGTACGGCTCGTAGGTGCGGGCGACGTTGCCCCGCGCGTCGTAGAGCGTGTCCGCGATGAGCCGGCCGCCATCGGGGCCGGGCTCCTGCGTCTGGCGGGGGCGCAGGAAACCGTCGAAGAGCTCGTACGCCGGCGCGCTCTGTCCCCCGTCGGCGGTCAGCCTCCTGGTGCCGACGGCGGCCATCTTGCCCTCGGCCGTCTGGTAGCTGTACTCCATGTTGGGGTTCTGGCCGGTGTCGCCCGACCTGTCGGGCAGCCACACCTTGGCCAGCCGGCCGAGCGCGTCGTAGGAGAGCTCAGTCCGCAGCCCGCCCGCGTCGATCTCGGCCGTGGGCAGGCCGAAGGCCGGGTCCAGGTGGCGGACGGTGGTGTGCGCGGTGGCGGCGTCCGCCTGACGGGTGACCTTGACCTGGGTGTTGAGGCCCGCGGTGTCGGTGTAGGCGGTGGTCGTCACGTTGCCGAGGGCGTCCTTGACGGTCAGCGCCCGGCCGTAGCCGTCGTAGGTGGTGGCCTCCTTGGCGACATACGAGGCGGTGGTCCCGTCGTGCGCGGCGATCTCCTCGACCTTCGTCACCAGGCCCTTGGTGAGCGTGCCTTGGTCGTAGGTCGTGCGGACGTCCTCGACGACGTGCTTGCCGCGATCCGGGGTGGTCGCGCAGGCGACCGAGACCGTCTCCTCGCGGGTGGGGAAGTCGAGCAGCCAGGCGCCCTTGTCGGTCGCGTACGACGTGCGCGTGCACTTGTCGTCGGCGGCCGTGGACAGGTCGCCCTTGTCGTCGACCTGGGTGGGCAGGCCCGCCGTGGTCTCGTAGGCGTTGGCGATCTCGCTCTGCCGCCAGGAGCCGCCGTCCATCAGCTCCCACCTGCGGCTCTTGCCGACGTCGACGAGGTTGGCCGTGACGGTGCCCCAGCTCCTGGTCCGGGCGGCGGTCTGGTGCCGCCACGGGGTGTTGACGGTCTTCAGCTCCGGCGTCCCGCCCGGCCGGTCGAACACGATCTCCTTCAGCGGGAAGCCGCGTAACGCGTCGTGGTCGGTGTGCGTGCCACCCTCGCCGTCGGGGACCGCCACCTGCTTGGCCCCGCCGGCGGCGTTGAGCCGGTCGCCGTCCATTCCGCGCAGGTAGAGGCGGTCGGTCTGGGAGCGGGGGTCGTTCCAGCCGCCGGTCCTGACGCGAACGTGGCCGTAGCCGCGCCACTGCGACCACGTCTTGTTCTTCTCCTTGGTCAGGCCGTCGTCGTCATCGAAATGCCAGGCCGCGCCGCCCAGATACTCGTAGTCGGTGAGCATGTCCGGCGCGCCGCCGGTCCTGTCGGCTTTGACGACCCTGGTGACGACGTACTTGTGGAACCAGTCGGTGATCGGGTCCTCGTACCCGGCCGGGGTCCACTTGACCGGGAAGCACCTGCGGGTGTTCGTCTCCGGCTTGGGCAGCGCGTCGAGCGCGCAGTCTGTGCCGGAGTAGCTGACGTCGATCTGGCCGCCGGACTCGTCGTAGATCGCGCCGACGCGGTACTTCACGAACGGGGCGATGTCGTCGCCGATCTTGTCCAGCCGGTTGGGGAGCTGGACGTGGTTGAACGTCACCGACGGCAGCGCCACGGCCGGGCCGGCGGCCTGGCCCGTGTGTTTGATCGACTTGACCAGGAGGGCACGGTCGATGTCGGCGTCGCCCCAGCGGTGGTCGACGGCCCAGGCGTCCACGTCGCGGTAGCCGCCGTCGGCCTTGAGCACCTGGGTGGAGACCTTGGTCAGCCGCTTGCGGGACCAGAAGCTGGGGGCCACCGTGCCGTGGTCGTCCTTGCACTCGGTGCCGGCCGCGCAGTTCAGGTCCCAGGGCACGTCGGCCCAGCGTGTCGGGCTGTCGCCGATCTTGCCGGGGGCGCAGTCGAAGCCGTCGGCCGGCAGGCAGCGCTCGGAGACGCCGAAGAGCACGCGGGCCGGGGCCTTCGCGGTGAACAGGGTGTCGGAGCGGTGGCCGTACTCGATCCGGTCCAGCCAGCCGCCGCGGACGTAGGCGGTGTCGTCGGCGGGCTTGAGGTTGCGGCCGTAGCGGTTGGTCTCCTGGGAGTAGAAGTAGGTGATGGCGTTGCCGAGGGGGTCGACGACGTAGTCCAGATTCCACTGGTAGGCCTGGTCGCACCAGGAGGAGGCGAACGAGGCGCCGTGGCAGGGCTCGCCCGCGTCGTCGCCGAAGACGGGGGCGGTCCAGGTCGAGCCGGTCTCGGGGCGGCCGCTCGACCAGCCGGGCAGCCGGTTGAGGCCGAAGAAGTACTGCGTGCCGTCGGTCGCGGTGACCTTCCAGTACTCGCCGTCGTCGTCGCCGTTGCCCTTGCCGGTGTCCTTGAGCCGCTCGACCTTGGTGCCGTCGTCGTCCTTGATCCGCCAGGTGCCGTCGGCGGCCTGGATCAGCTCGCCGGCCCCGCCGCTCCAGGCGATGGTGGCGTTGTCGTAGGCCCAGCACTGGTCGCCTGGGGAGTTGCCCCACTCGTCCTTGGGGGCGCCGTCGTCGGCGCACGGCTTGTAGGCGCGGGTGATGTGGCCGGGCCACAGGTCGAAGCCCTCGCCGATCCAGGAGGGCTGGTTGTTGGTGCTGGACGTGCGGCCGTCGACGCTGCCCGACGAGTAGGAGATCTCCAGCTCGGGGGTGAGTGAGCCCGGCACCGGGGGGACCCGCATCGGGTAGGACCAGGCGAAGTCGCCGCTCTGCTCGGAGACGTTCCAGGTCGCCGACGGCGAGAGCTTGCTCGCCGTGTAGTCGCCCTGCTCGCCGGAGGCTCCGGCCACCGCCGCCAGCACCGTCTCCGCGCCGCTTCGGACGGACGCGGCGCCGGAGTCCCCCGGCTGGATCGTCGCGGTCAGGACGCGGCGTTCGGTGTCGTTGCGGGCGGCCACCGGCGTGCCGGTGCGGCAGGCCGCCTGCTCGGGGGTGGTCAGCGCGCACGCGGGCAGCCGCACCAGCCGCAACCTGCTGCCGTACGCGCCGCCGTACGCCGCCGCCAGCCGGGAGTAGTCCAGCTCGACGTCGGTACGGGCGGCGGCGTTCAGGCTGAACAGCAGCCCGCTGCCGTGCTTGGTCACCTTCGCTCCGCCCGACGCCCGCAGCACGGCGGCGCCCGGCCGCGGCCAGGACGCCGGCTCCTTGGCCGGGTCGGGCTTGCGCGGCTCGGCCGCCAGCGGCTCGCCCCTGACGACCCGCTCGGCGCTGCGCACCTCCGGCCGGCCCGGGCCTGCCTCGGCGGAGGCCGGTGTGGCGACCAGCATCGCGGCCACGACGACGAGCGCCGGCAAGACGGTCAACCTCTTCATGGCCTGCCTCCTCACAGCGTCACGTCCAGTTCGGTGCCGCCGGCGAGCATCTGGAGCTGCTCCTCCGTCGCGATCCCCTGGAAGGCCCACACGTCGTCGATCACTCCTGGCCAGTACTCGCCCCAGGCCCCGTCGCTCTTGGCCCGGCCGAGCTGCAGGCCCTTGCCCGCGTGGAAGCCGCGTACGTCGAAGCGCCAGGACACGCGTTCCTCTGTCTGTTCCAGCTCGCCGTTGACGTACAGGCGCATCTCGTCCTGGAAGGCGTCGTAGACCAGCGCCACGTGGTCCCAGGAGAAACCGGACTGGAAGGCCGAGTGCCGCGCCGCAGGCCGGTCCGCGCCCGCGGCGTCGGCGTCCGGCATCTCGATCTCGTACCCGCCCGCGCCCGCCGGGTCGGCGTCGTCGGGCCGGTAGCGCAGCACGAAACCGCTGTTGACCGCACCCTCCTGGCTGAAGACCGCCGCCGCCCGGTCCGGCCGCCCCGCGGTGGTCACCCAGCCCGCGACGGTGAAGCTCTCGTCGGTGCGCACGACGGGCGCGGCGGTGGCCGCGTAGTCGCCGGCGCCGTCCAGCACCAGGCCGCCCGGCGGCGTGCCGACCCAGCCGGCGCCTTGGTCGATCAGCGCGTTGCCGTACAGCGTGACGTGCCGTCCCGAAGCGGTGTCGTCGGCCGCGATCGTCAGCGGGGAGCCGCCGGCCAGCGTGGCAATCTCCGAGTCGGTGATGATCTGGTCGAAGACGCGCACGTCGTCGATCTCGCCGGTGAAGAACTGCCCGGCCGAGCCGTACCAGCCGGCGCCGATCATCGCGGGACCGGTGGCCTGCCACGGCGTGGTGAACGGGGTGACGGTGTTGAGCCTGCCGTTGACGTACAGCTTGATCTGCTTGGAGGCGGCGTCGTAGACGCCGGTCAGGTGGGTCCACACGCCGGGCTGCGGCACCGCCGTGGACTGCGCCCGCACCGCCGCCGCGGCCGCCGTGTCGCCGGTGTACCGGTTGAAGATCCAGCGGTCGTACGAGGCCGAGTAGTACAGCTCGAACCCGCTGCGCTGGCCCGCGCCGGCCTGCGTGGCGATCACCGAGGCGTGCGTGGGCTTGGTCGCGGGCAGCCTCGCCCATGCGGTGACCGAGAAGCTCTTCATGGTGTCCAGGACCGGTCCCGCGGTCTTCAGGTGGCCGCTCGTCCCGTCGAGGCCGGCGGCCGTGCCGACCTTGCCCGCGGCCCCGAACGTGACGCCGCCCGACCTGTTCGCCGGGTGCCGCCCGCCCACCTCCTCGGCCCGCGTGGCGCCCGCGGCCTCGTCCAGCTTCCAGTGGGCCGCGCTCTGGCGGACGGCCGAGGCGGAGTCGTTCAGCCGCCACCGGGCCTTGACCACTGGGTGGCGGCTGAACAGCTCGCCGACCTCGTCCTCGGTGACGATGCGGTCGAAGGCCCGCACGTCGTCGATCTCGCCGGAGAAGAACGAGCGGGCTTGCGCGTCGTAGGCGCCGGCGCCGATCTGCATGACGCCGCTCGCCTGCCACGGCGTCGTGAACGGCGTGGCCTGCTGGAGCCGGCCGTTGACGTAGAGTTTGATCTCCTTGGCCACCGCGTCGTACACGCCGACCAGGTGTGCCCACTCGCCGCCCTGGGGCGCGGCCGTGCCGGTGGCCCTGGTGATCGTGGCATCGGCGGTGTTGGCGCTGAAGCGGTTGAAGACCCACCGGTCGTACGAGGCCGAGTAGTAGAGCTCGAAGCCCGGACGAACGTTGCCGATCTGGGTGGCGACGACGCCCGCGCGGCCCTGCTTGTCGTCCGGCAGCCTGGCCCAGGCCGACACCGCGAAGCTCTTGGTGGTGTCGAGCACCGGGCCGGCCGTGCTCGCGTAGCCGGAGGTGCCGTTGACCTGCATCGCGGTGCCGGTGATGCCGTCCATGCCCAGGGTCACCCCGCCGTGGACAGCCGCGGGGAAGGCGCCCGTCGCGTCGGCGACCTGGGTGGCGTTCTCGGGGTCGTCCAGCGGCCACTCGGCCTTGGCCGGGCTGCCCGCCTTGACCTTGAACAGGTAGCCGCGGATGGCGCTGTTGTTGCCGGCCGCGTCGAACGCCTGGACGCCGATGGCGTTGGGGCCGGAGTGGGAGGGGGCGAGGTCGAGGGTCACCGGGCCACCGGGGGCGGACGGCTTGCGCTCGATCAGCTTGCCGCCGACGTCGAAGACGTACCGGGTGACGTCGTTGTCGGCGGAGTCGGCGGTGAAGCGTCCGTACCTGCCGACGCCGTCGTACCACGGGTCGGGGTCCTCACCCGTGGACTCGGGGTAGTCGGCCGAGGTCACGACCGGGGCCGCGGGCTTGCTGGAGTCATAGGTGAAGTAGCAGGCGGTCGCGTTGCCCGCGAAGCTCCACGGGCTGTACTCGTAGCCGTCGTAGGTCTGGACCCCCCAGGCGATGGTCTTGTTCTTGGGGATCGACGAGGGCATGGTCGTCTTGAAGACCGATCCCGACGTCAGCGGGCCGATCAGCGAGGAGACCCACTTGACCTCGCCGTCCCAGACGGCCCTGAACCTGGCGGAGACCTTCTTCGCCTCCTGCGAGTCCGGGTCGTACAGGACGGCCCGCAGCTCCGGCGGTACGTTCACGGCCGGCGGGTTGTCGTGCACGCACCGGCCCCCCGGGTTCATCGACAGGTTCGACTGCTTGGGCTGCGGCGGCGGGGTGTTGTAGTTGACCGTCAGGTAGGCGTCGTCGGCGAAGCGCTTCCAGCCGTACTTGTCGCCCTCGCCGGCCGCCTTCAGCCCGAACGTCGTCGTCGACCACCTGCCGGCCGCCGCGTCCTTGACCGCGGGCAGGGCGTTGAACTCCACGTTGCCCTCCGCGCAGCCCGGCCGGCCTTTGGCCACGTCGCGGGTGTCGAGGTGTTCCAGCCAGTTGTCGGAGGTGGAGTTCCATGTGGAGTTCTCGGTGAAGCCCTTGGTCCGCCAGAGCTGCACCTCTCTGGCGTCGCAGGAGTACGACCAGGTCTCGCGGGCGGTGAACGTGGCCGAGATGATGTGCTTGCCGGCGTAGGAGCTGGTCGGCATGCGGTAGAACAGGCGCTTGACGTCGGAGGGCTCGCATCGGCTGTCGGCCTCGCACAGGCCCACGCCCGCCGTGTCCTCTCCGCCGAATTTGTAGAACGACCAGCTGGGGTGCGCCCTGGAGACGTACGCCCAGGCCGAGGCCTTGACCGTCTTCCACACCGGGTCGATGTAGACCGGGAACCGGGTGGCGGGGTCGTTGATCATGGCCAGGTCGGGGGTCAGGGTGAGGCTTCCGCCCGCTACCGCCGTGTCCATCCCGGCCACCCGGGACAGCGGCGCCGGCCCCTTGGCCAGCTCGTCCGGCGCGGCCCCTTCCCCGGAGTCCCACATGATCGCGCCGGGCGCCTCGAAGACCTCGCCGCCGCCGGCGCGGTCGGCGGCCGTGAGCCGGCCGTCGCGCTTGGTCACGTCGAGCCCTTCCGCGCGCAGCCCGAAGGCCACCTTGGCCAGGGCCGGACTGGCCGCCGCCGCGCGGTCCTTGACGACGAGCGTGTGCGCGAAGCCGTCCACCTCGGCCCTGACGAGCAGGTCGACGCCCGGCAGCACCTCGGCGTAGAGGGCGGTGTCGGCGCGCAGCTCCGGCTTGGGCAGCCGGCCCGGCCAGGTGAGCGCGATGGAGCGGCCCGCGTACGACAGCCGGGCCAGCGGCGCGTCCCCGCCGCCGGACACCGCGAGCCCGACCGTCGCGGCACGCGGCCCGATCGAGCCGTCGGGGCGTCTGTCCATCGTCGGGTCCGGGGCCACCCAGCCGTCTCCTCGCCGGACCCTGACCGGCCGCAGGTGCTCGACCGCGGTGAAGCTCCCGTCGGGGTTGGCGAAGACCTCCCGGCTCTCACTTCTCTTGGAGAGGATCTCGACCCTGCCGCCCGACTCGCGCGCCTTGGCGGTGGCCGCCTCGTCGGATGGGATCACCGGGTCCGCCGCCGCCCCAGTGGCGGAGATCAGCGCCCCGGCCGAGAGCGTCAACGCCACGGTCCACGCGGCCAGCCCACGTAACACAGTCATCGCCCTCACGTTCGCGATAAAGGTGATCAACTACGGCCGGGATCATAAATTGCGAACATCAACTTAAGCAATAGTCGCGACAATTCAGCGGAATTTCAGCGGAATTTCAGCGGGGGGCGCGAGAATCGGCGGTTGAAGACCACAACCAGAGGCGCGACTGATTGACCTGCGGCGTCGCGGACACCTTTGTCAACTGCAAGTACGGGGAAATCGGCGCCGGGCAGAATACGCAGGGCGAGCTCAGTGCTGCCGCTGAATCGCCTGCGGCGTCTCGGGAACCTCGCTGTTCTCGAGTGCGTGCCTTTCCTCGGCCGAGATGAGGTTGAGGCCCCGCATGATGCCGATCGAGCGCCGCCAGGATCGGTGGGCGTCGGGGGTCCGGTCGGCGTCGTGCAGGGCGCGGCCCAGTCCCCAGAGGATGTCGGCCTCCCGCAACTCGCCGATGGGGCCCGCTTCCCGGTGGAGGTCGAGGGCCTGCTGGTAATAGGCCACGGCCCGCCCCGGGTCTCCGGCCAGGCGGTGCGCCTCGGCGAGATGGCCGACAGCGAGCCCTAGGTAGGCCGAGATGCCGGCCTTTCTGAGGATGGCGATCGTGTCGGTATGCGCGGCGACGGCCTCGGCGAAGCGCCCCGCCCGCTGGTAGGCCAGCCCCAGATGGGTGAGGACCGCCCCATGGGTCAGGCGGTTGCCCGCCTCGCCGACGAGGGCGAGTGCGCGCAGGTGGTGGGCGATGGCTTCGTCGTAGCGGCCCGCGCTCCTGTGGGCGACCCCGATGTAGTCGAGCAGTGCCGCCTCGCGGCCGGTGTTCCCGGCCCGCCGGAAGGCGGCCCGGGACTTGTGCAGGTGGCGGATGGCGTCGTCCGGGTGTTCCACGTAGATGTGCGCCCAGCCGAGGTCGCCGTGTGCGACGGCCAGATAGAACGGGTCACTTGTGTGCTCCGCGGCCACCAGCGCCAGTTCGGCGAGGTGGAACTGCTTGAGATAGTGGCCACGCTCGTGCAACAGGACGGCGAACGACGTGGCCAGCCCCACCACCTCGCCGGCGACCGGTGTGCGTGTCGCCTGGTCCACGGCCGCCAGGATGTTGTCCGCCTCGGAGTCGATCCACGCCTTCGTGTCCTGGCTCTTCAACGAGATCACGCCCGGTTGGACCAGGTCGGCCGGCCCGACGTCCAGCCGCCACGTGCTGCCCCTGTTCAGGGTATGGGTGATCGTGCGGACAGTGGCCAGGAAGTGATGCAGGACCCGGCGGAAGGCCCGCTGCCGCTCCGGCAGGCTGTCCTCTTCTTCCGCGCGCTCGCGGGCGAACAGCCGCAGCAGGTCGTGCAGCCGGTAGCGGTCCGGAAGGTAGTTGTCCGCCAGTTGCCCGTCGGCCAGGTGATCGAGCAGGTCCTGCGCCCGTTCCTCGGGGAGATCGGCCAGCGCGGCGGCTGCGGACAGGCTGATGTCCGGCCCGTCGAACATGCCCAGCAACCGGAACATCCGCGCCGCGGCCCTGCCTTGCGAGTCGGCGAGCAGATCCTGGTAGCTGGTCTGGAAACTCGCCCGGAGCGCCCGGTCGTCGGCGCGCAACTCGTCCAGCCGCCGCCGGGTGTTCGCCAGCCGCTTGGCCAGGGACGCGAGCGACCAGGCCGGCCGGGCCCTCAACCGAGCCGCCGCCAGGCACAACGCCAGGGGCAGGCTGCCGCACAGCCGGACGACCTCGGCCGCCGCGGCGGGTTCGGCGGCGATCGCCTTCTCCCCGATCACGGCACGCAGCAGGTCGAGGGCCTCCCCGTCCGGCAGCACGTCCAGCGAGATCTGTACGGCGCCGTCGAAGGAGGTGAACCGGCGCCGGCTGGTGATCAGCACCGCACACCCGAGGCTGCCGGGAAGCAGCGGCCGGACCTGCGCCGCGTCGCGCGCATTGTCCAGGATGATGAGCATGCGCCTGCCGTGGATCAGCGACCGGAATCGCCCCGCGGCCTCCTCCAGGCCCGCGGGTATGGCTGCCTCGGCCACGCCGAGGGAGCGCAGAAAGCGGCGCATGGCCTCCGCCGGCTTCACCGACCTGGTGTGAGGCGTGTCGCCGTGCAGGTTGATGTACAGCTGGCCATCGGGGAAGTCGCCGGCGACGGCATGCGCGATGTGGATGGCCAGCGATGATTTCCCGACCCCGCCGAGCCCGGTGATCTGGCAGATCCGCGGCCCGCCGGATTCGGTCGCGCGCAGAGTTTCGTACGCGCGGGCCAGCTCCGCCCCGCGCCCGGTGAAGGAGACCAGGTCGGCAGGCAGCTCCGCGGGCACCGGCGGGGCAGGCACGCCTCCCGGGCCCCCCGCCGAGAGGTCACCGCGATGAAGGACGGTGGCGGGACCGTCTCCCGCCTCGGCGAGGTCGTCCTCCTCCAAGAGGCGCTGGTACAGCTGCTGCAGCTCGCTCCCGGGATCGATCCCCAGTTCCTCGACCAGCCGCCCGCGCAGGTCATGGTACGCGGCCAGCGCGGCCGCCCGCCTGCCGTCCCGGTGCAGCGCCACCATCGTGAGATGGACCAGGCGCTCCCGCAGCGGATGCTCGCTCACAAGCGCGGGGAGCTCGACGAGCGCCTCGTGATGTCTGCCCAGCCGCAGGCAGATCGCGAGGCGCTCCTCGATCGTGCTCAGCCGCTCTTCCTCCAGCGTCACGCCGAACGTGTCACGCAGCAGGCCACCTGCCACGTCGGCCAGCGGCGGTCCGTGCCACAAGACCAGCGCCTGCCGCAACAGGTCGCACGCCCGGCCTTGATCGCTCGCATGCGCGCGGGCCACCAGCTCACGGAAGCGCAGCAGATCCACCCGTGCCGGGTCGAGGACCAGCCGGTACCCCGGCGGCGAGGTGGACAGCTCGGTGCCGGGCACCCTGGCGAGCAGCCGCCGGAGCTTGGACACGTATCCCTGAACGGCGTTGCGCGCCGAGGCGGGAGGCTCCTGGTCCCACACCGCCTTCATCAAACGCTCGAGCGGAACCGTCCGGCCAGCGTGGAGCAGCAGCATCGCCAGCACCGAGCGCTGTTGCGGGGTGGCAGGGCCGAGAAACTTCTCACCCGCCCAGATCCCGACAGGCCCCAGCAGGCGGAACTCCACGCCGTCCGGCTGGTGCGTCTTCGGGGGCAGGCTGTCAGGCGCCGTCATGTCCTCGCCTGCCGTACGGCCCATGGCGATCATTATATTCATCGTTATGTGAACAGATCCTCACATATTCGGCGGGCCGCATGCCCGCATGATGGCCCGGAGAACCGGACAACCTCGAGGAAACCGATCGGCGTTCAACTCCGGCGTGCGTGGGACCGCCTCGCGGTCCGCGACCCCGGGCTCATACGTTCGACGACCGAGCCGGCGGGGGCTCTCGGCGGAGCCCGCACCGGGTGTCCGGCGCGTCAGGCAGTCGTGCGGGTCCCTGCCTCCAGCACGTCGCGTAGCTGGGAGCGGGAGGTGACGCCCAGCTTGGGAAAGGTGCGCGGCGACGGGAAGAGGCGTTCGCCGATCTCGCGGTTGGTCAGCCCGCGGGCGGCGAGCCGGACGATCTGCTGCTGTTGCGGGGAGAGCCCGGCGAAGGCGTCGGGGCCCGGTGTGTCGACGTCCAGACCGGCCGCCCGCGCATGCATGGGCACGGCGAGGAGCTCCGGGCGTGGCTCTGAGCCCGGCGCCGCGAATGTGATAGCCTTTCACAATGTGATCGACTATCACATTGAGGAGTGCGGATGGAAGCGCGGAGGCTGGGCAAGACCGACATCGAGATCAGCCCCATCGGCCTGGGGTGCATGCAGTTCGCGGGCACGGCCAATTACACCCGCCTGATCATCAATCCCATCGGCCAGGAGACGGCCACCGCAGTCGTACAGGCCGCCCTCGACGGCGGGGTCACCTGGTTCGACACCGCCGAGATGTACGGCCGGGGGCAATCGGAGCAGGCGCTGGCCACCGCGCTCAACGAGTGCGGCATCACCCCCGGCCAGGTGACCGTCGCCACGAAATGGACGCCGCACCTGCGCACCGCGGCCAGCATCACCAAGACCATCGGCAAGCGACTGGCCCATCTGGGCGGACACCCCGTCGGCCTGCACCAGATCCACATGCCCACCGGCAGCCTGTCGAGCCTCCCCGCCCAGCTCGAAGCCATGGCGCGGCTCGTACGGTCGGGCCGGATCCGCGCGGTCGGCGTCAGCAACTTCAACGCCCGCCAGCTGGTGCTCGCCCACCGCGTGCTGGCCGCCGAGGGCATCCCGCTGGCCGCCAACCAGGTGCGCATCAGCCTGTTGCACAGGAACGTCGAGCGGGACTCGGTGCTGGACACGGCCCGCGAGCTGGGCGTGACGCTCATCGCGTACTCGCCGCTGGAGGGTGGGGTGCTCACGGGGCGCTTCCACGACAACCCGGCACTGGCCAGGTCCGCGCCGCCGGCGCGCCGCCTGTTCAGCCGCAACGTGCTCAGCGCCCAGGGGCTCGAACGCACCCGGCCGCTGATCGAGGCCATGCGGCGGATCGGCGAGGGGCACGGCGCCACGATCTCCCAGGTGGCGCTCAACTGGCTGATCACCCGCTACGGCGACACCGTCGTGGCCATCCCCGGCGCGTCCAAGCCGCAGCAGGCAGCCGAGGCGGCGGGGGCCATGAACTTCGCGCTGACGGACGCGGAGCACAAAACCCTGGATGAACTGTCGCTAACCTGATCTGGTGCCACCCAGGAAACGACCCAGCTACCACCATGGCGACCTGCGGGGCGCACTCATCGAAACCGCGCTGGAGCTCATCGCCGAGCAGGGGGTCCAGGGGTTCTCGATGGCCGAGGCGAGCCGGCGGCTCGGCGTCGCGGTCAGCGCCCCCTACCGGCACTTCGCCGACCGTGACGAGTTGCTGCTCGCGGTGAGCGTACGCGCCGGGGAACTGCTGGTGGCGGCCGTGACCGCGGAGCGCGGAGGCAGCGCGCCGGAGGATCGGCTGGTGGCGGTGGCCAGAGGATATGTACGGTTCGCCGCCCGGCACCGGGCGCTGTTCGAGGTGCTGTTCGGCTCCTGGTCACCCGATCTGGAGCGGGCCTCCCAGCCGGTCAAGGAGGCGTTCCAGTCGGGGGCGATGGCCCTGGCCGACGGTGACCCGGTGGCCGCCGAGTCGCTCGGGCTGGCCGTGGCCGCCACCGCGCACGGGCACGCGGGGCTGCTGCACCTGGGCGCGTTCGGCACCGGAGAGCAGGCCGTGGACACGGCCGTACGGCGGGCGGCCGACGCCACGCTCGCGCTGATCGCCGGCCGCGCCCGGCTGGGGGCCTCCGAAGGCTGATCGCTCGATCGGTGGTCCCGTCCCGGACGGCGCGTTCCGCCTGCCGTGACTAGCCGGGTTGCGGAACGGGCTCCGGGACGACCATGGAGGCCACGTCCACCTTGGACTTCAGGTAGCCGAACTCGTACATCAGGTCGGCCACCCGCTGGATCCGCTTGGGGTTCAGCGAGGTCGGGAAGGTGCCCATCGCCATGGTCATCACCGCCTGCTTGGGCGTCTGCGTGTAGAGCGGGACGACCTCGGCCAGCTCGGCGCGGTTGGTGGCGGCCAGGCGCTGGGCCTTGGCGACCGCGCGCTGGAAGGCGGCGGTGGTCTTCGGGCGCTTGCTCACCCACTCCGCCGTGGCGGTCAAGCCGTCGATCGGCAGCGCGTCGGTCGGGCCGGTGTTGGTGTCGAGCAGCAGCCGGGCGCCGGCCTGCTGGGCGGCCGACAGGAACGGCTCCACCATCCAGGCCGCGTCCACCTTCTCGCTCGTCAGCGCGCCCAGCTGCGCCTGGAAATCGATGGCGACGAACTTCACCTGTTTCGGCGTTACTTCATGCGCCTTCAAATGGGCGCTCATGGACATGGTGCCCAGGTTGTTCAGGGAGTTGACGGCGATGGTCTTGCCTTTGAGGTCTTTGGGGGTCTGCAGCGGGGAGTCCTTGCGTACCACGACGCCGGCGATGCCGGGCGCGCCCTGCAAACTGTCTGAAAGGATCTTCAATTTGGCGGCGCCGCTGTCCTGGATGTTGATCAGGGAGACGTAGCTGCCCTTGAATATGTCGATGCTGCCGTTGAGGATCTTCGGCATGGCCGCCTGCGGGGCCTGGATGATCTCCGTCTTGATGGTCAGGCCCTCGGCCTTGAAGAAGCCCTTGCGATCGGCGATGAACACCGGCGCCGAGGAGGGAGTGGGGCTGACGCCTATGGTCAGCGCGGTCTTCTCCAGGTCTCCCGGGGCGCCAGGGTTCGCCGCGGGGGTGCTGCCGCCGCCGCACCCGGCGAGGGCGGCGGCGGTCAGTAACGCCAGGACCGCGCGAAAAGCAGAACCGGATTCCATTGAGGGTTTCTCCTTGGCGAGTCCACGCATCCGAAAGGCCGCCGGTGATCGTACAGCAGGTTCTGCGGCAATTGCCATGAAATGTCATGAGTCATGACCCGGTGGATCATTACGGGTTGTCCAAAGTGTCCTATTTCTGGCGACCTTGGGCAGATAGGAGGGATTCCAGGTCAATCGGCCATTCCAATGGAAGTCACGGCCTTTGTAAGGTTGGCCTACCTCGTCGGTATGTGCTCAAATTGCTCTTCGTCTCCGGGCGCAGATCACGCGCCTCGCATGCCGGCGTGCGTTCAGGCGACAGAGTGGGGAGCCAGTGACGAAGCAACCGGCCGCGCGCGGCCCTCGCCCCCGATTAGCGCACGTCCGCAGGAGGCAGAAGCGCAGGCTGCGACTGCGGGACTGGCGGGTGCGGGCACGTCTGGTCGCCCTGATCCTCATCCCCACCGGGGTGGGCGTGGTGCTCGGCGCCCAGCAGGTGATCACCTCGTGGGCGGCGGCGGGACAGTACCAGCGCGTGCTGGAGAAGGCCGAGCTCGGCGACGCCGTCATCGAGCTGACCCACCAGCTCGCCCGCGAGCGCGACCTCGCGGTCTACTTCGTGGCCGCCGGCCGCTCGGCCGCGCGCGCCGACCCGCTGCGCCGGCAGTTCGGCCCCGTGGACGAGGCGGTCGCCGCCGTACGGGCGAAGGCCCAGGTGATCACCCCCGCCCACGGCGAGAGCGCCTGGACCATCACCCAGCAGATGGTCAGCCGCCTGCCGGAGATCCCCGCGACCCGCGGCGTCGTGCAGTCCACCCAGTTGCTCGCCCTGCCCGCGCTGACCAAGTACTCCCAGGTCATCAGCGCCTTCCAGCAGTTCCACGACCAGATCGCCCAGGGCGGCGACCAGGAGGCCCTGGGCAACAGCGTGCGCGCGCTGTCGGCCCTGTCCAAGGCGCACGACGCCGCCTCGCAGCAGCGCGGCCTGCTCGCCGCGGTGGCCTCGGCGGGCCGTTTCCAGAGCGGCGAGCTCGAACGTTTCATGGCCGCCCGCGCCCAGCAGGAGAGCGAGATCGCGGTGTTCAGGTCGGTGGCCACGCTGGACCAGCTGCAGACCTACGACGACATCGTCACCGGCACGCTGGTGGACCGCGCCGAGGCGATCAGGCTGCGCGCGCTGGCCCAGGTCGCCGGGGGCGGCCGGATCGATCTCGACCCGGACCGCAAGGACGACGCCCAGCGCTGGTTCGAGGCGATCAGCGGCACCGTGGACGGCATGTGGACCGTCCAGCGGCGGCTCGGCGAGTCGATCAACGTGCAGAGCCGCACGCTGCAGGACTCCGCGCGCCGCGACGCGCTGCTGGCCGCCACCTACAGCCTTCTGCTGCTGCTCGCGGTCCTGATGGTCACCGCCATCATGGCCCAGTCGCTGGTCAGGCCGCTGCGCCGGCTGCGCACCGAGGCCCTGCACATCGCCGGGGTAGGCCTGCCCCGGACCGTGCGCTCGCTGCACGAGGCCGGCGACGAGACCGCCCTGGCCATCCCGCCCATCGGGGTCGACTCCCTGGACGAGGTCGGCGAGGTCGCGCGGGCCTTCGACGAGGTCCACCGCGAGGCCGTCCGGCTGGCCGGCGAGGAGTCCAGGCTGCGCGCCAACGTCAACGCCATGTTCGTCAGCCTGTCCAGGCGCAGCCAGACCCTGGTGCAGCGGCAGATCAAGCTCATCGACGGGCTGGAGCGGGGCGAGCAGGACGAGCAGCGGCTGGCCAGCCTGTTCACGCTCGACCACCTGGCCACGCGCATGCGGCGCAACAACGAGAACCTGCTGCTCCTGGCCGGCCAGGAGCCTCCCAGGCGCTGGAACAAGCCGGTCAGCGTGGCCGACGTCGTACGCGCCTGCCTGTCGGAGGTGGAGAACTACGAGCGGGTCACGCCCCGGGTCGCCACCCGCAGCGCCGTCTCGGGGCAGGCGGTCAACGACATCATCCACCTGCTGGCCGAGCTGGTGGAGAACGCGCTGTCGTTCTCGCCCCAGACCACGTCCGTCGTCGTCACCGCCGCCGCCATCGAGGGCGGCGGCGTCGTGCTGTCCATCTCCGACAGCGGCATCGGCATGGTCCCCGACGAGCTCGCGCAGGCCAACGAGCGGCTGGCCCACGTGCCCGCGGTGGACGTGTCGGTCTCGCGGCGCATGGGGCTGTTCGTGGTCGCCCGGCTGGCCCACCGCCACGGCATCCGGGTGCAGCTGCACCTCAACGACTCCAAGGGGCTGACCGCGACGGTGTTCCTGCCGGAGGCGCTGCTGCAACCGCCCGCGCAGCCCACGCCGGCGGCCTCGTTCGGGCGGCCGTTCGACATCTCCGACTCCTGGGCCGCCACTCCCCCGCCCGTGGTCCCGTCCCCGCGGCCGTACTCGCCGGCCATGGGGACGGGTCCGGCCGACTGGCCGTCGTTCGCCACCGATCCCGGGCCCGACCGGCCCTCGGCGAGCTGGTCGGCGTCCTCCATCTGGCCGGGGGTGTTCGACACGCCCGGGGCCAGGGCGCGCTTCGACCTCCTGCGCGGCGGCCCGGGCCCGGTCCCCGGAGGCCCGCCCTTCGGCGGCGCGGTCCCTGGAAGTCCGGCCTTCGGCGGCGCGGCGCCGGACGGCGCGGGCCCCGCCAGGGCGGTCTCCGTGGACCCGCTCGGCGCCGGGCTGGGGGTCGCGCCCGTCACCGACCCCGACGGCTACCTGCCGATCTTCGCGGCGGTGAAGTCGGCCTGGTTCGACCACGACACCTCCGAAGGCGCCTGGAGCTCCCCCCAGGCCGACGCCGGGTGGAGCGCGGCCGAGGCCGCCGCCAGCCCGGCCAACGACGGCACCACCGCCTCCGGCCTGCCCAAACGCGTGCCCAAGGCCAATCTGGTGCCCGGCAGCGCCGAAACCCCCTCGATGCCCAAGGGCGTCGCCCCCATCCCGCAGATCTCGCCCGAGCAGGTCCGCGACCGCATGGCCGGCTACCAGCAGGGGTTCCGGGCGGCCCGCGACGAGATCTGCATGCGCAGCATCCCTCCCTTCGATGCAGGGAGCACGACCCGCGAGGAAGGCCCATGACCCGCAACAGCAATCTCGACTGGCTGATCACCGACTTCGCCCGGTCGGTCCCCGGCGTCGCCCACGCGGCGGTCGTCTCCTCCGACGGGTTGCCGCTCGCCGTCTCGGCCGGTTTCCCGCCGGAGCGCGCCGAGCAGCTGGCCGCCGTCGCCTCGGGGCTGGCCAGCCTGACGCAGGGCGCGGCCACGCTGTTCGAGGGCGGGCCGGTCATCCAGACCGCCATCGAGATGCAGCGCGGGCTCATGCTGAACGTGGCCATCAGCGACGGCTCCTGCCTGGCCGTGCTGGCCGCCCCCGACTGCGACATGGGCGTGGTGGCGTACCAGATGACGCTCCTGGCCGACCGGGCCGGGCAGGTGCTCACCCCGGCCCTTCGCGCCCGCCAGCCCTGGTGAGCGGGCATGACCGACCCGCCCTGGGGCGGCGGCTGGCGGCCGCCGCCCGACCCCGACGAGCAGGACCAGGATTCGCCGGTCCGGCCTTACGCCGTCACCGGCGGGCGCACGGCGCCGCGCATCAAGCTGGCGATGGAGGCCCTGGTGTGCTCCGCCGACGCGCCGCCGCACACCTTCGCCCTGATCACGCCCGAGTACGCCGCCATCAGCGAGCTGTGCCGGCAGGTCCGCTCGGTGGCTGAGGTGGCGGCGGTGCTGCAGATTCCGCTCGGGGTCGCCCGCGTGCTGATCGCCGACATGGCGGCCGAGGGGCTGCTGCACCTGTACCACCCGCGCCTGACCGGCGGGCGGCCGGAGGCCGGCCTGCTGGAACGGGTGCTCAGCGGGCTGCAGCGGCTCTGAACCCCGCGCCCGCCCGCCACCTCACACGCCCGCACGCCCATGCGCCGCCTCACGCGTCGGCGGGACGGCCGGGCCAGGCGGCCAGCACCTCTTCGGCCAGCTCCGCCGCCGACCGGCCGTCGGTGTCGAGGCGGAGGTCGCCCGCGCCGGCGTGCTCCAGCGCCTCGGCCTCGCGGGCCGCCCGTTCTGCGGCCCGCCGCAGGGCTCCGGGATCCAGCCCCTTCAGCTCGTCGCCGGGGATCGCCGGCCCTCCGCCCTGCCCGCGCAGCATCACCCGTTCGGCCAGCGTGCCGGGTCCGGCGTGCAGGCGGCACACCGTCAGCGCGGCTCCGGGGAGGGAGCCCGCGTAGGTGTCGAGGCCGGCGTCGCCGGAGACGATCAGGCAGCGGGCCCCGGCGGCCCGGTAGCCGGACCACAGGGCGGCCAGGTTGCCCGCTCTCAGCCGCTGGGCGTCGTCGGTGACGGGACGCAGCACGCCGATCTGCTTGAGATCGACGTAGGCGGCCGGGACGCCGCTCCTGATGAGGCGCGAGAAGACCTCGTACGCGACCGTGGACTTGCCGACGGCGGTCGCGCCGGAGAACCAGAGCACCGGCACCCCGGCGAGCGGCCATCCCCCGGCGTGGGCGAGGACCGTCCTGGCCGCCTCCTCGATCGAGAGCCCGTCGGTGTCCACGCACACGTCGGCGAAGTCCGTACGCTCCAGGGCCTCCGCGTCCGCGATGGCCTGCTCGACCAGGTCGGGACGCCAGCCCCTGGTCAGGAAGCGCTCCTTGAGCTCGGCGGGGCCGACCCGCAGCCGGCACAGCGTCAGCGCGGCGTCCGGGAGCAGGCGGGTGTACTGGCGGACCTCTTCGTCGGTGAAGACGAAGCCGGACAGGACCACGCACTGGGCGCCTTCCCTGCGGAAGTTGGGCCACATCGCCGCCAGGTGGCGCGCCCGTACGGGGTGGGTGCCGCCCTCGGGGAGCGGGTGGCACATGCTGATCTGGTCGCCGTCGACGAACGCCGTCCTGACGCCGCTCCGGCTGAGCTGGTTGAACACCTCCCAGCCGACCGTCGACTTGCCGACGCCCGAAGGACCGCAGAGCCACAGCAGGGGCAGACGATCATCGCTCATCCACGCGACCGTAGTCGGCCCCCGCCCTGCCCGGCGACCCGTTTTTCAGGGGGTGGGCGGGACGAACTCGGGCTGGTCGATCACGCGCAGCCAGCTCCCGTCCGGCTGGCGGCGTACGACCTGGGCTCGCGCCCCGGCCCCGTCCCTCGGCGGGGTGGAGGTGAGCGCGAGGTCGCCGTGGATCAACGTCGGCAGCGGCTGCTCCGGCTCGAAGTGCGGCCGACCGGCCAGCACCTTCTCCCACAGCTCGCGGATCGCCTCCCGGCCCACCGTCTGGCTGCCGGGCGGGTAGGCCAGCACCGCGTCCTCCTCGTACAGCGCCGCCACCCCGGCCGCGTCACCGGCGTTGGACCGCTCGACGAACAGGCGGGTGATGTCCTCCGGCCGCATGGCCTTCTCGTATTCCGTCATGGGTTCCACCCTGCCGGGCCGCCCATCAGAAGTCCAACAGATGGTTCTCATGGAAGCTAGAATCTACAGTTATGGAACTCAGGCAGCTGGAGTACTTCGTGGCGGTCGCCGAGGAGCAGAACTTCACCCGGGCCGCCGAGCGGGTGCACATCAGCCAGTCCGGCGTCAGCGCCCAGATCCGCCAGCTCGAACGCGAGCTCGGCGCCGAGCTGTTCGACCGCTCGGGCCGCACCGCCACGCTGACCGTCGCGGGCCGGGCGGCGCTGGAGCACGCCCGGGCCGCGCTCGCGGCGGCGGGGGCAGTCGGCGAGGCGGTGGGCGAGGTGACCGACCTGATCCGGGGGCGGCTCACGGTCGGGATGGTGATCGGCTGCACGGTCACGCCGCTGTTCGACGCGCTCGCCGCCTTCCACCGGGCGCATCCCGGCGTGGAGCTCTCCCTGCTGGAGGACAACTCGGACCGGCTCATCGACGGGGTCCGCGCGGGCACGATCGACCTGGCCCTGGTGGGCACGGCCACCGACGCCCTCGAGGGGCTGGAGGCGCTCACGATCGTCCGCGAGCGCCTCGTCGTGACCGTCCCGCCCGGCCACCCCCTGGCCGAGCTGCCCGAGGTCGGCCTGCGCGACCTGGAGGCGTACCCGATCGTGTGCATGCCGCCCGGCACGGGGCTGCGCGCGGTGTTCGAGCGGGCCTGCGCCGCGCAGGGGCGCAGGCCCGTGATCGCCCTGCAGGCCAGTGCCGCCGACGCCATCGCCGACCTCGCCGCCCGCGGCGTCGCCGTCGGCGTCCTCAGCGACTCCATGGCCGCCCGCCACGGCGACCGGCTCGTCGCCCGCACCATCGCCGACGTCGAGGCGCCCGCCCTGCTGGCGCTGGTCTGGCGCACCGGCCACGGCCCGGCCGTACGGGAGCTCCTGGCCCGCGGCCGGCAGGCCTTCGGGGCCTTCCCCTCCCTTTCGTCCGCAGCGGTCAGCCGGTGAGCTCGCCGAAGAGCCGCAGGGCCCCCTTGACGCCTTCCGGGGAGAAGAGGGCGTCGAGGCCGTCGGTGGCGAAGCGGCCCAGGCGCGCGGCGCGGGGGAACATGGCGCTCTCGTAGGCGCGGACCGCCGCGTCCACGTCGGGCTCGGCGGCCAGGGCGTCGGCCAGCTCGGCGCCGTCGAGCATGGCGAGGTTGGCGCCCACGCCCAGCGGCGGCATGAGGTGGGCGGCGTCGCCGACCAGCGTGCGGCCCGGGGTGTGCGGCCAGGAGTGACCGACGGGCAGCGCGAACAGCGGGCGCGACTCGAACGGCTCGTCGGCCTCCAGCAGGAGCGCGCGCACGCTCTCCGCCCAGCCGTCGAACATCGCCAGCACCTCGGAGACGGGCAGGTCATGAGGACCGCGGTAGGCGGCGTAGACGCGGATGCGGCCGTTGCTGTTGCGCTGGGCGAGCACGGCCTTGTTGGGGCCGTAGGCCGACATGGAGCCGTTGCCGACCAGGCGCGCCAGCTCGGGGTGTCGGGCCTCCTCGAATCCGGTCTCGATGAAGCTGACGCCGGTGTAGGCGGGCGTCACCTCCGACAGGCTGGGACGCACCCGGGACCAGGCGCCGTCAGCGCCCACGACCAGGTCGAACTCCTCGCTGGAGCCGTCGCGGAAGAGCACGCTCCGCCCGGCGGCCCCCTCCACGCCCTGACCCCAGCGGACGGTGCCGTCGGCGAGCGAGCCGATGAGCAGGCCGCGCAGCTGCCCCCGGTCGATCTCCGGCATGCTCTCGTCGCCGTCGGCGGGCTGCTCGTGCTGGAGCAGGGTCCCTTCCTCGTCGAGGATCCGTCTCTCCTGCCCTTCCGGCCGGGCCAGCGCGCGGAACTCGTCGAGCAGCCCGGCCTTGGCCAGCGCGGTCTGCCCGGAGCCCACGTGCAGGTCGAGGGTGCCGCCTTGGGAGCGGGAATCGGGTGACGGCTCGCGTTCGAAGACGGTGACGGGCAGGCCGTGGACCTGCAGGACGCGGGCCAGGGTGAGGCCGCCGAGCCCGGCTCCGACGACGGCGACGCGGGGAGAGGTCATGACTGGATCCCTTCGATACAGCGTATTGTTCAATACAGTGTATCGACCATAGACGGTGTACCCTCGTTCCTCAAGGAGGTGAGCCCATGCTCGTCTGGGAGCGGCCAGAGCCGCCGAGCAGGCCCACGCCGAGCCCGCTGAGCAGGGAGCGGATCGTGCGCGCGGCCATCGACCTCGCCGACCGCGAGGGGCTCGACGCGGTGTCGCTGCGCAAGGTCGCCGCCGCGCTCGACGCGGGCCCCATGCGCCTGTACGGCTACCTGTCCACCAAGGAAGAGCTGCTGGACCTCATGGTGGACGAGGTGTACGGCGAGGTCGTCCCGTCAGAGCCGCCCGGCGGCGACTGGCGGGCGGCGCTGCGGGAGCTCGCCCGGCGCATGAGGCAGGCGGCACTGCGTCACGAGTGGTTCGCCGACCTGCTGGGCGGGCGGCCGCAGCTGGGGCCCAACGCGCTGGCCTACCTGGAGACCTCCCTGACCGCGCTGAAGGACGTGCCGGTCACCGCGACGCTGCGGGTCGTCAGCACCGTGAACGCGTACGTGATGGGCGCGGTCCGCCGCGAGATCACCGAACTGCGGGTCGAGCGCGCCAGCGGCCTGGACGAGCAGGAGTGGCGGAGCACCGTCGGCCCGTACCTCACCCGGATGCTGGCCACCGGCCGCTACCCGGAGGTGGCCAAATTCGTCGCGGGCGAGGACGTCCAGCCCGACTTCGACGAAGGTCTCGACTGGGTGCTCGACGGGGTCGCCCCGCACGTCACCGGCGCGCCATGATCCGCATCGCCTGCCGTACGACCTCGGCCTGCGCGGGGGCCAGCCCGTCGAGGAACGGCTCGACCGCGGCCGGGTCCCAGTCGGGCGGGCCCGAGCCGGCCAGCAGGTGCACCACGCTGTAGTCGGCCAGCGACTCCGCCAGCGGCCCCACCCGGGGATCGTCCGGCGAGGCGTCGGCCAGCGCGTCGAGCCTGCGGTAGAAGTCGTGGCCGCGCGCCGTCATCTCGGGGTCGGCGGCCAGCGCGTCGAACATCGCGAACGCCTGCTTCCGATCGCCGCTCGTCGCCATGCTGTCCATCAGCACCAGCAGATCGCGGTCCCAGGCCGCCGCCTTCGAGGCCGGCAGCTCCACCGTGCGCAGGAACGCCAGCAGATCGGGCGAAGAGGTGTCGTCGGGGCCCAGCGACCCAGCCTCGGCCTGCTTGAGCACCTCGGCCAGCCGCCGGCGGCGCAGCTGGATCTCGTGCTCCTGGCGGGCCAGGTCCGCGTCGATCTCGGCGAGGAGGTCGGACAGCTCGCGGGAGCGGTCGTCGGCGATGACGTCCCGCGCCTCCTCCAGGCTCAGCCCGAGCTCCACCAGGCGCCGCACGCGGGCCAGGGCGATCGCGTCGCGCATGCCGTACTCGCGGTAGCCGTTGGCCAGGCGCGGCGGCTCCGGCAGGATGCCTTGCTGGTGGTAGTAGCGCACCGTCCGGGTGGACACCCCGAGCAGCGCGGCGAGCTCTCCGATCCGCATGCTCCACCATAAATCAATGGCACGCGTAGAGGCGCACCGGCTACTGTCGGGTTCGTCGGAAGAACGAAAGGAAAGGCCTCCCATGCGATTCGCAGCCGAACGCCACTATCGCCGGGGCGCGGCGTACGGCGGCGCGCTCGCGGCGGCCGGGCGGGCTTCTGGATAATCCCCTTCGGGGATCCTCCAGAGGCCGCCGGGCAATCCACCGGGCGGCCTTTCTCTTTGGGCTGATGGTGAAAAGGCATCACACCTGCCTTGCAAGCAGGAGTTCAGGTTTCGAGATCCTGTCGGTCCACGAAAGCGCCGGCACGTCCGTAGCCCAATGGCAGAGGCACCGGTCTAAGGAACCGGACGGTGCGGGTTCGAATCCCGCCGGACGTACGTAAGTAGAAAGGCCCCGTTGGTCCAGCGGTCAGGACGCCCGGCTTTCACCCGGGAAATCGCCGGTTCGAGTCCGGTACGGGGTACGGCCTGCCATTTCCTGGCCCCGATAATCCATCGGCAATGCGCGAGCTGGGCACGTTGGTGAGCCCACCCGGCTGTAAACCGGACGCCTCGGCTGTGGCGGTTCGACTCCGTCCTCGCGCACTTCTCCCGGGCGAGTTGACATCCGTCGCGGATCAACGTGTAATGGCCGTCGCGTCGCGTGACGCCGGCCGTGCGGACGGCGGCGGCATGGAGGCGCCGAAACCAAAGGGGATGAGGCCGATGACTTCTCACATCGCTGGGCTTGCCTGAACGCAGCTGACCCGCGCACGTCGTTCCGGCGTGCTCTGACGGGTTTCCCAGGTCATCGAAGAACCCATCCCGCTTTGGAGCGAACACACGCATGCCCATTGACTTCAACCAGCAGATCATCGACGAGTTCCGGGCCAACCGCGGCGAGGTCGGCGGCATGTTCGAGGGAGCCAGGCTGCTCCTTCTGACGACCGTCGGGGCGCGCACGGGCGCGCGCCACACGACGCCGCTCGGCTACCTGCCCGACGGCGAGCGCAACCTGATCATCGCCTCGGCCGGCGGCGCGCCGCGGCACCCGGCCTGGTACCACAATCTGGTCGCCAACCCGCAGGTCACCGTGGAGGACGGCGTCTTCACCTACCAGGCGAAGGCGGTCGTCCTGGAGGGCGAGGAGCGCGAGCGGATGTTCGCCCGCGCCGTGGAGGCCGACCCCGGCTGGGGGCGTTACCAGGAGAGCGCGGGGCGCGTCCTGCCCGTGGTCGCGCTCCTGCCGATCTTCGACGGGCCGCCGCCGGGCCGCCTGGGCGACGCGCTCAAGCTGGTTCACGACGCCTTCCGCAGGGAGCTGGCCCGCATCCGCATCGAGGTCGCCCGGTCGGGGCCGCGCCTGGGCGCGCAGCTGCGCGTCAACTGCCTGACCATGTGCGGCAACCTGCACGAGCACCACACGCGCGAGGACGACGCCGTCTTCCCCGCGATGGAGGAGCGCTATCCGGAGCTGGGGCCGGTGATGGCCCGGCTGCGCGCCGAGCACGAGACCGTCCAGCGGCTGCTCGCAGAGCTCCAGACGCTCCTTCGTGACGACGACCTCTCCCCCGGCACGTTGCTGGAGGAGGTCGAACGGCTCACCCGCGAGGTCGAGGCCCACCTCGACTACGAGGAGGAATACCTCGTACCGCTGCTGAACGGCTGATCCCGCACGGCGGGTGGCTAGGTCCGCGGGTCCCAGTGGGCGATGCGGACCTCGCGCAGCCACGCTTCGACCGTCGCCTCGTCGGGCTGGTCGGGCAGCGGCGTGCGCACGGTGTCGAACGCCTCCTCGGTGGCCGCCAGGAGGGCTTGGGCCTCCTCGAGGCTGCCGGCGGCCACCCTCTCCCCGAAGGCGTGGATCGCCTCGGGGTCGGGGAGCCGGATCGGCAGGTGGCCGGTCTCGTACAGCTCGCGCCCCTGGTGCAGGAGGCGGGCCAGGTGGCGGGCGTGCTTGCTGGTCCGCTTGCGGGTGTCGGCCGAGAACGAGCCGTCGCCGCGCTGGTCGAGGCGTTTGAACTGCTGGGTGGCGTACCCGAGGTAGGCGTTGCGGACCCGCGGGGCGGACAGGAACGCCGTGCGGATGGTGATGAGCCGGTCGCCGAGCGGGGTGCGGGTCTCGTACAGGTCGTCGGGCAGCCAGACCAGCTCCATCACGGTCGGATTGCCGCCCAGCGCGAGCGAGCACCACTTGCCGGCCTCATGGAGAGAGCGGTCGGGGTTCGTCTGGACGATGCTCTCCTTGGGCCGGGACAGGCCGACCATGTCCAGCGTGGGGGTGGCGAAGAGCCCGAGCCGGTCGACGTCGGAGTCGGGCCCCGCCAGGCCGTAGGCGGTGGAGCCGACGATGCCGGCGAGCAGCACGTTGCTGGGGGTGTCGGTCACGGGGTGGTGCCCTTCGAGTCGCACGCTTCCGTCGAAGATAGGGCAAATGATCAAATTTTGCCGCCGATTATGGGTCAGCGCAGCTCAAACGAGATTCGGTATCTTCTCGGCGTGGACGACACCTCGCGCGACGATCTCGACGTCAACGCCTTCACCACGGCGATCGAGCACTTCAACCGCTTCTACATCCGGCTCCCCGTGCTGGAGAAGCTGCCGTTCACGACGCTGTCGGTGCTGGATACGCTCGCGTTCAGCGACGGCCCGATGCGGCTGACCGATCTGACCAGGACCGAGCAGGTCACCCAGCCCGGCATCACCCAGCTCATCACCCGACTGGAGCGCGACGGCCTGGTGGAGCGCCGCCCCGACCCGACCGATGGCCGCGCCGTGCTCGTCCACATCACCGAGGCCGGCCGCCGGATCGGCCGTTCCCGGCGCGACGACCGCACCCGCCACCTGGCCCCGCTCGTGGCCCGGCTGACCCCCGAACAGCGCCGGGCGATCGCCGCCGCCCTGCCCGCCCTGACCCGCCTCGCGGAGCTCGGCCACGAACGGCCCTGATGCTCAGGCGAGGCCCGCGTCGTGGGCGAGGAGCGCGATCTGGGTGCGATTGTCCAGGCCGAGCTTGGTGAGGATGTTGGAGACGTGCGCCTTCACCGTCGTGATGCCCATGGCGAGCTCGGTGGAGATGTCCGCGTTCGTCCGGCCGCGCCCGATCGCGAGGGCGACCTCGTACTCGCGAGGGGTGAGGGCGGCCAGCGCGGCGCGGGCCCGCTCGTAGGCCCCGGCCTGGGCGACGGTGCGCTCCATCAGCCGCCGGGTGATGCGCGGGGACAGGATCGGATCGCCCGCCGCGACCCGGGTGACCGCCTCGACGATCTGCGGCGGCGGGGTGTCCTTGAGCAGGAACCCGCTGGCGCCGGCGCGCAGCGCGTGCAGGATGTTCTCGTCGGTGTCGAAGGTGGTCAGCACGATCACCTCCGGCGGACGGGCGCGGGCGCGGAGCCGGCGGGTGGCGGTGATGCCGTCCAGGCGCGGCATCCGCAGGTCCATGAGCACGACGTCGGGGGCGTGGGCGTCGGTGGCGGTGATGGCCTCCTGGCCGTCGGCCGCCTCGCCGACGACGGCGATGCCCGCGGCGCCGTCCAGCATCATGGACAGCCCGGCGCGGACCAGGGCGTCGTCGTCGACCAGGAGCACGCGGATCACGCGGACATGGTAGCCAGGCCAGGATCACGCGGACCACGGGGGATCACGCGGATCAAGGGGGCCATGGGAGCCAGGCCTGGAGCCGGAACCGGCCGCCTGTGCTCTGGTGGTCCAGCTGCCCGCCGGCCAGCCGTACCCGCTCGGTGAGCCCGACCAGGCCGACGCCGCTGCCGGGCGCGGCCGGCGCCGAGCCGGGCGGGGGCAGCGGGTTGCTGATGTCGATCAGCAGGCGCGTGCCGGGCGCGCCGCGCAGCAGCACCTCCACCGGCCGGCCGGGGGCATGCTTGCGGGCGTTGGTCAGCCCTTCCTGGACGACCCGGTAGCCGGTCCGTCCGGCGAGCGGCGGGGCCGCGCCGCCGGTCTCGTCCCTGACCTGTACGTCCTGACCCGCTTCGCGCGCTTCGGCGACCAGCCGCGCCACGTCGGCCAGCGTGGGCTGGGGTTCGAGCTCGTCCAGGAGGTCGTCCTCCTCGCGCAGCAGGCCGATCACCTGGCGCAGCTCCTCCAGGGCCTGATGGACTCCGGAGCGGACCACCCCGGCGGCCCGGGAGAGCTGGTCGGGCGAGGAGTCAGGCCGGTACTCCAGCGCCCCCGCGTGGGTGGCCACCAGCGACAGCCGGTGGGCCAGTACGTCGTGCATCTCCCGCGCGAGCCGGCGGCGCTCGGCCATGCGTGCCTCGGCGACCCGCCTGCCCTGCTCGGCTTCGGCGCGGCGGGCGCGTTCGTGCAGCGAGACGAGCAGGGCGCGGCGGGAACGGGCCAGCGCGCCCCAGCCGAGCAGCGCCCCGTACGAGGCGCAGATCAGCAGTAGCCACCAGCCGAGGGAGATGCCGGAGTTCGGCCGCCACAGCCCCTGGACCAGGTGGGCCGCCATGCCCGCCGCCGCCACCGCCGCCGCGACGGGGAAGCGCCTACGCTGGGCCACCTGCAACGCCCCCGTCGTCGCCGCCGGTGTGGCCACCGGGGAGACCACGGCGAGCAGGGCGGCGGCGAGCGCCCCGGAGACCGGCCACCACAGCTGGACGAGCGCCGCGACCAGGCTCAACACCGCGACGGCGACATCCGGCCACAACAACGGCCCGCTGCTCTGCCCCCACAGCGTCACGCCGGTCAGGCCGCCCACCCCGAGGGCCATGACCGCCACGGCCAGGGGCTGCTGGGGTCGCATCTTGCTCACCGGCCAAAGGTTAGTCGCCGGTACGAAGGAGCTATCACCTACTAAAGGAGGACCCGTACCCCACCGGGGGCGGGCAGAGCGCGACCGCCGGCCCGATGTGGCGGCCCGCCCGCACGGGCGAGGCTGAGCGGCGTGAACACCTCCCTCAGAAGACTGCTCCTCACCGTGATCGGCGCGCCCGCGGCCGCCCTGGCCGTCTGGGCCCTGGCGGTGCCGCTGGCCGGCGCCACACTGACCGTGCGGGCGGGCGGCGGCACGCAGACCGTCGGCCCGGTGTCGGTCATCGTCGCGAGCCTGGTGGCCGGGCTCGCGGGCTGGGCGCTGCTGGCCGTTCTGGAACGACGGGCCGCCCGGCCCGGCCGCGTCTGGACGATCATCGCCCTGGTCGTGCTCGTCCTGTCCCTCTCCGGCCCGCTCGGCAGCGCCGTCGGTCTCGCCGCGACGCTGGTGCTGATGCTGTTGCACCTGGTCGTCGGCGCCGTGCTCGTCGCGGGGCTGGCCCGGCGATGAACCTGCCCTTCGGGTACCTGATCACGCTGGTCCTCGTCGCGATCTGCACCTTCTTCGCGCTGGCCGCGCCCGGTCGTACCCGGCTCCTGGCCGGGCTGAGCTTCCGGCTCGGCCTGGCCGTCAACGAGCTGCCCTTCGTGGTGTCGGCCTGGCTCCTGGCCGCCTCGGTGCCGGCCTTCGTCCAGGGCGACCTGACCTCGCCGATCATCGCGGGGGCGGCGGCCCTGACCATGGCGGGCCTGGTCCGTACGGCACGGCCGGCAGGCGCAACCTGCTGGACCTCTACGGCCACCGCTCCCGGCCCACCGGGGCCCCGGTCCTGATCCACCTGCACGGCGGCGGCTACAGCGGCGGCAGGAAGGACAGCCAGTCGCGGCGCTCGGTGGCCTCGCCTCGCCCGCCGATCGGCGTACCGCGGCCTCGACGAGCTCGCTGACCTGCGCCGCGGGGATGGCGATACCGGGGTTCCGGAGCGTCCAGCGGAGGAAGTCCGCCACGCCCATGGCGGGGAGTTCGCCGAGGTAGGGCCGGATGTAGACCGGGGTGTTCGGTTCGCTGCGCCAGCTTTCGGCGAGCGTGCCGAGGTCCACCGCGTCGTGACCGAGGACGTCCAGCAGCCGAGTGGCCTCCGCCTTCGCCTGCGCGTCGTCGCCGGCGATGGGCAGGGCGCTGTGGTCGGGCGCGCCCGTGGACGGGGCGCGGCCGAGCCGGCGGTGCCGTCCGCCCGGTGAGCCGGCTGACCCAGGCGCGGGGGCGGCCGGCTCTCGCGGTCAGTCCGCCGGTCGGCGGGCCCGGGTCGCCTCGCGGAGGGTCGCCCAGGCGTCCGCCACCGGGCCCACGTGCTCAAGTTTGTCGGGGTTGAGCACCGTACGGATCGCCTGGACCTGCCCGTCGAGGACGTCGAGCGTCCAGGTGTTGACGACCTTGCCGTCCCGGTCGCGGAAGATCGCGCCCGGCTGGCCGTTCATCTGGTGCGGCTCCACCACGCCCCCGATCCGGGCGAACAGCGGGGCGAGCGTGGCGATGACCCGGACGACGTTCTCGGCGCCGAAGACGCCCGTACCCCACTGCGGGGCCTTGCCGCCGCTGTCGGCCACCAGGTGCACGTCGGCGGCGAGCAGCGCCCGCAGCCCCTCGACGTCGCCCTCGCGGAAGGCGTCGAAGAACCGTTCGGCGAGCTCCTCCCGCTCCCTGCGGTCGGCCTCGAACCGGGGCCGGCCCGCGTCCATGTGGCGGCGCGCCCGCGCCGCGAGCTGGCGGCAGGCCGCCTCCGAACGTCCCACCGCCGAGGCGACCTCGCCGAAGCCGAACCCGAACACCTCCCGCAGCACGAAGACCGCGCGCTCGAGCGGGCTGAGCCGCTCCAGCAGCAGCAGGGCCGCCATGGACAGCGAGTCGGCCAGCTCCGCCGAGCGTTCCGGGTCCTGGTACGGGTCGGCGAGCAGCGGCTCGGGGAACCACGGCCCGACGTACTCCTCGCGCCGGACGCGGGCCGAGCGCAGCACGTCGATGGCGATCCGGGTCACCACCGCCGCCAGGAAGGACTTGGCCGAGACGGGCTCCGCCGGGGAGGTCTGGTAGCGCAGCCAGGTCTCCTGGACCGCGTCCTCGGCCTCGCTCACGCTGCCGAGGATCCGGTAGGCGATCGAGAACAGCAGCGGCCGCAGCTCCTCGAACTCTTCGGCGCGCGTCATGCCAGCTCCTCCTTGAAGCCCTGCCGCCACGAGGGGTGGCGCAGCTCCCAGCCGAGCTCCCGCTTGGCCTTGGCGTTGGAGAAGCCGCGCCCCTCGGTCATCATCGTCACCGCCACGTCCCCGGCCAGCGGCCGGGCCAGCCAGGCGGGGACCCGCATCGGCCGCTTGGCGCCCGCACATTCGGCCAGGTAGGGCAGCCACTCGCCGGCCGGGGCCGGTTCGTCGTCGACGATGTTGAACACTCCCCTCGCCCGCTGCTCCACGGCCAGGACGGTGGCGCCCGCGGCGTCGTCCAGATGCACCCACGAGCAGTGGCCGGCGCCGCTCCCGACGACCGGGAACTGCCGCTTGCGTACGGGCTCGACCAGGTCGTCGGTGGCGCCCGGCCCGTAGAACCAGCCGTAGCGCAGGACCGCGCCCCCTGCTTTGACGACCACGTCCTCGACATGGGCGATCGCCTTCATCCCGGGCTCAGCCGGCGTCCCCGTCATCGGGTCCACCGGGTCCTGCTCGGTCTTCACCCAGCCGCCCTCGCGGATGCCGTTCCAGGCGCCGTAGCTCTGGGCGACGAAGCCGGTCACGCCGGTCGCCTCGGCGGCGGCCAGCAGGTGGTCCGTCCCCTCGGTACGCAGCCGGTTGGTGCCGGCGAACCACCGATCCATGTGCTTCATGTCGGGCTTGCCGGCGTGCGCCACGGAGATTGCGGTCATCTGGTGCACGATCGCGTCCGGCCGGGCCTTGGCCACCGCCTCGCCGACCGACACCGCGTCCAGCCCGTCCATCACGACCGCCTCGGCGCCCAGCCGCTCCAGCACTCCCGTCCTGGCCGCGCTCGTCGTCGAAGCCGTCACCTGGTGCCCCCTGGCCACCAGCAGCGGCACCAGCCGCCGCCCCAGAACCCCGCTCCCACCGGCCACGAACACCCGCATAGTCATCACCTTTCCGAACTCAGAACCCGACTTCGCAACCGAGACGAGACAGCCCGCCCGGCTGTGACATCGCCGGGCTCAGCGGTGCAGGGCGGTCTCCCGCTCCATGCGCGCCAGCTTCTCGGGATTGCGCACGGCGTAGAGCCCGGTGATGAGGCCCTCCTCGATGCGCACCGCCATGACGGTGTCGATCTCGCCGTCCAGCCGGAGGACCAGCGCCGGGTGGCCGTTGACCTGCGCCGCCTGCACCGACTGCGTGGGGCGGATCCTGCCCAGCACGGAGGCCACCATGTCGGCCCCCACGACGGGCGCCAGCGCGGCCTGCCTGATCCCGCCACCGTCGGCCAGCAGGACGACGTCCGGCGCGAGGATGTCGAGCAGGCGTTGCAGGTCGCCGGTCTCGACCGCCCGCTGGAACGCCTCCAGCGCGTCCCGGGTCTCGGCCGGGGAGACGATGCCGCGCGGCCGGCGCGCGGCCACGTGCGCCCGTGCCCTGTGCGCGATCTGGCGTACGGCGGCCGGGCTCTTGTCGACCGCCTCGGCGATCTCGTCATAGTCCAGGTCGAACACCTCGCGCAGCACGAACACCGCCCGCTCGGTCGGCTGAAGCGTCTCCAGCACCAGCAGCATCGCCATCGAGACGCTGTCGGCCAGCTCGACGTCCTCGGCCACGTCAGGCGTGGTCAGCAACGGCTCGGGCAGCCACGGCCCGACGTAGGACTCCTTGCGCCGGCCCAGCGTACGCAGCCTGCTCAGCGCCTGCCGGGTGGCGATCCGGACCAGGTACGCGCGCTGATCCCGCACCTCGTCAAGGTCGACGCCCGCCCACCGCAACCAGGTCTCCTGCAGGACGTCCTCGGCGTCGGCGGCCGAGCCGAGCATCTCGTAGGCGACGGTGAACAGCAGGTTGCGGTGGGTGAGGAACGCCTCGGTGGCGGCGTCCGGGCTCATGTCCCCGCCGCGGTCTTCGGGTGCGGTGTGCGGCATGGGTGGCTCCTGTTCGTTCGCGACTATGTCACCCACCAGACGCCGGACCCCGCCGTTCTGTGACGCCTTGGCCGTTGTGACACACCTCACGTACCCCGCGCTGTCACAAGGATCGGCCGGCCGGCATCTCGTGTTCATGACATCAGCACTTGAGACCCTGCGCCGCGACTTCGGCGGCGACATCATCGAGCCGGGCGCGGCGGAGTACGGGCCGGCCAGCCGCTCGGTTCTGGCTTCGGGCAGTCCAGCTTATGTCCTGCGGCCCAGGAGCGTCGCGGACGTGCGGGCGGGCGTCAGGTTCGCCGCCGGCAGCGGGCTTCCGCTGTCCGTACGCGGCGGCGGCCACGCCTTCGCGGGCTTCGGCACCAACGACGACGGCATCGTGATCGACCTCGGCGGCCTCGCGCGGGTGGAGGTCATCGACAAGGAGCGGCACCTCGTACGGATCGGCGGCGGCGCCACCTGGGGCCAGGTCGCGACCGCCCTGGCCCCGCACGGCCTGGCGATCTCCTCGGGCGACACCAAGAGCGTCGGCGTCGGCGGGCTGACCCTGACCGGCGGCATCGGCTGGAAGGTCAGGAAGTACGGCCTGGCCCTGGACAGCCTGGTCGCCGCGGAGCTGGTCACGGCGGGCGGAGAGGTGGTGCGCGCGAGCGCGGAGGAGAACCCGGAGCTGTTCTGGGCGGTTCGCGGCGGCGGCGGCAACTTCGGGATCGTGACCGCCTTCGAGTTCGCGGCACACCCGACGACGGACGTCTTCCACGGCAGGGTCGCCTTCCCGGCTTCGGAGGCGGCCGCCGTGCTCCAGGGCTGGGCGGACCACCTCCGTACCGCCCCCGAAGAGCTCACCTCCATCGCGAGCTTCGCCAACCCCTTCGCCGGCGGGCCCCAGGCGCCGGTCGAGATCTTCGTCGCCTTCGACGGCGACGACCCGGAGCTCGCCGCGCGGGCCATCGACCCGATCCGCCGGCTCGGCACGGTGATCGACGACGACGTGGCGCTGAAGCCCTATGCGGACACGCTCGTGGACGGCGCGATCCCGCCGCCCGGCATCCGGCTCGTCACCCGGAGCGCCTTCGCCGGCGAGGAGTCGGTGCCCGAGGTCCTCCGGATCCTCGCCGAGGTCGGGGCCTCGGAGGGGTCGCCGCTCATCGCCGTTCGCAGCGTCGGCGGTGCGGTGTCCCGAGTCGCCGACGACGCCACCGCCTACGCGCATCGCGGGGCGGAGTTGATGTTCGTGACGACCGTTCTGGGTCCCGAGCCGGTCGTGGAGGCCGCCCGTCCTGCTCTGGAGGCGATCTGGGCGCGGCTCGCACCCCACGTCAACGGCGCCTACGCGAACTTCCTGGCTTCCGCCACCGAGGAGGACGTCGCCGCCGTCTATCCGGCGGGGACCTATGAGCGGCTCGCGGCGGTCAAGCGCCAGTACGACCCCGGCAACCTGTTCGCCCACAACCACAACATCCGGCCTCAGTAGGCCGACCGAAGCGGGCCCCACGCACGGAGTGTGCGTGGGGCCGCTTCGTTTCTCACCAGGGCATGGGGCCGTTCTCGCTGAAGAACCCGCCGGTCGGCCCGTCCGCGCCGAGCGTGGCCAGGCGCACCAGGATCGCGGCGCCCTGCGCGGTCGTGAGGAAGCCGCTGTGGTTGTTGATCTCCGTGTCCACGTAGCCGGGGTCGGCCGCGTTGACGAGGATGCCGTCCTTGCGCAGCTCATTGGCGTACTGCACGGTCAGCGCGTTCAGCGCGGACTTGGAGGGCGAGTACGCGGCCGACGCCGGCAGCGCCGTGAACGGGCCGTCCGGGTCGCTGTTGAGGGTCAGCGATCCGGCGGCGCTGCTGACGTTGACGATGCGCGGCGCCGGCGAGCGCCGCAGCAGCGGCAGCATGGCGTTGGTCACCGCGATCACCCCGAGCACGTTGGTCTCGAACACCGCCCGGACCATGTCCAGGTCGACGGAGCTGGGGATCTGGTCGTGGGCGTCGAGGGGCGTGACCTGCCCGGAGCCGGTGATGCCGGCGTTGTTGACCAGCACGTCGAGGCGGCCGAAGCGCTCCTCGACCTGCTCCGCGGCCGCCTGGGCGGTGGCCGGGTCGGTGACGTCCAGGGTGACCGCGTGCGCGTCGCCGCCCCTCGCCCGCACCGCCGCGGCGGCCTCCTCGCCGCGCCGCGGGTCCCTGGCGCCGATCAGGACCGTCATGCCCAGCGCGGCGAGTTGCTCGGCGGCCGCGCGGCCGATCCCCTTGTTCGCCCCGGTGATCAGCGCGATCTTCGGATGCGTGGTGTGCTCGCTCATGTCCAGCTCCTTGCTATGGGATGGTGCGTTCTTCCGGGCACCTTCGGACCCGAGACGAGATGGCCCACCCGGCTGTGACATCGGAGCCGGTCGCCGCCGTGATCGGCTTGTTCGCTCAGGTGGCGACGTACCGGTCGCTCGCCTGCCCGTGGAGATGTCCGGGTGGCAGCTTGCGGCCGTAGGCGACCAGGAGGAGGTCCTGCGCGGCACCGGTCACTGGGGCGCCGGCGCCGAAGGACCACTCCAGGTCGTCGGCGCGTAGCTCGACGCCGTCGAGGCCGGCGCCGAAGAACGCCGCCGTTCGGGGGGTGATGGCCTCCAGGAGCGGGCGAAGGCGGTCTTCCTGGACGCGGCGGTCGATGCCGAGGGCGACGGTGATGTCCAGGCCGTGGATGACGTCATGGCCCAGAGCCGCCGTGACGCCGCCGACCGGTGGCTTCCAGGGGTGGTGGGCGTTGTCCCGGATGGCGGCGACCAGTTGGGCCGTCGACAGGCGGGCCGCGTCCTGACGGGCCAGCCGGTCGGCAGGTCCTCCAGCATCCGCGCCAGCTCGCGACGTTCGGCGGCGATCGCGGTCTTGATGTCCATGGCGGTGCTTCTCCTCAACAGGCCGGTGCCGGCGGCGAGCGGTCCGGTGCCGTGTGCGCGGCGGCGGTCAGGACGGCGCCCAGCTGGACGGCGGCCAGCTTGCGCAGCTCGATCGGCGGGCCGGGCGGGTCGGCCTCGGCCTGGCCGTACCACGTCTCGAAGCGTTCGGCGAGCAGGCGGCGCTGCTCGCGGATGGCCGGGGTCGGGTTGCCCGCGGCGATCTCCGCGTCGAGCGCGCGCAGGAAGGTCCCGAGCAGGCGCAGTCGCATCAGGTGCAGCATCTGGCGGTTGCCGAACTCCTCGGCGACCGTGGCCATACGGTCCGGATCGGGCACGGTCTCTTCGAGCTCGCCGAGTTTGCGGAAGGTCTCCAGCGTGCTCTCGGTCGAGAGGCGGAACGGCGAGCGCACGCTCAGGTCGCCGGCGACGGCCCGCATGCCCGACCGCATCGTGTCGATCAGCTCGCGCCTGGCCGCCGCTCCCCCGGCCAGGATCTCCCGGTACGGGCGGCCGCTGGCGCTCTGGTCTGCCACGCGTTCGTCGGACCAGGTCGGCACCTCGGTGACCAGGTGGAGCGCGCCGAAAGCGGCCGCGTAGTCGGCGCTGCTGCCGCCCGCGCCGAAAGCCCTGCCCACCTGCGAGCCGGGCGGGGTCAGGTAGACGGCGGGAACGATCGGTTCGGCGCCGGGCAGCTCCGGCTCCCCGTGGTGCAGTCCGATCCCTTGCAGGCCGGGCAGGGCGGCCAGCCGTTCGGCCAGCGTCGCGTCATGGCGGTTGAGGTAGAAGAACGCGCCCTGGTACTCGCCGTTGTGCAGCGAGCAGACCAGTGACGGGCGTACCTCGTCCATGAGGCGCATCAGCGCGGCCGTCTCCGGCAACGGACGGTCGAAGGAGTAGTCGGCAGTGGCCAGCGGGAAGGTCCATTCGACCTGGTCGGCCAGGCCGGGACGGTAGAAGTGCTCGGCGTAGGCGCGGCGGTCGCCCGGCCTGCCGTACCAGCCCTCGTTCAGCCTGGCTCCGTCCGGGTCCGCGCACGCGACGATGTGCCAGCGAAAGCCCAGCTCCGTCCGCAGCCGCTGGTCGCGGCAGAGCAGCTTGACCAACGCGAGGGCGGTCAGGGCCCCGACCGGCTCGTTGGGGTGCGGTCCGGCGATGACCACCGCGTCCGCGGGGCCGTCGCCGACCGTCACGGCGTGCAGCGGGTCGCCCAGCCGCGAAGCGCCGATGCGGCGCGACCGCACCAGGTCGGGATGGGCGGCGGTCAGTTCGTCCAGCTCGTCGTGGAGGGCGTCGACGGTCGGGAACGCGGCACAGCCGGGGACGTGTCTCATGTACTCGGCAACATTCATAATGAGATTACGGTAATAATGAGATTATGAGAATGACAAGGGCCGAGGCCAAGGAGCACAACCGGCGGGCCCTGCTGGAGGCCGCCCGCCTGGTCGTCGCCCGCGACGGCCACCGGGCCAGGCTGGAGGAGATCGCCGAGCAGGCCGGGGTGACCACCGGCGCCGTCTACTCGTTGTTCGGCAACAAGAACGGGCTGCTCGTCGCCCTGGTCACCGACTGCCTCACGCCGCACTACGACGGCATCGAGCAAGCCGTCCCCGCCGACATGGGCCTCATCGAAACGGTGGAGGTCTTCGCCCGCCACTACCGGCGCCTGTGCGACGACCCCGACGCGCTGCGGCAACTGTCGTTCGAGATCAGCCTGCAGGACCTCGCCCTGCGCGACCCCGAGCTACGGCCCAGGCTCGCCGCGTCCGTACGGGCGCACGAGGAGCGGCTGACCTCGCTGCTGGCCGGAAGGATCCACCACGGGAACGCGCTCACGATGCGTCAGGCGCAGCGCCTGGCCACCGGGCTGCGCGGGCTCATGGTCGGCCTCAGCCAGGGTGTCATCCTGGGTCTGGCGCAAGCGGTGCCCGAGCAGTACTTCACCGCCGCAGCTCACGCCCTGGTCACGCCGGACGTGCTCGGACCGCCCTGAGCCGCGCCCGTCCCGCTGCAGCCCGCTATACGTGCCCGGCCAGGCCCTCGGACAGCAGTGTGAAGGCGTGTTCGGCGTCGGCGACCGCCTGCGGATAGCGTTCGTCGGCGGACTGGCCGCCGGCCAGCGCCCCGGAGTTGTCCATCGACAACAGCCAGTGCACGCCCACCACCTGGGTGGCCGCCAGGCGCGCGGTCAGGGCGGGGACGCCGGCGGTGTCCTGGAGCGCCTCCGCGAGTGCCCGTTCCGAACCTTCCTGAAAGCGGGTCGCCCGCGCCCGCAGCGCCGGAGTCTCCGAGACCATGCGGATGAGCGCCAGGATCTCCGGGACGTCGTTGAGGCCGGTGATCGGGTCGCGCTCGCGCAGGCCGTCCAGGAAGTGGTCGCGGAGGGCGGCCAGCGGCCCGACCCCCGCCGGGCGGGCGCGCACCACGCGGCCCGCCTCGGTCTCGTGGTCGGCGAAGCGGTGGACGACGAGGTCCTCCTTGGCGGGGAAGTAGGCGAACAGGGTCCGCTTGGACACTTCGGCGGCCTCCGCCACCTCAGCCACCGACACCTGGTCGAACCCGCGAGCAGACCAAGGGCGGCGCGATCCAGCCGCGCACGCAGGAGCTGCTCGAGCTGCGCGGCCTGCTGGAGCCGATGCAGGCCAGGGCGCTCTCGCGCGAGCCGACGGGCGGGCACTTCGCGATGCTGCCCGTGCCGCTCGACTGCACGGCGTGGGACACCGCGCACCCGTACCCGCTCTCGACCCCGCAGTGGGAGATCGAGGAGGTGCTGGAGGAGCGCGCCACGGCGCTGGACGTCAAGGTGCTGCGCGAGAGCGCGGTGACGGCGGTGGAGCAGCCGGACGACGGCGTGGTCGTGACGGCCGGCGACCGGCGGATCGAGGCCCGCCACCTGGTGGCCTGCGACGGCGGGCACAGCACGGTCAGGAAGCTGCTGGGCGTGCCGTTCCCCGGCAGGCCGGGGACGTACACGGCGGTGCTGGCCGACGTGCGGCTGTCGTCGGTGTCCGACCTCGTACCGAAGACCCTCGGGCACATCAGCACGCTCACGCGCGAGGTCGGCGACCGCTGGGTGATGCTGGTGCCGCTGGGCGGCGGCCGTTACCGGTTCACCGGCGGGGCGGCGGGTGGGGAGGAGCCGGCCAAGGACAAGCCGGTCACGTTCGAGGAGATCGCCGAACTGCTGCGCGTCGTCTACGGCGAGCAGACCGTGCTCGCCGCCGTGGACAACGCCTCGCGGTTCAGCGACGCCACCAGGCAGATCGACAGCTACCTGGTGGGCGACGTGTTCTTCGCCGGCGACGCCGCGCACATTCACCCGCCCTTCGGCGGGCAGGGCCTGAACCTGGGCGTTCAGGACGCCTTCAACCTGGGCTGGAAGCTGGCCGCCATACTGCGGGGCCGGGCCTCGGCGGACCTCTTGGACACCTACCACGCCGAGCGGCACCCGGCCGGGGCCTGGGTCCTGCACATCACCCAGGCGCAGCGGGTCTTCGCCACTCCCCGGCCCGGCGAGGACGCCGTCGAGCTGCGCAAGGTGTTCACCGACCTGATGCGCCTGCCCGAGGCCAACCGGCACCTGGCGGGCCTGATGTCGGGGTTGTCGCACTCCTACGACCTGCCCGGCGGCCATCCGCTGGCCGGTCACCGGGTCGCCGGGCTGGATCCGTCGCTGTTCCTGGCCGGCAAGCCGGTCCTGCTCGACCTGGCCGGGATCCTCCCGCCCGACCTCGGTGCCACGCGCGCCGAGCCGGTGGACGGCCTGCCCGGCGCGGTCCTGGTCCGCCCCGACGGTTACGCGGCCTGGGCGGCGGACACGGACCCCGACCTGGACGCCCTCGTGGGCGACCCGTGCTGGTCCCTCCTGAGGTAGGTGTGCCGGGAGTCAGTTCACTCCCCCAGGCAGCTCAGCGCCTGCATGGCCTCGCGCTCTATGCGTGAAAGATCGCACAGGACGGTGCCCGCCTGGACGAGGTGATCCGCCTCGCCTGATTCACCGGCCTTCGTGATCAGCGCCGCGGCTTCCGTCCACAGGGTGGCCGCCTCGGCGTACAGTCCGTGGCCGGTCCGCAGGTGGCTGCTGTCGAGCAGCTGGACGCATTCGGCGAGGAAGTCGCGGTAGAGATTGCGGAACAGGGCGCCGCCGGTGCCGGCCTTCTCCATCAAGAGGGCGGCCTGCGGCAGGTCCCGCCGCGGGTCGTCGGTCCGCTGGAGCCAGGTGCGTACCAGCTTGCCGGCCTTGTCGATTCCGCGGTGCCCCACGTTGGCGATGGGCGGGTTGAGGAAGGCGCCGGCGCAGGCCGTGAGGGCGGGAATGATGTGGTCCCGCGGGGAGGGCGGGTTCCGCGGAGCGGTGAGGGTGAAGGAGCGGTGCTTGGCGGCCATCGGGCCGCGCGCGGCCCTGGCCTGCGCGAGCGTGGTCAGGCTGGTGGACACCGCTCCGCCTTGCTGGTCGGTGTCCACGAGGTAGGCGTCGTGGTCGTCGTAGCCGTACATGGCGACGACATGACCGCCGAAGTGCACCTTCGAGCTGAAGTAGTCCAGGTGGTAGCTGTCGAGCTGCAGTCCTACGGGGTGGCCGGCGTCGATGGGGGCTGCCACGTTCTCCCACGCCCTGCGAGGGGAGACGGTCTCCTGGACCTGCAGCTCCAGGCCGAGCCTGGCGGCCAGGTTCCGGGTGAGGTCGAAAGGCTTGACCCGGCCCCCGAGGAAGGGGAAGTCCATGTTCTTGCTGTCCCAGTAGATGAAGGACAGGCCGGAGCCGAGGCCGAAGAGCATGGGCTCGGACAGATCGAGTCCCTGGTGCCGCAGTAGCACCCCCAGAGCCGTCGTCTCGCAGTGCTGCGCACCGCGGGTGTCGACGTCTTTCACCTTCGTCATGCCTTGCTCTCCTGGATGGGGATGATCAGCCGGGTCATCAGTTCTTCTTGCGGCGCCTCTGCGGGCCCGACGAGATAGGCCTCGCGTACGGGCGCTTCCGGCCGCAGCCCGCGCTCGTGGATGGCGGCGAAGAGCGCGTTGTAGGCCAAGGGCAGCTGGGCGTAGGGCCCGACGTGTACGGTCTCTGCCACGGGTCCGCCGGGCAGCACCTCGATCTCCAGGCCGGGCACTTCTGCCCCCTGCGGCGTCAGCGCCCCGACGGCGATCTCCATCCGCTCTTCCAGATCCAGCGGGTACAGCGCCCACAGCGGCGGCTCCCACGCGATCCCCGCCCTGCCGAGCACGGGCAGCAGCCGGCCCACGCACTCCGCGACCTTCTCCCCGATCTCCGCAGGGGCGCAGACCGCGCGCACCACTGCCAGCCGCCGCTCCGGCTCCCTGCCCATCGTGACCTCGTAGCCGGGCAGGCCGCCCTCCGCCAGCCGCTCCAGCATCTCCATCCGCGCCTGGTCCCTGCTGATCCGTTCGGCCAGCCGGTCCCGCTCGGCGCGCAGGATCCGCGCCCTGGACTCGGGCTCGGGGGCGGCCAGGGCCTGGGCGATCACAGCCAGGGGAAGGTCCATCTCGCGCAGCAGAGCGATGGTCAGGGCATCGCGTGCCTGCTCAGGGGCGTAATAGCGGTAGCCGGAGCCGGCGTCCACGTGGACCGGGGCCAGCAGGCCCATCTCGTCGTAGTGCCGTAGCTGCTTGACGCTGAGCCGGCAGAGGCGGGCGAAGCGCCCGATGGTGAGAAGTTCGCCTTGCACGCCACCATGGTGAACTCTCCCATGGTGGGAGAGTCCAATTGACCCCCGGCCTGCCTCATCGGTCCCTGGGACCGGCTCTCCTAGGGTGCGCGGCACGAGCAGTGGGCCGGAACGCCCAGGATGGATGACATGAAGATGGACCGCGTCAAGCTGGCGGACTTCCTTCGCCGTTCCCGCGAGCGGCTCCAGCCGCAGGAGGCGGGCCTGGCCGCCGGGCCGCGACGCCGCACCCCCGGCCTGCGCCGCGAAGAGGTGGCCCAGCTGGCCGGGGTATCGGCCGACTACGTGATGCGGCTCGAGCAGGCGCGCAGCTCCCAGCCGTCGGTCCAGCTGCTGAGCGCGCTCGCCCGGGCGTTGCGGTTGACCGAGGACGAAAGAGACCACCTTTACCTGCTGGCGGGCCACCGACCGCCCGAAGGGGCGCGCGCCGGAAACCACGTCCGTCCCGGCCTGCTCTACCTCCTCGACCGGCTGGGCGACACGCCCGCCCAGCTCCTTACCGACCTCGGCGACCTGCTCGCGCAGAACCCCCTGGCCGAGGCCCTGTTCGGGTGCGTGTGCACAGTCGAAGAACCGGACCGCAACGTCGTGTGGCGCTGGTTCACCGACCCGTTCGTGCGCGAGCCGTACCCCGCCGAGGAACACGACCACCTGAGCCGCCTGCACGTCGCAGACCTGCGTGCCGCCGCGACGCACCGCGGCTACGACCACCCCTCGACCTCCCTGATCGAGCGGCTCGAGGCGGCGAGCGAGGAGTTCGCCGCCCTCTGGCAGCGGCACGAGGTCGCCGTACGCCGCCAGAGCCGGCTGCGCGTCATGCATCCGTCCGTCGGGCCCATCGAATTCGACTTCGAGATGCTGCAGACGCAGGCCGCGGACCAGCGCCTGCGCCTCTTCACGCCGCCGCCCGGATCCAAGAGCGTCGAGGCGCTGGAGCTCCTCCGCGTCGTCGGCCCGGAGACCGCTCACCGCAGTCATCGATGAGCGGGTTCAGCCAAGGTGAGCCCAAAAGCGGCCACGAGATGATCTTGGAGTCCTGAAGGCGGCTGGCCAGGATGCGGTAGGCATCGCGCGGGCGAGCGGCGCCAGGTTTCCGTACAGGGCGGCGTGCGGGGCGGCTGCGAGTTCGCGGGCCCGGCCCTCCTCTGCCATGTCGTGCAGTACGAAGTAGACCGGCCCCGCGGAGGAGTCCGAGCGGATCTCGCCGGCGCGGAGCAGCTGGATGACCACGGCGCGGACGGCGTCGTACACCGAGTCGGCGACGGCGTGCTGCGGGGCGGTGATCATGTCGGCCTTCACCGTCCAGTGCTCGCCCAGAGACTCGATGGCGACGAAGACGGCGTCCTGCTCCTTGGCTGCCGGTACGCCGCTTTGAAGGCCGCCATGCCCATCGCGTCGGGAATGAGGTCGGCGGGGCAGGGAGCCGGCAGCGGCTGCATGAGGACCATCGTGCCAGGCGCGCGGGGCGGCGCGGACGTCGACACGGCCCCACATGCTGAGCCTGGAGGCACAACCGATCCAGGGCGTGTCACAGCAGGCGGCCGGCCGGATCTCCGCCGGGGTCGTCGGCCAGCACGATGGCGGCCCTGACTCGCTTGCCCACCGGCTCGCGGCGCACCTCGAAGCTCTGGCACACGGCCATGATGATCTCCAGGCCGTGCTGCCCGACCCGGCCCGGGTCTGCGGGGCAGGCAGGACCAGCCGGACGAACACCACAAGCACTCGACGCCGACCGCGCAGCCAACCCGGAACGCACCCGCCGCCTCAACCAGGCACGAGGCCGACTCCCTCGTCGCGAGCCCGTTCACGGTGGCTTGCCCCGGAAGTACCGCTCCACCGGCCGAGGCGTCCGCGCGCGATGGCCCGACAGGGGGAAGGGCTGCCAGGTCGTGGTCGTGTCAGTCTTGCGCGAGAACAATCGTTCTCGTACGGTTGTGCTTGACGGTGAGAACGTTCGTTCTCACGACGGTGCGCCCACGCCAACGGAACCCACACCCGCCGGCGGCGATACCGCACAGACCCAAAGGAAGCGACATGACCGACGAAGCACGCCCTCCGTTCCCGCCGTTCACCCGGGAGACCGCCATCCAGAAGGTCCGCCTGGCGGAAGACGGCTGGAACACCCGCGACCCGCAGAAGGTCGCCCTCGCATACACCGTGGACTCGCGCTGGAGGAACCGCGCGGAGTTCGCCACCGGCCGTGACGAGATCATCTCCTTCCTCACCCGCAAGTGGAACCGGGAGCTGGAGTACCGGCTCATCAAGGAGCTGTGGGCCTTCGACGGCAACCGCATCGCCGTGCGCTTCGCCTACGAATGCCACGACGACTCACGCAACTGGTTCCGCTCCTACGGCAACGAGAACTGGGAGTTCGACGACAACGGCCTGATGCGGCTGCGCTACGCCTGTATCAACGACCTTCCCATCAAGGAGTCGGAGCGCAAGTTCCACTGGCCCCTCGGGCGCCGCCCCGACGACCACCCCGGCCTGAGCGACCTCGGCCTCTGACCGCCCGCCCCGCGCCGTGGATCCGGGCCCGACGCCGGATCCACGGCGTGGCCGTTCGTGCGTGAGGCTGTACCTGCGGCAGGGGTCGCCGCGTACCTGGAGGGCTTTGGGCTCAGGATTCCCTCGCAGCCCTTGAAGACCCTCTCACCTGCGGTGAGCGTGGGGCGTTGCTCCAGATTTCGGCAGTTCAACGCATTCCTTCTTGCGCTGAGAACGATCGTTCCATAGATTGATCTCAATCGATGGAACGATCGTTCTCAGCTGGAGGCTCACGACACGGTCACCGCTGGCCGGACGGATTGCCGGTTCGGCCGCCGCGAGTGCCGCAGGACCGCCGCCTCGGCCTGACGCCGACTCGATCCAGGGCCGAGGGCAAAGAAGTTGCAGAACATGAGCCTCTTGATGTGGGCTCGGAAAGTTCGGATGGGCGTTCCCATGACCCTCTCGCACACCGCAACGCAACCCCCGCCGATGGCGCCGCCCTTGTCCGGCGAGCAGCCCCGGACAGCCCCCGTGACCCCGGCGCCGGCCCATTGCTCATACGGGCATGCACCGGCACGGCATGATCGCCCTTCCCGCCGAGGAGCGCTGGGTACACACCGCCCGCCACTTCGCCGCGTCCCTGCTGGCCCGATGGGACATCGTCCCGGAGGATCAGGACTCCGTCCTGCTGATCGTCGGCGAGCTTGCGGGGAACGCGGCCCAGCACGGACGGGCCGACATGATCGTGAGCCTCCACGTTCGAAGGCCGCGCCGTGCGTATCGAGGTTGCGGACTCCGGCGCCACGTCGCCCTCGCCCCACCGGTGCCCATGATGAGCACGGCCGCGGCGTGGGCATCGTCGAGTTGCCGGCGGACTGGACCGAGACGCTTGAGGAACGGCATCGCCGACGGGACCGCGCCGGTGTGCGCGTCGCCACGCACCGGCCGGGGCATCCCGGGCGGGCCTTGTGCTCGCTTGAAAGGGCAGAGGGCAAGCCTGCCCGGCCTCGCTCCGGGCAGGCCGCGTTACGGCGACGGTCAGGCCCGCGCCCGGGAATGTGCCTTGCGACCTGGCGCGCTGTACCGTAAAGAGAACGTTCGTTTTCGAGAAGGGGCGATCGAAGTGGAGCTCGAAACGACTGAGCAGCGGATCCTCGACGCTGCCGAGGAACTGTTCTACGGCCGAGGCATACAGTCGGTGGGAATGGATGCGATCCGCACCGCCTCCGGCGTGCCCCTCAAGCGCCTGTACCAGATCTTCCCTTCCAAGGACACCCTGGTCGAGGCGTACCTGAAGCGGCGGGACGCGAGGTGGCTCCATGATCTGGCTCGGTACGTGGATGCCCACGACTCACCTACGCAGCGGATTCTGGCGGTCTTCGACTGGCTGTACCGCTGGTTCAGCGAGCCGGACTACCGCGGCTGCGGCTTCATCAACTCCTTCGGGGAACTGGGAGCGACGTCCCAGGCCGTGGCCGACATCGCGAAGGCCCACAAGGATGCCTTCCGGCGCTATCTCGCCGATCTCGTGGCCGCCGCGGACGCGCCCACGTGGCTGACCGACCAGCTCGTTCCCCTCGCCGAGGGCGCGATGACCACAGCGGCCATCTCCGGGTCTCCAGAGCCCGCCCGTCACGCCAAGGACGCCGCCCGCACCCTGCTGCGGGCCGCTCACGCAGACGTGGTCACCGCTGCCTGAGCACGCCGTCGCCTTCACTCACAGCCCGGGTGTTCGTAGGGGCACCCCGGCCCTTTGCAGCTCGGTTCGGGGCGTTGGGACGCAGAGCGAGGACAGCTTGAACGGGGCCGGTGATGCTGTGCGGCAGCCGCCAGGCTCCGAGCGCGGCGCCACGGCCTGCTCGCGTGACGCCCTGATTCGGGCGCGGAAGACGCTGACGGCACGCTTGTTGAGGGCCTGCCAGCGCGGCGGCGGCCAACTGCGCCTGGGTGAAGGGGCAGATCGGCCGCTCCCGCGGCGGGCGGGCGTGCGGCCTGCGAGGAGCTGGGTAGAGGAGGTCGACCAGCGCAACGCCGGCCTGATCGCCGCCACCAGAGCGAAGGCCGACCTGGTCGTCCCCGACACCGTCATCCGATCGATCGAGCACCCCGGCGGCATGTGAGCCGGAGCGCCACGCCGCGCTCCAGCCAGTCACCGGGGTATGGCGCCCGCCGCACGCGCCTCGGGGGCGTGCGGCGTACGGCGGGCGCCGGTTCGGGGGCGTCCGGCCGGGCGTGTGGCCGACGCGCCTCGGGGGCGTGTGGCGGGCACCGGCCCGGGGCTTGCGGCAGGCGGCGGTCTGTCAGCTCCCGGCCAGCGCGCGGGCGCGCAGTTCGGCCAGGGTCGGGGTGTCCACCTCCGGCTCCTCCTCCACGGGGCCCGGCGTGTCAGGCTGCTCGGCGTCGGGGGTGTCGGAGCCGTCCCATTCGGGGTCGGTGGGCTCCTCCTGCGGGAAGTCGGTCGGCTTGGGCGGGTTCGGGCCGGTCGGCTCAGGCTCAGGCTCCGGCTCGGGCGGCGGGGCCACGCCGTTGAGTATCTGGTTCACCCGGTCAGGGTCGTCCATGAGCGGCGCGATGACGGGCTCGCCCGTCCGCTGCTCGACGAAGACGCCAGCGCCGATCGGGATGTGCACCGAGGCCAGGTAGCCGGACAGTTCCTGCGGGACGGTACGGCCCTCGGCCCGCCGCCGTTCCAGGGCGTTGTGAACGTAGAACAGCCCACGCCCCGCGGTGCCGAGCGAGGCGCGCAGTTCGGCCAGGCCGACCTGGAGCGGCTGCTCGATCTGCAGCCGGATCTTGCCGTCCTGCAGGCCGAGCCCGAGCGCGCCGGACAGCACCTGGTCCACCCTGATCACGAGGGCGGCGTAGCGGACGGCCGCGGCCGGGTCGTCGTGGGCGACGATCGGCCCGGTGGTCGCACCGTCGTCCGAGGCGAAGGCGATACCCGGCTCGACGCCGACGATCGTGCCTTCGACCAGCGCGGCGGCCGGGGTGAAGACGCCGGAGGCGGGCGCCCCCGGCTTCAGGTCGGCCAGGGAGTTGAAGGTGTACTCACCTAGCGACTCGCCCACTCCTGCGCGCATCAGCGACCAGAACGGGGCGGCGGGCTGGGCCGAGCGGGCTGCGGCGACGCCGGCGGCGGCGATGAGGGCGAGGCCGGCGGCCAGGCACAGGGCCACGGCCGTGGTGCGGGAGCGGAGCGTCTTGTGCATGGTCCCCGTCCTCAGTAGCGGCCGTTGATGTGGGCGATGTCGTGGCTGTTGTACGTGCGCGTCGAGACGCGGCCGTCCCGCAGGCAGGAGGACGTCTGGGAGGAGTGTCCGAGCCCCACGGTATGCCCGACCTCATGGCAGGCGGTGTGCTTGCGCTCGTTCTCGCTGAACCTGTTCATGTCCGCCAGGTCGAAACGGACTTCGTACTGGTCGCACTTCCACCAGCTCGTCGAGATGGCCGGCACGAGGGCCCGTACGCACTGGGCGCGCGCGTGGACGTTCGTCCCGGTGCTCGAACCGTCCCAGTCGACGCCCCAGTAGTCGTCGTAGTACTGGTCGAACATCTCCACGTCGGTCTGGTTGTTCGGGGTGCTGTCGTAGTGGACGGTCATGTCGGTCTGGCTGCCAAGGTTGATCATGGCGTAGTTGCCCGCGACCTTCATGTTCCCCGTCAGCGACGAGTAGTTGTAGGAGTGGCTCTTGTTGTCGGCGTGCATACAGCAGCCTGACGGATGCAGGACCGACCAGCCGAACGAGTTGGCCTGGGCAGGCGGAGTGAGCACGACGAGGGTGATGAGGGTAATGAAGGCCATGAGGGCGGCCATTGCCGCGCCGCGTCCATCACGGCGCAGGGAGGTTGGGGACACTCGGATCCTTTCGGTAAGTTCTCCGCTTTCCCGCGGAATCGAAAAGGCCGCCGACGTGATCGCGTTTCACACCGCACTTGGGCTTCCCGCCGGCCGGACGCGGGTTGTTCTCCAGGCCGGCCGGTTCGGGATCCGGGCCGAGTAGTCGAGTAATAGATGACGACCTGTACGAGCCGGCCGTATGCGCCGATTCCTTGTCGCGGGTGTTCGCGGCCTCAGGAATCCGTATCCTGCCCAGGCCGGTTGAATTTCCGCTGAAATTCCGCTGAACGAAGGGCCCGGTCGGCGGGCGTCCGATTCCTGCGAAGGACGCCGCACCCTCGCCGGAAAGGTCAGCCGGGCGGCCCGGCGAGCGCCGTGAGGCGGCGGGCCAGCCGGGCGGCGCTCTCCCGCAGCTCCGCGGGCTCCAGTGTGACTTTGATGGCTTGTTTCGGCGAAGGTCACACCTGAAATGGATCACCTTACCGGATAATGGCCTATTATCCGGTAGGTACCTGAAGCCTTACACGGGCGCGAAGAGTCACCCTGCAGGCAACAGTCGACTCAGCGGACTGTCGGAGCTGGCAGTGTGACCGCCTCGCGCAGCTCGGCGGCGGCCTGGGCCATGAGCTGAGCGAGGGTGGTGTCCGGCTCGGCCAGCCAGCGGGGCATGGCGCGCCGGTGGATCGCCAGCACCACGTCGATGATGAAGCGTGCTTTGCCGGGCTCGACGCCGCGGCGCTCGAGCGCCGGTGCCAGCGCGTCGGCGATGCCGGCGAGCTTGATCAGATCGCGCTCGGCCAGTGCCGGGTTGGCGGCGATCACTCTTCCCCGGCGCAGCAGGAACTCGCGTGGGCGGAAGATCTCCTCGGCGGTTCCCAGCGCGGTCAGCAGCGCCTCGATCGGGGTGAGGCCCGGATCGGCCGCCTCGACCTGGGCGACGAGGTGGGCCTCGAGTTCGTTGCCGGCGAAGAGGACTTCCCGCTTGTCGGGGAAGTAGCGATAGAAGGAGCGCTCCTTCAGACCGGCGGCGTCTGCGATCTGCGCGACCGAGGTGCGCTCGAACCCCTGCGTCTCGAACAGCTCGAGCGCCGCTCGTTCGAGCCGGCCCTGTGCGTCGGATTCCCATCGCGGCATACCCACCAGGGTACGACAACAGGAGCTGTTATCAGCTGGTACGGTCGATGACAACAGATGCTGTTATCAGCCAGGAGATCGTCATGAAGGCTCTGCAATTCGACCGGTTCGGTTCCCCGGACGTGATCGTGCTCCGCGACGTCCCGCAGCCAGAGCCGGGACCCGGCCAGATCCGGATCGCCGTGCGGGCGTGCGGCCTGACACCGGCCGACTGGCACGTCGTCGACGGTCTCCTCGCCGACCATCTGCCGCCGCTGCCGCGCGGGCTCGGCCTCGAGGTCGCGGGCACCGTCGACGCGCTCGGCGAGGGCGTCACCGGCGTCCAGATCGGCGACCGCGTGTTCGGCCCGGCCACCTTCGACGGCCCGACGGCCGGCGCCGCCGAGTACGCGCTGATGCCGGCCTGGGCACGCATTCCCGAGGGCGTAACCGCCGAGCAGGCCGCCGCGCTGCCGATGGCGGCCGAGACGGCGTGGCGCGCGCTCGACGACCTCGGCGTCCAGCCGGGTGAGCTGCTGCTCGTCCACGGCGCGGGCACCACCGTGGGTGAGGCGGCGGTGCGCTTCGCGCTGCACCGGGGTATTCGGGTGATCGCCACAGCCGGGCCGACTCGGGCCGCCGCCCTGGAAGAGATCGGCGCCCAGGTGACCGCCTACGGCGAGGGCATGGCCGAACGCGTCAGCGCACTGACCCCAGGCCCCGTGGACCGCGCCCTGGACACCGCGCCAACCGGGGGCCGGATCGACCGCGCCGACCAGCCCAGCCCGGCCGGCGGCTCGCTACCGACCTTGATCGAGCTGACCGGGGATCCCGACCGTGTTCTCACCGTCTCGGACTTCGCCGCCGCAGCCGAGCTGGGCGTCCGGATCACCACCGAGATCCGCTACGACCAGATGAATGAGTTCGCCAGGCTCGCCGGCGAAGGCATCCTGGTCGTACCGGTCGCCCGCACCTACACCCTCGACCAGATCCAGGAAGCAGCCAAGCTCAGCCAATCCCGGCGCCCCGGCGGCAAACTCATGCTCGTCCTGTGATCGCCCTGCCAGCCTGATAAAGCGAGACCACCTCGACGAGGAACGGGGCCAGGCCTCTTCTCCTCGCCCGGGCACCTTGTCCTGTCCGGCGGTCAGAACAAGGTGTCGCGTACCCGCAACGGCCGGTACCCGGTCGGGCCGAGCTGGGCGAGTTCACCTTCGATGTCGACATCGATGGCGCCGAAAATGTTGATGTTCTCGGACAAACCGGAAGGACTGTAGCGGCAGTGATCATCGGCCCGCCACAGAAGGTCAACTCCTCCGTTATTGCAGGTGAGGTGCTACTTCGTTGAAAATTAGCGAGGCCCGCGAGGGTGGCGTCGTTGCCGGTCAGTAGCGGCGTGCGTGGATCGCCCGCCAGCGCCGCCAGGTCCACCGCGTCCCAGCCGAGCACGGCGGACTGCACGACCTTGCCGTGCTGCACGGTCGCGGCGATCGCCATGGAGACCGCCCGCACGCGTTGGCCGTGATGGTGCCGGAAGCCGGGTCATGACCATCTATCGCGACCCCGACCTCCTCGCCCCCGCCACCGGTTTCTGGATTTTCGTGCTGTCCGTGGCGGTCATTCTGGCAGCGGCCTTCCTCAACTTCCACAAACGTGACATTTGACCTGCGGAGGTTGCGATCTGAAGGCTGTCGCAGGTCAACGGTAGAAAGAACGGAAAATTTCGGTATCGCTCCAGCCTAGGGTTTTGTTGGAGCCGAGCCCTGGGTACAAGGGCATGTCGAGCGCCTGGAGCGCCAGGCCTCACCAGGGCGGAGGGCCGACGAAGTACATCCGGTGTGTAATCCTGCAGGAGACCGACAGGGCGCTTGCGCGGGCACTGTTATCGCAGACAGTGGCGCTGGTCCGGCCACGAGATGCCGCACGACGCCAAACTCGTCCCATATCGCAACATATGACTCTCACGTGCACCGGTGCAATAGATGGGATCGGTGACTGCCGGGAGGGTCAGGGGGGTGCATGGATGAGACTTCTCTTTCGCCATCGCTCAATCCAAACACGTTTCACAGCGGCCGCGGCGGCGCTGTCCCTGATCTTCTTTACGCTGATCGCCATTGGTCTCGATCTCATGATCCGCAACAGGGTCCGGGACCAGCTCTTCGGTGACACGCAGCGAGTGGCGACCGGCTGGATCGGGTCCATGAAGCCCGGCCGCATCCCGAGCCTGATTCCCAATACCGCTGTCAACCTCCTGCAACTCGTCGACTCCCACGGTCGGGTAGTGGCCGCGAGTCCCGCAGCCGCGGGCAGGCCCCCGTTGAGCGCCGTCCGGCCGCCCAATGACGACCGGATCATCCACCTCACAGAGTGCTCCCATAGTGGATGCTTCGTGCTCACGTCCGTCCGTGTCTCGCCCCAGGAGGCCTCCCTCGTTTGGGGAGGAGAGCCCCATGTCGTCTATGCCGGTACGGCCGAGCCGCCCGTCCTGTCCACCCACATCCTGGAGTTCAGCACGCTGGCCGCAGCACTGCTGGCGACCGGGTTCGCCACATGGATCGCCTGGGCCGCGGTCGGGCGGGCACTACGACCGGTGGCGGCGATCCGCGCGAGAATGTCGGAGATCAGCGTCACCGATCTGAGCCTTCGGGTGCCGGAACCACCCGGCAGTGACGAGATCGGACAGTTGGCACGCACCGCCAACCAGACCCTGTCCCGGCTGGAGACGGCAGTGCAGCAGCAGCGGCACTTCGCGTCGATTGTCTCCCACGAGCTCAAGACTCCCGTGGCCGGTCTCCAGACCCAACTCGAGGAAGCGGTGCTGTATCCGGACGACGTCGATCTTCGCGAGACGATCAAAGCAGGGCTGGCGACGACGGAACGGCTACGAGCGCTGATCGATGACATCATGGTGTTCGCCCGGATCCGCACGGCCGCTCCCGAGCCTCCGGAGCCGGTCGATCTCGGCGCGCTGGTGCACGATGAGCTGGTCACCACGACTCGGGACGTGCCGGTGCGCACGCGGGTGAAGGGCGAGGTGACGGTTCTCGGCAACCATATGCAGTTGATCGGGGTGTTGAACAACCTGGTGGTCAACGCCCAGCGGCATGCCGTAACCAGCGTCGAGGTCAGCGCCGGCCGCGAGGATGGCCAGGCCGTGGTGACGGTGAGCGATGACGGGGACGGCATCGCCCTCGAAGACCGTGACCGCGTGTTCCAGCCCTTTGTCCGCCTGGCAGAAGGACACCGCAAGGATCCCGCAGGCACCGGCTTGGGCCTTGCCATCAGCCGGGCGATCGCCACAGCCCACCACGGGACCCTGGAGATCGATGACTCTACGCGAGGCGCGCGCTTCGTCCTGCGCCTGCCGCTGCTGAAGCGTCACCCGGCCTGACACGGTGGCTTGGTGCGCGGGGTCGCCGCGCCCGCCTCCAGTACCCGCTCGCCATGGCCGCCGACGGAATCCAGCTGCACGCCACGAGTACCTGGTCGGCGCCGTGGTGCGCAAGCGCCTGCAGCCAAAGCGGCAAGCCTACGCAATCGTTGTCTCCTGCGAGTAGGAGCCAAGAACCCAAGATAACCGCGGCCGCTGTGCGGCGCCGCTGATGGAACCTCTCGACGGCCACCGCGGCCGGCGCGTGTGCATGATCGCGCACAGCCGCGGGGCGCGTTCTGCCGGGCCGCCCCGCCCCCTTTCCCATGAGTCCTCGCGTTTTGACACCTTCTATGGGTAACCGCTATCTATTAGCCAACCGTTAGGGAGGTGCAGTGCAGGACGCGGTGCTGGCGATGCTCGCCAAGGAGCCGTCTCACGGCTACCAGCTACATGCCCGGCTGCGGCGGAGTCTCGGCCCGCTGGGTGAGTCGATGAACCGGGGTCAGATCTACGTGACGTTGGCCCGGCTGGAGAAGGCCGGGCTGGTGGTCGGCGAGCGGGCCGATGGTGTCGCCGAGCGGCCGGAGCGCAAGGTGTATGCGTTGACCCCGGCCGGGCAGCAGCGGGTGGCCGCCTGGCTGGCCGAGGTGGGCTGGCCGAAACCGGACCTGGCGGAGTTCCATCTCAAGCTGGCCGCCGCCCATGCGGGACGGCTGGCCGATCCGGTGGAGCTGGTGGCTGGGCAGCGCCGGGAGCTGCTGCGTCGTTTGCGTGAGGTGCAACAGGCGGCGCTGGCCGAGCCGGCGGGGTCGGGTGCCGGGCTGCTGCTGGAAGGGGTCATGCTGCGGCTGCAGGCGGATCTGCGCTGGCTGGAGGCGTGTGAGCGGGCCTGGTCGAAGGCCGATGACATGGTTGAGGGTGGATGAAGGTGTCACATGCCGCAATCCGGGCCTGTGCCCTGGCGAAGACGCATGGTGCGGGGCAGGGCCTGCTGCGCGCGGTGGACGAGGTCGATCTGGAGGTGCCGCAGGGGCAGTTGCTGGCGGTGATGGGTCCCAGCGGCTGCGGGAAGTCCACGCTGCTGCACCTGCTGGGCGGCCTGGAGCGGCCCACCGGTGGCCAGGTGTGGCTGGCGGGGCAGCGGATCGACACGTTGAGCGAGCGGGCTCTGGCCCGGTTGCGGCGCCGGTCGGTGGGGTTCGTCTTCCAGGCCTTCCATCTGGTGGAGGAGTTGTCGGCGGCCGAGAACGTGGAGCTGCCGGTGCTGCTGGCCGGGCGCTCGTGGCGGGAGGCCAGGCGGCGCACGGGTCTGCTGCTGGAACGGGTGGGGCTGAGCGACCGGGCGCGGCATCTGCCCTCGCAGTTGTCGGGCGGGCAACGCCAGCGCATCGCCATCGCCCGCGCGCTGGCCAACGACCCGCTGGTGCTGCTGGCCGACGAGCCGACCGGCAACCTCGACAGCGCGGCCACGTTCGAGGTGCTGCGGATCTTCCAGGAGTTGCGGGCAGCGGGGCAGACCCTGGTGATCGTCACGCATGACGAGCGGGTCGCGGCCACGGCGGACCGGTTGATCTCGATGCGTGACGGGATGTTCGTCGATGACACCCGGCTGGAGGGCACCCACGCGCGCGGGCTGGGCGGGCTGATCGGGCTGGAGGGCTGAACGTCATGGGCTCCATCGTGCTCATCGCCCGCCTGGTGCTGGCCGACATCCGCGTGCACAAGGTCCAGGCCGTGATGCTCCTGCTCGCGGTGACCGTGGCCACCGCCACGATGGCCTTGGGCCTGTCCCTGCGCGGCGTGAGCGACGCGCTGTACGAGCAGACCCGCGCGGCCACCGCCGGGCCGGACCTGGTGGCACTCTCCGGCGACACGGGCCCCTCCGTGACCTCGACCCTGACCTCGCTGACGGAGGCTCCGGAAGTGGTCGCCCACCATGGGCCCTATCGCGTCGTCTACGCCACCCTCACCAATCGCGGCTCCACGTCGTCCCCGGTGGTGGTGCAGGGCTTCGCCGAGACGCCCGGCCCCGTCAACCGGCCCCTGGTCACCTCGGGCCGCTGGGTACGCCCCGGCGGCACGGTCCTCGAACGCGGCTTCGCCACCGCGCTCGGCGTCGGTGTCGGCGACCGCGTCACCATCGCCGGCCGCTCCTACCCCGTCGTCGGGATCGCCGTCACCGCGGCCACCTCCATCTACCCCTGGGCCGCGCAGATCGGCCCCGGCGGCGGCCCCAGCGACTACAGCGGCCTGGCCTGGATGACCCGATCAGACGCCCGCGCCCTGGCATCGGCCGGGAACCTCCCGGTGACCACGGCCATCGACCTCAAGCTGCGCGACCCCGCCGCCACAGAGGCGTTCATCGACGCCCGCCGCGTTCCCACCTTCAGGGTCAACCTCCACTCCTGGCAGTTCACCGCGCAACAGGACATGGTCATCCTCAGGAACAGCCAGCCGATCCTGGTCATCGGGAGCTGGCTGCTCAGCTTCCTGGCCATCACCGGAGTGGCCGCGCTGGCCGCCGGACGCGCCGTCGAGCAGACGCGCCGGGCCGGGCTGCTCAAGGCCGTCGGCGCCACCCCCGGCCTGATCGCCGCCGTCCTGCTCACCGAATACCTGGCACTGGCACTGATCGGCGACACGCTGGGGCTGCTGATCGCCCGCCTGACCGTGCCCGCCATCGCCAGCCCCACCGCCAGCCGGATCGGCGACGCGGCCGGCCCCGACGGCGCCACGATCGCCACCGCGACCGTACTCGCCGTGGCGGTGGCGGTGCTGTCCACCCTGCGCCCCACGCTGCGGGCCCTGCGTACGGCGACCGTCACGGCACTGTCCGCCACCGCGTACCAGCCCGGTCATCGGCCCTGGCTCACCGCGATCTCCGCCCTGCTGCCCACCCCGCTGCTGCTCGGCCTGCGCCTGATGGCCCGCCGGCCCGGCCGCGCCGTACTGCAGGCATGCTCCACCGCCACCACCGTGATCTCGATCATCGCCCTGCTGAGCCTCTACGCCCAAACGGACAGGGGCTACGGCCTCAACGGCTCCCCCGCCCTGCCCAACCTGCGCGGCGAACTCGACCGCCGGCTCATGCTCGCCGTCACCATCCTGCTGATCACCCTCGCCATCGTGAACACCCTCACCTTCACCTGGACCACCGCCATGGAAGCCCGCGCGAACATGGCCATCGCCCGCACCCTCGGCGCCACCCCGGGACAGATCTCCGCCGGCCTGTCCACCGCCCAGTTCCTGGCCAACCTGCCCGGCGCCATCATCGGCGCCCCCCTGGGGGTCGGCCTGTTCGCGCTCTTCAGCGCCAGGAACTGGACGCCACCCCCCACCTCCTGGCTGCTCGCCACCGTACTCGCGACCCTCCTGACGACGGCGGCCCTCACCGTCCTGCCCGCCCGCCTGGCGGCCCGCCGGCCAGTGGCGCAGGCCCTCAGCGCCGAGACAGCGTGATCGACCCCGCTCAGCCGGCCTTTTCGGCGGGCGTCGGCAGTAGCGGCGTTCAGCGGCGCACGACCCCGCACAGACCTCATCCGGCCCACCGGCGCCGGAGTCGATGTGAACGACCGAAAGGAATCACGAAGTGGCATCTGCCGCCGTCGGCATCCGGCGATTGATCGCGGACACGGGGCAACCCCGCGGATGGGTGACCCCCAGGACAGACCTGGTGACGGCGTTACTCGGGATCTGGTTCGGGGCCGGGTTGATGATCGACGCCTGGGCGCACAGCACTCTGGCGGAGCTGGAGACGTTCTTCACTCCCTGGCATGCGGTGTTCTACTCCGGCTTCGTCGTGGTCTCCGGCTGGATCAGCTGGCAGGTGTGGCGCAACGTACGCGCCGGCCGGCAGGGGCTGGCGGCCGTTCCCACCGGCTATCTCGCCGGGCTGGTGGCGATTCCCGCGTTCGCCGCCTTCGGGTTCGCCGACATGACGTGGCACACCGTCCTCGGCATCGAGACGACCGTCAACATCTTCTTCAGCCCGTCCCACCTCGGCCTCGTCGTGACGATGATGCTCATCATCTCGACACCGCTGCGCTCGGCGTGGAACGCCCCCGATGTCGGCGCCCGGCCCTCGCTCGGCCGCCTGCTGCCCGCGCTCCTCGGGCTCGCGTTCGCCACCACGCTGGTGTCGCTGTTCCTGACGTACGGCGACGCCTTGCACTACCGGCCCCAGGCGATCGTCCAGGCGTTCTCCATGGCACAGAACTCGGGCGCCCCGCCGCGGGGCGCCGGCCCCGTGGCGGTGGGCCCGGGCGCCGAACGCGTAGCCGTCGCGATGGTCGTCACCAACATCGTCATGCTCAGCCCGGTGCTTTTCCTGGTGCGCCGCTGGCTGTTGCCGTTCGGTTCGGTGACCCTCATGTACGCGGTCATCGCGCTCATGCCGGGTGCCCAGACGAGCTTCCGCAACCTGCCGATCCTGCTGTCGTTCGTGGTCGCCGGGTTCGTGAGCGACCTGTTGATCCGCCGGCTGCGGCCCTCGGGTGAGCGGCGCGCCGCCTACTGGGCCTTCGCCGGGCTGTCGGCCTTCGCCACCTGGTCGCTGTACATCGGTGTCGCCTCAGCCACCGGGGGCGGCCTGCCTGCCGTGCCCGAACTGTGGACCGGCGCGCCGATCGTCGCCGGCCTGATCGGGCTGGCGCTCGGGGCACTGTTCCTGCCCAACGCGACCCCCGCCCACCCCGTTCCGCCTGGGGCGGCCGCCACCGGTCGGGAATGACCCCGAGCCCTGCGCCTCGCCGCCGTCCTCCTGCCGGCCGGCAATGCGTGCGGAGTTGACGGTGTCTCGCCCAAGCTGACTTTCGTGGCTGGAGGTTGTCCGCGCGGTGGGTCGCCGCCGGTTGGCTCTGTCCGGCGCGATGAGTTTTCCGGCCGTCGGTTGTCTACCTTCGGAAGACGCGCGGGGCCTTGAGCAGTTGACGAGGAGTTTGACCATGACCGTGAGCGGCCGCTTCTGCATGTCCCTCGATGGGTTCGTGGCCCTGTCCGGACGACAGCGTAGGTCTCCCTGTTCGACCGGTGAACCAGGCGGCACACCATCCTCGCGCGGTCGGGGAAGTGGTGAGGGTGGCGATGAGTGAGGTACAGGAACAGATTCAGCGTCATATCGATACGCTGGTCGGTACCGGCGCGGAGACCGGTGTGCAGGTCGCTGTCTATCAGGATGGCGCGCTGATCGTCGACGCGGTGGCCGGCACGGCCGACCTCGCCACTGGGCGACCGGTCACCTCCGGCACGCCGATCTTCAGTTTCTCCACTGGCAAGAACGTGGCGGCCACGCTCGCGCATCTGCTCGTCGCGCGTGGTTTCCTGGATTACGACAGCCCGGTCACGGACCTGTGGCCCGAGTTCGGTGTGCACGGCAAGGCCACGGCGACACTGCGGCACGTGCTGACCCACACGGTCGGTCTGCCGGCCATGCCGCGCGAGGTCACTCCTCGCGAGCTTCCCGACTGGTCCAGGGTGTGTGCGTCGCTGGCCGCCGCCGAGCCGCGCTGGCGGCCGGGCACGGCCGTGGGCTATCACTCCTACACCTTTGGCTATCTCGTCGGCGAGCTGGCCCGCCGCGCGACCGGGCGGCCCATGGGTGAGCTGCTGCGTGAGTGGATCACTGAGCCGCTCGGCATCGAGGGGCAGCTCTACTTCGCCGCTCCGAAGGAGTCGCTGCCGGAGTTGGCACGCCTCGAGCAGCAGGCGGGGCAATGGCCTGCCGGCCCGGATGACGGTGATGTGATTCTCGCGCCGTGGGAAAACCAGCCGAGTGCCGATTTCGGCAACAACGGCGAGATCCTGCGCGCCGACATCCCGTCGGTAGGTATCGCCACCGCACACGGCCTTGCCGCGATGTTCAACGCCGTGCTGCAGGGAAAGCTCGTGGACTCTGCGCGTCTGGCGGAACTGTCCGCGCTCGCGTTCGAGGGTGTGGATCAGGTTTTCGGCACCCCGGCGCGGATGGCGCTGGGTTTCCCGATCGGCAGGATGGGCGCCCCTGCCGAGGAGAACTCCGTGGCATTCGGATGGCCGGGCGGGGGCGGCAGCTACGCCTACGCCGACCCCGCGCGAGGGGTCGCCTTCGCGCTGACGAAGAACCGGCTCGTCCCGAACTTCGACACCGCGCTGTCGGTCACCACGATCCTGGCCGACCATCTCGCCGGGACCCGCTGAGCCTTCCCGCGGATGCGCGGGGGGCGGAATTCGCAACGATCACAAGGAGAAAATCATGTCCACTCGTACGGCCGACGACTCGACCGCGCCGCAGACCAGCCTCGGCCCGTTCTCCTCGCCAGGCGCCAGCCCGACGCCGTGGGAGGCGACGGAGTGGGCACTGCGCCGGATCCAGAAATTCCAGCTGTGCACGGTGCGCCGGGACGGCCGCCCTCACGTGACACCGTTGCTGGCGATCTGGGCGCTCGGCGCGATGTGGTTCACCACCGGCGACAACGAGCAGAAGGCCAAGAATCTCAATGCCAACCAGCACTGCGCGCTGACCACGGGAACCGACACCCTGACCGGCATGGACTACGTCATCGAAGGCACTGCGAGCCTGGTAACGGAGCAGGCCACCAGGGAAGCCGTGGCGACCGCGTTCGAACAGGCCTATGGCTGGCAGCTCACTCGCGAGGACGGAACCTGGTATCAACTGGGCGACGCCGTTCGGACCGGGAATGTTCAGCTCTACCGGGTCCAGCCGGTCAAGGGGTTCGCCTTCGCCACCGGTAGCGAGTCGTCCCAGACTCGCTACCGGTGGAGCTGAGGGGGCCGACCGCGAGGGACGGTACAAGTTCCGGACCGTGATGCCCGGCCTGGAGACGCTCGGCTTCAAGCAGGACCACAGCCCGCTCACCGACCTGACCAAAGCGCTTGAACTGCCTGGCATGCGGCCCCTGCACATCCACGCCATCGTCTCAGTCGACGGCTGCCTGCCGCTGACCACCCAGATCTACTTCGACGGCGACCCGCTCGTCAGCGGCACCATCGAAGGCCCGGTCCCCGCGGCCGCGGTCAAGAGCACTGAACTCCACGACGACCCGGTCGACTACCAGGCACGTCGCACCCTCACCTGCGACTATGTGCTGCGGCCGGCGACCTCCCCGGCACCGGCACGCCCGGCGGCCTGAGGCCGATCCGGACCCGGCGGTGTCGCTTCAGGCTCCGTGCGGTGAGTTCGACGAGCGTTGTCCTTCTTGCTGGGGAGCCTCCCAGGTGGCGGTGATGTCGCGGGCGACATCACGTAGGAGGTCGATGAGCATGTCTGCGAGTGGTGTGAGGCCGGCGTCGGTTCTGGTCACGGCGTAGATCTGGCGGTACGGCCTGGGGTGGGCCAGTTCGCGATGGGTGGTGCCAGGCGCATGGGTCAGGGCCAGGCGCGAGACCAGGGCCACTGCGATGCCTGTGCCGACGAGGGCCTGGGCGACGTCGTAGGACTCGGTCTCGAACCGCACGGTGGGAGTGAAGCCGGCCTCGCGGGCGGCGTCGTGGAACTGTTCGCGGGCGGCATGCCCGGCCAGGATGGAAACCCACGATTCGTCGCGCAGTTGTTCCAGGTGAAGTTCGGTGTCCGCGGGCTGCCCGGTGGCCAGTGGGTGGTCATCGGGGAGAACCACGACCATCGGGTCCAACAGGAGCGGGTGGGCCCGTAGGTGTGGGGGCGGCGCGAGCGGTGTGCCCCAGGACGCGACGATGGCGAGGTCCAAACGTCCCGCGCTGATCTCGTCCGCTCCGCGTCCGGACACCACGTCCACGACCGAGACGTCGGCGTCCGGATGGCGGTGCCGCAGGGCCGTCAGGGCGGGTGGCAGCAGGTGCAGGGCAGCCGCCTGGAAGGTTCCGATCCGCAGACGGAGTGAGAGGTGGCCGAGCAGTGCGGCCAGTTGCGCCTCGGCCTTGTCCGAGGCCTCCTCCACGGTCCGACCGTGGGAGGCGAGCAGCGCACCGGCCGCGGTGAGCGTCGCTCCGCGAGGACCACGGATGACCAGGGGAACCTGCCAGTCGCGCTCGGCCTTGACCACCTGCTGGGTGACCGCCGCGGGCGTGAGCTGGAGTGCGTGAGCCGCCGCCGTCAAGGAGCCGTGCCGCTCGATCAACGCGAGAAGCCGCAACTGCCCCGGATCCACCACCATTCACCAATCTTAATGCTGTACCCCTCTCTTTTAACTTCTCTTACGAGCGCGGGAGAGGAAGGCTGGTGGGACACCCATCGGCCGCAATCCCCGGAAGGGGTTCTTTCCCATGCCCACGCATGTGCCCGTTTTCATCGCCACCACCTTGCTGCTGGCGATGCTGCCAGGCGCGAGTCAAGCCCTGATGATCCGGCAGGTTCTCGAAGGCGGGCAACGCACAGTCCGAGGCACGCTCGCGGGCAACGCCACCGGCTTCCTGCTGTGGTCCACGGCCGCCGCGGCCGGGCTGTCCGCCATCCTGCTGGCCAGCCCCACCGCGTACGCGATGCTCCGGATCGCAGGTGGCATCGTGCTGATGATCCTCGGGGTGAACACGCTGCGGACCGCCCTCACCACCGCCTCCACCCGCCCGCCCCGCGAGGGCGGGCGCCGCACCGGCTTCGCGGGCGGATATCTCACCGGCCTGATCACCAACCTCGGCAACCCCAAGGCGGGGGTGTTCGCCGTCTCGGTGCTGCCCCAGTTCGTGACCGCGCAAGGCCCGGTGTTCCTGTCAACCGTCGCCCTGGGAGCCCTGTGGGCGCTCGTCAGCGCCTCCTGGTACATGCTGCTCACCTGGGCCGTCAGCCGGGGGCGCGCCCTGGTGTCGCAGCCGACCGTCCTGCGGGGACTCAGCGTGACCACCGGCGTCGTCCTGCTGGGGCTGGGCGCCGCGGTGACAGCAGGTGTCTGAGGGCCGCCGAACCACGGAAGCGACGACCTGCTCAACCCCGCCGCCAACGCACCCCTGGCTCGCCGACCGCATCCCCGAACGACCGGCACGCCTACTTCGAGGAGTGCCGCACCCACGCCGGCCCTCGCGCGCAAGCCGCAAGAACAGCGCAGCCGATAGCTATCTATTGCGCACGAGCGACACCCCGACCCCGGACTCGCACAAACGACCCTTTCCAGGAGGAAGATCGAAAAGGTTCGCCGGCATGAGTCAAGCCCGAGTCTGCCGCAGTTGATGGCGATGATGCGGTGACTGATGGACGAGCCGACGGTTATGGCGGGGTTATGCGGGTGGTCGCATGATCTTGAAGTCATCGGCCCCGTCTCGACCACGAAGGATCGTATGACGAATCACGTCTTGCTCGCAGCCGTTTCGTCCCTGGTCATCAGCCTGCTTCCAGGAGGCGTCGCCAGTGCCGCCGCTTCCCCGCAGACGATCACCTGGACACCGTGCCCCGAGGACACGACCGCCGAATGCGGCACGCTGAAGGTGCCCATCGACTGGGACACCCCGGGCGGCGCCACTGTCGACTTGGCGGTAGCCCGGCGCAAGGCCGCCATCCCGGGCGCCCGGGTCGGCTCCTTGGTCGTCAACCCCGGCGGGCCGGGCGGCTCCGGCGTCGACTTCGTGGTGCACGGCAGCAGTTACTTCAGCGCCGAGCTTCGCAATCGCTTCGACATCGTCGGGTTCGACCCGCGCGGGGTGGGACGCAGCCACCCGGTGGTCTGCTCGGCGGCGCTGGTACGTGAACGTCCACACCCGCTCATCAAGAACCAGACGGACATGGACGCCTGGGTGTCGTTCAACCAGCGGCTGCGGGAGGACTGCCGGGCGCGCACCGGACCGCTGTACGACCGCGTGAGCTCGCTGGACGTCGCGCGTGACGTGGAGGCTCTTCGGGCGGCGCTGGGCGACGACAAGCTCACCTACTACGGCGTCTCGCATGGCACCCTGATCGGCCAGGCGTACGCCGAGCGCTTCCCCGGCAAGGTCAGGGCGCTCGCGCTCGACTCGAACTTCGACCACAGCGTGAACACCACGAGCTACCTGAGCACCACGGCCACCCATACGGCGGGGGCGTTCGACCAGTTCGTCACCTGGTGTGAGGCGACGGCGTCGTGCGCGCTGAACGGCAAGGACATCCGGGCGTTCTGGAAGAGGCTTCTCGAGCGGGCCGACCGCGGGGAGCTTCACGAGCCGGGTCTGCCAGACGTACCCATGGGCGCCTACGAGCTGGTCGACACAGCGTTCTCCGGACTTTACAACCCCAACTGGGCGGAACTCGCCCAACTGCTGGTCGCCATCGACACCGGCGGCCCGTACGCGGCGGCGAGCACCGAGAAGGACGAGGAGGTGAGGGTCAGTACGCCGGTGTTCTGCCAGGATTTCCACCTGCCGGTCGCCGACTACACGCAGTACGCCTCGCTCCTGCGTCGGCAGGCGCCGCGGGCCAGGGACATGAGGTACAGCCCGCCCGCGCTGAGCCGGATCGCCGGTTGCCTGGGGCAGCCCACGCCCATTCCCAACCCGCAGCACCGGCTGCGCGTGGACGCCACCGCGCCCATCCTGCTGGCCTCCTCGCTGAACGACCCCGCCACCGGCTACCTGTGGACGCTCAGCACGGCCGAGCAGATCGGTGCCAAGGCCCGCGTGCTCACGTACGAGGGCTCGGGGCACAGCGTGTACGGCCGGAGCGAGTGCACCATGGGCGCGATCGACCGCTACCTGATCTCGCAGTCGGTCCCGGCCAACGGGGTCCGCTGCCCCGAGGCGCGGCCCTCGATCATGCCCCGAAGAGCAGGCGCCAACTCCGGCTAACGATGGCGCATGCCGGAGCGCCTGCCCGTACCCAACGAGATCCGCGAACCGGCCCGCATGATCGCCCCGAAGGTCTGGGTCAGGCGGCGGATCCGCCGCCTGGCTCCCCGGCTCGTGCCCCGCCAGGCCTCTCGTGCGTGCTGCCGGCACCACCAGGTGGACTGGCGCCAGGCCGCAGAGGCAGCCATTCGTCTGGTCCGCCGGGCCCAAGCCGCCGGCCTGTACGGCGAACGCATCAGCGACTACGCCATCGAACGCCTTGACGAGCAAGGCCTCGGCGACCGGGAACAGGACACGGTCCTCGCCCTGGCCCGACCCCGTGCGTCACGGGGCGCTGGACCGCCCGAGCGGAACGCCGTCCAGCTCCAGGTGGCGACTCATGTCGAGCTCGAATAGGACCAGAACCGGGCAACCCGGACTAACTTCATGATCGCGGTAGGGGCGGTGCGCGCCCGCCTGGCAGGACGGCACCGGGTTCCGGACGATCGACGACGTACGCAGACGAATCGAACCTGCCCTGTGGGCTTGACCTTGACGCTGCGTCAGCCCTCCATGCTTGGAACCACCCGGAGGCTCAGTGGATCAGTCCGAGGGGGAACGGCTGACCAACACCATCGATGGCGGCACCCGGGCGACAAACCGTAACGAGAGGATGGACATCCGAATGACAGCCGGTCAGGGCCGCGACAACGCTTTCGTGAGCGGTGGTGGTGACGATCTCGAGCACGGTGTGGCGGAAGGCTGGGGAAAGCTCGCTGACGCGTTCCGCGCGAACTTCGAGGCCCCCGGCGAGGTCGGTGCGGCGTGCAGCGTCTACGTGGGCGGCCGCCCCGTCGCCAACCTGTGGGGCGGGCTCGCCGATCGCGAGGCGAACCGACCGTGGCGCAAGAACACCGTCGTCCACGTCGCATCCACTACGAAGGGCGCTACCGCGATCTGCGCCCATCTGCTGGCACAACGCGGTGAGCTGGATCTGGACGCCCCGGTGGCCCAGTACTGGCCGGAGTTCGGCGCCAACGGCAAGGAACAGATCAAAGTGCGCTGGCTGCTGTCCCACCAGGCCGGTCTCCCGCTCGTCGACGGATCGCTGACGTTCGAGCAGGCGTGCGCGTGGCACCCGGTCATCCGTGCGATCGAGGCGCAGAAGCCGCTGTGGCAGCCGGGCACCGAGCACGTCTACCACGCCGTCACGTTCGGGTTTCTGGTCGGGGAGGTCGTACGCCGGATCACCGGCAAGTCCCTGGGCACGTTCTTCGCCGAGGAGGTGGCCGCCCCGCTCGGGCTGAGCGCCTGGATCGGTCTGCCCGAGGAACAAGAGCACCGGGTGGCCCGACTCCACTACGCCGCTCCGTTCAGCGTGGAGGAGCTGCTCGCCGGGATGATCGCGACGACCGGGCTCGATGCGGAGACGGTCACCGCCTGGGTCGAATCGATGTGGAGTCCGGGCTCGATCCAGATGCGCAGCGGCGAGCTCGGCGGCGCCTTGGACAACGCGTCCGGGGAGTATGTGTTGACGCGTGCCTGGCGCGCGGCGGAGTTCCCGTCCGCGAACATGCTCGCGGACGCGCACTCGCTGGCGCGGATGTACGCAGCCACGGTCAGCGACGTCGACGGAGTGCGGCTGCTCGATCCGTCAACGGTCGAGAGGATGACCGCCGTCCAGACCGACAAGACGCGGATGTACGGGCTGCCGCCGGGCCTGGTCATCCCGGCCGACCGCTCCTTCTACATGTCGCTGGGGTTCTGGCGAGCATGCCCTCCGATGCCGATGGTCGGGCCAGGGTCGTTCGGCCACCCGGGCTCCGGCGGATCGATCGCCCTCGGCGACCCCGATGCCGGTGTCGGCTTCGGCTACGTCACGAACCTCTGGAACTTCCGGCCCGACGACCCGCGGGCGTCGAACCTGGCCAAGGCCGTCCGGTCCTGCCTCGGTTGAGACAGCCCGCGTGTGGAACTCCAGGCGACGCTGCAGAAGCCGGCAGACCGGCATGACATCCCCCGCTTGGTGCGTCGGCATCCGCATCGTTGCCTGCATCTCCTACCGTTGCAGGCTCTCCTGCGCGGGCGTCGACCGGGTCCGGGCGAGTTTGAGGGCAGGATCAGAGCATGCTGACGATCGGTCAACTGGCGGCTTATGCCGGCGTCACGGTGCGGGCCGTGCGGCACTATCACCAGATCGGACTCCTGCCCGAGCCGGAGCGGGATGCCTCGGGTTACCGGCGGTATGGCGCAACGGCGGTCGTGTCCCTCATCAAGATCCGCACCCTCGCCAACGCCGGCGTGCCGCTGTCTCAGATCGGTCAGATGCTCGAAGCCGACGCATCGACCTTTACCGAAGCGGTCCAAAGGATCGACGGCCACCTGCGCGAGGAGATCGGACGGCTTGAGGCCAGCCGCAAGCAGATCGCGCAGCTCGCTTCCGGGGACAGTCTGGCGCTCCCGCCGGAGGTGGTCGCCTTTCTCGATCGGCTTCGGGAGATCGGGGTGTCAGAGCGGGTGGTGGAGGGTGAGCGGGACGGGTGGACCCTGGTTGCGGCTCGCTGGCCCGATTACATCCGCGAGGTTATGCCCGGGAAATTCACGCAGCTCGATGACCCGCGAATCGTTCGCCTCTATCGGATCCTGTCAGAGCTCTTGGAAGGCGGCGCAGGCGACGACGACCAGCGTCTGGAGGAAGCCGCCGACATCCTGGCCGGCCTGGCCGAGCAGGCATACGCCTCCGGCAAGATGACGCACCATGATCTAGCGTTTGACCTTATCGACGCACTTGCCGCCGAGTCCCACCCGCGGTCGGAGCGGTTGCTGGACCTGATGCGCGAGCGTGGCTGGTCCGGTTGGACCCGGCCGGAGCGGCTGGCGGAGCCGCCCGGCTGAACCGGGCGTCGACCGGCGGCAGTGATCGGTGACCGGCCCGATATCTTCACGGTGTCCTGGGCCCACAGCGCGGCCAGGCGGCTCTTCCGCTCTTCGGCGAACGCGGTGGGCCTGCGCTGCTCGTCCTCCTGCTCGCCCACTGTCTGGTGGTACGCCTCCCGCACGATCGCCTGCGTGGCTGCCCGCCGCATGCGCCCTTCGAGGGCGTCGAGCTGCCGCACGGCGTCGGCGTTATCTGGGGTAGTCAAGCGAACTAGCCGGCCAGGGGCTTGAAGACCTGTAGATCGGCCGCGGCTGCCGCGCCAGGAGCCGTCGAGAGGTCCTTAGCCGCGTGAAAAACCCCGCCAGACGTGCCTTGGTCTGTGCGAGCGTTCAACAGCTCAGGCGGGCGATGTAGCCGGGGCCTGCCGGGTCGCGCTCCAGGGCCTCCAGGGTCCACGCCGACTCGGCGACGGCGGCCACGAGTTCGTCCGGTGTCGCGAGCCAGTACTCGAACCATGGCGTCGTCGTCGCGCCGTCCCGTACCCGGATACGCAGCTGTCCGCGAGCCCGCCCGCGGCGGAGGTTCCATGCCTGGTAGTCGGCATGGGCGGCGCCGCCGTCGCCGGGGTCCATGCCCGAGCCGATCAGCAGTGCGCCGGGGCGGGCCACCGCGGCAAGTGCCGCGAGAACCTCGGGTGCCTGCGCCGGGCTGCCCAGCAGGGCAAGGTTGTTGCCGAAGAGGGCGATCGTGTCGAACTCTCCGAGCCCTTCGGGCAGGGACGGCACCGAGCCGATGACCGCCTCGACCCCCCGCTCGCGCAAGACGCGCACCGCCTCGGGCGACGGCTCCAAACCGACCACCTCATGGCCGAGAGCCAACCATGGGACGGCGTGCCGCCCGCCACCGCACCCCACGTCCAGGATCCGGCCGGCGCCCTGCTCCCATCCCCAGCGCTCCAGGTCCGGCCAATGCTCCGGCTCGGCGAAGTACCGCGACGCGTCGTTGGCAGTGATCAGGCCGTCGTCGCGCTCGATCACCTCAACCGCCGACCACGGCGCGGCTCCCGCGTCCCAGCAACGGGCCAGGATGCGGCCGAAAGCGTCGTCGATGCGCGGTTGCCGCAGGCACGGGTTTGAAGCCGGGTCTGCGTCCATGGGCGCAAGGATGTCACCCGACCACCGGGGCGCACATGTGAATAACCGGCAGGGCACCTGCGCCGCCTGGCGTGACTTTCCGACACGTACGACCGAGCCTTGAGCGAATGCTCGAGAAGGGATCTCCACAGGTGACCAACATGCCTGACGCCTTCTCAGCACCCCGGATAAATGTCGTCGGGCGGGTCGGTGTACAGGCACAGGTAGCGGTCATTGGCGTGGCCGAGGCGGCGTTCGAGTTCGGCGCGGTTGTGGCCGGAGGCTTCGGACAGCCGGAAGGCGAAGGCGTGGCGGGCGTCGTGCGGGCGCAGGTGCCGAGTTTGCGGTCGGGGTCGACCGCGCTCCAGGTGCGGGCCGGGTTCTTCATGGCATCGCATCCCCTCGGGGACCGCGGTCAGAATGTGGCGATCGGGTTGACCGGGCTGCCGGACGTACCGGCGAAGCGGACCGGCGCGACTGCGAGGTGGAAGTCCCACTGGCCGAGCTCGGCAGCGGTCGTCGCGCACGCCTCCAGGTCGCAGTTGTCGAGCATCCACAGACCCATGGCGACGAGGCTCACGGCGTGAACCGGCATCAACACGTCTTCGTACCCCGATGGCTGAACGTCCTGGGGGGTGTCAGCGCCGATCAGCGCGACCTCCCGTTCATGCAGCCATGGCAGGCAGGACGCGTGCCAGCCGGCCTGCGTGAAACCGCTGACCGCACCGGTCTCGTGCCGGGCGCGGCCATAGCCGGTCCGCAGGAGCACCGCATCGCCGGATCGCACCCGCACACCCTGGCGACGCTCAGCCTCCTCGAGATCGTCGGGAAACACACCCTGCCCCGGTTCCAGCCACGGCACATCGCGGACCCTCGCAATGTCCAGCAGCACGCCACGCGTGATGATCCCGTTCGCCGCCGCCGTGACGGACGCCCACGCCGATCCCGTTGCGGCGTCGACCAGCGAGTGCGACCGCCCGTTGTACATCGTGCCGTCCCAGAAGATGTGGCACGGCGAGTCGACGTGGGTGAGGGTGTTGCCGTGGAACGTGATGCCGAGCCGCTCGGACGAAAAGCCCCAGCGCCGGTCGGCGTGGAATGCGGGTACCGGCATGTTCTCGGCACCCGGCATGTCGGCGGCGCACGGGCACGTCGTCGTCGACCGCTCCATGTCTTCCGGTACGGCAACCTCCCATGCGCACGACACGCTCCTGCCGTGGCGCACGGCACGCGCCGCCGCCAGCCGGACGTCGTCGGTGATGTGATTCAGAGTGCCGAGCTCGTCGTCGTCACCCCATCGTCCCCAGTTCGACAGCGTGTTGAAGTACCCGAGGACGTCGTCCTGTGTGGGCATCGGTCGCTCTGCCGTCATCCCAGCATCGACTCCTCCGGTCACGTGGTTCGAGGCACCGAAGGCAGGGTATCCCGCCCTTTCCTTTCACATGACCTCGCCGGGGCCGGAGAGACGGTGTGAGCAACCTCGATCCGACCCGCGGCGAGGCACCTGTCAATCCCCATCCGCCTCGGAGACAAGCGAAGTGTGACGTCCGGCTTCAGGCTGCCATCGGTTCTCGGCCATGCGCACCTCAACGTCCTGGGCCGCTACTCCACCTCCTCCTCCACGCCGGTCGAAGGTCTGCGGCCGCCCAGTGAGATCCCCAATCTGCCTGAGGGCGGCGGCGCGGACGAGGAGAGGGGGTGTAGATCCCAGGCCGCGTCCAGGGCCAGGACCTTGCCGTCCAGACGTTCCTCGACCGGGACGGTGAGTGGAGGGAGGTCAGCACGTCCTCGGCGATCGCTTCCCACTGCGCCCGGCCAGCGGATGCGCGCGGGTCGGCCAACGCCGTCCATGAGGAGCCCAGTTGTTGTTTCGTGTGGGGCATGCTGTCCATGCGAAGCCAACGCCAGGCCTTCTCTAGGACGAGCGCAGTTCCGCGGCGACCGCCCGTTCCCGCAGCTGCGCTGCCTCCGCCCGTACCGTCTCCAGCTCGCCCCGCAGATCCTCGACCCGCATCCGCTCCAGCCTCAGCTCCGCCAGCAACCCGTCCCGCTCCTTCGCCGCGGCATCAGCCCGGGACTTCTCCCGGGAGGCCAGCTTCCGCTCCCGGGTCAGCGACGCGGAAGCCTCCGCCACTTTCCCCTCCAGCCGCTCCACCTCGGCCGCTGCCTGCGAGGCGTCCTTGAGCGCCACCGCCCGGTCCCGCTCGGCCTCCTTGAGCGCCACGGCGCGATCCCGCTCGGCTTCCTTAAGTGCCACCGCCCGGTCCCGCTCGGCCTCTTTAAGTGCCACGGCGCGATCCCGCTCGGCCTCTGCCGCCGCCCGTTCGGCCGTGACGGCCCGTTCCACCGCCCGGTCCCGCTCCTGCGCCGCCGCCTCCGCGCGGGCCTGCGCCTCGATCAGCTTCCGTTCGGCCTGTTCACGCTCCCGCACGGCCGCCGCCGTCTCGTCCCGGGCCCGGTCGCGTTCCTCCCGTGCCCGGTCGGCCTCCTCCTGAGCCTGTACGACCTGCGCCCGGGCCTCGGCGGTGCGCTGCTCAGCCTGCTCCATGGCTTCAGCCGTACGCCGCTCGGCCAGCTCCGCCCGCTCGGCCAGCTCATGAACGACCTGGTCCCTGGCCTGCTCCGTCAACTCGCCCCGATGCAGCGCCTCCTCGGCCCGCCGCTCGGCCGTCTTCGCGCGTCGCTGCGCCTCCTCGGCCGTCTGCAGCGCCTGCCGTTCGGTGCTCGCGGCCTCCCGCAACGCGGCCAGCGCCTGCTCCCGCGCCCGTTCGGCATCCCCCAGCGCCGTCTCGCGCTCGGCCTGCGCCTCTTCGAGCCGTACCCGCATCTCGGCCGTCTGCCTGCGGGCGTGCTCGGCGGCCTCGCGCGCCAGCCGTACCTGCTCGAACGCCTGCTCCCGCTCGGTACGCGCGATCGCCACGCGCGTGTGCGCCTCAGCCTGCACCGCGCTCAGCTTCGCCTCGACCCCCGCCGGACTCAGCTCCGCAGCCAGAGCCCGCGCCAGCGGCTCGATGGCGGCGGCCAAACCGCTCTCCATCCGGTCGTACAACTGCTCGGCCCTGGCCAGCGCCCCTTCCAACCCCGGCGTGGCCCGTCGCAACTCCCGCTCCCGCTTGGCCGCCGCCTGGCAGTCCTTCTCAGGGCAGTACGCCTTGGGCCGCCCTCTCCCCCGCCGCTGCTCGATCGGCGCGCCACAGTGCTTACATGGCGTTACCACACTGGCATCCGGAGTCACGGCGTCAGCCTATCATTTTTGATTTTCCAGAAAATAAAATTCAGAAAACATGGTCTGCTGCGTGCGCCACGCTCATGCCCACGCCCACATGACTTCGCCGGGAGCGTGGCGGCTCGAAGTGATGCGCAGGGGCCTCCAGTTCCGGGGCCTGGGAACCGCCGGACGGCCGCTGTCGATGACAACGATCTTGCGGGGGGCCAAGGAGCGGAAACGGGATGCGAGTGGTGCGGCCGCTGGTCAGCGTCGCTCGAGCGCCGCCTAGCCGGTGGACGGGCCGATACCAAGCATGCGGGCGGCTCGGCGACCGAGACGCCGTCCGTCGTGCCCGCCGATGGCGGCGCCTGTCCTTCATGGCTCTACGCGGCGGAGGTCAGAGCCATCGCGCATCCGGGGAGCACGCCGCGCGGGCGCGCACCAAGGCGTTCACCAGTGTGTGACGGGCCTCCGCGCTCAGACGAGCAGGGGCGAAGGAGGGGTTTGTGATCCGACTTGGTGATCTTCAGGTTTACCGAAAGCCCCCGCTTAATGGGGATTGTCACTGTGGTGTGGTCAGAGGCGTTCACGAGCACGGCAGAGCAGAAGCGATGGGTACCGGAAGATCGCTTTCGTTTCCCGGCTCCCCCGGCGCCGCGCGGGCTTACGTGCGTCGTCGAGGAACGCGGCACGAGGGAACGGATGGCTCAAGGTCGCTCGCTAGCCTGCGGCGATCTCGTTGATGGGCTGGTTGAGCACGTACATGCCCTTCGCGATCATTGTGCTCACCGCGATCAGCGCCAGCGCCCCGGCGAACACCTCGTCGGCGCCACCGCGCCGAAGGCCGACGCCAGGACACCGGCCGCGAGGGCGCCGACCCACCGGATCGACCAGGCCCCGAAGTTGATCGCGCTGGAGAACCGCTCCATCAACGCGTCCGGGATGGTCTGCGCCTCATAGCTGGCCAGGACGATGTTGATCGGCCTGGCCAGGAACATCATCAGCGGCCAACCAGCCGCGGGTTCGGCAGGAACGCGATTCCGACCGCCACGACGGCCGTCAACCAGGACGAGACGATGGCCAGCAGCCGCCTTGGCGCCCGCCGGGTGATCCACTGTTCCAGTGCTGGTGTGGCGTTCTCCCTGGTCGGGTGCCTTGTCATGAGCGTGATCGAGGGCCAGGTCAAGTGATCTCGCTGTGCTGGGGCAGCCGCTCGTTGGTCGATCGCGTCGTGCCGGGCGTTCGTCATCTACGCCGGCGAGTGCTCGACGGTCCAATACCTTGAACCCGGTCCGGCCCGGCAGCTTTGTCATCATCTTGAGGGTGAGGCGCAGGAACCGCCGGGCCGCGCTGTCGCCCCGAGAGGAGGGTGAGCTGCGGGTGCGGCAAACGGGTGCGCGACGTGGCCGGTTGACGCTCGCTCGGCGGGTTGAAAGCACGTCTGTGGTGTGCGCGGACGTTCAAGATGGTGAGGCCGGCGGCATTCAGGGGGGAGGGAGAAGACCCCGGCGAGATGTGACGTTGCCGGGGGTCTTGCGGTGCAGCATGTCGGCTTGGTGTTCGTGCTGATGGGGGTCAGGGCATTGCGCTCATGGCGCGTTCGATCTTCTCGCTCGGATACGGCGTGGTCCTACACGTGCCGTACAGGTCCCAGTAGAAGTCGTTCATGGCCGCCGCCACGGGTGCGTATCGGCGGATCACTGCGGCTACAACCGGCGGGGCGCCAGAGGGGTCCGCGCCGGCCGCGCACGCGCGGATGTACTCGTTGCGTTGTGCCGGTATGCCGTTCGGCGGCACCGGCACTCCGCAGATATTGGTGACGAGCCAGTTGACCAGCCGCATCAGCGCGTACCCGAGGTCATGGGTCCGGTTGCGCTCCAGGAACTCGATCTCCTGCGTCGACAGGTCGAACCGAAGGGAGGTCGCCAGTCCGAGGTCGGCGATGTACAGGCGTTCACCGTCGGTGAGGATGTTGCCGAAGTGGCCGTCGAAGTGCATCAGCTGCTGGCCGTTCATGAAGGCCACGTCGGTGAGCAGGCACGACTCGACCATGGCGCTCGCCGCTATCGCAGCGTCCTGACCGGCGGTGAGCTGAGCGTCGAGCCAGTTGTTGAGGTTGTAGGGGATGAACTCCTGAAACAGCACGATGCTGGCCGAGGCCCGGGCAAGGGCGTGGAGACGATCCCGTACGCCCGGTGATCCATCCCAGTACCGTACGACCGCCTCGACGTCGGCGTGCTCATCGATGGGTGGCGGAGCTCCCGGCAGCACCCGCGAGTGATACAGCAGCGGAAAGGCCGCGCTGCGCCCGGCCAGGACCCAGTTGGTCGTCATGACGTTGGCCGCGAGCTCACGCCAGGCGCCGAAGCCCGGCGAGCCGATGGCGGCGAGTCCGTACTGGCAGAACGGAGGCAGCCCGAACAGGTTCGCGGTGGACATCGCGTTGCCCTCGCGGCGCTCCAGGTCGGTCAGGGGCATTCGCTTGGCGAAGACCGGCACGCCCTCGATGTCCAGCAGTACCGAGGTACCGCCGATCCCCGAGCTTAGAGTCTGCGCCTGGTCCAGTGACTCGCTGAGCTGCCGGTCGCTGTGCAACGCCAATGCGCTTGCGACATCGCTGTATCGGTGGACACGCGCACTTTGCGACATGTCCAATCGGGTGTTTTGCAGGTCCAATGGCACGCACCCTTCGTGATCAACTTCGCGTGTCAGACGCTACACCTGTCGGGGATGGGCCTTCCGGGTTCATCCGGCGACAGGACAGTGGTCAGGATCGAGGCGCGGCGAGAGCGATCCGGTCGGAGAGTTGCTGAAGGCTGTCCTCGGGCAGGTCGTTCTTCAGATCACGGATCTTGCCGATGGCGTTGCGGTGCAAGGCGATCTCGCAGTGGGGGTGCTTGGGCTCGGCTTCCGTATTGAGTGCTCGTTCCCGTCAGGAGGGCGCGACGCGGGCTGCTTGCTCGTCGGGTGCTCGTTCGGCGATCGGGCGCCGCTGCTCTTGCTTTCGGCGCCAGGAGAGCGGATCGGCGCCGGACAGGACCGGCTTGTCGCAGTTCCGCTTCCAGAGGCACGCCCCGGCCTGGAGCGCGGGTTGGAGGGTGCAGAACCCGCCGTCGGTCGGAGTGCTGTGTCGGGTGCCAGTGCCAGGGGCTGCCCGGGGATGAGCGGCGCGAACTCGCCGGGCAGCAGCTGACCAGGGCGGGCCGCGCCGGGCCCAGCGGCGCAGAGTGCGTGCAGCACGTCACCCAGATCGGGAGGCGGCGATTTGTGACGTGGTGCTCGGCATGCGGTCGCTGACATGGCCGACATGGCGCCGGGTGTGCAGACAGGGGCCGTGGGGTCTTTCCGTGGCGGATCCGTGCCACCTCCGTGGCGGTCAGGGGGTCCGCACGGATGTCCCGGCCTGTCGCGGCAGGCCAGAGTCGCAGGCAGCGACAGCGACGCAGAAGGGAGGCGTCATGGAACCCGATTGGTGGATCATCATGATTTCGACCTGATGTCGACGTTCAGATGTCAGGAGGCACGATTTCCCGATCGTGCCTCCTGCCGGATGGATACCTGTGGAGTTCTGGCCGCGTCGCCTTGGCGATGCCGGGCCCGCTCGCCGTCGCCCGTCAAGAACCGGCGGCCGGCTCCGACCTACCTATGACCGCACAGACAAGAGAGGTAACTCATGGGCAAGATCATTTATTGGGTGCACGCGTCGGTGGACGGGTTCATCGACGGACCTGGCGGGGAGTTCGACTGGCCGGTGATGGGGCCGGAGCTGTCGGCGTACTCCGAAAGTTTGGACAAGGAGGTCGGCACGCTGCTGTTCGGGCGTCCGGTGTGGCAGATGATGGTGGGGTTCTGGCCGGAGGCCGAGTCGATGTTGGATGACGCGCACGTTCAAGCTTTCGCGCCCTTCTGGCGGGCCACGCCGAAGATCGTCTTCTCTCGTACGTACCCGGGTGATGAGTGGACCAGCCGCGTCATCGCCGGGAACCTGGCCGAGGAGGTCGCCGCCCTCAAAGCGCGGCCGGAGGGCGGGGACCTGCTGCTCACCGGCGGTTCCGCGCTGGCGGCGGCGCTGACCGAGTTGGGGCTCATCGACGAGTATCACGTCGCCGTGCACCCGGTGGTGCTGGGCGGCGGACGGCGGCTGTTCGCCGCGCCGGAGCAGCGCCACAAGCTGCGGCTTGTTAACTCGCAGGTCCTTGACGGCCAGGTCGTGGTGTCGCACTACCAGCTCACCTCCAGATGAGCGACCAGCCGGCACCCGCGCTGCCTTTGAAGTAGCCCTCCCCTTGCCCGCGCGGCGGCCGTGGAGCCCACGCCGATCAACGGGGCGTATGCGACGTCGAGTCGGCGGGTGCAGACGGATCCGACGAGGTCACCTTCCAGGCTGCCCAACGGATCATCAGCCTCGCCTGGCTCGCGCACGCGAGCACGCGCTGAAGCGCTCGCCAGTCCTCGCCGGTGAGCCTGCTCGCCCCTCCGGATCTCGTAGGACTGTCCGGAGAGGCCGGGTGTGGATGAACATCGGCGAGGATTGGTGCAGGTGCAGGTGCCGGGCGAGCATGAACACCTCAGTGTGCTCGCCGTCAGCCCCTGCGAGCCAGGTCAGGCCGCGCCTTGAAGATCGTCCAGGCGGGTTGCTTGACGCCTCGGTGCCGCGTAAGCCGATACCGCGCAAGGGTTAGGTCACCCCGCCCACGACCGACTTTCCCTCGCGCCCCGCCGCCACGCCTCGGCCCGGGCGGCGTCGAGGGACTTGCGTCACGCGATCGCGACGAGCCATGCCTTCGGATCGCGCGGTGGATCGTCCGGCCAGGTCTCCGGCGCCCGGATCAAGGCAGTCCTGCGCGGTGTTCTCGGCCGACGCGAAGTCGGCTCCGCGTCAGCCGAGAACACCGATCTCCGCGTGCACGCGCTCCCGTAGCAGCGGCTCGTTCACTCGGTCACCGGCGGGCGCCCCTCGCCGTCATACCGCACGAACGCGCCCTTGGGCATCAGCGCCTGGCCGTCGGCCGACTCCCCCGCCTCCTCCGACCGGGCCGCGAAGTCGCGCATGTCCTGCACGTGCGCGTCGACCTCCTCCGGCGTCCACTGGGTCCATAGTCGTCGTCACCGCACGCCCCGGATCCGCCTGCGAGACTCCGGTGCATTTCGACCCCTCATCGCTGAGCCCCGCCCCGGCCGGCCGAAAACCGGGTGCGGACTGCCGGCTCGGTGGAGTGTGATCGGGGCTATGACGATTGTGTTGGGTGAGCCGGGAGTCGACGGGCTGAGCGAGGTCGTGGGCGCGCTGCGGGAGTGGCAGGACGACGGGGCGCCGATGCAACTGCATCCGGGGGACGTGGGCTGGTTCTGGCGGTTCGGTGCGGAGGCGACGGCCGCGGCGGTCCGTACGTGGAGCCGGGGCGGGCAGATTCTCGCCGTCGGGCTGCTGGACCAGCCCGACCTGTTGCGGCTGACACTGGCACCGGACGCTCAGCGGGACGAGGAGCTGGCACGGCAGCTGGTCGAGGACGTGACCGAGCCGGAGCGCGGCGTGCTGATCGAGGGGAAGGTGAACGTCGAAGCGCCCATACACGCACTGGTCCAGGATCTGCTGTCGAAGAGTGGCTGGAAGGTCGACGAGCCGTGGACACCGCTGCGCCGCGATCTCACGGAGCCGGTGAAGGACCCAGGTGTGCGGATCGAGGTGGTCGGACCGGAGCAGGCGCACGTGCGGGCCGCCGTGCAGCGGGCGTCGTTCGACGGGTCGAGGTTCACGGAGGAGCACTGGCACGCGATGGCGGCCGGATTGCCGTACGCCGACGCCCGGTGCCTGGTCGCGTACGACGACCAGGGCGACGCGGTGGCCGCGGTGACGGTGTGGTCGGCCGGTCCGGGTAAGCCCGGATTGCTCGAGCCGATGGGCGTGCACCGGGAACACCGCGGTCACGGGTACGGCAAGGCGATCAGCGTCGCCGCGGCCGCCGCACTCCAGGAGCTGGGTGCGTCGAGCGCGATCGTCTGCACCCCGAGCTCCAACGTCGGCGCCGTCGCCACCTACAGGTCAGCCGGCTTCCGGCAACTCCCTGAAGTCCGGGACAAATACCGGGATGCCTAGAGGTTGAGCGCTGGCGGGCCCTCGTGGTGATCGTGTTCTCCGAAGACCATCGCCGAGTGCCGGCCGGACCTGCTGCGCATGGCCGGGTGGCTGAAGTACGGCCAGGCCACCGCCTCGCTGGTGGTAGGCAAGTGGTCGGCCGCCTCCCGGCAGAACACCCTGGCCGCGGCGCTCAAGGAGAGCCTGTACGCGGCGAAGTATCTGTCGGACCCGCCCTACCGCAGGAAGATCGCCCGCCAGCCGAACAAGGGCGAGACCCGGCTCTGGCCGGGAGGTGCGCGATGAGCTGCTCGCGTACATCTCCCCGGCGCACAGCGAGACGGTCGCGGTGGGCGTGGAGGCGGAGCCGGACATCAGCGGCTGGCGGCCCGCTGCGCCCTGCCCAGCTGCGCGAGCTGGGCAGGGCGCCTACCGGCCGGTGGCCCTGATCACTCACAGCTGCTTTCCGTCTGGTGACACGGCCCCGAGCGGAAAGGCCTTGATCTCGGTACGGCGTGCCCACGCGACCAGCGCGCCCACCATCAGCAAGCCGAGGGGCAGCCATGGCGGGGCAGCGATGAGGAAGATGTTGGTGAGGGTCGCGCCGGTCATCAGGGCGGCCACGCCGAGGGCGGCCGGCCCGCACAGCCTGGGCACCAGGAGGCCGATCGCGGCGGCGATCTCCAGGGTGCCCACGGTGTACCGGAGCCACTGCCCGGCCCCGATCGTGGTGAACAGCTCCACCATCGCGGGATCGCTCGTGACCTTGAGGATTCCGGCCGGGGCGAGCTGGACGGCCAGGATGGCCTGCGCCGCCCATAGAGCGGCCGTTCTGACGTGTGTGCGCATGCGTGTCCGGGCAGGCGGGGCGGCGGTTGCGGACTGTGCGTGACTCATGGAGTCCTCCTGTCAAAAGGGTCGGCGAAGACGGCCGTGGCGGGGCGCCACGACGTCGTCAGGGGATGTCGTAGGTCAGGTGCGTCGCGGTCGAGGTCGAGGTCACGCTCCGCTGCACCAGCGTGCGCGGCGCCGCACCGGTGAACAGCGGGGTCCCCGCGCCCAGGACGACGGGCGCGAGGTGCAGCGTCAGCGCGTCGACCAGCCCGGCGTCGATGGCCGAGCCGATGGTGGCGCCGCCGCCCATCAGGACGACGTCGAGGTCCTGGCCGCGCTGTGCCGATGCCGCTTCGGCGCGCTCGCGGGCGGCGGCGACGGCGTCGGGCAGGCCGGTGGTGACGAACGTCCAGTCGAGGTCGGTGAGCCGTACCGACTGCGGTGGCGAGTTCGTCACGACGATGAACGCGGGCTTGCCGACCTCGCGGGCGCCGTAGCCGGAGTCGTCGTTCCAGCCTTTCGGTCCGTCGATCACGTCGAAGAGCCGCCGGCCGAGGATGACGGCGCCGGAGCGGGCGGTCGCCTCGCGCAGGATCCGGCGGTCGTCGGGGTCGTCGGAGAACGCCCAGGTGTGCAGGGCCTCGCCGCCGACGCCCAGGCCGTTGTCCGGATCGGGATCGGGTCCGGTGACGAAGCCGTCGAGGGAGAGCGAGATGTCAGCGATGACGCGGGTCATGCCTGCTCCTTGGGGCCGGCGGAGCCGGAGCTGTCGTTCATGTGACCGTCGAGTGAGGTGATGATCGAGTGGATGGGCTCATCCATGGGGGGTCGCTCCTGAGCGCGAGTGACGCGCAGGCGTGCGTCGGTGACGTTGTCGAAGCGCGGATCCCCGCCCCGGATCAGGATGAAATGCCGTCGTACGTCGGCTTGGTAGACCAGCAGGGGGCCGGACGGCGCGAGGTCGTCGCCGCCGAGTGCCTTGCCTGGGGGCAGGCGGGCGTTGAGTATCGTCAGCGCCGCGGCGGGATCGTCGGCGGGGCCGGCGGTCGCCTCGAGGTAGAGCGCCTCGGCGCCGCCGATGGGCGCGTGGGAGTCGAAGACCGTGATGGCCACGTCCGGGCGTTCGGCGATGTTACGGGAATGCCTGCTGCCCGGTGCCGACACCCAGACGAGCCGGTCCTCATCGCGGGCGGCGAAGAAGACGGGTGTGGCCCACGGTCGCCCCTGGCGATCGGCGGTGGCGAGCACGAGGTAGCGGCTGTCGCCCAGCAGCCGGGGAACCACTTCCCACATGCCGGTCACCGGTCTCGGACGGTGGTGGCCGCCAGATGCAGGACGGCCGGGCCCTGGATCGTGGACGGTACGGTGAACTTCACCAGGCCGTCGCTCGGCACCGTGACCTCGTCGCCGGCCAGGGATGTCCGCGCGTCGATGGCGTACCAGTCGGCTGTGTAGCCGCCGGCCGGCAACTCGGCGGTGAACACCTCGCTGGTCCCGCCCGGTTGCAGGATGAGGTACTCCTTGCCGGGGTGTGCGAGCGCGTAGCCGGTGGAGGTGAGGTCGCCGCGAGGGGCCATGCCGATGAGGCCGATCCTCTCGGCGTAGCGCCGGGTGTCGCCCATCGCCTGGCGGGCCGGTTCGAGGGCGTCCGGTGAGGACGGGACGCCGTCGATGAGGCCGTAGTCCATCAAGATCGGGTTGTGGCCGCGCAGGAACGCCTTCCACACCCACAGCGCGTCGCCGTGGCCGGGGGCGAAGTGGTCGGTGTCGCTGAGCAGGACCTTCCGGCCGTCGGCGGGCGGCGGGTCGTCCAGCCATCGCGACGGCGAGCCGCCCGGGGCGGACGGGTGACCGCCCTCGCGGAAGATCTCGTCATCGTAGCCAGGCGAGATCCAGTCGGCGGGCCCGTCGAACAGGGGCGCGTTGACCAGGGTCTGGTCGGCCACCGGGAACTGCATGGTCATGCCGATCGGGCGCGGGTCATATCCCCGCTGCCGCTGGTACTGCCGGACGAACTCGATCACCCAGTACTGCCAGCCGGTCGAGTCGCCCCACTCGGTCTCCAGCGGTACGCCGAGCACGTCGGCCATCTCCGGGCTGACGGCGCCACCGCCGGATGACTCGTTGGAGACCTCGTACAGGACGTTGGCCAGATCATGCAGGGTGTCGACGACCTGCCGGAGGTAGGCCTCCTGCAGTGCCTGTACGGCGGGGTCGAGCGGCAGGACCTGGTGGTCGAGGATCGAGGTGATCCCGATGCCGTTGACGTTGTTGCCGGCGTGGAAGGGATGCCCCTCGACGTTGTCCGGCGCCGGGCTGAGGTGCAGCGCCCAGCCGTCGAACAGCATCACCGCCACGTACATGCCGCGCTCGCCGGCCGCGGTGACCCGCTCGCGCAGCCGCTGGAAATAGGCCGGGTCGAACTGGGACAGGTCGAACTTCGCATCGCCGTCCTTGGCCGTTCCCTGTCCCGTCCGCGGCCAGGGCTGCGGGCTCATGTTCAGGTGGTACGCGCCGCCGGCGGCCTGTGACTGGAACTGTTCCCAGCGCCACAGCCGGATGAAGTTGTGCCCGCGAGCGGCGAGGAAGTCCAGGTAGGCGCTGTAGTCCAGCTTCTCGGGCTCGGCCGGTGCGGTGGCGCCGGGCCCCATGCCGTCGTGGAAGTTGTTCCAGATGTGCGAGCCGGTGAGATACACCGCCCGGTTGTCCGAACGTACGGTGAAGTAGCGCGGGTTGTCCGCGGACACCTCCAGCGGGCCGGGCATCTGACCCCGATATGTGGATATATCCGACATGATGTCTCCTTTTGGGTGTCAGTGGTGGACCGGGTAGCGCAGGTGCGTGACGCCCTTGCCCTCGATGACGGTGGGGGTGCCCAAGCCGACCGGCCCCTTGGAGAGTCCGGCGAAGAACGGGACGCCCTTTCCCAGCAGGACGGGCACCAGGTCCACCGCGAGCAGGTCGACCAGTCCGAGGTCGAGACACTGCTGGGTGATGGTGGGGGTGGCGATGGCGATATCGCGGCCACCAGCGAGATCCTTGGCCTGCCGTACCGCGCTGGCCACACCGTCGGTGACGAACGTGAACGGCGTGTCCTCGCGCGGCCAGGCGTCCGGCACGCTGTGGGTGACGACGAAGACGTGCGCGCCCATCGGATGCCTGCCGCCCCACGCGTTGGTCAGCTCGAACAGCCTGCGGCCACACACCAGCGAGCCCAGCGCGCCGGGCGGGAACACCTCGGCACCGGCCCGCTCCGCGTCGTACCAGGCGAACACCTGGTCCACCTCGTCGTTCGGCCCGGCGACGAAGCCGTCGAGAGACATGGACATACTGGCGATGACAGATCCCATCACGTCGCTCCCTGGTCGTCGGGTTCGGCTGCTGCGGCAAGCCTGCCTCCGGCGGCTGAGCAGAACATCGGCCAGGTGGCCGAGGCCAGGACTCTCCGGTGGCCGATGCCGACGCTTCGATGGCAGACTGAGCCCTGCCATGACGTCCGAAATGCCCCCTGACCTGCCCGTCCAGCTCGCCACCTTCGTAGGCAGGCAGTCCGAGCTGGCCGCGGTGCGCGCGCTGCTGGACACCGAGCGGCTGGTGACGCTGACCGGCCCCGGCGGCGTCGGCAAGACCCGGCTCGCCGCACAGCTCGCCGCCACCGAGGTCGAGCGACGGCCGGACGGCGTCTGGTGGGTCGAGCTGGCGGCCGCCGGCGACCAGGCGCGACTCGCCGAGCTGGTCGCGGCGAGGCTCGGCGTGCTCGTCGAACCCGTCCAAGGCCCCGTACGGTCGATGGCGGCCCAGTTGCGCGGCCGCCACGCGCTGCTCTGCCTGGACAACTGCGAGCACGTCATCGACGGCGCCGCCGAGCTGACCGGCGCGCTGCTGTCGTCGTGCCCGGAGCTGTCGGTGCTCATCACCAGCCGCGAGCCGCTGGCCGTGCCGGGCGAGGTGGTCTGGCGGGTGCCGTCGCTGGCCCCGGACGAGGCGTTGGAGCTGTTCGTCGAACGGGGCCGCCAGGTCCGGCAGCAGTTCGGCCTGGACCGGGCGGGCGAGGCCGCCGCCCGCGTGATGTGCTCCAGGCTCGACGGCATCCCGCTCGCCATCGAGCTCGCGGCCGCGTGGCTGGGCTCCCTCACCCCACAACAGATCGAGCACGGCCTGGACGACCGCTTCGGCCTGCTCGTCCGCAGCCCCCGCGGCGTCGCCGCCCGGCAGCAGACCCTGGCGGCGTCCATCGCCTGGAGCCACGACCTGCTCAACGAGCAGGACCGGGCGGTGTTTCGCCGCCTCGCGGTGTTTCCTTCCGGGTTCGACCTGGACGCCGTACGGACGATCTGTCAGGGCGGAGTCGTCGCTCGCGACGACGTGCTCGGCAGCATCGGCCGGCTGGTGGACAAGTCGCTGGTGGTCGCAGAGGCCCGCGGCGGCGTCTCCCGCTTCCTGCTGCTGGAGACCATCCGCGACTACGCCGCTGACCGGTTGCGTGAGGCCGGGGAGGCCGGCCTCGTCCGCGACCGCCATCTCGACCACTTCCTCGCCTTCGCCGCAGGCGGGCCCGCGCGGGCCGCCGACCTCGACGCCTGGCGGGCCCGGCTCGAGGGTGAGTACGACAACCTGCGCGCCGCCTTGGAGTGGGGGCTGGCCGCCGACGACCCCGGCAGGGGACGCCGCCTCGCCGCCGAACTGTCGTGGTTGTGGCACCTGCACCGGCACGGGCACGAGGGCATCGCCTTCCTGCGGCGCGCCATCGACCGCGTGCCGTCGGACCGATCACTGCTGCAAGCGCGGCTGCTCACCGGGCTGGCACTGGTCGCGGACACCACGAGCCCGCTGGACATGGAGTACGACGTGGCGCGGCAGGCGCTCGAACTGGCCACCGCGCACGGTGACGAGAGCCTGCGCAGCCAGTGCCTTTCGCTGGCCGCGGTCGGCCGGTTCTACACCGACTTCGCCGCCGCCTGGGACCTCACCGTCGAGGCGACCCGCTCCGCCGACCTCGCGGGCGACCAGTTGTTCAGGCATGCCCAGCTGGCGCTGCAGGGCATGATCAGACAGCTGCAGGACCGGCACGACGAGGCCCGCCCGCTGCTGGAGACGGCACTCGACGGCCTGCGCCACCGTCACCGCGGGATAGCGTCGACCACGCTGGCGTACCTGTCGAGCGGAGCGCTCGCGAGCGGCCGGCCGGCCGAGGCCCGCCGCCTGGCCGGCCAGTCGCTCGAACTCGCCGAGCCGCTCGGCGACTACCTGCGCGTCGGCATGGCACGCGCTGCCCTGGCCGCGGCGCACGCCGCGTCCGGAGACGTGAGCGCGGCGCTGGAGGCGATGCGGCCGCTGCTGCTGCTCATGGAGAACGCCGAAGCAGCCGTCTTCGTGCCCGGCGCGGGGGCGGCACTCGCACAGGTGCTGGTGGCCGGCGGCGATCTCGACGGGGCGCTGCGCTGGTTCGAGCACGATGTGCGCCAGAGCGAGCACGTCGCGCCGACCTACCTCGCGGCGCAGGTGCACGCCGGTTACGGAGAGGCCCTACGACGCGCCGGCCGGTGCGAGGACGCTCGCGACGAGCTCGACCGGGCGGCAGCCGTCGCATCCAAGCTCGGCATGCCGCGCGTCCTCGCGGACGTGCTGCAGCAACAGGCCCATCTCACCGGCGATCCCGACCTGCACCACGAGGCGCTGACCATTCGCGTCGCCCACGGACTGCGCACGTTCTGGGTGGACAGCCTGGACGCGATCGCCGCGCATCTGCCCCCGCCGAACGCGGTGCGGACGCTGGCGGCGAGCACCGCGGCACGCGCGGCCCTGGGATATCCCCGGCCCGTGGCCGAACGACGCGAGTACGAGGAACTGCTCGCCCGGCTCAGGCAGGGGCTCGGTGAGGAGTTCGCGACGGCATGGGCGGCGGGCGCGGAGCTGTCCCTCGACGACGCGGTCGCCTACGTCCGCCGTAGCCGGGGTGCCCGCGACCGGCCGGCCGCCGGTTGGGACAGCCTCACCCCGACCGAGCTGAGCGTGGCACGGCTGGCCGCCGCCGGCCTCAACAACCCGCAGATCGGAGCACGGCTGTTCATGAGCCGCAGCACCGTCAAGACCCACCTCTCCCATATCTACGCCAAGCTCGGTGTCGCCAACCGCACCGAACTCGCCGGAGTAGCGTCATCCACCGACGATCGGTGAATCATCATCCGTCCCCCCTGAGCCCCGCGCCTGCATGATCGACAAACTCCTCCAGAACGCCTATCCGGCAAGAACGCGGGTAGCCAGAAAAGCTTATGAGCGACGTGGAAACCGGCACCATAACCACCAAAGTGCCCGCGCGCCTTGATCGGCTTCCCTGGTCCCGCTGGCACTGGATGATCGTCGTAGGGCTCGGCACCGTCTGGATACTCGACGGGCTCGAAGTCACCATCGTAGGCAACCTCTCAGGGCAGCTCGCCAAGCCGGGCAGCGGCCTGGAGATCACTCAGGCGCAGGTCGCGGGCCTGGCCGCCGCGCTTTATGTCGCCGGCGCCTGCTTGGGCGCGCTGTTCTTCGGCTGGCTGACCGACAGGTTCGGCAGGAAGAAACTCTTCCTCATCACGCTGATCGTCTACCTGGCGGCGACCCTGATGACCGCGTTCTCCTTCCACGCGTGGTGGTTCTTCCTGTTCAGGTTCATGACGGGGTTCGGGATCGGCGGCGAGTACGCGGCCATCAACTCCGCCATCGACGAGCTCATCCCGAGTCACCACCGGGGGCGCATCGACATCATCATCAACGGCAGCTACTGGCTCGGCGCCGCCGGCGGCGCGCTGTTGACCGTGCCGCTGCTGAGCGACCTGCCGGTGAACATCGGCTGGCGCATCGCGTTCGGCCTGGGCGTGGTGCTGGGCCTGGCGATCCTGCTGGTACGGCGGCACGTACCGGAGAGCCCGCGCTGGCTGTTCATCCACGGCAAGGAGAAGGAGGCCGAGGAGATCGTCGGCGGCATCGAGCGGCAGATCGGCGGCGACCTGCCGGAGCCGAAGGAGTCGGTGACCGTGCACCAGCGCAAGTCCATCGGTTTCCTCCGGATCGCCCACACGATGGTGGCGCTCTATCCCAAACGTACGATCCTCGGCCTGTCGCTCTTCATCGGACAGGCGTTCCTCTACAACGCGATCACCTTCGGGTACGCGCAGATCCTGACCACCTTCTTCAAGATCGACACGAATGCCGGCTACTACTTCGCCGTCATCGCGGTCGGGAACTTCCTCGGCCCGCTCCTGCTCGGCCGCCTCTTCGACACCGTGGGCAGGATCCCGATGATCTCGGCCACGTACATCGGGTCCGGGCTGCTCCTGCTGGGCACGGCCTGGCTGTTCAGCCAGGGCCTGCTGACCGCCGTCACGCTGACCGCGTGCTGGTCGGTGGTGCTCTTCGTGGCCTCGGCCGGGGCGAGTTCGGCGTACCTGACCGTCAGCGAGATCTTCCCGATGGAGACCAGGGCTCTGGCCATCGCGTTCTTCTTCGCGATCGGCACCGCCGCCGGCGGCATCGCCGGCCCGCTCGTCTTCGCCTCCCTGGTCGAGACCGGGGTGCCCGGGGACACGGCGCTCGCGTTCTCCATCGGCGGCATCGTGATGATCGCGGCGGGGCTGGTCGAGCTGCTGTTCGGGGTCAAGGCCGAGCGCAAGAGCCTGGAGTCCATCGCGACGCCGCTCAGCGCGGCGACATGACCGCGGTGCGGTGGCCGGCCACGTCGGCCGTGCGGATGAGGAGGACCCGCACGGCCGACCAGCCGAGTCGGCGCGGCGTTCAGGATCGGGTGCGCTCGCCGTTGCCGGACGGCGGGATGTTGTGGTTGATACGGAAGAGCTGGGTCGGGTCGTACTTCGCCTTCAGCGTGGCCAGCCGCCGGTAGTCCTCCTCGGTGTAGGCCCGCCTGACCCGCTCGGGAGCCGAGTCGTGGTCGAACAGGAACCCCGGCAGCACGGCACCGGTGTCCCACCGCCGCAGCCGTTCCAGCGCCTCGTCGGCGACCTTGCGCACCGCCTCGGCCTGCTCGGCCGGAGCCGGCATCCGCATCCACAGGTGGAAGGCCGCGCCCTGGGTGCTGACCGCGTGCGAGCGGCCGGGCGGCCGGTTCAGAGCCCCGCCCAGGTGACGTAGCTCGATGCCGGGGAACGGCCCCCCGAGTGCCGACGGGTCGATGAACGAGACCAGCTCCTCCACGGCCTCGTCGTCCAGTTCGTGCAACAACGCGCTGCGCAGGTGCGCCATGACGGGGTTCTTGGGGTCCTGGTAGATCTCGGTGATCTGCGTGTACGGCCGGGCGTCGCAGGTGTCCTTGTCCGGCCCGAGCGCACGCAGCGGCTCCGCCAGCCGCCCGCCCTGCTCCTCCTCCCCCACGTAGACCAGCCGCACCTGGACGAACGAACGGCCGCGGAACTCCTCGGGCAACTGCGGCACGTCAGGGAAGCGCAGCAATGTCACCGAGGACGACATCTCCTCCGGCTGCTCCTTGACCCAGGCCAGGTAGGAGCCGAGCACGTGGGCGGCGCGCCTGCGGTCCTCGACCGGGTAGCGGAGCTCACCGCCGTAGACGGTACGCAGCGGCAGCAGCTCGATCTCGGCCGCGACCACGACACCGAAGTTGCTCTTGCCACCCCGTACCGCCCAGAACAGGTCGGGCTCCAGGGCCGGCGAGACGGTGCGGAGCAGGCCGTCGGCGGTGACGAGGTCGAGCGAGCGGACGTGGTCGGCGGCGAAGCCGTACGTACGAGCGGCCAGCGGGAGGCCGCCGCCGGTCAGGTAGCCCATCACCCCGACCTGGCCGGAGGAGCCGCACAGCGGCGCGAGGCCGTGCTCGGCCGCCGCGGTGAGCACCTCGCCCCACCGCAGCCCGGCTCCGATCCGCGCGGTGCCGGCACGCGGGTCCACCGACAGCTCGCGCAGCTCCCCGGTGGCGATGAACACGGCTCCATCCGCGGGCACCGACTTGCCGTGCCCGGTCGACTGCACCGCGACCGGGCGTCCCGCCTGCGCCGCGAACCGGAGGGCGGCGGCCACGTCATCGGCGTCCGCGGCGACCACGACCGCCGCGGGCCGGTGCTCGACCGTCAGCAACCAGCCGGAGCAGGCCTCCTCGAAGCCCTCGTCACCGGGGAACAGCGTGCGCCCCCGGATCCGCGCGCCCAGGCTCACCACGTCGTGCCAGGCCGCCTGCCCGTCGGCGAGGCGGTTCGCCGAGGTGGTGACGGTGCCGGTCCCGTGATATCCGGCTCCCTCAAGGCGAGCCTCGACGTTGATCTGCCGGCGGCGCGAGTGCGGGAAAAGCTCGGTGAGCTCGTAGGAGAACCGGCCGGGCCGGTCCGCGCGCCAGACGCCGGTGCCCACGCTGCGAGGAGTGCGCAGCGCGACTGTTCCGTCAGGCGCGAACGAGATGGTGAAGGAGCCGGTCTGATCGTCGTGCTGCGTCAGGCCGGTCCAGACTCCCACGGGGGTCTGGAGCGCGTCGGCCGCGAGCTTCGTCATCGGCATGTCAGTTATCCGCTTTCTCGAAGGACTTTGTCTGGTCGTCCGCCCCCCGTGGGCGGTGGAGAGCTGGTCAGCAGGGTCGCGGCCGCGATGGCGCCGGCGAGCCGGACGGGCCACCGACCCGGGTCAGCGCCCCATGGAGCCGGCGATCCTCCAGGGGGTCGTCTGGCCGCCGGCCACGTCATTGATGCGCATGAGAGATCACCCCTGCATGAACCGATAATGTTGGACAGGCCAACGTTGGTGCGGCCAACAGTACACCTAATCGTGGGTGCGGCCAACAATTTGCTAGATTGTCCCCGTGGACACGCCAGAGGGACCGCCGCCCCAGCGGCTGCGTACGCTGCCGAGCAGGTTGACCAACCAGGCGGCGCAGACCGCCAACCGGTTCGTGGACCAAGCGCTCGGCCAAGCCGGCGTCCGGCGCTACCACTACGCCCTGCTCGCCGCCCTGGAGGAGTACGGCCCCGCCAGCCAGGCCGCCCTCGGCCGCCGCACCGGCATCGACCGCAGCGACATGGTGGCGACCGTCAACGACCTCGCCGAACGGCGACTTCTCGAGCGCGCGCCCGACCCGGACGACCGCCGGCGCAACATCATCACCATCACCGCGGCAGGCCGCAGCCAACTCACCGACCTCGACCGGCTACTCGCCGCCGCCCAAGACGAGTTCCTCGCCCCTCTGCCCGCGGCCGACCGGCGCAACCTGATCGACCTGCTCACCCGCCTCGTCACCCATCACGGCGACAAACACGCCTGAGGCCGTCCCGGCCTCAGGCGCTCACGGCGGTTTCCCCGCTCCATGCGCGACGGCTTCTCGGGATTGCGCACGTGGTACGCGCCGGTGGCGCAGCCGTTCTCCCCTGCACCGCCGACTCGGACGAGCAGCCCCGGCCCCTCCGTGTCACATGTATCACTCCGCTGTTCCTCCTGTCCGCCGGGACGGTTGTAGCGGACCGCGTTGTCGAGGAGGTTGGTGACGAGCCGGCTCAGCAGGACAGGGTCCCCGTCGACGACGAACGGCTGGCGGCCGACGCACCGCCCTCTTCCGGGCACGTGCTCAAGCGGGCGGTGTGACCAGGGACCACACCCATCCTCATACCCGACAAAGGCGGTACGGAGAATGTCGGGTGATCGGGGCCGGTGTCGTCGCACGATAGGGGCATGGATGACACGACCTTGGTATCCCGTTTCCTCCGTGACGGCTTCGTGAAGTTGGAGGGCGCCGTCGCGCCGCGCGTGGCCGCGGACTGCGCGCGGCTGCTGTGGCGGGAGACGGGCTGCGACCCGGACGATCCGTCGACGTGGACGCAGCCCGTGCACTGGGTGGGCGGCATGGCGCAGGGACCATTCGCCGCCGCGCCCAACTCCCCGTTCCTGCAGCACGCGTACGACCTGCTCGTCGGCGCGGGACGCTGGGAGCCGCGCTACTCGCTGGGCACGTTCCCGCTGCGCTTCCCCCACGAGGAGGAGCCGGACGACGCGGGCTGGCACATCGAGGGGAGCTATCTGCCGGAGGGCGAGAGCTGGTACTTCACGAATCTGCGCTCCCAGGGCCGGGCGCTGCTGATGCTGTTCCTGTTCAGCGAGGTCGGTGAGGAGGACGCCCCGACCCGGATCCGGGTCGGCTCACACCTCGACGTGCCGAAGGTGCTGGAGAAGTACGGGGAGGAAGGGGCGAGCGGGCTGACCCTCGCGCCCGATCTGGTGGCGGCGTCCGACCACCGACCGCTCGCCCTTGCCACCGGGTCCCCGGGCGACGTCTTCCTGTGCCATCCGTTCCTGGTGCACGCGGCGCAGGCGCACCATGGGGTGCGTCCGCGCTTCATGGCCCAGCCGCCGCTGATGCCGGCCGCGCCGTACGAGCTGGAGCGGGCCGACGGCGCGTACTCCCCCGTGGAGATCGCGATCCGCCGGGGCCTGGGATGGGACACCCCCGGTCCGGACGGGGACGGCACCGACCACAACGCCGGGTAGACCTTCTTCACGACTATCGTCGGCAAGGTGGTCGTGAAGAGGGATGAGGAAGGGGGCCCGCCGGGCATGCTGGAGCGGCTGAACCAGGCCATGGAGCACATCGAGCTCCATCTCGACCAGGCCGTCGAGGTGGAGGAGCTGGCACGCATCGCGGCCACCTCGGAGCACCACCTGCGCCGGATGTTCTCCGCGCTCGCGGGCATGCCGCTGTCGGAGTACGTCCGGCGCCGCCGGCTCACCGTCGCGGGCGCCGAAGTGCTCGCGGGACGTGAGACGCTGCTGGAGATCGCGGTGCGCTATGGCTACGGCTCCGGTGAGGCGTTCGCGCGGGCGTTCCGTGCCATGCACGGCATCGGACCAGGCGAGGCCCGGCGTACCGGCGCCGCGCTCAACTCCCAGTCCCGGATGGCCTTCCGCCTCACCATCGAAGGGAGCAGCAGTATGCGGTACCGCATCGTGGACAGGGCGGACTTCACCGTCGTCGGGTTCAGGACCCGGGTACCGCTGGTGCACGCGGGCCCGAACCAGGCGATCATGGACTTCGTCCGTGGGGCCGACCCGCGGGCTCTGGAGTGCCTGCAAAAGCTGTCGGACCAGGAGCCGCACGGCATCGTCGCGGTCTGCGACGACATGGACCCCAGCCGCGCCGAGGGCACCGAACTCGACTACTACCACGGCGTGATCACTTCCGCGGCCGCTCCTGAGGGCACAACCACGTTGGCCGTCCCGGCCGGCACCTGGGCGGTCTTCACCACCTCCGGGCCGGCACCACAGGCGATCCAGGAGCTGTGGCGGGACGTGTTCACCGAGTGGTTCCCGTCGAATCCGTACCGCACCCGCACCGGCCCCGAGATCCTGCGCACCCACCTGTCGCCGGACAAGACCGAGGCCGACGCCGAACTGTGGCTCCCGGTGGAGCCCGAGCACCGCTGAACACGGCGGCATGCCCCCGGGCAGGCGTGGGGCGCGTCAAAGTCCGACGTTGCGCATGGCGTTGTCGCGCCAGCGGTCGACGGCGCGGATGTAGCGCAGCACGACGGGTGAGGTCGGGGCCCAACGGCCGTGTTTGGCGATGATGGCGACCGGGACGCCGGCGGCGTAGGCGACGGTGGCGCCGCCGGCGCGCAGGCTGTGCGCGGTGATCGTGTCCGCGCTGGGCACGCCGGCTCGGACGGCCAGGTCGCGGACGATGACGTTGACCGCGTCGGCGCCGAGTGACGGGCCGATGCTGCCGTGCCGGTTGACGCGGCGCAGCAGCCTTGGGGTGGCGTCTCCGGCCTGGTCGAGTACGTGCAGCCAGTCGCGCCAGGCGGCGACCGGGTCGGTGAGCGGGTGACTGCCCCGGGGGATGGCGATGGTCTCGCCGGTCGAGTCCTTGTCGGTCTTGGAGGTGCGGATGACCACCTCCAGGCCGTCGGAGACCTCCCGTACGTCCTCCCGGTTGAGCGCCACCAGCTCGCTGCGGCGGCCCATCAGCGCCAGGCCGAGCACGAGCAGCAGCCGGTCACGTAGCCCGATCGGGGTGGTCAGGTCGCAGGCGGCGACCATGGCGCGCAGCGCGTCGATCGTGATCGGCGGGGCCTCGCGTTGCCCGCGTCCGCCGTTCTCGGCGCGGTGGCGCTTGTAGGCGCGCAGGGCGAGCCGGGCGGCCTCGGTGGCGGGCTGATTGGGGTGGCCGGACAGGCGGTGCATGGTGCGCACCGCGGCGAGGGCCTGTTCGATGCTGGCGGGGGCCTGTCCGGCGGCGCACAGCTGGGCGGTGTATTCGGCCAGGGTCGCGCCGGTGGCGGGCAGAGCGAGGCGGCTCTGGGTCGTGCACCAGGCGGTGAAGGCGGCCCATTGGCGGGCGTAAGCGCGGCGGGTGTTGGCGGGTACGCCGTCGGCGATGAGGCGGCGGGTGTCGGCGCTGAGCGCGTGGTCGGCGGCGGTGTGGGCGCCGGCAGCTTCAGGAGCCGCGGAAATCAGCGGGTGCTCTCCCGCCGTCGCCAGTTGCCCATCCTCGCCCATGTCCGCTTTGTCCCCTTTCTGGGAGCGCTCGGCGCGATCACGCCTGACCCGCGATAAGGAAGGTTATCACGGGTCAGGATTTATTCTGTGACCGTTTGCGAACGTACGGAAATGCTGCGTTCGTTCGCTGCGAACGGTAGTCTGTGGGACTGTGGCAGACGATCAGGAAACTGTGGCGGTGGACACCGCGGCCGAGAACGGCGAGACGGGCGGGAAAGAGAACGCCGGGGCGGAGCCGGAGCCGCGATGCGCCGGTCCCGGGTGCGTCAAGACCCTGCCCGGGCGCAGCAGCCGCGCCAAGTACTGCAGCGACGCCTGCCGGGCCGCCGCCTACCGGGCGCGCACCACGGCGCACGCCGCCCCCGTGGCCAACGCCCTGCTGCGCGCCCACGATCTTCTTGCCCCGCTGCTGGTCGCGGGCGAGCAATGGCAGGCTGCCCAGGAAGCCCTGCGCGCCCAGCTCGCCGAGCTGAGCACCGGCGCGCTGACCCAGGTGGAGGCCGCGGAACAGGCCGCCGAGGAGGCGCGTGCCGCCGCCGCGGCGGCCGAGCAACACGCCACCACCGCGGCCAATACCGCCGCGGCCCGGATCGCCGCCGCCGAACAGGCCCGCGCCGAGGCGGAGACCGCTCGCGACCGCGCCGAGGAGCGCGAGCAGGAAGCCTGGCGGCAGGTCGGCGAGCACCAGAACGCTCGCGCCCAAGCCGAGCAGCTCGCCGCCGAGGCCGCCGACCGGCAGCGTCGGGCCGAGCACGACCGTGACGCCGCCCGCCGACGAACCGCCGAGCTCACCGAGTCGCACGCCACAGCGACCGCCCGCATCGCCGGACTCGAGCAGCAGGCCGACGACCGGCAGCAGGAGCTCACCCGCCTCCGTCGCCAACTGCAGGAGCAGGAAGTTCGGACCCGAAAGGCTGAGCAGGAGCGCGACCTGACCCGCGGCATCGTCGCGGCACGCGCCGAGGAAGCTGACCGGCTACGCCAGGCGCTGGCCGCCGAACAACAGCGGCGCGAACAAGCCGCCACCGCGGCCGCCGTAGCCGAACAGGCCCGTACTGCCGCCGAACAGGCCCGTACTGCCGCCGAACAGGCCACCATGGCAGCCGCTGACGAGGTCGCACGGCTGCGGGGTGAACTTGCAAGCCTCACCAATACGCTGGAGACCGTCCAGCGAGAACGTCGGCAGGCCGAAACCGCGGCGGCGGTAGCGACCGCTCTACTGCGCGAACAGAGAGAATCCGCCCAGCCGCCGGAGGAGCCGGATCGCGCAGTAGACCCTCATCCCCAACCTGGCGAGCCCGGGGTTGAGGAACCCAGGAACAGCGGTTGACACTGAGAATGATCTTGAGCGGAATGTGACGCCCGGTTTCGGAGTGCGATCGTGGCCATCGGGGCGACGCCGTGGCGAGGGTCTCGTCGAACCACTCACCCTGACAGCTGTGAAGGATCGCGGAGTGGCCGCCCTCATGTCACGTCGATCTTCCCTCACGGGCATCAAGGTGACGAACGGGTTCAAACCCGTACACCACTCCCGTGGACGCTAACAGGGGGCTTCACCTCCTGCTCTGCTGGGCGCGCGAAAGAGGGCCAGTCGCCAAGAGATCGAGGGACGCCTGGATGGCGAGGAGAACATTCACCGTGGTCGATATCTCCGAGATCTGTGTCCTTAACCCCTGGCCGTTTCAACAACCAAGATCAGCCGCGCGCGACCGGATACGGGCCGCCGGTGGTCTTCAGACAGCTGCAGCTGTCGTCTCCCTTGAGGCTCCACACCTGGGAGGCGCCGGCCCGACCATGGCTGAAGTCCAGCGGGATCCCGAACGCCGAGTCGAACTTGGGCAGTTTTGACAGGCCTGTGAAGAAGGCTGCCGTTGAGGGCTCCTTGGCACCGCCGGCCCGCAGCGCCTCCACCGTCAGCCCCAGCACGTCGCAGGCGGCGAGCAACGGGAATGACGTTCCAGGGGCGAGCTTCTGCCCGGTCTTGTTGATGGCTCCGAGGCAGCGACTTGAAGCCTGTGTCTTGGGCAAGCCCAGGAGCTCCCCGTTGTTGTCGGAGGTGCTGAAGCCCGCGAGCGTGGACACCACGTATACGTTGTGCGCAGGGTATTTCGCGTACGTGATCAGATCCTCTGGATAGACGTTGTTCAGGGTTCCGAGCGGTGGGGTGAACTTCTGGCCGACCATCGCCCGCTGCAGCAGGAGGCCGCCCTGGCTGTCGTTGAGGTATACGATCCGGTCCACCTTGGCCATTTTGAGCTTCAGCACGTTCGAGCTCGCGTCGGCCTGGGTTTCCGCGCCGCCCTTGCCGATCAGCACGAACGGGTCTTTGATCCCCAGCACCGCCAGCTCTTTGACCAGCACATCGTTGATCGTCGCGGCGTAGCCGCCACCGGGGTTCAGCACGCCGACCTTGGTCGCGCCGTCGAAGAACTTCTCCGCTGCGAGCCGTCTGACCAGGGTCCGTGCGGCGGTCACGTCGTCCAGCGCGTAAGGCGCGACGACATCGGGCGACTTCGTCAATTCGTCGGCCTTGATCAAACCGGTGCGCAGCACGTTCACAGTGCGGGTGCCGGCGACGCAGCCGGCCTGCTCCAGTTCCTTGACCGAGCCGAACGACGGTTGGCCCTGCATCAGGAAGCTGCGCTCACGGCGGACGGCGAGATCGCAGATGACCCGGGTGGCATCCGCGACTGACTTCTCATCGCCCTTGACGGCGTCGAACATCGGGACCATGGTCAGCTTCCTGCCGGTCACGCCTCCCTCGGCGTTGACCTGCTCAACGACCTTCTGCAGCGCCGCGAAGACCGGACCGTAGGACGCTCGCAGGGTCGAGTCCTGGTTTGTCACCCCGGCGACCGCGATGGTGAGCGTGGCGTCGGTGATTCCCGGTGATCCGGCCTTGTCCGGGTACACCGCCGGTCCGGCCGAAGCCGCCAGATGGGTCGTAGCCTGGCAGCCGGACAGGGCTGTCACCAGCGCCAACCCGAGCGCGGGCCACATTCCTCGCATGCGCATCAAGAACACCTCCGATGACGGTCACCGGCGATCCACCGGGGACCTGAATCCGAGAAGAGCAGTGCAGCCCAGCCGAGTGGCACGCGCTCGGCAGAGGCTTTCTTTTTCGTTGCGGAGCTCTGGGCCTGGACGTCGTCGCTGTCCACCCAGAGCAGCGCGGCCTGCTGCCGGTGGACCTGGTGCGCCGTCGCGCCGAACCACAGGTGAGCGGTCGTCGACCACCGCGCGCCGGCGGGCCGTTCCGCGGCTGCCTCGGCGACGCCGAGCCACCCGTGTACCGGGTTGGTGGACAGCTCCAGATACTCGTATGACACATCGGGCGCATCCACCACCGCCACCCAGCGGCCGGGTGCCGGATTCTCCGTGAACAGTGGACCGCCGGCCGGATCTCCGGTCTGCCTCTTTACCAGCCGCGGACTGGCGGCTGTGCAGTCGTAGAGATACACGTCGAGGTCGGCGTCTTCTGTGTCGGTGCGCACGTCGACCAGGAGCAGGTCCGAGCCTGGGGCGACCTCGATATGGTGCGCTCGCGTCCGCCGACCGGAGATCTGGTAGCGGCCGGTGCACGCCGTCCCGAGCGGACGGCTGCGGACAACACCGGTGAAACCGGCGAAACGGTTGTGAAGGTTCAGCACGATGTCCTGCGACCGCCCGGCCATCGGCGCGGTCGGTGGTTCCGCCAGGGACAGCTGCACGCCGTACAGCTCGACGAGAAGGTTTCCTTTGCGGGTCTTCTCCTCCACCAGCCTGTGCCTCTCGCTCCACGCAGGGCGGGCGATGAAGCACGCCTCCCAGACTCCGGGGACCGGCCGGCTCCACGTCTTGTCGCATTTGCCGTGGTCGGTCCGGTCCTCCGGGACTTCACCGGTCAGCGGGCTCCCGCCGTGCGGCAGACTCACCGCAAGGTCCGAGCCCTCGAAGCGGATCGCGGCTGCCCCTTCCGGGACCTCGATGTACCGCGCCCCAGGCCAGGCCATGCGGTAGCCGACCTCGGCGTGGACGGAGGGCACCGCGCCGAGATCGCTCACGTCCGGGACCACCACGGTGGCCAGTACCCGCTGCTCTGCCAGCGGGTCTCTGGGATCCTTGACCACCAGCACCGCGCTGTGCACTCCCGGCGCCGGCGGCGCGACCTCCACAGCGATCTCCACCTGCTCGCCGCGTGGAAGGGTCGCGGTCTTCGCGCAGCTGAAGGTCCCATCGTTGCCGAGCCAGGACAGCTCCACGGGCAGCGGCTCAGGAGGCCCGGCAGTCCGGGTCACGGCGATCACCGAGGTTCGCCGGTCGCCGGCCCGCCAGCCCTCCCGCTCGAACAGACCGCGACCGCGATGCGGCGTGGTCAGGTTGGCGCTCACCGCGGTGCGGACCGCGGCCTCGACGTCCAGCCGCATGCCGGCCGCGCGCTCGGGGTCCACGGCGGCCAGCTCAGTCAGCAGGCGCCAGGCGGCCTCCACCTGGATCAGCCCATGTCCTTGGGTGTGTGCCGGCACCTCGTCCAGGTAACGGGCCGATCCGCACAACGCCCGCCGCAAGCGGTCCGTGTCGTACGGGACACCCAGCTGCTTGGCTGCGCTGATGAGCAGCGCGGTGGCGGCGGCCGCCGCCGGGGTCGCGGTTGAGGTCCCGCCGACGATCATGTAACCGGTCGGCAGCCGGTGCGGGCCCCTCCGGTCGGTCTCGTACCCGAGCTGGCTGGAGAGCAGATCGCTCGGCGCCAGCAACAGCGGGGTCATCCCTCCGTCGCCGGCGGGCCCGTGCGATGAGGCCCAGTGCAGGTTGTCGCTGTCCGATACCAGCAAACCGTCATTGATCCGGTAGCACTCCTGGGACTGGTAGCCGCCGACGGCGATCACGCCTCGCGCGGCGGCCTCCTCGTTGATCTGGTTGAGCCACCCCCGGTTGGACGCCGGCACGAACAGCGGCTTGCCGTACACCTCAACCAGCCGTTGCGCCACCACGGCGGCGATCGACCCACCGTCCTTCGGCAGATAGCCGACGGTGGTGTAATAAGACCACTCGTAGACCACCAGGTCTATTCGCGGGTCGCTCATCGCGGCAATCAGCGCCTCGAGATACGTGGCCGGCGTGCCGCGCGCGTCGGCCGGGCAGGGGCACATCATGACGATCTGGGTTCCGGGGGCGATGCCGTCGTACCTGCCGTGCTCGCCCCGGCTTCCGAAGGTCGCCCCGGCGATCCCGGTTCCGTGTGCGCCGCCACCAATGTTGATCGCCACCGCATCCCGATCGGCACGGATCTTGACGCTGAACATGGTCGACTCGCGTATCGGGGTCGCTGAGTGGGGGTCGCCGAAGGTGCCGATGTCGCCGCGTTCGGCGTAATCGGCCAGTTCGCGCTCGTCGGTGAAGTCGTCGTCCTGATCGGTATCCACCCATACCCGGCCGGCGGCCCGGTCCCACAGCACCGCGAACAGCGGGCTGGACCCCTCCGGGTTACCGTCGCGTCGCAGATCCTTGCGGCCGAAGTACAGCAGTCGCTCATCGAGGTGGCCGAGCTCGTACTCTGCATCCCGAGGGGCGTTGAAGCGCCGGCCGTCGACGGTGAAAGCGCCGTCCACGGCGGTCACCCGGCGCCAGTCGGTAATCCATTCCGGCCCGCGGTCGATCGCCGGATCCATCGGGTTGACGTTGTCCAGGATCTTGCGCACCGGAGCCCCGTCGATGGTCGTCGCGGTCTGGAACTCCGGCAGCAATTGGTCGATGAACCCGTCGATGATCCCCACGGTCACCCCCCGGCCATCCCACGTGGGGTGCTGGTCACGCCAGCTCTGCGCCGCCAGATCCGGCAAGGCTGAGTAGGGCGACGCGATCGGATCCACCAGCCGCGGCAGGCGCTGTCCCCGATCCTCGGCCAATGGGCTCTCTGCCCCGGGGTCCGGCATCTGTGGCTGCCGCACGGCGCCGTCCTCGGTGTGCATCACCGAGGCGGTGTGTACGGCCGGGCTGTCGACGACCGACTCGACGCTGTCCAGGGGCACGGCGGCGCGCAGATAGCCGATCGGGTCGTATCGGCGAAGCACCGTCCCACCCGCTCCGGCGACGACGTCGGCGACCTCCTCGACGCGGCCGTCGCAGGCGAGCAGCAGGACGGTCACAACCTCCTGCCCGGCCGCGCGGGCGAAGGCCAGCACGCTTCTGCTGTCCTTGTACAGGCGTCCAGCCATGTGCATTGCTCCCTTGTGTCGTCTAGGCCGGTGACGTGGCGGACTGCTCGAACCGCGCGCCGAGGTAGGCGTCCACGACCGCCGGATCTGTCCGTACCTGGTCCGGGGTGCCCTGGGTGAGGAGCTCACCCTGGAGAAGCACCGCCACCTGGTCCGCGATGCCGAAGGCCAGCGGCAGGTCGTGTTCGATCAGCACGATGGTGAGGTCGAGATCGGCCCGCATCCGCTGCAGGACACCGGCCAGCGCCTCGGTCTCGCGCTGGGCGATGCCGGACGAGGGTTCGTCCAGCAGCAGCACCTTCGGGCGCAGCGTGTGCATCGCCGCCAGTTCGACGATCCGTCGCGTGCCGATGGACAGTTCCCGCGCCCGGTGGTCGCGATACCTGCCGAGACCGTAGTAGTCCAGCGCGGTTTCGACCGCGGCGAGGCGGGCCCGGCGGCTCGGCAGCCGGGCCTCGGCCGCGACCGACAGCACGTCGCTGACGGTCATCGTCGGAAACAGCAACGGTTCCTGGAACGAGTGGATCAGCCCGCGCCTGGCCCGCTGATCCGGAGCCAGCCGCGTAATGTCCTCGCCGTCGAAGCGCACCGTCCCGGTGGTCACCGGTTCGAAACCGCTGATCAGATCGAACACCGTGGTCTTGCCCGCGCCGTTCGGCCCGATCAGCGCCAGGATCTCCCCCGCCTGAACCGACAGGGTCAGGTTGGACACAGCGGCCAGACCACCGAACTGTTTGCCCATCCCGCTCACCTCGAGTACCGGTCCTTCCCGATGCTGAGGTGGCGGGACAACCGAGACCTTCGGCCGTGTCACGGTTGCGGACACGGGTGGCTCGGCCGCCGCGACCGGGGCTCGCCGCTCCCGGACCGCGGTGAGCAGGCCAAGCAGGTAGTTGCGGCCACTGATCAGGGCAGGACCTATGCCTCCGGGGAAGTACAGCAACAGGAGCAGACCGCCGACCGAAGTCGCCGAGGTCGCCAGGCCTGAGCCGGGGAACAGCTGCGGCACGGTGAACAGCCACAGGCTGCCGATCAGCGCGCCACCCAGACTGGCGATCCCGCCGACCACGACAGCGAGCACGACCTTGACCGATAGATCCTGAGCGAACTGGCCCGGTGTGACCACAGTGGAACTGTGCGCGAGCAGGATCCCGGCCAGGGACGCGAACGCGCCGGCGAGAACGAAGCCGAACATCCGCGTCCGGCCGATCCGCACGCCGAACGCCCGCGCCAGTGTCGGGTTGTCCCGTACGGCGAGCATCGCCCGGCCGGTCCTCCCGTGACGCAGCCGGTGTACCGCAAGAACCGAGCCCAGCAACACGGCCAGGCATGCCAGGTATATCGCGGTCGGGCCGGGTGCTTGTCCGCCGATCAGCGGTAGCCCCGGTGTGCGGCCGGTGCCGAAACCCCACTCCGGCGCCAGCACCACGGTCGGCACCAGCCCCGCGGCGGTAAGGGTGAGTGCCGCCAGCGCGGTGCCCGGCCGACGTGTCGCCAGAACGCCGGCCAGCGAAGCCGCCGCCGCGCCGGCTGCGAGCCCGGCCAGCAGGGACAGGGGGAAGATCCCGGTCCAGGCGAGGACGAGCACCGACGTGACAGCGCCGATCCCGGCGATCGCGAACTGTCCCAGCGAGAGCTGGCCGGAGATCCCAGCGAGCACGTAGACCGACAGGCACGCCAGCGCGAACCCGCACCCAGCGGTCAGCGCCTGCACGGTGACCTGGGAGGAGAACCACGGAACGGCTGCCACCAGGACGACGAGTCCACCACCGATGATCGTCCGCAGGGCTCGAACCGACCGCATCGATCTGTACGGCGCGGGCCAGCCCGTATCGACGGCGACCAGCGTCCAGCCGCCGCTCTCGCCATTGTCCGCACTCCGTCCCAGGACCCGGCGGGTCAGTAGCGCGTCGATCAGCAGGACCACCAGGATCGCGCCGTCCAGCCAGACCAAGGCGACGTCGTTCCACAGCAGCACCTGTTCGGCCACTCCGACGCCGCCGCCGCGCACCCCGGCGACGTCCTGACAGTGTCGGAGCTGTTCCGGCTGTGCCGTGACCTGATCGACATCCACGCCGTCCGCGACTGGTGCCAGGCCCGCGGCGTCGCCCTGCGCGTCCTGTCGGGACCGCTGTCGAACTTCCATGGCCTCGCGGCCGACGACGCCACGACAGCGCTGCTCATCAACGTGATCACCGCAGTCGGGCAGTTCCAGCGCGACCTGCAAAACGAGCTGACCGCCGAAGGGATCGCCGCCGCCGAAGCCGAAGGCCGCTACCGCGGCCGGCCACCCGCGCTGGCCGGCGCCCAGCTTGAAGAGGTGCGTTCGGCGTTCACCGACCACGGCACCTCGATCGCGGCTCTCGCCCGTGCGCATGGAGTGAGCCGGGCCGCCATCCGAACTGCGCTGACCGGGCTACTGCCCGGCCAGCCGGGTCTGCCCGTGCTCATCCCGACCGAGGGCCCCGCAGAAGCGTCCGGCTAAGTTACTCGCGGGTACCGCCAACGGCTGTCCGCAGGTTCCTCAACCCCGATCGGGAACACGGTCACGAAGTCGCAGTTGTAGCCGAACCGCTTGCTCTGGGCGTCGGCCGTCTGGTTCTCGAAGTCGAACTCCGAGGGCAAGACACCCGAAAAATCCGCCGCTGCCTCAAGCGCTACATCGCCCGCGACCTCTACCGCCGCCTCGAGAACCCACCTGTCACAGCTTGACGAACCATAGGAGCGTCGGCAGGTCCGCCGACCACTCGACTGACTCGGCGGCCCAGCACCGTCGAGTCAGCCACTCGGTCGGACCACGCGACTGACTCGGGGCCTGCGGCTCACCCTCCGGCCACCTCGGGCACCCCGGCCGCCGCCCCGACGTCGTTCTCGGCGGGCGGGTAGGCGTCGCGCAGGCGTTCCATGGTCGCCGTCACGACGGCACGGACGTCCGCCTCGCGCAGCGGGGCGGAGAGCAGTGCCGCGCTGAACGAGAAGCCCTCGATCAGGGTGAACAGCAGGAGCGCCTCGCGGTGCAGCGACTCCTCGTCGACGACGCGGTCGGCCAGCGCCTGGCGCAGCAGCGAGCGGATCACCCCGGCGGCTGCGAGTGACATCGCAGCGCTGTCGGCCGCGAACTCCGGGTCCGTGCGTGCCATGACGCGGTACTCGACAATGGCGGCGTTCTCCTTGCGCTCCTGCTCACTGGTCGGCGTGGCGAAGGTGACCACGTCCGCGATCCGCGTCACCGGGTCGTCGGACATCGTCGTGGCGCGGCCCGCGGCGCGCTGCATGAGCACGCTCAGCGTGAAGCGCATGACCTCGCGGACGTGGTCGCCGAAGTAGTGCCGGATGCTCCCGATGGCCAAGCCAGTGCGAGTGGCGATCCGGGCGAGAGTCACCGAGCGGAGCCCGTGCTCGGCGATCTCGTCGATCACGGCGTCGGCGACCTGTTCCCGGCGGGCATCCGGGTCGACTCGCTTGGGCATGGCAACCATCCTAACCCACGTTTTAGCATGGCCGTGCTAGCTTATTTGGCATGCCAGCGCTAAATAAATCAGGGGGCCTGAAGATGCGATTCCTTCGTCACGTGATCCAGACCATCCGAGCGAACCGCAGTGCCTACCTCGTCCTGAACGCGATCGTGTACGGCCCGGTTCTCGTCGGCTTCGGGGTGGGTCTGCTCTTCCCCAGCCTGGCCGCCGCGCAGGTGGAGTCCATGAAGAGCAGTGGCACGGGGGACCTGGTGCAGTCGCTGCTCGAGAACCCCTGGCTGTTCGCCCTCGCGATCCTCGCCAACAACGCGCTGCGGGCCGGCCTGCTCATCCTCGTCCTGCCATCGATGATCGTGCCGTTCGCGGGCATCCCCTGGTTCGCCTACAGCCAGTACACGGTCGGTGTGACCCTCGCGCCGGCCAACGAGGCCGCCTGGCTGGCCCTCATCCCGCACTCGCTGACCATCCTGATCGAGTTCCAGGCGTTCGTGCTGCTCGCGCTCGGCGCCTACCTCCTCGGGCGGGCGTGGATCCGGCCCCGGACCGTCGACGCCGTGAACCGGCGTCAGGGGTATGTCCGCGGGCTGCGGCAGCTCGGCCGACTGAGCCTGCCCGCCCTGGCGTTGCTCGTCGTCGGGGCGATCCACGAGTCGTTCTCGCTGATCTACCTGGTCCCCCTGCTCACGGAGGGCTGAGCGATGCGGAACAACTCCCAGGGTGGCGCTTCACGCCGTGACGACCCGCGCCCGGCAGCACCGGGTCGCCCCAGCGCACGCGGGGGGTGGACCCCGCACCAATTGCGGCATTCCTCCCTGACCCACGAAGCGGAAGACGGCACCAACACCCCCACCTTGCTGGCCCGCTCCCGGCACGCCTCCGTCCGTTCCCTGGAGCGCTACGCCCGCCCCGGCGTCGACGCCGTCGCCGACCACGTCGCAGCACGAGACCCCCTCCGGCGCGGCGGCCGCGGGCGAGCCTGACCCATCGCATCGGCTCCCCGGCCCCCCGGCTGCTGCCTGGCGACCTACCGCAAGGTCGGGCGTTTCCGTCTCGACACAGGGAGCCTGACCTGCTCTAACGCAATCGCGTGTACCGGGTGACAGCAGTCTTACAGGCTCCCCGCGTTCCAGTAACTCGGTCCGGATTCTGTGACGGTACTGCCCAACAGCAGTACCCGGTCCTCAGCTGGGCCGGCTGATCGCCGTCCTCGGATCGCGGCAGATGCTTCTCGTTGGAGCCGCGCTGAAAGGACTGGCCGGATCGCAGAAGTAGGCCAGCGCCGCTGCCACGCGACCACATCGGGCTCCGAGCGGGGCCCCAGAGATCCCAACCAGGCCGTGCAGCCGCCCGCGTAGCGGCGCTGACCTGCGCACTTGACCTCAACTTCGGTTGAGCTGATGAGCTGTTCGCCGAAGTCTGAGGACCAGAGAAGGCGGGCAGAATGGACATCACTACAGATTCGTCCCATCCCCCGGCCACGGTGGACCGGGCGTCTCCCTTGACCCTGCCGGTAGTCCTGGTCGGCGTCGTCCTGGTGGCGATGTCCATTTCGGGGACCGCGGTCGCGCTGCCGAGCATCGGCCGCGAGCTCGACGCCTCCGGATCCCCGTTGAACTGGGTCGTCGCAGGTTACAACCTGGCCTTCGCGGCCATGACGCTCATCGCGGGATCGACGGCCGACCGGATCGGCCGCCGGAGGGTGTTCATCCTCGCGGCGCTGGTCTTCGCGGCCGGATTCCTCGCCACGGCACTGAGCCCGGCGATCCTCGTCACCGACATCGCCCGCATCGTCTCCGGCGCCGGTGGCGCGGGGATCATGGCCGCGGGCGGCGCCATCCTGGCCTCCAGCTACGACGGTGCGGCCTGCAATCGGGCCTTCGCCCTGATGGGCACCATGGCCGGGATCGGCATCGCCATCGGCCCCACCCTGTCAGGGCTGCTGATCATCGCCACCGGGTGGCGGGGAAGCTTCGCGGTCTTCACCATCATCGGCCTGCTGGTGGCTCTGGGCGCGACCCGTGCCCGCGAGTCCCGCGCGAGCGACGGCGGCCCGGTCGACTGGGCAGGCGCCGCACTGTTCGTCGTCGCGCTGGCACTGCTCATGTTCGCGCTCCTGGAGGCGCCCACGCTCGGCTGGACCCACCCGGTCATCCTCATCACCGGGATCGCCGGACTGGTCGCCCTGGTCATCTTCGGCTTCGTCCAGCGGCGCAGCCCCGCCCCGGTCCTGGCCCCCGCCCTGGTCGCCAACCGCGGCTTCCTGGGCTGGAGTCTGGCGACCCTGACCACCTCGATAGGGTTCCTCGGCGTCCTGGTCTTCCTGCCCACCTACCTGCAGGCGGCGGCAGGACTGTCCCCCGCGTCGGCGGGGGCGGCGATGCTACTGCTGACCGCGCCAGTGCTGATCATGCCCATGGCCGCCGTGACCCTGGTGAACAAGGGGGTTCCGGCCCGCCTGCTGATCATGATCGCGCTACTCCTGGTGGTGGCGGGGAACCTGTGGCTGGTGATGCTGAACGCCGACCACGCGGTCGCGTCCGTCGCGGCCCCGCTGGTGATGATCGGCGTCGGTATGGGCGCGTCGTTCGGCATCACGGACGGCCAGGCCATGGCTCTGGTGTCGGCCAATGCCGTAGGCATGGCGGCCGGATTCCTCAACACGCTGCGCGGGGCCGCCGAGGCTCTTGTGATCGCCGCGTTCAGTGCCTCCCTCATCGGCCTCCTCACGGCCAGGCTCGGCGACACGACCCGCGCCGCCGCTGTCGGCGCCGGACGCCTCACCACCGGAGCCGAGGCCGCGGAGCTGGACGCCTTCACCTGGTCCTGGCACCTGACCCAGCTCGGCGTCGGACTACTGTGCCTCATGCTGTCGATCGTCGTGGCCGCCCTGATCCACGGCCGAGCCCCGGCTTCGCGCCGCGCCACCTGACCACTGTCCCGAGCACAACAAGGAGAGATGCCGTGCGCGCCAGCCCGGACGATCACCTCACGATCGGTGAGATCATCCGCCGGACCGGCGTGCCCGCCTCCGCCCTGCACTTCTACGAACGCAAGGGCCTGATCTTCAGCGAACGCGGCAGCGGCAACCAGCGGATCTTCTCCCGGCACATGCTCCGAAGGATTTCCTTGATCATCGTGGCCAAGCGCCTGCATATCCCGCTGTCGGACGTCGCCGAGGTCTTCGCCACCCTGCCCACCGATCATGCCCCCACCCACAGAGACTGGCAGCGAGTCTCCCGTGCGTGGAAGAAACAGCTCGAGGAACGCCGTCGCGCCATCGAAGCCCTCGAGCAGGAGCTCACGGGCTGCATCGGCTGCGGCTGCCTGTCGATGAAGGCCTGCCTGCTGCTCAACCCTGACGACGCCCTCCGCGGACGGGGTCCGGGGCCGGTACGACTCCAGGAGCCTGACGCCACCTTTCCGGACGAACCACCACATGATCAGAGGCGGCGATGACGATGTCAAGGACGGTCTGGTCGGAAGGAAGAGAGGATGGGGTCACGGCTCTCGGTAAGGATCTCCGTTGCGAGCAGCCGGCCCAGGAGTGGTGCGAGGGTGATCCCGCTGTGTGCGGAGAGTTCGTAGTAGCCGGGGAGGCTTGCGCTTTCGCCTATGGCCGGCCTGCCATCGGCTGGTGTCGGTCGCGGGCCTCGGGTGATCCGCCGTGGAGTGATGTGGCCGGCGTCCGGGAACATGCATCGGGCTCGGTTGAGGAGGGTTTCGGCGGCGAGTTCTGCTGTGGTCTGGTCGTGGTCGAAGAGGCCGTCGATGTCGTGACTGTGCAGAAGGGCACGACGGGCGTCCAGCAGGTCCTCGGCCGGGACGCCGGGGGCACCTCGCGGCCGCCCTGCAGTGCCTCGGCCATCAGCCGTGCCAGGCGCTGCCCGCCGTCTCCGGCCAGCCAGTCCAGCCGCGGGTTGGTGGGCTGCCACGGCGTCACCAGGGTCCAGGAGCGCACCGGCAGCGTCTGGCTGACGAAGGTGTTCCAGGAGGCTTCGATCTTGCGTGCCTGGCCGGCCGTCAGCGGGCGGCTGTAGCGCTTGACCTGGTAGATGTCGAAGCCGTCGGGATTCTCCACGCGTACGTCGACGCCGCGATCTCCCTTGGACGGGGTGGGCTGATTGCCGTGCGGGTACTTGAGCAGCAGCAGCGCCGCGACGAACTCCTCGACCTTCTCCCCGGGCTCGCGCTCCCAGGTCACCGTCGTCATGCCTCACAGGGAGTCAACCCACATAAGCGCAAAACCCACATTGGGATGATCTTGAGGCAGGCAGCCCAATCATCGGTGCCAACGCTGGGCAGGGCTGCGGCTTATGAGGTTGCTAATCAGTTTCCTCATCCCTGCTCGGGACGCCGCTCAGACCCCTCGGGCGGAGGATGGGTACGAGTCCCCGCCGACGTCGGTTCGTCTACAGCGCAGGCGCTCATCGGACTGGTCCGGGTTAGCACCGACAAGCAGAAGACCCAGCGGCAGCATGACGCTCTCGATCCGGTTTGTCTGAAGGTCATCGAGGAGAAGGCCAGCGGCAAGCTCGCCACCAGTGACCGGCCCGACCTCCTCACCGCGCTGTCCTACATCCGCGAGGGCGACCTGCTGACCGTCCAGGAAGTCGACCGGCTCGGCCGCAATCTCCTGGAAGGACTGATCGTCCTCAACGACCTGTTCCAGCAGGGCGTCGGCGTCAAGGTGCTGGAGGGCATCGGCGCCGGCGAGCACACCGAACGCTCCTTCATCCTCGACCTGGCCCTCGCTCTGGCTGAGGACCGTCGCCGCGACATCGTCCGCAAGACCAAGAACGGCCTGGAGACGGCCCGAAAGCAAGGCAAGGTCGGCGGCCGCCGCCCCGTGGTCGACGACGACAAGCGCGTCGCGATCCTCGACCGTCGCCGGCGCGGGGAATCCATCCGCACCATCGCCGCCGGGGTGAAGGTCTCCGTTGGCGTCGTTCATAAAACCCTCGCAGCCGCTGCCGAGGGCAACCCCGCTGACCAGCTCCCGATTCCCTGAGGAGCACGCCGTGCCACTGCCGCAGATTCCGCTCGACGACCCGCGCGTCCTGGCCCTGGCCAGGGCCCGCCAGCAGTTCGCCCACGACTGCACGTTTGTGCCGACGTGGGAGAAACTGACCGACGAGGAACGCGAGGGCTCCTTGCCCCGACGCCCGCAACTACCTGGAGTCGGCGGTCAACGACGGGCTTGTTCCGGCCGTGGAACTGATCGACAGCGGATGGCGCGCGAGCCTGACCAACATCAACAACGAGATCGAGCGGCAGGCCACGTTGTATGGCCACCGCAGCCGCCGACCTCCCGCTGCTGCTCTACCGGTTCCATATCGCCTTCACCGGCGGGATGAGCGTCGGAATGGTAACTGAAAAGCTGGCCGAGACCGCCGAGCACGTCGGCGAGTTCGCACGCGAGTTCTGCGAACAGAACTACGTCGACGTGGGCGAAGACAAGACCGCAGACCGGCGTAATGCCCTCACAGGCATGGAAGCCGCCGCCGCGACCTTTCCCCGCGCCGTGGACCTCATCGTTTAAACGAGGCCCCGGTGTGTCCACACCGACGTCAGGACGGTTAGTCGCGAAAGTCGGAACCTGCCGGGCCCTAACGTGACTGACCGTAGTGTCGATCACAGGGAGCTACTTTGGGCTGGTCGCAGAACCCAGTGAGGTTATTTCTAGTGCGATAGCTCAGAGCTACCGCTGGGGCGTGCTGAAGATGGCCTGTCGTCAGAGCCCTCCTGGAGGGCGATCGCAACGCTGTCACCCAGCCGGTGCCGCTGTCGAAGGAGCTTCACGCGTGGCGGCTGCCACGGAGGCGGGCAGGGCACTCCCAGCGGCCATGTGTTCGATCAGTTCGAGGACGGCCTTGGAACCACCGTTCGCCTGGAGCCACTGGCTCGCCCGGCAGGCGGCCTTGGCGTAGGTGTCCTGGTCCGCTTGCGCGGTGCGCAGCCAGTCGTCAAGTGTTCGGGGCAGGGCTCCCGGCGTGGACACCCGGCACCGGTCACCGGTGCCCTCGGGCTTGAGGTAGCGCGGGTCATCGGAGACCACGACGGCCAGTCCTTCGTCGAACCATTGCGGGATGGGCCCGGCGTCGGATCCTAGACGGGCGTGCAGTTCGACGTGTGACATCTCGTGTGAGGCGATCACCGCATCGAGGCCCTTCGGTGACAGCATGACCGCGCGGTTCAGCACGGCGATCCCACGCTCCCCGCCACCGCCGATCTTTCGGTAGCACGTGGTGGTCACGCAGGCCAGGATGTCGGGAGAGCTCCGGCGTCCGCCGTAGAAGTCTGACACCCGGCGGTTGGCCGCTTCGATCACCTCGGTCACCTGCCGCTCCCGTGCTGGCGGCAGCCCCGGCTCCAGATACAGGCCGGGCCTGGCCTGTTTCATGCCGTAGCAGCCAGGGCAGGTCGTGGCGGCGACCGATGGAAAGGCCACCACGACACCGGCCACCACGGCCACGACCAGCCCTGCGGCTGTGGCCAGCAGCCACCGCCACGTTGTGCGCCTTCGACTCATCACACCACTCCATATGATGACGTTCCGCATCGTGCAGCTTCGTTGGACGGGTTGCTGGGTGCTGCGGACCTGGGTTGGACACCCGGCAAGCGGCCGCGCGGGCCGAGCGGCGGTGCCGAGAGGACTTTCACTCCTCCTCATGCGAGGACACCAATCCTGAGCGGTAGGCGTGGATCGCGGCTTGGACACGGGTGCGCACGCCGATCTTGGTCAGGACACGCGACACGTGGATCTTGACGGTGCCTGCGGCGATGCGCAGATGTCCGGCGATCTCGGCGTTGGTGCGGCCCAGCGCGACCAGGCGGAGGACCTCCGTTTCCCGGATCGTCAACTCCAGGCCATGGCCTCGCACCGGTGGGGTGGCGAAGCGGCGGACGAGCCTGCGGGTGACTTGCGGGTCGATCAGTCCCTGCCCTCGGTGGGCCGCGCGTATCGCTGCCAGATAGAGGTCGGGGTCGCCGTCCTTGAGCAGAAAGCCCACGGCACCCGCTTCGAGTGCCCCGAAGAGGTATTCGTCGGTGTCGAACGTGGTCAGTGCGATGATCGGCCTGTCCGGTGCCCGTGCCGTCAGCCGCCGGATCGCCGTGATGCCGTCGGTGCCCGGCATTCGCAGGTCGGTGAGGATGACGTCCGGCTGGTGCTCGCGCGCCATGCTGATCAGCTCGGCTCCGTCGCTCGCGGCACCGAGGAAGGCGATGTCGGGCTCATGGCTGAGCAGCTGCCGCAGTCCCTCGCGGGCGAGCTGCTGGTCGTCGGCGATCAGCAGCCGGATCACGGGAGCACCTTCCGGGCCGGATGACCGTACGCTGAGGACATCGTGCAAGGGCCGGGTTCTGTGCCGCCGGCCGTTTCCGCCGATCTGTCGTCACGCGCATGTGGAGGAAGGGCGGGCAGGCTGGCGCGCACCCGCCAGCCGTTTCTGCCGTGTGGACCGATGTGGCACTGTCCTCCGAGCGCCGCCACCCGCTCGCGTATGCCCGCCAGGCCCTGCCCATCGCGGCGCCCACCCCTTGGGGCGCCGCCGTCGGCCGGCAGCCGGGGCGGGCCTGGATCGTCGATGGTGACGACCACCTGGCTGCTCACCGCACGGACCGTGACCGAGGCCAGCGCGGTGGTGGAGTGCCGCGCCACGTTGGTCAGCGCCTCCTGCACGATCCGGTAGGCGCAGGCCGCCGTCTCAGGGTGGACGGTGCTCTCGAGGCGAGGGTCGACCTTCAGGGAGACGACCAGTCCCGGGCCGCCGCTGCGTTCCGCCAGCGCGGGCAGGCCGGCGAGACCTCCGCTGTGAGCGTGGTCCTCGCGGCCCGAGCGCACCAAGGTCGCGAGCAGCGCCCGGATCTCGGCCAGCGCCTCGGCCGACAGACCGGCGATCCCGGCCAGCGCGCGGTCGGCCTCGCAGTCGTGACCGGCCAGCGCCCGCCGGGCACCGACCGCCTGAAGCCTGATCGCGCTGAGGTGATGCCCGACGACGTCATGCACCTCCCGGGCGATCCGCGCGGCCTCCTGCGAGCGTGCCTGCTCCTCCCTGGCACGCTGCAGCCGCGCGGCCTGCACGGCACGGTCGGCTCGCAGCCGCAGCGCGTAGCCGGCGGCGACCGGCATCGCGCCGGCTGCCGCGTAGACGGACACGGTGGCGAGGTCCGGCACGGACCCGCCCCCGAGGCCTGCCGCCACCGCCCAGGCGGCCGAGCCGATCAGGAGCACCGAGCGCAGCCGATGGCGGTGGTAGGCCGCCGAGGCGACGATCAGGCCCAGGACCCAGATCCCGGCGTCGCGCTCCAGCGCGAGGCCGAGCGCCAGCATCACCGTCGCGGACGCGACCACTGCCGTCAGCGGCAGCCGCCTGCGCAGCGCCAGCGGCGCGCAGACGGCTAGGATCGGCGCCGCCCACGCCGCGCCCGCATCGGTGATCTCGGCGGGCTGACCGCGCCACCATGCGTCCAGTGCCGAGACGGTCAGGGCGATGATCGCCACGGCGCAGGCGAGCAGGGCGTCGCGGCCCATGAGCGGTATACGTCGCCAGACGCCGGCCGGAAAGGGGCACAAAGCCGCTAGTCGTCTCACGCGATCAGTATCACGCCGGCCAGGCGGGGCACGTGGTGCCGGGGGCGGGCAGCTTGCCGTCGATGAGGTAGCGGTTCACGTGGCCGGTGACACAGGGGTCGCCGGCGTTGAGGTAGCGGCCGTGGCCGATGTCGTCGTACTTGACCGTGACCGAGCCGGGGACCTGGTCGGTGATGGCGCGGACGGAGGGGTACTCGTAGACCGGGCCGATGCCGAGCAGCGGCGGCAGCTTGCGGGCCGGTAGCGGCGCCGGCGGGTTGGTGGCCTTGGGCGCCCACGGCGAGCAGGCGAGCCAGGCGTTCTCCCGCATGCCGGAGAAGTTCGGTGACACCTTCACCGAGCGCCGCACGGCCGCGCGGTAGGCGTGGTAGCCGTCGTAGCGGAACCCGTCGGCGCAGTTGACCGCGAGCATGGCGGTGACCCGCGGCGGCAGGCCGCGGCCTTGGGGGTCGAAGCCGGACGCGTCGCCCTTGGCGGCGCTCGCGATGGCCTTGGCCAGCGCGGGCCACTCCGCCGTGCTGTCGACCAGGCCGTAGGCCAGGAATTTCAGGTCGTCGCCGTCGTAGCGGCGCTCACCGGCGGCAGCGGCACCGGTCAGGGGACGGCGCTCGGCCCGCCGGACGACGGCCTGCCAGGTCTTCTCCACGTCGGTGCCCCGCAGCGCGCAGTCGGAAGCGTCGGCGCACCAGCGGACGAACCGCTGGAACCCCGCCTCCAGCCCCTCGTATTGCAGTCGCTCCGACTTCGCCAGCGGGTCCACGTGGTCGGGCACGCTGTCCACCGCCATCGCGCGCAGCCGCTGGGGGAACAGCCGCGCGTAGGAGGCTCCGAGCACCCCGCCGTAGGAGTTGCCGAGGAAGGAGATCTTCTGCTCGCCGAGGGCGGCGCGGATCGCGTCCATGTCGCGGGCCTGGGTGGCGGAGTCCAGGTGGGCGAACAGGTCGGGCACGGCGTCCCTGCAGGGGGCGATCCCGGCGGCGTTCGCCTTGAGCGCCTGGTCGTACTCGCGCCGGCTGTCCGGCGTGGCGAAGGCGGGACCGGCCGCGCACGCGGCGAGTGGGATGTGCTCGCCGCTCACCCCGCCGCGCGGGTTCCAGGTGACGACGTCCATGCGGGTGCGCAGCCCGGCGAAGTGGGGCAGCGCCCGGGACAGCTCCTGGACGCCGGCGCCACCGGGGCCGCCAGGGCTGAACAGGACGGTGCCCGCGGCCGCCGCGCCGGTCGCCGGCGCCCTGCCCACCGTGAGGGCGATCGTCTTCCCGCCGGGCTTCGACCAGTCGACGGGCACGGTCAAGGTGGCGCACTGCAGCTCGGCCGAGATCTTCCCCCCGCAGGCGGACCAGGTCAGGGGCGGCGCGGGCGCTCCGCTGGATGAGGCGGAGGCGGCTGGAGCGTACGCTCCCATCGTCATCACGAGGGGCACGGCAAGCAAAACCGATCGTGGCCGGGTCATCGAATCCTCCAACAGGAGATGGTGCGGCGAGCGCCGCAGATGACCTCACAGATTAGGCACACCGATCTCCCGCCACATCTGCCACTAGACATACCTATGACCCGCCACACCAACGCCGACAATTCGACTGCCATCCTGGTGCGAGCGAGATCTGGATGGAGTGCTACGCCGCCTCCGCCAGAGTGGTGAAGTCGATCTCGGGCAGGTCAGGGTCGAAGTCATCAGGCCGCAGCCGCAGCACATCGGTGGCGTACAGGCCGAACCGGCTGATGTGCGCGGTCAGGTAGGGCGAGAGCTGCGCGACGTCCTCGGCGCTGATCTCCCAGCCCTCGGCCAGCAGTCGGCGCATCACCTCCATCATGTCCAGCGCTGTATGGAAGATCACGCAGTTGGCCAGCAGGGAGTTGAACTTGATCATCTTCTCCTGCTCGGCCGGGTCGTTGACGGCGATGACGCCGTCGTTGCCGAACCGCAGCCAGCCAGAGAAGCCGTTGAACCCCTCCACCTTGTTGGTGACCGCGGTGACGCGCCTGCGCAGCGCGGGATCGGCCAGGAAGCGCAGCAGCGCCACGGTGCGCACACTGCGGCCGACCTCCCGGAACGCCCGGTAGATCTCGTTCTTGCGGGAGTGGGAGCCGAGCCGGCGCAACAAGGTGACCGAGTTGAGCCTACCCTCGCGGATCGAAATCGCCACCCGCATGAGATCGGGCCACATCTTCTCCACCAGTCCCCCAATCGATCACGATTCGGGCGCCGTTCTCGCTGCGGAACAAGGCGTCGATGTGGCGGTAGGTGACGTGGTCGGCGTGCTGGAAGAAGGTCAGGCCCTTCCAGTTGCGGATGCGCGGCATCAGATCGAACCCGAACAAATGCGCGAGGGTAAAGACGGGGAACGATTGGCCCTGGGTATCGGCGTGCACCGTCTTGGGCTGGACCTCGGAGGCGTTCGCCAGCAGCCCATCGATGATGTAGATCGCCTCCCACGCCCCACAAGGAACAAAACGGGAAAACAACGCAATATAGTTATCAGATGCGTAATGGTAGGCAATACCACCAAAACCCCCATATCTGATCGAAGTCTCGGCGAGCAGGTTGTCGATGTAGGTGTCGACCTGGGTGCCGTCGGTGCCCACGCTGCTGCCATCGCCCCACGCCTTGACCACGTCCAGCTGGGCGAAGGCGTTGACCACGTCGGTGATCGCCTTGTTCAGCTTGGCCAGGCTGATGTGCCGGTTCTTGGCCAGCGAGATCTCGTGCGCGGTGATCCCCTCGATGTGCCGGGCCGCCTCGGCCGGGCCCATGTTCGACCCGACGCGAACGTGGTCAAAACGTAGCGGTCCTGCGGCTTCTTCAGCTTCGGGTCGTGGCCGGAGGCGGGCCCGAAGTGCCGGTGCCAGCCCAGCCAGTACGCGGTGCGCGACACAATCTCGATCAGCGTGCGCTCGGGCATCCGCGCCTTGATCTCCGCCCCCAGCTTGGCCGCGGTCGCGGTGGTGCCGAGCCCGGCCAGCCGCTTGAGCGTCGGGGTGCCGTCCTTGGCGAACGTCAAGTCCTCGTTGTCGGCGTAGCCGGCGTCCAGGTGCTCGGCGGCCTGACGGTGGCGTTCCTTCAGCTCGGCCACGAACTCGGCCGCGGATCCCGGCAGGCCCGCCTCGGCGCAGTAGGCCGCCAGCAGGGGCCGGCACTGGTAGAAGCTCAGCAGGTGGGCGCTCCAGTCGCCGTACTCCGCCGCCCCGGCCACCGCGATGTCCCCGGTGCGTACCTCCTCGGCCAGGTAGGCGAACACCATCGCCTCGAAGTGCCGTTTGACCAGCATGCCCGGATGCTTGCGATCCCGGATCGCGCGCAGCCAGTTGGCCGAGGCGAACCCCAGATCCAGTAGGCGGCCATCGGTGCCGCGAGCGGGGATGAAGTCGCGGGTCTTGCCCCAGTAGGTCAAAGCGTGCTCCAGAGCCTTCAGCACGCTGCGGTCGGCGGAGGTCGCCTTGAACCGCAACACGCCGGTCAGGGCGAGCATGGTGGACCGGTCGGCCTTGAAGAACTGCTGGATGAGCAGCTCGTGGTTGTCGTGCTGGTAGGCGGTGACCTCTTCGATGTCGGCCAGCTGCGCGCTCGCGCCGCCGGCCCGCTCCACCACCTGGCGGACCGACCCCATCCCCGCGGCCTGCATCCGCACCGCCTTGACCAGCGCCTCGACCGCGGTCTCCAGACCGGTCCGCGGATCTGGCTCGGCGTTTTCCTCGCCGGCCTCCCGGCCCGCCACGCTGCCGGTCTCGGCGCTGGCCTCGCTGCCGGCGTCCGCGTCCCCGGCTGGGCCGGTCAGCGCGGCCAGGGCCATCATCACCATCTGCGCGGCCGCGACCTCGGCCGCCTCCACCGGCCCGCCCGGCACCAGGCCCTGCAGCACCCCCCGGTAGGTGCCGATCAAGCCTTCCACCACCTGCCGCTGCCGCAAGTGGATCTCCTCCAGTTTGGCCTTGGCCTTCTTGTTCGTGGCCGCCGTCCGCTTGCACAACATCTCGGCGAGATCATCACGCGCCCGCGCCTGAGCGGTGTGCACCAGGCACACCAGCAACGCGACCCGCTTGGCGTCGACCGTGTAGGACCGGGCCAGCACATCGGCGTCGGCCGCCTCGGCCTCCCCGGCGAAATCGGCGATCTTCGAGGCGGCGATGCCCTCCAGCACCATCTCGGTATCGCCCAGCCCCGCCACCCAGGCCAGGTGGGCAGCCTGGGCCTTGAACTTCGACCAGCTCGCCCGCCGCGCCGGCTTCTTCAGCCGGTCCAGATCACTCTTGCCGCCCGGCCCGACCACCAGCAACGCCTCGATCCGGGCGCGGCCCTCAGCGCCCAGCCGCCGCCAGATCGTCTGGAAGATCTGCCCGTTGACCTGGCCGCGGATCGTCGACTCCATAGTGTCCAGGGTGGAGAACGCCGGCAGCTCCAGCTGCGCCTGCGTCAGCCGCTCCAATGCCACGTTGATCAGGTCTGGCGGGTGGTTCTTCACCCACGCCGCCCGGGTCAACGCCTTGGCCGCGATCTTGCGAGCCTTGCCCGGCGCGCACGCCACCCCCTCCCGGCGCCGCACCAGCACCCGATGCGACTCTGCCGTACGCGGCGAGGCATACACCGGCGCCACATCCTCACCCACCTCCAGGCACCGCCGTACATGCTCCACCACCACGGGCGGCACCTCACGAGCCTTGGCGAAACGACCCAGCCGCTGAACCGTGCACGGCCTGGCTGATCCGCTCGGCCGCCTGGTCGGGGTCGGGCCGGTCGGCGTCCAGCCACGCGATGACGGCCTCCAGGGTGAAGCCGGGGAGCAGGGTTGGCGGCCCAGTCCAGCCACGGCCCTTCCGGGATGACGCGGGCCAGGTTGCGGCGGCCGACCTCGCGGGAGGCGGCGGTGATGGAGTCGATCAGGTCGCGGAAGTCGGGCTCGCGGGCCGCGTAACGGAACAGCAGCCGGAACCCGTCGGGGTCGGCCGCGGCGGCGCGCAGCAGGGCGGGGATGGCGTCGTCGCCGAAGTCGTCGGCGCCGGTGGCCTCGGCCAGCCGGACGCAGGCCCGATCGAGCACGGCCCGATACAGCATCGCCCGGGTCAGCTCGGCCTCGGCGGCGATGTCGTCCAGATCGGTGGCGGCGTATCCGGCATGGGCGAAGGCGCGTGTGGCCGATACAAATGCTCGTCTACCTTTTGGAGGTCCTCCTGGCGCACGCTCCCGTCCAGCTGCCGTATGAGCAGCCCGACCCGATGCGGCCCGCGCCGCTGCTGCGCGAGCTGCAGGCGCGCATTCCGATTCACGCCATCCGCCACCGCGGTCGGCGATCCCGGCTGGCAGGTGACCGGATACGAGGAAGTACGCCAGCTACTCGACGACGACCGGCTCGGCCGCGCCCACCGCGAGCCGGACAAGGCCTCCCGCACCGGCGAGTCGGCGATGTTCGGCGGCCCGCTGGGCGACTTCGGCACCGAGCAGGCCGACCACCGGCGGATGCACGCGCTGCTGCAGCCGCACTTCTCGCCCAAGCGCATGCGCGCGCTGCGCGCCCGGGTCGAGACGCTCACCACGGGTCTGCTGGACGAGTTGGTTGAGGCCGGGCCGCCCGCCGACCTGCACGCCGCGCTGGCGCTGCCTCTGCCGATCGCGGTCATCTGCGAGCTGCTCGGCGTGCCGTTCGAGGACCGCGCGCAGTTCCGGGCCTGGACCCAGGCCGCCGGCGACGTCACCGACCGCGCCCGCTCCGAGCAGGGCCTGACCGAGCTGTTTTCTACGGCCAGCAGCTCGTGGCACGTAAGCGCGCCGGCGGTGACCCGGACGCCGATGTGATCTCCCGGCTGGCCGCCACCGATGGGGTGAGCGACGACGAGGCCGCCGCGATGGGCATGTTCCTGCTGTTCGCCGGGCACGAGACCACGGTCGCCGCGATCGACGAGGGCGCGCTGTGGCTGCTGGCCCACCCCGAGCAGAGGACGAACCTGCGACGGCCGGTCTTCGGCCGGATGTATCCGGCGATGGCCCGCGCCCTGGACGAGGGCGGCCGCCGCCGATGCCGCGGTCGCCGTCGAGGTGCTGCCGGGGCTGGCCGAGCGGCTCCCAGCCGCTGATCGCAGCGTGGACACGGTGGTGTTCTGCCTGGTGCTGTGCTCCCTGCCCGACGTCCCGGCGGCGCTGGCCGAGGCACGGCGCGTGCTCAAACCCGGCGGGCAGGTGCGGTTCCTGGAGCACGGACGCGCTGACACGCGCGGCCTGGCCCGGGTGCAGGCGGTGCTGGACGCCACTATCTGGCCGCACCTGGCCGGCGGCTGCCACACCGGCCGCGACACCCTGGCGGAGATCGAGCGGGCCGGTTTCACCGTGGAGTATTCGGTGCCTGGGAGGTCGGGAACCTTGCCGTTCGCTGCCCGTCCGGGTGTTCATGCTGGCGCGTCCCGCCGAGCTGCAAAGTGGATCCGGAAGGCGCAAGCTTCGTCCGGGCGGGACACCCCGTGCCGGCCTGGTCTGTTCCAGCCCGGTGACACCATCTCCTTGGTGTGGTCGGGCGCGACCTTGGGCGGGTCCACCCGTCGGAACCGAGGTGCCGGCCGTCGATGGGCAGGTCCTGTTCGGGGGCCCGCTGGTGGTCGCCGCTTACGGAGGATCTGGGGGCGAAGCCGCTTGTTCATCGCCGTTGTTGTGGATGCGTTGAGTGATGGTGCGTTCGAGACCGTCAAGGAGGGCGAGGAGGCCGAACTCCCGGGTGGTGGTGGTCGAGGGGATGGCCACGGCGGTGGCCAGCAGCGGGAAACGGCTGGCGTTGAGGAGTAGCAGGTCGCGCATAATGGGGGCGGCGCTGCCGTCCGTCCAGGTCTGGGTGCCTTGGGTGGCGGCCAGGTGGGTGGCGCGGATGTGGTGGGACACCATCATGACCGCGTCGAGCCGTTCGCGTTCGGTCAGGGGGGCGTCAGTGAGGGCGCTGAGGGCTCTTTCGGACCATGCGGTCTCACGTGGTCCCATGACGCGGTCGCCCACGGTGATCGACGGCAGCCAGGGGTGGCGCCGCCAGGCGGCGGACAGTCCGCGGGCGTACTCCTCCAGCTTGGCCCGCCAGCCGGCCGCCCCGCTCAGGTCGGGGGGTGTGCCGACCGCCGCCTCGATCATGATGGCCATCAGCTCTGTCTTGCCTTTGACGTAGCGGTACAGGGCCATCTTGGTGAGGCCGAGCTCGGCGGCGACCCGGTGCATGGAGACCGCCTCCAGGCCCTCGGTATCGGCGACCTTGACGGCGGTGTCGGCCAGCCGGGCGAGGTCGAAGGCAGGCCTGGGGCCTCTGGTGTGCGGCTTCCGCAGGCCCCACAACAGTTCGGCCAGTGCCCTTGGATCTTCGTTGGCCGACATGTCGCCTCCCACTTGCCATCCGTCAAAACTGTCTCTAGCGTACACAGTGTCCTGGGGACACAGTTAATCTCCGAACTAGGGAGCGGGCGGTGGCCGAGGGGCCACGCCGTTGAAGACAAGGAGTGGGCCATGTCCAAATCAGTGCTCGACATGTCGATGTCCCTCGACGGGTACATCGCCGATCCCAACGACTTTCTCGGTGGCGACGATGGCGAGCGGCTGCACAAGTGGGCTGACTCGGACCAGCATCCCGGGCCGGTCAAGCAGTTCCAAGACGAATGGAACGGGGCTGGTGCGATCCTCGCGGGACGGCGGACCGCTGAGCTCATGGACCACTGGGGCGGCTCTCACGGCGGTCTGCCGATCTTCGTCCCCAGTCACCGGCCGCCCGGCCCGGCCGCCCGGTGGGGCTATCCGCTGGTGACCTACGTGAACGACGGGATCGAAAGCGCGATGGCGCAGGCGAAGGCCGCCGCCGGGGAACGGGACGTCCAGATTCGTGGCGGTGCGTACACGGTGCAGCAGGCCCTCCAGGCCGGGGTGCTGGATGAAGTGCAGATCCATCACATTCCAGTACTCCTGGGCGCAGGGCGCCGGTTGTTCGACGTCCTGCCGTCGGAGATCGAGTTGGAGATCATTCAGGTGATCGACACCCCAGAGGCCACCCACATCCGCTACCGCGTCCGCCGCTGAGCCGATCGGCCACGGACCGGCCTGCTCTGCATCACCCTCCTGGTGCGCCTGCGCGCCGCCATCGCCAACGCAGAGCCCGGCACACTCGTGCACATCATCGCCACCGACCCGGCCGCGCCTCTCGACCTGCCCGCTTGGTGCCATCTGACCGGCCACACCTACCTCGGCCCGCTCCGGAACCGCCAGCAGCCCACCTACGCCCTGCGCGTCAGCGGCCAAGCCCGTCCAGTGGACCCCGACGCGCCCTGGCGCCCCGACAACCGCTGAGGCCGACCCGTGAACCGGTGGAAGCGCGACACGCGGGCCTGACGCCCCCACCTGGAGCGCCGTGCAGGCCCAGGCAGGCTGGGCAACTGGTCGTGCCGCGCCGCCTCAGAGTGCCCGGACCACCGCGCGATCGTTGACGTCAACGTCAGTCGTCCCACTCGGGCTCGTCCGGGTTTCGCAGCTCCCGCACGCCCCCGGGGCCGAGATCGGGCAGCGCGCCGAGGCCTCGGCATAGACATCGCTTGAGATGGCGGTGGAACTGGGTCAGCACGCACATGGTGCAGGCGTTCTCGTCCACCGTGCTGCCGTGCGATCCGGCCCGCAACACCAGCCGCTTCCACGACCCGCTCACCAGCGTGACGTCGATGTCGGCCTCGGTCACCTTCTTGCGGCCGTCCAGCAGCCGCGGCAGCGTCTTCATCGCGGCCGGCAGCCGCTGCGCCTCGGCGTTCGCGCCGAACTCGATCACCGTGGTCAGCGTCTTGAGGAATCCCGACACGGTGGCGATCCGCTCGGCCAGCAGCGCCCGCATCTGCCCATCGGCGTCGGCGTCCGGCGTCGGCGTCCGGCGGCGGCACCATGCCGGTCACCGCGGCCACCGCCTCCTTCAGCTCCCGGCGCGGCACTATCGCATCGCCCAACCTGTTTTGAGCAGTGGCGCCGGGTCAATGCGCCGCTGGACTACTCCGCGTCCCTGAAAAGACCTGGGTATACGGAGGTCTGCGTACCCGACGACATCGACCATGCCGCGCCTCACCACCGCCCAGAGCCGCCCGCGGCATGGATCGCAGGTATGCTCACCCGCAGCAGATCGTTTGGGCCCAGATAAGATGTGAGTTCGGAGGACGCTGATCACATGGCAATCGAAGGTCCGAAGACGACCGGCCCGGGGTCTATCAACGAAACCGAGAAACTGGTCCAGGCGAGGCTGGGCGGGCTCGAGATCCAGCAGGAGCGTATGGCCATGGTGGCGAATATCTACCGCGCCGCGGCCAGCATTCGCCAGCACGTGGAGAACTCGGTGCTGCGACCGTTGAACCTCACCTGGACAGGTTTCGTGGTGCTGTGGGTGGTGTGGATCTGGGGGGAGTCGGAGACCCGGCACGTTGCCGAGGAGGCCGGCATTTCCAAGGGCACCCTGACCGGCGTCGCCCGTACGCTGGAAGAGCGAGGGCTGCTCAGCCGCGCCGACCACCCGACCGACGGGCGGCTGGTGCTCGTCAGGCTCACGCGCGAAGGAGAGGAACTGATGCAGACTCTGTTCCCCGCCTTCCACGCCGAGGAGGCTTTCGTGACGGCACTGCTCGATTCGCAGGAGTGCAAGTCCGCTGCGGAATCGCTGCGCAAGGTCGTCCGGCAACTCGAGGAGAACGGCGAAGAGCGCCGCGGAGAGCTCTTGAACGGCAAGGACCTCGCGCCGCGGCGCAGTGGCCGGCGAGCCAGGAGCTGAGGACGCGGCCGCCGCCCCCGGCCTCGCCCCCGCGCCGCATCCGGGCAGGAACGAGACCGGGGGGCCGGAACTTTCTTGAGCGCCCGGGAGTCACCGCCGGTTGGTGAACCCGGCATCCACCGGCAGCATGATCCCGGTCACGTACCGCGCCTCGTCGGAAGCCAGCCACAGGACCGCGTTGGAGACGTCGACCGGTTCGACCGCCTCCACCGGCAGCGCGTTCGGCGGCATGCGCTGCGCTCCGGCGTCCTGAGCGACGAACTCCAGGATGGCGGGGTCGGTCACCATCCGGGTCGAGACCCCCGTCGGGTGCACGGAGTTGACCCGGATGCTGTGCTCGGCCAGGTTGTTGGCGTACGAGCGCATCAGCCCGACCACACCATGCTTGGAGGCGGAGTACCCGAGGCCGCCGTTGCTGGAGCCGCCGATGCCGGTGAGGCCGGCGGTCGAGCTGATGATGATGACGGAACCACCGTGATCGCGCTCGATCATCGAGGGGATGGCGACCTCGACCGTGTTGAAGGTGCCGGTCAGGTTGACGTCGATGACGTCCTGCCACGCCTGTGGCCGGTCCTCGATGAGCATCGGCGCGATGCCCGCGTTGGCGACCACGACGTCGATGCCGCCGAACTCCTTCACGCCCTCGTCGAAGGCCGCCTGCAGCGCCTGGCGGTCGCGGACGTCGGCCTCGCGGGCGATGATGCGCCGCCCGAGGACCTCGACCTCCTCCACCGTCGACTGGAGCTCCGCCGGTGTGGACAGCGGGTAGGGCACGGTGTCGATCGAACGGCAGATGTCCACCGCGACGATGTCCGCCCCCTCCTCCGCCAGCCGGCGCACATGGCTGCGCCCGAGTCCGCCCGCCGCGCCGGTGATGAACGCGGTCTTGCCTGCGAGTCGTCCCATGGGGTGTTCTCCTGCTCTTTCCGTATCGATCATCGTCGGCGTGCTCACTTGCCGCCCAGCAGTGCCGCCCACGGCGACTGCACATAGGTGAAGGTGGTCGGCGATCCCGTGAGGCCGGGTCCTTCCCAGACGGTGACGCGGGGAGCCGTCAGCGGGAGCAGCGGCAGGTCCTTCAGGAACTGGTCCTGTGCACGGAGGAGACCGTCCGCGCGCTTGGCCGGGTCGGTCTGGGCGCGGACATCCGCCAGCGCGCGCTGGACCATGGGGTTGTCATAGCCGTTGAAGTTGTAGACCCCGTCGGCGGCGATCAGGTCGTTGAGGTAGACGATCGGGTCGTGCACGATCGGCGCGTACACCGTGAAGAAGAGGTCGACGCCCTTGCGGGCCGCCGGGTCCGCGAAGAGCTGGGCGTACTGGTTCGGCTCCATCGGTTTCAGAGTGATCTTGAAACCGGCCGCCGCCGCCTGGCTCTGGACGGCGACCGCGGTCGGATTGGCCAGCGCGTCAGCCGCGGGGAGCGCGAGCGTCAGTGTCGGGGCGGGCTTTCCGGTCTCGGTGATGAGCTGCTTGGCGCCCGCGACGTCCTGTGCGGTGGAGATCCGGGCGGTGGCGTTCTTCAACGAGGTGCTGTCATCGCCGATGGAACCCGGCGGGATCAGACCGGCCAGGGGGTCCGCCGCGCCGTTGTAGATCTTGGCCGCGATGGCGTCGCGGTCGATCGACTTCGAGAGTGCCTGCCGTACCTTCGGATCGGCCAGGCTGCCCTTGGTGGTGTTGCTGACGACCAGCCCGTACATCTGTACCGCGTTGTCGGAGCTGCCGACGATCATCGTCCCCTTGCCGGAGCGCTGCAGGGTCGGGACGATGGACGGCGGGATGTTCCAGCCGCCGTCCAGGGTGCCACCGCGGAAGGCGTTGGCGAGCGTGGTGGGGTCCTGCGGCCAGGAGAAGACGACCGACCGCACCAGCGGCTTGAAGTCGGGCCCCCAGTAGTCGTCGTTCCGGACGATCTCCAGCGAACTCGCCGGATCCCATTTTCCGGTCCTGTACGGGCCGGTGCACATGACCCCTGCGGCGGGCAGGCCCCAGTTCTGGCCGGCCGCCTGGGCCTGCTTCTTCTGGTAGACCTTGCCGGCGCTGCCGGCGAGCTGGTCGTTGAAGATGATGTCCGGGGCCTTGAGCGTGATGGTGACCGTGTCGGGCGCGGTCGCCACCATCGACTTGATCTCGTTGCCGATGGTGGCGTTCTGCGCGCCGGTCGACCCTGTCGTATTGGCAGTGATGCTGTAGATGACGTCGCCGGTCGTGACCGGTGAGCCATCCCAGAATTTCGCGCCCGGACGGATCTTGTAGGTGAAAACCGTGCTGTCGGGATTGACGGTGAAGGTCGTCAAGCCGGGCTTGATCGAATAGTCCGGGTCGAGTCGGACCACGCTCTCACAGAGATTCGCGTTGACCATCAGCTCCGGGTAGTCGTTGAAGGCCGCCGAGACCAGCCCGAGCACCGGCCGGTAGAAGGTGTACCACTTGACCTGGTCGAGGGGCTTGGTGGGCGTCCCCGCGCGATAGACCTTGCTGCCGTTCTGTTCGACCTTCAGTGCCTGGCCGGTCTGACCGCCGCCGCATCCGGCCGTCACGCCGAGCAGCAATGCCGCGGCGACAGCCGTCCTCCGTCTGTGCATCTTGGGCATGCCAATGCCTTCCTCATATGGGCGCTTGGCGCGACGTCGGAATTGGCGATTCGACGTCCGCGATCACGGAATCGGTGGGCAGTCGTGCGCTCGGGGATTCCCTTTTGACGACTCTGGTGCTGGTGGCGGTCGACTGCTACCGTTTGGGGTCTTACGATCCCGTTAGTATCGGCACTCCCTCCGGAGCTGTCAATGAACTCCTCTGAACCGCTCCCAGCGAAGGAATCACCATGCTTCGCTACCTAGGCAAACAAGCCGCGACGCTCGTCATCCTGCTGTTCGTGGCGAGCGTGCTGATCTTCGCTCTTGTCTATCTGGCCCCCGGAGACCCGCTCAGCTCGCTGCTCGGCAACCGAACACCCGACCCGCAACGCGTCGCCCAGCTCCGCGCCCAGTACCACCTGGACCAGCCATTCCTCGAGCGGTACTGGCTGTGGCTCGGCAACGCTCTGCAAGGCGACTTCGGCACCTCGATCTCCGCCCAGACCGGCGTCTCGGGCCTGCTGCGCTCCGCCGCGCCCGTCACCCTCTGGCTGATCGTCTACTCGCAGCTGCTGGTGATCATCATCGGCACGACGGCCGCCGCGGTCGCCGCCCGCTTCAAGGGTGTGCCGGATGCGATCGTCGCGCTGGGCACCACCGTCGGAGCCACCATTCCGACGTTCGTCACCGCAGTCCTGCTCTCCACCGTCTTCACCGTGCACTTCCGCATCTTCCCCGCGACCGGCGCGGGAAGCGGATTCGTCGACCGGTTGTGGCACCTGACGCTGCCCGCCATCGCCTTGGCGATCGTCTCCTCCGCGATGCTGGCCCGGATCGGCAGAGCCGCGATGCGCGAGGAGATGGAAAGCCCGCACACGCTCACCGAGACGGCACGCGGCGTCCCGTACGGGCGGGTCTTCCGGCGTCATGTCCTGCGCAACGCCGCCCCGCCGATGCTCGCCGTCGTCGGCCTGCAGATCCCCGCCATGATCGCCGGCTCTGTCATCGTCGAGCAGGCCTTCGGCCTCAGCGGATTGGGCTCGCTGCTGCTCAACGGCGCCAACGCCCATGACTACCCCGTCGTACAAACGATCGCCCTGCTGATCGTCCTGGTCACGGTGATCACCGCGGTGGTCGTGGACATCCTGCAGGGAATGCTCGACCCCCGCGTCAAAATCGGAGCGAGATCGTGAGCATCACCCTGGAGGCACCCTCGAACACCGGGCGGACCGCGACCCGACGCCTCCGCCGGCTGCCGCCGCTGACCTGGGCCGCGATCGCGGTGATCGCCGTCGCCGTGCTCGGCGCGCTGTTCGCCCCGCTGCTGGCACCGCACAGCCCCACCGGCGGCGACATCCTCGACCAGTCGTTGCCGATGAGCGCGAGCCATCCGCTCGGTACGGACGCGGCCGGCAACGACATCCTGTCGCGGTTGCTCCACGGTGCCCGCCCCAGCCTGCTCGGACCGCTGTTCGTGGTCCTGCTGTCCCTGCTGGCCGGCGTGCCGCTCGCGCTGGCCTCCGCCTGGAAGGGCGGCTGGGTGGACCGCGTCATCGGCAGGGGGCTGGACCTGGTGTTCTGCTTCCCCTCGGTCCTGGTCGCCGCGCTCATCGTGGTGGTCGCCGGCCGCGGCCTGACCGCCGCGGTCGCCGCCATCGCGATCGCGTACATCCCGTGGACCGCCCGCATCACGCGCACCGCCGCGCTGCGCGAGCGATCCAAGCCGTACATCGTCGCCTGTTACGTCCAAGGCCAGTCGGCGCTGAGCATCGCGCTGCGCCATCTGCTGCCCAACCTGGCGCGGATGATCACCGCCCAGGCGACCATCTCCTTCGGTTTCGCCTTGGTCGACCTCGCGATGCTCTCCTTCGTGGGGCTGGGCATCGATCCGCCCGCGCCCGACTGGGGCGTCATGGTCGGTGACACCACCAGCATCGTCCAGGGCAATTACAACGGGCCCCTCGCGGCCGGGATGTGCATCGTGCTGCTCGGCCTCGCCTTCACCTTCCTGGGCAACACGATCTCCGACCCGGACAAGGAGGACTGACCATGGCCCTTCTGGAACTCCATGACCTCGCGGTGTCCGCCGGGCGCCGGCGTCCCCTCCTCGAACGCATCACCCTGACGGTCGACAGTGGCGAGGCACTCGGCCTGGTGGGCGAGTCCGGTTCGGGCAAGTCGCTCACCGCCCGCGCCATCCTCAAGGTCTTCCCGAACAACAGCCAGGTCAGCGGCCGGGTTACCTTCGACGGCGACTCCGTGCTGGACATGGACGCCTCCGCGCTCCAGCGTTACCGCCGCACCCAGGTGGCGATGATCTTCCAGGACCCCTTCGCGGCCATCAACCCGTTGCGCAGCATCGGCGACTTCCTGGCCGAGGGCCTGCGGATGTCCCAAGGCCTGAACCGGCGGGCCGCCGAGGAACGGGCCGTCCAGCTCTTGGACTCCGTCGGCATCAGCCGCGCCCGCACCCGGCTGCGCCATTTCCCTCATGAGTTCTCGGGCGGCATGCTGCAGCGCGTGATGATCGCCAGCGCCCTCGGGTCCGGCGCCCGGCTGATCCTCGCGGACGAGCCGACCACCGCCCTGGACGTGAGCATCCAGGCCGAAGTTGTCCTGCTGCTCGACGAACTGCGCAGAGAAAACGACCTGGCACTGCTGTTCATCACCCATGACCTCGACTTGGCCGTCGCGATCTGCGATCGCATCGCGGTGATGTACGCGGGCCGCGTCGTCGAGGACCGTCCCGCGGTACAGCTGTACGACCAGCCCCGGCACCCGTACACCGCCGCGCTGATCGGCTGCCGCCCCGCGGTGGACGAGCGCGTCGACAGGCTCGCCTCGATCCCCGGCAACCCGGTGTCCGCCGCCACCGCGCCGAACGGCTGCTCCTTCAACGACCGGTGTTCCCACGCGGTGGACCTGTGCCGCCTGGAACTGCCCGACCTGACGGCCGAAGCGGAGGGACGAGTGCGCTGCCACCGCTCCGTGGAGCTCGCCGAGACTCTCGTATCCGGACGCAGGTGGACCGCATGACCGTGCAGCAGACGCACCACGCGAACGAGCCGCGGGCGACCGGGACCGCGGTCGTCGAGGCGACCGGCCTGCGGAAGACGTTCCGGCTCGACCACCGGGAGTTCGTCGCGGTCGACAACGTCTCCTTCGACGTCCTGCGCGGCGAGTGCCTCGGCCTCGTCGGCGAATCGGGCTCCGGCAAGACCACGGTCGCCAAGCTGCTGCTGGGCATCGAACGGCCCGACGCCGGCCGCATCACCGTCAACGGCCGACCACGCGACCACGGGGTGACCAAGGCGCGGGAACGGCGGCGGCGGGCCCGCGAGACGCAGATCGTCTTCCAGGACCCGTACACCTCCCTCGACCCGCGGCAGAGCGCGCACCAGGCGGTCATGGAGGTGCTGCGGCTGCACTTCGGCGAGCTCAGCGGGGCGCGGCGCGAGAAGCGGGCCGGCGAGCTGCTCGACTCCGTCGGTCTGGACACGCGCCGCCGCCACGCGCTGCCGATCAACCTCTCGGGCGGGCAGCGCCAGCGCATCGGCATCGCCCGGGCCCTGGCCGCCGAACCGGATGTGATCATCCTCGACGAGGCCGTGTCCGGACTCGACGTGTCCATCCAGGCCCAGGTCCTCAACCTGCTGGCCGACCTCCAGGCCGAAACCGGGATGTCGTACATCTTCATCTCGCACGACCTCTCGGTGATCCGCCAGCTCGCCGACCGCGTGATCGTCATGCGCGACGGCACGATCGTCGAACGCGGCCAGACCGCCAAGGTGTTCGACGACCCCCAACACCCCTACACCCAGATGCTCAGGGCCGCGGCACCACGGCCCGGCTGGCGCCCCGAACGGCGCGCTGCCGAGAGCCGCCCGCAGGCCACCTGACCCGCAGGCAAGGAGACCACATGAAGCAATACGCGGACATCATCTATGTCAACGGCAGGGTCCTGACGATCGATGAGAACTCCACGGTGGCGGAGGGACTCGCCATCGCCGGCGACGAGATCCTCGCGGTCGGCGAGCGCCACGAGATCGAGCGGCTCGCCGGTCCGGACACCCGCGTCGTGGACATGCGCGGCGGCACCCTTCTGCCCGGCATCAACGACTCTCACCTGCACGCCATCAGCTGGGGACTCACCCGCCCGCCGCTCAGCCTCGACGTGAGCTATCCGGCCGTCACGTCGATCGCCGACATCACCAGGGTCGTCGCCGACGCGGTTGCCCAGGCCGAGCCCGGGCAGTGGATCGTCGGCGCGGGCTGGGATCTCGGATATCTCGAAGAGTGCCGCGAGAATCCGGACCGCATGCCGACCCGGCATGACCTGGACGCGGTCAGCCCCGACAACCCCGTCCATCTGCAGGATTTCTCCTACCACACGATCTGGGTGAACAGCAGGGCCCTGGAGCTGGCCGGGATCGACGAGAACACCGTGCCGCCGCCCGGCTCGACCATCCTCACCGATGACGGCGGGCGGCCCACCGGCGTCCTCAGCGAGGGTGCCCAGCACGCGATCGCCGCGCTGCTGCCACCCCTGGACGACGAGGTGCGCGAGGCCGCCGTGCTGTCGGCGGTCGCCGAGCTCAACGCGCTCGGCATCACCAGCTTCACCGAGCCGGGTCTCGGCCCCGGCGACAAGAGCGGCGGCATGGGAGAGGGCGGGCTGGCCACCTACCATCGGCTGCTGGAGGAAGGACGCCTCAACGCTCGCGTCACCGCCCTGCTGCTGCCGGTGTCCATGTCCAGCTCCTACGCGGACTTCGCAGCCGAGCTCGACGCGATGACGGTGCCGCCGGCCAAGGACCCTCGCATGGTCAACGTGGTCGGCGTGAAGATCCTCGCCGACGGCATCCCGCCGAACAAGACCGCCTGGATGCACGACCACTACGTGAGTGGTGGCTGCGGTGAGCTGACCGTCGCCGGTGAGACCGACGAGGAGCGGGTCGCCCAGCTCAACCAGATGATCGCGCACGCACACCGGGCCGGCTACCAGGCCGGTGTGCACATCACCGGCGACCGCGGGATCGACGCCGTGGTCGACGCCTTCGCCGCGGCTGTGAACGAGCATCCGCGCCAGGACTCCCGTCACTACGTCATCCACGGCGATTTCCTGACCGCGCGAAGCATGCGCATCTGCGCGGAGTACGGCTTCGGGGTGAACATGAACCCGACCATCAAGTGGACCATCGCCGACCTGGAGGAGCAGTTCGTCGGCGCGGAACGCGCCGCGTACGAGTGGCCCTACCGCGACGCGATCGACGCCGGCATCAACGTGGCCAGCGGCTCGGACGCCCCGGTCACCGCACCGGACTGGTTGCAGGGCGTCTCGACCATGATGCTGCGCGAGTCCAAGGCGAGCGGCAAGGTCAGCGGCGCGGACCAGTGCATCACCCTGACCGAGGCACTGCGCACCTACACGGCCGCCGGTGCGTGGCAGGACTTCGCCGAGGACTGGAAGGGCACCCTGGAACCGGGCAAGGTCGCCGACCTGTGCCTGCTCGATCAGGACCTGCTGTCCCTGGATCCGCATGACATCCCGCGGGCCACGGTACGGATGACCGTCCTCGGCGGCCGGGTGATCCACGAGCGCGAGAGCTGATCCATGGACAACATCATCGACGCCCGCGTGTGCCCTCCGATCGAGGCCTTCGTCAACGACCGGACCTGGGCCGATCTCCAGGGCACCCTGCGGGGCGTGCGCGAGCGTGGATGGACGGTGCCTCCGTCGATGGCGGCACCGTCCATGGACGCCTATCTGAGCGACTGCGCCGCCGCGGGAGTGCGGCAGGCCGGTCTCGCCGCTCGTGTTCCGAACGATCTGTGGGGCGGCCAGGGGAACGACCCCGTGTTCGCGGCGGTCGAGGACAGGCCGGAGTTCTTCCACGCCTGCGGTGCCGTCGACGCCTTCGACCCGGATCCCGAGGTCACCATCGCCCGGCTCCGGGCCCGCGGCGCGCGCGGGATCGTCGTCGAGCCCGGACTCGCCGGCACCCCCGTACACCTCGATGACCCCGTCGTCGATCCCGTCTACGACGCCTGCCAGTCCGCGGGTCTCCCCCTGCTCCTGATGGGGGGCGGTGAGACAGGACCCGACCTGTCCTACAGCGATCCGCTCAGGCACGAGCGGGTCGCGATCCGGTTCCCGCGGCTCGACATCATCTATGTGCACGGTGGCTGGCCCTTCGTGCAGGAGGCTCTCGGGGTGGCGTTCCGCCGCCGCAATGTGTGGATGATGCCCGATGTCTACTTCCCCGGGCTGCCCGGGGAGCATGACTACCTGCTGGCCATGCGGACCTACCTCCAGGACCGCTTCCTGTTCGCGAGCAACTATCCCTACTGCCCGCTGCCGGAGATCGTGGACCGCTACCACGGGTTCGGCCTGCCCGACGACGTGCTGGGGAAGGTCCTGCACGACAACGCGGCCCGGGTCTTCGGGCTCGAACCGAGGGTTGTCTAACGGCAAGAATCCGTCCATTCCGCGAGGAAGGCCAAATGCCGCCTCACGGAGAAACCTCAACTTTGACATGAGGATGATGTGGTCAACACCAAAACCCCCGCCGGCGCCGCTCGAGTCCGGGTCCTCGGCGGCCCGACCGCGCTGATCGAGATCGGGGGCCTGCGGCTGCTGACCGACCCCACCTTCGACGCTCCAGGGCAGTACGAAGTGGGGCCCGGCCAGTTCCTCACCAAGACGGCCGGCCCGGCCGCCGCCCCTGCCGAGCTCGGCCCGGTGGACGCTGTACTGCTGTCGCACGACGAGCACCCCGACAACCTCGACACCTCCGGGCGCGCGCTGCTGGGCACCGTCCCGGTGGTGTTCGTCACCGAGAGCGGCGCCCAGCGGTTGGGCGGCAATGCCCGCGGCCTGGCCCCCTGGCAGTCCGCCCAGCTGTCCCGCCCGGACGGCGGCACGCTGACGATCACCGGCGTCCCCGCACGGCACGGCCCCGAGGGCTGCGAGCCCTTCACCGGCGATGTGATCGGGTTCGTCCTCACCGCCCCTGACCTGCCCACCGTCTACGTCAGCGGCGACAATGCCGCACTGGAACCGGTCGAGGCGATCGCCGAACGATTCGGCCCGGTCGACACCGCGCTGCTCTTCGCCGGGGCGGTACGCACTCCCCTGTTCGACGGTGCGCTCCTGACCATCGACGGCGCGATGGCGGCTCAGGCCGCCGGCATCCTCGGCGCCCGTCGGGTGGTCGTCGCCCACGTCGACAGCTGGGGCCACTTCACCGAAGGGCGTGCCGAATTCGACGCCGCCTTCGCCGCGGCCGGACTGACCAGTCTGCTCGCCGACTGATACCGCGCCTTTCCGCGCGCAATGCGCTACCGAGACCCCGGGTTCCGATCTATTCGCGTCTCCCGGGGTCTCCGCATTTCCTTTCGGCTTTGTCTCGCGGCCTTTCCCGGTCAGCCGGAGAAATAACGAGGCGAAATCGAGGCGTCCCGAGGCCTTGCACTCCCGTTCACAGACGCATACTGTTTGGACACAAACGAGGCACCACAAAACCACGGATGCGCCCTTTAAGGAGTATGCGAGTGAAAAGAAGAAATCTGATGACATTGGGAGCGGGGCTCGCGGTCCTGACCCTGGCGCCCTCGGCCACACCGGCGAACGCGTCCGAGAGGAAGGGAACCTCGGAGAAGGTCAAGATCAGCGTGACCGTCCACAAAGGCGGGTTCGCGACGGTCAACTCCTACATCCTGTCGAACGGCCGGTCGCTGACCGTCATCGACGTCCAGCGCACGAAAGCGGAAGCCCAGAAGCTGGCAGACCAGGTGCGGAGGCTCGGCCTTCCGCTGCGGCAGGTGCTGATCACACACGGCCACACCGACCACTTCGCGGGAATGCCCCTCTTCCGAGACCAGTTCCCGCAGGCACGCATCCTCGCCGCCAACAAGAACATTCGTCGCGACATCAAGGACTACGCCGTTTACATGGACGGCCTCGGCGCGCTGGACGAATCCCTGCGGCCGAAGTCTCGCTCCTTCCCTCAGGGCTTCGACTACGAGCATGACATCAAGCTGCTCGGCGGGAAGAAGCTCCACCTCCAGGGCGGCGGCAGCTGCGAGGTGGAGACGGACTACCCGGCGACCGAGGCGCACTACATGACGACGGTCTACTGCCCGTCGAACAACGCCCTGTTCCTCTCCGACCTCGCCTACAACAAGGTCCATCCGTGGATGGGCGACGACATCACGCTCGACCGCGTGGCCGTCTGGCGAGAAGAACTGGGAAACCTCCGCGACAGATATCGATCGCTGAACCCGGTCGTCTATCCGGGCCACGGCGACCCGGGTGACCTGTCGATGCTCAACGAGCAGATCGGCTATTTCGACAACTACCTGCGGATCGTCAGGAGCGCCAAGAACATCGATGACGCCACCGCCCGGATCACGGCGCTCTACCCGGATTACAAGGAGGCAGACTTTTTCCTCCACTGGAGTCTGATCAATCACATGTCCTGAGTTCTCTCGAAAGGAGAAACGCAGTATGAGAAAGGCCAGAAGAAGGCGCCCTGGAGTTTTAGGCGCGGCATGCCTGCTGGTTTCCGGCCTGCTGGGAATCGCAACTCCGTCAGCGGCCCATGCCGTAACGCCGACCTGTGCCACCGGGACCAACAGCAGCCATGTCACCGCGGGCCGTGCCAACAACTATGGCTACTTCATCACCACCGGCGGCGACTACCTGGGGTACGACGGCAACGCGACGACGACGCTCCTCAAGGGGCTGAACTCCTGGGATTCCACGTTCTGGTTCCTCGACACCAACAACCTGTGCCCCGCAGCGGCCCATCCCCCCACCCTGAACAGCATGAGCGTCGCGGTCAGCGGCGTGAACGCGACCGTCACCGGCACCGCCTCCGACGCCGACGGAGATCTGGCCAAGGTCGTCGTCCGACTGGGCAGCAACGCCCCGGTGACTGCCACCGTCGACGCGAGCGGCAGCTGGTCGACCATCCTTTCCGGGTTGGCGAACGGAAGCTACTCCGTCACCGCCAAGGCGGTCGACGCGCAGGGCCGGGAGAGCGCGACACAGACCACGACGTTCACCATCCCGGCGTCCGGCGGCTGCAGCCCGCTGACCTCGGCGCAGCGCACGGCACTGAGCACCAGCGCCATCTCCTGGATCCAGGCCAACGCCACCGGTCTGGACAGCTACACCATGACGTACTGCGGTGAGACCATCGCGGACCGGTACTTCCGTGGCGGCGCCAACGTTCAGCACGAAATGCAGTCGGCGACGAAGACCATCACCGCCCTGGGCATCGGCGCCCTGATCAAGGCCAAGCCCGAACTGTTCGACCAGACGAACCCGTACCAGACCAAGCTGAAGGATCTGCTGCCGGCCTCGTACGCTTCGCTGTTCACCAACAACGGCAACGTCAACAAGGCCGACATCACCCTCGAGAACGTGCTGACGATGTCCAGCGGTCTGTCCTGGAACGACGGCATCAACACAGGCACCGGCAAGTCCGACTTCGAGGAGATGGACGGCGTGACCGACAGCGTCGCCTACATCCTGAGCCGGCCGAGCCGCCCCACCAAGCAGAAACCGCTGGGGCAGTTCTTCTACAACACCGGCAACGCCCACCTGCTGTCCGCCATCATCCACCACAACACCGGTGGCACCGTGGGGGCGACGGCGGAGTTCATCAAGCAGAAGATCCTGACGCCGATGGGCATCAGCGACTTCAAGTGGTCGGTGCACCGTGAAGAAGCCAACGGCGGCAACCGTACCCTCGGTGACGGCATCAACGAGGGCGGGCGCGAGTCCTACTTCACACCTGCCGACTTCCACAAGCTCGGCCGGCTGGTCCTGAACAAGGGCAACTGGAACGGGTCCCAGCTGGTGCCGGCGGACTTCCTCAAGTTGATGACGACCAAGCACGTGCAGCAGCTCTACGCGCGTGGATTCCCCGCCGATTCCACGATCCCGGCGACGACGCCGAGCTGGTACGGCTTCCAGATGTGGATCGAGGACCAGTCGGAGTACGGCCTGAGCCACCTGACGGCCTTCCGCGGCTGGGGGAACCAGGACACCTTCATCTGCAGGAACAACAACTTCGTCCTGACCCTGACGGGCAACGTGCCGGATGCCGCACCGAACTACACAGCGGTGCAGAACCTCATGAAGAACGTGATCGCGCCACAGTTCACCAACAAGGTGTGCGGCGTGGTCGAGTGACCTCGAGTCTCCGCTGATGGACCTCCGGCCGCTCGCCGCGGGATGACCATGCGTCAGCGGCCAGCCGCTTCCACCAGCGCGTCGAAGATCGCTTGCTGGGTCGGGTCCTCGTGCGCCCTGTCCTCCGGATGCCACTGCACGGCGGCGAACCAGGCGCGGCCTGGGAGCTCGAGGGCCTCGACGGTGCCGTCGGCGGCCCAGGCGGTCGCCACCAGGCCCTCCCCCAGCCGGTCCACCCGCTGGTGGTGATAACAGGAAGCGGCCACCTTGTCTGATCCGACAGCCCGCGACAGCAGGGAACCGCCGGCCACGACGACGGGCTGGACGACGTGACGGTGTTCCCGACCGGGTCCGCCCATGTCCTGGTCGAGGCTGCCACCCAGGGCGACGTTGACGACCTGGAGGCCGCGGCAGACGGCCAGCAGGGGCACGCCCGCCGTCAGGGCCTGCCGTGCCACTTCGAGATCGAATCCGTCCTGTACGTCGTCCACGTCGTAGACGCTCTCATGCGTATCGACGGCCCCGTAGCGGCGAGGGGCGAGGTCTCCGCCGCCGGGCAGCAGTACTCCGTCGAACCGGGCGAGCCGGAACGCGACCTCGGCCGGGTCGGCGACGCCTCCAGGCGCGTCGGGATGGAGGGAGACCGGCTCTCCGCCCGCCCGCCAGACGGCCTCGACCAGCGCGCGGGCGGTGACCTCCGCGGAGTACCGCAGGGCTGATGCGGAGGCGGAGAAGCGGGCGGGGATCGCTATCAGGGGACGGGTCACAGCTGGATCCAGGTGGTCTTGAGTTCGGTGTACTTCTCCAGGGCGTGGACGGACTTGTCACGCCCGTTGCCCGACTGCTTCATCCCGCCGAAGGGCACGGTCAGGTCGCCCTCCTCGTAGCAGTTGACCCAGACCGTCCCCGCCCGCAGAGCACGCGAGACGCGGTGTGCGGTCGACAGGTCGGACGTCCACAGGCCGGCCGCGAGGCCGTACTCGGTGGCGTTGGCCAGCGCCACGGCCTCGTCGAGGTCGTCGAAGGCCAGCACGGACAGCACCGGGCCGAAGATCTCCTCTCGGGCGAGCCGCTGCCCCGGGTCGACCTGGTCGAAGACAGTGGGCTCCAGGTAGCTGCCCCCGGGCACGGGTCGCGCGCGACCGCCGCCCGTCCGCAGCCTGGCCCCCTCCCGCACCCCCGCGCTGATGTGACCGAGCACCCGCTCCAGATGGGTCTCCCCGACGAGCGCACCCATCTCGGTGGCCGGGTCGAGCGGGTCGCCGACCCGCAGCTGACCGGCGCGTCGCACGATGGCCTCGGTGACCTGATCGGCGACGGACCGGTGGACGAGGAGCCGCGACGGCGCGGTGCACATCTCGCCCTGGTTGAAGAAGATCCCCCACGCGGCGGTGGCCGCCGCCTTGTCCAGGTCGGGGGCGTCCGGGAGGATGATGTTGGGCGACTTGCCGCCCAGCTCCAGCCAGACCCGTTTGAGATTGGAGTCGGCCGCATACCGCAGGAAGTGGCGTCCCACAGCGGTGGAGCCGGTGAAGGCGACGACATCCACGTCCGGGTGCAGCCCCAGTGCCCGGCCCGCCACCGGCCCGGCGCCGTTCACCACGTTCAGCACGCCCGGCGGCAGCCCGGCCTCACCGGCGAGCCGGCCCAGCAGCAGCGCCGACAGCGGCGACCACTCCGAGGGCTTGAGGATGACCGTGCACCCCGCCGCCAGCGCGGGCGCGATCTTCCATCCGGCGAGCGTCAGCGGGAAGTTCCATGGGACGACCGCGCCCACCACCCCGGCGGGTTCCCTGGTGACCAGCGCGAGCGCGTCCGCAGGGGTGTGGGGGGACTCGTCGGCGACCTTGTCGGCGAGCTGCCCGTACCAGCGGAAGGTGGCGATGACGGCGCGCAGCTCGATGGCGTAGGCATCGGTGATCGGCTTGCCCATTTCCAGGCTGATGGTGAGGGCGAGCTCTTCGCGGTGTTCCTCCAGCAGATCGGCGAGACGGATGAGGATCCGGCCGCGCTCGGCGGGCGCCAGCCTCGGCCAGGGGCCGGAGTCGAAGGCGCGGCGCGCGGCGGCGACGGCCGCGTCCACTTCGGCGGCTCCGGCATCGGCCACGTGCGTCAGCACCCTGCCGTCACGCGGCGCGACGACGGGAAACGCGCCGCCCGAGCCCGCTTCCTCGGAGCCGCCGATCAGATGCGCACCGCCGGGATTGAGACCTTCGGCGCGCTTCGACCAGTGCTCATGGGTCATCTCCAGCATGTGGGGCCTCCCGACCACCTAGTCATGTTTGGCTCCAAATGACATATCATCGAGTCTCCCCCGCCCCGTCCAACGACCTCGGAAGGAGACCGCCATGCGTGCGCTCGTCCTGCGGCACGATCACGCCTCACAGCCCGGACTGGTCGGCGACCGGCTCATCGAGCGCGGGTACGACCTCACCACGCTGACCGTCGTTCCGGAGGAGCGCTTCCACTCACCTGACGTGACATTCGCGTTCCCGTCGGCCGCCGAGTGGGATCTGGTCGTCTCCCTCGGCGCGCCCTGGTCCGTGTACGACGAGGAGACGATCGGAACCTGGATCGCGGGCGAACTCGCCCTGCTGCGCGAGGCGCGCGATCTCGGCGTTCCCGTTCTGGGCATCTGCTTCGGCGCGCAGGCCCTTGCCACGGCGTTCGGCGGATCGGTGGAGCCCGCGCCATTCCCGGAGCTCGGCTGGACCGACGTCCAGAGCGACATCCCCGACCTCGTCTCATCCGGTCCGTGGTTCCAGTGGCACTACGACCGGTGCGTCCTGCCGCCCGGAGCGGTGGAGATCGCCCGGAACGTGGCCGGCCTCCAGGCGTTCGTCGCCGGACGCAGCCTCGGCGTCCAGTTCCATCCAGAGATCACCGCGCCGGTCCTGCGGGCCTGGCTCGACCTGGACGGCGGGACCCTCTGCGCCCGGCTCGGCATCGACCCCGACGAACTGGTGTCGCGCACCTTGGCGGAGCGGCCCCAGGCCCTGGCCAGGACCGCCGAGCTGGTCGACGCCTTCCTCGACCGGATAGCCTTGCCCGTCGGCTGACCAGGCGCTACCGGCGCGGAGGACGAATCCCGCGGAACTCCCAGTCGCCGCCGAGCGCCGTCGAAAGGACCTCCTCGGACTCCGTCGGCTGAGCGCCGACGTCGGTGCGGACGGCGGCCGGCCCGGCCACCACGTGATTGGTCAGCCTGCCGAGCCCCTCGACCTCGACCTCGACGACGTCGCCGGGCCGGACGGGACGGGAGTTGGCCGGGGTGCCCGACAGGAGCACGTCTCCCGGGTACAGGGTGATGGTGCGGGCGATGTCGGCGACGAGGTAGTGCATGTCCCAGGTCATCTCGTCGGTGGAGCCGTCCTGGACCACCTTCCCGTTGACAAGGGTGCGCAGGCTCCTGCCGCGGAAGTCCCAGTCGGTGACGAGCCCCGGGCCGAGCGGGCAGAGCGTGTCGGAGCCCTTCACGCGGAGCATCGACCCGGCGTCGGTGTCGCGGAAGTCGTGCAGGCCGAAGTCGTTGGCCACGGTGTAGCCGGCGATGTACTCCCCCGCGTCGTCCGGTGCGATGTTCCGCGCGGTCTTCCCGATGACGATCGCCACCTCCCCCTCGTAGTTCAGCCACTTGCAGCCGTCGGGCCGCACGATCGCGCCACCGTGGGCGTTGAGGGACGAGGTGGGCTTGTGGAAGTAGGTCGGGGTGCCCCCGAGCTTGATCTGGAACTCCTCGACCCGGCTTCGGTGGTTCAGATGCACCGCGATGATCTTCGACGGAACGACCGGCGGCAGATGGCGGGCCTCCTCGACCTTGATCCGGCGACCGTCCCCGGCAACGAGTTCCTCCCCCTCCCGGACCGTCTCGACGACGACGCCGTCAAGCAGGATGCGGCGGTATTCAGGCATGTCAGACCTCCTGGGTGTGGCGGGGAGCGGTCCAGCCGCCGGCTGGACGGTCGAACCAGAGATGGGCCTGGCCGGTGCCGATGGAGTTCTCGTACTCCCCGTACTGGCGGGCGGGCGCGGTGCATGCCCCCTCCCCGAGAGCACCGGCGAGCATCAGGTAGTGGAAGAACTTCGCCTCGGGCCTGTACTTCCAGAACTCGTCCATGGTCTGGAGGACCCGGTCGTGGCGGCCCTCCTTGAACCAGGCGATGCGCTGGTGGTCGGCCTCGCGCGCCTCGGGGGTGAAGATGTGCGCGGGGTCGCTCGCCTCGTGGGCGCGCAGCTCGCGCAGCGGCCAGAAGGTGTGCGAGAGCGCGCCGGAGGCGACGAGCAGGACACGGCGGCCGGGGGTGGCGGCGATGCCGTCGGCCAGGGCGCGGCCAAGGCGCAGGTGGTCTTCGAGGTCGCCGGTCTGGCAGACGCCGATGGTCACCCACCGCTTGTCCGGGAGCCCCTCGCCGAGGAACTTCCAGAGGTTGATCGTCGCGTAGTAGATCGGCAGGTAGGGGTCGTCGATGGGGGTGATCCAGGTGCCGCGTTCAGCGCCGAAGGAGGCGATGTTGCGGGCGAGCTCAGGGTCACCGGGGAAGTCGTAGGGCATGCGGCACATGCCGCGCGGCAGCTCCTCCGATGTGAACAGGCCGGCGCGCCGGTCCTGGGCGGTGACGACGAATTCGACGGTGGTGGCCCAGTGGGAGTCGAGTACGACGACGGTGTCGTAGTCGTCCCGGTCGAAGACCTCGGCGCGCAACCGGTGCAGCCCGGTGACGAGGGTGATCTCCTTGCCCCCGTTGAGTTCCAGGCGATCGGCCTCGGGCAGCACGATGGTGGGGACGTGGGCCAGCAGGCCTGCGCCGACGATCTCACCCATGCCGAACCCCCTCGGTCGGTGCGGTCACGGTGTTCTTGAGGTCGCAGTAGAAGTCGAAGCTCCAGGTTCCGCCCTCGCGGCCGACGCCGGACTGGCGGGCGCCGCCGAAAGGTGCCCGAAGGTCGCGGACGAAGAAGCAGTTCACCCATACGGTGCCCGCCACGAGCCGGGCGGAGACCCGCTCGGCGCGCTCGGGGTCGCCGGTGGCCAGCGTGGCCGCCAGTCCGAAGCGGGTGTCGTTGGCCAGGGCGACCGCTTCGTCCTCGGAGGCGAAGGTCTGCAGGGTCAGGACCGGGCCGAAGACCTCCTCCTGGACGATCTCGCTGTCCTGGGCGACGTCGGTCAGGAGCGTGGGGCGGTAGTAGAGGCCGCCGAGGTCGGTCTTCGGGCCGCCGCCGATGATCGCGCGGGCTCCGGCGTTCAGGGCACGCCGTACAAATCCGTCGATCTTCTCCACCTGGCGGGGGTGGATGTTGGGGCCGATGTCGGTGGCCGGGTCGCGAGGGTCGCCCTGGGTCAAGGCGGCCGCCTTAGCGGTGAAGCGGCGGGTGAACTCCTCCGCGATCGTCTCCTCCACGAGGATCCGGGTGGCCGCCAGGCAGACCTGTCCGGCGTTGTCGTACTGCTCGACGGCCAGATCGACGGCCAGGTCGAGATCGGCGTCGGCGAAGACCAGCAACGGCGACTTGCCGCCGAGCTCCAGGCTCAGCGGGGTGAGGTGGTCTCCGGCCGCGACGGCGATGCGCCGGGCGGTCGGCACCGACCCTGTGAAGCTGATGCGGCGTACGTCGGCATGCGTGACGAGCGCCTCGCCCACCTCGGCCCCGTAGCCCTGCACGATGTTGAGAACTCCGGCGGGCAGCCCGGCCTCGGCGGTGACGTCCGCGAGCAGCGAGGCGGTGAGCGGCGTCCACTCGGCGGGCTTGAGGATCACGGTGTTCCCCGCCGCGAGGGCGGGGGCGATCTTCCAGGTGGCCAGCATGAGCGGTGCGTTCCACGGCGTGATGAGCACGCACGGTCCGGCGGGGTCCCAGCTGACGTGGTTGGTGTGCCCTCGGGTCTCGAAGTCGTCGTGGCCGAGGTCGAGCAGCCGGTCGGCGAAGAAGCGGAAGTTGTGGGCGACCCGCGGCATGACGCCCCGGCGGTGGGAGCGCAGCAGAGCGCCGTTGTCGGAGGTCTCGACGATCGCGAACTCCTCGAGGCGTTTCTCGACGCCGTCGGCGATCGCGTGCAGGAGGCGCGCCCGCTCGGCGCGGGGCGTCGCTGCCCAGCCGGGGAAGGCCGCCGTGGCGGCGGCGACCGCGGCCGTGGCCTCCGTCGCCGTGCCGCGAGCGATCTCACCCAGGACGCTGCCGTCGATGGGCGAGACGTCGGTGAAGGTCTCCTCGGAGGCGACGCGTGCGCCGCCGATCCAGTGCCGGGTGTCGACCGCGACCCCGGCGACCGTGGTGATGTGGTCGGTCATGCCACCCTCCTGTTGATGAAAAGCATGTTGAAGCGCACGGTCACTCGGCTCCGGAGGTTCCGGACGCCAGCAGCCGGCCGCCGTCCCAGACGACGCCGACCTGCCTGTAGTAGGCGGCGATGGGCTCACGGATCTCCAGCCGGGACAGTTCCTCGGTGGGCGCGTCGAACAGTTCCAGCTCGGCGTCGCCGACCCATGGCCGGCCGCCCTCGAAGGAGGCGGCGCCCGACTCGATCAGCTCGTCGAGGGCCAGTCCCCTGCCCTTCTCGACAGACGGCAGCCAGCGGTGGTGGGCCATGGGGTGGCCGTTGACGAACCCGTTGGTCTCGGCGGGTTCCCGCAGGGTGACCACCGTCTGGGCCAGCCGCCGGTCGGCCGCCGCGAGGGTCGCGCCGAACCGGGCTCCTGCCTCGATACGCGGTGCGGGCCCGTAGGGGTGGGGGCGGGTCTGGTGGATCGAGCCGAGCTTCTTCGGGTAACCCTGGTGCAGGCCCCGTGCGATCGCGAAGTCCTTGTCGACCCAGATGTAGACGCAGCGTGAGTACGTCCGCCCCTGATAGGAGCAGCGCACGACGACGAACGCCTCCTTGTACTGGGAACGCACCGGATCGAGCAGTTCCGTTCCGCCGGTCGAGCAGGACTGCCAGTCGGCCCAGATCAGCGCGACGGCCCCAGGGTCGTCCTCGGCCGGCTCCAGCGGCGCGGGCAGCAGCTCGCGCACCCGATCGGGGTCGGTACGGTACTCGACGGTGAGCAGGTCACCGGAGTACAGCCAGGGCGGCGAGGGGATCAGCGACGAGCCGCCGCTCGCCGACTTGGGATGGAAATAGCCACGCAGGGCGGTCATCGGGGGACTCCATGAGCGGTGAGAACGAGCTGTCCGAGCAGTTGGGCGCGGTATCGGGAGGCGGCCAGGGCGGCAGGAGCGCCGCCGAGCGCCACCACGCCGACCAGACCGCCGTCGCGGTGGTAACCGGCGACGAAGTCGCCGTCCGGAGTGCCCTCCAGGACCCGCACGTCGTCCCTGCCCAGCACCGGCAGGCCGAAGGACTGGAGCCGGAAGTCGTGCTGATCGCTCCAGAACGTGGGCAGCGGCGCGAACGGACCGGGGAACGGCACCGCGCCGGTCAGCTGGGCGACGAGAGCCTTCGCGGCGTGCTTGGCGGTCTCAGTCGGCATGGACCAGTGCTCGACACGCCGTGCTACGGCGTCGTAGCGGGCGTTGGGGTGACGGGCGACATCGCCGACCGCTACGACGTGCGGCAGACCACCGACTCGCAGCCGGTCGTCGGTGAGGACTCCGTCGGTGAGATCGAGACCGTTCCCGTCGAGCCACTCGGTGTTCGCGACGGATCCGACCGCCTCCACGATCACATCGGCGGCGAGTACCGTGCCGTCGTCCAGGACCACCGCCTCGGCACGGGCGTCGCCCTGGAAGCCGTCGACGCCCCGGCCGAGCAGGAAACGGACCCCACGATCGGTATGCCGACGGAGCAGGGCGTCTCCCAGGAGCTCGCCCAGAGGTCCGGCCATGGGCAGTGGCAGCGGGTCGACGACCGTCACCTCCGCGGCGCCGAGGCCGGCCGCCGTGGCGGCCACCTCGCAGCCGATGAACCCGCCGCCGATCACCACGACCATGGCTCCCGGGCGCATCAGTTCGGCGCGCAATGCCTGGGCGTCGTCGAGCGTCCGCACCGTGTGGCGGCCGTCGCGAGGCCCCGGGCAGGCCAACCGCCGGGGTCGCATGCCGGTGGCGATCACCAGCCCGTCGAAGGTGAGTTCCGCGCCGGTATCGAGCACGACGACGCCCTCCTCCAGCCGGGCCGCGGTGACGGCGGTGCCGAGGCGCCACTCCACATCGGCGACGCCGGCCTTCGGGGTGAACGCGAGGGAGTCGAAGCCCGCCTTTCCGGCCAGGACCTCCTTGGACAGGGGCGGCCGGTTGTAGGGCATGTGGGGTTCGTCCCCCACAACGGTGATCATTCCGGCCCAGCCCGCGGCGCGCAGCTGCTCGGCGGCGCGCAGGCCTCCCAGAGAGGCTCCAGCGATGACGATCCGGCCACTCATCGTGGTCAGTCCTCGATCCGGATGGCTTGGAGGGGGCAGACATCCGCCGCCTCCTCGACCTCTTCGCGCAGCGCGTCATGGGGATCGCTGACGTAGGCCAGCCGACCGTTCGCGTCCATCCGGAAGACGTCGGGAGCGGCGAAGACGCACTGTCCGTGGTCCTGGCACTTGCTCATGTCGACGATGACCCTCATTGCCGGTCCTTCCCAAGGGGCGAGAGAAATGGAGAAGGGCCCGCCCGCGGACATTGCCGGGACCGGGCCCTGGCCACCGGGGCGACTCGACCCCAAACTCGTTTGACTCCAAATAAGATAAGGAGGACCCGACACCGGGTCAAGACGTCCGGATGGATAGATTTTCTGTATCCCTCCCCTTGCGAAGGAGGGTCATCATCTTTAACGTTTGGCTTCAAACGTCCTGTCGGACCGACGCTCGTCTCCACGTCCGGCTGGCGTCTCCCCCATACATCCGCCTAGGAGACCCGGTGAGCGCACCAGAGAACCCCGACGTCAGACAGCACCTGGAACGACTCACCGCCGAGGGCATCGACGTGGTCCGGGTGACCTATCCCGACCTGATCGGCGTCGACCGCGCCCGGGACGTCCTGGTCGACCAGTTGCCCACCGCTCTCCGGCATGGCCTCGCCTTCTGCCGGGCGGTCTACCACACCACTCCCCAGGGCGACGTGGTCCCGGTGGCGGGCGGGCTCGACGCGGGACTGCCGGACGTCATCGTCCGCCCTGACCTGGACACCCTCGTCAGCCTGCCGTGGGAGCCGGGCGTCGCGTCGTGCCTCGGAGAGGTCGAGGACCCCCGCACCGGGTCGCCCGCGCCGGAGTCACCGCGCGACCTGCTGCGCACCGTTCTGGCCCGCTGCGCGGAACACGGACTGCACCCGGTGGTCGGGCCGGAACTGGAGTACTTCCTGTGCGAGCCCGACCCGGCCTCGCCGGCCGGATGGCGCCGCTACAGCGAGGTCTCCGGCGCCGTGTACACGGCGGGCCTGCGCGCCGATCCCGACAATCACCTGCTGCGCACCCTGCGGATGCTGCGTGACCTCGGCATCGGCGTCACCAGCGGCAACCACGAGTTCGACGGAGGCCAGATCGAGATCAATCTGACCCACTCCACCGCGCTCGACGCCGCCGACCGCGCCTTCCGTTTCAAAGCGGCCGTCAAGGAGCTCGCCCGGCAGGAGGGAAAGCTCGCCACGTTCATGGCCAAGCCGTTCAACGACGCCGGCGGATCTGGCTTCCACCTGCATTTCTCCTGCGAGGACGGCGACGGCACCAACACCTTCGACGACCCTGCGGCCCCCTACGGACTGTCGGCCACGGCCCGTCACGCGGTCGCCGGAGTCCTCGCCCACGCGCCGGCACTCGCCGCCCTGCTCAACCCGAGCATCAATTCCTACAAACGGTTCGGGCCCGACACCCTCGCGCCCTGGCTGATCGACTGGGGCCTCGACAACCGCAGCGCCATGCTCCGCGTCCCTCCGGAACGCGGCCCAGGCGCCCGCTTCGAGCTGCGCCTGGCCGACGCCGGAGCCAACCCGTACCTCTTGATCGCGGGGACGGCCGCCGCCGCGCTGCTGGGCGTCCTGGCGGGTGAGGAACCTCCCGCCCCGCTCGAAGGCTACGGCTACGACACCGCCAAGGCCGCGGTCCTCCCCATGAACCTTCCCGCCGCGCTCGACGCGCTGGAGGCCGACGCCCTGCTCGCCGACGTCATCGGCGTGGACGCCGTCGCCGCCTTCCTCTCCTACAAACGCGAAGAGGTCGCACGCTTCCAACGGCACGTCACCGACTGGGAGTTCACCGAATACGCCTACCACCTGTGACGCCGAAGGAACCCTCGTGATCAAAGACGCACTTTCCGAGCCACTTCCGCTGGATGAGGTCGACCTCTCCGACCTTGACCGCTTCACCGACGGCGTCACCCCGTGGCGCATGTTCCACACCCTGCGGCACCAGGACCCCGTCCACTGGACGCCTGAAGCCTCCCCGAACTCGGGTTTCTGGGCCGTCACGCGGCACGCCGACGTCGCCCGGGTCGACCGCGACGCGGAGACCTTCACCTCCACCAAGTTCGTCAACCTGGAAGAGCTCGACGACGACCAGATCGCCAAGCGTGCCTCCATCCTGGAGCTCGACGGCGTCCGGCACCGCGCGCTGCGCAGCCTGCTCCAGCGCCAGTTCGGCAACTCCGTGATCAGCTCCTACACCGACTTCCTTCGCGGCCTCACCGCCAAGACGCTCGATGCCGCCCTCGCCAAGGGCTCCTTCGACTTCGTCGCCGACGTCTCCGCCGACTTTCCCATCAACGTCCTGGCCCGGCTCCTCGACGTCCCGCCAGGGGACAACCAGAAACTCATCGACTGGGGCAACCGCATCATCGGCAACACCGACCCCGACTACGCCGACGTCCTCCTGCACAGCGAGGAGAGCGAGCGATACCGCGACCTGCCGTTCCGCTCGCCCGCCTCCCTGGAGGTCTTCGAATACGGCCGGGAACTGGCCCGGCAGCGGCGCGGCGGCACCGGCGCGGACCTCATCTCCAAGCTCGTCAACGAGACCCCGCGCGACGGAGTCCCCCTGTCCTCGCAGGACTTCGACAACTACTTCCTGCTCCTGGTCGTCGCGGGCAACGAGACCACCCGCCACACCATCAGCCACTCGATGCTGGCGCTCATCCAGCACCCCGAGCAGCTGGCACGCCTCCAGGAGGAGCCGTCCCTCATCCCGACCGCGGTCGAGGAGTTCCTGCGCTGGGCCTCGCCGGTCTACCACTTCCGCCGCACCGCCACCCGCGACGTCGAACTCGGCGGCAAGCTCATCCGCGAAGGCGACAAGGTCGTGATGTGGTACGCCTCCGGCAACCGGGACGAGGAGGTCTTCACCGACCCCTACGACTTCGACGTCGCCCGCCAGGACAACGACCACATCACCTTCGGAAAAGGCAGCCCGCACCTCTGCCTGGGCAACCTCCTCGCCCGTACGGAGATCCGCATCATGTTCGAGGAGCTCATCCCCCGCCTGTCCTCGATCAGGCTCGCCGGTGACGTGCCCCGCGTCCGCTCCAACTTCGTCAACGGCATCAAGAAGCTCCCCGTCGAAGTCACCCTGACCTGATCCGCGGAACTGAGGACCGGGCCGGGACCGGGAAACTCATCTCGCCAAGGCGCTGACAGCCTGATTAAGCATGCGGCCCTGCAATCGCCGCCTCCTCCCGGCGAGGCGGAGCCGCCGATCTTGATCCTTGCCACATCGCCGCAAACCACAGAGCATCCTCAACGCCTGGAACGCGCTGCCGTTCGCGTTCCCGGTTCCAGCCTCGGACGCTTGTGGTCGCGGCTCATACGAAGCCGATGTGAACAGGGGATCATGCACACATATCAGCAGGAGCTAGCGAGACGGAGGATACCCAAAAGGTCTGTGACCGCCGTCACGTACTCCGATGGCAGGGCCGTGTTCGAGGGAGCGTGGGCGGTTTGACAGCCGGTGCTCATCTCCCACCCCCCAGGAGTGCACGATGGAGAATTCACCGACACCACATCACATCAAGGCCCGTCTCGCCCGGCTCTGGTCGGTCCTCGTGGCCGGAGCGCTGCTCATCGGAAGCATGGTCACGGCGGCTCCCGCGAGCGCTGCCGCGCTTACGAAGATCAGCGATTTCGGCTCCAATCCCGGCAGCCTGAACATGTACAGCTACCTTCCGGCCGGCCTGCCGGACAACGCGCCGCTCGTGGTCGCCCTGCACGGCTGCACTCAGAGCGCCAGCGACTACTACGCCAAATCCGGCTGGCCCAAGTATGCGGACCTGTACGGGTTCGCCCTCGTCTTCCCAGAGCAGCCCTCGTTGATAAGCCCCATCAACTATTGCTTCGACTGGGGCACCTCGTCCAACATCACCCGGGGCAAGGGCCAGGTGCTGTCCATCTACCAGATGGTTCAGTACGCGAAGGCCAACTACCACGTCAACCCCAGCCGCATCTACGTGACCGGCCTGTCCGCCGGTGGTGGCATGGCCGCCGACCTGCTCGCCGCTTATCCGGACGTGTTCGCCGCGGGCTCCATACACTCCGGTCCCGCCGCCTACTGTTCCACCACCGGAATCACCAACACCAATTGCCTTTCAGGCACGACCAGCCGAACTCCCAAACAGTGGGGCGACCTCATCCGCAACGCGTACTCCGGCTACAGCGGACCGTACCCGCGCGTGGCGATCTGGCACGGCAGCTCCGACTACACCGTCAACCCGGCCCAGCTGACCTACAGCAGAGACGGCTGGACCAACGTCTGGGGTATCAGCCAGACCCCCTCCAGCACCCGGTCGTTGACCGGCGGCACTACCGAGAACGTCTACAACGACGCCAACGGCAAGCCTGCCGTGGTCACCTACTCGATCTCCGGCATGGGCCATGGCCTGGCCGTCAACCCCGGCTCCGGCGCCGATCAGTGCGGAACCTCCAGCACCTATTATCTGAAGTACATCTGCTCCAGCTACTACACAGCCACGTTCTTCGGCCTCGACCAGACGGGTCCTGCGGCACCGAGCGGTCTCTCGGTGACGGGAACCACCGACACCTCGGCCTCCCTGACCTGGTATCCGGTCTCCGGGGCGGCCGGATACAACGTCTACCGCAACGGTACGAAGATCAACACTTCCGCAGTCACCTCCACCGCTTACACGGACACGGGCCTGGCCAGCGGCACGTCCTACAGCTACACGGTGGCCGCCGTCGACGGCGCCGGAGCGGTCGGCTCCCAGTCCGCTGCCGTCAACGCCACGACGAGCAGCTACACCCCGCAGTGTTTCACTGCCAGCAACTACAACCACGTCGCGGCCGGTCGCGCCCATCAGAGCGGCGGCTACGTCTACGCCAACGGTTCCAACCAGCAGATGGGCCTCTGGAACCTCTACACCGGTCACACCCTTGAGGAAAGGTCTGCCGGATATTTCGTCATCGCCGACAGCGGCTGCCCGACCTGACGGCCACGTCGAAGGGTGTGTCCAGATGCTCTGGGTACACCCTTCGACGTCTCTCACGGGTATCACTCCAAAGAGCGCCCGGGATCGCCTGGGAGCACCTGCCGCAGACCGGCCCGTCCGCGGTCGATCGCGGACGGGTCGGCAGCGAGCACCCTCTGATCACCGACGCCACCGGTATCCCGTCGCCGGGCGCCACCCCTCCCGCCCGGCCAACCCGACCTGGTGCAGCAACTCACGCACCCGCGACGGATCCGGCCGCCGCCGCCGCCGGGCGCCGCAGAGCAGCCGGGGGGCGATGCCGGCTCACCACGCAGGCGCTTCAGCCCAGCAGTGTGATCACGCCGGCCAGGAGCACCGCGGCGACGAGCACGGTCACCACGACCAGGGCTGTCGTGCCAAGGCGTCGGCGGACGAATTTCGGGTTGTGGGCCATCGTGATCTCCTTCATGGTCAGGCTCGGCGTCGTATCGCCAAGTAGGCGATTCCGGTCAGGGCAAGGGTGAACGCCAGGTAGACGGCCGTTTCGGTCCGCTGCATGGCCCAGAAGGACAGATCGAATCGCCCGCGCAGGGCCCGAGCGGCGAGTTGACCGGCACCGACCAGGAGTACCGATAGCGGCATGGCGATGCGGGTGTGCCGGGTCACCGCACCGAGTGCGACGCCGAGGGTCAGCGCCCACAGCGCCCTGGCGTACGGAACCAGGCCGTGGCTTTCGTAGTACGGCCAGGCCATCGGGTTACCCTCGGTGCCCGGCAGGGCCCAGGTCAGCACCGCGGCGAGGGCGGCGGTCGCGGTCAGGGCGCCGGCCGCCGCGATGGCGAGGACGGCGGCCAGCCAGCGGCCCCGCGACAGGCTCTGGGTCCAGGCAAGTTTGTGAGTGCCGGCCTCGAACTCCCGGGCGATGAGGGGAGCGCCCCAGATCAGGCAGATTGCGCCGGCCAGGAAGCCGGCCAGTTGGAAGGTGAGTCCGCTCAGGCCCGGGTCCAGCCGCTCGGCCGCGGCGGCGGCACCGTAGAGCAGGAGCAGCGCGGCGATGGCGGCGGCCTGGGCGCGCTGTCCGCGCCAGGCCACCCACAGCGGGCCGCTCATCGAACCGCCTCGGGGTTGCGGAGATAGTGCAGTACGAGGTCCTCCAGATCGGTGGCGGAGTGGCTGCTCAGCAGGTCGGCGAAGCTGCCGCACAGCCCAACCCGGCCGGCGCCGAGCAGGATCAGGTGATCGCACACCTCGGCCAGGTCGGCCAGGATGTGGGAGGACAGCAGCACGGTGGCCTCCAGCTCGCGTACCACGCTCATCACCTGCAGGCGGGCCAGCGGATCGAGCTCGGCCAGCGGCTCGTCCAGCACCACCAGATCGGCGCGCTTGCCGACGGCCAGCGCGAGCGCGAGGAGCGTGCGCTGGCCGCCGGACAATCGGTCCACCCGCTCGCGCAGGCTGATGTCGTGCCCGGACAGCAGAGCCTGCGCAGCCGCGCGATCCCAGCGGGGGTTGGTCGCGGAGCCGAAGCGCAGCAGGTCGGCGACGCTCCACCGGCGATACAGAGGCTTGTCCTGGGCGACGAACGCGACCGCGGCCGTCTCCAGCGGCCGGCCGAAGACCTCCGCACGTCCCGTGGTGGGCGTCAGCAGGCCCGCCGCCAGGTTCAGCAGCGTGGACTTGCCTGCCCCGTTCGGCCCGACCAACGCGGCCCTGGCCCCGGCGGGCACCGCGATGGTGGCCTCGCGCAGCGCCCACCGCTGCCGGTAACGCTTGCCCAGGCCACTGGTCCGCAGCGCGTTCACCGCTCCTCCCGGCCGGTCAGCTCGTGCATGCGGCGCAGCAGCGCTGCGCGCCGGGCATGGGCGCGCACCGCCAGCGCCAGGGCCACAGCGACGAACAGGCCCCCGACCGCCAGGGCAAGCCCCGCCCCGGTGCCGCGCTGCACGGCCACGACGGTCACGACCGCCGTGGTGGCCAGCGAGGCGGCCAGGCCGATCCAGGCGGCGATCACCCGATCGGTGGCGAACAGCGGAACCCGGCGCGTCAGCAGCCACCCGCCGTACGTCGCCCAGGCCAGGCAGAACACGGTGAACAACGCGAACGCCAGATGCGTGCGCCCTGGCAGCGGTCCTGGCTCCGACCACCACAACGTGCCCACGAACACCGTGCCGCCGACGCCGGCCAGCAGTGCCGCCACCGCCCGGATCCGGACCCTGGGCGACAACACCGGCGCCAGTCGATCGATCATGTCCTGCGCCGACAGACGAGGCTCTTCTGTCATGGCCGGTATCCCTTCTCCTTGAGGTGCTCACGCAGCAGACGACGGGCGCGGCTGAGTCGGGACTTGACTGTCCCGGCCGGGATCCGACAGATGTACGCGCACTCCTCGACCGTCAGGTCCTCCAGGTAGAACAGCACGAGGATCTCCCGCTCCAGCACCGGCAGCTCCGACAGCACGTTCATCAGCGCGGCGCGATCCACCATGGCCTCGACCGGGTCCTCGGTGGCCACGTCGTCGCCCGCGAGCGTCTCCTGCTCGCGGGCATACTCGCCGCGCAGCCGGTCGGTGACCGAGCGCCGGGCGATCGTGAACAGCCACGGCGCGAACCGGTCGGGTTCCCTGAGCCGGGGCAGGCCGCGGACTACGGCCAGCCAAATCTCCTGGGTCACGTCGTCGGCCCGGTCTGCATCCAGCATGCGGCGCACGTACGTCCACACCGGCACCCGCCACTGAGCCAGCAACTCGGCCAGCGCCGCGCGCTCGCCCAGCTGAGCGCGCACCACCAGCAGCTCATCGGTCATCTCGCCCTCCCGTCATCTTGCACAGTCGGGCGAGAAGCCAAGAAGGTTCACGATTTCCGGATCACCTTGGGACGTGACCAGTTCTTAGACGATCTACGTTATCTGGCAAGATAGCGATCACAGGCCGGGCACGACCTGGGCGGCCGGCCTCTCGCGCGGACGCTTCGTTTCCCGGTTGTCTGGCAACTTCGCCGATCGGGGCCGAGACGTCGGAGGGCAGGCGGCATGGATCCGGTCATCAGCGAGCAGTTCGGCCGCGCGCACCCGCCGGCGGCGCCCCTGGACGACTTCCTCACTGACCTGACCAATGCCGGCGCCTCCGCGCACACCCGGCGCGCCTATCGCGCGGGGACCTGCTGCAGTTCGCCGGCCACCACGGCGACCCGGTCGGCGAGCTGACCGCCGCGCCGGTCCGCGCGTTCCTCGCCGAGATCGCCGGACTCGCGCCGTCGACCCGCAAGCGCAAGCGCTCCGCCGTCGCCTCCTTCTGCAAGTGGGCGCTCCGCCACGACTTGCTGCAGGCTGACCCGATGGACCGCTGCGGCGCCCGCGCCTCGGAGGTGTGCGGCCTGCACGTCGAAGACCTCGGCTTGCGCCTGGACGACGAACACGTGCGCATCCACGGCAAGGGCGGCAGCGTGCGCACGGTGCTGCTGGACGATCGCGGCTACGTCGCCCTGCTCAAGCTGTAGCTGGCCCGCGCCGGCTGGCTACCGCGCCGGGCCGCTGTTTCGCGCCTCGATCAACGGTCGTGGTGGGCCGCTGTCCTACGACGCCGCCCACCACCGCTGGCAGACCTACTGCGCGCAGGCCGGGGTCGAGATCGACATCCACCAACGGCGTGAGCGGGCAGCACGCTGATCGTCGGCGCGCAACCGGGACCATGCGGCAGGACGAACAGGAGACGAGGTTCGAGTTCGAAACCGCCCCCATGCAGGAATCGCAAGCTTGGCAGGCCTGTCCGGACCGCCAGCAAAGGCGGTAAGTAACTGATCAACAGCCGTTCCCGCCACCGCGCAAGGCGTCACGTCACCAAAGGCAGCACCACGCCAGCCGAAGGGAACGCCGACCCCGTGCCGCCCCTCTCACCCACACGGCCTGACGGCTGGCCCGACTGGCTCGGACGCCGCCCCATCCCCGCCACCGAGCGCGACCGGCTCCGCCAGACCATCAATGCCGGCCGACTGTCCCGCGGGACTGCGCGCACTCAGGCCGACCAGCAACTCGCGCCGCACTTCTCCGACATCGTCATCGAAGGCTTCAACCCTGATCAGCATCCCCGCAAACGCACCCGGCTTCGCGTGCGGCTCACCATCGCTCTCCGCCTTGCCGCCGGCGGCCAAGTGCGGCATCAACTTCTGCAAGTCCGACATCGGCGCCTCCGACGCGCTCTGGGACGGCGTGCAACCGGACGGCTCGGGAGGCCACCCCACGGTGCGCTGGAACGTCACCACCTGGCACAACTACGAGGGCGATGGCGGCATCTTCCGCATTCACGCCGGTTGGTGATGGTTTCCGGAGGTTCGCGCGAACTATCGGGGCGCGGGAACCGGCCGAGGTGTTCACTCCCACGGCCGATGAGGTGGAGTGGGCCCACGGTAGGACGCAAGACGACCCGCAAGGCGGCCCAGGCCAGGGACAACCCAGCCGATCTGATCAACGTGGCGTTGGAGGACCTGGTCCGGGCGCGATGCGAGTTGCCCGGCTACACGACGAGCTGACCGAGACGATCCGTACCGAGGTGAACCGCGAATTCCTCACGCTCGTGGCGGGCCGGGTCGATATTGCTGCTCGCGTGAGGCCGGCCACGTTGCTGGTGGTCGATCCGGTCACGCGCGCAGTGACTACGACCGGTTGACGGACGTGGCGCAGGCTGCGTCGCTGGGCAAGTTCAAGGGACGTCTGGCGCTCCTGCGGCACCTGGAGGCGCTTGGCCCGGCCGAGGCCTGGCTGGCGGATGTGCCGCCGGGGAAGGTCGCGCACTTCGCGGGCGAGGCACTGGTGACCGAGGTCGCGGATCTGCGCAAGGTGCTGGACCAGGACAAGGGGCTGACGCTGATCGTCAGCCTGCTGCACACGGTGCGGGCCGGGGTCCGCGACGATGTGGTGACGATTCGCCGGTTCGGCAACTGGATCCTCAATATCAACGCTCCGGCCGCTCCCGCCACCCGCCTCGATCTTGAATCCCGCGTCCTGTTCGCCCCATGACGGGACCGGCGATCATGACCGTCTGGGGTTGCGCGACGTTGGCGAGTGCGGTGTCCCGCCCCGTGCTCCTGGAACACGGCCCTGACGCCCTCGCCCGCACGGCGAGGGGCCGTCAGTCCGCGACTCTGCCGAACAGGTGGATGGCGGGGGCGTCCGGGTCGTTGCCGTAGAAATACTCCGCGAGAGCCTGGTGGAACTCGGCGCGATCCAGCGTGCCTGAACCGTCCAGGTCCAGGGCTGTGAAAACCTCGGCGCAGTGCTCGAAGGAGATGTTGCCGGCCAGGCCGAATATCTGCTGGAACTCCTCTAGGTCGATCTTGTCGTTGCCATCGAGATCGACGAGGTCGAAATAGCAGTCGGCCACCAACTGGATCTGCTGCGGGTACAGGCCGGGGTCAGTCAGGGCCCGCCGGAACCCTTCGGTCATCTCTCGCAGGTCGATCTTCCCGTCGCCGTCCTGATCCATCGGGGCGATCACGTGAGTCCAGAACGCGTCCAGCTCCTGGGTGAGGCGATGGGCGATCGGGGACTGTGACGCGGCACGGGCGGCGATGTAGCGCTCGGCCATCAGCAGGACGTCCTGCCGGGTGATGACCCCGTCGCCGTCGACGTCGGCGCCCCTGAACCACTGGCGGTACTTGCGATCTTGAAGAGTGGTCATGTCTGCGTGAGCTGCGAATGAGTCAGACATGGTGTGGTTCCTTCCTGTTTGAGGATCATCACTGAGCCGCAGGACGGCGGACCGGCCAGGACGTCAGTACGGCCCGGCCGGTCATCAGACGTTGCTGTTCGTGCGGAGTTGGATGCAACCTTTACCACCTCGCCTTCGCCGTTTCGCGGGGATCGAATGATCACCGCCAGGACGCTAGCCGAAAGTAACGTATGAGATACATGCTGTGATGTGGCGTGGTGGTGAGGCTTGAGTACCGCCGACAGAAACTCCCGAGCAGTACGCGACGGTGATGGAGCGTTGACATCTCGCCGCGGCCGCCACCTGGAACCGGCACCTGTCCGCCCTGGTCTCCTTCACCATATGGGCCCAGCGCCTGGACCTGCTGGCCACCGGCCCGGCCCCGCCGCCTGAGCGGCGCAAGACCGCCCACCGCGGCGACCGCGCCATCCCCCTCGCCGACCGGCGCGCTCCCGTCTCCGGGACACGCGCGCCTGTGGCCGCCGACATCTGCCCGGCCACCGGCCGCGGCCGGCTGTCCTATCCGCGCGCCGAGTACCTGTTCAAGACCGCTTCCGCCGAGCTCGACCCGCACGGCCAGGGCGGGACGCTGCACCAGCTGCGCCACAGCGCGCTCCAACATCTGGCCCAGGCCGGGCGCACCGCGCCGGGGTTGCAGGCCAAGAGCCGCCACCAGCACCTGGCCGGCCTCGGCCGCTACGTTCGCCCGGGCGAGGAGACCTCCGCCCGTATCACCGCCGAGCACGATCCGGCAGCACGCCTATGCTCCCGCTGACGACCTCCTCCAGTCTCAATGCTCGAGGCTTGGGGGCGAAAAGGCGAGCACATCGGGAAGGGGGCTGTCGTAGCGCTCAACGTCGACCAGTGCACTGAGGGCACTCGGTCCTTGGGAAAGGCGCGAGCACGGCCGATCCGCGGTGAGAACGTTCGGATTACCGTGGCGGTCCAACGTTCCGTCCATGCCTGGCTGGACCGGATCCCACCACGCCCCCGTGGACAGTTGCACGACGCCCGGCATGACGTCGTCCGACAGGACCGCGCCCGCGAGACAGCTACCTCGATCGTTGTAGACGCGCACGATCATGCCGCTCTCGATGCCGCGCGGCGCAGCGTCCATCGGATTCATTGTCACGGGCTCACGACCATCGATCTTCGAACTGAGACTGCGGCCGCCGTTGTCGTACTGGCTGTGCAAGCGTGAGGCCGGCTGATTCGAGATCAGGTGCAGCGGGAATCGGTCCGACAGATCGGCACGAAGCCACTCCACTGGTTCAAACCACTTCGGATGCCCGGCGCAGTCGTCGTAGGCGAACGAGTCGATCTCCTCGGAGAAGATCTCGATCCGGCCCGACGGCGTCAGCAGGGGGAAGCGCTGCGGATCTGAGCGGAGGTCCTCGAAACTGCCGGGGAACGGTCCGGTCGCCGCCGGCAGCTCAGCGGTGGCACTGCGCCAGAAGTCGTCGAAGCTCGGCAGGGCGGCATCGCCGCCGAGCTTGGTCCTCGTCTGCTCGTAAAGGTGTCGGACCCACTCGATCTCGGAGCGCGACTCCGTGAACTCCCGCTCGTACCCGAGCTGGGAGGCCAAGGCGGCGAAGATGTTGTGATCGGTACGCGACTCGCCCGCCGGCTCGCGGACCTTCGGCATCGCGACGATGTGGGGGTCCGAAAATCCGGCGGCGAAGTCGTCGCGCTCCAGGCTGGTGGCGACGGGCAGCACGATGTCCGCGAACTTGGCCGTGGTGTTCCACCAGGCTTCGTGAACCACCACCGTGTCAGGGGTCTGCCAGGCACGCGCCAACCGATGGAGATCTTGGTGGTGGTGGAACGGGTTCCCTCCACACCAGTAGATCAGGCGAAGCTCGGGCAACGTGAGGCGCCGGCCGTCGTAGTCGATGGTCTTGCCCGGATGCAGCAGGGCATCGGCGATCCTTGCCACTGGGATGAAATCCGGAACAGGGTTGGATACCTCCGGTATCGTCCCCACAAAGGGGCGATCTGGGGCAACGCCTGTCGCGTCCATCGTCGCGTACCCTGCGCCCCAGCCGCAGCCGGGCCGACCCATCGAGCCCGCCATGGCGGCCAGTACGACAGACATCCAGATCGGTTGTTCACCATGGTCTGCCCGTTGCACCGCGTAGTTGACCATGATGAGAGAACGCTGGGTGGTGAGGCGGCCGGCGAGGTCGGTGATCGCGTCGCGGCTGATGCCCGTGATCTTCGCTGCCCAGGCAGCGTCCTTCGGGATGCCGTCGAGCTCGCCGGCCAGGTAGGAGGCGAAGCGATCGAACCCGACACAGCATCGGCGAAGGAAGTCCTCATCGTGCCACCCGTTGACCAGCATCGTGTGTGCGATGCCGAGCATCGCGGCGGTGTCGGTGTTGGGGATGACGGGCAACCATTCGGCGTCGAGGAAGCCGGCGGTATCGCTGCGGATGGGGCTGATGTTCACGAACCGCACCCCAGCCTCACGGCACTGGCGTTGCAGGTTCTGCGTCTGGTGCCTGGCCAGGCCACCAGGGTTGATCTGGCTGTTCTTAAGGGCAAGCCCTCCGAACGCCACCACAAGCTCACAGTTCTCGGCTATCTCACCCCACATCGGCATCCGGGACTGGTAGCTCCACGGATGGCCGCCGATCACATGAGGGAGGATGACCTCCAACGCCGCGGTGCTGTAGGTGTTGCGGGAGTCGGTGTATCCCCCTCCCAGCGCCAGGAACCGGTGGAGCTGGCCCTGCGCGTGGTGAAACCTGCCCGCACTCGCCCAGCCGTAGGACCCGCCGAACACCGCGCTGTCTCCGTGCTGTGCACGAACTCGACGGAGTTCATCGCTCACCAGCGTGATCGCATCGTCCCAGCTCACCTCCACGAAGGCGTCCGTACCTCTGGCCGTGTCGTGGGCGCGCGGCTCGCCGTTCAGCCAGCCCTTGCGCACCGCGGGGCGCAACACGCGAGCGCTGTCGTCGGCGGCTGTCACCATTCCGGGGCCGATCGGCGATGGTACGGGGTCGTCGTACCTCGGCTCGATTCGCACCAGCTGGCCGGAATCGACTACGGCGATATAACTCCCCCAGTGCGTCGCAACCGACATGCGTCGTTCCACCATGCATCAACTCCGACTCTGAAGTTTCCGCCTGATAATGGGACAGCGGTTGCTAACGTCATACCCTGGGCACTACAAATTGACCGTTGCCGTAGAGAAGCGGATGGGCCACGGGACCCCTAAGCGGAAACGCCAACGTCCCGGCAAACACCCTCGCAATCAGGGGCGACATCCCCAGAACAGGCCACGAGCATCAGCTCCTCGCGGGTGGTCGATTCGGCGAGGGGCGGCCAAGTAGCCTCGATGCGATGGTGATCGCCCACCGCTCCGGGCAGGAACGGGGTCTCCCTGGTCATCCAGGCACCCGGCCGCCCGCCATACCTTTCAGGATCTGGTTGGACAGATTTTGTTCCGATGAGGGGCCGGCGGCGCGCACTCGTCGCCTTCCTCCTCCGGGAGGTCATGCCGCGGCCGCCAGGAGCTCATCCGGGGGTCGGCGAAGACCTGCCTGCCCTCCTCGAAGCGGGTGACCGGCGCTCGATCTGCGCTGAAGGCCGCCGGCCCGGAGCGGGCGCTCCGGGCCGGCGGGCTTTTACGAGGCGGGCACCGTCTGGGGCCGCCATGAGAACACCGCTCGCGAGCGGGGCTCGACCGTGACGCGCAGCCACTGGGTCGCCGTGACGCCGTAGGTCTCCAGTCTCGTCAGGTTGGGGACGCCCGCGTAGCCGGTCTCCACCTCGTACACATGCTCGTCACCGTGCACGAGCAGGACGGGCTTGCCGTACGCCTTGGCACGGTCGGTGATCCGGGCGCGGATCTCGGAGAACCCGGGAGTGTCGGCCGGCTCGGCCTGCATCAGGAGCAGCACGCCGGGCGCGTTCGTCCGCCGTGCGGTGTCGAAGGCGGTGTCGATCCAGTCGAGGGCCGCCGCCTTGCGCGCGGTGAACTCGGCCAGTCGCAGGTCGGGACGGTCACCGCCCGGCAACTGGGACCACGGCGCCAGGTCGTTCTCGCTGCCGACCACGTGCACCGTCGCGAACACGACACCCTGCCGGCGGAACAGCACGTTCTCCTTGTAGGCGCTGTGCCGGCTGTCGGACGCCTGGGTCCGCACGCCCATCGCGTCGCGGCCGAGCGTGTGACCGGCCTTCGGGTAGAAGAACGTGCGGACCGCCTCAAGCCGCTCGGTGGGCACATACCCCCCTGCGGCGGTGCGGTGGCAGTCGGTCCAGTCGTTGTCGCCGGGGGTCAGCACGAACGGGTCGTCGAAGGTGCCGAACAGCTTGGCCAGGTCGGCGAAGCGCGCGTCGTCACAGGTGGACGCGCCGTTCTTGACGTCACCGGCGTGCAGGACAAAGCGGACGTCCGGGTCGGCGTTCACCGCGTCGACCAGCGCGGGGAACGCTGCTTGCTGGTCGGCGCCGTACGGGGTGTCGCCGAGCAGGGCGAAGCTGAGGGACGGGCCGCGGGTCTCCTGGGCATCGGCCGACGCGGGAGTGACGGTGCCGGCGACCAGGGCTGCCATCAGCGCGGCGACGGCAGCGGAAGATTTACGCATGGGACGATTCTCCGCACAACCCAACAACCCGGACATTACGCCAAGTCGACGAGTCGCCAACGGCTCGCTGACATGGACGTGGCCGACCTCGTCCCGGCCATCCTGACGACCTGTTCCGGCCTGCGGAGGGGCGAGGTCGCCGGCGAGTTCGGAGCCGAGCCGCGGATGGCGAAGCAGTGTGGCACGCGTGCGCTGGTCGGAGGCCGTTCGGTCGGGTCCTTGTCCGCCTTCCCGATCGGCGTGCGTCTCCTCAACCGGTGGGTGACCCTTTACTCGAGCGGCAGGGCGTGCCGTCCGGCAACCTGGGGTGCCGTTAAGAAGCGTGCGATGATCCGCCAAACCTATTCTGAACTGGCATTTTCCTTTTGCGAGCGCTGTCAGGCTCCCCCTGCTGTGGTCACCCAGTCAGGTGATCTGACCGTCCGTAATGTTGGGCGGTCGCGTTCCATACGCCAGCATGGACGCTTCCCGCGCGGCCGGGCGGAGTTCCCCGACAAGGTGGTTGACCACGTCGCCCGCCGGACCAAGACGCCGGCCGGCACCTTGGGCTGTACAGGGTGGTCGGGCCGGACGATCGAGCGGCACCTTTCAGGAGATCCGTAACCATCACGGGTTCGGGAGTGCTCGGTCGCCGACGGCGACAGGCTGACCGACTGCCTGGCCGTCAACGTCCCATGCGCCCAGCCAGGGCTACTCCGCCGCGCAGCCACCAGCTGGCGTCACCGACCCGCGTCGGCCATTCGCGTGGTGTTGCGGAGCAGGCCCAGGCCGGCCAAGTCGGCCGCGGTGTCCAGGATCGTCTTCTCGATCGCCCGGGGCCGCCAGCCCAGAACCTCACGCGCTTTCGCGCTCGACGCCTGGCGTGCCACGCCCAGGTCCGGAACGACCGTCGCGAAGCGAGGGCTCACCAGCGCGCCGAGGCGGATCGCCCAGTCCGATGCCGTCCGGGTCGGCACTCGGCGGGCCGCCGGGCCGAGCCGTACCCGCAGCAGGTTCGCGATCTCCGGCAGCGACATCACCCCGGCGGCGGCCAGGAACCGCTCGCCCGCAGCACCCGGCTCGACCATCGCGGGCAGGTGCAGGTCGGCGACGTCGCGCACGTCGACCACCCCGACGGTCACGCGTGGAATGGCAGGCAGCTTTCCGTTCAGCAGTCGCTCCACCACCTCGACGTAGACCGAGCAGTCCGGGCCGAGCGCCGGGCCGAAGATGCCGACGGGGTTGATCACGGCCAGTTCCATCCCGCCGCCCGACCAGTCGACGAAGTCCCGGTGCGATAGACCAGGTCGGCCTAGTCCTTGAGCGTGCACAGTCCAGTGCTCGATGAGTTCATCCATGCCAAGCGGCGGACGTCCCATGCCCATAGATCCGCGCCGGGGCCTTCGGCATTACAGAAGGTCAGGCTAGGGATCTTCAAGGTTTGGCGGCCTATGACACGTTGGTTAGCGGCACCCCAACCTGGCGGATCTCCTCCAGCGGGTACGGCGTCTTCCTGCTCTCACTCTGCAGACCGTGGTAGAAGTCGTTCAGCACGGTGGCCAGCGGGCTGTGCCGCGACAGCAGGGCCGCGACCCCGCCGGGGACGCCGGCCGGCCGCTCTCCCGCCGCCCATTCCCGCACCAGTTCGCGACGCCGCGGCCAGTCGGCGCCGTGGAAGGCGCCGGCCAGCCAGTTCACCAGGTACGTCAGCGTGTAGGTGCGGTCGAAGGTGAGGTGCCGGCGATAGAAGGCCTGTTCCTCCTGTGACAGGTCGAACCGGGTCGACACGGCCTGCCCGAAGTCGGTCAGGTAGAAGCGGCGCCCGTCGGTGAGGATGTTCTTGAAATGCGCGTCGAAGTGCAGGAGGCCGCCCGCGTTCATGAAGGACACGGCCTCATGCAGCCTTTGGTCCGCCAGGGCGCAGGCGCGGTCGGCGTCGCCCGCGCGCACCCGCTCCTCCAGCCACTGGTGCAGGTTGTGCGGGAAGTACTCCAGGAAGAGCGTCAGGCTCGCCGGGGCCTCTGCCAGCGCTTCGAGGCGGCGGCGCACGCCGGGCGCGCCCTCCCAGAAGGTGACCGCCTGATCGATGTCGGCCAGCTGTCCGTACAGCGGGGCGGGCTCGGCGTGGGGCAGCACCCGCCAGTGATACAGCAGCGGGAAGCCGGGGAACCGGCCGGTCAGCACCCACTCGGTGGTCATCGTGTGCGCGGCCAGCTCGCGCCAGGCGCCGAAGCCGGGCGAGCCGATGCCGTACTGGCAGAAAGACGGCAGCCCGAACAGGTCGGCCGTCGAGTGCGGGCGGCGCAGTTCGGGCTCGGTGAGGGGCACGCGTTTGACGAAGACCGAGGTGCCGCCGACCTCCAGCCGCGCGGACGCCCCGCCGATGCCGATGCCGAGGGGCACGGCCTCGCGCTCCAGCAGCTCGGCCAGTTGCCGGTCGTCGTAGCGGGCCATGGCCGTGGAAACGTCACGGTGGGTGGTCAGGCGCGGGTCCGTCATCATGATCACCTTACCGGCCGATGACGGTATCCCTACCGCGTGGAGTGCGGGCAGAGGACGGGAAGGAACCCAAGACAATTCGAGCGGTCACCCTCGACGCCCGCACCGAACCGGACCCGGAATCGGGGACGAGAACATCAGCGTCGCCAACGACCCGGTCGTCCCGGGGGCGCTCTCCCCCGGCTTCGTCAGCGTTGAGCCCGAAGTTCGCCCGGCACCGGGGCGCCGAGCGCATCCAGCAGGTCGGCCAGCATGCCGTCGAGCTCGCGTCCCACGGCGGCGATCTCGGGGTCGCCGTAACTGCCGAAGCGGCTGCTGGGCTGGTCGACCTGCAATGTCACGACACCGGACGCGCCGGCGCAGAGCACCGTGCGGAGCGGGGCGCTCAGCATGACCGCGGGGTCGTGGTGGAACATCCGCTGCGCGATCGTGTGGTTGCCCATGAGGTACTGGACGCACGGCCACTCGTCACCGGCCAGGCTCATGAGTGGCTGGACCTCGAAGCGCCAGAAGATCACGAAGCCGTGCGGGGCGTTCTCGCGGGCCTGCTCGATCACCTCGTCCCACGACGCCTGCCGCCGGACGAGATCTTCGACCCGGGCGGAGTCCAGGGAGGGCACGAGCCTCTCGTAGTCGCTCATCGCCTCGGCGAACGAGCCGGGCACGGGAATCAGCAGGCGCACGTTGGTGTGCGTGATGGACGTCGCCGTGTTCGGAGCCTGCATGACAATTCCTCCCCAGCGGAGGACCCCGCCTCGCTCCACTTCTAGCGGGTGCTGGGTTCGTCTGTCGAGGTGACACGCGCGGCGACGGTCGCACCAAAGAAGGCCACAGTCGTCAGTCTCACCGGGCCCGGCCGCGCCGCCGCAGCCGACGTCGCCGTCCAACGTCGTGACCAAGCCGCTGGCCTCCACACAGGCGGCCGCCGCGGAGGTCGCGGCGTTCTGGCTCGGCGACGGCGGCGCCAACCTGGCCAACGCCACCCCTACACCGTACGGGCTCCGTCAGCAAGCCCCTCGCGGGCGCCGCAATCACGCCCGGCGGCAAGCCCGGCAGCATCGTGTCGTCGCTTCCCTCCGTCAGCGGTCCGGCGCAACCCGACGGCCCGGCCACCTCAGGCAAGGTGTTCTTCATCGGCGCCGACGGGCAGCCACACTGGTACACGGGCACCGCCGTACGCTCGTAGTACCGCAACGTCGTGGCAACCGCGGCGCAGTGCGCGTTCGACACCCAGACCCCCGGCGCCGCACTCGGCCGCCCACGCCCCCAGCCTGAAGGGCGAGCGGCTGCTGCCCATGCGCTCCTGGTTCACCGGGTACGGCGCGCAAGGCTCCTCCTGGTTCACCGGGTACGGCGCGCAAGGCTCCTCCTGGCTGCTGAACTACGACGCGGCCGGCGCCAGAGGTTACCTGAACGGCCGGACCCTCAGCGTCACCGACACCGACGCCAACCTGCGCTACGACACGGGCCTGTCCCCCTACCTCGACGATGAACTGCTGGCGGTCTACTCCGCCGCCGACGCCGTCTGGACCGGCGCGGTCTCGCCCGGGTGATCCCGGCGCCCTGAACCGAACGAAGTTCGGGGAGGCCACCGCCTCGCTCATCGTCGGGAAGTGGCCAGCCGCCTCCCGGCAGAACACCCTGGCCGCGGCGTTGAAGAAATGGGGCCGGATGCGCCGCACCATCCATGCCGCCCGCTACCTTTCGGATCCGGTCTATCGACGCAAGATCTCCCGGCAGCTCAACAAGGGCGAACCGCTGCACGCGCTGCGCCGGGACTTGCACTACGCCCAGCACGGCACCATCGTCCGGCCCCACCTGCAAGACCAGACCGAGCAGGCATGGTGCCTTACGATCCTGACGAACGCGGTGATCACGTGGACGACCGAGTATTACGGCATGGCAATCAAGGAACTGCGCGTCCAGGGCCGCGAAGTCCCGGACGAACTGCTGTCGTTCATCGCCCCCGGCCACCGCGAGAACATCAACTTCTTCGGCTTCATCGAGGTCGACATCGAAGCCGAACTCGCCAAACTGCACGACGGCCGACGGCCGCTGCGGCCAACCCTGGTGAACGAGTCAGGCACCACCTTCCTGATCAATTCCTGATGCCCGAACCCTGGAAGAACCATGCGCTTGCCGCTCACATCCCCTCACCGAGGGCGGATGTAGCCGGGCCGGCCGGCGGGCTCGCGCCGCGGCCGACCAGCCCGGCGGCCTTCACTCGGCGGAGGGCGGGGATGGCCGGGTGTTGGTCCAGCCGGACTCCAGCACCATGTTGACCCGGTTTTTCACCTCTGGCATGCCGCCGGTGACTTCGAAGGTCAGCACTTTGGAGGTGTCGGGGTCGATGATCAGTCTGCCCTGGGTGGGCCGGCCCTGCTGGATTGGGAAGGTCACGGAGACGCCCGGCCGCCCCTGCGGATCGGTGGTCCGGCCTTCGACCCGCACTGCGGGCAGCGTCGCCAGCGCCTGGTAGGCGGCGCTGCGCACCTGTGGGGAGGCGGGCAGCTCGTACAGGAGTGATGCCAAGGTGGGCGGCAGGCCGTCCTCCACCGAACCGGCGAAATCCTGATCGCTACGGATGGCCTCAGCGGCCCGCTTCTTCAGCGCTTCGGGGTCGGCGGGCAGCGCCTCGATCTCCTTCAGGGTCAGGGGCATGGCACTCCAGTAGAGCTTCTGTTCCCCCTTGAGCCGGGTGAGCGTGCCCTCGCCGGGCGAGGTGGAGTAGACGCCGCCGTCCTTCCCCATCTCCCATTCGGTCGGCGAGCCGTCCCGGCGCCATGCCTCCACATCCAGAGGGCGTGCGGCCAGCTGCCTGCGGCCGATCCAGCCTCGGCCATCCTTGGCCACCCACGTCTCCGAGAGGTACGAGGTTTCCAGACGGTAGGTGTTGCCGTTCTGGCCGTAAGGTCCCGCCGAGCCCACGTACAGCTGCTTGAGATGCCAGTAGGCGCCTTCTGGGGCGGCTTGGGCCTTGGCAGCGGCGGCCAGCAGGATCGACGTGCCCGACAGGACGGTGCCGCCGGGTGTGACCGTGGGAGAGGGCGATGCGGTGAGGGTGACCTGGCCAAGGAAGACCGCCGTCGCGGCCGCGGCCGCTGCGAGCCCGATGGCACCGGCCCGCCACGGCAGACGCCGGACCGCTCGGTGCGGCCGCGCCTGGGTCGCCATGATCGCCGCACGCAGTTCGCGCGCGCCGGGCCCCTGATCCGGCGCGTGTGGTGCCGGGTCGATGGCCCTTACCAGGTTGTCGATGTCGCTCATGCTTCCCCCATCGCGATCGTCAAGGACGCCTGCCGCGCCAGCGCCGCCGCCATCCGTTTGCGCGCCCGATGCAGCCGGGTCCGGGCGGCAATAGCCGTACAACCCAAAACTTTGGCGATCCGCTGGCTGGTCAGACCCTCCCAGCAGGCCAGTGCCAAAACCTCGCGGTCGCGTTCGGGTAACCCGTCGAAGGCGGCGCGAACATGGTCCAGATCGACCGGCCTGACCGGCCGGTCGGCTGCCAGTTCCGCACGTAGCCGCTCAGTGAGCACGGCCCTGCGAGATTCGCCGCGCTGCTGGTTGGCCAGTACGCGGCGGGCCACCCCGTACAGCCACAGCAGCGCCTCCTCACCCTCAGGCACGTCGCCGATGCGCCGCCAGGCGGTGAGGAACGTCTCGGAGATGACATCGGCCGTGTCGTCGGGCGAACCGGTACGGCGTGCGGCGTACTGGTGTATCGCCGGGTAGTACGCGTCATAGACCGCTTCGAAGCGATCTCGGTGTGTCACAGAGTCTCCTTGCCGAAAGGTGCCGGACACCTGGTAAATGTCCGGCACCTCGCGGAATGTGGCAGCTGGCTATGAGCAGTTTGCGCTACTCACCCTGTAGTCCGGACGCCATACCGTCGCCGGGGCTGGTGTAGCTAGGAGCGCATCGACCGGACACCGCCACTGCCGACGCAGGTGCCCGAGAACGGGAACGCCCTCAGGATTGTGATCGGGCCGGGGCTCGACCGGTTCCCAGATAATCCGCGCTATCTGGCAACCTGGCGGATCAGGGAGGGCGACACGCTGGATCCGGTCATCGTCGAGCAGCTCGGCCGCGCCCACCCGCTCGCGGGCGTGAGCCGGATCTCGACATCCCACAATCGCACGGCGCCGTCTTGGTCGCTGGTGGCGAGGGTGTTTCCCTTGGGGCTGAACGCCACCGACTCCACTCCTCGGCTGGGAGATGCAGCCCTTCGCCGCGCCCGACCACCTCATCGCCCCGCACGGGGACGGCGCCGGGATCGACACGGGAATCATGGCCTCGCGCGACGGACAGCCCCGGGTCGTTCCCGTCATCCGGGTGGCCGACCTCGACGCCGCCACTGCCCGCATCGCCGCGGACGGTGGCGCAGTGGTCGTGCAGCCATTCGCCATCCCTGGAGGGGAAGCCGGGCATGCTTCGACGCCGCGGAGCGCACACGCCGCCATCCTCAACCTAGAGGTTCGGGCTCGAACAGCGGGTTAAGCGATGATCAGGCTGCGAGGTGTCGACGCGGCGGACCCGCTGCCCGAACCGTCACCTGCGGTCGAGCTGGCCGCCCACCGCATCGCATCGCCGTCGAGGCGCTCGCCAACGAACGTGCAGCGCCACTCCACCACCTCGCGCTGCGTGATCACCCTGACCGCCTGCCCGGACCTGGCGATCACCGTCCGGGACGACGGCGCCCCGCCGCCGTCGTCGTGGCAGCCCGTGTCGGCCTGCGCTCGCTCGTCGAACGTGCCGAGGAGGTGGGCTGCCGGGCCAGCGCCGGGGCCCACGCCGTACGGCTGGCAGGTCACGGCCGCACTCCTGCTGTAGATCTGGTCACCAGGCCCGCGCCCAGCGCGGGGACGGCACCGGGTCGGGGGTGAGGCCGTTCAGGTCGCGGGACCAGATCGTCACCCGGGCGCCGGACCGCTCCTCGACGATCTTCACCTCACCCTGGTCGGTGGCCACGAGCAGCCGCCCCCGGTGGTCCCGCGCAGTCCCCGCCGCCCCCGGCAGCGTCGGGGGCAGGTTTCCCACCGTGACACCGTACGGATAGCGGCCGTGGAAGGGGCGCTTGTCCATGGAGGCGGAGATCGTCAGGCTGTTGTCCGCGGCGAACGCGCACCCGCCGGTCCACGTGCCGTGGGTGTGCCAGGCGGCGAGCGCGGTGAGCCACGGGACCTTCGACACGGCGAAGTAGGTGTCCCACGGGTGCCGTCCGTGGCCGAGCGCGAAGTAGCCGAGCAGCTTCCCGTCCGGCGAGACGGCGCTGCGCTCGGGGTAGAGCATCCCCCGCAGCCACGCGCCCGGGGTCAGCTCGCCTGCCTCCAGGTCCCAGGTCAGCAGGTGCCACCACACCGACGGCCCGCGACGCATGATCACGGCCGTCGGAGCGGCTGCGGCGGGCAGCACGTAGAGCCGGCAGGGCGGGGGTGTCATCGGGGGATCGCGAGGAAGGTCCACTTCTGCTTCTTACCGTCCCAGCAGCGCGATTGCACCATCTGGGTACCGTTCTTCTGCTCGGCCCAGGCCACGTCCAGGCACTTGCCGCTTTGTTTGGCGATGACCGCCCGGGTGCCGTCGGAGTTCCTGCGCAGCCACCACCGCTGGTTGTCCGTGTAGACGCAGTGCTCTGGCCCTCAACGCCGCTCACGACGACAAAGGCGACGAACTGGAGCTACTCGACTAGGGAATGAAGGTGACCTCGGGGAATCTCGGCGACGGGCCGTCCAGCAGGTGACCCCTGCCGCGCAGGTTCCGCTCGAAGAAGGCCAGCGGGTAGGCCCGCTGGACGGCCTCGCCGCGCTCGGGGGCGAGCGTGCCGATCTGCTCGGCGAGCTGTGCGGGCGTCCACTTCAGCAGTGACGCCACCTGCGGGGCGATCATCTCCAGGTCGCCGTAGGAGACGTGCTCGACCCCTTCAGTCCTGATGTTGAGCTTCCAGCCCTTCAGATTCGACCAGAACGTGGCCAGGTCGGGGATCCGGTCGCGGACGGCCTTGGTGGCGGTCATCAGCATGTACGGCCGGTCCAGCCCCGCGGTGACGACCGGGCCCGCCACCGGGCCGTCCATGGCGAGCCCAGCCTTGATCCGCCTGTCCTCGACCATGGCGGACGCGACCGTTGGCCCGCCGGCCGAGTAGCCGAACATGCCGACCCGGTCCAGGTCGAGCAGCCCGCGCAGTCCCTTGGGGAGCTTGCGGTGCTCGGCGTCGGGGTTGCCGCCGCGGTTCACTACCGCGAGTTGGTCCAGGACGAAGCGGGTGTCGGCGATGCGCTGCTCGTAGATCACCCGGCCGGTTTTTCCCCCGTCGGGAGCGGGGGGCACCACTCGGCCGTCGGGGAACTCCACCAGGCCGTCATAGGTGTGGTCGATGGTGGCCACCACGTATCCCCGGCTGGCCAGTTCCTCGACCACCACGGTGTTGGCCGACCGGAAGGAGTCGTTGCCCGGGGAGTACAGCACGACGGGCAACCGGCCCTCGCGCCGGTCGGCGGGGGCGCCCTCGTGCCCGTGGGTCTGCGGCAGCAGGACGGCTCCCGGAGGCAGGCCCTCCTGGCGCAGGTACTGGGCCGCTGCCTTGGGCGGCAGCCAGGGTGCGACCGGGTACGCGGCGACCTTCCTGGCCGGATAGGTCAGGCTGATCATCAGCTCGCGGTCGTGGCCAGCGCCCGCGAACGGGTCCTTCCTTGACCGGTCGACCAGATGCAGGGACACCGTGCCGAGCGGGCAGGGGCCCGTCGGCGCCGGAAGGGTCAGCTGGGGCGGGGCGGCGGCCTGGGGCCGGGCCTGTGCCAGGGCCTGTGTCTTGAGCTGTGTCTTGGCCTGGGCGGCGGTCGGTACGGCCAGCAGGGCGGCGGCCAGCAGGGCGGCGGCGCACACCACTCGCGGGGAGATCACACGCACTCCTTCAGATCATTGGAAGTGGGAGTGGTCCGAAGCTAGTGACCCGCCCCGGCCGGAGTCGTCTACCCCAGGGCTCATTTCGCGCCGGCGGGCTACGCCTTTTCGGCCGATGCCGGGTTCAGCGGACGGAGACCAGCCCGCTGCGGTAGGCGATGATCACCAGGTGCACGCGGTCGCGGGCGTCCAGCTTGGCCAGCAGGTGCCTGACGTGGGTCTTGGCCGTACCCGGCCCGATGTGCAGCCGCTCGGCGATCTCACCGTTGGACAGGCCCTCGGCGACCAGCGCGAGCACCTCTCGCTCGCGCGTGGTGATGCCCTCCAGTGGCTCAGGGTGAGCGCGACCCGCGAACTCCTTGATCAGCCGCCGTGTGATGCCTGGGGAGAGCAGCGCGTCGCCCGCCGAGACGACCCGGACCGCCGTCAGCAGGTCCCTGGCGGGAGTGTCCTTGAGCAGGAACCCGCTGGCCCCGCCGCGCAGCGCCGCGTACACGTAGTCATCCAGGTCGAAGGTGGTGAGGATGACCACCTTCGTGTCGCCGGACGAGGTGATCAGGCGGGTGGCCTCCAGACCGTCCATGCCGGGCATCCGGATGTCCATGAGCACCACGTTCGGCGCCTGTGCGCGGACCACCTTGACGGCCTCCAGCCCGGTGCCGGCCTCGCCGACGACGGTCAGGTCTGGGGCGGTGTTCACGATGCCGCACAACCCCGCACGTACGAGGATCTGGTCGTCGGCGACCACCACGCGGACGGTCATGCCGCGCGCCCGGCTATGGCGAGCGCGGAGGTCAGGGCGAGGTTCATGCCGGGTGCTCCGTGGAGGGGACGGGGAGGGTGGCGGTGACGCGGAAACCGCCTTCGGGCAGGCCCGCCGCGTGGAACGCGCCGCCGTACAGGTGCGCGCGCTCACGCATGCCGACCAGGCCGTGTCCGGGGGACGGCCCGCCGGCCTTCCGGCAGCCGAGGCCGTCGTCGGCGACCTCGATGGACAGCTCGTCCGGGCCGTAGTGCAGGGTCACCCTGGCGGAGCCGGTGGCGGCGTGCTTCACCACGTTGGTCAGCGCCTCCTGCACGATCCGGTACGCCGAAAGGTCGATCCCGGGAAGCAGTGCGCGAGGCGGCCCGGTGGTGGTGAGCTCCACCCGCACCCCCGCCCCGGCGATCTGCTCCAGGAGCCGGTCGAGGTCGGCCAGCCCGGGCGCGGGCGCGAGATCGGGCCCTTCGCTCCGGTCCTCCTCGCGGAGCACGCCAAGCAGCCTCCGCATCTCGGCCAGGCTCTGGCGTCCCGTGGTCTCGATGGCCGTGAGCGCGGCCCGCGCTTCCTGCGGCCTGTCGTCGATCACCAGGGCGCCGAATCCCGCTTGTACGGTGACCACGCTCATGCCGTGCGCGATGACGTCGTGCAGCTCGCGGGCGATGCGCATCCGCTCGTCGGTCACACTCTGCTTGGCCAGCCTGGCCTGGTTGCGCAGCAACTCCCCGAGGTGGCGGCGATGCATGCCCACGGCGTAGCCGACGGTCCAGACCGTGGTGAAGAGCAGTACGGAGATCACCGGGGCCCCGCCGATGCGGGGAAAGCCGGGAATTCCGGTCGCCACGGCGGCGGCCAGCGCCATCCCGAGCGCGAGGAAGGCGGTGCGCGGGCGGCAGAGGACCGCCACCGCATACAGGACGTAGGCCACGGACAGCATCCCCAAGATGATCGTCTCGCGCTCGACCAGCTCCGCCGCGACCAGCCCGGCCAGGGCGATCCCGAACGCGACGACCGGCCGCTGACGGCGCAGCGCGATCGGCAGCGCCGAGGCGATCACACCCAGGGGAACGACCGCGAACCTCTCGGGTCCACCGACCTCGTCGGCCAGCAGCAGGAAGGCGACGAACGCGTAGCCGATCGCGGCGAGCCGATCCAGCGCCAGCCAGTGCCCCGGCCGGATTCGCCTGATCATCGGCGGATGGGGTTCGACATGCGGCGTGACGTGCACGCCCCAAGGGTCGCATGCTCAACTCCGGCCGTCATATCCGTCGTCTGGCCGCGCAGACGCCTCGTAGCGCCGCGATCCTTCGGACGCCCGATCCGGAACGGAATGTCACGCCAAGCCGCTTCCGCCCGGCCCGCTGACGCGACTTTTCGTTCTTACGCTGCCCAACCCCCTTACGTGGAGGCGGACTTCTGGGGTGGTGACGGCAGCCAGACCGCTGCCCTGTGGGAGAACGGCCGCCAGACCTGGGGTCCCGAGCACGCCTGGATCCCTGCGACTGCGGGACCGCGCGAAGGAGGAGGCCGCTGCCCGCGCCGCCACCGAACGTGACAGGTACGTCAGGCGCGACGATGCCCCCGTCGTACTCGACGGCAGGGCGGTGATGGAGGTGCTCGGCATCCCGTCGTCCCCGCTGGTGGGGACCGCGATCCGGCATCTTCAGGAGGTTCACCTGGAACGCGGCTCCCTTACCGCCGACGAGGCCGCCACCGAGCTTCGCCGCTGGGCCCGGCGCCGGTGAAGTGCTCGATGAGGTCAGAGCAGCCGGGTGTTGACACCGCGGTGAACGCAGTGGCGCCGGCGTTCCCCTCTCGCGATGAAACAGCCACAACGACAAATGCCCCAAAAGGGCATTTCGCTCTCCCTCTGCCCTGATGGTGATCTCGACCAGAGGCTTCATACCGGAACCATCGATCAACGCAGTGACCTTTTCGGCTACCGTTTCCCCCGCGGTCGGATCGGAGGCCAAGACTTCGTCCCCAACACGTACACCCTCCCCCGCTTCGCGAGGATCTGGGCGACGGCGGCGATGATCGTACTGACGCACAGCCCGATCAGCACCGCCGCAATGGAGTAGGCCCACAGAAGGGACTGAATACTTTCCTGGTCGCCCAACCCCGGATCAGTCGTGAAATAGACGGAGCAGAGCAGAAGCGGACCGGCCACGCCCGCGAGGGCACCGCTCATCCATCGGCCCTGTTGCGCTGCCGCCCATGCCGCGACGATGCCGCTGATCAGGACCGGCCCGATCAGCCCCGCGGTGACCCCACCGGCTTCTCGGAGCGTCGCCATCACCACGTACTCACCGGTTTCGCCGCTCAACCCGCCTTCCGCGAGCATGGGATCGAAGGGCGGCGGTCTATCCCACCACCAGGGCCTGGTGAATTCCAGGAGGGAGACCCACAGGGTATAGGCCACCAGGCCGGCCCCGGCCTCCCGATGACGTAGCGCCGCCATCGCCGCGGCGACGCCGATCGCGCCGCCGATGATCGTCGCCCAGGCCACCTCGGATGGACTGGAGTTGAGGCCCTTTTCCGGCGCCGCGGCGGCCAGGCCGTACAGAAGCGGGGCGGCGATCAGACAGGAGCCGAGCCAAGCCGCGGCCGGCAGCCACAGCCAGGACCACGACGCACGGTGGAACACACGGTACGTGATCGCTGAGGCGATCAGCGTGGAAGCGGTCGGATACCACGTGGAACGGGTCATCGCGTGGTCCCAGCCGACGTAGTCATCGTAGGGGCCCACTCTGGTCGTCCACTGATTGATGCCGAAGCGATCCGCGGCGAGGACCTGCACGGCAGCCAGAGCGGCAGCGACCAGCGCGCAAACGATCGAGGCTGCGAGCCGCCGTCTCACGTTCTCGTCCCAAAACTCCGCCAACGCGGCAGAGCCTCGATCCCACCAGCCAACACGCGCAAAGCCACCATGACAGACACTCTGCAACACCAAGATCTAAAATCAAGCAGAATCCGACAACTCAATCTGACAGCCTCCCCACGCGGGCCTTCCCCCAGTCGATGACTGCCATGTCGCCGTTGATGTTGTCCACCACAGCCCCGCACGCCGTCGGACGCCAAGCCGTCCTGAGGCGACGCCGAGCACGCGAACGCCGACACGCGCCAAGGTGGCGTCAGGCGGGCTGCGGGGCAGGCGTCGCCGGAGCGGCCGCGACCTTGCGGGTCTCGCGCATCAGCAGCAGGCCGTTGACCACCATCAGCGTCGCGGTCAGGGCGTGGACGCCGAACGCGGTGGCCACGGAGCCGTGGTGGGCCAGCACGGTCGTCATGTCACCGTACGCGGCAAGGGCCTCCACCAGCAGCACCCAGCCCAGCGCCCGGCGGTGGCCCGTCACCAGCAGGATCCCCAGGACCAGGGCCAAGACGACATCACGGATTCCCTTGACGATCAGGAAGCCGCCGCCGTCACCGGACGGCCAGCTCGGCAGGCCGAACCCCGGCGCCGTCGTCTCCGGGCTCACGATGAAATCCATCCCGAACCAGAGGATGAAGAGGATGAAGGCGACGGCCAGCACAGTGTTGATCTTCTTCAGTGACATTGTTCTTCTCCTTGCGAGTCTGTGTGAGCTCAGTGGGCTTGGGAGTCGTGCGGGTCCGGTCAGGCGGCGCGGACGCGGCTGATGTGGCGGGCATAGCGAGGGCGGCCGATGACGTGCCAGATACCGCGTACCGGAGTGGGAAGGACGGACAGGAGCGTGGCGCGCTCGGCCGGGTTCGCATCCTCCAGCACGAGGCCGAAAAGGGTGAGCAGGGTGAACTTGGGCGTGTTGGCCACCAGGTGCTCGCCCAGGGAAGCCCACTCCTTTTCGGTGATGTGCTCGGCCGCGAGCGGCAGGAGAGTGGCCTCCTCATCGTCGAGGTGCTCGAGAAGCACGGCCCGGTGGTCGGCGAGGGCGGCCACGAGCGTGTCGCGCTCCTCCGCCCCGGCCGCGGCCTCCCACGCCGGGACCGCGGCCTCCAGCCTGGTCAGCGTGGCCGCGACACGCTCGTGCTGGGCCTCCATACGCAGCACGATGTCGGCCTCCAGATCCACCCGGGACAGCAACGGCGGCCACAGCAGCTCGTCCTCGCCCTCGTGATGGTTCTTCAGCCCCAGCCGGTAGTCGCGGAAGTGGCCGGCGATCACCTTGGCGCGAGCGATGTCACCCGGGGCGACAGCCGCCACGAGCTCCACCAGCAGCCGTGACTCGCGACGGAAGGCGCGGTGGACGATCTCCATGTCCTGGGTGTTGACGCTCATCTGTTCCTGCCCTTCATCGGTGGCGATGTGTCCAGGCTGCTCCCGGATATTTGGAGGGGACTTGGAGCCGATTTGGAACCATCCCCGTACGATGTGCGAATCATGGTTTTCATCCGGGTACTGGGCTCGTTCGCGACCGAGGTGAACGGCGCGACCGTTCACCTCGGCGGGCCACGACAGCGGGGCGTGCTGGCGCTGCTGGTGGCGGCGCGTGGCCAGGTCGTACCGGTCGATCGGATGATCGAAGATCTGTGGCGCGACGAGCCGCCCGCGCGGGCGCTGATGTCCTTGCAGGCGTACGTGTCCAACCTGCGCCGGCTGCTGGAGCCCGGGCGCCCGCCGCGCACGCCGGCCCGCCTGCTGGTGAGCGCGGCGCCCGGCTATGCGCTGCGGCTGCCCCCGGAGTCGGTGGACGCGTGGCGGTTCGAAGAACTGCTCGACCAGGCCCGTACGGTCACCGACCCGCGCGCCGCCCGGTCACGGCTCGCCGAGGCGCTGGCGCTGTGGCAGGGACCGGCGTTCGCCGAGGTCGCCGACGAGCCATGGGCCGCCGCCGAGACGGCCCGGCTCAACGAGCTGCGCCTGATCGCCACCGAGCTGCACGTCGCGGCGGGCCTGCGAATCGGCGACGCTGCTACGGTGGTCCCCGAGGCCGAGCGGCTCACCCGCGAGGAGCCGCTGCGCGAAGAGGGCTGGCGGCTGCACGCCCTGGCACTGTGGAGCAGCGGCCGCCAAGCCGACGCGCTGGCGACGCTCCGCCGCGCCCGCGGCATCTTCGCCGAGGAACTCGGGCTCGACCCCGGCCCGGACCTGACGGCGTTGGAGGAGGCGATCCTCACCCAGCGCACGGACGTCCTGCGCGAAACCGTGCCCCCGCCACCGCCGACCGCACCGCCGACCGCACCGCCGACCGCACCGCCGACCGCACCGCCGACCGCACCGCCGACCGCACCGCCGACCGCACCGCCGACCGCACCGCCGCCGCGCCCGGCCCCGATCACCGAGACGCCGTTCGTCGGACGCCAGGCGGAACTGTCGACACTCGTCACGGCCGCCACCGAGGCCGCCACCGACGGCGCCCGCATCGCCCTCGTCACCGGCGAGGCCGGGCTCGGCAAATCGACCCTGCTGGAACACCTGGGCAGGCGGCTCGAACATGACGGATGGCTGGTCGCCGTCGGCCACTGCCCCGAAGTCGACAGCGCGCCACCCGCATGGGCCTGGACCGAGGCGCTCACAGCCGTCGCCGCGGCCACGCCCCCGGGCGAGTTCGCCAACGACCTCGCGCCGCTGCTCACCGACACCCAGCCGGTGAACGCCGACGCCACCGCGGGACGCTTCCGCCTGCGCCAGGCCGTGTGGAAATGGCTCGCGGCCGTCGCCGCGCAACGCCCGGTCGCCGTCGTGCTGGACGACCTGCACTGGGCGGACGCCGCCACGCTGGAACTGCTCGGCGGCGGCCTCGGCACGCGGGCCCCGATCCTGGTCGTCGCCGCGTACCGCGCGGACGAGAGCGGACACCTCACCGAAACGCTGGCCTCCCTCGCACGCGCCACACCCCTCCGCCTGGCGCTGCCCGGACTGAACGACGAGGCCGTCGCGGAGCTCGTACGAGCCGAATGCCAGACCGACCAGGAGACCATCGCAGGGATCGCCGAGCGCACCGGCGGCAACCCGTTCTATGTACGCGAAAGCGCCCGGCTGCTGAACGGCGAAGGCGCGCTGGTCGCCCTCTCCGAGGTCCCCGAAGGCGTACGGGACGTCCTGCGCCGCCGGCTCGCGCGCCTGCCCGAGGGAGGCGTGTCCATCCTCCGGCTGGCCGCGGTCGCAGGCCGGGAAAGCTCCGTGGACGTCCTCGTCAAAGCCGCCGACACCGACGAGGACGGCGTCATGGACGCGCTGGACGCGGGCGTCATCGCCGGTCTGCTGAACGAGCCCGCCCCCGGACGCGTCCGCTTCGTCCACGCCCTCGTCAGAGACACGCTCATCACCGACCTCAGCCGCCTGCGCACAGCACGCATGCACGCCCGGATCGCCGCCGCCCTCGAAGGCACCGGCGACATCGCGGCGCTGGCCCACCACTACGCGCGCGCCGGCTCACCCAAGGCCGTCGGCTACTGCGTCCAGGCCGCCGAACTCGCCGAGGCCCGCTACGCCCACGACGTGGCGGCCGCCCTCCTCACCGACGCCGTCACCAACTCGACCGGACCGGACGAACGCGTCGAACTGCTCGGCAGGCTGCTGCGCGCGCAGATCCGGGCGGGAGCCGTCGGAGCCGCCCGCGAGACACGCCGCCAAGCCGTGGAGTACGCAGAGTCCCTGGGCCGCGACGACCTGATGATCGCCGCGTTCACCGCGTGGACGGAGCCGACCCCCTGGCAGGCCCGCATATACGGCACCGTCGACCGGCCCATCGTCGACCGCCTGAGCCGCCTGCTGAAACGCGACCTGACCCCTTCGGTGCGATCCCGGCTCCTGACGGCGTACGTGGACGAACTGGCCGGCGAGGACGACCCCACCGTTCTGCAGGCAGCGCACGAGGCACTCGACCTCGCCCGCGGGCCCCGGCTGCGGGCCGCCGCCCTCCAGAGCCTGGCCCGAATCCACGGCGACGCCGACCTCTGCCGAGAACTCGTCGCGATCGGCACCGAACACGACCTGCCCGTCTACCGCGTCACCGGGCTGATCAACCACGCCGCCGTCGCCGCCGCCGCCAACGACCCGGTGACCATGCGCCAGGCGGCCACCGAAGCCCTGGACCTCGCCCGCACCTACCGCATGCCCGAGGCGATCGCCGTCGCCGAGATCACCCTGGCGACCCTGGCACTCGTCGAAGGCCGATTCGCCGACGCCGAACTCCTCTACATCAAGGCCGACGAGGGCATGCGCCGCGCCGGATCAGTACACGCCACAGGCATCCTCCAACTCACCCTGGCCACGATCTGGCTGAACGACGGCACGCTCGGTGCACACCTGGACGACGTACGCGCCCTCCACACCGCACTCGGCCCCATGACCTCCGACCTGCTCGCGCTCGCCCTCCACGCCAACGGCCTGGACGCCGAAGCCCGCCAGGTCCGCGCGTCACCCAGCCCGATCCGCCCCGACTTCTTCTTCACCTTCCTCACAACATTGCGCGCGATGGCCATCGTCGCCCTGAACGACCGCGACGCCGCCGAGGAGATCTACGCCACGCTGCTTCCGCACCGCAACAGCCCCCCGGCGGGCGCCGCGAGCCTGGCGGTGGCGCTGCGCCCGGTCGCCCACACCCTCGGCGAGCTGGCCCTCCTCCTAGGCCGCACCGAGGCCGCCGCCCACTTCACCCAGGCCGCCACCATCGCCGACCAGTGGAACGCACCCCACTGGGCCGCCGAGGCCCGGTCGCGAACGACCACCTAGCCTCTGCCCACGGCGCGACCTGAGGAGGCGGACCACGTTCCAGCAATCAGCGGCAGTTTCGGCTCCCTGCGTGAAGGGTCCGCCGCATGCACCATGGCCCAGCGCCTTGCCGTGATGAGAGGGAGATCGTCGTCCGGGATGATCGGCGTATGAAACGCATGAGCGTCGCCCTGGTGGTGGCCGGCCTGCTGAGCGTCTCGATCCCCGGCGGCACCGTGCACGCGGCCCCCAAACCGGAGTCCCTCGACTCCGTCATCAAAGCGATCAAGAAGCAGTTCGCGAAGAACAGCAGCGTGCGCTTCTCCGTCAAGCGACACGGCGGGCCCCCGGCCACCTGGGACATCAAGGCGTCCGGTGCGTACCGGTTCAAGGCCTCAGGCGTGTACGCCGCCGACACCACGACGATCTCCCAGGAGGTAGGGGGGACAGGCCGGTCCCGGGAAATCAGCATCGGCCGGGAGTTCTACTCACAGGCCTACGTGCGTTCCAAGGACGGCAAGTACACCTGGAAGTCGCCGTCGACGGTGGGGAAATGGACCTACGGGCGGAACCTGGCCGGGGTCATCTGGGGAGAAGACCTGATCAACGGGATCAACCCGGGCTTCCTCAAACTGGGCGCCTCCCACGGCGCGACCAGCACCGACGGCGGAACCTTCGAGGGAGCGAAGACGACCCTCCACAGCGGCACGGTGACGGTCCCCCGGCTGGATGAGAGGCAGGCCGGGATGTACTTCGAGACCGAAAAGGAAGGCGACAGCTCATGGGAAGGGCCGATCACCTGGAAACTCTGGGTCGGTCCGGACGACCTGCCGAGACGATTCCACGCCATCATCCGGTTCACCCACCCGGAGGGCGGCGACACCTACACCATGACGATGAACATCATCTATCGAGGATGGGGAAAGCCCGTCAAGATCACGGCCCCGCCCAAGCACCTCATCACCGACGACCGGTGATCGAGAATCTGTGGCTGCTGTCTGGCGGCAGAGTCGCCTTGGGCACGAAGGCATGCTGTTCCTCCCCCGCCGCCCGCCGGTAGTCGAAGTTCTCCCATCGGTTAGGTGACGGATCGAAGCCCTATGTCGATCACGGCGACCCGCTCTGCCAGGACGCCCCACGATTCGGGCATGCCGACCCGCGCGTCCAGGACCCACAGGACACTTCGCTCGCCGGGCCGAACCACCATCGAGCAGGCGACGATGGTACGGCCCAACTGACCGCGCATCGAACCTGCGACGTGCCGGGCCCCTCAGTCGGCCAGGTAGGAGATCGAGCGAACCTCGTAGCCGGCGTTCCTGGAGCCGCGTACGTGCATCAGCATCGCACCGCCCTCATAGGAGTAGGCACACGAGTAGCCCTGCCGCTCCCTGCTGCACCCCTGGAAGAAGTGGGTGACGCCGCGCGGGTCGTACTTGACCTTGAACAGCTTCTGCACCGTGGCGGAGGTGGCGACCTCGAGACCGCCGTACTCGTCGCCGCGCTTCCAAGCGGCGAAGAGGTGCTTGGCCACGATGGGCGGCTCAGTGATGTGCCGCGACAGGTAAACCTTGCTGACCTTCGAACCGGTGACCACCATCGCGATGCCGTCAAGCCCGCCGGGCACGCGCACGCTTGTGTGCACGAACCGGCACACGTTACCGGAGCAGCCGTCGAAGCGGTCGGGCGCGCGATAGACATAAGTGAAGATCGCCTTGACCGCGGCGGGCGTAGCCACCTTCGCGGCACCCGCGCGATCGGCGGCCAGCCAGGCGCGGAACAGCTTGTCCGCCACCTTACCGGGCGCGGGCGCCCCAGCCGAGACAGGAGCGGCCAAGGCGGAGCCGGTGGAGGCGAGCGTCAATGTCGCGACCGCAGAAAGAGCGGCGCCGAGAACCAGTCGTTTGAACACGCTGCGACGCTAAAGGGAGCACCTTGCGCAGGGATTGAGCCCGGCTTGCAACGGTCCGGGCGGCTTGCGATGGTTGCTACCACCCAGCCGGCACACGCTCATGATGCGGCTCAGCATGGCGTTGAGCCCGGCGAGACGCTGATCAGACCTCGTGAGGCATCCGAACGCGCGCCCAGATAACGGCCGAAACACCCGGACACGCGCTCGAACCCCATGGAACGGCTGGAATCGAACGACGAGCCGTCAGGTCCGGGCCACCCGCTCCGCGTTGACCGCCTGGACGACCTCCTGAATGTGCTGCCTGCTCCCCGGGTCGAGAACGGCCCGAGCCAGAAGGGCGCCGGTGGCGTCGCGCCGCGTCGCCCAAGACGGCCTCGTCCGCGACCCCCCGCAGCGCCATCGAGGCCTTGCCGCCGTGCCCGGCGGCCGTCACCCAGCCCCTGGACAGGTCGAGCTTGCTGCGCAGCCTGCCGCGCACAGCATCGGCGATGGCCACCAGGTCACCGGTCACTTCCGCTCCTTTTCCGCTTCTGCTGCATGCTCCTTCATCCGGCCCTCGAACAGCGGGTCGTCCCGCTCCCTGTCCCAGATGGGCAGGTCGGCCATCATGCCGTGCAGTTCGTCGACGGTTTGCTGATCGAGGGGCAGCTCGTTCACCGCCGCGAGGTCGGCGACCAGCAGAGGAAGCTGGACCGCGTTCTCGGTGGGTACGACGATGTCGGCCGCTATCTCGAAGAGCTTGCGAGCGCCGTCGTAGGGCTCAGGGGCAACCTCGGACTCATCGGATCCCTCATCGTGGCCCGTCACGAGTTGCCGGTCCAGGCCGCGCCCGTACATTTCTTTCAAGGTCCACAGAAGCTGCCCGGGAGGCACCCGGGGGCCGAGCCTGGCCACATGGATGAGCCAATATCTCACTGCGGAGTACAAGGCATCTTCCCGTTCCGTCCGGTCACCGAAGATCGCCTGGCACAGATTGACGGGTTCCTTGAGCAAGGCGTTCCAGCGGGCGGCGGGCCTCGTCTGAGTCGACTCCAGGGAGGGCGGCGGGATCCGTAAGCGCCTTCCGGGCCCCGCAAAGGCGGGGCTGAACACGAAGTCAGCCACCTTGACCAGAAAAGAGCTGTTCGTAGGGCGTCCCGGTAGCGCCTACAAGCCGACCCGCCAGATTCCCGGACCGGGCGCGGCCGATTCCGGACACATCGCCAGACGGGGACAGTCAGCGCTCGGGCCAGGTGGTGCGCACCTCCACCTCGCCTGCGAACAACCAGGCGCCGCCGACCGGCTCGACGGTGATGCGGACATAGCGGGCGGTGTTCAGCCCGAGGAGACCGTACATGAGGGCCTGGTCGGCGTCCCCGGTCGCGGGGGCGGCCACCAAGCCCTCCCCCGCTGGCACTTCCAGACCGGCGCCCGGGGTGAGTACGGGTCGTTCGGTCCTCATCGCGTGTGGGACCGGCGATGCGGTTGGTGGTGTCAGAGACGCAGCTTGCGGTGTCCGGGGCCGGCCGGGATGTAGTGGGCGGACCGGCGGGCCCTGCGGAGGAGGTATGGCGGACACGGGTTCCCAGCGCGCCGATCGTCGACGCGATCTCCTGGGCAGGTTGGTGGTTGTAGATGATGTACGGGCGAAGCCCGTGCCGCTGTGGTCTTCCGAGCGGAATTTTGTCTAAACCGACGTCCTTTACAAAGTAGATTTCCTAGGAGGCGGGAGCGCGCACCACAGCCGAACCCCACCGCCGCTCATCCCACCGACGTCAGGCCCACTCCGCCCCAGCCCCAGCCCGAGCCACGCCACGGTGACAGGCTCGACACCGCCCGCTCGATGAGTTCGGCCAGCAGCGCGTGCAGGCTCTCGCCTTTGTTGAGCTGCCGGGAGATCTTGCGGCGGTAGACCGGATCGGACATATAACGGGCAGCGTGGATGGCCCGCCGCATCCGCCCCCACTCCTTCAACGCCGCCGCCAGGGTGTTCTGCCAGGAAGCCGCCGACCATTTCCCCACCATCAAAGACGCGGTCGCCTCTCCGAACTTGAGCGACCGGCCATCCGCAGCATGGTGATCTTCCCCGGCCCACGGATGCGCGGGGTGAGGGCCTTGCCGACCAGGTCGAACAACCCGAAGTTGACCATGTTCGTTATGTGGACAAGTCAAGTTGATGTCCGAAGTTCAGAAGACGGGCTCGGTTGGTGTCCTGTCTCACCTGACTTGAGGCAGTCTCATCGATCAGTCGCGGAGTTCGCCTTCAAGGAGGCCCATAAGGATCATGTCGTGCCACTTGCCATCACGACGGAAGCACTCGCGGACGCGGCCCTCCTCGACGAAGCCCACCTTCTCGTAAACGCGGCGCGCTGCGGTGTTCTCTGCCGCGAGGTCCAGAGTGATCCGGTGCAGGCGCATTTCGTTGAAGCCGTACCTGCACATCAGGCGTATCGCCTCAGTGGCGTAGCCACGACCCCAGACATCCTTTTCGCCAAGCTGGATATCCAGCTCAGCATTCCCGACCTCCGGCTTGGCGTCCCTGAGCCGGACGAACCCGACGGCACGCTGATCGTGGAGCGACTCGATGATGAACCGGCAGTTCTCGTAGCTGTTGCGCGGCGCCGCTGCCAACCGCTCCTGCGCCTGCACGAACGACTCGGGATAGCCGCTGCTCATCCAGCGCACCACCTCGGGGTCGTGACTCCAGCGCCATAGGCTCTCGAAATCCGTGGGTTCGACGGCGCGTAGGCGGACAAGCGTTCCAGTCAGCATCGCCGAGTTCTACCAGCGTGCGATCCGGACAATCAACTCGCTTCACTCTCCCATCCCACGAAGGAGGCGGTGCGACCGTCCTCGGCGACAGCGCCTTCGACCTGGTACGCCGGCCAGGTGGGCCGGCGCCGTCGCGCGGGTCAGGACAGCGTCAGTTCCAGGTAGGGGTGGTTGTCGATCGCTTCCTTGCTGGAGAAGGGGGTGAACGGCCCGTACGCCGTGGCGGTGGACGCGATCGCGAGGCCGACGTCCTGCCCGGCGGCGAGCTGGTCCTGGACGAACGCGGTCACGTCGACGGTGTGCCAGGACGCGGTGGTGCCGTGCTGGGAACGCGGAATCCTCGTCACCTCCGCGGCCAACGCCAACGCGGTGCCCGTCGCGGAGTACACCCTCGCCGCGATCCTGCACAGCGGCAAACGCGTGAGCGCCTTCGCCGAGGCGTACCGGCGGCGGGGCGCCGACCCCGCGTGGCGGGAACGGATGACCGCCGGGTCGAACTACGGTCGCGTCGTCGGCATCGTCGGCCTGTCGCACACCAGCTGGCGGTGGCACGCCTGCTGCAGGCCTTCGACCTCACCGTGCTCGTGAGCGACCCGTACGCCACAAAGGCGGACGCCGAGGACCTCGGCACGACCCCCGTGCCGCTGCCCGACCTGCTGCGCCGCAGCGACATCGTGACCCTGCACGCGCCGTCACTGCCTGGGACCCGCGGCCTGCTGGACGCCGACCGCCTGGCTCTGCTTCCCGACCACGCCACGGTCATCAATACCGCCGGGGGCAGCCTGATCGACACCGACGCGCTCACCGCCGAATGCGTGAGCGGGCGGCTCAGCGCGATCCTCGACGTCACCGACCCGGAACCACTGCCGATCGGCTCACCGCTGTTCGGGCTGCCCAACGTGCAGCTCACGCCGCACATCCCGGCGCGGGTCAGCCCTTGACCGCGCCGGCGCTCAACCCCTGGATGAGAAAGCGCTGGACGTACGCGAAGAGCACGACCACGGGCGCGACGGCGATCAGGCCTCCGGCGGCGAGAGCGCCGAAGTCGCTGCCGAACTCGCCCAGCAGGTAGCTCAGCCCGACGGGCACGGTGAACCGGTCCTGGGAGCTGATGAACATGATGGCGAACAGGAAGTTGTTCCACGCGCTGATGAACGCGAAGGACCCGACGGCGACGATCCCGGGCTTCAGCAGCGGCAGGACGACCGCGCAGAACGCCCGGATCCGGCCGCACCCGTCCACCTGAGCCGACTCCTCCAGGGAGACCGGCACATTTCTGATGAAGCCCGCCATGAGGACGAGGGAGAGCGGCAGGTGGAAGACGGTGTCGGCGATGATCAGGCTCCATAGGCTGTTCGTCAGATAGAGCCCGTTGAAGATCTGGAAGAGCGGGATGAGCATCATGGCGCCCGGGATGAACTGGGTGCACAGCATGATGACCAGGAAGACGTTCTTGCCGCGGAAGCTGAGGCGGGCGAGCGCGTACCCCCCGAGCATGCCGATCACCGTCGACACGACGAGGCTGGCCACCGCGACGGCGATGCTGTTGCGGAAGTAGACGCCGAAGCCCGAGCCCTCCCAGACCCTCTCGAAGTTCTCCAGCGTGATGGGCCACGGCACGAGGGCCGTGGAACCCGTCGGCCGGAAGGCGAACAGCACCATCCAGTACAACGGGACGAGCGTGAAAAGCAGGAACAACGTCAGCGGCACCCACAGCATCAGGCGGTCGCCCACCGAGCGCCGTCGCTTGCGGGCCGCGTGCGCGCCGGTCGCGTGCCGGGTCGGTGGTGCCGCCGGGGCCGGCCCGACGTCGTCGCGGGTGGCGAGGCTCACTTGCCCTCCTTGGAATCGCCGGAGCTGATGCGCAGATAGACCAGGGACGCGAAGGTCAGCAGCAGGAACGCCGTGACGGTGAGCGCGGAGCCGTAGCCGAAGTCCTGGTCGTGGATGGCGGTCTGGGCCACGTAGAGCGGCAGCGTGGTCGTCGAACCCGCCGGGCCGCCGGCGGTCATCGTGTACAGCAGGTCGACGTTGTTGAACTCCCACACCGCCCGCAGCAGCGTGGCGATGACCACGGCCCTGCGGATGTGCGGCCAGGTCACCGCCGAGAACCGGCGCAGCGGCCCGGCGCCGTCGACGCCCGCCGCCTCGTACAGCTCCAGCGGCACCGACTGCAGGTCGGCGAGGATGAGGATGGCGAAGAACGGGATGCCCTTCCACAGCTCGGCGAGGATCAAGGCCCAGAAGGTCGTGTCGGGATCCGACAGCAGGGAGGTCCCGTACTCGCCGATGCCCATGGACGCCAGGTAGTGCCCGATCCCGGTGGTGGGGTTGTAGAGCAGGATCCAGATCGTCGTGGTGAGGATGCCCGACACCGCCCATGGGCTGAAGGCCAGGGCGCGGGCGAGCCCGCGGCCCACGAAGGTGCGGTTCAGCACCAGCGCCAGCGCCAGGCCGAGCACGAACTGCAGCGCCACCTCCACGAACACCCACTGGCCGGTGAAGCGCAGGCTCCGCCAGAACTGCTCGTCGGCCAGCATTGCCCGGTAGTTGTCCAGGCCGGCGAACCCGTCGTCGAGTGGCCGGGTGAGGTTGTGGTGGCGCAGGCTCTCCCAGAAGACGCTGAGCACGGGATAGAGCAGGAAGACCAGCACCAGCACGACGGCCGGCGCGATCAGCAGGTACGCGTGCCCGGTCCGGGACCCGGTCGGCCGGCGCACCGGTTCGGCGGTCGTGGAACTCATCCGTGCTCCTTGTCGTACTTGCGCTTGGCCGTGGTCAGGGCCGCGGCCGCGGCGGTGAGGAAGTCACGGGACGTCAGGCTGCCCTGCAGCACCTTCTGCCACTCCGGAAGCAGGTCGGTGACGGTGATGGAGGTGAATTCCGGCAGGTAGTAGGGCAGTTCCAGGGTCACGACGCCGGGCTTCGCGGCGGCGTCCAGCGCGGCCTTCATGGCGGCGTTCTCGGTCACCCACTGCTCTTTCGCGACCGTCGTGTTGCCCGGGAGGTATCCGGACTTCTGGGCCCAGAAGCTGTTGCCCTCGGGCTCCATCGTGTAGGCGAGGAACTTCCACGCCTCCTCCTGGTGCTCGCTCGCCTGGAACATCGCGAACCCGGTCGTCATCCAGCCGGTCAGCACCTGGCCGTCCGGCCCGGGGAAGGGCGCGACGGCGCCGACCTTCTCGGCTCCCAGGGCGGCGACGTGGTTGGGGTAGGAGCCGATGCTGTGGCTCAACATGGCCGCGCCGCCGTTGCCGAACTGGGCCACCATGGTCTTGAAGTCGGCGGTCAGATCACTGCGCGCGGTCTGCTTGCCGAACAGGGCCACGTACTTCTCGCAGGCGGCGATGACCGCGGGGTCGTCCAGCGTGGAGGACCCGTCCTCGCGGAAGAACGTACTCACGCCCGCGCGTGGATAGACCATCTGCACGAACTGGCTGAAGAAGCCGTTGCCGCCGCGCAGCGTGTAGCCGAAGCGGCCGGAGGAGGCGTTGGTGAGACGGCTCGCGGCCGCGTCGAAGTCCGCCCAGGTGGCCGGCGGCTTCAGCCCGGCCTCCTGGAACCAGTCGGCACGATAGTAGATCACGTCGGCGAGGCTGGTGGTGGGCGTCAGGTACAGCTTGCCGTCGGGGGCGGCGGCCCGGGTGGACTTGAGCATCTGCTCGGAGATGTGCTGTTCGAGGCCGGCCTTCTTGACGCGGTCGTCCAGGGGAGCGAGCGCGTTCTGGGCCACCAGGGCCGCGAGGTCGGACGCCTTCGGGGTGAGCAGGTCGGGTGTGGAGCGCGTGGCGATCGCGGTGTTGATCTTCTGCATGTACTGGTCGGTGGGCAGGCCCAGGTAGTTGATGCGGATGCCGGGGTTCTTGGCCTCGAACATCGAGATCAGCTTCTTGAGGTTGGCCGTGCGCTCCGGGCGGGTGTCGGTGTCCCACAACTGCAACGTGACGGCGCCGCCGCTGCCGCCGCCTGAGCCGTCGCAGGCGCTCACCGCGGACGCCAGACCCATGGCGACGCCGGCCCGTGCCGCCGTCCGGATGAAGCCGCGCCGGGACAGGGCGTGCGGGCCGAGGATCTCGGCCGGGTGGTGCTGACGGGTCATGGGTCTTTCCTCTCGTTCACCAAGAACTGCGCTCCGCTGTGCGGTTGCCATACGGTACATGAGATATGAGATTTAGGGTATGGTCGGTTCTATACAACGGGCCTTGTGCCCTCCGATCCCACCCCGGCGGCCAGACGGAGCGCCGGCCGTGGCGGTCGACGACAAGTGAAGGAGCGCGGGTGAGTGAGACAGCGTTGGGCGCGATCAAAGCGTCTTCGAGGACGGCCCTCGTCCTCGAAGCGCTGCGTCGCGGCATTCTGAGCGGCGAGCTGCCGGCCGGGCGTGCGCTCGTGGAGGTGGAGCTCGCCAGCCGTTTCGGTGTCTCCAAGACTCCGGTGCGCGAGGCGCTGAAGACGCTCAGCGGCGCCGGCCTGGTCACCATCAGCGAATACACCGGGGTGACGGTCCGCAAGGTCGACGAGCGCCTCACCCGCAGCGTGTTCGACGCCCGGTGCCTGATCGAGCCGGTCGCGGTGCGGCGAAGCGTCGAGGCGGGGCTGCGCGACGGCGGCAGGCTCGCCCGCGAGGCCCTGCGCAAGGCGGAGGAGACCACGGACGAGGTGACCCGCAGCCTCGCCAACCGCGACTTCCACCGCGCCCTCTACGCCGACTGCGACAACGAGGTGCTGGTCGGGGTGCTCGACCAGCTGCGCGACCAGACGGCCCTCATCTCCGTCAACGTCTGGTCCCAGCGTCCCTCCTGGGAGGACGAGGCGCAGGAGCACCAGCAGATTCTCGAGGCGGCACTGAACGGGGAGGCCGAAGAGGCGGCCCGGCTCGTGTTGCAGCACATCAGCGTGTTCCAGGAGCGGGCGCTCCAGCAGATCAAGGAGGCCGGCCGTGAGGTTCGGTGAGCTCTCCCGGGCCCTGCGCGACGTCGTCGCCATCCCGGTCACGCCCTATGCCGACGGCGTCCCCGACCTCGCGCTGTACCGTGCGCTGCTGCGCCGCCTGATCGACGCGGGCGTCAAGGTGCTCACCCCGAACGGCAACACCGGCGAGTTCTACGCCCTGAGCGCCGAGGAGCGGCTTCAGCTGATCACGGCCGCCGCGGAGGCCGCGCAGGGAGAGGCGCACCTCCTGGCCGGGATCGGCCTCGACGTCGCCACCGCCGTCGAGGAGGCCCGCCACGCGGCGGCGCACGGCATCCGGATGGTCATGGTGCACCAGCCGGTGCACCCGCACGTGTCGGCCCAGGGCTGGCTCGACTACCACAGGGAGATCGCCGAGGCGGTGCCGGACCTGGCCCTGGTCCTCTACCTGCGCAACGCCTGGGTCGACGGCCGGCTGCTGGCGCGGCTGGGCGACCTGTGCCCCAACGTGATCGCCCTGAAGTACGCCGTCGCGGACGTCAACCGTTTCGCGCAGCTACGCTCGGAGGTGGGCCCCGACCGGTTCGTCTGGATCGCCGGGCTGGCCGAGCCGTACGCGCTGTCCTACGCCGTCCACGGGGCCGAGGGCTTCACCTCCGGGCTGGTGAACGTCAACCCCGCCTTCTCGCTCCGGCTCAGGGACGCCCTGCGCGAGGAGCGCTATCCGGCGGCGGAGCGGATGCTCCACGACATCGCGCGGTTCGAGCACCTGCGCGCGGTCGACGCCGGAGCCAACAACGTCAGCGTCGTCAAGGAGGCGATGCACCAGCTCGGCCTGTGCGACCGCGCGGTCCGGGCGCCGAGCACCGTCCTCGGCGAACCGGAACGGCAGGAGGTCGCGCGGATCCTCACCGAGTGGGCGAAGACCGACGACCTCGGGCCCCTGCCCGTGGCGGCGTCATGAGGATCAGCGGCCTGCGCTCGTTCGTGCAGCGCGTCGGCGATCGTCCCCGGGTGCTGGTGCGCGTCGACACCGACGAGGGCGTCAGCGGCTGGGGCGAGGCCTACAACCACGGCCCCGACCTGGCGCTCGGCCCCCTGCTCGACTACCTCGGCGGGCAGATCAAGGGTGTGGACCCGCGGCGCGTGGAATACGTGTCCCAGCTCCTCCTCCGCACCGCCAGGTTCCCGCAGGGGGCGCTCGGGCTGGCGGCGATCGCCGCCATCGACCACGCGCTGTGGGACATCACCGCCAAGGCGCTCGGCGTGCCCGTCTACCAGGTGCTCGGTGGCGCCGTACGGGATCGGGTGCGCGTCTACTGCGGGCTCTACTCCGCGCCCGACCCCGACGAGTGCCGCCGCCAGACCACCGAGCTGCACCGGAGCCACGGACTCACCGCCTTCAAGCTGAGCCCGTTCCGTACGGACCTGCACGCCAGACGCTGGGGCCTCGTCGTCGCCGAGACCGCGGAATGGGCTCAGGAGGTCAGGCGGTGCTGCCCGGAGGAGTTCGACTTCGCCTTCGACGCGCACGCCAAGATCTTCGAGCCCTACCAGGCGGTTCAGCTCGGCAACGCCCTGGCGCCGATGGACCCGCTCTTCCTGGAGGAGCCGCTCCGCCCGGAGCACTTCGCCTCCTGGGGCTACCTGCGCCAGCAGTTGGAGGTGCCCCTGGCCACCGGGGAGAGCCTGTACTCCCCCCACGAGTTCCTGAACCTGCTCACCCACGGGGGCGCCGACATCGTCCAGCCGGACATCTGCGTGGTGGGCGGCATGTCCCAGATGCGGCGCATCGCGACCCTCGCCGAGACCTTCAACACCATGGTGGCGCCCCACAACCCGATGGGGCCACTGGCCACCGCGCACAACGTGCACTTCGCCGCGGCCTGCAGCAACTTCTCGATCCTGGAGTACAAGCCGGAGACGACGAGGTGGTGCCCGGACCCGTACGTGCCGGTCGACGGGCACCTGGAGCTGCGGCCCGACCGGCCCGGCTGGGGGATCACCATCGACGAGGACGCGCTGGCGGAGGACGACTACGTGCACTGGGAACGCCGGGTTCCCGTCCGGCCGGACGGGTCCCTCGCGTTCTGCTGACACCGGATTGCAGCTCCGCCGTTGGCCGCACAGTCCCACAGGCCCGGAAGCCGCAGGTCAGCGCATGTAGTACATGTGCAGGGCATTGTCGTAGGTGATGAGAACGGGGGCTGCGGCGGTGTGGTTGGAGACGGCCATCCGCTGCATGGGAACCTCTGTGCCGGTTCCGCCGGGCGCGCTGCGTTGCAGGTAGTAGCCGTCTTCGCGGCGGTGGACGAGGTTGAGGCGGCGGTCGTAGGTCGCGCACGCCTTGGCGCTCTGGGAGCGCTCGGTAGGGGCGTACCCAGCTCCTGGCCAGCCGGGGGAATACCCACCTTGGTAGTAGTTCTGCCACCAGCCGCCGTCTTCCGACTGGTGGGTGCACCACACCACGTTGAGATCGCCCCTGATTCCTGCGGTCATGCCAGGACCGGTGATACTGCGCTCCCTGCGTACGTAGTGGTTTTCTCCTCCGCTCCAGGTGCTGCCGTCATAGACGATGTAGTACAGGATGCCGTCGGTGCCGCGGTAGACGCATACGAGTGTGGTGCCGTCCACCATGGTGGCCAGGGCGGGGGCGTGGGTGGTGAGGCGTTCGCCGATGGGGACGGGCGGGCTCCACACCTCGTCCTTGAAGGTGGTGTGGTGCAGGGCGTCGTCGGGGGTGCGGTAGACGCAGTGGAGCAGGCCGCCGGCGGAGGCGAGGGCGGGGGCGTCGTAGCTGCGGGCGTTGAAGGGCTGGCCGGCGCGCCAGTCGATGCCGTCGTTGGAGACCGACCATTGCAGGCGGTCCCCGATCAAGGGGGTGTGGACGCAGTACAGGCGGTCGTTGTGCACGGCCATGCCCGGGATGGTGATGCCGGAGTGGAGGTTGACCGGTACGGATGGGCCCCAGCCGTCGGCGGTGGTGTAGCTGGTGCGCATCATGTTGGTCATCATGCGTGCGTTGAGGTTGCCGCGCACGTAGAGGTTGGTGACCTCCAGGTCGGGGACGGTGACGGTGACCATCGCGGTCAGGGTGCGCTCCACGGTGGAGTTGCCGGACTGGGCGATGCCGCGCAGGTAGAACGGGGTGGTCTGGCGGAGGTTGTTGACGGTGTAGGTGCGCACGTCGGTGACGTCGACTTCGGCGGTCCCGTACAGCAGCCGGTAGGTGGCGCCTGAGGAGGCCTCCCAGGTGAGGGTGACGCTGCCGGAGTGTTCGAGGGTCAGGGGGGCGGCCTTGAGATTGGACAGGCGGAAGTCGGGCGGGAACTTGCCGACGGAGAGCAGATCGATGTCGTCCTTCCAGGCGGCGTTGCCGCGCCGCCAGGAGACGGTGATGTTGAGGGGGACGGTGCCGACGGCGCGGTTGACGGGGATGTTGCGCAGTTGGATGGTCGCGCCGCTGCCGGGGTCGATGACCGCGCTGCCGCCGGGGGGTGTGAAGACGATCTGCTGTTCCTGGGGGTCGTGTGAGGGTGTCCAGCTCGTGCCCTGCTGGTTGAGGGTGGCTTCGATCTGCTCCAGGTGCTCGGTGAGGGAGTGGGCGTGCGGTCCGACGGGGAAGCCGACGGTGATGCGGCGGACGTCGATGGGGTTGAAGTTCATGGCGCTGGCGACGATGACGATGTCGCCGCGTTCCAGGGCACCTTGGGCGGGCGAGACCCTCAGCGGGTCGGGGTCGGTGTTGAGGTCGTAGACGAGACCGGACTGACCGCTGGAGGAGGCCGAGGGGCTGTCGGTGGAGGCGACGGACTGGGAGACGGTCAGGCTCATCGGGCGGCTCCGTTCTGGTTTCCCCCATCGGCGTCCTGGCCGTCTGCGGGATCGGGGGTGCTGTCGGTGAAGGCGGGGACGTCGCTCAGGCCGGCGCTCAGGACGTCGCTCAGGACGAGGAAGCCGGAGCGGATCTGCGGCCGGTGGAAGGAGGCTGCGGTGGGGTCGGGGGTGGTCATGGGCAGGTTGCGCCAGCCGTCGGCGGTGGGTTCTGACCAGGTCCAGGTGCCGGTCGCGGTGGCGGGGGCGGGCGTGAGCGCGCTCCCCCGGGCTTCGGCGGCCAGCAGTGGCCCGGCGCGGAAGCCGACGGCCATGCGCGACAGTGCGGTGGCGGTGAACTCCTGGGGGATGTGGACGGTGCCGGTGGGCAGGATGTCGGTGGTGGCGTGGATGGGCACCCGCGGGTCGACGAGCAGGGTGGCGGTGATCGGGGCGCCGGTGACGGAGACGGTGATGGACGGTTCGCCGTCGATGGGGATGGGCCGCAGGTAGCCGCCGTGGTCGCCGACCGGTGCGATCGTGGTGTGCAGGTGGGTGTAGTCGTCGTTGAGGACGACGCCGATCAGGCCGTCGTCGGTCCGCGCGGGCTCGCCCAGACGGACGAACCACTCGTAGGAGGGCACCTCGGGGGGCGGGGGGTCGGCGACCTGGGTCCAGCCGACGGTAGTGCGTACCGGACCGAGCAGTTCCAGGTCCAGGCGCGTGCGGACCAGGGCGGCGGGACGGCCGAGCAGGAAGCCCAGGCCGGCGTCGGCGGGGCCGTCCGGGTCGATCGTCGTCAGTGCCGCGTCCACGGTGGCGCGCACGGACGCCAGCACGGCCGGACCGCGGCCGCGGATGGCGTCGAGGAACGCGTAGGTGTGCGGCAACATCTCGCGTAGCTGCTCGAGCTCGCGTACGTGCGAGCCGGGCAGGGGCGCCCAGGCGACGGCGCGGTCACCGTCGGGGGCCAGGACGTCCCGCAGTTCGCCCAGGGCGCGGCCGTCGGGGTCGAAGCAGGCCAGGGCGCGGTCGAGGCGGTTGTTGAGCAGCCAGGCGCATACCGGGTTGGCGCCGGGGGTGACGGCGATGTCGTCGTCGCGGTCACTGGCCAGGAAGTCGAACCGCAGCCGGGCCGGCTGGAGCAGGCGCGGGCCGAACTCGATCAGCCGGTCGGAGGCGATGTCATCGACGGGGGTCTCGGGGATCATCGTGTCCGGCAGCACCGGGGTGAAGTGGCGTTCGTCCTCGATGAGGTTGACCGCGCGGCCGAACCGGTCGACCACCGACAGCCGGGTGAAGGCCAGTTGCCCGGCACGCAGTTCGTGGTAGCGCGAGTCCTGCCATTCCTGTCCGGGATACTTCGGCGGGATGCCGGGGACGGGCGGGGAAATGTCCGTGGGGCCGATGAGGGCTTCGACGCCGGCCGGGGGGCGGCGGCCCGCCCGGGGGTCGCGTTGGCGCAGCATCGCGCCGAACCCGTCCAGGGACTGCGCCAGCAGGTCCTCGCGGCGGACGGTCTCGCGCAGCCCGCGCACCAGGTCGTCCGGCAGGTCGGTGCGGTGCGCGGTGTGGGCGTCGATCTGTCCGGCCAGCGCGTGCCCCACGCTGGGGGTGAGGATCTGCCGGCCCATGACCTCGACCGCGTCGGGGATGTCGCCGTCGCCGTCCCAGATGTAGCGGGTGCCGTCGAACCGCCAGCGGCGCCGGCCGGCTTCGGTGTAGGCCAGCGGCGTGTAGCTGGCCTTCCACATCAGGAACAGCGGCTGCCAGGGCTGCCGCCACAGGTCGATGCCGTATTCGGGCGGGGCGCCGATGGTGTCCCCGGCGCTGATGGGGCCGCTTGGGCGGGCGCGGGCGAGGATGAAGAACTCGGTCAGCGCCGCGGGCAGCAGTTCCGGCAGGCCGCTGGTGGGCACGGCCCGCACTTCGGCGCGCACGTCGTTCTCGGTGATCAAACGGACGGCCCGGACCAGCCGGTCGGCGGGACGGCACGGCAGCGCCGACCCGCGGGTGAGCGGCGCGTTGAGGTGGGCGCCGTGCAGCACCACCACCGGGTCGGTGGCGTGGTGGAAGGGTGGTGCCGGGACGCGTTCGAGGACGCATGCGGAGCGCAGCCCGGCCCGGTCGGCGTAGGCGGCCGCGTCGGCCGCCAGCTCCTCGGGCGTCTCGCCCCAGGGCAGAACCTCGCGTGCCGTCCGAATGCGGCGGATGAGGGCGGCGGCACGCCCGGCTGCGCCGGAGGAGAAGTCGGGGTCGAGCTCGTCGTCGAGGATGGCGTCGACGTCCGGGTGGCGGCGAGCCGCCTGCGACAGCGACCACAGGTCGAACAGGCGGTCGCGCTCCCCCGCCAGGGCGCGTACATCGGCGTCGTGCTCGGCCTGCAGGCGGTTGAGCTCGGCGACCACCTGCTGCTCGCGTACGCGGTGCTGGGCCAGTGTACGGCTGCGGGCCTCGGCGTCGTCGTGGTCGACCACGCGCCAGGCGAAGCCTCCCGGGGAGGTCCCGAACCCTGTGTCGTGAGCGGCCTGCGCGACCAGCCCGTCACCGGCGCCGTCGGCGCGGTCCAGCGCGCCGAGGCAGCCCAGCGCGAAAGCGCGGAACAGCCGCGAGTCCTCGGCGTCCAGGACGCCTTCAGCCTCGCCGGGCAGGGCGGCGACCGCTTCGGCGGAGCTGTTGCCCACGCACACCGCGATGTTGTCCGGCCCAGGGCAGTCCGACTCCGGCACAGGCCCACCCGGCTGCCACACCAGGTTGAGCACGCTGCCGGTGTACAGGGTGCGCGCCACCTCGCTGGTGGCGGTCGGCGCGCTCCACCGCAGGCGGTCCAGCCACTCGTGCAGGCTCTCCTCGCCGGCTCTGGCGGCGATGTCGGCACCGGGATGGGAGTACCAGCCGGACACGTGGTAGGACAGCGTCGCGTCTCTGGTGACATCGTCGAGCGGGTCGTGCAGCGAGAACACGTTGTGGTTGTACGGCTGGAAGGCCGCGAAGGTCAGCAGGCCCGACCCGATCGCGGTCAGGAACGGCTCACGGGCGTCGTCCGGTTCCCTCCAGGGGTTGTCCTGGGTGAGTTCGACGGCGCGGCCGAGGAAGGTCGCCTTCGGCTCCTGTCCGGAGCTCGGGTCGAGATAGGACACGGTGCCGGGGGTGACGCCCGGCCCGTCGTCACGGCTGCCGAGGTAATCGCTGTGCACCAGCCAGGTGCGTGGCGTCTGGAGACCGAGACGGCGTACGACCAGCCACCGGTTGGGCACCAGCGGGAAGTCGCCGATGCCCTCGGCCTCGTCGTGCCGGCCACGGGTCAGCGCCTGGGGTAGCTGCCACTGCAGGTAAACCCCGCACCGGCCGGGGTCGTCGCTCCAGTCCTCGAAGGTGAACGGCACCGGTTCGGGCGGCAGGTTGTCCTCGGCCACGGCGCTGAAGTCGGCCTGCCAGCGCTGCCAGATGAAGCTGCCGTCGGTGATGCGGGTCTGGTCGTTGACCGCCAGCGCGGCGACCTCGACCGGGACCACCAGAGTGTTGGCCGCGGTCATCGCCGGCCCTGTCGAACGCCCGGTCGTGTTCATGGACGGGAGAACTCCTGAAACTGAGGGGCCTTGATCATTTGCAGGGCGAACTGCGCGGAGGTGAGCCGCTCGATCTCGTGAGCGCGCGAGAGGGCGGGCAGCAGCGCATCATCGGTGCCGTCGACGTTGAGCACGTCGTGGCCACCCGGCCGCAGGAACCGCGCGAACCGGTCGTCGGTCGGCTCCTCGGGGAACTCGCCCAGCCTCGCGCCCACGTCCGGACCGGAGATCTTCCGCCGCTCGATGGTGCCGATGTCGCTGAACCCGAAATGCAGGCCCTGCGGCGGCTCGGCCATCGTGAAGCAGTCGATCACCTGCGGGTAGAGCATCAACAGCACGTCATGCCCGTACACCGCGCGCCGCACCGGCTCGACCACGGTGTCCCCGCGGAAGGCCGTCATGATGATCTTCGGCCAGTTCGGCACCAGGTCGGACCGCAGCAGCAGCACACACGGCGGCGGCTCGGCGACCTGCGCGGCGAGCGCGTTCAGATCGGCGTCCAGGGCATGGCCCACCCCCACGCTGAGCGCGCCGTCGACGGCGGCGCGTATCCACCCGGGGTCGGTGTAGGCGAACCGCAGCGACTCGACCGGCAGCATCGCCTCGTCCGGCACCAGGTGCTCGAACGGGATCGTCTCCAGCATCGGCAGCCGCCCCAGCCACGCCGCGACCGGTTCGAGCTCCTGCGCGAGCACTTCGCGCAGCACCGCCCGCGTGTCCGCCTGCGCCACGGCCGCGCGCAACTGCACCGCACCCACAGGACTGGACGCGCCGGCCGATCGGGCGCCTGCCCGGCGGGTGCGCCGCCCGGCGGCGGCCGCCGCCCCCGCAGCGGACAGCATCTGGCCGAACCGGCGCCCGGACTCGGCGGTCAGCAGCCGGTCGAACGCCTCGCGCGCCGCCCGCCCGGACAACTCCCCCGCCGTCACCGACCGCCCGAGCGCCCTTCGGCCGGCGACTCGCCGCACCACGCCGCGCGCCGCCTTGCGGAACTCCATCAGCGCGGTACGGAACTCCTCATCGCCCAAGCACAGCTGCCGCCCCAGGCTGAACGCGGCCGCGTACCCGGTGTCGAACACACCGTGTTCCTCCAGGTAGGTCAGCGCCTCACCCGCGGACTCCAGCCGGGAACGCCCCTCGGCGGGGCCGGGCAGCGGCTGCGCGCGCTGCGCGGTCAACGGCCCGCGGTAGAACGCCACCGACCGCTCGCCGGAGTCCAGCACATGCGCGAGTGCCGCCGCGCCCGCCCGCAGCCGTTCGGCGACCTCACGCCGCGCGGGCTCCGACCCGGCCGGATCCGGCACCCGTCGGCGCAGCAGCAGGTCGGGCCGGGCATCCGGGCCCGTGGCGAGGTTGTGCGCCAGGTCACCGAAGCCGACCCCGGTGTCATTGGCGGACTCGAACGTCCACGACCACAGCGAGACCATCCGCAGCCCCGCGGCCGGCGGGGCGCTCGCGCCGTCCAGGTAGCGCTCGAATCCGTCGAAGGAGAGCAGGTGTACGACGTGCATGCCGCCGTCCACGGAGGGGAAGCGGTTGGCCACCACTACCGCGTTCAGCTCGTCCAGCTCTGGCTCGGGTTCGTCGCCCGAGCGGTTGTGCGTGGCGTCCGGCGGCCCGCCTTCGCGCAGGTGGGCCAGTGCGGCCATGTCCTTCGCCGTCGGCGCGATCGCGGAGAACAGCTCACCGGGCACGCGGATGGTCGTGCACGCCCTGTCCCATTCGTCGTCGAAGATGTACTCCGGCGCGATATGCGGCGGCTGTCCGGGCAGGGCGCCGTCCAGCAGCCCGCGCACGGTCTGCACGTCGACCATGCCCGTCGCCAGCGGGTCTCCCGGGAGTTCGTCTTCGCGGAAGACCAGCAGGGCCATCCATGGCGTCGCCCTGTCCGTCCCCGGCAGGCGCCGCAGCCACGGCAGCGCCGCCGTGTCCAGGGTGATGTGCGGCAGCACCTGGCTGTAGAGGCCGCTGGCCCCTGGCAGCGGATAGCACGCCTGCACGTCCGTGGCCGCGATCTCGAACCGCAGTTCCCGTACGTCGAACAGTTGCCGGTGCGTGGGCAGGCTCGCCCCGGTGGCATCCAGGCTCTGGTCGACGCGGATCTCGTGCCTGCCCGCGTACAAGGCGGGGATGCGATGGTCGAACAGGCGCATCCGGTGCTCGACACTGCTGATTCTGCTCATGACCGATGTGAAGCCTTTCTCCACCGGTGAGGTGGTCAGCCGATGGGGACGAGCTGCGGAGCCGCGGTGAAGGCGGACTCGGCCGCACGGGCGTATCCGGGCAGATCTCGATCCACCGCCCCCACCTCCACCCCGGCAGCGGCCAGCGCGGCCACCAGTGCGGCCCGGGCGGAACGCTGCGGCGCGGCATCGACGGTGGAGCGGATACGGTCGATCGCCTGCCCTCCGGGCAGCCGCACCGGAGTCGGCCCGGTGGGACGAGCGTTCGCGTCCAACGGCAGCACGCCGGGATCCATCCGATCGAACTTGAGGTGCTCGGCCGAGACGTACCCGGTGCTGCCGCCGTTGTCCGCCGCCGGGGACGCCAGCTCAACGCCGGTCAGTTGGTTGCGGATCAGTTGCGCCCCGTCCGGCGGCAGCGAAGTCGGCGACCCGGTCCCCCACAGCGACCGCGGCACCGCCGAGCGGTGGAACCGTCTCCCCCACCCGCCCAGGGACAGCGGCTCCCCCTCCAGCAGCAGTGCGACCACCTGCTTGGCCGTGCGGTCCCGCTCGCCCATCGGCCGCACCCCGACCCGGTCACCGCGCTGCACCGGCGAGGTGGACAGGCTGTCGACGTACATCTCGGTGATCGGCACCGAGGAGTCCACGGTGAACGCGAAACCCGCGGAGGAGACCAGCCACGCGCCGCCCGCGCCACCGACCCGCCCTTCGTCGCTGATCAGTCCCGCACCCGGGTGAATACGCACCAGCCCGCCAGGCGGCGGCAGCATTCGCGTGAACTCCCCCCAGTCCAGGAGGTCGTCCTCGGCGCTGCGCTCGGCCCCGAAACCGATGGTGAACTCGATGAACCACAAGTGGACCGTGGCCTCCCCACCGGTCGGGGGCCCGTACAGCCGCAGGCTCGCCCCGATCTCGATGGTGATCGTCAGCGTCACAAATATGATCTTGATTCGGGCCTGCACGCCGATGCGCACGCTGATGCCGATGTCGAACGCGAACGGCTCCCACTGGATCAGCGCGTCCGCCTGCGCGGTCAGCCACGCCCGCAGGATGCCCGAATGGAACCGCACATCCAGGCTGCCGCCGAGCATCACCGCCGACGGCGTGACCGCGAAATAGGCGCTGCCGCTGACGGTCACGCTCCCCGTCAGGTCCCAGTCGAAACCCAGGCGCGCAGGCACCGGGTAGTGCGCCGGCGGCTTGTAGTTGGGGTGGTAGCCGCCCAGGCTCAGGACGAAGTCGCCCGCCTGGGGGCTGGAGCCGTACCACACCGCCAGCGTCGCCCCGCCGCGCAGCCTGCAGTTGGGGTCGATCACGAACGACGCCGGTGTCAACGCCGCCGACAGCCGCATCTCCCCCGCGTTCGGCTTCAGCACCGCCTCCAGGGCGATCTCCGCCTTCGCGAACTTCCTGCCCGCCTTGCGGGGCAGCTCCGCACTTCCCACGCCCAGCAGCGCGATCGTCAGATCCGCCCCGGTCTGCACCATCGCCAGCGCCCGGCCGAACACCACATCGAAGCAACTGAACGCCAGGCCCGCGGCGACCCACACTTCGCCCTCGGCCGGCCGCACCCACGGGTCGTTCCCGCCGGTCAGGTTACGCAGCACCTGCACCGGGTCGCCGCCCGCGCCGCCGATCGCCCCCGGGTTGTCCAACGCCACCACGAACGGGAAATCGGCCACCTCCTCGATCGTGGGCTGCCGAACCCGGCTGTTCCAGCCCATTCCCAGCGCGATGCCGCGCACCTGGAACGGCGGCGGCCCGATCCCCTTGTCACGGCCGAGCGCGCCGAAAGCGAACATCGACGGCCGCACCCCGGACTCACCGGGCACGACGTAGGCTCCCACCGCGCTGCCGGTGACCAGCGTGCTCTCCACCAGCAGCACCCCGCCCAGCACCGTGCGGTACGGCGGCGACGCGGGCAGGGCCGTCAAGGTTCCCGTCACCGACAGCGGAGGCACCCGGTAGGAGACGGTGATCCCCTCGCCGTCACCCGGCGTCCCGATGCTCCACCCGAGCGGCTGCGCCCCCTGCGCGGCCGGTGCCAGCACCGTGAAACCCTCGCGCCCGGCCACCGCCGTCGGCACCCGCCGCGACGGCAGCGGCCGCGGCCGCTGCGGCTTCACCGGCAACGCCCGCCCCAGACCATCGCGCTCCGCACCACGCGCAACGTTGTGCCGGCCTCCGCGCACCGGCACCACGGCCGGACCCGGCAGCACCAGCCAGGAACCCGCCGCCAGGCCCTGGGGCAGCCGAGGCACCAGGTCGTCCAGCCCCGACGCCGCCTCCGCGAGGCCGTCCGCCGTCAGGTCGCGATCACAGCACACCACCCGCCACCGGCCACCGTCCCCGCCGCCGCCCTCCACGGCACAAAGCGAACCGGCGCTCTTGCGCACGGCAAGCCGGACTTCCGGGCCCCACCCGTCCAGCGCGAGCCCGTCGGCGCCCGCCCGCACCCGGAACCCACTGACCACCGCGTTCTCAGGCAGCCGCGCACACACGGCACCGACCCGCCCGGCCAACCACGCCGCAGGAATCCCCGGCTCCACGCCGTCCACCGACAGCGAGACACCGGCCACCTCACCATCGGCAGCGGTGAACTCCACCGACACCACCGCGGGCGCCGCACTCCTGTCCGCCAGCGCCGCGAACCCTCGTACCGCAAGCCGGGCCGGATCGCCGCCGTCCAGCCGCTCCATCCGCAGGCCGTCCCCGGCCCACAGTGCGCTCACCGGCTCCCACCACGGCCCCAACGCCGTAGCAGGCAGACTCAGCGCACCCTCCAACCGCGCGTCCTCCAGCAAAGCACGCAGATCATCCACCGTCGGCACGGCAACCCCTCCCCCATGGTCCGAACCACGCGCTCGCCGGCCACCGCGGTGCCGTGCGCCGCCTTGTGTCCCGAAGCCTCGCCGCCGGGCACACAGCGCGCGGCCGGCTCAGCTTCGCGCCGGTGAACCCCGGGTGCGTCTCGTCAAGCAGGTCGTCGATGACCCCGCCATCACTGATGTCCCGCTTCCACAACTCGACCAGGTCGCCCATGTCCCTCCTGTCGCTCCTGTCGCTCGGAAGCTCGCACGTGCGTCGATCACTGTGGTGAACCGGGCCTCGAGGGACTGGTCGACGCCGGCGAACGGCATGCGCCCGAGACGCAGGGCGTGGCCCGACGCCGACCTGTCCCGTGGAGGGGTTGCGGTGGTGGTGCGGTCTACGAGGGCGGACAGGATGGGCAGAAACCTTTCCTTTCTCTGGATCGGCATTCTCGCTCAAAGTAAGCACGCGCTCACTTTGAGTGAAGTAGCGGGGAGGTGATGGCCTGGTGCCTGCGAGAGGAAATCGGCTCCGAGACTTCTCGGTTCTCGGCCGCCTTCTGCGAGGCGCAGATAGCCGAATGCATGCTCGCCACCTGCTCTTCTGCACGCATCCAGCACATCAGCGCTCCTGCTGAGGCCTCCGCTCCAACTCAAAACCGCAGACCAAGCGCCCTGCGACGAGTCATGAAGCGGCACCCGCCCGCGTCGAGCGGAGGCTGAACAATGGTGAGCTCGATTGCCCCTGATGCGGTGATGAGCTTGCCTGTTGTCAGGCGATGGCGCCGAGCATGTAGCCGCCGTCGGCGAGGACTTCGGAGCCGGTGGCGAAGCGGGCTTGGTCGGAGGCGGTGAAAAGAATGAAGTCGGCGATCTCGTCGGGGGCCGCGTTGCGGGGGACGGCGAGGTTGTCGACGGGGACGATCGGGTTGCCGTCGGGGTCGTAGGCCAGGGGCGTTTCGATGATGCCGGGGTGGACGGCGTTGACGCGGATGCTGTCGCGGGCGAGTTCTTTGGCCGCGGCGCGCGTGAGTCCGCGCAGTGCCCATTTGCTGCTGCTGTAGGCGACGAGGCCGGGCGCGGCGGTGAGCCCGGGTGATCGCCTCGGCCCACTCCGTCTCGCTGGTGACGTCGAGGCGGACGCCGAGGCTGTTGCCGCCGGCCTTCTCGGCCACCTCGTCCTAGCGGCTGCGGGACGCGGCGACGACGTTCGCGCCGGCCTGCGCGAATTGGACGGACAGCGTGGTGCCCAGCGCGCCGGAGGCGCCGGTGATCAGGACGGTCTGCCGGTGAAATCGAACATGGCGGGCTCCTTCAGCGGGAGGTGGAGGCGGTGAGGGCAGGTGCGTGGACGACGTCGTCGGCGTCGGTGGAGTAGGCAAGGCTTCGCCCGGCCTCCAGGGCTTCGAGGCGGCCGCGCAGGGCCGTGGTCGCCAGCTCGTAGGCGTCGGAGCCCAGCGTCAGGCGGAGCGGCGCCTCGGCCTGGTCGGCGGAGGCGATGATGGCCGCCGCCATCTTGGCGGGGTCGCCAGGTGTGGGCAGCGGCGGCAGTTCGCCGGAGAGCACGCGCCGCAGCTGCCCGGACGGGCCGTCGGCGTATTCGGGCAGCGGTGCGCCGAGGACGGCGCCGCCGCCGCCGAAGTTGGTGCGGGACATGCCGGGCTCGACGATCGTGACGCCGATGCCGAACGGCGCGAGCTCGGCGGCGGAGGACTCCCAGAATCCCTCGATTCCCCACTTGGTGGCGTGGTAGAGGCTCATGGCGGGGAAGGCGATCTGGCCGCCGACGCTGGCGATCTGGATGTAGCGTCCGCCGCCCTGCCGGCGCAGATGCGGGGTGGCGGCGCGGGCGAGCTGGATCGAGGCGGTGAGGTTGGTCGCGATCTGCCGGTCGATCTGCTCGTCGGTGAGTTCCTCGGGTGCCCCGAACAGGCCGTAGCCGGCGTTGGACACCACGACGTCGATGCGGCCGAGGTCGGTGAACGCGCGGTCCACGACCTGGCGCAGCGCGGTCGTGTCGGTGACGTCCAGGCGGGCTCGCCACAGTTGCCGGCCGTGGCGGGCCGCCAGGTCGTCGAGGGACTCCGGGCGTCGCGCGGTGGCGGCGACCCGGTCTCCTCGGGCGAGCAGTTGTTCGGTGAGCTCACGGCCGAAGCCGGAGGAGGTTCCGGTGATGAACCAGGTGCCCATGAGGGTTCCCCTTCGTTTGTAACTAACTAGATGTATTCATACAGCACGCCGCGCCGTACGTAAATCCCTGGATAGTTATGTACGATGGGTGGATGCCACCTGACGCCACCGAGACCAAGCGGCGACTCATGAAAGCGGCGGTCGACGAGTTCGCCCGGTACGGTCTGGCCGGTGCCCGGGTCGATCGCATCGCCGAGAACGCCGCGGCCAACAAGCGGTCGATCTACATGCACTTCGGCACCAAGGAAGAGCTGTTCGACAAGGTCGTCGCCGACACCTTCCTGGAGCTCGCGGCATCGATCCCCTTCGGCGACGATCACCTCATCGGCTACGCCGGCGACCTGTTCGACCGCCTGGAGAAGTGGCCGCACGTCCGGCGGCTCTACCTGTGGGCAGGGCTGGAACGAGAACAGTCCTTCGAGCCCGAGGTCGCGGGATACCGCGCGAGGGTCGTCGCGATCGCGGCCGCTCAGCAAGCGGGCAAGCTTCGCAACGACATCCCGCCGGCGGAGCTCATGGCCATGGTGATCGGAGTGGTGATCAGCTGGGACAGCGCCGCCTGGTCACTGAAGGCGCTGCAACCGGAATTCGGGTTCCACGATCTCGCCAGCCGCCGGGCCGCGGTGGTGAGCGCCGTGGCCGGGCTCGTTCAGCCGCCCCAGCCCAACTCCTGAGAACCATCCAGCGACACGTGGAACGGCGCCGGCGTTGCAAGGCATGCGCATGCTCCTGGCGTACTGCCGCGCGTGGATCGGCGCGTCCCGGAGTTGTGGAAGGGCCGCCCTATGCCTGGATGGACACGGCAGACCTTCTGCTCGCCCCGACCCCGCCCTGCTCGCGGGCGTACCCGAATCCGAGCTCACCGAGGAGCACCTCCCCGCGCTCAGCCCGGTCACGCACGTCCACCCCGCAAGCCCTCCGACGCTGCTGCTGCGCGGGACGGGCGACGCCATCACCACGGCCCAGCAGAGCCGATGGATCGCAGAGGCGATGCGGGCAGCCGGCGGCCGCGCACAGAGCCTGCTCCTGGACGGCGCCAACCACGAGGGCCGCGCGTTCGACGAGGACGAGACCATTGGCGATCGTCGTACAGTTCTCCACCACCCGTCTCTGACACGACGCTCACGAACAGGACATCCACGTGCACGACGCCTCTGCCCCCCGCCTGCCGAAACTGACGCGAGCCGCGCTGAGTCAGGAACAGTTGGCCCTCTACCAAGAAATCACCTCAGGTCCCCGCGTCACTGGTCCCCAGCACTTCGCGGTCCAGGACCGGGACGGGTCGCTGAACGGCCCCTTCGGCGTGATGCTGTACGCGCCCGCCCTCGGCGGGGCGCTTCAGGAGCTGGGCGCGGCGGTGCGCTACCGCACCAAGATGAGCGCCCGAACCCGCGAGATCGCCATTCTCACCGTCGCAGCGGCCACCCGGAGCGACTTCGAGAGGTACGCCCACGAGCGGGTGGGACGCGCGGCAGGGCTCACCGAAGAAGAACTGTCCGCCCTGGCCTCCGGCACCTTCGCCTCCGAAGATCCCGTCGAAGGGGCGGCCTACGCTCTGTGCCGACGTCTGCAAGACACCCCTCGGCCCTTGGACGACGACGAGTACGAGGCCATGGTCAGCGTGCTCGGACACGAAGGTGTCGTGGAGCTCGTCGTCCTCATCGGCTACTACCGCACCCTCGCGCAGCTGATGGAAGTGTTCGGGATCGGCGCGCCGTCCTCCTGAAAGACATGCCGGTGCCCAGGTAGTCGATAGGCCGGGTCGTGGGCTCGCCCGGTGCGTAGCTCCTGCCAGGCGCGCTCGGCGAGGGTCACGTCGCTCAATTGCCTGGCCGCGTAGGCGGTGGCCCGCGCATACGCCTGCTTGAGGTTGAGGTTGCCCCAGTCCGCGCCGGTGACCCCGGCGTACTCGACAGGCTCTCGGCCGGGGGCCTGATCGCGCTCGACCGCGAAGAGGCACAGCAGGGGGCGCCTGCGGCGCTACTACCGCCTGACCGACGACGGCGCCGAGGCCCTGCGCGCGGAGGCCGCCCGCATGGAGGAACCGCGCGCGTCGCCACGACCCTGCTGCGCGCACGGACGGCCGGAGGTGCCGCATGACCCTGCTCGAACAGCGTTACCGCTCGGTGCTCCGCCTGCTGCCCGCCTCCTACCGCGCCGAGCGCGAGGAGGAGATGGTGGACGCGTTCATGGAGATGTACGGCGACGCGCCCGACGAGATCAACCCCCGGCCGCCCTGGAGCGAGATCGCCAGCGTGCTGGCCCTGTCCGTACGGATCCGGCTCGGCGCCGCGGGCTCGGCGCCCCGCTTCCTCGCCTGAGGCGAGACCGTACGCCTCCTGGCCCTGATCGGGCTGGCCTTCCAGGCGTCCGTCGCTCTCTCGGGCGTGGGTGACCTGCTGCGCGGGTTGGGCGCGGACGGCGAATTCCACTTCTTCGGCGCTCCCGGTTCGCCGAAACGGCTGCTCGAGATCGTGGTGACGATCGCCGGGGCCTGCACCGCCGTCGCCTTCGCGGCGATCATGCGTGGCCGCCCGCGTGAGGCGAAGATCGCGGCTCTGCCGGGTGTCCTGCCGCCGGTCCACTTCCTCATCGAACACGTGGTCGCGGGCGAGCCCATCCTGCCTCTGGAGGACGCGGCCCACCTCGCGTCGGCCGGGGTGCCGGTGATCGCGCTCTTGGCCGGGTTCCACGCCGACATGCCTCCTGTCCGGCGGCCGTGGTGGCTCGCGCTGCTGCCGGTGGGCGGCGCGCTCGCCCTGCAGGGGTGGACGCAGATCCTGCCCTGGGGCCGGGTCGACTCGCCCTGGATGTTCCTGTGGATGGACCCCGCCGGGGCGGGGATAGCGGTGTTCGCCGTGAGCGGGGTGCTCGCCCTGACCCGGAGGCGCTCGTCGTCGTGGCCGCTCGCGCTGTCGATCTACGGCCTGTTCCTGCTGCTGCCACGGCTGTCGCTGCTCGCCTACGCCAACGAGGGCGAGGTCGGCACGATCCTTTGGGTGACGGCGTGCGGGCAGTGCGCGCTGCTCGGGGTGCTGTCCGCGGCGCTGGCCTTCACGGGGCTACGGGCGCCGCCGCCGGCGCAGGCCGCGCTCGACGACCGCTTCGTACGTCCCTGAACTGCGGGCGACCTGTCTCGTCGACGTACGCGGGGCGACGAATCGCTCCGGAGCGGTGATCGGATCCGGTACGGTACACGACTACGCTCGGGCCGGCCGTTGACAGCCCCCTGGATCCATCGGGGGCGGCAGGGCTCGTAGCGGAGCGACCTGATCCACGGATCGATGCGGTGTGTACGACGTGTCCAACGCCCGTCTGCCTGCGAGGTGCGCTACTTCGTACCACCGGACCCCCACCCGCGGGTACGGCCCGATGCCCGCAAGCCGGCTCGTGGCGCGGACGGAGGACGTCGTGGTGGACCGGCGCGGCCACATCCACATCTCCGACGCCCCGGCCGTCCAGGCCGCTGGAGCCGGCCGCAGGAGAGCGGCCGGCTCCAGGGTTCGGACGTCACACGACGCTCAGACGCGGGTCCACTTCTGGTTGTTCTGGCCGTTGCACGTCCAGATCTGCGTCTTGGTGCCGTTGGCGGTGCCGGCGCCGCTGACGTCCAGGCACTTGTTCGCCCCGACGGCGGTGATGCTGCCATCGGCGTTGAACCGCCATTTCTGGTTGTCCCGCCCGTTGCAGTCCCAGATGATCAAGGCGGTGCCGTCCGCCGTCCCGCCCCCGTTCACGTCCAGGCACTTGTTGCCGTACACCCGCAGCTCACCCGCGGCGGTAGACGTCCACTGCTGGCCGGCCTGCCCGTTGCAGTCCCAGATCTGCACCTGTGTGCCGTTCGTCTGCGAGGCGCCGTTGAGGCACCGGTTCGACCCGACACCCCGCAGCGCGCTGGTGCTGCCCGGGGGCGAGCCGTCGCCCTGCCCGACGCCCTTGCCGTTGACGGTGAACGAGTCCACGTCGAACGAGTTCGCGGACGGCGACTTGAACACGACGTAGACATTGTGGGTGCCACCGGGATCGGTGACCTGCACCGCGGGCAGGGACACGTAGGTGTTCCATCCCCCGGTCGCCGGCACGGGACTGGAGGCGACGAGGGCTCCGGTCGGCGAGTCGGCGTGCAGTTCGATGGACGCCCCGGTGTTGGACGGTGCCGAGACGCGGAAGGACACCGTGTCGATCCCCGACAGGTTGATCGGGCCGAAGGAGATCCAGTCGTTGTTGGAGATGTCGCCGATGCGCCTGCCGCCTTCGGCTCCGGGCTCGTCGACGATCCGGATTCCGGACGAGCCGGTGAAGTGCTCGGCCTGCTTGTGCTTGGGTTGCAGGGTGATGCCGGCGCTGCCCTTCAGGCCGCCCTTGTCGGTGTAGTCGGCGGACAGGGCGTAGTAGACGTTGGCGGCCTCGTCATGGCCGGACGCGGTGGTCGTGACCGTTCCGGAGCAACCGGTGTACTGGCCGGTGTCGTGGGCGTGCTGGTCATGGCCGAGCGCGGTGATCACGTTGACCTTGGTGCAGTCGACGGCGCCGTCCTCGGGGTCCGTGACGTTCACCGTGTAGGCCACCTGGTCACCGAAGTCGATGAACCCGCCGTCGGGCGGAGCCGAGAAGACGACCTTGGGACGGGTGTTGCCGACGGCGATGGACAACGTGACGCTGCCCGTCTTCCCGCCGGAGTCCCGTACGGTCAGCTTGGCCGTGTAGGTCCCGTTGGCGTTGTAGGTGTGGGACGGGTTGGCGCTGGTGGAGGTCCCGCCGTCGCCGAAGTCCCACGCGTAGGTGATCGCGTCGCCGTCGGGGTCGGACGAGCCGGCCGAGGAGAACGCCACCGTCAGGGGTGCCGCGCCCGAGTCGGGGTTGGCGCTCGCCTTGGCCAGGGGCGCGCGGTTTCCGGCCACGTAGTCGACCCGGTAGACGCTGTCATCGGTGTTCGCGTGGCCGAAGCCGTTGCCCCAGTCGGCCATGTACAGGGCGCCGTCCGGACCGAACTTCATGTCGATCGGCGCGTGCGGGGCGAGCTGTGCCGCAAAGGGGTTGATCTTGAGGAGGTTGCCCGAGGAGTCCAGGCGGAACTCCTTGACGAAGTTGCGGCTCCATTCGTAGACAAACGGCGTGCCGTCGAAATACTCGGGGAACTTGCGGTCAGAGCCGCTGGCGGCGTCGTAGCGGTAGAAGGGGCCGCCCATCGGGGCGGCACCGCCGCAGCAGTCGATCTCGGGGAACTCGGCCGAGGCGTGGTAGTTGTACCAGACGGTCGCGGGCTTGGCCGCGGGCAGATTGGTCAGCCCGGTGTTGTTGGGCGAGTCGTTGACGGGTGCCGAGCAGTTGAACTTCGCGCCGGAGGTGTTGGTGGCGAAATTGAAGTCGTTGAACGGGATGTTGTTGCCGACGCAGTACGGCCAGCCGTAGAAGCCCGGCTGCTTGATGAGGTTCCACTCGACGGTGCCCTCGGGACCGCGGTTGGGGTTCGCGGCGCCGGCGTCGGGGCCGTAGTCACCCACCGAGATCCACCCCGTCACCTTGTCGACCGAGAAGCGGAACGCGTTGCGGAAGCCCATCGCGTAGATCTCCGGCCGCGTCTTGGCGGTGCCGGGCGCGAACAGGTTGCCGGACGGAACCGTGTAGGTGCCGTCGGCCTCGGGGTGGATGCGCAGGATCTTGCCCCGCAGGTCGTTGGTGTTGGCCGCGGACCGCTGGGCGTCGTAATGCTCCCGGCCCGGCCGCTCGTCGATCGGGGCGTAGCCGCTGGACCCGTTGGGGTTGGTGTCGTCACCCGGGCCGATGTACAGGTTCCCGCCCGGCCCGAACGCGAGGTAGCCGCCGGTGTGGCCGGGCTCGTCGACGTTGCGGTACGCCGGCACCTCGATGATCTTCTTCTCGCTCGCCAGGTCGAGGCTGGTGCCGTTGAAGGTGAACCTCGACACCCGGTTCACCTCGCCGCCGTTGGACGGCGAATAGTTGACGTAGATCCAGCCGTTGGTGGCGAAGTTCGGATCCAGCGCCAGCCCGATGCCGCCGTCCTCGCCGCCGTCGTACACCGACAGGGTGGCGATGACGCGCGTGCCCCCGCCGTTGGCGGGGATCAGGTTCACCTTGCCCGAGCGCGAGATGTAGAAGACCCTGCCGTCGCCGGCCACGTCCAGTTCCATCGGCTGATCCGGTGCGCCGTCGAGGGTCACCTTCTGGAACCGGGCCGCGACGGTGCCGCCGCAGTCGCCCGACGCCGCGCCCGCCGCCCACTTCACCCCACCCAGCAGGTGCTGTTTGAACGACGACTCCGAATAGGAGGACGCCTGGTGGCCCATCGCGGTGGCCCACAGCCGGCCGCCCTCCGGGTTGTGACACCAGGAGATCGGGTGGTCGGCGCCCATCTTGTTCGGCCCCGCGTCATAGGTGGTCTCGTCCGCGGTCACCAGCACGTGCACCGAGCCGCGCAGGTTCTTGTCGAAGTTGTACCACTCCTCTGTGCGCACCCAGCGATCCGGCAGCCCCTTGGTGGAGGGGTGAACCTTGTCGGCCACCTTGGCGGTGCCCTGCAGGATCGATGAATGCGCGGTCATGTGGGCGCCGGCCAGGGCAACCTGGTCCCACCAGGGGAACTGCGTCTCGATGTTCATGTCGGTGGCGTTGTGGATCGCGACGACGCCGTGGCCGCTGCGCACGTACGCCTGGAAGGCCTGACGCTGGGCGTCGTTGTCCCAGACCATGCCGCTGGTCTGGAACATGATCACTGCGTCGTAGGTGTTCAGGGTCGCGGTAGTGAAGACGGCGGAGTCCTCGCTCTGGTCGAGCTGGAAGTTGTTGTCGGTCGCCATCTGCTGGAACATCGCGACACCGGCGGGGATGGAGTCGTGCCGGTAGGCGCCGCTCGCGGTCTTGGTGAACAGCAGCACCTTGAACTGCGGAGCGGCTGCGTGTGCCACCAGCGGTACCGCGGACAGCCACAGCCCTAATAAGGCTGCGACGAGGGCGGGAAGCAGGCGTGATGTTCGCATGAAGGATCTCCTGGGGGGTTACCGGCTACGGTCGGAGTTGAAGGGCGGGAAGCAGCAGTGGCCCACCCATCGATCCGGGCGGCGGGGCCTGACCATGCGACAGATATCGAATCGATTCGGAACGAAAATAGGTCGGGCCAAACTTAGTGTCAAGCATGCTTATCCAGCGAATCCACGCCCGCCTTTTTGCTTCTGCCGGGCCAGGATCCTGCTGCCTTTACTGGAAATCTGCAGGTGTAGGCGGCGTCGGCGGTGCCACGCTGTCTCACCGATACTAGAAAAAGGCCGTCAATAAGTATGAAACTTTCAAGCACCACCTTGATCAGAGGGTGCGCAGGTAGGCGAGGCCGTCCACGGCGAGCGCGTCCTGGCTCTGCGCGAGGGGCCGCCAGATGGAGGCCGCGGTGGCGATGGTCTGGTTGTGCGCGGTGAACGACTCGATGACGAGCGGCCCGTCATAGCCGGCGTCGTGCAGCGCTTGGGTGAAGCCGGGCCAGTCGAAGCGGTCGGCGCCTGGGGTGCCGCGGTCGGTGCCGCACACCTGCACGTGCGCGATCCGGCCGGCCGCGGCCCGGGCCGCCTGGGCGGGGTCTTTCTCCTCGATGTTCATGTGGTAGGTGTCGAGTGCCAGGTGGCAGTCTTCGGGCAGCGCCTCCAGTGCTTGTTCGACGGTGTTGATGAGGCTGGTCTCGTATCGGTTGAGCGGTTCGACCGCGAGCTTGATCCCGCGCTCGGCCGCGTGGTCCAGGACGGGCCGCAGGTTTTCGCGCAGTTCGGCGTAGGCGGCGCGGCGCTCGTCGGGTGACAGCCGCCAGGTGCGGCCGACGGAGGTGTAGGCCGGCCCCCCGATCACGGGGGAGCCGACGGTCGCTGCCACGTCGACGCAGTGCCGCAGATAGTCCTGGGTGTCGCGGACGGTTTGTGGGGAGGCGGCCACGAGCTCGCGCCCGGGCGGCATGACCAGCACCACGGAGGCGGCCAGCCCGTGCTCGGCCAGCACCGTCGCGGCCTTGTCCGGGTTCCAGTCGCCGGGCTGCTCGACGGGCAGTTCGATGACGTCGAAGCCCCACCCGGCGATGCGGGGCGCGAGCCGCGCCAGGTCGTGGTCGGTCAGCGGGGAGACCCAGACCCAGGTGTTCACGCCGATGGAGAACAATGGCATCCCTCTTCGTCGTCGAATGGGCGCAAGGAGCCGGTCAGCTCTTCGCCGTGGGTTCTCGCGAGGAACCGGTCAGCTCTTCTTCCCGCCCCAGTTCTCGGGGAACCCGGGCAGGGTTTCGCAGCCGCACAGCGCGTAGTGCAGCGGCGGCATGTTGGGCTTGAGGTAGGTCGACAGGTTCTCCGAGGTGACCTTCGGCTGCGGCAGGTTCCACATCTTGGGCACCTCCTCGCCCTTGAGGATCTTCAGCGCGGCGATGATCGGGGTGCGCCACTGGTAGGTCGGATAGGTGGGCGCGACGGCGGTGAGGCCCGCATCCTTCCACTTCTGCAGGAAGTCCTGCTGGTCCTCGCCGTTGATCGGCGGCACCGGCACGCCCGCGTCCTCGAACGCCTCGATCGCGGCCACCGCCGTCGCTCCGGCGTCCATCCAGACGCCGTCGATCTTGCCGTACCGCTGGATGTAGTCGCTGACGATGCTCTTGGTCTTGGCGGCGTCGCCGTCGGTGAACTCCACCCCCGCCACCTGGACCTTGCTCTTGTCGAACACCACCTTCGCCGCCGACCAGCGGGTCTCCAGCACGTCCACGCCGGGCAGGATGCGCAGCGCCAGCACCTTCCCGCCGGCCGGCACCTTCTCGACCAGGAACTCGGCGGCGTCGGCGCCGAAGGCGTAGCCGCCGATCGGCTTGATGAACGTCACCGGGCAGTCGGTCTGCACGCCCCGATCGAACACGATCACCGGCACCTTCCCGCACGCGGCCGTCACGGCCGGGGTGAGCGTGGCCGTGGTGTTCGGCGAGACGATCAGCGCGTCGCAGCCCTTGGCCTGCAACTCGGCGATGTCGGAGATCTGCTTGTCGTCCTTGCCCTCGGCATCCAGCGCGGTGAACTTCGTGATCTCCTTGTGCAGGCCGGCCTCGGCCTGCATCGTCTTCCACCCGACCTGGCGCCACGGGTTGTTGACCGCCGCGTTGGAGAAGCACAGGTGGTATGGCCCGTCCTTCTTGTACTTGGCCGTGCCGGTCATCTGCGGGGCGATGGCCTGCTCCCACGGCTTGTCGGAGGGACCCTGCGGGGTCTGGGTGCGCATGGCCAGCTGGGCGTCGAAGTCCGCCTGCACGAAGAACTTCGACTGCGCGCCCGTGCCCGAGCCCGAGCCCGAGCCTTGGGCACTCTGAGTGGCGTTCGGGGCGGAAGCGGCGGGTTGAGTCGTGGCTGCCGGCTTGTCGGTGGTGCAGCCGGCGAGGACCAGCGCGGCGAATACCGCGGCTGTGGCCTTATGACGCGGCATGTGCGTCTCCTCTTCGGGGGGTGAACTTCCGGGGAAGTCGGATGGCTCCCGCCGCGACCGCGGCGATGATGATGACGCCCTGCACGGTGAACTCCAGCGCTCCGGAGATCCCATACAGGTTGAGCAGCGTGAACAGCGCCTCCAGGGTGAAGGCGCCGGCCATGGCGGCCAGCACGGAGCCGCGCCCGCCGCCGAGCACCACGCCGCCGAGCACGACCGCGGTGATGGCCGAGAACTCCAGCCCCTGACCCACCTGCGCCGAGACCCCGGCGAAACCGCCGAGCAGGATCGCCGCGACGGCGGCGGCCAGACCGGACAGCATGAAGGCGAAGATCTTGGCCCGGTCGACCCGGACCCCGGACAGGGCCGCGGCACGCTCGTTGTCGCCGGTGGCCATCAGCGTTTTGCCGAAATCGGCGCGCATGAGCCAGATCGCCGCCGCCCCCATGGCCAGCAGGATCAGCACCGACCACGGCACCGGCCCGAGACCGCCGCGGCCGAAGGCCCGAAAGCCCTCCGACAGGGCGCCGCGCGGCGCGCCGCCGGTCCACAAGAACACCGCTCCGGACAGGATGAGCAGCATGCCGAGCGTCACGATGAACGACGGCACCCGCAGCTTGGTGGTGACCACGCCGTTGACCAGCCCGACCAGCAGCCCGGCGACGATCAGCAGGGCGATGACCGGCCAGGTCGCCGCATCGTCGCCGTCGATGAGCCGCGCGGCGATCACCACTTCGGCCGTCACCAGCGAGCCGACCGACAGGTCGAACTCGCCGCAGACGATGACGAAATACTGTCCCGCCGCCAGGATCACCAGCGGCGCGGCCCGTTTGAGGAACGCCAGGAACCCGGCGGGCTCCAGGAAGAGAGGGTTGGCGACCGCGATCGCGGCCAGCAGCACCAGCAGGACCACGAGGATGGGAAGTGCCCGCTTCATGCCGACCGTCCCTTGATACGCCGGGCGTAGACGGCCACCGCGATGACGATGACCACGCCGCGGACCACGTCCTTGACGAAAGAGTTGACCTCAAGCTGGTTGAAGATGGTGTCCAGGACGGCCAGCAGCAGGACCCCGCCCACCGTCCCGGCGACGCCGCCCTTGCCGCCGGCCAGCGCGGTCCCGCCGAGCACGACCGCGGCGATGGACTCCAGGTCGTAGCCGCCATCGGTGCCGACCGTGGGCGCGCCGGCGCCGAGCCGGCTGGCCAGCAGCAGACCCGCGACGCCGGCGCAGACGGAGCAGAGCACATGCGTGAGCACGATGACCCGGCCCGTGCGGATCCCGGACAGCCGGGCGACCTCCTCGTTGCCGCCGACGGCGTAGATGCGGTAGCCCAGCCGGGTCCTGCTCAGCAGGAACCAGGCCACGACGGCCACGCCCGCCCACAGCAGGGCGGAGACGGGGATCGGCCCGATCCGGGAGTAGCCGAGGATCTGGAACGACTCGGGCACCTTACCGGCCGGGCCGTCGTACAGATGGTCGACCACGCCCCTGATAATGAGGGCGACGCCGAGTGTGGCGATGAAGGCGTGCACCCGGAGCCTGGTGATGACCAGCCCATTGACCAGCCCCACCAGCGCGCTGACGGCCAGCACCGCGGCGATGGCCGGCACGATGTTGCCGTCCTGGCCCGCCATGATCTCCGCCGCGATCAGCGAGGTCAGGCTGATCAGGTACGCCACGGACAAATCGAGCGACCCGGCCAGGATCGCCAGCGTCTGCCCGACCGCCACGATGCCGAGAGCCGCCGAACGCTGCTGGATCCCGACGACGCTCTCCATGGTCAGGAACTGGCCGCCGTCGAGCGCGACGAGGACCCAGCCGACCGCGACCAGGCCGAACAGCGCCAGGAACACCACGTGCGTGGGCTCACGTAACCGGGCCGCCAGGCCACCGTGCGCCTCGCCGCCGAGGGCGGGACGGCGACTGCGTGACAGGGTGTCCATTCAGGCCACCTCTCCCGCGGCCAGGCGCATGACGGCCTCCTCCGAGGCCCCGGCCGGCAGCGCCCCCGCGACGCGGCCATCGCGCAGGACGACGACGCGATCACTCATACCGATGAGCTCGGGCAGCTCAGAAGAGATCATCATGATGGCCATGCCGTCATCGGCGAGCTCGCGCATCAGGTCATGGATCGCGGCCTTGGCCCCGACGTCGACACCCCTGGTCGGTTCGTCGAACAGCAGCACCCGCGGCGCCATCGTCATCCACTTGGCGAGCACGACTTTCTGCTGGTTGCCTCCGGACAGGTAGCGGACCTCCTGTTCCTGGCGCGCAGGCGACAGGCGTACCCGATCGAGCAGGCCGGCGACGCCGTCGCGGCCCTTGGCACCCACCGCGCGGGCCACCAGCAGGGCGTTGTCACGCACCGACTGGCGCAGCGCGAGCCCTTCGGCCTTGCGGTCCTCGCTCACCAGCCCGATGCCCATGGCCACGCCCTCCCGGACCGAGCGGGGGCGCGACGGGGTCATCTCGCCGGTGGTGAACGGCTCCGCACCGAAGATCGCTTTGGCGAGTTCCGACCGGCCGGCTCCCTGCAGGCCCGCGATGCCGACGATCTGTCCGGCCCGCAGCTCCAGATCGATGTCGCGCAGCTTGTGGTTGCCCGCTCGGCGCAGGCTGAGCCGTACCTCACCGGTCGCGGTCGAGCGGGGCGGGAAGTAGGTGCCGAGATCGCGGCCCACCATCAGGCGGATCAGCTCGTCGGAGGACACCTCGCCGATCGGGACCGTCGTGACGAGCTTGCCGTCCTTCAGGACGGTGACCCGGTCGGCCAGGTCGAACACCTCGCGCAGACGGTGGGAGATGTACACGACGGCGACGCCACGTTCCCGCAGCCGCCCGATCAGCCGGTAGAGCAGCTCGACCTCGTGCTCGGCGAGCGCCGCGCTGGGCTCGTCCATGACGACGAGCCGGGCGTTCACCGACAGCGCCTTGACGATCTCCACGACCTGCTGCTGGGCCACCGACAAGCGCCTGACCGCGTCGCGGGGGCCGAAGGAGTGCTCGCCGAGCTCATCGAGAAGCCGCGCGGTCGCCTGCTCCATCGCGGCCCGATCGACCAGGCCGCGCCGGACGGGCTCGCGCCCGAGGAAGACGTTCTCGGCGACGGTGCGCTCGGGCAGCAGGTTGAACTCCTGGTAGATGATCGCGATACCGGAGCGTTGTGCGTCCAGGGGGTGGCCGAAGGAAACCGGCCGACCGTCGATCTCGACAGTGCCCTCGTCCGGCGCATGCACCCCGCAGATGATCTTCATCAGGGTGGACTTGCCCGCTCCGTTCTCACCGACGACGGCATGCACCTCGCCGGCCGCCACGTCCAGCTCCACTCCGGACAACACCCGTACGCCCAGGAAGCTCTTGCCGATGCCACGCATGCTCAGCACCCCGCTTCTCCCACCATGAGGGTGAGCCTGGGGCCATCGGCAAGTTTCGGGCTTATCTCCCTCATGGTGCGGGATGCTAAGCGGGCTTATGTCGACGGTCAAGCAAAAGCGGCCCTCGGTGCGACATAATTGCGCGGAGATCGCGAAAGACGGCGGAGCTCGGGATGGGCGTTCCAGGACCTGCTGACGCCCGAGGCGGTGGACCGAGCGGTGATGACCGCAAGCAGCGGATAAAAAGACGACGATAAGCCTGCTTATGGTTGACCATCGACAAAAATAGCTCTTACCATCGCGGAGACTTACATACCGGATGCCTTCCGCATGCGGGGGTAGTCCCGACACGATGGAGCTTTCATGGACAAGCTCGGTGTGTGGCTCATCGGAGCACGGGGATCCGTGGCGACCACCGCCATCGTGGGCGCCTCGGCCATCAGGGCGGGGGCCGCGACCCCGCAAGGATGCGTGAGCGAGTCCCCCGGCTTTCCCGGAAGCCTGGTTCCGCTGGCCGGCCTGGCCTTCGGCGGCCATGACATCACCGAGACCTCCTTACGCAAACGCGCCGAGCAGCTGAGCAGGGCGGGGGTGGTACCGCCGGACCTGCCCCGGCTGATCGCCGCGGACCTGGACGCCGCCGACGCCGAGATCCGGCCGGGCCACGTCCCCGGCGACGGCGGGCAGGCCGCGGCCGCGGCCCGCCTGAGCGGGGACATCGCCGGCTTCCGGGCCCGGCATGGGCTGGCCCGGGTGGTCGTCGTCAACGTGTCGTCGACCGAGCCTCCGGTGGATTCTCGCCCGGAGTTCGAGAGGCTGGCCGATCTGGAGGAGCGGCTCGCGACGGGGGACGACGTCCTGCCGCCGAGTTCGCTGTACGCCTATGCGGCGTTCCAGGCCGGGTGCGGCTATGTGGAGTTCACGCCCTCCACCGGGCCGACCCTGCCGGCGCTGGCGGAACTCGCCGCCCGGCGGGGCGTGCCGTACGCGGGACGCGATGGGAAGACCGGCGAGACCCTGGTCAAGAGCGCTCTGGCGCCCATGTTCGCCGATCGGGCGTTACGGGTGCGCTCCTGGTCGGGGCTCAACCTGCTCGGCGGAGGGGACGGGGCGACGCTCGCCGATCCGGCCGCCAGGTCGAGCAAGGAGCTGTCCAAGGACCAGGTCGTCGCCGGGGTCGTGGGAGAGCCCGTCGAGGGGCGGACCCACATCGACTACGTCGCCGACCTGGGAGAGTGGAAGACCGCCTGGGACCACGTGACCTTCGACGGCTTCCTCGGCGTGCGGATGGCGATGCAGTTCACCTGGCAGGGCTGCGATTCGGCGCTGGCGGCCCCTCTGATCCTGGACCTGGCCCGGCTGGTCGCGCGGGCGCACGAGAAGGGACGGGGCGGGGTGCTCCCCGAGCTCGGCTACTTCTTCAAGAACCCCTTGGGAGCCGGCGAACACGCCCTGGCTGCCCAGTACGCCCGCCTGCTCGCCTTCGCCGAGGAGCTGTCGTGAGGGCGATGCTGGAGCTGGTCCGCGCGCCGGCCGCGCTGTCGGTGCCCGGCGACACCATGGCGGGTGCGGTCGCCGCGGGACGGAGCCCGAACCCGGGGCTGGCCGTGGCCTCGGTGCTGATGTACTGGTCGGGCATGGCGCTCAACGACTGGGCCGACCGCGAGGCCGACGCCGTCGAGCGTCCTGAACGCCCGATCCCGTCCGGCAGGGTCCGCCCCGGTGCCGCGCTCGGGGTCGCCGCCGCCCTCACCGGCGCCGGCCTGGCCACCGCCGCCCTCGCCGGTGGACGCCGCGGCCTCACCGTCGCCGGCCTGCTGGCCGGTGCGGTGTGGGCCTACGACCTGGGCCTCAAACGGACGGCGGCGGGCCCCGCCTCGATGGCCGCCTGCCGCGCCCTGGACGTGATCCTGGGCGCCGGCTCGGGCGGGAGAGCCGCGGTGCCGATGGCGCTGGCGGTCGGCGCGCACACGTACGGGATCAGCGTCCTCGGCCGGGCCGAGGTGGCGGGGGCGGCACCCGGGACCGCCGAGCGCGCCCTCGCCGCCACCACCGCGGCGGCCGGTCTGGCGGCCGCGGCCAGCCTGCGCAGGGGAGCCGCCGCCCGGACGGGCGCGGGTGTCCTCCTCGCCGGCTATCTCGCCTCGACCCTTCCGGTCCAGGCCGGGTTACGGGCCCACCCCGATCCCGAGAACGTGCGGAACGCCGTCCGCCTCAGCATCCTCGCCCTGATCCCGCTCCAGGCGGCGGCGCTCGCCGGTGGCGGGCGGTTCGCGGCGGCGGGCGCGCTGCTGTGCTCGCTGCCCCTGGGCAGGTGGCTCTCGTCCCGGCTGGCCACGTCATGAAGTGGGCCTACTGCACCAACGGCTTCGCCGACCACCGGCTTCCCGAGGCGCTCGCGATCCTGGCCGATCTGGGGTATACCGGTGCGGCGATCACGCTCGACGTCGGCCATCTCGACCCCCACTCCCCCGGCCTGGCCGCGGAGGTGTCGCGAATCGCCGGGCTCCTCGAACGCCTCCGCCTCGATGCCGTGGTCGAGACGGGCGGACGCTACACCCTCGATCCCCTGCGCAAACACCATCCGACCCTCATCAGCGACGACGCCGAGCGCAGAGTGGAGTTCCTGACCACCGCGATGCGGGTCGCCGCCGATCTGGGCGCTCCCGTGGTGCATCTGTGGAGCGGGGTCAAACCTGACGGCATGCCGGAGGCGGAGGCGTACACGCGGCTGGCCCGCCAGTGCGCACGGCTGCTCGACGAGGCCGACCAGGTGGGTGTCACATTGGGATTCGAACCCGAACCCGAGATGCTCGTCGCCGACCTGGACGGCTTCGAGCGGCTGCGCCGGATGCTCGGCGACCATCCCCGGTTCGGTCTCACCCTCGACATCGGGCACTGCCACTGCGTGGAGCGGGACGATCTGACCGCCTGCGTCCGGCGGGCGCTGCCGTACACCGTGCACGTCCAGATCGAGGACATGCGCCGGGGAGTCCACGAGCACCTGGAGTTCGGCGAGGGTGAGATCGACTTCGTGCCGGTGCTCGCCGAGCTGCGCGGCTACTCCGGTCTGGTGGCCGTGGAGCTGGCCCGGCACGGGCACGCGGCCCCGCAGGTCGCCCGCCGATCGATCGAGTTCCTGAGGAGGGCACATGAGGGACGAGTGGCAGACGCAGGCCGTTCGGCGGGTCGAGGCTGACCCGGACGCGATCCACCTGCTCTTCCCGCAAGCCGAACGGAAGGGCGGCCCCACCGCCCGCAGCGCGCTGCTCAAAGCGCTGGGCGGCGACCACGCGACGATCCGCAAACTGTACGAGCGCGGCGACACCGGCGAGCGGCTGGCCATCCTGACCGCACTGCCCGAGCTCGATCTCGGCCCGGCCGCGGTCGACCTGGTGGAGGACGCGCTGCGCGCCAACGACGCGCGGCTGGTCGCCGCGGCCCTCGGCCCCTACGGGTCGGCGTGGCTGGACGACCATGCCTTCCGTCACGGGGTGCTCAAGTGCGTCTTCATGTCGATCCCGCTGGCGGCGGTGTCCGGCCTGGAGCGCCGGTTCGACGCCGAGCTGGCCCGGATGCTGTCGGACTACGCGGCGGAGCGGCGGGCGGCCGGCCGGCCCGTTCCGCGCGATGTCATGGAGAGGATCTGAATGCGTATCTTCGACCCCCACATCCACATGACCTCCCGGACCACCGACGACTACCAGCGCATGCACGCCGCGGGGGTCCGGGCCGTGGTGGAGCCCGCCTTCTGGCTGGGCCAGCCCCGCACCAACGTCGGCAGCTTCCTCGACTACTTCGACGCGCTGCTCGGCTGGGAGCCGCACCGCGCCGCGCAGTACGGCATCCGCCACCACTGCGCGCTCGCGCTCAATCCGAAGGAGGCGAACGATCCGCGCTGCGCCGAGGTGCTGGATGAATTGCCGCGATATCTGCTGAAGGACTCGGTCGTCGCGGTCGGCGAGGTCGGCTATGACTCGATGACGGCGGAGGAGGAACGGGCCTTCGAGGCCCAGCTCGCCCTCGCGCGGGCCAATGATCTCCCGGTGCTCGTGCACACGCCGCATCGGGACAAGGCCGCGGGCACCCGCCGCACGCTCGACGTGGTGCGGGACGCCGGGATGCCTCCCGAACGGGTGCTGGTCGACCATCTCAATGAGCTGACCGTCGGCATGGTCGCGGACTCGGGCTGCTGGATGGGGTTCTCGATCTATCCCGACACCAAGATGGACGCGGACCGGATGGTGGTCCTGCTCAAGGAGTACGGCACGGACAGGATGCTCGTGAACTCGGCCGCGGACTGGGGACGCAGCGATCCGCTGAAGACGCGCGAGGTCGCCGACGCGATGCTCGCGGCCGGCTTCGGCGAGGACGATGTGGACCAGGTGCTGTGGCGCAATCCGGTCGCCTTCTACGGGCAGAGCGGCCGGCTCAGCCTGGAGGCGGGCACCGAGGCGGCCCCCGACTACGCCGGCAACACGATCAAGCGAGGCTGACTCATGAGGCTGCGCCACCCCGACGGCTCGACGATCCACCTCGCCTACTGCACCAACGTGCACCCGGCCGAGGATCTCCCCGGCATCCACCGCCAGCTCTCCGGCATCGCCGCGCGGGTCAGAACCCTGCTCGGCGTCGAACGGCTCGGGCTGTGGCTGTCCCAGCACGCCGCCGCGGACCTCCTCACCCGGCCCGGGGAGCTCGCCGGGCTGCGCGAGCGGCTGACCGCGCTCGGAATGAAGGAGCAGTGATGGCGCCGCTGGTCGTGATCAACGTGGTCGGCCTGACCCCGCGCCTGCTCGCGCACATGCCGAATGTGGCCAAGGTGGGAACGGCGGCCGCGCTGCGGCCCGTGCTCCCCGCCGTCACCTGCTCGATGCAGGCCACCCTGCTGACCGGCGCGATGCCCCGCGACCACGGCATCGTCGGCAACGGATGGTACTTCCGGGACCTCGGCGAGGTGCTGCTGTGGCGCCAGCACAACGCACTCATCCAGGGCGACCAACTGTGGACCGCCGTACCCGGACTGCGCACCGCCAACGTCTGCTGGTGGTACGCCATGGGCGCGGCCACCGACCTGCTCGTCACCCCACGCCCCATCTACCACGCCGACGGCCGCAAGGATCCCGACTGCTACACCCGCCCACCCTCACTCCACGACGACCTCGAAGCCGCTCTCGGCCCGTTCCCCCTGTTCACCTACTGGGGGCCCAACGCCGGGATCACCTCCTCCGCATGGATCATCGCCGCGGCCCGCCGCATCCTGGCCCGCGAACGCCCTGACCTGCTGCTGGTCTACGTCCCGCACCTCGACTACGACCTGCAACGGCACGGCCCCGACGGACCCGAGGCCATCGCCGCCGCCCGCGCCGTCGACGCCGCGCTCGCCCCGCTCCTGGCCGAGGAGGCCGAGATCGTCGTGCTGTCGGAGTACGGCATCACCCCGGCGTCCCGGCCGATCGACGTCAACCGGGCCTTGCGCGCCGCCGGGCTCCTGGAGGTCCACACCCAGGCCGGGATGGAATACCTCGACCCGTGGGCGTCCAGGGCCTTCGCCGTCGCCGACCACCAGGTGGCCCACATCTACGTGCGCGACCCCGCCGACCTCGACCGCACCCGCGCCGCCATCGCCGAACTCGCCGGCGTGGACGAGGTGCTCGACCAGGCGGGCAAGGCCAAGTACGGCCTCGACCACGAACGCGCCGGCGAACTCGTCGCCATCGCCGAACCCGACGCCTGGTTCACCTACTACTACTGGCTCTCCGACGACCGCGCCCCGGATTTCGCCAGGCTCGTGGACATCCACCGCAAACCCGGCTACGACCCCGCCGAACTGTTCATGAACCCACGCGACCCGTTCGTCAAGCTCCGCGCCGCCGCGGCCCTGGCCAGGAAGAAACTGGGCTTCCGCTACACGATGCCGGTGGTCCCGCTCGACCCCGCACCGGTGCGGGGCAGCCACGGCCGCCTGCCCGACAGCCCCGACGACGGCCCGCTGCTCATCGGCCCCTTCGACCGCGACCGCTACGAGGCGACCGAGGTCAAAGAACTCCTGGCGGGCCTGGCCCGGCGAAGTCGCTGACCCCGCACATGGGTCACAGGGCTCGCGCGGCCCCCGGTCGGGGGCCGCGCCGCTTGTGGACGGGTGGCCTCAGCCGCGGGTCCAGCGCTGGCTGGTGCCTCCGGTGCAGGTCCAGATGCGTGCCTTGGTGCCGTTGGCGGTGCCGTTGACGTCCAGGCACTTGTTCGCCCCCACCGCCGTGATCGTGCCGTCGGCGTTGAGGCGCCACTTCTGGTTGTTCTGCCCGTTGCAGTCCCAGATGATCACCGCGGCGCCGTCCGCCGTCCCGGCCCCGCTCACATCCAGGCACTTGCCGCCATAAACCCGCAGCTCACCCGCAGCGGTCGCCGTCCACTGCTGGTTCGGCTGGCCGTTGCAGTCCCAGATCTGCGCCTGCGCGCCGTTGGCCTGCGAGGCTCCGCTGACGTCCAGGCACCGGCCCGACCCCGCGCCCTTGAGCGCGCCCGTACCGCCCGGTGTGCTGGTCAGTTCCTTGACGCGGATGTTGCGGAACGACACCACGTCGCCGGACCCGTGGTTCTGGATGCCGATGTAGCCCTGCTGGAGCGAGCGGACCGGATCGGCGTTGGTGAAATCGTTGATTCTGGTGCCGTTCAGGAACACCTGCAGCCGCTCGCCCTCCACCAGCAACTCATAGGTGTTCCACTGCCCCGGCGGGTTCAGCGCGGCGTCGCGGGCGGCGATGTCGGCGGCCTTGAACCCGTAGATCGCCCCGGTCGTCTTGTCCGGGGTGTCGGTCGCGTCGATCTGCACCTCATATCCGGTGTTGAGCGCCGCGTCGGGGTCGCTGGTGGCCGGGAAACCGACGATCACGCCGGAGTTGGAGTCGCCGGTCATCTTCCAGTCGAGCTTGACGGAGTAGGAGCGGAACTCCTTGGCGTTGTACCACAGCATGCCCATGCCGCCCTGGGAGGTCAGCGTGGCGTCGCTGTTGGCGAACGACCCCGGCCCGGCCTGCGACCAGCCCGTCGTCGAGCCGTTGTACAACGTCGTGTACCCGGTCTCCGGGCGGCAGTCGGCGTTGGTGGCCTTAGCCGCGTACCGGATCCCGCCGAGCAGCAGCGTGCGGAAGTTCGGATCGGCGTACGACTCCTGGGTGTGCCCCAGGCCGGTGTAGAACGACCGGCCGGAGGACTGCGGGTGGCACCAGGTGATCGGGTGATCGCCCATGCCGCCGCCGCTGTAGCTGCCCTCGTCCAGGCTCTGCAGCACCCGGACGTTCGGGCGTGGGTTGGTGCGGTAGTTGTACCACTCGTCGGTACGTGACCAGGTCGTCCCCAGGTGAGCGGTCGCGGCGTGCGCCCGGTCCTCGTTCCGTACGGTGGCCTGCTGGATCGCCGGGTGATTGTTGAACCAGGCCCCCATCAGCTGCCCGTAGTACGGCCAGCTGTACTCGGTGTCCGCGGCCGAATGCACCCCGACGTAGCCGCCCCCGCCGTCCACATACGTCTGGAAGGCGGCCTGCTGGTTGTCGTTCAGCACGTCACCGGTGGTGCTGAGGAACACCACCGCCTTGTACTGGGCCAGGTTGGCCGTGGTGAAGGCGTTCGCGTCCTCGGTGGCGTCGACGGCGAAGTCGTTGGCGGCTCCCAGGTCGCGGATGGCCTGGATCCCGTTGGGGATCGAGTCGTGCCGGAACCCGGCCGTCTTGGAGAACACCAGCACCTTGAAGGCGGCGGCCTGGGCGGGGATGGCCGGGATCGCCGTCGCGGCGGCGATGATCGTCGCCACCGTCACTGAGAGGCGTCGCAGCACGGATGTCTTTCGTTCGCTCAGCATGGGTGTCCTCTCAGACCCGGGTCCAGCGCTGGTTGGTTCCTCCGGTACAGGTCCAGATACGCATCTTGGTGCCGTTGGCGGTGCCGGAGCCGGTGACGTCCAGGCACTTGTTCGCCCCCACCGCCGTGATCGTGCCATCGGCGTTGAGGCGCCACTTCTGGTTGTTCTGCCCGTTGCAGTCCCAGATGATCACAGCGGCGCCGTCCGCCGTCCCGGCCCCGCTCACGTCCAGGCACTTGCCCCCGTACACCCGCAGCTCACTCGCGGCGGTCGACGTCCACTGCTGGTTGGACTGCACGTTGCAGTCCCAGATCTGCGCCTGCGCGCCGTTGGCCTGCGAGGCTCCGCTGACGTCCAGGCACCGCCCAGAACCCACACCCTTGAACGCACTCGTGCTCCCGGAGGGCGGGGTGCCGGTGTCAAGAGTGAAGGCGTCCACGTCGAACAGGTAGCCCTGTCCGGTCGGGCCGCGGAAGACCAGATAGAGCGTCGTCGTGCCGGCCGGGGCGCCGCTGAGGTTCGCCGAGACGTCGGTGAAGGTGTCCCAGCTGCCGGTGCTCGCCACGTTCACCGTTCCCAGCAGTGTGCCCGTCGCCGAGCCGGCGCGCACCTCGATCCGGCCCCCCGCGCCGGCCGAGGACACCCGGGCGGTGATCCTCGTCGCGTTGCCCAGGTTGTACGGCTGGAAGGAGATCCAGTCGCCGTCGTCGGTGAAGCCGACCGTCTTGCCGCCTTCCGCGGTGGCGTGGTCGGCCGCCTGGACGCCCTGCTGGGCGCCGAAGTGCTCGGCCTGCCGGTGCCGCGGCTGGAGCGTACGGTCGCTGGTGGAGGTCAGACCGCCCTTGTCGGTGTACGAGGCCACGAAGACGCCGTAGATGTTGGCCGCGGCGTCATGCTCACCGTCCACCGGCACCGAGAGGGAGCCTGAGCAACCGGTCTTGGAGGTGATCTGGTGGCGGTGGCTGTCGTGGCCGAGGAAGTAGGCGACGGTGACCCCGGCGCAGTCGATCGTGCCGTCCTCCGGGTCGGTGACGGTGACCTGGAAGGGCACGGTGTCGCCGAAGGAGAACAGCTGCCCGTCGGCAGGGGTGGTGAGGGTGACCGTCGGCGCGGTGTTGCCGACGTTCACGATCACGCTCGCCGTGCCGGTGAGACCCTGCGGGTCCCGGACCGTGAGCGTCGCCGTGTAGGCGCCGTTCGTGGTGTAGGTCTTGCTCGGATTCGCCGCCGTGGAGGTGGTGCCGTCGCCGAAGTTCCACGAGTACGTCAGCGCGCCGCCCTCCGGGTCGGAACTGCCCGCCGAGGAGAAGTTCACCGTCAGCGGGCCCGGTCCTGACGTCTTGTCGGCGGACGCCTTGGCGATCGGATTGCGGTTGGCGCTGCCGATGTACTCGATGCGATACAGCGCCTGGTTGTTGTTGCCGTCGCCGTAGTCGAGGACGTACAGGGCCCCGTCAGGACCGAAGGCCATGTCCATCACCTGCGTCCCCGACCAGGGGAACGCCGAGATCTCCCCGTAGGCGCCGTCCGTCTTGACCTCGATCGCCTTGATCCAGCGCCGGCCGTACTCGCCGGCGAAGAACCGCCCCTCGAGCGCCTGGGGGAACTTGACGGCCGAGTTCAGGTTGGGGTCGTAACGGTAGACCGGGCCGCCCATCGGCGACTCCGACCCGGAGCCGAACTCCGGCGGGCTTCCGGCGTCCCCCGCGTACCTGATCCACGCCGGCTTCGCCGCGGGCAGCGTGGTCAGGCCGGTGTTACGGAAGGAGTTGTTGGTCGGGCCGCCCGCGCAGTTGTACTTCGGACCGGTGCTGTTGGTGGCGAAGTTCCATTCGTTGTAGGTCTCGCTGGTGGTGTTCGTGCCCGTGCAGTACGGCCATCCGTAGTTGCCCGGACCGGTGATGCGGTCGAACTCCACCTGCCCGCTCGGCCCCCGGTTGGCGTTGGTGACGCCCGCGTCCGGCCCGTAGTCGCCGAGGTAGACGGTGCCGGTCGCCTTGTCCACGCTCATCCGGAACGGGTTGCGGAAGCCCATCGCGTAGATCTCCGGCCGGGTCTTCGCCGTCCCCGGCGGGAACAGGTTGCCGCTGGGGATCGTGTAGGTGCCGTCGGGCTGCGGCTTGATACGCAGGAGCTTGCCGCGCAGGTCGTTGGTGTTGCCGGCCGAGCGCTGGGCGTCGAACTGCGGGTTGCGGTCGGTCCGCTCGTCCAGCGGGGAGTAGCCGCTCGACTCGAAGGGGTTGCTGTCGTCGCCGGTGGTCAGATAGAGGTTTCCGGCGGCGTCGAAGTCGATGTCCCCGCCCACGTGACAGCACTGGCCGCGGTCGTTCTGGACCCTCAGGACCACCTTCTCGCTGGCCAGGTCGAGAGTGTCGTCCGGCTTGAGGACGAACCGGGACAGGTACAGCTCGCCCTTCCACTGGTCGAACTGCGCCTGCGTGCCGTTGGTCGGCGCATCACCGTTCGGCGTGCTCAGCCGCGGCGAGTAGTAGAGCCATAAGTACCGGTTGGACGCGAAGTCGGGGTCCACCGCCACACCCTGCAGGCCCTCCTCGTCGTGACTGTAGACGTTGAGTCTGCCGGCCACCTTCGTGGTGCCGTTGACATCGGTGACGCGCACCGTGCCGTCGCGCGCGGTGTGCACCACCGACCGGTTCGGCATCACGGCCAGCGACATCGCCTCACCCAGCTCGGCGCCTCCCGACGCGAGAGACACCTGCTGGTAGTCGGACGCCGGGATGGCGAGGGCGTTCGCCGGGGAGGCGTCGAGCGCGAGTGCTCCGGGAGTGATCAGCGCCATCGTGGTCAGCAAGGTGAGCCACGGACGTCGGGACATGAGCGTTCCTCTGCTATCGAATCGATTCGAGCGAAGGGAGGGCCCCGCTTCCCGTCCCCGAGAGCGGGGCGCCGAGGGCGCGTCGCCGAACGGTGTCAGGCGCGGGCCCACTTCTGGTTGGTGGCGCCGGTGCAGCTCCAGATCTGCACCTTGGTGCCGTTGGCGGTGCCGTACCCGGACACGTCCAGGCACTTGTTCGCGCCGACCGCGGTGATGGTGCCGTCGGCGTTGAGGCGCCACTTCTGGTTGTTCTGGCCGTTGCAGTCCCAGATGATCACCGCGGTGCCGTCCGCCGTCCCGGCCCCGTTCACGTCCAGGCACTTGCCGCCGTAGACCCGCAGCTCACCGGAGGCGGTGGAGGTCCACTGCTGGTTGGCCTGGCCGTTGCAGTCCCAGATCTGCGCCTGCGCGCCGTTGGCCTGCGAGGCTCCGCTGATGTCCAGGCACCGCCCCGACGCCGCACCCTTGAACGCACTCGTGCTCCCCGAAGGCTGGCCCCCGGGGCCGGCGGACGCGATCACGGCCTGGGCTCCCGCGGGCCAGGCGCCGTTGGCGACGGTGACGTTGTTGTTCACCACATTGCCGCGGTCGCCGTTGGTCACGTTGGTGCTGCCGTTGGTCGACCAGTTGCCGGTGACGGTGAAGTTCCCCATGTTCTCGCCGCCCCAGTAGTTGGCGGTGGCCCAGGTGCCGGTGTTCGAGAGCACGTTGCCGGTGACGCTGTAGTACTTGGAGCCCTCGTCGAAGTAGATCCCGAACCAGCCGTTGGTCCGCAGGCAGTGGTTGCCGCTGATCACCGCGTTCGGGTTCCACGACAGCGTGTAGATGCAGCCCCCATCGGTCATCTGCTGCATGACGTCATGCACGTAGTTGCCGATGAGCTTGTTGCCGGACGCGGTGGTGGGGGTGGTGTACCGCGGCTGGTAGTTGTACAGGCCGCGGTTGGCGTAGTTGTTGCTGCCGCCCGGCTCGTTCGCGCCCCAGCCGAACCCGATCGACATGCCGGTGTACGGCAGGTTGTAGACCTCGTTGTGTGACACGTCGGTGTTGGTGACGTAGGTGGTCAGGACCGAGACGATGCCCCGGTAGTCCAGGCCGAGGTCGTGGATGCGGTTGTTGCTGACGGTGATGTTCCGGTTGACCATCCGCTGGTCACTGGGGTGGTGCGCGTCGGCGCGCACGCCGCCGACCACGATGCCGCCTGCCGAGCTCTGGGCGATCTCGGACCGGGTGACCGTGATGTCGCCGGCGCCCAGGCCGACACCGCTGGCGTGCGCGTTGGCGTCGTTGCCGATGCCGATGGCCGTCTGGCCGAGGTTGACGAACCGGGAGTCGGTGAAGGTGACGTTGTTGGCGGCGGACACCTGCACGGCTGCCGGCATCTGCTGCCAGTTCGGCCGCGCGGCCTCGAACTGCTGGCAGCCCTCCTGGCAGGAGGTCAGCCTGTCGGCGGGCCAGTTCCAGTTGCCCGCGATGTAGGCGCCGGTCTGCTGGTCCGCGTAGCCCTGGTTGCTGCTGGGTCCGAGCCAGGTCGTGCCGGAGAAGGTGATCCCGCTGAACGTGATGTGGTGCGCGGGCGCGTCGTAGGTGCCCCCGACGTTCACCAGGGACTGCAGGATCGGGAGCTCGACACTGATGTTGCTCATGTTCTGCCCGGCAGCCGGGATGTAGTACAGGACGCCGGTGCCGGGGTTGATGTACCACTCCCCCGGCGCGTCCAGGAACTCGTAGGCGTTCTCCAGGTACAGCGGACCGGCCCGGTGCGGCTGCGTGAAGGTGTCGTACCCGAAGCTGTTGTTGTTCCAGCCGGGCTGCTGCATCGTGATGAAGTTCCCGCTGATGCTCTGCACCGTCACGTAGCGGTCCGTGAACGAGCCCACGCTCTCCATCTCGACCCGGTTCTGGTTGGCGAGGTTGTTCAGGTAGCTCAGGGCGCTGTTGCCGAACCTCAGACCGGTGGTGGTGGCGGTGAAGTCGGACCGGTTCACGGTCGTGCGCGCCCGTGTGGCGACGGCGCCGTTGACGTACAGCTGCCGGGTGTCGATCCCCGCGCCGACGTCGGCGCGCCAGATGTTCTTCCCCGAATCGGCCACGGTCCATCCGGTGACCGCCTTGGCTCCGCTGATGACGGGACGGGCGCCCGCCGCGGCCTGCCATTTGACGGTGTAGCCGTTGTTCCCGGAATCGGCGGCGGTCAGCCGGAAGGGCGCGGACAGCCGGTACACCCCGTCGGCCAGTTCGACGACGATGTCCCCGGACATGGCGCCGTTCGCTGAACGCACCGCCGTCTGCGCCGCGGACAGCGAGCACGGCTGGGCGGACGTGCAGGCGGTGCCGGTGCCGGTGGGTGAGGCGTAGAGGGTCGTGGTGGCCGCGAGGGCCGGGGTGGCGGGGGCTACGAGGGCGAACGCCGCGGCCAGCGCCGCGACGATGCCGATCAGGAACGGTCTCAGCGCCGTGACGGGCGAAGATGACTGCACGGTGGTTCCTTTGGGGGGTACGGGTGTGGCCAGGTCACGCCCTGCTGCTCGGGCAGGTGACGCCCTTGTGAGGGTCTTCGCCTCTAATTACGTTGTGAGTATTGATACCCGTCAAGACCTTAAGCCCGCTTATTTCACCATTTGCACACCGGGGATCCGGCCACGGTTAGCCGAATTGCACCATTCACCAGCATGAATTCCCGCGCCGCGCGCACCCGTGCCGATCGGTTTCAGATGAACCGTTCAGATGTGTCGTACTCATAGCCTCAGCGTCTGAGCCGTGGGAGGGCGCCCGCATCAGTCATACTTTGCAGGGAACGGCGAGGAAGGAAGCACGGTGACCGACACCCCGCGCGAGAGCGGATACCGGCCGGGCTACGAGGTGGCGGCCGAGCAGGTGCTGGAGTTGATCGTCCGGCTCGGCCTGCGTCCGGGTGACCGCATGCCGACCGAGATCGAGCTGGCCCGGCAGCTGGGCACCAGCCGCACGGTGGTGCGCGAGGCGGTGAAGCTGCTCTCCGCGCTCGGCCGGGTACGCGCTCAGAAGGGCCGCGGCCTGTACGTGGCCGACGACGAGGGGATGTTCGGCACCGGGCGCTGGGCCTCCTTCTTCCTCCCGACCGACCTCGACCACGTCTACATGCTGTTCGAGTTCCGCCGGGCGCAGGAGATGGAGACCAGCAGGCTGGCCGCCCGCCGCGCCACCCCCGCGGAGCTGAGGGCCATCGAGGAGGCGGCCGGCCTGTGCCGCCACGGCTTCGAGACCGGGCAAGAAGACCTGTTCAACCAGGGCGACGACACCTTTCACACCGCCATCGCCACGGCCTCGCACAACATGTTCCTCCAGGTGGCGGTGCGGGAGGCCCGCAGGCTGCAGGCGCAGTCCAACCTCATCGGGCTGAGCGGCTCGGTGGGCGGGCACGCCGCCAAGGCCGTCGAGGAACACGAGGCCATCTACCGGGCCATCCGCGCCGGCGACCCGGAAGCGGCCGCCCAGGCCGCGGCCACGCACATCGACAACACCCTCGACGACTACCGGAGAGAGATCCAGCAGCGCCTCTTCTCCTCCCAGTGATCCGGCCGCGCCGATCCTGCGGCGGATGAACGTTTCATCGAGTCCGACCGCGAGCGTCGCCGATGAGTACCGCCGAGCAGGCCGCCGGGCGGGACGGAACCTTGACAGGCGGTCAAGGCGTCGTATGTGCTTCGCCGTTGGCGAATCGATTCGCTCCAGTCTCCGAGCGTGGCTGTCTCCGTCTCGTCCTACCTCCAAGGAGTACGACATGCAGCCTTCATCCGTTCCCTTATCGGGCTCCCGGGCGGCCGTCGTCGCAGCTGTGGTGGCGGCCCTGGCAACCCTCTTGGCCACCGCCCTGACCTGGTCGGCACCGGCCTCGGCAGCGACCACGCCACTGGTGGGCGTGGGGTCGGGGCGGTGCCTGGACGTCAGCGGCGCCTCGCAGGCCAACGGCGCGCAGACGCAGATCTGGGACTGCAACGGCCAGGCCAACCAGCAGTGGACCTCCACCGACGCCGGTGAGCTGCGGGTGCAAGGCACCAAGTGCCTGGACGTGTACGGCGCCGGCACCGCCGACGGCACCAGCGTGATCATCTGGGACTGCAACGGCCAGAACAACCAGAAGTGGCGCCTCAACGCCGACGGCACCATCACCGCGGTCGGCGCGAACAAGTGCCTGGACGTGTCCGCGTACGGCACCGCCAACGGCACCAAAGTGCAGATCTGGGCGTGCCACGGCGGCACGAACCAGAAATGGAGCACCGGAGCCGGGCCCACCTCGACGCCGACCCCGCCGCCGCCCGGCGCGCGCCCGTGCGACATCTACGCCTCCGGCGGCACGCCGTGCGTGGCCGCGCACAGCACGACACGGGCGCTCTACGGCTCCTACAACGGCAACCTGTACCAGGTCAGGCGCTCCTCAGACAGCACGACCAGGAACATCGGCGTGCTGACCGCGGGCGGTGTCGCCGACGCCGCGGCCCAGGACTCGTTCTGCGCCGGCACCACGTGCGTCATGACCGTCGTGTACGACCAGTCCGGGCGGGGCAACGACCTGTGGTACCAGGGATCCAGCGTGGTCCCCGGCTCGCCTCAGAGCAGGCCCGCGATCGCCACCACCGAGTCGCTCACCGTCGGCGGCGGCAAGGCGTACTCGCTCTACATCAACCCCGGCAACAGCTACTGGCGGGACGGCCACCTGACCGGCGTCCCCACCGGCAGCGCACCCGAGGGCATGTACATGGTCACCAGCGGCACCCACGTCAACGGCGGCTGCTGCTTCGACTACGGCAACAGCGAGACGACCAGGAAGGCCGACGCCGCCGGCGCCATGGACGCCATCAACTTCAGCACCCAGTGCTGGTTCGGCGGCTGCCAGGGAACCGGCCCCTGGGTCCAGGCCGACCTCGAATGGGGGCTCTACCCCGGCGGCAGCCAGTCCTGGAACCCCAACCAGCGGGCCTTCCCCCACAAGTTCGTCACCGCCACGCTGAAGAACAACGGCACCAGCAGGTTCGCCATCAAGGGCAGCAACGCGCAGTCCGGCAGCCTGTACACCCTGTACGACGGGCCGCTCCCCAACGGCTACAGCCCGATGAAGAAGCAAGGGGCCATCATCCTGGGCAGCGGCGGCGACTGCTGCAAGCCCGACGGCGGCGCCAACCTCAGCGCCGGAACCTTCTACGAAGGAGCCATGGTCGCCGGTTATCCCACCGACGCCACCGAGAACGCCGTCCAGGCCGACATCATCGCCGCCGGCTACCGCTGACCCGGTGCCACGAACCTTCGGCATACCCGGACGCCGGCGAGGGGCGGATGACGCTAGGTCTGGTGGGCGCCGCCGGTGACCGCCAGCAGCCGTCGTCCGGCGTGCTCCGGCCGGATGTTGGGGCCCTGCGCGGCCCTGGCGTCCGGCCGGCGGGTGAACGCGTTGATCGCGCTCTCGTCGATGGTGATGCCGAGGCCCGGCGAGTCTCCGAGGACGAACGCGCCGTCCTCGACGTACAGGTCGAGCGACATTCCGAGCGGTGGGCTCAGGTCCTGCAACTCGCTGGCCAGGTGGTTCGGCACCGACGACGCGGCGTGCAGCAGCCCGACCGGCGTGTTCCCGATCGGGCTGACCGGCAGGTCATGGGCATGCGCCAGGGCGGACACCCGGAGGAAGTGGGACACCCCCCAGACCGCGGCCGTCTGGACGATGTCGACGGCCCCCGCGGCCAGCAGCGGACGGAACTGCTCGAGTCCGGTGAGGTTCTCCCCCGTGGCGACGGAGGCGCGGATGCCGCGACCGACCACGGCCAGGCCTTCGGCGTCCCATCGCCGGACCGGCTCTTCGATCCATGTGAGATCGAGGCTGCGTTCGAGCTCGCAGACGTGCCGGACCGCCTGCTTGCGGGTCCAGGCCTCGTTCACGTCGAGCATCAGGCCCGGCCGCGATCCGTGCCCGGCCTCGGTCAGGACGTCCCGTACCAGGGTGAGGCGGTGCCGGTCGCGTTCGATGTCGAGGCCGCCCTTGATCTTGGCAGCGCGCAGACCGTGCTGGGCGTAGACCTGGTAGACCGAGACGAGTTCGTCGTCGGTCAGGCCGATGTCGAGGCCTGAGGCGTAGGCGGGCACCCGCCGGTCGCGTCCGCCCAGCAGCCGCCAGAGAGGTTCACCGGCCGCCTGCGCCTTGATGTCCCACAGGGCGGTGTCGAGCGCGCCGATCGTGCCGAACACGGCGCCGGCGTGGCCCGCCTTGAAGGTCTGCCGCAGCATGCGGTCGTAGAGCGCCGTCACGCCGCGCGGATCCTCGCCCTCGATGGCGGCGAAGACGGTCTCGATCTCCACGTGCGGCCCTATGCCGATGCCGGTGATCCCCTCGTCGGTGTCCACCATGACGAGCGGCACCGAGACGACTCCGTCGGCGAAGACGCCGTTGGCGTCACCGACGGGACGGCCCCATTCCTGGACCGTCGTCGTGGTGCGATACCCCGTGATCCGCATGTCAGCCCTTCGTGGAACCGGCGGTGACGCCGTCGGCGATCTGGCGCTGGAGGAACAGATAGATCATCAGCACGGGTATCGCCGCGATCAGGACCCCCGAGGCGAAGGTGGGGATGTCGTCGGAATACTGTCCGCGCAACGCATTGACCCCGATCATGAGGGTGCGATGCTCGGGCGACGGCATCATGAGCAGGGAGATGAGCACGTCGTTCCAGCAGAACAGGGCGTCGAGAATGCCGACCGACAGCAGCGCCGGAACGCCCAGCGGGAGCATGATCCGCCGGTACACGCCGTACACCGTGTTCCCGTCGATCCTGGCCGCGTCGACGATCTCCGCCGGAATGGTCCGGTAGTGGCTCGTCATCAGGAAGACGGTGAACGGGAGGAACTGCGCGACGTAGGCCAGGATCAGTCCCGGATAGGTGTCGATGAGCCCGCTGTCGGCCATGACCCTGGTGAGCGGCACCATGATCACCTGGAACGGGACGAACAGCCCCGCGAGACAGCCCAGGAAGATCATCGAAGAACCGCGGAAGCGCAGCTGGCTCAGCGCGAAGCCCGCCATCGACCCCAGCAGCAACAGCAGGGCCACGGCGAATGCCACGACGACGAACGAGTTGACGAAGTATCGCGCCATTCCGGCGCCGGCCCACGCCTCGGCGAGGTTGTCCCAGCGCAGGGAACCCGCCGGGGAGAACCGGTCGAGGACGTAGTCGCGCCGGGTCTTCATCGCGACGTTGGCGGTGAAGACGAGGGGGTAGATCGTCGCCAGCGCGAGCACGGCCATCGGAACAGCGGCCACCCACCCGGCCAGACGCCTGCCGGGCATCAGTCCTGCCTCCCCGCACGGCGGAGCAGGGTGATCTGCAGGAGCCCCACCACGAGCATGACGACGAAGAGAACCGTCGAGGCGGCCGAGGCGAGCGCAGGCCGGTTCATCTGTCCCTGCTGGTGCCAGATGTAGTACTCCGGCAGGTAGGTCGACCCTTCCGGGCCTCCACTGGTCATGACGAAGAGCAGGCCGAACATGGACGTCAGCATCCCGATCATCGTGGTCACGAAGACGAACTGGATGGTGCGGGTCAGGCTCGGGATGATCACGTGCCAGATCGTCTGGCGGAGCGACGCGCCGTCCACGCGGGCGGCGTCCAGCAGCGAGGCGTCCAGGGTGCTGAATCCGGCGAGGAACACCACCAGGGCCATCCCGAACGTCGCCCATACGTGCACGCCGACAACCGTGAACATGGCGAGGTCCGGATCGCCGAGCCAGTCGACCGGGCCGACGCCGACCGCCCCGAGGACGGCGTTCAACGGGCCGTCGAACCCGAGCATGAGGTTGAAGATCGCACCGACGATCACCGGCGAGAGCACGGCAGGGAAGAAATAGACGCTGCGGTAGACCCGGTGACCCGGCACGCGCAGATAGATGAAGGTCGCGAGCAGGCCCGGAATCGCCACCGCCACGGGAAGCAGCAGCACCAGCAGCCCGACGTTGCGCAGCGAGGTGCGGAACAACGGGTCGGCGGCCAGCTCCAGGTAGTTGCCCAGGCCGACGGGGGTTCCGTTGAGCTCGCCGTCGCCCGTGAAGGAGAAGTTGACCCCCAGGACCAGCGGCCACAGCCGCAGCACCACGATGATCAGTACGGCCGGGGCCACCAGGACGTAGGGCGCGAGGCGCTCCGCGCGCCCCCTACGGGCGTCCTGGCGGCGTCTGCGGTGCGTGACGGTGGCTGCGCCGGTCCGCCCGGAGCCGGCCGGGCGGACCAACGGGGTCGGACTTCCGATCGGCACGCGGTCAGCCCGCCCGGTCGGAGGCGGCCAGCTGCGCCACGGCCTTGTCCACGGTGGTCGACCCGCTCAGGAGCTGCTGGGACAGCCTTCCCATCAGGTCCAGGGTCTTGGAGGACAGCGCCACGTGCAGGGCGGGCTTGCCGGTCTTGATCTCGGACGCGATCGTGGTGACGGCCGGGCCGGCCTGCGAGACGTCGATCGTCGTGTCGGCCGCGATCGCGCCGGCCTTGGCGTAGAACGCCGTCAAGGCGTCGGTCGAGGTCAGGGAGCGCACGAGATCGGCGGCCAGTGCGGGGTCCTTCGTCCATTTGGCGACCGCGTAACCGATGCCGCCGTCGTACGGAAGGCTCGGGGTGGCTCCGCCGGTGACGACGGGGGCCGGCATGACGCCGATCTTGTCGGGCGGCAGGAACTCGCCGAAGTCCTTCCAGTGCCCGATGTCCGACATCAGCCCGATGATATGAGCGGCCTTACTGGTCTTGAAGACTCTGAAGATGTCGGTGAACATCGCGGTGGAGTTGGCGCCGTCGTTGTTCAGCCCCTTGTCGCCGGCTTCCTTCCACAGCTCGAAGATCCGCCTGACGTGAGGAGAGGTCCAGTCGCGCTTCCCGGCGATCCAGGCGTCGTACTCCTGAGGCGTCAGGACGCCGGATCCGAGACCCGACAGGAAGAACTGGATGCCGAAGCCCTCCTTGTTGCCGAGCGCGAAGCAGGTGGCCCCGGTCGCCTTCTTGATGGCGGCGCAGCCGCTGACGAACTCGTTCCAGGTCTTGGGCGGGTTCGCCGGGTCGAGGCCGGCCTTCTCGTAGAGCGCCTTGTTGTAGTAGATCGGGTGCCCCTGCAGGGTCACCGGTGCGGCGTAGATCTTGCCGTCCTTGCCGAACGCGTCCCAGCCCGCCAGCCGGCTCTTGTCCTCGGCCACGTACTGGTCCAGCGGAAGGAGCGCGGTGACCCGGTCGCGGATCTGCCCTCCCCCGTTGAAGAGCATGACGTCGGGCCCCTTGCTGGACTGGATGGCCGTGCCGAGCAGGGTGTAGTACTGGTCGAACGGCTGGGCGACGAACTCGACGGTGACCCCCGGATGCCGCTTGGCGAAGTCGGCCTTCGCCTTCTCGATGTAGGCGGCGGCGGCCGGTTCACCGGACTTCCAGTCCCAGACCACGAGTTTCTGCTGCTTCTGCGTCGAGTCTCCGGACGGGGACTCGGTCCGGGCCGCGCTCCCGCAACCGGCCAGGACCAGTGCGGCGACCATCAAGGCCGACCACAATGCTCGCTGTTTCATTGCTGCCCGCTTTCCGAGAGGACCGCTGGACCAGGCGCAAACATAATTCGTATGACGTATAACGTCAATAGGGCTCACGTATACTGACGCGGTGGCGCGCGCCAGGAGGGGTCTATGACGACATCGCAGGAAACGCCTGGCAGCGTCCCGGCGCCACCGGCCTGGGTACGACGTCCTGCCAGTCTCGCCAGAGCGGTGACAGCGGAGCTGGTGGAGCGCATCGTTCGCGGGGTGCACCCGCCGGGGACCTCGCTGCCCCCCGAGCCCGCGCTGTGCGAGGCCTTCTCCGTGAGCCGCACGGTCGTGCGGGAAGCGGTGAAACTCCTGCAGGAGAAGGGACTGGTACGGGTCCGTCAGGGCTCCGGCACCATGGTGACCCCGCCGACGATGTGGGACATGCTCGACGAGCTCGTCCTCGCCGCGACCATCGCCGAGGAAGAGAGCCTGGCGATTCTCGACGACCTCGTCGTCACACGGCGCGTGCTGGAGTCCGACATGGCGAACGTCGCCGCCCGCCTGGCCGGGCCGGACACCATCGAGCAGCTGCGCGTACTGGTGGATCGGATGGACGGGCTCGTGGACGACCCGGTCACGTACGCCGACAGCGACCGCGCCTTCCACGACACGATCATGCAGGCGTCGGGAAACCGCATCGCCCGGGGTGTCGTACGGGCGCTGGAAAGCCAGGTCGTCAACACCGCCCGATACCTGGGCCGGACCGAGCGGGCGCTGTGCGTGGCGTCGAACCTCGGCCACCGCCGCATCTACGAACGCATCGCCGCCCACGATCCCGGGGGCGCCGCCGAGGCGATGTTCAACCACATCACCGAGGCCTGGGTCGTGCGCCGCAGCGGACCGGCCGACCCCGTACGGCTGCGGCGTTAGCACCCGTTCGCGTCCTCGGAACCGATTCGATCGAGGGGTGTGAAAGTTTCATCGCGGCGCGTCAGTGGCGGCCGCGGCCGCTTCTCCTGGTCAGACGCCGGAGCGACGGGCCCGTCTCAGGCGCAGGTCCCCAACGCCTGGAAGGCCGAGCCTTGACAGGTCTTGTCACGGTCATATTTGCTCCGCTGCACCATCGCCTCCAGCCGCCAGGAAGAAAGGAGATCCCATTGACGGCGGCGTTGAGTGAGCGCTAACACTTCAAGAACTCGACCGGCCGGCCGCCAATGCCCGCACCCCCGGAAAAGGTGGTGGAGTGGCTTCCCTTTTACGTTTTTCACCCCCAAGAACGGCAAAGGAATTCGCGTGATGTCGAGGCTCAGGTACCTCTTCACCGCTATCGCGTCCGCTGTACTGCTCATCGTCCTGGCCACGGTGCATACGGCGCTGGGCGACAGCGCGCCCCCGTCCCTCGCGCAAAAGAGCGCCCTCGCGGGCACCGCGGGATGCGGCAAGACCCCGACGCTGAGAAGCGGTACGCAGTCGATCACGACCAGCGGGAAAAATCGCAGCTACATTCTGAGAATTCCGGACAACTACAACAACAGCACCCCCTACCGGTTGATCTTCGGATTCCACTGGAATGGCGGCACCGCCAACGATGTCGACGGGGGCGGAACCAGCGGATATCCCTGGTCCTACTACGGGCTCAGGGCGTTGTCGAACAACACCGCCATCTTCGTCGCGCCTCAGGGCTTCAACAACGGCTGGGCCAACTCCGGCGGTGAGGACATCACCTTCGTCGACGACATGCTCCGGCGGATCGAGGCGGACCTCTGTGTGGACACCTCCCAGCGCTTCGCCATGGGCTTCAGCTACGGCGGCGGCATGAGCTACGCGCTCGCGTGCGCCCGGGCGACGGTCTTCCGCGCCGTGGCGGTCTACTCCGGCGGCCAGCTCAGCGGGTGCAGCGGCGGCAACGAGCCCATCGCGTACATCGGGCTGCACGGCCTCAGGGATGGGGTGCTCAACATCTCCGCGGGCCGGTCGCTGCGTGACAGGTTCGTCAGGAACAACGGCTGCACCGCCCAGAACCCGCCCGAGCCTGCGCAGGGCAGCCTGACGCACGTCGTCACCTACTACTCGGGGTGCCGGGCGGGGTATCCGGTCGCATGGGCGGCGTTCGACGCCGGCCACACCCCCGGTCCCGTGGACGGGAAGCCCGGCGACTTCGAGCCCGGCGAGAAGTCCTGGACCAGGCCGGTGGTGTGGAACTTCTTCACACAGTTCGGAGGCGGCGACCCGAACCCGACACCGACCCCCACGGTTGATCCGCCGGCGGCGGGCGCGCTCAAGGGCGCGGGGTCGGGGCGGTGCCTGGACGTCAGCGGAGCCTCGCAGGCCAACGGCGCGCAGGCGCAGATCTGGGACTGCAACGGCCAGGCCAACCAGCAGTGGACCTCCACCACCTCCGGTGAGCTGCGGGTCTACGGCGGCAAGTGCCTGGACGTGAGCGGAGCCGGGACGGCGGACGGCGCCGCCGTGATCATCTGGGACTGCAACGGCCAGAACAACCAGAAGTGGCGCCTCAACGCCGACGGCACCATCACCGCGGTCGGCGCGAACAAGTGCCTGGACGTGTCCGGGTACGGCACCGCCAACGGCACCAAGGTGCAGATCTGGAGCTGCACCGGCGCCACCAACCAGAAGTGGGCCCGCGCCTGACGGCCCGTGACAGCTGACCATGCGCCATCGCCGGGACGACTCATCGCCCCGGCGATGGCCACGAGCACGCCTGGACGTACACGGTGCGGGGCTCGTGCTCGCACCCGACGACCGCCCGCGAAACCCTCATGGGCTTGGAGAACCGAAATGGCTGATTTATCGCGAAGACAAGTGCTGAGATTCGGCGCGGCTGGAGCCGGAGCCGCGCTGGTGCCCTTGCCATGGACGGCCGCGGCCCGGGCCGAGTCGGTGGCGCCCGCGGAGGTGAGGGCCGCGAACGATCTGGCCTTGTGGTACGACGAAAGCGCCGGCACGGAGTGGCTGCGCGCGCTTCCGATCGGAAACGGCCGCCTGGGCGCCATGGTGTTCGGCAACGTCGACACCGAGCGGCTGCAGCTCAACGAGGACACCATCTGGGCCGGCGGGCCGTACGACCAGAGCAACACGAAGGGCGCGGCGGCGCTGGGGCAGATCCGGCAGCTGGTCTTCCAGAACCAGTGGAGCCAGGCCCAGACCCTGGTCGACCAGAACATGCTGGGCAACCCTTCGGCTCAGCTGGCCTACCAGCCCGTGGGCGATCTGCGACTGACCTTCGGCAGCGCCACCGGAGTTTCGGAGTACAACCGTTCCCTGGACCTGACCACGGCCACCACGACGGTGACATACCTGCAGAACGGCGTACGGTACCGGCGCGAGGTGCTCGCGAGCGCGCCGGATCAGGTGATCGCCATCCGCCTGACCGCCGACAAGCCCGGCTCGATCACGTTCTCCGCGACGTTCGGCAGCCCGCAGCGGACGACACGGTCCAGCCCGGACGGCACGACGGTGGCGCTCGACGGCATCTCCGGCGACCAGAGGGGCCTGGCCGGCAAGGTCAGGTTCCTGGCACTGGCCCGGGCCGTCGCCGAAGGCGGCAGTGTCAGCAGCTCCGGCGGCACCCTGCAGGTGAGGTCCGCCGACAGCGTGACGGTGCTGATCTCCATCGGCTCCGGCTACGTGAACTACAAGGACGTCAGCGGCGACTACCAGGGCATCGCCCGGCGCCATCTCGACGCCGCCGCCGGCAGGACCTACGACGACCTGCGCGGCCGGCACGTCGCCGACTACCAGCGGCTGTTCGGGCGCACGACGCTCGACCTCGGCCGCACCTCGGCGGCCGACCAGCCGACCGACGTGCGGATCGCGCAGCACGCGAACAGCAACGACCCGCAGTTCTCGGCGCTGCTGTTCCAGTACGGCCGATACCTGCTGATCTCCTCCTCGCGGCCGGGCACCCAGCCCGCCAACCTCCAGGGCATCTGGAACGACTCGCTGACCCCGTCCTGGGACTCGAAGTACACCCTCAACGCCAACCTGCCCATGAACTACTGGCCGGCCGACACGACCAACCTGTCGGAGTGCTACGAGCCGGTGTTCAGGATGATCAACGACCTCACGGTCAGCGGCGCCCGCACAGCCCGGGTGCAGTACAACGCCGGCGGCTGGGTGACCCACCACAACACCGACGGCTGGCGGGGCAGTTCGGTCGTCGACGGCGCGACCTGGGGCATGTGGCAGACCGGCGGCGCATGGCTGGCCACCATGATCTGGGACCACTACCTCTTCACCGGCGACCTCGACTTCCTCCGGCAGTACTACCCGGCCATGAAGGGGGCCGCGCAGTTCTTCCTGGAGACCCTCGTGGAGGAACCGAGCCTCAAATATCTGGTCACGAACCCGTCGAACTCCCCGGAACTGACCCACCACGCGGGCGTCAGCGTCTGCGCCGGACCCACGATGGACAACCAGATCCTGCGGGACCTGTTCAACGGCTGCGCCAAGGCGAGCGAGCTCCTGGGCACGGACGCGAGCTTCCGTGCCCAGGTCCTCGCCGCCCGGGACCGGCTCCCGCCGATGAAGACCGGCTCACGCGGCAACATCCAGGAGTGGCTGTACGACTGGGTCGAGACCGAGCAGAACCACCGGCACATCTCCCACCTCTACGGCCTGCACCCCAGCAACCAGATCACCAAGCGCGGCACCCCCGCGCTGTACACCGCCGCGCGGCGGACCCTCGAACTGCGCGGTGACGACGGTACGGGCTGGTCCCTGGCCTGGAAGATCAACTACTGGGCGCGGATGGAGGAGGGCACGCGGGCGCACGACCTGATCCGCGCCCTCGTGACGACGGCCCGGCTCGCGCCCAACATGTTCGACCTGCACCCGCCGTTCCAGATCGACGGCAACTTCGGCGCCACGTCCGGCATCGCCGAGATGCTGCTGCAGAGCCACAACGGCGAGCTTCACGTGCTGCCGGCGCTCCCGGCGGCCTGGCCGAGCGGGAAGGCGCAGGGTCTTCGAGGGCGCGGCGGCTACACCGTGGACGCGACGTGGAGCTCCGGCGGGGCCACCGAGATCCTCATCAGGTTCGACCGTGACGGGACGGTCAACGTGCGCAGCCGGATCTTCGCCGGGACCTACCAGGTGGTCGACACCACGACCGGCGACACCGTCAGCGTCGCCAAACCCGAGAACGACGTCATCGGACTGACCGGCCAGGCCGGCCGTACGTACCGCATGACCGGCTCCGGCGGTCCCCCGCCGGCGACCTACGTGCGGATCACCAACGCGACCACCGGCCTGGCGCTGGACAGCGGCGGGAACGTCGCCTCCGGGGCGAACCTCAAGCAGTGGAACTGGGACGGCAGCACCAACCTGCAGTGGCAGCTCGTCGACCTGGGCGGCGGGTGGTACCGCATCGTCAACCGTACCAACGGCATGGTCGCCGACAGCTGGGGCAACACCGCCAACGGAGCCAACGCCAGGCAGGCCGCGTGGGGCGGCGGCAACAACCAGCAGTGGCGCCTCAACAGCACGGGCAACGGCCGCTACCAGATCATCAACCGCGGCACCGGTACGGCCCTCGACGGCATGGGCAACAGCACGGCCGGCTCCACCGTCGCCATGTGGTCGCCGAACAACAGCACCAACAACCAATGGACCATCACGGGCGTGTGAACCGGACGACGCTCGCAGACCTTCGCACGCGCTTCGCCGCAACCGGCCACCGGTTGCGGCGAAGTCATGGGCCTACCGGCGCGGCTTCAGGAACGCCCGCTCCAGGTCCACTTCTGGTTGCCGCCGCCTGAGCAGTCGTACAGCTGGATCTGGGTACCGTTGGCGGTGCCTGTGCCGACGGCGTCCAAGCAGCGTCCCGACTGCACGCCGACGATGCTCCCGTCGGAGTTGACGCGCCACTTCTGGTTGTCGCCACCCCAGCAGCCGTAGATCTGCACCTTCGTGCCGTTCCCGGTGCCGGCGGCGTCCAGGCACTTGTTGCCGTACACCTTGATCTCACCCGCGGAGGTCGAGCTCCACTGCTGGTTGGACTGGCCGTTGCAGTCCCACAACTGCACCTGGGTGCCGTCGGTGGTGCTGGCATTGGGCACGTCCAGGCAGCGACCGGAGGCCACCCCCTTGATCTGGCCACTGTCACCGGGCGGCGTCGGGGTCACCGTGGGCGTGGGGCCGGGGTTGGCGGCGTTGAGGGCGTTGAGGACCGCGTCGTAGGCGGGCTTCTTGTTGCCGCCGTTGAACAGCAGCGGGCTGGCGCCGGCGCCGAGCCAGGAGTCCTGGTCGCGTACCCCCCACACCGTGATGCCGGCGCAGCGCGGCACGGCCAGGCAGTCGTTGGTCACGGCGGCGTAGGTCTGCGGAGAGCCGCCCTGGATGTCCAGCTCGGTGATCTGCACGTCCACCCCGAGGGCGGCGAAGCTGGAGATGGTGGTGCGGTAGTTGCTGTTGTACGGGCTGTTGCCGTTGAAGTGCGACTGCAGGCCCACGCAGTCGATCGGCACGCCGCGCTGCTTGAAGTCGCGGACCATGTTGTAGACGCCCTGCGTCTTGGCCCAGGTCCAGTTGTCGATGTTGTAGTCGTTGTAGCAGAGCTTGGCGGCCGGGTCGGCGGCGCGCGCGGTGCGGAAGGCGACCTCGATCCAGTCGTTGCCGGTCCGCTGCAGGTTGGAGTCGCGCCGGCCGCCGGAGTTGCCGTCGGCGAAGGCCTCGTTGACCACGTCCCAGGCGTAGATCTTGCCCTTGTAGTGGGCCATGACCCCGTTGATGTGGTCGATCATCGCCTGGCGCAGCGAGCTGCCGGACAGGGACTGCATCCAGCCGGGCTGCTGGGAGTGCCAGGCCAGGGTGTGGCCGCGCACCCGCTTGCCGTTCTGCACGGCCCAGTTGTAGACGCGGTCGCCGTTGGTGAAGTTGAACTGGCCCCGGTTCGGCTCGGTGGCGTCGATCTTCATCTCGTTCTCGGCCGTCACCATGTTGAACTCGCGGCCGGCGATCGTGGTGTACTGCGAGTCGCCGAGCCTGCCCGCGGCGATGGCGGTGCCGAAGTACCGCCCGCTCTGCGCGGCGGCCTCGCCGAGCGTGCTCGCCGCGGCGTCGGCGCGAAGCGGCGCCATCAGTGCCATGATCACGGCGAGCACGCCGAGAGCACCGACGATCAGGGACCAGCGTAAGCCGCTCAAGGGCCGCCTGGTTTCAGACGAGGGTATGGCGTTTGCGCCCATGCCTGAGCCTCCATGTCTGAGATACGGAAACGGGAACACGTGGGGACACGCCATCAAGGCGTCACTTGGTGACTCAGTGTGGAAATGCTTCCGAAACATGTCAAGGTAGGTCTGAAAAGTTTCAGACACATTCGGCTGCCTGATTCGGGGCTAAAGGGCCTCAGCCACTCATGATGCGCACCGAAACTTTCGCCCGTTGCTCCCGCGAGGGACGGCAGGCCATGAAAGTTTCATATTTTGCGTCTGAACCTGGGCAGATCAGGACGCAGGGGCGGGGCCCGTCGAGTCGCGGACGCTGAGGGTCGTCGCCAGCTGGAGGTGCCGGGAGGCGGGCTGGACGCCGTCCGCCATGCCGAGGACGGTCTCGACCGCCATCCGGCCCATGCCGACGAGAGGCTGCCGGACGGACGTGAGCCGGGGCGTGGTCCACTGGGTCTGCGGCGTGTCGTCGAACCCGGTGACCGACAGCTCGCCCGGCACATTGATGTGAAGATTCTTGGCCGCGGCGAGGACCCCAACGGCGATCTCGTCATTGCCCGCGACGATCGCGGTCGGCCGCTCGTCCTGCGCGAGCAGGTCATGGCCGTGCCGCAGTCCCGCCTCGACGGAGAACGCCTCGTGGCGGATCAGTGCGCGATCCGGCGTGACGCCGGCCGAGTCGAGCGCGGCCTGGTACCCGTGGAAGCGTTCCAGCGAGGGGGCAGAGCCCAGCGGCCCGCCGATCCAGGCGATCCTGCGGTGGCCGAGCTTGATGACGTGCTCGGTCGCCGAGCGACCGCCCGCCCAGTTGGTGGAGCCGATGCTGACGAGACGCGATTCGGTCGTATCGATCGGGTCGATCGTCACGATGGGCACCTCCAGCTCCTCCGCCGCGAGGAGCACCGAGTCGGGCACGGCGACGGCGAGGGCGATGACACCGACGACACCGGACGCCTGCTGCTCCTCCATCCAGGCCCGGGCCGCCGTACGGCTCGCGCTGATCGGCTCGTCGGGCGGCAGGCGAAGGAGGAGCTCGGCCTGCGCGGAGGTCGCCGCCAGGAGTACCCCTTGGAGCACCGTCCCGGCATAACGGGACTCCACGATGTCGAGCACCGTGACGAGGGTCCGGCCGCGGGTTCGCTCATGTCGCACCGCCGTCGGCATGTAGCCGATCTCGGCCATGACCCCGAGGACATGCTCACGCGTGCTCGCGCCCACATCGCTCCGCCCGTTGAGGACCTTCGAGGCGGTCGCCGGCGAGACGCCGGCCAGTCGGGCGACGTCCGCCAAGGTGGCTCGCTCCGAACGACCTCGCCGTGACATCAGGGCTCCTTTCGGGCTTCGAAACTATTTCGAATCTACCACGGCCCTTCCCCCATTGCCGTCCGGCATCCTCGCTGTTCCTCCCGTTGACACGGGACAGACACGCCACCTAGTGTCCTGGCAGCACCGAACAAGTTGCGAAATAGTTTCGAACCCATCCCCCAGGACGAGAGGAGAGGCTCGATGCGGCTCTCCCAGAAGGCAAGGCTCCTTTCCGCGGTCCTCGTGCCGATGTTCGCGCTGACCGCTTGCTCGGGCGGCTCCGGCGGCGGAAGCGCGACCGGCAGCGGCGGTGACCAGCAGGTGAAGCTCACGGTCTGGAGCTGGGACGGCACCGTAGCGGGGGCTGTCCCGGGCTTCCAGGCCGCCAACCCGAACATCAAGGTCGAGGTCGTCAACGCGGGCTCGTCCCAGGACGAGTACAAGGCGCTCGACAACGCCATCCAGGCCGGCTCCGGCGTGCCTGACGTCGTGATGTTCGAGTACTTCGCGGTGCCCTACTTCGCCATTCCCGGCAAGCTCGCCGATCTCGGCAAGTACGGCGTCGAGAACTTCAAGAAGGACTACGTCCCGGGCGCGTGGAGCGACGTGACGGTCAACGGCAAGGTCTACGCGCTGCCGTCCGACTACGGTCCTTCGGCGCTGTTCTACAACACGGCCACCCTCAAGAAGGCCGGCATCGACAAGGCCCCGGCCACGTGGGACGAGTACTACGAAGCCGCCAAGAAGGTGCGGGCGCTCGGGGGCGACCACTACATCGCCCAGGACACGGGAGACATCTTCTTCCTGCTCTCCCTCATCTGGCAGGCCGGTGGCCGTCCGTTCAAGGTGAACGGCAACAAGGTGCACATCGACTTCACCGACGAGGGCACGACCAGGGCCGTCGCCTTCTGGCAGAAGATGCTCGACGAGGGTCTGATCAACACGAAGATCACAGGGTGGTCCGACGACTGGAACCGCACGCTCAACGACGGAACCCTCGCCACCCAGACCATGGGCGGCTGGCTGACCTCCACGCTGCCGGAGCGCGCGCCCAAGGCCGCCGGAGACTTCAGAGTCGCCTTGATGCCGCAGTGGAAGCAGGGAGACAAGGTCGGGGCGGCGAACGGCGGAAGCTCCTTCGGCATCCCGGCCGCGGCCGAGCACCAGGACGCGGCTTTCAAGTTCCTCGAGTACTTCACGCACGGCGGTGGTCTGTCGTCCCGCGTCGACGCGGGCGCCTTCGTGCCGAACACGTCGGTCCTGGACAGCGAGGCGTTCCAGAGCAAGGCCAACCGGTACTTCGGCGAGCAGAAGGTCGGCGCCGTGCTGGCCGAGGCCTCGGAGATCGTCGGGAGCGGCTGGCAGTACCCGCCGTTCTTCGAGTGGGCCCGCTCGGTCTACGGCGACCTCGCCTCGCCGTTCTACACCACGGGCAAGGGCTCGCTCGCCGAGATCCTCGAGCAGTGGAAGCAGCGCTGCATCCAGTACGGCAACGAGCAGGGCTTCGAAGTGGACTAGTGAGCCCTCGGCCACCGCAACGAATCGGAAGGAACACGGACATGGGCCTGGCACGTCAGGTCGACGTCACCGCTTCGGCCATGGCGTCGCCGGATGCCGCACACCATCCGGCGCCAAGTCACAAGCGCCGGAAGTCACAGATCGGGCTGGCGTTCATAGCGCCTTTCGGGGCGCTGTTCGCCCTGGTGTTCATCGTGCCCATCCTGTACGCGGTCTACCTCAGCCTCTTCCAGGACAAGCTCATCGGGGGCAACACGTTCGTCGGATTCGCGAACTACGGCAAGCTGTTCCAGGATCCGCAGTTCTGGGACGGGGTGGGGCGCGTCTTCCGCTTCACGCTCGTCCAGGTGCCGATCATGCTGATCTTCGCCATGGCGCTGGCGCTGGCGCTGGACTCCATGCGGGTGCACGGCACCAGGTTCATGCGGGTGACGATCTTCCTCCCCTACGCGGTGCCGGCGATCGTGGCGACCCTCATGTGGGGATTCCTGCTGGGCGTCAAGTACGGCCTGTTCGGCAGCCTCAACGACGCTTTCGGCACGGACCTCGACCCCTTCGCCCCTGGTACCACGCTCATCTCCATCGGGGTGATGGTGACGTGGGCGTTCACCGGCTTCAACATGCTCATCTTCTACGCCGCGCTCAAGGCCGTCCCACGCGAACTGTACGAGGCGGCCGCGATCGACGGGGCGAACGAGCTCCAGATCGTCCGCGCGATCAAGCTGCCGGCACTTCGCGGATCCCTGGTCGTCACGATCATCTTCTCGATCATCGGCACGTTCCAGATGTTCAACGAACCGCAGATCCTGCCCTCGATGGTGGCCAACAGCGGCGTCACCACGTTCTACACGCCGAATCTGTACGCGTACAACCTGGCGTTCACCGGGTCCCAGCAGGGCTATGCGGCCGCACTCGCGCTCGTCATGGCGGCGATCACGATCACCGTCGCCTACGTCGTCCAGATCAGAGGGTTGAGGAATGCACCCGATCAGTAGCCGCCGGCTCTACACGGTGGAGAATCCCAGGAAGAGCACGACCCTCACCGTGATGACAGCTCTGTTCATGTTGTACTGCCTGCTGCCGCTCGTGTGGCTGGTCATCAACGCGACCAAGTCGCAGGCCGACTTCGTGTCGTCGTTCGGGCTGGCACCCGGCCGCGAGTTCGCCCTGTGGGACAACATCGTGCAGGTGTTCAGCTACCAGGACGGGATCTTCTCCCGCTGGCTCCTCAACACCGTTCTCTACGTCGTCGTGGGTGCGACCGTGTCGACCTTCCTGGCCGCCCTCGGCGGGTACGCCCTGGCGAAACTCGACTTCAGGGGCAAGCGGGTGTTCCTCTTCGTCGTCCTGGGATCGATCTCGGTCCCCGGCATCGCCCTGGCGATCCCGCAGTTCCTGCTGTTCGCGCACGTCGGTCTGACCAACACCCCGTGGGCGATTCTCATCCCGTCCTTCATCAACCCCTTCGGGCTGTACCTGATGTGGGTGTTCACGGCCGAAGCCGTGCCGAATGGCCTGCTGGAGGCCGCGAAGATCGACGGTGCCGGGGAGTTCAGGACCTTTCTCCAGATCGCACTCCCGCTGCTCGCACCGGCGAGCGTGACGGTCCTGCTCTTCTCGTTCGTGTCGATCTGGAACAACTACTTCCTGCCGTTGATCATGCTCAAGGATCCCGCCTGGTATCCGCTGACCGTCGGCATCAACCAGTGGAACAAGCTGGGCTCGACGGCGGGGAACGGCGCCCTCATCCAGAATCTCGTGATCACGTCCGCGCTGCTGACCATCATCCCGTTGATCATCGCGTTCCTCAGCCTGCAGCGGTACTGGCAGTCGGGCCTGTCGCTGGGCGCCGTCAAAGGTTAGCAGCGCTCCATTCACCAACGTTTTCCTGAAGAGAAGTGAGACCATGACCCGATTGCGGATCGACGGCAGGCTGTGCGACGAGAGTGCGCTTCCGCACGTCTGGAGCAGGTGTATCGGCGCCGGACGGGCGAACGAGGCCCTGCGCGCGGACTGGCGGCAGCAATTCGCCGACGTCGTCGCCGCATGCGGAATCCAGTACATCCGCTTCCACGGCGTCTTTCACGACGACATGTTCGTGTACCGGGAGAGCTACGGCAGCGGTTTCGGCCCGAACACCCCCCTTGCCGCGCCCGTGCACACGTTCAGCTATGTGGACAAGGTGTTCGACTTCATTGTGGACTGCGGGGTCCGCCCCTTCGTCGAGCTGGGCTTCATGCCGCGCGAGCTGGCGACGGAGACGGAGACGGTGTTCTGGTGGGGCGCTCACTGCAGCCCGCCCAAGGACATGGCGCGCTGGGTCGAGCTGGTCACGAGGTCGGTCGAGCACTGGATCGACCGGTACGGCCTCGCCGAGGTGCGGGAGTGGCGGTTCGAGGTGTGGAACGAGCCGAACCTGGTTCCCCACTTCTGGACCGGCACGAAGACCGAGTACTTCGAGCTTTACGAGCAGACCGTGAGGGCGATCAAGAAGATCGATCCCGCGTTGAAGGTGGGCGGGCCCGCGACGAGCGTCTTCGTGCCCGACGACCGCTACAAGGGCGAGGCCGAGGACCGCTCCGCGATGTACGAGACGGCCGCCGCGGCCGACGTGGACGCGCTCGACTGGCGCCCGGTGTGGATCGAGGACTTCATCGCCTGGTGCGCCGAGCGCGAACTCCCGATCGACTTCATCTCCACCCACCTGTACCCCACCGACTTCGCGTACGGCACCGACGGCGAGGCCGTGCAGATCACCCGGTACGCCGATGCCACGTTCGACGACCTGACCCTCCTTCGCAAGCTCGTGACCAACAGCGCCTATCCCGAGGCGGAGATCCACATCACGGAGTGGTCGACGTCGCCGTCGGCCCGCGACTTCATCCACGACACGCTGTTCGCGGCGACCTCCATCACGCGGTCGTATCTGAAGTGCGCCACTCTCGCCGACTCGATCTCCTACTGGACCTTCACGGACGTGTTCGAGGAGGGAGGCGCCGGGATGGGCCCGTTCCACGGCGGCTTCGGCCTGGTGAACGAGGGAGGCGTCCACAAGCCCACGTTCCACGCTTTCACGATGCTGGAACGGCTCGGCGACCGGCTGCTCCTCGCGACGCCCGACGGGGTCGTGACCCGTGACAGCCGGACGTCAGCCGTGTCGGCGGTGTTCTTCAACTACCCCGAGGACATGGGCACGAGGGGGGTCGGCTCGGAGAACTCGTATCCGGCGGCGCGCGCGCTGGCCGAGATGGGGCCGAGCCGCAGGATCCGCCACTCGATCGACGGGCTGGAGCCGGGCGCCACGTTCCTCGTCGAGATCGTGGACTGGGAGCACGGGAACGCCGCCGAGGCCTGGTACCGGCTCGGGTCCCCCCTCAACCCGTCCCGAGCCGAGAGCGAGTACCTGAGCGGAGTCGCCGACTCGCTCCTCAGGTTCACGCTGACCGTGCCCGGCAGCGGCGTGCTGGACCTCGATGTCGAACTCGCGCCGTGGGCCGTGATGTCGTTGAGGCAGTCGGCGTGACCGCGTCGCAGCCCCGCTGAAGCACGCCCCGGTACCGATCGGCAACTCGCCGGTCGGCAAGGCTGACGCAGCGACGCAGGTCAGGGACGCAGGGCGCGGGCGCACGCCGTGAGGCTTTCCGCCAGCGTCTTGCGCGCGGTGTCGTCGACCTCGGCGAACATGACCGCCTCGATCTCGTCGACGGAGCGGTCGCAGCGCCGCAGGGTGGACAGGCCCTTGCGGGTGAGGCGGGCGCGCAGCACGCGGCCGGCGCCGGGCTGGGGGTCTCGGCGGATCAGGCCGCGTCGTTCGAGGTCGCGGATGACGAGGCTCATCGCCTGCGGCGTGACGAAGGCGATGCGTGCCAGGTCCGCCGAGGACGGCCCGTCGCGCAGCCGCAGTTCGCTGAGCGCCATGTACTCGGTGGTCGTGACGCCGTGCCGGGTGAGCGCTTCGTCCAGGCGGCTGCGGATGTAGCGCTCCAGCCGGAACACCAGATAGCTCACCCGCGGCGTCAGGGGGTCGGGCGGGTCGGCCGGGGAGATCACGCGGTCGGTCACCGGGAGACGATATCGCGCGACCGCGTCGATGAAAGTTTCCCGGCGAGCATGTCAAGCAGCTTGATAACAAGTTGCTTGACATGCAGCGGAAATGCGCTTTCGCGCGATCTCCCCACCCCGACTCCGCACGGGCGAGGCGTTGACGGCCGATCGGGGCGGCTCCTATGGTCCAGCGACCGGCGTCGATGCGGCCACACCCCGACGCCGCCGCACCCCGGGTACCGAGCAGAGGAGGGCGAATGAAACGACTGACCGCGTTGGTGGCCGGCGTCTGCGCCGCGGTGTTGTCCGTCGTCATGACCGCGACACTGCCGCACCAGGCCGCCGCGGCCACCTTGGCCGAGGTGACCGGCTTCGGCGCCAACCCCGGCAATCTCCGCATGCACGTGTACGTTCCGGACAACCGCCCGGCACGCCCGGCGATCGTGCTGGCCATGCACGGTTGCGGCGGATCCGGCCCCGGCCTCTACTCCGGCTCGGAGTTCGCCTCCCTCGCCGACCGTTACGGCTTCATCGTCATCTACCCGTCGGCCTCCAAGAAGGGCAACTGCTTCGACTCCTGGTCGGCCGAGTCGCACGTGCGGGGCGGCGGCAGCGACCCGGTCTCGCTCATGTCGATGGTCACCTACACGCTGCAGCGCTACGGCGGCGACGCCGACCGCGTGTACGTCACCGGCACCTCGGCCGGAGGCATGGAGACCAACATCATGCTCGGCAACTACCCGGACGTCTTCAAGGCCGGGGCCGCGTTCATGGGCGTGCCGCACAGCTGCTTCGCGAACGAGGCCGACTACATCCCCTCGCCGGGAGCCAGCAACTGCGCCTCGGGACGCATCAGCAAGACCCCACAGCAGTGGGGGGACCTGGTCCGCGCCGCCTACCCCGGCTACACCGGCGCCCGGCCGCGCGTGCAGCTCTGGCACGGCACGAACGACACCCTTGTCTACTACGCCGCCCTCCAGCAGGAGATCGACCAGTGGACGAACGTCTTCGGCCTGAGCCAGACGCCCACCGGCACCGACACGCCACAGGCCAACTGGAACCGCCGCCGCTACGCCGACCCCGCCGGAACGGTCAAGGTCGAGGCCTACAGCATCCAGGGCGCCGGGCACAGCCTGCCCATGAGCGGCATGGCCGCCGCCGCCGTCCAGTTCTTCGGCCTCACCGGCGGCGGCCCCACCAGCACGCCGACTCCCCCGGCCGGCGCCTGCCGGGTCACGTACACACCCGACTCCTGGAACAACGGGTTCACCGCCGCCGTCACCATCGCCAACACCGGCACGACCGCGGTCAGCGGATGGACGCTCACCTGGACCTGGCCGGGCAACCAGCAGATCACCAACGCCTGGAACGCCACCGTGAGCCAGCAAGGCGCCCAGGTGACCGCGCGCAACGCCGCCTACAACGCGACCATCGCCGCGGGTACCGCCGTCACCTTCGGCCTCCAGGCCACCTATAGCGGCACGAACTCCGCACCTACGCAATTCGCCCTCAATGGCACGGCCTGCGCCCTCGCCACGTAGTGCCGTACGCCTGATGCATGGGTGCACCGCCACAGCGGTGCACCCATGTGGCGCGCGACGTCAGGCGCGGGTCCAGCGTTGGTTGGCGCCGGCGTTGCACGACCAGATGGTCAGCTTGGTGCCGTTGGCGGTGGCGTTGTTCGGCACGTCCAGGCACTTGTTCGCCCCCACGGCGGTGATGGTGCCGTCGGAGTTGAAGCGCCACTTCTGGTTGTCCTGGCCGTTGCAGTCCCAGATGATGACGTTGGTGCCGTCGGCGGTGCCCCGGTTGTACACATCCAGGCACTTGCCGCCGTAGACCCGCAACTCGCCGCCCTCGGTCGCCGTCCACTGCTGGCCGGCCTGGCCGTTGCAGTCCCAGATCTGCGCCTGCGCGCCGTTCGCCTGCGAGGCGCCGGCGACGTCAAGACACCTGCCCGACCCCACGCCCCTGATCGCGCCCGCGGGCGGAGGAGTGACGATGCCCCCGCCGGTCACGACGTACATGGCCGCCCCGTGTCCAGGGACCGACGCGCTGATCGTCCCGGACGAGGAGGACGTCGTGTGCGCCCACAGGTCCCGCACCGAGTAGGAGGACGCGGACCCCAGCCCCAGGGCGGAGGCGGTGGTGGAGACCGTCGAGGTGGAGGTGCCCCGGTTGAGCAGCACGACCGCGACCGAACCGTTCGACATCGGCTTGCGCCAGACCTCCAGGTTGCCGTTGTCGCTGATCTTGTGGCCCTGCCTGCCGCCCCAGTCCTGGTTGACCGCGATGACCTCGGTGTTGGTGAGGATCGTGCGCGTGTCGGCGCTCATCGTACGGAGGTCGTTTCCGGCGATGAGCGGCGCGTTCAGCAGCGACCACAGACTGAAGTGCGCGCGGCCCTCGGTTCCCGTCACCCCGCCGACGCCCACCTCCAGCATGTCCGGGTCGTTCCACCCGCCGGGGCCCGAGTACGCGTCGAGCCCGACCTGCTGGTCCAGGATGCCCATGATCGAGTTCCAGTTGGCCGCGATGTCGCCGGTGTTGCGCCAGGAGTTGCCCACCGGCATCCCCCAGGTCCACACGCTCTCCTGGCCCCAGTTGCACAGGCTGTACACGATCGGACGCCCGGTGGCGGCCAGCGCGTCCCGCATGGCCGTGTACCGCTGCTGCCCGTTCTGGCCCCGGTGGTCGCCGCAGTTGTCGTACTTCAGGTAGTCGATCCCCCAGGACGCCCACAGTGCCGCGTCCCGCCGCTCGTTGCCCAGGCTGGCCGGGTACCCCGCGCACGTGGTGGTTCCGGCCGAGGAGTAGATGCCGAGCTTGAGCCCCTTGGAGTGGACGTAGTCGGCCAGGGCCTTGATGCCGTTGGGGAACTTCTGCGGATCCGGCACCAGGTCACCGCTGGAGTTGCGGCTTTTGGTGGACCAGCAGTCGTCGATGTTGACGTAGGTGTAGCCCGCCGCCGCCATGCCGCTGGAGACCATGGCGTCGGCCGTCTGGCGGATCAGGGAGTCGTTGACGTTGCAGCCGAAGCTGTTCCAGTCGTTCCAGCCCATCTGGGGCGTGCGGGCCAGGCCGTTGTCCAGCGCGGCGGCCGGCGACGTCTCGCCGCCGATCGCGACGACGGAGCCGGCTGCGAGGACCGCCGCCATTGCTAAGCCAAGGATTCTGCGCATCTGATTCCTCTACCTACCGGGGTGTCGGGGGGAGATCTCCGGGCGATCCACCGGGATGTCATCCGTCAAGAGCGGGTCCAGCGCTGGTTGGCGGCGCCGCCGCAGGACCAGATCTGGAGTTTCACGCCGTTGGCGGTGGAATAGTTCGGCACGTCCAGGCACTTGTTCGCCCCGACGGCGGTGATGGTGCCGTCGGAGTTGAAGCGCCACTGCTGGTTGGTCTGGCCGTTGCAGTCCCAGATGATGACGTTGGCGCCGTCGGCGGTGCCGGCGCCGTAGACGTCCAGGCATTTGCCACCGTAGACCCGCAGCTCACCGCTCGCGGTCGCCGTCCACTGCTGGTTGGCCTGGCCGTTGCAGTCCCAGATCTGCGCCTGCGCGCCGTTCGCCTGCGAGGCGCCGGAGACATCGAGGCACCTGCCCGACCCCACACCCTTGATCGCGCCCGCACCAGGGTTGCCGCTCCCCGGCTGGCCGATGCTGCCCGATACCGATTGAAGCGCGCCGTACCAGGCGGCGGCCATCTTGTCGTAACCGCCGGCGGTGGGGTGGATGCCGTCGATCAGGTCGGAGGTCGTCAACTTGCTGTGCATGTCGACCAGGTGGACGCGTTTGCCGCTGTTCACCTTGCTCTGGACGATGCCGGGGATCGCCGCGTTGAAGGTGCGGGCGGCCGACTCCTGGCCGGAGTTGGACAGCGGGATGATGGTGGCGACGAAGACGTCGGCGTCGGGCACGGCTGTGGTGATGTGGTCGATCAGCGTGGACAGCCGCTGCGGGGCACCGGCCACGTTGTAGTTCTGCAGGACGTCGTTGGTGCCGATGTGCAGCAGCACCGTGCGCGGCGTGTACGTACGCAGCCAGCCGCTGATGTTCGCGTCGATCTGGTCGATCCGCCACCCGGGATGTCCCTCATGATCGTGATCGCCCAGGCTGCCCGGCCCGTTGAACTGCGATCCGACGAAGTCGACCGTGTAGCGGCCGGCGGCTAAGCGCTGCCACAACCCGATCCGGTACCCGCCCGGCACCTGCGTGCCCTCGGTGATCGAGTCGCCCAGCGGCATGACCCGCACCCCGCCGTTGGACTCCGCGGCGGCCACCCCCGCCGTACCCGCCATCACCAAGGCCACGGCCATCAGCGCGGCGGCGCACCATCGTCCCCACGTACGCATGCTCATTCTCTCGCGGCGGTCAGGGGGTAGGTCGAATCGAGTAGCAATGTTTGCGCTAATGCCCTTGCGCTCCGGCCTGTCTGTTGCGGACACGAGGACCTCCTTCGGTAAGGATCGGCGACTTGGCATCGTGCTGAGTGGTCGCCGTAACCGGCCCACGGCGGGCACGGTCGGGTGCTGTCCCCTTCGGCCTGCCGGCATCGGCTCCCGGTATCGTTGTTAGCGTTAACATCGCCCTGGCCAATCCGGGGCTCCTTTCACACCGGCCTGCCGAGGTGGTGATGTGGCGGAGCAAACATGACGCGAGACGGTCCGTCAAGGGCCCGCCCTCTTCCGCCGCGCGCCGAAGCGGCCTGATCAGAGCTGACCGGGCGCGGTCGCACTGTCACGGCGGGCGAGCTGATGAAACGTTCATCCGGTGGCGGCGTGGCACGACCAGGACGCACCAGCGCACAGGCCTCCTGGGCGCCGGCCACCCAATCGAACCGATTCGCCTACGTCTTGACGTGTTTCGTAGCCGTCTCCACACTGAGTCCGCAGGCTGCTATCTCCTGCCGGAGTTGGTGGTGACCGGCAGGAGTCCTCAACGGCGATGGACCGGTCGTGGCTGGAAGGTCGTACAACCCGCGATCCAGGCGGGTTCCAGGTCGGCTCCGGGCGGAAACCGGCCGTCGAGTTCGAGCATCACCATCCCGTGCGCAAACGCCCACACCGCGCGGGCCAGATCCGCGCGGCCGTGCATCGCACGCAGGATGGGACCGGCGGCCCGGTCCTCGAGTCCTTCGGGCAGCAACGACCGCGGCAGCGGATTGGTGGTTGTCAGCCGGTAGAGGTGCGGCCGCGCCAATGCGAAGTTCCGGTAGGCGCGTGCGCAGGACAGCAGCCCGGGCTCGGCGGCCTCGAGCGCCTCGGTCATCGCGGTCAGCCCGATCACGGTCAGCTCCAACTCGACGGCCGCCTTGTCGGGAAAGTGCTTGTAGAGCGACGGCGCGCGGACGCCGACGCGCTCAGCGATGCTCCGCATGGACATCGCCTCGCGGCCGTCGGCCTCCAACAGCTCCAGCGCGGCCGCGACGATCTGCTCACGGCGCTCAACCACGCCGCACCACCCGTGCGACCACGAGCCGCGTCGCCCAGCCGAGCCCGGCGGTGAACAGCGGCGGCCAGCCGATCGGTGAGAGGGAGTAGCCGACCAGGATCACGACCGGAATCCAGCCGGAGTTCGCGACCGCGACGATCCAGCGCCGCCTGCCCGCGACCTTGCCGGCCAGATCCGGCAGCAGGAAAAACGCCACCGCCGCCGCCGTGGTCGGCAGCCCGTACTTCGCCGACTCGAACACGGCGAATGCTCCGAGGAATCCGGCGAGCAGCACCCACCCCGCCCAGCGCACCCACGCGCCCCATCCCCGGCCCCGCATGGTCTCAACGCTCATGACGTCTCCCTTCGCAATGGCTAACGATGTTAGCTGGTGTCGAGAGCATAAGCTAACGCCGTTAGCCTGCGCGGCCGGAGCCCAGTAAGCCGTCGATGTTCCGGCTACGGCACAAGGCACTGGGTCACGAGTCAGCCGAGCCCCGATGAGTTTCGCCTGCCCCCCGGCTCGCCCGTCGAGGCCCGAAGCGCCGTAGTAACCCTTTTGTGGCTGTCATCCGGTTTCGTTCGGGTAGCGTCGCCGGATGCCGTCGGCGATGATCGACGCGACGTGACCGCGCGGCGAAAGGATCGGTATGACGTGGCATCCGTGGAGACAGGCGTTCCTCACGGCGGGGGCGGCCGTGGTCGGCTTCGACCCGTCCACGCGCACGTGGGTCACCGACGCCGCCCAGTCTCAGGGGATGGTCGACCTGCCGCCGCTGAAGGGCAAGGTGGTGACCGATCCCGCCTCGCGCGGCCAGGCGGCCGACGACTTCGGGCACCTGGTCCATCGGACCCCCGGGGCCGTGCTGGAGCCCGGCGCCGTGTCGGACATCATGGCGATGATGAAGTACTGCCGGACGCACGGCCTGCAGGTGGCCGCGCGCGGCCAGGGACACGCCACCTTAGGTCAGGGCCAGGTAGCGGGCGGTCTGATCATCGACATGACCCCGCTCAACGCGATTGAGGTGCGGGAGGACACGGCCGTCGTGGAGGCGGGCGCGCTCTGGAGCAGCTTGGCGCAGGCGACCCTGGCCCACGGCCTGACCCCTCCGGTCTTCACCGACTACCTGGAGCTCTCGGTCGGCGGCACGCTCTCGGTGGGCGGTGTCGGCGGCCAGACCCACCACCACGGATCCCAGGCGGACAACGTCGTAGAGCTGGAGGTCGTCACGGGAGATGCCGGCCTGAGGAGGTGTTCCGCGCAGACGCGCCCCGACCTCTTCCGCGCGGCGCTGGCTGGAAGAGGACAGTGCGGCATCATCACCAAGGCCACCGTGCGCCTGCTGCCCGCCCCCGAGACGGTCCGCCACTACCTGCTCTCCTACCCGAGCGTCGCCGCGCTGACCGCCGACCAGCGGCGCGTGGTCAACGAGGGCCGCTTCGACTACGTGGAGGGAGAGCTCGGGCTGCCGACCGGCTCCGCCGGCTGGAGTCACCAGCTTGAAGCGGTCGCCTTCTTCAACGGCACGACCCCGCCCGACGACGCCAGGCTTCTCGACGGGCTGGGAGACCAGCCCGTCGACCGGCAGATCCAGGACATGTCCTACTTCGACTTCCTCAACCGGCTCGCCGCGGGCGTCGCCTATCTGAAGTCCACTGGCGAGTGGTACCGCCCGCACCCCTGGTGGAACATGTTCCTGCCGGCGAGCCGCACCGACGCCTTCGTGGAGGCCGCCATCAAGGAGCTGACCGAGACCGAGGTCGGCGCCAGCGGCGTTGTCCTGCTCTATCCCTTCCCCCGCGCCCGCCTGCGACTGCCCTTGCTGCGCATGCCCGACGAGGAGACGGTCTTCCTCTTCACGCTGCTCAGAACCGCCTCGCCCGGAGCCGAGAGCCCGCAGGACATGGTGGAGGCCAACCGTTCCCTCTACCTGCGTGCCCGAGCCGTCGGGGGTTACCAGTACCCGGTCGGCTCCATACCCACCACGCCTGAGGAGTGGCGCACCCACTACGGCCCCGCATGGGCCGACTTCGAGGCGGCCCGTGAACGCTACGACCCCGACGGAATCCTCACTCCGGGCCAGGGCGTCTTCCCTCCGGGACCGTGAAGTCCGCGGCCGGATCATTCCGGGGCCTATGCCACGTCGGGTGCTCAGGCCCCGACATTATTCTCGGTCAAGTGGTCACGCCCGTGCGTACTCCAGGACGTTTCTGAGCTGGGTGGAGGGCGCCGTCGCGTACGGGTTGGCGAGCGTGCCTTTGACGGTCATGTTGCAGTGCGGCCGCGAGGGGTCGGCACCGCCGAAGCCGCCGCGATGTGGAAGTAGTACGCGCCCCCGCCCAGCGCCGTGATGCCGAACGGGCCGTCGGGCCGGCCGTCGAGACCGGGCCGGTCGCGCACGGTAGCGGGGGAACGCCGTCCGCTCGGCACCGGCCGGCGTCGAGAAAGGCGCTGACCTCTAGTGTTTCGGCGTCCCGTACGGGTCGTGCGGCGTGTCGGCGTAGGCCCACTGATGGTCACGGGCGTGGCGGCAGGCCACCTCGACGTCCCCGGCGCGCATGACGTCCAGCAGCTCGCGGTGCTCGTCGGCGACCCGCTCGAGTTTCGGCCTGGTGACCATGAGAGCGATGGCCGTGCGCGCCTCGATCTGCAGCGCCTCCCACGCGCGGGTCAGCAGCACGTTGCCGCCGGCCTGCACGACGTGCCGGTGAAATCGCGCGCTGGCCAGGCCGATGCCGTGCGCGTCGTTGTCCTGGGCGCTGCGGTACATCTCCTCGACCGCCTCCCCCAGCCGGTCGAAGGGGAGGGTTGCGGCCAGCATGGCGAGCCGCGTCGCGGTCTCCTCAAGGGCCGCCCGCACGATGTACGCCTCGCGGATGGTCTGCTCGGCGAAGGGAAGCACCCGGCTGCCGTGACGAGGCTGACTGTCGATGAGGCCGAGGCCCTCGAGCTGCCGGAGCGCCTCCCGGACCGGGGCCTGACTCGTTCCGAACTCGATGGCGATCTTCGTCTCGATCAGCCGGTCGCCCTCGCCGAGTTCGCCGGAGACGATCCGTTGCAGCAGACCGTCGCGGATCTGCCGGCTCAGCGTCGGTCGCGCGGAGCGCGGGCTCCCCGTGGGTTCCGACAAGAAACCTCCTGACGTTGAGGGCCCAGAAGGCCCTTGACTCTTCGATCATGCCACGTAAGTTAATTATCGATATCGATAACTGGAGTGCACATGCTGACCTCCGTTCAGACACCCGAGAGTCCCGAAGCGGCTCGTGCGGCGCTTCAGGCCGGGGCCGTGCCCCTCGGCGGCGGCACCTACCTGCTGGCCCGCCTGGACGAACAGGCCGGCCGCGACCTGCGGCTGGTCAGCCTGCGCCGGGCGGGACTGTCCGGCGTCGACGTCGAAGGCGACACGGTGGCCCTGGGCGCGGCCACCACTCTGGCCGACATCGAGGACGACGATCGGCTGAGCTACCTGTCCGGCTGCGTGCGGTCGATCGCCGCGCCGCCGGTCCGCAGCCTCGCCACCGTGGCCGGCAACCTTTTCGTGCCACAACCGTACGGCGACCTGGCGGCGGCCCTTCTGGCCCTGGACGCGGAGCTGGACGTGCTCGGCGCCGACGGAGCCCGCCCCGAGCCGCTCGAGCGGGTCGTCACCGATGGCCTGCGGACGGGCGACCTGGTGACCCGCGTCCGGTTCACCGCTCCGGCCAAGGACGCGTTCCGGTTCTACAAGGCGAGCCGGCGGCGGCTCAACTCGGGATCCATCGTGACGGTGGCGGCCCGGATCACGATCGAGGACGGCCTGGTCAGCGACATCCGTCTCGTGCTCGGCGGCCTGGCGCGGCGCTTGGTACGCGCGGTCGGCGCCGAGCGCGTTCTGCTGGGCGCGCCGCTGAACGCCCAGGTCGTCGCCGAGGCAGCCGGAGCCGACGTCATCGAGCCGTTCGACGACGCCTACGCCTCCGCCTGGTACCGCGCTCGGGTCTACCCCGTCCACCTGCGTCGCGCCCTGCTGGGGGCCTGAAAGGGGATCGCATGCCCTCGACAATCGTCACGCTCAAGGTGAACGGCACGGAGCGGGAGCTGATCGCCCGGCCGTCGACGACGCTGCTGAGCGCACTGCGCGACACATTGGGACTGATGGGGGCAAAGCGCGGCTGCGTGCAAGGGGGCTGCGGCAGCTGCACCGTGCTGCTGGACGGCCGGCCCGTGGTCTCGTGCCTGATCCCCCTCGTGACGATCGACGGCTCCGCCGTGGAGACGATCGAGGGCCTGGCCGAGGGCGACCGGCTCGGCGACGTACAGCAGGCGTTCGTCGACCTCTTCGCGACGCAGTGCGGGTTCTGCACCCCGGGGATGATCATGTCCGCCACGGCCCTGCTCAACCGGAAGCCGGATCCGACCCGCCAAGATGTCACCGAGGCGATCTGCGGGAACGTCTGCCGCTGCACGGGATACGAGCCGATCATCGCCGCCGTCCTCGCCGCCGCGCGACGCCGCCGCGGCGCCCCCCTCACGAGCGCGGAGGCCGAGGTCTGATGGCGCGCCTCACCCCGATCGACACCGCGTACTTCAAGGGCGAGCGCGCGGACGACTTCGCCGTCATCGGCTCCGCCGTCCCGCGCTCGGACGCCCGCGCCCACGTCACCGGCCGCACGGTCTTCTTCGAGGACATGACGCTGCCGGAGATGACGCACGTCAAGATCCACCGGTCCACACGGCACCACGCCCTCATCAACCGGGTCGACGTCTCCGGCGCCCTCGGAGTCCCGGGCGTGCTCCGGGTCATCACCCACCAGGACGTGCCGAACAACTGGTACACCGTGCTGCGCCTGATCGGCGTGGGACCTGACGACGAGCCCGTGCTGGCCGAGGATCGGGTCCTCTACCGCGGCGAGCCGATCGTCGCCGTCGTCGCCGAGACCGAGGACGCCGCCCGCGAGGGCGCGGCCCGGGTCACGGTCGACTACACCGACCTGCCCGCCGTCCTCGACGTCGAGGAGGCGCTGGCCGACGGCGCCCCGATCATCAAACAGGCGGGCACCAACCACTTCGTGTACGAGGGACATCACTGCCGCCGGATCCGCTTCGGCGACGTCGAGCGAGGCTTCGCCGAGGCGGACCGCATCATCGAGGGCCGCTACAGCTCCTCCCCCATCGAACACGCGCCGACCGAGCCGACCGGCTGCATCGTCGTCCCTCAGGGCGACGGCCGGCTGCGCATCCACACCAACACCCAGGCCGCCTTCTTCACCCTCGACAACACCGCGCTCATTCTCGGCGTCCCTCCTACCAGCCTGCGCGTCGTCGGGGGCACCGTGGGGGGCGGCTTCGGCGGCAAGGTCGACGTCATCGTCGAGCCGCTCGCGTGCATCGCCGCCATGCTCACCGGCCGGCCGGCCAAGTACGTCTACAGCCGCGCCGAGGAGATGCAGGTCTCGTCCCCCCGAGCGGCCGAGCGCATCTCCATCAAGGACGGCGTCATGGACGACGGCCGGATCGTCGCCCGCAAGATCACGCTCTACGTGGACGCGGGCGCGTACTCCCGGCACAGCCCGTACGGCACCACCAAGGCGGCGGCGCACATGCCCGGCCCGTACACGATCCCGAACGTCCATGTCGACGCGTACTGCGTCTACACCAACCGCACGCCGTCCAGCGCCATGCGCGGGTTCGGCGTCACGATCGGCGACTTCGCGCTGGAGTCGCACATGGACCGCATCGCCCGGGAGCTGAACATGGACCCGCTGCGGCTCCGGCTCAAGAACGCCTACCGGGACGGCGACATGAAGGCTCATCGCAAGATCGCGTCCGGCACGGCGCTGGTCGAGGTGATCCAGAGCGCCGCCGGCCTGGTGGGGCACGACCTTCCGCCGGAGTACCGGGCGATGTCCTCGACCGAGCGATCGGAGGGCTGAGCGATGGCGTTACGGCACGGGCGCGGATACGCGGCGGTCAACTACCCGACCGGCATGAACCTCGGCGGCGACCCGTCGCAGGCACTCGTCCACGCCACCACGATGGGCGGATTCGTCGTCACGCTCTCCTCGGTGGATCTCGGCCAGGGACTGCGGACGGTCATCGCCCAATGCGCCGCCGAGACGCTCGGCATCCCGATCGAGAACATCATCGTCGACACCGCCGACACCGACACCGGCCCGCACTGCATGGGAACGTTCGCCAGCCGCGGCACCCACCGCGTCGGCAACGCCGTGATCATGGCGGCGCGCGAGGCCAGGGAGGTCATGCTCCAGGTCGCCGCCGACGAGCTGGAGGTCGACGCGGAGGACCTGGAGACCGACGGCACGGGCTTCGTCCGCCTCAAGGGATCGTCGGAAATGAAGATCCACATCAGCGACGTCGCGCTCGCCGCGCACTTCCGGCAGGGCCGGACCATCTCCGGGCGGGGCATCTTCCTCAAGGAGCCGAGCTCCCCGGTGCCGGAGACCGGCGAGATGGACCCGGACTCCTGCCAGGCGCACGCGTGCACGGTGGCCGAGGTCGCGGTCGACGACGAGACCGGCGTGATCGAGGTGCTGCGGCTCTACAACACCTACGAGATCGGCCGGGCGCTCAACCCGGCCCTCGCGACGCAGCAGGTCGAGGGCGGCGCCTGGATGGGCCTGTCGCACGCGTTGTTCGAGTCGACCGAACCGTACTATCCGCACTCGCGCGAGCACGGCCCGGTCGATTTCACCGAATACCTGATGCCCGGGCCGGCCGACATCCCGGCGCAGACGAGCCTGTTCCTCGAACGGCCCGCCGACAACGGGCCGTTCGGGGCCAAGGGGATCGGCGAGATGACGGCGAACGCGCCGATCCCCGCGATCGCCAACGCCGTGTACGACGCGGTCGGCGTACGGCTGACGAGCATGCCCTTCACCCCGGAGAAGGTGCTGCGCGGACTCGACGAGTTGCGAGCCGGCCGTGCTGGTTGATCAGGACACGCTGGACCGGCGGCTGGGCGCGGAGGGCTACCTCGCCGACGAGGGTCTGCTCACCGCCCTCCACCTGGCAGGCACGCTCGGGCTCCCGCTGCTGCTGGAGGGCGAGCCGGGGGTCGGCAAGACCGAGGTCGCGAACGTCCTGGCCCGGATCCTCGGCCGCGAGCTGATCCGGCTTCAGTGCTACGAAGGACTGGACGCCTCCCAGGCCCTGTACGAGTGGGACTACCCCAAACAGTTGCTGTCCCTGCGGGCCACCGAGGTGGAGGGGCGCGGCGTGGGCGACCTGTACCGCGAGGAGTTCCTGCTGCAGCGGCCGTTACTGCGGTCGCTGCGGGCGGCATCCGGCGCGGTGCTGCTGATCGACGAGATCGACCGGGCGGACAGTGAGTTCGAGGCCTTCCTTCTCGAGTTCCTCGGCGACTTCCAGATCACCATCCCGGAGATCGGCACCATCACGGCGGCGAGCGTCCCGTTCGTCGTCCTCACCTCGAACCGGACCCGCGAACTGCACGACGCGCTCAAGCGCCGGTGCCTCTACCACTGGATCCCCTTTCCCGACGCCGAACGGGAGCGAGCGATCATCCGGGCGCAGGCGCCGGGCCTGGACGAGAGGAGCGCGGCCCGCCTCGTGGCCGCCGTGCATCGCATCCGCGGACTGGCTCTGCTGAAACGCCCGGGCATCGCCGAGTCGGTCTCCTGGGCCCGTGGCGTGCAGACGCTGACCCGCGAGGGTTCAAGCTGGCTGGAGGCGATGCGCCGGTCCGCGGGGCTGCTCGTCAAGCACGAGGAGGACCTCGCGCTCCTCGGCCGCCACGCCGCGGAGGTGTTCGGTGACTGAGCAGTCCCTCCTCGTACGCATCGGCGATCATGTGCACGGGTTCCTGCGGGACCTGCGCGATCGGGGCCTGCCCGTACCGGTGCCCAGACAGCGGGTCTTCCTCCAGGCGATCGAGGCCGTCGGCCCGCGCGACGCCACACACCTCTACTGGATCGGGGTGGCCACGCTCACCACCTCCCACGAGGACCTGGAGGTGTACTCCCCCACGTTCGAGCGCTGGTTCGGGGAGGTCGCGGCACGGCGCGTCCCCGATGAGGAGTTCTCCGACGAGGAGGCCCCCGCGCCGCGCGGGAACGGAGACGAGGCTCCTCTCACGGCGACGTTCGGCGGGGAGGCCGGGCTGAAGGCCGGTTCCTCGGAGCGCGAGAGACGCCCGATGTTCGGCCCGGCGAGCGAGGACGACCGGGCGGTGCTCTCGCTGCTGCGGCGGGAACTACCCGGAGCGGTGCCGACGATCCGGTCGCGGCGTCGGCGCCCTGCCCGGCGAGGTCCGTGGATCGACGTCGCCAGGATCTGCCGTGAGTCCAGGCGCAGCCACGGGGAGATCGTGACGTTGCGCCGGCGCGACCGTCCGCGGCGGCAGCGCCGCGTGCTGCTGCTCATCGACGTGTCCGGGTCGATGAAGCAGCACAGCGCCGACTACCTCCGCTTCGCCCACGCCGTGGTCGGCCGGCTCGACCGCGTCGAGGTGTTCACCTTCGGCACCCGGCTGACCCGCGTCACCGAACCGCTGCGCGCACGGCATGTCGACGCGGCCGTCGGCTCGCTGAGCGACGTCGTCCTGGACGCCGAGGGCGGGACGCGGATCGGCGCCTCGCTCCAGGAGTTCCTCGCCAACGCCCGGCATGTCACCGTGGCGCGCGGCGCCCTGACGATCGTGCTCTCCGATGGCCTCGAACGCGGCGACTGCCGGCCCATGCAGGCGGCCGTACGGCGGTTGTCGCTGCTGAGCCACCGGTTGCTGTGGTGGTCGCCGCTGGCCTGCGACCCGGCGTACCGGCCGGTCACCCGCGGCATGTCGGCCGTGCTCGGCAGCGTGGACGCGCTCGCGGGCGTACGCGACCTGCGTACGGCGTACGAGCAGGTACAGACCTTGATCAGGGAGTGATCGTCATGCCGGAGGCGACCCGCTACTCGGGCGACATCGTCGACTCGCACCACCACATCTGGCGGGCCGGGGACCTGCCCTGGCTGTCCGGACCGATGGTGCCGCGGATCTTCGGCCCGTACGAGCCGATCAGGCGGGACTACCTGATCGACGAGTACGTCGCCGACGCCACGGCCGCGGGCATCAGCGAGTCGGTCTACGTGCAGACGAACTGGCCGCTCGACCGGGTTGTGGACGAGGTGCGCTGGCTTCACGAGGTTCATCAGGAGACGGGCCGGCCGATGGCCGTCATCGGATCGGCCGACATGTTCGACGAGAGCGCTCCGGACACCATGCGACGACAGGCCGCGCTCACGCCGCTGATCCGGGGGATCCGTCAGCAACTGCACTGGCACGAGCGCCCGGAGTTCCGGTTCGCCACTGCGCCCGATCGTATGAACGATCCGGTCTTCCGTAAGAACATCGGCGCGCTCGCCGACCACGGCTGGCTGTTCGAGCTGCAGGTCTTTCCCGAACAGATGCCGGATGCGGTCGAGCTGGCGGCGGCCTTCCCCGACGTCACCTTCGTCCTGGTGCACGCGGGCATGCTCATCGGGCTGGAGTGCCTCGAGCCGTGGCGGGCCGGGATGGCCGCGCTGGCCGAGCGCCCGAACGTCGTCGTCAAGCTCACCGGGCAGGGCACCTTCGTCCACCGGGTCGATCCCGACCTCATCTCCTTCGTCGCCGACGAGGTGATCGGCTGGTTCGGCGCCGGCCGGGCCATGTTCGGCACCAACTTCCCGGTCGAGAAGATCTGGACCACGATGCCGCACCTGGTCGACGCGTGGAAGAACGCACTGGCTCATCTCCCACCCGCCGACCAGCACGACATCTTCGCCGGCAACGCACGACGGGTGTACGGGCTGGAGGGCTGACCTGAAACTGCCGGGCCTCGGGCCGCGGGGCTCGGAGGGCTTCGACCGGTGACGTCAGACGGTCCCGGTCGCCAACGGAATCGAAGTGAAAAGGAGTATCTCGCCATGGCACTGTTCGTCCTGACCTACGGCTACAACGACACCCCGCTGAGAGCGGAGCGCCGCGAGGACCATCTCGCACACCTGAACAAGCTCTTCGAGCAGGGCAGCCTCGTCGCGGCCGGCCCTTACACGGACCTGACGGCCGGCATGATCGTCCTACAGGCCGAGGACGAGACCGCGGCGCAGGCGCTCGTCGACCAGGACCCGTACACACAACTACAGGTCACCAGGGATCGCCGGCTGCGCCAGTGGCGCGTGACGGTCGGCTCGCTCGGCTCCGGCTAGAGTTCACCCCTTCCGCGCCGCGGCCTTCCTTTCCAGCCGAAGACCAGCTCTCCTGTGCCGGTCACCCGGAGGCTGCGCGGGGCCGCCACTGTGCGGCCGCCGCGCGGCGTGATGGGTCATTCGGAGGAGAAGGCGGCGTCGAAGGCGGCGGCCGGTGGGGTGATGGCGTTGAGCGAGCGGATGTAGGCGAGGGATTCCGGCGCGCCGTGCAGCCGGTCCATGCCCGCGTCCTCCCACTCGATGGAGATCGGGCCGTCGTAGCCGATGTGGTTGAGCGCGCGGAAGCACGCCTCCCACGGCACGTCGCCCCGGCCTGTGGACACGAAGTCCCAGCCACGCCGGGGGTCGGCCCAGGCCAGGTGGGAGGCCAGCCGGCCGCGCCGGCCGTCGCGGGTGGCCACCCGGGCGTCCTTGCAGTCCACGTGGTAGATCCGGTCGGCGAAGTCGAGGATGAAGTTCGCCGGGTCCAGGTCCTGCCACACCATGTGCGAGGGGTCCCAGTTCAGGCCGAAGGCCGGCCGGTGCCCGACGGCCTCCAGCGTCCGCACCGTGGTGTGGTAGTCGTAGGCGATCTCGCTCGGGTGCACCTCATGGGCGAAGCGCACCCCGACCTCGTCGAAGACGTCGAGGATCGGGTTCCACCGGTCGGCGAAGTCGGCGTAGCCCGCCTCGATCATCGACGGGGGCACCGGCGGGAACATCGCCAGCGTGTGCCAGATCGACGAGCCGGTGAAGCCGACGACGGTCCTGACGCCGAGCGCGGCCGCCGCGCGGGCGGTGTTCTTGATCTCTTCGGCGGCACGCCGCCGTACGCCTTCGGGTTCGCCGTCGCCCCAGATGCGGGCGGGCAGGATGCCCTTGTGGCGCTCGTCGATGGGGTGGTCGCAGACCGCCTGGCCGACCAGGTGGTTGGAGATCGTCCACACACCGAGGTTGTACTTGGCCAGGGTCTCCTTCTTGCGTTCGATGTAGGAGTCGTCCGCGAGGGCCCTGTCGACCTCGAAGTGGTCGCCCCAGCAGGCGATCTCCAGGCCGTCGTAGCCCCACTCCGACGCCAGCCGGCAGACCTCCTCGAACGGCAGGTCCGCCCACTGCCCGGTGAACAACGTGACCGGCCTCGTCATGATCCCTCCACAGTGATGAAGCGGCTGTCCTCAGCCGCGCTCTGCTCGACGGCCGCCGGCACCCGCTGCACCGTCCTCGAAGGACGGTGCGGGGCCGCCATGCCGATCTCGATGGCGGGCCTCATGACTCGAACCCGAGAGGCAGGTACTGGGCGGCGTTGTCCTTGGTGATGGTCTCGGAAGCCAGGGTGATCGACTGCGGCACCTGCTGCTCCAGCAGGTCGCTCATGCCCTTGCCCTGGGCGATCAGCCGGGCGATCTTGATCGCCGAGGCGGCCATGGTGGGCGGATAGGTGACGGTGGCCTTCAGCACGCCGCTGTCGGCCTGGATGTCACGCATCGCGTTGGCCGAGCCGGCGCCGCCGACCATGAAGAACTCGTTGCGACCGGCCTCCTTGATCGCCGCCAGCACGCCGATGCCCTGGTCGTCGTCGTGGTTCCAGATCGCGTCGATCTTCTTGTGCGCCTGGAGCAGGTTGGCGGCCACCTGCGTCCCGGACTCCACCGTGAACTTGGCGTCCTGTTGCGCGGTCACCTTGAAGCCGTACGTCTTCAGCGCGTCGGCGAAGCCCTTGCTGCGGTCCTGGGTCAGCGGCAGCGTGGCGATGCCCTGGATCTCCAGGATGACCGGGTTGGAGACGCCCTTGTCCTTCAGCGTCTTGCCGATGTGGTGCCCGGCGGCCACACCCATGCCGTAGTTGTCCCCTCCGATCCAGGCCCGGTAGGACAGCTTGTCCGGGAAGACGCGGTCCACGTTGACCACCGGGATGCCCGCGTCCATGGCCTGCCGGGCGACCTGGTTGAGCTGCTGGCCGTCGTTGGGCAGGATCACCAGCACGTTGACCTTCGCCTGGATCAGCGACTCCACCGCCGAGATCTGCTGATTGATGTCGTTGGTCGGCTCGACCGGCTTGAATTCGATGTCGGTGTACTGCTTGGCCGCCTCCGCCGCGTTCTTGCTGATGGCGGCGATCCAGCCGTGGTCGGCGGCCGGGGCCGAGAAGCCGATGACGACCTTCTCGCCAGGGGCGTCGTTGCCGTCCTCGGCCGCGGGTGCGGCGGCGGGCGCGCTCGCCTGCTGGGTGGCGACCGGCTCGTTGCTGGTGCAGGCGCTGATGAGGGCGCCCGCGCCGAGGGCGGCGCCGCTGAAGAGGAAGCCGCGCCGGGCGACGTTCTTGTCCATGTCTTCTCTCCTTGCTGAAGCCGGAAGGCTTGCGATCCGGCCCTGGTGTCAGGTTTGTGTCTTGAGGCTTCGCCGCTGCAGCAGCACGGCGGCGACGATGATCGCGCCCTTGGCGATGAGCTGGTCGGCGGTGTTCAGGCCGTTCAGGATGAACAGGTTGGTGATCACAGTGAAGATCAGCAGACCGAGGATCGATCCGATGATCGTGCCCCGGCCGCCGCTCAGCAGCGTCCCGCCGATGATCACCGCGGCGATCGCGTCCAGCTCGTACAGGTCGCCGTGTGTGGACGATCCGGTCGTGGTCCTGGCCATGATCAGCACCGCGGCGATCCCGCAGCACAACCCCGACAGGGCGTACAACAGCAGCGTGTGCTTGCGTACGTCGATACCGGCCAGGCGGGCGGCCTCGGGGTTGCCGCCCACCGCGTAGGTGCGCCGGCCGAACGTCGTGCGGTTGAGCACCAGCCAGCCGAACAGCACCACCAGCGCGAACACGTACACCAGCAGCGGCAGCCCGAGCACCCGCGTGGTCGACAGGCTCACGATCATCGAGTTGTCCTGCTGCACGAGCTGTGTGCGCTGGTTGGACATCCGCTGCGCCAGGCCGCGCCCGGCCACCATCATCGCCAGCGTCGCGATGAACGGCACCATCCGGCCGTAGGCGATCAAGATCCCGTTCAGCAGGCCCGCGCCGGTGCCCACCAGCACCGCGCACACGATCATCACGACCGGCCCGTAGGACTGGGTCGCCAGCGTGGTCGCCCACACCGACGCCAGCGCCATCAGCGCGCCCACCGACAGATCGATGCCACCACCGGTGATCACGAACGTCATGCCAACAGTGATCACCCCGATGGTCGAGGCCAGCGCCAGGATGCTCACCAAGTTGGAGGAGGTGGCGAAGTTCTCCGGCCTCGTCACCAATCCCACGATCGCCAGCAGTATCAACGCCGCGACCAGCCCCAGATGCCGGACCTCACCCAGCCGGCCGAACCGCCCGCCCGGTCCTGCCGCCTTCAATCGCGGACCTGCCGGCGCGGCCTGATCAACCTCGGTCATGCGATGCTCCTTCGGTGGGGGGATGTGCCACATCGGATCCGGGTCTCTGTCCTGCGGAGACCATCACCAGGTCGAGCACCCGGTGCTCGTCCAGGTCCTCGGCCGGCGCCTCATGGACGATCCGGCCCTCGCGGATGACCAGCACGCGGTCGGCCAGGCCCAGCACCTCGGGCACCTCGCTGGACACCAGCAGCACGCCGATGCCGTCGTCGGCCAGCTTGCGCACCAGCGCGTACAGCTCGGCCCTGGCACCGACGTCCACCCCGCGCGTGGGCTCGTCCAGCAGCAGCAGCTTGCGGTCCTCGGCCAGCCAGCGTCCCAGCACCGCCTTCTGCTGGTTGCCGCCCGACAAGGTCCTGATCGGCCGGCGCGGATCGGGCGGGCGGATGTCCAGCAGCTGCGACAGCCGTTCAGCCTCGGCGAACTCGGTCCGGCGGTCGAGCCAGCCCAGCCACCGCGGCCTGGTGTAGCGGCTCAGGCTCGCCAGCGTGATGTTCTGCGCGACGGGGTGGTCCAGCAGCAACGCCTGCGCCTTGCGCTCCTCGGGGGCCAGGCCCATGCCCATCCGCACCGCGCGGGTCGTGCTGCCCGGCCGCACCGTCCGCCCATCGAGCACGACCCGGCCACCGGCCCGCCGCGCGCCGTAGATCGCCTCGATGATCTCGCTGCGGCCGGAGCCGACCAGGCCCGCCAGGCCGACGATCTCCCCGGTCCTGATGCTGAACGACACGTCCGCGAACCGGCCGGGCAGCGTCAGGTTCTCCACCCGCAGCACCTCGGGCCGCCCCTCGTGGGCTCCCCTGCCCGGCCGGGGCGGGAAGACGTACTCGACGTTGCGGCCGGTCATCAGCGCCACGATCTTCGAGGTCGGGGTGTCCTTGGCCGCCAGCCCCACCGCGACCGTGCGCCCGTCCTTGAGCACGGTGACCCGGTCGCCGATCTCGCGGATCTCCTCCAGCCGGTGGGAGATGTAGATCACCGCCACGCCCTGGGAGGTGAGGTCACGGATCACCCGGAACAGGTTGCCGACCTCGTCGTGGTCCAGCGCGGCCGACGGCTCGTCCATGATGATCACCCGGGCCGAGTGCGACAGCGCCCTGGCCATGCTGACGATCTGCTTGTGAGCCGGCGACAGCGAGCCCACCTCGGTGCGGGGGCGGATCTCGCCGTGCCCCAGCCGCGCGAGCAGCTCGGCCGTCGCCCGGTCGGCCTCGGCCCGGCGGGAGAACCCGAAGGTCGCCATCTCGTGGCCGAGGAAGATGTTCTCCGTCACGCTCAGCCCGTCCACCAGATCGAGTTCCTGGTAGATGGTGGCGATTCCGTGGCCCATCGCCGCGGTCGGCGGCGCCAGCCGTACGGGCGAGCCGTCGAGCAGCACCTCGCCCTCGTCGGGTTCGTGGGCACCGGACAGGATCTTGATGAGCGTGGACTTCCCGGCGCCGTTCTGGCCGAGCAGACAGTGCACCTCTCCGGCTCTGACCTCAAGGTTCACGCCGTCCAAGGCGCGCACGCCCGGGAACTGCTTGACGATTCCTCGCATCACGAGCAGCGATGACGAGTCGGATGGTGACCGCGGCACAGGGGCCTCCCTCGGTTACGGTGCGGCCGTGCCCCACCTGATGGGCCCACCTGATGGGCCCACCTGATGGGCCCGCCTGACGGCCCCGCCCGCCTGACGGCGCCGGTTGGCACCGCCGCAACGGCACCGAGGTCGGCGTCAACGGTGCCGGTGCGGCTTCGGGTGACCGATCAGGCGGGCGGGACGTTCTGGATGGGGAAAGGGCACGGGGAAAAGGGGCACGGGGGCTTCCCGTCCGCCTGCCCGCATGCCCCATGGCCGCGGCACGCGAAAATGGGCGGGATGTGCCGAGGCGGTGCGGAACAGGCCGGTCAGGCGGACGGGAGGTTCGGAAAGCGGGCGGTAGATCGGGACCGCGTGGCGGGCACGCGGGTCAGGCTGACGGTGTGGCGATCAGGCCATCGGGGTCCCCTCGATGACCCCGATGGTTGGAGACGTTCGGATCGAGATGCTTGTGGGGTCGGACAGTGCTCGTTCCACGACGACTCCGGCCGCTCCGCGCGAGGCGGCGCCGAAGCCGAGGTCGGAGGCGGCGAACCGGCAGCGCTCGACGGCGTCGCTCATGCCCAGGCGTGCCAGCGTCTGTTGCGCTGCGGGGATGATCAGGTCGGCGAGTCGCGCGAAGTACCCGCCCAGCACGATCACCCGTGGGTTGAAGAGGTTGACCAGCATGGCCGCGCCGATTCCGAGCCACCGGCCCACCTCCACGGCGGCGGCGTCGACGCGGGGATCTCCTTCGGCCCGTCGGTGCTCGATCTCGGCCAGCCGCTCCTCCGGGTCACGGACGAGTTGCGGGCCCGTGCCGTACGCGCGGTCCGGTGTGGCCATGCGGACCAGCGCGGCCAGCCCGACTTTGGTCTCCCAGCAGCCGACCCGGCCGCAGCGGCACGGCTCGCCGGAGGGATCGATCACGACGTGGCCGACCTCCCCCGCGAATCCGTCCGCTCCGCCCAGCAGCCGGCCGCCGGCGATGACGCCGCCGCCGATGCCCACCTCGCCGGTGAGGTAGACCAGATCGGAGGTGCCCGCCGCGACGCCCGAGGTGTACTCGGCCAGGGCGGCGAGGTTGGCGTCGTTGTCCACCGCGACGGGGATCTCCGCGGCGATGTTCGCGTGGGACAGCCGCTCCGCCACCGCCACCCCGCGCCAGCCGAGGTTCGGGGCGACGACGACGGTGCCGGTGGTGGCGTCGATCAGGCCGGGGACGGCCACGATGATCCCGGCCGGCGTGATCCCGAGCCGGTCGAGGTCGGCGACGGTCCTCTCGGCCATGCGGGCCAGCTCGTCCAGCGAGCGTTCCGGGCTGGAGCCCATGGCGTCGAAACCGATGCGCCGGTCGATGATCACCCTGCCGGCCAGGTCGGTGGCGATCGCGGCGATGTAGTCGACGTTGACTTCCATGCCGAGGGCGCCGACCCGGGAGCCGTCCAGGGCGAGCGCGACGCCCGGGCGGCCGACGGAGCCGGCGTGCTGCGGCCCCATCTCCTTGACCAGTCCGCGCGCCTGCAGCTCGCTCACCAGACTGGTGACGGTCGCCTTGTTCAGCCCGGTCGCGGCGGCGACGGCCGATCGGGTGCACGGGCCGCACGCGCTGACGTGACGCAGCACGAGGGCGAGGTTGGAACGGCGCACGGTGGCCTGATCCGCGGGAACTCCCGCGGACCCGCCGCGACTCATCGAGTCGGTCGCGTGGCCGTCGGCCCGGCTGTGGTCCACGCTCCTCCTCGATTAGTTCAGATGGCTAGCCGAATTAAAGGCACGACTTCCGGCGGGCACAAGTATTAAATCGTTCGTAACTTCCATAACGTTCCGGTAACTGGAGCGAAACACGTGGCGGAACTGCACGGAAGTGAGCGATGCCAACTCGTTACGGACTTGAGGGGTGCGTGGTCGGACATCGCCGTGTTACAACCCTGATTAATTGATCTCGGAGACAAACAAAGGGGCAGGTGGTGCCGGTGACGTACAGACCGTCCCGCTCCCGCCCCCCTGGCGGCGCCGCGCCGACGGGTCCCGCCACGCTGCGCCGGGCGAACCTCTCGCTGGTGCTGCGCGAGCTGCGCGAGCACACGTCCCTGTCCCGTGCCGAGATCGCGCAGGCGACCGGGCTGCACCGGGCCACCGTCTCCAACCTCATGGCCGAGCTCCTGGAACGGCGGCTGGTGCGGGAGGTCGGTGTCGAGCACGTGGGCGCGATCGGGCGTCCCAGACGGGCGGTGGCGCTGCACGGCGCGCACGTCGGCGCCCTGGGCATGGAGATCAACGTCGACTACATCGCGGTCCACGGCACCGACCTGAGCGGCCGGAGCCTGGTCGAGCGCCGGGTGGTCCACGACGCGATGGGCAGCGGCCCGGACAGCGCCGTACGCCGGCTCGGGCTCGTGGCCAAGGAGGCCGTGGAGGCGATGCGGCGGGCCGGAGCGGTCCCGACCGGCATCGCGGTGGCCGTCCCCGGACTCGTGGACGTGACACGCGGCGTCGTGACACTCGCACCGAACCTCCACTGGCGCGACCTGCCCCTGGCCGAGCAGCTGAGCTCCATACTCGGCCCGCGGAGCGTGCCGGTGTGGGTGGACAACGACGCGAACCTCGCCGCCCTGGCCGAATACACCTCCGGCGTCGCCGCCGGCACGCCCCACCTGGTCTATCTCACCGGAGAGGTGGGCGTGGGCGGCGGCATCATCTCAGGCGGCGAACTTCTGCGCGGAGCGGACGGGTTCTCCGGCGAGGTCGGGCATCTGCGGGTCGACCCCAACGGCGACCGATGCGGCTGTGGCCGCATCGGCTGCTGGGAGACCAAGGTCGGCCTGGCCGCGCTCGTACGCGCGGCCATGCCCGAACAGGCGTACGGGTTGCCCGGCATGCCGGTGCCCGATCCCGGCGAGCGGGTGGCCGACATCGCCCAGGGCCTGGCCTCGGGCGACCGGCGGATGATGACGGCGGTGGCGCAGGTCGGCGAGTGGCTCGGGCTCGGCGGCTCGATCCTGGCCAACCTGTTCAACCCGCGGGTGATCGTCATCGGCGGCTACTTCGCCTCACTGGCCCAGTGGCTGCTGCCGCACGCACAGGATCAGCTGCAACGGCTCGTGGTGGCCGCTCCCGCCGCCCAGTGCCGATTCGTCGCCTCCACGCTCGGCTTCGGCGCCGCCTCCCGCGGCGCCGCGAGCATGGTGGTCAACCACATCATCGACGATCCGACGACGATCTTGGATTCACTCCGCAGGCCGGCACCTTACTGACGGCCCCACAGACCTGGAGACGGCACCCTCCAGCAACCCGCACCATCCGCTACCACCAAGTGGCAACAGCGCGGCGGCGCGCGCCTTGCCTGACGTCCCCCCGGTCAGGAAGGGTTTTCCATGTCACCACGTCCTCGAACGTGGGCCAGGCTGCTCAACGCGGTCCTGCCAGCAGGCGGACGACGTCCGAGACGTCGAACCGCCACCACGATGGCCTTAGCCCTCGTCGCCCCTTTCCTCACGCTCCTTGCGGCGCCCGTGAGCGCCGAGGCCGCCACGGCGGCGGAGCCCGCCTTCAAGGTGCTCGTCTTCTCGAAGACGACCGGATTCCGGCACGACTCGATCCCCGAAGGCATCGCGGCCGTGCAGAAGCTCGGCCAGGACAACAACTTCGCGGTCGACACGACCGAGGACAGCGCCCTGTTCACAGACCAGAACCTGGCGCAGTACCAGGCCGTGGTCTTCATGTCCACGACCGGTGACCCGCTGGGCACGCAGGCGCAGAAGGACGCCTTCCAGCGCTACATCCAGGGCGGCGGCGGCTTCGTGGGCGTCCACGCCGCCGCCGACAGCGGCTACAACTGGGCCTGGTACGGCAAGCTGGTCGGGGCGTACTTCAAGCAGCACCCGGCGATCCAGCAGGCCACGGTCAAGGTCGAGGACCCGGCGCACCCGGCGACCAAGGACCTCCCGACGACCTGGACCCGTACCGACGAATGGTACGACTACCAGGCGAACCCGCGTGGCACGGTTCACGTGCTGACGTCGATGGACGAGAAGTCCTACACCGGCGCCACGATGGGCGCCGACCACCCGAACACGTGGTGTCAGGACTTCGACGGCGGCCGTTCGTGGTACACCGGGCTCGGCCACCTCAAGGAGAACTACAGCGAGCCCAACTTCCTGAAGCTGCTGCTCGGCGGCATCCAGACCGCCGCCGGCGCGGTCAAGGCCGACTGCTCGGCCTCGCAGAGCTCCAGCTTCGAGAAGGTCACCCTCGACGACAACACGTCGAACCCGATGATGGTGGACGTCGCCAAGGACGGCCGGGTCTTCTACATCGACCGGCTCGGCGAGGTCAAGATCATCAAGCCGGCCGGCGGCACGGTGACGGCGGCGAAGCTGAGCGTCTTCACCGCCAACGAGAGCGGCCTGCTCGGCATGGCGCTCGACCCCGGATTCGACTCGAACCACTGGGTGTATCTCTACTACTCGCCCACCGGGACGAACGTCGACCGGCTGAGCAGGTTCACCGTCACCGGTGACACCCTGGACCTGTCGAGCGAGAAGAAGATCCTCGACGTCCCGGTGCAGCGGGCCGAGTGCTGCCACCACGGCGGCGGCATGGTGATCGACCCCAAGACCGGCAATCTGTGGCTGGGCACGGGCGACAACACCAACCCGTTCGCCTCCGACGGCTACGCGCCGATCGACGAGCAGTCCGGCCGCGCCAACTGGGACGCCCAGCGTACCGCCGGCAACACCAACAGCCTGAGCGGCAAGCTGCTGCGGATCCACCCCGAGGCCGACGGCACCTACACCATCCCGTCCGGCAACCTGTTCGCGCCGGGCACGGCGAAGACCAAGCCGGAGATCTACGGCATGGGCCTGCGCAATCCGTTCCGCATGGGTCTCGACCCCAAGACGGGCAACGTCATGCTCGGCGAGTACGGTCCCGACGCGAACGCGGCGAGCTCCACCCGGGGTCCGCAGAACACGGTCGAGTGGAACCTCGTCACGAAGCCCGGCAACCTCGGCTGGCCGTACTGCATCGGCAACAACACCCCGTACGTCGACTACAACTTCGCCACCAAGCAGTCGGGGTCGCCGTTCAACTGTGCCGCGCCGGTCAACGAATCGCCGAACAACGACGGCCTGACCAGCCTGCCGCCGGTGATCCCGGCGACGATCTGGTACCACTACGCGGCCGACCCGCAGAACTTCCCGGAGCTGAGCGGTGGCGCGCCGATGGGCGGCCCGGTCTACCGCTCCGACCCGAACCTGCAGTCGGACGTGAAGTGGCCGGCGTACTGGGACGGCAAGGCCGTCTTCGGTGAGTGGAACAACGACAAGGTGTGGTCGTTCCAGCTCAACGAGAACGGCAGCAAGGTCGTCGAGATGAACCCGATCCTCGGCTCCCTGTCGTTCAAGAAGCCGATGGACATGAAGTTCGGTCCCGACGGCGCGCTCTACATGATCGAGTGGGGCTCCGGCTTCGGCGGCGACAACGCCGACTCCGGCATCTACCGCATCGAGTACACCAAGGGCACCCGGCCGCCGATCGCCCGAGCCACGGCGGACAAGACCGACGGGCCCCTGCCGCTGGCGGTCAAGTTCTCCAGCGAGGGCAGCCGGGACCCGGAGGGCAAGACGCTCACCTACGCCTGGGACCTCGACGGTGACGGGGACACCGACTCCACCGACCCCAACCCCGCCTTCACCTACGAGAAGGGGGGCGACTACAGCGTGGTCCTGACCGTCAGGACCCCCGACGGCAAGACCGCCACCGCCAGCGTGGCGATCAGCGCCGGCAACACCCGTCCCACCGTCAAGGTGGACGTTCCGCCGAACGGCGCCTTCTTCGAGTTCGGCGACCAGGTGAAGTTCAAGGTCACCGTCACCGACGCCGAGGACGGCACGATCGACTGCGACAAGGTCAAGATCCAGGCGATCCTCGGCCACGACAGCCACGGCCATCCGCTCGACCAGCTCAAGGGCTGTGAGGGCACCCTGCAGACCCAGCAGGCGGGGCACGGCGAGTACGACAACCTCTTCTACGCCATCGAGGCCAGCTACACCGACGGGGGCGCCAATGGCGCCGGACCGCTGACCGGGCGGGGCCAGATCATCCTGGAGCCCAAGCGCAAGCAGGCCGAGCACTTCGCGCGGACCGGCCGGGTGGCCGACGGCAAGGGCACCGACGCCGCGGGCGTCCAGGCGGAGACCACGACCGACACCCAGGGCGGCAACCAGCACATCGCGTTCGTCCAGGACGGCGACTGGTGGTCGTTCGACCCGGTGAACCTGTCGAACGTCACCGCGATCCGGCTCCGGGCCTCCTCGGGCGGGGCCGGCGGAACCGTACAGGTCCGGGCGGGCAACCCCGAGACCGGCGCGCTGGTCGGCTCGGTCGACGTGCCGCCCACCGGCGGCTGGCAGACGTTCACCGACGTCACGCTCGACCTGGCCGGCCCACCGACCGAGAGCGGACCGCTGTACTTCGTCGTGCGCAAGCCGGCGAGCGCGGCCGACAACGCCTACCTGGCCAACTTCAACTGGGTCGACTTCGTCGGCAAGGGCGCCACGGACAACGAGCGTCCGGCCGTGACCGCGACGGCGACCCCGGCGACGGGCGTCGCCCCGCTGAAGGTCGGCTTCAAGGCGACGGCCACCGACCCCGAAGGCGACCCGATCACCTACAAGTGGAACTTCGGGGTGACCGGCGCGCCGGAGCCCACCACGGCCGAGGCGAGCTACACCTACACCGCGCCGGGCAACTACACGGCCGTGGTGACCGTGACCGACGACAAGGGCGCGTCGGCCACCGCCCAGGTCCCGGTCAAGGTGGACGCGCCGGCCACGGTGTGCTTCGCCGGCCGTTCCGACAACTTCCTGGGCAGCCAGCTCGACCGTGACCGCTGGTCGGTCATCCGGGAGAACCAGGACCTCAAGGTCGCGGACGGCAAGCTCGTGATCCCGACCTCGACCACCGACATCTACAGCACGGGCGGCAACACGCCGAACATCGTCGTGCAGCCGGCGCCATCGGGTGCGTGGACCGCCACCGCCAAGCTCACGCTGGACGCGCGTGACGCGTACCAGCAGGCGGGCCTGATCATCTACGGCGACGACGACAACTACGCCAAGATGGTGCTGCAGGCGCGGTCGACCTCGGGTTCCAACCACGCCAGCCGCATCTTCCAGTTCATCCGGGAGGAGAACGGCAGCCCGAACGAAGTGTCGCAGAGCAACACGGCCAACCTCGGGGACTCCTACCCCGACACGGTGTACGTGCGGTTCGTCAGCGACGGCACCAACATCACCGCCCACTACTCCTCGGACGGCACCACGTTCACCGCGATGCCGCAGACCAAGCCGCTCGCCGGGATCGCCAACCCTAAGATCGGCCTGATCTCGCTGGCCGGGGCCAACCACCCGGTGGTGGACGCGTCCTTCGACTGGTTCCACATCACGCCGGACGACAAGGCGACGGCGCCGGACCCGGACGACGAGTTCGACGGCACCGCGCTCGACTCCTGCCGCTGGAACGCGGTCGTGCGCCCCGACGCCACGGCGGCGCGCGTCGGCAACGGCAGGCTGGAGCTCGACACCACGACCGGTGACATCTACGGGACCGGCAACAGCGGCCCGAAGAACTTCATCCTGCAGACGGCGCCGAGCGGCGACTGGACGCTGGAGACCAAGGTGGACGCCTCTGCGCTCAACGAGCAGTACCAGCAGGGCGGCCTGATGGTGTACACCGGCGACGACGACTACGTGAAGCTCGACTTCCTCACCACCAACGCGGCAGGCTCGACGGTGGCTCGGGGCATCGAACTGCGCAGCGAGGTCGGCGGCACCGTGCAGAACCCGCAGCCGCAGGTGAACAACCTCACCGGCGGCGTGTGGTGGCTGCGGCTGAAGAAGGCGGCCACCACCTTCACCGGCTCCTACTCCTCCGACGGCCAGACCTGGACGGATCTCTCCGCGACGGTGGAGAACGCCGCGGTGGCCACCGGCGCGAAGGTCGGCGTGTACACCATCGGCACCAGCCAGTCGGCGTCGAAGACGGTCACGTTCGACTACTTCCACCTGACCAAGGCAGGCTCGGGCGGGGACAGGACCGCGCCCGTGACGACGGCGACGACCGATCCGGAGCAGCCGGCGGGCGGCACGTTCACCGGTCCGGTGTCGGTCACGCTGAAGGCCGCCGACGAGGACGGCGGCAGCGGGGTCGACAAGACCGAGTACCAGCTCGACGGCGGCGCCTGGACCGCCTACACCGGGCCGGTCACCGTGACCGGCGACGGGCAGCACGAGCTGAAGTACCGCTCGGCCGACAAGGCGGGCAACGTCGAAGAGGCCAAGACGCTGACGCTGACGATCTCGGCGTCCGCGCCGCAGGTCAAGCTGACGGTCTCCGCCTCGTCCCGCTGCATCGGCACCTCGGCGTACGTGGCGGTCACGGCCGTCAACGGCTCGGACGTGCCGGCGACGGTGACGCTGACCACCCCGTTCGGTTCGAAGACCGTGGCCGACGTGGCCCCGGGCAAGCAGGCGTACCAGTCCTTCAACAGCCGGGCCGGGCAGATCGACGCGGGCACGGTGACCGTGAAGGGGACCGCGACGATCGGCGGCGAGCAGGTCACCTCGTCGTACGACGCCGCCTACCCGGCGCTCAGCTGCCGCTGACCGCCGACAGCAGAACCGGGGCCGGCCGGCCGAGCAGCCGACCGGCCCCACCCCCTCAATGGAGCGAAACACATGAGAATGAACAGGACTGCACAGATACTCGCCACGGCGATGCTCGGTGTCGCGCTCGCCACCGCCGGCGCCGGCGTGGCCGGTCCCGCGGTGGCGGACGACGACCCCGGCAACGGCATCGACGTGTCGGTGACGATCGAGCCGAACACCACTCCCGGTGAGGTGTCCATGACCGTCGCCGACAACGGCGGAGTGGCCCTGCGGGAGGACGGCTCCAACGCCGCCGCCCGCCAGTTCGTCGGCACCCTGCCGACGGTCACGGTGACGGACAGCCGCCGGCCCGAGGAGATCCCCGCCGGTGACTTCTGGGCGGTCGTCGGCCAGGCCAGCGAGTTCACCGTGACGAGCGGTTCGGCGCCGCCCATCGGCCCGCAGTACCTGGGCTGGCGGCCGCGCCTGCTGAGCGACTCCTCCTCCGGGGCGGTGGAGGCCGGTGAGCCCGTCTCCAGTGTCATCTCAGACGGCTCGGGAGCGCCCGCCGTCGGTCTGCAGGGTCAGGAGCTGCTGGTGTCGACGGCGAACTCCGCCGACGAGATCGGCACCTGGCAGGTCAACGCCGGCCTCGCACTGCGTACTCCCGCCGACGTGGCCGCCGGCGAGTACCACTCGACTCTGACGCTCTCCCTCTTCAACCAGTCCTGAACCGGAGGCAGGACGCCATCGCCCGCTGTGGTCGTCCGGGACCTGTGCCGGCCTGGCGCAGGTCCCGGACGACCACGATGAGACTGGAGACACCTCTGTTGACCACAAGCCGTTCGCGAGGCGCCCTCGCCCGCCTCGCCGCCTTACCCGCTGCCGGCGTTGCCCTGCTGGTCGCCGTCCTGGTCACCACGGTCGCGTTCGCGCCCCCGTCCGACGCCGACACCACCTGGTCGGTCGTTCCGGCCAACGCCGACGGCCCTGACGGCCGCAGCGTCATCGACCTCGAACTCGCCGGCGGGCAGCAGGCGGTCGAGCATGTGGCGGTCATCAACCGATCGACTCAGCCGGTCGACTTCACGATCGACGCCAACGACGGCTACCTGACCTCCAAGGGCTACTTCGACATGCGGCCCTCGGACGCGAAACCGGCCGACGGCGGCTCCTGGATAGCGGTTCCCGAGAAGGTGACCATCGCCGCCGGGGCCACCTCCGTCGTGCCGGTGACGGTGTCGATCCCCCAGAACGCGACGCCGGGCGATCACCCCGCGGGTGTGACCGCGTCCCTGGAGACCGTCTCCGGTCAGGTACGGGTCCAGAACCGGGTGGGCGTCCGCTTGAACATCCGCGTCACCGGCGACTATGTGGCCAAGGTGGCGGTAACCGGCGTGCGAGCCGAGTACACGGGATCGTGGAATCCCTTCGCCGCCGGATCCGTCGAGGTGACCTATACCGTGGCCAACGCCGGCAACGTCCGGCTGGTCGCGGACAACCGGGTCCTGACGTCCACGTTCGTGGGCGAGAACAACTGGAGTGACCCGTCCGCGGCCAAGACCAGGGAGCTCATGCCGGGCGGCAGCCGCACGTTCGTCGCACGGGTGGCCGGCGCCTGGCCGCTGGGGCCCATCGGCACGACGGTCACGGTGATCCCCTCGCCCGCGGGCCGGCCGATCCCGGGTGTCACCGCCCAGCGGATGGCGGTCGGCACCACGGTCTGGGCCCTGCCGTGGCCGCAGCTCGCCCTCCTCGTCCTCCTCGTCCTCGCCCCCTTCGCCATCCGGCTGGTCGCCGCCTGGCGCCGCAGGCGCATCAAGAAGCTGATCATGCTCCACGGCAAGGGCACGCCTCAGGAGGCGTGAGCGCCATCGACATCCGCCCTCAGGAGGCGACCATCAACCGACCCAGGCAACCGGCCCCCGCACAGGGTGCGGCGTGGGCCCGCCTGCTCGCCCTCGCGGTCGCGTTCGCGCTCGGCGCGATCGTCGCCGGCGGTGTGGTGTTCGCGCTGACCCGGCCTGACTCGATCGAGCGGACGGCCGACCGTCTCCGTGCCGAGTCCGCCCTCCGCGACAGAACGCAGATCAAGACCCTGACGGAGCTGGCCCGCGGCACGCGGGCCCGGCTCCTGCCCGTGCTCGACGGGCTGAGCCGGGCCATGCCGTCCGACGGCACAGCGGGGCCCGTCGCGGTGACCGCCGCCGACGTCGAGACCTGGCAGCAGGCGGCCGCCGCGGCCGTCCAGGGCTTCGCCGACCCGCCGTCCGGTGAGACCGCCACCAACGTGGCGCGGTCGAGTCTCGCCTCCGCCGCACGGCAGCTCGCCACGACCGTCGACACCTACGCGGCCGCGCGGGGTCTGACAGGACCGGCCCGCGCCGCCGCCATGGACCTGGCCGTACGGCAACGCGCCGACGCGCTCTTCACCTGGTCGATCGGGGCCACCGCTCTCGACGCCGTGAACGTCGACGCGGGCTACGGCCACCAGCACGTGTTCCTACCGACATCACCCGGCGAAGGGGCGCTCACCCCCGACACCGAACCCGAGGGGAGCCACGACTCGTGAACAAGGCAACGGCACACGTCCTCACCGTCCTGCTGGCCGGGCTCATGCTGGTGCTCGGCGCACCGGCGGCCTCCGCCCACGGCGGGCCGATCGAGCTGGAGGTGACGGGAGACGGCGCCGACAACGTCAACGTGCTGGTCACGTACAAGAAGGACGGCCATCCCGTGACGGAGATCGTCGAGGCCACGCTGAAGGCGACCTCGGCAGACGGCCGTTCCTTCGGGCCGGTGCCGCTCAGGTCGGCGCCCGAGGGCCAGAACCTCTACCACTCGGCCGAGCCGCTGCCGAGCGGCGAGTGGCGGGTCACCGTGACCGCGACCGAGCCCTCCAAGGCGAAGGCGACGGTGAAGGTGAAGGCGGGCGTTATCGCCCCCTCCCCCGTGGCGGCGACCGCCCCCGCAACGGGCCAGGCGACGGCGCCCGCGCGGAGCAAAGCCGCCGCGCCGGCGACCGTGATGGACGACCAAGGTGCGATGGGCACTCCCCTCAAGATCGGCGTCATCGTCCTCGTGGCGCTCGTCGCCCTCGCGGCCTGGATCGCCCTCGCCTGGCGGCATCGCATGGGTCTCCGCCGCTGAATTCGGCCGGAAGCCGTGGGCCTCCGGCCGGGATTCCGGGGTGAGGCCCAGGTGCCACTTGCCGACCAGTTCGGTGTGGTAGCCGACCTCCCGCAGCGCGCTCGCGAGCGTCGGCACGTCCTGGGTCAGGCCCGGCGTGGTCCGATACCCCTGCACGATCGACCGTACGCCCGCGTTTCCCGGATATCGCCCGCTCAGCAGGGCCGCCCGGGACGGCGAACAGACCGGCGAGTTCGAGTACCACTGGGTCAGCAAGGCGCCCGAGGCCGCCAGCGCGTCCAGCCGCGGCGTTCGCACCGTCGGCATCATCGTCGTTCGTGGCGTTGCGGCGCCTGTATCTGGTCCCACAGGCAGCGCGGTCGCGCTGCCTGTGGGTCGTTTTCACGCGCCTACCAGCGCAATTCCCCGCTCTCGTCCTGGAACGTTCCCGTCGGACCGTCCGCGCCGAGGGTTGCCAGGCGCACGACGGTCCTGGCGCTCTCCTCCGGTGACCTTCCGATCCCGAAGGCCGCGGTCATGTCGGTGGCGGTGGTGCCGGGCTCGAGCGCATTGAACTTGATGCCAGGATGGGCCTTGGCGTACTGAACCGTGAGCATGGTGGCCGCTGCCTTGGACGCGGAGTAAAGCGCCAGGGGCAGGTGGAACTCCGGCCGGTCGGGGTTGTTCACTGCCCAGAACGACCCGGCGCTGCTCGAAACGGTGACCACGTTGGGGTTCGATGATCTGCGTAGCAGGGGAAGCGCCGCCTCCGTGACGCGCACGATTCCCACCGCGTTGGTGTCGAACACACGCAGAGCCTTGGGACCGTCGATGGCTCCCTCTCCCAAGATGCCCGCGTTGTGCACCAGAACGTCGAGCCGGCCCTGGGCCGCGTCGATCGTCGCCAGCGCGCTGCTGACCGATGCGTCGTCGGTCACATCGAGTTGCACGAATCGTGCGCCGAGTGCTGCCGCGGCCTTCTCGCCTCGCTCGACGTCACGCGCGCCGATGTAGACGACGTGGCCCAACTCCAGAAGCTGTCTGGCCGTCTCGAAGCCGATGCCCTTGTTGGCCCCGGTGATCAGTGTGATGGTCATGCTTTTCCTTTCGACGTTCGTGGCCCGAGCATCCCTCGGACATCTGCGGGCGTCCGGGTTCCCTGGCGCCGATCGCGGAGGTCAGCCGGTGAGCTGCCGGAGTAGTTCGCCGGCGTCGTGCAGGGCCGTCATGCGCACGAACCGGCCGTCGCGGACCTGGTAGATGGCGTACTCGACGATTTCGAACGAGGCGCCGGTGGGAGCCACACCGAGCCACTCCTTCACCGGGGTGCCCGTGTTGACCAGACGCGCAGCCAGACGGTCACCGTCGAAGAGCAGTTCCTTGAGCTCCCAGCGCAGGTCCGGAACCGCGTCCACGTCGGCCTTCTGAACCGCGATGATGTCGTCCCGGGTGGCCGGCTCACCGTTCAACGTGGTCTGATCGTTGATGAACTCGTCCATGCCATCGAACCTGTGGGCGTTGAGCTCCTGGAGGTAGCGCAGGTAGAACGCGCGTAGATCGCTGTCGGACATGAGATGACCTTTCTGCATGGCAGCCCTTGAGGTTCGCCCGTCAGATCTGGTTCAGGCCGCCGTCGACGTACAGGCTGGACCCGGTGATGAAACTGCTCTGCTCACTGGCGAGGAAGATCACGGCGGCGGCGATCTCCTCCGGGCGCCCGAGCCGTCCCAGCGGCACACGCGCAGCCAGGTGCCGCTCGAACCGCTCCGGGTCGGGGGTGAGCCCTCTCAAGGCAGGGGTATCGGTCGGGCCGGGCGTGACGGTGTTGACCCGGATGCCGCGGCCCTTGAGCTCGTTGGCCCAGGTCCGGGAGAACTGCCGGGTGGCGGCCTTGGTGGCCGCGTACACGCCGAGCCCCTCATCGCCGACGTCCACGTTGGTGGAGCCGTTCAAGATCACCGAGGCGCCGTCGTTGAGCAGCGGCAGCGCCTTCTGAACGGTGAACAGCATGCCCCGGACGTTGATACCGAACAGGGTGTCGAAGTGCTCCTCGGTGACCCGCTCGAGCGGCACGAGCGCGGCGACGGAGGCATTCGCGAACAGGACGTCCAGGCCCCGTCCCCGGCTGCGGATCGTCTCGTAGAGCCGGTCCAGGTCGGCCAGGTTCGAGATGTCGCCGGTCACCGCGGTGGCGGCTGAACCGATCACTTCGACGGCCGCGTCGAGTTCGGTCTTGCGCCGGCCGGTGATGAACACGTGCGCGCCCTCGGCCGCCAGCCGCATAGCACTGGCCAGGCCGATTCCGGTGCTACCTCCGGTGACGAGAGCGGTCTTGCCGTCGAGCAGTCCCACGTCGATGCCCCTTCGATTTTTGCAGCGATCGCTACAGAAGTCGACGGTAGCACTTCTGTAGCGATCGCTGCAAAAAGAGGTAGGCTGGGCGAGTGGAGAGGAAACAGAGCGGCCCCATCGGCCGGCCGCGAAAATTCGACGCCGACGAAGCTCTCGAGCGCGCCGTGCTGACCTTCTGGGAGCATGGCTACGAGGGGGCCAGCACGGCCCACCTGGCGGACGCGATGGGCATCTCCACCACCAGCATGTACGCCGCCTTCGGCAACAAGGAGCAACTGTTCCGCAAGGCCCTGGAGCGCTACACCGAGGGGCCGAGCGCATACCTGACACAGGCCCTGGAGGAGCCGACCGCCCTCGGCGTCGCCACTGCGATCCTGGCCGGCACCGTTCGGACCACCACCCGCCCGGCCCATCCCCACGGGTGCCTGGGCGTCCAGGGCGCCCTGGCCGCCAGCGACTCCGGGCGCGAGGTCCGCGACCTTCTCGTCGCCTGGCGTAACGACTCCTACTCCTGCGTACGAGAGCGGTTCCAGCGAGCGATCGACGAAGGCGACCTTCCTCCGGAAACCGATCCGGGGCTCCTGGCCCGCTACGTCACCACTCTGGCGTTCGGCATCGCCGTGCAGGCCGCGAGCGGTGTCTGCCGCGACGAACTCCAGGAGCTGGCCGATGCCGCCCTACGCAACTGGCCGCTCTCCTGAGATCCGCCCGGCGACGGTCCTCGCGAGCAACTGCGATGGTCAAGAGCCGGTCGCGGCAGCCGGCTCGATCCGGACCGTGACCCGCTCGCCCGCCTCGGCGAGCCTGTCCAGGCCGGTCGTGACGACGCCGAGGCGGACCAGGCCCGGATCAGGGACCGTCTGGCCGAGCTCGTCGTAGTACACGGCGATCACTGAGTTCGACGGCCAGAAGTAGATCTCACCCGGGGTGGGATCGTGGACCGGCACGCCGCCGTCGATGGTGAGCGGGCGCGGCAGCGGCCCCGCCTTCGCCTGTCCCCAAGCGTCCGTCAGCGGTACGGTCAACGGCAACATCGCGGCGAACTGCCGCGATGGCGGCGTGTCGGTCAAGCTCGCGGTGACGGCCTGGTCGCCGAGCCACAGCACGACCGGCATTCCCGAAATGACGCTCGCCGTATTCGACCGTGGCGTGATCAGATACGGGTCCGCCGGGAGCGAGCACCCGGCCAGCGCGGCGGTAAGCAGGCAGGCGGCAATGCGGCGGGCCCGGACGGCGACGGTCACGACATCGGTCATGGCATCCAGCACATCCGAGCAGCCCGGGAGCGAGGAAGCCACTCCTGATGGATGTACTGCCAGTACATCCCACCCTGCCCAGAGGCTGGCGTACCGTCGTGGCATGGACAACCGGTCCGAAGTGCGCGAATTCCTCACCTCACGGCGCGCCAAGATCACCCCCGGGCAGGCGGGCCTGCCCGTCGCCGGCCGGCGTCGCGTCCCCGGACTACGCCGCAGCGAGGTCGCCGCCCTGGCCGGAATGAGCGTGGAGTACTACGCCAAGCTCGAACGCGGCCACCTGGCCGGCGTCTCGGCCGGCGTGCTCGACGCGCTCGCCCGCGCCCTGCACCTGGACGACGCCGAACGCGCCCACCTGCTGCGTCTCGCGCACGAGGCCAACGGCAGCAACGCCATCCTGCGCCGCCGCCGGCCCAAGCAGCCGACGGCACGCCCCGGCCTGCAATGGATGCTCGACACCATCACCACCGCCCCGGCGATCATCGGCAACAACCGGTCGGACCTGCTGGCCGCCAACCACCTGGGCCGCGCCCTGTACTGCGACGTCTACGCCGACCCCAACCGGCCGCCGAACTTCGCCCGCTTCACCTTCCTCGACAGCGCCGCCCGTCGCCTCTACCCCGATTGGGACCTGGCCGCCGACATGACCGTGGCCAACCTGCGCACCGCCGCCGGCAAGGACCCGCACGACAAGGGCCTGCACGACCTGGTCGGGGAGCTGTCCACCCGCAGCGACGACTTCCGCCGCCGCTGGGGCGCCCACGACGTGCGCACCCACGGCACCGGCGTCAAACACTTCCACCACCACATCGTCGGCGACCTCACCCTCACCTACGAGAGCATGGACCTGCGCGCCGAGCCCGACCTGTCCATGACGATCTACGCCGCCGAACCCGGCTCCCCGTCCGAGGACGCGCTCCGCCTGCTCGCCTCCTGGGCCGCCACGCACGAGCGCACCGAGCGGCCCCAGGACACCGACCACCCTCACCTTGGCTGAAGGTGCGCACTGACGGTCCCGATCGGCGAGCGCGCCAGACCTGGGGATGGCACCCGTTGCGCTGGTCACTCGCGCCGATGATCTCGTGAGACCGTGCCCCGGACACAGGACATGAGTAGGGGCTACTCATGCCATATCCGCCGCCACCAGGAACCATCCAGTGGAGTGCCAACCTCCGGTGCCGGAAGGACTCCCATGTTTCATCGCTCCACCCTGAGCAGGCTGCTGGCGGCCATCCTCGCGCTGAGTCTCGTCACCGCGTGCGAGGACTTCCCTCAACAAGACACTCCTCCTCGGGCAGCCCAGACGAAGGCGCCGCCCAAGAAGGGCTTCTGCCCCGCCGCAGGCCCGATCACCCGGTCGTTGCTGCCCTCCCCGGAGGGAGTCGAGCGGGTCGCCACGAACCCCTGCCTCGGCGTGAACGGCCTGATCGGTATGGCTCTGGATGTCATCCCGGAGCAGAAGATGGCCGACGAAGCGGAGCTGCGCACCTTCCGTCAGGGGCTCAGGACCTTCGCCAGCCGGGTGACCATGGCCGCCGACGCGGTGGACTGCGCCTACGAGAACGACCACCTGGCGGTGTCGATCTACCAGGACCCGCAGTACGACTGGTCGGTGGGCCTGGTCGCAGTGGTGCGAGGGGATCTGGAAGCCGCAGCCGAGGATGCCGTCTGCCTCCTGCTGAAGCAGGTGCCGTTCCTCCCAGACGTCGGCTTCCGCGCCGATGGCCCGCCGACGCCGAAGTTCTGCGCCGACGCCGAGTCCAGAGAAGCCCAGGGATACGACTTCATGATCATGTGGATCGCCGACTCGGACGCCATGTGCCGCAGCCTGACGCACGCCATCCGCCCGACCTGACACGATGAGCCGCCAAACGGGATCCGACCTCGATGACTGTGCGTCGCTTGCCGGGTCTCACCTGTCGGCCGGCACGTACACCAGTTCGAGGACTCCGGACGGGAAGGCCGTGCTTTTCACCAAGCGCAGGTTCACGGGCTGATCCAGCTCGGGGAACAGCGGCGCGCCCTTGCCCGTGGCGGCGGGCAGCACCCACAGCCGGTACTCGTCGACCACGCCTAGCTTGATCAGGGAGTGCATGAACTCGGTGCCGCCGGCGGCGACGAGGTCCTTGCCGGGCTCGGCCTTGAGCTTGGCGATCTCCTCCGCCGTGTCACCGCCGGCGATCCGGGTCTCGGGCCAGTCGCCGGCCGATTTCAGGGTGCGGGAGAACACGACCTTGGGGATCTCGTTCATGGCCCTGGCGGACGGGTGGTCGGAGGTGGGCCAGTATCCGGCCATGATCTCGTAGGTGTTGCGGCCCATGAGGAAGGCCCCGGCCTCCCACAGCCGGCTGACGAAGTACTCCTCCTGCTTCGGGTCGTCGATGCTCATCATGACGTCCCGGATTCCGTTGTCCGCGTCAGCGCTTTTGCCGTCGAGCGAGACGTAAAAACCCAGAATCGACAGGGGTAAATGTCATCGCTCGCCGGCGAATGGCTCAAGCATGGGCACGAGGAACCGCCGGGCCACCGCGGCCAGTTGCTCGTCGTCATCCAGATTGATGATGGCACTGGGGATCGTCAGGAAAGAGGCCGAGATCCGCACCATCATCTCGGCCACGAGGTCGACGTCAAGGCTGCTCGACACGTTCCCCGCGCGCTGCTCGCTGCGGAGCTGGCCCGCGACGAAATGCCGCACGGTGGCGAGGGTCTGCCCCCCGTCAGCCGTCATGGAGGGGACCAGCAGGTCCGGTTCCGTGGCGATGAGTCCGCCGATCAGCGGGTTACCGCGAATTGCCCGCAACGAGCTCACGAAGCCCAGCACCACCCTGTCGGCAGCGGTGCCGGCTTGTTCGATGTCGATGAGGAACCGGTCGAAATAGCGGCGGAACTCGCGGCGCACCACGTGTTCGATCAGCGTGTCCTTTGTGTCGAACCGCCGGTACACCGTGATCCGGGACACCTTCGCCAACCGGGCGACGTCCTCCATGGTGGAGCGCCTGATGCCCATCCGGCAGAACTGCTCGTACGCCGCGTCAAGGATGCGCGTCCGTAGCGTGTCACTGTCGTCGACGCGCTCGACGGCATCGGAATAGGCGCGCTGAAGCAACGAATCCGAGTCCGACAACGCCATGAATCCGGACAGCACCGATTCCACGATCACCTCCTGTAGGGATTCTGCCTCAAACGCGGTCTTGTGATGCCCGTCACACTGTGCTCTGATGATGATACACAGACTCATGATTTGTTTCTCAGTATCATCCATTTCTCGCATGCCCGGAGCAGGACCCCCCACCTCGAAGGAGTGCAGAGCATGGCAGAGTTGAGCAGGCGCGAGGTGCTGATCTCGGGCACCGCCATGGGAGCGCTCGGCGCGTTAGGAATGATCTCCCCGGCCCAGGCGGACTCCCTGTCCGATGGCTGGACCTGGCCGGCCAGTGGTTCGATCGCGGGTTCCGGCAGCGGCGCCGACCCCCGATGGGTGTGGGACGACGTGGCCGATCCGCTCCTCGCCTCACTGTTCGATCGCGGCGTCATACCGGAGGTCAACCGGCTGCTGTACGACTGGAACCGCAACGACCAGCCCCTGCCCGCGGGACTTCCGGAGGATCTGCGGGCCTTCATCGAGCAGGCGCGTCAGCTCCCGTCGTGGGCCGACCCCGCCATGCTGGACGCCGGGGCCCGGTTCCACGCGCTCAAGGGGAACTACATCGTCGTCCTCACCATTGTCGGCGCCGGGATGCTGGCCACCGCCATCCCCAAGGAGGCACGCGCTGTCTACTACTCGGCGGGCGGCGCGGATCTGAAAGACCGGATCGCCAAGACGAACATCCTGGCGTACGCGGTCAGACCCCAGAACGCCTGGGGGGCCGGCGGCACGGCCGTCGTCGAGGCTGTGAAGACCCGGCTGGTGCACGCGGCGGTGCGGCACCTGCTGAAGTCGTCTCCCCACTGGTCCGGCCCCATCCCGATCAGCCAGGAGGACATGCTCGTCACGTGGCACACCCTGGCGACCTACTCCATGCGCGGGATGCGGGAGTGGAAGGTGCGCATCTCCCCCACCGAGGCCGCGGGGTACCTGCACTCGGTGCAGATGCTCGGGCACATGCTCGGCATCAGGGACGAGTTCCTCCCCGCCACCTGGGACTCCTCCTACGCCCAGTCGGACCTGGTCCTGCCCAGGAACATGGGACCGACCCCGGAGGGGGTGGAACTCAACGCCATCCTGCGGGACATGCTCGCGGAGCTGACCAGCCCCGGCGGCATCGACAAGTCTCTCGTCAACGCGTTCGCCCGGTACCTCACCGGCAACCAGGTGGCCGACTGGAACGGCATCCGACGCGAGCCGCTGTGGGACCCGGTGGTCAAGACCGCCTGGCCGTTGCTGGTGCAGTTCCGGGAGGGTGTGATCGGGCTGCCGCTGGTGCCCGCCGCCGCCTGGCTCCTCGACGAGATGGTCAAGAAGTGGACCACGTACTACCTCACCAAGGGGGCACAAACCAAGATCGTGATTCCGACGGGCAACCGGCCCGGTTGATCACGGTCCAGGGGTGTCGACAGGCGATGGCCGCAACCAACGGCAACGCGGGGAAACCCACGTCAACCCGCCTCGGAGGTGGTGAACTTGGCCCCGTTCGCCGACGTCAACCACGGGAGCCTTGGTGCGGGCTCAGGGAGGCGCCGCCGGGCGGCGAGACTGTAGCGCCCGGGGGGCGCCTGTCATGCCAGGGTGCCGGACCCCCCTAGGATCCCAGGCGTGGCCAGATACTTCGATCTTCACCCGGACAACCCCCAGCCTCGCCTGATCAGCCAGATCGCCGAGATCCTGCGGGCGGACGGGCTCATCGCCTACCCCACCGACTCCTGCTACGCCCTGGGATGCCGACCGGGCAACAAGGAGGGCCTCGACCGGATCAGGGAGATCCGCGGCCTCGGCAGCGACCACCACTTCACCCTCGTATGCCGGGACTTCGCCCAGTTCGGACAGTTCGTACACCTGAGCAACGCGCTGTTCCGCCAGGTCAAGGCGGCGACTCCCGGCGGTTACACGTTCATCCTGCCCGCCACCAAGGAGGTCCCCCGGCGGCTGCTGCACCCCCGGAAGAAGACGGTCGGCGTCCGCATCCCTGATCACCTCGTCACCCAGGCACTGCTGGCCGAACTCGGCGAACCACTGGTGTCCAGCACCCTGCTGCTGCCCGACGAGACCGAACCCGCGACGCAGGGCTGGGAGATCAAGGAACGGCTCGACCACGTGCTGGACGCGGTCATCGACTCCGGCGAATGCGGCGCCACCCCGACGACCGTCATCGACTTCTCGCAAGAGGAGCCCGAGATTCTCCGCCGGGGCACGGGAGACACCTCCCCGTTCGAATAGGCGACTGTTTCGTACAGCAGCCGCCACAGCACTCGTTCCCGTCGGTGACCATGACGGATTGGCGCGCCCCCGATCACGTGGTTGGGAAATGAGTGGACGGCATGATGCTCGGGCTTGTAACTTGCGGTTGACCGTGACACCGCCCGAGGAGGTGAGACCCATGAACGCTGTATCGACGTGGGTGCTCCCCCTTCCCGTCACGGCTGGCGATTGACGTAGGTGTCGCCGGGAGCGCCTGGACAACAGGGCACTCCCGAAAGGCAACACCTATGCACTCTCAGCAGGTCACCGCCGAGCCGCCGTCGAACTCCACGGTGGGCGACGTCCCCGGAGCCCTCCGGTCGCCGGCCTCCGGCGCCGATCGCGCGCCTTTCACGTTCGACGTGATCATTGCCGGGTGCGGGCCGACCGGCGCGACGCTGGCCGCCGAACTGCGGCTGCACGACGTACGGGTACTCGTTCTGGAGAAGGAAACCGAGCCGAAGTCGTTCGTCCGCATCGTCGGTCTGCATATTCGCAGTCTCGAACTGATGGCGATGCGCGGACTCCTGGATCGCCTTCTCCAGCATGGAAGGCAACGTCCGGCCGGCGGTTTCTTCGCCGCCATCAGCAAACCCGCGCCCAAGGACCTGGATTCCGCGCACGCCTATCTGCTGGGCATCCCGCAGCCGGTCATTGAACGCCTGCTCGAAGAACATGCGACCGAACTGGGTGCGCAGGTCCGGCGCGGTTGTACGGTGACCGGTTTCGAGCAGGACGACGAGGGCGTGACCGTCGAGCTGGCCGACGGGGAACGGGTGCGTTCGCGCTATCTCGTCGGCTGTGACGGCGGGCGCAGTACGGTGCGCAAACTGCTCGGCGTCGGCTTCCCCGGCGAGCCCTCGCGGACCGAGACGCTGATGGGCGAGATGGAAGTGGGTGTGCCGCAGGAGGAGATCACCGCCAAGGTGACCGAAATCCGCGAGACCCGTCAGCCATTCTGGCTCCGGCCCTTCGGCGGAGGAATCTACAGCGTCGTCGTCCCCGCCGCGGGGGTCAGCGACCGGGCGGAACCGCCCACCCTCGAGGATTTCCAACAACAGTTGCGCGCCATCGCCGGAACCGATTTCGGCGTGCACTCCCCGCGCTGGTTGTCCCGCTTCGGCGACGCCACCCGGCTGGCCGAACGTTATCGGGTCGGCCGGGTACTGCTGGCCGGCGATTCGGCACACATCCACCCGCCCATCGGCGGTCAGGGCCTCAACCTGGGCGTTCAGGACGCGTTCAACCTCGGCTGGAAGCTGGCCGCGCAGATCCGCGGCTGGGCCCCGGAAGCACTGCTGGACACCTACCAGGCCGAACGTCATCCGGTCGCCGCGGACGTGCTGGACAACACCCGCGCCCAGATGGAACTGCTGTCCACCGAACCTGGCCCGCAGGCCGTGCGCAGGCTGCTCACCGAGCTGATGGACTTCGACGAGGTGAACCGCCATCTGATCGAGAAGATCACCGCGATCGGCATCCGCTACGACTTCGGCGCAGGCCCCGACCTGCTCGGCCGCCGCCTGCGCGACATCGACGTGAAACAGGGCCACCTCTACGGTCTGCTGCGTCGCGGCCGCGGCCTGCTGCTGGACCGCACCGAACGCCTGACCGTAGGCGGCTGGTCAGACCGGGTCGACCACCTCGCGGATCCCACCGCGGCGCTGGATGTTCCGTGCGTCCTGCTACGGCCCGACGGCCACGTCGCCTGGATCGGCGACGATCAGCAGGACCTGGACGACCACCTCTCCCGCTGGTTCGGCAAGCCCGCCGACTGAAGGCGAACACGCCTGTCTCGGGTGGAGATCATGGCGGCGACTTGAGGGAGGCGGCGGTGACCGAGCGGCCCATCTCACCATGAGATCTCACCGCGAGATCACCGATCCCGAGGAGCCCGCTCCCAGGGCGCCCTGGGAGTGTCGCCTCGACAGGCGATTCAACATTCACTAGAAAAGGATCAGCTCCGGCACCTGCGGGAACGGCGTGCGACGACCACCAGAGGACGTCACGCGGCCGTGCCCCTGCTCGTCGAGCACAGGTCGACCGGCTGCGGATCGGGGTGCGGATGAACCCACTCTCCACGAGGTGGCCCCGGTACATCTCCTTCATACCGGCCGCCATGATCGTCATCGGCGCCGTCTTCAACCTGCTGTCCCCGCGCTACTACTGGGGCGACTACATGCTGGGCGCCGCGGTCGTGGTGGCAGGGGCGCTGCTGTCGCGGCGGCACACGATCGCGGTCGCGGCGGCCATCGTCCTGGTCCAGCTGGTGTTGTTGATCAAGGATGGCTACTTCGGTCATGCCGTCGGCACACTCTCGTTGATCAGCGCGGTGTTCACCGCGCTCGTGGGCCTCGGGGTGAACCGCGTGGTCGCCGGCCACAGCCACCGGCTGCAAGTGGTGCGTTCCGTCGCCGAGGCCGTCCAGCGCGCCGTGCTGCCCGCACCTCCGGCACAGGTAGGGCCGCTGGCCATCGCCGCGGTTTACAAGGCCGCGCAGATCGAGGCCCTGATCGGTGGAGACGCCTACGCCGTCCAGGACACGCCGTACGGCACCAGATTGCTGATCGCGGATGTGCGAGGCAAGGGCCTGGACGCGGTCGGCACGGTGGCCGTCCTGCTGGGCACGTTCCGGGAGGCGGCAGAGCAGGAAGCCGACCTCGTGGTGCTGGCCGAGCGCATGGAGCGCGCACTGATCAAGGAAGCCTCCTCGCGGGAGGAAAGCGTACGGATGGAGGGGTTCGTCACCGCGGTGCTCGGCGAGATCACACCGGACGCGGACCGGGTGCTCCTGCTGAACTGCGGCCACCCCTCGCCCTTCCTCCTTCAGGGTGACACGGTGTCGTGTCTGGATCCCGCGGAGCCGAGTCTTCCCCTGGGCATGAGCCGCCTGGGCGTACCGCGGGCCCGGCCCGACCACTGGCCCTTCCCCACCGGGAGCACGCTCCTGCTCGTCACCGATGGGGTGACGGAGGCCCGGAGCCGTTCCGGGGCGTTCTACGACCCGGAAAGCCGGCTCGGCGGCCGAGGCCCGTTCCGGCATCCGGAGGAGGTGATCGACGTGCTGGTGCGCGATGTCGAGCGCTGGGCCGGCGGTCCGCGCGATGACGACATGGCGATTCTGGCGATCACCCACCGCGCCGGCGAACCGGCCCCGTGAATCCGCTCACCCGGCGGCCAGGGCGCATTCCCAGTCCGTCTTCGTGTTGTGCGGCCGGGGCTGGTCAGCCTTGGCGGCGGTTACGGGCAGGCCTGCCAGGTAGCAGTTCGTCGCCATGATGGTCGAGGGCGGGATGGCGCCGATGACGGCCAGGGTGTTCGCCGCGCTGTTCCTCAGCGAGAGCGGCAGCCTGACCGCCACGGAGCTCGCCCAGCAGCTCCAGGTCAGTCCGGCGACGATCTCCAATGCCGTCAAATGGCTGGAGCAGCGGCAGATGCTCGCCCGGGAGCGGGAGGCGCGCCGGGTGCGCTACTTCGTCGACGTGGACGTCTGGTACCACACGTGGGCGGCCAGTGCCAGGTCGATAGCGATCTGGGCCGACACCACGCGACACGGCGTCGGCATCTTCGGCGCCGACACGCCCACCGGCGATCGGCTCCGTACCACCACCCAGTTCTTCGAACTCCTCGGCCACGACATGGGCCAGGCGGCAGAGCACTGGCGGCAGGCCCTGTCCATGCGACGCCGGCGGTGAACCTCCGGCGGTCGCGGGCGCCGCGCGTCAGGAGCCGTCGAGGCCCGACAGCCCGTTGACCGCGATCTCGATCCCCCGCCGCCCGGCGGCCAGGACGTCCTCGTTGGAGCCGCCCTGCTGCTGGGCGACGATCCCCGCCACGGCCAGTGCACCCATGAAGCTGCCGACGGCCGCGCCTGCCGCCACGGGATCCAGCTCAGGGTAGACCTCGCACAGGGCCTTGGCCAGCAGGGGCTGCCCCTCGAGGATGAGCGTCAGCCCGCGTGCCCGCAGCGCGGGCTCGGTGAACACCAGCCGCGTCCGCAGCGGCGACAGCGAGAAGTCCAGCTCGTCGTCCTCGGCCAGGCTGCGCACCAGGGCCTCGAACATCCGGCTCAGCAGATCCCCCAGGGGCTCCCCCGGTTCGCGCCCGGCGATCACGTCGAGCATGACCTGCCAGCGATCGTCGGCTTGCAGGAAGAGCACATCCTCCTTGCTGGCGAAGTACGCGAAGAAGGTCCTGGGCGCCACGTCGGCCGCCGCGGCGATCTCGGCGATGGTGGTCTGCTCGTAGCCTTGCTCGCCGAACAGCCGCACCGCGGCCTCCAGCAGCGCGCGGCGGGTGCGGGCCTTCTTGCGTTCGCGGTGACCTTCCACGTCGCCAGCTTACCGCACATCTTGCGTTTATGCAGAGGTTGCAATTTCGCAGTCTGTGCGCTTTTCTGGGAGGCATGGAAACCCTCAAGGCGCTGCCGGTCGAGCGGGAGGACCCGTTCCAGCCGCCTGCCCTCCTGAAAGAGCTCCCCGGATCGCTGCACCCGATGACCTACGCCGACGGACGGCTCGGCTGGCTGGTCACCGGCTACGCCGAGGCGCGCGCGGTGCTCGACGACCCCCGCTTCAGCAACACCCAGCAGGGCGCCGCCCCGCCGATCAAAGAGCTGGCGCCGCCCGAGGGGCTGACGGACCTGGTGATCCCGCCGGGCTTCTTCATCGCGATGGACGACCCCGAGCACTCCCGCTACCGCAAGCTGCTGACCGGGCACTTCAGCATGCGCAAGATGCGAAAGCTGGAGCCCAGGATCCAGGAGGTCATCGACGGCCAGCTCGACGAGATGGCCCGCGGGGGCGCGCCCGCGGACCTGGTCAAGACGTTCGCGCTGCCGATCCCGTCGCTGGTGATCTGCGAGCTGCTCGGCGTGCCGTACGACGAGCGTTCACGCTTCCAGGACACCACCGCGCGGGCCGTGAACCTCGACAACACCGTCGAACAGCGGGGCGCCGCCGCCGGCGAGCTGATGGGCTACCTGTCCGAGCTGGTCGGACGCAAGCGCGCCGAGCCCGGCCAGGACCTGCTCAGCGAGCTGGCCACCGGCGGCGAGCTCGACCACGAGGAGCTCACCGGCGTCGCCACGCTGCTGCTGACCGCCGGACACGAGACCACCGCGAACATGCTCGGCCTGGGCACGTTCCTGCTGCTGTGCCACCCCGAGCAGGCGGACCTCGTACGCACCGATCCCGGCGTCGCCGAGAGCGCGGTCGAGGAGCTGATGCGCTACCTCAGCGTCACGCACATCGGGCCGATCCGGGTCGCCAGGGCCGACGTGCCCCTCGCCGGACAGACGATCAAAGCCGGCCAGACCGTGACGATCTGTCTCCCGGTCGTCAACCGCGACCCCAGCCGCTTCCCGGCCCCCGACCACTTCGACGTCACCCGCCAGGCCACCCAGCAGCTGGGCTTCAGCCACGGCATCCACCAGTGCCTGGGCCAGCAGTTGGCCCGGCTGGAGATGCGGCTCGCCTACCCGGCGCTGCTGCGCCGCTTCCCCACGCTGCGGCTGGCCGTACCCGCCGAGGAGGTGCCGCTGCGACCGCGAGCCGCCATCTACGGCGTGGCCGCCCTGCCGGTCACCTGGTAGCGTCCCCCGAAGCGCCGTGCCGGCGGCTCCGGTTGCCGGCACCGTGAGAACCGGCCCATGCGGGCTGTGCGATAGATACACCGTGAGCCCGTTTCCCTTCAGGCGGCGCGGAGCCCCCGACGTCACCGCGGACAGCACCGACGCCGAGCTCGTCGCCGCCGTCGCCGCGCGGAGCACCGCCGCCCTGCGCCTCCTCCATCAGCGGCACGCCCCCTGGCTGCGTGCCCGGCTGGCCCGCCGCTGCGCCGACACGGACATCGTCGACGATGCGCTCCAGGAGACGTTCCTGGCCGTGTGGCGCTCGGCGGGCCGCTTCCGCGGCGACAACCCGGCCGGCTGGTTGTGGACCATCGCCATCCGCCGCCTGATCTCCGCCCTGCGTGGCAGCGGCTCGCGCTGGATCGGCTCCGGCATCGAACCGGGCGACAGCTCGCCAGTCGCCTCGGCCGAGGACGTGGTGCTGCTGAACGTGGAGCATGGCGACCTCGGCACCGCCCTGACCAGGCTCTCCCCCGAGCTGCGGGCCGTCATCGAGGCGACCGTCCTCGACGGTCTCACCACCAAGGAGGCCGCCGGTCTCCTGGGCATTCCGGAAGGCACGGTCAAGACCCGCGCGATGCGGGCCAGGGCCCGGTTGCGCGAGGAGCTGTCATGAGTGGCTGGCACATCCCTGACGACCTCCGCGAGCGCTACCTCGAAGGCGCGCTCGAACCGGCGCTGGCCATGTCCGTGGACGCGCATCTCGGCCGTTGCGCCGACTGCCGGGCGGCGGTGCCGTACGACCAGGACTGGCTCGACGAGTCCTGGGCGCGGCTGGAAACCGAGCTGATCACGCCGCGCCTGAGCCTGGCCGAGCGGCTTCTACGCCACGGCGGGGTGCCCGACCACCTGGCCAGGCTGCTGTCGGCGACGCCGACGATGAGCCGGTCCTGGCTGGCCGCCGTGGTGGCGGTATTGGCGTTCGCGGTGCTGGCAGCCCGCGCGCAGGCCGACTACCTGCCCGCTTTCCTGATCGTCGCGCCGGTGCTGCCGCTGGCGGGCATCGCGCTCGCCTACGGGGCCCGCGTCGATCCCGCCCACGAGCTGGTGGCCGCCACCCCGATGTCGGGGCCACGACTGCTGCTGACCCGCGCCACGGCGGTGCTCGCGGTGTCGGCGGCGCTGGCCGGGCTCGCCTCACCACTGCTGCCCGCACCGCCCGGGCTGGCCGCCGCCTGGCTGCTGCCCGCACTCGCCGCCGCCTCGGGCTGCCTGGCCCTGTCGAACCGGCTGCCCGTCCCGATGGCCGCACTCTCCATGGGCGGGGTGTGGCTGGCCATCGTCGGCGCGGGCCGCCTCATCGGCAGCTGGCTGGCCGTATTCGGTCCCGCGCCGCAGATCGGGTACGGCGTGGCCGCCGTCCTGCTGACGTACCGCTTCTACAGAGTGAGCGCCAGATGATCCAGATCAAGGAACTGACCAAGACGTACGGCGCCAAGCGGGCACTCGATGGCCTCGACCTGACGCTCGGCACCGGCGTGACCGGCCTGCTCGGCCCGAACGGCGCCGGCAAGACCACGCTGCTGCGCTGCCTGGCCACCACCCTTGCTCCCGACGGGGGCACGGTGGACGCCTTCGGCCTGGACCCGGCCGACCGCCGGCAGCGGACAGCGCTGCGGCGCAGGCTCGGCTACCTGCCGCAGAGCCCCGGCGCCTACCCGCATTTCACCGCCTTCGACCTCGTGGACTACGTGGCGATCCTCAAGGAGCTGACCGACCGCGAGCACCGGCACGCCGAGGTACGCCGGGTCCTGGCCGAGGTGGACCTCACCGATCAGGCACGGACGAAGGTGCGCAGGCTGTCGGGCGGCATGCGACAGCGGCTCGCGCTGGCCCAGGCGCTGCTGGGCCGGCCGGACCTGCTCATTCTCGACGAGCCGACCGTGGGTCTGGACCCGGAGCAGCGGATGGCCTTCCGCGCGTTGGTCTCGCGGCTCGGCGAGAGCCGTACCGTCGTGTTGTCCACGCACCAGACCGAAGACGTCGCCGCGCTGTGCGGGCGGGTGGTGGTCATGCGAGACGGCCGGGCGGTCTTCGACGGCACGCCTGGCCAGCTCGCGGCCGTGGCGCAGGGCCGGGTGTGGTTGTCGGACGCGCCGCCCGCCACGTCGGAGCTGTTCTGGCGGACCGCTGACGGCCGCTACCGCACGCTCGGCGCGCGGCCGCCGGCGGCGGACGCGGCGACGCCCGGTGTCGAGGACGGCTATCTCATGCTGCTCGGGGAGGCGGCGTGACGCGGCGGCTGTTCCTGTTCGAGGCGCGCAGGCTGGTGCGGCACCCGCTGGTGTGGGGCGCGACCGTCCTGGTGCTGGCGCTGCAGACCTTCCTCAGCTGGGACCAGCAGCCCGACCTCACGATGGACCCGATCAACGCCACCGGGCTGGCCACCTGCCTCGGTGCGGCGGTCCTGATCGTGGCCGGCCTGGCCACCTCGCGCGACGGGCGGCACGGCATGCCCGAGAGCCTCGCGGGCCTGCCCGGGCGGGCCGAGCACCGCACGCGCGCCCTGCTGCTGGCCGCACCGCTGGTCGCAGGGGTCGCGGCGGCGGCGGCCATGGGCGGCTACCTGGCGATCCGGCTGCTGAGCGGCCCCGCCGGAGGCCGGCTGGACCCATGGGAGCCGCTGACGGCGGTGGCCGCCGCCGTGCTCGCCGCGACGCTGGGCGTGGCCGTCGGCCGCTGGGCGCGGTGGCTGATCGCCGGGCCGCTGGTGGTGGCCGTGCTCGGCTTCCTCATCTTCACCAACACCTCGAACCGCCAGGCCGGCTGGCTGCTGCCGGTGATGCAGGTCCACCGGCCGGACTGGCCCGACCGACCGTCCGCGCTCCACTTGGTGTACGTGCTCGCCGCCGCGGCCGTCTTCGGCGGGATCGCGCTGCTCAGACACAGGGTACGGCCGGCGCCCGCCGTGGCCGTGGTGATGGGGCTGGCCGTCGCGGTGCCAACGGGGGCCACCGCGGCGTCCACCCGGCCCCCGGCGCAGTTCCCCACGAACGTGACGCTGACGCTCGACCATGTGGACTCCCGCGTGCGCGAGCGCTACTTCGGCCCCGGCGCCCACCGCTGCACGAAGCGCCAGGGGCTCACCTACTGTGCCTTTCCCGGTTACGAACCGTGGATCCCGCTGTGGGAACAGGCGGTCCAGCCGGTCGTGGCGGCGCTGCCCGCCGCGCCGCGCACCCGGGCGCCCCAGGTGCGGCAGATGAGCATGAGCTGGAGCTTCGCCGACGCTCCCGGCGAGGTCCAGCCGCCGATGAGCTGGGGGCATCCCGACCAGCGCAGGGTGCTGGCCGAGGACGTGGCCTTCTGGACGACCGGGCTGTACGACTCGGCCGTCAAGCACTTCACCCCCTCCCGGCGCGCCGCGCTGTGTGACGTGCGCGGTCAGGCCCGCACGGTGGTGGCGCTCTGGCTCATCGGCCAGGTCTCCCCTCCCGAGGCCCGGCGGCAGCTCTATGTCGACAGTCATCAAGGACGCCTGTCCGGTCTGGACTGGGGCCCGGCCGAGGTCGGTTACGCCAAGCTGCTGCTGGCCTCCCCCGGCTCCCGCCAGAAGGTCCAGGCCAACTGGGACACGCTCATGAAGCCCTCCACCACGATCGACCAGGCCCTGCCGCTGCTCGGGCTGGGACGCGAGTTCAACGCGCCGATGGGAGCCACGCCATGCATGTGACCCTGCCCGCCCGGCAGCAGACCGCCGCACCCTCGTTCGCCTCGCCGCCGTCCCGCCGGCGGGTGGTGCTGCTGCTGGTGGGGCCGCTCGCCCGGGCCATCGATTGGGCGCCGCTGGTCCTGGTCGCCGCCTTCACCGCCGGGTTGGTGAGCCTGGTGCGGTACGGGGAGGCGCTTCCCGGGGGTGACGCGCTCGTGCTCATGCGCATCTGTGGCACCCTGCTGGGCGCGGCGGCGGCCTTCGGGCTGGTCGATGCCATGTCCGCCGACCTCGGCGCCGCGGCGGTCCCCCGATGGGTGCGCCAGGCGCTGCGCTGTCTGCTGCCCGGTGCCGCCGCGATCGCGATCTGGCTGGCCGCCTTCTCCTACGTCCTGACCCGCCTGCCGGAGGGCTCCCTGTTCCCGGTCGGCGACCTGCTCATCGAGGTGGGCGTCTGCCTCGGCATCGCGCTGGCCGCCGCGGCGACGGCCGTGCGGCTCGCGCCCGGACGGCAGGCCGCCATGGCCGCCGTGGTGGTCCAGCTGGCCATGGTGCTGGGGACCATCCTGCTGCCGCAGCAGGTCCGGCTCTGGCCGCCGACGTGCGGGTTCGGGTACTGGAACGAGGCGCACCTGTTCTGGCTGGCGATGCTGCCGCTGCCGTACCTCTGGCTCGTTCTCGCGGGACGGGACCTGCGGCGCTGATACAGATCAGGTTCGGAACACGGACAAGGGAGCGGTGCAGAGGGTCTGCTCGGCGTCGAACTCCTCGAATGTGCTGACGGGGCGGAAGCCAAGGCGGGCGGCGAGTTTCAGAGATCGCGTGTTCGCGGTCTGGGTCACGATCAAGACCGGCTGGTCGGGAAGTTCGTCGGCCGCGGCGCGCAACGCGACCGTTGTGGCCTCGAAGGCGAATCCCGCGCCCCACGCGCTGCGCCGCAGCACATAGCCCAGTTCCAGCTCCTCGCCGTCCTCGGTGACACGCCCCGGTCGATCGGCCGAACGGCGGGCGAGCATCAGTGTTCCGATCAGCCGGTCCGTCGTGCCGTCCGCGATGACATAGTTGCCGGGCCTGGGTGTGGCGTCGGCGGTCATGACCGCGTCGAAGTGCTGCTCGACGTCACCGCGCGGCCGGGGGCCACCGAGGTATGCCTGGACCTCGGGATCGGTCATCAGCTCGATGATGCCTTCACGGTCGGCGGCGTGCGCCTTGCGCAGCAGGAGCCGTTCCGAAGGGATTTCTGTGGCGGACAGCGTGGGCAATTGGCTCATAGGCTCACGATCCTAGGGCACGGGATGTGGTCCGGGCCACCACATACGGAACCGAATACACTTCACGTCATTATTCACAAAGCCTCCACAGAATCGCCATAAATTCGCCACAAAATTACATCCAGCCCGGCGACCTGCACGAACGCACGAATAAATTACATTCACGACATGGCTTCGTAGGCGATTTGAACACCCTTCCAGGAAATTGTCCAGCTCTTGTCGAGCGGTTTATCAGCCTCTACTCTCCAGGTGATCAAATCACTTTCTCCCTTTACCTGGAGGCACCCCTTGCGCCGATTAGCGCTCCCCGTCGCCGTCTCGGCGATGCTGCTCCCCTTCCTCTCCCCGCCGGTCTCCGCCGCCGCGCTCGACGACCCGCCACCGGCCAACGTCCAGGAGATCGGCCCCGGCCAGTACTCCTCCGACACCAAGACCTTCAGGCTCACCGAGCTGGACGTGTCCGCGGGCGCGATCAGCCGCAAGCACGGCGTGGCCCTGACCGCCGGTGATCTGGCCCGGCCGCAGTCGGCCCCGGCGACCCGCCCTGAGCTGGGCGTCTTCGGGCCAGGCTGGCAGGCCGAGATCGCCGGCGGCCAGATCAACCGCAAACTCGAGAACCAGAACGGCACCATCGTCGTCACGGAACTCGACGAAGGCACCTCGACCAGCTACTCCCTGAAGAGCAGCGTCTCCTTCCCCGACGGCGGCGGCGTCCAGACCTACGAGGCCGCCGGCGGGTCCAAGATCACCGAAACCACCAGGTGGGACGCGGTCATCGGGGCGATGCGCACCACGACGGTCGAGACGCTCGTGACGGATCCGGGCCCCGTGGAGGCGGGCGACGACACCTTCGCCACCGACGACGGCACCCCCATCAGCACCGGCGACCTCCAGCTCACCTACACCTGGGCCCGGCCGGCCGGGGCGCCGAGCGCCGACCCCTGGCGGGTGACCGATGTGGGCAGCACCGCCTTCGGCAAGTCCACGATCACCTACGACGCCCAGGGCCGCGTCAGCACCGTGAAGGAGCCGGCCGGCACCGCGACCCCCGCGTCCGTCACCAGGTTCACCTACGCCACGGCCACCACCGCCACCAGCGCCTCCAACGGCGACTACGCGGGCCGGCTCAAGGAGGTGGCGGTCACCTACGGAACCGACGCGCCGCAGATCGAGGCGGCCTACGCCTACGACCTGAACGGCCTGCTGCGCACCATGAGCGATCCCAGCGTGGGCGCCGTCCAGGGGACCTACGCCTACGACTCGGTGGGGCGCCTGTCGTCGATCGAGTCCGTCACCAGCGGCGGGTGGCAGCTGTCGTTCCCGGCGGGCGCCGCCGCTCCCCAGGTGGTCGCCACCGGCACCGACATGCCGGCCAACGGCGGGCCCACCGAGGGCGCGGCCGGGCTCGACGACCCGAACGCCACCGAGCCGCCGGCCGGCGACTTCCTGCCGGACGGCGTGGACCCCCCGCAGTCCTACCCGAAGAAGTGCAACACCGCTGTCACCTGGATGTGGTACACGAAGTCGGGCTGCTCTGCCTGGGCCTGGCACGGCGGCAAATGGCGCAAGCCCGACTGGAAACGGACCGCCAGCGGCTTCAAGGTCAGGGGCATCTACTACGACCACTGCACGAAGTCTCCGGACAAGCCCCACAATTTCGATATGCGGCCGGCCTGCGACTCCCACGACTACGGATACGGGCTGATCGCCAACCAGAAGAAGAAGTACAAGTACTACCTCGACAACACCCGTACGCGAAAGCTTGATGTGGACAACCGGTTCTACATCACGATGCGCGACAAGGTGTGCGGCGGCTACTTCATTCTGGTCCGGCCCGACTGCAGGGCATGGGCGTGGACGTACTACCAGTTCGTCAAGAAGTACGGCAACCCCTGAGCAGCCAAGGGAGGGCGGGGGCGACCATCGCCCCCGCCCTTGTCCGGCCGATCAGGCGCAGGGCGGCGCGGCGAGCGCCCGTTCCCCTGTCGCTCCAAGCGACTACAGCTCGTTCCTCACTTGCGGCGCTCGGGGGCGCTGAGGACGTCGGCGAGGTCGTCCACCGCGAGTCCCCGGCCCGGCTTCGCCTGGGGCGCGATGATCGTCATCGGCCTGTCCCAGTTCCGGTACTGCGTGGCCAGGTGCCCCCGCAGGATCCGGTCATGTCCGAGCCCCGGGACCTCGGGCCGCGGGTGCGCGTAGAAGCGCCAGCCGACCCGGTACGGTCATCCGCGGTCGTCGTACATGTACGTCCATGTCACCTCAGACGTCCCGAGGGACGCCGCCGTCCCCGCGGCCTCTCGGAAGCTGGGAGAGACGCGATACAGCTCCTTGAGCTTGATCGTCCCGGTCAGGGTGTAGATCCGCTGCTTGCGGCCGGTGGTGTGATCCTTGAGCCACGGCGCGACGCTCTTGCGGGTCTTGGTGGCCAGCAGCTTGCGCAGCGTTGCCATCTCCAGGACGTTGATGAACTGGTCGCCGTACGCGGCCGCGGCGCCGCTGGCGCGGCCGGTGCGCACCCAGGTCTTCGCCCCCGGCGCGAGCTGGTACTGCCAGCCACCCACGCTGACGGTGCGCAGCGTCCCCACCGTGGCGATCACGCCGGCGAAGTAGGGGTCCTTGGATGCCGCCTCCACCATCAGTTCCTTGCCGCCCACGCCGAGCTGCCGGGTGTGCTCCGAGGCGATCACGCCGGCCGGGCCCAGCTTGACCTTGCCGGTTCCGCGCACTCCCATGCCGCTCCCGATGACGGTGCGCCTGCCGTTGCTCAGTAGCACCTCCTTGGACAGGTCCGTGGAGGCCTGGCCGTAGAACTCGGCCGTCGCGCCGGCGCCGCGGGCGAGCAGCGACCGCAGGCCCGCGACCGGGTCTGGTTCGGCCGTCTGGGCGTGGGCGGTGGCGGGAGCGGCGGTGACAAGGGCTAAGGCGACGATGAGGGGGTGCATTCCGTACATCCAAGTGGTAAGTGAAGATCAAGTATGGCTGGAGTGAATCTAGCCTGCGGGTGTGACAGGGCGCGGTGCATGCCAGGCCGACCGTCCGGCAAGACGCCCGGAAGGACTGAAGCCGCACCCCCGGGCTCGCCGAGGGCACGCGCAGGGTTCCCGACGGCCAGATCTCGTGCCCCGGGGTCAGCTCGTTCCCGGCCGGGTGAAGCCCATGGGGGTACGGCTGTACGGGGCGATCTTGACTTCGGAGCCCGGTCTGGGCGCGTGGATCATCGTGCCCTTGTCGGGGTCGAGCACGATGCCCACATGGTCAGCCGTGCCGTCACCGTTGTTGTCGAAGAACACAAGGTCTCCGGGCTGCGCGTTGCCATCAGGGATACGCGGCCCGCGCAGCCACTGATCGTGCGCGACCCGAGGGATGGTGGTCCCCGCGGCCTCGTACGCGCGCAGGGTCAGTCCGGAGCAGTCGAAGGAGCCGGGTCCCGTCGCTCCCCACACGTAGGGGTCGCCGAGCTGCTTGAGGGCGTAGTCGATGACGGCCTGGGCACGAGGGTTGGGCGCCAGGCTGTGGGCGTTCGGCGGGACGGCCAGCGAAGGCGCGCCGCCACCGCCACCACCACCGCTGCTGCCGGCGCCGCCCGCCCCGTTGACGCCGTTCCCGATGCCATCGCCGGTCGGCAGGCCGTTGCCGTTGCCGTTGTAGGACGCCAGCTGCGTCTTCGGGGTGTGCGGCCGGAAGTCCGGGTCGGGGATCCAGGGCATCCCCGACTTGTTGCCCGGGACGAAGTCCTGATCGCCGGGAGCGGGGATACCGGTGAAGAACCGTACCTCGCCGAGGTGTTTGCCGATCTCGCTGGTGGCCTGACCGAGAACCTCGGCGGCCTTGTCCGTGTGCGCCTTGGCCCGTTCGAGGGCGTCGGACACCTGGGACCTGATGCTCGTCATCGAGATCGTGGTGCTGTCGGGGTCGCTGCGCTGCTCGTCCAGCCAGGCGCGCTTCTCCCGGTAGAGGGCTTGGACCTCGCCCTTGGCCGTCTCCAGTGCGGTCCCGGCGGCATCCAGCTTGCCGGCGCAGCTGGTCAGGGCCTCACTCAGTGCCGTACCGGACTCGGGATACCTGGCCATGTACGTGGCGAAATTTTCGGCGGCGGCGCCGTTCCACGCGCTGTCCACCCTGTTGACCGCGCGTTTGATCACGCCGGTCTCCGTGGTGAGGTCGCCCGCCAGCGTCCGCCACTGCCCCGAGATCTTGGAGATCTGGGCCTGGTCGCCGCTCAGGTCGTCGATGACGCGCTGGATGGGGCTGAGGTACTGGTCCCAGATGTCCGTCACACCCGCTCCGTCCGGGGAACGTCGGGGAGGTCGGCCTTGCGGACGTTCTGGACGACCTGGTGGATGGCCGCCTCGACCTTGGTCAGGTTCCGCTGCGCATGGCGTATCTCGGTGTCGATCTTCGCCTCGAAGTCGTTGACGGCCTTGGCCAGCTTGTCGGAGACGTTCTCCAGGCCGCCGAAGCAGGAGGTGCTGACGGTCGTGGGACCGTCCTCCGCCGCGCTCTTGAACTGGTTCGCGACTCCCTTGGCCTTGGTGGCACACTCCTCGAGCGCATCGAAGTAGATCTCAAACCCTGCCACGTGAGTCACGCCTCTGCTGTCAGATCAACATCAATCGCCCGACAATCTAACATCCTTGACCTTTTGTCCGGCCGCGATCTCATGGACGGCGCGATGCCTCCCACCGGCGTCGCGGCCCAAGAGCAGTTCGATCGGACGCGACCGCCAGTCCCTGTGCGCTGCCCCGCCCTCATCCCGCAGGTGTACTTGCACTGCGACCCACAGACCCGAAGGCAGCGAGGCGGCAAGGACAGCGTGCTGGGACGCGAGCGCATGGACTTCTCGCTGCTCCCGCCGCACAGTACCCGTGTCGTCCTGGAAGTCGACGGCCAGCAGCACTACGCCGACGGCCCGCGCGAGGCGGAGCTCGGCGGCCGCCACCGGGGCGGGAGAGAGGGGTGCGTGGTCCCGGTCGACGCTCGCCTCGACCGGCACGGCCGCCGCGGCGAGCGGGGAGTCGTGCTCCAGCGCTCGATACAGCGTGGAGCGGGCGACACCGAGGGCACCCTGCACATTCACCGGCGCCATCTGCCCTTGAGTCGCCTGCGGATATCCATATCGATATGACTCAATGATCAATATCAATATTGGACGCCCCTGGCCAGTTTCTGATCTGCTCTCCGCCATGACACAACCACTCCTGCGTCTAGGGATCGCGACATTGACCGCTTCCGTGCTGCTGAGCGGCCCTGCCAGTGCGGCGGATGCCGCCACCGGCGAGACGAGCACCTCCAGCGCCGGCTCCCGGACGGGGACCACCGCCCCCTCCGACTCCGACCTGGACAAGACGCTGCAGGAACTCGAGAAGTCCTACCAGGGGCGTATCGGCGCAGTGGGCATCGACCTGGGAACCGGTAAAACGGTCGGCTACCGAGCCGATGAGCGTTTTCCCCTCAACTCCATGTTCAAGGTGTTCGCCTGCGCGGCCGTACTGCACAAAGCACGCACCAGCGACCCCGGGCTGATGGACAAGGTGGTCCGCTGGAAGCCTGCCGACATGGCCGGGCTGACCACGAACTCCCCGGAGACCACCGAATACACCGACACCGGCATGACACCCGCACAGTTGTGCCGCGCCGGGATCACCAAATCCGACGGCTTCGCAGGCAACACGTTGCTGAAGCAGATCGGCGGGCCGCGCGGGCTGACCGAGTTCTTCCGCGCCACCGGTGATCGGACAAGCCGGCTGGACCGGCCGGAGCCCACCCTGACCGAGTGGGAGCCGGGTGAAGAGCGCGACACCACCACCCCCGCGGCGGCCGCACAGACCTTCACCAAGCTCACCACCGGCAAGACCCTCCACATCGGCGACCGGACGCGGCTGGTCGGCTGGCTGAAGGCCAGCCTCACCGGTGCCAACCGGATCCGGGCTGGACTCCCCAAGGACTGGACGGTCGGCGACAAGACCGGCACCGGCGGCGCGAGCAACTACGGCACCGCCAACGACCTGGCGATCGTCTGGGCGCCCGGGTCCAACGCGCCGATGATCCTTTCGGTGTTCACCAACCGTAACACCGACAACACCGCGCATGACGACAAGGTGATCGCCTCCTCCGCGACCGCGCTGGCCAAAGCCCTCGGCCGGCTCTGAGGGGCTTCTCCGTTCGCAACCGCGATCATGAACCAGATCGCGCGCTCTCCGGCCGCGGAAAGCCGGTAGGGGCTGTACGCAAACGAACAGACGCATGCCCGCTCCGGCACCGGGCGCTGCCCATGAGGCGTGCGGCCACCGCCATCACCACGTTCGGCGTCAGGCCGACCACCCATCCAGGCCGCTTGATGACGTCGGCGGCCGCGGCCGGGGCGGGCAGGCTCTTGGGCACCTTCATGGTGTCGATCCGGTCCGTCGGGTCGGCCGGCGGCAGGTCGTGCCGGACGGCCCACGTGGCGAAGGAGGCGATCGCGGCGCGCTTGCGCTTACGGCTGGCCGGTGACAGCTCGGCGAGCTCGGCCAGGAACGCGCGAACCGGCACGGCGGTCAGTGCGTCGATCTCCTCGCCGTGGGGGGCGGCGAAGGCGATCGGCTCGCCGCGGTAGGCGCGCCGAGTATGCGGTACGGCCGGCCGCCGATCAACGCGGTGCCCGCGTCGGCCAAAGGCCGACATCTTGCACTCACCCCGCGCGCAGCCCTCGCACCATCGTGTCGAAGGCGCGGTCCCAGTGACGGCTGGCCTCGGTGGCGTCGCCGAGGGCGCCGCGCAGGTCGAGGCTGCACAGCCCGTGCGCGAGCGCGTTGATCCCGATGGCGAGGTCAGCGGGCTCTGCGAGAGCGAAGGCTCCTTCCCGTACGCAGCGCGCGACGGCGGCGATGAGCGTGTCGAAGGTCGGCTGGATCTGGGCGGCGGCTTCGGCGTCGGGCTGGAACTCGGGGATGGGACGGCCGAACATCAGCTCGTAGAGGTGCGGGTTGGCCAGGGCGTTGGCCCGGTAGGCGCGCCCGAGCGCCAGGAGGTCGGCGATCGGATCGCTGGTGTGCGGGACGGCGGCGAAGGCCGTGGCGAGCCGCTCGAACCCGGCCAGGAACATCTCGCGCACGAGACCACCCTTGTCGCCGAACACCTGGTAGACGGCCATGGTGGACACGCCCGCCCGCTGCGCGACGCGGCGGGTGGTCAGCGCCGCCGGGCCCTCGGTGGCCAGGAGCCGGCCTCCGGCGTCCACCAGCTCGCGGCGAAGCTCGTCGTAGTCGCGGTTTCTCGGTCTTGCCATGGATGGGATACTATCATAACGTTGTTATATAACGCTGATTCGAAACGGCCTCACGGGAGTGATCACATGTCCGACCTTCATGTAGTCCTTGGAGCCACCGGCGGCATCGGCGCGGCCGTCGTCGCCGAGCTGACCGCGCGCGGCCACGAGGTCCGGGCCGTCAGCCGAGGAGGCGCCGCCTTCAAGGCCGACGTCACCACCACCGAGGGTGCCATCGCCGCCTGCGAGGGCGCCGCCGTGGTCTATCAGTGCGCACAGCCGAAGTACGAGCGCTGGGCCAAGGAGTTCCCCGGCTTCATCCGCACGGTCCTGACCGGGGTCGAGACCGCCGGGGCGAAGCTGGTCATGGCCGACAACCTGTACGTCTACGGCCCGGTCGACGCCCCCATGACCGAAGACCTGCCGCACGCCGCCACCAACCCCAAGGGCCGGGCCCGCGCCGAAGTGGACCGGCTGATCCTCGACGCCCACCGGACCGGGCGCATCCGCGCGGCCCTGGGGCGGGTCTCCGACTATTACGGCCCCGGCGGGGTCAACACCACCATCGGCCCGACCATTTTCGCCGCCGCGCTGGCCGGCAAGACCGCCCGCTGGGTCGGCGACCTCGACCAGCCGCACACCGTCGCCTACCTGCCGGACGTCGCCGCCGGGCTGGTCACGCTGGGCGAGCACGCCGAGGCCGACGGCCGCTCGTGGCACCTGCCCGCCGCCGAAGCGGTCACCGGCCGGGAGTTCCTCGGCCTCGTACGGACCGCGGTGGGAGGCGAGCTGAAGATCGCCGGGCTCGGCCGGGGAACGCAGCGCCTGATCGGGCTGTTCAACCCGACCGTGCGCGCCCTCGGGGAAACCTGGTATCAGCGCGACCGCCCGTTCATCGCCGACGACTCGGCCTTCCGCCAGGCGTTCGGACCGGTCAAGGTCACCCCGCACGCCGACGGCATCGCCGCGACCCTCGACTGGTTCCGCCACAACGCCGCCTGAGATTGAGAAATAACCCCAGAGTTCGTTGAGCGGTTGAACGTCGACATAGCCGCAGGACCTGGGGCAACGGGTGCCGACGACGAACCAGCCCCCCGTACAGCCGCACGGAGGGCCTGGCGGTCGATGCTGGGCTGAGCGTCCGGGGCTTGGTCGCGTCGGTCCCGGACACCCCTACACCAGCACACGGGGCAGGTGCGCGCGGCGGTGCTCGGCGTGGCCGCGCTCGCGTACCCGGCGGGCCAGGATCTCCACCAGACCCGCTGCCGGTGCTTGCCGCCGGCGCACCCCGATGGCGATGGTGCGCGGGCCCGCGGGCCGCATCGCATATTGCACGAGGTTGTCGATGAGCTCCCACACCCGGGGAGGTGCTCCACGACTCTGCGGTGCCGTCACGTCCCCCGCGTAGGCGACGGCCGCTCCGGGTGAGAAGCTGGTGGCTCGAGACAGAGGGCGCCGATCCGTAAGTGAGCGTGGCTGCCTGGTCGGCGCCGAGCTCGAAGTCGTCGAAGCGGCCACACGGCCCGGCCATTCGTGCACCTCGCTGGTGTCCAGAAGACCTTCCTTGGCCAGCTGACGCAGCGCGTGGTAGATCGAGCCCGACCTGAGCCCCGCCCATTGCCCGGCCTCCCACGACTCCAGTTCGGAGCCCACCAGATAGCCGTGTGCCTGACCGTGCAGCCGCACCACGCCCAGGACCAGCAGTCGCGTCGCCGACATCGTCTCCCTCACTCGCGGGGCCCGGCACCCGCCCAAGCCCTGCCGAACAGGCTAGCTGTCGTGCCCGTGGAGGCGGGAAGGCGACGGGCGAGGCACCCCGTACCGCACCCGACGACGACCGCCGTACCGCAAGGTCCGCGCCCGGGCAGGCAGCCCCACCACAGACCGCCTACTTTGCCGAGGCCGTATGCGGGCCGATCGTGGACGCGAGGAGCCGGAGCCCGTCGTCGCTCGGCGAGCCGGCAGGCGCGGAGTGGGTGATCAGGGTCAGGCCGGGGCCAGCCGGCAGCCGGATCACCTCGGTATCCAGCGTCAGGTCGCCGACGCCGGGAGTGATCGACCGCTGCTTCCCATGCTTCCCGCCGGGCCTGGCGAGTATGAGGGCGACAGCGCCGCGATTTGGGCGGAAGTTCCGATACGGTTCATGGTCCGGTCGGCTTCGCTCATGAGGATCAAGGCTGCAAGGTTCCACAATGAGGAGAAGTCGATGCGCCCCCTGACCTCGCTGGCGTCCACAGCACTGACGATCGGCCTGCTCGCCGCCCTGGTCCCACCCGCCACCGCGCAAAACCTGCCCGCCGTCGAGCCGCGAGTCGAGACCCCGCCCCTGTTCGACGACGAGGCCGGCGGCAACGCCAACGGCGACGACCCGGCGATCTGGGTCCACCCCACCTCTCCCGAGGGGAGCCTCATCGCGACCACCGCCAAGGAAGGCGGCCTGTACGTCTACGACCTGGACGGCCGGCAGCTCCAGCACCTGCCCGCACCGGCCGAGCCGACCCAGGGCGACGAGCCGGGCCGGCTGAACAACGTGGACGTCGTCTACGGGCACGCCTCCAAGGCGGGCCGATCGGACATCTTCGTCGCCTCCGACCGAGGTTCCGACAAGCTGCGCATCTACCGCGTCGATTCGGCGAAGGCGAGCCAGAGCCGGCAGCCCCTCACCGACATCACCGACCCCGCCGCGCCCTTCATCTTCAACACGACCCAGACGGAGGTGAACGACGCCGAAACCGTCTACGGCCTCGCGACATGGAAGCGCGACTCGGGAACCTACGTCCTGGTCAGCCGCCGCCACACCACGCGACTCGCGCTGCTGAAGCTCACCGACGCCCCCGACGGCAAGATCGGCTACACGACGCTCCGGACGATCGACCTCCCGTCGAGCTTCACCCTCCCGAACGGCCAGACCTGGAGCCCCTGCGACGAGCCGGGCGTGGGCCCGCAGATCGAAGGCATGGTCGTCGACGCCCAGACCGGCACCCTCTACGCGGCCCAGGAGGACGTCGGCATCTGGCGCATCCCCGGTGATCTCACCGGCTCACCGAAGCTCGTCGACCGGGTCCGCGAGTACGGCGTACCGGCCACCTACGACCCCACCACCGAGGAATGCGCCCCCGGCGCAGACCCCGGATACGGCGGCGACCACCTGACGGCAGACGCCGAAGGCCTGACCATCTATTACGCCAAGAACGGCAAGGGCTACCTGATCGCCTCCAGCCAGGGCAGCGACACCTTCGCCGTCTACGACCGCAGAGGCGAGAACACCTACCTCGGCTCCTTCCAGGTCGGCGAGAACGACGGCATCGACGGGGTGCAGGGCAGCGACGGGACGATGGTGGTCAACGTACCGCTCGGCCGCCGGTTCCCCAAGGGCCTGTTCGTCACCCACGACGGCACCAACACCCCCGAGGCGACGGACCCGCAGGGCGAGGTCCGCGAGAACACCAACTTCAAGTACGTGAAGTGGGACGACATCGCCCACCGCCTCGGGCTGGACATCGACGTCACCGGCTGGAACCCGCGCGGCTGAGCAGCCCGCCCGTGACCGCCTCGAGGCATCGCGCGGACCACGGGCACAGGCATCCGATTTCTCATGAACTTGAGGGGTGAACCCGTCGTCTTTCCTACGGAAAGGATCACCGACAGGGGGCACCGTGAGAAAACTGCTGCTCATCACCGCCGTTGCCGGATTCACGTTCACCGTCATGGGATCGAGCGCCGCCTCGGCCACCGCTCACACCTATCCGGGGGCGTACATCACCAATTCCCACGGAGACGTGCTGGCCGAGGCCCAATTGTCCGGGCACAACGCAATCCTCGTCTGCGACCGCAGCACCGACCACCGCTACGCGATGGCCAAGGTGCGATACAAAGGCCACACCTACCAGTACGCCAACTACTACAAAGACCAGGACTGCATCGAGCAGAAGACCATCGGCATGCCGCACGGCCAGATCGAACTCTGGGCCTGCGTAAGCAAGCCGTACAAGGTTAAATTCGCCCACTGCGGACCCAAGAAGACGATAGTCAGGCCATGACCTGAATGGGTCGCCGGTTCATTCCGGCGACCCGTTCCGGCGTTTCCCACAGCCCGGTCATGCAAGAGGCGACGCCACCGCGCCGGCGGGTGAAGACCGGCCCGAGGACGCGGCAGCCGTACCTCGACGATTGTCCGCTGACGCGCCGCCAGAGGCCACCCGAAACGGCAACCCCTAACATTTGCCCTTTTCTTTAACAGACCCCGCCGCATCACCGCAGGCCGGTTAGATCCGCTCATGAGATCCATCCGACAGGGGGCCACACTGGCCGCGGTCACGGTCATGACCGCGGTGGTCACCCCAGTGGCAGCGACAGCCGCACAGAACTCATGCGAGGCACCGCCACGGAGCAGCCCCACCTACAACGACTTCGTGCTCACCTACAAGTCCGAGTGCGCCACGAAGAAGAACTACGACCGGACGTTCCAAGACGTCACCGCGTCCGTCCTGGTCGACAAGCGCAACAAGCTCGCAGTCACGACCTCGACAGCACTGGCCGGCGCGATCGCGTCCGTCAAGGTGAACAACAAGGAGTTCATCTCCAGCGGCGGCCACGGCGCCGCTTTCCAATACGCCTTCCACGCCTGGCAGGAAGGCGAGGCCGCCACCGAATGCTACAACCCCACCCAGGCCGGCACCCGCCTCGACGACGAAAACCAGCCGCCCCCCTACCACGGCCCCAGCACCAGCGCGCTCTACACCATGGCCAGGTCCGGCAGCTCCATCCGCACAGCGGGAAGGCCCGCGATGTTCGTCACCCTCGCGGACACGAAACCAGGCTGGGGCAACTGCCGCAGCGCCGACCACCAGGACAAGCGCTCCCCGTTCACCATGGGCCTGTCACCCTACTGGCTGCAGACCCAGATCGAACTCGCACCCGACCACGACATACCGGCACTCGAGAACGTCTTCCGCGCCGCCGCCACCATCACCTCGGACGACGAACGACACGACTACTTCAGCGGCGTCCTCGTCGCCTACCTCCAGCCGGACTTCACCAAGGTCTTCTCCTACAGCCCCGCCACCGGCCGCCTCTCCCCCAAGCCCGCGGACTCCCACACCAGCAAGGACCCCATGGTCCGTTGCACGGACGACGACCGCTACTGCCTCGGCATGTACGTCAAGCCCGAAGTCCTCCGCGGCAAGGCCTACTACTACACGATGACCCGCCCGCCCATGGACTACAACGGCCACTTCGCCGAGAACACCATCCAGGTCACCAGCCCCCGCGGCGCCCTGGACAGAGGAGACAAGGTCAACTACGAGACCTACGTGGTCGTCGGCGACAAGAACCGCGTCGAGAACACCATGACCCAGCTCCACCTCGCCTTCAAGTAGCCGGCCCCACAGCCGACCGATCAGACCGAGACCGACGGCGCCACGACTCTCCGCTGATCCGCCCGGCCCCGGCCACGCTCGTGGACAGCACCGGCACTCCCATCGTGCTGTCCACGCCCGCCCTGACCGTGACACGAACCGGCCACCGCACCTACCGCGAGCCTTCCGGAGTACCGGACGGCGTCTCCGAAACCCCTGCCCCGGGTCCCGCTGGAGCGCCGCGACGCTCTGGAGAGCATCGACAGCTCTAAGCCACCTTCGACGAAGGCGCCGACCAGGTGTTGCAGGAACCCGGATCACCGGTACGGAAACCGGCCCGGATCCAATGCTTGACGTTGTCGTCCAGGACATACCCCAGGACCTTGTTCCAATCCTCGGTGGTCCTGCCCCTGAGCGGCCAGACACTCTGAATGAAGACGCCACCCAGACATTCGACCTGCAGATACATGCGCCGCAGCTGCTCGTGATGCTCGGCCTTGCTCCCGGCCCTGAGGTCTTCGCCGGCGTCGTAAAGGCCCGTCAGCTTCTGCACGTGATAGCCGTACATCAGCGCAGCCTCGTTGAAGAGCAGGAGATCGGACGGGGACGCAAGCCAGGAAGAGCCGAGTTTGAAGGACAGCGTGCGATCCCAGTCGCAATACCACGCCTCGGAGTCCCGGCTGCTCTCCTCGTCGGAGCCGCAGTAGTTCTTGGGCAGGCGCTTCACGTACCGAACTTTGACCGGCTCATAGGGCAGGCCGGCCTTTTTCAGATACGGCCCCCACGTGTTCTCCAGACAGCGGATGACCTCGTCAATGTAGGCGCGAGCCTGCCCGGCGTTGTACGGCTCAACCGGCAGCTCGTCACATCTCGTCGGCGGCAGCGGGCCCGCCTCGTACAGCGCGTTCTTGGTGAGGACAGAGTTTTTCACCGGAAATACCGAGGCGTTCGCGGACGCCGTTCCGGCTAACGGGGTGATGAGGGCACAGGCAAGCGCCGCGATCTTGAAGAACTTCACGATGGGCGAGAATAGGGCCCCGTAGATGACTGGTCAACACTTGGTTGTGGGAGTGGGCGGGCGAAGCCCGCGCTTTTTGCTTTGAGGTCCTAAGAATTTTCATGAGCCATCGCCCTTTACAAAGTAGATCATCGAGATGAGCGCATCCCTCAAGTGCCCGACGTGCGGGATGGGAGTGGATCGCGCCGTCCGGCACCCTCGTTCGGGTCATTGACCCTTCGAAAAGCACTGATCCTCCCCGGCGATCCGGGCCGGGACGCCGCCCGCTCGGCCTGGCAACTGGCCGTCGACCAGGGTCCGGCCGCGGTCGTGCTTGCCCGTACGGCCTGCGATGTGGCCACCACCCTGGAAGCGGCCCGTACGGCAGGGCTGCGGGTGGTCCCACAGGGCAGCGGGCACAACGCCGCCCCGCTCGGCCCGCTGGACGGCACGATCCTGCTGCGCACCTTCGAGCTGGCGCGCGTGCACATCGATCCCGACCTGCGGTTGGCCCGGGTGGGCGCCGGTGTGGTGTGGGCGGAGGTCACCGCGGCCGCCGCCCAGTACGGCCTGATCGGCCTGTCCTGGTCCGCGGCCGACGTCGGCGCGGTCGGCTACACGCTGGGCGGTGGCCTGTCCTGGTTCGCCCGCTCCCACGGACCGGCGGCAAACCACGTGACCGCGGCCACGGTCGTGACCGCCGACGGCCGCACGTTACGCGTGGACGCCGCACGCGAGCCGGACCTGTTCCGGGCGCTCCGCGGCGGCGGAGGCAGATTCGCGTTGGTCACCGAGCTGGAGTTCGCCCTGTTCCCCCTCACTAGGGTGCACGCGGGGGCGATGTACTGGCCGATCGAGCGGGCCGAGGCCGTCCTGAGCCGGTGGCGCGACTGGACCGCCGCCGTCCCCGACTCGGTCATCTCACCCGGCCGGCTGCTCCGCTTCCCGCCGCTGGAGGACATCCCGCAAGCTTTCCGCGGGCGGAGCCTGGTGGCGGTCGAAGTGGTGGCGCAGCTGGACCGGCAGGCCACCGACGAGCTGCTGACGATCGAGGCACGCCACCTGGGCGGGGAGCTGGCCCCGGGCGCGCGGAGATCGCGACCCGGCTGCACCTGTCGCCCCCACACCGTGCGCGACCACCTCAAGGCGATCTTCGCCAAGGTGGACGTCGGCAGCCGCGGCGAGCCGGCGGCCAGGCTGTTCGGCGAGCACTCGCAGCCCCTCATGCATGCCCCGGACGCCGAGCTGGTGCACGTTGACGACGATCACGAGTGAGACCTCACGGAATAGAGCAGGGAAGGGCGCTGTTCACGCCATCAAGTTCAGATTTCAACTGTTGACAAGGGGATTATCGTGGAGATCGCCTTCATGTTGGTCATGAGCGTCATCGTGGGCACCTTCCTCACCGGCGCGGTGATCGCCCTCGCGCTGGGCGGCATCAAGGACCGGCAGTGGCCGGTGCTCCGGCGCCGGCGCATCGTCTACCGCGGCTTCGTGCCTCGCTGAGCACTCCGACGTGCTGACCAAGGCGGCGGAGGGATCCCTCCGGCCGTCATCCGCCCAGGAGGACGGCCGGAGGGCCCGCCGTCAGGGCTGGATATTGATGAAGGGGTCCCAGCAGTAGTAACCCTGTTTCTCGCCCTTGTGGTTGAGAATCATGAAGCTGAAGTTGTAGGTGACCGTCCCCGTGTCCAGGACCTCACACTCCCAGTAGTAGCTGCTGATTTTCTGGGTGGTGGGATTCAACGGGTCCTGGCTGTTCGGTTGCGGCTCACTGAGAACCACCGACCTCGGTGCGGGGGTGCTGATCAGCTCCTTTCCGGCGAGGGTGTTGAACCGGTAGAGGATGCCGGTGTACTCGGAGTTCAGCGACAGCGTCGTCTCCCGCCACCTGATGATGTCCATGGGAGAGGCGTTGATGGTCAACTCGCTGCCCGGAGCGCCCCCGAGCTGATTCTGGCGGGTGGTCATGTAGATCAGGTTGCTGCTGTCGGGGATCGACGTCGGCCGGTCCGGATCGGTGTTCTTGCCGAACCTTTCGAGAATGGTTTCCGCGTCGATGGCGATGAGGACGTTGATGAATTCCGACATGCAGAAATTCCCCCCTGTCGTATCTGACGAAAACAGACCGTGGCCCGGACTGCGCCGGGCGAATGCCTCCACCCTGATCTTTGACGTTGTGTGCCGTCAAGGCTGCATAATGTAACCCGAACAAAATCGCATTATCCCGTAACGCTTCACAACGAGACGATGAGCAGCCGGAATACGTCCCTGGAGGATGAGAGGAGCGCATTTTGTCCCGGCCGGATGTGGCAGCCAGGACAGGCCAGCATTACCGGAATGTTCACCTGTCGCGGGCCCCTTGGGGGGCGGATGGGCGGGGAGGCCGCTCGCGCCCCGGCAGTGCGGGACGAGACCCGCGCGGTGCCGGCGATGACCGCGCGGGCGAAGCTCGCCCGCGCGGCGGCCGGCCGGCGAAGGGCGGCACCGGTGTGGGTCAGACCGAGTACCTGCAGATCAGCGCCTGGCTGGCGCCCTGGGCAGAGCCGAGGTAGGTGTAGGCGGGGTTGAAGTAGGCGCACGCGGCGGAGGCGCTGCCGCTACCGGTGTAGGTCATGCCGGAGCCGCCGCTGCTCCAGCGGTAGCAGCTCAGGCTGCCGTTGTAGAAGCCGATGGTGGAGGAGGAGTTGACCTTGGCGGAGCAGTAATCGCCGAGTGAGACCGGGCTGTAGGTCACCTCCACGACTGCCGCCCGCGCCGGCGCGGCGGAGATGGACAGCGCGCCGAACCCGGCGAGCATGGCGGTGAGGAGGGCAGGGACACGACGAGTCACGAGGACCTCCGGGGGGGTAAGTCGCCGAGCCGGTGGGGGCACGGCGGCACGTGCAGCAGGAGCGCGATGGAGCATCGCGCGCCGCGATACGCTGCATTGATCGAAGTATTAAATAGGAAAGCTTCCTATGCAATAGGCTGTCCGGATCAGCGGAGCGGGTCGAAGTCGGCCAGGGCGGCGGGCTGCTTGCCGGTGGTGATCTGTTCGGCCAGCAGCCGCCCCGTGATCGGGCCGTGGGCCAGGCCCCACATGCCGTGCCCGCCCGCCACGTAGACGGTGGGCGCCACCGTCGCGCCGATGAGCGGCCGTCCGTCCGGGGTGACGGGGCGGGGCCCCACCCAGACGTCGGTCCGCTCCTCCCAGCGCACGCCCCGCAGCAGCGGACGGGCGGAGGCGATGATGGCCTCCAGCCGGGCGGGCACCTGCGGGGCGTCCGGGTCCCGGAACTCCATGGTGCCCGCCACCCGCAGCCCGCCCCGGTACGGCGTGCACGCCACCCGTACGTCGGGCAGGTAGAGAGGGCCCGGAACGGGGTGGTCGACCGGCACGGTGAAGGAGTAGCCGCGGCCCGCCCGAACCGGGACGCGTACGCCCCACTGCCGGGCCAGACGGGGCAGCCACGCGCCGGTGGCGAGCACCACCGCGTCGGCGGACAGGACGGTGCCCTTGGCCGAGCGGACGATCACCTTCCGGTCGTCGGTACGCACGTCGTCGACCTCGACGGCGTACACGGTCGCGCCGCGCCGCATGACGGCCCTGCCCAGAGCGTGGACGAAGGCGCCCGGGTCGACGTAGCGCTGGCCGTCGATCCGTACCCCCGCCCCCAGCGCGTCACCGGCCAGCGGGGCGTGCTCGATGAGCCCGTCGCCGTCCAGCACGGTGTGGTCGACCCGCTGCCCGACCGCCTGGAGCCTGCGCAGCTCGCGCAGCAGCCCCTGGGCCTCGCGCGACGTGCGGAACGCGGCCGTGATCGGCGCCGCGACGACCGGGGCGGACACGCCGTCGGCGGCGAGCACCTCGTAAGCCTCGATGCATTCGTCGTTGAGCGGCACGTTGGCGCGCGCGGCCCGGGTCCAGGACCGCCAGTGGCTGTTGGCGGCGAAGCGGGCCAGGAATTTCCACAGGCCCGGGTCGAGGCTCGCGGGCACGTGGAGCGGCGCGGCCGGGTTCAGCAGGGAGAGCAGGCCGTAGCGCAGGACGGCCGGTTCGTTCAGGGGGATGGCCAGGCCCGGCGCGACCCATCCGGCGTTGCCCCAGGACGCGCCGGCCGCCACTCCCCCGCGGTCCACCACGTCCACCTGGACGCCGCGCTCCTGCAGGAACCATGCGGTCGACAGGCCCACGATGCCCGCGCCCACCACGATCACCGATCGCGGCCAGTTGCCGCCCATGCCCAACCTCCAACGGGACGAATGACGGGGTGTCGCAGTCAGCATGGCCCCGGCGGCGGCCTGCGGCGTTGTGGGCGGGCGACAATCGCGGCGCGGCCGTTGTCGATCCGGCACAACGCCTCAGTGGCGGGGCTCGTCCTCGACGGCGGCCAGCATGATGATCATGGCGAGACGCTTGCGACCGTCGTTCAGGTCCAGCGGAACGAGCTCGTCCATCTTGCGCAGCCGGTTGCGCACGGTGTTGGGATGCACTCCGAGCTGCTCGGCGGCCAGGGCCAGGTCGCCCTGGCTCATCAGCCAGGCCCGCAACGTGGCCACGAAGCGGGTGCCGTGACCGGTGTCGTGCCGCATCAGCGTGCTCACCGGCCCGCGGGCCGGAGTCCGGCCGGTACGCGCCGCCGCCCGCAGCCGCCGCAGCAGGATGTCGTCCCAGGACTCGTCGTAGGCGGGCGGGACGGCGCCGGGCCCGGCGCTCTCGTGCAGCGCCAGGCACTCGTCGGCCTCCTGGCGGGCGGCGGGCAGTTCGGCGACCTCGGCGGGTGCGCCGATCCCGGCCACGACGCGTACCTGAGCGGGCAGTTCGCGGTGGAGGGCCGTGATCCACTGCCGGGCCGCGTCGGCCTGCTCGGCCAGCAGGATGGTGTAGAGCGTGTCGCCGAGCAGCGCGCTGCGGCCGGGCCTGGACCAGCCGAAACCGGTGGTCGCCTGCTCGAAGGCCAGCAGCAGCGCGGCGTGGCGATCAGGGGTGTGCGCGCGTACGGCGATGACCCGCATCGGCTGCGGCGACAGCCCCAGCCGGCTGATCACCGTCTCGGCGTCGGAGCTGCCCTCCAGCAGCCGGATGACCAGGTCCGACTCCACCTGCCGCTCCAGGTCGGCGCTGGCCCGCGACCGCAGCAGGTGCAGGGCGACGGTGCGCGCGCCGTCCGCCAGCGCGCGGAGATGAGCGCCGGTCAACGGGCGTTCGCAGGTCACCCACACCCAGCCGAGCAGCTCGCGGCCGGCCCGCGCCGCCACCGCCATCCGCCCGGTCAGGCCGTGCTCGGCATCGGCGGGCACGAACACCGGCTCGTCCGCCGCGGCCAGCCGGGCGAACACCCCCCTCTGCTGGAACAGCTCGCGCAGCCGGTCGGGGACGCGCCGGGCGAGGATGGTCTCCAACCGCGCCGGGTCGCCCGCCTGCTGGGAGCGGGAGTAGGCCAGCACCCGCGAGTGCCGGTCCTCGATGGTCACCGCCCCGCCGATGACGTCGGCCAGGCTGTCGGCCAGCGCGAACAGGTCGGTCGGGCCACGCCCGGAGGCGGTCTCACGGCTCTCCAGCACCAGCCCGTACACCACGCCGGCGAGCTGGCTCCACGACACGGCGGGGTCGGCCAGCAGGACGGCCACCCCGTGCCGGTCGCCGAGCTCGGCGGCGTCCCGCTCGACCTCCGCGCCGCTGCCGGCCGGGCGGACCAGGACCGCCGTGGCCCGGGACGCGGCGGCCCACCGCACCGCCTCGGCGATCGAGGCGGTGCCGACGGCCAGGAGCAGGTCGCCGGCGGCGTGGCGACCGGTGGCATCGGGCATCGCCACGCTGCGCAGCCAGGCCGAACGTGCCTCGGGACGGCCGCACAGCCGCACGCCGTACCCGCCGAGCACGTTCACCAGGCGGTCCAATGTGATCATGTTCAAACTCCGGTCGGCGAGAGGGAGCGGGCGCCCCGCTCCCTCTCGCGGTGTCAGGCGGCCTCGTGCCGCCGCTGGCAGTCGATGCAGTTGCGGGCCAGCGGCCGGACCTTGAGCCGTTCGAACGGGATGGCCGCCTGGCAGGCGGCGCAGCGGCCGTAGGTGCCCGCCACCAGCCTGTCGTAGGCCTGGGACAGCTCGGCGACGGCGCGCTCGGCGGCGGTGATCGAGATGACCAGCTCCTGCCACGTGCCGTCGGCGCCGCTGCCCTCCTGCTCCTGCACCCGCAGCCCGTCCAGGTGCCGCCTGCGCTGCTCCAGCTGCTCCTGCAGGTCCTGGCGCAGCGACTGGAGCTGCACGCTGCTGAGGTGGGTGGTCTCGTGGTTGTCGGTCATGATGGAAGGTCCTTTCTGGGAAGGGAATACGTCAGCGGGCGCGCAGGCCGAGGCCGTCGGCCAGAGCCGGCTGCAGGCACAGGCGCATCAGGCCGCGGATGGTGGCGTGCTGCGGCTGGGGCGCCACGTCGATCGGCAGCCGCAGCGCGGCGCGCAGGCGGCTCAGCAGCTGCTCCTGACGAGCGCCGCCGCCGGTGACCACCAAGCCCCGGGAGCGCGAGGCCGTCGGCAGGCGGCGCAGCAGGCCCGCCGTCATGTCGACGACGCTCTCCAGCGCGTACGGCGGCAGCCCCGCGGCGGTGGTGGCGCCGAGCTGGAGGGAGACCGCGTCGACGGCGGCCCCGCCACCGATGGCCACGGCCTCGACGATGCCCGCCCCCACGTCCAGCACCAGGCAGGGCCGGGGATCGAGGACGTCCAGGCCCGCGCCGACGGCGGCGGCCAGCGGCTCCTCCACCAGCGTCACCTCGCACCCGGCGATCTCGGACACCGCGGCGTGGACCGCCCGGCGATCGCTCGGCGACGCCGCGATCGGCACCCCGGTCAGGACCAGCGCCGGCGGCCGGCCGTCGTAGTGCCGGATGTCCCGCAACACCAGGCGCACCAGCCGAAGGCAGGCGCCCGGGTCGGCCACCATGCCGTGCCGGATGGGCCGCACCACCTCCGCCACGCCGGAGGCTCGCCCCGTGATCACCGACGGCCGGTCGGCGATGGCGTGCCCGCTCAGGGCCAGCGATCGGGTACGCGCGGTGCCCAGGTCGAGCGCCACCACGCGCCGCGTCGGGCTCATCCCGCGCTCCCACGTGCCGCCGGGCTGGGCCCGCGCAAGCGCGCCGGCCATGGATGGACGCGCACGGATGCAACAAACGGCATGACGATGATCAGCTCCTAGCTGACGACGAGGGAAAGGCGGCATGGGGAGGCGATCCTTGTCGCTTCTCCTGCCGCAGGGACGGTCGTCAGACGTCTCCAGGCGCGACGGCACGCGGGTGCGAACGGTCCGGGCGTGGGCGCGCGGTCAGATTCCACAGCGCGCGGTCAGGCTCCGCGGCGCGCGTCGGCGTACGGTCAGGCTCTGCGGCGCGTGTGGCCGCAGAGCCTGACGGGGAAGACGTCGGCTAGGTGAGCGGCGGGCTGCGCGATCCCGCGGTGCGGTGCGCCAGCTGCTGAGGGTCGCGGAGCGTGTCCGCGTCCGAGCCCGGTGACGGGAGCAGCGCCAGATGGGCGAGCTCGGCGCGGCGCTCGCCGCGCAGCGGTGGCCACAGGGACAGTACGTGGTGCTCGCGGACGCCACTCGCCTGCGGCGGCAGGCTGGACAGGTCGGCGTCCCCTCCGCCCGGGCTCCACACCGGGCCGGAGACCGCCCCCTGCACGACGGGGCCGCTCGCTCTGCCCGAAGCGCTGGTCAGCGACAGCGACAGTGCCACCAGGGACAGCAGGACCAGGACCATCACGCCGATGAACGCGATGGACCCTTGTGGTGTTCTCCACGGTCCCGTCATAGGGCCGACCATAGCCCACACCACCAGAAAAGGCATGCCCGGCGATCGCCGGCGTGCGCGATCAGCCGCCGCTGCCGCCCTCGCGGTCCGGGAGCGGCAGCCGGTCGACCGTCGCCAGGATTTCGCGCATCCGGCGATGCCTTCGGCGGGGCCGGGGCTCGTGCGCCTGGGGCGGGAGCCGGCCCAGCGCCTTCTTGTGGCGGCGCATGCCACCGAAATACCAGGTCATCCCCTCGCGGTCGCGAGGGAGCCGGAGTCGATGACCGGCCAGATCTCGGCCACCTTGCCGTTCTCCATGCGGAAGATGACGCAGGCGCGCACCTCCAGCGGCTTGCCGGTGGGCGGGAACCCGAAGAAGTCTCCCGTGTGCGTGCCCCGTAACGTCCACCGGCTGGCCACCCGGTCGCCTTCGGCGATCAGGTCCTCGATGTCGAAGCGCAGGTCGGGCAGCGCCGAGCGCAGGTAGCGGGCGATCTGTCTGAGCGCTTCGGGGCCGGCGGCCCCGCCGCCCCGGGGCGCGAAGCCGGGGCCGACGATCTCGTCGGCGACGTCGAGGTCGCCGGCGTTGAGCACCTCGTCGTAGAAGCGCCTGATGACATCCTTCATGGTGCCGTCCTTCCGATAGGCTAGTTGCTAGAGAACCATATCTCTAGTTTTCCTAAACACTTGGGACGCTAAGGAGTTTGGATGGCGATGTCAAGGCGTGCCGAGCTCGTGACGCAGTTGCTCGACGCGCTGCGCCGTACCAACGCGCTGTCGGTGGCGATGAGCCAGGGCGCCGCGGAGCGGATCGGCGTCAACACCACCGACCTGCACTGCCTCAACCTGCTCAGCGACGGCCCGCTGACGGCGAGCGAGCTGGCCAGGCGGGCGGGCATCACGACCGCGTCCGTCACCGGGGTGATCGACCGGCTGGAGGCGGTGGGATACGTACGGCGCGAGCGCGACAGCGTCGACCGCCGCAAGGTCGTGGTGACGCTCCAGATCCAGGAGGCCGCGCAGGTGATCGGCCCGGTGTTCGCCCCGTTCGTACGGGCGTGGCGCGGCGCGCTGGACGGCTACACCGACGAGCAGCTGGAGCTGATCGCCGATTTCCTGGGCAGGACGGAGGAGGTCTTCCAGTCAGAGGTCGGGCGCATGCGCGCCGAGTGACATCGGTCTCCTCCCCTGGTGACGCGCCTGCCGCGACGCAAAAAACGCGTTGCCGTGAAAACCCTCGCAACGTATGGTTTTGCGCTCGTGATCGCAGTCGTGGAGCGAGTCCTGCCCGCCCGGCTAGGGACAGGATTCCGGTGGTTGCTGGCCTCGAGCTGGCTGACAAATCTCGGTGACGGGGTCGCGGCCGCCGCGGGCCCCCTGCTGATCGCGACGTTGACCCGCGATCCGCTGATGATCTCACTGTCGGCCCTGGTGGGCTGGGCGCCGCCGCTGATGTTCAGCCTGTACGCGGGCGTGCTGTCGGATCGCCACAACCGGCGCAGGATCGTGCTCGTCGCGAACGCCGTACGGGCCGTGGTGTTGGCGGCCCTCGTCACCCTCATGGTGACCGGCACCGTGACCGTGGCGACGGCGCTGGTGGCGCTCACGCTCCGGTCCATCGCCGAGGTCTTCGCCGACAACGCGACGGCCACGCTGACGCCCATGATGGTCGGCAAGGACGATCTCGTCATCGCCAACGCCCGGCTGGGCACGGGATTCATCACGCTCAACCAGCTCGCCGGGCCGCCGATCGGCGCGGCACTGTTCGGCCTGGGGTTGACCTGGCCGTTCGCGAGCCAGCTGCTCCTCGTGATGGCGGGGATCGTCCTGGTCTCCCGGATCACGCTGCCACCGCACGGCCGGCAGGACGACGATCCGAGGCCGAACACCGTACGGGAGCTCATCGCCGGGTTCAGCTGGACCATCCAGCACGCGGCGGTCCGCACGCTGGCGCTCACCATCCTGATCTTCAACTTCACGTTCGGCGCGGCCTGGTCGGTTCTCGTCCTCTACACCCAGGAGCAGCTCGGCCTCGGCGCCATGGGCTTCGGCCTGATGACCACCATCGGCGGGATCGGCGGCCTGATCGGCACCGGCCTGTACGGGGCCATCACCAGCAAGGTGAGCCTGGGCGCCCTGATGCGGATCGGACTCGTCATCGAGACGTTCACCCACCTGGGCCTGGCACTGACCCATTCGCCGTGGGTCGCCGGAGGCATCTTCCTGGCCTTCGGCGCGCACGCGTTCATCTGGGGCACGACCTCGGTCACCGTCCGCCAGCGCGCGGTCCCGCGCGAGCTCCAGGGCCGGGTGGGCAGCGTCAATGCCATCTGCGTCTACGCCGGTCTGGTGGTCGGCTCGCTGATCGGCGGTGTCCTGGCCACCCGCTTCGGTGTCGCGGCGCCCTTCTGGTTCGCCTTCGCCGGTTCCGCGGTGTTCGTGGTGCTGCTGTGGCGGCAGCTCATGCTCATCGCCCACGACGACTGAGCTGTTCGGCGAGAGTGGATCACCGAACAGGCGGATCCGCGCTCAGCGGGGACGAGAACGGCTGGACTCAGTACGAATACGGCTGGATCTCCTACAGCGGCTGATCACGGGCGCCGGTGGCGAACCGTCCCCGGGGATGCCGCCACCCACTACAGCTTTTCGCGATCGAGCGCCGCTCGGATCTGACTGAGCCACTCTCGGCCCAACTGGCGCCCGTTCGGGAGTTGATCGCCTCGATCCCAGCGCCACGATGTGATCATCGCCAGTACGAGGATCCGGCACTGGCGCAGCAACTCCTGATCGACACCCGGATAGTTTTCGCCGACTTCTTCGGGCGCGTGGGCGAGGTCGAATTCGACGGGCCCGCGGCAACACGTCTCAAAGTCTATGAACAGCGGCCCGTTCTTCGTGGCGAGCACGTTGCCCGGGTGCGGCTCGCCGTGCAGCAGCTGCTCGGCGCCGCCGCGCTCGCCGATCGCCCGTCTCAGGCTTCGTAACGTGTCGCCGAGCAGCTCCCGGTCCGCGTCGGCGAGCGCCGGAGTGCGGTCGCGGTTCGCCACGAGTCGCTGAGCCTGCTCGACCCGATCCGTGAAGTGCGGTGTCGGGACATCGAGCCCGCGCATGCCGGCGTGCAGCCGCTCGAGCGCGTCGGCGTAGCCGGCCGGTGAGACCTCGTGAGGTGTCACGGGTTCGTAGTAAGTCCACAGCGTGACCACGAAACCGTCACGTTCATGGACGCGCGGTTCCACTCGAGGCTCGAGAGCGGCCACAGGGCACCCCGACTCGGCGAGCCGCTGAGCAAGATCGACTTCGAACTGTGCGACCTGCTGCCCTACAGGTGCCACCCGGGCCAGGACGTCACACGGCAGCAGGCGCAGAGTGAGCTTGTTCGAGTCATGAAGAACGATCGCGTCGTCGAACGTCAGGGCGAGTGACGAGGCGATCGACGTGGCCGCGGCCACCGCCCGCGCGACCTCTGACGCCTGCATCGTGGCCTGACCCCTCTCCCTTGAACGCTGCCGCCGCACTCTCCCAGCGGTGCCACCCAGGCACCGTACCAAGGCTGCGGCGCCGGCTTCCGTCATAGGCCCGTGATCATGTGGCTGAGCGCTCCAGATGGCGGGAATCACCCCCTGAAATGCTGGGTCACCACAGCCGATCGTGACGAGACGCCGCTAGTTGGCTTCCAGAACGAAGAACAGGAAGCTCAGGAACCTCGTGCCGGTGATCTCGCGGAACTCCTCGGGGAACAGTTCGCGGGCTTCCGGCACGAACGGCGGTTCGCTGATGACGCTGATGCGAAAGCCAGCCGCGGTGAAGGCTTCGGTCATCGCGTGCAGCGGCCGGTCCCAGAAGCTCATCTGGGCAGTCTGCCCACCCATGGTCCATTCTTCGGTCCGGTTACGGATTCCGAAATAGCTGGCCTTTTCCCCGGCCATGCGACGCATGAGGGTGATCACGAAAGGATGATCGACCGAGACGAGGAGGCGTCCGCCAGGCCTCAGCACGCGTCGCAGCTCGGCCAGCGTCGGTCCCCAGTCTTCCAGGTAGTGCAGCACCAGGGACGCGATGACGTCGTCGAACGCGCCGTCGGGAAAGGGCAGCGGGCTACCCAGGTCGGCGACCCGCAGATCCGCGTCGGCGCCCAGCCGCCGGCGGGCCAGCTCCAGCATCCCGGCACTCGCGTCGATGCCGGTCACAATGGCACCTCGATCACGCAGCGCGGCGAACAGGGGACCCGAGCCGCAGCCGGCGTCGAGGATCCGCCGGCCGGTCACGTCCCCGGCGAGCTCCAGCATCGCGGGCCGCTCGTAGTACGCGTTCGCGAGGCTCGTCTCGTTCTCGGCCGCGTACCCCTCGGCGATCATGTCGTAGGCGTTGAAGGGGGAGGGATGTGCGGTCTCAACGTGATCTTCGGGCATGGTAGGCATGCGGGCCATTTTGGCCCACCCCTCACGGATTGCGCAGACATACAGCCCGTTGGCCATGGCTGAGCGCACACCGTCGTGGGCGGTGCCGCAGCCGCAGTGTGCGTGCGCGAAGTACGAGACTTGAGCGCCCGGGGGTGAGGCCCTCCGAACACAGATACGTATGGACACGGTGAGTAATAGAGTCGATACTCATCGTGTCAGCACCTTTGCCCTCCGTGATCAGACCACCACTCTCAGTGCGCGCATTCGCCGGCGTGCCGTGCTGCCCGGAGTCGTGGCCGTCAGGGGCAGGACAGAAGGAGAACGATGCAGTCGAAGTGGTTCCTGACCATCCCCCTCACCGTCCTCACGGCGGGGGCGTGCCTGACGGCGACCGCCGTCGCCAGCCAGGCGTCCGCACCGGCCCCGGCGGCCGCCCGCCCATCGGCTCTGCCATCCGGCTACCAGCTCGTCACCCTGCCCAACGCCAACGTCCCCAACTTCCAACGCCGCACGCTCTTCTGCCCCGGCAGCAAGAGGGTCCTCGGCGGCGGCGCCGAGGCCCGCGGCAACAGGGCGATCCTGGTCGGGTCGTTCCCCACCGATGACGGCCGCGGCTGGATCGGCATAGGCCGCCAGGACGGCTACAACGACGTCGGCATCAGCGTCTTCGCCATCTGCGCCGACTGACATCCGGCTCGCCTGGCCCCGGTCGCCCGTCGGCCGGGGCCGGCCCATGCCTGGGGCCGGGCGGCGAGTGACAGCGTTTCCTGGGCATATGCCGCGTTCCTCTAGGCTGCTTGTGATGAAACAGGTCACGGGCACCCGGGAGGAAGCGCCGTCCATGAACGTGCCAGCCGGCGATACCGGGGCATCATGGGCGGTGGACGGCGCGCGGCTGGGCCGCCTGCCCGACCTTTCCGACGCGGGAGCGTACGTGGTGGATGACCGCGGGCGGATCGTGGAGGTCGCCGCCCAGGCCGAACAGCTGCTGGGCCGCCCCGCCGAGGAGTTGCTGGGCCGGGACGCCCATGACCTGCTGCACCGCGGCAAGTACGGCGAGACCCTGCCGCGCAGCCGGTGCGCGATGCGCCGGCCCCTCATCGTGGGCGGCAGCGCGCAGGGCGAAGGGGAATGGTTCGAGCGCGGCGACGGCCTGCTGATGCGGGTCTCCTGGATGGTCACCCCCTGCCGGCTCGACGAGGGCGGGACGGGAGCGCTGGTGATCTTCCACGAGACCCCGTCCCCCACGCCCGCCCCGCATGAGGCGGACGGCGCCGCGGCCTCGATGTCGCAGCTCGACCGGCTGGCCCTGCTCGCGGAGACGACCACGACGCTCACCTCCAGCCTGGACGTGGACGAGACGCTGCGCCAGCTCGTACGCCTGGTCCTGCCGCTGCTGGCGGACTGGGTGGTGATCGACCTGCTCACCGAGGACGGCGGGGTGTCGCGCGCCTCCGTCGTCCACTTCGAGGACGGTCTCCTGACGTACCGGGACGACCTGGAGGGGCCGATGCCGCCCGTTCCCCAGGAGTCGCCGATGCCCCTGTCGCGGGCGCTGCGCGGAGTCACCGCCACGCTCGTGACCCCGGAGACCTACCATGGGCATCCCGACTCGGGCATCGCCGTCGCCCAGCAGGAGCTGTTCCGGGTGACGGGCATGCATTCGGCGTGCATCGCGCCGATCCGCGGGGTGCGGGACGTGGTCGGGGCCCTGACGCTGGGACGTTCCGGGCAGCCGGCGGCGTTCACGACCGCCGACCTGCTGCTGGTGGAGGACATCGCCCGCCGGGCCGGCCTGGCGCTGGACAACGCCCGCCTGTACGAGCGGCAACGGCGGGTCGCCGAGACCATGCAGCGCCACCTGCTCCCCCATCTGCCGTCGGTGCCCGGGCTGGAGATGAACGCCTCCTACCGGCCCGCGCCCCGCGCCTCGCAGGTCGGCGGCGACTGGTACGACTCCTTCGTCCTGCCCGACGGCGCCACCGCCCTGGTGATCGGCGACGTGGTCGGCCACGACCTGGACGCCGCCGCCGGCATGGCGCAGGTCTGCAACATGCTGCGCGCCTACGCCGGCGCGAGCGAGGATCCGCCCAGCGTCATCGTGGACCGGCTGGACCAGGCGGTGGCCCGCATGGCGCAGACCACGATGGCCACCGCCGTCCTCGCCCGGCTGGAGCGCCGCGACGACGGCGGATGGCTGCTGCGCTGGACCAACGCGGGCCACCCGCCACCGCTGCTGGTGGAGCGGGACGGGCGGACGCGCTACCTGGAGGAGGGGCAGGACCTGCTCCTGGGCACCGGCATCCCCACCGTCCGCGCCGACGCCACCGCCGACCTGCCGCCTCTGTCCACGCTGGTGCTCTACACCGACGGCCTGATCGAGTCGCCGACCCGGACGCTGGACGAAGGGATGTCCCGGCTGGCCCGGCACGCCGCCTCGATGGCCCACCGGCCCGTCACCTTGCTGGGCGACGTCCTCATCGACCGCGTCCGCCCCACGGACAACGACGACGACGTCGCCCTGCTCACGGTGCGCATCCCGGCCCACCCCTGAGACCGGATCCTCCGGGACCGCCGCCTGTCACGAGCACGCGGAGAACGCGCAGGGCATGCCGTGCCCCTCCCCGTGCTGCTTTAGTCGCCCGGAGACAGACCAAGGTCGGATGCCCGCGCGGGCACGCCGTCCGTAGCTTCAGGCCCATGACACAAGTGCGCACGCCGCTCGCCGGCCGGGTCCACGAGATCGACGTGGTGCGCGGTTTCGCGCTCGCGGGCATCCTGGTGGCCAACATCGGCTTCTTCGCCGACCCCGGCTACGCGATCAACGGCACCATGCCCATCCCCGACGGGCCCGTGGCCACGGTCATCACCGCCCTCGTGCTGACCAAGTTCTACATCATCTTCTCGTTCCTGTTCGGCTACTCGTTCACGCTGCAGATGCGCTCGGCGGAGCGGGCGGGCGCGAGCGTGCGGGCCAGGACGCTGCGCAGGTGCCTGGGCCTGTTCGTGATCGGCCTGGCGCACGGGATCCTGCTGTGGATCGGGGACATCCTCACCCTGTACGCCATGCTCGGCCTGCTCCTGCTCGCGCTGCGCGGCATCAGGCCGAAGACCGCCGTCGTGACCGGATCGGTCATCGTCGGCGTGCTGGCCCTGCTGTGGGCCGGCCTGGCGTGGCTGTCCACCCTCGACCCGGCGGCCGGCCAGGCCCCGGTGGCCGACGTCGCGGCGGCGGCCCGCACGCTGGCCCTGGCCACCGGCAGCCCGCTCGACGTGCTGACCCTGCAACTGGAGCTCTACCCGCCGCTCGTCGCGATGGTCTGGATCTTCCAGGGGCCGATGGCGCTGGCCATGTTCCTGTTCGGGCTGGCAGCGGGCAAGGCCAGGCTGCTGGAGGAGACCGAGCGGTGGTGGCATCTCGCGCCGCGCATCCAGTGGATCGGCTTCGGCCTCGGCCTGCCCGGCGGGATCCTGCTCGCGCTGACGGCCGGCGCGGGAGGCACGTGGGAGCTGGCCGGCGCGACGGTGTCCACAGTGACCTCGATCCTGCTGGCCGCCGCGTACGTGGTGACCCTGCTGCGGGTGATCCGGCGCTTCCCCGCCGCCGGGCGCGCGCTGTCCCCCGCGGGCCGGGTGGCGGCCTCCAACTATGTCGGGCAGTCGGTGCTGTGCTGCCTGGTCTTCACCGGGTACGGCCTGGCGCTGGCGGGCAAGCTGTCGCCGCTCGCCGTGATGGGCGTGGCCCTGGTGATCTACACGGTCCTGCTCTGGCTGAGCGCGCGCTGGCTACGTACGCACCGCTACGGACCGGTCGAGTACGTCCTGCGCCGCGTCACCAACTGGGCCTGATGAGCCGCAGACGCGAACCGCACGGTGACGGCCAAGCCGCCTTCGGGGCGGGCGCCGGCCGTGAGGGTGGCGTGGTGAGCCTCGGCGACGGCGTTGACGATGGCGAGGCCGAGACCGTAGCCGTCGCCCCGGCCGTTTCGATCGGGCGCCAGTTTCTGGAAGGGCTGGAAGAGGCGCTGGAGCTGGTCGCCGGGGATGACCGGGCCGCTGTTGGCGACCGTGAGGACCACTTCCTCGCCGGAGGTCTCAGCGGTGACCTTCACGTGCCCGCCCGCGTGGTTGTGGCGGACGGCGTTGTCGATGAGGTTGGCGACGAGGCTCTCGATCAGTCTCGGGTCCCCGGCCGTCACCGCGGGGGTGAGGTGTTCGGCCAGGTCGACGCCCGCCTCTGCCGCCAGGTGGCGGCGGGAGGCGAGCACGCCTCCGACCACGTGGGCGAGGTCGAGGGTGTCCCAGCGGGTGACGCCGCGCTCGCTGGTGGCCAGGGCGAGCAGCGCTTCGACGAGCCGTTCCTGGTGTCCGCCGAGAGCGAGGGCCTCCTCGCAGGCCGCGCGCAGGCTGCCGGCGTCGGCATCGGGGTCGGCGAGGGCGACTTCGAGGAGGGTACGCAGGCCGGCCAGGGGGGTGCGCAGCTCGTGGGAGGCGTTGGCGACGAAGTGCCGCTGGGCGTCGAAGGACGCTTGCAGGCGGGCGAACAGGTCGTCGAGGGTGTGGCCGAGTTCGGTCAGCTCGTCCATGGGCTCGCCGAGGTCGAGGCGCCGGTGGAGGTTTCCGGCGGAGATGACCCTGGCGGTGGCGGTGATCGCGCGCAGCGGGTGCAGGAACCGGCCGGCGACGTACCAGCCGAGAGCCAGGGCCACGGGGATGAGGATGACCAGGGCGACGGCGGATCCCATGAGGAGCTGGGGCAGGCCGATCCCGGACCCGGTCCCGGTGATCACGCCCGGTGAGGGGCCGTCCACGGGCTTGGCCGCGTGGATGCCGACGAGCGGCACGTCGACGAGTATGAGCACGAAGACCCCGGCGGCGTAGATGCCCGCCGCGTAGGCGAGCGCGAGCCGCGTCTGCAGGGATCTTCTGGCGAGTTGCGGGGAGGTCATGACGGTCCGATGCGGTAGCCGCCTTCGCGGACGGTCTCGATCACGGGCGGGTCGCCGAGCTTGGCCCGTAGCCGGTGCATGGTGTGCTTGACGGCGCTGCTGAAGGGGTCGGCGGCCTCGTCCCAGACGCGTTCGAGCAGTTCCTCGGCGGAGATGACCACGCCGGGCACGGCGAGCAGGCATTCGAGCAGGGCGAACTCCCTGGGGCTCAGCTCGAGCCGCCGGCCGGCCCGGAACGCGCTGCGGCGGGCCGGATCGAGGGTGATGTCGCCGCAGGCCAGGGTGGGCGGCAGCGGCGGGGTGGCGCGGCGGGCCAGGGCACGGACGCGGGCGACCAGCTCGGCGAACGCGAACGGCTTGGGCAGGTAGTCGTCGGCCCCGAGGCTGAGCCCGTCGACGCGGTCCTCGATCGTGCCGGAGGCGGTGAGCATCAGTACGCGGGTCTCACAGCGGCCGTGGGCCAGCCGCCGGCAGATCTCGTCCCCGTGGACGCCGGGCAGGTCCCGGTCGAGGACCACCACGTCGTAGCGGGTGGCGGCCAGGCGGTCGAGGGCCTCGGTCCCGTCCAGGACGACGTCGACGGCCATGCCCTCGCGGCGCAGCCCCGTTCCGATGGAGCGGGCGAGGACCTCGAAGTCTTCGACGACGAGGACCCTCACCGCCGCTCACCGCCGGTGGACGTGCGGGCGCAGCGGCCGGACCGGCCGGCGGGTCGAGGTGCCATGGCTCAACGATGCCAGATCCCCGGTTCCAGCCAGGTCGCAGCGGCTGCGACCCGGCTGGGACCGGGTGCCGCGTACAACCGTCGGCATGAGTTCATTCGGGCATGATCGTTTTCCTCAGTTGCTGCGCGCGGAGTGGACCAGGTTCCGGAGCGCGCGCGGCTGGGCGCTCGCCATGGCGGCCTCCGTGCTGGTCACCGTGTCGCTCGGACTGCTGGTCGCCGGGGGCGCCCGCACCACCTGCGTGACCGGGAAGGGCGAAGGGCCCTGCCCCGCGCCGCTGGTGGGACCCGATGGCACGGCGGTGAGAGACAAGTACTACTTCGTGCACCAGCCGCTCAAGGGGAACGGCAGCATCACCGCCCGCGTATCGGACATGACCGGGCAGGTCCGGCTGCCGGACGCCGTACCCGGGGTGCGCAACGTCCAGGAGGGAGTGGTGCCGTGGGCGAAGGCCGGGCTCCTCGTCAGGCAGAGCCTCCAGCAGGGCACACCGTACGCGGCCGTCATGCTCACCGGGGCACACGGCGTGCGGATGCAGTACAACTACACCCACGACGTCCCCGGCGGCCCCCACAACGGCCCGCAGTGGCTGCGGCTGACCAGGTCGGGCGACACCGTCACCGGCTACGAGTCGGACGACGGCAAGACGTGGACCGAGGTCAGCACGGTCGAGCTGACCGGGCTGCCGGAGACGGTCGAGATCGGGCTGTTCGCCACCTCGCCGGGCGCCCTGTGGGACATGGCGAAGGCCTTCGCCCAGGCCACGGCCACGTTCGACCGGATCACGGTGCAGGGCGCGAACGGTTCGTGGCGCCGCGACGACGTCGGCGTCTCCCTGGAGTCCGACGGCAGGACCCCGCATCACCCGGGCGGGGTCGTCGAGTCCGGCGACAAGCTCATCGTGACCGGCGGCGGTGACATCGGGCCCGCCACGGTGGAGGGCGGTCTGCGCGCCGACCTCATGCTGATCGGCGGGGCCATAGGGCTGATCCCGGTGCTCGTGGGGGCGGTCACGTTCGTCACGGCGGACCGCCGGCGCGGGCTGTTCGGGACGAGCCCGCCGGTCGCACTGCTGGCGGCCAAGGCCGTGGTGATCGGCGCGGTCGCGTTCGTGACGGGGCTGGTGACCTCAGGGGTCGTGATTCCTGCCGGCCTGGCGATGTTGCGCGCCAACCAGAACCCGATCCAGCCGATCACCCTGCAGACCGAGCTGCGGGTGATCGCCGGCTACGCGGCGCTGACCGCGGCCGCCGCCGTACTGGCTCTGGGCCTGGCCGCGCTGGTCAAGCGGGCCGTCGTCGCCATCGGGCTGGCCATCGCGCTGGTCGTCGTGCCCTACCTGCTGGCTACCGCGGGCCTGGCGCCATGGCTGCTGATGATCACCCCGGCCGCCGGGTTCGCGATCACGCAGAGCGTCCCGACGTTCGCGCACGTGGACGTGGACCCGTCACTGCTCGGGGGCTACTACCCGCTCCCGCCGTGGGCAGGGCTGGCCGTGACCTGCGGCTATGCGGCCATCGCCCTCGGTGCGGCGATCGCCGCCGGACGTCGGCGGTCATGACGGCGTGCCGGTCGGATTCTCGGCCAGCACACAGGCGACGGGCGGGTCGAGTTCGAGGGTTTCGACCCGGAAATGGGTGAAGCCCGCCAGGGTGAGCAGGTCCTGGAGCTCTTGGGCGGCCCGGACGGTGGTGTCCCGGGTGGCGCCGGGGCAGCGCGGCTGGCTGACGAGCGCGATGCGTCCCGCGGGGCGGAGCAGGTGGCGCAGCTCACGAAGCCGCGCCACCGGGTCGGGCCAGAACCCCACGGAGTTGACGGCGAGGATGGCATCGAGCGGATCGCCGAAGTCCGGCAGCTCCTCCACGGAGGCGCGCGTGAGGTGGACGCGGTTCGCGCGGACGGCGGCGGCGTTGCGGCGGGCGGCCTGCCGGAGCATGGCCTGCGAGTGGTCGACGCCGAAGACGTGGCCCCGGGTGGCGCGGCGGGCGAACTCGGCGATGGCGACGCCGGGACCGAAGCCGATCTCCAGCACCCGGTCGGTGGGGCGCACGTCCAGCAGCTTCACCGCCCAGATGTTGCGCTGCCGGTTGGAGGGGCGATGAGCGAACATCTGGCCGATCGCCCATCCGACGACGCCCCGGGGGTGATGGGCCTGGCGCACCAGTCTTCTGAGCGCGCGTTGCTTGAGAGAGGTACCTGCTGTCTGCATGATCGCCAGTCAACGACTTCAAGTGCGCTTGAAGTCAAATGAGCGAGCACGCCTACCGGCCGGTCAGCGTGGGGTGGATCCGGCCGACGGCGTGCTCGGCTTCACGATCCTCGTCGGAAGGCTCGCTCAAGCCGACCGCCGGCTCCCCCGTCCACAACCCGCCCGGCGGGAGAGGTCATCGGCTCCTCACTCCCCCTCGATCTCGCGCAGCGCGGCCACGCCGCCGCCCGGGCAGGGTCACCTGCTGTGGCGGATCGCCGCCCGTACGGCGGTGTAGATGACGACCCAGAGAATCGCCATGGGGATGATGAACGCGACGATGATCTCGATCAAACCAACGTTAGGCATGCCCAGAACGTAAGAGACCGTGGTTGGAGAACGCTTGACGATCACTTGCCGGAGGGCGGTCAGATCATCAAGAGTGGGCCGCTCCGGCGTCCATGGCCTTCTGGACCGCGGCGAGAAGGTTCGCGGCCCTCAGGTCCGGCACGCCTTCCAGGAGGTGGTTCATGACGTATCCGAACGCGAGGCCGGTCGCCGGATCGGCGAAACCGAGCGAGCCGCCGCGGCCGGGGAATCCGAAGGCGGTCGGGGAGTACCAGAACGCGTCCGGTGTCGGGAGGCCGAAACCGGTGCCGATGCGGACGGGCACGCGCAGGATGCGGTCGATGCCACTGACCTGTTCCGCGGTCGCGGCGGTCAGGGTGCTGGGGGCGAGAATGCGGTGCCCGTCCACCTCGCCGATGAGCGCGGCGTAGAAGCGGGCCAGCGCGCGGGCCGTGCAGATGCCGTTGGTGGCGGGCATCTCGGCGGCCTGCTCCTCCGGTCTGTTGTGGTCCAGCGGAGGCGTGACGACGGCGAGGGAGCGCCTGGTCAGCGACGCGGGGTCGGCGAAGGCGGCCATGATCTCGCGCATGGGTTCGGGAAGGGCGTCCAGGTCGATCCGGGCCATGGCCTGGAAGTCGGGCGGGGTCTCGATGATGCGGCTGACCCGGTGCCGCTCGGTCTCCGGCAGCCCGATCCACAGGTCCAGCCCGAGCGGGCCGGCGATCTCGTCCGCGAGGAAGGTGCCCAGGCTCCGGCCGGACACCCGGCGGACGACCTCTCCGACGAGCCAGCCGTAGGTGAGCCCGTGGTAGCCGTGATCCGTGCCGGGCTCCCAGTACGGGCGCTGGGCCGCCAGCGCGGTCACCATGGGCTCCCAGGCGATCGCCTCATCAGGGGTGATCGGGTGGTCGATCGCGGGCAGCCCGGCCTGGTGGGTGAGCAGCCAGCGGACCGGGATGCGGTCCTTGCCGTTGGCCGCGAACTCCGGCCAGCACTCCGCCACGGGCGCGTCCAGGTCCAGCTCGCCCCGCTGGGACAGCAGAAGGGCGCAGGCGGCCGTGACGGCCTTGGTGGTGGAGTAGACGAGCTGCAGGGTGTCGCGCTCCCAGGGGCGGCCGGTGCCGGGGTCGGCGATCCCGCCCCACAGGTCGACGACCTTACGGCCGTGCAGGTAGACGCTGACCGCGGCGCCTGTTCCCGGCGCGGCGGCCAGGTCGGCCGCGAACGCCTCGCGTACTGCTTCGAATCCCGGTGCGGTGTCTCCGCCGATCTCGGGCATGCGTCATCGCCTTCCGTGCTGATGAGGGGTGAGGGGGAAGGGCTCTAGCCGCGCCATTTCCCGACGAGCCAGGCGCAGATCTCCGGCTCGGTCATCTCGGGAAACTCTTCGCCGAACGTGGCGAGCGCGCGTATGGCCTCGTCCCGGGTCAGGCCGCGCGACCCTGCTTCCTTGAGGTATTCCTGACGCGCGAGGGAAGGACGGCCCCCGCCCGCGCCGCGGCCGGGCAGCCCCTCGCGCCACCGTACGATCTCCGCCAGCCGATCGGGCCGCCAGCCGGGAGCTCCGTCGACCTCTACGTCGGGCGGGGGGAACGGGTGATCGGAGTCGTCCGAATAGCGGCTGCGCCATTTGTGCACCGCATGACGGCTCACGCCCAGGGCCTCGGCGACGCCGAGGACGCCGAGGTAGCGCTCGGTCATGGGTGCACCTGCTTGTCTGTGCGGCCTCCTTCGCGGATCTCCAGTACTACCACGGCCGACGTGGAGATCTTGCCTCACAAGATCCCTCAAACGTCGTCTCCAACGAAGACAACGTTAGCGCGCCACGACAACCTCGTCTACAAGAGAGACGAGGTTTTGTGCCGGGCCGGCGGCGCCGAAGCGCTGTGCTAGGCTGCGAGCCGGCTTCTCACCGTTGGGCTTTCCGCCTCGCCAACCAGCTTCACCCGGGTCCCGATGACACGGGGAAGGTGGAAGTCACTCACCACATCCCGAAAAAGGGTGTTCTGTGACGGTGGCGACGCGTGTCGATCCTTCTGCTCCTTCACATCTCCGGACATCAGCGGCCTCGGTCCGCGCCGCCACTCCAGCAGACGGTACTGAGCGGCATCGTGTTCGGCCTGATCGAGGGAGAGCGCTACCGCCGGCTTCGTCGGCGCCATGCAGACCACCCTCGTGGCCTGCGCCGTGGTCCTGGTGGCCGCCGCCCTGCTCTGCTTCTTGTTCAAGACCGGGCCCGTTCAGAACCGGCAGGCCGAAACCGCCCTGCGGGACTGACCCCGCACCGGACCGCCTCAGCCGGCGCGGTGCGCGACCGCCCGGCTCGGGTGGTCTACTTGATCACATGGCACTGAAGGAGTTCTATCCGCCGATCGAACCGTACGACTCCGGGCTGCTCGACGTCGGAGACGGCAACGAGATCTACTGGGAGACCTGCGGCAACCCGGCCGGCAAGCCCGTGGTCTTCCTGCACGGCGGGCCCGGCGGCGGCCTCCTGCCCGCCTTCCGCCGGTTCTTCGACCCGGCGGCGTACCGGATCGTGCTGTTCGACCAGCGCAACTGCGGCGCCAGCCGGCCGAGCGCCGCGGACCCGGCGGTGTCACTGCGGCACAACACCACCTCGCACCTGGTCGCCGACATGGAGCGGCTCCGCGAGCACCTGTCCGTCGACCGCTGGCTGGTCTTCGGCGGAAGCTGGGGCAGCACCCTCGCCCTCTCGTACGCCCAGGCCCACCCCGGCCGGGTCACCGAGCTCGTGCTCCGCGGCATCTACCTCGTCCGGCGCTCCGACGAGGACTGGACGTTCACCTCCAGCGGCGCGGCCCGCCTCTTTCCCGCCGAGTGGGCCGCGTTCCGCGACGCCATCCCCGCCGACGAGCGTCACGACCTGATCGCCGCGTACGGCCGCCGCATCGGCGACCCCGACCCCGCCGTCCATCTCCCGGCCGCCCGCGCCTGGATGGACTGGGAGTTCTCGGCCAACACCCTGCTGCCTGTCGACCCGCCGGAGCTGGACGACGGCGCTGTCCTCCTTTTCGCCCGCATCACCCACCACTACATCAGCAACGGCGGCTTCCTCCCCAAAGAGGGCCTCCTGGCGGGCATCGACCGCATCCGGCACATCCCCACCGTGATCGTCAACGGCCGCTACGACATGAAGACGCCGCCCGACCAGGCATGGGATCTGCACCAGGCCTGGCCCGAGGCCGAGTTCCACCTCGTCGAGGACGCGGGCCACGGCGGCTCGGAACCCGGCACCCGGCACCGCCTGATCGACGCCACCGACCGCTTCCGCCGACGTTGACGCTCACGCCGCAGCGGCAGGGCTGCGGCGTGACGGGTGGCAGGGCGTCCCGGGCGGCGTGACGGGTGGCAGGGCGTCCTGGGCGGCGGCACAGAACCGGAGCGGAAGACGACCGGAAGATCGCTTTCGTAGCCTCAGGCGCCGGCGCAGGTTCGCGCCGGCCGTACCACGTCATGGAGGCTCTGTGATCAGTAGACGTCAGCTCATGCGTACGGTCGCGGTCGGCCTGCCGGCCGCCGTGCTGGGCGGGACGGTATCGCGCGTGTCCCCTGCGCAGGCGCACTCGGGGGCGAGTTCGATCACAACCGAAGGCCGAGGAGAGCCGGAGTGCGCTCCGGGCAGCGGAAAGCTCATCCAATGGGGTCCGGCCAATGCCCCGGAAGTGCCGGCGGCCGGGTTGTCGGGAGTGACCGCCTTCTCCATCGGGGCATGCGCGAACCTGTACAACCTGATGCTCAAGGACGGGAAGGTGACCATCTGGGGAAACTTCAACCTCAACGACCGCAACCAGCAGAGGTTGGTTCGGGTGCCTGTCGCGGCGACCCGGGACGTGACGGCGATCGCGACAGCGGGCGCGTATTCCTTCGCGCTCAGAGACGGTGGCGTCATCGTCTGGGGCGGTACCCACGACACCGAGTTGGCGCTCCCCGAAGCGACGAAATCGGGTGTCACCGCGATGACCGGCGCGAACGGCGGCAGCTCGTACGGCCTCTTCCTCAAGGACGGCGGCGTCATCCAATGGCGGGGATTCGTCGACGTTCCCGATGAGGCGAAGGAGGGTGTCGTCGCGATGTCCGCCCGCCAGCATGCTCTCGCGCTGCGGGAGGACGGCCGCGTCGTCACGTGGGGACCCGACCTCCCCGCGAACCTGGCGGTGCCCGCCGAGGCACAGTCCGGCGTCACCGCCATCTCCGCGGGCAACGGTTTCAGCCTCGCCCTCAAGAACGGCGCCGTGATCGCCTGGGGCGACAACGAGTACGGCCAACTGGAGGTCCCGTACGAGGCGCAGTCCGACGTCGTCGCGATCTCCGCCGGGAACCTGGCCAGCATGGCGCTGACCGCCGGCGGCAGGATCGTCACGTGGGCGTACGACTTCTACGGGCAGCTCGACATCCCCGAAGAGGCGCACTGCGGGGCGCGCGCCATCTCCTGCGGATATGTCTGCATGGTGCTGCTGTGACGGGACTCCGGGGCTGAGCCGTCCCGGCCGCGATTCTGCCCGTCCTGAGAGAGTGCAGCCTCACTCGGAGGTGCGCAACCGGCGCTCGGCGGGCGGGATCAGCAGCACTTCCAGCGCGCGGGCGCAGGCCCGCGCGTGCGTGACGAACCAGTCGATCCGCGCCTCGCTCATGACCAGCGGCGTGGAGCGAACGGCCAGCGCGTAACGTGCGTGGCCCTGCCGGTCGAGCACCGGCACCGCGACCGTGCGGATGCCGTCGCCCGACTCCCCGTCGTTGAGCGCGTACCCGGCCTGGCGTACGCGCTCCAGCTCGGCGCGCAGCTCGCCGTGGTCCACGATCGTGCGGCCGGTCAGCGCCCGCAGCGGCCCGAGCGCCTCCAGGTCCGCCCTGCCCTCCGGGTCCCAGGCCAGCAGGACCTTGCCCAGCGCCGTGGAGTGCAACGGGCGGCGCAGGCCGACGCCGCTGTCGGGGTTGAGCGAGCCGCCGCTCAGGATGACCGCGTGCCGGTCACTGCGCACGGCCAGGTCCACGGTGGCGGAGGTGATCCGGGCCAGCTCGGCCAGCTCGGGCGGGACGCGGTGCAGGCCGCGCCGGTGGAAGGAGAGCTGCCCCAGCTCGGTGATCGACGGCCCGAGCCGGTAGCGGCCCGTGCGCGCCTCCTGCTCCAGGAAGCCCGCGGCGGTCAGCGTCCTGGCCAGGCGGTGCGTGGTGGAGGTGGACAGCCCCATCCTGCGCGAGAGGTCGGACAGGCCGAGCGAGGCGTCCCCACCGCCGAAGCAGTCGAGCACGCCGATCGCCCTGCGCACGGACTGCACGCCGCCTTCTGCTGCCATGCGGGAAACTCCGTCTTCCGAGTAGGGAGAGCCGTGACCAGGTGAGAGCCGGTCCGGCCGGGAAGGCTTCCCGCATCGCGGGATATTCTTTGCATTCCCTACCAATTTAGCGGCAAACTCTCCCCCATGACCACCGCCGCACTCGACACCATCTGGTTCACCCGCTGTCCCGTGCCCACCGCGACGGGCATCGCGGCGGACCAGGGCTGGCTGGCCGGGGAGTTCGCCGCCGACGGGATCGAGGTCCGGTCCCTGCAGGACGACTCGCCCGACGTCCCCCGCGAGACGCACTACACCCACGCCCTGACCGGCCTGTTCCGCGAGGGCGGCAACGTGCCCGCGCTCTGGGCGCGCTCCCGCGGCGAGGCCACCCGGCTCATCGGGCTCACCTGGATCGAGGAGCACCAGGCCGTCCTGGTCCGCGCCGGCACCGCTCTGGAGCGCCCCGAGCAGCTCAAGGGCCTGCGCCTGGCCGTTCCCCGGCACCGCATCGCGATCGACTTCTGGCGGGCCATGGCCCTGCGCGGCTTCCACGGAGCCCTGTCTCTGGCCGGGCTCGGCCTCGGCGACGCCGAGCTGGTGGACGTCGCGGCCGAGCCGGGCGGCGGCCAGTGGGAGGCCGAGCTGGCCGCGCTGGCCGCCGGCGAGGTGGACGCGGTCTACGTCAAGGGCGCGCTCGCCGTCGAGGCCGCCCTGCGCCATGGCGCGGAGGTCGGCCTCGACCTCGACGCCGTGCCGGACCGGCGGGCGCGGGTGAACAACGGCACCCCGCGGCCGATCACCGTGCACCAGCGCCTGCTCGACGAGCACCCCGACGTGGTCACCCGCTTCCTCGGCGTCCTGCTGCGCGCCGCGGACTGGGCCGCCGGGCACCCTGCGGAGGTCGCCAGAATCCTCGGCGCCGAGACCGGCGCGGGCGCGAGCGGCGTGGCCGCCGCCTACGTTCCCGGCGCCTCGCTCCACCTGGACCTGTCGCCCGAACGCCTCGACCTGCTGGCCGAGCAGGAGCGCTTCCTGCGCGGCCACCACTTCCTCCCATCGCCCGTGGACGTCGCGGCCTGGGCCGACCACACCCCGCTTCAAGGAGTCACCCATGCGTAAGCTGCTGCTCGCCGTACCTGTCGTCCTGCTGGCCGCGGCCTGTGGCGGCGGCGCCGGCGCCACCACCGCCCAGGAGCAGGTGGTCGTCCGGATCGCGGACCCGGGCAACAGCGGTTTCCTGGCCGTCGCGAAGAAGGACGGCAGCCTGGACGCCGCCCTGGCCAAGGTCAACGCCAAGGTCAAGTGGGCCGGCGACTTCTCCGTCTTCGCCCCGGCCGCCCAGGCCATCAACGCCGGCTCGCTCGACATCGCGACCGGCTCGATCACCTCCGGCGTCACCGCGCTGGCCGTCAAGCCCAGCTTCAAGATCTTCGCCACCGTCCCGCCCGACCTCGCCGGCGAGGGGATCGTGGTCAAGAACGGCTCGCCGATCAAGTCGGTCGCGGACCTGGCCGGGCGCAGCGTGGCCGTCGGGCACGGCGGCACCAGCGAGTATCTGCTGCTCAAGGCGCTGCAGACGTTCAACGTGCCGGTGGACAAGGTCAAGCGCGTCTACCTGCTGCCGCCGCAGACCGCGCCGGTCTTCGGCTCGGGCAAGGTGGACGCCTGGTCGACGTTCTCCACCTTCCTCATCCCCGCCGTCACCGACCTGGACGCGCGGATCCTGGCCGACGGCGAGGCCATCAAGTCGGACAACTACGTGATCTACGTGGCCGCCAACAAGCTGCTCGACGAGCATCCCGAGGTGGTCAAGGCCCTGTTCGAGTTCCTCAAGGAGGGCAGCGCGAAGGAGATCGCCGACCCGGCGGCGTACCTGAACGTCTTCACCCAGGCGGGCCCGCAGGCCGTGCAGGGCAAGCAGAAGGACCTGGTGGTCGGCATCCAGAAGAAGGGCAAGCCCGCCCAGGCGGTCACCGCACCCGAGATCGCGAAATATCAGGAGGTCGCGAAGTTCTTCCTCGACCAGAAGGTGCTCACCGCGCCGCTGGACGTCTCCCAGCACGTCGTGGACGTGACGACGCTGGGGAAGGCGAAGCAATGAGCGCCGCGGTGCAGGGGCTCGTCGCCCCGAACCCGCCCCGCGCCGCCGGCCGCGCGCCCGCGCTGACGTTCGCGCTGCGGGCCGTCGGCCCCGTCCTGCTGCTGGCGGCCTGGTACGCGGCCACCGCCTCCGGCGCCCTCACCAAGGACGTGCTCGCCGGCCCGCAGGACGTCGTCAAGACCTTCGCCGAGCTGTGGGCCGACGGCCAGCTCCCGGAGGCGCTGCGCGTGTCCGTCACCCGGGCCGGCCTCGGCCTGGTGCTGGGCGCCTCCACCGGACTGCTGCTCGGCGTCGTCTCCGGCTTCACCCGGCTCGGCGAGGAGCTGGTGGACTCCTCGATGCAGGCGCTGCGCGCCATCCCCTTCCTGGCGCTGACCTCGCTGTTCGTCGTCTGGTTCGGGATCGAGGAGGCGTCCAAGATCCTGCTGATCGGCGTGGCCTGCACCTTCCCCATGTACGTCAACGTCTCCAGCGGCGTGCGCAACGTGGACCGCAAGGTCGTCGAGGCGGCTCGCTCGTTCGGGCTCGGCCGGCTCGCGATCGCCCGCGAGGTCGTGCTGCCGGGCGCGCTGCCGTCGGTCTTCGCCGGGCTGCGCCTGGCCACCACGCTCAGCGTGATCGCGCTCATCGCGGCCGAGGAGATCAACGTGACGGCCGGGCTCGGCTACCTCATGGCCCGGGCCACCGACTACCTGCGCACCGACATCCTGGCGCTGTGCGTGCTGCTCTACGCCGTGATCGGGCTGCTGGCCGACCTGGCGCTGCGGCTGGTCGAACGGATGACGATGCCCTGGCGCAGGGCGGTGACGCTGCGATGAGCCTGGCCGTACGGACGACGGGGCTGCGCAAGGTCTTCGGCGAGCGCGCCGTGCTGGACGGGGTGGACCTGGAGGTGCGGCGCGGAGAGTTCCTGGCGCTGCTCGGCGCGAGCGGCACCGGCAAGACCACGCTGCTGCGCATTCTCGCGGGCCTGGACGCCGCCACCGGCGGAAGCGTGCTGGTGCCGCCGGTGCGCACGGTGGTGTTCCAGGAGCCGCGGCTCATCCCCTCCAAGCGCGCGCTCGCGAACGTGATCATCGGGCAGGGCCGCTCCGCCCGCGCCAAGGGGCTCGAGGCCCTGGCGGAGGTGGGCCTGAGCCGGCACGCCGACGCCTGGCCCGCGACGCTGTCCGGCGGCGAGGCCCAGCGGGTGGCGCTGGCCAGGGCCCTGGTGCGCGAGCCGGAGCTGCTCCTGCTGGACGAGCCGTTCGCCGCGCTCGACGCGCTGACCCGCCTGCACATGCAGGACCTGATCGCCGAGTTGTGCGCCCGGCACCGCCCGGCCGTGCTCCTGGTCACGCACGACGTCGAGGAGGCGATCCTGCTCGCCGACCGGATCGCGGTGCTGCGCGAGGGCCGCTTCGTCACGGACCTGCGGGTCGGCCTCGACCGGCCGCGCGACAGGACGGACCCCGCCTTCGTGGAGCTGCGCCGCCGCCTCCTCGCCGACCTCGGCGTGGACACCCACGCGGGCACGCCGCGCGAGGAGGTGGCCCGGTGACCGCGCCTGTGCGCCGGGCGCCGGGCGCAGGCGCGGTCACGGTGGCGACCGCGTGGATCGACGAGAACGCGCCCGCGCTGACCGGGCTCGCGGACCGGATCTGGGCCTACGCCGAGCCGTCGCTGCGCGAGTGGCGCTCCGCGCTGGCCACCGCCGAGTTGCTGCGCGCGCACGGCTTCACGATCGCGTGGGGCACCGCCGGCCTGCCGGCCGCCTTCGTCGCCACCTGCGGTGGCAGCGGCCCCGTGCTCGGTTTCAACGTCGAGTACGACGCGCTGCCCGGCCTGTCCCAGCGCGCGGGCGTCCCTCGCCACGAGCCCACCGGGTTCGAGGGCGACGAGTACGCCCCCGCGTACGGTCACGGCCACGGGTGCGGCCACAACGCCCTGGCGGCGGCGTCGACCGGCGCGGCCATCGCCGCCGCCAGGGCCCTGCGCGGCCGGGCGACCGTCAAGGTGTTCGCCTCCACGGGCGAGGAGCAGCTCGTCGGCAAGGCGTACGCGGTGCGCGACGGCGCGTACGACGGCCTCGACGCCTTCCTCGACTGGCATCCCGCCCCCGTCACCGGGACGGGCTGGGACGTCACCAGCGCGCTGTACTCTGCCACGTTCTCCTTCCTCGGCTCGCCCGGCCACGGCTCGAACCCGCTGGGCACCCGCAGCGGCCTGGACGGGGTGCTCCTGCTGACCGGCATGATCGAGCGGCTGCGCGCGGGCAACGTCTCCCCGGCGGGCCGGATCGGCTACGCGATCGGCGGCGGCGGCGCCCCCAACGTCACCCCCGACCTGCAGACGTTGTGGGTCTACGTCCGCGAGGCCACCCACGAGCGGGCCAGGACCCTCTATGACAAGGTCGTGGCCTGCGCCGGGGCCGCGGCCGTCGCCAGTCAGACCCGGCTCGAACACCGGCTGGTGACGGCGATCAGACAGGGGCTCGGCAACCGGGCGGGCGCGGAGCTGCTGCACCACACGATGAGCGAGCTCGGTCCGCCCGCGTTCACCGACGCCGACCACGAGTTCGCGGTGCGGCTGCAGGAGGCGATCGGCAGGCCGGGTTCGGGCCTGGCGGCAGGGGTCCTGCCGCTGCGCCCGCCCGCCGGGCCGGACCTGGGCGGGCCGTCCAGCGACACCTCGGAGGTGAGCTGGACGGCGCCGCACCTCAGCCTGACCGCGGCGGTGGTCCCGATCGGCGTGCCGCTGCACTCCTGGGCGGCCACGGCCGCCACCGGCACCACGATCGCCCACGCCGGGCTGCTGGCCGCCGCCCGCTACCTGGCCGCGGCGGCCGTCACGCTGGTCGAGCAGCCCGAGACGCTGGCGGCGGTCCGGCGGGAGTTCGCCGCCCGTGAACGGGGGCCGGGGCCGCTGCCCGCCGGGGCGGAGCCTCCGTACCACCTGCCGCCGCCCACGTTCCTCCAGGAGACGGGGCAGTCGCCGCGCCCGATCAGGACGCCTCCCGTTTCCGCCGAACTCCTAGGAAAGATCTGACATGACCCATCCCGCGACGGCCCGCTTCCACGTCGTCCTGCCCACCAGGAGCGCCGCCGCGCCGGAGCTGCCCGCGTTCGTCACCGACGTCCGGCCCGCCCTGACCGATCCGGCCGGGCGCAGCGCCGTGGCCGCGGACCTGGCGGGGCTGGCGGGGGCGCTGGTGCCGTTCGACCCCGGCGGGCAGGAGTCCCTGGCCGTCGCCGCGAACGTCCTGCGCCGCACCCGGCACCTGCGCGTGGTCGCCGGGTTCCACGCCGCGGCCGCCACCCCCGTCTACGCCGCCAAGCTCTCGGCCTCGCTGCAGCGCTTCGCCGCCGGCCGGCTGGGCTGGCGGCTCGCGGTGGACCTGGACCCGGCCGCGGCCAGGGCGCAGGGCGACTTCCTGACCGGCCCCGACCGCCAGGCCCGCGCCGGCGAGTTCCTGACCGTCGCCAAGGGCGTCTGGCACGACGGCCCGTTCGACTTCAAGGGCGACTTCTACGAGGTCGCCGCGGGCGGCTTCGGCCTGCCGCTGTCGGCGTCCCCCTTCCCCGAGGTGCAGCTCTCCGGCACCTCTCCCGAAGCCCTCGCCCTGTCGCGGCGGCACGCGGACGTGCACGTCTTCGCCGAGGGCGACGATTTGGACGCCCTCGTCCCCGAGCTGCCCGGCCTGCGCTACGGCGTCCACCTGACCTCGCTCGACCACGTGCTCGACCACGTGGCGGAGTACGCCCGCCGCGGCGTGAGCGAGTTCTTCGTCCCCGCCGAGGACGTCTACCACCTCGGTGAGCACCTCAAGGAGCAGGCTCTTGCCGGTTGACATCTACTGGCGCATCCACATGGAGGGCGACCAGCCGTCGCTGCGCCGCCGGGTCCGCAGCCGGGGCGGGTTCGCCCCGGGCGGCACCGCCCCCGGCACCCGGGACGGCCGCGACGACGGCTACACCCACGCCGACTACATGGCCGAGGTCGCCCGGGCGGCCGAGGAGTCCGGCTTCGTCGGCGGGCTGCTGCCGAACTTCCCGCACACCGACGACCCGTGGGCCGCCGCCGCGACGCTGGCCCGCGAGACCACCTCGTACCGCTTCATGGTGGCCTTCCAGCCCGGGTTCCTGCACCCGGTGCAGGCGGCCCGGATGACGGCCACGCTGCAACGTGCGACGGGCGGCCGGATCGTCTACAACGTCATCTCCGGCGGCGGCGGTCCCGCGCAGCTCTGGTGGGGCGACAAGGTGGACCACGACGACCGCTACGCGCGGACCTCGGAGTTCCTGGACGTGCTCAAGGGCGTCTGGCAGGGCGGGCACACCCATCACGGCCGCTTCTACCAGGTGGAGGACGCGGGCCTGCCGGAGGAGCTGGCCGGGCAGCCGTTCCCGGAGATCTTCTTCTCCGGCTCCTCCCCCGCCGCCATCGACGCCGCCGGCCGGCACGCCGACTACTACCTGTCGTGGCTGGAGCCGTTCGAGGCGCTGGCGGAGAAGTTCGACGCCGTACGCGCGCACAGCGCCACGCCGCCCCGGTTCGCCGTGCGCGTGGACCTGCTGGCCCGGGAGAGCGAGGAGGAGGCGTGGGAGGAGATCCGGCAGGGCTGGCAGGCCAGGCCGCGCGGCGGCGACTCCGGCGGCGGCTCCGGCGGGGGCGACTCCGTCGGCGTGCGGCGCAGCCGTTCCTTCCTCGCCGAGGCCGGTGACGACCCCCGCGCCCTGGAGGTCGCCCCGAACGTGTGGGGCGGCTTCGGCCAGTTGCGCGACGGCCCGGCCTTCGGCCTGGTCGGCGACTACCACCAGGTCGCCGAACGCCTCGACCAGTTCCTGGACCTCGGCGTGGACGCCTTCATCCTGGCCGGGATCCCCCATCTCGAAGAGGCCCGCCGCGTGGGCCGCCATGTCTTGCCGCTGCTGAAAGGACGTACCTCATGACCACCCGAGTCGGCTTCTTCCCGCAGAACAACACCTTGTGGGTGGCCCGCCACCGCGACCTGCTGCCCGGCGTGGAGTGGGTGGACCTCAACGCCCTCGGCCGGGGCGAGCGCGTCGATCCTGCCCGGGCCCTGCCGTCCGCGCACGGCGACCACCTGTTCGACGGCGGGTACGACTTCATCGGCACCGGCTCCACTCCCCCGGTCACCGCCCAGGCCAAGGGCCACGACATCGTGTACGTGGCGATCTCGGGGCCGCGGGTCGAGAACGGCCGCCTGGTGGTGCGGGACGACTCGCCGATCGGCTCCGTGGCGGAGCTGAAGGGCAGGCGGGTGGCGCTCGGGCACGGCTCGTGGCAGACCACGCTGCTGCTGCTGGCCCTGGAGCGCGCCGGGCTCGGCTGGGGCGACATCGTCCCCGTGGACGCCTACGGCAACGCCGCCGAACTCCTGGTGAACGGCGACGTGGACGCCTGGGTGGGCTCCTACCCGTACCTGACGCCGGTCGAGTCGCGCACCCGCACGCTCGTGGAGACCGACGGCCTGTTCAGCCACCGCTCGCTCTGGTTCACCCGCCGCGACTTCGCGCGGGAACGGCCCGACGAGCTGGCCAGGATCGTCGCCGCGCTCCAGGAGGCCGACCGCTGGACCGCCGGGCACCCGCGCGAGGCGGCCGCCCTGTTCGACGGCGACCTCGACGCCTGGGAGCACGCGCTGCGCACCCGGCCCTGGGGGCTGCACCCGGTCAGCGAGGAGTTCGTCGCCGAGCAGCAGCACGCCGCCGACCTCTTCCACGCCAACGGGCTGATCCAGGAGAAGGTCTCGGTCGCGGACGCCGTGCTCCCCGAGATCGGCGAGCTGGTGCTGCGGACCCGCTGAACCGTCACCGACGCCCGGCCAGGTAGCGCGCGAGGTGGTCGATCACCTCGCGCGCGTCGGCCTCGATGCCGCTGATGAACGTGGACCTGCGCCGTCGCAGCACGGGCAGGCCCAGCGCGTACAGTCCTGGGCTGTCGACGACACCGCCGTCGTGGCGCAGCCGGCCCTTCTCGTCCAGCACGGGCACGTCGAGCCAGCCGTAATCGGGCCGGAAACCCGTGGCCCACACGATCGTGCGGGTCTCGCCGCCGCGCAGGTCGAGCTGCAGACGCGCCGACTCGGGCACCCGGGTCGGCGCGAAGCGCTCGGGCGGGCCCGCCTCGGCGTCGCGGCCGCGCGTACGCGCCCACTCGTCGAACGTGCCCAGCAGCCGCTCCATCTTGAGGTCCGCGAGGGAGAACACGTTGCGCAGCCCGCCGGAGAACAGCGCGCGCCCGTCGCGCACGGCCGCCCAGCGGCCGACCAGCTCGACCCCCATCGAGGTGAGCGCGTTGAGATCGAGCGTGCGGCGTTCGGGAGTGCCGACGAGCTGGGGCGAGGGCAGCCGCCGGGCCCGCGCCAGATCGTCGACCTCGTCGTACCGCTGGTCCCACACGCCCGAAGAGTCCATCCACCACAGCACGTCGCGCCCGCGGTAGGTGCGGGGCAACCGCACGTGCTCGCCCACCGAGAGCGTCACCGGCCGGCCGGACGCGCGCAGCTCGGCGGCCAGTTGCACGCCGGTCGCCGACGCTCCCACCACGAGCACGCCGCCGTCGGGGAGCCGATCGGGGGCACGGTAGTCGAACGGCGTCAGCTGCCCGACGGACGGCGGCACCGCGTCGCCGAAGGCCGGCACCGCCGGCCGGTTGCAGGCTCCGCTGGCGATGACCACCGCCCGGCAGCGGAGCTCGCCGCGGCTCGTCGTCACGTGGTAGCCGTCGCCGGTGCGCCGGACGGACGTCACGTCCGTGCCGGTCCGCACGGGAGCCCGGCAGAGCGCGGCGAAGCGCTCGATGAACTGCGTCACCTCCTTCGTGGTCATGTAGCCGTCGGGCCGCGGGCCTTCGTAGCGAAGGCCCGGCAGGCGGCTCTGCCAGTTGGGGGTGAGCAGCCGGAAGGAGTCCCAGCGTTCGCGCCGCCAGGAGTTCGCCACCTCGCCGCGCTCGATCACCAGGTGATCGATGGACCGTTCGCCGAGGAAGTGGCTCGCGGCGAGACCGGCGTGGCCCGCCCCGATGACGACCGTGGTGACGTGCTCGATGGCTCGGCCTCTCAGGCGACTTCGACGGTGACGTTCGTCGGGTTGGTGAGGGCGTCGAAGACGGCCGACCGCTTCTGCGACTGGGCCACCAGCGCCTCGATCTCCTGCTTGGAGGCGTCGGCGTCGATGGCGAAGGTCACCTTGATGTCGTTGAAGCCGTTGCGCACGTCGGCGTCGACGCCGAGGATGCCGCGGATGTCGTGCTCGCCCTCGAGCGTCGCCTCGACCGAGCGCAGCTGGATGCCGCGGTTCTGCGCGACGGAGGCCACGCCGGCCGTCAGGCAGCTCGCCAGGCCGACGAGGAGGTACTCGATCGGCGTGATGCCGTTGTCCTCGGCCGCGAAGACCTCGGGGTGGTCGGCGTCGAACACCGCTTCGTTCCTGTGGGCCTGCTCCTGCCCGAGACCGAAGAACTCCTTGACCGTGGTCGTGCTGTGGACGCCGTTCTGCCATCTGGAGGATGCCCGCCAGACGAACTGCGCGGCCTCGGGCGCGCCTTTCAGCGCCTCGCGCGCGTCCAGCAGTGCCTGCACGTTCACTCCGTTGGCGACCGTAGTCATGTCCCGCCCCTTCCGGCCCTTCCCTCATTTCCGGTAGGTATTTGACCATACACCGGCCGTGGCGGCTACCATAGCCCTCATGTCGCAGCCAGCCCCGACGCTCGCGGCCGGCACGGTCGGCACGGTGGAGACCCAGCACCTCGACCTGCCGGAGCCGGTCCGCCTCGACTGCGGCCGGGAGCTGCACCCGGTGCGCGTGGCCTACGAGACCTACGGCGTCCTGTCGCCCCGGCGCGACAACGTGATCCTGGTGTGTCACGCGCTCAGCGGCGACGCCCATGCCGCGGGCCTGGCCAAGGCGCCGTCCGGCCAGAGCACGCGCGACGGGTTCGGGGCCGAGGACCGCGACGGCGCGGGCGGCAAGGGGCTCGGCTGGTGGGACGGCATGATCGGGCCCGGCAAGGCGTTCGACACCGACCGGTTCTTCGTCATCTGCACGAACCTGCTCGGCGGCTGCCGCGGGACGACGGGCCCGTCTTCGACCGACCCGGCGACGGGCAGGCCGTACGGGCCGGACTTCCCCGTGGTCACGGTCGCGGACATGGTACGCACGCAGCGGGCGTTCCTCGACGCCCTGGGCATCGAGCGGCTGGCGGCGGTGGCCGGGGGCTCGCTCGGCGGGATGCAGGCGCTGCAGTGGGCGGTCCTGTTCCCCGACCAGGTCGACGCGGTCGTGGCGATCGCCAGCACGCACGCCCTCCACCCGCAGGGGGTGGCCTGGAACGCGATCGCGCGTGACTCGATCATGCGCGATCCGGCCTGGCAGGGCGGCCGCTACTACGGCACGGGCCGCGCGCCGGCGGGCGGCATGGGGGTGGCGCGGATGGTCGGCCACATCACGTACCTGTCCGCGCCCGCGCTGAGCGAGAAGTTCGGCAGGCGGCTGCAGTCCGCCGACGCCCCGCGCTACACGATCACCGAGGCGGAGTTCGAGGTGGAGAGCTACCTGCGCCACCAGGCCGACTCGTTCGTCAAGCGCTTCGACGCCAACACCTACCTCTACACCTCGCGCGCGCTGACGTATTTCGACCTCGCGCGGCAGCACGGCGGCGGGGCTCTCTCGCCGGCGCTCGAAGGCGTTCGCGCGCGGACGCTGCTGATCGCCTTCAGCTCCGACTGGCTCTACCCGCCGTCGGCGTCGGCGGAGATCGAGCAGGCGCTGCGCGGCCTCGGCAAACCGGTCGAGTTCGAGGTGATCGAGGCTCCGTACGGCCACGACTGCTTCCTGCTCGAGGAGGCGCGGCAGACGCCCATCATCCGCCGGTTCCTGGCCGGGGCGACGTCGAGGAAGGGGTCTTCGTGACCGATCAGCTCCCCCGTGCCGAGCAGGCCCGCGAGTTCGGGTTCGAGACCCGGCAACTGCACGCCGGCCAGCGGCCCGACCCGAACACGGGCGCCCGCGCGGTGCCGATCTTCCAGACGACCAGCTACGTCTTCGAAGACCCCGAATCCGCGGCGGCGTACTTCAACCTGCAGGAGTACGGCAACACCTACTCGCGCATCATGAACCCGACCGTCGCGGTGTTCGAGGAGCGGGTGGCCAACCTCGAGGGCGGCAGCGGCGCGGTGGCCTTCGCCAGCGGGATCGCCGCGCAGGCGGCCGCGCTGTTCACGCTGCTGCAGCCGGGCGACCACGTCGTCTCGTCCTCGGCGCTGTACGGCGGGACGGTCAACCAGCTCAAGCACCTGCTGCGCAAGATGGGCGTGGAGCTGACGTGGGTCGATCCCGACGACCCGGACGCCTGGCGCCGGGCGGTACGGGCGGACACGAAGGCGTTCTTCGGCGAGACGATCGGCAATCCCGCCGGGAACGTGCTGGACATCGAGACCGTGGCGGCCATCGCCCACGAGCACGGGCTGCCGCTGATCGTGGACAACACGTTCGCGACACCATACCTGTGCCGCCCGATCGAGTGGGGCGCCGACATCGTGATCCACTCGGCGACCAAGTTCATCGGCGGCCACGGCACGAGCATCGGCGGCGTCGTGGTCGAGGCCGGCACGTTCGACTGGTCCAACGGGCGGTTCCCGGTGGTCGCGGACCCGTCGCCCGCCTACCACGGCCTGCGCTTCCACGAGACGTTCGGGACGTACGGCTACCTGATGAAACTGCGGGCCGAGACCCTGCGCGACCTCGGCGCGGCGCTCTCGCCGTTCAACGCCTTCCTGTTCCTGCAGGGGCTCGAGACGCTGTCGCTGCGCATGGACCGCCACGTCGACAACGCGCGGGCGGTCGCGACGTTCCTGCAGTCGCACGAACTGGCCGCCAACGTGACCTACCCCGGCCTGCCGGAGAGCCGGTACCGGCCGCTGGTGGAGAAGTACCTGCCGCGCGGCGCCGGCGCCGTCTTCTCCTTCGACTGCGCCGGCGGCCGGACCGGCGGGCAGACCCTCATCGGCGGCCTGACCCTCTGGTCCCACCTGGCGAACGTCGGCGACGCCAAGAGCCTGGTCATCCACCCCGCCAGCACGACGCACCGCCAGCTCGGCGACGACGAACTGCGGGCGGCCGGCGTCGGGCCGGGGACGGTGCGGCTGTCGGTCGGCACCGAGTCCGTCGAGGACCTGATCTGGGACCTGGAGCAGGGGTTCGCCCGCGTCGCCGGGACGATCGGAAAGAAGGTGGAGACGCCATGACCGAGCTCGGGCGATACCAGGACCCGCTGACGATCCAGCGCGTACTCCACTCCACCAGGACGATCGCGATCGTGGGCCTGTCGGGCAACGAGCTGCGCGCCAGCTACTTCGTCGGCTACTACCTCAAGCGGCACGGCTACCGGGTGATCCCCGTGAACCCCCGCGAGAAGGAGATCCTCGGGGAGACCAGCTACCCGAGCCTGCTCGACGTGCCCGTGCCGGTGGACCTCGTGAACGTCTTCCGCGCGCCGGACGCGCTGCCCGCCATCGCGGAGGAGACCGTGGCGATTCGCGCCGCCGCCCTCTGGTGCCAGTTCGGCGTGATCAACGAGGAGGGCGCGCGGATCGCCGGGGACGGCGGCGTGACCGTGATCATGGACCGCTGCCTCAAGGTCGAGCACGCCCGGTATGTGGGCCGGATGCACTGGCTCGGCTTCAACACCCAGCGCATCACGTCCGTCCGCGCCGGCCTCCAGTAGCCGCCCTTCGACACCCTTGGGCGTGCCGCCCGCGACGCCGGGTCTCAGACCAACCGGACGATGATCTTGCCGCGTACGCCGCCCGCCTCCAGGGCCCGGTGCGCCTTGGCGATCTCCTCCAGAGGGAACACGGTGTCCACGACCGGGCGGATGGCGCCGCTCTCCACGTACCGGGCGAGATCGGCGAAAAGGCGGTGGGTGGGCCGGCCGCTGAAGAAGCGCACGCGCCGCCGGCCGTACACGGTGGAGGCGGCCAGGTACGACAGGGCCGAGGCGGCCCGGTCGACGTCGAAGGCGATCGCCACCATGCGGCCCGACGGGGTCAGCAGGCGCCGGTAGGCGGGGTGCTGGGTGCCGACGGTGTCCAGGACCACGTCGAAGCGGGGCAGATCCGCGGGCCGCGTGGTGGCGTAGTCGTGGACCTCGTGGGCGCCGAGGTCGCGGACGAGGTCGAGGTTGCGCGCCCCGGCCAGGGCGGTGACGTGGGCGCCGAGCGCCCTGCCGAGCTGCACCGCGACGACGCCCACGCCCCCGCTGCCGCCCCGGACGAGCAGGCGCTCGCCCGGCCGCAGCTCCGCCTTGTCGCGCAGCGCCGTGATCGCCGTCGTGCCCACGGGGAGCGCCGCGGCCTCCACCAGGTCCAGGCCCTCCGGGACGAGGGACAGCTGGCCGGGGCGGACGGCCAGGTACTCGGCGGCGCTGCCGAACGTGCGGCCGAGCACGCCCCACACCCGGTCGCCCACCCGGGGGCCGGGTGCGGCCGGGTCCGGGCCCAGGGCGACGACCTCGCCGGTGAAGTCGAGCCCCATCCGTTTCGGGAAGCCCCGCCGCGTCAGCCCCGTCACGAGCCGCACCTTGCCCGCCCGGCCGTGCAGCTCGCCGCCGTTCACGCTGATGGCGTGCACGCGCACCAGCACCTCCCCGGACCTGGGGACCGGCCTGGGCGCCGTGCCCACATAGAGCACCTCCGGCGGCCCGTACCGGTCGAACAGGGCCGCGCGCATCTCCGTCGCATTCATCTCCACGTCAGCGACGCTACCGGGCTAAACGGATGGTGCCGTCCACTTACGTTAATGTGAGAAACATGCCTGGTCATCCCTCTCAGATGGAGCCCGCGCAGGAGCTGCGGGCCGACGCGCGGCACAACCGCGCGCGCATCCTCGAGGCCGCGCGGGAGGCGTACGCCACGCGCGGGCTCGACGTGCCCATGGCGGCCATCGCGCGGCGCGCCGGGGTGGGCGTGGCCACGCTCTACCGGCGCTTCCCGTCGCGGGAGTCGCTGATCACGGAGGTGTTCGGCGACGAGCTGGCCACGTGCGCGTCGGTCGTGGACGAGGCGCTGGCCGATCCGGACCCGTGGCGGGGGTTCTGCTCGATGATCGAGACGGTGTGCGCGATGCAGGTCGCCGACCGGGGGTTCACCGAGGCGTTCCTGACGGCGTTCCCCGACGCGATCGACTACGAGCGCACGCGGGTGCGGGCCGAGCAGGGCCTCGCCGAGGTGGTGCGGCGGGCCAAGGCCGCGGGGCGGCTGCGGGCCGACTTCGACCCGGCCGACCTGACGCTGCTGCTCAAGGCCAACTGCGGCGTCGCCACCGGGACGAGCGAGGTCGCGGCGGCGGGGTCGCGGCGGCTGGTGGCGTACCTGCTGCAGGCCTTCCGCGCCGAGCACGCCGAGCCCCTGCCGCCGGCGCCGCCCCTCACCCTCGACTCTCTGCACGGGCCGGCGGCGGCGCGGTAGCCCCGGGTCAGCGGGAACCGGCCCGGCTGTGATCCTTATGGTCCTCTAACATCTAGAGTCCTATAGTGCTAGGAAGCTAGATAAATGGAGGAACCGTGATCGAGTTCCATCTGGACGGCAGGTCGGGTGTCTCGCCGTACCTGCAGATGGTCCAGCAAGTACGGCACGCGCTGCGGCTCGGCGTGCTGCGCGAGGGCGACCAGCTGCCGACCGTCAAGGAGGTCGTGGCGCAGCTGGCGATCAACGCCAACACCGTCCTCAAGGCCTACCGCGAACTCGAGCACGAGGGCCTGGTCGCCGCCCGGCCGGGGGTGGGGACGTTCGTGACCGCGACGCTCGCCGACACCTCCCTGGCCGCGCACGGCCCGCTGCGGATGGAGCTGCAGCGCTGGCTGGCCAAGGCCCGCCGAGCCGGTCTCGACGACGAAAGCATCGAGGCGCTCTTCATGACCACTTTTCGGACCTTCGCTCAGGAGGACATAGCGTGAACGCCGTCCTGCAGGCCCAGGCACTGGGCAGGAAATACGGCAGACGCTGGGCGCTGCGCGAGTGCACCATCGACATCCCGGCGGGCCACGTCGTCGGGCTGGTCGGCCCCAACGGTGCCGGCAAGACCACGCTGCTGAAGCTCGCCGGCGGCCAGCTCCACCCCTCCGCGGGCGGCATCACGGTGCTCGGCGACCGGCCGGCGGCCACGCCCGCCCAGCTGGCCAGGATCGGGTTCGTCGCCCAGGACACCCCCGTCTACCCGGGGCTGACCGTCGCCGAACACCTGCGGCTGGGAGCCCGGCTCAACCCCCGCTGGGACGCAGCCGCGGCACGCGAGCGCGTCGCGCGGCTCGGACTCGTCCCCGCCCACCGGGCGGGCAGGCTGTCCGGCGGCCAGCGCGCCCAGCTCGCCCTCACCCTGGGCCTGGCCAAGCGGCCCGAGCTGCTGATCCTGGACGAGCCGGTCGCCTCGCTCGACCCGCTGGCCCGCCGCGAGTTCCTGCAGGGACTGATGGAGGCCACCGTCGAGCACGAGTTCAGCGTCGTGCTCTCCTCCCACCTGGTCTCCGACCTGGAACGGGTCTGCGACTTCCTCATCGTGCTCGTCGACTCCCGCGTCCAGGTGGCCGGCGAGGTCGACGACCTGCTGGCCACCCATCACCGGCTCACCGGCCCCCGCCGCGACCCCGACCGGCTGCCCGCCGGCCAGCACGTGATCTCCGCGCGCCACACCGAACGGCAGAGCACGTTCATCATCCGTACCGACGGCCCGATCCACGACCCCGCCTGGACGGTCAGCCGGCTCAGCCTGGAGGACCTCGTCCTGGCCTACATGGACAAACGCACCGCCGACCACCGGCGCGTCGCCCTGGAGGTCCGGCGATGATCTGGCTGACCTGGCGCCAGCTGCGCGGCTCGGCCGCGACGATGGCCGCCGTCCTCGTCGTTCTCGCCGTCGTCCTGGCCCTGACCGGCCCGGACCTGGCCACCCGCTACTCCGCCGGGATCGCCGCCTGCACCCAGGACGGCACCTGCGACCGCTTCTACAACCGCTTCTTCGGCGCGTACGAGACGCCCTTCATGGCCGTCAACCTCACCGTGCTGCTCCTACCCGCCCTCGTCGGGATCTTCTGGGGAGCGCCGTTGATCACCCGCGAGCTCGAGGCGAGCACGCACCTGCTGGTCTGGAACCAGAGCATCACCCGCGGCCGCTGGCTGGCGGTCAAACTCGGGCTCACCGGCCTGGCCGCCATGGCCGCCGCGTGCCTGTGCGCCCTCGCGGCGAGCTGGTGGTCCGACCCCTTGGACAAGTCGGCCTCGGAGAACCTCGCCCTCATGGCTCCCCTGGTGTTCGGCGCGCGCGGCATCGCCCCGATCGGGTACGCGGCCTTCGCCTTCGTCCTCGGCGTCACCGTGGGCATGCTGGCACGCCGCACGCTGCCCGCCATGGCCCTCACCCTGGCCGTCTTCGCCGCGATCCAGCTCGCCATGCCGCTGCTGGTCCGCGCCCACCTGATGCCCCCGGCCACCGGCGCCTTCCAGCTCAGCCAGGCGAACGTGGAAAACCTCGGCATATCACGAGAGGGAGGCGGGCCTGTGCGGATCCTTCTCAAATCAGCCGTTCCGGGCCAGGCCGGCGCCTGGGTCCTGTCCAGCACCATGACCGATCCGTCCGGACGCACGATCTCCGACGACGACGGCGGAGCCGCCATCCAGGTCTCCACGACATCGGGACCCTGCTCACCGTCGGCCGCGGGCGGCGACGGCTGCGTCGCCGAGATCAACCGGCTCGGCTACCGCCAGCACGCGGCCTACCAGCCCCTGCAGCGCTTCTGGCCCTTCCAGTGGATCGAGACCGGGATCTACGCCCTGCTCACCCTCGGCCTGACGTGGTTCTGCTTCTGGTGGATCCGCAGGCGGCTGTCATGACCGCGCCCGCCGCCGCCAGGGCCGCGGCCGCCGGGCTCGCCCTCCTCCTGGCGGCGGCCTGCACGGCGCCGGCCCCACCGCGCAGCCAGGCGAGCACGGCGGCCGGTACGGCCTGCTCGCAGCCCCAGGGACGCCCGGGAGCGGAGACGGCCACCACGATCGACGTCATCGAGCAGGCGTACTTCTGCATCCTCGGCAACTACTACAGCGGCGCCACCCTGGACGCCCGCTCGCTGCTGACCGCCGGATTCGCCGCCCTGACCCAGCAGCTCAACCGCGACGGGCGCGACGTGCCCGAGGCCACCATGCCGGCGCTGACCGGCGACCGGAAAGCCGACTGGGCCGCCTTCGAGACCGCCTACCGGAAGATCACCGATCAGGTGCCCGGCCTGCGCGACAAGCTGGCCGTCGTCACCCTCGAGGCCGTCGTGGCCGCCCTCGGCGACGACCACGCCCGCTGGGCGCACGACGTCGAGCGGCCACCCGGCTACTACGACGGCGACGGCTACGGCCTGGGCCTGGAGGCGAACGTCAACGGCGAGCAGGTCCAGAGCAACTCCGGCACCGCCCTCGCCCCGCTGTTCGTCACCACCGTGCCGGGCGGCGCGGCGCGGGCCGCCGGACTGCGCCCCGGCGACCTCATCGAGTCGATCAACGGCTCGGCCCCCTTCATCGACGGCGAGGCCACCCCCGCGATCGCCGCCCTCTACCCGCGATACCCGCAGGCGCGGCCGGTCCGGCTGCGGCTGCTGCGGCAGAGCACCGGCCGCCGCTGGAGCGTCACGCTCGAACCCGGCCTCTACCAGCGCGACCTGGCCACCCTGCAAGTGGTGCAGTCGAAGCTGCTGGACGACGACATCGCCTACGTACGGATGCGCGGGTTCGCCCCCGACTCCGCCGACAGGGTTCTCAAGGCGATCTCCAGGCTGCGCACCGGCCGCACCCTCGCCGGCGTCGTACTGGACCTGCGCGGCAACGGCGGCGGCAGCCCCAAGGAGGCGATCCGGCTGGTGAGCGCGTTCGCCCACGGCCAGGCCACCGCCCACCTGTGCACCGTGGACGGCAGGTGCGAGACCTTGCGCACCGACGACACCGTCCCCCTGCTCGACCTGCCCCTCATGGTGCTCACCGACCGCGGCTGCGCGTCGGCCTGCGAACACTTCACCTCCGCGGTCAAGAACCTGCGCACCGGCGTGCTGATCGGCACCAGGACCGCCGGCGTCATCTCCGGACCGGCGCAGCCGTACCTGCTCGGCAACAACACCACGCTGAGCTTCCCCACCCGGCACCACCTGGGGCCCGGGCACGAGGTGATCGACCGGATCGGCGTGCCGCCCGACCACCACGTACCCCTCACCCCTCAGGACGCGGCCGCCGGGCGCGACCCCGCGCTGGCCAAGGCCCTGGCCCTGCTGCACAAGTGAACGGACCTTCCCGATGAGACACCTCCTGGCAGCCGCCGCCGGACTGGCCGTCCTCGCCGCGTCCGCCTGCTCCGCACCCACGCCGCCGCGCTCCGCCGCCCCCTCGGCCACGCCCACCGGCCCCGCCACCCTGCCCGCCCCGACCGGCGCCCACCCCGTCGGCACCACCGCCCTCCACCTGAAGGACACCTCCCGCCCCGACCCCTGGAACCTCGACGCCGGAGCCAGGGAGCTCAAGGTCACCCTGTGGTACCCGGCCGAGCGGCGCGGCGGGCAGCGCGCCCCGTACATGACGCCGAAGGAATCCGAGCTCACCCTGAGAGGGGGCAGGATCACGGGCGTGCCGGACGACACGCTGAGCAGGACCCGGACCAACGCCGTCAAGGACGCCGAGCCCACGGGCCGCGAGCTGCCGCTGGTGGTGCTCTCCCCGGGCTTCACCAAGCCGATGAACACCCTCACCTCCCTGGCCGAGGACCTGGCCAGCCGCGGGTACGTCGTCGCGGGCATCGACCACATCTACGAGAGCTACGCCACGACCCTGGCCGACGGGCGGGTGGCCGAATGCCTCGCCTGCGACAGCGACGCCGACCCGGGCTTCGGCACGGGGGTGGTCGCGGGCCGGGCCGCCGACGTCTCCTTCGTGCTCGACCAGCTGCCCTCGGCGTGGGACGGCGCCGGCCGGATCGACCGCTCCCGCATCGCCATGGTCGGCCAGTCCATCGGCGGGGCCGGCGCCATGGCGGCCATGGTGCGGGACCCACGGGTACGCGCCGGGATCGACCTGGACGGCACCACCTACGCCCGGATCCCCAAGGGCGGGTTCTCCCGGCCGTTCATGTTCATCGGCTCACCGCAGCACGTCCCCGGCGGCGGCGACAACTCGTGGGAGCGCGACTGGAAGCTGCTGACCGGGTGGAAGCGCTGGATCGTGCTGACGGGCGCGGACCACCAGTCCTTCACCGACCTCCCGCTGCTGGCGGGCGCCCTCGGCATCAAACCCGCCTACGGCCTGCTGCCCGCGGCGCGCGCCGCCGAGCTCACCCGCACCTACGTGGGGGCCTTCCTCGACCAGCACCTGAAGTCGCGGCGGCAACCCCTCCTGGACAAGCCGTCATCGCGCTACCCCGAGGTCAGGTTCTGCCCCGCGGCCTGCGGCCAGTCCTGAACCGCCGGCCGGGGCGAGCCCCGTCGACCCGCGCAGGCCGTCGAGGATGACGCGCAGGAGGTGGTGGGCGCGGGCGTCCCACTCCGCGGGCTCCAGGCGGGTCAGGTAGCCGATGAGCAGGATGACGTCGCGGGCGTCCACGTCGGGGCGGATGACGCCCTCGGCCTTGCCCGCGTCGAGGAGCGTGGTCAGCGCCTCGCCGATCGGGCCGAGGCTGTGCGCGGACAGGTCCTGCCACACCCCCACCTCGACGGCCGCGAACACCCCGCGCTTGACCTTCGCGTACTCCGCCACCCGGTCCAGCCAGCCGGCCAGGGCGGGCAGCGGCGCGTGCTCGGCGAGCAGCGCCGGCGCGGCGGCCACGAGGTCGTCCACGTCCTTGCGGTAGACCTCGGCGAGCAGCGCCTCCCGGGTCGGGAAGTGGCGGTAGAGGGTGCCCTGGCCGACGCCCGCCCGCTTGGCGATCTCATTGAGCCGCACCTCGCTCGCGTTCGCGATGACCTCTCGTGCGGCCTGGAGGATCCGTGCGCGGTTCTCGGTGGCGTCGGCTCGGCGGGGTGCGTTCATCGGTCCTCCGCATGACGGGGGCTGGCTAAGCGGACACGTGTCCGGTACGGTGGGGAGCACCTAACCGGACACGTGTCCAGTTTACTGTGGAGGAAATTCCCATGTCAGCCATCACGGGCAAGGTCGTGGCCATCACCGGGGCGAGCAGCGGGATCGGCGAGGCCACCGCACGCCTGCTCGCCGAGCGGGGCGCCGCCGTCGTGCTCGGCGCCCGGCGTACGGAGCGGCTCGACGAGATCGCCCGCCAGATCCGCGACCGCGGCGGGCGCGCCGCCACCCGCGCCGTGGACGTCACCGCCCGCGAGGACCTCGAACGGCTCGTCGGCCTCGCCGTGACGGAGTTCGGGCGGCTCGACGTGCTGGTGGGCAACGCCGGCATCAGCAAGATCGGCCCTATGGCCGACCTCGACGTGGCCGGCTGGTCGGCGATGATCGACGTCAACCTGCGCGGCGTGCTGCACGGCATCGCCGCCGCGCTGCCGGTGTTCCGCGAGCAGGGCCACGGCCATCTCGTGACCACGGTGTCGACGGCCGGGCTGAAGATCACGCCCACGATGGCGGTCTACGCCGCGACCAAGAACGCCGTGCGCACCCTGCTGGAAGGGCTGCGGCAGGAGTCGACCGACGGCGTGCTGCGGACCACGGCGATCTCGCCCGGCTACGTGCGTACGGAACTCGCCGGCTCCATCGACAACCCCGAGGTCCGCGAGGAGATCCGCCGCAACATGGACCGGTACGCCATCGCACCGCAGGCCGTCGCCCGCGCTGTCGCCTTCGCCATCGAACAGCCGCGTGACGTGGAGATCGGCGAGATCGTCATCCGCCCGACGACGCAGAACTGAGCCCGTTTTGTCTCAGCGGGCGCTAACCCCAGGTGAGCGGGTCGAGGTGGAGGTAGAAGCGCTCGCGGTCACGGTCGAGGACGATGCCGTACCGCTCGGCGAACCTCTCGTCCGCCCGGTTCGCCTCCCCTTCGTCGGGCCACGTCTCCCGCGAGTTGGCGAGCAGGAGCGCGATGTCGGCGTACGGGTCGGCCCGGCCGAGGCGGCCGAGGTCGATGAAGCCCGCCACGTCCAGGGTCTCCGGGTCGAGGATGATGTTGGGCAGGCACAGGTCGCCGTGGCAGACGACCGTCTCGGCGGCCTCCTGCGCGAGGCGGTGCTCCAGCTGAGGTGCGAGGCGGGCGAGCAGTTCGCCGGCGGGCGTGTGCTGCTGTTCTTCGGGGAGGAACTCGGGGTTGACGGCGCCCCGGGCGATGACGTCGCCGGCCATGGCGAACATCCGCGTGAGATCCCGCGTGAACGGGCACCGGCCGGCGGGCAGGTCGTGCAGGCGGCGTACGGCATCCGCGATCCGGTCCCACGCCGCCCGCAGCCGCGCGGCCGGGACCCGATGGGCGGGGACGCCCGCGACGGCGCTGGTCACCAGGCGGGCGCCGTCGGCCGTGACGCGCCAGTCGAGGACGCGCGGGCCCGGAACGCCCTGCGCGCCCAGCCACTCGACGCGGTCCCGCTCCTCCTCCAGCGAGGTCACGCCACCGGCGGTGACGCATTTGGCGTATCGGGTGCCGTCATCGGAGCGGAAGACACCGGCCCCGGATTCGCCGTCCGTGACGGGGATCCATCCGTCCCCGTCGCGGCCGTCGTAGAGCACTGCCCGCAAGTTGATCATGTCGACCACCCTAGCCGGAGTGGCCGGCCGAGCGGGTCAGACCCGGTCGAGGGGGCGGTGCGGCTCGGCGGGGAGCTCCACCCTGATCGCGTCGCCGGGGCGTACGACGCCGCCCGTCCTGACGACGCTCATGACGCCGGCCCGGCGCACCAGGTTCCCGGCCTCGTCGCGGCCGACGACCTGCTTGAGCAGGCCGTTCTGGAAGCCGTCGATCTGCACGCACGGGTTGCGCAGCCCGGTGAGCTCCACGACGGCCTCCGCACCGATGCGCAGCAGGGTGCCGACCGGCAGTGCGAGCAGGTCGACGCCCCGGGTGGTGATGTTCTCGCCGAGCTGGCCGGGGCCGACCGCGAAGCCCGCCCGTCCCACCTCGGCGAAGAGCTCCTCGTGGATGAGGTGCACCTGGCGCAGGTTCGGCTGCGTCGGGTCCTGCGCGACGCGGGAGCGGTGCTTGACCGTCACGCCCGCGTGCGCGTCGCCCTCCACGCCGAGCCCGGCCAGCAGGGTGATGCTCTCCCGGTTCGGCTTGCTGAAGGAGTGCTCGCCGCTGGTGCTGACGGCGGTAACAGTCCCGTTCACCCCGTTCGTCCCCCTTCATAAGGTTTTGGCAATTCGGGGGCAGCGTAGCCGAGCCCCGCCTCCCCCTCGCTGGGGAGGGGCCTGCCTCTTACGGGGGTGGCCGGGCACCGGCGCGGGCCGGGAGGCTCCTGACATGCGTGTACATATCGAGGTTCGGACGCTCGTGCTGGTGCGCCGCTTCGCCGGATTCGTCGCGGCGGTGGCGATGTCCCTCTACCTGCTGGTCAAGGTGATCTGGATCGCCGCCGAGGTGTGGCAGGGCACGGCCCACTGGGTGCTGCTCAACGCGGTCACGGTGGTGATGGCGCTGGCCGGCGCCGCGCTGGGCCTGGCGCTGGCCCAGTCGTGGGGGACGCGGCTGCCGGACTGGCTGGTGCTGCCGCTCGGGTGGGTCGCCGGCGGCTTCCTGGTGTCCATGATCCCGTTCATGATCGTCGGCAGCCTGGTGGCCCCGAGCGCGCCCGAGCCGGCGGCGGCCGCCACGCCGGCCTGGGAGACCGTCCTCATCGGCGTGGGGTTCGCGGGCATGGCGGTGGCGCTGGTCGTGGGCCTGCCGCTCTTCCTGCGTGAACGATGGCCGCGCGCCTTCGCGGGGCGGGTGGGCCGGGAACGAGCCGACGGCCGCTTCCTGTGGGCGCTGGCGCCGCTCGGGGCGCTCACCGCGGCCTGGATCTCCTGGGCCGCGGGCAGCACCTACGGGCTGCTCACCGTGGTGGACGCCCAAGGCAGGCTCCTCATGGCCGACAGCGCGCTGTGCGCGGCGGCCGCCGGTTGGAGCCTGTGGGCGCTCGGCCCGTGGGGCAGCGGGCGGACGCCGGTGTGGCTGCCCATGGCCGTGGGGTTCGTCGCCTCCGGGTCGCTGTTCTCCTGGGGGGCGTGGCGGCTGGCGTGGCTGGTGGCCGGGGCGTACCAGCCGGTCGAACTTCGCGGGGTGGCCGTGGCCGAGCACTGCGTCGCCGTTTGCGCGGGCCTCGCCGTCCTGCTGGCGTTGTCGCAGGCGTACGGGCGCCGAACCGGCCCGCCGCGCTGACCTCACGTCAGTGTCAGGGGGCTTGGACGAGCGGTTGCAGCACCGTGAGGCCGTGGGACTCGGCTGGTGACGGCGGGGCGGCCTCCGGCGCGGTGCGGCGCAACGTACGGCACAGCGCGCTCGGCGAGACCCGCGCGGCCGAGGCGAGCTCCCGCATCGGGACCGGCCTGGACACCCCGTCGGACCAGTGCGCGCGCACCGCGCTCATCATCGCGATCACCGGTGGCGGCAGGACAGGGGGCGTGCGCCGCGCCGGCGCCGGGTCGGCCAGGAACGTCGGCACCAGCACGCGCCGCTGATGTCGCCGAGCTCGCCCCGGCAGATGCGGACGGCCTCTTCGAGCAGCTCGCCTACCTCGCCGGGGCCGAGGGCGCGGCCGAGGACGAGGTAGCCGTCGCGCTCGTACGGGATCTTCAGGTCGGGGTTGCTCATCGCCCCATCATCGCCATCGCGGCCCGGCCGGGGCCATGGCCCGATCACGCATCCGGATGGCGAATCGTGTCATCCGTCGACGCCCCCCGGGACGAAGCGGCGTCGGCGTAGCGGCGGGCCAGGTGCGCGAAGGCGTCCTTGAGCGCGGCGGGGCCGACGACCTCGATGTCGGCGTCGAACCTGCCGACGCTCGCGGCCAGCCCGACCCAGGACCAGGAGCCCAGGATGGCCCGGCACCGGTCCGGGCCGAGCGCTTCGACGACCCCGTCGTGGAGGTAGGGGGACACGGCGGCGGCCGGCAGGCCGAGGATGACCTCGCCGCGGCAGGGCCACTCGCCGGAGCCGCCGGAGCCCCGGAACCGATCGGCCACGAAGGCGGCCACCCCTCCCCCGGGCAGCTCGCGCGGCGTGAAGCGGGGCCCCGTGGGGACGCGCGGCGCGATCCGGTCGGCCCGGAAGGTCCGCCAGTCCTCCCGGTCGAGGTCCCATGCCACGAGATACCAGCGCCCGCCCCAGGTGACGAGGTGATGGGGCTCCACCCGGCGCGGCGGGCCCGGCCCGTCGCCGCCGTCGCTTCCTGGCGAGGCGTAGTCGAAACGCAGCACCTCCCCGGCCTGTACGGCGGCGCCGACGGACACCAGCACCCCGCTGTCGACCGGGGGATCCGGCGCATACCGCTCGACGGCGGTGATCTGGAGGGCGTCGATGCGGTGGCGCAGCCGGGCGGGCATGACCTGCCGGACGGTGGTCAGCGCACGGGCCGCGGCCTCCTCGATGCCGGCGCCGGTCGTGGTGGCGGACTGGAGCGCGATGGCCAGGGCGACGGCCTGCTCGTCGTCGAACAGCAGCGGCGGCAGCCGCGTACCGGCGTCGAGCCGGTAGCCGCCGTCAGGGCCCTTGGCGGCCACGATCGGATAGCCGAGCTCGCGCAGCCGGTCGACATCGCGGCGCACGGTGCGCGGGCTGATGCCGAGGCGCTCGGCCAGCAGCGCTCCCGGCCAGTCCCGGCGCGCCTGGAGCATCGAGAGCAAGGACAGCAGCCGAGCCGAGGTTTTCTGCACCCGTCCAGTATCACCCGCAGAAGCGGCCACAACCTGACCGCTACCCCTGGGAGTGTGGTCGGCGACCGGGATGACCGCCGACAAAAGGAGCAATCATGTCCGTGAACACCGTGACCCACCTGAACTTCCGCGGGAACGCCCGAGCGGCGCTCACGTTCTACCAGTCCGTGTTCGGCGGGGACCTGGCCGTGGTGACCTACAAGGACGCCGGCGGCGCTCAGGAGCCGTCCGAGGCCGATCAGGTCATGTGGGGCCAGGTGAGCGCCGCCGCCGGATTCGAGGTCATGGCCTACGACGTGCCCTCGCGACTGCCGTACAGCCGGGGGGAGAACGCGTTCTTCGTCTCGGTGCGCGGCGAGACGGCCGAGGAGATCACCGCGTACTGGGAGAGGCTCTCCGACGGGGCGACCGTGCTGCAGCCTCTCGGGCCCGCGCAGTGGGCCCCGCTGTACGGGATGCTGACGGACCGGTTCGGCGTCACCTGGGTCATCGACGTCGCCGCCACGGCAGGATGATCGCATGACCGTGCTCGACACCCGGACACTCAACCGCGCGACGCTGGCGCGGCAGCTGCTGCTCGATCGCGCCGACTTACCGGTGCGGGACGCCGTCGCCCACCTGTGCGGCCTGCAGGCTCAGGAGCCGCAGGAACCGTTCGTGGGGCTCTGGTCGCGGCTGCGCGCGTTCGACGCGGCGGCGCTCTCGGAGCTGCTGACCGGGCGGCGGCTGGTGCGGACCATTCTCATGCGCCGCACCGTCCACCTCCTCACCGCGGAGGACGCCCTGGCCTGGCGCGCCCGCCACGACGCCATGCTGCGCCAGCGGATGCTCGGCACCTACCGCCGCGAGCTCGACGGGGTGGACCTCGACGAGCTCGCGGCGGCGGGCCGGGCGGTGCTGGCCGACGGCGAGCCCCGCTCGATGGGCGACCTCGGGCGGGCGGTCGCCGGGCGCTGGCCGGCGGCCGGACCTCGCGTGCTGGGCGAGATGCTGGTCGCCGCCCTCATCCCGATGGCGCAGCTGCCGCCGCGCGGGCTGTGGCGGACGAAGGCGGGCGTGCGCAACGCGCCGCTGTCCTCCTGGCTCGGCCGCGAGCCGGATCCGCCCGCCCAGAACGGCTCGGACCCGGTCGGCGAGGCGCTGGTGCGGCGCTACCTGGCCGCCTACGGCCCGGCGGCCTCGGCCGACCTGCGCGCCTGGTGCGGCCTGGCCGGGCTGCCGGCCGCGGTGGCCGCGGTGCGCCCGGAGCTCGTCTCCTTCCGCGACGAGCGCGGCCGGGAGCTGCTGGACCTGCCCGACGCGCCGCGCCCCGACCCCGACACGCCCGCGCCGGTGCGGTTCCTGCCCGCCTTCGACAACGCGATCCTCGGCTACCACGACCGCGGCCGGATCATCGACGACGCCCACCGCGGCCTGTCGGTCGCGGGCGCCCGCGTGGTGCTGGTCGACGGCCGGGTCTGCGCGACCTGGACCGTGGAGGACGGCACAGTGGTGGTCACCCCGCTGGGCCGCCTGTCCGGAGGCGACCGGGACGCCGTCGGCGAGCAGGGGCGGGCGCTGGCGGCGTTCCTGTCCGACGGCGACAGCCACCGCGTGCGGATCGGCGACGGCTGAGCTGACCCCTGCCCCGGGGCACGGGCACGGCGTCGCCCCGGCCCGCCGCTACCGGGCCGCTCTGGGGAGCAGGGCGTCGAGGAGCAGGTCGAGGAGCCGCCCGGTCTGCTCGGGGGTGTCGCGGGCCGACGTGGCGAGAAAGATGCCGAGGAGCATCGTGGTGACCTCGTCCGGGTCGACGTCCGCGCGGAGTGCGCCCGTTTCGGCGCCCTTGGCGAGGATCGTCGCGATCGCGGTGGTGATACGTTCCCTGGTGGTGGAGGTCGGGATGCGCCCCGAGGCCTGGCCCGCACGCAGCGCGTCGGCCATCCCGCGTTTCACCGCCGTGAACGCCGCGTACCGCTCCATCCAGGCGCGCAGCGCGATCTGCGGCGGGAACCGTTCGAGCAGGGCCGGGGCGCTCGTGGCGATGTCGTCGAGCTCGGCGGCGTAGACCGCCTCCACCAGCGCCTCGCGCGTGGGGAAATGGCGATAGAGGGTGCCGATCCCGACGCCCGCCTCACGGGCGATGCTCTCGAGCGGGACGGTGTCGTCGGCCGCCGCGAAGGCGGCCCGGGCGACGGCGATGAGATTGTCCCGGTTGCGCTGGGCGTGGGCGCGCAGCGGGCGCTGTGTCGCGGCGGTGTCGGCGGACGCCGATTCGGGCGGACTCAAAGCGGAGGAACCTCCGGTATTGCTCTATAGTCAGTCAGAGATAGCGGAGGCTCCTCCGCTATCTCTGACATCCTATGTGGACGGGGATCCTCATGACCTCCAGCAACCCCCTTTCCGGCGCGCGGCCGGTCGACGCCCCTCGCCCCGGCGGCACCGCTCCGCTCGCCGGGCGCACCGTCTCCCGCGTCGGCTACGGCACCGCACAGCTCGAACGCCTGCACCACGACCCCGACACGGCCCTCGCGCTCCTGCGCCGCGCGATCGACCTCGGCGTCGACCACATCGACACCGCCCAGTTCTACGGCAACGGCTTCGCCAACGAGCTCCTGCGCGAAGCGATCCGGCCGCAGGACGACGTCATGATCGTCAGCAAGGTCGGCGCCGACCCCGACCCCGGCGGCCCGATCCCGCTGCGCCCCGCACAGCGACCCGAAGAACTGCGCGCCAGCGTCGAGGACAACCTCGTCAGCCTCGGCCTGGAACAGATCCCGGTCGTGAACCTGCGCCGCCTGGACGCCGGCCCCGGCCTGCGGGCCACGGGCGAACAGGCGGTCGACCTCGACGACCAGCTCGCCGCGATGACGGCGATGCGCGACGAGGGCAAGATCGGCGCGATCGGGCTGGGCAGCGTCACCCTCGACGGGCTGCGCCGGGCGATCCCCGCCGGCATCGCCTGCGTCCAGAACGCCTACAGCCTCGTCACCCGCGACGACGAAGCCATGCTCCAGCTGTGCCGGGCCGAGGGCATCGCCTGGGTCCCGTTCTTCCCCCTCGGCGGCGCCTTCCCCCAGATGCCGAAGGTGACCGACGAGGCGGCCGTCCGCACCGCGGCGGCGACGCTCGGCCGCACACCCGAGCAGGTCGGCCTCGCCTGGCTGCTCCACCACGCCCCGCACGTCCTGCTCATCCCCGGCACGTCCAGCATCGAGCACCTCGAAGAGAACGTCGCCGCCGCCACGATCACCTTCGACCGCGCCACGCTCAGCACGCTCGACGCCGTCCCCTCCCGCTCGGCAGAGGTCCCGCTCGGCTGATCCCCCTTTGAAGCCGGCGCAGGGTTTCGCGGCAGGACCCTCCGACGGCCATCCGGCTCAGCCGCGCGCGACGTAGCCGCCGTCGACCGGCAGGGTGACCCCGGTGATGTAGCTCGACCGCGGGGAGGCGAGGAAGAGGATCGCTTCGGCGACCTCCTCCGGACGGCCGAGGCGGCCGAGTGGGTTGCCCGTCCGCCCCCACTCCTCGAACATCTCCTCACCGAGGGCCTTCACCACGTTGTCAGTCTGGGTGTTTCCGGGGGCCACGGAGTTGACCCGCACCCCGCGATCGCCGAACTCGGCGGCCCAGGAGCGAGTGAGCGCGTCGAGAGCGGCCTTCGTCGCCCCGTAGGCGGCGGCGTCCGGGATGCCCTGGAGAGCGGCGATCGAGCTGACATTGACGATGCTGCCGGCCCCCCTGGCCCCCATCTTCGGCGCGAGGGCGGCGGTCAGGAAGAACGGCCCCCGTACGTTGGTGTCGAACACCTGCATGAACGACTCCAGATCCTGCTTCGGGGTCGGCATGAAGGGGTAGACGCCCGCGTTGTTGACCAGGATGTCCACATCACCGGCTTCGTCGGCGAGCCGCCGCAGCGCGGCCAGGTCGTTGAGGTCCGTGGGAACGGCACGGGCCCTGCCGCCCGCGGCCTCGATCTCCGCGACCGTCTCGGCGAGGTGGTCGGCACTGCGACCGGCGACGATGACGAAGGCTCCCTCGCGGGCGAGCACCAGCGCGGTCGCGCGGCCGATGCCCGAGCCGCCCCCGGTCACCAGCGCGGTCTGGTTCTGAAGTTCCATGATCGAGCCCTTGATCAGTGAGATGCCACCCGTCGGCACCGCACCGAATATGCCCCTGACCAGCCAGAATACACGCCCCGCCCGGGGGTTTTCCAGGAACGGGACGCCCGGCGGCCGTGCCGTGACGCGCACCGGCCGCTGGAGGGCCCGCGCGGGAACCCCCCAGCGCCGGCTCATGAACGTGCCGGCTCGTGGCGCGCGGCGGTGCCGCCGGGCTGCCATACCTCGATGGTGACGGTGGCCGGCGGGAGGCCGTCGGCGCGGACGGTGACCGTGACGGGACCTTCGGCGCCGGTGGGGCGCAGCACGGCCAGGGCGTGGCCTTCGTAGGAGGTGCAGGAGGTGGCGTGGAAGGGCTCCTCGGTGGAGGGCCTGGCCGTGCCCAGAGCCTGCAGGGTCGCCGGGCCGTCGAGGCTGACGGTCACGGTGCGGTCGCTGATCGGGTTGATCGTCGCGTGCTCGTCCACGAGGTGGATGTCGAGATAGGCCAGGTCCTGCGGGTCGGCGCCGAGGTGCGGCCGGTCGGGGGTGAGCCGCAGCCGCGCGGCCGCGCCCGCGGTGAGCAGCCGGCAGCGGCCCGTCTCGGCCCCGTCCCGGTAGGCCACCGCCTCCAGCGTGCCGGGCTGGTACGGCAGTTCGGCCGTGGCCAGGTACGCCTTGTCGGTGCCGACGGGCACTCTGGCCGCGGTGGTGCCGTTGAGCACGAACTCGATCTCGTCGGCGTCGGTGTAGGCCTCCACGGTGACGGGGGTGCCGGCCGGGACGTCCCAGGTCCAGCTGGCGATGGAGTCGCTCCAGGCCCATCCCTTGGGCCGGAAGGGGTGCTCGCGGTGCTCGGGGCGTTGCACGGCCAGGTAGGGGGTGCGGCGCAGGCCGTAGACGGTCTCGCGGTAGTAGGAGATGGGGCGCCGGCGGCCGGTGATGTCCAGGTCGCCGGTGGAGGCGGTGAGCCACGGGTACGGAGCGCCGAAGGAGGGGCCCTCGCCGGGGTAGGTCGGCCGGCCGATGCCGCTCTCGCCCAAGTAGTCCCAGCCGGTCCAGGTGAAGTCGCCGATGATGTGGCCGTGCTCGGTGACGAGCTTCCAGTAGCGGTCGATCAGGGTGGGGAAGGTCTCCGAGCCGACCACGACGCGGTTGGGGTGGGTCTGGTGGTCGGTGAGGTAGCGGGAGTCGCCGTAGTTGAGGCCCACGACGTCCAGCACGGCGGCCGACTCGGCGATGCGTTCGCCGACCTCGGGCAGGGCGGTGAGCGCGCCCATGCCGTCCAGCAGGTCGTTGAAGCCGCCCTCGACGGCCGGCCCGCCGGCATCCGCCTGGGCCGGCCCGCCGGCATCCGCCTGAGCCTGTGCGCCACTCGCCTGGGCCATGAGCGCGGGGATCTGGTCCATGATCGCCATCATGCCGTTGAGGGCGTTGGTGACCAGGCGGGTGGGGTCCTGGGCCCGGATGCGCTCGGCGAGCAGGCGTCCCCAGCGGGCGCCGTGCGGGGTGCCCGCTTCGAGGATCTCGTTGCCGATGGAGTAGAAGATCACGCTGGGGTGGTTGAAGTCCTTGGCCACCAGGGCGTCCACGTCCCGCTCCCACCACTGCGGGAACCGGCGCGCGTAGTCGTCGTCGGTCTTGGACACCGTCCACATGTCGAACGTCTCGTCCATGACGAGCATGCCGAGCCGGTCGCAGGCCTCCAGCATGGCGGTGCTGAGCGGGTTGTGCGCGGAGCGGATGGCGTTGAAGCCGGCGTCCTTGAGCAGTCGCACGCGCCGTTCCTCGGCCCGGGCGATGGCGGCCGAGCCGAGCGGGCCGTTGTCGTGGTGCACGCACGCGCCGCGCAGCTTGACGGTGGCGCCGTTGACGCGCAGGCCCCGGATCGGGTCCACCGAGACGCTGCGGATGCCGAACGTGGTGCGGGCCTCGTCGACCTGCCCGCCGTCGTCGGTCAGCCGGACGGTCGCGGTGTACAGGTTCGGCTCCTCCACGCTCCACAGAGCGGGGTGGCGGATGTAGGCGCGGTGGCGCACGATGGCCCGCTCACCGGCCAGCACGGTCAGCGGGGCGTGGTCGGCGGCCACGATCTCGCCGTCGCCGTCGCGTACCTCCAGCAGGACCTCGACGGTACGGGTGCCGGTGCCCTCGTTGACCACCTCGGTGGCGACCGCGGCCACCGCGAGTTCGTCGTCGATCTGCGGGGTGCTCACCCGCAGGCCGGTCGGGGTGACGTGCAGCAGGTCGCCGACGAGCAGGTGCACCGGGCGGTGGATGCCGCCGCCGCTGTACCAGCGCGAGTCCTTGTACGCCTGCGCCTCGACCCGGATGGTGTTGGTCCGGCCGTAGCGCAGGTAGGGGTCGGCGGCGAGGTGGAAGGTGGAGTAGCCGTTCGCCCACTGGCCGGCGAAGGCGTCGTTGATGTACACCATGGCGTCGCGGTAGACGCCCTCGAACTCGATGCTCACCCGCTTGCCCGCCCACGAGGCGGGCACCTCGAACTCCTTGTCGTAGCGCCAGGCGCCGGGCCGGTGGTACCCGGTGTGCGAGCCGTCCGAGCCCTCGGCGGACCTGCCGCCGGCCAGCATGGCGTCGTGCGGCAGCGTCACGGCGACCGCCCCGGCGCCGTCGCCGGCCGTGAACAGTTCGAAGATGGACGTGCGGCGGGTGACGCGCCAGCCGTCGTTGAAGGGTTCGCGGATCATGGTTGTTCTCTCCTCAGGGGGACGGTGTCAGCGGACACCCTTGATGAAGCGCACCGACAGGGCGCCCAGCGCGGTGCAGACGATGAGCAGCACGAACACCAGCCGGTAGTCGCCCGTGGCGCCGACCACGGCGCCGGCGACGCTGGGGGCGATGATCTGCGGGCCGGCGTTGGCGATGTTCATGATTCCCAGGTCCCGGCCGGCGTTGCCGACGCCCGGCAGGACCCGCGTGATCAGCGCCTGGTCCACCGCCATGTACACGCCGAAGGCCGCTCCGGTGACGGCGGTCGCCACCCACGCCCCGGTCAGCGTGGGCACGAGCAGGTAGACCAGCCCGGCCGGGACGAACATCAGGCTCGACAGGCCCACGAACAGCCGCAGCCGGCCGGTCTTGTCCGAGATCCAGCCGCCGAGCAGGGCGAAGGCCAGGCTCAGCAGCGTGCCCAGGCCCGAGATCGCGACCAGCGTGGTGGCCGCCCGGTCGATGTCGCCCAGGCCGATGTGGTCGCGCAGGATGTACAGCTGGAAGCTGCTGACGGAGAAGTAGCCGAAGATCAGCAGGAAGCGGCCGGTGAAGGCCCACCAGTAGTCCGGCGCGCCGCGCAGGCTGAGCCTCGTGCCGCCGGCTTCCTCCCCGGGTGTGGTGCGGGCGTCCGGCTCCGGCGCCGGACGGTCCTTGGTGGTCAGGGCGAAGATCTGGGTCAGCAGCAGGAAGAGCCCGGCGACCAGCAGATAGCCCATGAACAGGTCCTGCGACAGCCCCGCCAGGGCGACGCCGGCGTACGCCCCGATCAGGCCGGCCGCTCCCAGCACGCCGGACATGCTGCCGCGCAGCCGCTGCGGCACCCGCTCGGGCAGCACCGCCGTCAGGCTGGCCTGTGTGGCGTTCAGCGGCCACATCATCGCCGCCCACGTGATGGCGATCGCGATGGTGGAGGTCAGCTGGGACATGGCGACCAGCCCCAGCGCGCCGACGATGCCGGCGCCGAAGATCCACACGTTGCGGCGGCCGAGGAAGCGGGTGCGGGTGCGGTCCGACAACATCCCGGCGATGGGCTGGGAGACGACGCTGGAGACGGCCGAGACGCTCAGGGCCATCCCGAGCGCCGCGGCGGAGGCGGCCTGCTCCGGCACGATCGCGGCGATCTGCTTGCCGAGCAGCACCTGCATCACACCGCCCCACACCGCGTTCATCGCGACCATGGCCAGCGGATAGATCACCCATAGCCAGCGTCCGGGCGCCGGCTCGGCGGCGGGGGGGCGGGGTGGGGGCGTCGCTGGGGTGGGGGGTGACCGCTTCCGGATCCCGCGCCGGCAGAGCGTCTGGCATGAGTTTCTCCCGTCCTGTTCACGCGCGTGATTCACACGTGTGAACACGCGCGTGAATCGGAAGCGTAGGGGGCTGGCGCCTGTTCCGTCTAGCATCTGTCTGGGGCGAACCGCTCCAGACTGAACAGGAGTGCGATGCGGGTCAGCAGCGAAGACGTCGCCCGGCATGCGGGCGTGTCCCGCTCGACGGTGAGCTACATCCTCAACGGGCACGGCGACCGCTTCAGCCAGGCCACCCGCGACGCCGTCCAGCGGGCCGTGGCCGAACTCGGCTACCGCCCGCATTCGGCCGGCCGCGCGCTCGCGCGCGGCCAGAGCGACCTGATCCTCCTCGTTCTGCCGATCTCCCCGAACGGCCAGTTCAGCCAGGTGGCCGACCAGATGACCGAGGCGCTGGCCGAGCACGGCCTGTCCCTGCTCATGTGCTCGGCCACCGCCTCCGCGCGATCCTTCGCGGCGGTCATCACCACCGCCCGGCCCCGCATGGTCATCGCGCTGTCGGAGCTGAGCGAGAGCAAGCGGGCCGTCCTGAGCTCGGCCGGCGTGCGCACCCTCGACATCGCCCACGCGATCTCCCAGCCCGGCGGGCACAGCTGGACCGTGGGGCGGACGCAGGCCGAGCACCTCATGCGGCGCGGATACCGGCGCATCGCCTACGCCCGCCTCACCGAAGCCCGCGACGACGTGCTGCTGCGGGCCCGCGAGCAGGGCGTGCGCGAGGCGTGCCGGGCCGCCGGCATGGACGAGCCGCAAGTGATCACCGTGGCGCTGCGCGCGGACGCCGACCTGGACGCCATCGCCTCGCTGCCCATCGGCACGGGCCTGGCCTGCTACAACGACGACACCGCCGCGGCGGTGCTGGCAGCCGCACGGGTCATCGGCCGTACGGTGCCGCAGGAGCTGGGGGTGGTGGGCGTGGACGACACCCCGGTGGCCACCCAGACCAGCCCCCGGCTCACGACCATCGGCTTCGGCCCGCCCACGTCCTATGGTCGCCTGGCCGAGCTCCTCCTCGATCGCGAGCCCACCGAGGCCGACTTCACCGGCGTCGGCGAATGCCGGCTCATCCAGGGCGAATCAACGTAAGCCAGCACCTGGCGACCAGCTCCGATCAGCGCGGCTGCCCGCACCGCCACCGAGCCTGAGGCGCGCCGGCGGCAAGGGGCGCGGCGCACGGCCAGGCCGCCGAGGGCCTCCGGCACGGGTGCCGCGCCGGCCGGATATTCCGTGGCGGACGTCGCGGGGAGCGATCAGACTGGCCGGATGGGAAGAACGGTCAGCGCGTGGGTCACTTCGGGTGACGAGCGGCTCGGGGTCATCGGCCCGTTCGCGGTGGAGGTGCCGTGGTGGGCCGAGGTGGAGCCGGTGGTCGCGCACGTACGCCAGGTGCTCGGCGTGGATGTGCTGGTGCTGCGCCTGCTGGACGTGGACGGCGGCGAAGGCGGCCGCGACGGTCATGTGACCTATCACGTCGAAGCGCTGGAGCGGCCCGAGCCCGGGCGGCTGACGGCTCCGCAGCCCACCGACCATGGAGTGCTGGACAGGCCCGAGCGGCTGCGGGCTCCGTGGGCGCGGATCGACGGGCTGCGGGAGCTGCTCGGTTGGGCGGAGGACGCGCTGAGGACGGCCGGGCGACCGCTGACCGGGCCGATCCGGCAGCGCAAGACCTGGAATCTGGCCGGGCTGTTCCTGCTGCCCACGGCCCGAGGGCCGGTGTGGCTGAAGGCCACGCCGCACTTCGCCGTCGAGGAGGCCGCCGTCATCGGCATGTTCGCGGCGCTGGACCCGAGCCTGGTTCCCACGGTCGTGGCGTCCGGGCCGGGGCGGGTCCTGCTGGAGCATCTTCCCGGCGAGGACTGCTGGGACGCCCCCGTCGAGATCGTCGACAGCGCCGTGACGCGGCTGGTCGCCGCGCAGGCCCGGCTGGCGGGCGCGATCCCGTCCGGGCTGCCGGATCGGCGCGGACCCGTCGTCGCCGACCGGGTCCGCGGCCTGCTGGCCGGTGACGTGGGCCGCGAGCTGACCGCCGAGGAGCTGGCGGGGGCGTACGAGCTGGTCGAACGCTGGCCTCTGCTGGCGGAGTGCGGCCTGCCCGACACGATCGTGCACGGCGACTTCCACCCGGGAAACTGGCGCAGCGACGGCGGCCCGCCGGCCGTGGTGGACTTCGCCGACGCGCACCTCGGCAACCCGGTGCTGGACGGAATACGGGCCCGTGACTGGCTTCCCGCCGACAAACGGCCCGCCGCCGCCAGGGCCTGGATCGACGCCTGGACCGCCCATGTCCCCGGCTGCGAGGCGGCCCGGGCACTCGCGATCGCCGAGCCGCTGTCCCACCTGGACTACGCCGTCCGCTATCAGGAGTTCCTGGACGGCATCGAACCGTCGGAGCGGATCTACCACCACGGCGACCCCGTCACCAGCATCCGCGCCGCCCTGCGTACCGTCGTGATCATGGACTGACGCGATGCCGGGGCGGGAAGCCGGATCTACGGAAGAAGGGCGTATCCCGATCAGTACAGCCAGAGGGCGTTGCGACGGTGCCGGGCGGGGTGGACCTCGAGATCGTCGACGGCCTCGGCGGCGTTGGCCCTCTGGCGGATCGCTTCGAGCCGGAGACGCAGACGCCGGCGCGCTCGACGCTCCTCGATCATGGCCCACTGCGCCACCCACCGGTCCCGGCGATCGGCCCTGGCCCAGGAGTAGACGTCGATCCTGCGGCGGACGGGGGTCGGGCGTGCTCGATGGCCGGCTCGGTGTGCCTCGCGCAGGCACGCGGCGCTGTAACGGAGATCGACTATCGTCACCGATCGCCATGGGTCTCCCCCTCGGCCGCTTCCGTCGGGAATCGGGCGGTCGAGGTGATGGGCAGTGCGGGACATGGGGCTCCCCTGGTAGCACCGCCAGGCATTTCCTGGCGGACTACCTGAAGCCGGTCGGCCCCGTTGATCGCTCGTTGTTCATGGCCGGACCTTAGCACCGCGGGCGGCACACGCCGGAACGCGAGCGGGCGTGCGGCCGTCGATCCGCGGCGCCGCAGGCCGAACCGTCGCTCGCTAGGGTGGACGGCGTGCTGCATCCAGACGCGGTCCGGCTCGGGCGGGAAGCCCATCGGCGCCTGGCGTTGTCCGGGGAGTGCGAGATCACGCCGGGGCTGACCGACAGGGAGTTCGCCTGGATCGAGGCGGAGCACGGCGTCGAGTTCGCCGACGATCACCGTGCCTTCCTCGCCGCCGGACTCCCGATCAACTCCGCCCGTCCGGAGGAAGGCGCCACCTGGGACCGCCCCTGGCCGGACTGGCGCGACGGCGACGAGGAGGAGCTTCGCCACCAGTTGGAGTGGCCGGTACGCAACGTCCTGCGTGACGTGGAGTACGGCGTCTGGCTGAGGTCATGGGGACCCCGGCCCGAGGACAAGGCGCAGGCGCTCCAGATCGCGGAGCGCGAGCTGGCGGGGGCGCCGAAGCTGATCCCCCTCTACGCCCATCGCTTCCTGCCCGGCGGACGCGGCACACACGGCAGTCAGGTGCTGTCGATCTGGGGCACGGACATCATCAGCTACGGCCGGGACCTTGCCGAATACATCACCAACGACTTCTACCCGCGCGACGACGACGCGAAGGAGCCTTGGGAGCAGGGGGACGCCGTCCCGGTGTGGGGTGAATTCCTCTGACGGGCCGCGCCCTGTCGTGGTGGCGCCGCAGCCGCGGTGCCACCACGACAGGCTCCGGTGGTCAGTCCCAGTGGCCGGCCGCGGCGGTCTCCGCGACGTAGTCCTCGAACGGCCTGGGCGCCCGGCCGAGGGCCAGCTCCACCCCGTCCGAGACCGGGGATCCCCGGCCGTCGCGGATGGCCACGAAGAGGCCGGTGAGCAGCCGGGCGACCTCGGCGGGGACGCCGTTGGCGGCCTGACGCTCGACGAAGACCTCGGGCTCGACGTCTACGTGACGGATCGTACGCCCGACGGACTTGCCGATGAGATCGGCCGCCTCACCGAAGCTGATCGCCCGCGGGCCGGTCAGCTGGTAGGTCCGGCCGCTGTGGCCGTCCTCGGTCAGCGCGGCCACGGCGACCTCGGCGATGTCCTCGGCGTCGACGAACGGCGTACCCCCGTCACCGGCGGGCAGGACCAGCTCCCCGGACAGAACCCCCCGCAGCCAGAAACTCTCGCTGAAGTTCTGCGCGAACCAGTCCGGCCGCAGGATGGTCCAGTCGATACCGGAGGCGCGCACCGCCTGCTCGGCGGGCTTGAGGGGATGGCTGTCGCCGGCCTCGCCGACGCCGTAGGCCGACAGCAGCACCAGCCGCCGCACCCCCGAGGCGACCGCCGCCGCCACGAACCTGGGGATGCGCGCGCCGTGGCCGGCACTCCCCCGCAGGTCGGGCTCCATGAGGTAGGCGGCGGTGACGCCGTCGAGCGCGGGCGCCCACGTCGTGGGGTCGCCCAGGTCGAAGGGGAGGTCGCCGGTGGTACGGGCCACCGCCCGCACCGGATGGCCGGCGGCCCGCAGCCGCCGGACGATGCGGCGGCCGGTCTTGCCGTTGCCGCCCAGGATGAGGTTCGTCATTCCCCTAAGGGAACTCCACAACGCAAAGACGATCCATGGGAGAACCTCCGGGATGCCTTTGTGATCGTCTACCGTGGTGGGCATGGATGTCCTGAGCGATCTGCTGCACCGGGCCCGCGCCAGGAACGCGCTGGTCAGGAAGCTGGTCCAGCGGCCGCCATGGTCGCTGAGCTTCGCCGACGCCCCCGCGCTCACGGTCGTGGCCACGCTCGGCGGCCACGCGTCGGTCCGGCTCGGCGAGGACGGCGCGCCCGTGCGCCTCGCCGCCGGTGACATCGCCCTCATCAGCGCCACGAGCCGGTACACGATCGCCGACAGCCCGTCCACCCCGCCCCAGGTGGTCATTCAGGGACAGAAGAAGTACGTCGTCGGCGGCGAGGAGATGGCGACGCCGGCTCGTCGGAGCCTGGCGCCGCGCACCTACGGTGACGGCCTGCCCGGGGCCACGGTCATGATCCGGGGCGCGTACGAGCTCCGCGGCGACGTGGGCGACCGCCTGCTGGACATGCTCCCGCCGCTGGCGGTGGTGCCCGCCGGGCCGCGGACCCGCGCGGCGCTGGATCTGCTCGCCACCGAGGTCGCCTGCGACGAGCCCGGCCAGGACGCCATCCTCGACCGCCTGCTGGATCTGGTGCTCGTGCTGGCGTTGCGCGCGTGGTGCGCCAGGCCGGATCCGGCGCTGCCCGCCTGGCATCGGGCGCTGGCCGACCCCGCGATCGGCGACGTCCTGCGCCTGCTGCACGAGGACCCTGCCCACCGATGGACGGTCGCCGAGCTGGCCGCCAAGGTAGGGATGTCGCGCGCGGCCTTCGCCGCGCGCTTCACCGGCCTGGTCGGCGAACCCCCGCTCACCTACCTCACCGGCTGGCGCATGGCCCTGGCGGCGGACCTGCTCCGTGACACCGAGGCGACCGTCGCCACGGTGGCCCGGCAGGTCGGGTACGAGGACGCCTTCGCCTTCAGCGTGGCCTTCAAGCGCGCCCGCGCCCTCAGCCCCTCGGCCTGGCGCCGCCGCCAGGCGCGCTGACCTCCTTGCACCGGCGATGGCCTCCTGCCGGCGTCACGGTGGAGCACTACGCATGGCCGACCTCGCGCAGCCCCGCGAGGGCCGCGGCGGCGAAGGCGGCGGTGACCTCGCCGCCCTGCGCCGGCAGCCACACCGCCGACGTCGACCAGGTCAGCCGGGGTTCGTCGATCGGCCGCCACACCAGCCCGGCGGGCAGCTCGTCGTACGGCTCCTCGTTGAGGTGCGCCCCCAGCCCCGACATGACGAGGCCGTGCACGAAGTGGGGGTTTCTGGCGTGCCTGATCGCGCCGGGCAGGAACCCGTTGTCCCGGCACGCCTCCAGCATGTGGTCGTAGAGCTGAGGCGCCATCTCCCGAGGGAAGATCACCAGCGGCGAGCCGTCGAGCGAGCGCAGGCGTACCACCTCCTGCCCGGCGGCGCGGTGGTCGGCGGGCAGCACCACGCCGAGCCGCCGGTGGACGACCTCGCTCGACTCCAGCCCCACCGTGTCACACGGATGCCGGAGGAGGCCCACGTCGAGCTCCTCCGCGCGCAGCTTGGCGAGCTGGCTGGCGGTGGTCAGCTCGTGCAGCTCCAGCAGCACGTCCGGGACGCGCTCGGCGAACGTGGCCACCAGCGTCCTGAGCGCCATCGGCGTCGTGTCCGGCGGCACCCCGGCCCGGAGCACGCCCGAGTCGCCCGGCCGGATGCGGCGCATGGCCTCGCGGGCCGCGTCCGCCCGCTCCAGCACCCCGCGCGCGTGCTCGAGCAGCAGCGCGCCGGCCTCGGTGAGCGAGACGCGGTGCGGGTTGCGGTCGAACAACCGGACGCCCAGCTCCCGCTCCAGGTCGCGGATGCGCTGGGACAGCGGCGGCTGCGCCATGTGCAGCCGCTCCGCGGCCCGGCCGAAGTGCAGCTCCTCGGCGACCATGACGAAATAGCGCAGGTGGCGTAGCTCCATCACCCTGACCATATCGCTCTGATATCGCCAAGAGTCCACATTGATGTTGGCCAGCGCCCCGCAGGACCTGGTTATATCCCCGGCAAGCCCGTTGACCTGCGAAGGGACGCTAGTGAGTGTGCTGCTGGACCGTGACGGACCCGTCGCGGTGATCACCTTGAACCGCCCGGAGAAGCTGAACGCCTGGACCGCCGGGATGCGGGAGCGGCTGATCGAGCTGCTGCGCGAGGCGGGCGCCGACCCGCAGGTGGGCGCCGTCGTCCTCACGGGGGCGGGGCGCGCCTTCTGCGCCGGTCAGGACCTGGGTGAGACGGCCGGGATCGACCCCGACGACCACGCCGCCTCCGACGCCTGGATCGACGGCTTCGACCGGCTCTACCGGGCGGTGCTCGACCTGGACAAGCCGGTCGTGGCCGCGGTGAACGGGGTGGCGGCCGGTTCGGGGTTCCAGTTCGCGCTGCTGGCGGACCTGCGCATCGGCCACGCGGGCACCCGGATGGGCCAGCCGGAGGTGCTCTCGGGCATCCCGAGCATCACCGGCATCTGGGCCATGTGGAGCGTGCTCGGCCGCGCGAAGACGACCGAGTTCGCGCTGACCGGACGCCTGGTGTACGGGGCGGAGGCGGAGCGGCTCGGCCTGCTGACCAGGCTCGTGGCGGAGCACGACGTGCTTGCCTCCGCCGTGGCGCAGGCCAAGGAGCTGGCCGCGCTGCCCTCCGGCGCGGTGGCGCTGACGAAGGGGCGGCTCAGGGAGCTGGAGCGCGACGCCCTGGCCGACTCGGTCGCGGCGGCCAAGAAGGTGCACGCCGCCGCGTACGCCACGGGCGAGCCCCAGCGGGAGATGGCCCGTTTTCTGAAGGGGCGCGCCAAGTGAGCGAATGGAGCGTTCCCGAGCGCTACAACATGGCCGTGGACGTGGCCGACCGCCACCCCCGCGAGAACCTGGCGCTGATCTTCGAGGATCACACGGGGGCGCACGAGGAGGTCCGCTGGGGCGCGGTGCAGGACCGCTCCCGCCAGGTGGCCGCCTGCCTGCACGGCCTCGGCGTCCGCCCCGGCGACCGGGTCGCGGTCATGCTCCCGCAGCGCACCGACACCCCGGCGACGTACCTGGGCGTGCTGCGTACCGGCGCCGTGCTCGTGACCATGTCCCTGCTCTGGGCCGACGACCAGATCGCCTACCGGCTCGCCGACTCGGGCGCGTCCGTGCTGGTCACCGAGGCGGGCGCGATCCGGCGGGCGAGCGGGTACGGCGGGATCGTGGTCGACGTGGACGACCCGGCGATCGGCCTGCTGACGCCGGAGTTCGAGGACGCCGACACCGCCGCCGACGATCCCGCGCTGATCTTCTACACCTCCGGCACGACCGGCCCCGCCAAGGGCATCGTGCACGCGCACCGCACGCTGCTCGGCCACAACGAGTTCCGGCACTGCCACGACCTGCGCCCCGGCGACGTCTTCTACGGCGCGGGAGAGTGGGCCTGGTCGATGGCCAAGCTCATGGGCCCGCTCAGGGCGGGCGCGACGCACCTGGTCTACCGCCCGGCGGCCGGGTTCGACCCGGAGGGGCTGCTGGCGAGCATGGCGCGCAACGGCGTCACGACCGGCCTGGTCAACCCCACGTTCCTGCGCAAGATGCGCGAGCAGCTGCCCGACGCGGGCCGCCGTCATCCGCAGCGGTTCCGTACGATCTGCTGCGCCAACGAGCCGCTCACCGCCGACCTGATCCGCTGGTTCCGCGAGCAGTTCGGGGTCACGCTGCTCGACTACTACGGGTCCACGGAGTCGTACCCGCTGGTGGGGAACTTCCCCGGCACCCCGGTCAAGGAGGGGTCCATGGGCCGGCCGCTGCCCGGCTGGGACGTGGCGCTCCTCGACGAGGACGAGCGGCCGGTCCCGGCGGGCGAGGTCGGCGAGATCTGCCTGCGGGCGCGGAGCAACCCGCAGTTCCCGCTCGGCTACTGGAACCGCCCCGAGGCCTCCCGGGAGGTGTTCGGCGGCGAGTGGTTCCACACCAAGGACCACGCGCGGGTGGACGAGGACGGCTACTACTGGTTCCTCGGCCGCGTCGACGACGTGATCAAGACCTCCGGCTACCGCGTCGGCCCCGACGAGATCGAGGAGGCGCTGCGCGCCCATCCCGCCGTCGCGGACGTGGGCGTGGCCGGGGTGCCCGACCCCGTACGCGGCCAGGCCGTCAAGGCGTGGATCCGGCCGTCGCCCGGCCACCTGCCGGGCGAGGAGCTGGCACGGGAGATCCGCGAGTTCGCCAAGACGACGCACTCGCGCTTCGCCTACCCCAGGGAGATCGAGTTCGTGGACGAGCTGCCCCGATCGGCGACCGGGAAGATCCAGCGCGCCCAGCTCCGACTCCGTCACCAGAAATAGGGAGTGACAATGACCCCCCACCCCACCACGGACGTCCGGCGCAAGGTCACCATGGCCTCCGCCATCGGCAACTTCGTCGAATGGTTCGACTCGGCGGCGTACGCGGTGATGTCCGCGACGATCGCCAAGCTGTTCTTCCCCGACTACGACACGACGGCCGCGCTGCTCGCCACCTGGGCGATCTTCGCGGGCGGGTTCATCGCCCGCCCGCTCGGGGCCGCCTTCTTCGGCAGGTACGGCGACCGCCTCGGCCGCAACCGGATGCTGGCGCTGACCATCCTGACGATGAGCGGCGCCACGTTCCTCATCGGCATCCTGCCCACCTACGCCTCCTGGGGCATGGCCGCGCCGATCCTGCTGTTCCTGCTGCGCTGCGCCCAGGGGTTCTCGACCGGCGGCGAGTACACGGGGGCGTCGGCGTTCATCGTGGAGTACGCGCCGGAGGGGCGGCGGGCCCGCTTCGCCGCCGCCGTGCCGGTGACCGTGGGCCTGGCCAGCGTGGCGGGCTCCGGCGTCGGCTTCCTGATCACCTCGTCGGTCACGGCCGAGGCCCTGCAGAGCTGGGGCTGGCGCATCCCGTTCCTGCTGGCGGCGCCGCTCGGGCTCATCGGGCTCTACCTGCGGTCCAAGGTCGAGGACACGCCCGTGTTCCGGTCGCTGCAGCAGAACGACGCGGTCGAGCCGGCGCCGCTGCGCGAGGCCGTGCGCCGCTGCGGCCGCCAGATCGCCACGCTCTTCGGCTACAGCATCACCAACGCCGTCGGGTACTACCTGATGAGCAGCTACATGATCGCGTACATGTCGGAGGAGCTCGGCTACACCAAGAGCCAGGCCCAGCTCACGAACGTGGTCTCGATGCTCGCCTACAGCGTGGCCTGCCTGTTCGCGGCGGCGGCCAGCGACCGGTTCGGCCGCCGGCCCATGCTCGTCGTGGCGTGCGCGGGCTTCGTGCTGCTGCCGCTGCCGGCGTTCTGGCTGATGGGGTCGAGCCTGGCCGGGGCGATGGTCGGCACTTCGGTGCTGGCGATGCTCGTGGCGGTGATCGGCACCTCCAACGTGCCCGCGCTGGTGGAGATGTTCCCCGCGAAGGTGCGGGCGAGCGGCTCGGCCATCGGGTACACGGCGGCGTACGTGCTGTTCGGCGGCACCGCCCCGTTCGTGGCGACCGGGCTGGTCTCCGCGTCGGGCAGCGCCGTCGCGCCCGCCTTCTACATGGTGGGGCTCGCGGCCGTGTCGCTGGTCGTGGTGCTGACCTCGTTCAGGGAGACCCGCGGCCTGCGGCTGGACCGGGGCGTGGACGAGGTCACCGGCGGGGCCTGAGGTGTCCCGGCCCCGATCGCGTCCGGGACGGCCGTTTGTCCTTCCGCGGTCGTCGCGCGGAAGGTCGCGGCCGGCGCGAGAAAGGCCGAGTTCTCCTCCGGCAGGCCCACCGTGACGCGCACCCCCTCCCCCGGGAACGCCCGCACGATCACCCCGTTGCCGTGGCAGTGGTCGGCGAAGGGCGCGCTGTCCTGGCCGAGCGGGAGCCACAGGAAGTTCGCCTGAGAGGGCGGCAGGTCATAGCCGAGGGCCTGGAGTTCGCCGGTGACGCGGTCGCGCTCCTTGACGGTGAGGGCGACCCGCCGGTCCACCTCCTCGTGCTCCCGGAGCGCCGCGACGGCCGCCTCCTGGGCGAGGGCGCTGACGCTGAAGGGCGTCTGCGTCTTGCGTACCTGGGCGATGATCTCCGGCGGCCCGACGCAGTAGCCGACACGCAGGCCGGCCAGCGCGTACGCCTTGGAGAAGGTCCTGAGCACGACGACGTTCGGCCGGTCCCCGAAGAGGGCGAGCGCGTCCGGCACGGCGGACGGGTCGGCGTACTCGTGGTAGGCCTCGTCGACGGCGATCAGCACGTCCTCGGGCACCTGGTCCACGAAGGCGCGCAGGGCGGCCTCGCCGACGGGGGTGGAGGTCGGGTTGTTCGGGTTGCAGACGAACACCAGCCTGGTCCGCGGGGTGATGGCCGCCGCCATGGCCGGGAGGTCCTGCACGTGGTCGCGCAGCGGCACCCGTACGGGGACTCCGCCCGCCACCGTGGTCAGGATCGGGTACGCCTCGAACGACCGCCACCCGAAGACCACCTCGCTGCCCGGCCCGCACACCGTGTGCAGGACCTGCCCGCAGACCTCGGACGAGCCCGCGCCCACGGCGATGCGATCGGGGCTCACCTCATGGCGGGCGGCCAGCGCTTCGAGCAGGCGGGTGGCCCCCATGTCCGGGTACCGGGACAGGCCGCCGGTCAGCTCGGCCAGGCGGGCGGCGACGCCGGGCAGCAGGCCGTACGGGCACTCGTTGCTGGCCAGGACGACGGCCCCGGGCGACTTGCGGCCCGGCACGTAGGACTGGAGGCCGAGCAGGGACGAGCGTAGGTTGACCACCTGAGGTCACTTCCTTCCGTCAGGCGTGGGCGAGCAGGATGGCGGGGTTCTCCACGCAGTCGGCCACGAAGCGCAGGAAGCCGCCCGCCGCGCCGCCGTCGCAGACGCGGTGGTCGAACGTGAACGACAGCTGGGTGACCTTGCGGGGCACGACCGCGCCGTCCCGCACCCAGGGGCGGTCGATGATGCGGCCGACGCCGAGGAGCGCCGCCTCGGGGTGGTTGATGATCGGGGTGGATCCGTCCACGCCGAAGACTCCGTAGTTGTTGAGCGTGAACGTGCCCCCGGTCAGCGCCGCGGGAGGCAGCGTGCCTTCGCGGGCGAGGGCGGTGAGCCTGGTCAGTTCGGCGGCGAGCTGCGCGGTCGACATGAGGTGCGCGTCGCGGACCACCGGCACGACCAGGCCGCGATCGGTCTGGGCGGCGAAGCCGAGGTTGACGTGACCGTGCCGGACGATCTCGGCGCGGGCGGTGTCGACCGAGGAGTTCAGCTCGGGGAAGCGGCGCAGGGCGGCCACGCAGACGCGGGCCAGGAGCGCGAGCAGCCCGATGCCCAGGTCCGGGCGGTCCCGCCGGAGCGCGTCCTTGACCTCGAGCAGGCCGGTGGCGTCGACGTCCACCCAGGTGGTGGCGTCGGGGATCTCGGTGCGGCTGCGGCTCAGCTTGTCGGCCACTGCCCGCCGCAGCCCGCGCAAGGGGATGCGCTCGGCCCGCAGCGGGGTTCCGGCCGCGATCGGTGTCGTCCGGGTCGGGTCCGAGATGGGGTGGATCGGGTCCGAGTTCGGCTGGGTCGCGGGCGCGGCTGTCTCGGTCGCTCGGGGCGTCGCCGGATCGACGGCAGCGGCGGCGATGGTGGAGACGGTGGAGGTGGAGAGGGCGGCGATGGCGCTTTCGACGTCGCGGCGGAGGATCACGCCGCGGGGTCCGGTGGGGGTGACGGCGGCGAGATCCACCCCGTGCTCGTGGGCGAGCCTGCGCACGAGCGGGGAGATCACCCGAGGTGCCTGCAGCTCATCGGCCATGGAACCCGGGGCCGTGTGGGGCTGGGTGGTGGGGGGCTTTCGGGGGGTGCGGCGTCGGCGGTTGGTGGGGGTGTGGCCGGTGCCGTAGCCGATGAGGACATTTCCGGATCCGGCGCGTTCCTCCTCCCGGTAACGCTCCGCGGCCGCCGAACCGCCCGCACCCCTCGCAGGCCCGACCTCGATGAGCGGCTCCCCCACCGACAGGACGGTCCCCGCCGGAGCGTTCAGGCTCAGCACCGTCCCCGCGTACGGCACGGGCACCTCCACCGCCGCCTTGGCCGTCTCGACCTCCACCACGATCTGGTCGATCTCGACGGTGTCCCCGACGGAGACCTTCCAGTCGACGATCTCGGCCTCCGTCAGCCCCTCGCCCAGATCGGGCAGGCGGAACACGTGCCGCGTCATGACGCCTCCCCGGAACCGCCCAGGTGCGCCAGATCGGGCTCGTCGCCGAACTGGAGCCGGTCCACCGCGTCCAGCACCCGGTCGGCGTCCGGCAGATGCGAGTGCTCGAGGATCGGGGGCGGGTACGGGATGTCGAACCCCGTGACCCGCAGCACCGGCGCCGCCAGCGAGTGGAAGCACCGCTCCTGCACCCGGGCCGCGATCTCCGCGCCCACCCCGGCGAACCCCTGGGCCTCCTGGATCACCACGCAGCGCCCGGTCTTGCGTACGGAGGACACGACGGTCGAGTCGTCGAACGGGACGATCGTCCGCAGGTCCACCACCTCCAGGGCGAGCCCGTCCTCGGCCGCGGCGTCGGCGGCCTGGAGCGCCACCGAAACGCTCGGCCCGTAGGCGACCAGCGTCGCGTCGCGGCCCTCGCGCACCACCGCCGCCTGCCCGAACCCCGCCGCCCGCCGGTCCCCGAAGGACGTCTCACCCTTGGACCAGTACAGGCGCTTGGGCTCCATGAAGATCACCGGGTCGGGGTCGGCGATGGCGTCGCGCAGCAGCCAGTACGCGTCGTCGGCCGTCGCGGGGGTCACGACCTTCAGGCCGGGCGTGTGCGCGTAGTACGCCTCGCTGGAGTCGCAGTGGTGCTCGACGCCGCCGATGCCGCCCGCGTACGGGATCCTGATCACCATCGGCAGCGACAGCCGCCCGCGCGTACGGTTGCGCAGCTTGGCCACGTGCGAGGCGATCTGTTCGAAGGCCGGATAGGCGAAGGCGTCGAACTGCATCTCGATCACCGGCCGGAAGCCGCCCATGGCCAGGCCCACGGCCAGGCCCACGATCCCCGCCTCGGCCAGCGGCGTGTCGAAGCACCGCTCCTCGCCGAACTCCTTGGTCAGCCCGTCGGTGACGCGGAAGACGCCGCCCAGCGGGCCCACGTCCTCGCCGAAGACGAGCACGCGTTCGTCCTCGCGCAGGGCGTCCCTCAGCGCGGCGTTCAACGCCTGCGCCATGCTCAAACTGGTCATCTCAGTCCTCCAGTTCGGACGCCAGCAGGGCCCGCTGCTCGCGCAACTGGGGCGTGGCCTCGGCGAAGACGTGCTCGAACAGCTCGAACGGATCCGCCTTCGGGTCGGCGTTCATCTCCTCGCGCACCCGGGCGGCGAACTCCTCGGCGGCCTGGTGCGCCGCGTCCACGGCGGCCGCGTCGAGCGCGCCGCGCTCGCGCAGGTAGGTCTCCAGGCGGGCGAGCGGGTCGGCCGCCTCCCACTGCTCGACCTCCCCCTTGTCCCGGTAACGGCCGGCGTCGTCGGCGTTGGTGTGGGGGTCCATGCGGTAGGTGTGCGCCTCCACCAGGAAGGGGCCGCCGCCGGTGCGCGCGTGCTCCACGGCCGCCGTCAGGACCGACAGCACCGCGACGAGGTCGTTGCCGTCCACCTGCTCGGAGCGGATGCCGTACCCGATGCCCTTGTACGCGAGCGCGGGCGCGGCGCTCTGCTTGGCCAGCGGCACGGAGATCGCGTACTTGTTGTTCTGCACGAAGAACACGACGGGCGCGTGCAGGACCGCGGCGTAGTTCAGCGCCTCGTGGAAGTCGCCCTCGCTGGTGCCGCCGTCGCCGATGAACGCCATGACGACGCCGCTCTCGTTCTTGCGGCGCAGGGCGTCGGCCATGCCCACGGCGTGGATGGTCTGGGTGGCCAGCGGGGTGCACTGGGGCGCGACCCGGGTGGCGGCGGGGTCGTACCCGCAGTGCCAGCCGCCCCGCAGCAGGGTCAGCACCTCGACGGGATCGAGGCCACGGGAGACCAGCGCCACCGAGTCCCGGTAGGTCGGGAACAGCCAGTCGTCCTCGCGCAGCGCGAGCACCCCGGCGATCTGGCAGGCCTCCTGCCCGCGGCTGGAGGGGTAGACGGCCAGGCGTCCCTGCTTGGTCAGCGCGGTCGCCTGGCGGTCGAAGCGGCGGCCGACGACCATCCGGCGGTAGGCCTCCAGCAGCCGATCCTCCTCCGGCACCTGGTAGCCGGTGGGCGGCTGGACCGGCGTGCCGTCCTCGGCGACGAAGCGCACCGGCACGGGTGAGGGCAGAAGGACGTCGACGGACATGCGACGCTCCCTTTCTCTGGACGTTTGACAGGGAAAGCGTCCGCGGATGGAGCCAGGTGTTCAAGACATCAGGCATGATGAGCGACAAAAGGTCTCAAACCAGTCTTAAGGAGGGCCGATTGTCGTTCAACGACGGCGTCGGAGAGGGGTTGGCGGGACATTCGGCCGCGCCGCTGGACGGGGTGGACCGGGCGATCATCGCCGAGCTGCGGCGCGACGGCCGGATCTCGATGCGCACCCTCGCCGAGCGCGTGCACGTCTCCCGGGCCAACGTCTACGCCAGGATCACCCGGTTGATGGACGCCGGGGTGATCACCGGCTTCACGGCGCGGATCGCGCCGCACAAGGCCGGCCTGGGCACCAGCGCGTACGTCTCGCTCACCATCGAGCAGAACTCCTGGCGCGCGGTGTCGGCCCGTCTCCGGGAGACTCCGTACGTCGAGAACTTCGCCCTGGTCGGCGGCGACTACGACGTCCTGGCCCTGGTCAGGACCCCGGACAACGCGACGCTCCGGCACGTGGTGCTGGAGCTCATCCAGGACATCCCGGGCATCCGCGCGACCCGCACATGGCTGGTGTTCGAGGAGGCCCGCGGCGCCGGAGCCGGGTGAGCGCTCAGCGTGCCCGCGACGCCTTGTACTCGCCGAGCAACGCCTCCAGGCTCCGCACCATGAACGTGTAGTAGTCGTACATCTCGGACATGCGGGCGCGCTGGCGATCGGGGAGCCCGGCCGAGCGGGCCCGGGCGTTCTCGGCCAGGGCGAGCAGCTCGGTCGTCTGCTCCAGCTGGTGCTGCAGGCAGCCGATCCAGGCGTCGTCGCGCCACTCGTACACGTACTGCCGGGACCCGGGCTCCTTGAACCGCCGCACGGTCCCGCTGACCACGAGCAGGCGGGTCGTCTCCGAGACCGAGCCCTTGCTGGCGTTCAGGGCGGCCTGCAGCTCGTCCATCGTCATGGGGCTCTCGCTCAGCATGAGCACCCCCGCGGCCCGCCCGGCCATCGGCGGCCAGCCCATCGCGCGGCCGATGCGCAGGCCGAAGTCGTCGATCAGGAGGTTCACGTCGCCGACGGACACCAGCGGAACACCATCCGTTCAGAAAAAAATGAACTTTCACTATTGACTGAACTTTCTGCTGGGGGCAGTCTACCGGCTAACGGTGGCCCGGGCGGTTCCGGGCCGAGCGCAGGAGGTTCGCCGTGACAGACACGGGCTGGGACATCATCGTCGTGGGGGCGGGGTCCGCCGGCGCGGCACTGGCCGCCCGCTCCGCCGAGCGGGGCAAGCGCGTCCTGCTGCTGGAGGCCGGGCCCGACTACCGTTCGGCGCGGTTGCACGAGGCGTGGCGCTCCCCCAACCCGGTCCGCGCGCTGCTCGACCCCACCGCCGTCGAGGGCCTGGTCTGGACGGGCGTCACCTCCTCCCGCACCGACAGGCAGGCGGCGGCCCCGTACTGGCGGGGCAGGGGCGTCGGCGGCAGCTCGTCGATCAACGGGCAGATCGCGATCCGCCCGCCGATGGAGGACTTCGACGACTGGGCCGCGGCGGGATGCGCCGGCTGGTCGTGGCGGGACGTGCTGCCGTACTTCGCGAAGCTGGAGGACGACGAGGAGTTCGGCGACGAGCCGTACCACGGGCGGGGCGGGCCGACTCCGATCTTCCGGATGCCGCGCGAGCGGTGGGGCGGGGCGGACGCCGCGCTGGCCGCCGCCGCGCTGGCGGCCGGGCACCCCTGGGCGCCGGACGTGAACGCGCCCGGGGCCGCCGGCGTCTCCCCCTACCCGATCAACTCGCGCGCCGGGCGCCGGGTCACGGTCAACGACGGCTACCTCGAGCCGGCCCGGTCCCTGCCCGGCCTCACCGTCCGCGGTGACGCCCTGGTCGACCAGGTCGTCTTCGCCGGTGACCGCGCCGTCGGCGTGCGGGCCGTCGTGGGCGGGACCATGGTGACCGAGTACGCCGACGAGATCGTCCTCAGCGCGGGCGTGATCCACTCCCCCGCGATCCTCATGCGCTCGGGCGTCGGCCCGGCCGCCGACCTGGGCCGCCTGGGGATCACGGTACGGCGGGACCTCCCGGTCGGGCTCGGCATGCAGGACCATCCGATGATCGTCGTCGAGCTGCCGCTGACCGAGGAGGCCGCCGTCAAGACGGCCGACGACCGCCACACCAGCGGCGGCCCCGGTGGGCTGCCGCACGACCTGATGTTCGTCTCGCTGAACCAGAACGTGCTGTCCATGCAGGCCGCCGACACCCGCTTCCCGGCGGGCGGCTTCGGCGTGTGGCTCAACCAGAACCACTCGCGCGGCGTGCTGACGCTGACCTCCGCCGACCCGCAGGCCCAGCCCGAGGTGCGCGAACGCATGCTGTCGGACCCCCGCGACCTGCGACGCCTGCGCGAGGGCGTGCGCGCCCTGGTCGAGCTGGCGCGCGGCCCCGAGGCGGCCACGATCGTCGCGGGCTCCGGCTCCGTGGAGGCGAGCAACAAGCGGCTGTTCGCGGTGCTGGACGACGACGCCGCGCTCGACGAGCACCTCCTCGCCACCGCCGTGGACGCCCAGCACGGCACCAGCACCTGCCGGATGGGCGCGCCCGGGGACGCCGCCACGGTGGTGGACCCGTCGTGCCGCGTCCTCGGGGTCGAGGGGCTGCGCGTGGTGGACGCGTCGATCTTCCCGTCCGTACCCCGGGCCAACACCAACCTGGCATCGATCATGGTCGGCGAGCTCATGGCCGACCGTCTCTGAGGAGCCCTGTGAAAACCCTGCAGAACCTGATCGGCGGCACCTGGGAGGACTCCCGGGGCGACGCCTTCCACGACGTGGTCAACCCCGCGACCGAGGAGGTCGTCGCCCGCTGCCCCAGCGGCTCGCCGCAGGACGTGCGCCTGGCCGTGGACGCGGCCGTGCGCGCGCAGCCGGCCTGGGCCGCGCTGAGCGTCGCCGAACGGGTGGAGCGGCTGTCCCGATGGGCGGACACGGTCGCCGCCCACGCCGACGAGCTGGCGGAGCTCGAATGCCGGGAGATGGGCAAGCCCGTCGCCCTCGGCCGGGCCTTCATCGGCGGCGCGGCGACGGGGTTCAAGGCGGCGGTGGCCGAGGCCCTGGAGTACGCGTTCGAGGAGACCATCGACGGCACCGGCACGACGATCGTGCGCACCCCTCTCGGGGTGGCCGCCGTGATCGTGCCGTGGAACTTCCCCGTGCCCATGACCCTGGGCGCGCTCGGCCCGCTGCTGGCCGCCGGGAACACCGTCGTGCTCAAGCCGTCCGAGCGCTCGCCGATGTCGGCGGTGCGGCTGCTGGAGCTGATGGACCTGCCGCCCGGCGTGGTCAACCTGGTCCTCGGCGACTCCCGCGCGGGCGCGCCGCTGGTCGCCGACGAACGCGTCGGGCTCGTGCACTTCACCGGCTCCGTCGAGTCCGGGCGCAAGGTCGGCGAGCGGACCGGGGCGCTGCTGCGCCGCTCGATCCTGGAGCTGGGCGGCAAGGATCCCGTGGTGGTCGACGCGGGGGTGGACCCGGTGGCCACCGCCGCCGCGGTCGCGTTCGGCGCCTTCGCGAACTCCGGCCAGATCTGCACCTCCATGGAACGCGTCTACGTGCACCGCGACGTCGCCGAGCCGTTCATCGAGGCCCTGGTGGAGGCCGCGGGCACATACGCGCTCGGTGACGGGCACGACGCGGGCACCGTCCTCGGCCCGCTGGTCGACCGGCGGCAGCGCGACATCGTGGCACGGCACGTCGCCGACGCGGTCGCGCGCGGCGCGACCGTACGGGCCGGCGGGGTGGTGCCGGAGGGCAGGGGCTTCTTCTACCCCGCGACCGTGCTCACCGGCGTGGAGGAGTCCATGCTGGTCATGACCGAGGAGACCTTCGGCCCGATCGCCCCGGTGGTCGTGGTCTCCTCCTTCGAGGAGGGGCTGGAGCGGGCGAGCGCGTCACGCTTCGGCCTGGCCGCCACCGTGTACACCGCCGACCCCGCGCACATGGCGGCCGCCCGCCGCATCCCCGCCGGTGTCGTGTGGGTGAACCAGTGGCAGGGCGGCGGCCCCGAGCGGCTGTACGAACCGGCCGGGGACAGCGGCATGGGCGCGACCGGCTCCCGCGCCGCCTATGACGCGGCCACCCGCCCCACCTCGATCCACACCGCACCGGCCGCGTGACGGCCCGCCGACGTCGTACGGGCCTGGGGTGACCGGCGTCCACGCCCACCCCGGGCCGGCCTTCGAGAAGACGCGGGCCGGCACGTGGGTGGCGGGTACGGCGCCCGACGCGAGCCGGGGCCGGTGGGTCAGCGGCCCTCGAAGGTGGGTTTGCGTTTGTCGAGGAACGCCTCCACCGCCCCCGCGTGGTCGGCCGTCAGCCCCAGGCGGGCCTGGGCGCGGGCTTCGGCGGTGAGCGCCGCCCCGAGGTCCTGGTCCCAGGCCCCGGCGATCAGCCGCTTGGACTCGGCGTAGGCGGCGGTCGGCCCGGCGGCGAGCCGGGCCGCGAGCTCGCGCGCCACCCCGCCCGCCTCCTCCTGGGGGACCACGCGGCCCGTGATCCCCCACTCCACCGCCTGCCGGGCGCCGAACGACTCGCCCAGCAGGACCAGCTCCTTGGCCCTGGCCTCGCCGACCGCCCGCGCGAGCGTCAGGGACAGCCCCGAGTCGCACGTCAGCCCGATCGCCGTGAACGCCGTCGCGAAGACGGCCTCCTCCGCGAGCACCCGCAGGTCGCAGGCCAGGGCGAGGGCCAGGCCGGCGCCGACGCACGTGCCGTTGACGGCGGCGACGACCGGTTTGCCCATGGTGGCCAGGAGCCGGACGATCGGCGCGTAGTCCTCCTCGACGGTGTCGAAGGCGTGCCCGGCGTCCGAGCGGAGGGCCGCGGCGTGCTCGGCGAGGTCCTGCCCGACGCAGAAGGCGGTCCCCGCGCCGGTCAGCAGCACGGCGCGTACGGCGTCGTCGGCCGCGACCTCCTCCAGCGCCCGGCGCAGCGCCGTCTTCAGCCCCGTGTCCAGCGCGTTGCGGCGGTCCGGGCGGTTGAGGGTCAGCACGGCGACGGCGCCATCTCGTTCAAGCAGGAGCGGGGCCCCCTCCACCACAGGGTCCACCTCAGGCCTCCTGTCCGGGCAGCGGCCAGGTCTTGGCCACGAGCGTCAGCACGTCGTACGTGGCGACCGGCTGGCCGTCCTGGTTGGCGACGACGGCGTCCCAGCGGACCTCGCCGTAGTCGGCGGAGCTGCGCGGGGTGATCTGCTTGACGGTCAGCGTCACGTCGATCGTGTCGCCCGCCTTCACCGGGGTGAGGAAGCGCAGGGAGTCGACGCCGAAGTTCGCCAGGACCGGTCCGGGCGCCGGATCCACGAAGAGCCCGGCGGCCAGGGACACGACGAGGTAGCCGTGGGCGACGATGCCGCCGAACAGCGGGTTGCGCGCGGCGGCCTCGGCGTCGGTGTGGGCGTAGAAGGTGTCCCCGGTGAACTCGGCGAAGTGCTCGATGTCGGCGAGCGAGACCGTACGCGGCGCGGAGGCGATGGTGTCACCGACCCGCAGCTCCGCCAGGGACTTGCGGAAGGGGTGGACGCCCGATTCGGCGCGCGCGGCGCCCGTGGTCCAGCGGCCGGTGACCGCGGTGAGCAGGTCCGGGGAGGCCTGGACGGCGGTGCGCTGCATGTGGCGCAGGACCCCGCGCACGCCGCCCAGCTCCTCGCCGCCGCCGGCCCGGCCCGGGCCGCCGTGGACGAGGACGGGCAGCGGCGAGCCGTGCCCGGTGGACTCCTTGGCGTCGTCCCTGTCCAGGACGAGGACCCGGCCGTGCCACGGCGCGAGCCCCAGCACGACGGTCCGCGCGACCTCCGGGTCATGGGTGGCGACGGAGGCGACGAGGCTGCCCCTGCCGCGCGCCGCCAGCGCGATCGCCGAGTCCAGGCCGTCGTAGGCGAGCACGGTGCCGACCGGCCCGAACGGCTCCACGTCGTGCGGCTCGGTGGCGCCGGGGCGGGCGCGCAGCAGCAGCGGCGTCATGAACGCGCCGCGCTCGGCGTCGCCGTCGAGCAGGGCGGCGCCGGCGGGGTCGCCGAAGACGACCTCGGCGCTCGCCCGCAGCGCCTCGACGGCCTTGCGCACCTCGTCGCGCTGGCCGAGGCTGGCCAGCGCGCCCATCCGTACGTCCGGATTGCGGGGATCGCCGACGGTCACCTTGGCCAGGCGCTCGGCCAGCGCCTCGACGACCTGGCCGGCCAGGGGCGAGGGCACGAGGACCCGGCGGATGGCCGTGCACTTCTGTCCCGCCTTGACCGTCATCTCGGTGACGACGCCCTTGACGAACAGGTCGAACTCCGGGTCCTCCGGCCGCACGTCCGGCCCCAGGATCGAGCAGTTCAGCGAGTCGGCCTCGACGCCCAGCAGGACGCCGCCGTCCAGCACGTTCGGGTGGCGGCGCAGGATGCCCGCGGTGTGGGCGGAGCCGGTGAAGGCGACGGAGTCCTGGACGGTCAGCTCGTCGAGCAGCCCGCCGGCGCCGCCCGCGACGAGCTGGAGCGTGCCCTCGGGCAGGAGGCCCGACTCGACGATCAGCCGTACGGCCAGCTCGGTCAGGTACGCGGTCTGGCTCGCGGGCTTGACGACCGAGGGCAGCCCGGCCAGGAAGGCGGGGGCCAGCTTCTCGAGCATCCCCCAGACCGGGAAGTTGAAGGCGTTGATCTGCACGGCGACGCCCGGCCGCGAGGTGTAGAGGTGCTGGCCGACGAACGTGCCGCCCTTGCCCAGGCGCTCCAGGCCGCCGTCCAGGACGACGGTGTCGTTCGGCAGCTCCCGAACGCCCTTGCCGGCGTAGCTGAACAGGGTGCCGATGCCGCCGTCCACGTCGATCATCGTGTCGCGCGAGGTGGCGCCGGTGCGCACCGACAGCGCGTACAGCTCCTCCTTGCGCTCGGTCAGGTGCCTGGCCAGCGCCTTCAGCAGGGCCGCCCGCTCGTGGAAGGTCAGGGACCGCAGCGCGGGCCCGCCGGTGTCACGGGCGTGGCGGACCATCGCGGCGACGTCCAGCCCCCGGCTGGAGATCCGCGCGACCTCCTCGCCCGTGGCGGCGTCGAGCAGGGGCTCCCCGTCATCGGCCGCCCGGAACCATCCTCCGGCGGCGTAGCTCTCCAGCAGCGCGCTCACGCTGTCGTCTCCTCTCCGCGGGCCCCTTGCGCAGGTACCCCCACACGTGTCACGGTATTACTGACCGAGCGATAAGTAAATACGACTCGACGCCCGAGGAGGGAAATCGATGACGACGACACCGGCGGAGCCGGAAGCGCTCGAAGCCGCGTTCGAGGCGACGATCGCGCGCCACGACCGGATCGAGCCCCGGGACTGGATGCCGGACGCCTACCGCCGGACGCTCGTACGCCAGATCGCCCAGCACGCGCACTCCGAGATCATCGGCATGCAGCCCGAGGGCGCGTGGATCGGCCGCGCGCCGTCCCTGCGCCGCAAGGCGATCCTGCTGGCCAAGGTGCAGGACGAGGCCGGGCACGGCCTGTACCTGTACTCGGCGTGCGAGACCCTGGGCGTCTCGCGCGCCGAGCTGACCGAGCTGCTGCTCGCGGGCCGGCAGAAGTACTCCTCGATCTTCAACTATCCGACGCTGTCGTACGCCGACGTCGGCACGATCGGCTGGCTGGTCGACGGCGCCGCGATCTGCAACCAGGTGCCGCTCTGCCGCACCTCCTACGGCCCGTACGGGCGCGCCATGATCCGCATCTGCAAGGAGGAGTCGTTCCACCAGCGGCAGGGCTACGAGCTGCTGATGACGATGATGCGCGGCACCGACGCCCAGCGGGCGATGGTCCAGGAGTCGGTGGACCGGTTCTGGTGGCCGTCGCTGATGATGTTCGGCCCGCCGGACGCCGACTCCCCCAACAGCGCGCGGTCGATGGCCTGGGGCGTCAAGCGCAACTCCAACGACGAGCTGCGCCAGAGGTTCGTGGACATGACGGTCCCGCAGGCCGAGGCGCTCGGGGTGACGCTGCCCGACCCCGACCTGCGCTGGAACGCCGAACGCGGCCACCACGACTTCGGCGAGCCCGACTGGGCGGAGCTCGCCGCCGTGATCCGCGGTGACGGGCCGTGCAACGCCCAGCGGCTGGCGCACCGCCGGGCCGCGCACGAGGACGGCGCCTGGGTACGCGAGGCCGCGGCGGCCTTCGCGGAGCGGGCGGGCACGCGATGAGCGCCGACCGGCGGGAGTGGCCGCTGTACGAGGTGTTCGTCCGCGGCAAGCGGGGCCTCAACCACGTGCACGTCGGGTCGCTGCACGCCGCCGACGACGCGATGGCCGTACGGCACGCGCGTGACGTCTACACCCGGCGCAACGAGGGCGTGAGCATCTGGGTCGTACGGGCCGACGCCATCACGGCCTCCAGCCCGGACGAGAAGGACCCGCTGTTCGCGCCGAGCGGGGACAAGGTCTACCGGCACCCGACGTTCTACGACATTCCCGACAACGTCCCGCACATGTGATCGGTTGGCAAGCATGAACGACGAATTCGCCGGCGACTCCTCGCAGTGGGCCTTCGGCACCGGCTTCGAGGACCCCCTGGCCGGGGTCGACACCACGGTGCCGCCGGGCGTGGACGCCGCCGAGCTGGCCGCGTACTGCCTCATGCTCGGCGACGACGCGCTGATCATGTCGCAGCGCCTGGCCGAGTGGTGCAGCCGCGCGCCCGACCTGGAAGAGGACATCGCGCTGGCGAACATGGCGCTCGACCTGCTCGGCCAGGCCCGCCTGCTGCTGACGCGGGCGGCCGCCGCGGACCCCGGCCTCGTGCCCGCCCTCCCCGAGGGCTCGCCGGTGCCCGCCGAGGACGCGCTGGCGTACTTCCGCGACGCGGAGCAGTTCCGCAACGTCCGGCTCGCCGAGGTGGAGAACGGGGACTTCGCGCACGTCGTCGTGCGGCTGCTGCTGTTCTCGGTGGCCCGGCTCGCGCTGCTGGAGCGGCTGCGTACGAGCCCTGACCAGGTCCTGGCGGCGGTGGCGGCCAAGGGCGTGAAGGAGCTCACCTACCACCGCGACTGGGCGGGCCGCTGGTTCCTCACCCTGGCGCAGGGGACCGAGGAGTCGCGGCGCAGGCTGGTGGCGGCGCTGGACGCCCTGTGGCCGTACCAGGCCGAGCTCACCGATCTCGGCGTGGAGCTGCGCCAGGAGGTGGACGTCGTCCTCGACCAGGTCTTCGCCGTGAGCGGCGTCGAGCGGCCGGGGCGGGCGCCGCTGACCGGCGCCGGCCGCGACGGCGCGCACACCGACGCCCTCGGCCCGCTGCTCGCCGAGATGCAGGTCGTCGCCCGCGCCCACCCGAGCGGGCGCTGGTGAGCGGGCGCGAGCGGGCCGCCGAGGTGGCGCTGGTGGGCGGCGCGGCCGCCGAGGTGGCGCTGGTGAGCGCCCGCGAGCGGGCCGCCGAGGTCGCGGCAGGGGTGCGCGACCCCGAGATGCCCATGCTCACCCTCGCCGACCTCGGCGTGCTGCGCGGCGTCGAGGTCAACGGTGGCGCTGTCAACGGTGGCGCTGTCAACGGTGGCGCTGTCAACGGTGGCGCTGTCAACGGTGGCGAGGTCCACGGCGGCGAGGTCCACGGCGGCGAGGTCCACGGCGGCGAGGTCCACGGCGGCGAGGAGGTGGTCGTGTCGATCACCCCGACGTACACCGGCTGCCCGGCCCTGGCGACCATGCGCGACGACCTCGTCCACCGGCTGCGGGAGGCCGGGTTCGCCCGGGTCGAGGTGCGGATCGTCCTGGATCCGCCCTGGTCGAGCGACTGGATCAGCGAGCGCGGCCGGGCCGCCCTGCGCGAGGCCGGGCTGTCGGCCCCCGGCCCCGCCCCCCGGCGCAGCGGCCCGATCCCGCTCACCCTCGGGCCGGCCAGGAGCGCCCCGCCCTGCCCGCGCTGCGGGTCGGCGGCGACCCGGCTGACGTCCGAGTTCGGCGCGACCGCCTGCAAGGCCCTCTACCGCTGCACCGGCTGCCTTGAGCCGTTCGAGCACGTCAAGGAGATCTGACATGGCCGCTTTCCACCCGCTCACCGTGTCGGCGGTGGACCACCTGTGCGAGGACGCCGCCGCGATCACCTTCGCCGTCCCGGACGAGCTGCGCGAGGCGTACGCCTTCCGCGCCGGGCAGTCGCTCACCCTGCGCCGCGTCGTGGACGGGCGGGAGGAGCGCCGCTCGTACTCGATCTGCGCGCCGGCCGGCGCGCGGCCCCGGATCGGGGTCCGCGAGATCCCGGGCGGGCTGTTCTCGTCCTGGCTGGTACGCGAGGTCGCGCCGGGGACGCGAATCGAGGTCCAGACGCCGACCGGCTCCTGGCGGGCCGACCCCGCGACGGGCGAGCGGCACCTGTGCGTCGCCGCCGGGTCGGGCATCACCCCGATGTTGTCGCTAGCCTCGACCGTGCTCGCCCACCCGCGGGCCCAGGTGTCGCTGCTGTACGGCAACCGGACCAGCCGGACCGTGATGTTCGCCGAGGAGCTGGGCGACCTGAAGAACCTGCACGGCCCCCGGCTCCAGGTGGTCCACGCGCTCTCGCGGGAGCCGCGCGACGTCGAGCTGTTCTCGGGGCGGCTCGACGGCGACCGGCTGCGCCGCCTGCTGACCGAGCTGGTGCCGGTCGAGGTGTTCGACCACGTCTGGCTCTGCGGGCCGCTGGCGATGATCCAGCAGGCGCGTGACGTGCTCGCCGACCTGGGCGTGCCGGCCTCCCGCGTACACGTCGAGCTGTTCTACGTCGACGAGCCGCCGCCGCGACCGCGACGGGCCGCGGAGGGGGTCGCGTCCGGCGCGACGAGCGAGCTGACGACCGTGCTCGACGGCCTGCGCACGACCTCGACGATCTCCCGCGACGCGACGCTGCTCGACGGCGCGCAGGCGGCGCGCGCGGACCTGCCGTTCGCCTGCAAGGGCGGCGTCTGCGGGACCTGCCGCGCGGTCGTACGGGCCGGCGAGGTGGACATGCGCCGCAACTACGCCCTCGAACAGGCCGAGGTGGACGCCGGGTTCGTCCTGACCTGTCAGACAGTTCCGGTCGGCGAGCGCGTCACCGTCGACTACGACGCATAAGGAGCCCTTCTCATGCCCGAATCCTTCGTCGTCTCCGGCGCGCGGACGCCGATCGGCCGCTACGGCGGCGCGCTCGCCCACGTCCGGCCCGACGACCTGGCCGCCCTCGTCGTGGGCGAGGCCGTCGCCCGCGCCGGGATAGCCCCCGACCTCGTCGACGAGGTGGTGCTCGGCGCGGCAAACCAGGCCGGCGAGGACAACCGGAACGTCGCCAGGATGGCCCTCCTGCTGGCGGGCCTGCCGGACTCGGTGCCCGGGTTCACCGTCAACCGGCTCTGCGCCTCGGGGCTCACCGCGGTCGCGACCGCGCGCGCCCTGATCGCCGCCGGGGACGCCGACGTGGTGGTCGCGGGCGGGGCGGAGTCGATGACCCGGGCGCCGTGGGTGACCGAGAAGCCGGCCAAGGCGTTCGCGAAGCCGGGGCCGTCGTTCGACACCTCGATCGGCTGGCGGTTCACCAACCCCCGCTTCGACGCCGCGACGACCGCCTCCATGCCGCAGACGGCCGAGACCGTCGCGCGGCGCTGGGGGCTGGCCCGTGAGGAGCTGGACGCGTACGCGCTGCGCTCCCACGAACGGGCGGTCGCGGCGATCAAGGAGGGCCGCTTCGCCGGCGAGATCGTCCCGGTTCCCACGGCTGCGGGCGTCGTCGACACCGACGAGGGGCCGCGGCCGGACACGAGCCTGGAGCGGCTGGCGCGGCTGCGCCCCGTCAACGGCCCCGGCGGGGTCGTCACCGCGGGCAACTCCAGCTCGCTGAACGACGGCGCCGCGGCCGTCGTCGTGGTCGGCGACCGCTTCCTCGAACGGCACGGCCTGACGCCCCGGGCGCGGCTGGTGGCGGCGGCGAACGCCGGCGTGGCGCCGGAGATCATGGGCCTCGGCCCGGTCCCGGCGACCCGCAAGGCGCTCGAACGCGCCGGCTGGTCGGTCGGCGACCTGGACGCCGTGGAGCTGAACGAGGCGTTCGCCTCGCAGTCGCTCGCCTGCGTCCGCGATCTCGGGCTCGACCTCGACCGCGTCAACGCCGACGGCGGCGCGATCGCCCTCGGGCACCCGCTGGGCGCGTCCGGCGCCCGGATCCTGCTCACCCTGCTCGGGCGCCTCGAACGCTCCGGCGGCCGGCGCGGCCTGGCGACCATGTGCGTCGGCGTCGGCCAGGGCAGCGCCCTCCTGGTGGAGCGCCCATGACCAGCCTGATCGTCGAGGAGGGCGAGGACAGGGTGGTGTGGCGGCTCAACCGCCCCGAGGTGCGCAACGCGATCGACCGCGAGCTGGTCGCCAGGCTCCACGAGGCGTGCGCGGCCGTCGAGGAGGAGCCGCGCGTCGTCCTGCTCACCGGCGAGGGCTCGACGTTCGCGGCCGGGGCGGACATCGCCCAGCTGCGCGAACGCGACCTGTACGACGCGCTGCGCGGCATCAACTCCAAACTCTTCGAGCGCATCCACCGGCTGCCGATGCCGACCGTGGCCCTGCTCGACGGGTACGCCCTGGGCGGCGGGGCCGAGCTGGCCTACGCCTGCGACTTCCGGATCGGCACGCCGGCCACGCGGATCGGCAACCCGGAGACGGGCCTCGGCATCCTGGCGGCGGCCGGGGCGGCCTGGCGGCTGGCCGAGCTGGTCGGGGAGCCGCTGGCCAAGGAGATCCTGCTCGCGGGCCGGGTGCTCACGGCCGAGGAGGCGCACGCCGTACGGCTGCTCAACGAGGTCGTGGAGCCCGAGGAGCTGCTGGCGGCCGGGCACCGGCTGGCCGACCGGATCACCGCGCGGGCGCCGCTGGCGACCCGGCTGACCAAGGCGGTCTTCCACGCCCCGCGGGGCGCGCACCCGTTCGTGGACGATGTGGCCCAGGCGGTCCTGTTCGAGACGGAGGAGAAGCACATGCGCATGACGGCATTCCTGGAGCGGCGCTCATGAGCCTGCCACGGATGGTCGGCGTCTTCGGCGGCGGGCGGATGGGGTCCGGGATCGCGCAGGCGTTCCTGACCTCGGGCAGCCACGTGATCGTCGTGGAGGAGGGCCCGGAGGCGGCCGAGCGGGCCAGGGCCCGGGTGGGCGACGGCCTGGCCAAGGGCCACGCGGACCCGGAGGCCCTCGCGCGGCTGCGCACGACTTCCGACCCCGGCGAGCTGCGCCCGTGCGAGCTCGTCATCGAGGCGGTCCCGGAGGACGCGGCGCTCAAGGCCCAGGTGTTCGCCCTGGTCGAGAAGGCGGCGCCGGGCGCGGTGCTGGCCTCGAACACCAGCAGCCTGTCGATCGGCGCGCTGGCCGCCGGCCTGGCCGCACCGGAGCGCTTCCTCGGGCTGCACTTCTTCAACCCCGTCCCGGTGAGCGCGCTCATCGAGATCGTCACGGGGCCGCGTACCGATCCGGCGCTCGTGACGCTGGCCCAGGAGTGGGCGGCCGAGCTGGGCAAGACGCCGATCACGGTCGCGGACTCGCCGGGGTTCGCCAGCAGCCGGCTGGGCGTCTGCCTGGCGCTGGAGGCGATGCGGATGCTGGAGGAGGGCGTCGCGAGCGCGACCGACATCGACACGGCGATGACCCTCGGCTACCGGCACCCGATGGGACCCTTGCGCACCACCGACGTGGTGGGGCTGGACGTGCGGCTCGCGATCGCCGAGCATCTGGCGCGCGAGCTGGGGCCCCGGTTCGAGCCGCCGCGGATCCTGCGCGACCTGGTCGCGGCCGGACATCTCGGCCGCAAGACGGGCCAGGGCTTCTACACCTGGTGAGCCTTTCCAGCCCTTGGGGGTCAGGTTTCGTGCCGGCGTCCGGCCGTCGGAGGGCCAGGCTTCGTGACGGCGTCCGGCCCTCGGAGGGTCAGGCTTCGTGACGGGCCAGGCCGTCGAAGGCGATGGCGGTGATGGCGTCGGCGACCATCGCCCGGTCGTAGGCGCCGTCGGGCCGGTACCACTCGACCAGCGAGTTGACCATGCCGAACAGCAGCCGGCTGACCAGCGTCGCCGGCACGTCGTCGCGGAGCGCGCCCTCCTCGACGGCGTCGGTGACGAGCGCGGCGAGGCGGTCGTCGAGCCAGCGCCGCCGCTCCAGCGCCGCCAGCTCGACCTCGCTGTTGCCGCGCACCCGCAGCAGGAGCGTGACCGAGGGCTGGTGCGCCACCAGCACCTCGACGCTGCGGCGCAGCACCTCGCGCAGCCGTCCGTACGCGCTCGTCCCCCCGGCCCGGTCTTTGGAGGCCTCGGTCACGACGGCGGTCAGCTCGTCGAGCGCGTCGTCCAACGCCTGGCCGAGCAGCTGCTCCTTGCTGGTGACGTGGTGGTAGATGGCCGGCTTGGTCAGGCCCAGCTCCTTGGCCAGGTCGCCCATGCTCGTGGCGTCGTACCCCTTGCGGTTGAACAGCTCCACCGCGGCGCGCAGGACCGCGGCCTGGTCATGACCGGGACGGCCACGCCCGCGGCGCGGGGACGGTTCGGCAGGCTGAGTCGTCACGAATGCAGCATCTCACGACGGATCAGGCACCCGGATCGGCCGTGCGACGTAACCGGGCGCCGGCCACTCGCCGCAGCGCGATTTTAACCGCGACCAACCCAAAAAGCGTTTTATTTAGAAATACCTCAAAGCGTCCTTGCAGCGTCGAGATCCATCGTTAATCTGCTGAACCCGCAGGCAGCAGACGCGGGAATGAAATGGATACGCGAACGCCGGAATTCATGCCACCATGTCGCCGAGCCCAGTGGCCACCGGCAGAACGTGCAAGGGAATCAGCGCCATGAAAGAGTCGAAGTCCCAATACCCGTCGGCGAATCACCCGGTTGTCACAGCACATGTCGACCAGCTGCGAGACCTACTGGTGCAGCATTTCCCGCCCTACTACCTCGAGATCGTCAAGCCCGACCCGCGCGGTGCCCGATACCAGCTCCTCCACAAGGGAAAGATCGCTCTGCACACCGCGTCATACGGTGCGGAGATTCGCGTCGGAACGTCGGAGTCGTTCAACTTCTACGCGATCATGATGCCGTTGCAGGGAAGCGGCGGGGTGATGCTCAACGGGCGGGACGTCACCGCGCCGATCTCCCTCATCGGCCCCAAGCAGAAGATCGACATGCGCTGGAGCATCGATCACGAGGTTCTGATGATGCAGGTTCCGCTGGGGGCCATGGAGGAGGCGCTCGAGGCCTACCTTGGCGATCCTCCCAAGGAGGGGCTGCGGTTCGACCCCGGGGTGGACGCCGCCGGCGCGCTCGGCCACGCGCTCACCATGCTGGCCTCGACCGGTATGTTGCCCTTCGCGGCCACGAAACTGGCCGAGCATCACTTCGAGCAGTTTCTCCTGCACACCTTGCTCTCCTCCCAGCCGCACAACCACTCGGACGCGCTACGCGAGTCCGCCGCCCCCTGGACCCCTGCCGCCCTCCGGCGAGCCGGCCGCTACTGCGAAGACCACGCCGGCGAGCCGATCCACCTTGCCGACATCGCCGCCGCGGCCAGAGTCAGCATCCGCACCCTCCAGCTCGGCTTCCGCGAACATCTGCAGACCACCCCGATGGCCTACCTCCGTTCGGTACGGCTGGCTCACGCGCACGCCGATCTGCTCCGTATCGCGGACACGGGCAGCCGGACGACCGTCACGGAGGTGGCCCTGCGATGGGGGTTCACCCATCTCGGCCGTTTCGCCGCCCTGTACAGGCAGACGTACGGCCGCCTTCCGTCCAGCACCCGGCAAGGACGCCAGTGAGCGCGGGAGCCCCACCACCGGGCATCGAGCCGACCTGCCCGGCGGTGTGAACGGTCAGCGCAGCGAGCGGAAGAACTCGCGCACGTCGGCGACGAACGGGCCGGGCTGCTCCAGGGCCAGGAAGTGCCCGCCGCGCTCGAACTCGGTCCAGTGCACGACGGCGTGATCGCGTTCCGCGAAGCGGCGGATGGCGACGTCCTGGGTGAGGGAGACCGCCACGCCGGTGGGCACGGTCCTGGGTTCGCGGGGCGCCCAGGCCGAGGGATCGTGGTGGGCCTCGTAGTAGAGGTGGGCCGAAGAGGCGCCGGTCTGCGTGAACCAGTAGATGCTGACATCGGTGAGGAGGGCGTCGCGGTCGACGGCGTCTTCGGGCAGGTCGGCGGCGCTGTCGGTCCACTCCTTGAACTTCTCGACGATCCAGGCGAGCTGGCCGGCCGGGGAGTCGTTCAGGCCGTGCCCCAGGGTCTGCGGGCGGGTGCCCTGGATCTTGTCGTAGCCGCTCTGCTCCTGCTGCCAGTGCTCCAGCCGCCCCAGCCGCTCCTGTTCGGACGCGGTCAGGCCGTCCATCTCGCCCTCGGCCCCGATCGGGAAGGTGACCAGGGCGTTGACGTGCACGCCGAGGACGCCCTCGCAATCCTGGCGGCCCATCTCCGGGGCGACGAAGGCGCCGACGTCGCCGCCCTGCACGCCGTAGCGGGTGTAGCCGAGCCGGTGCATCAGCTCGGTGAAGGCGGCGGCGATGCGGCCGTGCGTCCAGCCCGCGTCGCGCAGCGGAACGGAGAAGCCGAACCCGGGCAAAGAGGGAATCACCAGGTGGAAGGCGTCGGCAGGGTCGCCGCCGTAGGAGCGCGGGTCGGTCAGGGGGCCGATGACGTCCAGGAACTCGGCGAAAGAGCCGGGCCAGCCGTGGACGAGCATCAGCGGGGTGGCCCCGGCCTCGGGAGAGCGAATGTGGGCGAAGTGGATGGTCTGCCCGTCGATGTCGGTGGTGAACTGGGGCACGTCGTTCAGCCTGGCCTCGTGCTTGCGCCAGTCGTAGTCGTCGGCCCAGTAGGCGGCGAGCTGCCGCAGGTAGCCGGTCGGGACGCCACGGCTCCAGTCCTGGCCACCGATCTCGCCGCTCCATCGGGTACGGGCAAGCCGGTCTCTCAAGTCGTCCAGCTCGTCCTGCGGGATGTCAATGCGGAACGGGTTGATCATCGAAACGTTCCTTCCGGCAATGAAATAGATATGGGTTGTCGCGGTTCACCGCCCGTCCCGGAGGACGGGCTGACGTGCTGACTTCGTCGGGAAGCACGCGTTCAGGGAGCCGGGGTCTCGCCCGTGATGCGGACGCTGTCGCTCTCGTCACCCGTGACCGTCCTCGGGACGGCGCCGTTGCCCGATTCCGAGCCGGCGGCCACGGCCGGCGACACGGCGACCAGGACGCCTCCCGCCGCCAAGGCAAGCGCTGCGGCCAGGCCAACCAGGACACGATTCATGTTGGGTTTCCTTTCACAGGGGGCCGGAGATGCCGACGCCTTCCGGCCATGTGAACCTATGGGCGTCGCACGAGGTCCCGCTATCCACATAGCGCTCACGCCGATTCGTTCACCGGATACCCCCCTGCCGGGTCACCAGGTGACGGGGACCTCGAACACGCCGTAAACCAGCCCGTTGCGCTTGAACGGGACCCCGGTCCAGCTCGGTGGCCAGTTTCAAGGTGGGGACGCGCCGGTAGAGGGTGCCGTAAACAACCTGCCGGCGACATAGGAGTCGGTCCTTTCCTTGGGTCTTTCCTTCGCGGCAGGCGGTCACGGGCGAGGCGTCACCGGGGCCTGCCACAGTCCGGCGATCGCGTCGATCAGGCTGGTGGCGAGGTCGTCCCAGCTCGGATGGAGGGTGGAGGCGCCCTCGGCGAGGGCGCGCTCCCGCTCGACGCACATGTGCACGATCACGTGACGCGCCATGGCCCAGCGCTCCTCCCGCACGGTGGCCGGCAGGTCGCTCACGCACCGGTTCAGACCGTCCACGAGCAGCCGCAGCGAGGGCGACGGCAGGAATTCCTCGACCGTGATCTGGTAGAGCGCCGGATCGGCCATCACCTGCGCGCGGAACCGGGCGTACCAGGTGGGGCTGCCCTGCGCCTCCAGGTGCCGGGTGAACGGGCGCACCAGGCAGGCCACCCAGTCGCGTACGTCCACCGAGCCCGCGGCCTCGGCGACCATCCACGCCCGCAGCTGCTCCATCTCGTCGGCGTGCCTGCGCGCGATCGCGCGGACCAGGTCGGCCTTCGCGCCGAAGTGGTAGCCCACCGCGGCGCTGTTGCCCTGCCCCGCGGCCTCGCTGATCTGGCGGTTGGACACCGCCTGCACCCCGTACTCGGCGAACAGCCGCTCCGCGGTGGCCAGGATCAACTCCCGCGTCGCGCTCCCCCGCTCGGGCCGCGCGGCCCTGCCCGCCATCGCCCTCTCCTCCCCGTAGGGAACCTCACACTCACTCAACTCAATCATGTGATTTAATTTAAATCAAGCGACTGATTTAACCCGCGGGGAAGGAAGACGAAACCGTGAAGATCACCATTGATCAGGACAAATGCTGCGGCGCCGGCACGTGCGTGCTCGTCGCGCCGGACGTGTTCGACCAGCGAGACGACGACGGGATCGTCATCCTGCTCAACGAGCGGCCGCCCGCGGAGCTCCACCCGGCCGTCCGCGAGGCCGCCGACGTCTGCCCCGGAGCGGCGATCTCCGTGGGCTCCGTGGGCGAGGACGCATGACCACCCCGGACCACGTGCTCGTGGCCGGCGCCTCCGCCGCCGGCCTGGCCACCGTGGAAGCCCTGCGCCGCAAGGGGTACGCGGGCCGGGTGACCGTCCTGGGCGCCGAACCCCACCCGCCCTACGACCGGCCCCCGCTGTCCAAGCAGATCCTGTCCGGCGGCTGGGAGCCCGAGCGAGCCCGGCTGCGACCCCCGGCCGCCCTGTCCGCGTTGAACGCGGAGTTCCTGCTCGGCGACCCGGCGACCGGGCTGGACGTCCCGTCCCGTACCGTGCGCACGGCGTCGGGACGCGTGCTGAGCGCGGACGCGGTGGTGGTCGCCACCGGGCTGCGCCCCCGCACGCTGCCGGGCCAGGCCGGACTGGCCGGCGTCCACGTGCTGCGCACGCTCGACGACGCGCTCGCGCTGCGAGAAGACCTGCTGTCCTGCACGCGCCTGGTGGTCGTCGGGGACGGCGTGCTCGGCGCCGAGATCGCCGCCACCGCGTGCGGCATGGGCGTAAACGTCACCCTGGCCGGCCCTCAACCGGCGCCGCTGGCCTGCCAGCTCGGCCAACCGGCCGCGGGACTGCTCGCCGACCTGCACACCGAGCGCGGGGTCGAGCTGCGGCTCGGCGCCGCGGCCGGCGGCCTGACCGAACGGCACGGCCGCGTCACCGGGGTACGCCTGGAGACCGGCGACGTGCTGCCGGCCGACGTCGTCGTGGTGGCCTTCGGCGCCGCCCCGGTCACGGACTGGCTCGCCACCAGCGGGCTCGACCTGGACAACGGGGTGGTGTGCGACTCCCGCTGCCGCGCGGCGGAAGGCGTCTACGCGGTCGGCGACGTGGCCCGCTGGCACCACGAGACGCTGGGCAGGTCGCTCCGGCTGGAGAACCGGACCAACGCCACCGAACAGGCGATCGCCGTCGCCGGCAACATCCTCGGCGACGACCGCCCCTACACCCCGATCCCCTACTTCTGGACCGACCAGTTCGACGCCAAGATCCACGTACACGGGATGCCGTCCCCGGACGCCGAGGTCTCCATCGCGGAGGGCTCCGTGGCCGAGCGCCGCTTCGTCGCCGTCTACCGCCACGACGGCCGGGTCACCGGCGTACTCGGCTGGAACATGCCCAAACAGGCCCGCCTGCACCGGCAGGAGCTGGCCGCGACTTCCCTGCTCGCGGGATCGGCCTGACCGGCGCCGTTCGTTCTTCGTCGCCTGCGGTCACTTGGAGAGATCGACGTGGCCGCGGCCTCCCGTCCCGGCGCCTTTACATTGTAGATTCACACGGCCGGCGCCTCAGCCGGCCGTGAGCCAGGCGCGGATCTCGTCCATGAGCGGGACGGGAGCGTCGTGGTGGACCAGGTGACCGGCGGCCTCGATCAGCGACAGCTCCGCGCCGGGGATCAGGCCCTGCAGCCGCCGGCCGATCTCGGTGGGGATCCACGCGTCGCAGGTGCCCCACAGGATCCGCACGGGAATGCCGACGCGGCCCAGCGCCTCCTCGTTCTCTTCGAGGAAGCCCTCGTCGTAGTGGGCGATCTGCCGGTAGAAGGCCGGCTGGCCCTCCTCCCCCGTCCACGGCCGCACGAGGGCGTCGAGATCGTCGTCGCGCAGGCCGCGATGGCTCGCGCCCTGAATGTAGGCCCGCACGATGGCGGTGTGGATGTAGGCCGGCAACTGCCCCAGGACGTCAGGATGGTCCTGCACGAACTTGAAGAAGGGCGAGCCGCTGGGCGGGATGGCCACGACGTCGACGAGCATGAGCGAGGCGTAGTCCACGCCCAGGATCAGGTGGGTGCGCAGGGACACGGCACCGCCGAAGTCGTGGGCGACCACGTGCGGCCGCTCCAGCCCCCAGTGCGCGAGCAGCGCCGCGAACGCCTCGGCCTGCGCGCCGAAGTCCACGGGATGCTCGGCATGCTTGGACGACAGGCCATAGCCGGGCATGTCCCACAGGTAGACGGTGAAGTCGCGGCTCAGGGCGTCGGCGAACGGCTGCCACAACGCCGACGAGAACGGCGTGCCATGACAGAACACCACGGCCGGACCAGTGCCGGCGCGGCCCCAGGCGATCTGCCTCCCACGCCACTCGAATCGCTCCGTCAACTCCATGACTACCCATGGTAGTGAGCCGTGCTCCGAGTCACAGGTCGGGCGTGTAGACCAGATCCACCCAGTCCCGGTTGGCCTTCGCGGAGAACGTCGCCAGCACCCGCGTGATGGCCCAGAAGTCGACGCCTCCATCGACAGGCTCACTCCTGGTCCCAGAAGTCGGCAGCCAGGTATCGGCCGTCCGGGGTCCACTGGAAGACCGCGTTCCCTTCGACACCGCGGGTGGTGACGGCCTTCGAGGCACCGGTGGCGGGGTCCACGATCACGAACCCGACGGTGGTGATCAGGCGGCGCGATGCGACGACGACACCTCCTTGCTGGAGGCGGTCACCCGCCACGGGCCGTCTCGTTCGTGCAGCACGACGCCGGCGGCGGGCACGTTCACGTCGTGGTCGCCGAGCGGCCGGGGGCGGCGGCGGGCGCGGCGGTGACCGCGACCAGGAGCAGGGTCGCCGACAGCGCGCCGGGTAACGGCAGGGAGTGGATCATCGTGGCAGCACAGTCGCCCGCGCCTATCGATCGGGGCCGAGGTAGGCGAGGACCGCCGCCACCCTCCGGTGCACGTCCCCGCTGTTCTCCAGCCCCAGTTTCGTGAAAATGGCGTTGACGTTCTTCTCCACCGACGAGATCGACAGATGAAGCGCCCTGGCGATGGCCGAGTTGGAGCGGCCGCGCGCCATCTCCCGGAGCACGTCGCGTTCGCGTCCGGTCAGCGCCTCCGGCCGGCCGCGGACGTCGCGCCTGGCCAGCAGGCCCTCCACGACCTTCGGGTCGATGACGGAGCCGCCGCAGGCCACCGCCCTGATGGCCCCCAGCAGCTCGTCCAGGTCTCCGACCCGATCCTTGAGCAGGTAGGCGTAGCCTTCGGTGCCGTGCTTGAACAGCTCGAACGCGAACAACGCGTCCGCGAACTGCGACAGCACCACGACCCCCACCCCTGGATGCGCGGCCCTGATGCGGTGGGCGGCGTCGATGCCCTCGAAGCCGGGCCGCCAGTCGCCGCCCGGCATCCGGATGTCGGTGACCACGACGTCGGGGCCGAGGCGGCGGACGGCGTCGAGGAGCTCGTCGGCGTTGCCGACCGCGCCGACGACCGTGATCTCGCCCGACATGTCGAGCAGTTGCCGGGTGCCCTCGCGTACGAGGTAGTGGTCGTCGGCGACCACCGTACGGATCCGCTCACCCATCGACCGGCACCCACGCCTTCACCAGTGTCCCCTTTCCCGGCGAGCTGTCGAGGTCGAGCCCGCCGCCGAGCGCGTCCAGCCGGTCGGACAGCGTGGCCAGCCCCCTGCGGGCGGTGGCCCCAGGGTCGAAACCCTTGCCGTCGTCGGCGACCGTGGCGCGCAGGCGGCCGCCCGCGTGCGACAGGCCCACCTCTATGGTGGCGGCACCCGCGTGTTTGAGCGCGTTGGCGACGGCCTCGTTGACGGTGAAGTACATCGCGCCCTCGACCTCGTCCGCGAACCGCCTGGTTCGCAGCCCGGGGTCCGAGGTCACCGTCGTGTGAACGGGCAGGCGGGAGCAGCGTTCCTCCACCGCCTCCACCAGGCCGCCCTGTCCGAGGGCCGACGGGTGGATGCCGGCCGCCAGCTCGCGCAGGTCGGCGAGCGTCTGGCGGGCCTGTTCGCGCAGGTGGGCGAGCATGTCGGGGCTCGCGCCGGTGGAGCGGGCCAGCTCCAGACCGGCGATGAGGGCGACGAGCTGCTGCTGAACGCCGTCGTGGATGTTGCGTTCGATGCGCCGGCGTTCCGCCTCCTGGGCGTTGACCAGGCGGGCGGCCAGGCCGGCGCTCTGGATGGCCAGCCCGGCCGGCACGGCCAGCGCCTCCAGGAGCCGCCGGTCCACGCGCGTCAGCCCGCCCACGCCTCGGGGGCCGCACTCGATCCGGCCGAGCCCTCCGTGCACCGGCACCGTCAGCGTCGCGGGGCCCTCCTGCCGACCGGCGACCACGCGGGTGCCGTCCGCCAGAGTCACGGCCGCCCAGGTGGCCTCCAACGCGGTGCGTACGGCCGCGGCCACCCGGCCGAGCTGCTCCGCGGGCTCGGGCGCGCCCTCCAGCGCGGTGCCGAGGTCGGACAGCACCTCGTCCACCGTCGGCCGCACATCGAAGATCAGGTGCAGGCGGGAGCCCCGGATGCCGATCCCGATGTCGAGCAGCCGGTGGCGGACCACGGTGACCCCGATCGCGACGGGCAGCGCCCCCGTCATGGCCACCGTCCCGAGCAGCGCGAGCATCGGCACCCTCGTGAGGAACGCCATCTGGGCGACGCCACCCAGCAGGCTCACGGCCACGCCCCCGACCATCCAGGCGTACTGCCGGCGCTCGACCCGCGCGCTGCGCCCCAGGCGGAGCACGAGCCCGCAGAACCCGAGCGTCGCCATGATCCACGTGACGAGCTGGCCGGCGGCCGACGACAGGAGGCCGACCAGGGTGAGCGTCGACTCCAGGATCCGCGTCGGCCCGCGCGCGACGCCGCCGCTCAGCGTGTTCCCCACGGCATGCAGGGCGATCGCGATACCGGAGATCCACGCGAACGCGCGCCAGCGCCGCGAGGGCAGCCGTCCTTCGGGGAAGAGCAGGGGGACGAAGATCCAGTTCAGGCCGTAGAAGAGAGCGAGGACGGAGGAGAGCGGGGCGGACAGCCAGAGCGGCACCGCGCCCGTGATCGACAACCCCGAGCCGGTCAGACCGACGCCCAGGAAGAGCGCGCAGAGCAGGAGCAGCCAGCCGTACCGCAGCTCCGGACGCCGGGTGGCCAGCAACCAGCCCAGCGCGGGCATGAGCAGCGCTACCACCATGAACACCCATTCGGTCACGGGGAGGGGGACGCCGCGGCTTGCCGTGATGCGGCTCGTGATGATCACGTTCGCCACGATGCCGGCGGCCGCGCCCGTCGCCAGTACCCCGGCCACCAGCCTCGAACCCATAAGCCCCCATCGTCGCGAGTGATCGGCGAGAGGGCTATGAGGTTATCCGCATATTTCGTACGGCCATCCCCACCAGCCGGAACGGGGGCTCCCATGGTGGCCCGCCATGACCCCGCCGCGATTGCCTGAGCACCATGAGAAACAACAAACCCGTCCGCTTTCTGACGGCGGCAGCCGTCGCGGCCACGATGACGGCGGTCTGCGCGGGTCAGACCGCGCCCGTGCAGGCCACCGCCGTCGCCGCGCCCGAGATCCCCGACACGCCCGCGGGCAGGCAGTTGCGCTGGCTGCTTGACGCCGCCCAGCGCCCGCCGATCCCGGAGAGCGAGCTGAGGCAGCACTTCGCCGCCGAGTTCCTCCAGAACGTCCCCGCCGACCGGCTGAACCAGACCCTGACCGCCTTCAAGGGCATGCGGTTCCAGGAGCTCACCAGGTCGGAGAGCGCCCTGCTCGTCGCCACGGTCGAGGCGGCCGGCGTCCTGTTCGACCTGTCGCTCACGACGGACGGCGCCGGCCTCGTCAGCGGACTGCTGTTCCGCCCCCACGCCGCCCCCGCGCCCAAGGACTGGGCGGAGCTGGACCAGCGATTGAGCCGGCTCGCGCCGCGGGCCGGCTTCATCGCCGCCGAGGTGACCGGGGACGGGGCCTGCCGCCCCGTGCACTCCGTCGCCCCTGGTACGGCGCGCCCGCTCGGCTCCATGTTCAAGCTCTACGTGCTGGGGGCCGTGGCCGAGCGGATCGCGAGCGGGGCGTTCGGATGGGACACCAAGCTCGCGATCACGCCGGAGCTGAAGAGCCTGGGGTCGGGCGAGCTGCAGAACCGCCCGGACGGCAGCAAGGTGTCGGTGCTGGAGGCCGCCACGCTGATGATCTCCATCAGCGACAACACCGCCGCCGACCTGCTCATCCACCGGGCCGGCCGCAAGAACGTCGAGCGTACCGCGCGGGCCTGGGGCGCCCGCGACCGGCGCGACAGGCCCTGGCTCACCACGCGGGAGATGTTCGTGCTCAAGGGCGCCGGCTATCCGCGGCACGCCAGGAAGTACCTGTCGCTGGGAACGGCCGGGAAGCGGGCCTATCTGGACAGGGTGGTCGCCAAGGTCCCGCTGTCCCGCGTCGCCGGGTGGACCGCGCCGCGCGAGCTGGACACGCTCGAGTGGTACGCCTCCCCCGCCCAGGTGTGCCAGGCCTTCGCCCGGCTGTCGAAGCTGACCGACAATCACGTCGGCGAGGCCCTGTCGATCAGCGACGCGGGCCTCGCGCTGGACAGGTCCCAGTGGCCGTCGGTCTGGTTCAAGGGCGGGTCGGAGCCCGGGGTGAGCGACCTGGGTTACCTCGCCAGGGCGGCGGACGGGAGGTCGTTCGTGGTGACGACCCTGGCGATCGATCCGAAGACCCCGTTCGACCAGGCGCGGACGCAGTCGGAGCAGCTGGGGCTGACCCGTGGCGCGTTCACGCTGGTCAAGGGCTCCTGACGGCCCCGGCCACGATCACGAGGACTCGTCGCGGAAGACCGAGGCGTGGTCGCGCGCCCACTCGCCGTACGTGCGGGCGGGCCGGCCGGTGACCTTCTCGACCGTGTCCGTGGGGGGCATGGGCCGGTCGACAGCGGCGGCGGACTCCTTGATCACCACGTCGGCGACCTGGGGCGTCGTCCAGGCGCTCAGCTCCGCACGGTACTCGTCCAGATCCTGGACGGCGAAGCGGACCGGACGGCCGACGGCCTCCCCGATCAGCTCGGCCTGGCGTCGGCGGCTGACCAGCTCCGGCCCGGTCAGCGGGTAGGTCGCGCCTTCGTGTCCCGGCTCGGTCAGGGCGAGGGCGGCGACCGCCGCGATGTCCGCCTCGTGCACGGGGGCCGAGCGCGAGTCCGGGAACGGGTCGCGGACCACCCCCTCGGCCCGGACCGACGGCGCCCACTGGAGCGTGTTGGTGGCGAAGGCGCCCGGGCGCAGGAACGTCCAGGCGATTCCCGAGCGGGCCACGGCCTGCTCGGCGTCGCCGTGCATGCGGCCGATCGCGTCGGTGGAGGCGGGGTCGGCGAGCAGCGCGGACAGCAGGACGATGTGCTCCACCCCGGCGCTCGCGGCGCGGGTGACGAAGTCGTCCAGGCCGCGTCGCTCGGCGTACAGGAAGACCCGGGTGACGCCGGCGAGCGCGGCGTCGAACGTGTCCGGCTCGGCGAGGTCGCAGAGCACCGTTTCCACCCCGGCGGGCAGGCGGGCCGCGCCCGGGTTCCGGCCGGCCGCGCGGACGGCCGGAACCCGGGCTCGGCCCGCGGCGAGAAGTCGCTGTACGAGGCTGCGCGCGACGTGCCCGCGCGCCCCGGTCACCAGAATCGTCATGCCACCAGGCTGGCCGCGCGGCCGAGGCAGCGGGTAGGCCCCCGTGGGCCTGGGACTCGTGATACCAGGCCATGATGGAAGACGATGAACAAGGACGAGCTGGGCAGTTTTCTGCGGAGCAGGCGCGAGCGGGTCAGGCCGGAAGAGGCGGGGCTGGCGCCCGGCCGCCGGCGCCAGACGCCGGGGCTGCGCCGCGAGGAGGTCGCGCTGCTGGCCGGGATCTCGGTCGACTACTACATCCGGCTGGAGCAGGGCCGCGGGCCGCAGCCGTCCGCGCAGGTGCTCGCCGCGCTGAGCCGCACGCTGCGGCTGACCGGCGACGAGCACGACTATCTGCTGCGGATAGGTGGCCAGGCCCCGGTCCGGACCGGCTCCGCGGCGGAGGTTCCCGAGCACGCGCGGCGCCTGCTGGATCGCCTCGAGGAGTTTCCCGCCGTGATCGTCAACGTCTGCTGGGACCTGCTCGCGTGGAACCGGATGCTGGTCGCGCTCATCGGCGACCCGGCGGCCAGGCCGCCCCGCCGGCGCAACACGCTGCGCTGGCTGTTCGGCGGCGCTCCCGCCCTGCTGAGTGATCACGCCGACCATGCCCGCCAGGCCGTCGCCGACCTGCGGGCCAGCGGCCGCTACCCGGACGATCCCGACGTACGGCAGATCGTGGACGAGCTGACGGCGGCCAGCCCGCTGTTCGCCGAGCTGTGGGCGGCGCAGGACATCGAAGTGCAGCGGACCGTGACGAAGCGAGCCATGCACCCGCTGGTGGGCGTGATGGAGCTCGATTGCGACGTCCTGCCCCTGCCCGGCGGGGATCATCGCATCGTCCTCTACACCGCCGCCCCGGGCACGCCCTCACACCGCGCGCTCCAGCGCCTGCGGGCACTCAGCGACAGTCGTTCGATGGGCCCGCTCCCGGAGGGACGGGAGCGGGCCCGGGTGCCGTGAGGCCGGTCAGCGGATCTGGCTCGGTTGCGGCCACTCCGTGCCGGCGGCGAAGTGGTCGTGCCACTTCACCGGCGCAGGCTGGAAGCGGCCGGTCTCCGAGGTGGCCACGAACACGTCCGCGGCGTCGCCCCGCGTGAAGGCGATCACGTCGGCCCTGCCGTCGGCGTTGACGTCGCCGACGCCCGGCACCTGGTCGCCGCCCGCGAAGTTGTCGTGCCACTTCCAGGCGTTCTCCACGAACCTCCCGCCGTCCGACAGCGACACGAAGACGTCGGCCGCCGGACCGCCGGTGAAGGTCGCGATGTCGTCGCGCCCGTCGCCGTTGAAGTCGCCGACGGCGGGGGTCTCGGAGCCGACCGCGAAGTTGCCGTGCCAGCGCCACCCGTCGTGCCGGAAGACGCTGCCGCTGGACAGCGCCACGAACACGTCGGCGGAGGTGCCCCGGGTGAAGGCCGCGACGTCGTCCCGGCCGTCGCCGTCGAAGTCGCCCACGGCCGGGAGCTCGTCGCCGATCACGAAGCGGTCGTGCCACTTGCGCGACGGCCCGAACCCGGACCCGGTCGACAGGGCCACCCAGACATCGCCCGAGTCGCCCCGGGTGAAGGTCGCGATGTCGTCGCGCCCGTCGCCGTCGAAGTCGCCCACGGCGGGGATCTCCGTGCCGGCGGCGAAGTAGTCGTGCCACTTCCAGCCGTTCTGCACGAGTTTCGTCCCGTCGGACAGCGACACGAAGACGTCGGCGGCGCTCCCCCGGGTGAACGTCACCGCGTCGTCGCGGCCGTCGCCGTCGAAGTCACCCGTCAGGGCGATCTGCTGGCCGACGGCGAACGAGTCATGCCACTTCCACCCGTCCTGCACGAACCTCGTCCCGTCGGAGAGCGAGGCGTACACGTCGCCGGTGCTCCCCCGGGTGAAGGTCAGCACGTCGTCCCGCCCGTCCTTGTCGAGATCGGTGCGGGTGGGCGTGCCGGTGCGGCCGGAGACGACCGGCCCGGCGGCGGCCGTGCGGCCTGACAGGTCCACCGCCTCCACCCGGTAGTACCAGGTCGCGCCGGCGGCCAGCGGGCCGTGGGTGAAGCCGGGCGCGCGGGTGGTGCCGAGCAGCGTGTTCTGCGCGGACGGCGAGGTGGAGCCGTACACGCGGTATTCGCGGATGCCGAGGTCGTCGTCCGGCTCGCGCCACGTGAGGTGCAGGGCGTGCCTGTCGCCGCCGGCCAGGGACGGCCCTTCGGCCGCCGTGGGCGCCCGGTCGTCGGCGTGCTGCGCCGGGACGAGGCTGTCGGCGGCGTACCGGGCGGCGGTCCATGGGGGCGCGCCGGCGGTGGGGCGCAGCTCGACCCTGATGGCGGACTTGCCCGCGGTCGCGCCGGCCGGCAGCGCGAACGTGTCCGCCAGCCAGCGCTGGGTGCCGTTGCCGAGCGGCTGCCGCCACTCGCCCACGTCCACCCCGTCCACCAGGACCCGGGCCGCCTGGCCGGCGGCAGCCTGGTCGGAGGTGCGCCGCAGCAGCACGCCCGCGTTGGCGGCGTCCACGCCGAGCTGGAACGACACGGGGCTCGACGTGGACCGCGTCACCCCTCGCACGGTCTGGTGGTCCTCGTCCCCCTCGTACACCGAGGCGAGCGTGGCCTGGGTGGCGGCCCCGCTCTCCCGGTAGTCGTGCGCGGCCCTGCCGGCCGCGTCGCCGACGTCGAGGACGGCGGTGCGATGCGTGCCGAAGGTGGGCTGCGTGTAGAGGAACGCGGTGGAGCCGTACGTGGCGGGCTTGTCGTTCTGCGGGCCGTGCTCGATGCCGAACCTGAGCGCGGAGGAGAACTCCACGCCGTCGGAGAGCATGAGCCGGTACGCGGCGTCGCACTCGTACGGGCAGCCGCCGCCGGCCTTCTCGTGCGCGGGGTTGCCGGCCAGCGGATCGTTGAACTCCCCGCGGTTGAAGTACCAGCCGGACTCGTAGAAGTCCTCGGTCCCGGTGCCGTGGAGCTGCGGCGTCAGGGCGCCGTCCACGTATGCGCGCTCGTCGCCCTCCAGGTACTCCCGCGTGAGACCTTCGGAGATGAGCCCGTTCATGGTGTGCGAGACGCCGACGAACTTGCCCCGTCCCGTGCGGTCGGAGAACAGCCAGTCGGAGTCGCGTACGGCCGGGCCGCGCCGCGACTCGGTGGTGAAGTAGCCGGCCTGGCCGCCGGGCGCGAGCGCGTCCGCCCAGGAGGCGTCGGCCGCGGAGGTGACCTGCACCTCCAGGTCGTCCAGCGTGCGCCCGGTGCCGTTGACCAGGCTGACCCTGGCCTCGGACCGGTACGGCATCGGCCACCACGTGGTGTACCAGCCGCCGCCCGCGGTGTCCACGGCGAACAGCAGCGACTTGACCGGGTACTCGCCCAGCCCGGCGCCGAAGAACTCGCCGACCGGAGAGTCGACGGTGGTACGGCCGTCGAAGTCGAGCCGCAGCCGCAGCCCGGCCAGGGTGTCGTCGGTGGCCGACGCGTCCGGGACCCGCACCCGCAGCGCGGAGATCGCGCCGGAGCCGGTCACCCGGGCGAACTCGCGCTGCTGCCCCGCCGTCAGGCTCGCCTTCTGGGTGACGGTCTGCGCGCCGGGCCGGGCCGGCTTGGGGTCGCGGGTGCCGGACGCCTTCAGCAGGCCGACGACGTCGGAGGCGTTCTCGGCGGGGTCGAAGCGCCGCACCCCTTCCGCGTCGGGGAAGTGCCGGTAGGTGACGTGGTAGAAGAGCGGGTTGTGCTGCGTGTACACCCGCATGGACTGGCGGTACGGCATCGGCACCTTGATGTGGACGCCGCCCGAGCTCTGGTCGGCGTTGGCCACCAGCGGGAAGACGAACGGCCCGCCGACCTGCCCGTTGACCAGGCTCTGCAGCGGCGCGCTGACGACGACGGCGCCGTCGAGCTCGATGGTGATCGTGCCAGTGGCCGACACGTCACCGCCGTCCCTGGTGAACCAGATCGAGGAGATCTCGCCGGCGCCGGTGTCCTCGGCGATCACGCACTGGCTTCCCGAGGTGCGCAGGCAGGAGTACACGCCGCCGAACCCGTCCTGGAAGTTGGCGCCGGCCCGGTCGAAGCTGGAGAACTGCCGGGTCTGGGTGCCGGGGCTCAGGTACGGGAGCCGGTCGAGGCGCCGGAAGACGTCCCAGCCGATCGGCCCCTTGTCGGCCCCCGCCGCCGCGACAGCGGGCTGCGCCGTCACAGCGACGGGGGCGGCCACGAGAAGCAGGCTCGTCGCCAGCGCGGCGAGCAGCTTTCGCATCATCCGCGTGCCTTTCACAGGGTGGTTTCGCCGTTGAGGCCGAAGAAGTCGTGCCATTTGACCCCGGCGCCGAAGGCCGATGTTCCGTTCGACAGGCCGACGAAGACGTCGTTCGTGGCGCCCTTGGTGAAGGTGACGATGTCGTCCCTGCCGTCGCCGTCGAAATCACCGGTGTAGGGGAACTCGCCGTTCGGAGCGAACCAGTCGTTCCACTTCACGCCCGGACCGAAGCCCTGACCATCCGAAATCGCGACCCACACATCACCGAGATTGTTGTTGGTGAACGTGACGATGTCGTCCTTGCCGTCACCGTTGACGTCCGCGACCCGCGGCTGCTCACCCGCGAGCGCGAAATTGTCGTGCACCTTCACCTCGGCGTTGAAACCCGTCCCGGTGGACGTCGCCACGTACACGTCATTCGTCGAACCCTGAGTGAAGACGATCAGGTCGTCCTTGCCATCGCCGTTGACATCACCCACCGCCGGGAACTCACCGTTCAAGGCGAACCAGTCATGCCATTTCACTCCGGCGCCGAATCCATGGTCGTTGGACAGCGCCACGTACACGTCGTTGGCCGTGCCACGGGTGAACGTGACGATGTCGTCCTTGCCGTCGCCGTCGAAATCGCCGACCGCCGGCACCTCACCACTCGGCGCGAAGAAGTCGTGCCACTTGGCCGCCGCCCCGAAGCTGTTCCCGGTGGACGGCGACACGTAGACGTCGGCGTTCGCCCCTTGGGTGAAGGTGATGATGTCGTCCTTGCCGTCGCCGGTGAAGTCGCCGGTCAGCGGCACCTCGCCGTTCAGCGCGAAGTAGTCGTGCCACTTGACCGACGTGCCGTCGAAGGCGGTGCCGGTCGACTTCGCCACGTAGACGTCGGCGTTCGCGCCGTGCGTGAAGGTCACGATATCGTCCTTGCCGTCACCGTCGAAGTCCGCCGGAGAGCCGCCCAGGAGCGGGCCGCCGCCACCGTTGACGAGGGACATGTAGTAGTCCCAGTTCCAGTGCGGGCCCGGGTCGGTGTGGTCGTTGCCGGGCAGTTCGTTGTGGCCGACGATGTTCGCGCGGGTGCGCGGGATGCCCCACTTGTCGGCCAGGTAGCGGGTCAGGGCGGCCGAGGATCGGTACATCGCGTCGGTGAACCACGAGGGGTTGTCCACGAAGCCCTCGTGTTCGATGCCCAGGGCCTCGGCGTTCGCGGACCGTGCGTGGTAGGCGGTGTCGGTGTCGCGGACCATCTGCGTGACGTCGCCGTCGGACGAGCGGATCACGTAGTGGGCGCTGACCTGCGCGGACGGGTTCTGGAACCAGCTGATCGTGCCGGCGTACGAGCCCTGGGTGACGTGGATGACGACCTTGCGGATGGGGCTGGAGCGGCCGGGCGAGTAGTTGTTGCCGTTGGCGGGCACCCAGTGCGCGGGCGGGTAGTCGGTGCTCAGGACGCCGGCCTGGGGCTCGCCGGTGGTGGCCGCCAAGGGCTTGACCTTCTCGTACGTGCCGCGCTCCGGCCGCACCTCGCGCGGCCGGACGACGACCTCGGCCTTGATGCCCTGGGCGAGCAGGCCGTAGACGGTGTCGGCGTACAGGCGGGCCACCCGGTCATCGGCGGCGCCGCTGTAGCGTGCGACGGCCGGGTACCAGGCGTTGACGTCCTTGCGCTTGGAGGCGTCGAGCCCCGCGCGGTCGGCGAGGGCACGCAGGACCGCCGCGCCGCCGCGGATGTTGGCCGCGGTGTCGCTCTTCAGGTCGGTCTCGGACTCGCCGGTGAGCTCGGCGGCCTGTTCGAGGGTCTTGTGCTGCGGATTGCTCGCCAGGTGCATGACGCCGTAGCCGTTGTCGCTGCTGGGTGCGCCGTCGTGGCCGTCGAGGTGCGTCTCACCGTAGCCGACCGCCACGAGCAGGTCCTTGGGGACCTGATATTCCGCTGTCGCGTCGGCGAACGCCTTGTCCAGCCCGTCCGGCTCGGCGGCGACGGCGGGCCTGGCGGTGAGCAGCAGCCCGCCGACGGCCGCGCATAACGCGGTCTTACGCACATGCTTCCACTGCATTGTTCCGGCTCCTTCTAGAGGGTGGTTTCGCCGTTGAGGCCGAAGAAGTCGTGCCATTTGACCCCGGCGCCGAAGGCCGTGGTGCCGTTCGACAGGCCGACGAAGACGTCGTTCGTGGCGCCCTTGGTGAAGGTGACGATGTCGCCCTTGCCATCGCCGTCGAAATCACCGGTGTAGGGGAACTCGCCGTTCGGAGCGAACCAGTCGTTCCACTTCACGCCCGGACCGAAGCCCTGACCATCCGAAATCGCGACCCACACATCACCGAGATTGTTGTTGGTGAACGTGACGATGTCGTCCTTACCGTCACCGTTGACGTCCGCGACCCGCGGCTGCTCACCCGCGAGCGCGAAATTGTCGTGCACCTTCACCGCGGCGTTGAAACCCGTCCCGGTGGACGTCGCCACGTACACGTCATTCGTCGAACCCTGCGTGAAGACGATGATGTCGTCCTTGCCATCGCCGTTGACATCACCCACCGCCGGGAACTCGCCGTTCAGGCCGAAGAAGTCATGCCATTTCTGGCCGGCGCCGAACCCGTTCCCGCTGGACAGGGCCACGAAGACGTCCTGTGTCGTCCCGCGGGCGAAGGTCGCGATGTCGTCCTTCCCATCGCCGTCGAAGTCGCCGACCGCCGCGATCTCGCCGCCGGGCGCGAAGAAGTCATGCCATTTCGCGGCAGGGCCGAAGCCCGTGCCGGTGGACGGCGCCACGTACACGTCGGCGCTGGAGCCGTGCGCGAACGTGACGACGTCGTCCTTGCCGTCACCGGTGAAATCGCCGGTGTAGGTGGTCTCGCCGCCCAGCCCGAAGAAGTCGTGCCACTTCACCGACGTCCCGCTGAAAGCGGTGCCGCTCGAGGTGGAGACGTACACGTCGGCCGAGGCGTTCTTGGTGAACGTGACGATGTCGTCCTTGCCGTCGCCGTCGAAGTCCGCCGGCGAGGCCGCCTGCATGCCGTGCATCCAGGCGGCCTCGTTCAGGAGCGAGCGGGCCTTGGCCTCGGACTGGTCGTAGCGGTCGGGGAAGGCGGAGCGCTGGACGCTCTGGGCGAGCTGGCCCGGGGTGTAGCCGGGGTTGGCCGCGTCGTTCCTGATGGCCCGGGTGAAGAACGAGTTGGCGGCGAAGCTGACGTCGAGGATCTGTTCAGGGGTGCCCCAGCCCTGGCTCGGGCGCTGCTGGAAGACGCCGAGGGAGTCCTTGTCGCCGCAGTTGAGGTTGTTCATGTGGGACTCGACCCAGCCGGTCTCGAACGCCGCGAGCATCACCTTGTCGTTGGCGTTGAGGCTGCGGCCGACCCGGTACACGGCGGTCGTCACCCACTGGTCGTGGCCGGCGGGGACGGACGGGCAGGCGAGGAGGAGTTCGGCGTTGGAGCGGTGCTTGCCGGGGTCGGGGGCCGCCTGGGCGGGCATGGCCGAGGCCGCGGCGATCGCCAGCGCGCCCGCGGTGACGGATAACGCGCGGCCGATTCGGGACTTGCGCATGATGTCTCCTGGATCAGAGGGTGGTTTCGCCGTCGAGGCCGAAGAAGTCGTGCCACTTGACGCCGGCGCCGAAGGCCGATGTTCCGTTCGACAGGCCGACGAAGACGTCGTTCGTGGCGCCCTTGGTGAACGTGACGATGTCGTCCCTGCCATCGCCGTCGAAATCACCGGTGTAGGGGAACTCGCCGTTCGGAGCGAACCAGTCGTTCCACTTCACGCCCGGGCCGAAGCCCCGGCCGTCGGAAACGGCGACCCACACATCACCGAGGCCGTTGTTGGTGAACGTGACGATGTCGTCCTTGCCATCGCCGTTGACGTCCGCGACCCGCGGCTGCTCACCCGCGAGCGCGAAATTGTCGTGCACCTTGGCGGCGGGGCCGAAGCCGGTCCCGGTGGACAGCGCCACGTACACGTCATTCGTCGAACCCTGGGTGAAGACGATCAGGTCGTCCTTGCCGTCGCCGTCGACATCGCCGACGGCCGGGAACTCGCCGTTGAGCGCGAACCAGTCGTGCCATTTCACGCCCGCGCCGAAACCGGTCCCGGTCGACAGCGCCACGTACACGTCGTTGGCCGTGCCACGGGTGAACGTGGCGATATCGTCCTTGCCGTCACCGTCGAAGTCGCCGACCGCGGGAATCTCCCCGCTCGGCGCGAAGAAGTCGTGCCATTTCGCGGCGGCGCCGAAGCCCGTGCCGGTGGACGGCGCCACGTACACATCGGCGCTGGATCCCTGGGTGAACGTGACGATGTCGTCCTTGCCGTCGCCGGTGAAATCCCCGGTCAGCGGGACCTCGCCGCTCAGCGCGAAGTAGTCGTGCCATTTCACCGACGTCCCGTCGAAGGCGGTGCCGGTCGACTTCGCCACGTAGACGTCGGCGTTCGCGCCGTGCGTGAAGGTCACGATGTCGTCCTTGCCGTCACCGTCGAAGTCCGCCGGAGAGCCGCCCAGGAGCGGGCCGCCGCCACCGCAGTTGCCGCTGGTGTGCTTGGCCGCGGCTTCGCTGTAGCGGAGAGCCACGCCGTCGATGACGATCGGCTGGTTGCCGCCGTCGGCCTCCTGCTCGTAGTGCAGGTGCGGGCCGGTGGAGTTGCCGGTGCTGCCGACCTTGCCGAGTTCGGCGCCGTAGTCCACCCACCGGCCCCTGGCGGCCGTGATCCGGTCCAGGTGCGCGACGAGGCTCGTCCAGCTGCCGCCGTGGTCGACGCGGACGTAGTTGCCGTAGCCGGGGTGGCCGGTGACCGTCTCGATCACCGTGCCGGGCGCCGAGGCCAGGGCGGGGGTGCCGAGGTCGCCGGAGCCGGCGATGTTGAAGTCGATGGCGTTGGCGACCTCGCCGGAGTGGTGGTAGTAGTCCCGCACCTGGCCGCACGGCCACGGGGCGCGGAAGTCGGGGCGGGGCCCGGCCGCGGCGGCCGGGGCGGGCGGGATGAGGAGGACGCCGGCCGACAGGGCCGTCACCGATAACAGGATCCTGCTTCTCACGTGGTTCTCTCCTGTCTGGAGGCGTGACGCGGCAGCGCGGCGCGAGGGGTTGCCGTGCCGCGCGGAGGATTACCGGGTCAGAGAGTCGTCTCGCCGGGCAGGCCGAAGAAGTCGTGCCACTTGCCGCCGCCGGCGAAGGAGGTGCCGGTCGACAGGCTCACGCGCACGTCGGCGGACGGCGTGTGGGTGAAGGAGACGATGTCGTCCTTGCCGTCGCCGTCGTAGTCGCCGGCGTACGGGAACTCACCTGCCGGCGCGAAGTCGTCGTGCCATTTCGTGGCGGCCTTGAATCCGGCGCCGTCCGACAGGGCCACGGTGACGTCGGCGGCGGGGTCGTTGGTGAAGGCGGCGATGTCGTCCTTGCCGTCGCCGTCGAAGTCGCCCACGCGGGGCTGGTCCGCGCCGGGTGCGAAACTGTCGGCCACCTTGGTCGCGGGGCCGAAGCCGTGGCCGGTGGACATGGCCACGTACACGTCCGCCGTGGAGCCCTGGGTGAAGACGATGATGTCGTCCTTGCCGTCGCCGTTGACGTCGCCGACGGCCGGGAACTCTCCGTTCAGGCCGAAGAAGTCATGCCATTTCTGGCCTGCGCCGAAGCCTGTGCCGCTGGACAACGCCACGTAGACGTCCGCGTCGGCGCCGCGGGTGAAGGTGGCGATGTCGTCCTTGCCGTCGCCGTCGAAATCGCCCACCGCCGGGATCTCACCACTCGGGGCGAACCATTCCTGCCATTTCACGCCCGGCCCGAAGCCGTTGCCGGTGGACGGCGCCACGTACACGTCGCCGGTGGTCCCTTGGGTGAAGGTGACGATGTCGGCTTTCCCGTCGCCGGTGAAATCGCCGGTGTAGGGGATCTCACCGTTCGGGGCGAAGAAGTCGTGCCACTTGGTGGACGCCCCGAAGCCCGTGCCGGTCGAGGCGGCGGCCCACACGTCCGCGCTCGTCCCGTGGGTGAAGGCCACGATGTCGTCCTTGCCGTCACCGGTGAAGTCCGCCGGCGAGCCGCCGAACATGGTCCCGCTGGTGCCCGTGTAGTACACCTCCAGTTCGGCGATGGAGGTGAAGGTGCGGGTGCCGCCCGGGGCGCCGATGACGCGCACGCCGTCGCCGCCCACCGGGTTGAAGCCCAGCTCGTAGGTGCGGTTCGGGCCCGCCGTGTTGTCGTACGGGTAGTCAGGCGTGATGCGCAGTCCGGTGACGTTCACCCATTCGTGGTTCCTGCGGACCTGCACCCGCAGGTCGCCCGCGAACCAGCCGCCGTCGCCGAAGATCTGCCCGCTGGTGAAGGCGACCTTGTTCATCAGGTATTCGCGCGGCCAGGTGTAACCCCACCAGCTCGCGCCCTTGCGCTCGTCGTTCCAGTCGTCCTCGCTCCGCGCCTTGTCGCCGTCGTTGTAGAAGCCGACGTTGCCGAAATGCGCCACCCGCTCGACGCCGGTCGTGCCCGGCTCGCGGGCCAGGTTCCTGGCGCCGTCGGGCGTGTTGGCCGGGGTGGTGTCCACGTGCGGTTCCAGGCGCATCTTGCGCAGCGAGAACGTGTACGCCCAGTGCTGCCCTTCCGGGAAGCCGCCGCCGCACGGGCAGACGTTCGACTGCAGCCACATCGACTTGCCGTCGGCGCTGATGTACTTGGACGGGATCGTGGTGGCGTAGCCGCCGTGCTTGGTCGTGGTCCACGGGTAGCCGCCGAAGTCCTTGCCGGAGAAGTGCTTCCACGGGCCCCACGGCGTGGGCGACTCGTAGAACTCGAAGGTGTACTCCGTCCAGGACGTGTAGAGGTAGCGGTTGAGCGGCTTGTTGTACACCACGCCGCCCTGGCTGAGCACGGTCAGGTTCTTCGCCCGGTTGGCGGTGTAGACGTCCTGGTAGATGCGCCGGTCATCGTGCATGACCGCGACCCGCCGGCCGATGTCCGCGGACCAGGTGGGCGTGCCGGAGGCGGTGAAGCCGCTGACGAACTCCCAGGCCGACCGGTTCTGCACCTGGTCCTTGGGCACCCGGGCCAGCCACAGGTCCACCGGGTCGGGCACCCGGTTCGCGAAGGAGTCGCGCCAGTTGTGGTCGAGGCCGTAGGCGTAGACGTAGCCGTCGGGGGCGTTGCCGTACGCCTTGCCGTAGTCCAGGAACATGATCGTGGTGAACACCCCGTTGCCGAACATCGGCCCCGACCGGTCCCACGTCCACGTCCTGCCGTGGTCGGTCGACTTCGCGATCGTCGCCGCCGGGGCGTCGTCGAAGTCGAACGCCAGGTCCTGCACGGCCAGGTAGAGCGTGCCGCCCACGCAGGCCATACCGGTGGGCTTGCGCGTGTGGTTCGCCGTCCACACCTGGCCGACGTTGTCGCCGATCGGCAGCTGCGCGCCGGTCAGATTGCCGGGCATGCCCGAGATGCGGGCCACGCCGATGTCGCTGTACGCGCCCGCGAACCCGATGCCGTCACCGTAGGCGGTGTAGACGTTGTCGTCGTCGGACCAGCAGTTCGGCCAGAGGTCGCCGTGGTTGCGGTTGTCGCCCGCGGCGGGCGCGCCGACCGTCGCGGCGGAGTCGATCCGCACGGTCGAGAAGAACGGGCTGGGCGGCGGCGAGGCGGCGGCCGTGGCCGCCGGGACGGCCGCGATGGTCATCATGAGCAGCGTGGCCAGGCTCGCACCCAAGCATCGTCGAACGATCGAGAACATGACTTCTCCTGGCGGTGCGGGCCTCCTGCGCGCGTGGCAGGCAGGAGGCCGTGAAGTGGGGGTGAAGGGAGAAGAGAGCTGAGTAATCGATTTCTGGATGAACGTATAATCGCGACCTGACAGCCGTCAAGCCCTGATTTGTCAGGATTTCTGTCGAGCATTTGCCCAGGTAAATCAGCACATTTCAATTTTTCAGGAAATGAGGAGGTATGATCATGATCGGAAAGCGATTCCTGGACCAGGACCTCAGCCCCAACCCGCGGCGAGGAGGGGCGCGGGGCTCCGCGATGGTAGAAACTTGGTGCGATGCCCACTATCTACGATGTCGCACGGGAGGCCGGCGTGTCCGCCGCCACCGTCTCCCGCGTGCTCAACGGCGCCCAGACCGTCGACCCCGCCATGGTCGCCCGGGTGCTCACGGCGGTCCGCGAGCTCGGCTACCGCCCCAACGCGGTCGCGCGCAACCTGCGGCGCAGCCGCACGACGCTCTGGGCCGTGATCATCTCCGACATCGGCAACCCGTTCTTCACCGCCATGGTGCGCGGCGTCGAGGACGTCGCGCAGCAGGAGGGCTACTCGGTCGTGCTGTGCAACAGCGACGAAGACCCGGCCAAGGAGGAGACCTACGTCGCGGCGGCGCTGAGCGAGCAGATGGCCGGCGTCATCATCTCCTCCTCGGGCAGCGTCAAGGCGGCCAAGACGCTCATCGACTCGCCCGTGCCCGTCGTCGCCGTCGACCGGGAGCTGCCCCGGGGCGCCGTGGACACGGTGGTGGTCGACAACGAGGGAGGCGCGCGCACGGCCACCGAGCACCTGCTCGCGGCCGGATACCGGCGGATCGCGTGCATCGCGGGGCCCGAGGGCGTGAGCACCGCCGACCTGCGCCTGCGCGGCTACACGGCGGCGCTGCCCGGTGATCCCGTGATCGTCCGCGCGGACTTCCGCGAACAGGGGGGTTACGACGCCATGGCCGCACTGCTGTCCTCTCCCGAGCCTCCCGACGCGGTCTTCGTGGCCAACAACCTCATGACGGTGGGCGCGCTTCGCTGCCTGACCGAGCGCGGGGTGGACGTGCCCGGGCAGGTCGGCCTGGTCGGCTTCGACGAGATCCCGTGGGCGGACCTGGTGCACCCGTCGCCGTCGACGGTGACGCAGCCGACGTACGAACTGGGCCGCATGGCCGCCCGCCTGCTGGTCGACCGCATCGCCACCCCGGCCGCCAAGCCCGCCACGATCGTCCTGCCCGCCGAGCTCCATCCCCGCGAGAGCTCCATCCCCCGTTAACGGGTCGCGAGCTCGTGGGCGATGTGGGCGGTGGAGTCGTACAGGTCCCGGTAGAGCCCGTACAGCCGGGTGTAGTCCTCGGCGGCGGCCGGGTCGGGCTCCACGACGGAGGCCACCGGGTTCCAGCCCGCGGCCGAGACGCCGCAGGCCCGCGCCGCCAGCATGGCGTCGCCGAAGGCGGCGCCCACCGTATGGGTGGACAGGACCTGCTCCTGCTGGAGCACGTCGGACACGATCCGCGTCCACAGCCCGCCCTTCGTGCCGCCGCCCACCGCGACCAGCCGCTTGGCCGACCCGCCCGCGGCCCGCATGGCCTCCAGGTTGTGCAGCACGCCGAAGGCGGTCGCCTCCAGCGCGGCCCGGTACAGGTGCCCGCGCCCGTGCCGCAGCGTCAGCCCGATGAGGGTCCCGCGCGCGTCCGGGTCGAAGAGAGGCGTGCGTTCTCCCGCGAAGTAGGGCAGCATGAGCAGCCCCTCCGCCCCGCGCCCCACCGCCGCGGCCTCGGCCGTGAGCGACTCGAACGAGGCGCCGGTCAGGTCGCGCAGCCATCCGGTGACCGCGCCCGACGTGGCCATCCCCGCCGCCAGGTTGTACGTCCCCGGCGACACCCCCACGGTCCCCCACAATTGCGGCGAGACGGCCCGCGAGGCCAGCACCTCGACCAGGAACATCGTCGTCCCGTACATGAGCATGACGTCGCCCGGCGAGGTCGCCCCGACGCTCAGTGCCTCCGCCCACGCGTCTATGGTCCCGGCCACCACCGGGATCCCCTTCGGGAGCCCGGTGGTGGCGGCTGCCGCCTCCGTCACGGCGCCGACGACGTCGCCGCTCCACGCCAGTGCGGGCAGCTCCAGCTCGGGGAAGAGGTCCCAGTCGTCGATCCACTCGTGGGTACGGGTGTCGTACAGGGGCGTGCACTGGCTGGCCGCGTGATGGTCGAGCACGTACGCGCCGGTCAGCCGGTACGCCAGCCACGAGTGCGCCATGAAGATCCGCCGCGTCCGCGCCCACACCTCGGGCTCGTGGGTGCGCAGCCACTCCAGCTTCGGCCCCACCGCCTGGGAGGTCAGCGGCGACCCGCACCGCTCCAGGATCGCGGAGGCGCCGTACCGGGAGGTCTGCGCCGCGATCTCGGCGGTGGCCCGGGTGTCCACCCCGTACAGGATCGCGGGCCGCAGCGGCGTGCCGTCCTGCGCGCAGGGCAGCACGCACGGCCCGATCCCGCTCAGCCCGACGGCGGCGACGTCCGGGCGGGCCAGCTCCGCCACGATCGAGGTGAAGTCGGCCCACCAGACGTCCTGCGCCGAGTGCTCGAACCAGCCCGGCCGTGGCGAGGCGGTGCGGTGCTCGCGGACCGCCGTCGCCACGACCGTGCCGTCCGGCGCCACGAGCACCCCCTTGGAGCTGGAGGTGCCGATGTCGACTCCGAGGAACATCAGTTCTGCCCCGACAGGTCGAACTGCTTGTAGAGCTCGGCCGCGTTGTCCTTGGTGACCTGCGTCGTGCCGAGCACCTGCTTCTTCTCGACCGGCTGGCCGTGCAGGATCTTGTTGACGGTGTCGGCCGCCTCCTGCGCGCCCGTCGGGTAGATGAACGTGGCCGAGAGCTGGCCGAGCTGGACCGCGCGGATGCCGCCGTCGGGGATGGCCAGGCCGTCGATGCCGATGAACTTGATCTTGTCGGCCTTGCCCGCCGCCTGGGCCGCCAGGTACGCGCCCAGCGCCATCGGGTCGTTGTGCCCGTACACGAGGTCGATCTGCTGGTGCTGGGCGAGCCACTGCTGCATGATCGGGGTGGCCTGCTCCTTCAGCCACTTGCCCTCGCGGTCGGCGATGATCCTGATCTTGGGGTTGGCCGCGACGGCCTCGCGGAAGCCCTTGTCGCGGTCGATCTGCGGCTGGTTGGACATGATGCCGCGCAGCTCGACGATGTTGCCGCCGTCCGGCAGCAGCCGGACCGCCTCCTCCCCCGCCTTCCTGCCGATGAGCACGTTGTCGCCCCCGATGAAGGCGGTGTAGCAGTCGGTGTTCACGGTGCGGTCGAGGACGATCACGGGGATCTTCGCGTCGCACGCCTGCTGCACGGCCGCCGTCAGCGGCGCGGGCTCGGTGGGCGAGACGATGAGCGCGTCGACCTTCTGGGTGATGAAGTTCTGGACCTGGGAGACCTGCGTGGCGCTCGACTGCTTGGCGTCGGCGATCGGCAGCAACTCGATGTCCGGATATTTCTTCAAAAAGTGCTGCAGCTGCAGGTTGAGCTGGGCCCGGTACGGCTCGGCGTTGTTCGACTGCGAGTAGCCGACGACGAACTTCTTCTTCTCGCCTGACGACGCCGACGGCGCGGGCGCCTTGGACGCGCACGCGGCGGCCAGGAGCGCGCACAGCGCGATGGTGATGGTCTTCTTCATGATCGAGACCCTCCTCGGAAGATCTTGAAGAGATCGGGACGCTGCAGGACGACCGCCACGACGACGATCAGTCCCTTGATGACGAGCTGCCAGTTGTCGCTGACCGCGTTGAGGCCGAGCACGTTGTCCAGGAGCGTCAGGATGAGCGCCCCGACGAACGTGCCGGCGATGGTGCCCTTGCCGCCCGCCAGCGACGCCCCGCCGATGACGGCGGCGGCGATGGCGTCCAGCTCGAACGACTGCCCGGCCTGGGGGTCGGCCGAGGCGCTGTAGGCGGCGTCGATCGGCCCGGCGAAGCCGGCCAGCATGCCGGACAGCGTGAAGACCGCGATCGTGACCGCCGTGACGTTGACGCCGGACAGCCGGGCCGCGGTGGGGTTGCCGCCGACCGCGTACACGTGCCGCCCGAACCGGGTCTTCGTCAGGATCAGGTGGAAGATCACGCAGACCACGATGAAGGCCAGCACCGGGTAGTAGATGCGATCGAACAGGTTGTGCCCGGGCGTGCCGAACAGCTGGAACGCCTCCGCCTGCGGCGTCAGCTTCCCGTCGGGCCCGGCGATCTGGGTGCCGACGCTGACGTTGTCGCTGACCTGCCGGTCGAGCCCGCGTACGACCGAGAGCATGGCCAGGGTCATGACGAACGACTGGATGCGCAGCCAGGCCGTGCCGGCGCCGTTCAGGAACCCGAAGAGGGCTCCCACCACCATGCAGATCGGGACGATCTGCCACGGCTCCAGCGAGAACTTGGCGAGCATCATCGCGGCCGTCATCGACGCGATGCCCAGCAGCGAGCCCACGGAAAGGTCGATGCCGCCGGTCAGGATCACCAGCGTGACGCCGACCGCCAGGATGCCGCGGGAGGCGAAGGCGCCGATGGCGTTGGTGAGGTTGGTCTCGTTCAGGAACATCTCGCCCTTGGTGGCGATCCCCACGGCGAGGACCAGCACCAGGCCGATGTACGCCTGCGCGGCCCCGAGGGCGGAGAGCGCGCGCCGCACCCGGCTCTCCCCCGGCGCCTGCACGGGCGGCGCGGTCTTCACGGTGGTCATGTGGTCACCTGCTGTCTTGCCATGGCGGCCTCGAGGATCGCCTCCTGCGTCGCCTGGCCTCTCGGGAACTCGGCGGTGATGCGGCCCTCGCACAGCACGAGGATCCGGTCGCACATGGCGAGCAGCTCGGGCAGCTCGGAGGAGGCCACGAGCACGCCCTTGCCCTCGGCGGCCAGCGACGACATGAGCGCGTGGATCTCCGCCTTGGCGCCCACGTCGATGCCGCGCGTGGGCTCGTCCATGAGGATCAGCGAGGGCGCCGTGAGCAGCCACTTGGCCAGCACGACCTTCTGCTGGTTGCCGCCCGAGAGGTTGCCGACGGTGAAGCGCAGTCCGGGCGTCTTGACCCGCAGCGCGCGCACCTGCTGCTCGACGGCCGCGCCCTCGCGCCGCCGGTCCACGGTCCGGAACCGCAGGTACCGGCCGAGCGATGACAGGCTCGCGTTGAAGGCCACGCTGTTGCCCAGCACGAGGCTCTGCGCCTTGCGGTCCTCGGCGACCAGCGCGACGCCCCGCTCGATCGCCTGCTTGGGACTCCTGGGACGGTACGGCGCGCCGCGCAGGCTGATCGCTCCCTCCGACGGCCGGTGCACGCCGAAGATCGATTCGAGCAGTTCGCTGCGCCCGGCGCCCATGAGCCCGGCCACGCCGACGATCTCCCCGGTGCGCACCGTCAGCGAGACCTCCCGCAGCGCCGTGCGCCCGGTGTCCCGATCCCCCGGCACGCAGAGCCCTTCGACCCGCAGCAACTCGTCACCTTCTGTGGCGCCGCCGGCGCGCGGGAACATCTCGCCCAGGGGACGGCCGACCATCATCTGGATGAGCTCGTCCCGGTTGATGCCGGTCCGCTCGCCGATGTACTGGCCGTCGCGCAGCACGACGACCCGGTCGGCGATCTCCTCCAGCTCCTCCAGCCGGTGCGAGATGTAGATGACGGCCACGCCGCGCCCGGTCAGGTCGCGGATGACCTCGTACAGCCGCCGCACCTCCGCGTCGGCCAGGGCCGAGGTGGGTTCGTCCATGACCAGGACGCGGACGTTCTGCGACAGTGCCTTGGCCACCTCGATGAGCTGGCGTTCGGCGATCTTGCACTGTTTGACGAGCGTGCGCGGCGACAGGTCGAGCCCGAGGCCGCGCAGCAGCTCGGCGGTGCGCCCCTCGGTGACCTTGCGGTCGAGGAGCGCGCGTTCCCGGCCGAGGAAGATGTTGTCCGCGACGGACAGCTCGGGCACCAGGTTGAGCTCCTGGTGGATCATGGCGATCCCGTGCCGCCGCGCGTCCTTGGGCGAGTGGATGTGCGCCACCTCGCCGCCGATCTCGATCTCGCCCTCGTAGTCCTTGAACACCCCGGCCAGGATGTTCATCAGCGTGGACTTGCCGGCGCCGTTCTCCCCGAGCAGGGCCACCACCTCGCCCTCCGCCACGGTGAGCGACACCCCGTCGAGGGCCCGCACGCCGGGGAAGGACTTGCCGATGGCCCGCATCGCCAGGACGGTGGTCACCGGAGGCTCCACGCCGTGTAGGAGGCCGCCGACCAGGGGGTCTTCGGGGTCAGCTGGACGGTGATCTCCCGCTGCCCGCGGGTGACGCCCGCCGGGATCTGGTAGACGTCCTCCAGCCACCTGCGGGTCCGGTTGCCCAGCGGCTGCACCCAGTCGGCCAGCCGCCGCCCGTTGACGGTGACCTCGGCGTGCTGCCCTGCGACGCTCTGGTCACCCGTACGGCGCAGCTCGACGCCCTGGTTGTTCCGGTCGATCGCGAGCCTGAACGTGACCGGGGCCTGCGTGACCCGCTGGGTGGCCTTGAGCGTGACGGGGTTCCTGAAGTCGCCCTCGAACGCGGAGTCCAGCGTGGTGACCTCGCCCTGGCCGGTGTAGCCGTGCTGCCGCTCGCTCGCCGGGTCGCCGACCGTCAGCGAGTCCGTCCGTGCCGTCGCGGCGCGGTCGGAGCCGTACCAGTAGGCGGTGGAGGAGTAGACGCCTTCGACGTCGTTCGTCCAGCCGTGCTCGATGTCGAACGTCAGCGAGCCCGCGAACGGCACGGCGTCGCCGATCATCAGCCGGTACGCGCCGGTGCAGTCGTCGTCCGCCGGACAGCCGGTCGCCGGGGCCAGGTGGGCGGTGTTGCCGTGGAACGGGGTGCTGAAGGTCTCGCGGTTGAAGTACCAGCCCGCCTGGTAGAAGTCCTCGGTGCCGGTGCCGTGGATCTGCGGGGTGCGCGAGCCGTCCACATAGACGCGCTCGTCGCCTTCCAGGTAGTTACGGTTGGTCGGGCCGCGCATGGTGTGGCTGATCCCGACGAACTTTCCCTGCGCGCCGGAGACCCGCAGGAAGGGCCAGCTCGTGCCAGGCGTGGTGCCGCCGGCACGGGACTGTGTCCTGAAGTAGCCGACATTTCCTGATACGGGGCGGTTGGCTGACGTGACCGTCGCCTGGCCCTCGATCGTGCGGCCGGAGTCGTTGAACAGCTCGACCGTCGCGCCCGTCCGGTACGGCATCGGCCACCACGCGCTGAGCGTGCTGGTCGCGGCGTCGACCGCGTACATGAGCGACTTGACGGGCAGCATCGCGTGCCCGCTGCCGAAGAACTCGCCGGCCGGCGAGTCGACCGTGCGCCGGCCGTCGAAAGTGATCCGCAGCCGCAGCCCCTGCAGGATCTCCTGCGCCGTCCTGATCCTCGCCAGCTGGGGCTGGTCCATCGGGAAGGCGAAGGTCCGCTCGCCCTGCCACGTCTGCCCGACGATCGTGTAGCCGTGCGCGGCCTCGTCGGCCGCGTCGCCCACGTCCACGGTGTCGGTACGCTTGCCGGCGCTGTCCACCCAGTACGTGAACTCGTTGTAGTCGAGGTCCGACGAGGTGAACACGTTCTTGACCGTGATCTGCGACTTGCCCTTGGTGGCACTGGCCGGCAGGTCCACGACCTCCTCGGCCCACATCCCGGCGGCGCCCAGCCTGCTCGGCGGCCACTGCGCCACCTCCTGGCCGTCCACCAGGACCTTGGCGGCCTGCCTGCCGATGGCCGGGTCGATGCGCCTGGTCAGCCGCACGCCGTCGTTGGCGGGATCGATCTTCACCGTGAACTCGCTGGAGCCGTTCCGGCCGAACGCCCGGCCCTCGTCGGCCTCGGTCCTCGGCAGCACCTGCTCGGCCTGGGGCAGCTTCAGCTTGATCGCCGACAGCAGGCCGGCGCCCTGGGTGCGTGCGACCCGTACCGACTGGCCGGGGGCGAGGCGGATCGCGGCGTCCTGGGAGCGCGCGCCCGGGACGGCGGGCTTGGGGTCACCGCCCGCCTTGAGCCGGTCGATGACGTCCTGTGCCTTGTCGGCCGGGTCGAACGTGCTCACGCCCTCGGCATCGGCGAACGTGCGGTAGCTGACGTGGTGGAAGAGCGGGTTGTGCTCGGTGGTGATGCGCATCGAGCGGGTGAACGGCATCGGCACCTCGACGTAGACGCCGCCGGAGCTCTGGTCGGCGTTGCCCACGAGGGGGTAGGCGAAGGGGGCGCCGAGCTTGCCGTCCACCAGGTCCTGGAGGCTCGCCTCCACCACCTTCCTGCCGTCGAGCTCGACGGTGATCCTGCCGGTCCTGCTGACGTCGCCGCCGTCCCTGGTGAACCAGATGGCCTGCACCTCGCCGGCGCCGGTGTGCTCGGCGATCACACAGCCCTGGGGGGTGGTGCTCAGGCACGAGTACGTGCCCTCGAACCCGTCGTTGTTGTCGCCGGTGCGGTCGAAGCTGGAGAACTGCTTGGTCTGCACGCCGACGGGCAGCTCGGGCAGCCGGTCGAGCCTGCGGTAGACGTCCCACCCGACGGGTCCCTTGGCGCTCGCCTGCGCCTGCGCCGGTGCGCTCAACCCGCCCAGGACGAGCGCGGCCGCGAGGAGGAGAGGACTAAGCCGCATCGCCGAACCCCTCGAACTCGACGCCCAGCTGCTTGCAGACCGCCTCCAGCTCGGCGATGTAGTCGCCGGGGACCGCGTGGATGTGGTTGGAGCCGAACCGCCCGAGGAACTCGGTGGCCGGCACGTGCAGCCTGGTGAACGCGTGCGGCCACTCGAACGTGGACTGCCGGGCCATCGCCTCGTTGGTGGCGTCGTCGTACAGCTCGAAGTCGCCGCGCATCACGTGCATGCGGTACCGGCCGTCCCTGCGGGTGAGGCGGGCGAACGTGGCGGCGCCGGGCGCCGCCAGGTGGTGCACGCTCGCGCCGCCCGCCGGGAAGAAGAACACCTCGGGGTAGAAGTGCGTCCTGGCGAGGTTCTCCTCGGGGTCGTCGGACCTGGCCGCGTACCAGGTGGCGTGCTGGCCGGAGTTGCACAGGTCCCAGACGTCCTTGTCCGCGTGGTAGTGGCGGACGTCGGCGAAGAGCACCGGGTCGCCGCTCAGCAGCTTCAGGATCTGCATCGTCAGCGCGCCGTCCATGTCGGCCTCGGTGGCGCAGACGTGGGTGTCCTTCGGGCCTTCCCAGTCGTACGGGTCGTTGAGGAAGGCCTCGGCGAGGTCCATCGTGCAGAAGTGGGTGGTCAGCTCGGGCTGGCCCTTGATGCCGGAGAAGTCCAGGTTCCACTCGTCGATGAGCTCGCGCATCGCGTAGTACGTGCGGATCTGGCGTTCGAGCAGGTCCGGCGTGAGCTGCTTGCCGTCGTAGTGCACGTTCCCCTTGGCCTCGAGCCACTGGCGGGCCTGGGTGACCCGCGCCTGGGAGGCGTTCTCACTCCGCCGGACGATCTCCCACTGGTCGATCTCCTCGACGTCGACGCCGAACGTACGCATCCACTGGTCGGTGTTGGCGACGGCGGTGTACATGCCCATCGGCCGGCCGCCGATCCGGCCGAACGTCGAGCCGCGCAGGCCCCTGACCGCCTGGGCGGCCCGTACCTCGGTCAGCACGCGCTCCCTGACGGCTGGGTCGTCGATGTCTCCCCAGGCGCGGGCGTGCACCCGGCCGATCTGGTCCAGGCCACCGCCGCCGGCGAGCATGCCGACCATGCCGGGCTGCGCGGGGTCGATGTTCGCCATGAGCAGCAGCGGCCCTGGGGTGGACTCGGCGGCCAGCATGGTGAAGTGCGGGAAGGCCCAGACCGCGTAGTTGAAGATGGTCAGATCGGGCCGGCGATCGGCCAGCCACCGCGCCTGCGACGTGGCCAGCTCGTTGGTCCACACGATCTCCGGGGCCACGATGACCTCGTGGCCCTCCTTGCGCAACGCCTCCGCGAGGGCGGTGGTGGCGTGGGTGATGTGCTCAACGAGATCGCGGGCGACGAAGTCCCGCCCGTCCGAGATGCTCAGCACTCCGATACGTGCCACGGGTTGTCCTCCATGCATACGAGAAATCGATTGCTCAGAAATCGATTTCCCTCAACCTAGATCCGACCTTCTAGGCCGTCAATCCCGCCTCACATCACGGAATCACAACGGTGAACCGATTTCTCACACTCGATGTAGCGGCCCCGCACCGGTACTCCGTCGCACTTGACCGGCGGCCCCCACGCCTCGCTCCGGAGACCCGCCCACCACCGCGCCCGGCCCCTGGCACGCCGATCACCCGGCAGCAGCCCACGCGCCGGGAGCGGCCCGCACCTCACGCACGTCCGCCACCCCCAACCACGGTCCGCACCCCTCCGCACGTCCGCCACCACAGGCACCTCCGGGCACTCGGCCCCCCAACCACGGCATGCGCCTCACGCACGTCGGGCACCGCCTCCCCCGCTTGCCGCACCTCACCGCGCCCGCGCCGCCCGGCACCCCGCCGAGAACCCCCGGCCCCCTCGCCTCGCCGGACACGCGCGTGCGTCCGCCCGCGATGGCTCAGCACCGCGACCGCCGCCCTCCACGGCAACCCGCCGATGACCGTCGCCGGCCCGGCCGGTTCACTGGGAGCCGGAGCGGCGAGACGGCGGAGCCCGGTCGCGGGCAGTCGGCTGCTCGTCGGATCCAGGCAACCTCGGGTCCGGGCAACGGCGGATCCAGGCAACGTCGGATCCAGACGGCGTCGGATCCAGACGGCGTCGGATGCACGGGAGCGTCGGATCCACGGGAGCGGGAGACCGAGGGACGCGCCATCGTGACGCCAATTGCCCGTCGGAGCGCGGTTGCAGGTCTCGAGGAGATATCGATTCCCTGATTCAGCAAGCCGTAGCAGGAACTTCTTGACGCCAACCCCGCCGACGCCTACCTTTCTGGGAAATCGATTGCTCACCCCCCGAGCTTTCTGCAAGATCAGGAGGATGCGACATGTCGGCTTTCGAGAGGGTGACCCGCCGATCTCTGCTGCGTGGCGGCGCCGTCGTCTTAGGGTCGGCGATGGCGGCACCGCTGCTGTCCGCGTGCGGGGGCGGCGGGAAGAGCGGCAACGCCAAAGAGCTGACGTTCTGGAACTTCTACGGCCCCAACCCGCAGGCCGACGCGCAGAGCAAGTGGTTCACCGACCTGGCGGCGGCGTGGAACGCCAACAACGAGGTCAAGGTCAAGCTCCACTACCTGCCCGTCTCCGAGTACCTCGCCGGCACAGCACTGCAGACCGCGTTCTCCGCCGGTCAGGGGCCGGACATCTTCCTGCTCAGCCCCGGCGACTTCCTCCGCTACCACAACGGCGGCGTGCTGGCCGACCTCACGCCGCACCTCAAGCCCGACCAGATCGCCGACTTCGACGGCGGCGTGCTCGACACGCGCAAGGTGGACGGCAAGGTCTATGGCCTGCCGATGGAACAAGAGCCGCTGGCCATGTACTATAGCGTCGACGCCTTCGAGAAGGCGAAGCTGGCCGAGGGCGACCTCCCCCAGACCTGGGACCAACTGCTGGACGTGGCCGCCAAGCTGACCACCAAGGACCAGTTCGGCATCCTCTTCGAGACCATCCCCGGCTACTACCAGAACTTCACCTGGTACCCGTTCATGTGGATGGCCGGCGGCTCGGCCGTGCCGGGGAGCGGCGGGGCCGGGTTCGACGCGCCCGGCGTACATCAGGCGCTGAAGCTGTGGCAGGACGCGGTCAACAACAAGGTCGCGCCGCGCAAGCCACAGGGCGACGGCGCGGGCAACGCCCCGGCGAACCTCGCCAGCGGGTACGTCGCCATGCAGCAGAGCGGCATCTGGTCGGTGTCGCAGCTGGAGCAGGAGAAGAAGGACTTCACATACGGGGTGTTCCGGCTCCCCGTTCCCGAAGGCGGGACTTACACCACCGACATCGGCGGGTGGGCGTTCGTCGCCAACGCCAAGGGGGCGAACCCGGAGGCGGCGGCCAAGTTCATCGCCTGGGCGCTGGGCGCCACCGACGCGGCCGGCGTCGAGCGCGGCCGTCAGTGGAACACGGTCGTCAAGACGAACCTGCCGGCCCGCAAGTCCGTCCAGGAGGCGGCCAAGGCGGCGGGGGCGTTCGACAAGCCGGCGCTCAAGGTGTTCCTGGAGCAGGTGGTGCCGGGCGGCCGGGGCGAGCCCCGCTACACGCCCGAGGTGTACAAGGCCGTCTCGGACGCCATCCAGGCCACCCAGCTCGGCGGGGCGGACCCGGCCAAGGCGGCGGCGGACGCCGCCGCCAAGATCGACACCTTCCTGAAGGGCTACAAGGGTGCGGCCATGCTGTGACGCCCTCGCGGGCGCGATCCCACGGGCACAGCCGCGCCGGAGGCACCCGGCGGGCGGCCCCCTGAGCGAGAGGCGGTAGTGGTGGCCACATTGGTCGATCCGGGTACGGCGGTCGCCGGCGAGGCCGCGCCCCGCGTGTGGTGGACCCGGCGCAGGAAAGAGGCGCTGGCCGGGTACGTGTTCGTCGCGCCCGACCTGCTCGGCCTGCTCGTCTTCGTCGGCCTCCCCATGGTGCTGGCCGTCGGCGTGTCGCTGTTCAGCGTGGACGGGTTCGGCGGCTACACCTACGTCGGCCTGGACAACTTCCGCCAGATGGCCGAGGACGCGCAGCTCTGGCAGAGCGTCAAGGTGACGCTGACGTACATGGTGACCTTCGTCCCCATCGGGTTCGTCGTCAGCCTCGGGCTCGCGCTGCTGGTCCGCGACCACTTCCCCGGCGTCGGCCTGGTGCGCACGATGTTCTTCCTGCCGCACGTCATCAGCCTCGTCGTGGTCGGCGTGGTGTGGCAGTTCCTGCTGGCCGACAAGCAGGGCGCGGTGCCCGCGCTGCTGCGGCCGGTGGGGCTGGGCGACGTGTCGTTCCTGGGCAACCCCGCGCTGGCGCTCGGGTCACTGGTGGTGATCAGCATCTGGTTCCTCATGGGGTATCAGATGCTGATCCTGCTGGGCGGGCTCAAGGACATCCCCAAGGAGTATGAAGAGGCGGCGCGCGTCGACGGGGCCACCTCGTGGCAGCGCTTCCGCCACGTCATCTGGCCGCTGCTCCGCCCGACCAGCTTCTTCGTGCTGGTCAACTCCACCGTCGGCGCGGTGACCGGCCTGCAGGCCTTCGACCTCGTCTACGTGCTGACCAAGGGCGGTCCGGCCAACAGCACGTCCAGCGTGGTCTTCTACATCTACCAGCAGGCCTTCACCTTCAACAACTACGGCTACGCGGCGGCGCTGACCACGGTCGTGGTCGGGTTCCTGGTCGTGGCCACGGGGCTGATGTTCGGGCTCACGAAGGGAGGCAGGTTCGATGTCGGTTAGGCTGCGCGCCCTCGTCGGGTACGTGCTGGCGGCCGTCACGGTGGCGCCGCTGGTCTGGCTGCTGGTGACGGTGCTCAAGCCGGCGGACGAGCTGTTCGAGGTGGCGCTGCCCAGCCGCTTCACCTTGGACAACCTGCTCTACGTGCTGACCGAGGTGCCCATCGGCAGGTACATGCTCAACAGCCTCGTCGTCTCCGTGGCCGTCACGGTGGTCGCGCTCGTGCTGCACTCGATGGCCGCCTACGCGCTGGCCCGGCTGCGCTTCCCCGGGCGGCAGGTGATCTTCTCGATGATCGTCTCCACGCTGCTGGTGTCGCTGCCGGTGATCCTCGTGCCGCTGTTCCTGGTGGCCAGGCAGCTCGGGCTGCTCGACACGTACGCGGGGCTGATCCTGCCGGCGATCTTCCACGCGTTCGGGATCTTCCTGCTCCGGCAGTACTACCTGACGATCCCGCGCGAGCTCGAAGAGGCGGCAGATCTCGACGGATGCGGATATTTCCGGCGCTGGTGGCAGGTGGTCGTGCCACTCAGCCGTCCCGTGCTCGCCTCGCTCGCCGTGCTGTTCTTCCTGGCCAACTGGAACGCGTTCCTCTGGCCCTTGACCGCCACCCGCGACCCCGAGCTGCGCATGGTGCAGGTCGGCATCGCCACCCTCCAGGGCCAGTACGGCTCGGCCTGGAACTACGTCCTGGCCGCGACGGTGATCGCGGCCGTGCCCACCTTGATCGCGTTCGTGCTCGGCCAGCGCCGCCTGGTCGAGGCGATCAAGACCTCCGGATTGAAGTGAATCGAGGAACATATGAGCTACGGCAACCACGGCAGCAGCCTGCGTGACCTGCCCCGGCTGCGGGCCTCCAGGCGCAAGCGGGTCTCCAGCTACGACCGCACGGGCGGCAACGAGGACCGGCTGACCGTCGAGGCCGGCACCACCGTGACCCTGGCCGACATCGAGGGCCCCGGCTCGATCAACCACATCTGGTGCACGGTGGCGCTCCCGCTGAAGGACGTGCCGGACGCGGTGGACGTCGACTACCTGCGCAGGCTCGTGCTGAAGATCACCTGGGACGACCAGGAGCACCCCAGCGTGCTGGTGCCGCTCGGCGACTTCTTCGGCATGGGCCACGCCAAGACCGCGAACTTCGTCTCCGCGCCGCTGCAGATGAGCCCGCAGGACGGCAAGAGCTTCAACTCGTGGTTCCACATGCCGTTCGCGAGCCGCGCGAAGGTGGAGCTGATCAGCGAGCTGTCGGCCGAGCCGGTCTTCTTCTACTACTACGTCGACTACGAGCTGTTCGACTCGGCGGCCGAGGACCTCGGCTACTTCCACGCGCAGTGGCGCCGCGAGCGGCCCACCGACGGGGTCCCGCAGGGCACCCAGAGCAACCGCGAGTACCAGGTCGAGGGCATCAACGACACGGGCGACGGCAACTACGTCATCCTCGACGCCGAGGGGCGCGGCCACTACGTGGGCTGCGTGCTCAACATCCGCAACCTGCGCGAGACCAGCGACTGGAACTGGTACGGCGAGGGCGATGACATGATCTTCATCGACGGGGAGCCGTTCCCGCCCTCGCTGCACGGCACCGGCACCGAGGACTACTTCAACACCGCGTGGTGCCCGACGCAGACCTACCACGCGCCCTACCACGGCATCACCATGCCCGGCGGGGACAACTGGAGCGGCGAGATCTCCCTCTACCGCTTCCACGTCGAGGACCCGATCACGTTCACCGAGTCCATCAGGGTGACGATCGAGCACGGCCACGCCAACAAGCGCTCGGACGACTTCTCCTCGGTCGCCTTCTGGTACCAGACGCTGCCGCACAAGCCGTTCGGGCTCGCGCCGGTGGCGGAGCGGTTGCCGTTCCCGCCGCCGTCCCCACGGGCGTAATCGATTTCTCCTGCCCCTGTCTCCGAGATCGGACGAGGTTGATCAAGATCCAAGATGTCGCGCGGCACGCCGGGGTCTCCGCCGCGACGGTCTCCCGCGTGCTCAACGGCCGTTCCACGGTCAACCCGGAACTGGCGGGACGGGTGCTCGCGGCCGTGCGGGAGCTCGGCTACCGGCCCAACGGGGTGGCGCGCAATCTCAGGCGCAGGCAGACGACGTTGTGGGCGGTGCTGGTCTCCGACGTCGGCAACCCGTTCTTCACCTCTCTCGTACGGGGGGTGGAGGACGGGGGCCGGCAGTTCGGGTACTCGGTGGTCCTGTGCAACACCGACGAGAACCGGGCTCGGGAGGCCGAGTACATCGCGGTGGCGCTGGCCGACAACATGGCCGGCGTGATCATCTCCCCGGCGGACGACTCGACGGACATCTCCGCCCTGGTCGCCGCCGGCACCGCCGTCGTCACCATCGACCGCGAGCTGGCCGAGACCGAGGTCGACGCGGTGATGGTGGACAACGAGAAGGGCGCGGAGATGGCGACCGCCCACCTGCTGGCGTCCGGCTACCGGCGGATCGCGTGCATCACGGGCCCGCGGCGGATGTCCACCGCCATGCGGCGGCTGCGCGGCTACCATCGGGCGCTGCGCGCGGCCGGCGTGCCGGTGGATCGCGCCCTGGTGCGGCACGCGGACTTCCGGGAGGAGGGCGGCTACTCGGCCATGGCGGCGCTGCTGGACGAGGGGGTGGAGATGGACGCCGTGTTCGCGGCCAACAACCTCATGACGGTGGGGGCGGTGGAGTGCCTGACCGAGCGGGGGGTGCCGATCCCCGGGCAGGTGGGGGTGATCGGGTTCGACGACATCCCGTGGGCCCGGCTGTTCCGGCCCGGGCTGAGCACGGTCCGGCAGCCGACGTACGAGCTGGGGCGGGCGGCGGCGCAGCTGCTGGCCGGCCGGATCGACAACCCGGCCCGGCCGGCGGCCCGGATGGTGCTGCAGACGGAGCTGCACCCCCGCGAGAGCTCCCGCCCCCGGCACGGCTGAGAGCTCAGGACTCGAGGCCGCCGAGGGCTCGGGCGACCGTGAGGCTGTCCTCGTAGATGTGGTAGCGGGTGATGAGCCCGTCCTCGACGGTGAGGTGCAGCGCGAACGGCGAGGTATAGGCGGTGCCGCTCTCACGTACCGTCTGCGCGATCTCCCCGAGCACGACGGCGTGCGCCCCGTCGACCAGGATGCGCGTCACCGACGTGCCGTTCAGCTCGGGCACGTGGTGGGCCTCCAGCGACCGGAAATGGTCCGCCACCTCCGTGCGGCTGGACCTGGGCCGGATCCACGGCACCGCGGGATGCCCCTCGGCGGGCCAGTCGAGCTGCCAGTCGACCGGCTCGGCGAACATCTCCGCGGTGCGGGGATGGTCGCCCTTGGCCATCCTGCGCAGCAGCTCCTCCACGACGTCACGGGTGTCAGTGCTCATACCCCCACCCTCGCGTCAAAAGGCACGCGGCGTCGATTACCTCCGACGTAAGGGAACCTCAGCGGGTGTGCAGGTGAAGGGGCGGCGACTCCCAGGCGCGGAGCGTGCCGTTGTGGTGCCGGATCGGGGGCGCGGTGAGCTCCATGCGGGCACCCGGCGGGCCGGCGCGGTGAGCGCTGATGCCGCTGCTGCTCATCACCCGGGACCGCGCCGTCATGGGATCCTTCGCCGGCTCGCGGCGGATGACCGCCCTGATGACCGCGATCACAACGGCTACCTGCTCTTCGAACAGCTCCTCGGCTCCTGATTCGCTGATGGCCTCGCGCCGAGGACGGCGGCTCGGCTCAGCTGTCCCGGACGGGGGCCCGCCACATCGCGACGATCGCGTCGATCAGGCCGTCGGCCGTGTCGTCCCAGGTGGGCCGGAAGGTGGGCGTGTGTTCGGCCAGGGCCCGCTCCCGCTCGACGCACATCTGCACGATGAGGTGGCGGGCCATGGTGGTGCGTTCGCGCTGGAGACCTGGAGGCAGGCCGGGCAGGCACCGGGCCAGGCCGTCGCTGAAGTGCCGCAGCACCGGGGCGGCGGTCAGGGCCTCGTCCACCATGATCGCGTTGAACGCGGGGTCGGCCATGACCTGGGCGGCGAAGCGGGCGTACCAGGTGGGGCTGCCCAGGGTCTCCAGGTGTTCGGTGAGCGGGCGGACCAGGCAGGCGACCCAGTCGCGCAGGTCGGTGGAGCCGTCGATGCCAGCCATCATGCGTTCGCGGATGCGCTCCATCTGCTCGGCGTGCTTGCGGGCGATCGCGCGGATCAGGTCGGCCTTGGCGCCGAAATGGTAGCTGACCGCGGCGTTGTTGCCCTGCCCGGCGGCCTCGCTGATCTGGCGGTTGCCGACGGCGTGCACGCCGCGTTCGGCGAACAGCCGCTCGGCCGCGGCCAGGAGCGCCTCCCGGGTCGCGCTGACCTGCTCGTCCCGTGTCATCTTGCTCGTCATCGTCGTTCACCGCACCGGGACTTTCGCGCAGCCCTCGACGGCCCGGTCCCACAGACCGCCGAGGGTCCTCGGCCGTGCCGGCGAGGCGTGACGGAAGGACAGCTTATTCAAGCGACGGACCGCGGGCCGCTCCGGCTTGACAGGTAACCGTCCCACGCTAGGGTTTAAATCAATCGGTTGATTTAACCGCCGTCGCGTGTGCGGCTCGCTGAAACGCCTTCCAGGAGGAAACAGTGACGACAATCCCGGAGTACGACATCGCCAGATCGGCGAGGTGCCCGCTGGATCCGGCGCCCGCGATGCGGGCCCGGCAGGAGGAGGGCCCGCTGACCCGGGTCCGGCTGTGGGACGGCGGCACCGCGTGGCTGGTGACCGGCCACGCCGAGCACCGCGCCGTGCTCGGCCATCCCGAGGTCAGCGTCGAGCCCGCGCGCGGCCTCCCCCGGCTCTCCCCCGCGGAGGCCGCGGGCATGGACAGCATGGCCAAGGAGGGCTCGAGCGGCCTCGGCTTCATCATGATGGACGACCCCGAGCACGCCCGGCTGCGGCGGATGGTGACCTCCGCGTTCACGGTCAAGCGGGTGGAGGCGATGCGCCCCGCCACCCAGGAGATCGCGGACGAGCTGATCGACCGGCTGCTCGCCGGTCCGAAGCCCGCCGATCTCGTCGAGGCGTTCGCGCTGCCGCTGCCCTCGCTGGTGATCTCCAACCTGCTCGGCGTCCCGTACGACGACCACGAGTTCTTCCAGGCCAACAGCAGGACCATCATCAACCGCAACTCGGCTCCGGCGGAGCGCGGGCAGGCCCAGCGGCGGCTGGCCGAGTACCTGGACGGGCTGATCGGCGAGAAGCTCGCCAAGCCCGGCGACGACCTGCTGTCCGGGCTGGTCGAACGGGTCAAGGCCGGTGAGCTCTCCCGGCAGGAGGCCGCCCGGATGGGCGTGCTGATGCTGTTCGCCGGCCACGAGACCACCGCGAACATGATCACGCTGGGCACGCTCGCCCTGCTGCGGGACCCCGCGCAACTGGCCCTCCTGCGCGAGAGCGACGACCCGAAGCTGATCGCCTCGGCGGTCGAGGAGCTGCTGCGCTACCTGACGATCACCCACGGCGGGCTGCGGCGGGTGGCGCTGGCGGACATCGAGATCGCCGGCCAGGTCATCCGGGCCGGCGAGGGCATCATCACGGTCAACGAGACCGCCAACCGCGACCCGTCCGTCTTCCCCGACCCCGACCGGCTGGACCTCCGGCGCAACCCCCGGCTGCACGTGACCTTCGGGTACGGGGTGCACCAGTGCCTGGGCCAGCCGCTGGCGCGGATGGAGCTGCAGGTCGCCTACCCCGCCCTCCTGCGGCGGATCCCCACCCTGGCGCTCGCCACCGAGCTGGAGCAGATCCCGTTCAAGCACGACGGGTTCGTCTACGGGGCCTACGAGCTGCCCGTCACCTGGTGACCGAGGAGGACACCGTGAAGATCATCATCGACCAGGACAAGTGCGTCGCGTCCGGGCAGTGCGTCATGGCCGCCGACGACGTGTTCGACCAGCGGGACGAGGACGGGGTCGTGGTCCTGCTGAACGACGACCCGTCGCCCGGGCGGCTGGCGGACGTGCGGCAGGCCTCCCTGGTCTGCCCCGCCCTGGCCATCACCGTCGAGGCCTGACCGCCGGCGGCCGGGGCCTTCGGCGAGGTGCCGGTCGCGACCGCGGAGGACATGGACCGCGCCGTGGCCGCCGCCCGCGCCCTCGGCCCCGCCACCCCTCGATCCCGCCACCCCTCGACCCCGCCACCCCTCGATCCCGCCATGCCTCGACCCCGCCGCCGGCGACCCGGCCGAGCAGGTCCGCGTGGCGCTCAGCGGCCTGCTCCTCGCGCTCTTCGTCGCGACGCTCAGCAGCACCGTGGTCACGACCGCGCTGCCGAAGATCATCGGCAAGCCCGGCGTACGCCTGGGCGACGGTGTCGCGGGCGATGCCCAGGTCGAGCGCGAAGGCCTGATACGGCGGCAGCCGCGAGCGCGAGCCACGCCGTCCGGGTGTCATTGATCGCCACACGCCCGGCGGGGCGCCGCGAGACCGCGCCTGCGCCCTGCAGGCATGGATCGCTTCCTGACGGTTGCCTCCGCGCGGAGCCGATCACTATTCTGAATGAAGCGTGCGAGGGCGCTGCCAGTCCGCGGGCAGGGATCTTCCCACCTCGAGCAGCACGTCAACGCACTGGACAAGACCAACCTCTTTCCGGCCGGGCAAGCGGACCTCGGCGACGAAGGAGGTTGTCATGTCCGATCGTCATTTCGAGCTGCCGGCCCATCCGAACCTGGAGTACTACCGCAAGCAGGCCAAGCACCTGCATCACGCGTACGCGGCGGGCGATGCGGCAGCCGAAGCCCGAGTCGCCGACGTGCTGGGCGAGCGGGCCGCCGACCGGTTCCTGCTCAGCGACGCCCAGTTCGTGCTCGCTCAGGAACACGGATTCCGGACCTGGGCCGATTTTCGCGCCCACGTCGAAAGCCGCGCTACCACCGAAGAACGGCCGGTCTCCCGCCTTCTGGGCATCAGGCCGGGCATCTACGACTCGATGGCCGACGCCCTCCTCGTCGAGTTGCGCCGCGACGATCCCGGCGCGCTGCGACGGTTGCGGGCCTACGTGCCCCGGCACGCCACCGCGACCTCTGCCGTGACCGCCGAGTTTCGCGACGCGCAGCTGATCATCGCGCGGGAGCTCGGCTTCCCGACCTGGCGGGAGCTCGTGTCGTTCGCCGACAAATCCCGGCGAGATCTCGACGAACGCCGGGAGCGGCGGCGGCGCCTGCACCGCGAGGCCGAAGCGCTGCTGGCCGGCGACACCGATCAGCTGGCCGGTCTGAACGCCTCGCAAGCCGACACCCTGCTGCACATGCTCGCGGGCCCCGAGCTGATCCCCGGTGTCCGGCTCCAGAAGGAGCTCGGCGTGCCACGCGCAGCGGTCGAGGTCCTGCTCGGCAAGGCCACCGACCTGGATCTCCCGCTGACCTGGGCTGCCCGCTGCGACCGGGTCGAATACGTGCGCCTGCTGCTCGACGCCGGCGCCGACCCCGGCATCCGGAAATGGGGCAGCACCCCGCTGGAGAACGCCATTTACCACGACCACACGGAGGTCGTCGACCTGCTCGCCGAGCACGGGATCGTCCCCCAGGCGCTCTGGACGTATGCCGCCTGCGGCCGGCTGGATCTGGTGCGGGCCTGTTTCGACGCGGACGGCGGCCTCCGGCCGGACGCCGCGTCGGCACGCCCCGACCTCGCCGACACCGGCGCAGGCTTTCCGTCCCGGCTGCCGGCGACCGATGATCCGGAGGAGATCGTGGGCGAGGCGTTCGTCCACGCCTGCCAGCACGGCCGGATCGAGGTCGTGCGCTGGTTCCTCGACCGCGGCGTCCATCCCGACGTCGCGCCCTACCTCGGGCGGACCGGCCTGCACTGGGCGATCCCGGGCGGTCGTCTCCACGTGATCCGCCTGCTCCTGGAGCGCGGTGCCGACCCATCCATCCGGGACGATCTCCTCCGAATCGACGCCCACGGCTGGCTGCGCATATTTCACGCCGCTCACCCGCACGATCCCGCGACCCTGCGGCTCCACGATCTGATCGGGGCTCGATCGCGCTGAGGTACTGCCGCGGGCCGGGCTGCCCACCGCGCGGGATGGCTGCGCTCCGCCGAGCGAAAGGGCTTCGTCCGCGAGCAGTACTGCGGTGCCCTGTTCGCGCCCGGCCAGAACGGCGCCGCCGCCTGGTGACCGCCGCCCCGCTGACCGATCAACGCGACACCTGAGGCCAGGATCACTGAGGATGGACATCCCCTGTCGGACACCGGGGCGGTTACGCGTCATGGGCGAACTCCTCGACGCCGCCGGCACCTGCGGCTTCGTGACGGAGACGAACGCACCGCTCATTCTTCGAGCTTGGTGGTCACCTTTTTGGCATCCGGCGCCTTGATGGAGACCTTGCCTCCCCAGCCCGTGAAGCGAGTCTCGACGGCGAACGTCTTGCCCTCCCAGGTGCCGCTGTCGAAGACGCCGGTCGCCGCATAGGAGCTGGTCACCTTGGTGACGAGCCCCGCGGCGCCGACCGTGAGGGTGTAGGAGACCTCGGTGTCGTTGTGGGACCGGAGGGGGATCGACGCGTGGAACCACGGCGACACCTTGTCGAGCTCCTTGAAGGTGATCTTGCCGGTGTAGGCGTTCTTGACCTTCTTGGCCTTATTGATCAGCCTGGCCAGCGTCGCGGGCTCGACGGGATTGATCGGCTGCCCGAAGTATCCCGCGGCGCCGCCGTAGAAGTCGTCCGACTTGTACCAGCTCTTGCCCGCCGGCATCTTCTTCTTCCACATGCCGCCGGAGAGGTAGGTGACCTTTCCGATCGCGATCGCGCGCTCGGGGATGTTCATGCCGGAGACCGCGCCCAAAGGTCCGGACATCTTGGCCGTGATGTCGGCGGCGGCCATGCCCTTCTTGCTGAACTGGAAGGCTCCCTGGCGCCGCATGAGCAGTTCTTTGCCGTCGTCGTCCACCGTGGTGGTGGTGTCGGCGAAACGAACGCCGTGACCGGCCACCAGCTGGGCCTTCAGCGCGCGGACCGGGTCTTTCGGCGCCGCCTGGGTGGGGGTGGCGGTCATCAGCAGAGTGCCGCAAACGGTGGCCGTGAACACCGTCATGGATTTCTTCATGACGCTGATCGTCCCAAGAAATGATCACATTTCAGGCTTGGTGCCGAGCCGCCTCCAGATGGATCAGGGGGGAGGAGTACATCGGCTCCGACGGGTGGCGGGCCGGGGTGCGGGAGGCGATGTAGCCGTCGGGGCGGATGAGCACGGCGGTGTCCTCGTGGATGTCGTAGACGCCGTGCGCGTCGCCGTCGGTGTCGATGACCGTGTCAGGACCGGCCGCCGCGGGGTCGGTGGTGACGCGGACCGTACGCACCGGAGCGGCCGGAGCATCGTGCGGTACGGGATGGCCGCGGTCGAAGGTCAGCAGGGTCCAGTGCGGGCCGCGCAGCAGGTCGAAGAGGCGGATCCGGTCGCCGGAGGCGGGGTCGTGGCAGACGGCGTCGGGCGCGCGGTCGCCGGGACGGACACGGGCCGGTACGGACCGCGGCAGCTCATGGGTGAGCGGGCTGTCGGGGTAGGCGATGGTGAGCCCGGTGGTGAAGTCCCCGGTGAGGCCGCGCTGCGCGGACGCCCCGTCACCGTCGGCGGCGGCCCGCGTGACGGCCCGCAGCCGGGAGGTGCTGTCGTCGAGGACGGCCCGCGCGACGGGGCGCCGCTCCTGTTCGTAGGTGTCCAGCAGCCCGGGGCCGGCGCCGTCGAGGACGGCGGCGAGTTTCCAGCCGAGGTTGTAGGCGTCCTGGATGCCGGTGTTCATGCCCTGGCCGCCGGCCGGTGAGTGGATGTGCGCGGCGTCCCCGGCGAGCAGGACGCGGCCCACCCGGTAGCGGTCGGCGAGGCAGACGTTGATCTTGTAGAGCGACAGCCAGCTCGCGTCGGCGATGGTGACCTCCGGCAGCCCGGCCCGGGCGGCGAAGAGGTCCCGGAACAGATCGAGCGACGGCTGGACGGGATCCGCGTCGCCGGCGGGGATGGACGCCTGGAACTGCCAGAGGTCGGTGCCGGGCAGCGGGAACAGCGACAGGATCCCGTGCTCCGGGCTCATCCACAGGTGCTGGCAGTGCCGGTCCAGGCCGTCGATCCGCACGTCACCGAGCCACCAGCGGTGATCTCCGTAGGAGACGCCCTCCAGCCGCGCGCCGATCAGCTCCCGTACGAGACTGCGGCCGCCGTCGCAGCCGACGGCGTAGCGAGCACGTACGCGCTGTTCGCCGGCGGCCGTCCGCACGGTCACCTCGACGGCGTCGCCGTCCTGCGCCACCCCGGTCACCGCCGTCCCCCACTCGACCGTGCCGCCCAGCTGGGCCAGGCGATCTCGCAGGATCTGCTCGAACCGCGGCTGCGACAGCCACACCGGCGCGTACGGAACCCCCGGGTCCGCCATCCCGACGGCCGCCTCCACCGCCTCGGAGACCACCCGGTCGCGGTCGTAGTGCCGGGTCGGCACGTGCACCGCGCCCGCCCGCAGCACGTGGTCGACGACCCCGAGATCGTCGGCGACCTCGAGCGCGCGCGGCTGGATCGTCTTGGCCCGCGAGGCCGTGCCGGGCCCTTCGGCCCGGTCGACGATCCGGAAGCCGACACCGCGGCGAGCCAGGTCGCACGCCAGGGTCAGCCCGGTCGGCCCGGCGCCGACGATCAGCACATCTGTCGAGGCCGCGTCGTTCGTCGTCATCGTTGTGCACCCACTTCAAGAGATCTCGTGTTTCCCCGGACGGGTCGGCCCGGCTCGCTCAGCATCGAAGACGCCCTCCACCCGGAACAAGATCAATTCTGGCAACGGAGCATAACCTCTGACTTATGGGTCCGGGATGACGTCCCGCCGTCGCCGGCATCCCGGGCGTGGAGGTCCGCCACCTGTCCGGGCCGGCCCCGAAGCGTGCGCGATGACCTCAGCGTGGCCGCCTCCGTGCCGTTGACCAGCCCGGTGGTGTACGGACTCCGCCCGGCCACCGTGCGCCGGGCCGTCCGGCACGAGGCGGACGTCCCCTGGGCCGCCCTTTGGGCGGGGCGTCCTCGCGCTGTTGTCGCAGTGAGCCCCAATACGTCGATAACGTGACCCGGTGCCCCGCCTACCCGTTCTCTGCGCAGCCGTCCTGACCGTCGCGGCCGGGTTGGGGGTGCGCGTGTTCTTCGACGGCCCGGTGCCGAAGTACGCGGGCGACGCCCTCTACACCGTGCTGATCTACACGCTCGTGGTGCTGATCCTCCCCCGGGTACGCCCCTGGGTGGCGGCGGCGCTGGCGGCCGGGGCGAGCTGGGTGATCGAGTTCGCCCAGCTCGGGGAGATCCCGGCCGTGCTGCGGCCGCTGCTGGGCAGCACGTTCAACCCGCCCGACCTCTTCTGGTACGCGGTGGGCGCGGCGGCGGCCTGGGCCGCGCACACGCTCTGGCTGCGCAGAGCGGGATGAGCGCGGTCAGAACGCGTTCTTCAGGAAGGGCAGCAGGGCCTCGGCCGTACGCTCGGGACACTCCGACATCGGGTAGTGCCCCGCGCCGTCGATCAGGACGGCCTGCCCGCGCAGCAGCGACGCCTGGGTCCGCGCCTCGGCCGCCGGGTCGGGGAAGTCGGGGTCTTTCGCGCCCATGAGGACCAGGGCCGGGCAGCGGACCTGGGCGATGGCCCGCTCGGCGTCGGGTTCGCGGTCGAGGAGCATGGCGCGCATCGCGGCGCGCCGTTTCGGGTCGCGCAGCATGGCCACCAGTGCGGCGCGGTGTCCGGCCAGGTCGGCGGGCCGGGCCGTACGGTGCGCCAGGGCGTAGTAGAGGCTCCACAGCCGCGGGGAGGCGGCGATCAGCCGGACCAGCGCGCGGACGGCGGCGTTGAGGGGGACGGCCCTGATGAAGCCGTCGATCGCGACGATGCCGGCCACCCGCTCGGGCGCCTCCGCGGCGGCGCGGATGACGCCGCCCGCCGCGTAGGAGTTGCCGAGCAGGACGGCGCCGGGCGCGTCCAGCTCCTCCAGCAGGGCCACGAGGTCGCCGCCCACCGCGGACTGGGAGTAGTCCGCCCAGTCCGCCGAGGACTCCCCGTGGCCGCGCAGGTCCGTCGTCACCACCCGGTACCCCGCTTCCACCAGCGGCGGGCGCAGGAACCGGTAGGCGCCGCGGGTGTCCCCCAGACCGGGTACGCACACGACGAGCGGCCCCTCGCCGGCGCAGTCGTAGGCCAGGCGGCCGCCCGGAACGTCAACGAACATGTCGCCACCTCCCTAACTGAGGACGTCCACGACCAGCCCCAACGCGAGCAGCAGGGCCATGGCGCCGCCGGAGACCATCGCGCGCCAGGTCACCGTGGCGCGCTCCCGTACCGAGCGGAAGTACAGGACCGCGCCGACCACCACGAGAACCCCTTCGACGACGGCCGTGAGCCAGGGGATCTGCCACAGTCCGAGCCCGAGCAGCGGCAGGTCACCGGCGTTTCCGGGCAGCAGCGGCAGGTCGGCGCGGTGGACGAGCAGGTCGAGCAGCCAGTGGCTGAACGTCACCGCGCCCAGCACCCACCCGGCCGTGCGGCCCCACCGCCAGGCCCCGAAGCCGCCGAAGAGCGCCGACAGCAGCAGCGCGCCGAGCAGTGAGTGGGTGTACTGCGCGTCGATCAGCGCCTCGCCGTAGGTGCCCGGGGCGACGGCCTGGAAGGACTCGATGCCGCCCGCCAGGTACAGGATCACGAAGATGACGTCCAGGAACTGCGTGGCGAGCATGAGCGACCACAGCGGGACGCGGGGCTGTCTGGCCTTGACGGCGGCGGCCAGACCGAAGTGTCCGACGAACATTCAGCGTCCCTCCTTGGAGACCGGGGTTCGGGTGGCCCAGCGGTCGAGCCACCCGCACAACACGACGAACAGCAGCAAGAAAAGTAAGAAATCCATGTCTCTCCTCACGTGGCGGTACCGACGTTAGGGAGGCAGAGCGTCCGCCCGGTATCGGACGATTGTCTGGTGGCGCGGGACGCTACATTCTGATGGTGCTGTGGGGACGGGAGAGGGAGCAGGCGCGGATCGACGCGCTGCTCGCGCAGGCCAGGGACGGCCGGAGCGGGAGCCTGATCCTGCGGGGCGAGCCCGGGATCGGCAAGTCCGCGCTCCTCGACCACGCCGCCCGGTCCTGCGAGGACATGCGTCCGCTGCGCGGCACCGGCATCGAGACCGAGGCCGAGCTGCCCTTCGCGGCGCTCCACCTGCTGCTGCGCCCGGCCCTCGACCGGATCGGCAAACTTCCGGCGCCGCAGGCCAGGGCGCTGGAGGGCGCGTTCGGGCTCGCCACCGCGCCGGAGGACCGCTTCCTCATCGGCCTGGCCGCCCTGTCGCTGCTCACCGAACTGGCCGAGGACGGCCCGCTGCTCTGCCTGGTCGACGACGCCCAGTGGATGGACCGGTCGTCGGCCGAGGCGCTGCTGTTCGCGGCCCGGCGGCTGCACTCGGAGGGGATCGCCCTGCTGTTCGCGGCCAGGGACGCCTTCCACGCGCCCGGGGTGCCCGAGTTGCGGCTCGACGGCCTCGACCGGCGGGCCGCCGGCGATCTGCTGCGCGAGCGCACGCCCGGTCTGGGCCCCGCCGTACGGGAGCGGATCCTCGCCGAGAGCGGCGGAAACCCGCTCGCCCTGATCGAGCTGCCCCGGATGCCCGATTCGCCGCACCATGCGCAGGAGCCGCTGCCGCTGCCGCGCCGGATCCAGGAGGCGTACGAGGCGCGGATCGCCGTCCTGCCGCCGGACAGCCAGACGATGCTGCTGGTCGCCGCCCTTGACGACGCGGGGGATCTCGATGTCGTCGTGCGCGCGGCCGGGCGGCTGGGGGTCGATGCCGCCGCCCTGGGCGCGGCCGAGCGCGCCGGATTCCTGTCCGCCGCCGGCGGGCTGCTGTCCTTCGGCCACCCGCTGATGCGGACGGCGGCGGCGCGGCGAGCGGCCTACGACGAGCGCCTGGCCGTGCACCGCGCCCTGGCCGGCGTGCTCGACGACGAGCAGGACGCCGACCGCCGCGCCTGGCACCTGGCCGCCACCGTGACCGGCCGCGACGAGCCGATCGCCGCCGCGCTCGAACAGGCGGCCGGCCGCGCCCGTGAGCGCGCCGGCCACGCCGCGGCCGCCGCGGCCCTGGAGCGGGCCGCCCGGCTCACTCCCGGGCTGGCCGAACGTGCCCGGCGGCTGGCTCTGTCGGCCGAGGCCGCCGCGGACGCCGGCGCCCTGGAGCACGCGCAGGTCCTGGCCGATCAGGTCCGGCGGCTGGGCGACGACCCGCTGACCCTGGCGAGGCTGGCGGGGCTGCGCGGCCGGATCGCGTTCGACCGGGGCGCGGTGCGGGAGGCCCACCGGATCCTCCTCGACGGCGCCGCCGCCATCGCCGGCCTGGACCGCAGGGGCGCGGCGCTCCTGCTGCTCGACGCGGTGCGCAACGCCTGGTACCTCAGCGATCCGGCGGCCGTCGCCGAGTCCTCGGCGCGGCTGGCCGGCCTGCCGCTGACGGCGGAGGACGGGCTGGACGGGTTCGTGCGGGCGGCCCGCGCGATGGCCGACTTCCTGGCCGGCGACCTGGAGCGGGCGCTGCCGCCCTTCCGCGAGCTCATCGCCCTGGCCGCGGCGATCCCCTCCGGCATGACGGCCCTGCGGATCAGCATCTGCTCGCTGGCCGGGATCTCGGGCGACTTCGGCAACGGGCTCGCCATCGCCCACTCGGCGATCGAGGAATGCCGGGCCGACGGCATGATCGGGCTGCTGCCGCTCGCCCAGGCGGTGCTGGCGATCCACCAGATGTACCTCGGGCGCTTCCGCGACGCCGTCACGACCGCGACCGAGGGACGCCGGCTCGCCACCGACATCGGCCAGACGCACCGCATCGCGCACTTCGAGAGCGTCATGGCCATGGCGGCCGCCGTCCAGGGGCGGGAGCAGGACTGCCGTGAGCTCGCCGAACGCACGATCGCGCACGTCAGCGCCCATCCGGTGGCGACGATCGTGGGCTGGGCCGAGTGGGCGCTCGGCCTGCTGGACCTCGGTCAGGGCCGGTTCGAGGCCGCGCTGGAGCGCTTCGACGCCGCCGCCCGCGGGCCGCTGCGGCACCAGATCATGCCCGTCTACTTCGCCCCCGACCAGATCGAGGCCGCCGTACGGCTGGGCCTGCCCGACCGCGCCGCCGGACCGCTCGCCCGCTTCGAGTCCTGGGCCGGCGCCGCCCGCCGGCCGTGGGCGCAGGCCGTCCTGCACCGCTGCCGGGCCCTGCTCGCCACCGGGGACGCGGAGGCGGAGCGGCATTGGGAGCAGGCCGTGCGTTCGCACGCCGACGCGGACCGGCCGTACGAACGGGCCCGTACCGACCTGCTCTACGGCGAGTGGCTGCGCCGCGCCCGCCGCAAGAACGAGTCCAGGACCCGCCTGCGCTCGGCGCTGGAGACCTTCGACCGCGTCGGCGCCGCGCCGTGGGCCGAGCGGGCGCGCGCCGAGCTGCGCGCGGCGGGCGAGACCGTCGCCCAGGGCGCCCCCGACCTGGCCGCCTCGCTCTCTCCCCAGGAACTGCAGGTGGTACGCCTGGCCGCCACGGGTGTCACCAACCGGGAGATCGCCGCCCAGCTGTTCCTGAGCCCCAAGACCGTCAGCCACCACCTGTACCGCGCCTTCCCCAAGCTCGGCGTCACCACCCGCACCGAACTCGCCCGCCTCGACCTGGGCTGACGGCGGGCGTGAAGAAAAACGGCTGAGCGGCGAATTCCGGGGTGACAGTTCCCTCCGAAAGGACGCCATGGCTGCACCACCTGACGCCAGTGACGTGATGGAAGACGTCACCGTGGTCGAGCGGTCGATGGACAACCCTGACCTTTTCGCCCTCCTGTACGACCGATACTTCACCGAGCTCTACCGATATCTGGCCGCCCGGCTCGGCAGCGAGCACGTCGAAGACCTGGTCGCGGACGCCTTCCTGATCGCGTTCAACGGCAGAGGCGGCTTCGACCCGCAACGGGGCACCGTGCGGTCGTGGTTGTACGGCATCGCGACGAATGTCGTGGCCCGGCACCGCCGCAGAGAGGGCCGCCGGCTGAACGCCCTCAGCAAGGTGCCCGCCGAGGACTCCGCCGACGGGCCCGAGGACCGGGTGACCTCGCAGCTCGCGGCGCAGGCCAGCAGGCCGGAGCTGGTACGCGGGCTGAAAGGGCTCGCGAAGGGCGATCGCGACGCGGTGTTCCTGCTCGTGTTCGGCGGGCTCGGCTACGAGGAGATCGCCACCGCGCTGGACATACCGATCGGGACCGTCGGGTCCCGCATCAACAGGGCGAGAAAGAAACTGCGTACCGCCCTGGGCGACGTCAACCCCATGAGGGAGTGGTGATGGACGAGCTCAAGCTGATCGAGGCCGTGTTCGCGGAGCCGGACCCCACGCCGCAGGCCGCCGCGGCGGGGCGGGACCGCTTCCTCCGGCAGGCCCAGCAGGCACAGGCGTCCCAGGCCGGCCGTCCGCGCCGCAGGTGGGCCAGAGCGCTGCCCGCCCGGCGCGTGGTCCTGGTCGGCGCGATGGCGGTGACGCTCACCGCCGGCATCCTCGTCACCGAGGTGGGTCTGGGCGGCTCCGCCCCGCACACCCCCGCGAACCTGCTCGCCGCGCCCCCGGCCGACGCCAGGGCGCTGCTCACCCTGGCCGCGCGGGCCGCCGCCGACCAGAGTGACACGGTGCCGTCCCGCGGCCAGTACGTCCACACCAAGACACTCGCCCAGCAGAGCCTGTACACCAAGGACAAGTCGGGCGCGATGCAGTACACCAAGGTGCTGGTCAACGAGGAGCGCTGGGAGGCGGCCGACGTGGGCAAGCCCTGGCTGAGCCGCAGGCAGGCCCTGTCGGCCACGGGACCGGCGCCCCGGAATTTCTGGGACCGCGGCACCGAGGACATCCTCTACGAGTCGTCGGGCTGCCCCGGCCGGCCGGCCTACGCCCGGCTGGGCGCCTGGCCGACGGATCCCGCCCAGGTGCGCGCGAAGATCGTGGCCGACACGGGCGAGGCGCCGCTGCGCATCTGGTCCTCCCTCAAGAGCCTGATCCGCGAGTCCGTGGTGCGGCCCAGCCTGGGCGCCGCCCTCTACCGGGTGGCCGCCGGGCTGGACGGCATCGCGCTCATCGGCGACACCGTGGACGTCTCCGGCCGCCCCGGGCTGGCCGTCGCCATGGACGAGGGCGACGGCACCCGGTCCGAGCTGATCTTCGACCGGCGGACCTATCAGTATCTGGGCGAGCGCACGGTGGTCACCAAGGCCAAGACGGTGAAGCTGCCCGAGGGCGAGTACACCGAGAAGACGGGCGCGGTGAACGGCGTCGCCGTGCTCGCCGTCGATCTCGTCCCCAGCCTGCCCGAGGTGTCGCCGAAGGCGTCCCGCATGAAGATCCCCTGCTGAGACCTTCCCCCTGATCCGGCCTTTCCGGCCGGGAGTTCAGTTTCGCATGCCCACATTTCAACGAAGGAGCACACCCATGTTCATCGCCAAGGCCGTCGCGGCCACCCTGCTCGCCGGCTCGTTCGGCGCTCTGGCCGCATCGCCGGCGGACGACGCCGCGTACGACAAGCAGCGGCAGCTGGAGGACAAGCGCGTCGCCTGCATGACGGAGCAGGGCCTCACCTACGTGGCCGCGCCGGCGCCCCAGCGCCAGTGGCAGCCCGGGGAGCGGGAACGGCTCTCGGGCGATCTTGAGGCGCTGCGGACGTACCGGGCCAAGTACGGCTTCGGCGTCTGGTCCCCGAACGTCTATCCCAAGGACGAGGTGGTCAACCCCACGTCGCCGGACAACCCGAACAACAAGACGCTGATGTCGCTCTCGGCCGCAGAGCTGAAGAAGTGGCGCGCGGCCGACGACGCCTGCTTCTCCCAGGCGGTCAAGGAGGTGCTGGGCAAGACCGTCACCTCCCAGGAGGACTACTACGACCGGCTCGAGGCGGCGGTGGACAAGTCGCTGAGCGTCCTCGACCAGGACAAGGAGCTCGTGCGGCTGGGCAAGCAGTTCGGAGCGTGCCTGGGGGTCGGCGAGACCCGGCCGACCGCGCTGGACGGTCTGAGCCACACGAAGATCGTGCGGCAGGCCTCGGAGGTCGCCAGGAAGGCCTGGAAGGGCGAACTGCCCAAGGCCCCGAAGGGCAAGACCGTCATCTTCCGGCCGAACCTGAAGCCGGCGCAGGCCAAGCCGTACCTGGACAAGGAGATCAAGGCGGCGCTGAAGGACCTGGAGTGCGGCAAGGCCTTCTACCCCGCCTACTCGCCCAAGGCCGTGGAGATCACGTCGCGGGTCTACCAGGAGTTCGGCAGGGAGGGCGCGGCCCAGGCGATCACGTCCCGGATCTACCGGAAGGTCGTCTGACCGGACGGTAAGGGCGGGCCGCTCGCACAGCACCCCGGGCGGCCCGCCTCACCCAGCAGAAAGGCGTGCTTATGATCAAGGTTCTGCTCTCACTGGCGCTCTTAGGCGCTCCCCCGCTCCCCGGAGCGCCTCCCCCGGCTCCCGGCGCAGCTCCGCCCCGGGCCGCGGGAACGGTGACGCTGCTGACCGGGGACAGGGTCGTGGTGAGCGCCTCAGGCCATCGCGTCGAGCCCGCGCAGGGCAGGCGTGTGCGCTTCACGATCCGCGAACGTGACGGCCACCTCATCGTCATCCCCTCCGACGCCGCCCCGCTCATCGCGCGCGGTGTCCTCGACGAGCGGCTCTTCGACGTGACCGGGCTGCTCTCCTCCCGGTACGGCGACGCCGACCGCCCCGACATCCCGATCATCACCCAGTCGGGCCTGCCCGCGGGGGCCAGGCAGGCCCGCGGCTTCGCCGACCTCGGCCTGACCGCGGGCGGCATCCGCAAGGACACCGCCGTCCAGACGTGGCGGCAGCTCACCTCGGCCCGCGCCCGGCCGGGCAAGATCTGGCTCGACGCCCTGGTCCCCTTCGCCCTCGACCGGAGCGTCAAGCAGATCGGCGCTCCCCAGGTGTGGGAGAAGGGGCTGACCGGCAAAGGCGTCACGGTGGCCGTGCTGGACACCGGCTACGACGCCACCCACCCCGATCTCAAGGACGTGGTGACCAAGTCCAAGAACTTCACCGACGACCCCGACGGCGACGACTACGGCCACGGCACCCATGTGGCCTCGATCGTCGCCGGGGCCGGGCAGAAGTACCGCGGCGTGGCCCCCGGGGCCACTCTTGCCGTCGGCAAGGTCGGCAACCAGTTCGGAGCCCCATACTCGGCGATCCTCGCCGGGATGGAGTGGGCCGCCGGCGAGGCCGGGGCCAAGGTCGTCAACATGAGCCTCGGCGGCCAGGACACTCCCGGTCTCGACCCGCTCGAACTGGCCGTGAACACGCTGTCGGCCACCAAGGGCACGCTCTTCGTGGTCGCCGCGGGCAACGACGGCGAGCCCGGCACCGTGAACTCGCCGGGCAGCGCGGACGCGGCGCTCACCGTGGGGGCGGTGGACCGCGACGACCGGACGGCCGAGTTCTCCAGCCGGGGCCCGCGCTCGTTCGACCACGCGGTCAAACCGGACATCTCCGCGCCCGGAACCGACATCGTGGCCGCCCAGCTCGGCGGGGGCCACATCGCGCACAAGGGGACCTCGATGGCGGCGCCGCACGTCGCGGGGGCCGCCGCCATCATCGCCCAGCGACATCCCGACTGGAACGGCGAGCGGATCAAGGCGGCGCTGGTCGAATCGGCCAAAGCCGGCGCCGGCATCTTCGACCAGGGCGGCGGGCGCGTCGACCTGGTCGCCGCCACCGAGCGCACGCTCGTGGCCGAGCCCGTCAGCGTCTCCGCCGCCCACCTGTGGGGCTCCCCCGGCGACCGGGCCACCACCAGAACGGTCACGTACCACAACACCGCCGACACCCCGATCACGCTGGACCTCAAGGCCGAGGGTGAGGTGCTGAAGCTGCCGGTGGACAGGCTCGAGGTGCCCGCGCGGGGGCAGGCCCAGCTCACGCTGACCCTCGACGCCACGGGCAAGGCGCCGGGCGACTACCCCGGCGTCGTCACGGCCACGGCCGGCGGACAGAGCGTGCGCACGCTCGCGAACGCCTGGGTCGAGCCCGAGTCCTACGACGTGTCCGTCAAGGCCGTGGGCTCCGACGGGGCACCCACGAGCGGCTTCGGCGTGATCTACAACCTGGCGACCGGCGAGGAGCGCTGGATCGACGTCAAGGGCGACGTGACGATGCGCCTGACCAAGGGCGAGTGGAACCTCTTCGTGAACTTGGGCGAGCCCGGTCTGGACACCCTCGCGCACCGCCCGGTGAGCGTGGCCGGCCATGACGTCCAGCTCACCCTGGACGCCCGCGAAGGCAAGGAGATCCGCTTCACGCTCGACGATCCCGCGGCCGTGCGGGCGGACACCCTGGAGCAGCGGCTGTCCAACGGCGCCTGGTCCATCGCCCTCGTGCCCTTCGAGTCGCCCGGCACGCGCTACCAGGTCCTTCCCTTCCGGCAGGCGGGCCTGTCGTACATGAGCAGGAGCGTCTGGTCCCGGCCGGGCCACCGCTACGACCTCGTCGACCGCCGCGAAGGCGGCCTGCCCGAGGACCCCGGCCTCGCCGGTCGGGTCAAGGACCTGATCCGGACCACCGCCACGTACCGGGCGACGGGGACGGCGCAGGACGCGGAGGTCCTCGTGGGCGTGCAGGCCGCCGCGGGCGCCTGGGCGCTGGCGATCGTGCCCGTCAGCGTGCCGCTGCCCGGCACCCTCACCCATCACCGCACTCCCGGCCTGCGGTGGACGTCCCTCGTCAGGAGCGGCACCTGGGAGATCGCCTCCGAGGTCGCGCCGCAGGCTGCCCGGGAGGTGTGGAACGCCGCGGTGGCCGGCCCGTCGTTCGCCACGTCGGCCGGCGGCCGTACCGGGGACGAGCTCTTCTTCAGCGCGGCGCGGCTGTTCGCCGACGCCGGGGCGGGGCGCACCGGCATGGACAGGGCCGCCACCGGCGAGCTGGTGCTGGCCCGTGAGGGCGCGGTCGTGACCCGGGCGCCGGTCGCGGAGTGCACGTTCGAAGAGGGCTGCACGCTCGTCGCGATGCTGCCGCCCGAGCCCGCGGCCTACACGCTGACGGCCACCGCCAAGCGGCCCGGAGCGCTGTCCACCGCGGTGGAGTCGGTGTGGTCGTTCCGCTCGCAGCACACGGACAAGACGCAGGGGCTGCCGCTGATGGCGGTCCGCTTCGCGCCCGCCGGGCTCGACGCGGCCAACCGGGCGCGTCCGGGCTCGGTCACCAGGGTGCCGATCCGGGTCGAGCGCGCTCCGGACGCGCCGGAGCCGGCCGTGCGCGACCTCGCGCTGGAGGCCTCCACCGACGACGGCGTGACGTGGCGGGCGGTGCCCGTCGTGCGTACCGGCGGCGGATGGACCGCGCTGGTGACCAACCCGCGCGCGGGCCACATCTCGCTCCGCGCTACGGCCGGCGACCGGTCGGGGGCGGGCGTCGTCCAGACGATCACCCGCGCCTGGGCGGTCGGCTCGTAGCGGGCCACCCGGAGGGCTGACCGCGACGCCGCGATCCCGGCGCGGCGTCGCGGTCTCCGTGCGCGGCGGTAAATGCCATTTCGCCTTCGCACTTTCTCGGAGATATAGCGCCGTCTTCCTTTTGGCCGCGAATAAGCCCCGGTCAGGCGCGGCGCACACGGTCGGCGATGCCATTACCACGCAACGCGTTCATTGCCGAGATTCCACCAATTCTGTAAATTCGGTGGCGATACTCCTCACCGTTCACTTATCAACCGGCACTATTCCTGATTTGGTGTCGTCCTTGCCGCGGGCGTGCGCGTACACCCGATCTCTCGGATGCATGGGGCAGGTGGGAATGACGGCGGTCGGAGGACCGGATCGGGCCGCTCCGGGCGGGACGCGGCCGTGGCCGGGCGGGGCGGCGCGGTGGTACCGCCGGGACCCGCTGGGGTTCGTCGAGCACGCGGCCCGGGAGCGGGGCCCGGTGTTCCGGCTGCCCGACGACGGGTCGCTGTGCGTGGCCGACCCGGCGCAGGCCCTGCGGGTGCTGCACGACGAGGAGGGCCACTACGACGACGTGTCCGACTTCTTCCACGTCCGCGGCGGCCGGCTGGAGCCGCGGGAGACGCAGGTAGCGATCGGGCGGGCGGCCCGCGCGACCTTACGCGCCCATCTGGCCGCGCATCGCGAGCGGCTGCCCGCCGTGGTGGCGGAACTCGGGGAGGTCAGCGAGTGGCCCTCGGCCGGGCGCGCCGCCGCGTACCGGTTCCTGGCCGGGGCGCTGCTGCGGCCGGACAGCCCGCCGCCCCTGCGGGAGCTGATGGCGCAGGTGGTGCGGAACGACGTCCTGATCCGGCCCGGCGGCCGGCTGGCGAGCGTGCTGCGGCGGGCGCTGTGGGCGCGCGTGGTGCGGGCGCTCGCCGGCGAGGTGCTCGCCCGGCGGGCCGGTCCGCGGCCCGACCGGCCCGGCGACCTGCTGGACGCCATACTCGAGGCCGCCCCGCCCGGCACGCCCGCCGCCCAGCTCGCCCAGGTGTACCTGCTGCTGTTCCGGACCTCCGTGGCGCCCGTGGGCCACGTGGTCGCCTGGGCGCTGCTGGCGGCCGCGACCGACGGCGTCGACCTGGCGGCCGTGCCCGCGGAGTCTGCCGTACGGGAGTCGCTGCGGCTGTGGCCGGTGGCGTGGCTGATGGGCCGCCCCGTACTCCGCGCGCACCAGGTCGGCGGGGTGCGGCTGGAACCGGGAGAAAGCGTGTCGGTCTGCGCCTATCTCCTGCACCGCGACGAGCGCCACTGGCCGCAGCCCACCCGCTTCCGGCCCGGGAGATGGGACGGCCCCGGTCCCCGCGGGCCCTGGCTGCCCTTCGGCGGCGGCCCGTTCACCTGCGCCGGCGCCGTCGTCGCCCGCAACCTGGCCTGCGACCTGCTCTCCGCCGTGACGGACGGGGCCCGTCTGGAGGTACGCGGCGGTCGCGGGCGGCCCCACGTCGCGGGCATCATCACCCCTCCCCCGTTCCAGCTGCGCCGGACCCCGCATCGGACCTGACCGCCCTCGGTCGTCAGGAGTCGTCAGGACTCGTCAGGAGTCGTCAGGAAAGGAGGTGAGCTCCATGAGGAAGTTGCTGCGCCGGGTCACCGGCCGCCGGGTCAACCGGCAGGCATGGTTCGTCTGGTAGTCCATCTCCGTCGGCCGTGCCGGGCCGGTTGGACCCGGCACGGCCCGGCTCCCGACGCGGCGGGGCACCCGCACCCAGGAGGCACGCATGGCGCACGTGGACGAGACCCTGGCCGCCTACGAGGGCATCGCGGTCCGCTACGACGAGCTGAACGCGCGGATGGACACCTCCAGCCTGGTGGCCCGCTTCGTGGAGGCGGTCGATCGGTACGGATCGGGCGGGCGGCGGCTCCTGGACGCCGGCTGCGGAACCGGCCGCAGCAGCGTGGCCTTGCGCAAGCACGGGTTCGAGGTGACCGGCTACGACCTGTCCCCCGCGATGGTCGCGACGGCCCGCCGCCGGCCCGGGGCCGAGGAGATCCGGTTCCTGGTGGGACGGCTGCAGGAGCCCCCGCCCGGATTGACCGGCTTCGACGTGGTCGCGTGCGTGGACGTGCCGATGACGTACCTGACCGACACCGACCAGCTGCGACAGGCGCTGACGGCCGCGCGCCACCAGCTCACCGAGGACGGGGTGCTGGTCTTCGACCTGAACACCATCGGCTACTACCGCCGCATGTTCGGCGTCCCCACGGTCGCCGACCGGGGCGACCGGTACGTGGCCTGGTTCGCGGAGTCCCCGCGGATCGAGGCCAACGCGGTCGTGATCACGCAGTTCGACCTGTTCGAGCGGAACGGCGTGGGGTGGGAGCGGCTGTCGATGCGCCACGTGCAACGGCACCACTCGGAGCGGACGGTGCGGGAGGTGGCCGAGCAGGCCGGGCTGCGCGTCGTGGCCGCCCATGGGCTGGTGGGGACGTCGCCGGCACGGGACCCGGCTGACGAGGACGACCACGACCGGATCCTGTACGTCGCCCGCCGGTCGGATCCGGCCGTATGAGGGCCCATCCAGGACCCTCGCCCTCGCCCTCGCAACGACGATGACCCTCGAGACGACCGCGCCGCGTGCCGTCCTGTCCGCGGACCCGCCGGCGATACAGCCACCGACGCCGGCGACCTTCCCGAACCCAGCGCGGCCACCGGCCCGGCTTGACCCGCGCGTCGACGCTACGCGCCGCGACAAGGCTCCCTACCGGCACCGCCGTGCCCGCTGCGCCGCATCGACCAGAGCGGCGGCGACCTGGCCGCGCATGAGCGACCCGGCCATCCGCGGCAGGACCGCCCGGCGCACCGCCTCGTGCCGCGCGACCGTCTTGCCGATGAGGCCGAGACCCTCCTCAGTGGCCCCGCACTCGACCGGATGGACCTGCTCGCCCCATTCCGCGGGCCCGAATCCGGCCGCCCTCGGCCCCGGCGAGTAGGAATGACGAGGCTGGAGGCCCGCGCTACTCCAGTCCTTCGACACGGTCCGCGAGGCGTTCGTGGCGTTGCCTGGCGGCCTGCGCGGTGCCGAGCCCGAGCCCGAACGCGATCTCCTGCCAGGTCATGCCGCGCCCCCGCGCCATCTCCAGCAGGCCCGCCTCCAGCGCGTCCAGCTCCCCGCGCACCAGCGGGAGGAGACTCAACGCCGCGGTGATGTCGGCGTGATCGACCTCCGGCTCCCCGTCATCGAGCCGTGCGGCTCCGCTGAGCAGGAACGCCACGAGCCTGACGGCTTCGTGCGGACCGATGGCCGACGCATGCGTCTGCCGGCCGCGCTGCTCATCAGTGACCGCGTGCCGCTCGGCGATCCGGAACAGGGACGCGTGCACGCGTTGCGCGCGTGCCTGCTCGGGATGCGGAGGAGTGAAGGGATCGAGGTGCTGATCGGCATCTGTAGGCATGGGCTCACGATGCCGCAGCACTCGATCTATTGTCAACTTACTGTTTTAAACAGATCGTTTAAAAGCCGCAGATAGACCGCCGTACGGGCTCCGTACCGGCCTGCTCCAGGCACCGGCTCCCCGGCCGGCCGGCGTCGATCCGCAGGCACAACCGCAGACGTCCCTCCGGGGTCAGCGGTGCGTTCCGGTGCCCCTTGCTGTTGACGCTCCTGGACTTGGCGGACGCGTTCATCGGGAGCCCGAGGATCTCAGCGCTCCCGCGTGAGCGGCTGTGCGTGGCGTCAACGTGCGAACTTTTCGATGGCTGCCGGGGTGACGGGGGTGAAGAAGTTGACGAGGTTGCCGTCGGGGTCGCGGAACAGCAGCGACCGGTTACCCCAGGGCATCGTGGTGGGCTCGGTGACGAAGCCGGTGACGAAGCCGGTCAGGTTCTGGTGAACGCGGTCCACGTCGTCGACGAGGAACTCGATGATCACGCTGTGGTTGTCCGCCGGGCGGGCAGAGCCCGGGGCGAACAGCGGGACGGTGCGGGTGCCGGCGATCGCGAGGGTGGCGCCCGAGGTCTTGAGTTCGGCGAAGTCCTCGGTGGCCCACGTCGCCCGCGCCCCTGTGGCTCGCTCGTAGAACTCGACGAGGCGCGCTACGTCGCTGGTGATGATGCGGATCGAGACGAAGTTCATGGGAATCTCCTTGGCTGTGCTGGAGGCGTGCACGTCGCAGACTAGGAGAAATAGTGGACAGAATCGGTCCGGTATTCGCGTTAGGCTGCGAACATGCCTCGACCGACCGCCCGCGTGCTGACACTCCTGGAGCTGCTGCAGTCGGGCGGCACCCGGACGGTGGCCGAACTCGCCGACCGGCTCGGCGTCGAAGGGCGCACCGTGCGGCGGTACGTGGACCAGCTGATCGACCTGGACGTGCCCGTGGAATCGGTGCGCGGCCGCTACGGCGGGTACCGGCTCGCCCCCGGGTACCGCTTGCCTCCGCTCATGCTCAGCGACGACGAGGCGCTGGCCGTGCTGCTCGGCCTGGTCGCCGGCCGCCGAGCAGGGTTGACGACGACGGAGCACACGGCAAGCGAGACGGCATCGGCGAAGATCCGGCGGGTGCTGCCCAAGCACATCGCCCGCCGGCTCGACACACTCCTGGAAGCTCTCGCCTTCACGGATCAGCCCGGCGAGTTCGACACCCCGGACGCCGAGGTCCTGCTCACCATCGCCGATGCGGTGCGCCACCGCCGACCGGTCTCGATCCGCTACACCGACCGCGACGGGCGGCGCAGCGAACGCACGCTGCACGCGTACGGGATCGTCGCCCATTCCGGCCGATGGTACGTCACGGGCAAGGACGCCCAGATCGGCGAGGACCGAACCTTCAGGCTCGATCGCATCGCAGACGCGAGGCCCCTGCCCGGCTCATTCGAAGCGCCCGCGGGTCCCGGTCCGGCACAGCGTGTGTTGTCGGCGTTCGCCACGGCCGAGTACCGGCATGAAGTGACCTTGCGGATTTACGGGACGGTCGATCAGATCCGCGCCCGCCTTCCCGCCAGCGTCGCGAGCCTGGAGGAGTACGCGCCCGTGGCGGGCGAGGACCGGGCGACCGAGCGCTGGCTGCGCGTCGAGTTGCGGGTGGAGCGGCTCGACTGGTTGCCTCCGGTACTCGCCTCACTCGACCGTCCGTTCGTCATCGAGCGCCCCGATGAACTGCGCAACCTCGTCACCGCGCTCGCCCAACGCCTCGCCTCCTACGCCCGCCAAGCCTGACAGCGAGGAACCCAGGTCATGAGATGGCACAGCTAGCCGGCAATTGACGGCGGTGCCTCGACGACGAAGCACAGGAAACTGAGTTTGTTCACGCAGTCATCGAAGTCGTCGGGGAACAGCTCACGGGCGGCCGGGTCGGGCTGCGGCTCGCCGATGACGGCGAGGCGGAAGCCGGCGGTGGTGAAGGCATCGGTCATCGCGTGCAACGGCCTGCGCCAGAAGGTCATCGGGAAGGACTCTCCGTTGAACGTCCCTTCGTCGGTACAGCTGGTGGTCGCCAAATAGTTGGGCCGCGGATCCTGAATCAGGTAGTCCACGAAAGGGTGCTGCACCGACGCGATCAGCCGGCCGCCGGGCCTGAGCACTCGCCGCATCTCGGCCCTCAGTCCTCGACTACTACGCCGCATTGAAGATCGCTCAGAGCCGCGGCTGCACCGTCGGGCTGATCGAGGTGCCAGAGGTGCTTCGACTCCTCGAGAAGGAGGCGTCACATTACAGCGGGTCCGCGCGGTCGCTCCAGCCAAGGGCTTGGACAGACGACGAGGATCCGGAGTTCGAGGGGCTGGCATACGTGCCGTACCACGTCTATAAAAAATCGGCCGGGACGTGGAGGACCTTCACGAGGCTCTCCGGGCACGCACCGTCGGTGATGGGTTTCCGTTGATTCCGGGAGTCACGGAAGGTCCCCGCGGGGAGCAGTGGGACTACGACGATGATCAGGAAGTCCGCCGCAGACTTCCACGGATCGCGCGTTACCGTGGGCTTCAGGACTCCTGACACAAGTGGTGGGCTTGACCTGGCCAGAGGTCGGTGCCGGGCACGAGGCCGCCGAACAGCGGGACGCGGTCAGCCGCGTAATCGCACGCGATAAACCTGACGACATCGGCGATCATCCCCGGGATACTGGTCGCCCATGGATGAGGTCAAAGTCGTCGTCGCCCATTCCGAGCGCGCGACTCTGCGCGTCGGTGACGTGTTCTTGAAGGTGGACGCCGATCAGGCGCGCATCGACGTCGAGGTCGAGGCGATGTCCCTCGCGCCGGTCCCGACCCCGGAGGTCCTGTGGCGCAAGCCGCCCGTGCTCGCGATCGCCGCGCTCCCGGGGACGACGCTTGGGCGCCTCGGCGGGCCGTCGACCGGGTCACCGGCGGCGTGGGCCGCGGCGGGCGCCGCCATCCGGAAGCTGCACGAAGCGCCCCTGCCGCGCCTGCCGCGCCGGGCCGGCCGGAGCATCGTCGCGCTGGCGGCGGAACTCGACGACGAGTGCGAGTCGCTCGTGACGAACGGTGTCCTGCCCGCTGACCTGGTCACCCGCAACCGCCAGGTCGCCGAGGCCGCGCTCCGGCCGTGGACTCCGGCGTTCACACACGGCGACCTGCAGATCGCGCACGTCTTCGTCGACGGCGACGAGGTCACCGGCATCATCGACTGGTCCGAGGCGGGCCAGGGTGATGCCCTGTACGACCTCGCCACCTTCACGCTCGGACACGAGGAGCACCTCGACGACGTCATCGCCGGCTATGGCACCGACATCGACCTCGACGTGATCCACGCGTGGTGGTCGTTGCGAAGCCTGCTGGCGGTTCGCTGGCTGATCGAGCACGGCTTCGACCCCTTCGCGCCGGGCTGTGAGGTCGATGTGCTGAGATCCCGGATGTGAGGCATGCGGTGCGCGGTCGTCGCCGGCAGATGACGGCGCAGCCAAGGGTGACGAACGCGTGGTGGATGTCGTCGGGGATCTCCCAGCGGATACGCAGGCGGCGGAACCAGTGCAGCAGCGCGATCGCTCCTCCCCCGACCCGGCGGTACACGCCCCGGCCGGAGCCGTGACCGGTGCCACGCCGGGCGAGGTGCGGGGTGATCTGGAACCGGCGGACCTTGTCCCGGTAGACCTCGTGGTCATGGCCGCGGTCGGCGTACAGGTGCTCGGGGCGGCGCAGTGGCCGGCCGCGCTTACCGCGGATCGGTGGGGCGGCCTGGATCAGCGGGATCGGTTGGGTGACGTCGTTGCGGTCGCCGCCGGTGGTGATTGCCGCGAGCGGGATGCCGTGGGCTTCGACGATCGGCTCCCGGCGCGCCGGCACGACCCCGAGCGGTGGCTAAGCTGCGCGCATGGCGCGAATTCTCCTCTTGCACTCGATGTACGGCCTGCGGCCCGCCGTCCACCAGGCCGCTGACCGATTCCGGACGGCCGGCCACGAGGTGCACGTTCCCGATCTGTACGACGGCCGGGTCGTCGACACGCCCGAGGAGGGGACCGCGATCAAGGAGGAGATCGGACGCGATGAGCTGCTGAAGCGGGCCGTGACCGCGGCCGCGCCGCTGTCCGCCGACGGCCTGGTGTACGCGGGCTTCTCACTCGGCGCGGCGATCGCGCAGAACCTCGCCCTGGGTGACGAGCGGTCTCGAGGGCTGCTGCTGATGCACGGCACCTCCGACATGGCCGATGGCGTCTCGGCCGACGACCTGCCGGTCCAGCTTCACGTGGCCGATCCCGACACCTACGAGCCCGCCGACTGGTTGAACGCCTGGTACATCCGGATGCGCCGGGCGCGGGCCGACGTGGAGGTCTTCCGCTATCCGGGCGCCGGCCACCTGTTCACCGACCCTGACCTGCCCGACTACAACGCGCAGGCCGCCGAGCGCGCCTGGGCCGCCGCGCTGGACTTCGTCGCCGACCTGTAACCGGCGGGCGCTGGTTTCGGAAGCGGCATCATTTGACCAGGACCGCGCCTTTACATTGTAGATTTTATGGCTGACTGTTGTGATCCGGGACCATCGGGGCGGAACGTCGAGAGTCTGGCCTGGTGCGATCGGGTCAAGCGGGGCGAAGGCCTGGTCGCGGTCCGGCCCGGACTCGGTCAGCCGCGGATGAGCGCCGCCGCCAGCTCGGCGTTGCGCCGGGCGAACTCGGCCCATTCAGGCGGCGCGCCGGCGCTCCCCCGGGCGGCGGCCGGCCGGCCGCACGCGCGCTGGTCCCACCCGACCAGGCGCCCGCCGCGGATGGCGAACGTGACGGCGAGGCCGTCCGCCCACCCGCACAGGTCCTGGTCACCGCCGCCTTCGACGGTGACGCGCTGCACGCTCGTCACCCAGGCGAACGCGGCCAGCTCATCCTGGATCCGGGCGGCGAGTTCGAAGTTGAGCGCGGCCGCCGCACGATCGCGCGCCGCGGTCAGCTCTTCCCGCACGGCCTCGGCGCCCGTCCCGTCGAGCGCGGCGATGACGGCCGCGGCCAGCCGTTCCCTGGACTGCGGGCCGAGGCCGCGCCTGGCCGCGATGTCGCGTTCGGCGCCGGTGAGCCGCTCACGCGTGTACGACAGCGGGAACGCCCGGAGCAGCCCCGAGATCGCCTGCCGTGCTCGCCCTCCGCCGAGGTAGGGGCCGAAGCCGGCGACCCCGTCGAACCGCGCGACGTGGCTCGTCCGCACCCCGGCGGTGCGCGGACGCGGGTCGACCACGATGTAGATCGACGTCTCCACGCCCTGCGTGCGGTTCCAGGGGGGCAGGCCGGCTTCCAGGAGGTTGCGTTCGAGCCATGCGGCCTCGTGCACCGAGTCGCACGCCACCGCCTCGACCCGGGCGATCCGGGCGACCATCTCCGTCAGGTGCAGGCGATCGCGCAGGTCACCCCAGTACGACCGCACCCGGCTGCGGAGGTCGGTGGCGCGCCCCAGATAGAGGATCTGACCGCGCCGGTCCCGGAACCGGTAGACGCCGGGCTCATGAGGCAGCCGCGCGGCCGATGATCTGGCGGACACCCGGACGAGTCAAACACGCGCCGCCCGCGGGCGGCAAGCGCTCAGGCGACGCGCCGGGATTGGTGACTTCGGCGGGCAGCCGGCCGGTCATCGGGCCCCTCCGGGCGGGGAGCGGCATGGCGGTCATGCGGGCAGGCAGGCCGCCGGCACGAAACCCATCGCCGCGGGTCACATGGTCGTCCCGCCCGAGACGTCCAGGCGGTGTCCGGTCATATAACGGCTGTCGTCGCCGGCCAGGAAGGCCACCGTGTCGGCGACGTCCTGCGGCGTGCCCAGCCGGCCCAGCGGTGACTGCGACGACAGCCAGGCCAGGGCCTCGCCGACCAGGCGTCCCTCGTGCATGTCGGTGTCGATGACGCCGGGCGCCACGGTGTTGACCGTGATGCCGCGCGGCCCGAGCTGCTTGGCCAGCGCGGTGGTCAGCACGTCGAGCGCGGCCTTGGACATGGCGTAGCCGATCGCCCGCGGCATGGCCGCGCCCCGGGTCAGCATCGTGCCGATGGTGATGATCCGGCCGCCGTCCCGCAGCCGCGGCAGGGCGAGCCGGGTGATGAAGAACGGCGCGGTCGTGTTGACCGCGAACAGCCGCTCGAAGCCCTCCCTGGTCACGCCGTCGATCTCGCCCTGGTCGCCGAGGATGCCCGCGTTGTTGACCAGGATGTCCAGGCCGTCGGCGTGGGCGTCGAAGCCGGCCCACAGCGCTTCGGCGTCCCCCGGCACGCCCAGCTCGGCCCGTACGGCGAACGCCTGCCCGCCGGCCGCTTCGATGGCCGCGACCGTCTCCTTGGCGGCCGCCTCGTTGCTGCCGTAGTGGACGGCGACCCGGGCGCCCTCGCGGGCCAGCCGGGTGGCGACGGCCCGGCCGATCCCCCTGCTGGCGCCGGTCACGAGCGCCGTCTTACCCGTCAAGGTCATTGCTGATCCCCTCATTTTGCGTACCTCGTACTCGAAATCGGACCCTAGCTATTCGAGTACTGTGTACGCAAGTCAGGGAGAGGCCATGTCCGACGAGGAACTCATCAGCATCTGGATGCGGCCCGAGCGCCTGGAGCGTTCGGGGCCCGGGCGGCGGCCCGGCTACAGCCGCGAGCAGATCACCCGGGCGGCCGTCCGGATCGCCGACGCCGAGGGGGTGGAGGCCGCGACCATGCGCCGCATCGGGGGCGAGCTGGGCACCGGCGCCATGTCGCTCTACCGCTACGTGCCGAAACGCGATGACCTGTTCGACCTCATGATCGACCTGGCGATGGGCGAGCTCGATCTGCCCGCCGAGCCGTCCGGCGACTGGCGCCACGACCTCAGCCTGGTCGCCTGCGAGACCCGGGCCGCCGGCCTGCGCCATCCCTGGCTGACCCCGCTGCTCGGCGGCCGGCCGACCCTGGGCCCGCAGCTGCTGCGGGTGCACGAGTTCGCCCTGGGCGCACTCGACGGGCTCGGCCTCGGCATTGACGAGATGACCGGCTTCGTCAGCATGGTCGACGACTACGTCCACAGCGCGATCCGCCGCGAGATCGGCTGGCTGGAGGAGGCCCGCCGCACCGGCCTGGACCCGGAGCGCTGGAAGCGCTACTACATCGGGCCGTACGTGCGGCAGATCGTCGAGTCGGGCGCCTATCCCCTGTTCAGCCGGTCCCTCCAGGAATCCGGGACCGCGCACCTCTCCCCCGCCGAGCGTTTCCGGCATGGGCTGGATCGGGTGCTCAACGGGATCGGCGCGCAGCTGCCAGCAGGCCGCGCAGGACATACGGCATGATTCCGCCGTGCCGGTAGTAGTCGGCCTCGCGCGGCGTGTCGAGGCGGAGGCGGGCCTGGAACGTGACGTCGCCGGCGGTGACGGTCAGGGTGGGCGGGAGCCGCGGCCCGTCGAGCGCGGTGAGGCCGGTGACGCCGATGACCTCGCGGCCGGTGAGGCCGAGCTCGTCCGGGCCCTGACCGGGCAGGAACTGCAGCGGCAGGACGCCCATGCCGACCAGGTTGGAGCGGTGGATGCGTTCGAACGACTTGGCGATGACGGCCCGCACGCCGAGCAGCGCGGGGCCCTTGGCGGCCCAGTCGCGGGAGGAGCCCGCGCCGTAACCCTCCCCGGCCAGCACCACGACCGGTACGGCGGCCTCCTGGTAGGCGCGGGCGGCCTCGTACACGGTGGTGATCGCGCCGCCGTCCAGGAAGCCGGCGGTGAGGCCGCCTTCGGTGCCGGGGGCGAGCTGGTTGCGCAGGCGCACGTTGGCGAAGGCGCCGCGCATCATGACCTCGTGGTTGCCGCGGCGGGAGGCGTAGGTGTTGAGCTGGTGGCGTGGCACGCCGAGACCGGCCAGGTAGCGCCCGGCGGGGCTGGACGGGAGGATGGCCCCGGCCGGTGAGATGTGGTCGGTCGTGATGAAGTCGCCCAGCTTGACCAGGACGCGGGCGCCGGTGAGGTCGGTGACGGGCGGCGGCTCGGGCGACATGCCGTCGAGGTAGGGGGCGCGGCGCACGTACGTGGAGGCGGGGTCCCAGGGGTAGGTGGCGGAGCTGGAGACGTCCAGGCGCTGCCAGCGTTCGTCGCCGTCGAGGACGTCGGCGTAGGCGCGGGCGAACATCTCCGGCCTGATCACCCGCTCGATGACCGCGCGCACCTCCTCCGGGGCGGGCCACAGGTCACGCAGGTAGACGGGTTCGCCGCCGGGATCGGTGCCGAGAGGCTCGGTGGTGAGGTCGAGGTCCATGGTGCCGGCGATGGCGTAGGCGACGACGAGCGGCGGCGAGGCGAGGTAGTTGGAGCGCACCTCGGGCTGGATGCGGCCCTCGAAGTTGCGGTTGCCCGACAGGACCGCGGCCACGTCGAGGTCGTGCTCGGCCACGGCCTTCGACACCTCCTCGACGAGCGGGCCGGAGGCCCCGATGCAGGTCATGCAGCCGAACCCGGCCAGCGTGAAGCCGAGCCGTTCCAGGTAGGGGGTCAGGCCCGCTTCGCCGTAGTAGTCCATGACGACGCGCGAGCCGGGCGACAGGGTGGTCTTCACCCACGGCTTGGCGCTCAGCCCGCGCTCGACGGCCTTCTTGGCGAGCAGCCCCGCGGCGACCATGACCGACGGATTGGAGGTGTTGGTGCAGGAGGTGATGGCGGCGATGGCGACGGTCCCGTGCGTGATCTCCCGCTCCGCCGCGACGGGGGGCCGCTCCTGCGCGCGGAAGGCGTCCTTCACCCCCTCCAGGGGAATGCGGTCCTGGGGGCGGCGCGGGCCGGCGACGGACGGGACGACGGTGGCCAGGTCGAGGTCCAGGTCGGCGGTGTACGCGGGCGGCGCGTCCGGCTCGTGCCACAGGCCCTGCGCCCTGGCGTACGCCTCGACCAGGTCGGCGTGGTCGCCGGCGCGGCCGGTGAAGCGCAGGTAGCGGATCGTCTCGGCGTCGACGGGGAACAGCGCGGCCGTGGAGCCGAACTCCGGGCTCATGTTGGAGATCGTCACCCGGTCGGTCACCGGCAGCGCGGTGACCCCCGGCCCGTGGAACTCGACGATCTTGCCGACCACCCCGTGGTCGCGCAGCAGCTCGGTGAGGGTCAGCACGAGGTCGGTCGCGGTGGCGGCGACGGGCAGCTCGCCGTGCAGCCGCACGCCCACCACGTCGGGCACGAGGATGGACACCGACTGGCCCAGCATGGCCGCCTCGGCCTCGATGCCGCCGATGCCCCAGCCGAGCGTGCCGAGCCCGTTGACCATGGTGGTGTGCGAGTCGGTGCCCAGGCACAGGTCCGGGTACGCCTCCTCGCCGCGGGTCATGACCACCCGGGCGAGGTGTTCCACGTTGATCTGGTGCATGATGCCCTTGCCCGGCGGCACCACCGTGAAGCCCCGCAGCGACGCCTGGCCCCAGCGCAGGAAGCGGTAGCGCTCGGCGTTGCGCTCGTACTCGCGGTCGGCGTTGCGGGCCAGGGCGTCGGGGCGGCCGAAGACGTCGGCGATGATGGAGTGGTCGACGACCAGCTCCGCGGGGATGGCCGGGTTGACCGAGGCGGGGTCGCCGCCGAGCGCCGCCATGGCGTCCCGCATGGAGGCCAGGTCGGCCAGCACGGGCACGCCGTTGGTGTCGTGCAGGAACACCCGGGCGGGGTGCAGGTCCACGGCGGCGGTCCGGGCGGCGTCCGGCCGCCACCCGGTCAGTGCCCGCACCTGCTCGGCGGGTGCGGCGTGCCGGAGCAGGTTCTCCAGCATGACGCGCAGGCTGTACGGCAAGCGCGCGGGCGCGTCGGCGGTGTGGATGCGGTAACGGCGAGATCCCACCGTGAGGAAGTCGGTCACGTGGCCTGCCCTTGGAGCGAGACGGGATGGCAGAAGGAGCGGAGGCAGCCGGGCTCGCCGCGGGTGGCGCGGGCGTTGGCCCGGATGCCGTCGAGGAAGGTCTCCAGGCGGCCGGGCCGCACCTGGAGCCGGACGATCACGACGAGCATGCGTCCATCCAGGCGGGTCGCGGGACGGCGCACGCCTCGGCGAGCCGGCGCAGGCCCCGCAGGGTCCTGCCGGGCAGGCGCACTCCGGCCAGGGCGGACGCGGCGGCGTTGCGGTCCTCGATCTCGCCCGGATAGAAGATCTCGTCGAAGCCGGGCGCGAGCGGCACGGCCTTGGTGCGGTCGATGAGGTCGTCGAGGCGGCGCGCGTAGTCGTCGGGGTCGGCCACGGCGTCCAGGCGCAGCGCGAGCAGCAGGTGGCCGCAGCCGCTGCGGCGGTCGGGCACGTAGGGGCCGGCCACGTCGGTGGCGTAGGAGCTGCCGGTCAGCACGCCCGACAGCACGTCCATCATGAACGAGATGCCGTACCCCTTGTGCCCGGCCATGGGCAGGATGAGCCCGTCGACGGCCAGGGCGGGGTCGGTGGTGGGGACGCCGTCCGCCGTCTGGGCCCAGCCCTCGGGGATGGCGTGCCCGCGTTCCAGGGCGGCGTAGATCTTGCCCCGGGCGACGACGGTGTTCGCGATGTCGAGCACGACCGGGCCGCGCCGGCCGCCGGGCACCGCGATGGACCACGGGTTGGCGCCCACGCTCTTCTCCCGGCCGCCCCACGGGGCCATGGCGGGGCTGCCGTTGGTGGTCAGCAGGGCGACGCAGCCCTCGGCGGCGATCATGCGGGTGAAGTACGCGGCGGTGCCGAAGTGGTTGCTGTCGCGCACCGCGACCACGCCCACGCCGTGCTCGCCGGCGCGGCGTACGGCGTCGCGGGCCGCGTACGCGGTGACGACCTGGCCGATGCCGTCGCGGCCGTCGAGGACGGCGACGGCGCCGCCGTCGAGCACGGTGGCCACGTCGGTCACCGCGCGCATGGCGCCGGAGCGCAGGCGGTCGGCGTACCACTCCAGGCGAAGCATGCCGTGCGAGGGGTGCCCCCACGCGTCGGCCGTGACCAGGCTGTCGGCGACCAGCCGCGCGTCCGGTTCGGGGACGCCGAACGAGGTCAGGACCTCGATCCCGAAGGAGATCAGCTGGGCGGCGGGGATCACGACAGGCTCCTGATCTGGTCGGGGGTGAGCGGCCGGACGGGACGGTCACGCAGCAGCAGCCACAGCCGCGCCGTCTCCTCCAGCTCCTCGACGACGTCCGCGGCGCAGGCGAGGTCGGCGCCGGCGGCGATGGGCCCGTGGTTGGCCAGCAGCAGCGCGTGCGCGGTGCGGGCGGCCCGTTCGGCGATCGGCCCCAGCGCCGGGTCTCCGGGCGCGTGGTAGGGCAGCAGCGGCAGCCGCCCGACGCGCATGACGTAGTAGGCGGTCAGCGGCGGCAGCACGTCGTCCGGGTCGAGGCCGTCGTGGCAGGACACGGCGACGGAGTGGGTGCTGTGCAGGTGGACGACCGCGCCGGCGTCCGGGCGGGCGCGGTAGAAGGCGGCGTGCAGGAAGGCCTCCTTCGACGGGCGCGGCCCGTCCAGGTGCTCGCCCGCCAGGCTGACCAGCGACAGCCGATCGGGTGCGACGTCGCCGAGGGAGCCGCCGGTGGGGGTGATGAGGAAGGCGTCGCCGGTGCGGGCGCTGAGGTTGCCGGTGCGGCCGTGCGTCAGCCGCCGGTGGTACAGGGACGCGCCCAGCTCGGCGATCTGTGAGGAAATGTCGGTCATGGTGTTTCCAGAGCGGTGACGAGCAGGTCGGGACGGCCGAAGTTGCCGGACTTGAGCAGCAGGGCCAGGCTCGGGTGGCCGGTGGTGAGCAGCCAGGGGACTCCCCGGTCGGCCTCGGCGCCCACGACCGCGCCGGTCACGCCGAGCGCGTTGACCACGGCGCCGGAGGTCTCGCCGCCGGCGACGACGATGCGCCGGGCGCCGAGCCCGGCGGCGCGGACGGCGACGGCCGCCAGCGCCCGTTCCAGCGGGCCGGCCGCGCCGGGCGAGCGCTCCTCCGGGGGCGCGGAGGAGTAGACCAGGGCGCGGCCCTCCGCCGCGAGGTTGGCCTTCAGCCAGCCGAGCGCCTCCTCGACCGGCCCGTCCTGCTCGGCGCGCAGCCGGTAGGAGGGCATACGCCGGCGGGCCAGGGCCACCTGCTCCAGCGTGGCGGCCGAGCAGCTGCCCGCGAGCACGACCCCCGGTCCCGTGGGGAGGGCGGGCACGGCCTGTTCGTGCCGGGCGGTCTCCAAGGCTCCGGCCAGCCCGGCCGCGCCCGTGACGACGGGCAGGTGCGCGGTGGCGCGGGCGATGACGTCGAGGTCGCGGTCGTCGAGGGCGTCGGTGACCGCGTACCGGACGTCCTGGGCCCCCAGCGCGTCGAGCGCCGCGCGCACCGCGCCGGCTCCGCGCCGGACGGTCTCGTGCGCGACCAGCGCGACGCGGTGCGGGGTCTGCCGTCCCAGGACGCGGACCAGGTCGGGGTCGGTCATCGGGGTCAGCGGGTGGTGGCGCATCGACGACTCCGACAGCAGCCGGTCGCCGACGAACAGGTGCCCCTGGTAGACGGTGCGGCCGTGCTCGGGAGCGGCCGGGCACACCACGGTCAGGCGGGCCCCGGCCGCCTCGGTCAGCGCGTCGGCGACCGGGCCGATGTTGCCCTGGTCGGTGGAGTCGAAGGTGGAGCAGTACTTGACGTACAGGCGCCGGACCCCTCGCTCGCCCAGCCACCGCTGAACGGCGAGCGACGCGGCGACCGCCTCCCCGGCCGGGATCGAGCGGGTCTTGAGCGCGACGACGACGGCGTCGCTGTCCGGGAGCGCGGTCGCGGGCCCGGGGACGCCGAAGATCAGCACCGTACGCAGGCCCGACCGGCGCAACGCGGCGGCGACGTCGGTGCCGCCGGTGTAGTCGTCGGCCACGCAGCCCAGCAGCGGGCTCATGCCAGCGCCTCGCGCAACGCCCGGGCCGCCGCCAGCGGCGGGCTCAGCACCGGCAGGCCGAGCCGGTCGGCCAGCTCGGCGCGTACGGGGCTGATCGAGTACTGCCCGAGCAGGACCAGCTCGACGCCGTCGAGGCCAGGCGCGGCGGCCCGCGCGAGCGCGTCGGTCAGGTCCGGCCAGTCGCCGGCGCCGGCCGCGGCCGCGGCTCCCGGCGCCGCGATCGCGCGCACCTCGACGCCGCCCGCCACCTCCTTGAGCCGCCGGGCCGAGTCCGCCGCCGCGGAGGCGAGCGAGCCGAGCACGAGCACGGTGCCGGGCCGCCGCCGGGTGACCTCGGCGAACATGGCCTCGTCCGAGCCCGTCACTGGCACCTCGTGCGAGCGCCGGGCGAGCGCGGCGGTCGGCCCGTACATCGAGCAGGACAGCAGCACCGCGTCGGCGCCCCCGCGGACCGCGTAGTCGATGAGGGCGAGCATGCGGCGCGTCAGCGCGGGCGTCATGCCGCCGGCCGCGTCGGCCTCGGTGACAAGCCGGTCGTCCAGGAGGTGCCAGGCCCTGGCCTCGGGAAACCCTTCGCCGAGCGCGTCGGCGGCGGGCCGCATGGAGGCGGGGGTGGCGTTGACGACCGCGATCGTCGGGTTCATCGCTTCACACCGGCGGCGACGGCCTCGGCGAACGCTCTGGTGCCCGCCGTGCCGCCCATGTCACGGGTACGGGTGCCGCCCCGGACCGTGTCGGCGACCGCCGTCTCGATCAGGACGGCGGCCCGGACCAGGGCGGGGTCCTGGTGGCGGGCGCCGAGCCAGTCGAGCAGCATGGCGCTGGACAGGATCATCGCGATGGGGTTGGCGACGTCCTGGCCGGCGATGTCGGGGGCGGAGCCGTGCGCGGCCTGGGCCATGGCGCGCTCGTGGGAGGCGTTGATGGACGGGGCGATGCCGAGCGATCCGGCGATCTCGCCGGCCAGGTCGGACAGGATGTCGCCGAACATGTTCTCGGTGACGATGACGTCGAAGTCGTTCGCCCGCCGCACCAGGTGCACGGTCATCGCGTCGATGTGGAAGTCGTCCACGGCCACGTCCGGATAGCGGGCGGCGACCTCGCGGCAGACGTCGCGAAACATCCCGGTGGTCAGCTTCAGCACGTTGGCCTTGTGGACGATGGTGAGCCTGCCGCGCCTGCGGGAGGCGAGCTCGAACGCCTCGACGGCGATCCGCTCGACGGCGGGCCGGGTGATGATGCCCATGGCGATGGCCACGTCGGGGGTGGGCATGAACTCGCCGCTGCCCCTGTAGGTGCTGCGGTCGGCGTAGAAGCCCTGCGTGTTCTCCCGGACGATGACCAGGTCGGTGCCGGGGACGACGGCGTCGGCACCGTCGAAGGACTTGGCCGGGCGGATGTTGGCGAACAGGTCGAAGCGCTTGCGGATGGTGCCGCTGGGGTTGAGCCTGGAGCGGTGCGGCTCGGGGTAGGCGGCGCTGTCGTGCGGGCCGAGCAGCCAGGCGTCCAGCTCGGCGAGGGCGGCGAGCGTCGTCTCCGGTACGGCGTCGCCGTGGGTGTCGATGGCGGCGGCGCCGAGCGGCAGCTCGACCCACTCGACGGGGGCGGCGCCGGCGGCGGCCAGCGCGGCGTCCACGACCAGGACGGACGCGGGGACGATCTCGGGGCCGATGCCGTCGCCTTCGAGTACGCCAAGACGGTAGGAAGTCACGAAATTTACGTCCTTACGAGTGCTTCGACGTCCTCGGGCAGGGCGTCGGTGGTCGGGTAGAGCAGGCAGGCGGCGGGCTCGACGACGAGCGTGACCTCGCCGCTCAGCCCCGGGCGGGCGGTCTCGGCCTGGATGACGTGGTCGCCCAGGCGCAGGCCGTACTCGTAGCGGGAGCCGATGTAGGAGCTGGTGAGCACCTCGGCGGTGAGCACGTTCACGTCGGAGGGGGCGCCGCGGCCGGGCGGGAGGATCTCCAGCCGCTCGGGCCGGACGGCCACGGTGACGCGCCCGCCCGGCGCGGCCTCCGGGACGGTGACGGTCTGCCCGGTGCAGTCCAGCCGCACCTGCGACGGGCCGGTCGTCGTGCCGGTGAGGAAGTTGCAGCGGCCGACGAACGCGGCCACCTCGGCGGTCGCGGGGGTCTCGTAGATCTCTTTCGGGGTGCCGATCTGCACCATGTCGCCCTTGGACATCACCGCGATGCGGTCGCTCAGGGCCAGGGCCTCCTCCTGGTCGTGGGTGACGTACACGGTGGTGATGCCGAGCTCCTCCTGCAGCCGCTTGAGCCAGGCGCGGGCCTGCTCGCGCAGCTGCGCGTCCAGGTTGGACAGCGGCTCGTCCAGCAGCAGCACGCTGGGCGAGTAGACCAGGGCGCGGGCCAGGGCGACGCGCTGCTGCTGGCCGCCGGACAGCTGGTGCGGGTAGCGGTCCTTCAGCTCGGCCAGGCCCACCTTGCCGAGCGCCTCGGTGATGAGCCCGTCCTGCGTGCGCCGGTCGACCTTGCGGATCTTGAGCGGCATGGCCAGGTTCTGGGCGACCGTCATGTGCGGCCACAGCGCGTACGACTGGAACACCATCCCGAGGTTGCGCCCCTCGGGCGGCACGAACGTGCCGGCGTCGACGAACGTGGCCGGGCCGACCGCGATGCTGCCGGTGGTCGGCCGCTCCAGGCCGGCGATGCACGCCAGGGTGGTGGACTTGCCGCAGCCGCTGGGGCCGAGCAGCGTGAAGAACTCGCCGTCGGCGATGGTGAAGGAGATGTCACGCAGGACGGCGTTGTCCCCGAATCGCTTGGACAGGTTGGCGACCTTGACCTCAGGCATCTGTACGCCCCTTGAGAAGTAGTCCGGCGAGCCCGACGAAGGTCGCCGTGATGGCGATCTGCAGGCTGGCCAGCGCGGCCACGGAGCCGGTGTTGCCCTGCACCCACAGCTCGAGCATGGTCGTGCCGATGATGTTGGAGTCCGCCGAGCCCAGGAACACCGCGGGCGAGTACTCCTTGAGCAGCGTCACGAACGTCAGGATCAGCGCCCCGGCGAAGGCCGGCCGCAGCAGGGCCGCGAGGATGCGGGTGAACGTCCGCACCCAGTCGGCGCCGGAGACCCGGGCGGCGTTGTCGAGCTCGCGGCCGATCTGCATGATCGACGGCGAGATGGAGCCGAACCCGCTGGGCAGCGCGCGCAGCCCGAAACCGATGATCAGCGCCCACAGCGTGCCCTGGATCAGGGTCCCCAGCCCGAACGGGGCGAAGGCCAGCGCCCAGAACAGGCCGATGCCGACGATGATGCCGGGCATCGCCTGCGGGGCGAGCGCCAGATACTCCACCGCGCGGGCGAAGCGGAAGGTCGAGCGCCTGGCCACCATGACCGCCAGCAGCGACAGCGCGCTGACCAGGACCGCGCCGATCGCCGCGACGAGCAGGCTGTTGACGATGGACTGCACGTACACCGGATAGGTGAAGATCCGTTCGTAGTTGTCCCCGGTGAGGGTCCTGAACGGCGACTGCAGCGGCGTGAACACCTGCGTGAAGGAGCGGAAGACCAGCCCGCCGATGGGCACCAGGGCGCCCATCACCACGTAGAAGGCGATGGCGGCCATGCTGATCCACTTCAGCCGGCCGAGGTCCAGGGGGCGCGGGCGGGTCGCCTTGCCGCGGACGGAGACGAACCGCTGGGCGTTCTTCAGCAGCTTGGCCTGCAGCGCGACCAGGCTGACCGTGACCACCAGGATGATCGCCGAGGCCGCGCCCAGCACCCCGTAGTCCGGGTTGATGGACTGCAGGCCGTTGCGGTACAGGAAGGTGGAGAAGACGTCGATGCGCACCGGCTGGCCGAACAGCAGCGGCACGCTCAGCGTCTCCACCGACATGCTGACCACCAGGATCGAGCTGTAGACGACGGGCGGGCGCAGCAGCGGCAGGATCACCGAGCGCAGGATGCGCAGCGGCCCGGCCCCGCACACCTGGGCGGCGGCCTCCAGCGAGGCGTCGCTCTGGCGCAGCGCGCCGGCACAGAAGGTGTAGACGATCGGGGCCAGCGCCACGGCCTCGGTCAGCGCCATGCCGGGGATGGAGTAGAGGTTCCACGGCAGGAAGCCGAGCAGGCGGCGGACCTCGACGCTGACGAACCCGGCCGGGCCGTACATGGTGATCCAGCCGAAGCCGAGGATGAGCGAGGAGATGAAGAACGGCCACTGCATGGCGGCGGCGAACACGCGGCCACCGGGCAGCCTGGTGCGCACCACGACCACGGCCATCGGCACCGCGATGAGCAGGCTGAGCACGGTGGTCAGCCCCGCGAACAGCGCCGTGTTGAGCACGACGCGGCCGAATCCCGCCTCGGTGAACAGCCGCACGTAGTTGCCGGCGCCGAGCACGCCGCCCGCCTCGTACAGGGGGCGGTCGAGGAAGGACTGGTAGAGCGACGGGACGACCGGCGCCAGCACCAGGACCGCCAGCAGGAGCAGCACGGCGTACTGCAGCCAGCTCTCCCGGGCCAGCCCCAGCGGCCTGCGGTAGCGCGGCGGGGGATGCGCCGGCGGACGCGGCGGGGAAAGGGTGGTCATCGGGTTCCTCTCAGCGGCCGAGCAGGCCGTTCCACTTGCCGGTGAACGATTTGACCTCGGCGTCGGGGACCTTCGCGTACTTGGCGAGGATGATGTTGGCCTGGCCGACGGCCTGGACCAGCTCCTGGTAGGTGTGCAGGCCGTCGCCGGTGGCGACGCCGTCGCGGTAGGAGGTGAGCCCGCCCTCGGCCACCGCCCGCTGGCCCTCCTGCGACAGCACGAAGTCCATGAACAGTTTCGAGGTCGCCGGATGCGGCGCCTTGGCGGCGATGCCGACGCCGCGCGGCAGCACGACCGTGCCGTCGTCGAGGAACGAGATCGCCAGCAGGCCGCCGCTCTTGTCCACCACCGGGTACGCCGGGGCGGCGCTGACGAAGAAGCCGGCCACGTACTCGCCGGAGGTGATCTTCTCGAGCTGGGTGCCGGACGACGTCTCCGGCCTGGCCAGCGGGAGCACCGACTGCAGCGAGGTCCACGAGTCGGGGCGGGCCTCGGCGAAGGCGTGCGAGACGGTGAAGCCGAACGCGCCGCTCACGTCCCGCGTGGTGATCTTGTTCTTGTACTGGGCGGGGTCCTTGGCCAGGATCGCCGCCAGGCTCTTCAGCCCGGTCGGCTTCTCGGGCAGCAGCGAGGTGTTGTACGCGATCGACAGGGGTCGGCGGACATGGCGTACACGTTGGGGAGCAGCTCGCCGAAGTCCGGCAGCTTGCCCTTCTCCGGCGAGGCGTACTCCATCAGGGTGCCCGGCCGGGCGGCGAAGTCGGCCCAGGCCTGGGCGGCGTTCGACACGACGAGGTCGGCGGGCGAGTTACCGGTGGCCTGCTCGCTGAGCACCCGCTGGAACACCTCGTCGCTGTCCAGGTTGTTGGCCGCGATCTTCGTCACCCAGGGGTACTTCTTCTCGAAGTCCCGGAAGATCGGCGCCCAGTTCTCCTGGTCGGTGTTGGAGTAGATGGTGAGGGTGCCGCCCTCCTTCTTGGACGCCTCGATGAGCTGGGCGTACTCGCTCGGGTAGTAGGACGGGGCCTGTCCCGTCGCGATCGTGTTCGGCGGCGGCTGTTTCGCCGCCTCTCCTCCACCGCCGCAGGCCGTGAGGAGGCCGAGTGCGAGTACGGCGACGCCCAGGGCGCGGAACGTGGGGTGGAAGGTGGTCATGTGCTTCCTCCTAGACCAGGCGCGACCGACCAGCCGTCGCCTGCGATGCCGCACACTCTGCTTCGTTATAACCTATGACGTCAAGCCTTCGTTTCCGGAATGTAACGCGAAGAGCCTCTTAGATCGCTTATAGCGGCCACGATGTGGTGTGTTGGCTCTTGCCGACGAGGCCGAGTGGCGATGTAGGTTATAACGGTCACCGACGAGACAGGACAGCGATGAGCGAATCAGCGGCCGAGCTCTACACGACGAAGGCGGATTTCGCCTATCTGCGCGTCAAGGAGCTGATCCTGTCCGGGAAGCTGCTCCCCGGCTCCGTCATCGCGCAGGCGCAGCTGGCCCGCGACATCGGCATCAGCACCACTCCCCTGCGCGAGGCGCTGCGCCGGCTCAAGAGCGAGGGGCTGGTCGAGCTGGACGCCCACCGCGACGCCCGCGTGGCACCCCTGGCCGCCGAGGAGGCCCGCGACCTGCTGGAGCTGCGCCGCTCCCTCGACCCGCTGGCGATCGGGCTGGCCGCCGAACGGCGCACCAAGGCCGACATCGCCGCCATGCGCACCGCGCACGAGGGACTCAAGCCGTTGCCCGGCAACCCTGACTACGAGCAGTTCGTGGCCCACCGCAGGTTCCACGCCGCCCTCTACTCGGCCTCCCACAACGATCTGCTCATCCAGACCCTCGACGGCCTGTGGGACAAGGCCGACCGCTACCGCCGCCTCGCCCTGGAGGTCGAGCGCGGCCAGGCCGCCCGCGACCGCAAGGCCGCCGAGCACGAGGCGCTGCTGGAGTACGTGATCGCGGGCGACGCGGAGTCGGCCGCGGCCGTCATGCGGGAACACATCGACACCAGCCTGGGCGCCCAGGCCGCCTGGCGCCTGCGCAAGCACGCCGACCCTGGTGCGTAGAATCAGTCGCTCTCCGGCCAGTCCCAGCCCAGCTGCAGGAACAGCCCCAGCCGGTCGCTGACCGCGCGGACCTCGGCGATCTTCCCCTCGCGCAGGGTGAACAGGAAGATCGCCTCATTCCGGAAGCTCTTGTGCGTCGGGACCGGCATGCGGGGGTGCGTCCCGCTGTGCGTGCCCGACATGGTCAGGCGGGCCACCGCCTTGTCGCCCTCGCGTACGACCTCCTCGACCTGGAGGTGGAACGGGTCGAACGCGTCGAGCTGCATCCGGATGCCCTCGAAGGCCGCGCCCGGCTCGTCCGGCTCGCCGACGATGATCTTGTTGTGGTCGATCACGTCGGCCGCCAGAAAGTCGCCCAGATCGTCCAGCCGCCGCTCGTCGACCGCGAGGGCGTGCAGGCGCTGTCCATGCGCAAGCTCGGCAAGGCGCTGGGCGTCGAGGCGATGACGCTCTACTACTACGTCCCGAACAAGGACGCGATGCTCGACGGCCTGGTCGAGCTGGTGTTCTCGCGCGTCGCCGTGGAGCCGGCCGGTGAGTGGCGGGCGTGGGTGCGGGCGTTCGCGGTCTCGGTCAGGGAGCAGTTGCTCAGGCATCCCGGGCTGATGCCGGTGGTGGCGATCCGGCCGGTGGCGACGCCCGGCGGCCCGCGTACGGTGGAGCGGGCGGCGGGGGCGCTGGTCGAGGCGGGGTTCACGGCCTCGGAGGCGCTGCACGTGATCACGGCGACGGCCACGTTCGCGATCGGCCACACGCTGGCCGAGGCGGGGCCCGGCAGACCGGACAACCCGGACCTGGACCTCGACGGTCTGCCGGTGCTGGCCGAGGCGGTCGCGGCCGGGCTCGGCACGCCCGCCGACCATCAAGATCGCTTCGAGTTCGCCCTGGACGCGCTGCTGAACGGGCTCGCCCCCCGGCGCGCCTGAGGTGTTCAGCCGTGGTGCTCGGGCCGGGGGTGCGCCTGGTGCTGCGGCGCCGTCCAGCTCGTGAGGAGCCGGAGGGCCTGGGCGGTCGCCGAGCCCGGTTCGACGTTGTAGACGCACAGGGTCTGGTCCGCGTCGCCGGGGGCCTGGAAGGACTCGTAGGAGAAGTGGAGGTCGCCGACGAGGGGGTGGTGGTAGGTCTTGGCGCCGTGGGTGCGGCGCAGCACGCGATGGTCGTTCCACCAGGTGGAGAACTCGGGCGACCTCAGGGTGAGCTCGCCGACGAGGTCGGCGAGCCGGCGGTCGTGGGGGTGGCGGCCGGCCTCCAGGCGCAGGACGGCGACGGTCTCGGCGGCGATCCGCTCCCAGTCGCCGACCCTCTCGCGAGCCTGGGGGTCCAGCAGGTAATAGCGGGCCAGGTTCCGCTGGGGCGCGGGCAGGGCGTCGAAGTCGGTCAGCACCTCGCGTGCCAGGCGGTTGGAGGCCAGGACGTCGGTACGGCGGCCCAGGATGAAGGCGGGCACGTGCTCGAGGGTGTGCAGCATCAGGTGCAGGCCCGGCCTGACCCGCTGCGGGCTGACCGCAGCCCGGCGCGCGTCGGCGGGGCGGACCAGCAGCAGGTTGGTGAGGTGCTCGCGCTCGGAGGGGTTGAGCCGCAGGGCCCGGGCGAGGGCCTCGACGACCTCGGGCGACGGGGAGCCGGCGCGGCCCTGCTCGAGCCGGGTGTAGTACTCGGTGCTGACCCCGGCCAGGCGGGCCACCTCGTCGCGGCGCAGCCCGGGCACCCGGCGGGTGCGCCCGTCGAAGGGCAGCCCGGCCTCCTCGGGGGTGATCCCGGCGCGCCGTGAGCGCAGGAAGCCGGCGATCTCGCTGCTTCGGTCCATGTCTCCAGTGTGGCCGAGCCTGGCACGACGGGCCTTCGCCAGGGTGGCCCTGGCAGTACCAGTTTCGCGGAGACCTCCCTGGTGAGGGCCCATTTTGACGGCCTGCGAGGGCCTGGCGGGTGGTGTCCTGATGAGGGAGCCCGCGGCGATGCGAGCCGCGGCCACCCGCTCATCTCACCCACCTTGGAAGGTACGCACCATGACCACGCAGACTTCTGCCCGTCCCCTCACCGGCCGCGTCGCGGTCGTCACCGGCGCCTCCAGCGGCATCGGCGAGGCGGCGGCCGAGCACCTGGCCGAGCTGGGCGCCCGCGTCGCCGTCCTGGCGCGGCGCGCCGAGCGGCTGGACGACCTGGTCGCCCGGATCGAGAAGAACGGCGGCCGGGCGCTGGCCCTGGCCGCCGACGTCACCGACGCGGCGGCGGCGCAGGCGGCCGCCGACCGGGTGGCGGCCGAGCTGGGCGGCGCCGACCTGCTGTTCAACAACGCGGGCGTCATGCTCCCCGCCCCGATCGAGGAGCTGGCCACCGCCCAGTGGCAGCGCCAGATCGACCTCAACATCAGCGGTCTGATGAACGCCATCGCCGCGTTCACCCCCCAGCTGGTGCGGGCCGCCGCCGAGCGCGGAGTGGCCGACCTGATCAACACCTCGTCGATCGCGGCCCAGAACATCTTCCCGAACTTCGCCGTCTACTCCGGCACCAAGGCGTACGTCACTCATCTCTCCCGCCACCTGCGGGTCGAGCTGGGCGCGAAGAGGGTGCGGGTCTCGGCGCTCGAGCCGGGCATCGTCGCGACCGAGCTGCAGAGTCACGTCACCGACGAGGGGGCCCGGGCGTGGCTGGAGGGCGCCAAGGAGACGATGGAATGGCTCACGCCGCAGGACGTCGCGCGGACCGTCGGGTTCCTCGCGAGCCTCCCGCCGCGGGTGAACCTCCAGCAGGTCACCATCATGCCGACCGGCCAGCCCAGCTGACCGCCCGTTCCCCGCCGCTCCTCAGCGGTCGTGGGCCGCGTTCGGTCGCCGGTTGGGCCGCCGGTCGAGCGGAGACCTCTCGGTGATCTGCTCGCGGGGCAGCCGGTGGAGCGCCTCCAGGGCGCGCAGGAAGCCGTGGCGGTCGGCCGCGGGCAGGCGGGCGAGCAGGCGCTCCTCGTTCGCCTGGATCTCGGCCCGCACCGACCTGCGCACCTCGCGGCCCTCGGCGGTGATCGTGAGGATCCGCGCGCGGCGGTCGCGCGGGTCGGGGTCACGGGTGATCAGCCCGGCCGCCTGCAGCTTGTCGAGGGTGCCGATGATGCGGGTCTTGTCGGCGCCGATCGCCTCGGCCAGGGCGGCCTGGGTACGTACGGAGCCGTCGTCCAGGGCGCCCAGCACGGCGTAGCCCCACATGGAGACCCCATGCGCCGCCAGCACGGGCAGCTCCGCCGCGACGAGCGACTGCAGGAGAGGATGCATCATCTCGGCGAGATCGCGGCGGGCCGTCACGGGTCCAAGATATCCGGTTGACAGATAATAAGCACTTGCAGATCCTATGCGAATGCATATGAATGAGCGAATAGTCGGGCTCGACGCGCAGGCCGTCCGCGCCAGCGTCGAGCTGGCGGATCGCGTGCGGCCCGCGGACCTGTCCCGGCCGACGCCCTGCCTCGGATGGACCGTGTACGGCCTGCTCGCGCACATGGCCACCCAGCACTACGGCTTCGCCGCGGCCTCCAGGGGAGACGGCGATCTCGCCCGGTGGAAGACGCGTTCCCTCGGCGACGACCCGGCGGCGAGCTACCGGGCCTCCGCCGAACACGTCCTGGCGGCCTTCGCCGCCGACGGCGTGCTGGAGCGGATGTTCCCGCTGCCCGAGTTCACGAGCGGGAGCCCCTTCCCGGGGGCGCAGGCGATCGGCTTCCACTTCATCGACTACGTGGTGCATTCCTGGGACCTCGCCAAGTCGCTGGGCGTCGCGGTCGACTTCCCGCCGGACCTGCTGGAGGCCGCCCTCGCCGTGGCGCGAGCCGTACCCGGCGGCCAGGCGCGCCTGGCGCCCGGGGCGGCCTTCGCGCCGGCGCTCCCGTGGTCGGGCGGGTCGCGGCTGGATGAGATCGTGGCGATCCTGGGCCGCTCGCCGAGCTGGCCCGCGTGAACTCTTCGGAATGGAGCTGGACATGAGCAGCAGCGTCAGATTGATCCGCAACCACCGGCTCGCGCAGCAGGTGCCCTACGCCTATGCCGCGGTCGCCGACGCGCCGGTGCGTTCCATCTGGGTGGCCGGCGCTTGTCCCCTTGATCTCGACGGCGCGACCGTCGCGGTCGGCGACTACGCCGGCCAGGCGCACCAGGTGATGCGCAACCTCGTGACCGCGCTCGAAGGGGCGGGCGCGGCGCTGACCGATGTCGTCAAGACCACGGTCTACGTGGCCTCCTCCCGGCAGAGCGACCTGGTCACGGCGTGGGAGGTCTACCGGGAGCACATGGGCGATCACGACGTGCCCAGCACCTTGCTCGGCGTGACCGTGCTCGGCTACAAGGACCAGCTCGTCGAGGTCGAGGCCGTCGCCGTGCTCCCGTCAGCGGGCACCTGATCCCGCTTTCACGGAGCCGGGCGGCGTGACGCCGTCTCCTTGGGGACGACTTGCAGGAGGATCGGCATCGCGCTGGTGAGCGAGGCTCCCGGCCCCGGGGCCTGGCCGGCCACGACCCACTCCTTCGGATCGGCGATCCCCTCCGGGTTCGCCCTCGTGACCTCCGCGGTGAACCCGAGCGCGGCGATCTGCGCGCTCGCGTCGCCCGCCTCCACGAACCACAACTCAGGCATCGTGGCGACGTCGGCGAGGGACGGTGTGACCGTCGCCGGAGCGGTGGCGGGAGGCGGCGGGGAGGGTGGCGAATTTCCGGTTTTGCACCGTCTATACCCTTGCCGACGTGGAATTCCAGAAAGGGGTGGCCTTACTGGTCGCCGGCACGTTCTTCATGGAGATACTCGACGGCACGGTGATCACCCCCGCCGCGCCGCGTATCGCCGCGGAGCTCGGGATCGCGCCGATCGACGTCAACGTCGCGATCACCGCGTACGTGCTCACCATCGGGGTGCTGATCCCGATCAGCGGCTGGCTGGCCGACCGGTTCGGCCCGCGCCGGGTGTTCGCGGTGGCGATCGTGCTGTTCGTGGTGGCCTCGATCGGCTGCGCGCTGGCCCCGACGCTGCCCGCGCTCACCGCCGCGCGGGTGCTGCAGGGGGCGGGCGGGGCGCTGATGGTGCCGGTCGGGCGGCTGGTGGTGCTGCGGACGACGGAGAAGTCCGATCTGGTCCGGGCGATCGCGTACCTGACCTGGCCGGGCCTGCTCGCGCCGGTGCTGGCGCCGGTCGTCGGCGGGTTGCTGGCCGACTACGCGTCCTGGCGGTGGATCTTCGTGATCAACGTGCCGCTCGGGCTCGCGGCGCTCGTCGTGGCGCTGCGGATCGTGCCCGATCTGCGCGCCGACGCCCCTGACCCGCTGGACCGCCCCGGGTTCGCCCTCCTGGCGGTGGGCGTCGCGGGGCTGATCGTGGCGCTGGAGGGGCTCGGCTCCGGCTTCGGCCTGTCGACGGCGCTGGCGTCGGCGGTCGCCGTCGCCGGTCTGGGCCTGGCGGTACGGCACCTGCTGCGCGCCCCACGCCCGCTCGTCGACCTGCGGATCCTGCGGGTGACGACGTTCCGGGTCACGGCGGCGACCGGGTCGGTCTACCGGGGCGTGATCATCGCGATCCCCTTCGTGCTGCCGCTGCTGTTCCAGGTGGGGTTCGGCTGGTCGGCCGCGCAGGCGGGGCTGGTGGTGATCGCACTGTTCGTGGGGAACGTCGGCATCAAGCCCGCCACCACCCCGCTGATGCGCCGGCTCGGGATCCGCACCGTCCTGCTCTGGTCGATCGTGATCGGCGCCGCGTGCCTGGCCGGGATGGCGTTCCTGGAGCCCACGACGCCGCTGCCCGTCATCCTCGGTCTGCTGCTGGTGAGCGGGATCGTCCGGTCGACGGGGTTCACCGCGTACAACAGCGTGGCCTTCGCCGACATCGGCCAGGACCGGATGAACCACGCCAACACGCTGCTGTCGACGCTGCAGGAGCTGGGCGCGGGCCTCGGCGTGGCGATCGGCGCGCTGCTCGTGAGGCTGGGCGAGGCGATCCCCGGAGTGGCGGGCGCGGCCGGGCCGTACCGCGTGGCGTTCGTCCTCCTCTCGATCATCCTGGCCCTCCTGGCGATCCCCACGCTGCTCCTCCCCCGGACCGCCGGCGACGAGGTGACCGGCCGCGTGAGCCTGCGGACCGACGCGCCAGGGCCACGTCGTTGAGCCGGGCGTGAGCAGCTCACCTGAGGAGCAGTTTCGCGGCCACCGTCGCCCCGTCGGTGCGGATCGTCCCGGACACGGCCCTGGCCCGTGCTCGGGTCCCGGGGGCCAGCGCCGTCGTGAGCGCGGCCGACAGGGACTCGACGGTCGGGGTCGGGCCGTCGTGTGCCACGCCGATGCCCAGCTCGGCTATCCGGGCGGCCCAGTGCGGCTGGTCCGCGATCTGGGGGACCACGACCTGGGGTGCGCCGGCCCGGGCGGCCGTCGTCGTGGTGCCCGCGCCGCCGTGGTGCACGACGGCGGCCACCCGGGGGAACAGCGCCTGCTGGTTGACCTCGCCGACGACGAAGCAGTCGTCCCGGTCGTCGATCAGGGCCAGGCCGGCCCAGCCGCGGGCGAGCAGGACGCGGCGGCCGTGCGCGCGGATCGCCTCGATGGCCACCCGGGCGATGTCCTTCGGGGCGTACGCGGCCATGCTGCCGAAGCCCACGTACACCGGGGGTTCACCGGCGTCCAGGAACGCCTCCAGCTCCGCCGGGAGCGGGCGTTCGTCGGGCAGGATCCATGCCCCCGTCTGCACGATGTCGAGGTCCGTCATGCCCTGCGACGGGCACAGGGTCGCGTCCGCCGCCAGCCACGGCCGGCCGGTGAAGACGTGGTCGCGGACGTTGTCCACCGGCGGCAGGCCGATCGCCGCCCGATGGCTGTTGAGCGCCTCGCCGTACAACGCGTTCACCCTCTGGGCGTCCTGCTCCCACAGCACCCGGTTGTCGGTCTCGCCCGATGGGGACGGTTTGCCCGGCCGCGCCCCCGGAGGGAAGTGCCGCGACGGCAGTCCCAGGATGTGGAAGCAGGCGAACACGTACCGGATGCCCAGTTTCTCGGCCACGTCCCGTGCGCCGGCCGGCATCAGGCCGGTCGCCAGCAGCGCGTCACATCCCTCGGCGGCCTTCGTGAGCGTGTCGAACCGCGCGGCGACCAGCTCGGGAGCGAGCCGGAACGCGGCTTCCGACGAGGGCGGCTTCGGGCCGGCGACCACCGAGCGCACGGTGGGGCCCAGCGGCACCAGCGGCACGCCGACCCGCGCCAGCAGCGCCGCGAACTCCTCGTCCGGCGGCGCGCACACCCGCGCCTCCGCGCCGAGCTCCCGCAGCTGTACCGCGAGCGCCGCCAACGGTTCGACGTCTCCCCGTGATCCCCATGTCGACAACACCACACGCATGTCGAGTCCCCCGTTTCCGCAGGTGTCCTGGCTTCGGCCGCCCATCTTGCGGCACGACCCGGGTCTTGCCGCAAGCCCCCAGGTGCGCTATAACCTGATAGTGGCAGGGAGGGGGATCTCCCTGCCTTTGCTGTTTGTGGTCCGCTGCGGACGGACAGCGTTCTCGCGAAGCCCTGCGTGCGCGTGGTTTTCTCAGCCGAGCTCGAGAGGGCCGCTGATCTCGAAGTTCTCGTCGAGCAGGGTGACGAGGCGGTCGGCGGCACGCGGGGCGGTCTCGCTCGCCCATCGGCCGACGAGGCTGAGGAAGCCCCGCAGTCGCAGGTGCACCGTGGCCAGGAGGGCGGGCAGGTCGTCGAGCTGGATCTCCACCTCACGCGCGGGCGAGTGTGGGCCCGACTTTTGACTGAGCCGGACGGCTCCGGCGATGTATTCGAGCTCGGTGCCGGGATCGTGCCCGAGCCAGATGTCCTGCCTGTGCAGGACGTTGCGCCACTCTCGCCAGTTCTCCAGGCCGCAACAGCACCCCGGCAGGATCTCGGCGCCGGTGGCCGGGTCTGTGACCCAGCTGTCGGCGATGCGGACAGTGAGCTAGCCCGCCTGGAGCGAGCAGCGCTCCGGCGTCGGCCAGATGCTCGTCCAGCAGCCGGTGGAGATCGCTGATCGGTGCGGTCGGGAGGTCGCCGTAGCTGAAGATGGCGGCCATCGCGGTGCCGACCTCGGCCGGGCTCAGCCGGCCGGAGAGGGCGAGGATGCCGTCCCTGGGCGGTTCGGCGATCGGCCAGGCGGTGAAGTCCGCCGTTTCGTGGGTCTCCAGAACCGCATCCATGAGAATCACGGTCACGACGTCTGCGGGGCCGGGACCTCATCGGCAACGGTCGCGGCGGACTGGGACGGTCCCGCGAGCTCGTGGGCCGAACGGGCGAGCCAGATCGTGAACAGGACACTGAATGCCGAAGTGGCATCGGCATAGACGGTCCCCATGTGTCCGAGCCCCGCGGCCACCAGCGGCGACACGAAGGAAAACACCAAGCTGGCGATGCCGTACCGGACGGTGGACCGTGCCCAGCGTCCATCCCCCCGCTGCGCCCGCAGGATCAGGATCGTCCAGAGCAGTCCTGCCCCGGCGAAGATCAGCGAGAGCCAGTTGGGCATACGCAGGCCGGCAAGCCCCAGCACGAAATAGGCGACGATACCCCCGTACCCCAGGAAGCCCACGATCCGGACGTGACCCGCGTGCCGCAGGCTCGAGCCCAGCACGGGCGGGAACAGCACCACGAGTGACACCATCGACACGACGCCGAGCATGGCCGTCCAGACCCCGCCGGGCATGAGCGGAGAGATCAGCGCGTACGCCGCCGCAACGTACAGCGCGATCCGCAGCCGCCGTACGGCTCGGTCCTGCTCCGGCGGTGGCCCCGCCAGCGGCCCCCGCAGGCACTGCCACAGCCCCCAGGCGGACGGCAGCCCGGCCGCCAGCATGACGAGCACGTTCGGCCACGTCGCCGGGGTGGATTCGTCCACCGGCGTGAAGAGGGTCAGCCGCCACAACATGCCGAGACCGCCGAAGGTCAGCGCGATCACCGCGGCGACTGCCAGCGCACCAAGGTACAAGCCCGTGAGGAGCAGGGCCGGGAGGCCCAGACGGTAACGAGAGATCACGTGACACTTCCAGCGACGGCGGGAACACAGGGGGCGCCTCACCTTAGCGAGCGCTCTTGGCCGTTCGGCGGCCAGGCCCCGCGCCGCACCGCCGGCGCTGGGAGACGTGCCGGTCCGCTACCCTCTCCCTTGATCATCCCCCCGGGCGAGAGGCTGCCGATGCCCCGTGCCTTGGCCATCCTGGCCGCCACCGCACCACAGTTGTCATCCATCCTGAGGCTTCAGGAGTGCGGCTGGTTCGCCTACAACGTGCCGGAGCCGGGCCCGCTGGAGGTGGCCGTCTGGTGGGCCTCCGCGAACGCCTCGAAGCTGCTGCCCCTTGTACTGGCGTTCCTCGCGCTCTGGGCGCCCCGGCAGTTCCCGAAGATCGGTGCGATCTTCGCGGCGCTGACGACGGCGCTCAACGCGCTGCCCCTCGTCGTGCCCTACACCGGCCCCTGCGGCCGGACGAGCGGCGAGTGGCTCGTGGTGGCCTGCTACGCCCTCGCCACCGTCCTCCTCCTGCGGACCCGCCCGGGGCATCGGCTGCCGAGAGCCCGGGCGGCCGTCTGGAGCGTCGTCGTGCTCCTCGTGCTCGGCCGCGCCCTGGCTCGCAACTACTCCTCCGACGGCATCGTCGGCTGCTGGGCGATGCTTCAGGGCACCTGGGCGCAGATCCAGATCCACCTCGACCTTGCCGAGGCCCTCTACGGCTGGGTCTGCGTGGCCGCTGCCGGTGCCGTGCTGGCCGCGCATCGGAGCGCGTCGCTCGTCGGCCTGGTGCTGTTGGTGCCCGCGTTGTTCCAGCCGGTCGCCTGGTTGCTGTCTGCGGCATCGCACGACTGCTCCAGCGCTTTCGCCCTGGTCGCCTGGCCCCACCTGATCGCGGGGGCGCTGGCCCTGCTCGCCGCCCGGCTGCCCGCCCGGGGCGGTCCCGGAACGGCCCCGGAGCCGGAGCCCGCCCAGCCGCACTCTCCTTGAGTGGCAATAAATCGGGCGCGTTCGTCCGCCCCGATCGACATGATGGAGAATGTGACCGACATCGAACTCACCGACGCGCGAGCGCTCGCCGAGAGCCTGCGGCAGGTCTACACCGCGGTGGCCGAGCGGATCGGCGAGGCCAACGCCACCTCTCCGCTGGTCTCCAAGGTGACCGAGCACCTCGGCTGCCCGCTCGGCGACATGGTCGTCGTGGAGGAGCAGTACCGGCTCTACGAGCACGCCGCGCTGCAGACCGCCACCGACCTCTACCTCGACGCCCACTCCCCCGGCGCGCAGTGGTTCGGCATCGTGGGCGGCGAGCGGCGCTGGGAGAGCATCATCAACATGCTGCTCGCGGCGATGCGTGAGGGCAGCCGCATGCTCGGCCGCCCCGACTACGGCACGGCCCCGGTCGGCCCCGACGCCACGATCGAGGTCGTGCAGCTCGGCCTGGTCGCCACGGCCGCGCCCGACGGCACGCCGGTGCTCATCGGGCTGAGCAACAAGGACGACTACGACGGCCACAGCCTGCTCACCGTGCTGGCGACCCGGCGGGACGTGGCGAGCGCCGTACGCGACGAGGTGAACCGGCTCAAACAGGACAACGACCCGTTCCGCGGCCAGGTGCTCAGCTTCGGCTTCAGCGAGCACCGGGAGAACGAGCTGCTCACCTTCCTGCCCCGCCCCGAGCTGGCCCCCGAGGAGGTGGTCCTGCCGGAAGGACGGCTGGAGGCCATCGAGGAGCACGTCGTGGGCATCGCCGAGCACGCCGACCGCCTCACCGAGGCCGGCCAGCACCTGCGCCGGGGCGTGCTGCTGTACGGCCCGCCGGGCACCGGCAAGACCCACACCACGCGCTACCTCGTCGGACGGCTGCGCGAGCACACGGCGGTGCTGATGACCGGACCCGCCATGCGCAAGATCGACTACGCGGTGGCGGTGGCGCGCAAGCTGCAGCCGTCCATCGTGATCATCGAGGACGTCGACCTGATCGCCGAGGACCGCAGCCACCACGAGAGCAGCCCGCTGCTGTTCTCCCTGCTGGACGCCATGGACGGGATCAGCGGCGACGTCGACGTGACGTTCGTGCTGACCACCAACCGGGTGGAGGCCCTGGAGAAGGCCCTGGTGCAGCGGCCCGGCCGGGTGGACCTCGCGGTGGAGGTGCCCCCGCCCGACGCGGCGGCGCGCGAACGCCTGATCCGCCTGTACGCCCGCAACCGGCCCATCGTCGCCGACACCGCCAAGGTGGTCGCCGCCACCGAGGGGGTCACGGCGTCCTTCATCAAAGAACTGCTGCGCCGGGTCATCCTGGTCGCGCTGCGCTCGGACGAGCGGGTGCTCACCGACGATCATTTCGACACGGCGCTGCAGGCGATGTCGGGCGACGGCCAGGCGCTCACCCGCGCGCTCCTCGGCTCCCAGGAGACGGCGGCGCAGCCGAAGGACGAGCGGTCGGCCGCCCGGTTGGAGCCGCCCGCCTGCTCGTGAGCTGTGCGTGCCGGCCGGCACTAGGGTGTCGGTGTGATTCGCGCCGTGGTGATCGATGTGGATGACACGCTCTGCCTGACCGAGGCGGCGTGTTTCGAGCTGGAGAACGAGGTCCTGGCGCGCCTCGGCCGTGCGCCGATGTCCCGGTCGGTGCATCTGTCGACGTGGGGGCTGCCGTTGCTGGAGGCGATGCCGCGGCGGTCGCCGGGCGTCGATCTCGTGGCGTTCGCCGCTGTGTATCAGGAGGTGCTGGGGGCGTACGTGGCGGACGGCCGGGTGGACGCGGTCGCGCCGGAGAACCTGCGGGCGCTCGACGAGCTCGCCGCGGCGGGGCACGGCGTCATGCTGCTGACCTCGCGTACGGAGGCGGAGGTGGCGCATCTGCTGGCGCCGGACCATGTCCTGGCGGGCCGGCTGGACGGCGTCTACCACGCCGGCAACGTGCGTTTCGGCAAGCCGGACGGCCGGGCTTTCGACGAGTTGCTGGCCGCGACGGGGCTGGAGCCCGCTCAGTGCGTGTACGTGGGCGACTCCCCCGGTGACGCGCAGGCCGCCAACGGGGCGGGGCTGGGTTTCATCGCCTGCATGCAGAGCGGCGTCAGGCGGCGGGCGGATTTCGACGGGCATCGCGTGGACGCGTTCATCGATGCGTTTCCCGAGATGGTGGAGGTCATTGCCCGCTGGGTGAGCGGGGAGCGCGGGATGACCCGGCTCTAGGGATCCAGCGCGCCGGGCTCCGGGCCCGCCCGCTCCGGCCCGGGACTCCGCGATCGGGGGAGATGCGGCGTCCGGAGCCGGGGGGTGGGGCGGAGGCGGGGCCGGGTGAGACCGCCGGCCTCAGGCTTTGAGGGCTTGGTCGATGAGATCGCGCAGCCGCTTCTCCTCCTTCGAATCGCCGCGGGGCCCGAGCCTGTCCTTGAGTCCCTGGGCCTGGGGCTTCATCGACCAGCCGGGGAGGACCTCCGCCGCGCGGCACAGCGCCGCGAGGGTGACGGTCGGGTCGGGCTTGTCCATGCCTGGGATCCTGAAATCCACCATCGCCCGATTACACAGGTTCGTGAGGGTGTCGGTATCGAGGGTTTTCAAGAAATTCGCCCGCGAGAGCAGCTCGCCGGCGAGGTAGCGCCGGGTCTCGATCGAGACGCCGGTCGTCGACGTCGCGAAGAACGCGACGAGCATCGGCAGCACGTCCGGCTTGAACACCACGTTCTGGCACGCGAACGCGCAGTACGAGGCCTTGATGCTGTCCCGGTATCGCGCGATGTCGGCATCGTCCTCGTCGCTGACGCCGCCCAGCGCGTCCCAGTGGTCCTTCACGCCCTTCATGTTCAGGCTGACCTCCGCCGGCTTCTTCGCGCCGGGGGGCATGCCGGTCGCCAGGTGGCCGAGCGCGTAGAAGTACTCGACCATCGCCTGCTTCGACTCGTGGCCGGTGTTGATGCGCGTGTACCAGTCCTCTTTCTGCTTTTCTGTCGATGCTCCCCACGGCCCCGGGATCAGGTCGACGAACGACGTCCGCAGGAAGGCGAAGCTGCCGCGCCAGTCGACCAGGGCGAGCTTCTGGAACTGCTCGGCGATCCCGCCCCCGGACTTCGAGCGCAGGAGCAGGGGGATGCCGTCCACGTACGGAGACCCCAGGTCCGTATTCGTGACCGGCCAGCAGAACTCGTTCACGAACTCGGCGTTACCCGCGGCGTTGCGCATCAGCGTCTGCTCGTCTTGGTTGCCGTGCTTGAGCATGTGAATCACGAACTGTCCCTCGTCATGCCGGGCGAGATCGAGGTCGAGCTCGTGAAGCCGCGCCTCAGCCTGCGTGCGCTGGGATGCGTAGCCGTCCTGCTTCGACAACACCGTGAGGTCGCCGGCGGCCACCTTGCCGGTGCCGAAGGAGGCGTATTTCTGGAAGCTCTTGCACAGGAACACCTCGAGGCTGCCGTCGGCGATGGCGCCCTTCAGGTCCTTGAGCACCTCATCGAGCCGGGTCCGGCCGGTGGACGGGTCGAGCACGTCCTCGACGGTGGTGTCGAGTATCAGCGCGAACGGCGGGTCATCCGGCTTGCGGTCCTTCAGGCCCGCGAGCACGCCTTCCACGAGGCTCTTCGCCGGTGACGACTCGAAGGGCGTGCTCGGGTTCAGCGCCGCGACCACGACATCCTTGCGCGGCTTCGCCATCTCCCCCTTCTTGAGCTTGCCGAGCAGCATCCCGGTCTCGAAGTAGTCGACCTTCTCGGTGGCACGCGAGACCTCGCCGCCGCGCCGCGCCGACAGCGCGATGGACAGCGCCGTCCCGAGCGCGTCCATGCCGCTGGTCATGAGGTGGCTGCTGAGCTCGATCTCCGTGCCGACGTCCGGCGCGATGCTCGGCGCCCGCTTCAGCAGGACGTCCTGCATCGTCTTCCAGTAGTCGACACGTCCGTAGTTCTTGGCCACGGCGAGCACGACGGCGATCTCGTCCATCATGAGGTCGACCGCGCGCAACGCCGTCGTCGGGTTCGGATCCTCGACGACGATGTCGAGGAGCCGGCTCAGCGAGCGCAGGGCGTCGGCGGTCAGCGCGTCGTAGCGCTCCGGGCCGAGCTTGTCGGTGAGGCCGAGGATGAGGTGCTCGACCGTGGCGCACACCGGCGCCAGCTCGCCCTTCCCCCGCGCGATGTCCTGCAGGCGGGAGAACGCGCTGGAGGTGATGAGCTGTGCGAGGTCGGCGTGCGCGTCGACGGCGAAGTTCGGCTTGGGCCGGGGGTGGTCCTTCTCCGCGAGCTCATAGAGCTGGTACGCCGACGGCGTCGCGCCGATCCCCTCCAGGATCTCCTTCCAGTTCAAGGAGGGGTCGGTGGCGCCCCTCAGCACGCTGATGCCCGTCTCCCCCTTGAGCGGCTGGATCTTGAGGTTGTCCAGCACCTCCCGGGCCAGCACCATCTCGAGCTTGCGCAGCACGCGCGGGCTGTTGACCAGGATGTCGCCCTCTTTCACGTCCACCTTCAGCTTCTCCGCGAGTTCCTCCAGGGCTTCGCCGAAGGACGTGCGCCAGTAGCTGGACACGAGGTCGTGCTGGGTCGACAGGCCACCCTGGCCGGTGCGCTTGCTGCTCGCCGTGCGGAAGCCCACCTGGCCGACGAGGTGAAGCTGCCCGGGGACCGCTACGCCCCCGAGCGCCTCGCGGCGCAGCTCCGAGTACGGCTTCTTGCCGCCGCTGATCGAGTTGACGTCGGCCAACGCCTTTTTGAGGTAGGCCATCGACGAGGCGTCGTCCGCGTCGTCGATCCGCTTCGCGAGCTCGGCCAGGTCGACGGCGCCCTTGCCCGGCACGGCGAGGTCGAGCGCCTCGAGCGATGGGTCGCGGCCCGGCGCGAGATCGCCCTCGGGCCGCGGCACCTGCTTCTGCGGCGTCTTGGGCTTGACGAGACGAACCCCGGCGGTCGCCTTCAGGAAGTCGAGGGCGAGGTTGCCTTTGAGCTGCGCCATGATGAGCCGGGACATCGTGCTGCGCTCCTTCGCCGAGCGCTGGGCCAGTATCCCGGCCATCTGTCGCACGGGGAACGTCTTGTCCTGCAGGGCCTTCACCACCACCTTGGCGGTGGCCGGGTCGGGCTGCTCGGTGAACTTCTGCCAGCCCGGCGGCGTCGAGGTGGAGATCGGCGCGGAGGGGACGGACACGTCACGCTTCGTTATGGGCAAGTCCGACATATCGGATATGCCAGGCTCGATCTTCTCTGGTCCGCCGATCGTACGCCTGCGCTGGCGCTTGTTCCTGCTCGCGCCGGTACTCGGTGTCTTTTTCATGACCCCCCAGCCATTCTTCTCAAGGCTCCCCCTTGCCTGACGACCGATCGATCGTCCACCTTTCGGCCGGGCGTGCAAAGGTTCCCTGTCGGCCACATTTCACAGCGCGCTTCTCTGAGCTGCCTGACGGCGCCCGCCTCTGGCCACATGAGGACAGGTGGCTTGGCCGCCATATTCGTGGCGCCGTTTCTGAGCTTGTATCTGGGAGGGCGTGGACCTCTCTGTGGAGTCGGTCCGGATTACGCAGGCTTCTCTGAGGGGGGACGCATGGCGGGCAACGAGCCGCTCCCGAGCTACGAGGCACTGTTCGACGACACGAATCTCGATCACCGGCAGGAGGACGAGGCCAGGACGGTCTACTCGCCGGGGGCCTATCTCGCGGATCTCCTGGGGCTGCTCGAGACCGTTCTGGAGCAGCCGTCGCTGCTCGGCGACGACCGGCGCGCCGACCTGAAGAGGGTCCTGCTGGACGGGGAGAACACCTTCGTCGAGGCTCCCTACCTGGACATCGTCATCGAGCTGCTGGAGAGGCTCGCCGGGGACCAGCCGTACGAGCGGATGCGGCAGCGGCTGAAGCACCCGTTCGGGATGCCGTTCTCGCTGGACGAGGAGCGGTTCAAGACCTACCTGCGGCACCTCAGGACCGGACCGGACGAGCTCTACCGGATCTTCGCTCCGGTGGCCGACGCCGACACGGTGGCCCGGCTGTTCCTGGGGCTGTCCGCGGAGGCCGTCACGCATCTGACGTCGCCGGCGGACGAGGCGGGGATCAAGGCGTTCTACGGGCTCGCACCGCAGGATCCGCTGACCTCGCTCGCGGATGTGGAACGATTCAAGCAGGCGACGGGCCTGTCGGCGCTGCAACTGCGGGAGCTGCTCGGCGAGCCGGACGACCTCGTGCGGCCGCCCAAGGACTCCTACGTCAACCAGGGCAGCGGGCCGGTCACCATGTCGCCGGACGGCACGCGGCTGGAGGGTGCCACCTCCGGCTGGTACGACCGGATCAGCCGGATCGTCCGGCTGGCCAGGTGGACCGGGCTCGGCCTCAACGACCTCGACCGCGTCCTGACCACGTGCTGCGGGGGCAGGCTCGACGCGGCCGCGCTGCGGACCATCGCGCTCGCCGTGCACCTGCGGCAGGGCTACGACCTCACCATCGACGCGGTGTGCGGGCTGGTGGCGGAGGTCGAGCCGGTGCCCGAGGAGCTGCCCGCCCTGTCGGGCGACATCCTCGGCCCGCACAACAAGGACTACCGCCGCAAGCTGGCCATCGGGATCGGGACCTCCGAGAGCGACATCACGGAGACCGTGCGGCGCTACCGCGACCGCTACAGCGCCCTGGAGCCGAGCCCCTTCGACCGCGCTCCGATCGGGTCGTCGCAGATCGCGCTGCTGCGGCGGACCGGCAGGCTGACCTCGGCGCTGGGCATGTCCGCCGGGGAGCTGTTCGACCTGCTGGGGGTGCTGGAGAGCGACCCGTCGCTGTGGCGGTATTCCACGTTCTCCCTCATGGGCGGGGTCGAGCCGAAGACGCAGGACTGCTACCGCATTCTGGAGGGCGGCGACCCCGCCTCCGGCCTGTGGCTGGCCCAGACGCTGCTGGCGGTCGCCCGGTGGATGCAGGACAGCGGCTTCGGCGTGCAGGAGCTGGCCGAGATCCTGGGGAGCGGGTCCAGCACGTCCGGCGGGTCCGGCGCGTCCAGCGGGTCCGGCGGGTCCGGCGGGGATGACCGGCTCGCGGTGCTGGAGGGCCTCGACCAGCGGTTCCAGGCGGTGGCCATGGAGCCGGCCATGTTCGAGGGCGAGCGCTTCGGGCCGCGGGCCGCGCAGGCCGTCCACGACGTGCTGGCGGCCCACGCCGGCGCGGTGGTGTCGGAACGCGACGCCCGGCTGCTGCGCCTCGACCCCGCCACGGTGGCCGCGGCCGCGCACGAGGCGGTCACCTCCCTCGGCATGATCGTCGACGACGACCTCGTCGGGCTGGGGCTCGGTGAGCGAATGGCCGGCAAGATCCGCGCGCAGCTCGTGTTCAGCGGACGGCTGCGCGCCGACGGCACGCTCGTCACCGAGGGCATGCCCGAGACCGACTACGCCCTGAACCTGGAGCGGGACTTCACGTCGTTCAAGGAGGCGCTGTTCAAGCTGATCAACAGCGTCGGCAACGGCACCTCGTCCTTCTACCCCTCCGACCTGGCCACCGTCGGCAACCTGTCCCAGGGACAGCTCGACGAGCTTTACGACAACCTGATCTACCACGGGTACGTCGACGAAGAGGGCGCCGTACAGGATCCGGCGTTCTTCGCCGACGAGGAGAACGTCGAGGCGTTCCGCGTCAACGCCGGCCTGTCCGACGTGGCCCCCGAGGTGCTCACCCTGCTGCGCCGGCGCGTCGACGCCTTCCGCGCCGAGCCGCTCGTCCTCGACACCGGGCTTCTCACGGGGCTGCGGCTCAGCGAGGCGCGGCTGGCCAGGCTGATGGACGGGCTGCGCTTCAACGGCTACATCGACGAGAACGGCCGCTATCTGGACAAGCAGGCGCTGGCCGCGCTCCAGCCCGCCGACTTCGCGCTGCCGCCCGAATTCCACCCGCACCGCAGCGCCGTGCTCGACGCCGCGAAACGGCAGATCGGCGAGCTGGCGGCCGAGCTTTTCACCTTCACCCCCGAGGACTTCACCGAGGTCGCGGACCTGGCGATGGCGCAGCGGGCGATGGCCGCGATGGAGGGCACCTACCTGAGCGACGGCTGGCCGGTCGCCGAGGTGGAGACGCTCGGCGACGGGTTCACCGCGGCCGAGACCGGCCTCGTGGCCAGGCGGGTCGCCGAGTGCGCGCAGGACGAGCGGCCGTACCGGATCCACCTGGAGGCGCTGGGCGAGCTCGGCTTCGACGACGAGCAGCAGGGCCTGGTCGTCGAGGAGCTGATCGCGCGGGGACACCTCACCGACGGCCTGTCCGTGCCGCGAGAGGCGGTCCCCTTCTTCGCCAACCCCGCGAACGTCGTCAGCTTCGCCCTGCAGGGGCTGGAGGACTTCGAGCGGGACGTGTTCTTCCTGCTGCACGCGGTCGCCGTGGCGCTCGCCGAGGCGGTCGAGGAGGTGACCGCCGCGCTGGAGAGCCGCGCCGGGCAGCAGCAGGAGGCGCTGACCTCCGCGCTGGCCGACGCGTTCGGGGTGCCCCAGGAGAGCGCCGCGGCGATCTGCGCGGGCGTCGCCGGCGGGCTGCCCGAGGCGATGGAGATCCTCATCCCGCCGGTCATCGCCGTCCCCCGGCGGCTGTCGGATCCGCACTTCCAGGCCGCCTACGAGCGCATCCGCCGCTTCGCGCGGCTGGCCGGCAAGCTCGGCATGGACGAGACCGAGGTCGCCGTCGCCTTCCACGACCAGGACCTGACCGGCAAATACCCCGAACCCCTGGCGCTGCCGCCGGGCGTCGACGTCGTCGACGCGGTGCTGCACAGCTCCGACGGCCGCATCTACGTGTTCGCCGGCGACGTCTACTGGGCCTACTCCGCCGACACGTACGCCCTGCTCGACCCCAGGCCCAAGGCGCTGACCGAGCTGTCGCCCCGGCTCACCGGGCTGACCCGGGTCGACGCCGCCTTCGCCTTCCCCGGCGGCGCCGAGTGGATCGTCGGCCGCGCCGTCGAGCGGAACGAGGGTGACGAGGCCCCCGATCGGGAGGTGTCGCGGCTGTTCGTCAAGGAGCCGGGCAGCATCCGCTGGGCGCCCCGTGACCAGCTGTGGGGCAAGGTCAGGAACAACTTCGAGGCCCCGCGCCGGATCGACAGCGCGTACGTGGACGAGAACGGCAGAACCTACCTGTTCTGCGCCGACCAGTACATCCGATATTCAACCCCCGACTTCACGACCGTCGACGAGGGCTACCCGCGCGGTGTCGCCGAGTGGTGGCAGGCCGAGGGCCACGACACGCCGCTGCCCGAGGCGTTCACCGGAGCGCTCGACGCGGCCTTCCAGGACGTGGACGGGCATGTCCACCTGTTCGCGGGCGGCCGCTACTTCGAGATCGGCGGGCAGGAGCAGCCGATCTCCGCCCGGTGGGGCCGCATCCGCAACGCCTTCGACGGCGCGCGGAGCCTCGACGGCGCGTTCACCGGCCCCGACGGCAGGACGTACCTGTTCCGCGGCGACCAGGTGGCCCGTTACACCGACAGCGTGGAGAACGACGGCGTGCGGGTGGACGACGGCTATCCGCGGCGGATCGAGAGCGAGTTCGCCCGGCTGCCCGGCGAGTTCCACACCGGCGTCGAGGCGGCCTTCACCGAGCCCGGTTCGGGGATGGTGCACCTGTTCAAGGACGGCAGGACGGTCTCCTTCTCCGCCTCCGGCGGCGGCGTGCCGCAGCCGACGGCCGAGCGCTGGGGCAAGGTCGCCGACGTGCTGGCCGGCGGCGCCGTGGACGCCGCGCTCGTGGGCATGGACGGCAAGACGTACCTGTTCAGCGGCGAGAGGTACATCCGCTACTCCGGCGCCGACTACGCCGTCGTCGATCTCGGCTACCCGCGCCGGATCGCCGGTGACTGGGGAGGGCTGCGCAAGGTCGGCGCCGCCTTCGTGATGGACGGCAGGACGTACCTGTTCGGCCAGGGCGGTCACCTGTTCGACGTGCCGCTCGCCCAGGAGCCGGAGCTGAACGAGGGCCGCCTGTCGCCCGCGCTGCGCCGCCACTTCCTGGAGCACGGCCTGACCCTGGCCGAGAGCGCCACCGTCACCGCCGAGGGCACGGACGAGTACCGGACCTGGCACGTCGGCACCGAGCAGGGCATCGCGCTGACGCTCCGCAGGAACCCGCTGCGCATCCAGGTGCACGCCGACGGCGGCGACTTCCACGTCCGCTACTCCACCAGGGACTACGCCACCCCGGACGCCGGCTACCCCAAGCCGGTCTCCGACAACTGGTGGAACCTGCCCGCCTCGCTGGCCGCCGACCCCCGCTTCGCGGTCATCGACGCGGTCTTCACCGACGGCACCGGCCGCACGTACCTCTTCGCCGGCGACGGCTTCGTGGTGTCCGACGCGCGGCACCGCTGGTGGTCGGAGCCGCGCACGATCGCCGAGCACTGGGACAGCCTGCTGCCCTTCACCAAGGTGGACGCCGCCTTCGTCGGCAAGGACGGCCGGACCTACGCCTTCTCCGGTGACCGGTACACCCGCTTCTCCGGGGGCGACTACACCAGGGCCGACGACCGCTACCCGGCCTCCGTCCCCGCGTACTGGGGCAACGTGGTCAACCGGATCGCCCGGACGGGCCTGGTGGACGCCGCGCTGACCAGGACCGTGACGGAGGAGATCGACGGCAGGAAGGTGGACCGCCACTACACCTACCTGTTCTCCGGCGACCAGTACGTGCGTTACCTGGGCACGGAGCTCGAATACGTGCAGGACGGCTATCCGGCCGCCCTGTCCGCGCTGTCGCGGGAGCCCGGGATGGCGGCCCTGGACGTCACGCTCGACGGCGTGGACGCCGCCTTCGCCGACCGCCGCAACGTCCACCTCTTCCGCGCCGGCCGCTGCCACATCGTGTCCGACGGCCTCTACCGCCGCTACGACGACGCCTCGTCGATCGGGCTGAGCTGCGCGTTCCTGGAGGACGGCAAGCTGCTGGCGGAGGACGGCGGCGGCTGGCGCCATCGCGCGGGCGTCGAGGCCGTCGAGGGGTTCGGGTTCGCGCAGGAGACCGGCACGCCGCGGTCGCTGCGCGCGGCGCCGGAGGAGTTCCGGCGCGGGCTCGACGCCGTGCTGCGCGGCGCCGACGGCACCACGTACCTGTTCAAGGGGCCGAACTGCGTCAACACGCGGCTGAACAGGCCGTACCTCCTCGCCGAGGAGTGGGGCAAGCCACGTAACACGATTTATCAGGACAACAAGGTGGATGCGGCGTTCGTTGGCAGGGACGGCAGGACGTACCTGTTCAGCGGCGACCAGTTCGTCGTCTACGCCGACCCCGGCCCCGCCGGCACCGCCGCCCCCAACCCCGGCCTCACCATCGACGGCGAGCCCCGGCTCGTCTCCGAGCACTGGGGCGGACTGGACGACGTCGCGCTCGCGTACGTCCGCGGCACGAAGACGTACGTCTTCGAGTCGCCCGGCGAGGACGGCCGCAGGCGCTACCTCGTCTACTCCGGCACGGACTACACCGAGCCCGACGGCGAGCCGCAGATCGCCGACGAGAGCTTCTGGCAGGTGCCCGAGCAGTACCGCATACCCGGCCACCCTGTGCCCGACGCGGTGCTGTTCGCGGGCGACACCATGCTCCTGCTGCTCGGCGAGCACTGCCTGCAGTACGACGAGAGAGCCGGCGCCTGGTCCTACCCGCGCCCGATCGAGCGGCTCTGGCCCGGATTCGAGCGCGTCCTCGAGTCCAGCAGGGAGGACGGTGACGCGCTGCGCACGGCGTTCACCGCGCCGGACGGCTCGACGTACTTCTTCCTGTCCGAGCAGTACTCCCGCCATGACGGGCACGACTTCGCCCCGCTCGCCGTCATCCGCGACCGGTGGGGCAGGTCGCCGAACCCGTTCGTGCCCGACGACGCGACCGCCAGGATCGACGCCGCCTGCGTCTTCGGCGACGACACGACATTCCTGTTCTCCGGCGACCGGTATGTCCGCTACACCGGTTCCGAATACCGCTACATCGACCCCGGCTACCCGAAGAAGATCGTCGGCAACCTGCGGCGCGAGACGGCTTTCGCCAACCTGCCGGAGTCGTTCGACGACGCGGTCACCGGCCACGCGATCGACGCCGCCGTCGCCCACGGCCGCACCGCCTACCTCTTCGCCGGCGGCTCCTGCCACGTCGTCTCCCGCGCCGCGACCGCCACCCGCGACCTGGCCGTCCTCGGCCGCGTCCGGAACAACCTCGTGGAGAGGGAGAAGGTGGACGCGACGATCGTCGCCGGCGCGCACACCTACCTGTTCTCCGGCGACCAGTACGTCCGCTACACCGGCACCGCGTACGAGTACGCCGACGACGGCTACCCCCGCGCCATCCTTCCCGGCCTCGCCCTCGATCTGCGCATGCAGGACCCGCCCGCGGACTTCGCCGACGGCCTCGACGCGGCCTTCCGCACCCCGGGCCCCGCCGGCGTCGTCCACCTGATCAAGGGCGGCCTCTGCCAGCGGGTCGGCGAACCGGCCGCGCGGCCCGTCAACGCCCTGTTCGGCAAGGTGCGCAACGCCTTCGCCGACGCCGGCCACCGGCTGATCGACGCCGCCTTCGCCGCGCCCACCGGCGAGCTGTACGCCTTCAAGGGCGAGCAGTACGTCCGCTACCGTCCGGGCGCGCTGGAGTTCGTGGAGGAAGGCCACCCCCGTACCGTCCGGGACGACTGGGGCGATCTGCCGGGCCGCTTCGAGTCGGGCGTCGACGGCGCCTTCGTCTTCGAGGGCCGCACGTACCTGTGCAAGGGCGACGAATACGTACGCTACTCCCGCGGCTATCACGAGGTGGACCGCACCTACCCGCAGCGGTTCCGCTACCGCTGGGGCGGCACGGCCGACTACCGGCTGAGCGATGTGCACACGATCTCCAGGTTCGTCGACCTCGCCCGCCGGCACCCGGACGGCCTGGCCGCCTTCCTGCTGGACCCGCCGGCCGTGGTGCAGGACCCGTACGCCTACCTGGCAGACCTGTTCGGCTGGGACGTCGACGAGATCAGGTGGGCCAAGCGCAACGCCGCGCTCCTGACCGCCGAGCCCGAGGCCATCGCGGCCGCGGCGGTGAGCGCCGCGCCGGTGCGGTGGGAGGAGGACCGCTTCGAGGTCGAGTTCCTGCTCCGCCTGGTCGAGCTGTTCACGCTCACCGGCCGGATCGGGGAGGCCCCGTCCGCGCTCTACACCGACGTGTGGCGGCCCGCCTTCGGCGAGGCGCCCGCCCTGGCGGCCGCGAACACCGCCCTCTACGGGATCATGGAGCGCCTGTATCCAGGCGAGTGGGAGGCGCTGTCGGCCGCCGTCCACGACGAGATCAATGTACTCAAGCGCGACGCCCTCGTCTCGATCGTCCCGGGCACCCCGGGAGAGCTGTACGAGCTGCTGCTGGCCGACGTCGAGATGGGCGGCCAGGGCCGCACCTCGCGGGTGCGCGAGGCCATCGCGGCCGCCCAGCTCTACGTGCACCGCTACCTGCTCGACCTGGAGCGGGTGACGGTCGCGAGCGGGCGGGACCCGGAGGAGATCAGGCGGCGGATCAGGACCTGGTGGGCGTGGCTGAAGAACTACCGCCTGTGGGAGGCCAACAGGAAGGTCTTCCTCTACCCGGAGAACTACCTGCGCCCCGAGCTGCGCGGCTCCAAGACGCCCGCCTTCCGCGCTCTGGAGGACGACCTGCTGCAGGGCGAGATCACCCAGGAGAAGGTGGAGCAGGCCTACAAGCGCTACCTCGACGAGTACACCGAGGTCTCCAGGCTCGCGATCGCCGGCGGCTACGTCTACCGCGCGGACGGCGCAGAGGCGGGCGTGCGGCGGCTGGTGCTGTTCGGCAGGACCAGGACCGAGCCGAGGCGCTACTACTGCCGCGAGGCGGAGTTCAGGGACGACGGGCGCCTGTCGGCCACCTGGCAGCCGTGGCTGAAGGTGGACGCGCAGGTCGAGGCCGAGATCGTCTACCCGGTGCACGCCTTCGGCCGCATCTTCGTCTTCTGGCCCACGGCCGAGGCGGTCGCGCCCGAGCCCGGCGCCCAGACCACGCTCACCGAGCAGCAGAGCGGCGACGACCGTACGCTCACCCCGCCGCCGCCCAAGTACCGCGTGCGCGTCAACTACTCCTTCCGCAACCTCAACGGCGAATGGGTGCCCTCGCAGGTCCTGCCGCTGGAGGACGTGCTGGACGCGCCCGTCGACGGCGTCAGCCTGTACGTCCAGGCCTCCGCCACCGTGCCGGTGCCGGACGGCGGCACGCACGACACCATCCTGATCACCGCCACGTACACGGTCGCCAAGCCGGAGGGCCCGCAGAAGGTGCAGTCGGCGTTCGCGCTGACCCCCGAGCTGTACGCGATCCGCGCCGAGGGCGTGCCCGAGCCGGTGCGGCCGTCCCGGCTGGAGCAGATCTTCGGCGAGCCCATCGAGGCGTCCAAGGTCGTCCAGCTGACCCTGCCGGCGGGGGCCGAGAGCGACCCGTGGATGAGCGTCGACCACAAGGGCGGCAGCTTCCTGTGCCGGCCGATCGCCCCGGAGGGCAGCGGCGAGGAGCCGCGGCAGCTGAGCGGCAATTCCGACAAGCTGCCGGTGTGGTCCCCGATCCACGCCGCGGTCGAGCTGCCCGGCGGCGTCAGGTACTTCTTCAACAACACCGGCGAGAGCGGCTCCGGCCCCTACTACGTGGAGGTCTCCGCGACCCGGGCGACCGCCACCCGCCTCGGCAAGCCGCTGACGGCCGAACGCTGGGGACACGTCGCCACCCCCCTGTACGACGACGCGGCCGGGGTCGACGCGGCCATCGTCAAGGACGGGTTCCGCTACCTGTTCTCCGGCGCGTACTACTACCGCTACTCCGGTGACCCCTTCGGCAGGATCGACGCCGGCTATCCGAAGCCGATCGCCGGCAACAAAGAGGGTTTCCCGCAGTGGGACAGGGTGGACGCCGCCGCCGTCGACGCGAACGGCGTGGAGTACTACTACTCGGCCGGGCAGCACGTGTGGCTGCGCCGGACCCGTCCCGGCAGCTCCCTGGAGACCTTCCTGCCGCCGTGGGCGATCGGCAACCCGCCGGTGGATGCGCTCCTGTTCCGCGGCGACGAGGTCTTCGTCGTGAGCGGCGACTCCTACCGGCGCGGGGACGGCCCGAACGAGCGCCCGATCCCGCTGCGGGGCAACAGGGACGGCCTGCCGCAGTCCGGCCCCGTCAGCGCCCCCTTCCGCCACGGCGAGAGCGTCTACTTCTTCAACAACGACGCCCGCACCTACCTGTCCATCACCCGCGAGCAACCCGGCAAGGGCCGGGGGCAGTCCGGCAACGGTCCCAGGGAATACGTCCAGAGCGAGCCGTCCCCCGTCAAGCCCCTGGGCGTGGCCAGGACGGCCGTCACCGACGAGGGCGTCGACGCGGCCTACGTCGTCGCCGGCACCGGCGGCCAGGACGCCACGTTGTTCCTCGCCAGGAACCTCGAGTACGTCCGCTACACGCTCAAGGACGGCGTCCCGGCCGCGCTGGCCGACCCCGGCTATCCCAAGCCCATGAGCCGCCGCGTCCGGGCCGTCTTCCGGCGCGCGGGCCTGCGCTACGTCTTCAGCGAGCAGGACTACACGGTGCTGCGGCCCGGCGAGGAGCTGGCGTCCATGGCGGAGTTCTCCCCGGTCAGCGGCAACTGGAGCGGCCTGCCCGCCGGCTGGGAGACGGGGCTGGACGGCGTGCTCGACGCCGGCGACCTCTACCTGTTCCTCGGCTCCACGTACGTCACCTACCCCTCGGCGGTGAAGGTCCAGCGGCCGTACGAGATCGCCGCGCTGCCGCACGAGGTCATCAGGCTCACCTCCAGCACGGCGTACCGGCTGAACAAGGCGCTGCTGGAGGGCGGCGTGCCCGCGCTGCTCGCGCCGGAGATCCAGGAGCTCGACGAGTTGCCGGCCTTCAGCACGCGGGTCTCCGACGCCACCACGATCCTGGTCACCGAGTCGACCGCGGAGCAGGGCGTGCCGGCCGCCACGCACCTGGACTTCAACAGCGGCAACGGCATCTACTACTGGGAGGTCTTCTTCCACGCCCCCACGCTCATCGCCCAGGCGCTCAACGCCGCCCAGCAATTCGACGACGCCCGCACCTGGTACGAGTACGTCTTCGACCCCACCACGCCGCGATACTGGCGCTTCCTGCCGTTCCTGGCGGCGGACATCGAGGCGCTGGTCAAGAGCTGCCGCGACGACCTGGCCGAGCTCTCCGTCCGAGGGGCCGACGTGGGCAAGCCGGCCGCCGACCTGGAGGCGATCCTGGTCAAGGTGGAGCCGATGGCCCCCGCCTTCCAGCACCAGCGCGAGCTGAGCCAGGCCGAGAAGGACTATCTCGCCGAGCTGCCGTCCGGCGGGCCGGCGACCGCCGGGGTGGCGCCGATCGAGGAGGCGCTCAACGCGCTGGAGGCGCCGCCGGGGGCCGGGCCGGCGCTGAAGGGCCTGCTGGAACGCGTCGCCCTGGTCGGGCGGCTGTGCCAGCAGTACGACCTCATGGGCGACCGGGCCGCGCTGTTGAAGGCGTACCTGGAGGATCCCTTCGACCCGCACGCGATCGCCGAGCTGCGTCCGCCGGCCTACCGGCGCGCGGTCGTGATGGCGTACGTCGACAACCTGCTCGACTGGGGTGACCTGCTCTTCAGGCAGTACACCGCCGAGAGCGTCGACGAGGCCAGGATGCTCTACATCTTCGCCTACGACCTGCTCGGCGAGCGGCCGCCCGAGGACCTCGGCCCGCGGGCCCTCACGCCCGCGCTCACCTACGAGGAGCTGCGCCGGGCGCCCGAGGACGACGGGCTCCCGGAGCTCACCGCGGGCGGCGCGATGCTGGAGAAGGCGGGCGAGGTGCACGCCAGCGTCGCGGGGCCGTACTTCCACGTCCCCGCCAACGGCGTCTTCCTGGAGTACTGGGACCGCGTCGAGGACCGGCTGCGCAAGATCCGGGCCTCGCTCGACATCATGGGCGTCAGCCGGCCGTTGCCGCTGTTCGAGCCGCCGGCCGACGTGATGGCGCTGGTGCGCGGGGCGGCGGCGGGAGCCTCGCTCGACCGGCTCGCCGCCGCCGCTGCCCTGCCGGTGCCGCACTACCGCTTCTCCCCCGTCTTCCGCAAGGCGCAGGAGCTGGTGGACAAGCTGCGGCAGTTCGGCGGCGACCTGCTCAGCGTGCTGGAGCGCCGCGACTCCGAGGAGCTGGCGCTGCTCAACAACCGGCACGAGGGCACGATCCTGTCCCTCACCCGCGCGGTGCGCGAGGCGGAGGTGGAGATCGCCGCCCAGGGCCTGAGCGAGGTGCAGGTCAGCGCGCAGGGCGCGCAGAACCGGGTCGACCACTACGAGGGGCTGATCGCCGCCGGGCTGACGCCGCTGGAGCAGGCCCAGCTCGGCATGATGTCCGCGGCGGTGGTCGCCCACGTGGTCGCGACCGGTTTCCAGGCCGGCGCGGCCATCGCCTCGGGCCTGCCGGACGTCCTGCTGGGCCTGTTCATCATGGGCACCAAGCTGGGCCGCGAGCAGGTGACGGAGGCCCTGGAGCACGGCGGCGAGGCCTCCTCGTCGGCGGCCGAGGCGCTGAACGTCATCGGCGAGCTGCTCGGCATCCGCGCCGAGCAGGAGCGGATGGTGGGCGACTGGACCTTCCAGCTCGCCGTCGCCCGCAACGACCTGGAGCAGCTCGGCCACCAGGTGAAGGCCGCCGAGCTCCGGCTCAAGGCCGCCCAGCGCGAGCTGCAGATCCTGGATCAGCAGATCGCCAACCAGGAGGCCGTCGGCGCCTTCATGACCGGCAAGTTCACCAACCTCCAGCTGTACCAGTGGATGTCGGGGCGGCTGGCCGGGCTGTACTTCCAGACCTACTCGATGGCGTACGACATGGCGCGCGCCGCGCAACGGTCCTTCCAGTACGAGCGGGGCGTCCCCGAGGGGGAGGCCGACTACATCCAGCCGCTCTACTGGGAGAGCCGGCGCAACGGCCTGCTCGCCGCGGAAAGCCTCGGGGTGGACCTGGAGCGGCTGGGCAAGGCGTGGGTGGAGAGCGACCGCCGCGGCCTGGAGATCATCAAGAAGGCGTCGCTGCTGGCGCTGGACCCGGTGGCCGCGCTCGGCCTGCGCAACACCGGCCGCTGCGAGTTCGCCCTGACCGAGGCCCTCTTCGACCGCGACTTCCCCGGCCACTACCGCCGGCGCGTCAAGACGGTGTCGGTCACCTTCACCGGCCCGGAGGGCCCGATCGGTCTCAACGCCGTGCTGACCCAGCTGGACAGCAGGACGGTGCTCGCGGCCGATCCCAAGGCCGTCAAGTACCTCCTCGACCCCAAGGGCCCGATGCCGGCGACGTTGCGCGCCGACTGGCGCGGCGGCCAGCAGATCGCGCTGTCGGACCTGGAGGAGTACAAGGACAACAACGGCCTCTTCGACCTCCGCTACGACGACGACCGTTACCTTCCCTTCGAGGGCACCGGCGCGGTCTCCCGGTGGCGCCTGGAGCTGCCTTCCGGCGGCTCCCCGCAGCTCATGGACGTCACCATCACCGTGAAGTACTCCGCCGAACAGGGCGGCGAGCTCTTCGCCGGCGCGGTCAAGGGCATGCTCAAGCCCTATGCCACGGCTCGCTACTGCGACATCCCGGCGGAGTTCCCCGAGGAGTGGTCCGCGTTCCTCGACGGCTCCGACGACACGCTGACCCTCCCGTTCACGCCGGACATGTTCCCCGGCATGACCGGCCGCGCCATCACCGGCGTGTACGCCCTGTACTCGCCGGCCGGGGACGGCTCGGCCCGCTTCCTCATCAACGGCGAACGACGCCTGACGCTCAACGAGGGCAAGCTCCTGCCGACCCCCGGCCTCACCGCCGGGACCTGGCGCCTGGTCCTGGAAGGTGACAAGTCCGCTCTCGAGGGTCTCGGCCTGATCCTGTCCTACCGCGCCCGCTAGCGCGGCCTTCCCGTGCCCCCGCCAGTCCCGGCCCGGGGGCACGGGCCATACCGCGGCCGTCGGATGCGGGCGCGCAAAGTTGCAGAATCCTCGAAATGCGTCATCCGCCGTGCGCCGGTCGGATATCTCTGAAAACAGAACAGAATCAGGCGATCTCGCCTCGGGTCAGAGCGTTTCCACTACATCCGGGCCGGCTCCGACTCCCCGGTGGTCCGGATCGCGCCCGGCGGCAGGTCAGTGTGCTGGTGCGCTACTTCCGTAGGCGGTCCATGGCCCCTATGACCGGGTCTCGCCGCCAGTCCGAGCCAGCGACTCGGCGGCGTGGCGCCAGATCTCCGCGGCCAGGTCGAAGTTGGCGCGCTCCTGCGCCTGCTCGGCCAGCGTCCGCAGGCCCCGCATGCCTTCGTCCTGCTTGCCGTCCAGCAGCAGGAGCTGGTTGCGCAGCACGTCCAAGCGGACCTGCTCCTGGTAGCCCAGGTGGTCGTGCGCGTCGGCGAGCCGGTCGAGCAGGGCGCGGGCTTCGTCGGTGTGCCCGGTGTGGAAGGCCAGGCGGGCGCGCAGCGCGAGCAGTTCCTGCTCGACCGTGGGAGTGCCGGCGAACGGCAGGCACGCCTCGACCTCCTCGATCCGGCGCCGCGCGGGCTCGGTCTCGGGCGGGGTGAGGTTGAGGTGGAGGCGGGCCGCGACGATGCGCAGCCGCACCCACATGGCCGGGTCGAGGCGACCTTGGAGCTGCTCCAGGGCGTCGTTGACCAGCTTCAGCGCCACCTGGGGCTCGCCCTGGCGCAGCCGTACGCCGGCCACGGTCCACGCCGCCTCCGCCAGGAGCCTGCCGGCGGGCAGGCCCGCGGCCACGTCGAGGAGTTCGTCGGCGTGCTGCCGGGCCTCGGCCATCCGGCCCGCCTCGGCCAGCGAGGACACCAGCGCGAGGAGGGTGTCGGCCACGATGTGTGGTGTCAGGCCCTCCTCGGCTGCCAGGCGGTAGGCGCCGATCGCGGTCTCGACCGCGGCCGGCACCTGGCCCGCCTCGCGTTGGGCGCGCGCCAGCCGCGCCCGGGCTCGGGCGCGCAACTCGGGCAGGCCGAGCTCTTCGGCGAGCGCCACCAACGCGTCCAGGCAGACGCGTTCCTCGGCGTGCTCCCTGTTGCGGCGTCGCCATTCGGCGACTTGCCACAGCGCTTGCCAACGCAGCAAAGGGTCCTCGCTGCCCGCCGTACGCAGGGCTCGGGCCAGCAGCTCGCCCGTCTCCTCCACGTCGAGTCCGACGGTGGTGGCCAGGCTGCGCGCCAGCGACCAGTCCGGAGGTTCGGCCAGGTCCTCGGGGGCGACGCCGAGCTGGCGGGCCAGGTGGGCCACGGCCTCCTCGGTGGGGGGCCGGGCCCCGGACTCCAGGCGGGAGAGGTATCCGGTGGACATGCCCTCGCCCGCGAGCTCGGCCTGGGTCAGGCCGCGTTCGGTCCTCAGCTGCTTGAGCCGTCGGCCGAAGGCGGGCTGCGTCAGCATCTGTCGTCTCCTTGCCAGGTCGGAGCGCGGGCCGAACGGCCCTCTGCCGCAGCTCATGCTAGCCGCCCCCACCTGCGCTGGCAAATGCTTGCCAAGGCTTCTGACAGAGACGGAGAGGCGCACGGGCAGTTCTGGCAAGGAGATTAGGAAATTTATTGCCAAGCATCTGGCAATGCTGTTACGGTTTTTGGCATGACGAACTCACGGCAACTCGCCAACCGCACCGTTCTGATCTCCGGCGCCAGCGTGGCCGGCCCCGCCCTGGCCTTCTGGCTGCGCCGCTACGGATTCACCCCCACCGTGGTCGAGCTGGCCCCCGCGCTGCGCGACGGCGGCTACAAGGTCGACCTGCGCGGCGTGGCCATGCAGGTCGTCGAGCGGATGGGCATGCTGGAGGCCGTACGGCGGGCAAGCACCGCCATCCGCGGCGGGTCGTGGGTCGCCGAGAGCGGCAAGCCGCTGGCCAACCTGGGCCCCGACCTCATCGGCATGCGCGCTCCCGGCGACGACGAGGTGATGCGGGGCGACCTCGCCCAGCTCCTCCACGGCGCGACCCGTGACAGCTGCGAATACCTGTTCGGCGACACGATCACCGCTCTGCACGAAGGCCCCGACGGCGTCGACGTCACCTTCCGCCACGCCCCGCCGCGCCGCTTCGACCTCGTCATCGGCGCCGACGGCCTGCACTCGACCGTACGCCGCCTGGCCTTCGGCCCGCCGGAGCGCTACGTCCACCCCCTCGGGATGCACGCGGCCGTCTTCACCGTCCCCAACCACCTCGGGCTCGACCACTGGGAGCTGCTCTACCCGACGCCCGGCAAGGTGGTGAACGTCTACGCCACCAGGCCCGACACCGCGAAGGCGCAGTTCGTCTTCCCGAGCCCCGCCGTCCTGCCCGACCGCTTCGACAGGGCCGCCCAGCAGCGCGTACTGACCGAGGCGTTCGCCGGCGTCGGATGGGAGAGTGACGCGCTGCTGCGCGCCATGCCGCACTCGCCGGACTTCTACTTCACGCCGGTCAGCCAGGTCCGCATGGACCACTGGTCCACCGGCCGGATCGCCCTGGTCGGCGACGCCGCCTACAGCCCGTCCCCGCTGTCCGGGCAGGGCACCAGCCTCGCGCTGGTGGGCGCGTACGTGCTCGCCGGCGAGATGAGCGCGGCGGCGGGCGACCACCGTGCGGCTTATGCCGGATATCGGGAAGCGATGCGCGAGTACGTGGATGTGAACGTGGCGCTCGGCGCGAGCAACGCCGCGCAGATGGTCGCGGGCAGCCCGCGGCAGATCAAGATGCAGACCACGATGATGCGGCTGGTCAACCGCCTACCGTGGAAGGACCTGGCGATGCGGCCGATCATGAAGCCGCTCAACGAGGCCGCCAACGCGCTCACGCTCGCGGCATACTGAGAGTGTCACGAAACGGCGGGCGGGCCGGCCTTGTCCGGCCCCTGCCGCCGGAGCTCGCTCTCGCGAACGGATCGCCAGAGGGACAAAAAGCTTGTCAAGACTCCGACCGCAACGTCCAGCGCGGTCCGGGACCCGGGTACACCACGGATGTGAACAGGCCTGCACCGATGCACGACACAGCCCCGTTGACCGCGGTGAACACCCCTGACACGAAACCTGCCGCGCGATGATCGGCACGTCCTACGAAGCCAGCCGGACCGGGCTCCTCCTGGTCGATCCCTACAACGACTTCCTGTCCGAGGGCGGGAAGATCTGGCCCCGGTTGAAGGAGATCGCCCAGCGCGTGGGGCTTCTGGACAATCTACGCGCAGTGGTCGCCGCCGCGCGAGAGGCCGGGATCCAGGTGTTCGTCGTTCCGCATCGGCAGTGGCAGCCCGGGGACTACGACGACTGGAGCCACCCCAATCCCACCCAGCGCGGGATCCAGGAGCGCCATTCCTTCGCGAAGGGCAGCTGGGGCGGCGAGTGGCATCCCGATCTCGCCCCCCGGGACGGCGACGTCGTCGTCAAAGAACACTGGGCACAGAGCGGCTTCGCCAACACCGATCTCGACCTGCTGCTCCGGCAGCACGGCATCACCCAGGTCATCATCATCGGCGTGCTCGCCAACACCTGCATCGAGTCGACCGGCAGGTACGCCATGGAGCTCGGGTACCACGTGACCCTGGTACGGGACGCGACCGCGGCCTTCACCGCCGAGATGCTGCACGCGGCTCACGAGCTGAACGGGCCGACCTACGCACACGCCATCCTGACGACAGCGGACCTCCTCACGGCAGTCCGGTCCGCTCAATAATCGAACAGCGACAGGCCACACCACGATCTGCCACCAAGGTCCCGGACCCGCCGCGCGACCCAATCGCCCCCGACCCGACCGGTCAACCCACCACCAGGACATGGCTCCGCGCCGCTCGGCATGGCATCCGCCGCTCGGCGTGACATCCGCCGCGTAACATACGCCACGTGACTTGGGCGCTCGGCGAGGCGGCGAACGCCGACGTACTCGCCGGGGACTTCGCGCAGCGGACTCAGCTGGTCGGCGCCGCTGTGGAGGTCAGGGGCGGCCCGCCGACGATGCCCGCCGGTGTCACGGTCCCCCGCCCGCAGCTCCTGGCCAAGAACAGGGTCTGACCTGCGCTGTTGCGCTCGATACAGGGTGTCTTGTGGTGTACCGACCCGCGGCATGAGACCTCAGCAGAGCACGCAGACCCACACCAGCCGATGGCAGTATTCGTCGAATGCGCGAGTCATGAATGACGCCAACGCGTTCTCCCGTGAGCTCCGTCGAGCCTTGGAGGGTTGACCATGTCGTCCGAATCCGTGGAAGCCGTGCTGGTGATCGTCGACCAGGGCGGTGCCGTGCTGTGCGACATGGCCGGCGGCGATCCGGCGCTGCCGCGGATGCGGTTCGACGGCAGGTGGCCGCCGATGGACAGCGAGCTGACCGATCGCGTTCGTCACGAACTCGGGCTGACCACGGTGGTCCTGGAGCCGTTGGACTTCACGACGGTGGTGCTGCTGGCGGCGGACCGGGCACGGCCGGTCTCCGCCGATGGGTTCGCGTGGCACGGTCATGATGCGGTGACCGGGCAGAGTCCGGTACTCGACCGACGGGCGGCACGATCCCGGCCGCCCGCCTCCGACTGGTTTCGGCCCGGCTGGTTCGAGCGAGCCGAGTCCTACATCGACGGGGAGATCAAGGCCGCCGGTCGCGTGCGGCTCGGTCCGAGCCGCCAGATCAAGCACTGGAGCATGTCCGCCGTGCTGCGCACGCCCACCGACCGGGGTGACCTGTACCTGAAGGCGGTCCTGCCGAGGCTGGCTCGCGAACCGGACATCACTCGATACCTGGCGTCATTGCGCATCGCGCCGTTCGCCACCATCACCGCGATGTCACCCCGTGACCGCTGGTGGCTCGCGGAGGACTTCGGCGCTGTGGACGGCTGGGCGGTCTCCAAAGAGCAGCGTCGCGCATGCCTGACACAGCTGGTCATGGTGCAGGAGACCATTCACCGTGGGGACGAGCTGATCGCCGCGGTGGTGGAGCTGATGAAGCTGATCGAGCTGGCCGACATCGTCGGACCGGATCACGACTTCAACTGGCTACCGATGACCTACGGCTGGGGCCGTCGGCTGCTGCACGCGGCCGACGACCCCAACCTGACCGTCAACGGTTGGCGAGAGCAGGGCTCATCGGCCGCACTCTAGATCGCGCCTCGCCGGACTCGGGCCACGATCGCGTCACTCGGCGTCCACCGCCGAGGCGCTCCCTGAACGCAAAGGGCCCTTTGTGTCAGCGGCGGCGTCAGGACGGCGACGGTCCGGCATCAGCGCGGTCGGCGATGCTCTGGACATCGAAAGAAACACCGCACAGGAGCACATCATGCAGAAGTTCGACACCCCCGCCGCGATCTCCGCCGTCCTGGACATCCCCTCGGGACGCCTGCAGTTCATCGCCGCCGACCAGACCGACACCACGGTCGAGGTCCGGCCCACGAACGCCTCCAAGAGCCGCGACGTGAAGGCGGCCGAGCAGACCACGGTCGCCTACGCCGACGGCGTCCTGCGCATCGAGACGTCCGCGGCCAAGAACCAGTACCTCGGCCCGTCCGGATCCATCGACGTGACGGTCAAGCTGCCCGCCGGCTCCCGCGTCGAGGCGAAGAGCGCCTGTGCCGAGCTCCGGACCGCCGGCCGCCTCGGCGACGTCGCCTTCGAGGGCGCGTACCGCCAGATCACGCTTGAGGAGACCGCGGGCCTGCGCCTCACCGCGACCGACGGCGACGTCGAGGTCGGCCGGCTGGGCGGCTCCGCCGAGATCAGCACCGCACGCGGCGACATCCGCATCGCCGAGGCCAGCGGCGGCAAGGTCGTGCTCCGTACCGAGTCCGGCGACATCTCGATCGCCGCCGCCGCCGGCGTCTCGGCCGCCCTGGACGCCGGAACCACCTACGGCCGCATCACCAACTCCCTCAAGAACGACGGCACCGCCGAACTCGACATCCACGCCACCACCTCCAACGGCGACATCACCGCCCGAAGCCTGTGACCCGCGGCCTCCGAAGGAGAGGCAGGCCAAGCCCGGTGACGACGAACGGCCCCGGTCCATCCATGCGGCCCGGGGCCGGACCCGAGTCAAGGGCCGCCCAGCACACCGGCGGAAACCCCGCGCTCGTCTACAGCGGGCCCATTGCACTTCAGCCGGGTGGGCCGCGCCCCCGCAAGGGACCCGCCCCGAATAGTGCTGGTCAGAGACCTGATGGCAGCACGGTCATGGTGGGGGCGGATGTTCTCCGGACGTGAACGAAGCCCTGCTCCGTAGCGGACACGTCTGAGGAATCCATCCGTCACAACGGCCGGAGGTGCTCGACCGTGACGCGGTGCTCCTCGGTCAGCCGCTGGGCGATCAACGAGCGGTGGCAGGCCTCAGGGTCGCGCTCGACACAGAGCAGCGCTGCGGTCCCGCCGCCCGCCAGCGCCGACACGATCGGCGCGAGGTCGGCGCGGGCGAGGATCTCGATGGTGTAGCGGCGGGTGTACTCGGCGGCGAGTTCGCGGCGCGAGCGCTTGCCGACCCCTTGGCGGTCATCCTCGGCGTACTGGAGCCGGCGTAACTCGGTGGTCGGGGCGAGCTCACGGTGGTGCTCGTACGCGATCCCGGCATGGGCGAGGGCCGCCTGCAGCCGGAGTGAGTTCGCCCAGGCGTACTCGGGTCCGCGCACACCGCGGCGCCGGCGTACGTCGAGCAGCAGGCGGACGTCCGCGTGCCGCAGCCTTTGCAGGAAGGACTCGCCGTCGAAGCCGTAGACGCCGATTGTCACCATTTTGAGCACCGGAAACCACCCACCTGCCTCCTACGCTCGCCGCCTCCGGCAGCCCTGCCGGAGGCGGCGAGGTCGCATCACGCGACGGCGGTTCCCTCGAGCTCGACCATCAGGTCGGGGATCGCCAGCCGGGTCACCCCGAGCATCGTGGTGGACGGCGCCACCCCGGCGGCGCCCAACCGCGACGCCAGCACGCCGTAGTGCTCGAAGAGCCGATCGACGTCGGTGGTGTAGACGTTGAGCCTGACGAGGTTCGCGAGGGACATGCCGGCCTCGCCGAGCACGGCCTCCAGGTTGTCGAGGCTCAGCGCCAGCTGCGCCGCCATGTCATCGGCATGCTGGGGCTTGCCCTCGCCGCTCATCGCGGTCTGCCCGGAGCAGTACAGGGTCCGGGTGTGCCCGGAGACGATCTCGCCCTGGTTGTAGCCCATCTCCACCGACCACGCCCACGGGTTGACCGCCGTTCGCTCCATTGCCACATCAGCTCCATTCGATTCGTCGACATCAGGTACGTGCATCGGCTCGGTAGCCGTCATCTTTGTTCGTCGCGTGGATAAGCCTCTCGGCAAATCACGACATCCTGTGTCGTGTATTTCGATAAAGTTCTCGTATGCGCGCCGACCGGTTGGTCTCGCTGGTGCTGCTGCTGCGGCAGCACGGCCGGCTGTCCGCGGCCGCGCTGGCCCGCGAGCTGGAGGTGTCCACCCGCACCGTGCTGCGCGACATCGAGGCGCTGTCCGCGGCCGGCGTCCCGGTCTACGCCGAACGCGGCCGGCACGGCGGTTTCGCGTTGTTGCCCGGTTTCCGGACCGAGCTCACCGGCCTGAATCACGACGAGGCCCTTGCCCTGCTGATCGCCGGGTCGCGGCGCGGCGCGCAGGCCTTCGGCCTCGGTTCGGCGCTCGCTTCGGCGATGCTCAAGGTGGTCGACGCACTGCCCGAGAGCTATCGGGACACCGCGGCCGGCGCGGCCGAGCGACTGCTCATCGACCCGGAGATCGACCTCCTCTCACGCCGGCTGGTCGATGAGGAGGTGCCTGACGCCGTGGTGGCCGAGGTCCGGCGCGCGGTGCTGGCCGGGCACAAGCTGCGCATCCGCTACGCGGCCGTGGGCCAGACCCCGAAGTGGCGCACGGTGGACCCGATCGGCCTGGTCACCGTACGCGAGCAGGGCTACTTGCTGGCCACGAGGTCTGGCGAGGACCGCACCTACCGGCTGTCGCGGGTCTTGGCCGCCGAGGAGCTCGCCGAACCCGCGCAGCGACCGGACCGGGTCGATCTGGACCGGGTCTGGCAGGAACGCAGCACGCGGTTTCGGACCGGCGGGGACCAGGTCATCGTGCTGGTACGGGTGCACCCGGCGCGGCGGGAGGACCTGGTGGGCACCGCGCTGGCCGTCCTCGCCGAAGAAGCCGACTCAGACGGCTGGCTGCGGCTGAAGGTGTCCTTCCAGGATTCGAGACACGCCGAATGGGCGCTGTGGCAGCTCGCCATGAGCGCGGAGGCCCTGGCCCCGCAGTGGCTGCGCGACTCCCTGCGCGACCGCGCCACGGCGATCGCCTCCCGCTACGAAGTGAGCAGTCCTTCCCCGCCAGCGCGTCCGGCGGGTACTGCTGCTCCAGGACTCCGCCGGGGGTAGCGGCTTCTCAGCGCCTGCGTAGCGGCCGTACGGCAGGTGGGCGGGCACCGGACGTCAGCGGCGGCGTGGGGCGGCGCATGCAGGCAGGGCAGGCACCGCGTCAGCCCGGGCCGAGGACGCAGAACTCGTTGCCCTCCGGGTCGGCGAGGACGATCCACGGGACGTCGCCCTGGCCGACGTCGGCGCGCGTCGCGCCGAGGGTCTGCAGCCGGGCCACCTCCGCCGCTTGCTCGTCACGGCGGTCCGGCGCCAGGTCGAGATGGACGCGGTTCCACACGGTCTTCGCGCCGGGCGTGGTACGGAGGAACTCGAGGTACGGCCCGACACCCTTGGCGGAGCGCAGCCGCGCATGATCGTCGGTCACCTCGTGGACGGTCCAGTCCACCGCCTCGCCCCAGAACCGGGCCATGGCCCGCGGGTCCGCGCAGTCGACCACGACCGCGGCGATCGGCCCGGTGTCCCGGTAGATCTCCCGAGGCTCCAGCACGCAGAACACGTTGCCCTCCGGGTCGGCCAGAACCGTCCAGGGGACGTCGCCCTGGCCCACGTCGGCGGGCGTCGCGCCGAGCTCCTTCAGGCGCGCGACCAGCTCCGTCTGATGGGCCGCGGAGGTGGTGGCCAGATCGAGGTGCACGCGGTACTTCACCGTTTCGGGGTCCGGGACGGTGACGACGTCGACGCAGACGGCCGTAGGGTCCGGCCAGACGAAGTCCACGGGTTCGACGTTGGTCACACCGGGTCCCTCGCTGGAGACACCCCAACCGAGGGCGTCGGCCCAGAACCGGCCGAGCGCCGAGTCATCCCGAGCCTTGAAGTTCACCTGAACGAGCTGCAACCCCATGCCGCCCACCCTATGCCCAGCAGATCATCAGGATGAACCGCGTACCTTCGGGCCCAGCTTGCGACCACGGGCCGGTCAGAGGCTTCGCCGAGCACGTCGAGCAGCTGGTGGACGTGCCGCGGCGGGGGGCGGGCCCTTGCCGGACCTCCTCACGGCGTACGCCGCCGCCCGGGGGCGGCCCGATCTCCTCGGGCCGCAGCCGCGAACGGCGGGAGCGCAGGAACTACTTCCCCGGCTCAGCGTGATGATCCATGCCGCCGGGGCCGGGTCATCATGGGCTCACATCTCCCGATACCGCTTCGCCGCCGCCAGCGCGGCACGCATCACGTCCGCGGTGACCGCCCGGCCCGGTCCGGGTCCGGCGTCCTCTTCAGTCGCGGCCAGGCTGTGGCTCTCGCCGAAGTACGGCCGGCTGTAGGCCGCCGTGTCGCGCTGGAAGCGCCAGCCTTCGGCGAGCGGGCCGGCGTCGAGCGTGTCGTACCCGATCGAGTCGAGGAAAGCGGTGACGGTCTGCTTGGCCTGCTCGTCGTCGCCCGCGATGGCGAGCACCGAACGCTCGGGGTCGCCGCTCGGACGGGCGAGCCTGCCGAGGTGGACGTAATAGATGTTGTTCATCGCCTTGACGATGCGCGAGGCGGGCAGGTGGGCCTGGAGCAGCTCGCTGGTCGTCGTGGTCTCGGCGTCCAGCTCGGGGATCCGGCCGTCCCGCTCGGGATAGTAGTTGTTCGTGTCGATGACGATCTTGCCGCGTAGCGGTTCGACCGGCACCGTGCGGTAGGCGTGCAGCGGGATCGTCACCACGACGATGTCCCCCGCCTGCGCGGCCTGGGCCGGGGTGGCGGCGCGGGCTCGCGGGCCGAGCTCGGCGACCAGGCCGGTGAGGGTCTCTGGGCCTCGGCGGTTGCTCAGGACGACGTCGTGGCCGGCGGCGACGGCGAGCCGTGCGACGGTGCCGCCGATCAGACCGCTGCCTATCAGACCGATCGTGCTCATGTTCTCGGTGTCTCCTGTCGTGCTCGTCTTGTCGGCTGTTATCTCGTTGTGGAGGTCTCAGCTCGGCCGCGTCGTGTAGCCGAGCCGCCCGGCCAGGCTCAGCTCCTGGCACATGAACCACAGGTCGGTGATCTTGCCCTCGTCGTCGAAGTGCGGCACGCCGATCTCGTCCCACTCCACGCGTTCGCCCGTGCCGGGCGCGCCGGCGAAAGTGCCGGAGTGCGGCGCGGTCATGTGGAACTGCAGCATCACGGTCGGGATCGCGTCCCCGGTGGCCGTGTACAGGTCGGCGAAACCGGCTCGGCGGATGGGAGCGTCTGGGGTGACGAGGGAACGGATGACGTCGAACCGGCCGTTCGGCATCGCGTCCTCCAGCAGCAGCCGGGCGTTGGCGATGTTGCGCTGCCCAATAATGTCGTTCATCTCGTTCCTCACTTCAGGTGACGGTGGCAGGCCCCCTGGGGCCGGCGCAGGGAGCGTCCAGCCGGGCTGTCCCGGGGCAGGTACGCGGCCCGCGGTCGCGTCGAGCCGCCGCATCTCCAGTCTGGAGCCGACAAGTGAGGTCTTCCCCCTCGAACCTGGCCCAGCCAGTCCCAGGCTCGGCCCGTCCGGATCCCGCCCCGGCAGATCGCCGTACTCGATCCCGAACGCCTCCGGCGCGTCGGACTGACAGCCCTCGGGCCCGTGACCGCCGACCGCCTACGCCGGATCAACGTCTGAAATTTCACGACCTATCCACGCTAAATACAGAGTTTTTGGCGTTTGTCGGTTTACGCTCCCCCGCATGCGTGTTAAGTCCCGGGCCACAGCGATCCTCGTCGCGGCCGGCATCGTCGCCGGTTCGATCGCAGCCCTGTCCGCACCCTCTTCAGCCGCGGCTCCCGGAACCGTGGTCATCAGCCAGGTCTACGGGGGAGGCGGCAACTCCGGAGCCCCCTTCACCAACGACTACGTCGAGCTGTTCAACCGCAGCGGCGCCCCGGTGTCCCTGGACGGCTGGTCCGTGCAGTACACCAGCGCCGCCGGCACCGGGAATTTCGCCTCCAACAAGGCCGGTCTCTCCGGCAGCATCGCCCCCGGCCAGTACCACCTCGTACAGCTCGCCGCCGGCACCACCCCCAGCGGCGCGCTGCCCGAGCCCGACAGCACCGGCTCCATCAACATGAGCGGCACCGCGGGCAAGGTGGCGCTGGTCCGCTCGGGCGACGGGCTGGCCTGCAACGGCTCCTCCACCCCCTGCGCCGACGCCCAGCTCGCGCTGATCGCCGACCTGGTCGGGTACGGCAGCGCGAACTTCTCCGAGGGCACCCCCGCCCCCGCGCTCACCAACACCACGGGCGCGTTCCGCAAGGGCGGCGGCTGCACCGACACCGACGACAACGGCGCCGACTTCGAGACCGCGGCCCCCGCGCCGCGCAACACCGCCACCGCCGCGGCCCCCTGCGGCGGCGGTGACCCGTCGCCGACCCCGACGGCCACCCCGACCGTCACGCCGACCCCCACCCCGACCCCCACGCCGACCGTCACGCCCACCGAGAGCTGCGACGCCGCGCCCACTCACCGGGTCTCCGAGGTGCAGGGGAACGGCGAGTCCAGCCCGGTCGCCGGTCAGAACGTCCGGGTCGAGGGCGTCGTCACCGGCACCTTCCAGGGCTCCGGCCAGCTCGGCGGCTTCTACGTCCAGGCCCTCCAGCCGGACGCCGACCCGGCGACCTCCGAGGGGCTGTTCGTGTTCTCCTCCTCGCCGGTCAAGGCCGGTGACCGGGTGCTCGTCTCCGGCAAGGCGATCGAGTTCAACGGCCTCACCGAGATCTCGCCCGCCAGCGCGGTGACCGTGTGCGGCACCGGCGTCGTCAAGCCGGCCAAGGTGAAGCTGCCGCTCAAGAAGGGCGTCACCTTCGAGCGCTACGAGGGCATGCTCGTCACGTTCAAGGGCGACCTCACCGCCTCCGAGATCTACAACCTCGCCCGGTTCGGCGAGATCACCCTCGCGGGCCGCGGCCGGCTGTGGCAGCCGACGGACCGCAAGGGTGTGGACACCGAGAAGGACGCGCGGCGCGCCATCCTCCTCGACGACGGCTCGAGCGTGCAGAACCCGCCCACCCTGCCGTACCACACCACGGGATCGAACACCGTCCGCATCGGCGACGAGGTCAAGGACCTGACCGGCGTCCTCACGTACGGCTTCGACGCCTACCGCGTCCAGCCGACCGAGCCGGTGGTCTTCAACGCTGAGAACCCCCGCCCCGCGAAGCCCGCCAAGGTCGGCGGCGACGTCCAGGTGGCCAGCCTCAACACGCTCAACTGGTTCACCACGCTCAAGTCCCGCGGCGCCACCACCGCCGCGGAGCGTGACCGCCAGCTCGCCAAGCTGGTCGCCAACATCACGACGCTCAACCCGGCCGTGGCCGGGCTGATGGAGGTCGAGCGCAACAACGACGTGGCGCTCAACACCCTGGTCGACGCGCTCAACGCCAAGGCCGGCGCCGGCACGTACAAGGCGATCACGCACCCCAACCCGGGCACCGACCTCATCCAGACCGCGCTGATCTACCAGCCGGCCAAGGTCACCCCGGCCGGTCCGGCGCGGTCGTCGTCCGACCCGATCTTCAACCGGCCGCCGCTGGTGCAGACCTTCACCAAGGCCGGCGGCAGCGGGAAGCCCTTCACCGTGGTGGTGAACCACTTCAAGTCCAAGGGCTGCACCGACGCCGACGGCCCGGCCGCCGGTGACGACGCCGACCAGGGCGACGGTCAGTCCTGCTACAACGCCAAGCGCGTCAAGCAGGCCAAGGCCGTGCTGGCCCTGAGCGACAGCCTCAAGCTGCAGAACGTGCTCGTCCTCGGCGACATCAACGCCTACGGCGAGGAGGACCCGATCCACGCGTTCGAGGACGGCGGGCTGACCAGCCTGAGCAAGACGTACGTCAAGAAGGACGACCGCTACAGCTACGTCTTCGACGGCCTGTCCGGCGAGCTCGACCACGTGCTGGCCGACAGGAAGGCGAGCAAGCTGGTGACCGGCGCCACCATCTGGCACATCAACTCCGACGAGGGCCGGTTCATGGACTACAACACGGAGTTCAACCCGCCCTCCCTGTACGCGCCCGACCCGTTCCGCTCCTCCGACCACGACCCCCTGCTGGTGGGCCTGAAGCTCTGAGATCGTCCGCGGGCCGCGGCGGCGACACCGCCGCGGCCCGCCGCATTCCCGAAGTCCCCGCCGGACCCGACGTGCCAGCCCTCCGCCTAGGCAAGCCCCAGCTCCCGGCGCACGAACGCGGCACCGAACAGGTGCGTGGCGTCCAGGGCACGCGGATGCGGCCGGTTGCCGTCACGCCACTTGTCGGCCGCCTCGATCAGCGAGTCGGCCACGGCGGAGTCGCCGAAGTAGGCCTCCAGGAGGTCTTGAGCGGGTTGCTCGGTGTCGTTGATCTCGCTCCACACGATCTCGAAGTGCGCCGGCGGCACCATGGCCGTCACCGGATCACCCGAGCGCGAGGCGCTCCTCACCCACATATCTGGCGTAGGAGGCGCCGCGAATCGCCCACGCCCGCTCGATCCGCGCGGCACCGAGCCAGAGCTGACCGTTGTCGCCGCGGGCCTGGCTGATCAGTTCCAGCCCGGGCTCCAGCCGCCCGGATCGCCCTTACCAACGACATTCATGATCAATAGCGCAAGCGGCCGTGGAGCCGCAACAGCTTACCGGCCGTCGCCACGCTGACCGGCGACGATCTCAGGTCGGAACGTCCATGCGTTGCGTGCCGACGACCGCCAGCAGGCGCAGCGCCTGTTCGGAGGGTGAGCCGGGGACGGCGGTGTAGATCACGACCCGCTGGTCCCGGTCGGTGATGTCGAGAACGTCGCAGTTGACGGTGACCGGGCCCACCAGCGGATGCTGGAACGTCTTCGTCATGGCGGGTGCGCCGGCCACGTCGTGGGAGTCCCACAGCCGGGCGAACTCCTCGCTTCCCTCATGGAGCTCGCGCACCAGCTCGGCCACCTCGGGGTCGTCAGGGTAGCGGGCGGCGGTGGCGCGCAGGTGGCTGGCCGAGCGGCGGGCGAACTCGTCCGCGTCCGACACCCCGTACAGCCGCCGTCCCTGGGGGTGCGGCCCGAGGAAGACGCGGCGCACCAGGTTGCGGTCGCGGCGCGACAGGGCGGAGAAGTCCTCCATGAGCGCGGCGGCCAGGTCGTTCCAGGCGATGATCTCGTGCATCGCGGACGTCACGATCGCGGCGGCCTGCGGCAGCCGCCGCAGCAGGTCGAGGATGCTCTGGCGCACCTCGCGCGAGGGCCCCGGCACGCGTGCGGGCGGCGCGCCGGCGAGGCGGTGGAGGTGGTCGCGCTCGGCGTCGGACAGGCGGAGGGCCCGGGCCAGCCCGGCCAGCACCTCCTGCGACGGGCGTGGGCCGCGGGCCTGCTCCAGCCGGGTGTAGTACTCGGTCGAGATGAAGGCCAGCTGCGCCGCCTCCTCGCGGCGCAACCCGGGCGTACGGCGGCGCGGCCCGGCAGGCAGCCCCACGTCAGCGGGGATGATCCGCTCGCGCCTGCTGCGCAGGAAGGCCGCCAGTTCTCGTCTGTCCATACTCCCACCTTGCACCAATGTGCGCAGTTCAGGCATGTACCGGTTGTACCTGGATAAGCCCGGCGCACCGGCGCAGGCTCGCTGTCATGCACAACACCATTCCCGCCCACGAGACGTCCACGGGGCTACTGGCAGGCAAGGTCGCCTTCATCACCGGCGCCGGACGCGGCATCGGCGCCGCCGCGGCGCGGCTGTTCGCCCGGGAGGGCGCCCGGGTGCTGCTCGCGGCCCGTACGGAGGAACAACTCAAAGCGGTGACCGAGGAGGTACGGGCGGCGGGCGGCACCGCCGGCTACGTGGTGTGCGACCTGGCCGACGCGGCCAGTGTGCGCGCCGCCGTCGATCGCGTCGTGGACCTGTACGGCCGGCTCGACGTCGCCTTCAACAACGGCGCGACCATCACGCCGCCCGGCCCGATCGACCAGGTGGCCGAGGCCGACTTCGACCGCCTCTACGCCGTGAACCTCAAGGGCCCGTGGCTGGCCATGGCCGCCGAGATCGCCGCCATCCGCGCCACCGCGGGCAGCGGCGCCATCGTCAACAACTCCAGCGTCGGCAGCCTGATGGGCAACCCCGAACTGCCCGCCTACGGGGCGATGAAGCGGGCCGTCAACAGCCTCACGGAGTCGGCCGCGATCACGTACGGCCCCGAAGGAATCCGCGTCAACGCGATCGCCCCCGGCGGCACGCTGACCGAGATGATCCGTACGTGGGAGGAGCACTCCCCCGGTCTCGTCGAGCGGATCAAGGACCGCACCCCGCTGCGCCGCGCGGCCGATCCCGACGAGATCGCCCAGGCCGCCGCCTGGCTGCTCAGCGACCGCGCCTCCTTCGTGACCGGCACTGTCCTCAGGGTGGACGGCGGCGCACGCGCCTGACCGCCGGCTCTGGCACTTGAGGCGGCTCGGGCTCAGGCCAGGGCCGAGATCTCGATCCGGGTGTGGTCGGCGGGGGTCACCAGGCAGGCGAGCACGACGTTCCCCCGCTCCAGGCGCTCCCCCATGGACGAGGTCAGCCGGGCCGTGCGCTCGATCTCGTAAGGCTCGCCGGCCTGAGGGGTCACGCGGAGCCGCAACGTCCAGATGTAGCGTCCGTTGAGCTTGTTGGAGGTCTCCTCGGCCCCCAGGATCGCCGCGTCGCACGGCACCGCGGCCGCGCGCTCCTCCGGCGTGAAGGTCCGCAGCGCGGACGCTTCCAGGCTCGCGAAGGAGAGGGAGCCCATGGCGAGCAACCCCGCGGCCAGGAAGAGGCACGCCGCGCTGACGTACGCCCCGGCCCGGGTGTGCGGCTTGCGCCTCAGCACGAGGAACAGCACCACGCCCACGGTCAGTGCGACGACGGCGAAAGCCCCGAAGACGATCGATGCCATCTTTCTTTCCTCACGCTGATGGGCGGAGCCTGGTGGGCCGGCCTTGTCCGTTGCGACGCCGGTAGTCGATCAGGTGTCGCTTGCACGGCGACTGCAGCCCGGCTGATCGCGCTGCTCTCGCTCGTGCGCGGCACCCATGCGACGTTCCGGTGAGCGGGCCTCGCCGGCTTCCCTCCGCGCGGCCGATGCACCGCCTGCGACGGCCGTCACGGTCCCGCCTGCGGTCCCGCAGGGCATCTGTGGCTGATCAGGCGCTGGCCGCTGCCCGCCAGCGCCGCAGGATGTCCTCGTCATCACGGTCGCCGTGCCAGGAGGCTTCCTCGTCGATCGCGTGCGGCAGCCAGTCGTGGTAGTCAGGGGAATCGGGCGTGATGTCCCTGGTGCCGTCGATGCGGGTGCCGTCGGGCAGCACGGTGGAGGTCGGGACGCGAAGGACGCCGCCGGCCAGCATGATCGCGGTCATGTGCTTGATCCCCTCCGTCCCATCTACCACGGTTCTCTGCCCAGCATAGCGGCCCGGTGTGCCGTCGGCAGGGGTGCTGCTCAGCCGATCCCGTACCGCCCGGCGAACCAGGCATAGGCCTGCTGGGCCGCCTGTTCGTCGCCGAACAGCTGGATGAGCCGCCGGGCCCGCCGGACCAGCACGCAGGCGAAGGCTTCGGCGTACAGCTCGGTGACCGCCGCCCGGTAGGGCGGGGCGAGGCGTTCGGCGCTCGCGGCGTGCAGGGCCGTCCAGAACGCGGTCCTGGACGGCATGCCGTCCATGTCGTCGGCCGCGTGCCCCAGCTCATGGCCCGCCACGCTCGCCGACGGCGACGGCACGCTGCCCACCCCGATCATGCGCCGCCTCGGGTCGTACACGCCGGCGCTGCGCTCCCACCCGCCCTGCTGAACGGGCAGCGGGATGCCCCGTAAATGCTCGAAGCCCGGTAAGTCCGGCACGGCCCCGGGCCCCACGACGATCCCGCCGTCCAGATGAGCGGCCAGCCGCGTGCCCAAGGCGCGCGGGACCGCGGACAACGTCATGATCGCCAGCAGGGTTTCGGCAGGAGGGAACGTGGCCGGACCCCATGCCCTGCGGACGCGATCTTCGAGCGCGCCGACATGAAGCCAGCCCGGCCGTCCTCTGCTCTGGCTGGCCACCCACGTCCTCTGGTCGTCGCTCTGGCAACTGCCGACGTGCTGCCGGGCGCATGAGGGGGCGGGGGTACGGCGCAGGCGCGGCAACACAGTCGTTGATCGCGAACTTTAGCGGCCGGCGGGTCGCGCCGCATCTTCATCGGGCCGGACTCACCCCCCGTACAGCCATCGCCACGCAGGCGATTCAAGGAGAAGGCCGGCGGAGGTGTCGAATCGGCGGTCGCGGACGCTCGGCGGCGCGTGACGCTAGCGCCCCTGGTGGGTGGCGAGCCCTTCGATGGTGTGGAGCTCCTGGTCGATTTTCGCGAGGGCGGCGCGGCGGTGGTCCGGCTCGCTTCGGCCGGGCTCCGGGGTTGCTCGCGCCGGTGCTCAAGATGCGCCAGCAGGGTCTCGCCGCCCAGGCCGCGGGCGGCGAAGGCGATGACGATCGTGGCGGATCGCATCAGGCACCAGCCCGGCCGGAGCCTGGCGTCCCTCGCGACCGGCGGTGTCCCGCACCAGCAGGCGCAGGAACTCGCCGCGCTGCTCGATGACGCGCACGTGCGCGACGCCGGGTTCGTAGCGGGGGTGGCGTGTTCCAGGTCCGCGATGACCTCCCACACGGCCTCGAACGGGGCGGCGATGCGACACTGCCCGCCGAGGCGCCCGCGGCGGGCCGACGGCGGCCCGGACTGGTTCCGGGTCCTGGACGTCGACGACCGGATCTACGCCGCCCGCTACAGCCTCGCCGACCCCACCTTGGCCCCGCCCGGACACGAACTCCTCCAGATCTCCGCCGCCTGCGCCCCAGGCGAGCGAAAAGCCGACGCCGAACGCCGCGCGCAGCATCTTCTCGACGAGTCCTGGCCCGGTCGGCGCGCCGCGGTGCGCGGCCGCGACCTCACCGTGGCCACAGACCAATCCGCCGCGCCGGGACTGCTTGCCGAGGTCGGAATCAGCGCCGCGCAACTCGCCCTCCAGCACCTCGACGAAGCCTCCACGTCCACCGGAGCCCGCGTGCGAGCCTGACTCCCCCACGATCAGGCCGGTCCCGGTGAACATGCTCGACCGGGACCGGCGCAGCCGTTCACGCCCCGTCAACGGCTGCTCCACGGCGAGAATCTCCGGCAAACCGCTTGAGATTCCACCGGGTGGAAGGTGCAGATTCGAACCATGAACGACGTACCGGGTCTTTACACGATCGGGCAGCTGGCCCAGCGCACGGGGCTGCAGGCGCGCACGATCCGCTTCTGGTCCGATTGCGGCGTCGTCCCCCCGGCCCAGAGGTCAGGGGGCGGGTACCGGCTCTATGACGCGGAGGCGGTCGCGCGGCTGGACCTGGTCCGGACGCTTCGCGAGCTCGGGCTCGGGCTCGACGCCATCCAGCAGGTGCTGGAGCAGCGGGCCACGCTGAGCGAAGTCGCGGACCTGCACGTCAAGGCGCTCGACGCCGAGATCCGCACCCTGAAGGTACGCCGGTCCGTCCTGCGCGTTCTCGCCAACCGTGACAGCTCGACCAAGGAGGTCGCATTGATCAACGCGCTAGCCCGGCTGTCGGCACGGGAACGCCGGCAGATCATCGATGATTTCGTCGACCGCGCGTTCGCCGGCGTCGTCGACGAGGACGCGGCGCTGGTCGCGGGCTGGATGCGCGACCTGCCGCCGGACCTCCCCGACGACCCTGCCTCCGAACAGATCGACGCCTGGGTGGAACTGGCCGAACTGGTGGGTGACGGCAGCTTCCAGCAGACGGTCCGGGGGATGGTTCTCAGCGGCGAGGACGACAACCGCCTGGAGTACGGCCTGACTCTCCGGCCCTTGGTCCTGGAGCACGCGGGTGCCGCTCTGTCGCGCGGAATCGCGCCGGAGTCGGCCGGGGCGCGCCTGATCCTGGAGCGGATCATCCCTGACGGCCTTCCCGCCGACGAGACCGCCGCCCTGATCGCGTGGTTGGACCTGGTCGCCGAGCCCCGAGTGGAGCGGTACTGGCAGCTCCTGAGCATCCTCAAGGGCCAGAAGCCGTCCCCGCCGGCGGTCCCGGCCTTCGCATGGGTGCTGGCCGCGCTGCGCGCACACCGCTGATCCGTCCGGCACACCTTCGAGGGGACAGCTGTGCCGACTCTGGCCCGCGAGATGCGTACCTCCGGCGTCGCGGTCACGGCCTTGAGTTCGTGCCATCGAAGGTTGGATGGGTCTGAGAGCTTGTTGAGATCGCCGGCGTACGGTCTCATGGACCGCGACGAGGGGCATCACCGAGATGAGCGGGGCAGGCATGGAGGGACCCATCGAGAAGGCCAAGCCGTCCTGCGAGCACGCCGTCTTCGTCGGCGATGTCGGTGAGCCGGCCGCGGCGGAGCGGGAGCTGGACAAGGTCGAAGCCGATCTCGCTCTGGCCCGGGGACGGATCTTGCACGCGCGGTTCCTCGATGACCGGCGCGAGGACCCGCGTGAGCTGGCGCTGTTCGAGCGTGCGACACACCTGTACCGGACGCTGGGCGATGCGGCGGGCGAGGCGGATGCGGTGTTCTGGGAGGGCTGTTTCCACCAGGTCGTACGGAGCGACCCCGACCGTGCCATTCCTCTCCTTGAGCAGTCGTACGACTTGGCCACTGCGGCAGGCGACCGACACACCCAGTGGGAAGTGCTCCGGCACCTGGGGATCGCGGACCATGCCGCGGGCCGGCTGGACGCCGCCCGGGAGCATTTGGAGGCATCGGTACGGCTGTGCCGGGAGCTCGGGCTGCCGGCCGCTGTCGCCGCCAACCAGGTAGGGCTGATCTACATCGCCACCGCGCAAGGACGACGGGACGACGCGGTGGCGCTGGCGGCAGAGGCGTACGCCACCGCCGAGGCGTGCGGGGCCCACCGCATCATGCGGCAGGTCGAGGAGGCCCGTATCCAGGCCATGGCGCCGGACACCGTTCATGGCGAGATCCATGATCAGAACGCGCCTTGAGCCGCTGAAGCTTTGATGTCGCTCCGTTCACACCCTCGAGTGTTGCGGCTGAGGATCCTCTTGACGGAACACCAGCTCATTCCAGACGCTGCAGTTGCTCGGAGAAGCGGGACTGTCAGAAGATCACTCCGGCCCGTCAAGCAGCCTGGCCAGGGCCGTCAGAGCCGGGCGGAAGGCATGGTCGGCGGGGGCCCCATACCCCACGACCAATGCCTGGGGCCCCGTGGCGAGGTGCCGGAACTCGGTGAGCGTACGAAGCGCCAACCCCGCCCGGGCGGCGCGCCGAAGCGTCTGCTCCGCGTCCATCTCTTCCGGCAGGAGGACGAGGGCATGGAGTCCGGCGGCGACACCGGCCAGGCGTGGAACGAGGGAACAGGCGGCCAGCATCTGGGCGAGCTCGATGCGGCGGCGCCGGTACGTCGTACGCATGCGGCGCACATGCGCGTCGAAGCCACCGCTGGTGATGCTCGGCGAGGGTGAGCTGGTCCATCACGCCTTCTCCCCGGTCCATGGCGGTCTTGGCGGCGACCAGATCATCCATGAGCGGGCGTGGGCAGGCCGGCCAGCCCAGGCGCCAGGGACTTGCCGGCCGTCCCCGCGTACACCACGTGCTCGGGGTCCATCTGCTGCAGCGCTCCGACCGGCTGGCGGTCGGAGCGGAACTCTCCGTCGTAGTCGTCCTCCACGACGTACGCGCCGCGCTTGCGGGCCCAGCGGACGAGCTCGGTACGGCGGGCAGGAGACATCGGCATGCCCAGCGGGTACTGGTGGGCGGGTGTCACCAGAACCGCTCCTGCCGACGTGGTGGCGAGCACGTCCACTCGCAGGCCGGTGCCGTGCGATGCCGAGGGCCGCATCACGGAACCTGGGCGCCGAGGGGTCCTCGACCGCCACGGCGGCGATCCCGCGCTCGCGCGGCACCTGGCAGATCAGGGCCCAGGACTGGGTGAAGCCGGAGCAGACGATCAGTTGGGCGGCGGTGACGTCGTCGCCTTACCTGCCGATCGAGTCCTGCGGGCCGGAGAAGGCGGCCAGCACCTCGGGAAGGGCGGTGGCGGGGTCGAGGGTGTAGGAGTAGAAGGCCGTCGGGTCGAAGGCGGTCCCCTGCTCCTTGATGAGGCCGTCGCGCCAGGAGCTCGTGCCGGTGACGACGTTGCCCCGCTGGACCAGCTCGCCGGCGGGGTCGACGAAGTAGGGGTCGGCCACGTCGTGGAAGAGGCTGTGCTCGATCACGGCCTTGGTCTCGCCACGCGCCCAGTTGCCGTACGACCTGATGTCATGCAGGTAGTTGCTGTACATGTGCATGTTGAGCAAGTTGCCGCCGCTGGGATTGCGCTGATTCGTGCGGGCGAACCAGTTGTGGTGCAGAGTCATCCGCGTGATGAGGTTGGCCGTCCAGCCGATGCCGAGGGTCTTGTTGTTCTCCAGGAACTGGTTCCACGACACCGTGATGTCGGTGGCGTCCTTGCGGCTGTCGAGCAGGCCGTCGTTCATCCGGGCGAGCCGGTTGTGGTCGATCCAGACCTTCGTCGCGGAATCGATCTGGATGGCGTCGTAGTCGAAGTCCTTGTCGTCCGGGTCGTCCTCGGGCATGAGGGTGTCGCGGATCGTCAGGTTCCGGATGATCACGTTGCTCGTCGTGGCGCCGAGGAAAAAGCCGCCGCCGACGATCTCTCCTGCCGTACCGACCCCGACGATGGTCTTGTTGGAGGCCACTTTGAGCTCGGTGCCCTTCGGGCTGATCTCGATCGCCCCGGCGACCTTGATGACGTACGGCTCGGCGGCCGTGACGTAGGTGTTCAGCTCCTCCTGGGTGGTCACGGTGACGACCTGGCCGCCCTGGCCCCCGGTGGTGCCCGCGGCGAAGCCGTCGGCCTGGTCGGACCAGTGGCGCGGCCCGCCCACCGGGCGGAACGTCCAGAGCCGGTCGGCGATCTGGTACTTGCCGTCGCCCGCGTAGGTCAGGGTGATCTTGGTGGAGCCGCGGTTGGCGCCGTTGACCAGGCGCACCTGACCGCCCGCCGCGGCTTGCAGGCGGATCTCGGCGTCCTGGCCGCGGCAGGGCCGTTCCCGGAGCTTGATGTCCAGGCACCTGCCGGTCTCGGCGTTGACGATGTGGTAGCCGCCGCCTATGTAGCCGGCGGCTGAGGCCGGGGTCGCGGTGGCGGCGAGCAGGATCAGGGTGGCAGCCGCCATGGCGGCATGACGCGCAAGGGTCACGGGGGGTTCGCTTTCCTGAGGAGACCCCGCCGTGGTGGTCTTCGCACGGCCGGGGTTCTGGGGGCGAGGTGCCCTCACTGTAGGAATGCCCCGGAATTACTGTCAATGGCTTTCCTTAATATTTGTTTCACCGATTGACGTAACCCGAAACCTCGCCGTAGCCTCCTCGCAACCCCCCGTGCGAAGGGCAAGACGACTGATGATTTCCAGAAGAGACATGCTGCGCACCGCCGGCCTGACCGGGCTCGGTCTTGCCGTGGCCGCCTGTGGCCGTGGCTTCGGAGGCGGCGGCAGCGAGGCGGCCTCCGGCAAAATCGAGCTGAACATGGTCTGGTGGGGCGACGCTTTCCGAGCCCAGAAGACCCAGGCCGCGCTCGACCTGTTCATGAAAGCCAACCCGGGCATCACCATCAAGACCGAGTACCAGGACAGCGGCCCCTACAAGGACAAGCTGGCCACGCGCTTCGCCGCCGGCAATCCGCCGGACCTGATGATGATGCGGATGGACAGCTTGCGGGAGTACGCCGACCGCAAGTCGCTGCTCAATCTCAATGACCACCCCGGCATCGTGGACACCGCCAACCTCAGCCAGGCCGCGGTGAACCTCACCAAGGTCGGCGACGCCGTCTACGGCATCCCCTCGGGGCTCAACGCGATCGGCTTCATCGTCAACAAGACGATCACCGACCAGTACGGCGTGACCATCCCCGACGGCGCCACCTGGACCTGGCAGGACCTGGCCAAGTTCGCCAAGGAGGTCACCGACAAGAGCGGTAAGAAGGTCTACGGCACCCTGGTGGACCCGGCGACCCTGGCCAACCTGGTCGTCTACGTCTCCCAGCAGGGCGAGGACCTCTTCACCGCCGACGGCAAGTTCGGGGTCAGCGAGGCCACGCTCACCGCGTGGTTCCAGATGTTCGAGGACATGCGCAAGGAGGGCGGCTTCCCGCCCGCCGGATTCGTCGAGACGACCGGCTCCTCGCCCGACCAGTCCTACATCGCCAAGGGCTCCGTCGCCTCGCAGATCATCCCGAGCAACGGTCTCCTCGGCTACAACAAGGTCGCCGGCGGCAACCTGGTGCTGCTGGGCATCCCCGGCGAGGCCACCGCCAAGCGGCGCGGCACGAACATCGGCACCCCGGCGCTGTGGTCGATCGCAGCCTCCTCCAAGCACCCGAAGGAGGCGCTGCGGCTGCTCAACTTCCTCATCAACGACGTGGAGGCCAACAAGGCCATGGGCACCACCCGCGGCGTGCCCGCCAGCACCGTCGTCGCCGACGCGATCAAGCCGACGATGGAGAAGGACGACCAGGTGGCCACCGACTACCTGATCGGCCTGCAGAAGCAGACACTGGTCGCCGTGCCGCCCTACCCCAAGGGCGCCAGCGGCATCCAGGACGAACTCACCGCGGTCGCCCCCGAGGTCGAGCACGGGCGACTGACCCCGGCCGAGGCCGCCAAAAAGGTCATCGAGGCGGCGACGAAGGCGCTGTCGCAGTGACGCTCGCGCCTGTGGAGGACCTGGCCGTGTCCGGGGCACCCGTTTCGCCACGCAAGGCGGCGAAACCACCTCAGGACCGGTCGGGCTACCTGTTCATCCTGCCCTGGTTCCTCGGGATGGCCTTCACGATCATCCCGTTCTTCGCCTCGCTCTACCTGGCCTTCACCGACTACAACCTGCTGAACGTCCCGAACTGGATCGGCCTGGAGAACTTCGCCGAGATGTTCTCCGACGACACCTGGTGGCAGTCGGTCAAGGTCACGTTCGTCTACACCTTCGTCTCGGTGCCCCTCTCGCTGGCCGCCGCGCTGGGCGTCGCCATGCTCCTCAACCGGGGCGTGCGGGGCCTGCCGGTCTACCGGGCGATCTTCTATCTGCCCTCGCTGCTGGGCGGCAGCGTGGCACTGGTGCTGCTGTGGCGCTACATCTTCGGCCTCAACGGCATCGTCAACGCCTTCCTCGGCTTCTTCGGCGTCGAGAAGATCGGATGGACCTCCGATCCGGACTACGCCCTCACCACGCTGATCATCCTGCACATCTGGACGTTCGGCTCCCCCATGGTGATCTTCCTGGCCGGCCTGAAGCAGATCCCGGCGATGTACTACGAGGCCGCCGCCATCGACGGGGCGACCAAGTGGCAGCAGTTCCGCAAGATCACGCTGCCGCTGCTCAGCCCGATCATCTTCTTCAACCTGATCCAGTCGCTGATCTCCTCCTTCCAGACCTTCACCCAGGGGTTCATCTTCAGCGGCGGCAAGGGCGGGCCGGCCAACTCCACGATGTTCTACAACCTCTACCTCTACAAGCAGGGGTTCGAGCAGTTCCACATGGGCTACGCCTCGGCGATGGCCTGGATGCTGCTGATCATCATCGCGGCGTTCACCGGCCTCAACTTCCTCATGGCCAAGCGGTGGGTGCACTATGACAACTGACGAGAGCTACATCGAGCGCATCGGCAACAGCCGCCGCAGACGCTTCACCAAACACCTGCTGCTCTGCCTGGCGAGCATCGTCATGCTCTACCCGTTGCTGTGGCTGGTGTCCAGCTCGCTCAAGCCGACCGGGATCGTCTTCAAGGATCTGTCGCTCTGGCCCGCCGAGTGGGACCTCTCCAACTACGCCGGGGGCTGGACGGCCCTGCAGTTCCCCTTCGACCTCTACCTGGTCAACTCGGTCGTCATCGTCGTGCTGAGCATCCTGGGCAACCTGCTGTCGTGCTCGCTGGCCGCCTACGCCTTCGCCCGGCTCAACTTCCGTGGCCGCAAGCTCTTCTTCGCGCTGACGCTCGGCACGATGATGCTTCCGGGTCACGTGCTGCTGGTGCCGCAGTACATCGTCTTCGCCAAGCTGGGCTGGCTCAACACCTACTACCCGCTGATCGTCCCCAACTTCCTGGCCACCAGCGCCTTCTACATCTTCCTCATGGTGCAGTTCATCCGCTCGCTGCCCAGGGAGCTGGACGAGGCGGCCCGCATCGACGGCGCGGGCACGTTCCGGATCTTCTGGAGCGTCATCCTGCCGCTGTGCAAGCCTGCCTTCGCGACCACGGCGATCTTCACGTTCATCTCGACGTGGAACGAGTTCTTCAGCCCGCTGCTCTACCTGACCGAGCAGGAGCTGTACACCGTCCCGCTGGCGCTGAGGCAGTTCATCGACTCCGAGGGCCAGTCGCAGTGGGGGCAGATGTTCGCCATGTCGTTCGTCTCCCTCGCCCCGGTCATCGGGTTCTTCATCGCCGGCCAGAAGTACCTGGTCAAGGGCATCGCCACCACAGGACTGAAATGAGACGCTACGCCTTCGTCGGGACCGGCTCACGCGCCCGGATGTACCTGGACGCCCTGCTCGGCCCCTACGCCGACCTCGGCCGTCCGGTGGCCTTCTGCGACACCAACGAGGTGCGCATGGCCTACTACGACCGGGTCGCGGGCGCCCCGCTGCCGCACTACGCCCCTGACGACTACGACCGGGTGCTGGAGGGGTCGGACGTGGTGGTGGTCACCTCGCCCGACTTCACGCACGCCGGCTACGTCAGCCGCGCGCTGCGCGCGGGCGTGGACGTGGTCGTGGAGAAGCCCATGACCACCGACCTGGAGGGGTTGCGGGAGATCGGCTCGGCCCTGGTCGAGGGTACGGCGGAGCTGACGGTCACCTTCAACTACCGGTATTCGCCACGCAACAGTCTCATCAGGCAGCTGATCGCCGACGGCGAAATCGGCGAGGTCACCTCGGTCACCTTCGAGTGGTGTCTGGACACCGTGCACGGCGCCGACTACTTCCGCCGCTGGCACCGCGACAAGTCCGCCTCCGGCGGGCTGCTGGTACACAAGGCCACCCACCACTTCGACCTGGTCAACTGGTGGCTGCACGACCGGCCCGAGGTCGTCTTCGCCCGCGGCGGGCTGCGCTTCTACGGCCCCGCCAACGCCGCGCGCCGCGGCCTGGGACCGCGGCCGGACCGGGGGCCGGTCGCGGGCGACCCGTTCACCCTGGACCTGGCCTCCGACGAGAAACTCCGCGAGCTGTACGGCGCCGGCGAACACCTCGACGGCTACATCCGCGACCGCGACGTCTTCTCCGACGGCATCACCATCGAGGACAACCTCAACGTCGTCGTCGGCTACCGAGGCGGGGCGTCGATGTCGTACAGCCTGCACGCGCACTGCCCGTGGGAGGGCTACCGGGTCGCGATCAACGGTACGGCGGGGCGGATCGAGCTCGACGTGGTGGAACGGCCCCACGTCTCCCCGACGGACGCCTTGGCGACCATCGGCGCGGCCACGGCCAACCCGGATTCCGGTACGACACGCGGCTCGGTCGCCCACCGCGAGGGCGAGCCCGACCCGAGGACCGAGCCCGAGGGCTCCAGGAGCGGCCCCGCCGGCAGCGGGCACCGCACCCGCGGTTCGCGCCTGTTGCTGCAGCGGCACTGGGAACCCGCCGTCGAGGTTCCCATCCCCGACGGGGCCGGCGGCCACGGCGGCGGGGACGCGATGTTGCTGCGCGACGTCTTCGGCGGACCCTCTGGTGACCCGTTGCGCCGCCAGGCCGGGTTCGCCGATGGGGCGGCCGGCGTGCTGGTCGGGGTGGCGGGCAACGAGTCGTTGCGCACCGGCCGCGCCGTACGGCTGGACGAGCTCGAGCCGATCCCGGGCATGTCCGCGTGATGACGCCTGGCGTGCTCGTGGCGGCATCGTCCCGGGGCTACGCTCAGAACTCCCGAGTACCAGAAGGCGGCGAGATGTCGGCGGAAGTGTTGCGGCTCGACGGGCGTGAGGTGGCCATCTACGTCTGGCAGCCGGAAGCACCCGCCTCCAGCTCGCCTCGTCCGTTCCTGCACCCGGTGCGCACGCTGGCCGGCCGTACCGTCACCGACGCGGTCCCGGTCTCGCACCCGCACCAGTTCGGCATCGGCGTGGCCTACCCCGACATCCACGGGGTCAACTTCTGGGGCGGGCGCACCTTCGTCTCCGGCCATGGCCCGGCCTGGCTGGACAACCACGGCTCCCAGCGGCACGAGCGCTGGGAACGGCGCGGAGGCGGCGAGCTGGCGCACAGCCTGCGCTGGCTCGGCCCGGACGAGCGGATGCTGCTGCGTGAGCGGCGCGTGATCGGCTGCGAGCAGGTATCGGGCAGCGTGTGGTCGCTGTCGGTGCGCAGCAGGCTGGCCAATGTCACCGACCGGCCGCTGGAGGTGCGCAGCCCAGCTGCCAGCGGGCGGGTGGGCGCGGGGTACGGCGGCTTCTTCTGGCGCGGCCCGGCGGTGCCGGGCGCGACGGTGCTGAGCCCGGCGGGGACGGGCGTCGAGCCGGTGCACGGGCACAGCGCCGAGTGGGTGGCGGTGGCGGTGGCCGACTGGACGATGGTGTTCGCGCCCGGCGACGCCGACACCGCCCGCGACCGGTGGTTCGTGCGGGCCCGCGACTACCTCGGGGTGGGTTCGAGCGTGGCCTGGGACGCGCCCCTGGTGCTGCAGCCGGGTGAGGAGATCGCCCGCCACGTGGTGACCCTGATCGCCGACGGCGCGCTGAACGCCGATTCGGCGGCCGAACTGGTAGCGGAAAACGGACGCGGCGCGGCGACCAGCGGCGCGGCGGCCAGCGGCGCGGCGGCCAGCGGCGCGGCGGCCAGCGGCGCGGCGGCCAGCGGCGCGGCGACCGACGGCGCGGCGACCGACGGCGCGGCGACCGACGGCGCGGCGACCGACGGCGCGGCGACCGACGGCGTGGCGACCGACGGCGTGGCGGACCACGGGCTCCCCGCAGCGGATCGGCCGGTGCTCGACGGCACACCGGGCTTCCACTCGTTGCCGGTGGCATGACGGCCTTCCGGCAGAACGGGCCGCGGCCGCCCGACAGCGCTGTCCGGCAGGAGGATCTGCGCGATCTCAACCTCGAGGTGGTCCTCCAGCGCATCCTCGGCGCGGGCAGCCCGATCTCGCGCACCGAACTGGCCACCGCGACCGGGCTGACCCGGCCAACGATCACCCGTATCACCGAGGAACTCCTCGCCGGGCGGCTCATCACCGAGAAGGGTGTCACCCACAACGGTCGCGCGGGCCGTCCCCGGGTGGGCCTGACCCTGTCCGACCAGGGACCCGCCGGGCTGGGCCTGGACATCCGCGCCGACGGGCTGGCCGCCTGCGTCGTGGACCTCACCGGCACGGTGCGGCATCTGACGTTCGCGCCCATGCCGTACACCGGGCGTGATGCCGGGGCGGTGCTGGGCGAGCTGACCCGTATGGGGCGCGAGGCGATCGAGGCGGTCAGGGTCAAGGAGCTGACCGTGATCACCGCGACGCTGGCCGTACCCGGACCCGTCGACGGCGGGGTGGTGCGCATCGCGCCCGCGCTGGGCTGGCGCGACGTCGACGCCGGAACGTTCCTGGCCGACCTGGGCGTGCCGTGCGCGGTGGACAACGAGGCCAACCTGGCCGCGCTGGGCGAGCTGTATGCCGGGGACGACCCCCTGGGGAGTTTCCTGTACGTGTCGGGAGGACTCGGCATCGGCGCCGGGATCGTGCTGAACGGCACCCTGATGCGGGGGGCACGTGGCTGGAGCGGCGAGCTGGGGCACGTGACCGTCGAGTCGGAGGGCGCCACGTGTGCCTGCGGGTCGCGCGGCTGCCTGGAAACCTACGCCAGCACCGGCGCCATCCTCGGCGCGCTGCCAGGAGCAACCAACCGGACGGACGCCCTCGAAAGCGCCGTCCCGCCCGGCGTCGTCCCCGGACGAGCCGGTGGCACTTTCGAGGGGATCAACCCCGACTCCGTCATCACCACCCGCGCCGAGGCCGACGACCCCGCCGCGCTGGCCGCGCTCGACCGGGCCGGGAGCGCGCTCGGCATCGCGCTGTCCGGCGCGGTCAACGTGCTCGACGTCGGCACCGTCCTGCTCGGCGGCAGTTTCGCGCTGCTGTCGTCGTGGCTGATCGACTCGGTGCGCGCCGAGATCGACCGCCGGGTGGTGACCGCCTCCTGGTCGCCGGTCACCGTCCGCCCCACCCTGCTCGGCCCGGACGCGGCCGTCATCGGCGCGGCACTCACCTCCATCGACCAGATCCGCCGCCGCCCCACCACCTGGCTGTCCCGCCAGAGCTGAACCGTCGCCCGCGCCTGCTGGAGATCGTGCCTGTGGTTGACGCGTGGGATGGCCTTCGAGAAGAGCGAGTGCTGGCCTCCGGCCTGCGATCCGGCCCTCAGCGCCAGCGGCATGATCACGATGGATATCGTTACCCAAACAGCTTCAGTTGTGATCCATTGACGTGGTGTAACTCTGAGAATCGTTACTCAAATTTACTCTTGACGCCTTATGTCAGAGCGCTTACGTTGGCGACATCGACCGGGGTGCTTAAATCGTTTTATCGCGAGAGGAGTATGCCGTGGCCCAGCCTCGTGACGACATCCTGTCCACACCGCGCTGACCCTCGGCGACCCGAGCCTCATCCTCGCCGCCGGTCCCCCGATCGCCCGGACAGCCCAGATCAGCTCTCGCGGCGACGAACGCCGCCGACACAGCCGGCGCTCGATCTTTTCCATGGGTGCGCCATGCGCGGAAGGGAGTGACTTGTGTCCTCATTACGTCGCCGGATACGCGTCCTGGCAGGGCTGGGAGTGACGTTCACCCTCGTCCTCGCACAGCCCCTCACCCCTCCAGCGGCGGCGGCCGGCAGGCAACCCCACGTCGAGGTCGTGGACCTGCGCGTGGACGGCCGGCACGATCAGCCCCTCGGCATCGACAGCCTCGCCCCGCTGCTGGCGTGGCGGATGACCCCCTCCCGGCAAGCCGCCGGCCATCCGTGCCGGCGGCCCGGCTCCCGGGTCGCCTGCCCGGCCGACGCGCAGACCGCGTACCAGATCCAGGTGGCCGCGAGCGAGAGCGATCTCAGGCGCGGGCGACTGCTGTGGGACTCCGGCAAGGTGGGCTCGGCCATCCAGTCCGGCGTCCGCTACGGCGGACAGCCTCTGGCCTCGCGGCAGAAGGTCGGCTGGCACGTGCGCGTCTGGGACGCGAACGAGCAGCCCTCGGACTGGAGCAGGCCCTCGTCCTGGGAGATGGGCCTGCTCCAGCAGAGCGACTGGGGGCAGGCACGCTGGATCGAGTACCCCGGCCGCGCCGAGAACCAGCCCATGCCGATCTTCGCCCGCGCGTTCGACCTCGACCGCCGCAAACGCGTGGCGAGCGCCCGCCTCTACCTCTCCGGCATCGGACTGCACCTGCCGACCCTCAACGGCCGCACGCTCAGCGACGAGGTGCTCGCCCCCGGCAACGCCAACTACCAGCTCTCCAGCGAGTACCGCACCTACGACGTCACCGACGACCTGCGCGCCGGCGCCAACACCCTGGGCGTACGGCTCGGCAACGGCCCCGCCTACGTACGGCGCAGCGTCACCAATCCGGCCGTCGGCCGGACGGCGCCCTACTCCTGGTGGCAGAGCCAGCTCAAGGGCAGCGGCACCCTGACCGCCGGCACCGCGCCCGGCGCCACCACCGTCACGCCGAACAGCGTCACCGGCTACCACGTCGGCGGCACCATCAGCATCGACACCGGCGACGGCGGCGACAACCTCGAGTCCCGCACGATCACGGCGATCGGCAGCACCGGCATCACCTTCACCCCCGCGCTGGACAAGCCGCACCCTGCGGGCGCGACCGTGACCGGCTCAGGCAACAACATCGCCGCGAGCGACGCCAGCGCCGGCGCCGCGGTGACGCCCCGCCTGATCGCCCGCCTGGAGATCACCTACACCGACGGCTCGCCGGACGTCATCGTCTCCGACCGGAGCTGGCGCACCGCCCTGGGCCCCCTGGTCACCGACGCCTGGTACTCCGGTTCCGACCATGACGCCCGCCGGGAGCAACCCGGCTGGGACTCTCCCGGCGCCGACCTCTCCCCCACGGCCAAGCGCCGCGACGGCACCCTCATGGCCTGGACGGATGCCGGCATCGCACCCCCGCCGAACCTGGCCACCAAGCTCGTCGCCCGCGCGGCCGAACCGGTCAAAGCCGTCGAGACCTTCACCCCGGTCTCCCTGACCAACCCAGCGCCGGGCGTCTGGGTGTTCGACCTGGGCCAGAACATCACCGGCTGGCCCCAACTCAACCTCAAGGGCCGCCTGCCCGCCGGGATCACCATCCGCATGTCCCCCGCCGAGTCCCTGGCCCCCGACGGCACCGTGGACCAGGCCTCCCTGATGGGCGGCGGCGGCAACCGGGGCCGCGACCTGTTCAACACCTACACCACCGCCGGCCTGCCCGGCGGCGAGAGCTGGCACCCCGACTTCAACTACTTCGGCATGCAGTGGATCCAGGTCACCGGCCTGCCCGAGGGCTACACTCCCGGCAAGGATCTCATCAAGGGTATCCGGCTCCAGGCCGACACCCCCGTCGCGGGCCAGGTGACCACCTCCGACGCCCGGATCAACCGCATCCACACGATGGCCCGCTACTCCTTCGCCTCCAACATCATGTCGGTCTTCACCGACTGCCCCGGGCGGGAAAAGCTGTCCTACCCGGCCGACTACACGATGCCGATGGGCGCCATCCACCGTAACCACGACCTGGGCGCGTACCTGAAGACCACCATGCGGCACCTCGTCGAAGGCCAGTCCGTCGCCGGCACCCCGATGCGCGGCAACGTGGCCTTGAAGACGCCCGTCTACGACTGGGGCTACAGCGGCCGCTTCGGTGACGAGATCAACTGGGGCGACGCCATCATCCTCGTCCCGGCGATGCTGTACGAGCTGTACGGCGACACCGAGACCATGGCCCGCTACTACGAGCAGATGGTCCTGTTCGCCGACTACATCCAGCGCCAGAAGGCCGGCACCGGCGCCGACGCGCACATCGTGGACGCCGCCCTGGCCGACTGGGTGGCCGCCGACGAGACCTCAGGCCGCATCACCGGCACGTGGGGCTACTACGTCATGATCACCAAGCTGGCGAAGATGGCCGACCTGACCGGCCACGCCGACGACGCCGCCCGTTACCGGACGCTGGCCGCCGACATCAAGAACGCCTTCAACGCCCACTTCTACAACCAGCAGCTCCGCCGCTACACCACCGACGGCGACGCCGGGACCGCCGGCGCCACCCAGACGGCCCAGGCGCTGGCCCTCGACGCCGGCCTCGTCCCGGACGGAGAACGCCAGGCCGTCCTCGACGCCCTCGTCGAACTCGTCCGCGCCTACCACCCGAACGGCGAAGGACCGCACTTCAGCGGCGGCACCATCGGCATGGGCCCGATCGTCCGTGTCCTGGCCGCCGGCGGCCGCGACGACGTCCTGTGGGAGGTCCTGCAGCAGGACGACCAGCCCGGCTACGGCTACTTCATGCAGTCCACCAGCGCCAACCCGGGCGGCATGACCACGATCGGGGAGCGCTGGGACCGGGGATCGTCCAAGAACCACATGATCCTCGCCCAGATCGAGGAGTGGTTCCACGCCGGCCTGGCCGGCATCCGCGAGGCAGACGGCTCGACCGCCTACCGCGACCTCATCATCCAACCCAAGCCGGTCGGGGATCTCACCTACGTCAAAGGCAGCTACACCACGCCGCAGGGGGTGGTGCGGTCCGAATGGAGCCGCGGGCAGCGAACGTTCAAGTTGACGGTCGAGGTGCCACCGAACACCACGGCCGAAGTCTGGGTACCGGCAAAGGAGCGGCGCCTGGTCGCAGCACCGCACCGGACCGCGTTCCAGCGTATGGACGGCGCCTACGCCGTCTACAACGTCCCCTCCGGTTCGTTCACCTTCACCGCGGCAACGCCCGGCTGAGCCGCGACACGCCAGTCTCCACGCGGTGGCACCTGGCAAGGGCCCACCACCATACGCTCCTCGCCCTCGCTGTCTGCCTGCTGAACCCACGCACCGGTCCATCGAGGAGGACAACATGCCACAACAAGAGAGAGCAGCGCGTACGCGTCGGAAGCCGCGCGCGTGGTTACCCCGTAAAACCCTTGCCGGGACTGCGATCGTCCTCAGCGTCCTCGCCCCTACGGCGACGACCCGCGCCGCGTCCGCCGCGGAGAACCCCCACCAGCGGGGCCCCGATCCGACGGCCGCCAGCATTGCGGCCCCCACCGGCCCCTTCGCGACAGCATCAGTCGGGGTTTCGCGCGGGAACGGCTTCGGCGGCGGGACCATCTACTACCCGACGGCTACCGACCAGGGCACCTTCGGCGCGATGGCCATCTCGCCCGGCCTCAATGGCACCTGGCCGGGCATCGCCTGGCTGGGACCGCGGTTGGCCTCTCGGGGTTTCGTCGTCTTCGGAATCGAGACCAACAACCTCAACGACAGCCCCACCAGCCGTGGCACGCAGCTCCTGGCAGCGCTGGACTACCTGACCCAACGCAGTACCGTACGCGGGCGGGTCGACGCCACCCGGCTGGCGGTAGCCGGACACTCCATGGGCGGGGGCGGAGCTCTCGACGCCGCCCTGCGGCGTCCTTCACTCCAGGCAGCCATCGGGAACGCGCCCCATCTGCCTTCGGGGAACCTCTCCAGTGACCGGGTGCCAACTCTCATCTACGCGATGCAGAACGACACCTTGGTGCCCCCACCGCGCCTGACCACCCTGTACAACACCATCCCGGCGACAACGGAGAGGGCCTACATCGAGATCGCCGGCGCCGGCCACAACTACATCGGGCAGCCGAGCACCACCCTCGCGCGCACCATGATCCCGTGGATGAAGATATTCATCGACGACGACGCCCGCTACAGCCAATTCCTCTGCCCGCTGACCAACCGGGACGGCATCTCGCAGTATCGCGACAGCTGCCCCCTGATCTAGACCGCACTCGCGATCCATGGCTACAAGGCGGGGTGACAGTCTCCTGCCCGTGGCGCCCTGGCAAGCCGCACGCCGATCCGCCCCGGTCTCTGTACATACGCTTCGGGGACTGGGGCGGGCTCGCAGCCAACGGCGGGTGATCGGTCCCGATCGGCGCTTTCAGCCTTGTGCGTGAGGATCGCGAGGAACACCCCGGACCCGCGTCGAGGATGCTCTTGTTCAGCCCGGCCTTGGCGACCGACCCGTTCAACGGTAGGCGCCGGGTCGGGCCTGCAGATAGCGAACGTAGGTCAGCGCATCAGGGCTGTGAATCGGCCGAGCTGTCGTAGGCCCGGCGGGCCGCGGTGATGGCAGGGGCTGCGAGACGGGCCCAGTCCGTGAGTGCTTCCAGGGGCTCGCGTATGGCTTCGATCAATGGAGTAGTGGCGTACTCCACTCGCGGCGGGGAATCCGGGTACACGGTTCGGGTGACGAGCCCGTTGCGTTCGAGATCGCGCAAGCTCACGGTCAGCATGCGCCGGCTGATGCCCGTGATCGCGCGCTCCAGCTGGGTGAAGCGGCGTGGACCGTTGCCCAGTTCGACCAGTACCTGAGCGCTCCACTTTCCGCCGATCAAGCCCAGGACCTCAGGCAGCGGGCAATCGTCAGGGGCGGGTGCCGTCGTCGCGGGCGTGAGCTGGTTTGTTACCGCGGTGTTCCGTTGCGACAAGAAAGTGCCTTCTTCCAAAGCCTTCTAGGCATGCGTCACGATTGATCCCGTTATCAATCGTAACGATCCTGCGTGCAGCCGCAGGATCTTCGTGAACAGCTGAGGGAAACAACCCGTGCCCATCGCGCGCAGCAACGGTTTCAAGATTTCCTACGAGGTCTCCGGCGATGGCCCCGCGGTGGTGCTTCATCCGGGCATGTTCCAGGACGGGGCGCATTGGGCGCATAGCGGCTACACGTCCGCACTCACGTCCACCTACACCGTAATCGCCGTCGACCCGCTCGGCCTGGGTGGTAGCGACGCCCCGCACCGGGCCGAGGACTATTCGCTTGAACGGCGGGTGGACTCTGTCACGGCGGTGCTGGACGAGGTCGGCGTCGAACGGGCCGCGTTGTGGGGGTACTCGCTCGGCGCCATGACGGGGTACGCGGTCGCCGCGCATGCGCCTGACCGCCTGACCTGTCTGGTGGCCGGTGGTTTTGATCCTGTCGACGGTTTCCGCTCCGTGGTCGGTCCTACGCTGCGCCTGCTCGGCCTGCCTGCCGACACCGATGCGTACCAGTTGATGAAGCAAGGCGCCGCTGCCGATCCCTATCAGGCCGCCCTGATCGAGGCGGGTGATCCTGCCGGTTTCCGCGCCAATTATGAGGCGTTCTCCCGCGAGCCTGGACTCCAGCGGGAACTCGCCGGTTCCGGCGTGCCGATGCTGCTGTACGCGGGCACGGCCGACCCTTGGCACGAGCCGATGCGGGCCTTCGCCGAGCGCTCAGGCGCAAACTTCTTGTCCATCTCCGACGCAGATCACAAGGGCTGCTGGGACAGGTCGACCGACGTTCTGCCGACGGCGCTGTCGTTCCTGGCTGCCAACGCCGGCAGGCCTTGAGCAAGGCCACGCCTCTGGCGACGCTCAGCTGAGCTGTGGCTGGACTCGCTCGTCTACCGTGCCGCTGCTCTTTCTCGGGGCGAGGATGATGGCCGCTGCTCGTCCCGCGTCAAGATCGTTCGTCCTCTGCTTCGCCTGCGGCCGCCGCATCTTGACCCGCTGCTCTCAGTGGCGGACCAGGTGCTTTGCCGAGGAAGAACAAGAAAATGGTCAGCCGGCGACGGTGGCGGCGTTGGCCCGCGCGGATCAAGCTCCATATAGCCGAGTTCATCAATACAAAGGAGATCGACGCGGCCGTAGCGGGCGATGGTCTCGGTCAGCACCTTCTCGTCAGCGCCCTCCACCAGCTCGTTGACCAGGGTGTACCAGCGGCACCGGCAAGACGCCGCCGAACTTGATCACGAACGTGGCCACCACCGACGCCACCGTGCCCGACACGGCGGTGACCGAGACCATCCACCGGCATCTGGCCCGACGCGGCCTCCTCCCCGCCGAGCACTACCTGGATGCGGGCCACTCCTCCGCCGAACTCATCGTCGCCGCCCGTGAGCAGCACCAGATCAACCTGGTCGCGCCGTTGCGGACAGATAACTCCGTCCAGGCCCGCACCCGCAACGGCTACGACCGCACCGCCTTCACCATCGGCTGGGAGCGTCGGCAGGTCACCTGCCCGCAAGGACAGGCCAGCGCCTCCTGGACACCCTGCCGGCAGAAGAGCCACCCGATGACCGTGGCCGCCTTCCCCCACCCAACCGACGTTATCCAGGGTTCTTCGCATCTCCTCACAGGTCGGAGCGCGATGATCTTGTCAGGCACGTTGGTCGACCCGGAAGTGGTGCATCGGTTGCTCGCGCATACCAGCCACGCCGACCCGCTGACCCAGCTCACGTCGGCGAACACGGCTCTCGGTTTCCGAAGTCGTCTGCACGGATATGCGAAGTGGTCTGCGCGCCGAACAGGGCGGGCGCGTAGACCACTCGGTGGTGATAGTTACCGGTGGCATGCATAGGTACCGGCTCGGCCTGCTGCCGCGCGGTCAGTGCGTGGCTCCGACCCCAAAAAGGTTTTTGCAACAAGGATGTCGGCCCGTGCGTCCCTGGAAGGTGGAGTTCGAGGAGTTTGTCCGCGCCAGGAGCCATGCGCTGCTGCGCTACGGCTTGGTGCTGACCGGCAGCGCCGACGACGCGGCCGACCTGGTCCAGGAGGCTCTGCTCAAGCTGAGCTCCTCGTGGCGGCGTGTACGCAGCAAGGACGACCCCGAGGGATACGTTCGGACGATCATGGCCCGGCAGCATGTGAGCTGGTGGCGCAGGCGACGGCTGGAGCACCTCACGGCGGAGGTTCCCTCTCCGGTCCACGAGGACGAACACGAGCTCGGCGAGATCTGGCAGCGCCTGCGGGCCTTACCGGCCAGACAGCGCGCGGTGCTGGTCCTGCGCTACTACGAGGATCTCGCCGATGAGGAGATCGCGGCGAGGCTCGGCATCTCGCAGGCGACCGTTCGCAGCCAGGTCTCGCGTGCGCTCGCCACACTCCGCGTCCGCGCGGACGCACTCACGGGGAGGTGGAGATGACAACCGAAAAAGAACTGGCTCAGGCGTTGCGTACCATCGCCGATCGAGCCGAGAACCAGGACGTACTGCCCGGCGTGATGGCCAAGAGACGACGCCGGAGGCGCAGGAAGGCGAAGGGGGCGCTCGCGGCGGTCTGCGCGGCGGCCCTCGGATGGGGCGCGATGGCCGCCTGGCCTGCACCGCAAGTCGTCGTGGACACGGCGGAACCAAGGCTGGCGCAGCCGGAGGGAAACGCGGTCGAACGGCTGTGGCCGCAGGCGGTGTTCACCATGCCCGCGCGCTCCAGGCCGCTGGCGGCGATCAGCGCCACAGAGGTGCTGGCCTGGGGCGAGCGAGGAACCCTCGAGGTCTACAACGCCGCCTCCAAGCGTTCACGAACCGTCGCCGCTCTCAGGCAGGCGCCGCGGCATCTGGCCATCGGCCGCGAGCGAGTGGTCTGGCTCGCCGACGGGCAGGCCTGGGTCGCTCCCTTGCGGGCCGGTGGGCAGGCGAGGAAGGTCGGGCCGATCCCGGGAGAGAACGTCGATCGCATGGCGCTCGCCGGCCAGGACATCGTCTGGTCAGCACCGCTGGACGGGCTCTGGCGGATGAGGATCGACGGCGGAGTCCCCGAACGGGTGCCCGGATCCAAGGGGCTGCAGCTCGTGGAGTGGCCGTGGGCGACAGACGAGCCTCTGGACGTGCGTACGAATCCGACCAAAGTCGTCAACCTGCAGACGGGAGGCACTATCAAGGTTCGCCCCGCAGCAGGCGTCGAGGGCCTGCGCTGCGGGCCGACCTGGTGTACCGGGACGCGCGGAGACGACACCGTTGTCCAGCGCAGCGACGGCAGCTGGAACGACGTCCATCGAGGGCTGCGCGACTACCCGTATCGGGATCGGTTCTTCACCGGCTCCGGCGAAATCTACGACGCCCGCACGCGGACGACCGTGACCTTCGAGGGCGCCCAGCTGCCGTCGGGTGGCAGGCAGTGGTCGTCAGGTAGCGGTGTCATTTTCTGGACGGAGGGCGGCGGCGTCCGCGTGGTGAACCTGGCCGCCGTTGCTCAGCCGTAGAACGCATCCACAACGGGTGTGTCCAGTCAGTGGCTCTGGCTCACATTCGGTGGTGACGGAACGTGATAGCTCGTGTCGGTACATGGCTATCTCGCCGTGCTGTGTCAGCGTGACGCTGGTGTGACGTAAAGGATCTTGCGGAGCTGGTGTTCCCGCAATTGGCCGGCTTGGTCGTCGGCAGTGTCCTCCCAAAGTAATCCACTCGCTGGTCCGTGAGCTTGCCGATGACCACATTCCGGTCGCGGTGGCCTGCCGAGTACTCCGGGTGTCGACATCGGGATATTACGACCGGCTCGGTCGGCCCGAGCCGCCACGTGCGCTCCGCAACGAAGAACTCACCAAAATAATCCGTCAGGTACACGCGGACTCGCGTGGCAGTTACGGCTCGCCGCGGGTGCATGCCGAGCTCACGCTCGGGCTGGGCGAGAAGGTCAACCGCAAGCGCGTGGAGAGGCTCATGCGCGAGGCCGGCCTGCAGGGCGTGTACCGGCGCAAGGGCCGCCGCAACCTGGTCAACCAGGCTACCGAGGAGGACCTGGTGCAACGCGGCTTCGACGTCGAGGCGCCCGATCGGCTGTGGCTGACCGACATCACCGGGCATCCCACCGGCGAAGGAAAGCCATATTGCGCCGCCGTGATGGACGCCTATTCGCGCCGGAACATCGGCTCGTCCATCGACGCTCGTCAGAATACCGACCTGGTGGTGAACGCGTTAGCGATGGCCGTGGCCCGGCGAAAACCGGACGCGCGCTCGACCATTCTGCGTTCCGATCACGGTACGCAATACACGTCTTGGGTCTTCGGCAAGCGTTTGCGAGATGCCGGCCTGCTCGGATCGATGGGAACGGTTGGTGACTGCTATGACAATGCGATGATGGAGTCGTTCTGAGGAACAATGCAGCTCGAACTTCTCGGCACCAGAATCTGGAAAACACGCGACGAACTCGCTAACGCCATCTTCGAATGGATTGAATGCCGGTACAATCCCTACCGACGCCATTCCGGCATCGAGATGCACAGTCCCGTCACGTTCGAGAGCCTCTACCGGCCCTCAGACACCACTGAGTGACCTCACCTCGGGTGGCCGTGCTACTGGGGGAACCTCACGTTTGCCCTGTTATGGGCCTTGGTCGACAGGAGTCCTAGAGTCCGGTTACAACAGCGGATCGTTGACCGTGCGGAAGGTTACTGACACGCGCCGCGTGCGCGGGATGCGGCCTGCCGCAGTGGGGTCGCTCTTGCGCGCGGCAATGCTGTGACGCCAGGTGTATCGGGCAGGTCCTGACATGACACACAGGCTGCCTGGGGCGAGAGACATCGCCACCTTCATACCGTCTGCAGGATGGGTGAAGTCCATGAGGCAAGCGGAGCCCAGGGAGATCGCGGCGACGACCGGGCCAAAGCAGGGCACGCAGTCGACGTGTGGGCTGATGCCTTGTCCCGGCTGGTACTCGTTGATGATCACTTGGTTTGCTTCACTGTCCATGATTCCTTCGCGGACCAGGCGCATGGCCTGCTGTTGGGCCCATGCCGGGATCGGTGGAGCGGCGGCGACCAAGGGATTCCTCGCCACACTTCGGCGGCCGTAGTCGTAGCGGTGACCGTAGTGTTGCACTCGTCGTCGCAGTTGTGTCGACCACTCGGCGGCGTCGATGAATGAAAGCAACGACGCGCAGGCGTCGGGAGTAAGCCAGCCGGCGATGTAGCGCAATCCCGGCACCATCTCATCGCGAGATGCTGGCGGGAGGCCGTCACCAGCGTCAAAGGACAGTTGATCGAAAGACTCCGGCATGCCGAAAACAGTAGCCAGCACGACCGTCAGACTGTGCCGGAATGAGGCGTTCGTGTCAGGCCACGTTCGCTCTGTTGACGATCCGTCGTAGTCGGGGGTTGTCGGTGTGGCGGTTGCGCCAGGCAATATAACGGCGAATCATGCTGCTCTGCTCGCGATGGCTGGCATGGTCGGTGCCGTTGAGGGTGAACTCCCGCAGCGCGGTGAACTGGGCCTCGATGCGGTTCATCCACGAGGGGTTGGTGGGCGTGTAGGCGATCTCGACGTTGTTCGCCTTGGCCCACTGTCCGACCCGCTTGTCCTTCTTGGTGGTCAGGTGCGGGCTGAAGTTGTCGCAGATGATCGCGATCCGGACGTCGAGTGGGTAGAGGCTGCGCAGGTAGCGGCAGAACTCCAGGAACTCTCCGCGCCGCTTGCGCTTCTTGACGTGTCCGTACATCTTGTCCTTGCCCAGGCCCAGGGCGGCGAACAGGTGCCGGACGCCCTGGGTGCGGGTGTAGGTGGCGCGCATCCGCGGCCGGGGCGCACGATCGGGGTCCTTGCCCTTGCCGCCGACGTCGGTCCGCTGGCGGCCGGGGCGGGGTTGCAGGTAAAGCGGCCCGAATTCGTCCACGCAGAAGATCACGGCAGGGTCGCCGTCCTCGGGTAACACCTGACCGTCGACGATCGCGTACAGGTGCTCGATCCGGGCCTTCTTGACCGCGTAGTCCGGATCAGCGGAGGACTTCCAGGTCTTTATGGCTTGAAATGAGACACCCTCTGCACGGAGAAGCTCGCGCAGGCCCTCATGGCTGATGTCGTCGACCACCCCCTCGGCGACCAGGAAATCGGCCAGCTTGGCCAGGCTCCACCGGGAAAACGGCAGGCCGTGCTCGGCGGGTTGGGACTTGGCGATCTTCTTGATCTCCACGCGCTGCGGCAGGGTGAACTTCGGCTGCCGACCGCCCTTGTACCGGGGATACAGCGAGTCGAACCCGTCGGCGTTGAAGTTGTGGATCACATCACGGACCCGGTCCTCGCTGGTGAACGCCAATTCCGCCACCTTCTGGATGGTCATGCCCTGCGCCGACCACAGCACCATCTGCGCCCGCCGCCAGGTCACCACCGAGCCGGAGCCCCGCCGCACGATCCGCAGCAGCCGGTTGCCCTCGTCATCATCGATCTCGCGTACACGAACCCGCTCAGCCACGATCACAAAGTCTGAAGGGATCACGCTGGCCGCAGTGGTATCTCGCCCGGCGTGTCCGCACGAACAGGGCAAACCCCAACCGCTTGGGCACTACCTTGTTGGCGATCTCGTTCTCATACGTGGCGTCTTCGTCGAGTTCCGAGGGGTCATGAACGGCGAAAACGTCCTCGGTCTGAGGAGGCGTGTACTTGATGATGAGGACAGGGCCGCGGGGGGTGATCGGGTACGTGTCGTAACCGCCGTATTCGTCGGAGCGGTAGTGACGCCAGTTCTGCGCGACGGTTTCGGTGGGCGAGATGAGCCGGACGCCTTCGCCCGGTTCGCCGTCCATCCAGGCCTGAACCATCTGCTCGATGGAGTAGTAGAGTTCGCCCTCGCCTTCGGGACAGGGGATGGTCGCGCTGTAGGCGCCCTTATTGCCCACCTGCCCGCTGACGGTGACCGAGGGCTGGTTGCTCCAGGTCAGGGTGTCCACCGTCCATGGGGTGGTGATGCGATGGGCGACGATGCCGGCGCTGTCGGTGCCGCTGCAGGTGTGGGAGTTGCAGTTGTGCAGGCGTAGGTCGGCGTTCTCGACGGTGCCGCCTTCCCGATGTGCGTACTTCCCACTTACACGGCTGCTTCTGGTCGCACATGATGGACTTGGACTCATCGATGGCTAGATCTCCTGTCACGATAAGGAAGGCATCATGCCCCCTTCCATCGTCGGACACGACGGCCCCCTCACCGACCGCCACTTCCCGCTCGGTGACACGCCGACCACCTTCGGCCGCAGGCAAGACTGCGGCGTGGTGCTCTCCAGCGAGCGAGCTTCGCGCCGCCACGCCGAGATACGCCACGAGGCAGGGCGTTACATCCTGTACGACCTGGGAAGCCGAAACGGAACGCTGGTCAACGGCAGGCGCGTCACCTCACAGGTGCTCCAACCGGGCGACCTGATCACGATCGGCGACGAGCAGTTCCGCTTCCTGCCCTCCGACGACGTCGCGACGGTCTACGGCGCGTCCCCGCTGCCGCAGGGGAAGGGATCCGCCCCATCGGTCGATCCGGGGCCGGTACTCCGGGTGACCGTCTCCGGCGGTGGGCCTGTCGGGCTGAGCTTCGCGCTCCTCCTGGAGCACCTCATGGGATCACGGGTCGTCGTCACTGTTTACGACGGCCGCTGGACCCAGGATGGTGCTCAGGTCGCGTGGAAAGGGCAAGACCAGGGAAATGTACGGCGCCAGCAGGTCGTCACGGTTCAGAGCCGCCAGTACCTGAACCTCCCCGGCCCGGTGCAGGCTCGGCTGTTCAAGCCCGGGGCGTACTCCGAGATGTGGCCGCCCGGCCCCGACTCCATCCGAGGACAAGCCCCGCGTAACCTCCGCATCGCCTACATCGAGGACACGCTCCTGGAGATGGCCGGCGAGAAGTCCGACCGCATCCGGCTCGTCCCCACGCGCTTCGATCCCGACGAGCATGGCGACAGCGCGAAGCAGGATCATGTGCTAGCCATCTGCGAGGGTGGCCGTTCGCGCACGCGGGAGCATTTCACCGGCAAGTTCGGCATCGCCGACAGCTCGATCTACTCCCTGAACGGCAGGCACCTGCAGGATGTCGTGCTGGGCTTACGCGTCAAGTCCGACCTGCCTGACGCCATGTCGGTCCTGCTGACCGTGGCCCAGAACCGCTACCTGCTCAACGCCCTGGGCGGCGAGGGTTTCCTCAACATGCGACTCACCGACGAGGAGGCCGAGGAGGTCATCGGCATCGATCCCGTCCGTCGCGTGTTCGAGGAGTGTGTCGCCGCCAGCCCGTGCATGATGGGCCGCACCGACGACGGAGACTTCCACTGCTCCACTCACGGCACCTTGTTCCTGCCCGCCCTGATCAAAGGGTCCGCCCTGTGGCGGCGGGTGAAGGAAGGGCTGGCGATGTTCGGCGTGGCCGAGTACAACCTCAGCGCCGTCACCGCCTTCCGGCTCGACATGGTGCAGCGGCCGCGCTTCACCGCGCGCCTGCACGCCCCTACGTCCGCCACTCCGGGCACCTACGGCTTCCTGCTCGGCGACGCCGCCAACGCCATCCACTTCTGGCCGGGGCGCGGGCTCAACAGCGGGCTGGCCTCGGCCATCTCCCTGGCCCGGTCGCTCAGCCAGGCCTGGCGCGGGCGGGCCTTCCGCGACGCGGACTTCATCCGCCACGAGGCAGCCATGGCGATGCTCCAGTACCGGCACAAGAGCCGTGCCTGGCAGGCGATGGTCGCTACCGACAAGGACGGCGTCACCCGTGCCATCAAGGACAACATCGCCAAGGGCTGCGCCGGCGCGCAGGCCGCTCCGAGTTCCGACGCGCAGGTCGCGGCGGACATCGACACACTGATGAACCGGCTCGGGATCGTCCGGGGCCGCCTGTCGCAGCGCGTCTCCGGCCTGCCCGACGACGCCGCCCTGCGTGCCCACCTCGGCCGGCTGTCGGCTGAGACTCTGCGCATCCTGGTCATCAGCGACGCGTGGGACACAGTGGTCATGGGCGGTGAAGAGGTCGACATCGACATCTTCTACCGCGAGGAGCCCGCGTCCGCTTCGGGTGGAGAACCTGTGTGGGCTCCACGACTCGCCAGCGAGCGCGAACAGCACACCAGGCTGATCTCCCGGTCGGCGAGCCGATCGCCACGGCCAACGGCGCAGGCTCCCCGGTAGACATCGCCGCAGGTCAGCACACTGCTTCTCTCGAGGGCTCCGCCTCCGTCCGGAGCTGGATAGGCTCCAAACCATGCCCTCGATTGACGTGACCCGGTGAGCGCCACCCGTCTGCTGGTCATTGGAGCCGATGCAGCAGGGATGAGTGCGGCGCACCAGGCGATCCGGGCGGCCGGGACCAAGCTGGCTGTGACCGCGCTGGAGGCGACCGGCGATACGTCGTACTCCGCCTGTGGCATCCCCTACTGGGTCGCCGGAGACGTGTCCAGTGGCAACGTCCTGGTGGCCCGCACCGCCGAGGAGCACCGGGCAGCCGGGATCGACCTGCGGCTCGGCGCCACCGCGACCGGGATCGACCGACAGGCCCGCACCGTCACCTACCGGGATGCCGACGGTGAGCAGGTGTTGGGCTACGACGAGCTGGTGATCGCGACCGGTGCGTCGGCCGTGGTGCCGGACTGGGCCGTCCACCCCGGCACAGGGCAACGGTATGCCGGCGTCGCGCCGGTCAAAACGCTCACCGACGGCGCTGCCTGGTTGGACCTGCTCATGAGACTGCCCAAGGGCAGTGGCCGGGTGGTCGTCGCCGGCGGCGGCTACATCGGCGTCGAGATGGCCGAGGCCGCCAGGAGGCGTGGCTGCGAGGTCACCGTGATCACCCGGACTCGGGTGATGAGTTCCCTGGACCCGGACCTGTCCGCTCGGATCGAGAAGGGGATGCACGAGGCGGGAGTCCGGGTCGTGGTCGGCTCACCGGTCGTGCGGCTGGACGTGGCGGACGGACGAGTGCGTGGCGTGTACACCGCAGAAGGCGAGCGCTATCCGGCGGACTTGGTCGTGCTGGCGCTGGGGGTCACGCCGAACACCGGTTACCTTGACCTCGACAAGTTGCCGAGCGGCCCAACTGGCGGTTTGCGACCCGAGCCGGACGGGAGCCTGGCCGACGGGATCTGGGCGGCCGGTGATTGCTGCGAGACCCGGCATCGGCTCACCGGCACGTGGACCTACATGCCGCTCGGCACCCATGCCAACAAACAGGGCCGGATCGTCGGCACCAACCTCGTCACACCAGGCGCGCTGCGGTTCGGCGGCGTGCTGGGCACTGCGATCACCCGATTCGCTGAGGGCCCGACCTACTTGGAGATCGCCCGCACCGGCCTGAATGAGCGTGAGGCAGCCGCCGCAGGCATCGAGGTGACCTCCCTGGTCACCGAAGGCAGCACGGCCAGCGGCTACATGAGCGAAGCCGACCCGGTCGCGGTGAAGTTGCTGGCAGCGCGGTCGGATCATCGGCTGATGGGCGCGCAGATCGTTGGCGGGCGTGGCGCCGGCAAACGTATCGACACCGTTGCCACCGCGTTGTGGCACGGCGCGACCGTTGACGACTTAGCCTGGTCTGACTTGTCCTACGCGCCGCCGTTCGCCACCGCGTGGGACATCGTACAGGTCGCGGCCCGGCGGCTGGCCGACCAACTGTGAGCCGCTGGAGTGCGGGCTCCAGCCGTCGTCCATCTCGGGCGGGAGCTGGTAGAGGTGCGCTTCATACCCGTTCATGGCACAGCGGCGACAATCTTGCGCTGGCACCGCAATCTTGTAGCGCGTAAGCAAAGGCACGCGGCGGGTATCGATCCGGCGACTGCACCTGGCCGGAGTGACCCCGCACCCGACCGGAGCGTGGACGGTGCAGCAGGCCCGCAACCTCGCCATGGACCTGGGTGACCGCACAACGCCGCCGCGAACGCCGAGGATGAACGCCGTCTGCGAGCGCGTCATCGGCACCCTGCGCCACGAACTCCTGGACCGCATCCTGATCCTCAACGAACACCACCTGGCCGTCCTGCTCCACGAGTACCTGATCCACTACAACAGGCACCGGCCGCACCAGTCCCACCCTTGTCCAGCCTGGTGGTGGTCTACTCGGGCACGGAATGGCGGCGGTCGCCGGCGCTCGGCATGCTGGCGCCGGCGGTGCTGTTCGCCGGAGCCCGATGCGGGCTGCTGCGCATGGTGGTCGAGGCGACGTACGAGACCCGCATGCGGGATCTGCGCCGGTTGCACGACACCCTGACGGCGACGGGTTGGCGTGCCGCCATCTCGCGGACGGCCGGCGCGCCCTGTTCAGCACGGAAGAGAGACCACCAGAAAGCTCTCATGATCGGCTACGCTCCCGCGTGCAGGTAAGAGGCCCAGAGGGAGGGCAGGCGCGGGCGCCTGTCGCGCAGTGCCCGCACGGCGTCGTGCAAAGCACGCGCCGAACTCCCGGCATCACCGCGCAACCCGGCGTAGAAGTCGTCTGCGAGTTGCACGGCCGCCGCGTCGTCAATTTCCCAAAGGGTGCTGACGACATGCCGGAACCCGGCGAGCTGGAAGGCCGAGGAGAGATGGATGGCCTCGTCGACCAGATCGGCGTTCTGGTTGACGGCCAACACGGCGGCGGCGAGGTCGGGCAGCTCGGCCCGCAAGGCCGGGTCGAGCTCGACCGAGCCGAGCGTGACCACTGACATGAGTGCCGTGGAGCACGCCGACAGGTACGCCAGCTCTGCCCGCTCCAGGTTGACGGAGGCCAGGCTGGAGACGGTGAGCGGCGCGCTGTCGTGGTCGCGCAGCAGCAGCCTGCTTTCGGAGGGGTCGGCGAGGTCGCTCACGCCGTGGCAGGCGAAGTGCGCGATCGTGCACTCCGGCAACGCCGCCAGCACCTGTGCCCTGGTCGCAGTGCCGGTCAGTGACAGCGCGTCCGGCATCCGCTCGTGGAGCCGCTCGGCCTCGACGGCGGCGTTGGGCAGCGGATCCTGGTCCGGCGTTTCCGGCATGGCCACGATCAGCGTCCGGCCGACGCCCGGTTTGGTGGAGCGGCGGGCGTGTCGCAGTGCTCCGATGGTCGGGGTGTAGGAGGAGACGACCCTGTCCATGACCGACGGCCCGCCGCCGCGGTGGTGGCCTGCGGCGTGCAGGGGGAGCGTGCCGAGCATGCCGCCGGTGACCCACCACACCCTCGGCAGATCGGCGCCGGACAGGCGGTCAAGGCCCAGCACGTCCAGCACTGGCCCGGCGGCGGCGTCCCACAGCCACTCCAGCACCTCGTGCAGGGTGTCCTGTGCCGCCACCCGGTCCTGCCAGCCCGCCTCCCGGTCAGCGGACTCGTTCAAGGCGTCGGTAAACGTATGGAACTGCTGGATGACCGCGTTCGCGGCCAGCAGCGGCAGCGGGAGGCAGGTGATGCCGCTGCCGGTGAGGATGAGGGCGTCGCTACGGTAGCTGCTGATGGTGAACACGACGACGGGTCCCGACCTCGCCTCCGCGATCAGGTCCTCCGGCTCCGGCGGCGCCATGAACGTCCTGAAGCCGTCACGGCTGCGGATCTCCCCCACCAGCGCCGTGAACTCGCTCGTCAGCCGGACCCGGTCGTCCCTGGTGAGGTGATCGGCGTCCAGTTCGCCGCGTAAACGGGCGAATCGGTCGGCGAGGGAAGGGTGGTCGCGTTCGAGGTCGGACAGGTCGCCTCGGGTCTCCAGCAACTGTCCGAGCAGCACCGCCCGCCCAGCCTCCAGCAGCCGCAAGGCCCGCACCGCGGCCGCCGGCCCATCGCCCGTCCGCTCGCCGGCTTCCAAGGCGAGGGCGGCCGCGTCGTCGGCCAGGCCGCGGAACAGGCTGAGGTGGTACAGGCGATCGCGGCGGTGCAGGCGCCGGGGCGTGACCTCCGGCAACAGGCGGACCGCCGTCTCCAGCAGATCCGCCGCGAGACCCGGCCACTGGTCGCGGGCCAACTCGGCGGCGAGCCGGGCGGCTCTGATCCGCATGGCGGGCATGGCGAGCGGATCATCGACGACCTCCTGGTAGGCCGCCAACGCCTCCTCCGCTCCTGATCCGGTGCGCCAGTACCGCACCGCCAGCGCATGCCCCAGGTTGGACAGGTATCCGGGGTGGTCCGGCTGATCGACCGGGGTGAGAGCCACGGCTTCCCGCAACGCGGTGACGGCGTCGTCGATCCGGTCGGCGGCCCGCAGCGCGTTGCCGAGGTTCGACAGCTGGCCGGACCGTTCCGGGTGATCCGCGGGCGTGGCCTCGATGGCCCGCCGGAGGGCGTCAATGGCGGTCTCCACGTCGCGTGGCGCGCGCGTGACGTCGAACCGCTTGTGCCACGCGACTCCCAGGTTCGCCAGGTACCGGGCCCGGGCGGGGTGATCGTCGGGGGTCACCTCGACGGCACGCCGTGCGGCGTCGATGGCCGCGTCCAAGTCGCTCATCCGGGACGTGCGCTCGAAGCGCCGCTGCAGCGTGCCGCCGAGATTGCTCAAGTGCTCGCCGCGAGCGCCGTCGTCTTCGCGTACGGCATTCACGGCGGTCTGACCGGCGCGTACGGCCTCATCGATGTCCTCCATGTCGCCGGTGCGCTCGAATCGCAGGCGCAAGGCGCTCATGAGATTGCCCAGCCGGTTCGGCCTGTCGGGATCCTCGGGCGGTGAGGCGGCGACGGCTTGCCGCGCCGTGGTGACGGCCCGCGCGAGGTCCTCGGCGGATCCGGTCCGCTCGGCGCGTGTCACCAGGGCCAAGCAGAGGTTGTTCAAGATGCCGGCCCGGCCAGGCAGGTCAGGCGGCATGGCGGCCACGGCCTGGTCGGCCACGTCAACGGCGTCGTCGAGATCTGTGCGCTTCCCGGTGCGGCGGAAGCTCGTCATCAACGTAACGCTGAGGTTGGTCAGCGCCACCGGATCGACGGGCTCCAACTCGGCGGCCTGCCGCCCGGCCCGCACGGCGGCCTCCAGATCCGCCAAGTTTCCCGTACGGTCGAACCGGATCCGCAGCGCGGCGCCGAGGTTGTTCAGCCATCCGCCCCGGCCGGGGACGAGGTCGGTCGCCCGGCGATAGGCGTCCACGGCGCCGTCGAGGTCGGCCCGTTCTCCTGACCGCTCGAACCTCCGATACAGGACCACGCCCAGGTTGTAGTGCCGCGACGCGTCATCCGGCCCGGTGTCGGCCGACTCGCGCAACGCCTCGGCAGCCGCGTCGAGATCCGCACGCCGCAGGAAGCGTTCGTAGCGCGTGGCCAGGAGGGCTCCGAGAATGGACAGGTAACCCGCTCGATCCGGGCCCGGGGCCGGGGCGGCCTGTACGGCTTGCCGGATGGTGCCGATCGCCGCGTCCAGATCCCCGGGCGTCTGCGTAAGTCCGTATCGGGCGCGCCAGGCGTTGCCGAGGTTACCGAGGTAGGCATGCCGGTTGGGGTGGTCGGGCGGCGCGAGCTCGACGGCTTCGCGACCTGCGGCGACGGCGCCGTCCAGATCTTCGGCAGACGCCGATCGGTCCTGTAGCGCGCGGCCGAGCCGGTTGAGGTGTTCCGGTCGATGGGGGTGATCAGCGGGGACGTTGCCGGCAGCATGGCGGAAGATGTCGACGGCCAGGTCGAGGTCCTCGCGCCGGCCCGTCAGGTCGTATCGGATCCGCAGAGCCAGCCCCAGGTTCGACGAGTACGTCTCCCACTCGGGGTCGTCGTCGCTCGCCGCGAGCGTGATGCGCTGCCACAACTCGACGGCGGCCTCCGCGGCGTCGGGGTCGCTCGAGGCGATCGCGTGCCGCAGCACCTGGTCGCCGAAGGAGGTCGCGAGGTCTGCCAGGATGGGAAGGAGCTGGTCGGGCAGGGGTTCGACGCCGACGACGAAGCAGTCGAGCAGGGCGGTGACGGCCGACCGCAACTCGTCCCGGTCCGGTCCTTCGGGCAAGGCGAGATAGCGGTAGTAGTGCAGCCAGCCGAGCGCGAGCCGCGCTTCGGTGTCGCCGTCGCCGTCGCGCAGCAGGCCCGCCAGCCGCTGGAGGTCGCCCGGCACACTCGGGTGAACGACCGCGGACAGATCCTTCGTCGCGGTGACCCGCTCCAGGTGCGCCCGCACGGCGGCGAGGTACTGTTCGCGCATGCCTGATGCTAACTTTCGGTACGGCTCCACAGTGGTGTTCCAAGAGGGGCGGAATGGCTGGGTTATCTGAGCGTGTCAGCGCCGCCATCGCGTACGTGTGCGGCAACCTTCCCGACCTGCGTGCCCAACTCGACCACCTCGGCGACCGGGCGCCTCTCGACCGGCTCCTGGCCGCGATCCGCGACGGCAGCGACGTCACACGGCCTCTCGACGACCTGCACGAGGCCTTGCTGGCAGGCGGGGACGTGCTCGGCGTGTACGGCGGCTCCGCTCGCTCCGTCCGCCTGGCCGGCATCACCGCCGCTGCCCCTCCCGAGACCCTGTACACGTGCCCGCACCGCCGCTGCGCCCGCTACCAGTGGCCAGAGCCCGGTGCTTCGGCCGCGCCCACGTGCGAGATCGACGAGACCTCGATGCTGCTCGAACGGTTGCCGTAACAGATGGGCGGACTGCTCGCCGAGCTCGGCAAGAAGATCGCCGACCGCTGGTTCACGCTGCTCGTCCTGCCGGGCCTGCTGTACGTCGCCGCCCTCGCCGCCGCCCACGCGCTGGGGCATGCCCACCCGTTCGACGCCCGCCGTGTGACCGACCGTCTCGAAACAGTGGACGCGGATGCCGCCTCGGCGGCGGGACTCGCCCTCCTCGGCGCGTACCTGCTGGCCGCGGCCACCGCCGGCCTGACCGCCCAGAGCCTTGGCAGCCTGGTCGAACGCCTCTGGCTGGCCGCCGACTGGGCCGGCTGGCCGCCCCCGCTCCGCCAACTCGCCGCGCTTCGCACCCGCGGCCGGCACCGCCGCTGGACAGAGGCGGTATCGAACTATCACGAGACCCGCGAGAAGGCCGCGGCCGCCCATGTCCGAGCTCGGCTCGCCGCGAACCCGCCGATACCGGCTCGCCCCGGACCGGCGCTCTCCAGCCCGCTGCCGTCCCCGCGCGAACTCGCCCACCGGAAGATCTTGCGGATCGCCGCCGAACCGCCCACGCGCCCCACCTGGATGGGCGACCGGCTCAACGACGCCACCGTCCGGCTCAACCGCGACCTCGGCCTCGACCTCGCCACGGTCTGGCCGTACCTCTGGCTCACCGCCCCGGACACCACCCGCACGGAGATCATCGCCGCCCGCGAGACCCTCACCCGCGCCACCACGCTGGCCGGATGGGGCCTGCTCTACCTCGCCGTCGCCGCCCTGTGGTGGCCCGGCCTGCCGATCGCCGCCGCCGTGCTGGTGACGGCCTGGCGGCGCGCCCGCACCGCCTGCGATATGTACGCACTCCTGGTGGAGGCCACCGCCCACCTCCAGTCAGCCGATCTCGCGCACCGCCTCGGCCTCGAACCCACCGGCCCCATCACCCGCGAGACCGGCACCGCCCTGACCGACCTGGTGCGAACCCGCCCACCACAGCTTGACGGACCCGTACAGACCGTCTGGTAACGCCCGGTCCGCGGTTTCCTGGCGCCTCTCCTCTGCCGCACGCGGGCGAAGGCGGCGCGGACGCCCGCCGCTCGGCCTGGGCCGCGGTCGGCGTGCACCTCGATGACCTGTCCCCGCTCGTCCTCTGCCTGGGGCTGCCAGGCGACGACCGCTCCCCCACCGGACGCATGCTCAGCACACCCGACCGGCGCCTGGACGGCACAGACGGCCCGCAACCTGCCCATGGACTTCGGCGACCGGATCAGCTCCTACCGTTTCGTCATCCGCGATCGAGACACCAAGTTCACCGCCGTCTTCGACGAAGTCCTCACCGGCGAGGGCGTGACGGTGGCGAGGACGCCGCCGCTGACGCGGCGGGCGAACCGCTATGCCGAGCGGTGGATGCGGACCGTGCGGGCAGAGTGCCCACCAGCAGCCCCGACCAGCAGCAGCCCACCGAGCCCGGCCGCAGGAGCCGCCCGTCCAGGCCTTCGCCTCCTGGTATGTACGCTTACCGGTGTGACCCGCCGCCCGCACACCCGCCCTCCCGTCCTCGCGGACGTGGCGAGGGTCGCCGGCGTGTCCGTCCCCACGGTGTCTCGGGTGCTGAGCGGGTCCGCGCCGGTGAGCGCCGACAAGCGCAGGCAGGTCCTGCGCGCGATCCAGGAGCTGGGATACCGCCCCAACGCCGCGGCGCGCGCCCTGGCGACTGGCCGGCGCTCCATCATCAGCGTGCTGACCAGCGACACCACCCGGTACGGTTATGCCAGCGCGATCCGGGGGATCGAGGAAGCCGCCCGCGCGGTCGGCCTGGTGGTCGCCCTGACGATGCTGGACGGCGACGACGAGGAGTCGGCGCGGGTGGCCGTGGACCTCGCGCTCGACCAGCCGCTCGCCGGGATGATCGTGCTCGAGTTCGACATCCAGGGCAGCCGGGCGCTGGCGGCACTGCCCGACACGGTCCCCGTGGCGGCGGTGTCCTCCGCCGGGCAGGGCAGGAGCGTCCCGCGGGCCCTGTTCGACGACCACGCCGGCGCGCGGGATGCGACGAACTACCTGCTCGGACTGGGCCACCGCACCGTGCACCACGTGGGGATACCTGCCTCCGGCCGGCCGAGCGGGCGGCTGCTGGGCTGGCGGGAGGCGCTGGAGGCGGCGGGAGCCCCGGTTCCGGAGATCGTGGAGAGTGACGGGACCCCGCGCTCGGGCCTCCAGGCCGGCGCGCGCCTGGCCAGGCGCGGCGACGTCACCGCGGTGCTGTGCGGCAACGATGAGGTCGCCTTCGGCGTGATCAAGGCCTTGCAGGACGAGGGCTCGCGGGTCCCCGAGGACGTCAGCGTCGTCGGCTTCGACGACCATCCGCTGGCCGAGATCTGGACTCCTTCGCTGACCACGATGAGCCAGGACTTCGCCGAACTCGGGCGCATGGCGGTCGACTTCCTGCTCGGCAGGCTGGCAGGGGTGCCGGTCGCGACGCCGCGGTCGACCCCGCGCCTGGTCGTGCGCAAGAGCACCGCTCCGCCCGCCCGCTGACCTCGGCCTAGGAACCCTTGGACCGCGCACGCGTGGTCATGTTCCTTCATGACACTCTCGTGTTGAAAGCGTTATCAGCGCATTTCCGGTGGTCCCCTTGTCACATTGCTTGATAAACGCTTTCATGGCTGAACCGCACCGTATGTCCGGCTTAAGGAACGTGATGACGAGCAGAACCATCCAGTGGCGTCCCGGCTCACTCGACCTGGTACTCGAGCGGCCCGAAGACGCTCCGGCCCGCATCGCGAGGCTCGCGACCGCGTCGCCCGCACCGAGCGCCGTGCCCCCGTTCCGGGCGCAGCCGCTGGTCGAGCTGATGGTTCTGGGGGAAGGCCGGGGACTGTCCAACACCCGGTTCACTGACACCGCCGCCGGATCGCGGCTCCGGTTCGTGGACGCCGTCGAGCGGGCGGACGGCGACTGGCGGGAACTGCGGGTGAGACAGCGTGACGAGGTGACCGGGCTGGAGGCGACCAGTGTCCTTCGCGCCAGGACGGATGTCCCGGCCCTGCAGACCTGGACCGAGGTCACGAACACCGGACCGGCGCCCCGGGTTCTGCAGATGGTGTCGTCCTTCGCCTCCGGCGCGCTGCCCGAGACGGCGGACGACGGCGACCTGGTCCTGTGGCGGGCGCGCGCCGACTGGTGCGCAGAGGGCAGGTGGGCGGCCATCCCGTTGTCCGGGCCGGACGGGCTGGCGGACATCAACAGCGAACTGCACCGGCACGACGGCCGGGGCGCGCTCGTCGCGGTGAGCAAGAGCACCTGGTCCTCGGGCGAATACCTGCCGACCGGTGTCCTGGCGAGCGCCCGCACCGGCCGGGCATGGGGCTGGCAGATCGAGCACAACGGCGCCTGGCGCTGGGAGTTGGACCGCCGCCGTGACGGGGCGAACGCCGTCTCCCTCGTGCTGAGCGGCCCCACCGACCTCGACCACCAGTGGAGCACCCGGCTGCTCCCGGGGGAGAGCTTCGTCGCTGTCCCCGTGTCCGTCGCCGTGTCCGACGAGGGTTGCCAGGGAGCGCTGGCCGCCCTCACCCGGCAGCGGAGGGCGATCCGCCGCGCGCATCCCACAGGCGACGCGCTGCCGGTCATCTTCAACGACTACATGAACACCCTCATGGGCGACCCGACCACCGAGCGCCTGCTGCCTCTCATCGACGCCGCCGCGGAGAGCGGCGCCGAGTACTTCTGCGTCGACGCGGGCTGGTACGACGACGGCGGGAAGTGGTGGGACAGCGTCGGCGAGTGGCGCCCCTCGACCGGCCGCTTCCCGGACGGCGGGCTCGCCCGGGTCTTCGACCACATCAGGGCCAGGGGCATGCGCCCCGGCCTGTGGCTGGAGCCGGAGGTCGTCGGGGTGCGCAGCCCTGTCGCCGCAATGCTGCCCGACGAGGCGTTCCTGAGCCGGAACGGCGAGCGGGTCGTGGAGCACGGCCGGTACTTCCTCGACCTGCGCCACCCCTCCGCCAGGAAGCATCTCGACGAGGTGGTCGATCGCCTCGTGCACGACTACGGCACCGGATTCTTCAAGCTCGACTACAACGTCACCCCGGGGCCGGGCACCGACCGGGGCGCGCTCCAGCCGGGAGAGGGACTGCTCGAGCACAACCGCGCCCACCTGGAGTGGCTGGACGACCTGCTCGGGCGCCACCCGGAGGTGATCTTCGAGAACTGCGCCTCGGGAGCCATGCGGGCCGACTACGCGATGCTCTCCCGCCTCCAGCTCCAGTCCACCTCCGACCAGCAGGACTGGCGGCTCTACGCCGCCATCGCGGCGGCCGCGCCCGCCACGATGCTCCCCGAGCAGGCAGGCAACTGGGCCTACCCGCAGCCGGGGATGCCCCCGGAGGCTCTGGCCTTCACCATGATCAACGGTCTGGCCGGGCGGCTCTACCTGTCGGGACATCTCGACAAGATGAGCCGGGCCGAGCGGGAGCTCGTCGCGGACGGGGTTGCCGTGCACAAGCGGATCAGGGCCGAGGTCGCCGCGGCCGAGCCGTTCTGGCCGCTGGGGCTGCCCGCCTGGTCCGACGATGTCGTCGCGCTGGGCCTGCGCACCGGTGACACGGTGCGCCTGGCCGTATGGCAACGCGACGGCGGGCCGCACGACATCCAGGTGGACCTGCCCGGCCTGCGCGGCCGCCGGCTGCGGGTGGAGACCGAGTACCCGGCGACGCTGCCCGGCTGGCAGCACCGATGGGACGCCTCCACCGCGCGGCTCACGGTCCGTCCCGCCGTACCCGGACCGTCCGCACGCCTGCTCCGCCTGCGGCCGGAGCACTGATCCCGTTCAGCGTGGCAGCCCTCACCTCCCACCACACACCAGGAGAATCCATGAAGACGCGAGGCCTTTCCCGCGCGGCGGCCGCCGCCACGTGCGGGGCTCTGCTGCTGGCCGGCTGCTCGGCGGGCAACCCCGGGACGTCCTCAGCCCCAGCCGGGCCGGTCACCACGGCCTGGCCTGACCCGGGCGCCGGCCTGCAGGGGGTGACCCTCACCCTGTGGATGTCGACGCAGACCGCCGCGATGGCCGACAACGTCATCAAGTCGTTCGAGGCCAAGACCGGAGCGAAGATCACCAAGGTCGTCATTCCCGACGTCTACGAGACCAACGCGCCGACCAAGCTGGCCACGGGCGCCAAACCGGACCTCGCCACCTGGCAGCCGACCGGCAGCATGCTCGCGCTGCTCAAGCCCTCCACCGACCTGCAGAGCCTGGACGGCGCGCCGTGGCTGGCCAGGCAGACGCCGGCCATCCAGAAGCTGGGCGTGGTGAACGGGCATCACTACGCGGCCTTCGTCAACGTCCCCTCCGTTCTCGGTGTCTTCTACAACAAGTCGGTGTTCCAGAAGGCGGGGATCACGAGCCCGCCCAAGAACTTCAGCGAGTTGCTCGCCGACGCCCAGAAGATCAAGGCGAAGGGGGTGGCGCCGTTCTTCGGCGCCGCCGGCGACCAGTGGCCCACCCAGTGGTGGCCGCAGGTCCTGCTGGCCGAGGCGTCGAAGAAGGGCCTGTGGGAGCGGGTCAGCCAGAACAAGGAGAAGTTCACCGATCCGGAGATCCTCGGCGCCGTCCGGCAGTTCCAGGACATGGTGAAGCAGGGTCTGTTCAACCAGGACGACAAGACCTCCAAGTACACCGAGTCCGGCCCGGCCCTGCTCAAGGGCGAGGCGGCGATGGTGCTGCAGCTCACCTCGTTCGCGTCGCTGATGCAGTCGACGGCGGACACGGCGACCATAGACCGGGAGATCGGCTGGTTCCCGATCTCCAAGGACGGCAACATCGCCACGTCGGTGCCCGGCGGTGACAACGCCCTGGTCGCCTTCAAGACCGGAGATCCGAAGCGGGAGGCGGGCGCCCGGCAGTTCCTGCGGTTCTGGCTGGAGACCTACTACCCCGACTACGTGAAGTCCGCCGGCACCGTGTCGATCGAGCCTGCCGTACCGACTCCCGCCGGGGTGCCGGAGGCCGTGAAGCAGGCCACGGCCGCGCTGGACGACGCGGCCGGCTCGATGCAGCAGAACGCCGCGGTGAACCCGGACTTCTACGTGAACCTGGCGAACATGGTCAACGGGACCATGACCCCCGAACAGGTGACCTCCACTACACAGTCGCAGTTCGCCCAGCTCGCCCAGGCACTCGGGATCCAGGGCTTCTGACGGCGGCGGGGGCACGGAGCCCCTCCCGCCCCCCACCACACTGAGAGGCATGCAGGATCGCCATGATCCCTTCTCTTTCGGCCGCTTCCGGTCGCTCGCCGCGGCGAGCGGTGTTGTACCCGAGCTCGTTCCTCGCTCCGGCGTTCGCCGTGCTGGCCGTGTTCTTCTTCCTGCCGACCGTCTTCAACTTCGTCTACGCCTTCACGGACTGGTCTGCCTTCCATGACGACATCCGCCCCGTGGGGCTGGCGAACGTCAAGGCGGTGCTGTCCAACGGCGCCCTGCTGTCGTCACTGCGGATCACCATCGTCTACGCGGTCCTGGTGGCGATCATGCAGACGGGGTTCGGGCTGGGGCTCGCCCTGCTCCTGGAGCGCGACACCCGGATCAACCGGTTCGCCAGGGTCGTCTTCTTCATCCCGGTGCTGATGTCCGCCCTGGCGGTGGGGTACACCTTCCAGGCGCTCCTCAAGCCCGACGGTCCGCTCAACGGGCTCCTCGGCGCTCTCATCGGCCAGCAGGTGACGATCCCCTGGCTCGGCAGCACCACGTGGACGGTGGTGACGGTGGCCTTCGTGAACTCCTGGAAGTGGATGGGGCTGGCGATGGTGATCTTCCTCGCCGGTCTCAAGACGATCCCGGCCGACGTGCTCGAGGCGGCCAGGATCGACGGCGCCGGCAGGTGGCGGACCTTCCTATCCATCCGGTTCCCGCTGATCGCCCCCGCGGTGACCTTCAACGTCGCGACCGCGCTGCTGGGCTCCTTCAACGGGTTCGACACGATCCTGGCGACCACGGGAGGAGGGCCCGCACAGCAGACCGAGGTGCTCGACATCTACATCTTCCGCGTCTACGGCAACGGCCTGTTCGCCCAGGCGACCACGATGAGCCTCGCCCTCCTTCTCCTGGTCGCTCTGCTGGCCTTCCCTGTCATCGGCTACCTGCGCAAGAGGGAGCGCGTCCTGTGAGGAACTCCACCCGGGGCTGGTCCCGCCTCGTTCACCCTGCCGTCGTCATCGTCCTGGCCGCCGTCGTCATCGGGATCCCGCTCTGGCTGGCCCTGGTGACCTCCGCCAAGTCGCAAGGCGAGGCGAACCTGCCCGACCTGTCCCTCCCGCGGGTGTGGCACCTGTGGGACAACTACTCCCAGGCGTTCTCACAGGGCCATATGCTGTGGGCGCTGTTCGGCAGCCTGCTGGTCATGGTGCCGTCCGTCGCCGGGGTGCTGATCTTCGGCTCGCTGGCCTCATGGGTGCTGGCTCGGCGGACCGGGCGCGTCATGGCCGTGCTCTACTCGGCTGCGATCAGCGGGATCATCCTGCCTCCGGCCGTCGTCACGATCGTGCTGCTGCTCCGGCAACTCCACCTGGCCAGCACGCCGATCGGCATGATGCTGGTCTACATGGGCATGTACATGTCGCTGGTGATCTTCTTCGTCACCGGTTTCGTGCGGACCATACCGGTCGAGGTGGAGGAAGCGGCCCGCATGGACGGCGCACGGCCGCTCGGCATCTTCATCAAGGTCGTCCTGCCGCTGCTGCGCCCGGTCATCGCGACCGCCACGATCCTCATCTGCCTCTACATCTGGAACGACGTCTTCTACGCCTTCTTCGTGCTCGGCGGAGGGACGTACTCGACACTTCCCCTGAACCTGTACTCGGTGGCGAGCAGCAACCTGTATCAGAACAACTGGAACCTCGTTTTCGCCTACGTCGTGCTCATGAGCCTGCCGCTGGTCGTCGTCTTCGTCGTCGCCCAGAGACGGATCATCTCCGGCATCACCGGAGGAGCCGTCAAGTGACGGTGGTCCACTGCTGGTCGGGCTGCCCGTTGCAGCCCCAGATCTATGCCCTGCGCGCCGTTGGCCTGGAAGGTGGTTCCACACCCTTCAGCGCGTTCGCCGGCGGCGTCGGGCGGCCTGCGCGACCTGTACGCGCGACTGCGACGACGGAGTCCTTCAGCAGGTATCGCGGCAGTTCGGTGAGCACCTCGGCGCAGCGCGGTCGTTCGCCTCCCTGGGATTGAGCGCGAGGGCGCAGTGGTGGTGGATGCCGTACTGCGCGGCGCGGTACGGCTCCCAGCCGAGGAGCGCGTCGAAGTAGTCGAGAAAGCTCCCGACGCTGGTCCGCGGCTGGCCCAGCCAGAAGGCGGGTTCGACCACGGCGCGTACCCCGGCGTCGCACATCCGCTGGTAGTCGTCCGTGGTCCGGGAGGTCATGTGGATGTGCGGGTCGAAGATGCGCATCAGATCCTCTCCAGGATGTCGTGGGGAACCGGGCGTCCGGCCGCCCGCCGCTCCGTCGCGAAGTCCGACAGCATGCGGGTCGGCTCGACGTCGGTCCGCCGGTCGAGCCCGGCGATGGAAGCCAGCGGGATCTCCATGAAGACGCACTTGAGCACGCCCTGGCGGAAGGCGTGGTCGTCGAGCCGCTGCGCGCCGTAAGGCCCCAGGGCCGCGGCCACCAGCCGCGCGTCGTTGGTCCGCAACGCGTCCTCGACCAGCGGGATCGCCGCCGCGCCGAGGCCGAGCTCGGGCAGGGCCGCCAGGATCGTCAAGCGCCCGCGCCGGCCACTCCTCCGCCCGCGGCTCCATCTCGCCCATACTGCCTCCTTCCTTCCTGACTCGCCGTCCTGAGGAAATCGATCGACCGGCGGGCGACCTGCGGCGCCGCATGAGAGTGCCGGGCGAGTTCCACGGCCACCTGCCCCCGATAGCCGGCCAGCGCGGCGAGCACCGGCGGGAAGTCGATCTCGCCCTCGCCGAACTCCAGGTGCTCGTGGACGCCTCGGCGCATGTCCTCGATCTGCACATGCACGAGATACGGCAGCGCCCGCCGTACGCAGGCGGGCGGATCGTCCGGCTCCAGGCAGCGGCAGTGCCCGATGTCGAGGGTGAGCCCGAAGCGAGGGTGACCGCCGAGCATGGCCCGCAGCCGCTCGAATCCGGCCAGGTCCTCCACGAGCATTCCGGGTTCGGGCTCGAATCCGAGCGTGATGCCGAGGCGGTCGGCCGTGGAGAGGAGTCCTTCGCACTGGCGCGCCAGCCGGGCCCACGCCGTCTCCTCGGGCACGTCCTCGGGCTTGACCCCGCTCCACAGGTGCACCACGGGAGCGCCCAGGTCAGCGGCGATCCGCATGGCCTGGCTCAGGAATCCGACGCGGCGCTCGGCGCCGTCGCTGATGAGGGTGGGATGGTGCTTGCGCCGGGGGTCCAGGGTGTAGCGACCGCCCGTCTCGATGACCGCGTTCAGGCCGAGCCGGTCGAGCAGACCCGCGATGCGGTTCACCTCGGCGGTCAATCCGGGGGCGTAGGGGTCCAGATGGCCATGATCCAGGGTGATGGCGGCACCCGTGTAGCCCAGCTCGGACAGGATGGCGAGAGCCTCGTGGAGTCGATGGCCGGCAAATCCGTTGGTGCAATAGGCCCAGTTCAGGGCCGGAGCCTTCACGCCGATCGGGGTCATGACGTGGCCATCCGGGCCGCGAGCCACCTGCCAGCGGGCAGCGCGCCGAGTAACGCACCCGCGGCCGCCAGCCCGGCCGCAGCGGTGCTGGCGGCGAGCGCGCCGCGCACTGTCTTCACCGTCGCCCCGGCCACTTCGGCTCTGCCGAGGATGCTGATCCCGTAGGTGTGGGCGCCGATCGCCAACGCCATCGGGGCGGCGGCCCTGACCTGTGGGCCCGCGCCGAGCAGCACGTCCAGTGCGCGGCAACTCGCCATCGTGGCCGGTCCCAGCGGGGTCCGTTTGAGTCCCAGGTCGTACGCCCACGCGGCACCGGCCAGTAACCCGGCCGCTCCCAGGGCGCGGCGACCGCCGGACGCCGCGGCGACGATCAGACCCGCGCCGGTCAGCCCGGTCGCGATGCCGAGCGCGGTGCCCGGGCGTACCCGGCCCGAGGGGATGGGGCGTTCCGGCCGTTCGACGGCGTCGGCCTCGCGATCGGCCCAGTCGTTCAGCGCCATGCCCGCCCAGTAGATGAGCACCGAGGTGAGGGCTAGGCCAGGCGCAGAGCTCCGCCCGGCGGCGGCGGCCCCGGCCATCATGTCCCCCGGCACCGACAGCGCGGCGGGGGCACGGACCAGTTCGAGCAGCGCCTTCACGAGGCATCCCCGGCCAGGTCCGCGGCGAACGCGCGCAGCCGGGAGTACTGGACGGCGAGCGCATGCTCGTCCGTGCCCAGCGGGTCCTTGAAGAAGAAGCCGAGGTCTGCCAGCACGCCGTACCGCCCGCGCTCGTGCGCGCGAGCCACCAGCCGGGCCAGATCCAGGACGAGCGGCGCGGCGAGCGCCGAGTCGCAACCCTGCCAGGTGAACTGGAGGCTCATGCGCACGCCGAGGAAGCCCTCGAAGGTCACATGATCCCAGGCGGTCTTCCACTCCCCGAGATCCTCGACGTAGTCAATGTGCGTCTCTCCTTCGACGGGCGTGCCGAGGATCCCGGCGACGGCCCGGTCCTTCGAGAGCGCCTTGCTCGCCCGGGCCGCCGGGTCGGCGAGGGTGGCGCCGTCTCCCCCGCCGAGCAGGTTGAGCCCGGACCACGAGCGGACCCGCAGCGACCTCTGCGCGAACATGGGCGCCAGGGCGCTCTTGACCAGGGTCTCGCCGGTCTTCCCATCGCGCCCGGCATACGGGACGGACCGCAACTCCGCGAGCTCGGCCAAGGCCGGCAGGGTGGGCCCGGTGGAGGGGGTGAACTCCACGTAGCCGCAGCCGGCGCGGAACGCGGCGTAGGCGTAGAGGGAGCTCGTCGGCAGCACCTCATCGCCCGCGGCGAGCCGCTCTTCGAGGTCGGCCAGACTCTGGAACTCCGGGCGTGGGGCGGCGGGAGGCTCGGTGGACGAGACGTTGACGACGACCACCCGGGCGAGCCGGTGCCGGTCGCGGAAGTCGGCGATGTCGTCGGCCAGGCGGGCCGCGGCTGTCGCCTGGGTGTTGTCGCCGGGAACATGACCCGGTCTGATCTCCGCGTCGGCGGCGTCGAGATCCTGGTCGAGCAGTCCGGGCAGGCCCGCCGGCACCACTCCCGCCTTGCTCAGCTGTTCGGCGCGCTTGCGTAAGGGGACTTCAGTGATGTCGTGGCCGCCGAAGAGCAGGCCGGCGATCGGAACCAGACCTCCGGGAAAGTCCGGAGACTCGGTGACGCATCCCTGGGCCGGTAAAGCGCCCGCCCTGACCGCGGCGGCACCGATGGTCGCGGTGGTCGCCACGGATCCGCGTGCTCCGACGAACCAGACACCGACCTTGCGCATAGGAGCTCCTGTTCATTCCGCGTATACCGGTATGGAGGTGACATACCGGTATGGGATTACGCGGATCGTAAGAGTCCTTTTATCGACGGTCAAGCATAAGTCTGCCGACTCTCGCCCTAACTGGTTCGCTCAGGCCGACAACGCCTGGTCCACGGCCTCCGGCGACAGCATGTGCTCGATCATCATCACCGCCGCGCCGACCACCCCCGCCCGGTCGCCGAGCTCGCTGACACGAATGCTCAGATGCTGGGTGGCGAGGGGCAGGGACCTGCTGTAAATCACCTCTCGAAGCCCGGCGAGCAGGTGCTCGCCCGCTCCCGCGAGGTCACCGCCGATCAAGATCACGGCTGGGTTGAAGAAGTTCACAATGGAGGCCAGGACGACGCCGACCTCCCGGCCTGCCTGCCGGACCAGCTGGATGGCCTCGGTGTTGCCCGCACGCACCAGGCGTACGACGTCGCGGCTGTCGGCGGTCTCGTGGCCTGCCGCGTGGAGGCGTGCGGCCAGCGCCGCGCCGCCCGCCACGGCCTCCAGGCAGCCGACGTTGCCACAGCGGCACACCACGTTCTCCTCGGACGAGGGCACCCGGATGTGGCCGATGTCCCCCGCCGCACCTTGCGCACCGCGGTGCAGGCTGCGGCCGCTGATGATGCCACAGCCGATGCCGGTGCCGATCTTGACGTAGATGAGGTGCTCGGCCCCGGACCGCCCGGCCCAGTATTCACCCAGCGCCATCATGTTCACGTCATTGTCGACCAGCACAGGGACACCAAGTCGAGCGCCGAGCCAGTCAGGCACGGGAAAACCGTCCCAGCCGGGCATGATCGGCGGGTTGACCGGCTTGCCGGTGTCATGCTCCACCGGACCCGGCAGGCCGACGCCGACTCCGCACACGTCGGCGAGACGGCGGTCGCATTCGGTGAGGAGCTCGCGGAAGGCGCCCACGAGCCAGGTCAACACGGCCTCCGGACCGCGGGCGATGGGCATCTCCACTTCCTGCTCGGCCAGCATCGTGGCCGCCAGGTCGGTCACGGCGAGCCTGGCGTGCGTCGCACCCAGGTCAGCCGCGAGTACGATCCGCGCACTCTTGTTGAAGGCGAACGCCGTCGCCGGACGGCCGCCAGAGGAGATCACGTCGTCGGCCGGCACCACCCAGCGCTGACTCAGCAAGGCGTCGAGGCGGAGGGACACCGTGGACCGCGCCAGGCCGGTGAGCTCGACCAGCTCAGCGCGGGTGCGGGCCCGCCCGTCGCGCAGGAGCGAGAGCAGAGCCCCCGCTCCGGCCGCCGGGCTGCTTGTGCCGGTCAGCATGCTCTCAGTCAACAAGCGCTCCATTTCGTCGAGAGATGCACACTTCCTATGATCCCTCATGCGCCATTATGCCATTTACGCTTCAACTTTTGCTTGACCGTCGGCATAAGTGCGATCTAGCATCCGGCAACATGAGGGACATAAGCCGGAAACCGGATGATGCTCCGCGTGTAGGGATCGTCGGCACCGGTTTCATGGGCCGGGTGCATGCCCGCGCCGCGCGCATGGCCGGGGCAACGATCGCCGGGGTGGCCGGATCGCGATTAGAGAAGGCGCAGGAGGCTGGACTGGGTGCTGCCAGGGTCTTCGCCTCGGCCGACGAGCTCATCGAGTCGGGCGAGATCGATCTGGTGCATATCTGCACCCCCAACCATCTCCACGCCCCATTCGTCCTCAAAGCGCTGTCGGCCGGGCTGGCCGTCGTCTGCGAGAAACCGCTGGCCGGCGACGCGATGACCGCCGCGCTCATGGCGGGCCGGGCGGCCGAGGCGGGACTGGTCGCGACGGTGCCGTTCGTGTACCGCTTCCACGCCATGGTGCGGGAGGCGCGGGAACGGGTCGCCCGCGGTGACATCGGCAGGATCAGCTTGATCCAGGGAAGCTATCTGCAGGATTGGCTGCTCCGCCCGGACGACGACAACTGGCGGGTGGACCCCGAGCTCGGCGGGCCCAGCCGGACATTCGCCGACATCGGCTCCCACTGGTGCGACCTGGCGGAGTTCGTCACCGCCGACCGCATCGTCAGCGTCTGCGCGCAGACCGCCATCGTCCAGTCCAGCCGGGCGACCAACGCGCCCGTCGTGACGGAGGACGTGGCGACCGTCCAGTTCCGCACCGCCTCAGGGGCCGTCGGCACGCTGGCCACGAGCCAGGTCTCCCCGGGCCGCAAGAACCGCCTGTTCCTGGAGATCTCAGGCACCGAGGCGAGCCTCGCGTTCGACCAGGAACAGCCCGAGCTTCTCTGGGTCGGCGACCGCAGCGGATCGCGGACGCTCCTGCGCGACCCGGCGATCCTTTCCGAGGCGGCCCAGCCGTATTCGCCGCTCCCGGCCGGACACCCTCAGGGCTACCATGACTGCTTCGACGCCTTCGTCGCCGACACCTACGCCGCGCTCCGTGACGAGCATCGTGACGGGTTGCCGGTGTTCGCGGACGGCGCCCGAGCCGCCGCCATCTGCGAGGCCGTCCTGACCTCGGCGCGGACCGGGGGGTGGATTGAGTGCTGAGCATGCGTGGCATCGGCAAGAGTTTCCTGGGCGTACGGGTGCTGTCCGGAGTGGACCTGGACGTGGCGGCCGGCGAGGTGCACGCCGTCGTCGGCGAGAACGGCGCCGGAAAGTCCACCCTGATGAAAATCATCTGCGGCGTTCACCCGCCGGACGAGGGCACGATCGAGATCGACGGTCACCCCGTCTTCTTCGGCCATCCGATCGAGGCGCAGCGCTCCGGTATCGCGATCATCTACCAGGAGTTCAACCTGCTGCCCGAGCGCACCGTCGCCGAGAACGTCTTCCTCGGGCGCGAGCCCGTCCGGCGCGGCCTGGTGGATCGGGCCGCCATGGAGGAGGCGACCGCGCGGCTTCTCGATGAGCTCGGCGAGCACTCCTTCGGCCCGCGCGACGCGGTCAGGCGCTTGTCGGTGGCCCAGCAGCAGGTCGTGGAGATTGTCAAGGCGCTGTCGGTGAACGCCCGGCTCGTCGTCATGGACGAGCCCAGCGCGGCGCTCGCCGAGCACGAGGTCGAGCTGCTCTACCGGCTGATCGGGCGGCTGCGGGAGCGTGGCGTCGCCGTCGTGTACATCTCCCACCGTCTGCGCGAGGTGTTCGACCTGGCCGACCGGGTCACCGTGCTCAAGGACGGCAAGCTCGTCACGACGGTCCCGATCGGCGAGGTGTCCTCCGACGAGCTGATCCGCCTGATGGTGGGCCGCGATCTCGGCACCTACTTCCCGCCCCGCTCGACCGCGACCGGTGAGGTACGGCTCAGCCTGCACCGAGCGGGTAATCACAAGCTGCGCGACATCGATCTGGAGCTGCGGGCCGGGCAGATCGTCGGCATCGCGGGCCTGCAGGGAGCCGGCCGGTCGGAACTCGCCAAAGCGATCTTCGGTGCGGAGCCGTTCACCACGGGTGAGATGACCCCGTCGCGCCCCCGCTCGGTCCGGGAGGGCGTGGCCATGGGCATCGGGCTGGTGAGCGAGGACCGCAAGGCCGAAGGGCTCGCGCTGCGCCAGTCCGTGCGTGACAACGCCCTGCTGGTGGCCCGCGCGGTGGGCGCCAAGGGCCGCGACGGCGTCGCCGGCCTGCTCGAACGGGTACGCCTGTCGCCTGCGCGCCAGGAACAGGAGGTCCGCTACCTGTCCGGAGGCAACCAGCAGAAAGTCGTGCTCGCCAAATGGATGACGATGGCGCCGCGCGTGCTGCTGTTCGACGAACCGACCAGGGGCGTCGACGTCGGCGCCAAGGCCGCCATCCATGACCTGATGCGCGAGCTCGCCGATGACGGCATGGCCATCATGATGATCTCTTCTGAGCTGCCCGAGCTCATCGGCATGAGTGACCGCGTCGTCGTCCTGCGCGATGGCCGCGTCGCGGGGGCGCTGCCGGCCGGGGCCTCGGAGGAGGCCGTCATGCGCCTGGCCGCGGGAGAGGTGGCCTGAATGGACACCCTGTCACGCAGTCGCCGTCCCGCCCTCGGCGGCGAGGCGCACGGTGGCCTGGCGGCCCGGTTACGTGAGCCCACGCACGTGGTGTTCCTGGCGCTGTTCGGCCTGGTCGCGGTCGGCTGGGTCCTCGTCGCGCTCGACGGCGGCCAGTTCCTGACCATGGAGAGCGTCGTCGGGATCCAGCAGCGTTCGGCGGCTCTCGGCATCGTGGCGGTCGGGCAGACGCTGGCGATCCTGGCCGGGTCGCTCGATTTGTCCGTGGCGTACCTGATCAGCCTGACCTCGCTGATCGCGGCGGAGATCATGGCGGGCCAGGACGGCAACATCGTGCCGGCCATCGCCGCGGTGCTGGCCGTCAGCGCGCTGGTGGGGCTGGTCAATGGGCTGGTCATCACCAGGCTCCGGGTGCACGCCTTCATCGCCACACTCGGCGTCGCCCTCATTATCAGGGGCGTGGTCGACCATCTGTACGACGGCCCGGCCGGTAAGGTGCCCGAGTCGTTCCAGATCCTCGGCTACTCCCGGATCGGGCCGATCCCCGTCTCCGCCCTGCTGTGGGCGGGCGTGGCCGTCGTGGCCTGGTTCCTGCTGAGCAGGACCCGGCTGGGCTACCGCATCTACGCCGTCGGCGGCAACGAGGAGGTCGCCCGGCTGTCCGGGATCCGCACGGGCCGGGTCATCGTGCTCACGCATGTGCTCTGCTCCGTCTGCGCCGGCGTCGCGGGTCTGCTGCTGGCCAGCCGGCTCGGCGCCGGCGCGCCCACGGTCGGCACCGATGGCGGCTACGACCTGGAGTCCATCGCCGCGGTCGTGCTCGGCGGGACCGCGCTGGCCGGCGGCAAGGGCGGCGTCGCCGGGACGGTGGGCGGGGTCCTGCTGCTGGCCGTCCTGGACACCATCTTCAACCAGCTTGAGGTCAACTCTTTCGTCAAGGACGTGGTCCGCGGCGTGGTCATCGTCATCGCGGTGGCCGTCTACGCCCGGCGTATCAAGGGACGGTCGGCATGAAGCGGGCACTTCCCATCCTCGTGGTCCTGCTGGTGCTGCTGGCCGCGATCGCGGTCGCCAACCCTCTCTTCCTGGAGCCCGCCGGGTTCCTGGCGTTCCTCAAACGGGCCGCGCCGCTGGTGATCCTGGCGGCGGGACAGTATTTCGTCATCGTCTGCGGCGAGTTCGACCTGTCGGTCGGCTCGCTGGTGACGGCCGAAGTGGTGATCGCCGCGCGGCTCATCGACGGCGACGATGCGGCGACCTGGCCGGTCATCGCCCTGCTGATCGTCGCCGGGCTGCTGGTCGGGCTGGTCAACGGCGTGGTCACCACCAAGCTGCGGGTGCCGTCGTTCATCGTGACGCTCGGCATGCTGCTCATCCTGTCCGGAGCGGTGTTCTTGTGGACCGGCGGCGCGCCGCGCGGCGCCCTGTCGGAGGGCTTTCGGGCCTTCGGCCGCGGCGGTCTCGGGCCGGTGCCGTGGTCGGTGCTGATCCTGCTGGCCATGGGGGCGGCGGCGATCTGGCTCATGCGCGCCGATTTCGGCAAAACGCTGATGGCCACCGGCGACAACGAGCGTGCCGCGGCCCTGTCCGGGGTCCGGGTCGACCGGGCCAAGATCTTCGCCTTCATGCTGTCCGGTCTGGCCGCCGCCGTCGCGGCGATCCTGCTCGGCGGTTTCGCCGGGGTCTCGGCGCAGGTGGGTCAGGGGCTGGAGTTCTCGGCCATCACCGCGGTCGTGCTCGGCGGCGTGGTGCTCGGCGGCGGGCGCGGCTCCGTGCTGGCCGCCATGGCCGGCGCCTTCACCCTGGAGGCGCTGTTCACGCTGCTCAACCTGTATGGGATCTCCGGAGCGCTGGAGTTCACCGTGCAGGGCGTCATCATCATCGCCGCGGTCGCGGCGGGAGCCATCCGACTTCCCCGGAAGTTCACCCCCCGAAGAGGAGACGCACATGCCGCGTCATAAGGCCACAGCCGCGGTATTCGCCGCGCTGGTCCTCGCTGGCTGTACCACCGACAAGCCGGCGTCCACCACCCAGTCCGCGGCTCCCGCCACGAGCGCTCAAGGGTCGGGCACGGGCGCGCAGTCGAAGTTCTTCGTGCAGGCGGACTTCGACGCCCAGCTGGCCATGCGCACCCAGACCCCGCAGGGTCCCACCGACAAGCCGTGGGAGCAGGCCATCGCCCCGCAGATGACCGGCACGGCCAAGTACAAGAAGGACGGGCCATACCACCTGTGCTTCTCCAACGCCGCGGTCAACAACCCCTGGCGCCAGGTCGGCTGGAAGACGATGCAGGCCGAGGCCGGCCTGCACAAGGAGATCACCAAGTTCACCGCGCTGGATGCCGAGGGCAAGGACGACAAGCAGATCTCCGACATCGCCGAGCTGCAGGCCAAGGGCTGCGACGCGCTGATCGTCTCGCCGAACACCACGGCCACGCTCACCCCGGCCGTGACGGCCGCCTGCGCGAAGGTGCCGGTGATCGTGTTCGACCGGGGCGTGCAGACCGACTGCCCGGTGACGTTCATCAAGCCGATCGGCGGCTACGCCTTCGGCGCCGACGCCGCCGAGTTCCTGGTCGAGAAGGTGCCGGCCGGCGGGAAGGTGCTGGCGCTGCGCATCCTGCCCGGCGTGGACGTGCTGGAGACCCGCTGGTCGGCGGCCAAGGTGGTGTTCGACAAGAGCAAGGTCCAGGTGGCGGGGGTGGAGTTCACCGACGGCGACGCCGCCAAGACCAAGAGCATCGTCAGCGACTACATCCAGCGGTACGGCAAGATCGACGGCGTCTGGATGGACGCCGGCGCCACGGCGGTGGCCGCGATCGAGGCGTTCGAGGACGCCGGCGTGCCGGTGCCGCCGATCAACGGCGAGGACCAGCAGGACTTCCTGCAGAAGTGGAAGGATGCGGGCCTCACCGCCGTCGCGCCCACCTATCCGACCTACCAGTGGCGCACCCCGATCATCGCCGCACTGAAGATCCTCAAGGGCGAGGAAGTGCCCAAGATGTGGAACCTGCCGCAGCCGAAGGTCACCTCGGAGAACCTGTCGACCTACCTCAAGCCCAACATGCCGCCGCTGCACTACGCGCTGTGCGGCTGCGAAACCCTGCCCGGGTTCCCCGAGAACTGGGGCGGGAAGAAGAGCTGACCGGTTCCTCGCGAGAACCCACGGCGAAGAGCTGACCGGCTCCTTGCGCCCATTCGACGACGAAGAGGGATGCCATTGTTCTCCATCGGCGTGAACACCTGGGTCTGGGTCTCCCCGCTGACCGACCACGACCTGGCCCGGCTCGCGCCCCGCATCGCCGGGTGGGGCTTCGACGTCATCGAACTGCCCGTCGAGCAGCCCGGCGACTGGAACCCGGACAAGGCCGCGACGGTGCTGGCCGAGCACGGGCTGGCCGCCTCCGTGGTGCTGGTCATGCCGCCCGGGCGCGAGCTCGTGGCCGCCTCCCCACAAACCGTCCGCGACACCCAGGACTATCTGCGGCACTGCGTCGACGCGGCAGCGACCGTCGGCTCCCCCGTGATCGGGGGGCCGGCCTACACCTCCGTCGGCCGCACCTGGCGGCTGTCACCCGACGAGCGCCGCGCCGCCTACGCCGAACTGCGCGAAAACCTGCGGCCCGTCCTGGACCACGCGGCCGAGCGCGGGATCAAGCTCGCGGTCGAACCGCTCAACCGATACGAGACCAGCCTCATCAACACCGTCGAACAAGCACTGGAGGCGCTGCCCGAAGACTGCCACCTGGCACTCGACACCTACCACATGAACATCGAGGAGAAAGACCCCGCCCAGGCGGCCCGGGCCGCGGCCGGCCGGATCGCGCACGTGCAGGTGTGCGGCACCGACCGCGGCACCCCAGGCGCCGACCGCTTCGACTGGCCCGGCTTCACCCGGGCCCTGCACGACGCCGGCTATGACGGGCCGCTCGTCATCGAGTCCTTCACCGCGCACAACCAGACCATCGCCACCGCGGCCTCCATCTGGCGGCCCCTCGCGCAGAGCCAGGACGCGCTCGCCGTGGACGGCCTCGCCTACCTGCGCACCCTCTGACCCCGCTCGCCCATCCGACACCGGATCACCTTCGCGCCCCCGACGCCTGCTCGCCGTCCGACTCCAGCTCACCTGCGCACCCCCTGACCGCCCATCGGCGTGCGCCCCCAGTGGCGCGCGCCTTCCCGGCAGCGTTCCTTCACACCTCGTTCCGAGGTGTCGCCACCCCCCCCAGGAGATTCGCCATGCGACGATTTCTCACTGCCCTCTTACTCCCAGCCTTGTTGCTGGCGCTCGCGCTGGCGCCGGCTCCCGCCCACGCGACCAGTGCCACCCTCCACGGCTTCCGCGCCCTGCTGTTCACCAAGGCAGCGGGATACGTGCACGCCTCCATCCCGGCCGGCATCCAGATGGTGAACGAGCTGGCCGCGGCCCATGACTTCGAGGTGGTGCAGAGCGCCGACTCCTCGGTGTTCAACGACACCGACCTGGCCACGTTCGACGTCCTGATCATGATGCAGAACTCCGGCATGGTCTGGGAGAACGACGCCCAGCGGCAGGCGCTGCAGAAGTTCGTCCGGTCGGGCAAGGGCGTCGTGGCCGTCCACAACGCGCTCGACATGGGCATCGAAAACGAGTTCCCCTGGTGGGACGAGCTGATCAACGGCGGCGCCCACATGCCGGCGCACTCGCCCGGCACGCTCCAAGGGCTGGCCAAGGTCGTCGACCGCGTGCACCCCTCCACCAAGAAACTCCCGCAGCGGTGGCAGCGCGCGGAGGAGTGGTACAACTTCGCGCCCAACCCGCGCGGCAACGTGCACGTCCTGGTCGCCGCCGACGAGACGACCTACAACCCCGGCCCCTCCGCCATGGGTCCTGACCACCCGATCTCCTGGTGCCGCCAGGCCGAAGGCGCCCGGGTGTGGGCCACCGCCATGGGACACGAGTCGGCGGCCTATGCCGAGCCGGAGTTCCGCGAGCACGTTCTCGGCGGCGTCGAGTGGGCGGCCGGCGCCCAGCCGGGCGACTGCGGCGGCACCGTATGGAGCAGCTTCGAGAAGGTCGCCCTGGACGACAACACCAGCAACCCGATGGAGCTGGACGTCGCCCCCGACGGGCGGGTGTTCTACGTCCAGCGCCAGGGCGAGGTGAAGATCTACAAGCCCGACACCCACATGACCGTCACCGCCGCCACCCTCAACGTCTACACCGGCGGCGAGGACGGCCTGGTCGGCATGGAGCTCGACCCGAAATTCGCTCAGAACGGGTGGATCTATGTCTACTGGTCGCCTGCCGACAGTGCCCAGGACGTCAACCGGCTGTCCCGGTTCACCGTGCAGGGCGACACCATCGACCTGAGCACCGAGAAGAAGATCATCGAAATTCCCGCCTATCGCGCTCGGACCTATCCCGAGCCAGGCCACACCGGCGGCGCGGTCGAGTTCGGCCCTGACGGCAGCCTCTACCTGAGCGTCGGCGACGACGTCCCTCCGAACCTGTCGCCCGACTGGCAGGGCTACGCGCCGCTCGACTGGCGGCCCGGTCAGCACATGCTGGACGCCGCCCGCACCGCGGGCAACACCAACGACCTGCGCGGTAAGATCCTGCGGATCAAGCCGAAGGCCGACGGCGGCTACGACGTTCCCGAGGGCAACCTCTTCCCGCCGGGCACCGCGAAGACCCGTCCCGAGATCTATGCCATGGGCTTCCGCAACCCCTTCCGGTTCACCGTCGACGCCAAGACGGGTTACCTGCACGTGGCCGACTACGGTCCGGACCGGGGCGGCCCCACCACCGACCGTGGCCCCGAGGGCCTGGTGGAATACGACGTCATCAAGAAGCCGGGCAACTTCGGCTGGCCGTTCTGCCACGGTGACAACCAGGCGTACGCGCCGTACAACCCGGACACCAAGGAGATCGGCGCCAAGTTCAACTGCGCCGCCCCCGTCAACGAGTCACCGAACAACACCGGCCTGACCGAGCTGCCGCCGATCGAGAAGCCGATCATGTGGTACGGCTACAGCGCCTCCCCGTCCTTCCCCGAGCTCGGCTCGGGCGGCTCGGCGCCGATGAGCGGCCCCGTCTACCGCTACGACGCGGACAATCCCTCGAAGACCAAGTTCCCGCCCTACTTCGACGGCGTGAACTTCTTCTACGAGTGGTCGCGCCACTACATCAAGGAGATCCACCTCGACTCCAACGACCAAGTCCTCAAGATCAACAGCTTCCTGGGGACCACGCCCTTCCTCAAGCCGATGGACATGACCTTCGGCCCGGACGGCGCGATGTACCTGCTGGAGTGGGGCACCGACTTCGGCGGCGGCAACAACGACTCCGGCCTCTACCGGATCGACTATGCGGCCGGCGCCCGCTCGCCGGTGGCGAAGGCCACCTCCTCGCGGGTCGACGGCGTCACCCCGCTGACCGTCGAGTTCGACGCCTCCGGCAGCTACGACCCCGACGGCGATTCCCTCACCTACGCCTGGGACTTCGACGGTGACGGCACCGTCGACTCCACCCAGGTCAAGGCCACCCACGTGTACGAGACCCCAGGCCGGTTCACCGCCCAGCTCAAGATCACCGACAGCACCGGCAAGGAGGGCTTCGCCAACATCGAGATCACCGCCGGCAACAGCCGGCCCACGGTGACCATCGAGACCCCGCTGAACGGCACGCCGATCCAATTCGGCCAGGACGTGCCGTACAAGATCAAGGTCACCGACCCCGAGGACGGCGAGATCGACTGCGCCAAGGTCTTCGTCAACCCGGCGCTCGGCCATGACGACCACGAGCACGAGACCGTGGAGATCCCCGGCTGCGAGGGCGTCGTCAACACCGGCGACCTCGGCGGCCACCCCGACGGCGCCAACCTGTTCTATGTCCTCAACGCCCACTACACCGACGGCTCGCAGGAAATGCCGCTCACCGGCCGTGCCAAGGCAGTCCTGCAGCCGCTGCGCAAGCAGGCCGAGTTCTTCGACGCCCAGGCCGGCGTACGGGTCATCGACGAACCGGGGGCCGAGAGCGGCAAGCGCATCGGCGACATCAGCAACAACGACTGGATCTCGTTCACCCCGATGAACCTGCACGCCGTCAAGGGCGTGAACTACCGCCTGTCCAGCCCGACCGGCGGCGGGCTGATCGAGCTGCGCGCCGAGTCCCCCACCGGCCGGCTACTGGCCAGCGCCGCCGTGCCCAACACCGGGGGCTGGAACAACTACCAGCAGACCCAGACCGTCCCAGTGGCGGCGAACGCGACCACCTCGACGCTCTACGTGGTGTTCAAGAACTCCGCCAACAACGCCTTCGACCTGGACGCCGTCCAGTTCGTGGGCGAGGCTCCGCCTCCCGCGATCGAGCCGGGCGTCTACAAGGTCACCGCCCAGCACAGCGGCAAGAACGTGACCACTGAGAACGCGTCGACCGCGGACAACGCCAAGCTCGTCCAGATGGGCGCCGCCGAAGACCCCATCCAGCGGTGGGAACTGATGACCGCACCCGGCGGCTACCAGCTCAAGAACGTCGGCAGCGGCAAGTGTGCCGACATTCCGGGCGGCACGGCCACACCCGGCACCCAGCTGGTCCAGTGGACCTGCCACACCGGTGGCAGCGGGGACGCGCCCAACCAGTACTTCACCGTGGTTCCGACCGGCGGCGGCGAAGGACTCTTCCAGATCGTCTCCGCCAAGACCGGGCTGTGCGTCGACATCAACGGCGTCTCCCAGGCCGACGGCGCCGCGGTGATCCAATGGAACTGCTCGGCCACGCCGAACCAGACCTTCCGCCTCACCAAGGTCGGCGGTGGCCCGGCCGACCAGACCGCGCCGACCACCACGGCGAAGCAGAACCCGGCCGAGCCGAACGGCAAGGACGGCTGGTACACCGCCGCTCCCGTCGAGGTCACCCTGACCGCGGTGGACGAGGAGAACGGCAGCGGCGTGGCCGCCACCGAGTACCGCGTCGACGGCGGAGCCTGGACCGCGTACAGCATGCCGTTCACGGTGAGCGGTGACGGGGCGCGCACCCTCGAGTACCGCTCGCGGGACGGCGCGGGCAACGTCGAGCAGGCCCGCTCTCTCGCACTCAAGATCGACACGACCGCTCCGCAGACCACCGCCTCGTTCGCCCCGCCGAACGAGAGCGGATGGAGCAAGGACTCGGTCCCGGTCGAGCTGGCCGCGCAGGACGCCCACTCCGGCGTCAAGCTCATCGAGTACTCGCTCGACGGCGGCGGCTGGAAGGCCTACGCAGGAACGCCCGTGGTGGTCGACGGTGACGGTGAGCACGAACTGCGCTACCGCACGACCGACACGGCGGGCAATCGCGAGGAGGAGAAGGCCGCGGTGCTGAAGATCGACGGCACCAAGCCCATCCTCCTTGTATCGGGCGTGGCCGACGACGAGGTGTACGGCGATTCCCAGGACGTGGTGATCACCTGGGAGGCCGTGGACGCCACCTCGGGCGTCCGCACCACGACCGGCACCCTCGACGGCGCCCCGCACACCTCGGGCTCGGTGCTGCCGCTGTTCACCCAGGCGCTGGCCAAGCACACGGTCGCAGTGACGTCAACGGACAACGCCGGCAACGCTGTGACCACGTCGGTGCGGTTCAACGTCACCACCTCGCTTCGGGACATGCAGAACCTGCTCGACCGGTTCCGGGCCACCAGTTGGCTGTCGGCGGGCGCGCACGACAAGCTGACGAGGAAACTGACCCAGGCCCGTAAGGCCGAGGCCTCCGGCAAGGACGAAACAGCGGTGCGGCTCCTCGCCGAATTCAAGAAACTCGTCGCGGACGGGAAGCTCGTCCCGCGTGCCGACGTACGCCAGGTGCTCACCCGCGACGCCGACAAGATGATCTCGGTCATCAGCGGCTGACAACCGAACACCCCTCATAAGCCGCTGCCCCGCTACGAGCGGGGCAGCGGCACGGGCATGCTCTCACGAGCGACGCGCCGGATGGGCGCGAAGACGACCTCCCGGCGCGGTACAGGCCCCCGGCCGCGACCTCGCTAGACCGCCTGCCACCTCTGGTTGTCTCCTCCCTGGCAGTCGCGGATGCCGACCGCGGTGCCGTCGGTCTTGCCCTGCTCCAGGGCATCCAGGCACTTCTGGCCGTCGTAGACGGTGATCTGCCCGGAGGGCGTTCTGGTCCACAGCTGGGCGCTCGTGCCGTTACAGCTGTAGACCCGGATCTGCCCGACGTTGTTGCGGCTGCCCTCGGGGACGTCGAGGCAGAGTCGGGTGCCGACGTTGCGCAGGGCGCTCGTGGTGACCGGGTCGATGTCCGATGTCGTGGGCCCGGGCGGGGCTGTGGCGGTCTTCCGGGGATGGCGTGGGGTGGTGCACGACCGCGCCGTGACCTGGCCGCCTGCCCGCCCGGTGCATCGGTCCACGTCGGTGATCCGCGTGCGCGGGGCCGTCCTGACCGTGGAGTCCGCGGTCGGCTTCAGAGTGTCTTTCTGCTTGGAGGTGGACTTCGGTGTGGGTGTGGATGACGGTACCGCCCTCCACGTCGACCCGGCGGACGCCTGCGGGGGTGATGCCGCTGGGAGCTGGGGATCCGGCGGCAGGGTCAAGACGGCTGCTGCGGTAGCGGCGACCACCGCTACCGCAGCGGTCACCGGGACCGCCCAGCCCGACATCCCGATGGCGGCCCCCTTCGATGCGGTGGCCTTCCCTACGGCGAGCGGCAGCAGCACGATCGGCAGCGCGGCCCGCAGTGTGGAGTTGAGGTCGCGCAGCTCGGCGAATGCCCGTGCGCAGCTTGGGCAGACGTCGAGATGCGCACGCAGCGCCCGGGGAATGCGACCGCTGGGCTTGCGGACAACCGTCGCCATCCGGTCGGCGAAACTTTGGCACTCGGGCGAGCCGGCCCCAACATGAGCGGCCAGGTAGGCCTTACGCAGCCCTTCGCGTGCGCGGAAGGCCAGCACGCTCACATTTCCGGGAGTGATGCCGAGGATCCGTGCGACCCGCTCGGGCTCCTCCTCCTCGATCAGGGTGTGCCACAGCACGGTCTGCCAGCGCGGCGGCAGCGAGCGGAAGTCCCGGACGACGAGGTCGTCGGAAACCTCGGGCTCTGTCACGAGCAGATCGGCGAACTCCTCAGCCCTGAACTCGCCCATCAGGACCAGACGCTGGTCGGTCCGCGCCCACTCGGCCGCCGTGTTACGCACCACGGCATACAGATAGGGACGCCACCCACCGGACGGACCGCCCGCACCCGTGCGGACGGTCCGTAAGGTTCGGGTGAACGCCTCGCTGGCCAGGTCCTCGGCGGCCTGCGGATCCGGGGACAGACGGCGGGCGAAGGCGAGGACGGCCGCGTGGTGCCGCTCATACAGCTCCGCGACGGCATGGCTGTCGCCGGTCCTGACCCGCTGGGTCAGTTCCGCGCGCGGATCTCCATGCGGGCGAGCGCGGCGCGCAGGCAGTAGTGGATGCCGAAGCCGAAGGCCAGGTGCCCGTTGGGGTCGCGGCCGACGTCGAAGCGGAACGGTTCGGCGAAGACCTCCTCGTCCCTGTTGGCCGACGGGTACGACAGCAGCGCGGATTCGCCCTTCATGATGGGCGTGCCGTTGACCTGAAAACCTCCACTTAGAGCGTCAGCAACCTCGCCGGTTCAATCACTGACGACCTCATCGTACGGCGGGGCGCTGAGCCGCTCACGAGGTGCCCTCACGTCGTATATCCTCCCGCCTGCACACGGTAGAGGCCCGCGTAGTCTCCGTCCCTGGCCATCAGCTCGTCGTGGCTCCCCTGCTCGATGATCCGGCCGCCGCCGACCATGACGATGTGGTCGGCCATGTGTACCGTGGACAGGCGGTGCGACACCAGCAGCGTCACGGTGCCGTAGTGGGACCCTGCGTCGCGGGACGCGGCGACGAAACGCTCGAACAGGTCGTGTTCGGCCTGCGGGTCCAGGGCCGCGGTCGGCTCATCCAGTACCAGGAGCAGGGGCCGCTCCCGCATCAGGCTGCGGGCCAGGGCGAGTCTCTGCCACTGGCCATGTGAGAGCTCGGCGCCGCCGAAGGTACGGCCGAGCTGCGTGTTCAGTCCGTTCGCGAGCGAGGCCACCACCGGGGCGGCGTCGGCGTGCTCCACGGCGGACGTGATGGCCTGCCGGTCATCCAGCCTCGACAGCTCGCCCAGGCCGACGACCTCCCCCGCAGTGAGCTGGAATTTGGCGAAGTCCTGGAAGACGCCCGAGTTCACCGCGAACCAGCCGTGGCGCGCCATGGCCGGCAGCGGCTCTCCGTCCACCTCGATGTGGCCCTCAGTCGGCTCGTACATCCCCGTGAGCAGCTTGACCAAGGTGCTCTTGCCCGCTCCGTTGACGCCCACCAGGGCGACCGTGGAGCCCGCAGGGATGTCCAAGGTGACGCCGGTCAGGACGTCACTCTCCGCGCCGGGGTATCTGAACGAGACCCCGCTGAGCCTGATCCCGCTCGTAAGACGCGCGGGCGCGGGCCGGTCGCCGTCAGGGTGCGCGGCGGCGTAGTCGCGGAGCCACAGGTAGTGCTCGGCGACGTTGCCCGCCTCGGCCACCTCGTTAACGCTGTCCACGGCCAAATCGATCTGCCCGCGCAATCGGACGGCGAGCGAAACCACCAGCACGATGTCGCCCAGGCCGGCCGCGTTCGAGATGGCCAGTCGGGTGACGAGGACGGTCGCGGCGGCGAAGCCCAGGCCGAAGCAGGCCCAGCCAGCGAGCTGCCACATCGCACCACGTACGCGTGCCCGGGTCTCTCTGCGCGACATCTCGTTCCAGAGCCCGTCGGCCAGGTCGCCGAGCCGCTCCGCGTTGCCCGCGATCCGCACCTCCTTGGCCGGTTCGGGCTGGACGCAGAGGGCGTGTATCTCCCACTCCCTGCGCATGGCCTCCGCGTTCGCGTCCAGCGCGGCGCGTACCAGACGTCGGCCGCGCTGGGCGAACAGCAGGGGCGGCACTCCGAGCAGGGCGAGCAGCGTGAGCGCGGGGTGGACGGTGGCCAGCAGCCACAGGCTCAGCCCCAGGCTGACGAAGGCGGCTGCCATCTCGGTCGCAGACCAGCACGACGCGGCTAGACTGCGGGCACCCGCGCGCAAGATGACGAGCCTGTCCAGGTACTGGGGGCGCTCCAGGTGCTCAATCGTGGGAATGCGCCCCGACAGGCCGAGCACCTCGCGGGCGAGCAGCAGATCTACTCTCTCTGCGAGATCGATACGCAGGTTGCTCTGGATGCGGTTGCCCGCCGCGCCCGCCGCGTGGGCGACCGCGCCGAGCAGGGCGGCACCGACCAGGCCCCAGGTGACGCCGAGCCCTACGCCGTCGACGATCCATCGCTGGGCCATTGCCACCACGCCGACCGTGGTCGCCTGCGCGGCAACGATCACCATGATGAGAACCGCGACCCCGCGGTTGGATCGCAGGGTCAGCCTTGCCACATGTGCGAAGGCCCCGGCACGCCGTCTCATGCGCCCGTCTCCTCGTAGTCGAACCGCGCGGCCTGGAGACGGAACAGCCTCGCGTACTCCCCGTCCATGGCCATCAGCTCGTCGTGGCCGCCCGCCTCGGTCACCCGGCCCTCGGAGAGCAGGAGGATCCGGTCGGCCCGTCGGAGGGTGGACAGCCGGTGGGAGATCAGGACCACGGAGGCGCCTTTCGCGGCGTCTACGACCCGGTCGAAGAAGGCGGCTTCCGCGCTCACGTCCAGGTGGGCCGTCGGCTCGTCCAGGACAAGGAGCTTCCTACCCCGCTCGACGGCGTAGAGTGCCCGGGCTATGGCGATCTTCTGCCACTCTCCGCCGGATAGGTTCACCCCACCACTGGTGCCCCGCCACAGCGACGTCTCCAGCCCCGCGGGAAGCTTTGAGATCAGCTCGGCGGCCCCCGACTTCCGCGCGGCGACCTCCACCGCCCGCTCGGCGGCGGCGGGATCGTCATCTCCCTCGGGCGCAGAGAGGACGATGTTGTCCCGCACGCTGACGGGATAGCGCACGAAGTCCTGGAACATGGCGGTGAGCCGGCGGCGCCAGTGGCCAGCATCGATGCCCTCGAGATCCACTCCGTCCACGGTTATCCTGCCCTCGGTGGGCGAGTAGAGCCCGGCCAGCAGTTTCATCAGCGTCGTCTTGCCCGCGCCGTTGTGTCCCACGAGGGCGAGCACCTCGCCCGGCCGGATCTCCAGGTCCAGCTCATGCAGGACCGGACGATCGCAGGCAGGGTAGGTGAACGTCACCCCCTCGAACCGCACATGCGGCGCTTCCGTGGAGGGCGGCCCGACGCTAGGCCCGCCGGTTGGCCTGTGCTCCCCCATAAGCCTGTCGAACGCCCTCAGCGCCACCGCCCCGATCTCTATGTCGAAGGGTTCGCGCCCCATGGCGCTGATGGCGAGCATGGACCATCCGGCCACGATATAGGTGACCAGCTCACCGGGCCCGATGAGCCCCAAGGCCGCCGCCAGCCCCGGCCACAGCAGTACGGCGACACCGCAGCCGAAAGCCGCGGTGACGGCGGTACCCTGCCGCCGCAGGATGGATCCGCGCCCGGCCCAGATGTGCGACAGCCGAGCCAGCGCGGTCTGGTGCCGCCGCTCCACGAGCCAGTCGCCGATCCCGAACTGCCGGACCTCCTTGGCCGCGCCCGCGTCGCCCAGCACGTTGGACCAGTAGTCCACCCGACGCTCGAAGGGCGCGTGCTGCGCGAACAGGGCGGCCAGTTCCAGCCACTGCCTACGGACCCTCGCTCGGACTATCAGGCACGCCACTAGGAGAAGCACCGCAAGCACGAGGCTGAAGCGGGCCACGACCGCCGCCGAGACCAGAGCACTGAACAGGCGTGAGGTCAGCAAAACCTGACCCACCGCAGCCGCCCCGATGGACCTGCGCTGCCCCGGGCCCAGGTCAGACACCAAGGTCAGGTCGTCCTGGAAGGCGGTCGTCTCAAGGTGGGCGATCCCACGCGGGCCCGTCGCGATGTCGCGCAGCCTCCGGCGGACGTGGTGGTCGAGGCGCCGGGCCGTACCGAGACCCGCGATCTCGACGCCGGAGTCGGCCACATTGGTGCCGGCGAAGAGCACCACCAGGACCGTCAGCGGCATCCACAGCGGCTCCAGGCCCGCCTGCTCCTGGACCGACACCACTACCTCCCGCACCAGCCAGCCCGTACACAGCGCCGTCAGCGCGGGGATCACCGCGGCCACGAGGTGCCAGAACCCGAGCCGGGCCGCGTTCAGCGGACCGGCCTGGCGCAGCAGAGCGAGCAGACGCAGTCGCTCGGCAATGAGCGCACGCCATGGTGCCAACACGAATGACGCTCCCCCAGTGAAAGAAGGTGGTGCGCGGTCAGCAGGTCACCCTGCCGCGCCGGATCAGCATCTCCTGGACTTTCCCGAACGGCGCCGGGCGCAGAAAGGGGAACATCGCGGTGAGCGCTCGGGCTGCCAAATGCACGGCCGGTTCCGGTCCCTCGGCCTCAAGCCGCCACTCCCGGGCGCCGACCCCGTAGTCCACGTCGTCCACCGCTATCTCCACCTCCTGCTCCGACGGGCCTGTGTAGGTGACGGCGTAACGGTTGTTCGTGATCGTCCCGATCTCCGTCAGCTCACCGTCCACCAGTCTCCTGGCGATCAGGAAGGGTTCCGTGCCTTCAATGTCGCCATCAGCCGCGACCTCGAGCTCGGGGCGGACCCGGTAGCCGTCGGGGGATCCGGTCGTCGAGCCGCCCTTGAACGTCACGAACCGCTTGGGGGGCTGAATGCGGATGCGCAGCCGTGAGCCCATGTGGTGAAGCCGGAAGTCCGGAGTGTCGAAGTAGGTGTCGGTGATACACCGGTGCTCCGCGCGGACAGCGAGGAAGTCTCCGACCTCCCCGGGCAGGTCTATCCGCTCCGACAGCCATCGGTACTCTCTCTCAATCGTGCCGAGCGGCTGGGGGCCGGTCATGAGTGGCGGGCTCCTCTGGTTGCGGTGGAAACGGCCCCGCGTGAGGGATCTCCGGCCGCGGGACACATCTCAGCTGCCGGAAGCCGCAGGAACCCGATGAGGTCCTGCGCCTTGATGTTGAAGCGCTCGATCGGCTCGGTGAGGGCCCTGACCCGCTCCTGTTGCAGGCCGTGATCCGCCAGGAGGGTGAAAAGGAGCTCTGGCGAGCGTTCCCCGTACCAGCGCCGCTTGAGATCGGCGAGTATGGCTGCCGCGGCGCCAGCCGGAAGCGCGCGCTCGGCCACCAGGTGTCGGACGATCTCGCGGATCTGCACCATGGGAAGGGTGAGCGGCTGGTGCGGCGGCTCCTCAGTGTGGAGCAGTGCCACTTCGTCGTCCTCCAGTCCTTTCTCTGCGTACATCAAGGCGACCCGCCCAAATCCACGCATCCCCAGGGGGGCCATCTCGCAGGCGCGGATCGCGCCGAGCGAGGCGAGGCCCCACACCGTCCAGCCGCGTTCAAGGGCCAGGCGCAGCTCGGCGTGGCCGACGGCCAGGGTCTGGTGGAACAGACCGTCCACGAGGGCCAGGGTTCCCGGCGGCTCCTCCGCCACCAGACGCTCGATGACGCCGCGGTCGGGCGGTGGCCGCCAGTCGAGCGTCACGTCCGGCCGCTGGAGCAGGTCGGACGGCACGCCGTACAGACTGGGGCCCGCGTAGACGATGCACCGCGGAGTGCTTGCGCTAGTGTGCGTGGGAGCCGACGGCACGCCACACCTCCCCCATGATGGTGTCCCTCAGCTCAGGAGAACGCAGGAGCCCAGCGGCGGCCTGCACCGATTCGACCGTGTCCCCCATGCGCCCCGCCTCGACCCGGGCGCGGAAGGCGCAGTAGCGCCGCATGCGTTCGTCGGGCGCGTGCTCGCCGCTGTAGTGCCGGAAGTACTGGATGAGGAGAGAGAAGGACAGCGCCGCGTGGAGGATTCCGAACGCCGGGCGCGGTGTGTCCTTCCACGGGGAGTGCCACAGGGGCTCGGCGGGCAGCCGCTCATCCAGCGCAGCGAGACAAAGGTTGAGCCAGGTATGGCCGCTCTCGTGCAGGAGCACCTCGCCCAGGCGTAGGGCGTCGTCGGAGTGGTCCACCCACATGGTGCCGGGGAAGCTCGACAGGCTGTAACTTTCGAGCATCCCGTCGAACTCCCTGTGGGTCACCAGCACGACCACGCCAAGCCCGTGGTCGAGGTAGGCGCCCAGCCCGCTGTCCTCCACATACCCGAGCGCCTCCCCCACGAACCGAGCGCTCACAGGTGAAGGCGCCGCCAGGCAGTCTCCGGTGACCGAGTAAACGGGAGAGCCGTGGTTGCGGTCATCGGTACGCCGACACGACCCGGCGCCCACAACCGCCACCGAGCGGTCGCCGAGGTCCAGGACCGACTCCGCATCCGGTCGTGTTCGCCATACCTGGAACGCGTCGCGCGCGCGCCGGACGTCCGATTCGCGGCCCGCCCATCCGCATTCGTAGAGGGTGTGGACCAGCAAGGCGTCCTCCACCGCGGCAGGGACGGTGAGCATGCGACTCTCCCGCCACCCCGGCAGCGCGGCGTCCAGCGACGAGAGCAGCTTGTCCCGCAAAGCCTTCCTGTGGTCGCTGACTGCCAGGTCCAGCGTTTCTCGGCAAGCGTCTCGGGTGGCCTCCCGACGTACTTTCATTTTCCGCCCAATCCCTCCGAATAGAAATATCGGACCGCCGGTCCCGGCCGGGGCCGCCCGCGCGGACGACCCCCAGCCAGGATCCGTCAGATCGCCAAGAGACCCACAAGCGCGCCTTGGCCCGACTGGAGCACGTGCCCGTGCTCCAACGGAATCCAGAAACATTCGAACCTTGTCGGCTCGCCCTGGCCGTCGTGGTCCTCCTGGCTTGGCCACCGCTCTGGCGCGGGACCGTCCAGTCTGAGCTGAAAAACGTGGCGGTGCTGAATCTCGAAACGTTCGGGCGTGATGTCGTACTCGACTTCGCCCAGCTTGCGCACGATCGTGAAGCCGGACAGCCCGGTCTCCTCGCAAGCCTCCCGCAGTGCCGCCGCGTCAGGAGCCTCACCGGGACGGACGGTGCCCGCAGGCACCTGGATCCCGACTTCCTCGTAGCTGTAGTCCACGTGCCTGAACACAAGCAGGCGATCGTCCCGGACGATGTAGCAGACCACTTTCTGCACAACGGCTTTCTCCAGCATACGCCTTCCTCTTGCTCAAGGGTTTTCACCGGGAGCCGATTCCACGGCCTCCCTCGCCTACGCCGGACGATTACGCCGTCTGCCCACAACGAATACATTGCCGACCGCGTCCGGAACGTCACTGGCCGCCTCTGGAACGGCAAGCACGTCAACGATATCGAAGCCTGCCTCTTCGAACATTCCGCTGAGTTCCCCGATAGAATACGACCAGATTACCGAATGATATACCTCGGGCCGTTCCCGCGAGCTTCCGAGAACTGTCATCCGCCGTACGACAACGGTAGGAGGACTGCCTATCGTCGCCCATTCGTCGAGAATGACGTGCGGCCCGTCGGCGAACAGCGAACCCTTCGGGTAACGGTGCACCCTGCGTTGGTCGATCGTGCCGGCGAGCGGGCCCCTGCATTCGGCGACGAAGATTCCTCCGTCCACGAGCATGTCGCCCACGCGGGCCAGGAGTTCGCGCAGGTCGGCGTGGGCGAAGAGATTCAGGGTCTCGTAGGTCAGCATCGCGAGCCCGAAGTCCCGTTCCGGGACCAGCTGCTCCAGGTCCCGTGCATCACCGTGCCGGTAGTCGAATCCAGGCGGAGCATGGTCACGGGCGTGGCGAACGGTGGCCGGCCCGATATCGACCCCCACATAGCGTTTGACTTCCCACCCGGCGCGCACCATGGCCTCCGCGATGAGGCCGGGCCCGCATGCGGGGTGCAGCACCTCCAGCCTTGCGCTCGAGAGCAGGAAGGGCGCCAGGAGATCGAGGTGCGCCGCGACGAGCTCCGGCCGTCGCGACGCTTCGTCCGTCGTCGTGTCGAGGTGCAACCGCAGCATCCGCTCGCTGAATACCGGATCGTGGTACGGCATCGGCGCCAGGGCCGCCGCCTCCGGCACTGACAGCGACGCCAGCGGCGCCCTCCCGGGAAAGACGGCCGAGATACCGCCCCGCATGAATGCGGCGCCCGCCTGCGCCGGATTGGAAAGCAGTGTTTCCACGTCGAGTCCTAGAACCGGGGCCGGCGGCGCAGCGAGACTTCACGGATCGGCTCGGCCGTGAAGCCCATGTCTCCGCGGTTGGAGCTCAGTGAGGCGCCGGGGGAGGCGTCCACGTTCGTGCCCGCTGGTACGAGCTCGTCGATGCGGTCCAGTACGGCCGGGCTCAGTCGTACGTCGGCGCCGGCGAGCACCTGCTGGAACTGCTCGACCGTGCGGGCGCCGACGATCGCCGAGGAGACGGCCGGGTGCTCGAGGACGAAGGCGACGGCTATGGCTGGCAGGCTCAGCCCGTTCTCGTCAGCCAGCTTGGTCAGCTCCGCGACGAGCTCCAGCTTGCGGCGCACTCCGGGATGCTCAGGGTCCACGCCGTTGCGGGCGGCCCGCGAGAGGGCGGGGAACGGGCGACCGGGCCGGTAGCCGCCGCTCAGCCAGCCACCGTTGAGCGCGCCCCAGGCGATGACGCCCATGCCGTACCGCTCACAGGTGGCGAACTGGTGCGCCTCACCGGCACGGGCGAAGATCGAGTACGGCGACTGCTCCGAGCGGAACCGCACGTAGCCGTCCCTCTGTGAGGACCACTGCGCCTCCACGATCATCTCCGGCGGGAAGGTGGAGCACCCAACGACCCGTACCTTGCCCGAGCTGACCAGGTCGCTGAGCGCCGAGAGCGTCTCGTCAATGTCGGTCGCCTTGTCCGGCCGATAGTACTGGTACAGGTCGATATAGTCAGTCTGCAGTCTCCGCAGGCTGCCCTCGACGGCCCGGATCATCCACCGGCGGGAGCCGCCCTTGGAGTTCGGGTCCGAGCCCATACCCTTGACGCCAAATTTTGTCCCAATCACGACGTCGTCCCGGCGTCCGCTTCGCTTGAGACAATCACCGATGATCTCTTCGGACGCGCCGTAGACATCGGCCGTGTCGATGAAGTTCACACCGGCGTCCAGGGCGGTGCCGATGATCCGTTCCGCCTCGTCGTTCCCGGTCACGCCCGCACGACCGAAATACTGGCCGCCGACGCAGAGAGTGCTCACCTTCATCCCGGAGCGCCCGAGTGATCGGTACTTCATGCTGTTCTCCCTTCAACGATCGAGTTGCGCGAGATCAAGCGGGTGTGGCGTACACGAGCCCATGCGCGATGAGCGGACGCAAGGTTTCCACGAACTCCAGGGGGTTTTCCGGGTCGAATCCCAGCTTGGCCGTGCGGCTGTCGGTGGCCCGGCAGCCGTCCCTGCACAGCAGATACGCGCCGTAGGACCGTGCACCGACGGTCACGGTGCGCCCGAGAGGCTCGCTGCGGAGCCTGCCGGTGTTCCCTTCGAGGTCGAAGTGGCCCGACACGCCGATCTCCTGGCGGAACTCACACGCGACCAACTCGGTCTCGGCGGCGGAGCCGCCGCGGAAGAACCCGAGGCGATCAGCCGCGCCGAGCGTCTCCAGCAACAGCACGCGCTGCTCGTCGTCGCCGGCCAGGCCAGCGGCCTTCTCCGCCACGCTGGAGTGACGACGCAGCACGTTGGCAGCGCTTTCGGCCAGGCCGGGAAACTCCAGCACGGCGTCCGCGGCGGGCGAGTACAGGACGAGCGCAGGGCGGCCGGACATCGGCGAGGAGTCGAACCAGCGGCAGGTAACCCCGTCGTCCAGCGCCACGGGCACGTCCGGCCCCCGCCACGCCCGCACCGGCCGCTCGGGGTCCTGCTCCGGGCCGAGGCCCAGGCAGGTGCGCAGGAACAGGCGCTCCTCGACGTAGTGCCTTACCGGAGGGTCAAACCAGAACGTGTCTCCCGGGTCCGGCACAGCCTCCGTGTTGTCCGCCCGGCGGGCGATCGTCCAGCTCTCCTCCTGGCTGACGCCGTTGAGGACCCGGTAGTTCGTGGTGAGCGCCAGGTCCTCCTCGGGCGGAGGCTTCATCAGGACAACACCGAAGCGCATGGGATCACGGCCTATCGGGGAGTGCAGGTCGAGCACAAACGGCGCCGCCGCCCACGTCGTGTGGTCCACCCCGTAGTCGGACGTCGCCCTCCGACAAGTCTCCGTGGCGAAGGCGACGGTGCGTTCCGCCTCGTCCCGTGTCTCACCCGGGAAGCCAACGATGCAGAACAGGTGGACGGGGATACCCGCCGACAGCAGGGCGTCCAGGTTCGGCTCTATCCACTCCAGCTGCGTCCCCTTGCCCATCAGGTCGAGCACGCGCTGGTTGTAGGACTCCATTCCCAGGCTCAGGCGACGGCAGCCCGCGTCGTGCATTCCCTGGGCCATCTCCTTGTCCAACCCGCCGAAGAAGCGGGTCTCCCCGTACCAAAGGTACTCCCGGCCACGCGTCAGCAATTCCCTGCCGACCTCCTGGAAACTCCGCAGGGTGATGATCTCGTCCACCAGGTAGAAATACTGCGTCCCGTAACGCTCGGACAGGGCATCCATCTCGTCGGCCACCCGCTCCCCGCTCCGCATCCGGAACTTGTTGCTTGCGAAGGGGATGGCGCAGAAGGCGCAGTTCCACGCGCAACTCCGCGACGCGTAGGTGGGGAGGATGGGTCCGGGTGCGAAGTACTTGTCCAGCGGCGAGTCGGAGTAGTCGGGGAAGGGGACCGCCGACACGTCGATGTCTTGGGGCGGCGTGCGCGTCAGTCCGTCTCTGCCCGCCCTGACCAGGCCGGGAACCGGCCTGCGGCCGTTCTCGAACAGCTCCTCGCAGAGCGCAGGCAGGGCCTCCTCCCCCTCGTACAGAATGAAGGAGTCGACGTAGTCGAAGAAGGGATGACGCTCCTCCCACCGGGTGACCATCCGGGTGGTGAAGTTACCGCCCATCACGACGTGCATGTCGGGGCGGCACTGCTTGACCATGCGGGCGAAGGTCATCGCCGCGACGAGCTGAGTGTCGGCAGAGACGGACACGCCGACCAGGCCGAGCCCGGGGTCGTCGATAACGTCGTCCAGGTCGAGGTGGTCCATCGCCCACCGGTACACATTGCGTTCGGGGTCGGTAGTGGCCTCCAACACCGAGGCGGCGGACCTGGCCGAGTAGTAGAGGTCGTTGGCGGTCAGGTCGAACCGCAGGCCGTCGAAGGCCGCCGACACGCACCACATCGCGTTGCGCAGGGTCACCTGGGCCGCGGCGTAGAGCTCGGCATCCTCCAGCCCTTCAAAAGACCGAAGCACCGCCTTCGCCTTCTCGATCTCGCCGATCGCGCTGGGGGCGAGCAGCGCTCCCCGACGGGCGCGCCTGTCGCTGGGCTTCTGCGCCCGCCTCTCAAGGCGCTCGGCCAGCAGTGTCAGGCCCGTCTCGGAAAGGAGGAAGTCCATACACTCGATGCCCAGGTCCAGCCCTCGCGCCGGCCAGTCCCTAGACCGCAGGACGCCCAGGAGCAGCGGCACCGCTAGGTGCGGGGCGTAGGCGTTCCACAGTGGCGGGTTTACAAGCAGTGTTCCTGGCCTCACCGGCTCACTCCTGATCCGGCCGTCCTGGCCACCGTGGCTTGGGTGCGCGAGGCGAAGTCGGCGAGCCTGCGGCCCACCCGCCCGGTCTTCCCCTCGAAGTACAGCTCGCACTGGGGCACGATCACCCGGCAGACCTGGACGGGGTCGCCAGCCTCCGTATACGGCACCACGCAGATCTCTTTCATACCGTTGGCGGCCAGCGCGTCGATCATCATGTCCATGCAGGTGGCGACGTCGGGCACGACCCGGCTCGCCCCCGGCAGATCGCCGAAGTCCTTGACGACGGCCGGCCGACGCAGTAGCTGCAGGTGACGCCGCGTGATCATGTTGAGCTGCTCGTCAGTGAACCGCGCGAATCCCTCGTAGTACTCGATGAAGTCGTCGCGCCCTCCGTGAATCATCTGCAGGCGGGTCTGCACCGCCTCGGCGATCGCCCGGACCGCGGCGATACTGGCGTCGGGGTGGCACCCGTAGCCAGCGTTCAGATACGCCGGGTGCTTCTGCGACGGCTCGGCGATGACCGCAGCGAAATACGGCATCTCGAAGGGGTTGGGCTGGTAGGTGAGGTAGAGCTCCAGATCCGCGGCGTGGATTTCCCGCGCCAGGAGCGCCGCCTCCTCGGGCAGCGTGGTGATCCGCACCGCCCACGCGTCGTCCAGCACCCGCTGGAACGACCGGATGTCTCGCTCGATCACCTCGGCGAGGCCGTGCGCCACCGCCTCCTGTCTGGTCGTCCCGCTGGCCAGACCGTTGGTGTTAGAACCGAAGCAGAGGTTCGCCAGCGACTCGGGAGGCGCGGGCATGAAGACGAGTTCGGCAGGCACCAGGTAGGACTTGCCGCCCACGATCTCCTCGGCCTCGGCGCAGAACATCGGCCGCGCCAGGTCGAACGTCACGCCCATCCGGGGGCAAAGATCCAGCACGGCCGTCCGGCGCCCGTCGAGCAGGTCGTGGGCCGTAGCCCACACGGTGGAGACCGCCGTAGCGCGCCCATACTCCGCCAGGGCGAACTCGACCGCCTCCATGATGGCGCCGATCAGCGCCTCATCGGGATGCAGTCCTTTGCCCGCGTTGACGCAGAGCGAGCCCTCCTGGGCGTCGGGCCTGACGCTGACGAACACCGGCAGGCCAATCCTGTCGAGCCAGGTGATGTCGGTGACCCTGGTCATTCCGAGCTCGGTCGCGCGTCTTAGCGCCAGCGGCAGGAACTCCTCGATGGGTGTCTCGCGAATGCTTGAGCTATATCGGTTCACTGCCACATCCGCTGTCCACATACCGAGATCCGCGAGACGCGCTACCCATTGATCGCATAGGACATCTCAAACCGCACCACCTCGGCCAGTTCCTGCGCGCGCATCTGATCCAGCGCCCGGGTCACCGTCACCTCGGCCGAGCGCAGGCGTGCCCGCTCCACCTTCTCGCGCACAGCGCAGTACTCCCGGGTTTCGCTGGAGACGGAGGGGTCGTCCTTCACGTCCCGGAAGTAGCTCGTGAGGATGGAGAAGGCGTGCGCGGCGTGGATGAGCCCGAAGGCCGGCCGCATGACGCCGTCCTTCCATGGGGAGGGGCCGAACGGCTCGGTGGAGAGCGGCTCCTCGAACGCGAGGAACGCGTCGTTCAGCCAACAGTGCGCGCTTTCGTGCAGCAGGCACTCGCCGAAGATGAAGGGGTCGTCCGACCAGTCCAGGAAGATGGTGTACGGGAACTTCGCCATGCTGTAGCTGAAGAGGGTCCCCGTTTCGTCGAAGTGGCCGCGAAGGACCACCGCTGATAGCCCGTGCTGGAGATAAGCGCCGAACCCGGTGCGCCACACCGCGGCGCAGGCGTCCCTCGCGAACTCCGCCGAGATCGGCGCGGGCGACCGGAGCGCCTCCGCGGACAGCCAGGTCGTGGTCGTGCCGCTCTCGGCCGAAAACGCTGAGTGGCACAGGGCCCCGTCCACGAACCTTACGGGTCCGGCCTCCGTGTCCAGCTCGGCGGGGCTTCCCTCACCTGCGGCCGGGATCTGGAAGCCCTGGACGAGCCGCTCGGCGTCTCGCGAGGCCGTCGCCTCACGGACCTCCTCGGCCATGTGGTGCAGCAGCGCGAAACCCTTCCTGCTCTCCGGCTCAAGGCCGCCGAAGACCCGCCGGACGTCGGCGCCTGGGACCAGCGGGACCAGCGCCGCGAGCGATTCCCTCAGCCTGCCGCCGGCCATCCGTCTGCGCTCCAGCAGCCGGGGTTCCAGAGACTCCAGCAGCCGGGTTCGGGTCACCCCCGTGGCCTTGGCGCGTTGCGTCTCCTCTTTCGAAACAGTCATGGCGTTCTAGTCCTCCCACTGGGATTTCCGTGTCACCGCGTCCGGGGTGCGCGTTCCCGGAGTCCCGCCTCCTACTGGGTCCAGCCGGAGCGCCGATGCCACGTGCTCGATGATCTGAATGCGCTGCATGCAGTACTCGTCGTCGTAGGCCGTTCCGAGGAACTGCAGGCGAGTGGCGAGGCAGCCACCCCGGCAGGTGTCCTGGTAGTCACAGGTGCTGCACTTGCCGTACAAGGCGTTCAGGCGGTGGCCCAGCGCGGGATTGCGCTGCATGCGCAGCACCTCATCAATGTCCTCTAGCTCGCCGATCTTGGCGTGTTCCGCCTCCGGCATCCTCAACTCGTCGCAACTACCCAGGCGCCCATCGGGGTAGAGCGTCAACACCCACGCGCACTTGGTATCGGAGAAGTGGCAGAACGACGGGGCGTCGCCCAGGAGGCCGCGCATGGCGCTGTACACCGGTTCGAGCACGAAGTGCCGGAATCCGTCCTCGCGCCACACGTCGAAGGCCTCGTTGATGAAGTCCGCGTACTCTTTCGGGCTGGTGGCCCAGTCCGGGGCGCCGCGCCCACTGGGATTCAGGGTGAGCAGATTCTCCTTGCGATCGGCGGGCGCGAGCATCTCGGTTGTCACGTTGTAGTCCAGGCAGGGGACCAGCTTCAGGAAGCGGATCGCCGGGAAGCCACCGAAGTAGGAGATCAGCTCGCGGGCGTGTCCTAGGGACCGCCTGGCGACGACGGCGATCACCCCGATCCTGAGCCCGTGCGCGTTCAGGCGGCGCAGTGTGGCCTCCACCCGACCGGCGGTGCCCCGGTCACGGTAGTCCACCCGGTACGCATCGTTGATCTCCGTTGGGCCGTCGAGACTGACTCCGATCTCGATGTCCGGCCACTCCCGCTTGAAGAACTCGATCCACGCGTCGTTGAGCAGGATCCCGTTGGTCTGGATCGCGAGCGAAACCGTCCCGGGGTAGGCGCGCAACTCGGCGAGCAGTTCCGCCATCAGCTCGCGCCGCAGCATCAGCGGCTCACCGCCGTGCAACTCGATTCTGAGCGGCCGTTGCCCGCACAGGCCGAGGAACCGCCGGAGCATCTCGGGCTGAAGCTGGACGGCTTCCGGATAAGGCTTTCGCTTCTCGTAGCAATAAAAACAATTAATGTTGCACGTTTCGCCAGGAAGCTTGAGTATCACCGAGAGCGCATTACCCGGCCCTGGAAGGCTAAGCTGCTTGACGTTCTGCTTCCGCACCGCAACCCCCTGCTTTTTAGGCGATACTCTTCACAAGTCGAGACTTGGCCGCCCGCGGAGTATGCGAACGCCACGGACGGCCAATCCCTATGACCTTTTACTGAGGGCCACCATTAAGCGTCTCCTGGACGCGCTCCCAGTCCTTGGGCGTAACGCCTGAGGAGTGGGTCAGCGGCACCGACTCCCAGTTTTTGATCACATCCACACCGTGCTCACTGGCGAGCCCGGCGGCCTTGACGGCCTCGACGAAGCGATCGAAGTCGACATCCCCGTTCATCTCTTCCCTCCTCTCCCGCTCGAATTATCCTTATCGCCGTTCACACTGCCATACATTTTCGAGCTTCTCAAGTCGAATTTCGCCACCATTTCGGCATTTGCCCTCACGGCATTGGGACAGAAACGGCCATGCCAAAAAGCATTCAGAGAACTTTACCGGGCGCGAAGCGCTCCGACGGATCCAAGAATCCAGGAAAATCAAATCCGGCCTTTTCCGTGGACGCCCGACCGGGATGCCTAAGGACTCGCCACGGGCTCCCTAACGGGTACGACCGCCCCCCTGCCGACTTGCGAGCGCGTCGCACACCTGAGGAAGCAGGTCCCGCTTCACAACGCTCCTCCAGTCACCGTGGCGCTCGTTAACATACTTGATCACCGGGGGGAGCCAGGGAGGCGCGTGATCGATGAGAACACGCTGATAGACCCGGCTGATCTCGCGGAGTGGCGCAGGCCGCTCATAGTGACGCGCCTGCCCGCCCCGCGCGATGACCCGCCGGTATGCCTCCTCGCTGTCCACCTCTATCCAGATGATGAGCTCGGGCAGTAACGCGCCGTTCTCGTGGTAACGCCGCAGAGTTGACTCCGCGTTAATTCCGTACAGGACCTCCTGGTAAACAGCGTCGCTGAGGAAGGACCTGTCGGCGATCACGGAGGCGTGTTCGAGCGCGGGGCGGATTGTCTGCGTCGCGTGAAGGTTCTTGTCCAGGAAGTATGCGTCGACGAGCTCGCCTGAGGGGTACTGGAAACGCTGCTCGCGTGCGTTGATCATGATTCTCGCCGTCGCCACGTCCAGCCATGCGTGCTGACCAACGATGATGCAGCCATGACCGCGGCGGACGAGCTCGGCGTGGAGAATGTTGCGGATGGACGACTTGCCGGCGCCGTCGGGTCCCTCCAACGCGAGAAAGGCCGGTCTCAGAGCTGCGTCAGACATCAGCGGAACTCGTTTCCGCCGTAAAGGGGATGACTCTGGTCTCGTCGGCGGCTAGCAGCGCCGCGCCTCCGCCCGCCGTGAAGCGCAACGAACCGTCCTGTTCCCAGCGCAACCGCCGTTCCCTGAGCAGGAACTCGCGGAGCGGGGTGGACGAGGTGGATCGCAGGTCGTGCGGGTAGAAAGCCAGCTCGCGCCCGCCGACGAACTCACCGTGCACACGGTGCACGGCGACCAGATTCTCGTAGACGATCACGGACGCGAGGTTGCGCTCGAAGGTGCGCCGCCAAGAAGGTGACACGTCGCCGACGATCTCCAGGATCGCCTCGGAACGCCGGATGGACTCCTCGCAGCGCCAGTTGCATAGGAAGTACGTGAAAAGACTGTAGCCGAAGTACTGCGCCTGGTAGTTGAGCCTGAAGTCGAAGGGGCCCGGCGAGCCAGTCTCACGTGAGGTGATCAGAGCGTAGTCGTCCGAATACCTGTCGATCGCCTCCTGCTTGTTGCGCACGAAGAAATCAGTGCAGCACTTCGGTACGCGGAGCAGCTCCCCCATCTCCCAGGGCCCGAAGTCCTCCGCACGCTCGGCCTCTTTGCCCCGCCTTGACTCCTCGGGATCCCGGCTGACGTAGCAGTAGCGAAGGCCGGCCGGATCGTCTGTCCGAGTTCCCATGTTGGAGAAATGCCCTTTGCCTTCCTCCGACATGAACTCGAGCACGCGGTAGTCTGACAGCTCGTAGCTGAGGCGTTGCTCGTCACAGAACTTGATCACCGCCGGCAACTCATGGTCGAACAGGTTGATCCGGGACATTTTAAAACCCGCCGCCGCCTCGAACAGCTCTCGGGCTTGGATGTTTGTCAGCCCTGCCGCCAAGAGCAGGCCGAGTTGCTCCAGTCTTGTCCTTGCAGTCACGTCTGTGGCCTTTCTGTCACATTGCTGTTCAATAGCGCCAACACGGCCGACGATGCCGGCCGGTTCCACGGAGGCGATCATGGGCGGTCAGGATCGCCAACCGTCTGTGGGCGTATACAGGAAATCAGCAGAGGTGGTGCCGTTATTGGCCCTCGAAAAGGGATGCGAAGATATCCCGGTCCCTCAATTTGAGGAATGTGGCCACAGGCGAACCGTGGCTGTGCGGTAGCGGGAGTTCCTTGATGTGGTCGAACGGGGAGTCGTAGATGAACGCCGAGCGTCTCCAGCCGGGTGTCCAAATGCATGCCAGCTCCTTGGTCAGCGGCACACCCGGCACCTCGTCCAGCAACTGGAGGAGGTTGGGCACCGTCCGGCGGTGCCGCCATATCCACGCCTGCCACGCCTCGCGCTGAGCGCTCGGCAGCCACCCCCTGTCGTCGAGTCGCTGGTGCAACTCGCTCACGACGCATTCGGCGTACAGCGTGGCGAGAAACATCAGCCTCGGATCACTGCGGTCGGCCGGCAGCGAGGTCTCTAGCCGTGTCTCCTCGTCGATCCAGACCCACGCGAGCTGCTCCGCAGCCGCTTCGACGAGCCGTGCGGCGTCGTGGGACTGCGAACCGCTCACGTCGACCCGGATCACGTACGCCGGCAGGGGCGCGGCGGAGACTCCGCCGACGTTCACCACCCCTACGGCCAGCTCCACTAGGAACGCCAGACCGACCTCGGACAGGAGGCCGAGAGCCGCCTCGATCGCTTCGATCTTCTCCGCTCCGGCGGGGTGGCACGTGTTCATCCGCAGCGCTCCGTCTCGGAGCTCCAGTACGGCCACGGGGAAGTCTGAGGCGACCTCCAGATATGACGGCGCCCGGAGGAACGGCTCGAGATCGAACCCAGGATCGGGGGCGTTCCGCAGGTCGGCCAGGGCAGTTCTGACTGGCACTATGCGTATCTGGTCGTCGGTGCGCGGCGGCAGGTCGACGAACCCGGACGTGTCCAAGGTGCAGGAGACTTCCCTGGCACGCCGGAGCGGCTCCACAAATTGGAGATGGAAGTGAATCAGCCGGCCGTCGAACATCTTGGCGTTGAGCCGGTTCTCCAATTCGATCGGCAGCGCGTTCCATAGACCCATGTCTGCTTCCCTGTCGCTTACTCGCGAGATGGTTATGGGCGCCGTTGATTCTTCCCGTGGCGATGCGGGACGAGAACCCGGCGAAATAGCTGGCTTCTCATACAATACTGTCGTGTCGGCATGTCCGATCAGGCAGTCGCTCATCCACAGCGAGTTCGATCGAGCGGTTCGCGTTCCATGTCCATGCAGTGCGGTTCGCAGCCTGCACACTGTTGACGGAGGTCGCCCGTAAACCGTCCCACGCCCATGTTCAAGAGCTGTATCCGGAGACGGGACACCACCTCCTCACTCTCTTCTCACGAGTAAGAGTGGATACGCAAAACCAACCTTTTCCAGCTTTCGTACGGTGGGATAACGGAGCGTCACAAGACCGACTCCCCGACAGATCGTGGTACATCGCCTGACATACTGAAAGATCAACCGATAACTGTCAACGGTTCCGCAGCGCAACTTGACCCGCGTATGTGCTTCCACAGAGGGCTCTACCCCCTGCCTTAGCCTGAATCCACGACGTGAAAGCGAGTGAGCTCACGCAGTTCGTCGCCGACGCGCATGAGATTTCGTTGCCTGACGGCAGTGTCGATGCGGTCATAGCACAGGCCGTGCTGGAGCATGTCCCGGATCCCTGGCTCGTCGTCTCCGAGATCCACAGGGTGCTTCGCCTGGACGGCGTCGTCTATGCTGAGACGCCCTTTATGCAGCAGGTCCATGAAGGTGCGTATGACTTCTGCAGGTTCACCGAGAGCGGTCGTCGCCGGCTCTTCCGGAACTTCACCCAGATAGACTCGGGTCCCATAGGCGGACCAGGATTGCAGGCGGTCCGGAACACCGATTTCTTCCTTTGCGGCATGCTGCGTAGCAACCCGGCTGGCAGTACGACCAGACGGTTCACGAAACCAGTGTTCACGTACCTGGACCGATTCGTGCCCAGGCGCTGCAAAACGACTCCGCCGCGTGTTCCTATTTCCTTGGACGGCGTTCGGACAAGAGCATGGCGCCCAGGGACATGGTTGCGTACTACCGGGGTGCACAGGCATAGGGTTTTATACACAGAATGAATCCGCATGTCGGCCTCGCACACCACACTCGTTACTTGGGAGAGCCACGTTGCGAGTAATCGAGGTTGGGCGAGGCTCGCATTCCAGCGCCTGCCGACTACCTCTCATGGGTATGCTGTGGAATATTGTCGATCTTCATATCAGAGTTGCCACCACGCTACGACGGGAAGGTTTGGCCACGAAATGGAGGCACAGGAGATGTCGGATCGGGAATGGAGAATCCTTCTCCGGGTGGCAGTGGGCAATGCGGTCACCGCCGAAGATGATCCACCTTCGGATCAATTGGCCACGGGTGTCGACTATCCACGGCTTCTCGAGTTGGCGAGCCGTAACCGGCTCGTTCCCGCACTGTCGCGCTGGCTCATCGAGAACGGCCTCGAAGACGAGCCGCCCCGGCGTATGTCGGGACTGATGGAGGGCCAGCGGCGCCTCAGCAAACATCGTGCCCGCCATCTCACGGCCGAGGCGGGGCGGGTCGCGGCGGCACTGCGCGCCGCCGGTGTCACCTTCGCGTTCACCAAGGGGATCGTCTTCCAGACGGAGCTGTACGAGGCGCCCGAGACACGCGAGCTGAACGACATCGATGCCATGATGAGCCTCAGGGACGCGCAGAAGGCCGCCGAAGCCCTCGCCGGGCTCGGCTACCAGCAGAACCGCACCTTCTCCGACCTTGACGGCCACCTCGTGGACATGCCGAGGGCGGACCTCCTCATGTACAAGCTGTCCCCCGACCACTCCCCCCACCTGATGCGTCCGGGGCCGGACGACGCTCTCCCCTACATCGCCGTCGATCTCGCGCATAGTCTCACCTGGTGGGAGAGCCAGTGGACGATTCCGCTGGAGGAGGTCCTGAGCGAGGTACGGCAGGCGCGCATCGGCATGGGTGAAGACTCCGTCACCGTACCCGCGCTGTCGCACGTGCACAGCTTCCTATTCGCTGCCCTTCACCTCTTCCGTGAAGCCTGGTTCGAAAGAACCTCGTTGGGCAAGGACGTGAACCTCAGCCAGTTCGCGGACATCGTCCGTTACTGGTCGTTGTACAGGCGCTCCCTGGCAGGGCGGCTGGGTGACGTGATCGAGACACACGTGCTCTTCGCCCCGGTCGCCTGGGTGCTCCACCACACGGACGAGCTCTTCGGGACCAAGATCGTGCACGATCTCGGCCTGGATACCCACGCCGGCGAGGAGTGGGTGTCGAGTGCCCGGGCGAAGAACGGGGAGACCCTTCGCTGGTCCGGCGATATGACCGATCGCCTGCAGCGGGGGTTCCCCGCGACACTCGGCCGCGCCTAGCTGACCCAGTGTGCGGGTTAGCAAGTGACGAGTTCGGCGAATCGCAGTGGCGGTAGGCCGGTGCGTTGACACAGCAGGATCGCGGTGGTGTGGCTGAGGATCTTGCGTAACCAGCGTGACCACAGGTGCCAGGCGTCCCTGGCCCAGACCTGTCTGAGGTGGTAGCGCGAGGTCGGCTGGCCGATGACGGTCTCGAAGGCGGCGTTTGCCGACTCTCCTGCGCGGCGGGCGGTCCGCGGCCGTCTTGGCCAGGGGCGGGGCGAACAGGTGCAGTCCCTGCTCGTGCAAGCGCTGAGCCAGCGCGGTGCCGCCGTAGGCGCGGTCGGCCAGCACTCAATCGTTGGCGTGCTCCAGCAGGCTGGGCGCGATCGTGGGATCGGCGAGGTTGTTGCACGTCATTCGGGGTGAACGGGATGGCGCCATCGCTGGTGAACGGTTGGCGGGTGAAGAGATCCCCCTCCCGGGGTACTGGACGGGTTCGGCGTTGGTGATGTCGTTGGGACCTGACTTGGGTCACGAACCGGGGCTGATCGGCAGTGCGACTCGCTGACCTGGGTGTTCGTCACCGAGGTGGGGAAAACTTGCGCACTAAATCATGGCTCTAGGGTGGTCGGGTGGCCTACATCCGCACCGTGAAGACCGCCTCCAGGGCGCGTGCGGTGCAGATCGTCCGCTCCTCCAGGGGCTCCCGGGATATCGAGCACGACGGACGCGCTGGCGTCGATGTTCGTCAGGGTCGAGCTGCGGTTGCAGGCCAGCAAGTAGGTCCGGGCTGTGATGTCCGACCTGCCTAAACGTAACGGCTGGACCATCGCCCGAGAGGGTCGGCGACCCCAGCCCTGACGCCACCCAGCGCCTGTTGAATCGCGCCACGTGGGACACCCTGAACGCGGTGCGCGCCATCCGCGCTTCACCGTCACCCGCCTGGATGCCGCCGCCTGGCGAGCCGGCTTGACCGTGGGAGCCCTGGAGGAGTCCGAGGAGGAGAAAAAGGGGACGACGGCTCTCCCATTGGAGCTGACAGTCGCGACCAAGGGCGAGCCGGCCATCGACCTGCTGCGCGATGCCCACACCGACGGGGTGCGCCTGGACTGCATCGCAGGCGATCCCGAATCTTGCCGAATGCCCATCTGGCCTGGGGTTTGTGGATGCGACGCGTCAAGCTGCGCGCCCGAGAATGGGCGGCGGCGACGGTGCGGTCGATATGCCGTTCGATGGTTTTTCAGTGATGAGGCGCTCCTGCGCGCCGCAGCCGGGTAGCGGTCAGAGGAGCTCCGGCAGGCGGGCGGGCGCCCGGAAACGAGTGCCCGCCGGGGCACTCGCGAGGTGGACTGACCACCTCACGATCGTCGTTCACCGGGCCGTTGCCGGTGAAACCGAGGTCTGCGCGACCCTGTCCAACTGCCGCGTTGCCTCAGTTGTACGCCATCGAATCATGCCCATTTCCGCTCCGCCTTGCCATATGACCCGGCACCGACTCCGCATCCCCGATGTCCATGAGCCGAGTCCTGAGCCCAGTGCGCGATAGAACGCCACGTGGACTCGGAGGCTGGATCACTCAGCCCACGAATGGACTCTGTGCACCTGCTCGGCTCCATACTGATGTGGGACCCAGCAGAGAAACGGCCTCGGCCGGCAATTGATCAAGGGTCACGAACTGACATTCTTCTCGCGCATCCTTGATGAACGAAGGTAATGCCGCCATGGTCAGCTGCGACCAAGAGTGACAAACGATCACCGCAGGGCCCTCCACCTCGCGCGTGCCGGCCGCCATGGCATGACAGACCTCGGCGGCCGTCGCCGTACAGTCCCAGTCCACGGGGTCAACATTCCAGTAAACACTTCTGAACCCGGACTCAGCCAGAAGCGCGAGCACATGTGCATCGTCCGCGCCACGGCCGAACGGCAACCGGAACCAAGGCAGTGGATCTCGGCCGGTAACATTCTTGACGATCTTGTGGCCGCGAGAAAGGTCCGCGTCTATGCCGTCGTCGGTGAGATAGGTATAGGCAGTGTGCCACTGGGAGTGCAGACCGATGAGATGCCCCTCGTTCGCGATACGACGGGCTATTTCTGGGTACGCGGCAGCCCACGAGCCCTGAATGAAGAAGGAGGCCTGTATCGCCGCTTCATGGAGGCGGTCAAGGGTGGCATTCACGATGAGCGGGTCGCCATTCGGCTGATCCGGGTGCTCAACGTCGAACGTAAGCGCCACATCTCTCATGTTGATCCCCCAGGAGTCGGCTTATTCTGCCCGCAGACCAACCTTTCAGGCGGGCCGCAAGCGTACTGCATGCCGGCACGCCCTACAACCGCCGGCCAATGAGCCCGGAGACGTCAAGCGACTTTCCAAGGATCAGCCTTCCAGGTAACTTCTTACGAAGCCCCGGCGCGGTGTCATGCCGTTGGGGACCCGATGCCGCCCTTTCCAGGGTGCCGTGTGCTCACGGAGCGCCTGCTCCAAGCCCGACAGGGAGTCACATTGACATTCGGCATTGACTACTTCGAAGAGCGCTACAAAGCAGCATCCGACCCGTTCCTCTTCGAATCCAGATGGTATGAGGAACGGAAACGCAGAATTACACTCGCAATGCTACCGGATCAGCGATACGACAACGCTTTCGAGCCCGGCTGCGCAACAGGGGTGCACACACTCGAATTCGCACGGCGATGCAAGAGAGTGCTTGCTGCAGATTTCTCCGGATCGGCCCTGCAGCATGCTCGCAGACGGTACGCACAGGCACAGGACAGAAATCAGCTTGGACAAGTGGATTTCGCCAGATTGGTGCTACCCCGTGACTGGCCGGATGAGAAGTTTGATCTCATCGCAGTCTTGGAAACACTCTGCTATTTCGAGCCCAGCGATTACCGAGAATTCGTCGCCAAAACCGTCGACAGTCTCATAGAGGGCGGCATTCTCCTGCTCGCCCACTGGCGTCCTCACGATGATACGCCGCTGAGCGCCGACGAAGTTCATCGCGGTTTTGCCGAACAGCCGGACCTGGTTCTTCTCAGCCGGCACGAGGAACAGTTTCTTCTCGAACTCTATGGCAAGGGATCTGCCGAGACGTTCCGAGCCAGGCCGGGGCTCGTCGCAGAGGTCGAAGTTCGCCAGCAACGAAGCGCCCCTGTCGCCATGACCAGTGACCGATGAGCTGCGCGGCCGGGCCGCGCAGCCGAAAACGTTCGGCGGCTTGGCGAATGCACTGAGTGCGCGACTCGCAAACCTGCGGCCCACTGGCGAATTCGACTACCATGCTGCTGTCACAAGATCAGCCTAGAGATCAGATTGCAGTCGGCGACTCGTTCAACTGCGGCCGATTCTCACTTGAACGGTAACGCTTAATAGAGGCCGTCACGCAGCGGATCTCTGCCGCACATTCTCCAGGCCCGCGTGCAGAGGGTATCCAGGCCGTCTCGAAGGTCAGTCTGCGCCAATTGGCCGGCCCATCGACCGCCTGTTCCCGCGCGGAGACCCGAGAGCAGGGTCGGACACACATACGCGAAGAATATGGTGAGCGACTGATGCCGGACAGTAAGTTGAGCGTTGCCATAGTGCAGCAGGGCGTATGGGACATGCCTCTTGAATCCGTCCCTCTGGCAGCCGGATACCTCAAGGCCTCGGCCATGGCAGACGAAACAATCTGCGCAGCCACAGAGATAGAGATTCACAATTTTCGCGGAAAAGTGACGCATACCGAGATGGCGTTCAAGCTCTTCCGCCAGGAGATCCCCGATGTCATTGCCTTTTCGGTGTTCGGGTGGAACTTCTCTGCGTTCAGTGCGCTGGCGACCGTTTACAAACGGCTCAATCCCGGAGGTCTGGTCGTTTTCGGCGGTACGCACGTGTCCCAGCAGGCGGTACGGGTGTTTCGCCTGTGTCCGGACGTCGACATCGTCGTGAACGGGGAGGGAGAAATAACCTTCCGAGAGCTCCTCAGGGCGAGAACAGCCGGGACCTGGGCCGAGTCGCTGCCAGAGATCGCGGGAATCTCCTGGAGAGGAGAAGACGGTTCGGCCGTCACCAATGCCTCGCGTCCTCCGCTGGACCAGCTCGACGTCATCCCGTCCCCGTATCTCACGGGGGCGATCGACATGATCGACGCGGCCGGACACTTTCGATACGACGTGGCACTCCTCGAGACCAATCGCGGATGCCCGTACAAATGCTCGTTCTGTTATTGGGGAGGCGCGATAGGTCAGCGTGTCCGAGCCTTCTCCCGAGAACGGCTCCGCGCCGAGATAGAGCTCTTCGCGAAGCTTGGCGTCCATACGATCGTGGCCTGCGACGCCAACTTCGGCATGCTGCCCATCGACATGGAGTTCGTCCAGGATCTCCTGGAGGTCAAAGAGGCGTACGGCTTCCCAAAAGCCTTCGAGACCTCGTGGGCGAAGAACAAATCCGCCCTGTTCTACGACATCGTCCGCACGATGAAGGACGCCGGCCTGAAGAGCTCCTTCACCATGGCGCTCCAGTCGCTCGATCAAGAGGCGCTGCGGCTGATGGACCGTAAGAACATGAAACTCAACAAGTGGAAGGACCTGGCCGCCTGGCTGCAGAACGAAGGCTTGGACTGCTATGCGGAGCTGATCTGGGGCCTGCCGGGTGAGACCGTCGACTCATTTCTCCGAGGCTATGACGAGCTCTCGGAAGTCGTATCACGCATCGCCGTCTATCCGCTCATGCTCCTGCCGAACACCGGATTCAGCAAGAAGAAGGAGGAGCTCGGCATCATTTCGATTCGCGGCGACAGCGACGACTTCGAGTACGTCCTAGCCCACCGGCATCTCACGTTCGACGAGAACCAGCAGATGCTACGCTTCCTCTTCTGGGCTCGTGTCATCGCCGAGAATGCCGTTCTGCGCCATATCTGGGCGCCGCTCAGACACCTGGCGGGCATAACGCAGTCGCAAGTGCTCAACAATATCTGCACCTGGGTCGAGAAAAGCGATGATGACGCGGTGCTGCCCTTGCGCGACATGGCTCGGCGTGCACATGGTGGCGGTGCGCCGGCCTACGCCGCAGCCATCGCGTACCTCTTCGTCGACCCTGACGGCACACGAGCACTCGAGAAATGGTGGCGTGCCGGGCTGATGCCATTGATTCCCGCCACGTTCAGACCACTGTTGGACGAGGTGTTCCGCTATGATCTCCTCACCCGGCCCGTATGCCCGACGAACCCTAGTTTTGTTGACACCGCCCGTGGCCCTGATCTGCCCATAGTGCGTCTCCACGGCGTCGATCACTACGTCAGAGCAGGCATTGACCTCGATTTCGACGTTCCCGCACTGCTTGCCGAACTGCGGGCCGGGCGGGAAGTGTCCTCGGTGCCGAAGAAGACGAGAATCGACCTCTATTACAAGACCGGCGCCTTGAACGCAGTACTCTCGACCAACCACGAAGAGATCATGCATTATATGGGCGTTGTCGCCTCCCAAGCCAGCCCGGCGCGAGACCAGGAATTCCAGGAAGGCAATTGAGATGGATGTGACGTCGTGGCCGCTGCCCCCCGCGGAAGAGTGCCGCGAGAATCCTTTCATCGCCGCGATCACGCAGGTCGCAAACCAGGTACTCATACCGAATGCCCAGCTGGTCGACCAAGGAACAGTCCCTCCGTCGCACCTCACAACACTCGCCGAGATCGGCGCCTTCGGGCTGAGCGGCCCAACGGCTTTCGGAGGGGCGGACGTTCCTGCGACAGTCATGCGTGAGTTCATGGAGATTCTCGCCGGTGCATGCGCGTCGACCTGGCTGACCGCCGGGCAGCATTTCCCGGCGATGCGGATGATCGCGGAATCCCCCAACGATGCCCTGAAGAAGCAGATACTGGGGAAGATGTGCTCCGGCTCGGTCATCGCGGGAGCGGCCGTGTCACATCTTCGGCGACCCAGGCGACCGGCCCTTGTCGCGGTGCCGGAGAAGGAGGGCTGGCGAATCACCGGAAAGACCGACTGGTATAGCGGGTGGGGACTCAATGACATCATGGTGGTCGGTGCTCACACCCACGACGGCAGAGTGGTCTTCCTGGTGATGAACGCAGAAGAGCAGGATTGTCTACGAGCATCCGCCGATCTGCCACTGGCGGCCATGGGTGGTACGCGTACCGTGAGCCTGCGACTGGATGGCGCATTCGTGGAAGAAGCGAACGTGATCGAAGCCGTCGGCATGGACGCATGGCGCAGGCCTGACGCCCTGCGCCTGATCAACGCCAGTCCCGCTGTGTTCGGCATCGCCCGGGCGATCCTCGCCGCATTGCGAGATCGCGGCGTCGAGCGCGGGCAGCCGCGCGTCCGCGAGACAGCAGATCGCCTTGTCGGCCAGGTTGAGCACATTCGGAGCAGGGCGTATCACTTGGTGGATCACTCACGTCCCGATGAGGAGATCTCCGAGAAGATCAAGCTGAAGAACAGTGCCCTTTGGTTGCTGAACGAGATCGCGTTGACCTACCTCAGCGTCTGCGGCGCCGCTGGAATGACGCGTGACCATCCAGCCCAGCGCTGGGCTCGCGAGGCGCTGTTCTTCTGCACTGTCCAGGGATCCACGCCTCACGTTCTCAGGGAGCGCGCCGACCTTCCCGCGAACCTCAGCATCAGTTGAGCTCCGCTGACGCGGGTTTCCCGCCGAGACGCGGATCGGTCCCGGCGGATGCGCCAAGCGCTACGCCCGGCCCGGGCGACGTCCCGTCCGCGTCCACGGCGTCCGGCCGCCCGGCCCCAGCTGAGGTGATGCCACATGGAATGAAGGTCGTCTCCGCTACCCGGCTCCGGCTGTCACACGAGTCGAAATCACCGCTGCTGACACTGAAACGGAGCTGACATGACAAAGGCCATCGCGATCGCGACCGAGCTGGTTCCCGTGCTCGCGCAGCACGCGGCGAAGGCGGACGCCGAGGCCGCGTTTCCGCACGAAAGCGTGCAGGCGCTGCGCGCATCCGGCCTCTTCGGGCTGCTGGTTCCGGCCGAGCACGGTGGCATGGGCGGCGATCTCGGCGATCTGGTCGATGTAGCGGCGCTCCTCGCCAGCGGTTGCCTGTCCACCGCGATGATCTGGGCCATGCATTGCCAACAGGTCGACGCCGTCGTACGGCACGCCGGTGAACGGCTACGCGCGGAACTCCTGTCTCGTATAGCGCGGGAAGGCTACTATCTCGCGTCGGTCACTACTGAGCCGGCCAAGGGCGGCCATTTGCTGAGCGCGCACTCAGCGCTCCTAGCCGAGGACGAGAACCTGCTGGTACGGCGTAGCGCACCGGTGGTGACGGGCGGCGAGTACGCCGACGGCTTCCTGATCACCATGCGGGCTGGCCCGGACGTACCGTCGAATCGCGTGAGCCTGATCCACCTCGATCGTGCTCAGGTCGACGCCCAGGTCGTCCGGGGCTGGGACGCGATGGGCATGCGCGCCACACGCAGCGTCGGCATGCAACTGTCCGGCGTCGCCGCCGGCCATCAGGTGATCGGACCACCCGGCGGATTCCGGGAGGTCGCGATCGACAGCATGATTCCGGCAGGGCACCTGGCCTGGTCGTCCTGCTGGCTCGGCGCCGCCCGGGAGGCGCTGGACGCGCTGGTCGCACTAATCCGGTCAGGGCAGCGCCCGCGTGGCATCTCCACGGACAGCGACCTGGTCCGGCACCGGCTCGCCCGCGCTCGTATCGACCTGGAACTGTCGGGCGCGTATCTCCTTCACATGCGCGACGAGGTGCTGCGGCGTCGGCTCGCAGGGGCTCCTCTGAACGACCGTCCGCTGCATATCCGGCTGGACACCTTGAAGGTCGCCTGTGCAGAGCTGACGTTCTCGGCGGTGGACCGCCTCGTGCAGCTGGGCGGGGCAATGATCGGGTACCAGCGGGATGCGCCCGTACCTCTGGAACGACACTTCAGGGATCTGCGCTCGGCGAGCCTCAATTACTCCAATGACCGGCTGCTGACCGCCATCGGCGCGCTGACTCTGCTCGACGGCGCCGGGCCGCTGTCCTGGGCGCCATAAGCACACGCGACGACGCGTCCTCAGCGTGTGCGGCTGATCCGTATCCCCGTGGGAGATATCCGGTTTGGACAAGGAAGGTGTTCGCATGACCGAGCACACGTGGCCCGTTCCCTTCGAGGAGACACTGCGCACCTATCTGGCCCCCCTTCGCCCCGGCGAGCCGATCTCTCCCGACCTCAGCCTCGCCGACCACGGTGTGGACTCCTTGGCAGCGGTTAGCCTGCTACTGGACCTGGAGGAGACGTTCGGAGTGGCGGTTCCCGACCACATGCTGACCGCGAGCATGTTCGCGACGCCGGCCGGATTGTGGTCGGTCATCGACTCGCTGCTGGTCCAGAGCTTGACCGAATGACCGTGAATGACCGTGGTCGTGAGCGACCGCGTCCACCGGCCGGTTGCTCCGCCCCAGCCGGTATGCCGCCGCGACACCGGCCAGCTGGTCGGCGCGGGCTCGTTCTCGGTCGCAGTCTCCCCGCGCAGAAGCTCTTTTCATGGGTTCACGAAAGGCTCAACATGCAACAGGCGAATGCCGCGGCCGCGGAGACCCAAGCCTTGACCTGGCTGGCCGATCTAAGCCTCAGGGAGAAGGTCGGGCAACTGTTCATGTCGCACGTGCACGGTCACACGTCCATGCACGTTCCACCATGGGCGGCGCAGAGGAATCTAGCGGATTTCGGCGTGCAAGATGCGCGAGAGCTAATATCGACCTACCACTTGGGAGGTGTAATCTATTATAAATGGGCGGTAAATCTGGTGAACCCTCATCAAATCGCCCGGCTGTCGAATGACATCCAGCGTGAGACACCGACCGAGCTCTTCATCGCGATCGACCAAGAGAATGGCCGGGTGGATCGGCTGGGGACGGCGTTCACCCAGTTTCCGGGAGCGCTGGCCCTGGGAGCGACCGAAGACCCGCAGCATGCACATGCCGTCGGCCGCGTTGTCGGAAAAGAGCTCAAGCGGGTCGGGATCAACCAGATCTACGCTCCGGTGTGCGATGTCCTGGCCGACTCGAACAACGCGGTCATAGGCACTCGTTCGTTCGGGAGCGACCCGGCTCGCGTCGGCGCGTTCGCCGCCGCAAACACCTTGGGCCTGCAGCAGTATGTTTCGGCGGTAGCCAAGCACTTTCCGGGGCACGGAGCAACCGATATCGACTCCCATACGTCGCTACCCACGATCCAGCGGGACCACGACTGGAGCAGGTGGGATCTACCTCCTTTCCTCGATGCCATCCGAGTAGGTGTCGATGCCATCATGACCGCCCATATATCCGTTCCCGCCCTGGACCCCCGTGGACGGCCCGCGACGCTCTCGCGACGCATACTCACCGACATACTGCGGAGCGAACTGAACTACTCAGGGCTGATCATCACGGACGCCCTGGACATGGGTGCCATCGACTCGGCGGATCAATCTCATGTCGTGGAGGCGTTCCAGGCCGGCGCCGATCTGCTGATGCGGCCGTCCAACCTTCCGAACGCGTACGATGCCGTTCTCCGAGCGGTCGAATCGGGAGAGATCGGCGAGGACCGTCTGCACGAATCGGTACTGCGGATTCTCCGGGTGAAGGCACGCCGACGCATTCTGGGTGGCGCACCGGTAGACCTGGCAGGCATTTCAGAGGCGGTGGCCGTTCCCGAGCACACAACGATCGCCCGGACGATCGGACATGCTTCCGTCACGTTGATCAAAGACGACGCCGGGCTACTCCCCCTACATGCTGGTCGATACACGCGCGTGCGGGTGATCGCCACCTGCGACAGCCCGGCCTTCCTCGTCGCGAAACGATTGGCCGACAAACTGGCTTCCGCCGGCCACCCCTCGGCTCCTACCGACCTGCATCACCTGCCGTCCCTCGACGACGTCAAGCGCTTGACGCGGAACGTCGAGCCTACCGACTTGATCATCGCGATGACGGAACGCGCCTGGATAGGGGAACGCTTCGGGCAGCGCGAGCTCGTGTCGGCCCTCGCGGGCCTCAATGTCCCGATCATTCATGTCTCTCTCGCCGAGCCCTTCGACATCACACACCTGTCACCCGACCTCGGCACCGCCCTCTGCGCCTACTCGGCGTCCCTGCCTTCTGTCGATGCGCTGGCGGATATCCTCACCGGCCACCATTCCCCGAGGGGAACCCTGCCGGTGAGCATGACGAACGACAGTTCGTGAACTGGCCCTCGCCTGGTCCCGCGGACGGTCGCAGCGGTCGAGCCCCTGGTCGGCACCGGCCGCCCTACTGGAAATTGTGGTGACGTTGCTTGCGGAGCAGGTCATCCGGGTCGTCTCTCTCGCGTACGAGGTAAGACCTCCCCTCGTGGACGAGCACCTCGGCGGGGAAGCCGTGGCTGATGAACAGGCCAGGGGACGCGGAGAGCCCGTACGCCCCTGACTGGAAGATGCCGAGGACGTCACCGATGCGGGGCTTCGGCAGCAGGACATTCCTGCCGAGCAGATCGTTGGGCGTACAGAGGAGGCCCGCGACCTGGCAGACTTCATCGGGCCCGGCCGCGTCCTCCAAGAGCCTGATGGGGAAGTTCCTTCTCGCGATGGAGCCGATGCCCACGGCGGGCAGATGATGGTGGGTTCCCCCATCGGTGATCACGAAACTCTGCCCGTGGGATTCCTTCACCGAGCGCACCCGGACGAGGTATACGCCAGCGGCGGCGACCAGGAACCGCCCCATCTCCAGGATCATCCTGGTGTCGGGGTGGTTGCGGGCGAACCTCTCGATCGCCGGGTTCATGACCTCCGCCAGCGCATCCAGATCGAGTGCGTGCTCGCCTTCGAAGTACGGCACGCCAAACCCACCGCCGATGTCCACGGCATCCAGGCGTATTCCCGTGGCGGCGGCGACCTCCTCGGCCAGGTCGAGCGCATAGCGGGTGTTGGCTGCGATCGCCTGCCAGTCCAGGATCCTCGAGCCGCAGTAAACCTGGACCCCGGCCAGGTCGGCGTGCCGGAACCGGTTGGCGAGCCCCGGCTCGGCCAGCAGCGCCTTCTCGTCGATGCCGAACTGCCTCGGTTTCCCGCCCATCGCCAATCGCGCGCCCGGGGCGGACGAGGCCGGGTTGATCCGCAGGAGCACCCTTTGCCGCACGCCGCGCTCGCCAGCCAGGCGCTCGATCCGGTCGAGTTCGTCGAAGGCCTCGCAGACAATGGCGTAGATATTGGCCGATATACATGCGGCGAGTTCGTCATCGCTCTTTCCGGGGCCCAGAAAAATGATGTCCTCGGGTACCGCACCGGCGGCGAGAACCGTTCTCAGCTCGCCGAGAGACGAAACCTCGGCCCGCGCCCCGTTCGCGTGCAGCAGCGCGAACACGCTGATATTTGGATTAGCCTTCAGCGAGTAGAAGACCTCCAGACGAGGATGCAGGACATTTCGAACATGAGCAAGCGTCCTGGTCATGCGGGAACCCTCATACACGTACGTGGGCGTCCCGAACTCCAGCACCAGATCGTGATAAGGAATCTCCATCACAGCCTCCTGGCCGCAAAGAACCGATTCTCGGAAGACAGCGAAATACCGTCACCACGTCATAATGACCTGTGACGAGCACCGGACATCGTCCTCATCATGAAATACCACAGCGAGCAGGCCGTCCGGTAGGACGGACCGGGAATACCCGCGCGAGCGTTGCCGGGCCGAGGGCGCAGTTCAGCCGTCCATAGAGGAGTGCACATGAGTTGCCTTTTTGATGTACTGGAAAACGCCGCTCACGTTCACGGCGATGCCAGGGCCGTCGGCCTGGGCGACCAACGCCTCACGTACGGAGAGCTGCATCATGCCGCGCTGGGCGCCGCCACGTGGCTGCACGAACAGGGGGTGCGGCGTGGCGACAGGGTCGCGATCCTGCTCGCCCAGTCCCTCCTGACGGTCCCGCTGCTGTACGGCTGCGCCCGCCTCGGGGCGCCGTTCATCATCCTGCACGAACAGGTGCGAGGCCCTGCTCTCGATCACATCCTGTCGGATGCCGAGCCCTTCCTCCTGGTCGGCGACGATCCGGCGGCCCTGACCCAGGCTCGGGCGGCCGGGGCCCGCGCGGTGGGAGTCGACGATCTCGTCATGGCGACCCACGCGCCAGTGACGGATGGATCCTGGGCGGCGCCCCTGGCCGTGGACCCGGTCTGCCTGATCTATACCTCAGGAAGCACCAGCCTGCCCAAGGCAGTGGTCTCGACCCACGACCAGTTGCTCTTCGCCGCCCAGGCCATCCAATCCCAGCTGTGTTACCGGCCGGGCGACGTCGTTTTCGTCTGTCTTCCGCTCTCCTTCGACTACGGGTTGTACCAGCTCTTCCTCGCCGCCCTCAGCGGCGCCGCAGTCCACCTGGCAAAACAGCACGAGGCCGGTCCCGTGCTGGTACGCAGCCTGCGAGAATCGAGCGCGACCGTGTTACCGGCCGTACCGTCTATGGCCCAGAACCTGGTCCGCATGCTCGACAGGTTCGGCGGTGAGCTGCCGAAGCTGCGTCTGCTGACGAACACCGGCGCCGCCATGCCGGAAGATGTCCCTGCCAGGCTGCGATCACTCCTGCCCGGGCTCCGCATCCAGCTCATGTACGGCCTCACGGAGTGCAAGCGCGCGACGATCATGCCGATGGACGAGGACCTGCGCCGTCCCGGATCGTGCGGACGCGCCCTGCCAGGCACCGAGGTGTTCACAGTGGACGACCAAGGGCGGCGGCTGCCTCCCGAGACCTACGGGGAGATCACGGTCAGAGGGCGGAACGTCATGGCCGGCTACTGGCGCAGCCCCGGTTTGACCGACGAACGTTTCCCCAGAAGGGACGGGCTTCTCCCCGAGCTGAGAACCGGCGACTACGGGCGGGTGGACGTCGATGGATATCTCTATTACTCGGGGCGTCGTGACGACATCTACAAATCCAACGGCTTCCGGGTGAGCGGCATCGAGATCGAGACGGCCTGCCTGCGCATTCCGGGAGTCGACATGGCGGCCGTGCTTCCCCCCAACAGGGCCCGGAAAGAGGCCGTGCTGTTCGTGTCCGGCCTGCTCGACGCCTACGACGTACTCAAACAGCTCGGCGCACAGATGGAGCAGTACAAAGTGCCGAAACGATGTGAGGTCCTCCCAAACATGCCGATCAACCACAACGGCAAGATCGACAGAACAGCGCTGTCGTCACTCCTGGATTAGGCACGCGCGCCGTCGGCGAGCGCGTCGGAGTCCCAGACCAGGTTCGTGGCCAGGGCACCCTCCACCAGTCGCCCCCACATGGCCCGGCGTCTCGGCTTCCCGCTCGTTGTCCGCATGACAACGCCGCGCGGCACCACGAATACGATCACCCTCAAGCCGCTCAGGTGCCTGGCCACGGTGCGGCCGATGTGCTCGGCGCCGGCCTCCATGCCTCCCTCGACCAGCACGGCGACCGTGTCGCGCCCCTCAAAGGAGCCGACCAGCGCCACGGTTTGCCGCGGCCGTGGCGAGACCCTGGTCGCCACCTGTTCAGCGTCCTCGGCGAAGAGCCACCGGCCGTACCGCTTGACCCCGTCGCCGAGGCGGCCGACGACGTACAGCTGCCCGCCTCGCACGAAGCCGGCGTCTCCGGTCCTCAGCACTCCGCCGAACTTCTCGATGCTGCCGGCCTCTCGCACATATCCGGCCGCCAGGGACTCACCTCGCACCTCGATCTCACCGAGCGTGCCTTCCGCGACCGGGCCGCCGTCCTCGTCCACCACTCGCATCTCCACCCCGCGAATCGGGGCCCCGCAGGCTACCAGCGTCGTTCCCTCGCCTTCGCCGGTGACGACGTGGACGGGGCTGCCGAGCGCCAGCCTTCTCCCGTCCACAGTCATGGTGCTGAGGTCCGCCGCGCACGGACTGCCCGTGACAGCAAGGGTCGACTCCGCCATGCCGTACGCCGGGACGACCACCTCGGGCCGTAGGCCGCACGGCGCCAGCAGGTCCAGGAACCGGCGGACCACGTGGGCATGGATGCGCTCGGCACCGACGACGGCCACCCGCCATCTGCTGAGGTCGAGCTCGGTGATCTGGTCCTGCCGTACGCGGCCGGCGATGTGCGCCAGCCCGAACGCGGGCATCGCGGTCACCGTCGCGCCGTTGTCCCCGAAACACCGGAGCCAGCGCAACGGCGACCGCACGAAGTCCTCCGGCTGCATCAGCCACATATCCGACACACCTTCGATCGGCAGCAGGAACATGCCGACCAGCCCCATGTCATGGTGGAGCGGCAGCCAGCTCGCATACGAGTCGGTGTCGGTGATCTCCAGCCAGGTGTGCATGGCCGACACATTCGACTGCAGGGAGGCGAAAGGCACCGCGACACCACGAGGAGGTCCTACAGACCCCGAACTGAACTGGATCACTCCGATCTCTGGTGTCGCCGCACGCGTCTCCAACGGCGCGATGTCGTCTGGAATGTCGGTGACGACGGCGCATCCATGCGCACCTACGACGGGCTCGATGATCGCCGCCACATCGTCCGTGGTGGCGACCGCGGACGGTGACACCATCCGGACGATTCGATCGAGATGGTTCAGGTACGCCGTCCGGTCCCGCAGCACCGAGGGCTGTGCCACGGGCGAAGGTGTGGCGCCCAGCAGGAGCGCGGCGAAGAAGTCGGCCATGAACTCGGGCGAGGTCCGCCGGACCAGAACGACCACGTCGCCGGCGGACACTCCTGCCGCCCGCAACCGGCTCGCCGCCCGCCTGGTCAGCAGGGCCAGGTCGGCGTAGGAGTAGAAGCTCCACGTGCTGCCGTCCCGGTCGAGGATCCGCATGCCACGGTCAGCCGGTGGGTTCTCCAACCATGTCAGCAGTGCCACCCTCGTCCTCCTCGGCCCCAGCCACGTGGCGGCCACCGCGCACGTCAGTACGTCTCTACCTACGGGATGTGAAGACAGTCAATGAGCATGTCGAACGTCTGTCCCAACACCGGGATGCCGTTCGGGCGCGCCATCGCACTGGCTTGCGGGCGTACAAGAGTCTGATCATTCGCCGGACGAGCAGACTGGGATAATCTGAAGGCCGCAGGCCCCACGTCGCCTCGATGGATCGTCGGTCCGGTCAAGACGTGAGCATTGCCCCCGCGTCCGCGCGACCGCCTCACCGCCTGCCGCCACGCAACGGTCAGCTCATCAGTGACGAGCGACAATCGCAGAGAGGCCATGCATGTCCGACACCCACGCGTGCACGCGTCACGACCATGAGGCTCTCCGACCGAAAGTAGACGATGTCGTACAACGGATGGTCGGAATGTTCGCACCGGAGCCTTCCGAGCACGCTCACCTCGACGCCCGGCTTCTGGAGGACCTGGGGTTCGACTCGATGCGTTTGCTGGAGCTCGCCTTCAATCTGGAAGACCTCTTCATGATGGATCCGGCGAGTATGGGCGAGGCTCCTCCGGTCGGCACCGTGAGCGAGCTGTGCGAGTACCTCACAGAGAAGGTGTGCACGAATGAGGCCACGCTGCCGGCCATGGGCGCCGTCGAGGCCGCCATCGACGCCGCCGCGCTGGACTTCCTGTAGCCCGAAGCCCGATCGCCCCGGCCGGCCTGCTCGCGTTCGGGCTGATCCATCCCCGGCCGGCCAGCCCGGGCCTTGGCTAATCCGTCCGCGTCACGGCCTCTCGCAGTAGGGCCCTGTCCTGGCCCGGAGCCTGGTAGGTGGACAACACACCGACCGCCTTCTCGGCCTCGGGCGAGCCGACGGCGCGGCTGAGGCCCCGCAGGCGGTCTGCCAGCCGGCCGCCGAGCCACTCCACAGCGACGCCGGGAACGGCGGCATCCGTCTCCGTCACCCCGTCGGGCAGCCCCAAGGTCACGCGGCACGCGGGCGACGCCAGCTCGCACACCGCCAGCAGCGCCTCGATCTCGGCCAGCACGGCCGCCAGCTCGAACCGGAGGGCTTGTTCGGCGGCCCAGCGGCCAGTGGCGCGCGCGGCCCGCGTCACTCCGTCCAGCGCGAGCGCCAAGTCCGCCAGCGCCTCAACGGGCGCGCTACCCGACTCGGACGCGAGATCGCCGCACCGACCGGCCAAAGCGGGGGCGTAGGGCCGCCAGGTGCGACGCGTCGCACGGATGGGCTGCGGCTTGGCCAGGTAGACGCTCCGGAGCGCGTCCGTGCTCGGACGGGTGCGCGCCGTGGTGGCGAAGCGCATCATCTGCGCGCCGAGCTCGTCGAGCATGACATGACTGGTGCCGTCGAACACGCCATACAGCGGCACGTCACGGACGAACCGGGCGTAGGGCAGGGACTCAAGGAAGGCGCGTGCCCCCAGGACGTGCCGTCCCTCGCCCACGGCCTCCTCCGCGAGCCGGCAACAGGCGTACTTGGCGACCGCGCCAAAATAACCTGCTCCAGAACCGAACCGATTGCTCGCATATGCGGCCTTGACGGCCAGGGCCGCGATGACGACGTCAAGGACTGTCATGCGAACGAGGTGCTCGGCGATGGCACCCAGCGACACGATGGGACCGCCGTACACATCACGCGTTCTCGCGTGGCGCAGCGCGATCTCAAGTGCTCCGGAGACCGCGCCGGACGCGAACGCGGCAACGCCTCCATGCGACAGCATCAGACTCTTCTGGACGATGGCGAAGCCCTCCCCCAGTCTCCCGACCACTGCGTCGTCCGGCGCCCACGTGTCGCGGAACCGCACGCCGGAGATGTCCGCCGCCCGTACCGGCATGGTCCGCCACCGGGGCAGCGGCTCGACGGTCGCGTCGCGTTCCAGCAGGAAGAGGGAGAAATCGCGAAGCCCGGCCAACCGCTGCTCGGCAGGAGGTCCAGGGCGGGTACGCAGGAACGCCATCAGCAGGTCGTGCTCTGATCCGCCGTTGATGAGATGCTTCTCCCCCTGGAGCGTGAAACCGCCGTCGCCACGTCGTGCGGCGGCCTCGTTGCGCAGCAGGTTCGAGCCGTGGTCCAGCTCGGTGAGAAGCATCGCCGCGGACGCTCCGGCACGCAGGCGCCGGGCCACCCACCCGCACTGCTCGTCGCTGCCCGACAGGTACACGGGCAGCAATGCCAAGGCGGTGCTTCCGATGGAGACGGCCAGGCTCCCGCTCCGTCGCGCCGTGAGCGCGTCGAGCGTGTTCAGTTCCAGGCAGTTGGCCCGGTCCGGCACGAACAGCTCGGCCAGGGCCCGAGCGCGGAGGCCACCGATCACGGCACGCGGATACGCACCGCGCCGTTCCGCCTCGTCGAGCATCGCCGTCGTCGACGGCTGCGCGAGATAATCCTCGATGTCACTCAATGGCCCGGTACGGCAAATGTCGTCCCGCATCAACCGCTGCCAGGCGATCTCGCCCCGATCGGTCATCGGCGGCCACCCACCGAGCGTCGCAGCAGGGACAACTGCTCCATGTGTTCCCGCACGCCCTCGGTGAGCAGTTCCAGCTTGGCCAGACTACTGATGATTTTCGAGAACATCAGCCGGCGGAAATCACACATCACCGGATCCGTCGTCGCGAACTCCACCCCGGCCGCCACATTGATATCCATACGCTCCCACACCTCTTCGAGCCGGAATCGGCGCGACATGAGCAGTGCCGACTCCTTGATGAACTCCTCCCGATCGGACTTCTCCCGGCTGCTCAGCTCGTTGGACAGTCCCTCCAGAGCGAGCACTCCGAACGCCACATGCCTGGCCTCGTCCCGCGCGACCAGCCTGGTGATCTGCCGGATGATCGGGTCGAACCCCGAGACCTGGCTCATCCTGAAGACGGCGAGCGCCAGCCCTTCCACAATGATCTGCATACCGAGGTAGATGATGTCCCAACGACTATCGGACACGATGTTCGACAGCATCGCGTGGAGTGCCGGGTTGATCGGGTAACCGTGCCCGAGCCGCTCAAGGTACATGGAGAAGGCCTCGACGTGCCGCGCCTCGTCAGTGACCTGGCTGGCGGCGTAGAACTTGTCGTCGAGGTCAGGGGCGGTCTCCACCAGGCGGGCGGTCGCCAGGAGCGCGCCCTGCTCGCCGTGGAGGAACTGGCTGGTGATCCAGGCGTGGTACTCCCAGCGGTAGTCGTTCCACAGCTCCCTCGGTACGGGGCAGTTGTCAGGGCGGCGCGCCTGCGCCGCCCCCGTCGACGGACTGTCCGTCAGCGGAGCTCCGTAGTGCAACTGCGGCGTCCAGTCGATGTCGGTCACCGCATTCCATTGAGCTGCCTTTCCCTTTTCGTAGAGGGCACGCAGCCTCGGCTGCTTCGCGGCGTAGTCCCAGTTGAATCTCGTGATGACCAGAGATTCGATGTCGGTCGATCCGATCCTTTCCGTCATGAGGACTCCCTGTCTTCCCTCAGCCGCGTGTCGCCGGGTCACGCGGGCAGTTCCTGGATGTAGGCCTTCCGCCGGCCGACCGGCATGGAGGGCCGCTGGGGACGGCGTACCTGATCGCCCGCCTTTGAGCACGGGCCGCACGGTTCAGGTCTTCGCCCCAGGATGCGCGGGCAGTTCGGACAGGACCGACGAGAGGATCTCCAATGCCTGTTCGACCTCGGCGACGCCCGCCACCATCGGCGGCATCAGTCTCAGCGTGGCGGGCCTGCTCATGCACGGCGACACCAGAAGCCCGGCGTGCGCGAGCCGTACGATCAGCTTCGCTGTGAGATCCTCGGAGGGCAGGTCGAGACCCCATAGCAGGCCTCTCCCCCGCACCTCCTCGACGAGGTGAGCGTGCTCATGCCGTATGCGCGCCAGCCCGCGTTCCATCGCGGCGGCCACCACCCGCCCCTGAACGGCCGACGCCTCGATGGCTTCGAGCGCGACGGGCAGGGCCGCGCACGCCAGCGGGTGCCCGGAGAACGTCGTCGAATGAACGGTGGGATCAGCGAGCAACGGCGCGTACAAGCGCTCGCTACACACAGCGGCCGACAGCGGCAGCACGCCGCCTCCCAGCGACTTCCCCAGCAGGACGGCGTCGACAGGGAGCCCCGTGACCAGCGCGAGCGAGCGCTCGCCGCAGCGGCGAAGACCGGTCTGGATCTCATCGGCGACGACGAACGTGTCGTGGTCGGCCGCTGCCGCACACCACGCGCGCACCACCTCACCGTCCAGGGGGCGGACCCCGTTCTCCCCCTGCAACGGCTCGAACACCAGGGCCGCCACGTCCCCTGCGGCGCACTCCCTCGCCACGGCGTCCGGATCGTCCGGTGAGACGTGAACCACTGGTGCCAGCACGTCGTGCAGCCCGCCGCGAAAGCGCTCATGGTGCGTGAGCGCCAGCGCCCCGAGGGACTTGCCGTGGAAGCCTCCTTGCACCGCCACGATCCGGTCGCGTCCACTCGCCAGGCGCGCGAGCTTGATAGCGGCCTCTACGGCGTCCGCGCCGTTCGCTCCGAAGAAGACGCGGTTGAGCGCGCCGCCGAGATAGGCGGCGAGCGCCGCAGCGGCCGCCGCGGTCACCGGGTTGGTGAGCAGCCGGGTGGCTGTCGGCATGAGGTCGAGCTGGCGGTGCACGGCCTCCAGTACGTCGGGGTGCCGGTGCCCCAGGATCGTCACCGCGTAGGACCCGAAGTCGAGCGCGCTCCGCCCGTCGGACAGTTCCACGTGGCATCCAGACGCACCGACCTCGACGGCCCCGTTGCCCGTCAGCCGGCCGCTGAGTGCCTGCTTCGGCGGCAAATGGCGTTTCATGTGAGTGAAAGCCATACGTGCGGTCGCGGAGGGAGCAGCGGTGGTGTGCATTCCTAATTCGCCCAAGACAGGCCCTCCGGGTGTGGGGAAAGCAGCTCAGGGTCTACACGGACGGGCGATTCCAACACGTCAGCCACCTAAGCAGCCTTCTGCGCTGTTTGGCCAGCGCAAGACCAAGCCCATTAGGGGAGGCGCCGACGCGGCTCGAAGCACGTATTCGCCTCCGGACGAAAAGGGTGCACCGCTCCGCCCGAAGGTAATCGTGTTCGACTGATTCGGCAGCACTAGTCGAACGGCCGCACGGTGCGGAATCAGTCCCGGCGCAGCCGTCTGGTCCGTACCTCGGCGGGAACGGGATCGCCCTCGTGCGCGACTATCCACGTCGGTCCATCGCCGATGCGCACCAGCATTGTTCCCGGCGAGCGGAAACCGGGCCAGTCACGCGCGTCAAGCAGCCCCATGTCGACCATCAACCTGATCAGCACCGGATCAATCGGCACCCATCGGTCCCCCACCAGAAACTCCGCCCAGTTGTGGCGGGAGGAGTACGGCGGGGCGACGATGAATCCGAATGATGGCCGCACCGGTACTCCATGGCGACGACCCTCGCGCACCAGGAACTCGGTCGTACCGCGGCAGTCGGACAGACCGGTCCGCCGGATGAAGTCGAGATCGGTCTTGAGCGGTCCCGGGAGGTACATGAATTCCAGTCCCTCCATGACCTCGAGGATGTGCCGGCTTTCTGAGGGAAGCAACGGCCATTCTGTGTCGAGGGAAAACGTGGTCTTGTACGAGGCGCCGCCGTCCGCCGGGATTTCGCAATCGACGTGCCCTCCGCCCGGTAGCGCGAATCTGTAGCGGCAGACCGATCCATGGCCGGGCGTGGGGCAGGTCGCGTGATAGAAGATTTCATAGGTTCGCGCCTGACCACCCGATTGGTTGAGGCTGGCCGCCCAGAACCGTCGGGCCGCCAGCGCGACCGGCCCGAACCCGAGGCGCAGGGCTACGTTGCGCAGATCCAGATCGTCCATGCGCGGCCCGTCGGGCCCACCGGCAGCCGGCAGTCCGTAAGCCAGCAGGCGTTCCAGTAGCTCACGAGTGAAGCGGTAGCCCCGGATCGCGTCGTCCATCGACATCGTGAACGCCCGCGCCTCGTCGGGGATGAGCTTGAGCTTCGGCAGCAAGGTGCGCATGTGTCGGTCAAGCTCATCAGTCAGGTCCATGGCCACGGCTGGCTCTCCTCACCCGGGACGGCCATCGACAGGAGGCCCGCCTGGCTTCGGCACCGTTCCCGATCGTCTATGGCAGCTGTTCATATGGCGGCCTGCGTCCGCGAATATCACCGAACGCGACTGATCGCATCGTTCCTACGATCGACAGGGAATCTCTTCGCCCACAACTGCACCCATGGACAGCTCTTGGGCCCTCGACGGAATCCGACGGTTGTCAGACCGCTCACGCGGGGGCGCGCGGTGCAAGAGATGATACATATTTGGGCGGGGATCGCTGCTCGCCGTCGTCCAAGAATCATGGACAAGAGCCCCATAGGGTGAGCACCCGCGTGTTGCTCAACTGATGACGCCTGGCTGAAATGGACTACCGAGCCCAGGCAACGTATCCACCGATGATCCGGAGAGGTTGGAAATGGACCTGCGTCACGCATGGCGGCAAGTGGTCCCCACGCCGCCGGAGTATCGCGATCTGATCGACCTCGATCGTACTCGGCAGATACTTCGCTGCCCCCGTCTTGATCCAGCTTCCATCCCGGGTGCCATTCAGGTCGAGGGCCGAACGTATTATGACGCCCGGGACATGTACAACCTGGCCTTGTACTCCGGTCTGGGCAACACCCAGCCGGAGCTCGAGATGAAGCATCTCGGCCGCATTGTCGTGCACTCGGATCGAACCCGCGCGCTGTGGTTCAACGTCGTCATGAGCGCCACTTGCCCACAGGCCACCGCATGCGAGAGCTACGATTGGGAGGCGCCAGAACTGTGTGGCAGCGCATGGGATAAAAGAATCACCGTAGCGGGCCGGGCCGAGTGGCATGGAGTGATCACACGCCAGGGCACGAACGCGACCATCCAGGACACCCGGATCGGTGAGGTATGGCAGTACGCGCTACAGCGGTATCGGTACCACTACACCCCGCCCAAACTGTCCATAGAGGTTTCCTACACCTCCCGGTGGAACATCGGTGATTGCGTCGGCCTCTCCTTGGCACTCGCCGACCACCTCAAGGACATCAAAAGGGACTCGCACATGCGAGTCGGCTACCTGGTCGCGGGGCTTGGCGCCCAGAGGCATGCCTGGGTGGAGGTCGTGGACAGTGACGGCTTGACCAAGACGCTGGATCTCTCACTGGCTTGCCTGGCGCCCAGGTTCTTCACCAAGGAATATGCCGCGTTCTGTTTCGGCTCGACGCTGAATCGCGCGTTGCCGTTGGCGAAGGGCGAACTTGGCGTCGTCCGCCATCACTGCCGGGGGCTACGTATCGTCCTTCGCCCGGATCTGCAGGCTGCCCAGGGGAGACCGCCCCGTCCGGCCATCTCACCGAGCTGAGCGGGTCGAGCCGGAACAGTCATCGGAGCGAAGCCGCCGGCTGTCCGGCCCCGCACCGCATGCGATCGCCCGCTGAAGGGCTCGGCGGCGCGCCTATCTCTCTTCGGAGGTTTGCAGCCGCCGCTCCAGCTGCTGCGCGAACACCGACCATTCGAACGCACAGTCGCGTGCCATTTGAGCGACAACATAGGCGGAATGAGTGGGGATCTCGTGCACGATGTCCTCCCAACCTCTCGGACCCGCCGTGTGCGTGTACAGCCAGTGCAGCACCTTACGTCCGTTGACGCTGAGGCGCAGCGATGGATCCTTTCGGAGACTCTCCAGCATCGAGGCACGGTCCCGCGTCGGCCCGCGGTCACAATCTCGGGCAAGAGGATCCACGTGACTCTTCCGCGCGGAAGGCGAATCCTCATGGCCGGTGCCGTTGTGTGGCCGAGGCTCCTCGTGTTCGGTACGCAGCTTAGCCGGAACGGGGTCTTCTCCACGCTCCATCCGCCTCCGCACGTCCTGCACCGTCGCCGGGGAGATGCCCGCCAGCTTCGCCACTTCCCGTAATGAGGCGTCGGGCCGCTTCGCCATGATCTCGCTGGCCACGCGCCGGCCGTCGGCGCTGTTCAACGGCCGGAGCCGACCGTCACGTCCGAGGCGTACCAGCGACCGGGCCTCTTCTGTACCCATCCGCTGACGTAGGGCGGCCACCCTACGCGGCCCGAGGCCGGCCATCGCGGCGATCGACCGGTCAGAGGCATGAGGGTGGATCTCGATGATCTGGACCGCCGCGGCTTCCCGATCAGCGACGGTGAGCGGTAATCCGTGGGTGACGTTGGCCTTCACGGCGGCGATGAATGCCTCGCACTCGTCACCTTCGAAGAATCTGACCTTGATCGTCCGTTCTTGCTTGAGCCGCGCGGCAACCAGTCGGTGCATTCCGTCGATCACCCGCATGCTCGGCCAGTGCACGAGGATCGGAGGCAACTCTGCCTGCGTCTCCGCGAGAACCTGCACATGCCCCGGGTCCTCTCCCTCAAGTCGCGGAGAGTGGCCAGGCACTAACTCATCGATGAGTATCCACTTAACCTCTGACTGATCACCGACGTTCTCCCGCACAGGAAGCGGATGAATCCCGGCGGCCGCGATCTCGCCTTCGGAGAAATACCTCTCGACTTGTCCACCCAAACTAATCTCTCCTCGCATCCACGCGTCCCGCAGTCCATTTTGTGAGCCTGCTTCAGGCGAAGTCCGCTGACCTCTGATGTCTCATGTTGCGGATCAATGACCCCTGCAATGCCGCACCAACACGCGTTCGACAGGCATGTGACAGGAAAACAAGGGCAGACGTCACTATGACGTCCGGCTCGGGTGTTCGGCGCTCTCGAGCCGGTCAATGGACCCGAGATCGGTCCTCCCCGGGTCACAATAACGCAGGCGCCGCGCCGGGCACTCCCTCCGCAGAAATGAGGAAGGCGGTGGCACGACCAGCGCGGACACCCCGTTCAGTATCAGCCTGACGCCCATCGTCGCAGCTTGAGCGGTCCACCCGTGTCGTTGCACGACTAAAGTGATTGGGCGGATAGCCTGGAGAGCTGACACAACCTGTTTCCGACACGGGGTCGGCATTCTTCTCCAGCCCAAGGCTTCCCAGCACCACTTGACCCTTTCAGAATCTGACTTAGAGAATCTCTCATCACGCAAAGTGTTCGCTTGACGCGCGACAACGCCGTCCCAAGCGCAGCAAGCCGGCAGAACTTAATGGCATTTCCGGGGACATCCCGCACAGGACGCTCAGGGTCAGGCTATAGATGAGCAGCTCGCGGAATTGTCTGCGAAGTAACATACCTGACCGTGCACACCTCCGTCACAATCCTGCGCCGACCACCAGGTTGCGGCCTTCAGGAGTGCCTTCAGTTCGTTGATCCAGTCGAGGTTAACTCAACACATAACTGCTGACAACGCCGCAGGTAACGGATGTTCATGGATCGCAGCCGAGGTTCTCGTGCCACTTTTGGGCACCCTTTCACCCTCTGATCAGCCGTTGTTCGAAAACACGGACCTCGTTCTGCGGGCGCGGGAGCGGTGCTAATCATGCAGTCTTAGCCTCGATCTTTCGTGATCAGGATGTGGTCGGCTGAGCGGCCCGGCTGAGGATTGCATTGCGTGCTGTGGCCAGCGCGTAAGCCCGGCTGTCACGTCGGGTGGGCGGGGTTCCACGGGCCCGCGGGTGTCCTTTCCTGGGTCGTGGTGTCGTTTTTGTGGCTGGTCAGGGTGTGGCTGGCGGCGCCTGCAGGCGGGTCAGGGCGGTGAGGATGTCGCGGGCCAAGGGTCATCGGGCGGCGAGTCGCGGACGTAGCCGCCGACTGCCGCGCCCCAGCCGGCCGACCACGGCGAACGAGCGCAGGCATTTGGGTTCGTAGCTTTGGGCGGTGGTGCCGGTAGTGCGAGCATCCGCATCCAGGCCAGGAATTCACAGGCCAAGGCGACGAGCTCGCACCAGATCTGGTTGCGAGCGAAGTGGTGCAGCGGCAGGTTGGCCAGGCCGGTGTCCTCGGCGCAGCGGATGCGGTCTCCGGCGGGCCCGGCGGCGGTGCCGCAACTCCAGGTCGGCGAGCTGACCTTGCTTGGCATCGGTAATGAAGCAGGTGACGCGGCATTCATCGACGTCGGTGAAGCACAGCTGGGCGCCGGGATGCAGGCGTTCCTTGCGCGCGACGACGCGCATCCCTTTGGGCCAGCCGGACAACTCCAGCAGTCCGGTCAGCTCGGCCACCCAGGCGCCGGCCGTACCTGCCGGTCGGCGTCGTAGGCGGGCGTCCATGCGGTTTTCCTAGGCGCAGAATGGCCTGCTGGATCTCTTCGGTGAGAGTGAACCCGATCAAGTACGACAGGCGGCGGCCAGGCTTGACGAGCCAGGCCAGGAACTCGTGGGTGCCGCCGCCGGAGTCGGTGCGGATGAGCACCTGCCGCTGGCGGTGCCGGGGCAGCTGGGCCAGGGCCAGACGGGTGGCCTCGATGTGGTCGGCGGCGGTATTGGAGCCGGCGTTGCCCGGCCGCAGCAGGATGGCCGGCGGTTCGCCGGAACCGCCGGGGGCGCGGTCGGCGAAGACCCTCGTGGGGTGGAAGCAGAAGGTGTGTTCCAGGTTGGGGCGGCGTGTTGTTTGTCGGAGTGGGCGATGACGGTGGTGGCGTCGATGTCGAGGGGGGATCAGCTCACCGTCGCTGCCCGAGCCAAGATTCCGGCCAGGCCCCAGGCGCGTTCGCGGACGAGGGCCCAGGCCGCGCGCAGGGCCTTGAGCACTTTGACCTCGTCGCGGGCGAGCCCGTCGATCAGGCGGGAGACGGTCGGGTCGGAGGCCACCGGGCCGAACAGGTCGGGCTGGGCGCACAGCAGGGCGATGTCGGCCAGGCAGTCCCCCGCCGGGGGCGAGAGCTACGGCCAGGTCGGCCACGGTCTTGCTGGGATCGTGCAGCGCGTGTTCAGGCCGCCAGCGCTCCAGCTGCGCCGACAGCACCCGGTCCAGCCCGGTGACGTGCAGGGGTTAGGTATACCGAGGTTCGCGGCATGTCAAGCCCACTGGGTGCACCCATGACGTCACGGAGCACGAAAACTGAGACGTGACGCCGCGGCGGATTTCCACCCGCCAGACCAGGCTGGGTCTCAGGCGCGGTTGACAGCCCGCGAGGTGGACATCGGACAAACGATCCTGTCGGTCATCGTCGTCCAAGGTCCGGCACCGATCAAGCGCAACAAGCTGATCAAGCTGGACGGCACACTCACCGGCGTGAACCTGGCCGGGCGCCACGCCGATGTGTCGACACGCACCCTAGCGTTGTATGCGCTGCCCAGGCCTGAGCACCGTGAAGCCGGGAACGGAGCAGCGTGGCCCGCGCGCCGGCGTCACCCCTTGGCGGGGGCGGCATGGTTGGTGCAGCCTATTCTCCATAAGACTCGACCCCCGAGACGGAGACCGCGCTCGAGTCTCTGACCGAAGAATGAGTGGCGTAGCGGCAGGGCCCGCAGAATACAGGTTCGGCGCCACGCGCCCGCGGATCGAGTACGGTCACTCACTCCCGCCCGACGAGTGGAGCGCGTCGATGAAGAAGAACACGGAATATGTGGAGATCGACTATTCTGAGCTGCCGCAGGAGGCTGACTACTCGTTCCCGCAGACCTGGGGGCAGCACTCTGTGTGGCAAGGCCTCGTTCGCTTCGGCCAAGATGCGAACCTGCTCAATGTAGGACTGCAATGGAGACTTCCCGGGGGAGTCACGATGCCCGCGGTTTTGAGCGCATTGGCCAATCTCATACGCGCGCATGCAACTCTTCGCACCGTTTTCCAGGAGACCCCCGAGGGCCCTGCACAGAAAGTGACCCAGCCGACCAAAATGCCTGTCGAAATAGTGGACATCGCAGGCGAGAGGCGCGAGTCAGTATACGGTGAGGTGCAGGAGAGCCTCGCAAGGGTATTCGACCACGCGCATGGACCCCAATTCACCTTCACGGTCTTCACCGATCGCGGTGTGCCACGATTCGTGTTTCCCAACATATCCCACCTCGCGGTCGACCGCCAAGGGCTTAAGGTTTTGGAGACGTCGTTCCTGAAGTTCGTCAACGGGCAACACATCTCCCCCGGCGAGACGTATTGGCAACCATTCGATCAGGTACAGCTGGAGAAGACACGCCTCGCGAGGTCCAAGGGCCAGCGCGCCTGCGACCAGTGGAGTAAGGCACTTCGGCGAACCGGCCCACATCTGTGGGGCGCTCCGCGGCTGAAAGGTGAGGACGCCCCGATCATTCACGCCAAGATGACTTCGTGCCGAGCGGCGAAGGCCCTGCCGACCGCGGTGACACTTCATAACGCATCTGCGGGAAGCGTGCTGCTCGCGGCGGTTTCAGCGGCCGTCGCCGCCGTCACCGACCATGACGGCCACGCGGCCGTGGAGATCGTCTTCGCCAACCGGTACCTCCGCCGAGCCGGCGAATATGCCGGCCCCTTGGCTCAGGGAGGCGTCATCGCAGCGCCATGCTCCTCGGCGAGAACACTCACGGAGATGGTTCAGAGCATCAACGCCGATATGCCACGGGCCTACCTGAGCGCCTACTGGCCTCCCTCTTCCCTGCAGGCCTCCCTGCGCGATTGCGGATTCGATGACATACATGATCGGGTCACCAGTTTTCTCTTCAACAACTTCATCACAGAGGCGCGGGTTTTCGAGCCGCACGATCGACCGGTCATGGAGGACACGGTTTTCGAATGGTTGCCGAGTTGGAATTACATGCCGAGTCACTGCTCTTTCCGGATCGGCTACGACGAAGAGGGGCGCATCTTTGTCACGGCCCGCGTGAATTCCCGGCTGCTCAGCCGGAACATGTTGACGAGACTGCTGTCGGGGGTGGAGTCCGCACTTCAGGCGATGGCAGAAGGGAGCTCGGTCCGCGCGGGAGACCTGCCCTTGGACTGACCGGCGCCTTCGCCTCGGCGATTGCAGACGTGCGGCGGTGCGGGTCTCGGCGACAGAACGGAGGTTTCGATGACCCATGCGGACGATGAGGTCACACGGGCGGTGGCGAAGCTGCTCCGGGTACCGGATCGATGGCGTGATTTCCAGATCAATCATCACCGGGTCACCAAGGGTTACCGGATCGGGCCCGCCCTCCTGGAGAAGCTCCTGGACCTGGGCTTACCTCACCGTTCCGTTGCGGGCGAGCGCATGTTCGACTCCCTGGATCTCCAGAACGTCAGCCTCGATCTGCGGTTACCCAGTTTCGTGTGGATGGGAATGCGCTCGTGGGCACGAATCCTTGAGGAGACGGATCGGCACGGGCGCCTGGTCATGTCGGTGCGCATCACAGCTCGATGCTCTGAGCCCGGCCACCCAGGTCAATGCCAATTCGCCTTCGACAAGCGGAAACTGGCAGATTTCGCGGTCGGTTCCCTGACCAAACACAATGCCCAGAGTTATTCTGTGCAGGCGTCCGTGAGCGGCACTCGATTGTGCCTGGGGTCAGTATTCGAACCAATCGTCAAGGCAGCAGGAGAGATGACTTATCACATCCTTCCGGAGCCGCTGGGCTCCGACTTGACCTTTTTCACCGACTCCGGGCTCGCCGACTGCCACTTGGGAAGCCTCCATCTCGCCACGGTCGCCCGGCAGCAGGAGATCCCGCTGCGGTCCGCCACCGGCTATTACATCGCACGCCCCTACCCCGTGCGGCACGCCTGGGTGGAGCTGGAAGTGAACGGGGAACGGCATGCCGCTGACCCCTTCCTTCTGCGGACGCTCAGCGGGTGGGGCATGATCTCGCCGGACCAGTGGCCGGCGGACCGGTGCCTCGACGGATTGCTGTGGAAGCTCGACAGCGCCGATCAGCTGATCAGTCACCGAGGTTCACCGGCAGAGACTTCCATAATGATCAGTTCCGCCCCCGTCTCGGTGAAGCCCTGAGTGTTCAGGAACCCCTGGACCGTGAGATATGCCCAGCGACGGAGCATCGCTCCGAGCACCTGGTCTCTATTGAGAAGGAGTCCTTATGCGTGAGGCATCGGCATCCGTCCGGATCGAACTGGAGTCTCTTCTCGGTCACGAGATCGCCAGCCCCTCTCCCGATGTGCGACTGTTCGAAGACCTCGCCCTGGATTCGACCAGCCTCCTCGAGCTGCTGATGAACCTGGAGGACAATGTGGGAATCGAGGTCGACCCCGATGAGATCAGTGCCGAGGTGTTCGCCACCATCGGTTCACTGACCGATTATGTCGATAAGTGCCTGGCCAGGAAGACGGCCTAGCCGATGCTCCGGCACGACTCAGGTCGGCGAGACGTCATGGCGGTTCATGCCTGCGAGACGTGTGGCTACGAAGGAGGGCTGGCCGAAGGGCTGAGGACGGCGTTGGCCGGGTCGAGGCCGGGCAGCTGTGCAGCGGTCCCCGCCGGCCAGGCAGTGGGTGAGGTGGTGCACCATCGGCTGGCCGCCGCAGAAGGGATCGTCTTTCTTCGCGACACACCTCCCGGCTCACCTGACCAGCAGCTCGGCTCCCGGCTCGCCGCCGCCCGGCTGGGCGCGACAAGGCGGGCCTTCGACGCGGTCGTCCACCGTCTGGGCAACCGCCAGTCCTCTGGTGAACCGCTCCTGCGGCGCCAGCTCGTGACCGGCAGCGTCGCCGACACTGTTGCCGGCATCGAGCTCGCCCGAGCCATGCTGAATGCGCCGTATGAAGCCCACGATCTGATCACGGAGCTCGATGAAGGGATCATCATGCTCTTCGGTGGCGCCGGCTACATCACCGATCAGCCTACCCGCGCCCTCTATGTCTCCGCCATGATCGCGAATGTCTGGGGAGCGACTCGGTGATCGATCTGGACCGACGTCTGCAAGCGTGGCGCATAGTCTGCGCCGAGACCGCGGCCGAGTTACGCGATCTCGCACCGCCGATCGACCGGGACCCTTACGACATGAAGCCTCACCTCGGGAGGGAGGTCTTCTCCCGAATCCGGCAGTGGAGCACGCCCTGCCCGTATGGTGAGCCTTTCCGCATCGGCTCCTGGACCTTCCGTGCGGATTCGGCGCTCGAGTGGGTCATAGCCGTCACCGAACTGTCACGCGGCGACGCGAGCAGCCTGCTCGCGTGCCCGATGCCCGACGTTGCCGGACTAATCGTCGATCTGCTGGGCACCGAAGCGCAGCGTCACCTCTTCTACTCGCGGATCGCCGACGGAAGGACCTGGACGTTCTTCGCGATGAGCGAGCCGGACCTCGGGAGCAACGCCACCTCGATGGAGACACGCATCGAAGACGGACAGCTGTACGGGGTCAAACGGTACATCGGCAACGGCGCCCGCGGTCGAATCGGCGTGGTTTTCGGAAGGACGGGCCCGCATCTCCTGTCCATCAGAGCCGCGCTTGTCGAGGTACCGGCACCAGGCTGGACGGCGGAATCCCTGGACATGATCGGTCTGCGTGGCGCGTGCCTGGCCGAGATCCGGCTCGAAGGAGTGCCCGTCATCGATCTGCTGGGCGACCATCTGACCGTCACTCGCCGAGGGCTCTGGGCTGCGATCAAGGTCTTTCACAACATGCGGATCCAGGTGGCCGCGATGGCGATGGGAACCTCCGCGGGCATCCTCGACCACGTACGAGCTCATCGTCCGCAAGCCCCCGGCCTGTCGCACGTGCAGGCCGCCAATGAGGCTTGCCAGGACCTCGTTTGGCAGGCCGCCGCAGGCTTGGACGCCGGCACCGAGCGAGGACACCGTTCCTCGGTCGTGAAACTGCTCGCGACACGGCAGGCCATGAGAACCGCCAGATGGGCGGCGAAGGCTCTCGGGCCGGCGTCATTGCTGGAGCATCCGCTGCTGGAGAAATGGACCAGGGACGTGGCCGGGTTCGAGTTCATGGACGGCACCAGCAACATCCAGCGGCTGCATATCGCGCGCACCTTTCTAAACTATCCTGCGCACACCGCCGGAGCACCTGGTCAGAAGCGCATGCCATCTCCCGTACGGGACACGGAACTTCCGCAACCGCAGGGACGGATGCCTGGAGGTATGTCATGAGAATAGGCGTCGACCTTCTTCACATCTCGCGGTTCAACCGCATCGCGGAGCGCCCGCGTTTCCGTCGGATGCTGTTCTCCGCGAAGGAGCTCCAGGCGGCTCGGCACATGCGTCAGCCCCGGCTCGGCGAGTATCTCGCCGGGCGCTTCTGCGGCAAGGAGGCCGTCGCCAAAGTGCTGGGCCGTGGATTCGGCCAAGGCCTGGAATGGCGCGACATAGAGATCCTTACCGACGACTGGGGTGCCCCCTCCGTTTTCCTCCACAGTGGAGCCTCCCGCATCGCAGCGGCCGCGGGAGTCGGCGCGATCGACCTTTCGCTCACCCACCAGAATGATCTCGTCATCTGCGTCGCCGCCGTGCGCTGCCAGTGAAGGGTACGGCTCCCAGAGGGCGTCGTCGCCCGAGCACGACACGTCGTACCCCGCTGACCGGCCGCTACAGCCCGACGTCCTTCCACGCCTGCCGATCGAACGGCACCAGCGCAGCCGCCGAACGCACCGCCGGAGGCAAAGACTCGCATACCCGCGAGTCTTTCATCCGGCGCTGCTCCGGCCTTGGCAGCCGCTATCGCGGCGTTTAGGATCGCCCACGGCAACCACCCCGTCGTGTTTATTCACACCACTCCGAGGGCGCGACCAGGGGAAGCCGAAAAGGAGGCGACCGAAACCTGCGCGAAAAGATGGCCATATTTCAGATGCGCGCGTATTCGGTTCGCAGCATTCTGTGACAATTCATCGAGAATGCCGGACACTTGACATTGCGGATTGTCGTACATATGGTTTGGACTCGTCCGATCTGACATGACGGTCAAGCCGACGAAGGAGCAGTGTGAAGGTTCTCGGTGTGCACGATGGTCATTCTGCGTCCGCGTGCATAATCGACGACGACCAGGTCGTTGCCGCTATTCAAGAAGAGCGATTAACGCGGGAAAAGAATCGCGGAGGAGCTCCCAAGGCGGCAGTTCAGCGCATTCTCGAACTCACTGGAACGTCGCTGCATGAAATCGATCAAGTTGCGTTCAGCACGCTTGAGTTCCGCAATCCCGGATTGCACACCACAGCCGACGTCATGACGGTCTTCGGTCGCACATTTACCGCACCGGCCGAACAACTGGCGCTCGAGTCACGAGGCGGCGCGGTGGAGCAGCAGCGCCGGAGAGCGGAGTTTCTGCGGGACGCGGGATATCCCGAGGAGCGGATCCAGTTCATCGATCACCACACCTGCCATGCAGCGACCGCCTACTTCGCCAGGGGGACGTTCGACCAAGAGGTCCTCGTCCTCACCAGCGACGGCCATGGAGACGACCTGTGCGCCTCGGTCTCAGTCGGCAGCAATGGCAAGCTGACACGCTTGGCCGCCGTCCCTCGGGACGACTCGATCGCGGCCATCTATGGCTACGTGACGTACTTGCTGGGGTTTGTACCACTTGAGCATGAATACAAGCTCATGGGCATGGCACCCTACGCGGAGAACACGAAGGCGGCAAGCGAGATTTGCGCCCTCTTCGAGTCCATGTTCGAAATGGACCCGGCCGAGCCACTGATCTGGAAGAGGCGACAGGGCACGCCGCCGGTGACCGAGATGGCTCCGATGCTCCTCGACCTGCTGCGCTTCCGCCGCTTCGACACGGTGATGGCCGGCTTGCAGATGTTCGCGGAGCGCGTCACCACGCAGTGGGTGACGAACGTCGTTCGTTCGCTGGGCATCACCGATCTGGCCTTCGGCGGCGGGCTCTTCATGAATGTCAAGATCAACCAGCGCATCGCCGCGCTGCCCGAGGTCACCTCGGCCTTCTTCTGCCCTTCCGGCGGGGACGAGAGCAACTCGCTCGGCGCGGCCTGGGTCGCGGCGGACACCGCGCCTTCCCCTACGGATTCCGGCCGCCGCCCGCTTCCCGGCCTGTATCTGGGGTCCGAGTACACCGACGCCGACGTGGCGGCGGCGGTCGACCAGCACACCTTCCTCAAGAGCGTACGCGTGCACGAGGTCGACGACATCGAAGACCGATGCGCCGCTCTGCTCGCGGACAAGAAGATCGTCGCACGCTTCGCCGGCCGCATGGAATTCGGCGCGCGGGCCCTGGGAAACCGCTCCATCCTGGCCAATCCCAGTGACCCGGATGCCACCCTGATCATCAATCAGATGGTCAAGAAGCGGGACTTCTGGATGCCTTTCGCACCCACCGTCCTACGTGAGAGAGCGCACGACTACCTCACCGACTGGCGGGAGTTCGGCGGTGAGTACATGGCTCAGGCATTCTCCTTGAACGAGGAGAAATTTCACGAGCTGAGAGCCGCCGTGCACCCGCAGGACCACACGTGCAGGCCGCAGATCCTCTCGGCCGAGGCGAACCCCCGCTACCACCGGCTCATCAAGCTGTTCGAAGAGCGCACGGGGATCGGCGCCGTTCTCAACACCTCCTTCAACCTGCACGGCTATCCGATCGTGGAATCGCCGGCCCAGGCGTTGCGGGTTTTCGACCTGTCGGGCCTGCGTTACCTGGCCCTGGGCAACCTCCTGATCGAGCAGGACGACGCACCGGCCTCATGAGGCGTTGTGCCTTCCCAGCAGCCAGTCCGCTGTCACCAGGATCGCCTCATCCTCGCGTTCGCGGGTGTCGAAACCGTGCTCCGCGCCGGAGATGGTCCGGAACTCACACGCGGCGCGGCCTCGGGACGCGGCCCTCGCAACCTCGTAGGAAACATAGCTGTCCTGGTCCCCGTGGATGATGAGGGCAGGGACCGAGCTGCTCAACAGATGATCGAGCGGACGGCGGAGCGCGAATTCCTCCCACAACGCACGTCCGATCGCGAATCTCCCATCAATCAGCAACTCGCCGTCCGCGAGCATGCGTTGCTGCTGCTGAGGGCCGAAGTTGGCCCGTCCCCACGGCAGTTGTGGCTCAAGAAACGTGTGGCGAAGGTCCAGGACCGGGCACCAGAGCACCAGTCCGGTCAGCCGGCCTTCGAGATCGGGCAACGAGAGTGTCGCGCTCACTGCGCCGAAGCTGGTCGCGACGAGGGACAAGGGCAGATCGCCCAGGGATCTCACGTAGGCAAGCGCCGCCTGCAGATCCAGGACCTCCCCCGCGATCGTCACGTTCGCCGGCGTTCCGCCGCTCCTTCCATGCCCGCGAAAGGAGAACCTCAGCATTGCGCAGCCTGCCGCCACGAGAATGTCCGCCAGCCGGGGGAACTTTCCTCGCGCCTCCATGTCCCCCGTTATGCCGTGAAGGGCGACCACCATTCCCCTCGGCTCACCGGCCGGCTCATGCAACACAGCGTCCAGCAGAACGCCGTCCTCCGCGACCAGTCCGACCTGCCGCATAGCAGAACCTCTTCTCCATGGAGCGCCACGTGAGCGGGAATTTACCTGGAACGACTCAACACACTACCGAGAATCTCGTATTCGAGAAGCTCCAGATCTCGTACTACTTCGACGTCAAGCATCTGCCCTTCGCCGATCTCTTCGAGAGTTGCACTTCCGTGCTGCACATCAAGCAGGCGATGACGGATTGGCTGGGCGACCGCGCGCGGCGCGACATTCGCGGCTCCGTGCACCACGCCGCGCATGTGGAGGGCGACGTGATCGTGCAGCGCGGCGCCGTTGTCGAGGCCGGCGCCTACATCGAAGGGCCGGCGCTCATCTGCGCTGGTTCCGTCGTCCGATCGCATGCCTATATACGCGATAACGTCATTATCGGACCGCGCTGCAAAATCGGTCATTGCACCGAGGTAACCCGAACAATAGTCATGTCCGAATCACAGGCGACGCACATGGTGTTCATCGGCGATTCGGTGGTCGGCAACCACGTGAACATCGGGAGCTCGTGCGTCACCACCAACCTCAGAGTCGACCGGCCGGTCCAGGAGCCTGCCGTGGACGAGATTTCGGTGAACGTCGATGGGCACCCGGTGCCGACCGGCTACACGAAGTTCGGTGCGGTGATCGGTGACCACGCGCAACTGCCCGCGCTGATCTCTACGTCGCCGGGCACGCTGATCGGACCACGCACCGTGATCTATCCCAGGAACCAGATCGGCGGCGTTCTGCCCGCCGACTCGAGAATCAGGTGAGCGCCATGAACCGACTCCTGGTAAACGGCGGCCGGCCGCTGCACGGCCGATGCCTGGTGCAGGGGTCCAAGAACATCGCCCTGCACCTCTACGCAGCGTCACTCCTCATACCGGACGTGGTCGAGCTGTCCAACGCCCCGGACATCATCGACACGCACGTCTGCGCGGAACTGTTGCGGAGCCTGGGCGCGGACGCCGACTACGACGACCAGAGGTTGAAGACGAAAGCCGCAGGGAAGATCAGCGCAATGATCCCGGCCGAGCTGGGCGGCCGGATCCGCCCGACCGCGTGCTTCGGCGCGGCCGTGCTCGTCCGCGCCGGGCAGGCGACTTTCCCGCTGCCGGGAGGTGACGCGTTCTGCGACCGCCCCATCGATCGGCACCTGGCGGTGATGGCCGCGGCCGGCGCCGACATCACGCTTCACGCCGGCCGGGTGGAGGCCACGCTGGCCGCGGGGCGGCCCCAGGCGTTCTCCGCATCGTTGGACACCGCCTTCGGGCCCAGTCTGGGGGCCACCGTGACCGCTCTCTTCCTCGCGGTGACAGCGAGCGGAAGGTCTGTGCTGACGGACGCGAGTATCGAGCCCGAGGTGATGCACACGATCGAATTCCTCAACAGGGCCGGGGCCGACATCACCGTCCAGCACGATGGACGCATTGAGATCCAGGGCGTGGACGGCCTGCGCGCCGCGGACTACACGGTGCCCGTTGATCGGCTGGAGGCCGGCACGCTGGTGATGGCCACGGCCGCCACCGACGGCCGGACCACGCTGGAAGGCGCCCGGCTCGCGGATTTTCCGTCGGCCTTCCACGATGCCGTCAATGCCGTCGGCATCGAGATGTCGGACATTCCCGGAGGGGTTGCCGTCGCCCGGAGGCATGACCTCAGGGCCACCGACTTCGCCACCGCCCCGCACCCGGGATTCCCCACCGACCTGCAGCCTCAGATGACGGCGTTGCTCACGCTGGCGGACGGGCAGAGCACCATCACGGAGGCTGTCTACCCGAAACGCGCCACCCATGTCGCCGGCCTTCGTGAATTCGGCGCCGATATTCGCGAGAATGGCAATACGCTGACCGTGCGCGGCCCACGCGTACTAGCGGGGACCCGCGCGACCGGAGTGGACATCCGCTGCGTCACGGCATTATTACTGGCCGCTCTGACCGCTGCAGGGACCTCCCACATATCCGGCGTCTTTCACCTGAATCGCGGATATAGTTCTCTCGTCCCGAAGCTGGCGAATCTCGGGGCAGACATCTCTTTTTCTGACCTCTAGCGGAGATTGAACACATGACAGGAAAGTGGCTGGACCTGGCGGCGGAGTCCGTCTCTTCGTGGCTTGACGAATTGGTCGCGAGTGGTGGCGCACCCGGTGCCGTCGCCATCGTGGGCACAGTCGAGCGAACGCGAGTGCTGACACACGGGGTGATCGCACCAGGCTTGGTCGACCTTCCTCCGCACGAGACCGTGCTGTTCGATATCGCCTCGCTCACGAAAATCGTCGCGACCTGGGTCGGAGTCGGCCAGGCCGTCGCCGCCAACGACCTCGACCTCGACACGCCTGTCGGCGAGTATTTCGGCGAAGAGTCCCTGCCGGGATCGGTCGTGACCACTCGGCAGATCCTTTCGCACACCAGCGGCCTCATGGCGGCGACCCGGTTCGACCGTTACGTCGGCTCGGGGCGCGACCTCGTGGAGCTGATTCTTTCCGAACCGCTGGACACGCCGCCCGGCGCCTCCTACCGGTACGTCAACAGAGGCTTCGTGCTGCTCGGACTGCTCCTCGAGAGGCTGTACAAGCGCCCGCTCGATCAGCTGATGTCCGAGCGGGTCTGGCAGCCCTGGTCGATGAACGACACGAGCTTCGGTCCCCTCGCCGCCTCACCCGCCGTCGCCCCGACAGAAACCAGGCTCCCGGGCACCCGTCCTGTCTGGGGTGTCGTTCACGACGAGAACGCCGCGCAGATGGGAGGGGTCGCAGGCCATGCCGGAGTCTTCACCACGGCACGCGACCTGGCCGCGTTCTGCCGACGGGTGCTCACCGACGACTGGACGGACACGGGCTTCGCCCGCTACGTCGAGCAGAGCATCCAGGTCCATGCCGGCGGCGACGAACATCGCGGCCTGGCCTGGCTGCTGTCGGACGACGGCCGCACCATGTACCACCACGGCTTCACAGGAAGCAGCATATTCGTCTTCAAGGAGAAGGCGGCGTATGTCACGGTGCTGTCCAACGCGGTGTACAACTCGAGAGACCGGCGGGGCCTGGCGGCGCTGCGACAAAACATCAAGGGGCTGGCGGAACGATGAGTGGACAGTCCACCACCGCCGGCGTGCCCTTAGGACCACTCACCACCTTCGGTGTCGGCGGTCCGTGCGACAGGCTGTTGGAGATCCGTACACCGGACGACCTCATCGACCACGCCATGACCAGCCCCGGCCCTCCCCCGCTGACCCTGGGCGAAGGCAGCAACGTCGTCGTCTCCGATCAAGGCTACCCGCATGCGGTGCTGCTCATGAGGACCCGAGGGCTGGTGGTCTCCGTCATCGACGACTCCACGGCCGAAGTCACCGTCGCGGCCGGCGAGCCGTTCGCCCGCCTGATCGACTTCGTGGTGGCCGAAGGGTTTTCCGGCCTGGAGTGCCTCGCGGGCATCCCCGGCACCGTGGGCGCGCTCCCCATCCAGAACGTGGGAGCGTACGGCCAGGAGGTTGCGCAGACCATCACCAGGGTCGAGGTCTGGGACTGGGCCAGGCGGGGACGCCGGCAGCTCACCCCGGCCGAGTGCCGCTTCGGGTACCGGTCGAGCCTGTTCAAGGAGAACCCGGATCGCCACACCGTGATGTCGGTGTCCTTCCGGCTGAGCCGCGGCTTCGTGAGCGAACCGATCACCTACGATCAGGTGGCCGTCGAGCTGGGGACCGGCCTCGGCGCGCGGGTGCCGATCTCGGAGCTCGTGCCGGCCATCCTGGCGATCCGGCGCCGCAAAGGGATGGTGGTGGACCCGGCAGATCCCGAAAGCAGGTCCGCGGGCTCCTTCTTCCTCAACCCCCTCCTCTCGGCAGGGGCCTGGGCAGAAGTGAAACGGCGAGTGATCGCGTTGACCGGCCACGAGCCTCCTGCGCTGTCCGGGAGCGACGGTCACGTCCGCACCAGTGCGGGATGGCTGATGGAGAAGGCCGGGTTCCAGCGCGGCCAACGTTTCCGTTCGGCCCGCATCTCCCGTAAGCACACGCTCGCCCTCGTCGCGGACGACGGCACGACAGCCGCGGACATCGCCTTCGCCGCCAGGACCATCGTCGAGCAAGTCCGCGAGCTCTTCGGCGTGACGCTGATGCCGGAGCCTCGCTTCATCGGCGTCATGGACACATAAGGAGAATGCATGGAGAGCACCGCTACGCCGATCACGCTCCCGCTGTCCCTCGACCAAATCGGTGGTCTGATTTTCGACCTCGACGGCACCCTGGTCGACACCAGGTCGGTCAACCGCGCGGCCCTCGGCATGATCCTCGCAACCCACGACATCGATCTGACGGGGGTCCCTCGTCCCCCTCAGGGGACCGCGTTCACCGACTGGGTCCGGTTACTCGCGGACCACGGGCGGCTGCCGAGGGGCATGTCCCCCGAGCGGTTCAAGGAGCTCGGCGAGCGGGCGGTCATCGAGCAGGCTGCGCTGGCACCCGTGATCGAGCCGGTAGCGGCGCTGGCGCGATGGGCGCACGGACTGGAGCCGCGCTTACCCGCGGCCGTGGCCACCGGGAGCAGCCAGCCGGTGGCAAGCGCGCTGCTGACCGGCGGCGGGCTGGCCGGGTTGTTCAACGTGGTGATCACCCGGGAGCATGTCGCGCGCGGCAAACCGGCGCCCGATCTCTTCCTTGCCGCGGCTGACCGACTCGCTGCTCCGCCCCACACCTGTGTCGTGCTGGAAGACACCGATCTCGGCTTTGAGGCGGCGCGGCGCGCGGGCATGGTGGCGGTGGACATACGTCCCTATCGTGAACTATCCCGCGGTCCTGTTACATGACGACACCCGCCCTCAGGACCTCGCCCCAGTCCGCCAGGCGCGGCTGGATCATGTGGGGCCTGGCCTCGCTGATCTACGCCACTGCGATGTTCCACCGCACCAGCCTTACCGTGGCCGTGGACCTGGCCGAGCAGAGGTTCCAGATCGGTCCCGGTGCCCTGTCGTTGCTGGCGGTCTACCAATTGCTCGCCTACGCCATCCTGCAGTTGCCGGCAGGACTGGCCGCCGACCGGCTCGGGCCCCGGAGAACGCTCTTGGTGGCCATGGTGCTCATCGGTGGCGGCCAGATCGGGTTCTCGCTCGCCACTGCCTACCCGCTGGCCTTGCTCGCCAGGGGGATTCTCGGCGTGGGAGACGCGCTCACGTTCATGGGAGGCCTTCGCCTCATCACCGCGTGGAACGCCTCGAACCGGGTGGCTCTGCAGGTCCAGCTGATGTCAGTGATCGGGATGGCGGGCAGCCTGATCAGCACGATCCCCTTGTCGCTCGCACTGACGACGATAGGCTGGACCCCTACTTTTCTCAGCACGGGCGTGGCGACGATCTGTCTCGGCGTCGTGGTACTCCTCACGGTGACGAGTGATCCTCCCGCCCCTCGATCCCCGTCGGTCCTGCCCGGGCTCTTCCGCGATCTGCGGAGCGTGTGGCTCGTACCCGGCACCCGCTTGGGGATGTGGATGGTCATCGCGTCCGCCTTCTCCTTCGTCTCCTTCTCGACATTGTGGGGATATCCGTATTTGACCCGGGCTCAGGGACTGGGCGCCGACTCCGCGAGCCGGCTGCTCACCGTGCTGATCCTGACCAACATGATCACGGGACCGCTGTTCGGCCTGCTCGCATCACGACGTCCCGAGCTGCGGATCCGATTGAGCGGACTCGTGATCACGCTGGTGTGCCTCATGTGGGTGGTGCTTCTGCTCTGGCCCGGCCGAGCTCCCAGCGCCGCGGTCGTGGCCCTGGTCCTGGTGCTCGGTCTGTGCGGCCCCGCGACCATGCTCGGCGTGGACGTCGCCCGCACCTCCAACGACGCCACACGGGTGGCGACCGCGGCCGCCATGGCGAACCTCGGCGGTTATGTCGCCGCCCTACTCACGATCCTTTCCATCGGGTGGCTGCTGGACCTCGGCCAGCGGAACGGTCTCCCGGTCAATGCGGCCTTCGCCTTGGCCCTCAGCTCACAACTCGTGCTCTTCCTCTTTGCCGGCCTTCAGATCTTCCGATGGGTCCGCAAGTCGCGCGCCCAGACGTGATGAACCAAGGGAGCGGGAAATGACCAATTCTTTCTACATTGACAATCCCTATCCGATGCACGGCAATCACGGTGGCCTCTACGAGAAGGAACTCCGGCACTTCTTCGAGTCGCTTTCACCGCACCGCATCCTCGACGCCGGCTGCGGCACCGGCGCCATGACCTGCCAACTGGCGATGCACTTCCCCGAGGCGTCGGTGCTCGCCGTCGACCGCTCGACCGCCTCCATCGAGCTGGCCCGGCAGAGGCACGGTGGCCTGCCGAACGTCACTTTCGAAGTGCTCGATCTCGAGACCGAGGTGCCCGGCGGGGGCGACGTCTTCGATTTCATCTTCTGCCAGGGCGTCCTGCACCACATGAACGATCCCGCGGCAGCCCTCAGAAACATCTATGCGGCGACGAGCCAGGATATGGCCGGATACATCTGGCTCTATTCGCGGCACGGTCGCGTCGAGATCGCCCAGATCCGCGAACTCCTTGCCATATTCGGCGCCGAGAACCGTCCCGTGGAGGACCTGCTCGCCATACTGGAGACCGTACGCCCCGCCTACTCGAGCCTGTACGCCGCGGAAGAACGGGATCTCCTGGACTGGGCCGGCGACGACCCGGCCTGGACCCGGGACGACGAGCGGAAGGCCCGATACATGGATCGCTACGTCAATCCCATCGCCGACCATTACTCGATCCGGGACGCCGCCGAACTGCTGCGCGGCACCGGCTTTACCATAACCGCCGTACCGACGCTGGAAGCCGTCGAACTGGAACCCGCCCTGGCCCAGTTGATCGCGTCGTCCGTGGTGGATCCCCTCGACAGGTACGCCGCCATGGAACTCGTCATCCGGCCGTGGGGCATAGGCTATCTGGTGCGCAAGGGACAGGGTTAGCCAGGAAGAGGGATGGCTACGACAGGCAGCTGGAAACCAGGCTCCACCGTTCTGTACCGCTACGGAAGGAGCGGAAGGGCGCGTTTCGTTAATGCGGGAATCCTCATCGAGGATTCGCCCGACGGACTCGTGCTGTGGATCCCGCCCGGCTCTCCCATGATCCGCTCCTGTCCGCAGCAGGGTGGCGACCTACGGGATATCTCCATTGAAGAACGCTTCACAGTGCCTACAGTCCGACGACTCGGCACCTGGCGCGGGCCCGGCGCGATCCGTTTCGTGCCAACCGATCGGGAATGGTCGATCTCCTGGTTCTTCACCGAAGATGGGCAATTCTCCCACTGGTACGGAAACCTCGAGGCGCCACAGATCCGATGGGAGACACCCGGCCCCAGCCCCGTCTACGGGATCGACACCGCCGACCGAATCCTGGACGTTCTCATCTCTCCCGATCTGTCATCCACGTGGAAGGATGAGGACGAACTGCGCGCCGTAGTCGAGCAAGGCATGTTCAGCGCGGTGCAAGAGCAGCAGATCCGACTACACGCTCAGGAACTCACACGCATGGCCTCCCAGGGCCTTCCGCCCTTCGACGGCCGATGGATCGACTACAAACCCGACCCCTTCTGGCAGACGCCCAGCCTCCCGTCCTTGTGGGACCTCCCTCATCACTACACCGCAAGCCTCTGACCTCGATACGCGTCAGATACGGGGATGCCGCCAAACGATCGCGAGTATCCTGACCCGCGGAAGGGAAATCATCGAGGCAGGCGCCTGTACGGTGCCGAAACTGGTCCATGGAAGCTGACCTGGCCCTCTATCTCGGCACTCATGTTCCTACGCCTGCTGTATATGCTGATGATCCGGTTGTTCGGCTGGCTGACGCTTCTCGCGCGGGTGACACCTCCAAGAGGGTGGAAATCTTGGTGCTGCGTCATGAGGTGGCTGTCTTGCGCCGTCAAGTCTCCCGGCCACAACCCGACCCCTCTCTGTCAGACTGCTGCGATACATGGGACAAATGAGTCCTTTTGACGTGAAGCAGGGCGAGACAGGACGATCGAGACAGTGACGATGACCCCTCGCCGACCAGAGCGCCTTGACAGGGCAGGATGGTCGGGTGACCGATGAGCAGCGAGCCCGGCCCAAGCGGCGGACGTTCACCAAGGCGTACGAGGAGCGGATCCCCGCCCGCCTTCGACGCTCTGCCGGAAGGCAGCCCAGAGCGGGGCGCGTTGCTCCGCAGGGAATGGCTGTATCACTCCCATATCGTGCACTGGAGAAAGCAGGCCGAGAGCGGAACGCTCCCGGTTTCGACCGGCCGGCCGGGAAGGAGCGCCGAGTCGGAGGAACTGGCCCGGCTGCGCGCCGAGAACAAGAAGCTCAAGGCCGACACCGCGAAGCTCGAGTCCCGCAACGAGAAACTGGCCGGTGAGCTGGGCAAGACCAAAACCGCGCCGGACATCGCGGGAAAAGCATTCGCGCTGCTTCAGGACATCTCAAGCAGCGCGGACTCCGACACGAACTCAACCAGGTCCTGAACGAGTATTTCCCGGCCCTGGAAAATTCGGTCGGCACGGTGAAAACGTGCGCGGTGTTCGGGAATCCCAGGCCACGGTGCACCGCCCGCCCGCCGAGCAGCAAACCCGAACTGGAGGCCGACCGCCCCAACCTCGTGTGGTCCTGGGCCAGCCATCACAAACTGAAAGGCCCAGTGCGGGGCGTCTACTACCTGCTGTACGTCATCATCGACATCTTCTCCCGTGAAGTCGTCCACTGGGAGCTCTGACCCACCGAGAACGGCATCCTGGCCAAAGAATCATTCAAAATGCCATCGCCGCCAATCACGCGGTCGCGCCCCGCTCCATCCACGCCGACCGCGGTACGCCGATGACCTCCAATACCGTCACAAGCCTGCTCGCGTTCCTCGGCATCGACCCATCGTATTCCCGCCCGCACGTGTCCAACGACAGCCCCTACTCCGAAGCGCAGTTCAAAACCCTCAAATATTGTCCGGCATTCCCGGCCGGTTCGGCTCCATCGAAGACGCCAACGTTTCTGCGGCCAGTTCTTCCACTACGACAATCACGAGCATTGTCATTCCGGGATTGCGATGCACACGCCCGCCTCGGTGCATGACGGCACTGCCGTGCACATCCAGGCCCGCCGGATCGCCACCCTCCACGCGGCCTTCCAGACGCATCCGGAACGGTTCCGCGGCCGGCGACCCCACCCGCCGCTGCTGCCTGCCAAGATGTGGATCAACCAGCCACCCGCGACACCCGAAACCGGCACCACGCTACAAAGCACGCAAGTAGCCTGACGTCTCACCAGGTTTGACAGGTTCCGCCCTCTGCGGCGGTCAGGGCCACGTACTCGCCGACCAGGCGATCCAGGCCCGCCCGCTCGGCCAGCAGCAGCGCCGGAGCCGGCCCGCCATAGGAGATCACATGCTCATCGTCGAAGATCGCGTGAGTCTTGCCCGCGGTGTGGGAGAATCGCGCTTCAGAGGTGTCCTTTGACTGCGACGGTTGGAAGCGTAGAGAACTCCCGTCCTCCCACCTCCGAGGGCACCCTACCTCATTCCACGGCCGTCACACCCAATTCCACCCCGTGTATCCAGTCTCAGGTCAGAATCAGCGTCAAGCCGGGGGACGATGTCTTCAAGCAGCGCAGAAGCCACGGTCGCAATGCCTTGGGTTGTTTCGCGATCTCGGGTAAGAAAGTCGAGGCCGACGCCATCCAACGGACCGAACACACTTTGCAGTTTACCCAGATCACCTCCAGACCCAAGTCAAAACGGCGGCGAGAACGCAGTCGGCGACACGCCGACGTCTCACTCCACCTCCACATCGGATTGCTGCGAACACCTTCTCAAGAAGAGTGCTCGGCACGCACGATAAACCGCATGCCCCAAAAAGTCATGGGGGCACGCGGCGATGTCGATGTCGCCAGAAGGAGCGATGCCGCGTAAGGCACATCACGCGGTAGACAACCAAGAGCTCTTCATCGACAAGAACGTCCTGGAGCCTGAGCTGTGCGTCTGGTTGCGCGACGAAGTGGACCGCGCACCGTTAAGGCGGCGGCTGTGAATCGTGGCGGCCAAGGAGGCCCAACAACCGATGTGCAACCTCGGAAGACGAAGCGAGCTGACGTCTCCGCCGAGACGAAGAGCGAGGTGAACAGCCGCCTCGACACCCTTGTGCCGCACCCGGTCAGCCACTTCGGCCACCCTTTGACCGAGTATCAGCCGCCGCACTTCCGATGGTACGACGAAAGCCACTTCTTCGGCCCGCACGAAGACACCGGCCCCGAGCCGGACCTGCCGGACAAGATACGTCTTCGCCGGGTCTCCGCGCGGTGGTCTTCCCAACGCGCACGACGACTATGACGGTGGTGTCCTGAGATTCCTGGACCGGCAGATCGAAATGCAGGGCGAGGCAGGACTTCTTGTCGCGTTCCCCGCCGCGCGGCGCCACGAGGTAACTGCCGTCCCCGCGGGCAGCGCTACTCGTTGAACGGCTGGTTCACGACAGGCGAGAGTCTATAGGCTGTCTAAACTCGCACGCCCACGACCTGTGAGCGGCAGGACCTTCGGCAAGCGCCGGAGCGGCGAAGCCGAGTCCTGCTCAGCGAGCACATGCGTCGCGGATATCCGCCTGGACTGTCTTCGCCAAAGTGACCGACCACCCCATCGCCGGCGCCGGAAACAGGAGGACCCTTTGGCCAGACTGCTCGTTGCCAGCATTCTCAATGAGGACATCATCGGAAATCACGGCAAGACGCTTGTGCATAATCGCAGGCAACGCCTGTTCTGGTTCGCCGAGGACGGCGACCTCCACGAAGAAATACGCGCGGCGGTCGTGGGCGACGGCATCGAGGAGATCGTCGTGCTCTGGCCCGATCCGTCCGTGGTGGCGCTGGCGGAATTGCTGGGGATCGAAGATCGGCTGGCGGGGCACGAATTCTTCCACCGAGAGGGAGAGTTGCTCACCAACAGCGAGGCCGTGTTCCGCGCCCTTGCCGCCACCGTCGGCATGCCCATCGCCCGAGATTCGGTTCACACGAACCTCCAGTCCACCACCGGCTCCGCGTTGCGACTGATCGCTGACGGGGTGCCGCTCATACTGAAGCAGGAATATCTTGCGTCTGGCAGCGGCAACCACCTGCTGAGCCCGTATCAGGGGATATATCCCCGTAAGGCGAGGGAGATGGTTGTCGTCACGGACGAAGACCACGTGCGCGAATATATTGCCAATCGGTGGGGCGCTCTCACGGCGAAGGGCAAGATCCGGATCGTGGTCGAGGAACATCATCCCGACAGGGCCTCCGTGTTCGCCGAGTTCTTCATCGGGGAGGACGAGCCCGAGCTGCGCGGGGCCGGGGAAATGTTATACGCGCCTCATTGCGTCGGTGAAATCATGCATCTTCCGTTCCAATCGCCTGAACTCACCGAACGCATGGTGGAGTGCGGCTACAGCCTGGCGCGGATGGTCCATTCCATGGGACATCGAGACTATTTCAGCTCCGACGCGATCGTGACTCCCGAAGGACAATTCCTTCTCACCGAGTGCAACGGACGCACCAGCGGCTCGAGATATATCTATGAGATCACCGCAAGAAGATCATTGGCAGCCGGTACGAGCACGATCGGATCATCCTGGAGAGGACGACCTGGAAGGTTCCCTAGTTCGCGGAGACCCTTTCAGCAGTGCGGGAAGCCGACCTGGTCTGCGACCAAGAGAAGCAGAAGAGCCCCATTCTCACGACCGCCCTCGAGCCATACGTGGGAGACATCGCGCACTGCGTGGCAGCGCGCGCAACCTACCCGAAGCGACCCAGCTCTCCGAACAGGCCGAGCAGCTGTTCGCGGCGATGAACTCCGCGGTGTTCTGAGGCACCTTGCGTCACCGCGCCGGGCGCCCATCTCCTTATGGGGCCTGAACCCCGGACGATGGCGGGCCATTCGTTCCCCTGCGGTGATTCGAGCGCGCCGTGTCGCCGTGGTCTTGAAGGAGCAAACCAACGTGGAAACAGGAACGGCGAGGTCACTGCCGGACGCCGTGGTCAGTCGCGCTCTGAGCACTGTCGTCGCGACGATTTCGTCCGACGCGCACACCTGGAATTTGATGTATCTCCAACTCTTGCTCGAGGAACGCGGTCACCGGGTGACGAACTTGGGACCCTGCACTCCTGTGGAGGAGATCATCGAAAGCTGCTCGGCCGAGCATGCGAGCTTGCTCGTCCTAAGCACCGTCAACGGTCACGGTGTCATAGAGGCACCTTCCTGCATTCGCGCCATTCGCCGGGTCCCTGGACTTGCCGGCCTCCAAGTGGTCATAGGCGGAAAGTTGGGCGTGGCCGGGCCTCTCCCCCCCGACCAGACACAGGAGCTGCTGCGTGTTGGTTACGACGCGGTTTTCGACACCCCGGACTCCATCAACCTGTTAGACGAGTTCCTCCGCCGCTTCGAGAACGCTCACCACCACGCCCTCACCACGCGAGAGTGACCATGACCGACGTCCGTAATCTCTTCTCGCGAACGGTTCGCGATGCCAGAGGGTCCGGTCACCTCGTCGTGCAGCCGCGTATGGGCTTTTCCGACGTCGACAAGATGCGGGCGGGGCTGCAGGCCGTCGCGGCGCTGCCGTATACGGTCGGGACGATCACGCTCGACAGCTATACGCGGACCGGGCAGTACGAGGCGGCGCACGATGCGGTGCGCAACGGCCGGTCGCTCAACGGGTATCCGCTTCTTGCACATGGCCCTGTCCGGACCTCCAGCCTGCTGGCATCGTTGCGTCCGGATTTCCCCGTGCAATTGCGGCATGGCTCTCCAACTCCTGTCGACATCTTCGCGTCGATGCTCGAGGCCGGCATCCACGCGACGGAGGGCGGCCCCATCTCCTACTGCTTCCCTTATGGCCGGACTCCGCTGAACACGGCGGTCGCGGAATGGGCGCGAGCGAGTGAACTGCTCGCCTCGTGCCCGACGGAGGTGCATCTCGAATCATTCGCCGGCTGCATGCTCGGTCAGTTGTGCCCACCGTCGCTGCTGGTGGCTCTGAACATTCTCGAAGGACTGTTCGCAACCTCTTATGGGATCCGCAGCCTTTCTTTGAGCTACGCACAGCAGATCAATCCCTGCCAGGACATCGCGGCCATCCGTGCGCTTCGCCGGCTCACGACGGCATTCCTCCCAGAGATGGATATCCACTTCGTGATCTACACCTACATGGGCGTTTTTCCACAAAGCGCCGAGGGAGCTCGTCGGCTAATTATCGACAGCGCCCGCCTGGCGCGCCAGGCAGGAGCCGATCGGCTCGTTGTGAAGACCGTTTCTGAAGCTTTCAGAATACCTCTCGTCAGTGACAATATAGCCGCCCTCAAACTTGCCGGCGAACAGCCACCGGGGTCATACCCGACGCTGGATGACGGGCTTTCCGAGGTGTTGGAGAAGGAGATACTCAGCGAAGCTGAGGCGATGCTGGAAGCAGTCCTGGGGCTAGCTCCCACCGTCCCCTCGGCCATCTTGAGAGCCTTCAAGTCAGGGATCCTCGACATCCCTTTCTGCCTCCATCCCGACAATGCCAATCACGCTCGTACGGAAATATCCCATGATGGCCTTCTCACGTGGGCCTATGCCGGCCGGATGCCGGTGACGTCGACACAAGCCCACGGACGGCGGATCGGCGCCACCGAATTGCAGGAGATGCTCGGCTTCATACGTCGCCGATACGACGAGGACCCTATCGCGAACTGAGCCGAGACCACACCAATGAGCTCGCGTGGGCGGGCAATGCCAGGCGCCGGATTCCACACACCACGGACGCCGCAGCCGGAAATTGTGCCACCCTATCCCCATGCCGACTAGATAAGTGTGATCACGTCTTTTGGGTGGCCAACCTCGATTCTCCACTGGGCTGTGCCGTGTAAGCGGCTCCGCGGTTTGCCCGTAATGTCTGTCAACGACGGCCGAATTCTGGGTCTGGCACACATTCCGTGATCTTCCTGTGGACTCGGCATGTCCCGCGTGCGGTGGGGTGTCGGAGAGAGTGCACAGCCGATACGAACGGCGGCTGTGCGATGCCGCCATCGGGGGCCAGGGAACCTTGATCCACCTGCTGATCCGAAAGTCGGACAGTAACCGAGCAGGCGGCACTGTACCCTGGCGCAAGGTGGCACGGCAGGGTTGGCGATCAGATCAGCCGGTCAGGCGGCTGGTTCGAGGATGACCCGGTGACCGAGGGCTTCGAGTTGGCGGATGTGGGTGCGCTTCTTGCGTTCGGGACCGATCCGGGTGTCGTAGAAGTCCGCGCCCAGGTCGATGAAGTGGGCGTCGGGGTCGGATAGCAGGTGCCAGACAATGGTGAGAATCGACCGGCCGACGGCCACGATGGCCCTCTTCTTACCGCGGCGTCGGGCGATGCGCCGGTAGCGTTCGCCGAGGAAAGTGTTGGTCTTGCCGGCCGAGACGGCGGCTTCGCCCAGGACACGAGCGAGGTAGGGATTGCCGTGGCCGGTGGCGTTACGACCCTTCTTCTTGCCGGCCGATTCCTTCATCGTGGGGGCGAAACGTGCCCAGGAGGCCAGATGGCCGGCGGTCGGGAAGCGAGTCATGTCCAGACCGATCTCGGCAAGGATCAACGAGGCGGCGGTGCGGCCGATGCCGGGAATCTCATCCAGCCGCTCCACCGCCACCGCGAAAGGGGCAACCAGCTCCTCGATCTTGGCATCGACCTCGGCGATATCCCGGTTGAGCTGATCTACGCGGGCCAGCATCTTGGCGAGCAGGAACGCGTGGTGGTCGGTGAAGCGGCCGGTGAAGGCCTCCTCTAGCGCGCTGATCTTGGTGCGCATGCTGGCGCGTGCCATCTGGGCGAGCACGGTGGGATTGCGCTCTCCGGCGATCAGCGCGGCCATCATGGCGCGGCCGGACACGCCGAAGGTGTCGGAGGCCACCACCGACGACTTGATCTGTGCGTCCTCCAGCAGCTTCTCCGTCCGGTTCTTCTCCGCTGTGCGCATCGCCACCAGGTCGCAGCGGTAGCGAGCCAGATGCCGCATCTCTCGGATCCGCGGCGGGGGGACGAAGCTCGGGCGGATCATCTGCCGTTCGGCGACCTTGCACAACCAGATCGCATCCAGCCGATCGGTCTTGGGACGCCCGGGCAGATGCTTGACGTCGCGGGCGTTGACCAGCCAGGTCTCAAAGCCGGCCGCTTCCAGGACGTAGAAGATCGGCTTCCAATAATCGCTGGTCGCCTCCATCACCACCCGGGTCACGCCCAGACAGCGCAGCCGATCGGCCGGCGATAAGACCGAACGCGTCATGGTCGTGTGCGTTGAGACCTCCTGCAGCCGCTTGCCCGGCCGATCCTCGCTCGGCAGCCGGACGCAGCAGACCAGCTCGGCCTTCCCGACGTCCAGCGCTGCGATCCGCTCGATGATCTCCTCGGTGTCTTGCGTCTCCTCCAGCATCACGGCGTCCCACCGCCTCCAACCACCCTGCACGAGCTGCCCGCAAGAGCCGCAAGGGAAAGACGAAGCTGATCCGCGTGCTTGAAGCACAGCGAAGGGCCCATAGCGCGACTCTCGGCGTCCGACTAATCCACGGCCTCAACCCGGACCAAGAAGCAAACGACGTCGGCGAGCAACCACCCCCGATTTTCAGCCCGGAACGGGCTCTCCCGCAGGGAGATCGAGGACTAATCCAAATACCTGCCGCAAGACCCAAGTTGAGAGAACCCATCACGTAAAGGTTCGGCAAGGCCCGACTCGACTCCAGGCGCCCGTCCCCCCGACGCTCCTGGCGGATGGTCCGCAGGCTGTCGGCGACCGTGCCGGGCAGGCGCTCGCCAGATCACACTCCCCCACCTCCTTCCTCCGACACTTCGCCAACGAAGCTTGTTTTCGCAGGTCACAGCCTTTTCGTGCACGTTCCGAGCAACCTCCGTCACCGGGCTCATCACGGTGACCGATGTTCTGTCGCAGCGAAGACTGAGCATTGTCATCGAAGGTTGATCACGACTACGGTGTCTCACCGAAGGTTGAGTGGCTGCTGGGGCTTGATGTCCGTTCTCACTGGTCTTTTCAGCGTCTCACTGTGTTGCGCGCAGATCTGGCGAATTCCCAGGAGGCGGCCTAGCTGGCGGCCTGGTTCGCCTGGTTTGCACCAGTCTGGGCTGATGTGAGCGTCATCAATGTCTGCCGAGGCCGGGGCGATCATGACCATGCCCGTCGCACGCACATGCCAAGTTCAGGGTGTTTGCGGGAGCGCGGACGCGATTTCGGTCGTGCCGATGAGTTTTGTGCGGCTCCGTGGTCGATACGGCTGGACACACCGACAGCGGTGGGCCTGTGCTGGGAACGTCCAGCACGGGAGGAAGCACATGGAGGCAGTGATGAGCGTCGACGACTCCAAGCAGGAGCACACCATCCGGACTGGCGAGCAGCGGGTGAACGGTCCCAGGGTGTTGGTGGCGGGGGCGAGCATCGCGGGACCCGCGCTGGCCCACTGGCTGCGCCGGCGGGGGGCCGAGGTGACCGTGGTGGAGCGGGCTCCCCAGCTGCGTCCCGGCGGGCAGGCGGTGGACGCGCGAGGGGTCGCCAAGGAGGTCATCGGGCGCATGGGGCTGGACGCGGCGGTGCGCGCGGCGTGCACCGACACCGCCGGCGCGCACACCGTGGACGCGGACGGGCAAGTGCTGGAGACCTTCCGTGCCGAGGACAACGGTGGCGACGGGTTCATCGCGGATATCGAGATCCTGCGCGGGGACCTGTCCCAGGTGCTCTACGACGACACCCGGGACGGTGTCGAGTACGTCTTCGGTGACCGGATCGCCGAGCTCAGCCAGGACGCGGACGGGGTTGACGTGGTCTTCGCCGGCGGCGACCGGCGGCGCTTCGACCTGGTGATCGGGGCCGACGGGCTGCACTCGCAGTTGCGAGCGATGGTCTTCGGGCCGCGCGAGCACTTCATCCGCCATCTCGGGCTCGTGCTGGCCTTCTACAGCGTGCCCAACGAGTTCGGAGTGGACCGCTGGATGATCGACTATCAGGAGGCCGGACGGTCCGCCGGCCTGCGGCCCATCCCGGACACCACCCGGGCGATGGCCATGTTCTCCTTCCCCGCGGCCGACTTCGACGTCGACTACCGCGACGTCGCGGCGCAGAAGCGCCTGCTGCGCGAGCGGATGGACGGTTTCGGCTGGTTGACCCAGCGCATCCTCGCGCACGTGGACGACACCCCGGACTTCTATCTGGACCAGGTCGCTCAGGTGGTGATGGACCGCTGGTCGAGCGGACGGGTGGGGCTGCTCGGGGACGCGGCGTTCAGCGCGTCGCCGATGTCCGGGGCGGGCACCGGGCTGGCCCTGGTCGGCGCCTACCTGCTGGCCGGAGAGCTGGCCGCCGCCGGGTGGGACCCGGAGGCCGGGTTCGCCGGCTACGAGGCTCGGATGCGCTCGTTCGTGGAGGCCAACCAGGAGATCGGCCGGTTGCACGTACACAGCCTCCAGGTCCCCGGGCCGGACGCCGAGCCGCGCCCCGATTTCGCCAGCGAATGGTTCACCGAACTGGTCGAGCGTGCGATCAACGGCGTCGAGCTGCCCGACTACGCAGGGGTGCCGGACTCCGGGGCGTCGGCCGGACTACCGATGATCTCGTCGGCCAAGTCGTAGGTTTCACCTAACGTGTCGAGAGGGACCACGCTTCGGTTGGACACCGCCGGACGACCTCCGCTCATGCCGCGAGTGCGCGTTTGCTCGCCCGTCTTGTCTCAAGGCAGTTGACGGTGCCCAGCTCGCCGACATGGCTGCCTACACGATGGATGAGAACGGACAGTTGAGTTCCAGGAGAGACGGTGAGGAACCGGCACGTGCGTAGGGCGATCCCGCGCTCAGCGCCTTTGACCTGGACCTCTTCGATGGCGGGCGGCAACTGCGGACCTGGTTAGGCGACGGCTGGAGGACCCGGTTCGATCATGTGCCGCCTGTGCGGGGTTCCGCTGGGCCAAGGGCGGCCGGGGTTTCGCCGGCGGTCTGCCTCAGCTCTGGTGCTTGGACGCGTGCCGAGTATGGGCCTACCGAGAACGCCGAAAGCAACGCCAGAAGGTAGATGAGGGAGCAGCAGCCGAGCCACGATCACTCAAACTTCGATGAGAATCGCTCAACCTTCGCTGCGGCAGAACAACCAAGCACCGTTGCCTGGTGCGACCTACCCTGAGAAGACAGCACACCACGACGTGTCAGCCGGGAGGCGATCTGCATGCCGAACCGGAAGGACGAACTGGCCGAACGCCGCTTCGCCAAGCTCGTCGACCAGGTCAAGGCGATGATGGTCGCCTGCCTCAAGCCGGAGTATCGCGGCTTCTACGGCCAGCTCATTCTCGCCCGCGACGCAATGGCCGAGTTGGGTGATGTGGCCGAGGTCCGACGGGCCGCGAGGGCGGCGGGAGGTCAGCTCGGCTGGCGGGTTCGTACCCATGTCGCCGACGACGGGACGGTCATCGTCATCGATGAGCGCGACCCGCCCCAAGAGGTCCGGGAACTGGCGGCTCGCCGTTCAGCCGATGCTGTCTCGGCCGTCCTTGCCCGAGCGCAAGCCGAGGCCCGCATGCTCCGCACCAGCGCGCCCATCCCCCTCCCCACCCGTCCGCCCGGCCCCGGCGCGGACCTCTGAGTAACCCGCCGCAGACCCATCTCGGCGGCGGCGATCCAACGGTCCAGGCCTCGTCCACCGCGTTGACACAAGCTTGACCTGACACTTTCAGCTTCATCCCGTTACCGCAGCTCACGGCAGCTTTCCGTGCGCAGTGTCATGGATCTCGTCTCCCTGCCATCCGACGGACATCGGTCCAGCAGGCCAACGTTTCCGCAGGTCATCATCGTTTCCGACGCATGATCCAAGCATGGTGTGATCTTTGCCGTGTCCGATGTCTGATCATTTCCTGCCCGCTTCCTGCCCGGGCGCTATGGCGACCTAGCGACGTCCGAAACGAACACGCCTTATCGGGAGCGTCGCTATGTCCCACCCCTTGATCCGCCTCTCCGCCGATGCGGCCATCACGAGCACGACCATCACCGACCCGGTCGAACCGTTGTCCACTGTCGCCCTCGAAGCGGACAACGCCCAACCCAGCCAGGCGCCCGACCGCCTCGGCGACAGCCCACGCCGCCAGGACGGCTCCCTGCCGCTGGACGTGGCCGAACACGCCTTCACCCTCCTCATGCGCGGCCCTGCCCCGCTGTCGGTCGACGGCGCGCAGCTCGGGCACGGGCTTCCGGCACGGCCCATCCCGCTGAACGAGCTGCGAGAGATGCTGCTGCATCCGTCCTGCTCACGCACCACCCGCGACCATGTGTGGCGACACCTCATCGACCAGGCCCGCACCCATCGAGGAGCATGGATGGTCGCCGCCGTCGCCCTGGCGATCCCGATGCTCCGCCGCCTCATCAGCACCCTCGCCAGCAAGATCCCGGCCGAGCGGCTCGATCGCGAGGACCTGGAGGCCGAGGTCCTGACGGCCTACATGGAAGCCATCTGCCGGGTGAACCTGGCCTGGTCGCACCCGGTGCTGCGACTGTCGCGGCCGACCCACATCGCCGTCGTCCGCACCCACGTCACCGACCAGCCCACTCTGCTGGCCGACCCAGATCTCACCGACCGGGCCGACAGCGGTCAGCAGACGCTCGCCTACCCGGCCGGCCACCCTGACCTGCTCCTCAACAAGGCCGTTGCCCAACAGATCCTCACCAATGAGGAGGCCGAGCTCAGCGCCTCCACCCGGCTGGAGGGCATCCCGCTCAGCTCCTACTGCCGCCGCCGCGGCCTGCTCTACTGCACTGCGCTCAGGCGACGCCAACGCGCTGAAAACGCCCTCTACCAGGCACTCCAGCGCGGCGAACTATCCCGCGACCTGTAGCGATCACGTCGGGCGCCAGCGGCGAGCACCCAGCAAAGACTGCACAAAATTCGCTGGCCCCGATGCCTTAACTCGGCTCTTCACCCAGGTCTTTTACCAGATGAGAAGGCAGCGCGGAGGGCGCCGAGCCCGGCAGCGGGACCTGTACCTGGTCACCGGTCCCTGTCACCCGGCCCAGCCCAGCTCTTCCGCCACTCGAAGGAGGACGCCCACCCGGCCCCGCGCCTCCGCGCCGCCTTCACCCGACGAGAACCAGGCCGCGGCCGTCCAGCGCCTCAGGCCACACGGACGTGGAACCAGCAGGTCAGAGAGGCGGGCACGTCCCCGGACCAGCACCCGCCCGGCAAGGGCATCACGAACTGGGTCCACTTCGCCAACCCCTACACCGACCGGCCCACCAGCTCGGCAGCGCAGCGCCGTGTGCTGCCCCGGGCGCCGACCGGGGCGCAGGACGGCCTCGTCGTCCGGGCGGGCCAGCCCGGCGATCTGCAGCTTGAGCCTTCCTTGGTCGGACCAGAACCAGGGGACGCCCCGGTAGGGCGATCCAGGCCGACCAGCGTGGCGGCGGCCGAGGTGGCCTGCTCGACGGCGTTGTCGACGCTCTCCAGCCGCAACCGTGAAGCGTCGCCCGACCACGGGGACGGGTCGGGCAGGTTCGCGCAGTCACCTATGGCGATGGTGCGGTTGTCGGAGGCTAGGGAGCGGGCGTCCACGACAATGCCGTCATCGCAGCCCAGCCCGGCGGCGCGGGCCAGCTCGTCGCAGGGCTGGGCCCTGGGGGCCAACAGCCTGCGCCATCCCGGGGAAGTGTGGGAGGTCTCTCCTAACCATCAGCGCCTGGCAGTCGGGTGAGAACGTCCCCCGCCTGTACCGAAGGCTCGAAGTGGTGGTCCTTGGCCTGATCGTCGTGTGCCGGAACAGGCGACCTTCCGTGGACAGGAGCGATGTCCTTTTCGGCATGACGGGGTGGCACACCGTGTGGTCGCAGGCCATCGACGAGCGACGCGCCACCGACCCCGCCGTGCCCGTTCAGCAGCTGTTCCGGGAGAGCAAGGAGCTCGGCTGCACCGGCAGTCTCAACCTGCTCTACCGCTATATCACTCAAGGTCGAGCCGAAGGAGAACGGCCCGTCACCACCCCGCGCCGCCTGACACGTCTGCTGCTCACTCACCCCGGCCGACTCCGTGATAGCGACACCCGGCTGGTGCAAGAGCTCACCACCTGGATCACCACCATCCGCGTCGCCGACCTGCCTCACCTGCACGGCTTCGCCAACGGCATCGAGCTTGACCGCGCCGCCGTAAACGCCGCCCTCACCCTCCCGTACCACAATGGCCGCACCGAAGGCGTCAACACCCGCACGAAGAGGATCATGCGCCAGATGCACGGCCGCGCCGGGTTCGATCTGTTACGCCACCGCATCCTGCTGCCGTGACAGTCACTTACCGCCACCATCGATTACGGGCCAGAGCCACTATCTCTGCTTCGGAGTCAGGAAAAGTCGGGTCCGGTCCCCGAGCCAGGCCGCTTCGAGGATAGCGGTCAGGCTGGCGGTGTCGGTCGGGCCTGGATGGTTCTGGATCAAGCGGGTGACGCCGCTGGCCATCTCCGCGAAGCGTGGGAGGTCGGCGCGTGTCACGCCGATGTCCGCCAAGGTAGCAGGGATGCCGATGTCGGCAAGGAGCCCGTCGAGCCAGGTGAGGAACGTATCCGCGGCCTCGGCATCCGAGGCGTCGGTCACGTCGAGCCCGCACACCCGGGCGAGGATGGCCAACCGGTCGCCGATAGCGTCCCTGGCCGCGTCCAGCGCGTAGGGCAGCAGCAGCCCGACGCCCAGGCCGTGCGGTGTGTGGGTGGCCGCGCCGATGGGATACTGGAGCGCGTGCGGAGCCGCGTTGCCTGCGTGGGAAAACGCGAGCCCGGCCAGCATGGACCCATAGGACATGTCCGCGCGCGCGTCCTTGTCGCCTCCGTCCCTGACGACATGGGGCAAGCTGCGGGCGATCCGCTCCGCGGCCAGGAGCGCGTAGTGGTCGGTGATCGGGTTGCGGCCGAGGAAGACCTGTTCCACCGGGTCGCGCGGTCCGTGGGCCCGGGGTCGCGCGGTGTAGCTCTCCACCGCGTGACAGAACGCGTCGATGCCGGAGTGGGCAGTGACGGTCGCAGGGCAGGTGTAGGTGAGCTCGGGGTCGACGATGGCGAAGTCGGGCACGATGTGGACGCTGGAGACCCCGACCTTAAGCTCGCGGTCCGGGTCGGTCAGCACCGAGACGGGCGTGAGCTCGGAGCCGGTGCCTGATGTCGTCGGCACCGCGACGAGAGGCGTCGTCGGCCCCGGCACCTTCGACTCCCCGTAGAAGTCGCGCGGCGTCCCGCCGTGGCACCGGATGACGCCGACGATTTTGGCGAGGTCGATCACCGTGCCGCCTCCGATGGCGAGGATGACGTCGGCGTCCACCTCTGCGGCGGCCGAGACGGCCAGGGCGACATCGGTGAGTGGCACGTCCGGAGTCGCGTCGGCGAACACCCCGACGACTTCGACCTTCTCCCGTACGGCGGCCACGATCTCGGCCACGCCCGGCTGCCCCAGCAGGACCCGGTCGGTCACGATGAGGACTCGCGAGCCGCACTCGGCCACCACTCGTGGGATGTTCTGCGCGACCCCTTCGCCCACTATCAGCTGGCGTGGTCCGCGGACGGTCTCAAGCATGTCAGTGCCTCTCTGGAACGTCGGCGGTGATTTGCCGGGCGGACGTCCGGGTCACCTGCGAGACCGGGACGGCGTCGGCAAGGTGGGCTGCCGGGTGGCGCGGGCGCGCACGCCGGCGGAGTCGGCGGCGTCCCGGGGTGCCGGCGGGTCCGTGCCGGCCATGGTCAGGGTCCCGCTCCACCGGTGGAGACCGGTCAGGTCATGTGCGCGCAGGGCGCGGTGATCCCCGGCGGGCGCCCGGAGCAGCAGGCCGGTCACGGTAGGTCGATCGCCGCGTAGGTGACGTCGAGATACTCGAGGATGCCCTCGTGCGACCCCTCCTTGCCGATCCCGGACTGCTTCACCCCTCCGAACGGAGCTGACGGGTCCGAGATCAGACCACGGTTGATGCCGAGCATCCCCGTCTCCAGCCCCTCGGCGAACCGGAGCGCCCGCTGGAGGTCACGGGTGAAGACGTATCCGGCCAGGCCGTGCTCGGTGTCGTTGGCCTTCGCGATCACCTCATCGTCGGACGTGAACGAGATGATCGGGGCCACCGGGCCGAAGATTTCCGCCTCCAGCATCCGCGCGTCGTCGGGCACGTCGACGAGGACCGTGGGCGGGTAGAAGTGGCCCGGCCCATCCGGGCGCTCGCCGCCCACCAGGACACGGGCTCCGCGATCGACCGCGTCGGCGACGAGCTCGTCGATCTTGGTGACCGAGGCCTCGTCGATCAGCGCCCCGACGTCCACGCCGTCGTCCAGACCATGGCCCACCGAGAGCGCGCCCATCCGCTTGGCGAAGCGTGCCGTGAACTCCTCGCGCACCGGCTCCTCGACGTAGATTCGGTTGGCCGCGATGCAGGACTCCCCGAGGTTGCGCATCTTGGCCACCATGGCACCGTCGAGCGCGACGTCCAGGTCCGCGTCGGCACACACGATCAAGGCCGCGTTGCCGCCCAGTTCCATGGAGGCGCGCAGCACGTTGTCCGCCGCCTGCCGGAGCAGCACGCGCCCGACCTCGGTCGACCCGGTGAACGAAAGCTTGCGGGTCCGACGGTCGGCCAGCAGTGCCGAGACCACCTCGCCGGCACGCTTGGTCGTCACGACGTTGACGACGCCCGGAGGAACGCCGGCCTCCTCCATGATGCGGGCCAGGAACAGCATGGTGAGTGGCGTCTGGGCCGCCGGCTTGGTGATCGTCGTACAGCCCGCCGCCAGCGCAGGAGCGATCTTGCGGGCGCCCATGGCCAGCGGAAAGTTCCATGGTGTCACGAAGACGCACGGTCCGACCGGCCTCGGCACGGTGAGGATGCGATATCCACCAGCGGGAGCGGTGTTGTAGCGCCCCTCGACGCGCACCGCCTCCTCGGCGAACCAGCGGAAGAACTCGGCGCCGTAGGCCACCTCTCCGCGAGCCTCCGCGAGCGGCTTGCCCATCTCGAGCGTTATCAGCCGGGCGACCTCCTCGGATCGCTCGGTCAGTACCCGGTACGTCGCGGTCAGCAACTCCGACCGTTTTCGCGGTGGGGTCGCCGCCCACTCCGCCATTGCCTTGCTCGCCGCGTCCAGAGCGGCGAGCCCGTCAACGACGTCGGCGTCCGCCACCTCGGCGATGGTCTTGCCGGTGGCCGGGTCCTCGACGGCAAAGGTGGCTCCGCCGGCAGCGTCGCGCCAGGCGTCGCCGATCCGGAGCCGCCGGTGCTCGGGGGCCAGGACGTTCATCGGGTCACTCATTGCGTCGCCTCCTGTGATGTTCTCGGTGATGTCCGGCGTGACCTCAGCGATCGCGCCACGCGCGTTGACGAACGGGTCACGCGACCTCTTGGCCCTGGCCGCAGGGCGACGCCTCGCGCCACCGAGCGCCTTCTCGGGCCATGGCTGCTTCAGCGTCGTCAGGCCGTGCTCACCGGTGACGGTCCGCCGAGGCTCGATTGCCATGTGCCGGCGCATATTGACCTCGCCGCCCTGCGCGATTACCTCCCGGCCTCGGACAGCGCCAGCCCGGTGCCCGCATCGAACAGGTGCGCACGGTCCAGGTCGACCGTGACAAGCAGCCGCTCGCCCGGCGTACCGGTGACGGTGGTTCGTGCCTTGACCTTGAGGATCTCCGTCCCCACCCGGACGTCGACCACCGTCCGGTCACCGAGCGGCTCAAGGCCGTAGAGCTCACCCGGCAACGACGCGTCCCCACGCTGCTCGACGGACAGGTCCTCCGCGCGCAGGCCCAGCAGCAGCGGACGACCGTCCTCAGCCATGGTCCAGCGGGGCCGCGGCAGCGTCCAGCCTTCCGCGCCGACCAGACGATCTCCCTGGGCGTGGCAGGCGAGCAGGCTGATCGGCGGGCTCCCGACGAATCCCGCGACCCACTGGTTGGCTGGACGCTCGTACACCTCGGCCGGCGTTCCGACCTGTTGCACCTTTCCCTCCTTGAGGACCGCGACCTGGTCGGCCATGGACAAGGCCTCGACCTGGTCGTTGGTCACGTAGATGAAGGTCGCTCCGAGGCTCCGGTGGATGCGGGTGAGCTCGGTGCGCATCTCGACGCGGAGCTTGAGGTCGAGGTTCGTCAGCGGCTCGTCCATGAGGAACGCGCGCGGGTGACGGACCAGCGCCCGGGCCAGGGCGACCCGCTGCATCTCACCACCCGACAACTGCGCGGGACGACGCTGCAGCAGACGTTCGATGTGCAGCAGGCTCGACATCCGCTCGACGGCAGCGGCGATCTCGCTCGAGGAACAGCGGCGTGCCCGCAGCGGCGAAGTGATGTTCTCGTACGCCGTGTGTCGCGGGTAGAGGGCGTAGTTCTGGAAGACCATGGCCAGGTCGCGTGCGGCCGGGCTGTCACCGGTCGCGTCCCTCCCGTCCAGGTGCACCGACCCGGCGTCAAGCTTCTCAAGGCCGGCGATCGCTCGCAGGGTCGTTGTCTTGCCTGCCCCGGAGGGTCCGAGCACGACGAAGAACGAGCCGTCCGGTATGTCCAGCGTCACCCCGTCCAGGGCCGGGACTTTGCCGAAGGACTTGCACAGCCCGCGCACTGCCACGGTTCCCATCAGGCCACCAGCTCTTCCGTGCTCACGTCGTAGACCGGCGGGGGGCCGCCGGTGTGCCGCAGCCCGACCGGTGCGTCAACGGTGAAACGGACAGTCGGTGGCATCCGAACCCGTACGTCGCGCTGTCCGTCGTGGTCGACCACGTAGATGATCTCGTCGCCCAGCCACTCCGCCGAGACCACGCGGGCCGGGACCGAACGTTCCGCCCCTGGTTCCGTGACTTCCAGCGCCTCCGGCCGGACGCCCGCGAGCAGGCGACGGTCGCGCGGCAGGCCCGGCGGTGGCGTGAGGGCCAGCCCGCCCTGACTGCGCAGCTTCCCGTCGGCCACCTCCACCTCGATCAGGTTCATCGGCGGGGAGCCGATGAACGCGGCGCAGAAAAGACTCGCCGGACGGTCGTAGACTTCCAGCGGCGTGCCGATCTGCTCGACGCGGCCCTTGTTGAGGATGGCGATTCTGTGACCGAGCGACATCGCCTCGACCTGGTCGTGAGTGACGTAGACCATCGTCGTCCCCAGTCCCCCCTGCAGGTGCTTGATCTCCGTGCGCATGTCCGCCCTCAGCTCCGCGTCCAGATTGGTGAGGGGTTCGTCCATGAGGAATGCGCGCGGTCGTCGCACCAGGGCGCGGGCGAGCGCGACGCGCTGCTGCTCCCCGCCGGACAGCCGGTGCGGTCGCCTGTCCAGGAGCGGACCGAGCCGCATCAGCCCGGCGGCCTCGTCGACCCGCTTGCGCACCTCCGCCTTGGGCAGTCCCTCGGCCCGCAGCGGGAACGCCAGGTTGTCGCGGGTTCTCAGATGCGGGTAGAGAGCGTAGAACTGGAACACCATGGCGATGTCGCGGTCGGCGGGCGGCAGGTCGTTGACCAGCGTGTCGCCGATGCGGATGTTGCCCGTCGTCTGCCTTTCCAGGCCGGCTATGGCCCGCAGCGTGGTCGTCTTGCCGCAACCCGAAGGGCCGAGCATCACGAACAGCTCGCCGTCGCGGATGGACAGGTCCACGTGATCGACTGCGACCGTCCCGTCCGGGTAGCGCTTGTGCAGGGCGCTCACCTCGATGCCCGCCATCAGCGTCGCACCGCCCCGAGCGTCACACCGGCGACGAGGTGCTTGCGCACCAGGTAGGCGAAGACGAGCACCGGCAGGGCGAACACCACGGAGGCGGCGGCCACGAGACCCCAGTCCACTGTGGTTCCGCCGATGAGGCCGGCGATGGCGGGCGGGGCCGTCCGCACGTCGTCGCTGGAGGTGAGGAAGATGGCGAACACGAACTCGTTCCACGAGAAGATGAGTGCGAAGACCGCCGTCGCGGCGATGCCGGGCAGGAGCAGGGGAAGGGTGAATCGCCAGAACGCCTGCAAGCGGGTGTAGCCGTCGAGCATGGCGGCGTCCTCGTACTCCGCGGGCACCTCGTCGACGAACCCCTTCATCATCCAGATCGTGAACGGGACGTTGAAGGCGGTGTAGATGAGGATCAGGCCGAGCTTGGTGTCGATGAGCCCGACTTGGCGGTACATGAGGAAGATCGGAATCACGACCACCACGGGCGGCATGAAGCGGGTGGACAGGATGAAGAACAGCTGGTCCTTCTTGGCCTTCACGGCGAAGCGCGAGTAGGCCCAGGCCGCCGGGACCCCCAGCACGGTGGCCAGCGCCGTGGAGACCCCGGCGACCAGGACGGAGTTGAGGAACGAGGCGGACAAGGTCGAACGACCGCCGCCGGAGGCGACGAACACGTCCTTGAAATGCTCCATGGTGACCTTGAAGTCGAAGAACTTGGCCGGGATGGCGTAGACGTCCCGGTTCTCCTTGATGGACGTCTCGATCATCCACAGCACCGGGAAGAGCATCACGATGGCCAGCACGGTCAGCAGCGCGACCTCCAGCACGGCGCGGCCCCGGCCGCCGAAGCGGCGCGAGGGGGGCGTGTGATCCCGGGCAGGACCTGTGGACACGGCCTCGTCGACGGAGAGGGCCATCAGTCCTCCTTGAGCTTGTTCAAGTAGCGCAGGTAGAGCTGCGTGAGGACGATGACGATGAGGACCATGAGGATCCCGTACGCCGAGGCGGTTCCGGTGTTGAAGCCCAGGAACGCGACCTTGTAGACGTGGAACGACAACGTCTCGGTGGAGACCCCCGGGCCTCCGCTGGTGAGGATGTAGACGAGGTCGAACAGCCGGAAGGCCTCGATGGCCCTGAACAACACGGCGATGAGAAGCAGCGGCCACACCAGCGGAAGAGTGATGGTGCGGAACTGGAACCACTCGGACGCCCGATCGATCGAGGCGGCCTCGTACAAGTACTTGGGCACCGCGGTGAGGCCCGCGAGTGCGATGAGCATGATGAACGGCGTCCATTGCCAGGTGTCGACCAGGATGAGGGAGATCAGTGCCGTTCGCTGCCGGGTGAGCCACTCCACCTGCCCCAGGCCGAGCGAGCCGAGCATGCTGTTGATCACGCCGAATTGCGCGTCGAGCATGAATCGCCAGAACAGCCCGACCACGACCGGCGACAGCATCATCGGAACCAGAAACAGGGTGGTCAGCAGTCCTCGTCCGTGCGTGCGCCGTGAGATCAGGTAGGCGATGGCGAAACCGAGCACGGTCTGCAGGGCGACCGCGCCGACCACGTAGATCAACGTCGTCAGGGCCCTCTGGTGGACCTGCGGCGAAGTCAGGATGGCGGTGTAGTTCTCGAACCAGAGGAACTGGGCGGGCCCCCCGCGAGTGGCCGAGTAGTCGGTGAAGGACAGGTACAACGCCCACAGCAACGGGAACACCGACATGGCGAGCAACAGCAGCAGCGCGGGAGAGGTGAAGGCCACGGCGAGCCCGCGGTCGCTCAAGCGGCGGGACCGGCCCGGTGCGGGCGGCGTCGCGGACGCCGCCTGCCCGGGGTGGTCGGTCGTCAGAGGGGCGGAGTCACTCACAGTCCGCCGCCGCCCTTGCCACTGCTGGCGTTGAGCACGCCCTGCTGCTGCTTGGCGATGTCGTCGAGCGCGTCCTTCGGCGCCTTCGCGCCGTTGAGAGCCGCGTTCACGTTGGTGTTCTCGATGTCGACGAGGCGTGCGTACTCGGGCACGTTCCACATATCCCGCATCCGCGGAACCGAGTCGGTGTACACCTGGTTGAACGGCTGGGCGTTGAGGAACTCGGGCGACTCCAGGGCGTCCGTACGCGATGGCACGCCACCAGCCGCGGCCCACTTCTTCTGGATATCACCCTGCTCGAACCACTTCATGAAGTTCAGGGCCTCCGCCTGGTTCGCCTCGGGCGCGTAGGCCGACACGTGCATCCCCATACCGCCGAGAGGCACCAGGTTCGTCTTCTGGCTCGGCAGGGTGGCGAAGCCCAGCTTGTCGAGAATCTGCTCCCGCGTGGTGCCGAGCGTCGACTGCTTCGGGTCGAGCAGGCCGCCGCTCGCGGCGATCCAGTTGAACGCGATGCAGGCCTTGCCCTGGGCGACCGCCGCGTTCACCTCGTCGATGAACCAGTTGCCGGAGCCCTTGGCGGTCAGCGGCTTCATCTTGTTGACCAGGACGTCCATCGCCTCCTGGCCCGCAGCGTCGTTGAGGACGCCGTCGATCTTGCGCGTCTTGGGGTCCCAGAGGTTGCCGCCGTAGACGCCGTTGACCGTGTTGTAGGTTACGGCCGCGGCGTCGGAGCCGTTGGCCTGGTGGAAGGCCAGCCCGCTGACGCCAGGGTTGTCCGCCTGGCACTTCTCGGCGACCGAGATCATCTGATCCCAGGTCTGCGGTGGCTTGTCGCCGATCAGGTCCTTGCGGTAGATCATCGTCCAGGTGTCGCCGAGCAGCGGCAGTCCGTACAGGCTGGCGTTTTCGTCGCGCTTCCCGGTCTCCGCCTGGGGGAACTGGCCGTAGGCCGCCAGAAGGTACGGGTTGTAGGCCTTGACGTCGATGTTCTTCTTGACGAAGTCGGTGATGTCGAGGATGTTGCCGTTCGTCACGGCCTCGCCGATGTGTTGCGAGTCCAGGATCGGGATGTCGAAGTCGGTCTTGTGTGCGGCGAACTGGGTGAACATCGCGTCGTGCCAGTTCGCGTTCGGCACGGTCTTGACCTTGATGGTCACGTTCGGCCGCCCCTTGGTGTACTCCGCGTTCGCGAAGGCTTCCAGCGCGTGGGCGGGGGGCCAGTCGAACCAGATGAAGCTGAGGGTCAGCGGATCCTTGGTGAGCTCCGGGATGGTCGCCGGCGCCTTGGGGGCGCTGCCGTCCTGACCGCCGCAAGCCGCCACGGTCGTGGCCACTAACATGGCCGCCGTAGCCAGCCGCGCCTTTCGACCGGTAACCGACAATCGTCCTGTTCGCTTTGGATACCGCATCTTCTTGCCTGCTTTCTGGGGGGATTTCTGGAGCCTTGCCGCGTGCGTCGCCGAGCAGTTGCTGGGTTGGTCAGGCGTGTTGCCGGCTGTCGCAGGGGCTGATCAGCAGACCGGCGTCACGAGTACGCCGCGACTTCATGGGGCTTCAAGCAGTCGGGAAGTCCTTCGGTCCTGGTGCGGCCCGATGGCGAACCGAATAGGACGTCGAGCATGCTCATAAGAGCTCCAACTGATCGAAGCGGAGCGATGGCGGGCGATTCCCCGATGGGTGAAGGATGGCTGGCGTCCGCCACCTTTCCTATACGATCCGAGTGGGAGCGTCAACATCCCACAATGCTGCGACCGATGCCAGCAGGTTCCCGAAGACGCAAGAAAGGACCTCACGTCACGATGGACGACGAAGCGATGATCGCGCGGCGCCGTGGGGCCATGACGGGCGGAATCCCGCCGGGAAGATCTCGCGGCCGGCTTGCCGACGAGGTGTACGACACGCTGCTCGGACAGATGATGTCGCTGCGGATCGAGCCGGGCTCCCGCGTCACGATCGACGCCCTGGCGCGAGAGCTGGGGGTCTCGCAGACGCCGATCCGAGACGCTCTGAACCGGATGGAGGCCGAGGGCCTGGTCGTGCGTGTGCCTCACGCCGGCTATCGCATTCCCCCCCAGATCACCCGTCACCGATTCGAGGACATGCTCGAGGTCCGCCTGCTCCTCGAGCCGGCGGCGGCGCGCAGATCCGCCGAACGCGCATCCTTGCAGCAGGTGGCCGGTCTGCGGCGGCTGCTGGAGGAGATGGCGGAGCTGGAGGGGGGCGGCGGGCTCATGGCCTATGGCGCCTTCGGGCTGCGCGACGCCGCTTTTCACGATCTCGTCGCCCTGAGCGCGGAGAACCAGGTCATCCGCGAAGCGCTCGCCCGCCTGCACACGCACGTGCACCTGTTCCGGCTTCTCCACGACACCCAGGTCACTCACCTGGCCATGGCCGAGCACGAAGAAGTCCTGACCGCGATCGCCGCGCGTGACCCCGACGCCGCGGCCTACGCCATGCGCCGGCACATCCTGCGGTCCGGCGAGCGGTTCCGGCGATTGTTCGACGAGGCCAAGGGCGCGGACGGAATGGTGGTAGAGGCTTGACGGGCGGACCGGGCCGGGGAATGCTAAGTCAACCCGATCGGATCGGATTGGATCCGCCTCACCCGCCCCAGATGCGAGGAGAAGCAGGTGCCCAGAGCGCTGCTCCTGACCGGCGACGCCGCCGAGGAGCTCGACACCATGTATCCCTACTATCGCGTACAGGAGGGCGGCTGGGACGTTGACGTCTCGTCACGGACGATGCGTGACGTTCAGCTGGTCATCCACGAGTTCGACCCCAACTCCGACGCCTACGTGGAGAAGAACGGCCGGAAGTTGCCGGTTGACGTGCCCTGGGCCGAGGTCGACGTCGAGCGCTATGACGCCCTCATCATCCCCGGTGGACGTGCCCCCGAGTGGATCCGGGTTGACGCCGACGTCAGGCGCATCACCGAGCACTTCTTCGCGCGCAACCTCCCGATCGCGCTGGTGTGCCACGGCGCGCAGGTGCCGGCTGTGTACGGGCTGCTGAAGGGCCGGAAGACGGCGTGCTTCCCGCCCATCACCGGTGACATGGAGAACGCGGGCGCGACGGTCATCGACGCTCCCGACGTGGTGGACGGCAACCTCGTCTCCTGCAGGGGGTGGCCGGACATGCCGAAATTCGGCAGGGCGATGATGGAGGTCTTCTCGAAGTCCATCAACTCCGCATCGGCATGAGCGCACCTGGCCCGTCCCGGTGACGGCATCTCGGACCGTCACAGTCGACGGCTCCCCCGTCCACGTCCTGGAGAGCGGCACCGGGCCCGCGGTGCTGATGCTGCACGGCTCCGGACCCGGTACGACCGGATCCGGCGCCTGGGCAACGACGGCACAGGCGCTGGGCGCGTCCTGGCACCTGGTGGCTCCTGACCAGGCGGGGTTCGGCCGTACACCGATCCCGGCCGGCTCCAGGGGCGGGCTCCGGCTGTGGACGGAGCAGGCCGCGGGCCTGATGGATGCTCTCGGTGCCGAGCACTACGCCGTGGTGGGCCACTCCATGGGCGGCGCCGTGGCGCTGGCGTTGGCGGCCGCGCGTCCCAGGCAGGTCACCCATGTCGTGGCGGTCTCGACGATGGGCGCCCCCGGGGCGCCGCTGTCCGCCGAGCTCGACGCGATCTGGGCCGCCCCTGCCGACCCGCCCGGGGCACGAGACATGTTGAGTCGCCTCGTCCTCGACCAGGCGCTCGTGACCGAGTCGACCGTCGCCGCCCGTGCGGCCGCGATGCGGGCGGGGGCGGCCGCATTCGCGTCGTTGTTCCCTCCTCCCAGGGCACGCTGGGCCGACGACCTCACCCTCTCGGCGCGAACGCTGGCAGGGGTGCGCGCGCCCGTGCTGCTCGTCCACGGTGCCGAGGACCGGGTCACCCCGCTCGGGACGGCAGCCCTGCCCCTGCTCGAGCACCTGGCCGATGTCCGTCTGCACGTGCTCGGCCGATGCGGGCACGTGCCGGCGCTCGAACACCCGCACGACTTCAGGCGACTCCTGACGTGCTTCCTCGGCCGGGAACGAGGTCCCTGACTCATATCCGTGGGCCGTGGGTTCAAGTCAGTACTCACGCAGGCCATACCGCAGGTGGCGTTCGTTCCAGAGCAGGCAGCGGTCAAGCAGCTCGCGGCGGCACGACCGCACCCACCGCTCCATGATCGCGTTCATTCGCGGCATCCGGATACCGGTGAGAACGGTCTCGATGCCGACATGTGCGAGGATCTCGTCCATGAGCGCCGGGAACTTCCCGCCCCGGTCACGGATCAGGTAGCGGGCACGGCGACCGGCGTCCTCCAGATCCACTACCAGGTTCCTGACGGCCTGGGCGACCCAACTCGCGGTCGGATGGGCCGTGGTGCCGAGGACGCGGACGCATCTGGTGGCGTGCTCGATGACGGCCAGGATGTACTGACGCCGCCCGTCAAGGGTGACGGTCTCGATGAAGTCGCAGGCCGGCAGCGCGTCAGTTGGGGAGCGCAGAAAGTCGGCCCAGGTCGTGGACGCCCGCTCGGATGCCGGATCAACGCCTTCCCTCTTGAGGATCTCCCAGATCGTGGACGCCGCAACCGTGATGCGGAGCGTGGCGAGCTCTCCGTGCACCCTCCTGTAGCCCCAAGACGGATTCTCCCGGACCAGGCACAGGACGAGGGCACGGATGGAACGGACGGTTCGCGGGCGCCCGCGCCGTTCCGGCACGCAGGCACCAGCATGACGCAGTTTCACCAGATCGCGGTGCCACCGCATGACGGTATCGGGCCGGACGAGGAGTCGCACGCGACGCAAGACGTCACGGGGCAACGGTGCCAGGAGGGCGGCGAGGAAGGCTCGATCCTCGGGCGCAAACCTCACCCTAGCGCCGTCGCCGAGTCGCCGTTCGAGGATAGTGATCTGGTGACGCAGGGCGAGAATCTCCACATCCTTGTCCCGATCTCCCATCGGCAGCAACCGCAGCACTGCGAAGGTGTTCGTGACAGCAAGATAGGCCAGGCGAAGGAGCACGACCGGTCATCCTGCCGCACTGGCTCCCTCTGGAGTCGAAGCCTGCCTACAAGAGAAGCCCTGCAAGGCCGTGACCTGGAGGGATGAAATTATCGGCAGGCGCAGGGCCAGACGGATCCGTTCGCGCCGTGCGGGTCGATCCCCGCGGCGTTCACTATCTCTCGGACGGCGAGCTTCGACAGCTCGCCGCCAGGCGTCCCCGTGTGGAAAGTTTCACTAACACCGCCGCGCGGACGACTGTGATGACGCGGGTACGACCGCCACATCGCACGGCGTCACATGGTCTGCGACCAGCCTGTTGATCCGTGGGGCGAGATCGTCGCCCTTTTACGGGCCGTACGGAAACCGCGATTAACCGCTTGTTTCGGAGAGCGGTCCTTTATATGGGGCTGTCCAGTCCGTGGCCATTGTGTGATCCTCCCCCCGAGAAGGCATGTCCCGCGGCGTCTCGGGCGCGCGGCCCGCGCGCTCTGGATTGCGACCGGCAGGGAGAGATGGGAAATCTTTTCACAGAACAATGTGGCTTACGCCGATAAAAGCACCATGGTGTCGTGCGTGCTCGGCGACCACCACGTCATGGGATACGGATTCGCCGGCCTCGACGGGCGGAGCGCCCGGCTTCTCCCATTGTGGCCACCACGCCGATCGCCATCACCCGTACCTGCCCCCGACACCCGACCGGCCTCACCGACGTGCGCGTCCGCCTCACCCCGATCAGGGCGGCGACCCTGGCGGACGGCGAGGCCGGCAACTCTGGCGAAATCTCCACAGTCAACGGCGCGAAGAAAGGGAACCCCATGATCGCTGGCAACCTGATCCGCCGGGCACTGGCGGTCGGCGTGATGCTGGCCACCACCGCCGCGATGGTCGTGACCATGCAGCATCCCGCCGCCGCCTCAACCCTGACGCTCAACGCCACGGTGGACTGCCTCAACGTCAACTACTCCGGCGACACCCGCGACTGGTACGCCTCGTACGTCTCGGCCGGCTCCGCGCCTCCTTCGTACGGCGTGACCATGCCGTACAGCTCGATGGTCGCGAACCCGGCGAACCACACGTGGTCGTTCACGATCAGCCTGCCCGGCGGCAGCACCTCGGTGAGCGTGTCGGCCATCTGCAGCGGCGGTCACCAGTATGACCAGGTCGGCTGGACCAACGGACCGGCGATCAGCATTCCCTCCTCGGCCACGACCCTGACCGCCACCTGGGGCTGCTCCACCCAGCAGGTCTACCCCGGGCCCTACATCACCGGCTGCAGCGCGCAGTCCTACTCCTACAGCTGAGGCTCCTGCCTCCCAGAAGGCCGTCCGCTTTCACCGCGGGTGGCCTTCTCGCATGCGGGTACGGATACCGCTCCGAGGTCGACGCGCTGTTCGCTGAACGTCGCGACGCGGCTGGGAAGAACGGGTGCGGCCCAGCCCCACCGAGAGGTTCGCCGAGGGCTGGGCCGATATCCGGTCGCGAGGTTACGCGCTGGTGCAGGTGTATCCGGATGGCAGGGCCGTGTTGCCGTCGGGGCGGCTGGCCTGGAAGCCGAAGCTGGTGGTGCTGGCTCCGGGGGCCAACGTGCCGTTATGGCTCACGCTCTTGGCCGTGACGGTCTGCCCGCTGGTGGTGACGGTGGCGTTCCACGAGCCGGTCAGCGTGTGCCCGGCCGGGAGCGTGAACGTGACCGTCCAATTGGTGATCGTCGAGGTACTGGTATTGGTGATGGTCAGCGGCTGGACCACATAGCCGGTGCCCCACTGGGTCTGCACGGTCGGCGTCGCCGAGCAGGCTCCGGTGGTGGTGCCGCTGGTGGTGACCTGGACGGTGTTGGACACCGGCGAGAGGTTGCCGGCGGCGTCCCGCGCGCGGACCTGGTAACGGTAGGTGGTGCTCGGGGTCAGGCCCGTGTCGCTGTACGAGGTCGTGGCCGAGGTGCCGACCTGGGCGAAGGTGCCGCCGGTGGCCCCGGGTGCGCGCAGGATGTCATAGCCGGCGACCCCCACGTCGTCAGTGGAAGCGGCCCAGGACAGATTGGTGCCGCCGGCGGTGGTGCCGGAGGCCGCCAGCCCGCCCGGGGCGGTGGGTGGCGTGGTGTCGCCGCCGGTGGAGGTCGTGGTGAACGTGACGAACGCGGAGTTGGCCGACAGGTTGCCCGCGCCGTCGCGTGCTCGTACGTAGACCTGGTATTCGGTGTCGGCGGTCAGCCCGGTCAGGGTGATCGAGTTGGTGGTGGACTGGCCGAGCAGCGGGTCGGTGGCGCCCTGCTCCCGGTAGACGTTGTAACCCGCCAGGCCGGAGCCGCCCTGGTCGGTGGATGCCGTCCAGGTCAGGGTGGCGCTGGTGGCGGTCACGTTGGAGACGGCGGGAGTGCCCGGAGAGGTCGGCGGAGTGGTGTCGTTCGTGCTCTGGAACTGACTGAAGAAGTTCCACACCACTGCCTTGGTCCAGGTACGTGCGCCGTCGTCAGCGGTGGACCCGTCCACTGGACCAGGGGTGTGACCCCCGTCGAACGCCGCCCACACGACCGGGTATCCGGATCGGCATCCCGAGTAGGCGGTGACGACGTGCGTCAGGCTGCCCTGTGCCGGCTCGGGCGGATTTTGGGGAGTGCACCCGTTGTTCCTGACGAACGTGTCGCGCAGCGACCGGCCCAGCGAGATGTTGAGTACGTTGTCCCTGAGGCCGTGGAGCCCGATGTAGGCGATGGGCTGTGTGCCGCCGCTGCATCCGCTGAGCTGTGCGCCGGAGTAGACCGCCACCGCGCGGAAGACCGTCGCCCGGGCGCAGGCCAGGGCGTAACTCATGCCGCCGCCGTAGCTGAAGCCTCCGGCGAACAGCTGCGTGGTGTCGACGCACAGGTCTGCTTCGATCAGCCTGATCATGTCGTCGACGAAGGTCAGGTCTTCGCCGCCGGAATTGGCCCAGCCGTTGTTCAGCCCCTGGGGGGCGACGAAGATCGCAGTGTTGTTCGCCAGTTGCCTGAGCCCGTAGTAAGACCAGGTGAATCCGCTGGTGCCGCCCGAGTCGACGTCGTTGGCGGTGCCGCCGTTCCAGTGGAACCCGAAGATCAACCGGTAGGGGTTGGTGTTGTTGTAGTTGTCGGGAATTCTCAGGATGAAGGAGCGAGTCCGGCCGCCGCTCTGGATCGACTGCGTGCCACTTCTGAGTGTTGGAGTCTTGCCGCATCCTGCCGTCGCGGCGGCGGCGCTCGCCGCGCGTGACGTGGTTTCACTGCTGCTCAGCGCCGTACCACCGGTGGCCACCGCGAGAAGCACCGCCGCGATGACAGCGGCGAGGACGGATTTACGCCGCATCATCACTCACCTGCCTGTGGCACCGCCGGAGGGACGGTGCCGGGGCGTCGGTTAGCGTTAACATGAGCTGGATCGGTCCTCTCATCCGTGCGGAACTGGCGTGGTTGAAGGGCATGACGGAAAAACCGTGTCATCCTTCACATCGCTTTTCCGCGCCCGTTCCTGCCGATGGGTGGTGGTGCGACGGAGCAAATACGAGGCATGCGGATCCGTCAAGGCGCGGCTCGCTCCTCTGACGTGACGGGCAGCGCTCCCATGCCGTTTTGCTGGCACGTATCGCGTCGTTCAGCCTGGAAACATATTGAAAGTTTCAGGGCAAGGCTCCCAGAAAGCCATGGGGCCGAATTCAACCCTTCCCTGCCCTTGGCCGCGCTGCTTCCAAAGCTCCTGAACCAAAAAGCGGGCTCGGCTCGTCGGCCTTCTGCGACGTGTGGAGGATTCAGGCCCGCATCGAGGACGTGACGCCCGGGGATGACGGTATCGGGCCGGACGAGGAGTCGCAGGCGACGCAGGACATCACGGGGTAGCGGTGCCAGGAGGGCCGCGAGGAACGCTCGATCCTCGGGCGCGAACCGCGCCCGGGCGCCGACGCCGAGTTGCCGTTCGAGAACGGCGATCTGGTGACGAAGGGCGAGAATCTCGACGTCCTTGTCCCGATCACCCATCGGCGACAACCGCAGCGGGTGGCGCTGGCCCGCGCGGTCGTCTTCGAGCCGCACGTTCTCCTCATGGACGAGCCGCTGGGCGCGTTGGACAAGAAGCTGCGTGAGCAACTCCAGGGGGAGATCGCCCGCATACACCGCGAGCTCGGCATCATCTTCGTGTTCGTCACTCACGACCAGGAGGAAGCGCTCGCCCTGTCCGACCGGATCGCGGTCTTCGACCGCGGCAGGATCGCGCAGGCAGGCACGCCGAAGGAGCTGTACGCACGCCCGTCCTCGCTGTTCGTCGCCGAGTTTCTCGGAGAGTCCAACGTGTTCACCGGGACGATCGGTCAATGGCACGGGGGATTGTCACTCGTCGGCGAAGGCCATGAGTTGCGGACCGACGACGACGGCGCAGAGCTCGTTGGGACTGACGGCGCCGACGTGGTGCGTCCCGAGCGGACCCGTCTGTCGGTGGACGGCGTGCCGGTCGAGCACGGCGTGAACGCGATGACCGCCACGGTCACCGGCATCGTCTACCAGGGCGCCTCGCGGAGGGTGACGTTCCGGACCGATGCCGGGACGACCGGAAGCGCCCGGGAACCGGCCGGCGGCGAGTCTACTGCCAGGCCCGGCGACCTGCTCACCGTGTGGTGGCGCGTGGCGGACGGCGTGGTCGTCCCCGCGCACGGCGCGCCGGTGACGGAGCCGTCCGGCGTCACCCTCGCTGAGCCCGCTCGAGCCGAGCCTGCTTGAGCCGAGCCTGCTTGAGCCGAGCCTGCTTGAGCCGAGCCTGCTTGAGCCGAGCCTGCTTGAGCCGAGCCTGCTTGAGCCGAGCCTGCTTGAGCCGAGCCTGCTTGAGCCGAGGCGGTCCACGTCCCTCGTTCCTGCGGCGCCGATTGTGATCGACAGCGCCGCTACGACTCCCATGAAAGGCGGACGAGTTGTCCCATTCCTCTAGCGAAACCGCACTGGCGGATCTGGCCGGCCTGTGGCGGATCCGATGCTTCGAAGAGACCGTCACCCGATTGCGGGTCGAGGAGCAGATCGCCGGATCGGTTCATCTGTGCATCGGGCAGGAGGCCATACCGGTCGGGGCCTGCGCCGCACTCGACCTGACCCGTGACGCCGTCTTCGCCACCTACCGAGGCCACGGCTGGGCACTGGCCTGCGGCGCTGGTCCGGCGGCGCTGTTCGCCGAACTGCTGGGCCGGGAGACAGGCACCAACGGCGGGCGGGCCGGCTCGGCGTACCTGTCGGATCCCGACCACGGTTTCTACGGCGAGAACTCGATCGTGGGAGCGGGCGGCCCCATCGCCGTCGGCGCCGCGCTCGCCGCCAGGTACGACGGTTCCGGCCGGGTCGCGCTGACCGTGTTCGGCGATGGGGCGATGAACCAGGGCGCCGTCCACGAGGCCATGAACATGGCCAGCGCCTTCGACCTGTCGGTCGTCTTCCTCGTGGAGAACAACCGGTACTCCGAACTCACGCCGATCGCCGCGATGGTCAGGGACGCCGACCTGGTCACGCGGTCCGCCGCGTACGGCATGCCGGGAACCCGGGTGGACGGCAACGATGTCGACGCCGTCCGGCGGGCGGTCGCCGAGGCCGTGGACACCTGCCGGTCCGGCCGAGGGCCTGTCCTCATCGAGGCGCACACTCAGCGCCTGGTCGGCCACTACATCGGCGACGCCCAGGTGTACCGGCCGCGCGACGAGGTGGAACTCGCCCGGACTACCGAGCCGATCGTCGTCCTGACGGCCGCCCTGCGCGCGGCGGGTGTCAGCGACACGGAGCTCACCGGGATCGAGACCCGGGTTCGCGCCGAGATCGAGACGGCGGCGGCCACGGCCCTCGCCGCGCCGCCTGCCGACCCCTCTGCTGTGAAGGAGCACGTCTATGGATGAGATCACCTATGCCCAGGCCGTCAACGCCGCGCTGCGCCGCGCCCTCGTCGAGGACTCGAGCACCGTGCTGTTCGGCGAGGACGTCGCCCTCCCCGGCGGGGTCCACGGCGTGACCCGCCGTCTGCGCAGGGAGTTCGGCGAGCGCGTCTTCGACACGCCGATCTCCGAGTCCGCCATCCTCGGCGGGGCCGTGGGCGCCGCCATTATGGGGCTGCGGCCCATCGTGGAGATCATGTGGGCGGACTTCGCGTTCGTCGCCTTCGACCAGTTGATCAACCAGGCGGCCAACGTCCGGTACGTCTCCAGAGGCCGGTTGACGGCGCCGATGACCGTACGCACCCAGCAGGGCGCGACACCCGGCTCCTGCGCCCAGCACTCACAGAACGTCGAGGCCCTGTTCGCGCACATCCCCGGCCTGCGGGTATGCCTGCCCGCCACCCCGCAGGACGCCTATGACCTGCTGCTGACCGCGATCGCGTGCGACGACCCGGTCGTCGTCATCGAGAGCCGGGCGCTCTACCACTCGGTCAAGGGCACCGTCGAGCAGGACAGGCCGCGGGCGCCCGTCGGCGGCGCGCGTATCCACCGTACGGGCTCCGACATCTCCGTGGTGACCTGGGGGCCGATGCTGCACACCGTGCTGGAGGCCGCCCAGGTCCTGGAGGGTTCCGGCGTCAGCGTCGAAGTGATCGACGCCCGTTGGCTCAACCCCTTCGACACCGACACCGTCGCGGAGAGCGTCTCGCGTACCGGCCGGCTGGCCGTGGTCCACGAGGCGAACCTGACCGGCGGCTTCGGTGCGGAGGTCATCGCGCGGGTGGTGGAGCGTGGCATGCCGTTGTCGGCGCCGCCGCTCCGGATCGCCACCGATGACCTGCGGATCCCCGCTGCTCCAGGGTTGCAACAGGCCGCGATTCCCAGCCGTGACGCGGTGGTCCGGCAACTGCTGTCGGTGTGTGCGCCCGGGGTCGCCGCATGACCGGCGGCGCCCGGGTGGCCGTCGTCACCGGCGGCGCCAACGGCATCGGGCTGGCGTGCGTGCGACGGCTCTCCGATGACGGGTTCACCGTCGTCGTGGCCGACACGGACGCCGAGGCCGGGGTCAGAGTGACGGCGGAGATCCCGCGTGCCGAGTTCGTCGCCTGTGACGTGCGCGTACGCCAGGACATCGATCGAGTCGCCGGCACAGCCCTGGAGATCGGCAGGGGACGGCTCCACGCTCTGGTGAACAACGCCGGCCAGACCGCCCGGGTACGGTTCGCCGACAGCGACGAGACGACCTGGCGGCGGCTCGACGTCGTCAACCTGCACAGCGTCTTCTCCTTCACGCATGCCTGCCTGGCCGGGCTCACGGCCGGGCGTGGCTCGGTGGTGAGCGTGGCCTCCGTGGCCGGTCTCGTCGGGGCCGAGGACCTGTCGGCCTACAGCTCGACCAAGGCCGGAATCATCGCTTTGACCAGGTCGCTCGCCCTGGAGCACGGCGAGGTGATCCGCTTCGATGCCGTGTGCCCCGGACAGATCGCCACCCGGATGATGGCGAGGGTGCAGACCGACGACGACCTGCGCACGGCCGTCGCGGCGCAGATTCCCGCGGGGCGGCTCGGCCGGCCGGAAGAGGTCGCCGACGTGGTCGCCTGGCTGCTGAGTGACGGGGCCGGCTACGTCAACGGCGTGGCCATCGCGGTGGACGGCGGAGAAAGCGCCGGTTTCCGCCGGCTGAAGCCGGGCGTGGCCTTACACGACCATACGCCGGCGCGGTAGCCGATCAGTCGCGGCCGGGCACGGCGGGGTGATGACCGCGCAGGAGGTTCGTCGCGATGGCGGCGGCCTCCTGTACCGCGGCGATCAGCTCACGTTGAGTGGTTCTGAACCGCGTGACGGGCACCGACACCGTGTACGAGCCCGCCGGGGCACCATCATGATCGAAATAGGCCGCGGAGGCGCAGCAGATTCCTTCGCTGAACTCCTCCAGGTCCAGTGCGAAGCCCTGCCGGCGGATGTTGCTGAGCTCGACGGTCAGGCTGTCGACGTCGCTGTGGGTGTGCGCGGTCAACCGCCGGAGTTCGACCCCGCGGAACATGATGTCGATCTGCCCGCGCGGCAGGTGCGCCAGCACCGCCTTGCAGGAGGCGCGGGCGTGCAGGTCGCCGGTGTAGCCGACGTCGAGGCCGCCCACGCCGAGCGCCTGCTCACCGGCGATGAACTGCAACAGGGTGATGACGCCGTGATGCCAGCCACTGACGTAGGAGGTCTCCCGCGTCCGGGCGTGCAGCCTGGCCAGGACGGCGAACAACTCGGGAAGTGGCTCGAACCTGGCACCGAGTTGCCGGCCGAGGGAGGCGCCGTGCGGGCCGATGTCGACTCGCCCACCGGGGAGTCGCACGATGTAACCGCCCGCCTTGAGCGTGCGCAGGATGTGGTAGCAGCGGCCGAGGCTGAGGTCGAGCTGTCGGCTGAGGCTCTTGGCCGTGGCCTGGCCGCCCAGGTGGGCGACGGCCTGCAACACGTCCAGACCGCGCAGCAAGGTCTGCAGGCTGCCGTCCTCGTTGTCCTCGATCGCGGGCCGGGGCGGGGCTGTGTGGGTCATGCTGGGCTCCCAGGACTGGTGACGCGGAGGGCGTCAGGAGGCCCCTGTCGACGGGTCCTCGCGGTCGGCGCCCATGACCGTACGCTATGCAGCGAATCGGCAGGTCACAGGACTATCCGAAGCAAGTTTTCGACTATAGCGAAAAGTGCGAGCGTTTCCCTGAGCCGATGCGCTCGGCGGGGGTCATGCTGCCGACCACCGACACATCTGCCGAGGAAGGATCACATGCTCAGCTCCGAGCAGTTCCGGTCACACTTCCCCGCTTTGCAACGCCACGTCTGGCTCGACACGCCGGCGAGTCCGCCCGCCGCTCTCGGCGTCGCGCACGCGCTGCAGACGGCCCTGGACTCGTGGCTCTACGGCGAGCTCGACTGGCGGGAATGGGATCACGCCCCCGTCGCGAGCAAGACGGCTGTGGCCCGGTTGCTGGGCATCGCCGAGGGACAGGCCGGGGAACGGATCGCCGTGATGGGCTCGACCGCCGAGGCCGCCGCGACCGTCGCCGGGTCGTTGCCGCCCGGACGGATCGTGGTGCCGGCCCAGGAGTTCCGGAGCAACCTCTTCCCCTGGTTGCAACTGGAGGCCGCGGGACACGAGGTGGTGCTGGTGCCGCCCAGGGACGGCCACACCCGTACCGAGGACCTCGTGGCCGCGCTCGACACGCGCACCGTCCTGCTCGCCATCAGCGACGTGCTGTCGATCGACGGCCACCGCGCCGACCTGCCGGCGCTGCGCCAGGCCACCGACGGCGTGGGCGCCCGCCTGTTCGTCGACGCGACTCAGTCGCTCGGCGCGCTCCACCTCGACATGGAGCGGGTACGTCCGGACTACCTCGCCGTGCACGGCTACAAGTGGATGTTGTGCCCGCGGGGGGCCGCCTGGCTGGTTACGGCGCCCGAGCGCATCGACGAACTGGTGCCCCTGCTACCGAACTGGAAGTCCACCGCGCCACCCCACGCGTTCTTCGGCGGGCCGTACGTCCGCGCCGACAGTGCGGCACGCTGCGACACCTCGCCCGCCTGGCTTTCCTGGGTCGGCGCGCTGCCCGCGCTGAACCTCCTGCTCGACCTCGACGCCGAGCAGGTCGAGCGCCATTGCCTAAAGCTGGCCGCCGACTTCCGGGCTCACGTGGCCGAGACGAAGGCCGGCATCCCCCTGCCCAGCTCCCAGAGCCATATCGCGGTGGTTCGCGTCACCGATCCGGACGCGGTCCGGGTCCGCCTGGCACGAGACGGCGTCCGCGCGACCCTGCTCGGTGACCGGCTGCGGGTGGGTTTCCACTATTTCAACAACAGCTCCGACGTCGAACGAGCCGCGAACGCGCTGGAAGGTGCGAGGACCCCATGACAGAAGACCTCATGACAGCGGCCTTCACCCCCGGAACCATTGACGACACCGCGGTGGTGGCGAGCACCGCCAGACGCACCCAACTGCGGGAGCACCTCCTTCGGCTGGATGTCCAGGGGGCGCTCGTGTACTCCCCCAGACGGTCGGCCGTCACCTGGCTGACCGGCTACGCGCCGGGCTTCATCTCCAACAGCGCCGCACTGTGGCTGCCCGTGGACGGCCCGCCCGCCCTGGGCGTGGAGTTCCCCTTCGAGGTCGAGCGCGCCCGCCGGTACGGCCTGAACACCATGCCGATGTCGTCCCCGCTCGACCTGGTGCCCGAGGGGATCGACCGGATCGGCCTGCTGGCCGGCGACCTCGTCATCGACGAGCGGCCCCCCGCCCTCCTGGACGGGCTGGCGAGCAGGCTGATCCGGCATGTCGACCTGGCGGCGTGGGCGATGGAGACCCGCGAGCGCAAGACCGAGCCTGAGCTGCGGCTGCTCACCCACGCCGCCCCTATCGGAGACCTGGCGCTGCGCGCCGCAGGAGACACGGCGGTCGTCGGCGAACGGGACTACGAGATCGCCGCGCGAGTCGAGGCGGCGGCCCGCGCCGCGGGAGCGCTGCGCTGCCTGTGCCTGGTCGGCATCGGCGACGGTGCTGTCATCACCGAGGCGTCCGGTGTCACGGTCGGCCGGGACCAGCAGGTCGGCCTGGAGGTCAGTCTGTATGCCTCCGGCGCGTTCATGCACGTCAACACCACCCTCCTGCCTGCCATGCCGCGCCCCGTGGACCTCCGGGCGGTCGGCGCCGTACGTGCGGCACGCGCGGCACTGATCGACGCCCTGCGTCCCGGCCGCGCCGTCACGGCGGTGGTCGCGGCGGGCGACGCCGTCCTCGACGAGCACGGGCTGCTCGAGTTCAAGGAGTACGACTTCGGCCACGGCCTGGGCTGCGACACCCCCGAGCATCCGCGCCTGCTCCACGAGACGGACCGCACCATCGCCGCGGGCGCCGTCGTCGCCGTCCACGTGGCGGTCCGCCGACCCGGCGGCGAGTCGGCGATGATCGGCGGCCCGGTCGTCATCGCCGAGGACGGAGCGCACGAGCTCGTCCCCGACGCGGTGTGGGCATGAACCTGAGCACAGATCAAATGAGGTGAGTGAAATGCCCAAGCGCTGGAACCCTGCCGGAGTGCCGGCACCCATCGGCAGCTACAGCCACGTGGCCACGGTGCCCGCGAACACCACGCTGGTGTTCGTCTCAGGGCAGGTGGGGAATCTGCGGGACGGCTCGCTCGCGGGCCCGGACGCCCTGTCGCAGACCCGGCAGGTGTTCGCCAACCTGCGGTCCGTACTCGACGAGTTCGGGGCGACGCCGGACGATGTGGTGAAACTGCTGACCTTCGTATCGGGCACCGAGCATCTGCCCGGCTTCCGCGCCGCCAGGGACGATGTTTTCGCCGAGTGGTATCCCGGCGGCGACGTCCCGGCGCACTCCCTGGCCGTCGTCGCCGCACTCGCCGCCCCGGAGCTCACCGTGGAGATCGAGGCCGTCATCGCGGTACGTGACATGCCCGGGGCACGCCGGGATCCTTGAGGGGCCGCGGAGGTCAGTTCAGGAGCTCGCGGGCCAGTATGTCGCCCCACCACTGCTCGACCCGGTCGGGTGACCAGCCGCGTTCGGTGGTGAGGGTGGTGTAGACGTCGATGTTGCACAGACCCGCGTAGATGTCGCCGGGGCGTCGCGTCCGCCGCCTCCAGTTCGGAGAGTTGCCGCGCGGGGTCGGCCGACAAGCCGGCGGCATCGGCCAGGGCACGGGGCAGGCCGCCTTGTTGCCGTACACCGAGTAGACCGTCAGCACGGAGACGCCCGCCTCGCGTGCCACATCGCGTACGGTCGTCGCCGTCCACCCTTGAGTGACGAAGAGACGGCGTGCGGCCTGGGCGATCTCGGCCCGGGTCCCATCGCCTGCGCCGTACGGCGCAGCGAGTCGTAGCGGCGCCGGCTCCCCTCTGTACTCATGCCTCGTACCGAATCTACAGGAGCAGCAGGGTGACGCTGTAGGTCGCGATCCAGCCGAGCCATCCGATCAGGCCGACCGGCCCGAGGCGGTTGGCCCCTTCCGCGTTGTAGGGACTGACCAGGGACGAGACGAACAGCAGTGCGGCGCTCACGTACCCGAGCCACATGTGCCAGGCGGGGATGAGACCCGCGCCGGCACCGGCGGCGGAGAAGCCGAGCAGCGCCATCGCCAGGAAGACCTGGTTGAACCCGAACAGCACCTTGCTCAGGCTCCACAGGCCCGCCACCGAGCCGGGGTCGTGGCGGGCGGCGGTTCCTCAGCGCCTCGGTGGTGCCGCGAAGAGCCCGCGTGGCCGAGTCCAGACCCTTGCCCGAGGTCGGCAGCGGGAACACGGGGATCGGCCCGGAGTCAGAACCGATAGCGGAGAATGCGCGCCCCTTGCCGCGACAGGGCCGTACTGGGGGCGGTGAGACGCGTCAGCGCGCGAAGCGGTTGCGGGAACTGTGCCACTTCCGGCGCGTGGGTGAGGATCTGCTCCTCGACCAGTTCGAGGCCGGCACCCCAGGACTCCGGCTCGTGCGGATCGTCGAACCCCTGGGCGGCCTTGATGCCGAGCGCCTTGATGGTCGGGTGATACTTCATGGCCCAGGCGGCGAATCGCGTGTAGCCGTTGAGCGCGAGCTCACCCGAAGGGAATCGGCCGGCCAGTTCGCGGGTCATCCGCTGGAAGGAGTCCCCGGGCATGAACGGGAGCAGCCCCTCGGCGACGATCATCGCGGGCCGGTCGCCGGGGACGGCCTTCAGCCAGCCGGAGGTGGTGAGGTCGGCTCCGACCAGGTGGGAGCCGTCGGGCAGGCATTCGGACCGCAGCTTCACCACTTCCGGGAAGTCGACGTCGTACCAGTCGACGCCCGGCGGGAGGTCGCAGCGAAGCATCCTGGTGTCCAGGCCGCAGCCCAGGTCGAGCACCACGCAGCCGGGATGAGCGGCGGTGAAGGCCCGGACGACGTCGTCCAGCTTCTTGGCGCGCAATGCCGTGGTGAGGACGAGGTTGGGCTTGAGCTTCAGCTTGCCGAAGTCGTAGTCGATCCTGTCGGCCAGGTCGGCGGAGAGCGTGTCACCCAGAATCGGGCTGGGCAGCCTGGCGTCCAGAGCTCTGGCGTAGAGGGTGAGTAGCAGCGTTTCCTGGATCAGCCCGAGACGGGGTTGCCAACGGGACATGGAGTCTTCCTTAGTGGCGTAGCGGATGGCGGGCTGCGAGGTCCTGCAGCCACGCCAGGGAGTCGTGGGCGGCCTTGATGCGTTCGGCGCGGTGTCCCTCGCCGCCCGCGATGCCGAGCCCTTCGTCGGCGATCTCGCCGAACGCGCTCAGGCTTTCGAGCTTGCGCTGGATGACCTTCTGCCAGGCGTCGTCCTCGATGCGGTAGTACCCGGTGCGGTCACCGGGCCTTCTCACCTTCCTGACCAGGCCGATGGTCGTGAGGAACCGCATGTTCGAGGTGAGCGAGGCCCGGCTGGCCTGGATCGACTCCGCGATCTGGCCGGCGGACTGCTCGGCCGGATCGCAGATCATGAGCCATCCGAGGATGCGTCCGGTGATGGGCGGCAGCCCCCACTCCTCGACGCAGAAGGCGGCCACCCGCTCCACCCATCGAAGCAGGCGGTCCCGCTGCTCCTCAGTGCTCATCGTCGTGTCCTTCCGTGGTTGATCGTGCGCCGGTTCACTGTGTCATGGCGGCGACCGACTCGTAGGTGGGGGTCGGGGTGACGTCCGCGAGCCGGGTCTCCCGGAGGTGAAGGTCGAACCAGTCGATCGCGAGCGCCATCGCCTCTTCCAGGCCTGGGCCGGTGTAGAGGCCAAGCACGTCGTAGGGAAGCACCACGAGCCGCTTGGGCTCGCCCGCCTTGTCGAAGGCGCTCTGCGCCTCCTCGAGCATGTGGTACGGGTCCCAGCCGCCGTTGGCGATCATCAGCAGCGGCGTCGGGGCGAGCCGGTGGATGATGTCTTCCGGCGCGAAGGTGAGCAGGTGCTCGGCCGAGTCAAGGGTCTTCTCGTTGCGGTAAGTGGGAAACAGGCGGGTCGACATGTCCGGGGTGTCCTTCACGGTGTCGTGGTCCAGCGTCAGGTGCGGCACGCGGGCGCTCTGCCCGCCTTCGTAACGCTGCTGCCAGTCCTGCTGGAGCCGCTCGCGGAGCGCGTGGACAGCGGCGCGGCCCTGGAGCCGCTCCAGGTAGCGCCATCCGTTCCACACGCTGGGGCTCTGCACCACCACGCACTTGATGCGCCGGTCGAGCACGGCGGCCTGGGCGGCCACCGAGCCGCCGATGCTGACGCCCCACACCCCGATGCGATCGGGCTGGATCTCGGGGCGGGTCTGCAGATAGGACACGGCGCTGCGGAAGTCCTCCACCTGCCGCTCCGGGTAGTCCTGGCCGCGCGGCTCTCCCTCGCTGGAGCCGACCGTGCGGTAGTCGATGGCCAGCACCGCGAACCCGGCTTCGACGAAGTACGGCGCGAAGAAGGCCAGCGCCTCCTTCACCATCACCCCACTGTGCCCGAGCACCAACCCGGGAACGGGCTCGCTCGTCTCGGGGAGGTACAGATCGCCCGCGCAGCGGGTGCCGAGGCTGTTGAAGGTGACGTGTTCCATGGTTCACTCCATGGCTAGATGACTAGGTATTTCAATAATGACTGAAACAACTAGCGTCGTCAATCCTGAGCACCACGCCAAGAAGGGTGCTGGCGGCCGCTACTCGGCGGGTCTGCGCCTGCCGAAAACCTCATCCATCCAGCTCAAGCAGCATGTGAGTATTGGTGGAGTACTCCGCCGAGCCGATCTCGTCGGCGTACCTTCAGGTCGACGATTCCGGCTGGATCAGTGATCGGATCGGGGACGGCGCGGAGTGGAGCCGCCTGGTCCAGGGCTTGATGGGCCCGGTGCCGGTTGTAGAACTCCTCATACTCGCGCAAGGCATGCCGCAGATGGCGCTCGTTCCAGAGCAGGCATCGATCCAGGAGCTCTCGACGGCACGACTGCACCCATCGCTCCATGACCGCGTTCATCCGCGGCATCCGGATACCGGTGAGCACGGTTTGGATGCCGACGTCGGCGAGGAGCTCCTCCGTCGGGGCCGGGAACTTCCCGTCCCGGTCGTGGATCAAGAAGCGCGCCCGGAGGGGTTCTCCCGGACCAACCGCAGAACGAGCAGGTGGATGGACCACACGGTGGGCGGACGCCCAGGTCGTTTCGGCCGACAGGTGCGGGCGTGCCGCTGCTTGAGCAGATCGCGGCGCCAGCGCAGGACGGTGTCCGGGCGAACGAGGAGCCGCAGCCGGCACAAGACCTCGCGGGGCAGCGATGGCAGGAGCGCGGCGAGGAAGGCTCGGTCCTCGGGAGCGAACCTCACCCTGGTGTCCGCGCCGAGCTGCCGTTCAAGAACGGTGATCTGGTGACGCAAGGCAAGAATCTCGACGTCCTTGCCCCGATCGCCCAGCGGCAACAACCTCGGCGCGGCAAAGACGTTCGTGACGGCAAGGTAGGCCAGGCGAAAAAACACAAGTGATCATCCTGCCGTTGCCCTGCCCCTTTCGAACGCCAGAGCCGGCGCATGTCGGTCGCGGTCAGGGAAGCCCGATGACCTGCACGGATGACATTATCGGCAGGGACACAGCTCCTCCGGCGTCCTTCCCGCGCGCACCAGCTCCACCATCTGCCGGCGAAACTCCGGCGGATAGTTGTTCGGCACAGCAGACTCCTTCTTCCGGGGACCAGGGTTCCCCAGAGATCAGGCGTCCACCAAACCAGTGAGACTAGAGGGGCAGGTGCTCTCGTGGGGTTCTGACCCGACCAAACCCTGACTTCGGAAACGAGTGTCCTTGGCCCGATCTGTCGGCTTCACTGAGGGCGCCTGTCTGACGTGTTGCCGGGCCAGTGCCCGTGACTTAATAGGAGCCTGCCGCAATCAGTCTCATCACTGGTCTGTCCGCTCACCGGCCCGGCGCGCGCCACCCGAGGCACTCTCATCAAGGTGGCTGATCCAGGATGGCACGAGGCGAAAAGAAGACGAAGAAACGACGGATCGTCGGCGGAGTCGACACCCACGCCAACACCCACCACGCCGCAGTGGTGATGATGAACGGCGGCCGGATTGCTGATGCCCAGTTTCCGGCCACCAGCGCAGGCTATGAGCAGTTAGTGGAGTGGATGCGCTCGTTCGGCCGGCTTCATGCCGTCGGTGTTGAGGGCACCGGCTCCTACGGTGCCGCTCTAGCCCGTCACCTGCGTGCCGGGGGCATCGTCGTCATCGAGGTCAACCGGCCAGATCGGCGACAGCGCCGCAATGTGGGCAAGTCCGACCCGCTGGACGCCTATGCGGCCGCCGACGCCGTTCTGGCGGGACGGGCCACGGCGCGGCCCAAGAGCGGCGACGGGATCGTGGAATCCATCAGGGTCATCCACCTCGCGCGCTCCGGTGCGGTGAAGGCGCGCACGGCCTGCCTCAACGAGTTGCGCGGTCTGCTCGTCACCGCACCCGCCAGCCTTCGCGAACGCCTACCCGGACTGGGCGCTGAGCCATTGACCCGCGCGTGCGCCCGCCTGCGACCAGCCGGCGATCTGGCTGCCCCCGAGCAGAGCGCCAAGCTAGCCCTGCGCAGCCTGGCGCGCCGCTATCAGGCCCTTACCGCCGAGATCGATGGTCTCCACCTTCAGCTGAAGGCCTTGATCGCCAGGGCTCGGCCGGATCTGCTGAGCATTCACGGTGTCGGGGTCGAGACCGCTGCCCAGCTTCTGACCACCTGCGGCGACAATCCCGACCGGCTCACCTCCGAGAGTGCCTTCGCGGCCCTGTGCGGCGTGGCACCCATCCCCGCCTCCAGCGGCAAGACCACCCGACATCGGCTTTCCCGAGGCGGCGACCGCCAGGCCAACCGTGCCCTTCACATGATCGCGCTGACTCGCATGGCCTGGTGCCCCCGAACCCGCGCATACGTCGACCGCCGCACCGCCGATGGCAAGTCCAAAGCCGAGATCCGACGCTGCCTCAAGCGCTACATCGCCCGCGAGCTCTTCAAAGCTCTCACCAGCAAGACCAACCCAACTAGCGATCTTCGTAGTGCCGCTTGACAACCATAGGAGCATCGGGCCAACTCCACGATCAGCATCGCCGGCGTTCGATTCTTCGAAAGCGCGGACCTTCCGCCTATTTCTTGATCTCGTAGCGCAGAACTACCACGCCGTTTTCGAACGAGGTGGCCTCGACCAGCTTCAGGTCATGCCGATCCTCGAAAACGCGCCCGGATGGTGGCGGCCGGGGCGCGCGTGACGGTCGCGGCGGGGAAGTCGCCCCAGGGCGCCTTTTCCAGTCGGGAGGAGGCGACGAACTTGGTGAGGTTGTTGAGCTTCTCGCCGTATTCGCCCTGGTCCTCGGCGGTTGCCCAACCCGTGGACTGGGCGTAGGTGTTCGCGCCGAGAACCAGCGTGTCGACCGCGTCGATCAGCCCCATCACGCGGTTCTTGAACGCTATGTCGTTGGTTTTGGAGAAGGGCTCGGCGGAGACGAAGTACGGAACCGCGCGTGGATTCTCGTGCGGGCGCTCAGGCGCTCTGACGTTCGGCTCGCTGGCGGATGAGTTCCTCGACCGGGCTCGGCAGGGTCGTCTCGAAGTCGATCAGTTTCGCCCAGGTCGGGGTGACCACGACGCGGACCATGCCGTCGATGTAGAGGGAGCGCACTTCCGCTTCCCAGACGACCCGCTGCTCGGGTGTCATCTCGTAGGTGCTGGTCGACTGCAGGTACTCCTGCGGGATGTCGTCGACGTAGTCCAGCTCGGCCCGTCCCCGGATGAGCAGGATCTTCGGCGGATGCGACTCGGTGTCGATCGTGAAGGCCACCATCGGGTTCTCGCGCAGAGACTGGAGCTTCGGCGCGTTCTTCGGCGTGCACACGACGATCTCCGTGCCGTTCCAGGCGAAGATGATCGGGATGTTGCGGGGCGTGCCGTCCTTGGCGACGTACGCCATGCGAATCACGTCACGGGCCAGCAGCTCCTGGCTGATCGGCCGGTTCAGAACCTCGGTGACCTCGTGCGGTTCCACAGTCATTTCCTCCGTGATCTTTTTTAGGGACGATCGAGGGCGGTTGCGGGCGATCGCCCTGGTCAGCCGCGAGGGGCCATCAGCCGAGTTGCTGGGCCAGCCCGACGACGATGCCCTCGGGGCCGCGGACGTAGCAGAGCCGGTAGCTGTTCTCGTACTGCTCCAGCGTGCCGACGAGCTCGGCGCCGCCAACGCCCCTCGACCGGCGCCTTGCCCTCCAGCTCCATGCCGAGCTCCACGAAGAACGCGATGACGACGTCGAGGTCGTCGACAACGATGAGGACGTTGTCCATCCGCTGAATCGTCATGCTGATTCGCCTTCGTCACACGGCCGGTTCGTGGCCGCCGGCATCCCTGGGACGGAGCCGGAACCGCGTTCTGGACATCCTCGACGGCTCGTGTCCCGAGTTTTTCCGTCAGCGATCATGGCGCTGTTCGTAGGTGCGGCGCACGCTGGTGCCGTTGCTGAGGTCCGCGCCGTACACGTGCAGCGTGATCGCGACCGTCTCACCGGTGTTGCGGACCCGGTGGATGTCGTCGGGCGGGGCGACGCCGCTGACCGAGCCGGCGGCCCGGTGCCGTTCGCCGATCTCGACCAGGCGGTCGCCGTCGATGTCGTAGAGGGTCTCGGTCTCGGCGCCCTGGAGCACCATGAACGAGCACCACACCAGGTGGTCGTGGATCTCCGTCACCTGGCCCGGCCGCCACACCACCGCGGACACCGAGAACGCCGCCTCGGTGTGCAGGGTGTGCCGGGTGTAGCCGTCGGGCGAGCCGGCCCGTTCGGCCACGGTGAGGAGGTCCACGTCCGGTTCGGTCTCTGCCAGGACTTCGGCCACCTGTTCGGCGATGGTGCGCGGGTCCGCCTGCCGGCGGGCGCGCGACCGGATGCGTGCGACCAGCTCGGCCAGGCCGGGCCTGGGCGGCGAGTCGGTGGAGGTGGTGTCTGCGGGGGAAGTGTCGGCGGGGGCGGTCATCTGCTCGGTCATGGCAACGATGCTGGCCCCTCGGCGGTCATGACGTCTAATGCCAAAGACGCCCGCGTCCTATAGATAAACTTGATACGTGATGAACCTGACGCACCTGCGGGTTCTCGAGGCCGTCGCCCGTCACGGGTCGGTGACCGAGGCGGCCAGGGAGCTGCACTACTCCCAGCCCTCGATCAGCCACCACCTCGGGCGGCTGGAGTCCTCGATCGGGGCCCGGCTCATCCAGCGCGTGGGCCGCGGCATCCGGCTCACCCCCGAAGGCGAGGTTTTGGCACAACGGGCCAGGGAGATCGTCGGGCGGGTGGAGGCGGCCTCCGCCGAGATGGCCGCCCACGTCGGGCTCCGGGCCGGGCGGGTCCGGGTCGCCGGTTTCCAGACGGTCCTCAGTACGATCGTCCCCAAGGCGGCGGCCGAACTGTCCGCGTCGTACCCAGGCATCGAGCTGAACCTGGTCGACGTGCACCCGGTCGAGGGGCTGCGGATGTTGCGCGCCGGGCACGTCGACCTCGCCCTGGTGTTCCGGCACGCCGACACCCCGGACGAGGAGGAGGGTTTCCGGCTGACCCACCTGCTGGACGACCCGCTCTACCTGATCAGCCGCGAGCCAGGCCAGCGTCTGGAAGACCACCGCGACTCAGCCTGGGTCGGCGGGTGCGAGCGGTGCCGCGCGACGATGGTCGCCGCCTGCCGGCAAGCGGGCTTCACGCCGCGGATCGCGTACAGCAGTGACGACATGGTCGTGGTCCAGACGCTCGTGGCGGCCGGCATGGGGGTCGCCACCCTGCCTGGGCTCGCACTCCAGGCGCACCGCACGCCGGGGGTGCACGCCACCGAGATCCCGGGCAACGCCCGGCACATCTTCGCCGTCACCTACGGCGAGCCGCCGGACCCGCCCGCGACCACCGCCCTGCTCAAGATCCTCAGGACGACCACATAGAGCATGACGACGAACTCCCCCCGGCCGCACTCTTCCTCCGCGATCCGCGCCTACCTCAAGGCCGCGGCCCAACCCCCAGGGCGACCGGCCCCGCTGGAAAGCCGCCCTGAACGCCTTCGCCATCACCTTCGAAGGCCGCCAGGCCGTGAGGGTGAGTCTGCTGAGTGATGCCGCCGGTGTCGAGTCCTCCAGAGTGCTGTCTCGGTTCCGGAACAACGTCTACGCCTGCCTCAGGGCACGGGCCGATGCGTTGTTCGAGCTGGCCGACGCGCTGTTGTGCGAGTGGGGGCCGGTGCATTCGCCGGTGAATCCGACCTTGTCGCCGGAGTACCGGCGCGGGCACGGTGCCTTGTACGGCAGCCTGAACCACGGTCGGATCAACGTGCAACAGCTCCGTGAAGTGCTGGCCTCGCTGCCGTTACCGCGCTGGCCGCACGTCCTGGACGGCGCCGCTGGATGTGGTGCGACTGGGACCGGCTGACGACGCCACCGCCGTCACCGCCGCCCAACTGCGCGGCGTCATCGAACGGCTGATCGCCTCCGGCCAGTGGCGCAGCGGGGATCCGGACGTGCTCATCGTGGCCGACGCCGGCTACGACATCACCCGCCTGGCCTACGTCCTGCGCGACCTGCCCGTCGAACTGCTCGGCCGCATCCGCTCCGACCGAGTGCTGCGCCTGCCCGCCCCACCGCGCCGCTATCACCCCAAGGGCGGCCGGCCGCCCAAGCACGGCGGCGAGTTCGCCCTGGCCGATCCCGCCACCTGGCCCGAACCGGTGGTGACCACCGCGACGGACACCACGCACTACGGCAAGGCCGAGACCACAGCCTGGGACCGGCTGCATCCCCGGCTGACGCATCGCGCGGCCTGGCTCGATCACGAAGGCGAGTTGCCCCTCATCGAGGGCACCTTGATCCGGCTGAAGGTCGAGCACCTGCCCGGCGACCGGGACGCCCCACCGGTCTGGCTGTGGTCCTCCAAGACCGGCGCCACCAGCGCGGACGTGGACCGCTGCTGGCAGGCGTTCCTGCGCAGGTTCGACCTGGAGCACACCTACCGCTTCTGGAAGCAGACTCTCGGCTGGACCCGGCCCGAGCTGCGCGCCGCCCAATCCGCCGACCGCTGGACGTGGCTGCTCATCATCGTTCACACCCAGCTGCGCCTGGCTCGCCGTCTGACCGAGGACCTTCGTCACCCATGGGAGACACCGGCTTCGCGGGGTCAACTCACGCCCGCCCGGGTCCGGCGCGGGTTTCGGAACCTGCGCACCGCACTCACCCAACCGGCCGGTGCACCCAAACCCTCCAGACCCGGCCCAGGACGTCCACCCGGGATCCCCAATCGCCGACCCGCACCCCGCTACGACGTGGGCAAGACCGTCAAACGCGGCCGCACCCTCGCAGCACTACAACAATCCGGAGGATAAAGAACAAGCTAAGAAGGTGTCTCTGAACCCCGGGCCGACTCGAAACGATCTCCATCGCAGTACTTCTCGTAGTTGATCGGCCGATCGTCCAGCCCGGATCAGTCGAATGGCCGATGTCGACATGCGTGCCTGCCGCGATCGTGGAACGCGCCCGATCACGTATGCCGACGGAAAGAAAAGATCATGTTCGTCACACATTTGGCAATGGTCGCCGCGCTGATCACCGCGATCAATGTCGCACCCCAATACGGCCAGCCGGACCTACGGCGGGATGTTGAGAGGATCGTCGCCAGCGGAGTCGCCGGGGTGCAGGCGCGTGTCACGGGCGAGGGCAGGAGCATGGTCGCGATGGCTGGCGTCGCCGATCTCCGGACGAAGAGCCCGGTGCCGCTGAACGGATATTTCCGGATCGGCTCCAGCAACAAGGCTTTCGTCGCCACCGTGGTGCTGCAACTGGCCGGCGAGGGGAAGCTGTCACTCGACGACACTGTGGACAGGTGGCTACCCGGGCTGATCAAAGGGCGCGGCAACGACGGGCGGAAGATCTCCGTCCGCGACCTGCTCCAGCACACCAGCGGGATCATCGATGACTACCCGTACCCGACCGCCATCGCGTCCTCCCACCAATACCGCCGCCACTGGCACGACACCTACACCCCGCAGCAGGTCATCTCCAGGGCGATGCGCCACAAGCCGGCCTTCGCACCCGGCAAGGGCTGGCTTTACTCCAATACCGGGTACGCCGCTCTCGGCCTGATCGTTAAGCAGGCGACCAGCCGCCCCTGGCATGAGGAGGTGAAGCGGCGCGTCATCGAGCCGCTGGGCCTGAAGCATACGCGTTGGCCTGCGGGATCGGCCGAGCTGCCGCGGCCCCATGCGCGTGGGTACAGCGTGTTCAAGACCAGCGAGGGATTCGTCGACACCACCCGGCATCGCGACGCGGACGCCTCGGGCGGGTTCATCTCCACCACAGCAGACCTCGATCGCTTCTTCACGGCCCTGCTCGGCGGCAAACTCCTGCGGCCCGTGGAGCTTGCCGAGATGCGCAAAACCGTCCCCGTTGCCAGGGAGTTGCAGCGAATCTGGCCAGGTGCCCGCTACGGACTCGGCCTGGTGCAACGCCCACTGCCTTGTGGCGGCACGTATTTGGGGCACGGGGGGGACATCCTCGGCTTCATGACCAGAACGGGTGTCACCGCTGACGGGAAACGCAGTGTTGTGATCTCCGTTTCAACTGAGCGCTTCGATTCGGCAAAGCGCGCTCTGCAGATCGAGGCCGCCGTCGACCGGCTTGTCAACCGGGCTCTGTGCAACACCAGATAAATAGGCGGCGGTGCACTCTCTCGCGTCGTTCGGATCCGCCACGCCTCCTGAGCCCAGCGACACCCCCTTCAGGCGGCCTGTGGCGTGGACGCTGGCTTTCTGGTCCATGCCTGCGGCTTCTTCCTGGTCAGCCGCCTGGTCATGAGCGTGATCGCGGCAACGGTCAGGTGGGCTTTCGGCGGGTGACGGGCGAGGACGGGGTTGCGGAGGTGGGGTCATGCGGAGTTGGTCGTGGTGAAGATGCGGGCAAGTTGGTGGTCGATCATGGCTATGGCGTCTTCGGCGGACCGCTGCCTCAGCAGAACGCTGGACTGCATCCCCTCGGCGCCTGCCACCAGGAACGCGGCCTCGGCCGCGGCGTTGATGTTCAGGGGTACCTGGCCGGACTGCTGCCCTTGCACGAGCAGGCCGGTGACCAGGTTCTCCAGCGCGCGCGGTGCGCCTTGGGCGACTTTGGCCAGGGCGGGGTCGGTCAGGAAGCGGACGAAGTAGGCGGCGTACACCAGGTGCCGGCTGCGCCGTTCCTCATCCAGCGGGAGCAGCTCGAACAGCACTCCGCGCACAATCGCGTGCATGCCAGGCGCTTCGCCGAGCTTTGCGAGGCGTTCGCGGGCCCGCTGCTCGGCGTCGTCGTTGAGGATCTCCAGCGCGCCGAGCAGCAGCTCGTCGCGGGTGCCGAAGTAGTACTGCAGCAGCCGGGCGGAAACCCCAGCCTCCGCGGCGACCTGCCTCAGGGTGACGTCTTCCAGGCCACCGCGGGTGGCTAGGCGCCAGACAGCTTCTGCGATCTGGCGGCGGCGCTGGTCGTGGTCCACCTGTCGTGGCATGCCATCCGTCCTCGCGACTCGTTTGTGGTGCGATCGTACCAAGACCGATGTTATGGTTCGATCGCACCACAAACTGTGGAGGGCGTGTTCACGCCTGCCGTCACGGCCCTTCGGGGCGATGGGAGACAAAGCACACATGAAGCACGTCACCGTGCTGATCATTGGCATGTTGCTGCTGGTCCTGGGAGCACAAGGTGCCATCCGGCGCGATGACCGGCCGCACACCAGCACCGGCCGCGATCCTCGCCCTGCTGGCAAGCGCATGGATGCTCGTGGCGGGCGGCACCCCCGCCCATGCCGACGACATCTCCGACCCAGTCGTCGTGACGGCGTCGGGCAAGGTCCAGGGCACGAATCAGAATGGGGTCCGCCGCTTTCGCGGCATCCCGTACGCGGCCTCGCCCACCGGAGAGCGGCGCTGGCAGTCACCCCAGCCGGCGAGTTCCTGGACCGGCACCCGCGACGCGACGAAGGCAGGACCGGCGTGCATGCAGCTGGAGGCGCCTGATATGCCGAAGGGCACCCCGCAGAGCGAGGACTGCCTGACCCTGGAGGTGACCACACCCGTCCGGCCCGGCAAGGGGCGGCCGGTCATGGTCTGGGTGCCCGGCGGCGGTTTCATCACCGGCGCCGGCTCGATCTACGACCCGGCCCGGCTGGTCAAGGCCGGAGACATCGTGGTCGTGACGGTCAACTACCGGCTCGGCGTGTTCGGCTTCTTCGCCCACCCCGAGCTCGGCGACAGCAGTAACTTCGGCCTGCAGGACCAGGTGGCGGCGCTGCGCTGGGTGCGCGCCAACATCGCCGCGTTCGGCGGAGATCCCGGCAGCTCAGCCGTCGCCCGCGCGGAGTACCTCGCTCAGCCGTCGTCGGCGGCGTAGCGCCGATTCGACCGGCACCATGACGGCGACGGCCGCCAGGAACACGACCGCCACCAGGCCGAGCCCCCACCACGGCAACGCCAGGGCCGGATCGGCGCCGGTGAGCAGGCGCAGGGCGAGCGAGCCGAACGTCAGGCGGGCGAGCAGCACCCCGAGCAGCGGACCGCCCACAGCGGCGACCACCACCGGCGGCAGCAGTTCTCCCGCGGCGACCCAGCGAGCCTCCCGGGGCCGCAGCCCGAGGGTGCGCAGCCGGGTCAGGGTCTGCCATCGCTCCGGCGCGCCGGCTGCCGTGCCGAGAGCGAGCCCCAGCAGGCCCAGAACCGGCAGGGTTGCAGCCGAGACCCACGCCAACCGCAGCAGTCCGGAGGCCAGCGGCCCATCCGCAGTCCCGTGGCCGACAGCGGCACCAAAGGTGAGAGCGTACGAGGCCAAGGCCACGGAGGTCACGAGCACCAGCAGCGGTAGCACCCGGGCAGAGGTCGCCGCCGCCCTCGCGGCCCCGAACACGGCCAGCGGCCGGCTCGACCGCAGAAGCCGCCTGAGCACGAAGCGCATCGCGAGGGGCAGCGCCCGCGCCAGCATGAGCGCGCCTGCGAGCGCGCAGAGCGCAGGCGCGCTCGCAGGCAGCACCCCGCCACCGGCTCCACGCTGGTACAGAGCGACGATGGCGCCGGACGAGGCCGCCAGCACCCCGGTCTCAAGGGCGGCCCGCCGCAGTCGTACGGTGTTACGCAACCACCGCCGCGCACTCCGGTTGGCCGGGACGCGGCGATCCCGGGTGGCGCGGGCGGCGGTGAGCGTGCCGAACGCCGGTCCGGCGGCGACGGCGGTGACCACCACGGGAGCCACCCACTCCCAGGAGACCCCCGGCGCGACGGCCCGGGCCAGGCCGAGCCCGGCCGCCGCGGCCAGCAGCGCCATCACGGCGGATTCGAGGAGCAGCTCGCCACCGATCACCGGTAGCGACATCCCTCTCTGCCGGGCGGCGGCCAGGGCGGGAGCACGGCGGTGTACCAGCAGGTCGGCGGCGAGCAGCAGGACCAGGATCGCGACGGCGAGCAGGGTGATGAGCAGGACGGACGCTTGTGCGGACGCGGCGTCGACCTGGGAGCTCACGTTCCGCAGCACCCCGTCGAGCCGGGTCTCCCACTTCAGCGAGCCGTCCCGGGCGCCGGAGGAGCCGGAGGCCGCCTTGAGCGCGACCACCTTCGCGGCGACCGACGGGACCGCGTCCCAGGTGAGCCGGGTCGGGTCGGGCGTGAACGAGACGGTACGCCGCAACTCGTCCTGGCCGAAGGCGAGCCGGGCGTCGGGCAGCGAGTCGCGTGACAGCAGCCCGGCGAACCGGGTGCTTCCCGTGCCGTCCGCGCCGGCGACGGGACTCAGCAGCGAGGGGAGGAGCCGCCAGGCGGGATCGGCGCTGTCCCGAGGCCGGAAGATGCCGCTGACCTGGACCTTCTTGACATTCCCCCGGTCGTCTGCCAGCGGGATGCGGGCGCCGGGACGGAGCTGGAGAGCGGCGGCGTCCGCCTCCGACAGGCCCACCTGCACCGGCCACGGCGGCGCGCCGTAGGGAACCTCCGCCGTCGCGGAGGCGGTGGGCCGGGGCGGGCCGCCCGCGATCCAGGTCACGTCGGGCCCACCGTCGCGGGCCACATAGGCGAGCTGGAACGTACGCAGCACGCTGCCATCGGTGATCTTGAGGGTGGGGCTGGTGACGGTGGCGACGGGTGGACGCAGGGCGGCGCGCAGGCCGGGGCCGAGTTCGTCCGTCGCCCGGGCTCGGAAGTCGTCGACGTCCTCGGCGAGGCGGGGGTGCCGGACGCGGCTGCCGTCCGGCCCGTCGTCGCCTTCCATGCGGGCGTGGACCTGGAGGTCGCCGCCGGTCCTGCGTACCGCGTCCCGTACGGCGGCGTCGGCGGTCGCGGACAACGTCGGCGGCATCGCGCCGGCGAGCAGCGTGACGACCGCCACCACGACGGCGGCCAGGAGCAGCGGCCCGGCGTCCGAGCGGGCGCGGCCGGCGACGCTGGGCCAGTGCGGCGCCGGGATCCTCACGACGCCACCCGCAGATACGCGGCATCGGCAAGCCGGGCCTGGACGACGACCACCGCGCTCACCGCCAGCGCGCACCCGGCCAGCAGCCCGGTGAGCAGGGCGGCCTCGGCGGCCCACGGCCAGACGGGCAGTACCTCGGGAACGGGAGCGGCGCCGGTATCGGAGCGGACGAGCAGAGGCGCGACGACGCGGGTGGCCAGCGCGCCGACGATCGCGCCCGCCGCGAGCAGCGGCAGCAGGATGCCGACGTGCTGGCCGAGCAGCACAGTACGGATCTCGCGCCGGGTCATCCCGATACCCCGCAGGCGCGCCATCTCGACCGCGCGGGCCCGCAGGTCGAACGTCACGTGCAGGACGATCCCGGCGATCATCAGCAGCACTGCGGCCGGTACGAGCAGCCGGAGCACGGCCGGGAGCCCGGCCCGCAGCGGGCCGCCGGAGAGCCGGGCGGTCTCGGACGCGCGCGTGGTGACGCTGCCGAGGCGGAGATCGGCCGCATCGCCTCTGGCGGGATGGCCGACCCACCACGCGTCCACGGGCACGTCGAAGTCGCCGCTGACGGCGAGGGCACGGGAGAGGGCGTCGAAGTCGGCCAGGATGGCGGCGGCACCCGGAGCGGACGGCACGGCCGGCAGCACCTCGGCCACGCTGACCTGTACGGGGGTGAGGCCGACGGTGAGGTCGAGCCGGGAGCCGCGCCGGGCGTCCACCTCGTCGGCGAAGCGGGCGGAGACGGCGACGGGCACCGGTCCCGGGGCCGGGAAAGCAGTGGCGACCAGGTTCCTGGCGGCGTCCGGCGGGCCCTTCAGCGCGACGGTCGTGGTCATCCTGAGCTCGGTGCCCGCGGAGGTGCTGGTCAGGGCGACGGCCGGATTGCCGAGCTGCCCGGGGGCCGGCCCGGCCGAGGTGGCGGTCCAGGGCGATGCCCCAGAGGCCGTTCCCGCCACGGTGAGAGTCACGGCGACGCGGCTGTCCCCCGTCGGGGGGTCCGCCAGGGCATCGGAGTGGCCGGTGCCGACGTTCCCCGTCGCGATCGCGAACGGAAGGGACACCGCGACCAGCCGGAGCCCTTCGGCCGTCGCGCAGTCCGGCAGCGGATGCGATTTGCCGTCGAGCGGGATGGGTGCACCAGTGCAAGGCGTACGCAGCCCTGTCGCATCCTGGAACAGCAGCCGGGGTGTCACGGTGAGCGGCGTCGTACCGGTCGCGTTGGCGACCAGGGAGAGCGCGGCTCCGGCCGGGACGGGAACACCGGCGGCGCGCGTCGGCGGCGCGAGAGCGGCGCCCACAGCGTTCCAGGTGCGTCCGTCGTTCAGCCGTCCGCGCAGCAGCGCCCCGGCACGCGTGGTGTCCACGGCGATCAGCCGCGGCGGGTCACCGGCGCCGCCGAGCCACTGCCCGACCGCGACGCCACGATCGGTGGCCGGGCTCACCTCTCCCCCGCTGGCCGCGCCGACCACCGGGCCCTGCCCGGCGGCGGGCGGAGCGGTGAGGGTGAGCGCGAGATCGGTGCCGACGGACAGATCGGCCTGGTCCTGCTGGGAGCGCTGCCACGTGGCGTCGAACCCGATCCCGTACGTGGCCGCCGCGCAGCCCAGCCCGATGAGCAGCCCCGCCGCGACCGCCTGTGGCCTGCGGGCGGCTTCGAACGCGGCCAGCGGAACCATCAGCCCGCGAGCCCGGCCGGCCAGCCGTTCCGCAGCGCGCAACGCGGGCCACACCAGGCGCAACGCCACCGCGGATCCGGCGATGAGCAGCAGCGCGGGAGCGAGCACTCGTACGGCGTCGACGGGAGACCCCGAACCGGTCGGCTGATCGCGTAGCTGCCACCAGCCGACGGCGGCGAGCGCCACGAGCAGCAGATCGGCGCCGGATCGGGCGAGCAGCTCCCGCCGCCCGCGCACACCTCCGGAGGAGGTCCGCAGCGAGGGCACGACGAGCACCACCGCCAGCGTCAGCGCGCCGCCGGCGACGGACAGCACCTGTACGGCGTTCACGCCGAAAGGCGTGGCGAGCCCGGCCCCGGCCATCGGCGGCAGCCGGGTCAGCCCGGCGTGCAGGGCGGACGAGGCCGGGATCGCGACCGCGGCGGCGAGCACGGCGAGCGCGCCGGCCTCGACGAGCGCGGCGGCGGCGAGTTGACCGCGGCCGACGCCCAGCGCGGACAGCAGGGCGGTCTCCTCGCCGCGCACACCGGCGCTGAGCCGACCGGCGAGGGCGAGGGCGGTCGCGGTCAGGACGAGGCCGATGGCGGCGACGGCGAGCACGGCGGCCGTGGTGACCCGCTGCTGATCGCGGGCGGCCAGCAGGGTCGAGGGCAGTCGGGAGGCGACTCGCTGGATCCGTACCCGGTCGCCGAGCGTCTGCCCCAGCCGGCGGTCGGCGCCGAGCACGGCCTGGGTGACGGTGTCGAGGTCACGGCCGGCGGGGGCGGACAGGTCTGGGTGGGCGCTGATCTCGAGCCGGTCGAGGGTGGAGCCGCCGCCGAGCAGGTCGGCGAGGTCGACGATGAACGGCCCGTACGCGTGAACCGGCTGTGCGGAGCGGCCGTCGCGGTAGGCCGGATCGAATCCGGCGGCGGCGAGGGGGTCACGGTCCCAGCCGGTGCCCGGCAGCGGGCGTACGACCCCGACCACGCTCACCTCGATCCTCTGGTCGGGATCGTCGGCCAACTCCCTGCCGAGGCGGACCCGGCTGCCGACGCTCAGGCCGAGCTGCCGTGCGGTGCTTTCCAGGACAACGGCCTCCGTCGGCGCGGCACCCGCCCGCGGCAGGCGTCCGGCGGCCAGCCGGGTGCGGGCCGGCAGGTCCTCCATCCCCGACAGGTACGCCACAGCCGGAACACCGGCGCCGGGGAGCGACCGCATCGCGGACGACGCGCGCGCGGCCGTCGTTGTCGCGAACGGAGCGAGGGCCGAGGTCAGCACGCCGAGGGTGTCGTCGGCGACGGATCTCGCGTGCTCGCCGCGAATGGTGACGGTGTAGGCGGTGACGTCGATCTGGTCGGCGGTGGCGCGGGAGGCGGCGGTCTCCAGCGCCTGCTCGGCGGTACGGGTGAGCAGGAGGGCGCAGGTGCCCAGCAGCGTGGGGCCGACCACGGCGACGGCCAGGAGGGCTGCCAGCAACGGCCATTGCGCACGGGCTCGCCGGGCGACCAGCCTCAGCACGGACCACTCTTACTGATCACGAATCGCCCCGGCCGTTGGAGCGCTCGTCGAGCCGCCCATCAGAGTGCATGCCGGGATGCTCGTCGAGATGCCCGTCGTTGATGCGGATCACCCGATCCGCCAGCGCGAGCATCGTCGGATCATGCGTGGAGACCAGCGCCGTCACCCCCTCGGACTCCACCACCCCGCGCAGCAGTGCCATCACCGACAGACCGGTCTCGGCGTCCAGCTGCCCGGTCGGCTCGTCCGCGATCAGCAGCCGGGGCGAGGCGGCCAGCGCCCGGGCGATCGCCACCCGCTGCTGCTGCCCGCCGGACAGCTCAGCGGGTAGCTGCTCGGCATGAGCGGCCAGCCCGACCAGTTCCAGCAGCAGCGCGACCCGCCGCTCACGCTCCACCGGCGGTACGCGGGCCAGCCGCAGCGGGGCACCCACGTTCTCCGCGGCCGACAACACCGGGATCAGGCCGAAGGTCTGGAAGACGTACGAGACCTTCTCCCGCCGTAGCAGGGACAGGCCGTCCTCGTCGAGAGCGGTGACGTCCGTTCCGTCGACGAGGACCGTACCGGAGTCCGGGCGGTCCAGGCCGCCGATGATGTTGAGCAGCGTGGTCTTGCCGGAGCCGGACCGCCCGACGAGGGCGGTCATGGTGCCGGCCGCGAGCTCGAACGTCACATCCCGCAACGCGTGCACGGCGGTCGCCCCGCTGCCGTACCGGCGATGAACGCCACGCACCCTGACCAGGGGCCCGCCGTTCATCCGGCCCCGCCGCCGTCGGGACGGATCGCGACGTGATCGGCCTCCAGCACCAGCCGGACCCGTCGCGTCAACGCCAGCGCCTCCCGGTAGTCGCGCGGCACCTGAATCCGCCCTGCCCGGTCCATCACCGCGTATTCCTCGGCGATCACCTGCGGGGCGCCGTCGTCTCCGGTGGCGGTACGCCGCAACACCTCGCTGCTCGTGCGCCCGTCGCGAATCGCCACCGTCCGCTCCACCTGCCCGCTGACCGCGGGATCGTGGGTCACGATGACGACGGTGACGCCCAGCCGCCGGTTGATCTCCCGTAACAGCCCGAACACCGCGGCCGACGTGGCGCTGTCCAGTTCCCCGGTCGGCTCATCGGCCAGCAGCACCCTGGGCTCGTTGGCAAGGGCCACCGCGATGGCCACCCGCATCTGCTGCCCGCCGGACAGCTGCGCGGGCCGCCGCTCGGCGCACTCGGCGACGTCGAGCAGGTCCAGCAACTCGGCAGCGCGCCTGCGGCGTACCCGGCCGGGAGTGCGGGCCGCTGTCATCGGCAGGTCGACCATCTGCCGCGCGGTCAGGTACGGGATGAGGTTGGCGGCCGTCTGCTGGCGTACGAGTCCCACGGTGTGCCGCCGATACCGGACACGATCGGCCCGCGACATGTCCAGCAGATTCCACTGATCGACCCGCACCCGCCCGGCGGTCGGAGCGTCGACCCCGGCCAGGATGGACAACAACGTCGACTTCCCCGACCCGGACGCTCCGACGACGGCCACCATCTCCCCGCTGTCCACGACCAGGTCCAGCCCCTGCAGTGCCTGCACCTCGACCGACCCGGACTGGTAGATCCGCACCAGACTCTCGCAAACGATCAGCGCGTCTCGTCCGAACTCCGGCGCCTTCGCAGGAGGCTGCGGCAGGGACAAGGGCGTGATGGACATCCCCCTCCTCAACCCCGGCACGGCTCTGCCTCAGGGCCAGACTCTATCGTCCTCGCAAATCGGACCCCAAGACCCTTTCACACCGCGGATCTCACCGTGCGCTCGCGTGAAGGGTGCCGATACTCCGTTCACGGTCGTGAGCTGCGGGTTTGCTTGGCTTACCGGTCGGAGCAGTGGCCTGGGCCGGGCATGCTCGAGCTCGTGGCGCTCCGCCTCTTCTGTCTGATCTTCTGCCGCATCCTGGTGCAGTCGTGCCGTCACGAGCTTCTCGACCGCCGGCCCACTGTGCCCCGCCCCGGACGACCTGCGCCCCGACGATCTTGCCGTGCGGATCGGCTGCTGCGGCGTCTGCCACAGCGACCTGCATGCGCTGCGCGACCACGACGGCGCGGCAGGGCAGCCGTTGGTGCCGGGGCGGTCAGGAGAACTTCTGTCACGCGTTCCCGACCCTGACCTACGGCGGCACCGACCTGCGGGACGGATCGGCCACCATGGGAGGATTCTCCCGCGAGTACGTCGTCCGCGACCGGTTCGCCTCCACGGACCCGGAGCAGCCGGCCGCGGCCCGCGACCGGTTCGACGTGGTCATCGACACCATCTCCACCCCGCACGACCTCGGACCGTATCTGCGCATGGTCGCCCTGGACGGCACGCTCAGCGCCCTCGGGCACCTCGGACCGGTCACCGTGGAGACCATGGACCTGCTCGTGGGACGCAAGAAACTCGGCTCAGCGGGCAGCGGAGGCCGTCCCGCGACCGCCGCCATGCTGGAGTTCTGCGCCGGCAAAGGCATCACCGCCGACATCGAGCTGTTGCCCTCGGCGCAGGTGAACGAGGCCCTCGACCGCCTCCGCCGCAACGGCGTCCGCTACCGTTTCGTCCTCGACATGTCGGACCTGAGCTGAGCGGGCACGGCCACTGCTCTGGCCCCACGCTGGACGGCTGTTGGCCCTTCAGCTCGATCTCGGGTACCAAGGAGTTCGGGTCAGTTCGCGCGCCCACCTTCTGGCGGTCAAGGGGTGGGGCCGGCACACAGCCAAAAGCGGGGTCGGCGAACGTCCGTACGACCGCTGCAGGATGAACGCCATCCGCGAGCGCGTTATCGGCACTGTGCGCCGTGAACTCCTGGACCGGATCCTGATCCTCAACGAACGCCACCTGACCCGCGTGCCTACCCGGCACGTGACCGACCTCGACGACCTGCGATCCATCCGTCGAAACCCGTCGTTGCGGGCACGATCAACGAATACCACCACGCCGCATAACCGCAGCTCAGGCCAGGCACCTCAATATTCGAGCGATACACCGCTTGAGTGTGTCCCCAGGGCACGGTGTTCCCTAGGGCGCGGAACAACCATCTCGACCCAGGAGGACCGCCCGATGTCCGCGCCAGAACCCGGCCAGACCCCTGCCACGCCAGCGCGCCCGAGCTCACCGCACCAGGCCGATGACCCGGCACCCGGACGTCGCGAGCCTGGTGTCGACGGCTCCCGGCCGTTCGGTGCCCACGTCCGCATGAGCTGGTGGAGGCCGCTGGTCGTCCTCCTCGTGCCGCCGGTCGTGATGGTGCTCCTGCAGATCCTGCTGTACCAGGTCGTGGGCGTCATCGAGGGCAGCGACGACCCGATGTCCGCCACCTTCACCCCGCTGAAACTCCTGGCCATCAACCTGAGCGTGGGCATCTCGGGCGTGGTGGCGATCCTGCTGCTGGCACGGCTGGCGAAGGTACCGTGGCGCAGCCTGATCAGCTCACCACGGACGTTCGACGGTCGACGCCTGGCGCAGTACCTGCTCGGCGCGGCCCTGCTGGTGGGCGCCGGCATCGGCGTGGTGGCGCTGGTCGCCCCCGAGTCCCCGGGCTGGGTCGCGTTCGGTGTCTCCGGAACGACGATCCTCATGCTGGTGATCACCGTGCTGAGCACCCCGCTCCAGTCCGTCGGCGAGGAGCTGATGTTCCGCAGCGCCGTGCTGCCCGCCGCCGCGTCCTGGGTACGCGCGGTCCGCCCGGCCCTCGCCGTCGGTCTGGTGGTCTCCAGCCTGGCCTTCGCGGTCGTTCACGGCTCCAGCGACCCCTGGCTGTTCGGCTACTACACCTTCATCGGCGTTGCCACGGGACTGATGGCGATCATCAGCCGCGGCATCGAGGCGCCGGCCGCGTTCCACATCGCCAACAACGTCCTGTTCTCGAGCGTCAACACGCTGATGGCAGACGGCGAGGGATACACCATCGACCGGTCCACCGACACCGGTGACGCGGCCCTGCTGATCCTCGCCGCCGTCAACATCGCCATGGTCGTCCTCGTCTGGGTGCGCGAGCGACGTACCCGGATCACGACCTAGAACCGGCCCCGGACGACAAGGTGAGGACCCCATGACCTGGAGCACACGCGAGATCGCCAACCTGGCGGGCATCACGGTCAAGACAGTGCGCTACTACCACCAGGTCGGGCTGCTCGACGAGCCCGACCGCGAGCCCAACGGCTACAAGCGCTACGAGGTGCACCACCTGACGCGGCTCCTGCAGATCAAGCGCCTGACCGCGCTCGGTGTGCCGCTCGCGCAGGTGGCCGAGATGGGCACAAGCGGCGAAGGGCAGGCCTCCGTCTTCCGGACCGTCGACGCCGAGCTCGAGGCGACGGTCCGGCGGCTGGAGAGCATCCGGCAAGAGCTGGCCATCCTGGCGCAGCCGGGTGCGTCACCGGAGGTGCCGACCAGCTTCAGCGGCCTCGTCCAGGACCTGCGCGACAACGACCGCGCCCTGCTGACGATCTACGCCCAGCTCTTCTCGGAGGAGTCGATGCAGGTACTGCGCCGCACGCTCGAGGCACACCCGAACGACGATCTCGACGAGACGTTCCGCGACCTGCCCGAAGACGCCGACGATGCCACCAGGCAGGCCCTCGCCGAGCAGCTCGCGCCCTTCATCGTCCCGGGCGCCACCGCACACGGCGTGACGCTGGAACCGCGGGCCACCACGCCAGGCCAGGCCGAGGCGGCGCGGCGCGCCGCCGGTCACGCCCTCAGAGCGCTCTACAACCCCGCGCAGGTCGACGTGCTCCGTCGAGCGCACCTGCTCCACAAGGCCGACGACGACGGTGCCGACACCGGCGACGACGCCCGGTGACCCCCTCAATGATGTAGACCGCCTCCCACACCGAACTCGGCGATCAGATTGTCGGCATAGATGTCGTACTTGGTGCCGCCAGCGGCCACCGCGTTGCCCTCCCCCCGACAACCGGGCCAGATCCAAGCGTAGGCAGGTGTTGACCACATCGGCGATCGCCTTGTTCAAGGCGACCAGCGTGACATGCTTGCGCACGGTGTAGGACCGCTCGTGCGCGCTGATGCGGCCGCCCAGGTGCCGGGCGGCCCGGGCGGCGCCGAGGTTGCAGCCGTAGGCAAGGCCGCCAGCAGGTAGCGCTCCAGCGGGTCAGCCGGCTTTGCCTCCGATCCCGACAGCGGCCCGAAATGATGGAACCAGCGCAGGTGCCGGGTGGTCCGGGTCCAGCAGCGAGCGTTCCGGCAGCCGGTCCTTGACGGCGGTGGCCAGTTTGAGCACCTCGGCGCTGTTCCCGGCGGACTTGCGGGCCTTGAGCGAGGGCCGGCCCTGTTCGTCGATGATCAGGTCGGCGTTGTCCGGGTAGCTCGCATCCACGGCCGCGACCACGTCCTTCATACGGGTCTTCATCTGCGTCACGAACTCCGAGGCCGTGCCAGGCAGGCCGACCTCGGCGCAGCAGGTGGCCAGGTGCGGCTGGCATGCCTCCCAGCTCAGCGGGAGCGTGCCGCCTACGCTCCCGTGTCGGTGGCCGACGGCAGGCGGATGAGCGCGGCGCGCGCCTATCTGCACGAGGCCATAGACCGGCCGAACGTCAGACTTGTCCTGCACTGCGAGGTTCGGCGCATCATCTTCGACGGCGCGACCGCGACCGGTGTGGAGGCGGTTGTCCCCGAGGGCGTGGTCAGTTTTTCGGCGCGCCGCGAAGTGATCGTCTGCGCCGGCGCACTGGAGAGTCCGTTGCTGCTCGAGCGCAGCGGTGTCGGCGACCCGCGGGTGCTCGCTGCGGCCGGCGTGCCGATGGTCGCGGGGAACCGGGCCATCGGCGGCAACCTCCGGCAGCACCGCGGTATAGCGTTCATGACGCAGTTCAGCGAGGTCCCGGGCGGCTCCGCTGTCCTGCCGTTCGGCACGGCCACGGTGGCGGCGGTGCTGAAGTCGGACCTGAGCGCGTCGGCCCCGGACACGGATCTGCTCTTCTATCCCTTCGTCGTGCCCGGCCACGACGGGGCACCAGCCCGGATCGGCGGCGCGGCGGTGGGTTTCTACCCGCACTCGCCCACCAGCACCGGGTCGATCCACATCACTGGCCCGGGGCTCGAGCATGCTCCCCGGCTCGTTCCGAACTATCTGTCCACCGACCACGACCGCAAGCTCCTCGTCGCCGGCTTCGCCCGGTTCCGGGAGATCGTGGCGGCCGAGCCGTTCGCATCGATCGCGAGCAGTGCCGACCTGCCGAAGAGCGAGGACGAGGAAGGCCTGGTGCGGCACTCGCTCGAACACGGCGCCGTCATCAATCACCCGATCGGCACCTGCGCTCTCGGGCCCAGCGGTGCCGTGGACGACCAGCTGCGGGTACGCGGGACGGACCGGCTCCGGGTGGCCGACGCCTCGGTCATGCCGACGCTGCCGAGTGGCAACACGGCCGCGCCGAGCATGGCGGTCGGCTGGATCACCGGCGATCTCATCCTGGACGGCGTGTCCCGGTGACCCTGTGGCGGGAACACCGGTTCCGCTCGATCGAATGTTTGTGAACCCTGGGACCGCCGCAGTGGATGCGATGCTGGTGCCCTCATCCCCGGGGCCAACCAACTGTATTACGAGGACCAGGGATCGGGTCAACCGGTCGTCCTCATCCACGGCTACCCGCTGAACGGGCACAGCTGGGAGCGTCAGACGCGCGAGCTCCTCGCGTCCGGGTACCGGGTCATCACTTACGACCGTCGCGGATTCGGGCAGTCGTCGAAGGTCGGCTCCGGTTATGACTACGACACGTTCGCCGCGGACCTGAACACGGTCCTGGAGACCCTGGACCTGCGCGATGTGGTGCTGGTCGGCTTCTCGATGGGCACCGGGGAACTGGCCCGGTACGTGGCACGCTACGGGCATGAGCGAGTAGCGAAGCTCGCGTTCCTCGCCTCGCTCGAACCGTTCCTCGTCGCCCGCGACGACAACCCCGAGGGGGTCCCACAGGAGGTGTTCGACGGCATCTCCGCGGCCGCGAAGGGCGACCGGTACGCCTGGTTCACGCGGTTCTACTCGGACTTCTACAACCTGGACGAGAACCTCGGCTCCCGGATCAGCCAGGAGGCCGTCACCGCCAGCTGGAACGTCGCGATCGGCAGCGCCCCGGTCGCCGCGTACGCGGTCGTCCCGTCCTGGATCGAGGACTTCCGCGGTGACGTCGAGGCGGTGCGCGCCAGTGGCAAGCCGGCGCTGATCCTGCACGGCACCAAGGACAACATCCTCCCCATCGACGCCACCGGGCGTCGCTTCCACGCGGCGTTCCCCGAGGCCGACTATGTCGAGATCGAAGGCGCCCCGCACGGTCTGCTCTGGACCCACGCCGACGACGCCCCGCCGAATACACCTCAGGTGCGTTCCGCTACCCCTGTCGCGCGAAGGAAAGGTCACGTGCTCCGGGTGGTTTGACCCTGTCCCGGGAACGCGGTTTCCACTGGGAACAGAGCCGAGGTGGCTCGACATAACGGTCTGCACCCACAAGGAGTCCCCTCATGAATCCCCTTGAGCAACTCGTCAGCAGCTTCCAAGATCTCGTGGGACAGGTCCCCGAGTTCATCCAACCTGTCATTGTGATGCTCGCCGGCGCGATCCCGTTCATCGAGGGCGAGGTGGCGTCGTTGATCGGTGTGGTGGGGGGCCTCAATCCCATCGTGACGGGCATCGCCGCAGCCGCGGGGAACTATATCTGCGTTCTCCTCGTGGTATTCCTCACCTCGAGGACTCGCACCGCCGTCGTGAACCACCGCACGGCCCATACCGTGGCGGACGGGGAAGCCAGGGGCGTTCCCGAGTCCGCGGCGGACGCCGCTCACCAGGAGGGTACGCCCGCCAAGCCCGAGTCCAAGGGCCACAAGCGCTTCAAGAAGTGGCTTGTCCGTTTCGGGGTTCCTGGCGCGAGCCTCCTCGGCCCTCTCGCCATCCCGACCCAGTTCATGTCCGCGATGCTCGTCGCCGGCGGGACGCCGCGAGCGTGGGTGTTGCTCTGGCAGGCTGTAGCGATCGTTCTCTGGACGACCATAGCGACCGTCTCGGCCTGGCTCGCGCTCCATCTCGTCGTTCCGGTCTGAACAACCGCCGACACAGCCTGGGGGTGGCCCGAGACGCCTTGCGGCCGCCCCTGGCCGGGGTGAGACAGCCGGCTCGACGTCGCCGCCTGTACCGGTGCGCCGAGACGTGGCCCAGACCGAGGCGCCCGGCGCACCGAAGGACCTCGAAGCCTGCCGAGAAGCGCCGGGTGCGACCTGGACCGCATTCCGTTCGATCTCAGAAGGTGGCGGAGACTCCAGTGCCACTTCTGCGGCTGCCCGATGGGCGTGATCTCGAGTATGAAGTGCGAGGACCGAGCACAGGACCGGTCGTCCTGTTCCATCATGGCATGCCGCAGGCGCCGGCCAGCGCGGCGGTGGCCCCTGGGAGCATTGAGGACGTGCTGCTCGTCGCCTCGTTCGCGCCGTTCGACGCCGAAGGCCTCGACTACGTCGACGGCATGGGCGCACAGAACTGCTGGCCGCGGCACCGTGGACCAGATGGTACCGGTAGCGCGCGGCCGGTGGCCGGCCGAGCACCTGCCCACAGCCGAGGCTCACCTGGAACCCGAGCAGGGACATCTCTCTCGTGATCGGCAGCCTGGGAGAGAATGGTCGAGGTTCTGCAGCTGGGACTCGATGATCGCCGTGGCGACCGCGACGATTGTCGCCGCATTGCTGATGCGCGGCGAGCCGGCAGGTTCCCTGTCCTCCCAGCCCCGAACGGGCATCGCTGTCCTTGGTCGTGAGTCTCCCGGCCGGAGGAGTCAAGCGGGATTTGTGTCGTCCTCGGCCGCCTGCGCGAGGCCCAGTTGCTGGTGCGCGAGGATGCTGGCCCGGGTGAGCACGTCGATCTGTGCGGTGTTGCGGAGCGCGGCTACGGCGTCGATCAACAACTGCTGAGTGGCGTGCTCGCTCTTGGACAGGCGCCCTTCAGGGTTGGTCAGCCACGGATAGTCGATGAGGTTCTGGGCGATGAGCGGTGCAAGCCTCTCGGCGAGGCTCTGCCGGGTGGCCTCGTCCGCGTCCGGAGGAAGGGCGTCCAGCTCCGCGTTGACGGGATCGGTGTCGGTTTCCGCCATGCGCTGCAGGTCTTTCAGAGCCTCGTCGTCATACAGCCGGGTGTAGACGTGGATGAGGGAGGTGTCGGCCGCGGACAGGTTCGCGGCGGCGGACTCGAAGCCCGCCGGGGTGTCAGCCGGCGCGCCATCGCGCAGAATGACGGCGATGTCGGAGCGGGCCTTGCGCAGGCGCTCCATCTCGGCTGCGAGCTGGGCGTCGACCTGGCGCAGCACCTCCAGGGGAACGTCCCCGTTCGACTTCGCCACGCCGATCTCAGACAGTGGCACCCCGAGCTCCACAAGGCGGCGGATGCGCAGCAGGCAGACAAGATGCGGTACGCCGTACTGCTTGTATCCGTTGTAGCGGCGCTCCGGTTCCTCGAGCAGGCCGAGCCGGTGGTAGTGCCGGATGGTGTTCACCGTGGTGCCGGCGAGCTCGGCGAGCTCCCGGGTGCTCCAGGCCATGTCTGTCCCTTCCTGGATCACCTCGGACACGGATGCATATCGTGGCCGGCGCCTGGAGGTCCACGCGATGATCTCGATGCGGGTCCACGGGATCTGACGTGATCCCACCGTCGAGTCAAGTCCGCAGGAGAGTCCTTGACACTGTGTTCCTATCGGTCCTCGCGGGCACGATAGCACAGCGGATCCCGTCGGTACGCAAGCTCCTCACCGCCTGTGGCCGGGCCGCGCGAAGGTACTCACTGCGGCGAAGGCACCGCGCACTTGACTTGATGGGATTGGCGTGGAACAAGGCCACGCGGAAAGCATATGGAGGACACATGTCAGTGGAAGTGATTGACGTTCCCGAGGCCAAGCGGTACGAGGCCCGGGTCGAGGGTGGGTCCAAGGTCGCGGGCGTCGCGGAGTACATCCGTACGACAGAACTCGTCGCGTTCGTGCATACCGAGGTTCCGCCGGAGTACGAGGGCAGGGGGATCGGGTCGGCGCTGGTTCGCACCGCCCTCGACGAGGCGCGCGCCGCGAACCTGCGGGTGCTGGCGACCTGTCCGTTCTTCGCGGGGTGGATCGCCCGGCACCCCGAGTACCAGGACCTGCTGTATCAGTCCCGCAGCAGAGTCAGCGACTGAACACCGGGCATGGCAGCGACGGAGGCCGGCATGAGCAGCGGAACCGAGAAGAAGGCGTACGTGGGCCGGTCGATCACCGTGACATTCGAGGCCAGGCGCTGCCTGCACGCCGCCGAATGCGTCCACGGTTTGCCCGAGGTCTTCGACCCGGGTGAGCGCCCGTGGATCCGGCCGGACGGCGCCGAGGCCGAGCGCCTGGCCGAAGTGGTGCGGCGCTGTCCCTCGGGTGCGCTGCAGTACGAACTCGTGGACGGAGGGGCGGAGATTCCGGACCGGCCCACGCGGATCACGCGCAACACCGTCGGACAGTTGATCGCGCGCGGCGAGTTGAGCATGGACACGGCGGCAGGCCCGCGTGCGGAGACCAGGGCCGTTCTGTGTGGTTGCGGGCAGAGCCGTCTTCAGCCGTACTGCGACCACGCGGGACCATGCGGTCAGACAGCGTCGGGCTGACCCTGTCCGGCGGCAATCACCCGCACCCGCCTTTGCGGCCTCGATGCACGGGCGCACGCTCGCCGGACTCCTCGGCGAAGAAAGCCATGGTCCGGCGCACCACTGCCGCACCGCTGTCTCCGTCAGGTCGAAATCCTGGGCCACCTGACGGATCGGGTACGTCGCCGACGGCCGCCCCGACTTGCCGTCGGTGGGCTGTATTTCTTTCATAGTCGAAACAGGACGAGCCTTTGAAAAACCCTCCCGCGTCTCGCCGCATGTAACCGTAGCCGCCTTTTCCACGATCAAAAGATAGTGACTTGTGATGCGGGCGCTGCCCGGCCATCACACTGTTGCGGCGGATGTCGGCGCACCAAGGGGGTTACGCCTCAGTGAGCGATCTCTCGACCGTGGGCGGGGCGGTGTTCGAGGAGTCGTTCGGGGATCGCGTACGAGCGCTCCTGCGGGCCCGGCCGGTGGCCGACGCGGCGGACAACGCCGCACGGCAGATGTGGGGCGGATGCGAGTACGACGTCGTGACGCTCGCCTTGGCCGCCATCGATGCTGTGATCGCCAAGCAGGGATTCGATCACGAGGTCACCTACGACGAAGCGGTTTCGGGGCTGGCCGTGCTGGCCGCCGGCGCCCATCCGGAACGTTCCATCGATGAACACGTCGCGGTGGCGCGGTATGTGGTGGACGCGCTGCTCAACCGCAAGGAACGCGAGGCGCCGTTCAGCTACCAGGTCTCGATCTTCGGACGTGCCGACGACGGCTCGGTCCGCCATCGGGTCGGGACGGCCGAGTTCCGGCTACTGACCGAGCATGAGGATCACCGCAGAGGCGTCAACGTCCTGCGGGCTTCGACGGACGCCATCAACGCCCTGGTGGGCGGGCTGGAGTTCGACGTCGAGGACGAGCAGGCCGCGATCGAGCTCATGCTCGCGCGGCAGCTCGAACGCGGAGCGTTCGGACAGGCGGAGAAGGCGGCCGAACGATCGCTGCTGCTGTCCATCCGCTATGCCGATGAGCTGCGGACATTGCTGGCGGACACCGTGCGGGACATTCGGACCGTGCTTCCCCAATGGGTCAGGGAGGTGCCGGAACAGTTGGAGCGCAACCGTACGCACCTGGAGGAACGGCTCGCGACAGAGTCCAGGTTGCTCGGCCATCTCCGAGGAGCGCTGGACGCGCCCGACACCGAACCGGAGGTCGCCAAGGCCTCGGCGCGCATCGCGGCACTGCTGGAGAAGTGCCGTCAACGGCACACCGAGCTCCATGGGAAGCTGGTCAACGCACGGACGATCTTTCTTGACGAGCAGGCCCGCCAGTCGTTCCGGCCGGTCGGCGGGCTGCGGAACCCCGACATCATGGACGGCCTGTTCCTCCCGCTGCTTGCCCTGCGCGCCGACGTGGCGGTGGAGCCTGCCGAGGCCTTCGCCGTCCTGGTGTCAGGCGGCCAGGTGCCGAGGGTCGTGCGCGTCGCCGACCTGGTCGATGATCTTCTCGCGCCACGACGCGCGCCTTCACCGGAAGATCCGCCGGTTCCCGACGAGGAGCTCGGTGATCCCGATCCTCCCGCCATACCTCCGGAGGTGTTGGGGGCCGCCGCGCGCCTGGTGAACGAAGTCGGGCTGCCCGCGCGCCTGTCAGATCTCCTGCTTTCGGCCCGGGCGGCGGACCTTCCCGAGGAGGTCGAGCAGGTCATCGTTCTCGCCGCGCTGTGGAAGTACGCGCCCGAGACGGCGCAAGCCGTGTCCACGGCGGTGGACACGGCTGCCCGTGTCCTCGGCGCCGCGGCGGCGGTCGACGCCGATGGGGCGCGGATCACCCTGCCCGGCTGGTCGGGCGATGATCTGATCGTCGCGCAGGACGAGGAGGCGCTCAGCCGGTGGGCGACGGTGGCGGACCGGGATGCCTCATGACCCTCAGCCAGCGCGATCTCGCCGATGTGGGTGTGCTCATCGGTTGCGCCCTGCGTCCGAAGATGCGGCCCGGCGCGGACAGCGAATATCGCACACTGCTGAGCCGCTACCGCGCCGACGTGGAGTTCCGCAACGCCGTGGACAGCGTACTCGAGGGACTCGACGCTCAGGTGCTGTCCGATTCGGACCTGGGACTGGTACTCGGTGTGCGCCGTGAGTCGGTCTTCGCCTATCGCATCTCGGACCTGCCGAACGTCGGTGGTGTGACCGAACGATTGCTGGTGGGACTCGTCAGCGTCGCGATCGCCGCCTACGCGTTCCCGACGCCGGCCGACTTCGATGACGACCGAGTTCGGTGGGTGTCGGTCGACGAACTCGAACGCTTTCTGCGCGAGACGTGCGAACGGTTCAAGCGCACATCCGAGCAGGCGCAGGGATCGCTCGACGAGGCGTGGCGTACCTATGACCGTCTGTCGCCCGGCTACAAGGCGGACAGAGGAAAGGGCAAGGCACGCCGGTCCCCCGCGTCCTCCACCTACTGGATAGCGCACGTGCTCACCTGGATGGTCGACCAAGCGCTCGCCCGGTCAGCGCCTGCCCGCGGTCCTGAGGTCTTCCAACTGCTCGAACGCTTCCGGATCCAGGCCGCCGAACTCGCCGGCAACGCCGCATACGACGCATTGGCCGCCATCAGACGTGGCGACCACGACCGGAGGGTGGCACCGTGACCTATCAGCTGTCTCGTCTGCGGCTGGCGAACGTCGGCGACAGGGCTGCCCGGTTCACGGATCTCACGTTGGACGTGTCGTCAGGCGCAGACGGTTCGAGTGAGCCCGTTGACTCGATCCTCTGGCTGCGTAACGGAGGCGGCAAGTCGAGTCTGCTGTCGCTCTTCTTCGCCCTGCTCCTGCCCTTGCGGAAAGACTTCATGGGCAGGTCCGTCAAGCGGTATCTGGAGGACTACATCGCCTCCGGCGACACGAGCCACACGGTCGCTGAATGGGTCGCGCAGTCCGACGACAGCTTGTTGCCCCCGCCGCGACTCATCACCGGAGCCGTATACGAATGGATCGACCGCCGCAAACCCGTCGACCCCGATCGTGATCGTGAAAAGCTCAGAGGTTGGTACTACTCGTTCTTCGAGGTGCCTGGTGTGCTCGATCTCGATCGCCTTCCCGTTCACGATGAATCGGGCCGCCCCCGGCCAATGTCCGAGTTCGTTCGCCTGTTGCGGGAGGCTGCGGCGTCACGGCCGCAGCAGTTCTCGTTCGCGATCACCGATCAGCGCGGCCTGTGGACCGAAACACTCATCTCGCGAAATCTCGATCCGACCCTGTTCGGCTATCAGAAGGAGATGAACCACTCGGAGGGCGGGGTCGCCGAGCTGTTCAATTTCCCCTCCACGGACAAGTTCATCGACTTCCTGATCGATTTGACCGTGGACAGCGCTCAGCCGGAGCTCGTCGCGGCCAATCTGCGGAAGGTCATCGACGTACTCGGCCGGAAACCAGATCTGCTTGTGGATCGTAACTTCTGTGCTGAGATGTCCGGCAAACTTGACACGCTGGCCGAAAGACACGATCTCACCAAAGAAGCGGACCGAGAAGCAGGCGAGGCGAGGCAGGCGGCCGCGCTGCTGGCAGCCGCGTTCCAAAGCGCGGCTTCGGCGCAGGAAACCGACAGGGACTGGTTCGCCGGGGAGGCGAAGCGGCTTCGCGGCGAGGCTCATAGGCTGGACAGCGAACGCGGCCGGCTCAACGACGTGGCGAATGAATTGCTCAGGATCGCGGCCACATATCGGCTCGCTGCCGCGACCAAGGCAGCCGATGAGGCGGAGTCGGCAGCCACCGCCACAAAGAATGACGACCTGGCCTGGGAAGCGGTCGGCCCGCTGGCCGAGCGGGCGGAGGCAGAGGATCAAGCGCGGTCGGTGCGCCGGCAGATGACCGAGGCGGAGCGAGAGACCGCCCCGCTGCGCAAGGCACGGGATGATGCCGCGGCCGTTCTGAAGGCCCGCTACGCCGCTCTCGCGGCTGACGAACGTACCGCCGAGGAGCAGAAGACCTCAGCGGCAGAGACCGCGAGGTCCCATGCCGAGACCGAAGAGGAGCGCGTGCGCGCCAACCGGGAACTCTCCGCCAAAGCAGAGGAACGCGCGGACAACCTCCGCCTGCAGATGGCAAGCATCGACGAAGCCATCGAAACCGCAACCGACCAGGGCGACCTTCCCGATCGAGAAGCGGTTCCCGCTGAGGTCCTCGGCGACTCACGGGCAGCCAAGAACGAGGCGGACCAGCTGCTGGAGGAGGTACGCGAGCGGCGCGCCAACCGGCCGGCGCTGCGCAACTCACTGAGTGAGCAGCGGAGGGCCCTGGCGACCGAGCGGGCCGCCAGGAACGCCGAACGGGATCAACTCGTCTCCGACCACGAGAAGCTCTCCGCTCGCGCCAACATGCTCGCCACCAACGCCAGGTTCGCCGAACTCATGGAGCTCAGCGAAGATGGGCGGCTCGATCTGTGGGCCGAAGCGGCCAACCTTCGAGCGGCGCTGACACATGCGGTCTCGACGGCCGAATCGGTCATCGTGGAAACCCGGGTCGATGCGGCCGACGACGATCGCGCGCTGGACGGGTTGCGCACCGACGCGTTCCTCCCGACCACGCGTGATGCCCAGCGCGTTGCCGAGGCGATCGCCGGCGAAGTGGCGGCGCGGCCGGGGTGGGAGCTGCTGCGTGACCTGGTGACCGAGCCCGCCCGCGCCGACGCGTTGCGGAACGCCATCGTTGCGGAACTCGCCGCGGGCGTGGTCGTCGCGGACGCCGACCTCGGCCAGGCCCGCCTCGCCCTGGAAAAGCAGGGCTGCCGGTCGATCGCCCACGTCACCGTGTGCACCGCCACCCAGATGCAGCAGGCGTTGAATGCGGCTGCCCCTGAATGGTCGGCGGTTGCCAGCGACCCGGCGTTGTACGATCCGGCCGCGGCGGAGCACGCGCGGGCGGAACGTGAACGGCGGCGCCATGAGCAGGAACGGCGGATCGCCGAACTCCACCAGCAGGCGCAGGCGGACCGAACGCTCCTGGAGGTGCTGGAATCCCTGCTGCGCGACTGCCCAACCGGTTACCTGCACACCTTGGAGATCAGGACCGAGGAATGCCGACAGGCCATCGACATGATTGACGACACCGACGCGACACTTGGTTCTCAGATCGACGAACTCGAAGCCCATGACCTCACGGACGCGGCCACGGAGCAGCGGCTGTCCGGCAAGCTCAACCTTCTCGCGGGCAGAATCGAGCGCCTGACAGCCCTCGTCGCCAAGGTCTCAACACTGCCGGAACTCGAGCGAGACGTCGAACAACGAGACCGGGACGTCCGGGCGTACACGCGGGTCGCCGACGAAGCCACCACTCGCGCGAACGAGTGCCGCAGGACCGAGCGCGCCGCCGAGCGAGAAGCCGCCGAGCACAGATCCAACAAGGAACGATACGAACGCGAAGGCCGCGCGATCTCCATGCTCGACGCGGACCGCGAGGACGTCGCCACCCCGGTGGACGACCCCCTGTCCGTGTTGACGAGCCGTTTCAACGATCTCGACACGCAATGGCATACGGTGGCGGCGCAATCCGTGCTCGCAGAACGGCTCGCGGGGCTCGTCAGCCGCGGCGTACGCGCCGAACAGGCGCTCGCGGGATATCCGGAGGCCATCCGCGAACGTGCGGCGTCGTTGCTCGAAACGGGCGATGGGCAGGACCCTGAACGGCGTGCCATCGCGCGGCGCCGATCCCGGGCGGAGGCCGACCAGGCTCAGCAGGGGCTGAGCCGTGCCATGCTCCAGCTCGAGCAGGCGCGCAAAGAGGTCACTGAGCGGACGCCGCGTGACAGGCTGCGGCACGCCCAGCTCGACGTCGAACCCGCAGGCGAAGCCGAGGCGCGGGAGCTCGCCGCGCTACAGGCGGCGACTGCGACCGACATGAGTGGACAGGTGACCGCCCTGAACAGGGAGGCCGACGACGCGGTCTCAGCTGCGAGCGAGGCGGATACCGCGGCGCAGGTGCTCGCACAGCGCGCGCATCGTCTCACCGACGCTGCCGCGCCGGCCGACGTGGTGGACGGAGTGGCCGCGTTCGACGGCGACGATGCGCGGGCCGAGTCGGAGACACGGGCGGTACTCGGTCGCCTGGCCTCTGCCACGGAGATCGTCACCGCAGCGAGGATCAGGACGAACGAAGCCATCGACGCTGTGCGCAGGCTGGCGTCGGAGGGCAGGTTCTCCGGAATCCCCGATGCGATCAGAGATCGATTCACCAGTGACGATCCCGTAACGCTCGGCGAGCGTGCCGCCGCCCGCGCCGATGAGATGCGGGCGCGTCGCACCACCATAGACGGCCAGCTCGCCGACATCGGACGCGACCAGCGGCTCGTCGTGGTGGAGATCGCCGCACTGGTTCAGGACGTGCTCGCGACCCTGGAGTCAGCACACCGGCACTCCAAACTGCCCGGAACCCTGGGTGGTTGGGCCGATCAGCACTTCCTCCGAATCCGGTTCGCCCGCCCCAGCAGCGAGGAGGACCTGCACGCACGAATTGACGCGGTCGTCGACCGGATCGTGGTCGAGAAGTCGAAACCCGAGGGTTTCGCCCTCCTCAAGCGATGTGTCCACGAAGCTGTGGCGCCACGCGGGTTCACCGTCAAAGTACTCAAACCCAACAGCGATCTGGCGGTCGAACCGGTCGACGTGACCCGCCTCGGCAAGTTCTCCGGCGGCGAGAAACTGACCGTGTGCGTCGCGCTCTACTGCACACTCGCCCGGCTGCGCGCCGTCAACCGGGGCAGGGGCAGGGCAGCGCTCGGCGGCACCCTCGTGCTGGACAATCCGCTGGGCACCGCGAGCCACGTGGCGCTCCTGCGGCTGCAGCGCGAGGTGGCGGCCGCTCATGGCGTGCAACTCGTCTACACCACCGGGGTGGAGGACCTCGGCGCCGTCGGCCAGTTCCCCAACGTGCTGCGAATGCGCAACGCGCCAGGAGCGCTCCGTACGCGGAGGTACGTCGTCCTGGAGGAACGTTTCGGATCCGCAGTGGAGGGCATCACCGGCGTCCGCCTGACACGTGACGAGACGACGGACGGCGCCGCGTCGTGAAGCTGAGCTCCCTGGCCCGACATCTCGCCGAACAGGTCGCGGCATCGCCGCGACAGAAGATCGAGATCGAGACGCTGTACGACGCGGCGGTCGCATTCGATCGGCGCCTGGCGACGGCGCCGACCGCGCGTGCCGAGATCCGCGACGCGCTGAACGAGCTGGCCGTTGCCGAGTCGGTGATATTTCCGAGCACCTCCCGGCATTTCGACACGCGAGACGCGCCTCCCATGCCGCTCTGGGTCCGCCGCCCTCCTCGCGAACGGGTCGTGCGCGAGACGAGGACCGTACGGGTGTGGCCGCCCGCGCTCGAATCCGCCGGACGGATCGCAACCAGGCACGACGAGTTCAGCGTGCTCGAGACGGTGGCCGCCTTTCTTCGCGACGGAGGGGCGACGAGGCCGAGCGTGCCGATGAGAGAACGGTCCTTGGAGCTGTTCGGCGATGAGAAACGGCTTGATGGGCTGGTGACGAACCGGCTGTTCGTCTCAGGGGCGCTGACGCTCGAACTGCTGCGTTGTCACCCGGTGCCCATTCCGTTCGTCTCGCAATGGGTTCCGGGGCGCCCCGATCCTCGCGGTACGGCACTGCTGATCGCGGAGAACCACCACACCTACACCTCGCTTCTGGAGGCCACGCGGCGCCACGCTGCCGCAGGTCCGGGACGGCATGTGGGCTACGGCACCGGTAACCAGTTCCCGTCGGCGGTGTTGTCGGTACCGCTGCTGTCCCCGAGACCCGACCGGATCGTCTACTTCGGCGACGTGGATCTGCAAGGACTGCAGATCCCCGCAGCGGCCTGCGCCAGCGCCGTCCTCGCCGGCCTCCCCGCGGTTGTGCCGGCACTTCCGCTCTACGAACTGCTTTTCGAGGCAGGCCATGAACGGCCTGCCGTGCCCGTACCAGCGGATTCCGCTGCGCGCGTGTCGGCGTGGCTCGGCCCGCTCGCCGGACGAGCCAGGAACGTGCTGGTCAGTGGCATCCGGCTTCCGCAGGAAGCGGTTGGGTACGAGCTGCTGTCGACTCTCCCGGACGTGCTCGACAGGGTTTAGGGGTGTCCTGAAGAAGATCTTGGTGGGTTGGTGTGAGGTGGCTCGTCCGTCGTCCATGGGGTGGTGGCGATGAGGGTTCGGGTGCCGAACATTCATCTGAGCTTCCCCCGTTCTCCGGACACTTGACCTGAGGTCATCCCTGATCGAGTGCGAGCCCTGGCTGGCGCGTCTGTCGTGGCACACCGTGAAGGGTGGAGGTGGGACAGATGGCAAAGACTCGCGTACACGTCAGCGGGCGATGCGGCTGGGTCACCCGCTACCGTGGTGCGGATCCACGCCACTTTGCGGACCGTGCTGAACGCGGCGGTGCGTGCCCGGCTGATCCGCCAGTTGCCGGGTAGTGGCCCTGGACGCGGAGACCGTACGGGTGCTGAGGCGGCACCGCGAGCGGCAGGAGGAGCTGAGCGCGAGGGCGGGCACACGCCGGCGGGACTCGGGAGACGTGTTCACCACCGCGGACAGCGAGCCGCTGCGGCCGGACTACCTCACCGGCCGCTTCCGTCGGCTGGTGGCCACCTCAGGACAGCCGCCCATCCGCCTGCACGATCTACGACATGGCGCCGCCACGCTGGCCCTGGCTGCCCGGGAGACGGCCCGGCTGGTGCTGAACGCCGCGTCCGCGCTGGGGCGGCAGCTCAGCGGCTGACTCAGCCTTGCCTCATATTTCCGCAGGTGGAGTGGCGCGCCCTGCAGGATTCGAACCTGCGACCGCCGGATTAGAAGGCGGGGGTCATTCGTCGTCTGGATCTGCCGGCGCCACGGCCGGTGCGATCTGCAAGGGTGTGGCAGCCCCGCCGGCGATCTCGCGCCCTTGATTCAAGGTGTAGTCAAGCTGCCTGGCCAGGAGCGGGAGGGTCGCCGGAGGTAGATACCCGTCAGCGCCGGCGTCGAGCAGCCGCCGGACCGGGCCGTGGTACTGGACCCCGAGCTCGTGGTCCTCGATCTCGGTGACGATGACGCGAGCCTTCGGGAACATCGCTCGGAGCGCTCCGATCAGCTGCGGGCTTCCTGGAGGCACCAGCAGCACATCGGTTGTCGCGGGAGCAGCATGCATATCAAGGACTACATAGTCCGCCCCGAGCTGTGTCGACAGCGCGACCCGGGCCGCGGTCGACAGCTCCATCGCGGTGGCCACGACCGTCACGCTCTCGTGGTCCATCGGTGCTTGATCCTCGGCCTCATCTGAAGCGTCGCGGTCGACGATGGCGCCTTGGACCACGTCAACGGTGCTGGAGATCGTCGCTATCGACGCGCCGTCACGCGTGACGACCAAGCTCTCATCAGGTCCGAGGGCGTCGATGAGCGCCACGACGTCTTCGGGAAGCCGGGCCACGTCGATTCGCTGCGTCGTGCGTGGGGCGCGTTTGCGGATCACCATGGCGGGGACACGCCGGCGGCGGGGAGGGCACCTCGCGTCATGAGCAGCCCCGGTCGCCTGTCGAAAGGCTCATCCGCGGTGACCTGGCCGCTGCCTCGGAGGTGGCGTTCAACGAGATGATCACATGAGTCCCCTTCTGATACTGCGATCATGTTGGATGTCGCCGAACGCCCATTGGTTCGAGCCGCGCCGGAGATTCCTGCAACGGCGGCGCGAAGGCGGGGCCGAAGCTCACCTTGATCCGGACGGTTCGAACGGGGTTGTTCGGGTCTTCCTCCCGGTGCCCGTCCGATTCGAAATTCTGTAGCTTCCGTCGGCGGTGGCCGTTAGCGTGTCGCGGTGATCTACGAGCATCCCTTGGCGTACGTACTCGGCCTGGAGGGCATGGCCCTGATGCGGGCCCACACCGGCGAGCATGACCGCGCGTTCGTCGAGGCGCGCCTGGCCGAGATCCGCAAGTTCCTCGACGACGAGTCCCTGGCCGAGGCCGCCGTCGAGGTGACCAGGGTGGACAGCGTGGCGGGTTACCGGATCTGGTCGCAGACCTACGACGGGCCCAACAGCGCGTTCCAGCTTGACGAGCCCTTCATCAGGGAGATCGTCGACGCGCTGCCGGCCGGTGACGCGCTGGACGCGGCGTGCGGCACCGGCAGGATGGCGGCTTACCTGGCCGGTCGCGGCCATCGGGTGCGCGGCGTGGACAGCTCGCCCGACATGATGGAGCGGGCGCGCCGGCGGGTGCCGCAGGCGGAGTTCCTGCTGGGCGAGCTGTCGTCCCTGCCGCTGCCTGATGAGTCCGCCGACCTGGTGGTCTGCTCGCTGGCGTTGACGCATGTGCCCGTGCTGGACCCGGTGCTTGCGGAGTTCGCCCGGGTGTTGCGGCCCGGCGGGCATGTGGTGATCGCCGACATCCATCCCGAGGGCGTCGCGCGGGGCGTGGTCCCGCCCGTACGGCTGCCGGACGGCCGGCCGGGGAGGGTGGCCACCTACCGCCACCTGGTCGGGGACTACGTACGAGCCGCGCTGGCGGCGGGACTCCAGGTACGGCGCTGCGAGGAGCCACTGCACCCTCCAGGGGAGCCGCGCGAGCGGACCGGCGTCCTGGAGCCGTGGGATGTGTGGCCGTGGGGTTTGTGCGACCTGGCACCCGAGGCGGCGCACGCGGCCATCGCCGGGACGCCGTCCATGCTGTTCTGGCACTTTCAGCGCTAGGGGGACCACCAGGACCGACCGGCTGGAGCAGCGCGGCGTCGAGGTCGGTGAAGATGCCGGCGTCGGTGAAGACGCCTTTGTGCGTCAGGTAGGTCAGCAGTCCGCGCCGGTCGGCAATGCCCAGGGAGGAGTGCAGGGCGATCGCCTCCCACTCCCGGTCGACGTCCGCCGCGGCGATGTCAGGAATACCGGAGCCTGTTCCGCCACAAGGACGAGATGGCGGACGCGTGACCGTCGAACCGCGGCCTCGGAACATCACCCGGCTGCCTCCTGATCCGCAGCATCGGGGCTGCTATGCCGAGGCGGCGCGCAGCGTCGCGGCAACCGCCGCCGCGTGGTCGGGGTCGGCCATGACCTGACCCCTGTGGACCAGGGCGAAGTGGGTGTTGTAGGCGGCCTTCCTGGCGTCGGGTGACAGGGCATGGCGTACGGATGTCACCGCCTGCCGGCGCGGCCGCACCGCCTCCCGCTCCGCCTCGCCCGGACGGTGATGTCACTGCTCGGCCAGCGGGGAGTCGTGCCCGACCTGGCTCGGCTCGCCCCGCTCGGCCGAGGCCGGCGCGGCGGCGAGCACCGGGTGGTCGGCCACGCCGGCCACCTCGCACTGGCGGCGGGCTTCGGCGACCGCGGCCCGCCGCTGGAGGCCAGGGGAGGCATTGTCGATGGCCTCGGCGAGCTCCTGGTTGAAGGCCCGCAGGGCGTGCCGGGCGAGCGGGTCACCTTCCCGGGGATCGTCGGGAACGGCGTCGGTGATGACCCCGCCCAGCAGCGGCCCGTCCAGCAGCGCGGGGGTGAACAGCACTCCGGAGATACGACTGGCCAGGGCGAGGGCCGCAGGTACGGAGCGGGGCACGAATGGGAACTCCTCCTCCGGTTCGGGTTCCAGGCCCAGCTCGCGCAGGGTCTCGGGCCGGGTCCCCTCCCAGCCACAGTATTCAAAGGCGATCGTCCAGTCGCCGGCCCGGGTCACCAGCACCATGTCGCAGCAGCCGTCGGTCTCCTCGATGCGCTCCATGACCTCCTCGTCGTCCACTGGATGGATGTTGTCGTCGGCCACGCCGAACCGGCGAAGCGTCTCGCGCTCGTTCAGGCCGCGGACGAAGGTGACGGTGTAGATCTCCTCGGGCCAGTCGTCCTCCCACGCGTAATCCGCGGGCATGATCTTGCGCATCGGGCTCCCCAGTTCTTCATGATCACGGGGAGTATGGCAGGCGGATCCGACATTGACGCGCCCGCCGAGCACGGTGGTGCCGTTGCCGGAGAGGGCAAGGGCGAGCGATGAGGTCGCCGGCCTCGGGAACAGATGCAAATATCACCGAACTCGCGATGGCGTTCATCACCGACGACAGTCCACATCGGCATCTGCCGGTAGAGCGGTGGAGCCGCGAGACTTTCCGGCAACCGGAAGGAGCGCAATCATGATCATCGATCGGGCTGCGCCGCGGGCCGGAACTGAGGCGGTGGCCCGGTCCCGCGGTGCTCACGCTGTCGTCGCCGCTGGTGTCCGTGGACGCGTTCGTGCTGTTGTCGGCCCTCCCTCGTCGCCCGGGAGGACCTGCGCCGCCCGGCGAGCCGTGGTGCCGGTCTCGATCACGTGGCTGCGCCCGGACCGGTCAGCAGGTCGACGTCGCCGGCGCGCATCGGCTCGCCGCAGTGGGCGCAGCGCAGGTCGGCACGGCTGAGCTCGCCGCACGCGTGATGGCGGTAGAGCACCGGCGGCCCGGCCTCGCCCGGGAGCCGCTTGTCGCCCCAGCATGAGCGCAGTCCAGCAATCAGGGTTCCCTTAGGGAACTTCAAGTGTTACGGTCACAGAGTCTCCTCAAGGAACTCAAGAAAGGAATCGCCAAGATGAGCAAGGTCATGGCCGCCCACGCGGTGTCGGTCGACGGATACATCACCGGTCGCGAACCGGGCGCCGGGCGCGGGCTGGGCGACGCAACGATGCTCTTCGACTGGTACTTCGATGGCGACACGCCCAGCCAGGTCTTCGACGGGTTCAAGCTGAGCGAGCCCAGCGCCCGCGTCTTCGACGCCCTCGCCGGACGCGTGGGCGCGGTCGTCGCAGGACGCAACACCTACGAGGACTCCGACCGTTTCGGAGGCGGCAGCCCGCACCCGGCGGCCCGGCTGGTCGTCCTCAGCCATCGGGCGGCGCCGGAGATGAGCGAGCGGCAGACCCTCATCACGACCGGCATCGAGGACGCGATCGCGGCGGCTCGCGAGGCCGCCGACGGCAAGGACGTCGGCCTGATGGGCGGCGGCGTCACGACCGAGGCCCTGAAGGCGGGGCTCGTCGACGAGGTGATCCTCCACCAGGTGCCGATCCTGCTCGGCGGCGGCCGCCCGTTCTTCCAGTCGCTTCCCGAGCACGTACGCCTGCGCCTGGTCGAAGCCGTACCGGCGCCGGGCGTCACCCACCTCCACTACGAGGTGGCCCGATGATCCTCGTCACCGGAGGGCTGGGCATGATCGGCGCGCACACCGCCCGCGCGCTCGTCGACCTCGGACACGAGGTCGTCGTCACCGCACACCACCGGACCGAGGTCCCGTCGTTCCTCGCCGGCCGGGTCGCCGTGGAGCCCCTCGACGTCACCGACCGGGACGCCTTCCTGGCCCTCGCCGATCGCCACGACATCAGCGACATCGTCCACCTCGCCGGCAGCATTCCCGGCGAGGACCCGGTCCGCTACTTCCGCACGGACCTGATCGGCCTGCTCAACGCGCTGGAGACCGCCCGTACCTGGGGCGTGCGCAGGTTCGCCGTCGCCGGCAGCCTCGGCGTGTACGCCGGCCGGAGCGAGACCCGCTGGCACGAGGAGCTCGCGCTGCCCGCCGCGGACCTGCCGCACCTGATCGTCGCCTTCAAGAAGGCGGTCGAGCCGCTGACCACGCACAGCCTCCGGGGCACCGGGGTCCAGCCGGTCGTGCTCCGGATCGGGAGCATCTGGGGACCGCTGATGGACCCGGAATCACCGTTCAACCACATCCCGCCGTACATCAGCGCCGTGCTCCGCGGTGAGGAGCCGCAGCCGCTGTACGCCGACGACGGCGGCGACAGTTGCTACGCACCCGACGCCGGGCGCGCGATCGCCCTGCTGACGACCGCGGATACCCTGCGGCACGACACCTACAACGTCTCCAGCGGCCGGCCGTTCACCAACCGCGAGCTTGCGGACGCCCTGCGGGCGATCACTCCCGGCCTGCGGCTCGACCTCCTCCCCGGACGGCGGACCGGCCCCGGCGACAACCCCTACCTCGACACCACCCGGCTCACCGACGACACCGGCTTCACGCCGTCCTTCGACGTCGCCAAGGCGGTCGCCGACTACGTCGCCTGGCGCGCCGACAACCCCCGCTAGAACCCACCCGGCGTCGGCCGCCAAGATCAGGAGCAGCTGAGATGTACGGAGCACTCGTCAGGCTCGTCATCAAACCAGGAAAGCGATCGGAGTTTCTGGAGTTTTCGCGCTGGAACACCCAGGTGGTCAGGGATTCCGAGCCGGGCACGCTCCGCCTCGACCTGTGGGAGGTCGAGGCGGAACCTGACGTGGTGTACGTGTACGAGGTCTACAAGGACGAGGCCGCCTTCGACAGCCACATCAAGAACGGGCCGGTGCAGAAGTTCGGTGAGATCATGAATGACCTGGTCGAGGGCTGGACCATGGTCATCCCCTTCGGACACAGCACCATGTCGAATCTGGACGAGTGACCTGGAGGCTTTCGTGCACGCACAACGCGCGCGTCGATCGCCTGCCGTTGAACGAGGCGGGCCTGTACCTGACGGAACTGCCGGCGGCGCCTCGTCATGCCTCAGGGCTCGACGAGGCCGACCGCGAACGCGTAGTCGTCCAGGGTGAACTGAGTGATGCCCGTGATGCGCAGGGCCTGCACCCGGACGGTGTAGGTGCCCGGGCCCAGTGGGGCGGAGAAACGCTCGAGGGCGTGTGCCTCCTCGGCGCCACCGGGGCTGTCGAACCTGTAGTCCGTGCTCGTGACCGGTTGCAGCTCGGTGGTCGTCCCCGCGGAGTTGACCACGACGATACGCACGGAGCACCACGCGCTTGCGTCGCCGGCGCAAACGGACTCGGCGGTGAAGCGGGCGTCGACGAACCGTGTCGTCCCCGAGGGCACGGTGACGTTGACGGACGCCGTCGGGATGTTCCCCCAGGCTCCGACCGTCTGGGCGGTCCATGGGCTGCTCTCCCCGGTGTACGACTGAACGCTGGTCTGCGTGCCGGACTGGGAACTGGACACAGCGGCGGCGGCGGTGACCGTCAGCGCGAGAGCGCCGGACAGCGCCGCCGCGGCGGACGCGGCCTTGATGAGTCTGGACAACGGGGTTCCTCCCTGCTGCTGGCGCGAAGCCGTGCGCTCCGCGATGGGTCGTTGCTGGAACCACGCTGACGAGAATTCCGGGACCGGTGAAGACCCGGGCGAATCATCCGTACAAGTCCGTACAAGCAACCGTCCGCCCCTGCCCGCGCCGGCGAACTCGCGGTCGAGCCGGGCGCCCTGGAGTCCGGTCGCCCAGTTGCTGCCCCACACGCCGACGGCGTACTCGCCGCTTGACCGCGAAAGGTGTAGTAGGTGCCCTCCATGAGCAGCACGTGGCGCCCGTAGCGCTGCGCCGCCCGGTAGTTGTGCTCGCCGGACCACCGGCGTCGAGCGACTCGGCGGCGGCCCGGTCGAAATCGCCACCGGCGAGCCGGTCCATGTCGCGGACGCAGCCGTGCCCGAGGATGCGTACGGCCGGCTCTGAATCGGCCCCCTCCGGCCAGCGTTCAACCCGGTGATCGGTGGCCTCCATGACCTCCCGATCGTTGCGCAACTCCGTCCGCCGTCCCGACCGATACGTCCCGGGCGTCTTGTGGATGCCGAGGACGTACTCGTAAACGGTGCGCGTCCTCGGCCCGGAACCGGCCCGCAGCCGGGCCATCACCGATCTGTGAAACTCGGGCTGGACAGTCGGACCCCGAGAAAACATTCGCCGAGCGATGCAACGTCTTCGCCCCTTCGACCGTCTGGGACGTGACTACCGAAGGGACAACAAGTGGATGACGAACCCGGCTTCGACGACTTCGTGGCGGAGCAGACGGACGCGCTGCTCCGCTACGGATACGTCCTGACCGGAAACCCTCATGACGCCGCCGACCTGGTCCAGGAAGCACTGGTACGGCTGTGCGGCGCCTGGCCGAGGGTGAGACTCAAGGACAGCCCGCACAGCTATGTCCGAACGACGATGGCACGGTTACACATCAGCATCTGGCGGCGGCGCAGGCGTGAACACCTCATCGGAGAGCCGCCGGAGCGGGTTCACCACGAAGTCTTCCCTCCCGGCGAGGACGAGGGTCTCTGGGAGGAGCTGGCCGCGCTGCCCCGCAGACAGCGTGCCGTGCTGGTGCTGCGCTACTACGAACAGCTCAGCGACGCAGAGATCGCCAAGGTGCTCGGCATCTCCCCCGGAACCGTCCGCAGCCAGGCCTTCCGGGGCCTGGACAAGCTGCGTTCCTCCCTCTCCTCCGCACCGGCGACCCACAGGAGCATGCGATGACCGAGCTGGAAGACAAGCTGAGCCGCGTCCTGTCCGGGGCGGCGCATCGTGCGCCGCAGGCGCCGCCCGGGCTGATCGCGACAGTCAAGACGCGCCATCGCCGGCGGCTGGCGCGGACCACCGCTGTGCGCGCGGTCGCGGCTGTGGTCCTGGTGGCGGGCGGGGTGGGCGTGGCGGTGAGTGCCCTGGGCGCGTCGGCCGAGCCGCGACCCGCGGTCAGCGCGACCGGCAGGCCCGAGCCGTCGGCGGACAAGATTCCGCCGCCCATCGAGAAGGTGTGGCCGCAGGCCGTACACAAGATCCCGGCCAAGTTGCCCGACGGCCGTACGTACTACCCGCAGCTGCTCCTCGACGATCGCACGCTGCTGGTCATGACGGGCGCCAGTGACGGAAAGCGTCAGTTCCTGTGGAGCTACGACCTGGGCACCGGCCGGCCCAGGCAGATCGCCGAGATCCCCCCGACGAAGGGATCGGCGATCTTCGCCGACGGCGTCGCCGCCGGTGGCGGCAACATCGTCTGGTGGGCGTCCTACAAGGAGGCGGGCAGCCCGCGGGTCGCCCGGATCTGGACGGTGCCGGCCACCGGCGGCCGGCCTCGGCCGGTGACTGACGTCCCCCTCGGAAACGTCATGGAGCAGGGACACATCAACGGGCTGACGGTGACGGGCTCGGACGTGGCCTTCGCCTACGAGAAGGGCGGGGTTTACCGGGTGCCGCTGAGCGGGGGCTCGCCGCAGCCGGTGAAGGGCGCCGAGCGGCACCACATCCTGCAATGGCCGTGGGTGGGCGTCCACCGCGGAAAAGCGATCTTCCGCGAGCTGCTCAACGTCGAGACCGGTGAGCGGCGCGACGCCGTGGTCAAGGCCGACGAGGAGGTCAGGTGCGGCGTCGACCGGTGCGCGGGCGTGGCGGTGCGATACAAGACCGTCAAGGTCGAACGCCCCCGCAACCGCTCCGGCAAGGAGATCAAGTGCGGCACTCGCCGGTGCCCGGACACGGTGCAGAGCCAGACCATCCTGCGTAGGTTCGTCCGCGACCGCGACGGCTCCCACGAGCGCGAACTGCCGAGCACCTTCCAGCGCGGCGACGACGCCGGCCTGGAGCGCTTCTTCAAGGTCACGTTGAGGGGTCCGGGAAACCAGGATGTCCTGGCGCTGTACGACGCCGAGACCGGCAGGTCCGCCGATCTCGGCATACGGCCGGACGCGAAGGGAGGCATGGCGATCCCGGACGGCGGCCTGGACCGCCTGATGACCTATCCGATCAAGAACGAGATGTACGTCCTGGACCTGGCCGCGATCAAGTAGGGGCGCCGTGCCTGACGCCACCCCACCATCCCTCTTCTCGCGCGTCAGGCGCGTCAGCCGGCGCCGGGGCCGGCACGCCTCGTAACCCCCCTCATCTCCTGGACCAGGAGGATGACATGCGCTTTGTGGATACCCCGGCTGTGCCGGAGCCGGACGACCGGGAGGCGTGGCTCGCCTACGCCGGTGAGCTGACCGAGGCCGGCGACCCGCGGGGCGTGGCGATCTGGCAGGAGCACCGCTGTGAAACCGGGGGTGGGGACCCGGCCGGGCCGGCCACGGCGTACACGGAGGTGAAACGGCAACTCGGACTGGACGGGCTGCGGGACGACGGTTCCTGGCAGTTCACCTGGTCCCGCGGCTTCATCGAAACCGCGCGCCTGTATCGCCCCGGAGGGTACGAGCGCGGCCCGCGGGCTCGGCAGTCGACGGCCAGGCCGGGGCCGGGGGCCGCGTGGCCGGTTCAGCCCAGGTCGAGTTTCGCCAGTTCCGCCCAGTACCACGGCACGACCTCGCGCCCGGCGTCGGAGCGGGGGTCGGACCAGTCTCGGATCCATTCACCGAGAATGCCGAGGAAGGAGTTCGGGATGCTGCCCGCCTGGATCACGCGCTGGATCCCGGCCTCGTGCGCGGCCAGGCTGGTGCCACCGACCGCGTCGGTGACGACCATGGTCCGATAGCCGTCGCGCTGGGCGTGCACGACAGGGAAGGCGAGGCAGATCTCGGTCCATAACGCGGCGAAGACGATGTTGCGGCGCCCCGTCGCTCTGATGGCACGGCGTACGGGTTCGTCCTCCCAGGCGTTCATGTTCATGCGGTCGTACTCGGTGAGGGTGGGCACCTCCTCGCGCAGGGAGGCGATGGTGGGGTGGTTGACCCCCGCCTTGACGCCCACGGTGGTGAGCACGGTGGGGATCTTGAGCAGGCGCGCGATCCGGGCCAGGGCCTTGATGTTGAGCTGGAGCAGGTCCTTGTTCATCGAGGCGACGCCGTTGACCATCTCGGGTTGGTAGTCGATCAGCACCAGCATCGAGTTCTCCTGGCTGAACAGCGGATTGGGCTCGCTACTGCCGCTCTCGGCGAACGCGGTGCCGGCCAGGGCGGGGGCGATCGCCGCGGCGGCCCCGACAGCACCGGCGGCGCCTGCGGTGAGAGCCTGCCTGCGGGTTGGATTGCTCATGTCGAAATCCTTTGCTTGAGGAAAATTGAATCTTTAAGTAGAAAGTAGCCCCGGGGACGTCTAGGAGCCGTAGATGACCCGTATACGTGCTGCTGGAGCAGCATCAGCCACGGTGGTCCGCGAGGCCTCAGCGAACGCTGTGGTCGGTTGGGACCTTCGGCGGTAGATGGCACGGAACCTTTGGTCAACCTCGGCCGGATTCCCCGCGTCGTATCCGTTGTGGATCTTGCCAGGCGCCGGAGGCCGCGTATCGCGGCCGCGGCCGTCACCCTGATGTTCACCCTCGGCGTCTTCGATCAGTTGAAGACGCCCGCCCTGCCGATGCCGGCACGGGCAGCCGCCTCGGTCGAGGAGATCGCCGACCGGCTGCGCGCGCTCCTCGACGACGACGTCACCTCCGCTCCCTACGTCACGCTCCCGGGCACCCCCCCTTCTGGCGTGGTGCTGGCCGGAGAGCATGGAGACACGGATGCCGCCCGAGGGCGTGCCCGCCTACAGCGGCGAGCTGCTCCCCGCGGGGATGGACGAGCCGCTGGAGGTGCGGTTCTGGATCACCTCCCCCGAGGCGGCGGTCCGCGCGGTCGCGGCGGCTCGCCGGGGCACCGAGGAGTGCGGGCGTTCCGACGGTGACGTGCTCAAGAACGTGGCCGGCTTCAACCAGTGGGGGTGGCGTGGCGTGCAAGCCCTGGTCACCATGGACGGCTGGACGGAGTTCGGCGACCCGGGCGCCGGGGCGACGATCGTGGCGGCACGTGGCGGGCTGCTGGCGGAGGTGACGTGGGCCTGGCCGTTCGAGGTGGACGGCGAGCCGGACCCGCTCGTACTGCGCCAGGGCACGGCGTCGGCCACCGCCGTGCTGGCCGCCGTCGGCGGCGACCCTGCCGGCTCCGCACCCGTCACCACCTCAACGCGGTCGGCCGCGGCCGCGGTGGCCACGGCCCTCCCCCCTCCGTCCGCGTACGGCAAGGACCTGGTGTCGTGGCCGCGCCCAGGGGATGGCCCCCTCTCGCACGAGTTGGTCTGCCAAGACCCCTTCTTCGAGCAGAACGCCTACGCCGGTGCGCCCGCCGTCACCCGGCGGCTGATCGGCGAGGTCTCCGTTCGTGAGGATGTACTGTTCCTGCCCGATGAACCAAGCGCCGAAGAGGCCCGCGTTCGGCCGCTCACCGCCGGATCAGAGATCCCCATCGCGAACGGGCCCCTACCCTGTGGCTCCGAGGACGCGAGGTCCTACAGCATCGCCCCTCGCCGCGCGCCATTCACCCGGGGCCCGTGGACCGGCGAGATCGAGACCTTCGCCATAGGCCGCCCTGATCTGCGACGCCGGCCGTTCGACCACGACTCCGTGGCGCACGTCGCCGTGGCCGTGCGTCATGGCTCCACCATGGTCTATCTCCGCTGGCAGGCATCGGACCGGCCTGACCCGGCCGCCGCTTTGCGCGCGGGTCGCGCCGCCCTCACTCGCACGCTCGACCGCCTGCCCACAAGCGACTGAAGCCGTCCCCGTCGGTTCACCGTGATCAGCGCGTCACCGCCGAACCGGCGAGGTATCAGTCTAGGGCTGGGGCGAGGGAGGGCCGTCGGGCAGGTCGCGGTCGGTGAACATGGCGATCAGGCGGCGCACCGGCATGCCGGCCTCGGTGGGGTAGCGGAATTCCAGGTCGCCGTTGAGGGTGTAGCGGTTGTGGCGGCCGACTCGTTCGCGGGTGAGGTAGCCGGCGTCGTGCAGGTCGTTGACGATGCTCTGCACGGTGCGTTCGGTGATGCCGATCCACGAGGCGATCTCGCGTAGCCGCGCCTCGGGGTTGCGGGCGATCTCCAGCAGCACGCGGGCGTGGTGGGTCAGGAAGGTCCAGGCCGGGGCCTCTTGACCAGGCTGCATGGCGCTCACACTTTCAGACCATAGTGACGGGCGGTGTCGGGTCAGTAACTGGGCAAGAGTTTACAGTGAAAGACCTTTCATGTAATCCTCTTCAGGGTTTACGGTTGAGAGCACCACTGAAGCACGTACCGATCGAGGAGCGGATACGCGATGTCTGAAAAGGCGGTCGGCCGCCACGCCGAGGACCTGGCCGCGCGGATGACTGACGTGACCCCCCTGCACCTGAGCGGCCGAGCCCTGATCGGCGGCACGCTCATCGAGGTGGCGGGCGAGGTGGATGCCGCCACCGCCCCGCAGCTGACCGCCTACATCGAGCGTGAGCATCCGGACGCGGGCCTGGCCCTGGTGCTGGATCTGTCCGGGGTGAGTTTCATGGACAGCTCCGGCCTGCATCTGCTCGTCGAGCAGCACAACCGTCAAGCTGAGCATGGTTCCGGCCTGCACGTGGCGGCCCCGCACGAACGGGTGAGGCGCCTCCTGGAGATCACGGGCGTCGGCCAGGTGCTGCACACCCATTCCACGCTCGATCAGGCGCTGCTGGCCGCCGATCTGATCGATCCCATGCCTCGGTCCGCGGCATGACCTGACGGAACGACCCCCGAAGCCGCAGCCTGGTCGTGGCCGTGGTGGCGTACATCCGGGGAGTGAACGCCGTAGATGCTCCCCGGGTTCGCCGAGCGCGGCGCGGGCGGCCGCGTGTCCGGTCGCCGGCCGGCCGAGGTGGCCGTCGGCGTAGGTGAGGCGGTGCAACGGGGCGGCCCGGCCGAGTTCTCACCCGGTGGCGTGAAGGGGTTCCCTCGTACGGGGGAGGCGCGCCCTGACCCCCTGACGGGAGCCTTGCGGGGTTACGCGGGTTCGGCGTCTGGAGGTCAGGTGGCTGCTTCGTTGCGGGTTCGGTGGGCGGTGTATCTGCTGCTGTGCGGGCTCGTGCCGTGGGCGGGGGTGAAGACGGTGTGGACTCTTGGCGGTGATGCCCTTGGGGTGAACGGGGAGGACTGGCTGCGGGGGGTCGAGAGCGATGGGGATGCCGTCTATCAGGCGTTGGCGGCCGTCGGCATCGATCTGACCGTGCTGGCGGCGCTGCTTGGCGTGTTCCTCGCTCTCGGGCTGGTGCATCGGTGGGGAATGGTCTTCCCGCGGTGGACCCTGCTTCTCGCCGGGCGGCGGGTGCCTGCCTTCCTGCCCCTGGTTCCGGCCTGGGGGGTGGGGCTGTGCCTCGGCGGGTACGGGGTGGTGCTGCTGGTCCTGGTGCCGCTCAGCCTTGCCGGGGTGATCGCGCGGTTCGCGCCACCGGCGCCGTTCACCAGCAGCGGGGACGTGACCTGGATGATCTTGTTTGGCGGGCTGGCCTTCGGAGGGCTCGGGGGCGCCCTCCTCGTGGGGGCGTGGTCCTACGGACGGCGTGTGTCTGCGGCGAAGCGGGCAGCCGCGAGGACTGGCCGGCGCCTCGAGCGACCCGGGCGGTGATGGGCGATGGCGGGCGGTGACGGGGCAGGCCACGACCGTCCGCCGAGACTTGGCCGAGCCTTTCCCTCGGCATTGTCATGACCCAGGACCGTTTCACTACTTTGGGGGTGTGGGCACCTATTTGTCGAAATTGCGCCCGCGGTCGATTCGTGGGCGGCTCACGATATTGAGCGTCGTCTGCACGCTGCTGGTCCTCATACCCATGGCCCTGATGATGAGCAAGATGATCTCAGAGGCGATCGCCGATCTGGCCTGGCAGGACACGCAGCAACAGGCGGTGCTGGCGGCGGCGGCCGTACGCGCGGGTGTCCTGCCTCGCGCGATCCCGCGGTCCGTGCCCGGGGTCGATCTGCTGCAGGTCGTGAGTCCCAGCGGGCAGGTGCTCTCCGCGTCCCCGGCGGCCGACGTCGAGCCGATGGCGAAGCTGGTGCCCTCTTCCGGCGGTTCGATGCAGAACAGCCAGACCTGCGCCAACCCCGCGCCCGGCTGCCTGCGCATCACCGCGCTCCGGGTGGACGGGCCGAAGTCCCCGATCGTGTACGCCGCCGAGCGCACCACAACGCTGACGTCCACCACGTTCATCGACTCCATCGTGGCGGCGCAGGCGGCCGTCCTGACCGCCGGCGTCGGGTGGATCGCCTGGGAGGTCACCGGGCGCATCCTGCGACCCATGGAGGCCGTCCGGTCCCAGCTCGCCACGATCACCCTCAACCATCTGAGCGATCGCATCGCCGAGCCGGAAGGCGACGACGAGATCGCCAGGCTGATCCATACGCTCAACCAGACGCTGCTGCGGCTGGAGCGGGCCACCCACGAACAGCGGCGGTTCGTGGCCGACGCCTCGCACGAGCTGCGCACCCCGCTGGCCGGGCTGCGGGTCAAGCTGGAGGAGGCCCAGATCCATCCGCAGGGCCGGGACGTGGACGCGCTGCTCACCGAGACCTTGGGCGACGTCGACCGGCTGCAGGCGATCATGGCGGATCTGCTCATGCTGGCCGGGCTCGGGTCCGGCGCATCCAGGGTGCGCGAGAAGGTGGACCTGAAAGACCTGACCCGTACGGAACTGGGCCGGCGCGCCGATCGGATCCCCGTCCAGGCGAACCTGGCGGAAGGCGTCACGGTGGAGGGGGTGTCCAGCCAGCTCACCCGCGTGCTGACGAATCTGCTGGACAACGCCCAGCGGCATGCCCGCGACAAGATCGAGGTCGAGGTGCGCCGCGACGGAGGGCAGGCCATCATGGCGGTCCGCGACGACGGCCCCGGGATCCCCGAGGCGGATCGCGAGCGCGTCTTCGAACGGTTCACCCGGCTGGACGCGGCCCGCAGCCGCGGGCACGGCGGCACCGGCCTGGGCCTGGCGATCGTCTCCGACGTCGTACGCTCCCACTCGGGGGCCATCGAAGTCCTGGACTCCCCCTACGGCGGCGCCTGCTTCGAGGTGCGCCTTCCCCTCGCGCCTTAGCGCCGCGTTCCGCGGAAGGGCATGGACCGACCGCCCTGGAGAGATGGCAGGGAAGGCGGGGTCATCCGCGACGGCCGGAGCCGAGGTTGGCGGCGGCGAACCGCTCCGCCGTCGGCGCGCGTTCGGGGTCGGTGAGCCATTGCGACGCGAGCCCGACGAGCAGGGCGAGGTAGTGTGATCCGGCCGCCTGCACCTCGCCCGGATCGCTGTCCGGCCCGAGGCCGGCGAACGCCCGCGCCAGCGATGCCCGCGCGAGCTCCTGACCGCCGGCGATCATCCCCCGGATCTCTTCGTCCTGCCGCGCGGACGCCACAGATTCGAAGTTGACGAACCACAGCGACCGGTTGGCCTGGATCGAGTCGATGATCCGTCCCCACAGCGCTTCCTGATCGCCGGGCCGCGTCCCGGCGGCGTCGCCGGGTTCTTCGAGCACGGCGAACAGCAGCTCGCCCCACTCCGTGTTGAGATCGCGCAGGGCCCGCGTGAGCAGTTGCTCCTTGGACCCGAAGTGGTAGTTGATCGACGCCTGGTTCGCCCCCGACGCCGCGACCAGGTCTCGCACGGTGGTGTGCGCGTACCCCTTGGTCAGCAGGCAGTCGCGGGCGGCCAGCAGCAGCTTGTCCTTCGCACTCACATGCCCTACCGTATCAAATAAACGTTCGTTTTAGATGTTTGTTTAAAACAACCATTTAGAGAGGTTCCATGACCCCGTACGCCACCGCCGCGCCCGCGCGACCAGTGCTTCGCATCCGCGGTCTACGCTGCGAGTACCCGGGAGAGGCCGGGCCGGTCCATGCCCTGCGCGGCGTCGATCTCGACGTCGCGCGGTCGTCCTTCATCGCGATCATGGGACCGTCGGGTTCCGGCAAGACCACCCTCCTGCACTGCGCCGCCGGGCTGCAGCGGCCGACGTCAGGCTCCGTGGAGTTCGACGGGCAGGACCTTGGGTCGCTCGACCAGACGCAGCTCACACGGTTGCGCCGGCGCCGCGTCGGGTTCGTCTTCCAGTCGTTCAACCTCCTGCCCGCGCTCTCGGCCGTCGACAACGTCGAGCTCCCCCTGCGCCTGGACTCGCGGGAGACGGCGCCGGCGCGCACGGCCGACCTGCTCACCCGCGTGGGGCTCGCCAACCGGGGCGGCCACCGCCCGCACCAGCTGTCCGGCGGCCAGAAGCAGCGCGTCGCGGTCGCGCGAGCGTTGATCACCGACCCCGACGTCGTCTTCGCCGACGAGCCCACGGGCGCCCTCGACATCCGCAGCGCCGGGGACGTCCTGCGGTTGATGCGCGAACTCGCGGACCACGGCCAGACGATCATCATGGTCACGCATGATCCGGTCGCCGCCTCCTATTCCGACGCCGTCCTGTTCCTCGCCGACGGCCGGATCGTCGATCATCTCCCGCGCCCCACCGCCCAGCAGGTCGCCGGCAGAATGGCCGTCCTGGTCGAATCGGCCGAACAGGCCGCCAACGACGCGGCGGCGAACCGATGATCAAAATCGCCATGCGCTCCTTCGCGCATCACCGCGCCGCCGCGACCGCCACCGGCCTGGTCGCGCTCGTCGGCACGATCCTGGTCACGGGCATGATGAGCCTGCTCGGCACCGGGCTGGCCCCGAGCACGGCCGCCGCCGACCGCGCGTTCCTGGTGCAGTTCCCGCTCATCATGGGCGGGTGGGCGGTCGCGATCGTCCTGTTCGCCATGGTCTCGACGATCAGCGTCGCTCTCGGCGGCCGGGCCGGGGAGATCGCGGGCATCCGTCTCATCGGCGCCAGTCCTCGGCAGGTGCAGCAGCTGCTCGCCATCGAGACAGCGGCCGTCTCGTCCGTCACGGCGCTCCCGGGCCTGGCCGGCGGCTACCTCGTCGGCTGGATCGTCATGCGGAGCATCCATGCCGCCGGGCTCACAGACGCGGCCTCGGTCTTCGCGCCCGGCGTGCTCCTCCCGGTCCTCGGCATGCTCGTCGTGCTGGCCGCGAGCGTACTCGCCGCGTGGCTGGGCAGCCGCGCCCTCGCTCGTCGCAGCCCGGTGGCCGACGCGGCTCCGCCCCCGCGCCGTCGTACCGTACGGCGTCCTGGACGGGGCCGCCGAATCGCCGCGACGATCACCATCGCCGCCGGCCTGGCCTCATCGGCCGCGGTCCTCGCCATGGACCCGGCCGACGTGCTCACCACCGCGATGACCGGCCCCGGCTGCGTACTCGTCGCCGCCGGCCTGTGCCTCCTCGCCCCGGAGCTCGTCGTCACGGCGAACACCACGCTCGGCGCCTTCCGGCGAGCGCGGATCACCGCCCCTTCCCGCCTGGCCGCGATCAACCTCGCCGTGGCCCCGGACCGGGTGCGGCCGACCGTGACGTTCCTGACCCTCTTCGTCGGCGTCGCCGCGGGCACGCTCAGCATGCAAGGCATCGAGAACAGCGCCGGCACGGCCGGCGGCACCGCCCAGGTCCTCGCCTCGATCAACTACTTCGTCGTCGCCCTGATCGCGGCGTTCATGGCCATCGCCCTCACCAACAACCTCGTCGCCTCCATCACCCGGCGCCGCTCCGAGTTCACGGCCATGTCCCTGATCGGCGCGACCAGCGCCCAGACGCAGCGCATGCTCGTACGCGAGATCGGCGCGGCCACCGCCGTCAGCACCGTGGCCGGAAGCGTGGGCGCGTTCGTCACGGTCCTGCCCTTCGCCATCGTCAAGACGGGCAACCCCCTGCAGGCCGCGGCGCCCCTGCCCTACGCCGTCACGATCGCGGCCGGGATCGCCGTCACCCTGGGCGTCACGTCCGTCGTCGGAAGGCGCGTCATCCGGGGGGCGTGAGACCGGGCCCCGGCGAACCGCGCTTTCGGCGAAGCGTTCGGTCAGCGCCTTCGCCCTGCGGTGATCGTAGGGTGCGCGGAGCCGTTCGGCCGTCCGCATGGCCCCTTCCGCCGCCTTGAGCGCGGCCTTGCGCCGTCCCCCGTGGGCCAGGACGAGGGCGCGGGCCCAGCCGATGCGGGCCGCGGCGCCGGGGTGGCGGGACTGGAACGCGGCCAGGTGCCGGTCGAGCCGGCGAGCCGTGGCGGCGTCCGGGGGCAGGGACACGAGCAGTTCGGCCAGGCCGGACCAGCACTCCAGCATGCCGCGCCGGCCCGCCGGCAGGCGGGCGGCCAGTTCGAGCGCCGTGGTCAGCGCCTGCCCCGGCTCGACCCGCCCGAGGCGGGCCGCGGCCGTGAGCAGGCGCATCTCCTGGATCACCGGCATGACCGTGCCGTCACGCAGGCCGAGTCGCCGCTCCTGGGAACGGCGGCGGTCGGTCGACGCGCGGGCCGCCGCCAGCACCTGCCCGATCCGCTCCGCGCTCGTCCCGTCGAGGCGCAGCAGCGCCTCGACCTGCCCGATCAGGCACCAGTGGCGGCCGAGGTCGTCGCCGCCCACCCGCCTGGCCGCCTGCTCCGCCGTGTCGGCGAACAGCTCCGCCGCCTGCTCGAAGTCGCCGCGCCACAGGGCCGTCTCGGCGAGCATCCCCGCGCAGTTCTCCGCCACCCGGGGGTCGACGGTCCTGGCCCGGCACTCGGCGAACGAGGCGCGCGCCGCCTCGAAGTCCCCGGCCGCGAGCAGGTCCAGGCCCCTGGCCAGGCGGGCGCGGCTCGCCGGCTCCGTCGGGTGGTCGAGGTCGCGCAGCGATCGATCGGCGAGGGCGCCGTAGCGGGTGGCCAGGCGATGCCGTCCGGCCAGGCGGGCGATGGTGGCGAAGTTCGCGTACGCCTCCGCGCGCAGGGCCGGGTCCGGCGTCCGGTCGGCGGCGTTGAGCTGGCGTAACGAGGCGGCCAGCATGGTGAGCAGGTCCTGCTGGTGGTAGGCCTGCCGGGCCAGGAACGTCAGCGCCTGCGCCACCTCGGCCTGCGCCGAGGCGCCTGAGCGACGGACCGGCAGGGCGCGGTCCAGGAGCCGGCGGATCGGCAGGCCCCGGCGCAGGAGCCGGCGGATCGGCACGGCGCGGTCCAGGAGCCGGCGGATCGGCAGGCCCCGGTGCAGGAGCCGGCCGGCGGCGGCCGCCAGGACGGCGGCGGCGAGGCCGGGGCGGGACGTCGGGAGCGGCGCGCCTATCGTGTCGAGCGCCGCCCTGGCCAGGCGGGCGGACTCGCGCTCCCTGGCCAGCTGGTGCTCGCTCACACCCGCCATCCGCAGCCACCGCGCCCGAAGGCAGGGAGCCTCGCGCGTACGGGCGAGGTGCCGCAGGACGACGGCCCCGGACTCCTCGTACAGGCGCAGGCGCAGGCACAGCACCCAGTAGTGGTCGAGGAAGCCGGGCCGGCCGGACACCGCCCAGGCCAGCCGGATGTTGTCCATCTCCGCGCCCAGCACGCGGGTGACCTCGGCGTCGGAGGCGTCCTGGAGGGCGGCGGCGTGCCGGTCGAGCAGGCGGGCGAAGTGGGCGGCGTGCCGTTCGCGCACCGCGCGACGCTCCGGCGGGTTCAGGTGCCCGGCGGCGAACTGCCGGATGAGGGGGTGCAGGACGTAGCGGCCGGACGGGGTGAGCCGGATCATGCTGTGATCCACCAGGTGGACCAGCACGCGCGGCGTGGTCCCGGCCACCTCCAGCGCGGCACGCAGCGTGCAGCCGCCGCCGAACACCGACAACGCCGCCAGCGCCGCTCGCCCGTCCGGGTCGAGCAGCCGCCAGGAGGTCTCGAAGACCGTGCGCATGCAGGCGTGCCGCGACCGGGCGGCCGGCCCGTAGGCGGACAGCAGGCCGGCGTCCACGCCGAGGCGCTGGGCCAGCTCCGCGAGCGGCACCGCGCGCAGCAGGCCGGCCGCCAGCTCGATGGCCAGGGGCAGGCCGCCGATGGCGGCGCAGATCGCGGCGACCTGGACGGCGTGCGGGCCGGGGTCGAAGGCCGGTTGCGCCCGTACGGCCCTGGAGGCGAACAACGCCTCGGCCTCCGGCCCCGGCAGGCCCGCCACCTCGAACGTCACCTGTCCGGGCACGTCCGGGCGGCGCCTGCTGGTCGCGAGGATCCGCACGCCCGGAGCGGTGCGCAGGATCCGGGCGATGACCGGGTCGAGGGCCGGCAGGTGTTCGAGGTTGTCCAGCACGAGGAGCTGCTCGCGGCCGGACAGGGCGGCCAGCAGCAGGTCAAGGGCGGGGCGCCGCGGGGAGAGGTCCACGCCGAGACGCCGGGCGAGCGTCGTGACGGCCGCCTCCGGGGCCACTCCGGCGAAGGACACGAACGCGCACGACGGCGCGGCGGTGGCGATGGCCAGGCGGGTCTTGCCGACGCCGCCGGGGCCGAGCAGGGTCACGAGGCGTTCGCGGGCCAGCAGCGCGCGCAGTTCGCGGATCTCGGTCTCCCGGCCGAACAGGTCGGTGCGGGGTACGGGCGGCGCGGCCCGGAACCGCCGGCCGGCGTCCGCCGCCTCCAGCGCTCGTACGGGGGTGACGAGCCGCCGGCGGACGGCCGCCGTCTCCGGCGCCGGCTCCACCCCCAGCTCGTCGGCCAGGCGCCGCCGCAGGCCGTCGTAGCAGGCCAGCGCCGCGCCCCGGTTCCCGGCACGGGCCAGCGCCGTGATCAGCAGCCGGTGCGCCTCCTCGTCGTACGGATCCAGCCCGGCCACCAGCTGCGCCAGCCGTACGAGCTGGTCGGGCGGCGCGGACCCGGCCCGCAGCAGGAGCTCGCGCAGCTGCAGCCGGGTCCGCGCGCGCTCCGACTCCAGCCAGCCGCCGAAGGCCGGGGCGTCGCAGAACCACACGCCGTCCATGAAGTCGCCGCGCCACAAGCGCAGCGCCTCGGCCACGGTCGGTGTCTGGGCCAGGCGCCCGTGATCGACGAAGCAGCCGTCGCCGGCGCGGAAGCGTACGTGCTCGCGGGTGATGTCCAGCCACCCGCCCACCTCCTTGCGCAGCTCCGACAGCGCCAGACGCAGGCTGCCCCGGGCGTTGGCGTCGGGCCGCTCGCCCCACAACAGCGCGGCCAGCTCCGGGCGCGGCCGCGGCCCCGGCGTGGCGGCGAGGTAGCAGAGCAGCGCCCGCGTCTTGGCGGCGCGAATGCCCACCGGCCGCCCTCCGACGGCCAGCTCCGGCGGGCCGAGCAGCAGCAGGGTCAGCGAGTCTCCCATAGAAGCCGCACAGTAGGCGCGCCCCGGCCGTGCGGCTGTGCCAAAAGGCGCACATGGAGCGTGCTCTGTGTCACTGACCTGGGCTCTCACGATGCGCTCACGATGCGCTCACGCTGCCTGCCCCACGCTGATGCCGCGTTTCGCGACAGGAGCGCAGCGCACGTCACACCAAGGAGAAAACAGGATGCGCACTCACAAACTGATCCCCGCGCTCGCCCTGACGGCGGCCCTGGCCGTGCCGGCGGCGCTGGCCGCGGCCCCGCCCGCCGGCGCGACGGCCAGGGCCGCGACGTGCCGGGTGGAACTGGACTACATCGACGCGAACAACGTGGACGAGTCCGACAACGTTGACGAGATCCGGATCAATCTCGGCGGGGTCATGTATCCCGCCGGCAACACCTGGGTCAACATGTGGACGGGCGCCCGGGCCTACACCGCTTCCTTCGGCAGCCCGAGCGCCACGATCAGCTCCGCCGGCTCGGCGCTCTTCAGCCTGCGCGAGGTCACCCCGCCGTGGGTCGGCAGCGGCACCAACCTCGGCTCGATCACCGCCCAGGGCTCGGTCTGCGCCACGCTCTCCACGGGGCAGTCGGTCGGCCTGACGAAGACCATCACCGGCACGGACGACACCTACTACTCCTACTACATCAGGCTCGAGATGACCGGCCTGTAGCCGTGACCGAGATGCGCCCATTCCTGATCGAATAGGCCCCCTCGATCTTGTCAGGCCTCCCGGATTGCTCGATAGTGACGGCAAAGCGATCAGATTCGGTCGGGAGTCGTCATGAGATCAGGCCCCTTCCAGCGCATCGCCGCCGCCGCGATCCTCGCGGCGGCGATGTCAGCCGTCGCCCCCGCTCCGGCGGGGGCGGCGCACGACACCCGGATCAAGGCGGTGACCTCGGGGAACGCCCGCTTCCAAGTGCTCTCCCCCACCCTGATCCGGACCGAGTACGCGGGCGGCGGCAAGTTCGCCGACGCGCCGACGTTCAACGCGGTCGGCCGCGACGCGTTCGCGCCCGCCTCCTTCACCTCCAGCACGTCGAACGGCTGGCTCACCATCAGGACGAGCGCGCTCACCCTGCGCTACCAGGTCGGCTCCGGCCCGTTCACCACGCGCAACCTGTCGGTCAGCCTCAGGACCACCACCGCCGCGCCGTGGCAGCAGCTGACCTGCTCCGCCGGAGCCCTGTGCGAGGCGGAGGACCTGTCGTACAGCGGCCTGGCCGTCGCCACCGACCACGCGGGGTTCACCGGCGCGGGGTTCCTGGCCGGGTTCGAGGGAACGGGTAACTCCCTGGCCGCCGACGTCGAGGTCACGGCCGCGGGCGCGTACCAGTTCGCCCTGCGCTACGCCAACGCGGTGGGCGGCGACGGCCAGCACACCACCCGCACCCTGAGCCTGTCGGTGGACGGCGGCGCGGCCCGGACCGTGACGCTGCCGGCGACCGCGAACTGGGACACCTGGGCCCTCACCACCCCCGCGCTCCAGCTCGCCGCGGGCCGCCACACGATCGCGCTGACCCGCACGGCGGCGGACTCCGGCAACGTCAACATCGACAGCGTCGCCCTCCTGCAGCCCGGCGCCGCGTACCCGCCGACGTCGGCCAGGGCGACCGTCGACTGCGCGTACGGGGTGAGCTGCGAGGCCGAGGCGGGCAGGCCGGCCGGCACGGCGAAGGTGGCCGAGGACCACGCGGGCTACGCCGGCAGGGGGTTCGTGGCCGAGCTGAACCAGGGCGCCGGCGTGGCCGCCAGGCTGGTGAACGTCCCCGCCGACGGCACGTACACGCTGCACGTCCGGTACGCCAACGGCGTCGGCGGCGACGGCCTGCACCAGACCCGCACCGCCACCGTCACGGCGGGCTCCACCACGGGGCAGCTGAGCTTCCCCACGACGGCCGACTGGGACACCTGGGAGACGGCCTCCCTCCCGGTCACCCTCAAGGCGGGCGCGAACGACATCGCCCTGAGCTGCCCGAGCGCCTGCCGCGTCAACCCCGACACGCTCGCCGTGACCGCCGCCGGCGCGTCCGCGCCCCCGCCGCACCTTCCTCTCGGCGGGTACCGGCGCAGCCTCGACAACGTGAACGGCGACAACGGCGCCCCGCCGACCACCCCCGGCCTGCTGCACAAGGACGGCTGGTACCTGCTCGACGACACCCCCTCGGCCCTGTACGACCCGGCCACGAGGACGGTCACCCAGCGTCCCGCGCAGCGGCCCTACCAGGACGGCTACTTCTTCGGCTTCGGCCGCGACCACAAGCGGGCCCTGGCGGACCTGGCCACCCTGACCGGCCCGCCCGCGCTGCTGCCCCAATGGGCGTACGGCGTCTGGTACTCCGAGTACATCGACCGCACCGCGGCCGACTACCAGAACACGATCCTGCCCAGGTTCCGCTCCGAGGGCGTCCCCCTGGACGTCCTGGTCACCGACACGGACTTCAAGTCGCCGAACACGTGGAGCGGTTGGCAGATCGACCGCGCGAAGTTCCCCGACCCGAAGGCCTTCTTCGACTGGTCCGCCTCCCAGGGCCTGCACAACACGCTCAACACCCACCCCAGCATCGTCGCCGACGACCCCCAGTTCGCCCAGGCGCAGGCCACGGCCAAGGGCAAGCTCCGCAGGGGCGGCTGCGCGGGGGCGGCGGGGCCGGACTGCCACACCTTCGACTGGGGCGACCCCGACCAGCTCAAGGCGTACATGGACCTGCACAAGACGATGGACCAGCAGGGCAACGACTTCTGGTGGCTCGACTGGTGCTGCGACGCCTCGCAGTCCTCGCTGCCCGGCGTGACCCCTGACGCCTGGATCAACCAGCAGTACGCGGCGGCCAACGGCGGGTTCGTGATGTCCCGCGCGTACGGTTCGCTGCAGACCGGCTCGTACGCCGGCCGCTCCGGCCTGCCGACCGGCCCGTGGGCGGACAAGCGCACCACGCTCCACTTCACCGGCGACACCTCCTCCACATGGGGCACCCTGCGGGTCGAGGTCGGCTCCACGCCGGCCGAGTCGGCGGCCACCGGCATGGCGGCCATCAGCCACGACATCGGCGGCCACAACGACACCACGGGCCTGCCGGGCTCGGAGACCTACCTCGCCAACGGGCAGACCAGGCGGACCACCAAGCTGCCCGACGACCTGTACGCCCGGTGGGTCCAGTTCGGCACCTTCCAGCCGATCGACCGCCTGCACAGCAACCATGGCGACCGGCTGCCCTGGCAGTACGGGAGCGCGGCGAAGGAGTCGGCCAAGAAGTTCCTCAACCTGCGGGAGAGCCTGGTGCCGTACACGTACACGCTCGCCAAGGAGGCCAACGCCACCGGCGTCCCGATCGTCCGCCCGACATATCTGGAATATCCTGAAGAGGAGGCCGCCTACGCCGCGGCCGCCACCCAGTACTTCTACGGCCCCGACCTCCTGGTCGCCCCCGTCACCACGCCCGGCGCCACGGCCACGACCTCGGTGTGGTTCCCGCCGGGGCAGTGGACCGACTACTTCACCGGCCAGACCTACAGCGGCGGCACGACCCGGAGCATCACCACCGGCCTCGACACGATGCCCGTGTTCGTCAGGGCCGGCGGCATCGTGCCGACCCGGACCGCCAAGGACACGATGACCGTCAGCATCGCGGCGGGGGCCTCGGGCTCGGTCGCGCTGCACGACAGGACCAGGATCCGGTACACGGAGTCGGGCGGGCGGCACACCGTGAAGATCACCGGCAGGCCGACCGGCCACCGGTGGACCCTCTCCCTGCGCAACGCGGAGCCGCCCACCGACCTGCCCGCGAACGCCTACCGCTACGACAGCGCCACCCGTACCCTGACCGTCACGCTCCCCCGGCGCGACCCGGTCACCTTCACCTATCGCTGACGCCCCGCCAGGCGTGAACGCGAATGGTCGTATCGGCAGATACACAGTGATGCACTGTCGACGATCAGGAGCTTCACCTTGCGTAAAGGAGTCAGAACGGCCGGGGCGTTACTGCTGACCACGGCCGCGCTCACCGCCCTGCCCGCTGCCCTGCCCACCGGCCTGCCCACCGCCACCGCGCAGGCGGGGCAGCGGAGCGCGGCCGGGGCGGAGGCCCGGAGCGTCACCTTGGTCACGGGCGACCGGGTGACCGTCTTGGGCCCGGACGCCGTGCTCGTCCAGCGGGGCGAGGGCCGCGAGGGGGTCATGTTCCACACCCGCCAGGACGCGGGCCGGTTACGTGTCGTCCCCGACGACGCGCTCCCGCTGCTCAGGGCCGGACGCCTCGACGAGCGGCTGTTCGACGTGACCACGCTGCTCGAATACGGGTACGACGACCGCCGCGGCTCGCTGCCGCTCATCGTCACCGGGGCGGAGCGGCCGGCCTCCCTGGCCGGCGGCCGGTCCGCCGCGCTGCCCGCCGTCGGCGGCTACGCCGTGCAGGAGGAGCGCGCGCAGGCGGCGCGGTTCTGGCGGGACCTGGCGGGATCCACCGGCCGGGCCGGGCTGCTCGGGGCGCGCGGCAAGGTCTGGCTCGACGGGCTCAGGAAGGTGTCGCTGGACCAGAGCGTCAAGCAGATCGGGGCGCCCGACGCCTGGGCCCGCGGCCACACCGGGAAGGGCGTGAAGGTGGCCGTGCTCGACACCGGCGTCGACGCGACCCACCCGGACCTCGCCGGCAAGGTCGTGGCCAGACGCGACTTCACCGAGGAGCCGGACGAGCGCGATGTCGTCGGCCACGGCACGCACGTCGCCTCCACCATCGCGGGCAGCGGGGCCGCCTCCGGCGGGCGCTACCGCGGCGTGGCTCCGGACGCCGCCCTGCTGGACGGCCGCGTGTGCGAGTCCGTTCTCTGTTCCGAGTCGGCGATCCTGGCCGGCATGCAGTGGGCGGCCGAGCAGGGCGCCCAGGTCGTGAACCTGAGCCTCGGCATCGCGGACACGCCGGAGACCGACCCGATCGAGCAGGCGGTCCAGACGCTGACCGAGCGGTACGGCACGTTGTTCGTGGTGGCGGCGGGCAACATCGGGGACGACCGGTCGGTGTCGTCCCCGGCCAGCGCGGAGGCCGCGCTGGCGGTGGGCGCGGTGACGAAGTCCGACGAACTCGCGTCGTTCTCGAGCCGCGGCCCCCGCGTCGGTGACGGCGGGCTCAAACCGGACATCACGGCCCCCGGCGCGGAGATCACCGCGGCCCGGAGCAAGGACAGCCCCGGCAGCGGCTCCTACGTCGCCAAGTCCGGCACCTCCATGGCCACCCCGCACGTGGCCGGGGTCGCGGCCCTGCTGGCCGGTGAGCATCCCGGCTGGAAGGCGGGCACGCTGAAGGCCGCCCTCATGGGCTCGGCCAAGCCCGGCCCCACCGTCAACGTGTACGGGCAGGGCGCGGGCCGGGTGGACGCCGCTCGCGCGACGCTCCAGAACGTGACCGCCGAACCGGCCGGCATCGGCTTCCCGCGGCAGGAGTGGCCGCACGGCGACGACGAGGCGGTCACCAGGAAGCTGGTCTACCGCAACCACTCCGACACGCCGCTCACCCTCACGCTCGGCATCCGCGCGGGCGAGGCGTTCACGGTGTCGCCCGACACGATCGTCGTGCCCGCGGGCGGCACGGCGGAGGCCACTGTCACCGCCGACACCAGTGCCGGCGGGCCTGACGGATTCCTCGGCGGGTACGTCGTGGCCTCCGGCGCCGGCGGTGTCAGCGTGAGCACCCCCGTGGCGGTGGAGAAGGAGGTCGAGAGCTACAACCTGACGATCAGGCACACGAACAGGGCGGGCGTTCCCACCGGTGACTTCGAGGCGAGCATCGTCCGGCTGGACGCCGAGGCTCCGCCGATCGTGCTGTTCGGCGGCGCGGAGACGACCACGCTGCGGCTGCCCAAGGGCAGGTGGCTGTTCGACACGACGGTGCTGAGCGAGGACGGCGTCACCCTGCTCGTCCAGCCGGAGCTGCGACTCGACGCCGACCGGACGGTGGACGCCGACGCCCGGCTCGGCCGGCCGCTCGACGTGACCGCGCCCAGCGCCGACGCGAAGCTGGAGCTCGGCCAGGTCGTCTACCAGTGGCGCGGGCCCGGCGGCACGCCGCTGAACAGAGGATGGCTCGGCAGCCGGTTCGATCGCATGTTCACGGCACAGCTCGGGCCCGACCGTGACTACGAGGGGCTGCTGACCATGGTGGCGGCTCACTGGGCGGGGGCCGACACGTACCGGATGGCCTGGTTCGAGCGGGGCAGGGTCGTGACCGGGTTCCGGCGTGACACGACGCGGGAGCGGCTGGCCACCGTACGCACCGACTTCGCCCGCCATCTGCCCGACGCGACCGCCAGAGCGGCGAGCCGGGCCTGGCCACGCGACGGGAAGATCCCGACCTGGCTGACTCCCGACCCCGTCATCACTCCCTCGGTGCGGACGGAACACGTCAACACCGGGGACGGCATCCGCTGGCAGCGTTACCTGTGGGAGTACGGCGCGGACGGCCGGGTGAACCAGTTCGAGTCGGCCTTCCACCGGTACCCGCCGGGCCGGGTCACGACGGAGTGGTGGAACCGCGGCGTCTTCGGCCCGTCGTTGCCGGCGGGCGACCAGGAAGGCGGCGCCGTCTCCCGGGTGGGCGACGTGATCTCGGCCGACCTGTGGATGTTCGGCGACGGGCGCGGCTCGCTCGGCTGGTCCTCCCGCGCCACCGAGCACCTGACCCTCTATCGCGACGGCGAGCGCGTCGGCGAGGCGGCCACCCTTCGGGCCCGTTTCGAGGTGCCGGCGGGCGAGGCGGGATACCGGCTGGTGGCCGAGGCCGAGCGCGGCGCTCCCGCGGTGCTCGGCACGCGCGTGTCGGCCGCGTGGACGTTCCGTTCGGCGACCGCCCCCGACGGCACCGTACGGCTGCCGGTCTCCGTGGTGACGTTCACCCCTGCGCTGAACGCGGAGAACGCCGCGCCCGCGGGCCGGCTCTTCACCGTGCCGTTCTCCGTGCGCCCGCAGCCGGGCGGCTCGGCGGGACGCCCCCGGGAGACGACCGTCGAGGTGTCCTACGACGACGGCGCCACCTGGGCGAAGACGGAGGTGAAAGGCTCACGGGCGGTGCTGCGGCATCCCGCGGGCGACGGATTCGTGTCGCTGCGGGCCAGGTCCCGCGACCTGGCGGGGAATACGGTGGAGCAGACGGTGATCAGGGCTTACCGGATCGTCGCGACGGGCTGAGCCCGCAGGAGCCACGTTCAGAGCTCGCCGCCCCGGCGCCATCGGGGTGGGCGAGCTCTCGGGCGTCAGGGCGGCGAGAAATCTGGGCCGCACCGGCATAGATCGGCCTGCCGCTCGCGTCCTTGCCCGTGAACGTCGCGAGGAGGACGGGTGGATCCAGGATTTGAGGCGGACTTCCGGAAGTTCGTCATCGACCGATCGGGGGCGTTGTTCCGCACCGCCTACCTGCTGACCGGTGACCGGCACACCGCCGAGGACCTGGTGCAGTCGGCCCTGGTCAAGACGGCCGCGAAATGGCGCAGTCTGCGCGATCCGGCCGCCATCGAGGGATACGTCCGCCGGGTCATGTACCACGAACAGGTGAGCTGGTGGCGGCGGCGCTCCCGCGTCGCGGAGGTCTCCACCGGGCAGCCGCCCGAGCGGATCGACGCCGGGCACGCCGACGTCGCGGACCTTCGCCTGGTGATGCGCGCGGCCCTGGCCCGGCTCACTCCCCGGCAGCGGACCATGCTCGTGCTCCGCTACTTCGAGGATCTCTCCGAGACCGAGATCGCGCGCCTGCTCGGCGTCCGGGTGGGGTCGGTACGCAGCCAGATCTACCGCTCGCTGGAACGCCTGAAGAAGGCGGCGCCTGAACTGACCACCGTGAGGGAGTTCGGATGAACATCGAGGACATACTGCGCGAGACCCTCTCCGACATGGCCGCCGAAGAGCGGCCGCCCTCGCCGGACCGGTTCCTGCGGCTCCAGGGGCGCCGCCCCCGTCGCCGGGGCCTCGCGCTGGCGACGGCCACGGCCGTCGCCGCCATGGTGGTGGGATCCACCCTGGTGGTCCAGCAGATCTCGGCGCGGGCCCCCGGCGACACCGTCGCGCGCCCGGCCGCCTCGCTCCAGGCGGGGGTGACCGTCAACGTGGCGGCGGGGATGCGGCTCTCTCAGCTGTTCAAGGAGCTGTCGCGGCTCACCGGCAGGCCGGTTGCGGAGTTCGAGCGGGCCGCCAAGGACGGGACGGCGCTCGGCCTGCCGTCCTACGCCGGGCGGACGCTCGAAGGGTTCGCCTTCCCCGGCGCCTACGAGTTCTCCCCCGCCGCGAGCCCGGCCGAGATCCTGCGGCCGATGGTGGCCCGGTTCGAGGCCGCCGCCGAGGCCGCCGGCCTGGCCGACGGCGCCAGGCGGGCCGGCAGGACGCCGCTGGAGATCGTGACCATCGCCAGCATCGTCCAGGCGGAGGCGGGCAGGGACGAGGACATGGCCAAGATCTCCCGGGTCATCCACAACCGGCTGAACCGGAAAATGCTCCTGGAGGTCGACAGCCCGCTCCTGTACGGCCTGAACAAGTACGGCGTCGAGGCGACGCTCAAGGAGATCAGGAGCCCGACGCCGTACAACACCTACCGGCGTCGGGGCCTGCCGCCCGGCCCCATCGGCAGCCCCGGGGCCGAGGCCATCAGGGCCGCGCTGCACCCGGCCCGCGGCACCTGGCTCTACTACATGGCGACCGACCCGAAGGAGCGCGTCATGAAGTTCGCCACCACCGAAGCGGAGCGCATCGCGCTGATCGAGGAGTACCGCAAGAATCTCAAGGACAGGTGACCGGCGCCGGCCAGGGGCGGTCGTTCATGGGCGCGTCGTCGCGGGGTCGAACAGGTCCGGGTTGAAGGTCTCCCGGATGAACAGGGCCGGCAGGGCGCTGCCGGGGTCGATGACGAGGTACCACCTGGAGACGGCGGCGCGTCCGGGACCCCAGGAGTCCAGGCCGAGCCCCAGCGGGTGGCGCTCGTGCGGCTGGGGCAGGTGTGGTCCCAGCGGCGTGTCGCACGAGCGCAGCAGCCGCTCGGCCCAGGGCAGCCGGCCGAGCGGGGCCAGGACGAGGTTGCGGGAGACCTGGTGGCGCGCGACGGCGAGCGTGGTGCGGCGGACCAGGACGGGAGCCGCGGCGGGCAGGCCGAGCGGCGCGGCGGCCTCGGGGCACGTCCGGTCCACGGCCGCGCGGGACACCTCCATGGTGTGGACGTTCACGCGCTCGTCCAGGAGGCGTTCGAGCAGGCAGGTGGTGCTGCCGGTGTGGGAGAGGAGGGCTCGGGTCCGGGGGTCGGTGAAGAGCTCGGCGCCGGCGGAGCGCGGCGTGATCGTTCGGGGCTTCATGGGAACCTCGCGGGGGACAGACGTTCAGTAGAGGCTGCCGGGGATCCCGGCGTCGCGCGGCCCGTAGGGCTTGCTGTCGAGCCAGGTCCCGGCGCGGGGCAGCACCCGGGCGGCGAGGGCGGCGGCCCGCTGCGCGGCCTGGCGGTGCGGTCCGGCGGCGGTCAGGTGGGCCAGCGCCTTGCCCGCGGCCGCGCGGTTGCGTTCGGCGGCGGCCCGCCGCACCCGGTCGTAGCCGGCGAGCGCGCCGAGGACGGCGTCGGGGCCGGGGCCTGCGTTGACGATCGCGTCGATGGCGGCGGCCGCGTCGGCGATGCCGGAGTTGAGCCCGCGCGCGCCGAAGGGCGCGTAGAGGTGCGCGGCCTCCCCCGCCAGCAGGACCCGGCCCATGGTGAAGGTCTGCGCGACCGCCTGGCGGAACAGGTAGTGGGAGGACCAGGTGACCTCGCAGGCGTGGCCGGACGGCAGCAGGGGCCGGAGCCAGGCGCGGGGGTCCGCGGCGAGCTCGGCGGGATCGTCACGGGCGCGGCACTGCAGGTCCACGCGGTGGCCGCCGGTGAAGGGGATGATGAGCACGTTGCGGCCCGCGGCCCGCGGATGGCGGTAGTGGAAGACCCGCTCGGCGGGCAGCGGCCGGTCGGGATCGTCGGCGACGTCCACGACGACGAACGCGTTGCCGCCGGCGTCGCCGTCCATCAGGATGCCCAGGCGGCGCCGCACGACCGATCCGGCGCCGTCCGCCGCGACGACGAACGCGGAGCGCCACTGCCTGCCGTCGGCCGCGCGGACCAGGACAGAGGTGTCCAGGAGGGTCACGTCGTCGGCCTGCGCGCCCCAGGAGAAGGTGACGCCGGCCCGCACGGCCGCCTCGCGGAGCAGCCGTTCCGCTCGGGGCTGCGGGAGGCTGACGAACGGCGCGAGCCTGGGACGCACCGGTTCGTAGCGGCGGTGATGGACCCTTCGCCCCGCCCAGTACGTCCGGCGTCCCCGCCACACCAGGCCCTCCCTCAGCACGTGGTCGGCGAGGACGGGAGAGGCCGACGCGAGGGTCTGGATCGTCTGCCGGTGCAGGAAGATCGCCCGGCTGCCGGGCTTGGGCTCGGTTTCGGGCAGCCGTTCCAGCACGTGGGCGGGCAGTCCCCGGGCTCGCGCCAGCAGGGCGGCCGACAGCCCCACGGGGCCCGCGCCCACGATGAGCGGTCCGTCGATCACGACCGGGCTCCTTCGGGCGGGCGTACCCTGCTCAGCGCGGCCCGCGCGCGCGAGGGCATGGCCACCGCGAAGCCTCCGTCGACGGGTATGTCGGCCCCGGTGACGAAGGAGGCCGCCGGGGAGGCCAGCCACGTCACCACTGCCGCGACCTCGTCGGGGCTCGCCCAGCGGCCCAGCGGCACCAGGTCCAGGGCCGACTGCGACAGGGCGGGGTCGGCGACGTAGGCGCGGTTGACCGCGGTGTCGATCCACGCCGGGCTGACCGCGTTCACCCGCACCCCCTGGGGCCCGAGCTCGCCCGCGAGGGCCTGGGTGAGGTGCCGCAGGCCGGCCTTGGCCGCTCCGTAGGCGGCGATCTCGGGCCAGGGCCGGGCCACCGCGATCGAGGCGACGTTGACGATGACCCCCTGGCGTCGTGCGGCCATGGCCGGCGCCAGGCGCCGGACGAAGCGGAAGGCGCTGGTGAGGTTGAGGTTGTGCACCCGTTCCCAGCCGTCGTCGCGGACGTCCAGCACCGGCGCCTGGAAGACGGGCCCGCCCGCGTTGTTCACCAGGAGGTCCACCCCGCCGAGCCGCTCCTCGACGGTGGCGCAGGAGGTCTCGATCTGGGCCGCGTCGGTGACGTCGCACTCGGCCACCACTGCCCGTCGGCCGTGCGAGCGCACGGCCGCGGCGACCTCCTCCAGGTCCTGGCGGGAGCGCCCCAGCACGGCCACGTCCGCGCCTGCTGCGGCGAACATCCGGGCGACCGCCGCGCCGATGCCCCGCGAGGCCCCGGTGACGAGCGCGGTGCGGCCGTGCAGCCCGAGCCGGTCATTCAGCGACATGCGGATTCCCTCCGGAGGTCGTCGAGGTCAGGGCACGCTTGTCGACCTTGCCGGTCGCGGTGAGCGGCAGGCCGGGGACGAGAACCACCCGGCGCGGCAGCTTGTGGGCGGCCAGCAGCGTCCGGCAGTGCCGGATGATCTCTTCGGATGCGGGGGCGGGCCCCTGCTCCGCCACCACCCACGCGCACGGGATCTCGCCCAGGACCGGATCGGGCACCCCTGCGACGGCGACGTCACGAACCGCCGGATGCCCGCGGATGGCACGTTCGAGCTCGGCCGGGAACACCGAATATCCGCCGCACAGGACGACGTCCTTGATCCGGTCGACGATCCGGACGCGCCCGTCGGCGGTGATGACGCCGACGTCGCCGGTCCGCAGCCACCCGTCCACGCCGATCGCCGCGGCGGTCTGCCGAGGCGCGTTCCAGTAGCCGGGGGTGACGATCGGGCCGTGCACCTGGAGCTCGCCCGGCGCGCCTGGCGGCGCCACGTGCCCGCCCGCCTCCACCCGCAGCCGGACGCCGGGCAGCGTCGTCCCGGCCGTGCCGTGGCGGCCGGCCAGCTCCGGCGCGGCCAGCGTGGCCATGCCGCCCAGCTCCGTCATGCCCCATCCCTCCACGTAGGGGGCGCCGGTGCGCTCCTCCCAGGCCCTGGCCAGGTCCTCCCCGGCGCATTGGCCGGCCGAAAGAGCGCATCGCAGCGAGCGGGGCGGCCGCCCCTCCGGCTCGGCCAGCAGCCGCCGGTACATCGTCGGCACGCCCGCCACCACCGTCGCCGCGTGCCTGGCCGATCGCGCCAGCAGCTCCGCCGCGTCGAAGCGCTCCAGCAGGATCAGGCCCGCGCCGCTGCCCAGCGCCGCGTTCATGACGTTCGTCCCGTAGGTGTGCGCCAGCGGCAGCGCCGTCACCACCCGATCCTGCGGCCCGAGGCGCAGGCGTGCCGCCAGGTTGGCGCCACCCGCGCGCACCGCCCGCCGCGTCTGGATCACCCCCTTGGGCGACCCCGTCGTTCCCGAGGTGTAGGCCAGGCAGGCGGCACCGGCCGGCGCCGCCTGCCCGGGCCCGCGCTCCGGTGCCAGGCGGTCCCGGGGGATCCGGCCGTCCGGGCAGAGCAGCACCTGGTCCGCGTACGTCGCCGCCAGAGCCTGGGCCCGATCGGCGGACACGAACAGCGCCCGCATCCCGCAGTCGCGGACGACGTGGGCGATCTCCGCGACGGCCGACGCCGCGTTGAGCGGCACGCAGCACGCCTGGAGCCGGGCCAGCGCCAGGTACGTCACCACCCACTCGCAGCCGTTGGGCAGGCACAGCCCGACGAGATCACCTCGGCCGATCCCGCAGGCCGCGAGCCTGGCCGCCCGTGCGTCCGCCAGCGCGGTCAACTCGGCACGGCTCACCGTGCGATCGCTGCACAGCAGCATGAGAGCGCGGTCCTGTCTCCGGTGCGATCGGCTCGTCAGATCAGGTCGTCGGCGCTGGTGTAGAACTTCCGCAGGAACTCGGCGAAACTGCCCGTGCTCACCTGGCCGGTGCCGCCGCCGTCGAGGTCGTCGAAGAGCTTCGTCGAGTACGTCAGCGGGAACCCCCCGGCGCTGTGCAGGCCGAGGAAGTGGTCGCGCTCGATGAGGCCGTCGTCGTCCAGGTCGCAGACGGTGGACACCGCCGCCGCGTACGCCTCGCCGTGCTGGTCGAACCAGGAGTCGGCGTGGGAGAACGAGCGATATTCCTCGAAGGTCACCTGCCCGTCGTGGTCGCGGTCGACGGCGGATGCCAGCCCTTCCCAGAAGCGCCGGCATCCGTCCGACAGCGCCTCGGCCTTGGGGGAGCCGGCGGGCACGCCCAGCACGCGGCAGACGCGCGAGGCGAAGAGCTCGAAGTCGGCGGACGTCAGCGTGCCGCTGCCGTTGACGTCGAGGAGCTCGAAGCGCAGCCGCAGGCGGTCCGTGGCGGAAAGGGACATGGGGGTTCTCCGTTCGGTCGGTGATCGGCTGGTCCGCCGGTGAGGAACGGGGACCCGCCGATCCGGGGTCGACAATCCTGCAACTACCCTGGGCCACGATCTCGCAACCCTGTGTAGTTGATCGGGTCGCGAGAGGCGGCCCGCGCTCAGCGCAGGTTGGCGTCGAAGTTCGCCAGGTAGGCGTTGATGAAGTGGTCGCGTACCCCGTCGCCGGCGGGCGCCAGCAGGTCGGCGGTGCGGCCCTTCAGCCGGTCGGCCAGCCCCGCCGCCAGGGACGGCTTCTCGCGCAGCTTGCCCTTGGCGTCGAAGTAACGCTCCTCGGCCACGTGCTGGAACAGCGGCGGTGGCGGGAGCTGGGCCACGACGTCGTTGTTGTTGACGAAGCGGAACATCCGGCCCCGGAACGCCTTGTCGTAGGCGGCGGCCAGCAGCGGGCAGCAGGTGCGAGGCTGGCCGAAGGTGAAGACGCCGTCGGCGAGCAGGCTCGGGTCCTCGAAGTAGGTGCGCGCCGCCGCCAGCATGGCCAGCGCGCCGCCCAGGCTGTGCCCGGTGAACCAGAGCGACTGCCCGTCGGCGCGCCAGCTCTCCATCGCGTCCAGCATCGCCGGGTGCACGACGTCCAGGGCGCGGTAGAAGCCCGCGTGGATCATGCCGGTCCCGGCCGCGTACGGCGCCAGCAGCGTGTTGGCGTCCGACAGCCAGTCGCGCAGCTCCTCGGGCTGGGTGCCGCGGAACGCCACGACCATCATGCGATCGTTGGCCGCGATGTAGGCCTGCGTGTCCACCAGCGGGAACGGCGGGGTGTGCGGCACGCGGAAGGAGAGCACGCGGTCGAAGCCCCAGCCGTTCGCCGTGGCCCTGACCCGCTCCTCGTCCTGGTAGGCCAGCTCGGCGGCGTAGGCCAGGCAGCGCGCGTGCGCCAGGCTGTAGCCGGTCGCCGCGTGATCGAAGCTGATCGTGGTCATGTGTCCCCCTCGCCGCTGGTGGGGGGAGATGTCAGCTCACATCTACCACGCGGCGTCGGACGGGTTCGCGTGCCACGCCCGGTCCGGCGCCCCCGTCCTGTCCCCGGCCGGAACGGCGTGGAACGCCCTCGTCAGCACAGGCGGGACGCCGCACCGGCGCGGCGCCTCGAAAAACGGGGGCGGGGGAAACAAGCCCATGGAAAATCTCTTCCGATTGATGCTCACCCGGCCGGCCGTGCCCAGGACCCGGAGAACCGCCGCGGCCTTCACCCGGCAGGGCGGGTGGCCGGTGCTGGTTGGCGTTCAATAAGGGGATTGTTGAACAATGCTACGATCGTCTTCACCTTGCTCCCGTGCCCCACCGGCGAAAGGACGTCCTTGACCAGCTCCACCGATGACGCGGTGCGCACCTGCGCGATCCGGGCCCGACAGAGCTCCCCGGCTCTCGAACGCGCGACGGACGCCGACATCGACACCGCGCTCCGCGGCATGGCCGAGCGGCTGCGCACCGCACGGGACACCCTCGCCTCCGCCAACGAGGAGGATCTCGCCGCAGCCGTGTCCGCCGGGATGTCACCCGCCCTCCAGGACCGCCTGCGCCTCACCGGCGCCCGGCTGGACGGCATGGCCGCGGAGCTCCGCATCCTGGCCGACGTGCCGCACGAGCCCCGCGACCGGGTCCTGGAAGAACGCCCGGACCAGCTCACCCTGCTGGAGCGCCGCCGTCCCGTCGGCGTGATCGGCGCGAACTTCGAGGCGCGCCCCAACGTCACCCTCGACATCGCCTCCCAGTTCCTCAAGTCACGCAACGCGGGCGTCCTGCGCACCGGCTCGGCGGCGCTGCGCTCGTCCCGGGCCATCGTGGAGCACGTGATCGCACCGGCCCTCGCCGACGCCGGCCTCGATCCGGACGCCGTCCAGCTGGTGCCCAGTGAGGACCGCTCGGCGGCGTACGCGCTGGTGTCGCTGCCCGAGCTCATCCCGCTGGTCATCCTGCGCGGCAGCGGCGACAGCACCCGCGACCTCGGCCGCGAGGCGGCCCGGCACGGCGTGCGCACCCTCGCGCACGCCGACGGCGGCGGCGTCCTGTACATCCACCCGTCCGCCGACGACGACACGGTCCACCGGCTCATCGCCGGCAGCCTCGACCGGCTGGGCGTGTGCAACCGGCTCAACCTGCTGCTCATCGACCGGTCCTGCTATGACGAGCGGCTGCCCGGCGTCCTGGAGGTCCTGGACCGCCTGGGCATCGGCGCGTCCCTGCCCCCGCACGCCCACCCGCGCGGCTACGAGTGGTCGCTCGACCTGGAGCGCGCGGCCACCGTGACCGTGGACGCCGCCGACGGCCCGCTGGACGCGGCCCGGATCGCCAACGAGGAGACCTCCGGGCTGGCCGCCGCCGTCGCGACCGAGGATCCGGTGGCCGCCGCGGAGTTCATCGACGCCTACGCCGGCTCGGGGGTGTTCTGGAACTCCACCACCCGGCTCCTCGACGGCTTCAAGCTGCTGCGGCTGCCGGAGACCGGCATCAACATCGACCGGGTGCCCGGCCCGCGCGGCCCGGTGAGCTTCCGGGACCTGTACCTGCGGCAGTACGTGGTCGTGCCGAGCGGGCGGCTCACGTCCTGACGCCGGAGGTGTGCGCGAGGATGGCGGCGGCCAGCTCCTCGTGTACCTCCGGCGGCAACGTGTGCCCCATGCCCTCCACCATCATCAGCCGCGCCCCCGGGATCTGCCCAGCGATGATCGCACCATGACCCGGCTTGGCCGGCTCGTGAGTACCCTCGATCACCAAGGTTGGCGCCTTCACCCGATCCAACACACCCACCGGCTCGAAATCCGGCCGAGCCATCGCCGCCAGGCGGTGGTTCACCACCGCATCCAGATCCCGGGCCCGATCGAAGATACGCTCCTGCAACCGGCGGGCGGCATCCTCATCGAACGGCAACGCGGTGCCGTGCAGCACCCGCTGCTCCGCGATCATCGCCTCAATCCGCTCACGCCGATCAACCGGCGGCGGAGCGGCCATCAACCCCCGATAGTGAGCCACGAACTCCGCCACCGGCTCCGGCAAACTCCCCTCCGGCTGCGGCTGACCCATCAAAGCCCGCATGATCACCATCCCCTCACCCCCACCCAGCGGCGAGGACCCGATAACGGTCAGCGAACGCACCCGCTCCGGCCGCTCCACCGCGATCAACTGCCCCAGCAACCCACCCGCCGAATGACACACCAGATGCGCACTGTCCAGACCATGCGCGTCCAACACCCGCAGCACATCGTCCTTGATATCGCCCCAGGTGTAGGGCTCCTTCTCGAAATCCACCGTGCCCGACCTGCCGGTATCACGATGGTCGTACCGGACCACCCGCCGGCCACCGGCCGTCAGCCGGCCCACGAACTCATCCGGCCACAGAACCCCCTGCGACATCGAACCCATCACCAGCAAGATCGGCTCGTCCGTAGCGGCGCCGAACTCTTCACTCCAGATCTCCACGTTCTGCATGACTCAGAGCATGCCGCCCCCGGCTACCGGCGCCTTCTGTAGAACTACTAGCCGAGCCAGTTCAGTACGGGTGCCGATGCCCAGTTTCGGATAGATCTTGTAGAGGTGATACTCGACCGTGCGCGGGCTCAGGAACAGCTGCGCGGCGATCTCCTTGCTGGACAGGCCGTCGGCGACCAGGCCCGCGATGCGCAGCTCCTGCGGGGTCAGCGCGTCCAGCGCCGGGCCGCGGGCGGGCTCGGCGCTCTCGCCCGCCGCCCGCAGCTCGCCGTGCGCGCGCCGCGCCCACGGCTCCGCGCCCGCCCGACGGAACGTCTCCAGCGCCGCCCGCAGATGCGGCCGCGCCTCGCCCGGCCGGTGCGCGCGGCGCAGCCGCTCGCCCAGCAGCAGGCCGGTCCTGGCCGCCTCGTACGGGTTCGCGTGCAGCCGCAGCGCCTCCTCCAGCTCCTTCTCCGGCAGCTCCTTTTCCGGGCCGGCGCCGACCAGGGCGCGGCACCGGGTCAGCAGGGCGCGCGACTCCGCGGTGCCCGCCTGCGCCGACCAGCGCTCGTACGCCTCCAGCGCCGCCCGCGCCGCCTCCAGGTCGCCCGCGCCCACGGCCGCCTCGATGCGATCCGGCGTCGAGCGCCACACCACCGTCGGATGCCCGGCCCCCGGGCCCGCGGCCACGATCGCGGTGAACCGGTCGTGCGCCGCCGCGAAGCGGCCCGCCCCCAGGTCCAGCATGGCCAGCGCGTACGCGGCCACGCCCGCGCGCAGGCCCACCCGGTGCGGGATCGCGATGGCCAGCGCCTCCTGGGCGTGCCCGCGGCACGTCTCCTCCTCGCCCCGCAGCGCCGCCAGCACCGCGAGGTTGGCCAGGTGCGCGGCCACCGTGTTGGCGTACCCAGCTTCGCGGGCCAGCTCCAGCCCCTCCTCGGAGAGGGCCTGGCTCTCCGCCAGCCGCCCGGCGATCCGCTCGCCGGTGGCCACGAACTCCAGCACGACCGGCAGCTGCCCCACCATCCCCGACACCCTGGCCACCCGGCCCGCCCGGGCGGCCAGTTCGGCCGCCAGGTCGGCCTCGCCCAGGTAACTGGCCGCCGCCGTCGCCCACAGGAACCCGGCCGCCTCCGTCAGCTCCCCGGTCCTGTCCAGCGCCCGCCTGAGCAGCTCGTGCCCGGTGCCGTCAGAGAGCATCAGGCCGATGCCGGCCAGCACGTCGCGCAGGAACCCCTCGGGGAAGGCCGCCGCCCGCCGCCCGAGCTCGGCGATGGCGGCGGTGTCGCCCACGTACGAGGCCGCCTCGGCGGCGTCGGCCAGCATGTCCAGGCTGTCGCCCGCGGCCAGGATCCGCACCGCCTCGGCGGCGCTGCCGGAGTTCAGCTCGAACCTGCCCCGCAGCTGGGCGATCTCCATCTCCAGCGCGCGGTCCCCGCCCGCGTGGTCGCGGGCCTCGGCCAGCAGGGACTCCGCCTGCCCCGGACGGCCGCCGAGCCAGGCGGCCGTGGCCGCGTCCTTGAGCCTGACCGCCCGCGTGCGCGGCGCGGGGGTCAGCTCGGCGGCCCTGGCCAGGGCGGTGGCGGCGTCGCCGTACCCGCCGCGGTCGCGGGCCCGGGCGGCGGTCTCGGCGAGGGCGGCGGCGACGCTCTCGTCCTGGCCGAGCGCGGCCGCCGCCAGGTGCCAGGCGCGGCGGTCCCCTTCGGAGAGCGCGGCCAGCGCCTCGTGCGCCGCCCGGCGGGACGCCGGCGCCGCGGCCTCATGCACGGCCGAGCGGATGAGGGGGTGGCGGAATCGTACGGACGCGCCCTCGACCCGCACCAGCCCGGCGACCTCCAGCTCATGCAACGCCGCCCGGCCCGCGCCCATCCGCGCGGCGGCGCGCAGCACGAGGTCGAGGTCGCTCTCCACGGCCGCGAGCAGGGCCACCAGCCGGGCGTCGTCCGGCAGCGCGGCCACCTGCTCGCCGAACAACCGCGTGCCGCCGGGCAGCGGATCGGGCAGCGGCTCACGGCCCGCGAGCTGTCCGGGACCCAACCGCCGGACGATCTCGCGCAGGGCCAGCGGGTTGCCGCCGGTCGCCGCCACGAGCTCCCGCTTGACGGCGGGCGGCATCGCGGCGTCGAGCAGCTCGGCCGCCGCCGGTTCCAGCAGGCCGCCGAGCGGCTCGACCGCCGCCGGTTCCAACAGGCCGTCGAGCAGTTCGGCCGCCGCCGGCTCCGGCAGGCCGCCGAGCCGCAGCGGCGGCACGCCCTTCACCGGCGCGTCACCGCGCACGGCCAGCAGCAACGCGATCCGCTCCGTGGGGAGCCGCCTGGCGGCGAACAGCAGCGCGTCCGCCGAGGCCCGGTCCACCCACTGGAAGTCGTCGACCACGCAGACCAGCCCGTCCGGCGCGGCGGCCTCGGCCAGCAACGACAGCACCCCGGCCGCCAGCAGGAACCGGTCCCCGGACGCGCCCCCGCCCAGGCCGAGCGCCCCGCGCACCGCCTCGCGCTGCGGCCCCGGCAGCGCGTCCAGCAGCCCGGCGACCGGCCGCAGCAGCTGGTGCAGCGCGGCGAAGGCCAGGTCCGACTCGGGCTCGACACCGGTCGTCCTGAGCACCCGCATGGACCCGCCCCGGGAGGCCGCCAGGTCGAGCAGGGCCGTCTTGCCCACGCCCGCCTCGCCCCGCAGGACGAGGGCGGCTCCCGCGCCCTCGCGGGCCCGGGAGATCACATCATCGATGGCGGCGATCTCCGCCGATCTGCCGAACAGCACAAGCGCCCACTGTATGCCCAAATCCGGACACTCCCGGCGGGCCGGCGTTCACTGGAGAAACGCCGCCGGGCCTCACGGAGTGAGGGACGCGGGCGCCGGCTGGCCGGAGGGTGCGGATGCCGTGCTCTCGGCAGGCTGGTCGCGCGCTGGCTCGGGCGAGGTGCCGGAGCACTGTCCCCGGCAGTAGCCGTTGGCGACGATCAGCCGGCCGCGGGCGGGCGTATAGGCGCTGTCATGCGCCCCGACGATCACGCCCTGGCACGTGGAGCAGGTGAGCGGCTGGTCGGCTGTCATGAAAGCCCTTCCGAAGGTCCTCGTGTACACGGTGTGCCCGAGAGACCGTCTCGGGCACGGACCTACCCTGCCCGACGCCACCGACAATACTCGCCGCCGCGTCCTGTCCCAGGAATGGTGTGTACTTGAGACGCCCCGAAAACCGGCACCCCGACCGCCCTGGAGAAGTCGTCATGACCACGTCCGAGCCCATCACGTCCTGGCGCGACGCCCGCTTCGACATGCCCGTCAGCCGGCAGCTGGAGCGCTACGACGCGCTGGCCGCCAAGGACGCGGCGGCTCGCGCCCGGGTCGAGCTGGTGACCCGGGGCATCTACGACCCCGCTCGGCACGGCGCCGGCGACCGGCCCGCGCTCACCGTGGCCGAGCACCTCGAGCTGCTGGCGCTGGCGGAGTGCATCGCGCGCACCGTACGCCATCCCGCCCACGTCCATCACGCACTCGAGGCGGGGGCCACCTGGGCCGACATCGCGCGGATCGTCGACTCCGACGAGCCGGCCGTCCGGCGGGCCTACCGGCAGTGGGCCGACGACCAGCACGACCTCCACCAGAGCCACCCCCACCTCGGCATGACCGCCGAGGAGCACGCCGCCGCGACCGCCAGGGCCGGCCAGGGCGCGGCGGAGTCCTGAGCGGGGATCAGGCGGAGGGCACCAGGTTGCGGCGGCGCAGGAACGCCAGCCCCGCCCCGGCCAGGGCGACGGCCACCGCGGTCAGCCCCAGCAGCGGCGCCACCGCCGACGAGGAGCCGCCCAGCAGCATCGCCGGCACGTGCACGAACGGCGACAGGTTCAGGACGACCCCGGTGGCCAGCTTGAACTCCGCCAGCAGGTCCACGACCAGGAAGAGGCCGAGCGCGGTCCAGCTCACGGCCGCGGCCAGCCGGGGCAGCAGGCCGAACAGCAGCGTCGCGATCCCGACCACGGTCCAGACCGCGGGCAGGTACGCCAGCGTGGCCCCGGCGACGCGGGCCACGTCGCCGTCGTAGGTGAGCCCCGCCGCCGCGCCCAGCACGGCCAGCAGCAACACCGGGCTCACGACGGCGAACATCAGGTGGCTCAGCGCCCAGCGCAGCCGGCCGACGGGGGTGGACAGCAGGAGTTCGGCCCGGCCCGCCGCCTCCTCGCTCCGGGCGCGCAGCGCCGACACCAGGGCCGCGCCTGTGACGAGCTGGCTGAGCACGTACATCACGAACGTGAAGAACACGTCCGAGATGCGGGCGCCCGCGCCGCCGACGGTCGCGGCCAGCTCCTGGAACTGCGGCGTGTCCAGCTGGGTGTCCAGGCCGCGCGCCGACACGCCGAGCAGCGCCCCCAGCAGGCCGAACCCGATCGCGAAGCCCGCGACCGTCCCCCGGTGCAGCCGCCCGGCCAGGCCGAACGCGCCCGGCAGCCCTCCGGTGGCGGGCCCCTGGCGGATGGGCACCAGGCCGCCGGCCACGTCGCGCCGGGTGGACAGGGCGAAGGCGGCCGTCGCCGCGGCGGCCACGGCCACCGCGATCAGCCCCAGCACCCACCACTGGTCACCGGCGTAGGGCTTGGTCAGCCGGACCCAGCCGAACGGCGTCAGCCACGCCAGCCAGCCGATGCCGCCGGTGTCGGCCAGCGAACGCAGCGCGAACAGCAGGCCGCCGACGGCGATCGCGATGCCGCGCGCCGTACCGGATGACGCGGTGAGCTGCGCGGTGACGGCGGCCACGGCCGCGAACGCCCAGCCGCCCCCCGCGGTGGACAGCCCGAACAGCAGCGAGGAACCCGCGGGCAGGCCGCTCGCGATCAGCGGGATCACCGACAGCAGGCCCAGCAGCAGGTTGGCGGCCAGCACGACCGCGAGCGCGGCGGCCAGCGGGGCGTGGCGGCCGATGACCCCCGACGACAGCAGCTCGCGCCGGCCGGTCTCCTCCTCGACCCTGGTGTGCCTGGTCACCAGCAGGATGCTGACCAGCCCGCCGATCAGCGCGAGGGACGAGCCGAGCGTCCAGGCGGTCAGGCCGCCGACGCTCGCGTCGTAGATGTGGCCGCGCGTGGCCAGCTGCGCGGGGTTGCTCGCCGAGGCCGCCGCGAAGGCGTCGCGGGCGGCCTGGTCGGCGTAGAGGTCGCTGGTGGCGGAGGCGATGCTCGCCGGCAGCAGCGCGCTGATCGCGATCCACACCGGCAGCAGCACGCGGTCCCTGCGCAGGACGAGCCGGATCAGGGTCAGGGTGCCGGTCATGCGGCGGCTCCCTCGTAGTGCCGCAGGAACAGCTCCTCCAGCGTGGGCGGCTGCGTGGTCAGCGTCCGCACGCCCGCCCTGGCCAGCTCGGCGAGCACCGCGGTGAGCGCGTCGCCGTCCACCTGGCAGCGCAGCCGGGCGCCGTCCACGGTCAGGTCGTGTACGCCGCGCAGCGCGGCCAGCCCCGGCGCGGACCCGATCAGCTCGGCCGTCACCGAGGTGCGGGTGAGGTGGCGCAGGTCGGCCAGGCTGCCGGACTCGACGGTACGGCCGGTGCGGATGATGCTGACGCGGTCGCACAGCGTCTCGACCTCCGACAGGATGTGGCTGGACAGCAGCACGGTGCGGCCGTCGCGCTTCTCCCGCAGGACGCAGTCGTTGAAGACCGCCTCCATCAGCGGGTCCAGGCCCGAGGTCGGCTCGTCCAGCACCAGGAGTTCCACGTCGGAGGCGAAGGCGGCCACCAGCGCCACCTTCTGCCGGTTGCCCTTGGAGTAGGTGCGGCACTTCTTGCGCGGGTCGAGCTCGAAGTGCTCCAGCAGCTCGGCGCGCCGCCGGGGGTCGAGGCCGCCGCGCACCCTGCCCAGCAGGTCGATGACCTCGCCGCCGGTCAGCGAGGGCCACAGGGTGACGTCGCCGGGCACGTAGGCGAGCCTTCGGTGCAGCTCGGTGGCGTCGCGCCACGGGTCGCCGCCGAGCAACTCGATCCGGCCGCCGTCGGCGCGCATCTGCCCCAGCAGGATGCGGATCGTGGTGGTCTTGCCCGCGCCGTTGGGGCCGAGGAAGCCGTGCACCTCCCCCGTCCTGACGGTGAGGTCGAGCCCGTCCAGGGCCCTTGCCTGGCCGAAGGTCTTGACCAGGCCGTCGGCTCGCACTGCGGCGTTCATTGTTGTCCCTCGAACTTCTCCAGCCCGGTCCGCGCCTGTTCGAACAGCTCGCGGCCGAGGAATTCGGGTCTGATCAGGTCGAGCTGGGCCTTGCCGACGCGCAACGCGCCCTGCGGCGCGTAAAGGTCCGTGCCGAGCGCGCGGGAGACGTGCTCGTGCAGCACCGTGATGCCCAGCTTCATCGCCGTCAGCACGGTCGCGCGGGCGCGGTGGTCGGCCTCGGAGTGCTGGTCCTCGTTGGCGAGATGCTGCTCCGTCACGGTCACGAGGTCGTCGAACATGGTGGCCGCCGCCGGGGAGCCCTCCACGAGCGCGCGGCCGAGGTACTTCATCAGGGGCGGCGCGGTGCGGTGGACGTTCTCGATGAATTCGGGCTTCTCCAGGTTGCGGTCGGTGACGCCGGCGGTGACCTGTTCGCGCACGTAGCTGAGGACGTACTCGTCGCACGCCTGCCTCAGCGCCTCCTTGGTGCCGAAGTGGTGCTGCACCAGGCCGGGCGAGACCCTGGCCGCCTCGGCGATCCCGCGGATCGTGGTGGCCTTGACCCCCTGCTCGGCGAACAACGCCATCGCGGCGTCGCGAATGCGGGCACGCGTGGTCAGGTCCTCTTCAGAAATTGGTCGCACGTCCAGCATTCTATACATTTGTATTGGTTGCCATGCAAGCGTTCAACCATCAACCAGAGGCGGCGGGAGGCGGAGAACGAAACAGCGCCGCCTCTTTTCAGTGCGTGAGCAGAGGCGGCGCCTTCGTGTTCCTTCCCTTGGACAACAGAGCCCACACCAGCCCCGGCAGCGCCGAGGTCAGTGCCTGTAGGCGGCGACGACCTCCACTTCGACGAGCCAGCCCGCGACCGGGAGGTTGGCGATCTCGATCGTGACGCGGGCCGGGCGGGCCGGGTTGACCTCCATCGGCGGGGCGGGCGCGGCGGTGCCGAGCGGGACGGGTACGGGCCGGCCGGTGGCCAGGTCCGTGTTGGCGAAGAACTGGCGGTAGGCGCGGTTCCAGCCGGCGAAGTCCGCCGACTCGGCTCCGGGCGGCTTCTCCAGGTAGGCGCGCATGGAGACGACGTCGGCCAGGCCCAGCCCGGCCGCGGTGAGGTTGGCCTTGACGCGTTTGAGCACGTTGAGGGCCTGGGCCTCGGTGAGGGTGACCCCCGGAGGCAGGACCGCGCCGGGCAGGTCCACGTAGCGTTCGGGAGAGTCGGCGGGGGCCGCGGGGTTGCCCGCCGCCGGTCCCAGGCCGCTGGCGGTGTACGTGGCCACCTGCTTCCCGAGCGCCACCCCGTCGGCGATCGCCGGGTTGGCGGCGCCCTCGGGGAGGAACGGCTTGACCTCCTGCGGCCGGGGCGACCAGGTGGGACCGGCGGCGGCCGTACCCGTGCCGAGGACGAGGACGACGGCCGCGGACAGGGCGATGGTGCGGATCTTCATGCGGAGGTGTCCTCTCAGGAGGTGCTCAGGACGCGCTGGTGCAGCTCGGTGACGACCTTGCGGGCGGACTCCAGGGCTCCCGACTGCCAGGCGATCATGTAGCTCAGCCAGTCGCCCGCGAAGTACACGTGCCCGGCGGGCTTGCCGAGGAGCTGGTACGCGCCCTGCCGGGACGGCCAGCCCACCCACGCGCCCTCGATGTGCGGCTGGAGCTTCCAGGCGATGGACACCGACGACGCCAGTTCGTCGCGATATTTCGCACCATGGATCTTCATGCCCTGCTCGATCGCGCGGCGCTCGCGCTCGGCCGGCTTCAGCGCGGCGTACGCGTCGGCCTGGGCGCCGAAGTTGTAGTAGCCGACGACCATGCCGCGCGACGCGCCGTACCCGTAGGAGGGGTACCAGATCGTGGCCAGGTCGAGGTCGGTGGCGGTGATGCCGCCGTAGATGTCCTCGTCGACCTCCCACCAGCGGCGGCGGTACTCCAGACCGATCTTGCCCGCGTTCGTGGCGGTCGGGGTGGCGAGGGCGGCCTGGACCTCCGCGCCGAGGTTGTGCGCGGTTCTGGCCAGGATGTGCGGGGGCATCGCCGCGACGCACAGGTCCGCCTTGATCTTCTGGGTACGGCCGTGCCGGTCCGCGTACTCCACCTCCACGCCGTCCGGCAGATCGGTGATCCTGGTGACCTTGGCGCGCAGCCGGATCCGCTGCCGCCCGATTTTGGCGGCGAAGGCCCGCGGGATCGCGTCCATGCCGCCCACCGGCTGGAACATCAGCATCGCCTGGTCGTAGCCGAACTCGAACGCGAACCGCTGCCCGACGCCGCTGGCCAGCACCTCCGACAGCGACGGCACCGGCCCGAGGGCCGTGCCCGGCTGGTCGCCCGCGCCCGGGTTCACGCCGTGGCCGCGGCGGGTGCCGCCGGAGTACTTGAATCCGCTCGCCCTGTCGCCCACCGCCCCGAAACTGGACAGGAAGGCGATCAGCCGCTCTTTGTCCTGCGCCGTCAGCGCGGCGTCCAGAGCCCCCGCGTCGGTCGCCCGCGACAGCAGCTCCGAGACGTACCCGTACACGTCGGCCTTCGCGGTGCGCCAGCGGACGGGGGCCCGCATGTTCTGGTGGTAGATGTACGCCTGGGCGTTGGAGTTGGTGAAGACCTCCAGATCCACGCCGAGCTCGCGGCAGTAGTCCATGGTGACCATCCACTGCGCCAGCCGGGCCGGCCCCGCGTTGAGGTAGACGCCGTCACCGAACTTCGCGACCTGCGTGGTGCCGTCCAGCTCGGTCACCCGGTCGCCGCCGCGGATGGTCCAGTTCCGGCCGCCCACCCGGTCGAGCGCCTCCAGAATCGTGCAGTCGTAGCCCGCCTTGCCCAGCTCGTACGCCGTGGCGAGGCCGGCTATCCCCGCGCCGAGGATCACGACCTTCTTCGCGGACCGCCCGGTGAGGGAGAAATCGGACTGCTGTGGCGGGTCGAAGGTCCCCTTCGCGGACGCCTCGGCGGACGGCGCGAGCCCGAGCGCGCCCATGGTCGCGAAGAGCGCGCCTGCCCCACCGGAGACACCGACGGCGGACAGGAAATCGCGTCTGCTGTAGCCCAACACTTACCTCCAAGATTTTGCTGGAGGTGAGTCTGGATGTGCTTTATTGCCGTTCATCCGGCGGCGTGTTGTTTGTGCGTTTCAAGCAGATCATCTGGTTTGTCGGGAAAAGTGAGGTTCCAGGATCAGTCTCGGCTGCAACAACGGGTGTAGAGGTCGCGGGCACTGGCGTGGAGGAGCTGGCCGGACTCGCGCCGCATGCCGCCGACCGGCCAGGCCGTGCCGAGCACTTCGACGGCCATGAGGTCCGCGTACAGGCGTCGCCCCTGAGCCCGCACGTCCTTGGCGACGGCGGGATCGACGAGAGCGATCATGGCGGCGGCGTACATCCAGCGAGATCGCCACCGCGCCAGGGCGACGCCGCGCTCGTGCCGCGTCGTCGCGTCGCGCATGCCGGTACGGACGTCCTCGACCGCCGCGGCCAGGTCCAGCGCGGCCCGGCGAGCCCGCTCCCGGCGGGCGGTGCGCCGCCGGGTCCTGCGCCGGATCAGCGCCGAGCAGGCCCCCAGCACCACGATGCCGATCAACGATATCCCCGCGGCGCCCCACGGTCCGGCCGCGTCCGCCCCAGCGGTGTCTCCAAGCATGTCCGGACCATACGGTCCGCGAACCCAACAGCCGATCAAGCCCGGCACTTGCCCCGCCCAAGATGGAACCGGCGAGCCTATGGCGGCATCGACCATGAACACCATCCCCAACACTGGGGAATGCCCGGGCCGCCGCGCCACCCGACCATGAAGGAGTTCGCACCACTCAGAGGGGGAGGCAAACCCGTGACAACCATCTCGACCCCGGCCCGCCGCCAGATCGAGCGGTTCCTGGAGTTCTCCGACCACGTCGGCGGCCTGAACGAGACCGACGTGCTGGCGCTGCTCCGCGACCAGGGCATCACCACACTGGAGGCGCTCGTCAGCAAGGCGGTCAACGCGCCCCGCTCCGCCCCGCCCGTCAGGATGGACGCGGCGCAGGCACTGAGCAGGCCCGCGGCCGCCTCCACCCAGCCCATCACCCACCCCGCGCCCGCCATGGCCGTGGTCGTGGACGGCGTCGAGCACGATCCCCGCGACCTGTCGCGGTTCGACGGCCGTCCGCTGACCTACGTCTACGGCACCGAGCGCCTGGTCGCGCTGACCGACGACAGCGCGCTCAACGGCGCGGTGTGGGCGGCCTCGCAGCTGCGCGCGGCCGACCCCCGCCCCGCGACCCAGGGCCAGGTCCAGATGTTCGAGCACGTGGACTACGCCGGAGACTGGTTCTGGTGTGCCGCCCACCAGGCGCACAACGACCTGACCAGCGTCCACCACGGCCCGCTCCACCTGCACGACTGGAACGACGTCATCAGCTCCATGGGCGCCACGAACAACGCCGTCCGCTACTACGAGCACATCAACTTCGGCGGCAGCTCCCTGTTCGTCCAGCCCTTCGCCGACATCCCGAACCTCGTCCCGAGCGGATGGAACGACCGCATCTCCTCCGTCTGGAACATGGGCTGAGTCTGACCCGCGAGCCCGCTCTGCGCAGAGCGGGCTCGCGGCCTTGCCCGGCGAAACCTTATCCGCGCTGCCCCAGCAGCTTGGCGAGGATCGCGCTCAGCTGGCCGCGCTCGTCACCGGTGAGGGCGTGGAAGGTGTCGTCGAGAAAGGCCGGGATCGAGGCCTGGGCCGCGGCGAGCCGGCGCCGGCCCGAGTCGGTGATGGTGACGGCGTAGGAACGCCGGTCACGCGGGTTGCGCTCCCTGCGTACGTGGCCCTCCCGCTCCAGGTCGTCGCAGACGCCGACCATGACGCTGCGGTCGATCCGCAGCTCCTCGCTGAGCGTCTGCTGGGAGCAGGGGCCGACGGCGTCGAGCATCTGGAGCACGAGATGCTGGCCGACCCCGAGACCTTCCTCGGCGGCGTGCGCGTCCGCGGCCCGCGCCACCGCGGCCGAGGCCCGGCACAGCGCGATGTCCAGCCGCTCGGCGGCGAGTCGCGGGAAGTACGCCGCCCCGCGGTCCGTCGTCCTGGTCGTCGCCGGCATCGGCTCTCCTTCCACGTGAGCCGCCAGTCTAACGCACATCCATCTCCCCTCAGATCGTTTGACGACAGACGATTTGCAGGCATACGGTTTTGAGCCATGACGCTGAACCTCACGCCCGACGAGTTGCTGAGCACGACCCGCGCGGTGCGCAAGCGCCTGGACCTCACCCGGCCGGTGCCCCGCGAGCTGATCGAGGAGTGCGTGGACCTGGCCGTGCAGGCGCCCACCGGGCGCAACCGGCAGCGCTGGCACTTCCTCGTCGTCACCGAGCCACGGCAGCGGCGGGCCGTGGCCGACATCTTCCTGCGCGCCCAGTCGCAGGCCACCGGCCAGCCGCTGACCGAGCGCGACCTGTGGCGCATGAACTACCACCCCGGCTCCACCGACCGCGTCTTCGACGGCCTGCGTCACCTGGCCGCCAACATCCACCGGGTGCCCGCCTTCGTCATCCCCGCCGTGGAAGGCCGGACGGACCAGGCCCCGGTGACCGTGCAGGCGGGGACGTGGGGGTCGATCCTGCCCGCGGTGTGGAGCTTCATGCTGGCCGCGCGGGCACGCGGCCTGGGCACGGTGTGGACCACCGCGCAGGGGCCGCTCGAACGCGAGCTGGCCCAGGTGCTCGGCGTGCCGTACGAGAAGGTCATGCTGGCGGCGTTCGTGCCGCTGGCCTTCACCATCGGCACCGACTTCAAGCCCGCGCCCCGCGTCCCGCGGAAGGAGGTCCTGCACTGGGACCGGTGGTGAGCACGCCGCCCGGCGCGGCGAGCGGACCTGGCCGGGCAGGCTCGCGGCGTCAGGCGGCGGTGGACGGCACGAGGCGGCGGTTGCGTACGAGCCAGATGGCGCGCTCCAGGTCGGGAGTCATGTAACGGTCGTCGCTCAGAGGCGTGATGTGCTGCCGGATCTCCGCGTGCAGGGACCGCGTGACGGCGCCGAGCGGCAGGCCCGCCATCTTCTGCGCGATGAGGTCGATGCCCTGGGCCGCCATCATGTACTGGACGGCCAGGACGACCCCGAGCCGGTCCAGGTTCTGCTGCAGGTGCCGGACCGAGGCCATCGCCATCGTGTTGTGGTCCTCCTGCCCGTCCTTGACCGGCCGGGACAGCGTTCCCGCCGGCGTGGCCCTGACCTGCATCTCCGGGACCAGCGCGGCGGCCACCGTCTGCACCTGCACCATGCCGGAGTTGAGGCCGACGGTCCCGCCGGCGAGGTTGGCGGGCAGGCCGTAGCTCCACTTGGGCGACAGCAGCCGCCCGGACAGCTCCTGCGACAGCACCCCGACGTCGGTGATCTCCGCGTTCAGGGTGTCGGCCAGGTGTCCCATGATGGAGGCGTCCCAGTTGCCGCCCATCACGAACTCGTACCCCTGCCCGTCCCCGCGCGGGAAGACCAGCGGGTTGGAGGTCGAGGAGTTGGCCTCCCGGACCAGGGCGCGGCGCGTCTCGGCCAGCGCGTGCCGCAGGCCGGCCAGGATGTGCGGCGCCGCCCGCACCGACACCGCGTCCTGGATGCGCGGCTCGTAGTTCGCCGGGTCGAGGCGCCTGCGGCCCTCCTCCGTCATCCAGCCCGAGCCCGCGACCATCGCGCGCAGCCGCGTGGCCACCGCGTCCTCCTCGGGGATGTGGCGTTCCTTGTGGGTACGCGCGTCGAGCGACCCCTGCTCGGCCCTGGTCGCCTCCATGAACAGGGCGAAGGCGCCCTCCGCCTGGTCGGCGAGCGTGGTGGCCCGGTAGACGGCGTTCATCAGCATGGCGGCCACGACGGTGCTGCCGCTGATGACGGGCAGCGCCTCCCCCGCCTGGAAGACGAAGTCCCGGGGCAGCCCGGCCTGCGGCAGGATCTCGGACGCGGGCCCCTCCCGGCCCAGGTAGCGTACGGGCGCGTTCTCGCCGGCCGCCGCGAGCCCCGCGGCGGCCTGCGGCTGGAGGTCCCCGGTGCCCAGCGACCCGATCTGCGGCATCCGCGGTATGACTCCGGCGTTGACCATGGACAGCAGGCGCTGCGGCACCTCGGGCCGCACCCCGTACGTGCCCCTGGCCATCTGGTTCGCCTTGAGGATCAGGGCCAGCTTGGCCACGTTGTCGGGCAGCGGCTCGCCGACGCCCGCGGCATGCGAGCGCAGGACGTTGTGCTGGAACTGCTCGGCCTGTTCGGGCGAGAGCGGGCGGTCCTTCAGCGGCCCGAGCGCCTGGTTCCAGCCGTACACGCGCTGGTTCGCCAGGGCGGCCAGCGCGCCCTGCCGCGTCTGGTTCATGGTCGCCGGCACGGTCGCCGCGAGCTGCGCGGTGACGGGGCGGCCCGACAGGACCGCGAAGGCGTCGCGCAGCGAGAAGGAGCTTCCGTCCAGCACCAGGGTCAGCGGTCGCGGCGGCGGCGCGGCGAGCTGGCGTTCGGGGGTGGCGACGGCCTGGCCCGGTACGAACATGGCGACGAGCAGGCCCGCGCCGGCGGCTGTTCGTCCAACTTTGGTGGTCAACGTGTCCCCCGGGCCTTCGCGACGCGGATCAGCAACGCTCCCTTTTAGACACGGGACCAGACGGCGTAGAAGACGGCTCGGCAATGGCGGGACAAATGCTGACTCACCCTCGACCGGTCCGTGACAGGCGGCGGCGATCCTTCCTCATGTGACCCGATACCTTGCCACGCAAGGTATCGGGTCGTACTTTGGTGATATGCCTGAGGACACCGAGGCGACGCCGGGCTCGGCCACCCTCGCCCGTCTCCGCCGCGAGCTCGCGCGGGGCACGACCGAGCTGGCCGTGCTGTCCGTCCTCGACGTCCGCCGCCGGTACGGCTACGAGCTGCTGAAACTGCTGCGGCAGGCGGGTGAGGGGGTCCTGGAGGTCAAGGAGGGCACGCTCTACCCGCTGCTGCACCGGCTCGAGGACGCCGGCCACATCCTCGCGACCTGGGAGGCGGAAGGGCGGGCCAGGCCGCGCAAGTACTACGTCATCACCCCGGACGGTCGCACATACCTCGCCATGTTGCGGGCCGAGTGGAGCGGCCTGGTGGACGCCATGCGACAGCTACTCGACACCCTTGGCGAGGTGCAGGAATGAGCGACGAACAGCAGATCATCGACGACTACGCGGAACGGGCCGGACGGCACCTGACCGGCCCGGCCCGGGAGAGGGCGAAGGCGGAGCTCGTCGACCACCTGTCCGACGCGGCGGAGGCCGGCGAGCTGGCCGAGGCCATGAGCCGGCTCGGCACCCCGGAGGAGGCGGCGGCCGCCTTCGCCGAGCCCAGCCCCGCGCCGCCCGCCCGCGTGGACGTGCGCTTCCTCGCCGCGCTGATCGACAACCTGCCGCTCGTCGGCGTCACGATCGCGCTGCTCGTCCAGGGGCTCACCCGGACGGCCGGGCAGGGAGGCGGGTTCAGCCTGGCGTTCCCGCCCTACGTGTACGTCAACGTCGGCGACGTCTGCGTGTCCATGGCACCCCAGGGGTGCGGAATCGCCGCCTACGACTCCGCCGGGCTGCTCTACACCCTGGGCGTTCCGCTCGCCCTGGCCTGGTCGATCGTCGGCCTGGGACTGCTGGAGGCGTGGACCGGCAAGACGCCGGGCAAGCGCGCCATGAAATTACGGGTGGTGACCGAGACCGGGCTGCGCATCCATCCGGTCGCCGGCGTCGTGCGCAGGCTCAGCCTGCTGCTGGGGCCGTTCGCCTGGCTGGACTGGGCGCCCGTCGTCTGGGGCGACCGGCGACGGGTGCTCGATCGCCTGGTCGAGACCAAGGTCGTGGCCGCCACCCCGGCTGGGGAGGCGCGGTGAACCCCGCCGGCCCGCGCGTCCCGCCGCTCGCGGCCCTGGCCGTCGGGGTGGCGCTGTGGTTCGTCCCCACCGCGGTGCAGCGGGTGCTCTGGCTGACCAGCGGCGGCGACACGGTCAACTTCGACGTCGTCCTGCTGTCGCGCTGGCTCGCCGCCGCGCTGCTGCTGTGCGTCGGCGCGCACGCCATCACCAACCTGCTCATCCTCGCCAACGCCTAGATCACGACGCTCCGGGACCTCATGCCGGTGCGGCGGCGGTGCCGGCGCGGAGCCTGCGCGGGTGCAGCAGCTTGGCCCGCGACGCCGGGACTCCGCCGGCGGACCCCGCGTCCTGGAGGGCGGCCGTGAGCCAGTCGATGCTCACCGGCTGGCCGTCGCCCTGCTTGATCAGCAGATCGCCGGCGGCCCGGGTGGAGCTCAACGCCCTCAGCCAGGGATGGACCCACGTGGGGACCGGGAAGGTGACGACATCCCCTCGATCGTCGCGCATGGTGACGAGCACCAGCGGGTTGTTCGACCCGTGACCCACCGCGTGCAGGTCCTCGCTGGTCAGGCTGGCCAGCGTGGCCACGCTGGCGCCGGTGGCCTCGATCAGGGCGACGGCCACCGCCTCCGCCACGCGGCCGTCGGCGGCCAGCCGGGAGGCGCCGTGGCGCAGCATCCGCCGTTCCTCACGGGTGATCGCGAACGACCGGGGCTCGTCGGCCGGCGTGCAGACGCCCTCGCCCTGCCGGATCGCGCCGATCGACCAGGCGAACCAGTAGAAGGAGGACAGGGCGCGGTGCTTCCTCGCCACGGTCGCGCCGGACAGGGCCCGGCCGGGGTTGCGCACGCCGACGGTGAGCGCGCCGATCCGCGCCTGCTCGCAGTAGGCGTCCAGGTGCGCGCCGGTGGCCGCGAGCAGCCCCAGGCCCGGCTCCGCGGCCTGCAGCCAGCGCACGAACCCGGCCAGGGTCTGCAGGCACGCCTGCCGCGTGGCCGTGCTGGGCCGGTCCTGCAGCCAGGCGGCCACCGTCCGGCGGGTGTGATGGTCCAGGGCGTCGAGGAGCTCGACGTCGGCGCGGGGCCGCAGTCCGGCCATCTGCCCGACGCGGGGCACGGCTTCCGCGCGCGCGGGCGGCGTCCCGGCGACGCGACGGCGCGCGGCCTCGTCGGCCGGCGCGGCTGGTCCTCCAGCGGGTGCGTACGACATGCTCACCACACGCGCGCCGGGGAGACTTCGGCGGCGCGGGGTCGTCCCGCGCCGGTGACGCACGGCACACCGGCGGCGCACGGCACGGCCGCATGGCCGCGCGTCGGCGACGCGGCCATCGCGATCGCTGCGGCCGTCGCGAAGACATAACCGCCGCAGCCGGCAGTCAGACCAATCATCATCGTGTTGATCTTCTCATGGATGGGGACGGACTGGCGTCGCTCGCCCCGGCCGATCCCGGACAGGCGCCGGCTCCCGGGGGCCCCGCTGGCCCTGGAGGTGTCTACAGCGGTCTGCATGCGGACGTCAGGGTGCTGAAAGGGCGTTGCAGGCGGTCTGCCCATCAATGGTGACGCAAGCCTTCGTCACCGAGGAGATCCGATGAAGCGCACGATCGCCACGCTGCTCGCCGCCACCGCCACCGCAGGCGTCCTCGCCGTGGGCGTCCCCGCCCTCGGCGCCGCCGCGGACGCCTCGACCGCGGCCTCCGCCGGCGCGCTCGACGGCCTCAGGCAGGCCCGGCCCTTCCTGTTCACCTACACCTTCAACGGCCACCTCAAGGTCGCGGGCGGCAATTTCACCGTCGACCGCCGCGTCTACGTGGCCGTCAAGTACAGCACCGGCCGGGTGGCGTTCGCCAAGTGGCAGATCGCCCGGCCGCACGCCGTCACTCCCGGCGGGGCCGTCTACGTGGAGACGACGATCGCCGCTCCCTGCGCCGGAAGCGGCAACGGGTACGCGCAGGCGTACGACGAGGCCACCCGGACCTGGTCCCCTCGCCTGCAGGTGACGATCTGCCAGCGGATCGACTAACACTTGTCGCTCTTTTCCGTGACATATCCATCGCAATGGGTAACAACATTGCGGGGATGCCACACGGGGAGAGCCGATGAAGGGATACGACGTCGAGGGACCGGCGCTGGAGCTCGGGGCCCTGGTGCGCGAGGACGGCACCGCCGACCCCTCGGAACAGATCCGCATCTCTCTCGGCATGCTGAACCGGCACGGACTGGTCGCCGGCGCCACGGGAACGGGGAAGACCAAGACCCTCCAGCTCATGGCGGAGCAGCTCGCGGCCCAGGGAGTCCCGGTCTTCCTCGCCGACATCAAGGGGGACCTGTCGGGGCTCGCCTCGCCGGGCACGACGTCCGAGCGCGTCACCCGGCGGGCCGCCGAGGTGGGGCAGGCGTGGCAGCCCTCGGCCTGTCCGGCGGAGTTCTTCTCCCTGGGCGGCCTCGGGACCGGGATCCCGATCCGCGCCACCATGACCGCGTTCGGACCGACCCTGCTCGCCAAGGTGCTCGGCCTCAACGAGACCCAGGAGTCGTCGCTCGGCCTGATCTTCTACTTCGCCGACAAGCACGGGCTGCCCCTGCTCGACCTCAAGGACCTGATCGCGGTCATCCGCTATCTGACCGACACCCCGGAGGCGCTGAGCGGGATCGGCGGACTGTCGGCGGCGACGGCGGGCGTCATCCTCCGGTCGCTGACCAACTTCGAGGCGCAGGGGGCGGAGGCGTTCTTCGGCGAGCCGGAGTTCGACGTGCGCGACCTGCTCCGGGTGACCGGCGACGGCAAGGGGACGGTCTCCGTTCTCGAGCTGCCCGCCGTGCAGGACCGGCCGCAGCTGTTCTCCACCTTCCTGATGTGGCTGCTCGCCGACCTCTTCCACGTGCTGCCCGAAGTGGGCGACGTGGACAAGCCGAAGCTCGTGTTCTTCTTCGACGAGGCGCATCTGCTGTTCGACGACGCGTCCAAGGCGTTCCTGCAGTCGATCACCCAGACCGTGCGGCTGATCCGGTCGAAGGGCGTCGGCGTCTTCTTCGTCACCCAGACGCCGAACGACGTGCCGTCCGACGTGCTGGCCCAGCTCGGCGCGCGCGTGCAGCACGCCCTGCGCGCCTTCACCCCCCAGGACGCCAAGTCGCTCAAGGCGACCGTCTCGACCTTCCCCGCGTCCTCCTACGACCTGGAGCGGCTGCTCACCGAGCTCGGCATCGGCGAGGCCGTGGTCACGGTCCTGTCGGAGACGGGCGCGCCGACCCCCGTGGCCTGGACGCGCCTGCGCGCCCCGCAGACGCTCATGGCGCCGTCGAGCCCGGACGTGGTCCAGGGCATCATCACGGCCTCGCCGCTGCGGCAGAAGTACGGCACGGCGGTCGACCGCCAGTCCGCCTACGAGATCCTGTCCGCGAAGCTGGCCGAACAGCAGCAGGCCGAGGGGCCCGCCGCCGAGGCCCCACGCGAGCCGGAAAGGCCCAGGGAGCGAGAGCCGGAGGCGAGGCGGTCCGCACTGGAGAGCGTGCTGGAGTCGAAGGAGTTCCGGTCCATGGCGCGGTCGGCGGCCTCCGCCCTCGGCCGGGAGATCACCAGATCCATCTTCGGCACCGCCCGCCGCGGACGACGCTGACCCCGGCCAGGTCCGGCCCGGCTGACCCCGGCCAGGTCGGTGGCGGACCGGGCGCGGAGGTGACTCACAGTGATCGGCTTGGAGCGGAAAGCGGCTTTACCCTCTTGACGCCGCGTGTAAGGTGCTCGAAGTGCCTGATCAGCATCCGCGACCAAGGGTGATTCGCATGTCATACCCCTCCCACGATGGCTACGATCGCCGCCCGGCTCCGGCCCGGCCGAGGGTGAATCCCGCGCGAGTGTGGGGAGGCGGCGTGGCGGCCGCCGTGGTGGCCGCACTGATCGTGGTGGTCGGAGTCATGATCAGCAAGACGCTGCTCGGCATCCGCGTCCTCACCCCCGACGGGGCGCCCGTCTACGGCAGCTCGGCGACCACGGGATACGCGATCTCGGCCGCCGCCCTGGCGCTCGTCGCCACGCTGCTGCTCTACATCCTCATGCTGTCGACCCCGGAGCCGAACAGGTTCTTCGGCTGGATCGCCGGGCTCGGCACCGTCGTCATCACGCTCCTTCCGTTCATGAACTCCGCGGCCCTCCTGCCGCAGATCGCCACGGCCGTCATCAACCTGATCATCGGCATCGCGATCGTCTCGCTGCTGGCCTCGATCGGGCGCACGGCCATCGAGGAGGCGCCGGATCAGGACCCGTACCCGCACGAGCAGCCCCGCCGGTACGACCAGCCCCGGGGATACGACCACCAGCAGCGGGGATACGAGCAGCCTCGGTACGAACAGCGGGGACACGAGCAGCGCGGATACGAGCAGCGCGGATACGAGCAGCGCGGATACGAGCACCGCGACCACAACCCGTACGACTGACCGCCCCGGTCCGCGACCCGGGTAGCCCTGGCCGACCGCCGACGGCTGGGTGCCCTCGGTGACGATCAGGTCGGCGCCGGCCCGCTGCGCGTGGTAGGTGGCCATCAGCCCGCGCCGGGGCCGTAGGCGCGGCTGCGGGTCATGGGGGTCATGACGATGCGGTTGGCCAGGCGCAGGCCGCCCAGCGCCGCGTCAGTCCTCCGCCCCAGCGCCGCCGTCATCGAGCCCACGCCCGCCGGCCAGGGCCTGCGCCGCGAGTGCTCACTCCTGGCCGGATCGGGGCACCAGGCGGATGATCGGCAGTTCCCGGTCGGTCTTCACCTGATACTGGGCGAAACGCGGCGCGGCGGCGGTGATCTGCTGCCAGGCCTGCTCGCGTTCCGCACCGTGGAGCTGCTCGGCGACCACCGGCACCGTGCGGCCGTCGACCTCGATCCGCACCTGGTCGGGGTGGGCGGCGAGGTTGTAGTACCACGCCGGGTTCCCGGGCCCTTGCGCCGCAGCCGCCTGGCCATCAGCGTGTTCAGCCATCGGAACGCCCAGCCGCCCGGCTGGCGGGCGCCTCGGGTCCCCGCGGGGGTGTCGAAGCTCATGCGATCTCTCCATCGTCGGTCGGGTGGACGGTGCGGCGGACCGTGACCTCGCGGTCGTGGCTGAACGGCTGCCCCTCCAGGTTGAAGCTCCACGACACCGTGGGGGTGATCCGCATGCAGGACGCGCGCCCGAGCCGCACGGACGTCGCCTCCGCGCTGCACCAGCTCTCCACCCTGATGCAGGGCATCTACCTCCGCGTCTCCGAACGCCACGACCTGACCCCCGTCCAGGCCAGGCTCCTGTGCGTCCTGCTCGACGGTCTCGTCGCACCGCTCGCGCCCGACGTCCGCGAGCGCTTCGGCGACACGATGGCCGAGATCATCGAGAAGTGCCGGGCGTCGGGCTGCGCCGATCAGCGCTGAGCTCAGGAGGCGTTCGTCCGGAAGGAGGAGCGGTAGGACTGCGGCGTGACGCCGACGACCCGCTTGAACCGCTCCCGGAACGCCGTCGCCGAGCCGAACCCGGCCTGCGTGGCGATGCGTTCGACGCCGTGGTCGGTGTTCTCCAGCAGGAACTGCGCCCGGCGTACGCGGGCGCGCAGCAGCCACTGCAGCGGCGTGGTGCCGGTCTGCTCGCGGAAGCGGCGGCTGAAGGTCCGCTCGCTCATCCCGCCGCGCAGGGCCATCTCCGCCAAGGTCACCTCCTGGTCGAGGTTGTCCTCGATCCACGACAGCACCGGCTCCAGCAGCGACCCCTGGGGCACCGGCGGCCGGGCGTGGACGATGAACTGAGCCTGCCCGCCCTCCCGTTCCAGGGGCATCACCGACAGCCGGGCCGAGTCGGCGGCGACCGCCGAGCCGAAGTCGCGCCGGATGACGTGCAGGCACAGGTCCAGGCCGGCGGCGGCCCCGGCCGAGGTCAGGATCTGGCCGTTGTCGACGTACAGGACGTCCGGCCGCACGTCCACCCGGGGGAACTGCTGGGCCAGCCGGTGCGCCGCCGCCCAGTGCGTGGTCGCGCTCAGCCCGTCCAGCAGCCCGGCCGCGGCGAGGGTGAACGCGCCCGCGCAGATGGAGGCGATCCGGGTGCCTGCGGCGGCCGCCGCGCGCAGGGCGTCGAGCACCTCCGGGGCCGGCGGCGCGGCCCGCTCGGAGCAGCCCGGCACGACGATCGTGTCCGCCTCCCGCAGCGCCCGCAGGCCGTGCGGGGCGATGAGCGTGAAGGCGTCGCCGGCCACCTGCGGCGTCGCGGCGCAGACCAGGATCCGGTACGGGCTACGCCCGTCCGCCAGCCGGGCCCGCCCGAACACCTCGATCGGCGTCGCCAGGTCGGCCGCCACCACATGGTCCAGAGCCAGGACCGCCACCGTGTGCATGAGGACACGGTAGGCGCTCGCGGGTTCGGCCGGATGGCGGGAACCCGTTGGAAGTTGTCGATCCAGCCCATGGGGAGCCGTGGCCGCGCGCTCTAGCGTTGCGCTGCGAGAACCCCCTGATCAAGAAAGGATCGCCACACCCCATGTCCGTCATCATGCCGATCGTCATCGGGCTGATCTGCGTTTGCCTCCTGTCCCTGATCCCCGAGCCGCATCGGCGCCCGTTCAACGCCGTGCTGGTCGGCGGGGCGGGCGCCGCCTACCTCAGCGGGGGCGGGCTCGGGTACTGGGAGTTCGTCCTGCCGGTCGTCATGACCTACGTCGCCTATCGAGGGCTGAACAGCTGGACCTGGATCGGTGTCGGCTGGCTGCTCCACACCGCCTGGGACGTCCTGCACCACCTCCAGGGCAACCCCATCCTGCCCTTCTCCGCCATCTCCTCCTTCGGCTGCGCCATCTGCGACCCGGTCGTGGCGCTGTGGTGCTTCGCGGGCGGGCCGTCGATCTTCCGCTGGGTCCGTGCCCGCAGGCCCGCGACGCCGCGGACGTAGGGTGCCGGTCAGTCCAGCCCGCCGCGTTTGACCAGCTGTACGGCGATGACGTTGCGCTGGATCTCGTTGGTGCCCTCGCCGACGATCATCAGCGGCGCGTCGCGGAAGTAGCGTTCGACGTCGAACTCGGTGGAGTAGCCGTAGCCGCCGTGGATGCGTACGGCGTTGAGCGCGGCTCTCATGGCGGCCTCGGAGGCGAACAGCTTCGCCATGCCGGCCTCCATGTCGCAGCGCATGCCGCTCTCGTAGCGCTCGGCGGCGTACAGGATGAGCTGGCGGGCGGCGGTGAGGTCGGTGGCCATGTCGGCGAGATGGTTGCCGACGGCCTGGTGCTTCCAGATGGGCTTGCCGAAGCTCTCCCGCTCCTGCGCGTAGCGCAGGGCGTCGTCGAACGCCGCGCGGCCCACCCCCAGGGCGCGGGCGGCGACCTGGATGCGGCCCACCTCCAGGCCCTTCATCATCTGCGCGAAGCCGCGGCCCTCCTCGGCGCCGAGCAGGGCGGCGCGCGGTGCCCTGAAGTCCTCGAAGACCAGCTCGCAGCTCTCGACGCCCTTGTAGCCGAGCTTGGGCAGGTCGCGCGAGACCGTCAGGCCCGGCCCGTGTTCGACGAGCAGGATGGAGATGCCCTTGTGGCGCGGCCGGGCGGAGGGGTCGGTCTTGCACATGAGGGCGATCAGCTGGGAGCGGCGGGCGTTGGTGATCCACGTCTTGGCGCCGTTGACCACGTACGCGTCGCCGTCCCGGCGGGCGGCGGTGGTCATGGCCTGCAGGTCCGAGCCGCCGCCGGGTTCGGTCAGCGCCATGGTCGCGCGGATCTCGCCGGTCGCCATCCTGGGCAGGTAGTGGTCCTTCTGCTCGTGGGTGCCGAAGGCGAGGATGAGTTTGGCCACGACGGTGTGCCCGCCCATGGCGCCGGCCAGGCTCATCCAGCCGCGGGCGAGCTCGGCGGTGACCAGGGCGTAGCACGGCATGGAGACCGGCGCCTCGCCCCAGGGTTCGGGGACGGCCAGGCCGAAGATGCCCAGCCGCTTCATCTGCTCGATGAGCTTGTCCGGGTAGGCGTTGGCGTGTTCCAGGTCGCGGGCGACGGGCCGGACCTCGCGCTCGACGAAGTCGCGGACCGTGTCGACGACGGCTTGTTCCTCGGTGGTGAGCATGGTCCTGCCTTCTGTGCTGATCTCGTGGGACTTGAGCGGAAGCCGTTCCTGACGGACACGCCGTCGCGGGCAGCCCGCCGCCCGAACCGGCGGCGGTGATCGGCCATCTAAGCAACCATGACAGCAGACCCGCTGCGCCCCGGGGATCCGTCGAGGCTGGGCCGCTACCGGCTGGCGAGCAGGCTCGGCTCGGGCGGCCAGGGCGTCGTCTACGAGGGCTACGACGAGGCGGCCAACCGCGTGGCGGTCAAGGTCCTGCACGCGTACCTGTCCGGCGACTCCGTCCTGCGCCGCCGCTTCACCCGGGAGGTGACCGCCGCGCGGCAGGTGGCCTCGTTCTGCACGGCCCGCATCCTGGATCACGATCTGGAGGGCGAACGCCCCCACATCGTCAGCGAGTTCGTCCCCGGCCCGAGCCTGCGCGCGGCGGTGGCGGAGGGGGCGCCGTTCTCGGGTGACCCGCTGCACCGGCTGGCCGTGGGCGTGGCCACCGCGCTGGCCGCCATCCACCAGGCGGGCGTGGTGCACCGCGACCTGAAGCCGGAGAACGTCCTGATGGGGCCCGACGGGCCCCGCGTCATCGACTTCGGCATCGCCAGGGCCGCGGGCCTGTCGATGACCTCGACGGGCGAGCTGGCCGGGACCCCGATGTACATGGCGCCGGAGCTGTTCTCCGGGGGCCGGGCCGAGCCGGCGGCCGACGTGTTCGCCTGGGGCTCGGTGGTGCTGTTCGCCGCGACGGGACGCGACGCGTTCACCGCCCCGACGACGGTCGCGGTCATCAACCGGCTGCTCAACCACGACCCTGACGTCGATGTCCTGCCCGGCGGGCTGCGCGAGCTGGTGCGCGCGGCGCTGTCGAAGGACCCGGCCGCGCGGCCCTCCGCGCAGCGCCTGCTGCTGACGCTGCTCGGCGGCGGGCGCGCGACCCTGGCCGAGGGCGCCGAGGCCGCCGCGGGGGTGCGGCCGCCCGGCGGGCCGGCCGCCGACCCGGCGCTCGGCGCGGTGGCCGAGCGGTTCTACGCCGGGCTGCCGGCGTCCGAACGCGAGGTGGCGCGCGATCTGCTGCTGCGGCTGGTGGACGTCCGCGACGGCGACGAGGTGCCGCGCACCGCCACCCTGGACGAGCTGATCGAGGTACGGCACGAGGCCGCCGAACGGGTACTCGCCGCGCTCGAGGAGGCCACGCTGGTCCGCCGCCAGGGAGACGGGGTCGTCATCGGCAGCGCCGCCCTGCTGTACGCCTGGCCCCGGCTGCACGAGTGGGTCACCGGCGACCGCGACGCGCTCGGCCGGCACCGCGAGCTGGGCGAGGCCGCCCGCCGCTGGGCCCGTGGCGGCCGCCGTTCCGAGGATCTCCTTCGCGGCACCGCCCTGCGCCACGCGATGGAGTGGACCGCCGCCACGCACCTGACGCTGAACACCACGGAGCGCGAGTTCGTCGAGGCGAGCCGGGCCGGGTCGGCGCGGCAGAGCAGGCTGCGTCGCCTGGTCACAACCGGCGTGGCGGTCCTGCTCGTCGCCTCGCTCACCGCGGGCGCCCTCGCCTGGCAGCAGTCGCTCAGGAGCGACGAGGCCGGCCGGCGCCTGGCCGAGGAGCGGGCGCAGGCGGCGGCGCGGCGGGTGGCGCTGCAGGCGGACGCGCTGCGCGCGACCGACCCGGTCAAGGCGATGCTGCTCAGCGTGGCGGCCTACCGCATCGCGCAGGTTCCGGAGGCGCGCTCGGCGGTGCTGAGCTCGCTCGCGCAGCAGGAGCAGTCGGTCTTCACCGATCCCGCTCCGGCCAACGAAGGGCGGGCGCTGAGCCCCGACGGGCGGACGCTGGTCAGCGCGGGCGCCGGCCGGGTGACCGCCTACGACGTGGTGACGGGGCGGCCGGTCAGGACCTTCGGCGGGATCGGCGAGGCGCCCGTCACCGCCGCGATGGGCCCGGACGGTGACACGCTGGCGCTCGCGGGGGGCGGCCGGCTGGAGCGGTGGAGCCTGCGGAGCGGCCGGCTGCTGGGCGGGGGCGGCTGGATGCCCGGGGCTCCGGCGGACTACGACGGGCGCCCGGCGAGCCTGGAGTTCAGCCCCGGCGGGGGCTACATCGTCGTGCGCGCCAACCTGGGCGGGCCGTACGTCGGGCTGTGGAACGTGGCGCGGCGGGCGCTGGAGAAGCAGGACGGCTACGTGAGCAACGCCCGCGTCGGCCCCGGCGACCGCTTCGCCGCCCTCGAGATCACCGAGGAGCGCACCGTGACCGCGCTGCGGGCGCTGCCAGGCGGCGGAACGCCGGCGGGCAAGCGGCTCCCCGGCCGGGGCCTGCAGGGGCAGGTCATGGCCATCAGCCCCGACGGCGCGCTGGCCGCCGTGGGCGGGGAGAAGGGCACGACGCTGTGGAGCCTGTCCACCGGCGAGCGGGACCGGCACGCCTTCCCCGGCCCGGCCGGCGAAGCCGTCTTCAGCGGCGACGGCCGCTTCCTGATCACCTTCGACAACTGGGCGGGCGGGCGCATCACGTTGTGGCGGCTGAGCGACGCGGCCCCGCTCCTGCGGCTCACCGTCGCCTCCAAGATCGTCGGGTCCCCGCGGTTCGGCCCCGGGAACCGTACGCTGAGCATCCTGGACGACGCCGGACAGGTGACCACCTACGACCTCAGCCGGCAGACCGGCCCCCGGCGCGTCGTGCCCGCCGGCGCTCTGCAGACGCGGTTCACCGCCTCGGGGAGCCTGCTGCTCGCCCGCACGGGCGACACCGTGCGCGGCTGGTCGGTGCCCGGCTTCACCGAGACCGGCCGGCTCGGCGTCCCCAGCAAGGGCGAGCCGATCATGCGGGTCAGCCCCGACGGGCGCACGGTCGTCACGATCTCCTCGGAGGATCTCACCACGGGACCCACGTTCTGGGACGCGGCATCCGGGCGGAAGCTGGGCCACCTGACCCTGGAGTCGGTTGACACGCGGGCGGACCTGCAGATCAGCCCCGACGGCCGGCTGCTCGCCCTCAGCTCGGCCATGGCCAACGACTACTACGGCGCGGGCGACGTCGTCGTCATCGACATCGCGCGGCGCGAGCGGGTCATGCGGTTCGGCCCGGTCGCGGGCGGCCCGCTGTCCTTCAGCTCGGACGGCAGGTACCTGGTCACCGCCGACGCCGGGGGCGCCGACGTCATCGACCTGGTCGCCCGTAAGGTGCTCCCCCGCGCGCAGGGCCCGGGGACGCTGGCGGAGGGGTGGATGGCCCTCGCGCCGAAGGGCCCGCTCGGCGCCTCGCCGTACGGGAGCAGGGCGGTGGTCCTGTGGGACACCCGCACCTGGCGTACGACGGGCCGGGTGTTCAGGGTGCCGGGGGACGTCGCGGGGGCCAGGTTCTCCCCCGACGGGCGGATCCTGGCGGTCGCCCATGACACCAGGGTGACGCTGTTCGACGCGGTCGCGGGCCGCCAGCTCGGCGCCGCCTGGACCGTGACCACGGGGGCGTTCGATCCGTACGAACCGGCCGACCCCATGCCGGCGCTCGCCTTCACGGCCGACGGCTCGGCCCTGCGCGTGGTGGGGCTCGACGGCGCGTTCCAGGAGCTGCCGGTCGATCCCGCGCCGGCCGTCCGGAGCGTGTGCGAGCGGGCGGGCCGCCGGCTCACGCAGGCGGAGTGGCGCGAGCACGTGGGAGCCGACGTGGGGTATCAGGAGGTCTGCCCCGCTTAGCTGGCGGGTTACCCGGCCCCCACCAGCACCGATATTGAAGGGGTTATCCCCCTGGGCACATATCGATATTGGACATGACCCGGCGGCTTCTGCTCTTCTCTTGCGGTGCAGATCGTGAATGAGGGGCCGACGGGGCCGCAGCGCCCCGGCGTCCTCCGGTGGGCGTCGCGATCGTGAGAACGACCCGGCCCATGGCGCCGAGTACGTCCACCCCGCATCCCAACCGGCCGCTCACCGGGCATCCCGCGCCTCCCGCGCGCCCGCCGGGCAGCGGCCGCCACGTGCTCGCCGTCGTCGTCGGAGTGCAGCTGGCCATCTCGATCGGGTTCTTCGCGGTGATGGCGCACCTGGTCACGTACCTGCGCCACGACCTCGGCCTGCTCGCCGGCACCATCGCCGTGGTGCTCGGGGTGCGCGTGGCGCTGCAGAACATGCTGTTCCTGCCGGCCGGCGCGATCACCGACGCGGTGGGAGCGGCCCGCGCGGGAGCGCTGGCCTGCGCGCTGCGGGCGGCCGGGTTCGCCGTGCTGGGGGTCATCGACGGGCCGGCCGGGTTGCTCGGCGCGGCCGCGGTCCTGGCGGTGGGCGGGGCGCTGTTCCACCCGGCCGCCCAGTCCCTGCTGGCCGGGGTGCCGCCCGCGCGGCGCGCGAGGGGTTTCGCGGCCTACGTCGTCGCCGGTCAGGTGGGGGCGGTGGCCGGCCCGCCCGTCGGGCTGGCCCTGCTGGCCGGGGGGTTCGGGCTGCTGTCCGCCGCCGCGGCGGGCGCCTGGGCGGTCGGCGCCGTACTGTTCCTGCTGCTGCCGGCCGAACGCGGCGCCGCGGCACGGGCGGGCGCCCGGCTCACCGGCGGCGTGTCGGCGGTGCTCCGGGATCGGGATTTCCGGCGCTTCGCCATGACCGCCGCGCCGGCCACGCTGCTCGCCGACCAGATCGTCACCGTGGTCCCGCTCAAGGAGGTCGGGGCAGGCTCGACGACCCTGTTCTTCTGCGTGGTGGCGGTCGCCATGGCCGCGGTCCAGCCCTGGTGCGCGGCCGGTGGGCGGGGCGAACGTCCCTGGGTGCTCAGAAGCGGCCTGGTCTGCGCCGGCCTCGGCTATCTGGCGCTGCTCGCGATGCCCTCCGGCGAGGGCGGCCACCTCGTCGTCCTCCTGGTGGCGGCGGTGCTGCATGGGCTGGCCCAGGGGCTGATGCAGTCGGCGCTGTTCCAGACCGTCACGCGGTGCGCGCCGTCCGGACGGTTCGGGGTCTATTTCGGCCTGCTCAGCTTCGTCGCCGGGGTGGCCGCGTTGACCGGCGGGTTCGTCGTGGGCCGGCTGTTCGACGCCGGGGGCGGCGCGGCGGCCATGGCGCCGGCGGGTCTCGCGCTGGTCGCGGTGCTCTCCGCCGCCTTCCTGCGGCTTCCCGCGGCTTCCCGCGAGCACGACGGACCGTGACCGTCGCTGATGACCGGGAACAACACGTACGGCACCGGCGCCGGTGGACGATGCCTCCGACCTCGGACGGCCGACGTGACGCGGGGTTGTGTACCTCTTTCCCCGCGCCGGCGGCCTGCAAGGGTCTAGGGCCGCTCAGGCGCTTTCCTCCACACTCCGCTGATGCCATTCCGCCAGCTCCACCAGCAACCCGTCGGCGGCCCCGCCGAACATCGCCGTGAGCGCTTGTTCGCTGTCCACCACCACGACGGTGTCGAGCAGGTCCGCGCGCAGCCTCGCCGCTCTCGGATCCCCTGCGCCGTCAGGGTCGAAAGCGGTGGCGGCCAGGAACAGGCCGCCGACACTTGCCAAGGTGGCGGTCTGCTGGGCTTGGGTGCCGAGCACCGCGGAGGCGTTCGCGGGCGCGGCAGGCAAGGCCGGCTGACCATCACGAAGCAAAAGCGTGAGCGGTCGGACGGGGACCGTCTCCCCCACCTCGCCGTCCGGCACATGAGCGCTGCCGTCGCGATGGCGTGTCACACCGGTGGGATGTCCCCACGGCCGGCCACTGTCCTGGTCCTGCGCGCTCGCGCGGGTGAACAGGCCGCCCTCGGCATCGACGACAAGGTCTCCAGGCTGCCATCGCTCGCCATCGAGCGGTGTGTGCGTGTCCTTCATGGTGGGGAGGGTACGCCCCGACTACGACAAATGACCCGAGCAGACGTACGTCGCGGGGTGGGGGCCGCATCTTGATCGGCGGGTGGCGAGCCGCCCCGACTCGACGCGGGGCGACTCCGCGCTCGGAGGCCGGCCCGCGTTCGGCGTAGTCGTGCGCGCTCCCCCAGGTTCCGGGACGTGCCGGCTCCTGCGGCAACGGCCACGTCGGCGCGGTCAGCCGTCGACGAGGACCGGGTGGCGGGGTGGGCCGTCGGCAAGCAGGGCGGCCAGCAGGTGCGCCAGCCCGGCGGGGCGCAGAAGATCGGCGGTCTCAGCCAGTTCTTGCGCTGTCCACCAGCGATGGCCGGTGATGCTCGCTTTCTCGAAGTCCTCCATGCGGGTGGTGTCGATCTCCGAGACGGGAACGCGGGCCAGGTAGTAGCGCTGCCGCACCTCGTGGATGACGCCGTCTCGCTCCATGGTCCAGGGGCGTCCTGTCCACACCTCCGGCCCCAGCGCCACATCCGTCAACCCGGTCTCCTCACGCAGCTCACGCAGTGCCGCGTCTCGATGGCTCTCTCCGGGCTGGAGACCGCCGCCCGGGGTGTACCAGCGAAGCGTGCCATCGTGTTGGTCGCGGCTGGAGAACAGCAGGAGCCGGTCGGCGTCGTCGATGAGAACGACACGTGCACTGGGGCGCGGGACCGAGCCACCCGCCGCGTCCATCTCGGGGGCGGGATGCATCTGGTCTCCTTCGTGGCAGGGCGAAGATCGGACGGCGCTCGCGTGCCGTGCCCAGGGTCCTGGCCGGCGGCCTCGTCACCTGGGCACGGGACTGGACTCTAGGTCATAGCCAGGCGGGCAGCTCGCGCACCAGCCGGGAAGTCCATGGACACCAGTAGAGGCCGGGCAGGAACGCGCCGCCGGCCTCGTCCAGGTGGTCTTCGACGTAGGGGATCGTCGCGTCGCAGACTTCGATCGCCACGTCGAAGAAGCTGACCGTGTTGGGGTCGTAGTGGTAGCTCCAGCGCGGGTTGTAGGGGACGGGACGCTTGACGATCCGCCCGATCAGGTGGGGTTGGTCGCTGGTCACGCCGGCGAGCAGCTCGCGGGCGTGCGCGATCTTTTCCGGGTCGGTGAGCTGGACGACGAATCTTTCGCCGGTGATGTCGGTGAACTCGAAGAGGGCTCTTTCGGCCGCCTGAGCGGGGCAGGCGAGGCCGAGCATCGCAACTGATGCGAGAGCGGCGACGATCTTGGTGAGGATGCGTGGCATGGGGGTGGGCACCTCCGATGCTGAGGTCGCACTCCGCGACCCGTCCACTACCTAAAGTAATCGAATCGTCGCGTAGAGTTAAGATGTTCGCGGCGACAAGCGCGAAGCGCGATCCGGCTCCTCCTGCGCCGATCACCGCCCCGACCGTCCGGCAGAGACCCGGAAGCATCGGCTTGCCGGGCTTCCACCGCACCACTCCCCTCACTCAGACGGCCGCGCCCGGGCCGGGCAGCAGGTCGACGTCGCCCGCGTGCATCGGCTCGCCGCAGTGGGCGCAGCGCAGGTCGGCACGGCTGATCTCGCCGCACGCGTGGTGGCGGTAGAGCACCGGCGGTCCGGCCTCGCCCGCGAGCCACTTGTCGCCCCAGCCGGCCATGACCATGAGCAGGTCGACCAGCTCGGCCCCCTTGACGGTCAGGTGGTACTCGTAGCGTGGCCGGTTGTCGTAGGGGCGGCGCTCGAGCACGCCCTGGTCGACCAGGTGGTTGAGCCGTTCGGTCAGCACCTTGCGCGAGATCTGCAGGTCGGCCTGGAGCTGGTCGAACCGGCTCAGGCCGGCCCACACGTCACGCAGGATCAGTGGCGACCAGGGCTCCCCGATGACGTCGAGGGTGCGGGCGATGGAGCAGGCCATCTGGCCGAAGTTCGTGCGTTGCATGAGCAGAGTCTAGCAATCGGGGTTCCCTTAGGGAACTTCGCGTGTTACGGTCACAGAGTCTCTTCAAGGAACTCCGATCGCATGGCTCACCCCGCAAGGAGAAGAAGATGCTCAACCCCGACGTACGCCGCGTCCTCGACGGCACTTCGCTGGCCCACCTCGCCACCGTCCTGCCGGACGGCTCGCCCCACACCGTCCCGCTCTGGGTGGGCACCCACGGGGACCACATCGTCATCCTCACCGGCCCGCAGTCGCGCAAGGCTCGCAACCTGCGCCGCGACCCGCGGGTGGCGCTCTCCATAACGCCCGCCGACAACCCGTTCCAGCCCGTCATCGTCCGCGGCCGGGTCATCGAATGGCTCGAGGGCGACACCGCCTGGGAGATCATCGACCAGATCGCAACGAAGTACATCGGCAGGCCCTACACCCGAGAAGAGGAACGCGTCATCGCCGTCATCGAGCCCGAGCGGCAGACCGTCGGCATGAGCTGAGCCACCCCCTGCCCACCGCGCTTGCCGCCCATCCGGAGTCCTGTCGCGGTGGTTGTTTCCCCACTCCCCCAAGCTGGGTGGCAAGGTCTGGTGATCAGCTCGATGGGTGGCCGGCCGCGTCCTTGACATGGACGCCGCGCCCGCCGTGCTCCGTGTTGGTCTGCCTCGGACGCTTCAGCCGGGGTCGGCCCCGTGCTCGGCGGCGCGCGTCAGGCGGCTGTGTGCGCGAGGATGGCCCGTGCCAGCTCCTCGTGCACCTCCGGCGGCAACGTGTGCCCCATACCCTCCACCATCATCAACCGCGCCCCCGGAATCTGCCCGGCGATGATCGCACCATGACCCGGCTTGGCCGGCTCGTGAGTACCCTCGATCACCAAAGTAGGCGCCTTCACCCGATCCAACACACCCACCGGCTCGAAATCCGGCCGAGCCATCGCCGCCAGACGATGGTTCACCACCGCATCCAGATCCCGGGCCCGATCGAAGATACGCTCCTGCAACCGGCGGGCGGCATCCTCATCGAACGGCAACGCGGTGCCGTGCAGCACCCGCTGCTCCGCGATCATCGCCTCAATCCGCCCACGCCGATCAACCGGCGGCGGACCCGCCATCAACCCCCGAAAGTGGGCCACGAACTCCGCCACCGGCTCCGGCAAACTCCCCTCCGGCTGCGGCTGACCCATCAAAGCCCGCATGATCACCATCCCCTCACCCCCACCCAGCGGCGAGGACCCGATAACGGTCAGCGAACGCACCCGCTCCGGCCGCTCCACCGCGATCAACTGCCCCAGCAACCCACCCGCCGAATGACACACCAGATGCGCACTGTCCAGACCATGCGCGTCCAACACCCGCAGCACATCGTCCTTGATATCGCCCCAGGTATACGGCTCCTTCTCGAAATCCACCGTGCCCGACCTACCGGTATCACGATGGTCGTACCGGACCACCCGCCGGCCACCGGCCGTCAGCCGGCCGACAAACTCATCCGGCCACAGGACCCCCTGCGACATCGAACCCATCACCAGCAAGATCGGCTCGTCCGTAGCGGCGCCGAACTCTTCACTCCAGATCTCCACGTTCTGCATGACTCAGAGCATGCCGTCCCCGCCTACGGGCGCCTTCTGTAGAACTACTGGCCGGGCCAGTTCAGTACGGGTGCCGTGAGCCCGCTTCCATGAACGGCGTTCCTCAGGCACGAGGGCCGGTGCGCAGGGTGACGAACAGCCCCCGCGCGCGGGTGCCGTCCGGTATCTGCCAGGCGCCGGCGACGTGGCCGGTCGCTTCGGGCGGAAGGAGAGCCGCGTCGTCCGGGACGGGACGCAGGACCCGGTGCAAACGCAGAGCCGTGCCGTCCGGGGCGGGCAGCTCGGTGCCCTCGTGGTCGTCGACGGCAGTGGCGGAGAAGCCCGTGGGGACGGGGCTGGCGCCGAGGTAGGAGCGGGTGACCTCCCGGTCAGGGGTGTCGCTGATGTTCTGGTCCTGGGCCTGGACGCGGCCCTCGATCAGGGCCGGCAGCTGGGCGACCAGCACCGGGTCGTGGCAGCCGTCGTAGGCCCAGCGCCGCCCCAGCACCCCGTGCTCCATGGTGCCGACGAGGGCGTGCTCCGCCCCGTCGAGCGGGGCACCGCGATAGGTGAGCGGTGTCAGGTAGCTGATCGGCTGGGTGCCCGAGGTGTCCGTGACCACCAAGAACTCCATCCCGACCTCGCCCTCGGGGTCGTCGAGCCGGAAGCCGCCGGCCTTGGCCAACTCCGGGTCGCCCGCGCCGCCCGAGTACCACGGCCGGGTGGGTAGCCAGGCGGTGAGCAGTTCGAGCTTGGTCGGCTTGAGGGTCGTGTGGTGGATGACGGCCATGCCGAGGATTCTCTTCCGTTGAGGGGGACGACCTCCACATCTTCCCATCCTCGCGGTAAGGCCTGGCGCCGGTCCGTGTTGTTGTTTGGTGATCATCCTACGAACGCGCTGGAGGATGGCATGGTGCTGACCGAGGCGGCCCCGGAGGCGTTACCGAAGCAGCCGACGAGAAGCTGGCCCGGCTGGCGGAGCGGGTGAGCGTGTTCCCGCTCCCGCCCGACACGGAGCCGGGCGATCTCAGTGTGCAGGGCACGGTGGGTATCCAGTCGGGCAACAGCAATCATTGCGACTACCTGGTCCGCATGTCCCTGCTTACCAAGCTGCCGGACGCCGAGATCGCACGCTACTACGAGTCCGCCGCGATCGAGGGTCTCGAAGGCCGCCCGCTCTCGGGCACCGTGAACGTCAACCCGAGCGGATCATGGCGGGACGGGTTCAAGGGCGTCATCGTGGAGTTCTTCGACGGACCTCACGAACCGGGGTTCGACATGCGCTGCCACTGAGCAGGGACGGCCTTGTGCCAGTGGCAGGACCTCGCCCCGATGCTGCGCGTCGGCGACCGGCTCGACGCCCTGATCACCGAGGACCGGCCCCGAAGCAGGACGCCCGCGACCAGGCCTGCGCGCAGGAGGCAGTGACCGTCGCGGAGTTGGCCGGCCGCGAGGTAGGCCGTGACGCCTGGAGTCGCTGCGGCTACGGGCCTGCCTCCTGGGTCCCGCCTCCACGTGAACGGGCGAGCCGTCGTGGGGTGGTCAGAGGTCGGGGGCGGCGGGGCGGATGAGGCCGCTCTCGTACGCGAAGACCACCACCTGTGCGCGATCGCGCAGTCCGAGCTTGACCAGTACGCGGCTCAGATGCGTCTTGACCGTCGCCTCGGCCAGGTGCAACGCCGCGGCGACCTCGGCATTGGACAGCCCGCGCGCCACCTGCGCCAGCACCTCGTGCTCGCGCGCGGTCAGCTGCGCCAGCCGTTCGTCCCGCTCGGCGGGTCCCGGCGTCATCTGCGGCGCGAACCTCTCCAGCACGCGGCGGGTGACGCGCGGCGACAGCGCCGCCTCTCCCGCCGCGACGTTGCGGATCGCGCTCAGCAGTTCCTGTGGCCGCGTGTTCTTCGGCAGGAACCCCGCCGCTCCGGCCTTCAGCCCGGCGAAGGCGTACTCGTCGAGATCGAAGGTGGTCAGGATGAGCACGCGCGAGCGCGGGCTGTCGCGCACGATCCTGCGGGTGGCCTCGATGCCGTCCAGGCCGGGCATGCGTACGTCCATCAGCACCACGTCCGGGCGCAGGTGCCGTGCCAGCCGGGCCGCCTGCTCGCCGTCGTCCGCCTCCCCCGCCACCTCCATGTCCGGCTCGGCCTCGAAGACCATGCGGAAGGCCATTCGCAGCAGCGACTCGTCGTCGGCGATCAGCAGCCGGATCATCGTGGCGCTCCCAGGTCCAGCACGGCCAGCACCCGCCATCCGCCGCCCGTCACCGGCCCGGCGTCCAGGGTCCCGCCGTAGGCGGCCACCCGTTCCCGCATGCCCGCGATCCCGCGCCCATCGCCCCGGGGGCAGTCGCTCCGGAGCCCACCATCCCGGAGCCCATCGCCCCGGAGCCCATCGCCCCCTGGCCCGGAGCGGGGCCCGGGCACCCAGGTCCCGGCGTCGGCGAGCCCGGGGGCAGCCGGCTCGCGAACGTCGACGACCTCCACCTCGGCATGGCGTGACAACACTTCGACCCGTACCTCGGCGCGGGCCCCGGACGCGTGCCGCAGCGTGTTCGTCAGCGCCTCCTGAACCAGCCGGTAGATCGTCAGCTGGGCGGCGGCGGGCACCGCCTCGGCGTCCCCGGCCACCCGGACACGCGTCACCAGCCCGGCCGCGCGCATCCGCTCGGCCAGCGGACCGAGCTCGGCGATCCCGGGCGCGGGCTGAAGCGGCTCGTCGAGGCGGTCCTCGCCCGAGGTGGCGTGGCCGGTGCTCAGGGAGCGGCGCATGTCCTGCAGGGCTTGGCGCCCCGTCGCGGCGATGTGCTCCATCGCCTCCGCGGCCCGGTCCGGCGCGCTGTGGCGGACGTACGCGGCGCTGTCGGCCAGCGCCACCATGACCGACAGGTTGTGGGTGACGATGTCGTGCATGTCGCGGGTCATCCGCGCGCGTTCCTCCGCGACGGCCAGCCGGGCCCGCTGCTCGCGGTCGCGTTCCAGGGAGGTGACGTACGCCCGCCGTACCCGCATCCACAGGCCGGCCATGAGAGCGGCGGCCGCCATCGCGCTCAGCGCAGCCACCGTGAAGGGGAACTGGCCGGGCGGCGCCCAGCGGGCGGCGGCCAGCAGCACCCCGGCCTGCAGCGCGAGCGCCGCCGCCAGGGTGTGGCGCCACGGGCGGTGCGCGGCGACCGTGTAGAGGGCCACCAGGAGGGCGGCGTCGGCGGGAAGCTGTACGTCCAGCGCCCACTGGACGGCGGCTGCGAGACCGATCGCGCCCAGGACCGTCATCGGCGCGCGCCGCCTCCAGGCCAGCGGCGCCACCAGCGCCGTCTGCAGCGCGAACAGCCATGGAGGGCCCGACAGCACCTGGCCGGGGCCGAGCGTGGCCAGGAACAGCGCGGCGGCCGGCAGCGCGTCGGCGGGCAAGGTCGACCATCGGCTCAGCGCGGTGAGGCGGGCCGCCGGACGGTCGGCTGGGTTCATGCGCTTCACCCTAGTTGTCCTGCGGGTTCGCTCCCGCTCCTCCTCGGGGACGACCGTCATCCGAAAGTCGCAGGCGCGCGTGCGACCTCCGCCGCTGTCCGCTCGACGTGCCGGCTGTCAGCCTGTCGGACATCCCTTTTCCGATAGAGGAGCTTTCGCATGTCCGTTGTCACGAAAAATACGGATCTGGCTATGAGGGCCAGGGCTACCGGTCCGTCCACCGTCTCGAAGGCGGCAGGCAACGTCACGGGCACGGGCACGGGCACGGGCACGGGCACGGGCACGGGCACGGGCACGGGCACGGGCACGGGCACGGGCACGGGCACGGGCACGGGCACGGGCACGGGCACGGGCACGGGCACGGGCACGGGCACGGGCACGGGCAGGGTCACAGGCAAGGTCGCCGGGCTGGCCGTGCTGGTGCTGGCGGTCTCCCTGCCCGCGTCCAACGCCAGCGCCGGCACCGGTGCCAGCGCCGGAGCCGGAGCCGGAGCCAACGTCGCGCGCCCGATCGGGGTGAGCCTGCCCGCGCCGGGCGGCCCGTATCCGGTCGGAACCGTGGCCATGCGGCTGGTGGACCGCTCGCGGCCCGATCCGCTGGTGGCGGCCAAGCCGTACCGGGAGCTGATGATCAGTCTGTGGTACCCGGCGGCGGACCGCGGGCCGCTCGCGCCGCACATGGCGCCGCTGGCCGCCGCCGACTGGGATCGGCACTCGGCGCCACCCCTGGGCGTCCCCAAGGGCGCCGTCGCCTGGGCCGCCACGCGCACCCACGCCCGCGTGGGCGCGCCGGTCGAGCCGCGTGCGGGCAGGCTGCCGGTGGTGCTGTTCGGTTCGGGGGACGGCGGGCCTCGCACGCTGGGCACCACCCTGGTGGAGGACCTGGCCTCGCGCGGCTACCTGGTCGTCACCGTCGACCACACCTACGAGGCCGACCAGGTGGAGTTTCCCGGCCGACGCCTGGTACGCGCCCTGCCGCTGCCCCCGAAGCTGACGCCGAAGGTCATCGCCAAGCTGCTGGCCGACCACGCGCGGGCGCGCCTGGCGGACATGCGGTACGTGCTGGACCAGGTCACCGCCCTGGCCCAGGGCCACCCGATCGGCGGGGCACTGCCCGAGGGGATGCTCGGCGCGCCCGACGCCACGCGGGTGGGAGCGCTGGGACAGTCGCTGGGCGGGTCGGTCGCCGCACAGCTGACCCGCGACGACGCCCGTGTGGACGCGGCCGTCAACCTCGACGGCTCCTATGTCGGCCCGGTGGCCGGGCGCGGTGTGACCAGGCCGTTCCTGCAACTGGCGGCCGAGACCCATACGCGTGACAGCGAGCCAAGCTGGAAGTCGTTCTGGCGGGCCTCGACCGGGTGGAAGCGGGAGCTGCGCTTCAAGGGCGCGGCCCACGGCTCGTTCACCGACCTGCAGCCGCTGCTGCCGCAGATCGCGGGCAAGCTCCCCAAGGTGCCGCTCGCGGACTACGTGGGCACGATCGATCCCGGCCGTTCGGTGGCGGCCCAGCGCGCCTACGTCGGGGCCTTCTTCGACCTGCACCTGCGGGGCAAGCCGACCCGCCTGTTCGAGGGCCCGGACGCTCGCTTCCCCGAGGTCTCCCTCATTCCCTGACCACGTGCATCCCCGTGGCTCCCCGGGCACAGGCGTGCTCGCGTCGACGCGAAATGGCCGGTAGATGCCCTCTTGGCGCCCTGTCCTCGGATCGTGCGCACGCGAAAGCATGAAGCGCGTAAGCCAAGCCGAAGGCGCAAAGGAGACGCCATGGGTAACGTCGTACGGGCCCTGGCCACCGTGGCAGCCGGCGCGATGGTCCTCGCCGGCACCGCCACCCCGGCGCAAGCCGAAGTATGGAATTGCATCACTTCCGTCGACACGACGGCGAACGTGGCGGGCGCGCTGTGCGCGTCCGGCTTCGGCAGCTACCGGGTGGCCGCGAAGTGCAACTCGGCTCACTACCCCTACACGCGAACGATCGTCGGCCCGTGGGTGACCAAGGCCTCCGGCCAGCAGGGTAAGTGGTCCACGGCTTCGGGCGACGCCCAGGGCTGCCACGTGGTCGAGGCCTGGACGCAGTTTCCCTAGAACCGATGCGGTGCGGACGGTTCGAGCTGGGCGGGGGCACCCTCGGGCCGGAAGCAAGGTTGCGTCATGATCGGATGAGTGGGGTTTGACGCCGCTGTCGAGGTGGGGATCGCCGCGTTCTGCGCGGGTGGGGATCGCCGCGTGCTGCGGCGGTGGGGATCGCCGCGCTCTGCGCGGGTGGGGATCGCCGCGTTCTGCGCGGGTGCGGAGCCGCCGCGTGACGAGGAGGTAGGGGAACGGCTGACGGGGGCCGGCGTCGAGCCGTGGTCGGCGTGGGATGGCCCAGGTCGAGGTCGCCGTCTCGTACCCGGCGCCGGCCGTGCCGTGGCTGGGCTGGGCTGGGCTGGGCTGGGCTGGGCTGGTGGAGAGCTTCGCCAGGCACGGCCCCACCTGGCGCGAGGCGATCGGCGGGGCGGTGAGCAAGTTCAGGGGCGGCGCGCCGCATCCGATCGTCGACGGCTTCCTACGGCCCGGCGGTGCTGGGCGGCCTGCTGATGGCCTCTGCGCGCCGGGCGCCCGTTCGCTCGCCAGGAGATGCGCGCGACGAGCGGTCGCTGCTCGCCCTCGGCGCGCTGGCGGTGGCCGGCTATCCGGTCAACTTCTACCCGGCGGTGGCACGGTCAGGGGTGTCCGTGACCACCGGGGTCGCGCTGGGCAGCGCATCGGTCTTCGCCGGTCTGATGGCGTGGCGCACCCGGCAGGCCGCGCCGACCGCTCGATGGGGCCGGTGCCACGGTGACCGCGGTCGTCGGCTGCGCCGTCCTGGTGCCGGGCCCCGAGCTCGCCGGCGGCGCCGCGCCCGTGGACGTGGACGTCACCGGCGTGGCGCTGGCGGCCCTGGCCGGGCTGTCGTACGCCGCTACTCGCTCATCGGCGGGAACCTCATCGCACGAGGACATCCCTCCGATGCGGTGATGGGGCGATGTTCGGCGCGGCGGCGCTCCTGGTCCTGCCCGTCGTACTACTGGGGAGCAGCACGCAGTGGCTGAACGGGCTTTGCGGCGCTGCCGTGGCGGCGCATCTCGCCGTGGTCACCACGTTCCTCGCCTACCGGCTCTTCGGCTGCGGCCTGCGGAAGACCGCCGCGCAGGCGGCCACGACGCTGACGCTGGCGGAGCCCGCGGGCGCGGCGGTGCAGGGCGGCGCGGCGGTGCAGGGCGGCGCGGCGGTGCAGGGCGGCGCGGCGGTGCTGGGCGGCGCGGTCGTGGGCGAGCGGTTGCCGGCGCTGTCCTGGTGTGGGATGGCCGTACTGGCCGGGGGTCTGGCGTTTCTCGCTGTCCCCGCTCGCCCCCGGCGATGAGGTGGCCGGACACTGGGGTTTAAGTCCGACAAATCAGCCTTGACATCTCCCCGTCCCGCCCTCACTCTGTTGCGTATAGCGCTAGACGTTTCTCTTTACGAAACCGGGGTGACAGGATGATCCCAGCGTGCCCACTGGCGTCACTCCCTCGAGGCGAGGCCCTTCGCGTCGAGGCCGACCCGCCGATCGCGGTCTTCCACACCGAGGACGGCGAGATCTTCGCCATCGACGACACCTGTACCCACCAGGACGCCTCGCTCGCCGACGGCTGGCTGGAGGGGTGCGAGATCGAGTGCCCGCTGCACGCCTCGCGTTTCGACCTGCGCACCGGCCGGGTGGACGCGCCGCCGGCCAAGCTCCCCGTGCGCACGCACGAGGTGGTGGTCGACGACGGCGTCATCTATGTCAAGCAGTCCGAGGCGCCACCCAACCTGCCGCCGGGCGTCACCGTCAAGGGGCAGGTGTGAACACGATCTGCGTCGTCGGCGCCTCCCTCGCCGGGCTGCTGACCGCCAGGGCGCTGCGCGCCCAGGGATACCGGGGCAGGCTGGTGCTGGTCGGGGACGAGCGACACCGCCCCTATGACCGCCCGCCGCTGTCGAAGGACTTCCTGCGCGGCGACCTGACCGAGGCCGACCTGGCCCTGGAGAGCGAGGGTGAGGGCGAGGGCGAGGAGCTGGACGCGGAATGGCGGCTCGGCGTGGCCGCCGTGGCCCTGGACCCCCGGGAGCGGCGCGTCGAGCTGAGCGACGGCACCTCGGTGCGGGCCGACGGCGTCGTCATCGCCACCGGCGCCACCGCCCGCAGGCTTCCCGGCGCCGGCCACCTGGCCGGCGTGCACACGCTGCGCACCCTGGACGACGCCCGCTCCCTGCGCGCCGACCTGGAGGCGGGCCGGCGGCTGGTGGTGATCGGCGGCGGCTTCGTCGGCGCCGAGGTCGCCGCCACCGCCCGCGACCTCGGCCTGGACGTGACGCTGGTCGAGTCCGGCCCGGCGCCCCTGGCCCGCGTCGTCGGCGTGCCGATGGCCGAGGCGCTGGCCGCGCTGCACGAGCGGCGCGGCGTGCGGCTGCTGTCCGGCACGGTCGTGTCCGGCCTCACCGGCGCGGACCGGGTGGACGGGGTACGGCTGGCGGACGGCACCCACCTGCCCGCGGACGTCGTGGTCGTCGGGATCGGCGCCGTCCCCGCGATCGACTGGCTGCGGGGCAGCGGCCTCGACCTGGGCGACGGCGTACTGTGCGACGAGGCGGGCGGCACCTCCGCCCCGGGCATCGTGGCCGTGGGCGACTGCGCCGCCTGGTTCGACCCCGTCCAGGGCAGGCACCACCGGATCGAGCACTGGACGGGAGCCCGGCAGCGGGCCTCGGTCGCGGCGGCCACGCTGCTGTCCGGCGGCACCGCCCGCGCCGAGGCGCGGCGGCCCACCTACATCTGGTCCGACCAGTACGACGTGAAGATCCAGTTCGTCGGGCACGCCGCGGACGCGGATACGGTCAACGTGGAGGAGGGCGACCCGGCCGGGCACAGCTTCCTCGCGGTCTACCGGCAGGGCGAGCGTCCGGTCGCGGTCCTCGGGGTCAACCAGGTACGGCTGTTCACCCGATGGCGGCGGCAGCTCGAAACGGCGCCGGTTCAGGTCGGCTGAGACAGGAGTGAATCATGGCTCATGAAGTACGCGGGGTCGTCGCGACCGGCAAGGGCAAGCCGGTCAGCCTGGAGACCGTCCTGGTGCCGGACCCGGGGCCCGGCGAGGCGCTGGTCCAGGTGCAGGCGTGCGGGGTCTGCCACACGGACCTGCACTACCGCGAGGGCGGCATCAGCGACGACTTCCCGTTCCTGCTCGGCCACGAGGCGGCCGGCGTGGTGGAGTCGGTCGGCGACGGTGTCACTGACGTCGCGCCCGGCGACTTCGTGATCCTCAACTGGCGGGCCGTGTGCGGCTCGTGCCGGGCGTGCCTGCGCGGCCGCCCGCAGTACTGCTTCGCCACCCACAACGCCACCCAGAAGATGACCCTGGCCGACGGCACGCCGCTCAGCCCCGCGCTGGGCATCGGCGCGTTCGCCGACAAGACGCTCGTGGCCGCCGGCCAGTGCACCAAGGTCGACCCGGCCGCCTCCCCCGCCGCGGCGGGCCTGCTCGGCTGCGGCGTGATGGCCGGGCTCGGCGCCGCGGTGAACACCGGCGGCGTCAGCAGGGGCGACTCGGTGGCGGTGATCGGCTGCGGCGGTGTCGGCAACGCGGCCATCGCGGGCGCGCGGCTGGTCGGCGCGACCACGATCATCGCGGTCGACGTGGACGGCCGGAAGCTGGAGTGGGCCCGCGGCCTGGGCGCGACGCACACGGTCGACGCCAGGGACGGCGACCCGGTCGAGGCGATCAGGGAGCTGACCGGCGGGTTCGGCGCGGACGTCGTGATCGACGCGGTCGGCCGGCCGGAGACCTACCGGCAGGCCTTCTACGCCCGCGACCTGGCGGGGACCGTGGTCCTCGTCGGCGTGCCCACGCCGGAGATGACGCTGGAGCTGCCGCTGCTCGACGTGTTCGGCCGCGGCGGCGCGCTGAAGTCCAGCTGGTACGGCGACTGCCTGCCCAGCCGCGACTTCCCCATGCTGATCTCCCTCTACCTGCAGGGACGTCTCGACCTCGACGCGTTCGTCAGCGAGACCATCGGCCTGGACGACGTCGAGGACGCCTTCGCCAAGATGCATCGCGGCGAGGTGCTTCGCTCGGTGGTGGTGCTCTAATGCGGGTCGAGCGCCTGGTCACGTCGGGGACGTTCAGCCTGGACGGCGGGACGTGGGAGGTCGACAACAACGTGTGGCTGCTGGGCGACGACCAGGAGGTCCTGGTCGTCGACGCCGCCCACGACGCCTCCGCCGTCGCCGCGGCCGTGGGCGACCGCCGGGTGAGCGCGATCGTGTGCACGCACGCGCACGACGACCACGTCAACGCCGCGCCCGAGCTGGCCGCGCTGACCGGCGCGCCCGTGCTGCTGCACCCGGACGACGAGGTGCTGTGGAAGCTGGCCCACCCGTCGGCCACGCCCGGCGGGCGGCTGGCCGGCGGACAGCTCCTGCGGGTGGCGGGCACCGCCGCGCACGTGCTGCACACGCCGGGGCACGCGCCGGGCGCGGTGTGCCTGTACGTGCCGGAGCTCGGCGTGCTGTTCTCCGGGGACACCCTGTTCAAGGGCGGTCCCGGCGCGACGGGCAGGTCGTACAGCGACTTCCCGACGATCATCTCGTCGATCAGCCGGACGCTGCTGACGCTGCCCGGCGAGACCGTGGTGCACACCGGACACGGTGAGGACACCAGCATCGGGGCCGAGGCTCCGCAGCTCGAGAACTGGATCCGCCGAGGGCACTGACCCGGCCTGTTCAGAGGAGTACTGCCCGTGACCACCACCACGTCAAGCGTGATCCCCACCCTCCCCGGTCGCTACTACGTGGACCCCGAGATCTTCGCCGCGGAGCAGCGGAACATCTTCGAGGCGATGTGGTTCTGCGTGGTGCGCTCGGCCGACCTGCCCAAGCCGGGCGCGTTCAAGACGGTTCAGGTCGGCTCCGAGAGCATCCTCGTCACCAGGGCGCGCGACATGTCGGTGCGCGCGTTCTTCAACGTCTGCCGCCATCGCGGCGCGACGCTGCGCACGGAGGAGTCGGGTGAGGTGAAGCGGGCCTTCCAGTGCCCGTACCACGCCTGGACCTACGACCTGGACGGCAAGCTGATCGCCGCGCCCAACCTGACCAAGATGGCCGACCTGGACCGGGTGGAGTACGGCCTGGTGAAGGTGCACGTGCGCGAGTGGCTCGGCTACGTGTGGGTGTGCCTGGCCGACGAGCCGCCCTCCTTCGAGGAGGACGTGCTGGGCGCGGTGACCGAGCGGCTCGGCTCGCTGGAGCTGCTCGACAACTACGACGTGGCCGGCCTGGAGGTGGGTCGCAGGATCGTCTACGACGTGAAGGCGAACTGGAAGCTCATCATCGAGAACTTCATGGAGTGCTACCACTGCGCCACGATCCATCCCGAGCTGACCGAGGTGCTGCCGGAGTTCGCCGACGGCTACGCGGCCCAGTACTTCGTGGGCCACGGCGCCGAGTTCGGCGAGGAGATCCAGGGCTTCACCGTCGACGGCTCCGAGGGGCTCGACCGCATCCCGGGCGTCAGTGAGGAGCAGGACCGCCGCTACTACGCGATCACGATCAAGCCGCAGGTGTTCGTCAACCTGGTGCCCGACCACGCGATCGTGCACCGCATGTTCCCGCTGGCGGTGGACCGCACGGTCGTCGAGTGCGACTGGCTCTACCTGCCCGGCGTCGTGGCGAGCGGCAAGGACCTGGACAAGTCGGTGGAGCTGTTCCACCGGGTCAACGAGCAGGACTTCGAGGCGTGCGAGCGGTGCCAGCCGCAGATGGGCTCGCGTACGTACGCCAAGGGCGGCGTGCTGGTGCCCAGCGAGCACCACATCGGCGCCTTCCACGACTGGGTCCAGGACCGCGTCGGGTGAACGAGCACGACGACGAACGGCTGACGGCCGGCCCGCCCAGGGACTGGGCGGGCGGCCTGCCCGCGGTGGGCCACGCCCTGCGCATCGCCCACCGGCAGATGGGGATCGGCCGCACCGCGCTGACGCTGCTGCGCGTCAACCAGAAGAGCGGCTTCGACTGCCCCGGCTGCGCCTGGCCTGAGGGCGAGCACCGCAGCCCGGCCGAGTTCTGCGAGAACGGCGCCAAGGCGGTGGCCGAGGAGGCCACCGTCCGGCGCGTCACCCGCGAGTTCTTCGCCGCCCATCCGGTGAGCGAGCTGGCCGGGATGAGCGACTACTGGCTGGGGCAGCAGGGCAGGCTGACCGAGCCGATGTACAAGCCCGCGGGCGCCGAGCACTACGAGCCGATCGGCTGGGCGGAGGCGTTCGGCATGATCGCGGCCGAGCTGCGCGCGCTGGACAGCCCCGACGAGGCGGTCTTCTACACCTCGGGCCGCACCTCCAACGAGGCGGCCTTCGCCTACCAGCTGCTGGTGCGCCGGTTCGGCACCAACAACCTGCCCGACTGCTCCAACATGTGCCACGAGTCCAGCGGGGCCGCGCTCACCGAGACGATCGGGATCGGCAAGGGCACCGTGTCGCTCGACGACCTGCACCGGGCCGACCTGATCTTCGTGATCGGCCAGAACCCGGGCACCAACCACCCCCGCATGCTCACCGCCCTGGAGAAGGCCAAGCGCGGCGGCGCGCGGATCGTCGCGGTCAATCCCCTGCCCGAGGCCGGGCTGCTGCGCTTCAAGAACCCGCAGCGGCCGTCCGGGCTGGCGGCGGGCACGGCGCTGGCCGACCGGTTCCTGCAGATCCGGCTCAACGGCGACATGGCGCTGTTCCAGGCGCTGTCGCTGCTGCTGCTCGACACCGCCGACGAGGCGTTCATCGCCGAGCACACCAGCGGTTTCGAGGCGTGGAAGGCGCACCTGACCGGCCTGGACTGGGCGGAGGTGCTGGAGGCGACCGGCCTGACCCGGCGGGAGCTGGAGGAGACGGCCCGCGACGTCAGGAACGCCGGGTCCGTCGTCGTCTGCTGGGCCATGGGGCTCACCCAGCACCGCAACTCCGTGGCCACCATCCGCGAGGTGGTCAACTTCCAGCTGCTGCGCGGCAACGTGGGCCTGTGCCCGGTGCGCGGCCACTCCAACGTCCAGGGCGACCGGACCATGGGCATCTACGAGAAGCCCTCGAAGGACTTCCTGGACGCGCTGGCCGCCGAGTTCGGCTTCGAGCCGCCCCGGCACCACGGGCTGGACACGGTCGAGGCCATCCGGGCCATGCGCGACGGCGAGGCGAAGGTCTTCGTCGGCATGGGCGGCAACTTCGTCCGCGCCACCCCCGACAGCCGCGTCACCGAGGCGGCGCTGCGCCGTACCAGGCTGACCGTGCAGATCTCCACCAAGCTCAACCGCTCGCACGCGGTGTGCGGCGAGCGGGCGCTCATCCTGCCCACGCTGGGCCGCACCGAGCGCGACCCGGCCGGGTTGGTCACCGTCGAGGACTCGATGGGGCTGGTGCACGCCTCGCGCGGCCGGCTCGCGCCCGCCTCCCCGGACCTGCTGCCGGAGGTGGCGATCGTCGCCCGGCTGGGCCGCGAGCTGTTCGGCGAGGAGCCGTGGGCGGACTTCGAGCGCGACTACGGCACGATCCGCGACCGCATCGCGCGGGTGATCCCCGGTTTCGAGGACTTCAACGGCCGCGCCGAGGCCGGCTTCGCGCTGCCCAACGCGCCCCGGGACGAGCGCCGCTTCCCCACCGCCACCGGCAGGGCCGGCTTCACCGTCAACCGGCTGGAGGTCCTGCGGGTGCCGCCGGGGCGGCTGCTGCTGCAGACCGTACGCAGCCACGACCAGTACAACACCACTGTCTACGGCCTCGACGACCGCTACCGCGGGGTCAGGAACGGCCGCAAGGTGGTCTTCGTCCACCCCGAAGACCTCGCGGAGCGCGACCTGGCCGACGGCGACGTGGTCGACCTGGTCAGCGAGTGGCCCGACGGCGAGCGCACCGCCGAGGGGTTCAGGGTCATCGCCTATCCGACCGCCCGCGGCTGCTGCGCCGCCTACTTCCCGGAGACCAACGTGCTGGTGCCGCTCGACTCGGTGGCCGAGACCTCCAACACCCCGACCTCCAAGAGCATCGTGATCCGGCTCAGCCGGCGTACCCCAGGCGGCGGCTGATCTCGTCGGCCCCGGCGATCAGGACGGGAGCGAGCTCGTGCATGCGCTCGGCGGTGAAGCGGTAGGCGGGGCCGGAGGCGCTCACCGCGGCGACGACGTCACCGTGGTAGGAGCGGATGGGCGCCGCCATGGCGTTCAGCCCCTCCTCCAGCTCCTCCAGGCAGTAGCCGTAGCCGGTCCGCTTGATCTCGGTCAGCTGCTCCTTGAGCCGGCCCAGGTCGGTGACCGTGCGGGGCGTGAAGGACTCCAGGGCCCCGTCGGACAGCACCCGGTCGCGCTGGCGCTCGTCCAGGTGGGCCATCAGCACCTTTCCGCTGGAGGTGGCGTGCAACGGCGTGATCTGGCCGACCCAGTTGTAGGCGGTGACCGCCGAGGCGCCGCGCACCTGGTCGAGGTTGACCGCGTAGCTGGAGCGGAGCACGGCGATGTTGACCGTCTCGCCGATCTCCTCCGCCAGGCGCCGGCAGACCGGGCGCGCCCGCTGGGTGACGTCGAGCTGGGTGTTGACGCCGCCGGCCAGGCGGATGATGCCGAAGCCGAGCCGGTATTTGCCGCGCTCCTCGGCCTGTTCGACCAGGCCGCGCGCCTCGAGCGCGCCGAGCAGCCGGAACGCGGTCGACTTGTGCACGTCGATCTCCGCGGCGACCTCGCTGACCCCTGCCTCGCCCCGCCGGGAGAGGATCTCCAGCACGCTGATCGCCCGATCGACCGACTGCACGCCCCCGCTGCTCGACTCGTTGCCCATAGCGAAACTCTAAGTGCTGGAGGAAACTCCGTCTAACGCAAGCCCAAAAGATCTCCTGTTGCGAGTAGTGAAACGCAATGCGTATAACGCTACGATTTGGCGAAACGCGCGAGCGAGACGAGGCACCATGACGTCACATCAATACGACTTCGTCATCGTCGGAGGCGGCTCGGCCGGCAGCGCGCTGGCCAACCGGCTCTCCGCGGACCCTGCCACGCGAGTGCTCGTCCTGGAGGCGGGCCGATCGGACTACCCGTGGGACGTGTTCATCCACATGCCCGCAGCCCTGCCCTTCCCCATCGGCAACCGCTTCTACGACTGGCGCTACGAGTCGGAGCCCGAGCCCCACATGCACGGCCGGCGGATCTATCACGCTCGCGGCAAGGTGCTCGGCGGCTCCAGCAGCATCAACGGCATGATCTTCCAGCGCGGCAACCCGCTGGACTACGAGCGGTGGGGCGCCGATCCCGGCATGAAGAGCTGGGACTACGCCCACTGCCTGCCGTACTTCAAGCGCATGGAGAACTGCCTGGCCGACCCCGACACGCCCTGGCGCGGCCACGGCGGGCCGCTCGTGCTGGAGCGCGGGGCGGCGAGCACGCCCTTGTACGACGCGTTCTTCGAGGCGGTGCAGCAGGCCGGCTATCCCCTGACCGACGACGTGAACGGCTACCGGCAGGAGGGCTTCGCCCGTTTCGACCGCAACATCCGGCGCGGGCGCCGGCTCAGCGCCGCCAGGGCGTACCTGCACCCGGTCATGAAGCGGCCCAACCTGACCGTCAAGACGCGCGTGCTGGTGACGAAGGTCGTCTTCGACGGCACCAGGGCCGTCGGCGTCGAGTTCGACGGCGGCCGGGTCCGCGCGGGCGAGGTCATCCTGTGCGGCGGCGCGATCAACTCGCCGCAGCTGCTGCAGCTGTCCGGGATCGGCAACGCCGAGGAACTGCGCAAGCTCGGCATCGACGTCGTGCACGACCTGCCGGGCGTGGGCGAGAACCTGCAGGACCACCTGGAGGTCTACATCCAGCACGGCTGCCGCGAACCGGTCTCGATGCAGCCGAACCTGCGCAAGTGGCGCCATCCCTGGATCGGCGCGCAGTGGCTGTTCCTGCGCGGCGGGCCGGGGGCGACCAACCACTTCGAGGCGGGCGGCTTCGTCCGGAGCAACGACGACGTCGACTACCCCAACCTGATGTTCCACTTCCTGCCGCTGGCCGTGCGCTACGACGGCTCGGCGCCGGCGGGCGGGCACGGCTACCAGGTGCACGTCGGGCCCATGTACTCCGACGCCCGCGGCTCGGTGAAGATCAGGAGCACGGATCCGCGGCGGCATCCCGCGCTGCGCTTCAACTACCTGTCCACCGAGCAGGACAGGCGCGAGTGGGTGGAGGCCGTCCGGGTGGCCCGCAGGATCCTCGGGGCGCCGGCGCTGGCCGCGCTCAGCACGGGCGAGGTGTCGCCGGGGCCGTCCGTGGAGAGCGACGAGGAGATCCTGGACTGGGTGGCCAAGGACGGCGAGACCGCCCTGCACCCCTCGTGCACGGCCAGGATGGGCGTGGACGCGATGTCGGTGCTCGACCCGGACACGATGCGGGTGCACGGCGTCGACGGGCTGCGCGTGGTGGACGCCTCGGCCATGCCGTACGTGACGAACGGCAACATCTACGCGCCGGTCATGATGCTGGCGGAGAAGGCGGCCGACCTCATCCTGGGCAACACGCCGCTGCCGCCTCAGACGACCGAGTTCTACCGCCACCGGGCATGAACCGAGGGCGGTGGGGCGCTCCCCCACCGCCCTCGCGCGCGGACGTCAGCGGAAGACCACGGTCCGGTTGCCGTTGAGCAGGACGCGCTGCTCGCTGTGCCACTTCACGGCCCTGGCCAGCACCTGCGCCTCCACGTCCCGCCCGGCCGCGACCAGGTCCTCGGGGTCGAGCTCGTGGTCCACCCTGGCCACGTCCTGCTCGATGATGGGGCCCTCGTCCAGGTCGGCCGTGACGTAGTGCGCGGTCGCGCCGATGAGTTTCACGCCGCGCTCGTGCGCCTGGTGGTACGGCTTGGCGCCCTTGAAGCCCGGCAGAAAGGAGTGGTGGATGTTGATGGCCCGCCCCTCCAGCCGCTTGCACAGGTCGTCGGAGAGGACCTGCATGTAACGCGCCAGGACCACCAGCTCCGCGTCGCACTCCTCGACCAGCTCCAGGATCCGCGCCTCGGCCTCGCCCTTGGTGGCGGCCGTGACGGGCACGTGGTGGTACGGCACGCCGTACGAGGCGGCCAGCGCCTCCAGGTCCGGGTGGTTGGAGACGATCGCGGGGATCTCGATGTTGAGCGCGCCCACCTGGCGGCGATAGAGCAGGTCGTTCACACAGTGACCGAACTTCGACGCCATGACCAGCGTGCGGGTGGGCGTGGCCGCGTCCTTCAGCTGCCAGTTCATCTGGAAGGAGCCGGCGACGTAGGCGAACCCCTCGCGCAACCGCTCGATCTCGTCCCGCGCGGCGAAGTGCACGCGCATGAAGAAGGCGCCGCCCTCGCGGTCGTTGAACTGCTTGCTCTGCAGCATGTTCCCGCCGTGCTGGACGAGGAAGCTGCTGACCGCGTACACGATGCCCGGCTTGTCGGAGCAGGACACCGTGAGGATGAACTCGCGGCCAGGGTCGGGACGTGGAGACATCACACCCTCCCAGTGTTGCGTATGACGCAAACAAGAGATTTATACGCAACAGACTGAAGCCAGGGGACTACCACGTCAAGGGGCAAGAAGGTCAAACCTCATCACAACGTATGTATTTGGCCAGTGATTCCGGCAAACCCTTGACGAACGCTCGAAGACGAGTCAATCCTGTTCCTCATTGAGCAGCGCCTTGCGCGATACGCAACTATCGAGGGTGTGTCGATGACCGAGCTCTACATCGCGGGCGAGTGGACCAGGCCACTCGCCGGTGGTCAGCGGCGCATCCACTCGCCCGCCGACGGAAGCCTCGTGGCCACCGTGGCCGAGGGGACCGCCGCGGACACCGAGGCGGCGATCGCCGCGGCCCGGCGCGCCTTCGACACCGGACCCTGGCCCGCGACGCCGGCCCGCGAGCGCGGCGCGCTGCTGTACAAGGTAGCCGACCTGCTGGAACGCGACCGCCAGACCTTCGCCCGCGCCGAGTCGGGCGACACCGGCAAGCGCCTGGTGGAGAGCGAGTACGACATCGACGACTGCGTGGCCAGCCTGCGTTACTTCGCCGGCGTCGCGGGCACCGACGCGGGCCGGGTCGTCGACACCGGCCGCGACGACGCGATCAGCCGCGTCGTCCACGAGCCGATCGGCGTCTGCGGCCTCATCACGCCGTGGAACTATCCCCTGCTCCAGACGACGTGGAAGGTCGCCCCGGCGCTCGCCGCGGGCAACACGTTCGTGCTCAAGCCGAGCGAGCTGACCCCCAGCACGGCAATCCTGCTGATGCGCGCGCTGGCCGAGGCCGGGCTGCCGGACGGGGTGGCCAACCTCGTGCTCGGCACCGGCCCGGAGGTCGGCGCGCCGCTGGCCGAGCACCCGGACGTGGACATGGTCTCCTTCACCGGCGGCCTGGCCACCGGGCGGCGCGTCATGGCCGCCGCCGCGGCCACGGTGAAGCGGGTGGCGCTGGAGCTGGGCGGCAAGAACCCCAACATCGTCTTCGCCGACGCCGACTTCGACACGGCCGTCGACTTCGCGCTCACCGCGGTGTTCCTGCACTCCGGCCAGGTCTGCTCGGCCGGCGCGCGCCTGCTGGTGGAGGACTCCCTGCACGACGCGTTCGTGGACGAGGTCGTACGGCGGGCCGAGCTGATCCGCCTGGGCGGCCCCTTCGACCCGCACGCCGACACCGGCCCGCTCATCTCCGCCGCCCACCTGGCAAAGGTCGAGGAGTACGTGGCGGCGGGCCTGGCCGAGGGGGCCGTGCTGCGCTGCGGCGGCCGCCGCCTCGACGGGCCCGGGCACTTCTACCGGCCCACCGTCCTGGACGAGTGCAAGCAGGACATGCGCGTGGTGCGCGAGGAGTCCTTCGGCCCCGTCCTGACCGTCGAGCGCTTCACGACCGAGGACGAGGCGGTCCGCCTGGCCAACGACACCGAGTACGGCCTGGCCGGCGCGGTCTGGACCCAGGACGCCGGCAGGGCGCAGCGGGTCGCGGGCCGGCTGCGGCACGGCACGGTGTGGATCAACGACTACCACCCCTACGTGCCGCAGGCCGAGTGGGGCGGCTTCAAGCAGTCCGGCAACGGCCGCGAGCTGGGCCCGACCGGCCTGGACGAGTACCGCGAGATCAAGCACGTCTGGCAGAACATCCGACCGCGCCCACAGCGGTGGTTCCCAGAGAACTGACGCTCCGACGACGAAGAGGTGGTCATGACCGTCCCGTCACTGACCGAAAGCACACCGCTCAACACCGAGGCACCCCCCATTCTCGACGTCCGAGGTCTGTGGAAGGTGTTCGGCCCCAAGGCCGGCCGCGTGGTCGGCAGCACCCTGAGCCGCACGGAGCTCAAGGAGCAGACCGGCTGCGTCGCCGCGGTCCGCGACGTCTCCTTCTCGGTCCGGCGGGGCGAGGTGTTCGTCGTCATGGGCCTGTCGGGCTCGGGCAAGTCCACCCTGGTGCGCTGCCTGACCCGGCTGATCGAGCCCACGTCGGGCGAGATCGTGCTCGACGGCGAGGACATCCGCGCCGCCGACGCCCGCAAGCTGCGCGAGCTGCGCAGGCACCGGATGGCGATGGTCTTCCAGCACTTCGGGCTGCTGCCGCACCGGTGCGTGCTGGAGAACGTGGCCTTCGGCCTGGAGATCCGGGGCGCCCCCAAGAAGGAGCGCTACGAGCGGGCCCGCGAGGTGCTCGGGCTGGTCGGCCTGACCGGCTTCGAGAACTCCTACCCCGACCAGCTGTCCGGCGGCATGCAGCAGCGCGTCGGCCTGGCCCGCGCGCTCGCGGCCGACCCCGAGGTGCTGCTGTTCGACGAGCCGTTCTCCGCGCTCGACCCGCTCATCAGGCGCGAGATGCAGAACGAGGTCATCCGCCTGCACCACGAGGTGGGCAAGACGATGATCTTCATCACCCACGACCTGAGCGAGGCGCTCAAGCTCGGCGACCGGATCCTCATCATGCGCGACGGCGAGCTGGTCCAGGTCGGCACGCCCGACGAGGTGGTGGGCGCGCCCGCCGACGAGTACGTGGCCAACTTCGTCAGCGACGTGCCCCGCTCGCACGTGCTGACGCTGTCGTGGGTCATGCGCCCGCCGCTGGAGGGCGAGCCGCTCGACGGCCCGGAGCTGGGCCCCGACGTGGTCATCCGCGACGCCGTGCACACCGTGCTGTCGGCCGGCCGCCCGGTGCGCGTGATCGGGGACGGCGGCCTGCTCGGCGTGGTCACCAGCGCGGAGATCCTCGAAGTGATCGCCGGCGGGCAGCACTGATGGCGGCCGTCACGGCGGTCGCCGCCAGGCTGCACAAGCTGCCCGACCGCAGGCTGCTGCTGGCCCTGGTCGTCGCGGCCTGGGTGGTGGGCTGGGCGGTGCTCGGCGGGCGCGACACCCAGCAGCTGGGCGGCGCCGAGCTGACCCCGCTGCACCGCGACCTCAGCCAGGCCATGGACGTCATCGACGACAGCCGCAACAGCAACCCTTTCTTCCTCTACTTCATCAACTACGTCCGGCTCTTCCTGGACGACGCGGTGACCTTCGTCCAGGCGCTGATCAGCCAGCCGTCCTTCGGCCGCCCCCTGCCCGTGCTGGGCTGGCTCGGCGTGGTGGCGATCGCCACGGCCGTCGCCCTGCTGTACGGCACCAGGAAGGTGGCGGCGCTGACGGCCGCGGGGTTCCTGTCCTTCGGCCTGCTCGGGCTGTGGCAGGAGAGCATGGACACGCTCGCCCTCACGCTGACGGCGGTCGTGCTGTCGCTGGCCGTGGGCGTCCCGCTCGGGATCTGGGCCGGGCTGAGCGACCGGTTCCTGCGGCTGGTCACGCCGGTGCTCGACTTCATGCAGACGATGCCGACGTTCGTCTATCTGGCGCCGCTGACGCTGTTCTTCCTCATCGGCCCGGCCAGCGCGACCGTGGCCACGATGATCTACGCGGTGCCACCGGCCATCCGCATCACCGCGCACGGCATCCGGCAGGTCTCCCCGGAGACGATGGAGGCGGGCACGTCGCTCGGCGCCACGCCCATGCAGGCGCTCAGGCACGTGCGGCTGCCGATGGCCAAGCAGACGATCATCGTGGGGGTCAACCAGACCATCATGGCCGCGCTGTCCATGGCCACCATCGCGGCCCTGATCGACGCGCCCGGCCTGGGCAAGACCGTGCTCAAGGCGCTGCAGACGCTGGACGTCGGGACCGCCTTCAACGCCGGCCTGGCGATCGTGATCATGGCCGTGGTGCTCGACCGGGTGACCTCGGCCGCCAGCCGGCGGGTGGAGGAGGAGCGCCGCGCGGGCCGGCTGCGTTCCGCGCGGCGGCGCCGCGTCGAGGTGGCGGGCGTGCTCGGGGTCGCGGCCGTGCTGGCGTACCAGTCCTACACCTACCTCTGGGCCGCGGACTTCCCCGTCGAGGCCAACGTCGGGTCCCACGTGCGCGACGCCGCGGACACCGCCAGCGCCTGGGTGCAGGACAGCCTGGTGACCTACACCGACGCGCTGAAGAACGCGCTCACCAACGGGCTGCTCAACCCGTTCGAGGCCCTACTGACCGGCTCGCCCTGGTGGCTGGTCTGCCTGGTGGCGGTCGCGGTGGCCCTGCTGGTGGGCAGCGCGCGGGCCGCGCTGGTCACCGCCGCCGGGCTGCTGGTGGTGCTGGCGCTCGGGCTCTGGCAGGACAGCATGGTGACGCTGGCCTCCACGCTGGTCGCGACCATCCTGGTGATGATCCTCGGCGTGGTCGCCGGCGTGTGGATGGGCCGCAGCGACCGGGCCGACACCCTGCTGCGTCCCGTGCTCGACGCGGGACAGACCATGCCCGCCTTCGTCTACCTGGTGCCCATCCTCGGCCTGTTCGGCCCGACGCGGTTCACCGCGATCATCGCCGCCGTGGTCTTCGCCGCGCCGGTGGCGATCAAGCTGGTGGCCGAGGGCATCAGGCGGGTCTCGCCCACCACCGTGGAGGCGGCGACCTCGGCGGGGGCGGGCACCTGGCAGCTGATCTCCAAGGTGCAGCTGCCGATGGCGCGCAGCGGCGTGACGCTGGCCGCGAGCCAGGGACTCATCTACGTGCTCTCGATGGTCGTCGTGGGCGGCCTGGTGGGCGCGGGGGCGCTCGGCTACGACGTGGTGGCCGGGTTCTCCCAGCACGAGCTCCGCGGGAAGGGGCTGGCCGCCGGGATCGCGATCGTCGTGCTCGGCATCGTGCTCGACCGCGTCATGCGCGCCGCCACGCAGCGGGCCGACGCCGCCGCCCACGGCGGGCTCGCGCACAAATAGGGAACAGGAAACACAGGAGGACCAGGTGGCGATGTCGACAAGCGGCAGGATCAGGGCGCTCGCGCTCGTGACCGGCGGCGGCCTCCTGCTCAGCGCGTGCAGCGGAGCGAAGGTCGGCGAAACCCAGCAGGCCGCCGCGGGAGGCGGCAAGACGTGCGGCACGTTCAACCTCGCGGTCAACCCCTGGGTGGGCTACGAGGCCAACGCCGCGGTGATCGCGCTCGTCGCGGAGAAGAACCTCGGCTGCAAGGTGGTGAAGAAGGACCTGAAGGAGGAGGTGTCCTGGCAGGGCTTCGCCACCGGAGAGGTCGACGCGGTCGTGGAGAACTGGGCCCACGACGACCTGAAGAAGAAGTACATCGACGAGCAGAAGGTCGCCGTCTCGGCGGGGCCGACCGGCAACCAGGGCGTCATCGGCTGGTTCGTGCCGCCGTGGATGGCCAAGAAATATCCGGACATCACCGACTGGAAGAACCTCAACAAGTACGCCTCGCTGTTCAAGACCTCCGAGTCCGAGGGCAAGGGCCAGCTGCTCGACGGCGACCCGTCCTTCGTCACCAACGACGCGGCGCTGGTCAAGAACCTCGACCTGGACTACAAGGTCGTCTACGCGGGCAGCGAGACCGCGCTCATCCAGGCCTTCCGGCAGGCGGAGAAGCAGCAGACGCCGCTCATCGGCTACTTCTACGACCCGCAGTGGTTCCTGTCCGAGGTGAAGCTGGTCAAGGTCGGCCTGCCCGCCTACAGCAAGGGGTGCGACGCCGACGCGGCCAAGGTGGCCTGCGACTACCCGCCGTACGAGCTGGACAAGATCGTGAGCAAGAAGTTCGCGGACTCCGGCAGCCCCGCCTACACCCTGGTCAAGAACTTCACCTGGACCAACGACGACCAGAACCTCGTGGCCAGGTACATCGCCGAGGACAAGCTGACGCCCGAGGAGGCCGCCGCCAAGTGGGTCACCGCCAACCCCGACAAGGTCAAGGCCTGGCTCCCCGCGACCTGAACGGCCTGACCGCTCCTGCGCCGTGCGCCCGGCCCGATCGTCCTGCCGCGATCGGGCCGGGCGCACGCCTGCGGTCAGCGGCCGGAACGCCGTACGGAATGCCTCTTGACACCCGGAATGCGGAGAGCGACGCTTGTTGCGGAAAGCGCGTTTGGTTGCATATACCGCAACAACGGAGGTGGCTATGACGGGCCCGAGCGTGGTCATCATCGGCGCGGGCGTGGTCGGCGCGGCCTTGGCCGACGAGCTGTCCGCCCGAGGCTGGAGCGACGTCACCGTCGTCGACCAGGGGGACGTGCCCGCCACCGGCGGGTCCTCCTCGCACGCCCCCGGTCTGGTCTTCCAGGTCAACGGGTCGAAGACGATGACCGAGATGGCCCGCTACACCGCGGAGAAGTTCGTCGCGCTCGACAGCTTCCTGCAGGTCGGCGGGCTCGAGGTGGCCACCAGTACGCAGCGGCTGGCCGAGCTGCGCCGCAGGCACGGCTGGGCGGTCGCGTGGGGGCTCGAGGCCCACCTGCTCACGCCGCAGGAGTGCGCCGCCAAGCACTCGCTGCTGGACGAGACCAAGGTGCTCGGCGGGCTCTACGTCCCGACGGACGGGCTGGCCAAGGCGGTCAAGGCGGTGGACGCCCAGCTGGCCAGGGCCCAGGGGCGCGGCGTGCGGGTGCTGCCCCGGCACGAGGTGCTCGACATCAGGACCCAGGACGGCAAGGTGTGCGCGGTGGTGACCGACCACGGCGACCTGCCCGCCCAGGTGGTCGTGTGCTGCGCCGGGATCTGGGGCCCGAAGGTGGCCCGCATGGCCGGCATGGAGCTGCCGCTCACCCCGCTGGCCCACCAGCTCGCCTGGACCGGGCCGGTGCCGGGGCTGGCCGGCCAGACCGAGGAGGCCACCCGGCCGATCCTCCGCCACCAGGACGCCGACCTCTACTACCGCGAGCGCTTCGACACGCTCGGCATCGGCTACTACGGCCACCGGCCCATGCCGATCACCGCCGACGAGATCCTCGCGGTGGACGAGGCGGAGGTGATGCCGTCGGTGCTCACCTTCACCCCCGGCGACTTCGCCCCGGCCTGGGAGGAGACCCAGGCGCTGCTGCCCGACACGCAGAAGGCGGAGGTCGAGTCCGGCATCAACGGGCTGTTCTCCTTCACCACCGACCACCTGCCGCTGATGGGGCAGTCCCCGGACGTCGAGGGCTTCTGGGTGGCCGAGGCGGTCTGGGTCACCCACTCCGCGGGCGTCGGCAGGGCGATGGCCGAGTGGCTGGTCGACGGCCACTGCTCCTCGTTCGACCTGCACGAATGCGACGTCAACCGGTTCGAGCCGCACCAGCTCGCGCCCGACTACGTGCGCGATCGCGGCTGCCAGAACTACGTCGAGGTCTACGACATCATCCACCCGCTGCAGCCGATGGAGCACCCCCGCCCGCTGCGGCTGAGCCCCTTCCACCCGCGCCAGCGGGACCTGGGCGCCGTCTTCCTGGAGGCCTCCGGCTGGGAGCGCCCGCAGTGGTACGACGCCAACGCGCCGCTGCTCGACGGGCGCGACCTCCCCACGCCCGGCCCGTGGGCCGCGCGGTACTGGTCGCCGATCGTCGGCGCCGAGGCGCAGGCCACCCGCGAGGCGGTCGCGCTGTACGACATGAGCGCGCTCAAGCGGCTGGAGGTCAGCGGCCCCGGCGCCCTGGCGTTCCTGCAGCGGATCACCACCGGCGACGTGTACAAGTCGGTCGGCTCGGTGACGTACTGCCTGCTGCTCGACACCGACGGAGGCATCCGCAGCGACGTCACCGTGGCCCGGCTCGGCCCCGACCGCTTCCAGGTCGGCGCCAACGGCAACCTGGACCTGGACTGGCTGGAGCGCCACCGCCCGGCCGACGTGTTCATCCGCGACGTCACCGCCGGCACCTGCTGCCTGGGCGTGTGGGGCCCGAAAGCCCGCGACCTGGTCCAGCCGCTGACCGGCATCGACCTGACCGCGCTGAAGTACTTCCGCGGCGCCCGCGGCTTCATCGGCAACGTGCCCGTCACCATGCTGCGCCTGTCCTACGTCGGCGAGCTCGGCTGGGAGATCTACACCACCGCCGACATGGGGCTCAAGCTCTGGGACACGCTCTGGTCCGCGGGCCGGGAGCACGGCGTGCTGGCCGGCGGCCGCGGCGCCTTCACCAGCCTGCGCCTGGAGAAGGGCTACCGCTCCTTCGGCGCCGACATGACCTTCGAGCACGACCCGTACGAGGCCGGCCTCGGCTTCGCCGTCAAGCTGGACAAGGGCGACTTCGTCGGCCGCCGCGCGCTGCTGGAGCGCAAGGAGTCGGTGCGCAGGAAGCTCACCTGCCTGCTGACCGACGAGGTGGTCATGGGCAAGGAGCCGGTCTACGACGGCGAGCGGGCCGTCGGCTACGTCACCAGCGCCGCCTACGGCTACACCGTCGGCCGCGGCATCGCCTACGCCTGGCTGCCCGCCTCGCTCGCGAGCCCCGGCCAGGCCCTGCACATCGGCTACTTCGACCAGCGCGTCCCGGCCGTCGTGGCCGAGGAGCCGCTCTTCGACCCGGCGATGACGCGGCTGCGCGGTTAAGGGAAAGGACCTCATATGATCGACACCCCGCTGGACGTGGTGGACCCCGAGGTCCACGTCGAGGTCCTGGCCGGCAAGCACCCGCTGTACGGAGAGGCGCGATGAACCCGCCCGAGCACCCCGAGTGGCTGTGGGGCGCCGCCGAGCCCAGGCGCTCCTACGACGTGGTCATCGTCGGAGCCGGCGGGCACGGCCTGGCCACCGCCTACTACCTGGCCAGGAACCACGGCATCACCGACATCGCGGTCCTGGAGCGGGGGTGGCTGGCCGGCGGGAACATGGCGCGCAACACCACCATCATCCGCTCCAACTACCTGTGGGACGAGAGCGCCGGCATCTACGAGCACGCGCTCAAGCTGTGGGAGGGCCTGGAGGAGGAGCTCGGCTACGACCTGCTGTTCAGCCAGCGCGGCGTGCTCAATTTGGCGCACAGCCTCCAGGACGTACGCGACAGCGTGCGCCGCGTCGAGGCCAACCGGCTCAACGGCGTCGACGCCGAGTGGCTGGACCCCGAGCAGGTCCGCGAGGTGTGCCCGATCGTGGACATCTCGCCGGACGTGCGCTACCCGGTGCTCGGCGCCACCTTCCAGCCCCGCGCCGGCATCGCCAAGCACGACCACGTGGCCTGGGGGTACGCCCGCGCCGCGGCGGCGCTCGGCGTGGACCTCATCGAGCACTGCGAGGTCACCGGCCTGCGGGTCAGCGACGGCCGGGTCACCGGCGTGGAGACCACGCGGGGCACGATCGCGGCCGGCCGGGTGGCGCTGTGCGCGGCGGGCCACACCTCGGTCGTGGCCAGGAGCGCGGGGATCGACCTGCCGCTGCAGAGCCACCCGCTCCAGGCGCTGGTGTCCGAGCTGCTCGAACCCGTGCACCCGACGGTCGTCATGTCCAACGCCGTGCACGTCTACGTCAGCCAGGCGCACAAGGGCGAGCTGGTCATGGGCGCCGGCATCGACGCGGCCAACTCCTACCGGCAGCGCGGAGCCTTCCACATCATCGAGCGGCAGATGGCCGCCGCGCTGGAGCTGTTCCCGATCTTCGCCCGCGCGCACGTGCTGCGCACCTGGGGCGGCGTGGTGGACGTCTCGCCCGACGCCTCGCCGATCGTCGGCCTGACCCCGGTCCGCAACCTCTACCTCAACTGCGGCTGGGGCACCGGCGGCTTCAAGGCGACGCCCGGCGTGGGCTGGTGCTTCGCGCACACCGTGGCCAACGACGAGCCGCACCCGCTCAACGCCCCCTTCTCCCTTGACCGATTCACCACCGGGGCGCTCGTGGACGAGCACGGCGCCGCCGCGGTCGCGCACTGAGGAGCCGCCGATGCTGCAGATCCCATGCCCCTGGTGCGGCCCCCGCGACGAGGCCGAGTTCCACTACGGCGGGCAGGCCCACGTCGCCTACCCCGCCGACCCGGCCGCGCTGCCGGACGAGGAGTGGGCGCGCTACCTGTTCTTCCGCGACAACCCCAAGGGTCCCTTCGCCGAGCGGTGGAGCCATGCGGCGGGCTGCCGCCGCTGGTTCAACCTGGTCCGCGACACCGCCACCAACGAGATCCTGGAGGCCCGATGAGGCTGTCCACCGGCGGGCTGATCGACCGCGGCGGCACGCTGCGCTTCCGCTTCGACGGCCGCGAGCTGACCGGTCACCCCGGCGACACCCTGGCCTCCGCGCTGCTGGCCAACGGCGTGCGCCAGGCCGCGACCAGCGTCAGGCTGGGCCGCCCGCGCGGCATCTTCGCCGCGGGCAGCGAGGAGCCCAACGCGGTCGTCCAGATCGAGCGGCCCTTTCCCGAGCCGATGCGGCCGGCCACCACGGTCGAGCTGTACGACGGGCTCGTGGCGAGCAGCCTGCCCGGCCGGGGCCGCCTGGCGGCCGAGCCCGACCCGGCCCGTTACGACGCCGTGCACGCCCACTGCGACGTGCTCGTGGTCGGCGCCGGCCCGGCGGGGCTGGCCGCCGCCCGGGCCGCGGCCGTGGACGGCGCCCGGGTGATCCTGGCCGACGAACAGCCCCGGCCGGGCGGCAGCCTGCTGGGCACCACCGAGCGGCTGCCCACCGCGAAGGGCCCCGTCAGCGGCCACGAGTGGGCGGCGGCGGTGGCGGGCGGCCTGGAACGCCTGCCGGACGTCACGGTGCTGCCCCGCACCACGGTCTTCGGCTACTACGACGACAACTACCTCATGGCCGTCGAGCGCCGCACGAACCACCTCGGCGCGGCCGCCCCCGCCCGCGTGTCCAGGGAGCGGATCTGGCGCATCCGGGCGGGCCGGGTCGTGCTGGCCACCGGCGCGCACGAGCGGCCCATCGCCTTCGCGGGCAACGACCTGCCCGGCGTGATGCTGGCCGGGGCCGCGCGCACGTACGCCGTCCGGTACGGCGTGCTGCCCGGGCGCCGGGCCGTGGTCTTCACCACGAACGACAGCGCCTACGAGGCGGTCTTCGACCTGGCGGACGCGGGCCTGGAGGTGGCCGCGATCGTGGACGTGCGCCCCTCCCCCGGGCCATTGGACGAGGCCCGGCGGCGCGGTATCGAGGTGCTGGCCGGGCAGGCGGTGGAGGCCGCCAGGGGGGCGGGCGAGGTCTCCTCCGTCCTGGCCGGCGGGAGCGAGATCGAGGCCGACCTGCTGCTGGTGTCCGGCGGGTGGAACCCGGTGGCGCACCTGTTCAGCCAGGCGGGCGGGACGCTGCGCTACGACGAGGACCTGGCCGCGCTGGTGCCCGGGGTCTCGCGGCAGAAGGTCCGCGTGGCGGGGGCCGCCCGGGGCGTGTTCACGCTGGAGGGCTGCCTGATCGACGGCGCCGGCGAGGACGGGCCGGTGCCGCCGGGGCCCGGGGGGACGCCGTACTGGCTGGTGCCGGCGGACGACCTCGGCGGGCACTTCGTGGACCTGCAGCGGGACGTCACCGCGGCCGACGTGCTGCGCGCCACCGGCGCGGGGCTGCGCTCGGTCGAGCACGTCAAGCGCTACACCACCGCCGGGACCGCGCACGACCAGGGCAAGACGTCGGGGCTGCTGACCTCGGCCGTGGTGGCCCACGCGCTGGGCGTGCCGGTGGGCGAGGTCGGGATCACCTCCTACCGGGCGCCGTACACGCCGGTGAGCTTCGCGGCGCTGGCCGGGCGCGACCGCGGGTCCCTGCACGACCCCGTGCGGGTGACGGCGCTGCACGAGTGGCACGCCGAGCACGGGGCGCTGTTCGAGAACGTCGGGCAGTGGCGGCGGCCCTGGTACTACCCGCGCGCGGGCGAAAGCATGGAGGCGGCGGTGCTGCGCGAGTGCCGGGCCGCGCGCGAGGACGTGGCGGCGATGGACGCCTCCACGCTCGGCAAGATCGACGTGATCGGCCCCGACGCGGGCGAGTTCCTCGACAGGCTCTACACCAACCTGATGAGCTCGCTGGCCGTCGGCTCGATCCGGTACGGCGTGATGTGCCGGGCCGACGGCATGGTCTTCGACGACGGCACCGTCATCCGCCTGGCCGCCGGCCACTTCCTGGTCACCACCACGACCGGCAACGCCGCCGCGGTGCTGGACTGGATGGAGGAGTGGCTGCAGACCGAGTGGCCGTCGTTGCGGGTGCACCTCACCTCGGTGACCGAGCAGTGGGCGACGGTCGCGCTGGTCGGGCCGCGCTCGCGCGAGGTGCTCGCGTCGCTGGCGCCCGAGCTGGCGGTCTCGGCGGCCGACTTCCCGTTCATGACCTGGCGCGAGGCCGAGGTGGCGGGGATCCCCGCCCGGGTGTGCCGCATCAGCTTCTCCGGCGAGCTGGCCTACGAGATCAACGTGACCTCCTGGGACGGGCTCCGCCTGTGGACCGCGATCATGTCCGATGGCCGCGTGACCCCGTACGGCACGGAGACCATGCACGTGCTGCGGGCCGAGAAGGGCTACCCGATCGTCGGCCAGGACACCGACGGCACCGTCACGCCGCAGGATCTGGGCATGTCGTGGGTGGTGTCGAAGAAGAAGCCCGACTTCGTGGGCAAGCGCTCCCACGCCAGGGCCGACACCTCGCGCCCCGACCGCAAGCAGCTCGTCGGGCTGCTGCCGGACGACCACGGCTTCCTGCTGCCGGAGGGCGCCCACCTGGTGGCCTGCGCCGAGCTGCCCGAGCCGCCGGTGCCCATGCTGGGCCACGTCACCTCCAGCTACCGCAGCGCGGCGCTCGGCCGTACGTTCGCGCTGGCCCTGCTCAAGGGCGGGCGGTCGCGCCACGGCGAGCGGCTCTACGCGCCCGTGGGCGACGCCATGGTGCCGGTGACCGTCACGTCTCACGTCCTGTACGACCCCGAAGGAGCGCGTCGCGATGGTTGAGCGCAGGAGTCCGGCCGCGGCGTTCGCCGGCCGTTTCGAGGCGGCCTCGCGCGGCGGGGCGCTGACGCTGCGGGAGCTCCCGTTCCTCACCCACGTCAACGTGCGGGTGGAGCCCGGGACCGACCTCGGCGTCCCGCTGCCGGCCGAGCCGAACACCACGGTGACCTCCGGCGAGGTCACCGCGGCCTGGCTGGGGCCGGACGAGTGGCTGGTGATCGCTCCGCCCGGGTACCGGCCCGAGCTGCTGCGCAAGGAGCTCGGCGAGCGGCACGGCTCGATCGTGGACGTCTCGGCGCAGCGCACCACCCTGTTCGTGGGCGGGCCCAGGGCGCGCGACCTGCTCGCCCACGGCTGCGCGCTCGACCTGCATCCGCGCGGGTTCGGGCCGGGCCGGTGCGCGCAGACCATGCTGGCGCGGGCGCAGGTCGTGCTCGTGCCCCGGGAGGACGGGTTCCTGGTGCTGGTGCGCTCGTCCTTCGCGGCCTACCTGGCGGAGTGGCTGCTGGACGCGGCGACGGAGTACGTGACGTGAGCATCGGGGGGCCGTCAAACCATGCGTGACACCGGCCGCGACGTGCTCGACCTCGTGCGGCGGCCTGGCCGCCAACGTCATCGAGTGCTGACGGCGGCGTCCCGGCCGGCCAGCAGCCGCAGGCTCTCCGCGGCGGCGGAGCCGGGCGGGGCGTGGTAGACGGTCAGGGACTGCTCGGGGTCGCCGGGCAGCCAGAGTGACTCGAAGCCGAGCGTGAGCTCGCCCACCAGCGGGTGGCGCAGGCGCCGGGTGCCGTGGGCGCTCTCCTTCACGTCGTGCCCGGCCCACAGCCGGCGGAACGTCCCGCTCTTCACCGACAGCTCGCCCACGAGCGTCAGCAGCCGCGGATCGTCGGGATAGCAGCCGGCGTACAGGCGCAGCGCGCCGACCACGTCGGCGGCCTTCGCCTCCCAGTCCGCGAACAGCCGCCGATGGCCCGGGTCCAGGAACACCAGCCGGGCCCAGTTGCGCTCGTCGGGCGGCAGCCGGTCCCAGTCCCCGAACAGGGCCGCCGCCGCCGGGTTCCAGCCCAGGATGTCCGAGCGCGGCCCGGTCACGTAGGCCGGGACCCCCTCCAGGGAGGCCAGCATCTGCCCGAGCGCGGTGCGCACCTGCTGCAGGCGCGGCGGCGGCCCGTACTTCCTGCGGTCGCGGCACTTGACCAGCCGCGTGAGGTGCTCGTGCTCGGTGTCGCTCAGCCGCAGCGCGCGCGTGATCGCCCCGATCACCTCGGCCGAGACGTTGTTGCCCTTGCCCTGCTCCAGCCGCGTGAGGTAGGCGACGGACACGCCGGCGAGCTGGGCCAGCTCCTCGCGGCGCAGCCCCGGCACGCGCCGGTGCCGGTTGAAGACCGGCAGCCCGACGTCCTCCGGCCGCAGCCGCGCCCGGCGGCTGCGCAGGAACTCGCCGATTTCGCTCATAACCCTCGATAGTACGCACACGATAACGAACAAGGCTGACCCTGCCAGTAGCAGGACCAGCAGGGTTCTGGGCGATCCGGCCGGGCTGCGGCAGGCTCGATCCCCCTGATAACCATCTAAAGGGGGATATTTCTATGTTTGCCGCTCAACGCAACGGCCATCCCGCGACCGCCGAGGAGCTGGCGCCGCTCGCCTTCGCGGGCTACGCCCATTTCACCGCCATGCAGGTGCGCGCAGGCCGGGTCCGCGGCCTCGACCTCCATCTGGAACGGCTGCGGCACGCCTCGATGGAGTTGTTCGGGCAGGCGGTGCCCGACGATCGGGTGCGCTCCTACCTGCGGGCGGCGCTGCGGGCCGGGCCGGCCGACGTCTCGCTGACGGCCACGGTGCATTCACCGGCGGGCGAGTTCACCGTGACCGGCGGGGAGCCCGAGGTGCTGGTCCGTACGGGGCCGGCCGCCTCCGGTCCGGCGGGCCCGCTGACGCTGGCGGCGGTCGAGCACGAACGCTTCCTGCCCGCCGTCAAGCACGTCGGCGAGGTGGCCAAGACGTACGTCCTGCGCCAGGCCGCCGGCCAGGGCTTCGACGACGCCGCCTTCGTCGACCGCCGCGGCCGGCTCAGCGAGGGCACGATCTGGAACCTGGCCTTCTGGGACGGCACCGCCGTGGTGTGGCCGGTGGCCGAAATGCTGACCGGGACCACCATGGCCGTCGTCCGCCGGCAACTCGACCGCCTCGGCGTCCCCCAGCGCGCCCAGGAGATCACCCTCGACGACCTGCCCGCCCTGGCCGGGGCCGTGGTCATGAACTCGTGGACGCCGGGCGTGCCCGTCCACCGGATCGGCTCCGTCCCCCTGCCGCAGGCAGAGCCCTTCGTACGGCTGCTGCACCGCGCCTACGAGGCCGAATCGCCGACCGCCCCCTGATTCCGGCGGATGTCCAGGACATCGAGGAACGCGGCGGCGGCCGGTGACGGGCGCAGGCGGCTCCAGATCAGGTGCTCCACCCGGGTAGGCGGGTCGCGGAGCTCGACGACGCGCACGCCGGGGAGTTCGGGCGCGAAGGCGGCGGGCATCAGGGCGATGCCCAGGCCCAGCCGGACCAGCCGCGCCATGAGGTCGGCGTTCGTGATCTCGAAGGCGACCTCACGGGTGACGCCGGCGGCGGCGAACGCCTCGTCCGACTGGGCGCGCGCGGCCGTGCCGGCGGGAAAGTCGACGAACACCTCGTCCGACAGCCGACGCAGGTCCACGCCGCCGGCGTCGGCCGTCGGGTCCGCCTGAGCGTCGACAGGCGGGCCGACCAGCGGGTCACCGGGCGTGTCGGCCAGCGGGTCACCGGGCGGGCCGGCCAGCGGGTCACCGGGCGGGCCGGCCAGGGGGTGGCCGGGTGCCACCACCGCGACCAGCTCGCCCCGCGCCAGGGCGAGCCCCCGTACGCCCTTCGGCCGCACGCTCGGCGGCAGCCCGAGGAAGGCGATGTCGAGGGCGCCCTGCCGGACCTGCTCGGCCAGCTCGTCGCTCGCCCCCACCCGCAGCGTGATCCGCACCTGCGGATGGCGCACGTGAAAGGTCTTCAGCGCGCTCGGCAGGTCGACCGCGGTGACGGTGGGGATGGCGCCGATGGCGAGCCGGCCGCGAAGCTCCCCGGAGGCCGCCGCCACCTCGGCGCGAGCCCGCTCGGCGGCGTCGAGAGCCTGCCGGGCGGCGGGCAGGAACGCCTCGCCCGCGGGGGTCAGCGTGACCCGGCGGCTGGTGCGGTCGAAGAGCCGGGCGCCCAGCTCCCGTTCGAGCCGGGCGATCTGGTGGCTCAGCGCGGACTGGACGACCCGGCAGCGCTCGGCGGCACGGGTGAAGTTCGCCGTCTCCGCCACCGCGACCACATAGCGCATCTGTTGCAGCTCCACGGATCAATCGTGGATCACGATCGCGCGGCGTGGCAAATATGCGCCGGACTCATTGATCCTCCCGGTCCGAGGGCGCACGGGCCGGCCCGGCGGGTCAGTAGGTGGCGCGGCCGCCGCTGATGTCGTAGACGGCGCCGGTGGAGAAGCTGACCTTGTCGGAGGCCAGCCAGGCGATCAGCTCGGCGACCTCCTCGGGCCGGCCGATGCGGCCCATCGGGATGAGGCTGGTGATGTGGGCCAGGGCCTCGGGGCCGGTGGTGGCGTTCATCGGGGTGGCGATGACGGCCGGCGCGATGACGTTGGCCAGCACGCCGCTGGTGGCCAGCTCCTTGCCGAGGGACTTGGTCAGCGCGATGACGGCGGCCTTGGAGGCCGAGTACGGGGCCATGTTCGGGTTGCCGTCCTTGCCGGACATGCTGGCGATGTTGATGACGCGTCCCCAGCCGCGCTCGCGCATGCCCGGGACGAAGGCGCGGCAGGTGTGGAAGGTGCCGTACGCGTTCACCTCGAAGGTGCGCCGCCAGCCGTCCAGCGGGATCTCCCACAGGGGCGCGTTGGGGCCGACGATCCCGGCGGAGTTGACCAGGATGTCGACCGGCCCCACCTCGTCGGCGGCGGCCTGCACGGCGGCGGCGTCGGTGACGTCGAGGACGAGGTCGGCGCCGTCGGCGATGTCGGCGGTGATGACCCTGACGCCTTCCTTCTCCAGACGGAGGGCGGCGGCCTTGCCCAGGCCGCTGACGCCTCCGGTGATGAGGGCGGTGCGGGAGGAGGTCATGAGATCCCTTCATTCCAATAATTGGAACGATGATTTATTTTATGGAAGTTGTTGCGAGATTAGCCGATATTCACTTCCCGGAGGAAGCTCTCATTGAGCAGAACTTCCACTTTCCGGAACAGTGATCTAGCCTTCGGAACATGTCTGACGTGGTAGCTGCGCCCCGTACCGGGAAATCCGTTCGTTGGTTCGCGGGGGCCCGGTAGTGCGCGCGCTGGTCCTGACCGGCCCGGGCAAGGCCGAGGTCCAGGAGGTCGAGCCGCCGGTCGCCGCGCCCGGGCAGGTGGTCGTGGACGTCGAGCGGGCCGGGGTGTGCGGCACCGACCTGGAGCTGTTCACCGGCGAGATGAGCTACCTGCACACCGGGCGGTCGTGGTATCCGCTGCGCCCCGGCCACGAGTGGTGCGGTCGCGTGAGCGGCGTGGGCGAGGGCGTGGACCCCAGCTGGCTGGGCCGCCGCGTCACCGGTGACACCATGCTGGGCTGCGGGCGCTGCGAGCGCTGCCGCACCGGCCGCCACCACGTCTGCGCCGAGCTGTCGGAGATCGGCATCAGCCTCGGCCGCGCCGGAGCGCTGGCCGAGCGGCTCGCCGTGCCGGTGACGGCGCTGCACGCGCTGCCAGACGGCATGGACCTCACGCTGGGCGCGCTGGTCGAGCCCGGCGGCAACGCGCTGCGCGCCGTCCACGGCGCGGGCCTGCGGCCCGGCGAGCGGCTGCTGGTCCTGGGCACGGGGACGATCGGCCTGCTGGCAGCGCTGTTCGCCCGCTCCCAGGGGGTCGAGGTCCACCTGCTGGGCCGCGACCTCGACGGGTTGCGCCTGGCCCGGTCCCTGGGCTTCACGGGCACGTGGACCCGGCCGTCGCTGCCGGAGCTGCGCTGGGACGCCGTCATCGACGCCTCCAACGCGCCCGAGCTGCCCGCGCTCGCGCTCGACCTCGTCGAACCGGCCGGGCGCGTGGTCTACATCGGCCTGGCCGGCACGCCGAGCACCCTCGACACCCGCGCGCTGCTCCTCAAGGACGTCACCGCCGTCGGCATCCTCGGGGGCTCGGCCGGCCTCGCGGGGACCATCGCCGCCTACGCCGACGGCTCGGTGGACGCCCGCCCGCTCGTGGCCGCCACGATCGGCCTGGCCGAGACCGCCGACGTCCTGGCCGGCCACCGCCCGGCCGGCGCCGGACCGGGCCCGAAGATCCACATCGATCCGCGCCGATGAAGGCGGCGATGCCGCACCTATCGGTCGCTGATATCAGGACAGCCCGGCAGTTCCACGATCTCTACGCCGATGGGCGCCACGGTGCCCGCCTTCACGTCAGACGAGTAGCCACCAGGCGTGAAGGCGGATGAAGCCGGGTCAGGCAGGGCAAGTGCCACTTCCTCTTCCTGCAACTCCTCCTCGAACCACTCCGGCAACACGAGGTCGCCGGCAACAGCGAGCGGCCGCACCGGGCAGTCCAACGGGGTGGCGGTGCCGAGCGTCGGCACCGCCGCCAAGGCCAGGGCCAGCAGGCAGGCCGCACTCCGCCGCCTCAGCAACGTTTCCGCAGTCATTTGACGGGACAGGCTAGCAGCCGCTGATCGGATCCGGCGGCATTGTCTTCGGTAAAGCGACGCTATTTCCATTGTTTGACAGGTTCCGGCCCGCACTCTACTCTCCTCCGGGACTGGAGGCGCAAATAAGGGGGCTGCATGCGCGTATTCCTGGGTGTCGCCGCGAAACGCCCGAGGGCGGATCTCGGCCGATATCTCGCCGCCGCTCGTTCGCTTATCCGTGACGTATTTCCGGTGCCGCCGGAAACCATCGACACCGACGAATGGGCCGGCGCCGGCGCCGCGCTGCTCGCCTGGTCCAATGAGGAAGGGGCCGATGGGCGCCCGCCGCTCATCGTGCGGGACGGCCGTGGCGGCCTCGTCGTGAGCGGCACGCTCGCCGCGCAGCGGGACGCGCGACGTCTCGCACAAGCTCCCGGGCTGACCGAGGTGATGGCGGATCTCTCCGGTTGTTTCTCCGCGATCCGGGTGGCGGATGAGGAAATTCAGGCCGCCACCGCGAGCACCCGGGCCCATTCCGTTTTCCACGCCGAGAACGACGACGTGCACGTGGTGGGAAACCGTGCCCTGCACGTTCACCTCGTGGCGAACGGGGGAAATGTCGCCTGGCACGAGCTCGCCCTGCAGACCATGGTCCGCCAGGGATACTTCTTGTCCGACGAGACTCCTTACCGGGGGGTGACGGCGCTCGGGCCGTCCGCCGTCATCACGGTCAAGGACGGCCGCAGGAGCGTCGCCACGCGTCCGCTGCCGCAGGCGCGGCCGGTGCCGGACTCGGCGAGGGCCAGGCGCAGGGCGATCACGCGGCTGAGTGACGCCCTCGTCGCCGCCGTCGAGCCGCTGCGGGCCGTCTCCGAGCCGGTGAACCTGGCGCTGACGGGCGGGCGCGACAGCCGCCTGATGGCCGCGCTGCTGCACGCGGGCCGCGTCCCTTTCCGGGCGACGACCAACGGGCTCGACACGCACCCGGACGTGATCATCGCGGGCGCGATCGCCGCCCGGCTGGGCATTCAGCACACGGTCATCCCGCCCGTACAGACCGAGGCGAAGGACGCCGTCCTCGTGCCGCACCCGAGCGCGCGCACGTATGAGGTCGTCCGCGCCTGCGAAGGCATGACCTCCGCGTACGAGAGCATCGTGGACTACCGTCCCTACTCCACGATGCCGACGATGTCCGGGCAGAGCGGCGAGATCCTCAGGGGCGGTTTCCTCTACAGCCAGGGGCAGACCACCGACAAGGCGATGCGCCGCAGGGTCAGCGACTTCTTCCTCAAGAACGAGCCGATGTTCACCGACGAGGCGAACGAGCACGCCCGCGAGCTGGCGCAGCCGTGGCTGCGCCGGGTCGGCGAGAATCCGTGGGAGGTGCTCGACCACCTGTATGTCACCTACCGGGTGGGGCGCTGGCACGCCGCGGCGCGGGTCGGGTCGCTGCGGCGTGGGGATCCGGTGCAGCCGTTCCTCGACAACCGCGTGGTGGTCGAGGCGCTGTCGCTCGATCAGCGATGGCGCCACTCGGAGGAGGTCGTCTACGAGCTGATCAGCCGGCTGGCTCCCGGGCTGCAGAAGATCGAGCTGGAGGGCAAGCCCTGGCGGTTCCGGGCCGGGGAGGCGGACAAGCCGCGCCGGTGGTGGCAGCGGAAGCCGCCCGCGGCGACCCCGGCCTCGCCCGCCCCGCAGCGCGGGAACAACTGGAACTGGCGCACCAGCCCGGGGCCCCGGCTTTCCGCGCTGCTCGCGGAGTTCGTGCTCGAACGCGCCGACGCCCTGGCTCCCCTCGTACGCGGTGACGAGCTGAAGGCCTTCTTCTCCGAGCCCGTGGTGAAGCAGCCCGCGCTGGCCTGGAACCTCTACACGGTCGCCGCCCTGCTCACCGGGGTCTTCCCAGGAGAGCCCCCGGCGGACACGGATCCGGTGCGCATCGAGATCCCGCAGATGTAGGGCGCGGCGACGAAGACGCTGCCGTGCCTCGCGGCCACCGCACGGGGCGGTGGCCGGGGATCCGGTTCAGGCGACCTTGGAGGAGCTCGCCGTCCAGGTGTTACAGGCGCCCGGCTTGCCGGACTTGTAGCCCTTCTCGAGCCAGTAGAGCCGGTTGGCGGTCTTGCCCTGGTACCTGTTCTTCCAGAACTCCGGAACCTTGGCGACGGGCTTCCAGTCCTTGACCTGCCGGCCCAGCGCCTTCGCCGACACGCCCCCGAAACAGTCGATCTGCAGGTAGTAGCGGCGGTTCTGCTCGTTCATGATGGCCGCGTCCGCATCGTTCTCGAGCCCCCACCAGGCCTTGCCGATGCCGGTCTGCCCGGTCACGACCCCGCCCCACGTCCTGACGATGGAGGTGAACACCGTGAGGTCGTTCTTGGCCTTGATCCAGTCGTCGGCCAGCCGGACGCTGATGGCCGTGGCGCAGATCTCGGAGAACGAGCCGGAGACGTCCATGCCGGTGGAGCAGGACTCCTTCTCGTCCGCGCCCTTGAACTCCACCTTCACCGGGGTGAAGTCCTTGATGGCCGGCTTCCACGCGGTGTTCAGGCAGGCGACGAGCTTGGTGACGTACTTCCTGGTGGACGCGGCGCTCGTGCCCTTGTCCAGCTTGCAGGCGGTCCTGGGCAGCGCGGCCGCCTTGTAGAGGTCGTTGCCGGTGAGCTCGGGGGCGCCCTTGACCGGCGTGGCGAGAGCCGTACCGGACAGGAGCGCCAGGCCCGCAGCCGTTCCAGCTAATAGACGAATGATCATAAAGGTGGATATTAGGGGTTGAGATCATCAAAGGTCACGCGCCTGGTGGCGGGGCGGTGCTGCCGCGGACGACGAGCTCCGGCGTCGGGGCCTGGACCGCGCGGGGCTCCGGGCGCTCGGCCATCGTGTGGAGCAGCTCGGTCGCCGTCAGCGTGCCCAGCGCGTACGTGTCGCGGGTCAGGGCGGTGATCGGCGGATGCGGCAGATGGGTGAGGATCGAGTCGTCGAACGACACGATGGACACCTCGCCGGGCACCGGCACGCCCATCTCGGTGGCCACGCCGAGCCCCGCGCCGGCCATGACGTCGCTGTCGTAGATGATCGCCGTGCACCGGGGGCTCGCCTCCAGGAGGCGGCGGGTGGCCGAGGCGCCCTGGGTGTCGGAGTAGTCGGTGGCCACGCTGGCGATGTCGATGCCGAGGCTCTCGCGGGCGTCGCCGATGGCCCGCAGGCGGCGGCGCGTGTGCTGGTAGGACGGTATGCCGCTGACGTGACCGATGAACCGGTGGCCGAGCCCGGCGAGATATTCCAGGATGCGGGTCATCGCCGCGTGGTCGTCGACCCAGACGCTGGTCAGCGGCAACGGGGCCCCGTGGCCGCCCAGGATGACGGCGGGGACGCGCAGGTCGGCGAGGAGCCGGGGCCGGACGTCGTCGACCGTGAGGTCCAGCAGCACGAGCCCGTCGACCCGGTTCTCGGCGGCCCAGCGGCGGTAGACCGCCACCTCCGCCTCGGTGTCCTCGACGATGAGGAGCTGGGTGGCGATCCCCTCGTTGGACAGGCGCGACTGCAGGCCGGACAGGAAGTGGGCGAAGAACGGCTCGACGCCGAGCGTGCGGGCCGGACGGGCGATGACGATGCCGGCCACGTCGTTGTTGGCCCCCTTGAGGGCGCGGGCGGCGCGGTGCGGGCGCCAGTTGAGCTCCTCGGCGACCTGGAGGATGCGCTTGCGCGTGGCGTCGCTGATGCCGGGGCGGGCGTTGAACGCCAGCGACACCGCCGACACCGAGACCCCCGCCAGCCGCGCGATGTCGGTGCTCCTCAGCCGGGCCGGCGCCGCGCCCCCCGCCGCGCCCCCCAGAGGCTCGGGAGGCTCAGGCGGACCGTCTGAGTCCTGAGGCGGAACCTGGTCGTTCGGCGGCATCGATCCTCCATGGCGGACAACCGTCGTTATGCAAACTTGATGATCCCCCCGGGTGACCGCAGGACCTAAAACGTATTAGTCTGCGGTCGTTTGCTGATCATAACCTACTAAAACGTATTAGGCCCATTGTGATACCTCCGCCACGGAGAGGTACGAGATGCACAACCACCTCAGCCGCACGCTAGAGAGGCTGGCCCGCGTACGGCGAGAACGGATCATGCCCCGCCTCCACACCCGGCTGGGCGGTGTCGAGGTCGAGGCCTGGACGGTCCCGGACGACGGCGAGCCGGTGCGCGCCCGCCACGCCCTCGGGCTCGAACCCGAACCCGGCCGGGCCGCCCCCGGCTACCGCCCCTTCCCCCTTGGCGCGGCCTGGGGCGAGGCCTGGTCCACGACCTGGTTCCGGATCCGGGGCACGGTCGAGCCGGGCCACGCCGGGCCGATCGACCTGGTGCTGGACCTGGGCTGGTTCGACCACTCCGTGGGCGGTCACTGCGAGGGCCTGGTCTTCACCCCGGACGGGACGATCGTCAAGGGCCTGCACCCCCGCCAGTCCGACATCCGGTTACGGGGCCACGGGGCCGATCTGGTCGAAGCCGACGGCTCGTTCGTGCTGTACGTCGAGGCGGCGGCCAACCCCCTGCTGCTCGGCCTGCCGCCCTTCGTCGTCACCGAGCACGGCGAGAAGGGCGCGCAGGAGCCGTTCGAGCAGTTCAGGCTGCGCCGCGCGGAGATCGCCGCGTTCTCGCCCGAGATCCACGCGCTGTGCTGCGACCTCGACGTGGCCGGCGGCCTGGCCGCCGAGCTGAGCGCGGACGAGCCGCGCCACTGGCGGCTGCTGCGCGCGATCGAGGAGGCCCTGGACGTCTACGACGAGGCGGACGCCGAGGCGAGCGCCGGGCGGGCGCGCGCGATCCTCGCTCCCGTCCTGGCCACGCCGGCGCACGCCAGCGCCCACCGGATCACCGCCGTCGGGCACGCGCACATGGACACGGCGTGGCTGTGGCCGCTGCGCGAGACGGTCCGCAAGCTCGCCCGTACGGTCTCCAACGCGCTCGCCCTCCTCGACGCCGACCCCGGCCTAGTGTACACGATGTCGGCGGCCCAGCACTTCAGCTGGCTCGAAGAGCACTATCCGGAGCTGTTCGCCCGGGTGCGGCGCTATGTCGAGCAGGGCCGGTTCGTGCCCGTCGGCGGCATGTGGGTGGAGGCCGACGGCGTCATCCCCACCGGCGAGTCGATGGTGCGCCAGCTGACCTACGGCAAGCGCTACTTCCTGAGCCGCTTCGGCCGCGAGCCCCGTGAGATGTGGCTGCCCGACTCCTTCGGCTACTCGGGCGCCCTGCCGCAGATGGCCCGCCGGGCCGGGTCCCGCTGGTTCCTGACGCAGAAGATCTCCTGGAACGACACCACGGTCTTCCCGCACCACTCCTTCTGGTGGGAGGGCATCGACGGCACCCGCGTCTTCACCCACTTCCCGCCCGCGGAGACCTACGCCGCCGAGGTGACCGCCCGCGAGCTCCATCACGCGGTCGCGACGTTCAAGGACAAGGCGATCGCCTCCCATTCGCTGCTCCCGTACGGCTACGGCGACGGGGGCGGCGGCCCCACCCGGGAGATGGCCGAGCGGCTGCGCCGCTTCGCCGACCTGGAGGGGGCGCCACGCGTGATCTCCAGGACCCCGGCGGAGTTCTTCGAGGAGGCCGAGTCCGAGCTGCGCGAGGCCGGGGCGCTGGAGCCGGTCTACCGGGGCGAGCTCTACCTGGAGCTGCATCGCGGCACGCTGACCTCGCAGGCGGCCATGAAGCGGCACAACCGGCGCTGCGAGTCGCTGCTGCGGGCGGCCGAATACCTCAGCGCGGCGGCGAGCGCGCTGCGCGGGGCGCCGTACCCGCGCGAGGACCTCGACGAGATCTGGCGCACCGTGCTGCTGCACCAGTTCCACGACATCCTCCCGGGTACGTCGATCAGCTGGGTGCACCGCGAGGCCCGCGACACCTATCAGGCGGTCGAGGAGCGCCTGCACGATCTGATCAAGCGGGCCGGCGCGGCGCTCGGCGACGAGCAGGCCGGGGGCGGGCTGCCCCCGTTCACCACGCCGGCGCGGCCCGGTGCGGCCCCAGCCGTGGTCGAGGTCGCCGACGGCGAGGACGGCGCCACCGTGCTGGACGACGGCCTGCTGCGGGTCGTGGTGGACGGCGGCGGCCACGTCGTCTCCCTCCTCGACCTGCGCGGCGGCCGGGAGGTCGTCCCGCCCGGCCGGCGCCTCAACGAGCTGCAGCTCTTCCGCGACGAGCCGGTGCGCTGGGACGCCTGGGACGTGGACCGCCACGTGCTGCGCCACCCCCGGGCGCTCGACGACGTCACCAGCCGCAGGGTGGTCCGCAGCGGGCCCGACGCCGGTGTGGAGGTGGTCCGCCGGACCGGCGCGTCCACGATCACGCTGACCATGTGGCTGCGGGCCGGCACCGGGCGGTTCGAGACCGAGTGCGCCGTGGACTGGCAGGAGCGCGAACGCCTGCTGAAGGTCGCCGTCCCGGTGCGGGTCCTGGCGCGGACCGCGCGCTTCGAGACCCAGTACGGCTACGTCGAACGCCCGCTGGTGACCAACACCGCGACCGAGGAGGCGATGTTCGAGGCCGCGATGCACCGCTACGTGCACGTGGACGACGGCGACTTCGGCCTCGCGATCGTCAACGACACGATGTACGGGGCCGACGCCCGCGCCGACGGCGACTCCACCGTCGTCCGGCTCTCCCTGCTGCGGGGCGCGCGCTTCCCCGACCCCCGCGCCGACCTCGGCACGCACACCTTCCGCTGGGCGGTGCTGCCCGGCGCGGACGTGCCGGCCGCGGTCGAGGCCGCGTACGCGTTCAACGCGCCCGACCTGGCCGGGCTGCCCGCGCCGCTGGTCCGGCTGGAGCTCCTCACGGGTCACGCCCTCGTCGACTGGGTGAAGCAGGCCGACGACGGCTCCGGCGACCTGGTCGTACGCGTGTACGAGACGCGGGGCGGACGGGCGAGCGCCCGGCTGCGCTGCCACGAGGAGCTGGGCGCGCGGGCCGTCGTGTGGGAGACCGACCTGCTCGAACGGGAGCTCGGCGCGGACGAGGACCTGCCCGTGGCCCTGGGCCCGGCGGGCGAGCGCCGTCCCGTGGGCGAGGCGCGGCTGGACCTCGGCCCCTTCCAGGTGGCGACCCTGCGGATCGCCACTCATGCATCACTCAAGGAGGACGTCCAATGAGAACACGGACCTGCGTCGCGGCGCTGGCCCTGGGATCGCTGCTGCTGTCCGGGTGCGGTGACGGCGGGGCGACGCCGCAGGCCGCGGGCGGCGCGCCGACCGGATCGATCAAGTTCCAGACGTGGAACCTGAAGAACGAGAAGTTCACCCCGTACTTCACCGAGCTGATCGCGGCCTTCGAGAAGGAGCACCCGGGCACGAAGATCGCCTGGGTGGACCAGCCCGCCGAGGGCTACCAGGACAAGCTGTCGGCCGACGCCGCGGCGGGGGCGCTGCCCGACGTCGTGGACATGGGCCCGGAGGCCGCGTACACGCTGGCCCAGGCCGGGGTCCTGCTCGACCTCAACAAGGCCGACCCCCAGGCCAAGGGCCAGTACCTGGACAAGGCGTGGCAGGCGATGACGTTCAGCGGGCTCGGCGGCGGGACCTACGGCTACCCGTGGTACCTCAACACCGGGCCGGCGTTCTTCAACACCGCGCTGTTCAAGAAGTGCGGTCTCGACCCGGCCAAGCTGCCCGCCACCTACGACGAGCTGTTCGACCAGGCCGAGGCCATGGCCAAGAACTGCTCCGACGTGTCGATGATCGCCCGGATGCCCGCCATCGAGATGTTCGGCGAGTACGGCGTGCCGCTCATGGACACCACGGGCAAGAAGTTCACCTACAACGACGCCAAGGGCGCGGAGTTCGTCGAGCGCTTCCGCAAGCTGTTCGCCAGCAAGGGCCTGACCCAGGAGGCGCTGAACAACCTGCAGACGAAGGAGGTCGAGGAGTTCAAGGCCGGGCGGCTGGCGTACCTGTCGGGCAGCTCCTACACCCTCAACGACCTCAAGGACACCGCGCCCGAGATCTACAAGACGCTCGGGATCGGGCCGCGGATCAGCAACGCCGCCCCCAACATGTACATCGAGTCGCTCGTCGTGAACGCCGCCGGCAAGAACCAGCCGCTGGCCACGGCCTTCGCCAAGTACGTCACCAACGCCGCCAACCAGCTCGCCTTCGCCAAGAAGGCCTCGGTGTTCCCCTCGTCGGCCGGGTCGATGGACGACGAGTACTTCACCAAGGACGACGGCGACCCCGCCACGAAGGTGCGCCTGGAGAGCGCCGCCCAGGTCAAGAAGGCGGTCGTGTGGTGGCCTCCGGCGTTCTCCGGCTCGGCCGACGCCGACACGCTGCGCGAGCAGATCGCCCAGGCGCTGCTCGGCAAGAAGACGGTGCAGCAGGCGCTGGACGAGTCGGTCAAGTACTCCAACGACCGGCTGGCCGCGCACGGATGACCGGCTCCGCCACGCACGACGAGGCCGGCGCGCCGGCGACCCATCGCTGGCGCCTGACCCCGTGGCTGTTCCTGCTGCCGGCGCTGGCCGTCATCGTGGTCCTGGTCCTCGTGCCGTTCCTGAACACGCTGCGCCTGGCCTTCACGGACTCCACCCTGCTCAGGACCGGGGAGTTCACCGGATGGGACAACTTCCGGCGGATGTTCGCCGATGAGCGCTTCGGCACCGCGCTGCTGAACTCCACGCTCTACACGGTGTGCGTGGTGCCGCTCATGGTGGCGCTGCCGCTCGTGCTCGCCGCGCTCCTGAGCGGCGCCGGCCGGCTGATGGGCTTCTTCCGCACCACGATGTACCTGCCGGTGATCATGTCGCCGGTCATCGTCGGGCTGATCTGGACGAACATGCTCGACAAGCGCGGCCTGGTGAACGAGCTGCTCGGCACGCTCCAGGCGGTCGCCGCGCCGGTCCCCTTCCTGACCGACCGGTGGCTGCTGCTGTTCAGCGCGATGTTCGTCACCGTGTGGATGGGCCTGGGCTACTACATGGTCATCTACCTGGCCGCGCTGGCGAACATCGATCCGAGCCTGTACGACGCGGCGGCGATGGACGGCGCGGGCCCGGTGCGCACCTTCCTCAGCGTCACCGTCCCGGGCGTGCGCTCCACGATGGGGCTCATCGGCGTGCTGTCCTCGGTGGCGGCTTTCCGGGTCTTCGGCGAGATCTACGTGCTCACCGACGGCACCGGCGGGGTCGGCGGCGGCGATCTCACGATGACCATGCTCATCCAGCGCGAGGGCACCGGCCTGCAGGCGCGCACCGGATACGCGGGCGCGATCAGCCTGGTCATGTTCGTCATCCTCGGCGGGCTGCTGGTCGCGCAGCTCGTCCTGCAACGCAAGCAGAGGTCCTCCTGATGTCCGGTCCGTCCGCGCGACGCCGCATCCCGGCGGGTACGGTCGTGCGCTACCTGATCCTCCTGCTGATGGCCGTGCTGCTGGCGGGGCCGCTGCTGTGGCAGGTCTCGCTGTCGCTCAAGGGCGCCGGCGACGCGCTCTACACGCGCCCGCCCGAGCTGCTGCCCGGCCATCCCACGCTGGGCAACTTCGCGACGGTGCTCGACCGCGTCCCGGTGCCGCACTACCTGCTCAACTCCCTGGTGGTGGCCGCCATGGCCGTCACCGGCAACGTGGTGGGCGCCACCTGCGCCGGGTACGCGCTGGGCAAGCTGCGCTTCCGCGGCCGCGGGGTGGCGGCCGGCATCTGCGTCGCGGCCCTGCTCGTCCCGGCCGAGACCGTGCTGATCTCCCAGTTCCTGTTCGTCAGGGCGGGCGGGCTGGCCAACACCCTGCTGGGGGTCGTCCTGCCGACGATCGTGGCCGCCCTGAACGTGCTGCTCATGCGCAACGCGTTCCGCAACCTGCCGGCCGAGTTCGAGGAGGCGGCCATCGTCGACGGCGCCAATGCCTGGCAGCGGTTCATCCGCGTCTCCGTCCCCCAGGTCAAGGGCGTCATCACGGTCGTGGCGATCTTCGCTTTCGTCGGCTCGTGGAACGACTTCCTGTGGCCGCTCATCGTGCTGTCCGACGAGGACAACTACACCCTCACCGTCGGGCTGAACCGCCTGCGCGGCACCTTCTACGACGATCCGCGCCTCATCGCGGCCGGCACGATCATCGCCCTGGTTCCCATCGTCACGTTCTTCGCCATCTTGCAGCGCTACTTCTTCCGCGGGCTCGAAGCGGGAGGCTTGAAAGGTTGAAATGCTGAGATTCGGGGTCAACTACACGCCTTCCCAGGACTGGTTCTACTCCTGGCTGGATCCGGACTGGGCGGCCACCCGGCGGGACATGGAGGCCCTGGCCGGGCTGGGCCTGGACCACGTACGCGTGATGCCGCTCTGGCCCGTCCTGCAGCCGAACCGGACGCTGATCCGCCGCCGCGCCCTCGACGACGTCCGCCGCGTCGTGGAGATCGCCGGCGAAGCCGGCCTCGACGCCAGCGTGGATGTGCTGCAGGGGCACCTGTCCGGCTTCGACTTCGTGCCGAGCTGGCTGACGGACTGGCACCGGCGCAGCATGTTCACCGACCCCGACGCGATCGCGGCGCAGGCCGCGCTGGTGGAGGCGCTCGACGGGCACCTGTACGACCTGCCCAACTTCCTCGGCCTGACCCTGGGCAACGAGGTCAACCAGTTCACCTCCGCGCTGCACCCGAGCCGGATGCCGGCCACCCCGCAGCAGGTGACGGCCTGGCTGCGGGCGCTGCACGGCGAGGGGCCGCGCGAGCGCCGACACTTCCGGCTCAACGCCGAGTACGACGCCGTCTGGTACGCCGACGGCCACCCCTTCACCCCGGCGCACTCCACCCGGCACGGCCAGATGAGCGTGATCCACTCGTGGATCTTCAACGGCACCGCCCAGGGTTACGGGGCGATGTCCCACGAAAGCCTCACCCACGCCGCGTACCTCATCGAGCTGTCGCGCGCCTTCGCCCTGGACCCGGCGCGCCCGGTGTGGCTGCAGGAGGTCGGCGCGCCGCTCAACCACCTCACCGAGGACCAGGCGCCGGGCTTCTGCGAGGGGACCGTGCGGGCGGCGGCCGACAGCGACGCCCTGTGGGGCGTCACGTGGTGGTGCTCGCACGACGTGGAGCGCCGGCTGGCCGACTTCCCCGACCTGGAGCACAGCCTCGGCCTGATCGGGGCGGACGGCGCGGTCAAGCCGATCGGCCGGCGCTTCGCCGAACTGGCCGCCGAGCTGCGGCACCGGCCGCGCCCCTCTCCTCGGACCGAGGCCGTCGTGGTCCCCGTCGGCGCCGACGACGTCCCCGTGTCCCGGGCGGAGCTCTCCCCCGGCGGCGGCGTCTTCGAGATCTGGATGGACCGCGCCCGCGCCGGGGCCCGCCCCGCCCTGGTGACCTCCGCGACCGCGGGCGACCCGGCCGCGCTGCGCGCCCGCGGCGTCGAACGGCTCGTCCACGCCGAGCCGACGGGCCGCACCTTCTACAGCTCGGTCGCCGACGACGAGGTCCTCGACCGGATGGCCGCCCATGCCGACCGCTGAGCCGGTCGAGCGGCTGCTCGCCGAGCTGTCACCGCGCGAGAAGGTCGGCCAGCTCAACCAGCGGCTCTACGGCTGGCAGGCCGTCGAACGGGCTCCTCGGGGCGGATTCCGGCTCACCGATCTCGCCCGCGCCGAGCTCGGCCGGTGGGGCGGGCTCGGCGCGCTGTACGGGGTCTTCCGCGCCGATGCCTGGTCGGGCCGCACCTGGGCCGACGGGATCCGGCCGGAGGAACGCGCCGAGGTCGCCGCCCTCGTCCAGGACGAGGTGGCGCGGGCCGGTGGCCACCGGATCGGGGTGCTGCTGTCGGAGGAGGCCCCGCACGGTCACCAGGCGCTCGGCGGGACGCTGCTGCCCACCAACCTCGCGGTGGCCGCCGGATGGGATCCGGACCTGCTGGCCGAGGCCGCGGCCGCCGTCGCCGCCGAACTCGCCGCGAGCGGCGTGCACCTGGCCCTGGTGTCCGCGCTCGACCTGCTGCGGGACCCGCGCTGGGGGCGGGCGGAAGAGTGCTTCGGGGAGGATCCGCTGCTGGCCGCCGAGCTCACCCGGGCGCTGGTGATCGGCATGCAGGGCGCCGATCGCGGCGCGGTGGGCCGGGGCGGGGTGGCGATCGTGCTCAAGCACCTGGCCGCCCAGGGCGAGGCGGTCGGCGGGCGCAACGGCCAGTCCGCCGTCATCGGCCCCCGCGACCTGCGCGAGCTGCACCTCCCGGCGGCCCGGGCGGCGGTGGAGGCCGGGGCGCTGGGGTTCATGGCGGCCTACAACGACATCGACGGGGTGCCGTGCTGCGCCAACCGCGACCTGCTGACCGGCTTCCTGCGGGACGAATGCGGATTCGACGGGATCGTCATGGCCGACGGGCTGGCCGTGGACCGGCTGACCTCGATGACGGGCGACCCGGCGGGGGCCGCCGTGGCGGCGCTGGAGGCGGGGGTGGACCTGTCGCTCTGGGACGAGTCCTTCGCCCTGCTGGAGGAGGCGGCGCTGGCGGATCCGCGGGTGGCCGAGCTGGTCGACGCCGCCTGCCGCCGGGTCCTCACCCTCAAACACCGCGCCGGCCTGCTCGGGGACACCGCGGATGAGACCGCCCCAGAACCCCAGCGTGAGGCGCTCACCCTGACCGACCGTGAGGCGCCCACCCTGGCCGGGCAGCGTGAGGCGCTCGCCCTGGCCGGGCAGCGTGAGGCGCTCGCCCTGGCCGGGCAGCGTGAGGCGCTCGCCCTGGCCGGGCAGCGTGAGGCGCTCGCCCTGGCCGGGCGGGCCGCTGACGGTCTGTCCCGCCGTCTGGCCCGGCAGGCCCTGGTCCTGCTGCACAACGCCGGCGGCCTCCTGCCCCTCGAACCGCGTTCCCTGGCCAAGGTCGTCCTCGCCGGCCCCAACGCCCGCGAGGTCACCGCCCTGCTGGGCGACTACGTGCCGCCCCTGCCGCCGGGGTCGGCCGCCGGCCTGGACCTGGCCCTGCGGCGGGCCCTGCCGGACGCCGAGGTGGTGTGCCCGCCGGGCGTGCCCACGGAGACCGACCTGAGCGGCGCCGACCTGGTCATCCTGACGCTCGGCGGCACAAGCCACCGCACGTACGCCGAGGAGTTCGCCGCCAACGGGGCGATCGCCGGCCAGGCGACCATGGCGACCGCCGGGGAAGGCGTCGACCTGGCCGATCTCGCCCTGCCCGGCGACCAGGACGACCTGGTCGCCGACGTCCGCGCGCGGGCCGGCTGCCCCGTGGTGGCCGTCGTCGTCGCCGGCCGGCCGCACGTGCTCACCGGCGTCCTGGCGCACACCGACGCGCTGCTGTGGGCCGGCTACCCCGGGCCGCACGGAGGCCACGCGATCGCCGACGCGCTGTTCGGCGGCTACGAGCCGGTCGGCCGCCTGCCGTTCACGGCGCCCGCCCATCCGGGCGCCGTGCCGGTCCGCCACAACGACCGGCACCCCGCCGCCGACGTCTACCGGGACGCGCCCGACCCGGTGCTCTTCCCCTTCGGCCACGGCCTGCGCTACCGGCCCGTGCTCTTCGACCGCCTCACCGCCGAGCCCGGCGCGGACACGGTCCGGGTGAGCGTCGAGGTCGCCAACCCGGGCGGCAAGGCGGCCGAGGTCGTGGTGCCGCTGTTCGGGCGCCGTACCGGAGGCCGGGTGCTGCCGCGCCTGCGCGAGCTGCTCGCCTTCCGCCGGGTCACCGTCCCGGCGGGCGCCCGTACCGCCGTCGTCTGGGACCTGCCCGCCGCGCGCTGCTTCGCCGAGGGCGCGGCGGGCCGGGCCCGTACCGATCTGTACGTCGCGGACCTGCACGCAACCATCCGCCCGGCCGTCCACTCCCCCGGACCGGCCGACCCCCTTCCCCACAGTGAGGAGTCGTGATGGCCCGATCACATCGCACCCGCAGACGGGCGATGACGCGCGCCGGCACCGCCGTCCTGGCCGCGATGCTCGCCGTCGCGCTGACCGCCACCGGCACCGCGGCCAGCGACACGCTGCCCTGGACCGGCGAGAGCGCGGTCGGCGCCCACCAGCCCTACCAGCACGGCTACTCCGTCACCGACCTGCTGCGCTGGAACCCCGCCGACGACGCCGGCGCCGAACTGCTGCGCGCCAAGGTGCCGCTCCAGCAGCGCAACGCCGCCAACGCCGCCACGCAGCGCAACCCGGCGCTGCCCGCCGGCACCCAGCTGCTGACCCTGGCCGGCGACTACGGCAACGCCTTCTTCGAGAGCCACCCCTACACCAACGAGTTCAGCCAGTACCTGTTCAACTACTGGCAGTACGCCGACTTCTACGGCTCCTGGCACGGCATGCCCACCCAGGGAGTTCCGGTGAACTACTACGACCCGACCGCCGACTGGCGGGAGAAGTGGTTCGAGTTCGGGATGCTCAACCTGCCCAACCCCGGCTACACCAACGCCGCCCACGCCAACGGGGTGCGCTCGCTGGGCTGCATCTTCTTCTCCGACAACGACCGCGGCGACCAGACCTACTCCGAGCTGCTGGTCCGCGACGCCGCCGGGAGCTTCCCCGTCGCCGCCAAGCTCGTCCAGGTCGCCAAGTTCTACGGCTTCGACGGCTACTTCGTCAACCAGGAGTCGCGGGTCGCCCCGGCCGACATCCCGGCGTACAAGCAGTTCCTGAAGCAGCTGCGCGACGGCGGCCTCTACGTGCAGTGGTACGACTCCATCGACAACTCCACGGGCGCCATCTCGTACCAGAACGAGTTCAACGCGGTCAACGGCCCGTTCGTGCGCGACGCGCGGCTCGGCGACGTGTCCGACTCCATCTTCCTCAACTACTGGTGGAACCGGACCAAGCTCGCCAACTCCAAGACCTATGCCGCCGGTCTCGGGCTGGACTCCCGCAAGAGCGTCTTCGCCGGGGTCGAGGCCGGGCAGTACCAGTTCAACCAGCCGTACAACCTCGATGACAACCTCGACACCGGCGGCGCGCCGATGAACGCCATCGCCACGCTCGGCGCCGACTTCGTCTCCTCCGACTACGCGAACAAGACCGACGACGCCGCGCAGCGGGACGTCTTCGACCGGGAGCGCCGCTGGTGGACCGGCTCCTCGGCCGGCGCCACCACCCCCGAGGGCACCTGGAAGGGCATCTCCAAGTACGTCGCCGAGCGCTCCGTCATCGGCGGCACCACGTTCGCGACCTCCTTCAACACCGGCCACGGCCTGTCCACCTGGACCAAGGGCCGGCTGTCCAGCCCGAAGGAGTGGGGCAACATCAACCTCCAGGACATCCCGGTGACCTGGCAGTGGTGGATCGACGCGGCCGGGACGCCGCTCGGCGCCGACTTCGACTACGGCCCCGCGTACACGCCGGCGAGCCGGTTCTCGTACCAGAAGATCGGCGGCTACAACGGCGGCAGCTCGCTCGTGCTCAGCGGCACGCTCGACGGCGACAACACCGTACGGCTCTACAAGACGGACCTGCAGGTCGCCAAGGGCTCGACGCTCGACCTGACCTACACCAAGCCCTCGGCCAGTGACGACTCCGAGCTGCGGCTCGGCCTCGTGCTCGCCTCCGACCCCGGCAAGGTGGTCCAGCTGCCGCTGGCCGGCTCGGGTCAGCGCACCACGGGCTGGACCACGCGGTCGGCGGACCTGTCGGCGTACGCCGGTCAGCGCGTCGCCGCGCTCGGCCTGGTCGTCGCCGCCGGCGCCCGCCCGATCCAGGGCTACCAGGTCAACCTCGGCGCGCTGGCCCTGCGCGACGGCAAGGACCGCACCCCCGCGACGCCGCAGGACCTGCGCATCACCCAGCTGCTGCCCGAGACCGGCGAGCTGTTCCTGTCCTGGAAGCGCGCCGGGTACGACAAGGTGCGCCGCTACGACGTCTACCTCGACGACACCTACCTCGGCGGGATCTACGACGACGTCTACTACGTCAAGCGCTTCACGGCCACGTCGGGGACGATCAGGCTGGTGGCGGTCGGCCCGGACGGGTCCGAGAGCCCGGCCGCGACCACCTCGTTCGACCTGGCCACGGCGCCGGCCAAGGTCAAGGCGTCGGCCAAGCCGGACGGCACGCTGACCGCCTCCTGGACTCCCCCGGCGAACGGCCGGCCCGTCACGCTGAAGGTCCAGAGCCTCGACACCTCCCGCCCGTACGGCAAGGAGGTCGAGCTGCCCGGGAGCGGCACGGGCACGACGCTGACCGGGGTGCCCGTCAACGGCGACGGCTACCTGCTCACCCTGCGGGCGGGGCCGGGCACGGCCACCGCCGTGCGCGGCAGGTTCGCCGACACCGAGATCGCGCCCTACCCGGCGTCGGCGGTGAAGATCAGCGGGAACACGTTCACCTTCTCCCGGCCGGCCCTCGCTGACTGGCACACCCTGACCGTCCTCGAGGACGGCCAGGCGAAGTCGTTCGCGACGACGTACGGGTCGGGCGCCAAGCCGTACATCATCCGCGGCCGCACCACCCGGGCCGCCGAGACGGTGACCATGTCGAGTGCGGGCAGCAAGGTGGTCGCGGTGCTGGAGGACTACGCCGGCAACAAGGCCACGACGGTGCTGCGCGGCAACTGACCACCAGGGGCGCCGCGAAGGTCGCGGCGCCCCTCACCGCAGCGCGGACAGCAGCAGCGCCCGGTGCCGCCGGACGAAGGCGCGGTCGGCCGTGGCCCAGGCGACGGCCGCTTCCGCGTGGCGGCGGCGCGCGGGAGCGAGGGTGGGGTCATCGACGTTGGCCGTCTCGGCGTCGACGATGCGCGACTGCGCGCACTCCATCGCGTCCAGGAGCCGCTCCGCTTCGACGGCGCCGTACCCGTCGCGCAGCTCGCGCAGATGCCGGGCCTGCTCGACCGGCGGTACCCGGCTCTGCGACAGAATGCACCAGGTCCACGCCATGTACCCCAGGTCCTCGAGCCGGTCGCCGGGACGGCAGGAGGACCAGTCGATGAACGCCACCGGCAGGCCCTGCCGGAAGATGGTGTTGAACGGGCCGGGGTCGCCGTGGATCACGCACTCCCGCCCGGTGGCCAGGGCGTGCCCGGCGGTCGCCTCGTGCAGCTCGCGCAGCATCCGCCCGCCGGCCGCGTACGCGCCGGGCGCCCGCTGCGCGGGATGGTCGGTGGTGGTGCCGGGGACGAAGCTCAGGATGTCCCGGCCCTGCTCGTCGATGCCGAGGTGGCGTGGCGCGTGGGGGTAGCCGGCGGACTCCAGCTGGGCCAGTACCCGCGCGGCGAACGCGGCCCCGGCGTCCCGGGCGCGCCGGACCGTGTCGCCGACCCGTACGACTTCCGTGGCGTTGTTCCCACCGGTGAGCGGTTCCTCGGTCATGACGCCCATGGTGCCTCCTGCCGGAAATCGGGGTGCTGGGCGGCCCGGCGATCGGGCACGATGGCCGCCATGACCTTGGGAACGATGACGGAGCCGCCGTCCGGCGTGCTGGCGGCCTTCGGACTGGCCGCGCCCGTCCGCCCGCTCGCCGGCGGACGCGGACGGAGCTTCCGGGCCGGCGACGCGGTCGTGAAACCCGTGGACAGCGCGGAAGAGGCCGACTGGTCCGCGCGGGTGCTCGCCGCCCTGCCCCCCGCGGCCGGATTCCGTGTCCCCCGCCCGCTCCGCTCCCGCGACGGGGCCTACGTGGTCGAGGGATGGTCGGCTGCCGAGTTCCTGGAAGGCCGGGAGGGGCCCGCCGGGAAGTGGGGGTCGCTGATCGCCGCCGGCAGGGCGTTCCATCGGGCGTTGCGGCACGTCCCGCGCCCGCCCCTGATCGACCGGCGCGACGATCCCTGGGCGGCGGCTGATCGCGTCGCCTGGGGCGAGGCGCCTCTGCCGCGCTCCGCCAACGCCGATGAACTGCTCGGCAGACTGGGTGGGCTCGCAGGTCCTGTGACGGCTCCCAGCCAGCTCATTCACGGCGATCTGACCGGGAACGTACTGTTTCACCCCGGACAGCCACCCGTCGTGATCGACTTCTCGCCGTACTGGCGGCCGGTCGCGTACGCCGAGGCCGTCGTGGTCGCGGACGGGCTGCTCTACCACCAGGCGGAACCGGAGCTCATCGAGACCGTTCTGCCCGGCCGCGAAGGACTTCACCTGCTGGCCCGCGCGCTCATCTTCCGGCTGGCTACGGCGGCCATCTGGGAGGGCCGCGTTCCCGAGGAGGAGCTGACCCGCTTCGCGGGCGTCACCCACCTCGTGGAAGAGCGCGGCGGCCTCAGCTGGTGAGGGTCAGGCGCCGGAAATTGGGCGGCGTCGCCCGGACCGGGAGGGATAGTGTTGCGCGCGTGATTTCCTCCCGCCTCCGCGCATACCGATCATCCCAGGCAGGCCCCGTGGACGATGCGCGCTGACGCGCGGCCGGTGACCCGGTCGCTGTGGCGAGATCGCGACTTCCTGATCTTCTGGTGTGCCCAGACGCTGTCCGTGGCGGGCGACTCGTTCGCGCTCATCGCGGTGCCCCTCCTCATCCTCGACATCACCGGCTCCGTCGCCCAGATGGGGCTGCTCACCGGCGTGTCGGGGGCGGCGTCGGTGGCGGCCGGGATCTTCGCGGGGGTGCTCGCCGACCGGTTCGACCGGCGCCGGCTGCTCATCGCCTGTGACGTCATCCGGCTCGTGCTGTACGTGGCGATCCCGGTCACCTGGGCGTTCGGCCGGCACGTCTGGCTCCTGTACGCGGTGCTGCCGCTGGCCGCCGCCGTGGGCATGGTCTTCCAGGTCACGTACGTGGTGGCGGTCCGCGGCCTGGCCGGCGAGAAGCGCGTCACCGAGGCCAACAGCATGCTGTACGCCACGGCCGCCGCGGCGGGCATCCTCGGCCCCACCCTGGCCGGGGTGGTCAGCGGTCACCTGGGCCCGACCGCCGCGATCGCCATCAACGCCGCCAGCTTCGGCCTGTCCGCGCTCGGCGTCCTGCTGACCCACCCCTCCCGGTACGCCGTCGAGGCCGTCGAGCCGGCGGAGCCCACGCCCGACCGGCGACCGTGGCGGGAACTGCTGGCCGGGGCGGAGTTTTTGCTGCGGCACCCGGTGCTGCGCACCCTGACCATCCTGCTGTCGTTCTTCATCTTCATGACGCTCGGGCTGACGGACATCGTCATCTACCGGCTCAAGCACGACCTCGGCCAGCCGGATTCCGTGGTGGGCGTCGTGCTGGGGGTCGGGGCGGTCGGCACGATGGCGGGTTCGGCGCTGGTGGCCCGGATGCGGCGGATGCTCGGGTTCGGGCCGTTGTGGATCGGGGCGCAGATCGTGTCGGGCCTCGCCATCCTCAGCCTCGGGCTGGCCGGCTCCGTGTGGGGCGTGGCCGCCATCATGGCCCTCTACCTGGCGTGCGTGAGCCTGGCCGGCATCAACTCCATGTCGCTGCGGCAGCAGGTGACGCCCGCTCACCTGCTGGGCCGGGTGACGTCGGCGTTCTGGACGATCCACTTCTCGCTCGGTCCGGTGGGCGCGGCCGCGCTCGGCTGGGGCGCCGCGCGCTACGGCGCGACGACGGTGTTCGTCGTCGCGGGGGCGTCCTGCCTGCTGCTGGCGCTGATCGCGCTGGCCACGCCCGTACGCCAGCGCCACCCCGAGAAGGCCTGAAGCCGCGCGCATGGCGACGGACGGCACCGCCGGAAAGCGATTGCTGAGGCTGCCTGATCGCCCCTAGGGTGGCGGGCATGTCCCTGTTGAGCTACGACCGGATGCGGGCCGAGATCGCCGGGCAGAGCGAGCTGCTGCGATCGCTGATCAAGGACGCGGACATGAAGACGCCCGTCCGCACCTGCCCTGGATGGTCTCTGGGGCAGTTGCTGCGGCACGTCGGCGAGGTCCATCGCTGGATGGAGACGGTCGTGGCGTCGCGGTCCGTGGAGCCGGTCTCCGACGAGCGGATCAACGACCTCGGCGCGTACACCGACGAGGTGGCGAGCGTGCTCGATCCCTGGCTCGGGGAGGGCGCGGAGCGGCTGGTGGAGACGTTGCGCGGGGCCGAGGGGCCCGTGTGGACGCCGCAGGGGCTGGACACGCCGGCGTTCTGGGCGCGGCGGGCGCTGTTCGAGACCGTGCTGCACCGGGCCGACGCCGCGCTCGCCCTGGGCGCCGGCTTCGAGGTGGACGACGAGGTCGCCGTCGAGGGGCTGGAGGAGTGGCTGGGGTTCAGCTGCGTGCCGGAGGCGTACGAGGGGCACGGGCTGCTCGGCCCGGGACGGGCGCTGAGCTTCAACGGCGAGTGGCTGGTCGACCTCGGCGGGGACGCTCCCGCCTGGAGGCGCGGGCACGGGGACGCCTCCGTGACGGTTCGCGGGCCGGTGAGCGAGCTGCTGCTGTTCGTCTACCGGCGTCCCGCGCCGAAGGTCGAGGTCTCCGGGGATTCGGCGCTGCTGGAGCGGTGGCTGGAGCGGTCCGGGTTCTGGCTGGAGGAGGAGGACGGCTGAGTCCGGCCCCATGAGCAGGCCCAGCCTGGAGGAGCGCCTGGCCGGCCTCGGGATCAACGGCCTCCAACCGCTGGGGCGGGGCCTGGAGTTCTCCGTCTTCGTCGGCCGGCCGGCCGACGGCGGGGGCCCGGTCGCCGTCCGCGTCGGCGAGCGCCGCTTCGACTCCAACGCCAACGACCCCCGGGTGGACACCCGCGCCCTGCTGCGCCAGGAACACCGGCTCACCCGCCTGCTGAGCGACCACGGGCTCCCCGTACCCGAGCCCGTCGCCCTCGTCCTCGCCGAGACCCCGGACGAGCCGGACCTCCTGATCAGCCGCTACGTGGAGGACGACGGATCCGAGCTGGACTCCTTCCAGCTCGGCGAGCTCCTGGCGCGCCTCCACGCGCTCCCGGTGCCCGGACCGCGACCCGTCGCCGCCGAGCACCTGCCGGCGCCCCGGCTCCTGGTCGGCCGGATCCTGCGCCGCTGGCGTGAGATCGCCCGCCTCACGGACGGCTGGCCGCCGCCGCCCTCCCCCGGACGGCTGCTCCCGATCGCCGCGCCGCTCAGCCGCGGCGCCCTGCTCCACCTGGACGTCCGCAGGGCGAACGTCCGCTGCCACCAGGGCCGGGTACGCGCCCTCCTCGACTGGTCGAACGCCCTGCACGCCCACCCCGCCCTGGAGTTCGGGCGCCTGGGAGAGTTCGCCAGGCTCCCGGAGAACCAGCTCGACCTCGAGGCGTTGCGCGCCGGCTACGCGCGCCACGCCGAGCCCCCGCCCGACGCCGGACCGCTCGCTCTGCTGTGCCGGCTCGACGCGGCGGTGATGCTCGCCCTCGTCTTCCTCTCCGAGTCACCCGACCCCGCCCGCGCGGACACCGCCGTGCGACGGGTCCTGGAGCTGGCCGCGCCCTGAGGGTCAGGCGGCCGGGTCGTCCCCGATGACCGGGCCTCAGCGTCGTCGGCCTGGTTGCCGACGTGGCAGTTGTTCGAGCACTGGCCCGACCAGCGGCAGTCGGAGTAATTTCCCATCATGGTCAAATTACGTTACGCCGGATGGGCAGGCGCCCTCCGGCGCAAGGCCGTCCACTTATCCGTCGCCGGAGTCGTCACTGTCGGGTCTCCGATCGGGCTCGGCTCGTCGTTCGCGAACGCGTCGGCTTCGAACACCCCTCCCAATGCCGTCATCACCTGGGACAGAAACGCCCAGACGGCGATATGGGACATTGCCGGCCAGCAACCACAGGTCCAGGCGCGCAGCTTCGCGATGGTGCACGGAGCCGTTTACGACGCCGTGAACGCGATCGCCGGCACTCCCTATCAGCCGTACCTGATCGCGCCGCCTGCCGATGGGACCGAGTCGACGGACGCGGCCGTCGCGACCGCGGGCTTCCTCGTGCTGAACGCTCTGTTCCCAGAACAGCAAGCGAGGCTGCGGACGCAGTACGACGAGGCGCTGGCCGCGATTCCCGACGGTACCGCCAAGCAGCGCGGAATCACCGTGGGCACTCAGGCGGCCGCTGCGATGAACGCCGCACGACAGAACGACGGAGCGTTCGGAGACCAGACCTGGACCGTGGGCACCCAGCCCGGTCAGTGGCGGCCGGCGCCACCCGCGTTCGCCTCCGACGGAGCCTGGGTCGGTGACCTCAAACCGTTCCTCATCCGCAGCGCCTCCATGTTCCGCACGTCCGGCCCGCCATCGCTCACCAGCCACCGGTACGCCCGGGACTTCAACGAGGTCAAGTCCATCGGCTCGGCGACCAGCGCGGTCAGGACGTCCGACCAGACACAAGCCGCGATCTGGTGGCACGACCGGCACCTGGCCGAATGGGAGATCAAGCGCCAGCTGGCGACGACGCGGCAACTGAACACGTTGCAGACGGCGCGGATGTTCGCGATGGTCGACCTGGCCGAAGCCGACGCCACGATCGCCTGCTACAACGAGAAGGCGGCCTGGAACTTCTGGCGGCCGGTCACCGCGATCCGCCTGGCCGGCACCGACGGCAATCCGGGAACGGCGGCCGACCCCGACTGGACGCCGCTGCTCGTCACACCACCGCACCCCGACTACACGTCCGGACATACCTGCTTCACAGCGGCGAGCATGTCGGCGCTGGCGTATTTCTTCGGCCGCGACGACATCCCCTTCAGCGGTTACAGCGCCGCCTCGGGTACCACCAGGTATTTCCGCAGTTTCTCGCAGGCGCTGGCCGAGGTCGTCGAAGCCCGCATCTGGGGCGGGATCCATACCCGGACGGCCGACGTCGAAGGCGCGAAGATCGGCAAGAAGGTCACCGCTTTCATGGTCGCGCACTACTTCAAACCGAAGAGGTAACACGGGCACACCGGGTCGCCGCCCCTGGAGCCGCAGACGCTCACCGAACGCGCCCTGCGCCCGGCCGTCCCCGCGGCGCACCCCTTGGCCTGCGGGGACTACGTCGACGTGGCCGGCCTGCGCGCTACCTCCAAGCCGCTGACCGGCCGGCCGCTCAGTCGGGGGCGGCGAGGCCCCACCGTTCGAGCTCAAGGATCCGCTCCCGCGGCACGACGCCGCAGCGCGCCGCCCATTCCGCCCAGGCGCGGGCGAGTTCGCGCACCGTCTCCGGATGGCGGGCGGCCACGTCCGACAGCTCGGCGGGGTCGCACTCGACGTCGTAGAGCTCCCAGTCGCCGGGGTACTCGCGGACGAGCTTCCACCTGCCGCGCCGCACCGCCGCGTTGCCCAGATGTTCGTAGAACTGGCAGCGCTCGGGATCCCCGGCGCCGCGGAGGGAGGCGAGCATGCTGCGGCCCTCCAGCGGCAGCGGGTCCCGGCCCGGAAGGTCCACGGGGTACGCCGCGCCGGTCGCCTCCAGCACGGTCGGTACGAAATCGGGCAGGTAGTGCGGGTCCCGGCAGATCGTCCCGGCCCGGTCGCCCAGCCCGGCGGGCCAGTGCATGATGAACGGGCTCGCCACGCCGCCCTCGTGTACCCACCGCTTGAACAGCCGGAACGGGGTGTTGGACACGTTGGCCCAGCCTGGCCCGTATGACATGTGCGTGTCCTCGGCGCCGGGGGCGAGTTCGGGCCGGTTGCCGACGTACACGTCGCGGCCGTCGCGGGTGGCGGCGGACACGAACCGCTTGCCGCGGGCGACGTAGTCGCGGCCCAGGCCAAGGGGCAGCTCTTCGGCGCAGCCGCCGTTGTCGGAGAGGAAGACCAGCATCGTGTTGTCCAGCTCGCCGGCCGCGCGCAGCTCCTCCACTATCTTGCCGATGCCGCGGTCCATGGCCTCGACCTGCGCGGCGTAGACCTCCATCCGGCGCTGCTCCCACTGTGGGTGCTCGACGTCCTCCCAGGGCGGCACGAGCGGGTTCCGGGGGCTGGGGACGGTGTCCTCGCCCAGGATGCCGAGCGCGCGCATCTTGGCGAGCCGCCGCTCGCGCACCGCGTCCCATCCGTCCTCGTACCTGCCGGCGCAGCGCTCGACGTCGGCATCGAGGGCGTGCAGCGGCCAGTGCGGCGCGGTGTAGGCGACATAGCAGAAGAAGGGCCGCTCGCCGTACCGGGCGCGGTGGTCCCGGATGTAGCCTGCGGCGGTCCCGGAGATGGCGTCGGTGTAGTAGAAGCCGGGGTCGTCGAGCGCCTCCCCCGACACGTCGCGCTCGCCGCGGGTGAGGCGGCGGGGCGCGTAGTAGTTCCCACCGCCGTCGAGGGTGCCGTAGAAGTGCTGGAAGCCGCGCCGCATCGGCCACGCGTCCGACGGCACGTCCTTTTCGTGCGAGAGATGCCACTTGCCGCTGAGGTACGTCACATAACCGACCGCGCCGAGCACCTCGGCGATGGTGAGGCAGCGGTTGTTCAGGCTGCCGGGGTAGCCGCCGGGGCCGTCGTCCGCGGTGAGCACTCCGATGCCGGTCTGGTGCGGGTGCAGGCCGGTCAGCAGCGAGGCGCGGGACGGGCTGCACCGGGCGGTGGTGGTGAATCTGGTGAGCCGGATCCCGGCGAGGCCCAGGGCGTCGAGGTGGGGTGTCTCGATCTCGCTGCCGTAGCAGCCGATGTCGGAGTAGCCCATGTCGTCCGCGAGTACGAGTACCACGTTGGGGCGGTCGGTCATCGTCATCCCCTCCTGGTCATCGGACCCTAGAACAAAAAACCAATCATGTGAATGGTTTGTTGGCGGTTTCTGCGCCACAAAACAAATTAGGGTCACGGTATGTCCGTGAAGGAACCGGCGTACGAGCAGTCCCGCGAGCCGTCGGGCAAGGAGCGCCACGCGACGCGGGGATACGCCAAGGGGCGGGCCCGCCGCCAGGAGATCCTGCGCGCCGCCTTTCGGGCCTTCGCCGAGCAGGGCTTCCGGGCCACCTCGATGCGCGAGATCGCGGAGATGGTCGGACTGAGCCAGGCCGGTTTGTTGCACCACTTCTCGTCCAAGGAGGAGTTGCTGGAGGAGGTGCTGCGGCTTCGCGACGAGGAGCAGACGGCCTTCATCGAGCGCTTCTTCCAGGAGGACAGCGTCGATGAGCTCGGCTACCTGGCGCGGCTGGTGGAGGCCAACTCCCGCCAGGCCGGGCTGGTCCGGCTGTACACGGTGCTGTCGGGTGAGTCGGTCAGCCCGGGGCATCCGGCGCAGCCGTACTTCCTGGAGCGGTACGCCGAGACGCGCGGACGCGTCGAGGGGCACCTGCGAGAGGCGCGCGACCAGGGGCGGATCGACGCCGGGGCCGACCTGGCGGCGGCCGCCTCGACGATCATCGCGGTGATGGACGGTCTCCAGGTCCAATGGCTGCTCGACCCCGCCGCCGTGGACATGCGGTCGGCGTTCCGGACCTTCCTCGACTCCTACCTGCGCGGACTCGCGCCGCGACCCTCACGGTAGGGAGTCTGGGGGCGCCAGGCGCGGCCAGGGTCCCGATCCCGCGGGCCGTCCGCGAACCGGCCGGGCACATACGGGGCTCACGGGGACGTACTGCTACAACCAAGGAGAGCGCATACAAGGAGGTTCCGTGACGATCCAGTCAACGGCCGCGGATTTCCTGGCGGCAGGCGAGCCTGTGCAGGGCTCCGAGGTCGAGGTGGAGCGGCTCGTCGATCTGGCCTACGCCCCACCTCAGCCGGAGGACGGCCGCGGCCACCTGCTGGACCTGTACGTCCCGGCCGGCGGGGGCCCGTACCCGCTGGCCATCTGGACGTCGGGGTCGGCGTTCCGCTCCGACGAGGGCAAGCAGGGCGCGGCGGAGGTCGCCGCCTTCCTCAACCCGGCGGGGTACGCCGTGGCCGGGGTGAGCGTGCGGGCCAGCGGGCAGGCCGTCTTCCCCGCCCAGGTCCACGACGTGAAGGCGGCCGTACGGTGGCTGCGCGCGAACGCCACGCGGCATCGGCTCGACGCGGACCGGTTCGCCGTCATGGGCAACTCCTCCGGCGGCTGGGTCGCCACGATGGCGGCGCTCACCGGTGACGTACCGGAGTTGGAGGGCGAGGTCGGCGTCGTGGGGCCGTCCAGCCGGGTGCAGGCGGCCGTCGACCTCTACGGGCCGACGGACTTCCTGCAGATGGACGCGCACATGCCGCCCGGCGCCCGCGAGGAGTTCAACGCCCTCCTGGGCCTGTCCGACTGCCACGACGACCCGCGGTCCCCCGAGTCGCTCCTGATGGGCGGCCCCATCCGGGAACGCCGTGAGGCTGTCACGCTGGCCAACCCCGTCACGCACGTCACCGCCGGCATGCCGCCGCTGCTGATCGTGCACGGCCGGGCGGACCGGCTCGTCCCGGAGCACCAGAGTGTCCTGCTGTTCGAGGCCGTCGCCGCGCGGAACGGCACCGCCCTGTTCTACTCCATCCCTGAGCTCGGGCACGAACACTCTTTCCTCACCGACCCTGCGCGGGCCGAAGGCCACGTCACCATGTGGACGAGGGCCGGGCAGCGGGGGCTCCTGCCGCAGGCGCCGCCGCCCACCTGGGAGACGGTTGAACGGTTCGTCCGCGCGGCCCTCGGTTCCCACGCCGCCCGCGACGACGAGGCGGCGACGGCGTAGGGCACCGCGAGCGGATCGCGGGTTGCGGTGGTTCCTCGGCGTAGGCGAGACTCGGCGGCAGTCGCGAGGTGGGCGGAGGGGACGATGGGCACCGCTGACAAGGGCAACGCCTATCTGGAACGGGTCGTCGCGCAGCAGGCGGTGCTCGAGGACGACCTCAGGGCACGCCGCGCCGCCTCCGGCGAGCCGGCGCCCCCGGCGGGGCCGCTGGTCAAGCGCGAGCGGGCCATCGGCGGGGCGGCGCCCGACAGGGCGGCCCCGGGCCCGGTGGACGTACGGATCACCGGGTTCTGGCGCTGGAAGAACGTGCTCGTCCCGCCCAACGCCTTCGTGGTGCACACCCGGCGTGGCCGCGAGAAGCCCCTGCACGTCGGCCTGGGCGTGTCGTTCCGCTTCAACCCGTCCACCGACTCGTTCCTGGTCGTGCCGGGGGCCACCCAGACCATCCTGATCAACGCCTACTGCGTCTGCCGCGAGCTCCAGGGTGTGCTGGTGCAGGGGTACGTGCAGTGGATCATCCACACCTTCCCCGTGGCCTACCGCAAACTGGACTTCAGCGATCCGCAGGACCCGATGCGGCTGGTCAACCTTCAGTTGCGAGAGCAGGCGGAGGCGGCCATCAAGGACAAGGTCGCGACCATGGGCGTGCGTGACGTGCTCAGCGACAAGCAGCCCATCATCGAGGAGCTGACCGCCCGCCTGCGCGCGGTGGCCGAGGGCGAGGACGACAGCGACCAGGGGCTCGGTCTGCGCATCGTCACCGTCCAGATCAAGGAGGCCGTCGTCAGCTCGTCGCGGCTCTGGGAGAACTTACAGAAGCCCTACCGCGCCGAGCAGGGGCAGCTCGCCCGCCTGGCCGAGCTGCAGTCCGAAGAGGCGATCACCCAGCGCGAGATGGCCGCCGAACGGCTCAAGGAGACCCAGCGCCTGGAGAACGAGCGGGAGCTCGCCGGGCTGCGGGCCCGTAACGACGCGTGGCAGTTCGACACCGAGGTGGCCGAGCGGCTGAGGCGCACCCAGCGGCGGCATGACGACTCCAGGGCGGTGGCGGAGCTGGAGACCCAGACGACCCTGCACGCGCTGCGGATGGAGCGCGAACGGCACACCGAGGAGTCCGAGACCGGCAGGCTCCGGATCGAGCGGGAGCAAGAGCTCAAGAGTCTGGAGCTCGCCGGCGAGCTGGAACTGGCGCGTTCCCGGGCGCTGGCCGACCATGAGCGGGCGCTGCTGGACGTGGAGCGGCTGCGGATGCGGGCCGACATCGACAACCAGCAGTCTCCGGCCAGCCTGCAGGCCAAACTGATCGGCTTGCTGCCCGAGATCATGGCGAAACTCCCCAAACCGGAGGAGCTCCGCATGGTGTCGATCAACGGCAGCGACCGGACCACCGTGTCGGGCCTGCTGGCCGAGCTCGCCGCCATGGTCGGAGTGCTGCGTTCCGCGATCGACCGGGACACCCCGGGTTCCTGATCGGCGAGTTCCCCGTTGTTCCGCAAGCGGCCCGTGCCGCCCGGGTTCGCCGGGCATGCTCTCACGAAGATCCACCTCACGGCCCGGTTACCTATTCCAGCGGGCCGGCGCGCACGGTTTTTGAGGCTACGCTCCTGATTCGATCTGCCTGCCACGTCCCTAGATTGGTCGCCATTCGGGCTCTCGGGAACGTGGAGGAACGCGTGCGCAGAAGAACCACAGGTCTGGCCACAGCCTTAGCTCTCACCGTGGTGACCACCATGCCCGCAGCGGCGCTCGCCTCGGCGGGGCCCCCACGCGGGCCCGTGCTGCTGTCGCCGCAGTCGACCGATGTCAAGACGTTGCCCGAGCCCACGGCACTGGCCCTGGACAGGGCACGGAAGCTGGCCGAGCAGCACCCCGACGACTTCGGCGAGCCGTGGGTGGATCCGGAGACGGGCCAGGTGGTCCTCGGAACGGTGACCGGCACCGGCAACCGCCTGGCCGCCGATCAGGGGAAGGACGTCGTCCAGCGGCCGGTCACCCGGAGCAAGGCCGTACTGGAGAAGATCAAGGATGGCGCGATCGGGGAGCCGGCGGCGGACGTCCCCGATGCGGAGGCCATCCGGATGACCCGCATCGACGCCGAGCACAACCGGGTGATCGTCACGGTGAACAAGACCACCGACGCGATGCTCCAGGCGCTGACGGCAAGGTACGGAGCCGACGCGTTCGCCGTCGAGGTCGATCCCGCCTTCAACCCCACGAAGTCCAGCCGCTCCGACGACGGGCCCGACAACTGGGGCGGAGCCGCGGAGATGACGATCCGCCAGTCCCCCGACGGGAACGTGGTCGGATGCTCCTCCGGCATCCCCGTCTGGCTGCCGGGCGACAAGTCGGGGATGCTGACCGCAGGCCACTGCGCTCCCAAGGGCGGCTTCTTCTTCAACGGCAACGACACCGACTACATGGGCTGGGTCAGCGAGAACACCAGGGAGAACTGGTACGACGGGCGGGGCTCCACGCTGTTACCCGGCCAGAGTGAGTTCAGAGGCGACCTCGCGCTGATCGAGATCCCCAACGGGACCAGCGGCTACTACATCTACCGCGGATCCGTCAGCAACCCCTACACCTCGATCATCGGCCAGCTCGCGCCGCGCCGCGCCGGGGTGGGCGACTCGTACTGCAACAGCGGCTACAAGAGGGGCGAGCTTTGCGGGTGGAAGGTCTACAACTACGGCGTCAACATCAATTACAGCGGCGGTGAGACCGTCCGCAATGTCGTGGCCGGCTCCAAGGACGGCACGTGCACGGGCCACGGCGACTCGGGAGGCCCGACGTACTACGTCATGTCGAACGGCCGCGTTCAGGTGAAGGGCATCCACTCGGGCGGCAGCAATCTGGACGGCTCGGGCGACTGCAGGGAGTACTTCACCGACGTGTGGGACGCCCTCGACGCCTTCCCCGGGATCTTCCCCCGCGTGCTGCCCTGACTCTGGCCAGGGCGCGAAGAAGGCGGCACAATGATCAACTGTGCGCGGGGCGTCCTTGACGGGCAGGGTGCGGGAACGGCAGGTCGTCGACGGGCTGCTGGCCGGCATGGCGGACGGCGGGAGCGGCGCGCTGATCATCAGGGGCGGGCCGGGCATCGGCAAGACCGCGCTGCTTGAGCACGCGCGCGACACCGCGCAAGACGTACGCCTGCTGTGGGCCAACGGCGTGGAATCCGAGGCCGAGCTCCCTTTCGCCGGACTGCACCAGCTCCTTCAGCCCGTCATGCACAGGCTGAAGGAGCTGCCGCGCACTCAGGCGGCCGCCCTGCGCGGCGCGATGGGGCTCGTCCCCGCCACCGGGGACCGGTTCCTTGTCGGCCTCGCGGTCCTGACGCTGCTGGCCGGCAGCGGTCCCGTGCTCTGCCTGATCGACGACGCACAATGGCTGGACAGGTCGTCCGCGGACGCGCTGATCTTCGCCTCCCGCAGGCTGACCGTCGGGGGCGTGGTGCTGCTGTTCGCCGCCAGGGACGACTGGCCCGCGCTCGCGGGGCTTGACGAGCTCCCCCTGTCGGGGCTGGACCCGGCCGCCGCCGAAGCGCTGCTGCGTGAACGGGCGCCCGGGCTCACTCCGCAGTTGCGCGAACGGATCATGAGCGAGGCGCTCGGCAACCCGCTCGCGCTGATCGAGTTCGCGAAGACGGCCGGGGTCGCCGATCCGCAGGGTTTCGGCGCCCGCGGCCTGGGAGGTTCGCAAGGGTCAGGCGCCCCGCAGGCCCCTCTGCCGGTCACCCGGAAATTGCACGAGACGTTTCACCGCCAGGTCGACGCGTTGCCGGAGGCGGTGCGACGCCTGTTGCTCCTCGCGGCCGCCGATGACACGGGCGACCTGGAGCTGGTCCTTCGTGCCGCGGAGCTGGCCGACGGGCAGGCCGAAGCCGAGCGGGCCCTCGAATCGGCCGAGACCGCCGGCCTGATACGGATCGACGGTGGCCTGCTGGCGTTCCGGCACCCACTGGTCAGGTCGGCCGTCTATCAGGGCGCGCCCTTCACCCGCCGCTGCGCGGCGCACCGCGCGCTCGCCGACGTCCTGCTCACCTACGGCGAGAGCGCCGACCGCAGGGTCTGGCACCTGGCCCTGGCCGCCACCCGTTCCGATGACGCCATAGGGGCCGCCCTCGAAGGGGTTGCCCACCGGGCGGGCGGGCGGACCGGGTACGCCACCGCGGCCGCCGCCTACGAGCGGGCCGCCCACCTGACCGCCGATCGCCGCCAGCGCGGCCTGCGGCTCTCCTACGCGGCCGAGGCGGCCGTCCAGTCAGGTCAGCTCGGGCAGGCGCGTGACCTCGCGCGTCGCGCCGAGCCCCTCACTCACGACCCCGCCCGGCTGGCCGGTCTGGCGAGGGTGCGCGCCGCCGTGGAGTTCGAGCTGGGCTTCCCGTCGGACGCGGGAGAGGTCCTGGTGAAGAGCGCCGAATCCATCGAGCGCACCGATCCCGAGCGCGCCGCGCTGATGCTCGCCCACTCCATCCGCACCTTCTCCTTCAGCGGTGACGCCGGCCGGGCGCACGATGCCGCGCAGCGGCTGAGCCACATCGACGTGCCACCGGGCTCAGGCCTGACGCCGCTGGTCAGGGCGATGCGGGCGATGGCCGACCTGCTGGCGGGCAGAGGAGGCGTCGCAACCCCCATTCACGAGCTGATCGCGGCGGCGCACGACCTGCCGGCCCACCGGCCCGCCGAACGTCTCCTCGCGGCCTCACTCGCCCTCATCACGGCACAGGACACGGTCGCGCTCGAGCTGGCCGAGCCCGTCGCGGAGCACGCGAGGACGCACGGCATGGTCGGGATCCTGCCACATGCGCTCGAGATCATCACTGAGGCGCAACTGCTCGGCGGACGGCATCTGGACGCGCTCACCAACGCCACCGAGGGCTACGACATCGGCCGCGACCTCGGCCAGCTCCACCGCCTCGCCCATCTCGGTGGTCTGCTGGCCTGGCTGGCCGCGATCAGCGGCGACCGCGAGCGGTGCCGCATGCTCGCCGAGGCCGCCATCCGCTATGGAAACGACCACGGAGTGGTGCCTGCCGGGGCTCTCGGCACATGGGCGCTCGGCCTGCTCGAGCTGGGCACGGGGCGCGCGGCGCACGCCGTCGGCCATCTGGAGGCCACGCGGCATCCCATCGTCGCCGTGTGGTGCGCCGCCGACCTGATCGAGGCGGGGGTACGCGCCAACCGGACCGACGTCGCCGAGCGGTCGCTGCGGACGCTCATGGAGTGGACCCGGACGGTGGGGAGACCTTGGGTCTCGGCCATGGCGCTTCGCTGCCGAGCCATGACGACCTCGGGCGGTGACGCCGGGGAGTACTTCGAGGCCGCGATCGAGCTCCACGAACGATGCGCGCAGCCGTACCAGCATGCCCGCACGCGCCTGGCCTACGGCGAGTGGCTGCGCAGGCGACGCAGCCGGGCCAGGGCGGGGATCCAGCTCAGGACCGCCCTGCGGATCTTCGAGGACCTCGGCGCACGACCGTGGGCGGACCGGGTGCGGGCCGAGCTGGACGCCGCCGGCGAGGCCCGGCCGGAATACGGGACCGACGCGGCGAGCCTGCACCGGCTCACGCCCCAGGAACTCCAGGTCGTACGGCTGGCAGCGGCCGGCCTCAGCAACCGCGACATCGCCGGGCAGCTCTTCCTCAGCCCCAAAACGGTGGCGCAGCATCTCTACAAGGCCTACCCCAAACTCGGCGTGACCTCCCGAACCCAACTCGACCACCTGGATCTCGGAACCCCCGCGGCCACCGGCCGACCGTGACCGAGCACTGCGGGCTGACCTCGGGCGCTACCGCCTGCACCCGGTGGAGTGGAACACCGGTGAGGCGGCCGGCCGGGTTCGAGCTGGCCTGGCCCCAGGTGAGGGGATACTGACCACATCCGGACTTTTGGTCTTACGTACGTGTTCATGGCTCAGTTAATGTGAGCCGGTGTGATCACGACGTGTTCTCTCCTCGCTCGTGGCTCGTCACCGCGATCATCGGCGCGGTGCTCAGCACGGCCGTCGCCGTCCCGGCAGCCGCAGCCCACTCCCCTGCCAAGGTCACCGACCCCGTACGCCACGTCGATCCGCTGATCGGATCGGCCAACGGCGGCAACACCTATCCCGGCGCCGTCCTGCCGTTCGGGATGATCTCGTGGAGCCCGACCAACACGGCGGGCGACCAGACCAACGCCGCGGGCGCCAACGGCTACTCCTACAACGCGCCCCGCGTGCGGGGCTTCGCGCTCACGCACGTCAACGGCGCGGGCTGCCATCCGGGGGCCGCCGGGGACGTCCCGATCATGCCGTTCGCCGGCCAGGTCACCTCCTCGCCGACCGCGGACACGACCGACGCGATCTACGCGAGCACGTTCACCCACGACAAGGAGAGCGCGCGGCCCGGCCGGTACACGGTCACGCTGGACTCCGGCGTCAGGACCGACCTCGCGGTCACGACCCGGGCGGGCGTTGGTGAGTTCACCTTCCCGGAGGGCTCGCCGGCCAGCCTGCTGTTCCGGGTGTCCAACTCGCTCAACGGCAGCGAGGACGCCGAGATCACGATCGACCCCGCCACCCGTACGGTCACCGGCTCGGTGCTGACCGGCGCGTTCTGCGGCCGCCGGGCCAACGGCGGCGTCAACAACCGCAAGAGCTACTACCGGCTGCACTTCGCCGCCACGTTCGACCGCGCCTTCGCCGCCACCGGCACCTGGGTGAACGGCGACCTGCGCCCCGGCACGACGACGGCGAGCGGCGGCGAGGGCTACGCCACGGGCGCCGACCGCGCGGGCCGCGGCTCCGGCGGGTACGTCACCTTCGACGGCGCCGACGTCCGCATGAAGGTCGGCATCTCCTACACCAGCCTGGCCGCGGCCAGGCAGAACCTGGCCAAGGAGATCTCCGGGCGGGACGACGTCGCGTCCGTGGCCGCCCGGGCCACCCGCGCCTGGAACGAGCGGCTGCGCTCGGTCGAGGTGGCCGGGGGCTCGGCGGACCTGCTGACCACGTTCTACACGGCGATGTACCACGCCTACCTGCAGCCCAACGTGACCAGCGACGTCGCGGGCACCTACCTCGGCAGCGACCGGAAGGTGCACCGGCTGGCCCGGGGCCAGGGCGTCCAGTACGGCAACTTCTCCGGCTGGGACCAGTACCGCGCGCACACCCAGCTCCTGGCCCTGCTCGAACCGCGGGTCGCCGGCGACTACGCCCAGTCCCTGTACAACCTGGCGCGGCAGAACGGCGGCGTCTGGGACCGCTGGGTACACGTCAACGGCCCCACCCACGTCATGACCGGCGACCCGTCGGCCCCGGCGCTCGCCGGCTTCTACGCGCTCGGAGTGCGCGACTTCGACGTGCGCGGCGCCTTCGACTCGCTGCTCGCGCAGGCGACCGTGCCCCATCCGTCCGGCCTGTCGGACAAGGGGTGCCCGGGGCAGTGCGAGGGCCAGCGCCCGAACCTGGCCGAGTACCTGCGGCTCGGCTACGCGCCCCAGGACACCTGCCACTGCTGGGGCGGCGCGGCGGAGACGCTGGAGGACGCGACCGCCGACTTCGCGCTCGCGGACTGGGCGGACCGGCTCGGCCGCACCGCCGAGCGCGACCTGCTGATGCCGCGGGCGAGCTGGTGGCGTAACACGTTCAACCCGTCGGCCGGGCCCGAGGGCGGCTACCAGCAGGCGCGCAAGGCCGACGGCACCTGGCTGTGGCCGTTCTCGGCGACCTCCGACGCCGGTTTCGCGCAGGGCACCAGCGCCACCTACACCTGGATGGTCCAGCACGACGTCTCGGGGCTGGCCGCCGCCATGGGCGGCCGGGAGCAGGCGGCCAAGCGGCTCGACACGTTCTTCCACCGCGCCGACGGCTCGTGGGCGACCGGCGGCGACGGCTTCCGCTACGACCCGACGAACGAGCCCGGCATCCACGTCCCGTGGCTCTACAACGCGCTCGGCCGGCCGTGGAAGACCCAGGAGACGGTACGCGCGATGGCGTCCCTCGTGTACCGGACCGGCCCCGGCGGCCTGCCCGGCAACGACGACCTCGGCACCATGTCCGCCTGGTACGTCTTCGCCGCGCTCGGCATGTACCCCCAGACGCCGAGCCGGGCCGAGATGCTGCTGTCCAGCCCCATGTTCGCGAAGGCGTGGATCAAGCGCGGCAACGGCCGCACGATCACCGTGAGCGCCCCGCAGGCCGCCCCCGACGCCGTCTATATCCAGGACGTGCGGGTCAACGGCCGGGCGCACACCCGCTCCTGGCTGCCCGAGTCCCTGCTCAACGAGGGCGGTGACGTCGTGGTCACCGTCGGCGCCACCCCCGACACCTCGTGGGCGACCGCACCCGGCGACCTCCCCGTGGACCGCGTCCCCGCCGCCGGCGCCCCGATCCCGAACCTGCCGGCCGCGTGCGAGCCGTCCGGCTCCTCCTGCGCCCAGAGGATCCAGTACGACGTGGACGGCGTGGCCACCACGGACGCCAGGTCCCAGGGCAACCTGGACGGCAAGGGCTGGAGCTTCCCGGCCGAGCAACTGCCCGAGCCGGGCCTGCGCACGGTGTCGGGCGGCGCCTACCTGATCCCGGAGACCAGGGGCACGGCGGGCAACTTCCACAGCCTGCGCGGGCAGCGCACCTACCTCACGCCGGGCCGCTACCAGGCCCTCGACCTGCTGGTCACGGCCGTGAACGGCGACCAGCAGACCGAGCTCACGATCACCTACGGGGACGGCACGACGTCCACGGCGCCGCTGAAGGTGACCGACTGGGCGAGCGCGTCACCGCGCTTCGGCGAGGAGGCGGCGATCACGGCCGGTACCCGCTACAACGTCAACGGCACCGCCGACGGGCGCAAGGTGAGCGTCTGGCGGGTGTCGGTGCCGGTGGACGCGGCCCGCGAGACGGTCTCGTTCACCAGCCCGGCGATGCCCAACGTCAAGATCTTCGCCCTCACGACCCGCACCTGACCACCCGCGGCGCCCGGCCCGCTACGGGCGGCGGGCCGGCGCCGTGGTGAAGGCGGCGCGGTCGGGGTCCGGGAGCCATTGGCGGCGCGGGTCGAACGGCTCGTAGGTGTCCGTGACGTACCGGACGAGCCGGGCCAGCACCGGGTGATGGCTGTGCCGGTGGAAGATCAGCGAGCACGGGTACACGAGGGCGGGGGCGACGACCGGGATCTGGACGGTGCGCGGGTTCCAGGGCATCCGCAGCCGCCCCCCTACGAACCCGATCCGTTCGCCCGAGGCGATCTGCTCGGTGAAATACTCCCAGCCGAAGTCCGGCCCCGCCGTGTCGAGCGGGATGTCGAACGCGGCGCTCAGAATGTCGTAGTACTCGGCCCACTCGCTGCCCGGGACGTTGCCGGGCATCCACACGGTCACCCCGGACAGGCGCTCGACCTCCACCTCCCGCAGGCCGGCGAGCGGATGGTCGCGGGCGGCCAGCAGATGCACGGGGTCGAGGTAGGCAGGCACGTGCCGGAGGTCCTCCTCCAGCGTCCCGCTGACGCGGGCGAAGGCGGCGTCGATGGACCCGCGGGCGAGCGCGCCGCGTGCCGATCGGAGCCCGTTGGAGGTGACGACCTCGACGTCCGCGTCCTCGACGCTCTCGTGGAACCTCCGGATCAGGTCGCTGGAGTGCATCCGGGTGTCCATGACGTCGACCCGCAGCGAGCGGCGCCGGCCGCGCAGGACTTCGCGGGCCTGGTCGGCGATGCCGACGAGGGCGCGGGCGTGGTGCAGGAACGCCTTGCCGTCCTCGGTGAGGTCGGCCCCCGTGCGGGTGCGGGAGAACAGCCGTACGCCGAGGTCGGACTCCAGCTTGGCGATCCGCTTGGAGACGGCCTGCTGGCTGATGCGCAACCTGGCGGCGGCCTCGCTGAAGTAGCGGTCCTCGGTGATGACGACGAAGGCGCGGACGGCGGCGAGATCCAGGTCGGGCGCCATCTCTTCAACCACCGTTGGTTGTGGTTCTTCGGTGTGTCGATTGTTGGACAACCGGGCCTGCTCTCGGGTCGAATGCTCGGGTTCGCGGGTGAGCCTACAACCAGGAGGCGTGGTCTCGATGGGATCTTTCGTGCATCTCCATGTGCATACGGAATACAGCATGCTCGACGGCGCGGCCAAGGTCGGGCTGTTGATGGATGAGGTCTCCCGGCAGGGGATGCCCGCGGTGGCGATGAGCGACCACGGGAACGTGCACGGCGCGTACGAGTTCTACCAGGCGGCGCGCAAGGCGGGGATCAAGCCGATCATCGGCATCGAGAGCTACGTCGCCCCGCTCTCGCGGCGGCACCGGCAGCCGGTGTACTACAGCGACAACCTCGCGCTGCGCCGCTCCAACGACGAGACCGGCGAGGGCGGCGACGTCTCCGGGCGCGGCCTCTACACGCACATGACGATGTGGGCGACCGGGGCGCAGGGCCTGCGGAATCTGTTCCGGCTGCAGTCGCGGGCCTGGCTGGAAGGCCATGTCCAGAAATATCCGCGTATGGATGATGAATTGCTCGCCGAGCACGGCCAGGGCATCGTCGCCACCACCGGCTGCCCGTCCGGTGAGGTGCAGACCAGGCTGCGGCTCGGCCAGTACGCCCAGGCCGTCGAGGCCGCCGCCCGCTACCGCGACCTCTTCGGGAGGGACAACTATTTCCTGGAGCTGATGGATCACGGCCTGGCCATCGAGCGCCGGGTCCGCGAGGAGCTGCTCAGGCTCGGCAAGGAGCTCGGCCTGCCGCCCCTGGCCACCAACGACTCGCACTACGTCACCGAGAGCCAGGCCCCGGCGCACGACGCGCTGCTGTGCGTGGGCACCGGCAAGCGGCTGGCCGACGCCGACCGGTTCCGGTTCAGCGGCAGCGGCTACTACGTCAAGTCCGCCGCCGAGATGCGCGCGCTGTGGGACGCCGAGGTGCCGGGCGCCTGCGACAACACGCTGCTGATCGCCGAGCGGGTCGGCGACTACGGCGAGGTGTTCGCCCACCGGGACCTGACGCCGCGCTTCCCCGTGCCCGAGGGCGAGAGCGAGGCCAGCTGGCTGCGCAAGGAGACGCTCGAAGGCGCCCGCCGCCGCTACGGCCGGCCGTCGCAGGAGGTGCTCGACCGCATCGACTACGAGCTGTCGGTCATCGAGGCCATGGGCTTCCCCGGCTACTTCCTGGTGGTGGCCGACATCTGCCGCCACGCCCGGGAGCGCGGCATCGGCCTGGGCCCCGGGCGCGGGTCGGCCACCGGCTCGATCGTCGCGTACTGCACGGGGATCACCCAGCTCGACCCGATCGAGCACAAGCTGATCTTCGAACGCTTCCTCAACCCCGAGCGCATCTCCATGCCGGACGTCGACCTCGACTTCGACGACCGGCGGCGCGACGAGATGATCGACTACGTCACCCGCAAGTACGGCGACGACCGCGTCTGCCAGATCGTCACCTTCGGCACCATCAAGGCCAAGGCCGCCGTCAAGGACTCCTGCCGCGTGCTCGGCCTGCCGTACGCCCTGGGCGACCGCATCACCAAGGCGTTCCCGGCGGCGGTCGGCGGCAAGGAGATCCCGCTGGCCGCCATCCACGACAAGGGCCACCCCCGGCACGGCGAGGCGGCCGAGCTGCGCCAGATGTACGAGCAGGACCCCGAGGTGAAACGGGTGCTCGACACCGCGGCCGGGATCGAGGGCCTCACCCGCGGCACCGGCATCCACGCCGCGGGCGTGATCCTTTCCAGCGAGCCCCTGATCGACGTGATCCCGCTGGTCAAGCCCAAGGCCGACGGCCCGATCGTGACCGGCTTCCCCTTCACGCAGGCCGAGGACATGGGCCTGCTGAAGATGGACTTCCTCGGCCTGCGCAACCTCACGGTGATCGGCGACGCGATCGCCAACGTCCGGGCCAACAAGGGCGTCGACATCGACAACCTCGACATCCCGCTCGACGACGCCACCACGTACCGGCTGCTGGCGCGCGGCGACACGCTCGGCGTCTTCCAGCTGGACGGCGGCGGCATGCGGGTCCTGCTGAGGCTCATGCAGCCCACCACGTTCACCGACATCGCCGCGGTGAACGCGCTCTACCGGCCCGGGCCGATGGAGATGAACGCCCACACCAACTACGCCCTGCGCAAGACCGGCAAGCAGCCGGTCGAGCCGATCCATCCCGAGCTGGAGGAGGCCCTGGAGCCCATCCTGGGCGACACCTACCACCTGGTCGTCTTCCAGGAGCAGGTCATGGCCATCGCGCAGCAGCTGGCCGGCTACTCCCTCGGCGCCGCCGACATGCTGCGCCGGGCCATGGGCAAGAAGAAGAAGGAGGTCCTGGACGCCGAATGGGACCGCTTCTCCGCCGGCATGAGCGGGCGCGGCTTCTCCGACGAGGCGATCAAGGCGGTCTGGGACGTCCTCGTCCCCTTCAGCGGCTACGGCTTCAACAAGTCCCACACCGCCGGGTACGGCCTGGTCTCCTACTGGACCGCCTACCTCAAGGCCAACCACCCCCAGGAGTACCTCGCCGCCCTGCTCACCTCCGTCGGCGACGACAAGGACAAGATGGCCGTCTACCTGTCGGACTGCCGCCGCCTGGGCATCAAGGTGCTGCCCCCGGACGTCAACGCCAGCCGGCTGGACTTCGCCGCCGTCGGGTCCGACATCCGCTTCGGCCTGGGCGCCGTACGCAACGTCGGGGCCGGCGTCGTGGACGCCATCGTCGCCGCCCGCGAGGCCCAGGGCCCCTACACCGACTTCAACGACTTCCTCGGCAAGGTCCCGGCGGCCGTCTGCAACAAGCGCGTCATCGAGTCGCTGGCCAAGGCCGGCGCGTTCGACAGCCTGGGGCATCACCGCAAGGCCCTGGTCGCGATCCACGAGCAGGCCGTGGACGCGATCATCGACGTCAAGCGGAACGAGGCCCGCGGCCAGGACTCGCTGTTCGGGGAGCCGAGCCAGAGCGACGCCTTCTCCATCGCGATCCCCGAGGGCGAGTGGGACGGCGTCACCCTGCTGGCCTTCGAGCGCGAGATGCTCGGCCTGTACGTCTCCAGCCACCCGCTCGACGGCGCCGAGCGGATCCTGGACGCCAACCGCGACACCACCCTCGCCGACCTGCTGGCCTCCGGGCGGCAGGACGGGGCGACCCGGATCAGCGGCATCATCTCCGGCCTGCAGCGCAAGGTGACCAAGCAGGGCAGCCCGTGGGCGATCGTCACCCTCGAGGACCACGACGCCGCCATGGAGGTGCTCGTCTTCCCCAAGACCTACACCCTGTACGGGGAGGCGCTGGCCCAGGACCGCGTGATCTCCGTGCGGGGCCGGATCAACGTCCGCGACGAGACGATGAGCGTGTACGGCGAGGAGATCGCCCTCCTCGACGTCTCCCGCGCGGACACCGAGCCTCCGGTGGTGATCTCCATCCAGGAGACCCAGCTGAGCGCGCGGCTCGTCCAGGAGTTCAAGCACATCCTGACCACCCATCCCGGCCGCGCGCCCGTACACGTGCGCCTGCACCGCCCGGGCGCCAGGAGCGTGCTGCTGAACCTCCAGCCGTTCCGGGTCACCGCCGAACCGGCGCTCTACGGAGACGTCAAGGCTTTGCTGGGCGCGGACGCGATCGGCGGCGCATGACCGGGGACCGGCCCTGCCCCCGCTGCCGCACCGGCAGCGTCCTCGCCGTGCTGCGCCTGCCGCACACCTGGACGAACGCGGCGGGCAACGAGGTACGGGGCGTCAGCGAGGTCCTGTTGTGCGCCCGCTGCGACGCCGGCGACCCCGCCGCCGGGCCGATCGTCACGTACTTCGCCGTGCACGGATCCGTCCGGCCGGAGCACGCCGCCCAGCTCGCGCGGGGGCTGCGCCACTGGGCCGAGCGGGCCCGGCCCCCGCGACCGGACGAGAGCGCGCTGGCGGCCGAGACCGAAGCCTGGTATCGCGGCGAGCTGTAGTCAGGCGCCGGCGTCGGCGTACTGCGCCACGCCCTCGCCGAACGACCAGTCGAGCAGCGAGTTCTCGGTGACCGTGACGAACACGTTGCGCGGCTCGGTGCCCGCGTACTCCTCGGCGAGCTCCGCGATCCTGCGGTAGAGGGCCTGCTTCTGGTCGGCGGTGCGCCCGGCGCGCATGGTGACGGCCACGAACACGAGGTCGTCGTCCCGGTGGATCCCGAGGTAGCCGTCGTCGTAGCGGAACGTGCCCCGCGTGCCGTCATGGCTGGTGAGCACCTGGAACAGGTCGTCCCGCGGGATGCCGATGGCCTCCACCAGGGCGTCGTGAACGGCCCGGCCCAGGGCCTCCAGCCGCTGCGGATCCGCACGGAGCGCGTCGATCCGAACAAAGGGCATGGGTTCCTTCTTTCACAGCGATTCGATCAGGGGCTGGTCGCCGGTGAGCAGGTAACTGGCCACGAACGTGGCCGGCTCGGTGGCGGAGAGGTTGTCGAAGCGGCGGACGGTCGCGCCCGCGGGCTCGAAGAAGGCGCTCCCTGCGCGGAGCTCCTGGGCGGGGTGGCCGTCGAGCTCGTACACGATCCGGCCGGCGGTGACGTAGCCGGCGACGCCGCCGGGGTGGGTGTGCGGGCCGCTCGCCGCCCCCGGCGGCAGGGTGACCCGGTGCGTCTCCACCCGGTCGATCCGCCCGGGGCGGCCGGTCAGGTCGCCGGTCACCAGGTGCTCGCGGTTGATGGCGCTCATGCGGGTGCTCCCTTCACTGGGCATGTCCGGCGAGCAGGCCGAGCGCGCCGTCCACGGCCTGCGCGTACACCTCCGCGTCGGCGGCGGCGCGGGCCAGCACATATCCGCCCTGCAGCACCGCGACCAGCGCGGTGGCGGTGGCCGCCGGGTCGGGCCCGGCGGCGAGCTCGCCGTCCGCCCGCGCTTCGGCGAGGACGGCGGCCAGCCGGGTCCGCAGCCAGGAGAAGGTCTCCTCGACCGGACGGCGCAGCTCGGGATCGGCCATCACGTCCGGGTCCTGGGTCAGCCGGCCGACCGGGCAGCCCCGCAGCGCGTCGCGCTCCCGGCTCAGGTAGGCGGTGATCCGCTGGAGCGCGGTGCCGGGGCCGGACAGCTCCGCCTCCGCGCGCCCGCGCATCTCCTCGGCGCTCCGGGCGATCGCGGCCAGCGCCAGGTCGGGCTTGCCGCGGAAGTGGTGGTACATGCTGCCCTGGCCCGCCCCGGAGCGCTGCTGGATCGCCTTCGGCGAGGTGCCCACGTAGCCGCGCTCCCACAGCAGCTCACGGGTGCTCTCGATCAACCGTTCCCTCATGTCCACGCCACGAGCGTACATACTAGTAGGTACAGAAGGCAACTAGGTCGTGACGACGATCTTGCCGAACTGGGTGTTGGACTCCATGTGCCGGTGCGCCCGCACGATCTCCTCCAGCGGGAACACGCGGTCCACCACCGCGTGGAAGGCCCCGGTGCGCAGCCCCGAGGCCACGAACGCCGCCGCGCGGCGCATCCGCGACGCATCCCGGGTGATCTCATGCACCGTGTACGTACGCAGGTTCAGCGCCGGCATGCCCAGGTCGAACCCCGGATAGGGCGTCGGCTGCCCGCTCTGCGCACCCCACAGGAACAGCGTCCCGTCCGCCGCCACGGCCCTGGCCAGCTCCGTCACGCCCGGTCCGGCGACGGCGTCGAAGACGTACTCGGCGCCCCGGCCGCCGGTCAGCGCCAGGATGCGGCCCGCCACGTCCTCCTCGTCCGAGACGATCACCTCGGCCGCGCCCTCCTCCACCAGCCGGCGCCTCTTGGCGTCGGTGCGGGTGACGGCGATCGGCGTGGCGCCCAGGCGGTTGGCGGTGTGGATCGCGGCCAGGCCGACGCTGCTGGAGGCCGCGTTCACCACCGCCACGTCGCCCGCCCGCACCCCGCCGACCTCCACCATCGCGCCGTAGGCCGTCAGGTAGGGCATCCACACCGCCGCGCCGGAGACGGCGTCCACCCCGTCGGGGCGCGGCACGAGCGAGCTCGCCGGCGCGATCGCCCGTTCGGCGTACATGCCGTAGTCGTTGTAGGAGAAGTTCGGCACGACGCTGACCGCCTGCCCCTCCTCGAACCCGTTCACCTCCGGGCCGACCGCCTCGATCACACCCGCGGCCTCGGAGCCGAGCCCGGCCGGGAACCGCTTGACCGGCTCGATGTACCGGCCGCTCCGGAACAGCGCCTCCGCCCGGTTGACCCCGATCGCGTCCACCCGGATCCGCACCTCACCCGGCCCCGGCTCGCCCGGCTCCACGTCCTCCAGCCGCATCACCTCGGGCCCGCCGACCTCGTGGAAGCGCACAGTCCTCGTCATGGCAACGTCCTTCTCTCAGCTCGAACGCGGCTCACTGTAGAGAGAAGTACGATCGTCGTCAAACTTCGATGTCTGTCGTACTATTGGCCCATGGGACGTACACCGCCGCACCCCGAGGTGTCGGAGTTCGGCCTCCAGCAGGTGCTGGAGGCCCTCGTGGATCCGGTACGCCGGAGCATCGTCACGCAGCTCGACGCCTCCGACGCGGACATCAAGTGCGGCGACTTCGACATACCGGTCAGCAAGTCCACCGCCACCCATCACTTCAACGTGCTGCGCGAGGCGGGCCTGATCCGGCAGTACTACGTCGGGACCGCACGGATGAACACCCTGCGCCGGGACGAGATGGACCAGGCGTTCCCCGGCCTCCTCGCCGCCCTCACCACCCCCCAGGCCCGCGCCGCCCAGCCTCTCGCCGGCTGACCGCACCGGACCGGCCGGCTTCAGAAGCCGATGAGCTCCGGCGCCCGGGCGACGGGTCCGAGCACGGCACCCAGGGCGGTGCACAGCTCGGCGATCGTCTCGGGCGGCAGTTCGAGGCGGGCCTCGAACGTGGTCTCGGTGCCCAGGGCGTCGGCGGCCTCGGGGGTCAGCTCGAACCGGAGCGCCGCCCCGTCCAAGGTGATGGAGCGCACGCCCTCGTCGGTGCCGCGCATGCCGTGGCGAGCCACCCAGTAGGCCTGCTCGTGGCCCATCACGAGGAGGTGCCCGGCCTCGGCGTCATCGGCCGATTCCAGCAGGAAGACCGCGCGCTGGCGGCGCTCGTCGCTCCGGCCGAAGTCGCGGCAGGTCATGGTCGTGGCCGGGACGTAGGTGACGTCCCCGTGGATCGGCGGCGGCGGACGGCGGTCGGAGTCGTCGTCGTCCCATCGGCTGTAGCGACGGTCGTAGCGTTCGCCGTACGTCGTGGGAATGCCGATCGGCGCGGCGGTCGGCAGCGCGGCCAGCAGCCAGCCGGGCGACTCCGTGCGCGGGAACGTGGTCAGCTCCGCCAGCGCCGCGGGCGCGGGCACGTCCTCGAACGGCGGCGCGGAGCAGTCGACGCGCCCGGTGTAGCCCCGGCTGCCGGCCGGGAACGCCAGCTCGCAGGTGAACCAGGTGCCGGAATCGGCCTGGTAGGAGAGCTCGCGCAGGCGCTGGAACGGCTCGTCCAGCCCCTCGGCGGCGATCTCGCGGCCGTCGCGGGTGAGCGTGGTCCGCGCGTGCGGGCCGACCTGGGCGCGGCGGACCTCCAGCCGCGTCCAGCCCGGCTCGGCGGCGGCGCGGGCGAGCTCGCCGATCTCCAGCCGCAGGGCGTGGCCCTCGTCGTGCCGGGTGCGCCAGTGTCTGTTCTTTCCGGATCGTCTGGCCGCCATGGTCATCCTTCCTGGCCGTCGTCGCCGGTGAGCAGGTCGTGCAGCCGGCGGATCTCGCGCAGCAGGCCGCTGCCGCCCCTGCGGGCTGCCATGGCGCGTACCTCGGGGATCTCGCCACGCGCTCCGGACCATCCGGCCGCCGCGGCGGCGAGGGCGACGAAGTCGGCCAGGCCGTTGCGGGGGCGCTCGCCCGGCGCGGGCAGCAAGATGGGCAGGGCGGTCGCGGCGATCCGCCACACGTGCGCGTGGGCGCCACGCCGGGCCGCGGCCTCCAGCGCGGCGATCATGTCGATCATCCGGAGCTCGCCGCTGGCCAGGAGGAGCCCGGCCTGGCGGCCGACCTCCTCCGCGGGCAGCTCGTCCCGCGCGGCGCTCTCCAGCAGGACGTCGACCGACTCGGGCATCCGCGGGTCGCCCAGGACCCGGGCGAGGACGACCGCGAAGGCCGTCCCGACCGGCCCCTCCGCGCGGGCGAGCGCGCGGGCCTGCTCCGGCCCGACGGTGTCCTCGCCCCAGAAGCGCCTGAACACGCATGGCATGAGGTACGCGGCGGCGACCTCGCGGTGGGAGGGCAGCGTCGAGGGCCACCAGGCCCGGTGCTCTGCGTCGCCAGAGTGTTCAGGGACGCTGAGCATCAGGTCGACCAGCGGCAGCCCGGTGGGCGCGGCGGTGGCCGACGGCACCAGGCGTACGTCGTGGTCGTGGCTGCGGTCGTGCCAGTCGTGGCCTTCGCCTTCGTCGCCGCACCGCCACTCGAGCTCGACCGTGACCTCCGGGCAGGTCCACCCGGCGACGATGCGGCCCGCGCCTGACGTCAGGCGCGCGGCCCGCCGCACGGCCTCGGGATCCGGGGTGCGCGGCAGGCGCAGCAACGCCTGCTGGAGGTCGGCGGCCAGCGGCTTGGCCCCGGCCGCCTCGATCACCTCCAGCCGCCGCACGAGCTCGGCCGCCGCCACGTGCCCGGTGCTGTGCGTGGGCGTGGCCAGTAGCAGCGGCGGCAGGGTGTCCTCCTCGACGGCCCGCAGGATCTCCGCCGCGCGATGCAACAGCAGCAGGAGCGGGGCGGCCCGCCGGGTCTTCGGCATGTAGCGCAGCCAGGCGCGCTGGGCGGCCGCGGTCGCGGTCAGGGCACGCATGGCACCCTCAAGCCACTGCTCGACCCGTTCCCAGCTCTCCTCCCGGTATATCCAATAGGGCCCGCCGATCAGCCGGGGCCGCAGCTCCGCCGCCAGGCCCGCCCGGTCGCGGCCGGCGAGCGTGACGAACCCGGCGAGCAGCCGTTCCCAGGTCTTCCAGGAGCGGTCCGCCTCCGTCGTCAGCTCCTCGATGGACTCGATCGGAGGCGGGAAGGCGACGGCGCGTTCGGGCGCCGCGGGCAGCGGCGGCGGCACGAACGCGGGCTCGCCCTCGGCCACGCTGCCGCCCGCGAAGGCGGTGGCGGCCCGCAGGCCGAGGTGGGGCGGGAGCAGCTCGATCGCCTCGCGTACGGTGGCGCGCCCCTCCTCGGTCATGCGGCCGGCGTGGGCGACGGCCAGCTCGACGGCCTTCTCCTGCAGTTCGGCCGAGTCGGCGGCGAACGCGCCGGCCAGCGGCGCGGCGACCAGGCCGGCCAGCTCGGGCGCGCGCCGCACGGAACGGTCGAGCCACGACATCCCGGCGCGCACCAGCTTGCGCTCGGGGCGGAACAGCAGCGACTCCCACGCCTCGGCCAGGTCGTCGGCGGTGAGCTCGCCGCAGGCGCGCAGGCGCTTGACGGCCAGCTCGGCGACCGGGCCAGGGGAGGCGGGCAGCAGGCGCAGGTAGTCGCGGGCGCGGGCGGCCGCCTCGGCGGGCGCGGGATCCAGCGCCTCGTGCAGGCGTACGAAGAAGCGCAGGTCGATGGCCGTGCCGCCGAGCAGGAAGCGGCGCACGCAGCCGTCGATCAGCGCCTCGCGCTTCACCCGGCCCGACTCGGCTGCCGCCAGCAGCGCCCGCAGCCAGCCCTTCCCCGACGCCTTCTCCCACTGGAGCACCCGGCCCACCCCCTGGGCCTCGAACAGGCGCGGCAGCAGGTGGTCGAGCAGCGGGTCGGCGGACAGGGACGACCTCGGCTCGCCGCTCACCCAGCCGGCCACCAGCGGATCGTGCGGCGGCGGCTCGATGCCGGTCTCGCGCAGCAGGGCCAGGGCGAGCGCCATGCCGCGGTCGTCGGGCACGCGCATGCGCAGCACCAGCCGCTCGGCCAGGTCGGCACGCCAGGCGGCCGGCCGGTCGGCCAGCACCCCGAGGACGAGGTGGACGTCGGAGTCGGGGCCGTCCCACTGCGGCGCGAAGTCGCGCCGGTAGAGCCAGGACGCCACGGCCGCCGCCCCGCCGAGGGTGCCCGCGCCCGCCACCCGCAACGCGCTGCCGTGGGCGACCAGGCCGTCGTCCCATCGGTCGAACCGGGCGCGCAGCTCCTTCAGCAGCTCCGGTAATCGGGCCGCGACGTCCTTGCGGGCCTGCTCGTCCAGCCCCTTGACCCGCTCGGCGAGCCGGTCGGCCTGGCAGGCCACGATCAGCTTCTCGATCTCTCCCCAGTGATCCACAGCGGGGACACTAACCAGCGCCGCCGACACTTTTGGCCAGGTATTAAATCAGTCGCTTGACTTACCTACTGCCACCTGATTGGCTGACATGGAGGGGCCGACTCGGGGAGGTCATGTGGGTCAAGGATGCGGTGAGAGCCGCGCCGCTGTCGGCTACCACTTCGGCACGAAGACCGACCTCGTACGCGCGATCGTGCGCAGGCACACCGAGCGGATCGAGCGCAAAGGAAGCCGGCGATGACCGAGATCCACGAGTTTCCCATGGCCAGAGCGGCGGGCTGCCCGTTCGACCCGCCGCCGCCCCTGCGCACCCTGCAGGAGGAGGGGCCGCTGGCCAAGGTCAGGTTGTGGGACGGCAGCACCCCGTGGCTGGTGACCACGTACGCCGAGCAGCGGGCGCTGCTGGCCGACCCCAGGGTCAGCGCCGACGTCACCCGCGCCGGCTACCCGATCCAGGCACCCCGCATCGGCGCCGGCGGCACGATCAGCTTCATCATGATGGACGACCCCGAGCACGCCCGGCTGCGGCGGATGGTGCAGGCCCAGTTCACCGTCAGGCGGACGGAGTCCCTGCGCCCGGCCGTGCAGAAGATCGTGGACGACCTGATCGACGACCTGCTGGCCGGCCCGAAGCCGGTGGACCTGGTGGAGGCGTTCGCGCTGCCGGTGCCCTCGCTGGTGATCTGCGCGCTGCTCGGCGTGCCGTACGCCGACCACGACTTCTTCCAGGAGAACAGCAAGACCGTCATCAGGCGCAGCGCGACGCCCGAGGAGCGGGCCGCCGCCGGTGCGAGGCTGTTCGAGTACCTGGACTCCCTGATGGGCGACAAGCTCGCCGACCCGGCGGACGATCTGCTGTCGAAGCTGGCCGAGCGGGTCAAGGCCGGCGAGCTGACCCGGCAGGAGGCCGCCCAGATGGGCGTGCTGCTGCTGATCGCCGGGCACGAGACCACCGCCAACATGATCGCCCTCGGCACGCTCGCCCTCCTGCGGCACCCGGGCCAGCTCGCCCTCCTGCGCCACAACGACGACCCGCGGCTGGTCGCCAGCGCGGTGGAGGAGCTGCTGCGCTACCTCAACATCACCCACAGCGGCCGCCGCCGGGTCGCGCTGGCGGACATCGAGATCGGCGGCCAGGTCATCCGCGCCGGCGAGGGGATGATCATGGCCAACGACATCGCCAACCGCGACCCCGCGATCTTCCCCGACCCCGACGAGCTGGACATCCGCCGCGACGCCCGCCGCCACGTGGCCTTCGGCTTCGGCGTCCACCAGTGCCTGGGCCAGCCGCTGGCGCGGATGGAGCTGCAGGTGGCCTACAGCACGCTCTACCGGCGCGTCCCGTCGCTGCGGCTGGCGGCGGAGCTGGAGCAGATCCCCTTCAAGCACGACGGCCAGGTCTACGGCGTCTACGAGCTGCCCGTCACCTGGTGACCCGCCGGCGCCTGCTCAGCGGCAGAAGGGCGCCATGCCCATGACGGACTTCACGCCGCCGAGCAGGTGCTGGACGAAGTACTGGTCGCCGTCCAGCGGCTCGTCGGTCCACGCCTTGACGTCGTGGCCGAGGGTCGTGAGCCAGGCCCTGCCGCCGTCGTAGTACTGGCACCAGCTGACCGGATGGTCGCCGCCGTGTCCGGGGTGGCCGAGGTTGCCGCGCACGCCGCGGGCCAGCGTGCTCTCGTCCACCTTGGCCAGGACGCGGACGCGCGTGGGGAACGGGACGAGGTTGTACCACTCGTCGCTGAAGGCCCAGCGCTGCGGCAGCCCCTGGGTGGAGGCGTCGCGCCGGTCGGCGGTGACGACGGTGCCCGGCTGGTTGGCGGCGTGGTCGTAGAAGTTGGCGTTGCCGAGCAGCCCTTCGTACCAGGGCCAGTTGTACTCGGTGCCGAAGGCGTTGTGCACGCCGACGAACCCGCCCCCGGCCCGGATGTACTGCCGCAGCGCGGTCTGCGCCGCGTCGTCGAGGGCGTCCCTGGTGGTGCTGAGGAACATCACCGCGTTATACGGCAGCAGCCGCCCCGCCGAGGACAGCTGGGCGACGTCCTCGGTGTAGTCGACGGCGAAGCCGTTGTCCTGGCCCAGCTTGAGCACGGCCTTGATCGCGACGTTGTCGTCGTTGAGCGGCGGGTTGAGCCCGGGACCGAGCGGGGTGCCGAGGTGGGCGTGGCGCGGGCCGGCGGTGCGGCTGTAGACGAGCAGCCGGTAGCCCTTGGCGGGGTCGAAGTTGCCCCAGTCGTGGTAGCAGCGCGGGTCGGTGCCGCGGCAGACGCCGTAGTCCGGATCGCCGAGGTTCTGTGCCGCCTCGCGTGAGGCGGCGGAGCTGGGAGCGGTGGCGGTGAGCAGGAGTGCCGCCGCGCCGGTTAGGGCGGCGACCGACAGTTTGCTACGCATGGGCACCTCGCACTTCGATCCACTAGACGGATCGGCTGGTCCACTACGAGGTTTGAGCGTAGCCATCGCCCCGGCATCGGACAAGCTCTTGCCTTCACGATCGGCCGAGGCTTATGGTGCGTCCGTCATACGGATCTATAGGTCCATCTAGCGGACCACTGAAGGTGTGGTGCCAGTGGAACGACGCAACTTCCTCATCGGCGCGGCCGCGGCGCTGACCACCGCCGCCACGGTCGCGGAACCCGCCACGGCCGCCACGGAACGCCAGCCGGCCTCCCTCGGCGTCGCCGGCAAGGACTTCCCCAAGGTCTGCGGCAACCTGGGCAACCACAACCACTCCCCGCTCAAGCAGATCACCGCCAGGAACCTGAGCCGCCTGGGCGGCGCCTGGCACGTCAACCTCGAGGGCGGCAGCACCGCGGCGCACCAGCAGAGCACCTGCGTCGTCGAGAACGGCGTCCTGTACGTGCAGACCACGCAGCAGAACGTCTTCGCCGTGGACGGCCGCACCGGCGCGATCAGGTGGAAGACCAACCTCGGCACCAGGCAGACCAACATGCGCGGCGTCGCCCTCGGCGAGGGCCTGGTCTTCTCCACCTCGGGCGCCAACATCGTCTACGCCCTGAAGAAGGAGACCGGGCAGGTCGTCTGGCAGCGGCAGCTCATCACCGACGACGAGGGCGGCGGCGACACCGGCGGCTGCGACCCGCAAAATGGCCAATGTGGCGGCCTGACCGGCACCCTGGCCGGCGCCGTCGTCTACCACGACGGCCTGATCTACGTCGGCATGCAGGGCAGCACCGGCGGCGCGCGCGGCCGGGCGTACGCGCTGGAGGCCGCCACCGGCGAGGTCGCCTGGACCTTCTGGGCGTGCCCCGGCGAGGGCCAGTTCGGCAACGACACCTGGGAGGGCGGGTCCTGGAAGACCGGCGGCGCGGTGCCGTGGATCCACCCGGCCGTCGACCCGGAGCTGGGCCTGGTCTACTGGACGTTCGGCGGCTCCTACCCGCGCCTGGACGGCTCCGGCCGGGGCGGCGACAACCTGTTCGCCAACTCGATCGTGGCCATCGAGGCCAGGACCGGCAAGCGCAGGTGGCACTTCCAGTCGGTGCACCACGACATCTGGGACCTGGACAACGTCATGGCTCCGGTGCTGGTGGACATCAAGGTCAAGGGCAGGACGCGCCGGGCCGTCGTCTACGGCAGCAAGGCCGGCATGTTCTACGTCCTCGACCGGGAGAGCGGCGAGCCGCTGCACGGCGTGGAGGAACGCCCCGTGCCGCAGGACCCCCGGCAGAAGACCGCGCCGACGCAGCCCTTCCCCGGCGGTGAGCCGTTCATCACGCAGGCGCCCGAGTTCGACAAGGCGACCAGGCCGGTGCCGTTCTACGCCTGGGGCGGCCTCTACACGCCGCACTGGGACCGGGCCACGATCATCTTCCCGGGCGCGGGCGGCGGCGCGGACTGGGCGCACCTGTCGTACAACCCGCACACGGGCTGGATCTACGTGGGGTACGGGCTGATCAACTCCGGTTTCTCCAACACCCACGACGGCCGGGTCAACACCTCGCGCCCGCTGGGCGAGTACTTCGCGGGCGGCATCGCGGCCGTGGACCCGCGCACCAACAAGCCGGTGTGGACCCTCGACCGCGAGTGGTCGCTGGCGCACGGCAACGGCATCCTGACCACCGGCGGCCGGGTGATGTTCCAGGGCGGGCCCGACGGGCTGCTGCACGCCATGGACGACACCGACGGCCGGATCCTGTGGAGCTTCCAGTGCGGCGCCGGCGTGCACACCAGCCCGATCAGCTACGAGATCGACGGCGAGCAGTACGTCGCGGTCCTGGCCGGCGGCAACGGGCTGCCGTATCCGGACATCCCGCGCGGCGACCACCTGTGGGCGTTCAAGCTGGGCGGCAAGGTGCCCCCGGCGGCCACGCCCACGCCGCCCAGGAAGCGCAACGACATCAGGGCGGCGGCCGTGGCCGGCACCACCGTCACGCTCGGCCGGATCTGGGACGCCGCCAACCAGCGGCCCGGCGCGACCGAGAACACCGTCGCCCAGAACGCCATGTCACCCCAGCACCTGCGGGTGCCGAAGGGCACGACGGTCACCTTCGTCAACCCGGCCGACAACAGGTCCGCGCACGCCGCCGTGTCGTTCTTCGAGTACGAGTTCGACAGCGGCGTGCTGATGCCCGGCCAGTCGTTCACCCACACGTTCGGCGCCGCGGGCGAGTACTTCTACAACGACGCTATCTTCCCGCAGAACACCGGCAAGATCGTCGTCTACTGACGGCGCTCAGGCGAGGGGGTGGTCGAAGCCGCGTTCGGACATGCGCTTGGCCACCTCCCGCAGGTCCGCGGCGAACTCCGCCACGCGGTCGTCGCCGAAGCGCACCGTCGGGCCGCTGAGCGTCAGCGCCGCCACGGTCGCCCCCGAGCCGCTCGTCACGGGCACGGCGACCGCCGACAGGCCGGGCTCGCGCTCGCCGTGGCTGGCCGCGTAGCCGTCGCGCGCCGCCTGGTCGATCCACTCCCGCAGGGTGGCCGTGTGGGACTCGCCGTACGGGGAGGAGCGGGCGACCCGGGCCAGCAGCCGCTCGGGGGCGTCCTTGAGCAGGATCTTCGAGGAGGCCCCCGCCCACAGCGGCAGCTCGTCGCCGACCCGTACGACGTGGCGCAGCGGCTGCGGGCTCTCCTGCTGGGCGATGCAGACGCGGTGGACGTCGCGCAGCACGTACAGGTTGACGGTCTCCCGCTGCCGCGCGCCGAGCTCGCGCATGAGCTGGACGGTCTCCGGCGGCAGCTCCCACGCCGAGCGGGCCAGGTGCGCCCACCGCCACAGGGCGGGACCGGCCGCGTAGCCCTTCGGCGTGCTCCACAGCAGCCCCATGTGCTCCAGGGTCTGCAGCAACCGCAGCGCCGTCGTCTTGGCCAGCCCGGTCTCCTCGACGACCTCGCGGATGGTCAGCGTGCGCCGCTCCTCGGTGAGCAGCGACAGGATGTCGAACGCCCGCTGGACGCTGCGCACGCCGCCGCTCTCACCGGACTCTGCGGGAAGGTTGGAAGGCACGGGTCCTCACTTGTGGGTAGAAGGTGAACCTGCTGCCCACCTTCTCATGCGGTCCACAGGCTACCACTCGGTCCGCTTGATGGTCCATCTGATCCGCTATGTGGATCAGGGTCTTGCCAGAACCCGTACCGTCCTCATACCGTGAGGCCATCCACAGTGCGGTTCAGGCGAACCGCTTAGCGGATCCATGGAGCCGCCATGAACGCAATCCACGACACCGGCTGCCTGGTCGCCGGCCAGTGGCTCACCGAAGGACCGCGGGCCGAGCGCGTCGGCCCCTACGTCCGCCAGGTCGTCAGCCGGGCCAGAACGGCGCAGGCCGACGACGTCACCGCAGCTCTTGATTACGCCCGGCGCTCGGCCAGGGCGATCGCGCGGCTGGCCCCGGCCACCCGCGCGGACATCCTGGAGCGCGCCGCCGCCGCGATCAGCGAGCGCGGCGAGGAGTTCGCCCGCCTCCTCGCGCTCGAACTGGGCAAACCACTCAAGGACGGGCGCGGCGAGGTGCTGCGGGTGGCCGACACGCTGTCCGTCGCGGCGGCCGAGGCCAGGCGGATCGGCGGCGAGGTGCTGCCGGTGGCCGGCTGGGCGCGCGGGGTCGGCAACACCGCGCTCACCCAGCGCGCCCCGGCGGGGCCGGTGCTGGCGATCACGCCGTTCAACGCGCCCACCAACCTCCTGGCCCACAAGCTCGCCGCCTCCTTCGCCGCCGGCAACACGACCATCGTCAAGCCGCCGCCGCAGGCCCCGGCCGTCTCCACGGCGCTGGTCGAGCTGCTGCTCGACGCCGGCATGCCGGTCGAGGCCGTACAGGTCCTGCACGGCGGCGGCGAGGTGGGCGCGCGGCTGTGCGCGGCGCCGGAGATCGCCGTGGTGAGCTTCACCGGCGGCGTCGCGGCCGGGCATGCCGTCGCCCACGCCGCCGGGCCGAAGCGGGTGCTGCTCGAACTCGGCGGCAACGCCGCGACCATCGTGTGCGAGGACGCCGACGTCGCCGAGGCGGCCCGGATCTGCGCCCGCACCGGCTACAGCAACTCCGGCCAGAGCTGCATCTCGGTGCAGCGCGTCTACGTCCAGCGCTCCCGCTTCGACGACTTCGCCGACGCCCTGACCGGCGAGGTGAAGGCGCTGGCCGTGGGCGACCCCCTCGACCCGGCGACCGACGTGGGCTCGATGGTGGACGACGCCGCGGCCGAGCGCGTGGTCCGCTGGAGCGCCGAGGCCGCCGGGGCGGGTGCCCGGATCACCGCGGGCGGCAGCCGCGACGGGGCGGTGATGGCGCCCACCGTCGTGGTCGCGCCGCCCCGTGACGCGCGGGTCGTCAGGGAGGAGGTGTTCGGCGCGCTGGTGGCCGTGCTCCCCTACGACGGCTTCGACGAGGTGATCGAGGAGTGCAACCGCAGCTCGTACGGGCTGCAGGCCGGGATCTTCACCCACGACGTGCGCCGCATCCTCACCGCCTGGCGGGAGCTGGAGGTCGGCGGCCTGATCGTCAACGGCTCCTCCAACTTCCGCCTCGACCACGTCCCGTTCGGCGGCGTGAAGGACTCCGGCATCGGCCGCGAGTCGCCCCGCTGGATGATCGAGGACTTCACCGTGACCAAGACCCTCATGCTCAAGGGGCTGACCATCTGGGGAGACCAATGACCGACACGGCGGCCCACGCGCTCGTCGCGCAACTGGAGGAGCTCGGTGTCGAGTACGTCTTCGGCACCTGCGGACACACCAACATCGCGGTGCTCGACGCGCTGGCCGACAGCTCCATCCGCTTCGTCATCGCCCGCCACGAGCAGGCCGCCGCGCACGCCGCCGACGGCTACGCCCGCGCCGGCGGCAAACCGGGCGTGCTGCTCGTCCACGTCGGCCCCGGCCTGACCAACGCCGCCACCGGCGTCATGACCGCCGCGCTCGACTCGGTGCCCCTGGTCGTGGTCTCCGGCGACATCCCCTCCTACTACCGGGGCCGCCACCCGCACCAGGAGATCAACCTGCACGCCGACGGCGACCAGGCGTCGGTCTTCCGCCCGTTCGTCAAGCGGGCCTGGAACGTGCACCGCGCCCAGGACCTGGGCCGGGCCGTGGAGCGGGCCTTCTGGACGGCGCGGTCGGGACGTCCGGGCGCCACGCTCGTCAACGTGCCGATGGACGTCTTCTCCCGGCCCGCGGCGCCGTACCCGCCGATCAGCCACGCGGCGCCGCCCGGCCTGCCCGAGGCGAGCGCCGAGCTGATCGCCGCGACGCTGGCGGCGGCCGAGCGACCGCTCGTCTACATCGGGGGCGGCCTGCGCGAGGAAGCCGACGCGCTGATCGCGCTGGCCGAGCACCTGGACCTCCCCATCGCGCACTCGCTCATGGCCAAGGGCACCGTGCCCGACGCCCACCCGCTCGTGCTGGGCATGACCGGCTTCTGGGGGCTGGAGCTGACGAACGCCTACGCCCGGGAGGCCGACGTCGTGCTCGCCCTGGCCACCCGCTTCGCCGAGACCGACGCCAGCTCCTGGGATCCCCGCTTCACCTGGGATTTCTCCGGCGCGAGCACGCTCATCCAGATCGACATCGACCCGGCCGAGCTCGGCCGCAACTACCCGGTGGCGATCGGCGCGGTCGCCGACGTGGGGCTCGCGGTCAAGGCGCTGGCCGACGCCGCCAAGGCCCACCCCGGAGCCGACCGGCCGGAGCTGCGGGAGAAGATCCGCCAGGCCAGGAGGGGGCTGTTCGCGGCGAGCAGGGAGCGCGGCCGGAGCGAGGACTTCCCGCTGCGGCCCGAGCGCATTCTGGCGGACCTGCGGGAGGCGATCCCCGCCGACGCGGTGCTGGTCACCGACGTGGGCTGGAACAAGAACGGCGTCGCCCAGTGCTACGAGCTGCCGCCGCAGGGGCGGTTCATCACCCCCGGCGGGGCTTCCACCATGGGGTTCGGCCCGGCGGCGGCCGTGGGCGTGCAGCTGGCCCGGCCGGAGCGGACGGTGGTCGCGCTCATCGGCGACGGCGGCATGAGCGCGCAGTTGCCCGCCGTGCCGCTCGCGGTCGAGCAGGGCGCCCCCGTGATCTTCGTGGTGATGAACAACAGGTCGCACGGCACCATCTCGGACCTGCAGGCGGCCCACTTCGGCCGCAGCCACGGCTGCGACTTCACCGACCCGGCCGGGCGGCCCTACAGCCCGGACTTCGCCGCGCTCGCCGTCGCGTGCGGCGCCGACGGCCACACCGTCACCACGCCCGCCGGGTTCGGCGCGGCCCTGCGCGCGGCCGTCGCGAACCGGCGCCCCGCGGTCATCGACGTCCCGATGGTGAACGAACCGGTGCCGACACCCGGCCACTGGAACATCAAGGACATCTATCAGGGGATGTTCTCCGGCTGAAACCGTTGCGCGTTCGATATTTCCTCCGCATCCGTGCGGCGCTATAACGAACGTACTAGTCCGTGAATTAACTCTCTCACCTACCCCCAGAGGTGAATCGTGAGATCTCCGATCCTCGCGGCCGCGTTCATCCTGCTCGCCGCCTGCGCCCCGCCCGGACAGTCGAACCAGTCAGGCGCCGGCGCCACCGGCCCCATCAAGATCGCGAACGTCAACGCCCAGAGCGGGCAGCTCAGCTCGCTCGGCCAGTGGGAGCACAAGGGCGTGAAGCTGGCCGTCGACGAGGCCAACAAGGCCGGCGGCGTCAACGGGCGGCAGATCCAGCTCGACCTGTTCGACAGCCAGGGCGACCCGACCGTGGGCACCAACCTGGCCAGGAAGATCGCCGGCGAGGGCTACGTCGCCATGCTCGGCACCGCCGAGAGCGCGGTCACCCTGGCCATGGCGCCCATCCTCAAGGACGCCAAGATCCCGAACATCACCTCGGGCCAGTCGCCCAAGCTCGCCGAGCTGAAGAGCCCGTTCCTCTTCCTCAACGCGCCGACCAGCGTCACCTTCGACGAGACGCTCGCCAAGTACCTGGTCGACGAGAAAGGGCATAAGAAGATCGCGCTGATCAGCAACAACGGCGCCTACGGCAGCGGCGAGCACGACGCCTTCCTCGCCGCCCTCAAGACCAGGAACCTCACCCCGCCGGCCGACGAGGTCGTCACCCCCGACCAGAAGGACTTCAACGCCAACCTCGCCAAGATCCGCGAGAAGGACCCGGAGGTGCTGTTCATCGGCGCCGAGGAGGTCCAGTCGGGGCTGATCGCCAAGCAGGCCCGCGAGCTGGGGCTCAAGGCCGTCTTCGCCGGCGGCGCCCCGATGGGCACCGACGTGTACGCCACCACGGCCGGGCTGAAGAACGCCGAGGGCTCCATCGTCAGCTCCCCCTACCTGAGCAACGACGCCAGCGAGGCCATCAAGGCGTTCGCCGCCAAGTACAAGGCCGCCTACAACGAGGAGGCCCGGATGCACGTCGCCAAGGCGTACGACGGCGCGTCGATCCTCATCGAGGCGCTCAAGCAGACCAACGGCGAGGGCGGGCAGAAGCTGGCCGACGCCATCCGCGGCGTCAAGCGCGCCGGGCTGCTGGGCGACTACGACTACGACGCCAACGGCGTCGGCATCCACACCACCAAGATCGGCCTGGTCAAGGACGGCAAGGTCGTGCCCGAGGCCGCGAGCTGACGTGCAGGTATTCCTCCAGACCCTGATCGGCGGGGTCACGTTCGGAGCGGTGTACGCGCTGGTGGCGATGGGGTTCTCGATCGTCTACCGCACCATGGGGCTGGTCAACTTCGCGCACGGCAGCGTCGTCATGATCGGCGCGTACGCCGCCTCCACCTTCTACCTGGCCAGCAAGCTCCCCTTCGCCGTCGCGATCGTCGTGGCCATCGCGGTCACCGGCCTCATCGGCCTGGTGATCGAGCGCTTCCTGCGCCCCCTGGAGAACAAGGACTTCACGCTGATGCTGATCGGCACGATCGGCTTCGGCGCCGTCCTGGAGGCGGGGGCGGTCCTCGTCTGGGGGGCCACCGGCCACGCCGTGCCCTCCCCCGTCGCCACCGAGCCGATCGACCTGGCCGGCGTCCGCATCCCCACGTACAACGTGCTCGTGATCGCGGTCGCCGCGGCGGCGACCGGACTGCTGGCGCTGTTCCTGCAGCGCACCAAGCGCGGCGCGGCCATGCAGGCGGTCGCCATGGACCACCAGGCCGCCACCGCGGTCGGCATCCACGTCGGGCGCAGCAACGCCATGGCCTTCGCCATCGGCGCGGGCCTGGCGGCGCTGGCGGGCAGCCTGGTCGGGCCCATGCTGTACGTCAACCCGACCATGGGCGGCACCCTGGGCATCAAGGGCTTCGCGGCCGCCATGCTGGGCGGCTTCGGCAGCATGCCCGGCGCGATCGTCGGCGGGCTGGCCTTCGGCCTGCTCGACTCGTTCGCCGCGGGCAACTTCCAGGAGTACTCGGAGCTGGTGACGTTCCTGGTGTTCGCCGCCGTGGTCATGATCCGCCCGACCGGCATCTTCGGAGAGGCCACGGTGAACCGCGCATGAGACGTCTGGCCTGGCTCGTCCCCGTCGCCGTGGCCGCCTGGCTGCTCCCCTACGGCCTGGGCGGCTACTCGATGCACGTCGCCGACGTGGCGATCATCTTCGCGATCCTGGCCGTCGGCCTCGGCCTGACCATGGGCGTGGCCGGGCAGATCAACCTGGCCCAGGTCGCCTTCTTCGGCGTCGGCGCCTACACCGTGGCCATCCTCACCACGCAGGCCGGCTTCGGCTTCTGGAGCGCCGCGGTCCTGGCGGTGCTGGCCGCCGCGGTCTTCGGCGCGCTCGTGGGGGTGCCCGCGCTGCGCATGCAGTCGCACTACCTGGGCATCGTGACGCTCGGCCTGGCCCTGGCCTTCACCAACTGGGTCACCAACGCCACCGTCGCGGGCCGCGCCGAGGGCATCAGCGACCTGCCGGTGCCGCCGATGTTCGGCCTCGACCTGTCCAGCGGCTACCTCTTCTACTACGTCGAGCTGGTCGTCTTCGCGCTCGCCCTGGCCTTCGCCCTGCTGGTCACCCACTCGCCGCTGGGCCGCCGGCTGCGCGCCATGCGCGACGACGACCTCGCGGCGGGCGCGCTGGGCGCGGAGATCCCGCTGCTGCGCATGACCGCCTTCGTGCTGTCCGGCCTGTACGGCGGCGTCGCGGGCGTCCTGTACGCCGGGCTCATCCGCTTCGTCGCGCCCGAGTCGTTCAACATCGCCAACATGTTCCTCCTGCTCGCCATGGTGATCATCGGCGGCCGGAGCAGCATCCTGGGCTGCGTCGTCGGCGCCGTCGCGCTCTCCCTGGTCAGGGAGGCGCTGCTGGACGCCTCCGCCTACGCCCAGCTCGGCTACGGCCTCGTGGTCGTGCTCGTGGTGGTGTTCGCGCCCCAGGGCCTGGCCGGGCTGCCGCGCCAGTTCCTGCGGCGCCGCCGCGACGGCTCGCGCGCCCAGCTCGGCCCCTTCCAGCCGTACGAGGCCGCCGCGCCCGCCCCTTCGGACGGCGACGTGCTGGAGGTCCGGGAGGTGACCAAGCGGTTCAAGGGCCTGGTCGCGCTCGACGGGGTGTCGCTCACCGTGCCCGCCGGGCAGATCCGCGGCGTCGTGGGGCCCAACGGCTCGGGCAAGACCACGCTGTTCAACGTCATCAGCGGCTTCTACACGCCCACCCAGGGGTCGGTGCGGCTGCGCGGGCGCGACGTGACCGGGGCGGCGCCGTACCGGCTGTCGCACCGCGGCGTGGCCAGGACCTTCCAGAACCTGCGCCTGTTCGAGGACCTCAGCGTGCGCGAGAACCTGCTCGTCGGCCTGGACCGCACTCCCACCACGTGGATCTGGCGCTACCCGGGCCTGCCCTGGAAGGTGCTGGGCTACGAGCGGGAGCTGCGGGAGCGGGCCGGGGAGCTCATCGAGCGGTTCGGGCTGGCCGAGGTCGCCGACGCCGAGCCGCGCTCGCTGCCGTACGGGATCCAGCGGCGCATCGAGCTGGCCCGCGCCATGGCCATGCGGCCCGGCCTGCTCCTGCTGGACGAGCCCGCCGCCGGGCTCAACGGCGAAGAGGTGCGCCGGCTCGGCGAGATCGTCCGCTCCATCAGGGACTCCGGCGTGACCGTCGTGATCATCGAGCACAACATGGGCCTGGTCATGTCGCTGTGCGAGCAGGTCACCGTGCTGTCGGGCGGCCGCGTCATCGCCGACGGCCCGCCGGCCGAGGTCGCCGTGCACCCCGACGTCGTGGCCGCCTACCTCGGCGACTCGATGACCGCGCCCACTGCCGAGGAGGCCACCCGTTGAGCACGCTCACCGTCGAGAACCTCTCCGTCCACTACGGCGGCGTACGGGCCGCCCACGACGTCTCCTTCACCGTCGAACCCGGCCAGTCGCTGGGCATCATCGGCGCCAACGGCGCGGGCAAGACCTCCACCCTCAAGGCCGTCATGGGCCTGGCGCCCCGGCAGGCCGGCGCGATCCGCTTCGGCGGGCACGACCTGCTGCGCGCGCCCGCGCACACCCTGGTGCGGCACGGCATCGGCTACGTGCCCGAGGGGCGGCACGTCTTCCCCGGGCTGAGCGTCGAGAAGAACCTCCTGCTCGGGGCCTACACGCAGAGCTGGAAGCGGACGCCGATCGACGAGGTGTACGAGGTCTTCCCGGTGCTCCGCGAGATGCGCCACCGCCTGGCGGGGGCCCTGTCCGGGGGTCAGCAGCAGATGCTGGCCGTCGGGCGGGCGCTGATGTCCCGCCCCAAGGTGATGCTGCTGGACGAGCCCTCGATGGGGCTGTCTCCGATCCTCGTCGCCGAGATCGCCGCCGTGCTCAAGCGGCTCAACGCCGACGGCCTGGCCATCCTGCTCGTCGAGCAGAACGCCAAGCTCACCTTCGACGTCACCACGACCTGCCTGGTGATGGAGAACGGCGAGATCGCCGCCACCGGCACCTCGGCCGAACTCCGCGACGACCCCCAGGTCCGCCGCATCTACCTCGGCCTGTGACCCCGGCCGCGGCGCCCCGCGTCCGGGGAGCGCGTCAGCCGGCGATCTCCGCGATGTCCGGCTCCAGCAGGGGGAAGCGCTTGAGGACCTCCGGGTCGTGGCCGGCGACCACCAGGTGGGGCCCGTCGGCCAGCTCCTTGATCCGGTCGAAGGCTCCGTACATGCCGGTCATGCTGTGCAGGATCGGGAACGGCCGGTCGCCCTCGATGTTCTCGTAGAAGTGGCTGGCGTCGGAGGCCAGCACGACGTGCCCGCGGGCGGTGCGCACGCGCACCACCTGCATGCCCGCCGTGTGCCCGCCCACCAGGTGCACGCTCAGCCCGGGCACCACGGTCGCGTCACCGTCGGGCAGGGACACGCGGCCGTCCCGGTGGGCGGCCCGGAGATGGGCGAGGTCGTCGTCGTTCAGCAGCCAGCGCTCCCCCGTGACGCGCTCGGCCCACGGCCCCGTCCAGTAGTCCAGTTCGGCCCGCTGCAGGTGGTAGCGGGCGGAGGTGAACTCCCTGGCGGTGCCGGTGTGGTCGTAGTGCAGGTGGGTCAGCACCACGTGATCGACGGCGGCCGCCGCCACGCCCAGCCGGGCCAGCGCCTCCACCGGCGAGGCCAGGTAGCGCAGCCCCGCGGCCCGCTCGGCGCGCGCCCGGCCGATGCCGGTGTCGATGACGACCGTGTGATCGTCGTTGACGGCCAGCCAGACGTAGTAGGCGGTGGGGTGCGGCTCGGCTCCCCGGGTGTCGTAGCCGTGGAAGTGCTCGCCGCGCCGGGCGTCACGCTCGGCGTAGCGCAGGGCGTAGACGCGGAAGCCGGTCACACCCGCACCGGTTCCTTGAGCCCGAGCTGCTCGGTGGGGACGCGGTAGGTCTCCCTGGCGGTGGCCACGGCGGCCACGTTGACCAGGCACAGGACGGCGGTGATGATCGACACGCCCAGCCAGCTGTCCGGGCCGGTGCCCGCCAGCGCCGTGGCCACGGTCGGCGCGAAGCCGGCGATCGCGAAGCCGATCTGGGTGCCGATCGCCATGCCTGACAGGCGGACCCTGGTGGTGAACATCTCGCCGTAGAACGCCGGCCAGACGCCGCTGGTGGCGCTGTGCACGACGCCGAACATCAGGATGCCCACGACGAAGATCAGCGCGTAACCGCCGGTGGAGATCGACCACAGGTAGGCGAACATCAGCACCGCGCAGCCCAGCGAGCCGCCGATGAAGACGGGCTTGCGGCCGATCCGGTCCGACAGCCGCCCCCACAGCGGGATCGTGATCACCGCGGCGACGTTGGCCAGCACGCCCACCCACAGCATGGGGCCGCGTTCCAGGTGCATGGTGTTGACGGCGTACGACAGGGCGTGGACGGTGAAGATCGTGCTCACCGAGGCGATGACCGCGGCCACGACCACACGCAGCACGTCCCGCCACTGCTCGCGGAAGAGCACGGCCAGCGGCATCCTGGCCACGTTGTTGGTGGCGACCTCCTGCTCGAAGGCGGGCGTCTCCTCCAGCGTGCGGCGGATGACCAGCCCGACCGCGGCCACCCCGATGCTCAGCCAGAACGGCACCCGCCAGCCCCAGGTCAGCAGCTGGTCCTCGGGCAGCGCGGCGATCGGCAGGAAGATCGCGGTGGCGATGATCTGCCCGGCCTGGGTGCCGTTGAGCGTGAAGCTGGTGAAGAAGGCCCGGCGGGTCTCGGGGGCGTGTTCGAGCGTCATGGAGTTGGCGCCGGCCTGCTCGCCGGAGACGGAGAAGCCCTGCAGCAGGCGCAGCACCACGAGCAGGACCGGGGCGAGCACCCCGACCTGGTCGTAGGTGGGCAGGCAGCCCACCAGGAACGTCGAGGCGCCCATCATGACCAGGGTGCTGACCAGGACCTTCTTGCGGCCGAACTTGTCGCCCACGTGGCCGAGCACGAACGCGCCGACCGGCCTGGCCAGGTAGCCGACGCCGAAGGTGGCCAGGGCCAGGAGCGTGCCCGTGGCGGGCGAGCTGGACGGGAAGAAGATCTTGCTGAAGACCAGCGCGGCCGCGGTGCCGTAGATGAAGAAGTCGTAGTACTCCAAGGCACTACCGATCCAGGCAGCTATAGCCGCTTTGCGAGGTTTGCCCTGCACCGTCACGATTATGCTCCTCACGGGGGAATGGCATAGCGCAGTGGCAGGAAACTAACTCACCGGTTCGTACATTACAAGGGTGTTGCCAATCGGTTACCTGCGATTCGGTGCTCAGACCTGACCGCGGAGGTAGGCGACGACCATCTCGCCCACCATCCTGCGCAGCCGGTCGCGGTGCTCCGGCGCCGTCATGTCGCGCCCGAACAGCGCGCCGAAGGTGTGCTGGTTGGCCACCCGGAAGAAGCAGAACGAGCTGATCATCATGTGCACGTCGATCGCGTCGGCGTCGGTCACGAACTCGCCCGAGGCCTGCCCCGCGTCCAGGATGCGCGAGATGACGTCGAGCACCGGCGTGCCGAGGTTGGCCAGCACCTCGGACTTGCGGATGTGCTCGGCCTGGTGAACGTTCTCGATGGCGACGAGCTTGATGAAGTCGCGATGCAGGTCGTGGTGGTCGAAGGTCAGCTCCGCCAGGGTGCGGATCGCCTCCACCGGGGCCAGGTGCTCGACGTCGATCGTCCGCTCCATCGCCCGGACCTCGGTGTAGGCCTTCTCCAGGACCGCGATGTAGAGGCGCTCCTTGCTGCCGAAGTAGTAGTAGATCATGCGCTTGGTCGTGCGCATGCGCTCGGCGATCTCGTCCACGCGCGCGCCCGCGTACCCGTGCCGGGCGAACTCCTGCTGGGCGACCTTGAGGATCTCCGCCTTGGTGCGCTCGGCGTCCCGCTGGCGTTCGGAGGCGACGGGTTGCGTGGTCATTCGGTCATCTTAGTGAGGTCCGGCGTGCTGCACGGAGAGCCGGATGGGAGCGTTCACGGCGCCGTACCCCTGGTAGCCGCCGGTGCGCTGGACGAGCTCGAAGAAGACGCGGCCCACGGTGACGGTGTACAGGTGCAGGAACTCGCCGTGGGCGTCCCGGTCGTAGAGCACGCCCAGCTCCCTGAGCTTGGGGTCGACGTCGTCGTGGCGGGCCTCCAGGTCGTCGTAGTAGTTGGCGGGGATGGGCAGCAGCAGCTCCGGGTGCTCGGCCCGCAGGCGGCGGGCGACGGCCACGACGTCGTCGCAGGCGAGCGCGACGTGCTGCCACGCCAGGTCCCTCCCGCCGACCTGGGCGAGGTTGATGACCATCCGGACCGCGCCCTCGGCGGCCGACATCGCCTTGCTGCGCAGCAGCCCGTACGGGTCGGGCAGCTCCAGGCTCTCCTGGGGCCGCAGGCCGAGCACGGTGCGGTAGAACAGCTCGGCCTCGTCGAAATAGTGGAACGGCTGGGTGAGTGCCACGTGGTCGATGCGGGTGATCTCCCCAGAGAGCGGCCCTGCGACCGGCCCCGAGGGACGGAAGTCGTCGAGCCAGGCCGTGCCGCAGAAGAAGATCTCGGTGCCGTCGGGGGCGGCGACGGCGTCCAGCCGCGCCTCCCTGGGCGCGCGCTCGCGCGGCAGGACGGGCGACAGCAGCGACTCGGCGTGCTTGACCGCCGCGCCGGGATCGGGGCTGTCCAGCCCGATGGCGACCAGTCCAGCGTCCCCACCGGTGGCATTGAGCAGCAGTCGCGCCCTGCCCTGCTCCCACAGCTCGACGGGTTTGCTGGGATGCGTCCCGGTACGTTGGAAGCCGAGCGCGGCCAGCATCCCGCCGAGCGACTCGGGGTCGGCCAGCTCCGCGAAGGCGAACCCGGTGGGGACGGCCGGATGCGCGGCCCCGTACAGGGTGTCCTCCAGGGCGATGAGCGAGCGCATGCCGTCGCGGGCCGTGCGGGCGGTGCCGGCCTGGCGGAAGTGGTCGTTGAAGACCTCCAGCGAGAGCGGGCCGGTGTATCCGGCGTCGAGGACGTGCCGGACCAGCCCGGCCACGTCGAAGCCGCCCTGGCCGGGGAAGCAGCGGTAGTGGCGGCTCCACTGCAGCACGTCCATGGCCAGCAGCGGCGCGTCGGCGAGCTGGAGGAAGAAGATCTTCTCGCCGGGGATCGCCTCGAGGCCGATCGGGTCGGAGCCGCGCGAGAGGATGTGGAAGCTGTCCAGGCAGGTGCCCAGGTTCGGGTGGTCGGCCAGGCGCACCAGGCGCCAGGCGTGCAGATACTCGTTGACGTGCCGGCCCCAGGCCAGCGCCTCGTACGCGATGCGGATCCCGTGCCCGGCGGCCCGTTCGGCGAGCAGCCGCAGCTGGGAGGCGGCCAGCTCGTCGTCGCCGATCGCCTCGGGCGAGACGTTGGAGCAGACCAGCAGCAGGTCGGCGCCCAGCCGCTCCATGGTGCGGAACTTGTGCTCGGCGCGGCGCAGGTTGCGGGCCAGCAGGTCGGCGGGCACGGCCTCGAAGTCGCGGAAGGGCTGGTAGAGGTCGATGGAGAGCCCCAGGTCCGCGGCGCGGGCCCGGATCTCCTCGGGCGGCAGCGGGCAGACCAGCAGGTCGTTCTCGAAGATCTCCACGCCGTCGAACCCGGCGGCGGCGATGGCCTCCAGCTTCTCGGTCAGCGTGCCGCTCACCGACACGGTGGCGATGGACTTGCGCATGACTCCTCCTCAGACGGTCACCAGGTCGGTCAGGTGGGCGAGCATGCGCTCGGTGTCGGGCTCGCGGCCGGTGAACAGGCGGAAGGCGTGCGCGGCCTGGAAGACGACCATGCCGCCGCCGTCCAGCGTCCGGCAGCCCGCCGCCCGGGCCTGCCTGAGCAGCTCCGTCTCCAGCGGCCGGTACACGATGTCGGCCACCCACAGGCCGGGGCGCAGCAGCGCCGCGGGCAGCGGCAGCCCCGGGTGGTGGGCCATGCCGGTGGGAGTGGCGTGCGCCAGCCCGTCCGCCTCGGCGAGCAGTGCGGGCAGCTCGTCGTGGCCGGCGGCGCGGGCCCGGCCGGCGCCGAACCGGGAGCTCAGCTCCGCCGCCAGCCGCACCGCCCGGCCGGGGTCGGCGTCGACGAGGGTGACCCGGTCGGCGCCCAGGGTGAGCAGCGCGTGCCCGACCGCCGCCCCCGCCCCGCCCGCGCCGAGCTGCACGACCCGGCGCGTGGGCGCGTCGGGCAGGCCGCGGGCGAACGACTCGGCGAACCCCGTCCAGTCCGTGTTGTGCCCGATGGCGCGCTCGCCGTCGAACACGACGGTGTTGACGGCGCCGAGCATGCGGGCGTCCGGCGACAGGTCGTCCAGGTGCGGGATGACGCTCTGCTTGCACGGGTGGGTGATGTTGAGCCCGTCGTAGCCGAAGCGGCGCGCGGTGCGCACCAGCTCCCCCACGTCGAGCCCGAGCACGTCGGTGTCGAGCAGGCGGTAGACGTAGTGCAGCCCGTGGTGGACGGCCTCCCGCTCGTGCAGCGGCGGGCTGAGCGAGGGGCCGATGCCCGAGCCGACCAGCCCGGTCAGGAACGAGGCCATCAGTTCTTCCTCCCCGGCGGGTGGGACAGGTGCGTGGACGCCTCCTAATGTACGTACTAGTGAGTTAGCTGGCTAGACGAGGACCGCCACCGGCCATTACCCGATCCGGGCTCAGGCGAACGGCTGGGCCATCTGGTCCAGCACCTCTTCCGTGATCTCCCGCATCGTCCGGGTCTCGTCGTCGAGCCACTTCTGCGTGGCGATCCGCATCGAGACCAGGAAGGCCCCGGCGATCACCGCCGGGCCGACGCCCCCCGCCTGCTCGCGCCCCGCGATCACCTCGCCCAGCTCCCGCTCCAGCCGCATCCGGCTGGCCAGCTGCCTGGCCAGCAGCGAGGGGTGGCGCATGACCAGCCTCGTGCGCACCTGCCACTCCCGGTCGGGGACGACGGTCTCGCTCTCGAAGATGTCGAGCGCGCTGCGCAGCGCCTGCCAGGCCGACAGCTCGGGCGGCTGCTCGCGCACTCGCCGCACCAGGTCGAGCAGGCGCTGCTCGTCGCCGTAGAGCAGCGCCTCCTCCTTGCCGTCGAAGTAGTTGGAGAACGTCCGGCGGGAGATGTTGGCGGCGTCGGCGATGGCCTCGACCGTGACGTTGTCCAGGCCGTGCTCGATCGCCAGCCGCAGCGTGGCCTCGTGCACCGCCCTGCGGGTCTCGGCCTTCTTGCGCTCGCGCAAGCCCATTGTGCTGTCCATGACGGGGGCAAGCCTACCCGGCGGGAATAGATGCCCAGTGCGCAAAGTTTCCCATTGAGCATGTATGGTGTCCCGGTCCCACGTACTCTTTTGGAGGTTCGCGCATGAGCGCACAGACGGCGGCGCCGTCACCGGCGGCGGAGCCGATGGCCCACCGCCAGGTTCTGGAGGCCCTCAGCGGCCTGTTGCTCGTCCTGTTCGTCGCGATGATCAGCGGCACGGTCGTCTCGGTCGCGCTCCCCCAGATCATCGGCGCGCTCGACGGCAGCCAGTCGCAGTACACGTGGGTGGTCACGGCCTCCCTGCTGGCCTCGACCGCCTCGACCCCCATCTGGGGCAAGCTGGCCGACCTGTTCAACAAGAAGCTGCTCCTGCAGATCTCCATCGTGATCTTCATGGTCAGCTCGCTGGCCTGCGGCTTCGCCCAGAACACCGGGCAGCTCATCGCCTTCCGCGCGATCCAGGGCCTGGGCATGGGCGCCCTGCAGATCCTCACGCAGGTGATCATCGCCGCGATGATCACTCCCAAGGAGCGCGGCCGCTACAACGGCTACCTCGGCGCGGTCATGGCCGTGGCCACCGTCGGCGGCCCGCTGCTCGGCGGCCTCGTCGCCGACACCTCCTGGCTGGGCTGGCGCTGGTGCTTCTTCATTGCCGTGCCGTTCACCGTCATCGCCTTCGCGCTGCTGACCAAGACCCTGCGCGTGGCCACCGTGCGGCGCTCGGACGTGCGCATCGACTACTGGGGCGCCGCCCTCATCGCCGCCGGCGTCAGCGTCCTGCTCATCTGGGTCACCTTCGTCGGCAACGAGTTCGACTGGCTGTCCTGGCAGACCGCGGCCATGGCGGGCGGCGGCGTGCTCCTGCTCGCTCTGGCCACCTGGGTCGAGTCCCGGGTCACGGAGCCGGTCGTGCCGCTGCACGTCATCAGCAGGCGCACCCCCGCCCTGGCCATCCTGGCCAGCCTCGCGGTCGGCATGGCGATGTTCGGCGGCTCGGTATTCCTGGGCCAGTACTTCCAGATCGGGCGCGGGTACGGCCCGACCGCCGCGGGCCTGCTGACCATCCCGATGATGGCCGGCGTGCTGCTCTCCTCGACGATCAGCGGCCGGATGGTCTCCAGGAGCGGCCAGACCAAGCCGTACATCCTGGCCGGCCTGGTGGTCCTGACGCTGGGCTTCGCCGGGCTGGCCACGATCGACCACCAGACCTCGATGGTGCTGATCTCGGCGTACATGCTGGCCGTGGGCGTCGGCGTGGGCATGTCGATGCAGAACCTCGTCCTCGTCATCCAGAACACCGTCCCGCTGCGCGAGATCGGCGCGGCCAGCGGCGCGATCACCTTCTTCCGCTCGCTCGGCGGCACCGTCGGCGTCTCGGTGCTCGGCGCCGTCCTGGCCAACCGGGTGGCGTCCAACATCGCCGAGGGCCTGACGAGGGCCGGCATCCCGGCGGGCGGACAGGCGGCGGGCGGCAGCCTCAACATCGCCGCGCTGCCCGAGCCGATCAAGGTGATCGTCAGGTCCGCGTACGGCGACGCCACCGGCCACATCTTCCTCATCTCGGCCGCCATCGCCGTCGTCGGCCTCGTCGCCGCGGCCTTCCTCAAGCCGGCCAAGCTTCGCGACAGCCTGGACCTGCCCGAACCCGTCAAGGAGGAGGCTCCGGCCAACGCCTGAGCCGCGACGGCAAGGATTCGCCAGGTCCTGGTCAGCCGCGGGTCGCTCCGGAGTGGGACGGGTCCCGGCGCGGTATGAGCAGACCGCGCCGGATCGGGAGGAGGCCCCAGTGGAGCGACGACGGGACGGCGACGGCGGGGCTCCCCTGCCGTCGCGGGCGTAGCACCATGGACCCGTCCGGGAGCGACGGCAGCGGGTCGGGCCAGGATCTCGCCCGCGTAGCCCGCCTCCTCGCCCAGATCGTCACACCGACCACCTTGATCGCATCGGTCCTGATGTATTTCGGGTCGGTCCGCCTCAACAGCCTGTATTGGGTGCTGGGGGTGAACTCCAGCATGCTGAGCTTCACCTTTCAGGAGTACGTGCTACGCAGCGTTCACGTGGCCGACGAGCCGGTGCTGCTGTCCCTGCTGGTGCTCCTTGTGCTGATCCTGGTGGCGCCCTTCGCGAACGACGTGCTGATCCGGTTCACCACGTGGCATCGCACCGCGACGTGGTGGACCGGCTCGGCACTCCTTGCGCTCGGAGCCGTCAGCATCATGGCGTTCCTGGTGGCCATGTGCCATTGGCTGGGGAAAAGCTGGGAGCTGCCGCTCTGGGCCCAGTCGATCCTCCTGGACCTCGGCGCGGCCTTGCTGTTCTACAGCTTTTACGTGTTCAAGATGGCCCGCACTGGCCCGGTGGTCTCCACGGGCCAGGTCGTCCAGCGCACGGTCCTCGTGGTCCTCGTTCTGTTGTCGTTGCTGTGGATCGTGGACGACCGCGCGAGGCGAGCGGGAGAGGCGGACGCCAAGGACATGAAGGAACACCCGGAACAACGTCTGGTGGCAGTGGTGGTCTACGCGCCGCAGCGGCTCAATCTGGAGGACCCGGGAATCAGGGAGATCCCGCTCACGGACCCGAATGCGGAGTTCCGCTACAAGTACACCGGCCTGCGCCTCCTGATCGAGTCCAGTGGGCAATACTTCGTCGTGTCCGTCTGCTGGCCCACCACTGCCGGGACCCGGGCCATCGCCCTGCCGGCCGACGGTTCGATCAGGCTGGAGACCCTGAGCGACGGGAAGAAGCGGTCCTGCCCCAAGGGTCAATGAAGGCCGTGTCAGGCCCAGCCGTAGACCGAGCGGACGGCGGCGGCGATCTCGTTGACCAGGCCCATGTTGTTGCCGTTGGCCAGGATCGCGTATCCGGCGCCGAGCTCCGGATAGCCCTTGAACACGGACTTGAAGCCGTAGTTGGAGCCGTCGTGGGTGTAGGAGAAGTTCTTCGTCCCGGAACCGGCGATGAAGAAGCCCCGCCCCATGGTGGGCTCGGGCCCCGCCGTGAGCAGCGTGCGGACCGAGGCCCTGGTGAGGGGCCCGGCGATGTCGCCGGAGGCGGTCCACGCCTTGTTGAGGTAGGACACCAGGCGGCACAGGTCGAGGACGTTCGTGTAGAGGCCGGCGGCGGCCGACTCCGGATAGCGGTTGCGCTTGCCGGAGATCACCGTGCCGGTGGCGGTGTGGCCGGCGGCCAGCTCGAAGCCCGGCGACAGCGCGTAGGAGCTGTTCTTCATGCCGAGCGGCCCGAAGACCTCCTTGTCCATGTACGACGCCAGCGACAGGCCGCTCTTCTGCTCCACCATCCGCTGCAGCAGCACGAACCCGGCGCCGGAGTAGTGGAACCCGGCCCCCGGGGCGGTGGTGAGCTCGATCTTCGGGGAGTTGCCCTCACCGTTCATGACCTGCAGCAGCGAGGGCACGGTCGCGCCGGGGCCATAGCCGGCGAAGCCGCCGCCGCCGGCGTCGAAGCCGGTGCAGGCGTCGGCCGGGGAGGTGGATCCGCGGCCGATGACGCCTGCCCGGTGCGTGAGCACGCGGTCGATGGTCGGCACCGCCGTCGAGGTGACGCAGGAGCGGCTCGGCAGGGTCCAGCCCAGGTGGGGCCGGATGTCGCCGGTCAGGGGCAGCTTGAGCGTCTGCGTCAGGCGCAGGACGCCGACCGCGGCCACGGCCTTGCTGATGGAGGCGGCCTGGAAGGCGGTCTCGGGGTGCGCGGCGGCGCCGCTGCCGGCCTCCAGCCAGCCGTACCCGGTGGACCAGGCGATCTTGTTGCCGACCACCACCGCGACGGCCACGCCGGGCGTCTTCCACGCGTTCATCCGCTGCCAGATGGTCGCGCCGCCCACCGCGTTCTCGACCTGCCGCACCCGGTCGGCGGGCAGCGCCGGCGCCTTGCCGCGCGTGCTCGCCACCCAGCCGCCGGCCGCGGAGAAGGCGACGTCGTGCAGCTGCCAGCCGCCGGCGGCCAGCTCGTTCAGCTTCTTGAAGCAGGCGTCGTCGATGGCGCGCGCGTGGAACTCGTCCTGCGCGACGGCCACCCATCCGCCGCCCTTGGGGAAGGCGACGCGGGTCAGGCGGCGCCCGCCCTGCGTCAGGTTGCGCATCATCTGGTAGCACTCGTCGTCGACGCCCCGGGCGTAGAAGCCCGTGGTGTCGGCCACCACCCAGCGGTCGCCGCCGGCCGGCGGGAACGCGACGTGCACGACCTGCCGACCGGCGGTGTAGGAGTCGCTGACCCGCTGGTGGCACGCCTCGGGCAGGCCGCGCGCCGCCATCCCCTTGTCACTCGTGATCACCCAGCGGTCGCCGCCCTCCGCGGGGAAGGCCACGCAGTGGATCTTCGCCCCGGCTTTGACCAGCTTTCCCAGCTCGGCGAAACACGCGTCGGGCACGCCACGGGCGAAATAGCGGCCGTCCTGGGTGACGATCACCCAGCCGCCGGACGGCGTGAACGCGACGGTGGTGACGCCGTACGGCGCCAGCTCCCCCAACTTGGCGTGCAGCTCCTCGGGAACGCCCGCGTCGGCGAACGGGTAGCTCGCCGCCAGCGCCGGGCGGGCGAAGTCGACGGCGGCCAGGCCCGCGGCGCCGGTCAGCGTGAGGAAATGTCTGCGGTCCAAGGGGGAACTCCTCAGGGGGCAATGGTGACAAAGTGCGTTTGAATCATGGCAGACCGCAGAGACTCCTCGATTCGCTACAGGGTGGGCGGGCCCTGCTCGATCCGGCGCAGCACGGGCGCGAGCCGGTCCAGGTCGTCGCCGTCGATCGGCTGGCGCTCGTCCCACCAGGTGGCGCCCGCGTCCATGAGCGGGCCGAGCAGGTCGCGGCTCCGGGCGGCGTCTGCGGGGCTGACGCCGCCGACGACGAGCTCGAAGGGGCCGTCGTCGCGGCGCTGCTCACGTACGTACGCGGCCAGCTCCCGCACCTGGTCGACGGGCGGGCCGTAGCCGTGCGAGCCCGGCCCGAACAGCGGGACCGCGCCGTCCCAGCGGGCGGCCCGGCGCATCGGCCTGCGGTTGGGCCAGAACCCGGCGACCCAGACCGGCGGGCGGGGTTGCTGGACGGTCGGCGGCAGCAGGGCCACGTCCTCGGCCTGGAAGTGCCGCCCGTGATGGGTGACCGGCTCGCCGCTCCAGTAGCGGGCCAGCAGCTCCAGCCCCTCGTCGAGGCGCTCGGCGAGCACGACCGGGTCGGTGGGCTCGCCGAAGCTGCCGTACTCGTCCTCGATCGGCCCGCCCAGTCCCGCGCCGAAGATCACCCGGCCGCCGCTGAGCGCGTCGAGCGTGGCGACCTGGCGGGCCAGCTGCTGCGGCCGGCGCCGGGCGACCGGGGTGACCAGGGTGCCGAGCCTGATCCGGGTGGTCGCCAGCGCCGCCGCCGTCAGCAGCATCCAGGGGTCGCCGAACGCCCGGCGCCTGCTCTTGACGTGGACGACGTGATCCCAGACGAACAGCGCGTCCCAGCCCGCCTGTTCCGCGGCGACGGCCACCGAGGCGACGGTCCTGGGGTCGGCGAAGTCGCCGAAGTTCGGAATGTTGATCGAGAAGTGCATCCCGCCATGCTGCTGGCCCGCGGCGGGGTACGGCAATCGTTTTAAGGCGTGTCGGCGATGTCGTTGGCGGCCACGTACCCGAAGGTCATGGCGGGTCCGATGGTCGAGCCGGAGCCGGCGTAGCTGTGGCCCATGACGGCTCCGCTGGCGTTGCCGGCGGCGTACAGGCCGGGGATGACCGACCCGTCGGCCCGCAGCACGCGCGCGCGGGCGTCGGTGCGCATGCCGCCCTTGGTGCCGAGGTCCCCCGGGACGATCTTGAACGCGTAGAAGGGCGGCAGCCACAGCGGCGCGAGGCACGGGTTCGGCTTGACCAGCGGGTCGGCGTAGTAGCGGTCGTAGGCGCTGTCGCCGCGGTGGAAGTCGAGGTCCTTGCCGGTCGCGGCGAACCCGTTGAAACGGTCGATGGTGCCGCGCAGCGCCGCCTGCGGGACGCCGATCTTCTGGGCGAGCTGCTCGATCGTCCACGCCTTGAACGCGGCGCCGCTGCTGAACCACTCGTCGGGCAGCGGCAGCAGCGGCGCGACGTCCCGGAACAGGTACTTGTTGCGGTAGTTCTGGTCGACGATGAGCCAGGCGGGGATGTGCGGCGCGGACGCGCTGTTGCGGTCGTACATGACGTGGACGACGTCGCTGTAGGGGGCGCCCTCGTTGACGAAGCGCGCGCCGTTGCCGTTGACCAGGACGCAGCCCGGCAGGGTGCGCTCGGCCAGGCAGAAGTACGGCTCGTCCGGCAGCGGGATGGCCGGGCCCCACCAGGCGTCGTCCATCAGGTCCAGCGCGGCGCCGACCCGCTCGCCGGCCTCGATGCCGTCGCCGGTGTTCTCCTTGGCGCCGACGGTCCAGCTCGTGCCGATGGGCTGGCGCTGGAACTCCGTGCGCATGGCCGCGCTGTGCTCGAACCCGCCCGAGCCGACGATCACGCCGCGCTTGGCCTTGACCAGGCCGCCGGGCGTGACGACGCCGGTGACGCGGCCGGACTCGACCTTGAGGTCGAGCAGCGGGGTGTTCAGCAGGACCGGCACGCCGGCCGAGAGCAGCCCGGCGCGCAGGCCGGCGGCCAGGGACTGGCCCATGGTCAGCGGTTTCTCGCCGCGCAGCGCCGCCTCGGTGCCGCGCCACAGGCACGCGGAGCTCACCTCGAGGCCCTTGGGGTTGACGGCGGCGAGCGTCAGCCACTTGTAGTCGGCGCTGTAGACCACCAGGCCCGCGGGGGTCTGGATGTAGGGGGCGTTCAGATTGGCCAGCTCGGCCCCGAGGATGTGGCCGTCGAGCTGGGCGGGCTCGATGGAGCGCCCGTTCGGCATGCCGCCGGGGAACTCCGGATAGTAGTCGGAGTAGCCGTCCATGAACCGGAAGCGCAGCGGGCTGTTGCGCATCACGAACGAGATCATCGCCGGACCGGCCGACAGGAAGGCCCGCTGCCGCTCGATCGGCACGGTGTCGCCGACGACGCGGGCCAGGTAGGCGGCGGCCTTGGCCGGGGTGTCCTGGACTCCAGCGGCGAGGATGACCTCGTTGCACGGGATCCAGATGCCCGCGCCCGATCGGGCGGCCGAGCCGCCGAACGTCGGGGCCTTCTCCACCACGACGGTGCGCAGCCCGCGTTTGGCCGCCGTCAGCGCCGCGGTCATCCCGGCGGCTCCGGCGCCGACCACCACGACGTCGTACTCGACCTCGGCACGGGCCGGCGCGCTGCCCAGCGCGGCGCCCGCGACCAGCGCGCCGCCGGTGACGGCGGCTCCGCGGAGCAGGGCGCGACGGCTCGGCCCTTGGGGGGTGAGGCTGGATTCAACCATGTCGGCAAGCATGCGCTTGGTTGTTTTCACTGTCAATGCGGCCGGGTGTTGACGAGCCGGCCGAAGCCTGGTGATGATCGGGGCGGTCCCGTAGAGGAGAGGCGATGCGACGATTTGCCGCCGTGCTCCTGTTCGCCGCGGCGCTCGTGGCGCCCGCGACGACGGCGTACGCCGAGACGTGCTCGACCACGCTCCCCCAGCCGGACGGCCACGGCATCACCTGCGTGCGGGTCGAGCGACATCCCCAGGGCGACGGCTCCGAGCTGCGCGACGTCGTCATGACCTCGACGGCGATCTTCCAGGCGGCCGGCGGCACCCCCGCGATCGACCCGCTCGCCCACGAGATCAGCGTGCGCGTCTACCTGCCTCCCGGCTACGACCCCGCCAGGAGCACCCGCTACCGCTCCCTCTACCTCATCAACGGGGGCGGCGACGACTACGACGAGTGGACGACCAAGACCGACCTCGTGTCCCTGATCCGCACCACGCCCGGCCGTCCGTACGACGGGATCGTGGTGATGCCGACCGGTGGCATGACCGGCTGGTACAGCGACTGGGTGGGGCGTACGGACGGATATTTCGCGCCGAAGTGGGAGACGTACCATATTTCCCAGCTCATCCCGTGGATCGACGCCAACTTCAACACGATCGCCGGCCGGTCGGGGCGAGGCCTGGCGGGGCTGTCGATGGGCGGGTTCGGCACACTGAAGTACGCCGCCGCGCACCCCGACGTGTTCTCCGTCATCGGCGCCTTCTCACCGGGCATCGACCTGCGCGGCAAGCCCGCCCAGCGGACGGTCTCCGACTCGATGTGGCAGTCCGGGGCCGCGATCACCCTGCTGGACCTGGGGGCGTACCGGGTCAACAAGTACGACGGCTGGCTGCCCGTGCCCGACCAGGGGCAACAGCTCGTCTACCGGCTGGACACCCTGTTCGGCCCGCACACCACCAGCGCCTCCGGAGACCTCGACTGGCCCGCCGCCAACCCGGCGGTGCTCGTGACGCAGGGCAAGTACGCGCCCTTCAGCGGGAGGCTGGGCCTGTACGCGGGCGGCTGCCAGTCACTGCCGCGCGACCCGTCGGGCCAGTACATCCTCGGCGACGGCCACGGCCCGGCGCCCGCGGAGTGCGCCTACAGCACCACCTCCCAGGCCAACACCGAGGCCCTCTCGGTGAACGAGGCCATACTCGGCTCGTACGCGAGCGTCTTCGACCAGACCCTGACCGGCCTGGGCGTCGATCACCGCTACTGCTACGGCACGGGCGGCCACGACTGGAACTCCTGGCCCGCCATGCTGACCGACTTCCTCCAGTACGCCTACGGCACGGCCCCGCCCCGCTGCCCCAACGCCTAGCACGCCTCAGTGAGGCTTCTGGAGGCGTACGGACGGGCAGGCGGGGGCGGGCAGCTCGCCGGACGAGGGCCGCACCCCGGACAGCAGCAGGGCCAGGTAGCGGCGCGGATCGGCGTGCCCGGGGTCGCCCGGGTGCACGGTCGCCAGGGCCATCACCACGATCGCCGCCAGATCGCGCACCACCAGGTCCGCCCGCACCCGCCCCTCCCGCTGCGCCCTGGCCAGCACGGTGCTCAGCGGCCCCATGAACCGCTCGGCGATGTCGACCGTGAACGCGCCCGACTCCCGGGCCGCCCGCAGCAGCCCGTGATGGTCGGCCAGGGTGTCCACGGTGGCCGCCAGCGCCTCGGTCAGCGCGCTCCCGGCGTCGTCGGCGTCGCGGGCGGCCAGGGCGAGCGGCTCGATCTCCTCGGCGAAGTACGTCTGGAACGCGGCCCTGATCACCCCGTCCCGGTCGCCGAACCTCCGGTAGACGGTCGCGATCCCGATCCCGGCGCGCCGGGCGATCTCGTCGAGGGACAGCGCCGGGCCGCTCTCGCGAAGGACCGCGATCGCGGCCCGGACGATCTTGTCTGAGTTACGCAGCGCGTCGGCCCGCTGTCCCTGCTCGTGCACGATCCGTCACGTTAGCAGCCGATTACCAGGCCACCAGGAACGAGCGCAGCCCGTACACCACGTTGAAGGCGCGGAACTCGGCCGGCTCCCCGGCCTCGCGCAGGCCGGGGAAGCGCTCGAAGAGGGCGGGGAAGGCGATCTGCATCTCCATCCGGGCCAGCGGCGCGCCCAGGCAGTGGTGCACGCCATGGCCGAAGGCCACGTGCCCCATGTCGCCGCGGCCGATGTCGAGCCGGTCGGGGTCGGCGATGTAGGCCGGGTCGCGGTTGGCCGCGGGCAGGGCGCACATCACCAGGTCACCCGCCGCGATCGGCTGCCCGGCCAGCTCGGTGTCGGTCGTGGCGACCTTGAACGTGCCCGTGTGGACGATGCTGAGCCAGCGCAGCAGCTCCTCCACCGCGGCGTTGATCCGCTCGGGCTCCCGCCTGAGGAGCTCCAGCTGTCCGGGGTGGCGCAGCAGGGCCAGGGTGCCGATGCCGAGCATGTTGGAGGTGGTCTCGTGGCCGGCCAGCAGGAGCAGCGAGGCGATGCCGGCCAGCTCGTCGGTGCTCAGGTCGTCGCCGTGCTCGCGTACGAGCATGCCGAGCAGGTCCTCGCCCGGCTCGGCCCGGGTGCGGGCGACCAGCTCGGCCATGTAGGCGCGCGACTCGAGCTGGGCCGCGGCCCGCTCCCGCACGGGCAGCGAGACGTCGAGCATCTTCCCGGTACGGCGCTGGAAGTCGCCCCGGTCGGCGTACGGGACGCCGAGCAGCTCGCAGATCACCAGGGACGGGACCGGCAGGGCGAAGGCCGAGACCAGGTCGGCGGGCGGCCCGGCGGCCTCCATGGCGTCGAGGTGCTCGGTGACGATGTCCCTGATGCGCGGCTCCAGGCGGCGCATCCTGCGCATGGTGAACTCGGGCGTCAGCATCCGGCGCAGCCGGGTGTGCTCGGGAGGGTCGAAGGCGAGCAGGTTGCCCGCCCGCAGCCGCTCGATCTCCTCGGGGCTCACCTCCGGCATGCCGGGGGCCCTGAAGACGTTGCGCTGGGCGTTGCTGAAGCGCCCGGAGTCCCCGAGCACCTCCCTGACGTCGGCGAAGCGGCTGACCATCCAGACGTCGAGGCCGAACGGCGACTTCTCCCGCCGGACACCGTCCCTGTCGCGCGCCGCCGCGAGCTCGGGATCCGGGTCGAACGCGTTCCGGCGCATGTACAGGGGCAGGGTTACAGGCTCGCTCATGCCAGCTCCTCGGGGGATCGACCGTGGCCTGAAAACGATAGAATTCTATCGCTTTCAGGTCCGAAGCGAGCGGTCCTTCAGCCGGCGAGCAACTCCCGCAGGGCTTTGGCGACCTCGGCAGGCGCCTCCTCGGCCATGAAGTGGCCGTGACCGACGGTGAGGTGCCGCAGCCGAGGGGCCCACGCCCGCCACAGCGCCGCCGCGTCGTAGCCGAGGGCGGCGCCCCAGTCCTGCTGCAGCACCGTCACCGGCATCTCCAGGCGCCTGCCCGCCTCCCGATCGGCCCGGTCGTGCTCGGCGTCGATGCCGGCCGAGGCGCGGTAGTCGGCCACGATCGAGGGGATCGCCTCGCGGGAGGCCTCCAGGTACGCGGCACGTACCTCGGCGGGGATCGCCTGCGCGTCGCCCGTCCAGGCGTCGAGGAAATGGCCGAAGAACACGTCCGGGCAGGCCGCGATCATCGCCTCGGGCAGCCCGGGCGGCTGCGCCATCAGGTAGAGGTGGAAGCCGACCGCCGCCGAGGCCCCGCGCATCACGTCCCACATGTCCGCGGTCGGCAGCACGTCCAGGCAGGCCAGGTGGCTGATCGCCGCCGGATGGTCGAGCCCGGCGCGGAAGGCCACCAGGGCGCCTCGGTCGTGCCCGGCCAGGGCGAACCGCTCGTGCCCGAACGCGCGGGCCAGCGCCACGACGTCGGCGGCCATGGTCCGCTTGGCGTAGGTGCCGGGCTCGGTCTCGGCGGGTTTGTCGCTGGCGCCGTACCCCCGCAGGTCGGGGCAGATGACCGTGTGGTCGGCGGCCAGGTCGGCGGCGACGTGCCGCCACATGAGGTGCGTCTGCGGGAAGCCGTGCAGCAGCACGATCGGGCTGCCCTCCCCCGCGACGGCCGCACTCAGCGACACGCCGTCGGCGACGGGGACGCGGTGATAGGTGAAGCCTTCGATGACCACGATGGCGCTCTCTTTCGGTCAGTTCGTTCCGGTGGGGGAGGGCTCCAGCGTGCCGGGTGTGAATGAGCATCCGATCAGCGCGCTACCGTGACCTGAGGCCACCTGCCCTGGAGCGCACCTGCGTGGAGCGGCGCCACCGCGTGCGAGGTCCGCCTGCCTGGCACGACGCCGCCGTCACCGGGAACGGCCCGCCTTCGGGCACCGGGCCACCCGCTTGCCGCGGCCGGGCGCGGGGCGAGGCTCGCTCGGCACCCGCGGCGTCCCACCAGGGCAGGGGCATCGGCGGTGGCCTGCGGATCGGTCGGTCGGCATGGCCGGAGAAGGGGGTGATGGGCTGAGTGCGGGTGACGTTCGGCGTGCTGGGGCCGGTGGCGGCGTGGGACGACGCGGGGGACGCGATCGCCTTGAAGGGGCCGCGCCATCGCGCGGTGCTGGCCCGGCTCATCGTCGCGCGGCGGCGCGTCGTACCGGTCGCCCACCTCGTGACGGACCTGTGGGAGGACCCGCCGCCGGACGCGGTGGGCGCGCTGCGCACGTTCGTGGCGGCGCTGCGCCGAGCGCTGGAGCCGCAGCGCCCTCCCAGGTCGCCGGCCCGGCTGCTGGTCACCGAGGGGCCGGGGTACGCGTTGCGCGCCGAGCCGGACGCGGTGGACGCCTGGCGCTTCGAACGGGCGGTGACCGCCACGGGGCCGCCGGAGGACGTGCTTCCCCGGATCGAGGAGGCGCTGGGGTGGTGGCGCGGGCCCGCCTACGCCAACTTCTCCGACGAGCCCTGGAGCCGAACCGAACGCTCCCGGCTGACGGAGCTACGCCTGCACGCCGTCGAACGCCACGCCGAGGCCCGCCTGGACCTGGGACTGGCCGGGGAGGCGGTCCCCGACCTGGACGCGCACGTCGCCGAACACCCTTGGCGGGAGGAGGGCTGGCGGCTGCTGGCCCTGGCCCTGTACCGTACCGGCCGCCAGGGCGACGCGCTCGCGGTGCTGCGCCGGGCGCGCGAGCTGCTGGTCGAGCACCTGGGCGTGGACCCCGGCCCCGGGCTGAGCCGCCTGGAGGCGGACATCCTCCACCACGCCCCTCACCTCGCCCCCGGCAGTCCAGGCCCGGCGGACACGGTGTGGGCGCGGGCCGCCGCCGCCTACGACCGCAGCGTGCCATCGGGTGCGCGCGCCCGGCTGGAGTCGACGGTGGGGCTGATGCGCGACCTCGCGGTGACGGGCGGCGGCGGCCTGCGGGCGGCCCGCGAACACCGGGTGGCGGCCATCGCGGCGGCCGAGGAACTGGGGGACGTGGAGCTGACGGCCCGCGTCATCGGCGCCTACGACGTACCCGCGATCTGGACCCGGCTCGACGACCCCGAGCAGGCGAGCCACGTGATCGCAGCCGCCGAACGCACCCTCGCCGCCCTCCCACCGAGCACTCCCATCCCCCTCCCACCAGACGCCGCCACCACCGCCCCACCGGACACCCCAACGGCCCTCCCACCGGATACCGCCACCACCCGGCCACCGAGCATCCCCAACTCAGCTCCCTCCCTCCCACCGGGCATGGCCGCTCCCCCGGCGGGCACGGCTGCCGTCCCCGAGCATGCGACTGCGTCCTCACAGGGCACCGCTGCCGCCCCCACTAATGGGGCACGTTCCCCGCTGGGGCCTCGTGACGCGGTGCGCGCCCGCCTGCTGGCCACCATCGCGCTGGAATCCCGCGGCGCGAACGCGCCCCGAGGCCCCGTCGCCGCCAGGGAGGCGGAGCTGCTCGCCCGCCGCCTCGACGACCCGGGCCTGCTGGCGTTCGCGCTCAACGGCGTCTTCATGCAGACGTTCCACCGTACGGGCCTGGCGCCCCGCCGGGACGCCATCGGCGCCGAGCTGATCGCGCTGTCGGCCCGGCACGGCCTTGCCACCTACGAGGTCCTCGGCCACCTCATCCGCCTCCAAGCCCGCAGCGCGCTCGCGGACTTCGCCGGAGCCGACACCCACGCGGCCGCCGCCGATCACCTGGCCGCGCGGCACGAGCTGCCGCTGGTGGGCGTGTTCACCCAGTGGTATCGGGCACTGCGCCTCGACGCGACCGGCCAGGCCCCGCCGCAGGAGGCCGAGGCGGCCTACCGGTCCGCCGCCGCCCGGCTGGACGGCGCCGGCATGCCCGGCCTGGAACACGGCCTCCTACCGCTCGCCCTCCTGTGCCTGCGCCTGCGCCACAACTCGCCCACATCGGCCGACGACAGCGCCGACTTCGGCCCCTACGAGCCGTGGACCCGCCCGCTGGTCCTGCTCAGGCTCGGACACCGCCGCGAGGCCGCGGCGAAGCTGCGCGACGTACCCGACCCGCCGCGCGACCTGCTCCTGGAGGCCATGTGGTGCCTGGTGGCGCGAGCCGCCGCCGCAGTGGGCGACAGGGAGACGATGGCGCGCGCCCGCGCCGCGCTCGCACCCGCGGCGGCGGAGCTGGCCGGAGCAGGCAGCGGCCTCCTCACCCTGGGGCCGGTCTCCCAGCACCTCGCTCTCCTCCGCTGAGTACGCCCCAAGCCGTCAGACCTCGGCGGGGGCGTCATAGACCAGGGTGTACCGCCAGAACAGGCGACGCCGGACCCGAGCGCCGGGCAACTCCTGCGCGGCCGCGGCCCTGATGTCGGCCAGCGTCTCCTGCGCCTCGGCGGTGGGCGCCGTCATGTGCAGGGGCGGCACGTCGGCGCGGGCAGGGTGCCTGACCAGCCCCATGATCGGGTTGGCCACCATGGCAGGCAGCGCTGCGAGCAGATCGGCGGGTCCCGCCTCGCGGTAACAGCCGACGACCACGAGACGCCCGCCCGGGGCCAGGCAGCCGCGCAGTTCGCGCAGCGTGGGCACCAGCGGCAGATGGTGCAGGACAGCGACGAGAGTGACGGCGTCCCAGCGCCGCCGCGGGTCGCGCCCGGCGAAATCGGTCTGGACGATGGTGACCGCAGGGTCGTCGGCGAAGCGCTCCGCCGCGGCGCGGGCGGTCGCGGGGTCGGGTTCGAGCCCGGTGACGGTGGCGGCGCGGCGACGGAGCAGGGCGGCGAGGTTGCCCGTTCCGCACCCGACGTCAAGGACGTGACCGGCCCCGGACGCGGCCACCTGTCCGGCGACCCAGCCGCCGTAGTGGTCGTTGTGGCTCCACGGATGCCGCTTGTTGAAACGGTCAAGGTGAGACAGCAGCGCCATGACGCCCAACCTTAGCGATCATCATTCACGGCCGCGGCCGTCCTCAGCAAAGTGCTCACCGGCCACTACGGCTCCACAAGACCGGACTCATCGGCCCGGCCAGGACCGTGGCGACCCACTGCACGACATCATCCGCATCGCGCGGGGCGTCGCCCAGCCCGCCGGACCGAGATCGCCACGCTCCTGGACCGGCTCGACGAACTGATCAGCATGCCCTCCGGCGGATGGCCACGATCGCATGAAAATCGATCGAGATCCGCTGACGACTTCGCTAGCGTCTTACCTCGCTGGTCCCTCACCTCCGTCGGGCCTGGTGCGAGTACGGGTCGAATGGCATCGGTTATCTCTTTCTGCAAAAAAGATCACATCCGGTGCCGCTTCTCATATCCGTACTCGTTCCCAGCTCTGCGGCCGCCGGTATGGTCCGGTGAGGGTACGGGTCGAAGTTCATCGGTTACCACTGATAATGGGGCTGTCGCAGGTTCGAGTCCTGCCCGGGACGATGTTCCGGTAGCTCAGTTGGCAGAGCACCTAATACCGGTGAACATCTCATATCCGTGCCTTCTCCGGACCCCACCGGTCCCCTCGTCAGCTTTGCCGGTGGCACGGGTCGAATCTGGTCGGTTACCTGAGGTTCGATTCCTTCCGGCCGCTCTCCCGTGCGGCCGGCGCCCAGATCGGCTGGGCACCCGGCCGGAGCCCCATATCCGTCCTCCGGCAAAGCTGACGATCATCCCGCATCGCGGCCTGCCCTACTTACGGAATTCGGATATGTCCCCCCTCCCAGGTGAACTCCAGAAGCGTCCATTCTGGGAAAAAAGACGCGATGCTGAGCGCAACAAGCACCCAGAACAGAACCCCGACCAGCGGAGCGATGTAGTCGTCGTCAGCAGTTCTGCCGAGACGAATGACCAAGGGGACGGCGACGGCAAGGCAGACGCCGGCGGCCGAGAGGCCGAGCCAGCCAAGATCGTGACCCCGATTCACGGAGCCCACCACCTCGCCAACTATGATCAACCCGGCCAGGATCCAGGCGCCGACAAACACCCACCGTGGCGGTTGCTTAATGCGCCTCAACGGTTGAGGCCCGGATGACCGCCGCAGCGGATACGCAGCCTCGGGCCAAGGGATGCCTTGCGCTGGCGGCTGTGCATGACCGCTCAGCGGCGGCTCTGTGGAGTAAGAGGGCGGGGTGAGGTCAGACGGTTGTGCCGCCGTGTTCGTCGGACCTTTTCGATCTTTGCGGTGGTAGGCCAATGCATCGTATACAAAGCTGCCTGCGGCAAACATAAGGCCCGCAATGGCAATGAAGGTGGCCACCTACCCAGGTTCCAGCATGCCGCACACGCTTGTCACGATTTCACGTACTGATTTCGGCGAGACATTCTCTCGCCCCTCTGTGGCAGCACCGCCAGTTCGCCCAAGCGGTGTTCCGGCTCACTGACCAGCCCAAGCAAGCCGAGGGCGACGAACGGCCGGCGCTCTCCCATGTCCCGGACGAACGGAATGCGCGACGGCTCGGCATCGGTGTCGACCAGATCAGCAGAACATGGGAGCTCAGGTCGCCTGGGAGGTCTCCGCCCGCGGCTCACGCGCCCCGTCACTCTCGAAGGTCGCAAGCTCCATCAGCATGCCGCGGGTGAACTTGCCGACCGCAGTGGTGGCGGACATCAGCACGCCCCCCGCCCTCTCTCCACTCTGGCGAGATCGAGCCGCCGTGCGGCCATTTGCCCGGTGGACGGCCTGGACGAGATGGACCAGACCGCGCGCACAGCCGCGATCACCGCACGGACCGCCTCCCTCGACGCCGATGATCAGGCCATCCTCACCAGCCGCACCGCCGAGTTCACCACCGCCGTGGAAGACGCAGGACGGCCGCTGACCGCCGCCGCCGTCATCGTCCCCACCGCACTCAGCCCACAGGACGCCGCCACCTACCTGCGCACCTGCCCGGCCTCCGCCCCATCCACCGCATGGCACACGACACTGACCGCTTTGGGGACCCGCGCCGCCCACGGCCTGGCCGAACTGGCCGTCCTCCCCTGGGCCTGTGGCCGATCCGCGCCGTCTACATCACGCCGCGCGCCGATCCCACTCCGCTGACCGGACCCCTTGGCCGCCATTCCACCACCTTGCGTGCCCCTCCTCGACCAGCTCATCCCCGCCCTCATCGCATCCCGTCCAGCCAGCACCGATCCGGCAGATCAGTTCCGCCCTCGTCGTCACCTCAAACCCGGCCGCCCCCACCGATATCTGAGCTACCCAGCCCGCGCCTTTCCCCCCGCCGCTACCCGGGACATCGCCTGGTGGCACATCGGAGGCACCACCCCCACATCCGCTCATGGATCGTGCTGGCATCGCCCTGGGCCAGGAACAAGGCCACGTCATGCACGAGATCATCCGCAGCGTCTTGGTCACGGCCGAACGCCGCCCCGACGTCGACGTATTCCTGAACCGGCTCGGCGAGCTGACCATCACGCCCTCCAGCAGGTGATCAGAAGGCACGGGTCGAATCTGATCGGTTACCACGCAGTTAGAGGTTCAACTCCTTCCGGCCGCTCTCGTGCGGCCGACGCCTGGGTCGGCTGGGGACCCGACCGAAGCCCCACATCCGTATGCCGTCATGGCCGAGGCGCACCCACTCCATTTGCCGAACTATTACCAAAGTCGATATATCGCGCTTTGATCGGGTAGCTGGAGGGCTGCATGCGAGACCGATGGAGGAAAGCGATATGGGCTGGAGCTACCGCAAGTCGATCAAATTCGGTCCCTTCCGGCTGAACCTGTCCCGCCGCGGTGTCGGCCACAGCTGGGGCAACCGGCTGTTCCGGGTGACCCGCACAGCCGACGGCCGCCGTACGCTGTCGATCAACCTGCCAGGCGGCTTCACCTGGCGCAAGACCAGTACCCGCCACTGACCGCCTCGGGCGGCAAAGAACCGAGTACCGAATCGTCCCAGGAACTCAAGGCGCATGGCCGCCTCTGACGCTCGCGTCGTCGTGGTGGCGATGACCGCCGGAAGCTACTTGATCGGCGATCCACGTAGGGACCACCAACGGCAGAGCGCCCCATCTACCTGGCGGGGACACTGTTGGCGAAGTAGATCAAAAGGCAGCGGCCTCGTGATCACGTCTGTGATCACGAGGCCGCTATGGTCGTTCTTGCTCGCGGATGGAGTCGTGGGTGTCGCCGCGTTCGACTGATCCAGATCAGATCCCGGCGGCCACCCTGGCGGTGGCTCGGGCGGCATTCCCGAAGGGCAGTCTGGCGATCCATATCCCGACATGCATCGAATGTCCTGTTCCATGACGAGACCTTCGCCGCGGCGTTCTCCACCCGTGGCCGCCCGGCGCTGTCCCCGGCTCGGCTGGCGCTGGTGTCGATCCTGCAGTTCGGCGAGGGACTGACTGTCCGACCGGCAGGCGGCCGAGGCCGTGCGAGCCCGGATCGACTGGAAGTATGCGCTCGGGTTAGAGCTGACCGACACCGGCTTTGACTACTCGGTGCTCAGCGAGTTCCGGGATCGCCTGATCGCAGAATCGCTTGAACAGAGCCTGCTCGACACGATCTTGGAGCGTGCCGTGACCGCCGGGCTGCTTCGAGCTGGAGGTCGGCAGCGGACCGACTCCACTCACGTGCTCATGGCGATGCGCACGATGAATCGGCTGGAGCAGGTGCATGAGACGGTGCGCGCCGCGCTCAACGCGCTGGCCGCCGCAGCACCCGACTGGCTGCTGGCCCAGGCCGAACCTGGATGGTTCGAGCGCTACGAGGCCCGCGTCGAGGACTATCGACTGCCGAAGAACAAAGCGGAGCGCATCCTGCTCGGCCACGAGATTGGTGTCGATGGGAATGGTGTGTCTTCCGCGTGCGCTTTTCCATGCGTGACTGCAAGGCCTGTCCCAGCCGGGACCTGTGCACCCGCGGAGCCAAAGGGCGACGCATCACCCTGCGCCCGCAGGAGGAGCACGAAGCCCTGCCACGCACGACAGAGACAAAGCACCGACGAATGGCAGCAACGCTACGCCCACAGGGCAGGCGTGGAGGGCACCATCGCCCAAGGCGTCAAAGGCTTTGGCCTGCGCAGATCCCGCTACCGCGAGACCGCCAAGACCCATCTCCAGCACCTCCTCATCGCCGCAGCGATGAACCTCACCAGACTCGACGCATGGCTCACCGGAACGCGGCTGGCTCCAACCCGCACTTCGCACTTCGCCGCCTTACGCCCTGCGGCGTGACCGAATGGTCGGCGCGTAGAAGAAGTGCAGCCGTTCACTCTTACGGCGAGCGCCGCAAACCAGGAGAATCGGTGCCCGGCGTGATCTTTTCAGCGGGTTGGTGCTCATGGTGGTGGATGCCGTCGTAAGCAAGTTCGGTTGATCAATCACTCCAAACTTCGTGGACGTCTGTCGGACACTCTGCGACCATCTCACGGTGACAGATGAAGCCGATCGCCAGACGTCGTTCCCCACCAGTCCGAAGCATGTGCGCTTTGTCGAGTTGTCGAGCACCGCGATGTCCGCTCTGCTCGATGGGGATCTGCCCACAGCCAGCAATACGGCTGGGGTGGCTCTGACCGAGTACTTTGTGACAGACAGAGCACGGTGGCTGTGGCGGGTTCGGATCGACCAGATGGCCGCCGATCCTGGTCACGCATCGTGGATGATGCGGCAGGCGGTAACCGGGCCTGAAGGTGTCGTCATCGGTCATGCCGGCTTTCACGGACCGCCCGATGAGGCGGGCATGGTAGAGATCGGCTACTCGGTAGCTCCCGACTTCCGTCGTCAGGGGTATGGCCGAGCCATCCTGATCGAGTTGCTGCGTCGGGCCGCGGCCGAACCGGCGGTCAAGACCGTACGGGCGACGATTAGTCCCGATAATGTGGCATCCCTGGCCACGATCGCGGGCTTCGGCTTCGTCCAGGTCGGAGAACACTGGGACGAAGAGGACGGTCTCGGACTCATCTTTGAAGTCCCTGCCAACCGCAGCTGCTAGATGCAAACCATCCTCGTTCCGAGCCCTGCCCTCATTCTGTTGCTTTCAGCGGTGAAACTGGCTCGGCATACAGCTCCTAACACGGGAAAGGCCCCGTGATCACTGATCTTCCGTTCTAGTGGTCGTCGCAACACCCCACCTCATGGGATGCGATGGACTTCGAGATCCGGGAGATTCGATCTCCTCAGGGACGCAAGAAGCTGACCAAGGAGCGCGAGCACCACCTTGCTCTCGTGCGGCAGGGCGTGAGCAGTAAGGAAGCGTGTCGCATCGTCGGCGTCAACCGGCGAACTGGGCAGGGGTGGCGCAACGGAAGACCGGAAGGACGAAAGAAGAGGCCTCGGCCGCCAGCGCGTCGTGCGCCGGCGGCCGAGGCCTCTCCGCGTTCTCGCTACTTATCCCAGGAGGAGCGCCTCACCATCGCCGATCTGGTGCGCGAGGGCGCATCGATCCGGTCCATCGCAGTCACGCTCGGACGGAGCCCTTCCACAATCAGCAGAGAGGTCCGCCGCAACGGCCATACGCGGCGCAGGCTCGCGCGGACGCCCGGCGGCCGCGGCCTAAGCCGGGCAAGATCGGCCAGAGTCCCGAGCTTCGGGCATACATTCAGGACCACCTGCATAAACGCTGGAGTCCCGAGCAGATCTCCCAGAGCCTGCGCAGGAGCTTCCCTGACCGGCCGCAGATGCATGTGTGCCACGAGACCATCTACCAAGCGCTCTACGTTCAGGGCCTCGGCGAGCGGCGCCGCGAGCTGACCAAGGCTTTGCGCACGGGTCGCGCGATGCGCAAGCCGCACCGCCTGGCCCACAAGCGCCAGCCCCGCTACAGCGCGTCCATGGTCATGCTCAGCGAGCGGCTCGCTGAGGCCGACGACCGCGCCGTTCCCGGCCACTGGGAAGGCGACCTCATCATCGGCAAGAACCAGTTGTCCGCCATCGGGACCCTGGTCGAGCGCAGCACGCGCTACGTTACGCTTGTTCACCTGCGGCATGACCACAGCGCGGTTGGCATGCGCGATGCCCTGCTGGACACCATCGCGAAGCTACCGGCCCACCTCCGGCGTTCCCTCACCTGGGACCAGGGCAGCAAGATGGGCCGCCACCACGAGTTCTCCGTCGCCGCCGACATGCCCGTCTACTTCTGCGACCCGGCCGGCCCGTGGCAGCGCGGTTCCAACGAGAACACCTAGACACCCCGGCCGAGCGTCTCGCGGAACTCCTCACAGCCTGCGGCTGACCTGCATGAAGGTAGAGCTACCGCGTCCGACCTGGCGAGACTCATAACCGTCAATCAATCATGAACTTCGCTTTTTGGACGCCCTCTCAGGTCTCTGCAACCTGGAAGCCGCCACTGTGGATGTTGTCGAGTACCCCGGTGGCGGTGCCCAGTTGTGTGGCGGCGTCTAGGCTTCCTACGCGCAGGAGGATGTGGCGTGCGCCGGCGTTCCAGTAGGACCGCAGCCATTCGACGCAGCCGTCGAGCGGGCCGGCGTAGCAGGCCTGCAGGAGCGATACGGCGTCCAACGGGTAGCCGTAGAAGGTTCGGACGTAGTGGTCCAGCTCCTTGCGGGCTTGTTCGGGGTCGTCGTTGATGGCGATCGTGACCATCAGCGCGGGTGTGATGTGGGCGCTGTCGCGGGCGGCTTTGCTTGCGGCGGCATACGCGGTGGTGGTCAGCTCGCGGTACTGCTCGGCGGTCGGCGGGTAGGGCAGCAGGCCGTCGAATCGTTCGCCGGCCCGGCGGGCTCCGGCGGTCGTGCCAGTGGCCAGCCACAGCGGCGGGCCACCGGCTTGCTGGGGTGTGGGTTCGATGGCGATGTCGCGGAGGGTCCAGTATCGGCCGGTGAAGGTGACTCGGGCGCCGGTCCACAGTTGTCGCCAGATTTCAGCGGTTTCCAGGAGCCGGCCGACGCGTTGGTCGAAGGCGGCGCCGACGGCCTCGAATTCGGCGCGGTTGGCGGGCAGGCCGAAACGGGTGTGGCGAGCAATGAATCACCCGTCCACACCGAGTCGAACCCGGCGTTCTCCGCCTGTTTCGCAAAGTCGAGCACCTCGGCGATGGGGGTGCCGCTGAGGAGCGCTTCTCGGGCGGGCAGGAACACTCCGATTTTCGGTGTCATGAGTGGTCCCTGGATCCGGCCGCCGCTGCGGCGGTGAGCGCGGTCTGGGCCTGGGGAAGGTCGATGAAGGTGTCCTTGCGTTCGACCAGTCCGTTGTCGTCGAGCGTGACCACGTCGAGGCAGTCGAAGCGGATCGGGCGTCGATTGCCGTCCGGGTCGGTGAGAACGGCGGTGAGTGCCCAGTCGAGAACCCAGTGGCGGTCACCGACGATGACCCGGTAGATGTCGAACCCCATCTCTGGCCACTGGGCGAACATGGCGGCGAAGGTGTCGCGGACCGCGGATCGGCCGTGGATCGGCTGCTCGCCGTTGTGCAGCCAGAACTGGGTTCCGGGCGAGTGCAGCGCGACGATCGCGTCCACGTCGTGGCTGGCGAAGGTCGCGGCGTAGGTGTCGAAGAGTGCTCTGACGTCAGGTGAGGGTGGTGTGGCGGTGGGCATGGCGCTCTGCTTCCTATCGCTGGCCGGATTACTGGATGCTGTAGACGCGGTAGTTGACGTGTTTGAGGGACAGCTCGTTGACGGCGATGGCGACGGTGGAGTTCAGCCACGCGTAGCGGTTCGCGCCGGTCTCGAACAGGGGCGCGGACCGTGCGTGCATCTCGTTCCAGGCGATGGTCTCGCCGGCCCAAAGTCGGCCGATCGCCTCGTCCGAGAGTGTGGCGCGACCGGTGACGGTGACGAACACCAGCTCGTCGTCATGGGTGCGGAGCGTTGCCCGGACATCGAGGCGGGCGACGCGGTCGGAGCCGACCATGATCCAGTCGCCGCCGCCGGGCAGGAACTCGCCATGCAGTCGCGGTCCCTCGACGGTTCCGTGGTCGACGACCGCGATCATGCGCGTGCCCAGTGGCGTGGAGAAGGTCTGCATGGTCTGGAACGTGATGGCGAAGTCGCACAGGTGCTCGACCGCGACCGCGGTGATTGCTGGGTCAGCGTCGACGAGAGTCATGAGGTGTCCTCCCAGGCCGTTCGGGGGGGCAGGTCTTGTCGGGCGCCTGCCGCTGCACCACCTTCAGGTGATCGCTTGGAAAAGTCAAGTCCTAAATCTGACTTTCAAAGCGGAAGCTTTGATTTGGTGAGATCTGCGATAGGCTCCCGTCATGGCATCGCGGACCTACGGCCACTACTGCGCAGTGGCCAAGACACTCGACGTGGTCGGTGAGCGGTGGTCCCTGCTGGTCGTCCGGGAGCTGCTCAACGGGCCGAGACGTTACGTCGATCTGCTCGCCGGGCTCGCAGGCATCTCCACCGACATGCTCGCCACCCGCCTGAAAATCCTGGAAGAAGCCGGAATCGTCAGCCGGCGCACGCTCCCGGCGCCTGCCGCGTCGAAGGTGTACGAGCTGACGCCCCTCGGCCGGGATCTGCAACCGGCGATGACCGAGCTGGCCCGGTTCGGCATGCGCCTGCTCGGGGAGCAGGACGACGACGCCTTCCAGATCCACTGGATCACGCCGTCGCTGCGGGCGATGTTCCAGCCAGAGCGGGCCCAGGCCCTGTCCCTCACCATCGAGTTCAGAGTAGGCGCCGACGCCATACACGCCCGCATCGCCGACGGCGCGCTGCACACCTGCCCCGGCTACGCCGACGATCCCGATGCCGTCCTGACCTTCACCGATGCCGCGACGCTCGCCGAGATCGGGCGCGATCCCGCCGCGTCACTCACCGCCGTCTCCACCGGCCGCCTCCACGTGCGAGGAAAACCCGACGCTGTCCAAGCCGCGAGAGAGCTCTTCGGACTCAACCGCTAGACCAGCCACCCACATCGCCTTGGAGCTACTTTGCGGCCGGTGACACGGACCCGAGTGGAGGGCCAGAGTGGTGTGAGCCGCACTGGCGCGATCCCGACGACAACGGGGCTGAAGTTCCCTTGCTGCTCACGTGTGGACGGACGCACACGGCAACGAGATCGAAATCTGCGAAGGGTGCTGCGTCACGTGGCGTCCGGGCTGTGAAGAGAATCCGGACATGGAGCGCCCTCTGCGCATTCGGTCACGAGAACCGTGACGCTGAGTGGCGGGCGTTCTTCCCGGGGGGCGGACTGGCCGACCCCGGAAGGACGCTCAGCGAAAACCATCTCGCTATGCTGGCTGCCGCCAGCAACTGATCACCTGTGTTGCGACGACCCCTCGAATGCGCCGATGCTGATCACGGGGCCTTTCCCGTTCGATCTACTTCGCCAACAGCGTCCCCAAAATGGGGACAGTGGGGGCTAGCTACTCGGCTGTTTCGGCGCCTGCGCTTACAGCTGGTCCAGCGGCAGGCCCGGGCGGACGGTGTGCTTGTTGGCCACGTACCCGGACACGTAGGTGATCAGGCCAGAGCGGGATCCCTGGCGTCTCCAGCCAGTCAGGCAGGAACGCGATGAGGTCGAGGTCGGCTTTGACGGTCTGCAGGACAGTCAGGACCGCGAGCAGGCCAAGTTAGGAGCCCTCGGTGGACGCGGTGACCTTCCGCTCCACTCTGGGCTTGCCATAGGTGATGCGGTCTCCGTGCATGGGTTTCCTTCCAGCAAGGGTGCGGACATGCGAAAGCGCCCACCCAGGCCAGGCAGACGCCGTTGTGTCGTTCAGGCGGGGTTGCAGGTCAGGCTGCGGGCGGCGTCCACGACCAGGTGATGTCCCAGGTCTCCTCATCGATGACGCCGGTCGGCTCAAGGCCGACCTTTTTCTGGAACAGCTTGCACACGGCCGTGGACTGCGGCCCGTAGAGGGGGTCGACGTCGACAGCCCAGCCGCGTCCACAGGTAGACGAATTCGCCCCACAAGGCGATGGCTTGCACGGCAACCATGCGCGCGGGCGGGTCGGCGAAACGGAACGCGGTGCTGTGTGCTTCCGCGTCCCTCAGCTTGACGTCCTGCTTCCACGGCACGTCGCTGATGCGGGCCCGTGTGCCCACCCGGCAGGAACACCTTGTGCCGGCAGCGGGACGCCCTCCCGCACATGCACTCCGGGTCATGGATCTGCAGCGGGCTCGCCGCGAACCCAGTACTTCCACACGAGGATCGCTCTGGCCACGCCCTTCTCCACCTGAGAGATGGCCGCCATGATCGTGCGCTGGAGGTTCCTCCATACGCCCATTTGCCCGGCGGGGTGTGGCGGCCCCGCCGGGCAAAGTGCGCTGCCTCCGTCAGGAGGTCGGGGTGAGGACCTTCGCCTCGTGCTTGGGCTCGGCCGGCTTGCGCCGCATCCGCTCCTTCGCCCGCTCCACCATCGTGTACAGCGTCGGCACCAGCACCAGGGTCAGCAGCGTCGAGCTGATCAGGCCACCGATCACCACGATCGCCAGCGGCTGCGAGATGAACCCGCCGGAGCCGGTCACCCCCAGCGCCATCGGCGTCAGGGCACAGATGGTGGCCACCGCCGTCATCAGGATCGGCCGCAGCCTGCGCCGGCCGCCCTCGATGACCGCTTCCACCACGCCCATGCCCTGCTCGCGATACTGGTTGATCAGGTCGATGAGCACGATGGCGTTGGTCACCACGATGCCGATCAGCATCAGCATGCCGATCAGCGCCGGCACGCCCAGGGCGGTGTCGGTGGCCACCAGCAGCCCGATCGCGCCCGTGGCCGCGAACGGGATCGACACCAGCAGGATCAGCGGCTGGACGAAGCTGCGGAACGTCGCCACCATGATCAGGAAGACGATCGCGATCGCCGCGAGCATCGCCATCCCCAGGTCGGAGAACGCGTCCGACTGCTGGGCCGACACGCCGCCGATCTCATAGGTGGCGCCCGCGGCCAGCGACAGGCCGTTCAGCTTGGTCGTCAGCGCCTGCGTCACGGCGCCCAGGTTGCCGGCGTCGGCCGCCTTGGCCGACACCGTGGCCGAACGCTCGCCGTCGATCCGCGTCACCTGCGTCGGCCCGGCCACCTCCTTGACGTCCGCGACCGTCGACAGCTTCACCATGCCCGCCGCCGTCGGCAGCTTCAGGTCCTTGATCGCCTTGATGTCGTCCGGCGCGTCCGCGCCGCGCAGCACCAGGTCGCTGGAGCGACCGTCCAGGGTGATCTGCCCCAGCGGCGCGCCGCGGAAGGCCTGCGCCACCGCCTGCCCGACCTGGGCCTCCGACAGGCCCCGCTCCGCGGCCTCCTGCCGGTCCACGACGACCTCGACCCGCGGCGCGCTGGTCTCCATGTTGGAGGCCACCTCGGTGAGCCCCGACACCTCGCCCATCGCGGTCTTGACCGTGTCGGTCGCCGTGCGCAGCGTCTCGGCGTCGGGCGCCTGCACGATCACGTCGATCGTGTCGGAGGAGAACCCGCCCCCGCCCGCGCCGCCCACCGTGACCTCGCCGACGCCCGACAGGCCGTCGATCCGCTCGCGCAGCTCCTGCTGCACCTTGTCGGGGTCGGCGCTGTCCTTGACCGTCACCGAGTACGACACCCGGTCCGCGCCGCCGCCGACCGCGCCGCCCTGCATGGCGTTGCCGCCGCCCACGTTCACCTGGTACGTCTCCACGCCGTCCAGGTCCTTCAGCACGCCCTCGACCTGCTGGGCCGCCTTGTCCGTGGTCGCCAGGTCCGTACCGACCGGCATCTTCTGCGACAGGGAGATCGTGTTCTGGCCCGAGGAGTCCAGGAAGTTCGTCTGCAGCCCGCCGGCCAGCCCCATCGTGCCGATGAACACCGCCACGCCGATGAGGATCGTCACCAGCTTGAACCGGGTCGCGAACCGCAGCACCGGCAGGTAGGCCCGCTGCAGCGGCGAGCGCAGCTCCTTGGCCTCGGCCTCCTCGCGCTGCTTGCGCGCCTGCTCCGGCGTCAGGCTCGGCGCCTTGAGGAACCAGTACGCCAGCACCGGCACCACCGTCAGCGACACGACCAGCGAAGCCAGCAGCGCCACCGCCACCGTGATCGCGAACGGGCGGAACAGCTCGCCCACCATGCCGCCCACGATCGCGATCGGCGCGAACACCGCCACCGTCGTCAGCGTCGAGGCCGTCACCGCGCCCGACACCTCGCGCACCGCCGTCAGGATCGCCTGCAGCTTGGCCTCGCCGTACCCGAGATGTCGCTTGATGTTCTCCAGCACCACGATCGAGTCGTCGACCACCCGGCCCACCGCGATCGTCAGCGCGCCCAGGGTCAGCATGTTCAGCGAATAGTCGCCCGCCCACAGCACGATCAGCGCGATCACCACCGACAGCGGGATCGACACCGCCGTCACCAGCGTCGAACGCACCGACAGCAGGAACACCAGGATGACCAGCACCGCGAACGCCAGGCCCAGCAGTCCCTCGGTGGTCAGGCTCCGGATCGACTCCTCCACGTACGGCGCCTGGTCGAACACCACCGACACCGCCGTGTCCGAGCTGTCGCCCAGCGACCTGGTCAGCTCGGGCAGCTTCTCGCGGATGTCGTGCGAGATCGACACCGCGTTGCCGTCGGGCACCATCGTCACCGACACGCCGAGGCTCGTCTTGCCGTCCGTACGGGTGATGGTCGTCGCGTCGGCCAGCCCCTGCTTGATCTCGGCGACGTCGCCCAGCTTGACCGGCTTGAGCGGCTTGGGCTTGGGCGCCTGCTGCTGCGCGAGGGCCGCCGGGGACTGGCCCGGCCGGCCGGGCTGCCCGGTCTGCGGGCGGGCCTGGGCCTGGCTCGGCTGCTGCTGGGTGGCCGCCGGCTGGGCCGGGGTCAGGTACAGGTCCTTCAGCTTGGCCACCGAGTCGACCCGCGTGCCGACCTGCACCGTGAGCGACTTGCCGTCAGCGGTCAGCGAGCCCGCCGGGATCGGCGTGCCGTTCGCCTTCAGTACGTCGGGGATCTGCGAGGCCGACACGCCGGCCTTCGTCATCTTCTTGGTGTCCGGCTCGATCGTGACGACCTCGTCGCGGGTGCCGGTGACCGACGCCTCCCGTACGCCCTCCACGCTCTGCAGCTCCGGCACCATGATCCGGCGCAGCTTGTCGGCCATCGCGCGCTCGTCGCCGCCGTCGCCCACCGCGAGCACCACCACCGGGATGTCGTCGGTGTTGCCCGCCACGACCTGCGGATCCACCCCGTCCGGGAGGGAGACCCGGGTGATGGCCTGCTGCATCTTGTTCAGCGAGGACTCGACGTCCGTGCCGTACTCGAAGGCCACCTGGATCTGCGCCAGGCCCTCCTTCGACGTCGAGGTCATCTGCTCCATCCCGGCCAGGCCCTGGAAGGAGTCCTCGATCGGCTTCGTCACCTGGTCCTCGACGATCTCGGGCGAGGCACCGGGGTACGCCGCGACCACGAACGCGCCGGGGAAGCTCAACGACGGTAGCAACTGCTGTTTCAACTGCGGAATCGTGAACGCGCCGAACGCGCTGAGCACGAGCGCGACCAATATCACAAGACTGCGATTGACCAAGCTCAACCGGGCGAATGCGGTCATAGGCGTCCCCTCCAAGAGTTCGCCCCAGACTAACACTTCGCCTCGAACGAATATTTAGACAGATTGAGCTTTCCTGATAACCTTCTCAGGAAGCGAGAGGTGAGTGTGAGCGACGAACGCGAAGACCTGATCCGTCGAATCAGCGAAACACAGCGTGGCATGGGGCGGCTGTTCGCCCAGCATCAGTCCCCGCTGTTCACCTCCAACCTGACCATGCGACAACTCCACGTCATCATGCTCCTGGCCTTCAACGGCTCCGCCTCCGGCCAGGAGCTCGCCCACCACCTCGGCGTCAGTCTCGGCACCGTCACCGGGCTCGTCGACCGGCTCGTCGCCCACGGCCTCGTCACCCGCCACGAGGACCCCCACGACCGCCGGGTCCGCCGCGCCGAGCTCTCCCCCGCCGGCACCGCCCTGATCGAGGAGATCCACAACTCCGGGCTCGAGCACTATCGCCGCATCCTGGACCACCTCGACACCGAGACCCTACGCTCCCTCGACCACATCACGCGGACCATCCGCGCGGTGGCCGACAAGCTCTACAACGAATGACGGCCTTTACGTTGTAGATTCGGAAGTCAGGCCGGACAGCACCTCCGGCAGCTCCCCCTCGTACACCACCGTCAGCCGCCGGGTGGCCCGCGTCACCGCCACGTACAGGTCCTGACCCCCCATCGGCGACTGCCCCATGATCCCCGCCGGATCCACCACCACGACCGCGTCGAACTCCAGCCCCTTGGCCTGCCCCACCGTCAGCACCGCCACCGGCGCGTCCAGGTCACCCTCCGGGAACAGCCGGGCCACCTCCGCGTGCCGCGCGTCCGAGGTCACCACGCCCACCCGGCCCTCGCCGATCGAGGCCAGCTCCCCGTCCACCAGCGCGGGCAGCCCGGCCACCGGCAGGCGCACCGCGCGCGGCCGTGAGCCGCCCTCGCGCACCGACTCGGGCGGCTCCTGCTCGGGCGCGAAGGCCCGCAGCACGTCCGCCGCCACCGTCATGATCTCCACCGGCGTACGGTAGTTGACCAGCAGCCGCTCCTCGCGCCAGCGCCCCTCGAGGTACGGGTCCAGCACCTCGCCCCACGACCGCGCCCCGGCCGCCGACCCCGTCTGGGCCAGGTCGCCGACGACGGTCAGCGACTTCGCCGGCACCCGGCGCATGATCATCCGCCAGGCCATCGCCGACAGCTCCTGCGCCTCGTCCACGATCACGTGCCCGTACGCCCACGTCCGGTCCACCGCGGCCCGGTCGGCCGTCGTCAGCCCGAGTCCGTCGTCGGCGTGCCGCCCGGCCAGTACGTCGGCCCGGTCGAAGATGCCCTCCTCCAGCACCCCCGTGGTCTGCAGCACCTCCAGCGCGTACAGCTCCTCCGACGCCCGCTCCTGCGACGCCCGCCTGGAGGCCACCCGGCGCTCCGAGTCGTCCTCGCCCAGCAGCTCGGCCGCCTCGTCCAGCAGCGGCACGTCCCCGTCCGTCCACGGCGCGTCCACCGGACGGACCAGCTCCTGCCAGTCCAGCCCCGACGGCGCCACCGACCACAGCGTCTCCGGCGAGGCCAGCATCTCCGAGATCAGCCGCTGCGGCGTCAGCTCCGGCCACAGGTCGTCCACCGCCCGCCTGATCCCCGGCTCGCCCCACAGCCGCCGCGAGGCCAGCTCCAGGTCCAGCTCGTCCAGGTCGCCCTCCAGGTCGAGCGGCTGCGCGAGCTCCGGTTCGCCCTCGATGACCAGCTCCTCGATGTGCAGCGACTCCTCCAGCGCCCGCGCCTCGGCCTTGGCCAGCTCCTTGAGCAGCTCGGTGACGTACAGCTTGCGCGCCATGTTGTGCGGCAGCCGCACCGCCCGCGCCCGGTCGCGCAGCCGCACGCACGTCGCGTGCGGCACCCGCAGGTTGAGCCCGTCCAGCTCCACCACCAGGTCGCCCTCGGGCGCGCGCTGGCGCAGCTCCAGCGCGCGGGCGACCACGTCGGCCATCCGCGGGTCGCCCTTGACCACCGCCGTCGCCGGCCCGTCGGCCGCGCTCGCCCGCACCCCCGGGAACATCTCCCCGACCGTGGTCATCACCACCTGCGTCTCCCCCAGCGCCGGCAGCACCTGGCTGATGTAGCGCAGGAACATCGAGTTGGGGCCCACCACCAGCACGCCGCGCCGCTCGAGCGTGGAGCGGTGGGTGTAGAGCAGGTACGCCGCCCGGTGCAGCGCCGCCACGGTCTTGCCGGTGCCCGGGCCGCCCTGCACGACCAGCGCGCCCTGCAGCGAGGCGCGGATCACCCGGTCCTGCTCGGTCTGGATGGTGGCCACCACGTCGCCCATCCGGCCCGTCCTGCCCCGGCGCAGCGCCGCCAGCAGGGCCGCCTCGCCGACGAGCGTGCGCCGGTCGCCGTCGCTCATCCCCTCCAGGTCGAACACCTCGTCGTCGATGCCGACCACCGTGCGGTCCTTCAGGTGCAGGTGCCTGCGGCGCACCAGCCCGCCCGGGTCGGTGGCCGTGGCCACGTAGAACGGCCGCGCCGCCGGCGCCCGCCAGTCGATGAGGACCGACTCGTGCTCCTCGTCGCGCAGCCCGATCCTGCCGACGTACGTGCTCCGCCCCGCGCCGTCGTCGATGCGGCCGAAGCACAGGCCCCGCTCGACCGCGTTCAGCTGGGCCAGCCTCCTGGCCTGCTCCGAGGCCATCGCCTCGCGTTCGACCATCGCCTGGCGGGTGCCGCCGGCCCTGGCGTACACCTCCCGCAGCGCCGCCTGGGCCCGCTCCCTGGCGACGTCGAGCATGCCGTACAGCCACGACACAGTGCGCTGTTCGCTGTCAAGGGCTTCCGCAAGACCATCTTGACGATTAGCCATTCGCTGATATACTCCTGAATGGAGGATTGTGAAGCCTTTGCCTGAATTGGGCAATCGAGCTTAACGCCGCGCGCGCGTGCGCGCAATCTCCTTATCGCGTTATTCCGGCAGCATGCCGGAAGGTGCCAGGATCGCCGGGAACGGGTTGTCCGGCAGCAGGATCACCCGCCGCCCCCGCCCCGCCGCCTCCAGGTGCAGCAGCGCCGCGCCGATGCCGGCCGCGCCCGCCATGTACCCGGTGTCCGCGCTCACCACGCCGGGGCGTACCCGCTCGAAGGCCTGATACCACCGCAGCCCCCCGCCGTCGCCGCTCGCCCTGCCCGCCAGGTGCCGGCCCAGCGTCCGGGCGAAGCTCAGGTACGCCTCCCGCCCCGTCACCGCCCACAACCCGACGAACAGCTCCACCAGCCCCGCCAGCCCGCAGCACTGGCAGGCCGTGTCCCACAGCCCGGGCACCCGCCGGCCCGGCACGCCGCTCGTCACGATCCCCGTGGCCAGCCGCTCGGCCCACTCCAGGTCGGCCGGATCCCCTCCGGCCCGGTACAGCTCCACGAACATCCGCGCCACCCCCGCCGAGCCGGAGCAGAACCCCAGATAGTGCAGCCCCCGCCCCTGCGGCAGATGGTGCGGCACCAGCGCGCGCCGGCCGCTCAGCGCGCTGACCGAACGCACGAAGTCCGCGCCTCTTCGCGCCGCCTCCAGGAACCGGGCATCCCCGCTCACCCCGTACAGGCGGGCCAGCAGGAACGCCGTCCCCGCCGTACCGGCCAGGAACCCCGGCGTGACCGCGTCCGCCGGCAGGCCCTCGCAGTCGCCGAAGCGGTGCCCCGGCACCGCCAGCCCCGCCGCCCGCAGCCCCGCCTCGGCCGCCAGCTCCGCGTACGACGGCACCCTCAGCATCGCGGCGCCGTGCAGCAGCGCCAGCACGACACCGCCGTCACCCCGCTGCGCCGGGTCCCCCGACCAGCCGGGACCGCCGTCCATCGGCCGCGCCGCCCGCGCCACCCGGTCCAGCGCCGCCACGGCCGCCTCCTCGGCCACGCCGTCGCCGAGCACCCACCCGGCCTCGCACAGCGCGACCGCGATCCCGCCCAGCCCGTGGTGGAACGTCACGTCGCCGACGCCGGGCGCGGCCTCGACCAGGTAGCGCACGCCCGCCCGGGCATCCTCCAGGTACTCCTCCCGCCCGGTCGCGCCGGCCAGCTCCAGGAAGAACAGCACGATGCCGGCCGCGCCGCCGTACAGGGAGGCGGGCTCGGGCGTCAGCGCGGAGCGGCCCCGCGGGTCAGGGTTGGCGACCCAGTGCCGCGCCCGCGCGTCACCCGCGGCCGCCGTCCTGATCCACCGCGCGGCCCCGATCGCGGCGCTCAGCGGGGCTGCGGCGGACGCGCGGGTCGGATCCAGGCTCATGACGCACCCGAGGGCTCTTCCCGATCAGTGAACGACCTCACATTCTCCCCCATCCCGCCCCGCCCGCCAATCGGCCGGCTCAGCCTTGGCCGCACCGGACGGGCCAGGCCCCGCAGCACGCCCCGCCTCGACCCTCTCGACGCCGCGCTCACGCGGCCGCCCGTTGGCGGTGTACTGCTTCTTGTGGTACCCCGCCACCGCCCCGCTCTCGCGACTGAGCATGATCGGAACCTTAGCCCGTCCTGACACCCGCCACGCTGACCTCAGGCGACGTCCCGCCCGCCTCGGGGTGCTAGCTTGTCCGACCATGTCTGACTATCTGCGGGAGCTGTTCTCCCTCGACGGCCGGCGCGCCCTGGTGACCGGCGGCAGCTCCGGCATCGGGTACGCCATCGCCGAGGCGATCGGCCGGGCCGGAGCCGAGGTCGTGCTGGTCGCCCGCAGGGAGAGCGAGCTCGACCAGGCCGTCACGCGCCTGCGCGAGCACGGCGTCACCGCCTCCCGGATCAGCGCCGACCTCGCCGTCCGGGAGGACGTCCAGCGCGTGTACGCCACGGCGGGCGAGGTCGACATCCTCGTCAACGACGCCGGCAACAACATCCGCAAGCCCATGGCCGAGCTCACCGTCGAGGACTACGAGCGCACCATCGCCGTCAACCTCACCGCCCCCTACCTCCTCGGCCAGCACTTCGGCCCGAGGATGGCCGCGCGCGGCTGGGGCCGCATCATCAACCTCGGCTCCCAGCAGTCCATCAGCGCCTTCGGCGACAGCGGCGCGTACGGCACGGCCAAGGCCGCCATCGCCGGCCTGACCCGCTCCCAGGCCGAGGCGTGGTCGGGCCGCGGGGTGTGCGTCAACACGATCATCCCCGGCTTCGTGCTGACCCCGCTGACCGAACCCGCCCAGGCCATCCCGGGCCGCGTCGAGGCGCTCGCCGCCCGCCACATGGTCGGCCGCAACGGCGTGCCCGCGGACTTCGCGGGCGCGGCCGTCTTCCTGGCCGGGGACGCCTCCGCGTTCGTCACCGGGCAGATGCTCTTCGTGGACGGCGGCTTCTCCGTCCACTAGCCCCGCCCGGGGACGGTCCCGTGCGGGCCGCCCGGGCAACCGCTCAGGGCGGCTGAGGTGCCTCCGGGGTCTTCACTTGCGGCGGATCTGGCGCAGCCCGACCCCTTCGCGCCAGGAGTCCATGACGAGCTCGTCGCCCTCGACCCGCGTCCACACCACCTCCGTCAGCTCGATCCGGAACAGGTGCGACTCCTCGCCCGGCGGCCCGAACGACGCCAGCACCTCCCGATCGGTGATCTCCACAGCCCGCCCGGCCAGCTTCACGTCGCCCTCCCACGACGACGGGTCGTCCCCCTCGGGGGCGCTGGTGGTGACGTGGATCGCCATCCGCGGGTCGCGGCGCAGGTCGGACGCCTTGACCGCCCCCGGCATCGACCCGGTCCACAGCTCGCCGTCCCGGAAGCTGGTCTCGATGCCGCTGACCCGGGGCGAGCCGTCCTTGCGCAACGTGGCCAGCACCTTGTGCCGGTACGCCTCCATCAGCGGCCGCGCCACCCCCGCCAGCCCCGCCGCCTGATGCTCGAACTCCTGCCAAGAAGCCATGGCCGCCATCATGCCCGCGGGCACCGACAGAACCCGGCACCGGCAGAACGCGGAGCGCGTGCCCGGGGTCCGGGATCAGGTGCGGCGGCGGGCGCGGTAGGCGCTGGCCTTGGCGCGGTTCTGGCAGGGCAGGCCGCAGAACCTGCGCGAGGCGTTCCTGGTGACGTCGAAGAAGACCAGCTCGCACCCGCCCGCCTCGCAGGTCCGCAGCCGCCGGCCCTGGCCGACGCCGATCACCATGGCCAGGGCCGTGCCGGCGTCGGCGGCCCAGGCGTCGACCAGGTCCGCCCCGGGGCCGTGGAAGGCCAGGGCGGGCGGGTCGCCGTGCAGGTTGGGCACGGCCGCGTGGCGCACCAGGGCCGCGTTGAGTGCGGCGACGTCGCCGCTGAAGGCCGGGTGGAGCTCGGCGGCGACGTCCGCGAGCCGGTCGGCGTCCGCGCCGGTCAGCGCGCGGCCGGGGGTCCAGCCCTGCTGGGCGAACGCCGCCTCCAGCGCGGCCCGGCGGTCGGCGGGCGGGTCCGCGGGACGGCCGCGGGCCTGGGTGACGGCCAGCTCGTTCACCAGGAGGACGGCCAGCTCCGCCCACCTCCCAACATAACTGTCTATTTGCGATTGACCAGTGATGCGCCAAGCCTCTATCGTCACTGGCATAGTTTAGCTAGACAGTGAGGGATTGTGATGAGCGCAGCGTCCAGACTTGCCCGCCGCATGTGGCACCAGCTTGAGCCGATCCACGCGGTGCTGTACTTCTCGCCCCAGGGGTTCGAGGAGGCGGGCGCGCTCGGTCATGACGTGGAGTCGCGCTGGCCGAGCTATTTCGCCTACCGCACGGCCCCGCTCGGGCGGGCCGGCAGCAGGCTGGCCACGGCCGCGTACTACAGCTTCAGCCCGCGGATGATCGCCGAGCACGTGCCCGCCGTGTGGGAGGTCGCCTCGCCCGAGCGGGTACTCGAGGCCCGGATGACCGCCGTTGACCGCACGTACCGCGCCCTGCTGGGCGACAAGGTGACGGCGGACGCGGCGGTGGAGGCGGCGGAGCTGGCCAGGCGGGCCGCCGAGAGCGTGGGCGTGGCCGGGCGGCCCCTCGCCGCGGCCAACCTGGACCTGCCCTGGCCCGATGAGCCGCACCTGGTGCTCTGGCAGGCCGCCACCGTGCTGCGCGAGCACCGCGGCGACGGTCACCTGGCGGCGCTGCAGGCCGCGGAGCTGGACGGGTGCGAGGCGCTGGTGTCGTTCGCCGCGATCGGCGCCGCCCCCGCGGCGAACTTCGCCGGGCGCGGCTGGAGCGAGCAGGAGTGGGACGCGGCCCAGGAGCGGCTGGCCGCCCGCGGGCTGGTCGGCCCGGACGGGCAGGCCACCGAGCGGGGGCGGGAGCTGCGCGACCAGGTCGAGCGGATGACCGACCGGCTGGCCGCGGAGCCGTGGCGGCTGCTCGGCGAGGAGCGCGCCGAGCGGCTGGCCCGGCTGGCCTCGCCGTTCCTCGGCGCGGTCTTCGAGGCCGGGCTGCTGCCGATGACCAGCACCCTCGGCATCGCCACCGTCAAGGCCCCCGACTAGGAGACCCGGCCTACTCGAACCCGGGGGCCGGCTGCCAGAGGCTGATCTCCGTGCCCTGGTCGTCGGTGAACGTGCAGCCGCGCCCCGACTTGCTGTCGTACAGCTCGCCGGTGTCGCCGCCCAGCTCCCGCACCCGCTTGACGGCCGCGTCGATGTCGGTGACGTGGTAGTAGAGGTTCGGCTGCGAGGAGGGCCCGCGCGCGACGAGGCCCATCGCCACGGCCGTGTTCGTGACGTGCAGGTACGTCTCGTGCTCGCGCCTGAACTCCCAGCCGAACAGCGCCCCGTAGAAGACGGCCGCCCGGTCCAGGTCCGCCACGGACAGCGTGTAGTAACCCAGCTCGACACTCATGTGCAGACCTCCGCAATAATTGCCTCTAGCGTTAAGGGTTAACAGCCTAACGGAAGCAGGCAACAATTAACACCAACGTTAACGAAATCGACGCGACGCTGGCCGCGCTCGCCGATCCCACCCGGCGCAAGGTCATCGACCTGCTGCGCGAGGGCCCGCGACCGGCCGGCGAGCTGGCGCAGGCCGTCCAGATGAGCGCCCCCGCCCTCAGCAGGCACCTGCGCGTGCTGCGGGCGGGCGGTCTCGTACAGGCGGAGGCGGGCGGCGCCGACGCCCGCCTGCGCCTCTACACGCTGCGCCAGGAGCCGTTCGCGGCGCTGCAGGGCTGGCTGGACCAGGTGCAGGCGTTCTGGGCCGAGCAGCTCGGCTCGTTCAAGGACCACGTGGAGCGCGGCCGGTGAACTCCGTCCAGGCCAGCGTCACCGTCCCCGTCGACCCGGCGACCGCGTTCCGGATCTTCACCGACGAGATCGACAGCTGGTACGTGCGCGGCCGCCACAGCTGGGTCGACCCGGCCCGCGCGGTCGCCATCCGCTTCGAGGACGGCTTCCTGCGCGAGCTGTGGTCCGACGGCGGCCACGTCGACACCGGCAGGATCCTCGCCTGGGAGCCGCCGCGCCGCCTCGTCTGGGCCGACCTGCTCAACGAGGGCGGCCGGATGGAGATCGAGGTGGCCTTCAGCCCGGTCGAGGGCGGCACCGAGGTGCTGCTGGAGCACCGCGGCCTGGACACGCTGCCCCCGGACGTGGCCGGGCGCATCCGGCGCGGCTACTCCTGGAACATCGTGCTGGGCTGGTTCGCGGACAGGTGGGCGGGCTAGCGGCGGCCGTACTTCTTGTGCACGGCCTGCTTGCTCACCCCGATCGCGTCGGCGATCTGCGCCCAGGCCAGCCCCGCCACCCTGGCCCGCCGCACCTGGACCGCCTCCAGACGCTCGATCTCGCGGCGCAGGGCGGTCGTGGCGTGCAGGGCCAGCAGCGGGTCGTCGTCCTGCGCCTGCCGAAGGAGGGTCGCCAGGTCGTTCGTCATGCCCTAAAGGTAGTCCAGGAGCAGCCGGTTGATCTCCTCGGGACGTTCGAGGGCGGGCAGGTGCCCGGCCCACTCCAGCTCGACCAGCCGCGCCCGGGGCAGCTCGCCGGCCAGGTGGCGGGCGCTCTCCTGGAAGTAGGGCAGGTCGCGCGCGCCGGCCACGACCAGCGCCGGCACGTCGATCTCCGCCGGCGAGAACTCCTTCTCGACCTGCGACGGCTCCGGATCGGCGGCCAGCTGCACCTCGAACGCGTGCCGCTGCATCTCCACCACGCGCCCGAACGCCTCCCGCGACGCCTCGGGCCCGAGCAGGGTGCGCGCGTTCAGCTCCGCCGCGCCCTCGACGTCGCCCGCCTCCAGCAGGCGCCCTTCCTCGTCCCAGTAGGCCCGCAGGTCCGGTGTGGGCGCCAGGTCGGAGAGAGGGTTGAGCAGCACCAGCCGGCCGGCGAGCCCGGCCGCCGCCAGCTCCAGCGCGACCCGGCCCCCGCCCGACGAGCCGACCAGCGCCGCCCGGCTCACCTCCAGCGCGGCCAGCAGCCGCGCCACGTCGTCACTGTCGCTGTACGGGCCGTCCGACCGGTAGGGGCTGCGCCCGTACCCCCGGAAGTCCACCGTGATCACCCGGAAGCGCTCGGACAGCGCCTCCACCTGCGCGTCCCACATGCGCGAGTCGGTCGCCGTCGAATGCAGCAGCACGACGGGCTCGCCCGTGCCCCGCTCGGCGTGCCAGATCGTCATCGTGACTCCACCGCCAGCCGCACGCCCAGCCCGATCAGCACCACGCCGGAGATCTGCTCCAGCCGCCGGCGCACCGCGGGCCGCCCCAGCACCGCCTTGGCCCTGGCCACCGTCCAGATGAGCAGCCCGTACCAGGCCAGGTCGACCAGCACCCACACGACGGCCAGCGTCGCGAGCGTGACCGGCACGTTCTGACCGGGCCTGACGAACTGCGGCAGGAACGACATCGCGAACACCGCCGCCTTCGGGTTGGCCAGGCAGGTCCCGAGGCCCGCCAGGTACGGTCCGCGCCGGCCCGGCACCACCGCCTCCTCGGCCTCCATGCCAGTCGCGGGGGCGCCCTTGCGGGCCTGCCACAGCGCCTGGGCGCCCATCACGACCAGCACCACGGCGCCGGCCACGCGCATCACGTCATAGGCCAGCTGCGAGGCCACCAGCAGCGCCGACAGGCCGAAGGCGGCCGCCAGCCCCCACAGCAGGATGCCGGTCTCGTTGCCCAGCGTGGCGGCCATGCCGGAGCCGCGGCCCGCGCGCAGCGTCTGGCGCAGGATGATGGCCGTGCTGACCCCTGGCGCCATGGCCACCAGGACGCACGCGCCCACGAAAGCGAGAAGATACATGCGCGGCATGTTCCCAGAACCGCGCCGGGAAGTCGCCTGGTTATCGGCCTACTCGTACAGCTTGCGCAGCTCGGCGACCGCCTCGCCCATCAGCGCCCGCAGCTCCGGCGGCCCCAGCACCTCGACGTCCGCCCCCATCCGCAGCAGCAGCCAGCGCGCGTGCGTGATCGACTCGATCGGCACCGTCAGCGTCAGCCAGCCCTCCGGATCGGGCTCGCCGGCCGCGGCCAGCGCGGCGCCCACCACGTCGGACCCCATCGTGTACGCCAGCAGCTCCTCCCGGCCGGGGGCGAGCCTGATGACGGCCTCGGCGGTGTACATCCGCTCGCGGAACTCCTTGGCGTAGCCCTGCCAGAACTCGCCCAGGTCGAACCCCTCGGGCCAGGCGAAGCGGCCGGGCAGCGTCTCCACGGTCAGGATCCGCGCCACCCTGTAGGTGCGGGCGCTGCCGCCCGGCGGCGCGGCCACCATGTACCACGAGCCGCCCTTGAGCACCAGCCCGTACGGGTGGATCACCCGGTCGACCTCCTGCTGCCCCCAGCGCCGGTAGGTCATGTGCAGCGGCCGCTGGTCCCACACCGCCTCGGCCACCTCGCTCAGATGTGGCACGTCGTCGGCCGAGCGGTACCAGCTCGGCACGTCGAGCAGGAACCGCTCGCGCATCCGCGAGGCGTGCGAGCGCGGCTCGGGCGGCAGCGCGGCCAGCAGCTTCAGCTCCGCGGTGGCGGCCACCTCGGCCAGCCCCAGCTCGGCCGCCGGGCCGGGCAGCCCCGCCAGGAACAGCGAGGAGGCCTCCTCGCTGGTCAGCCCGTTGAGCCGGGTGCGGTAGCCGTCGAGCAGCTGGTAGCCGCCCGCGGGCCCCCGGTCCGCGTAGACCGGCACGCCGGCCGCCGACAGCGCCTCCACGTCGCGGTAGACCGTGCGGACCGACACCTCCAGCTCCTCGGCCAGCTCCGGCGCGGTCATGCGGCCGCGCGACTGCAGGAGCAGGAGCAGCGAGAGCAGGCGGCTGGCACGCATGGCCCCATTGTAGGAAAGCCGTAGGAAAGCCGCCCGCGGGCGAGCGGGCGTTCAGCGGGCGGCGTACTCCTCCCGGGAGGACACCACCTGGGGCATGCGCTCCTCCACCCACTCCAGGAGGGGGACGAGCCGCTCGGCGGCCTCCCGGCCCAGCTCGGTCAGGCTGTACTCGACCTTGGGCGGGATCGAGGTCTCGGCCACGCGCAGCACCATGCCGTCGCGTTCGAGCGCGTGGAGGGTCTGGGACAACATCTTCTCGCTCACCCCGTCGACCCGGCGGCGCAGCGCGTTGAAGCGGTAGGGCCCCTCGTACAGGGCCACCAGCGCCAGGATCGCCCAGCGGCCGGTGATCGTCTCCAGCACCGAGCGCGAGGTGCACCGGCGCGAGAAGACATCGGCCACCAGCTCTTCGAACTCCTCCATGGAAACCAGCGTACGCGTTCGCGGGTACTTCCTGATAGAAAGTACTAACCAAAGCGCTGGTACTGAATGGGAGAAATCATGATCGTGGTGACCGGGGCCACCGGGCAGCTGGGCCGGCTGGTGGTCGAGGAGCTCAGGAAGCGCGTCCCCGCCGAGCGGATCGTCGCCGCCGCGCGCACCCCGGAGAAGGGCGCCGACCTCGGCGTCGAGGTGCGCCAGGCCGACTACGACCGGCCCGAGACCGTCAGGAGCGCGCTGCGGGGCGCCACCAAGGTGCTGCTCATCTCCGGCCTGGACCCCAACCGCCTGCAGCAGCACTCGACCGTCGTGGACGCCGCCAAGGAGGCCGGCGCCACGCTCGTCTACACCAGCGCGCCCGCCGCCGACACCACCGAGGCCCTCCTCGCCGCCGACCACCGGGCGACCGAGGAGTACATCAAGGCGTCCGGGGTGACGTACACGATCCTGCGCAACAACTGGTACAACGAGGTCTACGCGCCGGCGATCACGGCCGCCCCGCAGCTCGGCGCCGTGCACGGCGCCGCCGGCGACGGCCGGGTCGCCTCCGCCTCCCGCGCCGACTACGCCGCCGCCGCGGCCGCCGTGCTGACCGGCGAGGGCCACGACGGCAAGGTGTACGAGCTGTCCGGCGACACGAGCTGGACCCGGGCCGACCTGGCCGCCGAGATCGCCGCGGTCACCGGCAAGGAGGTCGTCTACCAGGACCTGCCGAAGGACGAGTACGCGGTCGTGCTGGCCGGGGCGGGCCTGCCGGCGCCGTTCGCGGAGATCATGGCGGACGTGGACGTCAACATCGCCCGCGGCTGGCTCTCCCAGACCCCCGGCACGCTGCGCGACCTCATCGGCCGCCCCACCCAGCCGATCGGCGAGTACGTCCGCTCCCTCCTGGCCTGACCCGTCAGGCGGCGAACTGCTGCCACGCCAGCCTGGCCACCAGGGCCACCACCACGCACAGCAGCACGATCCGCACGAAGCCGGTGCCCCGCTTGAGCGCCATCCGCGCGCCGAGCTGGGCGCCGGCCACGTTGCACACGGCCATGCCGAGCCCGAGGCCCCAGTTCAGGTGCCCCTGGAACCCGAAGACCAGCAGCGCCCCGAGGTTCGTCCCCACGTTGATGATCTTGGCGGACGCGGAGGCCGAGACGAAGTCCAGCCCGAGGATGGTGGTGAAGGCGACGATGAGGAACGTCCCCGTGCCCGGCCCCATGATGCCGTCGTAGAAGGCGATCCCCACCCCGGCCACCGCCACCGCGGCCAGCACCCGGCCGCGGGTCCGCAGGTGCGGCACCGGCACGGCCCCGAGCGCGGGCCGCAGCGTCACGAACGCGGCCACCCCGAGCAGCACCACCATGACGACGGGCCGCAGCACCTCGGCCGAGATCGCCGCCGCCGCCGACGCCCCGAGCCCGGCGCTCAGCACGGCCAGCCCGGCGCCGGGGAGCGCCACCTGCCGGTCGATCTTGGTGGAGCGCGCGTACGCGACGGCCGCGGAGGTGGTGCCGAAGACCGACGACAGCTTGTTGGTGGCCATCGCCTCGACCGTGGGCAGCCCGGTCATCAAGATCGCGGGGAGCTGCACCAGCCCGCCCCCGCCCACGACGGCGTCGACCCACCCCGCCGCTGCCGCCGCGACCAGCAACACCAGGACCTGCTCCAGCGGCACGCCACTCCCCCGATTTCCCCCAAGAAACCTCAAGAGTGTACAAGTCGCACAGCAGGCGGCCTCGAGGCAGGGGTGACGTCAGGGGATCCGGGAGCCGAACAGCACCGCCGCGCCCGCCACCAGCAGCCCGGCCAGGATCGCGGCCACGATGAACCACTGGGTGATCTCCTGGTTGACCAGCTTGTAGCCGAGCGAGGTGCCGATCTGCTCGTAGACCTCGCGCAGCTCGCTGCCGGACTCGGCCGTGTAGGCCCGGCCGCTGGTCCCGTCGGACAGCGACTGCAGGGTCTGCTTGTTGACCGGCACGTTCACCGGGCGGCCGTCGATGTTGACGGTGCCCTCCTGGGTGCCGTACGCGATCGTGGAGACCGGCACGCGGGCCTGCTGGGCGGCGTCGATGGCCTCGTTCACGGACCTGCCCGAGGTGTTGTCGCCGTCGGACAGCAGCACGACCGCGGCCGGCGGCGGGTCGGTGGCGGCCTGCTGGTCGAACGAGCGCAGCGAGTCGAGCGAGTTGAAGACCGCCTCGCCGATCGCGGTGCCCGGCCGGGTGGTGAGGGTGCCGATGGCGGTGACCACGGCCTGGTGGTCGGTGGTGGGCGAGATGACGACGTTGGCGGAGCGGGCGAAGGACACCACGCCGACGTTGAAGCGGTCCGGCAGCTCCCTGACGAACGCCTGCGCCGCGGCCTTGGCGGCGTTGATCCGGTCGGGCTGGACGTCGTCGGCGTCCATGGACAGCGACACGTCCAGCGCGATCATGATGGTGGCGCGGTCGCGCGGCACGCGTACCTGGTCGGCGGGTTTGGCGGCGCCGACGACCAGGAGCGCCATCATGAGGAGGAACAGCGCGGGGCCGACGTGGCGGCGCCAGCCGGGGCCGGCGGGGGCGACGAGGTCGAGCAGGGCCAGGTTCGTGAAGCGCACGGTGTAGCGGCGCCGGGCGAACATCGAGGCGATGTACCCGGCCACCAGCAGCCCCACCAGCAGGAACAGCCACAGCCAGCCGGGGGCCAGAAAAGTCACGTAGGTCTCCTGTGGGCGAGATGGCTCATGCGGCGCTGGCGGAGGACGAACTGCGCGATGTCGAACACCCAGTCCCGGTCGGTGCGCAGCACGAGGTGCGCGATGCCGGCGCGGCGCAGCGCCACGCGGGTGCCCTCGCGCTGCAGGGCGGCCGCCTCCGCGTACGCTTGCCGAACCTTGGGTGAAAGATGCACCTCGCGTACTTTCCCGCTCTCGGGGTCGGTGAACGCGACCCGCCCCACGTCGGGCAGTTCCAGCTCGCGCGGGTCGATCACCTCGACCGCCAGCACCTGGTGACGGGCCGCCAGCCGCCTGATGGGGCGCTCCCAGGGGCGTTCGGCGTCGGGGTCGAGGCTGGGGCGGGCGTCGAGGAAGTCGGAGACGATCAGCCGCACGCCGCGCCGCCGCCGGCTGGCCGACAGCACCTCGATGCCCTCGGCCAGATCGGGCGCGTCGGGCACGATCCGGCCGCGCGGGGCGTCCATGAGCGAGTGCAGCAGCCCGTAGAGTGCCGGGCGTCCGGTGCGCGCGGGCATGCGGTGCACGTACTCGTCGTGCAGCACCAGCGCGCCGAACCTGTCGCCCATCCTGCTCGACAGGAACCCGATCGCCCCTACCGCCGCGACGACCAGGTCGCGTTTGTCGGTGTCGGCGGTGCCGAAGTCCATGCTGGGCGACAGGTCGGCCAGCGCCCAGGTCTCCAGCTCGCGGTCGGCGATCAGATCGCGTACGTGCGGGACTGTCGTGCGCGCGGTGACCGCCCAGTCCATGCGGCGCACGTCGTCCTCGCCTGGCACGTACACGCGGCTGTCGCCGGCCTCGCTGCCCGGGCCCGGCAGCAGCCCCTGGTGGGCGCCGTGCAGCAGCCCGTCCAGCCGGCGGGTGACCGTCAGCTCCAGCCGCCTGAGCGCCTGTTCCGCCGTGTTCACAGGCCGCTCACCGGTTCTGGTTCCAGACGACGAGGGGCGGGGGCACGGCCTGCAGGATCTGTTTGACGACCTGCTCCGGGTCGACGCCGTCGGCCAGGGCGTCGAAGGTGAGCATGAGCCGGTGCGACATGACGTCCACCGCCACGTCGCGTACGTCGTCGGGCAGCAGGTAGTCGCGGCCGCGCAGCAGGGCGAGCGCCCGCCCGGCCGAGACCAGGCCCAGCGTGGCCCGGGGGCTGACGCCGATCTCGATGGTGTCGATCAGGTCGGACAGGCCGTAGTCGGCGGGGCTGCGGGTGGACATGACCAGCCGCACCACGTAGTCGGCGACGAGCTGGTGCACCGAGACCTGCTCGGCCGCCTCCTGCAGGGCCAGCAGCTTGTCGGGGTCGAGCACCCGCTCGGGGACCGGCGGCTTGACGCTCATCCGGTGGAGGATCTCCAGCTCCTCGTGCGCGCTGGGGTGCGGCACCCGCACCCGGAACAGGAACCGGTCGCGCTGCACCTCCGGCAGCGGATAGACGCCCTCGGACTCGATCGGGTTCTGGGTGGCGAGCACGATGAACGGCCTGGGCAGCGGGTGGGTGACGCCGGCGAGGGTGACCTGCCGCTCGGCCATCACCTCCAGCAGCGCGGACTGGACCTTGGCGGGGGCGCGGTTGATCTCGTCGGCCAGCAGGAAGTTGACGAACACGGGGCCGAGCTCGACATCGAACTTCTCGTTGGAGGGGTGGAAGACGCGGGTGCCGACGATGTCGCTCGGCACGAGGTCGGGGGTGAACTGGATCCGGGCGAACGTGCCGCCCACGACAGTGGCCAGGGTGGAGGCGGCGAGGGTCTTGGCGACGCCTGGGACTCCTTCGAGCAGGCAGTGCCCTCGGGCCAGCAGGGCCACGATCAGTCTTTCGACCATGTGGTCCTGGCCGACGATGACACGCCGGACCTCGTCGAGACTTTGACGCAGCAGTGCCGCGTCGTTTCCGCCTGGCAACTCTTCGGCGACGCTCATGACGCCATTCCACCAAACGCGCCGCAAACGTGCACGACGCCACGTCTGTGCTTTCATGGCAAACGTGGCAAGTCCCCTGCAGTACGGCGATCCACCCCGGCTGGGACCCTTCGTGGTCCAGGCCCGCCTGCACACTGCCCCGGCCGGCTTCGTGTACCTCGGGCAGGGACCCGACGGGCGCGCGGTGTCGCTCGCCGTGCTCACCCGAGGAGCCGCGCTCGACGCCGCCGCCCGTGACCGGTTCGTGACCGCGGTCAGGGAGGCCAGGGGCGAACGGTCCGGATTGCGCGGCTGGCTCGGACGTTCCGGGCGGTCGCGGGGCGCGGTGCTGGACGACACGCCCGAGGTGCTCGCCTTCGACGGCGGGCACGCGCCCTGGGCGGCGGTCCCGTACGTGCCCGGCCGGCCCGGGGCCGAGCGGTTCCTCGATCCCGTCATGGTGGGCGGGACGTTCATCGGCGAGGCGCACGGGCCCGACTTCGTGCCGTACTGGCTGACCGACCGCGCGCCGGCACTGGCGGGGCCGGCACGGCAGCGCCGGCCGCTCACCGAGACCCGCAAGCGGGTCATGATGGCCGCGCTGGCGCTGGTGCTGCTGCTGATGCTGGTGACGGCGATCCTGCTGCTGCTGTTGCTGGGCCGGCGCGACAGCGAGCCGCAGCCCCGGCAGCTGCCGCCGACGGTGTTCGTGCCGACGCCGCCGCCGACGCCGGCCAGCCCCGAGCCGCGGCCCTCGCCGTCGACGTCGCCCTCCCCGTCGGAGAGCGGGCAGGTCACGCCCGGTCAGACACCGGGCGAGGAGATGGGCGAGGAGTCCCCGCTGTTCCACTAGTTTGAGCCTGACGTAACAGGAGGCTTTAGCTTCCCCGGCATGGAATTCATCGTTCACGACACCCTCACGGCGATGGCCGACCTGCTGCGCGAGCCGGTCGAGCGGCGGCCCGGCGCGCTGCGGGACATCCTGGCGCCGATGCCGGCCATCCCGATGCCCGGCGACATCGTCGACATCCACCACCAGGGCGGCGGCTTCCGCGTCGACGCCGACGACCCGCGCTACCTGCCCGCCGTCCAGCGCATGATCGACGCCGACGTGCTCGGGCAGGTGCGGCGGGAGCTGGAGCGCGCCTCCGACCGGCTGTGTGACGCCAAGCAGCGGGAGTCGGTGCAGGTCATGTTCATGCTGGGCAATCCGGACAACGAGCACCTGATGAAGGTGGGCGGCGGCTACTACGGCATGGGGGGCTCGCCCGGCCTGCTCTACCTGCTGGCCTGGCCGTCGGACGAGGTGATCGGCCGGATCGGGCACCTGGCGGTGCACGAGTTCCACCACAACGTCCGCTACACCAACGTCGAGTGGAACCCGATGACCGTGACCGTGGGCGAGCACGTGGTGGCCGAGGGGCTGGCCGAGGCGTTCGTACGGGAGCTGTCGGGGGCCGAGGCCATGGGGCCGTGGTCGTCCATGGTGGAGGGGGAGGCTTATGAGCGGGCGTACGAGCTGATCATGGCGGACTTCTGGCTGGCCGGGATGCAGCACACGTCGGCGTACGTGATCGGGGACAGCGTGGCGCGCATGTTCGGGCAGGAGCCGCGTGGCATCCCCGACATGGCGGGGTACGCGGTGGGACTGCACCTGGTCGACCAGGCCCTGGCCGCCACCGGCCTCACGGCCGCGGAGGCGACCGTGCTGCCCGCGGCCGAACTCCTGCGCCGCGCCGCCATCCACCCCTGACCCGCCGCCCCCCGCTTCGCCCCTGCCCCACCCACCCCGCCCCTTCTCACCCCTGACCCGCCGCCCCGCTTCGCGCCGCCCCGTCTCCCCCGGAGAACCCCAGCCCCTCGCGGCGGGAGAGCGGCCAGCCCACCGCACCCTGCCCCCCACCCGAAGGACCCCAGCCCCTGACGGCGGGAGAGCAACCAGTCGCCGCACACCACCCCTCACCCCGAAGGACCCCAGCCGCTGACGGCGGGAGAGCAACCAGCCGCCGCACACCACCCCTCACCCCGAAGGACCCCAGCCGCTGACGGCGGGAGAGCAACCAGCCGCCGCACACCACCCCTCACGCCGAAGGACCCCCGCCTCTGACGGCGGGAGAGCGACGTCACCGCCCGAGAGGCGGGGCCCTCCGGGGGACGCCCTCTCAGCGCGGTGAGACGAAGCCCGACTCGTAGGCGGCGATCACGGCCTGGGTCCGGTCCCGGGCGCCCAGCTTGGCCAGCACGTTCCCCACGTGCGTCTTGACCGTCTCCTGGCTGACGACCAGCTCGGCGGCGATCTCGTGGTTGGACAGCCCCTTGGTCATCAGCCGCAGCACATCACCCTCGCGGCCGGTCAACCGGTCGATCCCGGCCACCCGTCCCGAGCCCTGGGGCCGCCGCCCGGCCAGCGCCCGGATCGCGGCCGGGAACAGCAGCGACTCCCCCGCCGCGACCAGCTTGACCGCCTTGATCAGATCGTCCGGCCTGGTGCGCTTGAGCAGGAACCCGCTGGCCCCGGCCCGCAGCGCGTCATAGACGTAATCGTCGTTCTCGAACGTGGTCACCACCAGCACCTTCGGCGGCGCGTCCAGGGCCAGCAGGCGCTCGGTGGCCTGGATGCCGTCGAGCGCGGGCATGCGTACGTCCATGAGGACGACGTCAGGCCGCTCACGGCGGACCAGGGGCAGGACGGCGGCACCGTCCGCGGCCTCCCCGACCACGGTAAGGTCCGGCTCGGCGTCGATGATGATCCGCAGTCCGGCGCGGATGAGGTCCTCGTCGTCGGCGATCACGACTCTGAGCGTCATGGGCTCGACCGTAGCGGCAGACGCACCGTGACTCTCCATCCGGCCTCCGTGGGGCCCGCGTCCAGTTCGCCGCGCAGCAGCCGGACGCGCTCGCGCATCCCCGTCACGCCCCTGCCTCCAGGACGGCCACCGTCCCCCCGTCCCGGGTTGGTGACCTCGAGCCTCAGGTCGTCGTCCTGTACGGCGGCGGCCAGGCGTACGGGGCCGTGGCCGTGCTTGATGGCGTTGGTGAGCGCCTCCTGGAGGATGCGGTACGCCTCCCGGGAGACCACGGCGGGCACGGCGGACAGGTCGCCCACCTCCTGCCGCACCTGAGCGCCCGAGGCGGCGACGAGCTCGTCGAGGTCGGCCAGCGTGGCCTGCGGCGCCCTGCTCCGCCCGGCCGGACCGCCAACGTTCTCAGGGCCGACACCATTCCGAGAGCCACCCGCCCGGTCATCGGCCCAGGCATCGGCCCAGTGATCCGCGCGGTCATCGGCTCCGCCATCGGCTCGGTCATCCGCGCGGTCATCGGCCGGGGCATCGGTCCGGGCATCGATCCGGGCATCAGTCTGGGCATCAGCCCGGTCGTCTTCGCGGAGCACGCCCAGGACGTGGTCGAGGTCCTCCAGGGCGGTGCGGGCCGACTGCTCGATCGCGGCCAGGGCCTTTCTGGCGGTCTCCGGGTCGCGGTCGAGGACCCGCCCCGCGGCGGCGGCCTGCAGGGTGACGACGCTGAGCGCGTGCCCGACCGAGTCGTGCAGCTCGCGGGCCAGCCGGTTGCGTTCGGCGAGCGTACGGGCATGGTCTTCGGCGGCGGCCAGGCGTTCGGACGGGGTGGGGCCGAGCAGGACGGGAGCCAGCCTGGCCAGCAGCTCCCCCGCGCCCGCCACCGTCGCCACCAGCACCCCCAGCAGCGCCAGCCCGCCCAGCGGCCACAGCACCGCGGCCCATCCCGGCTCCACGACGACGCCGATGACCGGGGTCGCCCGCCCCGCGAACGGCAGCGCGAGGGTGACCAGAGTGAACGGCACGATGGCCAGCGTGGAGCCGCTGAGCAGCCCGCCGATCGCCAGGTGCAGGGTGAACCAGGCGGCGGTGCGGCGCCGCTCCTGCCAGGTGCGGCCCGCCTGCCTGGGCGGGGTCTCGACGTGCGCCCCGAGCAGCCCCTGCGCCGCGTTCACCTCCAGCGCCCTGATCGGCAGGAACAGCCCCGTGACGGCCACCACCGGCAGCACCGCCACGAACACGCCGATCTGGATGGGCAGCAGCAGGTTGGCGCTCTGGCCCTGCCACTGGGCCGCGATCAGGACCCCGGCCATCATGTACGGCATCAGCAGCGCGCCGCCCAGGATGAGGCACGCCCATCGGCGGGGCAGGTTCCTTCTCACATCCGCGATTGTATGTCGATGGTTATTCGCTCTCGGTGGAATGCGCCCTTAGAGAAATGCGCCGCCAGCGAAATAATTCCAGAATTCACACCCGCCGGGTCTAGCGTTTTTCTCGGAATACCCAGCACAGAAAGGCGACCGGTCATGACGGAGACCCAGCGTGCGGCCTGGCCAGACCAGCTCAGCCAGCGCCTGCTGAAAGAGCGGATCGTCGTCCTCGGCCAGGAGGTCGACGACGAGATTTGCAACCGGCTCTGCGGGGAGCTCCTATTGCTGGCGGCCGAAGACCCACACCGCGACATAACGCTTTACATCAATTCGCCGGGCGGGTCCGTGACCGCCGGGATGGCGCTCTACGACATGATGCAGTTCATTCCGTGCGACGTGGCGACGGTGGCGATGGGGTTCGCCGCGTCCATGGGGCAGGTGCTGCTGACGGCGGGCGCCAAGGGCAAGCGCTACGCCCTGCCCAACTCCCGCGTCGTCATGCACCAGCCGCTCGGCGGCATCGGCGGCTCGGCCAGCGACATCCAGATCCAGGCCGACAACATGCTCTACACCAAGCGCCGGATGGCCGAGATCATCGCCCATCACACGGGCCAGCCGCTGGAGCGCATCCAGGCCGACTCCGACCGCGACCGCTGGTTCACCGCCCAGGAGGCGCTGGACTACGGCATCGTCGACCACATCGCAGAAGGGATGAACTGATATGAGCGGCCGCTATGTGCTGCCCTCGTTCACCGAGCGCACGTCGTACGGCATCAAGGAGATGAATCCGTACAACAAGCTCTTCGAGGACCGGATCGTCTTCATCGGCGCCCCCATCGACGACACCGTGGCCAACGACGTGATGGCTCAGCTGCTCACCCTCGAGTCCCTCGATCCGGACCAGGACGTCAGCCTCTACATCAACTCCCCCGGCGGCTCGTTCACCGCCATGACGGCCATCTACGACACCATGCAGTTCATCCGGCCGGAGATCCAGACCGTCTGCATCGGCGAGGCGGCCTCGGCGGCGGCGGTCCTGCTGGCGGCGGGCTCGCCCGGCAAACGCGCCGCCCTGCCGCACGCCCGCGTCCTGCTGCACCAGCCCCACACGGAGGGCGGCCGCGGGCAGGGCAGCGACCTGGAGATCCACGCCAGGGAGATCCTTCGCATGCGCGACCAGCAGGAGGAGATCCTGTCCCGGCACACGGGGCGGGGGATCCTGGAGATCAGGAAGGACATCGAGCGGGATCGGATCTTCACGGCCGAGCAGGCGCGCACGTACAGGCTGGTGGACGACATCTTCGCCTCCAGAAAGCGCACCCTGGCCCCCGCCCGCTAACCCCGCCCCGCGGGCCCCGCCCCCGCCGCGGACGCCCCAGCCAGGAACCGAAAGCCAAAGGCGGGAGCCGGGACCGCGGGGTCCCCAGCCGGGAGCGGGCCCGGGGCCGGTCGCGGGGGCCGGGGTCGGGGGCCATAAGCGGGGGCCGGGGCCGGTCGCGGGGGCCGGTGCAGAAAGCAGCGCCAGGGGCGGCTTGCGGGACCGGGAGCGGTTTGCGGGACCGGGACCGGGAGCCGGAGCCTGAAGCAGGGGCCAAGTCCGGTGACGGCGCGGCGAGGCGGGTGGCCGCACGACAAAGCCGGTGGCCGCACGACAAAGCCGGTGGCCGCGCAGCGGGAGCGGGGCCGAGGGCGGTTTGCGGGAGCGGGGCCGAGGGCGGTTTGCGGGAGCGGGGCCGAGGGCGGTTTGCGGGAGCGGGGCCGAGAGCCGGAGCCTGAAGCAGGGGCCAAGGTCAGTGGCGGCGCGGCGGGACCATTGGCGGCGCAGCAAAGCCGGTGGCGGCGCGGCAGGGTAGTGCGGGGTCTTCGAGGAACTACGCGTCAGCTGCGGTTGATGGGCGGAGGGCCGGTGTCCTGCGGGTGCTCGGTGTGGTCGGCGAGGGTGGCGGCCCAGCTCGCCAGGAGGCGCAGGGCGTCATGGGAGGGCGTGTCGGGGGCGGCGGTGTAGACGGTCAGGCTCAGGCCGGGGTCGGCGTGCAGGTCCATGGACTCGTAGTCGAGGGTGAGGTCGCCGACGGCGGGGTGGTGGAAGGTCTTGGCGCCGGTGTGGTGCAGGCGGACGTTGTGCTGGGCCCAGCGGGTGCGGAAGTCGGCGCTGCGGGTGCACAGCTCGCCGATCAGGTCGGTGAGGCCCTTGTCGAAGGGGTCGCGGCCGGCCTCGGTGCGCAGCAGGGCGACGGTGATGTCGGCGGAGGTCTCCCAGTCGGGGAAGAAGTCGGGCCCGGCGGGATCGAGGAACTGGAAGCGGGCGATGTTGGGCGGCTGGGCGGAGGCGGCTGCGGGGCGCGGGCTCTGGTAGACCGGCCAGTACATGGCGCGGCCGAGGTGATTGGCCGCCAGGATGTCCATGCGGCCGTTGCGGATGATCGCGGGGGCGTCGCTCATGGCGTCCAGCATCCGCTGCAGCCCGGGCCGGACCTTGCGGGCTGGGCGGCGGGGGCGGTGCCCAGGGCCGGCGGCGCGGGCCAGGTCGAACAGGTGGGCACGTTCGGCCTCGTCGAGCTGCAGGGCTCGGGCGACGGCGTTCAGGACGTCGTCGGAGACGCCGCTGATGTGGCCTTTTTCGAGACGGGTGTACCAGTCGGTGCTCACGCCGGCCAGGACGGCGACTTCCTCGCGGCGCAGGCCGGGCACCCGGCGGCGCCCGCCGGGGGCCAAGCCGGCCTGCTCCGGTGTGATTCTGGCGCGCCGGCTGGCGAGGAAGGCGCGGATCTCGTCTCGATTGTCGTGCACGTCTCTCACTGTAGGCAGCGGCCGGAGGCGGAAGGGGGGTAGAGGTTGTCCCCCCGATAAACGCGACCTCCCGCCCGCGCCATACAGCCGGTTTCCTGGACGTTGCCATGAGAAGTGATGGCATTCCGTCGTTCCCGAGGGGACGTTGCGCCGTTCCCCGAGGGGGCGTCCCGCCGTTCCCCGAGGGGGCGTTGCGCCGTTCCCGATGGGGGACGCCTGTGCCCACCTGAGCCGCACGAGAGTGATCACGCGAGCTTCCCGCCCCGGCGACGCCCGGGACGGCTCGGGCACGGGGCGCCCGGCCACGAGCCGGCGACGGCGTCCACCTCACGACCTGAGCAAGCGCAGCACGTCATAGCAAGGAGATCCACCCATGCGTGGAACAGTTCTGTACGCCCCGGGCGACGTCCGCGTCGAGGACCGCCCGGACCCGAGGATCGAGCAGCCCACCGACGCGGTCATCCGCCTGGCCGCCACCTGCGTGTGCGGCTCGGACCTGTGGCCCTACCGCGGCATCGAAGAGGTGAAGCAGCCCACCCCGATGGGCCACGAGTACGTCGGCATCGTCGAGGAGGTCGGCAGCGAGGTCCGCACGGTCAGGCCGGGCCAGTTCGTGGTCGGCTCGTTCTTCGCCTCCGACAACACCTGCGAGATCTGCCGCGCCGGATACCAGACGTCCTGCGTCCGCCGGGAGTTCGCCGCCGCCACCGGCGCGCAGGCCCAGTACGCGCGGATCGCACTGGCCGACGGCACCCTCGTGGCCACCCCCGGCATGCCGGACCCGGACCTGATCCCGGGCCTGCTGGCCGCCTCCGACGTGCTGGGCACCGGCTGGTTCGGCGCCGTGGCCGCCGAGGCGGGGCCGGGCAAGACGGTGGCCGTGGTCGGCGACGGCGCGGTGGGCCTGCTCGCCGTACTGGCCGCCAGGCAGCTCGGCGCGGAGCGGATCATCGCGATGAGCCGGCACGAGCCCCGGCAGAAGCTGGCTCTGGAGTTCGGCGCCACGGACCTGGTCACGGAGCGTGGCGATGAGGGGGTGGCCCGCGTCAAGGAGCTGACCGGTGGTCTGGGCGCGCACTCGGTGATCGAGGCGGTCGGCACCCAGGAGTCGATGATGCAGGCCATCCGCTCCACCCGCCCCGGCGGGCACGTCGGCTACGTCGGCGTCGCCCACGACGTCGCGCTGCCCGGCGAGGAGCTGTTCTTCTCGCACGTGCACCTGCACGGCGGCCCGGCCCCGGTGCGCCAGTACCTGCCCGAGCTGATCGGGCTGATCTACGACCGCGCCATCGACCCCGGCAAGGTCTTCGACCTCACCCTGCCCCTGGAGCAGGCGGCCGAAGGTTACAAGGCGATGGACGAACGCCGCGCCATCAAGACCCTCCTGCGGCCGTGAGCCGAGGCGTCCTCCTCCGGCAGCCCGCCCCGGCGAGCCGCCGGAGGGCCCCTGCCACCGCCACCTCCGCCGGATGACGTCCTGAGATGACGATGAGCTCCACCACCCCTGCCTCGAACCGCACGGCCGTACCCGCGCAGCCGCGTCGCACCCGGCGGGCCGTCATGCTGCTGCTCAGCGCGCTGACCGGCCTCGGCCCGCTGTCGATGGACCTGTACCTTCCCGCCCTGCCCGCGGTGACCGCCGAGCTGCGCGCGCGGGCTTCCGTGACCCAGCTCAGCGTCACCGCCTGCCTGGCCGGCCTGGCGCTGGGCCAGCTGCTGATCGGGCCGCTCAGCGACCGCTGGGGCCGCCGCCGCCCGCTCCTGGCCGGCCTGGCCTGCTACGCGGCGGCCACGCTGGCGTGCGCGCTGGCCCCCACCGCCGCCCTGCTGATCGCCGCCCGCCTCGCCCAGGGGCTGGCCGCGGCCGCGGGGATCGTCATCGCTCGCGCCGTGCTGACCGACCTGCACAGCGACGGCCGGCTGGCGCGGGCCCTGTCGACCCTGGCGATGATCAGCGGTGTCGCGCCGGTCCTCGGCCCGGTCCTCGGCGGCCAGTTGCTGCGCCTGACCGACTGGCGCGGCGTCTTCGCCGTCCTGGCCGCCGCCGGTCTTGCCCTGGCCGTCCTGTCGGCCTGGGCCATCCCCGAGACCTTGCCCGCGAACCGCCGCCACACCGGCGGGCTCACCGACACCCTGCGCCCCATGCGCGCCCTGCTGGGCGACCGCCGCTTCGCCGGCGCTCTGATCGCGTACGGGCTGATCTCCGGCACGCTGTTCGTCTACGTGGCGGGCTTCCCCTTCGTCGTCCAGGACACCTTCGGCGCCTCCGCCCAGACCTTCAGCCTGATCTTCGGCTGCAACGCCGCCGCGCTGATCCTGGCCGCCCACCTCAACAGCCGGCTCGTCGTCGGCCGCATCCCCCTGGACCGTGCGGTCGCCGTCGGCCTGACCGGCGTCCTGGCCACCGTGCTGGCCCTGCTGGCCCTGGTCACGCCCCTGCTCGGCGGCGGCCTGGCAGCCGTGGCGGCCAGCCAGTTCGCCATGATGTTCTTCATCGGCGTCATCGCCCCCAACGTCACCGCGCTGGCCATGGGCAGCAGCGGCGACGCCGCCGGATCCGCCTCCGCCCTGATCGGCGCCGCGCAGTTCCTCACCGGCGCCCTCACCGCGCCCCTCGCCGGCCTGGGCGGCCCGCGTACCGCCGTGTCCATGGCCGCCGTCGAGGTCGGCTGCGCCGCCCTCGCCCTGACCGCGTTCCTGCTCATGCGCCGGGCCCCGGCGTCCCGCCCCGCCTGAACGTCGCCGCGGCGGCGCGCGCTCGCTCGAGCGACACGCCCGTGCCGGTCGCCGCCCTTCTCCGGCGCTGATCGAAGGCGCTGATCGAAGGCGCTGACCGGCCGGCGCGGCGAGCGGGCAGGCCGTGGCGGCCGGCGGTCACAGCAGCGCGCCGTCGGTGACGTCAACGGGCGGCGCCACCGGCTGACGGTGGACAACCGCACGTCGCTGCTGGACCTGCTGCGCGAGCGGCTCGCCTTCACGGGCACAGCTCGGGCTTCTCAAATCGCGCCGCCACGACGGCGGTCATGGTCGCGGCAGGAGCTTGAGGGTGGTGGCTCGGGCCTGGGCTGCGACCATGGGGATGACGTAGGTGCTGCCGTAGCGGTGGTATTTGGCGCGGTACGCCTCATCGATCCGGTCGTTGACGCCGGAATCGTTCTCCTCGGCCAGGGTGACGTCCTTGTCGATGCCGCCGGCGGCGATGTGGGCACGGTGGCCGGCCCGGGCGGTCCGGTACCAGGCCCCGTCGGTGCCCCGGTAGGAGCGGATGTAAAGATCGTCGCCGTCGCGGACGACCCAGATGGGCACCGGTGCGCGCGGCGTGCCGTCGTCGCGGACGGGCGCGATCTCCAGCTCCTCCGCGGTGCCGATCCGGGCGAGCTCCTCGCTGGTCCATGAAGCCATGACGGATGTCCTTTCCTTGTGATGGTGCCGGGAATCATGGCGGCAGGTCACAGGCCGGTCATGCGTTCCAGGCGTTCGGGATAGCGGGCGCCCTGGATGTCGATCTTCGCGGCGGCGGCGTCGACGTGTTCGAGGTCGTCGGCGGTGAGCTCGACGTGGGCGGCGGCGAGGTTCTCCGCCAGTCGCTCCGGCCGGCGGGTGCCGGGGATCGGGACGATCCAGGGCTGCCGGGCCAGCAGCCAGGCCAGGGCGATCTGCGCGGGTGTGGCGCCCTTGCGCCGGGCGATGGCGCCCAGGAGATCGACGAGCGCCTGGTTCGCCTTCCTGGCCTCGGCGGTGAAGCGCGGGATGCTCGCGCGGATGTCGGTGCGGTCGAAGGCGGTGGCCTCATCGACGGTGCCGGTGAGGAACCCTTTCCCGAGCGGGCTGTAGGGGACGAACCCGATGCCGAGCTCCGCCAGGACCGGCAGGACCTCCTGTTCGGGCCTGCGCCACCACAGGGAGTACTCGCTCTGCACGGCGGTCACGGGCTGGACGGCGTGGGCGCGGCGGATGGTGCCGGCGGCCGCCTCGGACATGCCGAAGTGCCGGACCTTGCCGTCCTGGATGAGCCCTTTGACCGCTCCGGCGACGTCCTCGATCGGCACCTGCGGGTCGACGCGGTGCTGGTAGTACAGGTCGATCACGTCGACGCCGAGCCGCTGCAGTGAGCCGTCGACGGCCTGCCGGACGTGCTCGGGCCGGCTGGACAGCCCGGCCTGGCGGCCCTCGGCGTCGAACGCGAATCCGAACTTGGTGGCGATCACCACCTGCTCGCGGACGGGGGCGAGGGCTTCGCCGACCAGTCGCTCGTTGCGGAACGGCCCGTAGACCTCGGCGGTGTCGAAGAACGTGACACCGCGTTCCACCGCTTCCCGGATGAGGGCGATCATCTCCTGCCGGCTGCCGGGGTTGGGGCCGTAGCTCTGGCTCATGCCCATGCAGCCGAGGCCGATCGCCGAGACCTCGAGATCGCGTCCGAGAGTTCGTTTGTCCATGGTGGGCTCCTTCGTCGATCGTTCACGGCTGATCGTGCGTACGTCCTGTCGTCGCGGTGGGGGCGGGCCGGAGCAGCAGGCTTGCGGCCGCGGCGGCCAGCGAGGCCGCGGCCGCGATGAGCAGGCTGGTACGCAGGCCGTGCAGGAAGCCGGCCGGCTGGGCGAGCAGCGCGCCGAAGACCGCGACGGCCAGGGCGCCGCCGACTTGCCGGCTGGTGTTGAACACGCCGCCGGCGACCCCGGCGCGGTGGGGCGGGACGGCGTTCAGCAGAGCGGCGGTCATCGGCGGCATCACGAGCGGACCGCTCAGTCCGATCGGCACCATCAGGGCGGCCAGGACCCAGACCGGTGTCGAGGCGGGCACGAGGGCGAGGATCGCCAGGCCCGCCGTCATGAGGGCCAGGCCCGTGCTGATGAGCGCCCGCGTGCCGATCCTTTCGGCGATCCGCGCGCTGAACGGGGTCAGGATGGCGCCGATGAGCATCATCGGGACGAACGCCGCTCCGGCGGCCAGGGCGGACAGTCCCCGCAACTGCTGGAGGTACAGGCTCATCACGAACGGGAGCCCGTAATAGCCGACGATGAACGCGAACCCGACGACGACGCTGACCGTCGCGGTGCGGGAGGCGAACAGGTCCAGCGGCACCATCGGGTGGGCGCGCACCGCCTGGGCCGCGAGGAAGGCGGCGAGCGCTACGCCCGCCACCGCGAACGCGGCGATCACCCGGGGCGCGGCGAACCCGGCGGCGCCGGCCTCGATCGCGCCGTAGGTCAGCCCGCCCATCGCCAGGACCGCGCTGACCTGGCCCGGCCAGTCGAAGGGGACGCGCCGGTGGGGCGAGCGCCGCGTGCGGGCGAGCAGGATCAGGGCCGCCGCGGCCACGGGCAGGTTGATGAAGAAGATCAGCCGCCAGCTGAGCATGGTCAGCAGCCCGCCCAGGACGGGGCCGCAGGAGGAGGCGACGGCGCCGCCCATCGCCCACACCGCGACCGCCCGTCCCCGCCGGACCGGGTCCGGGTAGGCGTGGCCGATCAGCGCCATCGAGGAGGGCATCATCACCGCGGCCGCCGCGCCCTGGACGAGGCGGGCGGCCACCAGCGCGCCCAGGTTCGGCGCCAGACCGCAGGCCGCCGAGGCGAGGGCGAAGAGCGCCACCCCGATGCCGAAGGCGCGGCGCGCTCCGACGCGGTCGGCCAGCGAACCGGAGGACAGCAGCAGGGCGGCGAACATCAGCGTGTAGCCGTCGACGACCCACTGCAGCCCGGTGATGCCACCGCCGACGTCGTGCCGGATCGCGGGGAGGGCGACGTTGACGATGACCGCGTCGAGGGTGATGACGAAGAAGCCGAGCACGGCGGCGGCCAGCGCGCGACCGGCGAAGGCACTCGGCCGGTCGTCTCCGGTCGTGGTGGTGGTCGGGCAGGCGGTGCGGGTGGTGGGCATCAGCGGTGGTCTCTTCGCAACGCGGAGCGGGCAGACGGACGGGCTGCTCTGGGATGTGGCCGCATCGTGACGGGCGCGCCGTACGTTCATGGCGCGGTACGTCTCGCGGCCTGACGCAAAGGCGGCCCAGGGCGGGCAGCCGCAACTCAGGACCTGGGCATCAACCAGGAAACCGCAGGTGGGCGTGGCGAGGGAGTCCCTGTCGTTCCCTGTACTGGCAGAACACCCCACAGCGCCGAGATCCGGCCTACCCTGCGAAGACATGGACAACCGCAGTGAGGTCCGCGAGTTCCTGATCTCGCGGCGAGCCAAGATCACCCCGCGGCAGGCCGGCCTGCCCGCCTACGGCGGCCACCGGCGTGTGCCGGGGCTGCGCCGCGAAGAGGTCGCCATGCTCGCCGGCGTCAGCGCCGAATACTACGCCCGCCTGGAGCGGGGCAACCTGAGCGGCGTCTCCGAAAGCGTCCTGGAATCCCTCTCCCGCGCGCTGAAGCTCGACGAAGCCGAACGCGCCCACCTGTTCGACCTGGCCCGGACCGCCAACGCCGGCCCCCGCACCCGCCGTCGCCCCACCCAGCAGCAGATCCGGCCCGGCATCCAGCGCCTCCTGGACTCCATGACCGACGCCGCCGCCTACGTCCGCAACGGACGCCTGGACATCGTGGCCGCCAACCGGCTCGGCCGGGCCCTCTACGCGCCCGTCTTCGACGACCCGGTCCGGCCCGTCAACCTCGCCCGGTTCCGCTTCCTCAACCCCCGCGCCCACGACTTCTACCCTGACTGGGACGAATCCGCCCAGACGACCGTGGCCCTCCTGCGTACGGAAGCAGGCCGCGACCCCTACGACCGGGCGCTGACCGACCTCGTCGGCGAGCTCGCCACCCGCAGCGAGGAATTCCGCGCCCTGTGGGCCGCCCACAACGTCCGCCTGCACCACACCGGCGTCAAGAACTTCCACCACCCCGTCGTCGGCGACCTCAGCCTCCCCTTCGAGGCCATGCCCCTGCCCGCCGACCCCGGCCTGACCCTCACCGCCTTCAGCGCCGAACCCGGCACCGCGGCCCACGACGCGCTCACCCTCCTCGCCAGCTGGGCCTCCACACTCGAACAGACGGAACCCGCCCGGGAGAGCGACCAGACCCGCACCACGGACGCCTGACCCGCACCCGCCACCGACCAGCCCCGCCCGCACCACGGGCGCCTGGCCCGCTGTCGACTTCCCGAAGCTGACTGCGCGAAGTCCAAAATCCCGTGCGCGCAGTGCGCCTTGCCGGCGCAGAGCGTCCTGAAAGCAGCCGGAGGACGCTGCCTACATCAGGCGGCGCAGGACCGCGCGGGCGTGGGCCAGACGGTGCTCATGAGCCTCGGGCAGGTCCGCGGCCAGCAACTCGTACAGCCCGACCGCCTCTTCCGCCAGCGCGCGCGCTCGCGCATGCGCGCCGTCGGCGGCCGAGTGGACCTCGGCGAGGTTCAGCAACGCGCGCGCGTGCCCGCCGCTGTAGCGAGCCGGATGCCGCGCGACCAGCCGCCGGTACGTCTCCACCGACTCCGCCGCGGCCGCCAGCGCCTCGGCGTGTTCGCCTCGCCGTGATCGTACGAGGCCGTGATCGGTCATCGCATGGGCAAGATCTCCTGCCCGCCGATGCGGATCGAGCCGGTACAGGCGCTGGTAGATGGCCAGGCACCGCAGCGAGGCACTCAGCGCCTCCTCGAGATCCGGCGCCGACACGGACAACGTGTGCAGCGCGAGCGCGAGCGCCGGCTCGTGCGCTTCGGGGTCGGCGGTCGCGAGCGTGGTGAGCAGGGTGACGGCTTCCCGCGCGGCCTCGACCGCCTCCTCCTGACGGTTCAGGTCCGCCAGGACGCACGATGTGTTGTTCAACGCCAGCGCGAGTTGCGGGGCGGCATCTTGGTGGCGGCGGGCGATCTCCACCGCCTCGGAATCCGCCGCCAGCGCCTCCTCGACCCGATTCAGGTCATGCAGGTAAACGCCCAGGTTGTAGAGGCTGACGCACACGCTCAGCTCGGCCTCCCGGACCTTCGCCCGGAACTCGGCCGCGTGGTTGTCCCGGCTCTCTTCATCGAACTCGATCTCCTCGATGAAGTCCTCGTCGAGTTCGTCGTCATCGAACAGATCCTTGACTTCACTCAGCCCGCCGTCCTCGAAAAGCTCCTTGCCCATCGGCTGATCGCCTCCGTCGAGAACCTCCTCCCAGGCGGGAAACAGCCGCTCGAACCGGTGCTGGCGATCCAACGCCCGCGCCGCGAGGGCGCGATCGAGACGTACGGCTTCCTCGGCGGCGGCCAGCGCTTCGCGATACCGGCCCAACCGTCTCAGGGCGATGGCGGCGCCGTTCAGCGTGATGGCCAGGTTGCGCGACCCGGCAAAGTCATCGTCCCAATCGATCGACCGCCTGCCCCTCTCCACGCGCTCGACGAAGGCCGCGTACGCCTCCTCGTACCGCCCGACCTGTGCCAAGGCGCCGCCCAGCTGCCCCAACGCTTCGTCAAGCCGGCGCGTGACGAGCCAGTCCGGCTCATCACCGGCGTCGTCGTAACGGCGCCAGATGTTCTCCGCCTCAGCTGCGGCGTCGACCGCTTCGTCGAAACGGCCGACACTGGTGAGACAGTCGGCGTATCGGGCGAGCGCGTACGCCAAGGTTCGGCCTTTGGGCCGGCCGGGCCTGTTGTCTGGTTGCTGCCGGATCTCGCGGACCGCTTCGGCCGCCGAGTCCAGCGCTTCGTCGTGCCGCCCGAGCCGCGCCAGGATGCCGATGGACGTGGTTCGCGCATCGTCCGCCAGGTCGAGAGCGGAAGCGTCCACGGCCGTCAGGCGCAGGCTCACCGCCTGCTCCTCCTGCTTGATCGGCAACACTTCCTCGTAGCGCTTCAGCTCCACGAGAACGCTGCCCAGAGAGCCCAGCGTGCGGCGGTAATCGTCCAGGAAGTCGTCGGCGGGAGCCTCGGTGCCGGCCGCTCGGTAGACGTCGATCGCTTCGAGATAGACCAGCCGCGCAAGCTCGTACCAGCCCGGGTACTCCAGCTCGGCGCCCAGGTGACGCAACGGCTCAGTCAGCGCGTAGGGACTGGGCCAGGTTTCGCGGGGCTGCCCGCGCAGAGCCTCGATCTCCCCCATGAGGACCCGGGCGTATCGCAGGTCGGGACCGTCAGGTGACACGTAACGTCGCAGATCACGGCTGTTCGGTGAGCCGGGATGTTGAAGCAACGTCTCTATGTCGATGCGATCTTCCACCATGATCGTGACGATAGTGCAGCCCTCTGACACAAACCTCGCCCGCTACGCCCGCGTCTCCCCCGAAGCCCTGGCACTCCGGTCCCTCGCCCGTCCCGGCCCTCGTCTCGCCTGTGGCCACCGGACGGGACGGCGGCGCTTGGGCTTTCCCCTGAGCTCCGCACCCCGCGGTCATCCGCGACGCGTTCGGCTGCCCAGCGGCGCGGCCGGTCGCGCGGGTCGGGGATCCGGGCCGGTCCGGTAACGTTTTGCGACGTGGCCCACTACTTCTCCGAACAGCCGAACGCGGCGAGCAAGCCGGGCTCCGTCGACCTGGTCCTGCCCGATCTGCACCTGCGGCTGGAGACCGACAGCGGCGTGTTCTCGCCGGAACGGGTCGACGTGGGCACGCGCATCCTGCTGGAGAGCGTCCCGCCGCCGCCGCAGGAGGGCGATCTGCTCGACCTGGGCTGCGGGTACGGGCCGATCGCGCTGACCATGGCCTCCCGGGCGCCCGAGGCGACCGTATGGGCCGTCGACGTGAACCGGCGCAGCGTGGACCTGACCGCCAGGAATGCCAAAGCCGCAGGCCTTTACAAAGTACGGTCAGCACATATCGATGAAGTACCAGATGACGTGAAATTTCGGGCAATCTGGTCTAATCCTGCGATCCGCATTGGAAAGCAGGCCCTGCACGACATGCTCACCAGGTGGCTGACGCGGCTCACTCCCGACGGCGTCGCCTACCTGGTCGTCCAGAAACACCTCGGCTCGGACTCCCTGCAGCGCTGGCTCGGCGAGCAGGGCTGGCAGGCCTCCCGCGAGGCCAGCCGGGCCGCCTACCGCATCCTGAAGGTGACCCGATGAGAAGGCAACTGCGCCCCACCGACGTCAAGCGGCTCAACCGCACCTGGCGCAGGAACACCCAGAACCGCCTCGCCATGATCATCGAGTCGGTCACCGGCCCGTTCAACATCGGCTCGATCTTCCGCAGCGCCGCCGCGTTCGGCGTGGACGAGATCTGGCTCGCCGGCAACGCCACCCCGCCGACCAACCCCAAGGCGGGCAAGACCGCGCTCGGCACCGAACGCCTGGTCAAGTGGCACGAGCCGATCCCGGCCACCGAGGCGGTCAAGGCCGCCAAGGCGGAGGGCTACACCGTGCACGCCATCGAGCTGACCGCCGAGGCCCTGCCGCTGCACCGCGCCGGCCTGGGCCGCGACGTGTGCCTGGTGGTCGGCAGCGAGGACCACGGCTGCTCCCCCGCGCTGCTCGACGCCGTGGACGGCGTCTGCTACATCCCGCAGGTCGGGCGGGTCGGGTCGTTCAACGTGGCGGTGGCCGCCGCCATCGCGCTGTCCGAGGCCCGCCGCCAGGAGTGGGAGAATCTCCTCGAACCGTAACCGAACCGTTCACCCACGGAAGGCATACTCAGGACGTGCTGAGCCGTCGATTCGCCTTTCTCGACCATCCGGGCCCGCTGGCCTTCGCGCATCGCGGAGGCGCCGCCGAGGGCGCGGAAAACTCCGTCGCGGCCTTCGAGCGGGCGGTCGGGCTCGGCTACACCTACCTGGAGACCGACGCGCACGCCACCTCCGACGGCGTGCTGCTCGCCTTCCACGATCACACGCTCGACCGGGTGACCGACCAGCGGGGCCGCATCTCGGAGCTGCCCTACCGGGCGGTCAGGCAGGCCCGCATCGGCGGGGTTCACGAGATCCCGCTGCTGGAGGAGCTGCTGGGCACCTGGTCCGAGATCCGCTTCAACATCGACGTCAAGGAGGCCGCCGCCATCGCGCCGCTGGCCGAGGCGATCCGGCGTACCAACTCCTATGACCGCATCTGCCTGACCTCCTTCTCCGACGAGCGGCTGACGCTGGCCAGGGCGGCGATGGGCAGGGAGGTGTGCTCGGCGCTCGGCCCGCGCGGCGTCGCCGCGCTGCGCGCCGCCGCGTCCACCTCCGGCTACGGCCGCCTGCTGGCCCGCCTGTCGCGCGCCGGCGTCCCGTGCGCGCAGGTGCCGGTGGGCTTCCGCGGGCTGCGGGTGACCACCCGGAGTCTCGTACGTACGGCGCACGCCATCGGCATGCAGGTGCACGTGTGGACCGTCAACGACCCCGTACGCATGGAACACCTGCTCGACCTCGGCGTGGACGGCCTCATGACCGACAACGTCTCCGGCCTGCGCACCGTCCTGGAGCGCCGCGGCCAATGGCATCCCGGCAGTCTGGCCGCGTAACCCGGCCATACCGGCTGGGCTCCGCGGCACGAGCGAGCATCGAGCGCACGGCGTACCAGCCTCAAGAAGCCAAGAAAGCCCCATAAGCCTGCAGGCCGGGCCGCCCGGCCGCATAGGAGCGACTCGACACCATGCCCGTACCCGCACCCCCCGCGGCCCTCGACGACTCCCCCGCCGCGCGCAAGCGCGAGCAGCGCGGCTGGTACTTCTACGACTGGGCCAACTCCGCCTTCTACACCACGATCATCTCGGTCTTCCTCGGCCCGTACCTCATCCCGGTCGCCAAGACCGCGGCCTGCGCCAAGGACTTCCCGAGCATCGCCTCCGACACGTGCGTGGCCGACTTCGACAGGCTGGTCGAGACCAACAAGGGCCTGGGGTTCGTCGACGTGCTCGGCGCCGACATCAGGCCGGCCGCGTTCTTCGGGCTGACGCTGACGATCGCGGTGTTCCTGCAGATCGTGGTGCTGCCCGTGGTGGGCGCGCTGGCCGACCACACCGGGCGCAAGCGGGAGATGCTCGGCGGCTTCGCCTACGTCGGGGCGCTGGCCACGATGGCCCTGTACTTCGTCGAGGGCGACCGCTACATGCTCGGCGGGGTGCTGTTCATCCTGGCCAACCTGGCCTACGGCTCCTCGGTCGTGGTCTACGACTCGTTCCTGCCGCAGATCTCCACCGCCGCCGAGCGCGACAAGGTGTCCTCGCGCGGCTGGGCCATCGGCTACCTGGGCGGCGGCCTGCTGCTGGCCCTCAACCTCGTCCTCTACACGCAGCATGAGAGCCTCGGGGTCGCCGAGGGCATGGCGGTGCGCATCAGCATGATGTCGGCCGGTCTGTGGTGGGCGATCTTCACGATCATCCCGCTGCTGCGGCTGCGCAACCGTCCCGTGCCCGTCCACGAGACCACGGCGCTGCGCTCGGTCGGCGGCAGCTTCCGCCAGCTCGGCCGCACCCTGGCCGAGCTGCGCCGCTATCCGCTGACGCTGCTGTTCCTGGTGGCGTACCTGGTCTACAACGACGGCGTGCAGACGGTGATCGGCAACAGCGCGGCCTTCGCCTCCGAGGCCCTCAAGCTGGACAAGACGGTGCAGATCACAGCCATCCTGATGGTGCAGTTCGTGGCGTTCTTCGGCGCGCTGCTGCTGGGCCGGCTGGCCCGCGGCTTCGGCACCAAGCGCACGGTGCTGGCCAGCCTGGTGCTGTGGACGGCGATCGTGGCGGCGGCGCTGTTCGTGGAGGAGGGGCAGGCGCTGCAGTTCTACCTGATGGCGTTCGCGATCGCGATCGTGCTGGGGGGCACGCAGGCGCTGTCGCGCTCGCTGTTCTCGCAGGTGATCCCGAGGGGGCGGGAGGCCGAGTATTTCGGCCTGCTGCAGATCAGCGACAAGGGCTCGGCGTTCATCGGCTCCCTGACGGTCACGTTCGCACTCCAGCAGACCAACAGCTACCGGATCGCCATCATGTCGATGATCATCTTCTTCGTCGTCGGCTTCGTCCTCCTGGCCCTGACCAACCTTCCCAAGGCGATCCGCCAGGCCGGCAACGAGGTCCCGGACCGCATCTGACCCCGCGTTCGGCGGCTTCCGGCGGGCGGCCGGGCGGGAGGCTTCAGTCGCTCGGGCCATGCGGTGGATCGGGGCTCGTGTCAGGCAGGGGTTCAGAACTCGAGTCGGCCGGAGCGTCGGGGCGCGGGCCGAGCTTGTGGGCGATCCAGAACGCCATCCCCGCGAGGGCGGCCGTGCCCACGATGGCGAACAGCACCCACCATCCCCGATGGTCATTCCCGTACGAGTCGCCGGTTGTACGCCCGGCATCGGGACCCGGCACACCGGGTCCGCCGGGCGCACCCGGCTTGCCGGGCCTGCCGGACACGCCTATACCACCTGGCATATCTGTGCCACCAGGCACGCCCGTGCCGAGCGGCGGTGACTCGCCCGGGGTCGGCGAGCCACCATCGCCAGGGGAGGTTGGCGAGCCGCCGATATCAGGCAGAACGGACCAGCCACCATCGCCGGGTCGAGCCGCCGCGCCGTCGACGTCGTGCGAGGGCGGCCAACCCGCGGCGCCATCGGGGGACGACCAGCTTCCATGGCCCTCAAGCGGCCCCCAGCCCCCAGCGTCCGACGACCAGCTCCCGCCGTCAGGCGACCGACCCACGCTGCCAGGCAACGAGCCTGCGGCACCAGGCGGCGGGCTCGACCCCTCGGGCGGCCGACCTGCGGCGCCCGGCGGCGAACCGGCAGCGCCAGGCGACTGCCCCACGCCCCCAGGCGGCGGACCGGTGCCACCATGCGACTGGCCCACGCCGCCAGGCGGCGAACCAGCGCCACCCGGTGACCGGCCTGCGGCGGCAGGCGGCGGGGCTGTGCCGGGCCGGGCTGTCGAGCTGTCGGAATGGGGCCCTTGGGGGAGCATGGCGGCGTCTCGGGACGGCGAGTCCACGCCGGCGAGCGGAATCCCATTGTGCGGCGCCTGGGAGCCTCCGGCGCCGTGTAGGGCGTGTCCGCTTTCGCCTTTCCGGGGTGGTGAAGCGGCGCCGTCCGATGCCTGCGAATCCGGTCCGCCTCGGGGGTGTGAATCGGGCCCGCCTCGCGCCGTTGAGCGTCCGTCGCGTGCCTGTGGGTCTCCGGTACGCGGTGCAGGCGGACCCGCCGCGCCACGGGAGGTGCGTGTCCCATCACCGGGGCCATGCGAGGCACCCTGCCCCTCGCCGCCCCCCGAACCGTTGAAGGGGGGCGGCCGCACCCCCGCGCCGCCCTTTGATCGCCCGTTGCCGGAGGAAGGCTGCGAGCCCTCGCCTGATCCGACGCCTGGGCGGTCCCCCGCCGGACCCGTGCGCGCCGCCTTGCCGTCCCCATCGTCGCCCTCCCCGTCATCCTCATCGCCCCGGTCGTCATCCGCGGAGGCGGCGGCGACCTGGACCGTGCCGAGTGGCGTCGCCGCACGGACCTCCCGCCGCCCTGGTAGCGCCGCCGTGGCGCCCAGGACGAGCACGACGGCGACGGCCGGCAGGAGCCATCGGGGTCCCCGTCTCATCGGCGCCTCCCGTCGGTGGTCCCGTACGCTGCCGGTTCTCAGCCTGCGGGCCTACGATGGCGCCTTCGTTAGCGGCGGATGAGAGGGCTCTCATCTACAGGAGGACGACCCGATCCCGGTCGCTCTGATCACTTCAACCGTGCCTGATCATGACGGTGCCGCGAGGAGCATGGTGCCGGGGCCCTGGGCCGCGCCTGGGCCGCGTACGGCTGAGACCGTGTCCGCGGTGGCCTCGCCGCCGCAGTGCGGGCAGGTGACGACCGGGGTGAAGCGCTCGCCGCAGGAGTGCACCAGGAGCGCGGGCGGGCCGCCCGGCGGCGTGGACCAGCGGTCGCCCCAAGCCATCAACGTCAGCAGGGCCGGCACGATGTCGCGGCCCGCCTCGGTGAGGACGTACTCGTGGCGCACCGGACGCTCCTGGTACGGCCGTTTCTCCACCACGCCGGCCGCCACCAGATGCTCCAGGCGGCGGGTCAGGAGGTTGCGCGAGATGCCCAGGTCCTCCGCCAGGTCGTCGAACCTGCGCAGGCCCAGGAACAGGTCGCGCAGGATCAGCGGTGTCCACGGTTCGGCGACCACGCCGACGGCCTGGGCGATGGAGCAGTGCATCTCACCGAACCTGTTCATGGACCCAGGATAGTGGGTTGATAAAGTGAACCCATGACAGTTCACATTCAGGACTCACCTGCGGCGGCCTACCGCCGGGCCGGCGAGGCACACGACGTCGACGCCCTCGTCGCCACGCTCGCCGACGACGTGGTCTTCCGCTCGCCGCTCACCGCCAATGCCGCCTTTCACGGCAAGGAGCAGGTACGGGAGCTGTTCTCGGTCGTGTTCGGCGCGCTGTCGGACCTGCGCTACCACAAGGACGTCGGCGACGAACGTACGCGAGCCCTGACCGCGACCGCCCGGCTGGGACGCCAGGAGATCCACGAGGCGGCGCTGGTCGAGGTGGGCGAGGACGGGCTGATCAAGGAGATCACCATGTGGATCCGGCCCCTGCCGGGACTGACGGCGATGATGGCCGCGCTCGGCCCCGGCCTGGCGCGCGCCACCGGCAAGCCGGGCCTCCCCTGGCTCGTCGCCGCCGCCGTCAAGCCGCTGGCGGCGATGACGCGCTTCGGCGACAGGACCCTGGTCCCGCTCCTGACCCCCCGCAGGCATCCCCGCTAGAGCCTCACAAGAGCGGCGCCAGGGCCCCACGGGCGCCCTTCCCGCGAGACCCCACCGCGCCCGCGCCACCGGCGGCGGAGACGTGCGCGGAGGGCCAGAAGGACGAGAGGCCCGCCCGCCCCGGGAAGCACGCCAAGCCGCACGAGAGCCGACGTCGCCACCAACTCTGGAGGTTCACCGATCCAAAGAGAGAGCACTGCTCTTGACATCACCGTCCCAAAGCGAGAGCATTGCTCTCACTAAAGAGCAACGCCCTCTTCAAGGAGCATTGATGGCCCCCAGGCTCACCTCCCTGGCCTTCGCCGCCGCCGGCATCCTCTTCCTCGTCTATCCCGCGATCCGCCCTTCCGGCGACGACGCCGCCGCCATGGCCTCCACGGCGTGGGTCGCCGGGCACGCGGCCGCCATGCTGGGTTTCGTGCTGCTCGGCCTGGCCGTGCTCGGGCTGCACCAGGTGCTCGGCGACCGCCTCTCCCTGCGCGCCGCCGCCGTGACCTGGGTGGGTGCGGGGCTGACGCTCCCGTACTACGGCGCCGAGGACTTCGGGCTGAACGTGATCGCCCGGCGCTCCCTCCACGACCAGGCGCCCGCGCTGATGGAACTGGCCGAGGAGTTCAGGTACGGGCCTGTCGCGATGACGATGTTCGCCGTGGGGCTCCTCGTCCTGGCCGTCGGCGCGGTGATGGCGGCGATCGCCGTCTGGCGGTCAGGAACGCTGCCCAAGTGGAGCGGGACGGCCCTGGCGATGGGGTTCGCGCTGTTCATCCCGCAGTTCTTCGGCCCGTACCCGCTGCGGATCGCGCACGGCGCGCTGATCATGATTGGCGGGCTCTGGCTGGCGGCGGCCCTGGTCAGGGGCGGGGCGCGGGCCCGATCGGCGACTGTGTGAAGAACCGAGGCCCACAAGCGCGATTGGATCACCCCGCGGGTGGGAATCCCATCACGGTACCAAGCGTTAGACACCGTGGGAGACAGACCCCCCCACGCAAGGGGGCCCTGTAGGAGGCATTTAGACATGGGCGAGCGCGCGCTTCGTGGCACCCGGCTCGGGGCAACCAGCTACGAGAACGACCGTAACACGGATCTGGCCCCGCGCCAGGAGGTGTCCTACACCTGTCCTAAGGGCCATCGCTTCGAGGTTCCGCTTGCAGCCGAGGCTGAGATCCCCGCGACCTGGGAGTGCCGCATGTGCGGCGCGACCGCGGTGCGGGTGGACGGCGAGCAGCCGGAGTCGAAGAAGGTCAAGCCCCCGCGGACACACTGGGACATGCTCCTGGAGCGGCGGTCGATCGAAGATCTTGAGGAGGTGCTCAACGAGCGGCTCGCGGTTCTGCGGGCCCAGCGTCGAAAGAGCGCCTGACCTCCTCTCACGGTGAAACCCCCGGGCTACCCGCCCGGGGGTTTCTTCATGCCCGCGCCGCGTGCCGGGTCAGGACAGCAGCGCCTGGGGGGCCGACTCCTTGAGGCGGGCGTTCGCCCACCGTAGTTGCCGGAGGGTCTGGGGATGGCAGCGTTGCGTGAGCGCGAGCAGGTCCCGCTGTTTCGCCGCCTGGGCGGCCTGCGCCAGCATCTCCCAGTCCAGGGACACCTCCGACGCCGCCAGGTACAGCTGACGCAGGTCGGCCAGCAGGAGCAGGCCGGGCTCGGAGCGGCGGCCGAGCCGCTCCGCGGCCTTCTCGCGCAGGCGTTCCGCCACGGAGACGTCATGGGAGGGGTCCAGGTCCAGGCCGTGCTCCTTGCCCGCCTCGGCCAGCTCGCGGACGTGGTCGTGGCACCACCCGGCCAGGTCGCGGGCGACGTGGTACGTCTCGTGGTCGCCCTTGTGCCGTTCCGACATCCGCAGCAGCAGGTGGGCCAGCTCGCCCTCCGAGCGGTGCAACTCGCGGATCACCAGGTCGAGCTTCATCGCATGACCTCCTCGGCCTGCGCGTCGGCGCCTCCGGCCGTCGCGGGGACGTCGGCGGAGACCGGGCGGGAGGCCGCGGTGGTCGGCGCCTGGGACGGGGCGCCGGAGGAGGCCGTCACCAGCGAGACCCGGGCCGCCGCGGTCTTGAAGACGGGCTGCTTGGAGGCCGGATCCCACTGCGTGATCGTCAGCTCGTTGGCGGCCCGCCCGGGCGACTCCCCGGGCCCGGCCCCGTCCGGGCGGTCCCAGTAGCCGTAGTGGAACGGCAGGAAGATCACCCCGTCGCGCATCGAGGTGACCCGCAGCCGCGCCCGCACCGCGCCCCTGGCCGTGGCCACCTCCAAGAGGTCGCCCTCGGTGAAGCCCAGGCGCGCGGCGTCCGCCGGGGACATCTCCACCCACGGCTCCGGGGCCGCCCGCTGGAGCTGGGGCGCCCGCGCGGTCTTCGTCCTGGTGTGGAAGTGGTAGATGGTGCGCCCGGTCGTCAGCCAGAACGGGAAGTCGCCGTCCGGCTCCTCGTGCGGCGGCACGTACTCGGCGGCCTTGATGATCGCCTTGCCGTCGGGGTTGAGCGCCTTGTACTCGATGTCCGACAGCGGCGCCCCCGTGACCAGATCGCGTCCGTAGTCCTCGCAGTGGCCGGGGTCGCTCCAGAACCGGCCGTCGGCGTACAGGCGCTCGGTCCCGTCCGGATGCTCGTCGTCACACGGCCACTGGACGCCGCCGCTCCCCCGCAGCCGCGCGTAGGACAGGCCGCTGTAGTCGCACGGACGGCCGCGCGAGCACTCCTTCCAGGCCTCGAACGCCCCCTCGGCGTCGCCCCACTTCACCAGCGGCGCGCCGTCCTTGTCGCGAAGGTCCAGCCGGCGCGCGAAATCGAGGAAGATGTCCAGGTCGGGCCGGGCCTCGCCGGGCGGTTCGACCGCCTTTTCCGACAGGTGCACGGTGCGGTCGGCGTTCGTGAACGTGCCGGTCTTCTCCGCCCAGGTCGCGGCGGGCAGCACCACGTCGGCCAGTTGCGCGGTCTCGGTCAGGAAGATGTCCTGGACGACGAGGAACAGCCGCTCCTGCCCGAGGATCGACCGGATCCGCACCAGTTCGGGCAGCGACACCGCCGGGTTCGTCCCCGTCACGTACAGGAAGCGGATCGAGCCCTCCTCCGCGTAACGAAGCATCTGCATGGCGTGGGTCGGCGGCGCGTAGTGCGGGATGTCCATGGGGTCGACGTTCCAGACGCGGGCGAGGTCGCGCACGTGGGCGTCGTTCGACCAGTTTCGGAAACCCGGCAGATCGCCGTCGGCGCCGCATTCGCGGGTGTTCTGGGCGGTGGGCTGGCCGTTCATCTGCAGCACGCCGCAGCCGGGCCGGCCGAGCATGCCGCGTACGAGATGGACGTTGTTCACCTGGACGGCGGCGGCGGTCGCCTGGTGCGCCTGGTAGAAGCCCTGCAGGACGGTGGACAGCAGCCGCCGCGCCGTGCCGATCAGGCGGGCGGCCTCGCGCAGCGCGTCCACGGGCACGTCGCAGATCCTCGCGGCCTTCTCCACCGGGAAGTCGCGCACCCGCTTCTCCAGTTCCTCGAAGCCGACCACGTGATCGCGCACGTACCGCTCGTCGATCCAGCCGTTGGCCAGGATCTCGTGGAGCAGGCCGTTCATCAGGGCGACGTTGGTGCCGGGGCGGTTGGCCAGGTGCACGGCGGCGGCCCGGCTCACCGGGGTCTCGCGCGGGTCCACGCAGACGAGGGCGGGCGGGTTGGGGCCGGCGAGCCGGTCGAGGATCCGCGACCACAGGACGGTCTGCGTCTCGGCGACGTTGTGCCCGTAAAGGGCGATGACGTCGGCGTGGTCGACGTCGGTGTAGGAGCCGGGCTGCCCGTCGCAGCCGAACGACTCCTTGAGCGCGGCCGCCGCCGTCGCCGTGCACAGCCGGGTGTTGCCGTCCAGGTGGTTGGTGCCGACGCCCCCGTGCGCGATCAGCGCGAGCGTGTAGTACTCCTCCAGGAACAGCTGGCCGGTGGTGTAGAAGCCGATCGCGCTGGGGCCCTGCTCGTCGAGGAGCCGCCGGGCGCGGCCGGCCACGCGCTCCATCGCGGTGTCCCAGTCGGTCTCGACCAGCCGCCCGTTCTCGCGGACGAGGGGGCGTACGAGCCGGTCGGGCGCGTTGGCGGCCTGCCAGCCGTACAGGTCCTTCGGACCGAGGCGGCCGTGGTTGACGCGGTCCTGGGCGCGCCCGCGCACCCCGACGACACGTCCGTCCTTGACCGCGATGTCCAGGCCGTCGCCGTTGCTGTGCAGGATCGTCGCGCTCTGCACCCAGCGCTCCACGTCCTGCGCGCGCAGCCCGCTCTCGAGAAAGGAGTCGACGCGGACCGGCCAGGGCTCTCCCGGCCCGTACGGCGTCCGCGTCCCCCATGGCTCGGCGATCCTGTCCACGTACGGCATGCGTCCTCCCGGGGGTCGTAGGATCCCGGACGCATGCCCCGTACCAGCAGGATCAGTCGCGCTCCTCGCGGATGACCTCGCCGTGCACCACGCGGCCGCCGTCCGGCACCCGCACGTCCTGAGGGGACGGGAAGAGGTTGGCGTACGGGGAACGCGCGGCCATCCGCTTGACCCGGCGGTCGAAGAACCAGGCGCCCAGGCGGCGCATCAGCGGCCGCGTGAACGGCAGGATGCACAGGAACCCGAAGATGTCGGTGAAGAAGCCCGGCGTCAGCAGCAGCGCGCCGCCCACCAGGACCAGGCCGCCGTCGGCCAGCTCGCGCTCGGGCATCCGGCCGGACCCGATCGCCTCCTGGAGCGCCCGCCAGGCCCTGCGGCCCTCGCGGCGTACCAGCCAGGCGCCGAGCAGGCTGTCGGCGATGAGCAGGGCCACGGTGGCGGGCCCGCCGATCACCGAACCCACCTGGATGAGCAGCCAGATCTCCAGGACGGGGACGACCAGGAAGGCCAGGAAGAGCAGCAGCCGCATCGTTTCCTCGATTCCGCACCAGCGCGTTACACCAGGGACAACGACCGACGGCCGCAAAGCGTTCCGCCCCGCTAGTGGTGGTGACCGCCGCGCAACCGCTTGGGCAGGCCCGTGACGCCCCACAGGCCGATGCGCCACAGCGCCTCGGACATGACCTTGCCGCTCATCTTGCTCTTGCCCACCGTACGCTCCACGAACGTGATGGGCACCTCCACCACCCGCAGCCCGTTCCTGGACGTGCGCAGCGTGAGGTCGACCTGGAAGCAGTAGCCCTGCGACTCCACGCCGGACAGGCCCACCTTCTCCAGGGTCGCGGCGCGGTAGGCGCGGAACCCGGCGGTCGCGTCGCGCACGGGCAGGCCGAGCATCACCCGGGTGTAGAGGTTGGCGCCCTTGGACAGCAGCTCGCGCCGGTGCGGCCAGTTGACGACCTTGCCGCCGGGCACGTAGCGCGACCCGATCGCCAGGTCGGCGCCGTCGGCCAGCGCCTCGAGCAGCTTGGGCAGCTCCTCGGGCTGGTGGGAGCCGTCGGCGTCCATCTCGACCAGGACGTCGTAGCCCTCCCGCAACCCCCAGCGGAACCCGGCGATGTAGGCCGCGCCGAGGCCCTGCTTGGCCTCCCGGTGCAGGACGTGGACGTGGTCGTCGCCGTCGGCCAGCCCGTCGGCCACCTCGCCGGTGCCGTCGGGGCTGCTGTCGTCGGCCACGAGCACGTGGACCTCCGGCAGCGCCGTCCGGATCCGCTCCACGATCATGGGCAGGTTGTCGCGCTCGTTGTAGGTCGGTACGACGACGAGCACCCGGCCGAGAGTCTCCACCATCAGTCGTTCCTCATCCGATCGCCTCGCCGCCTGCCCCGCCACGCGGCGGCTCCTGCCGCCGCCGCTCCCATCACCATCAATGCCCACTCAGGAACGGCGCCCACCGCAGTGGCGATCGTTTCCTGGGTGCGTACGGGCACCTTGACCACGTTCATGTCCGCGACCAGTTCGCGGGTCTGCCAGGAGACCTTACCGTCAGGTCGGATGTAGGCGGAGATCCCCGTGGTGGCGGCGGCCACGACCGCCCTGTTGTGCTCGACGGCGCGCAGCTTGTACATGGCCAGTTGCTGCGTCGGCAGGTTCGACAGCGCGTACGAGGCGTTGTTGGCCTGCATCGCCAGGACCGTGCCTCCGGCGCGCACGGTGCCGCGCACGGTGTCGTCGTAGGCCACCTCGTAGCAGTTGACCGCGCCGATCGTGATCGGGCCCAGCTTCAGGTCGCCCGGCCTGTCCCCCGGGATCGACTGCCGCCCGACCAGGCTCGCCCGCTCCCACAGGGCCAGGACGATCTCCTTGAACGGCGTGTACTCCCCGAACGGCACCAGGTGCTGCTTGTCGTAGTAGGCGCCGGGGCCGGTCACCGGGTCCCAGACGAGGCTGCGGGTGGCGCGGGACTCCTCGCCGATGGCGACCACGGCCCCGATCAGCGTGGGGACGCCGACGTCGCGGACCGAGTCCTGGATGATCTCGCGGGCGTACGGGTCTCGGTAGGGGTCGATGTCGGTGGAGTTCTCGGGGAGGACGACCGCGTCGGGTTTGGGGAGTTTTCCCTCGCGTACGGCCTGGGCCAGGCGCTTCGTCTCATTGGCATGATTTTTCAGGACAACGGCGGGCTCGTCCCCCAGGAAGCCCATGCCCCTTCCCGGGACGTTCCCCTGGACGATGCCGACGTTGACCGTCCGCCCCTCGTCGCCCGGCCTGGGGAGCACCAGCGTCAGCACCGGCACGGCGAGCGCCAGAACGGCCGGCACGGCCCTGCGCCACACACCTTCGGCCTTGGGCCCGGTCAGGGCCGCGTAGGCCAGCAGGGCGCCGCACACGGCCACGGCGAACGACACCAGCGGCGCGCCGCCCAGCGCGGCGTACTGGGTGAACAGGGACTCGCTCTGGCTGAACGCCAGCCGAGCCCACGGGAACCCGCCGATGGGCACCTGGCTGCGCGCCCATTCCATGGCCACCCACAGCCCGCCGAACCACAACGGCCACGCCCGCAGCCGGAACACCAGCGCGGCCAGGGCGGCCATGACGGCGTAGAACACGCTCTCCGTGGCGACCAGCATCAGCCAGACGTCGTCGCCGATGGGGCGCACCCAGGCGAGGGAGGGCAGCAGGAACACCAGGGCGATCAGATAGCCGAGCCAGGCGGCCCTCCTGGGCCGGGTGCCGTAGAGGGCCGCGACGATCAGGCCGACGCCGATCGGGGCGGCCGGCCACCAGTTGAGCGACGGGAACGCGGTGTACAACGCCACCCCGCCGGCCACACCCGCCACGACCCGGGCCCACAGCACCCGCCCCGGCTCCCGCTCCACGCCACCCGGACCCGCCGTCTCGGCCGCAGCCGCAACGGGCACAGCGGCCCCCTCGGACGCGGGCCCGACGTCGGACGCCGGCGCAACGTCGGACGCCGGCGCAACGTCGGACGCCGGCGCAACGTCGGACGCCGGTGCAGCATGGGAGGCAGGGGCGGCAGGGGACGCGAGTGGCGGCACGGGGCCGGCGGCGGCGGGCGACGCCACATCGGACGCGGGCGCGGCGTCGGGCGCGCTCGGCGCCACAGGGCCGGCGGCGGGCGACGTGGCATGGGACACAGACGCGACGCCGGGAGTAGGCGCAGCGGGGGTAGCCGGCGAAGCGGGACCGGTCGCCGGCACCGGCGCGGCGGGGGTGGACGACGCCGCGTGGGGCGTGGGCGCCCCCTCAGCCGCAGGCGCAAGGCCGGACGCAAGCGTGGCGTCGGACACGGACGCCCCTTCGGACGCAAGTGCAGCGTCGAGCTCAGGCGCGGCGTCGGACGGCCCAGCGGGCCCGGTCACGGGAGCGGTGGCGGGCTCGACGGCAGCGGCGGCGGACGGCCCAGCGGGCTCAACCGCAGAGGCGGCGGACGGCCCAGCGGGCTCAACCGCAGAGGCGGCGGACGGCCCAGCGGGCTCAACCGCAGAGGCGGCGGACGGCCCAGCGGACTCGGTCGCGGAGGCGGCGTCGGTGGGCGATGCAGGCTCGGTCGTGGAGGCGGTGTCAGCGGGCGATGCGGTGTCAGCGGGCGATGCGGTTTCAGGCGAGGGTGCGCCTTTGGGCGAGGGTGTGCCTTCGCGGGCAGGGGCGGCGGCGGTGGGCGGCGGCGTGGGCTCGGGTCCGTCGGCAGGTGCCGCGTCGGCGAGGGCCGCGTCCGGGGCGTCGGCGCGAGCCGGCTCACGCCCGGGGGTGGGCGGTAGGCTCGTTCTCTCCTGAACCACTCCGGGGTCTCCTCCGCCGAATCGCACGCCTGCTTGCGAAAACGCTACCGCCCCGCAGGGGCGCTCGAAGCCAGCGCAGCACCGGAAGATCGAAAGAATCGGCGTTTCACGCCGGAAGGCGACAGGGTGATCCCGCGACCTACGGGACCACCCGGCGCACACGTCGGTCCTGCGCACGAGAGCGGGAAGAGGGCCCGGAAACCCTTCGGACCGGACCCGTCTCGTCGGCGGCGAGCTCGGAATTCCGTTGTCTACTGGGCTCCCGGACCCGTCCCGGGTCCAACCCCCCGCCCGGTTGGGGTGCCCCGACTCGACGGACCGACGGCCCTGCACCTGGCTGTGTGGACGGAGTCACACTCCGTCACGGACGCAGGATCCGACGATGTCAGAGACGGCCAACCGGCCAAGTCCCGTGCTGGACTGCGCAGCAAACTACCGACTCCACCTCAGATGTCAACCGTGTCCCGATCAGCAGAAACATCAAGTTTTCGCAGGTAGGACATGGGGCGTAAGCCGGGTCAAAGGTCATTTGCGGACGCCGGGGAGCGGCTCGGCAAGCCCCTCAGAGCCTGCGACAGCGGCCGCTCGTGCACCACTCCGAGCCGTTGCGTGGCGCGGGTGAGAGCAACATACAGGTCGCTCGGGCCTCGTGGCGACTGGGCGGCGATGAGGTCCGGCTCGGCCACGATCACCGAGTCGAACTCCAGCCCCTTCGCGTCGGCCACCCCCATCACGGCCACCGGCGCGTCGAGAGCCGCCGCCGCCCCCGCCCGCCCCACGCCCGTCGCCGAGGCTCCGGCCGGGTCCGTGCCAGGCCGGGCCGTCGCACGTCCCGCCCCGGATCCCGGGTTCCCGGCACGTCCCGCCCCGGATCCCGGGTTCCCAGTCCGGCCGGAGCCGGCTCCCGGGTTCCCGGCGCGGCCCGAGCCGGGCGTCACCACCACCGCGCCCGTGACCGTGGCGGCCACCTCCGCGCCCAGCGACTCCAGCAGCGCGTCCGGCACCACCACGGCGACCTTGCCGCCCTCCCCCACCTCGGCCTTGACCAGCTCCGCCAGCGCCGGCAGCGGCGCCGACCACGGCTCCACGCCGAGCTCGCGCACCGACGTGGGCGCTTGGAGGGCGGGGTCGATGGTGGCGAGCACCCGGGCGGCCACCGCCATCAGCTCCACCGGCGTGCGGTAGTTGACGGTGAGCCGCTCCTGCCGCCACCGCCCGGCCACGTACGGGTCGAGGACCTCCTCCCACGACCGCGCCCCCGCCGCCGACCCGGTCTGCGCGATGTCCCCGACGATCGTCATCGACCGCGTCGGGCACCGCCGCATGACCGCCCGCCACGCCATGTGCGACAGCTCCTGCGCCTCGTCCACGATCACGTGCCCGTAGGCCCAGGTGCGGTCGGCCGCCGCGCGCTCGGCGGTGGTGAGGTAGGGCCCGTCGCCGCGCTGGCGCTCGGCCAGCCGCTCGGCCTCCATGACGTCGGACAGCCCGGTCAGCTCCAGCACCTCGCGCGCGTAGGCGAGCTCGGCCTCGCGCTCGCTCTCCTCGGCCTGCCTGGCGGCGGCCAGTTCCTCCTCGGCCTGCATCGCGCTGGCCCGCAGCACCTGCTCGTCGATCTCGCCGAGCAGCTCGGCGGCCTCGTCCAGCAGCGGCACGTCCGACTCGGTCCACTCCCCGCCGTCGCGCCGCAGCAGGGCGCGTTCCTGCGGGCTCAGCTCGGAGGCGGCGTAGCCGAGGCGCTCCGGCGAGCCGTACAGGCCGAGCAGCAGCCGCTGCGGCGTCAGGTACGGCCACAGCCGGTTGAGCGCGGACTTGACCACCGGCTCGGTACGCAGCTCCTCACGCAGGTCGGCCAGCTCGTCGTCGTCGATGAGCCCCTTGCCGATCTTGCGGGCCTGCTGCCTGGCCAGGGCGTTCAGCAGCGACCGGACGAACACGGCGCGCGCCTGGTTGTGCGGCCGGCGCGAGCGGGTGGCCTTGTTGCGCGCCGCGTCGAGCATGGAACGGTCGATGGTGAGCGTGATACGCCCGATGGTGAGCTCGACGGGCTTGCGCGGCACCCGCTGCCGGTCGCGCACGGCCTTGGCGATCACCTCGGCCATGCGCGCGTCGCCCTTGAGCGCGGCCACCTCGGGCCGCTCCCTGGCGGTGGCGGTCACGCCCGGGTACAGCTCCCCGACCGTGGACAGCAGCACGTCGGTCTCGCCGAGCGAGGGCAGCACCTGCTCGATGTAGCGCAGGAAGGTGAGGTTGGGCCCGAGGATGAGCACGCCGCGCCGCTCGAGCCGTTCGCGGTGGGTGTAGAGCAGGTACGCGGCGCGGTGCAGCGCGACGACCGTCTTGCCGGTGCCGGGCCCGCCCTGCACGACCAGCACGCCGTTCAGGTCGCTGCGGATGACGCGGTCCTGCTCGCCCTGGATGGTCGCCACGATGTCGCGCATGCGGCCGGTGCGCCGCTCGTCGAGCGCGGCCAGCAGGGCCGCCTCGCCGTTGAGCGTGGCGCGGTCGTCGTCGGTGAGCGAGTCGAGGTCGAGCAGGTCGTCGTCGACGCCGATCACGGCGCGGCCCTTGGTCTGCAGGTGGCGCCGCCTGGTCACGCCCATCGGAGCGGCCGGGGTGGCGCGGTAGAACGGCTGCGCGACCGGCGCGCGCCAGTCGATGAGCAGGCGCAGCTGCTCGTCGTCGGTCATGCCGAGCTTGCCGATGTACAGCCGGCCCTCGTCGACGTGATCGAGGCGACCGAAAACCAGGCCGCGCTCGACCGCCCAGAGCCGGGCGAGCCTGGAGGCGTACATCTCGGCGAACGTGTCGCGTTCCGACCGGTTCTGCATCGTGCCGACGGCACCCGTGGCCAGCACCTCCTTGAGCTGCCGCTGGGTACGCTCGCGCAGCTCGTCGAGGCGGTCGTAGAGTCGGGTGACGTACGCCTGCTCCCTGGCGAGCTCTGTTTGACGAGTTGCCGCCTGACCGTTATTGTGGTTAATGGGACACTCCGGGCCATTCTGCTTGTTGTTACGACAAACGACGACATTAGCACGCCTGTTGAGGCACTCCCACCTGCTTTCTCCCCCGATCTCTTTCCTTGTTACGGCTTGGTTTCACCTGCACCCGGCTCTTGACCCACGGGGCCGGACTCCCTATGTTCCGAGTTAGGAAAGTTTCCTAACTCGCAAGGAGCCCATCCGTGAGTGGTCCGGTACCGGGGACCCCCAGTCTGCTACGTGCCATCAATGATCGCGCCGCCCTGCAGGCACTCCTCGAACGCGGGCCGCTGACCCGCCCCGAGATCGGCACCCTCACCGGGCTGTCCAAACCGACGGCGTCCCAGCTCCTCGCCCGGCTGCAGGAGGCCGGGCTGGTCGTGCTCGACGGCATCAGGGAGGGCCTGCCGGGCCGTACGGCGGAGGTCTACCGGATCAACCCGGCGGCGGCGTACGTGGCCGCGCTGGACGTCACGCCCGACCGGATCGAGGCCAAGGTGGCCGACATCACCGGCGCGATCGTCGGCGAGCACACGCTCCCGACGCCGCGCAGGCCCGCCGGCGAGCTGGTGGACCGCCTGAACGCGGCCCTGGAGGGCGCGAGCCCGCCGGACAAGCTGCGCCGGGTCGTGATCGGGGTGCAGGCCGCGATCGACCCGTCCACCGGCAGGCTCGGGTACGCGGCCGCCAAGGACGTGCCGGGCTGGCAGATCCCCGACCTGGTGCCGACGCTCGCGGCGGGCCTGGGCGTGCCGGTGGACGTGGAGAACAACGTCAACCTGGTCGCGGTGGCCGAGCAGGCGCACGGGGCGGCCCAGGGACATCAGGACTTCGTGCTGCTGTGGGCCGACGAGGGCATCGGCTCGGCCATCGTGCTGGGCGGACAGATGCACAGGGGCGCCACGGGCGGCGCGGGCGAGGTGGGCTACATGCCGACCCCGGGCGCGCAGACCGCCCGCGAGGCGGGGCGTTACGCCAACCACGGCTACCAGGCGCTCACCGGCGGCCCGGCGGTGCTGAAGCTGCTGCGCTCGTACGGCGTGCGCGGCGGCGACTTCCAGCACGCGGTCGCCAACGCGGTGCGGGCGGCCGAGGGGAAGGGTCAGAAGGCCGACGACGCCAGGGCGGGGCTGCGCGACATCGCCGCCCGGTTGGCCGTGGGCCTGGCCGCGATCACGTCCGTCGTGGACCCCGGGCTGATCGTGCTGACCGGCGGCGTCGTGCTGTCGGGCGGCGAGACCCTGCGCGAGCTGGTCGAACACGAGCTGCACGCGCTCACCATCCCGCAGCCCCGGGTCCGGCTGTCGAGCGTCGAGGGCAACCCCGTCCTCGCCGGCGCCCTGGATCTGGCTCTTGCCACCGTACGCGAAGAGGTCTTCAGCTCAACCGTTCCGACATGATCCACCACGGCAGGAGGCACCCCCCGTGCGCTTCGTCCCTCTGTCGGTCGCCGCGGCTCTCGCGCTGACCGCCTGCACCCTGACCGGGTGCACCGCGAACAAACAGGCAGGGCCGTCGCTCGGCGCCCAGCCCAGGCCCTCGGGCCCGGCCTCGCAGGCGCTCCCGGCGGCCACGCTGGAGCTGTGGCACGGGTTCAACACGGACGCCGAGGTCAAGGCGTTCGAGGAGGCCATCGCGGGCTTCAACAAGAAGTTCCCGCAGATCACCGTCAAGGCCGTCAAGAACGTGCAGGATGACCAGATCACGCAGGCCATCCGGGGCGGGAACGCGCCCGACGTGGCGGCCTCGTTCACCACCGACAGCGTGGCCCAATGGTGCAAGTCGGGAGCGTTCCAGGATCTCACCCCGGTGATCAAACAGGACGGGATCGACCTGTCGGTGCTGCCCGAGGTGGCGCGCTCGTACTCGGGCTTCGAGGGCAGACAGTGCACGCTGCCGCTGCTGGCGGACGCGTACGGGCTGTACTACAACAAGGCGCTGATGAAGGGCAGCCAGCCGCCCAGGACGCTGAGCGAGCTGACCGCGCTGGCCAAGAAGCTCACCGTGCGCGACGCCGACGGCACGATCAAGGTGGCCGGGTTCATCCCGAGCGTCCAGTACTACGAGAACAGCCCCTCCCACCTGGCCCCCATGGTGGGGGCCAAGTGGTACAACGACGACGGCACCTCGGCCATCGGCGCCGACCCGGCCTGGAAGCGGCTGCTGACCTGGCAGAAGGAGCTCGTCGACTGGTACGGCTACGCCAACCTGGAGAAGTTCCGCAAGAGCCTGGGCGACGAGTGGAGCGCCAAGCACCCGTTCTACCAGGGCAAGGTGGCCATGGTCCTGGACGGCGAGTGGCGCAACGCCATGATCGCCAACGAGGCGAAGGACCTCGACTACGGCACCGCTCCCCTGCCCGTCGCCGACGACCGGCCCGACCTGTACGGCAGCGGCTTCACCGCGGGCACCGTGATCGGCGTGCCGAAGGGCGCCAAGCATCCGCAGCAGGCGTGGGAGCTGGTCAAGCACCTCACCACCGACACCGCCTCGCTGGTGACGCTGTCGAACGCGCTGCGCAACGTGCCCACGACGAAGGCGGCGATGGAGTCGCCAGAGCTGGCCAAGGACGCCAATTTCACGACGTTCCTCAACATCTTCGCCCATCCGAAGACCTCGACCATCCCCGCCAGCGTGAACAGCGTCTTCAACCAGGAGGTCATGGGCACGTTCATGACCAAGTGGGAGAAGGGCGGCGTACCCGATCTGGACGCCGGGCTGAAGGGCGTCGACAAGCAGATCGACGACAAGCTGAAGCTGTCCGGGGGCTGAGGTGGCCGCGCTCGCTGACGTGTGGCGGCGCCGCGAGGGCCTGCGGGCCCTCGTGTGGCTGTCGCCGTGGATCGCCGGGGTGTCGATCTTCTTCGTCTACCCGCTGCTGTCCACGGTGTACTTCTCCTTCCACCGCTACGACATGTACACCCTCGAGTTCGCCGGCCTGGACAACTACCGCTACCTGTTCGAGGACCCCAGGGTGCTGACCTCGGCGAAGAACACGCTGTGGCTGGTGCTCATCATGGTGCCGGCGACCGTGCTGTGCTCGCTGGCGCTGGCGCAGCTCGTGGTGCGGCTCAAGGCCGGCGTGGGGCTGTTCCGCACGATCTTCTACCTGCCGTCGCTGGTGCCGCTGGCGGCCGGCACGATCACGTTCGTCTTCCTGATGAACCCGGCGACCGGGCCGTGGAACCAGTTCCTGGCCCTGTTCGGCGTCCGGGGGCCCGACTGGTTCGGCGATCCGGCCTGGTCGAAGCCGAGCCTGACGCTGCTGTCGCTGTGGAGCTGCGGCCAGCTCGTCGTGATCTTCATGGCGGCGCTGCTGGACGTGCCCAGGCACCTGTACGAGGCCGCGGCCATCGACGGGGCGGGCCCGTGGCGGCAGTTCCGCAGCGTGACGCTGCCCGCGATCGCGCCGGTGCTGATGTTCTCCCTGGTCACGAACGTCATCTACGCCCTGCAGTACTTCACCCAGGCGATGATCGCCTCCCGGGTGGCCTCGGGCGAGACCGACTCGCCGGGCAGCTCGTTCTCGCCGGGCTACCCGGACGAGTCGCTGCTGACGCTGCCGCAGTGGCTGTTCCAGGTGGGCTTCCGCGACTACTCCATGGGGTACGCGTGCGTGCTCGCGCTGCTCCTGTTCGCCACCTCGATGATCTTCACGCTGATCCTGCTGCGGCAGTTCCGCAGGGCCGAGGAGGCGTCATGAGTGCCACGATCGTCGACCCGGGCACCGCGCCGCCCCGCCCGCCGGCCGCGCACGCCCGGCGCGACGGCGTCCGGGCCCGCAGGCGGCGGGTGCTGGTGTGGATCGCCACGCACGCCCTGGCCGTGGCGCTGGCGCTGATGTTCCTGGCGCCGGTGGTGTTCATCGGGCTGACCGCGCTGATGACCGACCAGCAGGCGCTGACTAGCGACCTGTGGCCGCACAGCTGGAACTGGGACAACTTCGCCGTGGTGTTCGAGAAGTCGATGCTGCTGCGGTGGGCGGCCAACACGCTCCTGTACGCGGTGCTCGGGACGGTGTTCACGGTGGTGTCGTCGGTGCCGGTGGCGTACGCGCTGGCCAAGTTCCGCTTTCGCGGGCGGCGGCTGGCGTTCCTGCTGGTGATCACCGCGATGATGCTGCCGCCGCAGGTCATCGCGGTGCCGATCTACCTGGTGTGGGCGCGGCTGGGGCTGACCGACAGCCTGTGGCCGCTGATCCTGCCGATGCTGTTCGGGGACGCGTTCTCGATCTTCCTGCTGCGGCAGTTCCTGATCACGATCCCGCGCGACTACACCGACGCGGCCAAGGTGGACGGCTGCTCCGACTTCACCACCCTCGTCAGGGTGATCCTGCCGATGGCCCGCCCGGCCATCGCGGCGGTCGCCCTGTTCCAGTTCTTCTACTGCTGGAACGACTACTACGGGCCGCTGCTGTACGCCGGCGTCGAGCAGGACCACCTGACGCTGTCGCTCGGCCTGGCCACGTTCAAGGCGTTCCACAGCGTGCAGTGGAACCTCACCATGGCCGCCACGCTGCTGGTGACCGCACCGGTGATCATCGTGTTCTTCTTCGCCCAGCGAGTGTTCATCGAGGGCGTGACTTTGACGGGAGTGAAGGGTTGAAACTGGCCGTGGTCGGGGGCGGCTCGACGTACACGCCTGAGCTGGTCGACGGCTTCGCGCGGTTGCGCGACGAGCTGCCGGTGACGGAGATCGCCCTGATCGATCCCGATGCCGCGCGCCTGGAGCTGGTGGCGGGCGTGTCGCGGCGGATGCTGGCGCACGCGGGCCACCCGGCGCGCGTGCTGGCCACCTCCTCGGTGGAGGAGGGGGTCGCGGGGGCGCAGGTGGTGCTCTTCCAGCTCAGGGTGGGCGGGCAGGCGGCGCGGGAGGTGGACGAGACGCTGCCGCTGCGCTGCGGGTGTGTGGGGCAGGAGACGACGGGCGCCGGCGGGCTGGCCAAGGCGCTGCGCACGGTGCCGGTCGTGCTGGAGATCGCCTCGGTGGTGCGCGCGCTGGCCCCGGAGGCGTGGATCGTGGACTTCACCAACCCCGTCGGCATCGTCACCCGCGCCCTCCTGGACGCCGGGCACCGGGCGATCGGGCTGTGCAACGTGGCGATCGGCTTCCAGCGAACCTTCGCCGGATGGCTGGGGGTGGATCCCGCGCGGATCTCGCTCGGCCACGTCGGGCTGAACCACCTGACCTGGGAGCGCTCCGTCCACCTGGACGGCGAGGACGTCCTGCCGGCCCTCCTGCGCTCGCACGGGCAGGAGATCGCCGACAGCCTCGGGCTGCGGCTCGGGCTGCTGGAGCGGCTGCGCTCGGTCCCCTCCTACTACCTGCGCTACTTCTACGCCCACGACGCCGTGGTGCGCGAGCAGCGCGCCAAGCCGTCGCGGGCGGCCGAGGTGGCGGCGCTGGAGCGGCGGCTGCTGGAGATGTACGCCGACCCGGCCGTGGTCACCAAGCCGGAGCTGCTGTCGGAGCGCGGCGGGGCGTTCTACTCGGAGGCGGCGGTGGCGCTGATCGCGTCGCTGCTCGGGGACCGGGGTGACGTCCAGGTGGTGAACGTGCGCAACGGCGGCACGCTGCCGTTCCTCGACGACGCGGCGGTGATCGAGGTGCCCGCGGCCGTCGGCGCCGGGGGCGCGGCGCCGCTGCCGGTGCCGCCGGTCGAGCCGCTGTACGCCGGGCTGATCGCGCACGTGTCCGCGTACGAGAGCCTGGCCCTGGACGCGGCGCTGCACGGCGGCGCGGACCGGGTGCGGGACGCCCTGCTCGCCCATCCGCTGGTCGGGCAGGACGAGATCGCCGAGGAGCTGACGGGCCTGCTCCTCGAGGCGAACCGCGCGCACCTGACATGGGCGGTGGGCTAGTGGGGCGCCCGCGGCTCGTGCTGGCGGTGGACGGCGGCAACAGCAAGACGGACGTGGCGGTGATCTCCGAGCACGGCGAGGTGCTCGCCACGGGCCGCTCGGGGCCGTTCGCGCCGCAGCGCGACGGAGTGGCGGCGGCGGTGGCCGTGGTGCGGCGGGCGCTGGACGCCCTGGAGCCGGACGCGGTGCCCGAGGGCGGGTTCGACCACGTGTCGGCCTGCCTGGCGGGGGCGGACCTGCCGGTGGAGGAGGAGGCGCTGGCGCGGGAGTTCGCGGCCAGGGGGTTCGGCCGGGACGTGGTGGTGCGCAACGACACGTTCGCGCTCCTGCGGGCCGGGGCGTCGGCCGCGTGGGGGGTGGCGGTGGTGTGCGGGGCCGGCATCAACGCGGTCGGCGTCTCCCCCACGGGCGCGGTGGCCCGTTTCCCCGCCCTCGGGCGGATCAGCGGCGACTGGGGCGGCGGCCAGGGCCTGGCGGAGGAGGCGCTGTGGCACGCGATCCGCGCCGAGGACGGGCGCGGCGTGCCGACCACGCTGACCCGGCTGATCACGTCCCACTTCGGCACGGCGACGGTCGAGGAGCTCGTGCTGGAGGTGCACTTCGGCCGCGTGAGCGAGGAACTCCTGCACGAGCTGTCGCCGGGCGTGCTCGCGGCGGCCGGGGACGGGGACGCGGTGGCCAGGTCGCTGGTGGAGCGGCAGGCGGAGGAGGTGACGGCGATGGCGGAGGTGTGCCTGCGCCGCCTCGGCCTGCTGGAGACGCCGACCGAGGTGGTGCTGGGCGGGGGCATGCTGACGGCCCGCGACCCGCTGCTGACGTCGCTGCTGGACTCCTCCTTCGCGGTGCGGACGCCGCGGGCGAAGCCGGTGCTGGCCGACCTGCCCCCGATCGTGGGGGCGGGCCTGCTCGGCCTGGAGCACCTCGGGGCCGCGGAGGGCGCCAGGGCCCGCCTGCGCGCCCGCTACGAGCCGCCTGGCCGGGGCTGAGGCCCCCTCTGGGGCGGGTGGGTCAGGTGTCCGGGCCGGCGGGGAGCTCGCCGGCCACCTCGGGCGCCCGGTGCTCGTACGGGGTGCTCAGCACGACCGTGGTGCGCGTCGAGACGTTGGCCGAGGCGCGGATCTGCTGCAGCAGGTCCTCCAGCGCCGTCGGCGAGGCCACCCGGACCTTGAGGATGTAGCTCTCGTCGCCCGCCACGCTGTGGCACGCCTCGATGGCCGTCAGGTGGGCCAGCCGCTCGGGGGCGTCGTCGGGCGCGGCCGGGTCGATCGGCTTGATCGACACGAACGCGGTCAGCGGCAGCCCCACCGCCTCATGGTCGATGATCGCGGCGTATCCGCGCACGACCCCGCGCTTTTCCAGGCGGCGTACGCGCTGGTGCACCGCAGAGACCGAGAGCCCGGTCTCCCTGGCCAGGTCGGTGAAGCTCATGCGGCCGTCGCGGGCGAGCAGCGTGACGATCCGGCGGTCGATCTCCTCCATCGCCAAAAGGTTAGCCGGTCATGGTCACGACATGGTCCCGACGGGCGAGGCCCCCATGCGCATCGCGTGCTCGACGAGCGTGATGAGCACTTCCCGGCCCGAGTCCTTCTTGCGGGCGTCGCAGCGCACGATGGGGATCTCCGGCTCCAGGCCGATCGCCGAGCGCACCTCGCCGACCGTGAAGGGCCTCGAGCCGTCGAAGCAGTTGAGCGCCACGATGAACGGCTGCTCGCGCTTCTCGAAGTAGTCGACGGCCGGGAAGCAGTCGTCGAGGCGGCGGGTGTCGGCCAGCACGACGGCGCCGAGCGCGCCCATGGCCAGCTCGTCCCACACGAACCAGAACCGCTCCTGGCCGGGCGTGCCGAACAGGTAGAGCATGTAGTCGTTGGCGATGGTGATGCGGCCGAAGTCCATGGCCACCGTGGTGGTGAGCTTCCGCTCGACGCCCGACAGGTCGTCGACGTGGGTCCCCACCTGGGTGAGCGCCTCTTCCGTGCGCAGTGGCCGGGTTTCGGACACGGCGCCGACCATGGTGGTCTTGCCCGCACCGAAACCCCCGGCGATCAAGATCTTGATCGCTGTCGGCAGCCGCCAACGGTCAGAGCGACCGAATTCCATCCAGCACCGCCTGTACCTCTCCCGCGCATGCACAACCCCGCCCCTGAGGTGCCGTGGTCAGTGGTACCTGTCAAGGTGCGTTGAGAAGGTCGCTCCACATGCCTGGCATCCAGACACCCTAGCAACGCCACATTTTCCACTCAAGCCGCAATCTTTTACAAGAATCAAAATGTCACGGTTTGTCGTCTGACGCGCCCTTATTCGCGGATATGAGGGTCAAGGTGTCAAGCCAGTTTGTCAGGGAATCCGACAGCACCATTACCGCGCCGGTCCTCAGCCCGAAATACCGACGAAACCCGCGTTGAACCCGATCTGTCTGCGCAGGTAGGCGGCGGTGCGGGGGCTGGCGGCCCGTACGGGCTCGATGAGCCCGGCGGCCTGGCGGGCCAGGCCGGCCATCGCCTCGGTGACTTCCGCGCGGCTGACGCCGAACGCCAGGACGTTCAGGTCGCCCCAGCTCATGTCCTTGCGGTAGGAGGCCATGTCGCCGAGCAGGTGCAGGTAGCGCTGGACCTGCCTGCTGACCGCCCGCAGGTCCTCCAGATGGGTCCTGGCCCAGTCGTCGGCGGTGTAGATCCAGTGCGAGACGTCCACGAAGCACGAGCCGCGGCTGTCGGCGTTGTCGAGGAAGCTCTCCAGCGTCAGGACGGCCCCCGTGTCCCGCCACACCCACGCCCGGCCCATTCCGGTCAGCGTCTCGGCGAGCTGGTCGCGCCAGATCCACCGCAGGTCCCCGAACTCCTTGACGGTGCCCAGCTCGTCGCGCAGGTCGGCCAGGAACCGGGTCGCCGCCGAGCGCGGCACGGCGCCGTCGGCGACCGACAGGCATTCGCGGATCAGCCGGTCGACCTGCTCGCGGGTGGTGGCGGTGTGGTCCACGAGCCGGTCCACGGCCAGGACCCACAGGGCGGCCCGGTTGGCCACCTTCAGCCGCTCGGCGCTGGCCCAGGGGGCGCTGAAGGCCGTGGAGAGGGTCAGGGCGGCGTAGGACTCGGCGCCGAAGGCCGCCACGGGGAACAGCCCGCCGTACATCTGGGCGCAGCGCCGCAGGTCCCTGCCGCACTCGGCGGCCAGCGCGCACGTCCTGCCGAGCTCGAACGCCTCGTCCAGCCCGTCGTCCGGCATCCTAGGGCCGCTCGATCAGCTCGCGGATCATGGGCGACCGTCCCCCAAACCCCGATATCCATCTGTCAGGGAATTGTTTCATGATCGCGAGCTTCCCATCAATGGCCCGATCAGCCTGCCCCGATGGCGATGAACGACACGTCGTCGCCCCTGGCCCGGCAGAGCGCCTCGGCCAGGCCCAGCCCGCGGCGCAGGCCGTCGTGCAGGCCGAGCATGACGGGCACGGCGGTCTCGTCGTTCACGGGGACGACGCTGGCGACGATCCCGGCGGTGCCGAGGCGGAGCAGGGCGGTGGCCAGGCCCAGCAGCTCGTCGGCGCCGACGGCCGCCATCTGGCCGGAGTCGCAGCTGGACAGGACGAGGTGGTGGGGGGCGCGGCGCAGGCGTTCGAGGTCGTAGCCGGTCAGGGGGCCGTCGTCGAGGTGGAGCGAGGAGAACAGCGGGCTGTCGGCCCTGAACGTCCCGTGCGCGGCCAGGTGGGCGAGCAGGCTGCCGTCGATGGCCGCCAGCACCGCGGGCGCGGTGGAGCGCCCGGCCTCCAGGAGGGACACCTCACGGCCGGCCTCGGCGTAAAGGCCGGCGATCTCGCGCACCTCGCGGTCGGCGTGGGTGACGCCCGGGCCGCGTACGAGGACGACGCGGCCGCCGTCGGGGCGCGGCGCGGACCTGGCGCGCAGCCACGCCCGGGCGGAGGGGGCGACGGTGAAGGGCCGGCGGCGCAGGGACGGCAGCAGGCCCCAGGGGGTGGTGTGCAGGGTGCTCGGGGGAACCACGACCAGCGGCGCCCGCTCGCCGAGCAGGTCCGCGGCCGGGCCGAGCACCGCCCGCTCCAGCCGGGCGCCCAGGTCGTGGAGCTCGCCCTGGTCGGGGTCGCGTTCGTAGGCGAGGCGGCGCAGCCTGGAGCGGGCGAACTCGACCTCCGCGACGGCCCGGTCCATGGGCCCGGCGGTGTGGCGGCGCACGGTGCCGTCGCCGCAGAGCAGGACGTGCAGCGTGCCGTCCACCGCGACCAGCTCGGCCAGCCGGCCCGCGCCGAGGGCGTCGAGGAGCCGCCCGGTCCGGTCGTCGTCGCGGCGCTCGCGCCCGCCGCGCGAACCTCCCTTGGTCTGGAGCGTGGTGGAGCGTACGCGGGACTCCAGGCGGCTGCGGTCTCGCTCCAGGGCCGCGGCCGAGGCGGCGCCGTCCTGGCGGGCCTGGGCCAGCAGGTGCTCGGCCTGCCGGAGGGCCGCGAGCCGGGCCAGGAGCTCGCCGTCCTCGGGGGGGCTCACGGCGGGCACGGCGAGCGAGGTGGCCCGCCAGCGCTCCGTCCAGGCCAGGAGCCGGCGGGGCCGCCCCTCGCGCAGCAGGTGCCGCTGGGCGAGCGTGACCAGCTCCGCGCCTTGGGCGGTGGCCAGCGCGTGCAGCTCGGACGAGCCGAACGTGAGCCGGTGCTCCTCGATGAGCGCCAGCCCGGCCCGGCAGGCGTGCAGCAGGCGGCGCGGCTCCCCGGCCGCCTCCGCCCTGAGCGCCTCGGCCAGCCAGCCGCCCGCCCGGGACGTGGCGGGCCCCCTGTGCCGGACGTCGGCGGCCCTGGCGAGGTGCCGCTCGGCCACGCCCGCTCTGCCCAGGGCCAGCGCGATCCGTCCGGCCAGCAGGTGCGCCTGCCACACCTCCGGTGACCCCAGCCCGGCCAGCCGCGCGGCGAGCCGCTGGGCCTCGCCCAGCGCGGTCCGCCGCGCCGGGGCGTCCGGGGTGGCGTGTTCGGCCTGCAGGACGATCAGGCGGGCGTGCTCGGACCACCACGCGCGGTGCTGGCGGGCGAACAGCCGCCGGGCCTCCCCCGCCCGCTCCCCGGCGGTGGCCGGGTCGCCGCTCTGCAGGGCGGCGCGGGCGGCGATGAGCAGCAGCTCGGCGCGCCGGGTTGCCTGGCCGCGCAGCCGGGCCAGCAGCCGCAGCCCTCCGTCCGCGTGCTCCAGCGCGTCCCGGGCCAGCCCGGCGGCGAGCAGGACCGCGCACCGGTCGGCGACCAGGTCGAACATCGGCGTGCCGAGCGAGCTGAAGCGCCGCTCCGCCTCGTCCAGCAGGGCGAGCGCCGCGGGCAGATCGCCGGTGCGGAACGCGGCCACCCCCCGGTTCTGCACGGCCACCGCCGAGTCGTGCTCCTGCCGGGTGGGGCCCAGCATGTCCTGCGCCGTGCGGAAGTCCGCGTCGGCGGGCCGGACGGCGCCCAGGGCGAGCTGCACGTGCCCGCGCAGCGTCAGCGCCCGCGCCGCCCACACCGTGTCGCGCGCCGCCAGCAGCGCGGGCACCGCGTCCCGCAGGTCGTCGAGGGCCGGCCCGTGCCGGCCCAGGATCCACCGGGCGCCCGCGCGGCGGAACAGCACCCGCGCCCTCGTCGTTCCGTCAGCCCGCGTTCCGTCCGCCCGCGTGCTTTCCGCCCGCGCCGCGGCCTGGTCGAGCGCCGACAGGCCCGCCCGCGTACGTCCTGACTGCAGCAGCGCGATGCCCAGGGTGGCCAGCACGTCGGTCTCGCGGTCGGCCGAGCCGGAGCGCCGCGCCAGGCGCACGGCCTGCCGCAGCTCCCCGATGGCCGCCTCGAGGTCGCCGAACTCACGGTGCAGGATCCCGAGCGCCTGCCTGGCGATCGAGGACTCGTACGGCCCCCTCCCGTCGGCCAGCAGCGCCCTGGCGGCCGCCAGCGCCTCCCGGGGTCTCGCGAAGACCATGGCCAGCAGGTCATGCGGATCTTCCCGGGACACGCAACGATCGTAGACCCCTGCTGTATCAGCGGGCCCCGCGCCGGCTCATACACACGTACGCCAGGAAGGACGGAGACCATGACCCCATCGGACACCCGGTTCTGGGAGCAGCTGGAGATACTCAACGCGGCGCTGCCGGACGGCATGCGCGCGGTCGCGGGTCCCGAAGGGGCCGCGCCGGGATCCGCGGTGCAGCCGCGGTTCGCCCACCTCGACGGGCACGTCCTGGTGCGCGAGGCCGACGCGGGCCGGGCCGCCGCCACGGTCCAGCGCCTGCAGCCGGGTCCCGAGGCGGTCCGCGTGGCCGGGGCGAGGAGCGCCGGCCGGGGAACGTTGCGCAGGCTCGCCGTCGGGTCCAGGGACCTGCACCGGACCGTCGAGCACCTCGCGCGCGAGGACATCGCGTCGAGCCTGGTCCACTTCGTCACCGTCGCGGGCGTCAACCTGTGCCCCGGCGACGAGCCGGTCCCGAGCGCCGGGCCGCTCAACCCGCCCCTGTCCGGCCGCGACCGGGGCGCGGGGGTGAGCGTCGCCGTCCTGGACACCGGCCTGGTCCACGACTACCTCGACCACCAGTGGCTGGCCGCGAGCACGGGCCTGCCGAACATCCCCAAGGTGGACGGCGACGTCACCGCCCCGGGCGACGAGCTCGACCCCGACGGCCTCATCAAGCCGTACGTGGGCCACGGCACGTTCATCGCCGGCGTGCTGCGCTGCGTGGCGCCCGCCGCCGACGTGCGCGTCTACAACGCCTTCCCGTACGCGGGCGCCGCCCTGGAGGACGAGCTGGGCCACACCCTGCTGCGGATCCTGGACGAGCACGGCTGGCCGGACATCGTCTCCCTGTCGGCCGGCACCAGGACCGCCGACGCGAGCGCGCTGCTCGGCCTGGCCGACTTCGTGGACGAGCTGGCCGCCCACCCCGGCACGCTCCTGGTGGCGGCGGCGGGCAACGACGGCGAGACGCTGCCGTTCTGGCCGGCCGCGTTCGCCACGGAGCCGGTCAACGCCTCCGGCGACGTGGTGCTGTCGGTGGGCGCGCTGCGCGAGGACGGGCTCGGCCGGGCCTGCTTCAGCAACCACGGCGACTGGGTCACGGTGTACGCGCCGGGCGAGCGCCTGGTCAACGCCTTCACCTCCGGCCCCTACCTGTACGGTTACCCGCACCGCACCACCTGCCGCTTCGCCGACCCGGCCCACTATCCGGGCTGCACCTGCATGGCCACGCTGCAGGAGGGCGACAAGGCGACCTTCACCGGCCTGGCGGCCTGGAGCGGCACGTCGTTCGCCACGCCGATCGTGGCCGGGATGATCGCGGCCCGGATGTCGCAGGAGCAGGTGTCCTCGCGGACGGCCGCGGCGCAGCTTCTCGCGGGGCGGCTGGCCGTACCGGATCTGAGTGGTTTTCTCCGATGATGGCGAGTTACCCGCCCGGCGGCGGTATGCGAAATATATTAGGCTTCCCGCCCAGATATAGGGAGCCGCCGCAGTGGACGACACCGCAACCCTGGTCGCGGCTGCCGCGGACGGCGACGCTGGGGCGTGGAAGGAGCTCTACCAGCGCTACAGCGGGCTGGTGTGGGCCGTGGCGCGGGGCTATCTCGTGAACGACTCCGACGCCCAGGACGTGTGCCAGACGACGTGGTACCGCTTCGCCGAGCACCTGACCAGGCTCCGGGACCCCGAGCGGGCCGGCTCCTGGCTGGCCAGCACCGCCCGGCACGAGGCGCTGCGGGTCCTGCGCACCGGCGGCAGGGCCATGCCGGTCGGCGACCTGGAGCTGATGGGCCTCGACGCCGACGAGCGCTCGCCCGAGTTCCTGCTGCTGGAGGCCGAGGAGGCGGGCGAGCGGGCCGCGCGCGAGCAGGAGCTGTGGAGCGCGTTCGAGGAGCTGCCGGAGCGCTGCAGGCAGCTGCTGCGCGTCCTCATCGCCGAGCCGCGGCCGAGCTACCAGGAGATCGCGGACGGGCTGGGCATGCCGGTCGGCAGCATCGGCCCCAGCAGGGGACGCTGCCTCAAACGGCTGGCCGCCCTGATGAACCGGCGCGGCGTGAACGGCATCCGGGGGTGACCGGCGTGGACGACGCCATGGACGACGCCATGGACGATGCGGACCTGGAGCTGGAGGAACGGCTGCGGGCGGCGGCCGGGCGGCTCGACCCGGTCCCGGCGGGGCTGTTCGAGGAGGCGATGCTGGCCTACGCGCTCAGGACCCTGGACGCGGAGCTGGCCGAGCTGACGTTCGACTCGTGGGAGGAGCTGTCGGCCACCCGGGTGCGCGGCGGGGGGCGGGCGCGGCTGCTGTCGTTCGCCGCCGGGGAGGTCGTCGTGGAGCTCGAGGTGACCGGCCGGCGGCTGGTCGGGCGGGTGTCGGGCGGCACGCCCGCCGAGATCGTGGTGCAGCGGCGCGACGGGAGCACGCCGGTGTGCGCGGACGAGCTGGGCCGGTTCACCACGGGCGAGCTCGCGCCCGGCCCGCTGCGGCTGCGGGTCAGCCCCGGTCACGGCGGCCCCGTCGTGACCACCTGGATCCTCATCTGACCGTGGTCCTGGTACACCTCAGGGCCGGGCGGCGACCCGGGTCCAGGCGGCGCTGGCGTCGTCGTGCCGTTTCCCGTGCACGGGGCCCCGGTGCCGCTCCAGCTCCCTGACCGCCGCGATCACCGCCTCGGGCCCCTGCCCGTCCAGCGCCGTCACGAGGTCGCGCCAGCTCCACCCGTACCACTCGACGAGCCGCGACACCCCGTCGGTGAGCAGGCCGACGCCGCGCGCGTCCGCCACGACGCCGCACAGCGCCTGCCGGGCCGCCTCGGGGCGGCTGCCCGCCACCCAGAACCCGCCGGGTGCGTTGCGCATCCGCCGCACCAGCTCCACCGTGTACGGCCGCCCGCCCGGCAGGGCCTCCACCCGGCCGTCGCTCACCGCCCGGACGCCGCCGCCGGCCAGCGAGAAGACGACGGGCGAATCGCCCAGCACGAGATATTCGACCCCGTTCCGGCCGGCGCGCACCATGGCCACCGTCGAGGACGGCGAGTCGGGGTCGTCCAGGTCGCAGGTGCCGGAGTGGGCGGCCACCGTCGTCGCGATGGCCGCCTCCAGGATCCCCGCCAGCGGCGCGTCATGATCGGCGCCCAGCCCCGCCGCCAGCGCGTCCCCGAGCCGCCGCACCAGCCACGGCACGTCGTGCGCGCAGCCGCCCGCGGCCCCGGGAGCGGCTGTCGCCCCGTCGAGCACGACGATCCACGACGGCCCCGCGAGCACCAGGTCCTCGTTGGGCCGCCCGGACCCGGGCCTGCTGGCCCAGGCGACCTGCGCGAACACGATCCCCTACACGATCACGAGCTCGCGCGGGGTGTTGTTGAGCCGCTCGGCGCCCGTGTCGGTGCAGACCACGATGTCCTCGATCCGCGCCCCGTGGCTGCCGGGCAGGTAGATCCCGGGCTCCACGGAGAACGCGAAGCCGGGCTCCATCGGCTCGCCGTTGCCGGAGACGATGTACGGCTCCTCGTGCGTCTCGATCCCGATGCCGTGGCCGGTGCGGTGGATGAAGTAGTCGCCGTATCCCGCCTCGGCGATGACGTCGCGGGCGGCCGCGTCGATCGACTCGCAGGAGACGCCCGGCCGCACCGCCGCGCAGGCCGCGTCCTGGGCCCGCCGCAGCACCTCGTAGTAGGCGGCGAAGTCCGCGGGCGGCTCCCCGACGCTGTACGTGCGCGTCGAGTCGGAGCAGTAGCCGTTGTGCAGCTGCCCGCCGATGTCCACCACGACCGGCTCCCCGGCCTGGATCACCCGGTCGGAGACGTCGTGGTGGGGGCTGGCCCCGTTGGGCCCGGAGGCGACGATGACGAAGTCGACGGTCGCGTGGCCGGTCGCCAGGATCGCCTCCGCGATGTCCCGGCCAACCTCGCGCTCGGTGCGCCCGGCACGCAGGAACTCCGGCACCCGCCGGTGCACCGCGTCGATCGCCTCGCCCGCCTCGCGCAGCGCCGCCACCTCCGCGGCCGACTTGCGCATGCGCAGCTCCCGCAGCACGGTCCCGGCCAGCACCTGCTCCGCGGCCGGCAGCACCTCGCGAAAGCGCAGCGACGACATGGCCCACATCCGGTCGGCCAGGCCCACCTTCGCGACCTGCCCGAGCCGCGCCGCCGCGATGGCGTACGGGTCGTCGGTCTCGTCCCACGCCACGAACTCCAGCCCCAGCCGCGAGGCGGGCGACGCCTGCGCCGCGGGCAGCTCCAGACGCGGCACCATCATGTACGGCTCGCCGGAGGCGGGCACCACGAGACACGTCAGCCGCTCCAGCGGCTTGGCCTCGTAGCCGCTCACGTAGCGCAAGTCGGGGCCGGGCGTCAGCAAAAGGGCGTCGAGACCGGCCTTGGCGGTGGCCTCCTGGACGGCGGTGAGACGGGACACGGGATACAGATCTGAGGACGTCACAGCCCATAATCTACTCGGACCGCGCCGCCTAAAATCCGCGAAAAGCTCTCACAACACGGCAAGCCCCCGCTACACTCCGTTCAAGATTGATCACGTAGTGTGGGGTCAATTGTCCATCTTTGAAAGTGGGACCATGGTCGACGTCGCAGGCGCGGCCGAGCCGCTCGGTCACAAGAGCAACAAGGGCCACACCGATCACCCGGGCTCCGAGAACGACGCCGAGATGCTCGCCGTACGGCTGGCGCACGCCCAGCGGCTCGGCAACATGGGCTGGGCCGAATGGCACATGCACAGCGGCGAGACGATCTGGTCCGACCAGGTCTACCTGATCTTCGGCCGTAACCCGGCCGACGGCCCGATCGCCCTGCCCGACCTGGCGAAACACGTCGAGCAGGCGGACATGGGCACGCTCGACCGGCTGCTGTGGGCAGCCGTCGAGAGCGTCGAGCCGGTCCAGGCGGAGTTCCGCATCCGCCGCCGCGGCGAGCTGCGCGACCTGCGCGTCGTCCTCGAACCCCTCATGGCCCCCGGCGGCCCCATCGGCCTGCACGGCGTCATCCAGGACATCACCGGCCGCCGCCGCGCCGAGCGCATGATGTCGGAGTCGCGCCGCCAGCTCCTCGAGGCCCGCGAGCAGGCCGCCGAAGAGCTCCACGTCATGCTCGCCCTGCGCGAGGCCATCCTCCCCGAGCACCCCGGCTGCCTCGACCTGCCGCACTCCACGATCGCGGTCCGGTACGTGCCCGCCGAGAAGACCGCGAGCCTGGGCGGCGACTGGTTCGAGGCCGCGCCCGCCCCCGACGGCCGGCTGCTGCTGGCCATCGGCGACGTCTCCGGCCACGGCCTGCCCGCCATCGCCCACATGGCCCAGCTCCGCCACGCCCTCGTCGGCCTGGCCATGACCGGCCAGCCCGCCCACCGGCTGCTCACCTGGCTGAACGACCTCGTCCTGCACCAGCTCAAGGAGACCACCGCCACCGCGATCATCGGCCATCTGGACCCGGAGACCCGGGTGTTCGCCTGGGGCCAGGCGGGCAACCTGGCGCCCATCCTCGTGCGCGACGGCGTCGCCAGCCAGCTCGACCAGCCCCGCGGCGTGCTGCTCGGCGCCGCCGCGGGCCGCCCGTACGAGCTGGCCACCACCCGGCTGCTGCCCGGGGACCTGCTGCTGATGTTCACCGACGGGCTGGTCGAGCGGCGCACCCGCGACATCGACGTCGGCCTCGACCTGGTCCTGGCCGCCGCCCGCGACGTGCCCGCCCGCGACCTGGACGCCGGGCTCGACCACCTCCTGGCCGACATCGGCGGCCCGAACCCCGAGGACGACGCCTGCCTGCTGGCGGTCTCCATACCGGCACAAGGCGCGGAACCGCTCGTCAAGGGTGCGACCATAGACCCGTGCTGATGCTTCTCGACACCCCGTCGCTCTACTTCCGCGCCTTCTTCGGCGTGCCGGAGTCGATCAAGGGCCCGGACGGCTCCCCGGTCAACGCCGTGCGCGGACTCATCGACATGATCGCCACTCTCGTCCGCCAGCACTCCCCCACCGAGCTCGTGGCCACGATGGACGCCGACTGGCGGCCCGCCTTCCGCGTCCAGGCGATCCCGACGTACAAGGCGCACCGCGTCGCCCACGGCGACACCGAGGAGGTGCCCGAGGCGCTCGTCCCGCAGATCGCCGTCATCCAGGACGTGCTCGACGCGCTCGGCATCGCCCGCCTGGAGTCGCCCGGCTACGAGGCCGACGACGTCATCGGCACCCTCACCCACCGGGCCCCGGGCACCGTGGACATCGTGACCGGCGACCGCGACCTGTTCCAGCTCGTCGACGACGCCCGCCCCGTACGCGTGCTCTACACCGCCCGCGGCATCCGCAACCTGCAGATCGTGGACGAGGCGTTCGTCACCGCCAAATACGGCATCCCCGGGCGCGCCTACGCCGACTTCGCCACCCTGCGCGGCGACCCCAGCGACGGCCTGCCCGGCGTGTCCGGCGTCGGCGAGAAGACCGCCGCCGCCCTCATCACCCGCTTCGGCTCGCTCGACGCCCTGCTCCAGGCCCTCGACGCGGGCGTCACCGACGGCTTCCCCGCGGGCGCCCGCACCAAGCTGGGCGCCGCCCGCGACTACCTGAGCGCCGCCCCCGCCGTCGTCAAGGTGGCCCCCGACGCGCCGCTGCCCGACGCCGACCTCACCCTGCCGGCCAAGCCGCGCGACCCGGAGGCCCTGGTGGCCCTCGCCGACCGCCACGGCCTCGACGGCCCGCTCAACCGCCTGCTCGACGTGCTGGGCCGCTAGCTGTCCAGGTAGGAACGGACGGCCTCCTGCGCGGCCTCGCGCAGGCGGGCGTGCACGACGACGTTCTCCTCGCGGTCGGTGCGCACCTCGACCACGCGCGGCCCCTCGCCGCGCAGCGCCTTGGACAGGTCGGAGAGGTCCTCCACCAGCGTGTACGGCGTGCGCGTGGCCGCCGCCACGTACGCGAGGTCCACCCCGTGCGGCGTGCCGAACACCCGCTCGAACGGGTCGCGCACCGCCGCCTGGGGCAGCAGCGAGAAGATCCCGCCCCCGTCGTTGTTGACGACCACGAAGCACAGGTCGGGCCGGGGCTCGCGGGGGCCGAGGATCAGCCCGTTCTGGTCGTGCAGGAACGACAGGTCGCCGATCAGCGCGTAGGAGGGGCCGTTGTGCGCCAGGGCCGCGCCCATCGCCGCGGACACCACGCCGTCGATGCCGGAGGCGCCCCTGCTGGCCATCAGCCTGATGCCGCGCCGCGGCCGCATCGACTGGTCCAGGTCGCGGATCGGCATCGAGGAGCCGCAGAACAGCAGCGCGCCGTTGGGCAGCGAGTCGACCAGGTCCCTGGCCAGGCGCGGCTCGCTCGTGCCCGAGGCGTCCAGCACCGCGTCCGTGGCCGACCTGACCACCGCGTCGGCCTGCCGCCAGGCGTGCAGCCACGAGTCGTCACCGGCCGCCACCGGGATCTCCACGGCCTGCGCCACCTGCGTGGCCGAGCGGGTGGGGTCGGGCCAGCGGCCCAGGTCGGGCGCCACCACGATGTGCTCCCCGGCCCGCTTCAGCCACGACAGCAGCGGCCTGGACAGCCCCGGCCGCCCCAGTGTCACGATCACGTCGGGCCGGTGGGCGTCCGCGAACTCCGGCGTGCCCAGCAGGTAGTGGTAGGTGGAGATCGAGTGGTCGCCGTAGCGGCCGCCGCCGTTGGGCTCCGACAGCACCGGCCAGCCCGCCATGCCCGCCGCCGCGACGTAGCGGCGCACGTTGGCGGCACCGTCGCCGACCACCAGCACGCCGCGCCTGGTCGGCGCGATGTGCAGCGCGACGGGCGGGGGCGCGACCCGGGCCCGCACCCACGGGCCGTTGCCGCCGCCGTCGAGCGGCTCGGACCAGGAGGTGTCGCCGTCGGGGATCAGCGGCTCCCTGAAGGCCAGGTTGAGGTGCACGGGCCCCGGGTCGGACGGGCCCGAGGCGCGCTGGTAGGCGCGGCAGGCCAGCGAGCGCCAGTAGGCGACCTGGCCGGGACGGTCCTCAGGCACCCCCACCTCGGCGAACCAGCGGGTCGACGAGCCGAACAGCTTGATCTGGTCGATCGTCTGGTTGGCGCCCGTGCCGCGCAGCTCGGGCGGCCGGTCGGCGGTCAGCAGCAGCAGCGGCACGCCGGACTCGCTCGCCTCGATCACCGCGGGGTGGAAGTTCGCCACGGCCGTGCCGGAGGAGCAGATCAGCGCCACCGGCCGCTCGCCGCGCTTGGCCAGCCCCAGCGCCAGGTAGGACGCCGACCGCTCGTCGATGCGCACGTGCAGGCGCACCCGCGACTCGGCGTGCAGCGCCAGCGCCAGCGGGGCGGAGCGCGAGCCGGGGGCCAGCACCACGTCGGTGAGGCCGCAGCGCACCAGCTCGTCGACCAGGACCGTGGCCAGTGCGGTAGCGGGGTTCAACGTGACGCCTCCTGCATCCGGCGAAGCCACTGGGGAGATTCAATCTCAAAAGCTGACAAATGCTGAAAATCCACCGTAGGACGCCGTACCGTCAGGGAGCCCTCCACCGGCACCAGGGAGTCGTCCACCACGTCGCCCGCCAGCAACGCCATCGTGCCCAGCCCGCACGCGTACGGCAACGCCGGCAGCGCCGCCGCCAGCGCCAGCCCCGCGGCCAGCCCGACGGACGTCTCCACAGCGCTGGAGACCACGGCGGGCAGCCCGCACGCCTCCACCACCTTGAGCGCCGCGCGCACCCCGCCGAGCGGCTGCACCTTGACCACCGCGATGTCGGCCGCCTCGGCCGCGCGCACCCGCAGCGGGTCCTCCGCCCTGCGGATGGACTCGTCGGCCGCGATCGGCACGTCGCAGGCCCGCCGCACCGCGGCCAGCTCCTCCAGCGTGGCGCACGGCTGCTCGGCGTATTCCAGGTCGAACCGGTCGAGCCGCTTGAGCCGGCGCACCGCCTCGTCCACGTCCCACGCGCCGTTGGCGTCGATCCGCAGCCGGCCGCCCGGCCCGAGCGCGTCGCGCACGGCCTCCACCCTGGCCACGTCGTCGTCGAAGCTCTGGCCGCGCTCGGCGACCTTGACCTTGGCCGTGCCGCAGCCCGAGCGCCGGACGATGTCATGGGCCTGCTCGGGCCCCACGGCGGGCACGGTCGCGTTGACGGGGACGCTGTCGCGCACCGGCTCCGGCCAGCCCTCGAAGGCCGCCTCGCGGGCGCACGCCAGCCAGCGGGCGCACTCGCGCGGGCCGTATTCGGGGAACGGGGAGAACTCCCCCCACCCGGCGGGACCGTGCAGCAGCACGCCTTCCCTGACGGTCTGTCCACGGAACCGGGTGCGCATGGGGATGCGGAAGACCACGGGAGAACGCGTCACGACCCTCCCTGCGCCTTCTGTCCGACCTGTCGCCACTAACCTTACGAGCATGTGGAGGAACCCGTCGCATCCGGACCGTCCGCTGCATGCCATTGTGCAGCCTCCCGGACCCGCCCTGTACACGGCGATCCGCGACGCGCTGAGCGGCGAGGGCCCCGCCGTCCTCCCCCTGGCCCCGGGCCAGTCCGAGGCGGCCGTGGCCGCGCTGCGCCCCACGCACGCCGGCGGCGCGCTCCTGAGCGACGGCGAGGGCGTCCCCTCCGGCGTGGCGGTCGTGATCGCCACCAGCGGCAGCACCGGCGCCCCCAAGGGCGTGCTGCTCTCGGCCGCCGCCCTGCGCGCCTCGGCCGCCGCCTCCCTGCGCCGCGTGGGGGCCGCCAAGGGCGAGCGCTGGCTGTGCTGCCTGCCCGTCTCCCACATCGCCGGCCTCCAGGTCCTGGTACGCGCCCTGCTGTCGGAGAGCGAGCCGATCATCCACGCCCGGTTCGACCCGCACGAGGTGCTCGGTTCGGGGGCCGACCACGTCTCCCTCGTCCCCACCCAGCTGCACCGGCTGGTCGAGCTGGGGGCGGACCTGTCGGTGTTCCGCACGATCCTGCTCGGCGGCGCCGCGCCCCGGCCGGGGCTGCTGGAGCGGGCCCGGGACCTCGGCGCCCGGATCGTGACGACGTACGGGATGAGCGAGACGTGCGGCGGCTGCGTCTACGACGGCCGGCCCCTCGACAACGTGGAGGTCAAGATCGGCGAGGACGGGCTGGTCAGGATCGCCGGCGCCGTGCTGTTCTCCGGCTACCGCTTCGGCGCCGCCGACCCGTTCGACGGCGACTGGTTCCGCACCTCCGACCTGGGCGAGATGGCCGGGGGCCGGCTGCGCGTGCTGGGACGGGCCGACGACGTGATCAACACCGGCGGCGAGAAGGTGGTGGCCGCCGCCGTGGCCGAGGTGCTCGGCACCCACCCGGAGGTGGCCGACGTGGCCGTGATCGGCACGCCCGACGCGGAGTGGGGCGAACTGGTCACCGCCATCGTGGTGGCCGCCAATCCCGACACGCCACTCACGCTTCCCCAATTGAGGGCGTTCTGCCGCGATAAGCTTCCCCCTCACGCCGCCCCACGCAGCCTGCGCCTGGTGCCCCAGCTGCCGCTGCTGCCGAACGGGAAGACCGACTTCGTCCGGCTCCGGGCAGGAACCTGATGAGTTGCGGCTGCGTCTTAGTTGGGGAGAGGGAGGGAGCCTTCATGGATCAGACCCGCAAGATGTGGGCATCCGCGGCCATCGTCGGCGTCATCGTCGCCGGAGGAGCCTCAGTCGCGGCGGCCGCCTCGGCGGGCAAGCTCGACCAGGTCGCCAAGGAGACCCGAGCCGTGGTGGAGAAGGTACCGCCGGCGTCGGCCCCGACGCCCACGACCAGCGACGACGGGACCGTGGTGTCCCACGACGTCAACCCGGACCCCGACGCGGTCGTCGACTACTGGACGGACCAGCGCCTGCAGGACGCCCAGCCGATGCCCATGCCCGAGGTTTCGGCCGGGGAGATCAAGATCGGGGAATAGGACTGACGGGAGGGGTGGTTCGTCCATTGGGCGCTCCGCCCCTTTTTCGTCTCACCGGGAACAAATGACAGCGATTGGCGTTATTGATACTGGTGCGCCGTGCGGACCGAAGCCGCCCCACCACAACCTGCCTGATCGCTTCCACTCCGTACGGAGGAGGTGTCCTCATGCCCAGAACCGCCGTAGCGACCCCATCTGCGACTCTCGACCAACTCATTGAACGAGGGCGAGCCCAGGGTCACCTTTCTCTCGCGGAGCTGCGTGACGCGTTCGCCGACGCCGGTATCAGCCCCTCTGAAGGCCGCACGATCCTGCGCGAGCTCTCGGAGAGCGGTGTGAGCCTGGCCGCCGAGAACGAGCCGTCTCTCAGCAAGACCGCCCCGAAGACCTCCAGGAAGCCCGCGCGTGCAAAGACTACCGGCCGCAAGGCGGCGGAGGCAAAAACCGGCCCGCCCAAGAACGGCACGGCCAAGAACGGCACGGTGAAGAGCGCCACCGACGCGGCCGCCAGGGCCGTGACCCGCTCCGAGCCCAAGCCGGAGCACGAGGAGGACCTGCCCGACGACCTCGCGCTGAGCGCCGAGGACGCCGAGATCGAGAACGAGCAGATCGACCTGGACGACACCCAGTCGGCCATGGGCGACTCCGTGCACACCTACCTCAAGTCCATCGGCCGCCGCACGCTGCTCACCGCGGCGCAGGAGGTCGAGCTGGCCCGGCGGATCGAGGCGGGCCTGTACGCCGAGTACAAGCTGGAGACCGAGCCCGACCTGCCCGTCTCCGCCCAGGACGACCTCCTGCTGGTGGTCGAGGACGGCAAGCGGGCCAAGGACCACATGCTGGAGGCCAACCTCCGGCTCGTGGTGTCGGTCGCCAAGAAGTACACCGACCGCGGCATGTCGCTCCTGGACGTGGTCCAGGAGGGCAACCTGGGGCTGATCAGGGCCGTGGAGAAGTTCGACTACACCAAGGGCTTCAAGTTCTCCACGTACGCCATGTGGTGGATCAGGCAGGCCATCCAGCGCGGCTTCGCCGACTCGGCCCGTACGATCCGGCTGCCCGTGCACGTGCTGGAGATGCTGTCCAAGCTGTCGCGCGTCGAGCGTGACATGCACCAGCGCCTGGGGCGCGAGCCCACGCCCGAGGAGCTGGCCGTCGAGCTGGACAAGACGCCCGACCAGATCGAGGAGCTGCTGCGCACCAGCCGCCAGCCGATCTCGCTCAACGCCACGATCGGCGAGGACGGGGAGACCACGATCGGCGACCTCATCGAGGACGTGGACTCGCCCGAGGCTTCGGAGATCGTCGACCGCCAGCTGCTGGGCGACCAGCTGCGCGGCGTGCTCGACAACCTCTCGCCCCGGGAGTCGAAGATCATGGCGCTCCGCTTCGGCCTGGTGGACGGCAAGCCCCACACGCTGGACGAGATCGGCAAGCACCTGGGGCTGACCCGGGAGCGGATCCGCCAGCTGGAGAAGGAGTCGCTCTCCAAGCTCCGCCACCCCAGCAACACCCGCCCGCTGCTGGACTGGGCGAGCTGAGAAACCCGAAGCCCCGGCACAACGAGGGAGGCTGTGCCGGGGCTTCTTCATGCCCGTGGGCGGGCGGGACGTCAGAGGGTCGCGGGCACCGGGCGCGGCACGCGCGGGATCCCCCACATCCGGTTGTCCTCGCGCAGCGTGCGCAGCCGGTCGACCTCGGCCGTCCACATCGACCCGGCGGGCGTCGCCTTGGCCTTGCGGCGCGCGATCCGGTCGTCGTAGGACTTCACCCCGAACGTGGCCCGCTGCCCCGCCTCGGCGGCGCGCAGGGCGTCGGTCAGCGCGCGGTCGAAGGCCCGCCCGGCTGCCAGCAGCTCGATCTCGTCCGCCGCCGCGGCCCGCAGCTCACGCAGCGTCTCCTCGGCCTGCCGGGCCTTGTCGAGCAATTCGGGGTAGCTCTTGGAGATCTCCTGGTCCGCGTGGTAGCGAACCTCGGCCTCACGGCTCACCCGCGGACGGAAAAACGCCATCGACCCTGCCCTTTCACACAGCCGGTACTCGTTCAACCGCCAAGGGTACGCCGTCGTGCGACACAGCGGGAAATCGACCCGGCGCGACCGCCTTTACGAAGTAAGATGATCTCCATGCCCGCCAAGAGACCGCCCGTCCCGCTCTCCCGCGAGCGCATCATCGAGGCCGCACTCCACATCGCCGACAGCCAGGGCCTGCGCCGGCTCACCATGCGCCGGCTGGGCGACGCCCTGGAGGTGGAGGCCATGGCCATCTACCACCACCTGCCCAGGGGCAAGGAGGCGCTGATGGACGCCCTGGCCGAGCACGTCACCGCGGTCCGCGTCGAGCAGGCCGCCACCTGGCAGGAGACGGCCAAGGCCTGGTGCCGGGCGGGGCGGGAGCTGCTGCGCGAGCATCCGGGCGTGCTGGCGCTGGCCCTGACCAAGCCGCCCAAGGGCGCCACGGCCCTGGCCATCAGGGAGCAGACCGAGCAGCTCGCCGACGGGGGGCTGGCCGACGCGGCGGAGGCCGTGCGGGCACTGAGGGCCTTCGTCTTCGGCAGCGTGGCCGTCGAGGTGCAGCAGTCGGGCTGGGCCGATCCCGAAGTTGACGAATGGGTCAGGCGGGACGAAAGAGCCGATATCGATTTCGAGCGCGGACTCGACGCTCTGCTCAAGGGATTGCAAACGTAGTGCGCGTGTCGCGCTTGGACCGTTATCCTGCATACGGCACGCTGTGTCGAAGGTCACACGAACGGGGATCCCTTCTGTAACAGTCCTGATGGACTATGTCCGGGAGTGTGACATCCGTCGCACACTTGCCAGAACAATTACCCGAGCCGGCTCCCGCCCCTCCCAACGGGAGCATCCCACGAGATATCGGAGGCACGCCGATGTGCCCGCACGACCCGGCCTGTCCGGATGCCGAGGCGCCCGACCGCGAGAAGGCACGCACTCTCGCCTGCCACCCCGAACAGGGGTGGAGCCTGCTCTGCAACGGTGTCGTCCTGTTCGAGGACACCGGGGAGCTGCTGCCCAGCGGCGCCGCCATCGCACCACACCGACCCGTGGTCGGCGCGGCGTGAACTAGGCGTAGTGGACTATCCACTCCGCCACGACCTCGCCCACTCGGGCGGGGTCCTTCTTGAGGTCGTGTCCCTCCCCCGGCAGCACCACCAGGCGTGCCGCGTCAGCGGCGTCCGGCACGCCGAACGGATCCCGGTCCCCGTTGACCACCAGCACGTCCACTCCGGCGCCGCGTAGCTCGTCGGCCCTGGAGCGTTCCGGCTTCCCCGGCGGGTGCAGCGGAAAGGCCAGCGCCACCACGGCCGCCGCGCCGACCGCCCCGGCCGTACGGCAGGCGACCCGCGCCCCGTTGCTCCGCCCTCCCTGCACCAGCGGCAGCCCCGGCCAGAGCGTGCGCACCTCCTTCAGGACGATCTCCCACGCCTCGTCCTGTTTGACCGCCGACCCCGGCGCCCGCGCCCCCGCCACCCTGAACGCCTGCGTCACCCTGGCCACGACGGCCCCGGCCTTGAGCGCGGCGTCCCGTACGGCGAGCAGGTCGGGAGCGTCCACTCCCCCGGCCGAACCGTGGGTGAGCACCAGCAGCAGCCGCGGGTCCGCCACCTCGTCCACCTGGACGAGCGCGCTCCCTCGCGGGGTCATGACCTCCATGCCAGCACCGTACCTGGGGAGGATCGCGCCCTAGCCCTCAGGTTGGATGACGGCGTGGCGCCGGCGATGGATGATTGCTGTCATGCCAGATAAGCGCCCCATCCGGGACGATCTCCAGGCCACCCTGGACGCCCGCCGGGACCTCGGTCCCGAGTACGAAACCGCGCTCGTCGAGTCGTTCGTGGAGCGGCTCGACGCCACGATCTCCGCCCGCGTACGGGCCGAGCTGGACCACCACGGCGCCGCGCCGCACCGGCAGAAGAGCCCTCCGGGCGCGGCGATGATCCCGATCGCGCTGGGCTCGATGGGCATCGGCATCCCCCTGACGGCCATCGCGGCCGGCAACGCGGGGCTGGTGGGGCTGACGATCACGTGGCTCGCGATCGTGGTCATCAACGTGGCCTCGGCCGCGGCCATCATGCGCCGCAACTGACCTCGGCGCGTACACGGCGGACACCTGGCGGAGGCCCACGGGAGCGCCCCCGCCCCCTTCCGCTGCCGCGTCTCGCTCCACGGAGGCTGCCGAGGACGCGTATAGCGCGCGAGCGTCGAGCAAACGCAGCAGGCAGGCGCGCATCAGACGGGCGTCGCAGGCAGGGTGCAGGCGTCATGCCCGGACGTCATATCGGGACGTCATGCGGGGCGTGCACCAGGAGTCTCAGGCCCGCCGACGCGCATCGAGCGGACGCCCGCCAGGAGTCCCGGCATGAAGCCGGCCGGGCGTCAGGCGTCGCGGTGGTAGCGGAGGCGGACCTCGGCGGCGAGGGTCTCGTCCTCGTGCTCCAGCCCGTACGACCACACCCGCCCCGCGTCCTCGGCGCGCCCCCGCAGCGGCAGGGTCCGGGCCAGGAGCTCGATGGCCAGGGCGCTGGTCTGCGGATCAGCCCCGTACTCGACGCTCTCCGCGAACTCCGCGCAGGCCAGCTCCAGGTGCGCGATCCCGAGCTGGACCCGCAGCCCCGGCACCTCCTCGGCCGGAGCCTCCTCCAGCGCGTCCAGGAGCACGTCGGCCGCCGCCCCCGGCTCCCCGTGCTCCAGCAGCAGGCCGGCCAGCTCCTGGGCCGCCCGCGCGCCGACGCCCGGGTCGCCGCTCTCCATGGCGGCCCGCAGCTCCTTCTCGGCCTCGTCCAGGTCGCCGGCCGCCGTCGCCAGGCGGGCCAGCGCGAGGTGGGCCAGCGGCACGTACGCGGCCGTGCCGACCCCCAGGACGGCCTGCCAGGCGGCCCTGGCCTGCTCGGCGCGGCCCTCCCGCTCGAACCCCTGGGCCAGGTGGCAGGCGGCCTGGGCGGCGTACTCGGGGTGCCCGGTGGCCAGCGCGGTCCGGGCGGCGGCCCTGGCGGCCTCGACGTCGCCGCGCTCCTCCAGCACCACGGCGAGCCCCACCGCGGCCTGGGCCCGGTCCGGGCCGTGGGGGTCGGCGACCAGCTCGGCGAGTATGGCGGCGGCGCCGTCGAGATCACCGCGTTCGGCCAGGCGGCGGGCGGCGTCGAGGGGCGGGGTCTCCAGCTCTGAGGACGTCAAGAGAGCTCCTTCTGGCGACAGTCGCACCGAGCCTAACCATTTCTGGCGATCATGTCTGCTCAGTTGACGCGGAAGGACTGACCGGCTTCGGACGCCTGCTCAGCGGCAGGCGCCGAAGGCCACCCCGCCAGGCTCCTAGTCGCTCCTAGTCCTCGTACGCGAAGCGACGAGGACCCACGCCGCCAGGCTCCTAGTCCTCGTACGCCTCCAGCGGCGGGCAGGAGCACACCAGGTTCCGGTCGCCGTAGGCCTGGTCGATCCGGCGCACCGGCACCCAGTACTTCCCGTCCCGCAACGACGGCAGCGGATAGGCGGCCTCGCTGCGCGGGTACGGGTGGGTCCACTCGTCGGCGCTGACCGACTCGGCCGTGTGGGGCGCGTTGCGCAGCGGGTTGTCCGCCGCGTCGTAGGCCCCCGACGCCACCTTGTCGATCTCGCCGCGGATGGCGACCAGCGCCTCCACGAACCGGTCGAGCTCCCCGAGGTCCTCGCTCTCGGTCGGCTCGATCATCAGCGTCCCCGCCACGGGGAAGGACATGGTCGGCGCGTGGAAGCCGTAGTCGATCAGCCGCTTGGCCACGTCGTCCACGGTGACCCCGGTCTCCTTGGTGATCTGCCGCAGGTCGACGATGCACTCGTGGGCCACCAGCCCGCCGCGCCCCGTGTAGAGCACGGGGTAGTGCGGGGCGAGGCGCCTGGCCAGGTAGTTGGCCGACAGGATGGCCTGCTCGGTGGCCGCCGTGAGCCCCTCGGAGCCCATCATCCTGATATACGCCCAGGAGATCGGCAGGATGCCGGCCGAGCCGTACGGGGCCGCCGAGACGGGGCCCACCGGCGTGCCGTTGTGCAGCGGGTGCCCGGGCAGGAAGGCCGCCAGGTGGCCGCGGACCGCGACGGGGCCGACGCCCGGACCGCCGCCGCCGTGCGGGATGCAGAACGTCTTGTGCAGGTTGAGGTGGGACACGTCGGCCCCGAACTCGCCGGGCTTGGCCAGCCCGACCAGCGCGTTGAGGTTGGCCCCGTCCACGTAGACCTGGCCGCCGGCCTCGTGCACCTTGGCGCACACCTCGGTGATCGTCTCCTCGTACACACCGTGCGTCGAGGGGTACGTCACCATGATCGCGGCCAGCGCGTCACGGTGCTTGGCGATCTTGGCGTCGAGGTCGGCCAGGTCCACGTTGCCGTCGGCGTCGCAGGCCACGACCACGACCCGCATGCCGGCCATGACCGCGCTGGCGGCGTTGGTGCCGTGGGCGGAGGACGGGATGAGGCAGACGTCGCGCTCGCCGTGGCCGTTGGCACGGTGGTAGGCGCGGATGGCCAGCAGCCCGGCGAACTCGCCCTGGGAGCCGGCGTTCGGCTGGATGGAGACGCGGTCGTAGCCGGTCACCTCGGCCAGCCAGCCCTCCAGCGTGCCGATCAGCTCGCGGTAGCCCTCGGCCTGGTCGTCCGGCGCGTACGGGTGGATCGCGGCGAACTCGGGCCAGGTGATCGGCTCCATCTCGGTGGTCGCGTTCAGCTTCATGGTGCAGGAGCCGAGCGGGATCATGGAGCGGTCGAGCGCGATGTCCTTGTCCTGCAGCTTGCGCAGGTAGCGCAGCATGGCGGTCTCGGAGCGGTGGCTGTGGAAGACCGGGTGGGCGAGGTAGCCGGACTCGCGCACCAGCGCGGCGGGCAGCGCGTCCTCGTCGAGAGCCACGTCGCCGCCCTCGACGCCGCCCTCGACGCCAAAGGCGGCCCACACCTTGGCGACCTCGGCGGCGCCGGTCTTCTCGTCGCAGGAGATCGACACGTGGTCGTCGTCCACCCGCCAGAGGTTCACGCCGTGCTCGACGGCGGCGGCGACCACCTCGGCGGCCCGGCCGGGCACGCGGACGAGCACGGTGTCGAAGAACTCGCGGTGCACGACCTCCAGGCCCGCCTGGCGCAGCCCGCCGGCCAGGGCCACGGCGTGCCGGTGGACCCGGTGGGCGATCCGGCGCAGCCCCTCGGGGCCGTGGTAGACGGCGTACATGCTCGCGATGACGGCGAGCAGCACCTGCGCGGTGCAGATGTTGCTGGTGGCCTTCTCGCGGCGGATGTGCTGCTCGCGGGTCTGCAGGGCCAGCCGGTAGGCGGGGTCGCCGTCGGCGTCCACCGACACGCCCACCAGGCGGCCGGGGAGCTGGCGCTGCAGGCCCTCGCGTACGGACATGTAGGCCGCGTGCGGCCCGCCGAACCCGAACGGCACCCCGAAGCGCTGCGAGGACCCGATCGCGATGTCGGCGCCCAGCTCGCCGGGCGCGGCGACCAGGGTGAGGGCCAGCAGGTCGGCGGCGGCCACGACGAGCGCGCCCGCCTCGTGCGCGGCGGCGGCCACGGCGCGGAAGTCGCGCAGCCGCCCGGAAGCGCCCGGGTACTGGACGAGCACGCCGAAGCACTCGGGCAGCTCGCCCTCGAGGGAGTGCTCCACCAGCGTGATGCCCAGGGGCTCGGCCCTGGTGGCGAGCACGGCCTTGGTCTGCGGCAGCGCGTCGGCGTCCACCACGAACACGTTGCTCTTGGACTTGCCCGAGCGGCGGGCCAGGGTCATCGCCTCGGCGGCGGCCGTGGCCTCGTCGAGGAGGGAGGCGCCCGCGACGGGCAGGCCCGTCAGGTCGGAGACGACGGTCTGGAAGTTCAGCAGCGCCTCGAGGCGGCCCTGTGAGATCTCCGGCTGGTACGGGGTGTAGGCCGTGTACCAGCCCGGGTTCTCCAGCAGGTTGCGCCGGATGACGGCGGGCGTGATCGTGTCGTGGTAGCCCAGGCCGATCATGGAGGTGAGCACGCGGTTGCGCCCGGCCAGGGCGCGCAGCTCGGCGATGGCCTCGGCCTCACCGACCGCGGCGGGCAGTTGCAGCCGGTCCTTGGCCCTGATGGCCTCGGGGACGGCCACGGCCACCAGATCCGCCACGGATTCGAAGCCCACGGCCTCGAGCATGCGCTGCTGCTCGGCCGCGGACGGGCCGATGTGCCTGGACGAGAACGGCGGAGCTGATAGGTCGGTCATGGACGGTGCCTCCCGAGGCTATGGAGACCGGCGCCGTGGCGCGGGCGAATGCCGGATCTCCCCCTCTGTCAGCGCGGCGACGCCGCGACCTGAGAGCTTCACCCCGGGACTGGGGCTTGCACCGTCGGTGAGGCGCGCCTGGCAGGTGCGCCTGCTTTCCAGAGTTGCCTCACCCGAGCGGTACAGGGTGCCTGAGAGATTCCGGGGAGGGTTGCTCCTTCGGCGCCCTGAGACCCGCGGGCCCCAGGGACTCTCCCGCACGGGGTCGTCAGCCTTGCTGTCATAGATTACAACCCTCCGCGTTACGCATGAATTTCCCCGGTGATGCGTTATGCGCGGATTGCCCCGTGGATTGCCCGGATTGCCCGGATTGCCCGATGGGCCGCGCCCGGCGGCCCATGGCAGGAAGGGGTGTGCTAGCCGAGGCGTCGCGCGCGGCGACGGCGGGCGAGCTCGTCAGCGGGGTGATCGGCCGGGACGGTGTCCTCGACCGCCGCCCGTTCCCCCGGCAGCTCCGCGAGGGAGCCCTCGACCTCTCGCCAGACCCGGCCGAGCGCGATGCCGAACACGCCCTGACCGCCCTGGAGCAGGTCTATCACCTCGTCGGCCGAGGTGCACTCGTAGACACTGACGCCGTCGCTCATGAGCGTGATCTGCGCGAGGTCGGCGACCCCGCGGTCACGCAGGTGCTGCACGGCCGTACGGATCTGCTGCAGCGACACCCCGGTGTCGAGGAGCCGCTTGACGACCTTGAGCACCAGGATGTCGCGGAAGCTGTAGAGCCGCTGGGAGCCCGAGCCCTGCGCGGCTCTTATCGTGGGCTCCACCAGGCCCGTGCGCGCCCAGTAGTCGAGCTGCCGGTAGGTGATGCCGGCCGCCGCGCAGGCCGTGGGCCCGCGGTATCCGATGTCCGCCGGCAGCGACGCCGGCTGTTCGTCGAAGAGCAGGCCCTGCTCTCCGGCACGCTGCCGCGCGCTCTCGCGCCGAACCGGATCTTCCTGGCCGGCCGTCTTTCCCTCGCCGCTGCTGACCGCCACGCGGACCTCCGGCTTTCTCTCATCCCGCGGCCTGATCTGGGGGTTCGTAAAGGGCGACCACGGGTTTCACTTGCACCGTAGGACCGTGACCATGCTCAGTCAACGATCCGGCTCGGCGCGTCGTGAAGCGTAAATGCACCGAAATACCTACCCCGCCCTGCCGAAGTCTTCGGGAGTGATCGTGTCAAGGAACTCCCTGAACTTCTCCACCTCGTCTTCCTGGTCGTCCGGGATGATCACCCCGGCCTCCTGGACGACCTCCTCGCTGGCGAAGATGCGCGCTCCGGTGCGCAGGGCGAGCGCGATCGAGTCGGACGGCCGCGCGCTCACCTCCACGCCGTTGGAGAACACCAGGTCGGCGAAGAAGATGCCGTCGCGCAGGGCGACGATGTTGACCGCTCGCAGGCCGACGCCCAGAGCGCTCAGCACGTCTCGGAAGAGGTCGTGGGTGAGCGGCCGCGGCGGTGGCTCCTCCGCCTGGGCCAGGGCGATGGCCGTCGCCTCGGTCATGCCAATCCATATAGGAAGGAACCGCTCCCCGTGTGCCTCCTTGAGCAAGACGATCGGCTGATTTGTGGGCATTTCAACTCGAACGCCCACGACCTCCATCTGCAACACGGGCTGCTCCGTATTCCTGACCGGTCACCCGGCACAGCTATTTGCGGGTCGCTACTGCTGACTGGCTACTGCAATTCAACGTAACACCCGGCGGGCATGGAATGCGCCTCCGCCTCCCAGCTCGCCAGGGTCTCAACGCCCGAGCACGGACCGGATCCCCGACCGCACAAGGGATGCGTGCAGGTCGAGCAGGAGAGTGGAAAGCTCCCTGGCGACCTCGTCGGCCTCCCCGATGGCGCCGGGGGCCCGCCGTTTGAGTATGGGGGCCACGGCCTGCTCGACGAGCCCGCACTCGCGCTCGGCCGCGGCCTTGACCGCCCGCAGGTGGCGGGCGTGCAGGCCGAAGCGGGCCAGCGCGCCGACGCTGCGGGCCACGTTGAGGGCCTCCTCGTCGTAGCGCCTGGCCACGGGGGCGAGCAGGCCGTAGTCCTCCAGCTCGGTGAGCGTCTCCTCGTCGATCTCCGCCGCCTCGAGCAGCTCGGCCCGGCTGAGCCGGACCTCCGTCTTCTCCTGTACGGCGCGCGGGCGGCCGAAGCTCTCGGCCATCCTGTCCTTGATCACCCGCAGCGGCAGGTAATGGTCGCGCTGCTCGCGCAGGATGAAGCGCAGCTGCTCCACGTGCAGGTGAGTGAACTTGCGGTAGCCGGACGGGCTGCGCTCGGGCTCGATCAGCCCCTCACCCTCCAGGAAGCGGATCTTGGAGATCGTCACATCGGGGAACTCGCCCTGCAGGAGCGCGAGCACCTCCCCGATGCTCATGTGAGAGCGTGCCGCCTGGGAGGTCATATGACCTCCCGGGACGGCACCACCACGATTCGCTCGTTCGGCTCGCTCATGCGCCGGCGTGGGTCCGCATCAGGAAGACGAGGCGGAACTTGCCGATCTGCACCTCGTCTCCGGAGTGCAGGGGAACCTCCTCGATGCGTTCCCTGTTGACGTAGGTGCCGTTGAGGCTGCCCACGTCGCGCACGGAGAACTGACCGCCGGGGTGGCGGTAGAACTCGACGTGGCGGCGGGAGACCGTGATGTCGTCGAGGAAGATGTCACTCTCCGGATGGCGGCCGGTCGTGGTGAGGTTTTTGTCCAGCCGGAAACGGCTGCCCTGGTTGGGGCCCCTGGTCACCGTGAGCAGCGCCGTGCCGGGCGGCAACTGCTCGACCAGAGCCCGCTCCGCCAGGAGCATGTCGCCTGCCTCAGCCTCGTATGCCTCGATTCCCGCGATGGAGATCGTCGACGTGGTGTCCCCGGAGACCTCGGGTCTGGCCAGCGGTGACCCACAGCGGGAACAGAAACGGGCATCCTCGGGGTTGGCGTGCCCGCACTGCGTGCAGTAGACGCTCGGCATCGATCGGCTCGGCCTCCTACCGCGAAGACGCGGCGACGGTGCTCAAAGACGCGCCTCGCTTCGCTTTTTCAAGTTTGCGAATGCCGCAACATACGCTGATCAGCGGCAAAGGTCAAGGCGGGGCACTGGACTGTGGTTTGGACGCAGACAAAGTTACCGCCGCTTCCGCCCCGTGGTCCATGCCGCCGCGCGTTTCTACATTACGATCTTGCGGCACTGTCTGGGTGCGTCAAGCGCAATGGCTTTTTCCTCACTCTCCGCGACCATTGTTCACATGGCGGCCTGCTCCACGATGCGGGCCCACCGTTCGAGCAGGGCCTGGGCGCCGTCCATGTCGCCCGCCTCGGCCCACAGGTCGGTCACGGGCTCGCTGGCGGCGGGCAGCACGAGCACCCAGCTCCCGTCGTCGTGGGCCACCCGCACGCCGTCGGTGGTGTCGATGCGCCGGCCCTCGTGCTCGGCCTCCGCCGCCTCGATGACCGAGCGCATGACGGCCCCCTTGGCCGCCCACGGCGTGGGGATCGCGCGCTTGAGCATCTTGACCTCGGGAATCCTGGCGTCGATCTGGCTGAGCGACAGGCGGGTGCGGGCCACCAGCCCGAGCAGGCGCATGAACGAGGCCAGCCCGTCGATGGCCGGGCTGAACTCCGGCACCACGAAGCCGCCGCGCCCGTCCGCCGCGAAGATCATGTCGGGGCCGGCGGCGGCCGAGGTGAGGGCGTCGAGCGCGGTGGAGGTCCACTGCACCTGTACGCCGTGGAAGCGGCAGACCTGCTCGGCGACCCTGGTCGTGGTGACCGGCAGGGCCACCTGGCCGCCCCTGCGCTCGGCGGCGACGAGGTCGAGCACGACGAGCAGGGAGCGTTCGTCGTTGATGAGCTGGCCCATCTCGTCCACCAGGGCGATGCGCTCGCCGACCGGGTCGAACCGGACCCCGAACGCCGCCCGCGACGAGCTGACCAGCTCCGACAGGCGCTGCAGGTCGCGGCGGCGCTCGGCGAGCGTCTCGGTGGGCGAGACGTCGTCGAGGCGGGCGTTGACGGTGAGCACCTCGACCCCGACCCGGCCGAGCAGCGTGGGCAGCACCAGCGAGGAGGTGCCCCCCGCGCAGTCCACGACGACCTTCATGTCCCTGACGTCGCCCACGTCCACGTGGCGCAGCAGCTCGTGGGTGTAGTCCTCGACGGCCCTGGCCGGATACGTCAGCTCGGCGATCTCCCCCGGGAACGCGCGCCGGAACTCCTGCCGGGAGAAGACCCGCTCCAGCTTGCGCTGGGCGGCCGGCGGCAGGTCGGCGCCGCGGCCGTCCATGATCACGATGTCCACGCTCTGCGGGTCGCCCGGGGTGGTGCGCAGGGTGATGCCGCCCGCGGCCGACTCGCGGGCCGTGTGGAAGCGCGTGACCGGCAGCGGGGCCGCCTCCAGGTCCAGGACGTTGATCGCGCCCGCGGTGAGCGCGCCGATGACGGCCCGCTTGAGCGCCCTGGCGGCCAGGGAGCAGTCGCGGGAGGTGACGACGTACTCGCCCTTCTTGAGGGTGGTGGCGTACGCGCTGGCCAGCCGGACGCACAGCTCGGCGGTGATCTCGACGTTGACCAGGCCGCTGACGCCCCTGGGGCCGAACAGGTTGCGCTGGCCGCGCGACTCCCAGATGACGCTGGTGTTGACGACCGCGCCGGCCTCGATGGTCTTGAACGGGTAGACCTTGACGCCGCTGGTGACGTACGCCTCGGGCTCGATGACGCACTCGTCGCCGATGACGGCGTTCTCCTCGATGCGGGCGCCGGCCATGATGTCGGTGCTCTTGCCGACCACGCAGCCGCGCAGGTGGGCGCCGGGGCCGAGGTAGACGTTGTCGTGGACGACCGCGCGGTGCAGGAAGGCGCCCTCGCGGACGACGGCGTTGTTGCCGAGCACGGTGTACTCGCGCAGCTCCGCGCCCGCCTCGACCTTGGCGTAGTCGCCGATGAGCAGCGGGCCCTTGAGCACGGCGTCGGGGTCGACCGAGGCCGAGTCGGCGACCCAGACGCCCGGCGAGAGCTCGAAACCCCCGATCTCCAGGTTGACCCGGCCGGACAGGGCGTCGGCCTGGGCCTTGAGATAGCTGTCGTGGGTGCCGACGTCCTCCCAGTAGCCGTCGGCCACGTAGCCGTAGATGGCGGCGCCGCGGTCGAGGAGGGCGGGGAAGACGTCGGAGGACCAGTCGACGGGCTCGCCCGCGGCGACGGCGTCGAGGACCTCGGGCTCCATGATGTAGATGCCGGTGTTGACGGTGTCGGAGAAGACCTGGCCCCAGGTGGGCTTCTCGAGAAAGCGCTGAACGCGCCCCCCGTCGTCCACGATGATGATCCCGAATTCGAGGGGGTTCGGCACGCGCTTGAGACCGATTGTCACAAGTGCCGAATTTTCACGATGAAACCGGATCATGTCGGTTAAATCGATATCTGTCAGGGCGTCGCCGGAGATCACCAGAAAACGGTCGTCGCGGAGCCGGTCCTCGGCGTTCTTGACGCTGCCCGCCGTGCCGAGGGGCACGTCCTCGGTGGCGTACTGGAGGCTCATGCCCAGCTCGTCGCCGTCGCCGAAGTAGTTGCGCACGAGCGCCGCCAGGAACTGGAGCGTGACCACCGTCTCGGTGATGCCGTGGCGCTTCAGCAGGCGCAGCACGTGCTCCATGATCGGGCGGTTGACCACCGGTAGCAGGGGTTTGGGCTGGTTGGCGGTCATGGGACGCAGCCGAGTTCCCTCTCCGCCTGCCATGACGACCGCCTTCACCCGATCACTCCTTTTTGGCCGAGGTTGCGAGTTGGAGCACCTGCACCCCATACAGCACGCCTGCCCACCAGTACAGGCCTGTTCCCCAAAGCGCGAATGCCCACCCGACAATTCGTGCTATATCGGCATACCACCCCGCGTGGGAGGCAAGGAAGAGGAGAGGGAAGGCGTACATGAGGTTGAACATGGCAGCCTTGCCCAGGTAATGCACCTGAAGTGCCTTGTAGCCATGTTTGCGAAGTACGGGGATGAAACAGGCGACGAAGAGTTCACGCCCCAGGATGACCACGACCAGCCACCACGGGATGACGTCGCGTAGCAGCAGGCCGATGATGGTGGCGAAGACGTAGAGCTTGTCGGCCGCGGGGTCGATGATCCGGCCGAGCCTGCTGGTCTGGTTGAAGGCGCGAGCGATCTTCCCGTCGAGCCAGTCCGTGAAACCGGCCACCGCGAGGATCGCGATGGCCCATCCGTCCGCCTTGGGCCCGAGAACCAGCCAGAGGAAGACGGGGACGCCGAGGAGTCGCAGGAAGCTCAGCAGGTTGGGAACCGTCCAGATCCGGTCCTCGGCGGAAGTTTCGCTCACGAGCAGACCCTACTGCGTGGAACTCTGACACAGCGGCCCCGCATGGGGCGCTCACATTTCCCCCCTTCCCGCCCACGCCAGGCGACTCCTGGCACCCGCTCAGACGCCCTGGTCCCCGCGGGGCCACGGGGTTGGACACGCCGGCGTCGCGGGAGGTCCCCCAGGCGCCAGGGAGCACGGGGTCGGACACCCCGGCATCGCGGGAGGTCCCCCAGGCGCCAGGGCGCGCGCGAAGGCCGCCGCCGAGCCGCGAAGGAGGCGGGCGAGCGCCCGGGCCGGGGTGGTCAGGTGCGGAGGAAGGCGTGGGTGCGGCCCAGCTCCTCGAAGCCGAGCCTGGCGTAGAAGTCCTTCGGCCAGTCTGCCGCGTCGGCCACCAGGAAGATCAGCTCGGCCTGCGCCGCCTGCGCGAGCAGCGCGGTCATGAGGGCGCGCGCGTGCCCCTCGCCCCGATGGTCCGCACCGGTGAAGACGCTCTCTATCTGGGCGACGCCCTCGTGCTCGTACAGGTCGGCCCTGGCGGCGATCTCCCCGCCGGGGGCGCGTACCCCCCAGAAGCTCACCGCGTCGGCGCCGCGCAGCCGGCCCTCCACGCGCCGGGCGAGCCCGTCGATCACCTCGTCCGGCGCCTGCGGCAGCGTGTGGCGCCAGTCGCGCCGCAGCACCGGCAGCAGCTCGGTCACGGAGAGCTTCTCGGCGGCCACGGAGCCGGGCGGGGTGGGGCCGCGGAAGGCCATGATCAGGTTTGTCTCGTGCTCATAGCCGGCGGCGAGGAAGGCGGGCGCGAGCGCCGTGCCGAGCCGGTCGTCGTCCACGCACACCAGCCGGTGCTCCCGCTGCGCGAGCACCTCGTCGGCGGCCCGCAGCAGCCGCTCGGCCGCCTCCCGGGCCTCCTGCCGCGTCGCCGGGACCGGCCCGTGGCCGGCGATGAGCTTGTTGTCGTCGTGGGAGCCGGGATAGCGGTCGTCGAGCACCGCGAACCCGCCCGGCACGGTCACCTCGCGCGGCGCCCTGCGGCGCGCGAAGGCGTGCTGGAAGCCCACCGCGCGCGCCAGGTCCAGAGCGAGCTCAGCCGGCACGCCGCGCCGTCTCGAGGAACGCCCGGATGAGCGCCGGGTCCTTCACGCCGGGCGAGGTCTCCACGCCGCTGGACACGTCGACGCCCCACGGGGCGGCCGCCGCGATCGCCTCCGTGACGTTCGACGGGGACAGGCCGCCGGCCAGCAGCCACTGGCCCGACGCGCGGCCGCGGACGGCCGCCCAGTCCCACGCCTGCCCGGAGCCGGCGTGCGGCGCGTCCACGAGGAGCAGGTCCTCGTCGTAGGCCCCGCAGCGCAGGTCGGCCTCCGCGTCGACGGCCCTGATCAGCCGCAGGCCGAGGTCCTTGAGCGCGGTGAAGTCGCCGTGCGGGTGCTTGCCGTGCAGCTGGATGGCCCGTACGCCGGAGGCCAGCGCCGCCGCGCGCACCGTGTCAGGGTCCTCACCGCGGAACACCCCCACGGTCAGCACGTGGGCGGGCACCAGCGCGGCCAGCTCCGCGGCCCGCTCGGGCGCGATCCTGCGCGGGCTCCGGGTCATGACGAACCCGATCGCGTCCGCGCCCGCCTCCACGGCGGTGGTCACATGCTCGGGCTCGCTCAACCCGCAGATCTTCACATACACCACACCCCCGACCCTAGCGGCGGCGGGGGCCACCGGTGACCATGCCGGGCCGGTCCGCCCGGAGGATGAGCGGCCCTCCCCCGTCCGGCGGACGAGCGGCCCTCCCCGTCCGGGGACAGAGGACGGCCGGGCGGGGTCAGGGGCGCGGCAGGCGTACGGGGCGGAAGGAGGCGTCCACGAGGCCGGTGCGGTGGGCCACGACGGCGGCCTGGATGCGGTTGCGCAGCCCCAGCTTCTCCATGGCCGCCGCGATGTGGGTCTTGACCGTCGTCACGCCCACGTGCAGCTCCTCCGCGATCTCCGCGTTGGACAGCCCGGTGCCGACCAGGGCGAGCACCTCCAGCTCGCGTTCGGTCAGCCCGGCGGGCGGGGGCGCGGCGGCCTGCTCCTCGGCGTCCAGGAACCGCTCCACGACCCGCCGCAGCACCGACGGCGCCAGGAGCTGCTCCCCCGCCGCCGCCCGGCGTACGGCGTCCACCATGCGCTCGGGTTCGTCGTCCTTGACCAGGAATCCGACGGCGCCGGCCCGCAGCGCCGCGTACACGTTGGCGTCCTCCGCGAACGTCGTCAGCACCACGATCCGGGCGCCCGGCCGGGCCGCGAGCACGCGTTTGATCGCCTCCAGCCCGTCGACCCTGGGCATGCGCAGGTCCATGAGGATCACGTCGGGCAGGTGGCGCTCGGCCAGGCGGACCGCCTCGGCCCCGTCCACGGCCTCCCCCACGACCTCCATGTCGCCCGTGGCCTGCAGCAGCATCCGCACGCCCGCCCGTACGAGCGCCTGGTCGTCGGCCACCAGCACGCGGATCATGCGACGCTCCTGGCGGGGAGGCTGGCGGCCAGGAGCCAGCCGCCCTCGCCGTCGGGCCCGGCGGTGAGGGTGCCGCCGAGGGTGCGGACGCGTTCGCGCATGCCGGCCAGGCCGCGCCCGGACGAGGGCAGGCGCTCGACGACGGTGGGCGGGCGGCCGTTGCGGATCCGTACGGACAGCCCCTCCGCCGAGGGGGTGACGCTGACCCGGACCTGGGTGCCGGGGCCGGCGTGTTTGAGCACGTTCGTGAGTCCTTCCTGGACGATGCGGGCGGCGGAGGCCCTGGCGATGAGGGGCGCCCGGTCGGTGGCGGGGTCGAGTTCGAGGTCGACGACGAGCCCGGCGGCGGCCATGCGTTCGGCGGACTCGCGGACCACGTCGGCGGGGTTGGCCAGCAGGTCGGGCTGGCGTTCGGGGTCGCGCAGCAGGTCGAGCAGGTCGCGCAGGTCCTGCAGCACCTGGTGTCCCGTCTCGCGGATGTCGGTGAGGGCGTCGGCGACGGGGCCGTCGGGGGCGGTGTAGCGGGCGGCGCTGGCCCGCAGGACCATGGCGCCCACGTGGTGGGCCACGATGTCGTGGACGTCGCGGGCGATGCGCTCGCGCTCGGCGAGCTGGTCGGCGCGCACCTGGGCGACGGCGGCGCGGGCCGCCTCCTCGGCGCGCAGCCGTTCGGCCGCCGCCGCGGCCTGCCGCATGCCGAGGTAGCGGCCGATGGCGATCGGCGTGGCCACCAGCGTCATGAGGATCCCGACGCGGAACGGCGTGGTCTGGGTCTCCTCGCCGACGACGGCGATCGCGGTCAGCATGCAGCCGGCGGCGTAGGCGACGATCGTCCACGCCCAGGAGGTCACCCGCATCGCGAACACGCCGATCGCGATGAGCGTGAGGATCACGCAGGTGTTGACGACCTGGTTCAGGTAGGTGTCGGCGGAGACGAGCAGCGCGCCCTGCAGCAGGAACACCACCCCGGGCAGCCGCCGGGCGATGCCCAGCGACAGGCCGCCGACCACGGCGAGCAGGCCGACCACCCAGACGGGCTGGGTGCCCGCGTGCCAGGAGGTCCAGGTGCTGAGCACGGTGATCGCCACGCCGCCGGCCGCCAGCAGCGCGTCGGGCGTGACGTCCCGCTCCTCCAGCGGTCCCGCCGAGCCGCGCAGGTACGCCCCGAGCACGGCCGGGAAGACCGCCAGGAAGATCGAGTACACCCAGGTGTTCATGACGACCGGGATGCCGGGGTCGACGATGTTCAACGCGGTCGCGGCCATCGCGGCGGCCACGGCGAGCACGGTGGCCCGCCAGCCGGAGCGGTACCCCACGACTCCGAGCGCCACGCAGACCAGGATCTGGGCCGTGTTGGACGTGAACGACTCGAGCTGGTCGGTCACCGCCAGGAGCCCCGCCAGGTAGAGCGCGACGGGCACCGGCCGGCGCCGGACGAGCCCCATGGGCAGGCCCACCAGCAGCGCCATCGGGATGTTCATCTCGGCCGGCAGGTATCTGGTGTCGCCCGCGTGCGCCGTCGTCAACAGGTCCAGGCCCACACCTGAGACCGCGAGCAGGACATCCAGCGGCAAACCACGCCAACGCATGGACCAACGGTAGCCGTGGAGGTTGTCGGCGGGGGTCATCCTCGCGGAGGACCCCGCCTCCTCCAAGTGGCCGGAGATCCGCCCGGAGGACGGAGCGTCCACCCGCGATCTTGCCTTAGGTTCGGGGCATGCCCAACGACTCCGCACTTTTTCTCGGCCAGTTCTTCCGGGCGCCGACCACGATCGGGGCGGTCGCGCCCAGTTCGCGGTGGCTGGCCTCGGCTGTCTGCGCCCCGATCCCCGAGCGCGGCGAACCGACCGTGGTCGAGCTCGGCCCGGGCACGGGCCCGTTCACGGCGGAGATCCAGCAGCGGCTGGGCGGGCGTGGCCACCACCTGGCCGTGGAGGTCAACGAGCCCATGGCGCGGCTCCTGAAGGCCCGGTTCCCGGCCGTGGACGTGGTGAACGCCGATGCGGCGCGGCTGGGCGAGTTGCTGGCCGAGCGCGGGTTGCAGCAGGCGGACGTGGTGGTGAGCGGGTTGCCGTGGGCGGCGTTCCCGGAGGGGCTGCAGCATGCGCTGCTAAGTGCGGTGACGTCGGTGATGGGCCCTGGTGCGGCGTTCACGACGTTCTCCTACATTCACGCCATCCCGCTGAGCCCGGCGCGCCGGTTCCGCGCGCTGCTGGCCGAGCGGTTCGAGGAGGTCGTGCCGGGGCGTACGGTGTGGCGCAACACCCCGCCCGCCTTCGTCTTCCACGCGCGCCGGCCCCGTCCGTGAAAGGGCCCGTAAAGCCGCGGTAAAAGTTCGGCGGAGGCGGCCGTGGTGCGCGCAAGCCGGGGTGAGTCTCTGCCTCGTCCCCGGAGCAACGTTCTCGGCCTCGGTGAACAAGCCCTCGGCATCAGCGCGGCTACCCGGCCGCCCCCGTCCAGCACCCGCTACCCGGGCGCGGGGGAAGCACACCCGCGGGTCAGCCGAACGACGGCGGCCGCTTCTCCCGCACCGCCCGCACACCCTCGACCACGTCGGGCCCCGTGAACCCGAGGAACTCCATGGCCAGCGACGCGTCGAACGTGGGTCCGGCCAGGCGCAGCCAGTTGTTGAGCGAGTATTTGGTCAGCCTGATCGCCTCCTGAGAGCCGGAGGCGAGCCTGACCGCGATCTCCATGGCCTTGTCGTGCACCTGGTCGTCGTCCACGCACAGGCTGACCAGCCCCATCCGCTCGGCCTGCTCGCCCGTGACGGGCTCGCACAGCAGCAGGTGGTATTTGGCTTTGGCCAGGCCGCACAGCAGCGGCCACACGATGGCCGCGTGATCGCCGGCCGCGACGCCGAGCCTGGTGTGCCCGTCGATGATCCGCGCCGTGCGGCCCGCGACGGAGATGTCGGCCAGCAGGGCCACGGCGAGCCCCGCGCCGACCGCCGGCCCCTGGATCGCCGAGACGATCGGCTTGGAGCAGTTGAGCACGTTGTAGACGATGTCGCGGGCCTCGGCGAACACGCGCAGCCTGGTCGCGTGGTCGCGGGTCATGTCCTCGATCATGGACAGGTCGCCGCCCGCGGAGAACGCTTCGCCCTCTCCCCTGACGACGACGGCCCTGACGCTGTCGTCGCGGTCGGCGTCGCGCCAGATCTCGCCCAGCTCGCGGTGGGCGGTCGCGTCCACGGCGTTGAGCCGGCCCGGCTCGCTGATCGTGACCCGCAGGACGCCGTCGGCCGGGGTGTCGAGCTTGAGCTTGTCGTACGTCACCATGACCCCCGCAGCCGCTCCGCGACGTACTCGCGGGCCTCGACGGCCTGGTCGAACAGGCCCGGCAGGCCGAAGAAGCCGTGCACGGCGCCGTCCCACCTGCGGCTCTGCGCGGCCACGCCGGACTCCGCCAGGCGCCGGGCGTAGTGCTCGCCCTCGTCCCTCAGCACGTCGTACTCGGCCGTCACCACGGTCGCGGGCGCCAGGCCGGCCACGTCGGGCAGCCGCAGCGGCGACAGCCGCGGGTCGGCGGGATCGGCGTCACCGGCGTACTGCCGGGCGTGCCAGGCCAGCTCGGCGGCCCCGAGCGCGTAGCCCTTGGCGTATTCGCCGTGGCTGGGCGTGTCCATGGCCAGGTCGAGCACGGGGCAGACGAGCGCCTGGTGCGTGAGGCCCAGCCCGGCGTCGCGGGCCTGCCAGGCGGCGACGGCGGCGAGGTTGCCGCCCGCGCCCTCCCCGACGACGGCGACGCCGCCGTTGCCCTGGTAGAAGGCCGGCCGGGCGAACAGGTCGCGCACGACGGTCCACGCGTCGTCGGCGGCGGCCGGGAACGGGTGCTCGGGGGCGAGCCGGTAGTCCACGGACACCACCACCGCGCCCGTGCGGATCGCCAGGTCGCGGCAGAGCCGGTCGCTCCGCTTGACGCCGCCGTAGACCCAGCCGCCGCCGTGGAAGAAGACCGCGACGGGGAGCGCGCCGTCGCCGGGGTCGGCGCGGTAGATCCTGATGGGCACGCCCTCGGCCTGCTCGTCACGGACGAAGGGGAGCTTGGTGAGCGGGCCGCGGTGGATCGCCAGCCGGTCGGGCCGCGCGCGCGTCTCCTGGATCTCTGCCGGGCCGAACGCGTCGAAGTCGGTGCCCGCGTCCGGCACGTAACGGGCGAGATAATCCCGCGCCTGAGGATGCAGCGGCATGATCGCAGCCTATCGGGCCGCCTCGATGAACGCATCGAAGATCCGTGCATCTCCGTCACGCTCCGGATGCCATTGGACACCCACGCCGAACCTGTGCCCCTGCAACTCGACCCCCTCCACGATCTGGTCCTCGGCCCAGGCCACGGCCAGCAGGCCGGTGCCGAGGCGGCGTACGGACTGGTGGTGGGGGGCGCTGACCTCGACCCGGTCGCCCACGGCCTTGCCGAGCTTGCTGGAGACGCTGACCTGGATCGTGTGGGTCGCGCCCGGCTCGCCGTGGCGGTCGCTGTCGAGCACCTCGGGCAGCCAGGGGATCAGCGTGCCGCCCTGGGCGACGTTGAGCACGTGCATGCCCCTCGCGATGGCCAGGATCGGCAGGTCTGCGCGGACGGCGGCCCTGGCCAGCGCCAGCTCGAACCGGTCGCGGTGCTGCTGCGGCTCGGCCACCCGCTCGTCGGGCTCGCCCCCGTAGTTGCCCGCGCCGAGCTCCACGCCGCCGGCCAGGACGATGCCCTGCAGGCCGCTGATGTAGTCCTCGATGGCGGGGGTGCCGATCGGCGGGAGCACCACGGGCGCGCCCCCGGCCCGCCCGACCGCCCTGGCGTAGGAGGGGGGCGACAGTACGGCCTCGCGTACGTAGTCGCTCCAGCGGGCGGCTTCGAAGTAGGCGGTGATGCCGATCAGCGGTCGGGACATGCGATCTCCAGGGGGCAAGGTGGAGTCCGTGCCGCCATCAGCCTGTCAAGATGACGGCCGCACGCCCCATCATGGCGCAAGGTCTTTCCGATATGTCAGGTCTCCCAAAGATCTACCACTTCTGTCCCCACCCCGCCGCCCCACCCCTCCCCCGGCGCGCCACTGCGGGACAGGGCACGGCGCTCCGGGGGGCGGGCAGAGGCGCGGCGGGAGTGAGGTGGGGCCGGCGGCGCTGGGCGGGGCGCTGGGCCCGGCGGAGGCAGGCCACGGCACGGGTAGGGCGGGTTGCGGCGTGGGGAGGCGAGGGGGGCGCTGGGTTGCGGGCGGTGCGCTGGGCCCGGGGTGGGGGCAGGCCACGGCGCGGGGAGTAGGCCACAGCAGGGCGCGGCGGGGCTGAGGCGCGACCGGGCACGGCGCGAGGTGGCGCGGGAGGCGCTGCCAGCGGCCGCGCTCGAGCACCCGCCTTGCCTCCAGCCACCCCCACCGGCGCCTCTGGCGGCGTTCCTGTGGGGCGGTGCGGTCGCGGGACGGTGCGGTCGCGGGGCGGTGCGGCCGCAGGGCGGTGGGGCGAGCGGGGCGCCGGTTTCCGAGGCGGTGAGCGGGGCGCTGGGTGCGGTGCACGGGGCCGCGGGTGGGGGGCAGGCCACGGCGCGGGGAGGCGGAACGCCCAGGGGCTGGAGCGGCGCACCTGAGCGCTGAGGGGCCCGGAGCGGCGCCTGCGGGCCAGGCCGGGGTGGGGCCGGACCGTGGCCGGTGCGGGGCGCTCAGGTGCCGGAGCAGGACGGGTGAGGGCCGAACGTGGGTGCGGGTGCCGGTGCGGATTCGGGTGCCGATGCCGGTTCGGATGCGAGAGCCGATCCCGGTGCCGGACCCGATCCCGGTGCCGGACCCGATCCCGGTGCCGGACCCGATCCCGGTGCCGGACCCGATCCCGGTGCCGGACCCGGTCCCGTGCGGGTGCCGGTGCGGTGGGTGGGGTGGGTTAGGTGAGGGTGGGGGTGACGTAGATCTCGGCGCCCGGGGGGAGGGCGCAGTCGAGGTAGCCGAGCCCGTGGGCGTTCTCGCCGCACACGATCATGTTGATGTGCCGGCGGATCCGCCCGTACTCGTCGCGCAGCCGCTCCTCCAGCAGCGGATGCGTACGCCGGAGCATGTCGAGGGCCGCCCCCAGGGTGGGCGGGGAGTCGCGGTCGGCGGCCACGGCGAAGACCTTGACCTCCGAGCGCCCGCTCACCCATCGCCGCAGCATGCCCGGCAGCACGAAGACCACCATCGTGACCATCGGCTAGAGCACCGCCGCACGCACGGTGAGCACGTCGGGCAGGTGGCGGACGACCGGTGACCAGGTCTCGCCGCCGTCGCGCGAGCCGTGGACCTCGCCGTCGCGCGTGCCGAAGAACACTCCCGCCTCCGAGGCCGTCATCGCGTCACGCAGCACGGCCGCGTGTACGGGCCCCTCGGGCAGGCCCGAGGCGAACGGCTGCCACGTCGCGCCCGCGTCGTCGCTGCGGAAGACGCGGTAGCGGTGGCCGACCGGGGTGCGGTCGACGTCGGCCGTCAGGGGCAGCACGAAGACCGTGTCGGGCCGCGACGGGTGGACCGCGACGGGGAAGCCGAAGTCGGACGGCAGGCCGGCGCCGATGTCGTGCCAGGCCCCGCCGAAGTCGTCGCTGCGGTAGACGCCGAAGTGGTGCTGGAGGTAGAGCCGCTCGGGCCGGGAGGGGTGCATGGCCACCTTGTGCACGCACTGCCCGAACTCCGGATATTGCGCCCCTTCGGGCAGGAACGGGGCCCGGATGTTGTGGTTGGCGGCCTCCCACGACAGCCCGCCGTCGAAGGAGCGGTAGAAGCCGCCGGTGGAGATCGCGACGCCGATGGTCCGCGGGTCGGTCGGGTGCGGGACGATGGTGTGCAGGCACAGGCCGCCGCCGCCCGGCTGCCACTGCGGCCGGTGCGGGTGCTCCCACAGGCCCTCGACCAGGTCGTAGGTGACGCCGCCGTCCTCCGAGCGGAACAGCGCGCCCGGCTCGACCCCGGCCCACACCACGCCGGGCTCGGACGGCGAGGGCGCGAGCTGCCACACCCTGGTCAGGGTCGCCTCGGTCTTCTCCGGGAAGGCGATGGGCGGCCGCTCCGCCTCCTTCCACGTCTTCCCGAGGTCATCCGAATACATGACGGACGGACCGAAATGGCCGTATTCGATCCCGGCCAGGAGCCGGGGCGAGGCGCCTCGCGTGTCGATCGCCACCGAGTGCACCCCGACCGTCGAGAACTGGATCGGCTCGACGTCGAACGGGCCGCCGCCGGTGGAGCGGGCGAGGAAGAGGCCCTTGCGGGTGCCGATCGCGAGCAGTGTGTCACTCATGGCGTGCTCCCTTGTTGGTCTGCGGCCATCGTGCCACGCAGGACCGACAGTCTCAGAGGACTGGGAGTTTTCCTCCTGCGAAGCCGCATTACCTGGCGGGTAATCGTGACGCTTCCCTCCAGCGGCTACTGTGCCGGGCATGGGAGCAGTAGCCGTAAATGAAGAGACATTTGGTGAGTTGTTGCGTTCGTGGCGGCAGCGGCGGCGGGTGAGCCAGCTCGACCTGGCCATCGAGGCCGACGTTTCGGCCCGCCACATCAGTTTCCTGGAGACCGGGCGCGCCCGGCCGAGCCGCGAGATGGTGATGAAGCTGGCCGAGGAACTGGATGTGCCGCTGCGGCAGCGCAACAGGCTGCTGATGTCCGCCGGGTTCGCTCCGGTCTATCCGGAACGCGAGGTCCGCGCCCCGGAGATGGAGGTCGTACGGCAGGCGCTGGACAAGATCCTGGCCGGGCACGAGCCGTACCCGGCGGTCGTGGTGGACGCGGCCTGGAACCTGGTGGCGGCCAACTCGGCGGCCGCGATGTTCATGGACGGGGTGCCCGCCGAGCTGCTGAAGGAGCCGATCAACGTCATGCGGCTCTCGCTGCACCCCGACGCCATGGGCGGCCGGCTGCTGAACCTGGCCGAGGTCCGCGCGCATCTGCTCTACCAGCTGCGCAGGCAGGCGGAGGGGTCGGGCGACGGGCGGCTGGCCGCGCTGTACGACGAGCTGGCCGCGTACGAGTATCCGGGGGTGGACCTGAACGTGGCGCACGTGCCGGGCCCGGCCGACATCCTGGTGCCGTTGCGGATCGCGGCCGGTGACCGGGTGCTGTCGATGTTCACGACGATCGCGACGTTCGGGACGCCGGTGGACGTGACGGTCTCCGAGCTGGCCATCGAGACGTTCTGGCCGAATGACGAGGAGACCGCCGCCGCGTTCCACCAGGGTCTGGGGAGTTAGCGGGCCGAGCGCCTCCTCACCGGCGGGGTCAGCGGGCGGGCCGGGTGGCTCAGCGGGCGGGGGTTAGCGGGCCGGGTGCCTCAACGGGCGCGGAGTTAGCGGGCCGGGCGTCTCAACGGGCGCGGAGTTAGCGGGCCGAGTGCCTCAGCGGGCGGGGGCGGGTGGGCCGGGGAGGTCCTCGCCGGCGGCGATGGGCGCCTCGATGGCGAGGGTGGGGCGGCCGCCGCCGGTGATCGGCAGCCCGCCCGTGACGGTGTAGGTCCGCATGTCGAACGCCCCGCCCGCCGGCGCCCCCGCGGCGGTGAAGGCCACGTGGGCGTTGCCGCCGGGGACGACCGAGGTGGACAGGTAGTCGCCCGCCATGCGGCCCTGCGCGGAGTCGGCGAGCCAGCCGAGCTCCATCGGCCCGTGCAGCTCGACGGGAGGCGACCAGCTCGCGCCGCCGTTGGCGGAGGAGGTGTAGCCGACCGTGAGGCGGCAGGTGGCGGCCGTGCAGGCGGCGGAGGGGTAGCGGTAGTAGGCGAGCGCAAGCCTGGCCGTCTCGCCCGCGGCGGCGGGGTCGACGCCGAGGCCGGGGATGAAGTGGTCGCCGCCGTCGTCCGTGACGCGCAGGATGTGGCTCCACTCCGCGCCGGTGGCCGAGGTGCTCATGACGATGTCGTTGCCGCCGCAGCTGAGCTGGAAGCGGCAGTCGGACCAGGCGACGTACACGGTGCCGGCGGCGTCCACCTCCGCCGAGGGCAGCGGCGCGGCCCGCAGCCCGCCCGCGACCCTGTGCCGCTGCACGGTGGCGACGAGCACGCTGCGGCCCCAGCTCTCGCCGCCGTCGCCGGAGCGCAGGGAGCGGATCTGGCCCTCGCCGCTCAGGTACGGCACGACGAGGGCGCCGTTCGGCCGCACGACCGGCTGCCCGCCCAGCCCGGTCGCGGACGTGCCGGTCTCGGCCCAGGTCAGGCCGCCGTCGGAGGAACGGGCCACCTTGATCGCGTTGCCCGCGGCGACATCGTCGTAGACCGCGTAGCAGCGGCCGTAGTACGGGCTGCGGGCGCCGTTGTCGCAGACGACCCAGCTCTTGTCCAGGTCGCCCCCGCCCGCGACGGCGGTCGTGACGGGGGCGCCCCAGGTCAGGCCGCCGTCGGCGGAGCGGCTGGTGAGCACCGCCGCCCCGGTGACCCCGTCCTGGCTGGTGAGCACCGCCGCCCCGGTGACCCCGTCCCGGTCGGTGAGCGCCAGCGAGGAGATCAGCCAGACGCCATGCCGGGCGTCGTAGGCCACGGACGGGTCGCTGACCCGCCCGTACGCACCGCCGCCGGACGTGGTGAGCCCCGGCAGCACGCCCCTGGTCCAGGTGGCGCCGTTGTCGGCCGAGGTCGCGTACGCGATGCCGGACGCCCCGCCGTCGAAGAACCTGCCGATCTGCTGGGCGGCCACGACCGTCGTGCCCGCCTGGAAGGTGTCGGGCCCGACCTGAGTGCCCGCCTGGGACGTGTCAGACCCCGCCTCCGACGTGCCGGGCCCCAGCTCCGTCAGCGGGATGGCCTCCGACGACGCCACGGCGGGCAGCGGGGTCAGGAGGAGCACCAGGGTCAGCAGCCCGCCGATTCCTCGGCGGCCGGCGGGGGATGGCACAGTCCACCTCCACGTAGGCGTGTCATCCTCCACCTCGCACCTTTCGACCCGAAGTGTCAAGATCTGTCAGCGTTCGGCCTGGACGACGTCCCGGTGAATACGCGACAGGGGCACGCCGTCGTTCTGGAGGCGGAGCACGGTCTCGTTGACCATGCCGGGCGGGCCGCACACGTACACGTCGTGCTCGGCCCAGGAGTGGAAGCGCTGCACGACCTCGGGCAGGTGGCCGCGCATCCCGTCGTAGCCGGGCTGGCCGGAGACCACGGGCAGCACCCGCAGCCAGGGGAACGACGACTCCATCCTGATCAGGTCGGGCAGGTCGTAGAGCTCCTCGAACGTGCGCGCGCCGTACAGCAGGTGGATATTGGGCCGGCGGCCCGAGGCGATGATGTGCTCGATGATCGCCTTCAGCGGGCCCAGGCCGGTGCCGCCCGCCACGCACAGCACGTCGCGCTGGCTGCTCTCGCACGGCGCCATCGTGCCCATCGGCGGCCCCAGCAGGAGCGCGTCGCCGATGCGGGTGTGCCTGACGAGCGTGGTGGACACCCAGCCGCCGGGGACCGAGCGGACGTGCAGCCTGAGCGTGTTGTCGGCGCGCGGCGCGTTCGCGATGGAGAACGTGCGCCAGACCCGCGGCCAGCGCGGGGTCTGCACGGTGACGTACTGGCCCGGCGTGTACGGCAGCCGCTCGGCCGGCCGCAGCGTGAGCACGGCGATGTCGCGGTGGCGCAGCTCGTGGTCGATCACCTCGGCCGGCCACCAGGCGGGCGAGACCCCGGAGTCGGACTCGGCCGACTCGATCATGAGAGTGGCGGCCGCCGTGTAGGCGGCGACCCAGGCGGCCTCGATCTCGCGGTTCCAGATCTCGGCGGCGAAGCGGCGGACGGTGGCGAGCAGGGCGTTGCCGACGGCCGTGTAGTGCTCGGCGATCACGCCGTACTTGCGATGATCCCTCCCCAGTTGGCCCAGGTACGACGCGAGGCTGTCCGGACTGTCCAGGCTCCACACGATGCGGGTCAGAGCACTGAACAGGCGGTCCCGCTGAACGTCCATCGCGGGCGGGAACATGCCCCGCAACTGCGGGCTCTCGGTGAACAGCCGGCCGTAGAAGTAGGCCGTCGCCTTGTCGGCCACCGGCTCGATGACGGAGAAACTCTCTTTTACCAGGCGCGGATTCAACGACATTTACCAACCCCACCTATGGACCGGAATTGGGTTCCGGTCGTGTCGTTCACCTCCCTGACGGCTCCGGGTCTTGAGCGCCCGGCCCCTCCCCGGTACAACCGATGCGCTCAAAATTGAGTCTTACACCACTGATGACGCGTCACAACCGTTTCTCCTCAATACGGTGCGAAGCGAACCAACTGGAGTTACCTCGCCCTGCTTCGCAGGCGAATTTCGGACGGAAAATGCGAGGAAAAATCGTATTTGCCGGGCTAGTTGGCTCAGGTGCCTGAGGGGCGTACCATCCCGCCATGGCAGTCCTCCACCCCAGGCGCGTGGCCTGGGAAGGCGCCCGGACCTTCGTCACCGCCGCGAACACGGACGCCTACTGGTGGCTCAGCGACAGGGTCGGCCACCACCTGGGGCTGACGTACCAGTCGCGGCTGTACGAGACGCGGATGCGGCTGCGGGCGACGGCCGAGGCGGACGCGATCCACGCCGAGGCGGGCGCGTGGCGTGCCCGCCTGGACGAACTCCTCGACGCCTGCCCCGCGACCGCGTCGGTGCTCACCCGGCTGATCAGCGAGACCGCGTCCCGCCTGCCCTGAGGTGAGGTCAGGGGCAGACCCGCCCGTTGGCCTCGAACGCCGCGTGGGTCAGAGGCATGAGCTCCGCCCACAGGGCCTCCATCTTCTCGGCGACCATCTCGATCTCACGCTGCGGGAACGACGGGAACGTGGAGTCCTCGCGCTTGACCCGCAGCGACAGGAAGTTCATCAGGGCGCGGGCGTTGCAGGTGGCGTACATCGAGGAGTAGAGGCCCACCGGCAGCACCGTACGGGCCACCTCGCGCGCCACCCCGGCCTCGAGCATTTCCAGATAGGCCCGATAGGACTGCCGGTAGCTTTCCCGGGTCGCCTCGGTCACCAGCTTGTGCTGCTCGGCGGTGCCGTCGAGGAACACGTACTTGCCGGGCTTTCCTTCCTGCACCAGCTTCCGGTCTGGCCCGGGCACGTAGAAAACCGGCGTCAACTGCCGGTACCTGCCGGATTCCTCGTTATAGGAAAAGGTCCGGTGCCTCATGAATTCCCGGAAAACAAAGATCGGCGCGCTGACGTAGAAGGTCATGGAAGAGTGCTCGAACGGCGTGCCGTGCCGGTCGCGCATCAGGAAGTTGATGAGGCCCTTGGAACGCTGGGGATCGGCTTCGATCTCCTCCAGAGAGCTCTCACCCTTCGTGGAGACGCGGGCGGCCCACAGCACGTCGGCGTCCGACGCGGCGGCCTTCACCAGCTCCACGTCCACGTCGCTGCGGAACGTGATCTCGGCCTCGGGTTCGACAGTGCCCACGAAGAGTCCCCCTGCTCAGGTCGGGTGTTGTGACGGCCCCCAGCAAACCAGGTCGGGGCCGCGCGGCGCGATCCGGCCCCCCGGGACTCACAGCCGGTAGACGCGCCGGGCGTTCCCCGAGCCGATCATGTGGGCGATCCGGGCGGCGTCCGCGGCGCTCCACTCCCCCGCCGCCAGCCGCGACCCGAGCGCCGCGCCGAGCGCCTGCCGGTAGTAGAGCGCGCCCAGGTAGCAGGTCTCGGCCACGCCGTGGCAGCCGGAGCTGAACAGCAGCTTGTGGAACGGGGCCAGCTCCAGCAGCTCGTCCACGACCCTGGCCGAGGCGGCGGCGGTGTGCGGGAGAGCGAGGCCGACGTCCACGTAGACGTGCGGGTGGACGCCCGCGAGGTAGGCGGCCTGGCGGTGGTAGGGGTAGCAGTGCAGCAGGATGAGCGGCACGCCGACCGGCTGCAGCATCCTGGCGAAGGCGCCCAGCCGGCCCGGGTCGGTGCGGTGCAGGTCGGGCCCCGAGCCGCCGAAGCCGGTGTGGAGCTGCACGGGCAGCCCCCGTTCCCTGGCCACGTCGATCGCGCTCCAGAGCAGGTGGCGCAGCAGGATCTCGTCCGTCAGCGGCGGCTTCGGGTCCGACAGCCGCCGGTTGGCCGCCGCGATCACCGCTCCCCTGGTGGGCCTGGCCGGGTCGAAGTCGAGGCCGTACAGCGACGCGATGACGGTCTTCAGCCCGACCGCCCGGGCGGCCCTGGCGGTCAGCTCCTCGCCGACGCCGTCGAGGTAGTCCACGGCCAGCGGCGCGTCCTCGGCCACGTCCCGCTCGATCTGCTCGATGCGTACGAGCTCGTCGGCGGCGGCCCCGCCGTGGCGGCCCATCTCGGTGGCGGTCAGCAGGTCGATGTCCGTCGCGCTCGTGTTCGCCGGTGCGGTGTCCACCAGGAACGCCACCACCCCGGCCCCGGTCAGCAGCCGCCGGTTGACCTCGGCCGCGCCCAGCTCCTCCCGGCGCGAGACGTAGACGGCCGGCGGTGCGTGCGGCTCCAGGTCGAGCAGCGGCGCGCACCAGCGGCGCACGGCCATCCCGAGCGGCGCGTCGAAGTGGGTGGTGCCGGGCGGCGCGGGGCTGCCGCCCTCGTTGATGAGCAGCTCGAACTCGGCTCTGCTCAGGTCGTCCCGCCGCACCCCGTGACAGTGATGGTCGACGAGCGGGGCCAGCAGCGCGTCACGCACCGTGCCGGGCAGGTCTACGGGGAGCATGCGGAGACTCTAGGGGAGCTCCGCACGCCCCCGCGGCGGTTTTACCGTAGTTATCTGCGGGACAGGCGCAGCACGTTCGCGATGATCTTCGCGCCCGCGCCGCCCTCCTGCGTCAGGATCGACTCGGGGTGGAACTGCACGGCGAACCGCCGCCGCTCGACGTCCTCGATCGCCATGACGTTGCCGTCGGGCGTGAGCGCGGTCGCGGCGAAGCCGACGACGCCAGGCTGCTTGGCGTGCAGCGAGTGGTAGCGGGCCGCGGTGAACTCGTCGGGCAGGCCCTCCAGCAGCGCGCTGTCGGCGATCCGCGAGACCTGGCCGCGCTTGCCGTGCTCGGGGTAGCCGAGCAGCTCCAGCGTGCCCCCGGCCTGCTCGACCATGGCCTGCAGGCCCAGGCAGACGCCGAAGACCGGCAGGTCGCGGGCGTAGATCTGGTCGATCAGCGCCGACATGCCGAAGTCGGACGGCCAGCCAGGCCCCGGCGAGAGCACCACCAGGTCGGGCGCGATGTCGTCGATCATGTGAGCCGGGAAGCCGTGGCGCAGCGTCACCACGTCGGCGCCTTCCTGGCGGAAGTAGTCGGCCAGCGTGTTGACGAAGGAGTCCTCGTGGTCGACGAGCAGCACCTTCATGCCCTGGCCCGGCTGCGGCCTGGGCTCGGGGACCGGGACGGTGCCCGGCCGGTTGACCGCGGCCAGGGCGCCGAGCAGGGCGCTGGCCTTGAGCTCGGTCTCGCGCTCCTCCGCCTCGGGGTCGGAGTCGAACAGCAGCGTCGCCCCGGCCCTGACCGTCGCCACACCGTTCTTGATCTGGGCGGTACGCAGGGTCAGGCCGGTGTTCATGGAGCCGTCGAAGCCGATGAAGCCGATGGCGCCGCCGTACCACCTGCGGGTCGTGGCCTCGTGGTCCTCGATGAACTGCATGGCCCACGTCTTGGGCGCGCCGGTGACCGTCACGGCCCACATGTGGGTGAGGAACGCGTCGAGCGCGTCGAACTCCGGCCGCAGCCGCCCCTCGATGTGGTCGACCGTGTGGATCAGGCGGGAGTAGAGCTCGATCTGGCGGCGCCCGATGACCTTGACCGTGCCGGGCACGCAGATGCGCGACTTGTCGTTGCGGTCGACGTCGGTGCACATGGTCAGCTCCGACTCCTCCTTGACGCTGGACAGGAGGGTGCGGATGGCCTCGGCGTCCTCGACCGGGTTGCTGCCGCGGGCGATGGTGCCGGAGATGGGGCAGGTCTCCACGCGGTCGCCGCTGACCCGGACGTACATCTCGGGCGAGGCGCCGACCAGGTGCTCGCCCTCGCCGAGGCTGATGATGAACTCGTACGGCGCCGGGTTGCTCTGCCGCAGGCTCCGGTAGAAGGCCGGCGGGTCGGCGCAGGCGGAGTGGAAGACCTGCCCGGGCACGACCTCGAACAGGTCGCCGCGCTTGAACCGCTCCTTCGCGGCCGCCACGACCTTGGCGTAGGTGCCCTTCTCCGGGTTGCCGGGCAGCTCGCCGGGGGTGACGGGCTCGGCGCTGGCGCCGGTGCGCTCCAGGCCGCGGGTGGTGGCGCCGTCGACGGTGAACTCGTAGCGGAACTCGACGCTGGACTCGCGCTGCCGGTCGATCACGATGATGCGGTCGGGCAGGTGGAGGACGAGGTCTCGCTGGTCGTCGGGGCGGACGAGCTCCTGCCTGATGGGCTCGAACTGGAAGGCCAGGTCGTAGCCGAACGCGCCGTACAGGCCGAGGTGCGGGTCGTCGCCCTTGAAGGCGGCGATGACCTCGCGGATCGCGGTGAACACCGTGGGCCGGCGGCTGCGCATCTCCTCCGGCAGCATCTCCTCCGACTCGGGGACGTACACCTCGACGCGGTCCGGCGTCGGCTCGGCGACCGGCTTCCCGGCGGCCAGCAGGCAGGAGGCGACGGCGGGCAGCACGACCCTGCCGCGCTCGTTGAGCGCGGTCGCCGAGATGACGCGGCCCTTGGCGACCAGCTCCAGGCACGGGTCGACGTAACCGAAGGCCCATCGGCTGTAACGGCCCGGGTAGTCCATGCCCGAGGAGAACGCGCCGCCGCGCCTGTGCCCGAGCGAGGTCACGATCTCTTCGAGTGCGGCCTCGTCCACCTCGCGCGCCTCGCGCTCGACCCCGATGCCCCCGGCGGTGGTATATCCGCTCGTCTCCACTTCCTGCCCCTTTACCACGTCAAATGATCGAGCCCCGGGGGCGGACACGCGAAAGGCCGCCATCCGGGGCGGCCGTCCGTTGAGGAATGCGAAACACGCGCCGCCTAGGAGCGGCGCCACCACTGGAGCTGAGCGTGACTTCGCATGCGAACAGGTTAACCGGCGGACCATGATCGCGCAACGCCGACCCGCCTGCCCGCCCCCGGTGCGCGAGTTTCAATACAGAGCTGTACTGTATTCATGTGATCGAGAGGAGACCCGAGATGCCCGAGACCGAGGCGATCACCCTCCCCACCCTGCGGCCGAACCCGTTCGACCCTCCCGGCGGCCTCGCCGAGCTGCGCGCGAGCACCCCCATCACGCGCCTCGCCTACCCCGACGGCCACCTGGGCTGGCTGGTCACCAGCCACGCGCTCGTGCGCGAGGTGCTGGCCGACCGGCGCTTCAGCGCCCGTTCCGAGCTGCGGCACGTCCCCATCGAGAGCACGAGCGCGGGCCGGCCGAGCCCGCCCGGGATGTTCGTCGGGATGGACCCGCCCGAGCAGACCCGCTACCGCCAGTTGCTCACCGGCGAGTTCACGGTGCGCAGGATGCGCCTGCTCGCCGAGCGCATCGAGGAGATCACCGAGCAGCAGCTCGACCTCATGGAGCGGCAGGGCCCGCCGGCCGATCTGGTGGAGGCGTTCGCGGCGCCGGTGCCGGCGGTGGTGATCTGCGAGCTGCTGGGCGTGCCCGGCGAGGAGCGGGCGGGCTTCATGGCCGAGGCCACCGAGCTGGTGCGCCCGGACGCCACGCAGGAGCAGAAGATCTCCACGTTCCTGGCGATGCAGGCGCGCATGCGCGATCTGGTCGTCGCCAGGCGGGCCGAGCCCACCGACGACCTGCTCAGCGGCCTGACCAGGAGCGACCTCACCGACGAGGAGCTGGCCAACATCGGCTTCATGCTCCTGGGCGCCGGCCTCGACACCACCGCCAACATGCTCGCCCTGGGCACGTTCGCGCTGCTGCGCCACCCCGGCCAGCTCGCCGTCCTGCGCGACGAGCCCGGCCGGGTGGACCAGGTGGTGGAGGAGCTGCTGCGCTACCTCACGATCATCCCCTTCCTCGTCCGTACGGCGCTGGAGGACGTCGAGCTGGGCGGCGAGCTGGTCAGGGCCGGTGAGACGGTCACCGTCTCGATGCCGGCCGCCAACCGCGACCCGGACCGCTTCCCCGACCCCGACGTCCTCGACCTGCGCCGGGACACCGGCGGGCACGTGGGCTTCGGCCACGGCGTGCACCAATGCCTGGGCCAGCAGCTGGCCAGGGTGGAGATGCGGGCCGGCTATCCGGCGCTGTTCAGGCGGTTCCCGTCGCTGCGGCTGGCGGTCGAGCCGGAGCAGGTGCCGCTCCGCACCGACATGCTCATCTACGGGGTCCACAGCCTCCCGGTGACGTGGGACGTGCGGGGATGAGCGGCCGGGTCTGCCTCGTCACGGGCGCGTCGTCCGGCATCGGCCGCGCCACCGCGCTGGAGCTGCTGCGCGCCGGCCACACCGTGTACGGCCTGGCGCGCCGCGTGGAGCGGATGGACGTGCTGCGCGAGGCCGGCGGCCACGCGATCGGCGCGGACGTGACCAGCGACGCCGACCTGGAGCGGGCCGTGCGGACCGTCGTCGACGAGCAGGGGCGCGTCGACGTGCTGGTGAACAACGCCGGCACCTCCGTGTACGGCGCCGCCGAGGACGTGCCGCTGGAGCGGGCGCGGCAGGTGTTCGAGGTCAACCTGTTCGGCCTGGCCCGGCTGACCCAGCTCGTCCTGCCGCACATGCGCGAGCGCCGCTCCGGCACGATCGTCAACGTCTCCTCGATCGGCGGCGAGATCGCCCTGCCGCTGGGCGCCTGGTACCACGCCTCCAAACACGCGCTGGAGGGATATTCCGACTCGCTCCGGGAGGAGGTGGGGCGGTTCGGAGTGCGGGTCGTGGTGGTGCAGCCCGGGATCATCAGGACGGAGTTCGGCGACGACACGCCGCGCGAGCTGCGGGAGATCTCGGGGCACGGGGCGTACGCGGACGACGCGGAGTGGATGGCGCGCCGGGCCGAGGCGGGGTTCAAGCCGGGCAGCAGGGCCTCGGACCCGCGCGTGGTCGGCCGGGCCGTCGTGAAGATCGTGGCCGCGCGCGACCCGAAGCCCCGCTACGCCGTCGGCTACCTGGCCGGGCTGCTGCTGTGGGTCAATAGACTCCTGCCGGACCGCCTCTACGACAAGATGGTGACCCGCCGCGCATGATGACCACCGACGACCTCGGCACGACCGGCACGCGAGCCGCGCGACCGGCCGGACGGCCGCGCAACCAGGAGGCCGACACGGCCATCCTGGCGGCCGCGCTCGACCTGCTCATCGAGCACGGCGCCCAGCAGACCAGCATCGAGCAGGTCGCCAAGCGGGCCGGCGTGACGAGGGCGACGGTCTACCGCAGGTACGCCGACAAGACGGCACTGCTGGTGCGCACCCTGCAGTGGGCCCTGCACGACAACGACCCCGCGGTCGCCGGCTGGCGCGACCTGGACCACATGTTCGAGGAATGGGCGCTGCACCTCGCCGATCCGCGCAACCGGGTCCTGCTCCGGCGGGTCTTCGGCACGGTCGACGACTATCCCGAGCTGGTGCGGACCTACCGGGAGACCAACGGCGGGCGGCGGGCGGCGGTGGTGCGCGAGGCGCTGGCCGCGGCCCGCGAGCGTGGGGAGCTCCCCTCCGGTCTCGACCTGGACGTGGTGCAGGAGCTGCTGACCAGCGCGGTGACGGGCCATCTGATCGGCCGTCCCGACGACGAGGGCGCCGGGGAGATCAAGGCGTACTTCCTCGCGATCATGCGACAGGTCGGCTTTAGGCGACATATCAGCTGACCAGATTACATTTCAGGCAGTCACGTTACATTTCGCGACACCTCTTGCTTTCCCGACAAGATCTCTTCACGCTTCTCGACAGAGGCGTAAAGATCACCTCTTGTCTCGAGGGACTCGAAGGAGAGTCGCGTGCCCAACACCCCCCGCTGGCGTGCGGTCCTGGCCGGGATCGCCGTCATCGCAGGCTTATGCGTCCCGCAGGCCCCGGCGCTGGCCGCGCCGGAGCCCGCGAAGATCGACGCCGCCGTCCAGGCGCAGCTCGACAAGGACGACAAGGCCACTTTCTGGGTCCGGATGAAAGGGGCGGCCGACCTGAGCGGCGCCCGCCGGGCCGTCACCAAGGACACGAAGGCCGAGCTGGTCTTCGAGGCCAAGACCGAGCGGGCCGCCGCCTCCCAGGCGGGCCTGCGCAAGCTGCTCGACTCCCGCCGCACCGACTACACGCCGTACTGGATCGTCAACGCCGTACGGGTGACCGCCGACGCGAAGCTCGCGGGCGAGATCGCCAAGCTGGCCGACGTCGACAGCATCCAGCCGGTCCGCACCGTCAAGCTGCCGGACCCCACGCCCGGCAAGGCCGAGGCGAAGGTCAACGCGGTCGAGTGGAACATCGACCGGGTCAACGCCCCGCGCGTCTGGAGCGAGCTGGGCAACCGCGGCGAGGGCATCGTGATCGCCCACATCGACTCCGGCGCCCAGTTCGACCATCCCGACCTGGTCCAGAGCTACCGGGGCAGGAACCAGGACGGCACGTTCACGCACGACTACAACTGGTTCGACCCGGCGCGCGTCTGCCCGTCCCCCGCGCCGTGCGACAACAACGGCCACGGCACGCACACCATGGGCACGATGGTAGGCGCGAACGGCATCGGCGTCGCGCCCGGCGCCAAGTGGATCGCCGCCAAGGGCTGCGAGGTCAACACCTGCACCGACGCCTCCCTGCTGGCGGCCGGGCAGTGGGTCCTGGCGCCGACCGACCTGAACGGCCAGAACCCGCGCCCCGACCTGGCCCCCGACATCGTCAACAACTCCTGGGGCGGCGACGGCTACGACCCCTGGTACAAGGAGACGGTCGAGGCGTGGGTCGCGGCCGGCATCTTCCCCGCGTTCGCCAACGGCAACGAGGGCCCCGCCTGCCGCACCAGCGGCTCGCCCGGCCAGTACGTGGAGAGCTACAGCGCGGGCGGCTTCGACGTCAACAACACGCTCTACAACCGCTCCAGCAAGGGTGAGGGCGAGAACGGCGAGATCAAGCCGAACATCGCGGCCCCGGCCGTCAACGTGCGCTCCTCGACCCCGGGCAACTCCCACGAGAGCTTCACCGGCACCTCGATGGCCTCGCCGCACGTGGCCGCCACGGTCGCGCTGATCTGGTCGGGCTCGCCCGGCCTGCAGGGCAAGGTGGCGGCCACCAGGCCGCTGCTCGACAGCACCGCCGTCGACGTCAGCGACACCAGCTGCGGCGGCACCGCGGCCGACAACAACGTCTGGGGCGAGGGCCGGCTCGACACCTACGCCGCCGTCCAGGCCGCGCCGCACGAGGACCTCGGCGACCTGCGCGGCACCGTCACCTCGGCCGGCTCGCCGCTGGCGGGCGTGACGATCACGCTCTCGGGGCCGCTGAGCCGCACGGTGACGACGGGCCAGGACGGCACGTACGCGGTGCCGCGCCTGCTGCCGGGCGACTACCAGGTCAGCGCGGAGAAGTTCGGCTACGAGAAGGCGGGCGCGACGGCCACGGTCACGGCCGGGCAGGCCGCGACCGCGGACGTGTCCATGACCCGGCTGCAGTCCGGCGTGGTGTCCGGCACGGTCAGCACCGCGGGCACGCCTGAGGCGGGCGCGACGGTGGAGGCCGCCGGCACGCCGGTGAGCACCGTGACCGACGCCTCGGGCCGCTACAGCCTGACGCTGCCGCAGGGCGACTACGAGCTGAAGGTCACGCCGGTGTCCCGCTGCTCCAGCGGCACGACGGCGTCCGTCTCGGTGGCCGGCGACGTGACCAAGGACATCGAGCTGCCGCTGCGCGGCGACAACTTCGGCTACACCTGCAAGAGCGGCGCCCAGGCGTACGTGGCCGGTACCGAGAAGCTGGCGCTCAGCGGCGACGACGAGGCCGTGCAGGTGACGCTGCCGTTCCCGGTCCCCTTCTACGGCACGGGCTACGGCAAGGCATGGATCGGCACGAACGGGTACGTCTCGTTCGCCACCGACCGGGTCACCACCGGCAGCAACGGCCGGCTGCCGACCACGACCACGCCCAACAACGCGGTCTACCCGTACTGGGACGACCTCATCATGGACGCCCAGGCCGGGGTCTACACCGGGGTGACGGGCACGGCGCCGCACCGGACGTTCGTGGTGGAGTGGCGCAACGCCGCCTTCTACAACGCCTCCGGCCTGCGGGTGTCGTTCTCGGCGCTGCTGGGCGAGGACGGCTCGATCGCCTTCCGGTACAAGGACATCGACAGCGAGCGCGAGCAGGGCTCCAGCGCCACCATCGGCGTCGAGAACGCGGGCGGCACCGACGCCATGCTCTACTCCTACGAGGAGCCGGTGCTGTCCACCGGGCAGGGCCTGACGTTCACGGCCAGCCGGCACGGCCTGGTCACCGGCGCGGTCACCGACGCCAACGACGGCAAGCCGCTGGCCGGGGCGACGGTCAAGGTGGGCGACGTGGCCACGTTCACGACCGGCGAGGACGGCTCGTTCTACGGGCAGGTGCTGGCCGGTGACTACGACGTCGTGGTGTCCAAGGAGCACTACGGCACCTTCACCAAGCCCGTCACGGTCGCGCCCACCACGGTGACGCGGATCGACACGGCGCTGGTCACCGGCCAGGTGAGCGCGTCGGCGGGCGAGCTGACCGTGGTGATGCCGGCCGGGTCCACCCGCACCAGGACGCTGGAGCTGACGAACCTGGGCTCGCCGACGCCGTACACGGTGGTCTCGGAGCCGTGGTTCGCCACGACGCCGGCCTCGGGCGAGCTGGCCAAGGGGCAGAAGGTGACGCTGAAGGCCACGCTCTCCAGCGCGGGCGTCGCGCCCGGCACGGTCAAGACCGGCACGCTCCTCGTCCGGTCGGCCAGCGGCCGGCAGCCGAACATCGAGATCAAGGTGTCGGTCGTGGTGCCGAAGCTGCAGGTCGCCATCGACACGGGCGCCACGAAGAACGTGGTCGACGGCGCCGGTGACACCTGGACGCCGGACAAGAAGTACGCCGCGGGCAGCTACGGCTACGTGGCCACCTCGACCAGCACGTCGAGCACGTCCAGGACCATCGCGGGCACCTCCGACCAGGCGCTGTTCAGGACCGCCAGGGAGAAGATGCTGGAGTACCGCTTCGACAACGTGCCCGCCGGCACGTACACCGTCGAGCTGGACTTCGCCGACCTGAAGAGCACGCAGCCGGGCAAGCGGGTCTTCGACGTCCTCGTCGAGGGGCAGCTGGCGATCCCGGCGCTCGACCTGGCCCTGGAGGCGGGCACGTACACGGCGGTGAGCAGGCAGTACACGGTGAAGGTCACCGACGGCCAGCTCAACGTGCGCTTCGCCACCCGGCAGGGCGCCACGATCGTGAACGCCGTCCGCATCTCGGAGCGCCCCGACCGGGCGACCCCGTAGCGGCCCACGGGTGCCCCCGGGCTGTCACGGCCCGGGGGCATCTGTTACTGGTTAGTACATGAGACGCGTGCGGCTCCAGCGGGATCTTCCCGTTCCGATGCCCGACGGCGTGACACTCCTGGCCGACCACTACGCCCCGGCCGGAGACGAGCGGGCTCCCGTCATCCTGATGCGCTCGCCGTACGGCCGGCGCGGCCTGTTCGGCTGGTACTACGGCCGCGGCTTCGCCCGGCAGGGCTTCCACGTCGTCATCCAGAGCTGCCGCGGCGGCTTCGGCTCCGGCGGGCTGCTCGACCCGCTCGGGGACGAGCACGACGACGGCCTGGCCACCATCGCCTGGCTGCGCAAGCAGCCCTGGTACGGCGGCTCGTTCGCGATGTTCGGCCCCTCCTACCTCGGTTACACGCAGTGGGCCGTCGCGCCCTACGCCGGGCCCGAGCTGAGGGCCATGGCCACGCAGATCACCGCCTCCCAGTTCAGGGACGCGGCGTACGTGGGCGGCGCGTTCGCGCTGGAGTCGACGCTGAGCTGGACCACGCTCACCGACGGCATGTCGCGCCGGTTCGGCGGCGCCGCCCTGCTGACCGCGCCCCGGCTGACCCGCAGGGCGGTCCTGTCGGGCCGCCCCGTGGCCGAGCTGGACTTGGCCTCGGCCGGGCGGCCGCTCCGGTTCTACCAGGACCTGCTCATGCATCACGCCCACCCGGACGTCCCCTACTGGGACAAACGTGACTTCTCACCGAAGGTGGGCGAGGTGGACGCGGCCGTCACCATGCTGGGCGGCTGGTACGACGTCTTCCTGCCGTGGCAGCTCAAGGACTACACGGCGATGCGGGCCGCGGGGCGGCGGCCGTACCTGACGATCGGCCCCTGGTACCACATCGACACCCGGCACGGGCGGCCCGCCATGGCCGAGTCGCTGGCCTGGTTCCGCGCGCACCTGCTGGGCGACTTCTCCGGGCTGCGGCCCGACCCCGTGCGCCTGTACGTGACGGGGGCCGAGGAGTGGCGCGACTTCCCCGACTGGCCGGCGCCGGGGACGCGGGAGCAGCGCTGGCACCTGCAGCACGGGTTCGGGCTGGGGACCGACGGGCCCCTCGACGCCCCGCCCGACCGGTTCCGGTACCACCCCTCCCACCCGACGCCGGTGATCGGCGGGCCGGTCCTGCTGGGCGACTCCCGGCCGCGTGATCAGCGGCGGCTGGAACAGCGACGCGACGTGCTGGTGTACAGTTCGGCGGCACTGGAGTCGGACGTGGAGATGATCGGGCCGGTGCGGGGCGAGCTGTTCGTGCGGTCGAGCACGCCGTACGTGGACGTGGTGGTGCGGGTGTGCGACGTGTACCCGGACGGGCGCTCGTACAACGTGTGCGAGGGCGTGCGCCGCCTTTCGGCGTCGGACTCCCTGGACGGGGTACGGCGGGTCTCCGTGGACCTGTGGCCGATCGCGCACCGGTTCGGGCGCGACCACCGGATCAGGGTGCACGTGGCGGCCGGGGCGTACCCGACGATCGCCCGCAACCCCGGCAACGGCGACCCCCTCGGCGGGGGCGACGGCGCGATGGTGCCCGCCGACGTCGAGGTGTTCCACTCCCCCGACCGTCCCTCCGCCGTGGTGCTGCCGCTGTGCGCGCCTCGCGGCTGATGTCGCTGGTCCTGCTGCTGCAGGGCCGGGGCGGGATGACGGCGGCGGAGCTGGCCAAGGAGCTGGAGGTCTCCGAGCGGACCGTACACCGCGACGTGCTCGCGCTGTCGGAGGCGGGCGTGCCCGTCTACGCCGACCGGGGACGCGGCGGCGGCTACCGGCTGCTCGACGGGTACCGGACGCGGCTGACCGGGCTGGACCGGGCCGAGGCGGAGGCCCTGTTCCTGTCGGGGGTGCCGGCGGCGCTGCGGGAGATGGGGCTGGAGGAGGTGGCGGCCACGGCCCGGCTGAAGGCCGCCGCCGCGCTCTCCCCCGCGCTGCGGGACGCGCCGGCCGTCGCGGCGCAGCGCTTCCACCTGGACGCGCCCGGCTGGTTCTCCGGCGGCGACCCGCCGCCGGAGGCGCTCGCGCCGCTGGCCAGGGCCGTGTGGAACGACCGCCGCGTCTCGGCCGTCTACAAGGGGAACGTGCGCACGCTGGAGCCATACGGGCTGGTGCTCAAGGCGGGCGCCTGGTACCTGGCCGCGCGGCTCGGGACCCGGTTCCTGATCTTCCGCGTGCACCGGTTCGGCGCGGTGTCCGTGCTGGCCGAGCCGTTCGACCGGGAGCCCTCCTTCGACCTGGCCGCCTTCTGGGCGGAGCGGTCGGCGGAGTTCTCCCGGTCGCTGCTGCGGGACGTGGTCACGCTGCGGCTCAGCGAGCGGGGGGTGCGGATGCTGCGGCACATCGCCGACCCGGCCGCGCTCGACGACGCGCTCGCCTCGCTCCGGCCGGACGGGACGGTGCGGCTGGCGGTGGAGTCGGTGCCGGTGGCGTTCTCGCAGGTGCTGCGGTTCGGGCCGGAGGCCGAGGTGCTGGACCCGCCCGAGCTGCGGGAGCTGATCGCCGACGCCGCCGCCCGCATGTCCGCCCTCTACCGGCCTCCTACCGGCGCTTGATCAGCCCTCTACCGGCCCTTGATCAGCCCTGACCCGCCTTGATCAGCCCTGACCCTCTGCCGGGTCAGCGGTATTCGGCCGGGTCGGTGTCCTTGCCCGGCTCCCGTACCTCCGTGATGTAGCTCCACACCCGCGGGCGGCTGCCGTCCACGTCCGTGAAGCCGTACGCGCCGGCCAGGTCCTCGCTGGAGACCGACCTCCCCGACCAGCGCTGCCGGTCGGGGTCGGCGGCGAGGGCGGCGACGCCCCTGCCGACGTACGCGGGGGTCTCGGAGACCATCCAGGTGACGTCCACCTTCGCCTCGCGCCAGTTGTCCTCCGTGACGCCGAAGCCGTCGAGCATGGCCTCCGAGCGCAGGAACCCCGGAGTCACCGCCACCGCGGTCCCCCCGTACGGGCGCAGCTCGCGCGACCAGGCGAAGGCCAGCCGGTTCACCGAGACCTTGGCCAGGTCGTAGTAGACGTTCTCGCGGTAGCGGGTCTCGTTGAAGGCCCAGGTGCCGTCGGTGACCTCGACGACCAGGCCGCCCTCGTTCCTGATCAGCAGCGGGAGCAGGTGGCGGCTGCTGATGATGTGCGTGTCCACCGCCAGCCTGAGCAGCCGGAAACCCTTGTCCATGTCGTGTTTCCAGACCGGGGTGTCCCACTCCCAGAGGTGGTCGCTGCCCCACACGTCGTTGACCAGCACGTCGAGCCTGCCCTGCTCGCGCTCCACCCGCCCGGCCAGCGCCTCCACCTGGGCGGGGTCCAGGTGGTCGACCTGGACCGCGATGCCCGTCCCGCCGGCCGCGGTCACCAGCTCCGCCGTCTCCTCGATGGTCTCCGGCCGGTTCATCTCCGAGCGCCGCTCCCGCGTGCTCCTGCCCGTGCAGTAGACCGTCGCGCCCGCCGCGCCCAGCGCCAGCGCGATGCCCCGTCCCGTTCCGCGGGTCGCGCCCGCCACCAAAGCAATCATGCGGCCGATCGTTCCCCGAATACCCGACAACCCGTGTCATGTTTTTCCGGATAACTGTGATCTACTTCAAGGATCCCGATGGGGTGCTGGTGGAGTTCGCGGCCTGGACGCGCCGAGTGGGCCGGCCGGGGGACGTCCGCCACACCCCCAAAACCACCGCCGACCGCACCACCTGACCAACGCGACGCCCGACTTCGGGCATAACGCGCCCCAGAGGGCCGGGCACCGTCAACAGCGCCGGGCTCCGCCGCACCCGGCCCGCCGACGCGGCGCCCCGAAGCGCCATCCTGCGTAGCCGCCCAGTCCCGCCACCCGCAACGCCCGCTAACCACGCGACACCCGCCAGCGCGGCGCCCTGGTGGCGCGGTACGGCACGGCTCGCCAAGGGGCGTCTCAAAGGGCCGGGCACCGTCAACGGCGCAGGGCTCCGCCACACCCCGACCCGCCGACGCGGCGCCCCGAAGCGCCGTCCTGCGTAGCCGCCCAGCCCCACCACCCGCAACGCCCGCTAATCACGCGACACCCGCCGGCGCGGCGCCCTGGTGGTGCGGCACTGCACGGCCTGGCAAAGCGCACCCCCAGAGGGCCGGGCACCGTCGACAGCGCCGGGCTCCGCCGCACCCCGACGCGCCGCGACCTCCCCTGCCGTCGCGCACCGCGGCCCAGGGGCCGTGGGGTGAGGGTGCGGGACCGTTCGGCGCGGGGAAGGGACCATTCGGCGATCAGGGGGAGGCGTGCGGCGGGCCAGTGTTTATGGTTTCTGGGGTGGCGCGAGTGGCCTGCCGGGAATGGTCGGAGATTTTAAGCCAAACCGTAATATTGCCGACATTTGGATTAATACCACCGCAAAGCTACTCTCCCTCCATTGACTACCCGTCAGGAACCGGTCACAGCCGGCTCCAGATCCACTCATCGGAGGGTTGATGACTACCGGGGAACCCGGGCAGCCACGCACCGACCGCAGCCCCTGGAACTGGCTGCTGATCCTGCCCATCGTGCTGCCGCTGCTGACGTTCCTGTTCAACGCCGACGAGCCCCGCCTGCTGGGCTTCCCGCTCTTCTACTGGCTCCAGCTGGCCTTCATCGTGGTCGGCGTCGGGTCCACGACCATCGTCTACAGGATGACCAAGTGAGCGGGCACACGACCGAGCTGGTCGTCTTCGTGCTGCTGTTCCTGCTGGTCACCGTCATGGGGTTCGTGGCCGCACGGTGGCGGCGGCCGACCGACCTGGCCAGCCTCAACGAGTGGGGGCTCGGCGGGCGCAGCTTCGGGTCCTGGATCACATGGTTCCTGGTGGGCGGCGACCTCTACACCGCCTACACGTTCGTCGCGGTGCCGGCGCTGGTGTTCAGCTCCGGCGCGCTCGGGTTCTACGCGCTGCCGTACACGGTCGTGGTGTACCCGCTGGTGTTCCTGGTGCTGGCGCGGATGTGGTCGGTGTCGCACGTGCACGGTTTCGTCACCCCTGCCGACTTCGTCCGGGCCCGGTTCGGGTCGCCGACGCTGGCGCTGGTGATCGCGATCACCGGGCTGGTGGCGACGATGCCGTACATCGCGCTCCAGCTCATCGGCATCGAGTCGGTGCTGAAGGCGATGGGGATCACCGGGCACCTGCCGATCGTGATCGCGTTCGCGATCCTGGCCGCGTACACCTACCAGTCGGGCCTGCGGGCGCCCGCGCTCATCGCGTTCGTGAAGGACGCGCTGATCTACATCGTGATCCTGGCGGCCGTCATCTACATCCCGGCCAAGCTGGGCGGATGGGACTCGATCTTCGACGCGGCCAAGGCCAAGTTCGACGCCACCCCGGCACCGGGCGACGGCATCATCCTGAACGCCAACAACCAGCTCCAGTACGTGACGCTGGCCTTCGGCTCGGCGCTGGCGCTGTTCCTCTACCCGCACAGCCTCACCGGCGTGCTGGCCTCGAAGAACCGCAACGTCATCAAGCGGAACATGTCCGCGCTGCCCGCCTACAGCTTCGTGCTCGGCCTGATCGCGCTGCTCGGCTTCATGGCCATCGCGGCCGGCGTCAAGCCGGTGATGAGCAACGGCAAGGCCGACAACAACACGATCGTGCCCCTGCTGTTCGACAAGGTCTTCCCCGACTGGTTCACGGGCGTCGCGTACGCGGCCATCGGCATCGGCGCGCTCGTCCCCGCGGCGATCATGTCGATCGCGGCGGCGAACCTGTTCACCCGCAACATCTACCGCGAGTACTTCAACAAGAACGCCAGCGACCGCGAGGAGGCCAACGTCTCCAAGATCGTGTCGCTGGTGGTCAAGGTGGGCGCGGTGCTGTGCATCCTGCTGCTCGACCCGCAGTTCTCGATCGACCTGCAGCTCATCGGCGGCGTGATCATCCTGCAGACGCTGCCGGCGGTGGCGCTGGGCCTGTACACGCGCTGGTTCCACAAGGGCGGCCTGATCGCGGGCTGGGCGGCCGGCCTGGTGGCGGGCATGTGGATGCTGTACCTCATCCCGAACCCCGCCAGCGGCAAGCTGCACTTCGGCGGCTCGGCGTTCGCGCTGTCGAACCTGGGCTTCGACACCAAGATGACGATCTACCCCGGGTTCGTGGCGGTGGCCGTGAACCTGGCGGTGGCGGCGCTGCTCACGCTGCTGTTCCGGGCGACCAAGGTGGCCGACGGCGAGGACGCGACGGCCCGCGGCGAGTACTTCGCCGACGAGGGCGACCCGAAGGTCAAGGACCTGGATCTGACCGGTTCGCACTGATCCCCCGCTGACGGCCCGTCCTCGCCACGAGCGGGGCGGGCCGTCAGTCTTGCGGGTAGGCGGGGTTGGCGACCGCCAGCTTCGCCCGTACGGCCTGCTCCAGGGCGGTGACGAGGGCGTGGTCGTCCTCGATCCGGCCCTCGCGGATGGCGGCGGCCAGCTCGGCGTCGCCGGCCATGCCCAGCGCGGCCAGCCGCGCCGCGTGCTCGCGCGCCTGCTCCGGGCCGAGCGTGATCTCCCGTTCCACCATGCCGAGCACGTTGATCGCCACCCGCGCGTGGAAGCGCACCCGCCCGTCCACGGCCGGGAGCACGTCGCTCTGGAGGAAGTCGCGGACGGCGGCCACGAGCTGGGCCGCCGTGGGCACGTCGTGCGGAGCAGATGTCATCTGATTTCTCCTCAAGGCGCTATTTATTCGCGTCCGATCGATGAACGGCTAGCCTGCGGCCATGCGCACAGAGTCTCCCACCGCCTCTCCCCTGGGGCCGCCCCCGGCGCTCGGGCCCCGGCTCATCCGGGCCGAGCTGTTCGTCGTGTTCTCGGTCTCGCTCGGCGCCAGCGGCCTGCTGGCGCTGCTGCGGCTGATCGGCTCCCTCACGGCGCCCGAGCAGCTCAAGGGCCAGCAGGCCGTGCTGGTCCGGTCGATGGCGCCCGGGCGACCGTGGCTGGACCTGGCGCTGCAGCTGGCCGACATCGCCATCAGCGTGGCGCCGGTCGCGCTGGTGGCGTACCTGATGGTGCGCTCTGGGGAGTCGCTGCGCACGATCGGCGTGGACTTCCGGGAGAAGGGCCGCGACACGGTGCGCGGCGCGGCGCTGGCGGCCGCGATCGGCGGCACCGGGCTGGCGTTCTACCTCGCCGTGTGGGCCGCCGGCGTGAACCTGACCGTCGTCGCCGGCCAGCTCCCCCAGGTGTGGTGGCAGGTCCCGGTGCTGCTGCTCGCGGCGGCGCAGAACGGGGTGCTGGAGGAGGTGCTCGTCGCCGGATACCTGCTGCACCGGCTCGGGCAGGCCGGGTGGACGCCGTGGAAGGCCGTGGCGGTGTCGGCGCTGCTGCGGGGGTCGTACCACCTGTATCAGGGGTTCGGGGGGTTCGTCGGGAACGTCGTGATGGGCGTGGTGTTCGGGCGGCTCTACCAGCGCTGGGGGCGCGCGATGCCGCTGGTGGTGGCGCACACGCTGATCGACGCCGTCGCCTTCGTCGGGTACGCCTTCCTGCACGGCCGCGTGAGCTGGCTGCCGTGAAGTGATTGACCGGGCAACTGGTTTCGGGTGAGATCCTTGCATGAGCTTCGCCATGCCCGACGGCGTCCGGCCGATCCGCGACGCCGTCCACGCGTTCATGACCGAGCGGGTGGAGCCGGCCGAGCCGGTGCTGCACGCGGGCGGCCCCGAGGCAGCGGCGGCTCTGGACGAGCTGCGGGCCGAGGCCAGGAAGGAGGGGCTGTGGGCGCTCGGCCACCCGCGCGAGCTGGGCGGCGGCGGCCTGCCGTTCCTCGACTACGTCTACGTCAACGAGGTGCAGGGCCGCAGCGAGTACGGGCAGCTCGCGCTGGGCACCTTCACGCTGCAGGACTCGCTGATGCTGCACGAGCACGCCTCCCCCGAGCAGCGCGAGCGCTACCTCGAGCCGCTGGTGCGGGGTGACATCTGGCCCAGCTTCGCCATGACCGAGCCGGAGATCTCCAGCAGCGACCCCACCCAGATCAGGACCGCCGCGGTGCTCGACGGGGACGAATGGGTGATCAACGGGCACAAGTGGTTCACGACCGGGGCGTCGCGGGCCGCGTACACGACCGTGATGTGCCGGACCGAGCAGGACGCCCCGCCCGAGCTCCGGCACCTGGCCTTCTCCATGATCCTCGTGCCGACGGACACGCCCGGCTACCGCATCGTCCGCGAGACGCCCGCGCTGGGGCTCGACGGCGCGCACTGCGAGGTCCGGTACGAGGACGTCCGCGTGCCCGCCGCCAACCTGCTCGGCCCGCGCGGCCACGGGTTCGTCATCGCGCAGCGGCGGCTCGGGCCCGGCCGGATCTTCCACTGCATGCGCTGGCTCGGGCAGGCGCAGCGGGCGTTCGACCTGATGTGCCGCAGGCTGCAGGAGCGGACCGCGTTCGGCGAGCCGCTGGCCGCGAAGCAGCTCATGCGACAGCACGTGTTCGACTCCTACGCCGAGATCCAGGCCGCCCGGCTGCTCACCCTGCACGCCGCCGAGGCCGTCGACGCGGGCTCGCAGGCCAGGGTGGAGATCGGCGCGATCAAGGTGGTAGGGGCGCGCACCCTGCACAACGTGATCGACCGGGCCATCCAGGTGTACGGCGCCGCCGGGCTCACCCCCGACACGCCGCTGGATCGGATGTACCGGCACGCGCGGGCCGGCCGGATCTACGACGGCCCCGACGAGGTGCACATCGACGCGGTGGGGCGGCGCATCCTGGGCGAGTACGCGGCGGGCGGCAACTGGGAGTTCGGCCTGCGATGACCCGGCTCCACGAGATCGTCGGCGAGGTGTTCGGGGCGGGCGCGTCGGTGCCCTTCAGCGCCCGGCTGCCCGGCGGGGCGTCCCGGGAGACCTGGGCCCTCGACGTCGTCACGGGCCCCGAGCGGCACGCGCGGCACGAGCTGATCCTGCGGCTCGACTCCCCCGGGGCCGCGCTGGAGGCGGGCGCCCCGCTCGCGTCGGAGGCCACGCTCATGCGGGCCGCGTCCGCCGCCGGGGTGCCGGTGCCCGCGGTCGTCGCCGCCGGGGAGTCATACATCCTCATGACCCGCGTGGCCGGCGAGACCATCCCGCGCAAGATCCTGCGCGACGACGCCTACGCCGCGGCCCGGCCCCTGCTGGCCGCGCAGTGCGGGCGGGCCCTGGCCGCGATCCACCGCATGCCGCCCTCCTGCCTGCCTCAGGAAGAGGAGGCGCAGGACCCGCTGCGGCGCTGGCGGGACGTGCTGGACCTGCTCGGCGAGCCGCACCCGGTGTTCGAGCTGGCGCTGCGCCGCCTGGCCGCCGACCGGCCCGCTTCCATGCGGCGCACGGTCGTGCACGGCGACTTCCGCAACGGCAACCTCATCGTCGGGCCCGACGGCATCAGGGCGGTGCTCGACTGGGAGCTCGCCCACCTCGGCGACCCCCTCGAAGACCTCGGCTGGCTCTGCGTGAAGGCGTGGCGGTTCGGCTCGCCGCTGCCGGTGGGCGGCTTCGGCGCCTACGAGGAGCTGATCGACGCGTACGAGGCCGCCGACGGGCATCCGGTGGACCGGGACGCGCTGCGCTGGTGGGAGACGTTCGGCGTGCTGAAGTGGGGGATCATCTGCGTCATGCAGACCATGCGGCACCTGCGCGGCGGCGCCCGGTCGGTGGAGCTGGCCGCGATCGGCCGGCGCGTGTGCGAGAACGAGTGGGACCTGCTGCGCATGCTCCGGGGAAAACCCGTTGCCCCGGCGTGACCCCGGGCCGCACGCTTGACCGGTGGCCATCCTGGAAGCGTCCCATCTGGTCAAGCGGTTCGGCGGGGTCACCGCCGTGCGCGATCTCAGCCTCACCGTGGGCGAGGGCGAGGTCGTCGGTCTGCTGGGCCCCAACGGCGCGGGCAAGTCGACCACCCTCCACATGCTGCTCGGCCTGATCACCCCCGACGCGGGCACGATCCGGCTCTTCGGCCTCGAGCTGGCCCGGCACCGCACCGAGGCGCTCACCCAGGTCAACTTCGCCGCCAGCTACGTGGACCTGCCCGGCGTGCTGCACGTGCACGAGGTGCTCGACGCGTTCGCCCGGCTCTACGCGCTGCGCCACCCGCGCCGCCGGGTTGAGGAGATGATCGAGCTGTTCGAGCTGGGCCCGCTGCGCAGGCGGAAGGTGATGGACCTGTCGTCGGGCCAGCGCACCCGGGTGCACCTCGCCAAGGCGCTGCTCAACGCGCCCAGGCTGCTGGTGCTCGACGAGCCCACGGCCAACCTCGACCCCGACGCCGGCGACCGCATCCGCAGCCTGCTGTCCCGCCTGGCCGGGGAGAGCGGCAGCGCCATGCTGATCACCTCGCACAACATGCGCGAGGTCGAGCGCATGTGCGACCGGATCCACTTCATGTCGGACGGCGTCGTCGTGGCCGCCGGCAGCGCCAAGGAGCTGGCCGGCCACTACGGGGCCGAGGACCTGGAAGAGGTGTTCCTGAAGGTGGCACGCGGATGACCTCGGTGACCCTGCCCCCGTTGAGCCTGGCCGCCCGGCGCACGCGCGTCATGGGCGTGGTCCGGCGCGACTTCGCGGCGCTGCGGCGCAGCCCGATCCGGATGTTCGAGATCCTGTTCTGGCCGACGATCGAGCTGGTGCTGTGGGGCTTCGTGACGCTGTTCCTGCAGGCGCAGCGGGTGCCGTTCGTGGTGGCGTTCCTGCTCGGGGCGGTGCTGCTCTGGCAGGTGCTGCAGAAGGCCAGCAACGAGATCTCGATCGCGTTCCTGGAGGACATCTGGTCGCGCAACCTGCTCAACGTGCAGGTCAGCCCGCTGTCGAGCGCCGAATACCTGACCGGGCTCGTGCTGTTCTCGCTGGGCAAGGTGGCGCTCGCGGTCGCGGTGATGGCCGGGCTGGCCCTCGGCCTGTACGGGTTCGGGCTGGCGAGCCTGGGCGTGGGGCTGGTGCCGTTCATGGGGGTGCTGCTCGTCCTCGGCTGGTCGCTGGGCCTGGTCGGCATCGCGGCGGTGCTCCGCTTCGGCGAGAACGCGCAGGTGATCGCCTGGTCGCTGGTGTTCGTGGTGCAGCCGCTGGCGGGCATCTTCTACCCGATCTCGGTGCTCCCCGAGCCGCTGCGGACGATCTCGTGGCTGCTGCCGGCCTCGCACGTGTTCGAGGGCATGCGTACGGTCATGGGCGGCGGCGCGGTGCCGTGGGACCGGCTGGCCTGGGCGGGCGGGCTCAACGTGGTCTACCTGGCGGGCACGGTGGGGTTGTTCGCCTGGGCGCTCAGATACGCCCGGCGGCACGGGAAACTCTCCCGTTTCGGGGACTGACGGCGGCCTGCGGGGCGAGCGCGGCGGCGATCACGTCCACCAGGCCCTCGACCACCTGTACGCGGTCCACCTCGGGGTGCTCCAGCCACCAGTCGCCGGTCGTCTGCACCATGCCGACGAACGCGTGTCCCAGCACCTGCGCCCGCACCGGGTCGGGCGCCGCCCGCTCGCCGGCGATCAGGCCGCCGAGCTCCTCGCCCAGCCCCCGCACGAGTGCGGTCATGTGGGAGCGGATCCGGGAGTCCTCGGCGCTGGCCCGGTGGAACAGGAACCGGTAGAGGTTGCGGTTGGCCGAGATCAGGTCGAGGTAGACGCCGATGGTCGCCCGCGCCCGGCCCCGCAGGTCGGCCCCCGGGGCGACGAGCTCGGGGCGGAGCCGGGCGATGACCGTGCGCACGTGGCGGTCGGCCAGCGCCTGGTAGAGGCCGCTCTTGTCGCCGAAGTGGCGGTAGAGGATGGGCTTGGTGATGCCGGCCTCGGCGGCGATGGCCGCCATCGAGACCTCGGGGCCCTGGGCCAGGATGACCCGGTCGGCCGCGTCGAGCAGCGCCCTGCGCCGGTCGGGGTCCCGTCCACTCACCCGCCCAGGATAGGCCGCCCCGGAATCCGCCCTTCACCTGCCCAGGACGGACCGCAACCGGCCGGGCAGCAGCGCCGAGAGCACGAGCAGCGCGCCGATGATCGTGTAGAGGCCGGTCATCCCGGCCATCGTGCCGGGCGGCTCGCTCAGCTCGGCCCAGGGGACGCCGTTCGGCTGCGACCACGGCAGGCCGCCCTCCCGCGCCCAGGGCAGGCTGCCCGCCACGCCGAGCGCGGCGTTCAGGTCGAGGGCGAACACGGCCCCCGCCGCCGCCAGCGGGATGCCACAGCCGAGGGCCGCCGCGGGCCAGGCGGTCAGGAGGGTGACGATGACGGCCACCGCGGCCAGGTAGGCGAGCGCCGCGGGCGCCGGGCCGAACGCGGCGTTGCTCGTACGCAGGGCTCTGGCGGCCGCCTCGGTCAGGTAGTAGACGGGCACGAGGGCGGCCACGCCTGCGGCGGCTCCCACCAGATGTCGATTCTCACGGGTCACACCGCCTTCGTCCCCGCCTCGCACGCCGATTACGCACGTCAGACCGTCAATGGCCGGTCCGGCGGCCGCCTTTACGTCGTAGATCACACGTTCGCCTCGAAATCGCGAAATTACTGGAAAATACTGGGACTGTTGGTACGCTCGCGCCATGAGTGACCGGCTGGACGATCTCGAGCGGCGGATCGACGGGCTCCGGGCGGGCGTGCGCAAGGCGATGCGGGTCAGGGACGGCGCGACGGCCCGCGCCCTGCGTGCCGAGCTGCGTACCGCGGAGCGCGAGTGGGACGCCCTCGTGAGCGGCGAGCCCTCCCAGGCCAAGCCGGAGCCGCCGCGCCTGGTGACGGTGCGCGAGCAGGTGCACCAGGGGCTGCGGCTGCTCGGCGCGCCCGCCCAGCCGCGGCTCGTCGTGGCCGTCAGCGACGTGTTCTTCGGCGGGACGATCCGCAGCGCCCAGCTCACCAGCCTGCGCAGGGACGAGGAGCGCTCGTTCCGGTCGTCGCCGCACGGGCGGCCGTACTACCTGTGCGCCGCGCTGACCGACCGCCTCTCCCCCGCCCGCGGGCTGCTCACGCTCAGCACCTGGCCGCTGGAGCGGCGCGTGGTCGGCCCGCTCAGCCCCCGCGTCGACTTCCTGACCTGCGCCGTCGCGGTGGCCTCGCACGAGTCGCCCGACGGGCGGGCCGACCGGTTACTCCTGCGCATGGCCAGGAACATCCCCGGCGCCACGGACGGCACGCTGGGCCCGCCCGACCCGGACCGGGTGATCGAGGCGGCCCGCGCCGAGCTGCGCGTGCACGGCGACCGCGACACGCGGGATCGCGCCGAGCTGGCAGAACGCGCCGCGGCGCAGCTCGGTGACGCCGCCCGCCTGTTCGGCGCCGCTACGCTGAGCACGATCAAGAAGGAGAACGCGAAGTGAGCGGCTTGAAGCGCGAGGGCGAACACATCCAGCGGCTTGACGCGTTGCGCGGCGCGACGCCGCCCCGCCCGCACGACGCCCGCGCCATCGCGGCCCTGGCCGCCAACCCCGGCTGCACCCGCCGGGCCCTGCTCGACGGCGCCGGCATCGACAAGGACGCCGCCGCCCGCCACCTTGGCTTCCCCGCGCCGTTCGGCCAGTCGCCGTTCGCGATCACGCGCGGCAACATGTTCGAGGCGCTGGTCAAGGCCGACGGGTGCGCGGAGCTGCTGCGGATGCTGCGCGAGCTGCTGCGCCTGCCGGTCGCCGAGGTCGCCTACCACGACGTCGAGAACGTCGGCGCCCACCTGCGCCACGCCCACACGCGCGCGCTGATCGACCGCGCGGCCCGCGAGGGCCAGGACGCGGGCACGCTGTACGACCACCCGCTGCTCACTCTGGAGATCGCCGGCCACACCGCCTACCTGGAGCCCGACGTGGTGGCCTTCCAGCTCGGCGGCCGCTTCCACATCGTGGAGATCAAGTCGTTCGCGGTGATCGACGGCCAGGCCGACCCGGCGGCGGTGGCCGGAGCGGCGCGGCAGGCGGCGGTGTACGTGCTGGCGCTGCGCACGCTGCTGGAGGAGCTGGGCCACGACCCGGCGAAGGTCTCGCACGAGGTGGTCCTGGTCTGCCCCGAGAACTTCGCCAACCGGCCCGTCGCGACCCTCGTCGACGTGCGCAAGCAGATGGCGGTGCTGCGCCGCCAGCTCACCCGGATGACCACGCTCGACCGGCTGCTCGAAGGGCTGCCCGAGGACCTCACGTTCGACCTGCGGCCCGGCGAGGACGGGCGGCCCACCCGGCCCGTCGCCGAGCTGGCCGACGCGCTGCGCAGGGCGACCGCCCGCTACGCGCCCGACTGCATGTCCGCGTGCGACCTGTGCTTCTTCTGCCGCGACGAGGCCCGCCAGGAGGGCGCCTCCGACCTGCTCGGCCGGCAGGTGCGCGACGAGCTGGGCGGGGTGGCCTCGGTGGCGGAGGCGCTCGGGCTGGCCGACGGCACCCGCGACCCCGCCGAGGGCCAGGAGGAGATCGCCCGGCTGCTCCGCAACGCCGAACGCCTGCGCAGGGAGTGCCTCACGTGAGCATGCTGACCTCGCTCGCGCGGCTGCGGGCCCTGGAGGAGGGCATCGCGCAGCCCGTCGCGACCGTCAGGCACTGCCACCTGTCGGAGCGGCCGATGGTCTTCATCCCGCTCAGGCTCTCGGGCGAGGCCGCCGCGCCGCTGGCCGCCATGCTCGGCACCGAGCGGGAGCGGCCGCGCCTGCTCGTGGTGACCCAGCCACGCAACCGCGACCTGCGCTTCGCCTGGGCCGCCGAGCTGGCCGGGGTGCTGCTGCCGTACGTCGAGGGCTTCATGGCCGACACCGAGACGGTGGAGCGCAAGAACGCCGACCCCTACGAGCGCGTGCTGGACGCGCCGCAGCTCGTCGTGCCCAACCAGACCGGGGTGGCCTTCACCAGGCTGCTCGGCCGCTCCACGCGCTTCCGCCGGGCCGACGGGCCCTATCCGGTGCCCGAGGCGGTGCCGCTGCTGGGGCGGTGGCTGACGTACTTCGCGGAGCGGGCCGCGTACCCGGGCTCGTCGATGATGCTGGCCGCGACCGAGGAGCTGGGCCGGCACTGGGCCAGCGGGCAGAGCTCGCTGGAGGACGCCAACCTGGCCGCGCTGCTGGCCTGGATCACCAGGGGGCCCGACGACGAGGCCGAGGACCCGCTGATCTGGCCGCCCGCCGGGCCCGCGACCGATCCGGGGTTCGACGCGGAGGTGCTGGCGCCGGCAATGGACAGCGAGTCGCCCGAGCGCATCACCGAGGCGCTGCGCACCCAGCTCGAGCCCACGTGGCGGCTCATGTGGCAGGCCGTCGACCTGCTGGCCGGGCTGGAGGAGGGCTCGAGCGTCGCGCAGCGGTGGGAGCAGGACCGCGGCTCCTTCAGCGGCATGGCGGTGCACATCGCCGAGGGCGCGCCGCCGCAGGCCAGGCGCGACGGGGCGGTGGCCGCCGCGGCCAAGCTGGCCCGCATGGAGCGGGCCCAGGCGGCGTACGACGTGCAGCGCGCCTACGACGACCCCCTGGTCATGGCCGAGTACCGGCTGACCGGGGAGGCGTTCGCGGGCGAGGTGATCGAGACCGTCCCCGACAACACCGAGGGCGAGGGCCGCTCCCGCAAGCTCCGCCCGCTGGTGGTGATCAAGACCGACGACCCGGTGCGCCTGGCGCCCGGCACCTCGCTCGGCACCCCGCAGCGCCGCGGCCAGGGCGCCGAGCTCGTGGAGGCCGGCCAGGGCCTGGTCACCCTGAAGATCACCAAGGGCATGGGCCGGGGGAAGACGCCGGCGCCGGGAGCGGTGCCCGAGATCGGCGAGCGGGTCTGCTACACGTCGCTGACCGACGACTTCCAGGGCTCGCCCCACCTGCCCGACTCCGAGGCCACGCCGTGGACGCACGGCGGGCCGCCGCAGGAGCACGTGCCCGACGACGAGGACGCCCAGGAGGAGTGGTCGTGACCGACAGCCCGGAGCAGGTCATCAGGAACGTCCTCGCCGACCTGCCCCGGCACCGCGGCGTCGTGGTCGACTCGCCGCCCGGCGCGGGCAAGTCCACGCTGGTGGTGCGGGCGGCGGCGCACATCGCGGCGACCGGCGAGCCCCTGATGATCGTCGCCCAGACGAACGAGCAGGTCGACGACCTGGTGACCCGCATCTCCGACAAGCACCCGCACCTGACCGTGGGCCGGCTGTCGGCCGGCGGCTACGTGCCACCGCTGCGGCTGCTGGAGCTGGCCGGCGTCCGGGTCGGCACCCGGATCCAGGATCTCGGCGACCCGGACATCGTCATCGCGACCGCCGACAAGTGGGCCTGGATCGGCGGCCGGGTGTGGCCGTGGGCGATCGTGGACGAGGCGTACCAGATGCGCTCGGACAAGCTGCTGCGGATCGCGGGGCTGTTCGAGCGGGCGCTGTTCGTGGGCGATCCGGGGCAGCTCGATCCGTTCTCGATCGTGGACGGGGACCGGTGGTCGGGGCTGTCGTGGGATCCGCTGCAGAGCGCGGTGTCGGTGCTGCTGCGCCACAATCCGGACCTCCCCGTCCACCGGCTGCCGGTGTCGTGGCGCCTGCCGGCCTCTGCCGCGCCGGTGGTGTCGCAGGCGTTCTACCCGTTCACCGGGTTCCGGTCGGGGACGTCGCACGGTGATCGGCGGCTGGAGCTGGTGACCGGCGGCATGGGGACCGTGCACGACCGGGCGCTGGAGGAGGCCGCCCGGTCGGGGTGGGCGCTGCTGGAGCTGCCCAACCGGCACACCGTGCGGACCGACGGGGAGGCCGTGCGGGCGGTGGCGCTGCTGGCCGAACGCCTGCTGCAGCGCGGCGCCGTGGCCTCCTCCGAGCAGGGCGAGCGGCCGGTGACGGCGGAGCGCATCGCGGTCGGGGCCGCCCACCGCGACCAGGTGGCCGCCATCCGGGCCGCCGGGGTGCCGGCGGAGATCACCGTGGACACGGCCAACCGCCTGCAGGGGCGCGAGTACGACGTGACGATCGTCCTGCACCCGCTGTCGGGCCGCCGCGACGCCACGGCCTTCCACCTGGAGTCGGGGCGGCTGTGCGTGCTGGCGTCACGGCACCGGCACGCCTGCGTCGTCGTGGCGCGGGCGGGCATCGCCGAGCTCCTGGACGCCCACCCGTCGGCGGAGCCGGTGCAGCTGGGGGTGCCGGTCAAGTTCCCCGACGGCTGGGAGGCCAACCAGTCGGTCCTCGACCACCTGTCCCGCCACCGCGTCTGACGCCCCGGCCGTCAGAGGCGCTGCTGCCAGACGTCGATGACCAGGACGGGGCGCATGCCGGCCGACTCGTAGAGCCCGAGCGCCGGGGTGGTGTTGTTGGAGTCGACGTGCAGGATCGTGCCCTTGCGGCCGCGCGCGGCGTCGGCGGCGAAGGCGTGGCGGAGCAGGAAGCGCCCCAGGCCCCGGCCGCGGAACTCCGGGACGACCGCGAGCGTGGCCACGTAGCCGCAGCCCTCGTCGGGGACGAACTGGTTGTTGGCGATCAGCACCCCGGCGGGGCGGCCGTCGAGGCGGGCCAGGGTGAGCTGGGCCCAGTCCGTCGTGGACTGGGCCTGCCGGCGCGAATACCACACGTCGTAGTCGACCGGCACGAACCCGAAGTGCTCGGCGAAGCCCTCCTGGTGCGCCCGGTGCGCCTCGCGCCGCGCGTCCTCGCTCTCCCCCGTGTGCAGGGTCAGCCCGGCGGGCGGGGCGGGCGGCTCCACGGGCCCGTCATGGTCGATGCGCATGCGGTGGAAGCTGGTGCCGGGCGAGAAACCGCGCGCCTCGGCCGTGTCCCGCTTGGCGGTGTCGGCGCGGTAGACGCCGATGTGCAGGGTGGCGCCGTCGTGGCCGGCCTCGGCGGCCAGCTCGCGGGCGCGGCCAATCACCAGGGGCCAGAGCCGGTCGTCCAGGCCCGTCACGCCGGGCCGTACGATCACCTCGACGTCCACCGTGTCGCTGTCGCCGACGCGGCACGCCCAGGCCCAGCCGTCGAGGCGGCCGTCGCCGTCGCGGGCCAGCCAGCCGTCCCTGTCGCGGTCGAAGCCGGGCTCGGCCAGCTCGTCGGCGACGTCGTCGAGCGTCATGTCGGGTGAGCCGATCACCGCGGTGTCGTAGGCCGCGATCAGCTCATGGATGGCCGCGGCGTCTTCGACGCGCGGGCGGCCGAGGGTGTGGTGCATAGCGGGGATTGTCCACAAAACACCGGCCGCGCGCCTCCCATTTTCCGCAAGGTCGAACGGGAGGCGCGCTCGGCCGGGTGCTCAGCCCGCCGCGGGGCTGACGGCCTGCTCGTCCTTGGCGGGCGCCGGAGCGCCGCCGCGCAGCGGGATCTCCTTGACGAACGCGGCCAGCACGGGCACGACGACCGCGAACAGGATGGCCCACCAGAAGACGCCGGAGATCGAGGTCGCCAGCGACTCCAGCACCCCGGTGCGCATCTGCGCGGGCATCTGGGCGACCGCGCTCGGGTCCATCCGGCCGCCGCTCTTGGCCACGCGCTCGGCCGCCTGCTCGCCGAAGCGGGAGGTCAGCTCCGACAGCAGGTGGTTGTTGAAGATCGCCCCGAACAGCGAGACGCCGAACGAGCCGCCGATCGACCGGAAGAACGTGGTGGCGCTGCTGGAGACGCCCAGGTCCTTCTGCTCGACGCTGTTCTGGGCGATGAGCATCGTGGTCTGCATGAGGAAGCCCATGCCGAGGCCGAGCACGGCGATGTAGATGCCGGTGACCCAGGAGGCCGTGTGGACGTCCATCGTGGACAGCAGCCACATGCCCACGGCCATGCCGATCCCGCCGAGCACCGGGTAGATCTTGTACTTGCCCGTGACGGTGATCGCCTTGCCCACGAACAGCGACACCACCATGGCGGCGCCCATCATCGGCAGCATCAGCAGGCCGGAGTTGGTGGCCGTGGAGCCCTGCACCATCTGCTGGAACAGCGGCAGGAAGTTGATCGCGCCGAACATGGCGAAGCCCAGCAGGAAGCCGATGATCGAGATCAGCGTGAAGTTGCGGTTGGCGAAGAGCTGCAGCGGCATGATCGGCTCCTCGACCTTCCGCTCGACCACGACGAACAGCGCCAGCGTGACCACGGCGATCGCGACGAGGGTGAGGATCTGCCAGGAGCCCCAGGCGTACTCGTTGCCTCCCCAGGTCGTGATGAGCACCAGGGCGGTGATGCCGACGGACAGCAGGCCCGCGCCCGCCCAGTCGATGCGCACCGTGTTGCGCAGCTTCGGCAGGTGCAGCTGCGTCACGATCATGCCCAGCGCGATCGCGCCGATCGGCAGGTTCACGTAGAAGGCCCAGCGCCAGTCGAGGTGGTCGGTGATGAAGCCGCCGACCAGCGGGCCCGCGATCATCGCCAGCGACATGACGCCGGCCATGATGCCCTGGTACTGGCCGCGCTCGCGGGGCGGCACCAGGTCGCCGATGATCGCCATGACGTTCACGATGAGGCCGCCCGCGCCGAGCCCCTGGATCGCGCGGAAGGCGATCAGCTCGGCCATGCCGCCGTCCGGCCCGCCGAGCAGCGACGAACCCGCCATGCCGCAGAGCGCGGAGCCGACCATGAAGATGACGATCGAGATGATGAAGATGGTCTTGCGGCCGTACAGGTCGCCGATCTTGCCCCAGATCGGCGTCGAGACGGTCGTGCCCAGCACGTACGCCGTGACGACCCAGGACAGATGCGTCAGACCGCCGAGCTCCCCGACGATGCGCGGCATGGCCGTGCCCACGATCATGTTGTCCAGCATCGCCAGGACCATGGCTAACATCAGTCCCGGCAGAACGACCATGACCTCACGCCGCCGTCCGACTGCCTCCGCCACCGGACACCCCCCCTTTGTGCTTTTGGATCTTGCTTACTTGCCGCCCGGCAAGCATAGAATAAGGTAGATACTTACTTGCCGGCCGTCAAGTCGAAAAGGTGTGAAGTGCGGGAAGACACTCGGACCCGGATTCAGGAGATCGCGCTCCGGCTGTTCACAGAGCAGGGATACGAGGCGACGTCACTGCGGGAGATCGCCGAGGAGCTCGGGGTGACGAAGGCCGCCCTTTACTACCACTTCAAGACCAAGGACGACATCGTCACGAGCCTGGTCGGCAACCGGCTGGTGGAGCTGGAGGAGCTCCTCGAGTGGGCCCGGAGCCGGCCGAAGACGCCGCAGACGCGGCGCGAGCTGGTCGAGCGCTACGCCGCGGGGATCAGACGCACCCAGCACATCGGGGTGGCCAGGTTCCTGGAGCGCAACCAGACCGCGCTGCGTGACCATCCGACGCTCGCCAAGACCCGCGAGCTGATGATGGAGCTCGTGGCCGAGCTGAACGAGCCCGGTGCCACGCCCGTCGAGCGCGTCAGCCGCGCGACGGCGCTGTTCGCGATCCACGCGGGGAAATGGATGATCGACCAGGGCCAGCTGTCCGAGGACGAAGTGGACAAAGCCTCCCTAGAGGTCGCCATGCGCCTGCTGGAGCCATAGCTTTCGGACTCCGAACCTCTAACGGGACGATTGACGCACTGTAACGAGGGAAGGGGACGAACACGCATCCATACGGAAGGAGCCCCAAGTGGAGGCCACGATAGCGCTCCGACTGCCCAGGGATGCGGCGAGCGTCCCCCTGATAAGGCAGATGCTGGACGGCACGCTGCGTTCCCTCGGCGTCGATTCGCAAATCCGTGACGACATCGAACTCATGCTCACCGAGGCGTGTTCCAACGTGATCAGGCACGCCGAGCCGAGCGACGACTACACGGTCAGCACCTCCGTCCTCGATGACCGCTGCATCATCAAGGTCATCGACAACGGAGGCGGCTTCGACCCTGACCAGATCATCAACCCCGAGCCGGGCGCCGAGCACGGGCGCGGGCTCCTGATCATGCGCGCGCTCGCCGACGACATCCGGTTCGTCAACAGGCACGAGCACGGCGCGGTGGTCTGCCTGGAGAAGCGGCTGCGGTACGCGCCCGGGGCGGCCGGGCTCTACCTCATGGCCATGTGACCCGGCCCGCCCCATGATCGCGCTCAAAGGCGCGTGTGCCGATCCACGTGCCGATCCACTGGGCGATGCCCGTGGATCCGCGAACCGTTCAAGCCCCTGCCGGGCCCGTGTTCCCTCGATCGGGCGGCGCCGAGCAGGAAGCGGCGGCGGGTCCCTGATGTGCTCCCGCTCAGCTCCGCCCGCAGCCGGGCCGGAACGGCCTCGCCGCTGCGCTTGAGCGTCAGCCTCGGCCCGCCCCGGGCCAGCCTGGCCAGCCGCCGCCGCAGGCCGCGCCAGTCGACCAGCATCGAACCGGCCAGGCATCCGAGGACGACCAGCGCGACCACCGAGATGGCCAGCACGGCAAGGACGATGAACAGGAGCACGACGGCGAGGGAGCCGATCGTGCCGAGCACCTCCATCATTCGGCGGACAATGCCCGGCACCCAGCGCTTTATGCCAATTTTTCGGGATAGATCGTCGTTACTCCAGCGCGCTGTCGGTGCGCAGGTCGAACCGCCCCGGCAGGATGTCGAGCCGGCGCAGTATCACCCCCTCGCGCAGCGCCCACGGGCACACCTCCAGCCGGTCCACCTCGAACAGGTCCATGACCGCGTCTGCGACCAGCGCCCCGGCCGCGAGCTGCGCCGCCCGCCCCTCTGACACGCCGGGCAGCTGAGCCCGCTCGGCGCCGCCCATGGTGGTCAGCTTGACCGCCCAGTCGGCCATGGCGTGCCTGGACAGCGGGCGGGAGACGTAGGGGCCGTCGCTGGAGGGCGCCGCCCCGGCGATCCTGGCGAGCTGCTTGAACGTCTTGGACGTGGCCACCGCGCGGTCGGCCTCGCCGTTCCTGACGACGTCGCCGACCGTGCGGGCGATCTCGGTCCGTACGTGCTTGCGCAGCTTGCGCACCTCCTCGGCGGACGGCGGGTCGGCGGTGAACCAGTCGCGCGTCAGCCGCCCGGCGCCCAGCGGCAGCGAGACGGCCACGTCGGGCTCCTCGTCCACACCGGCGGCGATCTCCAGCGAGCCCCCGCCTATGTCGAAGACCAGCAGCCGCCCCGACGACCAGCCGTACCACCGTCGCACCGCCAGGAACGTCAGCCTGGCCTCGTCACGCCCGGACAGCACCTCGATGTGCACACCGCTGCGCTCCTCGACCTGCGCCAGGACCTCCTCGCCGTTGGCCGCCTCGCGCACGGCCGAGGTGGCGAAGGCCAGCAGGTCCTCCACCCCCTTGTCCTCCGCCAGGTGCACGGCCTCCTCCACGAAGGCGCCGAGCCGCTCGACGCCCTCCGCAGCGAGCCGGTTGTCCTCGTCGAGGTATTCCGTCAGGCGGAGCGCCTCCTTGTGGGAGTAGGCGGGCATGGGCCGGGCGCCCCTGTGGGCGTCGACGACCAGTAAATGGACAGTGTTCGAGCCGATGTCCAGCACGCCGAGTCGCATGGGAAAACGCTACCGTTATGCGGCTTTTACAGCGAAGTTGAGGCGGAAGTGGTTGAGCATGGCCGGCAGGCTCCCCTCCAAGCGTACGGACGCTCTGACTGAGCGCTCACGCAGGACTGCGTCCAGGAGGGTGGCGGCGGTGAACAGCACCAGGTCCTCCCCCGCGCAGCGCGCGAACCCGGCGCTGAACGGCACGCCCGCCCAATCGCCGCCGCCCTCGCGCCACAGCTCGGGGCGGTAGGAGTCGCCGGGCTCGGCCCTGTTGACGTACGGGCTGTAGATCACCGCGGTCGTGCCGTCGGGAACGTCCCACTCTGTCGGGCCGACGGCCTCGCGCACGATGGCGATCGTCGTGGGCCAGAGCCGCACGGACTCCAGCACGGTGGCCCTCGCATCCGCGGTCCCCTCATGGGCGGCGGCCAGCGCGAGCGCCCGGTAGGCCGCGGCGGCGGCCCCGTCGAAGGCGAACAGCCAGTGCGGCACCTGCCCCTCGGGGTTCACGTCGGCCGCGGCGTGCGCGCGGGCCTGCCCGGCCGCCAGGCTGCCCGGCTCGGCCCGCGCCAGGTGCCCGGCCAGCCGGCGCCGGAAGGCGTTGAAGACGTCGGTGCGCAGCCCGCGCAGGTCCGACCAGTTGGCGTCGGCGCGCAGCCGGTCGAGCTGCCGGGTGAGGACCACGTCGTCCCGCGCGCCGTCGCCGAGCACGATGCGCCGCACGATCCGCCAGTGCGTGGCGTGGAAGCGCGGCCAGCTCAGCGGCCCGTGGCGGGGCAGCGTGGCGGCCTCCTCCTCCACCACCTGGGCGAAGGGGGCGAATCCGGAGCCGAGCACCTGGTCGTTCAGGGCGCGCCGGCGCTCGCGCAGGCCGGGGTCGCGGGTGATCAGCACGCCGTCGGGCTGGAAGTGGCCGAGCGCGCCGCGTTTCGCCCTCGTCGCCGGGGTGAAGTCCCGGTCGTCGAGCACCGCGCGCACGTCGCGCGAGGCCAGCGGCAGCATCACCCAGCCGCGGCCGGGCACCCGTACCAGCAGCGGGCCCTCGCCGTGCTCTGCGCGCAGCCGGGCGAGCAGCCGGATCGCCCGGCCGTCGGCGTCGGCGAGCTCCGCCAGCCGCACCGCGTAGGGGCGGCGCGCGACGGGGCCCTGCGCGATGGACGGCAGCGCCACCGCGGCGGCCAGGGCCAGGGTCTCCGCGGCGGTGGCCCTGGGCAGCCGCGTGATCGTGGACATGCTCCAGGGACTACCCTTCCTTGGTGTCGTGGACACGTTTGGGGGACTTTTGAGCGCTTGCTGTGGGCCGAGCAGAGACGGCGCCGCCGCGCAGCCGGACGCGGGGCCGCTCGCGGGGCCGGTGACCGTCGTGCGGCGGGAGGCGCCGCGCGGGATGGTGCGCGTGCCCGGCGGAACGTTCCTCATGGGCGGCGACGACCCCGACGGGCGGCCCGAGGACGGCGAGGGGCCGGTGCGCGAGGTGCGGCTGGACCCGTTCCTGATCGATCCGACGTGCGTGACGAACGCGCAGTTCGCCACGTTCGTGAAGGAGACCGGATACGTCACCGAGGCCGAGCGGATCGGCTGGTCGTTCGTGTTCGCCCAGTTCGCCACGGGCGGGGTGATGGACGCCGGCGTGCCCGGCGCACCCTGGTGGGCGGGCGTCGAGGGCGCCTCGTGGCGCTCGCCGGAGGGCCCGGGGTCGTCGGCCGGCGACCGGCAGAACCACCCCGTCGTGCACGTGTCCTGGAACGACGCGACCGCGTACGCCACGTGGGCGGGCAAGCGGCTGCCCACGGAGGCGGAGTGGGAGATGGCCGCCCGCGGCGGCCTGGAGCGCAAGCGCTACCCGTGGGGCGACGAGCTGGCGCCCAAGGGGCGGCAGCGGTGCAACATCTGGCAGGGCCGCTTCCCGGTGGCGCCGAGCAAGGGGACGGTGCCGGTCAAGTCGTTCCAGCCCAACGGGTACGGCCTCTACAACGTCTCCGGCAACGTCTGGGAGTGGACGGCCGACTGGTGGGGCACGAGCTGGGAGGCGTTCGCCGACAACCCGGCCGGACCCGCGCAGGGCTCGGCGAAGGTGATCCGCGGCGGCTCGTACCTGTGCCACGACTCCTACTGCAACCGCTACCGCGTGGCCGCCCGCACCTCCAACACGCCTGACTCCTCCACCGGGCACACGGGTTTCCGCTGTGCGGCCCTAGTCTGATCGCATGTCACGAACCCTGCGACTGTTGATCACCGGCGGCGGCACCGGTGGTCACACCTATCCGGCTCTGACCACCCTGACGGCCGTCCAGCGGCGTCAGGTGCCCCACGACGTGCTCTGGGTGGGCACGGCCAACGGCCTGGAGGCGCGGATCACGGCCGAGCACGGCATCCCGTTCAAGGCGATCACCACGGGCAAGCTGCGCCGCCGTCCGAACCTCAAGGAGCTGGGCACCAACATCGCCGACGTCTTCCGCATCCCGATCGGGGTGCTGCAGGCGGTGGGGCACGCGGCCCGCTACCTGCCGGACGTGGTGCTGTCGACCGGGGGCTACGTGGCGGTGCCCATCGGGGTCGCGGCCAAGCTGATCCGCCGGCCGCTGGTGATGCACGAGCAGACGACCGTCGTGGGGCTGGCCAACCGCATCCTGTCCAGGCTGGCGACCAGGATCGCGCTGTCGCACGAGTCGTCGCTGGACTATCTGCCCGCCTCTGCTCGCTCGAAGGCCGTGGTGACCGGAAACCCGATCAGGCCCGAGCTGCTGCAGGGCAACCGGGCGGCGGCGTACGACCTGTTCGGGCTGACGTTCGAGGTGCCGCTGATCTACGTGACGGGCGGCGCGCAGGGCAGCAAGCAGGTCAACACCCTGATCGCGGAGATCCTGCCGCGGCTGCTGCCGCACGCCCAGGTCGTGCACCAGTGCGGGCCGGCGTGGATCGACCAGATGCGGGCCGTGGCGCTGCCCGCGGACCTGGCCGACCGCTACCATCCGGTGCCGTACGTGGGCGGGGAGCTGGCCGACCTGTTCGCCGCCGCCGACGTGGTGATCTCCCGCAGCGGGGCGGGGACGGTGTCGGAGCTGACCGCCATCGGCAAGCCCTCGGTGCTGGTGCCCCTGATCCCCACCGGGGGGGACGAGCAGCGCAAGAACGCCGCGTACCTGGTGTCGGCGGGGGCGGCCCGGGCCCTGCTGGAGCCGCATCCCACGGCCGAGCAGCTGCTGGCCGAGCTGATGCCGTTGCTGGCCGACCCGGGGCTGCGCCAGACGATGGGGCAGGCGTCGGCCAAGCTGGGGCGCGTGGACGCCGCCGACGCCCTGTGCGACCTCCTCCTGGAAACCGCCCGCCCGGCCTGACCAGGCGCACTCCGGCTGAGGTCCCATTGAGGGGAGGGACGCCGACCGGTCATCGCCACCCACCCCGAAGGACCCGAGCCGTACTCCGGCTGAGGTCCCTTTGGGGTGAGGGGCGAGAGGGGTCAGGGGTCGAGGTAGCGGAAGGCCTCGTGGGCGGAGGTGACGCTTCGCCGCAGCGCCTGCTCCAGCCGGTCCGCGTCCTGCGCCAGACTTTCCAGCTCCGGCACCGCGAACCCGCCGGCCCCCGTCTCGGCCACCAGTTCCTCGTACTGGTGCAACCGCCCCCGCAGCTCCTCGATCTGCTGGTGGGCCTGGTACGCGCGCTCGGCCTCCGCGACGTTGGACGCGTAACGTTCCAGCGCCTCGACGCGGGCCAGCACGGCCGCCTCGCTGCTGTCGAGGGCCCGCGCGAGGGGTTCGGCCACGGCCTCCACCTCGGGCGTGAGCCCCTTGGACACGGTCTCCCTGTGCTTGGTGCGCAGCGCGGACAGCTTGGCCAGCAGGCGGGCGATCTCCCACTCCTGGGCGGGCAGCATCACCGCGTTGCGCACGTCGTCGAGCAGGCCCTCGGCGTTGACCCGGGACCCGGTGACGACGGCGATGGCGCGCTGGGCGCGGGCGAGCAGGCGGGCGGAGGCCTCGTCGAGGTCCTCGGTGAGCACGTAGCGGCCCTCGTGCCAGCGCAGCTGCTCGTAGACCTCGCGCTCGTACTCCTCCTCGTCGTCGTCGGGCAGGTCGTTGCGGAGGAACAGCACGATCATCATGGGGATGCCCAGGAGGACGAGCACCAGCAGGCCGAGGCCCCGGCCGACCATGCCACCGGCGGCCATCACGCCGAAGAGCGCCACCGATCCGAACGCCGCGATGATCCGGTACTGCGCGCTCGATATGGCCCGCCTCGGCTCGGGGGCCCAGCCCTGGCGCATCTTGAGCAGCACCCGCCGGCTCTCCCTGAGCAACTGCGCGTCATCCGGCGGCACCTCGGGGTCTACCACCACATCCGCCACGAAACCGGATCCTAAGGGAAATCACCCCCTCAGGTGGCGAAAAGCTTCGTGCGCGGAGCTGACGCTGTCGCGGAGCGCCTGTTCGAGGCGGTCGGCGTCGTCGGACAACCGGCTCAGCTCCGGTACGGACGACCCGTCAGCGCCCGACTCGGCGAGGAGCTCCTCGTAGCGGGGCAGCTTGGCGCTGAGGCGTTCGATCTGGTGCCGGGCGCGGTAGGCGCGCTCGGCGTCGGCGACGTGGCCGGCGTAACGTTCCAGTGCCTCGACGCGGGCGATCACGGCCTGCTGGCTGCTGTCGAGCGCCTGGGCGAGGGGTTCGGCGACGGCGGCCACCTCGGGGGTGAGCCCTTCGGAGACGACCTCCTCGTGCTCGGCCCGCAGCTCCGACAGCTTGGCCAGCAGCCGGGCGATCTCCCACTCCTGGGCGGGCAGCATGACGGAGTTGCGCACGTCGTCCAGCAGCCCCTCGGCGTTGACGCTGGAGCCCATGACCTGGTCGATGGCGGTCTGGGCGCGGATCATGAGGGCCCTGGCGGGCTCGTCGAGCTGTTCGCGCACGACGTAACGGCCCTCGTGCCTGCGGGCGCCGTCGTAGACGGCCAGCTCCAGCGCGTGCGCTCGCTCCACCTCGGCGTCGGGCCTGGGCCTGAGCAGGACGCTGACGACGAGCAGGGCGGCGCCGGTCATGATCACGGCGAAGGGGGTGTAGCGTCCGGCGACGAAGAGGGCCAGGCCGTAGACGGCCGCGACGGCGGCGGTCCCGGTGGCCGCCAGCCTGGTCACGATGCCGACCATCGGGCGGTGGCGCTTGTGCGCGGGCACCCAGCCGGCGTGGATGCGTACGAGGAGTTTGCGGTTGTCACGTAAGAGGGCCGCGACGTCGTCGGCCACCGCCGGATCGACTATCACCTTCGCATGACGTCCGGGCACGTTTTTGATCCTATGTCCGAGTGTCAGCCTTCGAGATAGCGGAACGCCTCGTGGGCGGACCGGACGCTGCGTCGTAAGGTGCGTTCGAGCACGTCGGCGTCCTCGGCCAGGCGCTCGATCTCGGGCACGGCGAGCTTGTCCGCGCCCGACTCCGCCAGCAGTTCCTCGTAGCGCGGCAGCCGGGCGCGCAGCTCCTCGATCTGGCCGCGGGCGTGGTAGGCGCGCTCGGCCTCGGCCACGTGGCCGGCGTAACGTTCCAGCGCCTCCACGCGGGCGACGACGGCGGCCTCGCTGTTGACCAGGGCGCGTTCGAGCGGCTCGATCACCGCGGCCACCTCGGGCGCGATGCCCCTGGCCAGCAGCTCCCGGTGTTCCAGGCGCAGCGCCGACAGCTTGGCGAGCAGGCGGGCGATCTCCCACTCCTGGGCGGGCAGCATCACGGCGTTGCGGGCGTCGTCGAGCAGCCCCTCGGCGTTGACGTGGGAGCGCAGCACGGACCCGATGGCCCGCTGCGCCCTGGTCAGGACGGCCCTGGCCTCCTGGTCGAAGTCCTCGGGCAGCAGGTAGCGGCCGTCGTACCAGCGGGCCTGCTCGTAGACGCCGCGCTCCTGCGGCCGGTCGTCCTCGGGCACCTCGCTCATGGAGGCGATCTTGACGAGGACGATGAAGACGTACGTGCCGAGCAGCACGAACCCGGCCGGCGCGAACCGCGAGGCGAGCAGGAGTGCCATGAGCGCGACCACGAAGGGGGTCGCGGCCAGGAGCATGGCGCTGGACGGGCTCTTGCGGCGCGACGACGTCTCGGCGGGCGGCACCCATCCGGCCCTGATCCTGGACAGCAGCGGGGCGTTGGCACGCAGCAGTCCGGCTACTTCCGGAGGCACTCCGGGATCGACGACCACACCCACGCTCTGTCCTGGCACCCTGGCGCCCCCAACGCTCGCGATGTACGGATATTACGTAACATTCCGGTGGAGTGTCAGCCTCAAAAAGGTCAGCGGGGGGACCAGCGGGGCGATCTCGGGGCGCTTCCATGGCCGGCCGGGCTCGTCAGGGCGGCCTCGACCAGCACCGCAGCGGCCGCCCCGCCCTTCAGGACGCGCGAGAGCCGTTCGCCGATGCTTTCGGGCGCGCAACATGATCGTAGCCACGGGGGTAACCACCCGCCGGCCGCGGCACGGCCAGCGCGGCGGCCACGCAGGCGACGGGGATGGCGGGCAGGACGTAGCGGTGGTCGAAGTCGAGCGCGGCCACCGGCGCCACGAGCAGGAACACCGCGAACGACCACGGCAGCAGCGCCCGGCGCGGGCGCAGCACCGCGCCGGCCCCGCCGGCCAGCAGCAGGACGCCGAACAGCGTGCCGTGCAGGAACCACGGGTACGGGTAGGCGGCCAGGACCGAGGCGAACGGCTCGACGGACCGCATGCCCCGGATGTCCGGGTCGTACTCCTTCCTGACCTGGTCCACGAGGGGCCGGCCGGAGGGGAGCGGCCAGGAGCCCCGCTGGAAGGCCGTGGTCGGGCTCATCCGCTTCGGGTGGGCGACCGGCTCCCAGGTGAAGGCGAGCGAGGTGTCCCGGACGACCTCGCGCAGGTAGTCCAGGGGCTGCGCGGCGATGGCCCTGAGCGCGAACGCCCTGGCCAGGTCGTTGTGGGTGAACCGGTCGCCGGGCAGGCGGTTCAGCGAGGCCCGCGGGTCCCAGACGTACTCGGAGGCGGCGTCCAGGACGGTGCCGTTCGGGCAGAGCGCGGCCTGGTCCGCGGGCGGCCTGATGATCGAGCAGTCGGCGAAGGTCATGGTGCGGGCCCACAGGGCGACGCCGTCGGAGCCGCTCAGCGCGAACCTGCCGTGGTGCTGGGCGTACCAGCCGGCGTAGGCGGCCAGCGGCAGCGCCCCCGCCACGACCAGGGCCACGGCCGCGCGCCACCGTGCCCGCCATGGGGTCCTCCTCAGCAGGAGGTAGAGGGCGGCCAGGCCGAGCAGCGGCACGGTGGCGGTACGCGTCAGACCGGCCAGCGCGAGCAGCGCTCCCGCCACCGCCGCCGCCCGCGTGGACACCTCCCCACGCCACATGAGCACCAGCAGCGCGGCCACGACGAGGAAGATCACCTGCGTGTCCGACAGCACGGCGTGCTCCAGGCGCACGAACGCCGGGTCGAACAGCACCGGCGCCGCCGTCAGCGCCGCTCCCCAGGCGGGCAGCGACCGGCGGCGCAGCAATAGGTAGGTCATCACCCCGACGGCCAGCCCCATCGCGTGCTGCACCCCCACGACGAGCTCCACGCTCCCGAAGGGCCGCAGCGCCCACAGGAACCACGAGTAGCCCGCCGGGTGGAACGCGCCCTGCGGCCGCACATGCACGGCCGTGTCCAGGTAGGTGAACGAGTCGTACCAATAGAGCCGCGCCGTGTCGTACCCCAGCATGACCAGCACGCGCAGCGCGGCGGCCAGCGCGAGCACGCACCCGAACAGCCGGTGGTCACGGGGCCCCGCGAGCGTGGGCGCCATGGTCTTCCCCCCGAGACAGCCGGGCGGATCCCGGCTTCAGGGCGGTCAGTCCAGCGCGCCACCGATAACCTGAACGTCACCGATTCTGGTTATGCGCGCGTTATGCCGGCCGGAGCAGACTGGCGGGCATTTCACATCTTTTGGGGGCACGGTGCGCGTTTTGGTCGCTGAGGATGAGCGGATGCTCGCCGACTCGATCGCCGAGGGGTTACGCGGGGAGGCGCTGGCCGTCGACGTCGCCTACGACGGGGACGCGGCGCTCGAACGGCTCGGCGTGCACGACTACGACGTGCTGATCCTCGACCGTGACCTGCCGCAGGTGCACGGGGACGAGGTGTGCAAGGCCGTGGTCGAGCGCGGCTGGCTGGTGCGGGTGCTCATGCTGACCGCCGCGAGCGACGTGCGCTCCCGGGTGGCGGGGCTGTCGCTGGGGGCCGACGACTACCTGCCCAAGCCGTTCGCGTTCGAGGAGCTGGTGGCCCGGGTGCACGCGCTCGGGCGGCGGGCCAGGCGGGCCGACCCGCCCATGCTGGAGCGGGCCGGGGTGCGGCTGGACTGGGCGCACCGGCAGGTGTTCAGGGAGGGCCGGTACGTGCCGCTGGCCCGCAAGGAGTTCGGCGTGCTGGCCGAGCTGCTGCGGGCCCAGGGAGCGGTGGTCTCGGCGGAGACGTTGCTGGAGAAGGTGTGGGACGAGCACATCGACCCGTTCACGAACACGGTCCGCACCACGATGATGAAGCTGCGCAAGAAGCTCGGCGAGCCCCAGGTCATCGAGACCGTGCCGGGATCGGGGTATCGCATCCCATGAGCATGCGCCTGCGGTTCGCGCTGGTCAGCGCGGGCGTGTTCTTCGTGGTCGCCGCCCTCGCCCTGGTCGCCGTCTACTTCGTCGTCCAGACGAGCTTCCAGTACCGGGCCTCGGTGTTCACTCCCGACGAGATCCGGGTGGAGCGGGACGGCTACAGCCTCTACTCCGCGCGCTACCAGGACGGGTATGAAATAGCCAGGGGGTTCGCGCTCAAGACGCACCTCGCCTACCAGACCAGCGTCCTGTCCAACCTGCGCACCGCTGGCGGGGTGGCGGTACTCGCCGGCACCGGGCTGGCGTTCGGGATCGGCTGGCGGACGGCGGGCATGGTGCTGCGCCCGCTCAGGAACGTCACCGACACCGCCCGCCGGGTCGCCCAGAGCCACAACCTGAGCGAGCGGATCGGCTACGACGGCCCCCAGGACGAGATCAAGGAGTTGACCGACGTCTACGACACCATGCTCGGCCGGCTGGCGCGCTCGTTCGACGGCCAGCGCAGGTTCGTCGCGAACGCCTCGCACGAGCTGCGCACCCCGCTCACGATCAACAGGACGCTGGTGGACGTGGCCGTGCGGCGGCCGGACGCGACGGAGGACGTCAAGCGGCTCGGCGAGTCGCTGCTGCTGGTCAACGCCCGCCACGAGCGCCTGATCGACGGCCTGCTGGCGCTGACCGAGGGCGAGCAGGCGGTGCTGGACCGGCGGCCGTTCGACCTGGCGGACGTGGCCGAGCACGTGCTCGACCAGGCGGCGGCCGAGGCGGCCGAGCGCGAGGTGACCATGCACCGGCTGCTCGACCCCGCGCCGACGGCGGGCGAGGCGGTGCTGGTGGAGCGGCTGGTGCAGAACCTCGTGGAGAACGCCATCCGGCACAACCACGCCAAGGGCGAGGTGTGGGTCACGACGCGGCGGCGGGCCGATCGGGTCGAGCTGGTCGTGGCCAACTCGGGGCTGCAGGTGCCGTCGTACGAGATCGAGACGATCTTCGAGCCGTTCCGGCGGCTGCACGGCGACCGGCTGCGCTCGGACCGGGGCAGCGGGCTGGGGCTGTCGATCGTACGGGTGATCACCGAGGCGCACGACGGCACGGTCACGGCCACGCCCAGGGACGAGGGCGGCCTGACGATCAGCGTGGAGCTGCCCGTCTGGTCCGAGACGTCCTGATCAGTCCAGGCCCTGGATCTCCCAGAGCGCCGTCTCCGGGACACCCGCCTTGACGAGCTGCTCCCAGGTGCCCACCCGGTCGGCCGGGTCGGCCAGCATGGCGCGCAGGAGCGGCCGCAGCTCCGCGTGGTCGGCGCCGTCCTCGGCCCACATCGCGCCCAGGGCCCGGTGCATGGCCGGCGACCGCACGGCCACGGTCCGCACCAGCTCGTCGAGGATGGCCAGACGGTCCCGGTACGGCAGGAAGCGGCCCTCCCCCAGCGCCGCGACCAGCAGGTCGAGCAGGCGCCGGTGCCGGGCCGAGTGGCCGGTGGCGACCGCGACGACGACGTCGCCCATGCCGCCGGTCTCAGTGCCGGTCCCGGTGCCGCCGAGCACGACGTCCTCCTTGCCGTCCTCGATCACGCGGTGCGCCGACAGGGCGGTCACCAGCCCGGTCCAGCCCTCGTGCCCGAGCTGCCCCTTCCACAGGTGGCTGAGCGAGGACCACTGCTCCAGGTGGTCGGGCCCGGACAGGATCGACGACACGCGGACCGGCTGCTCGGAGGCGCAGACGATGAGCAGGGCGAGGTTGGCCGAGTAGGCGGCCAGGCGGCGGGTCATCGTGTGGCGCACCGGCCGGAATCCGGTGAAGTGGCGGCGGGGCCGCTCGTGCAGCGACCGGCGCAGCAGCCCGGCCAGCAGGTCCACGCAGCGCTCGCGCACGGCGGAGGGAACCTCGTCCAGCAGCTCCAGGACGAACCCGACGGTCGGCCCGCGCTCGGCCAGGCACGAGTGGGACGTGACCGCGTACAGCAGGTCGTCGTCCACGGCCTGCACCAGCGCGAGCGGCTCGTCCCCGGCCAGGCGGCGGCGCCGGTCGAGGTCGCGCAGCGCGTACATGGTCAGCCAGGCCACCAGGAACTCGCCGAACGTGGCGTGCAGGAAGGCGTGCCCGTTCCTGCGCACGAAGAAGAAGCGCTCGGTGGCCTTGCGCGCCCAGTCGACGCGGTCCTCCTCGTCGCCGGGGTCGTCCTCGCCGCCCTGGCAGAGGGCGGGCAGGTCGCGGTTGAGCGACTCGTCGGTGATGACCTGGCGGCCGCGCGCCAGCATGGACAGGGCCACCGCGCCGAGCAGGACCAGCTCCTGGTCGATGGCCACCCGCCGCACGCCGCCGGTCTCGCGTTCGGTGTAGTCGCGCAGCAGCACCTCGTACAGGCGGGCGCGGCCGAGCGGGCCGTGGTCGCGCTGCAGCGCGTTGCTGCCCGCGTCGTAGAGGGCCAGCAACAGCAGGAGCAGCGGCTGCCTGGCCATCTCGCCGTGGACGAGCGCCGCCTCGGCGGGCAGGGGCTTGAGGTCGCGACGGGCGAGCAGGCCGCGGTTGCGCTGGTCCCAGATGTTCAGCCACTGCCGCACCTGGCCGTCGTCGAACGGCTGGAGCTGCAGCCCCAGCAGGCCCTTGGGGAACCTGATCCGGTCGGCCACCACCGTGCGGCTGGTCACGATCACCGCCACCGGCCGGCCCAGCTCCGCCTCCCTGGCCTGGAACTCCTGCACCCGTTCGAGGTAGTCGTGGCGGCCGGCCCCGCCCTGGACCAGCTCGTCGAACCCGTCGAGAAGGATCACCGGCATGGCCCCGTCGGCGGCCGTCACCAGCCGCGCGTAGTCCACCTCCTCCCCCAGCACCGTGCCGAGGGCCTGCTCGACCTGCTCGGTGATGCCCGCCCGCGCGGACACGCCGGCCAGCTCGACCCGGATCGGCAGGAACTCCGACCTGGCCAGCCGCGCGGCGAGCACCTCGGTGAGCTTGGTCTTGCCCGAGCCGGGCTCGCCCAGCACGAGCAGCGGCGCCTGGGTGGCGCGCAGCGAGGTCAGGTGGCCCACCAGGAAGGCCTCGGTGTCGGGCACCGGCCGCCGGTCCGCCCACCAGTCCAGCTGCGCGGGCGTGGCGTCCCGGGTCAGCTCGGCGACCCGGAAGCGGGGGCTGAGGTAGCCCTCGCCGAGCAGCGGGAGCCAGACGTCCTCGGGCAGCTTGCCGGCGTGCAGGAGGGGCTGGTCGAGCGCGTTGGCGGCCATCCTGGCCCGGTGGATCATGGGACGGTCGCCCACCCGGGGCGGGGCCAGTTCGGCCAGCAGCCAGGCCACCCGTGACAGGGCCGTGGCGGGCGGCGGCTGCTCGGTGACGAGGCTGCGCACCCCGAACTCGTGGCTGTCGAGCGCCAGCGACCGGTAGTCCTCGTCGTAGATGCGCAGCGCGCGGGCGGGCGGGCCCTCGGCCAGCATGCGGGGCAGCAGGAGCTGGTCGTCGACCGTCAGCTCGTCCCAGACGCTCAGCCCGCCCACGTATCCGGCCATGGCCTCCGACATGCGCTGGTAGGCACGTTCCACGGCGAGGCGGGTCTCGGAGTAGGGCAGGTGCGGCTCGGGCGTGGGCAGCCGCTCCAGCAGCAGGCTCGCCACCAGCCGGGCGAAGCGCTCGGCGGTCGGCACGCCGTGCGAGATCTTGCCGCCGCGGTCGAGCTGGTCGAGCGTGAACGGCAGCTTCGCCTCGCCGAGCGCCTCGAAATAGGCCGAGACGACGATCACCGCGTGCGCGGAGGCCAGCCGCTGGGTGCGGGTGAACCGGTCGACGCCGCCCTTCAGCTCGGGCATGCGCCGCACGACGTCCTCGCCGTAGCCGACGATGCTGTTGCGCATGTCGGCCAGGCCCGCCGCGAGCTGCCCCGCCCCGGCCAGCGCCCAGCCGGTACGCGCCGCCGCCGCGGCGAACCCGACCACCTTGACGAGCCGGGCGTCCTTGCACCCGAGGATCCTCAGGGCGTCGGCGTAGCTCGGGGTCTCGATCATGTACCTTCTCCCGGGGACTGGGAGTCCCATCATGCGCTGTACGACCGGGTCTTTCGGCGGAAGTTACCGGGCCGTCATGTTCGCTTCACGGCCTCCTCGATCTCCGGCAGCGCCGCCGGATCCTCGATCGTGGAGGGCGCGGTGTACGGATTGCCGTCGGCGATGTCCCGCATCGTCGCCCGCAGGATCTTGCCCGAGCGCGTCTTCGGCAGCCGGGCCACCACGACGGCGCGGCGGAAGGCGGCGACGGGGCCGATGCGCTCGCGCATCAGGGCGACCAGCTCGCGCTCGATCTCCCCCGGATCGCGCTCGGCGCCCGCCTTGAGCACCACGAACCCGACGGGCAGCTGGCCCTTCAGCTCGTCGGCCACGCCGATCACCGCGCACTCGGCCACGTCGGGGTGGGAGGCGATGACCTCCTCCATCGCGCCGGTCGACAGGCGGTGCCCGGCGACGTTGATCACGTCGTCGATGCGGCCCATGACGTAGAGGTAGCCGTCGGCGTCCACGTGGCCGCCGTCGCCGGTGAGGTAGTGGCCGGGGTAGCGCTCCAGGTAGGAGCGGGTGAAGCGGGCCTCGTCGCGGTAGAGGGTGGGCAGCGCGCCGGGCGGTAGCGGCAGCTTGACGGTGACGGCGCCGTCCACGCCCGGCGGGCACTCCTCACCGCCGGGGCCGAGGATGCGCACGTCCCAGCCGGGGACGGGCTTGGTGGGCGAGCCGGGCTTGAGGGGCAGCGGCTCGATGCCGACGCAGTTGGCGGCGATGGGCCAGCCGGTCTCGGTCTGCCACCAGTGGTCGATGACGGGGATGCCGAGCAGGTCGCGGGCCCAGTGGTAGGTGTCGGGGTCGAGGCGTTCGCCGGCGAGGAAGAGGTACCGCAGCCCCGACAGGTCCCACTTTTTCGCGAAAATGCCGGATGGGTCCTCTTTCTTGATGGCCCTGATCGCGGTCGGCGCCGTGAACAGCGTGCGCACCCCGTACGTGGACACCACCCGCCAGAACGCGCCCGGGTCGGGCGTGCCGACCGGTTTGCCCTCGTACAGCACGGTCGTGCAGCCGGCCAGCAGCGGCCCGTACACGATGTAGGAGTGCCCGACCACCCAGCCCACGTCGGAGGCCGCCCAGTAGACCTCGCCCGGGGCGGCGCCGTACACGTGGGACATGCTCCAGTGCAGCGCCACCGCGTGCCCGCCGTTGTCGCGCACCACGCCCTTGGGCAGGCCGGTGGTGCCGGAGGTGTAGAGGATGTAGAGCGGGTCGGTGGCGGCCACGCTGACGCACCCGGCCGGCTCGGCCTCGCGCACCGCCCGCGCCCAGTCGAGGTCGCGGCCCTCGTCGAGCTCGGCCAGGGCCTGCGGCCGCTGCAGGATCACGCACCTGGCGGGCCGGTGCTCGGCCTGCTCCAGCGCGGCGTCCAGCAGCGGCTTGTACGCCACCACCCGCGACGGCTCGACGCCGCAGGAGGCCGAGAGCACCACCTTGGGCCTGGCGTGGTCGATCCGCACGGCCAGCTCCCTGGCCGCGAACCCGCCGAACACCACCGAGTGCACCGCCCCGAGCCGCGCGCAGGCCAGCATCGCGACCACGGCCTCCGGCACCATCGGCATGTAGATCACCACGGTGTCGCCGGCCGTCACGCCGAGGTCGCGCAGCATGCCGGCCGTCCTGGCCACCTGGTCGAGCAGCTCGGCGTAGGTGAACGTGCGGGCCGTCCCGGTCACCGGGCTGTCGTGGATCAGCGCCGCCTGCTCGCCCCGCCCGGCCGCCACGTGCCGGTCGACCGCGTTGAAGCAGGTGTTGAGCCGCCCGTCGGGGAACCACCGGCCGCCGGCCGTCACGGTCGCCGGCGCCACGTCCCAGGAGATCCCCTGTGCCGCCTCGGACCAGAACTCGTCGGGTCGCCCGATGCTGCGCCGGTAAGCCTCGTCATAACCGCCCACTTATCGATCAGACCAGTCCACGGGCCCATGGCGCAAGATATCCGGGTGACCGATGACATGATCCTTACCGTCGTCATGGGGTCCCGGGCGTACGGGCCGGGCACGGAGACCTCCGGCACCGAGCGGCCGGACCGGAAAACGCGTGAGGAGTTCCTGGTGGGCGTGCGGAAGGAGCACCTGTGAAGCTGCCCGGATGGCTGCCCGAGATCGCTGGAGAGCAGCCGTACCCGCTGGTGTTCGCGACGGTGAGCGGGGCGCACCTGTACGGGTTCCCCTCGGTGGACTCGGACGTGGACCTGCGCGGCGTGCACGTGCTGCCCGTGGAGGAGGTGGCGGGGCTGCGGCACGGGCCGCAGACGCTGGAGCGGATGTGGACGCGCGACGGCGTCGAGGTGGACCTGGTGACGCACGACCTGGCCAAGTTCTGCCGATTACTGCTGGGGCGCAACGGTTACGTGCTGGAGCAGCTGCTGTCGCCGCTGGTCGTGACGTCGTCGCCGGTGCACGAGGAGCTGGTGGCGCTGGCTCCGGGCTGCCTGACGCGGCACCACGCCCACCACTATCTGGGGTTCGCGCGGACGCAGTGGCGGCTGTTCACCAAGCGCCTGGAGCTGAAGCCGCTGCTCTACACCTTCCGCGTGCTGGCCACCGGGACGCACCTCATGCGCACCGGCGAGCTCGAGGCGGACCTGACGCGCCTGTACGCGTACGGGCCCGCGTACCTGCCGGATCTGGTCGCCGCCAAGGCGGAGGCCGAGCACGTGCGCGCCCCCTCCACGCTCGGCCTGGAGGCGGACGTGGAGCGGATGACGGCGGTGCTGGAGCAGGCGCGTGACTCCTCCGCGCTGCCTGAGCGGGCCACGGCCGAGGCGGCGCTGCACGACCTGGTGGTGCGGGCGCGGGTGCGCGGGTGGAGCTCCCTGACGTGACGTCGGCAGGCGGGGAGCCGGTGAGCAGGACGGACGCGCTCGAGGTCGTCGGCGGCGAGCCGGCGGGCAGGACGAACGGGCTCGGGGTCGTCGGCGGCGAGCTGGTGGGCAGGACGGACGCGCTTGAGGTCGTGAGCGGGGTCCTGGCGGCGGGGTCGGGGTGCGTCGTGGTGGAGGGGCCGGCGGGCATCGGCAAGAGCCGCCTGCTGGAGGAGGCCGCGGGGCGGGCGCGGGCGCGCGGGACGGCGGTGGCGCTCGGCCGCGCCACCGAGCTGGACCGGGTGGCTCCCCTGTCCACCCTCCTGCGCCCGCTCGCCGCAGACGGCGGGCCGCTGGGCACGGGGTTCGGGGGTGGCGGGTTCCGGTCGATCGAGCGGGTCGGCGAGGCGGTCGAGCGCTTCACGCGCTCCCGGCCGCTGGCGATCGTCCTCGACGACGTGCAATGGGCGGACGAGCTGACCTGCCTGGCGCTGCGGCAGCTCGTACCGGGGCTGGCCGGGTCCCCCGTGGTGTGGCTGCTGGGGCGGCGGCCGCTGCCCCGGCAGGAGGCGGTCGACCGGCTGATCGAGGAGGGCGCCCGGCGCGTGCCGCTGCCTCCGCTCGGTCCGGAGGAGGCGGCCGAGCTGGGCGCGCGCCTGCTCGGCGCCGCGCCCGGCCCGTCGGTGCTGGAGCTGGTGCGCGGCAGCGGCGGCAACCCGTTCCTGCTGGAGGAGGTGCTGACGGGGCTGCGCGCCGAGGGCCGGATCTCGGTGCGCGGCGGCGTGGCCGAGGTCGTGGCGGGCGGCGCGAACCAGGTCGCGGGCGCGGCGGGCGGCGCGGCGGGCGGCGCGGACCCGGTCGGGGGCCCGGCAGGTGGCCCGGCAGGTGGCCCAGCAGGTGGCGGGGTGGGTGGCGGGGTGGAGCTGCCCGCCGGGTTCGTGGCGGCGGTGGAGAGGCGGCTGCGCGACCTGTCCGACGGGGCGCGGCGGCTGCTGGAGGCGGCCTCCGTGCTGCGGCGGCCGTTCTCGGTGCACGAGGCGGCGGGGGTGCTGGGGGTGCCGGCGGGAGCGCTGTTCGAACGCGTGGAGGAGGCCGTGGGGGCGGGCGCGCTCGTCGGTGAGGGTGATCGGCTGGCGTTCCGGCACGACCTCATCCGGGAGGCCGTCTACGGCGGGCTCGGCGCGCCCATCAGGACGGCGCTGCACCGGGAGGCGGCGTCCGTGCTGCGGGCCGAGGGCCGGCCGCCGGCCGAGCTGGCCGAGCACCTGAGGCACGGCGCGCGCCGGGGGGACGCGGCGGCGATCCGGGAGCTGCGGGCGGCCGCCGAGGAGATGACGGCCACCGCTCCCTCGGCCGCCGCCGACCTGATGCTGCGCGCCCTCGAACTGGCCCATCCCGGCGACGTCGGGCGGAGCACCGCGCCGCTGGTGGCCGGGGCCGTGCGGTTGCTGGCTTCGGCGGGGCGGCTGGGTGAGGCGCGGGAGCTGGCCGACCGCCTCGGCGTGCCGCTCTCGGCGGCCGAGGAGGCGGGGGTCGCGCTCGGGCTGGCCGAGGCGCTCAAGCACATCGGCGACGACCGGGGCGTCATCCGGCGGACCGGCCGGGTGCTGGGCCGGCCGGGCGTGCCGGGTCGGGAGCGGGCGCGGCTGCTGGCCGTACGGGCCCACGCGCTGATGATGACCGGCGAGATCGACGCGGCCGAGGAGGCGGCGGCTGGCGCGGTCGCGGAGGGCGAGGTGTTCGCCGAGGTGGTGGGGTCGCAGGCGCGGTCCACCGTGGCGCTGTTCAGGGGCGACCTCGACGGCGCGCTGCGGCACGCCGAACGGTCGGTGGAGCTGGCCGACGCGGCGGGCGGCGAGGCGGCCCACCGGCATCCGCGGTTGTGGCTGGGCGCGGCGATGGTGGCGCTGGACCGGTTCGAGGAGGCCGAGGGCCTGTACGCGGTGGTCGAACGGGAGGCCGGGCGGCTGGGCACCGCGTGGGCGCTGCCGCTGCTGCACCGCTTCAGGGCCGAGCTGCTGCTGGCCTGGGGGCGGCTCGACGACGCGGCGGCCGAGGCCGAGGCGGGGCTGCGGGTGGCCGGGCAGCTCTCGGCGATGGCGCTGGCCCCGGCGCTGCTCGGCGTGCTCGGCCACGTGGCGCTCCTGCGGGACGAGACGGAGGCGGCGCGAGCGTATCTGGACCGGGGCCGCGAGCTGGCCGGCCGCCGTGGGCAGGCCGGCAGCGGGGCGGCCGGGAATGGGCCCGGGCTGGTGTCCGAGGAGCTGCGGTGGCGGCGCCGGCTCCTCGACGAGGCGACGGGCGCCTCCCGTGGCAGCCCGTCGTACGGCGGGGCGCTGGCGTACTTGATCGTGCAGGAGCCGTGGACGGCGGCGCGGTGGCGGGGCGATCCGCGCGTGGTCGCGTGCGCGCGGGATCTCGCCCGCCGCAACCCCGGCGTCACATCCCTGGCGGCCGGGCTCGCGCACGCGGAGGGCAGGCTGGAGGAGGCCGTCGAGCTGTACCGGAGCGCCCCGCGACCGCTCGGGCTGGCGGCGGCCCTGGCGGAGGCGGGGCAGCGGGAGGAGGCCGTCGAGGTCTACCGGTCGTGCGGGGCCGCGGCGGGCAGGGCGCGGCCGGAGGCGACAGGGCGCGGATGGACGGCGCTGACGGCCTCCGAGCTGCGCGTCGTCCGGCTCGTCGCCCAGGGGATGACGAACCGGGAGGCGGCGGCCGCCCTGTTCCTGTCGCCGCACACGGTCGACAGCCACCTGCGCCACGCGTTCGCCAAGCTGGGGGTGAACAGCCGGGTGGAGCTGACCAGGCAGGTGCTGGCGCACGAGCCCGGCCAGTGAATCAGCCCGTGAGATCAATCGGCGCGGCCGGCCCGGAGCCTGGGCAGCAGCTCGCGGGCGTCCTCCTCGGTGATCTCGATCCCGAAGCGTTCGCGCAGCTCCTCGGCCAGCTCCGCGGCCGTCCCCACCGCCGGGCCCGCCGCCAGGTCCTCGCCGCGGACGCGGGCGTCGGCCGTGGTGCGCTGGACCAGCACGTGGTGGACGAACGGCGAGCGGGGGCTGTTGGCGACGTAGAAGTTGGCCACCTCGAAGTCGCTGGGATAGTGCGGCTCGTCCGGGCGGAACGCGTACAGCTCGGCCGGGCCCGCGTGCAGCACCCGGAAGTCGCCGTCCCGGCCCAGCCGCCACTCCCACGGGCCGGAGCGCGCCGTCGCCCCGTCCTCGAAGGCGATCGGCACCACCAGCCCCTCCCCGCCGAAACCTACGTCGGCCAGCCACGTGCGGCCGTCCGCCTCGACGGTGAGCGTGGCGTGCGAGCGCGGCAGGTGGCCGCGGCCCAGCCGGATCCTGGCCAGGTGCCGGGTCAGGGCGAAGCCGAGGCGTTCGAGCGCGGCGGCGAACAGCAGGTTCTGCTCGTGGCAGTATCCGCCGCGCCCGCCCGTGACGAGTTTGTCCTGGATGCTGCCCAGGTCGATGGCGATGCCCCGGCCGAGGACCGCGTCGAGGTTCTCGAAGGGGATGGAGCGCACGTGCGCCAGGTGCAGCGCGCGCAGCGTCTCATAGGTCGGCGCGAGCGGGCCGTCGTGTCCGATCCTGGCCAGGTACGCCTCGAGATCGAGCTTGTCGATGTCCCATGTCATGGGATCGACGATCTCCTGCGCGACGGCCCGCCCGCATCACGCGTTCACGGGATTCGCCGACAGGACGAGCCTGATGGCGAAGTTGTGATAGCCGGCGCGTTCGAACGCCCTGGCCATCGGCACGTTGCCGGAGTCCGTGTCCGCCATGATCGTCCGCACCCCGCGCTCGGCGTGGACGCGGGTGATCTCGCCGAGCAGGTCGTCCACGTACCCGTGGCCCCGGTGCTCGGGCACCACGCCGAGGTAGCCGACCACGGGCCCGCCGGCGTTGGCCGACGGCAGGGCGACCCCGACGAGGTCCCCGCTCTTGTCGTACGCCAGCCGCCACCACGACCGATCGCCCGGCATGGACCGGTTGTCGCGGACGTCCTCGCGCGCCTGCTCCAGGGGGTCCATCGTGACCAGGGCCTGCCGGGTGTGGAAGTCGAGCGTCCCGACGGCCACCCGGCGGAACGCCTCCACGAACACCTCGTCGTCGTCCTCCCCACGGAAGACGAGCCGGTCCGACGGCTCCGGGACGGGCCCGTCCGTCCATTCGTACCGGAGCCGTTCCAGCTCCTCGGTCAGCCCGGCGCGGCCGGCCGCCTCCCAGCGCCAGGCGATGGCCGCCGCCGCCTTCGGGTCCTCGCGCCAGCCGCGGGTGACGAACACGTGGTACTCGATCGCCCGCCCGTACGCGTCGTGGGCGCGGCGCAGCAGCTCGGCGGCCAGCCCCACGCGATCGTCCACCGACGGATGGACGTACACGCAGTCGAGCGCGAGCGGCCTGTCGCCGTCGGGGAAGCCCCACCAGACGGCGCGGGCCAGGATCTCCCCGTCGTCGGCGACGGCGAGCCAGATGCGGTCGTACCGGTAGTTGCCGCTCTCCAGGAACGAGAGCAGGCGGTCGGGATGCGCCCAGCTGATGGACTCGTCGACGACGCAGCCGAGCAGGCGGTCTAGATCGTCCTCGACCGCGGTTCGGAAAAGCACATTTCCTCCGAGAAGTAGAAGCGGGCGCGGTGAGCGCCCGAAGTAGTGCCGAACATCTCAGCGCCTCCTTTCTTCCGACTTTTCGGCGTCACGGGGCACTGTAGCGGAAATATCGCGACAGGATGGGCTCGTGAGGTCCTACGACGACGACACCCTGCCCCTGCAGCCCCCGATCCGGCTGCCCGAGGAGGCCACGCTCGCGGCGGCCGTCCGTGCCGCTCCCCTGGCCGCGGAGCTGAAGCCGGAGGGCTCCGACGCGGAGGTGCTGGCCTTCTGGGCGGGCCACGTCCGCGAGCGGCTGGCCGCCGACGAGAGGCTGCTGCTGGAGCTCATCAGGATGTTCCTGTCGCGCGAGCCGCATCCGGGCAGGGCGCCCGAGGAGCTGACGGGTCTGGGCCTGGTACGCCAGGCGGAGCCGTACACGCTGAGCTGGCTCGGCCTGTGGGCGGCGCGGCTGGTCATCTCGGAGACCACCGGGCAGGAGGTGCCGGTCATCGGGTCGCTCGCGGACGCCGACGCCGCCACGCTGCTGCACGGCCTGCGCTCCTACCCGGAGACGGAACGCGGCGAGGAGCTGGCCGGGTGGCTCAAGGGCCGGGACCCGGACGCGGCGGCGGCCGAGATCGCCTCGGCGCTGGCCACGGTGAGCCCGCTCAGCCGGGCGGTCGGCGTGGAGCTGCTGTCGTCGGACCTCGGCGAGGAGGGGCGGCGGGCGCTGGCCGGGCTGCTGGAGGAGCCCGGCCTCGGAGCGGTGATCGCCACCAGGACGGAGCGCGAGGACCGCCCGGCCGCCCCGGACGAGATCGCCTGGGTGTTCGTGGACATGGCGGCGGCGCTGCTGGAGTTCGGGGGCGAGGCGGGCGAGGTGATCGAGTCGATCTCCATTGGGATGGACGCGGAGGAGCAGGCGGGGACGATCGCGATCCTGGCGTTCGGGGACCATCCGTGGACCGGGCGCGTGCTGCGGGTGCTCATCGACCACCACCCGGACGAGCGCGTCGCCGCCGCGGCCCGCAAGGCCCTGCGCCGGCTGCACGGGCTCGCGGACCTGCGCGGCTGATGGTCCCGGGGTGCGCCGGGTGCCCGGGACGGCGGCGGGCGGCGGTAGAGTCGGCCCGGTGACGACGCATGCGATCTCCCCGCAGACCGGCATCCTGGGTGACGCGTTCGCCTGCGAGTGCGGCGCCGTGCTCGCCGGGCGGATGACGGCCGAGCTGCACGCCGCCGAGAACGGCCTGTGCTCGGTCTGCCTCGGATCCGGCCAGGAGGAGATGGCGCCCGGACTGACGCACGGCTGCACGGCGTGCGCGGCCACCGGGGGCCGCAAGGAGCAGGTCATCTGGCAGCTCGCCTACGCCGAGGCCGAGCACCTCATCACGATCGCCGTCGTACGCGGGATCGTGGCGAACTTCGACGGGCCCTTCCACCTGTCGGAGGCCGCCGACGCGGTGCGGGCCGGGATGGGGCTGCCCGCCGGACGGCTGCCGGTCGGCCCGCGGGTGCGTGACCTGCTGCTGGAGATGCAGGCCGCGGGCGAGATCACCATGCTGTCGGCGCCGGACGAGATGATCGGCTCGGACATGGTCCTCTACCGCGACCCCCAGTGGCAACGGGCCCACACCCTGGGACTCTGACCCCCCGCCCCCGCGCGCCAGGGACGCGCGCCCGTTGACCTGCGCCGGGGCGCCGGGTGTCGTCAGGCGCGGCAGATGATCTCGCCGTGGACGATGGAGATCCAGCCGTCCTCGGCCCGCGCCCACTTCAGCCACCCCTGCGAGATCCGCCGCAGGTCGGCCTCCGTGGCCGCGCCGCTCGACAGGGCCTGCTCGGCCATGGCGGAGCCCAGGATGCGGTCCGCCCACATCCCGCCCCACCACGCCCGGTCCTCCGGGGTGGCGAAGCACCACGTCGAGGAGGTGGCGGTGACGTCGGTGAAGCCCGCCGCCCTGGCCCACGACAGCAGCCGCCGCCCCGCGTCCGGCTCGCCGCCGTTGGCCCGCGCGAGCTTCTGGTACAGCGCCATCCACTCCTCCAGCTCCGGCAGCAGCGGATACCAGGCGAACGCCGCGTAGTCGCTGTCGCGCGCCGCCACGTACCCGGTCGGCTTGGTCACCCGGCCCATCTCCCGCAGCGCCCGCACCGGGTCGCCGACGTGCTGCAGCACCTGGTGCGCGTGGACCACGCAGAAGGTGTCGTCGGGGAAGTCCAGGGCGTGCGCGTCCGCGACGGCGAAGTCGACGTTGTCCAGCCCCCTGGCGGTGATCTCGGCCCTGGACAGCTCGAGCGCCTCCTCGGTCACCTCCGACGCCGTCAGGTGGCCGACCAGCCCCGCCAGGTCGGCGGCGATCGTGCCGGGGCCGCTGCCCACGTCCAGCACCTTCATGTGCGGCTTGAGGTGGGGCAGCAGGTACGCGGCCGAGTTACCGGCGGTGCGCCAGCGGTGCGAGCGCAGCACGGACTCATGGTGGCCATGCGTGTAAACGGCGTTCATCGGCAAACTCCTTCGTTTCCGCTCCGACGCCGATCACTCTAGCGCTCGTCTCACCATCCAAGAGGAATCGTCTTGTATATCGAGACGGCGAACAGACCGTAAACTTTGTTGCGAAACGTTCGCAAATTTGGAGAGAGGCGTTGGTCGTGGGAGAGGTCCGGCCGATCGTGCACGTCGGAGATCCGGTGCTGCACCACCCGTGCGAGCCGGTCACCCGGTTCGACGACACACTGGCGGCGCTGGTGGAGGACATGTTCGCGAGCATGTACGCGGCGGAGGGCGTGGGCCTGGCCGCCAACCAGATCGGCGTGGCCCTGCGCGTGTTCGTCTACGACTGCCCGGACGCGGACGGGGAGCACCACAAGGGCGTCGTCGTCAACCCCACCCTGGAGCTCCCCGAGGTGGGCGAGCGCCATCTCGACGCGGACGACGAGGGCTGCCTGTCGGTGCCCGGCCAGTACGCGCCGCTCCCCCGCCCCGACAAGGCCGCCGTGCGCGGGTTCGACGCCGCCGGGGAGCCGGTCAGGGTCGAGGGCACGGGCCTGCTGGCCCGCTGCCTCCAGCACGAGACCGACCACCTCGACGGTTACCTGTACATCGACCGCCTCCCCGCCAAGCGCCGCAAGCGGGTGCTGGCCGCCTACGAGGAGAGCCGCTCCGCTATCGCGGACAAAGCACCGCTATAGTGGAGGAATGGAAGGCGAAGGGGTCCTGTCGAGCGGCCTGTCGATGGCCGAGCTCGGGCTGCGGATCCGCACGGAGCGGCGGGCCCGCGGGCTGACCGTCGAGCGGCTGGCCGCGCTGAGCGGCATCAGCCGGAGCATGGTCTCGGAGGTCGAGCGCGGCGCCAAGACCCCGACGGTGCTGGTGCTCGACCGGCTGGCCACGGCGCTCGGCACGTCGATCGCCCGGCTGCTCGACGAGCCGGCGCACTCGGCGATGCGCGTGCTGCGCCATGCCGAGCAGCGGGTCCTGCGCGACCCGTCCGGCTGGGAGCGCCGCGTGCTGTCGCCGGTGCTGGGGGACGTGGAGTTCGAGTTCATGCGGACGTCCCTCGGGCCCGGGGTGGACGCGGGCGAGTTCGCGCCGCACGCGCCGGGGTCGCGGGAGTACCTCGCGGTCGAGCGCGGCAGCCTGCGGCTGACGATCAACGGCAGGCCGTACGAGCTGGCGGCCGGCGACTCGGCCTACTACCCGGGCGACTGCCGCCACGCCTTCGCCAACGACGGCGCCGACGACTGTGTCTATTACCTGGCGATGGAGCTGGGCGGCGCCGGACAGCACGACCCCTGGAAGGAACCCTCCGATGGCTGATCTCGACCCCACCGACCTGGCCGCGGCCGCGCGGATCGCCGCCGAGCACCTGGCGGGCCTCGGCGAGCGGCCCGTGTGGCGGCCCGTGCCGGAGGCCGAGCGGGCCTGGCTGGGCGGCCAGGAGCTGCCCGAGCGCGGGCGGCCCCTCGGCGAGCTGCTGGAGGACGCCCGTACGCGGGTGCTGCCGTACCCCATGGGCAACGGCCACCCCCGCTTCTTCGGCTGGGTGAACTCCCCGCCCAACCCCGCGGGCGTGCTCGTCGAGCCGCTGGCCGCCGCACTCAACCCGAGCTGCGCCGGCGGCGACCACGCGGGCCCGCACCTGGAGCGCGCGGTGGTGCGATGGCTGGCCGAGCTGGCCGGGTTCCCGCACCCGCCGGGCGGCGGGCTGCTGACCAGCGGCGCCTCCATGGCCACCGTGATCTGCCTGGCCACCGCCCGGCAGCGGACCGCGCTCGCCGACGGCTGGGACGCCCGCGAGGAGGGCCTGTCCGGGCGGCCGCCCATGGTCATGTACGTCACCGAGGAGGGCCACAGCTGCCTGCACAAGGCCGCCCAGCTCCTCGGTCTCGGAGCGCGGCAGGTCCGCGTGGTCCCGGTGGACGGCGCGTACCGGATGGACGTGGACGCGCTCCGCGCCATGGTCGAGCAGGACCTGCGGGCGGGCCTGCGGCCGTTCTGCGTGGCGGGCAGCGCGGGCACCGTCAACTCCGGCGCGGTGGACCCGCTCGGCGAGATCGCCGACGTGGCCGCCGAGCACGGGCTCTGGTTCCACGTGGACGGCGCGTACGGCGCGCTCGGCGTCCTGGCCGACGGCGCCGCGCCGCACTACGCGGGCCTGGAGCGGGCCGACTCGCTGGCCCTCGACCCGCACAAGTGGCTCGGCGTCCCGGTGGGCTGCGGCTGCGCCCTGCTGCGCGACCCGGGGGCGGCGCGGGCCGCGTTCAGCCTGGTGCCGTCGTACCTGATCGACGACAACGCGGATGATCTGGGATGGTTCGCCGAGTACGGGCCCGAGCAGACCCGCCCGTTCCGCGCGCTGAAGACCTGGGCCACGCTGTCGCACCTGGGCCGTTCCGGCGTCGAGCGCCTGGTGAACCACACGACCGGGCTGGCCCGCACGCTCGCCGCCATGGTCGAGGAGGCCGGCGACTTCGAGCTGCTGGCGCCCGTCACCACCTCGATCACCGCCTTCCGGTACCGGCCCCGCCCCGACGGGCTGGACGCCCTCAACCGGGCGATCCCGGGCGCGGTGCAGGCGCGCGGGAACGCGTTCATCACCGGTACCCGGCTGGGCGGCCGCGACGCGCTGCGCGCCTGCTTCCTGCACCCGGACACCACCGAGGGGGACCTGGCCGTCCTGCTGGAGGAGATCCGCCTGGCGGCCAAGACGCTCTGACCGGACACGGAGGCCCGCCCGGCGGCCAAGACGCTCCAGCCGAACGCAGAGACCCGGCAAAGGCCGGTGAGCCGCGCGTCCGCTCGGGTAGGGGTCGGCTGGACCGATCAGGCAGGAGGATCCCCATGGCCGACACCGTGGCAGAGGTCATGACGTCCCACCCGGCGGCGGTCGAGGCCGACCAGCCGGTGTCCGCCGCGGCCGCGCTGATGCGCGACCGCGACACCGGTGCCGTGATCGTCAACGAGAACGGCCGGATCCAGGGCATCATCACCGACCGCGACATCGCCGTGCGCGTCGTCGCCGCCGAGAAGTCCCCCCAGACGCCGGTACGCGAGGCGTGCAGCCCGTACGTCGAGGCCATCGACCCCGACACCACCATCGACCAGGCGGTGCGGATCATGCGCTCGCACGCCGTCCGCCGCCTGCCGGTGCTGGAGGACGGCCGCGCGGTCGGCATCGTCAGCCTCGGCGACCTGGCCCTGGAGCGCGACCCGCACTCGGCCCTCGCCGACATTTCGGCCGCGGAGGGCAACCAGTAACGTTTGCCGGGTGTTCACAGTCGACGATGTACGGCAGTTCGCCCGCACGCTCCCCCGCTCGTCGGAGCACCTCATCCGGGACCGGGTCAAGTTCCGCGTAGGCAAGATCGTCTATGTGGCGTTCTCGCGCGACGAGACGCTGATGGGCTTCGGGTTCCCCAAGGAGGAGCGCGCCGCGCTGGTGGCGGCCGAGCCGGACAGGTTCGTCCTGCCGCGGGAGTCCGACCTGCGCTTCAACTGGGTGGTGGCGCGCGTGGACGCCCTCGACCCGGCCGAGATGCGGGAGCTGGTCCTGGAGGCGTGGCGGATGTGCGTGCCGAAGAAGGTGCGCCTGGAACAGCAGGCCCAGGCCCTCCACGGGCGCTAGCGGGGTCGCAGGCCAGCGGCCAGCGCCCTCGCCTCCGCGGTCGTCACCTGCTTCCCGCCGACGGCCCAGTCGCCGCTCTTGACCTCCTCCACGATGACCAGGGTCAGCGGGCGCATGTTCTCGCCCTCGATGGCGACCATCGCGTCGGTCAGCTTCTCCACCATCTCGGCCTTCTGCGCGTCGCTGAAGACGCCCTCGATGACCTTCACGTTGATGAGTGGCATGGATTCCCCCCTTTCCGCCGACCTGCCCCCGCGCCCCGGGGGCAAACCCGGCTTGCCCGCCGTGCCGCCCATCCGTCAGCATGACGATCATGACGGACGAGGACTGGGCGGGATGGCATGACGCCTACGACGTACCGGGCTCGCCCCTGGAACGGCGGCTTCAGGTGGTGCGGAAGTGGATCGCCGCCGCGCTCGACGACGGGGCCACGCGGGTGGTGAGCCTGTGCGCGGGCCAGGGCCGGGACCTGCTGCCGGTGCTCGCCGCGCACCCCGGGCGCGACCGGGTGCGGGCCCGGCTCGTGGAGCTGGATGAGCGCAATGTCGCCGCCGCCCGGCGGTCCGCCCCGCCGGGGGTCGAGGTGGTGGGCGGGGACGCGGCGCTGCTCGGCGCGTACGCCGGTGCGGTGCCCGCGGACCTGGTGCTGGTGTGCGGCGTGTTCGGGAACGTGAGCGACGCCGACGTCCGGCGCACGGTCGGCCTGCTGCCGCAGCTCTGCGCCCCGGGCGCCACCGTGGTCTGGACGAGGAACCGGCGCGAGCCGGACCTGGTGCCGCGCATCTGCGGATGGTTCGAGGACGGCGGGTTCGAGCGGGTGGAGGTGGAGGGGGACGACGGGTACGGCGTCGGCGTGCACCGTTACGCGGGGCCGCCCGTGGCGCTGGAGGCGGGCGAACGCATGTTCACGTTCCGCTGACGTCCTGGAGCCGGCGCCGCAGCCAGCGCAGCGACGCCTTGCCCAGCGCGGTGGCCATGGCGACCAGGTGGCGGTCGGCGCCCGGCCCGGCGTTCGCCGCCAGCCGCAGCAGGAAGCCGGCGTGCGCGGCGAGGAAGGCGTCGATCGCCTCCGGCGGGAGGTCGCGGGTCAGCGGATGCTCCCGGGCGAACGCCTGCGGGTCCACCCCGCTCAGCGAGGCGCTCGACAGCAGGGTGAGCACGTCGCAGTGCGGGGCCCCGACCCAGGCGTGGGGCCAGTCGACGACGAGGACGCGATCCGTGGTGAGCATGATGTTGAACGGATAGAGATCTCCGTGCAGGAGCGTCTCGCCCGTGAGGGAGGAGGCGGCCGCCTCCTCCAGCGCGACCAGCTCGTCGAGATGATCGCTCGCCCACCGCGACACCGGGGCGAGCCGGCCGGCGCCGCCCTCGTCCGCGAGCGCGCGCCACCCGCCGAGCCGTGGCCGGGCGAGCAGGGCCGGGTCGATCGGCGACGGGGTCAGCGCCCGCGCCAGCCCGGTCGCGGCGGCGAGCACCCGGTCGAGCTCGTCGCGCTCCCACGGCTGGGCGGGCAGCCGCCCCTCCACGTCCTCGAACACCAGGGCCACCCACGTGCCGTCGTCATGGGCGTGGAGCAGCCGCGGCGCCGGCACCCCGTCGGGGAGCCGCCGGGAGACCTCGATCTCCCGGCGGTGGAACCGGGCCACCCCCGGTGCCACGAGCGAACTCGCCGCCTTGACGAACGCTCGCCCGCCGTCGGCGAGCCGCAGCCGGGCGGCCACGCCCTCGGAGAAGCCGCCCGGCTGGCTCGCCGCGGCGGCCACCTCGCTCCCGAGCAGCTTCTCGATCGCCGCCCGCACCTCGGCGGGCACCTCGGCCCAGGTGATGCGCTGGGACCCGGTCGCGGGCGGCATGCCCGCCATCAGGAGAGGCTTCGGTAGAGCTCGCCCGTCAGCTTGGTGACGCGGGTGACCGAGGAGGCCCACGTGCCGCCCGCCGGGTGCGCCGTCAGCACCGCGACAACGTACCGCTCGTTCTTGCCCACCAGGCCCGTCGTGTGCAGCACCGGGCGGCCGTAGTCGGGCACGCCCGAGCCGGTGGCGCGCTGGGCGATCCACGAGATGGGCGCCCCGACCGCCCGCGCGCCGGAGCACCGCGTGGGCGGCGTGTCGCCGAACCCCGACCAGCCCTGCTTGACCGCCCACGGCCGGGGCACCGCGTCGGGGATGCCGAACGTCTGGTCGAAGCCGTCGGTCCCGCACGGCGTGGACTGCCGCAGGTGCCCCAGGATCGTGTCGCGGACCCTGGGCTCGGCCCTGTCGAGCAGGTAGCGGTAGGTCCGCACGATGTCGTACGCGCTGAGCGAGGTGTAGCCCCAGAAGCCCGGCTTGGAGGCGGGCGGCGGCGCGGTGTCGGACAGGCCGAGCTTGCGCGCCATCCGCACGATGATCTGCCCCTTGCCGGCGCGGTCCCAGAACGCCGAGGCCGCGTCGTCGTCGCTGGAGCGCAGCATGATCTTCAGCAGCCGGGCGTCGGCGGCCGGCACGCTCTTGCGCCGCTCCAGGTAGTCGATCGCGATGAGGATCTTGACGACCGAGGCCGAGCGGAACTTGCGGTGCGCGTTACGCGTGGCCACGAACTTGCCCGCCTGCCGGTCGAACACCAGCCACGACGCCGTGGTGCCCGGCGGCACCCGCGGGGCGGCCTGGGCGGGCGTGGCGAGCCCGACGACAAGGGGGACGGCGGCCACCGCGGCGGCCAGGGGCATCCTTCGCATTCGCCTATACCTACCAAGCCTTGACCCGGCCAACAAAGCGGGTATAAACAAAGATGAAACCAACCCGAAACGGCGGTGAACCAACATCATGTACGCCGAGGAGCGGCAGCAGGAGATCCTGCGGAGAGCGCGCGCCGCGGGCCGCGTCGACGTGGTGACGCTGGCCGCCGAGCTCGACGTGACCACCGAGACGATCCGCCGCGACCTGACGGCGCTGGAGCGGGCGGGCGTGCTGCGCCGGGTGCACGGGGGCGCGATCCCCGTCGAGCGCCTCGGGTTCGAGCCCGCGCTGGCCACCCGCGACGAGGTGATGACGGCCGAGAAGGAGCGCATCGCCAAGGCCGCGCTGGCGGAGCTGCCCGAGGACGGTTCCGTGATCATCGACGCGGGCACCACGACGGGCCGGCTGGTCCAGGTGCTGCCCGCCGACCGCGAGCTCACCGTCGTGGTGAACTCGCCGCCGCTGGCCACCGCCCTGGCCGCCCGCGCCAACCTGCACGTGATCATGCTGGGCGGCCGGGTGCGCGGCAAGACGCTCGCCACGGTCGACGACTGGGCGCTGCGCCCGCTGGCCGACCTCAACGTGGACGTGGCCTTCATGGCGGCCAACGGCTGCTCGCTCACCAGGGGCCTGACCACGCCCGACCCGGCCGAGGCGGCGATCAAGCGGGCCATGGTCAAGGCGGCGCAGCGCAGCGTGCTGCTGGCCGACCACACGAAGTTCACGAACACGTACCTGGCCAGGTTCGCCGGACTGGACGAGATCGACGTGCTCGTCACCGACACCGGGCTGGACGTCGCCCTCGCCGCCGACCTGGCGGCGGCGGGCCCGGAGGTGATCCGGGCATGATCCTCACCCTGACCCTGAACCCCAGCCTCGACCGCACCATCGAGATCGCCGCGCTCGACCGGGGCGCCGTCATCCGCGCCGCCGCCGCCCACCTAGACCCGGGGGGCAAGGGCGTCAACGTCTCACGCGCCCTGCTGGCCAACGCCGTGGCGAGCCGGGCGGTGGTGCCGTTCGGCGGCGACGAGGGCAGGCAGCTCGTACGGCTCCTCGCGGCCGAGGGGCTCGACATGGTCACCGTCCCGGTGGCCGGCCCGACCAGGTCCAACGTCACCCTGGCCGAGCCCGACGGCACCATCACCAAGATCAACGAGCCGGGCACGGCGCTGTCGGCCGACGAGCTGGACACGATCGCCGACGCCGTGCTCGACGCCGCCCACGAGGCCGACTGGGTGGTCGCCTCGGGCAGCCTGCCGCCCGAGGTCCCGGCCGACGTCTACGCCCGGCTGTGCCGCAGGTTCGCCGGGGCGGGCATCCACGTGGCCGTCGACACCAGCGGCCCGGCGCTGGCCTGCGCGCTCGGCGCCGCGCCCGCGCTGGTCAAGCCCAACCTCGAGGAGCTGTCCGCCGCGACCGGCATGCTCATCCGCCGCCTGGGCGACGTGGTCGAGGCGGCCGGCAAGCTGCGGGCCGCGGGCGCGCGTACCGTGCTGGCCAGCCTGGGCGCCGACGGCGCCGTCCTCGTCGAGGAGCAGGGCGTCTGGTACGGCGAGGCCGCCGTCACCGAGCCGCGCAGCTCCGTCGGCGCCGGCGACGCCATGCTGGCCGGCTTCCTGGCCGGCGGCGGGCGCGGCCCCGACGCCCTGGCGCGGGCGCTGGCCTGGGGCGCCGCGGCGGTCCGCCTGCCCGGCAGCCGCATGCCCGGCCCCGCCGACATCGACCCGGTCGTCGTCGCCGTCCACCCGCCCGACCCGTCCCGCCCCCTCGCCTCCCCCCTTGTCCCGCACAGCGGCTGATCAACTGCTCATCCCCCCGAAGGAGCACGTCCATGGCCGACAGTTACACACCCCCGGTCACCGGAACCGGTGTCAAGGCCACCATCCAGCGCATCGGCGGCCACCTGGCCGGCATGATCATGCCGAACATCGGCGCGTTCATCGCCTGGGGCCTGATCACCGCGCTGTTCATCCCGACCGGCTGGCTGCCCAACGAGACGCTCGCGAAGATGGTCGGCCCGATCATCTCGACCCTGCTGCCGATCCTCATCGCCTACACCGGCGGCCGGATGGTCCACGGGCAACGCGGCGCGGTCGTGGGCGCGGTGGCGGTGATGGGCGTCGTGGTGGGCACGGACTCTCCGATGTTCCTCGGCGCCATGATCATCGGCCCGCTCACCGCCTTGATCCTGAAATATGTGGACAAGTTCACGGAGCAGCGGACCAAGGCCGGCTTCGAGATGCTCGTGGACAACTTCTCCGCCGGCATCGTGGGCGGCGCGATGGCCGTGGTCGGGATGTTCGGCATCGGCCCGATCGTCCAGACGGTCACCACGGCCGCGGGCAACGCGGTGAGCTGGCTCATCGGCCACAACCTGCTCCCCGTCGCCTCCGTGCTGATCGAGCCGGCCAAGGTCCTGTTCCTGAACAACGCCATCAACCACGGCGTGCTCGGCCCGCTCGGCGTCGCGCAGGCGGCGGAGACGGGCAAGTCGATCCTGTTCATGCTGGAGTCGAACCCGGGGCCCGGCCTCGGGCTGCTGCTGGCGTACCTGCTGTTCGGCCCGCGCGAGCTGCGCCCGAGCACGCCCGCCGCCATGATCATCCACTTCTTCGGCGGCATCCACGAGATCTACTTCCCGTACGTGCTCATGAAGCCCCGCCTCATCCTCGCGGTCATCGCGGGCGGCGCGGCCGGCGTGTTCACGTTCATGGTCACCGGGGCGGGCCTGGTCGCCACGCCGTCGCCCGGCAGCATCTTCGCCTACATCGCGGTCACGCCGAAGGGCGGCTGGCTCGGCTCCAGCCTGGGGATCCTCGTGGCCACGGCCGTGTCGTTCGCCGTCGCCGCGATCCTGCTCGGCTTCGGCAGGGGCGAGAAGAAGGACGAGCCGGAGGGCTCGCAGGAAGCCGTCACCGCCACCGAACCTGCCGCCGCACCCGCCAACAAGGAGGCCTGAGCCATGGCCGGCATCGACAGCAAGGACATCCACAAGATCATCGTGGCCTGCGACGCGGGCATGGGCAGCAGCGTGATGCTCGCCTCCACGCTGCGCAAGCAACTCAAGGACACCGGCGTCAGCGTCGAGCACACGCCCGTCAACTCCATCCCCGACGACGCCGACGTGGTCCTGTGCCACGCCGGGCTGGCCGCCCGCGCCAGGGCCGCCGCCCCCGGGAAGGTCCTGGTCTCGTTCCAGATCTTCCTCGGCGACCCGGCGGTGACCCGGCTGGTGAACACCATCAAGAACGGCGGCACCGTCGATGCGTGACGGCCTGCTCGACCCGCGGGCCGTGCTGCTGCACGAGAGCGCCCCCGACCGCGCCGCGGCCATCCGCCGGTGCGGGCGGGCGCTGGTCGAGGTGGGGGCGGTCGCGGAGCCGTACATCGAGGCGATGCTCGAACGCGAGCGGACGATCTCCACGTACGTCGGCGAGGGCGTGGCCATCCCCCACGGGACCAACGCCTCCAAGGAGGACGTCAGGCGCGACGCCATCTGCGTGGTGCGCTTCCCCGGCGGCATCGACTGGGACGGCGAGCAGGTCACGCTCTGCGTCGGCATCGCGGCCAAGGACGGCGGGCACGTGCCGCTGCTGGCGGCGCTGGCCGAGATCCTGCTCGACCCCGACCGCGCCAGGACGCTGCGCGAGGCCACCGAAGTCTCACAAGTGATGAAGGAGCTCACAGCGTGAAAGTCGCCAGATTCCACGCTCCCGGCGACATCCGGATCGAGGACGCGCCGGAGCCCGTCGCCGGGCCCGGCGAGCTGAAGATCCGCGTACGGAACTGCTCGACGTGCGGCACCGACGCCAAGATCCTCAAGTTCGGGCACCACCACATCAGGCCGCCGCGCGTGATGGGCCACGAGATCGCCGGCGAGGTCGTGGACACGGGCGAGCGGGTGCAGGTGATCGCCGCGATCCCGTGCGGCGCCTGCCCGGAGTGCCTGCGCGGCCGCCTGACCGTCTGCCCGAACCAGGAGTCGATGGGCTACCACTACGACGGCGGCTTCGCCGAGTACATGGTGATCCCGGCCAAGGTGCTGGCCGTGAACGGCGTCAACGCCATCCCGCCGGGCGTCGGCTACGCCGAGGCGTCGGTGGCCGAGCCCCTGGCCTGCGTGCTCAACGGGCAGTCGCTGGCGCGCGTGGGGGCGGGCGACGACGTGGTGGTGATGGGCGCGGGCCCGATCGGCTGCCTGCACGTACGCCTGGCGCGGGCGCGCGGCGCCGCCCGCGTCTTCCTCGTGGACGTCAACCCGCAGCGCCTGGCGATGGCCGCCGAGCTGGTACGCCCGGACGCGGCGATCGACTCCGACCCGGTCGAGCAGGTGCTCAAGCTGACCGGCGGGCGCGGCGCCGACGTGGTGATCACGGCGGCGGCCTCGGGGGCGGCGCAGGAGCAGGCGGTACGGATGGCGGCCCGGCAGGGGCGCATCAGCTTCTTCGGCGGCCTGCCCAAGGACGACCCGCTCGTCACCATCGACTCCAACCTCGTCCACTACCGCGAGCTGACCATCGTCGGCGCCAACGGCTCCAGCCCGGCGCACAACGCCGAGGCGCTGCGCCTCGTAGCCTCGGGGGACGTGGTGGTGTCCGACCTCATCACCCACCGTCTGCCGCTGCCCCGGGTGCTCGACGGGATCGACCTCGTCAGCAGGGGCGCGGCCATCAAGGTCACTATTGAGCCGTAGGAGGTTCGAGATGGCACAGCGAACGGTGATCGTGGCCTCTGCCAGCGGCCTGCACGCCCGGCCCGCCAAGCTCTTCGTGCAGGCGGCGGCGCGGCTGGGGGTGCCGGTGACGGTGCGGCTCGGGGAGAAGGCGGTCCCGGCGAAGAGCATGCTCGGCGTGCTGTCGCTGGGGGCCGTGCGCGGCACGGAGGTGACGCTGGAGGCGGACGGGCCGGGGGCGGAGGAGGCGCTGGACTCGCTGGTGGCGCTGCTCTCGCGCGACCTCGACGCGGAAGAGGCCCTCGATGCCTGACCAGCCCGCTCCCGGCAGCGGCCGTCCTGACTCGGCCCCTCCCGGCAGCGGCCATCCTGACCGGCCCGCCTTCTCCGGTTCGGGCGGGTTTCTGACCGGGCTCGGGGTGAGCCAGGGGCGGGCGGCGGGGCCGGCGATGCGGATGGCCGCCCCGCCGACGCTGCCCCCGCCGCGCCCGGTCGCCGACCCCGCCGCAGAGTCGTCCGCCGTCGCCGCCGCCCTGGAGGCGGTCGCCGCCGACCTCTCCCGGCGGGCCGCCGGCGCCTCGGGCGAGGCGGCGGACATCCTCGAGGCGCTGGCCATGATCGCCGACGACCCGATGCTGCTGGAGGACGCCCAGGGCCGGGCCCGGGAGGGCATGGACGCCGCCCACGCCCTGGACGCCGCCTTCGCCCAGCACCGGGACACGCTGGCCGCGCTCGGCGGCTACCTGGCCGAACGGGCCGCCGACCTCGACGACCTCAAGCACCGGGCCGTGGCGTTCGCGCTCGGCCTGCCCATGCCGGGGCTCCCCTCCCCCGGGCACCCGTACGTGCTGGTGGCCGAGGACCTCTCCCCCGCCGACACCGCGGGCCTGGGCCCGGACGTGCTGGCGCTGGTGACCGAGCGGGGCGGGCCGACGAGCCACACCGCGATCCTGGCCCGCGGCCGGGGCCTGCCCGCCGTGGTGGCCTGCAAGGGGATCATGGACGTCCCGGACGGCACCGTGGTCGGCGTGGACGGCCGCACCGGCGAGCTCGCCGTCGGCCTCACCGAGCAGGAGGCGGCCGAGGTCCAGGAGGCCGACCGCGCGGAGCGGGCCAGGCTGGCGGCCGGCCGGGGCCCGGGCCGGACCTCGGACGGCCACCCGGTGAAGCTGCTGCTCAACATCGGCTCGGCCGCGGACCTGCGGCCGGGCGCCGAGGGGGTCGGGCTGTTCAGGACGGAGTTCCTGTTCCTGGACCGTACGACGGCGCCCTCGTTCGAGGAGCAGGTGGCCGCGTACGCCGAGGTGTTCGCGCGGGCGGAGAGCGTGATCGTGCGCACGCTCGACGCGGGCACCGACAAGCCCCTGCCCTTCCTCGGCCTGCCCGGCGAGCCGAACCCGGCCCTCGGCGTGCGCGGCCTGCGCGTGGACCGGCTGCTGCCGGACGTGCTGGACACCCAGCTCGACGCCATCGCCGAGGCGGCCCGCAAGACGGGGGCGGAGGCGTGGGTGATGGCGCCCATGGTCACCACGACGGCGGAGGCGACCGGGTTCGCGAAGCGCGCCCGCGCCAGGGGCATCGCCAGGGTGGGCGCGATGATCGAGGTCCCGGCGGCGGCGCTGCGGGCCGGGCGGCTGCTGCGGGAGCTGGACTTCCTCAGCATCGGCACCAACGACCTCGCCCAGTACACCTTCGCCGCCGACCGCCAGCACTCCGCCCTCGCCGACCTGCTCGACCCGCGCCAGCCCGCGCTGCTGGAGCTGATCGCCATGTGCGCCCGGGCGGGGCGGGAGGCGGGCAAGCCGGTCGGGGTGTGCGGGGAGGCGGCCGGAGACCCGCTGCTCGCGCCCCTGCTGGTGGGGCTCGGCGTGACCAGCCTGTCCATGGCCCCGGTGTGCGTCCCCGCCGTACGCGAGGCCCTGGCCGGCCTCACGCTGGCCGACTGCCGCGAACGCGCCACGGCGGCCCTCGCCTGACCGCGCCCCCGGCTCCGGCTCCGCGGGGGTCCCTCGGCCGAAGGACCCCCACCACGGCCACCGGCCCAGCCCCGCCGACGGACCCCGCCCCCGCCTCCCCAAGAGATCCCGGCCGCACGCGGCGGCGCCTTCCCTTCCCAAGGGACACGTCTGCGAAGGACACCAGCCACGTGCGGTGGCCGAGGGATCGCGGAGGGGGGCGGTCAGGTGGCGGGCTGCGGGGCGGTGGCGCGGAGGGTGTCCGGGGTTGTCCCGGTCCAGGCGCGGAACGCCCGGTAGAAGGAGTTGGAGTCGTCATAGCCCAGGAGGTAGGCGATTTCGGCAGTCCGCATCGCGCTGTGGCTCAGATAGTGGCGGGCGAGGTCTTCGCGGGTGCCGGCGAGGACTTCTTGGAAGGTGGTGCCCTCGAGTCGCAGCTGTCGCTGCAGCGTGCGCGCGCTGACGGCGAGGTGGCGGGTGACCTCGGCCATGGAGGCGCCGCCGGCCGGGAGTGTCTCGTGCAGGGCCGCGCGCACGCGGTCGGCGACGCTGGCCGCGGCCTGCAGGTCGGAAAGGCGTCTGCGCAGTTCGGGTGCGAAGAAGCGCCACATCTGCTCGTTCTCGGTCAGGAACGGGCGGTGCGCGTCGTGGGGGTCGAAGGTGATGGCGTGGACGGACCCGGTGCGTACGCGTGCCCCGAAGAAGCCCTCGAGCCCGAGGCGGTCCGCGGGTGACCGCGGGACGGTGACCTTGACCGGCCGGACGTGGTGGCGGGTCGCGATCCGCGCCAGGGCCGCCCAGAACACCAGCTCGGCCGTGGCCAGCAGCTGCGGCGGGGTCATGCCCGCGGGCCAGCGGCAGGTGATCGTCAACCCGTCGCCGCCGCTCTGGTCGAGCTCCAGCCGCATCGGGCCGATCAGCGGCTTGTACGTCGCGATGCGCTGCGCGGCGGTCGCGAGGTCGGCGCTGCACAGAGCGGCGAAGATGGGCGGGTTGAACATCTCGACCGAGATCGACCGGCCGATCTCGACAGCGAGATCGCGATCCCCGCCCTCGGCGTCGAGCGCCTCCCAGAACCGGAAGTACTGCTCAGGCGCGAGGGCGGTCGGCCCGCGGCCGAACAGGTCGGCCGGCAGCCGGGCGCGGCGCAGCACCCGCGCCGGGGAGACGCCGAGATCGTTCAGCAGCGCCTTGATGCTCGGGTCCAGGGTGAATCGCTCGACGCTCACCAGGCCAGCCTAGAGGCCGCGTCAGTGGCGCGAGATGCAAGTGGATCGGCGCGCTGTGCCAGTCGATGAGCCCGGATGGGCCCCTAGCGTTCGTGGCGAAGGTCGAGGTCCCCCCACGAGGACCGAGCTCCGACACGTTCAGGAAGGAACCATCATGGCTACCAAGGTCGCGCTGGTCACCGGCGCCTCCTCCGGCATCGGTGAGGCCACCGCGCTCAAGCTCCACGAGGCCGGCTACATCGTCTACGGCGCGGCGCGGCGGGTGCAGCGCATGCGGCACCTCGCCGAGTCGGGCATCCGCCTGCTCGCGATGGACGTGACCGCCGACTCCTCCATGCAGGCCGGGGTCGAGAAGATCATCGCCGCGACCGGGCGGATCGACGTGCTGGTCAACAACGCCGGCTACGGCTCCTACGGCGCGCTCGAGGACGTGCCCATGGACGAGGCCCGCGACCAGTTCGAGGTCAACGTCTTCGGCGCCGCGCGCCTGACCCAGTTGGTGCTGCCGCACATGCGCGCGCAGCGCTCGGGCACGATCGTGAACGTCACCTCCATGGGCGGCAAGATCTACACCTCCCTCGGCGCGTGGTACCACGCCACCAAGTTCGCGCTCGAGGCGATCAGCGACTGCCTGCGCATGGAGGTCAAGCCCTTCGGGATCGACGTCGTGGTGATCGAGCCGGGCGGCGTCAGGTCCGAGTGGGGCGGCGTCGCCGCGCGGAAGGTCCGCGACGTCTCCGGCACCGGCCCTTACGCGCCGCAGGGCAACGCCGTGGCCGATTCGCTCAGCTCCGAGGCCAACGAGCGCCGCCTCTCGGCCCCCGAGCTGATCGCCGACACGATCGTGAAGGCCGTCAAGGCGCGCCGCCCCAGGACGCGGTACGCGGTCGGCTTCGGCGCCAAGCCCATGATCTTCCTGCACGGTGTGCTGCCCGACCGCACGTTCGACGCGTTCATGCGCCGGGTCACCGGCGTGCCCGCGTCCTGAGAGTCGGATCCGGCGGCGGCGGTCAGGTGGCGGGCTGCGGGGCGGTGGCGCGGAAGGTGAGGTGGTCGCCCTCGACGTCCACCGTCACCCTGCCCCCCTCCTCGACCTCCCCGGTCAGCAGCATCGTGGCCAGCCGGTTGTCCACCTCCCGCTGCACCGTGCGCCGCAGCGGCCGGGCCCCGAACTCCGGCTGGTAGCCGAGCTCCGCCAGCCGGTCCTTGGCCGCGTCCGTGACCTCCAGCGTGACGCCCTGCCCGCGCAGCCGCTGCCGGGTGCGCTCCAGCATCAGGTCCACGATCTGGCGCAGCTGCTCCTTCTCCAGCCGCTTGAAGACGATCGTCTCGTCGATGCGGTTGAGCAGCTCCGGCCGCAGCGAGTGCCGCAGCAGGTCCATGAGCCGGTCCTCGAGGTCCTTGACGTCGCCCGGCGAGTCCAGGATGAGCTGGGCGCCGATGTTGCTGGTCATGATGACGATCGTGTTGGTGAAGTCCACCGTGCGGCCCTGGCCGTCGGTGAGGCGGCCGTCGTCGAGCATCTGGAGCAGGATGTTCATGACGTCCGGGTGGGCCTTCTCGATCTCGTCCAGCAGGATCACGCCGTGCGGGCGGCGGCGGACGGCCTCGGTGAGCTGGCCGGCCTCCTCGTACCCGACGTATCCGGGCGGCGCGCCGATGAGGCGGGAGACCGTGTGCCGCTCCTGGAACTCGCTCATGTCGAGGCGCACCATGTGGTCCTCGCCGCCGAACAGCGCCGCGGCGAGCGCCCTGGCCAGCTCCGTCTTGCCGACGCCCGTCGGCCCGAGGAACAGGAAGCTGCCGATCGGGCGGTTGGGGTCCTTCAGGCCCGCCCGAGCCCTGCGTACGGCCTCGGCGATGGCGGTGACGGCCTCGTCCTGGCCGATCACGCGCTCGTGCAGGTGCTCCTCCAGGCGCATCAGGCGTTCGCGCTCCTGCTGGGTGAGCTGCGTGACGGGGATGCCGGTGCGGCGGGAGACGATCTCGGCGATGTCCTCGACCGTGACCAGGGGCACGCTGTCCGTGCCGTGCCTGGCGCGTTCGACCTCCGGCCTGGTCTTCTCGATCTGCGTGGTGAGGTCCTTGGCGCGGTCGAAGTCCTCGGCGGCGACGGCCTGGTCCTTGTCGCGGCGCAGCGCGTCGAGCCGTTCCTCCAGCTCCCGCACGTCGGCGCCGGGCGTGCGCGAGCGAAGCCGCACCCGGGCGGCGGCCTGGTCCATGAGGTCGATGGCCTTGTCGGGCAGGAACCGGTCGGAGACGTAGCGGTCGGACAGCGTCGCGGCCGCGTCGAGCGCCTCGTCGGTGATGCGGACCTGGTGGTGCGCCTCGTACGCGTCCCGCAGCCCGGCCAGGATCTCGACCGTCTCCTCCACGCTCGGCTCGGCGACCAGGATGGGCTGGAAGCGGCGTTCGAGCGCGGCGTCCTTCTCGATGTTCTTGCGGTACTCGTCGATCGTGGTGGCCGCGATGACGTGCAGCTCCCCGCGGGCCAGGGCGGGCTTGAGGATGTTGGCCGCGTCCATGGCGCCCTCGGCGGCGCCCGCGCCGACCAGGTTGTGGACCTCGTCGATGAAGACGATGATCTCGTCGGAGTGCGCGCGCACCTCGTCGATGACCTTCTTGATGCGCTCCTCGAACTCGCCGCGGTACTTCGTCCCGGCCACCATGCCGGTCAGGTCGAGGCCGACGACGCGCCGGTCCTTCAGCGTGTCGGGGACGCTGTTGTTCACGATGCGATGGGCGATGCCCTCGACGATCGCGGTCTTGCCGACGCCCGGCTCGCCGATCAGGCACGGGTTGTTCTTGGTGCGGCGCGAGAGCACCTCGATGGCCTGCTCGATCTCCTCCTCGCGGCCGACGACCGGATCGAGCCTGCCCTGCCTGGCCTCCTCGGTCATGTCCCTGCCGTACTCGTCGAGCGTCGGCGTGTCGCTCTGGCGGCGCGGCTCGCCGTCGGTCCGGCGCGGGACGGCCATCATGGCCTGCTGCAGCTCGTTCGCGGAGACCCCCTGGTCCTGGAGGATGCGGGCGGCGCCGGAGTCGGGGCGCGCGGCGATCGCGAGCAGCAGGTGCTCGGGCCCGATGTACGACGACCGCAGCGCACGCGAGATCCGCTGGGCGTCGAGGATCGCCCTCTTGGCGGCCGGTGAGAGCGTGGTGGGCGGCTCGCCGGCCTCGCCCGGCCCGGCCACCTCGTCGATACGGTCGCGCACCCGCCCCACGTCCACCCCGGCCGTGCGCAGCGTGTTGCGGATGGCGTCGTCCTCCGTCAGGGCGTCGAGGATGTCGAGCACGTCCAGGTCGGGGGCGCCGCGCTGACCTGCGGCGTCCATGGCCCGTCCCAGGACCTCCCTCGCCGAGGCGGACAGCAGCCGGCCGACGTCCACCCGCTGCACGCCGGGCCGGGCCGGCGGCCAGGATTCCATGCCGCCGAACACCCGGCCCGTGAGCTCTTCGAACCCTCTGAACGGGTCCCCACCGAAAAACGACATGACCTGTCCCCCCTCGATTCGGGGGACCCCTACCGCGGATGCCGGACGTCACACCCAGCGTCAGGCAAAGCCTCGGGCCTGGTCAGGGGCGCCGGCGCAGGCCCGCGTCGCCCAGCTCCGGCGGCTGCCAGCCCCGGTCGGCCGGGTTGAGCGTGACGCCGGGCGGGACGATCTCGTCGATCCTGTCGAGCACGTCGTCGCTCAGGCGTACGTCGGCGGCCGTGAGCTGGCCCTCCAGGTGTTCCAGGGTGCGCGGCCCGATGATGGCCGACGTCACCGCCCGGTGCCTGATCGTGAACGCGATCGCCAGCTCGACCAGCGTGACGCCCGCCTCCTCGGCCAGCAGGGCGAGCTGCTCGACGGCGTCCAGCTTGCGCTGGTTGACCTCCTTGGTCAGGTCGTAGCGCTCGGGCAGCCGGGACGCCCTGCGCGTCTGCGGCAGCTCCTGCCCCTTGCGGTAGCGGCCGCTCAGCCAGCCGCCGGCCAGCGGGCTCCACACGATGACGCCCATGCCGTACTTCTCGGCCACGGGCAGCAGGTCGGCCTCGATGCCGCGGGCGAGCAGCGAGTACGGCGGCTGCTCGCACACGAACCGTTCGAGCGAGCGCCGCTCCGACGCCCACTGGGCCTCGACGATCTGGTGCGCGGGGAAGGTGGAGCTGCCGATGTAGCGGACCTTGCCCTGCCGTACGAGGTCGGTGAGCGCGCCGAGGGTCTCCTCGATGTCGGTGGCCGGGTCGGGCCGGTGGATCTGGTAGAGGTCGATCCAGTCGGTGCCGAGGCGGCGCAGGCTGTTCTCGACCTCCTGGATGATCCAGCGGCGGGAGTTGCCGCGCTGGTTGGGGTCCTCGCCCATGGCGCCGTGGACCTTGGTGGCCAGCACCACGTCGTCACGTCTGCCCGACTTGGCGAGCGCCTGGCCGACGAACTCCTCCGACTGGCCCTGGGCGTAGACGTCGGCGGTGTCGATGAAGTTGATCCCCGAGTCGAGCGCCCGGTCGATGATCTTGGCGCATTCGGCGGGGTCGGATTCGCCCCACCCGCCGAACATCATCGCCCCCAGGCAGAGCGGGCTGACCTTGAGTCCAGTACCTCCAAGTACGCGATATTCAGTCACAGAAATCACTCTGTCCCAATAGCGGTCTTGATGGGGGTGTCCCCGGAGACGAGTTCCAGGGTCCTGCGGACCGTACCGGGGGCCTCCAGCAGGGCCGCGATGACGGCGGCCACGTCGTCACGCGGCACCGCCCCCGGCGGGACCTCGGGGGCCAGCCGCACCAGGCCCGTGCCCGGCTCGTCGGTCAGCCGCCCCGGCCGCAGGATCGTCCAGTCGAGGTCGCGGGCGCGCAGGTCCTCCTCGGCCTCGGTCTTGGCCTTGATGTACGCGGCCCAGACCTCGTCGCCACCCTGCGGCGGCCTGCCCGCGCCCATGGAGGAGACCTGGACGAACCGCCGCACACCCGCGCGCTCGGCCGCGTCGGCGAGCAGCACGGACGCGGCCCGGTCCACCGTGTCCTTGCGGGCCGCGCCGCTGCCGGGACCGGCCCCGGCCGCGAAGACCACCGCGTCGGCGCCCGCGGCGATCGCGGCCACCTCTTCGACGCTCGCCCGCTCCAGGTCGCACACCACGGCCTCGGCCCCGATGGCCTCGATGTCGGCGACATGCGCGGGATTGCGCACGAGGCCGACCGCGCCGGACTTGAGCCGTTCCTCCAGGCGCAGGGCGATCTTCCCGTGACCACCCGCGATGATGATCCGCATAGTCCCTCATGGTGTCATGGACCCATGAGCGAGTTTCCGGAGGCCCCGACGCCCGCGTTCCTGTTCGACCTGGACGGCACCCTGATAGACAGCGTTTACCAGCACGTCATCGCGTGGCGGCAGGCGTTGTCGAGCATGGGGATCGACCTGTCGGTGTGGCGGATCCACCGGCGCATCGGCATGAGCGGCGGGCTGTTCGTCAGCGCGCTGCTGCGCGAGACCGGGCTGAAGCTGACGCGGGAGCAGATCGACCAGTTGCAGACCACCCACATGGAGGCGTACGAGCAGCAGGTCCACTCCGTGCGGCCGCTGCCCGGCGCGGCGGAGCTGCTGTCGGAGCTGTCCTCGCGCGGCGTGCCGTGGGCGATCGCCACCAGCGGGTACGCCCGCACGGCGCGGCTCGCGCTGGGCATGCTGGGCCTGCCGGACGACACCCCGATGATCACGCGTGACATGGTGCGCCGGGCGAAGCCGGACCCCGACCTGTTCCTGGCCGGTGCGGCACTGGTCCGGGTGGACCCCGCGCATGCCATGGTGGTGGGCGACAGCGTCTGGGACCTGCTCGCCGCCCGCCGGGCCGGCGCGCTGGGCATCGGGCTGCAGTCCGGTGGGTACGGCAGGGACGAGCTCGAACGCGCCGGCGCCTTCAGGGTCTACACCGATCCGGCCGACATGCTGGGCAGGCTCGACGAGCTCGGCGTCCGGCAGTCCGACTGATGCTGGAATATCCCCTGGAACCACCGAGCTGGATCATGCGTATCCCCCACAAAGGAGCTTGAGATGGACTTGGCAGACATCGGCGTCACCGGCCTGGCCACCATGGGGCGCAACCTGGCCCGCAACCTGGCCAGGCACGGATACGCGGTAGCCGTGCACAACCGCACGTATGGGCGCACCCAGCAGCTGGTCAAGGAGTTCGGCGGGGAGGGCACGTTCGTCCCGTCCGAGGACCTGGCCGCCTTCGTGGCCTCGCTGAAGCGACCGCGCCGGGCGATCATCATGGTGAAGGCGGGGGCGGGCACCGACGCGGTGATCGACCAGCTCGCGGACCTGATGGAGCCGGGCGACATGATCGTCGACGGCGGCAACGCGCACTTCGACGACACCCGGCGGCGCGAGGCCGCGCTGCGCGAGCGCGGCCTGCACTTCGTCGGCACCGGCATCTCGGGCGGCGAGGAAGGCGCGCTGAACGGTCCCAGCATCATGCCGGGCGGCTCGAAGGAGTCGTGGGAGGCGCTCGGCCCGATCCTGCAGGACATCTCGGCCAAGGTGGAAGGGGTGCCGTGCTGCGTCCACGTCGGCCCCGACGGTGCCGGACATTTCGTGAAAATGGTCCACAACGGCATCGAGTACTCGGACATGCAGCTCATCGCCGAGTCGTACGACCTGCTGCGCCAGGCCCTGGGCGCGACCCCGGCCGAGCTGGCCTCGGTGTTCCGCGAGTGGAACCGGGGCGAGCTGGACTCGTACCTGATCGAGATCACCGCCGAGGTGCTCGACCAGGTGGACGCCGAGACGGGCAAGCCGTTCGTGGACGTCGTGGTGGACCAGGCCGAGCAGAAGGGCACCGGCCGGTGGACCGTGCAGAGCGCGCTCGACCTGGGCGTGCCGGTGACGGGCATCGCCGAGGCGACGTTCGCCCGCGCCCTGTCCGGCCACCCGGAGCAGCGCGCCGCCGCCGCCTCCCTGCAGGGGCCCGGCCTTTCCGGGATCGGGGGGAGCGAGCTGGTGGAGGACGTGCGGCAGGCCCTGTACGCCTCCAAGATCGTCGCGTACGCGCAGGGCTTCGACCAGATGGCCGCCGCCTCCCGCGAGTACGGCTGGGACCTCGACCTGGGTGCCATGGCCACGATCTGGCGCGGCGGGTGCATCATCCGGGCCAAGTTCCTGGACCGGATCCGGGCCGCGTACGACGCCAACCCGGCCCTGCCGACCCTCCTGGCCGACCCGACCTTCGCCGCCGCGCTGGACGCGGGGCAGGAGGCCTGGCGGCGCGTGGTGACGACGGCGGTGCAGATCGGCGTGCCCACGCCCGGCTTCTCCTCGGCGCTGGCCTACTACGACGGCCTGCGCCGCGACCGCCTCCCGGCCGCGCTGGTCCAGGGGCTGCGCGACTTCTTCGGCGCGCACACCTACCGCCGGGTGGACAAGGAGGGCTCCTTCCACACGGACTGGTCCGGCGACCGCACCGAGCACCCGGCCTGACCCGCACCCCACCACCGCCACCCACGCCGGGACGCGGGTGGCGGTGGTGCAAGGATGTTCAAGACCCGGCCGCCCCGTCGCCGCCAGGCTAGGGCGCATGACAACGACACTTTCCTCCATCGTCATCGACTGCGCCGACCCCGCCGCCCTGGCCTCCTTCTACGCCCGGGCGACCGGCTGGCGGATCACCTCGGACGACCCCGATTTCGTCAGCCTTGAAGGCGGCCCCGTCTCGGTCGGTTTCCAGCGGATCGACGGCTACCGGGGCCCGGCCTGGCCGGACAGCGGGAAGCACGCGCACCTCGACTTCACGGTCCCCGACGTCGAGGCCGCCGTGAAGGAACTGGCCGATCTCGGCGCCACCGTGCCCGGCTTCCAGCCGGGCGGCGGCGACTGGACCGTGCTGCTCGACCCCGAAGGCCACCCCTTCTGCGTCATGGGCGGCTGACGCGCCGGGCGTCGTTCAGGGGGTGCGGGGGGCGAGCAGGCGGCGCAGGGCGGTCGGGGTGTGGCCGACGTGGTCACGGATCGTCCGTGTCAGGTGTGCCTGGTCGGCGAACCCGAGGTCGGCGGCCAGCCCGGCCAGGCTCGCCTCGCCGTCCTCCAGCCGGTCGAGCGCCCGGCCCACGCGCACGCGGTTGCGGTAGTGGGTCAGGGAGACGCCCAGCTCCCGGGTGAACGCCCGGCTGAGCTGGTACGGCGAGACGGCCAGGAGCTCGGCCAGCGACATCAGCCCACCGGCCGCCGGGTGATCGGCGGCGATGGCCTCCCGGGCGGCGTCGGCGATCGCCGCACCGGATCTCCGGACGCCGCCACCCGGCCAAGGGGCGGGCCTCACGTCGGCGCGGCCTGGCCGGGGAGCAGGCGTCGCGCTGGTCGTGGCCTCGGCACCGCCCTGCCAAGAGGCGGGCGTCACGCTGGTGGCGGCCTCGGTGTCGCGTGGCCCAAGAGCCGGAGATCCGGTGCTGTCCGGCCCGAAGGCGGGCGCCGTCGTCCTGTGGACGGACGCCTCGGCGGCGCCGGCTCCAGGGTGGGGCATGGCGCCCGAGCCGAAGGAAGCCGGCGTTGACGATGAGGCCACTTGGGCGAGGGTGGCGCCGATGAGGGAGAGCAGGGACTCGGCCAGCTCGAAAGCCGTGTCCCCGCCCCTCGCCGCCGCGAGGAAGCGCCGGTGGGCGAGGTCGAGGCGGGCGTCCACGTACAGGGTCGGCCGGGCCGGCGGGCCGTCCCCGGCGAGCGTGCGCCACAGCCGGGGGGTCAGGGACACCGAGGTGCACACGTCGCCGCCCGCCGGGTGGGCGAAGCGCTCCTCCTCGCCGGGCACCCCGAGGTAGGCCATCGCCGGGTCGATCACGGCGGCCCGGCCGTCGGCCTTGCGCCGGAACCGGCCGCGGCGCACCAGCACCAGGCGGTGCCCGGAGCCCAGCTCCGCCGCCGACCACCCGCGGTGGTCGTCGACGCAGGTCACGGCATCGAGGTGGAACCCGTCCCCGGCAGCGAGACGCACAGCTGAACGCACCCGCGGAAGGTTACTCCGCGGGTACGACAAATCCCCTCAGGACTGCCGGCCGCCGATGCCCATCGTGTTGGCGACCGCCGTGACCACGCAGAACCCGAACGGCCCGCTCGCGTCATGCATGGTGACCTGCCCCGTGGCGACCCCGTCGGCGGACAGGTGGCCGGTGGCCTCGACCCCGATCAGCTCCGCGGCCGGGAGCCGGGCGAGCGTCATGGTGTAGTCGGCGTTGATGAAGCGCAGCCCCTCCACCCCGGAGTTGCTCAGCGGGCTGGCGAAGTCGGCGGCCAGCGCCGCGCGTACGAACGGCGTCAGCGGCTCCTCGTCCACCAGCGGATACGACTCCCGCAGCCACACTCGCCCCGGCCCCGGCGCCGCCCACTCGGTGACGCGCCACAGGTCGAACGGCGGCTTCCACGTGACCTGCCCGTCCACCGGCGGCCCGGAGGGCGCGGGCGTGTCCCACGGGGGCGTGACGAAGGTCTGCTCCCCCTCCGGCTGCTCCCCCTGCCGCAGCAGCACCGCGCCGGCCCGCCCGATCACCCCCTGCTCGGTGGTGATCACCGCGTCGGCCACGAGGATCCGGCGCCCGGCCCTGATCAGCGAGGTCTCCACCGTGACCGGCACCATCGGGCTGTTGCGGAACAGGTCGACCGTCAGGCGGGCGAAGTGCAGCCCCGGCTGGGCGTAGCGCCGCTCGATGGCGCGGGCGGCGAGCCCGCCGAGCAGGCGGCCGTGGAGCATGTCGGGGGACCAGGGACCTCGGGCGTGCGGCGCGGGCACCAGCTCGCCCTTCTTCTGCGTGAAGAAGGCTGACACAGAATCAGATTCTAGAGCAGAGCAGCCGTTCGCCGAGAGCCCGCAGGTGCTCCTTCAGCTCCACGGGCTCCAGCACCTCGAAGTCCACGTCCAGGAAGGCCACCACCGTGGCCATCAGGCGCAGGTCGTCGCCGCGCAGGGTGAGCAGGCAGGTGTGCTCGTCCACCGGCTCGACGGTGCCGGCCGTGCGGCCCTCGATCCGCGCGGCGGGGGCGCGCAGCAGGAAGCGGCTCTCGTACGGCCACATCTCGTGTGCCAGGCGGTGCTGCACCCAGGCGGCGACGTCGGGGGCGGGCGGCTCGCGCGGCGTGAAGCGGGGGCCGTTCGGGGTCCGCAGGCGCATCCGGTCGGCCCGGTACGTGCGCCAGTCGCCGCGGTCGGCGTCCCAGCCGACCAGGTACCAGCGGTTGCCCTTGGTGACGAGGCTGTGCGGCTCGGCCCTCCTGAGCGCGCTCCCGCCCCGGTGGCCGGTGTAGTCGAAGCGGAGCTGCTCGTGGTCGCGGCAGGCGGCGGCGACGCGGGTGAGCACGTCCGCGTCCACGGTGGGGCCCTCGCGGTTGATGCGTACGGTGTGCCGCTGCAGCGTGTTGACCCGCCGGCGCAGGCGGGCGGGCAGGACCTGTTCGAGCTTGGCCAGCGCGCGCAGGGAGGTCTCCTCGATGCCGGTCACGGTGCCGTTCGCGGCGGTGCGCAGGCCGACCGCGACCGCCACGGCCTCCTCGTCGTCGAGCAGCAGCGGCGGCAGCTCCGCGCCCGCGCCCAGCCGGTAGCCGCCGCAGACGCCGGGCGTCGAGTGGACCGGGTAGCCGAGGCTGCGCAGCCGGTCGACGTCGCGGCGCATCGTCCGGGGGGCGACGCCGAGCCGCTCCGCCAGGTCGGCGCCGGACCACTCGTGCCGGGCCTGCAGGAGGGCCAGCAGGCGTAGCAATCTCGCCGAGGTGTCCAACACGGGCACCATTGTGGCCCGAATCTGGCCGCGATGGCTCCTAGCGTTGCGGGTATGGACGAATTCGTCATCGACATATCCCAGGACCGGCTCGACGACCTGCGCGAGCGGCTGGAGCGTACCCGCTGGCCCGACGCCCTCGACGGGGCCGGCTGGTCGTACGGGACGCCGCCCGAGGCGGTGGGCGAGCTGGCCGCGTACTGGCTCGACGGCTACTCCTGGCGCGCGCACGAGGCCAGGCTCAACGCGTTCCCGCAGTACACGACCGTGATCGACGGGCAGCGCGTGCACTTCGCGCACGTGCGCTCCCCCCGGCCGGACGCGCTGCCGCTGCTGCTGACGCACGGCTGGCCCAGCACGTTCGCGGACTTCTCGCGCGTCGCCGGGCCGCTCAGCCGGGACTTCCACCTGGTCATCCCGTCCATCCCGGGGTTCGCGTTCTCGGGCCCCACGACGGAGCCGGGCTGGGGCGTGCGGCGGGTCGCCGCCGCCTGGGCCGAGCTGATGGCGCGGCTCGGCTACGAGCGCTACGGCGCGCAGGGCGGCGACTTCGGCGCCCTGGTCTCCCCCGCCGTGGCGCGGCTGGCCCCCGAACGGGTGGTCGGCGTGCACGTGAACGCTCTCACCGCGTTCGTCACCGACGACATGTCGGGCCTGACCGAGGCCGAGCGGGAGCGGGCCCGGGGCGTCGAGCGGTGGCGGAAGGAGTTCTCCGGGTACGCGGCCGTCCAGGGCACCAGGCCGCAGACGCTCGCGTACGCCCTGGCGGACTCGCCGGCCGGGCTGCTCGGCTGGACCCTCGACGCGTTCGCCTCCTGGGGGCGGGACGTGGGCGGGGTGCCCGCCGACGACGTCCTCACCGACGTCAGCATCCTCTGGCTCACCGGCACGGCCGGCTCCTCCACCCGCATCTACCGGGAGAGCGGCGGCGACTGGGCGGTGCCGGACGCGCCGGGCGGGACCCCGACGGGCGTGGCGGTCTTCCCCGGGGACAGCACGGTCCGGCGCTACGCCGAGCGGGCGCACAACGTGGTCCACTGGTCGGAGTTCGCGACGGGCGGCCACTACGCCGCCCTGCAGGCCCCCGAGCTGCTGGCCGGCGACATCAGGACCTTCTTCGCTCAGTGGAACTGAGGCACGATCAGGTAGATGCCGTACAGCACGACGGCGGCGCACGCGGTGAAGCACAGGACGGCCACTATCAGGGCGTCGTGGCGGGCGGGCCGGCCTCTCCGGCGGGAGGAGGCTCGGCTGGATTTCGGCGGCGCGCCGCCGTAGGCTCCCCCAATGCGCGATCTAGGTGAGGACCCCCGGCCCGTGCGGGGCGCGGTACGCGAGATCCACTCCCTCGGCGACTCGGCCACCCTGTCCTACTCCCCCGACCTCGACGGCCTGGCCGACCCGGGGGAGATCGTCTGGGCCTGGGTCCCTTACGAGGAGGACCCGTCCCGCGGCAAGGACCGTCCCCTGCTGGTCGTGGGCCGCACCGGGCGCCGGCTCCTCGGCGTGATGCTGTCCAGCAAGGGCGACGACGGGCCCGACTGGGTGGAGCTGGGCGCCTGGGGCCGGGACGAGCGGGTGTCGTACGTACGGCTGGACCGGGTGTTCGTGCTGGACGAGGACGACATCCGGCGCGAGGGCGCGGTGCTCGACGGCGACCGTTTCGCGCGGGTGGCGGCCCGGCTCATGAAGACCTACGGCTGGGACGCCGCCCGGTAGCCCCCTCGCCCACGCCGGCCATGGCGCCCTCACGCGGCGGCGCCCTCGGAGGGCGGCGTGGGGCCGGCGGGCACACCCGACGCCCTCGGAGGGCGAGGTGGACCCGGGCGGGCGCGCCCCTTCCGTCGCCGGGCTCGCGGTGCGGTGGGTTACCTGGTGGAGGCGCGTGCCACCAGGTCGGGTTGGAAGATCACCTGGCGGTGCTCGTGCCCGGCGGGCCGGTTGGCCTCCTCCAGCAGCATCAGCGCCGCCGTGTGGCCGAGCTGCTCGCGCGGCTGCCGGATGGACGACAGCGGCACGGCGGCCGCCGCGGCGAAGTCGATGTCGTCGTAGCCGAGGATGGCCAGGTCGTCCGGGACCCGCAGCCCGCGCTGCGTCATCTCCTGCAGCACCCCGATGGCCACCAGGTCGTTGGCGCAGAAGACCGCGGTGGGCCGCTCGGACGGCGGCCGGGTGGCGATCTCCTCCCCGGCCAGCCGCCCGGTGGCGATGGTGAGGTCGGGCAGGGGGATGACGGTCAGCCGGTCGTCCGGCGAGAGCACGGCGGACAGGCCCTCGTGCCGCTCCCGCACCTGGCGGACGGTGAACGGCCCGCCGGCGAACGCGATGTGACGGTGCCCCCGCTCGCGCAGGTGCCGGCCGGCCAGCCGCCCGCCGAGCACGTCGTCGACCGCGACCGCGCAGCCGTGGCTGTGCGGGGCCGAGCTGTCGAAGCGCACCACCGGGATGCCGCGCGAGACGAGCCGGCCCAGCCGCTCCTCCTCGGCGCTGTCGTTGACCGGCGTGATCAGGACACCCAGCGGGCGCTGCTCCTCGAACGTCTCCAGCAGCCCCGCCTCGCGGTCGGCGTCCTTGTTGCTGTTGAAGACCATCACGGTGAGCTCGACCCGCTGCGCGGCGGTCTCGACGCCGCGCAGCACGTCGATGAAGAACGGGTTGGCCAGGTCGAGCGCGACCACGCCGATGGTCCGGCTGTGGCCGGCCCGCAGCTGCCGGGCGGAGCCGTTGCGGACGTAGCCGAGGCGGGCGATCGCGGCCCGCACCCGCAGCCGGGTGTCGGGGGCCACCATGTCGGGCCGGTTGAGCACATTGCTCACCGTGCCGACGGAGACCCCGGCGAGCCGGGCGACCTCTTTGATGCTCGACATCGTTCCTCGTCGCAGGCGTGACGTCGCTATGATCATAACGCCTTCGACCAGGGGTTCGACACTACAGGTGACAACCTCCGCCCGGGGCCGCGGTCAGGCGCGTCCGCCCGGCGCCCGGAGAGCCCGGCCGCACCGCCCCGGACAGGGCGCGGTGCGGCCGCGCGGCTATGACAGCGGTCGTCAGGTCAGCGCCTGGAAGGAGTAGTGCAGGCCGTATTCGGTGTTGTCCCAGGCGTGCACGAGGATGGCCTCGCCGTCACAGGCGTGGTCGGGGAAGACGAGGAGCGGGCCGTCGGTTTCGTTGATCACGGCGTGGAAGCCCGGGCCGAGGTCGTGGCATTCGCTGGGCCGTGGGTCCCCGATCCCCCACGTGGCTTCGCCGAGGGTGCGGACGATCACGGATCCCGAGGCGGCGGAGGCAGGGGTGGCGGTGAGCGTGACGGCCGTGGCGGCCACGGTCAGCACGGCGAGGATGGAACGCATATCAGATCCCTTCTAGAAGAGACAACCCCCTAATCATGCACACTCCGTAGTCGGTTAGCCACTTATAGCGAGCGGGACACGGCGACGCGTCAGACGCCGACGCGTGGGGCCTCCCAGGGCTGCGGTGGACTCTTCGCACATTAGGGCGTTAAAGAGGGGCCAAGGAGGGACCCGGGGCCAGTAAGTTGAGGGGCCGTGTCGAGAAGATCGCGATTATGGTGGCTCACCGCGCTCCTGGCCTCGGTGGCGGGGACCCTGTACGGGCGCTTGCTGCCGGAGTCCTTCAGCTACGGCTACTTCGGTTTCGCCTCATGCCCCGGCCATGACGCGACCTCGGAGATCTCGGCCGTGCTGTGGCCGGTGGCCGCGTGGGTGCCGCTGTTCTGGTACGGCGGGGGGCCGGTGGTGGTGCTGGCCTTCGCGGTGCACTGGCTGGCCTCGTGGCTGGGGCGGCCGTGGATCGGGCGGCTGTTCGCCTGGACCGCGGCGGTCGCGCTCGTGCTGGTGGCCGGGTCCGGCCCCGTGGCCGTGGCCGTGGATCTGGTGCTGGACCGGGGCTGCCTGGACGTGTGGGGCGGGCTGGAGGGCGTCGCGTACCTCACCGGCTGGCAGGTCGGTCCCGCCGCGGCGGCGCTCTGCATGCTGGCCGCGGTGCGGAACCCCCGATACCTGGTGCGGCGGACGCTGCGGGCGCGGTGGTTCCGGCGCGGGCTCGCCGTCTCGGCCGCGCTGGGGCTGCTGGCGTTCGCGCCGGTGAGCGACTTCGTTCCGGGGCCGGTCAGCAAATGCGGGGATTCGCGGGATCCCGAGCAGGTCTTCCTGTGCACGATGCACCAGAGGGGACTTTTCACGAAGGTGGGCGACCATCTGGCGCTGGCCTACGGGCGCCGGCAGTGTGCCGCCTTCCCCGCTCCGGGCGTCGATCCGTACCTGATCGCGAGCATCTGCCCGCCGGCCGCCGAGGTGGCACGGCGGGAGCGAGCGGCGCAACAGGCCGAGATCCAGGCCGAGGAGGCGAGAAGCCAGAAGATCTGCGACGCGAACCGGCACCGGCCCCGGGTCAGGCCCGTCCGGGTCGCCCACGATCGGATCTTCACCGACTACGGCGTGATCGAAGCCCTGGAGACCGAGGACTGGGATGACGATCTGCTGACCACGGCGCAGGACGACGGGCTGGTCGCCACCGGCCCGGGACATCTCATGATCCTCACGCACTCCGACTACGAGAACTGCGTCACCGTCGAGGCGTACAGGCAGCGGCCTCCCCTGGAGAAGAAGGGCTGGGACCGCGTGGTCGAGGTCGGCTACGCCAGCCCGTCGGGAACGATCGAACTGGGCGACGCCATGGGCGGACCCCAGATGCCCAACATGGCTTTCGCCGGCAAGGGCACCTACCGCATCCGGGTCCACTATCGGGAGCCCGCGTGGGAGGAGCTCACCCCCCAGCACCTCCTCATCCAGATCTTCCCTGGCCGGCGCGGCCAGAGGGCGGTGCGCCACGATCAGCCGGGGCGGGCAGGCCGGCCCCAGCGAGACGTCCCCTCCGGCTGGAGCGGACCCTGCTGCTCGCAATAGCGCAGGGCCCGGACGGTGACGCCGCTCGCCCGCGCCGGCTCCCCGATCAGCACCGTCCCCGCTTATGCCCTTCGCCCCGCCCCCACGGAGAGACCGCCGTGCGCCGATGACGAATCGAGCGGACGGCGCGACGGATCGCCGGTGCACGAGCATCCCGGGACCGGCTCCAGGCCGATCACACACTCGGCCAACGGCGCGAGCGCGGCAGTAGACACGCCGGCCCCGCATCCGATGTCCGATGCTCGCCTGACCGGATGCTTCAGGCGAGCCGACTTGAGGATCCGCTGATGCGTCGGAGGGCGGTCGAAGGCGTAGCTCGCCGCCGGCCGTTCGCTCTCACAGCGGCACGATCAGGGCCTGGGGGCGGTCGGCGGGGAAGGCCCAGATGTGCTTGCCGGCCGCGACCACCATCGCCAGGCGGGTCTTCAGGCCCAGCCGGATCACGCGGGCGGCGGCCCCCGCGGCCGGGTCCAGCACGAACAGGTCGCGTTCCCCGCCCGCCAGCACCCCGTTCGCGCAGACCAGGAACGGCACCGGCCCCTTCGGCAGCTTCACGAACCGGCGCGGCTCCCCCGACCAGGCGGACACCCGCTCCAGACCGCCCGCCACGCTGATCCACAGGGAGCCCGCGCAGACGGTCATGCCGCCGCGCTCGCGGGTCCACAGGTCCACCTCCCTCGGGCCGCCGCGCACCAGGGTGTCCCGCTTCGACGTCCACCACAGCCGCTCGCCCTCGACCGCGCACCGGTCCAGGCCGGGTAACTCCACGGGCTCGCCGAGGTCGCCGGGCGCGGTCAGCCTGCGTGCCCGCTCCGCGCCGACGGCCCAGATCTCGCCGCCGCCCGCGAGCACGCGGCCGTCGAAGGGCCCGGTGCTGAGGGGCCCGGTGCTGAGGGGCCCGGTGCTGAGGGGCCCGGTGCTGAGGGGTGCGGTGGCGAGCGGGGCGCCGGCGGGGTCGAGCCAGTGGACCCGGCCCTGCGCGGTCCCCGCCAGCGTGCCCCGCAGCGGGCTCTCGGATAACGAGCCCAGGTGGGGCGGCCCCGCGAACGTCCTGGGCACGATCACGGTCTCGGGCAGCGTGCCCGGCACGCCCGCCGTACGCGGCACCGTAGCCGGGACCGCCGCCAGGGAGCTCAGCTCCGGCAGCCGCACCGCCTCGCCGCCGTCCAGCGGGGCGCCGGAGGCGGTGTAGACCCGCATCCGGCCGGCCGCCGAGCACCAGACCGTGGTCCCGTCCGACGCGGCGACCCGGGCGGGCCACGGCAGGTCGATGTTCGTGACGGCGAGGTCCATGCGCTGACCATAGCCCTCCGGACCGCGCGCGCCAGCCCCTGTCCTGGACCGTGTGGCCGTGCACTGAGACGCCCGCGCGGGGGTATGCGGTAGGTAAGGGGGCGATCCCCGTAGCAGCCGAGGCCGGCCGGACTGGGATCATGGGACACATGCGTGTTGTGGTGATCGGGAGCGGCATCGTCGGGGCCGGCGCGGCCTACTACCTGAGCCGGCGGGGCGCCGCGGTGACCGTGGTGGACGGCGGATATCCGGGCGAGGCCACCCAGGCGGGGGCCGGCATCGTGTGCCCGTGGGTGGACCACCCGGAGGACGACGACTGGTACCAGCTGACCCGCGAGGGCACCCGCCGCTACCCGGGGCTGGTGGAGGCGCTGGGCGAGGACATCGGCTACGCAAAGGTGGGCGCGCTGCTGGTCGCCGCGGATCCGGCCGACCTGGAGCCGGTGCGCGCCCTGCTGCGCCGCCGGCACGCCGGCGCGCCCGAGATGGGCGACGTCGTCGACGTGGCGACCCCGTCCGAGCTGTTCCCGCCGCTGTCCGACGACCTGAGCGCCATCCTCGTGCCGGGCGCGGCGCGCGTGGACGGCTGCTCGGTCCGCGACGAGCTCCTGCGGGCCGCCGTGGCGCAGGGGGCGGAGGTCCGCGTGGGCGCCGCGCGGCTCACCCCGGGCGGCGAGGTGTTCATGCACGCCCTGGCCGGCGAGGCGGCCTCCGAGGGCGAGCCGTGGATCCCGGCCCATTCGGCCGCGGGCGTGCCCGAGGAGCCCCTCGACCAGGGCGGTTCCTGGCGGCAGGGGGCGCCCACCGCGCGGGCGGCCGAGCCTCCCGTGCCGATGGGGGCGCGCAGGTTCGCCGGCGAGGGCGAGCCGCTCGACGCCGACATGGTGATCGTGGCCGCCGGGGCCTGGACGGGCGAGGTGTGCCGGCCCCTGGGCGTGGAGCTGCCGGTGTTCCCCCGGCGGGGGCAGATCATGCACGTGACGCTGGAGGGCGTGGACACCGCGTGGTGGCCGATCGTGCTGCCGAGGGTGGGCCCGTACCTGCTGGGCTTCCCCGACTCCCGCGTCGTGATCGGGGCGACCGTGGAGGACGTGGGGTTCGCCCCGCGGGTCACGCTGGGCGGGCTGGACGAGGTGATCCAGGCGGGGCTGCGGGTGGCGCCCGGGCTGTTCAACGCGACCGTCGCGGAGACCAGGGTCGGCCTGCGCCCCGTGTACGCCCCCGGCTCGCCCCTCATCGGGCCGCTGACCGGGCGCGTGGTGGTGGCGACGGGCCTGAGCGCCTACGGGCTGACGGCGGGCCCGTTCACCGGCGAGATCGCCGCCGCGCTCGCCCTCGGCGAGGAGCCGCCCATCGACATCACGCCCTACGCGCCCGCCGTCGGATAATCCCAGCAAGCACTCACGTACCATCGGATTCCTCCCCACCGTGACGCCGTGGGGAGGCCGCGTTGCCGCTGCTCGCACTCTTGATGCTGCTCCTGCTGATGACGTCCTGCGCCTCCGCGCCCGTGCCCGCACCCGCGCCCCCGCCCCCGCCGCGCCCGCCCCGGCCTTCCCCCACGCCGAGGAAGCGGCCGCCCGCCAAGGAGGTGTGGGTCCCGTACGCCGCCTCTGGCCGGTACGACGTCGTGCCCGGCGGCGCGCCCGCGCGGCCGGGGTCCGGGGAGGTGGTGCGGTATCTGGTGGAGGTGGAGGCCGGCCTGCCGTTCGAGCCGGCCGTGTTCGCCGCCGACGTGCATCGGGTGCTCAACGACGTACGCGGCTGGGCGCGCTTCGAACGCGTCGACCACGGCCCGGTGCAGGTCCGCGTCGCCCTGTCGAGTCCCTTGCTCACGACCCTCCAGTGCGAGCCCCTGCGCACCGGGGGCGAGCTGTCCTGCTGGAACGGCACCCGCTCGGTCATCAACGCCCTGCGCTGGGCGAAGGGCGTCCCGCAGTACCGCGGCGACCTGGCCGCGTACCGGGCCTATCTGATCAGCCACGAGGTCGGGCACGGCCTGGGGCACGGCCACGAGCCCTGTCCCGGGCCGGGGCGGCTCGCCCCCGTCATGACCCAGCAGTCGAAGTCGCTGGACCGCTGCCGCCCCAATCCGTGGCCCTTCCCCGACCGGGGCCGTGAACCCGGGTGCGGCGACACCCCGCCTGATGACGGCAGGGGCTGCCGCGAGGCGCGAGGATGACGACCGGTAGGTTCTTCCGGTCGATGAGGTCGCCGCACGCTGGGGAGCGTCGGCGAAATGATCGAAGCAGCCTGACCTATCGCGATATATCGTAGGACGGGAACACCGGGGAATCCCGCTCGGTTGAGCGGGATGCACAGACTTTCCAGGGGAGTGTGGCTGATGGCAGGAATGCGTACGGCACGGCGGGTCCTCGCGGGCGGCGTGGCCCTGGCGGCTGCGGGCTGGGCGTTGCGCGAGGTCCCCGCCGAGCTGGGCGTACGGCCTCTGACGTCGGGGCCGGACCGGGCGGCGCGGATGCGGCGCTCGCCGCAGTTCAGGGACGGCACGTTCTTCAACCCGATGCCGGAGCCGACCACCATGATGACGGCCCCGCCCGCCGGCCTGCTCGGCGAGCTGGCCAAGAACAAGGAGCAGCGCCGCCCCGCGGGCCCCATCCCGCTGCGCGTCCCGCCGTCCACCCCGCCGCCCGCCGACGGCCTGCGCGTGATCTGGTACGGCCACGCCTCGACGCTGGTGGAGATCGAGGGCAGGCGGGTGCTGTTCGACCCGGTGTGGAGCAAGCGGCCCTCCCCTTCGCAGTTCGTCGGCCCCAAGCGGCACCACCCGATGCCCGTCGAGCTCGGCGAGCTGCCGATGGTCGACGCCATCGCGATCTCGCACGACCACTACGACCACCTCGACCTGGCGACCGTGCGCACGCTGATCAGGACGCAGAAGGCCCCGTTCCTGGTGCCGCTGGGCATCGGGGCGCACCTGGAGCGGTGGGGCGTGCCGGCGTTCCGGATCATCGAGCTCGACTGGGAGGAGGAGGCCCAGGTGGCGGGGCTGCGTTTCGTCGCCACGGCGGCCCGGCACTTCTCCGGCCGGGCCTTCACCCGTAACGACACCCTGTGGGGATCCTGGGTGGTGGCCGGGGCGAACAAGCGGGTCTTCTACGCGGGCGACTCCGGATACTTCGAGGGCTACCGGGGCATCGGGTCGGCGCACGGGCCGTTCGACCTGACGCTGATGCCGATCGGCGCCTACAGCCCCGCCTGGCCCGACATCCACATGAACCCGGAGGAGGCCGTCAACGCCCATCTCGACCTCGGCGGGTCGCTGCTGCTCCCCGTCCACTGGGCGACCTTCACGCTGGCCCTGCACCCGTGGTCGGAGCCGGTCGAGCGGCTGTGGCGCGAGTCCAAGGCCCGCGATGTCAAGATCGTCGTCCCCCGGCCCGGCGAGGCCGTGGACACCTCCGCCGCCCAGGTGGTGGAGGGCTGGTGGGAGCTCCTCGGGTGACCCCTGCCCGCCTTCCGCGCGTCTCGCAGCCCGTACAGTCATGGCGTGAGCAACCTGGAGCTTGACCCGCAGGAGATCCGCTGCGGCGCCGAGGCGGGCGCGGACGGCGAGGCGCTGATGGGACGCGAGGTGCCGCTGGGCGGGCCTCGCGCGATGACGGTGAGCAGGACGCTGCCGGGTGTGCACCGGCGCCTGATCGGCGCATGGTGCTTCGTGGACGCCTACGGGCCGCAGCGCGCCACGATGCGGGTGCCGCCGCACCCGCACACCGGGCTGCAGACGGTGAGCTGGCTGGTCGAGGGCGAGGTGCTGCACCGCGACAGCCTGGGCAGCCTGCAGGAGATCCGCCCCGGCCAGCTCAACCTGATGACCGCCGGCCGGGGCATCTCCCATTCGGAGGAGTCGCCGGAGACGGTGCTGCACGGGGTGCAGCTGTGGGTGGCGCTGCCCGGCGAGCACCGGCAAACCGGGCCCGCGTTCGAACACCATCCGGCGCTGCCCGTGCTCGCGGGGCCCGGGTTCGAGGCGATCGTCGCCATGGGGTCGCTCGGCGGGGTCGAATCGCCCGCCACCGCGTTCAGCCCGCTGGTGGGGGCCGAGATCACGGTGGACGGCACGTGCGAGGTGCCGCTCTCGCCCGGGTTCGAGCACGGCGTGCTGCTGCTCGACGGCGCGGTCGAGCGGCTGGAGGCGGGGCCGCTGGTTTACCTGCCGCCGGGGCGCTCCGCGCTGCGGCTGTCGGGGCGCGGCCGGGTCCTGCTGATCGGCGGCGAACCCTTCGGCGAGGAGATCGTCATGTGGTGGAACTTCGTCGGCCGCTCCCACGACGAGATCGCCGCGTTCCGCAAGGACTGGATGGAGGGCGAGGGGTTCGGCGCCGTCGAGGGGTTCGACGGGGCGCCGCTCCCCGCGCCCGTCCTGCCCACCACGCGGCTGAAGCCGCGCGGCCGGGTGCGTCAGCCCTTCCGTAACGTGTAGACGACCTCGAGGTCGTCGCCCCTGGTCGGGATCTCGGCCAGGAGGCGCACCATCGTCCCGGTGAAGTCGATCACCTGCACCTGCTGCCGGCCGGAGGCGGCGTCCGGGCGCACCCAGCAGAACAGGTGATCGTCGTCGAACCAGGCGGCCAGGCCGCCGCAGGCCGACTCGATCCGCTTCACCTCGGCGCCGGTCCGGCTGTCGTACACGCAGTTGTTGCCGCTCTGCAGGCCCGGGCAGTTCGTGACGAACCGCCCGCCCGACGGCGAGAACAGCTCGTCGGCGATGCCGGCGCCCACGTTCGGGATGCGGCGGACGCGCAGGCCGCTCGCGTCGAAGAAGCGCAGGGCCTGCTGCTGGGCGTCGACCGACATGGCGACCACGCCGGTGTCGGTGTCGTCGAAGCCGTACCTGACGTTCTTCAGCGAGCTCTCCCTGAGGGAGGCGACCTTGGCCTTCCTGGTGGTCACGTCCACGATGGCGAAGCCGGTCGACTGCCAGGTGTCCTTGACGGGGTTGCCGACGTTGACCAGCACGCGGGTGCTGTCGCGGGACCAGGCCTGGAGGTACGCGCTGAGCGGCTGCCGCGAGGTCCTGACCGAGAACCGCTCGCCCGTCGTCTTGTCGGTGATCACCACGGAGTCGTAGTGGTCGGTGAAGCTCTTGCCGCGCTGGGCGAGGTAGCGGCCGTCCGGGGAGAGCATGCTCTCCCACTGGTCCCGATATTTCGTGAAACCTCCCGTCAGGGAGTCGCGGGCGTAGTACACCCAGTCCTTGGACTTGGCGTCCCTGACCATGTACGTCGTCAGCCTGACCGGGTCGTCCGGGCTCTCGTACACGGTGGCGTCGGTGTCGGGGAGCCGGACCGGGGTGAGGTTCGCGGTCGGGACGGGGGACGCGGTGGGGCTCGTCGTGGTGTTCGCCGGAACGGGTGTGGGGAGCGCCTGCGGCTTGGGCGGCAGGTTGATGACGGTCACGACGACGATGGCGATCGCCGCCACCAGCGCCACGCCCGCGATGGCGCCGCCGATCAACCAGTTCCTCCGGTTGCCGCCGGTCGGGGGTGGGGGCGGGCCGCCGTACGGGATGCCTCTGGGGGGTGTGCCTGGGTGCTGGAAGGGAGCGGGCGGCTCGAAACCCGGGCGGACGGCGGGCGGCGGCGGCTGCTCTCCGCCCAACGGCCGATACTGCCCCGGAGCCGGCGGGACCGGCGGGTGCGGCGGGGGATACGGCGGCTGGGAATATGGCGGTTGCCCGGCCCACGCCTGCGGCCCGGACCCACCGGCCCGATCACCGCCCGGCGCCCGCCACGCTGACCCCCCACCCCCCGAGCCCCCGCTTCCCACCGGCTCCGCACCGGACAGCACCCCGCCACCAGCCGAGCCGTCACCGCTACGCGGCACCTCGCCACCCGCCGAGCCCGCACCACCACGCGGCATTTCGCCACCCGCCGAGCCGGCACCACCACGCGGCATTTCGCCACCCGCCGAGCCCGCACCACCACGCGGCACCTCACCACTCGCCGAGCTGGCACCGCCAGGCGAAGCCGCCCCGCCTGCCTGCGACCACCCACCCGCCGGAGAACCGCCACCCGGCGAAGCGGCGCCGCCCACTGGCGAACCCCCACCATCCGGAGGGGCACCGGCCGCCGGAGAAGGCCCGCTCGTCGGAGGGGTCGCGCCGAAGGTGGCGGCGGCCTGGTGGAGGACGTCCGGGTTCGAGGTCGGGTGCTCCAGGAGGCGGTGGATCACCTGCTCGGCAGTCGGCCGGCGGGCGGGGTCCTTGGACAGGCAGGCCGCGACCAGATCGCGTAACGTGCCCGTCAACCGCCCCAGGTCCGGCTCGGCGTTGAGGACGCGCTGCACGGTCGCGGGCAGGTTGCCGGCCGCGAACGGCCCCGCGCCGGAGGCCGCGAAGACGATGGTGCACGCCCAGGCGAACAGGTCGGCCGCCGGCCCGGCGGGATCCCCGAGGAGCTGCTCGGGCGCCGGGAACGCCGAATCCCCCACGGGCACGGTCGTGTCGCCGGAGCTCACGTCGAGCGCCCTGGCGATGCCGAACCCGATCACCCTTGGCCCCTCGCTGCCCAGCAGCACGTTGCCGGGGTTGAAGTCGCGGTGCACGATGCCGGCCTGGTGGATGGCGGCGAGGGCGGTGGCGGTGCCGATGGCCAGCCGGTGCAGCGCGGGCCCCGTTCGCGGTCCCTCTTCACGCACCGCGCGCTCCAGAGCCGGGCCGTCCACGTACTCGCTGACGATGTACGGGCGGTCCTCGTGGACGCCGCTGTCCAGCACCTTCGCGGTGCAGAACGGCGCCACCCGCCGCGCCGCCGCCACCTCCCTGGCGAACCGCTCCGCCGCCGCCCCGTGACCCGCCAGCTCAGGCCGCAGCCATTTGACGGCCGCCTGCCTCCCCCGCTCGTCGACGCCCAGATAGACGACACCCTGAACGCCTTCTCCCAGCCGTCCCCGGATCTCGTAGCCTCCGAGACCGGAGGGATCTCCTGCTCTGAGTTCAGTTATCGGCGGCATGGCCGCATTATGAGCGGCGAATCTTGCAAACGGCTAGCATCGATCGTGAGCCTTTCTCCCGCCCGCGCGGCGGCGCAGGCGGCTCGCCCTCACGTCAGCCGCTGCGCCTTGCTCAGCAGCCGCTGCGCCACCACGACCAGCGCCAGGAACATCCCGCTCACCACCTGCTGGAACGCCGACGTCAGGCTCCCGACCTGGTTGATCAGGCTCTGGATGACGCCGAGCAGCAGCACGCCGGCCACGGTCCCGGTGATGCCGCCCGCTCCCCCGGTCAGCAACGTGCCGCCGATCACCACGGCCGCGATGGCGTCCAGTTCGAGGCCGATGCCGAGGATCGTCACCCCGGAGGAGAGCCGGGCGGCGTTCAACGCCCCAGCCAGGCCCGCGAGGAGGGCGGACATCACGTACACGTAGACCTTCGTGCGCACGACCGGGACGCCCATGAAGGCCGCCGCCTGTTCGTTGCCGCCGATGGCGTAGACGTTCTGGCCGAAGCCGGTGCGTTGCAGCAGGACCATCGCCAGCAGGGCCAGGACGATCGTGATGTGGACGGGGTACGACAGGCCGAGGAGCTCGCCCTGGCCGAGGGTGGCGAAGGCCCGATTTTTCACGAGATAGGTGGTGGCGCCCTCGTTCGAGATCGCCAGCATCAGCCCGCGCACGCCGAGCAGCCCCGCCAGGGTCACGATGAACGGCGCCATCCCCGTACGCGCGATGACCAGGCCCTGGAGCAGGCCGACCACCCCGCACACGGCCAGGGGCAGCAGCAGCGCCACGATCAGCCCGTATTGCGACCCGTACGCGGCCAGCACGCCGCCGAGCACGAACAGCGAGCCCACCGACAGGTCGATCCCGCCGCTGATGATGACGAACGTCATCCCGATCGCGATGATCGCCAGGAAGGACGAGGACACGACGACGCTGGCGGCGTTCTCCGGCGTGGCGAACGAGTCGAACGCCAGGCTGCCCACGATCACCAGCAGGCCGAGCACCATCATGGCGCCGTGCTGCTGGAGGATGCGGCTCACCTGTTCACGGTTCATCGGCGCTCCCGGGTGGCGTAGACGGCGGCCAGGATGATGACCGCCTGGACCATCTGGGTCCACGACTGCGGCAGGTTGTGCTTGATCAGCGTGGCCGACAGCAGTTGCATGAGCAGCGCGCCCATGACCGTGCTCAGCACCCTGATGCGGCCGCCGGTCAGCGGGGTGCCGCCGACCACGACCGCCGTGATCGCCGACAGCTCGATGAAGAGCCCGAGCGAGGTGGGGTCGCTGGCCTGCAGCCGGGCCGTGGCCAGCACCCCGGCCAGCGCCGCCAGCAGCCCCGAGATCACGTAGACGGTCAGGAGCACGCGTTTGACCGGCAGCCCGGACAGCTCGCTGGCCGACCGGTTGCCGCCGATCGCCACCACCTGCCGCCCGAACGTGGTCCGCCGCACCACGAACAGCACGACCACCGTCAGCGCCGCCGCGATGAGCACGATGACCGGGATCCCGGCGACCGAGCTGCTGCCGAGCGCGATCAGGTCCGGGTTGCGGAACTCGACGAGCTGCGGCACCAGGACGTTCGCCAGGCCGCGTACACCGACCAGCAGCGCCAGGGTGGCCACGATCGGCTGCACTCCGACGTACGCCACCAGCGCCCCACCCGCCGCCCCGACCACGGCGCCTCCGGCCACGGCCACGATCAGCGCGGGCAGCCAGCCGTACCCGAGATAGAGCACGACCAGCGCGGCCGCGAGCGCCATCACCGAGCCGACCGACAGGTCGATGCCCTGGGTGCCGATCACCAGCGCCATCCCGAGGGATACGATCACGATGGGGGTGACCTGGACGAGCTGGGTGCGGAAGTTCGCCGCGTCCAGGAAGTGCGGGGTGAACAGCACGTTGAACAGCAGCAGCGCCAGCACCGCCGCGTACACGCCGTAGTCCTGGACCCAGGCGAACACGCGCGGTTTGAGCACCGCGACGCGCCCCTGCACGGTGAGCTCAGCCATCGCCCCGCTCCTCGCCCGCCTGCCCCGCGGCCACCTCATTCGCGGCCGTGTGCTCCGCGATCGTCGCCATGATCCTCTCCTCGGTGACCTCGTCGCCCGACAGCTCCCCGACGACCGCGCCCTCGCGCAGCACCAGGATCCTGTCGGCGCCCTCGACCAGCTCCTCCAGATCGGAGGAGATCAGCAGCACGCCCAGCCCCTCCTCGGCCAGCTCGTCGATCAGCGCCTGCACCTCGGCCTTCGCCCCGACGTCGATGCCCCGGGTGGGCTCGTCGAGCAGCAGCACCTTGGGACGCACGGCCAGCCAGCGGGCGAGCAGCACCTTCTGCTGGTTGCCACCGGACAGCTCCGACACCAGCTGATGCGGCGACGCGGCCTTGATCCTCAGCCTCCGCATGAAGATCTCGACCACCCGGTCGATCTTCGCATCGGACACCACGCCTGCCGTACCCAGAGTGGGGAGGGCGGCCAGCGCGATGTTCTCCCGTACCGAGAGGGTCGGGATGATGCCCTCGGCCTTGCGGTCCTCGGGCAGCAGGCTCACCCCCGCCCTGATCGCCGCCTTGGTCCCCTTCCTGAGCGGCCGGCCCGCCACCAGCACCTGGCCGCCGTCGAGCGGGAGCGCGCCGACGATGGCCTTCGCGGTCTCGGTCCGCCCCGCGCCCAGCAGTCCGCCCAGCCCGACGACCTCACCGGGCGCGATGGCCACGTTCACGCCGTCGAGAACGTGACGGCGGGTGAGCCCTCGCGCCTCGACCACCGGGGCTCCCACCCCAGCGCTCATCTCGACCACGCCCGGCCCGTCGGACCCGAGCGGCGGGCCGGCCGAGGCGCCGCCGGTCACCGAAGCACCGGCACCGGGCACGCCCTCAAGCCCCGCCGGCACCGCGTGCCCTGGCGGCATCGCAGGATTAGCCGGCTTCGCAGATCCCTCCGACGACGCCGCAGGTCCTCCCGATACGACAGGCCGCTCCGGCGCCGTGATCTTCGACGGCGCAGCACGCCTCGGCGACGCCGCCGGGTCCGCCGACGGCTCCGCAGAGCCGGCCGAGACCGCGGGCCCTTCCGGCGCCGTAAGCCCCAGCGGCGGCGCAGACCGACCCAACACCGCAGGCCCCTCGTCGGCAGCCACCGATCCCTCCAGCGCATCGGACCCCACCGAAGCCGCAGCCCCCTCCACGGCCGCCGACTCCTCCAGCGCAGCGAGCCCCACCGACGCCGCCGGCCCCGGCGGGGACGGTGCGAGGCCGGTGGTGCGGTGGCGGGTGCGGGAGAAGCGGGTGAGGCCGCCCGTACGGACCTCGTTCAGGTCACGTCCCAGCATGAGCGAGATGAGCCGCAGCCGCTCCACCTCCGCGAGCGCCCCCGAGTGGGCGACCCGGCCGTCCCGCAGCACCGTCACCTGGTCGCACACCCGGTACAGCTCGTCCAGCCGGTGGCTGACGTACATGACGGCGATCCCCGCGTCCCGCAACCGCCGGATCACCCCGAACAGCGTCTCCACCTCCCGCGGCTCCAGCGAGGACGTGGGCTCGTCCATGATGACCACCCGCGCGTCCACCGAAACCGCCCTGGCCAGGGCGACCATCTGCTGGGCCCCGACGCCGAGGGTGCGCAGCGGCCGGCGGACGTCGGTCGCGACCCCGTACCCGGCGAGAACGCGTTGCGCCTCCCCGTGCATCGCGGTCGCGTCGATCACCCCGAAGCGGCCGCGCGGCTCGCGGCCGAGGAGCAGGTTGCGGGCCACGCTCATCATCGGGACGAGGTTGACCTCCTGGTAGATGGTGGAGATCCCGGCGCGCTGCGCTTCCATGGGGGTGCCGAAGACGGCGGGAGCGCCCTGGTAGCGCAGCTCACCGCCGTCCGGACGGTACACGCCGGTGAAGACCTTGATCAGCGTGGACTTGCCCGCGCCGTTCTCGCCGACGAGGGCGTGCACCTCGCCCGGGCGGAGGGCGAGGGACACGCCGTCGAGAGCGAGTACGCCGGGGAAGCGCTTGCTGACCCCCCGGGCCTCGAGAACCGGTTCCAAGTCAGTACGCCTCACCGAGGGAGTCCTTGGCGTTGCCCGTGTCGTAGTCCCGGTCGGAGATGACCACCTTGTCCGGGATGGGCTGCCCGTCGAGGAACTTCTGGGCGGTCTCGAAGGCGAGCGGCCCGAAGCGGGGGTTCGACTCGATGACCGCGTGCAGCCAGCCGTCGGCGATGCCCTGGACGGCGCTGCGGGTGCCGTCCACCGACACGATCTTGATGTTGCCGGGCTCCTTGCCCGCGCCCTTCAGCGCGGTGACGGCGCCCAGGGCCATCTCGTCGTTCTCGGCGTAGATGCCGTTGATGTCGGGGTTGGACTGGATGAGCTGCTCGGTGACCTGCTGCCCCTTCTCACGGGCGAACTCGCCGGTCTGCTCGAACGAGATCGTGATCCCGGGCGCCTTCTCCTTGACGCGGTCCTTGAAACCGTTCGTACGCTCGGTGGTGACGTTGTTGCCGGGGGCGCCGAGGAGGATGGCGACCTTGCCCTTGCCGTTCAGCGCCTCGATCATGCGGTCGGCGGCGCGCTTGCCCTGCTCGTAGAAGTCCGAGCCGATAAACGTCAGGTAGTCGCTGCACGCCTTGGCGTTGATCTTCCGGTCCACCGTGATGATCGGGATCTTCTTGGCCGCGGCCTGCTGGAGGACCGGCTCCCAGCCGTCGGAGTTCAGGGGCGCGATGACCAGGAGCCGCACGCCCTGGGCGATGAGCTGCTGCACGTCGGTGATCTGCTTGGAGAACTGCGACTGGGCGTTGGTGACCTTGAGGTTCGTGATGCCGAGTTTGGCGGCCTCGTCCTTGATCGACTTGGTCTCGGCGATGCGGAAGGGGTTGGCCTCCTTCTCCGACTGGGAGAACCCGACCGTGGCCGTCTTCAGGTCGAACTTCGTCCCGCCGAACTGATCCAGCGTGCACGTCGGCCCGGCCGAGCCGGAGGGCGACTGCACGACCTGCTGCCCCGCCGTACTCGCGGCGGCGGGCGCGCTCTGCGGCGCCTCCGCCTTGGCGCACGCGGTCGCGGTGAGGAGGACGGCCAGGGTTAATGCGGCTGTCCGGATATGGGGGGTCATGGCGTTCCTTTCCTATCAGTCCCGGCGCCCGGGCCACAGGGGCCCGGGCGACCGGCGTTCACCCGCGAGCGCCCTGTTCACGCCCCCGGTTGAGGCGGGGCTGGGCGCACGCGGTTCGAGCAGGATCTACGCACGTGGCTCCCAGCCGCGGTGTCCCACGACGGCCTTCCACGCACGGCCTTCACGCACGGCCTTCCGCGCACGGTGTTTCAAGTGCGGCGTTTCAGGTGCGGCGTGTAACGGGTGACCTGGTCCAGGTGCGGTGTTTCAGGTGCAGGTCGGGTTGATGGCGCTCGTCAGGGCCGTGTTCGCATCGTGTACGCGCTTCGCGTCCGGCTTCGTGACCGCCCGGTCGTACGTCATCAGACCGTTCAGCTCGGTCTCCACGTCGGTGGTCTGGGTGTAGATCGCGGCGCTGAGCTGCTCGCAGGCGTGCAGTCGCTCCAGCTCCTTCACCATCCCGACGTACCGCGTGGTGAGGGCCTCCGGGTCGGGTTCGACCGCGTAGCCCCAGCCGCCGCCCGACCAGGTGTGGCCGATCAGCGGCAGGCCGAGCCCGCCGTACTCGCCGAGGACGTTCGCCCGCGTCCCCGACGGCTTGCCGGGGTTGCCGGGGCCCGGGTAGATGTGGAAGTCCTTGACGTCGCCGTTGCCGCCGTCGACCGCGCCGCAGCAGTTGATCCCGCTCATGTTGTTCACCAGGCGCGAGGGGTCCCAGCTCTTGACCAGATCGGCGATGCGCGCCTGGTCGTACTGGCCCCAGCCCTCGTTGAACGGCACCCACATGATGATCGACGGGCTGCTGCGGTGCTGGTCGACGAGCTCGCGCAGTTCGGCCTCGTACTGGGGTCTGTCATTTGTACGGAACGCCGCCGGCATGTCCTGCCAGACCAGCAGGCCGAGCTTGTCGGCGTGGTAGTACCAGCGGTCGGACTCGACCTTGACGTGCTTGCGGACGGCGTTGAAGCCGAGTGCCTTGGTCTGCTCCAGGTCGTACCGCAGCGCCTCGTCGGTCGGCGGGGTGTAGATGCCGTCCGGCCAGAAGCCCTGGTCGAGCGGGCCGAGCTGGAAGACGGGCTGTCCGTTCAGCAGGATGCGGTTGCCGGAGACCGCGATGGAGCGCATCCCGAAGTAGGACTCGACCTTGTCGTCCTTGAGTTTGACCTCCAGGTCGTACAGGTGCGGGTTGTCGGGGGTCCAGAGCTTGGGGTTGGGCACCGGGAGTCTGAGCTCGCTGCCCACCTGGCCGGTCACCTTGCCCACGACGCGGCGGCCGTCCCTGGCGATGACCGTCGCCTTGCCGCCGGTTCCCTGGACGGTCACGTAGAGCGCCTGGCCGCGCAGGTCGGGCACGGTGTCGACGCGGTCGATGCGCTGCTTGGCGACCGGCTCGATCCAGACGGTCTGCCAGATGCCGGAGTTCGCGGTGTACCAGATGCCGCTCGGGTCGAGCCGCTGCTTGCCGATGGCCTGGGTGCCGGCGTCGGTCGGGTCGTACACGCCGACGATCAGCTCCTGCGGGCCGCTGTGCCTGAGCGCGTCGGTCACGTCCGCGGTGATCCGGCCGTAGCCGCCCTTGTGGGTGGTGACCTGCTTGCCGTTCACGTACACCGTGGACTGCCAGTCCACCGCGTCGAGGTGCAGCAGCAGCCGCTCGCCGCGCCACGAGCGGGGCACGTCGAACGTCCTGCGGTACCACATGCGCTCCTCGTGGCGGCCGATGCCGGACAGCTGCGACTCCACCGGGTACGGCACGACGATGCGCTCGGGCAGGTCGCGGCCGACGGGCGCGGCCTCGTCCGCCTTGGCGGGGGCGAACTGCCACTTGCCGTTGAGGCTGCGCCAGCGGTCCCGGACGAGCTGGGGCCGGGGGTACTCGGGCAGCGGGGCGGCCGGGTTGACGTCGTCGGACCACTTCGTCCGCAGGATGTAGGCGGAGCCGTTGGTGACGTAGGCGTACGGGAAGGCTTCGACCGCGCTGCCGTCGGCGTAGGTGAGGCCGCCGGCGCCGTCGTAGGCGGCGCGGACGCTGCTGCCGGCCTTGGACGGGATCGGATATTTGAGCTTCAGCTCCACCGTTTGCGGATTTTTCAGGGTTGCTGAGCTTGTGGGCCACTTGGTGCCTGCGACCGTGACGTCCAGCTTGCTGAGGACGTCCGCCGGCAGCGCTCCCAGAGGCTTGGCGAACGTCAGCGCCGCGACGTCACCGGCCGCGTTCACCCTGGCGTCGGACGGCCCGGGCGGCGCGAACCCCTCGGGCAGCGTGAACGCCTCCGCCGGCACGATCTGCTTCGGCTGGCTCGGGCTCTGCCAGCGCAGCCGCAGGTTCGCGCCGCCGAAGTGCTCGAAGTACTCGACCTTGACGTCGTACTTCTTGCCCGCCTCCAGGGCGATCGGGGTGCCGGTCTGCTCCCGGTCCCAGTCGTCCACCCAGTGGTCGATGATCGGCTTGCCGTCCACCCAGAGCCGGAAGCCGTTGTCGCCGATGATGGAGAAGGTGTACGTCTCGGAGTACTTGGGCTGGATCTGCCCCGTCCACCGTACGGAGACGTCATCCTCCCTGCCGGTCAGCAGCCTGAACGTCGGATTCAGGTCTGTCAGCTCCAGGTTGGGGTCGACGACGCTGGCCTTCAGCTCGGCGAAGTCGAACTTCCCCGCCCCGGAGGCGAGGTAGTAGTCACCGCGCAGCCCGTTCGGGGCGGCGGCGGCCTGGTCGGGAGCCGCGGCGGTGGCGGGGAGCGACGGCTGCCATAACAGTGACATCAGTACGGCCAGCGGGAACGCGAGGCGCTTGCGCACGGGGGGTCCTTTCGAAACACGCCGATCAGGTTCGGACAGCTTTTGACCCTGACACGCTCTCAAGTAAGCACCGACGGGCCGAGCCGGTCAAGATTTCCGATCAAATTCGTTCTCATACGATCAGAGGTGAACTCATCTTGGCCTGTCCACTATGATCGGGACGTGAGCGACACGCAGAGCGACGGACGCAGACCCGTGTTCGCCGCTGAGCGCCGGCAGCGCATCCTGGAGCTGGTGCGCGCCAACGGCGCGGTGTCGCTGCGCGAGCTCGCCCAGGCCGTGCACTCCTCCGAGGTCACCGTCCGCCGCGACCTGCGCGCGCTGGAGTCGGAGGGCCTGCTCAACCGCCACCATGGCGGCGCCACCCTGCCGGGCGAGCTGTCGCGCGAGGCCGGATACACCCACAAGGTGTCACTCGAGTCCGCCGAGAAGGCCGCCATCGCCGACCTGGCCGCCGCCCTCGTCGAGGACGGCGACGCGATCGTGATCGGGCCCGGCACGACCACGCAGGAGTTCGCCCGCCGCCTGACCAGGCACTCCGAGCTGGCCGTGGTGACCAACTCCCTGCTGGTCGCCCAAGTGCTGGCCGGGTCGCCGCGGGTGGAGGTGATGCTCACCGGCGGCACGCTGCGCGGCACGATCCTGGCCCTGGTGGGCAGCGCCGCCGAGCACTCGCTGGCGGGGCTGCGGGTGCGCCGGGCGTTCATCTCGGGCAACGGCCTGACGGCCGAGCGCGGCCTGTCAACGCCCAACATGCAGGTGGCGGGCGTCGACCGAGCGCTGGCGACGGCTGCGGAGGAGGTCGTGGTGCTGGCCGACCACACCAAGATCGGCGTGGACACGATGGTCCAGACGGTGCCGCCGGACCGGATCGACCACCTGGTCACGGACGACACGGCGCCCCGGGACGTACTCGACGACCTGAGCGCCCGCGGCGTCCGCCTCCACGTCGCCCAATTCTGACCCCTCCGGCCGACCGAAGCGGCCCGGCGTCGCACAGTTCCGGCCCGCTCCGGCTGGCCGAAGTTGCCGCGCGTCGCACAGTTCCGGCCCGCTCCAGCTGACCGAAGTTGCCGCGCGTCGCACAGTTCCGGCCCGCTCCGGCTGGCCGGAGTGGCCCGGCGTCGCCCGTACACGGCTCCGGACTGGCCCCGGGGGGTGGCATGCACGGGCAAAGGCTCAGCACGGAACAGACGCGGCGACCACGGCCGGGCGAACGGTCGCAACCGGCATGGGCGCAGACGGGAGCGGGCGCGAGCGCGAGCGCGGGAGCCGCACGCAGGCATGCAGGCGCGGGAGGCGAGGGTGTGCGCGGCGAGTGATGGTGCCGGCGGGTAACAGGGCGTGGGGGCACCGGCCGACGAGGACGGACAGCTGGCCGGCGAGGTAACCGAGCGCTGGGGCGGGCGGGGTGATCGAGCATCGGGGATGTGAGCGAGCTGGTGCAGGGCGGTGGAGGTGGCGTGGGGTGAAGGTCGAAGCGCGTCCGGCTGTAGCCCTGATCACCCTCGGCGTCAGTGGCCGGCCTGCCTCGGGCTTCCACCCAAGACCGCAATTACGCCGACCGGGAGTTCCTGATCGCTCGGAGCTCCTCGTTCGCTGATCGCGCCAGAGCACCTGGTTGTCGGCCTGATCGGATAGAAACTATACCGGTCGGCCGGTATAGTTTCCTTCATGCCGCGACACAGCTCGAAAGAACGACTGCTCGACGCCGCCGCCGAGGTGTTGCTGTCCGAGGGGGCCGAGGCCCTGACTCTGGAAGCAGTGGCTCGGCGGGCAGGGGTGTCCAAGGGGGGCTTGTTCTACCACTTCCCCACCAAGCAGGCGCTGGTCGCCGCCATGGTCGACCGCCTGACCAACGCTTTCGACCAAGCGCTGGCCGAGACCGGTGCCGAGCCGGGTGACTTTCTGCGTGCTTACCTGAACGCGACGATCCCCGAACACCACACCGCGCCCAACGCCCCGGCCGACCGGGTGACCGCCGCGTTGCTGGCCGGGGTGCTCGTGGATCCGGCAGGGCTTGCCCCGCTGCGAGAGCGGTTCGCCGCCTGGCAGGCCCGGTTGACCGACGACGGCATCGACCCGGCCGCGGCGACGGCGGTACGGCTGGCCATCGACGGCTGGTGGGCGGCCAGGCTGCTCGGGCTCGGCGAACCAGACGCGGCACTGCACGAACGGACCAGGCGTTACCTGATGGAGGAGATCGACCGTGCTACGCGTCACTAAGGCGTTGATGCTGCTCACGGATCTGGCGTTCGTCGGCTACTTCACCATCACCGGGCTGGGGCTGATCCCGCTCGAATGGGCGTTCGCCGACTACACCAACCCGCTGATGGCCGATTGGAACTGGTCGTTTCTCTGGATCGACCTGCTGGCCAGTGCCACCGGCCTGGCCAGCCTGCACCTCCTGCGCCGAGGCTCGCCGTCCGGGCCGGGACTGATGCTGGTCTCGCTCGTGCTGACCATGGCCTCCGGTTTGATGGCGATCGCGTTCTGGACACTGCGCGGTGACTTCTCGCTGGTCTGGTGGCTGCCGAACCTCTACCTCATGCTCTTCCCGGTCCCGGCGATCGTCTGTCTCACGCGGTCGCGACCCAGCTTCACCGCTTCCTAGCAGGTAACCGCTCGGGGCTCGACCTCAGGGAGCTCCGGGTGAGCGTGACGGGTTGCGCTCGTTTCTGATCGAATGCGACAAGGCCGTTACTGTAATGTTTCCTTCCTCGACCACCATCGAGGCGGAGGCAACCGTGCTACAGGTGGCAGGCGTTCTCAAGACGTTCCAGGGTGTCACCGCCCTCGACCACGTCACCCTGTCCGTACGCCCCGGCGAGGTGCATGCGCTGATCGGCGGCAACGGGGCGGGCAAGTCGACCCTGGTGAAGGTGCTCTCCGGGGTCCATCAGCCGGACGCGGGCGAGCTGCGCCTCATGGGTGAGCCGGTCAGGTTCGCCAGCCCGGCCGACGCCAAGCGGGCCGGGATCGCCACCGTCCACCAGGAGACGAACCTCGTACCGACCATGAGCGTCGCCCGTAACCTCCTCCTGGGCAGGGAGCCCAGGGGGCGGCTCGGGCTGATCGACTCCGCGGCCGTGCACGCCCAGGCCGAGCGGGTGCTGGCCGCGTACGGGCTGGAGGTGGACGTGCGCCGGCCGCTCGGCGCGCTGGGCGAGGGCGCGCGCCAGCTCGTCGCGCTGGCCAGGGCCGCCTCGGCGGACGCTCGGGTGGTCATCATGGACGAGCCCACGTCGGCGCTGGCGCAGGGCGAGCTGGAGACGCTGTTCGGGGCTGTGCGGCGGCTGCGCGAGGAGGGCCGGTCGGTCGTGTACGTCACGCACCGGCTGGAGGAGCTGTACGGGATCTGCGACCGGGTCACGGTGCTGCGCGAAGGGCGGGTCGTGCACACGGGACCGCTGGCGGGGCTCGACCGGTTACGACTGGTCTCGCTCATGCTGGGACGGCCGTTCCACCCCGTGGAGCCCGCCCAGCACACCGGCGAGCCGGCCGAGTCCGCCGACCTGCCGGTGCTCGAGGCCAAGGGCCTGACCCGTCACCACGTACTGGACGGGGTGTCGCTCGCGATGCGGGCGGGCGAGGTGGTCGGCCTGGGCGGGCTGCTCGGCGCGGGGCGCAGCGAGACGGCCCGGGCCATCGCGGGTGTGCTGCCGGTGGACGCGGGCCAGGTGACGGTGGCGGGGGCACGTTCCCGCAAGTGGTCGATCAGGAACGCCATCCGCGCCGGCGTCGGCCTGGTGCCGGAGAACCGGAAGACCGAGGGCATCGTGCCCACGCTGTCGGTGCGCGACAACATCGCGCTGGCGGCCCTGCCCCGGCTGTCGCGGGCGGGGATCGTGTCGGACGCGCGGGTGGACAGCATCGTGGCGACGTTCATGAAGCGGCTCGGGATCAAGGCCGTCTCCCCACGGCAGCCCGCCGGGGAGCTGTCGGGCGGGAACCAGCAGAAGGTGCTGCTGGCGCGCTGGCTGGCCATGCACCCCAAGGTGCTGCTGCTGGACGAGCCCACCCGGGGCGTGGACGTGGCGACGAAAGTGGAGATGCAAGGGCTGCTGGACGAGCTGGCGGTGGACGGGCTGGCGATCCTGCTGATCTCGTCGGACGTGAGCGAGCTGGTGGAGAACTGCGACAGCGTGGTCGTGCTGCGCGACGGGGCGATCACCGATCAGCTGGTCGGGCCGGAGGTCACGGAAGACCGGCTGCTGGCGGCCCTGGCCAAGGACGCCGACGATGCCAACGCCGCCGAAGCCGCCGAAGCCTAGCCCGGGTTGGGAGAGCGACGGGCCGGGCTTGGCCCCCAACCTGCGAAGGTCCAGGGTGGGAGGGCCAGGCGGTGAGGGCCGGGAGGCGGAGTGGTCGGGTCAGACGCTGAAGGGGGGCGACGTGGGAGGTCAGGCGCTGGAGTGGGCGGCGTGGGAGGTCAGACGCTGAGCGCAGGCGGGGCGAGAGGGTCATGCCCTGAGCGCCGGGGCAAAGCAGGAGGTCCGGCCCTGAGCGCCGGGGCAAAAGCAGGAGGTCAGGCCCTGAGCGCGGGCGAAGCGCGAGGGCCAGGCGCTGAGGGCGGGTGAGGCCGGCGGGTCAGGCGCTGACAGCGGGGTGAGGCGGAGCCGGGCAGGCGCTGAGGCCGACGGGGCTGGAGGGGCAGGGCGTAGGTTCGTTCTTGCGGTGATTGCCGCCCGCGTTCGAGTTCGGCGCCGTCGCGGCTGACGGTGAACCCTTTAATAGACCGAAATATGGGGATGGTCGTAGTGGTTCGCGGTCGTGCCGCCCCGGTCCGACATCGTGCGCCAGGAGCCGGTTCTGGCGTGCCAGATCCGCTGCCGGTAGATGATGTACATGATCCCCAGCCGCTTCGAGTTCTTGATCGCCCACTCCGCGATCTCGTTGCCGCGCGCGACCTCCGCCCCCGACGGCATCGCGCCGCCGCGGCTCAGCATGAAGTCGCAGGCACGCCCGAGCGGATGCTCGCCGCCGTCCTGGATCGCCCGGTAACACCCGATCCCGTTCGGGACGCCGAACCGCTCCTTGATGAGCTGCCTGACCAGCCGCATCCGGGGCGTGATGTTGTCGGCCCCGCCGGGCAGCTGGGGCACCCACGTGCCGTCCGGCCGCCGCACGCCCGGCCCGATGTACAGCTGGTCGATCTTCTCCTTGATCCGGTCGATCTGCTTCTCGGCCTTCTTCTTGCGCTTCTCCAGCTCGTCCACCGTCTGGGTGAGCTCCTTGGCGCGCGCGTCGGCCTCGTCCTTGGCCTGCTGGTGGGTGTCCCGCACCTGGGCGTAGCCGCGCAGGCGGCTCTGCTGGAGCGTGACGAGGTGCTGGTTGAGCGCCATCCGGTTGAGCAGGGACGTGGGGTCCCGGTCGGAGGTGAGCATGGCGATCTGGCCGGAGTCCCCGCTGATGTACTGGGCGACGGCCATGGCGCGGAGCTCGGCGGACTCGCGGTCGTAGACCGCCTGGGCCGCGGCCAGCTTCTCCCGTGCCGACTTTTCCGATTTCTCGGCTTTTTGCTGGGCGATTCTGCTGCTGTAGTAGTCGGTGATGAGCTTGTCCGACTCTTTCTGGAGCGCGGCGAGCTCCTTCTTGAGCTGCTTCACCGTGGGCTTGGGCGCGGCCTGCGCCGGAGCGCCCGTCGTCAGCAACGCCACGGCGAGCGTCGCCGCGGAGATCGTACGGACCAGTCCGCGGAGCCGGTCGGCGCGGGACGCAACCGCCACACTTCTCCTCACCCCAAGCCGCAGGGCAGGTTCCGGTCAGCAGTTATCCAGGCCGGGGGACGCCCTCTATCCGACTGCTGATAGTAGGGGATCATCCTGCTCCGCACACAACTCACAACTTTTCGGTATCGCGCGGCCGTCGTACCCTCCGCGCCACGATCTGCCGTCCGACCAGCACCGAGCCGGGCACGACCACCATCCCCAGGAGGCTCGACCCCAGGCCGAGGCCGATGTCGGCGTCCAGCAGCCCGTCACCGTCGCCGCCGCCGAGGATCGGCAGGTTCACCGACACCTTGACGGAGACGGAGATGAGCGGCTCCCGGTTCCTGGTCGCGGGCGGCGTGCCGGGATCGGGCGCGCTCGTGGCCGGGGGCCGGGTGGCGGGCGGATCGGTGTCCGGCGGCCTGGTCGCCGGGGGTCTCGTGGCCGGGGGTTCGCCGGTGGGCGGCCGCGTGGTGGGCCGCCCAGTCGGCCGCTCGGTGGGCCGCCCGGTCGGCCGCTCCGTCGGGCGCTCCGTCGGGCGCTCCGTCGGGCGCTCCGTCGGGCGGGTGGAGCGCGTCGGCTCCCGTGTCGGCTCACCCGTGGTGGGCCTGCCGGTCGGCTCCCGGGTAGCGGCGGGAGGCGGTGAGCCGGGAGGAGCCGTCGGCTGACCGGCGTACGTGGCGGGCGGCGTCCCCGTGGTCGGCAAGCTCGGCGGCGCGGAGGTCGGCGAGGCGGGCGCCGGGGTCCGCGACGGCCCGGGCTCGGCGGACGCGGGGGGCGGCGGCGCGGCGGACGTGGCGGGCGGCAGCGCGACGCCCGTCCCCGGCCGCGGCCCCGGCGAGTCGCCCAGGATCACGAACGCCGACACGACCGCGGCGGCCGTCGCCAGCACCAGCCCGCCCGTCACCGCGAACTTGGCCGCCGGCGCCAGCGTGCTCTGCACCACGCTGGTGGTGCTCTCGGCAACCGGTTGCGGCTTCGGTAACAGCGCGGCCAGCGGCAGGGTCAGGAGGCCGAGCCCGGCCCGCCCGCGCGTCTCCCATTCCTCGCCGTACGCGGCGAGCGCGACCTCCTCCAGCTCGGCCAGGAACGCCTCCGCCGACGAGGGCCGCCCGGCCGGGTCCTTGGCCAGGCCGTGTTCGAGCAGCGGCCGCAGCGGCTCCTCCACCTCCCCGAGCTGGGGCAGGATGTGCTGGTGCTGGTAGGCGAGCGCGGCCACGTTCTCGCCCTGGAAGGCGCGGTGGCCGGTCAGGCACTCGAAGAACACCAGCGTGGCGGCGTACACGTCGGTCGCGGGGCCGGCCGGCCCGTCGTCCCACTGCTCGGGCGCCATGTACGGAGGCGTCCCGACGAGCGCGGCCGTCTCCCCGAAGTGGGCCGCCACGCCGAAGTCGACGAGCTTGCTCTCGCCGTCCTGGGTGATGATGACGTTCTCGGGTTTGAAGTCCCGGTGGACGACGCCGCGCCGGTGCGCCTCGGCCAGCCCGAGCAGCGCGCCCTTCAGCACCGCGAGCGCCGCCTCAGGCCCCGTCGCGCCCTCGTGCTCCAGCAGCCGCCGCAGCGTGACGCCGTCGACCAGCTCCATCACGATGACGGCGTCGTCCTGGCCCTCGACGTATTCGAGCAGGCGGGCGGTGTGCGGGCTGTCGATCTCGCGGATGACCTCGGCCTCCGCCCGGAACCGCTCGACGAACTCGGCGTCCGCGCGCAGCGGCTCTGACAGGTGTTTGACCGCGACGGCCAGCCCGTCTGAGTCCCGTACGGCGAGCATCACCCGGCCCGTCCCGCCGTGTCCGAGTTCCCGGATCTCGGTGTAGCCGGGAACTTCCATGAGGGACCTCCTGACCAGATAAAGATCCTTATGTCGGGACGCTAACCTGGGTCACACGCCGTGTCGAGTCCCTTCGCGGGAGTAACCGGACCGCTGCCGCAATCGGTATCTTTACTACCCCGCATAGTAGGTCGGTCAGGCGGCCTGCCGCGCCAGGTATCCGTGGACGTTGCGCGCGGCCGTGCGTCCGGCGCGGTTGGCGCCGATGGTGCTGGCCGAGGGACCGTATCCGACGAGTTGCAGGGCCGGCTCCCTGGCGGCCTGGGTGCCGTCCACCTTGATCCCGCCGCCCGGCTCCCTGAGCCGCAGCGGCGCGAGGTGGTCGAGGGCCGAGCGGAAGCCGGTGGCCCAGATGATCGTGTCCACCTCCAGGTGGAGGCCGTCAGACCAGGTGACGCCGTGCTCGGTGACGCGCCGGAACATGGGCAGGCGTTCCAGCGCGCCCTTGGCCAGGGCCTCGCGTACGACCGTGCTGTAGCCGAGGCCGGTGACGCCCACCACGCTCTGCGGCGGGAGCCCGGCACGCACGCGCGCCTCGACCAGCGCGACGGCCTCGCGCCTGGCGTTCTCGCCGAAGTCGTCGTCCCGGAACACCGGCGGCCGCCGCGTCACCCAGGCCGTGGTGGCGGCGACCCCGGCGATCTCCGACAGCACGTGCATCGCCGACGCCCCGCCGCCCACCACGATCACGCGCCGCCCCGCGAACTCCTCCGGCCCCCGGTAGCCCGCGTAATGGAGCTGGCGGCCCGCGAAGTCCGGGGCGCCGGGGTAGTAGGGCCAGTGGGGCCGGGTCCAGGTGCCCGTCGCGTTGATCACGGCGCGGGCCGACCACTCCCCCGCGTCCGTGCCGATCACGAGCCGGCCGTCCGCGCCGTGCCGGACGGAGGCGACCCGCACCGGCCGTACGACGTCCAGCCCCAGCTCCTCCTCGTAGGCCGCGTAATACGCGGGGACCACCTCGGCGGCGGGACGGCGCCCGTCCACGCCCGGCGGACGGGCGATGCCGGGCAGGTCGAAGATCCCGTGCACCTTGTCCATGGTCAGCGACGGCGACCGGTGACGCCACGCCCCTCCCGCCCCGCCGGCCGCGTCCAGGACGACCGGCTCGAACCCGAACCGGCGCAGGAAGTACGCGCTGGACAGGCCCGCCTGCCCGGCGCCGATCAACACCACCTCGGTCTCTTCCACGATCAAGTGAAACCGCCGCCGGGCCCGCGCTCTTCCCGTCACGTCTTCGCGCACACGTCCCGGTACGCCGTGCCGCCCAGATACTCGCGCCACTCCTGGAGAGTGAGCGTGCGGCCGGCCCGCGCGCACACCTCGCCCGCCATCGCCTCCGGCGCGACCGGCAGGTCGTGAACCCGCCCCGACCCGCTGACCGCCCGCAGCAGCCCCCCGTCGGCGGTGAAGGCCATGAGGTGCACGGCGCCGCCGCTGTCGAGCCGGATCTCCCCGCTCAGCGGCCGCCGGGTCGCCACGTCCCACAGGTGGATCCCGCCGCCCGCGTCGGAGACGGCGACCACGTCGCCTCCGGGGGCGAACACGACGGCGTCGAGCTCCTGGCCGGGAACGCGCAGGTCAGGCACGAGCAGCTGCCGGGTGCTCAGGTCCCACAGGCTGAGGCGGCGCCCGTTGTGCGTGGCCAGCCACCGCCCGGCCGGATCGACGACCATGAAGGCCTGGTTCCGGGTCGCGCCGAACCCGGTGCCGACGGGCTTGCCCGTCATGATGTCGTAGAAGTGCCCGCTCGCCGACGCGATCGTCTTCCCGTCGGCCAGGAAGGCGATGTCGCCGGTGATGAGCGGCGGTTTCACGCTGCTGACCGCCTTCCCGGTGCGCGCGTCCCACACCCGCAGGCGGAAGTCATGGTGTCTCTGGTTGTTCTGCGCGAAGACCGCCGCGAACAGGCGGCCGTCCCGGCTGTAGGCCCCGCCCGTGGGCAGGAACGCCGGAATGCCCCCGAACTCCCACAGCCGCCGCCCGTCGGCCAGGCCGTACATGACGATCGCCGCGCCGTCCTGGAAGACCAGGCTGTCACCGGCGGGGCTGATCAGCCACGGCGCCGGGTTGCCGGGGTCGGGGAACGACGCGGTCGCGCGCCTCCCGGCCACGTCCCAGGTCCGGTACGCGGACGAAGTGCGGACCAGCAGCCGGCGCGCGTCCGGGCTGATCGCCAGGGGCCGCGCCCCGGCGGGCACGCCGGGGCGCGCGGTGCCGGACCGCAGGTCGAGGCCGACGACGCGCTCGTCCACCTGGTAGCGCAGCACGCGGCCGGCCGGGTCGAACCACACGTCGGTGATCTCGCCCGGTGCCTCGTACCGGAGGATCTCCGTGTGCGAGGCCACGTCCCAGACCCAGACGCGCTGCCCGCGCACGCCGGCGACGAGCCTGTTGCCGGCGCTGAGCCGGATCCGCCACCGGGTGCCGGGGGCCGCCTGCGCCACCGCCGCCGCCCAGGTCCAGCCGCCCTCCACCGACTGCGAGTCGGTGACCAGCCTGCCCGTCGCGGTGTCCCGGAGCTGGAAGCGGTCCCCTGCGCAGTACATGAGCCGGCTGTCCGCGCTGAATCCCACGACCGGCTCCTTGCCGCAGGTCTTCTCGAGCGCGCGCACGCGCCGCAGGCCCGGCAGCCGCCACACGCGGACCGCGTCCTGGGCGGGCGTCACGACCGCGACCAGCCTGCCGGAGGAGGAGACGGTGAGCTGGCTGAGCTCGTCCCACGCCCTGGTGGGGATCTCGCGGCCGCGCTCGGCGTCCCACAGGTCCGTCACGCCGCCGGTGACGCTGATGGACAGCAGCGAGTCCTGGTCGCCGAAATCGGGGTGGAGCAGCATGGGGTCGTCGCCCGGTTTGTTCTTGACGCCGACGAGGCGGCCGGTGCGCGTCTGCCACACGGTCATGGCCTGGCCGGCCGCGATGGCCAGCAGCCGGCCGGTGCGGCTCAGCGCCACCTGGTTCACGCCCGCGGCCAGCCGCGGCGAGGTCCAGGAGGCGACCTGGCGGCCGGTCGCGACCTCGTACACGCGCACTCCGCGCTCGCTCACGGCGGCGAGGAGGCGGCCGTCGCCGCTGAGCGCCCGCGTGGCCGCGCCCTTGTCGGCGGGCGGGCTGAACGACGTGGTCTCGCGCTGGTGGACGGCCGAGGTGAGGCCGGAACGGGTGTCGGTGCCCGGGGCCAGCCGCCAGGCGGCGACGCTGAGCAGCATGGCCCGCACCGGGTTCACCGTGCGCAGGTCGGCGGCCTGGTGGACCAGCTCGCGGCCACGGGCGCGGTCGCGTTCGGCCGCCGCCTGGTCGCGCTGCTCGGCGGCCCTGCGTCCCTGCTGGACCGCGACCGCGGCGCCGATCACCGCCACCACCAGCAGGCCCGCCAGCGCCGCGGTGAGCAGGCGGCGGCGGCCGGCCCGGCGCCGGGTGACGCCGCTCGCGGCGGCCAGGAAGTCACGTTCGAGCGGTGTCAGCGTCACCTGGTTCCGGCCGGTGGCGGCCCAGTCGAGCACGGCTTCGAGCCTGCTGCCCTGGAGCAGGTCGCCGTCCTTGCGTCCGTGGTCGTGCCAGGAGTGGGCGGCCCGGGAGATCTCGGGCAGGACGCCGAGCCCCTGCCGGTCGGCCTCCACCCAGCCGCGCAGCCTGGGCCAGGCGCGCAGCACTGCCGGGCGGACGATGCTCACCTCGCCGTCGCGTTCGGTGAGGATGTAGCCGAAGACGTCCAGGATGCGCCGGCGCTGCGCGGGCCGCTCGGGGAGCAGGTCGTCCACGGACGCCCGCCGTACGGTCTCCGTGCCGTCGCCGTCGATCGTGATCAGCCGCAGCAGCAGGCCGGGCACCAGCTCGCGTTCCTCGGGGGCGAGCAGGTCGTAGGCGTCCTCGGCCAGCGTGCCGAGCCCCGGGTCGGCCGCGGCGGCGCGCAGGCCCCCACCGCGCCGGCTGCCCTCGCCGAGCGGGTCGATCGCGCCTCCGACCAGGGCGAGCAGCAGCCCGCGCGCGCTCGGCCGCCGCCCGGGGTCCTCGCTCAGCGCCGAGGCCACCAGCGGCCGCAGCAACGCGGGCAGCGCGTCGAGGCCGGGCTCGAAGGCGAGCACCCGGTGCATGACCCCCGCGAGGGTCTCCGCCCTGAACGGGTCCTGCCCGGTGGCGGCGAACACCACGATCCCGCCCCAGGCGAACACGTCGGCCGCGGTGCCGGCCCGGCCTCCGGAGAAGACCTCAGGCGCCACGTACGTGGGCGTGCCCGCGACGTGGTCGCCGGCCGTGCGCGACATCTCCTCGGTGCGGGCGATGCCGAAGTCGATCACGCGCGGCCCGTCGGGACCGAGCAGGACGTTGTCCGGTTTGAGGTCCCGGTGCACGACCCCGGCCTCGTGGATCGCGGTCAGCGCGGTCGCCACGGCGGTGGCCAGCCGGTGCAGGTCGTCGCCCGCGAAGCGCCGCCCGGCGCGCCGCAGGTCCACGCCCTCGACGTATTCGCTCACGATGTACGGCGGGGTGGCGGCGGGGTCGGCGTCGATCACCCTGGCGGTGCAGAAGGAGGCGACCCGGCGGGCGGCGGCGGCCTCCTTGGCCAGCCGGTCGCGCACCTCCGCGTGCAGCACCTTGAGCGCGTACCGGCCGCCGTCGTCGTCGTACGCCTCATAGACGACACCCTGGCCGCCGGAGCCGAGCCGCCCGGCGAGCCAGTACTTGCCGATCTTGACCGGATCGCCCGGCGCCAGACTCTCCACGTGACGTTTGATGCGAACGGGGCTCGATTGGTTGGCCTCAGCCACGCACGGGCGCCGTGGACCCGCGGACGATCAGCTCCGTGGCCAGCTCCACATGGTGCGAGTCGATCTTCTCCCCGGCCGCCAGCCGCAACGCGGTCCGCAGTGCCATCCCGCCCATCTCGCGCAGCGGCTGGCGGACCGTGGTCAGCGGCGGCGCGGCCATCCGGGCGACCTGGGTGTCGTCGTAGCCCACGATGCTGACGTCCTCGGGGATGCGCAGCCCGCGCGCCCTGGCCGCCTCCATGACCCCCAGGGCCAGCTCGTCGCAGCCCGCGAAGATCGCCGTCGGCGCCCGCGGCAGGTCGAGGACGGCCGCGCCCCCCAGCAGCCCGTCGTGGTAGCGGAACTGGCCGCTCCACACGTAGCCGGGGATCATCGGCGCGCCCTCGGCCTCCAGGGCGGCGCGGTGGCCGTGCAGCCGGGCCTGGTTGCAGGCGGCGGTGGCCGGGCCGCCGACGTAGGCGATGCGGCGGTGGCCGAGCGAGAGCAGGTGGCCGGTGGCGGCCAGCCCGCCGGCGAAGTTCGTGGAGCCGACGCTGGTCACGCTGGCGCTCTGCAGGTTGAGCGGGTCGATCAGCACCAGCGGCAGGCGGGCCCGCGCCAGCGCGGCCACCTGCTGGGCGGCCAGCTGCTCGCACGTGACGGCGATCAGCGCGGTGCGGCCGGCGGCGACCAGGTCGCGGACCCAGGCGGTGCTGTGGCCGGCGTCCTTCTTGATGCTGACGACGATCCCGACGCCGATCTCGGCCCCGGCCTGCACCGCGCCCTGGATGATCTCAATGGAGTAGGCGGTCAGGTCGTCGTCGAACCGCAGCTCGACGCTCCCGCACGGCTCGCGGCGCGGCGTGGCCTGGACGTACTCGTGCTCGCGCAGCAGCGACTCCACCAGGGATCGGGTGGCGGGCGCGACGTCGCTGCGGCCGTTGAGCACCTTGGAGACGGTCGCGACCGACACGCCGGCCGAGGCGGCGACGGTGGCCAGGGTGGCGCGCCTGGGGGTGTCCGGCATCGTGCCTCCTGACCTGGACCCGGGAATCATCAGCGTGACACAAGGGCGGACCGGAACGCGGCCTCGCAGCGGTCCAGGTGCGCCATGTCCGCATGGTAGAACCGGTCGTCGCCCCGGGCTATGTGCCCGGCGAACGCCTCGTCGCCGGCGGCGGCCCGGTCGTACATGTGCCGGACGAGGTGCTCCAGCCGGGCCCGCGCGGTGGACGGGAGCGCGCGCCGGTCCGCGTCGCCGAGCCCGTACGCGTCGGCGAACAGCCGCAGCCGCCGAGCCTGCTCCGCCACCGGCCACGAGCCCACGCCCTCGTGCCGGGGATCGCTGAGCGAGACGAACCGGTAGGCGGCGTAGGCCACGTCCCAGATCCGCGGCCCAGGGTGCGCCGTGTCGAAGTCGATGAACGCGACCGGCAGCCCGTCGCGGAACACGCAGTTGTACGTTGCCGCGTCGCCGTGGCAGATCACCTCCGCCGGGCCCACCGGCGGGAAGTACCACGAAAAGTCGGGATCGGCGGGGAAGCCGAGCGTGGCGTCGTGATAGTCCCGCAGGAGCACGCCCACGGCCACCAGCGCGTCATCGGTCGAGGCCCACTCCGGCAGCGGGTAGCCGGGCACGTCGCCGGGCACGAAGTCCAGGATCTCCCGCCCTTCGCCGTCGATCCCGTGCGCCCGGGGCGCGCCGGTGAACCCGCGCGCCCGCAGGTGGCCGAGCAGCGCGTGCACGGCCGGGGTCCAGGCCCCCACCGGCCGCCGCACGGTCGAGCCGACCCGCACCACATGGTTGACGCCGCCACCGGTCAGCACCTCTTCGTCGGCCCGCACCACGTGGTCGACGCCGCCACCGGCCAGCACCTCTTCGTCGGCCACGACCGCCTCTCCCCCGATCACCGCCGGACCCGGAACGATGATCTCCGGGCCCGGCGGTCAGTGTGCCACGCGGCGCCGGGGCAGGGCACGCGAATAAACGGATCAGCGGCGGGAGCGGAAGGCCACGGCCGTCGTCGAGGTGATCGCCGACACCACCACGGTCATGACCAGCACGGTGTTGAGCGGGCTCTTGCGCCGGGCCGGGCCCGCCGCGGCCCGCTGGTAGCGCGTCAGCGGGACGACCGCCTTCGGCTTGGGCGTCTTCTTGGGGGTGGGGGTGGGCGTCGGCACCGGCAGCGGCGCCGCCCAGGGTGCGGATGGGCGCACCCGGCCCGCCTTCTTGCGCGGGCACTCCCCCACCTGGACGTCCGCCGTGCACACGCCGTCGCGGTAGACGGTCACGTGCGGCAGCACGACCGCGGGCGGCGCCCCGCGCTTGCGGGGCGGCACCGAGATCGACACCTTGGGCCCGGGCGAGCGCCGCGTCCGGACCCGGGGCACCTTCACGGTGGGGCCGACGGTGACGTTCTTCGGGGGTGCCGGGGGGCGTACGGTCACCTGAGGCACCGGGCGCGGCCACGGCACCCCGTCGGCCGCGGCGGGACCCGCCACGGTCACGGCGGCCAGGGCGACGGCGAACAGCAGCGGAGCGCGCCGGACGCCCACGCTCACACTCCCCCGCCGATGCGGGCGAACTCCTGCAACGCCCCCTGGAACGCCTGGGGCCCGACGGCCAGCGGCCCGGCGAAGGCGTGGGAGATGTCCCACGTCAGGTAGATGCCGAAGCCCAGCAGCGCGGCCGTCGCCAGCAGCGGCAGTATCGCCAGCCCCTTCGGCCTGGCCCCCGCCAGGAACGGGAAGACGGCGACCAGGACCCCGGTGAGGATGGTCAGGTGCAGCAGCCCCGCGGGAGGCGTGGCGGCGGCGTCGGCGCCGCGCTGGGCCCGCGCGGTGGAGATCGCGCTGAGCTTCTCCAGCACGGCGGTCTTGGCGTTTTCCTGCTTGTCGCCGGTCACCTGCAGGTCGGTGACGCGGCCGCGCAGCTCGTCCATCCTGGCGGCGCCGACCGGGTCCATCCTGCCCTCGGCCATGAGCGGCCACTCGTCCCTGACCACGAACGTGACGTAGTCGCGCAGCGCCCTGCGCACGTCCTGCGGCGCGGTGCCCGGCAGGGCGTCGGCCGCCCAGTAGGCGTCGACGGTCGCCTGGCTCTCGGTGTGGGTGTTGAGGCGGGCGGCGTCGGCCGTCGTCCAGGGAACGATGATCGCGATGGCGAAGACCAGCAGGAACATGGCCGACAGCATCGCTCCCGCGTGCGCGGCCGACGGGCCGCCGGGGTCGCGGTCCTCTTCGGCCCGTTTGACCTTCCTGAAGATCAGCGCGGTGAGCGCCACCGCGCCCACCGCCGCCACGACTGAGAGCGTGTACGCCACCATGAAGAATCTCCCGAAACTCATCGGATACGCAACGTCACATTACTATCACACAGTGCAATGATGGCGCGAAGCACAGATCGGTAAAGGCCCGGCAACCTCAGGGCCCGCATCCGGGTCCGGCGCGAGTCGATGAACGGGATCGGGGCGGCCACGTGTGTGGCTACGTGCGTGACCGCCCCGCGGGCCTCCCGTGCGACGGTGGTGACACGGGTCCGGGAGGCGTGCCCTCCTGCGCGGCGAGGACCGGTGGCCGTTCTGCGCGAACCGCCGGCAGCCCTCGCCCGCACCCCTCCCGTTGGGGCCCGCCTCACATGGTCCGCCGCCCCGGGGCCGCGCGCTTCAGGGAGCGCCCCGGGGATTTCCCCTGGAGTACGGGGCCTCGCGCCCGCGCGGCAGGTCCGGCCGCCCGCGCGACGGCCGCTGGGACCCGGACCGGCCCGGCCACCTGGGGCGGCACCTGGGGATAACCCCTGATTTCCGCGCCCCCTCTGGACAAGGGGACACGCAAGTCTTACTTGAGCCGCCCGCCCTGGCGCGCAACGTTGGATTTCCCAGGGTGCGGAGGACGGTATGACGTTCGTCGGACGGGATCAGGAGCTCCGATGCCTGGCCGCGGAGTTCGAGCGCGCCCGCGCCGGACTGCCCAGGCTCGTCGTGGTCGAGGGGCCGGCGGGGATCGGGAAGACGACGCTGGTCCAGCGGTTCCTGGAGACGTGCGGGACGGGCAACGTGCTGTTCACCGACGGCGACGAGGGCGAGGCGCTGCTGCCGTACGGGACGCTGACCAGGCTGTTCGGCGGGCTCCCCGCGCAGGTCGAGGCGCCGGCCGCGGTGGAGCCGCCCGATCCGCTGGCGGTCGGGGCGGCGCTGCTGCCGGAGCTGAGCGAGCGGCAGGCGAGCGAGCCGCTCTGCCTGGTCGTGGACGACGTGCACTGGGCGGACGCGCCGACGTTGCGGGCGCTGACGTTCTGCCTGCGCAGGCTGCGCGTGGACCGGGTCATGGCGGTGCTCATGCTGCGCGAGGCCGCCACGCTGCCGGGCCCGGAGGGGCTGCGGCGGCTCATCGCCGCCGGCACCACCCGCCGGCTGCGGCTGCGCGGGCTGCGGGAGCCGGAGGTGGCCGCGCTGGCCGGCGGGCGGGTGTCGCAGCGGGCCGTGACCAGGCTGGTCGCCCACACCGAGGGCGTGCCGCTGCACCTGCGGGCGCTGCTGGAGGAGGTGCCCCCGGAGGCGCTGGACGACCTGGCCCAGCCGCTGCCGGCGCCCAGGTCGTACACGATGCTGGTGCTGGCCAAGGTGGCCAGGTGCGCGCCGCCGGTGCGCGAGCTGGTCGGCGCGGTGAGCGTGCTGGGCATGTCGTGCCCGCTGCACCTGGCGGCGCGGGTGGCCGGGGTGGCGGAGCCGCTGCAGGCGCTCGAGCAGGCCGTGCGCGAGGGCGTGCTGCTGGAACGGTCCTCTTCGCGCGGGCCCGTGGCGGCGTTCGCGCATCCGCTGATCCGCGCGGCCGTCTACCGCGACCTGGGCCCGGCGCACCGCTCGGCCCTGCACGCGCGGGCGGCGCTGGTGGCGGAGGGCGAGCAGGCGCGGCTGCGGCACCGCATCGAGGCGGTGGCGGGCCCGAGCCCGGAGCTGGCCGCCGAGCTGGCGGAGCTGGGCCGGGCGCAGGTACGGCTGGGCGCGTTCGGCGGCGCGGCCGAGCATCTGAAGGCGGCGGCGGAGCTGTCGGGCGACCCAGCGCCGCTGGCCGCCGAGGCGGTGGAGGCGCTGCTGCTGGACGGGCGGGTCGACGAGGCGGCCGGGCTGACCGCGAGCCTGCCCGACGACGCGCATCCGGCGGTGCGCGGCTACGCGCTCGGCCACCTGGCCATGGTGCGCGGCCAGGTCGAGGAGGCGCGGGCGCAGCTCATCACGGCCTGGGAGCGGGCCGGGCCGCCCGAGTCGGGCCTGGCGGCGCGGGCGGCGCAGCAGCTCGCCATGCTCTGCCTGGTCAAGGCCGAGGGCGGGCAGGCCGCCCGCTGGGCCGAACGCGCCCGCGACTCCCCCGGCTACCGCCTCAGCATCGACTACAACCGCTTCACCGAGCTCACCGGGCTGGCCGTCTCCGGCGAGATCGACGCGGCGCTGGCCGCGACCGCCGGCCTGCCGCCGCCGGCGTCGGCGACGATCGCCGACCTGGACGCGCTGCTCGGCCGCGGGCTGCTGCGCACCTGCTCCGACGACCTGGCGGGCGGGCTGGCCGACCTGTCGGGGGTGGTGGCGGCGTGCGGGGAGCGTTCGGTGCCGTTCCGGATGCTGGCCACGGCCATGCTGGGGCAGGTCGAGTACCGCTCCGGCCGCTGGGACGACGCCGCCCTGCACACCGAGACGGCGGCGTCCGTGGCCGACGACGCCGACCAGCGGTGGCTCTCGCCCATCTGCCACGGGCTGGCCGCGCTCGTCCCGGCCTCGCGCGGCGACTGGCCGCTCGCGGAGTCACACGTCCGGGCGGCCGTCGCCGGCGCTGACTCGGTGGCGGCACTCGCGCACGGGTGCAGCGCCGCCGCGCACCTGGCCGCCGCCAGGGGCGACCACGCCGCGACGGTGGCGGCGCTGGAGCCGCTGCTGGCGGTGGAGGTGCACGACATCGTGTACGAGCCCGGCGTCGTACAGTGGCTCGACCTGTTCGTCGACGCCCTGGTGGGGCTGGGCGAGCTGGACCGGGCCGAGACCTGCCTGGTCGGAGTGGAGCGGCTGGCGGGGCGGCGCGGCAGGCGTTCGGCGCTGGCCACGGCGGCCCGCTGCCGGGGCGGCCTGCACGCGGCCCGCCACGAGAACGCCCTGGCCGACGCCGCCTTCACCACCGCTCTCGCACATGCCGGGGCGGGGGTGCAGGGCGGGTCGGGAGCGCACGCCGGAGCGGGGGCCGGGCTGCCGTTCGACGAGGCCCGGCTGCGGCTGGCGTACGGGCGGTTCCTGCGCAGGCTGGGCCGCCGCAGGCAGGCCCAGTCGCACCTGGAGCCGGCGCTCGGGCTGTTCGCCAAGCTGGGCGCGGCGCCGTACGTGGGGCGGTGCGAGCAGGAGCTGAGCGCGTGCGGGCTGCCGCGCGCCGAACCGGGCGCCTCCCCGCTGCTGCGGCTGACCCCGCAGGAGCAGGCGGTGGCGCGGCTGGTGGCGACCGGGATGACGAACCGGCAGGTGGCCAGGGAGCTGGTGCTCAGCGTGAAGACGATCGAGTACCACCTGGGGAACGCGTACGCCAAGCTGGGAGTGAGCTCACGCGTGGCCCTCACCACCAAGCTCATGCACTGACACCCGGAGCGGACGCCGGCCGGGGTTCCGCTACGAGCGTTCCAGGAGCAACTCCGACAGACGATCCGCGAACTCGACGAGCCAGTCCAATCGCGGTCCGTCGCGGGCGACGCGGAAGCCGTGGCGCCGGCCCCAGAACGCGGCCTGGACGGCGTGGAACTGGGCCCAGCGCCGGGTGCGTTCGCGATCGAGTTCGGCGGCCTCGGCGAAGACGTCCAGCGTACGGTGGAGGGCCTTGCGCAGGTCGTCCGCCTCGAGGAGGGTGAGCGCGCGTGACTTGAGGAGCGTGCCGCCGTCGTAGGCGGGGTCTCCCGCGTGCCCCTTGGGGTCGACGGCCAGCCAGGGCTCGCGGTCGGCGCGCAGGATGTTCCTGGGGTGGAGGTCCCCGTGGATGAGGAGGTCCGGCTGGAGGGGGCCCAGCTCGCGTACGGTCGCCACGGCGGCGTCCACCACGTGACGCGGCAGTGCGTGCGGCAGCTCCTCGGCGTCCTTGCGCAGCTGCTCCTCCCAGGCGCCGGCCCGCTCCCGCAGCCGGGGCAGGCCGGGCGGCGCGGGGACGGCCAGGCGGCGGTTGATTCGGCCCGCGACCGTGACGACCTCGTCGGCGTCCTCGATCTCCGCCAGGATCGACGCCCGGACCCGTTCGAGCAGCATGGCGAAACGCTCGTCGTCGCGCGCGTAGAGCCGGACGGCTCCACGCCCGCCCCACGCCGCGAACGCGTCCGGCTCGTGGACGTTGCCGGGATGCGGGAACGACACCTTCAGCACGGCGTCCCCCTCGACCCGCCCGCGCACCGGGACGACGATCCCGACGCCCCCGTGCATGACCTCGCCGTCCGGCGCGCACCCCCAGCGCTCCAGCAGCTCGTCCACGATCCCGGGCAGTTCGGCGAGCCACGCCGCGCCCGGGTCTCCCTCACGCTCGACGGTGCTCCGCGTGAACGCCTCCGGTATCCCGATCATCCGGGCACCCTACGTGCCCGCCCACCGCCGCCACCACCACCCGGCCCGAGCTCGGCCAGGGTATAGTCAACTTGTCCCGAGCGGTTATCCGCCCGGGATTTTGCTTTCCATGCCCACTCCTCATCGCGTGATCCTGAACGCGGCAGCGCCTCTCCTCCTGTCCGTGAGCGCCGGGGTCATCGCCCAGCTCCTCGGCACCTCCCTGCTCGGACACCAGGCGACGGTTCAGCTGGCGGCCTTCGCCCTCGTCGGCGCGGTGCTCGCCCCTGTCACCGCGGCCGTGTCCGGCGGACTGCGCGGCATGGCCCCGTTCGTCGCGGCCCGCCGCGATCGTCCCGCCGAGGCGCTGCCCATCCTGAAAGACGCGCGTTGGCTGTCCCTCGTGCTCGGGGTGATGGGCGCGGGCGTCATGCTCGCGGTCCCTCTGATCGCGCGGGCCGGCGGGGTTTCTCGTGAGGTGACGGCCGAGTTCGGGGCGGCGCCTCAGCTCTTCGCCCTCCAGGTACTGCCGGCCGCCGCGGGCGGCGCGTCGAGGCCCATCAGAGGCAGGCAGGGCTCGAGCCCGTCGATCTGGACGGGAACGGTGCGGTGCCGCTCCCAGGCGTCCCGGCTCAGGCGGAACCGGTGCTCCACGACCATCCTCCCGTCCAGCGCGTGCCGCCGGCGGCCGTCGGGCTCGTAGCCGAGCTTGCGGGAGACGGCCAGGGAGGCGACGTTGTGCTCGAGCGCGCCTGACAGCGCCTCCTCGGCGCCCAGCCCGGCGAAGGCGAGGTGGAGTACGGCCGCCCGCATCTCGGTGCCGACGCCCTGCCCCTGGTGGCGGCGGCCGAGCCAGGAGGTGGTGCGCACCTGACGCGTGATGCCCAGGTCCCGGGCGGCGAGGCTCTGCTGCCCGGCGACCACGCCGTCCCGGAACACGGTGAGGTCGAGCGACCACTCCCGCGCGGTCCACGAGCCGAGCTGCCGCCAGTGGTAGTGGATCACGCTGCGGGCGGCCTCGGCGGGCGGCGCGTCGGTCCACCGCACGAGGAACGGCGAGGCGTCGGGGTCATGGACGCCGCCGGCGGCCAGGTCGGCGAGCTCGGCCAGTTCCTCGGGCGAGGGCAGCCGCAGTTCGAGCCGCGGCGTGGTCAGCCGCAGCCCGGCCGGCGGAAAGTGATCGACCAGCATGACACCATCGTGATGGCCTCCCGACGGCACGTCATCCGGTTTCCGCCCGTGTTCGGCGGCCGCTTCATGCGCCTGAGCGGGCGCGGACGGCAAGCCGCCTCCCGCATGGTGCGCCGGCGAGCCGTGCCGCGCAGTGGCGCGATCACGTCCTGAGCCGTGGCACCGCCGCCAGCAGCGCGCGCGTGTAGTCATGCGCCGGCTCGCCGACGACTTGCTCGGCGGGCCCGTGCTCGACGATCCGGCCGTGGTGCATGACGGCAATCGTGTCGGCGACGTACCGGACGACGGCCAGGTTGTGCGAGATGAACAACATCGACAGTCCGAGTTCGTCGCGCAGCCCGCGGACCAGGTTGAGCACGGCCCCTTGGACCGACACGTCGAGCGAGCCGGTGATCTCGTCGGCGACCAGCAGGGCGGGGTCGCCGCCCAGTGCCCGGGCGATCGCCACCCGCTGCCGCTGGCCGCCCGAAAGCTCGCGCGGGTAACGCCCGGCCAGTTCGGCGGGCAGCTGGACGAGACCGAGCAGCCGTGGCACCTCCGTGGCACGGCGGCGCTTCTCGATGCCCTCCCCGACCGTCTCGCCGATCGTCATGCGCGGGTCCAGCGACGCGTACGGATCCTGGAAGACCATCTGGATCCGCGGCGCTCCCTCGATCGCGCCCGTGTAGGGCACGAGCCCGCTCACGGCCCTGGCCAGCGACGACTTGCCCGATCCCGACTCGCCGACGAGCCCGACGACGTGGCCGTCGGGGATCTCCAGGGTGACGTCGTCGACCGCGGTGAAGCCGCCGTAGCGCACGGTCAGCCCTTCGATCCTCACGAGGTGACCTCCCAGCAGGCGACCCGCTGGCGCGGGCCATGGACCACGAGTTCGGGACGTTCCGTCCGGCATTGTTCGGTGGCGAGCGAGCACCGGCCGGCGAACGCGCAGCCCGTGCCGACCTGCGCCGGGGCCGGCTGGGTCCCGGGGATGCCGGCCAGCGGGCGGCTCCGGTCGGTGTCGAGGTCGGGCAGGGACGCGATGAGCGCCCTGGTGTAGGGGTGCGCGGCGCCGTCGGCGAGCCGGTCGGCGGGCAGTTCCTCGACCACCCGGCCCGCGTACATGACGACGACGCGGTCGCACAGCTCGCCGACGACGGCGATGTCGTGGGAGATGAACAGCAGGGCCGCGCCCGTCTCCTCGACGACCTCGCGGAGCAGCCGCAGGATCTGCCGCTGCACGGTCACGTCGAGGGCGGTCGTGGGCTCGTCGGCGACGATCAGGCGTGGAGTGCCCATGAGGCCCATGGCGATGACCGCGCGCTGGCGCATGCCGCCGGACAGCTCGTGCGGATGCTGGGCGGCGTGCTTGGCGGGGTCGGGCAGCCGGACGTGGCCCAGCCGGTCGACGGCCCGGCGGCGGGCGTCCGCGCGGCCGGCGCCCTGGTGGACGACGGCCACCTCGGCGAGCTGGCCGCCGACTTTCAGCGCGGGGTTGAGCGAGGCCATCGGGTCCTGGAACACCATGGCGAGCGCGGTGCCCAGTTCCTTGCCGGACATGGTCGCGACGTCGACGCCGCCGAGGCGCAGCCGGCCGTACGTCACCGCGCCGGGGTAGGGAACGAGGCCGCCGATGGCGGCGGCGGTCAGGCTCTTGCCGCTGCCGGACTCCCCCACCAGGCCGACGATCTCCCCCGGCGCCACGGTCAGAGACAGCTCGCGTACGGGGGTCGAGCCGCCCGGGAACGAGACGGTCAGGTCGCGGAGCTCCAGGACTGCGTCCGGGTCCGGCTCCCCGGAGGGCCGCGGCGGCTCGGGGCGGACGGCGTCGCCCTGCCCGGCCGGGGAGCGGGCGGCGGCCCTGGCCAGGGTGTCGCCCAGCAGGTTGAAGCCGATGCCGGCCAGGGCGACGGCCGCCGCGGGACCGAGCGCGACCACGGGGGTGACGTAGATCCGCGCGAAGCCGTCGAACAGCAGGCGCCCCCAGTCGAAGTCCGGTGGCTGCACGCCGAGGCCCAGGAACGACATGCCGGCCAGGCCGAGCAGCGCGCCGCCGAGCGACTGGGCGAGGTTGAGGATGAGCGGTTCGGCGATGTTGGGCAGGATGTGCCGGGCGAGGACGCGGCGGCGGGGCACGCCGAGCATGCGGGCCGCGGCCACGTAGTCGGCGCCGGCGACCGAGGCGGCCAGGGTCTGGGTGAGCCGCGCGAAGCCGGGCGCGATGGCCACGCCTATGCCGAGCACCGCACCGCGCGCGCCGAGCCCGCTGACCACCGCCGTGAACATGGCCAGCAGCAGGCCGGGGAAGGCCACCAGGGCGTTGACCGTGCCGGTCGCCATCCGGGCGGCCCGGCGGGGCAGCACGGACGGGAGCGCGCCGAGCAGGATGCCCCCGGCGGCGCCGATGAGCGTGGCCGCCAGCGCCAGGGCCAGCGAGTAACGGCCCGCCACCAGGACTCGGGCGAGCAGGTCCCGGCCCAGGTTGTCGGTGCCGAGCGGGTGTTCGGCGGAGGCGCCCTGGAGGATGGCCCCGGCGTCGATGCGTTCTGCGGCCTCGCCCCAGATGATGGGCCCGGCCACGGCCAGCACCGCCATGAGCAGCACCAGCACGCCGCCGATCAGCGCCGGGGCGCTGCGCCACACGCCGCCCCCGGACCTCGGCCCCTTCTTCGCGCGCTCGGAGGGCACGCCGTCCTCCTTCTCCGCGGCCCGCAGGCCGTCCGGTGCAGTCCTGGCCCGCATCAGGCCGAGACCTCCTTGATCTCCGAGGTGGGATCGAGCGCGCCGAGCACCAGGTCCACGACGAGGTTCACGATCAGTACGATGGCGCCGTACACGAGGATCACGGCCTGCGCGACCGGATAGTCCTTCTGCGTGATCGACTCGACGATCTTCAGGCCGAGTCCGGGCCAGGCGAAGACGTACTCGACCAGGACGCTGCCGGCGATCAGCGAGGTCAGCAGCAGACCGCCCACGGTCAGCGTGGCCGTGAGCGTGTTGGGCAGCACGTGCCGCAGATGGAGCCGGGCCGGGGGCAGCCGCTTGGCGCGGGCCAGGCGCACGTAGTCGGTGCCCAGCTCGCGCAGGGTCTCGACGCGGGTGATCCGGGCGATCATGGCGATCGGCCCGGCCGCCAGGGCCGCGACGGGCAGCACGTACGTGAGCGGCCCGGCCTTGCCTGCGGGCGGAAACCAGCCGAGGCCGACGGCCAGCGCCGCCACCAGCGCGATCGAGTACAGGAACTCGGGCACGGCCACGGCGGTGCCGGTGACCGTGCCGAAGGCCAGGTCGGTGCCGCGGTTGCGGCCGTTCTCGGTGCGTACGGCGGCCCACATGCCGAGCGGCACCGCCACGATCAGCGCCACGGCGGTGGCCAGGAGGGCCAGGGTCAGGGTGTTCGGCAGGCGGGCCGCGATGACGTCGCCCACCGGCTCCCCCGTCAGGAAGGACGTGCCGAAGTCACCGGTCAGGACGTGGCCGACGTACGTGACGAACTGCTCAGGCAGGGGGCGGTCGAGACCGAGCGCGGCCGTACGGGCCTCGACCAGCTCGATCGGGGCGGCCGGCCCGAGCGAGGCGCGCACCGGGTCGCCCGGGATGAGGTGGATCATCGCGAACGACGCCACCAGCAGCACCGCCAGTGACACGGCGAAGCGCACGATCCGGCGCACGGCCGTACGCAGCGTCCTGCGCACGGTCGTGCTCCCCGCCTGGCTGCCCGGGCGCCGCGTGGTCCGGGGGTCGCTCACTAGTCTCCTTGCGTGAGGCGGATCGAGGTGGGCACCAGGCTTCCGGCCATGGTGCGGAACGTGGCGCCCTTGCCGGCCTGCAGCGCCGTGGTGTCCACCACGGGCACCAGGTCGGCGGCTTCGAACAGGACCGACTCCGACTCCAGCCACTTCGGGCAGGCCTCGGCGGCGGGGAGCTTGCTCGCCTCGGCGACGAGCTCCTCGTAGCGCTTGTTGGCCAGGTGGGCGAAGTTGGCGCCCTTGGGGGCGGACGGTCCCGACAGGAAGCCGACGAGCTGGCTGGGCAGGGGCAGGCGGATCGGCAGCCACACGACGTCCCAGTCCTGGGTGGCGTTGAGCGACTCCGACAGCTTGGTGTCGATGACGCCGTTCAGCTTCACCTCGACGCCGAGCTTCTTCCACGCCTGCGCCATGTACTCGGCGGCGGCCTGGTAGCCGGGGCCGCGGGTGGTGCCGTACATGTAGCGCAGGCTGAGCCGCTTGCCGTCCTTGGCCCTGAAACCGTCGGCGCCGAGCTTCCACCCGGCCGCGTCGAGCGCGGCCGCGGCGGCCGCGGCGTCGTGGCCGGGCACGTGCCCGGCCACGGAGTCGCCCTGGCAGGGGCGCGGCTCCAGGACCAGGCCGGTGACCGGCTTGCCGGTGCCGCCGGAGGCGATGCCGCCCAGCTCCTGGAGGTTGAGCGCCTGCGTGAGGGCCTTGCGGACCTGCGGGTCGCGGGTCGGCCGGTCTTCTCCCTGGTGGTAGAAGAACTGGCCGTTGCCCGCCGAGACCGACTGTTTGGTCACGCCCGGGGACGCCTCGACGCGGGTCCGGTCGGCGCCGTTGAAGACGGCGCCGTTGAGGGAGCCGGCGATGAGCAGGTTGGCGGCGGTCTGCTCGTTCGGCACGACCTTCATCACGACCGTCTCCGGCAGCTCCTTGGCGGTGGCGCCGGCGGGGCCCCAGGCGTAGTCGCGGCGGACCTTGAACGTGTAGTGGTCGCTGGGTACGGCCTCGGTGAGCTGGTAGGGCCCGCTGCCGGAGGTGGCCCGGGCGATCGAGGCACGGTCCTTCACCCCTTTGCCGCAGACGATGAACATCGTCCGCGTGCTCTCCAGGATGAAGCTGAACGGCTCGGGCATGGACAGGGTCACGGTGCCGGCGGCGTCGTCGGCCTTCGCCTTCATGCCCGCGGGCACGAACACGCCGTAGATCGGCGACTTGGCGGCGGGGTCGGCGATGTGGTTGACGTTGTCGGCCACGTTCGAGGGGGTCACCGGGGAGCCGTCCGAGCAGGTGACGCCCTTGCGCAGGGTGAAGGTGACTGATTCGGGCTTGACGTCCCACTTCTCGGCCAGCTCGGGGACGATCTTCCCTGAGTCGTCGGCGGAGACGAGCGTGTCGTAGGCCAGGGCGAGCACGTTGTTGGTGACCGTCAGCACGCCCATGGCCGGGTCGAGGACGCCGGGATCGGCCGGGATCGCGAACGTGAAGGTGCCGCCCGTGGCCGGCTTGCCCTGCTGCTCGGGGCCGCTCGTCGTGCCTCCGCACGCGGCCGTGAGCAGAGCGAGCCCGGCGAGGGCCGCGACTGCTGGTTTTGTCATGAGGACTCCAGACGAGCACGGGGGGTGTGCACAACCTTCCTGCCTGCGCAGATCCGGTTCTATGTGCCCGCACACGAAAAAGCCGGGAGGGCTCGTGCTAACGACCGAAGATCCGCATCTGCAGCATCGCGGTGAGCCGGGCGTCGGGGTCGGACAGGTTGAGGCCGCTGATCTCGACCAGGCGCTTGAGCCGGTAGCGGAAGGTGTTGGCGTGCACGTGCACCTGGGCGCTGGCCGAGTTGACGTCGCCGAACGCGTCGAGATAGGCCCGCAGGGTGGCGGCCAGCTCGGTGCCGTGCTCGGCGTCGTGGTCGAGCAAGCGCTGATAGGGGCCGGTGGGCGTCTGCTCCTCGGCCGCGGCCACGTCGGCGACCTGCAGCAGCAGCGACTCGAAGTGCACGCTCGTGTAGCCGGCGACCTGCCCGGCGGTGCCGCGGGCGCCCAGCACGCGCAGCGCCCGGTCGGCGTCCGCGCGCGACCTGGCCACCTGGGAAAGGTTGGCGGCCAGGCGGCCCACGCCGATGTTGGCGGCATGGCGGGGGCCGACCCTGGCCAGGAAGCTCTCCGCCACGCGTACGGCCCGCGCCTCCTCGTCCCCGAGCGAGTGCAGCGGCAGCACGGCGTACGCGACGGAGCCGATGAGCGCGGCGGCGGACTTGGGGTGGATGGCGGCGACGTGGAGCGCCAGCGCGTCGCAGAACCGCTGCCGATCGCTCTCGCCGCGGGCCGGATCGGCGGCGGCGTCGTCCGGGACGAGCTGGGCGGCCAGCACGCAGAGCCGGGCGGTGGCGATGCCGAGCCGCCCCGCCGCCTCGGGCGCGTCGCCGCCACCGGCCAGCACGGTGGACAGCAGGTCGGCGCGCAGCCGCCGCTGGGTGTCGGCCCCGGCCCGCTCGCGCAGCAACTGCAGCGCGACGATCTTGGCGGCGTCGGCGAGCGCGCGTTCGCGCTGCTCGCTGAGCGGCTCGCGCACGGCCACCCAGATCGAGCCGAGGATCTCGTCGCCGCTGCGCACGGCCACGGCGGCCCGGTTGATCCCACCGTCGTCATCGAGCTGCATGTAGACGGGCGCGCGGCTCTGGTAGAGCTGTTTGAAGAAGCCGCGCTCGTCGAGCATCCGCAGGTAGCGTTCGGGCACCTGGCGGCCGAGTACGGTCTCCACGCGGCCCGGGTCGGCCTCGTCCTGCCGGCCGGAGAAGGCCAGCACCCGGGACGACCTGTCCTCGATGGTGACGGGCGCGTCGAGCAGCGCGCAGACCGCGTTGGCCAGCGAGAACAGGTCTCCCTGCGGCCCTTGCTCGGGCTCGGCCAGGTCGGCCTCGGCCAGCAGGGAACGCAGCAGCGCGGCGACCTGCGCCCAGGAGGCGGCCCGGGTGAGGCCGAGCACGGCGACGCCGGTCTCCAGCACGGTGGCGCGGACCTGCTCGTCGACGTCCACGGGCAGCTTCACGACGACGCCGGCGGCGGCGGGCGCGCGTTCGATGAGTGAGCAGATCTCCGCGGCGCCCCGCACGCCGACCGCGAGCAGGATCCCGCCCGGGGGGACGATCAGCTCGTCGAGCGGGTCGAAGATGTGCACGCCGGTGACCTCGGCGTCGAGGTCACCGGGTGAGGCCGCCACGTCGAGGACGGTGGTGCCGAGGTCCTGCAGGATCCGTCCCAGGCTGGCGCGGGGACGGTTCTTCACACGGTCACGATAGTCCACGAAAACCGACATCAGCGGAGCCGGCCGACGGGCGGGTGGGCGCCCATCAGCCGACCTTGGGAGTGGCGCGGGCGCCCATGTGCACGTACCGGGTGCCGTCGGCCAGCTCGAAGAAGACGGCCGCCATCCAGTCGCGGGTGCCCGGCAGCCGGAACAGGAACAGGTTCTCGTCCACCGGGACGAAGTCGGCCTCCTCGGGCTCCTTCAGCGCGGCCAGCTCGCCGGTGGTCTCCAGGCGCAGGCGAGCCTTGCCGTCGTCGAGCACGCTCACCGTGATCCGGGCGCCGGCCCGCTCGTAGACGCCCGCGTACGGCGCGACGTCCACGTCGGCCGGGGTCTCCGGCAGGGACGGCGCGGGCGGCACGGTCAGGCCGTCGAGCTCGGCGAACAATTCGGTGGCCACGGCTCGGGTGAACTCGCCGCTCCGGCCCCCGTTGGCGGTCACGCAGACGACGGTCCCGGTATCGGGCACGGCCCACAGTACGGCGTGCTGGCCGATGGTGTTGCCGGCGTGGGAGATGACCTTGTGCCCGCTCCACTCGTCGATGATCCAGCCGATGCCCCACTGCTTGCCCAGCGTGTACGGGTCGGGGATGTCGACCTGCGGCTCCCACATGGCGGCCGGGTTCTCCAGCAGGCCGCCCTCCAGGTGGGCACGGCCGAAGGCGACCACGTCGGCCGGGCGGGCGCAGATCATCCCGGCCGGGCCCATCGACCGCATGAGACCCCACACCGGGGCGGTCCTGCCGTCCTCGTGGCCCATCGCGGCGCGGAAGCGCAGGACGTCCTCCGGCAGCGTCCAGGTGTGGGTGAGTCCGAGCGGCTCGCAGATGCCCTCGCGCAGGACGTCGTCCCAGCGCTTGCCGGTCAGCCGCTCCAGCACCCGGCCCGCGATGACGAACCCGGAGTTGCAGTAGGACTGGGTGACGCCGAGCGGGTGGTTCTGCGCCAGGGTGGCGCAGGCCGCCACGTACTTCTCCACGCAGTCGTCGCCGCGGCCCGTGTCGATGAACTGGTCGCCGTCGATGCCACTGGTGTGGGAGAGCAGGTGCCTGATCGTCACGTTCGCGGTGACCTCGGGATCGGCCACCTTGAACTCGGGCAGCACCTCGATGACCGGCGTGTCCAGCGTGAGCCGGCCCTGCTCGACCTGCTGCATGATCAGGGTCGCGGTCCACACCTTGGTGACCGAGCCGATCTGGTAGAGCGCGTCGGTGGTCGCCTCGACGCCGGTGTCGGCGTTCAGCGTGCCGGCCGCGAACTCGTGCAGCTCGCCCTGGTGCCAGTACGCCAGCGCCGAGCCGGGAACCTCGTACTCGGCGATCAGCTCGGCGAGCCGCTGACCCATTGCTCCAGCCACTCGATGATCCTTTCGTTGTAGTCGTACCTGTGCGAGGGGCGCCCGCTCAGGATGAACAGATGGCTCGCGCCGGGATAACGCACCAGCTCGACGGGCACCCGGCGCTCGCGCAGGGCGGTGAACCACTGCTCGGCCTGGCCGACGGGACAGCGGTCGTCGTCCTGGCCGTGCAGGATGAGCGTCGGAGCGGTGACCTCCGCGACGTGCGTGATCGGCGACTGGGCGGCCAGGTCGCCGGCGTACTCGTGCACCTTCATCAGGTGGCCGAGGTCGGAGGTGCCGCTCAGGCTCGTCAGGTCGCTCACGCAGCCGCCCGGGATCGCGGCCTTGAACCTGCCGGTGGTGGCCGACAGCCAGCAGCTCATGTAGCCGCCGTAGCTGTAGCCGGCGACGGCCAGCCGGTCGGGGTCGGCGACGCCGTCGGCGACCAGGGCGTCGACGGGGGTGAGCAGGTCCTGGGCGTCGCCCACCCCCCAGGCGCCGATGGAGGCGGTGTAGAAGTCCTCGCCGTACCCGTCACTGGCGCGCGGGTTGACGGTGAGGACGGTCCAGCCGCGAGCCGCGAGGAGCTGGTGGTAGAGGTGGACGCCGTCGAAGACGGGCGACCAGGCGTTGTGCGGGCCACCGTGCACGTCGAGCAGCAGCGGGCCGGGCGTCTGCGCGGTCTCGTCGCGCAGGACGAAACCCTCGACCTGGGTGCCGTCGGGGGCGGTGAACGTGCGGCGGCGGGCGGTGAACAACTCGACGTCGTCGAGGCCGTAGTCGGTGAGCCGGGATATATCCGGCGCTGCCGCGCCAGACATATCCGACATCAGGTAGACGTCTCCCGCGCTGTGCTGCGTCGCCGCCACGTACGCGACCGCGCCCGCCGCCGTGCTGAACCCCGAGATGTTGACCTCACCGGGAACCAGCCGCTCGCCGGGCGCCCCGTCGGAGACACGGTAGAGATGCGTCGAGCCACCATCGCGCGCGCAGAACAGCAGGTCCTCGCCGAGCAGCGCCGGGAGGCCGCCGGGGTAGCCGGGGGCGCCGATCATGACGTTCCGGTCGAGGGCCGTCTCCACCTCGGTCCACCCGCCCGGACCGAGCGCGAACAGCCGTACGTGCCCCACCACGGTGCCCTTCAGCCCCGCGGCGACCAGCCGGCCGCCCAGCCACCAGACACCGCCGCAGATGAGGCCGGGATCCGTCAGCCGCTCCGGCACGCCGCCCTCGGCCGCCTCGACCGCGTACGCGGACCCGCCCGCCTCCAGGTCGCGGTCGGCGTCCATGGCGGCGGCGAACGCCAGGCGCAGGCCGTCGGGCGACCACGACGGCTCGCCCGCGTGGAAGTCGCCCTGGGTGACCTGGACGGTCTCGCCGCCGGCCAGGTCCGTGACGAACAGGTGCCTGGTCAGGCCGCGCAGCAGCCCGGCGCCGTCGGCCTTGTGGTCGAGCCTGCCGGTCACGACAGGGGCGTTCGGGTCGGGCATCCCGCCGTCCTCACCCGTTCCGACGGGTGCGGCGAACGCGATGCGGGAGCCGTCCGGAGACCAGACGGGCGCGCCGGCGCCGAGCTTCGCGGAGGTCACCGGTTCGGGCTCGCCGCCGTCCATCGGCAACAGGTGGATCTGCGGCCTGCCGTCCACCGGCCGCAGGAACGCCAGCGCCCGGCCGTCCGGCGACCACCTCGCGGCACTGCCCGCGGCCAGACGCCGGGGCTCGGCGCCGGGAGCGGCCAGCCAGATCTCGGTGCGGTTCTCGTCGGAGTCCCGTACGGCGGTCGTCAGCGTGTACGCCACCGCTCCCCCGTCGGGACGCAGCTGGGGGTCGGAAGGGACGGCGAGCCGGTAGAGGTCGTCGAGCGCGAGATGCGGCATGAACGAACCGTAAGCCTCGGCCGTCCGGGCATCTTCGGTGCTCCCGACGAACGACGCCGCCCGGCTTGTGCGGGAGCCCAACGTCCGGACCGTCCGAAGGCGAAATCGGCCGTCCGGCACCCGAGCACGCAGATCGCCTGACGATCGAGCCGCCCAGCCGGTCGCCCCGGCTGGGCGGTGCTCTGATCACACCATCGCCGACCGGCCCGGTGCGAATTGCCGGATCCTGGCCTCGGTGACGCCGTCCGCCAGCAGGTCGCCCAGGGCCTCGCCGATCGCCGGGGCGTACTTGAATCCTCCGCCGGAGAATCCGACGGCGACCGCGACGTGCGCGGCGCCCGGGAGCAGCCCGACGACGGGCCGGCCATCCCCTGTGTACGACTCCACGTGCACCGAGGTCTGCACCGGACGCGGGTTGAGCCGGGGTAGGCAGCGCCCGACGACGTCGCGGATCTCCGCCAGGTGGTCGGCGCTGAGGTGGGGATCCGGCCGCGCCGGATCGGCCAGCTCGGGATGCGGGCGGCTCTTCACGCCGATCTTCACCGTGGCGCCGTCCAGGGTGGGAAAGCCGTAGATGGAGGCGCCGTCCGGCATGGCGACGCGTTCGAAGACCGGAAAGCGTTCCGCGCCGTACAGCGACAGGTCGTCCGGCACGAACCAGGTCTGCGCCAGCCGCCTGGCGGTCAGCCCGGCCACTCCGATCGCCTCCCGCAGCCCGTCCGGCAGCAGCGTGGCCGCCCACGCGCCGGGGGCGAGGACCACCGCGTCGAACGTCTCGCTGCGAGGTCGATCCGCGCCGGTCCGGTAGGTCAGCCCGACGGTCCCGGACCGCACGTCGATGGCGAGGACCTCGGTGTCATGGCGTACGGTCGCCCCGAGCGTCGCGGCCTGTTCGATCGCGGCGAGGATGGCCGGCTCGGGGCGGAGAAAGCCGGTCGCGGAGTCATGGACGGCGATGTCCCCGTCGTCGACGGCGTGCTGGGGGAAACGCCGCCGCACCTCGTGCGGGTCGAGGATGCGATGGGCCAGCCCCCAGGTCTCGCAGCTGCTCACGGCCTGCCGGACGGAGGTGCTGCCGGCGGGGCCGAGGATCAGCCCTCCGGTCTGCTCCAGCAGGCGCCGCCCGGTCGCCTCCTCCAGCCGGCGCCACAGCCGCTCGGCCCGGAGCACCAGCGGCGGCAGGTCCGGGTCGGCCATGCTGATGACCGCGAACCGGCGGCTCTGCCCGCCGGAGGCCCCGCGGTGGTGCGGGACGCCCCAGCGGTCGAAGGCATGCACCTCCAGGCCGCGCTCGGCCAGCTGCCAGGCGGCCATGCTCCCCATGGCTCCGGCCCCGACGACCGCCGCCCTCCTGCGAGCGGTTCCGGCGAGCCTCATGAGGCCAGCGCCGGGGCGGCGAGGTACTTGAGGTTCTGGTATTCGAGGAGCCCTTCGGCGCCGCCCTCGCGGCCGAGCCCGGACTCCTTGATCCCGCCGAACGGCGCGGCCACGTGGGACAGCAGCCCCCGGTTGATGCCGACCATGCCGCTGTCCAGCCGGCCGGCGACCCGGGCGATCCGGTCGCCGTCGCGTGCCACCAGGTACGCCGCGAGCCCGAACGGGGTGTCGTTGGCCAGCGCCACCCCCTCGTCCTCCGTCCGGAACCGGCGGATGCCGGCGACCGGGGCGAAGACCTCCTCCTGCTGCAGGAGGGCGTCGGCGCTGAGGTGGTCCAGCACCACCGGGCCGAACCAGCTGCCGGGGCCGCCGGGCGCGCCGGCACGCCCCAGAAGCGTCGCGCCCTTCGCGACGGCGTCGGCGACCAGCCGGTCGGCCTTGGCGACCGCGCGGTCATCGATGAGCGGGCCGAGATCGACGTCCGAGGTCCCCAGCCCGACCCTGATCGCGGTGAGGGCCTCGGTGAGGCGGGCCGCGAACTCGTCGGCCACCGGCTCCTGGACGAGGAACCGGTTGGCCGCCACGCACGACTGCCCTCCGAGGCGCATCTTGGCGACGACCGCCTCGCGGACGGCGAGGTCGAGGTCGGCGTCGTCGAAGACCAGGAACGGGGCGTTGCCGCCGAGCTCCATCGACGTACGCAGCACGTGCGCGCCGGCCTGCCGCAGCAGCAGCTTCCCGACGGGGGTGGACCCGGTGAAGGACACCTTCCGCAGTCGCGGGTCGGCGATGAGCGTGCCGCAGACCGCCGCCGGATCCGTGGTGGTGACCACGGTGAGGACGCCCGCCGGGACCCCCGCCTCCTGCGCGAGCCGCGCGAAGGCCAGCGTGGTGAGCGGGGTGAGCTCGGCCGGTTTCAGCACGGCCGTGCAGCCGGCGGCCAGGGCGGGCGCGGCCTTGCGGGTGGCCATCGCCAGCGGCACGTTCCACGGGGTGATGAGCAGGCAGGGGCCGACCGGGCGCGGGGCGGTGACGATGTGCCAGTTGCCGTCGGGGGTCGGGGTGCTGCGGCCGGAGCTGCGGACCGCCTCCTCGGCGTACCAGCGGACGTACTCGGCGGCGTAACGGACCTCGCCGCGCGCCTCGGTGAGGGTCTTGCCGACCTCGAGGGTGATGAGGGCCGCCAGGCGCTCCTCGTCGGCGAGCATCGCCTGGTAGAGCCGGTGCAGGATGTCCGCCCGCCGCCGGGTCGGGGTGGCCGCCCAGGCGGGGAACGCGTCGTTCGCCGCGGTCAGCGCGAGCAGGGCGTCCTCCGGCTCGCAGTCGGCGACGGCGGCGACCGGCCGGCCGAGCGCGGGATCGGCGACGGCGAAGGTCCGCCCGGAGCGCGGCGCCGTCCACCCGGCGGCCAGGAAGCCGTCGGGCAGCGACGCGGCGGCGGTCTCCGTGAGCTCGCGGTGCCGGGCGATCTCGGCCGGCGACGGCGCGGCCTCAGGCGGATTCGAGGGTACGGGCTCGGTCGAGAGCGGACTTGAGGACATCGGCGGCACGGGAGATCTCCTCGGCGGTGATGACGAACGGGGGACTGACGTGCAGGGAGTTGTCGGCCAGCAGCCGGGTCAGGACGCCCCCCTCCCGCGCGGCGCGCAGCACGGGACGGGCGTCGGCGTCGGGGTCGAGCTGGACGGCCGCGAGCAGCCCGGTGCCGGCCCGCACGTCGACGACGGCTTCGTGGTCGCGCAGCGGGGTGAGGGCCTGGGCCAGGACGGGTTCGAGGTCCAGGACGCGCTCCAGCAGACCTTCCTCCTCGAGGATGCTCAGGTTCTCCTCGGCGGCGACGCAGGCCGCGGCGTGACCCGAGTACGTCAGACCGTGGCGGAAGGTCGGGGCGTCGGGGGTCTCGGCGAAGAAGGGCTCCCAGATGCGCCGGGACACCAGCACGCCGCCCAGCGGCAGGTAGCCGGAGGTGATGCCCTTGGCCATGGTGAGGAGGTCCGGCTCGATGCCGAAGCGCCGGCAGGCGAACCACTGCCCGACCCGCCCGAAGCCGGTGATCACCTCGTCGGCGATGAGCAGGACGTCCAGGCGGCGGCACAGCTCGGCCAGCCCGGTGAGGTAGCCGGGCGGGGGCAGCAGCACGCCTCCGGTGCCGATGACCGGTTCGGCGATGACGGCGGCGACGTTGTCGGGTCCGAGCCGGAGCAGCTCGGCCTCGGTGGCGGCCAGGTCGTCCCATGGCACGCGGGCGGTCTCGGGGATCAGCGAGTCGCCGCCGTACCCGTCGCGGTTGCTCTGGATGCCCGTGATGCTCGTACCGAACCCGTGCAGGCCGTGGTAGGCGTGCTGCCGGGAGACGATGACGCGCTTGCCGGGCCGCCCGGCCAGCTGCCAGTGCCGGCGCGCGAGCTTGCAGGCGGTGTCGACGGAGTCGGAGCCGCCGCTGGTGAGGAAGACCTTCGCGTCGGGGATGGGACTCAGCGCCGCGAGGCGCTCGGCGAGCCGGATGGCGGGACGGTTGGCCATGCCCTGGAACAGGTGATACGTCTCCAGATCGGCCATCTGCCGCCGAACGGCGTCGGCGATGCGGGTCCGGCCGTGTCCGACGTTGGCGTGCCACAGGCCGGCCGGCAGGTCGAGCAGGTCCTGGCCGTCCTCGGTACGCACCGAGGCGCCCCGCCCCGACGCGATGACCGTGAGGCTTTCCTCGATGGTGGACATCGCGGTCTGCGGATGCCACAGGCTGGTGCTCGTCAAGAAATGCTCCTCATCACATCGGGGAGGGGACTGCGGGTGGGGATCGGTGCGGGTCAGGCGGCGACCACGACGTCCTCGACGACCTCGGCGTGGATGTGCAGCATCCGGGCCACCAGGCCGTCGCCGCGGGTGAACTTCAGGTCCTCGGGCGCCACGGGGGCGTCCGCGCCGGCGAAGAACGCGGCGCCCTGGTCCATCGACTTGTCAGACTTGTCATCGGGGTAGAGCGGGTTGACCGTGTTCTCGATCTTCGGCCACAGGGCCCGGGCGGCCTCGGTGCTCTCGAACTCCAGCGTCATCACCAGCGTGTTCGGGATGAGCTCGCCGGCGCACTCGCGCAGCACCGAGCCCCCGAGGTAGCCGGGGTGGCCCTCGAGGCTGCGCAGCCAGTCGACGAGGCTGGTGCGGGCGGCCTCGATCTTGGTGGGCTCGGCAACGAAGATGAAGACGTCACGACGCTTGGACATGGTGTTCTCCTGTCTCGCCAGTGCGGTGGGGGTGGCTGTGCGGACCGCGCGGCAGGTCGTAGAAGACCGCGCCGCTGGGTCCCTGCGTGTCGTCATGGACGAGCCGGGCGCCGAAGGACTCCCAGAAGGCGACGGCGCCGGGTGAGTGGCGATAGGTGTGCAGGGCGATGGCCTGGTAGTGCCCCTCCCGGTCCGCCCGGTCGAGAATCGCGCGGACCAGGGCCCTGGCGATGCCGCCGCGGCGGGCCTCCTTGCGGACGTAGACGCGGACGAGCTGGCCGTGCCGGCCGTCCTCGTACCGGTCGACGACGTGTTGCGGGGTGAGGCCGGGCTTCAGCCGTCCGCTGCGGATCCCGCCCGTGGCCAGGACGTCACCCGTGCCGTCGTCGGTCACCACCAGGAGGAAGGGGCCGTTTCCCGGGGCGTAGTGGGTCATGGGGTCGTCCACGTCGGCGTGGATGCGCGGGTCGTAGGCGTCGCCGAAGTCCTCGGCGATGCTGCGCCGCATCACCGCCTGGGCGCCGGCCAGGGTGCGCTCGCTCAGCGGGTGGATCGACCATTCCACGGGGGTCACCGCGCTCCCTGCGTGGCGAGCTTGGCCCGGTACGCCTCCCTGGCCTCCTTCGAGGCGTGGTGGCCGGACAGCTCGTGGAGGTCGTCGGGGATCACGCCGTCGAAGGTGGGGTGGACGTGGACGGTGACCCGGTCGAGGTTGCCCACCGCGTGCATCAGGGAGTGCTGCACGTTCTCGGCCACGGCGTGGGCCTCGATCATGCTCAGCCCGGAGTCGAGGCCGATCTCGGCGTCTCCCTCCATGCGGTGGCCCGACCAGCGGACGCGGACCTCGCCGACGGACACGACGCCGTCCACGCCGGCGATGGTGCTGCGCATCCGGTCGATCGTCCCCGGCTCGACACCGTCCATGAGGCGGCGGACGATGATGATCAGGGAGTTGACCAGGATGCCGCTGATCGCCAGGGCGATGAGGAGGCCGACGATGGCGTCGGCGCGGTCGAACCCGAGCCACACGCCGACCACGCCGGCGACGACGGCGATCGAGGTGTATCCGTCGGCGCGGGCGTGCTGGCCCTCGGCGATCAGCGCGGCGGAGCCGATGCGGCGGCCGGTCCGGATCCGGTACACGGCCACCAGCTCGTTGCCGAGGAAGCCGACGAGCCCCGCGGCGAAGACCCACCACAGGTTGGTCAGCGGGTGCGGGTTGATCAGCGCGTCGATCGACTCCCAGATGATCAGCACGATCGAGGCGACGATGACCAGGGAGATGAACAGCCCGACCAGGTCCTCGGCGCGCCGGTAACCGTAGGAGTACTTCTTGGTCGCCGCGCGCCGGCCCAGCCGGAAGGCGATGATCAGGGGGATCGTGGTCGCGGCGTGGCCCAGGTTGTGGATGGTGTCGGCCAGCAGGGCGATCGAGCCGGACACCGCGACGATGACCATCTGGCCGATGGCGGTGGCCATCATGCCGGCCAGCCCGATCCAGGCCGTGCGGATCCCGTCCCGGGCCGACTCCTCGGCGGTCTGGATCGCGTCGTTGGCGTCGTGGGCGTGCGGGATCAGCGTGTGCTTGACCCGCGCCCACAGGCCGGTCCCGTGGTCGTGGCCGTGGTCGTCGCCGTGCCCATGTCCGTGCCCATGTCCGTGGCCGTGGCCGGCCGCGGCCGGAGCCTCGGGCTCGTGGTGATCGTGATGATCGGAGTGGCCGTGCCCGTGCCCGTGGCCGTTCACGGCGGCGGCAGGAGCGTCATCGTGTGGGTGGTCGTGGCCATGTCCATGTCCGTGGCCGTGATCGTCTGGGGTCGTGGAAGCTCGCATCGAGAGTCCGTTCATGCCGGCGGAGGGTGAGTCGCGGGACCGGGAGGGTGAGTCGCGAGAGCGAAGGTGAGTCGCGGGGGCCGAGAGGGTGAGTCGCGGGGGCCGGGAGAGAAAGGCGGCCGGCTGCCGAGTGGCGTCTGCCGCGCCACCACATCTTGTCCACAAGAGCGAGCGACGGTCAACTGTTGTCAACAATCTTCCCGCGACTAAGGGCGTACGGACACTGAAAATCAGCCCCAACACCAGGCAATCAGCCCCTGAAGATCGAAGAAATCCCGGGAAACATACTCGTTACAAGCAGGCGGCCCGGAATTGTTGACAGCAGAGAATCGGATGCTTAGCGTTCCAGACACCACACGGCCGGTCGCATCAGGCGGCTGACACCGAGCGTGACATCTCGCCGCTCGCACCGACGGGCTCCGGCTCTCACCGGACCGACCACCGACGCTCCCACTCCCACCGGACCGACCCCCACCGGAGGAACTGCTCGTGGACCTGACCAGCGTGCGCCCCAAATACATCACCTTCGACTGCTATGGGACGCTGACCAGCTTCGATCTCAACCTCACCGTCAAGCCGCTGGTCGCCGACCGGATCTCCGAGGAGGACATGCCGCTCTTCCTCAAGGACTACCGCGCGTACCGGATGGACGAGGTGCTCGGCGAGTTCAAGCTCTACCCCGACGTGCTCAAGGACTCCTTCAGGCGCGCCTGCGAACGCTGGGGCATCGGCTACCGCCCCTCCGACGGCGAGGCCATCGTGGCCTGCGTGCCGACCTGGGGCCCCCACGCGGACGTTCCCCCCGTCCTGGCCAAGCTCGCCGACGCCTACCCTCTGGTGATCCTGTCCAACGCCGTCGACGAGACGCTGCGGCACAATGTCGACCAGCTCGGCGCCCCGTTCCACAAGGTGTTCACCGCCGAGCAGGCCAGGGCGTACAAGCCGCGCTACCAGGCCTTCGAGTACATGCTCGACCAGCTCGGCTGCGAACGCGACGAGATCGTCCACGTCTCCTCGCACATCTGGTACGACGTGATCCCCGCCCACGAGCTGCGCATCCCGCACAAGGTCTACGTCAACCGCGGCTACGACCCCTCCACCCCCTTCTACCAGTACGCGGAGACCGCCGACCTGTCCGGCGTCCCCGCCGTGCTGGGTCTCTGACCGGGAGGAGGACGTCGTGAAGCTGACCAGCTACTGGCTCGACACCGCCGAACCGGCCGGCGACTTCCGCCGTGCCGAACTCCCCGGGCAGGTAGACGTCGCGGTCATCGGCGCCGGCCTGACCGGCCTGTCCGCCGCGCTGCACCTCGCCCGCCGCGGCGCCAGGGTCGCCGTGCTGGAATCGCACACCGTGGGCTGGGGAGCCTCCGGCCGCAACGGCGGCATGGCCACGACCGGCCTGGCCATCTCCTTCCCCGCCGCGGTCAAGCGGTACGGCCCGGAGCGCGCGACGGCGATGTTCACCGCCTACGACGACGCGATCGACACCATCGAGAAGATCGTCACCGACGAGGAGATCGCCTGCGACTTCGTGCGCTCCGGCAAGCTCACCCTGGCCGCCAAACCGGCGCACTACGCCGCGCTGGAGCGGTCGGCGGAGATGATCGAGAGACTCGTCGGCCGCTCGGTCCACCTGGTCCCCCGCGGCCGCATGCGGGACGAGCTCGGCAGCGACCGCTACCACGGCGCGCAGGTCGACCCGAACGGGGCGGGCGCCCACGTCGGGAAGCTGGTCATGGGGCTGGCCCGCGCCGCGGCCGGTCACGGGGCCCTGGTGGCGGAGAACGCCGCGGTGACCGGCGTCCGCCGCCTCGGCCCGGGCCACGGGCACCGGGTGCAGACCACGCGCGGCGTCCTGACGGCTTCCGAGGTGCTCATCGCCACCAGCGGGTACACGGGGTCGCTGACCCCGTGGCTGCGCCGCCGCATCGTGCCGGTGGGCAGCTTCATCGTCGTCACCGAACCCCTGCCGGACGACCTCGTCGCCCAGCTCATGCCGCACCGGCGGATGGCCTCCGACACCAAGAACCTGCTGTACTACTTCCGTCCCACGCCGGACAACCGGCTGCTGTTCGGCGGGCGGGCCCGCTTCGCCCTGTCCGACGCCCAGTCCGACCTCAAGAGCGGCGAGATCCTGCGCAGGGCCGTCACGGAGGTGTTCCCGCGGCTGCGCGACGTCCGGCTGGACTACTGCTGGGGCGGGCTGGTCGACATGACGATGGATCAGATGGTCCACGCCGGCGTACGGGACGGGATGCACTACTCCGTCGGCTACAGCGGCCACGGGGTCCAGATGGCCACCCACATGGGCAAGGTCATGGCCGACGTCATCGGCGGCGACCCGACGGTCAACCCCTGGAAGGGGCTGGCCTTCCCGCCGGTTCCCGGTCACTTCGGGCCGCCCTGGTTCCTGCCGGCCGCCGGGGCGTTCTTCCGCGCGCTCGACGCCGTGCGCTGATCGATCCGCGAACGTGTGACGACCCGGAGGTTCCCGAGTGTTGTACGTGCTGAGACGGTTCGCCGTCCTCGTGACGACCCTGCTGGTCGCCTCTTTCCTGGTGTTCCTCATCCCCTACGTCACGCCCGGCGACCCGGCCGCGCGGATCCTGCGGGCCAGGGTGGGCGACCTGGTCCAGGACCCGCGGACGCTGGCCCGCCTCCGGGTCGAGTACGGGCTGGACCGGCCGCTGCTCCAGCAGTACCTGTCCTGGCTGGGCTCGGCGCTGCGGGGTGATCTCGGCCGGTCGTTCACCAACGGCACGGAGGTTCTCCCCCAGCTGATGCGCGCGCTGTCGGTCACCGCCTCGATCGCCGTCATCGCCCTCCTGCTCGCCCTGCTCGTGGCGGTCCCGCTGGGAGCCGTCTGCGCGGTGCGGCGCGGAACCCCGCTCGACGGGGCGATCACCGGCGTCACGCAGGCGTTCGTGGCCGTCCCGGAGTACTGGCTCGGCCCGGTCCTGGTCCTGGTGTTCGCCCTGCAGCTCGGCGTCCTGCCCTCCTCCGGCTGGCACGGGGTGGAGTCGATGGTGCTGCCCTGCCTGACCGTGGCGCTGCGGCCGATGAGCTACTTCACCCAGGTGGCCCGCGCGTCGATGATCGAGGTGCTCGAGGCGCCCTACATCACCGCCGCCCGGGGTCGCGGGCTGAGCTTCGCCCAGACCATGCTGCGTCACGGGCTGCGCAACTCCGTTCTGCCGGTCCTGACGCTGTTCGCGGTCTGGCTGGCCGGCCTGCTCGGCGGCTCGGTCGTCGTCGAGGTGATCTTCGCGGTGCCCGGGGTCGGGCGGCAGATGTACGACGCGGTCATCAACAACGACGTCCCGCTCATCCAGGGCGGGGTCGTGGCGGTCGTCGGCCTGGCCGTGCTCATCACCACCCTCACCGATGTCCTTTACACCGCCATCAACCCGAACGCGAGGACGAGCCGTGTCCGTGCTTGACGTCTTCGGCGACGACGCCCGCCGCGACGAACCCGGCGCCGCGCCTCCGCCGTCACCGGCCGAGACCGCCGCCGCCCCCGCGCGCCGCCGGCGCGGAACGTGGCCGCCGGCGCTGCTGGCCGGGTCCATCCTGTTCGGGGTGATCGCCGCGCTCCTGGTGCTGGCACCGTGGCTGGCGCCCTATCCGCCGGCGCAGCAGGACCTCGTCGCGCGCCTGGAAGGCAGCTCCGCGGCCCACCTGCTGGGCACCGACCACCTGGGCCGCGACGTGCTCAGCAGGCTGCTGGACGGGGGCCGGTTCTCCCTGGCCGTCGCCACGGTCACGCTGGTGATCTGCGCCGTCACCGGCACTCTCGTGGGGTTCGTCGTCGCGCGGCGAGGCGGTCTGCTCGACACCGTCGTCATGCGCGTCACCGACATCCTGCTGGCCTTCCCCGAGATGGTGGTCGCGCTCTTCCTCGTCGCGGTGCTCGGCACCGGCGACCTGACGCTGGTGCTCGCCCTGACCATCGGCGGGTGGACGCCGTTCTGCCGGCTGGCCCGTGGCGTCGCGCTGGAGATCAACGGCCGTGACTTCATCGAGGCGGCCCAGGCTCTGGGGTGCTCGGGATGGTTCATCATCCGCCGCCACCTGCTCCCCAACGCCCTGCCCCCGCTGCTGGCCCACGCGGCCGTGCGCTTCGGCCACAAGCTCATCACCGTCGGCGCCCTGTCCTTCCTGGGACTCGGCGTCCAGCCACCGTTCTCCGACTGGGGGTCGATGTTGTCCGAGGCCATTCCCTACCTCGACCGCTCGCCGCTGCTGGTCCTGGCCCCCGGTGCCGCGATCTTCGTCGCGGCTCTCAGCGTCACGCTCGCCGGCCGGGGCCTGGAGACGCGCCGGGCCCGGACGGGAGGGTCAACATGAGCTGCGGAGTCCCGCCGAGCCCCCACGGCGGTCACACTGGAAACGATCACGCGCTCCTGCGGCTGGAGAGCGCGAGCGGTGGGAACGGAACACGAACCCGGAGAAGCACACTCATGAGCCATCAGACCCCGGCCCCGGCGGGCAGGACCTCGAAGCGGACGCTGACGGAGGTGGTCACCGGGCTGTTGCGCGACCGCATCCTCGGCGGGGAGTTCCCGCCCGGGACCCAGATGAACGAAGTCGAGCTCGCGGCGTACTTCGAGGTCTCGCGCGGCCCGTTGCGCGAGGCGATGCAGCGTCTGGTGCAGGAGGGCCTGCTCGTCAGCTACCCCCGCCAAGGGGTCTTCGTCCCCACCCTGACCAGGGAGGACCTGGAGGACATCTTCGTCGCCCGCCAGGCGATCGAGCGGGAGGCGCTGCGCCGGGTCACCGCCCGGGGGGTCTCCGCGGGCCTGGTCGCCGACCTCGAAGTGATCGTCGCGCAAATGAGGGAGGCCGTCGGCCACGCGGACGAGAGCGCGCTGGCCGCCCTGGACCTCGCCTTCCACCGCCGGCTGGTCAGCGCCGCCGGCAGCACCCGGCTGGACCGGCTGTACGGGCTCATCGCCAACGAGATGCAGCTGTGCTTCCGGATGATCGTCGACAGCTACAGCGATCGTTCCACGCTGTGGGCCGAGCACGAGCAGCTGCTGCACGTCATCGCCAGCGGTGACAGGTCCGCCGCCAAGGCGCTCCTGGACCGGCACTTCGCCGAGGCCGGCGAGCTCCAGCCGGGGACCTCGGAGCAGCCGCCCAAGCGCCGCCTCCACCCTCACTCGCATCGCCACCAGGACCCGTCGGAGTTCCACGAACACGCCGACGGCTACCGGCACGGCGACGACCAGCAAGCCCCACCGCAGCCCCGGGAGCAGCCATGAGCGCGCGTCTGGAGGTCCGTGACCTGACCGTTCACGCCGGCCGGCCGGGACAGGCCCCGCCCATCCTCGACCGCGTGAGCCTGACCCTCGATCCCGGCGAGGTGCTGGCCGTGGTCGGCGAATCGGGGTCGGGCAAGAGCATGACCGCCCACTCGGTGCTGCGCATGCTGCCGGCCGGGCTGCACATGCACGCCGAGGGCCTGCGGCTGGGCGACCTGGACCTGCTCGCCGCCTCCTCGCGGGCGCTGGACGGCGTGCGCGGCCGGCGGATCTCCATGCTCTACCAGCAGCCCAAGCGCATGCTCGACCCGACCGCGACGGTCGGCAGCCAGGTCGCCGAGCCGCTGCGCAGGCATCTCGGCATGAGCCGGCAGGCCGCCCGCCGCCGGGTCGTGGAGTTGCTCGCCGCGGTCGGGATCCCCGATCCCGACCGCCGCGCCGGCGACCATCCGCACCAGATGTCCGGCGGCATGGCCCAGCGCGTCATGATCGCCATGGCGCTGGCCGCCCACCCGGACGTGCTCATCGCCGACGAGCCCACCACCGCCCTTGACGTCACCGTCGAGGCGCAGATCCTGCGGCTGATCGCCGCCATGCAGGTCGAGACCGGAATGTCGGTCCTGTTCATCTCCCACGACGTCACCACCGTCGCCTCCATCGCCGACCGCATCGCCGTCATGTACGCGGGCCGCATCGTCGAGGACGGACCGGCCGCCGAGGTCATCACCGCCGCCGAGCACCCTTACACCCAGGCGTTGCTGCGCTGCTCCACCCTGCAGACCGACGAAACCGGCCATCTGCACACCATCCCCGGAAACGCCACCTCGGCCCGCGCCGTCAGCCACGGCTGCCGCTTCCGCCCGCGCTGCGCCGTCGCCGCCGGCGACGGGGAGCTGGGCTCCCACTGCGACAGCGAGGAACCCGATCTCGCTGGCTGCGGCACCCGCCGCAACTCACGCTGCTGGGTCACCATCGGCCCCCGACGACAGGTTCCGGCATGAACGACCCCGCGCAGAACGCCGACACCGCCGACATCGCCGTCGTCGACCACGTGACCAAGCACTATCCGCTGTCGCGGAACGGCTTCGGGCGCCGGCCGCACGTGCACTCCGTCGACGACGTGTCCCTGACCATCCGCACGGGAGAGGTGCTGGGGCTGGTCGGTGAGTCCGGCTCGGGCAAGAGCACTCTGGCCCGGCTCCTGCTCGGCCTCGTACCGGTCGACTCCGGACGGATCGAGGTCGATCGGCTGAGGGTCGGCAAGCTGCGCGGCGCCCGGCTCCGTCAGCTGCGCCGGTCGGCGCAGCTGGTCTTCCAGGACCCGCACTCGGCGCTGGACCCGCGCATGACGCTGCGGGAATCACTGCTCGCCCCGCTGGAGCAGCACCGCGTCGGCACGCCGCAGGAACGCCTGCGGCGGGTCGCCACCGCGCTGACGGAGGTCGGCCTGGACCACGGCTTCCTGGAGCGCCGGCCGGGCGACTGCTCCGGAGGGCAGCTGCAGCGGGTGGTCATCGCCAGGGCCCTCCTGCTGGAGCCCAAGCTGCTCGTCTGCGACGAGCCCGTCTCGGCCCTGGACGCCTCGGTGCAGGCGACCATCCTGAACCTGCTGGTCGATCTGCGCCGGTCGCGGGGGCTGAGCATGCTGTTCATCTCCCACGACCTGAGGGTGGTCGAGTTCCTCGCCGACCGGGTGGCGGTTCTCTACCTCGGGCAGATCGTGGAGATGGCCACGCACGACGACATCTTCGCGGGCGCCCTGCACCCCTACACGCTGGCGCTGTTGCATTCCGGTCGGGGACACCGCATCGTCGCCGGCGCGCAGGACCAGCTGAAGGGCGAGCCTCCCAGCCCCGTCTCCCCGCCGCCCGGCTGCCGCTTCAACACCCGCTGCCCGCTGGCCACCGACCGTTGCCGCGCCGAGCAACCCGACCTCGTCGACATCGGAAACGGCCACCACGTCCGCTGCCACCGCTCCGCGGAGAGCAGGAGCCACCTGGTCGTTGAGGAGATCCCCGCATGAGCCTGATGACCGGACCCACCGCCCCGTCCGCCGCCACCCGTTGGAGCCCGCCCGGCCAGGCGTTCGCCGGCGGACGCTGGCAGGAGACCGAACGGCGCACCGCCGTCACCGACCCCGAGACCGGCGCGTTCCTCGGCGAGGTCGCCGACAGCACCGCTGCGGAAGTACGCGCGGCCGTCGACGCGCTCGTGGACGCCTTCCGGGCCGGCACCGGCGCCGACACCGACGCCGGCCGTGGCGACTGGCCGCTGTGGCGACGCCGGGAGGCCCTGCACCGCGCCGCCGACCTGCTGAGGCAGCGGGCCGAACGGTTCACCGCCATCGTGGGCTCCGAGGGATGCAAGACGATCAGGGACGCCCGCCGCGAGGTGGGCCGGGCGGCGGAGACCCTGCAGCTGTCCGCCGGCGCGGGACACGCCCTGCAGGGCGCCAGCGTGCCGTTCGAGGACACCTCCCGCGGCGCGGACCGGCTCGGGTGGAGCAGCCGGGAGCCGCTCGGGGTGGTCGCCGCCATCACCCCGTTCAACGACCCGCTGAACCTCGTGGCGCACAAGGTCGGCCCGGCGCTGCTGTCCGGCAACGTCATCGCGGTCAAACCGCACGAGGCGACGCCGCTGTCCGCGCTGGCCCTCGCCGAACTGCTCCTCGAGGCAGGCGTTCCCGGCGACCGGCTCGCCGTGCTGCCCGGCGGCCCGGCCGCCGGGCGCGAGCTGGTGTCGCACCCCGGCGTCGACGTCGTCTCCTTCACCGGCGGGGTGCGCACCGCCGACGAGGTGGCCCGCCTGGCCGGCGCCCGTACCCTCCTGATGGAGCTGGGCGGCTCCAACCCCGTCATCGTCGACCACGACGTGGACCTGATGGCGGCCGCGCGGGCCATCGCCGAAGGGGCGTTCGGGTGCGCGGGGCAGAACTGCCTGTCGGTGCAGCGCGTCTACGTGGTCGCCCGGCACTACGACGAGCTGCTCGGCCACCTGACCCATGCGACCGCTCACCTGAGGGTCGGCAGCAAGCACGACGAGAGGACCGACGTCGGGCCGCTGATCGACGTGGCGGCCGCGCGCCGCGTGGAGCACCGCGTCGGGGAGGCCGTCGCCCGCGGCGCGGTCGTACGGGCGGGAGCGGTCCGCCAGGAGGCCACGTACCAGCCGACCATCCTCACCGGCCTCGCCCCCGACGATCCCATCGTCACCGACGAGATCTTCGGCCCCGTGGTCAGCGTGCTGCCCGTGGCCGACCTCGACGACGCCGTGAACCAGGCCAACCGCGCGGCCACCGGCCTGCAGGCCGGCGTCTTCACCCGCGACACCACCGCGGCCCTGCGCACCGCCCGCCGGCTGCGGGCCGGCGCGGTGATGATCAACGACACGTCCGACTTCCGCATCGACGCCATGCCGTTCGGCGGTTTCCACCGCAGCGGCATCGGCCGGGAAGGCGTCACCAGCGCCGTCGTGGCGATGACCGCACCCAAGGTCATCGCAGCCCGGCTCACCTCCATCAGCTGAGCCCCCCTCACCGGCAACCATCCATCCGCCGCCCATCCGGCCGGGACAAACGAACGTCAACCGGTCATGTCGTGGTGCCCGTTTCCTTGCTCTCCCCCCTGTGACGTTCAGAAGGAACACCAGCATGGCACGCACCTGGAAAACCCTCGCCGGCATGTCGACAGCCCTCGTCGTGCTCGCCGGCTGCTCGTTCGACTCCGCGAGTCCCGACGCCACCGCGAAGGGCGGCTCCAAGCTGGTCGTCGCCGACCTCTGGGCGCCCGACTCCGGGTACGCCCTGGAGACCGACGACGCCTTCACCCTCACCCGCGCCGGCTGCCTGGAGACCCTGGTGGCCGTGGACAAGGACAACCAGCCCCAGCCCGCCCTGGCCACGGAGTGGAAGCAGACGGCGCCGAAGTCCTGGACGTTCACCATCCGTGAGACCACGTTCCAGAACGGCACCGCGCTCACCGCCAAGGTCGTCGCCGACGATCTCAACCGGCTGCTGAAGGCCACGGCGCCGCCGCGCAGCTTCGCCCCCGGCGTCATCGCCGCGGTCACCGCCGTCGACGACCGGACCCTACGGATCGACACGCCCGAGGAGGACCTTTTCCTGCCGCTGCGGGTCAGCGTCCCCAACACCGGGATCCTCGCCCCTGAGGCGTTCTCCGGCACCGCCACGAACCCGGTCGGCACCTGCACCGGGCCGTTCAAGATCACCAGCATCGGGACCGGCCAGTCGCTGTCGCTGGCCGCCAACGACGCCTACTGGGGCGGGGACGTCGCCCTCGACGGGGCCGAGATCCGCTACGCCGAGAGCGGCGCCACCCGCGCCACGCAGCTGCGGGCCGGCGAGGTCTCGGTGGCTGCCAACCTGCCCGTCACCACCCTCGCCACCCTGAAGGGCGACAACAACATCACCCTGCAGCAGGTCGCGCTGCCCCGCACCACCGGCCTGTACCTCAACACCCGCAAAGCCCCCTTCGACAAGGTCGAGGCGCGCCGCGCGATCCAGCGGGCCCTCGGGCTCGACGCCATCGTCAAGGCGGTCTACGAGGGCACTGCCACCGCGGCGGCCGGGCCGTTCACCCCCGACGAGCCCTGGACGCCGGCCGGGCTGCGGCCGGTGCAGGGCGACGCCGCGGCCGCCAAGGCCGCCATGGCCGAGGCCGGCATCGACCCCGGCTCCCTCGGCTTCGAGCTCATCGCCTATTCCGACCGGCCCGAGTTCGCCGACCTCGCCCAGGTGATCCAGGCGCAGCTGGCCGAGGCCGGCATCACCGTGAAGATCCGCACCGGGGACTACGCCTCGGTCGAGGACGACCTCATGAGCGGCGACTTCCAGGCGACCCTGCTGTCCCGCAACCACCTCATCGACCTGCCCGAGCCCATCAGCGTCCTGCGCTCGGACGAGACCTGCAAGGGCAGCTTCAATCTCGCCGGTTACTGCAATCCGAAGGTCGACGCGCTCGTCAAGGAGGCCGGGAGCACCGCGGACCCGGCCGAGCGGCACGTACTCTACGGTCAGATCGCCACCCAGCTGGCCGCCGACGTGGCCTTCGTCCCGCTCGTCCACGAAAGCCTCACCATGGGCGTCGCGGACAGCGTTCAGGGCCTGCCGACCGACCCGCTGGAGCGAACCCTGCTCACGAAGGACACGAAGCTGTCGTGACCACGACTTCCCCGCGACACCCCGGCACCGGGACGGCGCGGCGCCACGTCGTCGACGTCGTCCCGGGTGACGGCATCGGCACCGAGGTCGTCCCCGCCGCCGTGCGCTGCGTCGACCACCTGGCCGCGAGCTTCGGGTTCACCGTCGAGTGGCGCGAGCGCGCGTGGGGGTGCGACCACCACCGGGCGCACGGGCGCATGATGCCCGTGGACGGCCTCGAGCAGCTCGCCTCCGCCGACGCCATCCTGCTCGGCGCCGTCGGCGCGCCGGACATCCCCGACGACGTCACCCTGTGGGGGCTGCTCATCCCCATCCGCCGGGAGTTCGTGCAGTACGTCAACCTCCGGCCGGTCCGGTCGCTGCCCGGGATCCGCTCGCCGTTGCGCTCGGAGGCCCCGATCGACCTGGTCGTCGTGCGCGAGAACGTCGAAGGCGAATACAGCGAGGTCGGCGGCCGGGTCAACCGGGGCCGGCCCGGCGAGTTCGCCGTCCAGGAGGCGGTGTTCACCCGGACCGGCGTCGAACGGATCGCCCGTTTCGCCGCCGATCTTGCCCGGCGGCGCTCGGGCCGGCTGATCTCGGCGACGAAGTCGAACGGCATCATTCACACGATGCCGTTCTGGGACGAGGTGGTGGCGGAGGTGGCCGGCGCCAGCGGGGTGCGGCTGGAGAAGGTCCTCATCGACGCCCTGGCCGCGCGCCTCGTGCTGCGGCCGGAGAGCGTCGACGTCATCGTGGCCTCCAACCTGTTCGGCGACATCCTCTCCGACCTCGCCGGCGCGCTGGCCGGGTCGATCGGGGTCGCGCCCAGCGCCAACCTCGACCCCACCAAGACGTACCCGTCGATGTTCGAGCCGGTGCACGGATCGGCGCCCGACATCGCCGGAATGGGCATCGCCAATCCGGTCGGCGCCCTCTGGGCGGCGGCCATGATGCTGGATCATCTCGGCGAACCCGCCGCCGCGGCCCGTCTCGTGTCCGCCTTCGAGCACGTCCTCCGTGCGGGGACCGCCACCCGCGATCTCGGCGGCACGGCGAGCACCGAGGAGTTCACGACCGCCGTCGTCCAGGCCCTCGACGAGGGCGCGCCGTGAGCGCGGGCCGGCGAGCCGAGGCCCTGCCGGATCCGCTGGACGCGACCGCCGTCCGGCGCCGGCTGCACCGGCGGCCCGAGCCCGGCTTCCTCGAGATCGAGACCGCGGATCTCGCCTGGGGCCTCCTCGCCGGCCTGGGCTGGCGGCTGCGCGGCGGCGGCGAGCTCGTCGACGTGCGCGATCACCCCGGCCTGCCGAGCCGCGACGAGCTCGACGCGGCCGTCCGGCGGGCCGCCGCGCAGGGCGTGGCGGCGGCGTCGGTGCACCGGTTCCGTGACGGGAACACCGCCTTCGTCGCGGAGCTGCGGGGCACTCGCCCGGGTCCGCTGATCGCCGTGCGGGTGGACATGGACGCCCTGCCGATCCAGGAGAGCCGCTCCGGCGGCCACCACCCCGCGGCCCGGGGTTTCGGCTCGGACGTCGACGGCGCGATGCACGCCTGCGGGCACGACGGGCACGTGGCCATCGCGCTGCGGGCGGCGGCCCTGCTGTCCGACAGGCGGTTCGCCGGCACCGTACGGCTGCTGTTCCAGCCTGCCGAGGAGGGCGTCCGCGGCGCCGCTCCCATGCTGGCCGCCGGGCTCGCCGACGACGTCGACGTCCTGCTGGCCGTCCACCTCGGCTTCGGCACCCCGGACGGCTGCGTCGCGGCCGCGACCGAGCTGTACGGGACCTCGAAACTGCGCGCCGAGTTCACCGGGGTCGCCGCCCACGCCAGCGGAGCGCCAGAACAGGGCCGCAGCGCCCTGCTGGCGGCGGCGTCCGCCGTTCTGGGCCTGCACGCCCTGCCCCGCTACGCGACGGCGACGACCCGCGTCAACGTCGGGACGCTGCACGCGCCGGGCGCGGCGAACATCGTCAACGCCCGTGCCGTCCTCGGCGCGGAGGTCCGGGCCGGCGGCGCCGCCGAGCACGACGACCTGGAGCGGCGCGCCCGCGACGTCCTTCACGGCGCGGCCGCCATGCACGGCGTCACCGTGGACGTCGCCAGAACCGGCTGGGCGACCAGCGCCGCCACCGACGACGCGATCCTCGGCAGGATCGAGACCCTCGCCCCGGGCCACGGCCTGCGGCTGCTGCCGCCGCGTCCCCTGCGCGCCAGCGATGACGCGACGCTGTTCATGCGGCACGTGCAGGAACGCGACGGGCTCGCCGGATACCTGCTCGTGGGCGCCGGGACGTACGGACCGCATCATTCGCCGACCTTCGACCTGGACGAGGCCGCGCTGGCCCCGGCCGCCGACCTCCTGGCCGCGCTCATCCGATCCTGGTGACGCCGCCCCCGGCAGCGACCGCCCTGCGCGTCAGCGGGCGGTCGCCGTCCGGCCTTCAGCTCTGGGGAGCCGGCCGGACCTCGAAGGCCGTCTCGGGGTCGAGCGTGCCGCGGATCAGCAGCACGTCGGGCCCGTAGGCGTTCGACACCGCCTTGAAGGTGAGGCGCGCGGTCGGCCGAGCGGTGGGCGGCCTGCGCCCGAAGCGGCGACCGGGCTACACGTTCCCGAACAACAAGAACATGAAGGAGCCGACAGAGCCGAGCAGCAGACACCCGGCACCGAGGGCCGCGCCCGCCGCACCTGCGAAGATTCGCACGTCACGAGGTCGCCCGGCCGTGGCAGCTCCACCTACGGCAATGCCGGCGGCCGGAAGAGCCACGGCCGCGATCACGCCGCCCACCATCAGCTCCGTGGTCATCCACTCCAGCACATAGACGCTCCACACCAGCAGCCCGTAACCGGTGAGGGCCGCCACGCATATGACGGAGAAGCCGACGGTGCCGAACCGGCGGGCGCGCTGATCATGGGTGGGAGTCACAGCGTTGATGATCGCAGCTGCTGTCCTTCCGGAAAAGGCTCATCGCAGCTTATGGTGGGGATCGCTGGCCGACTGATGGCGGACCCGGGGACCGGTGATATGCGGAGCCACCGCGAGCGGACTTTGCGGCAGATCTGGCCGGCGCACCTCCGCCCTGGTGACGATGCCTGAAGGCGCCGTGCCGGTCACGCGCCACGGCACCGGCCGGTCCATGGGCCCCCGCCGCAGCACCGGCCGGCCCAGGCAGGCGTTCCGGTCCGTGGGCCGCCGCCGCAGCACCGACCGGCCCAGGCAGGCGTTCCAGTTCGTGGGTCCCTGCCCGGGCGCCGCCGCCGTACGCGTGCTGGCCGTCGAGATCGCGGCCCGGGACGGCCATGGCCGCTGAGCGGCTCATCGGCGGCAACGACCAGGCCGTGGTGCGCATCGGCGCCACGGTGCGGCGGCCGGTGCGCGCGTGGTCGGCGTCGGTCCACGAACTCCTGCGGCACCTGGAGCGCAAGGGGTTCGGCGGCGCCCCCCGCTTCCTCGGGGTGGACGGGGAGGGCCGGGAGATCCTCACCTACCTGGCGGGCGAGATCGCCGGCGAGCCGCCGTGGCCGGCGTGGGCGTGGAGCGAGGACGCGCTGGTCCAGGTGGCCCACTGGCTGCGCGACTACCACGAGGCCGTGGCCGGCTACGTGCCCTCCCCCTCGGCGCGCTGGCGGCTCGGCGGGTCCTGGATGCCGGGAACGATCATCGCGCACAACGACGCCGGGCCGTTCAACGCCGCCTGGCACGAGGGCAGGCTGGCCGGCTTCTTCGACTGGGACTTCGCCGGGCCGGTCACGCCGGACTCGGACGTGGCGTGGGTGGCCATCGCCTGGGTCCCGCTGTACGCCCGGCGCGCGGCGACGGCCGACGGCTTCGGCGACCACGCCGCCCGGCCGGAGCGGCTGCGCCTGTTCCTCGAGGAGTACGGCTGGCGCGGCGGCCCCGGGGAGATCGTCCGCGAGGCGCAGGCGCGCCTGCGCGTGCGGGCCCGCCAGATACGCAGATATGGCGGCGGCCCCGACGAGCTTTACGTCCAGCTGTACGAAGGCGGCGTCGCCGACGACCTCGACCAGGCGATTCAGGAGCTGGCCGAATTTCCCTTGTAAAAAATTCTGGCATGGAGAGAATGCAGTGAAGGAATCCGTCCGGACGGAAGGTGGGGCCATGAGAAGACGTCCTGTCCTGGTGAAGCTCGAAGAGACGAGCATGCGCGTCGGCGCGGTCACCGCTTCGAATTCCGCCGGCAACTGACAGCGCGCGGGTGGGGTGTTTCCACCTCACCCGCTCTCGGAGGAACACGTGACGGACTGGCGCCCTCGCCTGCGGGAAAGCGTGATCGTCCAGACCGAGGGCGACGAACTGCTCTTCCTTTGCACGGCGGACAGAACGGTGAAGAGATTCGCCGCCGACGCCTTTGTGAAACGGGTGATAACACTTCTGGACGGCACTCGTACATATGCTGAGATCGAGCGGTCGGTCGGGGGCTCGCAGCCGCTCGGCGAGGTGCTGCAAATCCTCACGGAAGAGCGGCTGCTGAGCCGGGTCGGCAATCTCGAGGGGTCGTTCGCGCGGCTCGGCGACGACCGCGCCCAATTCTACGACCGCCAATTGCGGCTGCTCCAGGATTTCTGCGACCAGGGCCTCACCGACCTTTCCAGCGGCGTGTTGTTGCAGGAGCGCGTCGACCGCTCGACCGCGGTGGTGTGCGGGGTCGGCGGGCTCGGCGGCTGGGTCGCGCTCTCCCTGGCGAACGCGGGCGTCGGCACCATCCGATTATGCGACTTCGACCGGGTCGAGCCGTCGAACCTGACCCGGCAGGCCCTGTTCTGCGTCGCCGACGTGGGAGCGCCCAAGGTCGAGGCGGCCGCGGCCAGGTTGCGGGCCGCCAATCCCTTCGTCACGGTCGAGACCTTCGACCGGCGCGTCACCTCCGCCGCCGACCTCGCCGACCTGGTGGACGGCGCGGACATCGTGGTCAACGCGTTCGACCTGCCCACGCCCAACGACACGGCCACCTGGGTCAGCGAGGCCTGCTGGCCGGACGTGCCGCACATCCTGGGCAGCGGGTACGCCTACCACATCGGGGTGCTCGGCACGACGGTCCTGCCCGGGGAGAGCGCCTGCTGGACCTGCGTCCGCGCCGAGACCTTCGCCGACCACGGGCGCGGCCGGATGGAGTCGCTGGTCGGCAAGAGGCAGAAGGCGGGCGCCATCGGGGCGCTGTGCGGGCTGGTCGGCACGATTCTGGCCTGGGAGGCGATCCGGGTCCTGGCCGGGTTGCCCCCGGCGCTGAGCGGACGGTGGAGCGAGGTGGACTTCTGGCCGCTGGAGATCCACTCGCGGCCCATCCCGAGGCGGCCCGACTGCCCGACCTGCGGGGAACGACGCGGCGGAGAACGGGATCGGCCGCCAGGCGAATCGAAGGAGTCGAAGGAGCCGAACGAGAAGGCCCGGGAAATCACGCCGTAAATCCAGGCCGGGAAACCTCCCCTAATGACGCTGTTCATACGAGAATAGTTTTCATGGAGGTTGTCGGCGACGGAATGATCGCCCGGGCTTTCGTCAATTCACGGATGCGGCTGGATGACGTGGTGGTGTTCGCCGCCGGGGTGTCGCGGTCGACCACCACCGAGGCGGCGGAGTTCCACCGGGAGGCCGATCTGCTCCACAATGCGATAAGCGACGCCAGGGCGGCGCGACGCCGGCTCCTCTATTTCTCCACCGCGTCGGCACATCTTTACGGGAACGGCGACGGATCACCCCGTTCGGAGGAGGACCCGGTTCGCCCCACCACCGCGTACGGGCGTCACAAGGCGGCGATGGAGGAGAGGATACGGACCTCCGGGGTGGACCATCTCATCCTCCGGGTGACGGAGGTCGTCGGGCCGCACCAACGGCGGCACCAGCTGCTGCCCGCACTGTTCTCCCAGGTCAGCGACGGCGTGGTGACCGTCTACCGGGGCGCGCGCCGCGATCTCGTCGACGTCGCGGACCTCGTGACCATCGCCGCGGAGCTCCTCTCCGGCGACCTTCGTCACGCGACGGTCAACATCGCCTCGGGCCATCCGGTGACCGCCGAGGAAATCGTCTCCTATCTGATGACATTGTCCGGCCGGGCCGTCACCAAGGTCTATGTGGACACCCCGGCGAATGACTACAACGTGTCGACGAAGAGAATGGCGCAGCACGCGCCCTCGACGGCCCGGATGGGTTTCTCGCCGACCTACTACCGAAACGTCATCGACCGCTATTACCGGGCCTGAGGAAATTCAGGCGTGCGCGGCGGCGTGAATGCCGTAGAGGTCGGCGTACATGCCGTTCCGGGTGAGCAGCTCGTCATGCCTGCCGGACTCCACCAGCTTTCCCGCGGCCATCACCAGAATGAGGTCGGCGTCGGCCACGGTGGAGAAACGGTGGGAGACGATGACGCTGATCGCGCCGTTCAGGGCCGCGAGTTCGCGGGAGCGGCGCGCGTAGCGGCTGAAGATGGCGTGCTCGCTCGGCGCGTCCAGGGAGGCGGTGGGCTCGTCCAGGACGAACAGCAGGGGCCGCGCCCGCGCGCCGGAGCGGGCGAGCGCCACCTTCTGCCACTGGCCCTCCGACAGCTCGATCCCGCCGAAGCGGCGGCCGAGCTCGGTGGCGGGGCCGTCGGGCAGGCGGGAGACCAGGGCTTCGGCGTCGGCGTCGCGCACCGTGGAGTGCAGATCGCCGCGGGCGCCCATCAGGACGGAATCCTCGAAGGTGGTGCAGTAGCGGCCGAAGTCCTGGAAGGCGGCGCTCATCGAGGCCCGCCAGCCGGCCGTGTCCAGGGCCGACAGCTCCACGTCGTCGACGAGGATGCTGCCCGAGTCCGGGGCGTACATCTTCGCCAGGAGCTTGACCAGCGTGGTCTTGCCGGAGCCGTACTCGCCGACCACCGCGACCACCGCTCCGGCGGGCAGGTGGACGGACAGGTCCTCGAGGACGGGCCTGGTCGTCCCCGGGTAGGTGAAGGACACGTTCCGCAGCTCGATCCCGCGTCGCAGCCGGACGGGCGAGGCCACGTCGGCGGTGTCGCGGTGCGTCCGGGCGTACTCCATGAGCCACAGGTAGGGCCGCAGCAGCCGGCGGTAGCCGCCGACCTGCATCGATCGGTGCAGCGCGCGCTCGACCACGTTGCGGAACTGGACGCCCATGGACACGGCCAGGATGATGTCCCCCGGGTGGCCCGCCGCGGTGACCAGGAAGATCGCCAGGGTGAACCCGGCGCCGAAGACCAGCCAGCCCGCCGACGACCAGCCGGCGGCGATCAGGGCGGCGCGGGCGCGTGAGCGCGTCACCCGTTCCCAGGCTTCGGCCTGGAGCTTGAGCGCGTGCGCCGCTGCGCCGTAGACGCGCAGCTCCTTCAGGGCGGCCGGGTTCACGCAGACGTCGTCGTACAGGTCCCGGTGGAGGCGCAGGTCCTCGGCCGACTTCAGGTCCTCTTCGGCGATCTTCTTGCGGCCGTGCCGCTCCATGGCCAGCTGTACGGCGGCGCACGGCAGCAGCGCGAGCAGCCAGGGGTTCACGCCGCCCAGCACCGCGAGCGCCACCAGCAGCCCGATCGTGGCGGCGACGGCCTGAAGGACCGCCCACGCCCAGTCCACCACCGCGCCGGACTGGCCCCGCAACGTGGTGACCCGGTCCAGGAACTCGGGCTCCTCCAGATGCCGCACCTGCGGCAGCTCCGCGCAGGCGCGCAGGATCCGGGGTTCGACCTCGGTGAGGCTGATCCGCTCCACCAGGTGGATGGTCCGCAGGTAGGCGATGTGCTCGACGCCGAGGTTGACGGTGAGCACCAGCGCGGCGCCCAGCGCCGCCAGCCCTATCGCGGTGGCGGTGCCCGCCTGGGTGGCCTCCACCAGCGCGCGCAGCGTGAGCCCCACCGCCGCGAACATGACCGTCGAGGCCACGTGCCAGCCGATCAGGAAGGCGGTCGCTCCGGGATATCGCCGCCCGCACAACCCGATCAGCTCACGCCACAGGCGCGCGTACTCCCTCACGCGAGATCTCCTTCGTCCAGCCGGTCGTCGTATCCCTGGCTGAAGCGCCGGGCTTGAAGCGCGTACATGGCGGCGTACTGCCCGCCCTCGGCCATGAGCTCCTCGTGCGTCCCGGACTCGGTGATCCGGCCGCCGTCGAGCAGCACGATCCGGTCCGCCTGCCGCACCGTCGAGAGGCGGTGCGAGATCAGCACCACGCTGATCCCCTCGGTGAGGTCCGGCAGCCGCTGGAACAGGTCGTGCTCGGTGCGGACGTCCAGGTGGGCCGTGGGCTCGTCGAGCACCAGGATCCTGGCCCCCCGGCGGGTGGCGTAGAGCGCGCGGGCGAGCGCGACCTGCTGCCACTGGCCGCCCGACAGGTCCACCCCCGCGGTACGGCTGCGCGACAGCGGCGTGTCGTACCCGCCGGACAGCCGGCTCACCACGGGGACCAGTCCGGCGTCCCGGACGACGTCGGAGAGCAGCTCGGGGTCGGCGGCCCCGAGGGTGATGTTGTCGCGCAGGGACAGGGGGTATTTCAGGAAGTCCTGGAACACCACGCTCAGCCGGGACTGCCAGTCGGGGATGTCCGCGATGTCCGTCCCGTCGGCGAGGATCCGGCCCGAGTCTGGCCGGTACAGCCCGGCCAGCAGCTTGGTCAGCGTCGACTTGCCCGCGCCGTTGAGCCCGACCAGCGCCAGCGACTCCCCCGGCCTGATCTCCAGATCGACGCCGTTGAGCGCCTGCCGGCCCGGGTAGCCGAAGCGCACGTCCTCGAAGCGCAGCAGCGGCGGCGGGCTCGCGGGGGGTTCCCCGAAGCGATCAGCTCGCGGATCGGCGCCACCGGTTTCGGCGTGCGCGCGCAGCGGGATCGGCTCGGGGTTGATCCGCTCGAGCTCCCCGGCGGCCCGCCTGACCGGCCGGGCCCCTTCCAGGGAGATCACGTCGTCGGTCCTGATGGCCACGCTGAACACCGACCAGGCCGCGGTGACCACGGCCACCTCCAGCGCGACCGAGCCCTGGCCGGCCGCCGTGCCGAGGGCCACCCAGGTGAAGGCCGCGGTGCATCCGGCCAGCGGGAGGAGCAGCGCCAGCCACAGCCGGCGCAGCACCAGCCGATCGTCCTCCCACACGGGGTCCACGTGGGTGCGCATGTCACGCGTGTAGTGCCCGAGCAGCCATTCGCCCGCTCCGAAGACGCGCAGCTCCCGGCCCGCCGCCGGCGTGGTGGCGATCTCGCCCCAGTACTTCCACCGCCGGTGGTACAGGACGCCCTCCACCCAGATCCGGAAATGCCGGACCCACTGGCGGCCGTGCATCATGCGGAAGCACACCGCCGGGATGACCGTCGCCGGCACCAGCCACCACGACCACCAGGCCAGCACCGCCGCGGACGACGCCATCCCGACGGCATGGCCCGCCAGCTCCAGCTGGCTCACGGCGCCGTCGCCCGACGTCCTGTCGACCCAGTCCCGCGGCTCCGCCGTGGTCGTCTTCACCCGGTCCTGGACGTCCTGCCTCTCGGCCACGTCCACGGTCGGCACGCCCATCACCAGGGCGGCGATCCGCGTGCGGTGCGCGCCGTCGATGCGGTCGGCCGCCAGCCGTCCCACGGGGAGCCGGAACGCCAGCGCCAGCTGCCCGGCCAGCACCACGCCGCTCATGAGCAGCACCGGCGCCAGCGCGGATCGGCCGTCCGCCGCCACAAGCTCCTGGACGGCGATCGCGATGCCCGCGGGCACCACCGCGTCGATGAGGACCATCACGGTCAGCGCGATGGACACCGCCGGGCCCGCGTAGCGGAAGAGCCTCAGCAGGTCCAGCCTTTCTCGCATGGGCATCCCTCAGGCAGGCCGGGTCAGGCAGAAGATCAGGCCGACGAAAACTTTCCATTCTCGCGCGAAATCTTGCGCAGCGTATGTCCGATTCTGCGGCGCGGTCAATGGAGCTTTCCACGGAGGACAGGGCCGCCGATGACTCTTGACGGTCAGAAAGTGCTCGCATACGCTCCGGCTAGCTTATCGGGGGCGGTCCGAAACTTTCGGCAGCTTGGGCTCTGCGATGGGCTGCATGCAGGGGAACAAGGTCCTTCGGTCCACGCGAAGCACGTGTCTGCGAGGGTGATCTGCGTCGATGCCGAAAGTCTTCACCGCGCTCACTCACGAGCTCACGCTGACGGAGTGCGAACCGATCGTCGTTCCCTTCCAGGGCGATCGCGCCGGTGACGGGCCCCTGACGCTCGGCCAGCTCAACATCGTGCGCTGGCTGGACGACTTCCCCGACGCGCACGGCTGGATGCGGTGCGCGCTGGAGCTGCCCGAGGGCACCGGTCTCGACGACGTCACCGAGACCTTCGCCGTTCTGCTGGCCCGTCACGAAGGGCTGCGCACCACCTACGCGGCCGGCCCTCCCCCGGCCCAGCGGGTCGCGGCGGCGGGTGAGCTGGTCATCCATCGCTTCGACACCGGCGCCGGGCCGGTCGAGGCCGCCGCCTGCGCGGCGGAGCTCGGGAAGCTCCTGGACCCGCGCCCGCCGCACAGTCCCAGGACGCATCCGCTGCGCGTCGCCCTGGCCACGCGCGGCGACGAGGTCCTCGCCGGCGTCATGGACCTCTCCCACCTGACCGCGGACTTCCTCGGCCTGGCCGTCTTCTGCCGCGAGTTCGCGCACCTGGTGCGTCACCCCAGGGAGCGCGAGATCGGGCAGGTCCGTCACCAGCCGCTGGACCAGGCCCGCGCCGAACGTCGCCCGCCGCTGGCCCGCCGTACGGCGAACGCTCTGGCGCTGTGGGAGAGCGTGCTGAACCGGGCGCCGCACCACCTCTACACGGCCGCCTCCACGGGCTCGCCGCGCGACTCGCTCGCCGCCGAACTGTGCTCGCGGGCGGCGGCGACGGCCCTGGCCGCGATAGAGGCGCGCGCCGGATCCGGCCGCCCGGCCATCGTCCTGGCCGCCATCTGCACCGTGCTCTCCCAGCGCACCGGTCAGCCCCCCGGTGACTTCCTGACGCTCTCCAGCAACCGGTACGACAGCCGGTCGGCGGACTACCTCGGGACTCTGGTGCAGTCGGCCCCCATGCACGTCGACCTGGCCGCCCTGAGTTTCGACAGATGTGTCCACCAGGCATGGCTGGCGACCGTGAAGGCGGGCAAGCACGGCATCTACGACGTCGAGGAACGCTCGCGGATCGCCGAGCAGGCCGAGCATCGGCGAGGTGTCCGCTTCTGCTTCGAGCCCCTGTTCAACAATCTCGTGGTGGGCCGGATCGACTCCCAGCCTCCGGAGACGCCGGCCGCGACCGCTCTCACCTGGACGCCGATGGTGGAAACCGACGTCATGCTCAGGTTCGACCTGTTCGCCGCGGAGGAGGCGCTGCGCCTGCGGCTGTGGACCGGCCACCTGGACCGGGCCCCCAGGGACGAGCTCGAACGGATCCTGCTGGCGATCGAGCGCCTCCTCCTGTCGGCGGCCTCGGAGGACCTGAGCCGCCCGCGGATGGACGAGGTCACCGGGCTGGGCCCGCTTCCCCGCGACGGCGACTGGCTGCTGGTCGACTCGTGCTGGATCCAGATCGGCGAGGTGCAGCGGCTCCTGGACGAGGCGCTCGCCCCGCTCCCCGCCCGGGTCTTCCCCGAGGTCCGGGGCGAGCCGCTGGTGGCCTTCCTCGCCCGCGGCCCGCGGGTGCGATCCGCCGAGGAGGCGCACGCGCTCTGCATGGAGGGCCTGCGCCGCCGGCCCACCGCGATGACGCCCCGCCGCTACGTGCTCTGCGATCACGCCCCGGACGACGTGACCGACCTGGACGCCTGGCTGAGCCGGCCCGTGGTGGCGGACGGCGCGGGCCGTACGACGGGGCACCCGGGATGACCGGCGTCATCGGCCGGTGGATGCGCCACGTCCGGGCCCATCCCCAGGACGTCGCGATCCACGGCAGGAACCGGGCCGCCACCTACCACGACCTCGCGGTCCGGGCCTCGGGACACCTGGCGGAGCTCGATGCCGTCCCGGGCGGCGATCCCGTGCTCATCGTGTGCGCCGATCCGGTGGAGACCGTCGCCGCGATGCTCGCGGCCATGGCCTGCGGCCGCGTGTTCGCCCCGGTGGACGTGCGGACGCCGCCCGCGCGGCTGGCCATGGCCATCGACGACCTGCGGCCGGGAGCCGTCGTCGTCGACCGGGCCGGATCGCCGGCCCTGACCGGAACCGGCAGGAGAGGGTTCCGGATCCTGGACGCCCGGGACGTACGGGATCACGCGGTGGATCCGGGCCGATGGAACGCCGGCGAGCCGGACGGCCCCGGCTACGTCTACTTCACCTCCGGATCCACGGGCCGGCCGAAGGGGGTCCAGGGCGGCCTCCCGGCGATCACGCACTTCGTCACCTGGGAGATCGACCTCCTGGGCGCGGGCAGGGGGACGCGCGTCTCCTCGCTCACCTCTCCCGGGTTCGACGCGTTCCTGCGCGACGCCTTCGTCCCGCTGTGCTCGGGCGGGACGATGGTCGTGGCCCCGCACAGCGCCCGGAGCGGGCAGGGGCTCGCCCGCTGGCTGGAGACCAGCCGCGTGCGGATCCTGCACTGCGTTCCCACGGTCTTCCGCACTCTGCGGGCGGTGGGCCTGACACCCGGGTCGCTCGGCGAGCTGCGCACCGTCCTGCTGGCGGGAGAACCGCTGCGCCCCTCCGATGTCCGCTCCTGGCAGGAGCTCTTCGGGACGGAGAAGGAGCTGATCAACCTCTACGGCCCCACCGAGACCACGATGACCAAGCTCTTCCACCGGGTCACCGCCGCGGACGCGACGGCCGACTCGGTCCCCGTCGGCAAGCCGCTCCCCGGTGTGGCGGTGCGGCTGCTGGAGTCGGGCGAGGTCGAGCTGCGCACGCCCTTCCCGCTCCACGGCTACCTCGGGGGGCGGCAGGGCGGCTTCGACCCGTCCGATCCGCACCGGTTCCGGACGGGCGACCTCGGGCGGTTCCGGCCGGACGGCTCCCTGGAGCTCCTGGGCAGACGCGACCGGCAGGTCAAGGTGAACGGCGTGCGCGTCGAGCTCGACGACGTGGCGAACGTCCTCATGCGCTCTCCGGGGATCCACGACGCCCACGTCGTGCTCACGGGCGAGCGGCTCTGCGCGTACGTGGTCGCCGACGACGGCCACCACGAGCAGGAGATGCTGCGCCACCTGCGCGAGCACCTCCCGGCCGGCGTCATCCCCACCGTGTTCGTCCGGCTCGACGAGCTGCCACGGACCTTGAGCGGCAAGGTCGACCGTCCCCGGCTGCCCCAGCCTCCGGAGAAGACCCGCGGAAAAGAAAGAGCCGATGCGTTTTAGTCTGTTCTACTTCGCCGACGACAGCACCCAGCCTTCCGCCGACCGCTACGAGCTGCTCCTGGAGGGAGCGCGCTACGCGGACGCGCACGGCTTCACGGCCGTGTGGACGCCGGAGCGCCACTTCCACGCCTTCGGCGGCCTCTACCCGAACTCCGCGGTGACCGGCGCGGCCGTCGCCGCGGTCACCGAACGCGTGGCCGTCCGCGCCGGCAGCGTGGTCGCCCCGCTGCATCACCCGATCCGCATCGCGGAGGACTGGGCCGTGGTCGACAACCTGTCCGGCGGGCGGGTGGGCGTCTCCTTCGCCTCCGGGTGGCACGCGGTGGACTTCGCCTTCCACCCCGGCAGGTACGCCGACAGAACCCGCATCACCGTCGAGACCATGGAGCAGGTCCGCCGGTTGTGGCGGGGCGAGGAGGTGAGCGTCGTCACCGGGACGGGCGAGGAACAACCGGTCCGCGTCTTCCCGCCTCCCGTCCAGCCGGAGCTCCCGGTCTGGCTGACGAGCTCCGGCAGCGTCGGGACGTTCCGCACGGCGGGCGCCCTCGGCGTCGGCGTCCTGACCAACCTGCTCAACCAGAGCGTCGACGAGCTGGCGCTCAAGATCAAGGAATACCGGGCGGGACTCGCCGGCAGGCCCGGCGACGTGGTGGTGATGCTGCACACCTACCTCGGGCCGCCGTCCGACGCGGTGCGGGAGGCGCTGACGGCGTATGTCCGGAGCTCGGTCGGCCTGCACCTCGGCTCGAACGCGGGCTCGGCGCGCGACGTCGCCCCCGCCGCGCTCGGGCGCAAGGGCGTCGAGTTCATGACGCGCAGAGCCGTCAAACGGTTCTTCGACGAGGCGGGCCTGCTGGGCGAACCGGACGTCGCGGCGGAACGGGTCCGCCGGCTGGCGGCGATCGGCGTGGACGAGATCGCCTGCCTCATCGACTTCGGCCTGGAGACCTCCACGGTCCTCGGGAGCCTGGACCTGCTGGGCAAGCTGATGGACAGCGGTGATCACTGATGGACGCGCACACCAAGAGACGCCTGCCCGAGGCCGAGGTCAAGGGGCTCGTCCATCGCGCCCTCGGACGCCGCGCCGTCGCCGCGCGAGAGCTGGAGGCGGGCACGTTCGCCGCGCTGTGGCGCGTCCGGCTGGACGACGCCTCCGAGGTGGTCCTCAAGCTGAGCCCTCCCGGCGACGCCCGGCTCCTCACCTACGAGCGGGACATCATCCGGACGGAGGCGCTGTTCTACCCCCTCGCCGAGAGGACCGGCGTCCCGCAGCCGCGCCTGCTCCACGCCTGCCTCGACGGGCCCGTACCACACCTGATCATGACCGCGGTCGAGGGAATCCCCTGGCCGGAGGCGGCCGACCGGCTCACCGAGGAGGAGACCCGGCGGTTGCGCTCCACGCTCGGGGAGCACGTCGCCGCGCTGCACCGCGTCAAGGGGACGGAGTTCGGCTACCCGCACCTGCCCCGGATGAGGGCCGCCACCTGGAAGGAGGCCTTCCTCGCCATGGTCGACGGCCTCCTCGCCGACGCCGTCCGGTTCGACGCCGACCTGCCCTGGCCGGCCGGCGAGATCGCGCGGGCGGTACGGGCCGCCGCCGGCGCGCTCGACGAGGTCACCGAGCCCGCCCTGATCCATTTCGACCTGTGGCCCGGCAACATCCTGCTGGACCTCGACCGCCGGCCGCCGCGCATCGCGGCGCTGATCGATCACGAACGGGCGTTCTGGGGAGATCCGCTGGCCGACTTCGTCTCCCTCGACGTGTACGGCCGAGCCGAGCACGACCCGGACCTGCTGCGGGGCTACCGGCAGGCCGGCGGACGTGTCGAGCTCACCGGGAGCGCGCTCGCCCGGCTCGCCCTCTACCGGACCTACCTCTACCTGATCATGATCATCGAGGAGAAGCCCCGGGGATTCGATGACGCCGACCGCCATGACCGCGTCGTGAAAGCGCTCCTCGAACAGCTGATCCGCTGAACCGCGCAGGGAGATGACCAAGGTGGAAAGAAAGCTGACGGAGAATCGATCCAGCAGGACGCTGACCCCGGCGGAGTTCGCCGACGTCCGGCGCAAGCTCACGGTGCGCTCGCGGGCCAAGAGGGGCGTCGGAGCCGATCCCGGCTACGCCACCGACCTGCCCGGCGAGCTCAGCCTGCAGCTCACCTACTCCTGCAACCTACGCTGCGACCACTGCTTCCAGTGGAACGACCAGGGCTTCCTGCGCGACTACAGCAGGGACCGGGTCACCGCCGAGCTCGACATCGAGGTGCTCGAACGGCTGCTCCGCGAGACGGACGAGACCAAGCCCAAGACCTGGCTGTGGGGCGGCGAGCCGCTGATGTACCGCCGCCTACCCGAGCTGGTCGAGCTCCTTCTCCGCTACCCCCGCAAGGCCAACATCTGCACGAACGGCCTGCTCATCGAGCGCAACCTGGAGCACCTGCTCAAGCTCGGCAGCAACCTCAACCTGACGGTCAGCCTCGACGGGCTCGAAGCCGACCACGAGGCGCTGCGCGGGCCGAGGTCGTTCTCCAGGACGGAGCGCAACCTCAAGACCCTGCTCGACCTGCGCAGGAGCGGGGACTATCAGGGCGAGGTCACCGTCAACTCCATGGTCAGCAACGCGACGGCGGGCCGCCTCTACGAGTTCATGGAGTGGGCCGAGGAGCTGGAGCTCCACTCGGTCTTCTTCCAGCTGCCCTGGTGGATCACGCCCGAGGCCGCCGCGCGGATGGACGAGGTGTACGCGCGCGACTTCGCCTGGCTCAACCCGCCGCCCCCGCCCGGGCAGGCCACCTGGCACTCCTACACCTACCACCTCGAACCGGAGAACATCCCCGTCCTGCGGGAGTCGATGAGCAGGCTCGCCGGACGCGTGTGGCGGCCCTGGATCCGCTACACGCCCGAGGTGACGCTCGACGACGTCACCGACTTCGCCCTCGGCCGCAGCCGCCTGGTCGCGGGCAAGTCCACCTGCCTGGCGGTCTCCAGCCGGTTGGAGGTGCACGCCGACGGCAAGGTCAGCTCGTGCAAGTTCTTCCCCGAGTTCATCGTCGGGGACATCAGGGACGGGACGCTGGCGGAGGTCTGGCACAGCCCCGCCTTCCGCCGGGTGCGCACCACGCTGCGCGCGACGGGTCTGATGCCCGTCTGCTCGAAGTGCTCCTCGCTCTACGAGAACGGAGTGTGAACCAGATGGACGACCTCCTGCCGCAGATCAAGTCGATGCTGGCCGAGGCCCTGGGCGACGGCCGGGCCGCGGAGGAGCTCGGCGACGACGCGGACATCATCCGCGAGCTGGGCATGGACTCCATCCAGTTGATCAACTTCCTGTTCATGGTCGAGGACAAGTTCGACGTGGAGCTCGACTTCGACCGGCTGGACATCGAGGGGCTGTACTCCATCCGCGCCTTCTGCGGTTTCGTCCTGGCGCACGTCAACGCCCTGGCATGATCGCGATCCTGACCGGCGGCCCGGGGCTCGGCGCCCACGTCACCGGCCTGCTGCTCAGGCGGCGGCTCAAGGAGCTCGGGACGCCCGGCGAGGTCTTCCTGGCCGAGGCGTTCTGGCGGCCGGAACGGCGCGACAGGATCTCCGCCAGCAAGGAGGCGTACCAGCGGGACTTCCGCCTCGCCCGGGTCGGCCAGCGCCTTTTCCGCGATCTGTCGGACGCCTTCGACCCGATGCTGATCGAAGCGGCGAAGAAGCGCTGGCATGACGGCGGGGTCCGCCGTTTCGTCGTCTTCAGCGGTCTCTGGCTGCCCGTCGTGGAGCGTTACGCGGAGGAGTTCGGGGCGGTGCCCGTTGACGTGTGCCACGCCGACTCGGCCAACTCGCCGTCCTTCGCCCGCCGGGCCGAGTCGCTGGGCAGGCACCGGGAGGTGTGGCTGTTCGACTCCGCCGGCAACGACATCCCCTGGACGATCAGGGCCACCACCGAGCCGCCGCTGCGCTGGAAGGATCGGGACAGGCGCGTCCTGGCGCACGGCGGCGGCTGGTCGATGGGCACGTACCTGGAGCGGGCCGCGGAGCTGAGCGCCGAGGGCCTGCCGCTCGACCTCGTGGTGCGCGACGTCGGCGAGGCCCCCGGCCTCGCTCCCGGCTCGCGCCGCTTCATGATGGACCCCTCCTGGAGCCCCTGGCACGACGACGGCTTCCCGCCCTTCGGCGAGATCGTCGCCGGCGCGCCCCCCGTGTACGAGCAGGCCGAGGACCATCACCAGGCACTCGACCTGGCCAGGCACGCCGTGGCCATCATGGCCAAGCTGGGCGGCGGCACGATCCTCGACGCGTTCACCGCGGCGACGCCGATCATCTGCCTGGAGGGGTACGGCGAGCACGAGGACCGTAACGTGCGCTTCTGCGTCGACCTGGGGATCGGCATCACGTTCGAGACGTGGCGGGACACCGGCTTCTCGCCGGAACCGCTCGCGCGGCTGCACCGGCGCCTGCTCGACCTGCGCGACCGGCCCCGTGACTACGCCCGGGAGCTGGCGGCGGAGGGGCGCTAGCCACCGGTGACCTGGGCGTTCTCCCCGTGGTACCCCTGGCTGTACCTCGATTGGGCCGCAGGCGGGAACGACCGCGGGCCCCCGTACCTGGTGTGCTGATCGCTGTCACTCAAGCCCTCCTCTAAGGAGAACGACATGGCAGTCGACAGCCGGCCGCGGAGCGGACTCCGGGGCCTCATCCGCCGCCGTCCGCTGATCAGCTTCTTCGTCCTGGCCGACCTGATGAGCTGGCTCGCCTGGACGCCCTACATCCTCTCGGCGAACGGCCTCGGGGTCTGGGATTTCAGCTTCCCCTCGCTGCTCGGGACCACGCAGTTCACCGGCGTCCTCCCCGGCGCCTATCTCGGCCCCATCTTCGGCGCGTTCATCGTGACCGCGGCCGCGGACGGCAGGGAGGGACTCCGCCGGTGGATCGGGCGGATGACCAAGTGGCGGGTCAGCTGGGTCTGGTACGCCGTGGCCGCCCTCGGCGTCCCCGCCGCCATCATCGTCGCCGGCGTCGCGGTGTCCGGCGAGGACCTCCACCTGCCGCCGCTCGCCGTGCTGGCGGCCTACGTGCCCGGGCTGCTGATCCAGCTCGTCACCACCGGTCTGGCGGAGGAGCCCGGCTGGCGCGACTTCGCCCTCCCCCGCCTGCAGCGCAGGTTCGGCCCGCTGGGCGCCACCCTCGTCCTCGGCCCGCTGTGGGGCGTCTGGCACCTGCCGCTGTTCCTGAGCGAGTGGGGCGGCTGGCCGGACGTCACCTGGATGAGAGTCGGCGAGTTCATCGCCTTCGCCTGCGCCTTCAGCGTGGTCGTCACCTGGGTCTTCAACCGGACCGGCCAGAGCCTGCCCCTGGTCATGCTGCTGCACGTCAGCGTCAACAACTTCATGTCGCTCGCCTACTCGGACATGTTCCCGTCGATCGCCACCGCCGAGCAGGCGAGCCAGGTCACCCTGCTCGCGGGCGCCACGGCGGCGATCGTGGTCCTCATCGCGACCCGCGGCCGCCTCGGCTACCGCCCGGCCGGGGAACCCGTGCCGCAGGAGGCCGATCGCCGCACGGACGTCCTCAGAGGATGACGAGGTGGTCTCCGTGACGCGTGCGCAGCGCGTCGAGGACCTTCGCGAGCGGGCCGCCGCGCGCCTCCGCGTTCGCGGGCCAGACGACGCCGAGCCGGAAGTGGAGATCCGGGTCGTGCAGCGGCACGAGCACGAGGCCCGCCTCGCCGAAGATGCGGCCCGAGATGGTGCTGAGCGTGGTCAGCGACAGGGCTCTGGAATGGGTGACGTGCGCGGCGACCTGCACCGCGTCGTTGTGCGGCAGCTCACGGATCCGGGTGACGCCGCCCGCGCGCAGGTGGTCGCGCAGCCCGTTCATCACCAGCGGATGCACCTTCGGAGAGGTGAGCAGCATCTGCCGGTCGGCGAGGTCGGCGAGGGTGAGCCGGGGGCGGCCGGCGAGCGGGTCGTCGGCGCGCATGGCGACCGCGAAGCGGTACTCCGCGAGCGCGAGGCTGGCGAGACCGCCGGCGTCTACGGGCAGGTGGACGACGGCGAGGTCCAGCTTGCGCGCCGCCAGCAGGCCGAGCAGCCCCGCGGACGGCTCCAGGGTCAGCGGGAGCCCGGTCCCGGGGCTGACCTCGGCGAACGTCTCCAGGACCAGGTCCAGGACCTGCGTGGGGGCGAGCGGCGTGGCCCCCACGCGCACGACCGCCGGCGGCGGGGCGGCCCCGGCGGCCAGCTCGGACAGCGCGTCGAAGCGGGCCAGGACGTCGCGGGCGGGATCGAGGAACGTCCGTCCGAAGGGGGTCAGCTCGACCTGGTGGTAGCCCCGGTCGAACAGGTCGTGGCCGAGCTCCTTCTCCAGCTCGCGGATGCGCCGGCTGAGCGGGGAGGAGGTCACGTGCAGCCGCTCGGCGGCGCGGCCGAAGTGGAGCTCTTCTGCCACGACCATGAAGTAGCGGAGCTGCTGGATGTCCACCCGGACAGGGTATCCGGCCTGCGCAGGCCCACCATGCTCCGCGCGGGCTCACGAGGCCGGGTGGAACACGGGGACCGCCTCACCCCCCTCGGGGCGTTCGAAGGCGACGCGTACGCGCATGCCGCCGTGCACGTCCTCGGGGGCGACCTCGACGATCTGCGCCTGGACCCACGGCTCCTCGTCCAGCTCGACGATCCCGACCACGAACGGCGGCCCGCCCTTGACGTGCACCACGGACCAGCTCACCACCAGCCCCGTCCCGGCCGCGGCCGTCCAGGACAGCTCGGGCGAGGCGCACCGCGGGCACGCGCGCGCCTGCGGCGCGGAATGGGCGCCGCAGGCGCGGCAGCGCCGGATCAGCAGTTCGCCACGGGCGGTGCCGTCGAAGAACTCGGCGGTGGCCGCGTCGCGGTGGACGATTCCCACAGGCATCGGCGTGCTCCTATCGGGCGTGCGGGCTGAGGATCAGGGTGGAGTGATGGTCGAGGAGGCCGCCGTTGCCGCTGACCAGCACCATGTCGTTGCGCGGCGCCTGGCGCTCGCCGCCCTGGCCGCGGGCCTGGATGACGGCCTCTGACAGCGGGGTCATGCCCCACATGTAGTAGGAGGAGAGCTGGCCGCCGCCGGTGTTCACGGCCAGGCTCCCCTCCGGTCCGAGCACGCCGCCGGCCACGAAGGGCCCGCCCTCGCCCTTGGCGCAGAAGCCGTAGTCCTCCAGCGAGATGAGCGCGGTGTAGGTGTAGCAGTCGTACAGCTCGGCCACGTCGATGTCGGCGATCGTGATCCCGGCCATCTTCAGCGCCGTGGGGCCCGACAGGGCCGCGCCGCTGACCAGGCCGAACTCGCTGTCCCTGCCCATGACGTACCCCGGGTGCGCCTGGCCCCAGCCGCGGATGTGGACGGCGGGCTGGGCGAGGCCGGCGGCCCGGTCGGCGGAGGTGACCAGGACCGCGACGCCGCCGTTGCTGACCAGGCAGCAGTCGAGGAGGTGGAACGGCTCGGCGATCCACCTGGAGCTCTGGTGGTCCTCTACGGTGATCGGCTCGCGCAGCTGGGCCAGGGGGTTGCGGGCAGCCCAGGCGCGCTGGGCGACGGCGATGTGGCCGAGCTGCTCGCTCGTGGTGCCGTACGTCTGCATGTGCCTGCGGGCGGCCAGCGCGTACATGGTGTTGGCGCTGTAGATGCCCGAGGCGGCGGTCAGGCCCTGCCAGCCCGTCGGCCGCCGGCCCGCGGCGGCGTAGGCGGCGCCGCCGCCTGCCGACTTGTCCTTCAGCGGGGCGTCGGCGAAGACGCAGGCCACGATGTCGGCCATGCCGGACATCACGGCCATGGCGGCGTACTGGACCATGGCTCCGGCGGACGAGCCGTACGCCTGCACCTCCGACAGCAGGCGCAGGTGGCGCAGCCCGAGGTCGCGCTGGAGGCCCAGGCCGACGTCGCCGGTGATGCCGGTGTTGGTCAGCAGCCCGTCCACCTCGTGCAGCTCGATCCCGGCGTCGGCGGCGGCGAGCCGGACGGCCTCGGCGGCGAACTCGGGGGCGGTCCTGCCGTAGACCTTGCCCATCTCGGTGATGCCGAGACCGGCGATGACGGGGGCGCGGTTCATTGACCCTCCCAGATGGGAGCGCGCTTCTCGGCGAAGGCGCGCGGCCCCTCCTTCGCGTCCGACGAGCGCATGATCGCGGCGCCCTCGGCGGCGGTCCGCTCCCAGGCGGCCCGTTCCGAGGCGACCGTGCCGTCCGCGATGCCCCGCGCGATCCGCTTGCTGGCCTGTACGGCGAGCGGCGCGTTGGCGCCGATCGCCTCGGCCAGCGCGAGGGCGGCGGGCACCACCCGCTCCTGCGGCACGACCCGGTTGACCAGGCCGAGCCGCAGGGCGTCGGCGGCGGTCACGGGCTCGCCGGTCAGCAGGATCTCCATGGCCACCTTGGCCGGCAGCTGCGCGGCCAGCCGGAACGCGCCGCCCGCGCCGGCGATGATGCCGCGCTTGACCTCTGGAAGGCCGAACCGGGCGCTCTCCGCGGCCACCACCAGGTCGGCCCACAGGGCGATCTCGGTGCCGCCGCCGAGCGCGAACCCGTTGACGGCCGCGATGACCGGCTTGGCGATCGGATGCGTCACGCACCCGGCGAAGCCCCAATGGGGTTTGAATCCTTCGGTGGAGAACTCCCCGCGGGCCACCTCCTTGAGGTCGGCGCCGGCGCAGAACGCCTTGTCCCCGGCCCCGGTCAGCACCACGGCCCGGATCCCGGTGTCGGCGTCGGCCTCGTCCAGAGCCTCGCCGACGGCGCGGGTCAGGGCCCCGTTCACCGCGTTGCGCACCTCGGGCCGGTTGAACGTGATCAGCATCGTGTGGTCGCGGCGCTCGACGAGCGCGGCGGGCTCACCCATGGTCAACTCCTTCAGCTGGTTCTTCCAGGACGCCCGCCTCGATGAGCGCCCGGATCTCCGGTTCGGCGAGGCCGAGCAGCTTCGCGGCCACCGTCCTGGTGTGCTCGCCCGCCAGCGGCGCCGGGCGCAGCTCGGGGTCGGCCACCCCGCCGAAGGTCGCCGGGCCGTTCTCGGTCCGCATGGCGTGCCCGATGCGCGGGTGGCGCATCTCGCGCAGGAAGCCGCGGGCGGCGAGCTGGGGATCGTCGAGGTATTCGATCACCCGCTGCATCGCGCCGGCCGGCACGCCCGCCGCCTGCAGCCGTTCCATGGCCTCGCGGGGCGGGGTGGCCGACGTCCACGCGGTCACGGCGGCGTCGAGGAGCCCGCGCTGCGCGCGGCGGCCCGCGGCGGTGGCCAGCCGCTCGTCGGCGAGCAGGTCGGCGCGGCCGATGACGCCGCACAGGCTCCGCCACTGCTCGTCGCCCTCGACGCTCACCACGCACCACTCGTCGTCGCCCGCGCACGGGTAGAGGCCCTGGGGCGCGTCCCATTCGCCGCTGTTGCCGTGGGCGGTGAACGAGCCGGGCTCCAGCGACTCGCGCAGCAGGCTCGTGGACAGCTGGGTGAGAATGACCTCGGCCTGGGAGACGCTGACCGTGCCGCCCCTCCCGGTACGCCGCCGCCGGATGAGCGCGGCCAGCACGGCGACGGCGCCGACCCGTGCGGCGAGATGGTCCGGATAAATGGTGATGGCGTCGCAGAATCCCGCCTCGACGCCGGTGTCCCGCCAGAGCCCGGTCAGCCCGGCGGAGGCGCGCACGAGAGGGCCGTACCCCATGCGGCGGCTCCATGGCCCGGTCGGGCCGAGGGCGCTGCTGTCGGCCATGACGATCCGGGGGTTGAGCTCGCTGATGACGTCGTAGCCGAGCCCCAGCGACTCCAGCGTGCCGGGCTTGAAGTTGGACAGGATCACGTCGGAGGTGGCGGCGAGCCGTTTGAAGAGCTCCAGCCCTTCGGGCGAGCGGAGGTTGATCCCGGCGCTGAGCTTGTTGCGGTGGCCCCAGGCGAAGCCGGCGCTGATGGCCTCGCCGGTCAGCGACTGCCGGCTGCCGTCGGGGTAGGCGCGGCTCTCGATCTTGATGACTTCGGCGCCCTGGTCGGCGAGCAGCCGGCCGAGCTCCGCGCCGACCACGATGACGCCCAGGTCCAGCACGCGCAGCCCGTCGAGCGGCCGCCGCCGGGGCACGTCCCCGGCCGAGGCCGGGGACGGGGTGGGCCCGCCGAGTGGCCGCCGGGTCGCGCCCTCGGCCGGGGCCGGGGTGGCGGGCGGCGGTTCGGCGAAGACCTCGTCGTCGTGCTCCCCGACCTCGGGGGCGCGGCCGCGGAATCCGGCCCGTACGCCGTCCAGCTCGACGTACCCGGACGGCAGCCGGCCCGTCAGGCCGGGCGCGACCTCGGCGTCGACCAGTCCTCCTCGCGCGCGGAAATGCGGGCCGGCGAGCACCTCCCCGGGGGCGAGCAGCGACGCGATCGGCACGCCGCGCTCCTGGCCCTGGGCCACGAGCTCGTCCCTGGTCCGGTCCTTGAACAGCTCGCCGATCAACGCGTGCAGCCGCTCGGTCGCGCCGTAGCGGCCCGCGAGGGTGTCGTACTTGGGGTCGGCGAACTCCTCGGGCTCGCCCAGCCAGCCGAACATCCCCCGCCACTGCCGCTTGGCCAGCACGCAGATCCGTACATATCCATCCGCGCACGGGAAGATCGGGTAGAGGCTGCCCGCGTCGGGGCGGCCGCGCGGCAGCTCCGTGGCCGGCACGCCGCCGGTGGCCGAGCCGCCGATGCCGAAGCCCGGGTCCAGGACCTGCGCGGTCATCTCGTACACCGAGCAGTCGACGTGGTCGCCGCGTCCGGTCTCCAGCCTGTTCGTGTACGCCAGCAGGCCCGCCCAGGCGGCCTGGACGGCCGCCGACTCGTACGCCAGCGGGCCCGGCGGCACGACCGGCGCGCGGCCGGGGATGCCGGAACGCGACAGCACCCCGCCGAGCGCCAGGTGCGTCCAGTCGGTGCCGGCCCAGTCCCGGTACGGGCCGCTCTGCCCGAAGTCGGTGATCGAGATGACGACGAGCGCGGGGTTGCGGGCGAGCAGCGCGTCCGCGCCGAGGCCGAGAGCGTCGAGGGTGCCGGGCCGTTCGGTCTCGATGAGGAAGTCGGCCCCGGCGGCCAGGCCGAGCAGCCGGTCGCGGTCGGCGGGGTCGTGCAGGTCCAGGGTGATGCCGCGTTTGCCGGCGTTGTGCGTGGCGAAGTAGAGGCTCACGCCGTCGTGGAGCGGCTCGCGCCGGCGGGTCGGCGCGCCTCCCGGCGGCTCGACGCGGATGACGTCGGCTCCGAGGTCGGCCAGGAACCGGCCGCACATCTCGGCCTTGCCGTCGGCCAGGTCGATGACGCGTAGACCGGCGAGGGGAAGGTCCCCGGCTGCGGGCATGGTGGATCACCCCACTGTGTGGACGGGCGGGTGCGGAGTACGCCGGACATGACCTGTCCCGCGGATCGTCGAGGACAGGTTCCTGAGGTGAGGCTGCCACGGCGGTCCCGTTCTGAAAACGTCCGAATCGGCAACGTGGCACGCGTCCGGATCGGCAACGTGCGCGGTTGACGTACGGCATCGACCATCACGAAACTCCAGGTCATGGACGTACAGCAGCTTCGGTGCTTCCTCGCGGTCGCCGAGGAGCTCCATTTCGGCCGGGCCGCGGAGCGGCTGCACCTGACGCCCTCACCGGTCAGCCGCTCGGTCAAGGAGCTCGAACGGGAGTTGGGCGTCGACCTGTTCGTCCGCCGCTACCACCAGGTGGAGCTCACCGCCGACGGCGCGCTCCTGGCGGGCCGGGTGCGCGACATCCTGCGGCAGCTGGACGGCCTGAAGGACGTGATCAAGGAGGCCGCCGGTCGCCAGGTGGTGCGCGTGGGCGGCACGCACCTGTGCCCGCCGGCGGTCATGGACCGCTTCCTGGCCCTGGCCGGGCAGGCGCTCCCCGCCCGCACGGTCGAAGCGACGATCGGGCCGTCCGCCGAGCTGCTGCCGGCCCTGGAGCGCGGCGAGCTGGACGCGGCCCTCGTCCACCTGCCGCTGGACCGGCCCCGGCTCGACAGCCTGGTGGTGGCCCGCTACCTGTTCCGCGTGGCGATGCGGGCCGACGACCCGCTGGCCACCGCCTCCGAGCTGACCTTGAAGGACCTCGCGCACCGCACCTTGACCATCGGCCCGCCCACGCCCCAGCCGGTGGCGGTCAACCTGTTCCACGAGCGGCTGAAGGACGCCGGCCTCACCTCGTTCCACCAGATGCCGGACAACGACGCGGTCATGCTGGCCAGCCGCATCCGCCGCGACGGCGGGATCACGCTGACGATCGACCCGCGCAACGGCGGCAGCGCCCGGGTCTACGACGACCCGGCCTTCGCGGTCGTTCCGCTCCGCGACGACCTGGACTTCCTGCTCGGCGTGGCCTGGAACCGGTCGCGGGCGCGGCAGGACGACGTCGTACGGGAGCTCGTCCAGGTGGCACGCCAGGAGTGGGCCGGGCGCCGCCTCACCCTCTGACGGCGGGCACGTTGCGGATTCGCGTACGTGCACGTGCGCGAAAGCGCAATGGTCACCGGCGGTGCGGCCTGCTTACGGTTCCACGCACACCGCTACATGAGGCCTTTGTGAGGCGTTCGCCGCCCGTGCCACAGCGGTGCCTTCGCGCTACCCCCTAGGAGGCCACGATGTCTCAGACACCCCCCTCGCCCGCGTCCGTGTCGGCCGGCGGCATCGACGCCCGCATCGACGCCATGGCGAAGGTCGGGCTCAGCCGCGCCGCATGGTTCGCGCTCATGCTCTGCTTCTTCTTCGCCAACTATGACATCTCCGTCCTCACCATCACGCTGCCCTCCATGCGGGACGAGCTGGGGCTGGCCGGGGCCGAGCTGGGGTACCCGGTCACGTGGAACCTCGTCGGCTACTGCGTCGGCGCGTACGCGTTCGGGCACGTCGCCGACCGGCACGGCCGGCAGAAGGGCCTCGCGCTGACCATCGCCGCGCTCGGCCTCGGCGGATTCCTCACGGCGTTCTCGTGGGACGTGTGGTCGCTGACGTTCTTCCGGTTCGTGACCGGGTGCGGCATGGGCGCAGTGCTCGCGCTCTGCTCGGCCTACATCGGCGAACTGGCCCCCAAGCACCAGCGCGGCGGCTACCTGTCACGCCTCTACATGGTGGGCACCGTGCTGCTCCTGGTGATCGGGTTCGCGTCGCTGCCGGTGCTGGCCGCCTCCGCCGGCGGGTGGCGGTACCTGCTGGCCTTCGGCGGTCTGGTGCTCCTGGTGCTGCCGCTGATCAACGACCGGGCGCTGGTGGAGTCGCCGCGCTGGCTGGTCGCGATGGGCCGTTCCGCCGAGGCCGACCGCATCGTCCGCCGGATGGAGTCCCGCGTCGGCCTGCCCCCGGGCGGGACCGTCTCCGTCCCCGACACCGCCGCGACCGCCGCCGCCGCCGCTGACGCTGACGCTGACGCTGACGACAGGCTGCCGGTCCGGGCCCTGTTCCGGCCCCCGTACCAGAGCCGGATGCTCATCGTGCTCGGCTTCTGGTTCGCCTTCTACATCGCCATGTACGGCTACGCCAGCTACCTGCCGCTCATCCTGGAAGGCATCGGCATCTCGACCTCCGACGCGGTCCTGGTCAGCGTGCTCACCCGCGCCATGCCGCTGGTGTCAGGTCTGGCCGCCGTGCTGCTGGTGGAGCGGATGGAACGCCGCACCATGGTCATCATCGGCACGCTGGTGTTCGCGGCCGCGCTGCTGCTCATCACCCTCGACCTGGGCGAGACGGTCGCCACCGTGGGGGCGCTGTTCAGCTCGTTCGGCATCGCCTTCATGGCCACCCCCGCCTACACCTACACGGCGGAGGTGTTCCCCACCCGGGCGCGGGGCACGGCGTCGGCCATCGCGGACGGGGTCGGCCACCTGGGCGGCGCGGTCGCGCCCCTCGTGGTGCTGCCCGTCCTGACCTCCTTCGGGGCCCGGCCGGCGTCGTTCGTGATGGTGGGCCTGCTCGTGATCGCGGCCGGCATCATCCGTCTCGGCGTCCGCACCCGGGACCGCTCGCTGACGGAGATCGCCGCCTGACGTCCTCGCCCGCGCCGATCCCCCTCAGCTCGCCAGTTCCTCGAGATCGATCGGCCGGCCAGCCGGCTCTTGATCTGCTCGAGCCCCCGGGCGAGCGCCTCGTCGATGGCCGCGCCCAGCCCGAGCCGGGCGGCCACGCCGTACCCGCCTTGCTGGTCAGGACGCGGTCGCCGGCCCGCCAGGGCACCGCGTAGAAAGGCCAGGTCCCACGCGGGTCGCGCTGTCGACGAGCGCGATCTCGTCCGGCGCGCAGTTCAGCAGGCGGGCCGCCGAGGCGTGGACGGCGGCACCCCCGCGTTCAGACGGCCACCACTTCGTAGCCGATCTCTTCGACGGCATTCCTGATCTCCGCGTCGTCGAGCAGGCCGTCCGAGGTGACGGTGACCTGCCCGGTCGCCAGCTCGACAGCCACCGAAGAGACTCCGGCGACCTTGCCGATCTCGGCCTTGACCTTGCCGGCGCAGCCGCCACACGTCATTCCCGACACCTTGTACGTGCTGGTGCTCATTGCCATGGCTCCTCTCCTGCATACCCCTACCAGGTATGTGCAACAGGAGACGGTACGCGGCGATCACCGCCGAGGCAAGCCATACGGGTAAGGGGTATATGAGACCTATGTCACGTTGCGACGCCTATACCCCCTCCAGGTATGGTCCACGGCATGAGAAGGCTTAACAAGATCACCGTTGTCGGCGCTTCGCTGGCAGGACTGCGGGCCGTGCAGACGCTGCGCCAGGAGGGGTTCGAGGGCGAGGTCACGCTGGTCGGCGCCGAGACGCATGTGCCGTACAACCGCCCGCCCCTGTCGAAGAGCATGTTGCGCGGCGACGAGGACATCACGCTCCCGGGCGCCGAGGACCTCGGCGACCAGTGGCTGCGCGGGCGAAAGGCCGTGCACCTTGACGCCCGGGCCCGGACGGTCACCCTCGACGACGGCGCCGAGCTCGGCCACGACGGGCTCGTCATCGCCAGCGGCGCGCGCCCGCGGCGGCTCGACGGGGTGCGCACCCTGCGCACCATTGACGACGCGCTGGCTCTGCGCGCCGAGCTCGACTCGGGGCACGAGCACGTGCTGGTCATCGGCGGCGGGTTCATCGGCGGCGAGGTCGCCTCGACGGCCCGGCAGCTCGGCCGGAAGGTCACCCTGATCGACTCCGCGCCGTACCCCATGCACGCCGGGCTGGGCGAGGAGGCGGCGCGCTGGCTGGCCTCGCACCACGAGCGCAACGGCGTCGAGCTCATCACGAACGTCCGGGTCACCGCCGTGGACGGCGACCGGGTCCGGCTCGGCGACGGCCGCACCGTCGCCGCGGACCTGGTCGTCGGCGGCATGGGCGTGATCCCGAACACCGAATGGCTGGACGGCAGCGGCCTGGCCGTGGACGATGGCGTGCTGTGCGAGCCGACGCTGTTCGCGACCGACTCGGCCGACATCGTGGCCGCGGGGGATGTCGCGCGCTGGCCGCACGCTCACTTCGGCGGGGAGATCGTACGCATCGAGCACTGGTCCAACGCCAACGAGCAGGGCGCGGTCGCCGCCCGCAATCTGCTGGCCGGGGCGGAGAACGCGCAACCATTCGCGGACGTGCCGAACTTCGCCACCCATGTGCACGGCGCCCGCATCCAGACCGCCGGACTGCCGCACCTCGCCGATGCGGCGAGCATCGCCACCGGCTCCCCCGAAGAGGATCGCTTCGCCGTGGCCTTCACGCGGGACGGCGTGCTGGTCGGCGCCGTCGCCGTCAACTCCCCCAAGGACCTGATCAAGCTCAAGCGGGCGATCACGGCACGGGAAAGGCTCTGACGGCGATCACGGCCGAGCGTGATCGCCGCCATCGTCTGCCGCTTCCGCCGCGTCGCGTGCGCTATTCCTCTGGCCGCGAAGCCGACGCCACGAAGAGGGGGAGCGCCAGGAACATGCGTCCGCCGTGGGCGCGCGTCCGCTGATCATTCGCCCACGCCGTCTCCTGTTCGCGGGTGATGGCTCCGGCGGCGCGTGCGCCCTCCGCGATGCCGGTGAGCATGGGCAGCATGGCCGGGTCGGTGAAGACGCCGACGTGCGCCTCCACCTCGACGTCCTGGAAGCCGGCGTCGAGCAGCAGGTTGCGGTAGCGGCGGGCCGCACGGGGATTCGGGATCAGGTCGGCGCGCGCGTGCACGATGGCCCGGGTGAGCGCTGGGTCGTCGGAGTCGATGACGAAGGAGTCCCAGTCCTGCCCGACGAGCACGATACGCCCTCTCGGAGCGAGCACCCGCCTGGCCTCCTCCAGCGCCTTGGCCGCGTCGGCGAGCTCGTGATAGACCTTCTCGGCTCGATACCCGGCGACCTGCCCGTCTTCGAGCGGCAGGTCGAAAGCGTCGCCGAGCCGGAAGTCCGCATCCGGCCGGCGGTGGCGGGCCACCGCGATCATCTCCTCGCTGAGGTCCACGCCGATCGATCTCATCCCGCGCTCCGCGAGCTCGCCGACCGCCCGGCCCGCGCCGCAGCCGACATCCACCACGGCCGCGCCGTCGGGGAGGGTGAGCAGATCGTACGAACGCGCGCGCAACGCGACCGCCCCGGGCAGCGCGTCGGCGACGTCGAGCAGCTTGATGAGTGATTCCATCGAGTCGTTGTCTTTGGACATGCGGGCCAGCATGCGACTTAATGTCGACATGAAGTCAAGTGCGACCATGAGCATCGGTGAAGTCGCGGAGCGGTTCGGCCTGGCGACCCACGTCCTGCGGCATTGGGAGGCGATGGGCCTGATCAGTCCGATCCGCGTCGAAGGAGCGCGCCGCCGCTACAGGTCCGACGACCTCTACCGGGTGGCCGTGATCCTGCGTGGCAAGGAAGCCGGGTTCAGCCTGGAAGAGATCCACGAGATGATGACCACCTCTGACGCGGCGGAACGGCGCGCCGTCCTGCTGCGCCGCCGGGAGGAGCTGGCCCGGCGCATCGCCGAGGCGCAGGCGTCGCTCGAGCTCGTCGACTGCGCGCTGGACTGCGATCACGAGGACCTGGCCGGTTGTCCCCACTTTCAGGCCGTGATCGCGGATCGGATCCCCGAAGCCGTCAGGAGTCGTTGAGGCCGGCCCATGGCGCCCGAGGGGCGACGTCTACTATGGAAAACAGTAGATCAATCGCTACCGGGCGCGGGTGGAGGGGAAACCATGACGACCGGGGACACCAAGGATCGCAGCACGGCGGTTCTCGACGTGAGCGGGCTGCAGTGGGCCTCGGAGCAGAACGTGGTGCGTGCCGTGCTGAGCCGCCGCCCCGGTGTGATCGAGGTCGAGGTGAACCCGGTCGGGCAGAGCGCCGTCGTGGTGTTCGATCCGAGGGTCACGTCCTTGGCCGAGCTTCGCCGCTGGGTACAGGAATGCGGCTACCACTGCGCGGGGCAGTCCGTACCGTCGCACGTCTGCGATCCCCTGGCAGAGCCCGACCCGCCGGACGTCGCCCCGGCCGTCCGGGAGGCGCCTGCCGAGCATGGAGAGCACGCGGCTCCGTCGCCGCACGAGATGATGGGGCACGGGGGCCATGGCGCCATGTCGATGGAGGCCATGGTGGCCGACATGCGCAACCGGTTCCTGGTGGCGGCCGTGCTGTCCGTCCCGATCCTGATCTGGTCCCCGATCGGGCGCGAGGTGCTGGGGCTGGACGTGCCGGTGCCGTTCGGGCTGCGCGAGGACGTGTGGGCGTTGCTGCTCAGCCTGCCGGTGATCTTCTACTCGTCGTGGATCTTCTTCGACGGCGCCGTACGGGCGCTGCGGGCCCGCACGCTGGACATGATGGTGCTGGTCGCCGTGGCGATCGGGGCGGGCTGGCTGTACTCGCTGTACATCACGCTGACCGGCGGCGGCGAGGTCTTCTACGAGGCGGCGATCGTGCTGGCGGCGTTCGTGCTGCTGGGGCACTGGTTCGAGATGCGGGCCAGAGGCGGCGCCAACGACGCGATCCGCGCGCTGCTCGACCTGGCCCCGCCCAAGGCCGTGGTGATCCGCGACGGCGAGCAGGTGGAGATCCCCACCGCCGAGGTCGTGGCCGGGGACGTCCTGCTCGTCCGTCCCGGCGCGAAGATCGCCGTCGACGGCGCGGTCATGGAGGGCGAAAGCGAGGTCGACGAGTCGATGGTCACCGGCGAGAGCGTGCCGGTGCACAAAGCCCCCGGTTCGGCGGTGGTCGGCGCGACCATCAACAAGAACGGCACCCTGCGCGTCCGGGCCACCAAAGTCGGCGCCGACACCGCCCTCGCCCAGATCGTCAAGCTCGTCCAGCAGGCCCAGAGCTCCAAGGCTCCCGGGCAGCGCCTGGCCGACCGGGCGGCGTTCTGGCTCGTCCTCGTCGCGCTCGCCGGCGGCGGGCTGACGCTCGCGGTGTGGCTGCTGTCGGGCGCGGCGGCCGGCACGGCGATGCTGTTCGCCATCACCGTGGTCGTGGTCACCTGTCCCGACGCGCTCGGGCTGGCCACCCCCACCGCGATCATGGTGGGCACGGGTCTGGGCGCCAAGCGCGGCGTGCTGTTCAAGAACGCCATGGCGCTGGAGACCGCGGCCCGCGTCCAGACCGTGGTCATGGACAAGACCGGCACCCTGACCAGGGGCGAGCCCGAGGTCACCGATGTGATCGCCGACGGGATGGCGGAGGCCGAACTGCTGCGGCTGGCCGCCGCCGTCGAGCGCGAGTCCGAGCACCCGCTGGCCGAGGCCGTGGTCCGCTACGCCGACGCGCACGCTCCCGGCGTCCCGCGGGCCGCCAGGTTCGAGAACGTCCCGGGTCACGGCGCCACGGCGCAGGTGGACGGACGCCGGGTCGTGGTGGGCAATACGAAGCTGATGCAGGCCGAAGGCGTGGACCTGGGCCCGCTGGCCTCCCGGCGCGAGGAACTGACCGCAGGCGGGCGTACCGCGGTTGTCGTCGCGGTGGACGGCCGCGCGGCCGGCGTGATCGGCATCGCCGACGCTCCCCGCGACAGCTCCCCGGCCGCGGTAGCGGCGCTGCACGAAGCCGGCGTCGAGGTCGTCATGCTGACCGGCGACAACGAGGCCACCGCCCGGCGGATCGCCGGGCAGCTCGGCATCGACACCGTGATCGCCGAGGTGTTGCCGGGCGACAAGGCCGCCAAGATCGCCGAGCTGCAGCGCGACGGGCGCAAGGTCGCGATGGTGGGCGACGGCGTCAACGACGCCCCCGCGCTCGCCCAGGCCGACCTCGGCATCGCCATCGGCGCGGGAACCGACGTCGCCATCGAGACCGCCGACGTGGTGCTCATGCGCTCGGATCCGCTCGACGTACCGACGGCGCTGGTCATCGGCCGCGGCACGCTACGCAAGATGCGGCAGAACCTGGGCTGGGCGATCGGCTACAACACGATCGCGCTGCCGATCGCGGCCGGCGTCTTCGAACCCGCCTTCGGCCTGGTGCTGCGCCCGGAGATCGCCGCCCTGTCCATGTCCGGATCGAGCTTCATCGTCGCGGTCAACGCACTTGCCCTCAAGGGACTCCGCCTGCCGCGCCCTGCCGCTGCCGGAGACTGAGCAGAGGAGCCGAGCGGCCCAGGCCAGGCGGCCCTGTGGCCCGAAGGCGAGGATCACCTTCGGGCCACAGGGGGCGGCTCCTTA